>NZ_QPMM01000009.1 GCF_003419895.1 Chitinophaga silvatica | reverse complement strand
ATATATTACTATCTTTGAAAACAGATGTCGAATTTGATCAGTTGATTATCTGTTTACACAATTTATTTTATAGTCTCGATTGAACATAATTAGTAATTTAGCTTTTCCCAATCATTACCTATTTCAGTGTTGTAATGAGCAACTGTAAAAATACTTAATCTCCATTTTCGTCATTAAGTTCCTGTATAAAATCAGGATGTCCTATCACCCACCCTTCAATCGTTCTACTTCTTACATGATACCATATCCAGGTTTTTTCTTCAATAGTTACTTTTTTATTATTAACTCCAACAAAACCTACTCTGTCTCTGGTTTCTAAAGTACCAAGTAGTTTTGAAGTTGTATCTGGCGATTCATAAATTTTTAGTGGAGCGAATACTATTAAAAGCAAATCTCCATGATGCTCCATTTGGGGAATATTGAATTTTATTTGAGGAAATACCTGTATTAAATCATTCAAATTCTTCATAAATGCGGCCAAATATGCATCCATACCGTCAGCAGGAATATCAGTTATTTTGTATTGCTTATCATCCTTATTTCGAGTGAACCAAATAAGCGCCTTACCTGGCATATAAACCTGGTAAGAATCATAGCTATCATAATTGTATTTATGAACAATTTTTCCATCTTTCAAAAAGTAAAAACTCGAAGTTCCATAAGCTGCGCCACCATCTTCAAAGGTTGTATATTCTAATTTAACAGGAGCACCATTCTTGTAATTCAAGACTATAAATAAAGTATCAGTAGATTTAGTTGGTGGCAGATATGAATCCAAAATTGGTAAATCTGCATTATCTATATTCTCTATTTCCTTTACTATCGGATCTACGAACTCAGAATGACCATCTTGAGGCTTAGACTGTATAGTATCTTTTTGTGGTTGTTTGGTTACATTATTGCTCTGGCAGGAAATAATTCCTGCTGAAGACAGTAATAGGACTAATTGAAATAATTTCATGGTAATAGGTCTGATCTAATTAACTTAACGTAAATATCTTTTTCTTCCAGCTTTTACATATTTCACAAATTCAGAAGAACAGGCTTCAAATTCAATAAAATTGTCTCTGCCTTGTTGTAAGGTCATACGATTAACAGGACTATGTTTATTTAACTCCTTAATGCCATCATCTTCCCAGTAACAGTTTGGACAAATATCCCATCCAATATGAGCCTCTATGGTTCTGTAGCCACAACATTCACACTTATCGTATAAAATGGGTTCTCCAACTACCATATAATTTTTATTATAAAGAGTTTTCAATTCATCTTCGATATATTCATTTGTTGCACACAGCAATTTCTTTATCAAATAATCTACAATCTTATGATTGAAAATCTCACTCAATGAATCTACTTGTTTAACCTCTTCTTCTGGCGTTTCATCATAAAACAAAATTTCTTTTACTATATCTCTGCGGCGTTGTATGCTAAGAGCCATTAATTCTTTCCATGCGACAAGTTGCATGGCTTCATTTCTTTCTATAAGGATTGTTGTTTCCATGGTGTGGTGTAGTTAATTGTGACATTTGATAAGTTGATCTACCATATGGACATCAAATTCATACAGTCTAACATTATATTCCATATTCTGCATTTATTGTCTCTACAAATTGAATCAAAGCCCTTCTAAATAAACCCGGAGACAGGAATTCTTCAAATACTTTATTACTACGCAAATCCTTCCATACTAGTCTTTCTCTTTCCATATATGGCTCGTCTACTATAATACAAGATATTTTATCTCTGAAACTATCTTCACCTATTTCATCCAGCCAAAACTGATTACGTATCATTCCAAGATTTAAACGATGTAATTCTATAAACTGTCGTACGCCTTTCGGAGGAATGGTATCTGCAATAAATACATCATGTAATTCATAAAACAGACATTCTTTAGTTAGATTTTCAGATCCTAAATATTCATAAAGTTTTCTCTGGCCTATAAACTCCCTCATGTAAGCAACTACAATAGAAATAGTAGTAAGTTCCTCAAAAGAACCTAATTTTCTACCGTTAATAATGAATCGGAAGTTTCCATAAATAAAGTTTCGATCATTATCTTTGAAATTATGATCGATTTCATACTCGATCCCGATACCGTTTTTATAATTCATAATTCATCGTCAATTTCTTTAAAAATGTAGTTCCTGTAACTCTTTCCAGCTTAGTTCCAATAGGTAGATCTATATATGGAATGATTGCAGGATCATAAGAAGTAATGGAAGCAGTCCATGCTTTTAAATTTTTCCTTCTTCTTCATATCTTCTGTAATTCTAAATAAACGTGTCACTAAATAATTTAACTTAGGCTAAAGAATCAAAAAACGTCCATCATCAGTAGGTATTTGACTAACATTCTTTATCGATCCATTTGGGCTCACCATAATCCATGTATACGGATTCATTTCATTATTACTTATAATAAGTTCAGTGCACCATTTAGTGCTACAGAAAAGTGCGAGTTCTTTGATATCCATTTCAATATTTGTATAAACATTAAGAGTAATATTAAAATCACCAGTTAACTCTTCTTGCTCCAGCAATATATCTGCTGTATTAGAGCAATTGATATTTAACCAGGATACTGAAACATTGTGAAAATAAATTTGAATTACAGATATTACTTCTGTTTTTTCTAAATATTTTCCAGCGATTAAACTATACATTTGATTTGGTATAAATGTTGGAATTACATCTCTTAACTTTCATTTAATAAAACCTCCAGGCATCCAACTTTAGCTCGCTAAGTCCATAAGTACCATTTACTCCTGGATAAATTTCTTCAACAATTACCTTAATTGTATCTCTGTTTCCACTTATATTGTATAGAGGCCTGTAAGAGAAATCTATAATCTGGAGCTTGTATGTATTTTCAAGAATAATGGCCGAATCAAGTACTTCCTGATTTATGGCTAAAGACATTTTCTTTATGCCACCCGATTTCTCCCAGTTATGATAACTACTCCTGTCACCATTAAAGATTTCTAACTTACTCACAGAAATAAGAGTGTCGTTCCGTCGCCCAGCGATTCCCGGAAACCAAATTATTATCATAAAGGTATCCCGGCCACTAAATTTGCTCTTAACAGAAGTAGTTAAGCAATAGTCATTAAGCTTTTTTATGTCATCAGATACTAAGCCATCACGAACTCTGTGTACTGTGAAGTCTTCAGCTGTGAATGCATCATCATCTCCAATACCAAAATTAGAATCTTCCTCGAAATTCATTGTATCTGATTCAATAGTATTGACTGAAATTTTATTTAATTGCCGAATAGGCTCCTCTACTTCCTCAACAGGAATTATAATGGGTTCTTTTACCGAAATACTATCAGCTTTAGAAGTTGTATGAGAATTATTGCAACTAAATATTGCTAGTAAGATCAGAGTTGCTCCAATAAATTTTGATATATGCATAAGTTAGAAAATTAGGCTATCCACTTTTATCTCATACTTTTTTTCTTCACCATCTTCCCTATCAGCCGGATAATAGAATAGATAAGTTAACACACCTTTATCATTTTTAAAATAAAACTCTCCGGGATCATAATAAGTCGATGCCAAATATACCTGCTTCTTGTTCACATCAAATACAAGAGCATAAGCAATCCGTGCAAACTTCCCAACAGCATCAATTGGGCTCCCCTCTATAACATAATAATTTTTATCTGTAGTATACTGATACACGATCTCATCACTCAAATCGAGATCTATACCTGCTGTAGTGAAGTTGCCTTCATCAATTCTAGTTGTATCGAACTTTTTGCCATCAAAATAATATGAAGTAAATGTAGAATCAGGTATGGAGGTAGATTCCCTAAAAAATCTGGTTGATTTTACTTCCAGCCTATGCTCACCAAAAGTATATTGGTAGGTTACTGTTTCATAGTTATCTTGCTGATCTGTTGATTTATTGAGAACTGCTTTCCATTTGGTGCCAAAAGCTGAATCAAACTTATATGTTCGATATATAAACTTATCCAGAGAATCTTCTGGTATAGTCATCAAGCCCCCATTATCCTGCTTAACCTCAGTATGAGTAACAGTATCAACAGTAGTAACACTATCCTGTAACACTTTCCGGGCCGAATTTTGGCAACCTGCAACTAATAGAATAAAAATCGAGTAATATAATGGTTGCCAATTAAATAGGTGTCTCATAATTATATAGGGATATTTTATTTGATCTCTCACGATTCATCATACCCAAATCTACACTCAATTAATCGTTCGTTCATAAAGATATAAACAGCAAGTAAACCATACTTTCATTATGGTATGTATAGATCTTCTTTGTTCCTGTATGGGTAATAGTCCATTTAACATTCTCAAATTTTTGAAGGAATTCAGTTTTCTGATAGTCCAAGTGTTACACCATTTTCCGTAATAAATGATGAATCTGAAACTGTCATAGATAAATAATCTTTGAATGGGCGAATTAAAGATTTAAGAGTTACAATATCATAATCGTCCTTCGCACCGCCATTGGCATGGCGTAATGTTGAAGATGATTTATGTTGTTGGACTTTGATAGTATCTCCTATTGCTGATTGGGGTTGCTGATGCCGAACCTCATTACAAGCTACTAGAATACCAACTAGTCCGACCAATGCTATTTTAATAATTCTCAACACAGAAGGCATTTATAGCTATTTCTCCTCTAATCTTAAATAATTAGAGTACTTATTCCAAGCCTCTTCAAACTCTTCTTTTAAAATTTCAAAAGGCAAAAACTCTGTATTCTCCGCTATTTCATCAAGAGATGGAACAGGCATTTCTCCTAAAGCAGCCCCTCCGAACTCAAAGTTCTGAGATGCTAATCCAAAGCTCTCATCAATATAAATCTCTATTTTCCGCACTTCATATCTTTCAGAATCGATTTCACTGTAAAATAGGATGGGGTCATCTTCAACATCATGAATCCAGGTAACTTTGATGTATTTCATAAGTATTTATCTTGTATAGGTACTAGCAATTGGATTAAACCTCTTTACCAGAAGCTAATAACTGCAATTTAATTCCATCATCAACCCTATAACATAATATTAATTTCATTTCCTTGTAATTAAAAGTATAGAATAAGGAATCAAAGTCATCCACAATATCAATAAAGCCAATGTTTAGTTCCATCTCGAGGAAATTAACCAGTTTATAGAAGGCACTGAAAGTGCAATCATCAATTAATTTGGCAGAATAAACAATGTTGATATGATCTTTCTGCATAAAATGTTATTTACAATTTAAGCTCTCTCTAACTTTCACGGCATTCTCGATTGCAAACCCATTTTTTCTAGAATATTTGCAGACCAATATTTCTCTTTTATGATACTTTTCCTTTTCGTCGGCCTTTATGATATCTATAGTTGGTGTAAGGTAGAAATTGTCGGCATAAATGATTTCATCGAAGTGGAATTGTTCCCATGATTCATTAGGGCAGTGTATAAAGAAAATAGTTCCATTAAGTATTGGTAGATTGCAGTCATCGCCTGCAACCTGGCTAATCATCATCCGCATAAAGTCTCTAAAATCTATTTCTCTATTGAAATGATACTTATTCATATTAAGTGAGGTATCAATTTCCGGAAGCAGGGCCTCCACACTATAATAAGCCCCACCTGAGGAGTAATATTTATTTACTTTAAAATTATTGCTATTTCCATAATAAACTAAATAATCAGAATCTTTAACGTATTTTGACTTCAAGTAGTTATGGATACAAGTTTCAAATTCATCATAAATCTTTTCACTATCAAGTCTCTGCCCCAATAATGTAATAGTACTAGCGAAAAAAACAATGCTTAATAACAGGCTATTTTTCATATTATACAAATACTCAAAATTTAAATTCTGTTTAAAACAGGTCAAAATCTTCATCATCAAAATCTAATTCCACCTTACCAAACTTATGTGTAACCAGATTATACTCTATGGTAAAAGTATGATCTGAAGGTCTGGAGGAATTTAATGCCTCATTAATAAATGACAACTTTAGCTTTACAATATTTTCTTTTTTAACATAATTTCCTTCTATAAAACCTCCAATGTATAGTAAGTCTTTATTTTGGACGTTTGAATAGTAAACAGAATCCAGGGAAAGTTTATGATTGTAGACCCATAAATCTAATGCAAAACATTTCAGATCAGCATCCTCCTTATTGATTCTATATTCACCAGTCAATTGCTTCATATAGATGCCCGAATCGAGGTTGAATCTTGTAATTTCACATTGGCATCCCGATTTTGGGTCTTTATATTTCACAACAACGGTTTTTAATTGAGTATTAACTTTCTGTGAATCAACTATTTCGCCATTCGGTTGAATTAAAAACTTTGTGGTTCTCGACTTTTCATGACGGGTTCCATCAATCATTCTTCCTACTGCATATTCAATAATTTCAAATGTTGAGTCACTAATAACTTTGTAAGTTCTTTTAAAAAATCCATTGCTGGTATCTGCCCCGCAATCTATACTCAGATCCTGGGAAGAAATACTTTGCACTGTATTTGAATTAACAGTCACCAGATACTTACCCGAACACGACATTCTATCTGTGTAACTCAAAACTATAACCCGCACACTATCATTTAAGTTATAATAAGAATCACCATATACTCTTCCGCCATTAGAAATATAGGAATTATAAGCGCCAATTCTTATAAGTTGGTTCATATTAAGTTCCGACTTATGGTCTATTGTATCCCAAATATTGTCGGGAGAAGACTTTGCAACATTCTTATCTTGTGCTACTTCAACGCAGGAAATACAGTAACATAATAATAGTGAGAGGATTAAGAACGCGTTTACTCTGTCTTTCATTAGGTTTTAGGAATATAGACTATAAGTTACCCAATATTTGGGAATTAAGCTTAGTGGTGAGTAACTTAAAAGTAAAAGAATATGTGTGGAGGTTAATGTGAATGGTTATTAAAGAATCAACAAACTTTCATCAAACCACACATCTTCATATGTCTCATCAAACAAAAATCGCCATCCAGGTGCTAAACCTAAATATTGAAGTACTTTAGGCATAGTTTCCAGTAAATGATGAATATGTAGCGGACTAAAAAAATCAGAAGCTTCTGAAAATTCTTCTCCTCCCCAAATATACCAACCAGCCGAATGTACAGCTTTAACGGGATGTCGTAATCCGTTAACTGGCCATAGGAGTTCTTTAGCAAAAGTATTCATTGCCACGCCGATTATTTGCTCAAATGGAGAAGCTAAATATTGGGCATTATATCTTGAACAGAGCTACCTTTTCTGGATGATTATTTTTTGTTCTAGTCCAAAAATTTTGTTGGTCATTTTATAGGGAATAGATATACTTCTAACTAATAAACTATTTTAATTGATTATCATATAATTTCCATCACTACTAATTGGGAATATAATATTCTTAACAACTAATGATGCGGCTACTATTTTATTATTATCAATAAAAATACGTGCATAAATTTCATCATTCGCACAGTGCTTGCACATTTCTTCACAAATTCCTTCTACTAAAACAATTTTTGCAGCTCTCACCCCAACATCATTTCCATCCCAACGTAATTCTTCGAATAAACCATATTTGTGTAACCAACAATCACCATATTTAAACTGTACAGTCCAGTTTTGGAATTGTCTACAATTTGGGCAAGCGACATTCTGCAACATTAATAAGTTAAATGTTCCCATAGTCAAAGTCTTTAATTTACTATCGATATAGTTTATAAGCTAATAAAAGCATAATTATTATACTCAGCCCAAAGTAAAAAATAATTTGATAGATATCGGTTAAGCCCCAGAAGACCAGACACAAGATAATAGGAATTAATATTACAGCTATTTTGGAAATCCGATTAATCAATATTGCCAATAATGATCCTACAACAAGAGTATAAATTCTCACCTTGGTAGTGCATATTTAACTACTGAAATAAAAGTAACAACGGATCTTTTCGTAACTAA
Source organism: Chitinophaga silvatica (assembly GCF_003419895.1). Lineage (GTDB taxonomy): Bacteria > Bacteroidota > Bacteroidia > Chitinophagales > Chitinophagaceae > Chitinophaga > Chitinophaga silvatica. The sequence goes on along the minus strand of NZ_QPMM01000009.1, from coordinate 329,411 downwards.
ATTCTTTTGAATCTTTTCTTTTGTAAGAATATGCTTATTCTCATAATCAAATTCATTCTTAAATTTTAAGTTATCGAAATATATTTTAAGATTGTCATTTCTCAGATATGCAACAATCTCACCTCCTTCCCCATCTACTAATTCCAGGTCATTCCTCTTAGAAATTAATTCTAAAAATCCCATTCCAACCTTAATATTATCCTGAGTATGATAGTCAGGATCATTTGTTAATATCTCATATACTTCCTTGGTCGCTGGATCTGCTTGAAGAGAGACAAATCTATCTATTGAATTATAAAGGATTAATCCAAGGCTAAATTCGCCTGCTTCATCGGCAAAGTCTTGTCGCTTTGTTTTTAGATAACCAGCCTTAGTAACTTTATCTAATCGGGTTTTGAAATCTATCCTTCCAACACCTTGTTTGGAGATTAATTTTGGGTCTCCATTAGAAAATATGAGCAGGGTTAAGGTGAATATAGCGAGTAATTTCATTTATTCAATTTTTAACTATCTTAAACGGCTTACATCTGCAGAACAGTAGAATATCCCAAAGCACTTCTTACAGATCCCATTAAATTTCGAGACTCTCCAAATTTTATCACACTTTCATTAAGGACAATATTTTCTGAAGGGTTATATGCTATTTTCATAAGTTATGAGATAGTTCGTCTTATCAATTTTCATATAAAATACGTTGAGCTATCGTGTAGTTTACTCTCAAATCATCTTTGACATCTATTGGCATATGAATAGTATCTGTTCTTACTATTGAAAGATGACTTCCAGTAATTTTATACATTTTAAGTTTATACAAGTAGGTTGTATCATTAATATACAGAGGGGTATCGGAAAGCAAAAAGGTCGACTTTTTTTCATCAATCCAAACCAATTCCATAGAAGTGCGAATATCGTTTGCTAGGATTTGTTGAGATGCCAGATTTAAGACATATACAGACATAAAATCATTCATTCCTATCAACGGCAACACCAGGATACTATCGTGTATAAGTCCGTAATTCGATTTTCTAAAGGAATGGCCATTTAGAATACCTACAGAAATATTTGGGAATATAACATCCGAATAATCAAAATATTTAAAACATAAATCTCTTTCGGATGCAAAATGATTCAAATAGTACTTTAAACATATTTCACCATCTGTCTGAGGAGTAGCTGTAAGCCTTAAGATTGAATCTTTTACATTAAAATGTTCAATGCTGTCGGTCGATTGGGTATTGGATGATTTTCCTATTGTTGTACTCCTATTCTGACAACTCAACACAGTCAGCAATATTAATAAGGACAAGGAAAGCTTGATATCTATAAACTTCATATTAATTCTTAAGGAGTAATTGTAGTTCTTCTTCGGGGCGTACCTTATATCTCCATTCATTTTCTTCGTCCTGTTCCAGAAAGGTTAGTTTAATATCGCTGAATCTCGATTTTAAGGTCAATAACTCATAGATTGGGAAATTACCAGCACTCCAATTCATTTTATATCCAACAAACCCGAATTTCATCCACATTTCGCGCAGCGATTTATAGATATCAAGCAGTAGTGTATCCAGGGTCAAATATTCACTTACTATCGCAAGTTGATATTTTTCATTTTCAGGAGAGTGTTCTACAATTTCAATATTCAAATTGAAACCATCAGATGTCTGAATATGCCAACAGTAATTTATAAAATCATTGTACCACCAAACCATGGATGAAAATGGAAGCAATTGTTGTTTATCTGCCGACTCATTAAGCTTATCAATCTGAAAGAAAACATTCAATAATTCCTGAAACTTATCTCCTTGATCTGAACTATGCCCTATAGTCTGGTTATTGTTGTGTCTGTATATCTTAGCAATTATATAGTCTATACATGAAATTTCAAACTTTAATTGCATGGTGATTTTTCAACAAAAATTGATTTACAAAACTATAAATCAAAAGCTTAAGGGGAATTATTTTATCTTGACAACTTTAACACTACTCAAATAACGCAGAATAGATGGTTCCAATATTTACGACAAGGCCAACACCAATTGCAAATAAAATCAAACTAAATTTAAAGAATAGCAGATTCCCGGTATCCACAATAATTCTACTAAAATCATTGTCGTAGTAAACATCTACTTTCTTACGCAATTGATTTTTAGTGAACTTTTCTTCATCGGAAGTTTTTGTATGTATAACACTTTCTTTGTCTGCAAATCTAACTATAGGGGAGTATACAGTATCTTCATCCCAATTTTTTCCTTCTTCATAACCAATAATAATTCCTTTTGTATAATTTGAGTGCTTCATTATACGTTTTGTTTCTACATATTGGTCGATCAATTTTCTGATCATTGCAGTATATAATAAATAGTCGATAAGCCCTAAGCCCACGAAAGTTATTATATAGTCTTTAATCCAATTCATTTCGTGGTTAGAATTTGAATGTAGTTATATAACCATCTTGTACAAATAGAATTAGTCACCAATAAGATCTAAGTCTGTTTCATTATTATATACATCACTAAGAAAAGCTATTAACATTTCTGTTTCTTTACTGACATCATTACCTGCAGATTTGCTTTCTACCTCCAATAATTCTTTCAAAATTCTGGCATGTTGGAAAGTTAATATAGTAGTGCCATAATTATCAATATAGACACCTGTTTTCTTCTGAAATTGAGCAATTATAGTATCTTCAATAGAATTATACAATTGATCTGTGATTTGAAAACGTAGATTCCTGGTGTCTTTTCTTTTGTAAATATCTATTGCCATACAATAGTAAAAATAAATTCATTAGTTAACATTAGGGTTATACTGGTAACACGATTCAATATCTACACAGTAATACTATCATCAATCCACTAAACACCTTAGTTTTTTCGACAGCAGGACTCAATAGTTCTATGATCTCTCCAAAATGGCACTGGTCCAATTTTTTTGAAGAATTGAGTTACAAATTTTATTAATACATCAACTATTCTCAAGCGCTATTATTTCGTCTTTGTCATCTGAACTTCTTGTTCTTTGGCAAATATCTGTGCTTAGAAATCTTTTATCCTTTTTTCTTCGTTTATCCACATTCCTATAATAGGAGGAATAAACAATATAATTTTTATTCATTTCAAATGGATATCCACAATCACCTTTTCCCATACCAGTAATAACAGTGAGAGTATCGCTTTTGACTTTTCCTTTATAAGCTTTAGTAACAAGAAATTTTAACTTTACTTGTTGAAATAGCATTTGCGGGTATAGCGGATCTGAAAGATCAATTATTTCTTTCGATAATACCTTGCCCACAAATACCACATCCGAATTTTTTAATCCACTTTCTACAGAATTAAAACCAATACAGCTGCAACAAAATGATTTTAAGGTAAATAGGATTAATAAAACAGTTGCGCATAAGTATTTCATAACGGGTATATTAATTATCAAGCTTTCTTAAAGATTTCCAATTATGTTAATAATTCTATTACATACAAAATAAAAGACGACAGGAATCAGTATAATTAATAATAAAGCCAACACCCAGTTCTTTTTGATTCTATTTTTCAAACTTATAAAAATAGTACCCAGGATAATAATGGTAGTTATTAAAGCAATAATTAATACAGAATCAATCGCACCGCCCATCACTTTCACTTGCTATTAATACAGATAATGGTAAGCCTCCTCCCGAAAGAAACATTGCCAGATTCATTTCGTTATCCAAGGCATACCAACCAATGTCCATTCCCTGATAAACATCCTCCATTGTAGTCATATATTTTAATTAAGATATAATGCAACCAGAAAATTCATTAATAAAACTTCCGTCTCCAGGAATTTTAACTCTATATTTAGTTCTTCCTCAAACTCTACTATCTTCTCATAAAGTATCGGACCATGAGATCTAATTATTAAAAACTCGATTGTCGACTTCTTATCTTGTGTATTTAATGTAATGGAAAGCACAGGGCCATATTCGTCATAGTAACTATCTTCGCGTGCTTGATAATTTAAGGCTATTACTTCTATAATGAATTGAACTTTTTGTTTTTCATAATGCTTTTCTAGTCTGACATTGACATCCAGGATACTTTTCAACACAAGTTCAGCTCTAAATCTTGCCACCAGGTGATCTACGAATAAACCTAAGGTTTTATCCAATTCGTTCATAAACAATCTATTAGAAGTTGCAATTCATTGATGTTTAATTATATAATGCTCAAATTTATTCCAAAAGCCCCCGTCAAAAACAGCATACTCATCTAATTTTAATAGTTTCCCTACCTCCAGGCTTTTAGCCAGGTTAATAGGAGGTGTATTTTGTAATTCCATTATTTTAAGATACAAAATCTCAAATGCCATTTCGTATTCGTCGTAAGTTAAATACATTGTTATTGTATTAATAGCTTCCTGATCCAAATACACTTGTACCTTTGATAAAACTTCCACGATAAAATCAGTTACAAATTGCCAGTCAATTTTCTCAACTTCCATCCATTAAATTTTAAACTCATTCTAAATTAATAACTTGACTCTGGTATTACTTCATTAAAATCAAACCTGCATCTACCACACTTCGACAGATAATTTCCTATATTAAAATACCAGTTAGATCGTTTTAAATCAACACAAAACCTTAAATCATCTACTTGTTCTAAGACTAAACATTTATCAGTTTTAATTAAGGTTGTAGGAGATATGAGATATGATCTGATATTCAATGAATCACTAAGATTTAACTCTAGCAAACCATCATTGTCCTGATCTGTGATCAGATTCTCTTTCACCTTCCAGGTAGCGCCAGAAATGTTTGCTTTCTCATTCAGACATATAACATGATTTCTGTTGGTTATATTAAACACTATTAAATAGCATGTGAGAACCCTGCCATTACTTGCATCCAGAATCTTAAGGCATAAATAATCATCATTACCTTGTTTGAAGGTAAAGAGTTTGTGAACAATGGCTACAATCTGATTCTTAACAATTTTATTTAAATCGAACTTTTGATTATTTATTATTAAGGTATCAGAGACATTATCCCTAAACATCCTTAAAGAAAAACTGGGGGCTTTATGTTTTATGTTGAAAGTTTTATTAATTATCCATGTTTTCAAAGACAAAAAAGTATCTATAACAGGAAAATTCTCATATTCTTTACTAGATAATGAAGGATGTACTTTAATTTCTTTAACCAAATCAGTTCGTTCTTTTAAGCAGATTTGGTTAAAACTACATAAGGCTTGGGCTGAAGCCTTACTGGGGATAAAGGATAATACTAATAAAAGTAACACAAACTTTTTTATAGGGATTAAATTTTGGGAATTCATTATTTGATGTATTTTAAATTCTTATTTGATCATTGGCAAATGAATTAAGTTTCAACATTTTTATCTGGTGGGCTAATTTCAATTCGCAATTTCTCTCCTGGATTATAAGCTCGACTTTTGTTTATAAGCAGAAAAAAAGCTTGGATTCCTAGCCAGATAAAAATAAAAATTCAATAAGATCATGACAAAAAACAAGCCCAAATACGATAACTTCATCCTAGTCTGATTCCATCTTGATGTTGTTATTGCAATAATAGCCATTAAGCAAATAAATAAAGCTAATGGTACCAAAACGTAATAGAACCCCATAACAAGTTCAATATCGTCTTCAAAAAGATTACTAATCAACATACTTGAAATAGAATCAAGTACTATCTAAATAACCCACAATAGAAAAATTCTAACAATAGTTTTTATCCTATTTCAATTTTTGTCTAATGTTGTATTGTTATGAAAATTAGCCATAACTCTTTACTTTTAAGGAATACTTTATGATCTTTTAAAGGCTCTCATACCATCCTAACTATATTATTTACTAACAGATTCGAACTTAATTCCAGTCAATCCCAAAGTAACAATTGAGTCTTTCAACCGCTCACTAATAATTACTGTATTATTAAACCCTTTTACCCTCACTATATCTAAATTCCCCAATAAATCATCATTAACTACCATAACAAAAAAACTACTAAACTCTCCCGCCAGATCAGGTCTAATAGAGTCGTTCTCTTCAAACAATGTAAAGTCCGAGCTTTCCCTATCTATGCAATCAACTTCATTTAAAATAATGACTACATAGTAATCGGTATCCTGCTCACCAATTATACTTACAGGTAATAACTGTACCTCATTCTCCTTTAACATTTTGGCCGATTTACTATTACAAATCAGCACGTCAAATGCAGCAAACGTTAAATCGAGTGCCACTCCATTTTCTGCAACTTCAATAAACAAGGGTAAATCACTAACCGTAACCGGACCCACTGAATTATACTCCCAGACATCAACTTCAATTTGCGGAGAAGTTAACTCACCTAAAAACCATCTTCCGTTTATAGATAAATCATCCACCAATCTATAATGGGTCATAAAGTATTATCATATATTTTAATAATCATATAATTTCAGTTACTTTGAAGCTTCATTCATTTATATCATTTTGGATCTTCATACACATTATTCCAAAACTTTATATAATGATAAATACTATCTCTCTCAATTCTTGAAAAACGTTTTAAAATGAGTCTATGATTGGAATCAATTAACACAGAGTCCAAAAAATCTCTCAGCAACGTTTTTCTCATTTTAGAAATTGATGGTTGATACAACGTCCTGACTTCATTATAATTATGACATGATAGGCAACTCACTTCAACTAATTCATTTCCCGTTCTTAGATTCACTTCATTGCTACATGAGAATATAAAAATAATAAATAAGAAAACTGCAGCTGTTCTAATAAACTTATTTTCAATGTTGTAATGAATCATCTCATGAAAGTTTTGCCAACAAATGAAATCTTGCCATATCAAATCTAATTATCTGTTTCCAGGTTAGGTCTATTTCATTATTGGTATTATTTAACTAAAAAATATTCAATTATCCCATAGGGTTCTTTTTTCAAAAATTACGGAGTCTGATATTAAAAAATGAGATTAGAAGAGCTTTCAATACCTAGAGTTATTTTAAAGGACTAATAAACGCTTCTCGACCTTTTCCGCCAAAATCCATCCCAATTGACCAAATTCGTCATCATCTAACTCCGTCAATGTTCCTAAAAAAATTATAGTTCCATCTTTAGAATATGATATCCCACCCTCTTCAGTGAAATCATTTTTAGTAGATTGATAACCTTCGGCAAAACTTCGTAATATACAACCATCACAATATTTATCTGTTGGATGATGTAAAGTCTTGCACTCTCTATTCTTACAATAGGATACTGCTGATTTTAATTCATCAATAGATACAGCAAACTCTTCTAGAAATTCACCTATACTATTTCTGGCATTAGCATAAAACAAAGTATTAAAAACAGTTAACCTTCTCCCTAAGAGAACAGGTTGTCCAAATCCTCTAACTTCATTTCGCTCTATTAAATTCATAAATTATGAATTAGCAAGTGGTACGACATTCTCAATTTTATATTTTGGATGTTATTTTAATTTTATTACTTCGAAAAAATATATCAAAACTTCAATTCCAGAATCTCTCCATTTTCTTTAATTCGGAATTTTCTTTTTGTTATTTGGGGATTTTCCATGTCCTCATCACCTTTGGCATACAGTCTCTCTTCAATAGCAAAGGTAGTATCATTAATATGTTGAAAATTCGTTCTGACATTCTCTGTACTTGCATCAATATCACAATCTGTACTGATCACTTTATATTCAATCCCAGTTTCTGATCTTGAGTTTACAGTTACCAATAATTTCTTTATACAAACACGTTTATCATTAAAACTCAAAATAACTACTCGTAAGCTGTCGCTTATACTATAATATGATTCTCCCCAGGATTCCTCTTCTCCAGTCATATAAAGTTCACTGAATCCTAATTTTTTAATTTGTTCAGTATTAAGTGGAAATTTACTACTAATACTATCCCAGATACTATAGGACGCTGGCTCAATAAATTTAGGGGTAGCTATAGATTCTATTGATGTAGAATCAACTTTTCCTTTAATCCTTGATTGTGGTGATTCATTACAAGAACTGAAGCTACAAATTAAGAAGAGCAATAATATTGTTTTTAGCATTTCGTGGCAATAGGTAGTAAATTAAATAGTAAGAGCATAGAATAAATTAAAAACGTCTTATCATAAGAGTCGATTTATATTTCAGGAAAAGGTATAACCTAATTTCAAGAAAAAAACAGTTAATTTTTAACGCTGTCGGCTCAACTCTTCTATATACAATTCTGCATCATAGAAAGTTAAATCATCATTATACTTTAATTGTACTAAACATTTTTCTATTGTAAAAAAACCTAATTCAGTATCTTCAACATATTTGCCAATCCCAACTACTAAGTAATAACGGAGACCTTTAATTATATCATAGTCCACAATATACTAAATGACCTGAATATTATCTTTTGGGCTCAAAATTAGTTCAGTATAAATATTAGTATCAATATTAGATATAGATACACTGAATTCATTTTCACCACTCATGGTGTAATTCCTATGGTTTAAATAACTAAATAAGTCTAAACGCAACTTTTCAAGAGTAAAACTTTATTCTATGTTTAAAATAATCTCAAAATATAACCATTCTTACTTTTAGATTATTATACTATGTGGTTACTAAATCCACCAAACATCACCAGTTTATTCTCTTACCACAGGAAATCCATTAATAATTAAGTGCGCATTTTCTCATTAATATATCTAGAAATCTAGTATCATACTTTATTCTTCTAATTCCATTATTTGTTCCGTCTTTTGGGATAGTCTGAAATTCTTTGCTTTTACAATTTAATGTAAGCCAGTCGACGGTTAATCGATCGTTACTTACTGTATCAACAAGCATTATTTTAATAGAAAGTACTGAATCTTTTGCGTCTTCAATTACCGCTGTTAATTCTTCCTTTTCAAATCCATTGTCTACAGGAAATTTATATAAACTCCTATGAAATAGTGTATTAATAATTGCCCCACAATCCAACGTATCCTTATTCTCAACCAGTAAGGAACTATCTGACTGCAATTTGGATATATCACTGGCAACAGGTACCTGGGCAGGCGCAGGATTAAGCAAGACCTCTTTTGATGAATCAAAATTCTGGTTACTCGATTCTTTATCAGCTATTCTCTGATTACAGCAAATAAAAAAAACAGATAGAATAATTATTACAAAACTATGCTTCATAAATTATTGTTTAGGAATAAGGCTCTTACTTATCAATTACTGAATTACCGAGGTTCCAAAAATTTCATTGTCCTATTCTATATTATTCATGAACTCTTATTTTTAAAACAGGGAATGGAATTCATCTTTCCAGATCGAATCCCGACATCAATAATTGATTTGTGAAGAAATCCGTTAAAGAGTCTTCCTTTTTCTCAATAGAAATATCCCCTTCATAATAAAAATACACAGGTGGATTATATCCCTCATCAATACAAAAAAAAGCAAATTGATAACCTTGGTGAGCCCAAAACACAAAAGCATTATCAGGTAAAGAAAGTCCATGATCTGATAGCAGATCCACAAAATCAGGTTTTATAATATAAAGCTCATTTAAAAAAACTGACGATCCTTGCATATACTTCCCAGCTCCTTTACCCATAGAATATAAAAACTCCTTATACGCAGGAGGAAATTTCAAGTCAAAATTGCATTCCAGTCTTTTCACTTCAGATATACTGCAACCCTTTAATTTCATTTTTTGTCTCAACAAGTATTGCGTAATTGAATGAATATCCATAATAAAGCTTCATTTAAAATCCATACATATGCACACAGAATTCTCTCGCTTATTTTTTACAACTCTCTTTATATCAGAGTACCGACATATAAGTAATTACACCTTCATTAACAAGTAAAAAAAAACACCTTTTGAGCTGAGGATAGTACTCTTTGAATAAATACAAATAACATGGCAAAAATTAGGAGTTACTTTAACATCATCTTCCATCAAGACTCGATATAAGGAAATACAATATATCCAAAATATTCCTTCAAATCGGAACTTGTAAAAAACATAAAGCATTCTGATTGAAATTGAATTGTATGAATCATTACTTCAGTGGAACTACACCTACGCATACTATCTAACACGTTATCAAACTGTTCTAATTGTTCTCGTGTTCTTTCTCCAATACCACGCCGCAATGAATATAAGCTGTAAACTTCCTCTCTATTTGCAATGGTTCTTCTATAATTTAAAAATTCTAATAAATGGCCATAAAATTTGTCGTTACTTCCAACCGTAAATAAAATTGTCTCTAAAAATTTCTTAAATAAATTTTCATTAGTAGTCTGCAGCATATAAATATCATTCGTTTTTTTAGTGTGATTATTTTAGTTTAGCTCAAGTAATGAGCGTACGTGATATTATAGATATGAATCTCCATTTATTGCATATTCTTTATCAATCCCTCCCATCACTGCTAACTTAAGGTAACGTTTGGGCTTTGTCATTTATCTATTAACATTCGATACATTAAGACATTCTCACCTCAAGATATTCCTCCAAAAAAGTTCTAATTTCTGGTGTTGTCTCTACTGATAGCCCTTTCTTCACAGCGGAAAATGTCTTTTCATTTACAGGAGCCCTTAAAGTAAGCTTCATAATTTGATCATAAAAACCTTCATACCATTCAGACGGCTTGCCTAGCAAAAAGATCCTTTCCAATATTTCACTACACTCTTCAGTGTCATTATCCAACACATCAGGTACCCATTCGAATAAATACTTCGCATGATTCATATTTTCCAGGTCAACTGATTTACCAAAATATTCCACAAAATAATTTAGTAGATGCAAATCAACACGAGTAAAATCAACATTTGTAACTCTGGTTTCCACTAAAAGCAATACTTCTAAAAGATAAAAATCATCATTATCAGTCGCTGTCTTAATCCACTCGTAAAATACTGATTCCAGATCCGATTCTTTCTTAAGAATATTAGCATATTCATCAATGCAAAGAGTTCTTAATTTTTCTATTTCACGTAAGTCTATTTCTCTCCGTAAATCATCATAAGTCACAGCTCCCATTTGAACTTTTCTCATAAGAAACTCATATTTCTTAGACTCAGATTCAAATTGATTAAGATACTTTGAAATATTTCTATCCATATTATTTTTTTTCAAAATTGATATTATTCCTGTTTAGAAATATTTATTCCACAAATATTATCTTAAATCTAAAAGAACCCTTCTCTTGTTCTTCTAGAAGTCTCTTTACTAATTCTATTTTCTCATCTTCCGTAACTTTAACCTTCTCAAATGGTGGCTCCCAACAATTGATTGCGCTTAGACTTGCATAAAATGCAGACAGTGCCAATTCTCCTTTAATATTCAAAACACGATGGTCATATTCTATCAAAATGTATGAGCGCGTTCCTGTAATTTTCATGTATACCTATTAAAATAGTTTTCTCATTTAAAGCTTTAGAATCAATAGTTATTATCTCCGTTACATCTTTATTGTTTTCTAATGCTAGCAAAAAACCCGTCGATCTTCGCATTTTGAAATCCGATATTTATAACTTATCGAATTCCCTTTACCTTTTCATCTTTCTCCTTACTATTAAACCCATAACGATAGCCTCACATCAACACTATATTGCTGCTCCTACCAGAATTAACGAGTTATCAGCCATTGCACAACATAACTCCGTGACGCCCTCATCACACTTCGATTCAATACTAACTAACCAACTATATTAACAAACCCATCTAGGTGAAGCTCAGATTTTAAAAACTCAAATAAAGTATTAAATTCTATAATTTCTCCTGACTCATAAAATACAGTAACAGGAGGGTTATCACTTCCCATTACAAAATAAGCGTAGATATACCCTTGATGCATCCAGAATACAAATGCATCTGATGGCAGTGGTTTCAAATTAGATTCTCTTATAGTTTCTTCAGCATAAGAACTTAATAAGAATATATCTTTATAAAACACATTCGTTCCTCGCATATAGGAACCAGCTCCCCTACCCATTAGCAGTAAAAAATCCTTATAAACCTGGGGAAGTGTAAGCTTGAAATGATCTTCCAAAGAAATTACTTCATCTGCAGTACACGGTTCTAGTTCCATACCCTTTCCCTTTAGGTAACTGGCTATATCATAAACATCATTAATTTGTAATATGCTATTCATTTGGTTCTGTGAATTTTATATTGATATTTGGATATGTACTTTGATATTGTACTATTTTTGTCTTATCAGTACCTACGCACATAGCTCAATTTTCTTATTTTCCATCTTTTTAGCAACACGAAAAAGACCAAGCCGATCGGCAGCACAAACAGACAACAATATTATATTTTGGGTAGCCCAATTCAGCTTAGATGTAATTCTAGTATTGTCAGTAACAATTTTACCTACATAATTCCCAGCAGCATTACAAATCCAAACCTTTCCAGAAGCCTAATTGTGCTGCTAGTCCTTCTAGCTACCAGATAGCATCAAAGTATAGTTGCTAAAAGATAGCTCATTTTTACGCAGTCTCATACTAGCAGATGATCTATCGTTGACACACATTGCAATAAATACATTGTGTTGGTATTGTTTGTGAGATTGGTGGTATTGGGTAATCCATTTTTACACTTGGTGGAGGTTTCGAACAAGCCTTTTAACTCCCTACCAAGTGATTGCCATCACTGCAATATCTTCATAGGAATGTGGAGTTATCTTTTTAATCAACTGCTTTCATTTATTAGGGAATAAATACAAATTATTTTTGTAATACAAGTCATTGCTCTAAATAATAGCTTCTAGTATGTGGCAATCCCCATCCTCCATCTTCTGTAAACGAAGATTTAGAAAATGTATCTAAACCAGGTAATGGTATACTATTTTCAATCATTAGGGTAATTACTTTTCTTAATGGAGACAATGTTTCATCACTAAATCCATCAACCTTAGAATATAAATTGGCTCTTCCTATCCATATAGTTTCATCAATTATTTCACAAATAAAAATTGGCAAAGTTCTATAACAATTAACAAGTGACTTAAATTGATCGGGAGTTAATTCAGGTATATCCTCATTATTATAATAGGGGCTTAATACATCTTTCGTATTAAATCCAGCAGTCAAATTTTCCCATAAATCCAACCGTTCATCCTCACTTGTAAATTCCCAAATTTGGGCTATAACCTTATCTAGAATTTCACTTTTAATTTTGTATTTATCAAGTGCAAGTTCTAGACACCTACATGCAAATGCAAGTCTAGCTTTAATTGAAAGCAATTTTATACTCTCATAATATATACTACTCATTATCCTTTTTAGGTTTATCAGAAAAAATTACTTAACAATTATTACAAGGACCTATAGTACATAATTTTCTAAATTATTTCTAATATTTAATCGTTGTAATTCTGTACAATTTAAAGTAGGCCATTTCTTTTTTGAAATTTCTGAAAGATGGAATTGCAATATTCAATCAAATACTTCTTTAAACCTATTCGTTCCAGGAATCCTCTCCATCTTAGTTCCTATAGGCATTAACAAATAAGGGATTATTGTTGGATCATAATTAGCAATTGTATTAACGTTATAAACTCCACTATTTTTAGTGTTATTAGTATACTCCTGACCTTCATCTCCTTCAAAAAATCTCCAGCCGCTATCTAATTCATTTATTGGTTTTTCTCTATACATATAACCAATTTTCATTCCATCGACTGTAATTTTGTCTGTTGCCAAAGCCCCTCCCATTGGAGGGATTAAATCAACAATCTCTTTTGCTGACAATTTAAACTTTTTATTCATTTATTATTACTTTTCATGTTCATGACCCCTATTGCTAGAAAGGTCTTTGGGATGATAATTTTCTGGGGTTCTATATTCTTTTAGAAACTTCTCGAATGAGATCTTTCATTTCATAAGTTTATTAAATAGTCTTTTATATTCTTGACCTGGTTTATGCCCCATATCCCACTGACCAGTACGCGGTAAATTCTTATTCCACTTTAAAATAATCCATTTTTTATTCTGGTCTCTAACCTTTCCATCATTGTTAATATTTTAATCCCACACATCCTGAACTTGAGTAGGTCCATAACTTGGTCTTCTGGTTCTATACTTTTCATATTCAGAACGGTTTTCTTTCTTGCTATCGCTTTGAGCCTTCATCGGAGGAGTTTCATGTATGGATCATTTAACCATACTTCCATTTCTTTCGGCTTCCATCTATTTAATTCCGCCTGTTGCGCATCTGCAATAACTTTATCCGCTATTGCTACTTTTATTTTAACATTATTTCTTAAAGCAGTTTGGTGACGTTGCAGATATGTTTCTGCACCATCAAGATCTGTTGGTGTATTGCCACTAAATTGATAGGGAGCCAAGTCAGTAAAATTCTTCGTCAACGGATCCACACTTAAAAACCTTCCTATCCTCGGATCATACACCCTCATCCCATAATCCTGTTGATTTCCTTCTCCTTTGATTTCATTATCATTCTCCTTACCATTAAACCCATACCATTACCAATCGAACCACCGATTTTCTACCTGATGTATCCTACTTGTAACGATGAACTAGAACACTACTCAATGAAATCAACAGCCAAAACCTCAATCTCCATGGCTTCTGAAAACCGTCGCCAAGCTGCTTCATAAAGGCTTACTCCTAATGGCGAAAGTATACTACCATGTTCTAATTTACTAAATATTGACAGTCTTTGAATATTTTCTCCATCAAGCATAAAATATATTTGCCAGATGTCTCCATCTAATAGCTTAATAAAAAAAATATCATCAGACTGTCTTATGGATTCAACAACAAAGCTATCACCTTTGGTTTTCAAATCACACTCCTTAAATGAAAGTGGAATAGAATTTAAAGTAATCAAACCATAAAAATCCATACCGTTAAACCATAAATACTTTTTTGCATTCTTATTACTTAAAATTATCTGCAAATAACCAAGTTCATCATTGTACCAATATGCTTCATTAAATTCTTGAGGAAAGACCATTTATAACTTATTTCATCCCTGGCTTAACACCAGGTTTTGTTACATAATCATATACTGTTTTAGTAGCTTCTTGTCCTAAAAAACCACCTACTGCCCCACCTGCTATCACACTTACACCATGTCCAACCCATCCCCAAGGTCCTGCTAAATCTAATCCAGTTGCAGTATAAGCAGTACCTGCCGCCGAACCACCAGCCCATGCCCCTCCCCAAAAGCCTAGTTTCGTTACAATCGTCCTTACTTCAAAACCACTATTATATATATCATACAAGTCCTTAGCTACAGCAACTGTCATGAGTACGCGGCCTCCCCACTTTAAACCATTAAGGGCCTTGACTGCTACTGCTGACCCACTTATACTTTTTATAGTTCCAGAATTTGCTGCTGCATCTGACACTGCGTATGTTCCATCTCTTTCAAGAATATAAGATGGAAGATTCTTACTATCCATATATTTACCAACTTTATCATACATTCGACCTCTCATTTCTGTATACAAGTCACTAAATGCCTCCTTACTCATAGATTTCTTCGCAGCACTAAAACCTTTCTTATCATCATAACCCATTTCCTTTATCGCTTCAAGCTCCCAAGCACTTGTTTGCTCTTTAGTAATAATATGCGCATCTGATACATTAATCCCTTCCATTTGTAACGATATGCCCAGCCCTGTTCTTCCAGTATTTGAAGCATTCGCTTCCGTACTAAACCAGTTATATTTTGAATATTTACCATGCGCCGAAGCATTAAATCCCTCTGTAAAAATTTGCTTTCCAGCTTGTGTATTTGTATAGAGAGTTTTAGGCGGATCGTCTGGTGCCAAACCCAATGCATCAATCAATTTTATTGGGCTATTAGCAGCAAATGCATATGAACTTTGAAATGCATATTCTTTTCCCAGTGGATCACATGATAAGAAACGGCCCACTCTCGGATCATACACCCTTGCTTCAAAGACCACTTGATTTCCCTCACCCTTCACCTCATTGTCATTCTCCTTACCATTAAACCCATAACGATAGCTTCCCATCGTCACTGTGCCAAAGGTACCACCCAGACAACCTATTTATCAGCCATTCAACATCATAGATATGGGTACACCCGATATTATTAAAGGATCCGCAGTAACCTATTATTATTTCGCCATTGAACATGAAGTAAAAAAAGATGTATACATATTATAACGGCAGGATCGATGTATTCAAAGAACTTTCATAATTAGGTCAATTTCAATTTGCAGAAAAATGCCTCACCATGAAAATAGATTTATATCAAAAATGTAAACCTATTTCAGGAAAAGACACAAGTGAATTTGAATTTATTTGAGATCAAAAAATCAGTTTTTTTTGACGTCTCTCTTATCGGCCATGCAAAGCAAATCAAACCTTCGCTTTATCTGATCAAGATCTTTCGTTGATAATTTCTCATATTTCCAAAAATCTTGCTCGATAGACTGAAAAACATCGGGATCTGCATAATGCAGAAAGAAACACGATTTCGAATATATCGACATCACTTTTGCTGTATTTTGTCGAAGTATCATTCTTTCGCTTTGAGATTTATGTTTATATAAATCTGATCGTGCATCAAGATTTCCATAATAAAATCCAGACAATTGACATATTCTTACTAACATATCATAATACTCGAAATCTGAAATTGTCACGTCATTCAAGTTATCGATTACAGATAGAACGTATGATGTATCTTTCCGTGCGAAGGCTTCTTTTAAATATTTCTTATAAGTCACTCTTGAATTAGACCTCATTCTACAAGCGAATCCTAAACTTAAGAGACAAATAAATATTATCCACTTCATAATTAATGTGTATATTCTTTACTGGACGCATTTCTTGCCAAAGCTAAATTACAATCTATACTAAAATAAAACTGCTCCGATATTATCAGAGCTGTTTATATTATTAATCAATGTGAACTCACCTTTTTTTCTAACATTTCAGCTAACAATCTATGTTACTTTTCTTTAGTAAAGACTACCCATATAGATAAAAGCATCACCACAATAAAAGTAATATGAATAAGTAAAAATACTAGTATTTCTCCGCCTTGTGTAATGTAACGGTAAATGGCAGTGACTAGATAGAAAATTAGAATTAATATGAATGCCAACTTTGGTTTTACTAATGACCATATACCCAAAGCCAACAATACTATTGACCATAAAAGCATATTCATATTAATTCCATTTTCATATCTATAATCATTGAAGCTGATAAAAATTGACAAAACAGCTATCAAAAAAATAGTGATCCATCCTAATAATAGTCTCATAAATAATATTTAATTACTAATACGGTCCGGTGCGTAGAATTCGATCCATAATTGTTGCATTATACTTATTGGGATAAATTATTAATAAACTTTCTCCATCTGTCATTCCTTGTTTATTCCACATATGATCAATCGGCTGATCTCCCATTGGAGAACTACCACTCAATATTTGTACTATTCGCTCCCAAGTATTAGGATGCAATTTCACAAGTTCATCCATACCAGCCCACAAATACTGTGTATTTCTAGGCATACCTTGTTGGACACCCATGAAACCTGCATGACAATTACCAAAATCTGCAGAACCATTAAATACATATGACCCGTAAAGAAATTTTGTCCGTTGTCCTTTCACCATTGAGGCTGCTCCAACTTTAGCCATAGATTTCATTATTCATATAGTCATTCCATTATACTTTAGTGGATTATTCGCTTTTTCAGGATCATTTGGTTTAATACTACCTGCTGCTGCTATATCTTCTGCCCATATTACACCAAAAATTGTATTCTTATTATTTTTGTAGTACCAGAGCGCATTTGGAAGCACTCTCCTCACCCAACCTGCAGAAGATGTTTGTCGTGCAGTCGGAGTATTTGCTACAACAATATTTCCAACTATTTCATTTACATCAACAAGTCTACCTATCCTACCTAAAAGCTTTAAGTTATTATCATATTGCAACATAAAAACCCGCTTATCATTATCATTTTTGTCATAATGGACAATCTTCCCTACAGGATCAAATACACTGCAATCTCCAAGAGGATCACCGAACATAGTTGGATTATCATTGAATGCTCCATCCAACCATCGGTTTCGTATCTAAATTCCATCTCCTACCAATCCTCGGATCATACTCCCAGGACTACGCTGCATAACTATTTCCCTCACCTTATATCTCATCTGATCTCTCCTGCCCGTTAAACCCATACAGCTATACTCACCTTTTCAATGACATCCCCTCTGAATTTTCTATTTTAACTTTAACAATCCACCTTCTAGTATATTTATTTCCTTACTACAATCTATTCCAAATCTTTCTGCAACTTTAAGAGCCTCGAGAGCAGAATAAAAGAAACTCTTCAAAAAAATCAATCTCTCACAATTAATTCTGCTCTTGACATTCTTCCCTTCTCTATATTCAATTAAATATCGATCTTTACTAAGTACATTAACATCCAAGGATATATCTGACTCTAGGTGTGGTAACCGAAATCCTTTTCCTTCCAAAATGTTGTCCATTTGACAGGTAGCCTGCGTATAAATCCAATATGGATAGTCCCAATCTACAAATCCTGTTACTTCTTTATAATTAATCTCTATGTTTATTGCACCTGGAATGTATATTAATTCCATTTGAAACCATTCCTTATTCTTATTCAATAAAACTTCGTCCTTTATGTAAAAAAAATCATCTTCATTAGCAAGACGCATGCTCTGAATGTTTTCAAGTTGCCTTTTCCTTAAATAGTTCTTTATACTAATCATAATTACAATTTCTAATTGGTTATTTCGAAAAACTGTCCAATTCTATTGGTGTTTCTACTATTAAGACCTAACTGATATTTTTTCCCACCTACTTCAAACTGGGCATTGGCACCATTTTTACCTGTCATTAATTCTAAAATTTTATTTGTATTTCCCTTAATAATTTTCTCAATTGTGGATACTATAACATTAACCGTTGTATTAGAAGGAAAATTAGATTGTATAGCTTTATCAACACCTTATCTAAAATCTGGATGATTCCGCCCCAAAATATGGGTTAGTCCAGCTTTATCAAGTATCAATTTACTATTCTTCCCTATTTGGAAATATACATTGTTAAAATTCTTTACAACATTCTCTAAGTTATGCGTAGTAATATCTCTAGGTTCTCCATTCAACATTCCAGATATTTGGCCCGAAACAGTTGCGTTAGATGCCTTAGCCATTACTACAGTTGCTATCTTTATTTCAAGAGCTACCACAGGCTTCAAAACTGCACCAGCGTTTCCAGACAAGGCAACTTTTGGCATCGGAGCACCTCCACCCATCTCAGATATCACTTATATTTTCTCACTCACTCCTGATGCTGTTTGGAAAGCCTTAGCTTGTTCTACACTTAAATTAAAATTCTCTGCAGATCTAGAATACATTCCTCCTGTATATAGACTTAGCTGTCCATTGATGGTTCCCATATTACCCCAATAAGTATTTCCTGCAAACTCCTTTGTATCTGTTTTAATCTGACTCCACTCCTTTAAATGGTAGTTTTCTACTCCTCTACTTACCGGTTGATAATAATTCATATACATAAAAGCTATTACCCAGACAGCCAAATTTGCACCAGGAGGTGGGTCTGATACATCCCCTAATAGGTCACTGGAAAATATTGGGCTATTGTTTAAAACAGAATACTCACTAATACCCGTTACAGGTTTCGGATCTAAGTTCCATATCCTACAATCCTCGGATTATACTTCCAGAACTGCGCTGTATAACTATTTCCCTCACCTTTTATCTCATCTGATCTCTCCTGCCCATTAAACCCATAACGATAGCCTCTAATCGTAAATACCCTCCATTACCAGTCCAACTACCGATTTTTAAGTCATTTCTCATCATACATATAGATGCAACTCTATTAATAAAGAATTCCAAGTGAGTTATTATTGTTTATTATTTGAACATCGAATGAAAAAAGATACAATAATAAAGGTGACAGTTATGCAATCAAAGAACTTCCATAAAATGACAAAGCCCAGATGTTCTGGCTTTGTCATTTATCTATTAACATTCGATACATTAAGACATTCTCTCCTCAAGATATTCCTCCAAAAAAGTTCTAATATCTGGCGTCGTCTCTACTGATAGTCCTTTCTTCACAGCGGAAAATGTCTTTTCATTTACAGGAGCCCTTAAAGTAAGCTTCATAATTTGATCATAAAATCCTACATACCATTCAGGCGGTTTGCCGAGCGAAAAAATTCTTTCTAATATTCCAGTACATTCTTCCGTTTCGTTATCTAATACATCGAGTATCCATTCAAATAAATACTTTGCATAACTTATATCTTCCTCGTCTTCTAATTTCTCAAAACACTCCACGAAATAATTTAGTAGATACAAATTAATACAGGTGTAGTCAACATTTTCAACCTCACTTTTTACTGAAATCAACACCTCCAAAAGATAAAAGTCATGTTCTTCAGCTGCATTCCTGATCCATTCAAAAAATACTGATCCTGTATCTGATACTTCATTAAGAGCTTTAGCATAATCATCTTCACAAAGAGCTCTCAATTTTTCTATACTGCGTGGGTCTATTTCTCGCAATAAATCATCATAGCCCATAGTTCCCATCTGCACTTTTTTCATAAGCAAGTTATATTTTCTATACTGGAACTTATACTGACTAAGATATTCTGATATAATTCGATGCATATTATTTTTGTTTCAAACCAGGTGTTGATATATCGATAACTTCAGTTTTAGAAACTTTAGGATTGAAATGAAAGTTTACAGATTGTCCAGGAAACCCATAATTTATATTTCTCATTTCCTCCCCCCCAAAAACTGTATATTCCTCTTCCTAAATGCATAAGCACTGTTCCATGGAAAATGCATTCCTAACTGGTCCACACTCAAAAACCTTCCTATCCTCGGATCATACACACGCATCCCATAATCCTGCTGATTTCCCTCGCCCTTTACCTCATTATCATTCTCCTTACCATTTAACCCATAAAGATAGCCTCCTATCTTAAATGAACCTCCATTATTAGTTTAACCACCGATTTTTCAGTCATTTCATATCATACATATAGGTACTACCTATTAATAAAGAATTCCTAGCGAGTTATTATCGTTTCGCATTTGAACATCTAGTAAAAGAATCATCATAATATGATGAAGGCAGGAGTGTTGTATTAACTTTCATAATTAGGTCGGTTACAATTAGAAGAAAAATGCCTTGGCATGAAAATAGATTTACATCAAATATGTAACCCGGTCTGCGACCGGGTTACATATTTATCTTATTGATACTTATGCCAAGGATTTCAAGATAGACCAACTTCAACTGTGAATAAATAAAATCGAAGTCCTTACTATCTCAGTCAGAAAGCATCTTATTAATTTTTATACGCTCGATCTTAAGTAAAACTTAAGGCAATTTAAGATATATAGTATCAGCAATAATAACAGATGAATTTGTATCCTTTAAGCACAACATAATCATTGAATCTCCTAAAACCGAATCCATAAATATCTGATTATATCTTTCAAAACGCCCCAATACAGAGGTCGAATCAATATATTTTGCAAGAACTGTTACACTTCCTTGAATAGTAGCATCTGATGGATAAATTTCTACATTCAATAAATACCCCTTGTTTGGCAGCTTTATTGTCTTAAAAACAGAAGGTTTCGATTCTGACAATGGAGAAATGCAGGAAAATAAATTCAATACTATTAAGCTAAATAATACTATCAAAAAAAACTTTGGAGTATAAGGTTTCATATTAAATCAACGTTTATTAAATTCTCTAAAGTAGTTAAACCCTTGAATAATCCAATACTGATCTCTTGGATCATCCCCATATGGCGGTAGCCATTCTTTGTATTCAATTGTATATGAACCTCCATGCTCTAATGGAACTCGCTCACGATGGATAATATACTTCTGCCACTCCGGTTTAGAGGCTCCTGGTTTAGTCATTTGATTTTCACCTGCTTTAACTAAAATTAGTTTCTCATAAAAGAAGCCTGTTGCCTTTGCCACTACTCCAAAGTGATGATTACCTATATCTTGGGATTCCATCTCTTGCCCTTGAAATATAAACTTAGTATGGTCTGAGTTCCCCAAGCCATAAATATGTCTTGTCCTAAAATATATTTACATCAAATATGTAAATATATTTTAGGACAAGACAATAGTGTCGTTCTAGTAAAAAATATACGTCTTCTCCTCCAAAGTATCTTTTTAATACGAAATCACCTCTTTAAAAAACTTACCATTTTCCAAACCATTAATACCTAAATCATCAAAAATGATACTATCTTCATTCAATATAATACCTTCGTTCGAATATTCAGAATATCACCGCACTCATTTTATAATTAGAAGACCCTTGATCGCTCAATACAATAGTAACTTAAGGTAGTAACTTATAAGCAATACAATCAAATATATCCCATATTGGACTGCCATACTCCATTAAATATGTCTTTTTCCCAGACCGTTTATTCTCAAGATAATATTCTGATTGATAATTCCTCGGAACCACGTTATTTAAAACAACATTCTTTGGAATTCGTAAAGTCAACACGACCCTAAAATAAGTAATAGAAACTTGGTCTAACTTTCCATTATTATATACACAAATTGAACTATCATATTTAATAAATTTTGGAAGGGTATCATTAAGAAGAATAAACTTTTTAAAATCCTCATGATATGTTTTATAATACTTTAGACTATTACTGTCATCTAGTTCTTTTATGAAGTTATCACTTCTCGTGACAACAAATAGACCTGTAAAGTGTGGTTGAGTATAAATTACAAAACCTGTATCTGTAATTATCTTATAGCTGACTTTAGTTGAGTCTGAAATATTAATAGTTTTACCACAAATTGCTAAAAATCCCAATAGACACAAATATTTAACCATCAATTAGATTTTTTATTAATAATATTTTCGGCCGATTTTACTGGAACTTTCCTTATCTTATTAAATCCTCCTTTATTCTTATTCTCCTCTGTATCCAAGTTTCCGTCCAATACAAATTTTGTTGCATTATTATTTTTAGAATACTCTAATGCTTTAGATGCAAATTGATCAACCACCTTTTGAGTATAATTCACTGCTTTATCTGGAACCAAATTATTATTTTCATCTAACTTATAATTACCTCCAAGCGGATCACCCTCAAATCCTGGTTGTGTTATGGATTGATTATCTAAATGTTCAAATTCCTTCGGTAATTTCGCTCTAAAACCATTATCATCTATTAATGCCATATTATCATATCTATCACTAAGGCCAAGATTATGAGAACCCTCATGCAAATAAAACCCAATATCATATGCTACCCCCCTATCCATTCTGATAATATTGCCCCCAATGTCACCAGATGAATAGCCATTTCCAGAGTTTGGATTAATTTTCACAAGCGACTCTGCTAAAGGTGATGAAGTTTGAGAAATCCTCACTATATCGTCATTAGTAGCTATCTTAAAACTAAATTCAAATTTTACTGTATATTCTTTTCCACTAGTAGCATCAACATATTTACCTCCAAGTTTTCCATTATACATCCTATTGTATTCTTTATTAATATGATCTAGCATTACTTGAGAACTACCTTGTAAAAAGAAGGTGTTACTAAACGTAATTGTATTTCCAGAAATTGTTACCCCTACATCACGCCCATCAACATCTTTCAGATAGTTAGGAGAATTCAGCACAAAATTATATGGACTAAAACTTGGGTATTTCTTTTGATAAGGATCTAAGCTATTCCATCTACCTATCCTCGGATCATAAATTCTTGCTCCGAAGTCCACCTGATTTCCCTCTCCCTTTACCTCATTATCATTCTCCTTACCATTTAACCCATAAAGATAGCCTCCTATCTTAAATGAACCTCCATTATTAGTTTAACCACCGATTTTTCAGTCATTTCATATCATACATATAGGTACTACCTATTAATAAAGAATTCCTAGCGAGTTATTATCGTTTCGCATTTGAACATCTAGTAAAAGAATCATCATAATATGATGAAGGCAGGAGTGTTGTATTAACTTTCATAATTAGGTCGGTTACAATTAGAAGAAAAATGCCTTGTCATAAAAATAGATTTACATCAAATATGTAAACCTATTTCAGGACAAGACACTAAGTTTAAAGATTTCTTTCAAAAAAATATGCTGGACTAATCATAATATCAAAAAGGACGACTTATCAAATGTTATTTAAATAATCCTTAGATATTCCTAAACGTATCAATTACGTTTAGGAATATTCGACTCTAAAACATAAAGTAAATCCCCTTATTTGTAGTATATGATATCTCCAAAAGTCTGAGAATTTCATTAAGTAGTCTTAATATTAATTCATTCTTAACTTCAACCCTATATTGTGCTAAACGGCTAATCACTATTGATTTGACTGACGAATCAAAAATTTCAGTGTCCTCAAATATGCCAAGCATCGAATCATTTTCCTCATTTATTATATCGAAAATTTGACTCTCATTTTGTAACAAATAAACTTCCTCCTCTTTCAATACTAAGGTATTAGGGCTATTTGGAGTCAAATTGAAAAAACACCAAAGTTTAACCTCTGTATACTCCATTTCATCTTCATTAATAAATTTAGGAGGTACGTAAATCCAATATTTTTTATCGTAGGGATGCATATTTAATTTTCGACATTTAATATATGGGTAACTTGTTGCATGTAATTACTTGCTTCCTTTCCAGTATATCCACTTGTACTTGGAAGTTTTCCGTTAGGAAGAACATATTGGTTAGTCTCAAGATTTTTAATCCTAAAATAATTATTTTCATTATCCGCAATAATCTCCCATTTTTCATTTATAAATCTAGTCTTCACTCCATCTTGACTAACCACTCCTTCAACATTCGGAGTTAATCTATTAACAACTTCTTTTAAATTTGCCCGAGACCAATTGGCTCTATACTGCAAATATCTCTGATTCCTTTTTTCCTGACCTGATAAAGGACTAGAAGCCTCGCTACCATTTTGAGTATTGGAAGTACCTTCAGGGCTTTCACCACTTGAGGAATTTAATTGCCTAAGTTGAGCAAGCATTTTTCCTATATCCGCCATCGCATATGAACCAACCACAAAGCCATGTGCAACAACACCAGCACCAACAATTGCTCCTCCTCCTAATGTTGGCCCTGCGGTTGCAAGTCCTCCAGATGCACCCCCTGAAATTTCAAAAAGACCCTGAACCGCACTTGCAACACCACCACCTATTCGTCCTCTAATATATGCCTCCCGTTCATCAGGTTTTTGATATTCATTTAAATGATCTGTAACTCCAGTATAATCCGATATCCCTAAAGAGTTTGCATTTAGTGCCGCATCAAATCCTCCACGCGCTGCGATTTGGCTCAGACTTTTATCCTCTTTTATAACTTTTAAACGAGGTCCATTATTGTTATCAATGGAATTAAGGTACTGTTGAGATAATTTTTCTAGCCCATCAAGGTCAACAAAATTTATAGGACTATTTTCTGCATAGGCATACACACTATTAAATGGATAACTCTTTGCCAACGGATCCACACTCAAGAACTTCCCAATCCTCGGATCATACACTCGCATCCCATAATCTTGCTGATTTCCCTCTCCCTTCACCTCATTATCATTTTCCTTCCCATTAAACCCATAACGATATGTACCGTTTCCATCGATACCCAAACTTCCATTCGGACTACCACTTCCTCCAGCATAACTCGCATCAGCAATATATGCATTGAAATTATCACCAGTACCAGAAACAAAACCAACATTAAAATCAATAGAATTGGTAGCCACGTACTCTGAAGGCTGGTTGCCACTACGGGTATTCAATGATAAACTCGAAGGTAAACTATAGCCGTTAACTGTAGTATTATTACCTACCCAACCATTGACAATAGCATACCCTCCACGACCAGGCATCAGTGACCCAAACGGGTAATAATCCTGAGCGGTTTTGATTACCGGATCAAAGTGGTCTATTGTTGTGCCATTGAGAATATTAGGCCGTTTCCTGTCTGAGACAGTGGATAATACGTTACCTAAATGATTACTTAATTCAAAGACCTTTTCTCCACGATTAAAGATAGAACTAAATCCTGATCCTAAATTAGGTAAATCTTTGGTAGATGGAGGCAATAAATTTTCTACATTAATTTGTTGATACAGAACACCTAATCTGCTGCTACCATAAAGATTGGTTTCGATCAGAGTCAGATCTTTATTGTTAATATTCGGATCATTCTTAGTATATACGCTGAGTATATTACCTGTAGCATCTCTTACATACCAAGTCTGTACCCCATTTGCCATTTTGCTTACCCTATTGCCGGCAGCATCATAAGTGTAGAAAATTGTATCGTTTCCAGTTTTAACGATATACTGGATTTTTCCATACACATTCCATCCTATGGCACGGATATTACTGGCGCTATCTGAGATCATGTTACCAATGGCATCATACCTGTAATTATTCGGTACTTGCGTGTCTATGTCAGTAGAATAGTTGGATGATGGTACAGAATCAGTTATATTATCCAATTGGTTGGTTCCTGACTTGTATTTATAAGTCATTTTATCCATATCCAACTTACCAGTAACAGAACCATTTCCATTGCGGGCATAAAATTGAATATTACCATTGCCATCATACGTAATATTTTCTGCAAAATCGTTTGTTGCAACCGGAGTCCATGTATTGGTGGTTATACTTAATCCAGTTGCGGCCTTCATCCCTACCAAACGGTTTAATACATCATATTTGTAGTTATATAACAATGGTTTATCTATACCTGCAATATTTACTGCCATCGCTCCAATATTACCATTGTATAACGGATTGAACAGGGTTGTGTTATTTGCGGCCCCTTTGCCTAAAACCATGTTGCCTCCTATAGGCTTATAATCATTGTTGCCATAATAATGCAATGAATAACCAAAAGCATCGGTTGCTACGGTACTTCCAGTTCCTCCATCTTTACCCATATCAAAGGAAGATGAAAGTGTACTACTATTTACACCCTTCAGCCACCCCTGCAACGTATAGGCGTAATCGATACCTTGCACCTGTTGCTGACCAATTACTGATCTTGCTAATGGTCCGTGTTTATAATATTTGTAAAATGCTTCCTTCTCCCAATAGGTTTCATCCCTGCTAGTTTCAACATTTGTTAATCTATTCTCTGCATCATATGAATAACGATGATAAAATGCATCTGGTGACCCTGGCTGATAAGAGACTTTATTTACCTTACCTGAAATTAGATCATAGTCATAGGCGATTTTTTTGAAGCGATTGCCAGAGGTATCCATCTTGTTTAAATGATATTCCTGCAGCAACGTATCCACGTTACCATGAATATCATAACTGTAATAGGTTGCATGACTATGCCCCAACGCATCCAGTTCAGTAGCTCTTGGATAAACAGCCGACCAAGTTACCCGATTCCGCAGGTTCTTACTAACTAGATATATACCATCTATCATCTCATTAGGTATATCATATACAGTTTTGGTAACCTGAGTTTTAGAATTGGTAACATTATTCAACCATTGCTGCAACTGAGAGGCATTACGACTAATTACATCAGTCATCGCAACTGTAGATTTCACCTGCCCAACTTCTGTAATTCTTCCTAAATTATCATAAACAGTATACGAGAAGTAATTACCTCTGCGCTGCTCTGCATTTTGGGAAACAGCTAGGCGGCCAAGCCTGTCATACCAGAAAGTCGAAACACCACCATCCGGGCTTTGTTGAGAAACAACCTGATTAAGGGTGTTATACCTATATGTTGTTGCCAAATTATAGTTTGGCGATGCTGTTGTACCTGCAGTCCTGGCATCCTTCACTGTTTTGAGCCAGCCTGCACTTGTATCTAATATAACTCCAGCGGGAGGAATTGTTTTAACAAGATTTCCTGCCTGATCATAATAATACAGGGTATAATGATATTCAGATTTGTTATAACCAACAGTAAATACTTCAGAATTACCTGAAGCAGATGCAGCATTTAGTAATACCTTGTTAAAATTAAGTGTAAGCGAATCTCTCTTCGCCTTTAAAATTTCTGTTGCAGTACTTACCAGAAAGAATGTACTGTCAGAACAATTGGAAGCAGTATTTCCTTCTACTTCAGGGAAGGAAGGGGTAGATTGAGGACATAGTAATGGTCCACGATACAACGACATATTAGTTGTACCGCCACCTGCAACTCCACATTCTATAATTTGAACCGTTCCAATACCTTGTTTTACGGTTAATGGACGATCAGACATCACTGAAGAAAGTGTATCAAAATATGGGCTGATAGGCGCTGCTGTTGGTAAATAGCCGGTAACAGAAATATTGTCAGCCCTATCATCACAAAGCTGCCTTCCAAGATCATTATAGGTGAAGATTGCTGGACTGTAATAGTAATGTCCTAACCCCACCAAAGAGCCATCATATTTAGGTAGTAATTTCACAATAAGGGAAGAATCATTCGTTAAACGACGACCAGACCATGCAACCGTATTATTGTTTTTATATTTTAAAACGAATCCAGCATTCAAATCATCAGTCGCTTGTTGAGTCAACAACAAACTACCATCAGACAACATTGATGACCCTACTTTCTTTATAGGTTTATCAGGATTAGATAATAGATAAGCACCTGTTGAATTTAAATCATTATCCAGGTTCAATATCATGGCAGATCCATTAAATGAGTTTATAGACTCATACCTTGTGATAACTGCTCTGTAACCACCACCTGGCATAGCATATAAGCCATTCACCTGGACATGGTTCCCTACATTATATTCTTTATGAACAACGTTTGCTCCGGTAACCTTATTAAACCTGGTAAAACCAGGATTATAATAACCATTGCCATACCATATCGCAGCTACAAGCAAATTATTACCATCTTCAAGAATTCGCTGGGTAATATGCATACCCGTCATGGTTTTCAACCACTTACCATTACCATTACTATCTAAAAGTCCGATGGTTCCACGTATATTGTAGGAATCTGCATCATCACCTCCCACATAGGCTATATCTCCATTAGATAGTTCTACGACTTCTCTGAGGTTATATCCGGTACCGGCACCATGGATTGACTTACTCCATATAACATTTCCATTAGATCCAACTTTCACAAATAAATTGGAGAGGCTACTAGTAGTGGCAGCAGCGGCCATTAATTCCATTCTCCTCGTAGTTGTATCCTCTGATACCGATGCTACCATTGCCATTGTTGTAGCCTGCACTGGTGCTGCAGTATTATAATTACCTGCCAACAATATATTGCCATCTCTCAAAGGCAACACATTGGCTACAGTAGTTACATATCCCGGATCATAAATATTCGCCCACAATAAATCGCCTTTGACATTTTTCTTTACTATAATAGGCTTACTATCAGATCTGGTAGTACCAGCCAGTATATAGCAACTATCTTTGGTAATCGTTACATCACTTACCGTCATCTGCACTTTCGCACCATTATATTGTACATCTATATAACTGATATTAGAAGCTATCTTACCAATACATTCAATTTTCTCAAGTTTACTAGTACAATTTTGAGGTGTTACAGAATAAGGATTAAGGCCCTTTCCAATATCATTGGTAAACAGCATAAATGTTCCGGCACCTGCAATTATAGGGGTTGCACT
Organism: Chitinophaga silvatica; assembly: GCF_003419895.1. Taxonomy (GTDB): domain Bacteria; phylum Bacteroidota; class Bacteroidia; order Chitinophagales; family Chitinophagaceae; genus Chitinophaga; species Chitinophaga silvatica. Next base: position 299,706 of record NZ_QPMM01000009.1, on the reverse strand, counting down.
AATATTGTCATCCATATCCCCACATCCTAATTTCCCATCTTTATCATATTGAAAAATAGCAACGCTACCCTTGTAATCTCCGCCCCCCACTAAAGCACCATCATACTTAGACATTAGCCGCATTACGCTTGAGCGTTCTGTAGACAAAGGTCTCTTAGACCATGCAATAGTGTTATTACTACTATTCCATTTACATATAAAACCTCCGTTAACATTATCTCTTGATAACTGAGAAATTAACAAATTGCCATCTTGTTGCTGATAAGCACTTACTTCTGATATTACTTTGCCTGCTGGGGTAGATAGCTTATAAATGTTGTTAATATTGAAGTCGTGATCCACATTCATGATTACAACAGCGGCAGTATCACTGTATATACCAGTATACTTCGCCATCACAGCAGAGTACCCACCCCCTGTTGTTTTGAATAAATCACGAACAACAGTATGAGAACCCAGATTGTAAGTCTTCGTTGCACCTACTGCTCCGGTAGCCTTATCAAATTTTGAAAGCAATGGACTGAAAAAATTCGAACCAAATTTGATGGTGGCAACAACTAAATCATTACCGTCTTCAATTATATTCTGAGAAATTTTACTATTCGTAATATTCTTCATCCATTTCTCGGTTCCCGTACTATCTAGAACCCCCAGGGTACAGGTCACCGCATTTGAACTAGCATCGTAATCTCCTACATATGCTACATCACCATTAGATAGCTCATATATGTCTCTGATATTAAAACCAGTATGTTGCTCAATGTTTTCCCGGGTTCTACTCCAAATCAGATTTCCATTTGCATCAACTTTTATGAAAATGGCTGAACGACTACGATCAAGTAATACACCATCACTACCAATACTCAGATTTGCAGTGTTCATCTTATTGGCAAAATTAGTATTAGCACTATCCGAACCTTCCAATTGCTTACGCAATAAAGCAGGAGCACCAGTACCCTCTACCGGCATTTTATAGGAAGATCCTGCTACTAGTATACTACCGTCTTTTAGTGATAAAACTTTAGAAATTTCGGATGTGTCAACAGCATTGTAAATCTTACTCCAGACGATATTCCCTGTAACATTCGTTTTAACCAATACGACCCTCCCACTTCCATTCGTAACTCCAGCCAAAATATAACCACTGTCTTTTGTTGGCTTAACGTCCGCAATATCAACATCTACTTTATTCCCCTGGTAATACAACTGAAATACATTGATAGTATTTGTTTTCCTAATAATACTACTATCTGAATATTTAAGTATATCACAGGAATCTTTGAAATTCAGATAGTCGACATACGATAACCCATATCCTAGCTTACTATTCATATATGAAGCAAAGAGGTTGGCTTTTAACTCATATGCCGAATCCATTTCAGGGGCATTTGGAGTGCCTGGCATTACAGGTAGGGCTGCTGTTCCGAATTCAGTGGCATATCGGTTAATCAACTGATTAACTACCTTACAATTAGTACATGGAGCCGGTGTATAGCATTGGAAATATGGCGGAATATTTATAGGCTTTTCCAAAAATGTACAGGAAGAAGATGATGGATGACAAGCAGCAATCATATTCTCAAGGTCGATCTGCGATATTTTTACTTTTGATGTTCTGAATAAATATTCAGAGAATGTTTCCATTCCCACTTTAGCCCAGGAATATTCCATTCTGGCACTATCCAATTTTGCACATTCACAATCCTCAGGTCTGGTAAGTACAGGTTTGTCAGAAGTACCCGACTGTGCATAATAAGGAGCTGGTATTGTTACTAAAAACTGACTGGTTTCACCACATGATGTAATATTATGGGCAATATTATATTTTCTGATGACGTCCTGGAAAGATCTGTTGGCAAGCGAAGTATTGCTTTCAGGAACAGTGCTGGCTCCATAAGGATGAGTTTCATCTGCCCCTGCTTTACAAACTATCAGTAACTGTGTAATTATCTGGTCTATCTGCTGACTATTATAACATGGTGCCAGTTGTTGTTTCCAGGTATTGATATAACTCCTGCAGTTCTCATCATACAACCGTGCTGAGATAATATTGGCCGAATCTTTCAACTGATTTTTATCCGCTGTCAGGTATTTGGAAAGCCCGGCAGCAGCCAGCACCATATCCTGAGAGCCGAAATGAACTGTTTTACTGCTGTCATACAACATTTTGACATCAACGGCCCCTCCATTTTGCTGACACGCAGTTTCAGCCAGTTTGCTATCAATAATCTTTCGTTTGGCAGTCAGATATTGTTCTCTGAAATTACGCCACAACATATCCAGATCCCCTTTGCAAAGATCAGTGCTGAAGATACTCTGTGCATTAGTATATCGATCTGCGCAAGTAAGGTCATTACTGTTCCGGCAGAAGGTAGATACAGCAGCAGTCTTATACAGCGACCAGTTATTTTTATCATTATCCCCTCTAATTTCACTTATCAGCTTATCTTTTAAGGCTGGAAAACTGGTTGCAAGCGGATCTGTTGGCGTTGTTTGAGAGTAAGGCGCAAACACGTTACCCTGAGCGGCCAAAGGATTTAAATACTTAGCAGCCAATGCCTCAGCATAAGTTTCTGTATTTCCAAATTGTTTATCCCATAGCAAAACAGGTTTAAATAATTCATAACCCTGAAGTTTACAATATTCAGGATGATAAGGCAATAACGCTTCAGCCCAGGAAGGCTGAAACTTCTCCATAAACTGCTGAGGTAAGAGGTCCTGAGGTTTTACGTAACTACCAATTGTTTCATCATATACTGTTGAAGGCTTATTATCTGGTCCGAGATAAACAATATTCTTATTCTGATATATTGGAGCAATTCTATCTCCATCAGAATAAAATATAGAATACTTAAACTGATTATTATCAGGATTAGCGTACTGGCCGGAAGGAGGAGTCATATCTCCGAGCATGTTGGTGCGATACGAATCGGCTAATGTGGTATTGCCACATAAAGCATCACAATCGGCCAACAAAACACTATATGCATTGTCTATCTCCTCCCTATATTTTACAGAATCGGTAGCCGGCCTACCCATTTTCTGCATATACGAAGTAGCAAAACTTATCCTTGTTCCCAAATTAGCCAAACACCCCTGGCAATCCGGAATACAATTGGAAGGAGATTGCAATCTACGTTGTTCTTCTATGATTTGCTCATAAGTAGTACAGGTAGCATTATCAAAATAAAATGATTGCTGTTTATTGTTTTGCTCAGAATTTACTTTTAGGGTCTTGGTAATTTCATATGTACCTGCTTTAAGAAAAACTGAAAAATTTGCTTTGATAAAGTTACGTACTATATAACCTTCATAATTCTTTGTTTTAAATATATATGGTGTTTTGCCAGGAAGTAATTGATTAAACTGATCATCAGTTATCTTAATCTCAAGGTCAAAGTATAAATCAATATAAACTTTACCCCCACCGCAGGTAGTTAGCGACACCCCAGGAACCTGATACTCGTAATTGAAATCATACTGCCCATCTACAGGTACCACCAATGTTTTATGAATAGTCAGCTCTCCATCTGACCAGGTGTTCCTCCCTATTCCACTCAGCGTTTCAACAGTAGGTAAAGAGGTATCACCAGGCAATCTTTGAAGATTTGCGCCTGTTGCATTACCTGTTAAGGCAGTCGCAATGGTTCGCCCATGCATATCCAGGTAGGTAACACTATACTGGCCATTTGCATCCTGCACTGCATTTTTGAAGTAATGCGAGGCATCCCCGGCCTCTGTACCAAACAAAATATCTAGCTCACGCTGAGACGGAGTTCCATAAGAATATTTTGTTTCATGGCCACTATTAATTCTATGATCCGGCCCCACACCACTTTGGCGACTTATACGGCCTGTATTATCTGGTGTATATATAGTTTCCGTGAAAGGAAAACCTCCAGCGTTTGGTATAAATTGGCTGATATCTTTAGTTGCGTCCGGATTACTGCCACTATAGTATTGAGATGCCCCACTACTACTATCCATAGATGCTGCGGAAGTATTCAAAAGCTGATCAGGTGAAATAAGTGTATCATATTTGGATACATCATATGCACCGTTGATGCCCGTATTAAAACCCTTAGTATAAGAAATAATATTATTTAAAGTTGGAGCAGGTAATACCTGAATAGCAGGACGGCCTTGTTTGTCAAAGAATGTTTCAGCTACTACTGTAGAATTCGTACTATTATCTTTGGTAACGGTCTGGCGGCTACGCATAAGTCCATCGAAGTATTGCATTACAATCTTGCGTTTCCCCTCCTCTGCAAAGCTGATATTCGACTGCCAGTTCAATTTATTCTCATGGCCCAAAAATTCCATAACAGCAACAGATTTTGGCCAAATAGTTTCCAAACGCTTATTTCCCGGTTTCAACTGTACAGCTCTAACTCTTGCAAACAGAAATCCTCTGTTATCATACATCAAAGGGATGCTATACTCAGTACCTGTAACGCTTGTACGAGTTGTATTATTACGGAATAGCAACTGGGTGTTTATTGGATTGCCATAAACATTATTCTTATAAGCAGAAGAGTCAATATAGGTCCATTCCAAGTCATATTCATCAGCGCCAATAACACCAGGCCAGGTAATCCTAACCTGGTCTGCATTGGGTGATAAAGATCCCAGATCAAAACTTATAGCAGTAACAGTATCTTTGGCCATATCCATTTTGTAAATACGGCTTCCACTCATCTCATTAGTAAGAATTAATGAGTTATTCATTGCCGTATTATTTGAAGTAAGGCTTACCAGTTCAACTGTTACAGAATGCGCATTATTAAAAATGAAGCTACTCCTGGCTTTATAGCTGGTTGTTGTATCATAATTAACTGTTAAGGTTTCCTGTACAAAATGTGGATTATTATCTGTTCCCTTATAAGTTATTTTTACTACTGCGGTGGCTGTAAACGGAGCAGTTGGGTACCCTGCACTTGTTTCATCAAGATTCAGGGTGACGATATTCTTTACAGGATAATTAGGCTCCAGTCTGGAGTTCAATGTATTATCATAATACACATCATCAGTTACTGTTATGGCGGCTCCAGTGACGAGTTGTGTGCCTTTCAAAGTTTGTTTGACACTAAGAATATTCTGGGCCTGCAAAGAAAATGCACAGCTAATTAAAATAGCTACAAACAATAAGAATGTTCTAATAGGTATAGGAGTTTTTTTCATCTGAATTAGTTGGTAGGAGATCCAATAAATACTTCATAACCCTGGTACGCAGTAGCTGGCACCAGAACGTTGGCCTTATTGGTAAAAAACTGATGCTCATCAAAGTCAGTCTTTGCAATGGTGCCTATGTTTCGGTAATTGAAAAGTGTTTTTACCTGGGCATACAGATCTTTAGTTGTTTTCTCTTCTGAAGGCAATAAAGATTTTTTTATAATGTAGCTTATCTCCAACATCTTCTTCGATTTCTTATCCAAAACAATCTTCATACTCTTATAAGATGTTTTTTCAGGAAATACAAACGAGAGTTGAATAGATCCATTTTTCTCTTTAATCACACAATTTTTTATGCCGGCGGATTTGATTGCATTATCGATTAATCTGAATGGAGAAATAGCATCCGGATTTGCACTTGAATCTGATGATCTGGCCACATATAGTAGTTTTTCATCTCTGAATGCGATGATACTATAACGTGAGTTCTTTACTGTAAGCGTATTCCCTATCTCACCCCGATAATTTTCACCTGATACCAGAACATAACCTTTTAGTGAATCTGTTATAATATCTGGAGTTTGTTCATCTGCATAGGTATAAGTAATATCCAGTGCCATATTACCTTTTGCAAATACTGCACCCGCTTCTGACAGGATAGTAGTAGCCTTTATTAAGCTACTACTATCCTGGGCTTTCATCATATGAGAAATAAGCAGGCAGCAATAAATAAAAAATATTTTCTTCATCTTATTCCTTGATTAAAGCGCTTCTTGATTCTGAAATAGTTTTTATACCCCTTTCGGTCTCTTTTTTAACTCTGATAAGAGTTCCGTCATCGTCGTATTCATAAAATGAGGCATAGTTATTTTCATCCAGTTCTGCCATTAAACGAAGTGAAATCGGGTCATACGCATACGATTTCATATTAGCATTATAAGGGTGTATTCTCAGGTCATCGAAATATACATTACTATCGCTGCTACTATTAAATGTGACAGTAAAAGTGGTAGCTCCTGAGGGAATGTCTATTACTTTTTCTATCCTTTGCCAACCTTCTATAATATTACCTGATGGAACAGCTGTAACGGTAAGCGTTCCTGTTTTAATTGAGATATCAGCATGAGTATAAGTGGCGCAATTACAGATAGCCCCCTCCTTTACCCAAACACTTACCAACATCTTTTTGCCAGCGTATGGAGAAAAAGAAGGTAATACCACTTTAGCATCTGCACGTATTGCAGTCAAAATGGTATCCTTAGCTGCACAAGGATTGATAGCAGTTTTAACAGTGAAACTGAAGCTATCATCATCCTGACTCACAATATTAGCACCTACAGCAACAGGATTATTTTTTGTAACCCTGATGGATCTGATACCACTATGGGCGTTCAGGCTATCGAACTGATTTTTAAAGGTCGAATAGTCAAAATTTCTGCTAACCTGACATACTATATTGCCATTGGTAGCGAAGTCATAATCTTCAAACCCTTCATACAAAGCTTCTCTGAAATGTGAGTTTTGAACGACTGCAGTTGGCAATGTGTAATCATAACCATATAAACCAGCATTATATCTACCTAAAGGATCTTTATTTTCAATTTCAAATCCTTTGATATTAAAGAGGGTCGATTGTGCATTCCAGACCCAAACGCTGGTATCCGGTGCTACCTTTAACAGAGTATCATCTGTGCTCCTTTTAAAGAATGGCAAAAAACTTGAAAAAGTTCCGTCCTTACGTATATTCGTCTGCGTACTTGTTGCATCCTTTTCCTTTCTTGAACTATAGTAGACATATGTTCTGGCAGGCCGCCAGTTGGCAGCAATACCAAGCGTATATGGATTAATTCCTGTGTCCAGCACTGCACTATAACAAGTACCACTGGTATCAACATACCATTTACTGACGTGAGCATCAAAACCATATGTACTAAACCGACTTAATACAAAACATATAAATAACAAATACTTTTTCATTATTAGGATGTTGTCTATTTTACAATTACGTTATACTGACTTGGGATCTCTAGTGAATAATAAAATCTGATAATAGTTGTTACCTCCATTGTTGTCGATCCTGTACTAACAAATACATTTGACTTAAGTACCGCTCTTGAACCATTTGCAATAACGTTCCATGAGTAATACTTATGAGTATCAGTTGTTGAAGTGCTAATGACTTGAGTAGACTCGTCAACATTAATAATCACAGGTAAGTTAGTTGCTGTTGTCGGTATTGTGCAGGCCTCATCTTCATAGAAATAAGCTACTAAATTGGTATAATAACCGCTCGCCGATGACCAGTCTCCCTCTTGTTTTAGTTTCACAAAGTAAGTGCAATAACTATTTGACTCTGCATATGCCGGACCTTCAACTGCCAGCCTGAATGCTGCCTTAGCATTAGCATCAAGTTGGCTAATATATGAGGTATCCGCCCCTCTATTAAGATAATAGGTCACAGGTGTTGCTATTCCCTGAGTACAGGTACGAGTAAAATTTCCCTGAGTCGGATCACTTAAATAATAACATCTACCATTACTATTCGCAAATGCTTGGCCCTCAGCTAACAACCTTGCATGAGCTTTATCGTTCGCATCAGCTTTACTAATGAGAGAGGAATCAGCTTTGGCATTTAAAACATATTTTACTAATTCTCCAATAGCAGTTGGGTCACCACATTGCTTTTGAAAATACATAAAGTTGGCATCACTGTAATAATAGGTACAGCCAATCTTATTAAATGCGAGCATAGGACCACTGATCAACAGGAAACTTTTAGCATCGTCATCTGCTCTTTCCTGGCTAACAACCGAGGTAAATTTTCCAGCTTCAATTGTTATAGGTACCATTTGAGTGTTATCACCACAAGTAACCAGGAAAGACATTGTCATTGCCGTGTTCCTAAAAGTATCTATAATTATAGCAGGCACTTTTCTATCAGGCACTTTCCAGAACTCTTTATACTCCACCATTGAAGCATTAATAACATCTGAAGGTTCATTCAACACTAGTTGAGCAGCATCCAACGGGTTTTTAAGCATGCTTATACTTCCGGCATTAGCAGCAATATTCCTACGACCAGAACGTATAATTTTAAGGCTCACATCATTACCTGTAAAAGGTGTTCCATCGTCATTAATAAAATAGATATCTTGTTTCCCACCTTTAAGCATATTGGCATTCACCGCCCACACTTTAAATGCACCTGGCCAGTGTGCAAGTGTATCAATACAAGCACTGGTTCCTACCTGGCGTTTGGTGTAAACAAGTAACTCATCTCCACTAAAGAAGTAGTCGTTTATATTTCCATTAAACCCTTTCACAATCTTACCACCTTTGAAATAAACACCAGACAATACTGTTCCAATGTTTTTATATGCTCCGGCCATTCCTTCATAGATCCAACCGGCAGGGTAAGTAAGGTTATATACTTTGTCATTAAATTCATTTTGTACGCTTGTCAGAACAGGATCTCCTGATTCTGAATCATAAAGTAAATTATGTGTCACCACCTTACTACCTTTATCTACAGCCATAACGCTATCAATAATTCCGTGGCGGTTTATAACTTTTGTAGCAGCAATTGATCTGAAAATATTTTCTTCATGCTGAGGTAATGGGATTACTGATGGAATTACTATTGGCCAGATTCCGGCTGTAAACATATCCACATTCACGCCAATGTTTGCCCCCATGGTAACTGATTTTTCCTCGCGCATATCAAACATCAGCTCCATATCCTTACCTATTTCACTATTTTCTATTATTCCCTTAGGATTAATTGTTAACACCTTATTATTAAGATGCTTCTCAACAGTATTTTGATTATCTACCCGGTAGAAGTTCTCAGTATAGGAAATCGGGTGTTCAGAATCTCCTTCAGGATAAGTAGCCTGGGAACGAAGTTTCCCATTCATATCATTCAACTCAACTTTGAATCCCTGAGATACTGCCAGCAAATGTTTAGCATTTATTCTTAGCAAATCTCTCAGAGGGTCCTTAAATCTTTTCTTATTATGGTTATTGATTACAGTACGTTCTACAATTGTTGGGAATTCTTTGGTAGTATAGAAATTGCTTTCATCATATCCGTTAACAGAACGGTTATTCTTAGCGTTTATAGTGCGTACCCTTACTTTACTATATCCCACAGAAGCAGCCGGAAAAAATGACTCTCCAAGCGGCTCTTCTACATACCCCAAAGTTGTTGGAGCCAGTGCAGATACACGCTCTGTATACTCAATGGGTACCCGCCATGGATTTTCTTCTCCACCCAGTAATGGTTCATAAGATGCAACACCGCTACTAATTTCCTTATATACCCCATTCAACTGGGCTGTAGTAGTGTATTGGTATTCTTTACCGTAGGTTGCTCCGCGTTGCCCTGTCATCTTACTCCAATTATCATAGCTAGAGATTCTTTTTACTCTTATCCCACCACCATATTTTTTGAGATTAGGATTTTTAAGTCTGACAAATGAGCGTGAAGTATCAATTTCTTTTGCATACCCTTTTAGCTTTGCCATCTCATCAAATCCAAGTACCATGCTACCAATATTATCCACTTGTGAGTACAAAATTTTCACTGCATCAATTGGGCTCATATCATCTCCTACATCAGATCCCGGATAAGCCTTTGAAGGTAAATTCAGTTTTAAAAACTGTAATGCGGCTTTCCCTAGCGGGCTTCTGTCACCTGGAGTGTTACCATCTGCCGTAATACCTACGAGCGGAAGACAAATAACAGTGGAGTTTCCATCTACATAAGTTTTATAATACGTATTTCCTATTTCAGCATAACAGGGTACAAATTCAATACCGCTCCCAAATTTATCAGATGGCATTTTTACGGCAAGTCTGAAATAAATTCGGTTAAGGTCATTTACAAACAGAGGATAAACATCATAAATAGAGTTAAGCTTGTATGGCACTCTTATCGCTACATACAAATTATCTCCTGACGAAGCATTATCGTATAATTTGGGTTTAAATCCATTCAATGCATCAGGAATCTCTGACGCGAAGCCATAGACCTGGTACATCTGTGTTGCAACCTTATTTTGTACATACCCATAATCATCGCTCTCATAATCTACTGTCATCACACCACCAGAAGGCAGAACAATGGTGTCTAATGTCCATGCCGCTGCATTACGGGCAGCAAGTGTACTATCCTGTAAGGCATAAGGATAATCGGCATTACTGATTCCTGCTGGATTATTGACAGCATCTTTATAATTACCCCATCTGTCGTATTTGTTAGAAGCATAATTTGGATTGAACTTATTGTATCTGAAACGATAAGGGTTTTTCTTGCCTTTTTCGTTTCCATTATAGCTAAACCAAACTTCTTTTAAAGTAAGTTTACCACTGGTTGTATCGAGGGTGCTATGATTGATGCCTTTACACAATTCATAGGTGTACTCGAAATGCACTGTCTTCACTGGCCTCGCATGAACGATACCGTTAGTATCTGTATTCTTCAGGAAATCGGCTTTGGTATACAGATCAATTTTACGCAGTAACCTTGCAGCTCCTTCTGTTTTATTTCCATATGCATCTATTTGTAACAGATCCCTGCGCTTTTCCAAAGTAAAAACCGCTACCATACTTTTAGATTCAATAGAGTGCAGGTAATACATTTCTTTGGTGCCACTTACATAACTTCCTTTATCATCTCTGTTATCTGTTTTCAAGCCTTCATTGTAGGTAGCTTTACTACTATAAGGAGCGCGCCAGCTATAGGGGTTCTTTATATCTGCTGTTTTAGTATAGTTAAAGCGAATAGCATTTCCCGCATCATCATCTGAAATGCCATTACCAGTAACATCCACATAATCTGGAGATAATATACCAGTCAATAAAAAAGAGTGTGCATATGCTGGCATGAATTGTCCATTGTAATACTCATCTCTTCCAATATGATTATTTAATGTATCGTCTACATTCGGTGTGTATGCTACCAACCCTTCATTTATATCTGCTCTTTTATAATCTACAGAAAAAGTGGTTTCTTTCTGACTAAGGTTGTAAACCGGAATACCATATACATACCTTCGGCCATCTGGGTTTAAGACATCAATTTCGGAAATATGATTTTCTTTTTTTATATTATTAACTCTCTTTTCCCTGTAGAATTTTTTATCGACCATGAAAACATCATCATTCTTTTCAGTAAAAAAAGATCCGGCAGGGATAATTTTAAAACCGTTGTCACCAAATGCGCTTGAACTCCACCATAACTTAAATTCTGCATCTGCTGTATAGTTATTATAATGTAGTTCTATGTCATATAATCTTCCTCCTTCAATCGGGATAGTTGCATATTTATCTCTGGCACTACCCTCGTTAAAGTCATTAATAAATTCTTCACCGTTCAACAAAAGCCTCATACCATCATCAGCCCTTAACTTAAATGTATAAGTACTGGAAAATGGAACCTTAAGCTTTCCAAACATTTTCATGGAAAACCATTCCTTATTCTGAGCGTCTGCTTTAAAATCTGCTCTTGAAGAAAAGTTCACATTTGAATCAATAACAGTCTTGTCATAAACATCAAAACCGGTTTTATAATAGTACTTAGTAAGAAGTCCATCTCCTTTTCCTAGATACTCACCTTGATATTCAGCTTTACTTCTGTCTATATTAAACTTATTCTCTGGATAATATTCTATATACTTCGACAAACCGACTTCACTTGCCTCCTTTGCATTGAGATAAGTAATAACCTGTGTCCTCTTTTCTCTTGCTGGTTTTACAGCATTGTCAGCAGATATAGGTATATCTGCTTGTTGTTGTGCATTTACATACGGAGTTAAATTGGGAGTACTAAAAATGTTTGTTCCATATATATCAGGGTTTTGCTCCAGTTTCGCAGTTACAACCCGGTCTCCTCCCAATACATCATAAAAACTGGTGGAGTTAATTGTCTTTTCACCTGGGCTCCTGAAATAAACCGGTTCAAAATCTTTGTCTGCCTTCCTGAAACCTAATTCTTTCTTCAAATAGTTTTTCGATTCCCAAAGTGAAGATTTAGTGTAAGCACGGGTAGCAAATAAATCGACACCAGTATGTGCTATAAACCCTACACCAAAATCGACGCTTAAAGCTGTAGATGCATCCCTTGAAGTCATTTCATGGTCGTAAACATAGCCTATATCATTTCTGTAAGCTCTGAAACTTCCACCAATGCCTTCTCCTGTCATGGAAAATACATCATATGTATAAGAAGGCACTGCAATTGTAGGAACAGCAGGCTCATCTCTGTATGGAATATCTTTTTCCCTATTGAAATCTAGTAATGCACCGTTGTTGCCATTAGCATTCTGATAGTTTAAATATCCGTATGCAGGCAATGTTATTCTCTTATCTTTCTCAGCAATATATTGTTCCGATATATAGCCCGATAATGAAAAGTTTGGATGCACAATAGTTGCCGCTCCTCCATATTTTAGAGTAACTGTCCACATCTTATTGGTATAGGCTACTTTCATTGTAGGAGTATGAGCGGGATTAGCAAAGGAAATACTGCTAGAATGACTATAACTCCCACTTCCACTAGTTCTCTTCACATTTTTATCATCCATTTTATACTTTGAAAGGCCGCCAGACAATTGTAAAGAAGTAAGCCCTGACCTTGAATTATAACCAGTTGAAAGACTTACACTTCCACCATACGGGTTTTCTCCATGGTCTTTATCCTGGAAAGAATAAGACAAAGAAGGAGAGATAGTAATTCCTGTCTGAGAATTATTATCCAATGACAAACCAGCTGTCATACTACCTTTCGATTTGTTACCAGCACTTAAGGAAGCATTTATGCCGGATTCTGTACCCCAACCTCTGTAAGTATTATGAAAAATCCCCAGTTTAACACCAAGCCCCAGTTTTGCAGGCAATCCTGCGACTTCTACATCCATACCACCTGTAATGCCAACAGTTTTATTCTTCCTGGTGGTTGTTTCTTTAGTAACAAAATCCGATTTACCATCAAAGTCATCAGGTAGCCCACGAAGATTACGTGTTACACTACCAGGACTAATATTCCATCCCAGGCCTACCCAACTTGCTTCCTGATCCATGGTAATTCCACTGTTATAACCTAAGGTAACCGGGTATCCACCAACATCCAATAATGGGATTGAATAAGAGAAATCCCCTGAAAATAAATCAACCATATTATCTGCGCTGGCAGGGTGAAAAGCTTCTACTTCAGGTTGTGAAGGCCCTCCAAATGCTATAGCTGTGGAGGCAGCAGTTGCACTGGTAACCGGTATCGCTGTTTTTACATTGGCAGAAGTTGCTAATGTTGATTTAAGACTAAGTGAATGGTTTACTCTAACAATGCCTGGGTTTCGATAACCAGTTGAAATAGGTTTCGCCTGTACATTTGCGGGGATCAATATCTCTAAGTACAGCATAGCCAAAAGACATGATGCTATCCATTTCTTCCCACGCGCTACAAAAGCCAATATCATGAAATACTATTTAAAGGTATAGGAACAATATTTTATATTTCGATTACTGTATTGAATGGTAAATGAATTTCATCTCCCATACTTCATTACGGCTGCTAAACAAACGGAAAACATATAATTTACCTTCCGACAACTTCCGTCCCTTATCTAATGGTAATTCTATCAGATTAGTTCCTTCACTCAAATTCACATTCCCATATTTGATCACGTCATTCGTTTTATCTAAGGATACAATCTGATAAGCAGCTTTAGCGTCACCTGCATCATTTACATAACTGCATTTTACTGCCCTGCTACAATTAATAATCTGATTACTGCTTCTCCTTAATTCAATATATCCGGTCAAATCAACGGTTGCTTCCTGCACCACAGACTTCATTTTAAAAGTCCATACATCTGTCTGTGCAGCATACTGCCGGCCATTATTTGCAGTAATCATCCAGGCATATGTTACACCAGTATCAAGTGCCGGAGCACCAGCAGGATAACTCAGAAAGGGCTGGCGCAACGAAGAAGTTCTGTATATTGGTATGTTAGTTTGCACAGCTTCCAACGGAGATTGATTTTCGAACAATTGAACCAATATTATATCATAGTTCAAATCAGAAAACAGGTTGAGCGGAGCCGGGGGGATCCATGTAAAATGTGGCAATGGTTGTTCTACAATACTGGTATTAGCAGGACTAGTCAATTGAGGTGGAGCTACAGGCTCTACTACAAAGTTGATACAGTCTTCAGATTGAGGGCTCATAGACTTATCTCCCATTACAACAACGCTATAGCATACACGGAATTTACCGGGTGGCAATAATGCATTTTCGCGCCGATCTGCTATTGGGGATAGATACTCATAACTAATCGGACTAAGATCTTTCAACTGGAGCTGCTTTGCTCCTGCCCCTAATACTACGGGTCTTGACGTTCCAGAAAAAACAGGTTGACCATTGTCAGCATCCATAAGCCGCATCATAATAGTAACAGTTGCCTGTTTATTTGAAATATTGTTGACTACAATATTCCATAACTGTGACTGCTGTATAATACCGGCAGCCGGTACCTGTGCAGACATTGTTACCTGCGCACTTAATTTCATAGATATCAGCATTGTTAGGAATACAGTGCCGAATAGGGATTTAACTTGATTCATAGTTTAAAATATCCTGGTATAGGTTAATCTTCCTGTATTGTTTGAAACTAGTTTTCTTTCAGGCCCTGGCAGGTAGCTTTTATCTACCCTAATTGCAATTTCTCCGATGCGTTTGACATTTATTCGTGAATTGCCACAATAGCCCCATTGTATATTATTAGTTTGTGATTGATGATTATATTTCAGTGCTCCCCCAACTTCCAACCAATCAAACATTTTCCAGGTAGTTTCGCCTGTAAGTCCGTGTACTGAATAATTTTCTGTGAGCGCAGCAGATGCCTGGCCTGCAATTGTAAACCGTTTCAGGAACAGGGTATGTCCTGCCATCAGGTTTTTACTGTTGAAATACACAAAAGCTGTATCAGTTTGTCTGTTGTAAAATCTTGAATATGATAACATGCTATTCATCATAATACCTTTATAAGTATAAGTATAAGTAGCGGTACCTGATAACATATAAAAAACCTGTTCACTGAATTCGCCTTCTCCTAATTTCATTAATTGAGAAGTTGGTTGATAAGCCAGGCTAACAATTGGATACTTTGGTACTCGTACGGTTAACTGAATACTTTTAAACAGTGTGTTACTCTGATAATTTGATGGTGTATAGAAAGTAGCATAATCATTCTTCCTGATGGCACCCGCCAATAGGATCTTTTGCTTAAAAAATGGTTGCTCTCCCTGAATATTCCATGCGATCTGTCTTGAACCTGTAGTATAAAAGCTGAATGATTGAAAGTCATTCCCCATCAGTTTATACATGGCAGATAAGCGTGTGTACACCTTCGATATAACAGTATTAAACCCAATTGTATATGCTTCATTAGAGCGACGGGAAAAGTTCATCATACTGCTCAAATTATTTTCACCATGCACTTTTCTGCTGTTATAAGGCATAGATGACCTGGCAACTTCACCAGTAAGAAAAGTTTGTTCTCCCAGTTTAAGTTGCGTTTCCAATGCAATCCCCATCAGATGGTTATCAGCAACCGCACCTGTGTCAACTACTGCATTACCGCCATATAACTGTTTCTTACCCGTGTAGTAAGTAAAATAAAGGTGATTAGATTCTTTCATTCCAACCCCACCTCTTATCAGGCTCAAGTATTGTGGATTTCTTTTCTCTTTTACAATAAAATTTCTGAACTGATAGTCGACAGTTCCTGTTGCAACAGCCAGGTAATAAGAAGGGTTATACTCAATCTGAACACCTGAAATACTTATATTCTTTGCTGTTAGCTCAGAATAATCTGCTATCGTTCTGCCTATTCCAAAACTTCGTATGGCCAATAACGTCTTAAATCCTTTCGGCAAAACAGTATCAGGCAGGTTTAATCTTTCCAGAGCATCTGATAACTCTTTATTATTTCTGCTATGTTGTAATGCATCAAGTAGGCCAGATTTTATTCTGTTTTGTTTATCTATTACCAATTGATAGCTTTTCTTTAACTTATCCAGCACAAGTTGCATTGAATCAATCCTCTTCAGCTCTAACTCTTTATCAACCATGATTTTTTTATACAACGAGTCGGTAGAAACCTTTCCTTTATATTTTCCTGCAATAGAATCCAGTCTTAGTTTAAATGCCAATTCTCTTGCTTCCACAAGTCTTTGCAGGTAGGGAGTATTTCCGTATGAATATTTTAAGAAATGAATTTCTCTTTGCAAACTATCGGCGAGATTTTTAAGCGAATCTATTAGCCTTTGCTGTTTTACATTTCCAATGACCCAATTTCTTGCATTTAAAATTAACTGGTTTTTAAAATCATTGTTGTTATAGGATAATCTGGCACCTGTCAAATTTCTAAACAACGCCGAATTCCCTTGTTGCGTACTAAAAGCCACTCTGAGGGGATATCTGTTTCTGACAGTGATACTCAGATTTGTCTGAACTGTATGTTGTTGAATATCTTTTTCTACATATGGGGTATCAATATTTGATTGATAGAAATAATCGTACATAACATTACCATGTATCACCAGAAACGGTGTATGCACTGGCGTTGGAGCAGGTTGAATTTTGCGTACAGGTGCCCGTACGGCAATAACATCTACCGAATCAGATTTAGAATATAAGGCAATCGGAATTCTTGATCGAATTTTGGAGCCGTTATATAAGTATAAATAACCCGTATCCGTAGCATTTTTACTACCTAACGACAATACCTGAGCAAACACGGAAACGCCGGATATTAGGGTAACAAGCAACAATAAAAATATAAGCTTCAAAGGAACACGATTACATGACCAGAAAAAATCTTCAATAAATTGACAGGGAAATTTTACTGCGCATGCAAAGTAGCTCGGATAAACAAATTCAATAGTTTCATTTGGTATAGGATTTAACTTGGGCAAAAACAAACTTTAAGATTGCACTCTCAAAGACTATCGTAAATGTATATATTATTTTTAATAAAAACAATCATCTTTTTAGATCAACATCCTAAAAATTTATACAAGCTTCATTTCCTACTCGATTTAATAAATTTCTCAGAACCACAAAAATACCTCAAATTTGTCTTGTAACCATTTCCTTCACTTTCACCCCTTTTTCATGAGCAAAAGATTTTTATTGTTTTCGCTGTCATGTTTTGCATTGGGATGTATAAAGAATGACAAGGACTATGTAGAACCTACTCAGGCTATGTTCTGGATAAGCCAGAATTTAGGTTGTGGCCCCATTGCTGTTACGATAAACGGTGTTACACATACTATCACCAATACATACCCTGAACTACCCGATTGTGGGGCAACTAACACCGCAACATTTGATCTTACTCCCGGAGTATATAGCTACAAGGCTTCCTGTAGCAGCCAAAGCTGGGAAGGGAATATTACTGTAATTAAAGAAGCGTGTACAAGTCTGGAGTTAAAGAAGAAATAGAAAGGAAAACTAACTGTATATTGATGGGTGAAAAATCTCACCCATCAATATATCTATATACCTATTTATTGAAAAACTGATTGAAGAATAACATCTGATATTTAACAGCATTCGTCCAATAATCCCAGTTATGTTGTCCAGGGCGTTCTGTATAATCGTGATCGATACCCAGATCGAGTAAACGTTGATGTAACTGGCGATTAACATCAATAAAAAAGTCCTTCACTCCACAATCAACAATAATAGAAAGTCTACCAGGCTTCAATTTATTTACCTCGTTGATAACTGTCCAGTTAGTCCAGTTACTGCCATCCGGGCCCGGTTCTCCCAAACGCTTTGCCAAATCCCAATTTTTAGGGAATGGGCGGAAATCAACTCCTCCACTCATACTTCCGGCTGCACCAAATGTTTCGCTATGCCGGGTAGCCAACCACAATGCACCATGTCCTCCCATACTTAAACCGGCAATAGCCCTGCCTTTACGATCAGCAATAGTTTGATAATGTTGGTCGATATACTCAGGAATTTCCTTACCTACATAAGTCTCAAAACGCCAAGCACTATCTATTGGGCTGTCGAAATACCAGCTACCAAAAGCTCCATCAGGGCAAACAACGATACACTGATAAGCATCTACCATATCTTTCAACTCCGGAGTTTTGCTGATCCAATTGGCATAATTTCCACTATATCCATGCAGTAAATAAACTACAGGATAACGGCGGGTATTGCTTTTATAAGTATCTGGTGTTATTACTACGCATTTGTAGCTACGCTTCATTTTTGCGCTACGAATATCAAGTGTATCTACTGTAGCCGCATTGGCCGACTTCACAAGAAACAAACATAATAGAAGACGAATGACTAATTTCATTTCAAATGGAATTTAAATAAGAAGGCGGCTATCTGTCTGATAGCCGCCCACAAAATATGAAATAGTAAGTTTATTTCGAACTTGCTTTCTTCATTGGATTATCTCCGGTTGAAGCACCTCTTACTCCCGTAGCTCCTTTAAACAATTCAAACCTGCTGGGAGAAGCCTCTCTTGGCCACATATTATTACTTTCGTCGATATCCGCTGTTTCACGTAACGGATCAAGTTTGATGGAGGCTACCTGCTTATCTTTCGCAAATACCTTAGTTACCTCATTTTCGTTCTTACGCCAGATATAGGCCGAAATACGGTCGGTTTCTTTAGTACCATCTGTAAACGTCCATTCAATAATAACAGGCATTACCAGTCCACCTTTATTAGAGAAGGTAAGTTCATAAAAATTCTTTTTACTATCGTAAAGCGCTTTTTCCGCCGGAGTTAATCCGTTGTAAAATTGTTCATAAGCAGCTTTATCTTCCTGGCTTACTTCAAAACGATTCCATTTGCTGTAAAAGTCCTGCAAGCTGGTATCTTCATCTACTACATACTTCATTCCTGCTGCCTTATTACGTTGGCGAGCTACATGGTCCATTCCTTTTTCGTAGGTTTCTTTTGCCAGTTGTTTAGAAGCAGATGGATCACCATTGAATCTATACCATTTTACGCTATCAAGAGAAATATCTACAGGTTCGGTAGTGAAGAACCAACCACGCCAGAACCAATCAAGGTCTACCGCTGAAGCATCTTCCATTGTTCTGAAGAAATCGGCCGGTGTAGGATGTTTAAAAGCCCAGCGACGAGCATATTCCCTGAATGCAAAATCGAAAAGTTCACGCCCCATTATAGTTTCACGAAGAATATTCAGTGCAGTTGCCGGTTTTGCATACGCATTAGGCCCAAACTGAATAATATTCTCAGAATTAGTCATAATAGGCTCCAATTGATCTTTAGGCATCTTCATATAATCTACAATCTTATGAGCCGGACCACGGGAGGATGGGAAATTGCTATCCCACTCCTGCTCCGCCATAAACTGACAGAATGTATTTAAGCCTTCATCCATCCAGGACCACTGACGCTCATCTGAGTTCACGATCATTGGGAAGAAGTTATGCCCTACTTCGTGGATGATTACACCTAACATACCGTTTTTGGTAGCTTCTGAATAGGTTCCATCCTTATCGGCACGCCCATAGTTGAAACAGATCATCGGATACTCCATTCCATTTGCCGCTTCAACTGAAATAGCTACAGGATAAGGATACGGGATGGTATGCTTGGAATATGATTTGATAGTATGTGCTACCGCCTTGGTAGAATAACGGCGATAAAGCGGATATGCTTCCTGGCCATAGTACGACATAGCCATTACCTTATTACCTTCAACATTAGCAGCCATTGCATCCCAAACGAGGCGACGAGAGGAAACCATCGCAAAATCGCGTACATTCTGTGCTTCAAATACCCATGTTTTAGTAGCAGCAACTTTTCCCTTCATTGCATTTTTAGCCTCATCCAGAGTTACTACTTCAATTGGTTCCTTGCTGATTTGGGCTTTCTGCCAACGTTGATATTGTGCAGGTGTGAGCATGTCTTTGTAATTCTGACATTCACCGGTACCACCAACTACGTGATCTGCAGGCACTGTCATTTTCACTTTGAAATTACCAAAGGTGAGAGCAAATTCACCACGACCGGTAAATTGCTTGTTTTGCCATCCCTGGAAATCAGAATATACAGCCAGGCGTGGATACCATTGCGTTATTGTATACAAGTAGTTTTTATCTTCCGGGAAAAACTCGTAGCCACCACGACCACCTTCTACCATCCGGTTAGACAAATTGTACCACCAGGAAACTTTGAATTTATATTTTTCTCCAGGCATGAGAGTCTTAGGCAGATCAATTCTCATCATGGTCTGATTGATAGTATATGGCAAAGCCTTTCCTGCTTCGTCGGTAACTTTTACGATCTTAACTCCCAGTTCAGGATTTGGAGGTAAAATACCTTTCAATCCTGCCATGGTCATTTTATCTGTGATCTTACTTTCATTGAACAGCTGATTATCACTTTTCGGATCGTGCTCGTTTTCATCCAGCTGCAGCCAGATATATGTTAATGGATCGGGAGAGTTGTTGAAATAGGTAATAGTTTCAGCACCCGTCAGTTTTTGCTTTTCATCGTCGAGCTGTGCATCGATTTCATAATCGGCCCGTTGCTGCCAGTATTTAGGCCCTGGAGCTCCGGAAGCCGAGCGGTACATATTGGGTGTTTGTAACATGGTACCCAACTGCTCGAACCGATTTCCGTGGTTGGAACCCGGATTTTGCTGTGCGCGCAATGCTAAAATACTGCAACACAACATACCGGTCAGGTAAAGATTCTTTCTCATAATCAGCATTAAAAAATTTTTGTTGTCAGATTCTGGTTAGGGTCAGGATTATTCTAAAAATCCTCTTACTCCCTCAAGGACCATAATAAAAGCGGCTCCAAAAGTTGCCGACGAAAGGAACATGGTCCAATCCTTTCGTTTTATATTGCCCACTTTAACTATTACAGATGAAAATAAAAGAATGCAAAGCACTATCACAATCTGCCCTACTTCCAATCCGATGTTGAAACTCAAGAGTGGCTGCACAAGAGAAGCCTGGGTTCCCAACAAGCTTTTAAGGTAGTTGGAAAACCCTAATCCATGAATCAACCCAAAAAACAGGGCGTAAAAGTAATTTAGTTGCAGGTTTTGCGGTTGTTCTGTTTTACGGAGAATATTAGATAACGCTGTAATACAAATAGTTACAGGAATTAAAAACTCAATTATCTCACCAGGTATACGAATAATGTTTAACACACTCAAAGCCAGCGTGATCGAATGCCCAATAGTAAATGCTGTAACCAATATTAAAACCTTCCTCCAATCCTTCAACAGATAAATAGCGCTTAATGCAATTACAAATAAAATGTGGTCATAGGCGGCCCAATTTACAATATGTTGCCATCCCAACTCAAAATACAACGCGTCCATTTCCCTACTTATCTATAAATTTGGTAATTATAGGAAGTAAAAAATTAATTTTTAAAATTTTTTGTCAAGTGGGGGTATTATTATGTAAATGGTGGATGACATTATGGATTACTTTAATGCATCCCTTTTATGTGAGTGTAACTGAAATTGCGCATGATGCCAGCAAACAGGAACTACAGGTAAGCTGCCGGATCTTTACCGACGATCTGGAAAATACCCTGAAAGCGCAATTTAAAACCAACTTCGATATCACCAAACCCGCCAATCGTAAGCAAGTGGATGATTATATAGCTACCTACCTATCTCAACACCTGGTGATTACCCTCGATGGTAAACCCGTGAAGTTGCATTATCTGGGCTATAAGGTAGAAGAAGATGCTGTATGGAGCTTCCTCGAAGCAGAAAAAGTACCCGTTCCCAAAAACATCCAGGTAAAAAATAGTCTGCTATATGAAAAGCATCCTACGCAGATCAACATGATCCATGTAATGGTAAATGGAGAAAGAAAGAGCAGCAAGCTAGATAATCCTGCTACCCTGGCCAATTTTAAGTTCTAATTACGGTTATCCAGAAACTTTACAGGCTTACGACTGCTCTCCGGAAACTGCATCCGCATAATATCCTGTTGTGAAGTATACCTGACCTGCGGAATTACTCTCAGCTTCGCTTGCAGGTACGACTTAATCTTTCTGTCCATTTCCTCTGATTCTTCTTTTGGCCAGAGGTGTAAAAGAATTTCATCTGTACCCAATTCATTGGAAAATACTTCAACCACAAACTCCTTCACATCTTCCATATCATTCAGCAAATCGAACAAGGCTGGCGGATATAAAGTAGTGCCCTTGTACTTGATCATTTGCTTGCGACGCCCAATAACGGGCGACAGCCGAAGCGTGTGGCGGCCGCATTCACAAACAGTTTCATGGTATTCACATATATCACCTGTTTTATAACGCAGTAGCGGCATTCCTTCTACTCCAAGTGTTGTTATTGTTACTTCACCCGCTACTCCAGGTCCAACCGGCCGATCGTTTTCATCCAACAACTCAACATACAGTAATTCAGGATGATGATGCCCACCATGGCCTGCTTTACATTCTGTAAAAGCTGTTTGCATTTCAGTTGAAGCATAGGTCGAGAACAGCTTAATGTTCCATTGTTCCGTGATCTTCTTCCCCAATACATTTAATGAAAAATCAGTATTGCGGATATTTTCACCTATGCACACAGCTTTCTTAACGCTGGTACTGTTTATATCGATGTTATGCTCTTTGGCATAAGCAATCAGTTTAACGATAAAGCTGGGAACACCTACAATAGTAGTAGGCTGAATACGTTGAATATTTTCCCATTGCATGCCTGGAACTCCCGGGCCCACCCTTAAAACACCGGCACCCAACTTTCTGATACCGTTGTAATAAGCCATACCTGCCATAAACTGCCGGTCGAGCGTAAGCATCAGCTGAAAAATATCACTGTCTTTTCCTTCGGCACAGCTGAAAGAAATATATTCGTTATAAGTCAGGCGTTGTAAATCCTTTTCAGTTAATGGAATAATCACAGGCCGGCCTAAGGTACCGCTGGTGGTAGTATATTCAGCAATCCTGCTTTTATCAACACATAAAAACTCCCAGTTATGTTGTTGCAGGTCTTCTTTAGTAACAGGCGGAATCAACGATAAGGCATCGAGCGATTGTACTTTATCTGCCTCTATCTCATGCTTTTTGAACCATGATTTATAGAAAGGAGAAAACTCTCTTAAATAGCCAAGCAAGCGAAGTACTTCCTTTTCCTGGTAGGCGCGAATAGCAGCTTTCGACTGTAATTCTATATCTGGTATATACATGTTGTTTGTGTTAAAAATTAACCTTCCAATACAACCATTGCTATTGCAGCATGTTGTTCGTGAGATAATGAAAGCCAGATTTTCTTGATTCCACGCTCTTCATACTTATTGGTAGCATTTCCTATCAGTAAAATAGAAGGTTGCCCTGCCTCATCATTCCTCACCTCAATTTCATCAAAATTTACACCTCCGTTTCCCCAACCTGTTCCGA
This sequence comes from Chitinophaga silvatica, assembly GCF_003419895.1. Classification (GTDB taxonomy): domain Bacteria; phylum Bacteroidota; class Bacteroidia; order Chitinophagales; family Chitinophagaceae; genus Chitinophaga; species Chitinophaga silvatica. The sequence continues at coordinate 276,073 of NZ_QPMM01000009.1, read as the reverse complement.
GGGCTTTTAAGAATGCCTCTTTTGCAGCAAAACGGGCAGCATAGCTTTGGGCAGGAACTGCCTGTTTTTCGCAATAACTGATTTCAAAAGGTGTAAATACAAGATTCCTGAAACCTTCTCCCTTAGCCAGTTTAGCGGCAACCCGAGACACATCAGTGATATCTGTTCCAATTCCTAAGATCATTACTTCCCGGATTTAGTATTACATAATTCCAGCTGCTTCCTGATATGATTCTCTTCTCCTTTTGTTGCTATTACTTTTGTTAATGCCGTTTCGTAGTATTTTTTGGCAGCAGAATAATTTTTCTTCTTAAATGTATAATCTCCCGCCAATACATAACTATGGTAATATTGTGGATTAGCCGCAATTAAGGCATCCGGATCCACCTCTTTCCCATCTTTCATCTGATCGCGCAGTTGACGGTACGTATTAAAATCCTGGTAGGCCTTTGTTAACAGAAAAGTATCAGCAGCAATAGTTTGAGCACTGTCGTAGATTTCGTGATCTGTTTCCAAACCTTTCATCTCAAAAACTTTCTTTAAATCATATGCAACAAACTGACCTAATTGCCATGGACTTGTAGAAACCCAAACCATACGCTTCTTAGGCTCAAATACAATAGCATGATGTGCAATAAGCTGATTGATGGCTTTTTCGTTACCCAATCCGATATCTTCATTATGCAAACCACCACGATCTCTGAGTATTTCTACTGTTTTCTGTGGGGTGTTAGGACTTTTTTCTTTCAGCAATTCTCTTAATCTCTCATAGCGGTAGCTGGAAGCACTTTCATTAACCTGTTGCAGATTAGAGGACAATTTTCCTAACTCAGGGCCCTGAAAATGATTCGTGCAGGTGATAAAATTTTCTTTAGGATCATAGATATCCATTCCTTCCGGTGTTTTCTCTATCACCACAGCTTTATTATCATTTGCAGAACCTACCAAAAATGATTCGGATACAAACATCTTTCTCGACTTAGCAATTTTAGTTGCCTCATCTATATTCTTTGCGTATTGCAGGATTTCTCTTGCTACTAATGAAACAGGAGTTGCAGCTCCGGTAGGCACACTGGTTTTAGCAGCATTAATGGTAACTGTTAATCCTTCTTCATTCATACCTGAAACAACTCCGGTAAATCCACCCCAGGTTACAAACATGAATTTATGACCTGCACTTGGGTTATAAAATACCACCATTTTATCTCTGGCAAAATCATCTCCCATGTAGAAGTCGAAATTGCGGCCTATGATTAGTGAGCTATCTGCAGAATCTGTATTCCAGGTACCAAAGGAAGTACAACCCACCAGCATCATACCCTGTAATGCATGTCCAATATCATGGGCAGCATGATAATTCATTAACCTTGCGTAGTTGGTACCTATATAGTCGTAGTTGGGTGAAGCTGAAAATGATTCGCCATAGATTTCCTGTTTAAACTCGTCCTGCACATGATCAGGAAGATCTCTGTTGAACCACCCTATGAAATATTTAAGAAAGTGCAGATAGGTGGTAGAAGGCACCATCTTGCTAAACTGAGCAACAAAAATATCTTCCTGGCTACGAATTAATTCTCCGGATAATTTGCCATTGATGACCCCTCTTTCAAAAGGAGTTCCTTCAACATACATTTCATACAAACCACTATTACTCTTCCTGAACCAGTTGTTTCCGATAGTATAACAAGTACTGTCGATATTCTTACGTTGTAAATTAAGGGCGCTCTGATCGGCCACCTTAGGAAGCTCCATATTACTAACAGCAACCAGGTAAATGCATAGCCCTACTATTAGTAGCAAAAAACCTCCTAAAATGAATAAGAGGATACGGCCTAATTTTCTCCAACCACTTCTTTTCTTTGTTTTCACTTTACAACAGTTGATTGATTAATTTTTTCTACCAGATATTCCATTCCCAGTAACTCAGCAGAAGTAATAATACTACTGATAGTTACCCCTAAAATTCCATGCAAGTTCAGATTTTGACCAGTAAGATACAAATTAGACAGCTTAGTGCGGGCAGAAACCATGGTTCTTAACGGGTCGTCACAGCTTTTGATTATACCATACATACTCCCGTCGGAGGTTCCCAGGTAATCGCGATACGACAATGGAGTAGCCACATTGTAAGAAAGAATAGCCTCACCGAATCCCGGGAATTTTTGCTCCACTGCTGCAATAAGTTGTTCCGCCTTTGAGTTCTTAAACTGCTCATAATCATCTCCCCGGCTACTCGAATGAGTATCTGTATTAAAAGTATGTTGCCAAGGTGCAACATCTTCATACTTCATATAAGTCATTACCGACAGCGCTTCGGCATACTCAGAATTTCTTGAACTGGCAGAAACATATATTGCATAGGTCTGTGGCCAGTTTGCCTCTTCATATGTAATTCCGGCCCAGGCATTATCGGTAGCATGATAATAATAGTTATGGTTCAGATATGGGAAAGATCCGGGTTTTAACGCAACGTTCAACACAAAAGCACCTACAGAATTTGGTAATCCCTGCATTCTGTTACGATAGGCATTCCTTACCACATCACTTTGGGTGATGGCCAGCGTTTGCACCGGATGCAGGTTGGATATATATTGTGTTGCTTTTGCCGTAGTTCCGTCTTGCAGCACAATATGATCTACCTGCTCTCCCACTCCCTGTATTGAAGTTACCGCCATGTTTCGCACGATGCTGCCTCCATTGGCTATGATTTTCCTTGATAACAACTTCCCAATCTGAGATCCACCATCTACGCATTTCCAGGAACTGTTCATATAACTGTTAAGCACCAGCGCATGAACGTAAAATGGTGTCTTTTCCGCAATCCCGGCATATAAAAGATTATTGCCGGCCAATACCTGTCTTAGTTTTTCATTTTGAGTGATACTACGCAGATATTCAGCGGTATTGATATGCAATACACTCTGCTTCTCTTCATAATTACCGGTGCGCAGATTATATAAAGGGAACTTGCTGCATACTTCTTTTATTTTATTACAATAGGTACGCAGGGCTTCTTCTTCCTCCGGGAATTGTTGCAGTAGTGTATTGATAAAATTCTCTTCTCCCTGGGCCAAACGATAAACTGTAGGGTCGCCTTCAAACTGAATATGATCAAATCCGGCCATATCCATACGTTTCAGCTTTAGTTCATCATAAATACCGAGGTACTTAAATACTTTAAAAAGATTCTCACCTTCCGCGAGTCCACCGATGTAGTGTACTCCGGAATCAAAGATTACTTTGCTGCGAGAATAGGTTTGAAGGCAACCACCAATCTGGCGGTTCTTTTCATATATGCATACCCGATAGCCGTGCTGACTGAGAATTGCACCGCATACCAGACCTCCAAGACCACTACCTATAATGATTACATCATAGTTGTGCATAATTTTTCAGGGTAACTTTTTTAATAACAAATATTACGTTTGAAGTGAAGCGTGTATTATCAATTTCCTCAGCTACTGCACCATATTTGTTTACAAGATCTCGCAAACGGGATGCAGAAAAAAATGATAACTGCCGATCTTTAGTTTTATTGAATCCAATCACTTTGGTTGAAAAGAATTCTGTGAGTCTGGTACCTTCGTGCCTTTCTTTTCTGTCTTTGTCTCCGTCTCGCAGGATGATAACACCATCTTGCGACAGGTATTCAATACAATGTTTCAGCAATTCTTCCTGTTCTTCAGAGGAAAGATAATGCAGCACATCACTAAGAATATAGGAATCGTAAGTTTGATGAGTTAATTCGGTAGCATCACCTGCCATGAATTGCAGTGTTGCCGGCTTTTTGAAGCACCAATTCGCGGTTGCAATCTTGTCTTCGTCATAATCTACTCCGGTGATTTCACGCCCAGGGGCGCTCCAGGAGAGCATATAATCCATAAAGCCGTAACCGCAACCGATATCCATTATTTTGCCTTCTTTTGGAAGAAGCTTATTAAATAGTTCGTAGTTGCCTTCCAGACGCGTTTTAATACGCATGTACCACTCGAGTATTGGCCCTTTATAGATATAATTATATTTCAGTTGCTCGCGGAAGTAGGTTGGTACTTCAATCTCTTCACGCATTTTTTCATATTCCTCTCTGAAGTATCTGCTAATATTCTTTGTTCTTGCACTGTAATTTGTTCCCCACTCTGTGGCAGACTGACTAATACGAGGCAAATATTTAACGGTAATTGTACCATCTTTCAGCAGAAAATCACCTTTCGACATCGTATAGGCGGTACCATGAATTACGATAGGAAGAACATCCAGGTTCAATTCTTCGGCTATATAGAATGCTCCTTTATGGAATCTTTTAATTACAGGATCGGGCGATCTGGTACCTTCAGGATATACAACGATCGAATATCCCTGTTCCACCATTGAACGGAGTTTATCTATTGCTCCTTCAGCACCATCAGCTACCGGATAATAATCAGCCATTCTTACTACTGCTCCGAAAACCGGTGAGCGCCAAACCCAGTGATTGGTTAGCAGAATCACTTTAGGATTAAGCATAGTAGAAACGAGAATATCAAGAAAGGACTGATGGTTACTGATAATTACAGCAGGTTTATCCAGTTGCTCGTTAAGTGGATTAATAATCCGCTTCTTAACATTTCCCATTATATAGATAACACTACGGGTATAGGCCGATAATATTTTATGATAAAGTGTTTTTCCCCTGTCTTTACCTATCACTTTGCCCTTAATAAGTACCCAGCCTATGACTGTCATTATCAGGCAACCCAGTGTAAAGTAAGTAAATGAGAATACTGAAAAACACCATCCCTTGAGGGTCCATGGTGCATACCCTTTCTTTACACGGTTGGTAATAAGTAAATTGAACAATACCGGGATCATTACCTGCGAAATCAATACAACGGTACCAATGCCGATAATTGAAATGAGGGCTATTGACTTGAGAGACGGATGTTTTGCAAAGATCAATACACCCAATCCCAACATGGTGGTAATAGCGGAAAGGAAGATGGAGGATTTATAGGAAGACAACGTTTTCTTACCTGTCTTATATTCCTGAAGCAAACCATCCATGGTGAAGATGCTATAATCATCTCCCAAACCAAAAATGAAGGTAGATAAAATGATATTTACAATATTGAAGGAAATCCCAAACATTCCCATTATTCCGAGTATCCATACCCAGCTCAGGGCCATAGGAATAAACGTAATCAATGCCAGTTCTATACGACCGTAGGATAGCAACAGGGCAGTGAATACCAGCAGAGAAGTCATCCAGGCGATGCTGTTAAATTCATCTCTGATCACTTCAACCAATCTGTTGGCTGCATATTGCTTATCCAGCACCGTAGTACCCGGGAGCTGATCAAGGGCGGCATAAATGGCTTGTTTGTGAGCCGGATCTACTTTCAGTAAGGTTACCAGCGAAGTATTATTTTTCTTTTGAATGATAAAGTCGCCAATATTTCCTTGCTGTAATATCTGGGTATCAGTTTCAGAAAGAGGTTCAAAATTTTTATTAAGTAGTTGCTGAAAAGGGTCGAAAGCCTTTGCACTAAAGCCCATGCCTGCACCGGTACTTCTCAGATAATCTAGTAGCTGCTGTTTCTTTTCTGGTGTCCAGTAGGCTTGCCAGCGTTGAATGCGTTCGCGTTGTTCCTTTTCTGATAGTAATAAAGCCTGTACACCTGCATATTTCTTTACAGCACCCTGCTCCTGTAATTGCTTTAAAACCGGGATCAGTTTCTCACCGTTCTCCAGTGCTGTTTCAAGATTGTTACCATCAGAAACAACATAAACAGTTTGAGCTGTATAGTTATTTACTGTATTTAAATGTTTTTCGGCCGCCTGTAATTCTGGTCGCATGAAGTTCATGCGCATCATATCACTCTCGAAGCTTACATTCTGTGCAGTGAAAAAGAAAACTATAGTTAACACAACAATGCCACCTACCAGCCACTTATTCTTTTCAGGTTTCAGGTTAGAAAATCTATCCAGCCAGTTATCTGAATGTTCATGTTCTGTATGCGGTTGTTTTCCGATTACGATCCAGTGAGGTAGAAAGATCAGGGAAAAGAGGGCGGCTCCTACAAGGCTCATTGCAGCAAATAACCCTACATCCTGCAACATTGGTGATTTTACAAACTGTAGGCATAAAAATCCGCCAACTGTGGTGAAGCTACCTAATGTCATAGGTGTTGCCAAATCGCGTATTACCTCTCTGATATCGGGGGTATGCCTGTAATGATTAAATACGTGCAAAGAATAGTTAACAGCAATTCCCAATACTACTGCTCCGGCTCCTAAAGCCATTACAGCTATATGCCCTTTAATGATATAAATGCAGGCCAATGAAAATAATGCACCAAATACCACAGGTAGCATTACCAATACCGGAGCTCTTTTTTTTCTGAAGAATAAAGCGATAAGGGTTATGAGCAATACAATTGTAATGCCCTGTGTGAGCATGGTATCCTGGCGTAGCTGGGTAGCATTACCTGCAGAAACAGCTGTACCGCCGAAGTAGGTTGCATAGATATCCGGATGCCGGGCATCCAGGCTATCTTTAATATGATCTAATTGAGTTAAAAATTGGGCATTTATTTTTGTAGCGCCCGGAGGATTAGCAGGAGTGATAAAGATCATTACATGCTTATGATCTTTGGTGATAATGTAATTATCATATAGCTCGAACTGCTCATCATATTGCAGATGCTGAAGTTTTTTGATGCCTATCCATGAAATACCAACAGGATCTGCCTGAATCATTTTTTTCAGAACCAATCCGGCCGGTGAGATCAGTGTATTATAGTCGTATTGTAATGATTGTTGCAGGATTGCTTTTTCGAGCAGAGAATCTATCTTTTTGTAATCATTTGCTTCCAGGAATATTGGCAGGTGTTGCTGGATTACCTGCATTAATCCCATGATGGCGCTATCTTCGGCCTGGGCTTGAATACTCTTGATATAAGGAGAAAGCTGTGTACTGGTAACTGCTGCAAAATTGGCGGCATAGGCAGTAAGACTATCAGGATCAGCTGCAGCGGTAGTATCTTTCTGAGAAATGGTAACTACCAGTTTATCTGCAAATCGTGAATCCTGAAATACCTGTTGTAGTTTATCCAGCTTTTTATCTTGCGGTAGAATTTTTGTGATGTCTTCTTCCAGCTTTATTTGTGCAGCAAAATATCCTGCCAGCAGAAAACAGGCGATGGTACAGCACCACAGCGCTATTTTATGCTTCTCAAAAAAGTTGTAAATCGATACAAAAAAACTACCCATTTTAAAATTAATTTCTCTTTCTCCTGAATGATGCCAGTAAAACCCAGCTAACAATTCCGGCTACTAATCCTGCTCCAATAGCTAATGTGATACTTCCTACAACATACTGCAGCATATTATCGCGTATGGTAGCAAAATTAAAGCCGTTGGAAAATAATAGATCTCTCGACGATTGCCCCATCCAGATCTTACCGGTAATAAAGCTGGCAAATATGATAAAAGGTGTTAATGGTGGTGTACTGATATGAGCTGCCAAAAATACCAATGCTTTATTCAATTTGAATTTGATTGATACCAACATGGCCACCAATAGTTGAAACCCCCAAATAGGAACAATGCCCATGAATACTCCAAAGCCTATAGCAGTGGCTTTACGGGCATTAGATTCATTGGCATTTATCACTTCTTCCCGCCACATCTTTTTCCAGTTTTCTTTTTTTAAAAGAAAACGCAATACATCGCGGGGTTTAATATATAAAAGCGTTACTAAAACCAATACAGTATTCAGCACACTTATTCTTGAAAAATCTCTGAATGGCTTAAAGTGTGAAACCCTTTCTTCTGCAGGTGGATAATAGACTTTAACCGGTGTCCAGTCAACCTTAATTCCTCTCCATGCACTACGCACCAGTACTTCTACTTCAAATTCGTACTTGGTGCAAACGAAAGGAATTTTCTTTATCAACTCCAACGGATATACGCGATAACCCGATTGAGTATCGGGAGCTTTCAGGCCGGTATTTACATAGAACCAGAAGTTAGAAAACTTGTTGGCAAATGTATTTTTTCCGGGCATATTCTCCTGATGCAGGTTTCTTGCTCCAATGATAAGGGTATCTGGCTTTTCAACTATTTGTTGCAGCATATTTGGCAAATCATCAGCAAAATGCTGACCATCGGCATCCATAGTGATCACATAGCTGTAGCCTTTATCCCGGGCATAGGTAAATCCTCTGCGCAATGCAATTCCTTTACCTCTGTTTGGATTATACGATACCAGCTGAATGCCTGGAAACTGATCCAGGATTTCAGGTGTAGAATCTGTAGCTCCATCGTTCACCACAATAACATGGTGAGTATACGACAAAGCGTCTTTAATCACAGCAGCCAATGTACCCTCATTGTTATATGTAGGGATTAATACGGCAGCACCATGACGCTCAAATATTTCGTTATGTGTAGGTGTATTGCTCACTTAGTTGAAAAGCCCCTGAAATTTCATGAATGTTTTATCGTCGCGCTTCAGAGAAGCTGTTACTTTCCAAAGCCCTTCCGCTTCTTCCTTATAGGATACCGTCACATCTACCTGGGGTTGTTTTACCGGATCAATCATGGTCAGGAATTTCATCTGGGTAGCTTTCTGCAGCTTTACAGGTTTCTGTAATGCAGTAGCCAGTACTTCGGTAATGGTTTGCATCATGCATACACCAGGTACTACTGGTTGCTCCGGAAAGTGGCCTCCGAAAATAGGATGACTGGCATTTAGTTCGATGGTGGTACTAATTTGTCCGGCATCCTGCTGTTGTGCGGTAACGGTATAAAAATTTCCTGCTAACATATTTATTGCTTTACTACTTTATGTAGTGAAATATTAAATTTAAAATGTTCGTGTCTTATCCTGATAGAATCTGGTGTTCCGTTGTTATATTCTGTCATCCATACTGTTACAGCTGGCCGGCGTTTCGATGATTTCTCTATTCTGATAAGACTGGTACAGGCAGTATCCGTAATATAGTAGTTATTGCCTTTTGCAGTGGGTACAACTACATAGTTGTAATGATTATCAGTTGCAGTATGCGCCTGTTGTAAATCAGGTTTTAATAACACCAGGGCAAAATCCTGTTCCAGTGTTTTTACAACTGCGGGTTTATCCATTTTATCTAAAAGATAATGTTTGGTAAATTTTCCATCTTTTGAAAATTCAAAATCAAAAAATTTAAATCCCATTTCATTCGAAAATACAACTCTGGTACTGCTATCAGGCATCTGTTTAAAGAACAGTAATCCACTTAAATGATGCTTGAGAATATCTACCTGGGTGCTATAGAGGGTAGATGTAAAATGCGGACTAAATTGTTCTATACATTTTACATCAGTGCTGGTAGTTTGTAGTTTCTTATAAACGTTACTACAACTGCTCAAGCTCACCAGTCCGATTATGCTACTTAACAGAAAATACTTCATCAGGAATGTTTGCATTCAGTTGTTTATGTAAAAAGCTGATGGAAGTATCGTCGCCGGATGCTTCTGCCATAGTAATTTTGGATACAGAATAATCGAGTTTGTCTACCAACAATATTATTGTATTGAAGTAGTCTTTCAAGGTTTTATTCACCGGTTCAAGTTCCAGCTTATAGTATTGTGCATTCTCAGAAGCTTTGGTGCGAAAATCTGAATTGTCCAATACCGTACCTCTCACACAGTCGACCGTTATTTTATTAATCTGTTCAAACAGTTTATTGCTTTTCCCGGATACTTTATTTTCTTTTTGGGAATCTTTAATACGAATATCTTTTCCGTTTATTACCAGCAGATAATAAGAAGGTTGTTGATATTCCATTCTTACTTTATTATCTTTCTTAAACCAGAATTTACCTTTGGAAGTAATTTTATCTGAAAGCATGCTCAGATTTTTTTCCTGCACAAAGTCGCACTGGATACTTTGAGTTTGCTGAGCAGCTTTTGCAAACTGTTGTTTAAGTGGATTGATGTCTGCTACCGGTTTAAAGCCCGACTGGGCTTTAACGCTTGTTCCTATAACACTTAAGATCACTAAAAGCCATTTATACATAAGCTGGCAGATTTAACATTTTATCAATTCTTTCAAACCTATAACCCTGTTCCCGAATACGGTTAATGAGTGTAGGTAATATTTCAGCCGTTATCTGGCAGGTATCATGCAAAAGGATTACGGCCCCTGGTTGTAACTGAGACACTACCCTATTTAATAATTCGTCCTGGTTTTTGGCAACTGTATCCAATGATCTGATATTCCATCCTACCGGGATATAGCCACCGGCTTTTACAGCCCTTGCCAGATTAGGGTTTGTAACCCCGTAGGGCGGACGAAACAAGCGTGGTTGCAGGCCTGTAGCTGTAGTGGTCATAACATCCATCTGCTGCATATCTTTCAGCATACTACCAGAGAGTTTCATATCAAACCAGAAGGCATGGGAATAAGTATGGTTGCCTATTGCATGTCCTTCGGCGTAGATGCGTTGCAGTAAGTGTTCGTTACCAGTAATATGTTTACCTATGCAAAAGAATGCAGCTGCCACTTTTTCCATCTTTAATACATCCAGTATTACGGGAGTGTAAGTGGGAAGAGGGCCATCATCAAACGATAAAGCCACTACCTTTTCGGAAGTAGTGGCTTTGCAAATAACTTTCATAAAATATCCAGAGCCAACATTCATTGCCCCTCGAATAGTAAGAGGCAAAAACACGAGTATTGGTACGGCATACCACCATATTGCAATGTTATATCCCATTCCTTTATGAAGGAACAGGATCAGTAATAAACTGAAAATAACAATGATATTTACGATCCGGTTATTCAACATGGCTCAGTAAAATAAAGGAATGGTGAGTTCCCTGATGGTGGTTGTATAAGAGTATTTTATTAATTTTTTCAGGTGGATTTCCGTAAAACATTGCTGCTTCAGGAACTGTTTGCTCAGCGATCAACGCGTTCGCCATCCATGTTCCAAATGCAGTGGCAGTAGGATATTCGCCACACAGGTGTTTAAAGCAGGCTTCCGGATGATCCGGAAATAAGGCCGCTGCAACTTCTTCATACATTTCATCCTGGTCTATATCTCCGTTTCTGCCTGTCACCAATAAATCTATATCTTCTGGTGTACAGTTATTACTTTCAAGGAACTTAACGATATGACCAATTACTTCACCTTCCCAAAGTGGTTTATACAAGGTAGAAACTCCTGTTAGCATAGTGGTGCATCCAGGACCTTTGGTATTGCTCAGGGTTAGAAATGCCGCACCTTCACCAGCAATGGTTCCGGGTTCAGGACTATTTAAAAGATCCATTGTTTTTACTGGAGCTTTTTTATAGATGCCAAACCGCGATAAAATTTGATGGCTATGATTGGTAATTTCATCCATCCCTCCAACCAAAATATTTTCAGCGCTTCCTTCACCTAGAATTAAGATAGCATCAACCAATGCATTTTCAAATGAAAATCCCCGGTGTACAAATGTATTGTTATAGCCATGGCATTGCAGGAGTAATGCAATCTGTCCGGCTACGGTATTATGGGTACTTTGAATAAAAGCAGTTGGAGTAAGCATTTCTTCCTGCTGATTTACCATTTTGGTCAGAAACACGCCGGTATCGTCTAAGCATCCGTAGGCAGTTCCTGTGATAATAGCATCGGGAGTTGAAAGACCGGCAGATTCGAGGCTAAGATTAGCAGCAGCAACGCCCATTTTCACAATGCGGCTCATTCTGCGAATCTGTTTGAGATCTATCCACTGTTTATAATCCGGATCAACAACAGCCAGGCGAACCTGTTCGTATTCTTTCAGCGTACCAAGCAAAGGGCCACCTTGCGCAGTAAGCTGCGGAGAAACACAACCGGTACCATTAATATAAATATTCATGAATATTGCTGTTGTTTTTAAGCTTTTGAAAAAATCAGACTGGAACAATTACCACCAAACCCAAAAGAATTTGACATCACATGCTGGAAATTATGACCTGTGCTAAACTGAGTTTCAGGAGCAAAAGGAATTTCCTTCATTTGATGCATAAATCTTGCATTTGGGTATACTATCCCTTCTTTTACAGACAATGCTGAAAACACTGCCTCAATTCCTCCGCTGGCTCCTAAAGTGTGGCCGGTAAAGGATTTCGTTGAACTCACCAATGGGAATGAAGGGGCAAATAATTTATCGATAGCCAATCCTTCTGCCACATCATTATTCTGAGTTCCGGTTCCATGCAGATTAATATATCCTATTTGTTGCGGTTGCAATCCACTTCTATCAAGAGCAGCTTTCATTGCCAGATAGTTTCCGGTTCCATCGGGAGAGGAAGCAGTCTGGTGATAAGCATCATTGGCATTTCCAAACCCGCTTAGTCTGCACCAGGGTTGAATCTGAGCCGCAAGGCTATCTGAAACCATTACAACATAACCAGCACCTTCGCCCAGATTAAGCCCTGTACGGGTTTCATCAAATGGCCGGCAGGCTTGCTGATCCAGGATCATTAATGTATTAAATCCATTGAGTGTAAAACGGGTAAGCGCGTCGGTTCCGCCGGCAATTACAACATCTACCTGGTTACTTTTGATAAGGCGTGAGCCATACATCAGTGCATTAGCACCGGAAGAACAGGCAGTACTTATAGTTGCGAGATGATGACGGACTCCTAACATATCGGCCACCAGTTCGGTGATACTACCGCATTCGTGATGCACAACCTGACGTAAGCGGCCACCAGAAGGATTCTTAAGATATTCTGTAAAAAAATCTTCTGTTTTATCCATCCCCCCAACAGTATTACCTGAAACAAAAGCAACACGATATTGGGAAATATCGCCAAGGCCGGAAGACTCCCATGCTTCACGTGCAGCTATCATGCTCAGAAGAGCCGTTCGACTAATGTCTTCAGGCATCCTTGCCAGATCTGCCAATGTTGCATTATCTGCCTTTACCTCGGCTACGGGAAAAGTAGCACGATGAACAGACGACAGGTATTGCATAGCGGTCATTCCAGGTTTATTATCCCTGAATGATTGCAAACAGGACTGTAAATTCAGTCCTATTCCGCTTATGACACCTCCACCTGCTATCCACACCTTTTCACTCATGCTTGTATAGTTTGATTTGCAGAGATATATTCTGCCATTGAACGAACTGAGTGGAAAATTTTAGGTCCATCGTCCGGATTGGTGATTCTGATATTATAATGCTGCTGTAACAATACGATCAACTCAAGAGCATCAATAGAATCCAGTCCTAACCCTTCTTTTGAAAACAGTGGTTGATCATTGCCAATGTTTTCAGGGGTTACTTCCTGCAAATTTAACTGCTCTATGATCTGCGCTTTCAGATCGTTCATTAACTGTTCCACTGTAATTGGATTAAAATTTAAACTATTTATTATGATATAAAGACGTTAAAGCCTTTGCTGTTAACGGTTGTGCCAAACCGTGTGCTTTATCGCCTATAAGAAACATTGTGACCTCGTATTGTTGCTCCATAACCTCTACCCATCCCACCAGACATCTTTTCAATGAGGTAGTTGCCATAAGTTGAGATGCATAGTTGCTCATCAGATCAGCATCAAATGAATCAGATACAAAGAAAGTATTCTCTCCTTTAAAACCATGCCGGATTGAAATCTCGCCCATTACTATATTGGGCAATGTGTAAACGAAAAGTGCCGGACTGGCAAATTCCTTTACCGTTTCAAAGTAACGAACATCGGTATCCAGGCTACTACTGCGATTTGATAACAGTAATCCAACTTCCTCCGGCTTACAGGTAGCAATATCGCTGTCTTTCACTAATACTTCGGCTGCCAGCCAACCAAGTTTGCTCAGCGCATCCATTTTGTGAAATTTGGGATACTGCCCCGAAAACTGGTCGTAAGCAGCACGCATAAAAACACTGATTTCCGCCTTCGGATCATGTTCCCAAATCAGTTCACCGTCCTTATACACCTTATTTTGTGATATAATGACGCTACCAGTAATATGTGCCAATTCACTATTCAATATGAGAGCTACTATTTAATTTATCTGTTAATTCAATTGTTCTGGCCAGGCGTTTAAGCGCATTTTCGTGGTTATTCACAAACGGATTACTCATATCCCACACATATCCTGCCAGTACAGAACATATTTGCTCCTTTATCAGCTGATCAGGATCTTTTCTGAAGAAAATAGTATCCAAAGTTCCTTCATACCAGGCCATTACATATGAGCGGAAAGTATTTACACCCTGCATAGTTGGTTGCATATACTCGGTTTCCCAATCAACTGCCTCGCCTTTCAGTTTTTTGATCACCAATTTAGCGGCGGTTTGAGCAGATACACAAGCCAAAGTTACGCCAGAAGAGAAAATTGGATCTAAAAATTCTGTCACATTTCCTGTCAATACAAACCCATCTCCATAAAATTTGTCGGTAGTTGCTGACCAGGATTGCAGAATACGTGGCTCAAATACCAACTCCACATCCCTGAATCTCTCTCTGGTATAAGGTTCTGCTTCCAGCAATGCTCTATACTTTTCTTCGTCGGTTCCCGGATATTGTTCAAAAAATTCAGGGTCACCCACAAAACCCAGAGAAGTAACACCGGTAGAGAAAGGAATAATCCAGATCCATACCCCTTTTTTATGTACTACAGCGGTAATACGGTTAGGTTCATCAGCCATAGAGCGGCGTTCATCCACAGTATGGGCAAATAAAGCCTTACGCGGCTGAAGGTTGGAATTACGCTCCAGATTAAACAAACGAGGAATTACCCTGCCATAGCCACTTCCATCTACGATGAAACGTGCAGCAATCTGCGAGGTATTACCATCTTTGTCTTCTACAGTAGTGATAGAATCACTACCATTAAATTCTATATTGGTTACAGTAGTTTCGTAATGAATAGGTACCCCTTTAGATTCGAGACAATCGGCCAATGCTTTATCAAAATCTGCACGGGTCACCTGCCAGGTCCAGGTCCAGCCGGGAGTAAATTGCTCTTTAAATGTAAAGTCACAAATAGCATCATCCTTGACGAATTTTGCTCCGTATTTCTGTTGAAAACCTTTTTCTTTAATTGCATCAATAAAACCCGCTTCTTCCAGTGCTTCCATACTACGCGGAAGCAAGCTTTCGCCTATAACAAAACGAGGGAAACGCATCTTTTCTACTACCATCACTTTATACCCTGCCTGATGAATAATAGACGCAGCTACTGTACCTGCCGGGCCAGCACCAATTACTAAAACATCAACTTGTTCTGTTTTCATAAGGGAAGAAGATTTTGAATTATTGATTTGGGATTTATGATTTGTGTTTATTTCTCGCAAAGCAGCAAAGTAGCAAAGAAGCAAAGTTTTTTATGATTACATTAGAGATTATGTTATTAATGTACAAAAATCCTATTAATCGATATTAAAAACAAAACTCTTTGCGTCTTTGCTGCTTTGCCACTTTGCGAGCAAATTTATTTCTTCTGACATTGTAGTAATGTATAGTTAATCCCCATCCGGTCGTTGGTAGAAACTACTTTCAACCCTGCATCATCAATGCATTGCAGGAAATCTTCTGAATGATACATCTGACTGTTACCATTAGCCATCGCTGTAAAATAGAGCGATGTTTGCTGAAGGCAAAAAGCTGCAGACTTGAATTGTTGTCTATCCCAGAATGGTTCAAGAATATAGATGGTTCCGCCGTCATTTAGTGCTTCTCTGCAACGTTTTAAGATGGAAACTATTTCTGATTCTGAAAAACAATCCAGGAACTGGCTCATCCAGATAGCGTCGAACCCTTCAGGGAAAGGCACTTCTTCATGCAGGATGTTAGCAATATGGAAATTCACACGATGGTCGACCCCCGCTTCTTTCAGTTTCTGCTGTGCAATACCGGCTTGTCCGGGTAAATCGAATATAGTGATTTCTACATCAGGATCCTTAGCTGTACAAGCTAAAGCCCATTTTCCGGTGTTACCGCCAATATCGAGTAATTTTTTGGGTTTATGTTCAAATACAATATTCAATGCTGCCGGAGTAGCCAGATCGGAGTAATAGTGGTCGAAATCGAACCAGCTTTTACCAATTTCAGGAGGTAGCAATGACAAGCCCGGATAAATGGTATCCCAGGGTCCTAATTCTCTTAATCCGGCTGGTTTACCGTCTCTCAGGCTTTCCTGCAGGTGATTCATACCTTTGTAGCAGATGTCCTGAGAAAAATCCATATTGATACGAGTAAGGCGATCGTGTAAAATAAAGTAACCGGTTTTGGTAAGTGTGTATCGTTTATTGTTAACGATGATTAATTCCATCCCCAAACCTGCTTCCAGCAGTACTCTTACGGCATAACGATTTAAGTTGGTTTTCTCCATTATGTCTTCAATCGTGGTACCGGCCGAACGACTATTACTAATGGCTGTTAGTATACCCATATCGCGCAATGCCCTGGTTGCCTGAAATGCCACCGGAGCAAAAGCCAGGCGTAATGCTGCTTCTTGTGCTTCCAGCGCTGTTTTTGTTTCTTTATTAAACACGAGGATCGATTTTATTTTTTGGATTTACTGTTATTATTATATGTTGGTAAAAACCATGGCTGCATTACATCCGCCGAAGCCCGAAACTGTTTTCAGGAAATGGCGGCATTCTTTGTTTTGCAATTGGTTTGCTACCTTCACAGGCATAGATACCCCCAAGGTTTCAAAACCTTTTGTAGGTAAAATTACTCCAGCTTTTGCGGCCTGCATGCTTATTATGGCCTCGATAAGCCCTGCAGCCCCTAAAGTATGGCCATAGTAACCTTTTAAACTATTCACTGGTACGGTTGCTAAACCAGCATGATGCAATGCTTTTGCTTCCATTTCATCGTTATACAAAGTGGCAGTACCATGGGCCGATACAAAATCTATTTCGCCAGGAGTCAGACCACTTCTTTCTATTGCCTGCTGCATTACATTAGCCAGTTCCATTCCTGTACGGGAAGGTCCTGATATATGGTTGGCATCATTACTAATTCCACCGTCTCCTACTAAAAAAGTGGCGTTGGTGGAATCCTTACTAAGTAAAATGGTGGCAGCACCTTCCCCCAATGTAACCCCGCTGCGATTAGTATCAAATGGTTGGCATGGTTGGGCGCTGACAGCCTGAAAAGATTGAAACCCGGATAAAACAAAACGGGTAAATGCATCAGCCCCTGTAACTACCACATGATCATATCTCCCTGAAGCTATCAGACGCCTGCCTGTTAAAACAGCCACTAGTCCGGATATACAGGCACTACTGATCACGATTGGGTCATTTACTGCATTGAAATATTTACCTATTTTTTTTGCAGTATGGGAGAGTTGCATTTCCGGTAACGGTATCTTATTCCCGTAATGTTGTTCCAGTAACTCTATATTTCCTTTGGTAGTAGACACAATAAATCCGGTACGGGAATCAGACAGGCTAATGCCGGTTTGTTCCAGTACCGAAGCTACAGACACTATTACCATTTTCTCGAAGCGAGTGTAACCAGCCAGGTTATAGGGAGCTATATAATCATCCAGTTGGCCCGGTGCCATTAAAGCACCAAAAAATGGAGCATCTGCAAACGTAGTATTTTCATGTCTTGTAATTCCACTGCTACCCTGCAATACCTTGTCAAAGTTTTCCCGGGTTGTATTTCCGAGTGGACTCACAATATTATCTGCTACTACAAAGACTTGCATATTCCCTCAGTTAAATTAATCCATTACGCTTTTTCCACTCAGTAAAAAAGGGTGGAGTGATTAGTTGAAGTGTGGAGGTTTCTTTATCCAGAAAAACCTGAACAGAAGAACCTTTGGCCACTACTTCACCCGTAGCCGGATTAGTGAGCGTATATTCAAATTTAATTTTTGCCGCCATGTCGTCCACATACCTCGTTTCCACTACTACCTTATCGCCATAGCGTAAAGATCGCTTGTAGTCGCATTGTATATTTACTACAGGAACAGTATATCCTTCAGCGAAAATATCGAGGTATCGTAACCCGTATTTTTCACCAAATGCTTCTCTTCCATCTTCGAAATACTGCACATAATGCCCGTGCCATACTATTCCCAGCGGATCTGCTTCATTAAATCTTATTAGTATTTCGGTACGTGCTGTAATCGACATATTCTTTCTACCCCTTCTTTTTAGGCTGTTTTTTAGTTTCTTCCTTAACTGCTACGCCGGTTTTGGTATCCTTTTTTGCAGCCGGAGCTACTGGTTTTTCTTCTTCAGGATCCTGGGCGTTGGCATATTTTTCCTTGATTTTGTTATAATCAGAATCAAAATGGTTCAGAACATAACTTACAGGTAATGCCCAGAAGTTACGAAATCCCCAACCCATACCAGTTTTAGCAGTCATCCTTTCAGTCAGCAAAACATTCTTTTTACCCATATCAACGAAAGTAACATAAGCAGAGAGCTGTTTTCCTGTTTTATTCATGGCTTCAACGAACATCATGATACCAATTCCCTTCTTTCCTGCAAAATCGTATGATTTTACCTGGCGGATAATATCATCATTGGTTAGTCTGGTGAAATCGCTGGTGTTATCTGATTTAAAGGTTTCTTTATTTACAGATTCATTACGTTTATTAACCAGGGAAATGTCTGAATTAAAATTATTGTGGTGGAAAGCTCCTGCGATATCATACTTTTTAGGTTCATTTACCACTACCTGATTGATACCGGCAAAATGACGGGGAATAATATCGTCTAAGTTGGCACCTGCATCACCAATTAAACGGGCTTGTGTAAAATCTATCCCTAACCAGGTAAATGAAGAATCTTTATTATCGAGAAAATTCTTTAGTGTCTGTGCCTGGGAATTGATGGCCAGAAAACATACCAGCAAGGGAAGTACAATAAATGACCTGTAACTCATAAGGAATTATATTTGAGGATTTGCAAAGATTTTCATTTCACATTGCGCCAAAACTTTTCCATTAAGCATCACTTTTCCGAGCACCATAGTGGCATTGAATACTTCTCCACCTATTTCGGTGGTGGTTTCAATTGTTTCACCAACGGCGGGTAATTCAAATATTTCAAGATCTTTCACAGCACCGATAAATCCCAGAGGCACGGGAGCATTCTGTTGTCTGGCAATATAGCCAATGCGGGCTGCTGCGGTTTGTGCAATATTTTCCATCAGGCCGGGAGCAGCCAACTTACCATCCTCTACAAAAACATTGTCAGGGGCAATAAAAAAGCCTGTACGGGTAATCGGGCCCTCCACTTCTTTGATTCCGTTGATCATTACAATTGGCGGGCGTTGTGGGATATAAGCCGTAATATCGTCTGAATGAATAAACATCTGCACAAATTATTAATAAAAATGAAACACGAAATAAATTGAATTATACGAAATTATTAACAGTAAAAACACGTATTATTCCCAAAAATCGTAATAATTGAACCATTGAACCGGATAACGCTGCACTTTCTGCTCCACAGCCTGCACAAAATCGTTGAGTGCATTATTAACTCCGTTATTTTTCCGCCCATGGTATTCACGTGGTTCTGTAGCAAAAAAATGATAATGGGTTGATGATTCTTTAAATGCGAAAACTACAGATACTGGTACCCTGAATGTTGCGGCCAGCATAAATGGTCCTACAGGGAAACGTGCTTCCTGCTTCAGAAATTCGGTTGTAATAGTTTTGTTACCAGGTAAAAAACGGTCGGCATGCATACAAACCAGTTCCTGCTTGCTTAATGCTTCGTTTATGGCATAAATATGCGACAGATCATCCTTAATTACAATAATATTCATATTGCGATCGCCGGTGACGCCGGCCAGATAATCCTTAATCCGTTGATGTTCTCCATCAAACATGACAATATTCACTCTGGTCTGGAGACGTTTGAACAGGTGACCGGCTACTTCCCAGTTACCCAGGTGGGCGCTGAGCAGGATTCCACCCTTTTTTCCTGCCACCATTTCCCGGAGGAAATGTTCGCCTTCAAACTCAAATGTGAAATTATCAGGTAAATCGGCCATTACTGCCACCTTATCTATTAACGTCTGGCCAAAGATATAGTAGTTGCGATACAGGTTCAGTAAGGCTTGCCAGCGGGTAAAGCCGATTTTAGTCCGGAAATAGCGATAGATTGGTTTAGAGGAACTCCAGGAAAATAGGAAGTAATAACAAGCCACAAACCTTAATAACAGATATGCAGGCTTTACTCCCCCATGTTTTAGCAGGAAAACAAAACAACTATATCCAAACTTACTTCCCTTAGATTTTCCTTGCCAGGACGGCATTACACCAATTCTTTTTGTTGAACACGACTGGCAACGTAGCCATAGAAATCCTGGAATGTAACAATGGCCTGAAAATCTTCCGGATTAACCTTGAATCCAAAGTTATCTTCAATTACTACCACCATATCTATATAATCCAGACTATCCAGATCCAGGGTAGACTTCATGTTTGCTTCAGGTGTAATTGCTTCGGGGTTTGCTTCAAACTCCTCTACCAGAAACTTATTTGTGACAGCTATTATATTATTGATATCCATAAAAGTGTAAAATCAGATATAGGCTTGGTTATTAAATTAATATAGACGAAAACTGTTTTTCAAGGTGTACCAATCCTGATTAGGGGTCAAAGTTAAAAAATATTTATTTCCCGTTCCACCCTCTAACGATGAGCGAGGAGTTTGTACCTCCAAATCCGAAGGAATTTGACAAAAATACATTAAAATTTTTGTCAATTGTCTCGGTTACTATATTAAGCTTGGCACTATCCTCATCCGGATTCTCTAAGTTGATATTTGGCGCTATAAATCCATTTTGCATCATTAGCATAGAATAAACAATTTCGCTGGCACCAGCCATCCAACATTCGTGCCCGGTCATAGATTTTGTTGAACTAACATATGGTTTTGAAGCCCCAAAAACTTCATGTATGGCTTTTGCTTCACTGGCATCACCTGCGGCAGTGGATGTGGCATGGGCGTTAATATACTCAATATCGCCGGGGTTTAAGCCGGCATCCTTTAATGCAATTTGTAATGACCTTACAGGCCCGTCGACCGTTGGATTAGAGATATGCGCCCCATTTGAAGAGAACCCATACCCCAAAACTTCCCCTAAAATGGTAGCCCCTCTGCGCTGTGCCGATTCCAGGCTTTCCAGGATAACGGTAGCGGCACCTCCGCTTGGTACGAGTCCGTCCCTGTCGCGATCAAACGGCCGGGATGCTTTGGCTGGTTCATTTTCTCTTACGGAAAAAGCGGCAATTGCATCGAAATTGCCCATAGAATAAACATTTATCTCCTGGGCACCACCACAAATGATAGCATCCTGCATACCATTCCTGATAAACATATATCCCAGTCCGATAGCATGCGACCCACTGGCACACGCAGCACTAACGGTAAAGTTTACACCTCTCAGTTTAAAAATTGTGGCCAGATTCATGTTCACAGTGGAGTTCATTGTCTGAAAAACAGATCCCGAACCTACCAGCATAGTATCTTTCTTGGCCCGCATAATGTCGTTGGCTTCTACTGTTGGTTTAGCACAACTATCATTACCGTATAATAACCCAATAGGCATAGAATCTATATACTCAGGCGTTATTCCTGCCTGAGCGAGTGCCTCACTGGTAGCCATATATGCAAATTCAGCCTGTTCAGGCATCATCAACCTGGCACGTCTGTCTAGTACTCCTTTTAATTCAGGTCGTTTTACATAACCTGTTAATCCCGAACGGTAGCCAAATTCTTTCCGTTCAGGATCTAATACAATACCCGATTTACCCTGATATAATGAATCCTTTACTTCCTGCATATTGCTACCAATGCAGGAATAAATTCCCATTCCAGTGATCACTACTCTATTCATAAACAGTTAGCTTTTCGGCCCACGTATGCACTATTGTTCGTAATTCTACAGCGTCTTTTCTCTCTTAGGTGTGTAACCCACCATTTATGTTAATAACCTCTCCGGTAATATAACCTGCACCTTTAGATGCAAGAAAAGCAACAGTTTCTGCTACTTCTTCAGGAGTTCCGAACCGGTTCATTGGTACCTGTGCCGCCAATTCCTTCTCATTCAGTTCGGCAGTCATGTCTGTACGAATAAATCCCGGGGCGATGGCATTAACAGTAACACCCCGTTTGGCAACTTCCTGGGCTAACGCTTTAGTAGCACCTATTACTCCAGCTTTGGCAGCAGAATAATTTGTCTGACCAGGTAATCCTTTAATTCCTGATAGGGAAACCATATTAATTATTCGACCATACCGCTTCATCAACATACTATTGATCACCTGCTTGGTTACATTAAAGAAACCATTTAAACTGATATTCAATACATTAGACCATTGTCCTTCATTCATCCAGAACATAAGGGAATCTTCCCGGATCCCGGCATTATTTACCAGTACTTCAATCTGATCCTCTTTATGCTGCTCTACCCATCCTCCAAGCACCTGCTGCACTTCTGCTGCATCACCAACATTGAATGCCAGCAATTCACCAGTACTACCCGCTGCCTGAACAGCCTCCAAAGTCTCCCTGGCAGCTGCTTCATTTCCTTTATAATTAATCAGCACGTGGTAACCGGCTGATGCCATTTTAATACATACTGCTCTCCCAATACCTCTGGACCCACCTGTTACTAATGCACACTTCATGAAAATACAAATTACTAATGACGAATAATGGCTCTACAAGGCTAATTTATAATTATTATTTCCGATAGCTCCCAGGTTAAAATTGCAAAGGCATATTCTTCACCAGGTACTCCTTAATCTTCTGCAAATCTTTATATCTCGGACTGTCTTCAATAAATTTAGGGAAAATCAATCTTACTTCCTGATATACCTTTTTCGAAAAATCAGCCAGCCTGTCTTCACAGTTCAGGTAATCAACTGCCTGTAAAACAGTCATTAATTGTATGGCCAATACCTGGAAAGTATTCTCAATTACCTTGCTTGTAAGAATAGCTGCATTGCAACCCATACTCACAATATCCTGATTATCATTGTTATTAGGAATACTGTGAACATACATTGGGTATGATAAAGTTTGGTTTTCTGCCACAGTAGATGTAGCTGTAAACTGCACTCCCTGCATTCCAAAATTGAAGCCCAACTTACCCAGGTTCATAAATGGCGGGAATTTGTGGTTCAATTTATCATTCAGCAAATAATTCAACTGACGCTCAGCCAACATAGATAGTTTGGTTATCGCAATCTTGATCTTATCCATCTCCAAAGACACATAGTCGCCATGGAAGTTGCCTCCATGGAACACATTACCCAGGTGATGATCTACTACCGGATTATCACTTACTGAGTTAAGTTCTCCTACTACAATTCTTTCGGCTTGTTGCAGAGTGTCATAAACCGGGCCTAAAATTTGAGGCACGCATCTTAAGGAGTAATACTCCTGCACTTTATCTTTAAAAATTTCTTCTTCCAGTTCTTTGTACAGGTGCTCAGGACGGTGGCGCACCATTCTGCTACCCTTCAGAATTTCGCGCATTTTTGCAGCTACCTGTTGTTGTCCTTCATGCCTTTTAACCACATTCAGTTCAGCAGATAAATGGTCGTCGAATGCTTCAACTATTTCATTGATCATAGCTGATAAAACAATAGACCAACCTAATAATTGCTTTCCTTCAAGTAAGTTTACCAATCCCACACCAGTCATGGCTGAAGTACCATTAATTATGGCTAATCCCTCGCGAACGTGTATACCTATAGGTTTCAGGTTCAATTTTGCGAAAACTTCAGCAGTAGGCTGATAGCTTCCTTCATACCAAACTTCCCCTTCTCCGATCAGTACCAGCGCTAAATGTGCCAATTGTACCAGATCGCCGCTGGCACCTACTCCACCATGTTCGAAAACAACCGGGTAAACGTTTTTATTGATCAGATCCTTCAACAGCTCCACCACTTCAGGATGTACTCCTGAATGTGCCTGCATAAAGCTGCTCAGACGAGCAATCATTAAGGCCTTGGTGTGTAGAGGCGACATAATTTTACCTGATCCGGAGCTATGACTACGTATCAGGTTATACTGAAGTTGAAAAGTATCTTTATCACTAATCCGGTATTGAGCCATTGGGCCAAAACCGGTGTTAATGCCATAAATCAGTTTTTTAGCAGAAAAAGATTTGAGGAACAAATAACTAGCTTCAACTTGTTGTAATGCAGCGGTATCCAGGGTCAATTCTCGTCCTCCAACAAGGATGTTGGCCACTTTATTCAAAGACAGCGACTTACTTCCGATTGCAACCATTTTATCTTAAATTATATTATTTGTATATGTAAAAAAGTGCTCAAAATTAGTATAAAGCTGGATTTATCCAAATAAATGATAGGTCATCCGGTTGAAATACGGAGAACTACGTATACGGATTATACGGAAATTTACAGGGGGCCAGTTTCTACTCTTCAGTTGTTTCAGTTGGCGGTGGTGTAACCAGTACCTTATCTATCCGGTGTGCATCCATATCTACAATCTCGAATGTAAAAGCACGCCAGGTGAATTTCTCACCTGTTTGCGGAATATGCTCCAAATGATGTAATATAAATCCTGCCAATGTATCAAACTCCTGTTCAAATTCACTCATCCAATCTTCCCTGTCGAATTCTTCCAGGAACTCATAAAATGATATTTGTGCATCTACCAGCCAGGTTCCGTCTTCTCTCAGCACCATTTCATAATCATCTGGTTCTGCTGTTTCCGGAATATCACCTACAATAGCTTCCAGGATATCATTTAAGGTAATCATTCCCAGGAAAGTTCCATACTCGTCTACAATAAATGCAGCATGTAAGTGAGTTTCCTTGAACTTCTCCAGTACCTGATAGGCCGAATTATTCTCTGGCACAAATAAGGGCTTGCGCATAATATCTGCCAGTGGAACTGATTTACCAGCAGCCCTGTAAAGATCTTTGATGGTAATTAAACCTTTAATAGCATCTATTTGCCCATCACAAACCGGATATACGGAATGCAGACTATCATTTATATTTTCCTGGCTATCCGATAAAGTATCATTTATATCTAACCAGGTAATATCGTTACGGTAAGTCATCAACGAGGTGATATTTCTATCACCCAGATGAAATACTCTTTCAATAATTTCCTGTTCGGTTTCTTCAATAGCACCGGTAGTTGTTCCTTCGTTAATAATAGCCTTTATTTCTTCTTCAGTAACGTGTGTATCGGCTAATTTTATATTAAATATTTTAACAAGGAGGTTAGCAGAGGTAGATAATAACCAGATAAATGGCCAGGCAAATCTGGATAGGAGATGCATAGGTTTTGCCATTATTTTGGCGATGGTTTCAGGCTTGGCCATTCCTAATTTTTTAGGAACCAGTTCTCCCAACACCATAGAAAAATAGGTGATCACTACTACAATGATAGTAGTTGCGATTGGGCCGCTATAAGGTTGTAAGGCAGGAAATTGATTCAGCCAGGTAACAACATCCTGTTTGATGCTTTCCCCGGAATAGATACCGGTTAAGATACCGATAAGTGTAATACCGATTTGAACGGTAGAAAGAAAAGTGTCCGGATTATTAGCCAGCTTTAATGCGGCTTTTGCTTTTTCATCCCCTTTATTGGCCTGGTTTTCTAACCGGATCTTGCGTGCCGAGACCAACGCAATCTCAGACATCGAAAACAAGCCATTCAACAAAATAAGGATGAGGATAATGACGACTTCCATATACAGAGCCTAAAAATAACAAATTATTCAAATATCAGTGTTAGAAAAGCCAAAAGTAAACCTATCGCTATTGCCAGTACTTTTTTCTTACTTAATTCGTGGTGTTTGGTGCCACTTTCATAAAAAATTGTTGTGGAAATATGTAGGAAAGCCCCTACTACTAAAGCTACAACGTACAATAAGTAATGTTGTACAACTACAAACCTTTCTCCAAGCCAACCTGCCAGAATAGCGGCAAAAGGAGTAACCAGTGCAAACCCCATCAGTATACGCCATAATGATGCTTTAGGTTTGTTGGCATGGATCATTACCGTCATCAAAGTTAATGCTTCAGGAATTTTATGTGCTGCAATCCCCACCATTAAAGATGGCAAGGCAGATTGATCTTCATAGTGAAACCCCAATGGCAACCCTTCCATAAAAGCATGGATAGAAAGCCCCAGTAACAGCGGTGTTACAGCAATATGATGATGATGTTCTCCCGGTATATGTGTATGTCCATGTTCCATACCGTGAGATAATTGTTGCAGAAACACCTGCAGAAAAAATCCGAGTACAATATATACCCCTGCCTGATGCCCCAGTTCATGATAAACTTCAGGCAATAAGTGCATAATCACTACACCAAACAGAAATGCACCTGTAAAGGCAAGGAGGTAAATAGAGAAATTTTCACTGACTCTTCTTACTGTCATGGGAATTACCCCACCAGTAATAGTAGCCACTAAAATCAATATGAGATATGTCCAATTCATGATACCAATTGCTGCTCCAATCTAATACGGCGCTGAAAAAAGCTACCTGCCAACATTCCAATCAGTGCCCCTACAACTGCTCCACCTACCACGTCTAATGGATAATGCACTCCAACATATATCTGTGCATAACCTATAAGCGCTGCCCAAAGGAAGAAGAGCCAGGTGTAGCGGTGGAATGATGACTTTAAAGTTATGAAACAAAAAGTAGCTAAAGCGAAATGGTTAGCGGCGTGGTTAGAGGTAAAGCTGCCACTACGCGGGCAATATACCACCAGAACACGTGTATAATGGGAAATGATTGGATCCCTGCAGGGCCTGATTCTACCTACCGCGCTTTTCAAAAATAAGCTGCTTTGATCTGCCAATGCAAAACATATAAGAAAAAATGCAATCCAGAATACTCCCTTCCAGCCATAGTTTATGGTCACAAACAAAGCCAGAAATAAATACAGTGGAGCCCAGACCATAGGTTCACGCAGAAAAGGGAAAATAACATCAAATACGCTATTGTACCACTGCCCGTTGATATGGAGAAATAATCTTAAATCTTCTTTTAAAATTGCTTCCAGCATGATTATAATTTTGTAGCAACAATGATTAAACGGGGTGAACGTTCTTCATCAAAGCTGTTGAAATGGTAATCACCAAATATTTCATTGATTTGAAGTCCCTGTTTTGCAAACATTTCTTCAAAATCCTGTTTGGTAAATGCATTTACACTTTCTGTAAATACTAAACGACGCATTTTTGTCTGATCCAGAATATTGATCTGTTTCTGGAATTTTTTATTTACCAATGCGCGATGTATATCAAACACTACTCCTTCCTTTTCCAGGATCTCGTGTGCAACCAAATGCGATTCGACATACCGGCTATTGAGATAATCCAATACCAGTTTACCACCTGGCTTCAGTGCATTTTTTAAAGTACGCAGCGCATTGTCATTATCTCTTTTCGATTCAAAATATCCAAAGCTGGTAAAGAAATTGAATACAATATCAAAGAAATTAACCCGGAATGGCAAACGCATATCGTGTTGAAAAAAGCTCAGATGATCATTTTCGAACTTCCTGGCGGCATTGATGCTTTCTATAGACAAATCAATTCCTGTTACCTCATAGCCTTTACTGGCCAAGTATCTTGCATGCCGGCCGCGCCCACAGGCTACATCCAGCATAGTGGCACCGGCAACCGGATGTAGAAATGCCAGCAGCTTATCAATAAATGCTGCCGCTTCCTTTTCATCTCTCTTATTATACAACAACTGATAATAAGGTGAGTTGAACCAATCCTGAAACCAGTTTTTATCTATTTCCATAGTAATAAACAGTAGTGCTTATTGCTTTTTATTATTAAACATTAAATACCGGGTACTTTCATAGAAACCATTGGCAAGACTATCGAGACTCCTTGCTGTATCTGGCAATTGTGCACTTACATCTTTCATTGGATCCGCTTTCAGATCATACAGTGCTTTTGCATGTGTTCTATAGTTCACCTCATACAGATATCTAGGCCCCATAATCGCGTAATATGGCATCTGATTACGGATATATTGGATAAATACATATCTATCGTTGCCCCTGGTTGTATCAAACATATTCACACCTAAGGTATAATTTTTATATGGCATGCCTACCATTCCTGCAACTGTAGGATAAACATCCAGCAAACTTACCGGATAATCAATTACCTCCGGAGCAATATGTTTTGGACTATACATAAAAGCGGTAACATGCACTCCCCCTGTTGCCAGTTCATATTCCGGTAACGGCATAAAATGATAAGGATCCAATACGCAATTATGATCTCCAAAAAATACAAAAATTGTGTTATCCAGATACCCATTCTTCCTTGCCAGATCGATCAGGTGACCCACGTTATAATCTTCATACCGCAAAGCATTGAACTGATCTACAGATACAAACCCGGATTCTTTAAACTTCTTCATATCCAGGTCTTTCTCTGTTACTTTCTTAAAATCGCCCGCTCCACTGGTAGTAGTATAGGGAGGATGATTATCGGCCAATTGCAGAAATGCTATAAATGGTTTTCTGGTATCATTTTCTTTTTTGAAGATCTCACTGGCTTCTGTAATCAGATCATAATCTGATACACCCCAAACATCGGCTTTGCCAGATTTATACATTCCTTCTTCATAAATCCGGATGCCTTCAATATTGTTGGTAAAAACAGCACGAATATTTGCCCAGTTGGTATTTCCTCCCAAAAGGTACAATTTTTCATAGCCTTTAAACTGGTCCATTACAATACGCTGATCCAGCATCTTAGGGTGACGGCTGGCAGTTTTCACACTTGTTATATCAGGAAGTCCGGTATGTACCGCAAATACTGTTTTGGCAGTACTAATGGCAGGAACGTAAAAGTTTTTAAAAAGAATTCCGCTATCTGCCAGTCGCTGCATATTAGGAGTAGCTTGCATAGGATTACCATACATACTGGTAACTGCTGCCCCGGTAGATTCAAGCATTACCAATACCACATTTAATTTTGGCTTTGCAGAATCTGCAGGTACATCCCGGATATAATTGAGTTTATTAACATCCGGCGAGTCGACCCGCAGATATTCGGAGATTGCCGGATAATAATTTTGGGTAGATTTTGTATCGAAAGTATCGCTATCTACGCTGAAATTGCTGATAAAATACAGGACTGGGTTCAGCCCCAGACTGGTGATTCCATTATCACGGGTAAACATGGCCTGGCTCCAGCGAAGTGGGAAATAGGCAACATTTCCATAGATACCGGCAGCAAAAAGCAATATCATGGTTACAACGTATCCTACAAATGGCCAGTTACGGAGATAGGTAGGTTGTTGGGCGGCAAACTTTCTCCAGGTAGCCCTTTGGAGAAGATATAGCAGATACAGAAAAATGATAATACCAACAGAGCCTCTGAGAACAGGGTAGCTTTGCCAAACCATTCTGGCATTATCCGCCCTTTCACCTTTAGCAAAGAACCGGAGAATGGAGGGATCGAGGCGTTGGCCCAGATAAGCATAATGCCCCAGATCTACCACATAAAGCCATAGCAATACTATATATATTATAGAGAGGTAAATTGTAACTCCCCGGCGTATAGGCCTGGAAGTAAAGAAATTATTGCGGCTAATAAAGGCCAGGAGTAATAAAGGCACCATCAGATAGAGGGTGAGACGCAGATCAAAACGTAGTCCAAAATTCCAGGCTTTTACTATTGCTGTATGGTTGGTTACGGTAGTTTTAAAAAAGAAGAAGTAAAAAATGGCCCTAAACATCACCATCAATAGGAAGAGGTAAAGCGTTTGAACAAACACATAACGAATATACCGGGGTATATTCTTCCAGGAGTATTGCATGTAACGTATAGCTGTTTTTTGAAAAGCGTAGCTGCAAATATAGTGAAAACTGAATGGGTAAAACTAAAAATAGGGGGATAGGCCCGCCCATTCGTCATCTTTTCATAATTAGGAATTCTGAAGTGGATTTTTTTATATTTGCCTTCCTTAAAATTGAATCTTGTGGCACTGATCAAATCGATTTCCGGTATACGCGGAACCATTGGCGGCAAGCCGGGTGAAGGACTTTCGCCGTTAGACGTAGTAAAATTCACCGCTGCTTATGGCACCTGGCTTGGTCAACAAACCGAAAACCGGAAAGTAGTTATAGGTCGTGATGGCCGTATTTCTGGTGAAATGATTAAAAACCTGGTGGTATCTACGTTGGTAGGACTGGGTTTTGATGTTGTAGACCTGGGGCTTAGCACTACTCCAACTGTAGAATTAGCGGTAACCATGGAAAATGCGGCAGGAGGAATTATTCTTACCGCCAGCCATAACCCTAAAGAGTGGAATGCACTTAAACTGCTCAACAGCAAAGGTGAATTTATTTCTGGCGAAGATGGAGCCCAATTGCTCGAAATCGCAGAAAAAGAAGAGTTCAACTTTGCCGATGTTAACAAATTGGGAAATTATTCTGTAGATGATTCTTATCTGCAAAAACATATCGACCTGATTGTTAATTATCCTTTAGTAGATGTGGAAGCTATTAAAGCCCGCAACTTCAAAGTGGTGGTAGATGCTGTAAATTCTACGGGAGCGCTGTTTGTACCTCCGTTGCTGAATGCACTGGGAGTACAGGATGTAGAAGTCCTCTTCGGAGAAGTTACCGGTAAATTCAGTCACAATCCGGAACCATTACCGGAAAACCTTACAGCTTTATCCAACGAAGTGAATAAATCAAATGCTGATTTAGGAATTGCCGTTGATCCGGATGTAGACCGTCTTTGTTTTGTTTGTGAAGATGGTAGCATGTTTGGAGAAGAATACACCCTGGTTGCCGTAGCCGACTATGTACTTAGTAAAAAAGCGGGTAATACTGTTTCCAATATGTCGTCTACCCAGGCACTGAAGGATGTAACGCTGAAACATGGCGGAGAATACAATCCTTCTGCGGTTGGAGAGGTGAATGTTGTAAGAAAGATGAAAGATACCAATGCTGTTATCGGCGGCGAAGGTAATGGTGGCATTATTGTACCAGACCTGCATTACGGAAGAGATGCACTCATTGGTATTGGCCTTTTCCTCAGCCATCTGGCACATAGCAAAAAAAGTATTAAAGCGTTACGCAACAGTTATCCTGACTATTTTATCTCCAAAAATAAAATTGAACTGGATAAAGGAGTTGATGTTAAAACCATCTTCGAAAAGATCAGGACCAAATACAAAAATCAGCCTATTAATACGGAAGATGGTCTGAAAATCGAATTCGACAAGGATTGGGTACATCTGCGTACTTCCAATACAGAGCCAATTATCCGTATTTATGCAGAAAGTCAGAATGAAACTACTGCTGATAATATTGCTAAAAGAATCATGCAGGATATTAAAGAATTCATGCATTAAACTCGCGTTGCTCGTTTGTTTCTCGCAAAGAGGCAGAGATTAATATTAAGATAAAAAGGATCGAAGCGAATTTTAAGAATTTTCGATTGGTTTCAATAACCTTTCAATAATTCTTAAAATTCGCTTCGATCCTTTTTTATCTTAAATAATCTTTATGTTACTTAATATTAATCTCTGCCTCTTTGCGAGAAACAAGCGAGCCCGCGAGCTACACCAAATCTTTCAATTTCTCAATTACGCGATCCACTTCTTCCCTGGTATTGTTTTTACTGAAAGAGAAGCGTACGGCTATCAGATCGGGGTTATTGTTGAAGGCGCGAATTACGTGTGATCCTGCATTCGCACCGGATGTACACGCACTACCACCAGAAGCACAAATACCGTTGATATCCAGATTAAAGAGGATCATTTCACTTTTCTCAGATTTAGGGAAGCCTACATTTAAAACAGTGTAAAGGCTGCGTCCGTATAAATCGCCATTAAACACAACACCTGGAATAACTTTCTGCAATTCTTCAGCCATATACATTCTCAAATTATTAATATGAGAACTGTGAGCTTCATGTTCAGTAGTTGCAATTTCCAATGCTTTGGCAAAACCTACAATTCCATACAGGTTTTCAGTACCAGCACGCATGTTGCGCTCCTGGCTTCCACCCTGGATAAAAGGCTTTATTTTAACATTTTCATTAATATAAAGGATACCCACACCTTTAGGACCATGGAACTTATGTCCGGCACCTGTAATGAAATCGACAGGTGTGTTACGAAGGTCGAAAGGATAGTGTCCTACTGTTTGAACAGTGTCGGAATGGAAGATTGCATCAAATTCACGGCATAAAGTTCCAACAGCATGCAAATCGATCAGGTTACCGATTTCGTTATTGGCATGCATCAATGTTACCAGGCACTTCTCGGCAGATTGAGACAGCAATTCACGCAGATGAGTCATATCTATATGTCCATCAGGGAGAATGTTCACAAAAGAAAGCTTTACCCCATCGTGATGAAGATGCTCAACTGTGTGCAGCGTAGCATGGTGCTCAATCGATGAAGAGATAATGTGTTTGCAGCCCAGATCTTTGATAGCTGCATTAATAGCAGTATTGCTGCTTTCAGTACCTCCTGAGGTAAAAAAGATTTCTCCCGGATGCGCATTCAGGATCTTCGCCACGGTTTTACGGGCATTTTCTATACCCAGCCTGGATTCCCGGCCATACGAATAGATAGAAGATGGATTTCCAAACTTTTCAGTCATAAAAGGCAGCATCGCTTCTAATACCGCAGGGTCTAGCGCTGTTGTAGCCGCATTGTCGAAATATATTCTTTCCAATTTCTGGTGGTTTTTGATAAAAGAATAAATAATAATGGTGGTTGGGCAGCAAAGTTCCGAAAAAAAAAGATGCAGGCCAAAGTTTCTCACAAAGAAGCAAAACCCCAGTGATAAACTGATTAGAGGCTGTTTGAGCGGCAAAAAATGATCAGAAATCAACTAATCTACCAATGGAATTACGACTTTTATATATACATTCTCAATATCTTTAACCTAAACTATTTTTTTATATCTTGTCCTAAACCCAATTTTATGGAGCAGTATTTTTCAGGGGAAGTGTTACACGGAGATAATTTTACCCTGGATGAAATCAAGCAATGGTATAACGACGAAAAGGAAGGCTATGCCGGACTCGTATCTGACCATGAAAACTATGCATATGGCTACCATAGAGTTAATAAACTTTATGGATTCAAATATCTGCCCCAAAAAAAATATAAAAAAGTATTAGGTATTGGTTCTGCCTATGGGCATGAATTTATGCCTATTGCCTCTCAGATAGAAAGCCTCTACATCCTCGAACCATCAGACAAACTGGTTTCCGATGTTATTGGTGATGTAAAAGTTATTTATCAGAAGCCAAATGTAGATGGCACCATCGATTTTCCGGATGATCATTTCGATTTAATTATCTGTTTTGATACACTACATCATATTCCTAATGTAAAGCATGTGCTTACAGAAATGCATCGTTGCCTCGAACCAGGTGGATTTCTACTGCTGAAAGAGCCTGTTAATAGTATGGGTGACTGGAGAGAACCTCGCCAGGGGCTTACAAAATGGGAAAGAGGCATTCCTTACCAATATTTTAAAAAGAATCTGAGTACTATTGGTTTTAAAGTGGTTAAGAAAAATCACTTTTTTACAATGACCTCCTTTCTTGTAAGAAAAACAGAAAAGTTCTTAGGAAATCCTATTTATAAATTTGGCTGGTATATTTGGATTGATAAATATCTATCTAAAATTCTTTCTTCAAATATCAATTACCATCCAAAAAATAAGTGGCAGAGAATGTATCCTACAGAGATTTTTTATGTATTGTCGAAGTAGGGTAATATAGATTGAAGGAATTTTATTTTCGATAGTTATCTGTTTCTTATGTGTTAAGACACTTCTTGAACGTAGCGGTGGGGCTTGCTCCAATACTATTACGTTAAGTTCCTGTTTCTATAAATTCGGACTTCCGTTTGTTTTCAAAACTTTTGCTGCCATAGGCAGGGCGGGGGCAAGCCCAATACTATTAAGTTAAGAGGAAGGAAGTTGATCGAATTGAATTCGATTTAAAGGACTTGGTTCCTTTACCGTAGGTTGGGCAGGGGCAAGCCCCGCCCCTACAGGATTTCATCGAAACTATATTTTCATCTGGTAGTAATATTTCATGTTAAATGTCAATCTACTAATTTCAATTCTTTAAAGAAATAAATCTACAATATAGAAACTGTAATGTGCTGAAGCCCTGTAGGGGCAGGGTTTACCCCTGCCCAACCTACGGTAAAGGAAATTTATCAATCACTTAAAGACAATAAAATCAGAACCCATCTCTATCAACTTAATAACATTGGGCTTACTCCTGCCCTACCTACCGTAAAAGCACCCCTATATCAGGAATATTTATTAATCACATCATAAAACCTGTCTCTGTATCCATCTGAGATCGGGATAGACTGATTGGCAATCATCACTGTATTTTTCTCCACACTATTGATCTTATTCAGAGATACCAGGTATGAACGATGTACTCTGATGAACTTATCGGCCGGCAGGCGGGTTTCAAATGATTTCAGGCTGCGCAAAGTAAGCACAGGCAAATTATGTGTATAAATCTTCGTATAATCTTTCAATGCTTCGATGAATAGAATATCTTCCAGATTGATCTTAATGATCTTATATTCTGTTTTAATAAAAATATAGTCGTTTACCCATGCATCTTCCATAGGAATAGCAGCAGCAGGAAGACTTTTTTGCTGGAGGGCCGACCAGTTTTCGTTAGCTTTTGCAGCAGCTTTCAGAAAACGCTCAAATGGAACCGGTTTAAGCAGATAATCCACTACATCCAGGTTAAAACCATCGAGGGCATACTCTCCATAGGCGGTAGTAAAAACTACCATAGGCGGATACTTCAATGATTTGAGGAACTGGATGCCGGTTATATCGGGCATTTTAATATCCAGGAACACCAGATCTACCGGTTCGTTCTGAATAAAGCTCAAAGCTGTTGCCGCGTTCTCAAATTTGCCGGCCAGGGTAAGGAAAGGCACCTTACGGATATAATCTTCCATGATTTCCAATGCCAGCGGCTCGTCATCTACGGCAATACACCTGATCATTTTTTCAACACAATTTTAAGATCAACAATAAATTGGTTTTCCGTCTCTTGTATGTTAATAATATGTTCGTCGTTATATAACATATCCAATCGTTTCAACACGTTTTGTAAGCCTATTCCTCCTCTTTCAGAAACTCTTTCTTTAAAATGACTGTTTCTTACTTTAAGGCATAGTTCGTCGGCAGTAATGTCGATATTAATCTCAATGAATGCCGGTTCCGTATAGCTTATGCCGTGCTTGAAGGCATTTTCTACAAATGGCACCAACAACATAGGTTCTATGCGCTGGGCTCCGGGATCTCCATTCACCTGATAATCTATTGTGATATCTTTTGGCAACCGAAGTCGTTGTATTTCAATATAATCGTGCAAATATTTCAGCTCCTGCGATAACAGTACCTTATCCTCGTTCGACTCATAAATCATATACCTCATAATCGTGGATAGCTTCAAAATCGCATGTTCTGTTTGCACTGATTGTTTATGCGCTAATGAATAGATGGTATTTAGACAGTTAAAAAGGAAGTGAGGATTAATCTGAGACTTTAAAAATTTTAACTCAGCATTTAATTTCTCTACTTTCAGCTCCTCCCGCTGCTTTTCACTCTTAAACCATTCCAGTGCTATCTTAATAAATCCACTCATAAAGAGCATCAAGAGCGCAAACATTCCCGATCGCCTTAAAATTTCGGGAAAGAGCATATACTCAAAGAACGTTGGTACTGGAGCCGGTTCTAAAGTTGGAAGGGCTTCAAGTTGCCCGGCTGGTACCATTTTATCCTGACCTGGTATTGGCATAGCTGTACGGGCATTCATATTTCTTGCCATATAAAGCCTACGCATATGAAACGGAGGAAACCGCTCTTCTGTTACTAATGAGTCAGTATTTTTTCTGTCCATCCTGATTGTCATAAAAGGAGGACGATACTTATTACTATGAAAGAAGTAATAATTTAAAGCGGCTTGTTGTAACGTAATAAAAATCAGTACGCCGATGATCGTACTGAAATAGGTGATAATCTTATTCCTATTAAAAAACTTTGGTATCAATACATAAATATTCAGATAGAAGACACCAATAAGAAATAGATTATCAATTAATTCCTTTATAAAAAATCCAGTATGTAAAATCTGGATACGATATATGAAGAAAGGGAAAAATAGAAAGCATGCCCATCCGAGCAAGTGTAGTGAAATAAGAAAGGGACGACTTCTGATAATTTTTTTTAAATGCAGCATCACATTATTTAATGCGATAAACTTACAGCAGTTAGGGTTAGCCTTGTGTTAAAGTTTGTTAATCCTCTCTAAGGGATTGTTAAATTTAATTTTATCCTTAAAATTGGATTAAAATGCCTAAAGCCATAGTACAAAATTGCCAGATTAGGTACTCTAACAATTTATACTATGGCTATTAGCTTACAGACAATAGCTTTATTTTATATCATTGATCTGCATAGCGATCAATTCCTGTTCTGTGATAGCCGGCAATTGGTGATGTACTAATTTATATACTACCCGTTGCCCAACTTTCAGCGCATCTTCCTGTGATTTAAATACCTGATTTCCCTGGATTCCCGGAATAACATCCTGATAGATATACGTACGTCCATCTACCACAACTTTATATCCCCACCCTCCATTTACAGAAAAAGCAACTGCTTCAACCTGCAACATATCATCAGCTTTCTGTTTAACTGATCGATAATAAAATCCACCTGCACAAATCACCAGGGCAATTACAGCTATGAAAATATTTCGTTTAGTCATTCTTGTTATATTCCTCAAATGGATGGAATTCGCGCATATCATCTAACGGCATGTTGTTAGAAACACCTAATACAACAAATCCTCTTTCTTTAATACTAAAGCCACAAGCACCAGTACGGGCTGCTCCTTCAAAATCTGTTTTCTGAGTCCAGCGATCGGTATTAGGATCGTATTCCCATACGGCGGTAGACAAACTTCCTTTAGTTCCGGAAACGATGTAACCCTTTCCATTCATAGCAAATGAAGCAGCTCCGCTACCTTTGAAGTTGTATGAATCATCGAAGCTACTATCGCTAACATTATCTATATAGTTAAGCTGAGTCCAGTTTTTTGAATCGCCATCAAATACATAGAAATCGTTGACAAAAGTGGAATTGGCGGTACCCATACAAACATATGCCCTGTTGCCGATTACAAACACAGAAGCATCTGTTCTTTTTCCACTGGTAAGGCTTTGCGCCTGTTGCCATGAATTAGTTGCCGGGTTGTATTCCCAGTTATCCTTCAACCAGTTACCATCATAACCGGTAGAAATATATCCCAAATTATTTTTCAAGCCAAAACCAACTGCACCATAACGTGCGGTACCTGCAAAGTCGGCCTTCTGAGCCCAGCTATTGGTAGTTGCATCGTATTCGTAGAAGTCCTTTAATTTATCTCTGCCATCATAACCTGTTCCAACATATCCTTTAGAACCTATAGTCATACCTACTGCACCATTTCTGGCACTACCGATAAAGGGAGCTTTCTGAGTCCACTGGTTAAGGTCAACATCGTATGCCCAGAAGTCTTGCAACCGGTTTTCTCCGTCGTACCCTGTACCAACATAGGCTTTATTATCGATTACGAAAGAAGCGGCGCCGCTTCTTGCTACCCCTTCGAACTCTGAACGTTTAACCCAATTCCCTACATAGGTAGTGGTGGTAGAACTCTTTGAGCAAGCCACCAGGGAAGCTATCAATAATAAACTATAACCTTTTAAATAACGCATTAGCATGTTCTTTTTACTGCAGCCAAAATTATCAGTAGCAGCATTCCGTCAAACAAGAAATAGCTGTTCTCCTTAATTTAAAGGACGGATACCCTTTTTTTATCTGCCAGTTGGTTTCTTTGACCACTAACGCGGTAATCTACACGATTCAGACTATAACCCTTATATCAGTTCGTTCATCGATAAATTTTGGCAATTGGCATATTAAACCAACTGAAAGTACCTAACCTGTCTAAAATTGCGCACCATGAACCGTACCTTGTATCAATTAATTGTCAGACAACTATATGGCCTCGGTGCTATAATAGTGCTGCTATTTGCCTCTTGTGAGAAAACAGGTTTCTCCTACAATAATATTATCGACAATAATCAACAAACCGACTATATACTCTCCGATACGCTCACCGTACAGGTAAATACGGTGAAACAGGATTCTATTCCTACATCTGGCACTGGTGTACTACTAACAGGAAAAAAAGCAGACCAGTATTTCGGCACTACTGCCATTCAAAGCTATTTTCAGATAGCCCAACCTGTTAGTACTGATATTCCTCAGTATGGCGCACAATACGATTCCATACGCCTATTCCTACGCCCTAACGGTTATATAGCCGGCGATTCGATGCAGGAACAATCATTCAATATTTACAGGGTTACCAGCACTATTCAGACTGCCAAAAACTTCTATTACCTATACAATAGCAGTAGCTTTTCTACGGAAACTTCTCCTATTGGTAGTTTTAATGGTATCATCTGGCCGCATACCGATAAAACCTTATCAGTGCCTCTGTCTGATCAGCTGGGTCAGCAATTTTTTAATATGCTGAGAGATAAAAGTCCAGATATCACTGATCCGAGTGCTTTCCTCGAATTCTTCAAAGGACTGAACGTACGCAATACCGTTAAAAGTACCTCGGTAATGGGATTCATTGCCGCCGACAGCAGCTTGTTTGTAAGATTGTACTACCATGTTAACGAGGCTATTACCACAGTGAAGTATGTTGATTTCAAAATGCAGAACAGTAACCTGCAATTCAACCAGGTAACTGCCGACCAAACCGGTACTCCACTCGCCGCGCTGGAAGGTAATACCACCAGGTTGCCTTCAGAATCTACCAACAATCAGGCTTATGCACAACCACTAACCGGATCGGCCATACGTTTGGATATTCCCTATATAAAAACATTAAGTTTTATGGGGCAGTTCTTCAAAATCATGAAAGTATACCTATACATTCAACCTATCGCCGGCAGCTATGCCAGCGACAGGCTGCCACCAAGATTAGCCCTGTGCCAGGCCGATAACCTGAATAACGTTACGGATACACTTAGCTATGGTCAGTTAACCATGGATAATCTATACAATAAAAATACAGGCTATACCTTCGAGATCACCAGCTACGTTACCAAACAACAAACGGTTACCGATTACTATTCAAGAGGACTGATGCTGACACCTAGCTCTAAAGACGTACAAACAACATTAGACAGATTGGTAATTGGAGATCAACGTAATCCAAACAACAAACTTAAAATTCAGCTCTACTACTTGCTGTACAAATAATATCATCTCATGCGCATTAAAATATATAGTGGTCTGTTGTTGCTTGGCTTAAGCAGCCTAACAGCAAAGGCACAACATGGACTAAATTCCATTTATTCAGCTTATGGGATTGGTGATTTAGAAACGAGGGATTACAGCCGGAACTTTGGTATGGGAAGCGCCGGTATTGGCCGCAGACACAGTGGTTACCTGAATGAACTGAACCCTGCCTCCTATAGTGCCCTACCACCGCAGAACTTTATGTTCGACATTTCTATAAGAGCACAACAAATATCCTACCTGGGAACAAATATTTCAGAAAACGCAGGAGATGTGAATTTCAAACGCCTTGCAGTTGGGTTTAAAGCTGCCAAATTCTGGGGAGTAAGCGCAGGGGTTACGCCATTCAGTAGTATAGACTACAAAATAACCAACCAGCAATTTATGTCTGGCACCGGCGCTCCGGTAACTGCCACCACTACTGGTACCGGCGGATTGAACAGAGCCTATATTTCAAACGGGTTTCAGATCAATAAGAATTTTTCTGTTGGGGTGTCTACTGCCTTCTTATTCGGTCCGTTAAATGTGACTAAATACATTGGTTCCGATTCGGTACAAACACAATATAATAAGTATGCATTTAATCCTAACTTTACTGCAGGTGCGCAATATGAAGGCAAACTAAGTGATAATTGGCAGCTGGGTATCGGAGCTACTTACAGATTCAAAACCAATCTTAAAATCCAGGAAAAACTGAATATTACCACCCAGGATGGCACAATTTTATACAACAAGGATCAAGATCCGTCGTCCTTTACTCTTCCAACAGAAATCGGTACAGGTATTTCACTTTCCAACGGAACATTTACCTGGGTAGCAGATTATCGTCGTCAGCAATGGAATTCATTGAATGAGAAAGGAGCAACTTATAGTTATCAGGACGGTGAAAGATATGCTACCGGTATAGAATACGCTATCAAAAAGAAATACTATAATCTTGCATACGAAGGGATGGTGTTACAGGCTGGATTCAGTTATAATAAATCTCCTTTGGTAATTGGAAGTACCCAACTGGTAGATATTTCGGGCACTTTAGGCGTATCCTTGCCTAGCAGAAATGGTCAGTTGCGTTACTACCTGGGGCTGGAAGGCGGACAACGTGGCTCCAACGGTGGTGCATTAATAAGAGAAACTTATGTTAATGCAGTATTTCACTTTAGTTTAAGAGATATCTGGTTCTTTAAGCGACTCGCACAATAATTATGGTTTAAAAGATGGGCTGACCAAAAGGTCAGCCCATCTTTTTATTTACGTGCATTTATAATTTTTTCTTGTTCGTCGACTCGCTTGTTTAGCTGAATAATATAAAGTGTTAGCTCTTCCACTTTTTTCAGTAATAGCCTGTTCATTTCTCCAAGATCCTGGCCTTCGGCTTTAACCTCTTTCTCAGAAGGTATTTCCGGAAGATGTTTGTTTTCTATAATAAACTGCTCCAGCTCCTGTAAGGGTGGCAAGACATAACTGCTATGAAATACATAATCGGGCCAGGGAGCTTTCTGGGTTACCTTTACTTGTCTGGCGCTCATAGCTCCTCCCACCATCAAAGCATACTTATTTGAACCCATTCTGCCGGTATCTTGTCCTATGCCTATAGTTATTGATTTTTTAACATGCAGGTTTCCGTCATAATCTAATGCCATTACCTGGATAGAATCTACAGTGGCTGTATAATCAATAGGGCCTTCACGTGCCAGCCAACGGAATCTGAAGCCAGAAGCACGTGCCCCAACTAATCCCATGTTCATTGAGCCATTTGTTTGAAAAACAAAACCGGACCGGTAATTTGACATAGCCAAAGCTGTTGTAATTCTGTTGTCATAGGTTTTTATGAGCTTAATTGTATCAATATTGCCCACTATTTGGGCTTTTACTACAAATAATGATAAACTTAGGAAAAGGGATAAAAACAGTTTTTTCATACTACAGTACATTAAATTGGTTAACTATAATCAGTCAATTTACAATAGTTTTTATCAATTAAACAAAAAATTTTATACTGATATGCTTTCGCCATCATGGCCATTAAAAGCTGTTTTTATCATCATTAATTAGGATTCCTATTATCAAATGAATAAAATGAATGAATTTATAAAAAAGTGAACATAAAGGTCAATACTCTACTCCTTTATTAAAAATACTTTGTGGTGATTTTTCACAAAAACTAATTTGAAAACCACTATGAGCAAAAAACATTTACAACCCCTACTTACAGTATTTATAGCTATTTCACTTATTATTACCAGCTGTAGTAAAGATCATGACGACCATGTTACCCCCACACCTGTTGTGGATCTGTATCAACGATACTTAGCTGCAATTGATGATGCAATGGTTTCAGACAGCAGCGAAATTATTGATACATTACAACCAATAATTTCAAGCAATCAACTATTGAAGTGGAAGATAATCAACGGACAAACCTATGTATTAATGGCCACCTTCATGAAATACCCATCCAGTTATCCGGAAGGTGATTCTATCACCAATACATGGGGAGAATCATGGCTTTTCATACCAGAGCAAATGAAGAGAAGAATAATGTCGGACCTCCATTCAGATACAGATACCATTAATCGTATCAGTGAAATGCTGGGGCTACCGCCTCATTACAGTAAGAGTAATACACATATTGCTGAGATGTGGGTAAAAGCTGTAAGATTATATCGTCCTGCCGGCAATCCGGATATTACAACCACCACAACAGGCGCTCCGCTAATTGTTAATGCACCTCAGGATTATTCCTCCTGGTTTAATAACTATATCATTTATGCTTACTATCGGTATCTTTCAACCTCCTTTGATTATCATTATCCATGGACAAGGTTGGGATATACCTATGACTGGGCACCTGGTAAAAAGAAAGTAGGGCTAAGTGAATATGTACTAATGCCATCTTCTGGCTGTTGGGTAGAGAAAGTGCGGACTGCCGATGATTACTTTAAACAATAAGATAATTCAGAACGGTTGATTAGCTACAATGGTCAACCGTTCTTTTCTTCTCCCAGAAACTCTCGGAACCAATAACCGGAAGACTTGATAATTCTCTGCTGGGTTTGAAAATCTACATACACTAATCCAAAACGGGCGCGATATCCTTCTGCCCATTCAAAGTTATCGGTGAGCGTCCAGGCGAAATAGCCATCTACCGGAATTCCTTCCTGTCT
Source organism: Chitinophaga silvatica (assembly GCF_003419895.1). Taxonomy (GTDB): domain Bacteria; phylum Bacteroidota; class Bacteroidia; order Chitinophagales; family Chitinophagaceae; genus Chitinophaga; species Chitinophaga silvatica. The sequence continues at coordinate 233,553 of NZ_QPMM01000009.1, read as the reverse complement.
TGCTTTTAATACACCCTGGAGGTATTCCTGATAATAGGAAATTCTTTCATGATCCAATACCTGCCCCTCTGAAAGTGTATCAGTAAATGCAGCCCCTCCTTCGGTAACAATCAATCGTTTAATGGATGGATACGCTGCAAACTGTTTTAATATTTCATATAAGCCATGGCCATTAATTTCCCATCCAAGCCCCGTTACCGGCACCTGGCGGTGTTTTGCCTTAACCTCTGCTATTCGTACAACAGGCATGAAGTAATTGTACTTAACAACAAGTGGGAAATAATTTTGTACCCCAATAAAATCGAAATCAAATGCGAGGTTATCCCAATCGCGCCACAAGGCATATCTTCTTTCAATGCGTTTCAACAAAGGAAAATCCGCTGTCGGATAACCCATTCCCAACGTTGGTTCGAGAAATAAACGGTTAAACAACGCATCTGCGCGCCGGGCGGCCTTCAGATCAGCTTCGCTATTGCTATTCGGGATAATCTGGGAACAGGATAAAGCAGTTCCAATTACGGCTCCTTTTACGTCTTCCCTTAATACTCTGGCAGCAGCAGCCTGGGCCAACAAGGCATGATGTACTGCCGGTAAAAACCAGGATAGTCCAAATTTGCCCGGTGCATGTACTCCAAGCATATATCCCAGAGCTGTGAATCCGAAGGGTTCATTTAAAACAATCCAGTGCTTTACTTTACTCCCAAATTCCCTGGCGCATACTCTTGCGTATTCTTCAAAGGCAAATACGACACCCCTGTGACTCCATCCCCCCTTTTTTTCAAGAGCATCGGGTAAATCCCAATGATAGAGTGTAACATAAGGTTCTAAGCCAACTTCAAGGCAGGCATCTATTACATTATTATAGAAGTCAATACCTGCCTGATTTACGGTACCCGTACCATTAGGTAAAATACGAGACCAGGCAAGTGAAAACCTAAAAACAGTGAACCCTAATAATTTAGCTAATAATATATCCTGTGTATATCTGTTGTAGAAGTCTGTAGCAATCTGAGCATGGCTGCTATCTTTAATCTTTCCTTTTCGGCCAGAAAAAGTATCCCAGATAGAAAGTCCTTTACCTTCAGCATCGAAGGCCCCCTCATTTTGAAAAGCAGAAATGGTAACTCCCCAAAGGAAATCATCACCAAAATCTTTGCGTGTAATCATTTGCAAGCCCCATTTATTGGAAAATTCCGCAAAACGATTGCAGTTTACGACAGTTTTTTGTGAAATGCCTTAAGTGGATTGTTAAAAAAGCATTATATATTGGAGATATGAGAATTTGATGATTATCTGGGAAACATGGATGGTATATCTTTATAATCGCCATTATAGCGCTTCCCGTTAACAAAAAAGGTGGGAGTGCCGTTTACCCCACTTCGGACACCACTTTCAAAATCGTCATTTACCCGGATAAGTAAGCTTTTATCTTCCACATCTTCACTGAATTTATGCAAATCCAGATCCAGGGTTTTGGCCAATCTTACCAGTAGCCCATCATTTAAGGCCGGCTGATCATCATAAATAGCATCGTGCATATCCCAGAAACGATTTTGTCTGCCTGCTGCTTCCGCGCTTAAGGCGGCATCCAGTGCATATTCATGAGCCTCGGTTAAAGGAAAATGCCGAAATACAAACCTGAAACGATTTTCATATTCATCTAGCCATTGCTTAATGATATAGTAGGCTTCCCTGCAAAAGGGGCATTGAAAATCTCCATATTCAACTATCTCAATAGCAGCATCTTTGGGGCCTAAGGTATGATCCTGTGAACTCACAGCAGGAGTAAGAGTAGCCATATCAGTTAGATTTTATGTCTTCCAATGCTTTAATAATACCATCGGCACCCGGATTTTCGCCAATAGGTGATAAGTAACTCCACTGAATGATCCCATTGGCGTCTATAACAAACAGGGCACGCTGGCTAATTCCATTATCGTATACCCCATACAGCCTGGAAACCTCTCCTTTGGGTTCAAAGTCTGAAAGCAGATCGAAATTAAGCTGCCTGACTTTGGCAAAAGCCTTATGACACCAGGCACCATCTACAGAGATACCAAGCAACTCGGCATTATATTTTTCGAAATATTTTAACATCTCGTTGTAAAGAGTCATTTGATCGCTGCAAACTGGGCTCCAGTCTGCCGGATAAAATGCGAGTATCACATTTTTGCCTCTCAGATTACTAAGTGTAACACTGCGTTCGGGTGTTGCGCTTAAAGTAAAATCAGGTGCTTTATCTCCTTTTTGTAACATAAGTGGAAAGGTTGATGGACTTATATAACAGCAGAGGTGTAATAAAGTTTCATAGAAACAAAAATACCACGGTGGCGGGACCGTGGCTTTTTGTATGGTTATATTGCTCGCGTTTATCCTTTAACTTTGATTCGTAATGTATCTTTTGTCTCCATTTGTGCACGACCTTCAACAGTTATCGTATTATTCGCTGCCTTGGTTGCTAAAAACACAATACCTTCTTTAGCAGCCGAACCATAAATAGCTACAGCATTTTCAGATTTCACTACGTTAACTGATTCTATTTTTTCGGGATGTGAATCGAAATAATCTATTGCCTCTTTAGTAGCAAGCTGACCATCTATTAAAAGTAATCTCTTGCCAACCAGATTTCTTAGAGAGGTTTCAGGGCTGCCCCCACCAACTACGACCTTTGTCTGATCGTTGGCCACTCCTCTCATTGTTACGGCAATAGTACCTTTAGGTAACTCCGGTCTTGCTTCTCCATCTTTTAATATCACAACATCAATTATCCCACCTTTTGCTTCATCTCCGAATTGTTTAATGTAAGGCTTCATTTGGTCCTCCGCTTTTATCACATTTACCGACTTAATTCTGTTTGGGTCTACGTTATCCAATTCTTCTTTAGAGATGCGTTTCCCATCAAGCAGATACAATGGAGGCATTACTTCTGATATCGTTACAGACTTAATTACAATATCATTCGCTTTATTAGCCTGAGGTGTTGTTGTTACTTTAATCGTTGGCGCAGGTGTTGCGGTATCTTTTGCCGGAGTGAATAAGGTGATTGAATTCTTTATTGGTTCCGGAACAAAATTGTAGGAGGTAATTGAAGATGCCCTGCTATAATTTAGTAATAGAACCAATCCGCCAGCTAAAGAACCTAACACGAGGTACCTCACCAGGTGATAACGTGAAGATCGCTTACTGTTCATCATAAAAATCCTGTTTTTTAGGTGTGAGAAATTAAAATTGTTTGCGATGGCCGTCGCAGTTGGGATCCCACTTACTTTTATTAAGTTATATTGGTAAGACACTTTATCTACACCTTGTTGGAGTAAATACCTGTCGGTAATAAACTCCAGGTTTTCGCGTATAGCAGATTTCATTAACCAGGCACCAGGATTAAACCAGTAGAAAACATTATTGATTTCTCCTATTAATACATCAAGTGTATGCCATTGCTTCACGTGTACTGATTCATGAAAGATGATGGATTGTAATTCTTCAGGTTGATGAAGAGTTGGATTGATATAAATATGATGGAAGAAAGAAAATGGGTTGATAGCTTCTTTTAAAATCTGAACGGTTGTTTCCCCAAGTTTTCCTGTTTTTGATTGTCTGTGAATGCGCCTTAGCGAATAAAGTTGTATTGCCATTTTAAAGCCCATTACCACTACCCCTATCCAAAATATATACACCAGCAGCATCCAGGCATTAAATTGCTCAGAAGAGGCTTTAAATCGACTCAAATCCGGAATATATACCATAACAGTTCCGGTAAGGGTTTCATGTTTGTTTATAAATGCATTTACATCAATAAATGGATAAACAGCCGAAAACAATATCCCACCTAACAAAAACAGACGGTTCAGCGTATAAAATGTAAGACGTCGGAGCCCCAGACGATAGGCCAGAAAGAACAATGATAATGCAATGTTGGCCTTTAGCAGATAAATCAAAATAGCAGGAATCATAGTACTGTTATTTACCTTTCTCTATCATATTTATTATTTCCTTCAACTCATCCGGACTAATCTTCTTTTCCTTCGCAAAAAATGTCACCAACTCTTTGTATGAGTTTTCAAAATAGTTTTTCACAAAACCATTCATAAATTTCTGTTTGTATGCCTCTTCAGCTATCAGTGGCGTGTATTCATACACGTTCCCTATTTTCTTGCTTTCAAGAAATCCTTTTTTCTCCAGATTTTTAATGGTTGAGGCTAAAGTGGTATATGGAGGAACCGGAGCCGGGTGGGCTTCTAAAAAGTCTTTCACAAACCCTTTACCCATCTTCCAAATGGCTTGCATTGCAAGCTCTTCCTGTTGTGTTAGTTTTTCCATGATTACTTCAATTACGAAACTTTCGTAAATCTACGAACATTTCGTAATTAAACAAATTTTTTTTTGAGTTTCTCGCAAAGGGGCAAAGAAGCAAAGACGCAAAGAAATTTTATAAGAAGCAAAGGATCTAAGCAAATGTTTTTAAGGATTTCTGATTGGTTTCTTTTTTAATAAAAAACCTTTCAGCAGTTCTTAAAAACACTCGCTTAGATCCTTTGCTTCTTATAAAATTTCTTTGCGTCTTTGCTTCTTTGCCCCTTTGCGAGAAAAAAAAAACGAGCAACGCGAGTTTATTTCAGAATTTCTTCCAGTTTAGCTGCCAGATCTTCACCCCGAAGATTCTTGGCTATAATCTTTCCGTTAGGATCGATCAATACGTTTTGAGGAATTGCTCTGATACCATAAAGATCTGCAACTGTGTTTTTCCAGCCTTTGAGATCAGAAACGTGAGTCCAGGTAAGCTTATCCGCATCTACAGCAGCCAGCCATTTCTCTTTTTTATCATCGAGAGATACACCAAGTATTTCGAAGCCTTTTGATTTGAACTTGTCGTAAGCTTTAACCACATTCGGGTTTTCTGCACGGCATGGACCGCACCAGCTAGCCCAGAAATCAACCAATACATATTTTCCACGGAAAGAAGCCAGGCTGATATCTTTTCCAGTGGCATCTGCCTGTGAAAATTCCAAAGCTGTCTGGCCAACTGCGGTTTTACGTGCAGATTCGAGACGTTTTGCGAATTCTTTACCTGAAGGGGAATGTTTTGCTTCTTTGCTCAGTTTCTTAAATAATGGAGTAACCTCTGCCGGTTTAAGATCATATCCGGCCAGTTGATTCAGCAAAAACATTGAAATTGGAGAAGATGTATTCTTTTTAAAGAAGTCGCTTTCAATTTTCTTTTCTTCAGCATCCAATTCATCAAATTGAGGTTCCAGCTTCTTCATTCCTTCCTCATCCTTATTCTTGGAAAGCTCTCTGTATTCCTTTTGCAATGCAGATGCTCTTTCGTTTACATCTTTCAGTAAGTCGTTCAGCTTCTGATAATCGTCATTTGCCTTAGAACCCTTAACAGTAGCTTTACTAATAGAATCGGTAGTATTAACGGTAATATTGCCTTTATCGATAAATAAAGCCAGCATATCGCGGCCCATGGATACTTTTTCAGATCCCTGGCGCACCAGCATCAGGCTGGCCATATTAGCCTCTTCCAGATTACCTGAGAAAGAGAATTTTCCATCCTTTACAACTGAACTATCTATATAATTCTCTCCAGCCTTACGCATTCTGAGGTAAACGGTAGCCGGGTTATCCTGGTTGGTCACTGTTCCTTGTATGGTAAATGGTTTGCCAACAGGGCTTTTCTTCTCTTGAGCAAACATCACTGTTGGAGCCAACAACGCAATACCTACGATTAATTTTTTCATTGGTTTTTGTTTTACAATAACAAAATTGTAGAATCGGCTGCTTAAAGGCAACCTGATTTTGATAAGCGGCTATTTTAGTAACTCCTGTAATTTCTGTTCCAGTTCAGGCCCACGAAGGTTACGGGCGATTATTTTCCCTGAAGGATCTACCAGGAAATTGGTAGGAATAGACTGTACTCCATATTGTAGTGCAACCTCATTTCCCCAACCTTGCAGGTCAGAAACCTGCGTCCATACCAGCCCATCCTGATCTACAGCTCTTAACCATCTGTCGCGGTTATCGTCTAATGATACCCCCAGAACAGTGAAGTTCTTATCTTTATATCTATTATAAGCCTTTACCACATTAGGATTCTCCTGGCGGCAAGGACCACACCAGCTAGCCCAAAAATCGACCAGCACATATTTACCACGGAAAGATGACAATTTAATTTGCTGTCCTTTGGTATCCTGCTGCGAAAAATCATCAGCCAGAATATTAAGACTATTTGCTTTTACAGATGCGAGGTAAGCCGTTACTCCCTGTCCGTACATACTTTGCTGAATACTTTTATCCAAAGTATTATATAACAACTGAAATTCGCTGATATCCATTCTGCCACGTAATTCATTCATCATCAGCCAGATACTGGCTAAGCTACGAGGGTGCCCCTGCACAAAATCCTTCCCGGTCTTAATCAAATCTTCGTTAAACGATTCCGCTTTTTTACGGAAAGCATTCTTGGATGGTTCATCTTCCGGATTAATTGCTTTAGCTTCTGCATTTAAGCTCTGTGCACGTTTAATCATCGGCGCCAATGCTTTCTGATATTCCTGCATCGCCAATGTATTATCATTTCCCTTTACACTCGAAGCAATGGGATATGTATCCAAAGTTGTAGTGAAGTGAATTGGAGCTTCTCCTGTTACAAATAACATTGGATATGGAATTCCTTCAAGAATCAGTGCATAAACTGAAGGTTCTTTACCATGCTTCACCTTAAAGGTGAATTGATCGTTCTGGATTTTCACAGAATCGTCAGGATTATTATCCCTATCATCGTAGAGGTAAATTGTCTTACCATTTCCTCCTTTAACAACACCAGTAACCTGCTGGGCGTGAGCGCTAAATGCCAACAACGCCAAAACAGCAAACAGAGAAAGCTGTTTCATTAAGAATTAATTTAAATTGATTAGCGGGGTGTAATATACGAAGAGATTCCGGAGCACAAGAAAGGATTAACTGATTTTTATACCTTTAGTTCAAATGGTTACTCTTCCAATGAGTTAGGAACCAATTCAATATAAAAAACCAGTTAATCCTCTTATCTTATTTATGTCGGTTTTTTAACACGTTTATAACGTCCGACAATTGAAAGCCTTTGGCCTGTAAAAGAATCAGGTAGTGGAAAAGTAAATCTGCCGATTCGTTCAGAAACAAGTCATCATTACTATCCTTTGCTTCTATCACTACTTCTACTGCTTCTTCTCCTACCTTCTGTGCAATTTTATTTATGCCTTTGGCAAACAAACTTGCCGTATACGATTTCTCTGATGGATTATTCTTCCTGTCGGCAATAATACCTTCGAGGGTTGACAGGAAATCGTTGCTTACATTCACTTCATCCCAGCAGGTATCGGCACCGGTATGACATACCGGACCAACCGGAGTAGCTTTTATGAGAATTGTATCCTGGTCACAATCTACTTTAAGGTCTTTTACTATCAGGAAATTGCCGCTGGTTTCTCCTTTAGTCCATAAACGGTTCTTAGTTCTGCTAAAAAACGTCACTTTACTATCGGTCATGGTTTTATCCAGGGCTTCCTGGTTCATAAATCCTAACATCAGCACTTTGCTGGTTTTATCGTCCTGAATAATGGCAGGAACCAAACCATCGGATGATTTTTGAAAATCTATTTGCATGTTTACCTGTTAAGAGTTAAAAGCGAATATTCACCCCATTGTTATACAAAAAGGTTTTCAACGCAGGTATTTCAATTTCTTTATAATGGAAAATGCTTGCCGCCAAAGCTGCATCCGCCTGGGCCGTATCAAATACTTCCTGGAAATGCTCCATCGTTCCGGCACCACCTGATGCAATTACAGGTACATTTAAATTTTGTGCCAACTGCGCGGTAATATCCAGTGCAAAGCCTTTCTTGGTACCATCATTATTCATAGAAGTAAGCAGTATTTCACCAGCTCCTCTATCAACAGCTTCTTTAGCCCAATCAAAAGCTTTCACAGTAGTTTTTACTCTTCCTCCATTTAAGTAAACATACCAATCCCCATCTTCATACCTGGTATCTATTGCCAACACGATACATTGGCTACCAAATTCCCGGCTCAGCTGATCGATCAGTTCAGGATTCTTAAATGCAGAAGTATTTACCGAAATTTTATCTGCGCCCGATTGTAATAGCACGCTTACATCTGCCACTGAAGAAATACCTCCACCTACAGTAAAAGGAATATTAATATGACGTGCAATATCTATTACTAATTCTGCAAGCGTTTTACGGCGTTCATTTGTTGCAGTGATATCCAGAAACACCAGTTCATCTGCTCCCTGTGCTGCATATAAAGCCCCTAATTCTACCGGATCACCAGCATCGCGTATATTTTCGAAATTAATTCCTTTAACGGTTCTCCCGTCTTTAATATCCAGACACGGTATAATACGTTTTGTCAACATATCTCAATGTTTTACAGGAATGTTTTTAATTCGTTCAATGAAATTTTGCCTTCATAAATGGCTTTACCAATAATGGCACCACTACAACCAATTTCCTGCAAAGCTGCTACATCTCCAATATTGCTTACTCCACCTGACGCAACAAAATTGATTGCAGGAAACTGCTCTAATATTTTTTTATACAAATCGGTTGAAGGTCCTTGTAACAGGCCATCCTTTGCAATATCTGTACAGAAAATATTTGTTACTCCGGCAGCTATATTACTTTTTAGAAAATCGAATACAGACAAAGAAGTTGTTTCCAACCAACCTCCTACTGCAATCATTTCCTCTTTTACATCTGCTCCCAGGAATATTTTATCGGCACTATATTTATTTACCCAGCTAAAGAAAATCTCTGGGTTCTTCACTGCTACACTTCCAATAGTAGCTAAGGCAGCTCCACATTCAAATACGATATCAATATCCTTATCGGTTTTGATTCCTCCGCCAAAATCTGTGATCAGGTTTGTTTTACCGGCTATGTTTTCCAACACCTTCCAGTTTACCACTGCACCTTTTTTAGCGCCATCAAGATCTACCAGGTGCAAACGTTTTACTCCAAGATCTTCAAATTCCTTTGCTACTTCCAAAGGATGTTCGTTATAAATCTTTTGTTGATTATAATCTCCCTGTGTTAGTCTAACGCATTTACCATCGATAATATCGATGGCTGGTATTATTTCAAATTTTTTAGAAGTCATTGGTCTGTTTACCTGGTATTCCATTCTGATAAAGGAGATACCGTCTTTAATGAAGAAATCACCATTTTTGGTGTAGCCTAGTTTATCGTAGAAGCTAACTGCAGTATCCCGGGCATTGCACCAGAGCAATGAAATATTTTCGTTGCTGCAAATGGAGGTCAGATGAGCCAGGATCGCTTTGCCAAAACCTTTACCCTGAGCAGCAGGAGTGGTAGCCAGTTTCCGAAACTGTGCCGTACCTCTCCCCAAAAACAGTGATACAACTGTTACCAATTCCCCACCTTCAAAAACACCAAAGTGAAGACCATTTTCATCGTCTTCCACTTTTACTGCATCTAATGAATGGCCTGGATATAATACATCTCTTCTCAGCTGCAAGGTATCATCTGCACTAATTGATCGTATTTGCATACTAAATATTCAGAAAGTTTTGAATAATACGGGCTCCATCTTCCGCCGATTTCTCGGGGTGAAACTGCACCGCATAAAAGTTATCCTTCTGTAATGCAGCACTGTAGTTGATCACATAATTAGTGATGGCCACAGTATCGGAGCATAAAGCGGCATAGTAGCTATGCACAAAATACATATAGGAGTTTTCAGGTACATGCTCAAATAATACGCTGTGTAAACCGGCAATATTATTCCATCCTATCTGAGGTATTTTAAGCAGATTTTCAACAGGAGATTGAAAACGTTTTACCTCTGTATCAAATACACCGATACAAGGAGTATCATTTTCTTCTGAGTATTTGCAAAGCAACTGCATACCCAGACAAATACCCAGTACCGGTTGTTTTAAATCGGCGATCACTTTATCAAGATTTCTTTCCTTCAGGTAGTTCATGGCAGTACTAGCTTCTCCTACCCCTGGGAAAATCACCTTATCGGCAGTTCTGATTTCTTCATGATCATCAGTAACAATACCATTGACGCCTAAACGCTCCAATGCAAATTGCAGGGAGCGTATATTACCGGCATTATATTTAACAATAACTGTTTTCATATCAAATTTACTACCTGATACTACCAATAAAATCCTTAATCGTCTTATTGATGTCTTTACTTTCTGCTACTGCTTTAATAAAGGCAGTTCCAATAATGGCACCATTTGCATTGGCGGCAGCAGCATCGAATGTTTTCTTGTCTTTAATCCCAAACCCTATCAGAATCGGATTCTTGAGTTGAAGATTTTTCAGACGTTTGAAGTAGGCACTCTGATCGCCCATGTCTTTATCTTTACCGGTGGTAGAAGAAGAAGAAACTGCATATACAAATCCTCTGCTCAGACTATCGATCTTTCTTATTCTGGCTTCACTTGTTTCCGGAGTTACCAGGAAGATAAAGTGAAGGTTGTGTTCTTCAAATAAGGTTTTGTATTCACTTTCGTATTCGGCCATCGGAAGGTCTGGCAAAATTACACCATCAATTCCTAGTTCTGAACATTTTTTACAAAATGCTTCAATTCCATATGCCATAACGGGATTGAGATATCCCATAAGAATAACTGGTACCTGTATTTCTTTTCTGAAGCCTTCCAACTGTTGAAATAATACGGGGATGCTCATGCCGTTCTTCAGAGCCAGGGTGCTACTATCCTGAATCACCGGGCCATCGGCCAGAGGGTCAGAGAAAGGCATACCCAGTTCAATTACATCTGCGCCTGCGTCCTGTAAGGATTTCATAATTGGCAGCGTAGAATTCAGCTCAGGAAATCCGGCTGTGCAATATATATTTAAAACGCCGTTAGGCTTTTTGGCAAAAAGTTGATCAATACGGTTCTGCATAATCTAATTTTATTTAGTCATGTGACTGATATAGGTATTCAGATCTTTATCACCACGGCCAGATAGGCAGAGTACAACATTATCTGATTTCTGCAGTGGCAGATCTTTCAGTTTTGCCAATGCGTGGGCCGATTCCATAGCTGGAATAATTCCTTCCAGTTTACTCAGTTCATATGCTGCAGCCAAAGCTTCATCATCGGTAGCCGACAGAAACTGGCCTCTTCCTGTTTCGTAGAGGTGTGCATGCATAGGGCCAATACCAGGATAATCCAATCCCGCAGAAATAGAATGCGGTTCAATGATTTGTCCGTCGCTGGTTTGCATCAGCAGTGTTTTGGCTCCATGAATGATACCCAGATGGCCTAGTTGAGTGGTTGCAGCTGAGAAACCACTATGTACGCCCTTTCCTCCTGCTTCTACTGCCACTATTTTCACGGAAGGTTCATCGAGGTAATGAAAGAATGTACCAGCAGCATTACTACCACCACCAATGCAGGCGATTAAGTAATCCGGCAATTCGCTCCCGGTTTGCTCTTTAAGTTGTTTTCTGATTTCTTCGCTGATCACAGACTGAAATCTGGCAACCATATCGGGGTATGGATGAGGGCCGGATGCTGTTCCGAGGATATAATGAGTATCTATCGGATTATTAATCCAGTCGCGGATTGCCTCGTTGGTAGCATCTTTCAAGGTCTGACTTCCACTGGTAGCGGGAACTACTGTAGCACCCAGCATTTTCATACGGGCTACATTCGGAGCCTGACGTTCAATGTCAATGCTTCCCATGTATACTACACATTCCATGTTCATGAGCGCACAAACTGTAGCAGTAGCCACACCATGTTGCCCTGCACCGGTTTCAGCGATGATACGGGTTTTACCCAAACGCTTTGCCAGTAATATCTGACCAATGGTATTGTTGATTTTATGTGCACCTGTATGATTCAGATCTTCTCTTTTGAGATAGATATTAGCCTGATATTTTTCAGATAATCGTTGTGCTAAATATAAAGGAGATGGGCGGCCAACATAATTACGTAGCAGCGCATCAAATTCCTGTTGAAAAGACGGATCGCTCAGGATTTGAAAATATTGAGTTTGTAACTCCTCTACATTAGGATACAACATCTCAGGGATATATGCACCTCCAAACCTACCATAATAGCCATTCTTATCTACATGATATTTGGAGTTGCCAGTATTGATCGCAATATCCATGACCGGTTATTTAGTTGTTGATGATTGAATTTGTTTTACAAAATGGGTAACCAGTGGGATGTTTTTTACTCCCGGGCTATCTTCAAACTTGCTATTCACATCTACTGCAAACATGGCAGGAAGATCTAACGACAATAGTTCTTCAGCCTGGTTGGGAGTAATACCTCCACTTAACAAAAACGGATGATTAAACGGATAATCAGACAAGAGTTGCCAATTAAATTGCTTGCCTGTTCCACCATACGAATTAGGAGCCGCCGTATCAAACAAAAAATAATCTGTTACTGGTAAAAATGGTGTCAGCATTGCTTCCCACTCCATATCCTCTCCTATTCTGAATGCTTTGATCACCTTTACATGCTCTCTTACTGCAGCACTAAACTCAGGCGATTCGTCGCCATGCAACTGTACCATATCCAATCCGTAGTCTTTTACCGTTCTAAGGATTTGTTCGAGCGAGGCATTTACAAATACCCCTACTTTTTTGATATCGGTAGTTTCACGAACCGAACGGGCATCAATTTTATTACCAGCAAAACGTGGTGATCTTTCGTAGAAAATCAGGCCTGCATAATCTACTTTGTTATCGACCAACGATTTCAGATCCGAAATTTTTGTTATACCGCAAACTTTAATCTGCATACTTTATTTTTTCTGTTGCAATGCATTCATTGTAGTCACAAACTGCTCAAATGCGTGTGCCGGATTGCTCTCTTTCATAAAACACTCCCCTATCAGAAATCCCTGGAAACCGGCTTGTTTTAAAGTAACAATTGCTGCCGGATCACTGATTCCACTTTCCGCAACCTTTATCTTATCATCAGGAATTTTAGGTGCCAATTCACAGGAGCGATTAAAATCTACCTTAAAGGTAATCAGGTCACGATTATTTACACCTACCAGGTGTGTGTGTGCAGTGATTTTTTCCAATTGAGGTTCGCTGTGTACTTCCAGCAAAACTTCCAATCCCAGGTTATGGGCAAAAGCTGCCAGTCGGGCTACTTCATCAGCTTCAAGGCACTCTGCAATCAATAGAATCACATCAGCGCCAATAGCTTTAGCCTCCAGAATCTGATATTCATCTACTACAAAATCTTTCCGCAGAATCGGTATCTGATTTACACCTCTTGCTGCAATCAGGTCGGCAGAAGAGCCGCCAAAATATTTCTCATCTGTCAGTACAGATAAACCGGAAGCTCCGTAACGGGCATATGCAGTAGTTACTTCTTCTACAGTTGCATTTCCGTTGATCATTCCCTTTGAAGGTGAACGGCGTTTAAACTCTGCAATTATGCCGGTTCTTTCAGGGTTTTGCAAAAACTCACGTAAGGATAAAGCTGTACGTTTGAAAGCTGGCGATTGGCGTAACACTTCTTCACTTCTCTCTAATTTTCGTGCAGCCACTTCTATCTTCTTATGTGCTACTATTTCTGCTAAAATATTTTTCATGAATGATTCTCAGACTATGATTGCAGGGCAATCAGTTTTTTAAATGCATTATGTGCGTTACCGGATTCCAATGATTCTACTGCTGCAGCAAAGCAATCGTCGTATGATTCATGCTTGCCCAGGGTATAAAGGCCCATGGCCGCATTGGCTAATACTACAGAGTTCTGAGCCCAGGTTCCTTCGCCCTTTAATATTTTCATAAATATTTTGGCTGCATCTTCAACAGAGTTGCCCCCATAAATATCCTCAGGATGAACTTTACGTTTACCTAATTGCTCAGGCGTCCAATCTTGTTCTCCGTCGTTTGTAATTACCTTAGTATCGGCAGTCAGTGAAATTTCATCGTAGCCATCCAGACTATGCACAATTACAAACTTCTTATCTGTCTGTTGGAAAAGGTAGTTGTATACTCTTCCCATTTCCAGGTTGTATACCCCAATCAGCTGATGCTTTGCAAATGCAGGATTCACCAATGGACCCAGCATATTGAAGAAAGTGCGAACACCCAGCTGTCGACGTACCCCTGCCACATTTTTCAATGCCGGATGAAATAATGGTGCATGCAGGAAGCAGATACCTGCTTCTTCCAGCTCGCTCTTCAGCTTAGCATCATCGTTTTTGAATTTATATCCTGCTGTTTCCATCAGGTTTGAAGCTCCGCTTACCGATGATACGCCGTAATTACCATGTTTGGCAACTTTAGCACCAGCACCGGCTACAATAAAGCACGACAAAGTAGAAATATTAAATGTATTTTTTGCATCTCCACCTGTTCCTACAATATCAAGAACGTCGTAACCATTCAGATCTATCGGTACGCAAAGCTCCAGCAGCGCATCGCGGAAGCCAAGTAATTCGTCGATCGTAATACTGCGCATCAGGAATACAGTCATGAATGCCGACAGCTCACTTTCGTTATAGATCCCTTTTGAGATATTTGTCAGGATATCTTTTGCCGCTTCACGGCTAAATGTTTTATGTTCGAATAAATAATTCAGTATCTTTTTCATGTTTGCAACTTTTATAAGTCTTACTATTCAATAACCTTCCCTTAGTTATTTAACCAGTTCCTTACAATCTGTTCACCCTGCGGAGTTAGTACGCTTTCGGGGTGAAACTGTACTCCGCTTACATCGTATTTGTTATGTTGAACTGCCATTACATAACCTTCTGCATCCTTAGCTGTAATCAGCAATTCAGCGGGTATAGTAGCTTCGTCAACTACCCATGAATGGTAACGACCTACTTTAAGTTGCTTAGGTAATCCTTTGAACAATCTGCCATTGTCGGAAATAATATTTACATCTGTTGCTACTCCGTGGTATACCTCTTTCAGATTGATAAGAGAAGCTCCAAATGCCTGTCCTATTGCCTGTTGACCCAAACATACCCCAAAGATGGATTTAGTAGCAGCATACTCTTTAATGAGTGGTAGTAATAGTCCGGCTTCTTCAGGGATACCAGGACCGGGCGACAGAATTATTTTATCGTAGTCGTTCACTTTTTCCAAAGGAATTTCATCGTTGCGTACAACGGTTACTTTACCATTGATGATTTTTTCTACCAGGTGAACGAGATTATATGTAAATGAGTCGTAGTTATCGAAAACAAGAATCTTCATACTAGATGTTTTGTGCCAGGATAATGGCTTGTTTTAATGCATTTAGTTTATTGTTCACTTCTTCCAGCTCTGACTGTGCAACAGATTTTGCAACTACACCAGCACCAGCCTGATAATAAAGTGTATTCATTTTGCTGAGGATAGAGCGGATCATGATTGCATGATTGAAGTTGCCATCAAAACCAACAGCACCGATACATCCACCATAGAATCCTCTTGCAGTAGGTTCGTACTGATCAATGATTTCCATAGCTCTGAATTTCGGAGCTCCGGAAAGTGTTCCGGCCGGGAAAGAAGAAGCCAGTAGTAGGAATGGATTGAGAGTAGGATCTACCTTTCCGATTACTTCACTAACCAGGTGAATAACGTGAGAGTAGTAATGCACTTCTCTGTAAGAGGCTACTTCTACTTCTGTTGCATTGCGGCTAAGATCATTACGGGCCAGATCTACGAGCATTACATGCTCGGCATTTTCTTTAGGATCTTCGAGTAATCTGTCTGCCAGCATTTTATCCTGTGCGTCATCCCCGGTTCTTTTGAAAGTACCGGCAATTGGATGTATGGTAGCTTTTCCGTTAGCAATTACTATCTGCGCTTCAGGAGAGGAGCCCATTAATTTGTAATCGCCGTAATCGAAGAAGAAAAGATAAGGAGAGGGGTTGATGGAGCGGAGAGCGCGGTAAACGTTGAATTCGTCGCCTTTGAAGGATTGTTGGAAAGACCTGGAAAGTACTACCTGGAAAACGTCGCCGCGGAAACAGTGTTGCTTGCCTTTCTCGACCATTTGTTTGTACTCTTCGTCGGTCATGTTGCTTTGCTCTTCTCCGACAGCCTGGAATGGATACCCTGGTGAGTCTTTGTGGCGGATGAGAGATTCTATCAGATCAAAGTCGCTATCCAGTCCGTCTATCTGATTCTCACATAAATAAAGTTCGTCTTTAAAGTGATTGATAGCGATGACGTATTGATAGAACCGGTATCGCATTAGTGGAATATCATTTCCACCTTTTTTATCTTTATTAAAGTTGATGGTTTCAAACAGTTGTACAGCATCGAAGGTAGTATATCCAAATAAGCTCTGAGCCGCTGCTACCGGGTGTTTTCCTTCATAGGAAAAATTACCCAGGAATTTCCCCAATTCATCCAACACCTGTTGTCTGTTATTTAATTCTTTTCTTTCAACTGGCAGATTAGGGTATTTAAACTCAAACTTAGTAGTAGAGGTAACTTCAATACCCGCTATTGGTTTTACACAGATAAAAGAATAACTATTTTCACTTGCCCGGTAGTCGGTGCTTTCCAGCAGAATAGAACCTGGAAATTTATCTCTGAGTCGTAGATATATTCCCACTGGAGTAAATATATCTGCCAACATCTTCTTGGATCTCGTTTTTACTTGGATGGTACGCATGATGTATTGGGTGAAATGTTAGTTTTTTTGATTGAGAATGGCCTAAAAAGGCAGAAGGCCCGCTGTGTAACAGCGAGCCTTCTGACAAAATATATTTCTATACGAAACATGGCACTGTAACACAGATCAAGGATTGATTCCGTGCCACCACCAATGTTTGTTGATATTTGTATTGATATTTTGCATAACGAGAACAAATTTGTAACAATTTTCTTATAAATGCAAATTTTTTTTTGTTGTTTCTCGCAAAGGCGCAAAGATTAATATTAAGAAGTATAAGAGTTTTTTTATAGAGCATAAAGATCGGAGCGAATGTATTTTCAAGGGTTCTGAATGATTTCTATTATTATTGAAATCTATTAGAAGATCTTAAAAGATTCGCTCCGATCCTTATGCCCCTTAATATTAATCTTTGACACTTTGCGTGAAAAGCAAGCCAGCGAGCTATAAAACCCCTTTTGTTGAAGGAAGCTGCATATTATACGGATTGCGCTTCACAGACATTTTAATTGCCTTGGCAAATACTTTGAAGATAGCTTCTATCTTGTGATGCTCATTTTCCCCTTCCGCCTTAATATTAAGGTTAGCTTTAGCACCGTCTGAGAAGGATTTAAAGAAATGATAAAACATTTCTGTAGGCATCTCTCCTATCTTCTCACGCCTGAACTCGGCATCCCATACCAGCCAGTTGCGGCCACCGAAATCGATAGCAGCCTGTGCCAGACAATCGTCCATTGGCAGGCAGAACCCATAACGCTCGATACCGCGCTTATCGCCCAGTGCTTTCGCAATGGCTTCTCCCAAGGCAATACCTGTATCTTCAATAGTATGATGCTCATCTATATGCAAATCTCCCTTGGCGGTAATATTAAGATCAATAGATCCATGCCTTGCTATCTGATCGAGCATATGATCAAAGAAACCCAAACCAGTATGAATATTAGCTTTACCCGTACCATCCAGATTCAGTGAAATGCTAATATCAGTTTCGTTTGTTTTTCGTATATGCGTTGTAGTTCTAAGACCCAATTTCAGGAATTCGTAAATCCGGTTCCAATCGGTCGATTCCAGTGCGATTACCTCTTTCAGCATCGCTACTGAATCGCTGATCTCAGCACCTCCAAGTCCGGTTCCTTCATTGAGCCAGATAGCTTTTGCACCCAGGTTTTTTGCCAACTCCACATCTGTAATACGATCTCCTATTACAAAAGAATTAGCCAGGTCATAATCACCATTCAGATATTTAGTGAGCATACCGGTACGAGGCTTGCGGGTAGGCGCATTATCGGCCGGCAGTGAACGATCAATAAACACTTCATCGAACTTCACACCTTCATTTTCGAACGATTTCATGATAAAATTCTGGGCGGGCCAGAAGGTATCTTCCGGGAAAGAAGCAGTACCTAAGCCATCCTGGTTCGTAACAATCGCCAGTTCATAATCCAGCTCGGCTGCAATCCTTGCCATGTTTACAAATACCTTTGGATAGAACTCCACTTTCTCCAGGCTATCGATCTGATAAGTTGGCGGCACTTCTTTGATTAGCGTGCCATCACGGTCTATAAAGAGCACTCGTTTCATGCAGTTACAGATGTTTCTTTTGATAGATGAAAAGATTTCAAGGCTTCCAGTAAGCGTACATTTTCTTCAGCTGTGCCGATAGTAATACGCAGGCACCCCAGGCATAACTCCACTTTACTACGATCGCGCACTACAATACCCTGTTCTACCAAATATTCGTAAATACCCTTAGCATCGGTTGTTTTAACAAGAATAAAGCTGGCATCACTAGGATAGATATCAACAATCATAGGCAACTGAATCAGCGCAGCCGATAACAGATCACGCTCAATTACAATTTCACGGATCCATTCATTTACCTGACTTACATTATCCAGCGCCTGCATAGCCAGTTCCATCGTAGCCTGACTAATATTATACGGTGCTTTCACCTTGTTAAAGGTGTTGATAATATCTTCTCCGGCAAAAGCCATCCCAATACGTAATCCGGCTAATCCCCAGGCTTTCGACAGCGTTTGAAGTACTACCAGGTTAGGGTATTCCGTCAATTCCTGAATGAAAGTTTTATGACGGGAGAAATTAATATACGCCTCATCCACCACCACAATCCCATCAAAATTATTCAACAAAAGCTCAATATCTGATCTGTTGATAGTATTACCGGTAGGATTGTTAGGAGAGCAAATAAAGATCAGTTTAGTATGTTCATCAATGGCTTGCTGTAAAGCAGGAATATCCAGTTGAAATTCCGGTGTTAAAGTCACTTTACGGATTACAGCATCATTGATATGTGCACTTACCTCATACATGCCATAAGTGGGAGGACAAAGGATTACGTTATCCACACCCGGATTAACGAAGCAACGATATAACAGATCGATAGCTTCATCACTTCCGTTACCGATGAAAATATTTGGAGGAGGAACTCCTTTTACATCCGCCATCTTGTATTTGAGCTTCCATTGCAGCGGATCGGGATAGCGATTGTAATTTACCGGTAATGGAGAACCAAAGTTGTTTTCATTGGCATCCATGAAAACTTCTGCTTTGCCCTTAAACTCGTCACGAGCGGTTGAATAAGGAACCAGTTTTTTTATATTATCCCTTGTAAGGGCGTTTAAATCAAACATTCTATTGCTGTTTAGAGATGATCAAATAGTAGATAAACGGATGCTTACAGCATTTTTGTGGGCATCCAGTCCTTCTGCCGCAGCCATAGCCTCAATAGTCGCACCAATGGCCTGCAAACCGGAAGGTGATATTTGCTGAAAAGTAATCTTTTTTACAAAACTATCTAATGATACCCCACTATACGCTCTGGCATATCCATTTGTTGGCAATGTATGATTAGTTCCTGAAGCGTAATCACCGGCACTTTCGGGAGTGTAGTTACCGATAAAAACAGAACCTGCATCTGTTACTTTTCCTGCAACATCTGCAGCATCCATACAAGCCAGGATTAAATGTTCAGGAGCATAAGTGTTTAACAGCTCCATTGCGGTATCTATATCCTTTACCAGCACCATCTTACTATTGTCTAAAGCTCCGGTTGCAATATCCTTACGCGGAAGCTTTGCCAATTGGGCATCCAAGGCATTAGTAACATTGGTGATCACCTGTTCGCTGGTTGTTACCAGCAACACCTGGCTATCAGGCCCGTGTTCGGCCTGCGAGAGCAAATCGACAGCTACAAAATCAGGCACACAGGTATCATCTGCCAATACCGCCACTTCAGAAGGACCTGCAGGCATGTCTATCGCTACTCCGCTTTTATTTACCAACTGCTTGGCGCAGGTTACATATTGGTTGCCCGGCCCAAAAATCTTGTATACCTGTGGTACAGATTCGGTACCATAAGCCATTGCGCCAATTGCCTGAACACCACCAATAGTAAATACCTTATTGATCCCTACCAATTGAGCTGTATATAGAATAGCCGGATGCAGGGAAGGTGTACACAAAACAATCTCTTTACAACCCGCCAGCTTAGCCGGAATTCCCAGCATCAGAATAGTAGAGAACAGCGGGGCAGAACCTCCGGGAATATATAACCCTACTTTCTGAATAGCCACCGACTTGCGCCAACATTGAACTCCAGGCATTGTTTCAATAACCTGTGATTGTTCCTTCTGAGCGCTATGGAATTTGGTGATATTACTTGCAGCCTGTTGTATGGCCGTTTTTAAAGCTGGATCCAGTGTGGCAGCAGCAGCAGCAAAAGCTGATGCAGGAACCTGGAGATCTGTTAAATTCACCTTATCAAATTCCGCGGCGAATTTCCTGATAGCCTCATCACCGGTAGCACGTACTTCAGCCAGGATAGCAGAAACCTTAGCTTCCAAAGTAGAAGTATCCATTACAGGCCTTTGTACAATACCCGCCCATGTTGAAGTATCAGGATATTTAATTACTTGCATGACTCTTCTTTTTAGATCACCATTTTTTCAATCGGTACAACCAGAATTCCCTGAGCACCAGCAGCTTTGAGGCTTTCAATGATATCCCAGAATTCATTCTCACTTAATACAGAGTGTACCGAGCTCCATCCGGCTTCGGCCAAAGGCAGTACTGTAGGACTTTTCATACCAGGCAGCAATCCAATGATCTCAGTAAGTTTATCGTTTGGTGCGTTGAGCAAAATATACTTGGTATTCTTTGCCTTCCTAACAGCCTGAATGCGGAACAATAACTTATCCAGCAATTGTTGTTGAGCAGGCTGAAGATCATGACAAGCCGCCAAAACAGCTTCAGATTTCAACACGGTTTCTACTTCTTTTAATCCGTTCATGAAAAGAGTAGAGCCACTGCTAACGAGGTCGCAGATCGCATCAGCCAGTCCGATGCCTGGGGCGATTTCGACAGAACCACTGATTTCATGGATTTCGGCTGAAATACCATTGCTTTTTAAGAAATCACCAACAATTACCGGATAACTGGTAGCAATCCTTTTGTTGTGCAGGTCCTGGATGCCGGTGTAGTCGAACGATTTTTCGACTGCCATAGATAAGCGGCA
The DNA here is from genome assembly GCF_003419895.1 of Chitinophaga silvatica. GTDB lineage: Bacteria > Bacteroidota > Bacteroidia > Chitinophagales > Chitinophagaceae > Chitinophaga > Chitinophaga silvatica. Next base: position 212,371 of record NZ_QPMM01000009.1, on the reverse strand, counting down.
CTTACCGAATCCCAATTTTTGTACGATGTTGACCTGTTTTTGTTTTTCCAGTACAACGTTTTCGCCCACAATACCAATATCAGCTACTCCATCCTCAATGTATTGAGGAATATCATCGTCGCGCAGGAAAAATACTTCCAACGGGAAATTGCTGGCTTCTGTTTTCAGCTTATTAACACCGTTGTTGATGTCGATGCCGCATTCCTTCAGGAGTTTGATGGAATCTTCGTGGAGGCGGCCGGATTTCTGGATTGCGATCTTGAGTTTCATCCCGGATTAAAATAAAAAAGGGCTTACCTCTTCGGTAAGCCCTTGTGATGATGTAATATGTTGGATACACAAATCATCCCCTGCCTACCGCTTCGGTAAGATATGATGGTGATGATGTATATGTATGTTGTTAATCATAATTTCGAGTGCAAAAATACTAAGTAAAATGATAAATCAAAGTTTTTTTCCAGAATCTTTAACAAGATTACAATAAATTAATCTTTGTCTTATTATTTATTTAATGTGTCATTGACGAAATCTATCCAATCCGGCTCCTCAATGACATCATCCATAAAATAGTCGGGCTGCAACCCTTTTCCGTCTATCGCAAAACCGGGAATTCTCAGGCTACGGCTTAAGCAATAACCCAATTCAAATTCCCCATCAGGCGATACTACCATATTCATATTGGAAATATCAAGAGAGCCAAAGGTAGTTACACCAAAGAGTTTCACTTTTTTGCTTTGTTTAGCTTCGAGCAAAAACTGTTCTGTTGCACTTCCACAGCCTCCATTGATAATTATTCCTACATTCTGCGGATATTTATATTGAGTTTTAAGCGTATCTATATTTACAACTTTGTTATCAAGATTCACAAACTCCCCTATATGTTTTTCCAACACTTCATAATACCTTTTAAATCTTTCTTTTTCACTTGCCGAGAAATACTCATTCTCAATTAACTTCAGCATTCTCTGGTTATTTAGTTTGGTAGAAAAAAATTCTATACCCATTCTTCTGATCGGATTGGTATAGAGATATGGAATAATGCTGTTATAAGTAAAATCGCTTCCTCCTCCATTATTACGAACATCAATGATCAGATTTTTAGTATTTAGTAATAGCTTTTTATTCGCATTAAGAATACTATCTATAATAGGTATATTTTCTTCATGAAAAGAAGGTATTCTCAGATAACAGGTAGTAGCATTGCGTTTTACGAAGTATGGTGAAGATGCATTAATGGCCTTATCGAACTCTTCAAATTTAGGTTCATCTTTTAAGTTTTCAGGGAATACTCTTTTAAATGATACGTTGTTAACAATCAAATGATTTTTTCCCAGAAACTCCACATTGCGGGTTTTCACTTCATCAAAACCCCATTTGTAATAGGTAGCATCTTTAGTAGCAATATTGATTCTGAATTTTAATTTTCCCGAAGTCCATCCGGGAGCTTCAGAATTGATTACAAAAGCAATGTATTCATTTCCCTTTTTGGTAATACCTAATTCATATCCCTGAGTTTTCCAGATACCTTCATACTCAGGATCTTTTTTCTTTGCAATTTCTTTTTTAAAATCATTGACATCAATATTCAGCGTTTCCCAATTGGCTGGGATAGTTCCTGTGGTTATTTGAATAGGCGCAGGTGAAGGATTTTTGGCAACCAGATATTTATGCCCGTTTCTGAAAAAGCGCAACCATTCATCTAAGACATTGGCACATTCTGTTGTGGTTTTGGCTGTTTTTACTTTTTCAGCAATCTTTTGATTATGGGCTTCAAATGCATCTTTTCCTTTCATGTTAAGGGCATATTGAAAACCTGCATCATTTTCTTCAAAAGTTTTCTTTACCCATTCGAAATTAGCCTTGCAATCACAGGTTTGAGCAAGCGTTTTTTCTGTTGTAAATAAACAGAGGGTTAATACCAGCAGTAAATTGATTCTCATTTTGGTTTAAGGATTATTATACAATATAATAATTCAACATTGATGCAAATATTCAATTGATAGGTAGATAAGAATAATTTCAAGTGCTGAAATTTCTTTAAAAATTTTCTGCTGCGCCTGTTTAACAGTGGGAAAAATCAATTTATTGATCTGAAGTCCTTTATCACCGCAACTTTTGGGATCAAATCAATTCATTTGCAAATGATCTGTTAAGGTATTTTTCAAACTAATATTTTTAGCTTTATTTTGCTAATATTATTAGTATTCACAAAAAATATAGTAAAAAGATGGAAGCATTGAAGTTGAGTGAGTTGAATGTAACCCTACCATTTGTTAACACCGGTATTCCGGCAGGTTACCCCACTCCCGCCCTTGATTATCAGGAAGATGAAATAGATCTTTCCCGCATTTTTCAACCCAACCCCACCAATACTATCATTATCAGGGTAAAAGGAGATAGTATGATTGGAGCTAATATTCCGGATGGCTGTTTGGCTATTGTAGACCGCTCCTTACGCCCTTCTACCGGCGATATTATTGTTGCTGCCCTGGATGGCGATTATACGGTAAAACGACTTGTAAAATCCGGCCGTACCTGGGTTTTACACCCTGAAAATGAATTTTACAAACCAATTGTAGTAACAGAAGACACCGACTTCCAGGTATTGGGTGTAATAACCGCTGTAATTGTAGATATCCGTAAATAATAGTGTGAGCATTTAGAGAAAATACAGAAAGATGACCCAGCCGTTAGCACTATTATCAGTGGCCATATTAAAAGCCATGCTGGAGAGTGGTTTTACCTTATTCGTAAGGCAAAGCTATCCCGCAGGGCGAACCTTTGCAGATGCCAACATAAGAGAAGTATTTTTAATCACTCCCTATACCAATATAGGTGAGGCTAATATGCATTTTCAACATATCCGTTTCGATAATAGAAAATATATCTACCAGACTCATCATCCTGAAGAAGTAGAGAAACTTTATGTGGCAGCAGAACAACCAGCCGGATATAAAATATATGCAGCTGTAATACAGGAACCTATAGATCAGATTCTGCATATGTTGCAGCCTAAAATCAAGGCATATATACTTCGCAGAACGAAATGGGGGCAGGAAGGCCTGGATAATGTAAAAACAGGATTTATATTACACTATGGCGATTTGTGTGTTACCTTACAATATCTGCATGAAGAAATAAAAGTACCTTTATCGGAGATCGACAAATACTAATTACTATGTGTTACGACATTGCCTTTACTGCCAATATAGAAAGCATACATCAATATCTTCCCCAGCTAAAAGCAGCGGGAGATTTGAATCTCAATTTCGATGCAACCTGGCATAAAATAGGGATGTCGTTCCCTCAATGGCCTGTAATCACCTACCAGGATGGTTTTCAACTGAATAAATTTGTTTGGGGTCCAATTCCTAAAATGTTGAATACAATAGAGAAAGTGAAAAAACAGCGACAGTTGTTTCTAAACGCACGTAGTGAGAAAGTATTGGAACCAGGCACCTTATGGCATGCTATAAGACACCAGCGCTGCCTGGTTCCCGCAACCGGTTTCTTTGAATACCGACAAATACCAGGATGGAAAAATAAAGTAGCGTATTACATCAAGTCTAAAGAACAGGAAATTTTCTTCATCGCCGGTTTATGGGCGCTCTCCAATTCATGGGATGCCGATAAACCAGATCGCATTCCTACCTTCACCATACTTACCCGTAAAGCCAACGATATAATGGCCCAAATACATAATGGTGGTGATAATGCAGGAAGAATGCCAATGATGCTCACCAACGAGTTGGCCGAAAAATGGCTGAACCCTAATCTGACAGACGAAGAGATATTATCTGTACTGCATTACGAACAACCTTCACAACTGCTCGACTTCTGGCCTGTTAACTCTGTCAGGAAAGTAAAACCCGACGATTCCAGCGTAATAGCACCAGCAGTATATGAAGGTTTGCCTGCTTTACTTACTTAATAATACCAGGAGGTACTTTTCCTTCTACCTGTTCAAATGAGAGTCCTAATAGTTTAGCTATTATTGGAGCTACATCTATTACACCCATCTCCTTAACATATCCACCCTTACTGATACCAACGCCATAGGCCACAAAACCTGTCTGAATTTCTTTGGTATCAGGGAACTGGCCATGAGTACCGCCTTTAGCAGGTCTTACAACCTGGCCTGAAGTGGCATCATCTATAATAATACCCGGAGTGGCAGCCAGAGCCAAAACTGCGTAAGTATTAGTATTCACTGCATTCAGTTTATCACGGTCCAGAATCCTGAACATCTTTTGCTGAGCAGCTGGAAGTTTCTTTAAAATGCTTACCACACTATTAAGTGTTTCTTTATCCGAAGTATCTTTTAGATAGAGGAATGTAGAACCGAGCGAAGAATGGAACCTTGCTTTCCAGTCTTTCATTGTATGAAACAATCCGGCTTGTGCCAACAAAACATTTGGAGAGAATGTAGTATTCACATCTATAAAGCCATGATCGCCAGTTATAATAATGGCGGTGCTATCAAATATTCCGGCTCTTTTGAGTGATTCAATAATAGTTCCCAATGCCCTATCTGCTCCACTTACGGCTTTTCTTACCATTAGTCCGTCTCTTCCTTCTTCATGTTCAAAATGATCTACACATGGCAGATGCAACGTTGTAAAAGTAGGTTTATATGTTTTGATAAGATATGCTGCCATACGGGCCACATTTTCATCAAGGATCAGCTCATTTCCTTCCATTGTAAAATCCTGCCAGTTGAGCTGCCCGGTTGCATTAGCTACCACCTCATCCCATAAGGTAACAGGACTACAAATACGTTTCATCAATGCTCTTCTGTCTTTTACTCCAACCTCCCACATATCAGGAATATTGTAGTCGATAGGTGCATTTACAGAAACCGGCCATATAACATTGGCAGATGTTTTACCGGCTTTCTTTACCGCATCAAACAAAGTAGGCACTTTAATACTGTCGTAATAGAAAAACCATTTGCCTGTTTGCCCGTTTTCTTCAAATGGTGTGTTGTTATAAACACCATGTTTGCCAGGTCTTACTCCCGTAATCAGGGAAGTATGATTAGGGTAGGTTACAGAAGGGAATACGCTGTTTACACCTTCTGCATATGCCCCATTTTCTTTCATCCAACGGAGGTTAACCATTCCCCAGCCTGCATCTTTGTAGAAATCGGGCCGGAACCCATCGATAGTTATCAACACTACATGCTTTGGAAGTTGTGCCTGCGCGAAAAAGCCCACCAATAACGATAGGGAAATTGATATCCATTTTTTCATAGTTCTGTTAAATTAAAACGTTGATGACTATACGTGGGGATGGTAAAGTACAAATTTCTAAAACTTCATAAAAGACCTTAACCAAAACATAATAGAAATAACCTGTTGTAAAAGCTCTAAAATCAGAAAGGGCCGATCAAAATAAATTCGATCAGCCCTTTTGAATATTGTTGTACAACTATTTATAAATACCTATCTCTATCTTACCATCTTTGGTAACTGCGCCACGGTACATACCTTCAGTATTGAAAGGCATTGCCATATTACCTTTCTTATCAAGTGCAATTAACCCTCCATCGCCACCCATATCTCCAACTTTCTTAATCACATTTTTACCTGCCTGTTGAACACTCAGACCTTTGTATTCCATCATGGCCGAAAGATCGTAAGCAACAACATTACGGATAAAGAATTCGCCCCAACCGGTACAGGAAACTGCAACAGTATTGTTGTTAGCGTAGGTACCTGCACCAATGATAGGGGAATCCCCAATTCTGCCAAATTTCTTATCGGTCATACCTCCTGTGCTGGTAGCAGCAGCAAGGTTTCCATTCTTATCTAAAGCTACAGCACCAACAGTTCCGAATTTGTAATCTCTGTTTTTGATGCCCAATTTTTCTGGCTGAACTGTAGCATTGGAATGAGCGGCTTTAATTGAATCCTCTCTTAGTATTCTTTGAAGATCTCTCCATCTGCTTTCGGTTCTGAAATAGGATGGATCAACGATTTCGAGTCCGGCTTCTTTAGCAAATTTATCGGCGCCAGGACCCACCATCATTACGTGCTCAGATTTTTCCATTACAGCCCTGGCAGCACTGATTGGATTACGTACAGTTGTCACACCAGCAACAGCTCCGGCAGAGCGGGTTTTACCATCCATTATTGCCGCATCCAGTTCATTCCGACCTTCATGTGTAAATACAGCGCCTTTACCTGCGTTGAATAAAGAATCATCCTCCAGTACTCTTACAGTTGCTTCAACAGCATCTAAACTACTACCACCGCTATTTAGAATTTTATACCCGGTTTGCAATGCTTTAGTCAGTGCAGCTTTATAAGCAGCTTCTTTTTCCGGTGTCATATTCTTTTTAAGAATAGTACCAGCACCTCCATGAACCACTAACACATAAGAAGAGGACTGTTGAGCTGTTGCAGGCATAAAGCAATGCAACATCAGCATAGCTAGAAAACAAAAACCAAAACCTTTCATATCAAATAAAATTTATAACGCTTGTTTCTTCATTAATTGTCCGTTTTCGATCCACCACCAATACCAGTTACCACCAGTAGCTTTGGCCGGATCGAAATCTGCAACTGAAAATGTTCCGTTACCGTCTGCACTGCCCTGAATCTCATAAACTTTAATAGCAGTGCCGGCATGGTTCCATTCCAAAGGTCGGTTCTTTTCGCAATATTCAGGTGCCTTATCATTGCTGGTTGTCAGAAACACGGCTTTGCTCACTCCGTAAATAGTTGCCATTCCATTTTCATCTATACAAACAGCCGTTTTTTCATCGGGCGCAATCCCTTTAGGGTAAATGCCTGCATCCTTAATGATACGGCTCATAAAGGTTACATGGCGGCCTTCCCGATGTCTTTTCAGGTAATGCTGATCACTGATCACTCCTTCTAAAAATGGAGCGTGAAGGAAATCATTATTGTAAACTGTAACTAAATCGGCATACGGGTTAGCCAGTACAGAATCGGAAACTGCGCTGCCGTTTTCGCCGCTATAATACCAGCCAGTTAGAATTGCACATCCGGCACTGGTGCCACCAACAGGAACCTTCTTTTCCCGGAGTAAGTAGTTGATAGCCTCATTTACTTTAGTGCCTCTCCATTGGTTCATGTACCTCGACTGATCTCCACCCGCAATAAACAGCATTTCTGCATTTCTGATAATATGCGCAACAGTATCGTTGTTGGCTAATTCCCTACTGGTGATATTTAGCGTTTCAACAGAATTTACCTTGCCGAGTGAGTCGATATCAATATTATATCCATCATTTCCGGAAGCAGTTAAAACAACTACATCTCCACCCCCACTCCTGTCTATCATCCATCTAAAAGCACCATCAACATTTCCTCCTCCTCCAATCAATACAACTCCACCTTTTGTTGGAGTTACAACATCCGCCGTATCCCCAATAAATCCCATAGAAGCAGGTCGACCAGCCACAATCTTAGCCTTCGGCGCCTGATGGCAGGAGAATGCTGTCAATAAGCCGGCTGCCGCTATTATTACTTTCCTCATAAGTGGTTCTATTTAAGATAAGCAGGATTTTGTTTCATGTTTTTATTGGCTTTGGTTTCCCAATCCGGGATCGGGAAAGCGTAGCCTTTATCGCCTGGGTTCATAAGCACCGCTCCGGAGGCGTTAATAGCGTCTTCCGGGTTACGGGTAACAGGAAGATTGCGTCTGCGTAAATCGAACATCCGGTGACCCTCAAATGCAAGCTCTTTAAAGCGTTCGTCGTATATCGCAAGGATTAAAGCTGCTTTATCAACAAATGTTTGATTGGTATAACCATTAATACGAATAGCTCTTAATTCGTTCAGATCATTAGTACCTGCAGAAACACCTGTTGCCTCTGCCATAGCCTCAGCACGAATCAGGTACATTTCACCGGTTCTGAATAATTTGATATCTGCAAGATTTGCCTGTGTAGTTCCTTTATATTTGTTAACACGGTACTGCGATTTACCCGGAGCACGAGGATCGTCGTTTATATAGCTCTTGTATCTTACGTCATTGGTTTTATCGAACAGATTTATCAGTTCAAAAGAAGGAGCATACAAAACAACATCACCAGAATTGGTATAAAGGTTTCCGATAAGATCATCACCGGCTACCTGCTTTAATTTCCAAATCACTTCGGCTTGTGAATTATCTTTCCATATCTCAGGAAACTGAGCAGATGTAGCTAATGGGATGGCATCTATTGCCTCGGTAGCATATGTAATGGCATCATTCCATTTTTTTGCATACAAGGCTGCACGAGCCTGTATGGCCGATACAGCAGTTAATGTAATTCTTGAATTATCATCAAATGATGCAGGAATTAATTTTTTTGCTGCAATCAGATCTCGCTCTATGAATGATATTACTTCAGCAACACTGTTGCGTGAAGGCTTGCCAATGTAGGAGCTATCCATATATGCAATGCCCATTGCTTGTGGCTCATATGTTTCGGCATAACTACGCAGTAATTCGAGATGGCAATAAGCTCTAAGTGCCAGTAATTCGCCATGATACTGCTTTCTCAGCTCTTCCTCATCGGCTTTTACTTTTACTTTATTAATAGCAGATAGCACTCTGTTTACTCTGTCTATTGCAATATAATTTTCATCAAAGGAAGAAGTAACAGTAGTATTACTTGGATGGATCTGCCAGCGATAAGTTGCAATACCTCCACCTGTATTATTTTCGGTGGGCCGGGTGCACTCATCTGTAATTAATGAAACGTTATAAATAGTGTTATTTTTCAATCCCGCATAGGCACCCAATAATCCACCATTTAGATCAGCAACATTTCTGAATGCTTTGGAAGGATCTATCTGATCAATTGGTGATAAATCGAGTTGTTTATTACAGGAAACGAAAATACCCGACAGGAACAATGTTGCCAATATCAGGCTGTTTTTTATATATCGAATAGTCATTGCAGTCAGTTTTAGAAATTAACATTTAAACCAAATGTATAGGTACGGGCGCTTGGGTAATCGAAACGGCCATCTCCATTGTTCCCTTCCGGATCAAAGCTTTTCCACTTAGTCCATGTAATCAGGTTCTGAGCTTGTGCAAATACCTGTATTCCCTGTACCCAACGAATACGCGACATAACAGATTTAGGGAAGTTATATCCAATGTTTACATTTCTAAGGCGCAGATAAGACGCATCTTGTATATCCTTTGAACTGTAACCTCTATCGGTACCATAACGTGGAAGCAAAGCATCATCATCTTTCTTTTTCCAACGATTATATAACATTCTGGTAGTTTGATTACTGGTAACGAAGTCATTGTTTTCGTTGAAATAATCTTCGTTCAGATAACGCATTGCTTTATCAACGAAAGTGAAGAAGGCATTCAGATAAATACCTTTATAGGTAAATCCGGTATTAAATCCACCTGTAAAGGGAGGCATATATGTTCCGAATTCAGCTACGCTAAGTTCTGTTTCATTATACTCTGTGGTTTTATTACCTTTTCTGTCGTAGTATAATGGATCTCCGTTCTCGCGATCAACTCCTGCCCATTTAGGTGCGTAGTGGGAGCCATAAGGTAGTCCTACTCTTACAATCTGGGTAGTTCCCTGTGGATATTCATCTGCATCCCCTAAATCGGTGATCACATTCTTATTATAGGCAAAGTTGAATCCTACGTTCCAGGTGAAGTCGCGCAATTTTAATACATCTGCCTGTACATCCATTTCAATACCTCTGTTACGCATAGCGCCAGTGTTTAATGGCAGGGTATAGAAACCGGAGGTAATAGAAAGAGGCTGACTCACAAACAGGTTGTTAGTAATCTTATTATAAACATCCGTTACAATTCGAATTCTGTTATTCAGGATGGCAAGGTCGAAACCGACATTAAATTCTTTAGCATATTCCCAATCGTAGTTAGGATTTCCAGGAGTTTCAGGAATAATAGATGCTTGTCCACCATACTGTCTGGCAACATAAGTAGCGAAATAAGTATAAGGGCCATCTCCATAGAAAGGATTGGCAGAAGTACCATAGCTGGCTCTGAAACGCAGATCATTAATAAACCCAACATCCTGAAGGAAACCTTCTTTCTTAGCCTCCCAGCCCAGACCGGCAGAATAGAAGCCATGCCAGCGGTGATTCGGCGATACCGTTGAAGAACCATCATAACGATAGCTGGCATTGAAGGTATATTTCTCATTGTAGGTATACCGGCCAACACCCATATAGCTGGCCAGGGCACTCTGAGTACGGCCACCACCAATTACAGGACGATATGAAGATCCGGGATTGATACCCGCAGGAGTATTTGGCAACCTTGCATCAATATCATAACCGGTGAATTTAGAAGAGCGGTAGTTCTTCTTCAGAAACTCATAGTATGCAGAAACTTCAAAATCATGCTTATCTATTACATTGGAATAGGTAAGTCCGGAGGTACTGATAATTGAAAAATTGCTGGCTACACCTTCCGCATAACTACCTTTCTTACCTATTTCTTTATATCCTGCATAAGAATCCGGGTTCACGAAACGAACAGTTGTATTCTGTCCATAATCAATACCTACCCTGGTTTTAGCGATTAGTCCTTTTGCCAGAGTGTAGTTTAATGAGCCCCCAATAATACTTTTCAGCTGATCCATTTTATTGGAGGAATTCAGCATCGCTTCCAGTGCATTACTACCTTCACGATAATCGAGTACCGGGTAGATGTCGTCATTATAGCCTGTTACCAATGTTCCATCTGCTGCATACGGATACTCGTAAGGGAGTGCATAATAAACAGCGGCGAGTGGATTGGTACCTCTGCTGGTAGCTTCTTTCTCTATATAGGTAGATTGGGAGTAAGCCAGTCCTACATTTAGATTCGCGGTTAATTTACCGGCAGTAAAGTCGAGATTATTCTTGAGGCTATATCTTTTTAATCCGGTGGTTCTGGCAATACCTTGCTGATCAAAATAGTTGACAGCACTATAGAATTTTACGAATTCATTTCCACCACTTGCACTAAGCTGATGCTCCTGAAATTTTCCATTCTGAAGAAATATCTTACGCCAGTCGGTATTATGATTAGTTAGGCTATCGATAATGTGATCGGCCTCTCTTTGTTCTTCAGGTGTCATATTAGCATAATCCGGATTTTTTTTGGAATAAGTCCAACCCGGGCCAATATCCTCGCCACTTTCCAATCCTATTTCCTCCTCAAATTGCATCCGTTGTGCGGAGTTCATCATTTTGAATTTAGGAGTGGTCATATTAGAAAAGCCATATTGTGATTTATAGTCTACCGCTACTTTTCCGGATTTTCCTTTTTTGGTAGTAATAACGATTACACCATTGGAGCCTCGTGAACCATAAAGAGCTTTGGCACTGGCATCCTTCAACACAGTAACGGAAGCAATATCAGAAGGGTTAATACTTTGAAATTGTTGAGCTTCAATCGGAATTCCGTCCATTACATATAATACGCTGGAACTACCTCCGAGTGTTCCCACCCCACGAATTGTAACAGCTGCGCTGGCACCTGGTTGTCCGGAACCTGCGGCAACTACCATTCCGGGTACGCGCCCCTGAAGAATCTGATCGAAGGAAGCCATAGGTACCTGCGTAATTTTTTCAGCACCTACAACTCCGGAAGCGGCTACAGATTTATTTCTGGAATAGTTGGTATATCCGGTAACTGTAATAGCATTCAGTGTTTTTACATCCTCCTCCATGGAAATATTAATCAGTTGGCGGGAGCGTATGGCAACCGTCTGAGTAATATAACCAACCAGCGAGAATTGTAAAGATTCTGTACTTTCAGGTACCTCCAGTGAGTAAGTACCATCATTGTTGGTACTGGTACCAATAGTAGTACCTAAAGCACGAACTGTTACACCAGGCAGAGGTAAATTTCCTGCACCTGTAACAAGCCCTTTTATGGTAATAGCGGCTTTGCTTTGTTCGATCGGTTTCCCTGCAAATACAACAACCAGTCCATCATCTTTTAGAGAATAAGCCAGATTTGTACCTTCAAAAGCCTGGGAAAGAATAGCATCCAGGGAAGCTTCTTTAGCAGTGACAGTTACTTTTTTATTATCCGGCAAGGTCTTATCATGAAATACGAACCGATAAGAAGATTGATGCTCCACAGTTTTGAGGAGTTGTCTGATGCTTACTTCTTTTGCCTGCACGGTGATTGTTTCCTGTGCAAGGCAGGTGGCCTGAACCTGTAAGCTGAGTAAAAAAAGAAAGGCCGTCAATTTCATAGTTAGCAGCAGTTTACCGACAGGAACAGGATGCCCCTTCCTCGACGGGATTACAAGTTTTAACATACCTTTGGTTTGGTTTAGTTAATAATTCATTCCAGATGTTTACTAGGCCAATTTTCGGGAGAGGTGTGCCAGCACCTCTCTTTTTATTTTGGTTGATTGATTACTTACTTATGATTATTGTGCTATCTACCATTTTGAAACTGAATGGATAAGATAATTGCAATGCATCTAATGCCTTCCATATGGTTTCGCTTTCGAAGGTACCGGAGTAACGGTATTGCTTTACTGAGGAATCAGCAAATTGGATAGGTATACCGTACCACTTCCCTAGCTTAACAGCGATGGTGGCCAGTGGCTCATTTTCAATTTCCAGACGGTTACGTACCCACGCGATTTCAGTAGCTTTATGGCTAACAGGATCGGCCGCCAATGTGGAAATTGAGTATGGTTTGATATTGCCAATGGCTATTTTTTGGTTGGGCATTAAAATAACAGGTGGAGTGGAAGGATCAGCTATCTGAACAGCTATCTTGCCTTTAAACAGGGATGCTTCAGTAATTGTGGTATTAGGATAGGCACTTATATTGAAAATAGTGCCTAATACCTTTATATCCATTGCAGTGGTATGAACTGTAAATGGAAATCCCGAATGCATGGAAACTTCGAAAAATGCTTCTCCCGTTAATGTTACCTGCCTGTTAGTCTTATTAAATTCAGGAGCTAAGGTTAGTGCGCTATTCGACCTTAATACAACAGTAGTGCCATCGGGTAATACCATCGATTTGCGCGGAATAGCTCCGGAACTGATAATGTTGCTCTTTTCTTGTGAAAGTGGGGTAAGTGGTGTGGTGGTATGATTGATTAACCAGGCGGTTCCTAAAAGCATTCCCAGTATAGCAGCTGCAGCCCAGTATTTCCATCTGGCAGTTCGGGAGGAAGTATTACCAATTGCAGCCTGGAGGAAATCATGTCGTTCAACTCCATCTTTCAGGTGCTGTAAATGTGTTAGTCTCCCGCCTTGCTGGGCAGAGAGGATCAGTACAAGTTGTTTTGCTGCTTCGATGGTTTCTTTGCGGGTAGGGTGACTAGTAATCCAGTTATTCCAGAAATGATAATCGGCAACCGGATCTTCCAGGCAAAATCGTTGGAAAGATTCGTCACATACAAAGTCTTCAACTGTATAATCGGTAAAATTCATGCAGGAAACAGCCTTTAAATATACAGACGGGAAATTCCGGACTTTTTCCTAGGAAAAAACAAACTTTTTTTATTTGAGATGTTTTCTCAGGATTTTGATTGCGTCATAGATAGTATTGTAGGTAGTTTTAACCGATTGAGAAGTTTGGGCAGCAATCTGGTCATAAGACAGTCCTTCGAAAAACTTGAGCCTTACGATTTCCATTTGTCGGGGGGTGAGCATTTTCATAGCCAGTTGTAAGCGATGTTTTTGTTCTTCATCGTGCTGGCCCTGAATAATGATATCTTCATACGATAATTCCTGACCGAATGATTCGGCAGCCAGGTTGTCTATAGCACTATGGATTTTTTGTTCTATTTCCAGCTGGTCTAATAGTTGGTGTTTCAGGGCAGTAAACAGGTAGGCAGTAACGTTAGTAACGGGGTTTAGTTGTTTGTGCTTGTTCCATAGCTGTAGAAATAGCTGGGTAATACAATCTTTTACCAATTCGTCGTTTGCACAGGTTTTCAATCCAAATCGCAATAAATGGGAATAGGTGTTATTGTACAGTGCAAACAGTGCCTGTTTTTCACCTTTTCTCAGATTCTCCCAGTAGTTTTTGTTTTCCGCGTCAAAAGACATAGCCACACCTCTAGTTTGCGATTTAGATCATTAGTTGAACGGGCTAAATATACAATTCTTTAGGTGCTAACAAAAAAGCCGCCCTCTACTAAGCTAAGGCGGCTTTTTTAAAATTATTATGGCAAGTATTTATTTTGTTTTGAACTGACCATTGGTAACAGTTACCGTCTTGTCGTTTATGAAATCCTCAGCTCCTCCTGAGAAAGTACCAGCAACCTGAGTACCATTTACACTTGTTATTTTGATTTTTATTTCCTGATTTTCTCCACTTCCATTGGTATAATTAAATTTGCCACTTACATCGCTGAATCCGAAAACTGCTGCTGAGGAATTTGTAGAATATTCTCCTACTACTGCTTTACCATCTTTTAGAGGAATAGAAAGTATAAGAACATACTTATTATCGCTCGACATCCCAGTTATGCTGGCAACCGGCATATTTGGTACTGTAGTATACTGTAAGTTATTACCACTATATGTTTTTCCATCGATGGTTAAAGACCATTGCCCTGCCCCTACACTAGTACCGCCTCCTGGACTAGGATCTCCACCATTTCCATTGCTACCCTGAGCAACAGGAATACCAATGGTGCAGGAAGCTTTGTTGAATGTATAGGTAAATGGAACTTCTGCAACGCCGATGAAAGTACCACTTCCTATAAGTCGTACCTTTTGAATACCAGTCTGATAAAAAGTTCCTTTAGCTGAGAAAAAAACACCATTTACAGTGTTTGTAGAAATTACATAGGTTCCTGTAGCAGCTACATTTACACTAACTTCAATATAAGAATCGTTGCTTACGGGGGTTCCTGTAGTGAAAGTACCGACTACATTGGCAGGTAAACAATTATTATTATCATTTTTCAGAGTTCCAACAGCTGTACCAGTATTAGAACCAAGATTGGAAGTTCCGGCATGAGACATTTCCTTCTGACAAGCAGCTACTACAAACAGTACAGCAAGCAGGCAAAGGGATAACATATATTTCATAGTAAAAACGGGTTTACTGTATATTTAATTGGTGTCAAAGATAATCAGATTTATTTTTGCACCATATTCTCCGCCCTTTCTTTTTCTATCTGTAAAATATTATTCTGAATATCCTTCATAATCCATCTTGCCCAATAGCTTGCATAAAAATTAAAAGTAGTATTGAGTTTAAAGTAACTATAAAGGTGAAGCCTGTATGTAGCTTCACTCAACTTCTCTAGTTCATATGTTCCGTTAAGCACATCAAAGAACTGCCCCCCGATAACAATATGATTATCTAGTGTAGTAGAAGGAATCTCATAAGGGTATGCTTTTATGCTGAATGTCATTTTATGTTGATGTTCATACTCCAGTACCGTTTCATGAAAAACTAATCCGCCTGAAAAAATAGCGGACCTGGAGGCTCCAACACCCTCATAATTCAGCTCTGCTTTTATAGGTCTGGGAAATTGAAGAAACTTAGTAATGGAAGCCTTATTTTTTGATTCAGGTATTTCACCTACCCTGGTTACATTAGACCATATCTTATCGGCTGGCGCGTTGATATCAATATACGTATATGCTTTATAAGTACCTGGTATTGAACCAATCCATTGTTCAAGCGGTGAAATAATAAGGGGCAACAATACAATCAGGGAAACAAAAATATCTTCTTCTCTCTTCTTCTTTCTAAGTTTCAATTTCCCACCGATATAACCACCTATTGAGGCAAATAATAAAAAAACAGGTAAGATCATTATCCAACACCCCCATCCTTCAATAAAAAACAAAAGCGTTATCAAACAAAATAAAAGTATTGGTATCCAGGGCATTAATATTTTATAATAAGGTTTTTCTACCAAATGCAAAGGCGACAGATAAACAGTTAGCACCCCAATCCCTACTGGTACTCCAACCAGGAAAGCAATAGACATAACAGAATAAATTGAGTCTAATGAGTTTATGCCAAAAGCGAAGCGAAAAAGAAGTGCAATAATAACAGGAATGACAATTGTCTTTAATGAGACTTTCATAGGTAAAAAATAGTAAAAAAACGAATGATTTTAAATAGAAAATGCCTTAAGGTATAATCGATTTTTCAATTAATTATACCACTTACGAAAAAAATTCAACCAACAATCATTTCATAAAACCAAATGATACATTTTTCTGGATTTTTGTTGTCTCACTATTACCCTTGTCAATTTTATAATTATGAGAAAACATCTAATCTATACACTTGCACTGCTAACAGTAATCCTAATTAGTTTTACCTCTTGCTCGAAAGAAGGACCTCAAGGGCCAGCAGGACCTACAGGTGCCACTGGTGCAGCTGGCACAAATGGTACGAATGGTGCCACCGGAGCTACTGGTGCCACAGGGGCTACTGGGGCAACCGGCGCTACAGGAACTGCCAATGTAATTTATTCAGATTGGCTATCTGCCACTACTGCCAAAGATTCCGCAATAGATGGTTCAAATTTGAAAGTCTGCTATATTAGTGCGCCCAAACTCACCAGCGATATAGTTCAATCCGGCACCATACTGGTATATATGAATTTTATCAGTACTGTTTATCCATTGCCTTATACCTCTTATGCAGGCGGTAAAGCAAATACGCTCAACTTTATTCCGGCAACAGGTAAGCTAATTTTAACAAGATTCACATATGACAACAGCGGATCTCTTGGCTTCAGTACATCCATCCAATATAGATATATCCTTATCCCTGGTGGAGTAAAGGCAAGAATGGCCGGAGTAGACTTCAATGATTATGATGCCGTGTTGAAGTATTTTGGAATAAATAATTAATGGTAACCCCAGATAGAAAAGTGAAAAGGTTAATTACAAAAATGTAATTAACCTTTTATTATTTTATTTGGTATACTAACTGTATTTTTGATTTACAGATAGAATGGATTTCATAAAATTATCATCGGGGAATCTGATATATATTTTTCCTTTATAACGTTTAATAATATCTGGTGATAATATTTGAGAATAATTACAAGTTTGGGCAATTCTATAGACAGGTAACTTACACCGCTATAAGTTGCTAAGAATGAAAATTTTATTACTAATAGATGACCTTCTTATTAAAGTCTATTTATCTTTTATAGTTCTCCAAATTAGTACTAACTCCGACACAATTAATATCAGGATAATAATAACTGATATTGCTTCAAGTATATCGAGTTTACTTTTCGATATAAATTCAACCTTTATACCCAAAGCGCGTAATCTTGGTATGTAATACCCAATTTCATCATTTGCTGATACAGTTACTAAACAGTAAACTAATTCTAGTAACGTACATAATAAATAGCCTCTAATAATCTTTCCTTTATTACTTTTTATCAAAAAATAACTATTCACTACTACAAAGAAAAGTATTATCCAATCAAAATGTCGCGTATCATCATTATGAAATCCACTTGGAGTTAGAGCGATAACTATTACAATAATTATATTTAGCGTAAATGAAAGTATCTTCATAATTTTTTACTTGAAGGTGATTGGAACTTAAATGTTCTTCTAATTCTTTCTACCCACTCCATACCGATGTTTCCAGGACAAAATCGAGTATTTAGGACCTCCTGATGTCCTCCATAATATTTAATCCCATATTCGGATTTTAGATATTGTGTCAACCTAAACAATGATTCAACCATCGGATCAGTTGCCTTACCATTGCCTGTGATACTTTCAACTAATGATTGTAGCATTGTCAGTCCTTTATTTTCTGAATCCAAATCTGCCAAAAGCACGATTCCAATATTTCCAGTGTTAGCTCCTAATACATGAGATCCTACAATATTTATAGGTCTGCCTTCATAAATATTACCATCTTTATCAATTGCAAAATGATATGGAATATCTGCATAAACATCCCCTTGTTCTTTCTTTTGTAACTCCTGAATAGTCAAATAATTATCACGATTCCCGGAATGATGAACTGTTATTTCATCATAGTAAACAGACAAGTTGCCATAAATTGGTTGCCACTCACGTCCTGTTGCTAAGATCGGATCTTTTGCCCCCCATTGTTTTCTTGAGATAATATTAGGCTTAGGTACCGGTTTGTTACCTATTCCATACTGCTTTTGAACCTCACTCCAGGAAACATCTTTATTATCACCATCCTCATATTTTTTAGTATCCCAATTATACGTCGCTAACATCCCATCCGGGTCAATCATTCTAATCGGATTATTGTTACCATAAACGTAAGGACTGAATCGACGCATCATTTCTGTTAACGGGTCAAGTGCTGTCCACCTCCCAATTTGTTGATCATACATCCTAGCCCCATAATCATACCAATCCAATCCACTCCCATCACTGAACTCTTTTAGTTGTTCTTCTTTGCCATTATACTTGTACTTATTTGCAGGATAACCTGTACCTTTTAATGCATTCGAACTAATCCCTTGCATCGTCAGCCCGAATGGATAATAATGTGTCTCCTCCAACATATGCCCAGAGCCAAACCCCACTAAAACATCATCAAAATAAATATCTTGCGTACTCTCATTGCTCGTATAGATGTATAAAAAGCCACTCGATTTAATTTCCATCTCATCTACATTTAATGTTTGTATTACATCGGGAATATTACTGACTTGCTTTACACCACTATTAGATGTTACCATTTTAAAATTATCATCAAATAATACATAGTTTATATAAGCGTGAGGCTTACCATCCTTTTTATTGTCTGAATCTTTTTCCTTTAGCTGACGGTATTGGTTGTTGTAAAAGTCATTCCCAAATACCCTTCTTTCAGGACCTTGTCCATGTCCACCATTTAAAGGCTGATTCCCTAAAAACACATCCGCTAATGCAACGGCCATATCTTCTGGTAACGATTGTTTCTGAGATGAAGCAGGAGACTGTGATTTGTAAAATGCTTTTGCCGATATTCTGATAGAATCCCCTGGCGAAACCCGTAATACCAGAGAAGGCCCTATCATCGTTTGCTTATTCGCTCCATTTAGCCTGGCAACCTGTTTATTTGATACGTTACCGTCCGGATAACCTACTGGTTTGTCTACACGGGTATTTTCCAAATTGCTAAACAAAACTTCCTCAGTAGCTGCCACTGGTACTTCCATCGTTGCAGCATATACTGCATAATTTTGTTCGTCACTTATAACTATACGGGTATTACCTAAGTGATCCTTTTCAAAATAATCATAAGCATAACCTTTGCTGGATGGTAAATAACGTATTCGTCCTGTTTCTGTACCTATAAGACGTAACGTATCAGATGTAGCCGATGTTTCAAACACTGTATTTCCAATATAAGTTGTACGTATTGTTCTTACTGGATTAGTCGTTTGATCAGTCACTATTTTCTGATGTTTTACTCCGGTTGCATCATACAAATATTTAATAGTTCCTTTACCCGTTATAGTTATTAACTCAGGGAGGTTCAAATGATTATAAGTTATACTTGTAATTGATTTATTTAAATCCTTTATTAAATTACCATTCCCGTCATAATCGTAATCGCCCAGGCCTGTATGACCATCTTTGAAATCACCTAGTACTACCGGGGTTCCCCCATTATCGCTGACTGCAGATAATTTGTTACTGCTTGATAAATAACTATAGATTAGATTATCCACCACTCCGGATGTCAAATTAATAAGGCCTAGTTGTTGCATATTCAACAAATTACCATTTGCATCATACCCTATTGCATTATTCACAGTATTGTTCCGGCTCAATGCCGTAGCACTTCCCCCAACACTAAAATCAATATTCTGACTTGTATTCCAGCTTCCATCTGTATATTGTGTAAAATCAGCTTTTAACAGGCGGTTAGAGTTATCATAAGTATAGCCATATGCAAAAAGCTTATTATTACTTTTACTCTTCCATTTTACACCTGCAATATTCCCGTTGTATTGAACCTGATTAAATCCTGTGTCATAGTCCAAAGACATTCCAAAGTAATGATTTATAACATTATTCTCCAGATAATCCTTATTTATTCCTGTTAGCCATCCTCTTACATTATAAGTATATACCAAAGAATCAATAGGCACATTATTCACTAAGCCCAGATGAGTAGACTTTAACTGCCCCAATTCATTGTAGAAATTTTTTGTCAGTGTTCTCTTATCATTTACAACATCATTCAACGTTTTATTAATTTGTAATACTCTGCCACGATTATCGTACAATGTTTCTGTTAGAACTCGTAACTCTGGCTGCAGAAGACTTTGAGGGTTATGTATCACATTGTAATTACTTAACTGTTTACCTGAGAAATCGTATTTACTACTAACTACGTCTATACCGCCATTTACATTATCTGTCAATGCCTGAACAACACGACCACGTTCGTCATAATATGAAGTAGTAGCAAGCCATTGTTCCGGACCACTTTTAAGTACACGAATTCGGGTTCCAGTTACCAATCCATTTGATCTGCTGCTACTCTTATCATTAAGGCCAGCATTAGGATTCAGCATTTCAGCGTTATTATTACCCCCATTGGTTAGTTTATTATAATAAGCCAGATTAAAGTCATGATGTCCTGGCCAGTCATAGTTATCATAATAATTATAAGTCAGCCAGGTCAGAGATGTTTCAGGAAGGTTAGGTAAAGGATTATTCCCGGCTATATTATTATATACCGTACAGTCAGGACAAATATATGAATCAAAACTATCCTGAGTACCACTATCAAAACCAGGTTCAAATACGATGCTATTTGAAGCAATATAGGAATAGGTATATGAATCACGATAATTTACACTCAGATTTTCAGGTAATCCGACGCTCACCTGTTGAATTGAAAAATTATTTGCTTGCTGCTGTAATTGCTCCCTGGAAGAAATAGAACTATATAACCCTGTTTTAACAATCCGATCATCACTATCATAATAGTTTACCAACCATTTACCATCTTTCCGCTGGGTAGAATCCTGAGAAAAAACCAACCTATTACGAATATCATACACCATATACACCGGGCCTGCCCCTGGTAAATATTTAGCAATATTCCTTCCTCTCCCATCATATTCATATCTAAAACATAATTCCTTTATTACCGTTTGATCAGTTAATTGCCAGTTACTCTTTATTTTTTCTATGGCCATAGGAGGTAATACCCATCTGAGTTGTCCTCTATCATCATAAATATAATAAGTAGATAATCTACCTCCATAAGCTTGTCCGCTGGTGGTCTGATTTAATATTACCTGTTTTAATATGAGCCTGCCGCTTGTTGCTTCTTTAATCGTAACTACTTTCTGACCATTCTCATCCTTTACTGTATACTTATATAATGCCCGATTAGCATAATAACCTCCAAACACCGGCAGACTTCCAGAACTAATATTTACTCGCCAAATACATACAGAATCGAAATTGTTAGATGCCTCATATTCAGTAGAAACACCTCTTTCAGAACCTACCCATGCATTACCAGGTGCCATAACATTAAAAGGCTTTCCCAACGGCGAGTTCTCATAAACTGTTTCTTTGTAAAAAAACTGATTCCCAAAAAAAGATTGCAATTTACTTTTTTGCTGAGCCCTGAAACCGTATACAACAGGTTTACCATTTTCTGAATCTGTAGGATATTCCATAAACTCGTATTGCAGATAACCATGCATATCATAATGAAGCGTAGAAACCATATCTTTTCCTCCAGGAGTGGCCTGGCGCTTTACTGTTTGCAATAATCTGCCTCCATAATCGAAGTATTGAGTTGTTTGTACAACATCATTTGGTGATGGAGTTACGCTCCTTATAAAATTACTATCTTCATAATGAACAGGGCGCAAAAAAGCATTGTTCCGAATATAATTAAATACATTACGTTCATCAGTTACAGCTTCTGTTCGTGTAGGTGCCGGCAATACTTCAGGTACAGGCTTTACCTGTGCAAATAATTGACTGCATATTAACATACAGGCATATATCAGAACTATATTAAACTTATAGATATTCCTCTTAAATTTCATAACAGTACAGGTATTTTCAGATTAACAATCAAGGGGTAACTCTAAACATATATTGATAAAAATTCAGGATATTAGTATACTCATCCCTTTCCTTTTCCAATCTACCCCCGCTGTCAAACTCATAGTGTTTAATACGCCCTGTAGCATCTCCGGTACTACGTATTCCAAACAATGGTAAATAGGAAGCCGTTATCATCAAACTACCTGCAGGGTATAGTCTTAATTCTCCAATTTGTGAATTAGTATCTCCTGTAGGACTTTGAATATTAATAGAATTAACCCCTCTTATCATATGACGGTAATAAGTCCACCCCCCACCGGTTGGGGTTTTATCTACATTAAAAGTACCAGCAATTTTATATGGAGTTGTACTTGTTGAATAATACGAAACTATATACTCCTTATAAGAGTTGATATTTCCTTTCTGTATACCATTAGCCAAACTACTTAAGGTTACTATCTTTCCACCCGGTACTGTACCAGTAGTACCTGAGGTCATAGACCTTACCCAGGAGCCTTCATCAACTCTGGATGATGTTTCAAAGTCTGTATATGCAATTTCACTGCTATATGCATTGGATACAGATGCTATAACCTGTTGGTCATTATATCCCCATAACATAGCCGTTCGTTTACCATCCACTATAAACTGAGTGAGATTACCATAATCATCAAACACCTCGTTATATTGCCTCATTTCATAACGACTATCTTTGGTTGTATCTCCGTTATAATATAAATAACCTGATAACAGAGGGCTTGTTTCTTGCAGATTTAAAGTAAAGATCTTATCAATATTCCATATGCCTGTTCCAGCATGCAGCTTATAAGTGCGTAATTCTCCACCCAATAACTGTTCATCATAACCAGGCCTGTGGATAGTCTGGATTTTTTCAATGGGATCTGTCTTAACTCCATTTCCGATAATTCGTCCACCTACTAAAGGATAGTCGTATGGATAACGTAAATGTTGAATAAGAGTATCCTTATTAGAGTTAATAGTACCAATCCATGTAGGCAGAAGATGACTCTTATTTTCATACTTCATAATGTTTTTGATGACAGGACCATCTGTTCTATACCTGTCATATTCAGTAACAGTAGTGGTATCTAATAATTTACAATAAGATCCGAGCCCCAATTCATTAGAACCAGTTATTGATACACCATACTTTCCTGTAAAGTACTTATTCATTGGGTTGTTAGCATCTTTCTCTGCCAGGTACCGGCTCACACCATTATCATCCATATTTGGCATAAAATAATAATTATGGCATACCAGATCGGTATTTGCACCCGGCGGGAAATAACAATACTGACTTACAATATTTTCCATTCCGGCAAGCATGGCCTGGATTGCAACGAAGAAGGAAACAGGACCTTTATCGGTTTTCGGATTATCGAATGTAATAAAGTGGTTTTCTACCTTCTTAATTATTGAATACGCTTCGGCATTCAGCAAGTTACTCGTATAAGTATAAATCGTTTTGGGAGTACTGAGTAGTAAATTGTCTTTAATACCGGAATTAATATAAAAAGAAGGTACCAGTAGTCTTCCATTTGGGTTGTTGCTGGTAACATTCCATTCCAGTGTACTGGTTGCAGGGAAAAAACAATAAACATTCTTCCCTCCATATTCATCATTAGATCCTCTTGTTAATTCAGTGACTGCCTGATAGGTCACACAGCTTCCATTGTATCGTACAATATTATTAACCGGATGGGATAGGAGATTTATATCCTGAATTGTATACTGGATTTGCCCACCAACCCCTATATAATTTCTATCAACACCCATTATATTGCCAGGAACTGTAATAAATCCTACTCCTGATTCTACATATTGGTAGAGCGCCCCTTCTGGATCACCATATCCATATCTATAATCCTTTCTGCTAATAAAATTACCATTACTTCCATACGTTTTAACTGATTTAATCCGTATACCTGCTCCGTTCACCTTACTACTAGAAGACCCTTGCCTGATTTGAGAATATTGATTCGGTTCATAGTCATATAAGACAAGTGCTCCCGTTGGGAGGGTTACTTTATTCAGGAGCTGTGACGTAGCATAATCAAAATTATAATCCCTGTTGGCCATTGGGATATATTTAGGAATACCATTATATCCGGCCTGAATCCAAGTCTCACCATATACTTCATATGCTTCTCTTCTTAATATTGGGATATCAGATGATGGTAAACTATTCGAATTTGCTAATAAAAAGGGGTTAAAAATACTTGATAATAAAGTTCTATTACCTATTGCTCCATTATAATATCCCCACCAATCCTGGGCTTTGCTATCTGATTGCGGATCAGGCAGAAAATGATTTTCATTATAGTTAAAAAGCCATGAGTATAAATCCTTACCATCGCCCCCCAACACTTTAACAGCAGACAACTGATAATAGGCACTTCCACTGGGTTTAGTTAATTCAAAAACATACTTCTTAACCGTTTCATAAAATGGACTCCCTGTGATGGTAAACAATTTTTTTTGAATCTGTATTTCCCTCAACAAAGCTCCATCATACACAAAATAAAGTCTTCCTTCAGGAAAATTAATGGTGCTTAATTGCTCGTGTGAAACCTGTATCGTCTTGGTTTTAGAAAGTATTGGTTGATCCACCTGATAACCATTATCATAAATTATATTTCCACTTGGATCTACCTGTACCTTGTGAGAATAAGGCAAAGTCTCTGAAGTATAATACCTCGTAGTATTATCTGTAACGGTATAGTAATTATAAGTTATATCATCATTTGGAAACTTTCTCGACTTAATTCCATTGATAACCCAGTCCGTAGTATGCACTATTCCCGCCTCATATGGATCTGTGCTAATATTCCAGTCAGGAGCTCCGGATGAATTTTCATTATACCATTTCCTCTTGCGCATATTCTTTCTCACTCCTTCTTTAAAACTATATTCGTAACCATCTTTTCCGTATACATACAGTTGATAACTGCTACCCTGAATATCTGCAAATATTTTGGTTGCCGGGTCGTAAGGAAAAGTCATTCCCCCATAAACAAACTGACCATTTCCGCTTGGCAGATTATAATTAAATATATCCCAGGATCCATCCGTTTCTGCATTAAGTACTTTGTACAAATATGAAAGCCAGGCTAAGTTGGAAAAACTGAAAGTTGAATTAGGGAAAGGATTCTTTGCGATACCTGTAATACTCTCATCTGGCAACCCATTTACCTGACGAGTAATTCCACCACCCGTATTTAATGACCAACCTAACCCTAACATCCCATTTTCTTCCCCGACTCGGAAAGATTGACATTGATAACTAATGGATATTGGAATACTCAGCCCTCTTGTCTTGATTTCATAAATAGGTATGTTAATATTTACTGTACCTGTTTGATAATTGACCTGATCTACAGTGGAGCCTAAATTCAGATCGGCCATTACTGGTGGGCTTCCTACTGCGCCACTCTGTTGCTTATGAAATACAACTTGTGCTGATACAGACAAACTTATGGACACATATAAAGCTGCACAAACAATTACTTGCTTAAACATCATAATTAATAGTATTAGGGCCAATTTTTTACGTGGAATACAAATAGTCTAAATTTCGTTTTAGGGTAAATTAACTACAGTACTAATAAAGACTATGGAACCAAAATAGAAGTATTTTTTGATTATTCATAGCTTTTTAAATATCCGACTTTGTCTAGATTAAATGAACTAATCTGATGGAGAAACAAAAAAGAGACTACATTTTTAGATGTAGTCTCCCAATTCAGTAATACTAGGATTTATCCTTCTTTTGTTGCCCGACCTGGATTCGAACCAAGACAAACAGAGTCAGAGTCTGTCGTACTACCATTATACTATCGGGCAAAATGCAGTGCAAAATAAAGGAAATAGATTCATGTATCAAAATATTTTCATTAAGCCGGGCTTAATCTTCGGGAACGCAGGTAAACTACGGTTCTATTCAGGTAAGGCCAAAGTGCTATTAATAGTAGGGTTGCAACAATCAGGCAACTGATCAATTCATAATAATCCATCGCAAAACGTATCTGATCCTGCTTATTGAGCGAGGCAACCAGCATTTTATTGGCTCCTTTAATAGCCCGGCTGGCCGGCATTCCTTTAGTTTCTAAGATATGAGCCTGTTTATGCAAAGTGGCCCGTACTACCGGGTCAATTTTCGTAAGATGGTCCTGAAAGGCATTATAATGCCTGCTTCTACCTAATAATTCAAAATAATTGATCAATGCAATACTTACACAGAAACCAAGATACCTGATCAACAGCCCTATAGAGGCAGCCGACCCTCCAATTGCTACAGGCACTGAGGAAATAATGTATATAATTGTTGGCACCATGATCATACCCACCCCAAGGCCCTGGACAAATAAGGGAATAAAGTATTTCCATTCATCTGCCTGCACATCAAACAAAAAATACATACTAACATGAAACCCCAACAGGCAAACAAAACCGGGAATCCACATTCTGCGAATCCTCATTTTTTGTAAGGCCATACAACATGCTATGATTACTCCTACAACAATTCCTCCCATGTTCAGCAAATTGATATAAGAAACATGAAACGGATCAAACCCCAGTACTGTAGTATAAAACGAGTTGGTAATCCCCGAAGCAAACCGACATATATACATCACAAATAAAACGACTAATCCCATTCTGAAATTCCTATACCTGAATACCTGTAAATGCAGGTAGGGTCGCCTCATCTTCCATTGTCTTACAAGATATATCACTGCCAATACTCCGATCACCATTACACTATTTCGAATTCGGAGGTCCTGTAACCAATAATATTCCTGCCCGTAAATCATGATATACCCCAATAATACCAGGACTATTGTATATAATGCAAAGCTTTGCCAGTCGAGGTTCCATAAAGGGAAACGAACATTTAGCCTGACGTTATTCATTGTAAGTAATAACAGAAACAGGCAGGGAGCATAGGCAAATAAGGTAGCTTTATAAACTACTCCAAAATTGTAAGCATCTATCAAATCTGCTGTCACGAAGTTATTGAACGGAACTGCGCATAACAAAAATCCAAAGAATACCGAGAAGCCCACTTCTCTTGCCCTTTCACTTTGCAAGCGGGTAAACATCAGCGATAAAGATAGGTTTACAGTGCATGCAAATAATAATCCCTGCAAGAATCTTATCGGAAAAAATATATAAAGTTCATGAACCTGATAACAGATAAAGCAGCTAAGGATTTGAAGAAAGGTAATAATAATAAAATACTCCCTTGTGGCCAGGAATACAAAGAACCGTCTTTCCAAATTGTAAAAACCTACATATCCGGCATAAAATAATGCAACGGCAAACTGAATATCGGCCGGCTCACTGCCATAAAAACCGGCAGCCGCATTGATGTTGGCCAACGGCAAAAAAAATAAAACTATATTAGGCAGAATCAGCAGAAAAAGACTGGCCCTTATCAACCACTCTGGTGCCCAATGTTTGAATATGGGAATTCCACTATCCATGATACTGTTTTTTGGGGCGATAAACATTTACATTCATCCCTACTTTTAATCTGTCTGTTGCCGTACGACTCCCATCCACACGTATTCTTACCGGAATACGCTGTACAATTTTCACATAGTTGCCTGTTGAATTATCGGGAGGTAATAAAGAGAAACTGGAACCGGTAGCTGGAGAAAGACTTATTATAGTGCCTTTAAACTTCCTGTCGGGATATGCATCCGCAATAATTTCAACAGTATCACCTATCTCCATATTGGCAACCTGCGTTTCTTTAAAATTCGCCACCACCCATTTATCTGTTTCATTATTGACGATATATGCCAGCACTTCACCGGCATCAATCATCTGCCCCGCTTCTATCGTTCTTCTACCCATCCGTCCATCATAGGAAGCGGTAATGACGGTATAACTTACATCCAGTTTATGCCGGTCGAGCAAGGCATGCAAGCGTTGAATTTCTGCCTGTACTACTTCTTTCTCAGCCTTCACGTCTGTGATGCGAGAATTGGCAGCACTATAATTTTCTTCAGCAGATTTGTATTCGCTGTTATTAACATCCAGTGAAGCTTCGATATTCTCCAATTGCTGCCTGGTAGCTGCTTCTTCCTTATACATCTGCTTATAACGGTCGTACTCGAGCTGTTGTTTCCAAACTTTAGCTTTTGCCCCGGCTATCTGGGCATTTGCAGCACCGGCAGTTTTCTCCAATGTATGAATGTTACTTTCCAATACCTCCAACTGGGCCTGTGATTTGCGAAGAGCAGATGCTGTTTGCTCTTGTTGCAGTATATATTCGCGGTTATCTATGATCAGCAATGTATCTCCTTTTTTCACATGCTGGTTCTCTTCAAATTTAACAGCTACGATAAATCCACCTGCTCTGGAAATAACCGGGTTTACATATTCCTGTACCTGTGCATCGTTGGTTTCTTCATACTTATAGTAATGCCAGATTGTAACACCGCCCCAAATGGTTAATGCCAATACAATAAGGCCTGCCATCCAGCCTGTGATTTTTGTAATCAGTCTGTCTGTTACGATATATTTCTTTTTCATTTTATTAAAGGATACCTGTAATATGTTGGAGTAAGTAGTATTTATTTTGTGCAAGAACTTTTGCGGCGGCAAGTTCAAATCTGGATTCTAACAACTTAACATCTGCATCCAGCAGATCTGTTACCAGAGAAGCCTGGTTGAAATAGGAGACTTTTATTATGCGGGCATTTTCTTCTGCCCTTTGCACATTCTTTCCGGCTACATCTATCTGCACCAATGCTTCCTTATAACGCAGAAATGCTTCTTTCACCTGCTGCCTTACCTTATCTTCAGTATCGTGATGCGCTTCTTCTTCCTTCTCCAGCTCTAATTTCGCAGATTGAAGTTTATAGGTATTATGATAAAGTGATGAAATGGGGAAAGATACCTTTACTCCTGTAACTCCCAATGAGTACCAGGAAGGGTTGTATGGATATAAAAAGATTTGTGGATTAGCATAGGAGAAATCACCGTACCACCCGACTTTAGGCCTGACATTCGACTTTACCTGTTGAACATGCAATTCACCCAGATGTGTTTCTGATTCCGAAATATGCCAGGCATAAGAGTGTTGTAAAGCCTGAGCAAGATAATCGGAATATACACCTACATCAACTGGCAATTGGGTTAATTCCGGTCTTACTACTTTTTCATCCGGCTCGCCAATAATAATATTCAGCTTCTGATTGGCTATAAGGATGTCGTTCTCAATTTTTACCAGTGTAAGCTGGCGTTTCGATAAATCCAGTTCCACCCGCAGCACGTCACTTTTCAGAACAGTGCCGTTTCGATAAAACGATTGAATCTCCTTTAGCTGCTTCTCCTGATCTGCAATATCTTTTAATATAAGCTCTTTAAAGATCAGTGCCTGTTGCAATTCGAGGTACCGGGCCGCTACCTGGTAGCGGATACCGGATATTGTTTCGGCTTCGCGTATACCTGCCAGTTGATGCAGGATTTTATCTTCCTCTATTTTAAGATTAAGCTTATTTCCATTGTAAATATTCATGTAGAGGTCGGCCCCTACTTTATATAAATTATGAATTACCTCATGTTGAGAAGTAGGTTTTGTGAAGACACCATTGCCATAAATAGGAATATTGGTTGCTTTTTCAGCGCTCCCCATTACTTCCAGTTCGGGTAGCCTTTCTCTTTGGGCATCCAGGATTTCAGTACTGGCAATAGCTGTTGCCTTTTTACTGATGGCTATTTTCCGGCTGTATATTTCAGCTTTTTGCCATGTTTGCGCCAATGAAATGGTGAGTGTATCATTTACTTGTTGCGCATAAATTTGGATCGGGTAAACTGCCAGTAATACACACATGACAACGATCCTATTTTTATAATTCATATAATTGGGAACCTGAGTTCAGTATCTGTGATGCAAAATTAAATCGCCCGTTGATTTGTCATTTCAGATAAATAGTCATTCTTTTCATCATTCCGGCCAAAATTATCCATACCTTTGTTGGCAAGCATTTCAGGTCAAAAAAAGTTAAAAACATGGGGCTGATAGCATCATTACCGGAAATAAATAAGCAGCGTAACGCAGTGTTTGTTATGCATGAAAAATCGGAGAAACTAATTCCCTTACATACTCATAATAAAGGACAGCTTAGTTATGTAGAAGGAGGAATTGCCTACATTACTATCGACTATAAAACATATGTAGTACCTGCCAGACATTATTTCTGGATTCCACAGGGTATGCCTCATATTTTACGAATTGGCAACTCTGCAACAGTGCTTAGGTCGCTTTACTTCTATGCCCATGACGATGAAAGCAACCCTTTTTATAAAAAGCTGGGAATTTATCCGGCCAGTGAGTTATTAATACAAATGATCAATTATTCTGAGCGCTGGGATGGCAAGCACGTAACACCGAAGGATGATAACTTTGAATTTCTCGTAGCCTTAAAAAAGCTATTACCGCAGTTAAACAACAAGGCATTACCCATTATTCTTCCAACTACAGATAATGAACAAATGCAACCGATTATCAGGTTTCTGGAAAAAAATATTGGAGAAAAGTTAACATTAGAAGATGTCTCCAAAAAATTCAATATCAGTGAACGATCATTATCAAGGCTTTTTCAATCATCAATTCACATTTCCTTTCTGCAATATTTAAAAACACTACGCATGGTAAAGGCGATAGAATTGATACTCAAAAGCAATAAGCCAATTAGTGAGATTGCTTATAATGTTGGATATACATCTATTAGTTCTTTTAGTGATGCTTTTCATGAGTTTACCAATTCGAGGCCTTCAGATTTCAGGAAGAGTTAATGATCACTATTCTCTTTATATCCAACTCATGAAAAAATTAATTAATTTTTTCATACCTGTTACCTCTCCAGACCAACTTTTTCCCTTCAATTCCAATTATCTGTCCTTCCATATCCATTGCCTCATAAAAACATTGGTTAAAGTTATTGAGCGTGATTGTAAAGAAGTTTGCATTATTATCTTTAGCCTGATAATTCTCAAAAATCATAAAATTGGTGCGTTGAAAATTTCCTTTTCCAAAATCTACATTGGGCTCAATATTCTGGAGGCTCAAACCAAAATTGATTCTCGGTATTCTCACATTTGGAATTGCAAATTCAGGTTTGTTAATTTTTAATACCTGATCATATTTCGAATAGGGAATTAAATTGAAAACAAAATTTTTATAATCCAATGCATCATCTTTCGGCAATATTATCCTGAAGTAAACAGAATCTTTAGTACCTCTCAGGCTTTCAACAATTGAGTAGTTTATCTTATTAAAATCAGGTTTATTGTGTAATTCTATAAACCCGGCACGTTGGTTCCAGATACCACTAGCTATAGTATCACACATCGGAATAAGCACATCATTTGCCGGTATATAGTTTCTCAGACAATAAAAAGTTTTATCGGCATTAAAAATTAATAGCTCCTTTCCATTTTCCTTCTGATACTTTCCTTCTATTCCAAATTTTGATGCGTAGATTACCTGCTGATGGGCACAGGAGAAAAGAATTATGCCCATCAGCAGTAAAGCTAAAATTTTCAAAAAATGATTTTTAGTAAGCCGCATTTCCATCTTCTCCAAGAATTGATTTTAATGATTCTATATTAATATCGCTTAACATAAAAGCTCTTCTGGTTGCCGGATAACCAAGTGGATCAAGAGAAAACTGTGTTTGATAGGCATTTACCTCTAATTCTTGTCTTCTACCTACACTTGCATATTTTAACCTACCCTTAGTATTGGGGCTTTCCGAAAAGCTTAATCCACCTGCAGCCAGACTTTGTCCTATATGTCTTATTTCATGAATATATAATCCATCATTACTACCCTGAATCACAACATCTTTATTCTCAATTCCATTTTCTGCCTCACGTTTATAAACTGTATGCATAATACTTCCATTACCAGGCTTTTCAAATGTATAATTGTAATTTTCATCGGTACGCAGTGAATTAATATCAGCTAAAGACTGAGATAATAAGTTATTTCTGGTCCACATTTCAACTATATTATTAATATTCCAGTTAGTAGACCTCTCTAATTTGGTAATTCTTTTATTGGCTTTCTTAACATCTTTCCTACCAGCAATCTTACCCGATCCAATATCATTTTTCAACTGTTCAATTTCCTTGTTATTATTAGCTATTTTAGTTTGTGAGTCCTGGCTCGATTGATTATTTTCGTCCATTTGAGTATTTAATGATTTCTCAATCCTTGCGGCAATTCTCTGATCAACTGCTTTGGGGATAGAATCGCCCAGTGGATCAGATTTACTGATAGGATTATTATCCATCATTGCATACAAACTTATATTTCCTGTAGGCTTAGGATCTATTTGCCAGAACCTTCCGATCTGCGGATCAAGCGTTCTGTAAAATGCATCATAAGTATTTAAATCGAACTCCGTTGTGTGTTCTATGCCATTAAACTTCTTTCTGTTTTCAGGATAGGCCTTTCCTCTTAACGCACTTGAACTTATCCCTGCCATTATCAGTCCAAACGGGTAATAATGGGTTTCCTCCAATAAAGGGCCTGGCGTAGCCAGAATAGCCAGATCATCGAAATAAACATCCTGAACACTCTCATTACTGGTATATACATAAAGATAACCTGATTTCTTCATGGTCATTTTATCCTGGCCAAGTATTTGAAGCTGATCTGGTTCAGCCTTTACCTGTTTTACACCACTATTTTCTTCAATTAAATTGAATTGATCATCAAAAAGCACAAAATTTAAATACGCTTTTGGTCTGTCAACCTTCACTTGATCTTTCTCCTTCTGTTTCAAACGTTGGTAATCGTTATTATAGAACCCGGCAGTAAATGGAGTTGAATTATTATCAGCCAACACATTATGATCTCCTCCCTGTTTAGCTCCGGAGTTAAATGCAGATATAAGATCTGCCAGCATGTTCTCCGCAGTAGCCATTTTATTGTTTTCAGAATTAGGGCCGTTAGATTTATAAAATGCTTTTGTCCCTATCTGTATAGTATCTCCTGCCATTACCCTCAAAACCAGCGACGGACCAATTTTCTTTCCGTTAGCTGCCGCGCTGAGCTTAGCTACTGACTGATTTGTTTTAGCATTTTCTGAAGGGAATCCTACAGGTTTTGCTGCCCTGGTTTCATCGATATTGCTAAACAATGCAGTTTCATTTATTGCGTTACCAGTTTCCATTGTAGCTGCATACATACTAAAATCGCTCTGCTCCGTCAATACCATTCTTACATTTCCCAAATGATCTTTTATAAAATAATCGTTTGTATAGGCAACTGGTTGCCCCGATTTATAAATAGCCCTGATTCTGCCTTCTTCATGACTAACAAATTGCAGTGTGTCATTCTGATAAATAAATGCTCCCAAATAGTCAGTAGTTGTAACCTTTGCCGGAGTAACGGTATTATCAGTCACAATCTTCCTATACCTGTTACCTGCTGCATCATAAAGATAACTGATGGTTCCCTTTCCGGTAACGGTGATGGTACTAGGTAAATTTAAATGATTGTAGGTTATTGTATTAATTCCTTTATTAAAATCACTTGTAAGATTTCCATTATAATCGTAGCTATAATCACTTAGGCCCGATCCATTTATTTCCTTGAAATCTCCCAATGTAGAGGAAGGATCGTTAAAGGCGTCAGCTACTCCTTGCAGGCGATTACTTACCTGATTCTGCAGATAACTATAAGTCAACTGATCTATTGTAGTGCTTGCCCCTCCTTTTAATCCACGCTGCATCATCGAAAGAATATTACCGTTTGCATCATATGCAGATGCAGGATCAATACCATCACCCATTTTCACACTGAAATCCACAACTGAGTTGCTCCAGCTGCCTGTGTTATTCTGTGTAAAATCGGCCTTCATTAATCGGTTGGTTGGATCATAGTTGTAGCCATAAGCTCGTGCAATTCCATCACTTTTACTTTTCCATTTTATTCCAGCGATATTACCATTATATTGGTTTGCCTGAAACCCTTCGTCATAACTTAAATCCTGCCCGAACCAATTGCTTGAACTACCTGAAGTATTTACAAAATTCTTATTGATCGATTTTACCCACCCACGAATATTATATTCGAAATTCAATGTTTCAATTGGCACACCACTTTTTACTCCCAGATTTTTATCTTTCAACTGCCCCAACTCATCATAATTATTCATTGCGATTATACTTTGAGTAGCTGCATTATCATTCAACTGTTTGGAGACCTGAGTTAATCGACCCACCTTATCATAGTTCATGGAAGTAAGCAAGGTAGACTGCGGAGTAAGCGTACTTTTAATATTATTATGTCTCTGATATTGACTTAGCAATTTACCATTGAAGTCATAAAGATTTGTTGTAACATCCTGCCCATTATTAATATTATTGGATACCATTTGAACCAGCCTACCCTTATCTGTATAATAATTACTTGCTGTCAACCATGTTTCAGTTCCTAATACTCTTTGTTTAGAACCAGTAATTAAACCTCTTGTGAAGGTGGTGGCAGCCGTAGTAGGCTCGGCATAAAGATTTGTTCCTGCCTGCGGTTTGGAATAATCTGAGGTTACCGGACTAATTGCTCCACTATAACTGTAATTATCATAATAAGTATAGGTTAATGGAGTAAGATCCGATGTAGAAATATTAGGCTGCGGATTAGATGCAGTAATTACATTCATTGTCGTTTGCAGAACTTCTCTTGTAGCATTAGATTTATAGAATCCTGTCATAGAAGGTCTGTTGATCACATCATAATATGTAACCATCCACTGGGGAGTAGTACCCAACTTCAAGTTCCCATCCCGGCTAAATACCAGCCTGTCTCTTGTATCATATACAAATTCAGTAGAATCAGCTCCCGGTATTTTCTTTACTATCAATCTGTTTCTTCCATCATATCTATATAAATAACAAAGCTCCTGCAAAACATCAGACGTTAATGTCCAGTTACTTTTAATTAGCTCTACTGCTTTAGGCGGAATCACACAACGGACATTACCAACATTATCATATACATAATAGGTACATAACCAATTATTATGTCCATCTGCTGCTCCGGAAACCAATTCTTCCTTTTTCAGGATAGGACGGCCTTCTTTATCTATAAATTCTATGACCTTATTTCCACGTTCATCTATAGTCATTTCTTTAAAAAGCTGCCCCCCCTCGTAAACTTGTGTACTTACAGGAATTATCGAACTTGAAGGAAGTACCCATATTCTAACTCCATCAGCAACAGTATTCAAAAGATGACTTTGAATAATAGGTTTATTGCCACCTGTTTTTGCCCAGTTATTTCCAGGGGCATAGGACTTCTGAACTCGATTTAAAGGAGATGCATCGTATTCTAACTGGCGATAAAAAATTGTTTCCCCACTAATGCCGGGATTCAGACCGGTATTCTGATAAAATGATTGTTGGGCACTAAAAGGATCTGTTTTAAACTTTCCATCAGAACTATTGCCTGTTTGTGCAGTATAAGGGAGATATTTATACTCCTCCCGGCCCAAAGCATCATAAACAAATGGAGTTACTATATCCTTACCTGAAGGACTAATTCCTTTATTCACAGTTTGGACAGGCCTCCCCAACCCATCAACATAATAAGTGCTCTGCTTAACAGCGCCAATATCTGTAGCTCCCATAACAGCAGCCGGGTCGGATGTTTGCATTGAAGGTTCCCAGGTACGAATAAAACTTATGGCTGTATTCGTATATCCGGCAGGTGGTGTTGCAGGAATAGCAGAAGGCTTTGTTGAATTAGTAGGGATATTTTGTGCTGTAGCAACCAACATAATAAGCTGGCCAACCAGAAACAATGCACCATGTCTGGCATAGGGAAAACTAGTTTTCATATTGATACAATTAACAGAATACTGTTTAATATTGGGAAATAGGGTACTAAAAACGCAATGAAGTATTTACTGAATTATTTTATGGGTCAATAAAAAATTCAGTTCCAATATTGGCCAGGTCAACTCATCAAGGTCAAACATCATACTTTTTAAAATAGCCTTTTATCACAATAGCTATCTTTCACTATGCAGGAATGGCTTAACAAAACTGATTGAACTTTAAAAGTCAATCCACTAATATTAAAGATATATTTTTATCTCAATTAATGGTAACCTACAATGCTTATTAACAAAAAAAAATTCTAATATATTCAATCTCAACTCTTTTCAGTAATTTCAAAGATGCGTAAACTGATTCTATACATCGTCTTAAGTATGCTGATTGGGGAAGTAGCTGCTCAAACTACCAATCCGCAGATTTTAGGTTATCTGAACAGTAAACATATCAGGGAAGCTTCTGGTATTGCTTCCAGCATACCACTTAAAAACTGCTATTGGACGCATAATGATAGCGGTAATGACCCGGAAGTTTTTTTGCTGGATGATCAGGCCAAACTAATTGCAACCGTATATCTTACCAATGCCAGTAATCGTGATTGGGAAGATATAGCCGAAGGCATTGGACCTCAAAAAGGTAAACATTACGTATATGTTGGAGATATTGGCGATAACTTTGCAATACGCAAACATATCAAAATATATCGGTTTCCTGAACCCAATAAAATAGAGCCATACACCAAAATAAAAATGAAGGCTGATGAGCTTAAACTTCAGTATCCTGATGGTGCAAAAGACGCTGAGAGTTTAATGATTGACCCTATTAGTAAGCAGATTTATATAGTCAGCAAACGTGAAAAAGAAGTAACACTATATAAGACTAAAAAACTTTTATTTAAAGATGGCGATACTGCCACCCTGCAACCACTTATTCGCCTCCCTTATACCTGGGTTACAGCAGGCGATATTTCCAAAGATGGCCACCATATTGTAATTAAAACGCTTACACATGTCTATTATTGGCATCGTGAAACCGGTGAGTCAGTAGAAGCAGCAATGAAAAAACCTGCAAAAGAACTTCCTTATTTGGTAGAAAAACAGGGAGAAGGGATCAGTATTCTACCCAATAACGACGGGTATGTTACTATTAGTGAAGGTAAAGGTGCCCCACTCTATTATTATAAATGGAAGTTTTAATTTAAACCATTCGATATGCTTTACAACCCCTTATAACACACTGCAATTTCCATCAATTATATTGGCTGAAATGCCATTTCAGTAACTCCTTCTATACTTGTGTAACGCAGGCAGCAATTACTATCTGCTGCTAACCCATCGTTATATATACCCGTTAAGCGACTGTTTTTAATCGAGCATTCGTAATAAAACTATTTTGATATGCCACTACTTTACAGGT
Source organism: Chitinophaga silvatica (assembly GCF_003419895.1). Lineage (GTDB taxonomy): Bacteria > Bacteroidota > Bacteroidia > Chitinophagales > Chitinophagaceae > Chitinophaga > Chitinophaga silvatica. The sequence goes on along the minus strand of NZ_QPMM01000009.1, from coordinate 175,082 downwards.
TCCGATTTTCTCGAACGCGGGGAATGCCACTCCGGTAATGTGACAGAAATCTTAGTTCGATACTTACCTCAGAAAACCATTTTCATCAATAACCTCATTCGCTCATGCAAAAGAAAGCTATCATCGTAGGCGCAGGCCCTGCCGGACTCACAGCCGCCTATGAACTCTTACAAAGAACAGATATTATCCCGATTGTTTTGGAAAAAAGCACAGATATTGGTGGGATCTCTAAAACTGTTAATTACAAAGGTAATCGTATTGATATTGGTGGCCACCGATTCTTCTCAAAATCGGACCGCGTTATGGACTGGTGGATGACAATGATGCCATTAGATAAGGAAGCTTCTGAAATCTTCTCTATCAGCTATCAGAACAAAACCAGAGAGGTTAAACCTAAACGTGCAGACAATGATTCCGACACCCTTGTAGCACAAGACCCGGATCTGATAATGTTGGTCAGACAACGCCTCTCACGCATATACTTCTTAAAACAGTTCTTCACCTATCCCATACAACTTTCTATTGAAACACTAAGTAAATTAGGATTAGTAACCACTGTTAGTATAATGTTTTCCTATTTATATGCCAGGGTATTTCCAAGAAAAGAGGAAAAAAGCCTGGAAGACTTTATGATAAACAGGTTTGGAACTACTTTATATCATCTCTTTTTTAAGGATTATACAGAAAAAGTTTGGGGCGTTGCCTGTAAAGATATTTCTGCCGAATGGGGCGCTCAACGTATAAAAGGTATCTCCATTGGTAAAGCTATCGCACATGCTATTAAAGCCACTATTGATGCTGGTAAACCCAAAGACTTAAAACAAAAAAATGTTGAAACCAGCTTAATAGAACAATTCCTGTATCCCAAACATGGACCAGGACAATTATGGGAAGAAGTTGCCCGCCAGGTTATTGAAAAAGGTGGAACAGTTTTGATGCAACACGATGTTGTAAAAATTCATACTCAAAACAATCAGATTACCGGTGTTACCGCTTTAGATAAAACAACCGGTGAAACAGTTCTGCTGGAAGGAGATTACTTTTTCTCCACCATGCCAATGCAGGAACTGATTGCCGATTTAGACGCGAATGTTCCCGCTAATGTAAAAGAAATAGCCGCCGGACTCATGTACCGCGATTTCGTAACCATAGGTATTCTGCTCAAAAACCTAAGCCTTACTGATAAAAAAACAGGCGAACAGAAACCAGCCACACTTAAAGATACCTGGATCTACATTCAGGAAAAAGATGTAAAAGTTGGAAGGTTACAATTATTTAATAATTGGAGCCCATATATGGTAAAAGACCCCGATACAACCTGGGTAGGTATGGAATACTTCTGCAACAAAGGTGATGAGTTCTGGGAACAATCCGATGAAACAATCAGAATTAAAGCAATCGAAGAACTTTGCAAAATAGGCCTGGCACAGCAATCAGATGTACTTGATGCTACAGTATTAAGAATGGAAAAAACCTATCCTGCATACTTCGGTACCTACAACCGGTTCGATGAACTGAAGGACTACATTAATTCCTACGAAAATCTTTTCCTGGTTGGTAGAAACGGTATGCACAAATACAATAACTCAGATCACTCTATGCTCACCGCAATGGTAGCTGTTGATAATATAATTGCAGGAGTTGTAACTAAAACAAATATCTGGTCTATCAATACAGAACAGGAATATCACGAAGAGAAGAAATAACTGCATGACGCTACTCCGCTTAAAAGATGAAAATAATTTTCTTTGCTTTCTGCTGGCCAATAATCGTAACAGGTTGTTGGCCGCAGTTGCATTGTTAAGTATTATTGTTAAAATTGTCATATTCAAGTATTTCTACCCACATGCCGACTATACCCCCGACAGTGATTCTTACATTGTTGCAGCCATTTCAAAATTTGATGTAGATCTCTGGCCAATTGGCTATTCAAAATTCCTTGGGCTTTTCCATCATCTTTCGAATTCTGAAACGCTGTTAGTTACTTTCCAATATTGCTTTTTGGAGCTGAGCACCTATTTATTCTTCTTCTCATTTCTGTATATTCTTAAAGAAGAAATGTTTCTTCACCGATACCTATTCCCCTTTCTGATTATAAACCCAATATTTCTGTTCATCAGCAATTACATAATAACCGAATCATTATTTATTGGTTTAAGTATCATTTGGTTTACATTACTGCTATGGATACTATACAGGCCCTCTCTGAGTCTGATTCTCATTCATGGACTCGTTTTATCTTTAGCATTTACAATTAGGTATAATGCAATATTCTATCCTGTTGTTTCATTAATTGCAATACTATTGATCTCATCAAAGTGGTGGATTAAAATAATTGGAATAATCTTACCGATTATTTTAATTGGTATGTTCATTCGGTTTACTGTGAACAAAACTTATGAAAGAACCAATGTGAGACAGTTTTCTGTATTCGGAAGCTGGCAACTTGCTAATAATGCCTTGTATCAGCTCCCATATTTACCCTTCGATACTACAGGTATTCCAAGGGAATGTAAACTGGTTCACAAACTAGCCTATGATTTTTACAGAAGCGAATTTTTCAAAATAAAGGATGCCAAACCTGCTGCCGGGGCCTATTATATGTGGGATCCTCATAGTCCGTTAAATGGATTAAAGGACCTATATGCACAAAAATTTCAGTTAGATGATTTTACCGCAAGAAGCGTAGTAGCTCCGATATATAAAGAATATGCCAGCTATCTGATTAAAAAATATCCAATAAACTTCCTCAGGTATTATTTATGTCCAAACATTATGAATTATCTCATTCCGGATTTGGAAATGATCAAACAAAACAACAGAATAAAATATAAAATTGCTTTAAGTAATCCCGGGTGGTTTAAGGAAAGTAAACGACCTAATAGCACTACTGCAGTGAAAGCCCAGGAATACATACTATATATATTCCCCTACCTGTTTCCTGCATTACATTTATTACTAATTAAAGAAGCCTTGCAGTTTTATATTAACAACAGGAGAAAAAAGAATAAACAAAATCAACTTATTAACAAATCCATTTTCATTGCGCTGGCTTTCTTTATTATTAATGCAGCATTTAGTATCGTTGCTTCTCCTGTAGTTTTTAGATACCAGATACCAGTTTATATTTTAATGATTACGTTCATTTTGTTTTTAATTGAAAAGAATTTACAAGAGGCTAAACCTGCTTCCTGATTATTCCTTCCTTCCCCTCTCTATATACAGAAAGGAGCAGATCTAATTAGTAGAAATCTGCTCCTTTCACTATCTGATACTTTTACTTCTTTTTGACTAAATAAGTATAATTACCAGCAATACTTAAACTCAACGTCACTTCATAAGTACCCGCCGCTGCTACTTTAATATTATCGCCTCCTTTATTCAGGATAGGGTCTGAAGGCTTATTATCGCCGTAGTTGATATCATAAGAATGATTGGCTCTGAATTTAAAAGCTCCGGCATTCATTTGTACAGTGCCTGTCCATGTACCTTTTGCTTCATCAAAAGTCAGGTCCACATCTGTATCCCAGCTTCCAACTGCATCACCAATCATCGACCAGGTTGTGCGGGTAGCTTGCCAGGATTTATCATCAAGATTCACAGTAATAAAGTAATAACCCGCTCCTGTAACTTTCAGATTATCGCCAGTACCAGACAATACACCACCATTATTTGTGCTGGTGCCTCCATAATTTGTACCATCCCATGAAGGCAGTGAAGTGATTTTAAATAAAGTAGAACCCGATGGAAACCATACATAGCCTTCGTAGTTTTTATCTGATTTAAACGATGCTAATTTAGGCCCTGTTGCCGGCGTCCATGCCTGGAAATCGCCCGCTACATACATAGATGGATATTCAACCAAATCCTGGTACGACGAAACAACCAGGGCCTTTGCATTAGAGTAGGTTGGTGGATAGTTATCTGAAATAGTTGCACTTATTCTTACTTCTATATCAGCATAAACACCGTATTCCAACTCCAGTTGATTGGCAATTGTATTTAACATTCTAACAGTAATCGCTGTAGTTATCGAATCAGCAGGTACTACAGCCTTGTCTGCAAAATTGGTTCCTTTCCTTGCAAATTGCAGTTCGTATTTAACCACGGCATTGTAACCAAAATCAGAGGTACCTCTTTTGAATGCAATTGCCTGATCATCTGCATACTGCTTTAGAAGTATAACCGTATCCAGTGTTGCTGCAAGCGAAGGTGCAGAACCTGGCTTAGCAATCACTTTAACTTCATCTTTCTTACAGGCCCATAGTAATAAAATCAACAGACCTGAAATAAGGTATCTTGAGAAAAACATTTTCATCTGAGAGAGTTTTAAACTTTAGTAGCCTTTATTTTGCTTAAGTGTTGGATTGGCAGTAAGATCTGTTGCCGGCAGCGGATATAGTGTTCTGAAGTCCTCCACTCCTTTCCCACTTTTCACACCTCCTTTCCAGGGCCAAACATAATTACTGGATGTAAACTTCTCGAAACGGATTAAATCGGTACGGCGAAATGCTTCCCAATAAAGTTCCCTACCTCTTTCATCTAGAATGTAGTCAAGGTTATAAGACGAAATATTTCCATTCTTATTACCATATGCCCGCTCTCTCAAGGCATTGAGATAACCAAGAGCAGTAGCGTCATTACCGCCAGCGCCGCCACGTTTTACTGCTTCTGCATAAATAAGATACTGCTCCGCAAGTCTGAATAATGGGAAATCTACAGAACAGAAAGCATTACCTGGAGACGGAGGTGTCTGACCGGCTGAGGTTTTATTTCTGAATTTAATAACTCTTAATCCATCTGTAAATTCCGCCGGATTATCTATTTCTGGTTTATCACCGAAGAAAAAGGCACGCTTGTCTGTTGCCCCGCTGTAATCACCAAATAATTCGGGGAGTGCTTTAGTACTTCTGTTTCCTCCCCAACCGCTTTGTACTCCATATTGCGCGGCATTCATTGCAGGATTTACAGAAGCATTGATAATAAAGGTAGTGCCTCCGTTATTCTGCGTTTTTTCGCCATCATAAGCAATTGGTAAAATGATTTCAGGGTTATCCACATCATTATCTGCCAGAAACAAACCCTGATAACTGGTCTTCAGCGCATACCCTGCACCAATAACCTTTGAAGAATAAGTTATCGCTTCAGTATATTTTGCATTTCCTTTACCCAGATAAACTTCTGCATTCAGATAAATCCGGGCAAGTAATGCCCAAACAGCGGCCTGATCTACTCTCGCATATTCGTTTAGTTTAGGTTTTGCCACTACTGATTCTATTGCCAGAAGTTCAGATTCTACAAACTTAAAGAGGGTAGTTCTATCGGTTTGCGGTGGGATAAATTTCCCAATAGGATCTTTTTCTGTTACAAAGGGAGGATTAGCGAAAAGATCCATCAACACCCAATATTGAAATGCGCGCAGAAAGCGGGCTTCTGCTCTGAATGTTTTTATATCATCGGCCTCTTTCCCCGAAAATCCTCTGGCAGCTATTTTATCATCTCCCGATTCACGCAGGAATTCATTTGCAACGGTTACATGAAACAAGCTACGATTATATAATGCAGCTAATAAAACATTATTGCTTGTCCAATTCATGTTGTGAAAATCCGGAATTCCCGGATCGTTCCAAACGCAGGCTGCTTCTTCTGTTGGTAGCTCCTGGGCATTCCAGAATAAACGTAAAAAATCGGCCTGCCCTGGGTCAATACCTGCAAGATCAGAAGCATTGATTCCATTATTTCCCGCCAATGCAAAGCTGCCATAAACCTTTGCCAATACTTGTTTATACCCTTCCAATGTTGAGTAGGTAACATTGGCTGTTGAGGAATTGGTAGGTACTCTGTTCAAATCTTTGGTACAGGAACTTACTGCTAGTGTGAGTACAAATATTTTAAGAAAAATTCTTTTCATCATTTAATGTTTTAGAATTAAAACTCCAGGTTAGCACCCAATACAAATATTCTGGGTCTTGGATACAGGTTGTAATCAATCCCCCCATTCACTTCAGGATCCAGTCCTTTATATTTTGTAAGCACAAAAACATTCTGACAGGTTGCATTTACCCGTAGCTTAGCCTTATTTCTGAATAATGCTCCTACATCATAACCCAGATTAAGGTTATCCATTTTCAGGAATGAGGCATTAGTGATGTAGTAGTCTGATTGATATTGATTGTTATAGAAATTAGTTTTGAAAGCATCAGTAGAACTATTATTCAATATATCCAGAGGATTAAGAATACTTCTTCTTACTCCAAAATTGGAAGCAACATTATTATACACATAGTTCCCTAAATTCGCTCTCAGGCTGGTGCCCAACGTCCACCGTGCATAGCTGACCTGTGTACTAAACCCGAGAAATAAACGCGGGGCCGGCGACTTATAACGGTACATATCCTTCTGGTTGATGATCCCGTCTTTGTTCAAATCTTCGTATACCCCTTCGAGTGGTTTGCCGTTTGCATCGTAAACCTGCTTATATACATAGAAGGAAAAAGTGTTGTACCCAACGGAATGAATCTGGACCGATTGGCCGGTACCGCCGGTAATTCCGCCTGTGAGGTTACCAACGAAGCTGGAATCGGTAACAGCAGTAAGGTTTGTAATTTTATTATTGTTATAGGTTAGATTGAAGTTAACATCCCAGGTCCATTTATTATTTTGAACTGGTGTAGCACCAAGATTTAATTCAATACCCTTATTTTCAATATTTCCAACATTGGTAAGAATCTGATTACTGAAATTAGAACCAATTGGAATAGGAACGGTATTAAGCAGGTTGCTTGTTTTCTTAAAATAAACATCCACACTACCTCTCAGACGATTCTCCAACCATCCGAAATCGAGTCCTCCGTTCCAGGTTGCGGTTTGTTCCCATTTAATACCATTATCATAGGCAGCGGGCGACTGCATATTGTAATAATTGTTCCCAAATTGGTACATACTGGCATTGGTGCTTACCGAATAAATTGCCATATAGGAATAATTAGCAATTCCGTCCTGATTTCCGGTAATGCCATAGCTTAACCGCAATTTAAGATCGCTTAGTACCTTAGAATCTTTAAGCCATGCTTCTCTGTTTACTCTCCAGGTGAGCGCTGCGGATGGAAAAACACCCCAGCGGTTTTCAGGAGCAAAACGGGAAGAACCATCGGTACGTAATGACGCTGCCAGTATGTACCTGTCATTGAATGTATAGATCAGTCGTCCGAAATAAGAAATAAGTGTATTACGGGGTTTATCGAATGGAAAATTTGGAACACTTCCTTTAATTGTGTCGCCTTTGGCATTGAAGTTGGCGAAATTGTAATTCGTAGTAGCATTATCGTAATAGCCATAACCAGCCAGTACATTGATATTCGACCTAATACCGGGAATCGCCTTTACATAGTTCAGATAAAATTCACCTACTTTGTTATTTATTTTTTGGAGGAATTTATTGTTTTGTCCACTTGTATTAAATGCCTGCCCTGCGTCTGCTGCTACATAGTTCAATCCGTCTCCTTTGGAAATATCCCAACCCAGATTAGCATTGGCTCTTAGTTCAGGTAAGAAATGGAACTTATAATCGATTTCCACATTTCCATAGCTCCTTTGTACAGTTGTATTATTATTCTGCATCCTGATCAGGGAAACAGGATTTCTCGGAGCGTTCCCGTTAAGCGTAATCTCTCCGGAAGAAGGATCTTTTGAGTACCACTCAAAATAGCCGGCAAACGGACTAGCGGTATCATAAACAGGTTGGGTAGGATCAAACTGCACAGCATTGATTATAGCCTGTTGATTGGCGTAATGAGCCTTGGTAAGTGATCCTCTTGCACTTAAATTTATTTTTAAGTGATTATTAAAAAAATTAGGATTTAGGTTGATGCCTACAAAGGATCTTTTAAGATTATCTGTGATCAATAATCCCGACTGGTTCGAAAATGCCGCCGAAATACGGTAAGGCATATTTTTAGTGGAGCCGCTGATGCTTAAATTATGCTCATTACTCACCGCATTACGATAGATTTCATTCTGCCAGTTGGTATTTGCATTTCCCATTAATGCTTTTTGTTTAGGGGTACCAAGAGAATCTACGTACTTCCTGAAAAACTCTGGTGTCATTATATCTATCTTTCTATAAATAGAGCTGACTGAAAGATTAGTACTGAAATTGAATTTTAAGCTACCGCTACTTCCTTTTTTGGTGGTAATCATGATAACGCCATTAGAAGCTCTCGAACCATAAATAGCTGTAGCAGCAGCATCTTTCAATACAGTCATACTTTCTATATCATTTGGGTTGATCAGCGCCAAAGGGTTAGGCGCACCATTGATACCCGTACCACTAAAAGGCATCCCATCAATAACAATCAACGGATCATTACTGGCATTGAGAGATGAGCCACCGCGTATACGAATGGTGCTACCAACACCAGGCTGACCGCTATTGGAGGTAATTGAAACGCCGGCTATTTTTCCTACAATCAGTTGTTCGGGGGTTTGAATGTTTCCTTTCTGAAAGTCTTTCGATGAGATAGCAGAAATACTGCCGGTTACTTCCTGTTTCTGTGTTGTTCCATAACCAATAACCACAGCTTCCTGAAGATTGCGTTTGTCGTCTGTTAAAGCAACATTAATGGTATGTAGATTACCCACAACTACTTCCTTTGTCTGTTTGCCAATAAATGTAAATATCAAAACCGGGGAAGGAGTATTGATACTGAGAGAATAAAAACCCTTTTCGTTTGTTTTTGTACCATATTGGGTTCCTTTAATCTGGATGCTTACTCCCGGTAGCGATTCCAGGCTTGTAGCATCAGTGACGGTTCCACTGACCTGTACCTGGGCTTGTACAGAAAATGCACACAACAGCAATAGTAACAAAGATGTTAACTGCCGATGATAGAATTTTTTCATAACGATGTTAGAATTTGGATGATAAAAAAAGCTGTCTTAATTCCTGGTATTACTTGTATAGTTCTAGTACCCATTCCTGATGGGCGGGGATTTCGGTAGCATCATTGAAACGGATGTCTGTACCTTCAATTATGTTTTTTGCTCTGGAAAATCCATTAGTGCGCTCATTGAAATAAGAGAAATCCAATTTCCGGGGCTTATCTGAGGCATTCAACACACACATGATGGTTTGCTGGTCATTGTATCTGAAATACACATAAAGACCATCTTTAGGCGTAAACTGCATTAGTTTACCTGACTTCAATGCAGAAGAATTCTTTCTATAGGTTCCCAGTTTTTTCACCAGCTGCTGCATAGCTACCTCATCTGCCGACATACCTTTGCCGGTAAAGGCGTTCTTGCTGTCATTATTCCAGCCTCCCGGGAAATCGAGGCGTACGAGTCCATCCGGCTTAATTTCACCTGCCATTAATACTTCTGAACCATAATATAACTGCGGAATACCACGGGTTGTTAATAACCAGGTATAGGCTATTTTTTGCTTGGCCAGATCACCTTTTACTACTGAGAAAAAACGATTAAGATCGTGGTTATCCAATAACACCACATTCCTGGTTGGATCTTTATATAAAAAATCCTGGCTCAGTACATTGTAGAGATGTATTATGCCGGTACCCCATCCTTGCTCCTGGGTGAGTGAAGGAATAAGACCATTGAAGAGAGTAACAAAATCTACAGCTCCCGGCAAATTACTGGTGAAAGCATTATTAATATTATTCTGTACAAAAAATGCCTGATTAGGAGTTTGCTGTACCATCATTTCACCAAAAAGGCTGATCTGTGGGTATTCATTCATTATGGCTGCATTACACTTATTGCCAAATTCAAGATCGTTATACATATAAGTATCCAGCCTGATGGCATCTACACCAAATTCTTCGATATACCAGATAGCATTTTCAATAATAAAATTTGCAACATTGGCATTACGCTGATTCCAGTCGGGCATTTCTTTAACAAACCAACCGCTACTCATTCGTTTTTTATCGATCTGCGAAGCGTAAGGATCAAACAATGCCTGTTCTCTGGCGCTGGTACTGGTATATTCGGGCCATTGGTTCAACCAGTCTTTTGCAGGTAAATCCTGAACCAACACATGCCAGGTTCCTGTATGATTATACACTGCATCCTGTACCAGTTTCATATTTCTACGATGAAGTGAATCACTCAATGCTCTATATCCATCATTTCCTCCATACCGGGCATCAATCTTATAGTGGTTCGTAATTGCATACCCATGCTCTGTACGATTAGGCATATCATTTTCCATCACTGGTGTCATCCAAAGTGCAGAAACCCCCAGATCCTGCAGATAATCCAAATGCTTTATTACACCTTTAAAATCGCCTCCATGTCTGGCATAATAATCGGCCCGGTTGAGCGATTGATCTCTCATCCCTGATACTCTGTCATTCGTCGTATCTCCATTACTAAAGCGGTCAGGTAAAATCAGATACACTAAATCGGCGGTCGAAATTCCCTGGGCGAAGTCTTTACCCGGAATACTCTTTCTGGTTTTTAACAGCCATGAAATATGCGACTGCGCATTATCTCTGCTATATATAAAATCTACATTTCCAGGTTGAGTATGGCTCTCAATTTCAATATCTACTGCCAGGTATTTACCATTTTCGAAGGTCTGAGAACCAAGCACGCTAACTCCTGGATACTTAGTGCTTATCGTTCCTTTACTAAATGTGGTATCTGTACTTTTAAATAATAGCTGTAGCTTATTTGTTTTCATTCCAACCCACCAGTTTACCGGATAAACGACGGGCTGGTTTGCATAGGCCTTGAAAGTGGAAATGCCTATCAGCAATCCAACGACTAATTTTTTAATCATAAGTGGAATTCATGTTTGGGAAAGCTAAATTATAGAAGGAATAAGCCGAATAAATGACTGCCTATTTCTACAGCAGCCTTTTCGCTACATAAAAACTTTAGCACCGTTTTATTGTATTTGATATAAGAATATTAGTCGTTTGTATAAAAAAGCAATTCATTCGTAAATATTTAATAGCTTAAATTGATTTTTCCACTTGTTATGATAGACATACCACGTTTGGGCTTAAAAAAAGGTAGTGTTTATGCCATCTATTGGGGGTTTTATATATTACTTTTTGGCTTTGTACAAGCCGGGCCACGCCACGATTATAAAAACGCCTTTGCCTCTGAACTCATAAGTCTCCCTATGCGAGCATTGTTTGTAGCAATTGTACTGGAAATAATGGTAGAAAAGCTTTTGTTCAGGAAGAAAGGCTGGCTTTTTATATTGCTCTATTTTCCATTAATACTTCTTTTTGCCGTTATTCAACGGTGGCTCGATAATGCGCTTATATTGCAATACTTCCTTACTCATTGGCAAAAAGAACCACTGTTTAGTGTATCACCATTTATTTATAGCGTAATTAAGTTGCAATTTGTAGTTACTATCCCTATTTCTGTAAAACTATTCTATAACTGGATCCAGGAGCAGCATAGAGCAACCGAAATATCTGAAGAAAAAGCCCAGGCAGAATTAGTAATTCTACGAAATCAATTTCATCCACACTTCATCTTCAATGTATTAAATACACTATATGCAAAAACCCTGGTAGTCTCTCCCGAATCGGCCGAAATGGTTTCCAGGATGTCGTCACTTCTTCGTTTTTCTATTTATGAGATCAATGAGCGCAGTATTTCCCTGGACAAGGAAATAAAATATCTAGAAGATTATATAGCATTACAAAAAGCGAGATTTGATGCACATCAACAAATTAGTTTTTATGTAGAAGGAGAAGCTGATGATAAATTAATAGAGCCTTTTATTTTGATGACATTTGTTGAAAATGCCTTCAAACACTGCATGCCGGCCGAAGATGGAGAAAGCTGGATTACAATAACCATTTCAGTACAACAGGAATGGCTGACTGCAAGGATAGAGAATAGCGCCGTACCATCGTACTCCGGGCATTCCTTATATTCTGACGGAGGTGTAGGACTATCAAATGTTAGGCGTAGATTAAATCTGATTTACGGGGAAGATCATACATTGAAAATTACGCAGAATGATGACTGCTATTTTGTGTATCTGAAACTTAAACTTGAGTTGTATGGCAAATAGTATTAATTGTATTATAATTGAAGATGAAAAGCCTGCTTCAAACCTTCTGGAGCTTTATATAAGCCGGGTTGAATTATTAAATCTTGTGGGTACATTTACAAGTGGTACTCAAGCCATGCGTAGCCTTACCGGTAGCAGAATAGACCTGATTTTTACAGACATCAATTTACCAGGGATCAATGGGTTGGATTTTATCCGTTCCTTAACATCTGCCCCTAATGTAATATTTACAACTGCACATGCCGAGTATGCAGTAGATGGCTTCGATTTAAATGCAGTCGATTTTCTGTTGAAGCCAATTTTGTTTGAGCGTTTTTTGAAAGCAGTGAATCGTTTCATACAGCTCGACAAACAGTTATTAGAATCAGAAGATAAAAAAACACAGGTCGAAAAAGAGCCTCCATTTATTTTCATAAGATGTGACAAGAAAATGGTAAAAATCTATCTTGATGATATACTCTATTTCGAATCACAAAAAAACTATTTGCTCATCAATACTATGAAAGGGGCTTTTAAAACTTATTGCTCTATTTCAGAGATGGAAGAGAAATTACCGGAGTCGATTTTTCTAAGAATTCATCGCTCTTTCATAGTATCCATTCCGAAGATTGAAAAGTTCAATAGTAATACAATTGAAATCAATAAAGATATGATACCAATAGGCCGGCATTATGGGCCGGTAGCTAATCAGGTCTTGAAGAATTACCAAACTGCGAATCCGAAATTTTTATTGTAGTCAGATGTATCAAACAACAAGGTTGAGCTTTGTATTAATTGTTTGGTCTGGCAGCACAATATGCGTCTCCAAAGGTGCACAGGGCCTCAATTGCAGGGATCAATTTTTTTCCTAACTCAGTAAGTTTATACTCTACTCTCGGAGGTGTTTCTGCATAAATTTTCCTTTCAATAATACCATCTCGTTCAAGTTCACGCAGCTGTAAAGTAAGTGTAGCCTGTGTAATATCCTGCATCTTTCTTTTCAACTCTCCGAAACGTAAAGGGCATTCTTTTCGGATGCTGTTTAGCAATTGCAGTTTCCATTTGCCACCTATTATTTTCAAGGCATTTGTCATAGGACAGTTATTTCCTTCAAATGACTCATTTTCAACTCTCTGTAAATCAATAATAGTATCTTTTTTCATACCAGGTATCTTTCATTGAACTACTTGATAAAGCAATTGCACAAGTTCAACTTTGCGCTACATAAAGGTACTGAAATGTTGAAAGCATCGTATTTGACTCAAAGAAATTCAGCTCTGCTCTCGCTGATAATTGTTTCCACCGCAGTTTTTTTATCGGTATTAGATATCTTTATTGTTAATGTAGCATTGCCTTCCATCAAAACAGGCTTACATGGATCGGATGCCGATTTACAGCTGATCATTGCTTTATATCTGTTAGGCCATGCCATATTCCTTGTTACCGCTGGCAGGCTTGGCGACTATTACGGACGCAAGCGTATGTTTATCATTGGCATGACGTTATTCGTAATAAGTTCCTGCTATTGCGGGTTTGCCAATACCCCACTCCAAATGAATGCAGCTCGATTTTTACAGGGTACCGGTGCCGCATTAATGCTTCCGCAAAGCATCACCTATATACAACTACTATTTCCTGATCCTCAGCAACGCATCAAGGCATTGGGCATCTATGGCAGTATTGCTGGTACAGCCTCTATCATCGGTCAGTTATTGGGAGGTATACTTCCCGATTTGCATACTCCAATAGCTGGTTGGCGGTTGATCTTCCTCATCAACCTACCCATTGGCATTACTGCTATTATAGCTGCATGGAAAATGTTGCCGGAAACCAACCCCGAAAAGGATAAAAAATTCGATTGGATGGGTGTTTTTATACTTACTATCACACTTTGCTTCCTGATATTTCCGCTGGTTTATGGAAGGGAACTGGGATGGCCAGCATGGACACAATTACTACTGGTAGCCAGTATAGTATTCCTTTTCATATTCGTTAAACAGCAACTGAAAAAATCTGCAGATGCCTTAATAGATATGCGATTGTTTCGGTTTAAAGATTTTAAAATAGGCTTGTTAGCTGTGTTATTTTACTTCATGGTACAGGATTCCTATTTTCTTATCAATGCAATACTGATGCAAACCGGCCTTGGATATAGCTCTTCAGCCGCCGGAATTTTATTTGTTTTTCAGGGAATTGGCTATGTTATAGCTTCTATCTGGTCTATCAGGCTGGTGCCTATTTATGGAAAACGTGTACTGCAAACCGGTATCGGTATTATGGTGATCACTCTTATTGCCCATATATTTTTCTTCACCCTTAATACTAATTCCTTTACAATGCTATCGATCATTCTGTTTGCTTACGGTACTGGTTGTGGCTCCGTTTTACCGTCTTTACTAACTATGACATTAAAAAGTATTCCGGTAGGAAATGCAGGTACAGCATCGGGGGTATTCACAACCTTGCAGCAAACTGCAATCGCATTAGGTGTCTGCATCCCGGGAGGACTATTTTTTTACATCATTCAGCAAACTGGTTATATACCTGCATACCAGGTGGCTACTTCTGTGAATATTGGACTATTACTACTTACAGGATATTGTTTATACAAATTGCCTGAAGCATAAAAACCAGCAGTTTAGTAGCATTGACGAATGGATCATTTTCTCTATGCGCAAATAAATTTTAACCTGGTGATAAATGGAGAGTGAGTTTGAAACCCGGGGGGAATCTGGCTTCTAAAACTAATGATAAATGAGCTTAATTGAAGAGAGATACTAGAACAAAAAAACCGCTACTTTATAATAAAGTAGCGGTTTTTGTAGTTGCCCGACCTGGATTCGAACCAAGACATACAGAACCAAAATCTGTCGTACTACCCTTATACTATCAGGCAATGCTAGCTATTAGCATCCGTTGATTTATCGTCAGCGGACCGCAAAAGTAGGATATTTTTTAAAAAAAACAAGAGGTCACAAATTTTTTTATTAAAATCAGTAGAAAAAGTAAAGGTCATTTATAATGGAGCTGCCGGTAACCACTAATTAGTGGTAGTGGTTTTCTTACTTCTTCTTTATTATTTTTTCGAGATCGGCCCATGCTCCGCCATTATAGACATTTTTAAATCCACGCTCTTTCAGTAGATTTTCGGCTTTTACGCTTCTTAATCCGTGAGAGCAAGTGGTTATATATGTTTTGGAAGGGTCGAGCTCTATATATCTTTTTCTGATTTCACCTAACGAAATATTAATGGAGCCATCTATATGACCTGTCGCATATTCTTCTGCGGTTCTAACATCCAAAATAATAGCTCCATTTTCAATCTTTTTATCAAGGCCCTCTGCTAAGTTTACATATCGATAGGATCTGTATACCAGATAAAGGAGCAAAGTGCCAACAGTGGCAATCAATATATATTTCATTCTTTGTCTATATTTTTTAAGAATTTGTAATCCACGTAAAAAGTGCCAAATGGAATAAAACAAGATGCCAATATTATCCCTGTAGTTTTAGCTTTCCATTTTTGTTCGATACCTGCACTGATTGTATTTAACACAAACAATAAAAAAAGTGCTCCATGAACAGGCCCCATCATTTTTGTTAATGATTCATCTTCGAGCCAATACTTCATTGGTACAGCAATAAATACTAAAATGATGAGCGAAACTCCTTCCAAAAAGCCCATAATTCTGAGTCTTCCTACTTTTGTTTTTAAAACCTTTAAAATCATTGTTTTCAATTTTGTTCTATTAATATTGATCCCAATTATTATTATCTGAAATATGGTCTGTTTGCGAAGGGTGAAAATGGCCAGGGAATGGCTATACAAATGATCAATAATGCCACAGTGAACCAAATCATCATCGTTTTGAATTTTTCGTTATCGGTTGTTTTTCTTTTGGCAGAAGCTGAGCCAATTGTAATTAGTACAATAGAAGTCAACATTAAGGAACTATGTATTAATCCAAAAAACAACATATTGAAATCCTGTGCTGCTGTTTTGAAATTGGTAAATAGATATTTAATAAGAGGACTTTGAAAATATAGAATCATTCCTATCAGTAGTTGTATATGAGCAATAGTTGCTGTCCAATGCCGTACTGTATTATCAAACTTTGAAAATTCTGATTTCGAAAAGTAACCTTTGTAAGCCCGATAAATAGCTAATAGCAAACTTGCTAATACAACCCATCTCATAAAGTTGTGGTAAAATGTGAGTAGCTGATACATATATTGTCTTTAAATAAAAACATACTATTTAGTATGTTTTTTGTGCAAAAAAATATTCAATAATAACTGGCTTTATGTTAGTCAATGGCGATTTACAATACGCTCATTATTGAAATATTTATTGTAAAACTTGCGTCCTTGCATTTATAAAGATTTATTCAGAAAACAATTATAATTCTTCAAAGTCAATCAACTTCTGCAAATATATAAAAAACATACTAGTTAGTATGTTTTTTATTCGAATGAAATTTTTAAATGTACTTAGGTGAATATCAAATATTAAAACAAAGAGAAACCTCAACCGGCTAATACCCTTTACCGGCGATCATTGATAAGCAGTTTTCTGAAATAACGGGCTTCTGTAAGAGCATGGCTTGGGGGTTAAGGATCGAAACAGGATTGCTTCCTGATTTTTGAATTATACTTCCTGTATCAAAATTATTTTAGGGTATTTAGATAATTTTTAAGTTCTTTTAAATAAGGCACATACACTTTCTTGCTATTCTCTAATTTTCCGAAATTGCGAATACCCCAATAACCCGAAATTACGAAAAAGGCCACCTGTTTTGCCTTGACATCTTTATGGATATACCCCGATTTTTTTCCATTTTCAATAACGTTAGTCATAACCTTCATCCATTCCTGTATTATTTCACCTAATGCTTCACTAAAATCTTTATTCCAAGGCGTCATTTCTTGCGTAAAGTTAGCGGCAGGACAACCATACTCCACCTTCAGAAAATCGTTTTCCATTAAAAGAAGATGTATTAGGTTATAAATTGCATCTAATGGATTTTTTATGTTTTGTAAAGGTTCAATAAAACTTTTGGTCAGTGCCGGCTTCATCAATTCATTGATGATAGCCAATCCCATTTCATCTTTATTTTTGAAATGATAGTAAAACGCTCCTTTGGTAACCTGTGTAGTAGCCAATATATCGTCAATGCTGGTGTTCTGATATCCCCTGGCATAAATAAACTCAAAGGATTTTTGAAGAATATTCAGGCGTGTAGCTTCAGCTTTTTTCATATTAGGTACTGTTCAATATTCTTTAAGCAAAGTAGGAAAAATTAATTCTATAAAATCGTGTTACACAGGTTCTATACGATACCGTTCAATAAAAGCAACACTCCGTTATTAAAACAATCCCTACTTCTTCAATTCAACAATACAAAGATACACAACAACATACTAACTGGTAGGATTGAGATTGAGCACCTAAACTATATCAAAAAAAATATATGCTAAACCGTGTCATTATTTATTAAATTGGACATGCCTATTTCCTTAAGGAAACTGGGATAAAAACGTTACAACAATGGAATGGAAAGCACTTCAACCACAGTCACTGTGGCTTAACTTCGCCAATTTAAATGCAATTCCCAGAGCTTCTAAAAAAGAAGCTGCGGTGATTGACTTTGTTATGAAATTCGGCGAAAAAATCGGTCTGCCAGTCATCAAAGATGCAACTGGAAATGTCGTTATAAAGAAACCTGCCAGTCCAGGTATGGAAAACAGACAAACAGTAGTTCTTCAGTCGCATCTCGATATGGTTCATCAAAAAAATGCTGATACCGATTTCGATTTTGACACACAAGGAATCAATATGTACATTGACGGAGACTGGGTTAAAGCTAAAGGTACTACCCTCGGTGCTGATAACGGTATCGGAGTAGCAGCTATCATGGCCATACTTGAAGACAGGAGTCTGGTTCACCCTCCAATTGAAGCTCTGTTTACCATCGATGAAGAAACTGGTATGACCGGCGCTATTAGTCTGGAGCCTTCCAATCTCAGTGGCTCTATACTTCTGAATCTGGATACGGAAGAAGAACATGCCTTTACCATTGGTTGTGCCGGAGGCCTGGATACCAATACCAGCGCAACTTATAAGGAAGTAGCTGCAGGAGATGGATTTTTAGCTTATATCCTGAAAGTAAAAGGCTTACAAGGAGGCCATTCCGGTATGGATATCCATAAAGGGCGTGGCAATGCCAACAAATTAATGAACCGGCTACTTTACAAAGCACAACAAAACTTTGATATACAGCTGGTGACATTGGATGGTGGTAGTCTACGTAATGCGATTCCCCGCGAATCTACCGCACAAGTACTGATTTCTAAATCAGAAGAAACTGATTTTCTCCAGTTCGTTCGTAATTATGAAACTGAAATAAAAGAAGAATACAAACACATAGAGCCAAAGCTGGCTGTGGAATACACAGCAGCCACCCATCCCGGAATCATGATGGAACCAGCTTTCTTTGCTAAGCTCACCAGGGCACTATACGCACTCCCTAATGGCGTTTTCCGCATGAGCCCTGAAATACCCGGACTTGTGGAAACTTCTACCAACCTGGCCCGTGTAATTGCCAGAGATGGAGTATTTACCACCCAATCTCTTCAGCGTAGCAGTGTTGATAGCAGTAAAGAAGATGTGGCTTTTGCCGTAAGAGCCGGACTCGAAAATATAGGTTGCCAGATTATCCAGGAAGGTGGTTACCCTGGCTGGAAACCTAATAAGGATTCGGCTATACTGCATATTATGACTAGCCTGTTTAAAGAGCAATACAACCAGGAACCAGAAGTAGGTGCCGTACATGCGGGTCTCGAATGTGGTATCCTGGGTTCTCATTTACCAGGGATGGATATGATTTCCTTTGGGCCTACCATTCTGGATGCGCACTCTCCGGATGAAAAGGTTCAGATCTCCTCTGTAGAACGATTCTATAAATTGCTGACAAGGACATTGCAGGAAATACCAGTGAAATCATAAAAAAAGGAGGTCGCCTCTATTCAGAAAAGACGCCCTCCTTTTTATGACTTAAAATCATGGGCATGTAAACCCTTATTCCTGGCGGATTTTAATAGATACGCAGCCAAAACCATGTATTTTTATATAGTTTTGGCTGCGTATCGATTTTGATAGCCAGCCAAAACTACCATTTTTAAATATGCAACTATGGAAAAATTGATTGGTAGAGAGCTTGAAAAAAAGATATTACGGGAAGCCCTTTCTTCCAAAGAAGCAGAACTAATAGCCGTTTACGGAAGAAGAAGAGTTGGTAAAACCTTCCTGATCCGACAAGTATATCAGGATCAGGTGCTGTATGAGTTTTCTGGTGTCCATAATGCTCCGGTGAAACAGCAATTGGAGAATTTCCGTAATACGATTGCGCTTACATTGAATTCTCCCATCCTACCAGCCATACCGCAAAACTGGAATGAAGCATTTCTGTGGTTAATACAATTAATTACTCCCCAACTCCAAAAACAAAAAGTAGTAGTCTTCTTCGATGAATTTCCATGGTTAAGTTCCAAAAAATCTGGTTTTCTGCCGGCTTTTGAATATTTCTGGAATTCATGGGGAACAAAGCAATCTAATTTGATAATTGCTATTTGTGGTTCTGCAGCATCATGGATGATTCAAAGGGTAGTCAACAATAAAGGGGGCCTTCATAACCGAATTACCAGGAAAATACGCCTCTTGCCATTCACGTTACATGAAACTGCTACTTATCTGAAAAGTAGATCTATCAACCTGGACCATTATCAGATATTGCAAATCTATATGGCAATGGGTGGAATCCCACAATACTTGAAGGAAGTAAGAAAAGGAGAAAGTGCCACCCAGGTAATCGATCGCCTATGTTTCACTAAAGATGGGCTCCTACTAGGTGAATTCAATAATCTTTATAATTCCTTGTTTGAAACGGCAGATCGCCATATTTTAGTAGTAAAGGCAATAGCTAACAAGCCATCCGGTCTTACCAGAAACGAAATTATTGAAGAAACAGGGCTCCAAACAGGTGGAACTACCACTAAGCTACTTGAAGAACTTGTGCAATCAGGTTTTGTTAATACCTATCTCCCATTTGGTAAGAATACAAAAGATCTCAATTATAAATTAGCAGATGAATACAGTTTATTCTACCTCAAATTTATTGAGAATTCCAGAGCCACCGGAAATGGTACATGGATCAAAAAATCTACATCTCAATCCTGGAAAAGTTGGAGCGGTATGGCCTTTGAAAATATTTGTATGAAACATTCCCATCAGATTAAACTTGCTATGGGAATTAGTGGAATTTACTCTGAAGAATCTACCTGGCGATCTAAATCTGCACAGATAAATTTACTGATAGACCGACAGGATAATTGTATCAACATCTGCGAAATGAAATTCTCGAACTCGGAATTTATCATTGATAAATCCTATGCTGCAGAACTTCAACGCAAACTCACTAGTTTTCAAAACAGCACTGCTACCACAAAGACCCTATTTCTAACAATGATTACAACCTTCGGTGTAAAAGATAATCAATATAAATCAACACTAGTACACCAGGAAGTGACATTGGAAGACTTATATAAATCATGAAAATGGCGACCTCTATTTTCGTGTCGAAAACGCTGCAATACCTACAGCCAGTGCATCTTCAAATCCACCTACGGCACTATCTTTTATTGGAAGTTTTCTATCAACCAACTGTCTCAAATAATAAAAGAGAAAAGTTGCTGCAGTAGCTGCAGCTGCTCCTATCAGGGCGCCCTGCCAACTTTTACGGCCTTTGGATTTATAAATAGTTGCTCCTGCAAGTGCGCCAGCCAATAATCGCCCTGTTAAACCAGGTATCGCCGTACGGTTACCAACCCAGGCTGCTTTGTCTACAATTAGTTCTCCGGCTGCCAGGGTTTGAAGGTAACGCATCGACGATTCATTCTGCATCCAGTTCAAAGGGGTATGCTTTAGTGATTCTGATGGATGCTTATTCACATAATAGCTCGCAAAAGCAGGACCGAAAGCACTTCGCATACCGGTAACAACACCTAAACCGATTGTTCTGCTTAATGGGGATACATCTTTCTTGCTCATATCAAACGCATCACAATCATTATGCCGATAGCAAACAATCCCAACAGCTACTCTTCCCTTAATCTTTCATCTGTATAGGTAATTTCAGTTTTACCGTGTGGCACAGGTTTTCCATGCTCATCTACACTTACAAAAACAAGTTTATCTATCGTTAGTATAGTGCGTTGAGTGATCTTATTTCTAACCTGACAGGTTAAGGTTAAGGAAGTTCTACCAAACTGTATTGCCTTTATTCCCAGCTCTACAATATCTCCCTGCCGGGCAGAATTAATAAAATTAATCTCCGACATATATTTGGTTACACAGCGGTTTGTTCCTAGCTGAATAATGGAATAAATGGCGGCTTCTTCATCAATCCACCTCAATAAACTTCCTCCGAATAAAGTTCCATGAGCATTCAGATCTTCTGGCTTTACCCATTTTCGCGTGTAAAAATTCATGACAATCTAGTATTGATCTGATACAAAATTAATCTTTCTTATGTTTCTCAGGTAAATGAGGCTCATCATGTAATTGTACCGGCTTCTGTTTAGACCTTACTTTCAGGTTAAGTAATTCGATGAATACAGAGAATGCCATCGCAAAATAAATGTAACCTTTAGGTATATGCTGATCAAAACTTTCTGCAATCAATGAAACACCAATTAATAATAAGAAGGATAATGCCAGCATCTTCACTGTAGGATGTTTATTCACAAAATTGCTTATTGGTTCTGCTGCTACCATCATTACGGCAACCGCAATAATCACAGCCGCAATCATTATCTCTACATGATCTGCCATTCCTACCGCTGTAATTACAGAGTCTAATGAAAAAACTATATCTAACAGTAATATCTGTACGATTACCTGCCAGAAACCTGCTGTTTTTCTTCCTGTATTTTCATGTTCATCCCCCTCTAATTTATCATGAATTTCTGCGGTACTTTTATAAATCAGGAATAATCCTCCCAGCAATAAAATAAGATCTCTTCCGGAAATAGCAGTCTTCTCCAGCCATTCAGGATCTGTAAGTCCAACTAAGTTGCCCAAATTAAAAAGGGGTTGGGTCAACGACATAATCCAGCTAATACTTAAGAGTAGTAATACTCTAACAAACATGGCCAGACCCAGCCCTACTAACCTGGCTCTTTTTTGTTGATGGCCCGGCAATTTATCTGCCTGAATTGAAATAAAAATAATGTTGTCGATTCCCAGAACGATTTCCAGTACAGTAAGTGTCAACAAGCTCATTAGCGAGTCGAATGTCAGCAAGTGTTGCATTGAATGATAGGTTGAAGGATAAATTTACAGTAAAAGAATCAGAGTATAATGGTTTTTAACTAACTTCAATAATGTTAACCAACACCTATATTAATAGTCACGAAATCAATAAAAAAAATTAAATTATCCTTATTCAAATGAAAAAGAAAATATTTAGAATTGTTATTCTCCTTTTTGTTATTTCCAATGTCAGCATTTCGTCTTATGCCCAGTTAAATGCAATCTATAATATTAATAATGCGGTAGCTGGATCAATATGGATAAAGCTTGGTACACTTACTGCTCCCCAGGGAGGGGAAACTGTAAGTTTCAAATTTTATGGCGGAGCGGGTTTCAATGCCTTAAATAGCCAAAATGCTTACACCGAATTATTTTTCAGAACAAGTAATGGTTCTGTTGTTGATGCCAATGGTTATGGTTTTTCTGCATTTGCAGTACGTTTTGGTTATCATTTAGGCTTTATAAACTTAGTGAAAATAGTTCCTAATTCTTCAGGTGCAAATGCTACTACATATGATATCTACGTAGGCACAGGATCTTATGTTGGTAAAAGTTTGTATACTGTTACTGGTGGCAGTAGTGTCTCCTGGACTCATAATGCAACAATTACAACAGAACCAGCGAGTGCCTATGTTGTACCTACTGAGTTCAGAGTACTATGTGATACTTATTTAGGAAACGGTTCTTTATTTGCTTCAACCAATGGAAACGTTGGAATAGGAACGCTCGCTCCACAAGCTAAACTGGCTGTCAAAGGAGATATTCTTGCACAAAAAGTAAAAGTAACTCAAACCGGATGGGCCGATTTCGTTTTTGATTGTAATTATGCATTACCAACATTACAGGAATTAGAACAATTTATTAAAGAACATAAACATCTTCCAGGTGTTCCTTCTGCTAAGGAAGTGGAAAAAGATGGTATTGACTTAGGTAATAATCAAGCTATATTATTGCAAAAAATAGAAGAGCTTTCGTTATATGTTATTGAACAAAATAAACGAATAGAAAAACAGGAAAAAGAAATTGAAGAGTTAAAGGCCGCTCAAAAGAAATAAATAGCTAATAAGCTTACTAATAAAAAAAACCGCTAAAGCTTAAGCTCTAGCGGTTTTTTTGTTGCCCGACCTGGATTCGAACCAAGACATACAGAACCAAAATCTGTCGTACTACCCTTATACTATCAGGCAATCACAAATCAACCATTTGTCGATTGGGATTGCAAAGGTATAACTTTTTTTATTTCTACAAAAAAATTCATCGCTTTTTTTGAAAAAACCTTGAAAATCAGCTATCCCAGGACTTTATTTACTTTTTCTGTAATCTGTAACGGCAATATCCAATTCATACAGGCATGATCTCCTCTGAAGCATGGTTTGTTTCCAAATACCGAACATGGCCGGCATTCCAGGTCTGAAATCTGTACTGACAGCTCCATGGATTGCCCATACCCCATAAATCCGGCATATGGGTGAGTTGCCCCCCAAACCGAAACTACCGGTACGCCAAATAGTGATGCCATATGCATATTGGCAGAATCCATACTCACCATCACAGTAAGCTGACTAATAACCGCCAATTCCTCCGCCAGGGAAAAACGCCCGGCTACTACTTTAACGCCTGGGTATTTCGACGCCAAAGCATTTAGTTTTTCCACTTCTTCCTTACCTCCTCCAAATAAGAGTACGTCTGCCTCCGGCTGCTGCACAAGTGATGCCAATACTGCTTCCATTTTATCTAATGGATACATCTTCTCTTCATATGTGGCAAAAGGAGCCAATCCTACCCACTTTTTATCACCTCTGGCACCTAAGTTCTTCACTACAGATTCAGGCAAACTACGAGGCTTAAAAACCTGGTTATTATCCATCTCACAACGCAACCCCAACTGCCTGAAAACAATGCCATATCGCTCTATGGTGGAAGTAAGTGGTTGTAAGATTTTATTCTCCTTTCGTGTAAGTGCTTTTTTCTCATCCCGGCCTTTATCAATAAAAGCAACCGGAGTTCCTGTTAGCCTGAAAAAAGTACGGACGATTTTTGATCTCAGAACATTATGCAAATCAGCTACTGCTGAAATAGTATAGGTTGCTTTAAGTTCTCTGAATAAACGAAACAATCCTGGCACTCCTTTATGCTTTCCTTTTACATCTGCCGGATAGAAGGTGAGCCTGGGAATATCGGCGCATAAAGCACCCCAGTTTTTATTTGTAACAAAAACGATTTCAACATCAGGATTGTCTGCCAATACCTGTTTCATAACGGGTATAGTCATTGCAACATCACCCATTGCCGATAGCCGGGTTACTAAGATCGTGGTGGGAGTAGCCAAGGAATAGAGTTTTATTGCTCGTTTTTATATAAAACAGGATTCAATGAAGGATCATTATACATTTTCATTTGTTTATAAACCTTCATAAATTTTTTACCTGCTGCAATATCTGCCAGTAATTCTTCAATTGCGGTACTAAGATCTCGCTGTTGTTCCAACAATACATTCAGTTTACGGCCGCAGGTCTGTCTGTGTTCTTCGCTGGCCTCTTTCCTGTTAGCCTCTTCCTGCATATGATAAATTTTCAATGCCAGAATCGATAAACGATCAATCGCCCATGCCGGACTTTCTGTATTAATCGAAGCTTCAGGTAATGCAACCACCTCTTTATATTTATCCAGAAAATAACTATCGATGTATTCTACAACATCCGTACGCTCCTGGTTAGATTTATCAATCCAACGCTTAATGCCCAGTGCTTCTACCGGATCGATCTGTGGATTACGGATTATATCTTCTAGGTGCCACTGCACGGTATCAATCCAGTTTTTCAGGTAAAGCAGATGCTCAATACTGCTCTTTTCATAAGGATTAGTAATAGCCCGGTTCACATCATCATACTGATGATAATCTGCTATACTTTCGCTGAATATTTTATTGCACAATTGTGTAAACATCCCGCAAAAGTAATAAAAAAGCGTATGGTAGAAACCATACGCTTATTGTAAAAGATTGTCATGTGAATGTTCGAGAATGCAAATCGTGAAGGCTTTTAATGGTTATCTTGGGCTTGAAATTCCATCAAGGTAATACCACCTAAGTCCTTTTTACCCTAAAATGATGCATACACACCAATTGTTGGCAATAAATATCTTTATGTTGATTATGATAATTTTAGTTTGAATGTCCTATAACCTTTATGCAGTATATCTTCATTTACTCTAATGGCTAACGTAATTGAGGGTTTGTAATAAACTGTAATCGTTAACAATTCCAAGGTCACAATTAATTACAGGGCCAAATCACAGACGTTTATTATTCTTGCATTACGTGGCCTCTCGCCACTTCTGCAGTGTAATGGGACTCCTTAGCTAACGTTGACAATACCTTTTTAATAAATCAATACCGGGTTTTCTAAAATCAGGGTTTAAAATGTTTCAGACGTTTTCTTTCTAACGGCGTCTTGATGCAAATTAAATATGCCCACTGCAATATAGTTAGCAGTGGGCATATTTTTTTATACAACGTTTGTGGTAAAATTACTTCCTTCTTGTCCAGTGGGCTATTTTTTAGCCTTACGAGCGCTCGACATAGCCAAATAATACAGCGGAACTCCAAGTAATATAATCCCCAATCCCGGTACTGTATAATCGCGCTCAAATATCAGTAACAATAAGGCTAACCCCAATGCCACTACGATATACAGTATTGGCATCAACGGGTATCCGAATGCCTTATATGGACGTTCAATATCCGGTCTCTTTTTCCTTAAAATAAAAATCCCTGCAATAGTTAATACATAGAATATCAACACCCCAAATATTACAAGTGCCAGTAAATCGTTATACCGGCCTGTCAGACATAATAAAGATGCCCAGGCGCATTGAATCCACAATCCCTTTTCCGGTACATGATGCTTATTCAACTGACCGGCTCCCTTGAAAAACAGTCCATCCTGAGCCATTGTATAGTAAATACGCGCTCCGGATAATATCAATCCATTATTACACCCAAAGGTGGAGATCATAATCATTACCGCAATAATAATGGCACCTGCAGGTCCAAAAATATTGGCTGCTGCTGCCACTCCAACCCTGTCATTTGCTGCAAAAGCAATATCATGTATTGGTAATACTGCCAGATACATCAGATTACAGCTTACATATATTATTGTTACTATCAATGTTCCCAAAAACAATGACCTGCCTATATTCTTTGCCGGATTTTTAATCTCTCCTGCAATAAAGGTTACATTATTCCAGGCATCACTGCTAAACAATGATCCTTTCATCGATACAGCTATTGCTCCCAACAAAGCCATTCCGCTTAATGCAGCGGTGATGACTTCACCATTATTTAAACTTATAGAATTAGCTACCCAGGCATTTTGCCAGTTGGCCGACCAGATTTCCTGCTTTGCTCCCAGTAAAAATCCAAAGATGATGAGACCAAACAAGGATAGTAATTTTGCTAATGTAAAAACGGTCTGAATAATCTTACCTCTATGTACTCCCCGGGTATTGATCATTGTTAACAGAATAATCGAAATTATTGCAACAATCTGGGCAGCTGATATACTAAATGAACTTCCAATCTCAAACAAAATATTCTTCTCACTAAAACCAGGAATCAGATAGGCGGTAAACTTCGCGAAAGCTACAGCCACTGCTGCTATAGTACCCGTTTGTATAACTCCGAATTGTGTCCATCCAAACAAAAATGCAATAAATGGATTATAAGCTTCCCGCAGGTATACATATTGTCCGCCTGCTTTAGGATACATTCCTGAGAGTTCTCCATAGCTAAGTGCAGCGATGAGTGTTACTGCGCCGGCTAATACCCACATAAGTGTTATCCAACCAGCTCCGCCTACACTACGCGCAATTTCGGCTGTCACAATAAAAATACCTGAACCAATCATTGAGCCCGATACGATCATAGTCGCATCTAATAAACCCAGTGACGGTTTAAATGAATTGGTGGCCGGACCCTGATCTTCCAACCTGCCCGAAGCTGGTTTAATCGAATTAGTTTGGTTGATATCCATATAGTGGTTTTACAAAAAATCCCGGTTCAAGGAACCGGGACTATAAGATAGAGAATTTTTTTGATGCTTTTACTGGTTATTTAGCAGTACTTGTACCACTGTTGTTCATTCCCTTAATAACATCAGCTGTTATATCATAAGATTCATCTTTATACAAGATGTTGCTGGCAGCTGTACGATAAGAGAAAATGTATGCAAAACGTTTGTCCGAATTAAATGATTTCAGAAAATCGTCAAGCTTTTTCTGTAACTCCTCATTAAACTTGGTTTCCTGTTCAGTATAAACAGCACGAAGATTTTGAGCTTCCTGTTCCAACTGTTGTTGTTTGGTCATCAGGCTGCGCTGAGCTGCTTCCCCTTGTTCCTGGGTCAGCATATTTGCTTGCGCTTTACGCTGTAAATCTTCATATTCATTTTGCAATGCACGACCTTTACTTTTCAGTTGGTTGTCCATCTGCTGTTGCTTCTGCTCAAGAATAGCTCTTTTTTCTTTGAAATACTCAAAATGTGCTTCCAGTGAATCCAGATCAACGTACGCAATTTTAAAACCGCCTTGGGCAGACGCATTGTTGGTTGCATTAGAAGTAGGAGCTGTTGTACTACCTCCGGTTTTATTCCCTTGGCAAGACATCAATAATCCGGCAGCGGTTACCGCTAAAAATCCTGTTGTCACTATTTGTTTACGAGTGCGCATGTTAATAGATGGATTAGCTTCTTTTAGTACATTTAATTAAATGGAACGGCTAAAATAAGGTTTTTAGCGGATTTCCAAATAGTAGCAGTTTTTTTTAGCTAGGATTTAACTAATCTAGCGCTTTACTTTCTCTAAAAGTAGCTCTGGTTCATCGGTTGTGATATAATCTACATCCTGTTTTAAAAAGTCGTCCATCGCCGGTGCATTATTCACTGTCCATACATTCACTGTAATCCCTTGTTGCTTTGCATCCCTGGTTAATGTTGGTTTTTTAGAGAACTCACCAAAGTGATAATCCAATCCCCAGATTCCATCTGCTTGCAGTTGTTCCGGAGTTTTATCGCCTGTCAGATATGCAATTTTAGCTGTTGGATCCAGTTCCTTTACTTTCTTGCAAATGTTGTAGTCGAAACTGATATAATACATCCAGGCCTGTGCTTTTTTAGCATGTACCATTTCTACACATTTTCTTGCCAGCTCCTCTGCCCTTCCTGTTGCCGATGGTTTTAATTCCAATACCAATCTGGTTTTCGGCTGTTCGGTTATTGTGTTGATATATTCTTCCAGCGTTGGAACCCTATCATTATTTTTCAGCTGAACAGTTTGTAATTCAGCCAGTGTAGTGGTTTCTACTTTTTTACCTCCAATAGTAGGATCATGTGAGATAACCGGATATCCATCAGCTGAAAGCCATACATCAAATTCAGATCCTTCGCATCCTATTCTGATGGCATCTTTCAGCGATGTAATGCTATTCTGGCTGCCGGCATTGTTTTTCCAGGCTCCACGATGTGCAACTACTTTATTTTTAATAAAGTGATCTGCAACTAATGTCCAGGAAACAGTTTCGTTACCTACCTGTACACGAATCGGATAAGCAAAACGATCTTCTGCCGATAAACTGGCTTTCTTCTTAAGTTTTAAGGCATTCTTTGAGATAGTAAACAACCCTGACGCATCTTCAAGTATAACGGTTTTCGCGGCATTTCCGTTTTTATCATATACTTTACTGATCAATGCATTTTTCTGATTTAATGGCACAGTGTAGGCATCAAGATAAGGTGCTGCTGCTTGTTGCGCATGCAGAGAAGTGGCTCCCAGCAACGTGAATCCGGATGCCAGGAACATTTTTTTACAATTGTTCATTTAGCTACGTTTAATGGTAAATAGGGCTGAATTCTTGAAAAGATTCAGAAAACAGTATTATGGTTTACTATCAAAGTGGGCTGTGAAGATATTAATTATGTTGGACTGTAATAGTATTAAATCTCGCCGGATCCAACGGATATCCTGTAGTTATCAAGGTATAAATTTTACCAGTCTGGGTTGGGAAACTGATTGTCTTTAATATTCTGGAAGAATCCATTGGCCTGAAATTGAGCTGGTAGATGCTGTCCTGGAATAAAGGTGCAAAACCTGAAAATGAAGGAGCTGTGAGCCCTCTGAAGAAACGTGAGGTATCTGAGTAAACATCAATACCTAAAGATGTTCTGTTTGCGTTAAAAGCCTGACTGAAATCCATTACTCTAAACTTAGCTTGTCCGTCGGGTGCAGGTGTCAGATCATCTTCCATTAAAAACATCCATAAACCCCTATTCGTACTGTCGGCGCCAAGGTAGGCAGAATAGAACCTGTTATTTCTGAGGAAAAGTTCCTGATTATAAAGAATGACGTTAGGATTGGAATTGGCTGTAATGATTACATTATATTTCTGTGCACGGTAAGTCTTGTAGCCACTATTTTCTCCGTAAGCTAATGATCCGATAGGCAAACTATCCAACCTTACCGAAAATATCTCTGAACCCGGTACTGCATTGACAAACATGAAATGGCCATGCGTATCTGGTACTGCACCATCACTGTCTTTCTTACAAGCGCCCAGGAAAACAAATATTATTACTACAGGAATTAGCAGATACTTCATGAATCCAAACGTTTTACGGGATCAAATGTACTGGTTTCTCGCAAAGATGCAAAGTTGTGCAAAGGAGATAAGTTTTTTATGAGTTGCTCGCAAAGAGGCATAAGAAGCAAAGGCGCAAAGGGGGGATAACTGATGTGGTATGTTGATTAAAGCGACTGATGTGGTACATTGATTAAAGCGAAGTTGGAAATAAGTGGCAGGAGAAGCAAAGGGGGTTTAACTGATGTAGTACGTTGATTAAAGCGAAGTTGGTAATAAGAGGCAGGAGAAACAAAGGGGGTATAACTGATGTAGTACGTTGATTAAAGCGAAGTTGGAAATAAGAGGCAGGAGAAGCAAAGGGGGTATAACTAATGTATATTGTAAAAAACAAACAAACGTTGATTAAAGCGAAGTTGATATAAAATGCAAAGGTTGTTTAATAGGACTATGTGTAAAAAGTTACATAATTGAAAGCCCAAAAAACAAGAAGCGAAGACTATATTAAAGTTCAAAGCCTTTAATACAATCTTCGCTTCTTAATATTTATTATGATCAAAAAACTTTGCGCCTTTGCTTCTTATGCCGCTTTGCGAGCAATTCCGCTTCGATCAA
This sequence comes from Chitinophaga silvatica, assembly GCF_003419895.1. Classification (GTDB taxonomy): domain Bacteria; phylum Bacteroidota; class Bacteroidia; order Chitinophagales; family Chitinophagaceae; genus Chitinophaga; species Chitinophaga silvatica. Next base: position 144,422 of record NZ_QPMM01000009.1, on the reverse strand, counting down.
AAGTTCTTTGTTCAACCTTACTTCTTTGCGAGCAACTATTCTTCCTCGTCGAATTGGAATACTTCTTTAGAAGAAGCCAGGATGTCGTATTCTTCTTTCGAACCTACGATCATGTTTTCGAACTCACGTAAGCCAGTACCTGCAGGGATCAGATGACCTGTGATCACATTCTCCTTCAGACCCATCATATCATCGGTTTTACCGTTGATAGCGGCTTGCGAAAGTACTTTAGTGGTTTCCTGGAACGAAGCGGCAGAGATCCAGCTACGAGTACCCAAAGATGCTTTGGTGATACCTTGCAGTAACGGGCTTGAAGTAGCCGGTTGTGCATCGCGGAATTCAACCAATTTCTTATCGGCACGACGTAACAGGGAGTTTTCTTCACGCACCTGACGCAGGGTCACGATCTGACCAGCTTTCAGGTTAGTAGATTCACCTGCTTCTGTTACAACCTTCTTATCGAAGATCATATCGTTTTCTTCAAAGAAGTCGAACCTGTCTTCGGTATCTCCTTCCAGGAAGCGGGTATCTCCAGGATCTTCGATGTTTACTTTGCGCATCATCTGACGAACAATCACCTCGATGTGTTTGTCGTTGATTTTTACACCCTGTAAACGGTATACTTCCTGAATTTCATTTACCAGGTATTCCTGAACTGCAAATGGTCCTTTAATAGAGAGGATATCTGCAGGAGTAGTAGAACCATCGGAAAGGGCAGTACCAGCTTTCACGAAGTCACCGTCCTGAACCAGGATGTGACGTGTCAACGGCACCAGGTATTTCTTAATCTGACCTTCGCGGCTTTCGATAATGATTTCGCGGTTACCACGTTTGATGTTACCAAATGCTACCACACCGTCGATTTCCGAAACGATAGCAGGGTTGCTTGGGTTACGTGCTTCAAAGAGCTCAGTTACACGTGGCAAACCACCCGTGATATCTCGGAGCTTACCGATAACGCGAGGGATCTTAACGATAACCTGACCAGCTCTTACATTATCACCTTCAGAGATAACGATGTGAGAACCTACTGGTAAGTTGTAAGATTTAACCTCTTTATTACCATCTACATAAATAGACGGGATCTTGTTTTTATCTTTTGTTTCGATAACCACTTTCTCGCGGTGACCGGTTTGCTCATCCGCTTCTTCACGGAAGGTGATACCTTCAATGATGCTATCGAACCGGATAGAACCAGGGATTTCAGATACGATAACGGCGTTGAATGGATCCCATGTGCAGAGCATTTCGCCTTTCGCAACCTTTTGTCCGTCTTTCACCAGCAAGGTAGAACCGTAAGGGATGTTGTTAGTAACCAGTAAGCGGTCATTTTTCACATCCATGATACGTAATTCACCGGTACGTCCGATAACCACCTGTACTTTCTCACCTTCGTTGTTTTCGTAGGTAGTTGTACGTAAGCCATCGAATTGAACAGTACCATCGAATTTAGCAGCGAGGCCAGACTCAACTGAAGTAGAACCGGCAACACCACCCACGTGGAAGGTACGCAATGTCAACTGTGTACCAGGCTCACCGATCGACTGTGCAGCGATAATACCTACAGCATCACCTCTTTGAGCAGTGTAACCGCTCGCCAGGTTTTTACCATAACATTTCACGCACACACCTCTACGGCTTTCGCAAGTCAATACAGAACGGATTTCAACGGTTTCAATAGCGCTGTTTTCGATTCTGTGAGCAATATCTTCGTTGATTTCTTCACCAGCAGACACGAGCAGTTCATCCGTTTGAGGATCAAATACATCGTGCAGAGAAGTACGGCCGAGAATTCTGTCGTACAGTGTTTCAATCACTTCTTCATTATCTTTCAATGCAGATGTTGCAATACCACGGAGTGTACCACAATCTTCTTCATTGATAACAACGTCCTGGGCAACGTCTACGAGCCTACGAGTCAGATAACCCGCATCCGCAGTTTTCAACGCCGTATCCGCAAGACCTTTACGGGCACCGTGCGTAGAAATGAAGTACTCCAATACGTTCAGACCATCCTTAAAGTTAGACAATACCGGGTTCTCAATGATCTCAGAACCAGTAGATCCACTCTTACGAGGCTTAGCCATCAGACCTCTGATACCAGCCAGCTGTTTGATCTGTTGTTTGGAACCACGCGCACCGGAATCCAACATCATGTATACAGAGTTGAACCCTTGTTTATCGGCTGCCAGTTCACGAATCAATGTTTCTGTCACCTTAGTATCCACGCGGCTCCAGATATCGATAATCTGGTTATAACGTTCGTTGTTGGTGATCAGACCCATGTTATAGTTATCCCAAACCTCATCAACTTCACCAGCTGCTGCATCAATCATTTCCTGCTTAACTTCTGGGATGATCAGGTCGTTGATGTTGAACGACAGACCACCGCGGAACGCCATGCGGAAACCTAATTGTTTGATGTCATCCAGGAACTTCGCAGTTTTAGGGATGTCAGTATATTTAATGATATCACCGATGATTTCACGAAGTGACTTTTTAGTCAGCAATGCGTTTACATAACCGGCTTCTTTTGGTACGAATTGGTTGAACAATACGCGACCTACGGTAGTTTCAATCAGTTTGGATTCTAACTGACCGTTTGCATTACGCACATTGGTTTTAACACGGATGTGAGCATGCAGATCGATACGATCTTCATTCAGTGCGATTGTTACTTCCTCAGCAGAATAGAAAGCTTTACCTTCTCCTCTTACTACCACATCTCCCTGAGTTTTTCTACCCTTGGTGATATAATACAGACCGAGTACCATGTCCTGTGAAGGAAGGGTAATAGGTGTACCATTTTGTGGGTTAAGAATGTTGTGAGAAGACAGCATCAACAGTTGGGCTTCCAGAATTGCAGCGTTGCTCAAAGGCACGTGTACCGCCATCTGGTCACCATCGAAATCCGCGTTGAACGCAGAACATACGAGAGGGTGCAACTGAATCGCTTTACCTTCTACCAGTTTAGGTTGGAAAGCCTGGATAGACAAACGGTGAAGGGTCGGAGCACGGTTTAACATAACCGGGTGACCTTTCAATACGTTTTCAAGGATATCCCAAACAACTGCTTCTTTACGATCAACCAGTTTCTTAGCTGATTTTACAGTTTTAACGATACCTCTTTCTATCAGTTTACGAATGATAAATGGTTTGAACAGCTCTGCAGCCATATCTTTTGGCAAACCACATTCGTGTAATTTCAGTTCAGGACCTACCACGATAACAGAACGACCAGAATAGTCAACACGTTTACCGAGGAGGTTTTGACGGAAACGTCCTTGTTTACCTTTCAGTACATCTGAGAGCGATTTCAATGCACGACCACCTTCCGCTTTAACAGCGTTAGATTTACGGGAGTTGTCGAACAATGAATCCACCGCTTCCTGTAACATACGTTTTTCGTTACGGAGGATCACCTCAGGCGCCTTAATTTCGATCAGACGTTTCAGACGGTTGTTACGGATAATCACCCTGCGGTAAAGATCGTTCAGATCAGAAGAAGCAAAACGACCACCATCCAAAGGAACCAACGGACGCAGTTCTGGTGGAACAACAGGGATATATTGCATAACCATCCATTCAGGACGGTTTTCTACGCGGCCATTAGCTTCACGGAAAGCTTCCACAACGCTCAAACGTTTCAACGCTTCAGCTTTACGTTGTTGGGAAGTTTCAGTAGCAGCCTGGTTACGCAGTTGATAAGAAAGACTGTCAAGATCAATACGAGCCAGCATCATTTCAACTGCTTCAGCACCCATTCTGGCAATGAACTTGTTAGGATCTTCATCCGGTAACAGTTGATTGTCTTTTGGTAAAGTATCCAGGATATCCAGGTATTCTTCTTCAGTGAGCAGGTCACCGTAGTTCAACCCTTTCTCCTGTTTCATACCTGGTTGGATCACTACATATCTTTCGTAGTAGATGATTGTTTCCAATTTCTTGGAAGACATACCAAGTAAGTAACCAATTTTGTTAGGGAGTGATTTAAAGTACCAGATGTGAACAACAGGAACCACTAAACGAATGTGGCCCATTCTTTCACGACGTACTTTCTTTTCTGTTACTTCAACACCGCAACGATCGCACACAATGCCTTTATAACGGATACGTTTGTATTTTCCGCAATAGCATTCGTAATCCTTAACAGGACCAAAAATTCTTTCGCAGAACAAACCATCGCGTTCCGGTTTGTAAGTACGGTAGTTGATAGTTTCAGGTTTCAGCACCTCACCGTATGAACGCTCCAGAATGGTATCAGGAGAGGCCAGACTAATGGTAATGCTGTTAAAATTTGATTTAGGACGATTTTCTTTTTTGATAGCCATCTGTAATTAGCTTTAAGCGGTTAGCCGTTAGTTGTTAGCTAGTGGCAAAATTGGTTTACTGAAAATTGAGTAAGCTATCCGCTCCTTAAGGAACGGATAGCAAATAAATTAATCAAATTTCAGATCCAGACCCAGACCACGCAATTCATGGATCAATACGTTGAAGGATTCAGGTACACCGGCTTTCGGTATATTATCTCCCTTCACAATTGATTCATATGCTTTGGCACGACCCACGATATCATCGGATTTAATTGTAAGCAGCTCTTGCAGGATGTTGGATGCACCGTATGCTTCCAATGCCCATACCTCCATCTCACCAAAACGCTGACCACCAAACTGTGCTTTACCACCCAATGGTTGTTGGGTAATGAGGCTGTACGGTCCGATAGAACGGGCGTGCATCTTATCATCCACCATGTGGCTAAGTTTCAGCATATAGATAACACCTACGGTTGCTTTCTGGTGGAAACGTTCGCCGGTTTCACCGTCATGTAAGTAAGCGTGACCAAAGCTTGGTAAACCAGCTTCATCGATATAAGAAGCAATTTCTTCAGTAGTAGCACCATCGAAGATCGGTGTTGCAAAACGTACTCCCAATTTCAGACCTGCCCAACCTAATACGGTTTCGTAGATCTGTCCGAGGTTCATACGTGAAGGTACCCCAAGTGGGTTCAACACGATATCCAGTGGAGTTCCGTCTGGTAAGAATGGCATGTCTTCATCTCTTACAATCTTCGCAACAATACCCTTATTACCGTGACGACCCGCCATCTTATCACCAACTTTCAACTTACGTTTGCTAGCCAGGTAAACTTTCGCCAGTTTCAATACACCTGCTGGTAATTCATCACCAATAGAGATATTGAATTTCTCACGTTTGTAACGGCCAAGCTCTTCGTTGAACTTGATGTTATAGTTGTGCAACAGCGTATTGATCTGATCGTTTGTCTGCTCGTCTGTAGTCCAGCCGAGTGGATTTACGTTCATGAAATCAATATTCACCAGGTTCTTTTGAGAGAACTTAGAGCCTTTGGAGATCAATACTTCACCGTATGTATTGGTAACGCCCTGAGAAGTTTTATCTTTCAGTAATACCAATAATTTGCTCATCAGCACTTCCAACAGGTCTTCAGCGTTCTTCTGGTGAATTTTTTCCAGTTTCTCAATCGCTGCTTTTTCGCGAGTCTTAGAGTTTTTATCTTTTTTCGCGCGGCTGAACAACTTCTTGTCAATAACCACACCTTCAGTTGATGGAGGTGCTTTCAGAGAAGCGTCTTTCGCATCGGAAGCCTTATCACCAAAGATAGCTCTCAGGAGTTTTTCTTCAGGAGAAGGATCGGATTCACCACGAGGAGTAATTTTACCGATCAGGATATCACCTTCTTTAATGTGAGCACCAACGCGGATAATACCGTTTTGGTCGAGGTCTTTAGTTGCCTCTTCACTTACGTTAGGAATATCTGGAGTCAGTTCTTCTTCACCCAGTTTAGTATCACGAACTTCCAATTCATATTCATCGATGTGGATAGAAGTGAACAAATCTTCACGTGCAACACGTTCAGAGATCACGATCGCATCCTCAAAGTTGTAACCTTTCCAAGGCATGAACGCAACTTTCAGGTTACGTCCGAGAGCCAGTTCACCACCGCGGGTTGCATAACCTTCGGTCAGGAAGTCGCCATCCACAACGCGTTGACCTTTCTTAACGCAAGGTCTGAGGTTAATACAGGTGCTTTGGTTGGTTTTAACGAATTTGGTGAGTGTATACACCATCAAATCGTCTTCAAAGCTCACCAGTTTTTGCATTTCATCGCGCTCATAACGAACATGGATTTCGTTAGCATCTACGAATTCAACTACTCCGTTTCCGTTAGCAGTGATTTGCAGACGAGAGTCGCGGGCTGCCTTGCCTTCCAGACCGGTACCTACGATAGGTACTTCCGGATTTAGCAGTGGCACGGCCTGACGTTGCATGTTTGATCCCATCAACGCACGGTTGGCATCATCATGTTCCAGGAACGGAATCAGAGAGGCGCTCAAACCTACGATCTGGTTAGGTGCTACGTCCATGTATTCTACCTCTTCTCTGTCGAGAATCGGGAAGTCACCGGTTTCGCGTGATTTAACTTTATCATTTACGAAATGTCCTTTTTCATCGAGTGGAGCATTCGCCTGTGCGATTTTCACAGAATCTTCTTCTTCAGCACTGAGGAATTTCACTTTATTCATATCTACTTTTCCATCTTCCACTTTGCGGTATGGAGTTTCGATAAAGCCCATCTCATTTACTTTCGCGTGAACGCAAAGAGTAGAGATCAGACCGATGTTCGGACCTTCTGGTGTTTCGATAGTACACAAACGGCCATAGTGGCTATAGTGAACGTCACGTACCTCGAAGCCTGCTCTTTCACGGCTAAGACCACCGGGTCCGAGGGCGGAGATACGACGTTTGTGTGTGATTTCAGACAGTGGGTTAGTCTGATCCAGGAACTGAGATAACTGGGAAGTACCGAAGAAGGAGTTGATTACAGACGACAGGGTTCTGGCGTTGATCAGATCTACCGGGGTAAATACCTCATTATCACGAACGTTCATTCTTTCACGGATGGTACGAGCCATACGAGCAAGACCTACACCAAATTGAGCATATAGCTGCTCACCTACGGTACGAACACGACGGTTAGAGAGGTGATCGATATCATCGATCTCCGCTTTAGCGTTAGTCAGTTGTACCAGGTACTTGATGATAGAAATGATATCGTCCTTAGTCAACACCTTCATATCTAAAGGTGTAGTCAGGCCTAATTTTCTGTTGATCTTATAACGACCAACATCTCCGAGATCGTAACGTTTATCGGAGAAGAATAATTTATCAATGATACCCCTTGCTGTTTCATCGTCTGGCGCATCGGCACCGCGTAATTGGCGGTAGATGTGCTGAACGGCTTCCAGTTCGGAGTTAGATGTATCCTTATTTAATGTATTGTAGATGATGGAGAAGTCACCACTTACCTCTTCCTTCTGAACGAAAACACTCTTCAGACCCATATCAACTATGGTTTCGATGTTTGCTTCATCCAGGATGCTATCACGTTCGAGCATGATTTCGTTACGCTCGATACTTACCACCTCACCGGTATCTTCATCCACAAAGTCTTCCACCCAGCTTCTTAAAACGCGGGCAGCCAGCTTTTTACCGGCATATTTATCCAGACTCTTTTTGTCTGCTTTTACTTCATCAGCCATTCCGAACAGCTGAAGAATATCCTTATCTGTTTCGTACCCAATAGCACGCAACAGGGTGGTAACCGGGAATTTCTTCTTACGGTCGATGTACGCGTACATCACGTTGTTGATGTCGGTTGCAAACTCCATCCACGCGCCCTTGAACGGGATTACTCTTGCCGAGTAGATCTTAGTACCGTTCGGATGTACGGATTGACCAAAGAAAACACCAGGAGAACGATGTAGTTGGGAAACCACAACGCGCTCGGCACCATTGATAACGAAAGTTCCTCTCGGAGTCATGTACGGGATGTTTCCGAGGAATACATCCTGAACGATGGTCTGGAAATCCACGTGCTCCTCATCGTTACAGCTCAGACGAAGTTTCGCCTTTAACGGAACCGAATAGGTAAGCCCACGCTCAATACATTCCTCAATCGTGTACCGTGGGGGGTCCACAAAGTAGTCGAGGAACTCCAGATTAAAGATATTTCTGGTATCAGTAATCGGGAAGTTCTCTTTAAATACCTTAAAGAGTCCTTCATTGTTTCGCTTGTCTGGTGTGGTTTCTAATTGGAAGAAATCCTTGAAAGATTGGATTTGGATAGCCAACAGATCCGGTGTCTCAGTAATTTGTTTGATCTTTCCAAAATTTACTCTTTCGTTTGTTTGGGCTTTTTTTAGAGACATATTCGAAGTTAGCAGTTATATGACTTGTAAGAATTAGGGAAATTAAGACTTTCTTTGTCAAATACCATCCTAATATTTTTGCCTTCTGCACATTGTCAAAGTCACTTCTTAGTGATTCCCTATTTTGACTCTCTGAAAAAGACACTTTCCCAAAGGGAATAAGGCCAAAAGTGCATTTTGGCACTTTTGACCTTAAAAGATGTATACTTAAGCAAAGAATTACTGAATTTCAACTTCAGCTCCAGCTTCAGTCAGCTTAGCTTTCAGGTCTTCAGCCTCAGCTTTGCTTACTCCTTCTTTCAAGGATTTTGGAGCGCCGTCAACCAGTTCTTTCGCTTCTTTCAGACCAAGGCCAGTCAGGTCTTTTACAACCTTAACAACGTTCAGTTTAGAAGCACCTGCAGATTTCAGGATAACGTTGAATGCAGTTTTTTCTTCAGCAGCAGCAGCGCCACCGTCGTTAGAAGCAACTACTACAGCAGCAGCAGCTGGTTCGATACCGTATTCATTTTTCAATACATCTGCTAATTCCTGAACTTCCTTAACAGTTAAACCTACTAATTGTTCAGCTAATGCTTTTACGTCTGCCATTTTATTATGTTTTAATAAATTTTTGTAATGTGTTGTTAAATCTATATTGTGACTTGGAAGCCAATTTTATATGGAATAAACCAGTTATTCCAATTATTCTGCTGCCGGAGCTTCTTCCACTGCAGCACCTTCTTTCTTGCCTTTTTCCAGTAAAGCAGCGATAACGCGCTTTGCAGGAGATTGCAACAGACCAATAACGTCGCCGATGAGTTCGTTTTTGGTTTTGATCTTAGTTAACGTATCCAATTGGTTATCGCCAACATACAGTTCATCACCTACGAAAGCAGCTTTCAATACTGGTTTTTCTAATTTACCGTTAGCTTTACGGAAAGAAGAAATAATAACAGCTGGTTCTTTAGGGCTGTCAGAGAACATCAAAGCAGTTACTCCATGCAGGCTATCGAAAACCGGTGCATATTTTTCGCTATCTAATGATTCTAAAGCCTTACGAATCAATGTGTTTTTAGCTACCTTCATTTCCACTTGCTTATCGAAGCAAGTCTTCCTCAGTTTATTCACCTGATCTACAGTCAGAGACTCAGTGTTGGTAACGTAAAAGTTGCTGTATTGAGAGAACTTACCTTTCAGCAGTTCGATCACTTCTTGTTTTTGATCTTTATTCATGTTTAAACGTTTGTAGCAAGCCTCCATCCTTTCAGATAATGGCTACACACTCGTGATCAATTAGTTTTGAACAGATTTAGTATCGATAACAATACCAGGACTCATAGTGCTTGCCATAGACAAACCTTTCAGGTAAGTACCTTTAGCAGTAGCTGGTTTCAGCTTAATGATAGCGTTGATCAGCTCCTGAGAGTTCTGCTCAATTTTATCAGCAGCAAAAGATACACGACCGATAGAAGCATGGATAATACCAGCTTTATCTACCTTAAAGGTAATTTTACCACCTTTAACATCGTTTACAGCGGCTGCAACGTCGTTTGTAACAGTACCGGTCTTAGGGTTAGGCATCAGGTTACGAGGACCTAAAATCTTACCCAGTTTACCGATTTTCGGCATTACAGCAGGAGTAGCTACGATTACATCTACGTCAGTCCAACCAGCTTCGATCTTTTGAATGAACTCATCCAAACCTACGAAGTCAGCACCTGCTTCTTTAGCAGCAGCTTCTTTATCAGGGGTGCAAAGCACCAAAACCTTCTTAGTTTTACCAGTACCGTGAGGAAGCGTAACGGAACCACGGATTGCCTGGTCTGCTTTCTTAGGATCAACGCCTAAGCGGATATGTAAATCGACAGAGCTGTCGAATTTAGTACAGTTAATGTCTTTAACCAAAGTAGACGCCTCTTTCAGGCTGTATGACTTGTTTTTGTCAACCTTCGTATCAGCTACTTTTCTCTTTTTAGTTGCCATTTGTCAAAATGATTTTAAGATCCTGCCTTAACAGGGTGAAACAAGATTAGTTTTCCCAAGGAGCTTTACCTTCTACAGTAATACCCATGCTACGTGCAGTACCAGCAACCATGCTCATTGCACTTTGCAGCGTGAAGCAGTTCAGATCAGGCATTTTATCCTGTGCAATTGCTTCAACCTGAGCCCAGGTAACTTTACCAACCTTATTACGGTTAGGCTCTTTAGAACCACCTTGAATTTTGGCAGCTTCCAACAGCTGAACCGGAGCCGGAGGAGTCTTAATTACGAAGTCGAAAGATTTGTCAGTGTAAACTGTCAGCAACACAGGCAATACTTTACCCATTTTATCCTGGGTACGAGCATTGAATTGTTTGCAGAACTCCATGATGTTCACACCTTTGGAACCCAGTGCAGGTCCAATTGGAGGTGCAGGATTGGCCTGGCCGCCTTTCACCTGCAATTTCACATACGTTGAAATCTCTTTTGCCATGTTTATTGATTTAATTTGGTTTAACGCGCCCCGATTTTCGGAGTGCTCCCAAAACTAAAAGGAACTAAAAAAAACCTTTTAAAGGGGATGCAAAGGTATATATTAATATGAAATTGTCCAAAAGTATTTGAATTTGGGCATCCTTTTTGCAAGGAAAAGGATTTTTTTTACAAAACTATTGCATTCCAGAAAAATATTCCTTATAATTCGAAGCCGCAAAAGTACAACTTCTTATTCAAAAAATAATTCCCGCCGCTTCCCCTTCACCGTCTTTATATATTTATTCACAAATAACTGCTCCGTTTTTACCCTTCCATCCATCTCAACCACCGCATCATTCAATTCATTAGCATTTTGTTTAATACTTTCTATCGCCATCATCCCGGATAAAGACTTCTTCACTCCTCCCAATTTAGCCACAATTCCATCCATCATCTTCTTAATCCCCGCATCTGCCATTTCCGGAGTAAACTGGCTATTCTTAAACCTTACATACTCATTATACATCTTCACCACTTCCGTATAATCCCTGTTAATTGCATTAAAGGCATCAATCTGACGATTATCCTGCTCTACCTCCTGGTTCGCTGCCAATACCTTAATTGTCTGGTCCATCCAATCCAACTCACTCATAATAAACGGATTGGCCGCTCCTCCATAACTTCTGATCCTGGAGGCTGAAGACCGTAACCGCTGTATCCTCGTTTGCTTCATCCAAACCCTGATACTATCATTAAATGCAAATGGCTTTCCTTTAGATGCTATATCCACAGCCCCCTTATTTGACCTGATTATTTTAGATAATTCTACTATATCATCATGCCCCATCGGAGCGGTAGATAGCTGCCAAATAGGATCATATGGTACATGGGTTTTATTTGCCTCATACGGATAGATTTGAAACCATTTCCAATTAAGTCGTTTCGTAAATTTTCCATTTTCCACCACTCCTGCTCCCCAGGTAGGATCTACTATCGTCCATTTTCCTGCATCCGGTACCACTATCCAATCATGCGACCCTATCGGAAGCATGGTTTTTTCCTGAATAGTATACCCCGTAACAACAATAGCATTAATTCCGGCCGCTTTACAGACCTGCGCATACAAAACTGCATAATCGGTACATAACCCCAGCTTGGTTTGCAAAGTCCGTGCAATGGCCGCTGTGGTATCCTTATAACTATTCGGCCTGTTCATATTAGGCGCATCATATTCGATATTATTAGCTATCCAGCTAAATAATGCTTTCTGAAAAGCCGTGCTATTTGTGGTATGCGCTTTTAACCACTTTGCCATAGAGGCAGCTGAAGTAGCTTCGCTTGCCGGTATTTGTGGAATAGTAGTCTGACCAACAGATTCAAAGAAAAATAATACTCCTGCTACTAAGGAAAACAATCGTTTCATTATTAATTAAGATATAGGGAAATAATCAACTGTGCTAACTCTATCTAAATATAAAAAATCCTCTTCGTTTATACTATAGCTATTTTGAAAAGAAATTCTTTCTGAATGCTTCCGGTGTTTGCAGGTATTTTTTTACAAAATCATTCCATTATCACCTTATATCCGGGAAACATCCTTGCTCTCAATATTGAGGCACTTACTCATCATTTTTTTATTGGTACATAGTATTCGATTTTGAAAGTCTCTGTTGCTAAGCCTCATCACTTCAATTTATCTTCCAATCTTATAAAACATTGTTTTCCTGAATAACTTAGAAGTCTTAATATACTTAGTTACAAAAGCTTGTTCTTCAATTACTTTCTTTCTTAATTCAGTAACAGCAGCTTTCAGTTCTCCGATGTTTGTAGCAATGGTATTGTTGGCAGGTTGAATAGCGGCTAATTGTTGCTGCTGTTCGGTTAGTTTAGTATAAAGGCCATCGATCCAGTCTTTGATTTCCTGATCAGGTTTAGAAGGAGTGAATTGATGATTTTTAAACTCTACATATTCGTTGAATGATGCTACTACTTCGTTATATTGACTGCCAAGTTTATTGACTTTATTTACTTGCAGATTATGTTCATCAACTAACACATTTTGCTTTCCAACAGCTATAACATTTCGTAAATGTTGCAATTCCACTCCAATTAACTGATTAGTAACACCATAATCAGCTATTCGTGTTGCTGCATTTTCGGCTTTTTCATAGGCAGAAAATCTATTGTACTTAGCGAGTGTATCCTGGTATTTGAAAACCGGTTTATCTGTTCTGGTGCCGTTAGCAATATCGGGATGACTCCAGGGGATGTCGAGGAATTGGAAGAGCGGATCGAAGGGCACATGAGTTTTAATAAATTTCTCCGGCTCTACGAGGAAGTAGTTCCAATTCAGTTGTTGAGTGTATTTACCATTTATAATTCCACCGCTACCCCAGGTTGGATCAACTAATTTCCAGGAATTATTTACGTATACGGCAGTCCATGCATGGCTGCTATTATCCTGTTTGCCCTGAGTAAACGTGTAGCCGGCAATTATCTGAGCGGGGATGTGGGCCTGGCGGGCGATTTCCATGAAGAGGGCGGCGTATCCCTGGCAGACGGCGATCCGGGTTTTTAAGGTTTTATTGATAGCATCGGAGGTATCCTTGTAGTAATCGGGCAGGAAGGTATTGACCATATCGTATTTAACATTACCTGCCATCCAGCCATATATTGATTTAAGGATGTTAGTTTGATTTCCCTGATGGTGGTTTACCAGCCATTTGGCGATTGAGGAAGGGGAAGAGGTAACGCTATCGGGTATTGGGTCGAAGTTCCCTGTTGTAGGTTGTTGAGCGAGAGCCGACAGGCTACAGCAGCAGAAAAGGATCAGGAATAAGCGATGCATAGTTGATTTGGGTAAAAAAAAACCGTCTCTACGGGGTAGAGACGGTTTCAGATATAAAGAAGTTGAATTAAGCTAATTTTTCTACCTGCATGAAATTGAGTTCTACAGGGGTAGCGCGACCGAAGATTTTCACAGTTACTTTTAGTTTCTTTTTGTCTTCGATTACTTCTTCGATAACACCATTGAAGTCGTTGAACGGACCATCGATGATTTTGATAGTTTCTCCTACGATGAAAGGTTCACTCATTGTCAGGCCTTGGTCGCTGAGTTCATCGACTTTACCTAACATTTTGTTTACTTCGGCTTTACGGAGAGCGATAGGTTTTTCTTTTCCGAGAAAATGAATAACGCCAGATACGTTGCGGATGGCTTGGATAACCTCATCGGTCATTTTACCGTCCACAGCTTCGATCATCACATAACCTGGGTAGAAGTTTTTTTCGCGCATCACCTTTTTACCGGCCTGCACTTTATAAACTTTTTCTACCGGGAGGAAGATCTGGGTGATAACGTTACCCCAATCGGAGCGGCGTACTTCAATATCCAGGTATTCCTTCACTTTTTTTTCCTTGCCACTAACAACGCGGAGTACATACCACTTTGTTTCCTGAGCAGGAATATTGGCTGCATCCATTTAATTATCTTTTGAAAATTTCATAATAGTGAGTTAACACAAAATTGGAAGCGGCGTCCATACCCCATACCATAGCGGTAACGAAAATAGTTGCGATCAAAACGATCATGGTAGAGGATTGGAGCTCTTGCCAAGTAGGCCAAGACACTTTATAAACCAATTCATGATAAGACTCGCGGAAATAATTTCTGATCTTATTCATTATATAAAGTTAACGAATTAAGGACAATTGATTAAAGCCTAAAAAATGGTTGACTTGTCATATTTTGAATAATAACAATTCAACCATTTAAATATTTTTATTAGTCTGCACGGGTACTAGGATTCGAACCCAGATCAAAGGTTTTGGAGACCCGTATGCTACCGTTGCACCATACCCGTGTATAAAGCCATTAGCTTAGCTTTAGGTATCAACAAATATAATAATAAAAGTTGATTTTTAAGCCAAAGCTAATGGCTTTTTGATATTTTTCAGTGATTACTTCAGGATTTCAGTAACCTGACCAGCACCTACTGTACGACCACCTTCACGGATCGCGAATTTCAGACCTTTGTCCATCGCGATTGGTTGGATCAGTTTTACAGTCAGGCTAACGTTATCACCAGGCATAACCATTTCAACACCTGCAGGTAATTCAACTTCACCGGTTACGTCAGTAGTACGGAAGTAGAACTGAGGGCGGTATTTGTTGAAGAACGGAGTGTGACGGCCACCTTCTTCTTTGCTCAGTACGTAAACTTCGCATTTGAATTCGGTGTGTGGAGTGATGGTACCAGGTTGGCAGATAACCATACCACGACGGATTTGAGTTTTCTCAATACCGCGGAGTAACAGACCTGCGTTGTCACCAGCTTCACCTTCGTCCAATAATTTTTTGAACATTTCAACGCCAGTACAAGTAGATTTCAGTGGTTCTTCTTGCAGACCTACGATTTCCACGTTTTCGCCAACTTTGATACGACCTCTTTCGATACGACCAGTAGCAACAGTACCACGACCGGTGATAGAGAATACGTCTTCAACTGACATCAGGAATGGTTGGTCAACTGGACGTGGAGGCAGAGGAATGTAAGAATCTACTGCATCCATCAGTTCTTCGATCTTAGCTACCCAGTTAGCATCACCAGCTAAAGCGCCAGTAGCAGAACCTTGGATAACAGGAACGTTATCACCATCGAAACCGTTAGAAGATAACAGATCACGAATTTCGATTTCAACCAGTTCTAATAACTCAGCGTCATCAACCAGATCAACCTTATTCATGAACACAACGATACGAGGAACACCTACCTGACGAGCCAGGAGGATGTGCTCTCTTGTTTGAGGCATAGGACCATCTGTAGCTGCCACCACGAGGATAGCACCGTCCATTTGAGCCGCACCGGTAATCATGTTCTTCACATAGTCAGCGTGACCTGGACAGTCAACGTGCGCATAGTGACGAGCAGTTGTTTGATACTCAACGTGAGCTGTATTGATAGTAATACCTCTTTCTTTTTCTTCAGGAGCAGCATCGATCTCATCATAACCTCTCTTCTCTGCCAGACCTTTGTTTGCCAAAATTGTGGTAATGGCAGCAGTCAAAGTAGTTTTACCATGATCCACGTGGCCGATGGTACCAATGTTTACGTGGGGTTTATCCCGCTTGAAGGTTTCTTTTGCCATTGTATTTTCTTTTTAGATGGTTTGTAAAGATTGTATTGATAGTTGTTTTTAACAAAAACGGTTTTACAAACTTGTACCGTTGATGAGAATTGAACTCATGGCCTTCCCTTAAATAATAATGGGTTGCTCTTCCATTGAGCTACAACGCTAAGTTTTAATTTCGGAGTGGGAATTTATAAATTCGAATCCCGAAATTCGAATTTTATGGAGTCTGTTGAGGCGATTAAAAAGTCACTACAACTCTTCTTCTAAAATTCAATGAGCTGTTGAAGAGAATTGAACTCTCGACCTCTTCCTTACCAAGGAAGTGCTCTACCCCTGAGCTACAACAGCTTGAAAATTGCATCAAAAAATACGAGCGGGAGACGAGGCTCGAACCCGCGACCTACAGCTTGGAAGGCTGTCGCTCTACCAACTGAGCTACTCCCGCATTTTTAATTCACTAAGCATTCGGAAAACTACATTGCAACTTTCCACTTAAAGAATTATAGAATATAAAAAAAGAGCTTTTAAGCTGTTGTAACCGGGTGTATCAAGTGAATAGTCCTTTTCGTCAGAATTACTCATCTACATCCACAACTAAATTCCGCCTCTGCGAAGGGCAAAAGCGGAATACGCTGTTGTAGTGGGCAGGATAGGATTCGAACCTATGAAGACGTAGTCAGCGGATTTACAGTCCGCCCCATTTGGCCGCTCTGGAACCTGCCCTAACATTTTTCTTGTTTGTAATTTTTAAACCTGAATTTAAATCCGAAAAGAAATCTAAAATCTGACATTAAAAATTCAAATCGATGAGCCAGCAGAGGGATTCGAACCCCCGACCCACTGATTACAAATCAGTAGCTCTGGCCAACTGAGCTATGCTGGCATCTTTCAAAAAACATTCTTTCAAGTAGTTGGTAACTCGTTGAAAGAGAGCGCAAAATTAAGAGTTTTTTTCAATTCTCAAAATCTTTTTTTCAGTTTCTTATAAATATTTAAAAATTTATCTACTTCCCTGAAAACGCCCTGCTATAAAGAACTTTGCTACCTTTCCCAACCCTCTTTTTTGAATCGGGATGGCAAAGGTAGCAAAGAGATTAATATTTCCAAAATTATTTTAGAAAATTATTGAAATTTCTTTTCCTTTTTCCTTTTTACCTGGTTTACAAGGGAGTCAAATGCTAGATCAAATGACTCTTCGAAAGACTTGGACTCGTGCTTGACAAACAAGTCCTGGCGCGGTATTCGTACTCTAATCTCAGCGGTCTTATCTTTAATTTGATGAGCAAAATTATCCAACTTAAGAAAAACATCCACACTCACAATTCGATCGTAAAAAGTGTTCAATTTTTGAATCTTCTTGTTCACATGGTCAATTAATTTTGAGTCAGCATCAAAATGCACAGTTTGAATTTGTACGTTCATAGCACTAATTTTTTAAATATTTAACAATCTAGATTCTAGTTAGTAAACTATGGTCATAGGCATTCTCTTTTAAGTGTGAAAGAACTACTACTAATATAATCACTTTTAAATAGAAATGCAGATATATCGCATAATTTTTTGTTAAACCGTTATGCTTTCGGGTGCGCCTGATTGTAAACCTTCTTTAATTTCTCAATGCTATTATGCGTATAAACCTGCGTCGCTGAAAGGTTTGCATGCCCTAACAACTCTTTCACCGCATTTAGTTTTGCTCCGTTATTCGTTAGATGTGTTGCAAACGTATGTCGTAATACATGGGGACTTTTTTTCTTTAATGTAGTAATCTGATGCTCTGTCAAATACTTCCTAACCATCAGGTAAACGTATTTGGGATATAATTTCTTCCCTGTTACAGGATGTACCAATAATACCAAAGGCTCTATATATTCTAAAGCTCCCCGCTTTTCATCCATATAAGCTGCTATCTGCTGCAATAACCGCTCACTTACGGGTATTATCCGCTCTTTATTCCCCTTCCCCAATACTTTGATAGTCTGATTCCCTTTATCGACTTTAAACTCCTCTAATCCTATTAATTCCGACAAACGAATGCCTGTCTGATAAAATATTTCAAATATCAGCTGGTGAGTATGTCCTTCCAGATCGTCTGAGAAGATATGTAAACTGGTAACGGAAACCGGGCTAACGTTATCTTCCAGCGCCCTCATCCCCTTTTCTTCGATATAACCGGGTAATCGCTTCCTGACTTTAGGAGCAATTACTTTAGTCATCGGAGACTGCTTGAGCATTCCCTGGCGTATACAGTATTTAAAAAATGATTTGAGAGTAGAGATTTTGCGATTTACACTTCTGGCGGTAATGGCGTCTTCCATGAGTTGAGCCAGCCAGCTTCGGATCATAACATGACTAATATCTTCTACGGATGTTTCTCCGTAGTGAATAGTTATATAATCGAATAATTGAAGTAAATCGTTGCGATAGGCGGTGGCTGTATGTGCCGAGTATCGCTTTTCGAGCGCAATGTAGGATAAGAACCGCTCTGATATGGATTGTAAGGCTTCGTTCAACACAAAAAGATTGATGATTGTAAAGTTATTAAAATAACCTCACAATCATCAAATATTTTGAGTTGTAATCAGTTCAGCACTGATACAATAATAAATTAAGCGTCGAATTTACCAGAAGCCAACTGTTGTTTGTAAACTGCCTTCAGCACTTCGTTACGACGTTTAACAGATGGTTTGGTGAAAGACTGGCGTGTTCTGAGTTGCAGCAGGATGCGTGCTTTCTCAAATTTTTTCTTATATTTTTTAAGCGCCTTGTCTATGTTTTCGCAGTCTTTAGAATCAATTATCAACATAATTTTGCCTCATTATTTTTAGGAACGCAAAGATACAATAAGATTTCAGAAAAAACAAAATTGTTATGAAATTCCTTGTTTCCAGTGGTTTAAGCAGTTAAAGCTGCCTGAAAACCGCAGTGAATCAGGGATTAACGTAGTTAAAGGTAATAAAATTCTGAGAATTAGTCTTTCAACTTCTTTTTCAGCAAGCTAACCTGATCCTGGAGGTGATTTACCATATCGGCCAGGTGATTTACGCTCATTCTGCTTTGCTGACCGGCTTTGCTTATTACGGCATCCGATTGCCAGAGTTCCAGTACATCTTCCATTTCTACGCCATAAGGCTCGAATTGCGGATTATCTGAAGCCAGGGTAATTTTTGATTTGGATCGGTTGCTTTTAAGAATACGTTTAAAAACAATTCCTTCCCTTGCGGTGATGACCACATAGGTTTCATTATTTTTAATTTCTTCCCAGCCATCCACCTTATGACAAACGATTACGGATCCTGAGGTAACAGGAAGCATGGAATCCCCTGCAATTTCAAAAGCTCTGTAATCACCAGCACCTAACATCGGCAATGTGAAGGTATTCAGTTCTTCGATGAATTCTTCATCATTATAGCCGGCGAGATAACCTGCAGCAGCTTTAACCGGCACAAACTGGATAGCCTGTCTGGAATTCCCCAGCTTAAGCTGCCGGCGTTTTTCCAGGAAGTTATCTTTCTGGGAGCCAAGATCGCGACGTAACAGATCATCGATGGATACACGAAACATATCACTCACTTGTTCCAGTACTTCTGTGCGGGGCTCTGCACGTTCTTCTTCGTAAGCACCCAATAAGGAACGTTTGATGCCAAGCTTATCGGCAAACTCCTGCTGCGTCCAGGATTTTTGTTTACGCAGGTATTTTAAGTTGCGGCAGACGATGGACATAATCTAAATAATTTAGTACCATGCTAACAAAATTAGCAAATATTTTTATAAATAACCAAATATATTCGAGTGCTTCTCTTATTTTTGTCCGGTAAAATTCAATCAGATATGTTACATCTACACTCATTTTTACGATGGGCGATAGTGCTGGCCGGACTCTGGGCTGTTATCCGTTCATTAAAAGGTGTTACCGGCAAAACGCCGTTTACACCTGCAGATAAGAAGGCTGGGCTCTTCTTTATGATTGCTTGTGATCTTCAATTGCTGGTAGGCCTGATCCTGTATTTCTTTGTAAGTCCACTTTCCAAAGCCGGATTGGCTGATATGGGCGCTGCGATGAAAGACCCTGTATTGCGTTTCTTTACTGTAGAACACGAAATTTTGGCCATTGTTGCTATTGCATTAGTACATATTGGCAAATCAAAAATTAAGAAAGCAGCAACAGATGCTCAAAAACATAAATTAGGTCTTATCTTTTTCGGTCTGGCCTTCATTCTGATATTGGCACTGATCCCATGGCCTTTCCGTGAGGCTTTAGGTAAAGGTTGGTTCTAAAAAATAAAGCGGGTAAATTACCCGCTTTATTTTTTTATAGTTTTCAGATAATTGTAATTAGCCCTTATCCTTATAATACAGTCTGAACGAATAAATATAAGGCAATGCAGCCAGCACAAGCGCCACGAAGAAAATAATGAACACGCCTGTGATTAATGACAGGAAGAAACCTGAAATAATAATCACTATCCCCGCAGTTATCCACAACGTACTGGCCATACGGTGAGTCTGGTTCCAAATCTCAGGGCTTTTTAAAGTATAAGCTGTTCTTACTCCCACATAATAATTGGGTTTCAGCTTCCGCAGGTAAATACCAATTCCGGTAATCAGCACTCCATCTCCCACGAATACCCATCTTTCCATTATGAATGGTTGCCCCTGACTTACCATGAAAATAATGAGGCAGGTAAATATTGACTGATAAATATGAATAATAAAGCGAATCCTATAGTACTCCTTATGCTCCGCCACAGTGGTAGTCATTGTATTTGTATCTGGCAAATACCTGAATAGAATATAAATCAATCCATTGGTAAAAAACAGAAAGATCATTAAAAGCAGGAAATCGCTTTTTCCACCCTCACCCGAAGGATTAAAACTGCTGGGAATATTCTGAGGTAAATGATTCCAGATGATGGCGAGGTAAACCATCGGTAATAATAACAAAGCCAGGATAAGTAATTCTTTAGGAAGATCCTTGGGTTTCATGAAGATAAGTTTAAAGGTAAAACTATCTGCGTTGCTTGTGCTCCTTTCGTTTATCTGATTACTTGTTATCTATTGGCTCTCAGTTATGTACATACTAAAGTTACGAAAAATGCTTCTTAGAAAAATCTTAATATTTTTTTACTAAATTATTTAGCATTACTAAAATATTTAGTAACTTAGCAGTCCTGAAACCAGAAAAAGTGATTCCGGCTGGCAGGCCAGTTGCACTACTATCTTCCCCTCTGCCCGGTCCGCCATCCGTATCGCTTTTTATTCAGGTTGTTAACTTGTTCTGTCCTTTTTTATTTACCCTTTAACTGTATTAAAATGATCGCCTTACAACAACGTACTATTGTGCATTTTGATCTGGATTGTTTTTTTGTATCCGTAGAGTGTTTGCAGGATGATAGCTTACGCGGTAAACCGCTGCTGATCGGCGGAAGTAGCGATCGGGCTGTTGTATCGGCCTGTAGTTATGAAGCCAGAAAATTTGGTATTCATTCTGCCATGCCCATGAAAACAGCATTACGCTTATGTCCGCACGCTATCGTAAGAAGTGGGGATATAGAACGTTACAGTGAAAAATCGAGGGAAGTAACGGCTGTTATTGCCGATCAGGCCCCCCTGTATGAGAAATCATCCATCGATGAATTCTACCTGGATATTTCAGGAATGGATAAATTTTTCGGGTCATTAAAATGGACAACAGAACTTCGGAAAAAGATTATCAAAGAATCAGGATTACCCATTTCTTTCGGATTAGCATCTAATAAACTAGTATCCAAAGTAGCTACAGATGAAGCTAAACCTAACGGACAACTGGAAATCCACTTTGGAGAAGAAAAATCTTTCCTGGCACCACTGGCCGTAGAAAAAATACCTATGGTTGGCCGTGAAACCGGTGCCCAACTGAGGCGCCGTGGCGTAGAAACCGTGAAAACACTCAGCGAAGTGCCTATCTCCCTGCTGGAAGCATGGATGGGAAAAAACGGAATTGCCCTTTGGAAAAAAGCCAATGGTATAGATGAATCACCAGTGGTGCCTTACTACGAACAAAAATCTATCTCCACAGAAAATACTTTTCCTGCCGATACTATTGATATCGCACTATTACACGCCGAACTAGTACGCATGACAGAAAAAATTGCATTTGAGCTACGCCAACAAAATAAACTTACCGGTTGCATTACCGTAAAAATCAGGTACTCCGATTTTCAAACCGTTACCAAACAAGCTACCATCCCCTATAGTTGCTCAGATCATGTATTACTCGAAAAAGTAAAAGACCTCTTTCAGAAACTTTATGATCGCCGCTTATTAGTCAGATTAATCGGAGTACGGTTTAGTCACCTCGTTCAGGGTAACTATCAGATTAATCTATTCGACGACAGCCAGGAAATGATTGCACTCTACCAGGCCATCGATCATATAAAAAATCGCTTCGGCTGGCAATATCTCATGAAAGGAACTAATGTAACTCCACCTGAAAGAAAAATGTATAACAGATGATAATCTATCTAAAACACTTCAGGGGCATACAGATTCTTTCGAAGGAAATTTATAATGGGTGATGATCTATCTATATAAAAATTCAAAAGAATACCGGAATCTTCCCAAAGAAATTTATAACCGATGATGATCTATCTAAATAAAACTCAAAAGAATACCGGAATCTTCCCAAAGAAATTTATAACTGATGTTCCTGAATTGTAAAACATTCTTCAGCCTCAGATACGGCACCATGCCCGTAGCCACATTGGTTGATAAAGCCTTTGAGCTAGGTATTCGCACCCTCGCGCTTACCAATATCAACCTGACTGCCGACGCCTGGGAATTTGTTGATTACTGCCAGCAAAAAGATATAAAACCTATCCTCGGCATCGAATGCCGTAACAATAATGATCTCAAATACATCCTGCTCGCAAAAAATATTGAAGGCTGGTACCATATCAACCATTTCCTATCTACACATCTTGAAGAAGCAACTTCCTTCCCCGATCGGGCTCCTGTACTTCCCCATACATTCGCGATATATAACTGGGGAAGTATTGCCCCTGCTCAACTTCTGCCTAATGAACTAATAGGCGTCAAATACTGGGAACTGAATAAATTATTCAGAACAGATACTATTGCCCTGCAACATAAACTGGTTATTCTTCATCCCGTTACCTTTCAGGATAATGAACACTTCGAATTACATCGCCTGCTTCGGGCCATCGATCAAAATATTCTCATCACTCAATTATCGCCCGACACCACAGCCAGAACGGATGAACAATTCGTTTCTCCCGCCCAACTGATAGAACGATACGCCAACTATCCGCATATTGTCAGAAATACATTAAAAATCATGGAAGCATGCGGAATAGAGATCGATTTTAATGTTCCCAGAAACAAACTATTTTTTGCCGGCAGCAAAGAAGAAGACCAAAAAAAACTAAGAGGGCTGGCTCTTGAAGGCATGCAATACAGATATGGCGAAGATAATACCGTTGCACTGGCAAGAATTGAAAAAGAACTCGCCATTATTACACAACTGGATTTTGAATCCTATTTCCTCATTACCTGGGATATAATACGCTATGCCCGGCAACAAGGCTTCTTCTATGTAGGAAGAGGTAGCGGCGCCAACTCAATAGTAGCCTATTGTCTGGCTATTACGGATGTAGACCCCATTGAGCTCGATCTTTACTTCGAACGGTTTCTCAACCCCTATCGCAGTTCACCGCCCGACTTTGATCTGGATTTCTCCTGGCGCGACCGCGACACTATCATCGAATACATCTTCAACAAATATGGGAAAGAACATACAGCCTTATTGGGAACAGTTACCACTTTTCAAACCAATGCCATCATCAGGGAATTAGGCAAAGTATATGGCTTGCCGAAAAAAGAAATTGATACTATCCTGGAAAATGGTTTCAAGCTGCAATTGGAGAATGACAGCATTCATCGGAAAATCATCTATTACAGCCAGATGATGGCTACAGAAAAATCGTATCCCAATCACATGAGTATACATGCCGGTGGTATTCTCATCAGTGAAAATCCTATTCATTATTGCTGTACTACTTACCTCCCTCCCAAAGGTTTTATTACTGCACAGATGGATATGTGGCAGGCCGAGAAAATTGGTCTGTATAAGTTCGATATCCTGTCTCAAAGAGGATTAGGACATATCAAGGATGCTATCGAAATCATCAAAAAAAATAAACATATAGATATAGATATTCACAATGTAAAAGCATTTCAATTAGATAGCAGAGTAAAGAAGAACCTGGAAACAGTGAATACTATTGGCTGTTTTTATATCGAATCGCCAGCTATGCGCCAGTTGCTGCTGAAACTCCGCTGCAGCGACTACCTGTCGCTGGTGGCTGCCAGCTCAATTATAAGACCAGGTGTTGCTCAATCGGGCATGATGAAACAATATATACATCGCTTTCGAAACCCCGACCAGGTAACATATCTGCATCCCGTTATTGAGGAGCTACTGCATGAAACATTCGGAATCATGGTTTACCAGGAAGACGTAATTAAAGTAGCTCACTACTTTGCAGATCTCCCGCTTGCAGATGCTGATACCCTCCGCCGGGCTATGGCAGGGAAATACAGAGGAGCAAATAATTTAAAAAAAATTGAAGACCAGTTCTTTGATAACTGTAAACGCCTGGGGCGCCCACAGGACGTTTCTGCAGAGTTATGGCGACAGATCGCCAGTTTCGCCAACTATTCCTTTTCCAAAGCCCATTCTGCAAGTTTTGCCGTAGAGAGCTATCAAAGTCTGTATCTGAAAACCTACTTCCCTGCTGAATTTATGGTGGCTGTAATCAATAATTTCGGTGGATTCTATAGCCGTGAACTTTATTTCAGGGAGTTGAAAAAAACCGGAGTAGATATTCATCCCCCCTGTATTAATAACAGTGATTACTATACGAATATTAAAGGCAATGATGTATTCGTAGGAATGATACATATAGAAGGACTGGAAGAAGCATTAGCTGCAAGTATTTTATCAAACAGGGAACAGAATGGACCTTTTCTGCACCTGGAAGATTTTACCAGTCGAATTGCTCCCGGCCCTGAGCAACTCGAAATTCTTATACGTATCGGTTGTTTTAAATTCACAGGTTTTACCAAGAAAGAATTACTATGGAAAAGCAGTTTGCTGGTCCGAAACCGGGAAGCCATCCCAACACATACTCTACCCCTGTTTGGTACCCCAACTGTAAATTGTGATCTGCCAAAACTCGCGTATCACTCACATGAAGATGCATTTGATGAAATAGATTTATTAGGATTTCCCCTTCAATCACCTTTCGAGGTGCTGCAACACGAACAGGAACAATATATACCGGCCCGGTTATTTCATCAGTATATCAACAAACCCATTATCACGCTTGGATACCTGGTGACTATCAAATATCTCCGTAGCAATAAAGGTGAACCTATGTGTTTTGGTACTTTTTTAGATAGAGAAGGCTCATATATAGACACTGTTCATTTTCCGGATAGCCTGAAGAAATACCCCCTTCAAAAGAGTGGTTTTTATATCCTGGAAGGCAAAGTCATCTCGGATTATGATGTTTTATCATTAGATATCAATAAGATGCAGAAGATTGGATATTTTGAAGGTCAGACTTCCTAATTACGACAAAATGTTGTATTTTTGTGACAAATGTCAGAGTATATGAAACATCTCAAAGGATATAGTGTACAGGAGAATGCGTTGATGATCGTAGAAGATCCATCAGGCACCTATGTGGTGGGGAATGGCTACTTTGATTTCATACAACTTTCCAGAAGTGGAATAATTAAAAGGGCACTGATCAATCTGGGGAAGCAGATTTCTTTCTCCCTGGCCGAATTATCTCAGGTATTGCATGTATCAGAAAGGACTTTGCAACGTTATTCGGATGATGCCAAGCTTTCTGCAGATACCTCTGAAAGAGCTATTTTATTATCGCAATTATACCAAAGAGGCACCGAAGTATTTGGCCACCTGGCCGATTTTAAAGAGTGGATGAGAACTCCACTACCAGCCTTTAACTATCAAACACCTATTTCATTACTTGATACAACATTCGGCTTCCAATTAATTCAGGACGAATTAGGTCGTATCGAACATGGCATCTTTGCTTAAAACAACTGCATGGAAGTATACAGGATTAGCAAATGCGCGTATATAGACGATCTTGCCGGAACAGGCGCCAGGCTTTATGGCGGGCGTTGGAATAGTCCGGGTCATGCTATCGTATATACAGCAGGAAGCCGTGCACTTGCCGCATTGGAAGTACTGGTGCATATACCATTAAAGAATATTATACAGGATTTCTGTATTGCCAGCATTCATATTCCCGATACTATTGCTATCAAGGTATTAACGAAAGAAGATCTTCCCAAAGGCTGGCAATCTCTTACCCCTGCCCCTTTTCTTCAAGACATTGGAGATGAATGGTCCGAAACCGCAAAATATGCTGTACTTAGAGTTCCTTCAGTAATTATTGCAGAAGAACATAATTACCTTATCAATCCACTACATCCCGATGCAGAGCAGATTACCATAAAGAATACACAACCCTTTGTATTTGATCAGCGGTTGCTGCCTGGAGAGAAAAATATTTCGAGGAAGTAAGTTATGAATGCTGCATATATACGAAAAAGAGGCTGTTTCCTGTAAAAGAAACAGCCTCTTTTCAATTTACGTTTATCTGCAACTATTCCAATCCGAATAATCCTTTATTCAGAGCCTGAAGAGTTTTTTCCTTGTATTGGCCATTGATGAGAATAGAAATATTGTGGCGGCTACCTCCATAAGAAATCATTCTCAATGGAATTTCTTCCAAAGAA
This sequence comes from Chitinophaga silvatica, assembly GCF_003419895.1. Lineage (GTDB taxonomy): Bacteria > Bacteroidota > Bacteroidia > Chitinophagales > Chitinophagaceae > Chitinophaga > Chitinophaga silvatica. Next base: position 117,771 of record NZ_QPMM01000009.1, on the reverse strand, counting down.
TCGAATAATTTGGTGATGATAGAAGGCGTAGCAGCAACTTCATTACCCACAATAGAAACAATAGTCTGGTGGTGATCCAGTTCTACAGATCCGAATGGTTGCAGTTCTTTCAGGATTTGATCGAGATACTGAGAGCTATCGATAGTTAAAGAAACAGCTACTTCGGAAGTAGTGATCATATCGATCGGAGTACGGTATTTTTCAAACACTTCGAAGATCTTACGTAAGAATCCATAAGCCAGCAACATACGGCTGGATTTAATCTTAATAGCAATGATACCGTCTTTGGCCGCTATCGCTTTAGCACCATTACCATTAGGCAATTCTGTGATGATAGTACCTTTAGCCTCTGGTTGCATAGTGTTCAGCAATTTCACAGGAATGTTGAAATGCTGTGCAGGCCAGATAGAAGCCGGGTGAAGGATCTTAGCACCGAAGTAAGCTAATTCGGCAGCTTCATCAAATGATAATTGTACAATAGGGAAGGTTTTCTTCACAACACGAGGATCGTTATTGTGCATACCATCGATGTCTGTCCAGATTTGCACTTCAGAAGCCTGGATTGCGGCACCGATCAGAGATGCAGAATAATCGCTACCCCCACGTTTCAGGTTATCTACTTCTCCTTTAGCATTGCGGCAGATGTAACCTTGAGTAACGAAGATTTTCTCGTTGCTATGTTGATTAATCAGGTTACTCAATTTGATTTTAATCTTTGGAATTTCAGGCTCTTCGAACTCGTCGATGCTCATGAAATCCAATGCCGGAAGTAAAACTGCAGAAATGCCTGCTTCTTCCAGGTAAACGCAGAAAAGGCGGGTAGAAAGTAATTCTCCTTGTGCAAGAATATCTTTATTCAGCGCTTCGTTGAAAGAGATTTTTAGAATGATATTCAGGAACTCAAAATGTTCATCCACGATTGCCTTAGTCTTGGCACGACCGGAATCCTGCTTCACTAAATCGAGGCAAAAAGAACGATAATGTTGCTCCAGCTTATCTATCTGCTGTTTTGCCTGATCCCTCTTACCCTCAGACAGCGACTGGCTGATTTCAACAAGGGAGTTTGTTGTGCCTGAGAGTGCAGACAATACCACTATTTTCTGATCATTATCAGCAGTGATTAGTTGGCCAATTGACTGCATACGCTCTGGTTTTCCCACAGAGGTTCCACCAAATTTTAAGACTTTCATCTGAATATATCTGTTTTTACTTTTAGCAAACCCGAAATTAAGCGCTGGCTCTTTTCCTGGTATTTTTTATGAATGTTGTGGTTTAAAAGTTCAAATCAAATTTCACTGCCAGCTCCTGTAAGTCTTTCACTACAGAATCTACTACCGGAATTCCATCTTCCAGCCGGCGGTGATATGTTTCTCTTTCCGGATCGCCCGGAATAAGCACTTCCTTACCAGGAACGGCCTTAGCAGCTCGGAACCGGCTGATCCAGGTATCCATGTTGGCTTTAAACTCATCAGCTGGTCTGAAAGCATCTACTCTCATTGCTCCTAAAAAGTGGCCCAGTCCTTCACCCACCGGATCGGGGGCTAAAGGTAGAAAACTTACAAAAGGAGGAGCCCAAGGTCCATAATTTGCGCCCGAAAGAACGGCCGAAAATATATCAACAATTGCTCCCAAACAATACCCTTTGTGACTTCCGTGTTCCCGATCGCCTCCCAAAGGTAGCAAAGCCCCGCCACTCTTGAGTTCGTGCGGATCGGTACTTGGGTTCCCATTTTTGTCCTGGATCCATCCAACAGGCGCTTCCTCCCCTTTTCGCTGTAAAATCTCCAATTTTCCGTTAGCGGCTGTGGTGGTAGCAAAATCTGCTACAAATGCCGGCTGTTCTTTTGCAGGAATGGCAACTGCAATTGGATTAGTACCCAACATTCGCTCGGTGGCGAAAGTGGGTGCAACAAGTGGACTGGCATTTGTCATTGCCATACCAATCATATCTCTATCCAAAGCCATCATTGCATGATAACCTGCAATCCCGAAGTGATTCGAATTTTTGACACTTACCCAACCGGTGCCTACTTCAGCAGCCTTTTTCATTGCTACTTCCATTGCAAATGGTGCTACAACAAGCCCTAAGCCACCATCACCATCAATAACGGCAGTACTTGGCGTTTCGTGTACAATTTTTATATCCGGTTTAGCATTAATTCGCTTAGCCTCCCATAAACGAACATAGCCCGACAATCGGGCTATTCCATGTGAGTCGATCCCTCTTAAATCTGCAGAGAGCAATACTTCTGTTGCCAATGTAGCATGATCCAAACTACAACCCATGCGGATAAATACTTCGTGAGTAAACTCCCGCAGGTGATGATAAGAATATATCGTTTCCATTGAAAAAAGGATTAAGCTTGAGCAGTAGGGCCACCAAAATTCAGAGGCATTGAAACCTGGTCCTGATCCTGTATCGGACCATGTATTGCTTCGAACTTCTTGATATTATCGAGCATTGCCTTCATAAAGCGCTTAGCATGCTGCGGAGTAAGAATAATGCGGGATTTAACTTTAGCCTTTGGTAAACCAGGCATAACGTTTACAAAATCTACCACAAATTCTGCATTAGAATGAGTGATAATAGCCAGGTTAGCATATTGCCCTTCTGCAATTTCTTCATTCAACTCTATATTAAGCTGATGCTGTTCTTCGTGCTGATTTTCCATATTGTATGATTTAGCCGTACAAAAATAGAAAAGAGGACTTAAAACAAGTCCTCTTTTTTAAAATAGCAATTTAATCAGGTAACAGTATCAGAACAAAAATTGTTCCTGATCGCCAGACCTTAAATGCACCCGTGCACGGTCAGATAGTGGTTGAAAAAGAAAAAAAGTTATGAAAAGTCAGATGATAATCTTGCAATTGATTTCCTAAAAAGTGGCCAATAAATGATTTGCTATTGCTCTAAATTTAACTCCAGTTGAGTTTCTCATAAGTTAGCTTCCCCCTCAGATTATAGTCTTTTCATCCAAAAACAGGTATACCAAACATTAAGTTAGATTCAGTTTTAGATTTAGATTTTGGTTGACATCCCCAAGGTAGAAAAAAAACAAATGCTAAGCTATAATTGGTTAACATTATTTTAACACTAATTAATTTCAAGTTATCAATCTACTAAAAATCAATCTCTTATCATAATTAAAAGATTTCCACATTCTTTAAAATCAATTCTTTTTTGCTAAAAGATATTGAAGCTGAAACTGAATATTTGTAATATGGTTGCTGTTTACTTCCTCATTACCACTTCCTACTTTCTGTAATTCAGGATATCTCGTTTGATGAAATCTTGCCCAACAGGTAATGCGCCTGTTCACCTTCCACTTAAGATTCATATAAAATTGCCATCCGGTTCCATAAAATTGAGTAACGGAATTATCATACAGCACACTGCTCTCGGTTGCATAGATCCTTGTATCGTAGTTCTCTGTTTTAAAATAAGCAATGCGGGCCGTGATGTAAAATGGAACTTTATTGATGCCCTTTCCTGCTTCCAGAAAACACATTCCACCATGTTGAACACTCATTGAATAAAACTGGCAATACTCTATCCTGCCTTTAATTTTAAAAGATTTGCTTAGTTGTTTTTGTATATCAAATCGCAAATTCATTTTAGTCAGGGTGCCTAATGCGGGTATGTTATTTCCTTCCTGGGCTTGATTTTGCTGGCTGGTTTGATAAATGTACCTGAGTCGATATACCGTTAGTTTATCAGGGGTATAAATTCCAGAGATACTATAATCTGTTCCTCTTGAAGGAGCACTTTTTTGGTATTTTAACCAGGGGGAGTAATAAATATCTGAATAGCTTTCTATAGTGAAACGTTTGCTAAGCCGTATAGCCATAGCAGTATAACACCCTCTTTCATTAGCTGTCTGGTATCCGTTCCCGAAACTATTGGTAAACAGGCTATGATATTCTTTATCGAAGGAGCGGTAAACCAGACTTAAATCTACAGTTGGTGCTATAGTGGTAATGGCACCAATCATAAAAGCTGATTTAAGGTTATCATTTGTGGCAGCCTCGCCAAAGAAATGAACATTCTTATAATATCCAGCAAAATCGATACTGCCACCAATCAGCCTACTTCCGGTAAAATCGAACTTATTGTAAGGTCGCTGTACTTTAAGCAATGCGGGGCTGAATGTCTGATTTACGAGATTCAATCCTACATGCCATCTTGGAGCCGTGTATTTAATATTTCCTCCAATGCTTAGTAGTCGAACATTCTGACGGTTTGCCAATTCTGTTGCGGTGCGGTGATATCCACTTGTTGAGATATTGCCGGCAATAATGGATTCAATATCCGTACTGTCTATAGCAGCATCCAGGAAACGTAATGAAGCAAAAGCCGTTACCGACCAGTTTTTCAGTTGACAGGTAGCACCCAATCCTCTAAAAAAATTGAATTCACCAGCTGAAGTGTATGGTCTTAATATTTCACCCTCTCTTTTGGTAAGCATTGCACTGGCCCCCTTTTGATAGGCGTGTGACTGCCAGACGAGAAGTCCTTGTCCTAAATTGACAGTAAAATCTCCAACTGCCAATGCTTTTAAACGATGGAAATTTTTGAGGAAAACATGAACACTATAAAAATCAAACATTGGGATTTTGGATTTCACCAACCAGGGTTCTCCGGGGTCTTTTTCCATCAGCACACCTGCACTTATATATTTAGGAAAAGAATAGCGGTATCTTAAAAATAATTTATCCGGAGAGCCTTTATACTTATGCGTTTCATAGCCTTTTGCTTTTTCCGGTTTTCTGCCATATCTAAGCAATAAATTATGATCTCCATTCTGTAGGTAATCGTGTAAAGAATATTGTGGCCCTAATTGATCATTTAATGAAACATAAGGCAACAGTTTTTGAATAGTAGCCATATCAAAACCTGGTATGGCTTGTAATTCATATAAACTAATTAAAGGACCTAAAGCAGACCTATACTGTAACAGATTATCTATTTGCAGCACCGTCAGCAATCCCAATGCCTGCAACTCCGCTTCTTCAGCAGTATTGAGTGCCAAAGCATGCCTTCTATAACTATTTAGCGTTTGCCAGGTGGCATCATCTTCCAATTGAAGATTTGCCGCATTAGAGAATTCAAGATTATTGGAAATAGCAGTTGATTGTTCATCTGGCAATTGTGCAAATACCTGATTACTTAGTAGCAACATTACGACTACTATTATTTTGCGGCTTGTTGCCATGATAAAGCAATTGAAGGAGTGATGCCCAGGGTTGTGTGGAAGCCGGAGGTGAATCCAATGGTCCACGCATTCCAATAAATATTAAAGCCGGCAAAATTTTGCTGAGTACCGGCCCCACCACCGGCCAATATAGCCAGGGCACTGGCTACACGGTAAATAAATCCCAGTTTCGCCTGGAAGTAATTGGCCCAGTTAATTATTTCGGCAGTAACCAGGCAATCTTTTGATGCTTCGAATCCCAGTCCGGCTCCTATTATTGACTTGTTTTGCTCTTTGGCAAGCAGGCATCCTATATGCAGCTGCTTGTTCGTATGCCAGATCCCTCCTAGCCTGAATCCAACACTTCCTTCACTACCCATACCCTGAGTGCTGGTAATAGTATAATTAAAGTGAAGACCTATTCCGAGGTTCTTACTTAATTGTTTACCATAAGCCAAAGCCAATAGTTGCTGGTGCCAGTATTTATTGCCTGTTTGAATCAGGCTTGTGCCTATTCCTCCTTTAGCGGTATGAAATGCGGCGTCCAATATATATAGTGCGAGTTCTTTCAGCATAAACCTTCTTTCTGTATAAACTCCTGCAGATGACAATGGAATATTGGCTAGTCCGGCTGGTTGATACGCTGTAGAAAAAACATTCTGAAAATTGTTGCTATAGCTACCAAGGCCGGTATGCCTGCCGGTTGGCGACCATAATGTTTGGGCTCTTAACGATCCGTGAAGAAAAGTTATCGCTGCCAGGAGCAATAATCTCATAATAGAAACGGGTTTAACAAACTTCAATCTAAAATAAACAGGTTAACAATTACAAAGCTATAAACTTCTTATTGGTTGTTTGTTAATGAAACTCTAACAAACAAAAAAAGGTGTGCAAGATTTAGCACACCTTCTTTAAAATATCTGAATTACGTTTAGAATAATCCGTAGAGTTGAGAATCGATCTTTGAGATAATTTCCCCCAGGTCTTCATCCGATTCAGGGAATTTGTTTTTATCGATATCAATAATTAATAACGGGCCTTCTTTATATTTTTCGATCCAGTTATTATAATATTCATTTAATCGTTTTAGGTAATCGAGTCGAATATTTTCTTCATACTCTCTTCCTCTTTTTTGAATTTGAGCTACCAGGGTAGGAACCGAAGCCTGAAGATAAATTAATAAATCAGGAGGTTTGACCATAGTTTTCAGTGTTTCAAAAAAGTTGAAATAGTTATCAAAATCGCGTTTGGTCATCAATCCCATTTCATAAAGATTGGGAGCGAAGATATGAGCATCTTCATAGATGGTACGATCCTGAATAACTGTTTCTTTTCCGTTCTGAATCTCCAGCAATTGCTTCAAACGGCCGTTCAGGAAGTATATCTGCAGGTTGAACGCCCAACGAGGCATATCTTCATAGAAATCATTCAGATAGGGATTATGTTCTACATCTTCAAACTGTGGATGCCACTTATAATGCCTGCAAAGCATTTCTGTAAGTGTAGTTTTACCGGCACCAATGTTACCGGCAATCGCTATATGTTTGATTTTGTTCTGTTTTGCCATCCGATTAAAGGTAATTAAAAATGAAAGTAGCTACAGTTGGCGACTATCTTAATAGTAATTTATTCCAATAAGTTTTCTCGCCTCTTGCAAAGTTTGTGCCGCGTTTGCCCTTGCTTTTTCAGCACCAGCCTTGATTACCTTCCTCAGATAGTCGGTATTTTGCTGCAGGTCTTTCGCTTTCTCACGAATTGGTGCAATAAATTTCACCATATCCTCTCCCAGTTGATTTTTCATATCACCAAAGCGAATGGTTTGATTATTCCATGCTTCCTGGTAAAATTTCACAACATCTTCTGTAGATACCAATTTCATCAGATCAATCAAATTAGATACTGATTCCGGCATTGGTGCTCCAGGTTCTCCTGTTCCACTATCTGTTTTTGCCTTTTTAACCTTTTTTAGAATCTGATCATCTTCATCTGCCAGGTACAAGGTAGCCATTTCATTTTCGCTTTTACTCATTTTGCCTTCACCTGTTAAACTAGGGATGCGAATAAGATTATCACCATAATTAAATGCTTCAGGTTCCGGGAATAAATTGCCATAACGTTTATTAAAACGCTGTGCAAAATCACGGGCCATTTCAAGATGCTGCCCCTGATCTTTACCCACAGGCACTTTTACGGCACGTTGAATCAGAATATCCACACTCATCAAAACCGGGTAGGTTAATAACCCTGCATTCACGTTCTGAGGCTGAGTTCTTACTTTATCTTTAAACGTAGGCACCTTTTCCAATTCACCAATATATGCCAGGGTATTCATCAGCAGATACAATTCTGCAATTTCAGGAATATCACTTTGCACATAAAGGGAAACTTTTTCAGGATCAAGGCCGGAAGCAATGTTCTCAGCCAATACCCTCATTACATTTCCTGGAAGATCTTTAGGGTCGGGATGGGTGGTAAGGGAATGCCAATCCGCTACAAAGAAGTAGCAGTTAAACTCCTCTTGCATCCGGATATAATTACGGATCGCACCAAAATAATTGCCTAAATGCAAATAACCGGTAGGGCGAATGCCACTTACCACAATTTCTTTTTCAGTAGCCATAACAGGGCGCAATTTAATGAAAAAGGAGAAAGCCGATAAGGGATTTTAGTATAAATACTGTCAAATCACTATCCCTAAAAAGAAATCAGGTAACAGGACATAACATTCTGGCCGTTTATCCCTATTTTTGAAATTACTATCATTTTTACCAACTATATTTCATTATCTTTTGATTTAATTTGATTATGGAAGTGAACGACGCACTGGTACAGCAATTGGCCAACTTAGCCAGATTGGAGTTCAGCGAGCAGGAAAGCAAAGAAATTCGTAGTGATCTCCAAAGAATGATCACTTTTGTAGAAAAGCTGAAAGAGGTAGACACCAGTAATGTTGCTCCCTTATTGCACGTAAGTGCCGATTATAACGTTTTCAGAGAGGATGCTGTTCACTCTTCCGTGACCCGCGAAGATGCCCTGAAAAATGCACCTGAAGCAACTACCGAATACTTTAAAGTGCCAAAAATTATAAAGAAATAAAACCCATGCAATCCGTCATCCATCTCGAAAATATCAGGAAAAGCTATTATCTCGGTACTAATGAATTACCCGTCCTGAAAGGTGTGTCTCTAGACATCTTTAAGAACGAATATGTTGCCCTCATGGGCCCTTCTGGTTCGGGAAAATCTACCCTGATGAATATTCTCGGATGCCTCGATACTCCTACCAGCGGTAAGTACATATTGAGCGGACATGACGTAAGCCAGATGGGAGATAACGACCTTGCAATGGTGAGGGGTAAAGAAATTGGCTTTGTTTTCCAGCAGTTCAACCTAATGCCCCGTTTAACCGCCCTGGAAAATGTAGCCATTCCCCTCATTTATGCCGGCGTCGGTAAAAAAGAAAGAGAGGAAAGAGCCAGAATGATGCTCGAAAAAGTGAAACTGGGCGACAGATACAAGCATAAACCTAATGAACTTTCCGGGGGCCAGTGCCAGCGTGTTGCCATTGCCAGGGCTCTTGTAAATGACCCTGCCCTCATTCTCGCCGATGAACCTACCGGAAACCTCGATACTAAAACCTCTATAGAAATCATGGATATTTTTGGTACTATCCATTCCTCTGGCAATACCGTAGTGCTGGTAACCCACGAAGAGGATATTGCCGCCCATGCCCACCGCGTTATCCGACTACGCGATGGTGTTATTGAATCTGACCGCATCAATCAAAAACCTACAGTTTAAGCTTCCGCTCCATACATAATTCGTAATTTGCATGAAATAAACGGATTATGGCTTTCAAAATATATACTAAAACCGGCGACAAAGGTAAAACCTCTCTTATCGGAGGTACTAAAGTGCCTAAAAGTGATACTCGTATCGAAGCCTATGGCACAGTAGATGAATTGAATTCATATATAGGCCTGGTCAACGATTATATGGCTGATCCGGATACCAAAAACCTCCTGAGAGAAATACAGGACCGCCTATTTACCATCGGTGCTGCTCTGGCCACCGACCCCGATAAGGAAACTAAACTTCTTATCCCCGACCTTCATGAAGCAGATATTACCCTGCTGGAAAAAAGTATCGACGCGATGAATGAAGAACTACCTGTAATGAAGTCATTTATCCTGCCGGGCGGTCATGTTGCCGTTTCTACCTGCCACATAGCCAGATGCGTTTGCAGACGCACAGAAAGACTTTGCGTTGCCATGCAGGAACACGAAATGTTTATAGAACCACTTATTTTGAAATATATCAATCGCCTGAGCGACTACTTATTTGTATTAGCCCGCTGGACAGGCCACAAACTCGGAGTTGATGAAATTCCATGGAAGCCTCGCGTATAGAAATTTCATAAATTAGCCACATGTTTACAGGAATCATAGAAACACTAGCAGAAGTAGTTACTACTAAAAGAGATGGCGGTAATTTAATTATTACCATGAAAACTCCTTTGGCCAATGAATTAAAAATTGACCAAAGCGTTGCCCATAACGGTGTATGTCTGACTGTTACCAACATACAGGATAATACCTACCAAACCATCGCTGTTGCCGAAACCCTTCAAAAAACGAATCTGGGTCAACTCATCCCTACTCAGCATGTTAATCTTGAAAGAGCCATGGTATTCAATGGCCGAATAGATGGCCACCTGGTTCAAGGGCATGTGGATAGCGTTGGCGAATGCATCTCAGTAAAGGAACAAGACGGTAGCTGGTTATATAGATTCAGATTCCCTGAAGAATTTGCTGCCCTGATTGTTGAAAAAGGAAGCATTTGTATGAATGGTATCAGCCTGACAGTTTTTGATGTTACCAAAAATGAGTTTTCAGTTGCCATAATTCCATATACTTATTCACATACTAATGTGCCTCAAATTATGCCTGGCAGCCTGGTGAACCTGGAATTTGATATTCTAGGCAAATATGTTGCCCGTCAATTAGCTGTAAGAAGCTAGTACCTAAACTCTATTATTATGTTGAGGTCAATATTGTTGCTCTGTGGAATCTTTTTTACGGTGGGCTTGTCTGCGCAACAGCCTCATTTAGTGCGAGCCATAGCAAGTTATGATACTACTGCAGTTACAGAACTGTTTAATACTACACCAATTGGACTACATCTGATTTATAGCGATAGTGCATCCAGTCAAACTACCGGCTTTCTTAAAGGAAATCTACGTTGGAATAAATTAACTGTAACCAGCAGCAATGGTAGCGTACAAAACGGTGTGTTGCAATTCAACAGACAAAGACTGATCAACGATAATTATCGTATAACCCTTACCGTTACCTTAAAAGATAATGAAACTGTACAAACAGTACTAACACTTCCCAGGGTTGTAGGTATAAGATTCAATCTATACTCTGATAGTATTAAAAGAGGAGTGCATTACTATTTGAACGTAGAAGGACAATTCAGCAGCCACAAAGTTTTTCCGCTGGATACCTCTGTACTTCGATTTGCTACTTCTGATGGGCAACTCATCGGGCAGGATCTGTTATTACCCAAACAGGATACTTCAAAAAGCATAATCATTGAGGCCTGGTACAAACCAAATTCCAATTATTATTTAAGAACTGTTGTTCCTGTGAAACAGGCCCCGGATAACGATTCACTTCTTACCGATCCCGACCAGTTATTTAAAAAGAAAAAACGCAATTAAATAAGCATTCTTGATTTCAATTCCAGATACTTATTAACAACATTCACTGTTAATTGCTCCGGAGTAGACAATAAAGACAGGATTCCATACTTAGATAATTCCTTCACAATTAATTTTTTATCATACACGAATTTCTGAGCAATAGTTTGCTTATAAATCTCCTCAACCGTCGTAGCTTTTTCTGTCGTTAATTGGCGTAATTCCGTATTCTCAAAGAATACCACCAGTACCAGATGATAATGCGCCAGCTTTCGTAAGTAAGGTAGCTGACGATGTAAGCTGGTCATTGACTCGAAATTTGTATAAAGCATTAACAAAGAACGGGTAGATAAATTACTTCTCAGCTGAACACTCAAACTCTCGTAATCGCTCTCCTGCCATGCTGTTTCCTGAGCATACAACATTTCAAGTACTTTGCTCATTTGCACTTTCTTATTACTGGCTGGTAACAATGAAGTAGTAGATTCTGTAAAAGTTACAATACCCGCTTTATCTCCCTTGTTAATAGCAATATTACTAAAGACAAGAGATGCATTGATTGCGTAATCGAGCAACGACATTCCATTAAAGGGCATCTTCATATTTCTACCCTTATCAATCACCGAGTAAACCTGTTGCGATTTTTCTTCGAGGTAGTTATTAACCATCAAATTACCGGTACGGGCAGTAGCTTTCCAATTAAGTGTTCTCACATCATCTCCTTTCGTATAAGGCTTAATGTGATCAAACTCCATACTATGCCCTGTTACCCTCCGCAGATGTGAACCTGCTTCATTTAAGTTCTGCTGATAGCCGGCTAATTCAAAATGACGTAGCTGCAAAAAGCTTGGATATACTTTTACATCCTGGGAAGTATCAAAAATGAACCGTCTGGTAACCAATCCCAACGCTGTTTGGACGAAAATATTTGTGTTGCCAAAGCTATAAACTCCACGGGTAACAGGTCTGACGATATATTCGATTTCCTTACTCTCTCCGCCTGCAATTTTTCCGTTGTATGTAAGATCGCGCTGCCATTGAAAAGGTAATTCTTCAATTAACTTATAAGTCAGCACAAATCTGTACCCGTTAGTAAAAGTTGTATGTACTATATTTTCATCTCCGTTACTAAATCGCTGGCTCATCTTCCGGTTGGCTTCCATTACATTAGAGCGCGAGAAGAGCAGTATAAAATCTGTAAGCAGCACCAATACCAGAGCGAAAAAGCAAAAAATAGCAACAGTATAAAGTGCCGGAATAAAAAATGCTGTGACAAACAACAATGCGTTTCCTCCCAACAGAAGATATAGTCTGGTGGAAAAGAATAGTTGCTGGTATATTTTATTTTTGATGGAAGCAGACATCTCTGAATTACTTTATCGTGGTACTTCTACCTTCTTTAAAATTTGTGCTATTACGTCATCTGTTCTTACACCTTCCATTTCTTTTTCAGGAGTAAGAATAATACGATGACGCAAAACATGAGGCACCATTTCAACTATATCATCAGGCACAATAAAATCGCGCCCTTTTATTGCTGCTGCGGCTTTTGCACAATTCATGACTGCCAGGGAAGCACGTGGAGAAGCTCCCAAATAAACTGATGAATTCATCCTTGTTTCGTAGATAATCGTAGCTATATATTTCAACAAATGATCTTCTATGTGAACTTGTCGAACCAGCTGCTGATATTCTATCAGTTTTGTTATAGATAAAACCTTATTAACTTTTTGGGTCAGATCTGTTACCTCCTTAAATTGATGCATATTTCGAAGGATAGTCAGTTCTTCTTCCAGATCCGGAAACTTAACTTCAATCTTAAACAGAAAACGGTCCAGTTGTGCTTCCGGTAACCGATAGGTACCTTCCTGCTCTATAGGATTTTGAGTAGCAATAACCATGAATGGTCTTTCGAGCGTCCAGGTTTTGCCATCATTTGTAACCTGCCTTTCTTCCATCACTTCAAACAGGGCCGATTGTGTTTTGGCAGGAGCACGATTAATTTCATCTATCAGCACCAGGTTGCTGAAAATAGGGCCTTTTTTATATTCAAATTCTCTGGATTGAGGATTAAATACTGAAGTTCCCAAAACATCGGCCGGCATAAGATCAGGAGTAAACTGAATGCGGCTGAAATCGGTATCCAGACAGCTGGAGAGCAATTTAGCAGTTAATGTTTTAGCAACTCCGGGCACCCCTTCAATAAGTACATGCCCCTGAGTAAGCAGGCCAGTGATCAGTAAATCGATCATATCGTATTGGCCGGCAATTACTTGTTGTAATTGTTCTTTTATAGCTGTAACACTTTCCTGAAGTGCAGTAAAATCGGTTCGTGATTCAAAAGTTGTTGTTTCCATTTATTTATTTGGCATTTAAATAGAATGATTGAATTTGTTGATATAATTCCATTAGCTCTTCATCACTTGCCTGTTGGTTGATCTGGATTGTGAAAATTAAATCAAACAATCCCTTAACTGTAGGAGCAGGCAGCGCTGTTTTACGGGTTAGAGCGTTTATAAAATCGTCGTTTAGTGCGTTTGTATTTATGTAGAAGTGTAGCCTGATATGTTCGAGCAGGTGCACTATCATTTTCTGGGCAAGATTATAGTTATTGTGTTGCTGAAAATAGAGCTGGCCCATTGCATCCACAAATTCCACAGAGTTGTTGGTAAGCTGAGGTATTTTGGGAATAATTCTTTGGCGGCGTTTACTTTCTACCAAAAGATAAATCAGCGCCAGTGCCAAAAGGAGCCATAATGCCCACCTCATAGTAGGGTAGCGAAGTAGCACCTTCCATTCACTGAAATTGTTATCATATTTTGTTGCTTTTAAATTATGATAATAATCGTCCCAAAATACGTTACTATAAGCTCCTAAATAGGATAAAGGAATTTCTAATGCAGCTATATTTTTTTTCTGAAGTAAAACATAGTTGGTAAACAGATATGGGTTCAGCAATAAATATACGTTGCCATTCTCTTTCGAAACCTTTATAAAATTAGCATGAGATTTTCCACTATATCCCAGAATGGTAGTGGTTGTTGTATCAATATCATGAAAATAATTATCGGTAAGCAATCCATCGTAGGTGAAACTTGTATCTATTCCGTTTTTCCGATCTAAAAACCGTTGCGTGAAGGAGGTTTTATCGGGATTGCTATTAATACTACCAACCAGACTAAAACCAAGTTCCGTTTCCAACAAATTACCCGGATCATTTACTGCAATAAATATATCATTTCCATTTCTGACATATTTAATCATAGCACTTACTTCAGTAGGATTTAGAAAAAGCTGATCTGCTACAATTATATATGCACCATAACCATAGGAGGCAATTCTGTTTTTGTCGATCGTTTGAGGAAATGGTTTGGTAACAACCTGTGGATTTGTTTTAAATAATGAAGGAAGGAGCTTAAAAGCAGCATAGGAGCCTCCGGCTCTTTTATCGCGCTGCCCAAAAGTAGCTTCGCTTAAATCTGCTGGCTGAGGTTCCGGTTTATGTTCCTTTACCTTCATAACAACAAGCCCAATAATTATTGGGAATAGAATTGCTAATGCTATATATAGATACTTTTTATTCACGACTCTCCTTCAATAGTTTGATTAAAATCGCTAAATGATTGGCGAATATGTTGAAAACGTGTATCATCAGGAGTAAAGCCACCATACCAGATATATTCATAATCGAGGGTCAGAGAGGCAAATTTCTTGTAATAGGGAGTTGGCCTCATATTACGGAGGTATTCGTTATTTGTTTTCCCATCACCCATTATAATAAATTCCTTCAGATTAAGGTTGTATAAAGTATATAGATACCACCATCTTACTGCCATTTTCAGATCACCTTGCTGGGTGGATGAACTGATTTGAATTCTATATTCAGCAGGGCCCCAGGATTCAATACTTTCTGGTATACTGACTTGTTCCTGTTTTTTTGCTCCACGTAAAATGAGCATTTTATTTTTATCCAGAAACCATATTAGAATGGCAACAAGTCCAATTGTTGCGATAATAACCAAAACATTTCTCGCATCGTAAAGGAAATCAAGAAACTTAAAAAACCAGTTTGTTTCAGCCTCTATCTGTGGTTTATTGTTTACTGCAGCATCTTTGACCGTCTTTTTATATTTCAAAGAAGGATCAGCTTTCAAAAGCTGATATATTGAATCTGAAGCTGATCTTAACTCATACTGCTGATATTCATCATCAGCATCTGCATAGGTACTATCAGTAAACAATGTTGAATCCTGGTCATAGAGGGATTCTTGAATAGCCTGTTGCTGGGAGTTGAAGGAACTGGCTGCATTCTTAAGCAACTCAGATGATTCTACAATAGTATCTTTAACTACTTCTACCTGGGCATTGACAGAGAAAGAGCAGAGCATTAAAAATAAAAGAAAGAGATATCGGTTCATGCCAGTTTTGATTTAGAGGATGGCAATATCACTTTTCTTTCATCTGTTAGTCTCACTCCTTTTTTATGTAAATAGTTTGGATAGACTATAAAGTAACCCACTATAAATACTAATGAGACCAACAAAATAAGAATGCTTAACCATATTGGCATATCTGTATGTCTGGTGATAAAGCCTTCGAGAAATGCTGCTATCAGGAAAATAGGAATTAGAGTTACCATTATTTTGATGCCGTCTTTAGCCCCATTAATCAGGGCATCCAGTCTTTTCTCCGGACCGGGGAATAAGAAACTTTTAGCCAGTAGAAGTCCAGCGCAGCCGGAGATAATAATACTGGAGATTTCAAGAGTTCCGTGAATCCAGATTACAAGAATTGATTGGCCTCCGAGGTGATGTTCAAAAAATAATTGCTGAAATACTCCCAGCATTATACCGTTTTTAAACAGCATATATAGCGTACCTATTCCCATAAAGATGCCATAGACAAAACAATAAAATGATACCACAATATTGTTAAAAGCAATTCTGAGAAACATCAAGAGTTCGTTACCATCTTTATAAACTCCGAAAGGATCACCGGTGGCAATGTTCTGCTCCGTCATATTTACATATTCATCGCCAAGTACACCTCTTACAAAGGTTTCATCATGAACGGCAGAAAAAGCACCCATCAGGCAACAAATAAGAAAAAATACGAGCGTAAACAGAAGTAGTTTATGGTGTGCTCTGAAAAGCAGGGGCAACTCATATTTAAAAAAGAGTTGAAAACGTCCTACTTCTTCTTTTTTATTTTTATAAATGCGGTTATAGATGTCGGCCGCCAGGCCGTTGATATATCTGGTTACCTTGCTAAAGCTATAGAAAGTTTTGGCGTAGGAGAGGTCATCCAACAATGAAACAAACCTTTCTGCCATTTCATCAGGGTCGTCTGTTGGCTCCTCCTGGTATTTTTTCCAGCGGGATAAATTCTTCTTGATAAATAGAGATTCTCTCATTGGGTTATGCCCTTTTTAATATCAGCTAACAGTATACAGATTGCAAACCTACTATTATATGACAATATATAAACAAATATGTAAATTTGAGTATGGCAGAAATAAAAATCCCTACATCTTTTAATATTGACCTTGAATTTGAATCGGCCGATCTCTTTAAACGTTTTCTGGCCTGGTTGATAGATTTATTGATCAGAATCGCATATTACTTTATTATTCTATTTTTCCTTATTGCATCAAATATAGATCACGTTACCCGGGATATGGTATTATTAATCCTGGCATTTTTACCGGTCCTGTTTTATTTCCCGATTTTCGAAATCCTGATGGGAGGCCTAACTCCGGGAAAAAAAGCGATGAGCCTGAAGGTGATCAATATGATTGGAAATCCGCCAAGCATAAGTCAGCATTTAATTCGCTGGATCTTTAGATTAGTGGAATCTCCGCTTTTGTTCTTTTCAATAATTCCGGTAGCCATTCCACTGATTTCAGTACTGAAATCGAAATATAGCCAACGTCTGGGAGATCTTATTGCCGGAACTATTGTTATAAATACCAAAGCCAACGGAAGTATTCAAGATACGGTATTTAGAGATGTTTCCCTGATGGGTGACTATAAGCCTCAGTTTCCTGCTGTTATAGAATTATCGGATAAGGATATTAATAAAGTGAAAGATTTGCTGACACAATCGTTAAATACAAAAGATGATTTATTGGCAAACCGGGTAGCAACAAGGCTTAAGGAGGTGTTAAAAATTGACACAGAATTACCTGATCATTACTTCCTAGAAACAATTTTAAACGATTATAACTACTATACTACACAATAATTTAGGGGCTAAAACCTTGCAGGAGAAAGGATTTCAATATAGTGTCACAAAAAAAATTTTAACATTTTCTCTTCTAATATTTGGATTTTCAGTGCATTATATTACCTTTGCCCCGGCAAGTCTTATACGACCAGCTCCTACTGAACTCCCCCAGGACAGGAATGTAGCAAGGGTAGGTGGTTGTAGCGGTGCGATGTAAGTAACTTGCCTTTTTTTCTTTTTTTATTGTCATTAGTTTGCATGTCAATAGTCTCTGGTTGCTATTTTCTTCACCTCTTTCACTAATGACTGCAACCTCCCGAATGATACTTTTTCCTTACAAATTAATTATCATAGTATGAAATTCTTTATTGATACAGCTAATCTGGCGCAAATTAAAGAAGCGCACGATCTGGGTGTTCTGGATGGAGTTACCACCAATCCTTCCCTGATGGCGAAAGAAGGTATTAAAGGCGAAGCTGCCATTATTAAACACTATGAAGATATTTGCGAAATAGTGGATGGGGATGTGAGCGCTGAAGTATTTTCTACTGATTATCATGCTATCATCGAAGAAGGGAAAAAATTAGCTGCGATTCACCCAAACATCGTAGTAAAAGTTCCAATGATCAAGGATGGTGTTAAAGCAATTAAATGGTTTACTGACAACGGTATCAGAACTAACTGTACGTTAGTATTCTCTGCCGGTCAGGCTATCTTAGCTGCTAAGGCTGGTGCTGCATATGTTTCTCCTTTCATCGGACGTATCGATGATACTAACTGGGATGGTGTTGAACTGATCGCTCAAATAGCTCAGATATATTCTCTGCAGGGTTTCAAAACTGAAATTCTCGCAGCTTCTATCCGTAGCGCTCTCCACATTGTGAAATGTGCAGAAGTAGGTGCTGACGTATGTACTTGTCCGTTAGATTCTATTCTTGGATTGCTCAAGCATCCATTAACAGACATCGGTTTGGCAAAGTTCCTTGAGGACGCCAAGAAAATGTAATCTTGCAATATTTTTTAGATGGTGTATCCCCGGTGCAGTAATTGCATCGGGGATTTTTTTATCGAACTATGTTGGAGTTAGTTTGTTGGATATTTATTTTATATTCATATATCATATAAAACTCCTGAAAATGTCTAAATATATCCTAGCCTTGGATCAGGGTACCACCAGTTCACGAGCTATCATTTTCAACCACGACGGTGAAATAAAAGCCATCGCTCAAAAAGAATTCAAACAGATTTTCCCGCAGCCAGGATGGGTAGAACACGATGCCATGGAAATCTGGACATCCCAGGCCAGCGTTGCTGCCGAAGTTATCCTTAAAGCAAGAATCAGCGCGGAAAATATTGCAGCCATCGGTATAACCAACCAACGCGAAACAACCATCATTTGGGATAGAACCACCGGCAAACCCATTCATAATGCTATAGTGTGGCAAGACAGAAGAACTGCCGCTTACTGCGATAGTCTCATAAAAGCCGGTAAGGAACAAATGGTTAAAGACAAAACAGGACTTCGCTTAGATGCCTACTTCTCCGGTACCAAAGTAAAATGGATACTCGACAATATCCCCGATGCCAGAAAAAGAGCTGAAAATGGAGAATTAGCTTTTGGAACTGTCGATTCCTGGCTCATCTGGAACTTTACAAACAGGAAACTTCATATCACCGACGTTACCAACGCCTCCCGAACTTTACTCTATAACATTCATGAAATGCAATGGGATAAAGAGTTATTGCAACTCTTTGATATTCCGGAAAGCCTCCTGCCAGCAGTAAAATCTTCCAGCGAAGTATATGGCTATGCAGAAGGCAATATCTCCCCCTATCGTATTCCTATTGCCGGTATTGCCGGCGACCAGCAGGCAGCGTTATTCGGACAGCTATGTACTCAACCCGGTATGATAAAAAACACCTATGGTACCGGATGTTTCATGGTCTTAAATACAGGCGAGAAGCCAATTGAGTCTAAAAACAACCTGCTTACAACTGTTGCCTGGCAAATCAATGGTAAAACCAATTATGCACTCGAAGGAAGCATCTTTATTGGAGGAGCCGTAGTACAATGGTTAAGAGACGGACTGGGAATTATCAGGCATTCAGCCGATGTGGAAAAGTTAGCTGCTACTGTTCCGCATAGCGATGGTGTATATTTTGTACCTGCATTTGCCGGATTAGGGGCTCCTTACTGGAATCAGCACGCCAGAGGAACCATGGTTGGATTAACAAGGGGTTCCACCGCCGCACATATTGCCAGAGCATCATTAGATAGCATTGCATACCAAACCATGGACGTATTAAAAGCTATGGAAGCCGATGCAGGTATGCCAATCACTGAATTACGGGTAGATGGCGGAGCAACTAAAAATAATATATTGATGCAGTTTCAGGCCGATATTTTAAATGCCAGAGTAGTCAGACCTGTTATAACAGAAACCACGGCATTGGGAGCTGCATACCTGGCCGGATTAGCAATTGGATTCTGGGATAGCATTGAATCCATCGCCAAACAATGGCAGATAGATGCTACCTTTGAAGCCAACATGGAACCAGCTGAGAGCCAGAGACTATGCAAAGAATGGGCAAGAGCTATCAGAGCAGCTCAAGCCTGGACCCAGGAGTAAAGTAATTCCACCTATTTTATCATTTATATTTTTTTATGTCTCCTTATTTAGCAGAAATTATTGGCACCGCCTTCATTATTATATTAGGCGATGGTGTGGTTGCCAGTGTTGTACTAAACAAATCAAAAGGCGCCCAGGGAGGATGGATTGTAATTACTATGGGTTGGGCAATGGCTGTATTTATTGGAGTATATGCCAGTGCCGCGGCCAGCGGTGCACACCTCAATCCTGCTGTTACTCTCGCCCAGGCTATCCTCGGAAAATTTGACTGGTACCAGGTGCCAGGATATATTGGCTCGCAAATGCTGGGAGCAATGAT
Organism: Chitinophaga silvatica; assembly: GCF_003419895.1. Taxonomy (GTDB): domain Bacteria; phylum Bacteroidota; class Bacteroidia; order Chitinophagales; family Chitinophagaceae; genus Chitinophaga; species Chitinophaga silvatica. Next base: position 97,702 of record NZ_QPMM01000009.1, on the reverse strand, counting down.
TGGTTCGATATTCGTTTGGCTAACCTACAAACGGCACTTCGATGAAACTACTGATCCTAATACCAAACTTGTGGTTTTCTGTACTGTTCCCGCTATCAGAGATCTGAAATATAATTTCCTGACAGAGTTTATTGCAACACTGGTATTTATCTTAGCTATATTATACATTACTAAATCGAGCAGTAGCCTCGGATCACTGGATGCCTTACCTGTTGCCCTGGTAGTATTAGCAATCGGATTATCGTTAGGCGGCCCAACAGGATATGCTATTAACCCGGCAAGAGACCTGGGGCCAAGAATAATGCATACCATCTTACCAATAGCAGGAAAACGGGATAGTGATTGGAGCTATGCCTGGGTACCGGTATTAGGTCCTTTGGCCGGAGCAGCTGTTGCGGCGTTGTTGTTTAATTTTATTCAATAAGAGATTCTTAGTGGCAAACAGGACTGAGCAAGTCCAATGCTATTCATTATTGATCTCAAATAGTTGAATTTATTTTCTGTGGCCATTTTCCAAGCGGGGGCAAGCCCAATGCTATTAGGTTAAGAGGAATGGGCTCTGATTTTATGTCTTTATCTGATTGATAAATTTCCTTTACCGTAGACTGGGCAGGGGTAAACCCTGCCCCTACAGGGCCTCCGCGAATTACAGTTTCTATATTGCAGAATTGCTTCTTTACAGAATTGAAATTAGTAGATTAACTTTTAACATGAAATATATCTACCTGATGAAAATATAATTTCGATGAAATCCTGTAGGGGCAGGGTTTACCCCTGCCCAGTCTATGGTAAAGGAAACCAATCTTTTAAATTGAAATCAATATTCAATCACCTCCCTTCTTCTTTACTTAATAACATTCCCAACATACGGTAAAAGAAGTTTGTTAATCAGGACATATTACAATCAAATTCAAATCAATTAACCCATAGTCAAAATCATCAACCTAAAACTTAATTTTCATTATTTTCTGAAAGTTTAGTAATTTTGAGAATTAAATTAATGGTATAGCATTTGCCAACGGGCAGCTAAGATTTTTTTAGCTGCAACAACTACAATTATATGATTCAGCCCAACATCCCTGAAACAACAAAACCGCGTATTGTGATAGTAGGCGGAGGATTTGGTGGCGTTAATCTAGCCAAACACCTGAAAGACCTGCCTGTACAAGTTGTATTACTCGACAGGAACAATTATCACTTATTTCAGCCTCTCCTTTATCAGGTATCTACTGCTGGTTTGGAACCTGATAGTATTGCATTTCCTCTGAGAGCAATTTTCAGGAAACAAAAGAACCTGGTATTTCGTATGGCAGAAGTAACAGGTATAAGACCAGGAGAAAACATTCTGGAAACAGGTATTGGAGAAATTCACTACGATCATTTGGTTTTCGCAACGGGTAGTAATACTAACTTCTTTGGAAATAGAGGAATTGAAGCCAATGCAATTGGTATGAAATCTCTTATTGAAGCTGTTCAAATCCGTAACTATGTGGTAAAACAGTTTGAAGAAAGTTTGCTGATGCAAAACGAAGAGGATATTAAAGCCAAGCTCAATTTCGTAATGGTTGGTGGCGGCCCTACTGGTGTGGAACTGGCCGGAGCCTTTGCCGAATTACGTAAATATATATTGCCTAAAGATTATCCTGGCATTCCTCAGGATTTAATGAATGTGTATCTGATAGAGGCAAGCCCAAGAGTCCTGAATTCCTTTAATGAAGAAACTTCCAGAAAAACACTGGCCGCCTTACAGGAACTGGGTGTACGTGTGATGACCAATACCGGTGTTAAGGAATACGATGGTAAAACCATTACACTAAGTACAGGTGAACAAATACATACCCAATCCCTCCTTTGGGCCGCCGGGGTAAAAGGCATTCCGGTAAAAGGTATTCCTGAGGATATTATTCTTCCAAACGGCAGAATTCTCGTTAATGAGCTTAATCAGCTAAAAGGATTTAGCAACATCTATGCAATTGGTGATATCGCCCAGATGACCAACGACCCACGCTTCCCTAAAGGCTATCCAATGGTAGCTCAGGTTGCCATTCAACAAGGTGTAAATCTGGCCAGCAACTTCAATCTGCAACTCAAACAAAAACCTCAGAAAGGCTTTACCTATAAAGATCTCGGTAGCATGGCCACCATCGGTAGAAACAGAGCAGTTGCCGAATTTGCAGGAATGAAACTAAGCGGATATTTCGCCTGGATAGTATGGATGATTGTTCACCTGATGAGCCTAATGGGCTTTAGAAATAAATTAGTAGTATTTATCAACTGGTTTTACCGCTACTTTACTTTCGATCGCGGTACAAGAATTATTATTAAACGCGGGGCTGCCAATATCGTGAAGCTGAAACAAAGCGTTGTTCAGTAGCTCGCGTTGCTCGCTTGTTTCTCGCAAAGAGGCATAAGAAGCAAAGAGGCATAAGAATTGAAGCGAATATTTTTAAGGACTGCTAACAGGTTTCAATTAATACCGAAACTTATCAGAATTCCTTAAAAATATTCGCTTCAATCCTTATGCCTCTTAATATTAATCTTTACCCCTTTGCGAGAAACAAGCGAGCAACGCGAGCTACTTACGATTCAGAATAGAATTCAGTGTTACACTAGCCACCAACTCATCAGCTCTCGACCCCAGTGCCCTGTAATACAGTAATATGGTATAGTTGTTCTCCGTTTCCCAATAATTACCTTCTGTAAGCTCTGTACTAAACTTAGCATTGGGCACCGTTCTATCTACCAGTCCGTATAAATAATTATAATACCCCTGCTTTAATTGCAAAGTTCCTTCATATGCTCTTGTAGCACCATTATAGGTTAGTTTATTATTATTATTTACTTCATAATTAGTAAATTCTCCAAAAATGTACATATCATAACCGGCATAAGGTTCTGGCGATGCAAATGAAAAATGTACAGAAGCATAATCGCCTTCATAATTCGGATTATAATCATCTATGGTTGCCAGATAATAACGGCCATTAATATCTTTAATAAACTGATAAATTTTATCGGCCTGCTCTACATCCGGTACCGCAAAAATATCTGTACTGTTCTTATGATACTCAGAGTGTGCCACTCTTTCCGTCTGTAACCTGAAACTTCGTAAATCTATCCATCTGTATTCCTTTCCTGCTGGCATCACACAATCCTGTTCTGCATTATACTTCAGAATATTACCATTAATATAGGTAGGCTTTATGTTGGTAATTGCATTATCCCAACGGTAATTCTGGAGTATTACAACCTTTATCTGATTAAATGGATTAGGAATATTTAATGAACCTGTATTAATCTCAAAATTGATCTTCTGATATGTACGGAAGATTTTAGGAGCAATTGGTTGCTGAATGAATCCTGCTATTCCCGCTTTATTTTCTACCACATACATCCGGCGGGTAAATGCCAGTTGAGACGTATCACTATCCAGATATACCTTCAACAGATAATTTCCGGATTTAACAGGGTAGCTATTTGTACCAGGTAATTGTGCCGTATAATGAGTATAACGTTGTAGGGATACACTGGATAAACGATAATCAAGAATTCTTGTTTCTGAAAAACCTCTCATATAATCGAACTGATTGACCTGCGCCGGTGTCCAATCTGCATTACAAAGCACGAAGGTGTAATAATAATTTTTCACATCATTATCCATATCGTCAAATGAGAGTTCCAACTTATCGCCAGTACCTATTGTATACATAGGCATGCTCAAAGGATCGCCAACCAGGTTAAATTTTACGGATTTAATGTTATCGTGGTATACATGATCCGGAGTAATGGCATTGGCCTGCGCAAAAATCTTGCTGCTACAACACATTAACACACAGGCAATCATAGAAATTAATACTGTACTTCGCATACAAAGTAGTTGATATTATTGAAGTTACGATTAAAAGCCGAAATGACTATTTTTTTTAAACGTCTAATATTCAGTAAAATCCTGAAAACGCAAAATTCATAAATCCCTATATTTGTTGCATGCGTTTATCTTTCTTCCTGGCCAAAAGGATAGCTTTTAATAAAGGATCATCCTTTTCTAAATTTATTATCAACATTGCAGTTGCTGCAACTGCAATCAGCGTATCCGTAATGATCCTGGCCACTTCATTGGTAAACGGTTTTAAACAAACAGTTCAAGGTAAAGTATTCAACTTCTGGGGAAATATTCATATTACCCGATATCAGCCCAATGCTGGCCCACTGACTGAAGAAATACCCTTTTCCAATAGAAAAAGCTTATTTGATAGCCTAAGCAAGGCTCCGGATTTAAAATCCATTAGCCCCTATGCTACCAAATCGGCTTTATTAAAATCTGATAAGGAAACTGAAGGGATCATTTTTAAAGGAGTAACGAAAGACTACGACTGGGATCAGTTAAAGCCTTTTCTGAAATCTGGCCACTTTGTACAGTTTAATGATACCGCCTACTCCCCTCAAATACTGATCTCTGAAAGCATGGCCAATGAACTACAGCTTAAGGTAAATGACAGGCCAATTATCTATTTCGTACAGGGAGGCGGACTCACTCCGCGGGCCAGACGACTTACCGTTGCCGGTATTTATAAAACCAGTATTGAAGAATACGATAAAACTTATGTAATCGGAGATCTGGATCTGATTAGAAAAATGAATAACTGGGAGCCTAACGACATCGGAGGCTATGAAATCATGCTTAAAGATTATAAGCAGATGGATACTGTTGCCTGGTATATTAATGATAACCTTATCCCGGAAGAACTTTTCCCACGTACCATCCGCGATATCTATCCAAATATTTTCGATTGGCTAGGGTTGCAGGACAGAAATGAACTGATCACCATTATCATTATGACGATAGTAGCAATCATCAACATGACAACTGCTATCCTGATTCTAATCCTGGAGCGTACCAATATGATCGGTATTTTGAAATCACTGGGTATGCGTAACTGGAGCATTCAGAATATCTTCATCTACCAGGCTGCCTATATTGTTTTTTTAGGTGTTTTGATTGGCGATTTCTTTGGATTAGGCCTTGCTTTTCTTCAGCAGCAAACTGGCCTTTTTAAACTGCCGGAAGATACCTATTATATGTCTGCTGCCGCTATATCTATTAATTGGATAGATATTGTGCTGATAAACGTTGGTACCTTCCTTATCTGTACAATTATCCTCGCAATTCCTTCACGTATAATCAGATCAATTACACCAGTTAAAGCAATTCAGTTTAAATAATTATTTCTTATTGCTTTTAACGTAATCTCGTAAATAACCACATTGGTTATAGACTTGCTGGTAAAACTTAGTTTGTGAATAGTCTGTCACCAACTGAGGAAAATACTTATTTCGAATCCAAGTCTTCAGGTATTTGTCGTTGTTATCAATTGCAATATGCTTCTGCGCGCAACGAGCGGCAAGGAAAGCACAACGGGCTCTGAATTCCTTATTGGTCGGGGAGCTGATTTTTAAGGCTTTCAGATAATATTCTTCGGCTTTATAACAACCGAAATATTGCCTGAGAAATGGATCCTTTTCCACTTCAGGTGTATACCACAAATAAGTAGGTCTGTATTTTTTTACGAAATCCCAGGTATGACCATAATAGGAAATGCTAAACAACGCATTTGCATATTTGTAAAATGCAGTAGCCGGAGCCTGTGGCTTTTTCATTGTTTCCTCCAGATCAACCATCTGATTACAGAAATCGAGTTGTGATATCGGCTTATTGAACTTGCCGGTTTCAACATCTTCTCCATAATCCATCAACTGATCATTAAATATCTGATAAGAAATTGAAAGTCGCTCTGCCGGCGCCTTTTTAAACCATTCGGCCGCTGATTTAAAATCATGCAATCTTACATAACTGATACCTATGGTTGCATTAATATTTAACTCTTTTGGAAAATATTTTGCCAGATAGGTTTCATAAGGAGTTTTGTTTTGTTGTAATAAAAAATCATTTAGTTTGATGAGCTCCTTTGGCCCCATATCATCCTGTATTTGCTCCACTGCTGTTTTCCCGGAAACAAAATAATCACTGATCATTAATTCATCACAACGTCCGCGGATTAACGACTCCTTCACATAATCGCCCTGCTTATGATACTTTGGTGCCAGCACAGCAAACAATAAATTCCTGTACATCTTCTTGTAAAACCACGACTGATCGGTATTATAGCTATCATACGGCAATTCAATATTTCCTGTTTTTTTATCCAGCCATTTAAAGGATGTTAAAAGTTGCGCTTCAAAATCTTTATTGATGTCAGTTTGTTGATTGATATTCACCAATAGGTTAATCATTTCCCACTGATCTTTCTCTGCACTATCTTTTGATTTGGCTGCTGTGAGTCTCAATTTTGCACCAGCATAGTCTTGCTGCATATACGAAAGATACGCGGAAGCCATTCTCCAGTAATTGAGATTTAACAGCTTCTTCTGAGCAATGAGGCTATCTGCCAAACTTTGCAATGCTACCAAACTATTTCGCAATTCTTTCTGTTCTGAGATATCTCTTGTATCGAGTGTATTAATTTGTAAATCCTGGCCTTGTTTGGCTAATGACGGCGCCAGGTAGGTTTCTTCCAGTTTATTTATTTCCCGGGCAAGTAATACATTCAATATTGGAGATTCAGGATCCAGTGTATACACATTCTGGATAGGAACAGTAGAGAGTTCAGGATTTCCAAATCCATCCAACGCAGCTACTACAGCCTTTTCCCGGGGATTATTACACAAAGGGTAAATCATTTTTGGCGTTACATTACACCACTTATAACTGGTAAAACAGCTGATACGTAGTGAGGGTGCCTGTTCAAAAACTTTTGAAAACAGGAAGGCACTCTGAACTGTATCTTTCTGATGATATAATGCCCCCGCTTTTAATGCCAGGGATTTATAATAAATAAGTGACCCGGTATTATTTTTAAAAAGCTGATCAAAAGATATTTCTGCTTTATGATATTGATTATTGTAGTGCAACAATCTCACTAACTGAAATGCATATCTCTCTCTGATATTTTCATTTTTAGTTTGATGATATAGGTTGATGCCCTCCTCATATAATTTAGTAAGTTGCACTGCATTTCTTTCTGGAGCTGTCCAGGCATTTTCTACGGAAACTTCCGGCTCGCAGCTTTTAGCAAATAACAGATATCGGGATGCTTCCTTGTCTTTCAACAAATAACCAACAAATGAATTCTGCTTTAAGCTATCGGGAAGCCCGGCACCCGTATTGATAGCCTGCAGGTTGCTTAATGGGTAGGTATAAATACATTCACGTATATCCTTCGTTTTTACTTTGCTGCCTGTATACTTCTGCCAATCATTTGTATTGGCGACTTCTTCTGAAGGTGTTGGATTCGCGTAAAAATTGTCCAGGGCTGTATAATAAAATGGCTCGTATCCTGCTCCTTTGGTAAGCGGACTAAAAAATGAAATGTAATAATCGTAAGGGTCGGGGGTAGGCCCACAACACAGGGTATACACAACATTCCCTAGTAACAGAACAATACAGCTAATTAAAAATCTGAATAGTTTCCTGAAGTTCATTCAATGGATAATTTCTAAGTATTAAAGAATCTAAATGATAAAATATTACAGCCCGGTTTCCATGGGGCAATTGTTTTGCTATCAGCTTACTTGCCTGCTTTAATGTTGTGGCATCAATAAACTCGTGCCTGATAACATCATTTTGCCTTAGCTTATAGCCATTCAATACTGTATCTTTCTTAACAGTATATAATTGCGTTGAAGTTTTAGAAAAAACAGAGGGGTCCAGAACATCTACATTCCTTACGATTCCTTCATAGTTCAAGCCTTGTCGAAATAGAATCTCCCATTCAAACAGGGGTAAGGCTATATCTAAAGGCAAAGAATACCGGGAAATTGTATTATTCCCGATATATGATTGTAGGGTGTTCAGATCCAGGATCGAGTTATGTTCTCCTGCTTTACGCATATCTCCCATATTATAGCACATCAGTAAACCTTTGTCTACCGGTGGCACACCTGCCTTCGCAGCATATTTCAATTGATATAACCTGATTGTGGCAGAAATGGTTTTATGCCGAAAAAAAGGATGTTTCCTGATCTGCTCTATAAAGTTGAAATAAGCCTTGCGGGTAGTCTGAGTCCAGTCGCAATCTAATTGGATTTCTGAGATATTAGAAATGTTTGCACATTGCTGACTTACCAGCTCGGCTACTTTGGTAACCAGGGTAGAATCTGCATGGGCCCATATTTCATTCATAAGAAATACAACCGGAACTATTTCCAAGTCTTTCGGTAAAGGAGCCTTGGTCCTGAGAACCGCAACCGGCAGAATATTATTATCTCCGGTGGTGGTTACATCAAAAAGTTTTACATATAACCTCTTTGCCGGTAATTGTTCCAAAACTGTTTGCTGGGAGTTATTGGTATCCCAGGTTTGTTTCCAATAGTAGAAGGCAGGGGTAATAACATTTCGGGGCGCTTGTTTGCACCCCATTCCCAGAAATATGAGTATGACCAGCCAGGTAAATAGTCTCATATCAGCAATCTACCACATATGATTCCTGCAGCTACTGCAGCATTTAAAGACTCGGCTCCACCCAATCGGGGGATAGTAATTTTGTGGGTAGCTAATTCCTGGGTATCTGTATTCAGTCCTCTCCCTTCATTCCCGATTAAAATAATTCCTTCTTTAAGGGTAGTAAACTCGGTGATATTTTTACCATGTAGTGTGGCAGCATAGGAAGGTAAGGCCGACTTACTCAACAGTTCTTTAATATCATATTCGGTTATACGTACCCGGGCTATACTGCCCATGGTAGCCTGAATAGTTTTGGGGTTATATACATCCACACAATCCGGGGAACAAATAATCTGGGTGATACCAAACCAATCGGCTATACGGATCAGGGTACCCATATTTCCGGGGTCCTGGATTGCTTCCAATGCTAAAACCACGGTACCTGCAGCCGGAAGTGGGTTGCCCATTGGTTCCATATCCAGTAGCGCCATAGCATTATTAGGAGTGGTAAGGGCAGAGAGTTGCTTTAAAGTTCCTTCATCTACAGCCATCACATTTTCGGCAGGTAAGCGTTTAAGGAGTACTTCGTGCTGCTGTAGCCAGGCGTTAGTTGCAAAAACTTTTTGCACCGGCATGCCTGCCTGTATTAGCTCCTGAACAATTTTATCTCCTTCCGCAACATACTGGCTGAATTTTTGCCTGTTTTTTTTGTGCTGTAATGATTGAATATATTTAATTTGCGCCTTTGACAACATGGGCCAAACCTACACGATTTCTTTTAATCAGCCAAGAAGAGGCTTGGTCACCCATTTCGTCGCCCGGTGTTTTTAATTATTATAACGTTTTTCGCCCGAGATGCTAAAGTGTTCCGTTCCCAAATATTTACTGCTTAAAAGATGGCTGCTGATAGCGGTAATGTTTACATTGGCGGGATGTTCCAATACCAGGTACCTGCAACAAGGGCAAACTTTGTATACCAGTAGCAAAGTGGATGTGAGTGGAGAAATCCTGACTTCTGAAAAACAGGACATACGAAGCGCACTTTCCTCTAAATCGTTAATGACCCAACAACCCAATACTAAACTGCTGAATACCCGCATTAAGGTTTGGTTGTATAATCAAAAATATAACGAGAAGAAATCGAACTGGTTCTGGAACCTGGTACTGGCCAAAAGAAACCTGGAAGAACCTGTTATCTACGACTCTACCAAATCCGTTGAATCGGTAAGCCGTATGACCACCTATCTTCACAATCAGGGCTTTTTCTACGCAACCGTCGATTATACCGAAAGGACTAAACGCCGTAAAACCAGTGTAACTTATCATGTAAATACCGGCAGAAACTTCGTTATCGATAAAATTACCTACGATATTCCTGATACTGCCCTGCAAACTATCGTAAATAAGAACGAGAAGTTATCACTGATCCAGAAAGGGATGACCTATAAATCGGCAACCCTGGGCAATGAAAGGGAGCGACTTACCCGGTTGATCAGGGATGCCGGTTACTATAAATTCAACAGAGACGCTATTGAATTTACCCTCGACACCCTAAATAAAGCACTCTTCAAAAACAGCTTAAACCCATTCGAAGGGTTTGTGAACATCTTTAACGAAAACAAAAAAAGGGAAAAACTCACGATGGATATCCTCGTGCATATCAAAAACCCTGAAGACACAACTACCACCTGGCAGCTATATCATATAGGCAAAGTATATGCGTATCCCGACTTCTCCCTAAATGCAAATATCAACGATAGTACATTGAAGGAAGACCCCAGGAAACATATTATAATTCGTTATCATCAGGAAATTCTAAGGCCCAGAATCCTTTCCCGCTCTATTTTATTGAGGCCCGGAGAACCTTATTCCCTGCAGCAATACAACAATACCATTAACAGGCTATACGATATTGGGGTCTGGCAATTTGTTACCTTAAATTATAAAGAGCCCAAAGACACTACCAAAACCCTCGATGCCTACTTATTACTAACACCAAGGCGTAAGCAGGAATTTGGGGTAACCTTCGAGGTAAGTAATAGTTCCGATTATACCCTGGGTTCGGGGTTGACCTTCAACTACCGGCATCTCAACCTGCGAAGAACAGCCACTCAGTTTGGGTTGGTGCTCAATACCGGTATCGAATTACTGAAGCAGGAAACGGGATGGGAGTTACAATCGAAGCAGTTTGGTGGAGAAGCCAGTCTTACCTGGCCGAGATTTGCATTGCCATTTAATATACAACACTCCAACAGGAGCAATGTAAAAACGCGTCTGACCTTAGGTGCCAATTACCTGTCGCGTATCAACAAGTTTGATATTAACAGTATCAATGTTTCCTATGGGTACGACTGGAATGAAACCGCCTACAAACGCTGGATTGTAAAACCATTTACCTTAAACTATGTTGGTGTATCATTAAATCCTACGTTCAGGGATAGTATTGTAAATACCAATCCTTATCTGAAACGCAGTTTCGAGCCTGCTCTCATTGGTGGTGAGAATATTTCATTTATCTACAGCAACCAGGATATTTTACATCAGAAACACTATACCTATTTCAGAGCCAATCTTGAAGAATCGGGGCTCTGGCTTAGCGGTATTAATAGTATTATGAATAATATCAGTGGCCATAAAACCAATCTTGAAACTATCACCAAAGTAAATATCAGCAACTTTGTGAAGCTGGAGCTGGATTACAGGCATTACTGGAAACTGGGTATTCATAGTATGCTGGCCACCCGGGCATATGCCGGAGTAGGTATTCCTTACAGCCACTCGCAGGTATTGCCTTATATCAGACAGTTTACATCTGGTGGTCCTAATAGTATCAGAGCATGGCGACTCAGAACACTGGGGCCAGGTTCCTATAAAGATTCATCTGCTACAGCTCAGGCATTTCCGGATCAGACCGGTGATATGAAATTGGAGGGAAATATCGAATACCGCTTCGATTTGTTGAGGATGTTTGGCGGTTCCGTAAATCTGAAAGGTGCCACATTTGTGGATATGGGTAATATCTGGATGATTAAAAGAGATACCTCCCGCCCTGGCTCTGAATTCCAGTTTGGCTCTTTATATCACGACCTGGCAATTGGTACAGGTGCTGGTTTACGGCTCGATTTCTCTTTCTTCCTGGTGCGCCTGGACTGGGGCATTCCATTGAAAGTTCCCTACTACACCGGTAATAAAAACGGATGGTACCTTAGTCAATGGGATTTCTCAAACAGTGCCTGGCGCAGAGAAAATATAATCTGGAATATTGCTATTGGTTATCCGTTTTAACAACGGTATGAGTGCTGATAAATTCTTCCATATCAATAGCTTCTGTTAGTTTAAACTCCCCGATTCTGGTACGGCATAAGCTACTTAGGTAAGCTCCGCAGCCCAATTCGGCTCCAAAATCATTGGCCAGTGAACGAATATAGGTTCCTGTGCTGCAAACCACGCGAAATTCCACTTCCGGAAGCGCTATTTTAGTGATTTCGAATTCTTTGATTGTCAATTTTCTGGGTTCCACTTTCACATCTACACCTTTTCTGGCCAGGAGGTAAATAGGTTTACCATTTTGCTTGATGGCTGAGTGAATGGGAGGTAACTGCATAATTTCTCCAATGAAGGGTTGAGTTGCCCCAACAATAGCTTCAGGAGTTATATGATTAATATCTTTAAAGTTTTCTGGTTCAGATTCTTTATCAAAAGTTGGGGTGGTGGCGCCAAGAGTGAAGGTTCCGGTATATTCTTTTTCCTGAGCCTGGTATTCGTTGATTTTTTTGGTCATTTTACCGGTGCAGCAGATCAGCAACCCGGTAGCCAGAGGGTCTAAAGTGCCGGCATGTCCTATTTTCGCTTTGGTAATATTACGGATCTTACGTACAACATCGAAGGAAGTCCAGGTTAATGGTTTATTGATCAAAATCACTGCTCCTTCAAGGTAATTGGCTTTATCATTCATTTGCATGGCGCAAAGATAGCATATTAGCTGGCAGCTGATTACATCTGTATTTCAATTATAGCATTTATTTAAGTTATGTAAGCACTGAAAGCTGGCCACTTTTTACTAAATTCACGCAATTTTTCTGAATTTTCATGTCATTAGAACACCATAAAAACGATGCATTACGCTATCAACAGCAGGTTGATAATTCGCGTGACTACGTACTACCATTTATACAGCAGGAGTTTCCTCAGCTAGAGGGGCTTCGGGTAATGGAGGTAGGATGTGGGGAAGGCGGCGTATTAACTCCTTTGCTGGAAAAGGGCTGTAATTGTGTCGGGGTAGATCTTTCTCCAGCAAGAATTGAACTGGCAAAAGGTTTCCTTCAATCCTATTTAGATAAAGGCCAGGTAAGGCTCATTGCTAAAAACATCTATGATGTCGATTTCCTGGGAGAATTCAAACATTCTTTTGACGTAATTATTTTGAAAGATGCTATCGAACATATTCCAGACCAGGAAAAAATCATCGGACATCTGAAACAATTACTTACACCGAGAGGACAGGTTTATTTTGGATTTCCACCCTGGTATATGCCTCATGGAGGTCACCAGCAGATTTGCTCCAATAAGTTGCTGAGTATGTTCCCGTACATTCACTTGTTGCCAACTTCTGCTTACAAGGGAGTATTGCGTCTTTTTGGTGAAAATGATTCTACGGTTATAGATCTGTTGGAAGTGAAGTCTACAGGCATTTCAATAGAACGATTCGAAAAAATCGTTAAAAGGCAGGAGTATAAAATCACACAACGTAAATTCTATTTAATTAATCCTATATACAAATACAAGTTTGGGGTATCTGCAAGAGAACAATGGAAGCCGATTGCAGCGATTCCTTTCTTCAGGAATTTTGTAACTACCTGTGTGTATTATATGATTAAGCCTGTGAATAAAGAAGCTTAGCATGGAAGTCCATTTATCTCTCTAATAAGAGAAGATGGACTCCCCCCCTTTCTCTGAAATATTTAATCTTCCAAATAGCCTTATTCTTAATTTTCTTTAAATCGACGCATCAAAATTTATGAAAAATCCTAATACGCTTCCTCCGGTATATGCTATTCTTGATTTCTGGCAGAATAATACCATTTAGCATTAAGTTTTTGCATTGAATTTATATATTTCTGCCAATAGGCCATGTTTACTTTCTGAATATCAGAAACATATAATAAAACCATTGGAAATTGCTTCATGTAAATCTTTAGATCTATTCCCTGCGAAGACAAATCCCCAAGAACATCTCTGATATCTAATTGGTCCATTTTAGACAAAAGCGCTTTAACATGAGATACTAATTCTTGTTTATACAATTCTGTCCCCCTTACCTTTCTTATGCCTAAAATATCAGGCATATACTCAATACTATCATTGGTAAAATGAAAATTATTATCATTAATTTCAAAATAGTATCTGTTTGATTTATCATTTCTATGTGTACAAAAAAGAACCATATTCTGTCCTCTGCTTCGAATTATACTCTTATGCAAGAATAAATTTACTATAGCATCACTATCGTTATTAATCCTATTTATAACATCTATTTTAGATGATGAGCATGAAAAAGTAAAAACAAAAAACAATAACATTAAATATTTCATTATCTAAAAGTTGTTGTGACCATACATAATAACCTATGCCAATTATAATTCAAAACACTTCAAATCTTCTTCTTCCAATACACCTCGTTTATTTTTTCTGGATAACCGTTTTTCTTCTTTCTTAAGTTTCTTCAAATTACTTACGACATATTTTATAGCTTCCATCCCTTTTTGATAATGGTTTCGAAAAAGTGATAGTTCTATACCTATATGCGCATTGGGGTAGCTATAAATATCATCAAACTTGTTAAAGAATTCTCCTTTGTATTTTTGATAATAAACTAAGACCTGCTCAAAGTTTGAAAGTTTATTTTTGGGATCTTGATCATTAATATATAGGAGCACATCAGGAAAATCTTTCTTTGCATATCGCTGTATATAGCTATTGACCGACATAGCAATTGTATCATTACGCTGAGAAATAACTTTATTGGATGAAATAGTGTAGTAATACACCTTGCCAATATGTTTAACTGTTATCTGCGCTGTTACAAATACATGAATAAAGATAAAAAGTAAAACAAAAATTAGTTTTTTCATATTACCATGTACTTTTAGGTAGGATTGCATTAACCCCATTAAAAAAGGACAATTTGTTTTCAAAAAACATTGAGGAACAAAGATTATGTACGGAATAATTTCCTTTTGGGTATATTAATTTTAGTGTTCTACCAAAACTTCCTTAAGGAAATGTACACCAAAGAGGATTGTAAAGAAATCAAAATGGCAATTGATAATTATAAGAAACAAAAAAACACATATCCTTCCAATTTATCTTCCCTTATTAGCAACAATCCAATGAGACAAAACTGGAGCAAAGACCGTTGGGAGCATAATTACTCCTATGCAATCAACTCTATGGACAGTTCCTATACCCTGATATCCGCCGGTAAGGATGGAAAATTTGGTACTAAAGATGATCTGATCTATAAAAACGATTAGAAATTATAGCCTGATATTTTCTTTAATAATTCAGTAAATTCCATTTGATTTTCAGGAGCAAATATTGTTTTAAGACTCGCAAAATCAGAGATATAAAACTCCTGATACCTCAAAGATCTGGGATTATCAGAGTTGCTATTGTTAAATTTTGTTAATCATGATTTGATATTTTTATAACATTTCGGAACAAAACACTCAATCTTGCTATCATACTCTATTGTAAACAGAGTATGATTATCATTCCTTACTTTTAAATCTAAAATTATTGTTTTGTTCCTGATTGTAAAGTCATCAAATTCTAAATAAACTATTTCTTTCCTCTGTTGGTTAATTATTAGTACAGGAGTACTTTGTGTTGCTGAAGCAGGAGTTAAGTATTTAAATAATAAAATTTTACAAATCCCATAATTAGTTATCTCCGCTTTCTTTAGACCTATGAAATTTAGATTTTCTACTTGAAAGAAACTTGAATCTGAATCCCGTAAAATCCTTTTCAACAATCCTGTAGCAAAGATTGAATCATTTAATTTTTCAGTTATATCACCCTGATAGTTTAGGTAAGAAGACTGGAAGTTTAGCATTGATAAAAAGTCTCGTAATTCATACCCATTCAGTTTATGATACCCTTCCTCACAATGGCTCTCAGCATTAATATTTCCAGCATCCAAAGTTTTATGCTGAATGTAGAACTGAATATTATCGATTCTAAATTCATCTAGGTTTGATGACTGGGCTATCTTAACAGTATCTGACTGAACACTTTTTGTATCCGTAATAGATCTATTATTACAAGAAGAGAATATAAACAATGCAATATAGATACAAATAAAAAACACAATAATTTTCATTCTATTTCGTATTTAATAATTTGATAGGTCGGGTGTTTTAGATTCCCTTACCATTTTGAGTACCGCCTCTTGGTATCCGTTTACACCACCTCCATTATAACGCTTTATAGCTTCTTCCCAATTAATACCTCCTGTCCACTTCTCACCAGACGATCCTTTTAGGCCTTTTTGATACAGAATACCTATCCCTGCCTTTATGCTCTGTTGAGGATTTTTAACCCCCTTATCTCTCTCAAGTCCAAACTGCTTTTTGGAATCGTTCCAATCATTGCTTTTCTCACTGTAAAATACATTTGCCTGCATAATATCCTTGGTAGCATCATTTTTTTTGCCCGCTTGCGCATTCCCAGCATATGATTCCTGCATCGCAATAGCCTTTACTGTGGTTGGGTCCAAATCCGGAACCGACGACGGATCTTTTATTATTGTGCCATTAGTATACGTTGGAACAGAGCCAGAATTTTTATTATAATTAAAGATAAAAGTCTCGGCAGCAATTAAATAATCGTTTTTCTGAAATTTCCCTTCCGTTGTCGCTACTCCATAACTAGTCTGTATTATGTTTGGCATTTTAGCCTCTGTAAATGTGTTGAAAGACATCCAATTACCTGTTTGCACCAATGTTCTAAATTCTGTATTTGATTGAATTCTATATATTTCATTTCCTTTAATGTCAAAGTAAACTATATCCTGGGGTCCTCTTCCATCAGGATCAATTAACCGTACAGGGTTATTTAAAGTATAATTATAAGGGGAATAACTGATCATTTTATCTGCAATTGGATCTAACACATGCCATCTACTCAGTTGAGCATCATACATCCTTGCCCCATAATCATATAACTCCAATCCACTCCCATCAGCAAACTCCTTACTTTGTAACTCCTTCCCATTATACTTCAAGTTATTTTCCCTATAATTCAGCCCCTTCAACGCACTAGAACTTATCCCTACCATCGTCAACCCAAACGGATAATAATGTGTCTCCTCCAATATCGGTCCTCTTTCATGCACAACCTGGAAGTTATCAAAATAAACCATGTTCTCACTTTCATTGCTTACATACACATAGGCATATCCGTTAACAGGCACTTCTTTTGCGCTTTCTAAAGCACGAACCAGTTGTTGCCCGCTCCCTTTTACACTAACCTGAATGAATTCACTATTTTGTGCCACAAAACGAAACTGATCATCAAAGAAAAGGATATTAAGATATGCTTTAGGCATTGCACTTGTGGTTCCATTACCTTGCCCCGACATAAAATCAGTGAAAGGAACATTGCTGTTTAAAGTATTTGTTATAACGGTACCATTTCCTTTCAACATATCCGGAGCAACTCCACTGCTAAATAATTGTAATAAATTATTTATGATTGAATTTAATCCATTTGGTGCGTTATTACTGGTTGCATCAGAAGGTATGTAATAATCTGTTTTAATGTGTAGTTTGTCTTTACCCATAACTTTCAGGAGCTTCCCCGCACCAATTGACTTCACACTTTTTCTGAGCAATTGCACTTTACTACCATTTGTAGTTGCTGTAAAGAAACTTGCTGGCCTGGCAACCCTCTCCTGATCTGCATTTTCATAATACAGACTCTCTGTTCCAATCGTTGCATCTTCAAAAGTTAGTGGAGGATAAGTATCCTGTTGGGCCTCTTCTGTCAACACCATTCTTATATTGCCCAGGTGGTCCTTTACATAATAATCATATTGAAAGGAAGCCGGTACACTATTCTCGACAGGTTTAAATCGTATCCTTGCATCTTCCGACATTATGGACAATAACCGGTCTGAATAATTAAGAGAAGTTAATGCCGCATTTCCATAGCTTTTGCTTTCATATATTTCATTATCTAAATAGGTAGTAGTGGTCGTAACAACTGAATTATAATTGGCTCCATTAAAGGGTACCGAGGCATTATTTTCAACGGTTACTTTCTTCAATTTTCTTCCAATAGCATCATATGTGTAATTGATATTTCCCCTATCCGTGCCAGTGGCTGTTTTCACATTTATTACAGCAGGCAGATTCAGATGATTATATGTAATACCGTCATTGGTAGCATCTCCAATATTTTTATTCCTGTCCTTCTTCAGATTGCCATTAGCATCATAGGTATAATCTATTGCACTGGCCGTTTTGGTACCTCCTAATGCACTCAAATAAGAAGCAGATGCTCTGAAGTCACCCAGTTTTGTTTCCGGGTCGTTCTGCAGATCTATTACATTTTTAAGTTTATTGCTATTATCCTGGTAAGTGTATATAAGCTGATCTATCCAGGCACTTCCTCCTAATTTCAACCCTTTCTGCCACATCTCAAGAATGTTTCCATTTGCATCGTAACTCATTTTATTGGCCGAAGCTGCACTTCCCCCAACACTAAAATCAGTACCTCCTGTTTTGTTAAATACCGCACTTGTTCCGGATCCGCTGATATATTGATTATAATCTGCAGATTGTAAACGATTGGCTGCATCATAAACAAAATCGTACTTTCTTTTGTCTTTACTTCCTTCACTTTTCCAGATCATGCCTGCAATGTTTCCATTGTATAATGGGGTAAAGGTTCCCAAAACTCCATTCTTATCATATCCCAGACTTTGACCAAAGTATTGGTCATCATTTGTATTGGCAGCTATATAATCTTTATTAATTCCTGTCAACCAATCACGAATATTATAATCCATTACTCGCTTTAATAATGGCATTCCTGTTGCTCCTGGCTTAGCCCCGGTTTTAATAGTCTTAACCTTGCCCAGTGCATCATACTCAATCTCAGATAATGTTTTATAGGCCGACATTGTTCCGCTGTTAACTGCAGGATTACTTAGTCTCATTTCCGTTTTCTGTAGCCTACCTAGCTCGTCATAACTCATTTTCTTAATTACAAGATTTGCAGCGGAAGTACCTATCTGTTTTTTAGTCATTTCCAACAATTTTTGGCTAGTCCAACTATATTGAAATGCTGTAAGATCAGTACCTCCTGTTGCATTCTTTGTTTTCAGCTGTATTAATCGCCCTTTGGTATCATAGATATTTACAGTGTAAATGAATGAGGAACTCCCTAAAACTTTTGTTTGAGTCCAGGTAGTATTTCCCATATTACTTGTGGCAGCTACCGGTGTTTCGGCATAATCAGGACTCGCCCCGGCACTTAGTAGATAACCGTTGAAGCTAGCGTCTATTGTGCTATTCAGGCCACTTGCTGCAGGAATACTGGTATAATTATCATAACCATTCTTTGTTAGTTCCTCATATGTATACGATGAGAGATTCGGATAATCATTCACACCTGCATTTGCCGCTTCCTGTAAATGATAAGTCAGGTTATTATAGTTACTGTTATCGGTTAGCAAACCAGTAGAAACCGGCCGGTTAAGTACATCATATTTTGTATACAACCATTTCTTTTGAGCAGCAGACCTCATCTCTCCATCTTGTGACATTACCAATCTGTCTCTCCCATCATAAACCATCCAGATCGGGGCACTACCTGGTGTTTGCTTCATTATCATACGTCCACGACCATCGTATTCATATCTGAAACATTGTTCTGCCAGAAAATTGGTATTAGACATATCCATGGTACCAGTTACTCCTACTGGCTGTACAACACAACGGAGCATATTCTTAGCATCGTAAATATAATAAGTGCATAACCACCCTATATTTCCACTACCCGTACCATCATCTGGAGCAGCAGTTAACTGTTTCTTTGTTAGAATGATATTTCCTATTTTGTCTTTGAAGGTAATTGTTTGATTACCACCTTCATCGGTTATAATTTCTTTTTGCAACTCCCCGGCAGCATATGGGAATCCTATTTGATAACTACCCCATTGTCCGGGAGTTGAAGGATTTGAAACGTTCCATAATTTAACTTCATCCAATAAGGTATTATTATATACTCCTACAGTAGTGCCTCTTCCTTTTCCTATCCAATTATCTCCGGCTGCCAGATTTTTAATTATCCGGTTTAAGGGTGAGGGTTCATAAATTGCAGCACCGTGATAAAAATTATCACCCTGAGAAGCAAACTGTTGTTGATTAAATGTTTGATGTTCTTGTAATGCTGCTGGTTTAAATGCACCATCTGCTGCAGTACTTACATAAGGTAGATATTTCAGTGTAGGTCTTCCCATATTATCGTAACCCACTAGAGATACAAGGTCTTTTGCAGAACTACCAGTTATCAAAGAACCCTGGCGAACTACCTGTTGCACTTCTTTTCCTAATCCGTCTATATAATTTGTAACTTCTGCTACTTCTCTTGTTGTTGTCAATGCGTTTGCATCCGTAAGAGTGTTAACTCCTGCTCGTTTTACAGCTCGTGCCCTGACATAATTTTGATTTGAAGCATTTATTGTAGCAATATTAATTGTTACAGGATTGGTTAATGCTACTTCGCCGTCGCAAGTGACTTTTCTGCGATACATTGTTTTTGCAGATAATACTCCCGGATCATAGTATGCGTTAGTAGCTCCAGAAATATCTGTAAAAGTAACTCCATTATCTGTAGACTTTTGCCATTGGTAAATATAGCCAGTCGAAGAGTTTCCGCCACTGGCTCCAGTACTTGTAATTTTTCCCGGACTAGTACCAGTATTGATTGTTATTGCAGCGGGAGATAAACTACCTGGATCCAAGAGTGGGAAAATATCTACAACAGCAATATTACTTTTAGCTATGAGAGGAGCACAGGTACTGGTCTTTCTATAATAAGTGCGTTTAGTGATGTTGCCAGTTGGAGTAAAGCTTGAAAAATCTGCTGAAACCTTACCTACAGCGGCAGTCCAGGGTCCGTTGTCGATAGATTGTTCCCAACCATTGGCTGAAGATCGGTTACACGTTGGGGTTCCTACTGTGCTTGTAAACGTAACTCCAGGATTAGTATTGCTTTTAATAGTAATCAAAGTAGGAGATATTACCCCGGCATCCGGGCTTGAATAAGGGATTACCAATACCGGGTCGGAACTCATAATGCCATTTACTACTACACTTCTTGAAAAATAAGTAGTGGATGTAAAAACTCCGGAAATAACAAGATCCTTACCATACTGATTAAGTGCTTCCCAATGATTAGCATCATTGATGCTTTTATACCAAACATAAATAGGATCAACACCACAAGCTTTTGCGTCATTTCCTGTAATTTTAAGGACTGTTAATTTATCTGAAGCAACATAGGGATAACCATAAGTAGGTGAAATATTCTGCGAGGTAAGCTGTATTTCATTTTTTGTTATAGTTACATTTAGGGTTACGACTGGATTAGGGATTCCATTTCGATAATACGAGATCGTTCCTGCTACTACTCCACGATTCCAGTTAATCCCAACGGTTGGAGAACCCGTAGTAGTTACGCAAGTATTGGAAGTTCCATCAATAACACCACCTGTTACACACCATTTATCACCTGGTCCGAATGCCCCTCCTGTAACAGTATAAGTATAAACCAAAGAAGGCACCACACAGGTATGGCCCTGAACCATATATTGTGCCTTGGCTTGTGATGTGAATATTAAGAGCAGTAGGATGAAGTATATAATCCGTTGCATATTGTACAGAATTAATCAAACGTGGTAAAGGGATTGTTACAATTTGTATTTGTAGGTAAATGTTTTCAGGATATTACCTTCATGATCTCTGATCAATTTCAGTCGCTGAAATTCATCGTATTCATAAGTAGTTTTTCTTCCCCGGGTATCTGTCTCCTGACTCAATCCCCTCAATGGATTATAAGAATAAGTTGTAACTAATGTGGAAGAATTCTGCCTTAAAAGATCCAATTGCTGATTCAATACCGTTTCATTGGCAGGATTATCGAGTATAGAGGTAGATAGATTTTGTGTAAGGGTGGAATAGCTACTATTACTAATGATCTTAGCCAGTAAGTATCTTCCTTTATACCCCCACACATATACTTCATTCAGATTATTGATGTTATGAACCTGTTGAGGATTTCCGTATGCATCAAAGCTATCAAAGTTGCGCTGTAGCTTATAATTACTATTTATAGTAGAGGCAGACATGGAAATAACAGCAGGAGTGAATCCTGTTATCCCATCGATACTTTCCAATTTATATTCTGCATCAGGTAAAGGGCGTAGTGTATTAAACTTTGTCAGAGAAGCATCAATCACTTTAGAAACAGATTGATCTGTTAACTCCGTATATTTTTCAGTAACCCAGGAACTAATATTTTTTGATTGTAGCATTTTGATTCCGCTACCCCAGGCATCAGTTCCAGCTCCTGACACATTATAATCTCCAGGATATTGATAATTAGTTTTAAAAACTCTTCCTTTACTATCGGTTACTTGTTCGGTACGTAATAAACGAGTAGCCGCATCATAAGTAAAGGTTTTTGTAATAGAAAGAGGATTAGTTGAGTTAGGCTGATATGTAGTTGTTACCTCTTTTGATGGAAGATAGGAGTAGGTATACATTTTATAAGCAGTAGCCTCACAGACCTTAACAGAAGCACCCGGACAAACATTGAAGTATCTTGCTTTCGTAGAACGAACATACTCATTCGACTTATTAAGTGCTATATAATCAATTGTTCGTTGTAAGAGTATGCCATTTCCTTTGTTATATTGTTCCTCTTTTATTAATTTCCCCCTTTCTTCTTCCATTGAGTTGAAAGGCTCATAAGCAGTTCTTGAGTATTGTAAAACAGACGATGGTTCATCTATATGCCCGTTTTCAAAATTGGTGTAATAGTATTTAGAATAACCACCATCTGTATTTTTTTCAACTATCTCACTATAACCTACATGACATCCTTTACTATTATCACTTACAGGTAAAACAGATTGAGAACTAAAAATAGAAGTGGAATAGGTTACATTTGGATTATTAAAAGACCGAAGTCTGTAATCATCAAAAAAATATTTTGATTGCCCACCCAATACTCCGCTGGATAATAAAGTAGCGGGATCTGTTCCATTCTGATACCCTCTTACATAATAATATTCCTTAGAATATTTTGCTTCTGGAATAGCTGGATCATAAGAAGTAATTTTTTTTATTCTTAAACCACCCGCCATCGTATTGGCATTGAAAGCAGGATCGATTCCATCAGTACGGCTAAATTTCAGACGCTGACTGTAATAGTGTGGTTCATACGTAAACTCTGTTACGCCTCCGGTAGGATAAGTAATTTTATTTAAAGTGCCGGTATACAGATATGTAGCATTGGGTTCTTTGAAATTATAATAAGTATTTACATAGGTAGATTGATTACTGATATCTGCAAATGTTCCATTGTAAAATCCCCAGTGATCAGTTTTATTTGCGAGATATGCCGGCAAAGGCAACGTCTCATCATAATTAAACGAATACGTTTTAGGACCAGACAATCCTTCCCCATATTCATTGAGAGAAAGTAATTTAAGTCGGTCTGTCGATAAATTGTTATAATTTAATTTATATGTGCGGATAACAGCCGCTCCATCGTCTTCAATTTCAATTTTATCAAGCTTTTTCCATTGGAGTTTATTTAAACACTCTGGATATGTCAATGAGCTCTCTACTAATATAGGAAGGAATTTATCCTGTAAATTAGACTGTATAAATCTAAGCTCATATAAGCTTTGCTGATACCTTAATTCAGTAGTAGTCGAACGGGAAAAGTTAATTTTATTTTTAGGCCCTTGAATAGTTTTAAGATACACAGGAGATATGAGCGTACCATTATATGAGAATTCCAATGGATAATAATACCAACTGCTACAGGTTGGTGATAATATTCCTCCAGAATTCACCACTTTCGTTTCGAGATTATTAAAAGCAGCAATATACATTTGGTTTATATAGTCATCTCTTTCATATACAAAGTTGATTTCATAACCTTGTACATTAATGATCTTTACAAGATACCAGGATTGTGCAAACCACTCCCCAGTTTCCTGATCAAATAACCCAACACTATATTCAATGGCATTTGTATTTCCTCCGAAAACATATTGAGTACCATTTTCGTCGATCAATGTAAAACCTGAGAAAGAGGGTGAATTATAACTATACATCCTTATATCTGGTGGGATCATAGAGGTTGGTACATTCAAAAATGTATTATTGAATATTACTTTAACCGGACGATCCGATTTTACTTTCCATGCTCCTGTATGGTCTAAATAAAACTTACCATTACCTCCTGGAAAACTAAATGAAAACTCATCTGGTTCGGTATCTTTAAACACACCTTCTCCATCCTCACTGTTAACTATGTCCATCATACCCGTTACCTGATCCCAATTTGATTGGTTTAAAACAGAATACCTAAAATAAAAACCTGCATTAGTGGTATACATCAAATATGGGTTATTATACTCATCTGGCACATCTTTGATCGTTCGGGAAATAACCCCTCCTGCAATCAAATTCCAACCCATTCCTACCCAGCCCGGGTGCTGGTCTGGTCTGAAACCAGAAGCATGATAACTTAATGAGATTGGTACTTTAATTTGCTTATCCTCAAATAGGTAGAGTGGGATTTCAATATTCGGAAGCCCTGTAAAATGGGAAACAGGAACTTCACCGTACAATCCCAGTCCCGCCACATTAGGGCTTTGAACACTCTTTGGAATTTCAGGTATTTGGGCATATGTAATGCTTCCCAAAAGCAGAAGCAAAAAACAATGAGAGATAATAATGACTTTCTTCATTATTTATTGTTTAAGGTATAGGTATCAACAACTTATGTTAAACGATTGTATTTTCTACACAAATCCGGGTTATTAGCAATTACAAGGCAACCCATCCAAAACAGGATTCAACAAATATTACAGGGATTACAACGTGGCATAATTTATTTCTTATAACATTCAGGGCTAAACGCACATAATGATTATTGCTACAGTCTCATTAAGATAAAAAAGTTTCAACAAAAAATTACAAAAATTATTTAATAGATAAGTATATAAATAACTCTGTCATCAAGACAATTAAAAAATGACTTCAAAAAAAAGGCTGACCTAAAAGTAGTTTCTACTTTTAGGTCAGCCCTTAATAGATTTTATAAACCCTATACTTTCTTATTCCAGATCTCCCACGATGCTTCAGCCTGAAGCACCAGCATCTCATAGCCATTTTTGGTGCTTGCACCTTTAGCGGCTCCTCGTTGCAGGAAGGTTGTAGTTATTGGATTATATACAAGGTCATACAAGAGATGCCTGTTTGTAATATGCTCGAAAGGAATAGCCGGGCAACTATCGAGGTCCGGAAACATTCCTAATGGAGTAGTATTGATAATCACGGTATGTTTGTCGAGCAATGCAGGAGTAAGCTGTTCGTAACCGACAGCACGATTGGTCGACTGACGGCTAACTATCGTTGCATCGATACCTAGTTGCTCAAGCGCATACATTACGGCTTTGGCTGCTCCGCCTGTTCCGAGGATCAGGGCATGAGTATGGTGTGCCTTCAGCAGTGGCTTAAGAGATTCGGTAAATCCGATCACATCGGTGTTGTAGCCAGTTTTTACGCCATCCCGGATATCAATACAATTAACAGCACCTATTTTTTCAGCAGCCGGAGTTAGTTTATCCAGATACGGGATAATCACTTCCTTGTAGGGAATGGTCACATTTAGCCCGCATAAATCGGGATGCTGTAGTAAGAGAGCCGGGAAATCGGAAATATTGGGGATGGGAAAATTCTCGTACTGGCAGTCTGTAATATGTTCTTTCTCGAACTTCTCCTTGAAGTAGCCTTTCGAAAAGGAATGGCCAAGAGGGTAGCCTATAAGACCGTACAATTTCATAACCTAAGATTGAAACATAAAATTACAAAATACGGATTTGCAGAGAGATCAAACTTACTATCTTTCCGCAAATCCGTAAACTAATATTAGTGCCAACGCTATTCTCTGTCCAGGAATAAGTTGAAAGTATCGCCTCTGAGGCCCACTCTCATTGCTTCTAACGAAATTACTTCATTTGGAGCGAGGTTGCCTAAGTTGGCATTACAGCCAACTAATTCGAGGAAATACAATTGTTGAGCTTTCTGAGGAGCTTCCCAGATGATCTTTTCAGCAGGAATTTTAGTGAGGATTTCCTGTACCAGTCCTTCACGTACTTCACCACTACCGCGATAAATACCAACATTACCGCTTTCACGAGCCTCTGCAATTACATAAGATGCTCCGGCAGAGAGTTCTGCGCTCATTAATTCGATCCATTTGTAAGGAGGAATAATATGCTCAGCATCTTTAGAGCCTACTTCACTCAATACCAGACCTATCTTTGAGAGCTTTTCGATATAACCGCATTTCTCTGCGTGCGGAATAATAACAGAACCATCAGATACTTCCATGTAGCTGATTCCGTAATCCTTCACGATTTTCACATACTCATCGAACTGATTGCGGATCATAAAAGCTTCAAACAAGGTTCCGCCAAAATATACGGGGATGTTTGCCGACTGATAGAGTTCAATTTTTGCGCGCAGGTTGGGTGTAACGTAGGCCGTACCAAAGCCTAATTTGAGGATGTCGACATGCGGACCTGCTACCGATAAAAAATTTCGTGCTTCTTCCAAACTTAGCCCCTTGTCCATTACCATGGTAAGACCATGTGTGCGGGGCTTCTTTGTCCTTTCCGGGATTTGTGTCAGATTAAAATTCATTTGAAATATTTTTATCTTCTTATTGGTCAGTAAAACACATACTCATTCGCCAGGCGCTTAGGGATAGCGATATGCAATTTTAGTAACCGGAAAATACTATCGACTTCTGTCCATGACAATTAAAAGCCGGCGCAAAAATAAGAAGTATACTTTATTTTAATAAAGTAAATAACATTGGTTAACTTTTCCGACGATATTGGGCTATCAAATCCACTACACTAACATGTTGCAAAATAGCCGGATCTAACTCTACCAGCTTCTTAACAATTTTCGGTGCCTGCTGTAACGCGGTTTCCAGATGCAACAAGCCTTCCTTCGTTTTCCCCATAGCAATCAGAATGGCAGCTCTATAATACATAAAAATTGGCTTTCTGCCTGCCTTTTCTTCTGCTGTTACCAACTGGCTCAATGCTTCCTCCAGGAAACCAGCCACATACAAGCCTTTCAACAGCTCCTGCCATACAACAGGGCTTTTAGGCCTTGCTCTTACTGCATTCATGAAATAAATCAATGCATCCTTATGCTTCTCGAGTTCCAGGTAGCATTCCCCAAGACTCATATTATACTCTGCACTATTCTTATTGATTTTCAAAGCATTATGAAGCGACTTAATGGCATTATCCCAGTTTGCCTCCATCATGTAGGCAACTGCTATTTTATAATAGAGTTTGTCGTCATTCGGGCTAAGATGCGATGCTTTCCTGTAATAATACCTTGCCTGGGTATATTTACGCTGCTTTTCGTAGCAATGGCCAATAGCCTCGTAAATAACATCTTCAGGTTTAGCGATTTCCAGGTGTTTTTGCAATACTTCTATTGCATCGGCAAATTTACGGAGCCTGATAAAGGCATCTCCCATATTACGGTAGGCATAATCGAATTTTTCGTCAATAGCTACGGCATATTGATAAGCATCGATCGCCTTTTCATATAATTTAAGCCCCTGCAATGCGGTACCCAGGTTAAACCAGGCCAGATGATTAAACGGATGTTCATCTATAATTGCAGTGTGTAAACGGATACTTTCTTCATTTCTGCCGGTGAATTCCGTCCAGAAACAAATTTTATGAAGCGCTTCCTCATTATTCGGATCATACTCCAACGCCATTTTCAGGCAATCGAAGACCTTCTCAAACTCTTCCCAATCGTCATACACATCAGCCAGTTCAAGCAAAAGGTCAATCCTGTCCTCACCCTCAAACTGTTCTATCTGCTCTTCCAGAACTGAAGCAGCCTTCTGATGCTGATTAAGAGCGAGATAAACGTCGGTTTGGAGAATATATAGATTGATGTCGGTTCTGTCTAAAATGGCAGCCTTTTCAAGGAGATCCAAGGCTTCGTTGTATTTTTTGGTTTCTATCAGTAAGTTGGCCTTTTTGAGCAATAATGTCGAAGAATAAGGGAACTGTTCAATAGCTATCTCTGCGGCTTGCAATGCAATTGGCATTTCGTCACGCTCGTCATAATAATCGATGATCTGCTCAAATGAGTCCTCATCTAGGAAGGAATGAGACTTACCAGTCCGGAGATTTTCAAACTGTTGCAACAAGTCTCTCAGATCATCAAAATCCTCGTTTAAAAATGAAAAGTCTTTACTCATTAATGTAAATATAGTGTATTTATAAATCCACTCTACCGTATCCCAAACCAAACTTTTTAAATATTTTTTAACATTTTCTTATGTTTTTGTCGTATCTTCGTTAAGAATTTGTTATATAATACATCAAAAAGTTTGTACATTTGTGATGCAATGAAAGCGAAAACCAACATATTACGCACTTTTTCATTGTCTTGCTTGTTAGCGGGCGCTTTGGCGTTCTTAGCTCTCAACGCGCTGGCAAATAGTAACTTTTTGCCTACCGATAATAATAAAGACAAAGTGAAAAAAGCAGGAGACGGCCCGCATTACGTGCTGAATAATGCTATTCCCAAAACGAAGCTCAGCCTCGACGGCGGTTTCCGTTTTTCCGGGTCTTTCAGCTCTGACTTTAAGTTAACCACCATTCCAAATACGAACTATAACGTAATTAACTTCAAAACCGTAATGACTTACACTAAAGGTAATGTTACTTACGTGGTTCCTTATAATGTTCAGGTACAAAATCAACCACCTGGAAATGGAAACTTTCAAAAATTGCAGATTATTCTGCCTCTTAAGAAAGGGTAATCAACTTAAACGTTCTTCAATTTTTATATCCGGTTAAAAAGTCTCAAAGCTTTTTAACCGGTTTTTTTTATGCCTATTGCATATTCTGAATTTCCTGTTGACTCACAATCTTATATCCCGATTTAGGCACATCAAAATAAGAAGCCGGGATAGGATAAAGATCAACCTTCGTTGCCGTTACACGCATTTTAGACCCATTTTTCGTCAGGATCTCAAATTCCAGAGGCATACCATCCAGATTCATAAACCGGCGGTTATACTGCTTATTTTCAGGCACTAAATCAGTTGTATAATAAACTTCAAAGGTTTGCCCGTCAGACATCGTTCCCACAGCCCTGCGACACTTATATCCCGCAATCTCTTTTGTTCCAGCCTGATCAGTAAATTTTATTCCCTCATATTGCTGCATATCCTTGATATACTGCTGCTTATCGGCCTTAATGAGGTACTTATTCCCATGCTGATCTATCAGAGTTGTTATAGTTTCATCCTTACTATTCAATAAATAGGTGAAATGAACTATGTTGAAATTCATATCGATCCTGCTCAACGGCCCCCTGATATATTGAGTAAGTGTACTTCCCTCCAGCATGGCATCCATTTGCAGCTGCTCCGGAGGTAAATCCATCTTATAGACAATTTTTGCGTCTGAAACTACCCGCTGCGCCCAAACCGACGTGGATAAGAAAAACAGGCAACAAAAAAATGTTATTCGGTATGACATAGTATGGTGGTGTGTTAATAATGAACGGAACAGCCAAATCCCCTAATTACCATTTCAATTTCTCTTTATTCAAAAATGCTGCTATTCCTCTTTTACAGTCTTCGTGGCTACGAGTCGCTGCATTTAAAGCTGCCGCATGCTCAAGCCCTTCTTTTATAGGTAAGTCTAACACCGTGCCAATCAGCTGCTTGGTAACTTTAAGC
Source organism: Chitinophaga silvatica (assembly GCF_003419895.1). GTDB lineage: Bacteria > Bacteroidota > Bacteroidia > Chitinophagales > Chitinophagaceae > Chitinophaga > Chitinophaga silvatica. The sequence goes on along the minus strand of NZ_QPMM01000009.1, from coordinate 68,091 downwards.
GAGTTTGCAGCTGCTTCGGTGCATAAATTTATAGCTATTTTATTTACGTATTCAGATATAGATGCCGCCGGAACTACTTCTGTTATCAATCCATCCTTTGCCGCTTTCTCTGCAGCTATTAATTTTCCGGTCAATAATAAATCCCTGGATCTTCCCTCTCCTATTTTCCTTACCAGGAAAACCGTCACCAGCGCAGGAACAAATCCAATTTTAACTTCCGTATAACCTAATAATGCTTCCGGTACCACATAACTAAGATCACAAACTGTCACTAATCCACATCCTCCCGCGATAGCATGACCTTCTACCTGGGCGATTACAATCTTGTCAAGTTCGTAAATTTCAAGGAATAACTGCATCAGTTCCCGCGAATCCGCCAGGTTTTCCTCATAATTATTCTGCTGGAGCTGCTGTAAATACGCTAAATCTGCCCCTGCACAAAATGCCTCTCCATTCCCCTTCAACACTATAACTTTAACATCTTCACTTTTTCCGGCCTGCTGAAATGCTGCTCTCAACTCCACTACCATCTCCCCATTTAAAGCATTCCGCTTCTCCGGCCTGTTGAGCGTAATAGTAGCGATACGTGATGCTACTTCATATGTAATAAAAGAAAATGCCATGAGCTATGTGAATTTTAAACCTCCCGGAGGCTCGTTCATTCTTCTAACTCATGGCAATCTAAGCAAAAAAAATTAATGGGTAATTTCCTGAATTACCTGCCCAATATTTCCGCTAGGCATCTGTATTTGTAATAATGCAGCAATTGTTGGCGCAATGTCGGTCATCCCGATTGTACGGTTGGTTTTACCATGATTGATCCCCCATCCCATCCAAACTAACGGAATATGTGAATCATATGGGTTCCATAAACCATGGCTGGTACCGGTAGGCCCCTCATCCAGGTATCCCGATTGCAATACAATCTGGATATCTCCACTGTTTTTTGCATTATAGCCATTGGTGATCATACTCTTCATAGGCTCAGGCAAAGCTGTAATAGCCAAATCAGTTAGTGGAAAGGCATTTAGGATTGCCGGTTGCCTGATCAGCCATTTTGTGATGAACTTATTAATCTCCACCTCATTCTTACCTGCTTTTTCAATGGCATCATGATCTAAATACAATTGATAATTCGCATATTCTAGGATTGCTTTATTTACTCCAAAACGACTTGCAATAAGTTGATTTAATTCCTTAATTCCTGCTGCTGCATCCCAAATTCCACCAGGCAGGTTGTTTTCTTCCATAAAGCCCGGAACATGCGCTACGCCATGATCTGCTGTAATAAAGAACAAATATTGGCCCTTGCCGATTTTAGCATCCAGATACTTGAAAAATGATGCTAAATCCTGATCCAGCCTTAAATAGGTATCTTCTATCTCTACTGCATTAGGCCCAAACTGGTGACCAACTTTATCTGTAGATGAAATACTGATCGCTAACAAATCTGTTACGCCGCTTTTTCCCAAGCCATAACCTTCAATTGCTTTTTTAGCAAACTCTAAGGTCAGCGTATTGCCAAAAGGTGTATTTGCCACAGAACCATTCGGATTAGCCGTCAGATCATGTGGAAAAGAAGTATTTGTAGCATTTTTATATTTTCCCTCATATGGCTTCTCATCTCCGGTACTTAATACGTAAGTATTTATAGGATAAAGAGTTGTCCAGGGTTTTGAAAGATATTGTTGTGGTAATTTTTCATTATTGAAAGATTGTGCCCATCCCGGAAGTTCTTTCATATAATAGGTGCTGGTAACAAAATTACCGCTTCCTCCATCATACCAGAATGCCGCATTGGCACTATGTCCGGCTGGCAGAATAGCTCCTCTGTCTTTGATTGCCACCCCTACTACTTTGCTTTGGAAGTTGTTGGATAAACGCAGTTCATCCCCAATGGTGGTCACTTTAAGGTTACGTGGACTCATTTTACCACTCTTGCCGCTGGCACCAACTGTAGTAACAGTTGAATCTTCGGTACAATAAACCAACCTATCTAGCTGTCTGCTATACCAGTCATTACCAGCGATACCATGAATAGCGGGTACAGAGCCGGTATATACACAGCTATGCCCCAGGGCTGTTATGGTTGGCGTGTAATTGATCAGGGTATTTTCACAGGAAAAACCATCCTGTAAAAGCCTTTTAAACCCTCCGGCAGTATAACGGTTATTATACCTGTAGAGGTAATCCCAACGCATTTGGTCTACAACTACACCAACAATCAATTTAGGACGAATAGCTTTATTACTTTTGGATACCGACTGATTGAATGGTGCTGGTGAAGTGGCTTTCTGAGCCATCAGCGCTACCGGAAATATAAGGGCAGCGGTTAAAAATCGCGTAAATTTCATTGTTGCATAAGTATTTAAATGTCACGGTAATATACTTGTATAATGCCTTTTTTCATAACTTAAAAACTATAATAAGTTAGTTTTATCAGATTATCTAGGTTTACAAAAATGAATATTTTAATACCTTTGTGACCGTTTTTAAAGATTGAATTAACCATTACATAATATATCGTATGGATATTTTCGAGAAACTGCTGAAACATCTGGGCCCTATTGGGGAACATTCAGACAGAGCCCATGGCTATTTCGCATTTCCAAAGCTGGAAGGAGAAATAGGTCCCCGCATGAAATTCCGGGGCAATGATAAGATCGTTTGGAGTCTGAACAACTACCTGGGGCTTGCAAACCACCCTGAGGTACGTGCAACTGATGCTAAAGCAGCTGCCGATTTTGGTATGGCATCTCCGATGGGAGCGCGCATGATGAGCGGTAATACCAATTACCATGAAAAATTAGAGAACGAACTCTCTGATTACATGGGCAAAGAAGCTACCACCCTACTGAACTATGGTTACCAAGGTATCATGAGTGCAATTGATGCAATTGTTGGCCGTAGAGATGTAATAGTATACGATGCAGAATGCCACGCCAGTATCCTGGATGGTTTACGCCTGCACCCCGGAAAACGTTATGTATTCAAACATAACGATATGGAAGATTTCGACAAACAAATGAAACGCGCTACCGAACTGGCTAAGGCTCAGGGCGGTGGTATCCTGGTTGTTACCGAAGGCGTATTCGGTATGGCCGGTGATCAGGGTAAACTGAAAGAAATCGTTTCCTTTAAAGGTAAATATGAATTCCGCCTGTTAGTAGATGATGCTCACGGCTTTGGTACTATGGGTAAAACCGGTGCCGGTACTGGTGAAGAACAAGGCGTTCAGGACCAGATCGATTTGCTTTTCAACACTTTCGCAAAATCTGGTGCTTCAATTGGAGCTTTCATCAGCGGTGACAGACCAATCATCAATTACCTGAGATATAACATGCGCTCTCAGATCTTCGCTAAATCTATTCCTTTACCAATCGTGATTGGTCACTTGAAAAGAGTAGAATTAATGCGCAAATACCCTGAGATGAAGGCTAAATTGTGGCATAACGTAAATAAGCTGCAAAACGGACTGAAAGATCGTGGTTTCAATATCGGTAGAACTAACTCACCTGTAACTCCAATCTATTTACAAGGTGATATTCCTGAGGCTACGGCAATGTGCCTGGATCTGCGTGAAAACTACAACATCTTCTGTTCTATCGTAGTTTATCCGGTTATTCCTAAAGGCCAGATCATTTACCGCTTAATTCCTACTGCTGCACACAGCGATGAGGATATTGAGTTAACACTCAAAGCGTTCAGCGAAACCAAAGCTAAACTGGATCAGAAAGTTTACGAGGTGGCTGAAATTCCAATGGTATAAGATTAACCACTATACAAAACAAAATAGGCTGTATCATATGATACAGCCTATTTTTTATTCGGGTACCTGATAATGTCAGATAGTCCTTTAGTTTGTTTTTGATTCTGCTTCTAATTATTTCTGATAGCTCCCAGCTATTTTAATTAGCCGGTCGGGATAATTGGTAATAATTCCATCTACTCCATAACCAATCAACCTCTCCATATCTTCCGGCTGATCTACTGTCCACGGCAATACTTCTACTTTTTTGGCGTGTGCTTCTTTTATCAATTCAGGTGTTACCATCTGAAAATGTGGACTATAGATCGTGGGAGTGAATCCCAGGTCTGCTACATTTGCCTCAAATGACTTGTTAGAGGCCAGTAATGCCGTTTTTTGCAATGGATACTTTTTATGAACTTCTCTCAAAGTGCGGAAATCAAAAGATTGAATAGTAACCCTGCCGGCTATCTTCTTTTTATTCACAACCCCCATCAATAATTGCACAAAGACTTCCGGAACCGGATTTAAAGAGCCGTCGCCAAAGGCTTCCGACTTTGTTTCAATATTATAGTTAACCGGTTTCAGATTATTTTTCTTTACATAAGCCTCAACAGAATCTATCAAGGCTGATAAAAGAGGCCTTGAAACCTTAAATTTCTGTTGGTCAGGAAATCTGGGATGTTGACGGGTTCCTGCATCATACTTTCTGATACTATCATAGGTCATGGAGAATAGCGTAAGTTGATTTTGCTCTTCTCTTGAAATATCGCTACCGTCGGGTTTGCGCATAAAATCGCCATTCATATAGGCATCGTGCGACACTACCACCAGGCTATCTGCAGAAATAATGCAATCCAGCTCCAGAGTGCGTGCACCCAACTTTACTGCGTTAATCATAGCCGGAATAGTGTTTTCAGGCATGAGCCCCATACCACCTCTATGAGCCTGAACATCTAATTTTTGTTGAGCATCTGCTTTTCCTGCAAAAAGAAGGCATGCTAAAGCTGGTAACAATAATCGATTCATTCTTCTGAAAATTATGTGTCTAAGATACTGTATTCTAAAAGAGATGTATTTCTGATAAGGATTAATTAACGTGTATTCATCTTCGTGGTAGGTAAACAAAAAGGGCTGATTTCTCAGCCCTTACTCAAATCGTTCTTTCACTAGGTGTAAATTTTCATTTAGATTTCATCAGGACATGGTGTAGAACAAATGGTTTTCATAGAAATTGGAATAACCAAGTGATTCCAAATATTTTATAAAAAGTATTTCTTTTAAATACTATTTTTTTATTCATCGTTGTTTATCAAAAATATCATAGATTTCTTCAATTTTTATAACACTAATGTGCTATTTTGTTAATAGCTTGTTAAAGGTTAACACTGCAATAATAAATCACTATAACACCCAAAACCTGCAGTTTTAGTGGGTTTGGTGGGGATAAACAATTAATTTGTCGAGGAAGGCGTGTAGAGTGCGACGTTACTACAGGTGATAATCATATACAACCTTCATGATAGCAGGCAAATAAAAAGGCGCCTCAGATACTGAGACGCCTTCGAAATTATTACTTAGAGGAAGCACTATTTCAGGTGTTCTTCTATAGAAGTATCATAAGTTTTCTTCCAGGTGCTTACTTTACCCCAGTCTTCACCATTAACTTTTACGTTTTCACCGGTAACAACTCCCAGTTTCTCATATCTCACAGAGTTATCAGAAGCGTCTACCAGTCCGTGTAACAATGCTTCAAATTTCTCTTTATCAGCAGGGTTGATAGTTACAACTACGCGGCTTTGGCTTTCACCGAAGAGGAATGCATCCTTACGGAATTTGTTATTCAGTTGCAGTTCGAAGCCTAATTCTCTTGTCATTGCACTTTCCAGCATAGAAACAAACAGACCGCCTTCACTGATATCGTGTGCAGATTGGAGTAATCCGGCTTTATTCAGTTTAGCGATTGCCTGATGTACGTGCAGTTCTTCGTCGAGGTTGAAGTGAGGCGCAGGGCTAAATTCAACACCGATGATTTTGTGCAGGTATTCGGAGCTGTTGATATCGTTACGGTTACGACCAATCAGGTATACAAGGTCACCTTCTGCCTTAAAATCGAGCGTAATGCGTTGATCCAGGCTATCCAGGATACCCACCATACCGATAGTTGGAGTTGGATAAACCGGACCATCAGGAGATTGGTTATAGAAGCTCACGTTACCACCGGTTACAGGGGTATTAAATTTACGGCAGGCTTCACCCATACCCTGAACTGCGTGTACGAACTGATAATATACTTCAGGATCGTAAGGGTTACCAAAGTTCAGACAGTTGGTAATTGCAACAGGTTCGCCACCAGAGCATACAATGTTACGTGCAGCTTCAGCAACAGCGATCTGTCCACCTTTATGAGGATCAGCAAAAACATAACGACCATTACAATCGGTAGTTACAGCTAATGCTTTTTTAGTTGGTTTAACTAATACGATAGAAGCATCACTAGGAGCATTGGTGCTTGCATTGGCAGTACCAACCATGCTATCATATTGATTATAGATCCAGCGTTTGGAAGCGATGTTTGGCAAGGCAACCATTCTTTCAGCTACAAAGCGAGGGTGATCAACATCCGGGATATTCTGGATGTCGAATGCTTTGATTTTAGAGAAATAAGCCGGTTCTGTGTAAGCGCGGTGATATTGAGGAGCACCTCCGCCAAGTACGAGGCTTTCAGCAGGAACATCTGCTTCCAGCTCATCGTTCATGTAGAACTTCAGGTTAGTATCTTTAGTTACCTCTCCGATTTGTACACAATGGAGATCCCATTTTTCAAAAATATCGAGGATTGGTTGTTCCTGACCTTTTTTCACTACGATCAGCATACGTTCCTGGCTTTCGCTCAGCAACATTTCCCAGCCTTTCATATCTTTCTGACGGGTAGGTACTTTATCGAGCCAGATTTTCATACCATGCTCGCCTTTTGCACTCATTTCAGCCGTAGAGCAGGTAATACCGGCAGCACCCATATCCTGCATACCGATGATAGAACCGGTTTTAATGATTTCGAGGCAGGCTTCCAGCAATTTCTTTTCCTGGAATGGATCACCTACCTGAACAGCAGGTAAATCTTCAGCACTTTCTTCAGTGATATTGGCAGAAGCAAAGGAAGCACCACCAATACCATCTTTGCCGGTAGCAGAACCTACAATGAAAACAGGGTTTCCTTCACCATAAGAAGTAGCGGAAACTGTTTGACCAACCTTAACGATACCAACGCTCATTGCATTTACCAGCGGATTGGTACCATAGCAGTCTTCAAAATATGCTTCACCGCCAACGGTAGGAACGCCGAAGCAGTTACCGTAATGGCCGATACCATGAACAATACCTTTTACCAGATGCTGGGTTTTAGGATCGTTGATATTACCAAAGCGAAGAGAGTTTAAAGCAGCGATTGGGCGGGCTCCCATAGTAAAGATATCGCGATGTATACCTCCCACTCCGGTAGCAGCACCCTGGAAAGGTTCGATTGCGGAAGGGTGGTTATGTGATTCTATTTTGAACACCACCGCGTAGCCATCGCCGATGTCTACCAGGCCTGCGTTTTCTTCTCCTGCTTTTACAAGCAGTCTGTCGCCTTCCCGAGGCAGGGACTTGAGCCAAACGATTGAATTCTTATAAGAGCAGTGTTCGCTCCACATTACAGAATACATACTGAGTTCTGTAAAGTTGGGCACACGGCCTAAAATGGTTTTGATCCGTTCAAACTCGTCAGCGGTAAGTCCTAACTGTTCTGCAATTTCTACGGTGGTCTGCATGTATTTAAGTATAAAAATCGAGTGATTTAAAAGAAGTTGCAAAATTAGGTGTTTTTCCTGCAAATGCCAAGAGGTAGAGGATTACGAACTGAAAGACATATCCTTTCGTTTTAATTCATATTATTATTTTTTTAATTTATCAGTTTTCAGACATGCTCAGGTCAAATAATTGACCAAAAAACAAAAAAACAGACTTTTAAGAACCCAAAATGTAATTTTTCAGTTAAAGTGAACAAAATATTTGCATTTTAAACGACTGATGCGTTCTTTTGTGTAAAATATTACAGCATGCAATCGTTACGTTTCAAAGCGCTGGAAGGATTAGCTGGCGTAGACAATACTCTAAACGAATATACCGGTAAGATTACCGATATATTTGGCAGCAATGTTTTTACAGGTAAAGTAGTTCGCGAATATTTAAGCGACGAGGCTTACAAAAGCCTGATGAACTCCATTAAAAATGGCACTAAGCTGGAACGTAAGATGTCCGAGCAAATCGCATCTGGGATGAAAGCATGGGCTATGAAGAAAGGTGTTACCCACTATACCCACTGGTTCCAGCCATTGACTGGCACTACTGCCGAAAAACACGACTCATTCTTTACGCTGAAAAGTGATGGTTCTGCCCTCGAAACTTTTGATGGCGATGCACTGGTTCAACAAGAGCCAGATGCTTCCAGCTTCCCTAACGGAGGTTTAAGAGCAACTTTTGAAGCTCGTGGTTATACTGCCTGGGATCCATCCTCTCCTGCATTTATTCTTGAAAATGCAACTGGTAAAACCCTTTGCATCCCTACAATTTTCGTTGCTTATACCGGCGAATCTCTGGATTATAAAGCTCCATTATTAAAAGCATTGGCTGCTCTTGATAAAGCCGCAGTTGATGTTTGTAATTATTTTGATAAAAATGTTACCAAAGTAACTGCTACCCTCGGTTGGGAACAGGAATACTTCCTGGTAGACGAAGCACTGGCTAATGCACGTCCGGATCTGATCATGACCGGCCGTACTGTTGTTGGTCACTCTCCTTCTAAAGGTCAGCAATTGGAAGATCACTACTTCGGTGCTATTCCTGACCGCGTGTATGCTTACATGCGCGATTTCGAAATCGAATCCTATAAACTGGGTATTCCTTTAAGAACCCGTCACAACGAGGTTGCTCCTTCTCAATTTGAGTGCGCTCCTATCTTCGAAGAAGTAAACATCGCAGTAGATCATAACTCCCTGCTGATGGATGTTATGAATAAAGTGGCCAAACGTCACAAACTGAAAGTGTTATTACACGAGAAACCATTCGCCGGCATCAACGGTTCTGGTAAACACAATAACTGGAGCATGGCTACAGATACTGGTGTTAACCTCCTGGCTCCTGGTAAAACACCTAAGACCAACCTGATGTTCCTCACTTTCTTCGTGAACACTATTAAAGCAGTTCATGATTATGCAGACCTGATGAGAGCTTCTATTGCTTCTCCGAGCAATGACTTCCGTCTGGGTGCTAACGAAGCTCCTCCTGCTATCATTTCTGTTTTCACCGGTAAATACCTTTACGAAGTATTGCAGGAAGTTAAAACCCGTGTTAACAATAAATTCGACGAACAGGACGAAGCTATCCTGAAACTCGACCTTCACCGTCATATTCCAGAATTAATGCTGGATAACACTGACCGTAACCGTACTTCTCCTTTTGCTTTCACTGGTAACAAGTTCGAGTTCCGTGCCGTTGGTTCTACCGCTAACTGCGCTTCTGCAATGACTGTATTAAATACAATAGTTGCAAAAACTTTGACTAACTTTAAAACCGAAGTTGATGGTCTGATCGAAAAAGGTGAGAAAAAAGAGATTGCAATTATGCAAACTCTTCGGAAATATATTGTAGATTCGGAAAAAGTATTGTTCGAAGGTGATGGATACAGTGAAGAGTGGGAAAAAGAAGCAGAAAGAAGAGGTTTACCTAACATCAAAACCACTCCAAAAGCTTTAGATGCCTATGTAACTGAAAAAAGTACTAAACTGTTTACTGAAACAGGTATCTACAATGCCAAAGAATTACACGCCCGTCATGAAATTTTACTGGAAGACTATGTAAAGAAAGTGCAAATCGAAGCTCGTGTAATCGGTGATCTCGCTACCAACAACATCCTGCCTTCTGCTATCAGCTACCTGAACGACCTGGTAGAAAACATCAAAGGCCTGAAAGAAATTGGACTGGGTGAAGAATCCATCAAAGCTCAAAAACAAATTGCTAGTAAAATAGCTGAACATATTAATGTAATAAGTGAAAATGTACAGGCAATGATCGAAGCTCGCAAAATCGCTAATAAACTTAGCGATAGCCGTCAGAAAGCGATCGATTACTGTGAAAAGATCAAGCCGTACTTTGATGTTATCCGCTACCACTCTGATAAATTAGAGTTCCTCGTGGATGACAAAAAATGGGCATTGCCTAAATACAGAGAGCTGCTTTTCTTGCGATAAAACCGTAAGATTGTTTTGGTGTATGATTAGCCCCGGATTTTTATCCGGGGCTTTTTTTTTGCAGTTATACTACTTCTCCGCTCATCCCTCACTGCCGTTATTCTTCATATATACCAACATAACTTTAGCCGCCCATTACCCGAACCCCCTGCTAATCAATTAACCCTTATTCATTTATCTTTTTAAACAAGTATTCAATGTTAAAACACCCAAAATTTACGCAATGCATCTTAACCTGCGCTTTATTCTCCCTTTTATTCGTAAGTAGCTGTATTAAACATCCCGATGCCGGCCCCGGACTTCACAATGTAAAGCTCAGTAAATTTTATGCTGAGCATTGGTATGATGGCAAACCAATGTATGCTGATTCATTCAATGTTACCTACAACTCTAAAGGAGATCCCATAAAGGTAAGAGGTAAATTCATCTCTACCGGTTATCCTCAAATTTTAATCAGCTACGATAATCAGGGAAGAGTTAAAGCAATACTCCATGCTTATGATAACGGCTTTTACGAAACAGCCAACAAGTATATCTATCAGCCAAACAGCAATGTAGTCATTGACAGCATATTTCACTTCGGTGCTTTTAATACCAGCACTCTTGAAATTCTGTCAACCCTCGGTGGCGACCAACTGGAAAACAGATTAACTTTCGACAACCAGCAAAGAATTGTCAAAATAGTTCAAACTCCTTATCTTTATACTAACGATGGTAGCATGATTAAAACGATTAGTTATAACAATGCTGGTAACGCAAACAAGATAAGCACTACTATCACTTCCAATCTGCAAGGCAATTCCTCAAAAGATGAATTTCCGGTTTATGATAACAAAGTCAATTTTCACCGGTTACATCCTGTCTGGCAGCTGATCGACTGGGATTACAGCAAGAACAATCCATTTACTGCAACCAATTATAATAATCTGGGATTGCCTACAGAGATTAATTTCTCCTACCCTGCTCCAACATTATCGGGCGAAGGCCTCTTCAGGTTACCCTTTGAATACATGAAATTATCTTACCAATAAACTCACATGAAAGATGCAAGGACAATGTCCTTGTATCTTTCATTATTTTTTTGAACCCCAATTATTCACAACTTAAACATCTATACGATGTCTAAATCATTCATTTCTCCAACCTTTATTCTCCTGTCACTGCTCTTCTTCGTCAGTTGCATTAAGGACCCAACACCTGTTGTGCATCAGTTACGCCTTAGTCAATTGAATGTTAAATCAATCTACGAAGGAAAAGTAATGGAATATGATACTTTCAGATTAACCTACAATTCATACGGAGACCCTGTGGAAGTAAGACCAGATGCAATTTCTACAGGTACCCCCAGAATTGTAATTGGATACGATAACCAGAGAAGAATAAAAGCTGTAATCTATGCCTATACAGGTAATGGATTCTACGAATCTCATAATTACAAATATGATGAAGGCAAAAAGTTGATTACAGACAGCGTACGTTATTTCGGAGATTTCGATCCTGTTACTTTTGAAGTAATCTCTACCCATATACCACTTGCGTTTGAGAATAAACTAACATTCGATAATCAGCAGCGAATCGTCAAAATTGTTCAAACGCCATATGTTTTTACATATGATGGTTACTCTACCATTACGTATACATACAATAGCAGTGGCAATGTATCTAAAATTACTACGGCAATAACTTCTCCTTCCCAGGGGAACTCATCTACAGACCGGTATCCTGTTTACGATACTAAGATAAATCCACATAGGCTGCATGCTGCATGGCAATTGATTGACTATGATTACAACAGAAATAACTGTGTGAAAGTAGATAGTTATAATAAACAGGGATTGCCAGTATTAATGGATTATACCGACTGGACATTAAGTATGAATAAATTTCAGTTCCTGAAACTAGCAGGGAATTATAATGAGCTTATATACGAGTAGGCATTAAAAAGCAGGGCTGATCATCTGATCAGCCCTGCTTTTTAAATATTATTTAATTCCTAAACCAGCTTAAATGTTTCAGTAAACTTGGTAGTAAAGTTTCCTTTACGGAAGTTTTCGTCACGCATTAATTGCTGATGGAAAGGAATAGTTGTTTTAACCCCTTCGATTACAAACTCACTTAGCGCGCGTTCCATTGTATTAATGGCTTCTTCACGGGTTTGAGCCATGGTAATGATTTTTGCTACCATTGAATCGTAGTATGGAGGAATAACGTATCCTGCATAGATATGAGAATCTACACGAACACCATGTCCGCCAGGGATATGCAAAGTAGTAATCTTACCAGGAGAAGGACGGAAATCGTTGTATGGATCTTCGGCATTGATACGGCACTCGATCGCGTGCATTTGCGGAGTGTAGTTTTTTCCGGAGATAGGAATACCAGCAGCGATCTTGATTTGTTCTTTAATCAGGTCGAAGTTGATAACTTCTTCAGTAACGCCATGTTCTACCTGGATACGGGTATTCATTTCCATGAAGTAGAAGTTGCGGTGTTTATCTACCAGGAATTCGATAGTACCAACACTTTCGTAATTAATAGCTGCAGCGGCTTTGATAGCTGCTTCACCCATTTTTTCACGCAGTTCAGGAGTCATGAAAGGAGAAGGAGATTCTTCCACTAACTTTTGGTGACGACGCTGGATAGAGCAATCTCTTTCACTTAAGTGACATACTTTTCCGTACTGATCACCAGCCACCTGAATTTCGATATGTCGGGGTTCTTCCACGAATTTCTCCATGTAGATACCGTCGTTGCTGAAAGATGCGCGAGCTTCGTTTTTAGCCATGGTGTAGGCATTTTCAATTTCACTTTCTTCCCAAACAACACGCATACCTTTACCACCACCACCTGCAGTAGCTTTAATAATCACCGGGAGGCCCATTCCTTTAGCTATAGTTTTGGCTTCCTCTACGCTTTGTAACAAGCCTTCGGAACCTGGAATAACAGGAACGCCAGCAGCTATCATGGTTTCTTTAGCAGTCATTTTATCACCCATCTTTCTGATCATATCAGGAGTTGGGCCAATAAACTTGATACCATGTTCACCACAGATTTCAGCGAAGCGTGCATTTTCAGCCAGGAATCCATATCCTGGGTGAATAGCATCCGCGTTGGTGATTTCAGCAGCGGCCATCAGGTGAGGGATATTCAGATAAGATTCGGTGCTCTGTGGTTTACCGATGCACACAGCTTCATCAGCAAACTTTACATGCAGGCTGTCTTTATCTGCTGTTGAATAAACTGCTACCGTTTTGATACCCATTTCCTTACAGGTACGGATGATTCTGAGGGCAATTTCGCCACGGTTGGCAATCAATATTTTCTTGAACATTGTTTTCCTTATAAGTTAATAAAAGCTATATATAGCAATATAGCTTTTAACAGATAGCCTTTAGGTCCGAATTACCGATTGGTTACAGGAGCTAAAGGCTAAGCGCTAAAAGCTAATTTGATATAATTATGGTTCAACTAAAAACAAAGGCTGATCGTATTCTACCGGAGATGCATCATCTACCAGTACTTTCACAATCTTGCCACTCACTTCACTCTCAATCTCGTTGAATAACTTCATTGCCTCGATGATACATACAACTTTACCTGGAGCAACTTCATCGCCAACACCAGCGAAAGGAGCTTTATCCGGGCCTGCGCTGCGGTAGAAAGTACCAATCATTGGTGATTTAATGGTTACCAGGTTGTCAGCTTTTGGCGCAGCTGGTGCAGCGGGCGCTGCTTGTGCTTGTGCTGCTGGTGCCGGAGCTGCTGCAGGAGCTACAGCCGCTACTGTTTGCACGGGTGCCATGGCTGCAGGAACAGTGATTACCTGCGGTGTCTCGTTATCTTTCTGCTTTATTGTAATCTTAAACTTGTCCTGTTCAATGCTCAGTTCACTGATATTGGATTTGTTTACCATTTTTACCAGTTCCTGAATCTGTTTAAAGTCCATGTAGACAGTTTTTGGTTTAGAAATATAGAATATGAAGGTTGTTTTATCGACAGACTCTTAAATCCGAGCGCCAGCCTAATGCAGCCGGCAGTCCGATTATATCCCCGTTGTTAAAATTCTCCCCTTTAAAAAAATAGATAGATTATCCTTTTACTCTCTCGATGTACTCACCTGTTTTGGTGTTCACACGGATTTGCTCTCCTTCTTCCACGAACAAAGGTACCATAACAGTTGCACCTGTTTCAACAGTAGCTGGTTTAAGGGTACGGGTAGCCGTATCACCTTTTACACCTGGCTCAGAATAAGTGATGGTCATTACAATTTTATCTGGTAATTCAACAGCCATATACTGATCTGTTTCAGTATTGATCTGTACACTTACTTCCTGGCCTTCCTTCAGAAACTGTGGAGCATCGATGGCTGCTTCTGGCATTGCTATTTGTTCAAACGTTTCATTATCCATGAAATTATAGCCAGTGTCATCTTTATATAAAAACTGGAAAGGTTTCTTCTCGATACGAACCGGGAATATAGTATCTCCTGAGTTCCAGGTATGCTCAATAGAACGGCTATTATCAACGCCCTTCAATTTAGCCCAAACCTTCGCGGCTGCACGGGCGGTTTTGTTTTGACCAAACTCTACAACAGAATACAAACTGTTATCCAGTTTGATAATTAATCCTGTTCTGATATCTGCAGTTGTAGCCATAAATTGGTTACTGATTTTAAGTTAAAAATTTTATACGGACTGCAAAAGTAAAAATTTTCGAATATGAACAAGCATCTGCTACCCAAATTTAGACGGAATAGTTACTTTTTACCTCAATTTTCGTCTTTTTAATGCAAAAAATGACATTTATACGGTAAATTTAAACCTAAATCAAGAATTTATTATGAGATTACGTCACGTGTTTTTAGTCATTTTTTGCTGTTTATCGATCTTTTCCCAGGCTCAAACTTCACCCGCCTCATCCACCACAAAACCAGCTTATTTACAGTACCCGATTATTCCAGCCTTCCCGATGACTCTTCCGGATGGTCATGTAATCACCAAAAACGATCTTAAAAAGAATGTTAAAACATTAGTATTTGTGTTTAGTGTCGATTGCGACCATTGCAAACACCTGACTGAAGAAATGCTTCAAAATATAGATAAGTTTAAAAATACTCAGGTTTTAATGGTCACTCCTTTTAAAGTAGACCAAATGAAAGAATATTATGAACAATATAAAATCAAAGACTATCCGAATATCATAATGGCTAGTGAACCCACCCGCCAGATCATGTATTTTTACGATTTACATTACTTCCCCGGTTTATTCATTTACGACAAGAAACACCAACTCGTTAAAGGCCTCGAAGGCGACGTAAAAGTTGATACCCTCTTATCCTATCTGAATAAGTAATAAGTGTTGAAATACCCATTCCCCCATCACTTATTGTAAGGCCGAATTACTACATTTGTTTTATTCACATTCATTCTTCACTTAAAACTCTTACAAAATGAAAGTTACCGTAGTAGGAGCCGGCAATGTGGGCGCAACTTGTGCTAACGTACTGGCCCACAAAGATTTTCTGAGGGAGGTGGTTTTATTGGATATCAAAGAAGGAACGGCTGAAGGCAAGGCACTCGACACATGGCAGCAGGCCCCTATCGATTATTACAGTACCAAAACCATTGGCGTCACAAACGACTACACGAAAACCGCCAATAGCGATGTTGTAGTAATCACATCGGGGCTACCACGAAAACCCGGCATGAGCAGAGATGACCTCATCTCTACAAATGCCAATATCGTCAGATCTGTCACCGAAAACATCATTAAATATTCACCAGACACTATCATTATCATCGTCAGCAACCCGCTCGATGTAATGACGTATTGCAGCTACCTCGCCGCTAAAAAAGATAGCAACAAGGTATTTGGAATGGCAGGTATCTTAGATACTGCCAGATATCGCGCATTCCTGGCCGACGAAATTCATTGCTCCCCTAAGGATATTCAGGCTATCCTGATGGGCGGACATGGAGATACCATGGTTCCCTTACCTCGTTATACTACTGTTAGTGGTATTCCGGTTACCGAATTAGTAGCTCCCGATAAACTGGAAGCAATTATTCAACGCACCAAAGTAGGTGGAGGGGAAATCGTTAACCTGCTGGGAACTTCTGCCTGGTATGGCCCTGGAGCTGCCGCTGCTCAAATGGTTGAAGCGATTCTTAAAGACGAAAAACGCATCTTCCCCGTTTGCGCATGGCTGACCGGCGAATATGGCCTGAATGATATCTACCTGGGTGTGCCTGTGGTTTTGGGTAAAAATGGAATCGAAAAAATTATAGAACTCCAATTAAATGCCGACGAAAAGGAATTGCTGCTCAATTCAGCTAAACACGTCAAAGAAGTAATGGACGTTCTGGACAATATGCAGTCGGCTGCTGTATAAAATATTCCTTGTTAATTGATTTAGGGATTTGAGTATGCGAAATAGAGAACGCATCCTTAAATCCCTAAATTATTGTAATTTTGCCCCAACTATCGCGCGAAAATGCGATAATTATGAAATATCAGCCTTTCATTTCATCAAAATGTGTTTAACTCTGAATGTATGTCTAATCTGGAAAAGTTAATTTCTCAAAAAAATTTTCAGAATGATCATCAACGAGGTCTGGTAAGCCTGATCTTCGTCGGCAATTGGATTACATCCCGCCATCAGCAATTCTTCAAACCGTATGGTATTACCATGCAACAATTCAATATACTTCGTATCCTCCG
Organism: Chitinophaga silvatica; assembly: GCF_003419895.1. Lineage (GTDB taxonomy): Bacteria > Bacteroidota > Bacteroidia > Chitinophagales > Chitinophagaceae > Chitinophaga > Chitinophaga silvatica. The sequence continues at coordinate 51,333 of NZ_QPMM01000009.1, read as the reverse complement.
CGGACAACACCCCGAATCAGCAAACATCAATGTACTGAAAGAACGAATGCTGGATAAAATGAGCGATGTTTCCCGCCTGGTAGAACGTTTGAGAAAAGCTGAACTGCTGGATCGTAAAAGCAGCGAAATGGACAGACGCGCAGTAGAAGTACGCATCAACGAAAAAGGTCTGCAACTTCTCAACGAAATTGATTCAGACCTTAATAAGTTAGATAATGCTTTTGCTTCTTTAGATGAAGAAGAAATATCTCAATTAAATAAGTTGCTCGACAAAATGCTGGCAAGCTATAATAAACTATAACTCTTCAACATAGTTCAAATCCTTACCAAAAGTTTCCTCTATATTCCAGGCCGCAATAAAAGCGATTCCTATACATACGGCTGCTACTATTGCTCCACTCTGTAAGTAGGTAAAGGATTTCTGTACCTGTACAAATAAGATAGAAATTAATGGCAGCATCCCCCTTGCAAAGTTAGGAACCGTAGTTGCTACTGTAGCCCTAAGATTTGTTCCAAAGCTTTCAGCGGCGATTGTAACAAATATCGCCCAGAAACCTACACTAAAGCCTAATACAAAACATACTGCATAAAATACCCAAACAGCAGCACCATGCAGATTCAGATAAATGCCTACCATAATAGCTGTAAAAGCCAGGAAAAGCAACATTACTTTCCTGCGGCTTCGCCATAACTGGCTGATCAGGCCACTGGAAAAATCTCCCAATACCAGACCCGCATAACAAAAGGCAATGGCATCACCCGGGTTTATGGCTCCCTGAATCTGCATCTGAGAAGCAAACTTATTGGAAAAAGCCACCAGAATTCCTACTACAAACCAGGTTGGAGTACCAAGCAACATGCATTTCAGATATCTTAAGAATCTGTCTTTGTTGGTAAATAAGGCAATAAAACTACCCTTAGTAGTGGCAGAAGCTTTTACTTCATTGAATAAATGAGATTCCATTACGCTCACCCGAAGGATCAGCAAACACAATCCTAATCCTCCTCCGATAAAATAACAGATTCTCCAATCTCCAACCAGCTTGGCTATCATGTTTGCCGCTACAGCACCAGATACCCCCACTGTTGCAACAATCATAGTTCCATAACCTCTTTTTTCCTTTGGTAAAATCTCTGAAACCAGGGTTATACCTGCTCCTAATTCTCCCGCCAGTCCAAATCCAGCAATAAATCGCCATAACAGGTAACCATTGATCCCATGTACGAACCCATTGGCAATATTGGCTACTGAGTAAATCAGGATTGAGCCAAATAAAACACTTAACCGGCCTTTTTTATCGCCGATAATGCCCCATACAATGCCGCCGATAAGCAGACCAACCATTTGTACGTTGATCAATAGTAGCCCTGCACCACTATCAATGTCTTCCTGTGATAGGCCTAATGATTTTAAACTAGGTACTCTGACGATGGTAAATAGAAGTAGATCATAGATATCTACAAAATAGCCCAGCGATGCAACAATCACCGCAATGTTGAAAATTGAAACGGAACGATTCTCGGTTTTCATTCTTGTTGGTTGATAATAAAACGGGAATTTAAAATAAAAAAGGGCTCCTAGTGAGCCCTTTTTAAAGAAAGTTTTTATAAGGAAGGATCAGAGTCCTCTGTATTATTGGTCAGGACCTCTTCTTTAGGTTTTGCTTTTCCGGTTACCAATTTAATAATAACAGGAAGTGTGGTGATTAAAATGATTATAAGAATAATCAGTTCAAGATGTTCTTTCAGGTTAGGGAATATTTTATCCAGATAATGGCCTGCCAACATCATAGAAAATACCCAGGCAAAGGATCCGATAATATTAAAGAACATGAATTTCTTTGTTTCCATACCAACCACACCGGCTACTATCGGTGCGAAAGTGCGGATAATAGGAAGGAAACGTGCAAAAAAGATTGCACCACCTCCGTATTTTACAAAGAATTCGTGCGCCTGGTGTAAATGCTTTTGTCTAAAGAAGAAAGTATCTTTCTTTCTAAACAATAATGGGCCGGATTTCTTCCCAAACCAAAATCCTACCATATTTCCTAAAACCCCACATAGCGCAACCAATGTCATGATCACCAAAAATGGCAGGTGGAAAAAACTTTCACTTAATAAGTGACTATAAATTCCGGCTACAAAAAGAAGGGAATCCCCAGGCAGGAAAAAGCCTATAAACAGGCCAGTTTCAGCAAAAATAATTGCTAACAATAGATATAATCCACCATGTTCAATAATCCATGAAGGATTAATGAGGTGTTTAAAAAACTCAATAATCTGGTCCATTCAAAAAGCTATTTCTATTTCAGAATCGGTAAAATACGTATTAATCTGTTAGACATTTGTTAAGTTACTCTTGTATAGTATTATTTTCTGTAACTAATTTGTTTTCCCACTTCGAAACAACCGCTGTTGCCATAGCGTTTCCAATTACGTTGGTAGCAGAACGCCCCATGTCTAAAAGGTGATCTACTCCTAATAATAATATTAATCCTGCTTCCGGAATGTTGAACATTGACAGGGTTCCTGCAATTACAACCAGGGAAGCACGGGGAACGCCAGCAATTCCTTTACTGGTTACCATTAATACCAGTAACATAGTAATCTGCTGATCGATTGTTAATGGAATACCATAAGCCTGCGCAATAAATAAGCTGGCAAATGTCATATACATCATAGAGCCATCGAGGTTGAAGGAATAACCCAGGGGCAACACAAAACTTACAATACGGTTATCACATCCAAAACGCTCCAATTCTTCCATAGTACGTGGGTAGGCCGCTTCACTGCTGGCTGTGCCGAAAGCCAGTAACAGCGGATCTTTAATTCCGATTAATAAACGGAAGACAGATTTACCCAAAATTGAATAGCCTACAAGTGCTATAACTATCCATAAGCAAAGCAAACCGGCATAGAATTGTAAAATAAATTTACCATAGGTAACTAATACAACAGGTCCTTTAACTGCGATTATACCAGCCATTGCGCCAAAAACTGCAAATGGGGCAAAATTCATCACAAAACCAGTCACCTTAAGCATTATATGTGCAACACTATCTAATAATTTTACAACCGGATTAGCCTTTTCACCAATTGCAGCAGCAGCCACGCCAAAGAATATAGCAAAAACAACAATCTGCAATATTTCATTGTGTGCCATTGCATTTATGACACTATCCGGAACCAGGTGTTGGAAGAACCCTTTTAGGGTCATATTTGCCTTGGAAATACCGGTAGATGCATGTGCATCGGGTAATGGTAGCTGCAAGGAAACTCCTGGTTTCATAATGTTTACCAGCACCAAACCAAGAAACAATGATACAAAGGTTGCACTGATAAACCACAGCATGGTTTTACCGCCAATACGGCCAACGGCTTTGATATCTCCCAGTTTTGCCACTCCCACCACCAGGGTAGAAAATACCAGTGGGGCAATGATCATCTTCACAAGGCGCAGGAAGATATCTGTAAATATTGCTACATTATCAGCGAAAGTCTGCGGAGTAGTACTGGCTTTTTCATAGGAGAGATAAACGGCATAACCAGTGCCAATGCCCACCACCATGGCAAGGAATATATACAAGGTGAGACGATTCGATGATTTCTTCATGCAGCCTAAAAGTTTACTTTAGTTATTATACGTTGTAACCAGAAATTTCCCAAAAATAAGGTTTACCCGGCTAAACCAGCATTTATAGGGTAAAATAAAACGCCGGTTTTTGATTTTAGATATTATATTTGACGATTACAACAAAAAACAACAGAACTAAACTACCTTAAAACATCAACCACAATACGACTGCGTATGAGCAAACTTTTTGCTAAAAAACAACTCTCAGTTTTATTAGCCGAAGCATCAGATTCGGAAAAAGGATTAAGAAGGACATTAGGTGCAGGATCTTTGATTGCCCTTGGTATTGGTGCCATTATTGGTGCTGGTCTTTTCGTAAGAACCGCTGCTGCTGCCGGCCAATTTGCCGGTCCTGCCGTTACCGTATCATTTATTATCGCCGCTATAGGATGTGCCCTGGCCGGACTATGTTACGCCGAATTTGCATCGATGATCCCGATTGCTGGTAGTGCCTATACTTATTCTTACGCCACTTTAGGAGAATTTATTGCCTGGATCATCGGATGGGATCTGGTACTTGAATATGCATTAGGTGCTGCAACCGTTGCTATTGGCTGGTCGCAATATCTCAACAAGCTATTGACCAATGTTTTTGGGGTAACAATTCCTTACCAATGGTGCCATAGTCCATTTGAAACATCAGATGCTGGTGTTCAGGGTATTATGAACGTTCCTTCCTTGTTTATTCTTTTAGCTCTTACCATGTTACTTGTAAGAGGTATACAGGGTTCTGCTATTGTTAATAATATTATAGTAATCGCGAAAGTAGCCATTGTATTGCTGTTCATCTTCCTGGGATGGCAGTTTATCAATCCGGCTAACCACACTCCATTCACTATTTCACCGGATGCTGGTACCGTTAAAATGCATAATGGCCAGATCGTAGATTATTCCAATTTCTGGAATCACGGATGGGCCGGGGTTCTTCGGGGAGCTGGTGTGGTATTCTTCGCCTTTATTGGTTTTGATGCCGTATCCACAGCTGCTCAGGAGACTAAAAATCCAAAGAAAAACATGCCTATAGGTATCCTGGTTTCCCTGGCTATTTGTACGCTGCTTTATATTCTCTTCTCTTATACATTAACCGGTATTGCTCCGTACTCCGACTTTCTGAAGTCAGGTGGTGAGGCCTCTGTTGCTTATGCAATTGATACTTATATGCCTGGTTATGGTTGGTTATCTACTTTCATTACGGTAGCTATTCTTGCAGGCTTCTCCTCAGTAATTCTCGTAATGTTATTAGGTCAGACCAGAGTATTCTACTCTATGAGTAATGATGGATTGATTCCTTCAGTATTTGCAAAACTGCATCCTAAATACCGTACACCTTACCGTTCTCAGTGGATGTTCTTTGGTTTTGTTTCCTTATTTGCTGCTTTCGTTCCCGATAGCGTAGTAGGTGATATGACCAGTATCGGAACTTTGTTTGCATTTGTACTGGTATGTATCGGAGTAATTGTGATGCGTAAGAGTAATCCGGATGTTCCGAGATCATTTAAAACTCCTTTGGTACCTTTTGTGCCAATTTTAGGAGCTGCTTTCTGCTTACTGATGATTATCAGTTTGGGGATTGAAAACTGGTCGAGATTGATAGTTTGGTTATTAATTGGCTTCTTTATTTACTTTGGTTACAGTGTAAAACACAGTAAGGCAAGGAAAATGATGTAATTAAATATTATAATATTTTAGGTAAAACCGGACAAAAACTGTCCGGTTTTTCTTTTTTCTTTAACGTAAAAAGGCCCTTTCCTCTAGCCAAAAAACATTATTTTTGCGTTCTAATTTTTACAAGTAACTAATATAGATACCACTCAAATGGGAAGAATATTTGAAGTAAGAAAATCGACCATGTTTGCCCGTTGGGACAAGATGGCGAAAGCATTTTCAAGAATCGGTAAAGAGATTGCGATTGCTGTTAAAGCTGGTGGCCCTGAACCTGATAATAACCCTGCCCTTCGCCGCTGTATTCAGAACGCTAAGGGTGTAAACATGCCTAAAGATCGCGTTGATGCTGCTATCAAACGCGCAATGGGTAAAGATAAAACTGATTATGAGGAAGTTGTATATGAAGGTTATGCTCCACACGGTGTTGCAGTAATCATCGATACTGCTACCGATAACACTACCCGTACGGTTGCCAATTTACGTATGCACTTCACCAAAGGTGGTGGAAGTCTTGGTAACAGTGGTTCCGTAGGTTTCCTTTTCAATCGCGTTGGCGAGTTTAAAGTAAAAAATGCCGGCCAGGATCTGGAAGAACTGGAATTGGAATTGATTGATTTTGGCTTGGAAGAAGTAGGAGAAGACAGCGAAGGAAATATCATTATCCGCGCTACATTCACTGAGTTCGGAAATATGTCAAAAGCCCTTGAAGATAAAGGGTTTGAAGTAATCAGCGCAGAATTGAAGCGTATTCCTTCTACTACAGTAGATTTGAATGAAGAACAAGCTAAAGAAGTGCTGGAACTGGTAGACAGATTAGAACAGGATGATGACGTTCAACAGGTATTCTACAACCTGAAATAATATTGAAAACGGTGTCTCCAAGGAGACACCGTTTTTTGTTTGTTACACCTTGAGGATTTACTGATTAAGAGTCAGTAGGTCTTGTTAACGAATTTTAAGATATGCCTTAGCTTAATCCTCCATTTATATCTCACTTAACAAGCAACAGCCTTTTAAAAAGCTGGGCAATCATTTGAACTCATCAGGTGTTGTTAGAGGAATTAAGTACGTATTTTAGTACGTATTTTAGTACGTATTTTAGTACGTATTTTAGTACGTATTTTAGTACGTATTTAAAAACAAACAAAAATGAGGGTAGTTAACTATTCTGAATTTCGCAGTCATTTGGCAGAAAACCTCAATGCTGTGAATGATGATAAAGAAATTGTAGTAGTATCTAGGGTACAGAGGAAGCATACTATCTCCTGCTTATGACATGGTTTCTACTGCACTTGTGATGCCAAGTGATGAAGAAGATCTGGCATTAACTTTAAATGCTAAAAAGAAAAAAATTAGGAGAAAAGATTTCGATGCAGCCTTTAAAACAATTAAAATAGAAGAAAAGCAAGGTATAAATATCTATAATAAAGTTAGTCGGTTTATTCCTAAGGCATTTGATTTCATTGATCAAAGTTTTCTAACCGAGACTGATAAAGAAGAATATAAGCGAATCATTCGCGAGAGGGCTAATAGATTGGAGTTGCAATTCTGATAGCTGCACGACAAATCATGAAAGCTTTCTTCCCCAACAATACAAAAGCGCCTACCGGGTGGTAGACGCTTTGTAATTAAGGTTAACTTCCTAAACCAAAAACAGCTAAACTTTTGCGATGGTATGAGACCGGTGCAAGGAGTTAGTAATAAACTTAAGTCCTTTGCCATGATAGGTCTCCAGTTTAATTGACGGGTCCTTTGCAATATGCTTGCGCAATCGGGTCAGATAAACGTCCATCACTCGGGATGCCAGGAAATCATCATTTCCCCAGATACAGGAAAGGATGTCATCCTTTTTCAGCTTTTTGTTTGAATTTTCGCATAGAAAGCGAAGCAACTCCGCTTCTTTTGGGGCCATACGAACATGGGTATCAGCATCTTTGTGTCTGATGTGATATTGAGAGTAATCGAAAATCAAGTTGCTAATGGTGTATACCACTCTTCTCTCACTCATTAGTAAACGACTGCGCTTCAGGTATACATCAATTCTGCAGAGTAATTCCTGCATATTAAATGGCTTAGTCACATAATCATCTGCTCCTGCTTCAAAGCCCTGTAATTTATCCTGCTCCAAATACCGGGAGGAAGTAAATATTATTGGTACATTTACATCCATTGAACGAATGTCGGCCGCTAATGCAAATCCATCCTTCTTAGGCATCACTACATCTAACAAACAAAGGTCAACAATATGTGACTGAAACCTTTCCCATCCCTCTTCTCCATTCTCACATAGGTTTACATTATATCCAGCTTTTTCCAATTGCCTTTTCACCACTTTGCCGAAAAAAATATCATCTTCTACTAATAGAATGCTTGGCTGCATGTTGTAACGTTGGTTTTTTGATAAGCGAATACAGATTTTAGTTGTAGCACCTCCAAACATATTAGGTGTAAAAGGTACGTTTATTCAAAAGTAAACAAGAAAATCAGAATGGAGATTATCCATCCTCGTTCACTTTTCGCCTCAAACATTCATTTCAATCATTCTCCAAATAGAAATACCCCGACCGATAAATTTTCCTGTTAATTAAACTCTCTATAATAAAAACAGGAAAAAAAATCGGCCGGGGTATTCCCCAATGAATTTTCTTAAAATTTATTTTACCACATTCGTCGGGTGTTCTCCCAAATATGACTTCAGATTTCCCACTACCCCATTCATCAATCGCTCCCTCGCCGCCAAAGTAGCCCAGGCAATATGAGGAGTGATGATCGTATTCGGTGCCCCTGGCAATGGGTTTTCTCCCCCCGGTGGCTCCACACTCAATACATCCAACGCTGCCCCGGCAATAATACCTTCCCTTAAAGCCTGTGCTAAATCCTGCTCCTGAATTAATGGCCCACGGCTGGTATTAATCAAAAAGGCCGAAGGCTTCATAGTCCGTAATAAAGCGAGATTCACAAATTCCTTATTCTCAGCCGTCAACGGACAGTGCAGCGACACAATATCTGCTTTCCTGAAACAAGTTGCCTGATCCGTAAATTCAACCCCTTCCATCGCATCTCTTTCCGGATGCTTGTGACTGGCTATTACTTTCATATTAAATGCCAAAGCAATTTTAGCCACCGACCGGCCAATTTGACCCAACCCTATTATTCCAAGTGTATTACCGGCCAGCTCTCTCAATGTTGTTTTCCAATAACTAAAATCCTGACTTCTGCTCCAATCTCCTGCCCTCACACTTGCTGCATGTTCCCCCACCTGATTGCATAATTCAAGAATCAGTGCAAATGTCAGCTGGGCAACAGCATCTGTACTATATGCCGGTACATTGGTTACTGTAATCCCTCTTTCTTTAGCTGCCTGAACATCCACAATATTGTAACCTGTAGCCATCACTCCTATATACTCAAGCGATTTCAACTCCTGGATTGCCTGGCTATTAACGATTGCTTTATTGGTCAAAACAATATTTGCATCCTTAGCCCGCTCTACTACCTGTGAAACAGGTGTTCTGTCATAAATAGTGACTTCCCCCAACTCTTTCAGCGCAGCCCAGTCGAGATCTCCCGGATTCAATGTATATCCATCTAATACTACTATTCGCTTCATATCTTACTTTCATTTATTTTTAGACTGAAAAAATATCCTATGCTCCATTTTATAGCAAAGAAATCTACATCCCTGCTGGATTCCAAAACAATAGGCGAATTCATCGATAACCTCGACCACAAGCTCAGCAGCAGTACGCTCGACAAGTTAGTAAGTATGCTGAATAAATACTATTATAAGATCAAATGTTCAGAACACCCGGATAGCGATGTCACAATTGAAATGGAATACCTGGGTCTGGGTAACAAAAAAATGGCTTTCTACCTGTCTCCATGCTGCTGCACCGAATTTGAGAATCAAATTAAAGAAAAGTTACAGGATGTAATAGACAGAAATATAGGGGATGTGGAATAATTCTAACAGTGAAGAATATACGTAGTATAAAGTGAAATAATTATTAACTCCTGTTGCCGGGCTTTTCAAGTTTACCAAAACAACAGACATTTGTGCTGCCATAATGGGAAATAATATACTAAGCCTTACAACTGCTTAACTTTTAGTTTTAGAAGCCGCTATACCGCAGATTTGATGCTGTTTAGCGGCTTCGCCAATTAAAAGAGGGTGTCTTTTTGAGACACCCTCTTTCTATATAAATTCAAATCAATTGATTATTCCTGCATCATATCCATTACCACGCTGATTACATCTTCAACATTAGGTTTAGAGAAGTAATCACCATCAGAACCATATGCCGGGCGGTGTGCCTGAGCGCTTAAAGTACGAGGAGCAACATCCAGCCAACGATATCCATTTTGTTTTTCAATCACTTCCTGGAACATATAGGCAGTGCCACCTCCAGGTACATCTTCATCAACAAAAAGAATACGATTGGTCTTCTTCAGAGAAGCTACAATGCTTTGATGAATATCGAATGGTAACAGTGTTTGTACATCTATCAGTTCGCAAGATACCCCAGCTTCTTCCAATGCAACAATAGCTTCTTCTACGATCCGGGTAGTAGAGCCGTAAGTAACAATTGTGATATCGCTACCTTCTTTCAATACTTCAGGTATACCCAGTGGTACAGTGAATGTTTCCAGATTGCTAGGCAACTTTTCTTTCAGACGGTAGCCATTTAGTGATTCAATCACAATTGCCGGTTCATTTGCCTGTAATAAAGTATTGTACATACCGGCTGCCTGCACCATGTTTCTTGGAACGCATACTCTCATTCCTCTGAGTGAATTAATAATCATTCCCATTGGAGATCCGCTATGCCAGATGCCTTCCAGGCGGTGGCCACGGGTACGTACAATCAGTGGGCAATGCATTAACCCTTTAGTGCGGTATTGTAATGAAGCCACATCATCGCTCAGTGGCTGCAAACCATATAATAAGTAATCGAGGTATTGAATTTCTGCAATGGGTCTGAGTCCTCTCAGGGCCATACCAATACCCTGCCCCATGATAGTGAGTTCACGGATACCGGTATCTGAGATACGGTCTTTACCATGCTTTTGCTGAAGGCCAGCAAATCCCTGGTTAACGTCTCCGATTTTACCAACATCTTCTCCAAAAGCAAATACTTTGGGATTATGGGTAAATAACTGATCAAAATACTTGTTCAATATTTCGTAGCCGTTCACCATAATGCTTTCGCTATCGTAGTTTGCCGGTACTTCAGGTACATTCATGGCTGAATTTACTCCTGAAGCATAGAGGAAGCTATTATAGCTTTCTCTTTCTGTTTGAAGATAGTTATCATACCAATGTTGTAATCCCTGAACCAGAGGGTTATTTTTTAAAGCTCTGTGACGCAATAAAATAGCAGCACAGTTTTTAAGAATATCTCTGCGTTGTGGTTCTCTGTTGTTTTGAAGATCACGGATTGTTACGTTGATCAGGGTTGCATCAGCACCTTCTAAATTAGCGATTGGAGTTGCTAAAGCAGCAAATGACTGAACATGCTCCTTAATTGGAACAAGATATTTTTCCCAGGCCGACCTCCGTGCTTCCTGTGCTCTGGATTTAGCTTCGGCTTCAAGAGCAACAAGTGTTTCCTCATCTGCCAGTGCATTTTCAAGTATCCAGGAACGCATCTTTATATTACAATCAAATTCGCGCTCCCATGCCAGGCGCTCCTTGCTCTTATAGCGTTCATGAGATCCGCTGGTTGAGTGGCCCTGGGGTTGAGTGATCTCTTCCACATGGAAAAGAGCAGGAACGTGAGTGTCGCGGATTTTCTGTATGGCGGCTTCGAAAACCTCGCACATACCTGCATAATCCCATCCCTTCACGTTATATATATCAAAGCCATTGGAATCTTTCGTTTTGCGGAAACCTTCCAATGCAGCACTGATTGAACCTTTTGTAGTTTGAAATTTACGGGGAACCGAAATACCGTAACCATCATCCCATACAAACACAGCCATTGGTACCTGTAAAACACCGGCGGCATTTATAGTTTCCCAGAAATGGCCTTCTGAAGTAGAGGCATCACCTATGGTAGTAAAGCATATTTCATTACCATTATTGGATAAGCCCGAAAACTCCTGCAAAGATGGAACTGTACGAAATAACTTGGAGGCATAGGCTAATCCTAAGGATCTTGGCATCTGACCGGCAGTTGGAGCCATATCGGCGGCAGAATTTTTCATATCTACCAGATTATACCAATTACCGTCATTGTCAATATTTGGCGTCGCAAAATGTGAATTCATCTGTCGCCCACCCGAAAACGGGTCGTGCTGGACGTCTGGATCTGCGTATAATTGCGAGAAAAATTGCTCAGGCGTGGCAATACCTGTGGCAAACGCAACAGTCTGGTCGCGATAATAACCGGAACGAAAGTCGCCTTGTTTAAAATACTTGGACATAGCAATCTGCGCCACTTCTTTTCCATCTCCAAATATTCCAAACTTAGCCTTGCCTGTAAGCACTTCCTTACGGGCAAGCAAACTCACTTCCCTGCTTTCGCAAGCCAGGCTGTAGTCATTTAATACTTCCTTACGGAATTCTTCGAATGACAACCGGCTTTCTATTTTCATAGCTAGTTCGTTATTTTCTATCATGCCTCATGGTTAAAGTACAAAAGTAACGTTAATTACACAGTTCAAAAATGCTGGAAATCTTTCATTTAAAATAATCTGATTTTTTTTAATAAGAATTTAATAAATTGTAATCTAAGTAATACTTTTTGGCTGTAAATTTGTTCATAGCAAGAAAGATATCAATAATTTTTAACCGTCGCATTAAAAGCATCATATGAAAATGAAAAAATTCATCTTATCCCTGTTTGCAAGTTTACTGTTTACAACCGCACTTTGGGCTCAAGCGGCAACCCCGGCTCCAAATCCTGCAGACAGCAAAGTAAAATTCGCTAAAGAAACTATCGATTTTGGAAAAACTGATTTGAACAAACCTGTTACCGTAGAATTTGAATTTACCAATATATCTAAGGAACCAGTTATCATCGAAACTGCTCGCGCAAGTTGCGGATGTACTACTCCAAAATGGACACAAGAGCCAGTTGGACCTGGAAAGAAAGGTAAGGTAACCGCGAGCTACAGCGCTAACGGTGTGGGTCAGCAGAACAAAACCATCTGGGTTAAATTCAGAGGTGTAGATATGGATAAAGAGTTACACCTGACAGGTACTGTAGGTGGTACTAACAACAAGTAAGCACTAACTACACTTAAATAATTAACTAAGACCTTGCAGCACAAGCTGTAAGGTCTTTTTGTTGCCTATAGTATCCTATCTTTGCAATGTAAAGAATCAAAACAATTTTATGCCTACCATTAGTCAGAGGGGAGAGCAAATGCCTCCTTCTCCTATCAGAAAGCTGGTTCCATATGCGGAAGCCGCTAAGAAGAAAGGAACAAAGGTCTATCACCTGAACATCGGGCAACCCGATATTGAAACACCAAAACAAATGCTGGATGCTGTTCGCCATTCCGATTTTAAAATCCTGGAATATAGCCACAGCGCAGGAAATGAAAGTTATCGTCGTAAATTGGTCGAATATTACAACCGCTTTAATATTTCGGTAACCCACGAACAGATTATTGTTACAACTGGTGGTTCTGAGGCTATAGTATTCGGTTTTATGGCCTGCCTTGATCCAGGAGATGAAATTATTGTACCTGAACCTTTTTACGCTAATTACAATGGATTTGCAATTGAAGCAGAAGTAAAGATTAAAACAATTACTTCAAGCATCGATACAGGATTTGCACTTCCTGCAATGGCTGATTTCGAAAAAGCCATTACTCCCAAAACCAAGGCTCTCCTGATTTGTAACCCGAATAACCCAACGGGATACCTATACAGCAAGGAAGAAATGGAGGTATTGAAAGAACTATGCTTAAAATATAACCTGTTTCTCTTTTCTGACGAGGCGTACAGAGAATTCTGCTACAGCGGAACTCATTTCAGTGCAATGAACCTGGAAGGTCTGGAAGAAAATGTTATCCTGATGGATACTATTTCTAAGCGATACAGTGCATGTGGTGCCAGACTTGGAGCATTTGTAACTAAAAATCAGGCTGTTCTTAATGCAGCAATGAAATTGGCACAAGCCAGATTAAGTCCTCCTTCTTTCGCTCAGATTGCAGCTGAAGCAGCAGTAGATCTGCCGTTGGATTATTTCGATAGTATTAAGGCTGAATATCAAAGCCGTCGTGATATCCTCGTACAGATGCTGAATGAGATTCCAGGGGTTTATTCTCCGAATCCTGGTGGTGCTTTTTATGCAATGGCTAAATTACCTATTGATGATGCTGACAAATTCTGCCAGTGGATACTGGAATCTTTCAGTTTCGAAGGGCAAACCGTCATGATGGCACCTGGAACTGGCTTTTATGCCACTCCCGGACTAGGAAAAGACGAAGTTAGACTGGCATATGTGCTGAATCAGGACGATATTCGTCATGCTATGGTCTGTTTGGCAGAGGCTTTAAAAGTATATCCTGGTAATACTTCCAAATAATTTTTGCTCCGAAAGCAAAACAAAACGATGTTATAGAGCAGCGACATATATTAAAAATAATTCTATATTTATATTTTAGCACAAAAAATAGATTTTTTTAGGTGATGTGCTTGGAATTTTGATGTTTTATTTTGTATATTTGATGTATAAATAACAATAACGACAAAAATTTTCAAAATATAAATTATTTACATATACGATGGACTGCAAAATCTAAACTTGTTTAAGAAAAATTTAACCTGCTTTTTTTCTTAGTAAGTGTATTTGGTCCGACCTTTGACCTATCAACTTTATAGAAAGAATTATCAACTTTCTGTAAAACTCAAAGAATGACTAAAACGTTTTAGCAAAATATCGTATTTTTGTATCAGTTTTTCATAACGTGGAATTTATAAAGGCAAACGGCTCTGATCGCAGAGCCGTATTTTTTTGTCCATATCTCCCCCGAATACCCCATTTTTTGCCAAAAATTACCCGTAAATCTATCATTTTAGAAATAATTCCGAAAATATTCGACTTCCAGTTTACCTTTTTTCTATAATATTGTTATGTAATAAAACGGGCGAATAACCTGATAGTTATTTCGTTTGTTTTCATAACGTGGAATTTTAAAATGCATCGGTCCCGATTCTTCGGGACCGTCTCTTTTTCTCGCAAAGCAACTTAAGTTGAATTAAGATTTTTCTGTTTGATTCTCTTTTTCTGTAACCTCATGGTAGTATGGCCTAAAGAAGTGACTTAAACCTATATTTTTCTCAACCTGGTGCCTATATGGTTTCCATTGTTTAAACAGGAGACTTGAGCCTATACTTCTCTCCTTAATTCTTAAAACTAAAACCTGGCCTATATGGTTTCCGTGGCCGAAATAAGCGGCTTAAACCTATGTTCATCTTCATATTTCTTAACATGGAATAAGAGCCTATGTGATTTCCATGTTCTAAATAGGTGTATTAAACCAATACTTTTCTCCTTAATTCTTAAAACAATCTGAGATAGATGGTTTCCCTGGTGTAAATAAGAGACTTAAATCTTCAACATACCTGATTTCCATAAGTTCTAAATAAAAAAGAGCAAAGCTGAAGTAATTAAACCTCAGCTTCGCTCTTTTAATTCTTTATATAACTTAAAACAAACTTTTACTCCTTTGCGAGAAAACGAGAAAACGAGAAAAAATTATGCTTTATGCTTACGGATCATTGTGAAGAAGTCATCAAACAAATAACGGCTGTCAAAAGGCCCAGGAGTTGATTCAGGGTGATATTGCACGCTAAATGCTGGTTTATTTTTAATCTTGATTCCTTCTACTGTACCATCATTGAGGTTTACGTGTGTTACTTCAACATTCTCACTAGCTGCAATTGCTTTAGCATCTACTGCAAATCCGTGGTTCTGTGTAGTGATTTCGCAAACACCTGTTTGGAGGTTCTTAACCGGATGATTTAATCCACGGTGGCCATGGTGCATTTTGTAAGTTGGTATATCATTAGCCAAAGCCAGGAGCTGATGACCTAAACAAATACCAAACATAGGTTTTTCTGCTGCAAGAATCTTTTTCACAGTGTCTACAGCATATTTCAAAGGAGCCGGATCACCAGGACCGTTTGAAATAAAGTATGCATCTGGTTTAAACTCTTCACAAACCTCAAATGGAGTATCTGTTGGAAATACCTGTAAATATGCTCCTTTTTCAGAAAGACATTTCAGCATATTTCTTTTCACTCCATTATCCAGAACTGCAATACGAATTTCTGCAGTTGGTTCACCTACGTTATATGCCTCTTTTGTAGTTACTTCCTGGCAAAGTGCTAAACCTTCCATTGAAGGCACTTTAGCCAATTCTGCTTTCAACTGTTCAACATCCAGCGTTTCAGATGAGATAATACAGTTCATTGCTCCTTTGCTTCTGATATGAGATACCAAAGCACGGGTATCTACATCATAAATAGCTACCAATCCATTATCGGTCAGGAACTTTTCCAATGATTCGTCTGCCATTTTCCTGGAATAGTTGTAGGAAATATTCTTAGCAATCAAACCACTGATTTTAACACTGCTACTTTCAACATCTTCTTGTTTGGTACCATAGTTACCAATATAGCAGTTGTTCATGATAAGTACCTGTCCTTTGTAAGAAGGGTCTGTAAACACTTCCTGGTAACCCGTCATACCGGTATTGAAAGCTAATTCACCGGCAGCTGTGCCAATTTTCCCAAAAGCTTTTCCCTGAAAAACCGTACCGTCGTCTAACAGCAGTATGGCAGGTTGGATGGTTCGTGTCTGAGGCATTTGTGGTATCTGTCTGTTTTATATTTTAAAAAAAACCTTCAAGGGTGTTTGTGGCCCTGAAGGTTCGGATAAAAAACCGTGCAAAGTTATGAAAAGCAACAGTTAAATACAGATTTTTTTTGCCTCAATTATAATATGTTACTTAATTTTTACAGATTTCAGTATTCTTTGGGCTACTTGTTGCCCAATTTGGTCATCGTCTCTATAGTTTATAAGGATTTGCCAGCGGTTACTTCCTTTAATCATTATCAGATTTGAAAAGGATAACCGTAGCGCTCCCTTATACATATAATTACCCTCTTCCAATACTCCGGGCACTCCAGAAATCAGTACAGGAACCGATTTGCAAGTAATATCGGTAGCTGTTTCCTTCATTTGCAGGCTCAAATGGGAGGCTGCCATAGCATCTTCAAGCGTATTTGAAACATTAGGCTGATAACTATGCATGTTTACAGTAATCCTCAAGCCTCCCTCCTCTTCATTACTATAACTCTTTGCATATTCTATGGTTTTAGCCATTTCTGTTTCCAGCGGCTGGTCATGAATCCATAATTTAACAGGACTGCTAATTTCGAGGGCTTGCCGGCCTATTGTAGCAGTATGCCAGGAGCTATATAAATAGGAAGATGGAACTTTACTGTAGAAGAAGGATATAACGGCTTTCTTGCCGAACAGGCTTCCTGTAACAGCCAGTAGTACGAAAAAGACTGAAAAGAAAAGTATGAGTTTCCCTTTATTGGCAGGTTGAAATACTCTTTTTAGCCAGGTGCCAATGGCATTGGGCTCTTTAGATTCAATGGTTATTCCCACCATACGAACATATTCACTAAATGAAGTCAGCGGATGCTGAGCCCGCCAATCGGCAAAAGTAGGTTGCAATTTCTTGCTACAGATATCGCAAAAGGTAAGATATTCAGATTTAAGTGGATTCGGATGCCCACAGTTGTCACAGCGCAGGTACTTCATAGGAGTAGATCGTATATACAAAGTAATATTACGAAATTTTTCTATTTATTTAGGAATAAAAAAAGACAAAGCAGGGCTTTGTCTTTTTTCGACTATTGTTTAGCAAAAAACTATTCAGCTGCTGGAGTTTCAGTTGCTTCAGTTGCTGTAGCTTCGTCTGCTTTCTTCTTAGCACCACCAGCGCGGCGAGTTTTCTTAGCAGGAGCTTTTTCAGTTGTTTTACCGTAAACTTCGTTGAAGTCAACCAGTTCGATCAATGCTACTTCAGCGTTATCCCCAACTCGTTTACCCAGTTTAATGATACGGGTATAACCACCTGGGCGGGTAGCGATTTTCTCACTGATAGTGCCGAACAGTTCCTTGATAGCTTCTTTATCTTGCAGGTAGCTAAACACGATTCTGCGGTTGTGAGTAGAATCGGTTTTGCTTCTTGTCAGGATTGGTTCAACATAAACACGCAATGCTTTTGCTTTAGCAAGAGTAGTGGTGATACGTTTGTGGCTGATCAGTTCGCAAGCCAGATTAGACATCAGGGCTTTGCGGTGGGAAGCAGTTCTGCTTAATTTGTTTAATTTAACTCCGTGACGCATGACATTTTTGATTTAACCCTTACACCGTGTCAGGAATTGTAAGGTACTTTTAATGAGAACGTAATGAATTCATTACGTATGATAAACTATTCTTCTTCCAGTTTCAGTTTAGAAAGATCCATACCGAAGTGGAGACCTCTTTCACCTAATACCTGTTCAATTTCACTGAGGGATTTTTGACCGAAGTTTCTGAATTTCATCAGTTCTTCTTGTTCGTATTGAACGAGTTCGCTCAGGGAGTTGATTTTTGCTGCTTTCAGACAGTTGAAAGCACGAACGCTCAGATCCAGGTCTTCGAGAGGTGTTTTCAAAATCTTACGCAATTGCAGTGTTTGTTCATCCACTACATCTTCTTTTTCAGTGTCTTTAGTATCAAAGCTGATGTTTTCATCAGTGATGATCATAAGGTGTTGAATGAGGATGCGGGAAGCTTGTTTTACTGCTTCTTCCGGGTGGATAGTACCGTCAGTGACAACCTCCATTACGAGTTTCTCATAGTCAGTTTTTTGTTCCACACGGGTATTTTCTATGCTATACTTTACATTCTTGATAGGAGTAAAGATAGAGTCAATTGCGATGTAGCCAAATACAGCATCTTTGGGTTTGTTTTCCTCTGCAGGAACGTAACCACGACCTTTACCGATAGTAAGCTCGATGTCCATCTTTGCAGAAGGATCAAGGGTGCAAATCAGCAAATCCGGGTTCATGATTTGGAAAGAGCTGGTAGCTTTTTCGATCATGTCTGCACGGAATTCGGTTTTACCCTTAATTGAAAGCGTGATTTTCTCATTGGTCACGTCGTTCTCAGAAATCCTTTTGAAACGAACTTGTTTCAGGTTGAGGATAATCTCAGTTACGTCTTCGGTCACACCTTTCAGTGTAGCGAATTCATGATCAGCGCCTTCAATTTTGATACCCACAATGGCATAGCCCTCCAAAGAAGACAACAGTACGCGACGTAACGCATTACCGACAGTCACACCATAACCTGGTTCTAATGGACGGAATTCGAATTGAGCTTCAAAGTCGGTTGACTTTTGCAATACGATCTTATCAGGTTTCTGGAAATTTAAAATTGCCATTGATATGATAAATTTATTTGTTAATATAAGGCTAGTCCATGACCTGGGAGGTCATGGACTAATTATTATTACTTAGAGTACAATTCTACGATCAGTTGTTCCTTGATATTTTCAGGAACGCTCTCTCTCTCAGGATAAGCAATGAATACACCTTTCATTTCTTTCTCATTGTAATCCAGCCAGCTGAATTTAGGATTTTTTCCACGAATAACGCTGGTTAATGCAGAATTGTTTGCAGTCTTATTTTTCAGACTGATAACATCACCTGGTTTCAATTGATAAGAAGGAGTGTTAACAACGATGCCGTTAACGGTAATGTGTTTGTGAGACACGAGCTGACGAGCAGCAGGACGAGAAGGAGCGATACCCAGGCGGAAAACAGTGTTATCCAGACGGGCTTCGAGCAATTTGATCAATACCTCACCCGCAACACCTTTTCTACGAGTAGCTTCGTCGAACAGGTTACGGAACTGGCGCTCTAACAGACCGTAAGTATATTTCGCTTTTTGCTTTTCTCTCAATTGCAGTGCGTATTCGCCTAATTGTTTGCGTTTACGGTTTGCACCATGCTGACCCGGAGGGTTGCTGTTTTTACCTAAATACTTACCATTACCGAGAATGGGTTCACCAAAGATTCTTGAAATTTTGGTTTTTGGTCCAGTGTACCTTGCCATGTTTAAATATACTTTAGATTTTTTAGTTAATGATGCATGCTCTTCAAAAAATCTAAAACCTGATCATGCATCCAGTTATGAATAAACCACAACGTCCAAATACCAAGCATCGTGAGAAGCTTGGTATTTGGATATTGTGTATATATATTCCTATACTCTTCTTTTCTTAGGAGGACGGCAACCGTTGTGAGGCAGAGGAGTTACATCCTTAATCATGTTCACTTCGATACCGGAATTTGCGATTGCACGGATAGCGCTTTCACGACCAGCTCCAGGGCCTTTTACAAAAACATCAGCTCTTTTCAAACCAGAGTCCATAGCTACTTTAGCAGCATCTTGAGCAGCTAATTGAGCAGCATATGGAGTGTTCTTTTTAGAACCTCTGAAGCCCATTTTACCAGCAGAAGACCAGGAGATAACCTGACCAT
Organism: Chitinophaga silvatica; assembly: GCF_003419895.1. Lineage (GTDB taxonomy): Bacteria > Bacteroidota > Bacteroidia > Chitinophagales > Chitinophagaceae > Chitinophaga > Chitinophaga silvatica. The sequence continues at coordinate 31,468 of NZ_QPMM01000009.1, read as the reverse complement.
GCTTGTTGGTGATGCTGACGATGATGTTGTTAAAGCTAGCAGAGATGTGTACATCTCCGTAGATATCTACTTTTACTACTCTTTTCTTGCTAGGAGCAGTTTTTGTATTATTTGCTTTTGCCATAATGATTTAAATTCCAAATATGAAATTCCACATCCCAAATTCCTGACTCACTGTCATTGAAACCCCGCTGATTCGGACTGGGATTTCAATCTGGGATTTTATTTATTATTTCTTAGTTGCTTTTTTCTTACCAGCCACTGTCTTACGTTTACCCTTACGAGTACGGCTGTTAGTACGTGTGCGCTGACCTCTAACCGGTAAGCCTTTCCTGTGACGCAGACCGCGGTAGCAAGCGATATCCAGCAAACGCTTGATATTCATCTGTACTTCAGAACGCAGTTGACCCTCTACCTTAAACTCGCCGTTGATAATGTTACGGATGGCAGCTTGATCATCGTCATTCCAATCCTTCACTTTTTTATTTACATCAATTTCCGCCTTGTTCAGGATATATTGGGCGGAAGAACGGCCTATACCGAAAATATAGGTGAGACCAATTTCTCCTCTTTTATTTTTAGGAAGATCTATACCGGCTATACGTGCCATATTTCTATTTTAGATTTTATATGATTCTGATTAAAAAATCAAATTCCGTCAAGTCTGAAATTATCCCTGACGTTGTTTGAAGCGAGGGTTCTTTTTGTTGATTACCAACAGAACACCTTTTCTACGAACTATTTTACAATCCGCACTTCTTTTTTTGATTGCAGCTCTTACCTTCATGATTATTACTTTATAAAAGGTTATGATATTTAATTAATTTCTTTCCTATCTCCTCAATCTCAACAAATGCCTTATTTGTATCTGAAAATAATACGGCCTCTTGACAGGTCGTATGGGCTCATCTCAACGCCCACCTTATCTCCGGGCAGAATGCGTATATAGTGCATTCTCATTTTTCCAGAAATGGTGGCCAGGATCTCATGCCCGTTTTCCAGTTTTACACGGAACATAGCGTTCGATAAGGCTTCTAAAATAATTCCATCCTGTTTAATGAGTGCCTGTTTTGCCATAAAAATTTTTAGGACTGCAAAGATAGCATTTATCTTTTGAAATAGAAAAAATTACCTCGATTATTATTATTATTGCCAGTTTTTTTACCGAATCCTGTCTAATTACTCAAAAAATCCTATCTGATATTAAACAAATCCTTAATAAATGACTAGTAATTTGTATTCAAAGCAGGGTTATTTTTCTCTGCTTTTTCAATTTCGGTGAAAGAAGATAAAATATCAGCTTTCCCCTTTCCTACAGCCACTGTATGTTCGAAATGAACGGAAGGACTTCCATCGCGGGTTACCACGGTCCATCCATCCTCCATATACTCAACATCCTTAGATCGCAGGTTAATCATTGGTTCTATGGCAATTACCAGTCCTTCCTTCATAATAGGTCCGCTTCCTCTCTTTCCATAGTTAGGAACCTGCGGATCTTCATGCAGATGGCGGCCAAGGCCATGACCAACTAATTCTCTCACTACACCGTATCCTCTGTCCTTCTCTGTATATTCCTGAACTGCGTAGGAAATATCTCCAACGCGGTTTCCGGCTACTGCTTTTTCAATGCCTTTGTAAAGTGCTGCTTTGGTAGCTCCCATTAAACGAAGCACATTTTCAGGCACATTACCGATTGCGAAAGTATAGGCACTGTCTGAATGAAATCCATTCATATACACCCCTACATCCACTGTAATAATATCGCCATCTTTCAAAACATAGTCATTAGGGATTCCGTGAACTACTGCTTCATTTACAGAAATACAGCAGGCATTTGGAAAGCCTTTATAGTTTTTGAAAGAAGGAGTTCCACCATTGTCAACGATATACTTATCAGCAATTGCATCTACTTCGAGAGTGGTCATACCGGGTTTCAGCTTACTGGCCACTTCAGCCAGGGCATTACTTAGGATATGTGCACTCTTACGTATCAGCTCTATTTCTTCCTTCGTCTTATAGTGAATCATAACAATCCTTGTTTCTGCGGGTAAAAGCTTACCCTATCAAAAAATAATATAGCCACTAAAGCTTTGATGCTTCTGTGGCTATTTTATTGTGCATGAAGCGCTTGCGCGCTCAATTACTTTATGCATTAGCCGGGGCAGTTCTGCCTTTGATACGGCCGGTGCTCATCAGACCATCGTAATGGCGCATGAGCAACTGGCTTTCGATCTGTTGCAGGGTATCCAGGATAACACCTACCATGATCAGGAGGGAAGTACCACCGAAGAACGTAGCAAAGTTACTGTTGATTTTGAATGCAGCAGCCAGACCAGGGAGTACGCCCACTAAAGCCAGGAAGAAAGCGCCTGGTAAAGTGATACGATCCATTACGGCACCGATATAATCGGCAGTTGCCTTACCTGGTTTAACACCTGGAATGAAACCGTTGTTACGTTTCATTTCATCTGCCATCTGAGTTGGGTTGAAGATCAACGCAGTATAGAAGTAGGTAAAGATAATTACCAGCAATCCAAAGATCAGGTTGTAGTAACCATTGGTGTGATCGCTGAAGATGCGGATAAATCCTGAAGCGCTTTCAGAGTTGGTAGCGAAACCAACAACGGTAGCAGGAATAAACATGATTGCCTGAGCAAAGATGATAGGCATAACACCGGCAGCATTCACTTTCAGCGGAATGAACTGGCGTACACCACCATATTGTTTATTACCAACGATACGTTTAGCGTAGTTTACAGGGATTTTACGGGTACCTTGTACCAGCAGAATCAGACCTATTGTAATTAAAATAAAGATCGCAATTTCAATAAGGAACAGGATCGGGCCACCCCCTTCACCTGCCACTTTACTGGAGAACTCTTGCACGAGCGCCTGCGGTAAACGGGCTAATATACCCATCATGATAATGATAGAAGTACCATTACCAATTCCTTTATCAGTGATCTTTTCACCTAACCACATTACGAACAGCGTACCAGCTGTTAATATTACGGTAGTGGAAAGCCAGAAGAAGAAGGTACCATATTCAGCGATAATAGCGTTACCGGAGTTATTACGTAAGTAAGCTACGTAAGCACTAGCCTGTAAACCTGTTACTATTACTGTGAGATAACGGGTATATTGGTTGATCTTTTTACGCCCACTTTCACCTTCTTTCTGCATCTTCTGGAAACTAGGAACCGCTATTGTTAATAACTGAATAGCGATAGAAGCAGAGATGTAGGGCATGATACCTAATGCGAAAATAGATGCTCTTGAGAAGGATCCACCGGCAAACATATTTACCAGACCAAGGATACCCTGGTTAGATGATTTCTCAAAATTAGCTAATGCATTAGCGTCGATGCCAGGCAAAGCGATATAGGATCCTACACGGTAAATGAGGACCAGGAGCAGGGTGGTCAGAATGCGATTACGCAGGTCCTCAATACTCCAGATATTCTTAATCGTTTCGATAAATTTCTTCACAGGAAGATAAAGGTTTAATAGCGCTATTAAATATGAAAAGACGCACTACTCCGTAGGCGTCTCCTCAGTCGTAAAGTCTTATACCAGTTCTACTGATCCACCTGCAGATTCGATGGCCTGTTTAGCTTTTTCGCTGATTGCGTTTACTTTAACAGTCACTTTAGTTTTAAGTTCGCCGTTAGCGAGGATTTTAACTTTAGCGGTACTGTTAATCAGACCATTCATATACAGAGTATCCAGATTAAACTCCTGGAGACCATATTTTTCAACTAATTGATCAAGCTGGCCCAGGTTGAAGATTGTATATTCTTCGCGGTTATTGTTTTTGAAGCCACGTTTAGGCATACGACGCTGAATTGGCATCTGGCCACCTTCGAAGCCTCTTTTGCTAGCATAACCAGCGCGTTGTTGAATACCTTTGTTACCTTTTGTAGAGGTACCACCTTTACCGGAAGCCTCACCACGTCCGAGACGTTTTTCTTTATGTACAGCGCCTTGTGCTGGCTGTAATGAATGTAAGTTCATGTTAGTTAATTGTTTTTACTTGCGCGGAAATCAACCGCTCGCTTTATTTTAAAATAAAAATGGTAAAGTCACAAATGTAAAGGTAAGATTATCGTAAGACAATCCCACAGCAGTGTTACTTCAATTAAGCGTTAACTGTTTCTACCAATACAAGGTGATTCACTTTGCGCACCATACCCAGGATCTGAGGAGTTGCTTCTACTTCTACAGTAGCGTGCATTTTAGTCAGCCCCAGTGCCTTCAAGGTCAGTTTTTGCCTTTCTGGGCGGTCAATACCACTTTTCACTTGAGTGATCTTAATCTTTGCCATAAATCCCTATCCGCGTAGGCGGAGTAATTTAATTGTTAATGATATATTTTCAAAAATTTTCCCGGAAGCAAGAATTATCCGTTGAAAACTTTCTTCAGGGCAACGCCTCTGGTTTTAGATACGCTAATTGGTTCGCGCAGTAAGCCTAAAGCTTTGAAGGTAGCTTTTACCACGTTGTGTGGGTTAGCAGAACCTAAAGATTTAGCCAATACGTCGGTTACACCAGCACTTTCCAATACAGCACGCATAGAACCTCCCGCGATTACACCAGTACCATGAGCAGCTGGTTTAATCAATACTTTAGCAGCACCTTCTTTTGCAAGTTGGTCGTGAGGAATGGTACCATGCATTACAGGAACCTTAATCAGGTTCTTTTTAGCATCATCTATACCTTTAGTGATAGCCTGCTGTACTTCTTTAGCTTTACCAAGACCGTGACCTACCACGCCGTTTTCGTTACCTACAACAACCAGAGCGGAGAAACTAAAAGTACGACCGCCTTTGGTGGTTTTAGTAACACGGTTGATCGCCACAACTTTTTCTTTCAGCTCAAGATCACCAGCCTTTACTTTATTGAATGAATTCTTTGCCATTTTATTTTATAAGAATTACTTGTTCAGAATTAAAATTCGGACTTCGTGATTAAAACTGAAGACCGCCTTCTCTTGCACCATCAGCAACGCTTTTCACGCGGCCATGATATAAATAACCACTTCTGTCGAAAACACAAGTAGTAACGCCCAAAGCGATAGCTTTAGCAGCTAAGGCTTTTCCAACCAATACTGATTTTTCGCTTTTAGTACCTTGCTGAGCTTTGATATCCTTATCACGGGAAGAAGCTGCTGCCAGGGTAGTGCCATTGGTATCATCTATCAATTGCACATAAATATCGCTATTGCTGCGAAATACAGATAATCTTGGTTGCTTAGCAGTACCGGAGATTTTCTTACGGATGCGATAGCGGATTTTCTGTCTCCTGTTAACTTTTGTGCTCATTTTGAGTTTTTATTTTATTATCCCGATGCTGCCGGGATAGCTGTTAAAACCGGCTAACCAGTCGGAAAGACTGATTAGCCAATTAATAATATTATTTACCAGCTGATTTACCAGCTTTTTTGCGAACCACTTCATCACTGTAGCGAACACCTTTACCTTTGTAAGGCTCTGGTTTACGCAGGCTACGGATTTTAGCAGCAACCTGACCCAGTAATTGGTTATCGATACCTTCCAACATGATCTTAGGGTTCTGACCTTTTTCAGTTAAGGTAGCTACCTTCAGTTCTTTTGGAATTTCGAAAACGATATTGTGAGAATAACCTAAAGAAAGATCCAGCAATTGACCAGAGTTAGCGGCTTTATAACCCACACCCACCAGTTCAAGTTGTTTTTTGAATCCTTCGGTTACGCCTTCAACCATGTTAGCCAGCAAAGCGCGGTATAAACCGTGTAATGCTTTGTGACGGATCTGATCGGTAGGACGAACTACGTTTAACACGCCGTCTTTCACTTCCACTTTGATATCTCTATCAATTACCTTTTTCAGTTCACCTTTAGGACCTTTTACGGTTACTTCATTGGCAGGAGAAACAGTAACTGTAACGCCGCTAGCCAATTTAATAGGACTTTTACCTATACGTGACATAACTTTAATTTAAAGTTGTTGATAAGTTGTTTTACCCCGTTATCTGTGTTCAGCGCCGTATAGAAAGCTTAATTGTCAGATAACACGAAAAGACAGACCAGACGACAACGTCTAGCCGGTCAATATATTAATAGATGTAGCAAACTACTTCGCCACCTACGTTTTGAGCTTTTGCTTCTTTATCGGTCATTACACCTTTAGAAGTAGAGATGATAGCGATGCCCAAACCATTTTTAACGCGTTTGAAATCTTCAGGTTTAGAGTATTGACGCAGACCTGGACGGCTAACACGTTGTAATTCCTGGATAGCAGGAACTTTGGAGATTGGGTCATACTTCAACGCGATTTTAATCACGCCTTGTTTGTTATCTTCTTCGAATTTGTATTTCAGGATATAACCTTTGTCATACAAAATTTCGGTAATACGTTTTTTCAGCTTAGAGGCTGGAATTTCCACAATCCTGTGGGTGGCCATTTGCGCGTTCCGGATACGGGTCAGGAAGTCTGCTATTGGATCAGTAACCATTGTTAAATAGTTTTGATAGATGTTTTACAATGCGATATCCAATCGTAATTAGATGGGAATCAAATAACTAGATTAAAAAGCGAAAAAGATTACCGGACAGAGGGAATCTGTACAGTATCTTATTGCTTACCAGCTGGCTTTTCTTACGCCAGGGATTTTACCAGCGAGAGCCAGGTCGCGGAACATGTTCCTGCAAATACCGAAGTGACGCATGTATCCTTTAGGACGACCGGTCAGTTGGCATCTGTTTTTCAGACGAACAGGAGACGCGTTTTTAGGAAGCTGATCCAGTGCAGTATAGTCACCAGCAGCTTTCAGGGTAGCGCGCTTTTCAGCAAACTTAGCTACCATAGCTTCTCTTTTTCTTTGTCTGGCTTTTACGGATTCTTTTGCCATAATTAAATTATCGTTTCGATTTACTGATTATCTTTTTTAATGTTCCTGAACGGCATGCCCATTTCTTTCAGCAGCTCGTAAGCTTCTTCGTTGGTTTGAGCAGTAGTAACGAAAGTGATATCCATACCGGAGATCTTAGTTACTTTATCGATGTCGATTTCAGGGAAAATGATTTGCTCAGTGATACCCAGGGTATAGTTACCGCGGCCATCGAAAGCTTTATCATTGATACCTTTAAAGTCACGTACGCGAGGTAATGATACAGCGATCAAACGATCCAGGAAGTCGTACATATTAGTACCACGTAAAGTTACGCGGGCACCGATAGGCATGTTCTTTCTGAGTTTGAAGTTAGAGATATCTTTCTTAGAAAGAGTAGCGATAGCTTTTTGTCCGGCGATGCGAGACATTTCATCTACTGCGATATCTACTAATTTTTTATCACCTACAGCACCATTGATACCTTGGTTCAGGCAGATTTTTTGCAGACGAGGAACTTGCATTACAGTTTTGTAATTGAATTTCTTCATCAGGGTCGCTTTAACTTCTTCCTGATATTTGGTCTGCAGTCTTGGAGTATATTTTGCGTTTGACATTACTTAATTACCTCCCCTGATTTTTTAGCGATACGAATTAATTTACCGTTTTCTCTTTGTCTGTTAACTCTGGTAGGTTGACCAGCTTTAGCATCCCACAGCAAAACGTTAGAGATAGCGATAGGCGCTTCCTGCTTAACGATACCACCTTTGGTATTTTGAGCAGTAGGCTTAGTGTGCTTGGTAATAATATTAACGCCTTCTACAATAACGCGGGCTTTGTCAGGTTGTACTTCAAGCACTTTACGTGGCTTAGTTCTGTCCTTGTCATCGCCGGCAATAACCGCAACCAGGTCGCCTTTTTTAATGTTGAATTTAGGCTTAAATCTAGTTTTCATTACTTTGATTTATTTATAAACGCCAAGCGAAACCATAGTTTCGCTTGATTAATGTTTTTCTCGTTCTTGCAAACGGGCTGCAAAGATAAGAAATATTTCGTGATTTTGAGATTTTGCCAAATTGCTGAAAAAATCAGCAGCAGGAACAAAATCTCAAAATCTTAATATTTTATAATACCTCAGGAGCGAGAGAGATAATTTTCATGTAACCTTTATCTCTCAGTTCACGGGCAACCGGACCGAAAATACGGGTACCACGAGGTTCGTCTGAGTTATTCAGCAGTACAACCGCGTTATCATCGAAACGGATATAAGAACCGTCTCTACGACGTAATTTGTTCTTAGTTCTAACGATTACCGCTTTAGTAACCATACCTTTTTTCACACCACCGCCAGGAATTGCATCCTTAACAGTCACTACAATCTTATCACCTACTTTAGCGTAGTCCTGACCTGAGTTTCCTAATACGCGGATGCAGAGTACTTCTTTAGCACCGCTATTATCAGCTACGCTCAGTCTTGATTCTTGTTGTATCATCGAAATGAGATTTGTTGTTTAGTCAGCGGCTGGCACCAGGGAAGCTGGCAGCAGCTTGAAACAAATGATAAATTATTTTACTTTTTCGATTACTTCTACCAATCTCCAGCATTTATTTTTGCTGAGAGGGCGAGTTTCTGCGATTCTCACAGTATCACCAATGCTGCACTCGTTGTTTTCATCGTGTGCAAGGAATTTGGTAGTTTTTTTCAGGAATTTACCATAGATCGGGTGCTTTACTTTACGCTCCACTTTCACAGTGATGGATTTATCCATTTTGTTACTGGACACCACACCAATCCTGGTTTTTCTTAATTTTCTTTCGGTCGTCATTGTTGAAAGTATTTAACCCTCCTGGGGGAGGACATAATTTGTTATACTAATGCTTTTCAGCAGTTCGGTGAGGAACTGAAGATCTAGAAGCCCAACTCTCTTTTACGCAGCTCGGTGCTCATACGAGCGATATCGCGTCTAACGCCGCGGATGCTCATTGGATTTTCGATTGGCGTAATTGCATGACCAAAGGTCATTTTCTTCAAGCGGAGTTTCTCAGCAGAGATTTTCTCTTTAAGATCTTGATCGCTCAGTCCTTTCAGATCCAGCTTTTCTTTTGCCATTGTATTGAGTTTGATACGGTCTTAGGGACCGGAATTTGAGTTATTGCCTAATGATTACGCAACGTAGTCACGGCTGGTTACGAATTTTACTTTGATCGGCAGTTTTTGAGCTGCGAGTTCCATAGCTTCTTTAGCTACCTGTAAAGGCACACCATCAGCTTCAAATAAAATTCTACCAGGTTTTACTACTGCTGCCCAATGGTCGGGAGCACCTTTACCTTTACCCATTCTCACTTCCAAAGGCTTAGCAGTGATTGGTTTATCAGGGAATATGCGAATCCAAACGTTACCTTCACGTTTCATGTGCCTTGTTAAAGCAACACGAGCAGCTTCGATCTGCCTGTCTGTGATCCACTTAGGTTCTAATGCTTTAAGGCCGAAAGTACCAAAGGAAAGGGTAGCGCCTCTTTTAGCGTTCCCTTTGATGCGACCTTTGTGCATCTTCCTGTGTTTCACTCTTTTTGGCTGTAACATCTTCTATGTTGTTAATGTTAATAGTAATTGTTAATATCAAGTTTCCGCTAATGCTTATCTGCGGCCACCACCACGGTTATCACCACCTCTTCTATCGCCACCGCGACCACCTTCTCTGCGTTCGCCATGATGTTCTCTTCTATCGCCACCGCCGCGGTTTTCGCTTTCCTTACCGGTTAATACGTTAGGATTTAAATCGCGTTTACCGAGTACTTCACCTTTACAGATCCATACTTTGATACCGATTTTACCGTAAACGGTTAAAGCGAACAGGGAAGCGTAGTCGATATCCATACGGAAAGTATGTAAAGGCACGCGACCTTGTTTCATTTCTTCTGAGCGGGCAATTTCAGCACCACCTAAACGGCCGCTGATTTTAACCTTGATACCTTCAGCACCCATTCTCAGAGCTGTAGCGATCGCCATTTTGATTGCGCGTTTGTAGTTGATACGGCTTTCAATTTGTTTAGCGATTGTTTCAGCAACGATATTGGCATCCATTTCAGGGCGACGGATCTCCAGGATATTGATCTGAACATCTTCTTTCCCTGTCAATTTCTTCAGCTCTTCCTTGATGCGATCAACCTCGTTACCGCCTTTACCGATAATGATACCAGGCTTAGAAGTATGAACAGTGATGATTAACTTACCTAAAGTTCTTTCGATCACAACTCTAGAAATGCCACCTTTATTGATACGGGCATTCAGATAAGTTCTGATCTTGTTATCTTCGATCAGTTTGGTAGCAAAATCTTTTTTGCTGCCATACCAATTAGAGTCCCATCCTCTGATGATACCTAACCTGTTACCAATAGGATTTGTTTTCTGACCCATGTTCTGGTTATTTGTCTATTAGTTTAATAGTTTTGTTTCTGTTTCGTTTACGTTAAGATTATTGAGCTTTACTGTCAACAACAATCGTTACGTGGTTACTTCTCTTACGGATTCTGTAACCTCTACCTTGAGGAGCAGGGCGCATTCTTTTCAGGGTGCGGCCACCGTCTACGAAGATAGTTTTTACGATCAGGTTAGCATCTTCTACCCTAGCACCTTCATTCTTCACTTTCCAGTTAGCGATAGCAGATACCAGCAGTTTTTCTAAAGGTACGCTTGGGTGCTTTGGATGGAATTTCAAAATATTCAAAGCCTTTTCTACATCCAGACCACGAATTAAGTCTGCCAGCAAACGCATTTTGCGGGGAGATGTAGGATTATTATTCAGCTTAGCTACTGCTTCCATTGTTATTAATTTCTTTTATTATTTAGTGTCTGTTGTCTGAAGGTTGAGTATTGGTTTGAAACCTTACTTCAAACCTTCTACCTCAGACTATAATTACATTTTCTTGTTTACGTGTCCTCTGAAGTTACGTGTAGGTGCAAATTCACCCAGTTTATGACCAACCATGAATTCTGTTACATAAACAGGAATAAATTTGTTGCCATTGTGAACTGCGAAGGTGTGACCAACGAAATCAGGGGTGATAGTAGAACGACGGCTCCAAGTTTTAATAACTGTACGTTTGGTGCCAGCATTCATTTTTTCAACCTTAGTTTCTAATTTTTGGTCTACGTAAGGACCTTTTTTTATGGAACGAGCCATGTCTTTACTGATTTATGATTTTTCAAACCCGGGCTCCGATATTACTAGCGGAGGCCGGATTCAGAAATTATAATTTTTTACCGTTTTTTCTGCTGATGATCAGTTTATCAGAACTCTTATGCGGTTTTCTGGTTTTCAGACCTTTCGCATATTTACCTGTTCTGGATCTAGGATGGCCTCCTGAAGATTTACCTTCACCACCACCCATTGGGTGATCTACTGGGTTCATAGCCACACCACGGTTACGAGGGCGGATACCTCTCCAACGGTTAGCACCAGCTTTACCGATAGATTGCAGTGCGTGATCTGAGTTAGAAACAGTACCAACGGTAGCTTTACAAGTATTTAATACTTTACGCAGCTCACCAGAAGGCATTTTCAGCACAGCGTATTTTTCTTCCTTGTTGGATAATTGAGCGTAAGCACCAGCGCTTCTAGCGATAGCGCCGCCTTTACCTGGTTGTAATTCGATGTTGTGAACTACAGTACCGAGAGGCATATTTTTCAGCGGCAGTGCGTTACCCACTTCAGGAGCAACTTCAGCGCCACTGATTACGGTGCCACCTACTTGTAGGCCCTGAGGAGCGATGATGTAACGTTTTTCACCATCAGCGTAGCTTACGAGTGCGATGAAAGCACTACGGTTTGGATCGTATTCAATAGTTTTAACGGTAGCAGGAATATTTTCCTTTTCGCGTTTAAAATCTATAACACGGTATTGTTTTTTGTGGCCACCACCGATATAGCGCATAGACATTCTACCTTGCGCGTTTCTACCGCCGGATCTTTTAGCTGGTTCCAGCAGGCTTTTTTCAGGGGTATCAGCTGTTAATTCGGCATATGCGTTGCCAATTTTCCAGCGGGTACCGGCCGTCATTGGTTTGTACTTCTTCAGTGCCATTACTTCCTAAAAAGTTAAATGTTGTTGATTAAATTATGATTGTCGTCTGTATATACATCCACATTCTGGCTTTAGGCCAGAACGGCACTACATGTTAGCATACAGATCTATAGTTTCACCAGTTGCAATGGTAACGATAGCCTTCTTGTAGGAAGGTTTTTTACCAGCAATAAAACCGGCTTTAGTAAAGCGGAATTTAGCTTTACCAGGCATAACAGCTGTATTAACATCAGCTACAGTTACGCCATAGAATTCTTCCACTGCTTTTTTAATCTCCAGTTTGTTGGCTTTTTTGTCAACAATGAAGTAGTAGCGGTTGAACTTATCGGTAGCTTTATTCACCTTTTCGGAAACCACCGGTTTGATTAAAACGTCTGAAAGTTTCATCTCTTTATCGCTTATCGCTTTTAGCTTAGAGCTTTAGCTTGTTATTTAATTGGTTATCAGCATCCTATGCTTCAGCAGGCTCTTCAGTGAAGATTCTTGCTGCGCTTTCAGTAAACACGATGTAGTTGCTGTTCATGATATCATAGGTATTGATATCGCTCAGTACAGCACCGTCTACAGTTGGGATGTTTCTTAAAGACAGATAAACATTATCGTTGTATTCAGGAGTGATAAACATAGTTTTTCTTCCTTCAACGTTAATGTTCAGGTTCTTCAGGATACCAACGAATTGTTTGGTTTTAGGAGCGTTCAGCTGCAGATCTTCAACGATGATGATGTTGTTTTCTTTAGCTTTAATAGAAAGAGCAGAGATCTTAGCGAGATCTTTTACTTTTCTGTTCAGTTTAATGCCCCATCCGTGAGGTTTTGGTCCGAAGATGGTACCACCACCTTTATAAAGAGGGTTACGGATGTTACCTTTACGGGCACCACCAGTACCTTTTTGCTTGTGTAATTTACGGGAAGCACCTTTTACTTCTGCTCTGGTTTTCACTTTGTGAGTACCTTGACGTTGAGCAGCGAGGTATTGTTTAACAGCCAGGTAAACTACGTGGTTGTTAGGTTCCACACCGAAAATCTCCTCAGGGAGTTCGATGGATCTTCCGGTTTTCTTACCTTCTATATTTAAAATATCTACTTGCATGTTACTTCTGGATTAAAACGATTGAACCATTGTGGCCGGGAACGGAACCACTTACCAGGATATAATTCTTTTCAGGGAATATTTTCAGGATCTTCAGACCTTTCACTTTCACTCTTTCATTACCTGTCTGACCAGCCATACGCATACCCTTGAAAACGCGAGAAGGATAAGATGATCCACCAACAGAACCAGGAGCTCTGCTTCTATCGTGCTGACCGTGGGTAGCTTCACCCACCCCGCTAAAACCGTGGCGTTTTACAACACCTTGGAAACCTTTACCTTTGGAAGTGCCTACAACGTCAATAGATTCGCCTTCTGCGAAGATTTCGCAAGTGATGGATTCACCGAGGGCTTTTTGAACGTCTGGGTTACGGAATTCTTTAACGTAACGTTTTGGAGAAGTGCTTGCTTTCGCGAAGTGATTACTTTCTGCTTTAGTGGTGTGTTTTTCTTTCTTATCGCCGAAAGAAACCTGAATAGCGTTGTAACCATCTGATTCCAGGCTTTTTACCTGTGTTACAACGTTGGGACCAGCCTCGATAATGGTGCAAGCAGTTTGCTTACCATTAGCTTCGAAGATACTGGTCATACCAATCTTTTTGCCAATAATACCTTTCATGTTTATATGATTATACCCAGCGCCTGGGGGTGATCTGGCTATCCCCAGGATGGGCGGTTAAATACATTTATTGGTTGGCCGCCCAGAAGGCGCGACCGATGTTACTTGTTAAAATCAGTTATCCGTTGATAATCAACGGATAAACATAAAATCAATAAAGGCCGGCCTTTTGCCTGCCTTGCTGTTGTCCTTATGCTTTAATTTCAACTTCTACCCCAGATGGTAAATCCAGCTTACTAAGCGCATCTACAGTTCTGGAAGAAGAGGTGTAAATATCCAGTAAACGTTTGTGAGTACACAGTTGGAACTGCTCGCGCGCTTTCTTGTTTACGTGCGGAGAACGCAATACTGTAAATATTTTCTTCTCGGTAGGTAATGGAATTGGACCAGTTACCACGGCACCCGTGTTTCTCACGGTTTTAACGATCTTCTCAGCAGACTTGTCTACCAAATTATGATCGTAGGACTTCAGCTTGATTCTTATTCTCTGAGACATAATGCAATGAACTTCTTCTTGTTTTTTCCCAATACAATTTGGGAGGGCAAAGGTAACCCGTTTTTTCTATTTGACAAATAATTCTCAGGAAAAAAATAAAAGAAACTTGCCAGTAGCCGAGCTATGGCATATCTGAATGAAGATTTATAGGAAGGAAAATTGGCAATAAGGCTTCGGAATTAGTTCATTGTGTGTGTGTTAAGCCTTAAGGTAATTTCACATGTAGTTTTGACAAATATAGGAAAACAAATTTCAAAACCAAAAAAAGTAGGATTTCTTAAAAAATTGAAATTCATAAGACTAAATACCTCTCTTTATCCCTGAAAATTATCAGGCTCTTCTGTATAAACTGCCTCCTGTTCCCACATTTTAATTATTGATTATAACAGCACAGGGTGTAACCCGACCAATCTCCTTATAGCAAGTTCACCTAACCTATTGAAATCAGCTTTACATTATCATTTTGTATTAGTTGCCAATTAGTATTACACGAAATCTCTAAAATAAAAAGGGTTGCTCCATCGGAACAACCCTTTAAAAAAGCTGATGAGTACCGGGGCATAGCCCAAAGCGATTAAAGAGGTAAATTACCACCTAATCCGCCTAATAATGATTTCACTAAGCCTAAGATCAATGACAGAAGTTGATTAAGTAAATCCATTGGAGAGGTTTTAAATAAGATACTGCCTACTCTATTACCTGGTTTTCGGCATTCCCAGTTTGTTATTCATTAACGGGCCTAAAAATAAAAGCTATCACTCATTCAACAATCGTTCATTTTATTCATTATCACCAATCGTCATCATCTTGTTCAGTCTATTTTCTATTGATTATATAATATAACTATAATGCATAAACGAAAAGAGGTTTTCTATATATAGAAAACCTCTAAGAAATTTTTTGTAAGGGAAAATATTACTTTGCATACAGCACTATTCCCTTACTGTGTGGAAATCCTTACAGACCTCCCAGTAAAGATTGCAGTAATGCAACGATAGTTGCCAGCAGTTGACTAAGTAAAGCCATAAGATAGTATTTACTACGGGTGATACCTACTCTTTTAATTGGTTTTCGGCAATCCCAATGCCTATTCCTTTAAAGGCTTGCCGAAATTATTATCAATATTTTTAAATACAATCGTTCATTTTATTCAGTTCGCTATCCTTCCTAAATTTTGTTCAACCCTCTGGTATATTCACAAAAAAGGCCTCTACTAATCAGTAGAGGCCAGGAACAAGTTGATAAAATCGGAGAGCATCCTACTTATGGATCTCAATAATTTACATTATTGACTATAGACCACTTAATGCCTGTGTCAATATCGCCAGCAATCCTTTCAGAAATGTGTTTAATGCATCGAGGATCATAAGCTGATTTAATTTCAATTCTGCCTACTCTTTTGCATGGTTTTCGGCAATCCCATTAGCTAAAATATTCTTTGGTAGCAGCTTGCTCCTACAGAGCACCAGTTACAGTGTTTAAAAACTTAACTATAGCCTGAAAAATGGTATTTAACATAAAACAGGAACGAATTAATACGTTGTTACGCTTACTCTGTTCAGGGTTTTCAGCAATCCCCAACGCCAGCATACACAGGCATTTTGCTAAAGTAAATGGTTATCACTTAAAACCCTTCATTCAGTTAATTCATTTTAATTTAGCTCCATTCATTATATTCATTTATAATAAGGGATACTAACATTTAAAATTAACTACTTCCCTGTTTCGCTCTTATATATCTGCTTAGCTTTTGCTGATGGTAAATAGATTTGAAATCCAAGTCCAAGATTAATCCGGTTGGAGGTAGTTGAATTACCAAAACCTACTGTAAGATCATATTTCAATAATCCTTCCAGGCCAACATTTGGCGTAATAAAATAAGCCACTCCCGGGCCGATGCCAATGTTCAAGCCATTTGTAGAAGCGCCATTGCTAGGATTGAAACCCGCAACACCTACAGTTCCTTCAGCGAAGAAGCGTGCCCGTTTTGAGAATTCCAATTTTCTGATGTGTTTATCTTCCACAAAATAACGAGCCAGCGCACCTACTCCGTAGTGTATATCGGTGCCAGGATTGTCTGTCGATAATCCAAAATTAACATATCCTCCCAGTGCAAAGCCGTCGTCGATAAACCAAGCTGCTTTAGGATCAATATCCATACTAAACTGGGTACTGTGTTTCTGAAAGTTTATCCCAAAGTTTGCCAAATCCCCTCCTACCATAATATTACCTTTTTGAATTTGGGCATTTGCTATCATTCCGCATAAGACGATTGATAATGTAAGGGCTAAATGTCGCATTCTTTTCATAGTCTAATTTTTAGTATTAACAATTAACATGTTGAATGAATAAGTACATGAGTATAAATCAATTATTTATACGTTAAATTAAATGGTCTTGAAAATTAAAAAGGCAGGGGGATAATGGGGCGGAGGTTTCCTTCACACAACAAACAGGCTTCACATAACGTCAATTATTCTTTCCGCAAAACTACTGAATATGAATGTAATATGTGTTCAATATGCAAAAAAAAATTTATCGCATAATAAAAACATATTCATTTAATCTTAGTACTAAAGCAATAACAGCAAAAATCGAATGTTGTTTCAACAAACACTGATTTTCTGCCACTTAAATAAGTTGTCTCCAATAAAATTTTCAGCTAATTACCTAGCATTCAACCATTCTATATGGGTAGTGAAGGTTCCTTTTTCTTTCAGAAATTTTAAATATGCTTCCATTTTCTTCTGCATATTTATTCCTGATACTTTCTTAATATAGGTAGGTAAGGTGTACTGACTAATATCTGCAAGTTCCCAGGGATGGAAGTAAAAGGATAAATAGTCGTCTTTTTTCAGAATCAGACTAGTGAAATGTTTGGTTACCCAAAGAGGCATATTTTTAACACTCAGCCAAAAAATCGGATATCTTAACAGTGGGGAAACGGAGGAAGGAATAATCCAGACATCTTCCTCTTTGTATAGTGTACGGGGTAAATGCCAATTATTATAACGACCTGGTAGCCAGGTTGGGTTTATCGAAGCGTCGTATTCATATCCTGCACCTTTTAGGACTTCTTTGTTAACAGCCTTTAGACGAGGCATTCTGAAGCCATGAACCATCTGTCCACTGATTTCCTGTAATGCTAAACGGGAACCTTCCAAATCGGCATCAGTAAATGAGCTATGATAATATGCATGAGAAGCGATCTCATGCTGTGCAGCTATTTGTTTAATTAATTCGGGGTAATGCTGAGCCCAATATGCAGTGATAAAAAATGTGGCTCTAACTTCATATTTTTCAAACAGTGCAAGCGTTGCCTGCAATCCTTTCTTTGATACTTCCAGTTTGTCTTGCAACGAAACTTGTTGTCCGAATTCTTCCGGAATATCAAATTCTTCAACATCGACACTTATTAATATCCTCTTTTCTTTCATAAATTACTAAGCTACATATGCTCCCCAAACCAGTTTGCAATAATTCATCATTTCTTTCAATAGTAATTTGGTTCTAAAGGTAGAAAACTGGATATCTGATCTGCAAGCCACAGACACAGCTCCTATCTTTAAATGAGAGCGTTTGCCTGCGTTATACATAAATTCGCTGTCATACAGGAATCCATTAATGTTGGTTTCCAACATTACATTTCTGCCATAGACATTAAAACCTTTTAGACCAGCCTGTGCATCTTCTACTTTTAGCTGCAACACCATTTTATTAAGGAATCTGCTTATTTGAGTGATTCGCTTCCTTTTAGGAGGAAGTTTGTTGAGATAAGCTTCGCCTCTTTCTCCGGCTACAATATCAACACCCATCAACAATCTCTCATAAACTCCCTTAACAGCGTGTACTCCAAAAGGGAAATCCAGATCTGTACAAACCTGGAAAGCATACTTTGAATTTTTTACACCTTCTCTTACTGCGTAACCCTTACCTCTATTCTGTTTATAGCTAACTATCTGGATATCAGGAATTGCAGACTTCAAATATTCGATTTTTGCCTGTTCAAACCCTCTTGTTGACCCATCATTAACTAATATCAACTGTACTGGTGTATCCTTCATTAGATGAATGATCTCATAATAATGTCCTATGAGTGATTCTACCCAGGAACCTGAAGGGTTCCAGCAGGGTAGAATCAAATCAAGGCCGGAAGTTAGTTGACCTATTTCTCCCGAAGTATATACCACAGTTGTAGGAGGTGCCTGTAATAACTCAATTGACATAATTCTAAAGCTACAGATGAGACGGATGACATATTCCTATTGAATGACGTCAAAAGCAGCTCCTCCCTCTATCAAGAAAATAAAAAAAGGTCTCTACTGGGTAGAGACCTTACGGCAGTTAGCAAAAAGTAAAATTTCAGTTGTAGGTTATCAAGGATAAGTTATTGAATATTCCTGTTATGGCAATAGCACCTTCATGTAAGAACCTGGGCAGATATCTTAGGTGGCTTTCCTAAAATGCAAAAAGAGGATGTCTTTTTGAGACATCCTCTTTCCATATTAAGAAGCTAGTAATTAAGCGTTTACTTTGCCTTTTACTTTAGCGATTACTTCTTCTGCTACGTTATTTGGAGCAGGAGAGTAGTGAGAGAACTCCATGATAGAAGTTGCACGACCTGAAGACAGGGAACGCAGTTGAGTTACATAACCGAACATTTCGCTCAATGGAACTTTAGCTTTGATAACCTGAACACCATTTCTGGAATCCATACCTTCAAGCATACCACGACGACGGTTAAGGTCACCTGTAACATCACCCATGTATTGGTCTGGGGTCTGAACTTCTACTTTCATGATTGGCTCCAGTAATACTGGTTTTGCTTTACGGGCAGCTTCACGGAAGGCTTGCTTAGCACAAAGTTCGAAAGACATAGCGTCAGAGTCAACGTTGTGGTAAGAACCATCGAACAGACGAACTTTCAGGTTTACAAGTGGGAAGTTAGCCAACACACCTTGGCTCATAGAGGCTTCGAAACCTTTCTGAACAGCAGGGATGAATTCTTTAGGGATGGAACCTCCGAAGATGTCATTAATGAACTGGAAGTATTTACCGTCATTTTCTTTCATCCATTCGGCATCAGCAGGTCCGATTTCAACCTGAATATCAGCGAACTTACCTTTACCACCGGTTTGTTTCTTAAATGTTTCGCGGTGTTCAATTTTTGTAGTCAATGCTTCTTTGTAAGCAACTTGAGGAGCACCTTGGTTAACTTCTACTTTAAATTCGCGACGCATACGGTCAACGATGATTTCGAGGTGAAGTTCACCCATCCCGGAAAGAACTGTTTGACCAGTTTCTTCGTCGGTTTTCGCTTTCAGGGTAGGATCTTCTTCTACCAGTTTAGCGAGGGCCATACCCATTTTATCAACATCTGCCTGAGTTTTAGGCTCAATTGCGATACTGATAACCGGTTCAGGGAAGGTCATAGATTCGAGGACAATTGGATTGTCTTCATCACACAGGGTGTCTCCGGTTTTGATATCTTTAAAACCAACAGCCGCACCGATATCACCAGCTTCGATGAAATCGATAGGGTTTTGTTTGTTAGCGTGCATTTGCATGATACGGGAGATACGCTCGTTTTTACCGGTACGGGTATTGAGAACGTAAGAACCTGCATCCAGGTGACCAGAGTAAGCGCGGAAGAACGCCAGACGACCAACGAAAGGATCGGTCATGATTTTGAACGCCAGTGCAGCGAAAGGTTCTTTAGCATCTGGTTTACGTTCAATTTCATCGCCAGTATCAGGGTTAGTACCTTTTACTGCTTCGATATCCATTGGTGAAGGCAGGTAGCGGCAAACCGCATCCAGCATTTTCTGAACACCTTTGTTTTTGAAAGAAGAACCGCACATCATAGGGATGATAGCGATATCGATAGTAGCTTTACGGATAGCTTCGTGAATTTCAGCTTCGGAGATAGAGTTAGGATCTTCGAAGAATTTTTCCATCAGAGTATCGTCGTATTCAGCAACAGCTTCTACCAGTTTAGCTCTCCATTCTTCTGCTTCTTCTTTCATATCAGCAGGAATTTCGATTTCCTGGTAAGTAGCACCTTTACCTTCTTCGTCCCAGATGATACCTTTCATAGTGATCAGGTCAACTACTCCTTTGAAAGTATCTTCAGCACCGATAGGCAGGGTCAAAGGAACAGGGTTAGCACCCAGCATTTCTTTAACTTGCTTAACTACGTTTAAGAAGTCGGCACCTGAACGGTCCATTTTGTTTACGAAACCGATACGTGGTACACGGTAACGGTTAGCCTGGCGCCAAACGGTTTCAGATTGAGGCTCAACACCAGATACTGCGCAGAACAAAGCTACCAGTCCATCCAATACACGCAAAGAACGCTCTACCTCTACGGTAAAGTCCACGTGGCCTGGAGTATCGATGATGTTAAATTTATATTGTTTGGTATCTGTTACTGGCTTACCTTGTAAGGTTGGAAAATTCCAAAAACAAGTGGTAGCAGCGGATGTAATGGTAATACCTCTCTCCTGCTCCTGTGCCATCCAGTCCATTGTAGCAGCACCCTCGTGCACTTCTCCAATTTTGTGGGATTTACCTGTATAATACAGGATACGTTCTGTGGTAGTGGTTTTACCCGCATCGATGTGCGCCGCAATACCAAAGTTCCTTTGAAATTTTAAGTCTGCCATAATATTAAAATGACTAAATAATGCAATTTGGGGGGCAAAGGTAATTTATTTTTGACAATAAATAAAATGGTGGTGTTTTCCAAATTGTTATTTCTTTTTTAACTAAATACTGGCCTTAAATACATTATAATAAGCATATATAATTATTTTTATCTAAGCCAATTTTACGCTACTTTCTTCCATTTTTGAGAGAAATTCCACCACCCGTTAATTATCCTTTTCCAGCTTACCGGATTTCATACAATTTCGTAACAGACTGTTTAGGACTGTATTTCAAAAACAAGTAGCAATAATAGTAACTAGCAATGCGATCAGGATTCAAACAATAATATGAACTCTGCTGTTACTAACTGCGAAATGAGCGACTCAGCCATTTAACCTCAGAGCATCCATAATCTATAGTTGAGCGAAAGTATTTATGATCTAAATTTTGCGGGCCTCTCTCATTGTGCTTGTATCCGTGCGTCTATAGGAAACCAAAACTAATCTTTGTTAAATATCCATTATGAGAAAACTTCTACCCAAAATCACTTATTCCATTCCATTATTTCTGGCATTCTGCACTGCATCTCAGGCGCAGGTAGTCCTAAACCGGCAGGTGGTAGCCAGTAGTGGAGGTAGTGGTACCATTCAGAATATTCAAATTCAGTATACCATAGGAGAACCAGTAATTACCCCAATTACTGACGGCAAGTTGCTACTTACACAAGGTTTCCAGCAGCCGGAGATTTCTCCCAGGCTACCGCCTGGAGTAAATCCCGTCAAAAGTTATGTACTCTTCCCCAATCCAGCAGTTTCTGTTACCAAAATCCAATTCGATCTGTTAGCGAATGCCTCGGTTGGTATTGAGCTTATTAATACTGCCGGGCAAACTATTTACAGGCAACAATCTGAGCTGGCGCTGGGAAGAAATACAATTGTTATTCCTGTAAATCATCTTGCAGCAGGTATATATACCCTTATGTTTAACGTAAATGGGTATATAACCTTCGAAAAGCTTATCGTTCAGTAGTCCTGAACCAAACCTCTTCTCACCCCTTCACTATTAACCAACACTGTTTATGAAACATGGTTTCACACTTGTTTTAATTTCCGGGTTAATCTATTCCTCATTTCAGGCAAAAGCTCAGAAATATTATCAGAAGCCGGCTAACATTGGGGCCAGTTTCCTACTGATAAACCCGGATGCAAGAAGCGCAGCTGCCGGAGATGCAACTACAGCAATGACGCCGGATGCCAATGCTTTATTCTCCAACGCTGCTAAAATTGCCTTTGCAGGAAACTGGGGCGTAAGCGCTAATTATTCGCCCTGGATGTGGGAACTGAATAATAGTAAATCGAATATGGCATATGTGGCAGGATACAAAAATTTCAATGATGTTGAAGGTGTAGGTGTTTCCTTAAAATACTTCAACTACGGGTCTGTAACCTTCAGAGATGATAATGGCACTGTGCTGCAAGACTATAACCCCAAAGAATTCGCAGTAGATGCAGCTTACGCCAGAAAGTTAGGTAAGAAAATCTCACTGGCCCTATCTGTCAGATATATACGCAGCCAGTTAGGAGAAGGGAATTTCAACGGACTTCAACAGAAACCTGCTAATGCCGTAGCTGGTGATATAAGTTTTTACTATCAGAACTCTAAAGACATCCTCGATTTCGGAAACAGGTATTGTGTAGGAGTTAGTATTACAAATCTGGGAACAAAACTTCAATATACAGACGACAACACCAGAAAGACCTTCCTGCCAATGAATCTACGGATCGGGGGAGGCTATACATTCGTACATACTCTTGACCACGAATTTACAGTGGGTGTAGATATCAATAAACTGCTCGTACCTACTCCACCAAGGTATGCATTAGACTCAAACGGAATTGAAACCAATCAGATTATCAAGGGTAAAGATCCTGATAGAGGAGTTGTCAGTGCCTTATTTGGTTCATTCGGTGATGCTCCGGGAGGATTCCAGGAAGAATTAAGAGAGTTTACTATAGGCTCCGGACTGGAATATGCATACCGACAGGTATTCTTCGTACGAACTGGATATTTCTATGAACATCCGAATAAAGGAATCAGACAACACTTTGCAGCAGGGATTGGAGTAAGAGTCGCCAATCTGGCTCTTGATATCACCTATCTGTTGCCTACTGGTCCTACCCTGGTTCAGAAACGCTCCTTACAATTTTCGCTCGTCTATAATATGGGAGCAAAGAGAGATATGAACATCCAACAGTAATAATTATTAATACACAAATCAACAATATATCCAATGAAAGCAATTATATCCTCCACAATTCTTTTACTATTGGTTATAACCATAAAGGCCCAAACCAAGGTACCCATCAGAACAACCGATCCTGTAACTCATGATTATGTACGGGTTAAAACTCCTCCAATAAAAACAGGAGATCAAACTGCTACACATCAAATTCAGAGCACAAAAATGCCTATAAAGTCTGGCGGTCAAACATCTACCCCCAAACCCATTTCATATCAAAATGAAAAATTACCTTCTCAAACAACACAAACGGCTACCCTCCCACAACTTCCTCAGGTTACGCCTCCTTCAACACAAGGATCTGAACCAACAACTAATCGTCAGGCATCCGGCCAAGTAAAGAAAAATTAAACTCATTCAATTTATGAAAAGAAAAATACTCTTTACAATTCTAGGCTTTTTTGTAGCCCTAATCCATTTGCATGCTCAAAGTAGCTTTACTGGCATTAACTATCAGGCAGTAGCCAGAAATACAAATGGAACTATTCTTTCAAACCAGGCACTAAAAATCAGGTTTTCAGTTTTAGGTGGCAGTGCTTCTGGCAATGTTCAGTATCAGGAAACACAGTATCTTACTACCAACCCATTAGGGCTTTTCACTGCACAAATCGGAAAGGGAGATGCTACTGTTGGTACATTTGCCGGAGTACCCTGGTCGGCAGCGAATCAATATTTAAAAGTTGAAGTTTCAATAAACGGGAGCAATTTTTCAGAATTGGGAACAGCCCAATTAATGAGTGTTCCTTTTGCGCTTTATTCAGCCAATGGCGTTCCAGGGCCCAAAGGAGATCCTGGCCCAGTTGGCCCGGCAGGAGCTACAGGACCACAAGGACCTAAAGGCGATCCTGGCGCCACCGGACCAATAGGACCGATTGGAGCTACAGGACCGGCCGGGCCACAAGGACCGAAAGGTGACCCTGGTGCAACGGGGCCGATTGGACCTACCGGAGCTACAGGAGTAGCCGGACCACAAGGGCCTAAAGGCGACCCTGGTGCAACGGGACCAATAGGACCGATTGGAGCTACAGGACCGGCCGGGCCACAAGGACCTAAAGGCGATCCTGGTGCAACGGGAGCTATTGGGCCAATTGGACCTGCCGGAGCTACAGGAGCAGTTGGACCACAAGGGCCTAAAGGGGATCCTGGTGCAACGGGAGCTATCGGGCCTGTTGGACCTGCTGGAACCACCGGACCGATAGGACCTGTAGGGCCTACCGGAGCAGCTGGGCCGATTGGACCAGTAGGACCGGCTGGGCCTACCGGAGCAACCGGACCGATTGGGCCAGTAGGACCGGCTGGGCCTACCGGAGTAGCTGGACCGATTGGGCCAGTAGGACCGGCTGGGCCTACCGGAGCAACCGGACCGATTGGACCAGTAGGACCGGCTGGGCCTACCGGAGTAGCTGGACCGATTGGGCCAGTAGGACCGGCTGGGCCTCAGGGTCCACAGGGTATTCCTGGAATTCTTACAGGTCCGGCAGGGGGTGATTTAACAGGAACTTATCCTAATCCAACTATTGGAAATGGTAAAGTAACAGCGATTAAAATTGCTCCAGGAGTTATTCCTACGACCTTACCTCCTAGTGGACCAGCAGGAGGTGATTTAAGTGGAACTTACCCTAATCCAGGAGTTGCGAAAATAAAAGGAGTGCCTTTAAGTGGAACTGCTCCATTGTTGGGTCAGGCATTGATATATGATGGAACTAACTGGACTCCAACTACCCCCGGCGCAGGCTTTACACTTCCATATGCCAATACGGTTAATTTACCGACAACTGTATTTTCAATTACCAACCAGGGAGACGGAGTTGTATTAAATGGTGTATCAAATAGCACTACAGCTAATATATCTGCAGTAGACGGAACAGTATCTTCTACCTCACCAGGATCTTATTCGAGTGGATTACGAGGTATCAATAATGGAACCGGAGGATTAGGAATTGGTGTTTATGGATCACAAGCCGGTAGCGGTTGGGGAGTTTTTGGAGTTACACCATCAGGATCTGGGGTTATGGGGCAAAGTACCGGTAGTGGATATGGTGTTTATTCACAAAGTAATTCAGGTATCGGGTTGTATTCAACATCCTCCACAGGTGGTGCAGGTTATTTTACAAATACCAATAATGCAAATACCAGTGTAAATCTTACGAGTACTACATCCGGAAGCGGAGCGGCAATAATGGCTAGTGGCAGTAGTGGCAATGGAGTTACAGCCATGAGTTCCGGTAGTAATGGAGTAGAAGCATTTGCAAGTGTACTCTCAGGAGGAGGCGTACTTGCGCATCATACCGCGGGAGGAGAAGCTGTTACCGGTTTAACTACCAGTGCAGGTCTCGCTACCGGAGCAGTGGTAGGAAGAAATGATGGGCCGGGTTATGGAGTATATGGTTTTATAAATGGAGATAATTCGGGTAATGCAGTTGGAGTACAGGGAAGAATAGGAGCTGGTTCAAGCACTGGGTATGCAGGATTTTTTGAGAACATTAATGCCAGTAATACGGTAAATACCTTACAGGTTACATCTATCGGACCTGGTGTTATTGCTGATCATTCCCAAGGTAATGCCGGCAATTTCTTTATGAATAACACCAATGGAGTTGGTGCAGGAGTAAGAGGGGAAGTAAATAGCATTTTTGGTAACAATGGAACAGCGGGAGTATATGGAACAGCCTCCGGAACCGGGGGATACGGTGGTTATTTTGAACATTCCAATACAACAGGTTTTGGTAATGCTTTATTTGTAACAAATGTAGGACAGGGTAATGGTATGGTAGTACAACAAAATTCCAGTACAGGTAATGCCGCCTTCATCACTAACCTTAATACTACGTCTACTGCCAATATTTTAGAGGTTGACGGTGGAGGACTTGGAGACATTCCGGATCATACACAGGGCAATAACATTAATTCCTTTTTAAATAATACAAATAGTGTTGGGGCAGCAATGAGAGGAGAAGTAAATACCATTTTTGGGAATAATGGAGCTGCCGGGGTTTATGGAACTTCATCCGGAACCGGAGGTTATGGAGGTTATTTTGAACATTCCAACACAACAGGCTTTGGTAATGCTTTATTTGTAATAAATCAGGGCCAGGGAGATGGATTGGTTGTTGATCAGAATTCTACCGGTTCTACCGGCAGTGCTGCAAGAATATCCAATAGTACTTCCACCACAACTGCTAATGTTATGGAAGTTGGAGGAATAGGCCCGGGAGTGATTTCAGATCATTCACTGGGAAATGTAGGGAACTTTGTTCTTAATAATACTACCAGTGTTGGAGCTGCTGTCAGAGGAGAAGTAAATACCATATTTGGAAACGGTGGAGCTGCTGGTATTTATGGCGTTTCTTCCGGAACCGGAGGATATGCAGGATACTTTGAACATACAGAAAATACAGGATTTGGTATTACCCTTTATGCTTCAACAAATGACCTTGGAACTGTATTTCTTGCCAATAGCAACTCTACCGGTGATCTGGCAATTTTTCAACAAAATGGATTTAATGTAGCGAGGATTGGCAATAATGGTAAAGGGTACTTCAATGGTGGTACCCAAACCGGTGGCGCTGATATGGCCGAAGCATTTGATGTTGCTGGATCTACAAGCGAATATGAGCCGGGTGATGTAATGGTAATTGATGAGAATACTGACAGAACAGTTAAAAAATCATCCACTCCATACAGTACAACTGTTATTGGTGTTTATGCAACCAAACCAGGAACATTAATGGCAGAAGATCTTAATGATCTTGACAATAAAATACCATTAGGAGTTGTTGGGGTGATACCAACCAAAGTATGCAATGAAAACGGAAACATTCGCAGAGGTGATTTATTGGTTTCCGCTAGTCGTCCGGGTTATGCCATGAAAGCAGATCCTGAGAAAATTAAACCAGGACAGATTATTGGAAAGGCATTACAGGAATTTACAGGTGAAACTGGTAAAATCAAAGTAATGGTTAATGTAAAATAATTGTGTTACATCAGGAGTCGACCAATTTTATGGATCGGCTCCTGATTATTTTAAGTTGTTCTGTATTGATTTAGCTCTACGTTATTTACCTAACCATTCTGTATTACTTATCACCAATTCTCCATTCAAGTTTTCCATCATTACGGCTCAAGAAATATTGTACTGTTTTCAACGTAGTTCTGTCATATTTATTATAATTCAAGATCACTAATCAATCAACTTCCCCAAATGAAAGCAAATATTTTATTAATGCTATTCTGTCTGCTTGCCTGTGCAGCTTATGCACAAACAGTTCCGGAAGGCACCAGTATCAGGCAAACAAAATCATTCGTAAACAGATTTAAGGAAATTCAGGTATTAGAACAAAAATCCAATGCTTCGGGCAATAACAGGAAAATTCCTCCAAAGAAGCCATCACGTGAGATTATTTTTGAAAACTACCAACCGGGTAAACCTGGTACCCCAATACGTCCGGTTTCTAAAACCAATACTATTCCATCTGATAAACCGACAGAAAAAAGAAAGGATAGTGTTACAACCAAAATCTTCATTCCAGATCAGGGTACATCCACGAAAAACTAATCTTAAAAACAATTGTCATGCTATTTAGAAACTTAGTTATCCTACTTGGTTTGTTGACAGTCCAGGTAGTTTCGGCGCAGAACAGTCTCCAAAAAATTAATTATCAGGCAATCGCCAGAAATACAAATGGTACAATACTTTCAAATAGTGCTATTAAAATTAGGATTACAATTTTAGGTGGGGCAAATGGACCGGTACAATACCAGGAAACCCATGATGTAACAACTAATCAATTAGGTTTATTCACTTTATTTATTGGAGGTGGAGCTCCGGTTACCGGCACTTTTACCGCTATTCCCTGGGCCGATGCAAATCAGTTTGTACAGGTAGAAGCAGCGGTTGGTGGGGGAAATTATTCATTATTGGGGGCTAGTCAACTAGTCAGTGTTCCATTTGCTTTATATGCGGCCAACAGCAGCCCTGGGCCGGCTGGGCCACAAGGTCTGAAAGGAGATAAGGGGGAAACAGGCCTTGTTGGAGCTAAAGGAGAGAAAGGGGAAAAGGGAGAGAAAGGCGATGTCGGGATTACAGGATCAACCGGACCGATGGGGCCTACAGGAATATCTGGACCTAAAGGAGAGAAAGGAGACATAGGGGTTACAGGACCGATTGGATCAGCTGGGGTTGCCGGGCCAAAAGGAGATAAAGGGGATATTGGACTTACTGGACCTGCAGGTGCCGCAGGACTGAAAGGAGATAAAGGGGATATCGGACTTACTGGACCTGCAGGTGCTGCAGGACTGAAAGGAGACAAAGGAGATATCGGTA
Source organism: Chitinophaga silvatica (assembly GCF_003419895.1). Taxonomy (GTDB): domain Bacteria; phylum Bacteroidota; class Bacteroidia; order Chitinophagales; family Chitinophagaceae; genus Chitinophaga; species Chitinophaga silvatica. The sequence continues at coordinate 3,041 of NZ_QPMM01000009.1, read as the reverse complement.
TTACTGGACCTGCAGGTGCCGCAGGACTGAAAGGAGACAAAGGGGATATCGGGTCTACAGGACCTGCCGGGCCAATTGGGCCTACAGGTAATGCCGGGCCAAAAGGAGACAAAGGAGATATCGGACTTACAGGACCGGTTGGGCCAATTGGACCTAATGGTAACGCAGGGCTAAAAGGAGACAAAGGAGATATCGGGTCTACTGGACCTGCCGGGCCAATTGGACCTACAGGTAATGCCGGGCCAAAAGGAGACAAAGGAGATATCGGACTTACAGGACCGGTTGGGCCAATTGGACCTAATGGTAACGCAGGGCTAAAAGGAGACAAAGGAGATATCGGGTCTACTGGACCTGCCGGGCCAATTGGACCTACAGGTAATGCCGGGCCAAAAGGAGACAAAGGAGATATCGGACTTACAGGACCGGTTGGGCCAATTGGACCTAATGGTAACGCAGGGCTAAAAGGAGACAAAGGAGATATCGGGTCTACTGGACCTGCCGGGCCAATTGGACCTACAGGTAATGCCGGGCCAAAAGGAGACAAAGGAGATATCGGACTTACAGGACCGGTTGGGCCGATTGGACCTACTGGCGCCGCAGGGCCGAAAGGAGATAAAGGGGATATCGGGCCACAAGGACCGGTTGGACCGAGTACAGGTGCAGCCTCGGGGGATCTTTCGGGTAACTACCCCGGCCCAACAGTCGTAGGTATTCAGGGAAAATCTGTGAGCAATACAGCCCCAACAGCCAACCAGGTATTACGGTATAACGGAAGCGAGTGGGTACCTGTAACGCTTGGTGGTGGTGGTTTTACTTTACCATATGCAGCCACCGAAAATGATGCGGCAACACAATTTTCAATCACCAATAATGGAAATGGAACTTCTATTGAAGGAGTGAATACCACGACCTCTAACTCTATTTCAGCTGTTCAGGGAATTGTAACGACTACTTCTCCCGGCGGTTTTGCCACAGCCGTAAGGGGGATTAATAATGGAACAGGAGGACTTGGAATTGGAGTCTGGGGCTCTCAGGCCGGTAGTGGATGGGGAGTTTATGGAGTTACGCCAACAGGTATCGGAGTATATGGTAATTCTTCTGGAGCAGGTTTCGGTGTATATGCAAACAGTAGTACTGGTACCGGACTTACTGCTACAAGTACTAATGGAATTGCTGCCACAATTGCCATATATAATAACTCTAATAGTAACGTTGCACTTAATGCTTCAAGTGTTGGTAATGGAGATGTAATAAATGTATCGACATCTGGAAATGGAGGTGGAGTATTGAGTACAGCTGCAGTAGGAACAGGTGTACACGGCATTACAGGTTCTATATCGTCTGCGGGCCTAATAGGTGATAACAATGGAAAAGGAGAAGCTGTTGTTGGACGTAGCAGTTGTGATATATCCGGATCAGTAGTAGGAAGAAATGACGGAGGAGGATCCGGAGTTAGAGGATTTATTTCTACCAACGCAACAGGAACGGCAATAGGTGTACTTGGAGAAGTAGGGTATAGTCTTAGTACCGGTAGAGCAGGCAGATTTCAGAATTATAATACCAAGAATATTCAGGGGAATACCTTTGAAGTTGAAACGAATAGCTTAGGAAATATTCCGGATAATACACAAGGCAATGCAGGTTCGTTTTTAGTGACTAATAACAACAGCGTGTCAGCTGGCGTACGGGCGGAAGTAACAACTATATTTGGAAATTTTGGAGCAGCGGGAGTGTTTGGTATTTCTTCCGGCACCGGAGGATTTGGTGGTTTATTTCATGCATCTAACGTAAGTGGTAACGGCCCTGCATTAGTTGCTATTACTGATGGTAACGGGAATGCAATATCAGCCAATGCCGGCAAAGACGGTAATGCAGTAGAAGCCAATATTGACGGTGCAGGTAATGCTTTTTATGGTTGGGTGCCAAGTTTTGCAATGGGAAGAGCAGGCCGGTTCGAGAATTTTAATGACGACAATACAAGTGATGCTATTACGGTAAAGACAGTAGGTGATGGTATTGCCGGTAATTTCATCGTTGACCGTCATACGGGCACCTCGCCGGCGGTACGTGGAGAAGTAAATTCAATATTCTCCAATTTTGGAACAGCTGGTATTTATGGCGTTTCGAGTGGTACCGGAGGTTTTGCAGGGTTATTCCATGCATCTAATCCAACGGGGAATGGTCCGGCCGTGGTAGCAATTGCAGATGGTAATGGTAATGGAATTACAGCCAATGCTACGAACGGAGGAGATGGAGTTGAGTCGACCGTAGATGGTACAGGCAATGCGATATTCGGATGGGTGCCGAATTTTGGAGGTGGGCGGCCAGCCAGATTTGTAAACTACAATAATACAAATACCCGGGAGGTACTATTAGTGGAGCAACATAGTAATGGAAATTTAGCAATATTTAAATCCGGTAATCCAGGTACTGTAAATGTTGCGAGAATAAATGCGGCTGGTAAAGGTTTTTTCAACGGAGGCACACAAACCGGAGGGGCAGATTTGGCCGAAGCATTTGATGTAACCGGCCATATAAGTGAGTATGAGGCTGGAGATGTTTTGATTATTTCCACTACGGCCAATCGGACTGTTGAAAGATCACAAGAGGCCTATTCATCATTAGTTGCCGGAGTATATGCTACTAAACCGGGAGTTTTGCTGGCAGAAACGGATATAGATGATGACATCTCACATCAGGTACCATTAGGGGTTGTAGGGGTAATTCCGACTAAAGTATGCAATGAAGGTGGAGAGATTAAACGTGGGGATATCCTGGTTACGGCGAGTAAGCCGGGTTATGCGATGAGAGCGGATTTAAATAAATTGAAGCCCGGTCAGGCAATTGGGAAAGCATTGGAAGAGTTCAGGGCTAATGAGGGGAAGATTAGGGTACTGGTGAATGTGAAGTAAGTTTAAAGGCATATAAATGAAAGCCGGGTATCGATGATATCCGGTTTTTTATTGGGAGCTGATAGGTTGGTGAATGTTAATTGTCAGGTAAATAAGAGCCAGGTATCAATGATATCTGGTTTTTATTGG
>NZ_QPMM01000008.1 GCF_003419895.1 Chitinophaga silvatica | reverse complement strand
AGCTGATAGGTTGGTGAATGTTAATTGTCAGGTAAATAAGAGCCAGGTATCAATGATATCTGGTTTTTATTGGGAGCTGATAGGTTGGTGAATGTTAATTGTCAGGTAAATAAGAGCCAGGTATCAATGATATCTGGTTTTTATTGGGAGCTGATAGGTTGGTGAATGTTAATTGTCAGGTAAATAAGAGCCAGGTATCAATGATGACCGGTTTTTTATTGGGAGGTGATAGGAATAAAGGATTAGATAATGAACATAAAAAAGTAGTTCATCAGTTAGGGATAACCTGGATTTCGCAGATGAATAATTACTGCAGTGAGCATAAAAAGGCGAACAGCTCCGACAACGGAACTGTTCGCCAAATATATTAAGTTTGCCCGGAGGGCTAATACTAAACTCTGAAGTGGGAGAAAGCTTTGTTAGCTTCAGCCATACGGTGAGTATCTTCTTTTTTCTTGAAAGCCGCACCTTCACCTTTGCTTGCTGCAACGATTTCATTTGCCAGCTTATCTGCCATGCTCTTTCCGTTTCTGTCACCAGCGTAACGAACTAACCATTTGATGCTCAGAGAAACTTTCCTATCGGGACGAACCTCAGTTGGAATCTGGAAGGTAGCACCACCGATACGGCGGCTTCTAACTTCAACACCAGGAGTTACGTTAGATAATGCTTTTTTCCAAACCTCGTAACCGTTTTCGCCGGTCATTTGGCTTACTTTATCCACAGCATCGTAGAATATTTTAAAGGCAACGCTCTTTTTTCCTTGTTCCATTACGTTATTAACAAAGCGGGTAACCAGCTTGTCATTAAACCTTGGATCTGGAGCCAGAGGTAATTTTTTTGCAGCTTGCTTTCTCATTTATTGAAAAAATTACGTCTATTTAATTAATTATTTCTTAGCCTTTTCCTTTTTAGTACCATATTTGGAACGGCTTTGCTTTCTGTCTTTCACACCGGCAGTATCCAAAGAACCGCGAACGATGTGATAACGAACACCTGGTAAGTCTTTTACCCTACCACCACGGATCAGTACGATAGAGTGCTCCTGTAGGTTGTGACCTTCACCAGGGATATAGGCAATCACCTCAACTTTATTGGTTAAACGAACCTTCGCTACTTTACGCAGAGCGGAGTTTGGTTTCTTAGGCGTGGTAGTGTATACACGAGTACAAACGCCACGGCGCTGAGGGCAGCTATCTAATGCCCTGGACTTAGACTTAGCCCGGATAATTTCTCTTCCTTTTCTTACTAATTGTTGTATAGTAGGCATTCTTTACCTAGTTTTTTTATGTCGGTTTACAATGACATCCAAATTCCCATAAAGAGATTTTGGGACGGCAAAGGTAAAACTATATGTGTGAATAACAAAATTGTTTCGTAAAATATTTTTGCCGGAAGAAGCCGATCGTTTTATCACTACTAACGGGGCGTAGAAATTGGCGACATAGCAGAACGACCAAAAATCCGGATTGCAAAGGTATGATTTCCGTTACAAACAACAATAAAAAAAGCAAGGTCATTTTATCGGCCTTGCTTTTCTATATATATAATAGTATATAGACTATTGTTTATCAATCTGATAATTCCAATTGCGAGGATCAGCAGCCTTACCTGTTCTGATAGCATCCAAACGGGCAATTACCTCTGCTCCTACTGCATATTTAGAAGAATCGAGGCGGATATTAACGTCCTGATAGTCTAATTCTTCTACGTAAGCAACGCTGGCTGCAGTTCCTGTACCGAAGATCTCTTTCAGTGAACCGTCTTTGTATGCTTCGATAATTTCATCTATAGAAATAGGTCTTTCTTCGATTTTCAGGCCCATATCAGATAAAACATCGATTACACTTGAACGGGTAACACCTTCAAGAATAGTACCCTGGCTCAGATCCGGAGTAATAGCTGAATTACCTATGATTACGAATACGTTCATAGTTCCGCATTCCTGCAGATACTTATGTTCGTAACCATCTACCCACAAAATCTGATCGTACCCTTTATTTTTAGCTACCATAGTTGGATACATAGTACCACCATAGTTACCAGCTGCTTTAGCAAAACCAACTCCTCCAGGAAATGCTCTTACAAATTTATCCTGCACTAACAATTTGATAGGCTTATTGAAGTAAGGACCTGAAGGTGAGTTGATAATCATGAATTTATAAGTCTCAGATGGACGTACACCGATGTACTCATCTGCTGCAATCATAAACGGACGCAGGTATAATGAACTACCGGTAGTGGTTGGGATCCAGCTGCGATCTAAATCAATCAGCATATCCAAACCTCCAACAAACAACCATTCAGGAACATCAGGCATTCCCATTCTTTCAGCCGATTTATTAAATCTTCTGTAGTTGTCGTAAGGTCTGAAGATCATTGGATGATCCTGAGGATCTTTATAAGCCTTAATTCCTTCGAAAATAGCTTGTCCATAATGCCAGGCAGCATTAGTTGGACTAACAGATAAATTCTGGAAAGGCACTATTTCAGCGTTGGTCCATTCCTTACCATCATAATCAGCTACCAGCATGTGGTCAGCGTATATCTTTCCGAACGCCAGATTATTAAAGTCTACTTCGTTCAACCTGCTTTGTGTTGCTTTGGTAACTTTTATCTTCTTCAGCGCTTCGTCCTTAACTGTTGATTTATCTACCATCATGGTTAATCAATTTTATCTCAATACTTTTACATAATTAACGCGGCGATTGCGTTCCTTTGGAACGGCTAACTGCAAATAAACAGATTTTTCCGCAGAGGAACCCGTTTATATTAAATTAAATAATAATAAATATGTCATTGGAGCAAATAAAACTAGATCCGTACTATTTGGCTAAGATCTTTACCCAGCCTATCATTCCAGGCGAAAGGAGCATTATTGCCGCAGCGGAAAAAGTACTGCCACCAATCAAATATTTAGGTGAAAATCAAAAAAACATAGCCATCTTCATACAAAATGAAAACGAGGCATATTTAAATGAAGATTTATTTAACCTGCTCACAAATATATTAAATGCCTGTAAACTAAGTATGCAGGATGTGTCATTAATCAATATTACGCATTACCCCGGCCTTACCATTTCCGACTGGCAAAAAGCCATAAACATTAAGCAAGGGGTATTTTTTGGTATTCAACCTGAAGAAATTGGATTAAATGACATCCCAACTTATCAACTGATCACTGTACAGAGTACTCCACTGCTATTTTCGGATCATTTGTCCGTAATCGGAACAGATAAAGCACTGAAAGCCCGGTTATGGAATGGATTAAAACAATTATTAGGAATTTGATAAACGTATTATGAAATTAATTTTCGCTACCAATAATCAAAATAAAGTAAAGGAATTCAGATCATTGCTTGGCAACCAGTTTGAAATTATAACCATGCAGGAAGCCGGAATCGATATAGATATTCCCGAACCTCATGATACCCTGGAAGCTAATGCTACGGAAAAATCATCTACCATTCATCGTATGACCGGTGAAAACTGCTTCGCAGAAGATACCGGTCTGGAAATCGAAGCCCTCAATGGTGCCCCTGGCGTACTTTCAGCCCGCTATGCAGGTGAACAAAAAGAAGCTGCTGATAATATCGCCAAAGTGCTTCATGAAATGAAAGGCATCAGTAACAGAAAGGCTAAATTCCGTACTGTTATTTCTCTGATCCTGGATGACAAGGAATATCAATTTGAAGGCGTATGCAACGGACATATTACAGAAACCTCATCCGGTCAGAAAGGATTTGGATATGATCCTATCTTTATCCCTGAAGGAGAAACCCGTGCTTTCGCAGAAATGGATCTAACTGAAAAAAATAAATACAGTCATAGAGCCAAAGCATTTCATTCCTTTGTCTCCTTCCTTCAGTCAATAAACGAATCAAAATAGCATGGCAAGAATTAAAATAGACTTACCTGCCACCTTTCCATTTTCAACACAAATACCCGTTCGAATTCAGGATGTAAATTATGGAGGTCATGTAGGCAACGATGCTATACTTAGCATTCTGCACGAAGTACGCATACAATTCCTTGCCAGCATTGGATATAAAGAATTAGATACAACTACCGGTGAAGGATTTATCATGTCGGATGTTGCCATCGCTTATAAAGGTGAAGCATTTCATGGCGATAAATTTGATGTGGCAGTAGCAGCAGGTGATTTCAGTGGATTTGGTTTCGACTTTTTCTATAAAATCACGGCGTTGAGAAACGAACAAACAATTGTTATAGCTGAAGCCAAAACAGGGATGTTATGTTTCGATTACAATCAACATAAAATCGCCAGGTTATCAGCTGAAATGAAACAAAGATTAGAAACTGGTAAAATAGAAGCGTAATGGATAACACAGCAATAGATCAGGTAATCATTTCCCGCAGAACCGTGAAGCCTACCAGCATGAACGGTCAGAAAATTGATAATACAACCGTTGAATCCTTACTTCAACTGGCAGATTGGGCACCAACTCATGGTTATACAGAACCCTGGTATTTTGTTGTTTTTAGTGATGATAAAGTGAAAGAATTCTGTAATGACCATGCACAGATGTACAAGGATAATACGCCGGCCGATAAGTACATCAATGGTAATTATGATAAGCTGAAACACCAGGGAGATCTGGCTTCGCATGTTATTGCCGTATGCATGAAAAGAGGTAATAACCCTAAAATTCCTGCCCAGGAAGAATTAGCAGCCGTTTCCTGTGCAGTAGAAAATATTCTTCTTGGAGCCACAGCCCGGGGCATTGCTTCTTACTGGGGCTCAGGAGGTATGACTTACCATCCTGCAATGCACGAATATTTTGGGTTAGGAGAAGATGATCTTTTTTTAGGTTTTGTATATCTGGGGTATACCAGCGAGCCATTGCCTGCAGGCAGAAGAATAAAATCTCCTGCTGAAAAATTTAAATGGATGTAAGTACTATTCGGATGTAGTGTATTTCACTGCATCCGATTTATCCTCATCCAGCAGATATGCTTTTGCTTCATCCGCAAAAGAGCTGATCTGGGTTGCAACCCAATGTTCGTCTTTATGTAATTCTTCCGCCATAATCCTTGCAACTGCAGGGGCTATTCTCAATGCTTCCTTAGCATCTAAAAATAAGAGTCTGACTCTTCTTGCCAGAAAATCCTCGATATTTCTTGCCATTTCCTCTCTGACAGCCCATACCACCTGTGCTTTTACAATATTGTATTTTTTGCTCAACTCATCATTCATTTCAGGATTTTTGGCAATAAGGTTCCGTATGTGCGCTTCATCGGTACCATAGAAATACCACGGATCCTGCCAATTGGCATCCATGGCTCCATGAATCCTCATATGCTCAGTTACCGAAGCTGTTTCTTTCCAACGTAGTACCTCCTCCATTTTATGAATAACATCAGCGGCCATACGTCTGTAAGTTGTCCATTTCCCTCCTATAATCGTGATAAGATTAGAGCTTGAAACAATGATTTTATGGCTTCGGGATATTTCTTTGGTTTTATGACCTTCTGCTTTTGCCGCAGCGAGGGGCCTTAAACCGGCCCATAAACTCCTGACATCTTCCCGCTTTGGTGGCTTTGCCAGATATTGTGCGGCCGTATCCAGGATGAAGCGTATTTCCTTTTCCATAGGATGAGGTTCCAGGCTTATATGGTTTACAGGCGTATCTGTGGTGCCCACTACCACTTTATCATGCCAGGGAACCATGAAAAGCACTCTCCCATCGCTGGTTTGAGGGATCATTAATGCATCAGTACCGGGTAAAAACTCCCGATCGACCACCAAATGCACACCCTGACTGGCAGCGATCGATTTTGGGGCGGCCGGATTATCCATTTCCAGAATATCATCCGCAAAAACACCAGTTGCATTAATAATGGCCCTGGTATTCAGATGAATATCGTCTTCCCTCCCATTTAAAGTATCCCTTACAGTTACACCATTAACATTCCCTTCCTCATCTTTACTCAACTTAACAACTCTCATATAATTAAGGGCAGTACCACCCTTATCAGAGATAGTTTGTGCCAGATTGATGGCCAAACGACTATCATCAAACTGCCCATCATGATATAAAACACCGCCAGACAATTTATTTTCCTGCAGAGTGGATAATCGCCTGATTGCTTCCGCTTTAGAAATATGAACAGATTTGCCCAGGCTTAATCTGCCAGCCAGCCAGTCGTACAATTTAAGCCCTATAGTATATTTCAGGTTATCCCACCAGCTGAAAGTAGGTATTACAAAAGCGAGATTACGTACCAAATGGGGAGCATTCGCAGAGAGCAATCCTCTTTCCACACTGGCTTCTCTTACCAATGAAACATCTCCCTGTGCCAGATAACGTACCCCACCATGTACCAATTTTGTGCTTTTACTGGATGTAGATTTTGCAAAATCTACCTGCTCCAGCAATAAGGTTCTATATCCACGGGTTACAGATTCCAGAGCAGCGCCTAAACCGGTAGCCCCCCCTCCTATTACGATTACATCCCAGGGCTGCAGATCTCTTCTTAATGAGGCAACAAGCATTTCTCTGTTCATAAATAAATATCATTGATCAGAATAATGAAAAGTAACATAAAGTATCCGAAAAGTTAACGGACAAAAGGCTTAAAAGTTTTAAATCCAACAACATTTAGGCGGAAAAAATGTTGCTCCAATAGGAGTTCCCGTTATGGGTCACCGAAAACCATATTGATAGCATGATCAAAGTAGTTTATCTATTATTACTGCTAATGACTGTAAGCCTCAGTTTTCAGGCCATTGCACAGCGGCGTAGCTCTAAAAAGCCCGACACCCTGCATTTGCTTGCCGTTGATAGTGCCACTATCAGTAAAAATATAGCCGCACTGGCAAAAGACACCAACAAGGTTAGAAAATCAGATACTGCTGTTGCTATTCTCATCAACCGTATAGAGAATTATACTTTGCTGATGAATGAACTTATGAGTACACTCCGAAGAGGATTTGACACATCAGCTATCAGTGCCGGATTACCCCTTGCAGATACTTCCCTTGCCCTCATCAGGCGTAATATCGCAAGCCTGGGGCGTACTCCGAATATCAATGATATTTATACCAACAAAGTAATGTTGGAACAACTGCGCAGAAGACTCGACTCCTGGCAGTCGACCCTCTTTTCCTATTACAGCAAACTTGTAATAATAAACGACACCTTACATTCTCTACGCCGGGATACAGCCATGCGCAATATCCCCGCAGAAGATGAACTGTACTCGTTTTATCTGGGTCAGGTTACCAATATGGTTTTGAAATTCAGAGGAGTAGACAGTGCCAATAGCATAAACCTTATTAGAATGGGCTTACTTCAAAACAAAGTAGCCAACAGATATATTGAGACCTCCAATTTGTATGAGGATATGGATTATCGTCTGAATCAATTTGCCACACATATGTTTGTAAAAGACTATAGATACCTGTGGCGACCGCACCGCGATAGTATTAATCCGCTGGAATTCTTTCCCGTATTGAAGAATTCTATTCAAAAAAACACGAAGGTATTAGTGATATTTTTTGGATTTCAATGGCCGGTATTTTTCATTTGGATATTGATTGCCATACTGTTCCTCTGGTGGATCTTCAATAACATCAAACGTATAAAGGCTAAGCATCAGAGTCAGGAAGCAGAAACAATTTTACAACATTCGAGATACGTATATAATTTTCCGATAGCCAGTTCCTTAGTGCTTATAACAACGCTTTCGGCCGTGTTATCCATACGTTATCCGATTTTATTTACTGAAATTACCTGGGCTATTAATGTTATAGCATTAACATATATTTTCAAAAGACACCTGCACGACCCGATGTACAGATCATGGTTACTGGCACTTGGTTTATTACTATTCTATTGTATAGTAAATCTGCTGATCGAAGTTACTTATACTGAACAATGGACTTTACTAATTGCAGCTACCTGCTCAATTTTGCTTGGGTACAATATTTTACATGAATCACATAAGACTGCTATTAGTCAACCTAAACTTACCCGGCCGGTGATTCAGTTGTTTGTGGCTACAAGCGCTTTTTCCTTAATATTAGTAATACTTTCACGGGTGGGTACAGCTAAAATAATGGGATCGAGTGCTATTGTTAATATGTTGATGGCAGTGAGTTTATATGTGCTGGTACAAATAATTATGGAGGCTGTTTTTTTACAGGTAGAAGCAAACAAAGATTCCAACAGTTTTATTTCTTTTATGGATTTTCAGGATGTGCAGCGAAAATTAAAAAATGTTCTGAGCATTCTGGCTTTTATCGGGTGGCTGATCATTGTATCCCGAAATTTATTTTTGTATGATCTGATTTATGAACAGATTGTTGGCTTCCTGCAGGCCAGGCATAAAGTAGGAAGTTCCGATTTTACACTTAGCAGTATTATAATTTTTATTGTGGTTATATGGATAGCCACCATCGCTTCGCAGCTTATTGCTTATATGTTTGGCGGTAGTGGCCAGAACAACAATAAGAAAACCCGTTTAGGATCAGCACTGCTATTACTTCGACTTGCAGTGCTCGCGGGAGGAATTTTACTGGCTTTTGCAGCATCAGGCATACCGATGGATAAGCTTACTATCGTAATAGGTGCATTGGGTGTTGGTATTGGATTTGGCTTACAAAATATTGTAAACAACCTGGTATCGGGTATTATACTGGCTTTTGAAAAGCCTATAGAAGTTGGCGATGTGATAGAGCTAGGGCAACGTTCAGGAGTTGTAAAAGAAGTAGGAATCCGCTCCAGTAAAATCAGTTTATATGACGGATCGGAAGTGATAGTACCCAACGGTGATCTGATTTCCCAACAGTTGATCAACTGGACACGTACAAACAGAAACCGACGCATAACTTTTACTATTGGAGTAGCATATGGGTCGGATGTAAAACAGGTAATGGATATAATACAATCAGCTTTTCCACACCAAAAAGATGTATTAGCCATACCAGCTCCTCTGGTTCAGTTATATGAATTTGGGGATAACTCTATAAACTTCAGGGTTTATTTCTGGGTGGCAGATCTGGATACCGCCGGAACGCAGCAGAGTATTGCCCTTACCTTTATTTATAATGCATTGAACAAGGCCGGCATCGAAATCCCTTATCCACAGCGGGATTTGCATATCCGATCGGTGGAGGAAACGCTGCTGACAAGGCTAGATAAACCGGGCACTTCTACGGAAGGATAAAAAAATTTATAAAAAAACGGATAATACATTTTGAATTTTCATTTATAAGCCGTTATCTTTGCACTCCCGTTTTGGAACAACAAACAAAAAACGGTCATAATTGGCGAGGTAGCTCAGGTGGTTAGAGCGTTGGATTCATAACCCAAAGGTCTCGGGTTCAACTCCCGATCTCGCTACGAAGAAAAGCCGCAAATCTTTTACTATAAAAGGTTTGCGGCTTTTTAGTTTGGGGATGGTGGTCGGTTTGGCGGTCAAAAAATATAGTTTAGCCTTATCGTAAATATAATGCGATAAGTTTTTCGTTAGATTTTGTTTATCATTTTTTAAAGCTCAAATTGCAAACTTTTGGATTAAAGAAAAAACAAAACTTGTGCATAGAGTTTACGCTAAAAGAAAAAAGGTCTAATTCTTGAAGTTCAATTTTAAAGGAATAATAATAATTCGATGGCATATTAGTAGCTTCTACTATTGAAGAAATAAGGCTACTTAACCACTTGCTAAAATTGGTCAATCCTTTTCCTCAACACAGAAAAGTTTTGACCAAATAAGGAAAAAATTATATTTTGTGTTATATTGAAGCCCTTATATCCCTTTACACATAATAATTTTCCGTAAACTAATATACGAATGGAAGATACGGTTAAACCTCCTCAGATTCAGGTACATTATGAAAAAAATCCGCTTTATAGAACCATATATTGCGATGGGTTAATTGGTGGTGTTACACCAACTAACATGATATCTCTCAGCTTCTATTCGACGCGCAATACTATCCCCAAAAGTACTACACATACAATAAATGGAAACACCTTGAGTCCGGGTGAACCTAGTAAAGATTCCAAATTAGGAATTATAAGAGAAATTGAATTAGGCGTGTATATTAATAGAGATACCGCTAAGGACATTTACGAATTTTTAAAGAAAATATTAGATCCCCATGTATAACAATCAATTTACGGCAACAACTGGCAGCACCTTCATTTCTACTACCCCTTTTGAAGATACAGGAACCCGCAATATTGATGCTGTTCGAGTTTTTTTTGAATATTTGTTTAATCAAAATGATTCTCTCAAAGACAAGAATAAGTTTGTGTTTCTTTTTTTCCAAGATTGTATTGCACAAAATAACACAGATGTAATTAGCAGAATTCTATGTGATTCCGCGTTATCAGATTTACATCCTTCGCTATTAAAAAGTGCTTTAATTATAACCCGTGGGTATCCAGGCATAGAGGCCCCTTATCAAAGGTTAAATCAAACCTATAATAAAGTAGTTGAACAATATATTTAAAAGTATCACCATTGCTACCAAATAGAGAAGAGTTTTTAACCAATTATGTCAATGAGGGCATAGCTATATGTGGTAAATATTTAGGTGCGGATGCTGTTCATGTCGGCCTGTATTGGAATTCAGAAGGAGAGAAAAAAATCGTTCATTTTCTGAATGGTAACAATATTCCAATTGACAATGTAGAAGATCCCCATTTTGAACAATATTTGTTCTGTACAATATCAGACTTTCCGTCATATCTCGTAGCTAGCATCTCCGCACTATGTGAATTGATTAATCAAAATAGAATTAATGGATTTGAATTCGAAAGAATTGGTGTGTCATACGACGGTGGTAAATTTTCTTTTGTAGATGGATCATATACAGGAAAAACTGGCCCGGAAAAATTCGTAAACTGTGGAGTATTTATTCTTGCACTTCTGAACACATATGACTACCCTTTAATAGACTGGGAAAACTGGCCAAACGTAGACCTAGCAAACCTTAATTTTTTGACTAATTGGTTGAACATGAATGGAATACCTCAGAATCAACGGCAAGCATATTATAATAAAACAAAAGCAATACGAGGAAAACATATTCTTGTTAGTCCACTTACACTAACAAAGCCTTCTACTTTTGAGGAAACACAAAAACTATCAGAAGACCTGATAGCACAATTAAGCAACCCACCTCTTGCCAATATTCGATAACCCTATACCAATCTCAATTTTTTAATCACATAAAATTTGAAAACAATTCTGAGGCTATAATAGTAAAAGAAGCTAATAAATGACTGTCTATTTTTCTTTCCTCGGATCAATTAGCAATTCACAAATACACACATCCAATACAATAGCAATTTCCCTTAACAGCTTTAGCGTTGGCTGAAAATCATTATTACATATCCTGGTAATAGCGCTAGGCGTTTTTCCAACCATTGCCGCCAAATCCTTGTGCATTAAATCCTTTTCTGCCAATACGGCCTTAATCCTATGTATTTTTAGCTTTTCTGCCCTATTGATAATATTAAAGGTTAAATATTAAAAATTTCTCCAATTGATAGGAACTAAAAATAGAATATTACAATTGCAGCAGCTAGTCCGTATTGAGAGCAATCTAAAGCTTTATAAATATGTCTTAAAACCCATCTTTAAGACACAAGATCACATTTTAATGACGCAATCATTAACATTAAGACATACAAAATTGGTATATCCGCTTAAATGCCCTTATAATTATAATACGTTTATGTCGTAATGAAAACTAATCCAGAAACCATCGATCAGGAAATCGAAGTGATCCGTAAAGTCCTTGGAAAATTCAAGGATGGAGTATCTATTGAGATTATCGAAAAAGAGACAGGTTTAGACTTAGGGCGACGCACGTTGTTAAGACGATTGGATAAGCTCGTAGAACAAGGAATTGTTACAACATCTGGCAGAACACGAGCTATGGTCTATAGCCTGGCGAAAGTACCAACCCAGCCCGCGGAAGTAAAAGAAAAACAGGAAGATGACAATATAATCCCCATATCGGAAGAAGGACAAGAAATACTGACAGCTGTTTCACGACCTCTCGCTGTTCGCCATCCGGTGGGATATAATTATGATTTCCTGCTTATGTATCGTCCTAATATCGATAGTTATCTGACATCAGAAGATAAACACAAGTTGGCGGAATTAGGAAAAACTGCAAAGTTAGATCAGCCCGCAGGCACCTATGCAAAAGAAATCCTGCAAAGGTTATTGATTGATCTTTCCTGGAACTCAAGCCGTCTCGAAGGAAATACTTATAGCTTGCTCGACACACAGCAACTTATTTCACAGGGGAAAGCTGCCGATAATAAATCTGCGATGGATGCGCAAATGATCTTAAATCACAAGGATGCCATCGAATTTATGGTGCGATCCGTAGATGACATCGGTTTCAATCGCTACACCATCACCAACTTACATGCTTTATTGTCTAACAACTTACTTGGTGATCCTGGGGCGCACCTTCGCGGTAGGGGTCGGCAATTCTGTATTTACACCTTTGGGGATACCGCAGCAGATCGGTGAAATGTTTGAAGTAATGCTCGAAAAAGCAATGAAAATAACAGACCCTTTTGAACAAGCATTCTTTATTATGGTGCAACTACCATATCTGCAGCCTTTTGATGATGTTAACAAGCGTACGTCACGCCTTGCCGCGAATATTTCATTGAATAAGCATAATCTCGCACCATTAGCTTTTGTTGATGTACCGCAAGATATATATGTTAAAGGAGTACTTGGAGTCTACGAACTTAATCGCGTCGAATTACTTAAAGACGTTTTCATATGGGCTTATGAGCGTTCCGCCTTGCGCTACGCCGCAATACGCCAGACATTGATCGAACCAGATCCTTTCCGCTTAAAATATCGTGAACAAATCCGCACTCTCATCGCCGAAATAGTATCCAATGCTATGACACCAGACGAAGCCATAATCATAATCCAAGCCAAATCATTGAAACTTCCTACTGAAGATCATCAGAAGTTTGTCGAAACCGTTGATACAGAACTTCTATCATTGCATGAGGGCAATTTTGCCCGTTATTATATCCGTCCTACGGAGTTTAAAAAATGGAAAGAAGTTTGGAACAGAAAATAATGAGACAAATTCTCAGAAACGGCTACCTACACAAATTAGTTAAATATCTTTCCTTTTCCTGGTACAAGCAAAACAGCAAACACTTTACGCTAAAAGGTTATCGGTCACTTCTTATCTCCTCATTAACAATTTTCATTTTAATCCCACTCGATAACAAAAACTAATTATTGATAAAATCTCTGCACTTCAATTACGATCGTATCTTCTAAAAACCTCAAGGACTTCTCTCCCAATACCGCCTTCCTCCCTAAATCAAAATCCAAGGGAATATCTAAATCAACAGTATCATTTTTGAGACGATATGTTCCCCAATAGTAAGTTACAGCCCAATGATCCATTTTTGTTGCTTTCAAAATCCCATTGTTTTTAAATTGGAGAACCAATCCACCATCGTTTCCAATTTTGTTTGTAGTTGCGGTGAAAATAGAGGGTGCATTATTCCAATTTTCTCGCTTTTTATGCTGAAGGATTATTAATATAATACTAATCGCACCAATGATAACAGATAGGAGTGTAAATATCTTTTTGGTTCTTAGAAATTGTTTAATATTTAGTAAGAAATAAATAATGGTTAAAACACACAGACAAAAAAATGGAAAATAGTATAACCAGGTAAAAAAGAGAGCATCATGAAAAACTGGTAGATAGGCTATGCGTAATGCAATAACACCGATAAACGTGATTAATAAAATTGGAACAGGCTTAATACCCTTCAATTTTGTTAAAGATTCCATCAGACTGGCTAATATTATTGTATGTTATCCTTCATTAATAAAAAATGTATTAAAATCTTTCTGTGATACCGTTGCGCTATAACACCAGTTTTCTTCGAATTGAAAATTGGTAGTAATGGCATCTTTGAACATTGAACATTCTACAGAACAGTTTTTAATTAAAGCATTTGAAAGGTTTGCTTCCCTTAAATCAATACATTTGAGGTTGCAGCTCAGAAACTGAGTATTAGACAAATTGCATCCGCTGAAATTTGTACTATGCAGAAAGCACTTTTCAAATACACTATTTGAAAAGTCGATCCCGGAAAAATCCTCTTCTTCTTCAAAATCTAAATCCCTGAAATAACGTTCGCCTTTCTTATAGGCTTCTAATAATTCAATTGAAGTACTCATGGAAAGTAATATACAGACTTTCGCATTTTTTATAGAAATCATTAAAAGCCAACTTTCCATGAAACTATTTTGATATCATTTGACCACCATTTTTCTCATAATTTAATTACAATGCCCACTAAAATCTATTGGCTACATAATGCCAACAACGGTGCCCGAATAGGCATCATGCCCCGTCCTCGTGGTAGCGATTGGCTGGAAGAAGAAATCATCCATCTAAAAAAACAAAAAGTAACACATCTGGTATCTTTGCTGGAAAAAGAAGAAATAAGAGAATTGGAACTTTCTCATGAAGAAGCATATTGCTCTAAACATGCAATTACCTTCCTTCATTTTCCAATTAAAGACAGAAGTATACCCATACATCCAAAGGAGTTCATTAAGCGATTGTCGGCCAACTTCTGTGAGGGAGCAACTATTGCCATTCATTGCCGTATGGGCATTGGGAGATCTTCCATCATCGCCGGAAGTTTATTGTTGATGAATGACTATAAAGTAGAAGATGTTTTTGATTACATCAGTAGGAAAAGAGGATTAAAAGTTCCTGATACAGAAGAACAGATTAAATGGTTGAAAGAAGGGGAATGGTAAAATAAATGATGCCGGCCTATTGCCATGGGCCGGCATCTCCAACTTCATATAGCTGAATATGCACACTATATGCTCTTTTGTGGTAACCTGAAGCCTACTTCACTTTTCTTGCCCAGGCTCTAAGGTTATTGATTGCATCATACAATACCCCGGCTTCTCCTCTGAAATCGCCTGACCCAGATGCTTTACCATTACGAACGTCGTACCATTCGTAGAAGCCTTTATTACTGATTACCCGATCGATCATCGGACTCATTTCAGCATAAGCCTCCAGTTGTAATCCATTGTTTGCCAATGCAGTGATCATACGGCCACCGAACCATGTCCAATCCCCCGCATTTTGATAGAAATATGCTGGCATGTTAGGGAATACTTCTACCGGATATGGTGGATATACTGTCATCCCAATTGTAGCAAAAGTTTCTTTCTCGGCTGCATTGAGAAACTGCTGATTGATTTGTTTGATTTCTTTCTGATCATGTAATCCGGCAAGGATAGCACATGCAGTACCTCCTGTATAAAGTATCTGGCGCTCGTTGAAATCCGGTGGGAACGGACTACCATTCAGGTAAATGTGCGGAATATATTTGCCAGCTTCAGCATCCCACAGATATTTACGGATATTCTTTTTGAGAGATGCAGCTATATTTTTCCAGTTGTCTTTTGAGGTATAAGATGCTGGCTTAATTGCCAGGAAATTATTGATAGCCAACAGGAACATAGCATTATCATAGATATCTATTGACCATTTGGTTTTCTCATTTAGTGCAACTCCCCAGCCATTTTCCGGTTGTACATCTCCCCAATCGATAGTGGTAGCACCTTTTACGAGACCATATTCTTTAGCCCAACGTTCTGTAAGCACAAAACGTAAAGCGGCATCCATTCTTTGCAACACGGTTTGATCCCCTACTTTTTCCTGAAGGATGCTTTTATCGCCAGTTACATCGATATATTGTTTTACGGCCTGAATGAGTGATGATTCCTGATCTGTTTCCACTGTATTTTTGTGGCTTGCCCATCCTGGGGCCAAATCAGTTTTCGCATAATTATAACCAATATTGGCTTGCTTTTCATTAATAGCTCCATCAGGAATATTTCCATCGGCACCTTGTAACTTGAAGAAAAGCAATAAAGCATCTTTAACATCTTGACTACTGCGGACTTTCAAAGATCCTTTAATAAAAGTATTGAAGTCTCTGATCCAGATTTCACCATAACCTGTACCTGCATTAAAGCCTGTCAATACTTTTAACGCCCAGGCCTGTACGGTATCCAGACGGTTGTCGGCAAGTATTTGTTTCGCCAATGCATTTTTACTGATCCCAGCAGTTTCTACCCTGCCAGGATAGGATAACAACTTCAGTTCCCCTTGCTGTGCGCTTGCTGCCATGGCCAAAATGAGGCATGGTAGTATAAATAGTCTTTTCATCAGTCTCTTACTTGTCGTGTGTATAAAATGTAATTTCTTCCATAGTCATAAAACCGCTATTACCCCAGTTAGACAATAACTTAAAGCGATAGTACCTAAAAGGCGCCGTTCCGTTTGGAACACTAAACTCCTCTCCTGCCTTAGCATAAGTTATATCATCGTTAGAATTTTGTCCAACAGGCAAACCCGATGGTTTAATAGATTCATAGGAGCCTATTTTCGTCCAACTATTCCAGCTGCCATCTGCAGCAGGTTGATTGCTACCATATAACTCAAAAGTTTTTACGCTTTCTTTTGCATATAACCGGTCATTCGCCTGCCATACTTTAAAACGACTAAGAGTTACAGACTGGCCTCCATCAATTGTAAACCAGCAAGGAATGACAGACTGGGTAGCAAAACCAGGTGGATTATAATTATCATCCCATAAATAACTGATCAGCCAACCATAACCACCATCCTTTACATCAGTAGGCAACTCAAGTACGTTGAAACCGGCTTTAGGTAATTCTCTTTCAAAGGCAGGTAAAGTCGATGTATTAATACCTTCCTTTGGATAAAAGAATTCATAAGCATTGGAATCGGGTTTATATTTTGAGATGTAGTTGAATGATGAATTACCCTTATAATCCGTTAATTCTGTTTTTAAAATTGTATCCGCCACAGTTATTTTTCGCTCAGTGCCATCAGACCCGGTATAACTCAAATCAATTCCTTGTTCTCCAGCCGCTGCGGCGCCCCAATTGAGTACTATCTTACCGTCTTTTGATTGGGTAACAGATTGTAATGTTCTGTTGGTAAGTGTACTGATATAATTCTGACCAATGGCTGTTCCAGTTGCATTCACAATCACTGATCGGTTATCTGACTTATCGTAGGTATAAAATATGAAATTATAATCACCTTCACTCAATTCTGGTATTAAAACTTCTATAGTATCACTCCCCGAAGTCCGTTTTACCGGGAATTCCAAAGAATCGCTGTTATTATTCCAGAAAACTCTTAACCGCGTTACCAATGGATCATTTCCCAGTACAACAGACAACATAATCCTGTTGAGGCCCGAGTGAGCAATCACTGTATCAACTCTTCCAGGATAAGTTATTTCACCTCCTTCCAGATATTTCCTGTAGGCATCTCCTCTCGTTTTGGTACAGGATACTATAAAGCCAGTGATAGCCAGTATCCATAAAAAATTGGAAAGTTTAATATTCTGCATAATGATAATTACTTGGTTGATAGATGATTTTATTTTGTATCTCCCCACATCATGATTTCATAGAAATTCACATAAGTACCATTAGACCAGTTACTGAATGTTTTAAACCGGATATAGCGCACTTTAGGTGTATTTAATGGGAAGGTGACGGTCCAGCCGGCCTCTGCTGCATCTATATCAGCTTGTGAGAGCTGGCCTTCCGGTAATCCGGATGGTTTTGTTTGTGTAGTTTCGGCCAATAATACCCAGCTATCATCAAAAGATCCGTTGGGATTAGGCTTATTAGAACCCCATATCTGCACTTTTTTGGGATTATGTAGTGTGTAATAGAATCCTGGTCGCATAAACCATACAAGTCGACTCAGTTTTGCTGTTACACCCATGTCGTAGGTAAACCATTGAGGCATTTTGGCTGCATCTCCTGAGTGGTAAAACCCGTTGGAAGTACTTCCATCAAAAAGTCCGGCTATATCACCACCATAACCCAATTCGGCATCGGTTGGTAAAACCACTCCTTTCATTTTCCTGCGATCGAGCAGCTCTTCAAAATAAGGTGTAAGTTTAATCAGCAAAGTATCAGAGATATTTCCCCAACGGTCGCGGACATATACGCCAAATTGAGTTTCTACGTCCTTCATATTTCTGGTAGAGAAATCTCCCTCTTTCAGGTTGGTATACTGAGTGGTCACAGGAGAGAACTGGCCAAGCGAATCGTTGGCCAGCACGACCAACGCCAGGTCATTTTCTCCGGAATTAGTAAATTTCACATTTACACCACCAAAATCAGGAACTACTGAAATTGTTCGTCTAACTATCCAAATAATAGGTTCAAGCGGGTGTACGGTTACTTCAACCACCGGGGAAACGTTTTCACTTTTATCTACCACATATAATGAAACCTTGTAGGTACTCGTATCACCAAATCCTTCCACCAATAAATTGCTGGTATATCTACTTACTTTAGTTTCACGTTTTTCACCTTTCGTGGTTTGATACAAGGCTTTTACATACAGCAGATCTGTATCTCCCGGCAGACTATAACTGATTCTGGCAGCGCCATTCAGGTTGGTAACTTTTACATTGCTAAGCGCTCCCGGAGGTGTTTTGTCCAGTATCATAGGTCTGGGTGTTTCTCTTTTACAGGAAACAATGATCAGCAGCAATATCAATATGTAGTTAAATAATTTTCGTTTGTGCATAACAGTGCTTTTACGCATGTGTAAATATTTTGACAAAATGATTAGCCATTACCAACCAGGATTTTGTACCAGGTTAGGATTGATTTGAAGATTATCTTCTTTGATTGGCCAGAAATAATCGCGAGGTCCTACAAACTGCATGTTGTAAACAAATACCCTGCGGTTATAATTTTCATATGTCGATTGTAGAATATCCCATCCATAAATTGGGGTGTTCAGCACTTGTGTTGCGGTTTTCCATCTGCGCAAATCCCAGAAGCGACTACCCTCAAATGCCAATTCTATACAACGTTCCTGTCTGATAATATCCCGTAGCCCAATTACGTTAGTATATTTAGTTGGATTTTTAGAATAGGTTGACCATGAAGTTTGTACAGACTCTAGCCCTGCCCGTTCGCGGATTTGATTGAGATAAGTCAATGCTTCTCCGGAGCTGTTACTTTCATTTAATGCTTCAGCATACAGGAGATAAAGATCAGACAACCTCATAACAGGCCATGGATATGATTCTGTTTGTAATGAGGTTTTAGTAAATACGAGATTCCAGCTTACGATTTTTTTAGTGAAATAGCCGGTGATAGAAAATAAGCGGCTTTGCTTTTTACCTGAATATTGTTCAAGTTTACTTTGAATATTATAGTCGCCGTTTTTCATGAACCATGTAGATCCATCAAAAGCAATATCGGCATAGAAACGTGGCTCTCTTTCGAAATGTAGTCCTACTGTTTTGTACCCTTCCTGCATTCCTGTATCCAAAGCGGTAACATTGCGCAATTTGAACCGGTTGGCATAATCCCAATTTTTATCTTCATCAATAGGTACGCCATGCTTGGTATAAAACATTTCAGCAATTTTCATTGGCGGTGCCAGCTTTCCTTTTAGGTTAATGTTAAAGGCATTGGGATCTAATTGCGGACAGGCAAATGTTTGCAGCCAGTAGGTAGGAGCAGCATCTGTAGTTAGCCCCCATATAAGTTCACTGTTCCATTTTTCGCAAACGGAGTTACGAATATTCATTTCTACCTGGGTAGCATGATCTACTTCAATGATTGAAGGATTGAAGGTATATAGTTTCAAGCCGGCAGCATGTGCGAGATCAATCGCTTTTTTACAGGCATCCTTTGCTCTCTCCCATTTGGTAGCATCATATTTGGAATTGAAAAGCAATTGACCATTTTTGTTTTTCATTCCGGCAAAATCATTGTTTCCGTTGAACAATGGGCTTGCAGCTGTAACCAGCACTCTGGCTTTTATAGCTAATGCAGCAACCTTAGTAATTCGCCCCAGCTCAGAAGTTGCACTGGCAATCCTTAATGGTAAACCAGAATTTTCACCTGCAGCAGCTTCATCTAAAAGGGCAGAAATGTAATTCACCACAGAATCTACCGGCTGGCGAAATACTCTTACTTCCTCCGGCGTAGCAGTAATAGGAAGATTTTTATCCACAATCGGAATCGGGCCATACATTCTGAATAAATACCAGTGGAAGTAGGCTTTCAGAAATTTAGCTTCCGCAATCCATCTGTCTTTTTCATAGGGCTGCAGGTCTATTACTTTGTCCAGATTTTCAAGGAAAATATTACAGGTTCTGATACCTTGCCAGAGCGATTTTCCATCAAAGCCATCCCAATAATTCAATAGAGGATTCGCGCTATTCTGGTTACCACGGGCAATGTTATACGGATCGAGATAAAAAAAGTCTTCTTTCATAGGCCAATATGTCCAGGCCTCATCACCAGCGCTGAAGGCCGGATTTCTGTCGGGATCTCCTTCACTCGGCAGATAGGAGTAACAGGTAAATAAATATTTTTCTGCTTCCAAACGGTTTGCAAAAGCATGGTCCAGTGTGGGCACATTATCAGGTACAATATCGAGATAACCTTTTTTACAGGAGGTCAGAAGCGCTAATACAGCTCCCAGCAGCCACACAATATGCCCGTTGCGCATACATTTCATTGATTTTAAAGAAGTATATAATGATTGCATAGTAATAGATTTTGGCTGACACTATATCTGAACGTTGACACCTACATTAAACACACGTTGAACAGGGTAACCTAATGCGTTACCACCTTGTTCAGGGTCCCAAAGTTTAAATGCGCTGATAAGGAATAAATTAGTACCGTTAGCATATACTCTCAAGCCAGAAATACGATATCTCTTCAGGCCTTTATTGCCGATGTTATAACCGATTTCCGCACTCTTCATCCGGAGGAATGCGCCATTGCGTAGCCACCAATTGGAAGGTTGATTGTTATTGTCGCTTTGTGTAAGACCTAATCTTGGCCAGAAGGCATATAGGTTACGATTGTCTTCAGACCAGTGGTCCTGAGCAATAGCATTGAGCAAGCCATGTTGATTACCGCCATCAATAACAAAAGGAGAAATAGCTTTAGGATTTATGAAGAAGGAAGATCTTGCAGACCCCTGGAAGAAAGTACTGATATCAAAATTCTTATACCCGAAGGAGAATCCGAATCCATAGATTATCTCAGGAGTTACGGGATATCCCAGAGCATTGATCATATCCAGTTTAGTGATTTGTCCATCACCATTTAAATCTCGGTATTTGATATCACCACCCATAACTTCTCCGAAACCCTGACGTGGTGAATTCTTTACATCTTCTTCATCAATAAATAATCTTTCAGCAATAAGTCCGTATACCTGACCCAGTGAATGTCCAACTCGTGAGAGATACATCATATTGGCCGGGTATTCTGGCTCTTCGTTTACCAATAGTTTACTAGCTGCGTAGGTAAATGTTCCGCGCACCTGCAACCAGGTTTTTCCGAAGTTCTTGTTATAATCCAATGCTACGTCGATGCCTTTTCCTTCCGCTACGCCAACATTGGAGCTGATAGGCACAGCAAGACCCATAGTGGATGGAATATATGATCGTGGCATCAGAATACCGCTGCGACGTTCTTTGTAAGCATCGATAGTAATATTCATTACGCTCCACAAGCCTAAATCCATACCCACATTTGTTTTTCTGGATTTCTCCCAGGTAATTTCATTATTTGGATAGCGGGAAATAGAAACCCCAGGTCTGCTATAGCCATAGTTTTCACCGAAATATGCACCGTAATCACCATCATTCAGGTTAACGTTTGACATATAGAAAAAGCGATCATTTGCATCTCCTATCTGGTCGTTACCTACGAGGCCATAAGTAGCACGGAATTTCAGTTTTGTAACAATTCTATTGAAGTCTTCAAAGAATTTTTCATTACCGGCATTCCATGCAACACCGATAGACGGGAAAAAGCCATAGCGATTATTTTTTGCAAAACGCTCAGACCCATTATATCCAAAGTTTCCTTCAAAGAGGTAGCGGTTATCATATCCATAAGTGAATCTTCCAGATATGCCCTGGTTACGGAAAGGAAGCGATAATTGGAGATCTCTGGCATTTCCGTTCAGGTAATTTCGACGAATACCGATCAATAAGCCCCCGATGTTATGCACTTTATTGAATGTACGATTGTAATTCAGTGCAGCTTCCATATAGGTAGTGGTATTTACGATCTTATCACCAGGCCAGTAACTTAGATATTCAGTAGCAGTTTTTTCATTCAGCAGTGAGAGGGTGTATGCTTCCGGATCTTTAACAGTTGGATTGGCAGAATAAAAGAACGGATTATACTGTCGGCTCAGGTTAAAGTAGGAATAGCGTTTTGTATACGCCATGGCCCTGGCGGAAAGGCCTGGCGTAATGAAATTCAGATCTTGCTTAAGCTCCAGCTGTACATTTAATGTTGAGGTATTATATTGCTGGAAACCTGATACCATTGAAGCATAGGGATTGTTGTATACTTCTCCGCTGGCGCCCCGGGAGGCATTTCCAAACAAAGGATGATTTACTTTAGGCATATCACTTGCCGGAAATATTGCAGGGAATAATACGGGATTGGCATTCAATGCGCTAATAAAGATTGCACCGCCACCACCAATAGGGCCGTTATAGTCATCAAAATTTCCGGTAGTTCTGATAATAGCTTCGGTGGTAGAAGTAAGTTTCAGGTTCACGTTAGAGCGAACCTCATAACTTCTCAATTTGATATTACTATTGAAGTTATTACCGCTTTGTGTTTTCAGAATACCATTGTCCTGGTTCATTGTAGCACCAACATAATATTGGGCTTTTTCACCACCACCGGAGAGATTAATATTTGCACGTTGGTTGCTGGTGCTTTTTTTAATCAAAGTTTCGAGCCAGTTATTATTTGGGTAGAGGTAAGGATTATCGCCGGCTTTGGTATGATCAATTTTGTTTTGACTGTAAGGCAAAGGAGCTAATCTGTTTCGGGTGATTGCTGCTTCGTTTGACAGTAACATATAGGAGATATTATCAGCCAGTTCGATGTTACGGGTGTTTGAAGAGAACGAATTTTCGAGGCGTACATTCATTTTTGTGGAACCTGATTTCCCTGATTTGGTAGTAACCAGAATTACACCATTGGCACCTCTTGCGCCGTAAAGAGATGCGGCGGCAGCATCTTTCAATACAGAGAAGCCGGAGATATCGTCGGGCTGTAGCCGGGCCAGTTCAGTGGAAGTAGACTCCATACCATCGATTAAGATGAGGGGGTCTAGTTTTCCGGAGCCAAATGAGGTGATGCCTCGGATAAAGAAGGAAGCATTATCAGCTCCGGGTTCTCCGCTTCGTTGGTAGGATATCAGTCCGGATATCCGGCCGGCGAGCATGGTAGTCAGGTTGCTGGTAGGACCTTTAATCTCTTTTGGATTGATAGTCGTGATGGAACTGACCATGCTTTGTTTCTTTTGTTGACCGTAGGCGACAATTACGACATCATTGAGGTCGTTTCTATTGTCTTGAAGCGTTACAATAATATTGTGTCGCTCATTTACCGGAATTTCCTGCGGTTGGTATCCCAGAAAGGAGAAGACCAGGGTATCTGTATTTTTCTCCAGTTTAATAGAATACTCACCGGTCGACAAAGTAATAGTTCCGATTGGTCGATGTTTCACCTTTACGGTTACGCCTGGCATGGCTTGTCCTTTAGTGTCGAGCACTTTACCTGTTACTGTGAATACTGTTTGGCAAAAGGAAGCATTCCCTGTAAGCAGGATCAGGAGGCAGCAGTAAAGATATTTCTGATGCAGGAAGGTTGGGATGCATTTTTTCATAACAGTGCAGACAAATTATTAAAGCGATTTGGTTTTTGTACATACATAAGTACATATTAAATGTTTAATGACAAACTTTTTTGATAAGAAAAATTTAACTTTTCTTTAATTATATTGATAAATAAATAATTATGAATATTTATTTATAACCATACATTATGTTCTTTTTACCAACATCAGCCATTTCTGCTCCTTTGAAATTCGTCAACAAATCAAAAAATCGGTAAGAATCACTGCTATTTAGTAACTTGCAGTACCTTTCTATGTAACTACATATATGAATCTAACAATTGATCATCAGAGCACGATACCCTTACACATACAGGTAGAAAACCTTTTACGGGAGCTGATTAAACAACCTGAGTACCAGGCAGGAAAGTTGTTACCCAATGAGATGGAACTCTCCAGGATACTGGCTATTTCAAGAACCACGCTACGCCAGGCTATTAATAAACTGGTGTATGAAGAGCTGTTGGTTAGAAAAAAGAGACTGGGCACCAAGGTGGCCCATCAGAAAATGAGCTCCAAATCAATGAACTGGCTAAGCTTTACACAGGAAATGGAGGCCCGGGGCGTTACCATTAAAAACTATGAATTGCATGTCAGTTGGGTATTTCCGGATGAGCAGGTCGCCAATTTCTTCGATATTAAGCCAGATAAAAAAGTGATGAAGCTGGAGCGCCTGCGGGGTAATCCGCAGGAACCATTTGTATACTTTGTATCCTACTTTCACCCCAGAATTGGCCTGACCAGTGATGATGATTTTAAGCGCCCGCTTTACGAAATGCTGGAACAGGAACACTATGTGGTAGCTACTCTATCCAAAGAGGAGATCAGCGCCCGGACAGCCGATAGGTTTATTGCCAACAAGCTGGAAATAGAGGTCGACAGCCCTATTCTATTCAGGAAAAGATTTGTTTTTGATCAGGCAGAACGGCCTATAGAATATAATCTTGGATACTACAAAGCCGAAAGCTTTGTGTATACGGTTGAGAGCAAGCGAACACCCTGATTTTGAAAGGGCTTATAATTATCCTTCAAAAAACAAGACTTGCTTTTCTTAGATACATACAATATGTTTGTACATTAATACATAAAACAAAATCACAAACATGTTATCACCCACTCAAGAACAGCAGATGACAGCGTCGAGGGCAACAGAACAGTTTCTAATCCCACTGACGAAAGACACAAAGAATACTACGGGATACGATATCTACCCAAGCTTTTCCGCCACCGGTACTATCTTTACCGGTTTCGAATCTTTAGCTAAATGGATCACTCAACAGTCATCCAATTTAATTATCGATGGCTATGGAGGAGTATTATGGGAAACATTTATACAAAACCTGCAATCACAACTCACTACAGCTAATTATATATCTGTAGCTGATGCTCTGTTACCTGCTTCTGAAATAAACCACCTGATTTCATCCAGCATCGGAAACGATGACCCCTTATTCGGAAAACGCTTTACAGGTGAATTCCGGGATTTTTTCTCCGCAGATAAACTACAAGAGCTCCAGCCAATTCCGGGAAAACTGAATATCATTTACGGCTGCGGCGCCTCCTTAGCCGGTTGGAAAGCCCCCGTTATATATATAGATGTTCCAAAGAATGAAATCCAGTTCCGCTCAAGAGCAGGAAAAGTTCGCAATCTTGGTCAACCTACCCCTAACAATGATCCGAAACAGCAATACAAGCAGTTCTATTTCGTAGACTGGCCAGTACTGAATCGACATAAAAAACAATTACTCCCTAAAATCGATGTAATTATCGATGAACAACGAATAGATACCATCAGCTGGTGTACCGGTACTACGCTTCGTGACACTATTTCCAAAATGTCTGAACATATGTTCAGAGCCCGGCCCTGGTTCGAACCAGGTGTATGGGGTGGGCAATGGATGAAAGAACGGATCTCTTTATTAAATAAAGAGGTGGTTAACTATGCCTGGTCTTTTGAACTGATCTCTCCGGAAAACGGTATTCTGCTTGAGTCGGAAGGAGTATTGATGGAAGTATCGTTCGATACCATGCTGATGCTCAACAATAAAGCCTTGCTG
This sequence comes from Chitinophaga silvatica, assembly GCF_003419895.1. Taxonomy (GTDB): domain Bacteria; phylum Bacteroidota; class Bacteroidia; order Chitinophagales; family Chitinophagaceae; genus Chitinophaga; species Chitinophaga silvatica. Next base: position 143,816 of record NZ_QPMM01000008.1, on the reverse strand, counting down.
GGCAAAGCTGCTGAGAGATTTGGAGATGCCTTTCCAATTCGATTCGATTTTCTGGATACCTTCAATGGTGGTAACCTTTCTGTACAATGCCACCCAACTGTAGCCTACACCAAAGAACATTTCGGCGAAGATTTCACACAGGATGAAACTTATTATATCCTCGATACCAAACCTGGTGCTGGTGTATATCTCGGCTTCCAGGAAAATATCAATGCTCCTGAATTTGAACAGGTACTACGAAATAGTTTCAATAATCACGAACCCGTAGATATTGAAAAATATGTACAGGTTTTTCCGGCAAGGAAACATGACCTCTTCCTGATCCCAAATGGTACAGTGCATAGCTCAGGTGAAAATAACCTGGTATTAGAGATCAGTGCTACACCATATATTTTTACCTTCAAGATGTATGACTGGCTGAGGGCAGATCTCAGCGGAAAACCACGTACATTGAATATCGACAGAGCTTTTGCGAACCTGAATTTTGAAAGAAAAGGAGAAGTAGTAAAAGAAACATTAATTTCTAAACCTGAAACCATCAGGGAAGGAAGTGATTGGAAAATAGTAAATCTGCCAACCCACCCTCAACATTTTTATAATATTGAACGTCTGGAATTCAATACCCGCATAGATTTGGACACTGCCGGTCAATGTCATATTTTAAGCCTGGTGGAAGGAACATCTATTAAAGTACTCACTAACGGATTAGAACAAACCGTACATTATGCTGAAACTTTCGTAGTACCAGCCGCCGCTGGCTCATATACACTTATAAGTAACGGAGCAGATGTGAAAGTTGTCAGATCATTTGTGAAAGAGGAATGCTGCTAATGGCCTTTTAACCTATTATCAACTGAAAGAAAACAAATCACAAGTATGAACCGCGCTACTTCCTCTTTGCTGCTTATAACGTTCATAGCCACCCTTGGTGGCCTCCTCTTTGGCTTTGATATGGCTGTTATTTCCGGTGCATTACCGTTTGTAACAGACCAATTCCAGTTATCCGATTCTGCACAGGGTTGGTTTGTCTCCTCCGCTTTAATTGGCTGTATGGTTGGTGTGGCATTCTCCGGAGGGTTGAGCGACAGACTAGGTCGTAAGAGGATGCTGATGGTTGCTGCTATTTTATTCCTGTTATCGGCTGTAGGTTCGGCGCTATCGCCCGACTTTACAGTATTGGTAGCAGCACGTATATTCGGAGGAGTTGGAGTGGGCGTTGCCTCTATTGTAGCCCCATTGTATATTTCTGAAATAGCGCCTGCAAATATTCGTGGCCGGCTGGTAACTTTCTATCAATTGGCTATTACTGCCGGTATTCTCATTGCCTATTTTACCAATTATCTTTTACTACAACATGCATTAGGTAATAGTAGCACAATACAATCGTCATTCCTGCAACAACTCTTTGTGAAAGAGGTCTGGCGAGGAATGATTGGAATAGGCACAATTCCATCTCTCCTGTTCTTCATTGGTCTCTTTTTTGTTCCTGAAAGTCCGCGCTGGCTTATTCAAAATAATAGAATAGGAGAAGGCAGTGCAATACTTGAAAGAATAACGGGAACAACTATAGACGCCGGCTATGCAGTAACACCTACCACTTCTTCTACAGTAAATTTCTATAAGGAGTTACTCTCACCTGCCATGCGCAAACCTTTACTGATAGGGATATTACTTCCGGTATTCTCACAGTTCAGCGGCATCAATGCTGTTATCTATTATGGACCTCGTATCCTGAATGATGCAGGAATCAATATTTCCAATGCATTCCTTAATCAGGTGATTTTTGGTTTAGCTAATTTCATTTTCACGCTGATAGCTATATGGAAAGTGGATACGATGGGGCGCCGTCCGCTCTATATTGCAGGTTCTATTGGCGCTACAATTAGCCTGCTCTTTACAGGGATATGTTTTTATACCGGAGCAACCAATAATATTGCTTTAGTAATTTCAATTATTCTTTTCCTGGCATGTTTTGCGTTTTCGCTCGGTCCATTAAAATTTGTGATAGCAGCCGAAATTTTCCCTACTCAAATCAGAGGAAGAGCAATGGCGGTAAGTATTATGGCCATGTGGTTGTCGGACACGATTGTAGGACAACTAACACCAATATTATTAGGACGTGCCGGTGCTGCTGTCACCTTCTTCTTTTTTGCTGTATGTTGCTTTCTTGCTTTTATTACAGTGTATAAAATGGTACCTGAAACAAAAGGTAGAACATTAGAAGAAGTGGAAGGAATGTGGGGGCATTAGGTTAATTTTCCATCAAGATAGCCCTCAACTAGTAAGTTGGGGGCTAATAAATTATCGTTCCGGAGTTTCCTCAGTTGCTTCAACTATACAATCAATCACTTTTTCAGCGTTACAATTATTTAAACCTGCTCCCCAGCAAGCATTAAATTCCAGCACAAACCAACCATTCAATTCGTTATATGCGAGATCTATTACCACTACTTTAGGTAAATCGTGTTTTGTATTTGTAATAAAATCAGAAAGGAAATTTCTGGCTTCTATTAAGTCTGCGTCTCCTTCATACAATGCCAGATCCATTATTTCTCCATTCCTCACAAAACATCTTACTTCAGCAAGAATAGGATCAATAATTTCAGACATTAAAATCATTTCATGATTTTGCAAACCACTGATTACCTTATCGAAATCGTTGAATGTCTGAAAAACACCTGCCAGAAAGAGTTTTGGAATAACCGGTTTAATAAATACCGGAAAGTCAGTAGGTTTTACCTGGCTGATTTCCTTAAGTTCTATCTTTCGTTTTCTCCATTTATGATCTAATCTGGCGATTAGGGTATCATCAGGGGAAAGCAAATCAACATTATAAATCAGAGCTAAAACTAATGAAAAGGTCTGATTACCATAAATGGCAATAGGTTGATTGGATAATGCCTCATCTTTGATCCAGTATTTCCCCAATCGCTTTATCTGCCCGTTTCTATGAAGCCAGGCTTCAACAACTTTATCAAATTCTATATCAGTTTTTTCAGGTATTAATAGGGTGATTTGCTTGTTCATATTCTAATGTATAATTGGAGTCTGCGTAAAGTGACAACTTATTTTCGAAAATTGCAATTACTCACAGAGTAAACTTAGTGGAAACTTACTGCCTAAATGACGCGAATGGCTAATTCCAATATCTTTGTAGCGTACATCAAAATCTGCAAAGGTGGTAAGGCCACCAATACTACTATAATCCTTCAGGCTTTCTCTTATTTTAATTTTTCCAATAACCTCAAGATTCTCTTTTATAGTACGCATGTTTTTATGCTCAACTACCCAGTAAGCAATTCCAAACTTGGAACGTTTTCGTCCAACATACTCCCAAATTATTGGTGCATCGGGTTGCATTTCAATAATTGTAGCCTCGTCAAATGAAGTTGGAACTGTTCTTCCAATGATATGGCTATTATTGATTTCTTCAATGGTTGGTTTTTTATCGCTTTGCAAAGTTACAGTAGCTAAATCGTAGGTACACTCTCCCCTATATTGAGTTATCCTTGTGCGGATAACTACATAGTAATTATTATCACTTAGTTTGAATGTAAGTACATCGTCTGGCTGGAAATAGAAGCTCCTGACAAGTGCATACTTCTTCCGTTTTCTGATTTTGAGATTTGGTTGAGAAATCTTTTTTAAGAACCTGTCCAGCACCTGTTGGCGTTTTTTACCTTCTTTTGCATCACATTCTTCGGTCCATACTTTCACTCCTTCTCCTAATGCAATAACACGTTTTACTTCATTCAGTATTTCTTCTGTTAATGCTCCAATTTCCCAAAAAGCCAGAGCATAGGCAGTTACAAATATTTCGTGATAGAATCCGTCATCATCTTTCTCGAATGGTAATTCATTTTTAATGGTTTCAATGTCGGTTCCTCCATCATATAAGTCCATGATTTTATTATAGGTATCATGTGCAAGGTCGCCATCAATTATTTTCACTCCATCAGTTGCCATAGCTATATTTTTCTTGTTCCCAAAGTACCGAATCGTTTGAACAGGATTAAAATAATTAGAATATTTTCGGAGAAAAAAATGGCAACTCAAATTTGTCCAGCCTGCAACAAGGACTCGTTTACATGGACTCATGATGAAGATCGCACAACTCCTACTACCTGGGGATGTGAGTGTGGCTATTCTGCGCGAGAAGATGAATCATTTGAAAGAGTATGTGTTATTTGTAATATAAAAACTGAAAGCAGGTTAGAGGATGATGATAAAATATACTGGTGGTGTTGTAGTTGTAACACTACAACATTAATTACCCGTGTTCCAAAGTGGAGATTCCCTACTGGTGATGCAATTCAGGAATTAGCAGCTGAATTTGAATATCCGTTTGATATCAACAGGCAGGACTGGGAATATATAGTTCCTACAATTGACGATATTGAAAAATACTTCACTAAATATGCTACTACCAACAGTGAGGATATTCGTTTTTTATTGATGATAATGATGTTGGAAACAAGTAATTCGGGTGTTGATTTAAAATGGATAAAAAATATCTGGCCAAGAGTAATGGTATTGCTTAAGGAGGATTTCCAATTACACGAATACACTATGTTTTATTATTGTTGTTGGGATAATGAGGATATTAATGATGCTTTTTTTGTCACCCCATATATTAGGGAATTCTGGGGCAAACAATAAGATGTTAAGGTTGGAATCTACTTAACCACTTACATAGTAAGAATCAACCGCTTCCTGCCCTGTATAATTGGGGCCTGCTTTATCATTGGCTCCCAGGTAGGTAAGGTTTAAAACCAGGTCTCTTGGGCCTTCACAATAAAGTATCTTCCTTCGTGAATTATAATCTATTTGCTGTTCTGAAAGGCATTGCTTCAGGAATAGATTATCCGGATCGTTATGTACTTTAATGCTTTTCAGATCAATATTCATTAGGAGAATTCCTTTGTTGGCAAGGGATTTAAGAGCAGTTCCCAATACTTTAAGTTTATCGCCGACATAATGTATTCCATGAACACAGGTGATTAAGTTGTATTGTTCGGAGCTAGTCCATTGGACAAGGGGCATTACTTCGAATTTCACACACTTGATTGTTGGGGGAATAGGTTGAAATTGATCTACCAGATCAATTCCTTTGAGTTCGAAATGTTGTTGCATCTTCTGTGCAGCCAGTGTATTGGCATACTGAAGCAGAGCATTTCCTTCGCCACAACATAAGTCGAGCCATTTAACAATATTATTATTAGCAAGTTGGTTATTGAGAAAGGCTTCGGGGTTGAATTTTAATTCTTTCTCATAGCTATTTACACCACTAGCTATGCGTTTGCGGTTCATCCTATTATTGGCAACAACGGGCGACCAGATTAATTCGTTTTCAGGTAATAACTCCATAGTCTTAAAAAATGCAAAAGCATTTTCAAGCTACTAATTATCCTCGTAAAATGCAATACATACACTACCCCATTCTTTGTAAGAATGAAGCCTACACATAATCTGAAGCCATTGCATACGCTTTAGGAGCGATGTTTCCGGGGCATGCAATGGCCGCTGTTGACGTATCAACATTCAAATTATGGGATCTATCACTATTTATGAAACGAAATCGGAGATGAATAGATTACAGGAAGGCTGGACTAAAATGACCACGTAAAATTTTAACTGCGGTACCTATCTGATTTTTTACGGTTTGGATACTGATGTTCATTTCTGCGGCTATTTCCTTATGGCTTTTCTGATCATAATGTCTCAGCCGGAAGGCTTTTGATGATTTTGGGGGAACCTTTACCGTAAGGGCTCTATTTACGTAGAAATAGATCTCTTTACTTTCCAACTGGTCTTTTGGCTCAAATCCTTCGTCAGGGATATCGCTGCAGAAAGTTTTTTGTCTTGCTATCACATTTAAACATCTGTTACGGATGCACATAAACAGATAGTTCTTCATAATTGTATCTCCATCCCTATTTTGGTAACGCGCATCAATTTTCAGGAATAATTTCTTTTGCCAAAAATCCATGAAAAATTCCTGTAACAGATCTTGCGCTTTATCCCTATCTTTCAGCATATCTACAGCTGTTGCCATAAGTAGTCGGCGATATTTCTTGTACACGGTTGTAAAGGCCTCTGAATTACCCTCTTTTAATAATTTCAAGAGGATAGAGTCCTGGATGTTTTCTTGCATTCTCATTTCCTTTTTAGGAGAGTGGTTTAGAAAAAATATTCTTATCGAACTACGGTTAAGAAAATTTTCTTTTCTTTTTAATTGTTGATTTCAGTACTTATTCCTATTACGACTAGTTTAACTGATGGTGGCTTTATTCGGCTTTTTAAGTAAGCTATCCTTTGTAATCTGGATTAAAATTAAGATCTAAAAGCATGAAGATTGGTTAATACTTTGTTAATCACGCCTTTTTACAAAACACCAAAACTCAATACTGCAAAGGATTTAACCCTGAAAAAGGGGGAGTAAGAAAATCAAAAAACGTAACCAATTGGTTTCCTAAAAAGGGATCTAATCAAACAAATTTTTGGGGCTAAAAAAATGGGTATTTCAACAAAAATCTTTATTTCGTCATCCTAACGAAAACATCTTCAGTCGAAAATTTCGGTGAAAACATTTTCATTGTATCACCTATGAAAGTAACCTTATAATTTAGTATCTGATCTTCCCAACGACGTACATCGCAATAAATCAGATGCTCCTGAAAATCTTCTCCTTTCAGTGTATAGGTTCCCGCTCCTGAAGCGAAAGCCATCTCATAACTATCCGGAGTATTATGGCGGAAAAATGAATAATGACTACCATTATAAATCCTGATAGCCTCCTGACCTGCAACTGGATAGGTTTTACGAGTCCGGGCCCCCGACTTGGTAGTGCTTTCTACTAATCTCCAGGTACCAGTTAATGGTGAAGAGTTATCATTGCTCACATTCTTTGAGCCGGTAGCGCAGCCAGATAAAATCAATGCAGCTGCCAGCATCGCATTTTTAAAGTTCATAGTGTACTGGTTTAATTGAAAAGTTGATTGTGTAAGCTTTTTTCTAATCTTTCCTGATCTGATTTAAAGAGAGAACTGTGGCAATTATTACAAAAGGCGACGTTGGGGTGGTCGAATAATGACCGGCCGCCACGATAGATGATATATTGGGCAACAAGTCTGATACAACAATTTCGTACATAGGTAAAGGATAGGTACAATTAAAAACAGCGCGAATATAGTATTATATCAAATAAAATAAAACGGTCGATCCTCTCAACCGTTTTATTTATCAAATAAATAATTTACTCTTTAAATTCATCCAGCACTGCTTTTATCTGCTTAATATATTTTCCATAACCATACTTTATCCAAATTTCAGTCATCAGGATTATTAAAGCTATTACATTCGCAAAACTAAAGGCCGCCATTAGCATAAGCGTTTCATTGTCCAGAAACCTCTGATATAAACCATCCACTTTCACACTTGCAAAAAGCAATACAGCCATTACCATAAAAAACGGGACAAGCATATATGTAAAGGATTTATACACTTCGATGCTCAACCTGGCCTCATAGTATAATTCATATAAATTATCCTTAGAAGTTAGACTTAGAGATCCTATACGTTTATAAAAAACATACAACTTGAAAAAATAATAGATAGAAACAACCAGGCTGCATGAATACAATGCATAGAAAGGAAGGATCATTTGTGGTTGCAGATAAAAGAATTTAGGTGTAAATCCGACAATCACTAAAACTAAACACTGTACCCAAAACTCAGATTTCATTCCCTTCCTTAATCGCTCTACTGGTAATTGAGCCGATTTAAGCTGATCTAACTTTGCAGGAATTTTAATATTTTCATTCTCCTGATCATTATTCCATGCATCTTTTATATCATCAAAATTCATAACCTTGTTGTTTAATAAGTGTTTTAAGCTTCTCTTTGGCTCTACTGAGTTTTATTCTTGCATTTCCTTCTGATATTCCCAGATTCTCCCCTATCTCTTTATGCGAATAATTCTCTAAATGAAGTAACACCAAAGCTTTCTCAATCCTTTCCAATTTCTGAATTGCCTTATAGAAGTGTGATAACTGAAGGTCTTTCACCGCTGAAGTATTTTCTTCAGAAATAATATCTGTAGGTATTTCCCTATCAACTGTCAGCTTTTTCTTCTCCTTCTTATAAAATACTAATGCAGTATTTAATGCTACACGATACATCCAGGTAGAGAAGCTACTTTGGTGCTGAAATGAATCATAAGACTTCCACAGTTGATAGATAATTTCCTGTTCCAGATCTGCCTGATCATCACGTGTATCCATATACGTTCGGGATACTTTTCGAATGATTCCTTTGTTAGATTCTATCAAGGCAAGAAATTCATTTTCTGTGCTATTCAAGATGCCAGTATTTAATTTAGTACAGGGGTTACGGTATATCCTTTCTTCTTTAATTGTTGAATAAGTCCAATTTCTCCGGCCAGGTGTCCACTGCCCACTGCAAACACACAACTCTTTTCTTTCATCATACCAGGCATTTTGTTTACCCAGTTTGTATTACGCACTTCCAGCATCCAATGAATAGTATTGGCATCCATTAGGTCGGGTGTAGTTAATGCATTATATAACCCATTAATATCCTGCTGTTTGTATAATCTTACCAGGTCTTTCATTCCTTCTTTCAGGTCTTTTGTGGATTTTATTTGGGCAACGATTTGTTCAAGGGTATAGGATTTAATCAGATAATTCATCTGATCTTCCAGTTCCTCCAGCCAGTCTATGTTTTTATTTTGCAGAGTAACTAAATCGATCAGCTTTTTTTCGTAATTATCAGGAGTAGGGCAATTTAAAGACTGTTGGGCAAGCAAAGACAGAATTACTACCGGTTGTACATTTTCAAAAGTTTTTAGCGGAACCTTACAGGTTGCCAGGAGAATAGAATCCATCTCCTTATAATCAGCAGGTGAAAGTTGTTGACTTAGGGGGGTATTTGTTAAAATTATTTTTAAAATTTTTTCATTTAACTGTGGATCTGCAATATTAGCTTCAAGTACAAGTTTATCAGTTTGATTTAAAACTTTTTTCAGGTTTTCAGGAATAAAGAAATCATCATTACAAAGCACGTGAATGGTGCCGTATAAATATGAAGGCTTTTTTAGACCATTACCACTAATTTTCCATAGCAAAGCTTTTGGCGTAGAGGATTGAGCAAAAACCCCAAGGCTAACAAATAATACTAAAACAAGTGCGGCTACAATACTGAGTTTATTTTTCATGGCATTGAATTTTTATTTATAGGGTTAGTAGCCGCACTTTCTATTTCGTTACAAAATTTTTAAACTTTTTTTTCTGAATCAATCAAATGGTAGTTCTGCCCGCCTGGTAGTAATATAATGAATACCGTTTTCAGCCAGTTTAGTAATTAATAAATGTCCGGCATCCGGTAAGTGATGAGCATATGTCCTTTCCAGTTCGGTGATTGGGAGAAGCCAGAATAAATTTACCTGATCTCCGTATAGTTCGGGCATTGGTACAGTTATTTGACTATCTGCCTTCGTAACGATCACGCTTTCAAATGGTTTGGGCAATTCCTGTGATAGAATTGTATGACCAACTCCCAGCCAGGTTATTAATTTCCAGGGTCTGTCGGCCACGCTTGAAATAAGACCTGCCATTTCCATAATTTCAGTTTCTGAAAAGTCATCTTTCTTAATAGCCCATGCCAACTCCATTCGCCTGAAACCTGTCGCTCTATCATTATATAATAGTTCTATCCAGGGCATTGGTCTGATTCCAATACCCAGGCTCAGAAAGTAAACAATTCCGTCTTTTTCAAATCTGCCAAGCCCCATAGGTGGCCATTGGCCGCCGTCGATCGCATAATATTTCCGGAGTGGGCCGAAGACAGACTCATAGTTTTTGAGATACTCTTCCTGCAATTTTCCCCAGGCCTGGCTGGTTTCGGTAGCCCACTCTTCCTGGAAAGCGATAGCTTCATCAACTTTCTGATACATAGCATTTTTGCCTCTGGCACCGAGAGGCATTAATTGATCATCTTCTCCGGCACCAATACAATCAGCTGCATAGGCAACATTTTGTTCGTCGCTGTATAGAGTCCAGCCCGGAATAACTCCGAGTATTTCATTATCATATAGTACAGCGGCACCATCACCTTCTGGTGTCCAGACAATGGAAAGTCGATTTGCTTCCAGGGCAGGTTTACCGGTGGGATGATTACAATATCTGGCTTCCAGCATAGGGGCCAGGCCTTCCTTCATAGCTGCGGTGTCTCTTTTTTCCGGTGCAGGCTTAAGGTTTCTTAGCCAGCAAGGGCGTGGAGAATATTTGGTTGTAAGTAATTCGGAAGGAAATAGGTAGAAATAAGCTACTCTGTCGTCCTGCTCCACAACAGCAGTAAGTGTTCTGCTATGGTTAGAGGTTTCTATTAATATTACCGGTTCCATCATTCTTCAAATTTTAAAACTATAAATCGTGGCTTATTTAGATTATTTTTCGCCAATGTAATTTAATTCTTATGAGATATTCCACATTATTATTGGCATTCCTTCTATGCACATTTTCTTTATCGGCAAAGGATCGCTTGTTTTATCAGATTAAGGTATATCATTTAAAAAATGATCAGCAGTTGCAGAGCCTTGAGCAATTTCTTCAAAGTTCCTATGTACCTGCATTGCACCGTTCGGGTATTAAGCAGGTTGGTGTTTTCAAACCAGTAACAGCAGATACAGCAGATTTAAAGTTGTATGTACTGATCCCTTTCAGCAATTTAGAACAACTGGCCAGCCTTGATAACAGGCTTTTCCAGGATAAATCCTTTCTGGAAAGTGGTAAAACTTTTATAGATGCAGCATGGAATAACCCGATGTATGCCCGTGTAGAATCTATTTTGTTGCAAGCTTTTCCCGGCATGCCAGGTATGGATATTCCTAAATTGGAGTCGCCCAGGCAAGAAAGAATTTACGAATTACGTAGTTACGAAAGCTCTTCTGAGAAATACCATATCAACAAAGTTAGAATGTTTAATGCAGGTGATGAAATAGGTATTTTTAAACGTTTAGGATTTAATGCGGTATTTTATGGATCAGTGGTTGCGGGTAGCCGGATGCCTAATTTAATGTATATGACCACATTTAATAATAAGGCAGAAAGAGATGCACATTGGAAAGCATTTGGAGATGATTCGCAATGGAAATCTTTGGTAGCTAAAGAAGAATATGCCCATAACGTTTCAAAGTCTGAGATCTTCTTTTTACAACCGACAGATTATTCAGATATCTAAAATTAGATCTTCCGGGCTGTAAAAAACACAGCCCGGAAATTGTACATAAATTAATTTAGTCATCAATAATTAATTATATACGAACGGACTAAACGAAGTTTTTGATTGTAGTTAAAAAAAAGTTGATAGATTTTTTTCGTTCACACCACCAGCTTCAAACACAATACCACAGAGGATTTAACAAACCCCACCATTTGCAAACCGGCTGTAGATCAAGGCTTTTCCCAAGAAAAAATAATTATTAAATTTTGTAGTGTTAATTAATTGCCTACATTTGCAACCACATTGCGAGGTAGAGCAGAGGTAGCTCGTCGGGCTCATAACCCGAAGGTCAGTGGTTCGAATCCGCTCCTCGCTACAAGAACAAAAAATCCGAAGCCTTAGGTTTCGGATTTTTTGTTTTAGGAATATTTCTTCAGCACCTATTTTTCCCACCTGGTGATTCATTTTTATGAGGTAGTCGGATACATTTGAATGGCTTCTATAAAAAAATTGTTAAAAATGATTTCTTTTACAGCAAATAAATACTACTTTTAATTTTTAATGACAGGAACCGAATATTAAACGCTTGTTATTTTTTTTGGAAAGGGATTTTTAGGAATCTTTTTTTTAGGCTTAGTTGCTAAATCGATTTTTTAATTTATCGATATAATATTAGAAAATAGCTATTTAGAATTGACTTATGAGAAGGAAAGTAAAACTTTGTCAGTCGACTTTTAGAGATTATTCAGCAATGAAATAAGGGTATTCTATTTTTTTGCTACTCAGCTAAATCGATATTGCTTGTTATTATATTAAATTTTGAAATTACTATAATTCACGTATGCTGCTTTAGTATATATCCATAATATGGAATAAAGTACTGTAAGACTATTTTTTCACGTATTTCTAAATCAAAACTTTAAACTAAAAACAAAAACACTCTAAGTCCAGACCGCCTTTATCACTAATGCTAAATCGATTTTCTTAACATTCAGTAAAAGGCATCAAACTTTTATTAACCAACTTCAATTAATGAATATGCACAAACGATCCACGTTTTGGGCGCAGACCTGTTTTGCCAGCATGGTTCTGATGCTCCTCTCGCATTTTGCCTTTTCGCAAGGCAAACAAGTATCCGGTAAGGTAACGGATGCAGAGACCAAAACACCTATCCCTGGTGTATCTGTTCAAGTAAAAAATACTTCTACAGGTACCATAACTAAACCTGATGGTAGTTTCAGCCTGACTGCCCCTGAAAATGCTGTTCTGGTATTTAGTTTCATTGGCTTCGACTCTAAAGAAGTTCCTGCCAATGCAGCTGGCAACATTGTACTTAAACCTTCTGTAAAATCTTTACAGGACATTGTGGTAATTGGTTATGGTACTCAGAAAAGAAATGAGGTAACCACTGCAGTTGCTACTGTTAAAGCTGAAAGCTTTAACCAGGGTGGTGCGCGTTCACCAATGGACCTGGTTCAGGGTAAAGTAGCTGGTTTGGTTGTTACCCGTCCTAATGGTAATAATCCAAACAGTAGCGCTTCTATCCAGATCAGAGGTTTAACTTCTATGGACGGTGATATGCAGCCATTAATCGTTATCGATGGTATTCCCGGAGGAAATTTAGATCTTCTGCAACAAGATGACATCGCCTCTTTCGACGTATTGAAAGATGGTTCTGCTGCTGCAATCTACGGTACCAGAGGTAACAATGGTGTAATCCTGATCACTACCAAAAAAGGTAAAGCAGGCGAGCCGGAGTTTAACTACTCTACCTATCTGCAACGCGAAGCTGTTGCTAAAAAACCAGGTATTCTTAGCGCCGCTGATTATTTAAAAATAGCTGGCGAGAATAATAACCAGGGTGCAAACGTAAATATGTATGATCTGTTATTGGATAAGAATAACCTTAGCCATTATCACAACTTTGCTGCTTCTGGTGGTACTGCCACTACTAACTACCGTGCTTCTGTCTATTACAACGATGCAAACGGTATTGCACTGCAAAATGGTCGTCAGCAATATGGTGGAAGAATCAACATCAACCAAACTGGTTTACAAGGTAAACTGTCTTTACAATTAAACCTTGCTACCAACCTGAATAAAGCCAATATGAATGGTGGTAGAGGTGGTGATTTCGAACAGGCTGTTCAACGCAACCCTACTGCTCCTCTATATGATGCCAATGGTAAATTCATTGAAACAAATGGTTTCAATAACTATAATCCATTAGCACGCTTAATGCAGGAACAAAATACCAGAGATCAAAAAACCAATTCCGGTGACCTTCGTTTAACGTTGGAACCAATCAAGGATTTGAAAATCTCTGCATTTGGTGCGATTGTAAGCGACGACTATAATGATCGTGAATATCGCAGCAAAATCTCCCGTTCTTCAATCCAGGATTACCAGGGTGGTGGTTATGCCCGTAAAGCAAATTATACTGGTAAAGACAGAACTTTTGAGTCAACCGTTGACTATACCAAAAGAGTTTCTGACCATACCTTCAACATAATGGGTGGTTACAGCTACCAATACTCTACCTGGGAAACTTATGATATGAACAACAACGGCTTCCTGACCGATGCCTTTGAAGATTGGAACATTAATGCAGGAAATGCAATTAATGATCCAAAACTTCCTCGTCCGTCTATGAATAGCCGTAAAGAAGATAATACCCTGATTGCATTCTTTGGTAGAATCAACTATAACTACCAACAGAAATATATGTTACAGGCTATTCTTCGTCACGAAGGTTCCAGCCGCTTTGGTGTCAACAACAAATGGGGTAATTTCCCGGCAATATCTGCTGGTTGGGTTATTTCCAAAGAAGCATTTATGCAGGATATCAATATCTTCAATAACCTGAAATTACGTGCAGGTTATGGTGTTACTGGTAACCAGGGTATCCCTAACTATAAGGCATTAATTACAATGGGTACTGGTGGTGCATATTTGCAAAATGGTAAATGGATTCAAACATACGGCCCTAACAAGAACCCTAATCCAAACCTGAAATGGGAAACCAAGAAAGAGTTGAACATCGGTCTGGATTGGTCTATCCTGAATAACAGAATTGGTGGTGCTTTAGATGTTTATAACCGTAGAACCAATGATTTGCTCTATGCATACAGTTCTCAAGTTCCTGCCAATATCGTGTCTACTATGTATACCAACGTAGGTGTACTTGCCAACAGTGGTGTTGAAGTAGTATTGAATACCGTTCCTGTGAAACTTAAAGACTTTACCTGGAACAGTGATGTTACATTCAACTTCCAAAAAAATAAAGTTGTTTCCTTCTCTAACGAGGTTTACAAAACTTCTCCTCAATACTTCGGAGATCTTCCTTCCCCAGGAAACCTCGGTCAGGCTATCCGCGTAGTTGAAGGTGGTCCACTCGGTTCCTTCTATGGATATCGCTTTGCAGGATTCAATGATGCCGGACAATGGTTACTGTACAAAAAAGATGGTTCTAAAGCATTGGCTAGTGAAGTAAATGAAGACGACAAAGCAGTTATTGGTACTGGTATTCCTAAATACATGGCTTCCTGGAGCAATACTTTCCGCTACAAAAACTGGGATCTGACAGTATTCTTCCGTGGTAAATTCGGATTCCAAATCCTGAATCTGCAGGATATGTACTTCGGTAACAAAAAATGGGCTCCTAACAACATGCTGGATTATGTACTTGGTAAAAATGCTAAGCTTAATGATAATCCTGCATACTCTGACTACTACCTGGAGAAAGGCGATTTTGTAAAATTGGATAACCTTACTTTAGGTTACAACTTCCAACTGAAAACAAAATACATCCGTAACCTTCGTTTATACGCAGCCGGACGTAATATCGCTACTATTACCAAATACAGTGGCTTAGACCCAGAACTGCAAGATACTGCTCTTGATTCCGGTATCGACTCAAGAGGATTTTATCCACGTACCCGTTCTTACACCATCGGTCTGAACATCGGATTCTAAAAGCAGCAAAAACTTAAAAAATGAAAAAAAGTAATATAATTCTCGGCGCAGCCTTCATGGCACTTGGTTTAGGTGCATGTACGAAGCTCGACGAAAAACCATATAGTGAAATCACTGTAGACAATTTCTATCGTAACAGAGAAGAGGTAATGTCGGCAGTTTTACGCCCATTCACTCACGCAAATGCATGGGCTGCTCCTACCGGCCAGCTTGGTTACTGGAGAGTATCTGAACTCTCTGCAGATCAGTTGGCATGGCCACAAAAAGGCCGTCACGGTTATGACGGTGGTAACTGGATCCGCTTACACAATCACCAATGGATCGCAAACGATGATAACGTATGGAACCCATGGAACCTGATGTTCTGGGGTATGGGATTCTGTAATGCAACCATCAGAGATTTATCATCATTGGATTTTACCAAAATCGGGATGACCGAAGCAGATAAAACAAGCATTATCGCAGAAACCAAAGTTCTTCGCGCCTGGCATTATCTGAAACTGATGGATCTTTACGGTAATATTCCGGTTGTTACTCAAGTAGGTGTTCCTGAGTCTCCTGCTACAAAGCCTCGTAAAGAAGTATTCGAGTTCATCGAAAAGGAAATCAGAGATAATGCTGAACAATTACAACCATTATCTCCGCAACTGGTAGGTCGTGTTACCAAAGCAGGTGCATATGCAATGCTGGTAGAACTATACCTCAATGCTGAAGAGTGGACTGGTACCCCTCGTTGGGATGATTGTATTACTTACTGTAATAAAATCATTGCTGGTGACGGTGGTTCTCTTGCTGGTAGCATTCCTGCTCTTGAACCAAATATTACCAATGCATTTGCCAATACTAACAGTAATTCCCCTGAAGGTCTGTTCCAAATCGCATACGATTTCCGTAGTGGAAACTTCCGCTTTGGATGGAACGGAGATTTCTGGCACTATCGTCAACGTCAGATCTATAACGCAGATCGCGATGGTAACAACGGTATCGTTGTAATTCCAACAGCTTTCGACGCGTTTAAAGATAAAGACCTTCGTAAACAACAGTGGATGCTGATCGGATCTATGAAGAAAGATCCGGCTTTACGCACTTCTGAAGCTGATAGCCTTGTATTAGGTACTGAAGAATACAGTGATAAACCACTGGTTTTTGTAAAAGAAATCCGTCGTAACTCTGAAGGTGAAACCGGAGAAGGTGGAATGACCCGCGGTGAAGAAAACAGCGGTGCAAGATTCGCTAAATATCTTCCTGGTAAAACCGATGACCCTAATTACTGGGGTAATGACTTCATGTTGTATCGTTTAACTGAAATCTACTACAATAAAGCTGAAGCTTTAATGAGAAAGAACGGTAAAATGGCTACTCAGGAAGCAGTAGATCTGATCAATACCTGCAAAAAACGTGCTTTCAAAGCTGCAGATTGGACTACAGAAGCATATACAACTACTACCCTGACTATGGATGAGTTGTTAGCAGAAAGAGGTCGTGAATTTATCTTCGAAGGAAAACGTCGTGAAGACATGATCCGTTTCGGAAAATTCACCACTGCTACCTGGTGGGATCACAAACCAACTGCTGATAAATACAAGTTGTTTGCTATTCCATTCAGACAATTAAGTATTAATCCAAACCTGAAACAAAACCCAGGTTTTGAGTGATAAGAACAAATAATAATTAAAAATGGGCTGTCTCGATATCGAGACAGCCCATTTTTATTAAGGTAACTTATAGAGGAATTATTGATTAAGCTAAGTGCAGCACTACAATTCTATCCGTGTTTTATTTTAATACTCCAATAGCTCTTTCACTGCTTTAATTACCTTCTCTGCGCTTGGAAGCATCTCCGCCTCCAACCCTGTATTCAGTGGCACCGCCGGTAAATCGGCCGCCCCAATCATTGCAACAGGTGCATCGAGATACCTGAAACACTCACCCTGAATTTTACCCGCCAGGGATTGTATGAAAGATGAATTCAACTGTTCTTCAGTAAGCACCAAACATTTACCATGTAACTTCACCTGACTGTATATAAGTTCTTCATCCAGCGGATAAAGGGTTCGTAAATCTACCACGGTTATCTGACCAGGAAATGCCTTTGCGGCAGCTTTGGCCCAATACACACCCATTCCATAGGTAATAATGCACATAGTATTACCCTGTTTAATATCGCGGGGATGTGCGGATTGTACAATAGTTCCTTTTCCTAATGGTAGTATGTAATCGGCACCTGGTTCTATTGTCATAGCCTCTAAAGTGCCAGGCACCTTGCTCCAGTAAAGTCCTTTATGTTCCAGCATAATTACCGGGTTAGGATCAAGGAATGCCGCTTTCATCAACCCTTTCATATCTGCAGCATTTGAAGGATATACGACTTTGATTCCTTTTATGCTTAATAAAGTAGATTCTATACTACCAGAGTGATACGGACCACCTCCTCCATACGCACCTATAGGAACTCTGATCAATGCCTGAACAGGAAATTTACCATTACTGAGATAGCAGGATTTAGCTACTTCCGTAACCAGCTGGTTAAAGCCCGGGTAGATGTAATCCGCAAACTGAATTTCTACAATTGGCTTTACTCCTACCGCCGATAAGCCGGTGGTAGCACCAATGATATAGGCTTCCTGTATAGCAGTATTATATACCCTGTGATCTCCAAACTTCTCTCCCAGCGTTGCTGCTTCCCTGAAAACACCGCCTAAACGACGACCAACATCCTGGCCGAAAAATATAGCTTCAGGATAATTCTGTAAGATATCTTCTACAGCATGTAATGCGGCATCTACCATTACCACTTTCTGTTTTCCGGCCGGAGTACGTTCTCCTCTTTCTTCAGTTATTGTAGTAGGTGCAAAAACATGATCCATAAAAGATTCACGAGTTGGATCGGGTGCTTCAACAGCATGTTCGAAGGCATGGAGTACATCATTTGCTGCGATGATATCCAGTTCTTCAAGTATTGCATCAGCAATACCATGTTTCATGAGCAGAGATCTTAATTTTGGTAAGGGGTCTTCTGCTATATGTTTGTTTAAGTCGTCTTCTGTTCTATACCATTCTTTACGCACACCAGAAGTATGGTGGCCCAGTAGCGGAACATTTGCCTGCACCAGAATTGGTTTTCTTTCCTGCCTCACATAACCGATAGCTGTTTCCATGGCAGCATAGCTGGCCGTGAAATCGCTGCCATCTACTCTCATTCGTTCGAGCCCTTTAAAGCCTGCGGCATATTCATATGCGTCCATCGCCCGTACTTCTTCTGCAGTAGCAGAAATTCCCCAGTTATTATCTTCAACCAGATAAATAATTGGTAAATGCTTAAGCACTGCAAACTGTAAGGCTTCACTTACTTCTCCTTCCGTAACGCTGGCATCTCCCAAAACACAAACAACAACAGGTAGTTCTCCGTTAGGGCCTGTTTTAAGGTGAGGAGATTTCGTGTTTTCCAGATATTGGAGCCCCTGAGCCATTCCGGTAGCAGGAATCACCTGCATACCTGTAGCACTGCTTTGATGTGGAATTTGTGGCCGATCCGGTCTTTGATTGTTTGGATGGCAGTAATAGGATCTTCCACCCGAAAACGGATCATCTGCTTTTGCGAGAAGCTGCAGCATTAGCTCGTAAGGGGTAAAGCCCATTGCGAGAAGCATGGCATCGTCGCGATAGTAGGGAGAAACGTAATCCCAGGGTTTTAATTGAAGGCCTGTAGCTATCTGAATAGCTTCATGCCCCCGGGAGGTAGAGTGTACATACCGGCAAATAGTGCGGTTGGCTTCGTAGGTTGCAGCCATATGTCCTGCCTCACACATCAGTTTCCAGGCTGTTAGTAAATCTGCCAACTCCTTACTATCTCCTACAGGATTGGTGGATAGCGTTTTTAAAGTTGAAACGCTTGTGTTATCTTTAAACACAATAAGACTGTTTTGGTGATGATGGTGATTAAAAACAATAGTTGCCATAGCAACAGTTGCTAATGCAAATTAATTAATATGACTGATACTTTCGTCAGTAATCCCTCTTTTTTTAAGTTGGATGCTACGCTAAAAAAACTTCGCAACTATTGGCAAAAGACCTTCGATGCCCAACAGAAGGACATTACAGTGGATCAATGGCTACTTATTGAGAATTTATACAAGCATAAAAAAACTACCCATAACGAGCTTGCCCGTAATACCTCAAAAGATATCACTACTATTTCCCGGATTATTGAATTATTGGTAAAGAAGGGGCTGGTAAGAAGAGAAGTGGATTCCCTGGACCGCAGGAAGGTTTATTTACAATTAACACCTGAGGGTGTGGAAAAGTATAAAGATGTGAAAGCGGTGGTATATGATATGCGTAAGGTGGGCTGGAAACACCTTTCGGAAAAAGATTATGAAGAGTTAACAAGAATTCTGGATACTATCTATAATAATATTCCTTAATTCAATAGCAGCGAATCTCTTCGCTGCTATTGAATTACATTTATTTTACGCTGAATTCGAGCAGGCTGTCGTCTTCGATAAAGGCTTCAAAGCTATCATTTATTTCGGCAGGGCCTACACCGGCGGGAGTACCGGTAAAGATGAGGTCGCCTATGTTCAGGGTAAAGAATCTTGAGATATAGGAAACCAGAAAATCGAATGAGAACAGGAGATCTTTGGTATTTCCTGCCTGAGCGATGGCTTTGTTTTTATAGAGACAAAAATTGATATCGTTTTTATCCATTTCCGGAGTGATAGGAATGAATTTGCCTACGACTGCAGAGTTATCGAATGCTTTCGCAATTTCCCAGGGGAGGCCTTTGGCTTTTTGTTTATCCTGAAGATCGCGCGCTGTAAAATCTATTCCTACAGAGATCTGATCGTAATATTTATCGGCGAATTTCTCCTGGATATGTTTACCATTTTTGCTCACTTTCAACACCAATTCGCACTCATAGTGCAAATTATTGGTGAATTCAGGATAAAAAAATGGATGACCATTTTGCAGAAGGGCATTTTTGGGTTTCATGAATAATACAGGTTCGGTAGGTACCTCGTTCTTCAATTCTTTGGCATGATCGGCATAGTTCCTTCCTACACAAATAATTTTCATAAAGTGTTATTTTAAAGTTGAAAAAGTAATAGCTCCTTATTTACCGGGAAAAGTAAGTTTGTTGTATTCATTCATGGTTCTGGCGATTCCAATAGTAGCGAAACTTTCTATGATATCTGCACTTTTTTCAATTTTTTCCTGAACCACAGGTTCTTCAGTATTTTTCCATTTTCCGAGTACAAAGTCTACCTGCCGGCCTTTCGGATATTGATTTCCAACGCCGAATCTCAGGCGGGGATATTGATTGCTGCCAAGAGATTCCTGAATACTTTTCAGGCCATTATGACCAGCATCGCTACCTCCGGGTCTTAAACGCAGCACATCGAGGGGTAAAGCCAGATCGTCCAGGATCACCAATAGGTTTTCTATTGTGATCTTTTCTTTATCCATCCAATATTTGATTGCTCTGCCACTTAAGTTCATGAAAGTGGTAGGCTTAATAATTATAAACGTTTTGCCTTTCCATTTGCACTCAGCTACATCGGCCAGTCTATCGTTCTGAAACACTGCATTATGCCTGGCAGCAAAAGCATCTACTACATCAAATCCGATATTGTGTCTTGTATGCTTATATTCTTCTCCGATATTTCCCAGGCCGGCTATCAGGTATTTCATGTTATCTGATTATATAAAAATGCAATAATAGCGCATTGTAACGCGATGTATCAAAATTAAAAAGCCTCTCTAAAAATAGAGAGGCTTTCTGGAAAAATATTTCTAAAAATTATTTCTTTTTAGCGTCTTTTTCAGCGGTAGCTTCTTCCTGACGTAATTGACGAGTCATTACAACAGAAGCGATAGGAATACGTGGAGAGTTGGTGATTTCGATACCAGCGATCTTCACGTCTTCAACGCGGATGTTACTGTTCAGTTCCAGGTTTTCGATGTTTACTTCGATATTCTCAACCAGGTCTTTAGGTAAAGCTTTCACTTTCAAAGCTTTCAGTTTGCTAACCAGTTTACCACCAGCTTTAACACCAACGGATTGACCAACCAGTTTAATTGGCAAAGTAACGTTAACTGTTTTGTCCTCTACCAGTTCCATGAAATCAACGTGAGACAGCTCATCTGTTACTACGTCGAATTGCAGGTCTTTCAATACGCCTCTGTAAGTTTTGTTACCCAGTTTAATTTCAGCGATTTGGAAATCGGCAGTGTAAACCAGGGATTTGAATGCTTTAGCAGGAGCTGAAAAATTTACAGTTTCTGCACCCCCGTAAATAACGCAAGGCACTTGTTCCTCAGAACGAAGCTGGCGGGTGGCTTTTTTACCGAATTCGCTCCTGAGTTGTCCTTCGATGGTTATTGTTTTCATTGTTTAGACAATTTATATTGATTAAAAAAATACGTTCTTTAGTCTTGTCTGCGATGGCTGTGAATAAACAGATTCGTGATAGACTTATTCTCGTGCATATTGCGAATGGCTACTGCGAATAATTCGGCTACAGTAATCACTTTAATTTTAGAAGGAGCTCCAGGCTTCAGTGGAATGGTATCACAAACCACGATTTCTTCTAAAACTGAGTTATTGATATTTTCGTAGGCATTACCGCTGAAAACGGGGTGCGTACAAAAAGCTCTGACACTTCTGGCGCCTTTTTCTTTCAAAAGATTTGCTGCTTTTGATAAAGTACCGGCAGTATCGCATATATCGTCAATGAGCACAATATCCCTGTCCTTTACATCTCCAATTACCACCATGGATGCAATTTCATTGGCACGTTTACGGTGCTTATCGCAGATTACCATTTCGGCATTGAAGTAGGAAGCCACTTCCCTTACCCGGTTTGTACTTCCAACGTCGGGGGATGCAAAGGTAAGATTTTCCAGCTTTAAATTCTCTATATAAGGAATAAAAATAGCTGAGCTATCCAGGTGATCTACCGGGATATCGAAGAAGCCCTGAATCTGAGGGGCGTGTAAATCCATTGTAATTACCCTGTTAGCACCTGCCGAGGTCAGCAGATTTGCTACCAGCTTAGATCCAATGGCCACACGAGGCTTGTCTTTTCTATCCTGACGAGCATAGCCGAAATAAGGAATTACCGCGGTAATATAACCGGCTGAAGCCCTTTTAGCAGCATCAATCATCAGAAGCAACTCCAATAAATTGTCAGAAGGTGCACTGGTTCCCTGGATCAGGAAAACATAATCACCACGGATACTTTCCAGGAAAACTGGTTGGATCTCACCGTCACTGAATTTTTGGATTTTAACTTTACCAAGGCCTCCCTGAAGCCCTTTACCGTACTTTTTGGCAATTTTTTCGGCTAGTGCCGGATTACTGTTGCCTGTAAAAATTTTTACTGAAGGTTGCATACTAGATACTAGTGGAAAAGAGGTTGCAAAACTATGATTTTTGGGTGTACCAGCCTGATTTTTTTATAACTAAAAAAATATAATATATAAACCACATCTATATAATACTTATAATCATTATGTTATATAAATGTTAATGAGAGAAAAATTCAGCGGAGGCTGTACACAATTCATAATAAATTTAATAAATTTGGTTAAATAGATTGCCATGTTTGTTAACGTATACCCAACCTCTCATTTGCCCATTTCCTCCTGGGCAGAAGATGATAAGCCAAGAGAAAAATTAATCAATATTGGCGCATCATCGCTAAGTGATGCCGAATTATTAGCAATTTTAATTCAAACCGGCCATAAGCAAAAAACAGCCTTAGATTTGGCCAAAGAAATTCTTCAGCTCGCTCATAATAACCTCTCTGAATTGGGAAAAATCAGTGCCAGCCAGTTAAGCTCGCTTAGAGGAATTGGAGAAGCCAAAGCTATAACTATATTAGCCGCCATGGAATTGGCCAGAAGGAGGCAGGCAGGATATATCCACAAGAAAACTGTGATCAGCAGCGGGGCAGCTGCCGCATTGTTTTTAAAGCCTATCCTTGCAGATTACCCCTATGAAATCTTTTATGTTCTGTTTCTAAATCATGCCAACAAAGTTCTGGCTCATAAAAGAGTCAGTAATGGAGGTATAAGCAGTACAGTTGTAGATGGAAGACTAATTTTTAAAGAGGCTATCATCAATAATGCAACAAAAATTCTACTTTGCCATAACCATCCTTCAGGCAACCTGAAACCCAGCCAGTCCGATATCCTGGTAACACGTCGGATGAAAGAAATGGGGCAAATATTCGATATTCTATTAATAGATCACATAATTGTAGGAGAAACTGGCTATTTAAGTCTTGCTGAAGAAGGTATGTTATAATTTTATAAGATAGGAGATTATGCAAATACTTGAATGAACAAATACTTAAATACGTAATCCTAAAATCCGTATTTCTATTTACTTTCGCAGATAATTATTCAAATACGTATGCTCAAAATAGGACTCTTCGGCGTAGGACATTTAGGTAAGATACACCTCTCCCAGCTGGCTACTATGAAAGATGTTGAAGTAGTTGGCTTCTTTGATCCAGGCGAAGCCAATGCTGCCAGTATTGCTCAATATAATATTCCAAGATATAACTCTCCGGAAGAGCTGATTCAGGTGGTAGATGCGGTTGATATAGTAGCTCCTACCACTCAACACTTTAAACTCTGCGAACTGGCCATCAGAAATGGCAAGCATATTTTCGTAGAGAAGCCAATGACCAATACTATGGATGAAGCTAAAACACTGGTGAAACTAGTGGATGAAGCAAATATCAAATTCCAGGTAGGTCACGTAGAGCGTTTCAATCCTGCTTATTTAGCGCTACAAGGGTATGATTTGAAACCAATGTTCATAGAAGTACACAGGTTAGCAGAGTTCAATCCACGAGGCACAGATGTAAGCGTTATCCTGGATCTGATGATCCATGATATTGATATTGTGCTGAGCATTGTAAAATCTACTGTAAACCGAATTTCGGCCAGTGGTGTAGCTGTTATGAGCGATACCCCGGATATTGCCAATGTACGGATCGAATTCCATAATGGCTGTGTAGCTAATTTAACTTCAAGTCGTATCTCTCTTAAGAAAATGCGTAAGATGCGTTTATTCCAGAAAGACGCATACATAGGCATCGATTTCCTCGATAAAAAGACTGAAATTATTAAACTTAAAACGGAAGCAGACGAAGGATTGTTTTCGCTGGATATTGATACCAATAGTGGTAAAAAGACAATTGCAATTGCCAATCCGGAAATCAAACAGTCTAATGCCATCAGAATGGAACTTGAACTTTTCCGTGATAGTATCCTCCTGAATAAACCTGTTGCAGTTAATGCAATTGATGGTTTACAGGCAATGGATGTAGCACATCAGATTCTGGCCAAAATCAATAAAGGATTACTGGAAACCGCTGCCAATAAATAGGAAGCGTTGTAACATAAACCGTTGTCAGTTCGTTTAAAACAAAAATTCATTCTATGAAATATTGTTTTTTAGTGCTTGCAACGGTTATTTTTTTATCGTCATGTTTTAAAGATCCTCCTTCCACTGCTGCCTATATGTTCCGTCAGGAAAAATTATGTGATAATCCCTGGGGTAAGGCAGATACCACTACCTCTTCAACTATCCGCTACTGGCTGGTCGCAAACAAAATACAATTTGAAACAGCCGGAATTTCCGGAGATACCATTTCACATACCATCCTCAATTCCAACAACTGCGATACACTTACCGGCAGAAGAGCATATGCACTGGTTCCATTTGCCGATACAGCTAAAGCAGTTCAGGCAGGCTTACAATATCATTAGTAATTTATCTGAATGATTCAATTAAACCAGCTATATAATGTAACAGTGATCTTTTCATATCACTAACCTATACAGCAAAATCAATTCAATCGGGTTTACAATATATTTTTGAACGGAAACGGCTAATTTAAAACGGATGCATCAAAACCTTATTGTTCCTGCAACAAAGCTGCTGCAATTGTAAGGTCCAGCGGCTTGGTTATTTTGATATTAGACTCCTCGCCCTGTACCAAATGAACCGGATTACCCAGTCGTTCTACTACTGTGGCTTCATCTGTGAATAATGGATCGTAGGGAAGTTCGAATGCTTGTATCAGAAGGTCGGATAAAAAGGTTTGAGGGGTTTGTATAATCTTATACTTATCTCTGTCTACTGCCTTATTGGTATCGCCAGCAACTTCCCGAAGGCTGTCTTTCATATCAATCACAGGAATAGCGCTACCATGCAGGAGAGTAGCTTCATAACAGCGACGGATCAACGAAACGGAAACCAGCGGTCTTACTCCATCATGAACAAATACTACTGCATTCTGTGCATGCTGTAAGCCATTCTTTACTGAGTGAAAACGAGTTTCTCCTCCGCCAACTATAGTTATTTTGGATAAGGAAGGAAAATCTTTCAGGAGTGTATTTACATAGGTAAAGTGGGCAGTAGGTACTACCAAAACTATCTCCATGTCGTGGTATGCCGCTGCAAATGCATTAATAGTATGCAATAAAACAGGCTTGCCGGCGAGTTCTAAAAATTGTTTAGGAACTGTACTCTGCATGCGGGTACCAGATCCGCCAGCAACAATAATGGCTACTTTTCTGTATTCCATATTTTTAAAAAAAATACGGATTTGCGGGTAGAAATTTCAGCCCTCAAATCCGTATTCAAACAACTAACTAATTCTTATCAGATAATCAGCATAGCATCGCCATAGCTGAAGAAGCGATATTTTTCTTTGATAGCTTGTTGGTATGCTTCCATGATCAGATCATAACCAGCAAAAGCGCAAGTCATAATCAGCAAGCTTGTTTTTGGCAAGTGGAAGTTAGTTACCAGTGAATTAGGAATAGCAAAATCATATGGCGGGTGAATGAACATATTAGTCCATCCTTCAGCTGCCTTTAAATGATTCTGTGCTGTAACAGAAGATTCAACTGCTCTTACAGAAGTAGTACCGATAGCGCAAATACGGCGGTTTTCTTCTTTCGCCTTATTTACAATCTTAACAGCGTGTTCCTCGATGTGGAAATACTCAGCATCCATTTTATGTTTGCTCAGATCTTCCACTTCAATAGGACGGAATGTACCCAAACCAGTATGCAAAGTAACTTCGGCAAATCTTACACCCTTGATTTCTAATCTTTTGATCAGCTCCCGGCTAAAGTGTAAACCTGCTGTAGGTGCAGCAACTGCTCCTTCATACTTTGCGTAAACAGTCTGATAACGCTCCTTATCCTCTTCTTCAGGCTTACGCTTGATATACTTTGGCAAAGGAGTTTCTCCCAGTTGATCCAATACTTGTTTGAACTCATCATCATTTCCTTCAAAAAGGAAACGGATAGTACGACCTCTGGAGGTAGTATTATCGATAACTTCAGCTACAAGTGTTTCATCATCTCCAAAGTATAATTTGTTACCCACGCGGATTTTACGGGCTGGGTCAACAATTACATCCCACAGGCGGTTTTGCTTGTTAAGCTCACGCAGCAGGAATACTTCAATTTTTGCTCCTGTTTTCTCCTTGCGGCCATACAACCTTGCTGGAAATACTTTGGTATTGTTCACAATCATTACATCCTTGTCGTTGAAATAACCCAGGATATCTTTAAATACTTTGTGTTCAATTTTTCCAGTAGTGCGATTTACCACCATTAAGCGTGATTCATCTCTTGTCTTAGAAGGGTGCTGCGCGATCAGATTTAAAGGAAGATCGAATTTGAACTGTGATAGTTTCATATTACGGTATGAATAAGAAATTTTTAGAGTGTGCAAAATTACCAATTAATATTCATACCATCAAAATATGATATAAAAATATTATTAATCAATAATTTATAAATTAAAAAATTGTAGGAATAGCCGAAATCAACTGTTGTGTGTATGTCTCTCTGGGGTGATTATAAACGTCATCTGCCCACCCCTGTTCCACAATCTTCCCCTTTTGCATTACCATCATCCTGTCACTAATAAACCTAACAACCGATAAATCATGAGAAATAAAAATACAGGTAAACCCAAATTCCTCCCTCAATCCAATCAGCAGGTTTAATACCTGTGCCTGTACACTCACATCCAATGCAGCAACCGACTCATCACACACTATAAAGGAAGGAGAAACTGCCAAAGCCCTGGCTATTACAATCCTTTGACGCTGCCCTCCCGATAATTCATGCGGATAACGTTGGTAAAACGACGTTGGTAAACTTACTTTCTCCAAAAGCATCTCTACCCTCTCCTTCTGAGACTTTTCGTTCCCATAAAGCCCGTGTACCTGCATGGGCTCAAGAATAGCCGCTCCTACCACCTGCCTTGGGTTCAATGATGCATATGGGTCCTGAAATATCAGCTGCATATCCTTTCTCAAATGTCGCATTCCTATTGCCGAAAGGCTTCGAATATCTTGTCCTTTATAAACAATACTTCCCCCCGTTGGTTCTACAAGTCGCAAGATTGAGCGGCCTAAGGTAGTTTTTCCACATCCCGACTCGCCAACTAATCCCATTGTTTCTCCTGCAGCAATATTAAAACTCACTCCATCTACCGCTTTCATCCATCTTTTTACCTTACCGGTAAATGATTTCTCCACCGGAAACCAGGTTTGCAGTCCTTCTACCTGTAAAATTGGTGGGGTATCAATCAATTGTTGCCGCCGATTCTCGAGGGTAGAAAGGGGTATTGTTAAGGTATCAACTAAATCATTGATCTTGTTCTTTTTTTCGAGTATTCTGTTCTGCTGGTCGATCTCCATAAAATCGGCAGTAACCGGAAGACGGAATAACCGCCTGTCTACCGGTGGCCTGCACGCCAGCAGGCCTTTAGTATAAGGATGCCTGGGATTTAACAATACTTCCCGAGCTGTTCCTGCTTCCACAATATCTCCCTTATACATTACCACCACTTTATCCGCTATTTCCGCTACTACGCCTAAATCGTGGGTTATAAACATCACGCTCATATCCATTTGCTGCTGTAACTCCTTCAGGAGATTCAGTACTGTTTTCTGAACAGTTACATCCAGGGCGGTAGTTGGTTCATCTGCTATTAAAAGGCTCGGATTACAGGCAATTGCCATCGCAATCATTACCCTTTGCTTTTGGCCACCCGATAATTCATGTGGATATCTTTTGAAAATAGATGGAGGATCTGGAAGTTTAACCTGTTCGAAAAGTAGCTCAACTTTCCTTCGTGCAGCAGAATTGTCCATTGGCTGATGCTGCCTTAATGCTTCAACAACCTGCCAGCCGCAAGTTTTCAGGGGGTTAAGCGCTGTCATTGGCTCCTGAAAGATCATGCTCAGCTCTTTTCCTCTATAGGAGCGCATGGTCGAATCTGAAAGCTGCACCAGGTTAACTACAGCCTCATTTGAGTTCTGAAAAAGAATATTGCCCCGTGTTGTAGTACCAGGAGTGTTAATCAGTCTCATTAAAGATAGAGCTGTCACCGATTTTCCGGAGCCGGATTCACCGACGACGCCCACCACTTCCCCTTTCCCTATTGAAAAGGAAATTTCATTTACAGCCGTTGTTGTTGTGTTGCCAGATTGGAATTTAACTTCCAGGCTTTGGATATCTACCCGCTTTGTAAGCATACCCGGAAGTTACAACAAATCTAAAAACGAAGATGCTTCACGGTTTGGTGACTCTCAATGAGTTTGCGTAATGAATCTATTCCTATTTTCAGATGACGCTCTACAAATTTTGTAGTTACCTTTTTATCGCTGTCTTCCGTTTTTACACCTTCCGGTACCATTGGCTGGTCGGAAACCAGGAGTAATGCGCCTGTAGGAATTTTATTGAAAAAGCCTACTGAAAAGATCGTGGCTGTTTCCATATCTACCGCCATTGCTCTGATTTTTTCAAGATATTGCTTGAATTCGGAATCATGTTCCCATACCCTTCTGTTGGTAGAATAGCAGGTACCGGTCCAGTAATCCTGACCAGCGTCTCTGATGGTAGTAGAGATAGCTTTCTGTAAAGCAAATGCCGGTAAAGCAGGAACTTCCGGTGGGAAATAATCGTTGCTGGTTCCTTCTCCTCTGATAGCGGCAATTGGCAGAATCAGATCACCTATCTGATTTTTCTTCTTCAATCCACCACATTTACCTAAAAACAATACTGCTTTAGGAGTAATTGCAGATAAAAGATCCATTACCGTTGCAGCACCAGGGCTGCCCATTCCAAAATTGATAATGGTAATATCACCAGCGGTTGCACATTGCATAGGTCTGCCCTGACCAACAATCTGAACGTTGTTCCATTCTGCAAACATGGTAACATAGTTACTGAAATTCGTGAGGAGAATGTGAGACCCAAAATTTTCCAATTTTTCTCCTGTGTAGCGGGGCAACCAATTAGCTACAATTTCTTCTTTTGTCTTCATAGCCTTTTGACAGGCAAATATAAGGTTTTTTCTCCGACTGCCCATATTATAGTATTGTAACTATCTTCGCATCAAAATCTATCAACATTTGATTGCTATCACCTTTCCAACGCCGGATTTCAAAATTGTCAAAGAAGGAAACAAAGAATTGATCTTTGACCGATTAAGAAAGAAATATATTCTACTTACACCAGAGGAATGGGTAAGGCAAAATTTCCTCAATTATCTGGTTCAAACACTTGAGTATCCCTCTGCCCTAATTGGGATAGAAAGGGAAATTTATATAGGGGAAGTAAAGAAGCGATATGATATAGTGATTTACAACAGAGATATGCAGCCATGGATGCTGATAGAGTGTAAAGAGATGAATGTTCCGCTGACCAACAAAACGCTGCAACAGGTAGTACAGTATAATATGGCTATGCCGGCCAGTTACCTGGTGATCACTAATGGTCTTCATACCTTTTGTGGTACATATACCGCCAATCAATGGCAATTTCTAAAAGCTCTTCCTGCTTATCCATCTATCTAAAAAATAAAAAAGGCAGATCTCCACATTAATCCATCAACCTAAAAATAAAAAAGCATAAAGATCAGTAGTCCGACCTTTATGCTTTTTGATATTATTAGTGCGTTTGCGTTTATCCGATCAAGGGAAAATACCCAGTTGTTCGTATGCAGCACCTACCTTATTGATAGCTACAACATAAGCAGCAGTACGCATATCAGTGATCTGAGGATTTGCAATCATAGCATCGCGAACTTCGTGTAAAGCAGCGTGCATGGTTTCTTCAAGACCAGAGTAAACCAGATCTACTTCATCAGCACCATGTGCAATGAATTTTCTTTCCTGCTCAGAAACTTTCTTACCGGTAAGGTCTTCGATAGTTTGAAGAATATGCATGTTCATATTTTCATCGAAACGTTTTCCTAAGCGGCCATAACGAACGTGGCTAAGGTTTTTCAGCCATTCGAAATATGAAACGGTTACACCACCTGCATTCAGGAACATATCAGGAACGATGATCACACCTTTTTTATTCAGGATTTCATCTGCTTCCGGAGTTAAAGGACCATTTGCGGCTTCACCGATGATCTTAGCTTTAACGTTTGGAGCATTGTTTTCATCGATTACATTTTCCAGTGCTGCAGGGATCAGAATTTCGCATTCGAGTTCCAGACCGTCTGTATTTTTCTTCAGGTTTACAGCACCAGGGAAGTTAACGATAGAGCCGGTAGCTTTTTTATGCATTAATACTTCATCCGGGTTCATACCATTTTCGTTGAAGATGGCGCCATCCCATTCGATCAGGCAGATTACCTTAGCACCTGCTTCGTTGAAATATTTAGCAGCATGGTATCCTACGTTACCCATACCCTGAACCACCACTCTTTTACCGGTAAGGCCAGTAGTAAGGCCAATGCGGTCCATATCTTCCTTAATATTGCACAGTTCACGTAATCCGTAGAATACACCTAAACCGGTAGCTTCAGTACGACCACGTACACCACCCTGAGAAACTGGTTTACCGGTCACACAACCGTAACCATCTATTTCTCCTGGGCGTAAGCTCATGTAGGTATCGAGGATCCAGCTCATTTCTCTTTCACCGGTACCGTAATCAGGAGCAGGCACGTCTGTACCCGGGCCAATAAAGTTTTTCTTTACCAATTCGGCAGTATAACGACGGGTAATTGCTTCCAGCTGGAAAGGAGTAAAGTTGCGGGGATTGATTTTGATACCGCCTTTAGCACCACCAAACGGAACGTTTACGATAGCGCATTTATAGGTCATTAAGGAAGCCAATGCCATCACTTCATCCTGGTTTACTTCTTCGCTGAAGCGAATACCACCTTTACAAGGCAGTTTGTGGTGAGAGTGTTGTACACGGTATGCTTCAATTACTTGAACGGTATCGCCTATTCTTACTGGGAATTTAATCTGGTATACAGCGTTGCAGGCTTTGATCTGCTCCAGGATACCTTTATCCCATTTTGTGAACGCAGCTGCTTTGTCGAAGCTCTTTTCCACACTTTGGAAAAAGCTATAATGCTGTTCTTGCGACATAAAACTATTGTTTTGGTAAAACGATTAAAATTGTAAATGCTATGGTTAAATTGATATTTGCTGTTCCAAACGGCAAGGGCGGGAATTAATCCCGCCCTTTGCCAATATTATTTCTCATTTTTTTCAAGCTTACCGATCTTTCTATCCAGATTGATAAGGAACAAAGTTATTCCCAGGAAGATGATCACTAAGACACCTACCACTACGTAAATTTTATCATTGCTACGGAAAAACTCGTTTACCGGGCCTTTCTCGGTATCTTGCTGTTGTGCGTTGGCTAATACGGAAATCATTAATAGCGCAGCTGTAAGGCAGAATGAAAACGCTTTATTAATCATTTAAAAGAGTTTTTTAAGTTGTAATTTTTTGTAGCGCACTACTAAAGTAAAAATCCAGACGCCTAATAA
Organism: Chitinophaga silvatica; assembly: GCF_003419895.1. Lineage (GTDB taxonomy): Bacteria > Bacteroidota > Bacteroidia > Chitinophagales > Chitinophagaceae > Chitinophaga > Chitinophaga silvatica. The sequence continues at coordinate 111,748 of NZ_QPMM01000008.1, read as the reverse complement.
TGTCCATCCGATAAATGCAGGATATAACACCATTTTCATAGTACCGTCTGTGTCTTTTGAAGCAAAACCTGGAGTAGTAGCACTTCCCGGGTGCAAAGAATCAACCATCCGGGGGATGATATATGTAAGCGGGATTAGTAAGGCATAGGCGAATATGTTGAAAACAGCAGAGATACGCGCCCTTTTGTCCATATCCTGGATAGACATACGCAACACCAGGTATGCTAAATAAATTAAGATGGCAATGGCAGTACACATCTGTTTAGGATCGTCTGTCAGGGTACCGCCCCAGGTATAGGTAGCCCAGAGTGTACCAGTAGCAAATCCAAGTATGCCAAAGAAAGCCCCTACGCCGGCAGCGCTGGACGCTACAATATCTTTCTTTAAATCGTATTTGTTAAGGAATAAAAGAGAATAGACGAGGGAGATAGTGAACATCGTATACATAGATATCCACATCGGCACGTGAAAGAACAATCCTCTGGATGACTGTCCGTTGGTTCCTATAATTGGTATATTAATAGTAAACCCGGCGATAATTACATATAAAAGAAGCAGTATCGCTAATGCTTTCCACCAATGTTTGGCCATTTTTTATAGCTATATTCCGGGGGCAAACCTACAGGTTTTCCCCTTAAGTACAAAGATTTTAGGCGATTTTAAGTTTATTGCAACATCTATAAATACCTATTAAAATTCGTTTATAGAAGTTAGCTGTTTGTTTGATATTTCATCAATCTTTCCACAGAAATGGGAAAAGAATGAGTGTTAAGGCTATTACCAGGATATCCATCCCTCCGAGAAGGAAAAACATTTTTGGTAATCCTGGCTGATAAACAGTAAGGAAAGCAGAAACTGAAATATTGGCCAGCAGCATCAAAATTGGCAAAATAAGCGGAAACCCCATTACCGCCATTAAAGCGGCATTATGGTTGGCCTGGGCCGCAATTGCTGCCAGCATGGTAAAGAGAAGGGATAAACTTACGCCCCCCATCAATACCATTCCTATAAAATATCCCATATTGGCGATTGGATTTCCCAGGAACGCAATACTACATATCATGGCAATTAAGCTCATCAAAATCATTAAAATGATATTATAGATGAGTTTCGCCATTATAAATACCCTTGGATGTACCAGTGAATAGAAATATAGCAACCGGCCTTTACTCTCCTGCATAAAGCTTTTGGCAACAGCATTTACGGCCACAAAAAGCTGGATTACCCAAAAAAGGGCATTCCATAGCTTGTCATCCGGTTTTCCTAACATCAGATTGATTACAAAAACAGTAGAAACTATGTATAATAATACTCCATAAAATGCATACTGTTGACGCAATTCTAACGTAAGATCCTTCTTTACAAGGGTTATTACCTGATGTATAGTACTTTTCTTCCTCATGGTATGGCCGCAAAGATAGTCAGGATTTACAGATAAGTACAACGATTTAATCCTAAGTCCATAAAACTAACTATATTAGCCAATCCATATAAATTACTGTCGATGAATAAAATTCTGGTAGCCAATAGAGGTGAAATTGCATTACGGATTATGCGATCTGCGAGGGAAATGGGCATTAAAACTGTTGCGGTATATTCTGAAGCCGATCGTACCATGCCTTTTGTGTTGTTTGCAGATGAAGCGGTATGTATTGGCCCGGCACCATCAAATCAATCTTATTTATTAGGCGAAAAAATCATTGCAGTAGCAAAGGAAAAGAATGCAGATGCCATTCATCCTGGTTATGGATTCCTCAGTGAAAACGCAAAATTTGCCGAGCAGGTTACTGCTGCCGGTATCACATTTATAGGCCCCTCCGCTTCTTCTATTGAGGTAATGGGTAGTAAACTGGCTGCCAAGCAAGCTGCTCAGAAATTTGGAGTACCAATGGTTCCCGGCACCGAAACACCACTGAGAAGTCTGGAGGAAGCTAAAGAAGTAGTAAAGAAAACGGGGTTCCCGATTCTGATCAAAGCCTCTGCCGGTGGCGGTGGTAAAGGTATGCGTATCGTAAATGAGCCTTCAGAATTGGAGGAACAGATACGCATGGCTAAAAGTGAGGCCCTTAGCGCATTTGGCGATGATGCTGTATTTATTGAAAAATATGTAGGCTCACCGAAACATATTGAGATTCAGATCCTGGGCGACAAACACGGTAACTGTGTATACCTGTTCGAACGTGAATGTTCCATTCAGCGCAGGCACCAGAAACTAATTGAAGAAGCGCCTTCATCTTGCCTTACTCCTGCTATCAGAGCTGCTATGGGGCAATGTGCGGTTGATGTAGCCAAAGCTTGTAATTATTACGGAGCCGGTACAGTTGAATTCCTGGTAGATGAAGCACTAAACTTCTATTTCCTGGAAATGAATACACGCCTCCAGGTAGAACATCCCGTTACAGAACTGATTACAGGTTTAGACCTGGTAAAAGAACAAATAAAGATTGCCAGGGGAGAAAAACTTTCCTTTTCCCAGGATGACCTCAAAATAAATGGCCATGCCATTGAATTACGCATTTGCGCAGAAGACCCGATGAATAACTTCCTTCCGGATACCGGAAAACTGGAAACATATATCCGTCCGCAAGGTTATGGAGTAAGAGTAGATGATGGTTACGAACAGGGAATGGATATACCAATTTTCTATGATCCAATGATCGCTAAACTTATTGCATGGGGTAGCAACCGCGATGAAGCCCGTCACAGATTAATACGTGCAATTGAAGAGTACATAGTAAAAGGTATTAAAACCACTTTACCATTCGGGCATTGGGCATTACAACAACCTGCATTTATTGAAGGAAACTTTGATACAAATTTCATCAGTAAATTTTTTACGCCGCAAGCCTTGCAGGAGAACAATCTGAAGGAAGAACAGGTGGCAGCAATCCTGGCTGCGTATGTGTGGCAGCAGCAAAATGTACCTTTACAATCAACCAGTGAAGATCAAAAAACTGTTTCCAACTGGAAAAAAAGGAATATGTTAAGATAACTATATAATAGTTATTAACTTTCGTTAAAGTAGTTTTCCGCATGCGGAAAACACTTAAATTTGCGCCAATTTTTCATGACACTACGTAACTTGATTTTACAGATCCTGGGCTTTATTTACCCTCCTTTTTCGAAGGTAATGCCATTTCAAACGTTCCGCTACCTGGCTTGTGGCGGTGGTAATACGTTGTTGGATATATTCCTGTATTTTATCAGTTACAATTTCATCCTACGTCATGAAACCATCCATTTTGGTTTATTTGATATGGGGGCCCACATTGGTGCGTTGTTTATGGCTATGGCAGTAACATTTCCTACTGGCTTCCTTTTAAGTAAATATGTAGTGTTCTCAGAATCCAATATCAGGGGCAGGGTTCAACTTTTCAGATACTTTATCATGGTGGGTATTTGTATTATGCTCAACTATGTTTTTATGAAGATATTTGTTGAACATTTTAATCTCTATCCTACTATCAGTAAAATTCTAACTACTATACTGGTAGTAATATTCAGCTATCTTACCCAGAAAAAATTCACATTTAAAGTAAAAAAGGAGCAAATATTATAAAGGTGGTACCTCTATAATATTTACTAATTCCTTTCAAGCTATGGATGGGTATAATAACAATGCCTGCATCTTGGCTCGTACAAATCTTTTTCTCCCAGTAATAAGGTTTCTTTGGATGCGGACTTCCTGAAAGAATAGTTGGCGATATTTCCACACACTACACAAATAGCATGTAATTTTGTAATATAATCTGCTTTTGCCAGTAAAAAAGGCATCTGTCCAAATGGTTTTCCGGTATAATCCATATCTAACCCTGCAACAATTACCCGCACACCCGCCAAAGCCAGCTGATCACATACATTTGGCAATTCCGCATCAAAGAACTGAGCTTCATCTATTCCTACAACATCTACATCCTGCGCCAGTAGCAGAATTTGCTGTGAGTTTTCAATTGGGGTAGAATTGATCTTATTTTCATCGTGCGACGTAATATTTACCTCATCATATCGCACGTCTATTGCCGGTTTAAAGATTTCTACTTTCAGATTTGCTATCCTTGCTCTTTTCAACCGACGAATCAATTCTTCTGTTTTTCCTGAAAACATAGATCCACAAATCACCTCTATCCATCCCCTACGCCCTCCTGTTATAGAAGGTTCAATAAACATATTGTAGTAATTTGATTATTAATTAATTGAAATATTCTATTTTTATAAAAATGAAATATTTCCTACCTATTAACGTTAACAATTAAGGCATGGAAAAAATTAGTGCATTAATTGAAAAATTGCTGGAATTGAAAAATTCCGGAGCAGACCTGGCAACGATTTCCTATTATGTGCAATTGTTGCAGGCAGAAGTATTACGTGTACGTACCCTTCAACACCTCGAGCAACTCGACAAACACGCTAACGTTGCAGTTATTTTACCCTCTCAGCAACCTATAACTGTTGCCGTTTCAACTACTGAAACAGAGGCGCAAACTACAACATTACCGTCAAATAATCCTGTGGCCGCTCCGGTTCCTAAGGCAGAAGATATTAACATTGCAGTAAACAATAATACCACTTACCCTTATAAAGAGGCAGAAACACCTGCTCCCAAACATATTGAGAAGGTAATTCCTGTAACGGAGCTCAACAACCAGGTGAGGGAAACAGAAGATATCAATTCTGCCTATAAAACATCTGATGTAGTAGATATCAACACAGCTGCCAAGGCCCATGAGATTACAGACCTCAATTCTGTATTTGCCAAACAGACTACCGCTCCTGAACCACCTCCTCCTCCGCCTGTTACTAAAGTTATAGAAACACCAATACCTGCACCTGCCAGATCGCAAGCCACATTATTTGATCCTACTCCTGAAACTAAGGAGGTAAAAGAGGTTAAAGAATCTACCGGTCAATCACTGAACGACCGTCTGCGCCTCGAAAAACAGGAACTGGCACAAAAACTAGGCGAAATACCAATAAAAGACCTTCGCCAGGCAATTGGGATTAACGACAAGTATCAGTTTATAGAAGATTTGTTTAATGGAGACAGGGATTTATACGAGCGTTCCATTAAAACACTCAACGATTTCACAACACTTCAGGAAGCCGATTACTGGCTTCAGCGCGAAATCAAGATTATTCAGGGTTGGCAGGATGATCACAAATTGGTACAGCAATTCTATGCTTTACTAAGAAAACGCTTCTCCTGAATGTAGGTGAGTACTTTTTCAGTAGCTCCGATATTTTGTTGAACATATTTTCCTGCCGTAGCAGCCATTTTCGAGTAGAATTCAGGCTCTGTGAACAATTTTTCCAATATCTGGGAAAGAGATTGTAAATCTGTTACTACTGCGGCACCACCTGCAGCTACCAATTCAACAGCTTCAAAATACTTGTCATAGACAGGGCCAATAATCACAGGTTTACTATAAACAGCTGGTTCCAGCACATTATGAATCCCCCCTTTTGCCAATCCACCACCAACATAGGATAGATATGCATACCTGTATAAGATGGTTAGCATGCCTATATTATCGATAATCAATACTTTAGGCTTAGTAGCAGGTTGAGTTTTAAAAAGGGAAAACCTGATAGCATCGGGGAAAAGATTTTCAATAGCCTGTAAATGCTCTTCATGAATTTCATGGGGGGCAAGAATCAAGCAGGTATTGGAGGGTTGATGTTGTTGCCACCACTGACTAAGTAGCTTTTCATCTTCCGGCCAGGTACTCCCGGCAACAATAAGACGGTTATCCGACAAGCTTTCAATTTCAGGAACAGAACGTTGTTCTTTCAACAGATCGGCTACTCTGTCGAACCTCGTATCGCCGCTTACCGTAACCTGGTTTATCCCTATATTTCTGAGCAAATCCAATGAGGTAGGGTTCTGAACGAAAATATGGGTAAGCTGCTTAAGTAACTTTTTGAACATGGAGCCATATCCTTTAAAGAAGATCTGATCTGGCCGAAAAATCCCGGAAACCAGTAAAGTTGGTACGTTTCGGGCATGCAAAGTGGTCAGATAATGATACCAGAATTCGTACTTTATAAAGATGGCAAGAGCGGGCTTGATAATTTCAATAAATTCCCGGGCATTTTTTGCAGTATCCAGCGGAAGATAGCATACAAAATCAGCACCTTGGTAGTCTTTTCGCACCTCGTACCCGGAAGGGGAGAAAAAAGTTAACAAAATTTTATTGGCAGGGTAATTTTTGCGTAAGGCCTCCAGTACCGGGCGGCCCTGTTCAAATTCACCCAGGGAAGCGGCATGTACCCAAATGGTGCTACCATCGCCCAATTGGGCTGCCGACAACTTGTTTTGCCAGTCTTTTCGGCCATCAAGCCATTTCCGGGCTTTGCTTTTGCCTGCCATAGCGGCAATCCGCACTACAAATTGGTATAATTGAAGGCCTGTATTATATATCCCGGTTCCTAACATAATAGAATACGTACTTTTACCTGAATTTCTTGTTGCGGGCAAAGATACTCCCTTACCAATCCCAAAATTTGTAAATTTGCACACTTTAAACAAAATAAAAATATACGATCATATGGTTCCTATTCAGATGGTAGATTTGAAACGCCAGTATAATAAGATTAAACCCCAGGTAGATGCAGCCATCGAGGAAGTACTGAACAGCACCGCTTTTATTAATGGAAGCGCCGTTCAGCAGTTTTCAGGAGAACTGCAATCGTATCTGGACGTGAAGCATGTGATACCTTGTGCAAATGGTACTGATGCCTTACAAATAGCCATGATGGCCTTAGGGTTGGAACCTGGGGATGAAGTGATCACCCCATCTTTCACGTTTATTGCAACAGCAGAAGTAATTGCTTTATTAAGATTGAAACCTGTGTTTGTGGATATTGATCCTAAAACCTATTGTTTGGATGTTGCAGCAATTGAAAAAGCAATTACCCCAAAAACCAAAGCTATAGTTCCTGTACATTTATACGGACAAGTAACTGATATGGAGCCATTAATGGCTTTAGCGGCCAGGCATAATCTTTATGTAATTGAAGATAATGCACAGGCAATCGGTGCTGATTATACGTTTGCTGATGGAAGTCGTAAAAAAGCAGGTACTATTGGTCATATTGGCTGTACTTCATTTTTCCCGTCAAAGAACCTGGGTTGTTACGGAGATGGCGGAGCCATCTTTACCAATGATGATGAATTAGCGGCTAAATTGAAAATGGTGGCAAATCACGGACAATCGGCCCGTTATTATCATGATGTAGTAGGTTGCAATTCAAGACTCGATTCAGTTCAGGCGGCTGTTTTAAACATCAAATTACCATTATTGGATCAGTATATTGAAGCGCGCAGAGCTGTTGCAGATGCTTACGATGCTGGGTTTGCAGATGTTCCGTCTATTATTACCCCATATCGTGCAGCCAACAACTATCATGTTTTTCATCAGTATACACTGCAACTGGTTGGCGCCGATAGAAATAAATTGCAGGAATACCTTGCATCAAAAGGCATTCCGGCTATGATTTACTATCCTGTTCCGGCTCACCGTCAGAAAATGTTTGCCGATTTTGGAGGGGCTGAATTTAATCTACCTGTTACCGATCAACTCACCCATAGGGTGATTTCCTTACCGATACACACTGAAATGGATCAAGATCAACTGGATTATATAATTCAGTCAATTAAAACATTTTTAAACACCCCCTCATGAAAATTACAGTAGTGGGTACTGGTTACGTAGGTCTTGTAACTGGTACTTGTTTTGCCGAAACGGGTAATGAAGTAACCTGTGTGGACATTGATGCCAACAAAGTAAAAAAGTTATCAGAAGGCCAGGTTACAATCTATGAACCTGGATTAGAGAAACTTTTCGAGAGAAATCTGAAAGAAGAACGTCTGTTTTTTACTACCAATCTGGAAGAAGGTATTAAAGAAGCTGAAGTTATTTTTCTGGCATTACCTACACCTCCGGGAGCCGACGGGGCAGCAGATTTATCATTTGTACTGAATGTGGCAGAGCAATTGGGGAAGATCATGACAGATTACAAGGTGATTGTCGACAAAAGCACCGTACCTGTAGGTACAGCGGAGAAAGTTATAGCCGCTATTGCCAAAAACTGTAAAACTCCTTTTGATGTAGTCTCCAATCCGGAGTTCTTAAGAGAGGGTGTGGCAGTTGATGATTTCATGAAACCCGACCGCGTTGTAATAGGCACTTGTTCCGACAGAGCAAGAAAAGTAATGGGAGATCTGTACGCTCCATTTGTAAGACAGGGAAATCCTATCATATACATGGACGAAAAATCTGCAGAACTTACAAAATATGCAGCTAATTCTTTCCTGGCTACCAAGATTTCATTTATGAATGAAATAGCTATCCTTTGCGAAAAATTAGGAGCAGATGTGGATATGGTACGCAGAGGTATGGGAAGTGATGACCGTATAGGAAAAAGATTTTTGTTTCCTGGTATTGGATATGGAGGGAGCTGCTTTCCTAAGGATGTACAGGCCCTGGTTAAGTCCTCTGAAGATGCAGCTTATGATTTCAAAATATTAAATGCAGTAATGGAAGTAAATGAGTTGCAAAAGCTCTTTTTAATTCCAAAGATTAAGGCATTCTTTAATAATGATCTGAAAGGTAAGCACTTCGCAATATGGGGTCTGGCATTCAAACCAAACACAGATGACATCAGGGAAGCACCAGCATTATATATTATCAATGCATTGCTGGAGGCCGGAGCTACAGTTACTGCATTTGATCCTGAAGCAATGAAGAATGTGCAGCAGGTAATTGGAGATAAAATTACCTATTCAGAACATCAGTATACCTGTTTGGAAAATGCAGATGCATTAATAATTGCTACAGAATGGAGTGTTTTCAGAACTCCTGATTTTAATAAGATTGGAACTGCATTGAACAATAAGGCCATCTTCGATGGTAGAAATCTTTTTGAAGTCAGCAGAATGAAAGAACTCGGATATCATTACGAAAGTGTTGGACGCACTCCATCTATCCTTTAAATCTTAATATGCCATGGAAACTAAAAGAATACTAATAGCAGGAGGTGCAGGATTTCTTGGGTCACATCTCTGCGATAGATTTGTAAAAGAAGGCTATCACGTTATTGCGATGGATAACCTGCTAACCGGCAATATTAAAAACATAGAACATTTATTTCCTCTTCCAAATTTTGAATACTATCATCATGATGTAACAAAATTTGTTCATGTTCCCGGAAAGCTGGATTATATTCTGAACTTTGCATCCCCTGCAAGTCCTATTGATTATCTGAAGATGCCTATCCAAACTTTAAAGGTAGGAGCATTAGGTACACATAATCTCTTAGGGTTAGCAAAAGATAAAAAAGCAAGAATATTAGTTGCTTCAACATCTGAAGTATACGGAGATCCTACGGTTCATCCTCAACCGGAAGAATACTGGGGGAATGTAAATCCTGTAGGTCCGAGAGGCGTTTATGACGAAGCCAAAAGATTCCTGGAATCAATTACAATGGCATATCATAATTTCCATGGAGTAGATACACGCATAGTTCGTATCTTCAACACTTATGGTCCGAGAATGCGTCTCAATGATGGTAGGGCATTACCTGCATTTATGAGTCAGGCATTGAATGGACAGGATCTTACAGTATTTGGTGATGGAAGTCAGACACGATCTTTTTGTTATGTTGATGATTTGATCGAAGGAATTTACCGATTATTATTATCTGACTATCATTTGCCTGTTAATATTGGAAATCCACAGGAAATAACTTTACAACAGTTTGCTGAGGAAATCATCGCATTAACAGGAAGTAAACAAAAAATTGTTTATCATCCATTACCAAAAGATGATCCAAAACAACGCCAGCCAGACATTACCAAAGCCCGTTCAATTCTCGGATGGGAACCAAAAGTTAGTCGTCAGGATGGTTTGAGGATCACCTATGAATATTTTAAAACAGCTTTATTAAGTAACAGCTAAATAATTTCGTTAATGAAAAGGAAACTCTTGATCACTGGAGGTGCAGGCTTCATTGGTTCACATGTGGTAAGATTATTTGTGAATAAATATCCATCATATGAAATTGTGAACATGGATGCCCTTACTTATGCCGGGAATCTGGAAAACCTTACAGATATTCAGGATAAGCCTAATTATATTTTTGAGAAAGGAGATATTACAGACGACACCAGAGTCAACGAACTTTTTGAAAAGTATAAATTTGACGGAGTTATTCACCTAGCTGCAGAGAGCCATGTAGATCGCTCGATCATGGACCCTCTTGCGTTTATTAAGACCAATGTTCTGGGAACAGCAGTATTGCTTAATAATGCTAAAAAGCACTGGAGTGATAATATGGAAGGAAAACTTTTCTACCATGTATCAACCGATGAAGTATATGGCTCTTTAGGCGAAGAAGGTTTCTTTGTTGAAACTACTGCTTATGATCCCAGATCTCCATACTCAGCATCCAAAGCTAGTTCGGATCATTTTGTAATGGCTTATCATCATACCTATCATCTACCGGTTGTTATTTCTAATTGTTCCAATAATTACGGTTCTCACCACTTCCCGGAAAAATTGATCCCATTAGCCATTCATAACATCAAGAATAATAAACCGGTACCTGTTTATGGTAAAGGTGAAAATGTAAGAGATTGGTTATTTGTGAACGATCATGCCAGAGCTATTGATACCATTTTCCATCATGGCAAAAATGGTGAAACCTATAATGTTGGAGGTTTCAATGAATGGAAAAACATTGATTTGATTCAGCTTTTATGTAAAATAATGGATAAGAAGTTAAATCGTAAAGAAGGGGCTTCTGCACAACTCATTACTTTTGTAAAAGACAGAGCGGGCCACGATTTAAGATATGCCATTGATGCTACAAAACTGAACAAGGAATTGGGATGGGAACCTTCTTTACAATTCGAAGAAGGCCTGGAAAAAACTGTTGATTGGTATTTACAAAATGAAAGCTGGCTTACCAACGTAACCAGCGGGGCTTATCAACAATATTACGAGGAACAATATCAAACACGATAACCTACATGCCTTTTCTGCAAACCGGAATAGCCGACCTTTTAATCTTCGAACCAACAGTATTTGGGGATAACAGAGGCTATTTCTTTGAAAGCTATAATGCCAACACTTTTAAAGCCAACGGGCTTGAATACAACTTTGTTCAGGACAATCAAGCCAGATCTACCTATGGTGTATTAAGAGGCCTGCATTACCAATTGGAGCCTTATGCTCAAACCAAATTAATACGTGTATTGGAAGGACGGATTATCGATGTTGTAGTTGATATTCGTAAAGGCTCTCCTACCTACGGGAAATCATTTACTATTGAATTAAGTGCAGAAAATAAACTACAGCTACTCGTGCCAAAAGGTTTTGCACACGGATATGCAGTAACAAGTGAAACGGCTGAAGTAATGTATAAATGTGATAATTTCTATCATAAAGCCAGCGAAGGTGGTATCATTTATAATGATCCGGCACTGAACATCGATTGGGGAATTGATCTTAATGACGCAATAGTTTCAGAAAAAGATCAGATTCTACCTAAATTGGCTGATATTCACCACAACTTTGTATTTAACAGTTGATCTTAAAGTATGAAAAATATTCTTGTAACCGGAGGAAACGGACAACTTGGGCAATCACTTAAACAGTTAGCAAATAACTATCCAGCACTCAACTTTCTGTTTACAGATTATGAAGACCTGGATATTACAGATGCAACTGCTTTAGATTCATATTTTGCAGCTCAGCAAATTGATGCCTGCATCAATTGTGCTGCCTATACAGCGGTAGACAAGGCAGAGCAGGAAGAAGACAATGCATTTCTGCTAAACTTCCAGGCCGTGTTGTCATTAGCTGAAATATGCGCACGTTACAACGCTCAGCTAATACATATCTCTACAGATTATGTATTCAGTGGTCGTCAGAATGTTCCATATACCGAAGAAGATGACACCGATCCTGAAACGATTTATGGTGCTTCAAAAGTAAGAGGAGAAGCTGCTGCAATAGGTTATAACCCTGATACCATCGTCATTCGTACTTCCTGGCTGTATTCTGAATTTGCTGTAAACTTTGTAAAAAGAATGCAGGAATTAATGCAGGAGAGACCAGAACTTACCGTGGTATATGATCAGGTAGGAACCCCTACCTATGCAGGTGACCTGGCTGCTGCTATTATTGAGGTTATCAATTTTAAAGCGGCAAATCCTGAAACTGCCATCGGTGGTATATATCATTATAGCAACGAAGGGGTTACCAGTTGGTTCGATTTCGCTGTAGCAATTAAAGAAATGACAAAAGCTACAACCACTATTTTGCCTGTTACATCAGATAAGTATAAAACAGCAGCAAAACGCCCGGCTTACAGTGTATTAAATAAAGAAAAAATTAAAACTACTTTCGGCATCAGTATTCCTTATTGGAGAGATAGCCTGGCTAAATTATTAGCTAAATAATAGTTTTAGGAAAATATAGAAAAGGGCTGTCTCACACTTCGAGACAGCCCTTTTCCATTCCAGTGTACCTTTGAAAGATATAATTAGTTTAAGCCAACCTCTATGAATTGGTCTTCTTAAATCATTTAACGGAGGTTATTAAGGTTGCTCCTACCAACTGTCCATCTTTCATAGAAACAGATTTCACGGTTCCGAATCCCGGAGCAAACCATTCTACCGCACTAAATTGAATCGGAATCCCCGCTCCCATCATCCTCATTTCAAAATCAATATCATACGCAATTTTGTAGCAGGTCCAGGTGCCAGCCGGCGTAGTAACCATTTCCTGACCGGCAACTTTTCGATTATTCACACTATAACTAACGTCAACGTCTACACCGTTCATTTTACCGGTCATTTCAAACAAGCCATCTTTCAATTGTTGCCCGACCTGCATTTCGGCCGGATAATCGAGATATGCTTTATTAGGTTTCGCCGGAATTTTAATATCCTCCATTTGTTGCATGGATGGAATACTCATTTTCATATCCAATACCACACCCGATCCATAACATCGGAAATGTCCTTCTCCGGAAGTTAATAATTGAGCATCCCTGTCGTAGTAGTTATTTGTAAAATCTGAAATAGTGCTGTCACCAGTGTTCCGGACCCGGGTAACTTTATAAACTGTTTTTCCGCTTGCATTATCTTTTGAATCGAAGATTGTCATTTCGATTTCAGCATTGTTGGTAAGATAATAGTAACCTTTACAATTTTGGGCGTTAATCGACAATACACTGCATGCTGTTAACAGCAAGATCACAAGGCTTTTCATAAACATGCGCTTTCTGGGTGAACAAATCAATGTAAACAATGGGGTTTCTGATATAAATGTACATAGATATTCTTATATATGACGAAGGCCACCATAAACTAAGTTATTCCTGTTTATTTTTGTAGGTTTGCAAAAATTGAATAATAAATCATGAATCTGATAGAAGAACTGCGTTGGCGGGGTATGATACAGGATATGATGCCTGGTACTGAAGAGCAATTGCTAAAGGAAATGACCAGCGCATATATTGGTTTTGACCCTACTGCTGAGTCCCTGCATATAGGAAGCCTCGTACCTATCTTATTGCTGGTGCACCTGCAAAAGGCAGGGCATAAACCCTTTGCACTGGTAGGTGGAGCTACTGGTATGGTGGGTGACCCTTCGTTCAAAGCAGAGGAAAGAAAAATGTTAGACCTCGATACCCTGTCAAAAAATGTTGCCGGTATCAGAGCACAGCTCGAAAGCTTCCTGGATTTTGATCCGGCTAAGCCAAACGCTGCCGAAATGGTAAACAATTTCGATTGGTTCCAGCATATCTCCTTCTTAGACTTTATTCGTGATACAGGCAAACACATCACTGTTAATTACATGATGTCTAAAGATTCTGTAAGAAAAAGACTGGAAGGTGAAAATGGTATGTCCTTTACCGAATTTACCTATCAATTAATTCAAGGCTACGATTTCTATCATTTATATACTGCCAAAAACTGCAAACTCCAAATGGGCGGATCCGACCAATGGGGGAATATAGTTACAGGTACTGAGCTTATACGCCGTAAAGCAGGTGGTGAAGCATTTGCTTTTACCTGCCCTCTGATCAAAAAAGCAGATGGCACCAAGTTCGGAAAAACAGAACAAGGCACTGTTTGGCTCGATGCGAAAAGAACATCTCCTTATATGTTCTACCAATTCTGGTTCAATACAACAGATGTTGATGCCGAAAGCTATATTAAAATATTCACTTTCTTAGGCCAGGAAGAAATAGATGCAATAATCGCAGAACACAGAGCGGATGCCGGGCGCAGGATTCTGCAAAGAAGACTCGCTCAGGAAGTAACAACCTTCATTCATGGTAAAGAAAACTATGAATTTGCTGTTGAAGCTTCTTCCATACTTTTTAATAATAACACCGCTGCCATTCTTGCTTCTTTATCAGAAGACCAGTTACTGGATGTAATGAACGGGGTGCCACAACATGAAGTTGCAGCCTCTGATTTAGAAGCAGGTAAAGACATCGTCACCCTTTTAGCTGAAACCGGAATCCTTCCAAGCAAAAGCGAAGCACGTAAACTGGTGCAGGGCGGTGGAGTAAGTGTTAATAAGAAAAAAGCTACAGGTATAGATCAGGTAATTTCAACTCCAGATCTTCTGAATAATAAATACCTTTTAATCCAGAAAGGAAAAACTAATTATTACCTGGTAAAGACTGTATAATAAGAGTTTTGTATAAAAAGGAAGAGGAAGTTGCTACGCTTTAGCAACTTCCTCTTCCTTTTTATTTCTATCCTGATTAAAGTCCATACTTCTTATGATACTTCTCAGAAAGCTGTTTCTGTTTATTATCAAGATTAATTTCCCTTCCCTGAATAAATGCATGAATAATAACGCTGGATTTCATATCCAGCAGATCACCATCGCTAACTGTGATATTGGCATCTTTGCCTACTTCCAGGGTTCCTGTTTGTTTATCAATTCCTAAGATCTTAGCAGCGTTGATTGTAACGGCCGATAAGGCTTCTTCTTTGGTAAGACCGTAAGTGGCAGCTGTACCTGCTTCAAAGCCCAGGTTACGTTGTTGCCAGAACCCTTCATTGCTAAGACAATACAATACACCTGCCTTTTGCAATTGTGCTGCTGTTTTATAAGGCTGATCCACATCATCGTCCTGCATGATAGGTAAACTATGTGGTTGGTTCAGGATTACGGAGATATTTGCTTGCTTCAGCAAATCGGCAATCTGCCAGGAATCTGCTCCCCCAACGATGGTCACATCCAAATCAAATTCTTTAGCAAAATCAATTGCAATCAGCATCTCCTTTACTAAATCGCAGTGAATAAATAGCTTCTGATCTTTTTTGAACAGAGGGCGCATTGCTTCGAATTTCAGATTAGTAGCAGTATGCTTAGATTCCTGCAAATAGGCTTTAGCCTCACGGAAAAAGGTTCGTACGCCTTCTACCTGATCCAGAGCTGTTTTAGGAGCTTCAGCACCATTAGGGCCCCGGCGCCCGCCACCACTCTGGCGTGGCATAAAGAAATGTAATCCATTATCTGTTTTGTAAGCTGCATCTTCCCAGTTCCAGGCGTCGAGCTGCACTACTGAAGAGGTACCACTGATAATACCTCCCTTAGGAGTAATCTGTGCCAGTAAGATACCGTTGGAACGTAATGTATTGATCACTTTTGAATCGGTATTGTAGGCAATGAGTGATCTGACAGAAGGATTCATCTCTCCTACTTCTCTGGCATCGATAGTAGCTCTTACACTCTCAAATTCTATCAATCCCAAATCAGAGTCAGGAACTATGATTCCCGGATAAACATGCTTACCTTCTAAATGTATGGTTGTTACACTAGCAGATGCAGGTGGCACCAATGTTCCTATTGCAATGATTTTTCCTTTATCGAAAACAATACTGCCATTTTCAATAACCTTTCCATTGCCTATGTGTATAGTTCCTCCAAACAGAAAAACTGGTTTGGATTGCGGACCTGCAGGTGATATAGTTTCCTGGGCGTAGGCCGAATGAAGTCCTAATGCCAGGCCCATTAAAATGAATTTCTTTTTCATAGCTGTGCTAATACGTTTGTTAAAAAACAATTCCCATTTGATGTCCGCCCTGCAGATCTTCACAATGATAGATCTCATCAGGTACAAAAGTTGCCTTCTTTACAGGCGCTCCTTTTTTCTTTTCTGCCAACATCAACTGAATAAGACGATTACGCTCCGTGGCTATTCGGCTACGCAATTGCAGATCGGAGTCACGATCAAATTCTATAACTCCATCTACGATGGTAACAGCAGCTTTGGCATAAATACTTAACGGATTATCTGTCCATAAAACTACGTCGGCATCTTTTCCAACTTTTATACTACCCATACGGCTATCCATATGTAAGAGTTTAGCAGGATTTAATGTTACCAGTTTTAAGGCTTCTTCTTCACTTAACCCTCCGTATTTCACAGTTTTAGCAGCTTCCTGATTTAATCTGCGGGCCATTTCAGCATCATCGGAATTGATGGCTGTAATTACTCCCACTTTATCCATAATAGCAGCGTTGTAAGGAATTGCATCCTGTACTTCCATTTTATATGCCCACCAATCAGCAAATGTTCCGGCACCGGCACCATGTGCTTTCATTTTGTCGGCCACCTTATAACCTTCTAATATATGCGTAAAGGTGTTTACTCTGAAATGGAAACTATCAGCAACATGCATCAGCATATTTATTTCACTCTGTACATAAGAGTGGCAGGTAATAAAGCGTTTGTGATTGAGTATTTCACTCAATGCATCCAGCTCCAGATCACGGCGTTTGTTAGGGCCTTGCTTATCATATTCTCTTGCTCTGGTAAAGGCATCTACATACACTTGTTCTACCCCCATTCTTGTTTGTGGGAATCTAACCGTATTTCTGTCTCCCCAGTTTGATTGCTTTACGTTTTCGCCTAAAGCAAATTTGATAAACGGATCCCAGTTATCAACTTTTAATCCTTCGGCTGTCTGGCCCCAACGAAGTTTGATAAGTTGTGATTGTCCGCCTATCGCATTGGCACTTCCATGTAGCAGGTGAGAAGCAGTTACTCCGCCGCTTAACTGGCGATAGATATTCACATCTTCAGGGTTTACAACATCGGCAATTCTAACTTCCGCGGTCACAGACTGAGAAGATTCGTTCACTCCACTACTGATTGCAATATGTGAGTGTTCATCTATAATACCAGCAGATAAGTGCTTACCGGTTCCATCTACCACTTTAGCATTACCGGCAGGCAAATTCTTACCTACCTGAGCAATCTTACCACCACGAATCAGCACATCAGTGTTTTGGAGTACACCATCTTTTTCGTTTGTCCATACCGTTGCATTTCTAATCAGCAAATCCTGTTGTTGAGGTAATTTTTCCCAACCATAACCATTGAATGGGAAGTATAATGGCCCAACAGTTGGAGCATTAGTCTTCTTAGTATCAGTTTTTTCCGGAATTGCTTTCACGAAGGAAGCTGTCCATTTAACGGGGTTACCGCTGGTATCAACACCTGTTCCTTCCCAGTTGGTGGCTCCAAGTATTCCGCTAAGCCTTACTGTTGATTTTGAATTTTTAGCCAGCGGGATCGACAATGAAACAAGCTTTCCATCAATTTCCAGTTTACCAGGTAAGGTATCCTGTTGCAAAACAGCGATAGATGGAGCAGTAACAGAACCTTTTACTTCAACATTATAAGTACCTCCAGGAGTAGTTGTAACAGAATAAACGCCTCGGATATCATTCCATCCATCAGTCTTCAGACTGTATTTATGTCCTTGCACCCAGTTTTGGAAGATAATGGTTTTCTCTTCGAATACAGGACCAGATGTAATGAGGAAATTGGCTAGCTTACCGGTTTCCAGGCTTCCTACTTTATCATAGGATTTAATTAAGGTAGCAGGTGTTTTTGTAAGCGCTTCCAGTGCTTTGGCAGGAGTGAGCCCATATTCAATTGCTTTCCTCAGGTTGGCCAGGAATTGTTTGGTATCCTTTAGATCTGCAGCAGTTAAACAAAAAGGTATATTAGCCTTTTCAAAAGCAGCAGGTTCTGTAGGGGCCATTTCCCAATGTTTCATACTGGCCAGGGAAACAAAACGGGCATCGTTAGGATCTTCAACATCCATAGCGCCTGGGAAATTCAATGGTAAAATGAAGGTAGCTTTAGTAGCAGCAATTTCATTAATCCGTTGATATTCGTTTCCACCAGCTTTAATAATGTATTGAACTCCGAATTCATCACCTATTTTATCGGCTCTGATGGCATCCCATTTATCAGCAACCTCAAAAATCTGAGGAAGTTGCTGGTTATTATTCCAGGCCTGGAGACTAAGATTGAGCCCTTCTTTGCCAGTTTGACTTTTATACCATTGGGCATCCAGATAAGTCTGACGTAGCAACGCAATGCTACCCATCAGGGAGTTGGGGTAGTTTTGAGTGGAGCTACCCTTATCGAAAGAATAGCCAGCAGCGGCCTTTTCACGCAATACCACAGTATTTTCTCTTTCAGTGGCCAGCGTCACCAGGGCGGCAGTACCACGGGCAATACCATCCTGTTGTTGGGTAAGAACCGTTCCAAACCCGATTTCTCTTAAAGGACTGGCTTTAGAATCATCTACCGCAAAAACATCAGCTGCATTTATTTCACTTTTGATTGCCTGATTCCATCCGTATGGCCCTTTTGTATTAGAGAGGAACTGAGGAGGAGCATTCCAGGCGGATCCGCCTTTTTTAGCATCTGAAAGTCCGTAGTTACTAAAGATATCTACAAAGGAAGGATAGATGTATTTTCCTTTACAATCCAGAACTACAGCATCCTTAGGGATAGAGGCGGAAGGCCCGACGTCGATGATCTTTCCGTCTCTGATCACGAGGGTTGCATTATTTAAAACTGTTTGGGCATCCTTTACAATAGTGGCATGTGTAAAGGCAAAACAACGTTCCCTTGGGTCGGCAATCCCATTAACCGGGAAGGTTTCCTGTGCATTGGCATAGGTGGCAGTAGCCAGTAAACCAAGCATGAGCAACTTACTGCGATGCCTGTTCATAGCATAGGCCAGACACCGTGATAGTAGCGCTATCCCGGGTTTCTCAAAAGCTTTTTTCATGCGTGTCTCTAATTTAGAGGTTCAGATTTAGTTGACCGGCTAAAATAACAAATCATTAAAGGCGAATTCAATAAAATGCCATTTTTTTTATGAATGGCAATTAGCGTTTTGGATTCACACGAAAAAGGGATAATTTGAATCATGAATACACCTAAGTTTGTTTAAATTCACTCGACATGCTGACTATGAAGTTTAATGCTGCCCGATTGCTTTTCCTGGCGATTTGCTTTTGCACAACCGCTATTACTTCTCACGCACAGGTGCAGGATACCACTATGATGAGAGGACGTTGGTCGGTAGAAGGCAGGGCCGACAAAATCACTGATAAGATATCGCACAAACTTGCGCTTAACAAAGATCAGATCCGGCAGATCTATGCTATCAACTTAGATATTGTTCGCAGAATGGATGAAGTAAAGGCCAATTCAGAGCTCACCAATAAAGAGCGAATGACTCAATTTAAAACATTGGATACTGAACGTAGTCAACGTTTTAAAAGTGTACTGACTCCAACCCAGTTTAAGAAATGGACGGATTGGGAAATGAACAAAAAAGATCACCTGGAAGCCAAAATGGAGAAAAAAAGGCAGAGAAAAGCTAATCAGTAATCTATTGAACACTGATATAGAAAATATATTTCTGGCGGCTGTAGCAGCTGTGCATCCGGAACAATTGATGCAAAGTAATATCATCATTTCCGGTGCCAATACTCTTCTGATTGCAGGAATTTCCTATACAATCCCCACAGACGGTAAAATCTGGATTTTTGGAGCTGGTAAAGCATCAGCTGCAATGGCCAGAGAGGCAGAACAAATATTAAGCCCCTATTTCAGGCTACAAGGTTGCATTGTAACCAAATATGGCCATGGAATGCCGCTACAAAACCTGGAGCTGATAGAGGCCGGGCACCCCATTCCTGATTCTAATAGTATAGCCGCTACTGTTAGAATTCTTGAACTTTCAAAACTGGTAGCAGCAAACGATTTAGTACTATTCCTCCTTTCCGGTGGTGCTTCATCATTATTGGCCGATGTGCATGAAGGAACTACCTTATCTGATATACAGACGGTATTTGAGGCTTTGTTGAAAAGTGGCGCTGATATATACGAAATGAATATTGTCAGAAAACATTTATCAGCAATAAAAGGCGGACAACTTGCCAGATTATTGGCTCCGGCCAGGGTTTGTTCCTTAATTTTAAGTGATGTGGTCGGGGATGATCTGAGTATTATTGGGTCGGGACCTACGGTAGCAGATCCTTCTACGTTTCAGGACTGTATGACTATCCTGGAAAAATATCAGCTTATCAATAAAATTCCACAGGTTATATTACAGCATATCAAGGAAGGAGTGCAGGGCAACATTGCAGAAACACTCAAACCCGGAAGTAAAGAACTTTCATTTACCAGTAATTATCTGATAGGGAGTAATGCCATCGCCTTAAGTGCAGCAGAGAAAACTGCTAAAGAACTGGGTTATTATTCCTGTCAGTTATCATCTACTGTAACGGGGAATGTTGATACAGTAGCTAAATGGCTGGTTAATTCAGCACTTGAATATAAAGGTACTTTACCGGCATGTTTGCTGGCAGGAGGAGAAACAACAGTAGTGGTAACAGGAAGCGGTAAAGGAGGGCGTAATCAACAATTTGCATTAACTGCGGCCAGACTTATAGAAAACTACCCACAAATCACAATTTTGAGTGCAGGAACAGATGGGAATGATGGCCCAACTGAGGCCGCAGGCGCTATCGTAAATGCATCAACGATTAAAAAAGCAAAAGATTTACAGCTCAACCCATTAGTTTTTCTTGCAAATAATGATGCCTGGACGTTCTTCTCAAAGGTAGGCGGGTTAATCATTACAGGGCCTACCAATACAAATGTAATGGACATAATGGTTGTATTGATAAGAGAATCAGAAGCTTAAAATTTGAAATCAAAGTTTGTATATGTGTAGATAGATTATATTTTTGGGGTTTCTAACCCGTAAATTCTGGATTTACTAAACATATATGCATTATGCAGAGAATGGAACAGACATGGCGTTGGTACGGCCCTAACGATCCTGTAAGTCTTGCCGATATAAAACAGGCAGGAGCTACCGGAATTGTTACAGCACTACACCATGTACCCAATGGAATAGTATGGACGAAGGAAGAAATACTAAAACGAAAGGCTATTATCGAGGCGGCAGGTCTTACCTGGTCTGTTGTTGAAAGTGTGCCTGTGCATGAAGATATCAAAACGCAACGTGGCCGTTTCAAAGAGTATATCCAAAACTACCAGCAAACGCTACGTAATCTGGCAGCTTGTGATATCCGTATCGTTACTTACAATTTCATGCCTGTTCTGGATTGGACGCGTACTGATCTTTCCTATACCGTTGCTGATGGTTCCAAGGCATTACGATTCGAAAAGGCAGCACTGGTAGCATTTGATCTGTTTATGTTGAAAAGACCAAATGCAGAGAAAGACTATACCGAGGAGGAAATTGCTATGGCCAAAGAGCGGTTCGATAGCATGACCGACGAGGAAAAAACTACGATACAAAGAAATATCATCGCCGGATTACCCGGATCAGAGGAAAGCTTTACACTTGAGCTTTTTCAGGAAGCCCTGGATAAATACAAAGGAATTGATGCAACACAGTTAAAGCTCCATCTTTTCTATTTCCTGCAACAAATTGCTCCTGTAGCAGAAGAAGTAGGCGTAAAACTGGCAATACACCCGGATGATCCTCCATTCCCAATTTTTGGCTTACCAAGAGTTGTAAGTACAGAGCAGGATGCAAGAGAATTGTTGGTAGCAGCTCCTTACTCCTCCAATGGACTATGTTTCTGCACCGGGTCTTATGGTGTAAGATCTGATAATGACTTACCAGGAATGATTGAGCGACTGGGAGATCATATCCATTTCCTTCATTTGAGAAGTACAGAAAGTGATGCTTTAGGTAATTTCTACGAAGCAAACCACCTGGAAGGGGATGTGAATATGTTTGCAGTAGTAAAAAACATCCTTCTGACAATGAAACGTCGCAATGTATCTATACCTATGCGTCCGGATCATGGTCACCAGATGCTGGATGATTTAAATAAAAAGACTAATCCAGGATATAGCGCCATTGGTCGTTTACGCGGCCTGGCAGAGCTAAGAGGCCTGGAAATGGGAATAGCCGGGGCTTTAGGCTCTGATTGACTAACTACTACCAGCATCAGGTCTGTACAACGAGTAAAGGTGGGGATAAGCAATACCATCGTCGGACTGAGATGCTACACCAGAGCAGAAAATGTATTTGAACCAATACCGTAATGGCTGATTACGTGTACAAATGACACTGCTCTTGCTCACAAAGCTATTAAGCTTTTTTGAGCAGCATAAGGAATAGCGAATGTTTTAAGAATTACCGATTGGTTTTATTATTGATAATCATACCCATTGGAAACTCGTAAAACATTCGCTTTGGTCTTTTTAGACTTATCTGTAAAAAATTCTTATGCCTCTTGGCTTCCTTTGCTCCTTTGCGAGAGAAATTTTTTGTAGCATTGCATTCGGATATTAATATTATCCGTTTTTATACTAAACCTACAGCATAATGAGTGCAACTATTGACGCAAAGTACGAGGCGTATATGACCGATAGGTCTAATAGTCTTGCCCGTCTGATCAACCAATTCAAAAAGGATATAGATCTCCGTATTATTCAGAAAATCAGGGAAAGAGGGTATACTGATTTTAAATTAGGAGATATGGTATTACTGGTGAATATAGATTCACACGGCACCATCAACAACGACCTGGCAAGAAAGGCCAGAATTAGCAAACAGGCAATGAGCAAAGTTGTTAAGAATCTGGAGGCAAGTAACTATATCAGTACCCGTAAGCACGATACTGATAATAGAGCCAGCCTGATATTCTTAACGGATAAGGGTAAAGAATTCATGATTACTGTCTATGATGTAGTTGATGAGGTTACCGAGTATTATGCCAACATTACCGGGAAAGAAGAGATGCAACGATTAAAAACAATTCTCAAAAGCATTACAACGGGGCTAAATCTATCTTAAGCCCGATCATTTAAGTGTAATATAGTATTTACCTGGCCGCTCCTTAACGATAGGAAGTTTTAGCAATTTTTTCAGGCTGGATATGGTTTCAGAAATCGACAGATTACTGAAGTCTGCTGTAATCTTTCTTTTAGTGAGAGTTTCAGCGGAAGGGGGGATTACTATTTCTATCCGAAAGTAGCTGTTAATTCCATCCAGCGCTTCGGGCAACGGAATGTCCCTGAAGTTTAATATCCTGGTTTTCCAGGCAAGTGCCGACAAACTTTTTACTTTGCTTTGCAGAATTTGTTTGTGTAATTGTCGTTTTATCTGAATATTAGGCTTCAGGTCCCATTCTTTCACATCGTCCTGCACAATAGTGGCAAGTCCTTTAACCAGTATAACCTGCACCAGGTCTTCGGTTTTATGAACATTAAAGGTGGCTTTACTGGTATATAAAACTGTTTGAGCATCTAATTGAACCCCTACCTGCTTTGTTCTGTTAATTTCTATATATGCGTCTCCATTAATCATTTTGATCGCAGGATTACCATTTAATTTTGAATTATAGGCGATAGCCGATTGCTTGTTTAATATGATTGAATTCTGGTAAACCAATGGAATAATTACAGTGTCTTTACGGGTATTCGTATAGACCTGAAGTTGATTTTGCTGCTGATGTTTATAGTACCAGAAAAATAATGAGCCTGATAACAGCAGAAAGACACCGGCAATAGCCCAGCGAAACCAGGAATATGATTGTTTGTGATCGGTTGGAGAAGTTACCGGAATAGTAGGAGTTGGTAAGACAGCACCTTGTTTCAACCACTCCATTAACTGCTCTTCCACATATTGTGCAAGTTCCGGATCGCTAACGCATAATTCAGCAATTTGTTGCTGTAATGCAGGGTCCTGCGGTGACTGAATATAATTGGAAATCAGTCTGATAGTCTCCGGTTCCGGTTGATACATATTGAAATACTGTCCTAAAATGTTGGTAGTATAAGTAGTATAAATATGGCAAGATACTCAACTTCCTGGCAATATTAAGGGCATTCCTTTTGTATTACGATATAGATGTGCCTAATAATTAATTAGGCCAGATGAGGAACGTTTAATATTTTTATTAGAGATGAAATAGGCAAAATCGATCATTATGTCACCTGAACCAATCGAAAACGACCAGGAATATATTGAGGGATTGCTTCAACATAACCCAAATATCGTTGAGCAGATTTATCAAAAATTTGCATCCAAGGAAAAGCGATTTATCTTACAAAAAAGTGGAACAATCAAAGATGCTGCTTATATTTTTGAAGAGGCACTGATGGATATCTACTACTTCGCCCGTTCCCATCCTTTAAAAGTATCAGATTTCGAACCTTTCCTACAACTACTATGCAAACGAATCTGGGAACAGGAACTCGAGCGTAGAGGCCAGCGTATTCCGGGATTGGAAGCTGAAGAATTATCAACGCTTAGCAGAGATGATATTCAGGATGTGGAAAATGTTTTAAAGGAAGGAGAAAAACGAAGGTTAGCCTATCAATTTTATCTCACCCTATCGGATGAATGTAAGGAAATACTCAGATGGTCGCTGGTCGATAACTGTTTGCAGGAAGACGTTGCAGCAGAAACAAATATTCCCGTAACCGAGCTACCGGAAAGAAGATCCGATTGTTACAGAAGCTTATTCAGAGATATTGATGCTAAACTAAAAGTAGCCAGCTTACCAGATACTGATTTACTGGATGCCGACAGATTTTTGAACGGACAAATGCCTGAAGCGGAAAGACAATCATTTTCGGAGCGGCTTCAAGATTCTCCTCTGCTCAGCCAGCAGGTCAAACGATTTAATATAGTACGACAGTTATTGGCACAGCGTATTTGTCCGGATTCCAGGCGCGATGAACTGCAACATCTGTTATATATGCATCGTAACGCCTGGTATACATTGAAAGACAATTCAGGAATTCCAATACTACGATATGTAATACTGGTTGCACTGGTAGCGGCAACAATTGCCATACTGCTATTTATAAGTCCGTGGCGGAAAAATATATACAAGCAATTTGCATCCACAGAGATGCAGATCCCGGATGTAGATAGCATACGACTCCCCGAAGCAGCCATTCACCTGTTTAATCATGGCCATTTCAATGAAGCTATCAAACTGTTGAATGACGTATTAAAAACTAATCCAGGGAATGTTTACGCACGTTTCTACAGAAGTGTGGCATTAATAGATTTAAACCAGCTGGATACTGCACGGCAAGACCTGCTGCTAGTATATAACAACAGTAGTGAGCTGCGTAGCGATGCTGCTTTTTATATTGCCTTAAGTTATCTGAAAGAAGGGCACAGGCAGGAATGTCTGGAATGGTTATTAAAAATCCAACCAGGAGCCCCCACTTATATCAAAGCACAGAAGTTAATAGAAGAACTAAAACATTAATTCAGATACTGTTCTCTGCTATGATGAATAAAGCTTTCAATTTCGCCTTTGATTAACTCGTAAACAGGTGCCTTACCTGTTTTAATATGAACCAGTTGTTGCAGTACCAGGAAATAAGCCTTTCCACGCGCACATCCATCAATCTGGGCTTTAAGAATGTTATTTTTTACCTCGTCACATCTGTTGGCATCCAGCTTTTGGTAAATAACATATAAATCATCCATCCAACTCATCTCTCTAAAGTTTAAACATAGTGTATAGTTGCACTACAATTTAAGCATTTTCTGCCGTAAAACCAGCGATTCATATGTTAAAAAATTTTAAACTCTTTAGGTTATTGCAGATTGATAATTTCTCCGGCTTTCATATTCACCTCATACTCAAAAACCTGAACCAGGTTAAGGCTGGCCAGCTTACTACTATCCTTTACCTCCGTAACTGTTTTAGATGGTAACTGATAGAACATACTTGTGTTTAAACCAGTTACCTGTTGAAGCACTTTTCCATTTATTCTTACGGGCACCTTACTACGTATTCTGCAATTTCCTCCAATCGTAGATCTAATAGTTGCGTTGCTTATACGGCCATTTTCCCAGCTAATATCTACAATAAACCCACCCCGGGCTTTCAAACCTTTAACTGTACCCGAAGGCCATATATCGGGCAAGGCTGGTAACAGGTAAATAGCACCATCGTGGCTTTGCAGCAACATCTCAGTAATTCCGGCAGTTACGCCAAAGTTTCCGTCGATCTGAAACGGAGGATGTGCATCAAACAAATTGGGATAGGAGCCACCACTATTATCGGCCATACTTACAGCCTGCCCGCCAGCAAGAAATAATTGCTTATTCAACATTTTCCAGGCATGATTTCCGTCTTCCAATCTTGCCCAGTAATTTATTTTCCAGGCTTTAGACCATCCGGTACCACCATCTCCTCTCAGCAATAAACTACGTTTAGCCGCCGACGTTATAACACTATCTCTTCGTGGAGAGATAAAGCTACCGGGATACAATCCGTATAAGTGAGAGACGTGTCTGTGGCTATCATTTGGGTCATCCCAATCTTTATACCATTCCTGCAATTGCCCATATTGCCCTGCATGAAAAGGATAAATCTCCCTGAGAGTATTAGATAAACGGCTTATAAGCTCTTTATCAGTTTGCAATATTGTAGCTGCATGAATTGTATTATCGAACAAGTCACGGATAATGGAAAGATCCATTGTTGAGGCAATGCTTACAGAACCATCCTTCTGTTTTCCGGTGGAAAAATTATTTTCCGGGCTGGTAGATGGACTGGTAACCCATTTACCATCTGGATTGCGAATCAGCCAATCCAACATAAACAGACTGGCACCCTTAAGAATCGGATAATTTTTTTCCAGGTATTGTTTGCTGCCATTAAATAAATAATGCTCCCATATACTTCTGCTAAGCCATGCACCTCCCATTGGCCATATTGCCCAGGTAGGATTACCACGGGGATCATTGAAATCTATGCCCCCTGAGGGATTTGTCATTGCCCAGATATCGGAATTATGATGTGCTACCCAGCCATTTGCATGGTAGTTGACCTTTGCTGTAATCTTTCCCCGTTCAACCATTCGTTCTATCTGCTCAAATAATGGTAAAGCACATTCTGAAAGATTGGCTGTTTCCACAGGCCAATAATTCATCTCTGTATTAATATTTATAGTGTAGTTAGAGCCCCATGGCGGCTGCATCTCTCTATTCCACAATCCTTGCAGGTTCATGGCAGGTCCACCTTTTCTGGAACCGGCAATCATAAGATAGCGACCGTACTGGTAAAGAAGTGTGGTAAGTTGAGGATCAATATTTCCACCGGCCCTGGTATAATTGAGTAAGCGGGTATCAGTGGGAAGCAATGCAGCGCTATCGGTTCCCAGCTGTAAGTTTACGCTGTTGAAAATAGTTGAGTAATCGTTTTGGTGAGCATTTTT
Organism: Chitinophaga silvatica; assembly: GCF_003419895.1. Classification (GTDB taxonomy): domain Bacteria; phylum Bacteroidota; class Bacteroidia; order Chitinophagales; family Chitinophagaceae; genus Chitinophaga; species Chitinophaga silvatica. The sequence continues at coordinate 84,154 of NZ_QPMM01000008.1, read as the reverse complement.
AATCTGCTTATATGTTGCATTGTTTTGTAAAGGAGCTTCTGCTGCTAAATGCGGGTCTTTTCCTTCCGGTAAGCCATCATTAAAGCTGGTACCAATAGACAGATATAGAATAGCTTCAGTAGCACCATTAATACGAATCCCGGAAGTATCGGCAGAAATGGTACCCTGGTTTACTTTTGCATCCAGCAATACTTCATAACGGATACCTTTATCACCGTAAATAATTTGTTGAGGTTCGGACGCTCTGGCAGCAACATATTCAGGACATCTTCCCTTCATAGACCAACGGTGATTATTGATAGCCTGCCGGGTAGCAGGCATAGGATTTTTAAACGCCGTAACGAAATTAAGGGCACCTTTTTTACTGGCGGTTAACCTGATAACCAACAACTGATCCGGATAGCTGCAAAACACTTCTCTTGTATAAGTAACCCCATTAGCAACATACTTCACTTTGGCAATACCACTGTTAAGATCCAACTCTCTTTGGTAGGAAGAATATTGAGACGACAGATCATAATTTATCAGCAAGCTTCCTAAAGTAAGGTATCTGGCGCTATAGGTTCCCATCATTTTCCTGGCAACTGAATCGGCAGCCCGATACCTTTCATCAAGGAGCAGTTGTCGGATAACAGGTAGTTGCCGGGCGGCATCCGGATTATTCCCATCTCTTGGAGTGCCAGACCAGAGGAAGCCTTCATTTAGCTGTAGTTCTTCCTGTTGGGTTCCCCCATATATCATGGCGCCAATTCTTCCATTGCCAACAGGCAACGCTTCCACCCATTGAGAGGCAGGTTGGCGGTACCAGAGTTTTAGCAAGGAATCTGATGGTGGAAATGCATTACAGGTAATGGCAATCAGAGAGCATAAAGCTGTCAGAATATTTTTAGTCATTTAAAGCCAGGAATTAATCAGAGCCAATATACGCGCAATCGGTTGCATTTACTATATATAGATGGCAGGAGTTTATAACATGCGTTATAAAACCAAAAGCATAGGCGTACAACAGCACTGCGTATTTGAACGACAGGGAAAGCACTGCAACGGGAATAGGAAGGCTCAGGGGGAAATCTGGGGTGGCTATCAGACCAGGTGTTCTTTCATTGCCTTAACTATAGCATTGGAGCGAGAATTTACATCGAGTTTACGATAAATGTTCATGATATGGGAACGTACAGTGCCCACACTAATATGACAGCCGTCAGCTACCTGCTTATAAGTATCTCCGTTTACCAGACAACGTAATATTTCTTTTTCTCTCGGTGATAATCCATAAGGGTCCTGAAAGGCAGGTTTTTCTTTACGAAAGAATGCCAGTACTTTATTGACTGCCACCAGATTTGACTGTAATGCTGTTTCATATACCTGAGAAATAAATTCAGATAAAGTAACAGGCGGAACATGCTCTGTTTCATATTCTTTTTTTACAGCCGGAACTGCTGTTATTTCTTGCTCCTTCTCGTTCAATGTCAGCAATAACACGTTTATATCCGGATAAGCTGCTTTTACAATACTAGCGGCTTCTATCGCAGTCAATCCAGGTATCTCTATATCCATAAAAACCAGGTTGCAGATATCTTTTGCTAATTGTTGTAACAATTCTGTTGGTTCGCTGTGCAATTCTGATACTTCCAATCCAGGCGCTTCTCCCACATTCACAGGATTTAAAGGCCGCACTTTTTTCATAATTTTCCTTTTGGGTTATGTATATTCATATGAAATCCTCCATTTTGTAAACTGCAATTCCCGGAAGCTGGTATGGTTGATAATTATTAAATGGAAAGATTACACGGTTTCCATACCCGAAACAAATTTGAAACAATTACCCGCAGTAGTCAATCGGATACGTATATGGTTTTTCAATAACTATTACAAGACAGTATGTTTTACATGAGAAATAAAACATTATATAACGTGGTTAATCTTAGACTCTTATTAGATTAACATCGGTGTAATAATCTATAAATCAATTAATTAAAAGCCGGCAAATAATCTGTCTTCAATAAATTATATTATTTTATATATTATAAATTTACCTTTCCTGCTGCTCTTCTTTCTGTTCCAACTTCTCCTGTTAAATCATCTCCTAAAGTTTTTCTGTACTTATCGGCAATCGCTAATAACTCCTTTACTATCTCTGGAAAGTGGTTTTGTACATCTAAAGTTTCTCCGGGATCCCGCCGTATATCATACAATGCCAAAGGTAAATCTATTTCAGGTTGAGCACCAGGAAAACCGTCATAGCCAGGCAAATTTAATTTGTAGGTTCTGGCCCTATGCGGCAACACTAATTTCCAAGGCCCCTTCCTTATTGCTTCCAAACTATTCTTCTGGTAATATACGGCTAATTCATCTCTGGGGTTTGCATCCTTTTCATTAAATAATAATGATTGAATATCTACTCCGTCAATTTTTTTGGCTGGCCGACTAGCCCCACATAACCTGGCTATTGTTGGCAACAGATCAATTGTAGCCGCCATCTTATTACATACCGTACCAGCCGGAACTTTCCCAGACCATTTCATTAAACATGGTACTCTGATCCCTCCTTCCCAGGATGTTCCTTTTCCTTCCTTCAGCCCGCCTGTATTGCCTGCATGATTACCATAAGACAACCAGGGTCCATTATCGCTTGTAAAAACAACAAGCGTATTTTTATCTAGTCCGTTTTGTGCCAACGTTTTTAAAACTTCCCCTACCGACCAATCTATCTCCGTAATCACATCTCCAAACAAACCATCCTTACTTTTCCCTTTATGCTTATCAGAAACTGCCAATGGAACATGAGGCATACTGTGAGCCATATATAAAAAGAAAGGCTTTGACTTATTCTCGCGGATAAACTTACATGCACGTTCCGTATATAAGGTTGTAAGGGTAGCCTGATCTTCAAGGGTCTTAAGCTGCTTCACCATGTTATTACCCTCTATCAAAGGCAAAATCGGATAATTTTTACGTGGGTTGGTGGAAGTATCAGAATAGGGCTTTCCATCATAATGTACAGGCCACATATCGTTGGAATACGGTAATCCCAGATATTCATCAAACCCATGTTGTAATGGCAGCCACGGGGCTTTTGATCCTAAATGCCACTTCCCCACCATTCCGGTTTTATACCCCTTAGCTTTTAATAAACTGGCTATTGTTTGTTCTGTGGTATCCAACGCTATTGGGGCAGTAGGCCATAGCGCTCCGCTAATACCTACCCTATTGGGGTAACAACCCGTTAATAGCCCTGCTCTTGAAGCTGAGCAAACCGCCTGCACTGCATAGAAATACGTAAACCGCATTCCATCGGCTGCCAACTGATTCAAATTTGGTGTATGCCAGGGGCTACCGGCATAACATTCGAGATCACCATACCCCATATCATCCATAAAAATTATTACGACATTAGGAGGCTTCTCTACTTTGGTGAATGGTATAAAACTAATAGAAACTAAAGCAACTAAAGCTGCCAGGCTGATAAAAATTGTTTTCATCCGGGATGTTTGACAATAAGAAAATGGTGCTCTAAATATAGTGTTTTCTTATAAACACGCAAAGAGGCATAAGATGTGATTTCTTATGCCTCTTTGGACTTTTATCCCGTTTGAAATAAGGTTATTGTAACACCAACTCAATAACCGGAATCTCTAATTTTGGCTTATGAACAGGTAATTCCAAAGCCAAATCACCTTTATCTGTGCTACGCATTTTAATTTCGCTACCATCATGCAGGAATTGTGCATATTTCACTTTTCCTTTCATTCCTGGTAACTCGAAACGCTGTAGCGGATAATCCAGTAAATGAACATACAAACGCTTGGTATCAGGATTGTATGTTAGCAGGCTGTTTTCCGGTACTTTAATATCCGCCGGCGCCTGAGTACATCCATAAATAGAACGACTGTTTACCGTCATCCAATCTCCCATATCATGTAATCTGTCTGTTGCACGATAATCAAACAACCCTCTGGAAGTTGGACCTACGTTCAATAACAGGTTACCACCTTTGCTTACAGTTTCGATCAGCAATACGAGCAATTGCTTATTATCCTTCCAGGAAGTCTCGTCTCTGTGATAACCCCAGGAACCTGAGAAAGTCTGACAGGTTTCCCAATGTATTTTCTTTCCGTTACGGGTTGGCCATTCAGCTACTTTATATTGTTCAGGAGTTACGAAATCACCGCCATCATCATATTCTTCCAAATCCAATCTGTTATTGATCAGAATTCCCGGTTGCAGTTTTCTGATCATTTTTATGAGCTCGAGTGAATTCCAGTCATCCTTTCCTTTTCCATGTTCACCAGGATAAGAAAAATCGGCCCAAAGAATATCAATTTTGCCATAGTTTGTCATTAACTCTTTCAATTGATTCTTTAAATACTCACGGTATTTATTCATATCCCTGCCCTTGTTCAACTCTGCATATTTAGATGCATCAGAAGGGCTCTGAGGATGCACTCCATCAATTGTAAAATCCGGATGGTGCCAGTCGATCAGTGAATAATAAAATCCTACTTTCAATCCTTCTGCTCTGAATGCATCTACAAATTCCTTGATCAGATCTTTTTTAATAGGAGTATTGGTAGCCTTATAATCAGTGAATTTAGAATCGAACAAACAAAAACCTTCGTGGTGTTTTGTAGTGATTACAGCGTATTTCATACCTGCAGCCTTAGCCTGACGTGCCCACTCTTTTGGGTTGTAAAGATCCGGGTTAAATAAATCGAAATATTTTTGATATTCTTCATTCGTCATCTTTTCATATTTCTTTACCCATTCGTGGCGTGCCGGCATAGAATACAGGCCCCAGTGAATAAACATTCCAAAACGGTCATTTACCCACCAGGCTAAACGTTGCTCTTTCTGTTCATCTGTTTCATTAAATATCTTTTTTTGCGCTTGAATCTGGACTACTCCAACCAGGCATAGCATCAATAATAAAGACAGTTTTTTCATAATGTAGATTTGATTTGATAGAAATTATAAAGGTGATTATTCTGCAACCAACCAGGTATAACCTGCTGCTGGTATTGTAATTTTAAGGTGAGCATTATATCCGCGATCCAATAGATACTTTTTAGCTGGCCCGTCTTTTTCTCTTATATTGATGCTTTGGGTAGCACCACTATAATACATTGGCAATTGGATATCGCGGGTAATTGTTTTAGCAGTTGGATTGTATAATAAAACAAATGCTTTCTGTGGCAACGATGCGCTTACATGCATAATTCCATCCCAATCTCTCCCATCAGGTCTGCGTAAGTGAATGATATCAGTATTTAGAATATCCCTGTACTTCTTATACCAATTAACCGTTTGACGAACAAGATCCTTTGTAACATCAGCATCGTATAACCTTGGGCCTCTGTAACAAGCCTGTATACCAGCTCCATAGTATTGTATCATCAATTGCTGATAAACAGTAAGGTGATCTTTAAGCGGTTCAATGGTAGCTGCTGCGCCTCCACCCTGGTATTCGCTTAGTGGAACAAAACCCCAACCCATAGCTGGAGTTTTTTCCCAGGTTCCATCAAAAATATTCTGTCTGTTTAACATCAATTGCTCTTCTCTCGGTAAAGAGAAATTCACTTCTCTATATCCCAATGCAATCTTATTAGTGCCATCCAGAAAATACCAATCCGGCGCATTAATATATACACCACGTTCGCACAACCAATGATATAATTCTTTCTGCAACTCCATTTGCTTCCATTGAGAATCTTTCAACCCGGTATGACCAGGATGCACTGTTGAAGCGCAAACATCTCCGGGATATGGGCCATCATTTTCGAAAATATCGAAACCTGTTTCCTGTATAAAGTATTTCAGTTTGTTGAGATAACTTAACCCCCATTTACTTCCTAAACATGGCGCATTTCCAAAAAATGCACCACCCGGCTTTCCGGTAAGTGGATTTATTACATCATCTTCATCGCTAATTCTACGGCTGGAAAACAATGAATATCCTCCCAATAAAACTTTCTTACTATGCGCATAATCAGCCAGGGATTTGAACTTTGCGATATTGGCAGCACTGGTATCTTCCATATTCAATCCACTTCCAAAACTTAATATGATGCCTTCATATCCTGTTGCAGCACATTGATCAACAATATCTTTTACCTTCTGAATATCTGTACTAACCAGATGCATGAATATTGGATTCTGTAAGGTCCATGGTGCAATCGCCCTGTACATCTGCCTTTTAGCCAATCCATTTCTTTCTCTGTCATAACTATCCAGCAACAATTCGTATGTACGTATAGAAGTAAAGTGTTCGTTGGGCATTAACTTAATTCCAACCGGTACTTCAGGATAAACTTCCAGCAAACAAGGAGTCTGCAAATCATAATTCACCTGTGATGTGTAGGTACTATCGGTTTTCCAATGAGTGGTCTGATCACTTAAATTGGCCTTCATAGCATTATTGAAAGCATAATTACTTTCGATATAAATGTTGTGTGGCACCTGCATTTTCTGTACACTTCCAACAACGGCAGATTCTTCCTCCGGCGTTGCCAGTATTTCATTTACCACCTGATCGAGGAGTAAAGGTTGTAGGCTTTTATTCTCAATTTCCAGCCATTTGCATAACAATGGCAATCCATCAACCATTTCATAATGCACCTTTACTTCTATGCCTTTTAAAACTGGAATGGTTGATTTATAATAAAACACCAAATCTTTTCCGCTTATTTGGGTTACCGGGAAAGACCAGCTACGCGCCTTCCATTTCAAGGGAGCCTTCAATGGTAACACTTCATATTTATCAAACTGAAAATCGGTATATCCTTTTACTTGTTGCAACCAATCAGGTAAAAGATAAGCCTGTTGCGACTGTCCATAGGCTCCACCAATCTGATATGCTTTTCCGTCAATAATTAAACGGGCTTCAGGTTTTACAGCTCTGAGCAATTGATCTCCATTAATCAGATTACGATAATCTGTGCATATCACATTGGGAGAAGTACGAAAACTTCTGCTTATCAATCCATTTGCAATAGTGATATCCTGAGCAGTAGCAGTTACTGCTGTCTTATATCCCTGATTGTTGATAAGCCAATCGGTGGTGCTCTTTTGCTGTGCTACTATGTAGGAATAGCAACCTACCAGTAACACTGTGAGCATACATAATTTTTTCATGTCTCTGTTCTAAAGTCTATTTAACCGGTTGTAAAATAATTTTCCGGAGTTGGAATAAAGCCTGTTTATTACCTGTTGCTGGTCTGATCGCTAAATTTTGTTTGCCTTTTTCTATATGAATAATGCCTACAGTATGTTGAATAAATATCATAGGGCGATGACTATCGGATGTTCCGGTTTGTAATGTCTGGAAAGGTAGTTGTTGCCCCAGGAGCGTAACAAATCCTTGCTGTGATGCGCTTTCAGGTTCACAGGCATAATCCAGCACTACTTTATAATCGCCCGCCTCTTCTACTTCAAGTGGAAATATTACTGCATCGGAAGGTTTCTTAATATCGGTGATACAATTTTCATGTTTCCAATCACCGAAATAATGTGAAAATGTATACTGTTTGATATGTGCTTCTCCATTGAAGATTGCGTAAACAGCGGGTATTTCAGTTTGTGGATAATAATTGCTAACGGTTTGTGTACGTAGTTGAGAAAGATCTTGCTGATATCCATCATATACAACTTCAACCACTGTATTTCTTTCATCCGGCCAGATTTGCGGCAAAGTAATCTGGGTTTCAGTATCTGATTGTTTAAAGGCCAGAGGTTTTTTCTCTCCCAAAATGGCGATTGACTTTATTTTAGCAGTAAGACCATGTACTCTCAAAATTTTATTTGAAGGAACCTGCCATACATGCAGGTATATTTTTCCAGGTTTGCTGGTTGATACCCCCCAGGGTTGTGCAGGAATAAGTCCGTAGGTTGTACCATAAATACTTTCTCCATATTTTTTTAACCACTTACCTGTTTCTTTGAGATAAAGGATACTATACGCCGGCCATTTCCCGTTGCCATCCGGGCCCACATTCAGCATCAGGTTTCCACCTTTAGAAGCTACATTTGAAAGGAGGCGGATAATCTCTGTGGGAGATTTGAAATTCATATCGTGCTGAATATACCCCCAGGAGTCGTTATGTGTATAAATAGATTCCCAGGCGCCGGAAATTGGAGTTGGAGGAACTTCTGAATCGCCAAAGTCTTTATAATCCCCTAATCCATGCCCTACCCGACTACTAAACAAACAGGTAGGTTGTATTACTTTCAGGCTATCTATCATTGTTTTGGTTTCCGATTCTGATAATCCACCTGGCATATCAAACCAGATCAGGCCGAGGGGGCCATAGTTATTTAATAATTCTTTTAGCTGGGGGATGGATTTGGATTGATAATATTGTTTATAGTCTTTAGCTGACTTATTGAAATCCCAGGTATTTCCTCCCCCGTTAGGTTCGTGCCAGTCGAGATACTGTGAATAGTAGAAGCCAAACCGGAGTCCTTGCTGCCGGCAGGCCTCAGCCAGTTCTTTCATGGGGTCTTTATGGTAAGGAGAAGCATCAATGATATCGAAGTTGGTAACTTTTGAGTCGAACATACTAAAGCCTTCGTGGTGTTTGGCTGTAATCACGAGATATTTAATTCCGGCTTCTTTGGCAGTAGTAGCCCATTCGGAGGCATTAAAGTCAACCGGGTTAAAGGTTTTGGCTATTTCGGCATATTCACTGGCGGGGGCCTGGGCTCTGTTCATAATCCATTCACCGCTACCGAAGTAGCTGCTATCTTTCCATCGCCCACCTAATTTAGAATATAGGCCCCAGTGGATGAAGAGGCCAAATTTTGCGTCTGTAAACCATTTTAGTCCGGGATGCACAGTTGCAGCTGCTTCCTTATTCCAGCTATCTGGCATATCCTGAGCGGATACGGATAAGTGGAAAAGGCAGATAATACAGTATACAACTGATAGCATTTTGTGGAACATGACTCGATTTTTACAACAACAGGTAAAAAATATATATATCTGCTGGTATAAGCAAATGCCTGGAAAAATCATATCAGGGAAAGGGAAAATGCTACTAATATTTGGATTAACCAATGGTTAACGAATATTGCGAAAATTTATATCTAATTTTAATAATAGAAGCACTAAACCTCTGTACTCAAGCGATTTCATCATAGGCTTTAATGGTATATACTGCATCTGGTGCCATGTCGCCAGTGCCATGTGAATGTTTTATTGGCCTCTGCCGTATGTTTGCGGCAGAGGCTTTTTTATTTCCTAATTATCTGTTATTTCAATTCTTGTTTAGATTCCATTAACGATCTGAATTTCTGATACCCCTAATATTGTAGATATGATTTTGCCTTAATAAATGCATACAACTAACCAAATTAGCTCCGTTGGTTTTTCGAGGCTGACGGATTCCAACATCGACAATTAGCAACCATTCGCATATAACGGTTAAACAGTTTCCCATCGTTTTAAAGAAATCAATGGGTTTTTGATTTAATCATCATCTAGCTATATCGCCTTTGCAGTGTCCACTGCGAAGGCTTTTATATTTTAACAAACCAACAACCTCAGTAATGAATACTTATTCACTTATCTTTGCAGTGTGAAATTGAAAGATGAGGAAAGAAATGAGAAACCAGGAAAATGCGCTATATCTATCTCCGTTTTTTTATAAAAAAAAGGAATTCTCGCTGCTAACAGATATCAGCTTTTTATTATCAGTTCCCGGCAGCTCAATGAATGAGCTGGCCAAACAAACTCATTATCATAGCATTACGCGCACTAAAATAAGGATTAGTACTACCTTTGATATGTGATCATTCATGAATTATCATTCACACTAAATATCAGTATATGTCAGATATTTTGATTGCAGTAGATCTAAGCACTTATTCTAACCAGGTAATACATACCGGCGTTCAATTAGCTAATACATTACAGCAGGGAGTTATCCTTTTTTCAGTAGTGGAATTAGGTATTAGTGTTGGATTACCTGAAACGGGGCCTGTGTATGTTGATGATATTCCTACCAGGATCAAACAGGTAGAAGATCAATTAGAAGTATACAAGGCACAATATCCTGATACTACTATCCAAACCATTGTAACAACCGGATATCCTAAAGAAGAAATATTGTCGCAGGCTAATCTCAATCGTGTATCCATGATTGTTACCGGTACCCATGGCAGAACAGGAATAGACCATATGTTATTGGGTAGCAATGCCGAATATATTATCAGGCATTCAAGGATTCCTGTATTGGTAGTTCCGTACAATAGTACCAAACACTAAGTCTTTTACACTCAACAATCAATAAAACAACATGGGCCAGCCGACTTAAATCAGCTGGCCTCTTTTTTGCAGCCACATTAAAATCCGCTTAAACTGGAGTTGAGCAAAATGGACTGTTAAAAGTTGCCGTAACTTTGCGGGTTACGAATACAACAGATTTAAACAAACCTACTAGTCTTGGCAAGAAAGTTTTTCACTGCAGCATTTTGGCGTAAACTCCACTTAAAAGAGTTGCTGGCAGTCCTATTCATTTTGTTAGCTATTTATTTTTTCCGGTCACAGCGTCACGAACTTTATTCTTTAATTCCTGCCATTAAAAACGCGGATATAGAATGGGTAGTAATTGGCGTTATTGTCACTATTGCGTATATACTGCTTCAGGCTGGGATGTATGTATTTAGTTTCAGGGCCATTGGCGCAAAACTCGATTTATTCAGGTGTACTGAATTATTTCTGAAACGGAATTTATTATCAGTATTCCTGCCAGCCGGAGGAATCAGTTCCCTCGCCTACCTTCCTCAAAGTCTCAGACGAAGCAGTTTACATAAACAACAAATACATCAGGCTTCGGGTATTTATGGATTCGTAGGAATTCTTTCGGTTTTTCTGGTGGGCATCCCCGTAGTAGGATATGCTATGCTGCATGCGGGTTCTATGAAAGATGCCGCATGGGGGCTAATAGCCATTTGTATCCTGCTGGGTGGAGTTGTAATGTTGGTGAGATCAATGCAAACAAAAGGTAAGGCTTACCAACTAATAACAAAATATTTTCCCGGGGCATCGCACCAGATAGATGAAATTTTCACTTTTCAACTTTCAATACCTGCGTTTACAGGTACAGTTCTGGCATCAGTGCTAATTGAAATTGCCGGTGTTGCACATCTTTACCTCAGTATGCTGGCAGTGGGCGCTCCACCATCACTGGAAGCCTCCTGCGTAGGATATATTGTAGCAACCATCTTTCTGATTATTTCTCCATTCCTTCGCGGGCTGGGAGCTATTGAACTATCATTAACATTTATATTAACCAGCTACGGTTATACAACTTTGCAGGCACTCGAGATTACTCTGCTTTTCAGGTTATTTGAATTCTGGTTACCGTTGATTGCCGGAATGATTGCCTTTGCCCTGAAAGGTAGAGAATTGGTGTTGCGTTTATTGCCACCCATTCTAATTTTTTTATTGGGTATGGTAAATATTTTCTCAGTGCTTACTCCCCCACTTTCTTATCGAATGCACTTGTTAAAAGCATATATTCCGGGCACTTCAATCCATGCAACAAACCTGTTGGTGGTGTTTATGGGTCTGGTACTGCTGGTTACAGGAACCTTTCTGATCAGAGGTCTGCGAAGTGCATGGATAGTGGCATTGAGTGTTTCGCTACTCTCAGTATTCGGGCATATTGGAAAGGCTTTGGATTATGAAGAAGCAACCCTTGCATTGATCACCAGCATCATATTACTCATTACATCGAAGCAATATCGTGTCAAAAGCAATCCTCAACTGGTAAACATTGGAATAGTAACAGCAGTAGCCACATTCCTTGTAGTACTGATATTCGGTACGATAGGGTTTTACTTTCTTAATGCCCGCCATTTTAATATCGATTTCACCTGGCAACAATCGTTACGCCATGCCTTCCATTGTTTTATGTTACTGGAAGATGATGGACTTCAACCTTTAACCAAGTTTGGAAAAGAATTTATGTCGGCCCTCCGGGTACTGGGTGTAAGTGCCTGGGCATTTCTGTTCTATACTATCATCCGGCCCTACCTGCATGTTACTCACCCAACCAATAATGCCCTTGAAAAAGCCAGGTTCTATCTGAGCCAGTATGGCGATTCTCCGATGGATTACTTCAAAGTGGGGCAGGACAAGATTCTTTACGTATCGGAAGACTATGAAGGTTTTGTTGCTTACAGAGTAGCAGGGAGCTTTGCTATAGTATTGGAAGAACCCGTATGCAGAGAGGAGAATAAAACTCCTTTGTTGGAGGAGTTTGATCAGCAGTGTAAAAAAATGGGATTAAGGCCGGCTTTTTACCGGGTAGATGAAGAAAGCACCTATTATTTCAATCAGCTTAAGAAAAAGAAGATGTTGATTGGCCAGGAAGCCATTATGGATATTCGCAATTTCACATTAAGTGGTAAGGATAAAAAATCGTTACGTAATGGGTTGAATAGCCTTGCCGCCAAAGGATTTGTGACTACCTTCCATAAAGCGCCTCAATTGCCTGCTTTGATTGCCCAACTGAAAGAAGTGAGCGATGAATGGTTGCATCAATATGAAGTAAAAGAGCTTACTTTCTCACAAGGGTTGTTCGATTCTGAAGCAATCAGGGATCAGGATGTTATTACGGTTGCAGACAGCGAAGGCAAGGTAGTAGCCTTTCTGAATATTATTCCGGATTATGCACCAGGAGAATGTACCTATGATTTGATACGTAAGAAGAGTAATGTACCAGGAGGCGTAATGGATGCATTAATTATTGCCCTGATCCAGGACGCCCAGGAGAAAGGGCTTGAATATCTGAATCTTGGGATGGTACCGATGTCGGGAATTTCTCAGCCACAGAATACGGCTGAGAAAATGGTAAAATATGCATATGAGAAATTGCGATTCTTCAGGCATTACCAGGGATTACGTGAATTTAAGGAGAAGTATGCAACTACGTGGACAAACAAATACCTGGTTTACGAACATGATTTTGACCTCATACAATTACCTTCTGCATTAAGTAAGGTAATGCAGCCATAGACGAACAATAGCGGAATGGATTTTGTTGGATAGGTAATTGTTAATTGATCATATGATATTGCTACGAAGAATAATTGTTATTTCTTTATTATTAGCTGGTATGGCTACTACGGCTCAAAACCGGGTAGCCAGTTTACCCACAATGGTAAAAGCTCCTGCTTCTGCGACTACCTCTCCTTTGATTCTTTACATTACGGGAGATGGAGGTATGAAAAAATTTTCGGCCAATATGATTACGGCCTTCAACCAGAAGAATTACCCGGTTGTTGCGCTAAATGCCTTGAAATATTTTTGGAATAAAAAGACCCCACAGCAGGCAGCCAGGGATGTTGCTGATTTAATTACTTTTTATCAATCCCAATGGAGCTCTCATGATGGAGTAATACTGGTAGGATATTCATTAGGAGCAGATGTGCTTTCTTTTATATACACTAATCTCCCACCTGCAACCGCTGCGGAGATAAAGCAGTTGGTATTTTTGTCGCCCTCTGCATATACAGATCTTGAGGTGCATGTATCAGATATGTTGGGGCGGTCGAACAACAAGGGGTTATCTGTTCTCTCGGAGATCAATAAGATCACAGATAAGCCGTTATTGTTTGTTTTTGGAGATGAGGAGAAAGATTTCAATTTTACTGCCATTAAGGTTCCCTATCAGCACCTGATATTACCAGGTGGCCATAATTATGACGAGGATGCTAATGGAGTGGCGGGTAAAATACTTTCTGCACTTCATAAATAATCAGGTATACTGTAATAATTGCAACGCCAGTAAATCATTTAAAAACTTCCAATAAATAGGTATTCCTGTTTTCCATTAACAGTTATTCCAAACTAAGAGACCTTAATATTATCAGCTATTCCGTTGGTATAGCTGGTAATATTTGCTCCAGGAACTATATCATTAATAATGATACATATTCGAAGGCATTACCCCATACTTCATATACAGTTCATTATAAGCGCGATACGAAATCCGATAATGTTACAGCCATTCACTCTCTATCAGTTTACTATTGGCGCACAGCCAGTATAGCAGCAAATAAACAATTTACTACATAATACAATCTGGCGGGGCGGCTCCAAAAGCGTCCTGAAAGCGTATACCAATTATAACGTTATAGGTTATTGCAATATCCTGTATCGTTTTAGCAATTCTTGTTGCATGGCGGAAGTCAGTCTGATTTTGGCTCCTGCGACCTGAACATAATCCTCTCCTATATTATCGATATATTTTAGGTTGATAACAAACCACCGGTGTACCCTCATAAAAGTTGTAGCGGGTAATTTTGCGATGATGTAGTCGAGAGTTTCTTCTGTAAGCAGTTTCTGTTCTCCGAGGTGTAGCATTATGTGATCATTAAGGACTTCAACATACTGCAGATCGTTGTAAGCGACTTTCTCCAATTTTTCGGTGGTTCGGATACTGAAATAATCGGAAATGAATGAAGACGGGGTTTCGATACCTTCCATGTTAATTATTGTGTTGATTTGAGAGAATGTGTTTTTCAATGCCGTTGAGGTAAAGGGTAACGTTAGGGGTTCTACGGGCTGGAAATCGACCGGTTCCTGTAATCCATCAGCATACAATAGTATGAAAAGCGGGAGAAGATAAACCTCACCCAATTGCAGAACGGGATCATCTTCCATAACTCCCATTATTAAGATGTCTACTACTCCATTTTTCAGCCATAGGTCGGCTTCTTCCAGGTTGGCAAAACGACCAATCAGGTAAACGAATGGAATTTCGGAGAGATAATTTTCCAGCTCATGGAAGCCTTCCGGGTTATTCCCTATTATGATACAGTTTAAAGCCATATAGCTATTTTAGCTCGCAAAAATCATTATCTTTCGTTGTTGACGGATAGACGATTTAAATAGAGCAGGTGACTGAATAGAGACCCGCGTATAATCTAAAATCTAATCTAAACCGCGTTATGAAAAGAATTCTTATTCTGTTATTCGCTTTAACAAGGTGATAATCTTTTCATCATTAAAATTGGGGTTAATAATTGATTGAATAGTTAATCCAATGTTAAGTGCACAAAAAAAGGTGAACTGGTAGCAAACATTGCCTGGTAAAGACAATGCGCAGCCAGTCCACCTTTTCAGATGAATTACATAAAAGATCCTTTAACAACTGATATCACAGCTGTATAATCAGATCTAAACCCGATGGATACGGGTATCGTAGGCGCAATAACGTTAGAACGATTGGTTAACAACGTTTTGCGCGGACCATACTTATTACCATGTAAACAGGAACAAAAGCAACATCATACCGACGGGAATCAGGTTTTTAGAGAACCTGACGTTAAATCCGCCTTTTTCTGAGTAGAAGTAGCTTTCTTTGTACCGGTCGTACTCAATCGGAGCACCTAACTCCTTCATCATTTTGAGGAATTCATAGAGTGTTCTTTCGGAAATACGAAGCCGCTTGGCTAACTGAGCTGGCTTACCGGTCCCTTTGATCCTGATTAAGTAATCAATGGTCTGCAGTCTGTCAAAATAACGCTTTGGCATGTGGCATAGAGGGGTCTTAACGGTTATTTATTGAATGTACGGTAAAAGCATTGATTAAACCAGCATTATCATATATATATTTTAATGTAAATATTAAGAAACTGGTTTAAATACATTTCGAAAAAATCAGCTGCGGGTCAATGTCATTAATGCAATCGGTCTGCGTACCGATATTAAACGTTAGCAGCCCTTATTTTATTGGTTAAAATCTTCAAAAAAACATCACTGCAATAATGCTTCATAAATGATATTAGTTAGTGCAGTTCCATGATCTGTAGCAGGATCCGGCGGCTTCACTGCAAATATTTTTCCGTCTTTTCCGACCACAATTAAAGAAGGATATCTGTTTACTTCATACTGAGAAAGTACCGCTCTCGTCGCCTCATTCAACACCAACTGTAATCCAGTAAATCCCGCCTCCATAGCGCCATTCCCGATATTCAGAAAACATACTTCAGTATCCTTAAAACAGGATTTTATTTCCTGCAGCGCTGGCAAAACCGGATCTTTACTGTCGTAAAAGTGCAGCAGCACTACCTTTCCGAGGAATTGTTGCAGGCTCACATTCTTACCTGTTGGATCAGTAATATTAAAAGAAGGTGCCTGATTTCCCCTACTCAAACCCTTCCTGGATTTTCCGTAAATCCTTGCTATGGCCTGTTTGCAGCTCGAATCCTGTACCATACCCAAAAAATCGCGCACACACCAATCCTGATCTTCCGGCTGATTACCCGAGGCATATCCCTGCATTAGTGCCTGCGCCAATAGCTTATCACGAACCTTACCGCCATAGTGTTGCTTTACCCATTCATACACTGCTTTGGTATTGCATTCGAAACGATGCTGTATATAAAAATCTGCTTCCGCTTTCTGTATTAAATAATTTGAAAAACGTGTAGACATTACCGTTATATCATTAATTTCTACATCCGGTAGTAGAGGTAAAATTTTTTCACGATAAAAAGTTACCTGCCGTTCTTCCAATGTACTATCCGGAGCAGGGGGTAATTGCCATAAGATTCCTGTTAGCTGTTGCATAGGCCCTCCCATTAAATGGGCCTTCATCAGCATACTAACAGAAGGACTTAAACTATCTTTATATTGTAATAAAATTTGTTTTGCTATTGCCAACTGCAAACCTGCTGCTTCAAGTTGGTTTTCCACTCTCCCCTTCTGCAATGCCACCCTGTCTTGCAGCCGCTGTGCTAAATACATCGCCGTGTTTACCCTCGCACCTTTTCCGCTGACCAGTAAACTATCGTTCTGTTTCAATATATAAATACTATCCCCACCCATTATCAATCCCAATAAAACAACATCCGATCCTCCATCTAAATAAAAAAATACCGGTTTATTTACGGGAAGGGTTATATGAAAGTTGAAACTATCGGCAACCGACACTTCATTAAAAATCGTAACCGGCACGAAATTTCCATCCTGCCACCAGGCAAGTGAAACCTTTTGCAATCGATGGTTATCAGTCCTACCAGTTATAACCGCAAGATCCTGGGATATTGCTACCAACGGTAAGAATATTAGTATACTGCCAATTAAAGGCATTAAAAGTCTTTTCAAGAGGCACATAAATACAGCTTTTAAAATAAAATCCCCATGGTAAAAACCACAGGGAGCTTGTATTCACAACGATAGTAAATGAAAAACTTTAATCAAAAACAAATAGTTTTATTTTGATACACTAAATTTCGTGGTGCAATGATAAGTGGATTATTATTTCAAAGTGTTAATAGAATCTTAACTGTTAATACAAAATGGTTAAATGTTAAACCAATAAACCAGCTTTAGCACCAGGGCACGGTTTTTCACAAAAAAAGGTTCCGGCAAATAATTATCTGTATACACAATAAAAAGATCAGAAGCAGGTCGATAACGCCATTGAAACCTCGTATTCAGGTTCATATTTTTCTGCTGTCCATTATATTGCATAAACCCGGTGAAAAAGAGTGTATTGGTCATCGTTACATCCAACCGTGGCCCTACCAGCCAAAAACTGGTATTCCCCCACGGCTTTGGTAATTCTATATAATTATAGTTCGCACTTAAAGCTATACTTACATAGGGTTGAAAACGATAGCCCAGCTCAGTATTGGTCATCAATCTGTTACCATTAGCATAATAACCACCATAGCGGGCGGATAATGCATAGGTAAATAAACTCTGAGGCTTTGAAACATAGTCTGCTCCTATGGTATTCCAATTATGCTGGCTTCCCGTCAGCAAGCTATCTTTCCCCAGATTTGTAGGATCAAACGGTGTCAATAGCTTGATATAGGTATTGGATGCCCAAACATTTAAAGTATTTCGTTTACGGAATACAATACCATAATTCAACATCGTTTCATTATCTGTTCGGGAAAATGCTCCTTCATTGAAAATCCAGGTGCTGGTCAATTGAGGCCCATGGCTCAATATGGATCCGGATACCGGGAAAAATAAATGCGTGATCTGCGGGGCCATTTTAAAATACCCTTTTCTTGGTACATAGCCTACTTCTGCATTATAGTTACTACCTACATACTCATGTTGCCATCCTATACTCCATGTTTTGCTTGTATACTGCAAATTTGCTGCATGCGCCCAATCTTTGGTACTCAACCCGGGTGTATAAGACTTTAAAAGCATTGCTTTACCCGTCCAGAAATTATTGGAAGATGCCAGGTTATACTCTAACCCTGCATTCCTGTTATATCTGTTATAAATAGGCAAACCCGATTCCTTCTCGGGTGAATAGTTGATAGATTCTTTATTAATAAAAATAAATCCCAGGTTAGACCGGGAAAATACCCTGCGCTGAATGGCCGCTACTGTAAAGTTTTGTGCCGGCAGGCCAGTCTCCTCCTGTTTGCCTGTTTCCATATTCATAATACCTAATCTCCAATCCTTATTCAGTTTACCACTCAATCTGGCACCGAAACGTATAGGCACTCCTCCCAAACCAATTCTACGGCTAAAAAAAGGCCTAATTGTGGAATATCCGAAGTTGGATAACTGATCTCCGTTCTCCAGGAAAAACTGCCTTTTTTCGGGGTAAAAAAGCTCAAATCTGTCGAGGTTCGTCACTTGCTTATCAACATCTACCTGCGAGAAATCCGGATTTACCGTAAGATCCAGATTCAGTGAAGAGGTAACAGCTACCTTGGCATCAATACCTGCATCCCTTCTGTATTTTGTTTTAGTCTGTTTGTCGTAATCTTTCGAGATTCCTCCAAGTGCATAAGGGATCAACGAAATATTTGGTCCGGCCGCCGGAGGAGGGGCATCCCAGATTAAATTGCCTGTATAGGCAAGAGAAGCTGTCGGAAATTGGCGTGGTACCGGTGCCCAGGCCGACTTCTCAGTTGTTTTCAGGTCATTTCGGCTGAAATTAATTCCCCATTTTGTTATGCCTTTTTTATATCTGATAGTCTTAAATGGTATGGCTGCTTCAAACACCCATTTATCCGGATAATTCTTAACTACTGAAACCCACTTGTTATCCCAGCTTAAATCAACTTTTCCACCATCATACATCAATCCATCCCATTGGGCACCAGCTGCATTTGCTCCAAATGAAAATCCATTCGTCTGGTCATCAAATGGGTCCATAAACAATAGAAAGTTGTCATTTTTCAGGAACGCAAAATCGCGGCGCAACGATTCTACCATATAAGGACCATCTCCTTCCGTATAGTTTTCTACCAACAGGTAAAGGTATTTATCGTCGTAGGTCATTCTAACGTCGGTACGTAAATGCGCTGCACTGGTATCCATGGGTAATACCATGTGAAAATTGGAGGCAATATCTGCCTTCTGCCAGGCTTCTTCATCTACTACTCCGTCTATTTTCAGTGGTGTGGTCGTTTTTCTGATGTGAAGCTGAAATGCGTCATTTCTCTTTTGCGCTGATAACGGAAGTATGAACAGGCAACAACATAACAGTGGAATAAGTCGAAACATGGATCGGGTTTTGTTACTCGCAAGCTCGATTGTATTTCCCGCAAAGGCACAAAGATTAATATTAAGGTGCACAAATTTAATTTTTAAGGAGTATAAGGGTTGAGGCGAATACTTTACTTTAATAGATTCACTTCAACCCTTATACTCCTTAATATTAATCTTTGCTTCTCTGCGCGAAACCGCGAGCTTGCGAGCAATTATTATAGTTTGATATTTTTCAGTTGATTATCGGGTTGTGGTACTTTTACGGTTGTGGATCTGCCGCCACGACCTTTAAGGCTAAAGACTTTCAATTTCACTATCTTACCACCTGCCTGAATAGGTCCATTATAAACAGGACTCTTAGCAGTAGGTTCTTCTCCATTAACAGTATAACGGATAATCAATCCTGGCATTTGTACGTTGGCTGTAAGTACTCCATTTTCTACCTTAGCACCGGCTGTTGGAATACGGGTATTATAACCTCCATTGAAATATTCCAATCTGTTCATTTCACGTTTACCTAATACGTTGCTGAATACACTCCAGGCATCTGCATACATTGCTTCTGCCTTAGCCGGATATTTTTCCGTTGCCCATGCAGGATCCTGAGCCCAGGCCCTTTCTGCCAGACCAAATAACTTAGGCAAAATCATATATTCCATTCTATCTGAACTGGTAACAGTTTCACTCCACAAAAGCCCCTGAATACCTGGTATATTGCTGGCACCAAACTCTGTTAGCCTGTCTTTTCCTATAAAGGTTGATGGATCAACAGGATTACCTCTGGCGTCCACTTTTACATTCTTGTAATAATCGAATGGAATAAAATAAAAGGGCTTATCCACATCTACAAATCCACCCCAATAAAATCCTGGTTCATCAAAGGATTTCATATAAGCCATATCAAAATAAAAATTACTAACACCAGATAAAATAACTTTATAACCGGCGTTGGCAAGACGATAGGATAAATCTTCCTGTCCTTCTCCGATTACATTATTCCATACATTTAGCTGGAAATTATTATTTGCAAAATCAGGATTTGGAATACTATGTGAGGCTCCCTGCATTGCAGTTTTACGCATACCGGCTTCTTCCCATCCTGCTACTGTCAGGCCCTTGCTTTTCAATAGCTCATTCACTTTACGGTAATAGTAGTACCACAGATCATTTACATTTTTTACGGTAGGGTCAGATTTCATCAGGTTTATGCAGGCAGGAGATTTTTCAAATACTCCACCTGGCACCTCATCACCCCCCATATGGATATGTGTTAATGGTGCTCCTGCTTCTTTATACATTGCCTGAATTTCAGTAACTACTTTATCAAGGAAATGATAAGTGGATGGCAACGCAACGTTCATTACGTTATCATTCCAATATTGAACAGAAGCATATTCCGATTTATCTTCCAGGTCGGTGAGCAGATATTCTTTTGCAGCCGCTTCGTCACCAGCTTCCTTAAGTTTGTAGTAGCGCGATTCCATTGATTTAACAGAAGCACGGGCATGGCCGGGACTTTCAATTTCCGGGAGTACGCGTATATGCCTTTCTGTTGCATACTTAAGGATTTCTATAAAATCGGTGCGACTAAAAAATCCGGTACCGGCAACATTAGTAGTGTCTGGTCCGGAGCCATAGGACGGCTGGAGCATATCTCTCCAATCCTTGCTGTGGCCGCGTTTAGCACCAACACCGGTAAGCTCTGGCAAGCCAGGTATTTCCAATCTCCAACCTTCATCATCACTGAAATGGAAGTGCAAAACATTGAGTTTATACAATGCCATGGCATCGAGAATACGTTTAATATCTCTTTTGTTATGGAAGTTGCGGGAAACATCGATCATGAATGCTCTGTAACCAAAGCGCGGATAATCTTTCACCTTAACCCCTGTAATAGTAATTGATTTTTGGGCAGCGCTCCAGGCAGCAGGAGGAATTAAAGAACGGAGCGATTGCACAGCGTAAAATGCTCCTTCATCGCTACCGGCAGTAATTTTTACGCCTTCAGCAGTTACTTCGAGTGTATAGGTATCTGCTGCCAGTGCAGCATCTTTTTTAAGTGATATAACTGCTTTTCCATTGGCTCGCTTACCCAGCAAGGTTGTCATTTCAGTTCGCAGGAATGCTGCACTGTTTGCCAGTTCAGGATCTGCTTCCACAACAGGAGGTGCATCCAGCGTCAGGCTACTATTATTGGTTGAATAGTTAGCTGGCGTAGGAAAAATCTGAGGCAATTGGGATGCCGGAATATCTTTAATGCTACTGTTTTGTTTGAATATATCCGTTGGCGTAATAACGGCTGTTTTATCGCCCGGATAGCGCATCAATTGTTTGGCTGATGTTGAAGGTCTGATGCTGTAATTATTGATTGAATATCCTTTGGCAGGTTGATCATCCCATACAAGATACAATCCGGACGGAGCATCTGTAAAGTTTACGGCCCAGGCATCCCCCACCATTCCTACTTTCAGAGAATCGCCAGGTGCTATCCCGGCAAAATTACTGGTAGGTACCAGGCGGTAAAGGTCACCATTGATATGTTCTACTTTAACATGGCTTGGTAACTCTTCCGGGTTAACCATTCTGATAAAGTTGAAATACAACTGCCATCCTTTTGTTGGGAATGGTTTGTTGGCGGTGTTTACAAAAGTAAAGTTGGATAGGAAGTTCGTTTTGCCCTGGTAGTTATTTTCAACAACCTCCCAGCTGGCTTTAAGTTTGGCAGCCTCAAATGTGCTGGCTTGCTGCGCTTTTATGCTACTGGTGGCGCTTAACAACAGGCATCCGGTAAGCAGGTTACCTAGATAATTGTATCTGTTCATATGTGGATGATTAGAAAATTGGCTATCACGTAAGATAATAAATTAATTTAAAAACTGAATTTGATTATATATGATAGTTATGATTTGCTGATAAATGGAATTATTAGATAGTTTTTGGTAAGAAAAGGGATTTTTAACAAAATTTCCTGGGAGATGTTATGTAGTTTTATATATCAGAATTTACGAATATTTAGTAGCGACATTTTATCTTTAAAATCAATAGTATGGCAAAAGCATTCTTAATTTTCTCGGCTATCAGTCTGGCAGTCGTCATCGGTTTAGGCATTTTCTTTCCCTGGGTAAATTGGTTGTTGATATTAGTTGTTCCGGTAGTGATTATGGGATTATTGGACATGATGCAAAAGAAACATGCTATCATGCGAAACTACCCGATAGTAGGCCGTATGCGTTTCTGGATGGAGGCATTACGACCTAAAATCTATCAATATTTTGTAGAGAGTGATATTGATGGTAGTCCGATCAATCGGGTAGATAGATCTACCATTTACCAAAGGGCGAAGCGAGAGTTGGATTCCCAACCTTTTGGTACACAGTTCAACGTATATGCTGAAGGTTATGAGTGGATGGCCCATTCTATTCAACCACAGAATTTCGATAAAATGGATAAGGACCCCAGAGTTGTTTTTGGGGGTAAAGATTGTAAGCAACCTTACTCCGCCAGTATATTAAATGTTAGCGCCATGAGCTATGGCTCATTAAGTTCCAATGCTGTTCAGGCGCTGAATGGTGGTGCTAAAATCGGCAATTTTGCACATAACACCGGAGAAGGTGGAATCAGCGATAATCATTTAAAACAGGGTGGAGATATCATCTGGCAAATAGGAACCGGATATTTCGGATGCAGGGATGAAGAGGGTAATTTCTCAAATGAATTATTTGCAGAAAAAGCAATATTACCACAGGTAAAAATGATTGAGCTGAAGATTTCGCAGGGAGCAAAACCCGGACACGGAGGTATTTTACCTGCTGCTAAAAATACACCTGAAATTGCGGCTATTCGTCACGTAAAACCTTATACTACTGTCTTCTCCCCTCCCTATCATACTGCTTTCAATAGTCCGAAAGAAATGATGCAGTTTATTAAACAGCTAAGAGAATTAAGCGGTGGAAAACCTGTAGGCTTCAAATTATGTATTGGTCAGCCTCATGAGTTTTATGCCATTTGCAAGGCTATGATTGCAACGGATATATATCCCGATTTCATTACTGTCGATGGTGGTGAAGGTGGTACCGGCGCTGCTCCTCCTGAGTTTTCCAACTCTGTGGGAATGCCGTTGATGGATGGTCTGGCATTTGTACAAAATGCATTGGTTGGATTTAATATTCGTCAGCATGTCAAAATTATTGCATCCGGTAAAGTATTAACCGGGTTCCATATACTAAGGGCCATGGCTTTGGGAGCAGATACCTGTAACAGTGCCAGAGCAATGATGATGGCTTTGGGTTGTATTCAGGCATTAATCTGCAATACTAATAAATGTCCTACAGGTGTGGCCACACAGGATAAATGGTTATCTGCCGGCCTGGTGGTTGACGACAAAAAACACAGGGTGGCAAACTATCATCAGGATACCGTAGAAAGCGCCCTGGAATTGGCTGGAGCAGCAGGATTGAAACATCCTCATGATGTTACCAGACAACATCTCTACAGAAGGGTATTTATGAATGAGGTTAAATCGTTTGAAGACATCTATCCTTCCCAAACCCCTGGTTCATTAGTTAATTCTCCGGGAGTACAAAGTATCAGTATCGATAACTGGTAATTCAGTTACCTGAATATAACAGAAGCGAATCTTGTTAATAAGATTCGCTTCTGTTTTTTATGCAAGCTTGTATAGTTTCGCTGCATTTTCCCAACAAATCTTTTCTGCCAGGGAAGTAGGAAAACTATCGAGAATCAATTGTAAATCTTTTTCAGAAAAAGGTTTTGGCGCTCTGGTAGAAGGTAAGTCAGTACCAAAGATTAAGGCTCCCTGATTGATTGCCGTAATTTGTCTCATTGCCGGGAGAACATCAAAATCGCAGCGGCTAAAGCCTGTAGCCTTAACGTAAGCTCCTTTTTCTACTAATTGCAGCAAATGCTTAAATCCGGCTTTTGATAATCCCAAATGATCAATTACCACAACAGGTAGTTTTTGTAAAGTGGTAAATAGAGCCGGAAGCTGCCGGGAGTCGACATATAACTCAACATGCCACTTAGCGAGGTCGTATACACGTTGTGCAAGTTGTTCGAGGTAAATAATGCTTTCAGATCCACCTCTCTGAATATTAAATCTTACACCTCTGACACCGGCTTTATCCAATGCAAGAATTTCTTCATCGCTGGTTGATGCCGGAATTTGAGTTACGCCTACAAATCCAGATCCTAATTCTGTTAATGCAGCTTTCAGATATTCCTGATCAAACCCCTGGAAAGAACCGGATACAATAGCTCCACCCTTAATGTTTAAGTTAGCTGTTTGTTGCTTGTAATCTGTCACGGTAAATTTTGGTGGCAAATAACCCTGATTAGACTGTAAGGGGAATTGGTCATCAATAATGTGTAGGTGCGAATCGAATATGGGCTTATCAAACTTCATATCATCGTTGTTTCGTTGAGTACACAAGCTACTTAAAATAGCTGAGATATGACAGCAAGTAAAACAAAGGGTTAATAATTGATCAATTATTAACCCTTTACATCTGAGATATAAATTTATATTTCTAAAGCTCCGGCTGCTGCTTCATCAACAAACCAATGAAGCTCTCCGTTTTGCGGGCGGATTAACTGGCTTGGGAATTTCTCTGCATCAAAAGTTCCATCAATTACATTCTTCAGCGTAATTGCTTTTCCTTCTCCGGTTGCGAGAAAAACCACACAGGCAGCCAAATTTACAACAGGAGCAGTAAGCGTGATACGATACATATTTTGAGCTTCCAGCCATAAAGATTTAACCCATGCCTTATGCTCATGTACGATAGGCAAACCAGGGAACAAAGACAAGGTATGTCCATCATCTCCCATCCCTAATAATACCAGATCAAAAGTGGTTTTCTCTTTTCCGAAATAGTTATTTAAGATTTCCTCATATTCGGTAGCAGATGCTTCGGGGCTGATATCTGTTCTCATAATATGAATGTTTTCCGGATTTACATTCACTTTGTCGAGTAACGTTTCAAAAGCCATTTTGGCGTTATTACGGTCATCTTCAAAAGGAACAGCTCTTTCATCTCCCCAGAAAAAATGGATGCGTTCCCAGGGAATCATCATATTATAGGGAGCCTTAGCAAGCAGGGTATAAAGTTGCTTAGGCGTGTTTCCTCCGGATAATACAAAGGTAAAACGCTCCTGTTTTTGTAATACTTCCAGGATGTAATTGCTGATCCAGGCAGCAACGTTTTCGCTTAATTGAACTGGATCTTTTGCTACGTGTAATTCCATAAATTAGTTTTGGCTCGCAGGCTCGCATTTCTCGCAAAGAAGCAGAGATTAATATTAAGAGGCGTAAGGACTGTAGCGATTATTACAGAAGCAATGATAAATTTCTTTTTTAATTGAAGCCTATCAGCAGTTCTTAAAACATTCGCCACGGTCCTTACGCCTCTTAATATTAATCTCTGCTTCTTTGCGAGAAAAAAGCGAACCAGGTGAGCTTATTTAGATGGTAAGTTAATCCATGTATGACCATCGCGGGCCACCAGTGCATCTGCTTCATCCGGGCCCCATGAATCAGGAGCATAGTTAGGGAAATCTTGTGGTGTACGATTTTCCCAGGTTTCCAGAATAGGCATAATTACTTTCCAGGCAGCATCTACCTGATCGCCACGCATAAAGAGAGTGGCATCCCCTTCCATTACATCGAGCAACAAAGTTTCGTAAGCTTCAGGAGCATGTTCACCATTTGCAGCATCGTAATTGAAAGTCATATCAACCGGGTCGAGCGTCATAGTCTGACCAGGGCGTTTGGCCTGGAAGCGGATACGGATATCCATTTCAGGTTGAATGCTGATGGTAAGTCTGTTCGGGCGCCACGACTGAGCGGCTTCTATAGGGAAAGAGTAAGGAGGTGCTTCTTTGAAAGTAATAACAATGTTGGTTGCTTTCTGATGCAGGTATTTACCAGTTCTAACATAGAAAGGAACTCCCTGCCAACGCCAGTTATCCACAAAGAATTTAGCGGCTGCATAGGTTTCTATATTAGAATTAGGGTCTACACCTTTTTCTTCACGGTATCCTACTACCTGATCTCCTTTCATCCAGCCACTGGAATACTGTCCTCTGACTGCGAATTCATGAACTTTATCAGGAGTGATTC
Source organism: Chitinophaga silvatica (assembly GCF_003419895.1). Taxonomy (GTDB): domain Bacteria; phylum Bacteroidota; class Bacteroidia; order Chitinophagales; family Chitinophagaceae; genus Chitinophaga; species Chitinophaga silvatica. The sequence goes on along the minus strand of NZ_QPMM01000008.1, from coordinate 57,536 downwards.
GGCGGATAGCATTTAATACGTCCACCTTTTTATTTCTTACCTCATTGGCATCGAAAGATACCGGAGGCTCCATTGCCAGGATACAAAGAATTTGCAGGATATGATTCTGGATCATATCTCTCAAAGCGCCGGCTCTTTCGTAGTAATTACCGCGTCCTTCGAGCCCTACACTTTCAGCTGCAGTAATCTGGATATTATCGATATAATTCCGATTCCAAACAGGTTCGAACAGTGTATTGGCAAATCTTAAAGCCAGGATATTCTGGATAGTTTCCTTACCCAGGTAGTGATCTATACGATAGATCTGTTCTTCTGTAAATTTCTGCGCAAGCAGTTCATTTAATTCACTGGCACTTTTCAGATCGTGACCAAAAGGCTTTTCAATCACGATACGGGTAAAGTGTTTATCAGAACAAAGGTTCAGATTACCTAACCGGGTAGCGATATCAGGCACTAATTGCGGGGCTACTGCCAGGTAGAAAACCACATTAGGATGTATTCCCCAATCAGTTTCTTTTTGTTTAACAAAATCTGAGATCTTGTTAAAGGCAGGAGGATCTTCCACATCCATTTGCAGATAGGAAACATGGTCACTAAAATCTTTCCAATGACCATTCTGTTCACCTTTCCGACGGGAAAACTTCATAATCCCTTCCAGAAGGTGCTTATTATAATCTTCGTTGTTGTACGGGCTGCGACCTATGCCTACGATAGCAAACTTCTCGGGCATCCACTCATCTAAAAAGAGATTATATAACGCAGGCGTCAGTTTCCGGTAGTTTAAATCGCCGCTTCCTCCGAAAATAAATACGATGGAGGCAGGTGGGCGTTTATGGACTTGCATATACTTAATTGAAGATGAATATTATTGATTATGCTGCCATTCTGTATGGAAAGTTCCAGGCATATCGATGCGCTGGTAGGTATGTGCTCCAAAATAATCCCTTTGTGCCTGAATTAAGTTGGTAGCCATACGGCCAGTACGGAAAGCATCAAAATAAGACAGAGCCGACATGAGGCCTGCCACAGGTACTCCTGCTGTTGCGGCCTGAGCAACTACACTTCTGGTATTTGCCTCAACCGATTCTATCAGGTAAGCCACTCCTTTATCCAGTAAAATATTTGCTAAGTCTGCATTTTGCTGGTAAGCCTGCGTGAATACTTCCAGGAGGCTGGAACGGATAATACATCCGCCTCTCCATACTTTAACCACTTCTGGTAAAGGAATATCCATTTTCAGATCTTTGGATGCTTCATGCAGCATCGCTAAACCTTGAGCATAGCTCAGAATAGTAGCAAAATATAAAGCATCATGCACTTGCTGAATCCACATATCTACAGGTGCATGCAATGTATTTTCAGGAGCTTTATAGATTCCGGCTGCTTCCAGTCTTTGTTCTTTATAACCAGAAATGGTACGCATCGCTACAGCTGTATCGATAGTTGGTACAGCTACCGGTAATTCCATTGCATCCTGGGAAGTCCATTTACCCGTACCCTTGGAACCAGCTTTATCTGAAATCACGTCAATAAGTCGTTTATCAGTTTTGTCGTCGTTCTGCAGGAATATATCGGCTGTAATTTCTACCAGGAATGATTGAAGTGATCCTAAATTCCAGCTTTTAAATACCTCGTGTAACTGGTCATTATTCAGTTTGGCGCCCAGCTTCAGTAAAGTATAACTTTCGCTGATCAATTGCATAATCGCATATTCGATACCGTTATGCACCATTTTAACATAGTGACCAGCGCCTTCTTTACCCAGGTAAGCTACACAAGGTACTCCCTTTACTTTAGCTGCAATAGCTTCCAGCATCGGTTTCACCTTTGCATAAGCATCCTCGTCGCCACCTGGCATAATACTAGGACCTGTACGTGCGCCTTGTTCACCACCGCTGACACCAATACCCATAAAATGGATACCTTGCTCACGAAGTTGCTGAACACGACGAAGCGTGTCTGTATAGTGTGAGTTACCGCCGTCGATAACTACATCTCCTGGTTCCAGTAATGGTAATAAGGAAGTAATTACGTCATCAACCGGCTGCCCTGCTGGCACTAACATCATCACTTTACGCGGACGCTCAAGAAGTTGAATCATTGTGGATAACTCTGAAACACCTTTCACAGTAGTACCGGGAGTTGCAGCAGTTTCCAGTGCATTATTTTTTGCTGCATCTTTATCAAAACCGATAACAGAAAAGCCGTGATCAGCCATGTTGAGTAACAGGTTACGCCCCATCACTCCCAGACCAATCATTCCAAAGTCATATAAGCTGTTTGCCATATAGAGTTGTTACTTAAGGAGATGTAAAAGTAGGGAAGAAATACGAATTCAAAAGCCGGATTTATGGATTAAAGCGCAGACCGCCTCAATCCATAAATCCGCAAGTATATAATTATCATTATGTTATGCAGAATTTCGACCTGCATTGATAATTCCAAAAGAGCAGCGCATTATCAATTTTTCGTAGGTTTCACGGTCAGGCCCGTTGCCATTTTGTGCATCGGATTCACGAATCTTAGTAAGTGCGTATTGCTGAACCGTTAATAACGGCAACACAATCCTTTCACGCATCTGGATTGATAACTGATCGATCGGGCTGGCAGCCATCAGTTCAGTTTCACCACTTAGTTTAAGCAAATATTTCTGAGTAAGCTCAAATTCATTATAAATCATCTGCCATACCTCCCCATATTGAGGATGCTTGGCCAGATAAGCTGTTAGCGGGAAATAACTCTTCTTCATAGCCATCTCGCAGTTATCAAGCAATGTTCTGAAAAACAGGGAATGTTGATAAAGGTGATATACTTCTTCCCATTTACCTTGCTTATCTAGTTGCTCCAATGCACTACCCACACCATAATAGCCAGGAACGTTTTGTTTCAACTGGCTCCAGGCACCTACATAAGGTACGGCCCTCAGATCGTTCAGATTGAGTTTCGCTGAGGCGTTACGTTTACTAGGCCGGCTGCCGATATTAGCTTCTGCATAGTAGCGTAATGGACTTGCATGATCCAGATAGGCCAGGAAGTAAGGATGATTCTTAAGTCTATTATAAGCCTGGTAACCTTCATCGGCCAGGGATTGCAACATTTGCTCCTCCGATTTGGTAAGTGTTACCTCACGGGAAGAGAACAATTCATTGCTGATACCAGCATGAATCAGCTGCTCCATATTAAACTGAGCAGCATCAATAGTTCCGAAATTGGAACTAATCGTCTGACCCTGTATTGTTTGCTGAATTTCTTTATTGGCAATATTTCTACCCATTGAAGCGTAGAATTGATGGGTTTTTCCACCACCACGAGCCGGAGGACCACCTCTACCGTCAAAGAACACCACACTGATACCATATTCCTTGGAAATATTTGTCAGTTCTTCCTTGGCCTTATAAATACTCCAATTGGCCATAAGATAACCCCCATCCTTGGTTCCGTCGGAGAAGCCCAGCATAATAGTTTGTTTGCAGTGGCGGCGACGGAGATGCTCACGATAGATCTCATTTTCGTATAATGACTTCATTACCTGACCGGCATGTCGTAAGTCATCGATGGTTTCAAAGAGAGGAACAATATCTACCGACATTTCTTCCTTCTTCCAGCCACTCAGCAAAAACAAACCGTAAACTTCCATTACGTTCAGTACGCTGGTACTATGACTAATAATATATCTGTTGCAACCTTCTTCGCCATTCATTTGCTGAATGGTTTTAATGGCCGCAATGGTTTGTAATGTATCCTGATGCAGCAGGTTTTCCAGAGATCCCGGATCTACTGGTTTTTGAATATTTGCAAGCAATTTGATCTTCTCAGCATCGTCTAGCTCCTTATAATTGGATGGCAGATTGTCTGTGCTGCTTGCCACATTCTCCAGTACTGCCTGGTGTATAGAGCTATCCTGACGGATATCGAGCGTTGCGAAGAAAATTCCAAATACTTCTACCTTATTGATCAGATTATCTACCAGGTGCACAAACAGGCCGTTGAGGTCTGTCATAATAGTATTTCTGATACCACGGAGGGTTGACAATATCTCTTCTTTGGAAATATCAGCAATATGTCCTGGTTTAAAAAGATTGGCAGAGAGTTTTGTTTCCAGGGCTGCTACCACATTTTCCACTCCTTTAAAGGTGAGTCGGCGACGCAGATTCCTCACCTCTCTGAAATAGCATTTCAGGATAGAGGTACGCAATGCTGCAGCAACTTCTATGGTAGTAGGTTCTTTTACAAAAGGGTTTCCGTCTCTGTCGCCTCCTGGCCAGAAGCCCAGGCGGATCAGGGAGTTATTTTCCGGTAAAGCTCCCGGGAACTGACCGCGAACGAATGACAGTATACGACCAACGGAAGGGTAAAATATATTTTCAAGGAACCATACCAGGCTGATAGCTTCATCGAATGGTGTTGGCTTTTCCTTTTTAAAGAAAGGGGTTTTACCCAATTGCTGCAGGTACATATTTACCTGGCTGGTATTTTCATCGATCAGGGCTTTAGACAAGTCGTTGATAATACCTAATACTTCACTTGGGTAAAATTGGGTTGGGTGAGCAGTGAGAACGAGTCTTACAGAAAAATCCTTCAATTTTTCCTTCAACTCATCTTGTGCCTGTTCCTGTGTCACTTCCGACTGAAGATGTCTTAAAGTTCCGGTGCCCTGCATATCACGGATATTCCGGAATGCGGCATCTTCCAGGGCATCAAATAATACTACCTGACGTTCTGCGTATTGCACAAACCGGAACAGGAGATCGGTCAACTGTCTTTCTTCCGTATAGGTAGTGTATTGATGAAAAAAGGAGGTTACAATTTCTTGCGGGCTGCTTCCCTTGGCATATTCTTCTTCACAGTGTAGCAAAAATAAGGACAGAAAAATACCAGTCTTTTCCACCTTATGAAATGGTAGAGAGGTGAAGAGACTATTATACAGTTGAAACTTTGTGCCTACAAGGTTTTTAAACTGTTGCAGCGAGTTATTTACCGGCGCTTCCATACTAAAATCCGTTTATATTGCTAAAGAAGGAGAACTAAGCGGCCGTTAAATTAAGAATTATTATGGTAATTTTTGAGTTTTTTGATTTTTGTTTGATATATAAGTACAAAGTTTGAATATTATCTAATTGTAAATATGGCGTTTAAAAAGGAAATCCCGACTGTAATTACAGCCGGGATTTTAACCAGGATTAGAATGGGCATAGGTTAAATGATGGATGGAGGCCGGGATAAATAATGACCGTTAAGTGTACCACATACTAAAACTATTCACTTTTGAAATTAATGGGCAGGTTAAAGAACACCGCCACGTTCTGCCCATTTTGTCGTCCTGGTTTCCACTTAGGCATGCTGCGAACAACACGTAATGCTTCATCTTCCAGCCCTCCACCTTTTTGAGCACCAGTTGTTTTTACATCTGTGATAGTACCATCTCTGTTTACTACAAACTGCACAAATACGGTTCCCTGAATTCCATTGTCCAGTGCCAGAGAAGGAAATTTTGTATTTTTTTGTAAATATTTCATCAATGCAGCTTCTCCCCCAGGGAATTCAGGCATAATCTCTACCCATCCAAAAGGTTTATCACTTTCAGTATTACCTTTTTCTATAGTTACTACATCTGTTCCATTACCACCTTTGCCCAATTCGGCAGGTATTCCATCTTCAATTCCATCTATATCTGCAGTGCCAATTGCTACGTGTTTCAACTCTTCCTGGCGAGGAGGGGCCTCTTCAGGTTGTACTTCCTGCGAAGTGATCACAGGATTTGTAAATGCCCGTGTAGCCACTTGCGGTAGAGGCGCCGCTTCTACTGGTGGCGGTGGAATAATTGGGTCGGGATCAGGTAATTTAACTTCTTCCAATTTTGTTTCAGTACGAACGATTAGTTTGGGGGCATCCACAGCAGCCATCAACCTATTGTTTAATACATATCCCCCAATCATAACCAGCACAATTGAGGATGTTGCTATTATAGCATTACGCACTCTTCTGTCGTAATGGCTACGCAGTTCGTAAGCACCATAGGATTTGTTTCTGTCATCGAAGAGAATGTCGAGAAACGATGCTTTCAGGATTTTAGTTGAGTCCATAAGTACCAGGTTTACTAATTAGATGTAGCAGGAAATAAATTTCCATAAACCATGGGAAAATTTTTTTTCGGGAGATAAAAAAGAAGTCCCGACACGGAGTCGGGACTTGCTGGCACTGGGGACCTTACCTGAAAACAAGTGGTTCCTTCGATATAATTCAGGCTTTCCGAAAAAGTGTAGTCATTTGCGTTATATACACTGACTTCGAAATAAATTAAGTAAGCAGGTTGGTTAGTTAGTTATGTTCTCCAGCACCAGGGGCAGATGCCCGACAAAACCCACCAGAATTGTTTAGCAAGGCCCCTATGAACTGAAGTTGAGTAAGGTTAAAATTATTTACGTATATACTTTACCGTTAATGATGCCAGGAGGGTGCGGGTAGGTATTAGTACTGAAAATTTACCACCAATAAATTGCAGTATACCATTCCCGCAAGCCTGACCAGGCATTCTATTTACAGCTTACAGAACGCAAGATCTTCAACAGTTAATGCCGTAACAACAGCATCCATAATTTGGATAACGGGAACAGGTAAGATTATTATTTTGCGTTTGGGTACGCAGTCCACCAAGCAATTGCCTTTTCATAGTATGTGTTTTTACACAATTAATCAATCTGTTTATTGATGTTGGCAACGCCTTGCTGGTGGATCAAAGGATGCCGGGAACTAATTTATAGGTTCCCTGTTGGCCAGTAGTTATTAGTCTACTTAATTGGTAGACAAATATACATAGGGTTTTAATAATTCCAAATATTTATCGGAAATTTTTTTATAGTTTTTGTGTTAATGATTTTATCAAACGTAGTTCTGTTGAATCATAAGGTCTGCCATCTTCATAAAAAATATCATGAAACCAAACCGCAGGTTCTTTACCATCAACAACCGGAACATCCCATGCAAATATGGTATTGGTTTTCCCTTTCACTAATCCCCAGTTATAAGCACCAACATGCTCCTTCTTAAGCAAAGGCATAACATTATCGAATCTGCTTCCAAGAATCCTGGCCATGTATTCTGTGCAGATAACAGGTCGGCCAAACGTCTTCAGACTGGCAATAGTTTCTTTTTGTGCAGTATCAGAAAAATAATTGTGGTAGGAAATGATGTCTGAATGCTTAAGCTGAAAATCATTTAGTTCCGGTAAAGTATAAGTGAAAAGCCCGGACGTCAGTGGTTGAGAAGGGTTCACTTCCCTGGCCCAACGAAATACCTCTTTCAGTAAAGTCAGGCTATGAGTGCCATTACCTGAATTTCCGGGTTCATTATATAAATCCCACATCAGTATTCTGGGATCGTTCTTAAAGGTTGAGAGTATATCTTTTACATAATGTTCCAGTGTATCTGTGAGTTTAGGCTGTTGATAAATGGCCAGGCCGGGGTCCTGAATCCAGCCCGAATTATGAATGCCGGTTCTGGGAGCTGGCTGATTTCCGAAATGATAGGTGCTATCCCAGCAATCATCAAAGAACACGAATATGGTACTGATGTGATGTTTTTCGGCGATAGTCAAATAATTATTGATCCGGTTTTTAAACCCTTTTGCATCCAGTTTCCAGACGAGGTGATGAAGGAAAACCCTTACAGAATTATAGCCGATACCTTCTGCATATCCCAGCTCCCGGTTGATAGTGGCAGTATCAAAAGTCTCCTTCTGCCACATTTCCAATTGGTTTACAGCGGTACTGGGAATAAAATTACAGCCTCGCAACCAACCTTTAGCAGTGTACCAGTTACCAGCTTTTTCAAGAGGCCAGGCATCCGTTTTATTCGGGGATTGTTTACAACTAATTGCTAAAAGAATCAGTGTAAAAAGGACAATGAACTTATGCATAGGTAACGAATGAGCGTATAAAATACGTCTTCCTGCTGCTACCAGACTTCTACTTTTTAAATTAATTTGTTAAGGTATTTGGATTTTGGGGGATTGATCTCTATATTGTATCCAGCTCATTCACTGTTTAAATATTCCTTACCATTTTTAATCAACCACAATTGATATTGGAATGACACAAGGCTCTCAACGCTTTTTGCCGTTAGATGTATTCCGCGGTATGACAGTTTGTTTTATGATTATCGTAAACACTGGAGGAACCGGCGGTACCTATTGGCCACTTGATCATGCCGCCTGGCATGGATGGACACCAACCGATCTTGTTTTCCCTTCATTTCTATTTGCCGTAGGTAATGCTATGAGCTTTAGTATGAAGAAGTATTCGCAACTTGGAAATTCTGCGGTGCTTGGAAAGATTTTTAAAAGAACCCTCATTATCTTCTTATTGGGCTACCTAATGTATTGGTTCCCGTTTGTTGATCATGCCGAAGGAGGCGGTTATGAATTCAAACCATTCAGCCATACCCGTATTCTCGGAGTATTGCAACGTATTGCGCTTTGTTATGGCATTGCATCATTACTGATCCATTATTGCTCCAAGAAAGCAGTATGGGCAATCAGCGCAATCTTCCTGCTTGGCTATTGGGCCATTATGTGGTATTGTGGTGTACCGGGCGATCAATATGGTATCAATGGAAATGCCGGCATCCTGCTCGATAAATTCCTGATTGGCGATAACCATATGTATCATGGCGAAGGTATTGCTTTCGATCCTGAAGGTTTTCTTAGTACCATCCCGGCGGTTGTAAATGTAATTGCAGGTTATTATGCCGGTATGTTCGTACAACAACAAGGTAGAACCAAAGCCGGTATCGGCAAAATGGTACTCACCGGAGCAGTACTGATTGCCTTAGCATATTTGTGGAATACTGTATTCCCGATCAATAAGAAATTATGGACCAGCTCCTATGTACTTCTTACTGTTGGGATAGATTTCCTGTTATTATCATTGTTAATCTTTATTATCGATATTCAGGGTTTCACAAAAGGCACTGGCTTCTTTACAGTATTTGGTAAGAACCCGCTCTTTTTGTATCTCTTATCTGAAGTGCTTGCCATTTTGTTCTGGTTCTTCCAGGTAGGTAGCGTTTCTTTATATCAATGGATTAACGATACTTTCTTCCAACCTATATCTCCAGGTAAATTCGGGTCATTATTATTCTCATTGGCCTTTATGCTATCCTGCTGGCTGGTTGGGTATTTTCTCGACAAGAAAAAGATCTACGTAAGAGTATAGCTTTTTTATAACAGAGTGAAGCGAATATTGTAGGATTACATCTTATGATATTCGCTTCACTCATTTATACCCCTTATTAAAAACTTCCGCATCTTTGCAGGAAATATAGCTACTATGAATCTCTCATTAAACGGAAAAACTGCGCTGATCTGTGGCAGCACACAAGGGATTGGCCTGGCCATTGCTGAAGAATTAGCCTTATTAGGAGCCAATTGCATTCTATTAGCCCGAAATGAGGATAAATTAAAGGAAATAATACCAACACTTCGCAGCACAGAAGGGCAAAACCATCGTTATGCCGTTGCTGATTTTTCTAATGTTGAGGCAGTAAAACATATGGCTGTTTCCCTGGTACAGCAAACACCCATCCATATATTAATTAACAATACCGGAGGCCCTGCTGCCGGCCCTATCTTAGATGCCCAGTTATCTGATTTCACCAATGCCTTTACTCAACATATTTTATGCAATCAAACATTGGCACAGGTGCTGGTACCGGTTATGAAGAAAGAAGGTTATGGAAGAATTATCAATATAATTTCCACCTCTGTAAAAACTCCGTTGAAAAATCTTGGGGTAAGCAATACAATACGTTGGGCTGTAGCTTCCTGGGCTAAAACACTGGCAACAGAAGTAGCACCTTTCGGAATTACAGTAAATAATGTGCTTCCAGGTAGTACCTCTACTGCACGATTAGATTCTCTATTCAACACATTAGCAGAAAAAAGAAATGTTTCGCCCTCAGTAATTTCTGAAGAATGGCTGAAAGAAATTCCAATGCAACGATTTGGAGAAGCACATGAAATAGCAGCTTTCGCAGCATTCCTGGCCTCTCCTGCCGCTTCGTACATCACAGGTACAAGTACCGCAGTAGACGGAGGAAAAACTCCAGCTATGTAATCTGGAAAAGAATCTCTCTCAGATTAAACTATCTGAAATAATACGGTGTTATCTGATACTAGAAACCTATCAAATCGCACTGTATGAAAATTGGCTTGTTTATTCCATGCTACATCGATGGTTTTTTTCCGGAAGCAGGTATTGCAACCCTTGAGCTGTTGGAGCATTTTGGAATAGAAGTGGGTTATCCGCTTACTCAGACCTGTTGCGGACACCCCATGGCCAATGAGGGTGACCAACTACATTCTGCAGCAGAAAACTTCAAATCATTCGAGTATATTATTGGGCCGGCCGGCAGTTGTGTGAAGTATATCAAAATGCTCCTCGATGCCATTCCGCAAACCAACGAAGTAGCACAAGTACAACCACGAACCAACGAATTAATAGAATTCCTACACGATATCCTTAAAGTAGAAAGCTTCCCCTGGAAAAATATTGGAACAGATCCAAACAATTATGACCCTCATTATTTGAACGAAGCAATGCGAGAAAACGCACGCAAAAAATTCCTTTCTGCCGACGCAGGTATGACAGGAGTAAATTTTGCCCTTGCGGAAACCGGAACCTTTGTCGTATGCCCCAACGAAGGGAATGCCGGCATTGGAGCATCCGTACCGCCCCTACACATTGTGAGTATGGGCATAGAGAAGTTAATTCCTGAAGTTACTGATCTCAGTATTTTTATCAGTCTTCTCTCCAGAAGTGCATTAGGTACACTAGCCACTCGGTATACCTCCCATTTCACTGGTCCAAGACCCGGATCAGAAATGCACATTATCATTACCGACAATGGCCGCAGCCGGCGGCTCAGGCTCAACGATTTCTGGCACTCCTTAAAGGGTATACGTTGCGGCGCCTGTATGAATACTTATCCTGTTTATCGCCGGAGTGGCGGACTGGCATATGGAGCCACCAATTCAGGCCCCATTGGAGTAATACCTGACCCAACATTTGACGAATCGAAATATAGTGAACTGCCCTACCACTCTACTTGTGGTTCCTGCACCGATGTATGTCCTGTAAAAATTGATATCAGCGATCAGATCTTAAAGTGGAGAAAAGTAATGGCAGAAAAGAAATATCTACCGATCAGCAGACGACTGGCCTTTGGTACTATAGGAAAGGTATTTGAACATCCGGGATTATTTAGAAGTGCTGAAACAGCAACCGGCAGTGCATTACGATTTACGCCTCATTTTCTATTGTACAACCGTGCATTAAATCCCGGGGGCAGACATCGGGAACTTCCTTCTTTCGCCAAGCAAACATTTCGTGAAAGGTATTTACAATATAAAGCTAAAGATCATGGACAGTAACACCCGCAACCAAGTACTGTCTGCTGTTCGCAGTCAGTTACCTGCTACGCAGATCGATTATCCGGAAATTCCGGATTTTCCTAAAAAAATCACAGCTCTGTTACCTGCATTTGAAGAGAGAATTATTGATGCAGGAGGAAGCATTTACAAACCAGGCAGCCTCAAATCCGCCCAATTTCTGCTCAACCAACAATTTCCGGAAGCTAAGGTAATTTGCTCAGCATCATCCGACATCCAGGGGAATCGTGACATTCATTCGGTTATAAACCCACATGAATTAGCAGATGTTGATGTTGGAGTAATCAGAGCAAGATTTGGCGTGGCCGAAAATGGAATGGTATGGCTAACACAGGAAGACCTCGTTGTAAATGCACTGGGATTCCTCTCCCAGCATCTTGTGATCTTGCTAACGCCAACAGAATTAGTAGCAGATATGTATGATGCTTACCTAAAAGTAAGCCTGGAAGATACAGCCTATGGCTGTTTCATGATGGGGCCTTCAGCAACTGCCGATATCGGTGCTGTGCTGGTTCATGGAGCACAGGGTGCCAGAAGTCTAAGTGTATATCTTGTTTAATTTAGAAATTGACCGGCTGTAAATCTTCCTACAGCCGGTCAGTTTTTCCTGGCTATTGCGCAGGAGAAAGCAGTTTCTTAAGGTCTGCCTTACAGTCTTCAATATCTTGCCAAATCAAACGATCCTGGCAAGCAGTTCCCTTATACTTAATAGTTACCTTCCCTTTTCGGAGAATAATCTGATAGTACTCAGGAGCATTGGGAGAATTTTCCCAGGTGATCTTCCCTGCTTCTTCAATACCCCCCGTAACTCTGTTATCAATAACAGCAATCACCTTTTTTCGTTGCAGGTCGGTAAAATCAAAACTCGCATCAGTTTTGACAAGGCAGGAAGAATCGTAACGAAGGTTGTTAGATTTAGCTATAATTTGCTGGTGAGGTAATAAAAAACACAGAGCACCTACAGCAAACAGCAATAACGGGAATTTTTTACAGTTATTCATGGCAGAGGATTGATAACATGGAGAATAACACAAGCGATTAATAACAAGCTAAATAGTGATCTCTTTTCGATTTTGGTATATTGGCCTAACTCATTATTAAAATAACATATTTACTCCACATAGCAAAATAAACTCTTGAATACACTGCAGGTATTTGTCCTAGCGGCTTTGCTGTTCAATACTATACAGAATCTTTTGCCCGCCTTCTGTAAATCCGACAGTAGTATCAGCAGACATAAAATGACGTTTAAATGCCTTTATTGCAGCAGCAGTATCCTTCACATCATACCCGATAATCCGTAGTGCTGTGATAGTTTCAAAATTAGAAGGCACCACAATACCAGTAGTGTCTTTATACCACAGTCCAAATCCTTTATCTGCCAGTTGCTGCCATGGGAAATAGGCACTGGGATCTACTTTTCTTCCCGGAGCGATATCTCCATGCCCTATAAAATTAGCTGTGGGAATAGCATATTGACTCTTTAATCTGCCCAATAAAACCATTAAGCTATTAATTTGCGCACTATCAAAAGGTTCAGCCCCATTATTATCCAATTCAATACCTATTGAAGTTGAATTGATATCAGTCAGATTTCCCCATCGTGCAATACCACCATGCCAGGCACGTAAATAATCGTTTAGCATATGATGAATAGTACCATTCCGGCAAATCACATAATGTGCACTTACCTGCGTTCTTTGCAGTGTAAAGGTTTTTAAAGTTTGAGCACAGGAATTCTGGGCAGTATGATGAATGATAACATAAGCAGGTTTACGCAAATTGAAGTTGATAGTACCAACCCATGGCTCAACAGGTGCTCCATCTGCTCCTGCAATTGTTTCGGGTTGCTGTCTCAATTGCTTCGCAAACTTCTTAGCCTCTCTGCGATATTCCTTATTGGTTGCAGCGTATGGATTCCTTGCACAATATGCAAACCCGATTATTATAATCAGTAAGCTGATGCGGATGATGCTATGCTTCATAATCACAGTTTAATGAAACTTATAAAGTAAAGATACTCATCTACTTTTGTTATTTCTGGAACTCTGCAAAAATGAAGCCTGTTTGGATGTTTAAGATTCAGGTGTTTTTTGTTGGATTAATTGTTGGATTATTTTCTTGCGCAAATTGTAGATAGGTTGAGTAAGTTCTTTAGTTCGTTGAAGTACCGGCAATCCGGCTGTTTGAGGAGATCCGGCCCTGAATGGAGGCTCGGGATGATACTCGAGCTGTAATTGAACAATTTTTGCTGTTTCCTCCCCGCCAATCAAGGCTGTTAGCATAAGCCCGAAATCAATCCCGGCACTTACTCCGGCCGCCGTAATCCGATTACGATCTTTTACTATCCTTTTGTTCTGTACCGTAACATCAAACAATCCTAACAGTTCCAATGACCGCCAATGTGTAGTAGCTTCAAATCCGTCTAACAACCCAGCAGCAGCAAGTACCAGGGAGCCGGTACATACTGAAGTGATATATTTTGCAGTAGCTCCTTGCAGCCGCAAAAAATCAAGGACCTCCATATCCGTTAGTAAATTGTTTATTCCTTTACCTCCTGGTACAAAAAGGATATCGAGCGGTGGGCAATCGGTAAGTGATATAGCAGGTTTAAACCACAGACCACCTTCTGCCTGCAGAGGTTCTGTGGTTTTAGCAATTGTGAATACTTCAAAACAGGGAGCTTTTATAAAAACATCATATGGGCCAACAAAGTCGAGTGCCGTTAGCTCAGGGAATAGTAACATTCCTATTTTTAATTTCTGCATAACAACTTTCTAATTTCAACAAGATAATAATTGCAACTGTAAGTTTATCGCATTTATTCTTTGAACCTATGCTGTACTGAATTTTAAAAATGGCAGATATTCTATATCCTGTGTTCTTCGTATTTGTTAATTGGAATTGCAGATCTGAGCTGTTGCATTTCTTCGGTATTTAATTTAGGCGAGTGTATTGTTTTCAGCGCTTCATCCAACTGCTCAATTGTTCTAATTCCTACGATGGCACTGCTGACAGCAGGATGCTGAAATACGAACTCCAGTGCTGTTTGTGTTACAGCTCTGCTGGCACCGGAATTGCGGGCAACTGCATCAGCAGCATCTTTTACCTGTTCCGCTGTATAATTGAGGTAGTTTACCGGGGGTTTATTGACCAATAGCCCTTTTGCCAACCCTCCTCTCACCAGTACACCAATATTATGTTCGAGCAGTTGAGACAGGCAGGCTTCTTCTGGCCTCCGGTCTAATAAACTATACTGCATCATCACACTTACAATATGTGATTTCTTAATATATTCATTAATGACATTGGGTCTTATAGACGAGATGCCATAGTATCTGATTTTCCCTTCTCTTTTCAATTGTTCAAATGCGGAAATAGTTTCATCTATTGGATCTGCAATTGTACCTCCATGAAGTTGATACAAATCTATATAGTCGGTGTTTAATCTTCGAAGGCTGTCTTCTACCGAAGCAAGAATATATTTTTTAGTTGGGTTCCAATCCCAGCTCTGGTTATCTGGTCGCCACTGGTTACCAACTTTAGTGGCAATAATAATGTCGTGCCGTTTAGTTTTGACCGCTTTTCCGAGTAGTACCTCATTTTCGCCGTGATCGTACAGATCAGCCGTATCAAATAAATTGATTCCGTTATCTATTGCTTTTGAAATAATGGAGAAAGCACTGTTTTGATCGTTATAATTTAAAGACATACAACCAAAACCCAATTTACTGACATTCAGATTTGATTTACCCAGTAACGTATATTCCATAAACTTTAGATTAATTGTGGGGGAAGTCTTAACGCTATAAATTTAGGGTATAAGATTGAGATAAGTGTGATAAGATTAATCTGTCTTCAAGCTGGCTGAACATACTGAACATAGAAATAGTTGCTAAAGCTTTTGTATTTAATAATTGAGAAGAACTTATTTGGAGAGTAATTGGTTTTACTGAAGCCAGTGTATTTAATAATTAAGAAGGAATTAAAGCGAAATAATTGTCTTAGCTGCCGGTTTATTCTTTTAATACTTAATCAATAAAAAAAATGGGCCGCTTTGAAAAACAGCCCTTGTATTCAATTTTCGTCCACCTCAAAATAATCGTTTTATAGCATCCAAAATGATATTGGTAGCTAAGAATTTTAGGGAATAGGGCCGTCTAGAAAAACAGCCCTCTTTTTAGTATGTCCGATCCATCGAATGTTAATTGTCAAAAAAGATTTAGAGATGATATGGACCATCTGGAAAGATGGTCCGTTATCCACTCCCAAGTCAAATTCCCCTATGAAAAAGCATTTGAGTATATTGATTAATACTTTTTGGAATAAAGGAACCGTTTAGAAAAACGGCTCCTGCCGAATCAATAACAACAAACAACAGTGATTATCTTACAACATCAAACTTCAATGTGGTTACTGATCCCTGGATTTGATTTTTACACTTTGCACTTTCAACATTGTATTTCTGTTCATGATTAAAATTTTAATATGATGTGCATAGCCAGCCCTGGTGATATACGAATTGGTATACACCGTTACACGATAATCAATTGCCGGACTTACTTTTCCAACAATGCTATTCTGTTATTAGGCTGGTAGCATCTGTTTTACTCAAATACTGCCATCCTTCTTCCAATAACAGGATTCTGTTATTCTCGTAATCACTTAGCAACTGTTTTATTCTTTCAACATTCACTTCTAACCTTAATTACCAGCCGGAGCCCCGCTCTGTCTTCAGAACTCAAGCAAAATTTTGCAGCGATTTTTTTTGATTAAATTCTGTTTCATAAATAAATCATATTTAGAAATTCAATAGTATATATAAACAATAGCAACTCTTATTGCTACTGGAATTTTTTAGTAAAAGGACCATCTAGAGAAACGGTCCCGGATTAAAGCTTCCATCGTGTATTTGCACTCCAATAATGTTATGGATTATCCTGCATTGAGTTACCTGACAGTATAAACCTGCAAGCAAACAATGCTTAGGTAGTACAATTACGGATGTCAGTAATTCGAGAAAATTTGGACCGCTTAGAAAAACAGTCCTTCAGTTGAATGTACTATCACCCCATTAGTGAAAAAATGAATTGCAATAAAAACAGGTTAACAAACAAAGATACCGGTCAGGTATTCATAATATTTTGCTCTATATGTTGCCACAACAGTCCGTATATCTGAAGAGAGAACAGGTAAAATTGTTTATCCATTGACTTGTTCTTCAGTTATGCATGGAACCAGTTATGCATAGAAATAGCGGTCAATGTATGACATTGCATCAGTTCCTGTTTCTGAATTGCTGATAATGATTTGCCTGCAATTCCTAATTCAGTACGAATAGGAAGAACCGGTAATGGTAATGACCAAGAAAAATATAAGTTTGAAATTGACGGTTAAATAAAAAGGATTGCATTAGGTTGCTCATTTCAGAATTAATAAGGCTAATAATTAGTTTGCTCTTAGAATAGTTGAAATAACATTTGACAGCTACAGACATGGCTAAAAAGAATAGGATTTTGTTTTTGGGTTAAATCATAACGATTATCAATCGATATAATGCAAAGATAGTATCTCTATCAATTTAAAAATCAGATTATTACAGCATTTACAAAATGAATGAAAAGCGAATAGAAAAAAACGGTATGAACACGGAAAACTTCGTGAATAAAATGAATGAATAAGTTATCGAGATGTTATAAGTTTTCTAAATTCAGCACCGAGCCCTGAAACCAGATCCTCCAAACCAGCTCCAGTATTAACTTTAATAAATTCGGCCGCATTTTTGTACTATATCAATTAATTAAACTTTAGCCAACAAAAACAGTCCAACAACTAACGGAAAAAACTGAGGAATTGATTGAATTTCTACTCTTAATGTTAAAGAAAATGAAAAGCAGATATCTAATGTTATTGGTGCTGGCAGGCCTCTTAAGCACCTTAACTATTTCCGAAACCTATGCGCAAAGAGGCGGAGGCCATGGAGGCGGTGGCGGTTTCCATGGTGGTGGTGGAGGAAGAATTGGTGGTGGCGGCTTCGGTGGTGGTAGCAGAGTTTATGTAGCCCCCCGTGCATCAGCTCCAGTTTACAGAGGCGGATATAATCGTGGTCCAATCAGCTCAGCAAGAGTTTACTACGGGCGCCCGCATTACAATGGATATTATCGCCCTTACTACAGGCCATATTACCGCCCTTATTTCCCTTCAATAGGTTTATACTTTTCAGCTCTGCCTTTTGGCTACTTCTCATTAGGCCCTGCATTTGGTCCTGTCTACTATTACGGTGGTACGTACTATGAATCGACAGGCGACGACAGGGGATATCAGGTAGTAGAAGCTCCAATAGGCGCAGCCGTTCCTAATCTGCCCGATGATGCCCAGGAAATTACCTTTAATGGTAATACTTACTTCGAATCCAATGGCACCTTCTATCAGGAAACGATGACAGATAATGGCAGACGTTATATGGTAGTGGGGAAAAACGGTAAAATAGGTAACCAAACCGTAACAACAGATAATACCAATAATAATCAGCCATACGATCCAAATTCTCTGATACCACAATTACCAGAGAATTCCAGGAGCGTTCAGATTAACGGTCAGCAATACTACGTCTCACCAGACGGTATGTATTACCAACCAATCTATAATTCAGATAACTCGCTGGCCGGCTACCAGGTGGTAGGAAAAATGACCGACGAACAATAGGGATACATCCTCCTATGTCGAAGGGGCTAACTAAAACTTGTTTTAGTTGGCCCCTTTCACTTATTAAAAGTAACTTCCTCAAAGGTTCTAAGCGAATTAAATACTATATTCAATTCCTGAAACGTTCTACTAGCACATAAGCTGTTTTCTGTAAATTAAAGATTCTATAACTTAGTGATCATAAAGCAGTTAATTGTAATATAGTATTTCACGCTTTTTTAAATAATACCCATGAAAAGGTTTCTCATATTTGTTGCGTTCCTGGCTCCTGTTTTATCGAATGCTCAGTCTAAGCTTAGTCAATCGATCATTGATGATTTTTCTGCCAGAATCGCCGCTCACTATCAATTACCTCATGACTCTATTTCCGGATATATCGCCGAACAACTTACCCGCAGTGGTAACGCCGGCCTGGATATCGACTCCACCGTCTTTGACCTGAAAAAAGACCTGGTAGCTTTTGATGCTGCCTTAAAATACCTTTATCAGTATAGCGATTGTAATCGTCAACGTTACATAGCCAACCTGCGTAGCCTGGGCCTGCAAACAAACAGCGTATTTCCTATTGCTACCTATACTGCTAATAAATATAAAGACGAAACAAAAGCCCTCCTGGACGATAAAAAAGACTTTTTGGTAACTTATGCCGGCCCCGTTACCGGTAAAAAACCACCTGCTACAATTGCCGACGTGATTGCTGCCAATAACAATACCAGCGCTGGTGCTTCTACCGAAACAACAGATAATCAAACTACCGCTACAGAACATGCTGCTACTGAAACCAATACAGAAGCTACTGCTGCCGTAGATACCCGCAACTGGGAAGTACGCCCTCTATTCCAGGTGCGTAAACCTGAGCAACTCGTGGAAATGTACGGCGAACATAACGTTACTCAACATGATGCCATAAATCTCGCAGGAGATAAAGAAGGAGAAGCATACTTAATTTATCCGGATACAGATAATGAAGTAGAAGTTCAGTTTGATGGTGAAAATGGAAATATCATTACCTTCTCACACTTCCCTTCAAAGTGGAAATCGCCATATGGTATCAAAGCCGGCGACCCACTCGACAAGTTAAATAAAGTAAATGGTAAGCCATTCAAACTGAATGCTTTCGAATGGACCAACAGCGGAATGGTCACCAACTGGCAAGGTGGGTCACTAGACGGTAAAGGTGTGCTGATTGTACTAAAAGCCAATAATACAGGAGATCCTAAACAATACGACCAGGTAACAGGCGATAAAATACTAAAATCTGACCTGCCA
This sequence comes from Chitinophaga silvatica, assembly GCF_003419895.1. Taxonomy (GTDB): domain Bacteria; phylum Bacteroidota; class Bacteroidia; order Chitinophagales; family Chitinophagaceae; genus Chitinophaga; species Chitinophaga silvatica. The sequence continues at coordinate 38,116 of NZ_QPMM01000008.1, read as the reverse complement.
GCACTGAAAAAACTGGATGTCATTATCGAATCAATTGCATTTAAAGGAGCCAATTAAAAAAAACTAAATTTCCCGACAGCAATTTTCTATCTTGTTGTCTATGAAACAGTTTTTTATCGCTGCAGGATTTCTCCTGCTATTTACTGGCATTTCAACTCAGATGAACGGACAAACGAAGAAGCAATATCCTTTGCTCAATCATATGGCTTTATATGTGATTGATCTGGATAAAAGCACGGCATTTTACAAAGATATAATTGGATTGGAACCTATGGACGAACCATTTAAGGATGGACGCCATAGCTGGTTTAAAGTCGGAGACCATAGCCAGGTACATATCATTTCTGGCGCTAAAGCAGCTACGACTCACGATAAGAATACCCACCTATGCTTTAGCGTGCCTTCGATGGCTGATTTTCTCGCAGTGTTGAAATCGCATAAAATAGCGTTTGAAGACTGGCCAGGTAAAGCCAACGCTGTTACCAAACGGGTAGATGGTGTACAACAAATTTATCTGAAAGATCCGGACGGTTATTGGTTAGAAATCAATGACGATAAATACTAATAATCCCCCTTTTTTGCTTAAATTCAATTACAAGCATAATTGTTATGTCATTGTTTTTGAATGTTCCCCCTACAGAAAAGGAGCTGGCTAGCGCCAAAGGCGCCAGATGGAGCCATGAAGATCAATCCTGGTACTTGCCAGCCGATGATTTCGATCGGCTAATCGATATAGATGCATGGATTCCTCAACAGAATCCATGCATCATACTTCCAGACCCGGTAATTCTCATAAAATCTACTTCCCCCTGCTGGAAATGCCATCACTCCAATACATTCATCGCTTTTGCAGCAAATTTTTTCTACGAAAAGGATAATAATGAAAGAGATGAACTGGTATGGAGACTGCAAGACTTTTTTGCCATTTTTGAGCAGATAATAGAGATTTCAGATAATCTTCAATCTCTCCTGAATAAAGAATATCCTCTGTATAAATATGTATGGTCTGATGTGGCCGACCGCCATCTTTGGCTGAATCATTGTGAAATATGTCACAGCAAACAGGAAGACAGCTACCTGTTTAACAAACAAAATGGATTATTTCACCCTAAAACCAGGGAAGAGGCAGCAAAACTTCAACTTCAATCCTTTAACCTAAAATATAACGCCATTATCGATGCAGATTACGAAATGAATGAACATGCAAGATTAATTAACGAATTTGCTATCCGACCAGGCTAATGTTACACTATGAATAAACAATCATTACAGCAAATAATTCTTATTATCCTATCTTTTGGAGGCTGGTTTGCATTGATTGCCCAATTTGTAATTATGATGGGCAACAAAGAAGTTCCTACCTATGAACTGGTAATTCGCTTTTTTAGCTTCTTTACCATTCTGACAAATATTCTACTTGCCATCAATAGCACTACCTTATTGCTAATACCCAAATCCGGCATTGGTAAATGGTTTGCAAAACCACAGGTAGCAACTGCATTAACTGTCTATATCCTTATTGTAAGTCTTGTATACAATATTGTTCTCAGGTCTCTCTGGCACCCGATCGGATTACAAAAGATAGTTGATGAATTATTGCATACTGTTCTTCCGATCCTATTTGTATTGTATTGGATTTATTTTGTGCCTAAAAACACGTTATGCTATAAATACTTATGGTCATTTCTATTATATCCATTGGGCTATATAATCTATGTTTTAATTAGAGGAACTATTTCAGGTTTCTATCCATATCCGTTTCTAAATGTTGTAGATCAGGGCTGGAATGCGACTATCGTTGCAATTATTGTACTGGCATTTGTCTTTATATTATTCTCATTAATTTTCTTGGCGATTGCTAAGCAATTAACGAAGAGGGGCCAACCATAAGTCATTAATTAATCTATTGCCTTGTAACGGCGATCGTGCAAATGGAATGATTTAACAAACAACATTTTCTTCAAACTTCTCTAGCCAAAAACGAAAATAATTATCTTATTTTTTTAATAAAATTGATGAGAAGTGGTTAAATTAAAATGTGTTAATGTTACCCTTTTTTTTGCTTGAATTTATATTTGACAGCAAGCCTAAAAACATCTTATATTTGGATAGTAGTCAACATATCCTTACCCATGAATACAATATTTGAGAAAAGTAATTACACCCCGCTTTGGCAGGCCATCGCCTCAAATGACCTAGGTAGAGTAACAGATAAGTTAAGAGACACCAGTTACCTACCTGTGCAACTTGCAAAAGAAATATTATCGCAGTCTGCCCTCTTTGAAGATTTTACATTATCCCTGAAAGCTAATGGAGAGAGCCAGTTTACCGATCTGGTGCGTTTATTGATTTCCCTTAGTGAAAATGGAAATTTTGCCCCACAGGAAGCGACATTACGAAAAATAGTGCTGCAACAGCTCTCCTATTTATCAGCAGAAGTAAGAACATTGGCGGATCATTACCCCGAACGTCCTATCACTGCCGATGTATGGCTCTACGCAGTTGTACTGAGAGAATGGTGCAATGTATTGATAGATTTCTTTAGCAATACAAACTTACCTCGGCCCAAAGCAGCTGTATGGCAAAATAAGAGCAAGATTACCTGTTCAATTATGAGCCACTACCCACACTTTGTAGGTCCTGATATGATGGCCACAGCAGAGATTCTTGAGGAAATTAATGAAACAGAATTAGCTGTTCAGTATGCCCTGGCAGTATTAGGCGATTTTGAAGGTTTTATTGATGCAACTGAAAACTCTGCCACACTGGAAGATATCATCTCGCTATCATCCTTAAAAGATGCCTACGTTTTATTGGCAAGAGTTCAACAAACAGATAAATACAATCATCTACTGAAAATAGTAGAAGAGCGTATAGAAAGAGGTGTTAAACTGGATGATAAATGATTTTGATTGGTGACATACATGGTGGTTATCCTGAAATACTTTATCAACTAAAACGCAGAGACATTACCAAGGCTAATATTATTCAGGTTGGAGACTGGGGCCTGGGCTTTAATTCTAAGGCCCGGGACATCAGTATTTTAAAACAAATAGATAAGTTTCTGATCCAATCTCAAAACTTTCTGTATATCCTCAGAGGAAACCACGATAATAAATGGTTCTGGGATAATAGGGAATCTATACAACTTGAGTGCATAAAACTGGTACAAGATTACGAAGTACTAACTATAGAGAACCGAAAAGTTCTTTTTATTGGGGGAGGTATTTCTATAGACCGAAAAAGCAGAACAATAGGAAAAGATTACTGGGAAGATGAAAAGGTAATTTTTGATACTGCGACCATTCAGAGTATCCCGACTCAACAAATTGATTTAGTAATCTCCCATATAGCTCCGCAGGAAGCCTGGCCATATATTATCCCACCAATTGTTACTCATTATGCTTCTAACGATGCTCAATTAATGCAAGAGCTCCACCAGGAAAGGGCAATTATGAGTCAGATATATGCTGCTGTAAACCAGGCTGGGTGCAAAGAATGGTACTATGGTCATTACCACGAATCAAATACAATAATTGTAGAAGGCATGAAATTCCGATGTCTGGCGGCTATGGAGATAATTGAAAGCTAACGTTAGTTGCGGTTATTGATTAAATTCACTACCACTTTAACCATCATTTCTTTCTCTTCGGGTTTCGATTCTGCTATCATCAATGTAAGTGCTACCAATGTATTATTAGCCAACTTCATTGTGCCATCAGTATGATAGAGAATATTATTTCTTTCAAGAAACCATACAAACAAAAATGCAGCAATACGTTTGTTCCCATCAGAGAACGAATGATTCTTTACAACAAAATATAAAAGGTTTGCGGCCTTCTCTTCCACAGAAGGATATAAATACTCATTATTGAAAGTCTGATAAATAGCAGCAAGCGACCCTTGAAAAGATTCATCTTTCTCATTACCAAACAAACTACTACCACCAAATTTGTCGCGTAATCCGACAATTGCCCTCATCGCAGATTCATACGTGATTTCAAACAAATTTTGGGTGGTAATATCTGAGATTTCAAGTAATTGGTGGTCATATTGATCCAATACATTCAAGGCATAGGTATAGTCATTAAGTACTTTTAAAATACCTGTTGTTTCATCTCTGTAATTCATAGTTAACTTTTATTATCATATTAATATTCTCATTTAAAAAATAATTTAAGCACCCAAACTTTCTGGATTATCATCCCGTATTTAGAATAGTAGCACTTAAGAAATGCTGGCTGTTGCTCAATATAATAAAATCAAACATCTCTGAAGTAAATTTGGACAATAATAATCCACATAAAGATTCAGGTTTTGTTTTCCTTCCAGAAAACAAAGAGATTATTTTTAATCAGTTATACGACGAGCATGCCCCAGCAATCTACAAACATCTATATGATATGTTAAATAACCGAAACATAGCAGAAGAAGCATTACAGGATACCTTTTTAAAGGTTTGGAATAATTTACATAAATATGATCCAAAGATAGCAAGCCTATTTATATGGATACTTTGGATCGCCAGAAATACAGCTATAGATATTATACGCAGTAAGGATTTCAAAAACAATAAGAAAAATGAATCCTTAACTGATTTACCACTTCCTGAAGGAACCTTACAGGAAGATAATGGAATAAGACCCTTGGCCAAATTGCTAAAGAAAGAACATAGCGAATTAATAGAATTATCTTACTTTCAGGGATATACTCAGGCAGAAATTTCACAAATATTGGGTATTCCTTTAGGAACAGTTAAAACAAGGGTATCTAGCGCTATACGATCATTGAGAAAAATGATGAAAAGTTTTGGATATTGAATCTTACATATCGAGCGGTATCATAGAAAAATGTGTCTGTGGCCTGGCTAGTTCTGATGAAGTAAAGGAACTGGGCTCGCTAAGAAAGCTGTATCCTGAAATAGAATCAGCTGTCGTACAAACTGAAAGCGACTTTGAAAAACACTTAAAATTATATAGCATTACACCTCCCCCAGGGGTAAAGGATAGATTACTAAAGATTATTTCAGACAAGCAAATTTCTGAATGTCATTTCATCAAAATTCAAGCATCCACCTCAATCCAGTTTTTTAACCCAACACGTAGATGGACATTAATCATTCTTATGATACTTGTAATTAGCGTTGTTCTGAATTTATTCTTTTTTAATAAATTATTGGATATTGACAAACATCAAAGCGAGCCTGTAAAACAAGAGAACATAAAGGAAATTCCTTAACAAGCTATAAAATCAACAAAAACATTTACAACCAAAGTAAAATGAATCAGGATAGCAAAGATTGCAACCACACTCCTATTTCTTCAAAAGAGATTCAAAGAAAAATAGATAAATATGGCTGCTTTATTGTATTGATAGAAGCGGATGATTATCTCCCCGCCTTCGCATACACGATTGGACTATATCAGAAATTTAATCATCCCGAACTTATAGCATTCGGTTTATCTACTGATCAATTAGGTGATCTGCTAAATATCGGATGTGCAAAAATCACCAATGGAAGTTCCCTCACACCAGGTATCCTATACGATAATTTCATCCAGAATTATAAAGTGCAATTCCTGGAGGTACATAAAACGTATTATTCAGATTACATGGGAGTTACCAATCTCTTTTATGATACAGAAAACTATCCATCGTTACAATTAGTATGGCCCGACAAACAATCCCGCTTTCCATGGGAAATAGGATTTAACCCCGATTGGAAATTCAAGCAACCATTACTCGATAGAAATATCGACTTCAAATTCTATGAAGAAAGAAACCTGGGGGTCTTTACTACAAAACAAGTACTGGAAGGAAAACCTATCCTGTATGTATATCATAATGAAGATGGCGACTGGCAATTCCATAGCGAGGAAGATCCAGATCTCGATGATGCGAAACTAGTAGCGTTTGAACAAATAACTTTAATTGATCCGAGTGTAAATCAACTCTATCATTTAACATATAATCGATCTGCTACACGTAATTCGCCTAATGATCCCTGGATCTGGGAAGAAGATTAACGAGTACTGAAGCTTCTCAACTTTGCCCTAATATAATTCCCGGTTTCAGTCAGCTGCTCTTTTGTCCAGTTACCGTTGGCCGGAGCTCCGGGAAGGAGGATAGAACATAACTCATTGGCTTTATCCGAAACAGACCAGTTGATCCAGCTAAGCTTATTACTCTCCATAAAGGAAAACCAGGCTTCCCACTCGGGATAGTCTATATGTCCGCTACCTGAAGCTTCAGAGCCATTACATTCTGTAATAAAGATGGGAATGTTTTTACTCAGCGCATAAGCACAGTCGTCTCTCAGCCATTGCTTGTGAGTGGCAGCATAGAAGTGAACCGTGTACATGATATTAGTATAGCCGGTTAACGGAGCATCAGCTACTTCCTTAATTTTCTGATCCCAATTTGGGCAGCCGACTAAAATGATGTTATCAGGATCATTAGCTCTGATAGCCGCTATTACAGCTGCAGCATATGCCTTAACCTGAGGCCATGTTTGAGTATTATTAGGCTCATTAATAATCTCATACATAATATGAGGATGATGCCCATAAGCCTTCGCCATAGCACTAAAAAAAGCAACAGCTTCTTCCTGATAAAATGGCTCACAATGCCAATCGATGATTACATAACTACCTTTAGCCAAAGCCCCATCGATCACCTTCCTTAGCAAAGAAAGCTGACGGGAACTATCATTCAGAAATCCTGGTTTCATATCTACCCCCATGGCAGCACGAATAATATCTGTTTTAAAATCATCTGCCAGCCAATTCACAACATCTGCATTCCAGTATTGAGGCCACCAGGTGCTCCAACCTAAGCTCTGTCCTCGTAGCACAACAGTATTATTTTGCTGGTCTTTCAGGTATCGGCCCTCTACATGCAAGGCTCCATGTTTTTTAACAGGTGATACCGAAGCAGAAACAGTATCACGCGTTGGGGTATCCGGACTTGCGGATTTTGCAGATCTCGAACATCCAACAGTATATAAAAAGAGAATAGTAAGTAATATCTTTTGCATAGTTATAAGTATTATAAGGCCTTATTTGAAGTATCTTTTCCTAATTGTTTGATATAAACTGACGGTAATACTCCAAATTCTGCCTTGAAGGATTTTGTAAAATAATGAGGTGTATTGAATCCTACGATGTAGGATATTTCGGCAATACTAAGCTGACTTTTTTCCAGCATCTGTGCGGCTTTCTTAAGTCGGATAGAGCGTATGAAATCTACCGGTGTTTTGCCTGTAAGCTGAAGCATTTTCTTATATAAAGAAACCCGGCTAATACATAAATGTTTGCTCAGCTCAGCAACACTTAAATCGGCATTCTGTAAATTTTCTTCTATATATGTCAATGCAGCAGCAATGAATTTTTCATCCACCGATTGGATAGCGATATCAGCTACCTGCACATCTACCTGTTTTGTGTATACTTTCTTGATGGTTGTTTGTAAGGTTAGCAGGTTTCTAATTTTCGATAATAACATTTCAAAATTGAATGGCTTACAGAGGTAATCATTTGCTCCATTTTCCAGCCCTTTTAGCTGAAATTCCTCTCCTACCAGTGCCGTTAGCAGAATGATTGGAATATGTGATGTACGTTTATCCTGTTTAATTTTAGTACATAACTCCAAACCATTCATTTCCGGCATACTCACATCACTAACTATTAAATCGGGATGCAGGGCTAATGCCTTTTGCCACCCTTCCTTGCCATTAGCTGCTTCCAACAAACAGAAATACTCCTGTAAATTATCTTTCAGATAAAATCTGAAATCATCACTATCTTCTACCAAAAGAATTGTTGGTTTTTTATTAATTTCCTTTACTGGTGCAACATCATTTTTCTCATTGTTATCTTTCTTGTTTATTGTTGATATAACTTCTAACGGAAGTTCTACAATAAAACAACTACCGCCATTAGTAATCGATTCTACATGAATAGTACCTTCATGTAGTTTAACAAATTCACGGGTTATAGATAATCCTATTCCGCTACCCTGATTAATAAGAGAAGCCGGAATATCGTGCTGATAAAATCTATCAAATATTTTATCGATCTTCTCCGGAGGAATACCAATTCCAGAATCAATTACATTAATTCGAAGATGTACCTGTTTACCTTCTTCAATTGCAGGAATAAAATTCAGAAACACTCCTACATGGCCACCAGCGGGGGTAAACTTAAATGCATTGGATAATAAATTGAAGAGAATTCTTTCAATTTTATCATGGTCAAAATACGTTTCCAGAGCATCAATATCTGTATCAAAAGCAAATTTGATATTCTTTTGTTCCGCAATATCCATGAACGAGAAAGAGACATCTTTGATAAACCTGATTATATCTCCAGGTTTTGTATCCAGTTTCAATTCATAAACCTCCATTTTCCTAAAATCCAGCAGTTGATTTACCAGGTTTAGCACACGCCTTACATTACGATGAATCATATTCATCTGGGCCTGGTGTTCTGTTCCTTGGGAATCTTTCATCATTTTTTCAATGGGGGCCAGGATCAGCGACAAAGGCGTTCTGAACTCATGACTGATATTCGTAAGAAACTTTATCTTCATTCTATCCAGTTCATGTAACCTTTTTGCTTCTTCCCGCTCCTGCTCTCTAATTCGCTGAACTTCCTGTTTCTCCTGTTCCATAGCAAATTGCATACGGATCTTCTTGATGCCACGATATCTGATATAAAGTAATATAGAGATGAAGAGAAAAACATAACAGGCATAAGCAATCTGAGTTTTCCAGAAAGGCGGCAGGATGCGGATATTCAGAGACAGAACTTTATCATTCCACGTATCATTTCCTGAAGCAACTCTTACTTTAAATATATAATTGCCAGGATCAATGTTGGTATAGGTTGCTTTACGGATTTTATTATCAGAGGCAATCCAGTTTTTATCAACTCCTTCCATCTTATATTGATACTTCACTTTATCCGGCATCAGGAAGTCGAGAGCTGCAAACTCAATTGAGAAAAAGTTTTGATTGTAGTTGAGTACAATATTATTTGTAATAGTAATAGATGCAGATAAGATTATTTTTCCATTGATTTTTTCTCCTGGATTTATTGAATGATTAAATAGTTGAAAATCGGTAAAAACTAATTCGGGTTGGGTATTGTTTATTTTAATACCAGCAGGATTAAAAATATTAAAGCCATTGCCACCTCCAAAAACCATTTCCCCATTAGCAGTTGCCAGGGAAGCATCTTCATTGAATTGTTTTCCCTGTAATCCGTCCTTCACATCATAGTTGATGAAGTTGATCTTATATTCCTCATTATCGGCATTCACGATCCCGTTAGAAATTCCGTTGGCAGTACTAATCCATAGGTGGTGATTTCGGTCTTCCCGGATTCCAAGAACGTTATTATCAGGTAAACCGTCTTCTTCTCTGAATAATGTAAATCGCTGGGTATTCGGATTGAAAATATTTAGTCCTTCCCTGGTACCTATACAGATATACCCCCGGCTATCTTCAATCATTGAAAGGATATTATCATTTGCCAGACTTCCGGTGCTATCATTATTGTGCTGATAATGTACATATTTACCTGTTTTACGGTGGAATACATCTATTCCATTCGAGGTTCCAATCCAGATATCTTTACGTCTGTCTTCCAGCAATGTGAAAACATAATCAGAATGGATACTCACCGAATCGGCCCGGCGAAGATGCTTAAAGGTCTGGGTTTGGGGATCAAAAATATTCACACCACCAGAAAGGGTTCCAATCCAGATTTTCTGTTCACTATCCTCCATGATTTCATAAACCCGGTTATCCGACAGGCTATTGGGATCATTTTCATCGTGGCGATAGTGTTTAAAAGTCTTTCCATCAAAATAATCAAGTCCTCCCAGGTAAGTACCCACCCAAAGATTTTGCAGATGATCTACACACAAGCTAACAATTACATTAGTACTAAGGCTATTGGGATTTGATTTTTCATTTACATATGCTTTCCAGGTATTATTTTGCCGGTTGAAATAGGTTATTCCTCCTCCATTACTACCAAGCCAGAGATTACCTTTATGATCTTCAGCAAAGGCATTGATATCGCTGTAATTAAGTCCGTCTGGTTGTAAGGGGGTATGACTATATAGTGGAAATTTAAAAATACCAGGATAATAGTAATTGATTCCTTTCTTATAGGTACCTAACCAGATCATACCGGTAGAATCGCCATATACAGTAGTTATACTGTTTTGACTCAGGCTATTTGGATTTAATTCATCGCGGATCACATTTCGGATGAGGAAAGTAGATTTATCCAGAATATGTACTCCGCCCGGATCGGTTGCGATCCAGATACTTCCTTGTTGGTCCTGTATTACAGTATTTACAACATTTGCATATAATCTATTCTCGGAAGCATCTTTATAAAAATGTTTACTGATATTACCTGAAGGGCTATAGTAATAAAGTCCATCACTATTGGCAGCGAACAACCAGATATCCTGTTGCCGGTCAATAAATATTTGATACTTAGCTGGTTTCTTTCCTGCAACCATATTATACAGTGGGGTTGCACGATATATTACTTTATGAGTGCGTGTATCAAATTGTTCTACCCACCCATTAAGGTATGCAATCCAAAGATCACCACGTTCGTCCAACGCTATATCGGCAACATCAATACCATGCAAACTGGTTGTATCTCCTTTAATATAACTATAGGTTTTAGAAACTTTAGTTTGTTCATTGTAGATGATGATACCATGATCGGCCCGCAGAAAATAAAACTCGCCATTACTTCCTTTCAGTACTTTTTCTATCTGATATCCGGGAACTTCCGGGGAAGGAAGTAGTTTTTCAACTTTCTCACTGAAGCTATCTGTTTCCGGATCATAGATGGCATATCCCAACTGTGTTTTTATCCAAAAGCAGTTTCCGGGAGCATCATAGATATTAGTGATAAAGTTATCTGGGATAGAAGCCGGATCATTTAACCGATGTTTGTACACTTTAAATTTAGAACCATCGAATCTGTTTAATCCATTCAGGGTTCCAAACCAAAGGAATCCTTTAGCATCTTTTTTAATACTGGTAATCCCATTGTGAGATAGGCCATTATTTACATCGAGATGTGAAAAAGAATAAGGGATATCCTGTGCAAAAGCGGATGCGTTTATACAACACATCAGTAATAATAATCCATATTTAATATAGGTAAGCTTCATCTGAAAACGTGGCCCTTGTTGGGAAAAAAATACTACACATACCTCCCGTTGCCGGGAGGTATGAAAATACAACTCCTCTTATTAAATCCGCTGCTATTTTCGGGTTATTGTATGACCACTACATCGTCTGATTCAATATCCTTAGGTTCAAAACCATCTACACTGAAGATCAATGTTCCCGTTTTAGCATTATTCGGCACTTGTAATACTATTTCAGTCAATGACTTGCTTACAAATGTTGTAACAGATGCATCGTTTCCAAATGTTACTCTGGTAATCCAGTTTACAAATGTGCCCTTAATACTAATGTTACTTCCCTTAGTTGCTGTAGCCGGTATATCTGTTACAGTAACCGGTACATCCAGATTCAGCAAGCTTTTGGAAACAATATCTCCCTCGGGTGCTTTCAGGGTAACCTTCCCTTTTAAAGTCTCCTGCGGTACTGTAATTGTAATATGATCAGCAGCTTTCTCAACAAACGCAGAGGCTTCAACTTTTGCGCCTGTCAACTCAATAGCAGTAACTCTATCGAGATGATAACCGATAAAACTGATTTTATCTCCAGGCTTTACTCCGGAAGGGCCAAAGCTAAGCAGCGTAACTTTATCAGGTATGGCTGTCTCTTCATTCTTCTTACAAGAGATCATGCAAAGCAGCATTAAGTTGATGCCCAGAATTAAAACGAGACGTTTATATATATGAGTATTCATGAAAGTCGATTTACTATTTATTTCTTAATAACCTTAGGAACTACACGGAAATTATCGAACGACATATCGCAATCCAGATCACCGGGGCCACTAAATACTACACGTGTATAATATCCATCCGGCTGAATGCTTCTATTGGCATAGGCTTTTGTTACTTCTTCATAAGGAATAATTACAGTTTGCCATACCCCTTTTGTATCATAGGGAGGAGCCCAGAAGTAGTCGCCCTGCTTATCATCGGGAACACCTACACAGAATTTTATTCCATTACTGTTGTATGGTTTCTTAGTATTCAGCTCAAATTTGAGATTGTAGTTTTCAGGTTTCAGAATGGCTTCATCCGGAATTTTCTTACTGATAGGCCCCATTGCACTTGCCGGCCCACCAGCTAATTCAATCCATGCCCAATTGCCGATTGATTGTTTAACACGAATGTAATTCCCATTAATCAAAGGGGGATCATTGGGGCCAGGATTGCTTACTACAAAGTTGGAATTCCACCAACCGGTAAAAGGATCGCTGCTAATAAAAATGTTTCTGTTATCACGGAACCAGAAATCCGATTCTACCTGCCCAAAATTTGTTTTAATGGTGATTTGTCCGGGTTCTGTTCCTGCCGGCACTTTTACCTTCACCTGTTTATCTTTTACCTCTACAATTTCACCTTCTTTTCCACCAGGAAAAATCACTTTCACAGGTGCATAGAAGTAGTCGCCTGTAATAGTAGCTACATCTCCATCAGCAACATATTCGCAATCCATGCGTGTTATTAATGGTTTGCTGATTTTTACAGGAAAATTATACTCAAGTTTTTTCCCGTTTGCAAAGATGATCTTCAATTTATTATCTACTTCTACCGGGATCTGAGACGGTACACTTACCAAAATAACGGTGGAGGTAATATATGGACTTGTAAGATTTGCTTTCTGATCGTTGAACCAAATTTCGCGGGCATCGCCAAGGTTTTCGCCCACAATTGCAATGAGCATTCCCTGGCCGGCTTCTACTACTAATGAATCGGCGGCAGCCGGGTCAGTAACTCTTACATAATTAATTTTTGGTTCCCCATTATTTGAAAGGCTTTCCTTAGTACATGCAGAATAGCAGCAAACTATTCCTATACACAGAAGAAACAGCAATATGGATTTATATATCTTTTGCATAAGTTTTATGTTTATTGGAAATAATGGATCTGATTACTTAGCATAGTAATCAACTGCTTCTTTCTTCAGATTTGGAGCCTGGCTTAATTCGGCCGTTGGAATTGGAATTCGGAAATTTCCATCATTAGCCACAATTTTTCTGAAAGAAGCCCAGGATGTTTTTACACATTTCCAGGATGTAGGATCCGGCATTTTATCTGGTGCTGTAGCAAACAGACCTCTATCCTGAGAATTCAGAATTTCGTATGTTTTTGCTTTATTATAATAATGCAGCGAAACCAAGTCGTACCAGGCCATTCCTTCCATTGCAAATTCAACAATGCGTTCATTAAAGATTACGTCGGCTGTCAGTGGTTTCTGGTATTCGGGTAATCCTGCTCTTGTATGAATGGTATTAAAATATTCCACTGCGGTTGCATCTGAAGTACTGGCATTATTTCCCAATGCAGCTTCGGCATAAATAAGATACATTTCTGAGAGGCGCATCATATATGTATCATTAGGATAGTTTTGCTGTGCTGCTTGTCCTCCTACGTCTGCTGCCCTTCCTATTACATACTTTTTAATATTCAGGAAGTTGTTATCACCTGTTACATATGGGAATATTAATTTAGGGGTAGTTCCGTCAGGAAGTTTTTGAGTGATTTCAGGATAATAGGCACCTGGCATAAAGAAGGTGGTTTTCAGGCGCTGATCCAGCGTCCGGCCACTGATGAGTGTATCTCCATAATTTACCATTCCCTCGTACTTACTGATCACCCACCAGGTAGCTCCTTTATCGCCTCCCCAGCCATCGCCATTACACATTTTATTATCATAGTTCAGATCAGAAGGAGCTGCATTGGCAGCACCCCAGTCGCCTGGTGCGTATGCCCATTGCAGAGAGAACATCGATTCTGAATTATTATCATATGGGAAGAGGAACAGATCGTAGTAGCTTTTCAGCAACTTATAACTGCTTTTTGTAATTACCTGCTGAGCAAAATATTTTGCGCTATCCAGATCGGTCTGATTTCTGGCTCCGGAGCCATTAGCTCCAACTCCTGCTCTGGTAAGGTAAAAGCGAGCCAGCATTCCTTCTGCTGTATATTTGGTGATACGACCTTCACGGGCTGGAGTTTCAGGTAAATCTTCTGCCAATGCACGCATCTCTGAAATAATAAATTTCCAGACACTAGGAATTGTGTTTTTACGAAGTGAGGTATCGGAGACCAGTTTCTGATTATCTTCAATAATAGGAACTTCTCCCCAGTTCATTACGAGGTACCGGTATGCCAATGCACGCATAAAACGGGCTTCTGCAATCGCCATTTTTTTAACGGAAGCAGAAACTTCAGGTCCTGCATATTTATTGATGTTGGCAATCGCAAGATTTGATTGGCCGACTACAATAAAAAATGACCTCCATGAATCGCCATTGGCAGTTGTATTTCCTGTAGTATTAAATTCTACGTTGTCTTTATCATTCCATGCCGAATAAGCTGTACCTGCACGAAAGTCGCCCAAGCTAATGGCAGATCTACCATTATAGTCGAACCATACTTTGCTATACAGCAAAGCAGTAGCAGCCATTACCTGATCATCATTTTTATAGAAACTGGCATCAACGATTGCATCTTTAGGTGGTCTGCGTAAAAAATCTTTAGCACAGGACACCAGCAAAACTGTTGCCAGCAAGCACATATAGTGATATATAGTAAGTTTACTTTTTTTCATAACCGGCTTTTTAGAAATTAACATTAAGCGCAAAGGTGTAAATACGGGTGAGTGGATAACGGCCATAATCGAGGCCAATAGCCTGATTTGTAGAACTGGCATCTCTTCCCACATAAGCTCCCACCTCTGGATCATATCCGGAATATCCTGTAAGAGTTAAGAGGTTTTGAACACCGAATGTGAATCTGGCACCCTTAATTATTTTCTGATGACCTATTAGAGAAGCTGGCAAACTATAGGAGAGAGAAATATTTTTTAGTCTTAAAAAAGATCCATCTTCTACATATTTATCTGTAATGCGGACATAGTTATTGTTTGGGCCGTTTGAAATACGGGGAACATTGGTACCTGGATTTGAGAGATATACCTTTCCGTCTTCGCTGACTGGTTTTGCATATTCCATAGCTTTCACCATCATATTCCGGCTGATATTAATCTGATTTGGGTTTGAATTTACTCTTGCCAGATAATTGTACACGTCGTTACCATAAGTTCCGGTAATAAGTATGCTTATGTCAAATCCTTTATAAGAGAAGTTATTAGTTAATCCACCAAATACTTTTGGCCAAGGATTTCCAATGAATGTAAGATCATTCACATCAATGATTCCATCAGGTTTGCCATCAGGACCACTGATGTCTTTGTATTTCACGTCTCCTACCCAGATGTTATCCACATTCGTAGGAAAGCGTTTACCGGTATTATCAACAGGTACCGGGCTATTGTTTATTTCTTCAACTGATTGGAATATTCCATCTTCTTTATAACCCATGAATAACCAAGGTGCTTGGCCAATAACAGAACGTTGAGTCCAGTTATCCAACCACCAGGAGGTGCGACT
Source organism: Chitinophaga silvatica (assembly GCF_003419895.1). GTDB lineage: Bacteria > Bacteroidota > Bacteroidia > Chitinophagales > Chitinophagaceae > Chitinophaga > Chitinophaga silvatica. Next base: position 22,478 of record NZ_QPMM01000008.1, on the reverse strand, counting down.
AAACATTCCGCTTTCACTATTAAAAGCAATACTTTTAGCTTTGAAGCCAGAAAGGTTTAAACTGCTCTCCCATTTAAACTCTTTGGTTTTGATGTTGGTAGTATTGATTGTAAATGCCCACCCTTTATTTTCGAGAGTGCCTGCATTTACTGTAGGAGCTGCCACAGATCCGGTTCCATTAGTACCCATGTACCATGGGAGTAATGCCTCCATTAAGAGATTGGTGGTACGCTTCTTATAATAATCTACTTCCAAACTAATTCTGTTTTCCAGAAGGCCTACGTTAATACCGATGTTATTAGTCTGGGTAGACTCCCATTGTAATGTTGGGTTGGAATAACGTGCTGGTAAAAACCCGGTACCTGTTGGAGTAGCTGCGGCCTGCATTGGTGAATAAATTGCGCCACCACCACCAGAGTTACCCGTTGTACCGGTTTCAAACCTCAGCTTTAGATCACTGATAAAAGAAACATTAAAGAACTTTTCCTTCGAAATACGCCATGCAGCTGATACAGCAGGAAAATATCCCCAAATGTTTTCATCTCCAAAATTGGCCGAACCATCTCTTCTTATAGATGTAGAAAGGATATAACGATCTTCATAGTTATAATTCAGTCTCCCAAAAAATGATTCCATTGCCCATTCACCTTGTCCACCTCCATTAGTAGCATTAGCTGCATTACCAGCATTTAGATCCAGTATATCATTAGTTAGAAAGCCTTTTCTTCCAGCAGTTAAGTTTTTCCAGTTGCTATACTGAGATTCATGACCTACCATCAGATTGATATTATGCTTACCAATTGATTTGGTGTATTCAATCAATTGATTCAGGTTCCAGTAGGTATTTGTACCATTAAGATTGGTGAGGCTTGCCTGATCATTTACAGCCCAACCGATAGAATAGGTAGGCAGGAAATTTTCTGTATTTGAGAAACCAACATTAGTGTTGAAATTGGTTTTGATATACAAATCCTTAAGGGGATTAATGCTTGCACCAATACCTCCGAGGAGTTGCCTTCTTATTGATCTGTTGATATTCAGATTAGCAATTGCGATAGGGTTAACTGGTGTATAAATATTAGCTCCATTTGTAAGGTCGCCTCCTCCCCATGTACCATCAAGGTTTTTTACAGGAATTTGAGGAGTAAGTGTTATAGCAGTGGAAATAATGTTTTCCTGGCTGGTTGTCAGGTTTTCGTTGATTTGATTGAAGCTTAGGTTAGCATTCAACGTTACCCAATTTCGGGGTTTGTTATCAAGATTCAGTCTAAATCCATATCTATCAAAACCTGAGCCCAGAGCGATACCACTTTGCTTCAGATACTCCCCTGAAAGATAGAATGTTGTTTTGTCGGTTCCTCCGCTTAAACTGAGCTGATGTTTGCTCATTGGAGCATTTCTAAACAGCTCTTTTTGCCAGTCAGTGCCTTTTCCCAACAATGAAGGGTCTTTAAACTCACCTTGCGTATTACCACCTGCAATTTGGTGATATTCGTTTACCATTTGGGCATACTGACGCAAATCCATAACAGCTATACGTGGCGGGGGAGCCTGAACATTATATTGAAACGAATAATCTAATTTTGAATCGCCAGCTTTACCTCTTTTAGTGGTAATCATTAATACCCCGTTGGTTGCTCTGGAACCAAATAAAGCAGTAGCAGAGGGGCCTTGTAAAACTTCTATATTATCGATATCAGCAGGATTAAGTCCAGCCAATGGATTCGATGAACTGGTTGAGCCAAATGAAACAACCGAACCGGGAATCTGCACACCATCTATTACATATAATGGTTCATTTGTACCATTAATAGAGTTAATACCCCTGATGTTTAAAGATATTCCTCCACCCGGCTGTCCTGAATTTTGAGTAATGTATACACCTGCAGCTCTTCCCTGAATTGCCTGCTCCAAAGTTGTATTCACTGTGCGATCCATCTCTTTGGATGTTACAGTCGTTTGGGCACCGGTAAGGTTCGCACGTTTGGATTTACCATAAGCTACTACTACCAATTCATCCAGTTTACTTGCTGAAGAAACAAGTGCAATGCGGATAACGGCTTCATCTCCAACAACTACCTCTTTTGTTTGATAACTGAGGTAGGTGATAACCAATACATCACCTTTTGCTGCATTAATTGAAAATTCTCCTTGTAAATTACTAAGAGCCACTGTTTTTGTACCTTTTACGAGAACAGTAGCACCAGGCAGTGGATGGGCTTCACTTGTAATTACGCCTTTAACCGTGCGAGACTGACTAAATACAGTGAGGGAACTACTAATCATTAACAATGAATAGCAAATGAAAAAACAGCACACGGGTTTTAACCTGTTTAAAGTTTTTCTCATTGATGAATGATTTGAAGGTGAGATAATAAGTGTTTCATAACGTTTGATTTAAAAACTAACAGTGTTTGGTTGATATATTTGTGGAATTGTTTGTGAAATTCTTATCGAGTACGGGATGCATTTGTAACAGTAGTAAATGTGGTATAGGTCACTTATTACAATTCATAACATCGGAATTCATGATGAAGCTATCATACTTTCATAAAAAAACCTATCAGCATTGATAACGATTATAACACAAATGTTAACCTACATCAATACATTGAAAATCAACAATTTAAAATAAAATTATTTGAAAAAATTGTAGTAGGTCGGGTTATCATAATACTAATATTGATAAATAAGTCTTAACAATTGTAGTATATAAAGAGGAGTAAACTTTATACGAAAGCGTAAAAGACAATAGTAAACTACATTTACATTTAACTGCGTTAAAAACATATTCTACTTTCCTCCAGATTTCACAGACCCTAAAAGTGTAGATAACTGAATTCTCTGCCTACGTTGAACTACGTAGACATACCCCAAAATTGTCCAGTATCATTGTATTCTTGAATTATCTCATGAAATTAATGACTCATATTTTATTGGTCTTGCATCTGCTTTTTACTATACCTACCCTGGCGCAGGATTCTATAATGGCAGATCGGCTCCTCGATTCGGCTGAAGCACTGGAACCGGTAAGTCAACGAGCTGCCTTAACCGCTTACAATAAAGCTGCTGCCTTTAGTCATGAACAAAAATATATTCAAGGGGAGGCTAAAGCATACCACTACAGTGGTTTCGTTTATACAGAAATGGGTAAATATGATAGCAGCCTGATCTGCTTCTACAAGGCAGCAACGCTATATGAAAAAATGAGTGACTATTGGGGAATAGGTGCCTGTTATGGTAGCGTCGCAAATTCCTACCAGTTTATGGCACAATATGATAGTTCATTAGCTAATTATCAAAGGGCTATTGATCTGTTTACCGTACATAACCTGGAAGCATATAAACGTAATCTACACGTTGGCAAAGGCAGGGTATTATTTGCAATGAAAGCATACAAACCGGCACTAAATGATTATGAAACGGCAGAAAGACTCGCTATCAAATACAAAGACAGCGCAGTGCTGGCACAGGCCATCATTAATCAAGGTGCTGTATATTTTGAACTTCAGCAACCAGAGGAAAGCTTAGTTCGCCAGCAACGTGCGCTTGAAATAGGTCGCCTCACCCACAATGACTATATTATTCAGATAGCAGCTGTAAACCTTGCCGATCATTATAACCGATTGCGCCGTTATGATTCCGCACTAGTATATGCAAACCTTGCTTTTGAAAAAGCGGAACTGGTAAAAAGTCAGTACGCCATTATACAAATCCAAGGCATCCTGGCCGGCATTTATATGGAAATGGGGGATCATAAAGCCGCCAGACGTTTACTCGAAGAAGGATTAAATACGGCTCAGCAGATAAATTCACAGGAAGGCATTGCAGAAGTATATAACAAACTACAGCAATCTTATAGTAAGACGGGAGATTATGCAAATGCCTATAAATTTTTGACATTATATAAAACTGTTTCAGACAGCATATTGAGTAATAAACACTTGCAGACCATTGGTGAAATGGAGATAAAACATCATTCAGCGCAGAAAGATGCAGCTATTACACAGGGCAAACTTGTAATTCAACGCAAGAATAACCTCCTGATATCGATCCTTTCAATTGCAAGCTGTATACTATTGATTATGGTATTATTAATTCAGCATAATCGTTTCCAGCATAAACTACAGAAAGAAAGATTACAGACTCTCGGAAAGGGGAACGAAGTGAAATTACTCGAAGCGGCCATGAACGGGGAAGAAAAAGAAATGGCAAGAATTGCCACTGAGTTTCACGATGGTGTATCAGGCATGCTGGCCGCAATAAAAATGCACTTAAGCCAATTACAGCAAGTACAACCGAGCATTGGGAGCTCAACTGGTTTTGGCATTGTACTCCGGTTACTGGATGATGCCTCGCAGGAAGTTCGTAAAACAGCCCATAACCTGATGCCCGAAATGGAATTCGGACTCGATGAGTCGTTGCATCGCTTCTGTAAAAACATTGGGAAAAACAGCCATACAAAAGTAGTATATCATACCATGGGTAACATTCCTCGTTGTCTGCATAGCTTTGAACTTGCAGTTTATCGTATTACTCAGGAACTTGTGCATTATGCAATAAGGCATGCCAATGCCGATAGTATTATGGTACAACTCAGCGAGGTAGCCCTTCTGCTTTCTGTTACGGTCGAAGACAATGGCAAGGGGTTAAAAGCAACAGAGGTTGACGGAACAGGCTTTTTATCACTTAAATCAAGAGTAAAAACGCTTAACGGAACTATTGAGTGGAATAGCTCACCAAACCAGGGAACCAGTGTTTATGCCGAATTTGATATTATCCAGGTTATTCATGATAGGATTTAAAAGAAATTGGATATATTTCAATAGCATTAGTTCCGGGTCAGAACATCAAATATCTCAGACTTATTAGAAACACCAATTTTACGCAAAACAGTATGATTTATCCTACCATCAAAATAGCAATTATCGATGATCATCTAATGGTGATTAATGGCCTTAAAGCCATGCTGGCAGGAGCTCCTGATATGGACGTAATATTTGAATGCCAGGATGGTAACAAGCTACTCGAACATTTGGCAACCTTGCAGCCCAATGTAATCTTAATGGATATACAATTACCCGATATATCTGGCGTAGAACTATGCAAAACAATAAGCAGGAAATATCCAGATGTTCGTGTAATAGCACTTACTAGCCATGACGACTCACATTATGTTCGTCAAATGCTTCGTAATGGCGCTGCAGGTTATCTCCTCAAAAATACAGACTACAATACTCTACTGAAGGCTATCCGTGATGTGAATGAAGGAAAACAATATCTCGATAATCAAATCCAGCAAAACCTTATTCACGAAGCAATCACCGGGCAACGTGTAAGCAAATACGAAATTCCTCTCACCAAACGCGAAGTCGAAGTTCTTAAATACATTGGAGAAGCATTAAGCAATCAAGAAATCGCTGAAAAACTATACATTAGTTTACGTACTGTTGAAACCCACCGGTTTAATATTACTCAGAAATTAGGCGTAAAAAATACAGCCAGCCTGGTAAAAGAAGCAATAAAGCGGGGGTTGGCGTAGGTAGAAAGTATAAAAAAGTCCATTTGAAATTAACAAATGGACTCTTCAAAAAAATGTTAATTAGACATACCACTACTCTCAACACGTTTACGTTCTTCATCAGTACCACTCTGAATTTGTTTTGCAGCTTTTACCTGGCTGTTACCAAAACGATAGGTAAATGATAATTTAAATTGCCTGGTTTCCTGCTTTCCTGTTACATTAATTCTCTGTCCGGCAAACTCAGAACTGGCACTCCACTTAGAGGTATTGAATATATCGCTGACCGATACTTTGACAGTAGCATTTCCCTTTAATAGTAGTTTTTGTAAACCAGCATCAGCGCTCCAGATAGCATCTGCCTTCATACTACCCTGCCAGATAGACGGAGTTGTATAAAAGGCACTTAATTCTCCTGTCCAGCCTTTCCCAAACCGAAGGTTGTTTTGCAGGAAAATATTTGCCCCGTATACATCCAGATTCAACTCTCTGCCTATTCCATAAGAAGCCTGGTACTTTGAATAATAGGCATTTACATTGGCGAAAAGGCTATAGTTCTTATATTGGAATGGAAAACTAATGTTTAAATTAGTTATATCCTGAGCAGCCAGATTACGATTTGAAAGATATCCCTTGGTTCCATAAGCCGTATCTACCACCTGACCAAATACATCTTTAACATGACCATAGCTAAGTGTGGTATTTAACCGGAACTTGTATGTATATGTAAGGCTTACTGTATTACTATACTGTGGACGTACCTGTGTACTACCTTTATGATAGGTGTATTCATTAATTCTATACTCGAAGGGATTTAGATCCTTATAAACAGGTCGGTCTATCCGCCGATTAAATGACAATACAAACTGGTGATTAGTTTGTGGGGCAAGTGTGAATGAAAGGTTCGGAAAAAAGTCTATATAGTTTTTATGGAATGATTGCTCTTCTGTTAGAGTATTTTCTGAACCGAATAATTCTCCTTTAACCGCAGAATGCTCAATCCGTATACCTCCTTGTAATGAAAAGCCTTTGAAATCGCGTGAATACGTGGTATATAATGCATTTACATTTTCGGTATAGCTAAAAGAATTACTTGCTGCACTATCCAGGGATATTTTACCATCAACTTCATTCTTTTGATTAAAAATATTATCGGTTTTAACGTATCCCAACTTGGCACCAATACCTAAACGTCCTTTTGCCAATCCCTGTTCATAATCTGCTTTTATCGAATAGATATCAATATGCGTTGGACTTTCGATAATGTAGTTTTTGTTACTTATTACCGTTTTTTCATCTGGTTGCAAAAAGGTATTTGGTTGCCACTGATCGGAATTCAAGGAATAATAACCGTAGTCGCCATTTACTCCTAAAACGTGGCCGGCATTATCTTTAAACCCATAATTAAGATTAACATTTACATTATTATTTTTCATGCTATTGTAATTGGCTGCATCCAGGATTCGATCTTTAATCCCGGTTGGATAATAGGTAATGGGAGTATAATTATGATTTTCCTGCGTAGGGGAAGCCAGGCTTCCATTTATCATTAACCCAAATGAATTTTTGGAATCAGGTGTGTAATCAAGACCGGCCTTGAAATTATGGCTACGGTTTTTGAAAAGAATATCACTTTTTTGATCAAAAGCAGTGTCTTTTACAATGCGATAAAGGTTAAAGTCCATCCCCGATTTTCCCAAAGCTCCGGTGTATGAACCAAAAGCATTAAATGTTTTATTACGATAGTTGAGCGAAAAGCCATCATCAACTCTTATATTACTGCTAACACTTATACCAGCAGAGATACTACCATTTAATCCCTGTGTTTTATTCTTCTTCAACCTGATATTAATAATACCGGCCGTACCAGCAGCATCATATTGTACTGAGGGATTGCTAATAATTTCAATTGCTTCAACTTGTGAGGAAGAAAGAGACTGCAGGTAATTACTCATGTCCTGCGCCTTCAGAGGGGATGGTTTATTATCGATGTATACCTGTACCCCATTTCGGCCATTCAAGGTCAGATTATCATCCTTATCAACTATTACTCCCGGAGCTTTGCGTAGTAACTCCAAAGTATTTGCTCCTATTGCATAAATCGTACCCTCTACATTTAATACAATTTTATCTGGTCTGACATCTACTATTGGCTTACGAGCAGATACTCCTATACTTTTCAGATTATTGCTTGTTTTATGAAGATTAAATACAGGAAGATTCATTATTTTTTCAGAAACATAGAATGGTAATGAATAATAGACTTCAAATCCTACATAGCTAATAGTAATAATTACGGTATCCTGAGGTACTTCTGTAAAAGTAAAATTACCCATATCAGAAAGACTAAGTTTTATAAGGGAATTATCTTTTGCTCTACGCAGGGCAATTGTGGCACCACTAAGAGGTTCTCCTTTTTCATCACTTACACTACCCTGAATTTGCTGCGCATGTAATACCGATGCCAGAAGAGAAAACATCGGAAGAAGGAATAAAATTTTTTTCATAATATTTTGTTTTATGTGTGAATATTTTCAGACAATAAGAGAGCATTACGACGCATAAGCCTCGTTTGACAAATAGTTTATGGAAAGGATTTAGTAGTTTATGGAAATTGGATTTGTACAAATATTTCCGGAGATCTTACAGCAGCAAGTAGTTGCTTTCATTTTCATATATGGACTATTGCAACTCCAACACTTGGTTGTTGGTTCTTCAGAAAAAATAAAATCCATTGATGCAATGAGCTTCTTTTCTTCATTTGTAAGGGAATTTGCAGCAAATCCAGGCAGCCCATCAGACCTTACATATAACTGACCAACATGGTGAAATCCTGCTTTGAGGATTCCTTTAAGAGAAGACTTATTCTCAGGGGCATGGATAATCCAAAAGCGATCAGTTTTATTTGCTTCACTCCTAAGTATATATTGCAACAATGCAGGGTAGATACCTAATCCCCGGAATGCCGAAATTGTTCTAAAATTCCAGAGGTAACGATTTTGAGGAGGTAAAACAAATTGGTGCCCCAGCTCACCAATACTTGCTTTTCCCATAGCCATCCAGCCGAAAGCTACTGGTGTTTGATGGAAATAAGCTATGAATGCAAGATTGCCGTTATTTACCCGCTTTACTACTTCCTTTTCTGTTATATTTCCCAACTGAGAAAGAATGGAAACGTCTTTACTTTCCTTGATTTGTAAACCCGGAATTGATTTTATTGAAGGAAGTTCTTCATGTTTCGCGAAGGTGTATAGCGACATTACAAATAGCTTTTAGATTTGGTAATAACAGGAAGAGCGAGGATCACGCTCTTCCCGGATTTTTGTTTAGGCTCCACAGTTACAACCACAGGTACAGGTACTTCCAGGACAATTGTCGCCACAAGCACAAGTATTGTTGTTCTTAGTAGTTGTTCCACAAGTGCAATTCTTTGTTTCCATGATTTTTATTTTTTTGTTTATTGAATGATTTGATAACACAAAGCTACAATGACCTGGGAGGCTCATTGTTACATCATGAAGTGATAGATGTACATAATTCCAAGATTTCAGGAATTCAGATATTTATGTTATCAGGGAAAGACATTTCCGGCTTGTTACTGAGGTGGAATTGTGATAAATTAGCAGTTCAATAAGGAATAGTATGCAACATCCCAAAGCCGCCATGTACCTGGGTTCTACCCGTAGTATGCTAATTTCACCTCACCTGGTAACAGACATTCATCAACATGCCGTTATTCAGTTTACTTGTTCACTGGATCGTAAACCGTTTATTGTTTGGACAGAAAATGATGGCTGGCAGGAGGCTGAGGCAGTACTTATTAATTCTGGGATTGAACATAGTTTGAAAGAATTTAATGGATGGCAGGTCACTACCTGTATTATGCCTGACGTACAACTTGGTCGTTTGGTGCAGGAAAAAGTTTTAGAAGGGAAGCCAATTAAATATTTTCCGGAGAAAGACATTCTACCTGTTATTGAAGCGCTTCAAATGACACGCCAGCAGTTAATCACAGATAGCAATATATTCAACTCATTAACTAATACTGTTTATCATCATCTTCTTCAGGAAGTACCTTTTAGTCCACCACTTGACGATAGAATAAAGAAGGTGATCGATTTAATACGTCAAAATATTCACAACAAGGTTTCTGCGGCAGCGTTGGCATCTGCCATACACTTATCTGAAAATCGCTTTTTACACTTGTTCCGGGAGCAAGTCGGTGCCCCACTTCGACAATACGTTTTGTGGCAGCGTGTAGCTATGGCAACCCAAAACCTGATGGAAGGCAAATCATCCAAAGAAGCGGCTTACGAGGCCGGATTTGCTGATCAGGCCCATTTTTCCCGCACTTTTTTTCAACTATTCGGAGCTCAACCTTCTGCTTATGCTGCATTTAAACCACTGTATCATTTTGGATTCTTCTATAATATTTAGGGCAGAATAGCCAGTTTATTCAAATCAATAGCTGTTTCCTTCAAACCTCCCAGGTTCCCACACCATAATTTTGCACTATTCTAAATAAATGAATAGGTAACAATGAAACAGGCATTTACTTCAAAATCCAATTACAGGCATTTAATACAAACTGGGTTTATTAAAGTCAAACTTGCATACGCATCTGTTAAATCAATTCCTCCCGAATGGAAATTGATGTATGCCCTCATTATAATAATGGGTTTACGATTAGTTGCAATTGCAGTATATGTAATAAAACAGCTTTAAATTTTTTAGAGATCATAAAGTTATTACAATGGATATCGTTTATACACTTTACGTTAAAAACATGGTTTGCCAACGCTGTATTCTCATTGTCAGGAACATCTTGACCACACTTGATATCAGCGTATCTGGTGTGAATCTTGGGAGGATAACTTTTCTGTATGAATTGGATTCTACTCGTAAAAAGCAACTGGCAGATAGCCTTCAAAAAATTGGGCTCAAGATTATTGAATGCAGAGTAAATCAACTTGTAGAAGAAGTAAAACAATGTGTAAGGGATTATCTTTCTTTAAGCACTGATTCCAATCAACTTAAGCTTTCAAGCTTTATCTCAGGAAAACTGGCTTACGAATTTGGATACCTGAGTGATTTGTTCTCAAAACTGGAAGGTATCACCGTTGAACGGTATTTCATGTTACATCGACTCGAGAAAGTTAAGGAACTACTGGATTATGATCAAATATCACTTAGCGAGATCGCCTTTGAAGTAGGGTTTAGTAGTGTTCATCATTTGTCTGCCCAATTTAAAAAACTTACAGGCATTACTCCCTCGCAATACAAACAGTTAGCCGTGAAAGAACGGAAATTTCTGGACTTAGTAGGTATCTAAGTTTTATTCTGGCAAATTAATTCCCATTATCTATTTGAGATGATACACAAAACTGACTACTCCTTACGTAACCGAAATAATATGCAGTATACCGAAGAAATTAAAAATCATGTTGTTAATAATATTAAATCATGGATAAATGAAATTTATCAATCAGATCCTCAGCTTAATGAAAACTTTTCCCTGTATGACCATATTCAATCCAAGTTAACTTTGCCCCGAACTGAAGCAGAAATATGGTTTATCGATAAATATGAAAAAACTTTCGAGAACTATGCTAAGGAAGTAAGAGTGAATAAAGTAAAAGAACTACTTGTTTATACAAATTTGGACCTTCCGGTTATAGCGAGGAAATTAGGCTACTTTTCAGTTAAGATAATGTCGGCCGATTTAATGCAGGTCACAGGACTTCCGATTTCATTTTTTCAGAATATCAAACAACAAAAAGAAGATACTATAAAGCGTCAAAGAATCTAAATCTTAAAATCGAAAATAATGAGGAGGAGATAAAAACATTGCATCCCACCTATTATAAGTTGGTAACTAAATTATAGCCAAATAATTTGGTAATTACTTCCCGATACAGAACTTACTAAAAATATAATCCAATCTATCTTCATTAGTAACCTCACCTGTTATTTCACCAAGATGATGCAGGCATAAACGAATATCCAGGGCTAGCAGATCTCCTGGCAGGCCATTGTCCATTCCTTGTCTTACATCGTTAAGTGATTTAAGTACTTCTTTTAGCGCAGCGAAATGGCGTGCATTTGTGACGATTGTATTTTCTGTATTGAGGTCGCCAGACATTACTTTACCTACTAAGACTTTTTTCAGTTCAGCAATATGTTCATGATTTTTGGCAGAGATGAAGAGAATATCAGGGATGTTTACAAATTTTTCTCTGAGAGCAGATTCTCCGGTAATATCAATTTTGTTACCAACTAGGAGGTAATTGATTTGTTGGGATTTGAAGGAATCTATTTGCTGTTGCAATTCATCGACAGTGATTTCATTCGCATCAAAGAGATAAACAACAACACCGGCTTCCTTGATTTTTTCCATAGTTTTCTGCACACCGATGCTTTCGATTGTGTCGTTGCTTTCGCGGATTCCGGCAGTGTCAATTAATCTGAACAGAATGCCATCTATATTGAGTACTTCTTCTATGGTGTCGCGGGTGGTGCCGGCAATATCGCTTACAATAGCTCTATTCTCATTCAATAAGGTATTGAGTAAGGTTGATTTTCCAGCATTAGGTTTACCAACGATAGCAGTATTTACCCCATTTTTGATAACGTTCCCCATTTGGAATGAGTCTATAAGCTGATGAACTAATTTGGCAGCATCGTTTACCAGGGTATATAATCCGGTTCTATCGGCAAATTCAACATCTTCCTGGCTAAAATCGAGTTCCAATTCTATGAGGGCAGAGAAAGTAATTAGTTGTTCTCTGAGAATATGGAGTTCTTTAGAAAAGCCTCCTCTCATTTGCTGCATGGCAGTTTGATGAGATGCCGCAGAATTGCTGGCTATCAGGTCGGCAACAGACTCTGCCTGGGTAAGGTCGAGTTTGCCATTAAGGAAAGCGCGTTGGGTAAATTCTCCTGGTTTTGCCAGGCGGGCACCGCCTTTAACACAGGCATCGATGATGCGTTGCTGGATGTATGGAGAACCATGACAGGATATTTCTATGGTGTCTTCGCCGGTATAGGATTTAGGGCCTTTATAAAGGCTAACTACTACTTCATCGATAATTGCATGGTTATCTACGATATTACCAAAATGAAGGGTGTGGCTTGGTTGTTTAGTAAGGTCTTTAGATGGGAAGAGGTGATTACAGATAGAAAATGCCTGGCTACCGCTGAGCCTGATGACTGCGATGGCTCCTAATCCTGGCGCGGTGGCTACAGCAACAATTGTATCGTCAAAACCTATTAATTTTCCCAGCATAGCATTGAATATAAGGGTGCAAATTTACGGACAATCCGCTAAAAAGGAGGAGGAATAAAAAAAGCCCGTCTCTACTGAGTAGAAACGGGCTTTTAAGTATAAAGTTGATACAGTACTACTCTTGCAGAGTAAAGCGGATTGGAAGGTTGAACTGTACAGAAACCGGACGGCTGTTTTGCTTACCAGGTTTCCACTTAGGCATGGTTTTTACCACGCGGATCGCTTCTTCTTCCAGACCACCGCCTTTAGCAGCGCCTACTGTTTTTACATCTTTAATGTTTCCTTCAGAATCTACTACGAACTGAACGAATACGGTACCTGAGATACCATTATCCTGAGCAACGCGAGGATAACGGATATTTTTGCTCAGATATTTAGCTAACGCTTCTTCTCCACCTGGGAAGGTAGGAGGTTGTTCTACGAAGGTAAAGATCTCTTCTTTGGCAGGAGCAGGAGGAGGTCCAACTACGCCAGAACCTTTACTATCTTCAAACAGACCAGGTTCAACCCCGTTAGGATCACCTTCCTGGGTTTTGGTGCTGATAGCTTTATCTTTAATATCCTCTTGTTTAGGAGGTTTTTCATCCTCTGGAACCTCGTTATCTTTCTTGATTACAGGAGGAGTGAACTGCACTGACGGTTTTACTGGTGGTGGTGGTGCAGGAGGAGGTGGCGGTGGAGGTGGTGTTTTCGGATCGTCCGGAATTTTCACGTCCTCCATCTTAATTTCCTGAATCACAGGCTTCTTCAAGTTTTCACCTTCAGAAGCTTTCACCCACTGTGATATCATATACGTTGCGAAGAAAATCAAAAACAGAGAAGCAGTACCTAAGATGGCATTTCTAACCCGTTTATCATATTGTCTACGCAAATCGTAAGCTCCATACTCCTTGTTCCTACCGTCAAACAGGATATCAAGAAAGTCGGATTTTAAGATCTTAGCAGAATCCATTGTTGATATTTTATGATGGATGCAAAAAAAAAATTAATTATTGAACACCGTTCGCAGTTTCTGTAGATTTAATCCACTTTTTATCTTGTTCACTGATGTCTACAGTTGCGTAACGTTGAATCCTGTTGATAGCCATTTCGTCAAGGATATCTACGAAGTTCTTATAATTGGCATCATCATCCGCCTTAATAATAACAACAACGTCTTCAGGTTCTCCTTTAGAGTTTCTCAGTCTGGCTACTTCGTCACGTTTTCTGATGATCTCATCTCTGATTCCTCCAGTGTTAGCAAATGATGTTGCTTTGAAGAAATTAGGATCTGCAGAAGCGTTAGGATCTTGCGCTAAACCTTCGTAGTAATAAACTCTATTATCTTTTCCGAGTAAGATAGTCAACGCAGTACTTTCTTTTACTTTGTTCTGCTCTTTTTCGTTCTCGGTATCTTTTGGCATGATCAAGTCCATTGTTTTGGGCTTGGACATCGTAGTGGTTAGCATGAAGAAGGTAATCAAAAGAAAACCCAAATCCACCATTGGTGTCATATCCACGCGGGTAGATAACTTTTTCGATTTCGTCCCACCGTGTTTCTTACCTTTCCCACCACTACTGCTGGTATCCATTTCTGCCATAGTAGCGAATTTTTTGGTTCAGAAATCAACAGCCTTCCAGGTCAGGAAGTTATTGCTGTCGTTTACTTAGTGTTGTTTAGTTCCTTGTAACTCTTGCCATGCAGCAGTACCTTTTGGAGGTTCCTCCAGGTTAGTTACGAGGTTGAGTTTCTGGATATGTTTACTTTTAAACGTTTCCAGAATTTCTTTGATCTTAGGATAAGGAGTTTCGTTATCCGCTTTGATACAGTACTTAACCTTGGCTAAGTTAGTACCTTGGGCAGCGATACCGTATTGAATCCATGCACCTAATTCATTGTTAGCAGAATCAGTAGGTATACCTTTATCCAGTCCCCCAGCTTTACGTTGATCTTCACTCATTGAAAGATACGTCTTCAGGTCTTTAATCGGAGTACCTACGCTGGCACCTACAACGAAGTTTCTGATTTCTTTCTCGTCGAGGCCCAATTTATACTGCGTGTTCAAGTCTTCTATAAGCTTTCTTCTTTTTGGCTGTCCGTCCATGCTAAAGAACACCCGACCATCCTTATCCACTGTGAATAACAACACATCAGAATCAGGTAAGAGGGTAGTGTTAATAGAGGATGGAGTAACTACGGTTACCGGTTCGTCCGGTTTAAACTTAGTCGCCAGCATAAAGAAAGTTAACAGCAGGAAAGCCACGTCACACATCGCCGTCATGTCGATGTTGGTGCTTTTCCTTGGCATTTTAACTTTAGGCATCTTTACTCTGTTTTATAGTTTACTTTAATAAGATTCAAAACTGCAATAATTCCACAAAATTATTTGTGATTAGCAGCGAAACTTTGAGTTAAAGTAAAACCTGATTCGTCAATAGCGTAAGTGATGCTATCGATATTGGTAGTAAAGAAGTTATACATGATAATAGCAACAGCAGAAGTACCGATACCCAGAGCGGTGTTAATCAACGCCTCAGAGATACCACCCGCTAACTGTGCAGAATCTGGAGCACCACCGGTAGACATCGCAGCGAACGCGCGGATCATACCCAATACAGTACCGAACAGACCTAACAGGGTTGCTACTGATGCAATAGTAGATAAGAACACCAGGTTCTTTTCCATCATAGGCAGTTCAAGAGCAGTAGTTTCTTCGATTTCGTTCTTGATAGTCAGTATCTTTTGATCAGTATCCAGTTCAGTATTAGAAATCATTTCTTTATACTTTTTCAGACCTGCTTTCAGTACGTTACCTACTGAACCTTTTTGTTTGTCGCACTCAGCTAATGCAGCATCAATGTTGCGGTTAGCCAGGTGGAATTGTACTTTACGAACCAGTTCAGAACCGCTGAATTTACCTTTAGCTTTTGAAAGGTACAGGAAACGCTCAATTACGAAAGTCAAGCAGATCAGCAATACAGAAATCAGGATAGGTACAATTAAACCTCCTTTGTACACAGTCGCAAACCATTTTCCAATACCAGATTCAACTGGGTGACCTTCTGTAGTGCCTCCTTGGAAGTTGGCTGGATTTCCTAATACAAAAAAGTAAAACAGAAAACCTATCACCAGGCAGATAGGCACTGCCAACGCGGCAAACAGGTTGGATGACTTTTTAGGTTGATGAGAAGAAGCCTTAGCTGTAGCTGCAGTCACAGTTGTTTTAGTCTCAGCCATGTTGATTGAAATTTTAGTGTTAAAAATTAAACTATTGTTTGTTAGAAGTTACTAATTACTTTTTAATCAGATGCCCCATTTAGCTAAATTAAAATGTACACCCAACGCACAATTTACTGTTTTAATCAGAGATTCGCAAAGTTATAAGGTTGGTCCAAAAAAACAAGTGCAGCCCAAAAAAACCCACAAAAATTAACCTTCACACGCAAAAGCCCGACTCTTGGGCCTTCTAGCCAATCATTTTTTAGAGCAAACACTTTACATAAGCGAATAAACCAATATTGCAGTCTCTAGTTACTGTCCAAGACTTGAAATAAGTTTGATTTTTTTCAAAGTTGGACGCACAATTTAAGAAAAAATTCAAATGTTCCAACAGAAATCTTACAATCTTGTCACCTATTTTCAACTCCCTTTAAATCAATATTCCAAGTCAAGCTAATTCAATTTAGCAGCTCCATATTCCTGTCAATCACCCCTTTTCTTATCAGAATGCAATATAGCCGCAGGTTTTCATATTCACAACACTCATTTCTACTATATAATATTATTGTTTTTTATAACAATAATTAATTACATAACCCTGTCTTTTGTTATTGTCATTTTAACATTTCTATTTTTTGCTTTTTAGCTCAATTTTTCCATTCTTACGCCCTTTTAATGCGCTCGTGGATTTTCCACATAAGTTAATACTTAATATACTTACTTGCAACGTGTTTTAAAAAAACATCAACAATAATCAAAAACCTTCATTTACACAAATGAGCAAACCAATTCAAACTAAACTGGCTATTGCCATGGCTGGTGCCCTATGCCTAAGCATTACAGCCTACCAACCTAGTGCCGCTCAAAAGAAAAAAAATTCTAAAGACGCCGCACCGTCTTCTGCTTTGCCAGCCAGAGACACTACCAACAAACCTCCAATGTTGAAACCTGGTCCAAAACCCGGTCCAAAACCTTTCGCTGAAATAATCAATGAAAAAGCTATCGCCGATTCAGGGTTATTTAACGTTTATAAGCATGAAGATCGTTACTTCTTCGAAGTACCCGATGAATTGCTCGGCAGAGATATCCTTATCGTAAACCGACTCTCTAAATCAGCCGTAGGTCTACGTTTCCAAATGATGGGTTTCGGTGGCGATATCATCAATGAAAATATTGTTCGCTTCGAAAAAGGCCCTAATAACCGCCTTTTCCTGAAAAACATTTCTTACTCAGACATATCCAAAGACTCTACCCAGCCTATGTTTATGTCTGTTAGGAATTCTAACTTACAACCTATTGTTGCCGCTTTCGATATCAAAGCTTTCTCTAAAAATAATAATGGAAGCGTTATCGATATGACTGAATACATCAACGGGGATAACGATATTCTCTTCTTCGACGGCCAGGTTAAAGGCTTGCTGAAATTAGGTGGTTTACAACCAGATAAGTCATACGTGAATGACGTAAAATCTTATCCGATGAACACCGAAATCAAAGCCGTAAAAACTTATAGCAAAAGCGGTGGCCCATCAATGCCAGGAATGCCGCCTGCTCCGGGTGGCAATGCTACCGTTGAACTGAATAGTTCTCTGGTTCTCCTTCCTGAAGTTCCAATGCAGCCAAGATACTTCGATCCACGAGTTGGCTTCTTCACCACCAGCGTTACCGACTTCGATGCTGATCCACAAGGAGTTAAAAGACTCCAAATGATCACCCGCTGGCGCCTGGAACCAAAACCGGAGGACATGGAGAAATATAAACGCGGTGAACTCGTTGAACCAGTAAAACCAATCATTTTCTACATCGATCCTGCTACTCCTGAAAAATGGCGTAAGTACCTGATTATGGGGGTTAATGACTGGCAGGTAGCATTCGAACAAGCTGGCTTTAAGAATGCTATCATGGCTAAAATGGCTCCTACTCCGCAGGAAGATTCTACCTGGTCTATCGATGATGCCAGATTCTCTGCCATCGTTTATAAACCATCTGATATTCCTAACGCCAGTGGTCCACATGTCCACGATCCACGTTCCGGGGAAATCATCGAAAGCCATATCAACTGGTATCACAACGTAATGCGTTTATTACGTAACTGGTACTTTGTTCAGGCCGCTCCTAATGATCCTCGCGCCCGTAATATGCAATTCAGTGATGAACTAATGGGTGAACTGATCCGCTTCGTTTCTTCTCATGAAGTTGGACACACCTTAGGTTTACGTCATAACTTCGGATCCAGCTCTGCTTATCCAGTTGAAAAACTTCGCGATAAAGAATGGGTAAAACAAAATGGCCATGCTGCTTCAATCATGGACTATGCCCGTTTCAATTACGTAGCTCAACCTGGTGATGGTATCTCAGGCGCCGATCTTTATCCTCGTATCAACTACTACGATAAATGGGCTATTGAATGGGGTTATAAATTACTTCCTCAGGCAAAAAATGCTGACGAAGAAAAGCCTATCCTCAATAAATGGACTGTTGACAAACTGAAAGATAAAAAATACTGGTTCGGAACAGAAATGAATCCGGATGATCCCAGATCTCAAAGCGAAGACCTTGGCGATAATGCTATGCTGGCAAGTACTTATGGTATCAAAAACCTGCAACGCATCATGCCTAACTTAGGTACCTGGACGAAAGTAGATAACGAAGGATATAGCAATCTTTCTGAACTGTACAAGGAAATTGTTGGTCAATTTGGCCGCTACATGGGGCATGTTGCCAAGAATGTAGGGGGTATATACGAAACTCCTAAAACTGTAGAACAGTCAGGTGCCGTTTATGAAATCGTTCCAAAGTCAATCCAAAAAGATGCTGTTAGTTTCCTGAACAAACAACTATTCACTACTCCTAAATGGTTAATCGACCAGGATCTGCTGAATAAATTTGGTGGTGATGCGCCTAGCCTTATCGCCAGCCGTCAGGAACCAATTTTGGATAGACTGATGAACGTAAACACAATCAATAAGTTATCATCTGCTGAAGCAACTTTCAATACAAAGAATGCATATCAACCTATTGAAATGCTGACCGACCTGAAGAAAGGTATCTTCTCTGAAATTTATGCACACCAGCCTGTGGATGTATACAGAAGGAACTTACAACGTGCATATGTTGATAATCTGAGTAAACTGGTATCCCCAGCTGCTCCTGCTTCTGGCAATATGATGATGCCAATGGTTGCAAACCCGGGTAAATCTGACGCTAGCGCCATAGGACGTTCTCAATTAATTGCTCTGAAATCTGAGTTACAGGCAAATGCTGGTACTGCTGATGTTATGACCCGTGGTCATATCCAGGACCTGATCGCCCGTATCAATAAAGCTTTAGACCCTAAACAATAAGCATAAAATCAATTTTTGGCGCCCTTTCATAGACTTATGAAAGGGCGCTTTCTTTTTAATCCCCTATTAATTTTTCAGGAAAATGCTTAATATCGCCCATTATTTCACATTCGAAGCCTCAAAAAAGTGAAAGACCGGACTAATAAAATAACTATTTACGATATAGCTCAGCAATTAAATCTGTCTGCATCCACCGTTTCAAGGGCATTGCAAAACAATCCGCTGATAAATCTTGAAACCCGTGAAAAGGTTCAACAGGCTGCAACAGAAATGGGTTATGTTCCTAATTGGATAGCATCCAGTTTAAGAAAGAAACGCTCAAATATCATTGGGCTTATTGTTCCGCGTACTTCCATGTATTTTCAGAGTACTGCCATAAGTGGAATTCAGCATGAGGCTCATAAGTATGGTTTCAGTATTGTAATCGGACAATCCGACGAAACTGTAGCGATGGAGAAGGAATTAGTGCATACCTTTTACTCTTTAAGAGTAGATGGACTATTAGCAGTTTCTTCTATGTTCACTACCAGTCCGGATCATTTCAGTCCTTTTATAAAAAACAATATTCCTATTGTATTCTATGATCGCGTTCCTACCGGGTTCCAAGGTTATACTATAACCGGTGATGATTTCACCGGAGGATTTCTGGCTACAGAGCACCTAATCCAGCAAGGATGTAAAAAAATAGCACACTTCTCTGGTCCACTTACCTGCAATTTATACCAGCAAAGGCTTTTGGGATATAAAGAAGCATTGTCCAAATATCAAATCCCTTATGATGATAGCCTTATTTTTATCCATGATCTGACAATGGATGCTGCAACTTCAGCAGCCCAACAAATATTTGATTCAGGATTGCAAGTTGATGGCCTGTTTTCAGCCAATGATAGCTCGGCTGTAGGATTTATTAAAGAAGCTAGAAACAGGAATATTGCTATCCCGGAATCAATTAAAGTTGTAGGATATTCCAATGATTTATCTTCCCGCATTATCTCTCCTACTTTAACCACCATTGAACAATCCGGATATAATATGGGCCAAAAGGCTGTAGAAACAATTGTTCAACTTATTAATCAGGATGAAAGTGTTAAGGTTACCAAAAACTATGTTTTTCCTGTTGAATTAATTAAGAGAGAATCTACCAATAAATAAACTTCTAAGGTTTTATAGGTTCCTTTCGCTTAATTAGGAATCTTAAACAGAGCAACTACTATTTGAAGCAAGTATGGTGAATAATCACCTACAATCTTACTTATAAGCTGTTTGCTGATCTATGAGAGTGATATGTAATCTCTTTATTACATATCTATTTCATGTTTGGTAACAAATCAATAAAGGTTAATAAACGCCTCAACCGCTGTACCAAAAGATACAGCGGAGAGACATTCTTAAACAACCCAAAATGTGGGCAGGGTAACAAGCAATGGCCTACCATTCTACCAGAACAGGCAATAATTAATGCAAGAAAAAGTTAAGCCCAACAGAGCGCACTCAATTTAAAATAACAAGAAGTCCTGCTTATTAAACAGCGTCTCCCTTGCTACTTATCTTCTTTTGATCCCGTAAATAATAATTGGAAAGTTTTTCCTGAAGTTTAATATGTAATATGGCAACAAACTATTTCAGGAGTTAACTAACAATTATGGTTCTGTTATCTGTTTGTAGTTAAACAGAACGCTACGTGTAACAGAATCATAGGTCCTTATGTCTTCAAACTCTGTTGAGCTATCTCTTTAAATCTATTTTTAAATTTGAAAATAATATTCATTACTAACTTTGACATTAAGTATGTCATTCTGATTGCAATACTATTACTTTAATAACATCGAAGTGTTAGCGAAATCTTAACAAGAATAGATTAACAAAACCCCATCTTATCAACTTAGTAATTATATCATATCAAATCCTTTACTACAAAGAATTACAAAGCATATTCTTCAATCTAAAAATCAATAAAAAAATTCGAATTAATTGTTTGCATTAACAAAATTAAATTAGAAATTAAATTTCATTGATATAACTAAAACGATTAAACGCAAACGAAAAAACTCATCCAACTTTATATAAAACAGAAGGTATTGTTGCTAGTTTTTAAAGCTTAATATTGATGAAATTATTAAAAATGGAAGATTGACAAACCTATATTTCAGAGCAACTTCACAGTGTTTACGAGAGTACATTTACTGTATAAATTCTTTAGTTTAATCAACAGATTTTATGATCTTATAATAATCAAACTTATCTTCTTCTATTAATTTTAACTATTGAGGTCCATATTTCTGCTCTGTTGTTAATGCTTCAGAACATAACCAGAGTCACATTGTAATATTTAAATTTGATCCGGAGATATTCATCAATTACATGAATCTTGACAAGATCTAAATTCAGCCATATTAGCTATTAGGTTGCAGTAGTAAAAAAGGATTGAACATACCTGAAGCTGTATTATATTATGCCATTGAAGGGTCAAATACAGCCTGAATTTCTATCAATCAACGTTTGATCATTCTATTGCTTCTCGTGTGCATTCTTGTAGCCTGATTAACACTGATTAAGACTTGTTAAATATTTTATTTAAGGAATGTCTTTTAACACAGATTAAAGCTTGTTCTTCATTTTGCTAATGAAGCAGTTAATACTAATCAACGATTGCTCGTATTGCCATTGAAGGGCTGAAGCCTTTGCGAATTATACTGTTCAGTGTTTGTTTATTATGCTATTGACTGATTGAATCAAGCCCAAAGCCTTATCGCATGTTTCAGTTAATTAGTATTGCCAGGATTTTCCTAGATGATCGCTCTAGATTTTAATCGTTTCCCCATCATGTGATAATTCAAACTTAGTTATTGTTAGATCCATGTATAGATTTCAAGTTAAAGTATTGAAGTTTCAGGTATTTGAGTTTTGTGTTTATTTATGTTGATGAATATTATTGCTGGAAGGCAAATTGAGGGTGGAAATAATAGAAATAGGGAGATATTATTCAAAATTACTTTGAGAGAGAAAATATAAAGGGTGGAAAATAAAAAAGCCCCGACAATAATGTCGAGGCTTTTAATAAGTATGGCAGCTACCTACTCTCCCGCATGATAGTGCAGTACCATCGGCCATGAGGGGCTTAACTTCTCT
>NZ_QPMM01000007.1 GCF_003419895.1 Chitinophaga silvatica | reverse complement strand
CCGTCCGAATATGAAGTAACGCAGGCCCTGTTGACGTTTGTGATCCAATTGCATCAAAAGATTCAACTTTACCATCTACAATCTTAATTTCACCAACTACTAAAGCTATGTGGCTATTATTTTTGAATGTTACAAAATCCCCAGGCCGCAGATCATTCATATCAATCTTTCTTGAGTTTTTCGCAATATTATTTACACCATTCTGATCCCCTTGATTCGGGTCAGCTAATCCTGCTGCAGTAATTGCTTGCGAAACCAATCCGGAACAATCAACTGGCTCACCTGGCCCTCCCTTTTTGCCTAAAACGTACGAAGATGAGGTATTACTACTCTCTTTTTTATACTCATTAGCTTTTGCTATTGCTTTTTTTCTTTCATCCTCAGTATCTCCCAAAAAATCTGACAATCTAATAGGATTATTCAAGAAAGCGCTGTAATTACTTCTCCATTCATCAGCTTTCGGATCTAAATTCCATCTTCTCCCTATCCTCGGATCATACTCCCAAAACTGAGCAGTATAACTATTTCCCTCTCCCTTTATTTCATCACTTTTTTCCTGCCCATTAAACCCATACCTATACGTTCCACTCAAGCTATAATTCCGTCCAACCTGCTGCATTCCAAATGGAGCATAATCGGTCATGTTATAGATAGTGGAAGGTACATCGGAGATAGTAGCCAGTACATTACCAAGATGATTCGTTAGTTCATAACGAATACGGTTACTTTGGTTCCAGATTGTTGTAGCACTACCTGGAGTTCCGGTAACCTGCATTTCCGGAACAAACATTCCTAATCTGCTGCTACCATAAAGATGTTGTTCTTTCCAGAAGGTTTGAGCTCCTCCATTATTACTGTAAACAGAAAGTACATTACCCTGAGGATCACGAATGTACCAGGTTTTCGTGGTTACACCCGATTTCGTGTACTCTTTATAGATTCGGTTACCAGCTGCATCATACTTATATAGCAAAGAACTACCGTCATTAAAGGTAATGTTTTTAATCTTGCCATAAACCGACCAGTTAATACTTGTAATATTTTCAGACCTGTCACTGATCAGATTTCCAATTTGATCATATTGATAATTACCTGGTGTCATGTTATCAATATCCATTGGATAAGCTCCAGAACTAACATCATCAGTAATATAATCTAACTTGTTGGCGATCAGCTTACCATTTCCATCTCTCGGATAGTTGTATTTCATATTATCCATTGGAGTAGAGATGCTGCTGATACCATTTCTAAAGTAGCTTAAAATATTACCGTTTCCATCATATCTCAATTCTTCACGGTAGTTGTCTGTTTTACTACTTGCATCCCAGGTGGTTGCCCCAGCAACAGGTAAATGCTGCGACATTCTGAGTAAACGGTTCAACTCATCGTACCTGTAACTATAGCCGACAGGGTTACCGCCATTAAATTGCGACAATGCCATCGTTGATCGACTGATATTACCATTATACAAATTCTGACCGGTAACATCTGTGATATTATTTGTATACTTAAGGCTTAATGCCTTAGCTGCAACTCCTCCGATTGGTTTAAAATCGCCCGTGAAATAGTCTAGTGTGAATGCCGCCGCATCCTTGGCAAATGTACTGGTTGGCCCGCCAGCCACAGCATCCTGACCTATATCATTTGCCGGAGTAAGGCCTGTTCCATTAACTGCTTTCAACCAACCCTGCAATGTATATGCATAATCGATACCCTGCACAAGGTTTTTCCCTAATTCTATACGTGCTAACGGACCATGTTTATAGTACAGATAGTGTACATCATTAGTTCCCGGAGCAGTAGCACCTGTACCTGGCACCGTCCAGTTATCGCCACTATGAGTTACTCCGGTTTTCGCAGAAACTATTCTATTTTCTGCATCATAGCCATAGTTATAGAAAAACTGGTCTGGTTTACTCTGTTGGAATCTAAGTGCATTTATTTTACCGCTTACCAGATCAAAGTTGTAATCCAGTTGTTTCATTTCGTATAACCCGTATAACTTCTGCCATAAGGTTTTCACATTCCCTAAAAGGTCATAGCTATAATACGTAGCTTGTTCGTCTGTGCCTGTGGATTCCTGGTAGATGCTGGCAGCCACACGTTTACGCAGATTATCCTGTGGATATTGACTGTAAGTAAGTACAGGTACATCATATAACGTTTTGGTAATCTGGCTATTTGTGCCACTTGCCAAAAACAGATTTACAGAATCGGCAGGTACAAAATGCGGAGTAGAAATACTCAGTCCACTATTCTTCTCTCCGACTTCAATTATTCTACCAAGCGCATCATACTTTGTATAACTAAATTTATTCGTTCCAAGCACCTGATTAGCATTACGGGAAGCAAACAAACGCCCTGTCTGATCGTACCAGAAATAACTGGTATTGGCATCTGGAGTGTACTGCTGAACTAACCCTCCTAATGAATTATAGGCATAATCGGTAGTTAACCTGTGTTTTGGATAGATTAAAGATGTTTGTACCTCTACTGTTCCTCCATCCGGAATAGTAGTTGGACCACCCGCCAAAGGTAAATTAAACCTTCCCCAGGTAATAGTATCCTTCAATAATCCGGCACTATAAGCAGCAGCTAAGCCCATACAATTCTCCTTGGCATTGGCCGCAATTTCCGCTGTAGTCATCAGACGCTTATACATCCTTATCTGTTTCAAATAAGCCAAATTCTGACTATATATTGCGTTGCCGGTAGTAGCAGACGTAATATCCCATCCACAACCTAAAGCAGGCGCATTAGAAACGGCAGGGCAACTAACTCCATTAACGTATACACTTATTGCTCCACTACTATCAAGATCAGGCCCTTGCAGCACAACATGCGTCCATACATTGAGCGGAGATACCGCGCTGATGTTGGCATCAACTGAATTAGAAGCTACTAATTCTACTCCCCCTGGCGATACCGGATTAAGTTTATAAATAGAGGCATGTAAATAACCAGCATCTATACAAACATTTATGAAAGCCTTATTTCCGGTATTAGTCATTACCTGAGTAGCGCCATTATCCGAATTATATAACCAGAGTTCTATCGACTGATTAGTTCCGGTTAAAGCATTTCCTAACCTGTCTAATGTAGTATCCTTATTGGTATTATTTACTGGTCCGTTGTAGGTACAGTTAGAATAATCAGCATTTCTGGCCTTTTCTACCTGCAACAATGAATTATCATCCAATATCTCTACTCCTTCCGGCGGCACTGTACGTAATAGATTGCCAGCCTGGTCGTAGTAATATAGGGTATGATGATAGATTTGCTGAGAGGTGTTCAGAGATACTTTTGTTTTGGCAGCTTTACAAATATTGACATACTGCTTACGGAAATCCTGTTTTACCGAATCAATATATTGTACATATAATCTCTTTCCTCCTTCAACAGAGTTATCAATGATATTATACATACAGGTATAAGGATCTGGTGTTACCGTTGAATATATCGGGCTGTTACACAATAAGGCACCTGAGGTTGTCTGCAATAATATCCTGTAATTATCATAATCAGCAAATGACATTGTAAAACCCCATTTCTGATTCAAATAATTACGATACACAGTTTCATAGTTTGCATTCGTAGAATCCAAACTATTGTTAAGGTCTGTTTTAAGACTATTTCTGGCATTCCAGAATTCATTTGCTGTTATACAACCTTTTGCTTTATTATCGATGAATACAGGTAGTTCAATTTGTCTGTCCAGTAGGTAACGGCAATTATTACAGCCTTTCATCAAAGCATCCAGCTCTGCCGAAGAAAGCTTCATGAAACTACCATATTTACTAACCAGATAATTATAGAAAGTAGCAGTAGGTTGTTGGGCTTGCTGTTCAAGCTTCAGATCATTCAGTCGCTTGCAGATCTCAGGATTTGTTCTGAAAACCTGTTTAGTAAATATTTGCGCCTCCACATTTGCGGCTGTAGGTACGTCTGCCAGCCATGGATTACAGTTCATTGTATAGGTAGGCAAATAACGTTTGATTACCTGCTGAAACGAAGTATCTCCATCACTATTTTTCTTACCACCAATAGTGGAACTGGAACCAAGCATGTGAGTGGTATCTGATCCCAACATGCAAATTTCAGTGAGTTTAGTTTTGAGAGTAGTTTTAGTGCCTTCCGTCAGACAAGTCATCTTAGCCAACAGATTATCTACATACGAATCACAATTGGCCTTATAAAACTTATTAGTCTCGGTTCTTGCCTCTGTTAAATACGAAGCGGTATCTGTCGACAACGTTGTAGAATAATTTACGTTTCCAATTCTGCTTACCTTATTATTTAGGTTTAATGGACAGTTTCTATATCCAGAAGATAAACGACAGGTAAGTTCTGAAATATAAAAATCTGTATAGTTGTCCGGAGCAGTAAAATCTTCCGTTGAGCTGCTATAGAATCTTAACTCAGGCGACGCGAAATTGGAAGAATTAGGATTGTATCTGTCAACTCCCGTTAAATACATTATCGTTATCAAGCCTGGAGCGCGAGGAGGCATATTATTGTCATATGCAACTGTTACTTTTCTCCAACCACCCGATGGTGGATCTACAATTATCTTATAGGGATTATTCTCGAGAGTTATATCCTCACACGTAAGATATCTAGTTGGATAAATTAATTTTCCATTTGCAGACCTTGTACCACCAGGCTTGCACTTACCACCACAATAAGCAGTACTAGCCTCCATCGCTTTCTGGTAGTATCTATCTTTCAATTCTAAGTAGGCTTGCACATATGCCTGCCATTGCATATCTGGTACCCTGCAATTAGCATCCGGGGAGCAATTATTCCAGCTTACCAATAAATCAGTTTTGGCACCGGTGTTGGTGGTACCATTAACATCAGAACAATAAAGTTGAAAGTCGATATATTGGGAAAGATTCTTAGCGTAGTAGCGTGAATCGGTAAATGGAAGAATATTCTTACTATAATTATCCAAATCTGCTTTAAATGCAGTATAATAAGTTGCACCCATACCACCTGATGCAAAAAACGGGTCTGCCCCTAATAGCCATGAACCATTAGTTGTACTGTAAGATAAACCAGATTGAATTTTCAATATATCCGCAGCCGTAGTATAAATTTCCTGGATTTTTTTATCCCATAGTTTGGAACTACTATTGTCAATACAAAATTGTAATGCACAGTTTTCAGGATGATATTTCACAAATCGTTCTGCCCATTCCGGTTGCCAATAATTGACTAACTGCCTCAATGTAAAAGATGCATCGTAAGGAGAGGTTACTGTGCCATCTTCCAACACAATTTTATTAGCCTGGTAATCAGCATCTGTTGAGGATCTGACAGGGAATTCAATCCTGAAATTATTACTCAATACATTTATATCTGTCTCCAATGGCTGACCGGCATTATCAAATAATGCATACTGGCCACCCGGGCTAACATCCCCCATTAACGCACTTTTTAGTGCATCACAAGGAGAACCACAATTGGCACGGATCAATTGGCAATTATTATACAAAGCATCATATAAATCACCAGCCCAGGTATTGATACTTGTAAGATTAACAAGGGTATCTACAGCATCACGGAATAAACGGGAACGAATACTCTGCATAAAACCTGCTTTTGTTCCCAGTGCTTCCTGACAGGTAGTACATTCAGAAAAACAGCCTGAGAAATTTTCTTTCTTCAACTGCTCCAGCACAAACTGATATTCTGTTTTGAGATTTGTATTATTCTTAATAAAATCGTTAGTATAATTATTTATTACATCCTTATTTAAAGCTAATTCAAATGTGATGTAATATTCACCGATCTTATTAAATGGTACAGTAAAGGTAGTATCACTTGTGCCGGTAACATTACAGTTGGCAATTGCACTACCTCTGCTTATATTACTCTTATCCAGTATAACATTATTACAATCATCTTTTACCCTGATAACTACATCATAATAACAGTTACTACAGATTGTAACATTATTCTGTGAATATTTCTTAACCAATTGTTCAAGGCTAAAGGTAAATGAGGCTGAAGGATCCGGTACAGAAGCCAGATAGGTAGTCGTAGCCGAAAGCTTTAACGACTGTGCATCAAATGAAAATCTCTCTGGTTGTAACAACACAATACTCTTCTTTACTGCTGCAGGTTTGGATGCGAGTGGTAATAATGAGGTATCGGGATTACTTCCTGTAAACGCTGTGGCAATTGTTTTTCCCGAAGCATTCAAATAAGAAATACTGATTTGACCATTAGGATCTATCACCATATTCTTCAGATAGTGATCTGCATATCCAACATCATTTCCGAAAAGTCGGTCCAGCTCCCACTGTTCAGGTTTTCCGTAGTAGTTACGGGTAGTATGATTTGTAGCAGTATTGGTGGTTGGCTGAAAAGTAAGTCCAACTCCTCCCTGTGTTGCTACTCTCCCCGTATTATCAGGAGTGTACGAGGTTACAGCCAATGGATACCCTTCCGCATCAGGGATATATTTATTAAAAGGAGAAGTATTAATAAAAGGATTATTGGCAGAATAATATTTTGAGGCTCCGCTGGTATTGCTCATGGCATCAGGAGTACCCAGACAATTAGCTACTGTTCCTTTCAATACATTAGTATAGGTATAATTACCATTGAAGGCCGGATAATAAGTCAATATACTATTATTGGTAGGCGCTGGCAAAATGTTGGCAACGGCGCGTCCAAACTGATCGTAAATATTTTCCTGAACAATTGCCGTAGCTTCAGTATTATTAACGGTAACTACCTGACGGTTACGTAAGGTTCCGTCGAAATAGCTTACGACCTCCTTTTTCTTCCCCTCCTCGGCATATGTTGCGCTATATTGCCAGTTCAGCGTAGGTTGATGCCAGGTAGTTGATAAAATAACCACTCCCGGCGCCACAGTGCCATCCTGATTAATCTGGTAACTCCAGTCGCCCTCTACACGGGTATCGCCACTTTCATCTACGGTACGCATTCTAAGCAACAGGTACTTATGATTGTGGACCAACGAAATCGTATAGGTATTGGAAGAAACAGTTACTCTGCTTGAATTATTTTTAAACATCGTTGCCAATACAGCAGCGGAGGTTCCAGTTCCTGATTGATTAAGAATTTTGCCATTAGCCGATTCTTCATCAATAAAAGTCCATTCAAGGTCGGCTTTTTGTGAGCCAGGTAAGGTAGTCCATGCAACCGTTACTGCATTGGGTGTTGTAGTGATTGCAGCCAAAGTAGTCATTCCACCGTTCGCTGGAGCAGCTCCATCTGAAATCAGCGATACAAATGGTATCAACTGCTGGTCTCCGGAAGACAGATAATCCCTGTTTACTATAATGCCAGCCTGAAGGATAAAGACATCAGGCAACTCAGATAATTCAGGGCTGCTAATATCATTGATCGTTACTTTAATTTTATAGGCATTATTGAAATCGTATTGGGTTGTTTGCTGAAAGTTGGCACCCACGGCTGTATCATAATTTACCTCCAGATTCACATGCTCTAT
The DNA here is from genome assembly GCF_003419895.1 of Chitinophaga silvatica. Classification (GTDB taxonomy): domain Bacteria; phylum Bacteroidota; class Bacteroidia; order Chitinophagales; family Chitinophagaceae; genus Chitinophaga; species Chitinophaga silvatica. The sequence continues at coordinate 532,982 of NZ_QPMM01000007.1, read as the reverse complement.
AGTAATTGGAAGCGCCTGGTTGGGTTGATTCCAGTACTCAATTTTCAGGTCTGCCTTACAGGTAAAAGGTTTACCGATACCAATGGCCTTTTGTGCATTTATCGACAAAAAGACTGAGTTCAGTACACTATTATTTCTTATAAGATTCCAATCGTATGATGGATTTTCAAACTTCTCATCTTTGATGAGCAGCACATCACCTTTCTTCAACTTCCCTTCCAGTTTTTGCATATATGGTTCTGTTGCTGCAATAGCATCAACACTCATTATACATATGAGAAGGAAGGCAATCCAAAAGGTAGCTGATCGTTTCAGGCTTCTAAACAATGCCATATTCTAAAATATTAGTCGGCGTTAACAGTAGAATAATCAATTAATTCATAGTTGGCATACCCACTGGAAGGTTCAAATTCACCATTCTGCAATTTTACATAGGTTCCAACTTTCAACAGGCTCACAGGCAAATTATTTTCCTTCCATTGGTTGATAGTAATTTTAATCCGGGTATCTTTTGCATCATTTAAAGGATCGTCGAGATTCGTTAAACGCGCAGAAAATTCCTGCAGCCTGTTTTCAATGATTACAAAGGAATACTCTTTGCAATAAATATGATCAGGGCATATAAAACGGAGTGTAGTTTTCCCCTCATTTTCAGCAACTACCATCTGATAGCTCTCGCTTTTAAAAATGGAAAGCAAACTATCTCTTGAAAATTGAAAAGGAGATACTATTTTGCGGGGAGAATTTAAAAATATTTTTCTTGCATCCTTACTGATGGCCAGATACATATCCTTTAATGATACCATTTCCACTTCACCGGTTTGATAATACAGCTCATCATTTTTCCTGCAAAACTTAAAGCCCGAATGCAAAATATTAGCACTATCAGAAGGGTTTATTCCATCGAATGTTCCTGTAACAAATAACTCCTTGCAGGAATCAATATGCTGATAAATGCTCATCAATTGTCCAAACTTTTCTTCCTGCTGAGCGGTATAAACAATTTTGTCGTCTTTACCAGATTCATTATAAACAGGTGCCTCTGATTTAAAGGCATGCACCCAATTAGGCACATTTGCCCAGGCAATAGCAACACCAATTATCAGTACTACAGTTATTATTATTTTAAATAACCAGGATTTTATTTTCATGGTCAGGGATTTTTAGTTTGATTTATATAGTACAGAACGAGTTTCCTTTAATGTTACGATACCTCTGTCGGTTTCTTTCTTCACACGGATTAAGATTCCTTCATCATCGTATTCATAGAATGTTGCAAAATTGTTTTCATCCAATTCCGCCATCAGTCGTAATGTACTTTCATCATAAGAATAGGATTTCATTGTGGCATCATACGGGAATATTCTTATATCGTCTGCCAGTGCATTTGTTCCTTGTATTCTAAAGGTTAAGCCATTGGAAGCACCGCTAATAGTAGCCATATCAACGATAGTTTCTATTTGCTTCCAGCCTTCAACGATAGCCTTAAAGGTGAATGTTTGCGCTACATTATTTACATACAAAGTAACATTAGGAAGTGTTTTACCTTTACTACCATCTTTCACCCACATAGAAACTATATATTTCTTATTAGGTATTGGTGCAAATCCTTGTTGGTAAATTCCTTTTCCCGGCTTAGTGACATATTGCCCCAATACATCTTTATTCAGGTAATTACCATCACCTGGTTGCTGTAAGACGGTATGAGCAAATGACTTTAATTGAATTTCCTGATTGAGCTTAATTGAATACTTACCAGTATGTGCATCCGTTGAAGTGAGGGAAGATGCCAGATTGGTTCCGAGTGCAAACCCAACGTTAAAACTATCAACTTTGCATTCCTGTGTTCCACAATTCTTTTTAAAATTATAATCTTCAAATCCATCAAAGTATATCTCACGATTCATAGAGTTGCCGGCAACTGCAGCAGTTACATTTCCTTTAAATCCGAACAGAGCTCCACTATATCGGTTAAGAGCATCCTTATTTTCCAGTTCCTGTCCGTATCTGTCATATAATGTAACATAACGGCTGGTTACCCATTTATCGCCGCCTGCAATAGAAGCCCATTTAACACTATTGGCATCGTAATACCAATACGGTTTAAACGATTGGAGATATCCGCTGTTTTTAAGGTTTAAACCCTGGCCTTTATTGGCAAAGATCTGCTGGTCTACTCTGTTTACTTCATATACTTTCTCCTCAGAAACTCTCCAGTTACCCAGGGCCCCGAAAATGTATGGATTTACTATTTCACCCGGAGTTTTTACATCGCAGGGACCGGTCGAACAAACATCAGCAGGTTGGCCATTGATACAATTATATTTGTTAATTCTTCTGACGTTATTATCGAGAATGTAGGCCCCTATCTTATTAGATTTATATAAAGTGGTATATGCTAAATCCTTAGTCGTAAAAATAGTATTCAGAAGACTGGTATTGGTATAAGTAGCTAACTGATCACTTGTGGCATTATAAATTTCAAACGCAACAGCAGAATAGTTATGCGTGTTATCTCCATTACTTTTCGACTTGTTATAAAATTCGATTCTTACTTTATGCGATCCTTTAGTTAAAGTAATTGGAAAAATATTCCAGAATTTGTGATAATCTCCATTATCTATCTCATTCCCTAAATCAGGAGTATTTACTATCAGCGTATTATCAATATAAATCCTGGCCAAATCGTCAACACCATAACCATAAGAATAGGTACCAGCATTATCAACATTAAAACAGGTTTCAACTCCCATCCATTGGTTCACAAACCCTGAATCAGTACGTTTTAATGTAATTCCTGCATCATTTAATCTTCCACAAGGATAACTGAGTTTAAACCTGTTTACTGATTGAATACCTCCTGATGGAATTGCATTTTTCTTTTTATCATAATTATAGGTAAAATAAGACCCACTCTCATCAGGGCATTGTCCACCCCATGCATTTATGTTAGTAATGACTGTTGAATTATCAGACTTCTTAATTTTCCCTCCGGATTCACCATATCTAAAATAGTTAGGCGCCAGCACCACATTAAGGGTATCATTCAGATTTACTATTGGGTAAGCCTCACATTTAGTGCCGTCTGCACTAATTGTATAGCCTGGAGGACATAAATTACAAATACGCGGGCCCCACTCCTCTTCATAGAGGTAAGCTTTTGCATCTAATACTTTATAGGATGAAGCATCAGTATTTGTTAGTACCGCCAGCTTATTACCTGCTATCGGATTCTTAAGTGTAACAATAGATTCTGCATTTGCTCCCAGTTGGTTTCGGTAGCCTGATCTTACAATTTTAAGATTACCAGTAAAACTTTTCTGAACATTTCCGGCATCATCAATTAATCGAATACGATTTACCTGATCTGTAGGTGTTGGAGAATTAATTATCCATAATCTTCTCAAATTTCCCGAAAATTCAATTAATTCGTCACCACCTGTTAATATATTTGCATTTGAAGTTACAACTCCATTGGCATCTGTAGTAAGAGACAACAACATAGTGTTGATATTCTTAAAGGCACCAGACATTTTATTATACTTCCACCAGGCAGGCAAGCTCACTGAGTACACCAGGTCGTTGTATTCATTCTGCGTACTGGTAACTACAGGCTGGCCGGTTATTCTATCGAATACCAGATTATTTGCACTTACAGTTGAGCCATTAATAGTCTTTACTACTTTTTCTACAATCCCAACCTGCTGAATGGTTTTAAGAACTGAAGCTGATCTGAATAGTTTATAACTATTGTTATCCCTTCTTGGAAAGTGAGGAAGAGCTACAACCCAGAAAGCGAGTGGAAATACATCTACTCCCAAAGCAATGGTTTTACCTTCACTTCGAGTTTCCTGTTCCCTCATATCTGCCACTACCTCTATTTCCCGCCCTATCACTTCAGCCTGATTAATAGTGCCGGTTGCATCTATGGTTGCAACAGTATTATTTAATTTATACTTATCGGCGTCCAACTGGTCGGACTTATAGTAGGTTACGGTAGAGGAAATTTCAGAACCACTTTGATTAAATACCCTCTCTGCTTTTGGCTTGCCATGCATATCATTAAGCCAGATGGCATAGCCCTGTGACATTGCCAGTTCATATACCTGATTAGCTCCTGTAAAGTTGGCCCACCCGGTAGGCCCATTTTGTTTCCGAATTGGAGGGCCTTGTATATCAATAATTACCGGGTAATCTTTTGCTGTATAAAACTCACTTTGTATCCAACCCGTACTTCGTGTAGGATCTGCCTTACCTGTGGCATCAATATCCCTGACAATTACCTTGCTGTATATAATCTGTGGAGCTGGAAATAAAGATTCACCAAACGGTTCTTCCAGATAAAAGAAATTCGTTAATGTACCTTTTGAAACCTGGCTATATTGAACAGGTAGATGCATCGGATTCTCATCTCCGCCAATTCCAGGTTCATATGCTGCTACTCCACTACTGATAGTTTTATTTCCTTCAGTTGTTCTGTACTCATATTCCTGTCCATAAACCGCCGATGCTGCTGTTCCACCACTCAATGCATTCCATTGATCTCTCATCAAAATACGTTTAACCCTGGTTGAGCCTCCAAGTTTAATTCCATCTGCTTTTACAAGACGGGCGTATGATTTCTTCAGATTTACAACTGTTGCAAACTTCTTGTTCCTGGCTCTTTCATTAAAATTTCTTCCTATTTCAGCCAGGTTACCAATGGCATGTACAAGAGCAGTAATAGCTCTTTCAATACCAGTTTCATTTTGGATCCTGTCTTCATACCCCGGATATGCATATTTTGGATATTCCAATCTCATTTTCTGCCAGGCCGCCATGATAATAGGATTTGCCGTTACATTTCCCTCCGATATGTCTTTCAACATTAAATTGTAGGTGCCATCTTTATTATCTCTGACTTTAGTAATCTCAGCATAACAAATAACATTATCAAAGTAACTATCGTCGGTACTGTTCTTAGTATTATCAGTTACATTGACATTCATTTTCACATAAAAATCATTTCGTCCATTCAAATAATCATCCACGAAATTCTGTAGTATCTGAGCATCATTCGCACCTCTCAATGGCCCGGGGGAGGTAACTTTTATCCCTTTAGCTTCCAGCAAATTCCCTGAAGCCCCCAAACTATCTTTGACAATGTCCTTAATCTCCACCATTTGCATAGCCTTACGATCCTGCACATAAGCATAATCCCCCGATTCATAATCAACGCCTATTGTACCTCCGGTAGGCAGGGTAATCTTATTCAGATTCCATGTTCTGGCACTTTTGTTGGCATACGTTGTATCCTGAATGGTATAAGGATATTCATCATTATTCATATTCTTAAACCAGAAATTATTCTTATCGGTGGTAGGCTTATAGGTGCCCCAACGATCAGTAGATAGGTGAGCGTAGGAGGCATTGTATTCGTAATTGAACTTATATGGATGCAATCTCCCTTTTGTGGAGGAACCATAGGTAAAGTATAGGGTTTCAAGAGTTAATTTACCCTTTGTGGTGGCAGTACTATTAGGAGTTCCCGGACAAAGGTTATAATTATATTTGAAGTTTACAGTTTTAATAGGGGTTTGCAGATCCGTCTTGGAATAAAGGCGGATTTGATTTAGGCATTTTTGTTTGACACTTGTATTCAGGGTTCCTTTAACATCAGAAACGCCATTTGCATCCAGTCTATCTCCTAAAATGAAATAAGCAATTTTAGTTTTTGTTTCGATAGAATTCAGATACCATAGCTCTTTCTGACCATAGGTCAACATTCCTTTATCATCATCAGTATCTGCATTTAAGCCTCTGTTAAAAAATGCTTTTCCTTGTTCTACCGGCGTTCTCCATCCGTAAGCACGGTCAACTTTTGAATAGTTAAACTTAATAGCAGTACCTAAATCATCATCAGTAATCCCATCACCGGTAACATCCACATAATCCGGGCTTAAAATTGCCGTAAGCAAATAGGAAGTAGCGTAAGCCGACTGTTGCTGACGCTGATAATATTTAGTTTTACCAAAATTATGTTTAATGTCTGTTGGATCTGTATCTGTATCAAAAGCTAAGAGGTTCTCTGCTTTTGCAGCAGCGACTTTTGAAGGATCGGCGTTAAAGGTATATTCTTCCTGCCCAAGATTATATACGGGCAAGCCATAAACAGCTCTCTTACCATCAGGTTGGGTAACCGTGATTTCGGAGATATGATTTATTCTTCGTACCCCACCAATGCTGGTATTATAAACATCAACAACAGGGCCACAGGAGGTAGTATTAGACAAGGTAGAATCTACGAACTTATAAGAAGCAATCAACTTGTTACGGTTCGCTATATATGCTTCTCCTGCTGTCAGGTAACTTACAGTAGTATTCCTAATTTGACGGCCTGTTTTCTTAAAAGTCTTTAAAGGAGAGTAAAGATTACCTGCTTTATCACGGAATTTGGCAAGCGATTTTCTATTTTCCAATTCCACAGCTATTGGCTTTTCTCCCTGAATACTATTCACATAATCAGCATCTTCAGCCGTCTGCTCTCCCATCAGCTTAAAATAAGCCTGTTCCTCCAATTTTTGTGCAGGATCTGACTTATAATCGGATATTGATAAAAAATTATTGTCTTTCTTCCATTTATTTGTTTTTCCGGATGTGGTCTGATCATAGATCTGAACACCTCCATGGAAATACAAACCAGTACCATAGTCTGCACCTACCGAAAAATTATCGGATTGATCCTCTGACTGAGTATCAAACACTACCCCTGTATTTCCTCTTTGTAATCTGAATTGTCCGCTGGCCATTTGGTTTGTATAGGAAAAAAGATCAGGTGTGGAAACCGGAACAGCCAGATTTGGTAAGTTTGGAATAACGGGGTTTTCCTTCTCCCGCATAAAATCCATTACCGCTGTTTTATCATTTGTACCGAGGTCGGCATACAAATAACCATAAGCCCTGTTATTATACCAGGTATAAAGAGGCGATTGTTTTGAAAAATAACCTGTAACAGCTCCACCAGCAAAAATAATGGCACCGGTCAGACCTAAAGACAGAGAATAAGACTGGCTGCTTACTTTGCTACCAAATCCAATCTTAGGATAAAACGGTGGGGTATTGTAATTGTATGTAACACCTGCTTCAACTCGTGATTGTTTTGCTCCAAATGATCCTCCTAATGTCAGTTGCTGGAATCCAGACCTTGTGTTGTAACTGAGATTAGATGCCAGCTCCAGATCAAACATTTTTCCTGTTAAATACTGATCCAATGATAAACCGGCAGTTACATCAACCCCACTACTGGTATTTGAACTTACTCCTGCTTTCAATCCGCCAGTTAACATGCCATCATTGGCAAGAGATATAGATAATCCGGCGTTGGCACCAAATTCGGCTCCCATACCATTATAACTATCACTAAACACCCCCAGGGTAATAGATCCTTTCAGTTTTACCAGATCACCACCTGCCACCTCACCTCTGACAAGTACATTACCTCCATAGGTATATCTTGTAGCCGTTTCATATTTTGTAGTTACCGGATCACCACAAAAATCATCCGGTATCCCTCTCAATTGTCTGTTTATGGCTCCAACATTCAGATTCCATCCTAGCCCTACCCAACTGGCCTCATCATCCATTCCTACTCCTGAAGCATAATTCAGGTTTAACGGATATCCATCAACATCCAGTAATGGGATATTATACTTAAAAGCCCCACTGGATACATCTACCATTTCAGATGTACTATAGGGTTCGAATTGTTTATGCTCTGGTTGAGAAGGACCAGACGTTAGCGCCCATGCACGCATTGGCAAAAGCGTTTCTGTAGTTAACAACGATAGAAAGAAAATGGCTAACGTCTTCCTGACTTTATTACTTTTTATAATCATAGCCCACAGCTTAAAGAATCAGATTTTTGTAGAAATTTTTTATCTAAAGGGAATAACAAGCGTGTTGATGTAAACAACCAGTCTTTGAAAATAAAAGCAGCTTGTTGTACTGGTGCTAATGGCCTCCTTTCAAATATTACCAGGTATTCAACACTATTCAAACTTCCATTGGCAATCCGCTCTGCAGAAATTGGTATCAGTGTATCTCTGTTCAATATCAACTGAAACAGCGTATCTACACCATAACTTACTGCCTGTTGATTCATCTGCTCCTTACTTACCTTTGTTACATTTACTTTGAAGCACATTTCCTTATCATTAGTTTCTGCATTTCTATCATTCACTTTCTCCCAACAAGTAGGCAAATAGGTCATATTTACTACGTTATTGCCTATATGTTTTTCCTGCGACAGACCTGCTTCAGATTGTTGCATGACTTCTTTAAGTGCAACATTCCGATTTTCATGGCAAGCCATTAAAATAACAGGTATCATCCATACCAACCTATTTAAAACTGCTCTCATTCTGTATCACTTTTATAAAGGAATCGTAATTGTTTTTTATCTCCATCTGGCATTGTAAGGGAAAGCTGATAATAATATCCGTCAACAAATGACTTATTATCTGACAGATCAATATTTATATGATTATTTCCTGGTTTAAGCTTTACTGTTGGCAGTTTCCTCATTTTAAGTGTTGGTTTGCTTATACAAATAATTGAATAATTAAGTGTAGTTGAAGCATAGGAGTTATTAACCGCAAATAATAATCTTCCTTTCGCCAAATAGAAATTACCCTTTATCAGATCATCTATATTTCTATATCCATCAGCTTTACTGGTTGGTAAAGTATCATTACAGTGAACCTGGAAAGTCCAGATTTCACTGGTAGCTAAAATCATTTCATTTCTGTATGCTGTTACCTGCCAGATATAACGATGTCCTTCTTCCAGCTCTTTCATAGCAGGTGGGTAGAAAAGCATAGGCAGATTGATAAACTGCTGATTGATAATTGGAAAATTATAACGCAAGGCTTCCTGCTTAGCCTGACCAGACTTTAACTCAGTCAGTAGAAGTCTGTACTGCATACCAGGAATAGAAGGCAATAAAGGCTGCCAGTAAAGAGCAGGACGTTTATCACATATCTCATCCTGATCCATTGGACTTGTGAGGATCAGCGGAGAAAAAGGTTGCAGGTGGTAATCGTAACATTGGGTTCCGAGAATCTCTCCTGCATGGCTACTCTCACCTATTAATTCAAAACAATATTCATAATCATCTTCCGGAAAATAACCAGATTGACGACATACTGTTGCTACCTTTGTGTTTCCAAAATTGATGGATGCACTCCCGATTAATCCACCGGGTAAAATGTTAGTTCCGGCATGCAAATCAAAAGCTGGTGTGGTAATAGTCACCACTCGTCCACTTGTTGCTGTAACAGTAACCTGCAACTTTGCTCTGCCTGCTTGGGTAGCAGGAGCTATTAATCTTGTTTGAAAAAGTCCGTCAACTGTTCTTCCCTGAACCTCTGGTAAGAATACAAACGAAACCTGTGCACTAACATAAGAGCTAACAAATAGCAAAACGGGGAGCAACCAATATTTTATACAATTCATATACTATCTGTTAAACTGATAATTTAAAGAAAGTTGTGTGTTGAAATTTCCAAACAGATAATTCTGAGGAGTATTCATAAGTTGTTTACGGCAGTCGACATACCAACTTGCCTGTAAACGGGATAATACAGTTGCACTAATGCTTTGGCGAATACCTACCTGACGAACAACGTTGGCATTATCCAGATAATTAATCCCACTATTGCATGAAATTTTCTCGGTGAGCGGATAACTCCATCCTGTTTCTGCAGTAAATAAATTACCATAAACAGCCTGGTTTTTCAGGTCTTTATTATAGAATAGGCTAAATGATAATACATTTGAATTTATGACCACACTATGGTTCATATTCAGGTTGAGCAATAGGCTCTTTGCAATACCCAAATCCATTTGTTGCAGGCCCATTCCAAGATTATTGGTTTGAAGTTTATCGAATAACTTCCCACTGACTTGAGATCCAAGATTTATTTGTGTGTTCAGGAATGAATTCTGCGTGCCTTCTTTAGAGGAATTCTTCATTGTTGACTGGCCCAATCTGGCAGTCAGAGAAACGTTCTTTTTTACTTTCAAACGTGCATCAAAAGTATATTGCCTGTTATGCCAACCGTTATTCGAGGTAGCACTTGTTTTCATGTCCTGCCTGTCTGTTCTGAATCCCACCATTATCTTTCTCTTATTCCAGGTTCTTCTTACATTTAGTCCATATCTGATACTTCCTCTGGTACCACTTCCGGAAGCAGGGTTATTATAAGCCAGTCCGGAATAATTGAAATATACACGTTGTGTAAGCCCCAATTTGCTTACTTCGCCGTTGTAATCAAGTCCGGCAGCCAATGTTTCCCAGAAATCATTAAAGAAGGTAAAAGCTGCTGTTTTAGAAGATAAAGCATAACTATTGCCAACAGCGGCATTATTAAATTCTGTGTTGGATTTAGAAATATCTGCAGTAATATTTCCATACTCTCCCAGGTTGATCTGCTCAGAAAAAGCACCGACAAAAATATTGCGTTTAAGTGCAGATGCATCAAACTGTCTGAATTGTTTGTTTTGGGTATTCGCATTTACAATAGCGACATGACTATGAGAATCATTTATATCACCCTTTCCGGTTTGTAAATATTGCATACTATAGGCACCCGGATCAAGAGATGAAGTAAATCCCTGATTTACCAGATCTCCACCCATTCTGGTGCTACCTAATCCAAGCAGCAAAAATTTATTCTTGCTTAGGAAAGAACCTTCGGCACCAGACATAAAAAGGTTCTCTGCGCCTCCTTTACTTCCACCAGCAGCAATATTTCCTATATTAATATGCTTCGCCTGTAATAATATTTTTTGTAACCAATTTAAAGGTAGGAGCTCCTTTATATTTCGTTGCTGGCTTGATGGATCATTCAATGAATGTTGTATTTCATTGGTTGTCTTATGCTGCGCCACCAACATTTCTTTTGCCTGTAAACCCTGAGCCATGCTTTCTTTAAGAGCCATAATCCGACTCATATATTGCCTGGCTGCAAAAGCGGTAGTGTTGGTACTATCGGATATATTATTTTCAAGATCAGCAGCTGATAATTGCAGACTATGATTATTTAATAATACCTGTCTAATCTGACTGCTATCTAACCAAATTAACTGATCGGGGCTAATAAGATTTTTAAAAGCTTCGGCCTGAATAGGGTTATTGGTAATTGCTCCCATTTCATCCTGTAAATCCGACAATTGCTTATCTGCAAATGATTTTACAGCTGTACCCAGATTTATATCCTGTAAGAAATACTTCTTAAGATCATATGCTTTATTTACATAACCATTCATCCTTTGCAGATATGCATCTTTATCAAAGGAGAATTTCTTAAGCTGTTGCCCGAATATTCCACGCGTATCAGGAATAGTTCCCTCGAGGCTGTTGTAGATGATATTAACAGGAATATTTCCGACTACTAATTGGTCTTCAAACCTAATACCAAAGCCTGCCTTCAGCATACTTGCCGGACTATTATCATAAAAAGCAGATGCAGACAGTTGTTTAACGCTATTCGAATATGCTCCTGCCTTCATGATATCGAGGGCCGATGATTCATTCTTTAGAGCATAAAAACCTCTGAGTCGGCCTGTCATATATTCGGAGACCCTGGATCTGCCCTGAAACAAGGAGAAATTGCTGTTTAATTGTTGTAACTGTTTAGTACCATACACATTCGCGACATGCTGGTAAAAAAGTCTTTTAACAGTATCATTTAATATTGAATGGGGAACCTGGCTGAAATTAACAGCGGTAACATGACTTCTGGCATTTAAAGAATCAATTATTGCACTTTGAAGTGCAGGGTTAACATTAATCAACTTATTGTAGTCAACAACCGGTTTGGTTTGCTGACAAAATAAGGCAATAGGTATCAACACCGTTATAGTAACGGCGAATAATCTTTTAGGCATAAGGATCAACTTAGTTGGATATAACAATATTGTGACAGTACTTAGCCACAATAACAGATTGCTTTAAAATTTTTTTATGGAAAAATGCACTCAGAAATAATAGGTATATAAAATAGTTTTCTTTGTTTTCATATATCAATAGAGTTTTTAAACAACAGCACAGTATAGGTTTAATTTATAACAGTCGGGATTAACAAAATAGCACACTAAACAATACCACTCTACCAATATAAAGACACTTTTTGAATTCAACAATACTTCTTAAATAAAAAAGCAGACCAATTCTGAAAACGTTTATAGTAAAGGTGAGAATCAATTATTAAGAATTTTTTATCTTGATTTTAAATTATCAAGTCATCTACTCAAACAGGAAATAGGAATCATACAGCAAAAGTTTTTGCTGTATGAAAATCAAAAAAAAGCCGTCTCAACAAAGTAGAGACGGCTTCAAACTTTTTTATTCCAGGCGTTTTATTAATCCCTGTTCAACTGCTACCCAGCTATCCAGGCTTCCTTCCTGTTCCCAATAGTTTTTCATTTCAGAACCAGCAACTATTTTGTTAACAGCTGCAATTGCCTGATTCCTCAATGTACGGGTAGCGATCAGGTTCAGAATATCTAACTGATCCAATGGGTTTTCAGGAAAGTCTTCACTGGGTTTCCCTACAAGCGCAGCAACTAATTCTGCTGCCGCTAAAGCCTCTTCACAATCTCCTACTTCCAGTGTTTCGTGGTTGTTTATAATACGAGCCATCGTATCAGTAACCAATCCACCATCCCTATTCTCCATCAGATCAAATATCCAGTCCTGTGATCCATCATTTTCAAAATTCCTGGTGCCCCAAGCGCCCATAATAATTACATTTTTTTATTTTCTGTAATAAAGATATTTCTATCAGATCTTTTTACAACAATTAAAACCTAAGATCAGTTCAAACTTCTGAAATCTACCGGCACCAATTTACTAACTCCCGGTTCCTGCATGGTAACACCATAAATAACATCTACAGCCGCCATTGTTTGCTTATTATGCGTAACAATAATAAACTGTGAATTATCAGAGAATTTCCTGATCATATTGGTAAACTTACCCACGTTCGCATCATCCAAAGGTGCATCCACCTCATCTAGGATACAGAATGGAGCAGGTTTAATCAGGTAAATAGCAAATAACAACGCTGTTGCCGTCAGGGTTTTCTCCCCTCCGGATAATTGTGTAATAGCCGCCGGGCGTTTACCCTTTGGCTTAGCTATAATCTCAATTCCGGTATCTGCCAGGTTCTCAGGATCGCTCAGCACCATATCGCATTGATCTTCTTCGGTAAACAAGGCTTTAAATACCCGTATAAAGTTCTCTTTCACCTGGTTAAAGGTATCCAGGAACTTCTGGTTGGCGGTAGATTCTACCTCCTGAATGGTTGCCAGTAATGAATCCTTAGCGTTTACCAGGTCTGTTTTCTGTTCCAGTATAAACTCGTAACGCTTCTTCATTTCCTGATAAGCTTCTATGGCCGTAGGGTTAATTTCTCCCATATTCTCCATACGCTTCTTCAGCTTCTCGGCACTGGATTGTAGTTCATCGACCGGTAGTTCGGAGCTTCTTTGCTCGTCTATAATTTCATCCAGGTTTACTTTAAACTCAACACTTAATCTTTCCTTCATTGAGGTTAGTTGAAGTTTCAGTTCATTTACCTTGTCTTTGATTGAATTAAGCTGTTGCTCCAGTTGTTCTTTGGCTCTTTGCTTCACTCTCAAAGCGCTCTCCAGTTCCTGTAAATGGTTCCTGAAGTTGTAATATTCCTGGTCTTTTTCGTTGAGTGCTTTTTCTTCTTCTTCTCTTTTGCGGAAAAGTTCTACCAGTCCATCATCGGCATGCCCCAACTTCTCTACGGCGATTTCAATATTCAGCACAGCATCTTCCAGTTGTGATTTGTTGCTGGTAATTTGCTGATGTAAGTCTGATAATTGCTTGCGCTTAAATTCCAGTTCCTGCTTCAGGGCCTGCACTTTACTTTGCTGGCGGGTATGTTGCAGGTTCTGATTATTGTATTGTACGGTTGCCATATTAAACTGTTGCTCAGTTTCCTGAGCGGTTTTATCGGCATCGGCAATACTATCCTGCAGTTCAAGAACCCTTTCGTTGAGGGTATCCAGTTCATCTTTTACACCGGAGATGCTTTCCTGGTTAGTGGATAATGACTGTTGCATTTCCTCTAATCTTTTGTCGCCGGCTTCGATCAGGTGATGGAAGTTTTCGATCCGGTTTTGCAAACCAAATAGCTGGTTGCTCAACTGATTTACTTTTTCCCTGGCTGCGTTGATATTGTTTTCGTTTAATTGGCTGTTGTAGCCTAAAACTTCGTTATGTTTTTCCTGTAAGGCTGTTCTTAATTGACTAACAACTCCTTCCAGGTCTTTGATTTCTTGCTCTAATTTCTCCAGGTTCTTGGCTCTACCCAATTTCTTGCCCTCGAATAAACCTACAGAACCACCGCTGATATTATATTTTCCACGATGCATACGGCCGGATTTTTCTACCAGCAACATGCGATCGTCGGAAAGTTGACTAAATTCCAGTCGGGTCAGATCATCGCCTACGAATACCTTTCCTAAGAGATATTGGCCCAGGCCTTTGTATTTCTCATCAATTTCAACCACTTCCAATGCCGGAATTGTTCCCGGAGGAGCCAGCAATGGTGAATCGTTTGTTTTAAATTGATCGAGAATAAAGAAATTAGCTTTCCCTTTTTTATTTGAATCCAGTAACTGGATAGCCTGAATGGCTTCTTCTACGTTATTGACAACATAATAGCTCAAATATGGTTCAAGCAGATTTTCGATGCAGGTACGATATTCTTCCTTACAGAAAAATATATCACTGAGAATAGGCGCTTCGTTGTTCCAATCCGGATTCTTTTTCAGGAATTTAATACTTTCAGGATAACCTTCCAGACTGTCGACCAACGATTTTAAGAGGTCGTACTCATTTTTCTTGGAGTCGAGCGTCCTGTTTTCGTCAACCAACCTGTCTCTTAATCCTTCTATATCAGATTGAGTAGCGAGGATTTTTGATTTGGTTTCTTCCTGGAAACGAACCATTTCCTCCAGCGATGTTTTACTATCTGCTAAAGTAGTTTGGAGTGTTTCCTTTTCAGTTTCCAGCTGGGCGATTTGTGTTTGTCTGCTGGCTTTTTCTTCCTGCAATTGCTGAATGCTTCTTTGCAGGTTCATAACGGAAGTATCTGCAACCGCTACTTTTTTCTCAGCTTCAAACTGTTGGCGTTGCCAGCGCTGTTGGTCGTTGCGTAAGGTTTCTAAAGCCTGTTTCTTTTGCTGGAAGCGTTCTTTCTTTTCTTCCACCATATCTCTCAATGTTTCCAGTTCATCTGCCATGGTATCGAAAACTTCTGTTTCTTCAACCACTTGTTTTTCAGTGAATTCTATGGAAGTCTCAAGGCCCTGTAGCTGACCTTCGGCATTGGAAAGGAATTCATTTATATTTTTCTCGCGCTCCCGCAGATAGGTTAGCTGCTGCGTGGCGAGGTTCTTATCATTTTCTTTTGTACGGATAGCAGCCACCACTTCATTAAAAGATTTTTGCAATACCTGCAACTCTCTTTCTTTGGCAACGAAGTGTAGTTTATCCTGTTCTACGGCTGCTTCGGCGGTTAGGATCTCGGTTTCAAGGGCCAGTTTACGATCTGCCTCATTTTGTTGAGTTTCTGTAAGGTCTTTGAACGTGATATTAAATCCTTCCAGGGCTGCTTTCGCCAGTTCTATGCTTACTTCCCGGTATTCTTTCTTTACTTCATAATATCTTTCAGCTTTCCGGGCCTGGCTTTCCAGGGTTTTAAGGTTATTATTGATTTCAAACAGGAGGTCTTCAATCCTGTTCAAATCGCCTTCGGTTGCATCCAGTTTGGTTTTAGCCTCTTTCTTACGGGTTTTGTAGATAGAAATACCGGCGGCTTGCTCCAACATTCTACGGCGACTGTTCTCCTTATCCTTGATGATATCGTCTACCATTCCCAACTCAATGATCGCGTAGGAATCCGTGCTCACACCGGTATCCATAAACAGGTTATGGATATCTTTCAAGCGGCAGGCTACATCATTGAGGCGGTATTCACTATCGCCATTTTTGTAAAACTTGCGTGTAATCGTTACCGTAGTAAATTCAGTAGGTAATACGTTTTTGGTATTCTCAAACGTGAGGCTAACTTCAGCCATTCCACTTGCCGAACGGCTTTTGGAACCATTGAACACCAATCCAGCCTGATTCTCAGAACGAAGGTTGCTGATTTTGTGTTCGCCAATTACCCAGCGAATGGAGTCGATGATGTTACTTTTGCCGCAACCATTTGGCCCAATCACACCTGTAATCCCCTCATCAAATTGCAATACGGTTTTATCGGCAAAACTTTTAAAGCCTTTAATTTCTAGTGTTTTTAAGCGCACGTCGTACTCCGAGGTTTTTTAAGGCGTCAAAGATATAATTTTACCCGAATCAAAAAGTAATATAATGAAATTAAAGACTCATGGTTTTATGAATTTATGAATTTTACTGCACAACTATTTCACAATTAATGCACATACGAAAAGCAACTTTCTCTCATTCCCCCAAATCATCGTTCCATGCCTTATCTTTGCAGCATCAAAAACCCAATAACGTTTGCAAACGGAACAGCTGACCAACGACATCAAGAACTTCCTTTACAGTTACCACTTTAGCAATGGACTACGTACTACCATCAGTGTAGTAGTGCCTTCCCTCGTATTTGTAGCCATGGGCAAACTCGACCTCGGCATTGCCATGTCGATGGGCGCCCTCTGTACTGCCTTAAGTGATGTACCAGGAACCATCATCCACAAACGTAATGGTCTGATAATCAGCACTATATTAATATTTCTTACGGCTTTAATAACCGGACTACTGGTTCCATACCCCATTCTGATGGGCACCTGGATAGCCCTCTCCTGCTTCGTATTTGCCATGTTCCTCGTCTACGGCATCAGAGGTGGCAATATCGGAACCGGATGCCTCCTCGTGATGGTCTCCATCCTGGGAGAAACAAACCTCACCCCGCAATTAACACTCCTTCACTCCTCCATGGTGCTCCTTGGTAGCATCTGGTATGCAACCCTGGCTCTCATACTCTGGCAAATACGCCCATACCTTAATGTTCAGCAGGCGCTGGGCGACTGTATCATACAAACAGCCAAATATCTGGAACTACGGGCAAAATTCTATACTCCAGGTATAAACGTAACAGAAAATTATAAAGAGGTACTGGAACAACAGGTGATTGTAAACGAAAAACAGGAGAATGTCAGGGAATTATTGCTGAAAAGGCGTTCCGCACAACAAGGAACTACCAGTATATCTAAAAGCATGGTACTGATTTTCCTGGACATGATAGATCTCCAGGAACAAATCATGGCCTCTCAAACCGATTACAACGCCCTGCAGGACGATTTTAAAAACCAGGAAGTACTGGAAAAGTTTCATGTCCTCATCCTCGAATTTGCTCAGGAACTACGAACAATTGGCCTCGCAGTGGCCTCCGGCCAGCGTTCCCTCCCTAAAACAAATCTCAGGTATGAGATGGAAAAAGTGAAAGCAATCATTGCCGATATCACCCTAAAACTTCCAACTCTTAAAGAAAGAACGCGTACCATTCCGCTTACCAATATCCTGCAAAACCTTCAGGACATGGCACAAAGAATCTATAACCTCCATCGCCTCACCAGGCTGGAACGAATTAAGGAAGATACCGTAGATCCGAAACTGGAACTCTCAAAATTCACTACCAGTCAGAAATATGATATAGAAACATTCAGGAATAACCTCACCTTCGAATCTCATATTTTCCGCCATGCAATGCGGGTAAGTATCGCTACGGTACTGGGATATTCATTGGGCATGATCTGGCAGCTCGACAGAGTTTACTGGATCTTACTTACCATTATCGTAATTCTGAAACCAGGATTCGGACTTACCAGATCCAGAAGCATACAACGATTAATCGGTACTGTTACCGGTGCCTTATTTGCTGCCGGACTGCTCTATCTTACCAATAACTCTACTGTGATTTTCATTAGCATGCTCCTTTGTATCCTCGGAGCATATAGCTTTATGAGCTTCCAGTATACCTTAAGTGTATTTTTTGTTACTCCTTTTATCATCTTTTTACTGCATTTCCTCCACCCGGCCGATCTGCATAATGCTACCCAAAGAGTAGTGGATACTTTCATTGGAGGAGGTATAGCATTTTTCGCAAATATGCTCCTGTGGCCAACCTGGGAACATAATTACCTGCCCGACTACATGACGAAAATGTTGACTTCCAACAGAAAATATTTTGAAACTGTGATGAGAGCCTATTCCAATGAAGCTGTTTCAATTACCGAATTCAAATTAGCGAGGAAAGAAACTTATGTAGAAAGTGCCAATATGATGTCGGCCTTCCAACGTATGCTTTCTGAGCCGAAAAGCAAGCAGAAAAAGGCCTCACAGATCTACCACTTTGTGGTATTGAATCATGCTCTTACTTCCCATACAGCTACTTTAGGCTCCTATAGCCTCAATCATGGTGTACAGTTTCCACGCCCTGAATACCGGGAAATCACCGACTTCCTGCTCAACTACGTGGATCAATTGTTACTGATGATTAATCCGGTTACTGATGTTTCAGCACCTTCTACACAGGTTCACGCCTTCGACCGGCTCCAGAATCATCTCGAACAACTGGTGGCACGCCGCCAGGAAGAAATCAATGAAGGTCAGGGCCCTACTGCCACCAGAGATGAAATGCTGGAAACAAAACAAGTGCATGACCAATTGAGAGCTATCCTTTCTATTGTAAGAGATATGGCTAAAACATTGTCGAATAGTTAAGAAATATTGATAGTTGACTTCATGATTTTTTTTAGATAGTCAATGATATTTAGATATGGGTAAAGGTTGCTGTGGAATAATGACTTCAAGTTGAAGGATTAGCTGCCTTTGTTTTAGGCAGGGCGGGGGTAAGCACAATGCTATTAAGTGAAGGAAGGGGGTTGATGGAATATTGAATTCAATTTAAATGACTGGTTGCCTTTACCGTAGGTAGGGCAGGGGTAAAACCCTGCCCCTACAGGGCTTCAGCGAAACTATATTTTCATCTGGTAGATATATTTCATGTTAAATGTCGGTCTACTAATTACATTTCTGTAAAGAAACAATTCTACAAAATAGAAACTGTAATTCGCTGAAACCCTGTAGGGGCAGGGTTTACCCCTGCCCTACCTACGGTAAAGGAAACTAATCCTTCAAATTGATGTCAATATCCAATCAACATCCTTCCTCTTAACTTAATAGCATTGTACTTGCCCCCTCCCTGCCAGTGGCCACAGAAAATAAATCCAATAATTAGAGGTCGTCTGCTTACTGATAACTCCTATTCTTCTAAAATAATAAACTGATCTGTAACCGGTATCAATGCATCGTAAACCCGATCCAGGAATTCAGGGCCTTCCTGTGCATACCAAGGCATAAAGTTCTCTTTCCTTTCCTGTAAAGAATTTCCAGGGAATAAGCGGCTCCTCAGCTGGCGAATCTGATCGGCCTGCCAGGCGAATTTTTTCTTTTCTGCCTTCAGGAACTTATGCTCAATTTTACCTATCGATTTTAAGGCTCGTTTTCTTTCGGCTCCCACACTGGCCACTAAAGTAATATCAATACTTTTTGCCTTTTCTTCCAAACCATCATACAACTTCTCAATTGCTTCATATTCATCTTTCAAAACCAAAGAAGCATTGGTATGTTGTTTTACGTATCCTGTGATAATATCTTCTGTAGGCTGAAACAACGTTGTTACTTTCAAGCCTAATTTCTTAATTCTTTCTCTCGAAAATTCATCAACAAGTAATAATGAATTTCTTAGCAACAAAACAGGATAAGGAACCCTATAATGTTCGAACAACTGCTGTAATTCGAGCCAGTAGGCTATTTCACCACCCCCACCAATAAAGGCAATATTTGGTAGAATAGTTTCCTGGAACATGCCGCGAAGAATAACATTCGGGCTAAATCTCTCGGGATGCTTAGTTAATTCAGCTTCCAGTGAAGTTGCGTCGAATGTCAACGAGGTGTGTAATACTTTCCACTCAGCACCCTGACGTACAATACGTTCTCTCATTCCATCCTGCAGGTAAAACAGATTTATTTCACGTGGATTAGCCTGAATTTTATAATGCTCCGGTAATTCTGCCAGTGTATTCCCTACAAGAGAGTATGATTGCTGATTCCAAAGCTCATCTCTCATCACAGGTATATACAATTGCTTCAGCTTTGGATTATCCGGAATAACTACTACCAATCCGAATCGGCCGAATAGAGCATTTACCAGGAAAAAGGTAGCTTCCTGAACAGTTTTATGCTCCAGATATGCTTTCTGAAGCAATTCAACCAACTCATTTGCATGTGGGGCATAGCCCAAAGCCTTTTTAACTTCTGCAATCAAAGGCTCCAGGGAAGCAGGATTCATGCGCCCTACCGGTCCTTGCTGCTCTGTATTCCAGGTAAGTGTTTTACCATCTATATAAATACTTCCCAGTTCATCGAGGTCATTGTCTTCACTTCCCATATAATAAACGGGAACAAAGTTGTTTGTCGGATATTGCTCTTTCAGCGAGTTTGCCAGCTTGATAGTTTGCAATATCTTATAAACAAAATATAGATATCCGGTAAATATGTTAGGTTGATGAGCGGTACAAACTGTAAAGGTACCTGGTTGTAACAATGCCTGTATGTTATCAGAAACTGCAGTATCAGTATTATAGGTTTGATATTGCTCTGTTAATGCGGCTACAAGGGCTTCCCTTGGAGTATCGAATTGTTGACGGGCTGTTATTGCAGCAGAAAAATCTGGATGTGTGGGTGAATATTTATAAAAAGGTCTGATCTCCTGACATTCTCCTAAAAAATCCGTTACCAGCTGTGAAAAATAACCTGTTTTCCCATAAGGAATATACTCGAGCATATAATGTCGCTATTTCAAATTACCAATTTTTGCAATGTAGTGCCAATACATCGAAATTTTTGAATGTACGAAGTTAGGTAAATAGTTAATTTATTACTCAAATATTAGTTGATCGGTCGGAAACCTCTCTTTTTTACCAAAAGTTGGCTTCCCTTTTGGTACACAATACGTAAAGTATATTGACTATGAAGATTGCAGTATTGTCACCCGTTGCCTGGCGTACCCCTCCCTTGCATTATGGCCCCTGGGAACAAATGGCTTCTAACCTCACCGAAGGCCTGGCCGCAAAAGGAATAGATGTTACCCTTTTTGCTACAGCAGATTCACAAACTGCCGGTAAACTTTCTGCAATCGTTCCCCAGGCCTATGAGGAAGATAAAAACACCGATGCTAAAGTCAGCGAGTGTATGCACATCAGTTACCTGATGGAACAAGCCGGCAAGTTCGATATCATTCATAATCATTTCGATTTTCTTCCCCTCACCTACGCCAGGTTGATCAAAACCCCCATTGTAACAACAATACATGGGTTTTCATCTCCACAAATACTCCCGGTATATCAGCGATATAATGATATTGTGAGATACGTTTCTATCAGTAATGCCGACAGGCACCCTACTCTAAAATACACAGCTACAGTTTACAACGGTATAAGATCCGGTGATTTCAGATATACTCAGGGTGCTGAAAGCTATCTCCTTTATTATGGCCGCATTCATGCCGATAAAGGTACTCATGAAGCCATACAGATAGCTTTACAGTCGAACCGGCAGCTCTATATTGCGGGCATCATTCAGGATGAGGCCTATTATAATGAAAAGGTAAGACCGTATATTGATAATGACCAGATTCGCTACTTAGGAGCGGTAGGCGGAGAAGAAAGAAACAGTTTGTTGGGAAGAGCTCACGCGCTGTTACATCCCATTCACTTTAAAGAACCATTTGGACTGAGCGTGGCAGAAGCTATGTATTGTGGTACTCCTGTCATCGCTTTCAACAAAGGGTCTATGCCCGAATTAATCAAGGATGGTAAAACGGGGTTTCTTACCAATAATGTGCATGAAGCTGCTGAAGCAATTGCGGATTTAAGACAGATAGACCGTTATCATTGTCATTTACATGCAAAGGAGCATTTTAGTGCAGAAAAGATGGTGGAAGGGTATCTGGACGTTTACAAAAACTTATAATCAAATTCCATCTTCTTTGATCTGGGCAAGTAATTTCTGAAGATTTACAGAAGCAAAACCTGAGGCATAGTCCGATAATCCGTATGGGATTATTAATTCATTGTTGTGAATCAGCACGCCGCAGCTGTATAGTACATTAGGTACATACCCTTCTCTTTCATCTTTATTAGGCATTAAAAGAGGTTCGCGCAGCCGGCCTATTTCGATAGAAGGATCATTCAGATCCAGCAAGCTGGCGCCAATACAATAAGTGCGCATAGGACCCACACCGTGAGTTATTATCAGCCAGCCTTCAGGAGTTTCTATAGGCGATCCGCAATTTCCTACCTGAACAAACTCCCAGGCGTATTTAGGCGTATGAAGAAGTTGAGGATTTTCCCAGATATTAATTTTATCGGAGTACATAATGTATCCGTTAATTCCATCGATTCTGGAAATCATAGCATATCTGCCATTGATTTTACGTGGGAAGAGTGCAAGATTTTTATTCTGAGCCCCTTCTCCGTATAGCGGCATGATTTTAAAGTTATAGAAGTCTTTCGTTTGCATCAGCTTAGGTTGAATCGTGAAGCCATCATATGCAGTATAGGTTGCATAATAGGTTACACTACCATCCTCATTCACAAACTTTACAAAGCGGGCATCTTCTATACCTTTTCTTTCGGCATCGGAGTAAGGAAAAATAACCCTGTCGGAAAGATCTGTATCCAGCGAGAAGTTTAGTTCATAGTAAGAATCTGCTAACCATAAAACCCTTTCCAGTCCTTTCTTTAAGAGATGATCCATTTGAAAACGCTGTTGCATTTCGCGGATCACTTTTTTCAGAGACAGATAATCGAATTGATCGGGTAAATTATTGGCAATTTCTTTTAAAACAGAGTCAGGTAAACTGATAGAAACAGCGCTCTGAAAGAAAATATCCTTATTATACATGGAGTTACGAATCACCTCAGCCTCATCTACATAATTACCGGCAGGTATCAATGTAACTTCATTTCTGATATCAATTATGCCTGATCTGAAAGCGATTGAAGAAACGTGCCCTTCACCTACAGCCCGGAAGCTCATTATCACGCGTTTTTGTCCGCCTTCCAGTCCGCTTTGGTCAACATCTTCCACGATGCAAGGATTAAAGAAAGCGGCAGATTCTATTGAATATTCATTGGTAAAATAAGAGCCTGTTAATAGTTTTCGCTTAAGAGAAAGCATATCAAAATCGATATGCAGGCCGGGGAATAAGTGCCTGAGCCGGCCTGCATGTCGTTCAAAAATCCGGGTAATATTTCTATGCCTTCTGCTGAATTCTCTCAGTATAGGCATTACGGTTAAGTCCACTTCGTCGTCGCTCATTGCGGCCACTTGTTGAATAATAGATTTAGCCCTGGCCTCTCCATTAAAGAAAAATCTAGCCACCACCCTTTTAAGGTCAGGATAAATTTTTGTGGTTTTCCGCTCAATTGACAATCGCATGTGAATCGTTTTGTTATATACTGAATCCGTCTTCCAATACACTGCCTTTTTTTACAACAACAATGCCGTCTTTTACTGTATATTTTTCAAAATCACCATCTGGCAAATGTTTGCCTCCGTTTATATTTACGTTATTTCCAATAGCGCAGTTTTTATCGATGATTGCGTTATTAATGATACAGTTTTCGCCAATTCCCATGGTAGGCCTGCCTTCCCGGCGAGCATTTTCAATTTCGTCCAGTGTTTGGTAGTAATCGCTACCCATGATATAAGCGTTACTGATTACCGATCCCTTGCCTATTCTGGTACGAATACCCACCACTACCCTTTCGAGCTTGTCTGCCATTATAATACAACCATCGGCAATCATTGTTTTCTGTAATGAACCTGAAATTTTTGCCGGCGGGAGCATTCGGGCCCGGGAGTAAATTGTTTTAGATTCATCGAAGAGATTAAAAGGAGGAATATCATCTGTTAGTTTGATATTGGCTTCGAAGAATGATGGGATATTTCCGATATCAGTCCAATACCCTTCATACTGGTAGCTGAAAATCCTTCTCTTTGATTCAATCGCATAAGGAATGATTTGCTTTCCAAAATCTGCTGCTTCAGAATGTTCGTTTAGCAAGGCATGCAGTACATCTTTATTAAAAATGTAAATACCCATGCTTGCAAGATAAATGCGGCCTTCCTGCTTCATTTCATCACTTACTTCAGAAGCCCATGGTGGTAATGCTGCCTGAGAAGGCTTTTCGGTGAAGGAAGTAATCGCTCTGCTTTCATCTTCTTTTAAAATTCCGAAATCAGAAGCTTCGCTGGCTTTAACCGGAATAGTAGCGATAGAAATCTCTGCATTGGATTCGATATGATGTTGCAGCATTTCTTTAAAATCCATCTGATACAATTGATCACCTGAAAGGATCAATACATATTTAAAATCGAAATTATCGAGGTGATGCATACTTTGTCTGACGGCATCTGCAGTTCCCTGGTACCAGGTAGGGTTATCGGGAGTTTGCTCTGCAGCAAGAATATCAACAAAGCCTTTGTCGAAATTGCTGAAGTGATAGGTATTTTTGATATGCTTGTTGAGAGAAGCGGAGTTGAATTGAGTGAGTACAAAGATTCTGTTCAATTCAGCATTGAGGCAATTGGAAATAGGGATGTCTACCAATCTGTATTTACCCGCCAAAGGTACCGCAGGTTTGGAACGGCGGCGAGTTAGCGGATACAGTCGGGTACCAGCTCCTCCTCCAAGAATAATGGACATTACATCGTTAGTCATAAAGGGAATTTTATTCTGCGTTATTTCAATTTACTATACATATCCAGATAAGATTGAGCCGAGGTACCCCATGCGTGGTTTTCATTCATACCCCGTAACCTTATCGTATTGAAATGTTCTTTATTGGAATAGAGTTCAACGGCTCTTCGAACTGCATTGCAGGCATCCCAACCAGCTGCTTGTACAAAGCGGATACCTACTCCGCCAGGATCTCCGAAATCGATCACGGTATCTTTGAGTCCACCTGTGCTTCGTACTATCGGAATAGTGCCATATCGGAGTGCATACATCTGATTTAATCCGCAAGGTTCTACCCGGGATGGCATTAGCAGGAAATCGCTCCCTGCATAAATCTGATGGGAGAGTGACTCATCGTATCCGATATGGAGGTTAAATCCGTGGCTAACCGAATTTCTGAGTTGCTGTAGCGACCACTCTATGTGGGGATCGCCGCTCCCCAAAACGAGGAAATTTACTTCCCCGGGTAGCTCATGAATTGACTTCCCTATAATTTCAGGCAGGAGATCGGCTCCCTTATCACCCACTAACCGACCGATAAACGACACCAGAGGTAAGGAACTATCCAAGCCGAAACGCTCGCATAAGGCCTGTTTATTTGCCTGTTTGCCGGGCTGCATCGTATCCTGATTGTAATCGTTGGTGATCATATTGTCGGATGCCGGGTTCCAGACCAGCGAATCGATACCATTGAGAATACCAACCATTTTTGCCTGTTCGTGACGGATCAGGCCTTCCAGTCCATTTGCATTTTCGTATAGTTCTTCCAGATAGCCGGGTGAAACGGTGGTAACCCTCCAAGCGCATTTAATAGCGGAGGCTAATGGATTGATAGCTCCGCCCCAGTCGAGGAGGCCCGACTTCCAGAGGTCAAACCCTGGCAGCAGGTAAAGCTTATCCCATCCAAACTGCCCCTGGTATTGAGCGTTGTGGATGGTTAAAACTGAAGGTATTTCTTTCAGCCGATCGTATTTGTAACCATAGTTTAGCAGAAAAGGAATAAGACCGGTATGATGATCGTGGCAATGAATCACCTCTGGGAGGTGGTTCCATTCATTGATCCAGTCTAAAACGGCAATCTGGAAGCCTAAAAAGCGCTCAGTATCATTGGAATAGCCATATACTCCGGGGGTATCCAGTAATCCGGGGATGTCTACCAGGTATAAATCGAATCCCAGTTCGTTACTACGCTCTTTCATCACATTGAAATGATACCAGCTGTGCCCCATCCACATACCCCCCTGGTGAACAACATCAAATTCATGTGTTTCGTAGTACCGTGTCCGATAGGCCGGTATAATTACTTTTGCAAAATTCCCTAACTCTTGCTGGTACTTGGGCAATGCGCCCACAACATCTCCCAGCCCTCCAACTTTGGCCACCGGATAACACTCCGCGCTGATGTGTAATATCTCCATGCTAAATAATTGATAATCTTATTTAAGTTAACTTGGAAAAATATAAAAACAAAGGAAAATTTTTCTCGCAAAGATCTAAAGATTAATATTAAGGTGCAGAGGGAGTTTTTTTAAGTTTTTAAGGCTTGAAGCGGCTGTCTTAAAGATTGATAAAGACGATTTCAATTACTTCCAGTGGGTTTCTGCTAAAGTATGGCTCTGTCAGCACTCTTAAAAACACCCGCTTCAAGCCTTAAAAACTTAAAAAAACTCCCTCTGCACCTTAATATTAATCTTTGTGCCTCCGCGAGAAATAACCGAACTTTAGTAAAGATTGTCATCACCCCAAAAGTGAGTGCTATGAATTTTGGTCGCGTACCTGCCGATACCCTGATGGATATCGATTTTAAGCTACCTGCAGAACCGGTTTTCAATAAGAAGGTGCTTAAGGGTAAACCCGTAAAGAAACCATTAGTTTATACCGGTTGCGCTAAATGGGGCATTAAAGAATGGGTAGGGAAGTTATACCCTGCTGGAACAAAAGAAGCTAATTTTCTGAATGAATATGTTAAGTATTTCAATGGCATTGAGCTAAATGCTACCTATTATCAGACTTATGGACCGGAAACTATCTCCAAATGGGCGGCTAAAGCAGCTGGTAAAAATTTCAGATTCTGCCCTAAAGTACCTCAATCTATCAGTCATTTCAGCAGTCTCATAAATGCAGATGCTAAAACCACCGCTTTTTTAAATGGAGTATTAGCCTTTGAAGAACACCTTGGCCCAATATTTTTGCAACTGAGCGATAGATTTACACCAGCCAGGCGGGAGAACCTTTATGCTTACCTAAAATCGTTACCCACTGATCTTCAGTTTTTTGTGGAACTCCGTCATCCACAGTGGTTTCTGGATGAAACCGTAAGACTGGAGCTGTTTAATACCCTGCAAAAGCTGAATATCGGAGCCGTAATAACCGATACAGCCGGCAGAAGGGATGTAGTACATATGCATTTACCCATTCCCAAGGCATTTATAAGATTTGTTGGAAACAGCCTGCACCCAACAGATTACGAACGGATCGATGATTGGGTAAATAGGATCACCTACTGGGTTCAGAATGGCCTGAAGGAATGCTACTTTTTTATGCATATGCATAATGAAGCTACCTCCCCGGAATTAACAGAATATCTTGATAATTTGCTTGTAAAAGCGGGATTGCTTCCTAAACAAAAAAACAGGTAAATCCATTGTGGAATGCTTTGTGAGCAACCATCAGGAAAAAACCCCAAGAAAAAAACGGATTCATATATTAATTTCGCCCCTCTAAACCAGGTAAATATCATGATGCGCGATAAGCTGGAGCAATTAGCCAGGAAACTAGAAGGCACCCTTTATACAGATGACACGATGCGGACGCTTTATGCCACAGATGCATCGGCATACCGTGAAATGCCATTGGCAGTAGCTATTCCGAAGAATACAGACGATCTTAAAACACTGATCAGCTTTGCGCGTGAAAATAAAACAAGCCTGATTCCCAGAACAGCAGGTACCTCGCTGGCCGGACAGGTAGTTGGAAATGGCATCGTAACCGATGTATCCCGAACTTTTACTAAAATATTAGAACTAAATAAAGAAGAAGGCTGGGTTAGAGTAGAGCCAGGAGTAATCCGCGATGAACTCAACCTGTTCCTTAAGCCACACGGACTCTATTTTGGCCCGGAAACCTCTACGGCCAACAGGGCTATGATTGGTGGAATGGTGGGAAATAACTCCTGCGGCTCCAATTCAGTGGTTTACGGAAGTACCAGAGAACACCTGCTGGAAGTTAAAGCCCTGCTCAGCGATGGCCAGGAAGTGACTTTCGGAAGTATAGATGCCGAAACCTTCCACCAGAAATGCGAAGGACCGGATACCCTGGAAACCCGGATTTACAAACAAATCAGAACTACGCTCAGCAACCATACCAATCAGGACGAGATCAGGAAAGAGTTCCCTAAGAAAAGTATCCCTCGCCGTAATACCGGTTATGCTGTAGATATGTTGCTGGAAACAGCTCCTTTTACTGCCGGAACAGAAGATTTCAACTTCTGTAAACTTATCGCTGGTTCTGAAGGAACTCTTGCTTTTCTTACCGAAATCAAAATACACGTAAATCCTCTTCCTCCAACAGAAACAGGATTATTATGCATACATTTTAATAATGTTGATGAATCTCTCAGAGCCAATGTACTGGTAATGGATTTTAAGCCAAGTGCCAGTGAACTGATAGATCACTACATCCTTGAATGTACCAAAGACAATATAGAACAAAGAAAGAACCGTTTCTTCGTACAGGGCGATCCCGGTGCTATTCTGGTAGTTGAATTCTGCAGAAACACCAGAGAAGAAATAGTTGAAATGGCTAAGAAAGTAGAAGATACCCTAAAAGCCGCCGGACTGGGCTATCACTTCCCACTGCTTTTTGGAGACGATTCCAAGAAAATCTGGGCGTTGAGAAAAGCCGGACTGGGCTTACTGAGTAACCTACCTGGTGATGAAAAAGCAGTTCCGGTAATTGAGGATACAGCGGTTGCGGTTGAAGATCTGCCTGATTTTATCAGGGATTTCAATGATATTCTAAAACAATACAACCTTTACGCAGTACACTATGCACATGCTGGTAGTGGTGAAATACACCTGCGTCCTATCATCAACCTAAAAACAAAAGAAGGTAATCTCCTTTTCAGAAAAATCGCTGAAGAAATAGCCACACTGGTTAAAAAATACAACGGTTCTTTAAGTGGAGAGCATGGGGATGGACGCCTGAGAGGAGAATTTATCCGTCAAATGGTGGGGAACAAAAACTATGAACTGCTTCGCCAGATCAAGTATACCTGGGATCCTGAAAATATCTTTAATCCAAACAAGATCGTAGACACGCCTTCTATGAATAGTATGCTGCGCTACGAACCTGGACAAAAAGTACCGAATTTCCAGACTATCTTCCATTTCCCTGAACAGACCATTCTTCAACATGCAGAGCAGTGTAACGGATCGGGCGACTGCCGTAAAACTCAATTGAGTGGCGGTACCATGTGTCCAAGCTACATGGCAACAAGAAATGAAAAAGATACTACCCGTGCCAGAGCTAATATTCTACGTGAGTTTCTGACCCATAGCACCAAAGAAAACCGATTCGATCATAAAGAGATCTACGAAGTATTGGATTTATGCCTTGCCTGTAAAGGATGTAAATCTGAATGTCCGTCCAACGTGGATATGGCCAAACTGAAAATGGAATTCCTGCAACATTATTATGATGCGAACGGAGTACCGTTAAGAGCCAATATGATCGGTAATTACAGCAAATTATCGAAGTTGGCGGCTATTGCTCCGGGCATATATAATGTACTTATAAAAAATTCTCTGACAGGTGGAGTAATCCGCAAATTCTCAGGATTTGCATTAAAACGCTCCTTACCTGAATTATATAGTATAACCCTGCGCAAATGGTTTGAGACAAAGTGGCCAAAAGAAAGGCAGGGAGCAATTGGAAGTAAAAAAGTATACTTATTCTGTGATGAGTTTACCAATTTTAACGATACTGAAATAGGTATAAAAGCTGTAAAGCTGCTGCATCGTCTGGGATACGATGTACAAATGGTTGAGCATCCCGAAAGTGCTCGTGCCTATATGTCAAAAGGTTTGCTTAGAAAAGCCAAAACACTTGCAGATAAAAATGTAACTATATTCAGTGAAATAATAAATGGAGATGCTCCACTTCTTGGTATAGAGCCTTCTGCAATTCTAAGCTTCAGGGATGAATATCCGGACCTCGTTTCTGAACCTTTACGTGTAAAAGCAAAAGCATTAGCACAGAAAGTATTCCTGATAGATGAATTTCTGGCCGCAGAAGCAGATAAAGGACATATTACATCCGCTCAGTTTACTAACAGTAAACAACATATCAAATTACACGGACATTGCCAGCAAAAGGCATTATCATCTGCCTTAAACAGTAAGAAAATGTTGTCGATCCCACAGAATTATTCTGTGGAAGTAATACCATCAGGTTGTTGCGGTATGGCCGGCTCATTTGGTTATGAAAAAGAGCATTACGATTTAAGTATGCAAATTGGAGAAATGGTATTGTTTCCGGCAGTAAGAAATGCAGCTGAGGGAACTATTATTGCGGCACCAGGAACCAGTTGCAGACATCAGGTAAAGGATGGAACGGGAGTGAAAGCACTGCATCCGGTTGAGATCTTATATAACAGCCTTGCATAAACGTATTTAGGAAGGGTTTGGATTACTAAACCCTTCCTAAATATAATGAGGTATCATAATGAAAGGTGACCATCCCCATATGTTGAAATTTATTAAAGATATCTTCAAGGGATTTCAGCATAGGTTCATAAACCGGATCGTCTGCCTGCGGAACATAAGAGGAAGATAATAATCGTCCTTTCAATGCAGGGAAATCAAAAACCTGGGTATTCAGAAACTTTTTCTCCACCAGCGTTCCGGGCAAAAAGAAATCTACCAGCTCCGGTAACCCAACATTTCTGTGATCCATATCTTTATAATTCACTGCATATTCGTGCAGCAGCTCTTCATACGCTTTTTCGAATGGGAGTTTCGACTTCCGGACGTTCCACATCAATACAACCCAGGAATCGGTATTCCCAATCCTTTTAAATTCTTTGGCGGCCGCTTCCTGATCAAACCAATGAAAAGCAGTACCCACTACCACTAAATCTACAGACGAGTCTGGCAATGTTGTATTTTCTGCAGTAGCATCTATTGCTGAGAAATTAGGAAACTGTCCGAGTAATTTCACAGACATTTCTCTCATTGCCTTATTGGGCTCAACAGCAAAAACCTTATTCCCGTTATCAAGGAATGGTTCTGCTGAAATACCTGTTCCGGCGCCTATATCAGCAACCACACTGTCTCGCCTGAGTCCTATTTCGTCCTGTAAAAAAGGGATAATGGCGGCAGGATAATGAGGCCTGTATTTAACATAGTTCTCTACCCTGGAAGTAAATCGCTCTGTATTTTTCATGATAATAAATGTAACGCTATTCCCCTAATCCTTTAGGTTTTTTCTCTTCGTTACCATGCTCCTCCAACTCTGCCAGTTTCTTTTTACCATAGGAATATTTAGTGATCAGTACATATAAAACCGGTACTGTAAAGATTCCCAGTAAAGTAGCTGCCAACATACCTCCGACTACTGTATAGCCAATATTCACACGGGAGGCGGCGCCGGCACCTTTTGCCAGACATAATGGAACCACCCCCAGAATGAAGGCAAAGGAAGTCATCAAAATCGGGCGTAAACGCAATTTCACTGCTTCGATCGTGGCAGCAACCAAAGGCATACCTCTGTCTACCCTCTCTTTCGCAAACTCAACGATCAGAATCGCATTTTTAGCCGCCAAACCAATTAGGGTGATCAGACCAATCTGAGAATATACGCTGTTTGCCTGCTTGGTAAGGAACAGCGCGAAAATAGATCCAAATAATGCCAAAGGTACCGCCAGTAACACAGAGAAAGGAACCGACCAACTCTCATACAATGCCGTTAGCAGGAGGAATACGAAGAGAATAGACATTGCAAAGATCAGCACACTCTTATTTCCGGCTTCAATTTCCTGCAAGGAAATATTTGCCCACTCGTAGCTGAAATTATCCGGTAAAACCTGTGCCGCTACTTCTTTCAATGCATTAATGGCATCACCACTACTGTAACCGGTTTTTGCATCCCCATCAATTTCCACGCTTCTGTAAAGGTTAAAGTGATTAATTACCGGAGCGCCCACTCCTTTTTTAGTTACCACCAGAGCGCTGAGCGGAATCATTTGCCCCTGGTTATTTCTGACATAAAAGGTATTCAGATTATCGATGGAAGTACGGTAAAGCGAATCGGCCTGCAACACCACCCTGAAGCTTCTGCTGAATCTGGTGAAGTCATTAACATATAAGCCTCCGAGGAAGGTTTGTAACGCTCCGAACACATCACTAACGGGAACGCCTAATTGTTTACACTTGTCTCTGTCGATATCCAGATTAAATTGTGGTGTATTGGCACTGAAAAAGGCATAAGCCCTTGCTATTTCAGGGCGTTGGTTTGCAGCCATCAGAAACTGTCCCATTACTTTCACGAATTCATTGATATCGGGGTTACTTCGTTGTTCCATGATGAAAGAGAAACCACCGGTATTACCTAATCCGCGCAGTGTAGGAGCCGGGATACAAATTACAGTGGCACCCAGAATTTGTCCGGCAGCCATTTGAATTCGGCCTACCACTTTGTTCATATCATCTCCCACCTTATATCGCTCATCCCATGGTTTCAAACTAACGAAGAAAGTACCGGCATTGGGTTTGGTAGCATTAGCCACGAAGTTGATACCGGCGATTCCGAAAAAGTGGGAAACAGCTGAATCTTTCAGGAGAATATTATTGATTTCATCTACTACTTGCTTGGTTCGCTCTGTAGAGGCGGCTTCTGGCAGCTCCAGCGCTATAAACAAGGCTCCCATATCTTCCTGCGGAACGAAGGTAGTAGGTGTTTTCTTAAACAGGAAAAATGCAGAAACCAATATTACTGCCATCACAATTAATACTATTGGTGTTTTTTTGATGGCATGTGTTACCAGATTTCCATAGTGATTAGTGAATTTCTCGAACTGCTCATTGAACTTAACAAAGAACTTATTCAGGCCTCTCGCCTTCTTTTTATCCTTCATTAAATCGGCAGGTCTTAACAAGATGGATGTCAACGCAGGCGTTAGCGTCAATGCCAGGAATGCCGACAATAATACTGAAAACGCGATGGTCAGCGCAAACTGCTGATACAATCTTCCTGATACCCCCGGAATAAAGGCAACCGGCACAAACACCGCGGCCAGGATCAGGGCAATGGCAATAACCGGCGCCTGTACTTCCGACATCGCTTTGTATGTGGCCTCGAGCGGCGACATCAAATCGGCATCGATATGGTGCTGCACTGCCTCCACCACCACAATGGCATCATCCACCACAATGCCTATCGCAAGTACGAATCCGAATAAGGTGAGTGTATTAATGGAGAAGCCCAGCAGCTCGAAGAATATGAATGTACCTATCAGGGATATTGGAATTACCAATACCGGAATCAGAGTGGCTCTCCAATTCTGAAGGAAAATGAACACCACAATAATTACAAGACCCAGGGCCTCCAGGAAAGTATGAATTACTTCGTTAATTGAAATCTTTACGAAAGAAGTGGTTTCGAAAGGTACCAGCCAGTTTACATCTTCTGGAAAGCTTTTCGCCATATCCTTCATTTTATTCAGCACCAGGTCGTTTACATTCAGCGCGTTGGCACCTGGCGACAGATAAATTGCCAGACCACTACCAATCTTACCATCGGCTTTTGCTTCAATTGAATAGGTGAAAGAACCTAAATTGACCCGGGCTACATCTCTTAATCTTACTAAACCTCCATCAGGGCCTTTAGCAACAACGATGTTACCAAACTCCTCAGAAGTAGCCAGGCGTCCTTTAACACTTACTGTATACTCAAATGCCTGCTTCTTGTTCATTGGCGGAGCACCAATACTACCGGCGGGCACCTGTTGGTTTTGTTCAGTAATCGCGGCAGCTATATCACCAGCTGTCAGCCCCAGGGAGGCCATCTTATCAGGATTTAGCCAGATACGCATACTATAATCCTGGGAGAAGGCGGTTACATCTCCTACCCCATTGATACGAGCCAGTTCGGGTTTCAGATAGATATTTACATAGTTATCCAAAAATTCTCTGGTGTGCGTTCCTTTGGGGGAGTTGAGGGCAATAACCATCAACATATCATTGGATCTTTTCTTAACGGTTACCCCTACTCTCCGTACCTCATCCGGAGTACTTGGCAAGGCCAGACTCACACGGTTTTGAACATCCAGTGTAGAGATATCGGGATTGGTTCCCAGATTAAATGTGACAGTTATGCTCATAGAGCCGTCATTCGCACTTACCGATTGAATATACATGGCTCCGGGAGTACCATTCACCTGGTTTTCTATAGGAGTAGTTACCGTTTCTTCAACAGTTGTGGAGTTGGCTCCTGTATAGTTCGCATTTACAGAAGTTACAGGAGGTGCAATATCCGGCAACTGAGCAATTGGCAGGTTAAACATACATATGAGCCCTACGATCACAATGATGATAGCAATTACAATCGTAGTATTCTTACGCTCTATAAAGGTTTTTGAGATCATACCCTGTTGATGATTTTATATTGATTATTTACCTGCCCCTGGTTTAGCTCCACCTGGCCCCGCCACGTTCACAGTATCTCCTGGTTTTACTTTCTGAATACCGTCAACCACTATTCTGTCTCCTGCATTCAGGCCCTCATTTACCAGGAGCATGGTATCGGAAACAGGCCCCGGTACAATATGTTTGGAAGAGGCCACATTATCTTTTGACAATACAAATACGCTGGTTTCAGAGAGATTCTGAACTATAGCCTTATTTGGAATAGCCAATTGATTGGCAGGCGATGCGTATTCCATAATAAGTACGATGCTCATTCCGGATTTCAGAACGCCATCTTTATTAGGAAAAACTAAACGGACTTTTACTGTTCCGGTGGTTGGATCAACAATATTATTGAGAGTCAGGATTTTTCCTGGTTCCGGGTAGCGTTCACCATTCCCAAACTGAATATAGAATCGTTGTCCGTTCCCTTGTCCGTGTAAGATTTTTGCGAATTCGGGTCCTCTTGCCTGAGGCACATCCATATCGGCAAACATTGGATGTTCATTAACCAGTGTATTGATAAGCGTTTGCCCGGCATTAACGATATCGCCTACTTTAATTTGTACGATACCTATTTTACCGGAGGCCGGGGCTCTTACAGTAGCGTGATTTACATCGGTGCCGGCGCGGGCTACGGAAGCTTTAGCGGCAGCTACATTGGCCTTGGCAGTTAGTACTGCAGTATACGCCTGATCTACTGTTTGTTTGGAGATAGCATCGTGCTCCAGCAGAGTACTATAGCGTTCATAATCTCTTTGTTTTTGGGCAAGATCGGCTTCTGCCTGTTGCTGTGATGCAGCCACTTCACCGTATGCTGCTACGTATCTGCTTCTGTCTATATCATAAAGCGGTTGTCCTTTTGTGACCATACTACCATCGGCAGCTCTGATCCTTTCCAGGAAACCGGTTACGTCGGAGCGTAATTCTACTATATCATGAGCTACCAGGGTAGCAGGAAATTTTTCTGTAACAGTATAGGAAGCGGGAACAACCTCAAAGGTGGTTACAGTTGGCTTCATCATGGCCATCATTGCCGCCTGTTGCTGTTGTTTCTTACTATTACCGCAGGCTACACAAAGTACCATTCCTATTACGTAAAGGGTCCGCTTATCATTAATTAGATACATATAAGAGATTAATTGCGTATTTATGAATGCTGATACTTATTTGATTTTACCCATTGCTTTGTCCAGATCCGTTTTACTAACCAGGGTATTAAGCAAAGCGGTGACATACTGAACCTGAGCCTGTTTTAGATCACTTTCTGCCGAAGTAACATCAAGACTAGTGGCTACACCCTGCTCAAATTTGAGCACTATACGATCGTATATCCCTTGCGTTAAGCCCATGTTCTCTTTCTGGGTAGCATATAATGCTTTATTATTTTGATATTGAGTATTTGCATTGGCAACTTCCACCTGGATTTGTTGTCCTATATAGTTTAAGGTATTTCGCGACTGTTCAAGGGTAATCTGTAGCTCCTTAATCTGGTGCAACCTTTCAGTACCAGTAAATATTGGCCAGGTGAGGGTAAGACCCAGTGCCGAACTTCCAAAACCACGTTTCCACAGATCAGCAAATGCCTGGCTGTAATAGTTCCAGCCGTAGTTTATATAGCCACTTAAAGAAGGCAGGTACGCCAATTTTTTTGCTTTAAGATTTAATTCATTAAGGGAGATCTGGGTCGACTGAATCCCGTATTCTACCCGGTCCTGAATATGGTAATTGATGGTATCTTCAATATATTCCTGGACGTTAAAGTCCTGAACGGTTTCCGTTAGTTCGAGGTTTGCCTCCTGGGGCATGCCCATTTGAAATTTCAATAACTGTACGGCATATACGAGTAAACGGATATTGTTTTCAATATCCGTTACCACATTGTTGTAAGAAACCTGGATACGGTCAACGTCTACCCTTTCAGCTATTCCGACTTCGTATCTGGCTTTGGTATCTTTCAGTGTTTTTGCCAACTGTTCCATATTGGCTTTGGACAGGCGGATGTTTTCCTGGTTGGTGAGAACCGCGTAATATGCTTTGGCAATTGCAACCCGCACATCTATCTCAGTACGTTTATAGTTTTTCTGTGAAAGGTCTTTATATACTCTGGAAGCTTTGAGTCCAATAAAGTAATCGCTGTTGAAAATCGTTTGATTAATCTGCCCTGTTACTCCTGAGGCGAATCGGGTACCAAACTGTACAGGAATGAGTTGCGTAGGGTCAGGACCGTTAAAATCAGGGATAAATTGTGTGGCCAGTTGCAAATTATCGGTAAAACTGGCATCAATCTCACCATGTGGGAACAATTTGGCTGTTGCTTCTTTTATTTGTTCCCTGGCAAAAGCTACATCCAGGTGGGCATTTACGATATCGTTTTGATGTTGCAAACCATACTGTATGCAATTGGCCAGATTGAAGGCATAGTTGATCGGTGAAAGTGTATCTGTCTGCCCGTAGACCACTGTTTCCCCTGTCAGTATAAATAGGAAGAACAAAAGAAAAATACGACGATGCATACTTATTACGTTGAAAGAATATGGTGATTGATAAATAATTAACAATTAAGCAGTAAAAAGGTTGTGAAGGGTATGCATCAATTATGGTTACAAACGGGTGATTTTTGTATATTTCAGAAAAGTTCGTGTTAACTTATGTCTATGTCTGTTTTAAAAGAACCCAAACCTCATCGTGAATTTGAATTGGAACGGCTGATTTTATTCAGTGATGCCGTTTTTGCCATTGCAATTACTTTATTGATCATCGAAATCAAACTTCCCTCCCTACCCAATAAATTGTCGGAACATGACTATTGGGTGGCCCTGAAGCCAGTTGCTACCGAATTTTCCGTGTTTGCCGCCAGTTTTGTATTTATAGGAAATTTTTGGGTAAGACACCTGAATTTATGCAGATTTCTGCAACAATATAACGAAGGGCTCATTCGTCGGAATCTGTTTTTTTTATTTTTTATTGTAAGCTTTCCATTTTCTACAAGTGCCATTTTGCATACGAATGAGCATTTTATGCTCCCATTTTTTATTTACCTGTGCAATCTGTCGGGTTGCCTGGCTGCCTTATTCTGGATCAGTTACTATATTTTTCAACGTAATCCGGGATTGACTATTCCAGGGCACCATACAGAAAAAGAATTGCTGTATCAACGTTTTAAATATGGCTTTTTAACTATGGCAACAGGATTTACCTGTATAGTAATGACATATTTTCTATATCCGGAAAATATTACATATCAGCGCATCAGTTATTTTAGTATTCCTATATTGGCCTTATTTAATCACTTCCGCCTAAAAATCAAAAAAAGAAATACCTTACGCCTGGTGCACAGAGTAGCACCGAACAACCATAACTAAAGGAGACGCCTATGTTGGAACTGAACAAAAAAGATGCAGCGCTAATTCAAAGAGCCATACATGCCTGGGAGGAAGAATCGCTTATCAGCAAAACCCAGGGTGAATCTTTAAAGCAAACCATCAAAGTTTCCAGTACAGATTGGCAATCTTTATCCCTTTACATCTTTATTGCGGCAATTTCATGCGCCTTAATGTCTTTCGGGTCATTGGTATTAGATGAGAAGTGGATTGAAATTATTAAGAAGAAGCTATCGCTGACCGACGGCGTTATTTCAATATTGTTTGCACTGCTAAGCATCTTTTTATGTTACAGGGGATGGAAGATAAATAAACACAACCCATTTTATTCGTTTAACCGGGAGCTGTACTGGATCTTACCAGTACTTAGTATAGGTGTATTCGTTGTTTATTCGGGTAAAAGTGTCAATTATTTTGAGCATAATTATGGGCTTTTCTGGTTGCTTGCCACACTCTGTTATGGAATATTGGGAGTTGTTTTTCGTTCGAGATTGCTTTGGTTAGCAACGTTATTGTCCTTAATTCCGGCGTATGTTAAGCTCACTTACCTGTTATCTTCCGATCCGAATTATTTTCTGGGGATGAATTTGCCCTGTAGAATGATTCTATTGGGAGCGGTTCTTATAATTATAGGGTGGGTACAACGCCGCTGGCGTGTTTACCCACCCATTGCAGATATGACCTGGGCAGGAGGATGGTTATTATTTTTGCTCTCCGGATGGCTGATCTCGATCTTTGGGAATTGTGGCACCTGGGAAGAGTGGCAGCTACTACGACAGGTACGTCTTCTTCAATGGGTGATATTATATACCCTACAGTGTTTAGCCGTTTTCGTTATAGGTGCCAGAACAAAAGATGAGCTGTTAAGAGATCTTGGAATGATATTTTTATTATTGGATTTGTATACCAGGTATTTTGAATATTTATGGAATCTTACCAATAAAGGATTATTCTTTGGAATTCTCGCTTTATCATTCTGGTGGATAGGCAAATTAGTGGAGCGGCGAATAAGCAAGCGCAGCCAGTGATGCTACTCCATATCTTCCGGTATCCTTGATGCTCCATTCGGCATTGCCCACAATCCAGGCATGTAATACCGCTACAAATCTGATTAATTCATAATCGGCTTCACTTCCCGTTAGTGGTAACAGTTTTTCCAGTGTCACAAAAATGGCGACTTCCTCTTTCAGCATTCTGGTGGCTTCATTAACAGCATCCTGTAATGAATATCCATTTTCATGTTGAAGTACCAGTACCAGATTATGCACATCACCCTGTTTACTTTCTTTCAGGCAGGAAAAAATATCATTGGTCCAGCAAACCAGATTGTTACCGGCCTGGATCATTCGTTGCAATAATGCCTGTTCTGTTACTTGTTGAGGAAGTACTACTTTTTCAATTATCTCAATTGCTTCTATATCTGCCAGCAAGGCTCCCGTGAATGGTCGCATTTTGATGTAATCTTCCAGGGAAGGAATAATACCTGCTTCCCTGTTTTCCGCTTCCCAGATACAGGCAGAAAAATAATCATTTACTGTTTTGATGAATCTAAGCCGCCAACCCGGGTTACTTAATTTGCGCATACGCTCCCAGATACTACTTAAAGCAGCTGAGAGAGGATGCCCGGAAGCGGGGAGATATTCAATATTTTGTTGGAGGATATCCAGAAGTCCGGCCATAATACTTCTTAGATAATCAGCTTTGCGACCTTCAGCGGCTTCGTCGCATTTGTCGTCCAGGATAAAAAGCCAGGTATTGAAATCTGCGATGAGGCATAGTTCATGCAGCCCGGCATCCGGGAAGGCTCTGGCGACCAGATACGCAAATCTGGCTTTATGAAAACGTTGCCAGGCCTTTTCTGAAGTAAGGAGGCCCATTTCGTTTACCCATTCAGTAATGTGTTGCTGTGCCGCTTCAGCATGCTGGTTCATTCGGCTGGTAAAAGGGAAACGAATAACGGGCATTTGAATGTTGGTGGTCATGTATAGAGGGTTTTATGGTTAGCTGAGGCAAAGCGATGCGCATCGAAAATTCGACCATGGGAACAACTATAGCATAAGTATGCTCTATGCAATTTCGCATAAAAGTCCAGGTGTATTTATTTACACTCGGTTAACAAGTCGCAAAATGATTGTTTTAAAAATAAGTTAACAAACTGTTATACGCTGGCAGTTCCTATATTAATTTCCATGCGTTGTAATAACAGGGGCCATGCATGATGAAACCAGGAAGTAAAGGTATTTGGGGCATTTTCCATTTTTTCAATGATTTGGGTTACAGACAAATATTGGTAATCTGCTACTTCAGCAGGATTTGGAATGATGGTTCCGTTGTAGGTTCCTAATAAAACATGATCAAATTCATGCTCAGTAAGACCATTATCAAATTCAGTTCTATAAGTAAATGAGAATAATTCTTTCAATTCACAATCAAAGCCTAATTCTTCCTCTAAACGGCGGTGAGCAGCGGCTTCAACAGATTCGCCAGGGTAAGGGTGGCTACAGCAGGCGTTCGTCCATAAACCAGGAGAATGATATTTATCCAATGCACGACGTTGCAATAATATTTCTCCTGCATCATTTATAATAAATACAGAAAATGCACGGTGTAATAATCCTTTTCGATGCGCTTCCATCTTTTCCATCGTGCCAATTGCCTCGTCTTGTTCGTTCACTAATATAATTTCCGGTGAGTTCATAATAGCGAATTTACGAATTTATATATTTTTTCATCTATGAATTTCCTACTATAATTTCTTATACACATCCGGGTACCAAAAAGTACCAATCTTTAAATCACACATTTCCTGCTTATTTTTGCATCTTGAATGAATTTGAATATATGGCAGAAGACTTAAATATCATTAAAGGAGATAAAAAGGAACAATACATATCCCTCATTCCTCAGATAAAGGGGCTACTTACCGGGGAACCTGATTTAATTGCCAACCTGGCAAATATTGCGGCTGCATTAAAAGAACAATTCGGCTGGTTATGGGTAGGCTTTTATCTTGTTAAGGAAGATGAACTGGTTTTAGGTCCATTTCAGGGTCCTGTTGCGTGTACACGTATCCGTAAGGGAAGAGGAGTTTGTGGCACCAGTTGGGAGCAGGCAACTACCCTCATTGTTCCTGATGTAGCTAAATTTCCGGGCCATATAGCCTGTAGCAGTTTATCTCAATCAGAAATTGTAATACCGCTCATCAGAAATAATGAAGTATGGGGGGTGTTGGATGTTGACAGCGCAGATTTAGAGACATTCGACGAAATTGATCAGCAATACCTGGAAGAGATCATCGCTCTACTTCAGGAAAATTAATTATTTATACAGTGCCACAGCATTTGTGGCACTGTATATGTGTTACTGTTGGCAACCATATTTTATTGAGAAATGCTTTTTTTTAGTAAACGAGCCAACAAAACCGCTCCTCTCTTGTCATTTATGCAAACTGATATTCATTCACACCTCCTACCGGGTGTAGATGATGGATCTCAGGATTTACAAACTTCTCTTTTTTTTATTGAAAAACTCCAGGAGCTGGGCATAAGCAGGATCATTACTACTCCACATATTATGATGGACAGGTACCCAAATTCTGTAAATACTTTACAATCACCTTTCGAATCTGTATATCAGTCGCTCAAAGATGCCAACAACAATATTTCCTTTAAATATGCTGCAGAATATTATTTAGATGAACAATTTGTTCCGCTGCTGCAACAACCCTTGTTAACCATAACCGGTAATAAAGTATTGGTTGAAATTTCCTTTGTTTCCGCCCCTCCGCAATTACATCAGTGGCTATTTGATATACAGGCAGCAGGATATCAACCTATCCTTGCACATCCTGAAAGATACGGGTATTATCATAACGAATTCAATCAATACCATCTGCTAAAAGAACTGGGATGCCAGCTCCAGGTAAATTTATTGTCATTGACCGGGTACTATGGCAAAGGTGTTCAGAAAGCAGCAACATTATTACTTGAACAACAGTTAGCCGATTTTATAGGCACCGATTTACATCACGAAAAGCATTTACATGCTATCATACAAATCAGCAATAACAATAAACTGAGGAAAACATTGGATGAATATCCGTTTAAAAATAACACACTAACGGAGTAGCATAATCGTTCCTGTTTGTTTGCGAGCCTGATGCTTACTATCTGTGTATAATAGTATCCAGACATAAGCGCCTCCTGGTAATTGTTGCCCTTTTAAAGTTCCATCCCATGCTCCGTAAGGGTCCATTGTGCTGAACACTTTTTCACCCCAACGGCTGAAAACTTCAAGCCTGTAATCGGTAACGTCATCATTCACTTTAGCTCTGAATAAATCGTTTTGTCCATCGTTATTCGGAGAAAAGGCTGTTGGAACAAAAACAGCGCATTCCCTCATATTGCGGATAATTGTTGCATTACTATCTATGAGACAACCATTCGCATCTTTTACCGTATAGTAATATTTCCCTTCATTCAATTTGCCCCAAACACTATCTGTCTGCCAATTGCCATTATTCAAACTATAAAAATATGGCCTGGTTCCTCCTGTAGTATAAATACTTATTTTACCATCCATAACAGTAGAACAGCTTATATCCTTCAGTTGTACATTCTTAAAAGATAAAGGAAGAGGCTCTTTAACATCAATTTGTGATAAGAATTCCTTGCATCCTTCTTCATCCTCCACCTGAATATTATAATACCCCGGAACCAGGTGCTCAAACGTTCCTGAGTAATTAACCGTATGTCCACCATTGAAATAATATCTATAGGGTGCTGTTCCTCCGTTGGTTTCCAGCTTAATGCTGTTATTATTGTCGCCATAGCACGGTGATGGCGTAACAGCAACTTTACTTTGTACTTTCCAGGCCAACACATCAGCATTTAATGTAACTGCAATACCATTCGGATGCTTTACAGTTGCCCTGTAACTCCCCGCCGGTAAATTAGTTATGCGGTTAGTAGTTGCTCCACCCGGATCCCAGCTAATGGTACAAGGAACACTCACCCCTTCGATTTTCAGCGTAATTACTCCCTCCATTTCTCCAGCACAGGTATTATGTATAACTGCACTCAGCTGGGGAGTTTCTCTTAAGGCTGCCGACAAATTATCCATCAGGATTGCAGAGCCATATTCACTCTTATCGCAGGGTAAATCAACTCCTGCCATAAATGTTATGTATTTATAGTTTTTCTTTGGGTTGATGAAAAAAGTATATTTTTTCCAGCTGGTATGATAAAACGGGCCCGAAGTCCACAAGCGCTCCGCAGTATCTTTTGGAGAATCACCACCATAAACAGTCAGAATACCATAACAGGCCTTATAAGCATAGTTGGGAGCATAAGCCAGATCAGCAGACAGGTTATACTTCTTTCCTCCCAGTAATCCCACCTCCTGGCTAATAGATTCGATATAGGCCGGACCGCTATGCAACCCTACATAAGCCTCTCCATCTGATGGTAATTGTGTAATATTAAGCGCCCCGGGCTGAACATCCGGAGTGTTTCTACCAATCCAGTCATCCGGTGTTCTACCTTGTCCTCTTATTCCTTCAAGAGAAGGATTTTTCAATTGAATATCCTGAGCGGTAAGGGAAAAATAGCTGCATAAAAAGCAGCACAATAATATAGGATAGTGAATAGGTTTCATGATATTCAGGTTTTGTCCGCAAGGAGATATGAAACTTTTAGTTAAGCAGCGTGAATTCCAGGAATTATTTGTTTCTTTTTGAGACCATATATTGGGAGGGGGCAAGCCCCGATACTATTAAGAGAAATACTGATTTTATTGTCGTTAAGTGATTGGTAAATTTCTTTTACCGTAGGCAGGGCGGGGGCAAGCCCCGCCCCTACAGAATTTCATCAAATATTGAGTTCTATATTGAAGATTTACTTTAACATGAAACCAGGCGACCAGAAGAAAATATGATTCTGATGAAACCCTGTAGGGGCGGGGCTTGCCCCCGCCCTGCCAATGGCCACAGAAAGTAAATCCAACAATTAGGTATCAAGTATTCATGAAATCCATTCCCTTAACTTAATAACATTGGGCTTGCCCCCGCCCTACCTACGATAAAAGAAATAAATCCAATAATCAGACATCTAAAATTCATGAAATCTATTTCCTTAACTTAATAGCATTGGGCTTGCCCTGCCCTAATGGAAGTCACATCCAACAATTAGATATCTATAACTCATAAACTTTATTTCCCTTACTTAATAAGGGTATACCCCCAAATATTTTCTTTGTACCCTCTAACTAATTAAACTCGTACTCCCCTTGCGAGCAACATAACTCATGCTGTATTTGATTTGATAATAGAAACTACATTTGCCAGATCTGATTCTGTTAGATTTGATCCACTTGGCAGGCAGAGCCCTTTCTCGAACAGTTCCTCTCCTACCCCGTTTAAATAAGATGTATAGCCTTCAAATACAGGTTGCAGGTGCATTGGTTTCCATAAGGGTCTCGACTCAATATTCTCTTTTTCCAGTGCAAGTCTGATAGTTTCTCTTGAAACTTTACTGGTTGCAGGATCAATCAGGATGGCTGTAAGCCAACGATTGCTGTAATATCCATCTGGTTCGTTCAAAAAAGTTATTCCTCGAACATCTGCCAACTGAGTATAATAATATTCATAGTTCTTCCTTCTCTTTGCAACTCTGTCAGCGATCACCTGCATTTGTCCGCGACCGATGGCGGCAGAAATATTACTCATTCTGTAGTTATACCCAATCTGGCTATGCTGATAATGCGGTGCCGC
Organism: Chitinophaga silvatica; assembly: GCF_003419895.1. Classification (GTDB taxonomy): domain Bacteria; phylum Bacteroidota; class Bacteroidia; order Chitinophagales; family Chitinophagaceae; genus Chitinophaga; species Chitinophaga silvatica. The sequence goes on along the minus strand of NZ_QPMM01000007.1, from coordinate 488,236 downwards.
GTCTCTCGCCTGAGACGCCAGGAAACGGGCTTTATTGATCATTTCTTCGTTATCACTCAATAAAGCACCTCCCCCACTGGTTGTAATAATTTTATTGCCATTGAAACTCAGAATTCCCATATCGCCCCAACTTCCGCAAGCCTTCCCATTAAGGTTAGATCCCAGTGCTTCTGCCGCATCTTCCAAAACAGGAATATTATATCTGCCAGCTACTTCCATAATTTCAGGCATTCGGGCAGGCATTCCGTATAAATGCACTGGAATAATGGCAGCTACTTTCCGGCCTTTGGATAATCTGTCCTTAATTGCTTTTTCCAATAAGTCAGGATCCATATTCCAGGTTCCGGGTTCACTATCAACAAAAACAGGCGTAGCTCCTATATATACAATAGGATTGGCAGACGCAGAAAACGTAAAGCTCTGACAGATCACTTCATCTCCAGGTTTTACTCCTGATAGAATTAATGCCAGATGCAGGGCTGCAGTTCCTGCAGAAAGTGCAGCAGCATGACTGGTACCGGTAAATGAAGCCAAATCCTGTTCAAAGGCATCAACATGCGGCCCCAGTGGCGCAATCCAGTTCGACTCGAATGCATCTTTTACCAGTTCCAGCTCTGAACCTTCCATATGAGGAGAGGATAGCCAAATCTTTTTATTCATAGTTATTTGCTTGGGTTAAAAATTATTTTACTCTGGCAGGATTCCCTACAACGATAGTTCCTGATGCCACAGGTTTTGTTACTACTGCACCGGCACCAATTACCGCCCAATTACCAACTGTAATACCAGGAAGGATTACTGCACCTGCGCCAATGTGTGTTCCCTCTCCAACCGTAACATTACCGCACAGTGTAGCATTGGGAGATATATGGGCATAATCCTCAATCCTGCATTCGTGATCTATTGAGCAATTGGTATTTACAATGCAATGCTTCCCGATCACTGCATCTGCATTGATACAGGCCCCGGGCATTACAACTGTACCATTGCCTATATTAGCCGTAGGAGAAATAATAGATTTGGAATGAATAGCTGTTGTAAATGCAACGTATATACGCTGGGCCAGATGACAACGAACTCTATTGTTTCCGATTGTAATAATAAAGGGTGCATCATATGCTTCTCCCACAAAAGGGCGTACTTCATAATCCCATAACCTGTTGATCGCAGGATTATCATCAAATAATCCTGCTACCGACATACCTTGTGATTTTAATATTTCTATAATCACCTTGGCATGACCACTTGCTCCGTATAAGTAAACACTGTTATTCATTACTTCCTGCAAAACGTTCTATAGTAGCACTTCCTTCGGCATTTATGCCTTCGGGCTTTACTACCTTTAATATTGTTTTAAATAAAATTCGTAGATCGAGCAACCAGCTAAGATGATCTACATACCAGACATCCAATTGAAATTTCTGTTCCCATGAAATGGCATTCCTGCCATTTACCTGCGCCCATCCGGTAATTCCGGGCCTCACTGCATGGCGACGATGCTGTGTTGGAGTATAGAGATCAAGATATTCGACCAACAAAGGGCGAGGCCCTACGAGGCTCATATCTCCTTTCAATACATTGAGCAACTGGGGTATTTCATCTAAAGAGGTTTTTCTTACAAACTTCCCTATTGGTGTTAGCCTGTCTTTGTCGGGTAACAACCGTCCATCTCCTCCACATTTATCATTCATTGTTTTAAACTTGATCACTCTAAAGACTTTCCCATGCTTGCCTGGTCTTGCCTGCAGAAAAAACGGACTACCCTGATTAGCGATAAACAATAAACAGGTAAGCACTACAAATACCGGGAACAGTATCAAAAAAGCTGTTAATGCCACTATTAAATCTACCAGTGGCTTAACTAGGTTCCTGTACCAATTCATGATGTTGAATTAATTTTCCTGTTACTTTTTTTTGTAATTCGTTTAAATAGCGATTGGCTAAAACCTGGCGGTCGAAATGCTCTTTTGCATAGTTAAACCCACTCTCGCCTTCTGCCTTAATTCTTTCAGGTGCTTTCAGATAGGCCCTGATTACTGTATTGTAGGCAGCAGTATTTTCAGGTTCTACATACGACCCTGCACCGGCAGCCTCTACCAATTCTCGAGATACCCCATCTATCGCCATCAGAATAGGTTTCTTACAGGCCATATAATCGAAGGTTTTATTTGAGTATACTGTTTTGAATGTATCTACTTTCTTAAGTACAGATGCCCCCATTTCAGAGGCCAGAATATATTTGAATACCTCTTGTTTGGGTACCGCATCCAGGAACCTAACGTTCTTTACTTCCAGCGATTGAGCCAGGGTTTGCAAACGAGGTTTTTCCATACCCTGACCAATCAGTTGAAATAAAACAGGTGTATCTTCCAGTGCCTTACCCGCATCAAGAATTTGTTCGAGATGATTGGCAACACCGTGGGCGCCCACATAGGTGATAACAAATTTGCCCTCCAGGTTATGTTCTTTTCTAAATGCTTCCCTATCGAATGTTTCGAGCAGATGATCCGATAAGGAGAAATCGGCAGCATTAGGAATGAAGATGAGCTTATCTGCCGGTACTCCTTTCTTCTCTTTTAATGTATTATAGAACGCAGGAGTTAATACATTTATCAGGGCAGCTTTACGATAAATGAATGCTTCTACCCAATAGGCGAGTTTAATAACCAGTTTATTCTTTAATACACCAGTATCAATAGCGGATTCGGGCCATAAATCACGTACTTCAAATACAAATGGAATGCGTTTGAAGCGCGACAGTAAATATCCAGCTATCCCAACAAACAGCGGTGGTGAAGTCACCACCACCACATCGTATTTACCTTTTACTTTGAATAATCCGGCCCATAGAGCAGAAAACATAAAAGAGAAATAGCCCCATAATCTACCTACAAAATTTTTATTATACGACTCAGAAACATGGCAGCGCATCACATCTACCAATCCCTGTTTCTTTCTCATATAGTATTTCCCTTTATATTCAGGGCGTTTTTGCGAACCGTTATAGTGCATCATACCTCCTAATACGGTAACATCCATACCCTGGCTAGTCCATTGCCGGGTAATTTCGTTCCACCGGGAACCACCTGGATCGTCTTCCTCTAAAAAATACTGGTGTATCAATAGAATTTTCATAGTTAGTCAATTGTGATTTCCGTAATAATTGTATCTACATCCGAATTGAAAACAGTAGTGTTGTTTTCTTCCTTAATTCCATAATAGGAAGCATACATCCCCGGTTTGCACAGCGGTTGTAAAATAGCACCACTGCTATCTTCAGCCTTTAGCTGAATCCTTGCCGGCTTACTGGTATGCCATAACTGGCGCATTAATGTATGCTGTGGTTTATGCTGAATATGATCTTTGATAACCCAACTGGTTTCATTCTTTTTCTTTCTTACCTGACGGATGTGTACTATATCTGCGCCTACTTGTTGAAAAGCAGTAATAGCGCCTTCCCAGATATACTCATCTGTAGTTTCATACAACCGGGCCCGTGAGCATTGCGACCAGTTGTACCAAATGAATCTTGGTCCTTTTTGCATCTGATCGTAATCATCCAGCATCACGGTATTATGAGAAGCTGTGCCCATGAAGTAACGCAGCGTAGCTTCATCGGTATTATACTTGTAGGAACCGGCATCCATCAGCAGGTTTTCATCCTTCACCCAGATATCGAGGTGCAGATTATCGGCCTGCGAGGGTCTGTCTTTATGGTTACCACATCTCAGGAATGTGAGAATATCCTGCTCTCGGCATACAAAATATCCTCCATCGGGGAAGGAATAGAGTTCTCTGTCTTTTTCCAGTATGCTATTTATATATCCCTGGTCTTGTATTCCGTACCAATCGGCATCTTCATATTTCCGGGGTAATGCAGGATCTGTTTGAAGCAACAGGGCGAGGGCTTGTAACTGAGGCCTGAAATCCCGGTATTCCTGATCATTCAGTTTAAAAAATAATGCACCGTCATTGGCCCCATAATTAGGTAACCAACCGGTATGATCATTCATACAAACTCTTAAAAAGCGCAGGGATCTTTCAGCTTTTGCAGCCACTATTGGATCAAAAGTTTCACCATTTAAGGTGGCCAGCTGTATGCCCCAGGTCAGTAATTGAATTACAACCCTATGGTAGTTCATGGAAAATTGAAGGAAGCTGCCATCTTCATAAATCTGATATGCAATTTCCTCTTCAAACCATCTTTTTCCATGTTCTTTCCAGGTAGCAGCTCCTGGCAATGTTGGAAATAATAATCCTCCCAGGTATAGTGTAAGCGTTTCAGTGATAGCATGATTATTTCTTACAGCAATCCTGGAAAAATTGATATTATGATATACATGATGAAGTTGCCAGTAAATAGCATACTGTATTTCATCAAATACTTCTTCTGTAAGGGCAGCGGAGTTTCTATAGAAATAGAGGGCAAAAGTCCAGTTTAGGACCCGTAAGCTGATTTCCTGACTACATTTGTAATGTGGCCCTGTATTTACCTTATTGGATCTGATCCAGGAAAGGATATCCTCAAACACCCAATGGGCATGATCTTCATCAAAGTGATGATCATATCGGATTATATCATACAGGTATGCAAATCTGGCTTTCTCCCATACAAATTTTATATCACCGGCTTCTGCACTGTAATCGTTGATTTCGGTCCAATGTACAGTTGCATCATACACGAATCCGGAATCAGGATTTTTAAACCAGCCATCAACAGGCATTACAATTCCATTAAAGAAAGGAAGCAAGCCTTTCTTTAATGTTTCGAAGCGTTGTGCAATGTCCGGTGTCGGGTTTTTAGGTAATAGTAACGCTTCGCGGCAAGGAAAGAAAAATAATGCTGATTGTTGTTTCCAATCCTCTAACGACAAATAACGTTGAAATGCAGGATCTGCCGGAAAACGTTTCTTCAGTTTTCCGGTTCTGCGTTTCAACTCATGAACAGTACGGAATGCTACATATCTCCATCCCATATTCTTCACTACCTTCAGTCCATTTATTATCGTATTCAAACTACTCATAACATCCCAACAGGTTCTTGTTTAACAGCAAATAATTCCAATAATTTTTGTGTGATTCTTTTAGCGGTATGGCCATCCCACAGCGCAGGGATAGCACCTTTTTTCCATTGTCCGTCGAAGAGCCGCTGCATTGCAGGTGCCAGTGCCACAGGATCAGTACCCAGTAACTCGTTGGTACCGGTGATACAGGTTTCCGGGCGCTCGGTGCTATCTCTCAACGTCATACAAGGCACACCCATAACTGTTGTTTCTTCGGTTATGCCACCTGAATCTGTTACCACAGCTTTTGCTTTCTCCACCAGATAGTTGAATTCCAGATAGCTTAATGGTGGTACCAGGTGTAAGCGGGGATGTTCTACAGCTACTTTTTCAAGGTTTTTAGCCGTTCTCGGATGCACCGGAAAGATCACCGGCAGATCGCGTGTTGTACGCATAATTTCCTGAATGAGCAACGAAAGGTTATCCTCCTCATCCACATTAGCCGGGCGATGCAAGGTCATTACAATATAGCCCTGCGGTTGAAGCCCGGCTTGCTGCCAGATTGGGGGTGCCATAAAACGGGAACGTTGTTGCAATAAAGTATCGATCATGGTATTGCCAACAAAAATGATCTGATCAGGAGTTTTACCTTCCCTTTGCAGATTGGTATTGGCAATAACGGAAGTGGTGAAACAGTAATCCGTAATAGCATCGGTGACCAATCGGTTTATTTCTTCCGGCATAGTTATATCACCGGATCTGATACCTGCTTCCACATGAGCTACACGGATCTTTAACTTCTTGGCAACTATTGAGCAAGCCATAGTAGATGTAACATCCCCTACTACCAGGATTAAATCGCAGGGATGCTCTGTAAGTTCCTGCTCAAAGCGAATCATAATACTTGCTGTTTGTTCGGCTTGTGAACCACCGCCGGCAGCAAGGTTGGCATGGGGTTCTGGAATCCCCAGCTGTTCAAAAAAAGAATCGCTCATATTCTTGTCGTAATGCTGACCTGTATGAACCAGGCGGTAGCCAATACGAAAGCCTTCGCGTTTCTTCTCTTCAATGGCGGCTATTATGGGCGCAATCTTCATAAAATTCGGACGCGCCCCCGCAATGATGGTTAACTTCATTTCGATATGGTTTTAATATGGTTGCATCTCTACATGGTAGAGATGAGGTTTTTCTTTATGCTACAATTCTTCTGTAAATATCCAGCATTGCTATTCCGCCATGCTGCTGCTCTGTTTCAGGCAAGACAACTGCCTGTTGCTCCAATCTTCCTATCGCAGCGATAATAGCTGTTTCATTTAATGGCACCAGTACAGTACCAACCGGCCTGTCTACCACATTTGTAGCTATCACCTGCTTTTGCAGATATAATGCTTCTTTAACCGATAAGGCATCCCCATCAGTGGTAGTTATACGTAACAGTACATCCGACAACTTCAAAATTTCAAAGAAAGATTGCTGCCCGGATATCAATAATACATTCTCTGTAAGCCGGTAACCCTGCTGCTCCAGATAGTTTTTATACCTTTCTGTCGGATCAACAATTACAAGTCCAACATCCAGCTTACTAAACAGTTTCACCAGCAAACTAATCTGGTAGGTTTCCCGTCCTTCCTTATCAAAAGAAACTGTTGATGCATTGGTGGCATATACTCTCCCGGACCTGGATCGGAGATTATTAATTGCTGCCTGTACATCAGTTGTCAGTACTTCCGACACCTGAGGAGGAATAAATGCGCTGATCAACTGTGTACGGCTATTCCACCGCAGCCCTTTCTCCAAACTAATGCGATTAAGCACAATTGGTAAATAGGCCAATCTGAAAGCCATTTGATCTATCAGATTATACCAGGCAGAATGCCGACCTACATTCCCGTGAAAAGTAAAGAGCATCTTTTTACCAAATATTGTACCTAATAACACCAGCAGAAATCTGATGGCCGGATGATATATATGAAAGTGGATAAAGCGATGCTTTCTAATTTGTGAAAGAATCTCCTGCCTGGGCGTTCTTCTTATATCAATAAATGTATAAGCATGTCCGTTGATATCCAGAAATTGCAGTAGTCGTTGTATATGCACCGTCACCCCGCCAATAGGAGGTGGTATAGTAGCTAGTATTAAGATTTTTGAACGATGCTGCATCATATTTTATTTTTCTAATCCTGAAATAATATTCTTCCTTGCCTGATCTCCGATAAATGGATTACCTGCATTATCTAAAACTTCATTACAAATTTTTAATGCTGCATTTCTGCCATATTTCTGCGCATATGCCATTAATAATCTATAATCATCTATTCCCTGTTTAAATGCTTCCCATCTCCTGCTACTGTTTACATTTGCATTATCGTCGTATACTACATTATAATCGGCCGACTTCCCATCAAAATCATCCCATAGGGAAGTGGCTCCCTGCTCGTGCCCCGCATCCGCATATTGCCAGAAACCAATTCCAGTAAGTCCATTTGCGAATGCCCTCCAAGCCATCAATCTATAATATCCATACGGAGGTAAGGATTTGGTAGGTTTCTTTGTATCGTATAACCAAATACTTTGAGAGGAAGTTTGTGCCTGTTTCGCGGCCGCGATAAGTTGATTGGTATTATAAACCTGAGCTATATCAACCAGTGGCTGAATTTCGGGTAAAGATTTAATATCTGATATTGTAGCAAAAAATCTGGCACCAGGTATCTGTGATTTAGCATAAGTGACAAAAGACTTAAATGCTGCAATCTGGGATGGTTTCACCTCATCTATCGGATAGAGGTATATATTGGATGGAGAAATTCCTTGTTGCTGCAATGCAGCCTGAAGATCTTTATACCAATTGGCAAATGTTTGTTTACGCGTTTCTGTCCAATAGCTCTGATCCTTTGCAGTGATATTTAAGAAAAGTAAAACCTGCTTAAAACCTTTGACCATTGGTAGCATTTTTTGTAATGCTTCATTACTGCTAACAGGTTTCTCTGGCAGTAAAATACCAGGATGAAAAACAAATGTGTTTACACCATGATCAAGCAGATCGTTATGTGCGGCTACCGGCCTTTCCTTTAGTAAAGGATCATTGAAATAAGCCCAGACATTTACATCGGGCGTCTGAGTAAATGAATTAAAATTTGTTGAAGCAACAGTAATATCAATAGTTTGCTGAACCGCACCTACCTTAAGTTGGAGGCTGGCATTACCACTTTTTACAGGTTTGATCCTAAGCAGTAAAACCTGTGTTTCATTTGGCTGAACATTAAGGGTAGATCCATCAGCTATTGGCATTAAGGCATCAGGAACCACTTTAAAATCGCGGCTCTTAACCGGCTTCGCCCAATATAGAGAGGCTATTCCAGCATTTGAAAACGATATTGGCAGCTGTTGGGGGCTGCCTGAATTATTTGTTACTACTACTGTCGTATAGGTTGTTAATCCAACTATTGTATGAATTGGTTCTTGCTTTTGTGCCAGCTGATCAGGAGAAGCCCAGGAACTAACCAGCCGTTGAACCACCAATGGACCGATGGCTGCACCGGTTGTAGCAACTGCACTCCTGGCAGCAAAGCGCTGATCTATTGATGTTGTTCTTTGGCTTTTAATCAAGCTATCAATATTTTCAGAATGAATAGCAGGTGCTAATGCCTTTACATTTCCTTTAGCTGCAAAGACCTCTATTTCATCTGTAAAAAAATAACTTCCATTTGGGATTACCACCAGTTTTAAAAATTGTGCCTGCCTATCTACCTGTTGAGTAATGGAAGTAATCTGGTAATATGAATCTTCATGCTTTTGTTTCATCATATCGCCAATGTATTGCCACGATTTCTGATCATTGCTGGCAAATACCAGTATACAAAGCGGCAGGTTCACCTGTGCTTTTTGCCCGGTTACTGTATTTAATTTAATGGTTCCTACAGATGAGCCAGATGGCAATGTCAGATCAATGGTAACACGATTCACATTTTGCCAGCCAAGCGTACCGGGATCTTTCCAATACATATTTCCTGTAACAAATTGGCCATCAGTGAGTGTAGCCACATTACTCTGATTTTTAGTCAGGCTATAATTAGGCATAGGATCTACAGTTGCCCGAATGCCTTTTATTTGCTGGGCAGTAGTTGCGATGTATAACATCAGCAATCCAAACAGAGATCCTATTTTAATTATTCTCATCATCCTATTTAATTAAAGAATAAGTGAGTATTAATGCCGAATAACCAAGCAAACAGCCAATTACCAGACGTTTTCTTTCTCCTGTTGTTCTCGAAAAAAATGCTCCTGCAAATATTACATACACTACAGGGTAAACAGCCATAATCCTTCTCGTATCGGCATTTGAGCTGGCACCCAGAATTAATAATACAGCTATCAGAAAAAGGAATCTCCATTCTCTGACCAGGAACAGTGGGTTCCGGGGTTTAAAAAACAGACTATAAATAATCACTCCCCATACTATAAACCAAAACAGAGCAGCCAACGACCATGGAAAATAAAAGGGTTGATCTTCCAGTACTGCATAAAACGGAAATGGTAATGTTTGAGAGAATAAACCAACCGCCAGATGCCGAACGCCAAAAGGTAATCGAAGCAGCATGCTTCCAAAAGATCCTAAGCCGGCATTGGTCATTGAACTATCGAGATAATTTTCACTGGTAGACTGAATCGTGTTAAACCCTTCCTGCAATAATACAACCTGGGTAAGGGCACATAAGCCCAGCAGGAGTAGGATTGGTATTTTCAATTTATTCAAGGTTGGATATCGCTCGTCTGTAACAAAGAGATAGATATATGTGAGCAAAAGTGAAATTGAAAACAATCCATGTTCCGGCCTTATGAAATAAATAATTATCGTAAGCAGCATGGCTGCCAGAATACCCCAGGCACCTTTACGATTCAGGATCAGTAAAAAATAAAGTCCAAAAGCTACACCTATATGAACATCCCTTAAATAAATAGCAGAGAAAAAGAAATTATAGGAAAAGAAAGCATAAATAATAGTAAGGTTTACACTGATATCCTGTCTTAGGTTTGTAGATAGCATACTAAACAGGATAACCAGTATAAATGCAGAACAGAAGACTATTTGTAATTTTTGAAGGATGATTGAGTTATGATCTATTGATTTAGCGGCAAATCCCAAAACACTCGACAACCATGCAAATCCTTTCCAGTCGGAGGAAAAGAAATCATTACTGTAGAAATTTGTAATATCACCAATACTACGCATAGAAGCTACTCTGTCGATATATGTATAAAAGGTTACAGAGTCTTTTGCGTAAAATGTATCTTTAAACGGGTCCTGAACATAAAGCGTATTGGTGACCAACATGAAAACTCCATACACCAGGAAAAAGCTCAGAAATATTTTGATACCCGCCTGCCGTCTTTCTGCCTCTTTAAGCATACTCATAATGCTTAACTGTCCGATAGCCAGCAGTAATATATTAAATAGAAAAGCAGCCAGGCTTTCTGCGCACAAGCCAGCAATACAAGCGAATATAAAATTCAGCAGGTAAAGTATATTGATATGTCCGTTCCTGTACTTCATAATTATCTGCTCACGATTTTCCCTGCCATAGCAGTATTGGAAAAGGTTGTCAATACTCTTTCATATGCCGATATTGAAAGCTGATTTCTCAATTTTTCGTTACGCAATAATTCCACAACTCTGCCGGTTAATTCTTCTCTGCAAAATGGATCGATCAGGTATCCGGTTTCACCATTCACTATAGCTTCGCTGGTACCTCCCCTGTTGCCGGCAATTGATGTTTTACCACAAGCGGCAGCTTCCAGATATACAAGGCCAAATGATTCGTAATATTGACTGGGAAGTACAAATACATCACAAACAGCCAGGTACTGAGATAATTCCGCTCTTGCCAATCCACCTGTAAACAAGACTTGTTCTTCAATTCCCAATTCTTTGGCCCGACGGCGTAAAACCGGCAGATGGTCTCCATCTCCGGCGATAATGCAGATCGTATCCTGAACCTCCTTCAGTATGGCAGGCAGACATTCGAGCAATACTTCCTGCCCCTTGGGTTTCACCAATCGGGATGCTGAAAGCACTATTTTTTTAGATGGATTTAATTTAAGTCTGGATTTCAGTTCAGTCACTTCATCCATAGATCTCTTGTAAAAGATCTCTGTATCAATACCATGTTGAATTAACTGAAGTTTGGATTTCAGAGGAGATGATTCCCATAGTTCATACTCTGCCTTACTTACAACCACTATTCGTTGTTGTTGAGCCAGGAATTGCATCATCTTTGTGGGAATGCCTGATAGCTTAAGCATTCGCGATGGATTGTTGAAAAAGCTGCTTTGCTCACCTCCATGCAATACAGAAACAGAACGATTACTGATACTTTTTAAAGCGCCGGCAAAAAAAGCTCCCATTTTTTTAGCTCTTGCGTCACTAAAAATTATGAGATCGTAGGAATGTTGTTTGATTAAAGTATTTAGACGTTTATATAACTGATAAAAATGAACAAGTGGTTTACCTGAAATAGTGTGGCAGGTAATGTTCCAGGTAGCCGAGAAGGCAGCCAGGAAGGCTGTGTTTCCGGGAGTTTGATAGGTAAGCAGGTCTACCTTCTGGCCATTCTTCACCAGGCCAATAGCCAGATCATGGGCGTAAACGCCCGCTCCTCCGATAATGGGCGGAAATTCGTAAGATATGATTAAAATGTTTTTCATCTCCAATTTATGACTATCAACAATCTTCTATGAGATCATTGAATGTTCGCCTGATTTTATGACTATACTCCATACTCATTTCAGGCACTATATATTCTTCGCTAAATGATTTCAGTTTTTGAGAAATAAGGTATGGCTTAACCTTACATTGATGCTTCATTGCCAGGATTAGTGCATGCATTCTGCCCGCATAAACATCTGAAGCAGTCTGATAGAGCGCTTTCAGGTCACTTACTGTTGAAATAGCTGCTACAGAAAGTTCACGGCCATATTCCGATTCCACATACTCTTTAAATGCCAGTGTTTCCACTGCATCCGTAATGGTTGTATAGAATAATTCTACTGTCAACCCCTGTAGTTCATATTGTCTGACAATTGAATACCATTCCTCAAAATATTCAGCTTTTGTTTTCCCATTCTTATTATACCTGACAAATACCTCCTGGTAACTGGTTACACCAACAAGCGCTTTACGATTTGAGTTGATGGCTACATTACTATTCTTACTGTTGTAAAATGCAATATCCGGAGTTAGAATAGCAGTAAGACCAAATTGATCTTTCAAGACAGACTGAGAATAGGCATCTCTTACCCAGGCAATATCAATTCTCGAAAGTGCATTTGAAAAGTGCTTTCGTTCCTGATCATTAAAGGAAGTACCAACTCCCACTCCTATCAGCCAGATTTTTGCATTTGAATGTTTTTTAATCAGATCTGTCCACCAATCCATAGCAATGGCAAAACGGCTGGTGAATGAACGGCGGGAAGATTCAATAAGTTGTCCGCCTCCGATTACCACCAGATCATAATTCCCTTTTTTCAATCTGTTAACTATTGCGTTGTAGTTTTTCGCAATCCAGTACCAGCGCGAGAATTTGAGTTTCACTAACTGTAAAGCAGAAAGTTCTTTTTGAAAAACTGGCTGAGAGTTCAGATAATTATATACAGGCAACTGACTGATAGCAGGATTGGTGAAATATGCAAAATCGGTAGTATAACCACCATCCTGAAGCAGGTTAGTCACACTTTCCCTGATAGCCTGGTCACCCAGGTTATTAGAAAAACCTTCATTCACAATTAATGCCCTTTTCATATATACTTTCTTATCAATTTTAAAACTAATGAGCGTTGGTCTTTATTCATGGTTATATACCAGGCGAAAGGCAGGCTACCTAGAGCAATTATCAAAGCCCAGGCCATTAAACCAAACCAGGAACCCGGCACTGCCAGCTGTCTTGCCACATAGGATAACATTAATACCCATACGAACAAGCCACAACCTCTTACAATAGATGGGTAATAGAACCAGGAGCTCTGGCCTAATGTTCTGGCAGCATAAGTAGGCGTAAACAAAAGGTTCTTTATAGTTAATAATATTGCTGATACAATGGCAACGCTGTAAATACCCCAATCGAAATATTTAATTACCAGAACTCCTAATAAGAGATTTAAAATTCCGCAAAAGAAAGACGTCATCCCAGGCACCTTAACCTTATTATAGACCGAATTAATTGACAAAATTGGCAATACGGCCAGATTGAAGATCAAATGACCAGTGAGTAAAATCATAAGAGGATAAAACTGTACAAAGTGTTCTCCCACCCATAACTTCAGTATTACATCTGAATAGGCAACAATAATACCAATTGGTACAGCCAGTACTAAGCCCATAATTACTACTGAGTATTTGGAAAATTTCAACAGACTGGTAAAATCTTTATCAGCATAAAATTTATAGACTACGGGTGTAAAAATGGCAACAAATACACCGGCAAAAGATCTTAGTAATGTATGCCATTGGGCTACAGTGCTAAATTCACCCGTAACAGCAGGACCATAGTAATGATTAAGAAGAATGATGTCGATATTAATAAAGAGTAATGTTCCTATCTGATTCAGTACAAGCCAAAGGCTCATGGAAGCCATATGCCTGACAACCGCTTTATCGAAAGCGGCAAACCTGAGCTTTAAATATGGGAATTGAATTTTAATCCAATACACAGCCGCAGCAAATGTAAGTACGGATGAAACCAGAAAAGCCACACCAATCCAGCCTAGTGTACCCGAGATGTTTAAAAGCATAAACACCAGCACTGTTCTTACAACTATTTCAAGAATTGCAATAATCCGCTGAATATAAATCTTGTTGGCAGCAAATGCCGGAACCAGAAATAATCCACGTAGGAAAGTCAGGACAAAAGAAGTAATAATTGCTGTAAACACCCATCTCAGAGCTCCTTTACTATATCCCTGATAAGAGATCACAGCATCTATATCCCATAAAAACCAGGCAAGAATTGGAAGCATTGCTACAATTAACAGCAATGCTGATAAGATGGAGGATGAATAGATAGTAGTAGCAGTTTTTTCATCATTACCTCTTATTGCAAGGGTAAAGTTTCTTCCAACAGCTGCATCAATAGCAATGGTGATAATCGACAGGTAAGAGCTGAAAGAAGTAGCCAAAGCAATAATACCATACCCTTCTACCCCTATTTTAGAGATGTAGAATGGAACGACAATCAGTCCAAGTATAATATTCAGAATAAGGGCGAGAAAATTAGTTGCCAGGTTTAACGACATCTCATAGCTCACCCCTTTCGTTGACATTGCTATCAATTACCAAAGTTTTTAAATGATTACTATTTATTAAAATCGTGCGTCCACAATTGATCTATCAACACAAGCTTTGGTATCGAAGATGACACCATTGTTGCGACGATATTTCAGGAAGTCGAATTGTAAAAACTCTTTGTGGGCTACTGCTACGATGATGGCATCATATACAGCGGAAGTATCAACTGAATTAGAGATATGTAATCCATATTCTTCTTCAACTTCTTTAAGATCGGCCCACGGGTCGTAGATATCGACATTTAAACCGAATTGCCTGAGTTCATGGTAAATATCTACCACACGGGTGTTTCTTACATCCGGGCAGTTTTCCTTGAATGTAATACCCATTATCAGGGCTCTGGAGCCTTTGATTTTATGGTCTTTATCAATCATTAGTTTTACCACTTTATTGGCTACAAAGTGGCCAATATGGTCATTTACCCGACGACCAGAGAGTATTACCTGGGGGTGATATCCTACGGCTTCTGCCTTATGTGCCAGATAATAGGGATCCACTCCGATGCAGTGACCACCAACCAATCCTGGTTTATATTTAAGAAAGTTCCATTTTGTACCGGCAGCTTCTATTACATCATTGGTATCTATTCCAATTCTATCGAATATGAGTGCCAGTTCATTTACAAAGGAAATATTTACATCCCTTTGGGCATTTTCAATTGCTTTTGAAGCTTCTGCCACTTTAAGGCAAGGAGCTTTATGAGTGCCTGCTTCAATAATTGAGGCATATAGTGCATCCACTTTATCTGCAATCTCCGGGGTAGAGCCGCTGGTAACCTTTTTGATTTTAGTTAGCGTATTCACCTTATCGCCCGGATTAATTCTTTCTGGAGAGTATCCGACAAAGAAATCTGCATTATATTTCAGTCCGGATACTTTCTCCAGCACCGGAACACAAACTTCTTCGGTACAACCGGGGTAAACAGTGCTTTCGTAGATAACGATATCGCCTTGCTTAAGAATTCCACCAAGCATTTCAGATGCTTTTATGAGTGGTTTAAGGTCCGGAGCTTTGAATTCGTCGATAGGCGTTGGTACCGTTACAATGAATACATTATATTTCTTAAGATCTTCAACGGTAGAGGAAAATGCAAGCCCTTTATTGCCTTCAGTACTGGTATTTAGTTCCATTACGGCATTGAGGTCGTCCAGCTTTGCTTCGCGGGTCCGATCTGTTCCGGTTGCCAGTTCTTTTACACGGTCTTTATTGATATCAAATCCCAGGACTTTATACTTTTTACCAAATTCAATGGCCAGGGGTAAACCTACGTAACCTAGTCCTATTATTGCCAGCTTAACATTATCTAGGCTGTCGCTATGCTTAAACTTCATATTACAATCTGTCTTTTATCTCTTTTTTAATTTTATAACTTTTGGCTCTGTAAAAGCCTTGTTTAAAGAAGATATACCAGGATATAGATAATCTCGCACCGTTGGGATCACTCCACTGCCGCCTTCTTTTTCCATCTTCCCAGGAAACCTTTCTTAGTGGTAGACTGGTAACCATAACCGTATCCATATCCCGAGCCATATCCATAGCCATAACTGCTCTTAGTTTTAACATCATTTATAACTATGTTGATTCTAGGTAACTTATGTTCTAAATACATATCCCGGCTAATCTGCAGTTGCTGTTTGAATGTTACTCCATGTCTTACCAGGTATAATGTTGCGTCTGCAAACCGGGCCAATACCTGGGCATCAGTTACCAGTCCGATTGGTGCAGAATCGATTATGATATAATCAAAATGCTCATTCAGAAATTTGAACAATTCCTCGGTGCGGGGTTGCAACAGCAATTCAGTTGGGTTAGGCGGAATAGGGCCAGATGTAACCAGGTACAAATTTTCATGAATCCCTGAAGGCTGAACCAAAGATTCAAAGGATGTTTTCCCGATGGCAAAGGTGCTGAAACCTTCCCTGTTGGAAATACCGAGTCGCTCTGCAATTTTTGGTTTCCGCAGATCCATTTCCATCAGAATCACCTTCTTGCCGGATATAGCCAAAATGGTAGCCAGATTGGTAGATACGAAGGTTTTTCCTTCACCACCCATACTGGAAGTAAGCATTACACATTTATTGGTAATATCCGATAGTACAAACTGGAGGTTGGTTCTTAAAGCCCTGAACTGCTCGGCTACCGGAGTTCTCACATCCATTCCTGTGATAACCGGATTTCCATTACCATGACCGATTTCAGCTAAAATTGGCACAGGTGTGTGGTTGGTAACGTCCTGTTTCTTCATTACCCGTCTGCTAAACAATTCCCTGCAATAGAGATAGGCCGCAGGAAGGGCAATACCCATGATTGCCCCTAATAGTAGAATCAGTATTCGTTTTGGTTTAAATGGTAAGGCATCGCTTTTAGCATCATCAATAATTCTGGCAATTGCCATATTTGATGTTTTGGAGATAGCAGATTCTTCTCTTTTCTTTAACAGAAAAAGATAGAGTTCCTGCTTAATCGACTGCTGTCTTGAGATATCCAGGAACACTCTTTCCTTGCCTGGTACTTCTCTGATCTTCTGATGAATCGAAGCAGCATTCCGTTCCTGTTCCAATAATGAAACCTCTATTCCTTGTTTGAGGGAAGAAAGGTTGCTGATCATATCGGCTCTGATACCAGCCAGTTGCTGATCCATATTTACGACCACCGGATTGGAGGCAGTACTGGACATCATCGCTCTCTCTCTTTCCAGCTGAAGTGTATTATATCGTTGTACCAATCCTACAAATGTTGGGTCCTGCACTATCAGGGAGGATGGTACTACCCGTTTGTTGTTGGCTTCATCTCTGATATAGCTTTGCAGTGAACTTACAACATTTAGTTGTACCTGCTGTTCCAATAATTGTTTTCTGGCATCTCCACTTCCTTCTACCAGCAATTTGGATTGTGCAGCTATATCAGCGATTTCGTTTGCCTGTTTAAACTGCTGAATATTTTTTTCAACACCCGAAAGTTCCTGGGTTACTATCATTAACCGGTTATCAATAAATGCGATGGTACTGTCGGCTATCCGGTTTTTATCTTCCACACTGGCCTTCATGTATGTGTTGAGCAGGGTATTGAGTACCCGCTCTCCCTTTTGGGGAATACGTGTATTCAGGCTCAAATCAATGGTGCTTACCTGTTTATTCGGAATTCGTACGTCTAGTTGTTGTTGGTAGTTACCTACAGTTTCGTCTATGGAGGCAACTTTTACACGATAACGCTCATTGAGGAACGGAAGGCCTGTTTTATTTATCCTCACCACCCCTTCCGGTAGGTGCAGAGTATCTTGCCAGGAAGCTTTTCTGCTGTCATTACCTCTGGTTAACTCAAATTGCCCCTGTCCTACCGGTGTGATGGTATAAGTTGTTTTTTGAATACTATCGTTTAATTCTATCCACTGAAAAATAAAAGGCAGATTACCGTATTGCTCACTTTCTTTGATGCGTCCCTCAACAAAATAGCTGGTATTTAGTTGGAGAGTTGTGACCACCTTCTGCATCAGAGTGCGTGACTTCAGTATTTCTACTTCATTATCCACACTGCTTTTATTTGAAAACACTGCTAATTGCTGAAGTATTTCCTGACCGGGAATATCACCTCCTTTATCATCATCTTTTACCAAGATTTTTGCATTTACTTTATAGCTTGAAGTTGTATATCTCAAATATCCCCATGCTCCTGCAGTACAAAGGATTACAAATAAGAGAAACAAATACCAGTGCCCAAGAAAAGCATCGAGAATATAACGGGGATTAGGTCCGTTATCTTTTGCCGGCTCACCCACACTGATGCCGTTAAGCCTTGAAAATATTTGATCTGCCATAATTCCGAATTAAAAGGTTTAGAAACTGATCCTTGATACAGCCACAATCAACAATGATAAAATTGATGTCATGATTGATATTCTTTTCACCTGAGTAAGATCTGTGCTAGACACCTTAGCTTTATTAGGTTCCACATAAATCACGTCTCCCTGATGGAGATAGAAATATGGGGAAGTGAACAGATTACTTTCATTCAGATTAAACCGAACAAATTCTTTAGTTCCATTCTTATCTCTGATCAACAGCACATTTTCTCTTTTCCCGTAAATGGTCAGATCTCCGGCCATTCCAATAGCATCCAACAAAGAAACCTTCTCGTTAGGCATAACATAAGTTGAAGGTTTAGCAACTTCTCCCAGTACCGTTACCTTAAAATTGGCAAAGCGCACATTTACTACAGGATCTTTATAAAATTCAGCTGCTTTAGCCTGAATATCATCTCTGATCATATCTGTAGTTTTCCCTTTCACCATTACTTTACCGATCAGCGGTAAAACAACATATCCATCTTTATCTACCAGGTAGCCAGTAATTGTATTGGCAGAAGACGGACCAGTAACATTACCGGATGTTGCCGTCTGCTGATTCAATAAAGTTGTGGCAGCCGGATCAAGGGTCTGAATTGAAACCTGCAAAATATCATCCGCTTGTATAACCGGCGTATAATATGCTGCCTGTTGGATCTCTTTCAGCTTGATTGTATCCGGTACATCTTTGAAATAAGTAATATTCTTTGGTGTAGAACATGCTGCTAATAACCAAAGCATGACCACTCCTATTACGCTCAAAAGCCGACAGTTTTTGTACTTCTCCATGATTCGCTCACCCATCATTTTTACACTTAAAAAAAATTATATAATCATTGTTCCCTTATCCAACTCTTCGTAGGTCGAATTCTTACTGATAAATTCAGGAACCAGTTGTTTCATTTTAGCGACGGTTGGAGTCAGATAATGTTTACGCGCCGATTCAATCAACATATTCACCTGTTCATTCACTTCAGAAAAATCGGCAGATCTAACTTTGGCTATCATGATTTTTTCGTGGTAGGTTGGTAAGGTATTTTCTGCATTATTCAGTAACTCTTCATAAAGTTTTTCTCCGGGTCTTAGTCCGGTAAAGACTATTTGAATATCCCTGCCAGGTTCTTTACCTGTCATGCGAATCATTTTACGGGCCAGTTCAGCAATCTTCATTGGTTTGCCCATATCAAATACAAATATTTCTCCTCCTTTCCCCATTGAACCAGCCTCCAGTACGAGCTGGCAGGCTTCGGGAATGGTCATGAAATAGCGGGTAATATCGGGGTGCGTTACGGTTAATGGTCCACCTTTTTCCAACTGTTGTTTAAAGCGGGGAATTACGGAACCATTGGAGCCCAGCACATTACCAAATCTGGTGGTAATGAAGCGGGTAGGCGGAGTGTTATAAACCGGGCCAAGCTTCTGGTATTCTTCATTAAGAAAATTATTGAATGATTGGGAAAAGATCTCAGCAATTCGTTTGGAGGCACCCATTACATTTGTTGGGTTCACCGCTTTGTCTGTAGATACCATTACAAATTTCTCCGCACCATATTCTACTGCCAATTCAGCTACTACCTTAGTTCCCAGTACATTATTCATTACGGCGATGGAGGGATTTTTTTCCATCATTGGAACATGCTTGTAAGCGGCAGCGTGATATACCAGTTGCGGAGCATAAATTTCAAAAAGTTGCTGCATTCTAACCCTGTCGCATACATTTCCGATGAATGGGATAACAGGAACTGAAGCTCCTTTTTCTGCAATCTCCAGCTCCAGTTCATGTAGGGGAGATTCGGCCTTATCACACAACACTATGACCGAAGGTTCATAATTGAGCAATTGTCTGACTATTTCACTTCCAATTGAACCGGCAGCTCCGGTTACCAGAATGCTCTTGCCTTTAATTTCCTGACTAAGTTGTCTGTTTTTTATATTGATAACCGACCTTTCGAGGAGGTCTTCAATATGAATATCCTTCAACTCAATACTGTTATTATTATGGTTACCTTCTGTCCACTGGCTCACCGGAATAATTTTTTGTACCCGAATATTAAGTGACATACAAGCCTCCACCAGTTCATTAAGTTGAGCCGCGGGCAGATGTTCATCCGGAATTAATAATAGACTGGCTTTGGCATTTTTAATCAGTTTATACATTTCATTTTTCCTGAAAACGTATATTGGCAGCCCTTCCAATGATTTACCAGCATGATTGTATGTATCTGCAAGAAATGCAGTGATACGGAGTTCGGAATTTGGATCGTCACTAATCGCTTTACGGAGTATTAAACTGGAGTGACCAGTATAATAGATCACAGCTCTGGTTTTGTTAACTGCCTTAAAATTATTGTAGTATTTAAAGGTCCATTTAACGATCAGTCGGTATGCCAGTAACAAGCTACTGTTGATAAAGAAATTTATCAATATAACTGATACGGGAAACAGGGGCTTATCTGCAGCAGGATGAATGAGATAATCGATAACTAAATAAAGTCCGCCACACATCAGATTTAAGGCAGCAATCCTACCAATATCGGTAAGACCTGTAAATCTCACAATGCCTCTGTAAGTACGTAAGGCTAATGACAGCAGTACATTTACAGTTCCTGTAATTACAACAATGGTTGTTAGTGGAAAGTCTAACAATGCATCAACATCAAAATTCAATCTAAGTAAAAAGGCAAGATTGATGGCTACGATGGAGCACCCCAGGTCTAATAGCAAAATAAGCCATGAGGGGGTAATCCATGATGAATTACGCACCATAGGTTTCAATAATAAGATATGGTTATAAAATGCGAACGCTCGGCTGATCAACTAAATCCCTGCTACCCGAAAAAGGTTCTCATAGCTCACAGTGTTAATAGTCGATACGTTGGGTTTGATATGGTTATTCGGTTTTCAAAGTTATTGCAAAGTAATAACTAAAATTGATATGTGTTGTTATGAAAACGTAAAGTGTGGATAATTTTTTTCCGCTACGGTTTCACATACACGCAATACAAACCCAGACCGACTATTATATTCGATCTCTCTGATCAATCCATCAGCTAGCTTTCAATTTTATTCTTATATAACTTATAAGAATATACGAAATATGCCTGGCGATTTTATAAGCATCCTATTTATACCGTAATGATCCCAAACTTTTATGATGAAGCTTGTGTGCTCTGCTTACAATATGCACTCCGATTGGTGGCTGGAAGGCATTCTTACATCCCATCTGCTCTAAAGTGATGATAACATGATTCATGGTCTTTCAATTTTACGGTTAACGCAGTTTGATATGGTCTAATAATAATATGGTTAAATTACTGCGTCGAGATTTTCAATCGCTCCAACTGAACAAACATTATACCAATTTACATTCTAAATCAATTGAATTGGTAATGAAAAAGTACAATAAATAATTGAGGAAGAAAAGAATTAAAATATTATTAGCGTTAAAATAATATGCCTCAAAGACGTAAAACAGCAATAGCATTGATCTATTTTGCCCATAAGATATTTCTGCTGTCTTACGCCTTTGAGGCATATCATATACGTATATGCTTCGGGGTATTATATTAATATGAATACGGCTAAACTTTTGGCACCATGTGCTCCTAAAACCAGCGACTGCTCAATATCTGCGGTCTTTGACGGCCCTGCAATAAAAACACCGAATCCGGTATTGATGGTTCCTATTACATCATAGGCATCGTGCATCGTGGCCAGAATTTTGTCGGCCTTTAATACAATCGACAGATGCTGACAAATAAATGGTAATACTCTAACCTGTAAATCTTCTTCAGCCAACCAAATCGCTCCATTCTCTGCTACACCCCACTGTCCCTGCACAATAGCCATATCAACATTTTCGAGCATATGCGGATCTTCGTTGGCCCATGATGGTGATTTCTCTCTGGCATCTGCAATCCGTGTTAATTCAGGATATTGTGCTTTCAAAATATTGGGAATATCCTCCACATTATTAATTTCAAACACAGTGCCTCCCAATGCCTCCAGCACCTTCCTGTAAGCAGCAATTGTGGAGGGCATATTTCCAGATAAGTCATTCAATCCTGGTAACGCACTCGGCTCAGGCTGGTTTTGTTTGATTGCTGCTAATATTCTCTCTCTGCTACTCATGAAGATTGCTTATTTTTTTTGTACCACTCAGAAAATGACTGGGCCGGTGGCGCTGGCATTTCCCGCTGCTTATACCAGGGATTCAATTTATTGTTTACCATTTTCGGGAAGGCTTTCATCACCCATCTTCCCATCTTTCCTGCGGCCTTATAGGTTTTAGGACTAGACAGCACCCCATTCATCACTTTCATTGCTACTGTTTTAGTAGCCGGAGTATATCCTTCCTGTACTAATACCTGACGCCATTTATATAACTGCTGATGAATATCAATTTTAACCGGGCATACATTTGAACAGGAGCCACATAATGTGGAAGCAAATGGTAAATCTGCATAGGCTTTCATATCCAGATTCGGCGCCAGAATAGACCCTATAGGCCCTGCTACCGCAGTATGATAGCTATGCCCTCCACTCCTCCTGTAAACCGGGCAGGTGTTCATACAGGCACCACAACGGATACACTTTAACGAATTCCTGAAATCCTCTCTCCCCAACTGCCTGGATCTTCCATTATCTACCAAAACTATATGCAGTTCTTTGCCCTCTCCGGGCTTCCTGAAATGGCTCGAATAGGTGGTAATTGGTTGTCCGGTTGCACTACGTGCCAGCAGCCTTAAAAACACCCCTAAATGCTTACGCTGAGGAATGATCTTCTCAATACCCATACAAGCAATATGCACATCCGCCAGATGCGCCCCCATATCGGCATTTCCTTCATTCGTACAAACCACCATCTCACCTGTTTCCGCCACCGCAAAATTTACTCCTGTAATCGCTACTTTAGATTGCAGGAACTCCTTGCGCAAATGCAACCGGGCTGCGGCTGTAAGAAACTGCGGATCTGCATTTCCGGCCGGTGTTCCCAGATGCTCATGAAACAATTCCCCTATTTCTTCTTTCTTCTTATGAATACAGGGAAGAACGATATGACTTGGTGGCTCCTTCGCCAACTGTACAATTCTTTCTCCCAGATCGGTATCTATTACTTCAATTCCATGTGCTGCCAGATGAGGATTGAGATGACATTCTTCCGTAAGCATCGACTTACTCTTCACAATCCGCTTAGCCTGATGCTTCTGAAGAATCTCTGTAACAATTCTGTTATGCTCTTCTGCATCTGATGCCCAATGGACGATGGCTCCATTAAGTTTCGCCTGTTCCTCAAACTGTAAAAGATAATCGTGCAGGTTACCCAAAGCATGCAGCTTGATATGTGATGCCGTTTCGCGCAACAACTCCCACTCAGGTATACTCCAGGCCATCTTATCTCTTTTGGCACGCACCCACCAAAGTGTTTCATCATGCCAGTTCACTCTTGGCTCATTTTCGTTAAACCTGTCGGCCAGGGTTGCATGATCAACTGTTTGCCTGCTCATCGGTAGGTTGATTTAAAATTTCAGCAATATGCATTACTTTAATCTTCGAGCCTTGTCGGCGCAGGATGCCTTCGAGATGCATAAGACAACTCACATCGGTTCCGGTAATCACTTCTGCTCCGCTATTAACATGGTCGACTATACGATCTTTACCCATTTTTACTGATATGGCTTCTTCTGTAACACAGAATGTACCTCCGAATCCGCAGCACTCATCTTTTCTTCCCAGTTCCACTAATTCTGCACCTTTCACCAATTTCAACAACTTTTCAGGTTTTGAAAATGGGGAGGCTACCAGCTCGCTCATTTGTGCAAGGCCCAATCCTCTTTGGCCGTGGCAACTCTGATGCAATCCGATCTTAAAAGGGAAAGAGGCGGGTAAACTGCTAACCTTTAATATATCTGTAAGAAATTCGGTTAGTTCATATATCCGGTGGCGAATTTTAGTGGCCTGTGCTTCTTTTGCGGGGTCGTGCAGATGGTCTTTAATATGTAACACACAACTACCAGAAGGCCCCACTATATAATCGAAGCTTTCGAAATTCTCAATAAACAAGCTATTGCATTGATGGGTCAGATGTTCGTACCCCGAATTAGCCATAGGTTGTCCGCAGCATGTTTGTCCTTGAGGAAATGCCACTTCACATCCTAATTTTTCGAGGAGTTGCAGTGTGGCAATACCAACCTGTGGGTAGAACTGGTCGATATAACATGGAATAAATAATCCTACTTTCACGATCAAAATGGTTTAATAGTCATCCAGCCTTGCAAATTTAGTTGTCAGCCTACTAGTATTCCTCCCTCTTTTTTACCGGTTACTAGCACAATTTTCACCGGATAAAAATAAAAAACCGGGTTGTTGGTAGCAACCCGGTCTGTCCTGCTTTCAGCGATATTAAACCTAATTAGTTATCACTCATTATCTTTTCTTCCTGTTTTTTCTTCAAATACCATTGCACAGCACGGATTTCGGCATAACTGGCTGCCTCTCCCACTCTTTCTTTAATTGGGCCGGCGGCGGTAGCACCCAATTCACCAATATGTTTAAGTATTAAACGCATTGTTTTCTCCGAAACGAATTTTTCTATGTCCATTTCTCCTGCCTCCACACATTGAGCAAGATGGCTTTCAATAGTACCAACAGCCAATTGCCTGATAGTGGCAATATCTGCGATCGCTTTTCCACTCAAATAAAGTTCCAGTGTGCCGCGGCGGCTACTGCCTCTTTCCACTTTTCCACTGGCTTTTTCTTTTACCGGAGCTATTTCTGCAGCCGCACCCTCTCTGAGTTTCAAGTAATCTTTGAGCCCGGTAGTAAATTTCAGGTCGGCATATTCTACTTCCCAGACATGCCTTAATTTGCTCCAGCAATCGGCTTCCAGCGCCATGAGCTGTAGCAGATACTTTTTAGCCTTCGCTTTCTTAACAGCAGTTATTTCTTCCTGAATAGGCTGAATAATATCTTCGTATATGCTTTGAGTGAAGTAACCGATAGCTTTACTCACTCTTTCTCTTAATGGTTCCATTTCACCGGTTTGCACTGCGGTATCGAGCAACTGATGTAACTGGAGAACGAATTTGGCAGCCACTTCAGTTTGCTGCTCCACTTTGGCCGACAATGCTCTGCTAAGTTTAAGAGCGGCATCGAAATCCGGGAGTTTTTTATCCTGAATCCATACAGCAAAGCTTCGCATGGTTGTTTGCATTCTGTACCAGTCGAACAACTGCAGCAAGGCGGTTGCCTGGTACTTCTTCCTCTCCATTTCCAGCAGTACCACTAATTCGTTGGCTTCATTCTCCATTTCTGCGAATGCAATTACCTGTCTGTCGGTTTTAATACTTCCATGTCCAATTCTGGAATGAAGTACCAATCCATCCAGGGAGGTACAACGGCTCAGTGCCACATATACCTGACCGGGAGCAAAAGCGTAACCGGCATCAATGATAGCCTGTTCGAAGGTTAAGCCCTGGCTTTTATGAATAGTAATAGCCCATGCCAGGCGAATAGGGAATTGGGTAAAACTCCCAATTTCTTCCTCTTCAATGCTATTATCTTCCGGATTAAAGGAGTAGCGGATATTTCTCCAGGTTTCTTTTCCCAATTTCAGTTCTTCATGAGAACCCGCTAATACCAAAATAATTTCTTCGTCCTGAATTTCCTTAACGATAGCCAGTTTCCCGTTGTAATACCTACGGGGTTGTGCCAGATCATTTTTCAGGAACATTACCTGGGCACCAACTTTCAGTTGTAGCAGTAGTTCTGTTGGTAATGCCTTATCGCTAAAATCGCCATCAATCTTGCCTTCAAAGCGAAATACTTTTCCCGGCATTTCTGCTAATCGGCGGGCATTGATCTCGTCGGCTTTTCTATTGTGAGTTGTCAGTACTATATATTCCTCATCTTCTCCCTTGAAGGTTGGATCATATTTTTCGTTGAGCAACTGAAGATCGGTATGTAAGACTTCACTATTTCTGACTCTGTTCAGAATATCGATGAAGAGTTGTTCATTTTGTCTGTATATTTTTTTCAGTTCTATATACAGAGGAGGGCTTTGTTCAACCGCTTTTGAAGCGAAAAAGAAGATGCTGTCGTAGTATTCAGACAGCATACTCCATTCGTTATCCGGCACTACAGGCGGTAACTGGTAAAGATCCCCGATATAGAGTACCTGCACACCACCAAAGGGGAGCAAAGGTTTATTTCTGAAGTGACGCAGAATAGCATCAATAGCATCGAGCATGTCTGCTCTTACCATACTTACCTCATCGATGATCAGTAGTTCCATTTCCTGGAGCAATACCTTCTTATCGTTGGTAAATCTAATATTTCTGAAGAGGCTATGTTTGTCTGTGGTGCTGATATCATCTGGGCTAAAACCTCTTTTAGTACCCGGGATATAAGGTCCGAAAGGTAGCTGAAAGAAGGAGTGCATCGTAACGCCGCCGGCATTAATGGCAGCTACACCGGTAGGTGCAACTACAATTGTGTTTTTACGGGTATTTTCTTTTATGTATTTAAGAAAAGTAGTTTTACCTGTACCGGCTTTACCAGTCAGGAAAATGTGGCGGTTCGTATGGTTTATGAAATCTGCCGCCAGGTGAAAGATGATATTTGAACTATCCGGTTGGGGCATTATTTATTGCATTGAAAAGGGCGAATATACGAGGTTTCTCGCAAAGGAGCAAAGGGAGGTTTCTCGCAAAGAAGCAAAGGGAGGCAGAGTGGCAAAGAATTTTAGATGATTTTAGATTGATTATATAATGATGGAAATTATTAATGATTTTTTAGGTTGATGGGGATTTGGAAAAGTATTATGGTAGAGGTGTTTGGTTAAATTTTTGGTTGATGGATTTTTAATGATTTTTTAGGTTGATGGGGATTTGGAGAAGTATATGGTAGAGGAGTTTTGATTAATTTTTGGTTGGAGGATTTTTAATGATTATTTAGGTTGATGAGGATTTGGAGAAGTATTATGGTAGAGGAGTTGATTAATTTTTGTTTGATGGATTTTTAATGATTTTTTAGGTTGATGGGGATTTGGAGAAGTATATGGTAGAGGTGTTTGTTAAATTTTTGTTTGATAAATTTTTTAATGATTATTTAGGTTGATGGGCTTTGGAATGATTATAAAGTCTGATAAAGTTTGGAGCAATATTTAGTTTAATGATAGGCGATCATCCATCTAAATATTGAAAATAAAAAAAGCGAAGATGAAAAAATCATCTTCGCTTTAGAAATTTATACTCGTTTTAAATCTTTGCGACTCTAAAATACTCAGCGTCATTGCGAGATAAAACCTCGAGTTGCGAGTTAATTATGCTAATCTTACGTTAACAGCATTAGGTCCTTTTCTACCTTCTTCTATATCAAAAACTACACGGTCATTCTCGCTGATGCTTTCTTTGATGCCAGATACGTGAACAAAAATTTCCTGTCCAGAACCTTCGATTTTAATGAATCCAAAACCTTTAGTTTCATTAAAAAATTTTACTACACCTGTTTGCATTGTATATTATATATTTAATTGTGAACACATTTAGCCTTTTGATAAACAGGGGGCTACCTGGGCGACTAGAAGAAAAACTGTAAAAAAAAGCTGAATGAGAGAAAATTCTGACACAGAATTGAAATACAATATCTTTAAGAAGCGCAACGAAGATAGGCGTTTATTGCATACGACCCAATTTTTTTTCAATTTTTTCCGCACTGATTTGTAATTCCATATTAAAATATATTTTCGCATTATATATGAAACATCCTGATGCCTGGCGAGTAAAAGCCATATTAACAGGCTCTGCCGGGAATCTGGTAGAGTGGTACGACTGGTATATTTACAGCACTTTTTCTCTGTATTTCGCCCCTGTATTTTTTCCTAAAGGGAACTATACAGCCCAATTATTAAATACAGCTGCCATTTTCGCCGTAGGCTTCCTCATGCGCCCGATCGGAGGATGGCTATTCGGACGAATTGCGGACCGAAGTGGCAGAAAAGTAGCAATGACCCTCTCCGTTTTCCTGATGTCGCTCGGCTCACTGCTCATTGCATTTACCCCTTCCTTCAATACAGTTGGTGTATTCGCTCCCCTATTACTACTTGTTGCCCGATTATTACAGGGCCTGAGCGTAGGAGGTGAATATGGTACTTCAGCCACCTATTTAAGCGAGGTTGCAACAAGCGAACTAAGAGGCTTCTACAGTAGCTTCCAATATGTTACAATGATAGGTGGGCAGCTTACTGCATTAGGAGTGCAGATGCTGTTACAAAAGGTGTTTCTTACTCCGGAACAGTTGCACGACTGGGGTTGGAGAATTCCATTCATTATAGGAGCTGCCCTGGCCTTTTTCGCATTATACCTGCGTCAGCATATGCAGGAATCCACCTCCTTTGAAAAGATAAAGAACGAGAAAGGTAAAGGCACCTTAAAACGACTGTTTAAGGAACATCCGCGGGCAGTAATAACCGTAGTTGGACTAACAATGGGCGGTACGCTTGCCTTCTACACCTATACTACCTATATGCAGAAATTCCTGGTAAATACAGTACATATCAGCATTGAGCGTTCAACCATGATCACTTTCTTTCTGATGCTGATCTTTGCCTGTTTACAACCCTTATTCGGTTGGATTTCTGATAGTATAGGCCGTAAACCACTGCTGATTGGATTTGGTGTAGCAGGTACTTTATTCTCTGTACCATTGCTGACAGGTATTAGTCATGCCAGCTCTGAATGGACAGCATTCTGGCTCATCCTGATTGCACTTATTATTGTAAGTGGCTATACTTCCATTAATGCGGTGGTAAAAGCTGAAATGTTTCCTGCAGAAGTACGGGCATTAGGAGTTGGGTTTCCTTATGCGATAACAGTGGCACTGTTTGGGGGCACTGCCGAACCAATAGCATTGTACTTTAAGAAGATCGGACACGAACCATATTACTACTGGTATGTAACTTTCTGTATCTTCTGCTCACTGATAGTTTATATATTTTCTATTGATACTAAAAAAACTTCTTTGCTGGATAAGGACTTGTAACTTCTTTAATACTGCCATCTGTATATCCGATAATTAAACGGGTGGCATAATGAATGAATAATCCGTTTTCAACAATACCTGGAATATCATTCAGTGCAGCATGCAATACCTCTGCCTGCTGAATCTGATTAAAGGAACAATCTAAAATCCAATTCCCGTTATCTGTTACAAAAGGAGTATTTCCTATATGCCTGACCTTCGGATTAGCACCCATATCTACCAGGTGTTTGTAGGTCAGCTCCCAGGCAAACGGAATAATCTCTACAGGTAATGGGAAACGCCCCAATGTTTCAACTACTTTACTTTCATCCACTACCACAATCATTTCTCGGGAAGCGGCCGCAATTATCTTTTCTCTCAGCAAGGCCCCTCCTCCTCCTTTTATCAGCTGCAGCTGCCCGTCTACCTCATCCGCCCCATCTATATCGATATCTATCACCTCTACCTCGCTGAAAGGTATTAATGGTATCTGCTCTTCTGATGCCAGAAGTTCTGATTGCACTGATGTTGCTACCGCCCGGATACTGAGTCCATTTCTAACCAGCGTTCCTAACCGCTTAATGGCGAAGTAAGCAGTACTACCGGTTCCTAAACCGATAGTCATTCCAGGCTTGATAAATTCAACTGCTCTTTCTCCGGCAGCTCTTTTTCCTGTATCCATATTCCAAATATACTTTGAACGGAGAGTACTTATAGGAATTTTTTTAGATCCCTTTAAATCTATATATTTAGATGCTGTTTATAAGACTGTTGCGTATGCACATTTTTGCCAGAATCATTTGTTTGTCAATCAGCCTGCTCTTATATTCTAATATAACTTATTCCCAAACCTGCGGGCAACGGGGGCAAACTCCCTCCTCTGCGTTTCCGGTTTGTGGAACTCAAACCTTTGTGCAAACTAAAGTTCCATTTTGTAACACGGGTATAATTCCAGGGCCATATTGTGGTAACCCAGGCGATGGCCCGCATTCCGATCAAAATCCATTCTGGTATAAATTCACCTGCTACAAAACCGGCACTTTAGGGTTTACAATCACCCCTATGGATTTAAGTGACGATTACGACTGGCAGGTATTTGATGTAACAGATAGAAATCCTAATGATGTTTTTACCGACAGAAGTCTTTACGTAACCATGAACTGGTCGGGCGAATCAGGGGTAACCGGTGCTTCGTCTGCCGGCAACTCTCTGGATGTTTGCGGAGGGTATGGATTACCGCTATTCAGCAAGATGGCAGTGATAAAGGAAGGTCATGATTATCTCTTGCTTATCAGCCATTTCACCACTGCATCTCAAAGTGGCTATAAACTTGAATTTGGTGGTGGAACTGCTGTAATCCAGGACCCGAATAAACCGGAAGTAGAACATGCAGGCTATCATTGCGGCCCAATAGCTGTTGGAGTAAAACTAAGCAGGAAAGTCTACTGTAGCTCTATTGCTCCCGATGGAACCGACTTTACCTTTACCATCCCGGGTATTAAAATTGTAAGTGCCGTAGGTATTGGATGTACCAATGCTTTTGATACCGACTCCCTATGGCTGCAGTTAGATAAACCTTTAAATCCGGGTACCTATACCGTCAAATCGAAAATAGGCAGCGATGGTAACACCCTTTTAGGTAATTGTGGTAATGCCCTGAATGTTGATGAAACAGCCACCTTTGAGGTAAAACCTTCCCTTCCTGTGCCTATGGGAAAAGTGATGGCGTTGCCTTGTGCCCCTGATGAAATTCAATTACTATTCGATGCTCCTATCAGATGCGCATCTATTTCAAATACCGGGAAAGACTTTGTAATTAGCGGCCCTTCACCCGTAAAAATTATTGAAGCTACCGGAAATTGTAATGCAAGTGGACTCACTACTACGGTAAAACTAAAACTGGATCAACGTATCCTCGTTGCTGGCGATTATACTATTACACTTGTTAAAGGAGATGATGGCAACACAATTGAAAACGAATGTCATATTCCTACTGCTGCCAATCAGACTGCCGGTTTCAATATTCCAATACAACCAACCGTAAATCTGCTGAATATTGCAAAAGTTGGCTGTACCCCCACTTCCTTAAAAATCGGTCTATCAACACCTGTAAGGTGTAGTTCTATCGCCTCCAATGGAAGCGACTTCAAAATAACCGGTCCGCAAGCCATTAGTATACTCGGCGCTACAGGGAATTGCAATGTAAATGGTCTTACTGATTCTATTACTTTACAATTATCTGCCCCGATAATGAAAGGAGGCAATTATATAGTGGAACTTCGTAAAGGTACCGATAACAATACCTTGATTAGTGAATGCTGGCAATCAGCCCAATTGCCTCAACAATCTGCTGTGCAGGCAGCTGATACCGTAAATGCAAAATTCAATTACGATATAAGTCAGGATTGCAAAATTACAACAATGACTTTTTCCCATGATGGAAGAAACAACGTAAACCAATGGCAATGGCAATTTGACGATGGTGAAACCAATTCTTCACAATTATTTCAAAAAGTATATACTACTCTGGGAATTAAACATTTCGCTTTGAAAGTTTCCAATGGAGTTTGCGAAGCACAAACAAGTATAGATACTTTACTGAGAAGTGAAGTAACTGCCATGTTTGATGTGAATCCCGGACCTTATTGCCCAATGGATGTTGTTATTCCCGTTAACCAAAGTTTAGGTTCCATCAAATCCTATCTGTGGGAATATGGTAACGGCAGCACCAGCAAGGCTGCTAAAGCTATGAATATGGTATATATACCTTCACAAAGAGAACAGCAATATCGCATCAGGTTAATTGTAAAGAATGAGGTAAACTGTGCTGATACCGCCGACAGGTATATTACAGCAGTTTCCAGTTGTTATATTGATGTTCCAACTGCCTTTAGCCCCAATAACGACGGACAAAATGATTACCTCTACCCTTTAAATGCATATAAAGCCATTGATCTCCAGTTTAGTATCTACAACAGAGAAGGAAACCTGCTCTTTAAAACTACGGATTGGCGAAATAAATGGGATGGTACTGTAAATGGTAAACCTTCTGATATCGGCACCTATGTTTGGATGCTGGAATATACAGAATCCGTAAGCGGTAAGCGAATATTCAGGAAAGGCACCACCGTTCTGATCCGATAAGTTTTTTGGTAATCTTACCGAAGTCCTTTAATTTTTAGGCGGAAAAAGCAACCCGATTTTGAAAACAACGATCTTACTCTTAACCATGACAGCAGCTTGCGCATTAAATTCGCAGGCTCAAAACCATGCCGCTACCGAAGCGATAAACAGTACTGCACTGGCATCGCATATCAAAGTATTGGCAAGCGATGCCTTTGAAGGCAGAAAACCTTTTACAAGAGGAGAAGACAGCTCCGTAAATTATATAGCCAGAGAATTTAAAAAGATAGGACTTATACCCGGAAACGGTGATAGCTATTTTCAGAATGTTCCTATGGTTAGCATTTTATCTAAACCTACTCCGTTAGTCATTAAAGGCAACAACGGCACAATGAATTTAGATTATGGAACTGACTTTGTAGCCGCAACCAGGTATCCAGTACCGCAAGTCAAACTTCCACCTTCTGAAATGGTATTTGCCGGATATGGCATTGTTGCCCCTGAGTTTGGATGGAACGACTATGCAGGACTTGATGTTAAAGGCAAAACTGTTGTTGTGCTGATTAATGATCCCGGCCAGCTTGATCCCGCACTTTTCAGAGGTAAGAATATGACCTATTATGGGAGATGGACCTATAAATTTGAAGAAGCGTCGAGGCAGGGTGCTGCAGGTGTAATAATCATTCATAATGATGCCGGAGCCAGTTATCCCTGGTCTGTAGTCCGCAATGGCTGGGCCAACTCAAAACTTCATCTGGCTTCCGATGAAAAGGATATCCACAGAACGCTAATGGAAGGCTGGATTACCCAGGACGCAGCCATCAGGATGTTTAAACAGGCAGGGGTTTCTCCAGATATAATGGAACAGGCCAAAACTAAAGGATTCAAACCGGTTGATCTTCATCTGACTGCTGAAGTTGTAATAAATAATACTATCCAGAATTCTACCTCCAGAAATGTAATCGGTATTTTAAATGGAGCCTCTGCTCCCGCTGAAGCTATTGCCTATACTGCACACTGGGATCATTTTGGAATAGGACCTGTAATCAATGGCGATTCTATTTATAATGGGGCTGTAGACAATGCCACCGGAGTTGCAGGCCTGTTGGTACTGGCGAATGCATTTAAAAAACTTAATCCTGCTCCTAAACGCTCCGTTATTTTTGTAGCGGTAACCGGCGAAGAACAAGGCTTGCTAGGAAGCGAATATTATGTAAATCACCTGAAAAATCCTGCCTCCATTGTGGCGGATATCAACCTGGATGTAATGAATACATTCGGCAAAACTTCAGATGTTACTATTATAGGTTATGGCCAATCGGAACTTGAAGATTATGCAGCGAAAGTTGCAGCAGCACAGGGTCGCACGATAGTACCGGAAGCCCATCCGGAAGGTGGATGGTTTTTCCGTTCAGATCATTTCAACTTTGCCAAAAAAGGAATCCCCGGCTTATATATTGGTCCGGGAACCAATGTAATTGGGAAGAGCAAAGACTATGCATCTGAAAAAATCAAATTATACAATACAACAAAATATCATACTCCAAAAGATGAGTATGATCCTGAAACCTGGGATTTGGCTGGCATGACAGAGGATGTACGCCTCTTATTTCAGGTAGGTTATAAATTAGCAAACAACGGTCTTTGGCCTAAATGGAAAGAGACTTCAGAATTTAAAGCTTTGAGAAAATAAATGATTATGGTAGGATTTGGGTTAATATTGATAGGATTGATTTTGGTTTTATATGTGATCAATATTTTTAGCAGAATCAAAAAGAAAAAACTGGCTGTTCCTGCCGATTTTCAATCGTTGCTTGAGGAAAATGTACGTTACTATCAACTTTTATCTCCTTCAGATAAAAGCAGGTTTGAAACAATGGTACAACGTTTTTTAAAAAGAACCAGTATTGAAGGAGTTGGTACTACCGTAGAACCACTGGACAGAGTCCTGGTTGCCGCAAGTGCTATTATTCCAATATTTGGGTTTAAAGACTGGGAGTACTTCAACCTGACGAATGTTATTCTCTATCCTGATACCTTCAACGAAAATTATCAGTATGAAGGGAATAAACGACAAATACTCGGTATGGTAGGCAGTGGCCCGCTGAATGGGCAAATGATTCTTTCCCGCTCTGCATTGCGCGAAGGATTCAGTAACAAAACAGATAAAAGCAACACGGCTATCCATGAATTCGTGCACCTACTCGACAAAACAGATGGCGTAATTGATGGTTTCCCTAGCAAACTGATCGAACATAGTTATAGTATTCCCTGGATGAAACTGGTTCATAAAACCATTCAACAGATTACAGACGGACATACAGATATTAATCCATATGGCGCATTAAATGAAGGAGAATTCTTTGCTGTGATTTCTGAATATTTCTTTGAGCGCCCGGACTTGCTGGCAGAAAAGCATCCGGAACTTTACCAGATGTTGACAAAGATTTTCAGGCAGGATCCTTCGCGCGAATATTTCTCGCAAAGGCACAGAGATTAATATTAAGGCACAAAGGATTTTTTTTTAAGAAGATAAGGATTGAAGCGAATATTATTAAGAGCTACTGACTGGTTACCATTATTATTGAAACCTTTTGGTAGTCCTTAAAAAACATCCTCTTCAATCCTTATCTTCTTAAAAAAAAATCCTTTGTGCCTTAATATTAATCTCTGCGCCTTTGCGAGAAACTACAAAGTCTTCACTCTGATATTTCTGAATCGTACAATCGACCCATGACCCAGGAAGCCGATATGGCCTGTTTCATTTTTCAAACCAGGATGGTCTTTATGATCTAAAGTACCGTTCTTACGGGCATCTGCAATATCACCATCTAATATAACGGTACCATTCAAAATTACCTTGATACGGGTACCATTAACGATAGCTTCTTCCACATTCCACTCTCCTACAGGTTTCAGGAAACCACGTTTTGCAGGAATAACTCCGTAAACCGAACCATGATATTGATAAACATTCAGATCCTTATAAATATCAGCTTCATTATCCAGAATTTGTAACTCCATTCCCACGTAAGCAGCATCACCTTCCAGTGGAGCACGGATACCTAAACCATTGTTAGCACCCGGAGTAAGCTGGAATTCGAAACGGAAAGAAAAGTTTTTATACTCATCTTTCGTATACAGGTTACCATGACCTCCATTAGTCGGGAAGATTACCAGATCGCCATTATCGATCACATAATCTTTAGTATTACCAACCCATTCGTGCATATTGGTACCATCGAACAATACTTTGTAACCAGCTTTCTTTTCTTCGTCGCTCAGTACAAAAGGCTTAGGACGAGGAATTTCTTTGATATACAAATCGCGGTATGCAACATAAGTACCATGCGCCTGTAATTCTATCTGCTCTTCAGGGAAAATAGGCAATCCGCGATCCCAGTAGTTTTCAAGGATGGTATTATCAGTTACCAGTTCACCATTCAGATATACGGTTACTCTGTCACCTTTCATGATGATACGGAAGTGATTCCACTCACCAATAGCATTATCAGCCAGTTTCAGCGGTTTGCTTTCGTGTTGCTGATTATTGTATAAACCACCTGAACCTACCTGAGCACCAACATCTCTGCGAGAAGTATCCCAGATCTGAACCTGAGGAGAGCCACGCAAGTAGATACCAGCATCACCTTGTGCAGTGATTTTCCAATCTACCAGCATTTCAAAATCTCCGTATTTCTTCTCAGTACAAAGATTATCGCCATGTCCATTGAATACCAACAAGCCATCTTTTACAGACCAACCGGTTTTCATGGTTTCATCAGCTTTTTGTTGAGCTTTGGCTAAAGTTTTAGCATCCATTTTACCGCGGGCAACCGGATTTTCAACCAATCCTTTCCAACCATCCAGATTCTTACCATTAAACATGGTTACAAAACCTTCACCGGCAGGCATTTCGCCAAGATATTTCTTAATAGCCTGACGCTGGTAATCCGCATCTCTGCCTTTTAAAGCAGTGGCAGCGTTTTCCAGTACCTTGCGAACAATTTCACCATTATAGCTTTTATCTGCCAGTGCAATATTCATTACAGCAGTAGCAGCCGCTTGTTGCGCATTTGAATTGAGATAATCAGCCGCAAATAAAAGAGCAGGTAATGTTTTACATTGTTCTACTCCTTGTAAAATTTTTTCCTGGAGAGCCGGAGTGGAAGTCAGCTCCATTGCGTTACGCAACATGAGCAATTTCTGTTCGGCAGGGAAAGAAGATTTACGGGCTAAAGCAACATAACCGGCAACAGCTTCATCACGAAGATTGGCACCTGAATTATCACGGGCAATTTGCAAAAGGCTTGCAGCAGCATCGGTGTTTTTCCAGGCAGCCAAAGCGGTAACAGCCGCTTTTTTCGTATCGGCATCACCAGATTTATAACCAGCTTCAACTGCAGATAAAGCAGTTTGTCCACCGATTCCGGCTAAAATTGGTAAATAGAGCTTTTTCTTATCAGCGCTTACCTGTCCGAGTTGGGCCATGATTTCATCGCCACCAGCTCCACTATTAATAATAGCCGACTGAATATTCGCAATATCAGCACTTGAAGTACTATTGTTCAATAAAGAGAACAAGGAAGAAAGAGAGCCTTTGGCAGCAACATCCTTTAAGGCACTGATAGCAGCAGTACGAACAGTAGCATCACTATTATTGGTAAGTGCCAGTACATCATTCACTCTGTTATCGGCTTTACGTGCAGCCAGTACCGATAGTAGGGCTGTTTGCGCAGCGGCAGGCATGGTAGCCAGTGCAGCGCCGGATTGGGTAGCTACGTCATCACCCGGCATAATAAGCAGAGCGTTTTTTACAGCTTCAATTGTATTGGCATCGCCACTTTTCATGGTAGCCAGCAAAGAAGCCAAAGCGCTTGTACCACCTATTTGGCCAGCTGCTTTGATAGCAGCCAGTTTTACTGTTTCATTTTTGCTTGCCAGCAACTTTAATACAGCAGGTAATGCAGCAGCCACCTTATTATTTCCGAGCATATCTATAACGGCAGCTTTATCGTCATTGTCGGCTCCCGTTAATTTTTTAAGCCAGGCTGGATTGTTAGCCAGGGCATATTGACCAGCAAACTTTAGAGCGGCATCGCGATAAGCTTGTTGTTTATCGTTTGCAGCAGCCAGCAATAAAGGCATACTTTGCTCGCCCTTGATAGAAGTTAATAATTTAAGAGCGGCAGTACGTGTATGCACCTGCGTAGGAGCAGTTGCTTTACCCAGCAGCTCCTGTGCAATTTTTGCAGCAGCGTCTTTATCATTCAATGCAGCAGCATAGTTGAGATAGGAACTGGTAGCATTGGTTACTTCATATACATAACCACTTTTAGCAGCAGCAGCGGCTAAAACGGTGGCAGAAGAAGGATCAGCAATTTCTGACAGTGCATACAAGGCAACTTTCGCCAGCTTCTTATCGGAAGAAGTAGCAAAACCAGCTATGGTAGCAACAGCAGGAGTGTATTTGCAATCGCCGATTGCTTCGGTTAATAAGATTTTATTATCCGGAGAAGCCGAGGATAAAGCATTCAGCAATGCAGTCTTAGCATCCGGAGTATTGATTTTCACCAGTGTACGGGCAGCAGGATCGCATAAACGACTATCAACCAGATATGGTTGCAGCGTAGCAACAGCGCTGTTATCACCAACAGTCTGAATTTGTGAAATCAGGAAGTCTTTGATTTCAGGAACTGTAGATTTGGATAATGCTTTACAAAGTGCGCTCACAGCTTGTTTGCGGGCATTTTCCTTACCGGGTTGGGTAACATAATAGGTATAGCCGGAGATAGCATATTCCAGCTGGGTATTATCTCCTTTACCCGGAGCTACCATCATGCCGGCGATAGTGGATAGTCCTTCTTCTCCTAAAGCAGCAATAGCTTCCATATTGGTATTGAACTGCGTTTTATTAGGAGCAGGCATCAGAGCCAGTACATCGGCGATTTTGGTATTGAAGGCTCGCTGATCGGAAGGACCCTGGGCCATGATGCCGGTAGTCAGAGCGAGCAGCAATGCTATAAGTACATAGCGTATCTTTTTCATACTTTTTTTCTTGTTGATATTAGATTGTCCAAGGTCCACGCATTGGTTGATAAATCAGCGCATTAGCGCCGGCATCGTCAATGAACTCCTGTTTTACCGGATCGAATTTCAGGGAACGATTTAGCTTCAGTGCTATTTTACCCATGTTTACCAGTGTAGCAGAGCGATGTCCATTTTCTTCATTCAAAGCGAATTTGCGACGGCGTTTAACCGCATCTACGAAATCGATTTGTTGAGGAGCCGGATCAGGGAATGCCGCTAATTTCTTTTCCAGATCCGGGATATCGGAACGGAAACCAGGATAGAGTTTACCTTTAGGACCTTCTATATATGCAGCTTTATCGTCTACTCCTTCTCCGTCTAAAATGATTTGACAACCATCGGCGTAGGTGTAGGTTATTCTTCTCCAGGTACCAACGGCATCGAAATGTTGCTGAGGTGCATCAATTTCAACGCTAACGGGGCTGGTATCATCTTTACCAAGGATATACTGAACAGGGTCTATATAGTGCTGGCCCATGTCGCCCAATCCACCGCCATCATAATCCCAGTATCCTCTGAAGGTACCGTGAACTCTGTGCGGGTTGTATGGTTTGTATGGAGCAGGTCCTAACCACATATCGTAGTTCAATTCTTTAGGAACCGGCATTTGTTCCAGGTTTGTTTTACCTACCCAGTAGAATTTCCAGTCGAAACCCGTGTGTTTACCGATTGTAACCTTTAAAGGCCAACCAAGGAGGCCACTATCTACCAGTTTTTTAATTGGTTTAACAGTAGTACCCATTCCGTAGAAGTTATCTTCAAAACGGAACCAGGTATTGAGGCGGAAAATTCTGCCATGTTGCTGCACTGCTTCTACCAGGCGTTTTCCTTCTCCAATGGTAGCAGTCATAGGTTTTTCGCACCAGATATCCTTACCTGCGCGGGCCGCATCGGCAGCAATAATACCGTGCCAATGAGGAGGGGTTGCAACGTGTACAATATCTACTTCCGGGAGGTTGATAACTTCGCGGTAATCGGAGAATGTTTTCACTCCTTTACCTTTATCACCCAATAATGCGAGTCCTTCCTGCAGATGTTTGCTATCAACATCGCAAAGGGCTACTACTCTAGTTCCGGCATAGCCAAAGTGATTTCGGCCCATACCTCCAGTACCAATAACCGCTTTGGTCAACTGATCGCTGGGCGCCAGGTAACCACGGCCAAGTACATGGCGGGGCACAATAGTGAATGCAGCAAGCGCTCCCAGAGAATTCTTTATAAATGATCTCCTCGAATCGCTGTTTTGTTTAGCCATATATTAATGATAATTGTATTTCCTGTGGAAAAAGACTCTGTTCGTTCACTGTATTTTTAGCGTTTTCATTGTGGAATCCTGGAGGGCTTACCAGATTCACGTACGGAAAGATAGGGTGAAGATGGGGTAAATGCAAGAAGGGGGTAAAATAATATTGATAAACGGTAAAGCGTACAAAGTACGTTACACTTCGTAGAAATAAAATGTATGAGGGCGGGTTGAATGCCCCCATACAAGTAACCGCAAATAATAGTTAACACCCAAACAACCAGGGGTAACTAAAAAGTTTAGATGATCTGTAAATCATACCATAAGCTGGCAGCTCCAATCAATGCAGCACTTTCACCAAGTATGGCTGCCTGAACTGGAATATTGAAACCAGCTGCCTGTAATGCCTTATTAAGGTTAGGGAAAAAATAAGCAGATGCATTGGCAATGTTGCCACCGATTACTATTGCTTCCGGCTTTTCTGTTTCAATAAATGAAATCAGGAAATCTGCAAGGTTAACTGCAAATTCATCGAATACCTGCTGTACTTTAGGATCAGTTCCATGAAGCGCAACAAGTGCCTTTACATCAGCTACGGAAGTGCCGCTAACTTCTTTATAGCGAGCTACAAACCAGCGGGTAGATAAATAGTCTTCTGCCATCTTTCCTTTAAAAGGAGAACACCAGAGATTTGCATCATGTGCCACTCCATCATAGTAAGTTGCAGAACCCAAACCGGTACCAAGAGTTAATCCGATTACGCGGTTATTTCCCTTACCTGCACCACTAAATACTTCTCCTTGCAAAAAGCATCCTGCATCATTAATAAACCGAATCTGTGAAGAATCTATCTGCAGGTTTTCTGCTAATAGCTGCTTCACATTCAGTCCGTATAACGCATCATATTTATGTTGACCTTTCATGAGGCTGATGCCTTCTTCGTAATCGAATGGTCCTGGCATTCCTATGCCAATATGTTTGATACCTTCCGGCGCCTTACTAAATACTTCTTTTATAACAGAAGCCCATGAGTCGATTATTTCGGTTGATTGGGCCTGAGAATTTACCCTTGTACGATTCCATGAGCCTTCAATGATAGACCTGGATTGAAGGTCAACCAATGCAGCTGTAATATGGGAACCGCCAATATCTATTCCTAACGCCGTGGAATTACTCATCATATTTTATTGAAGATTTGCTAAATCGTTTAAGCAAGACAAATATATAAAAATATTTCGTTGATTTAAGAAAATGAAAATTTATTGGCAAAAGGTGTTATTAAATTTAATGAATAAGTAGAGTTTTTTAAATTTTCAATAGTTGCGCTCTCTTTTTATATCAAATTCATGAATCTGATTCATCTGCTTAATCTTATCATATTTTGATGATTCAAAAAAACTTCTACTTTTACATCTGCATTTAATAACACAACAATGGAATCTGATAATTGCTCCGGCAACGATATCCTGATCACTTACATCTCGACCAACTTCAATACCTCCCCTCCGTTTCAAAGAAGGAACTAGTATAGAACTAAATCCCGTTTGCCCTTTCTACAGCAACTTGCTGGCAGAATCCGCATACCCATAACTTTCATTATCATCATCACACATTAATCAACTAACAAATGGAAAACACCAGTGTTGTATCCTG
Organism: Chitinophaga silvatica; assembly: GCF_003419895.1. GTDB lineage: Bacteria > Bacteroidota > Bacteroidia > Chitinophagales > Chitinophagaceae > Chitinophaga > Chitinophaga silvatica. The sequence goes on along the minus strand of NZ_QPMM01000007.1, from coordinate 446,927 downwards.
GGGGTTGCTAATTGGCATACCCTTAATTTGCCTGATTCTGTACAAAGTCATTCTTCGTATATGCTTTGGCGTTATTATAGTACCTGAAGACAGGATAGGATTAGTCACCAAAAAATTCGTACTCTTTGGTAAACAGGAATTGCCCGAAGGCCGTATTATGGCCACCAATGGAGAAGCCGGATTTCAAGCCCAGACTTTAGCTCCGGGTGTTTACTTCTGGAAATGGTTCTGGCAATACAGCGTTACCTTCCAGCCCTTCACAATTATACCTACCGGTAAAATCGGACTGGTACTAGCTAAAGATGGTGCTGAACTCGAAACCGGCGCTATCCTTGCCCGTAAAGTACCTTGCGATTCTTTCCAGGACGCTGTATCATTCCTTTCCGGCGGCGGACGCAAAGGCCGTCAGACTGCCATCATCACTCCGGGATCTTATCGTATCAATACTTTTCTCTTTGAAGTAGAGATCACCGATATGCTTTCTGTGCCTGATAATGCTGTAGGTATTATTACCACACTCGAGGGTAAAGCAATCGAAACCGGATCTATTGCCGGTAAAACAATTGATGGCCATAACAACTTCCAGGACGTGGATTCTTTCCTCGAAAAAGGTGGATATAAAGGGCTGCAGGAACAAGTAATTCTTGCAGGTTCCTACTTCATTAATCCATGGTTTGCGAAACTAGAACTGGTAAACATGACAGAAATCGCCATTGGTCATGTTGGCGTAGTTATTTCTTTCGTAGGTAATGATGGAGTGGATATCAGCGGTGCCGAATTCAAACATGGAAACATTGTTGCCAAAGGCAGTAAAGGTGTATGGGCCGAACCATTAGGCCCCGGTAAATACCCTATTAATCCCTATATCATGAAGGTAGAGCTGGTTCCTACTACCAACCTGGTGCTGAACTGGGCTTCTGCAAGAAGTGAATCACATCAGCTGGATAAGAACCTCTCTACCATTACTGTCAGAAGCCGCGATGGTTTTACTTTCAACCTCGATGTTTCACAGATCATTCATATCCCAACCAATGAAGCTCCTAAGGTAATTGCCCGATTCGGAAACATGAGCAATCTGGTTACCCAGGTACTTGAACCTACTATCGGTAACTATTTCCGAAACTCGGCCCAGGGTGCTGATGTAATCAGCTTCCTGACCAGCAGAAAGGAAAGACAAACTTCTGCTAAAGAACATATCGGTCAGGTATTGGACCAATACAACGTTTACGGTGTGGATACCTTAATTGGTGATATTGTTCCTCCTGAAACGCTCATGAAAACACTTACCGATCGTAAGATTGCTGAAGAACAGAAAATCACTTACGATACGGAGCGCCTGGCCCAGGAAACCAGACAAACACTGGAAAAAGAAACTGCTATCGCCGAAATGCAGAAAGAAATCGTAAAGGCCGATCAGGGTGTATGGATTGCCGAACGCCTTGCCGATGCTTCTGTGAAAAAAGCTACCGGTGATGCCAATAGCGTTAGACTGCAAGCCAACGCCGAAGGTGAAAGAATGAAATTACTGGCTGCCGGTGAAGCCGAAAAAATCAGATTACTCGCTAAAGCTGAAGCCGAACGTACCGAACTTACTGCTAAAGCCGATGCCGAAAAAATTGCACTTACCGGTAAAGCTGAAGCTGAAAAGATTCTTGCTATTGGTCAGTCCAGCGCCGAATCATACAAACTGGCAGTGGAAGCAATGGGTGGCGACAACTTTACTCAACTTAAAGTAATGGAAGCTATCGGAACACAACAGATCCGCATTATGCCTGATGTGTTGATCGGTGGTGGTGAAGGTGGTAATGGCCCAATCAGCGGATTGCTCGGACTCAAGCTCCTCGAAGATGTAGCCAAAAGAAAGAAAAACGAAGAGGCAGAGTAATCATCAACCTAAAAAAATAAAAACGATAGATCAAATGTTTTGATCTATCGTTTTTTATTCTCAATACGAGATAATGTTTGAATTATCTGAAACTACTTTTTCAAATGGATGATTGAGAAATTGCAACATAAAATATTGAAAGTCTCTCCCTCCCACCCCATGACCGCGGTCTTTAAACAATAAGCGCGAACTATTCGGTAAATAATGATGGATCAGATCTATATAAACAGGCCTGCATGCCGGGTCCATTTCTCCATCTGCCAGCAGCGCCGGTTTATTGGAATAAAATGGTTGCTTGGTTGTTGCATTAATTGGCTTGTAGGTCCAGCAATCACATATTGCTTTATACACATCATTGATATGATATCCTTTCATGTAAGGATAGGCAGCTGAAATACTATTAATAGTAGCCAAACTATTATATGCTGCCTGATCTGCACAATATACCGACATGCGCATACCTGAAGGGCCGCGACCATGGGCAAACAGATCATCGAGCAATTTTTTCATATAGGCGTAGTGGTTACCATTTATCAATTCTGTGATCACAAACGGAGCTTCTGTTAAGGAGCCTGATAAATAATTTTGTATGATATCCAGAAGGTCGTTTTTGGTATATTGAATATTAATTGTATCCTTTGTGCCCTTCTCCAAATACGGAAGGGTAAAAACTTTATCAGAAATACCAGTAAAGTATCTTTGAAATTTTTCGCGCAAATTGCTGTATCGTATTTTATCTACCGAGTCTCTTTCGCAATTGCTAAAGAGTACCGACAATGCCTCGTTGAAATTAGCAGGTTCATCTTCATCAATATGAATAAAAGCAGGCAGTGGTGAATCCAGGATCAATGAACGAATCCGGGCCGGATCGTGCTGCAATACCGCCAGCATTAGTCCACCACTATAGGAAACTCCAAACAGATTCACAGAATCAATATTCAGGCAGGAAAGCAAATCATGAATATCGGCCACAGTTTCATCTGTATTGTAGCCTGTAAGATCAATACCCTTTGCTTCAAGGTTTTTCTTGTATCGCTTCACTCCTTCCAGCATCATACTATCTTTATTGAGATTTTTCCTGTAAGCCAGTTTCATAGCGCTATCCAGGTCTGTAGTATTAAGATTTGGTTTTGCAAACCAGGCACCTCTTTGTTCAAACGCTATACAATCTCTCTCTTTGATAATCATACTTTTTGCGGCGCCTCTTGCCCAGCCAAGCGAACTACTTCCCGGGCCACCGGCAGTAAACAACAGCGGATCTTTTTTCTTATCGGGGTTAGGACTTTCAACAATAATAAAGGGAAGCTGAATAGTTTTACCATTGTTCTTCTTCCTGTTTTCAGGAACCACCAGATAACCACAACGGGTTTTAACGCTACTGTCTATGACAACAGGGCAGGCACCAGGAATAATAGTAGCTTTTGGTTGAGAATATGTTATTGAAATACAGCTCCATAAAATGCCAAGCAACAGTAATACCGACTTCATCTTTTTTCTTTTAAAAATAGAGAGAACACAATAATTAATCCAGGTAAAAAACGGACAATTTTTAATGGGTAGCAATCATACTATCACCTGTAAATTTCAACATTTCCTTATAAAAATGGCTCATATCATAGTAGCCATAATTACATGCCAGAAATGTTTTTTTGTTATTTACATATGCACCTAATGCAGTCCTGGCACGTAGAACACAGAAATACTTCTTAGGACTTACACCTATGATATTATTAAAATACCTGTTAATGGTTTTAGAAGTAACAAACATCTTCTCTGCCATTTTTCCTGTATTATAATCTATACCTGCTGTATGATGCAGATCGATACTATCTTTTACAAATTTGATATAATGATCGTTCTTTCTTTGTTTAACAACATTAATAAGAAAAAACTCCTGTAATAATGTTATTCGTTCTTCGAAATCTCCGGCAGTTTTTATTTTGAAGATTAACTGAGACGGCAATACGCTCGCTAAAGGAATAACCTGGTCAATAAACGGAAGTTGAGAAATTCCCAGGATACGTTCTAGTGCACCCGGGAAAAATTTAACTGTAAAAATATGATCAGTAGGTTGATTGAATCGTGTAACCATTGAATTTCGGACCACTAATACATCATCATCCGCCGCGATGGTTTGAGAATAATTTGGGGTAATGATCTGATAGGAAGTTCCAAGATTAATCCAGATAGTTGGGGTCCAGCTTTGAAACATCTTCACCGTAAAATGTTGGTTAGCTGAATACCGGGTAGTTTCCTCATCTGAAGATTCAGAAAAGAACTCAATATAATCGGCCAATTCAGGGGTAGGCCGACTAAAATTGTAGAGTTGTCTGATATTATCAAAAATTTCGACCATGCATCTAAAAGTACATAAATCGACTAAAAAGAGGATGCATCAAAAATTATTTATCTATTTCAGGTCTAATATTCAATACTTTATTGAGAACAAGGCCCTCCCTGATTACTTTTGATGCATCCTCTGTAATTATGCTTTCAAGCGAGCATTATCGCGCTTTAATTATGCTTTAGCAGCAGCCCTGGCATCGAGGCTTACCGGGCCGGCTCCAAAATAAGCTATCAGTAAGGCACCACCTAATAATGCCAGATTTTTCATGAACATGGCCATATGTATTTGCTGTTGCATAGGATCAGTAAATGCCCAGAATTTATGCAAGGCAATCGTTACCGGCACTATAAACAATACAATCAGCCACGCTCCAATCTTTGCTTTGTAACCTAACAGAATGCTTAATCCACCGGCAAAAGCCAGTAAACCAGCTACAGGAACCAGCACACCGGCTGCCGGTACACCGGATGCTGCTGCCATATCGGCTCCGGCGCCTGCAATATGGTTAACACCAGATAATACAAAGATCAGGGCAAACAGAATTCTGCCTGCTAAGGGTAGGAATTTCATATCTTAAAAATTTAAGTAATACAACAAACCTACGGTAAATTTTACAGAGGAAACTATAGAGTTACCCAGAGTATAGCAGTAACCTTAACTATAGCAGGATGTTGTAACTTTAAGCTGATATTTTTACTATGAGAAAAGAGAATTCCTCAAATGCCATTAATGGGCGGCAGTTAAGGGGCGATTGCGGTACTGCCTATACATTATCGTTGATTGGTGGACGTTGGAAGCCAAGCATCCTATGGAAATTATTGGATGGGCGTTTACGTTATAGCGAACTTAAGAAGGCTATTACAGGTGTTTCGGAACGGGTATTGGTATTGCAATTAAGAGAATTGGAAAGCGATGGCTTGATTTCCAGGATTGTGTATCCTGAAGTACCTCCAAGAGTAGAATATGAGCTTACTACGCTGGGTTACAGCATGGAAGCATTGTTGCAGCATATATCCGACTGGGGAGCAGCACACCGGCCACAGGAAGAAGACCCATTGCCGGTGGCAGTAGAAAATTAAGGTTTAAGCCCGGCATCGTGCATTGCACCAGTAGCTAATGCCAGCCAATCGGCATCCTTTACCCCCTGAGCCAAAACTGTCAGAAGTCTGGATTTTACCAGATCTGCCATTGGCAGCGGAGTTAGTGTAGCCTTTCCCGTCTGTAATACGAGATCAATATCTTTTAACCCTAAAGCAGCGCTAAAGGAAGGGTTTCCGGCAAACTGACGATCCAGGATCATTCCTCCATAATTCCTGAATATCGGGCTTGCAAAAAGTGTGGTAGTCAGCATTTCATATACAACCCGGGTGTCCAGATTATTCTTTTCGGCAAGGGTAAAAGCTTCCGACATCAGCTCTATTGAAGCTGCGATCATAAAATTACCTATCAGTTTCAACACATTGGCACTGCCGGGGTCTTCTCCCAGATCAAAGACGTTCTTAGCAAATCCGGCCTGTAATAAAGGAGTAATACGTTCTTTTGCTCCTTTTTCACCTGCGATCACAGCATTTCCCACTTTTGCGGCAGCAGCTTCCGGTCTGGCAAATACCGGGGCGGCAATATAGGTCACCCCATGAGCCTTGGATTTTTCGGCCAGTTTTCTGGCTGCCTCCGGGCCAATGGTGCTCATAGAAACATGCACTCCCCCATTCCCCAATGCACTCAGTAAAGCATCAGTATTAACTGCTTCAACGGCAGCATCGTCAGAAACCAGGCTCATTACAATACCACCTTTGGTAGCAGCAGCTTCGGGGCTCGACACAATTTCAGCACCCAAGGCCTTCAATGGTTCTGCCTTTGAGGCAGTGCGATTATAAACCTTCAGCTTATATCCGGCTCTGATGAGATTTTCAGCAATTGGGTAACCTAAATGACCTGTTCCAATAAAGCCTATAGTATCCATAAGATTAAATTTTTAAATAAATCAGTATAATGAAAAACAAGATAGCATTTCAGATTGTTGTACTAGAAACTATGCGAAGTTAATATTCGTATATACTTAAACGATGTGCCTCAACCGAATATAGCCTAACCCCTGTCAAACAGCTTTGTGACGGGGGTTTTCTTTTAGTTATCTTTTTCTCGTAGTAGCGTCTCCGTTGTATAGAAGATTGATAATCCGCAAAATATCCAATAGTCTTTTCCGTTATAACATCTATTCTTTTCTTATATGATAGCTCTTCCGTAGCTGAATCAGGATTTTTTTAGTATATTAAGATTAGACTAAACAATCGAGCTATGAAATCTATGAATGATTGGCTGGAAGAATATGGAAGTAGTCACCGTAACCACACCAATAAGCTCATACATTGGATTTGTGTTCCTGCGATCTTTTTTAGTATAGTAGGTTTTTTATATTCGGTTCCTATTCCCTTCCTGCACAACGAAAATATTACCCTGGCTCATATAGCCCTTCTTTTATTGATAATTTATTATACCAGGCTTTCGGTGTCTTTAGCTGCCGGTATGCTTATCATTGGTATGGTTTGTTTATGGCTTTGGAGATGGGTAGCAGGAACAGGCTTAGTACTCTGGGAGGTGGCACTGGTAATATTTGTATTGGCCTGGATAGGGCAGTTTATTGGCCATAAAATAGAAGGAGCCAAACCTTCTTTCTTTAAAGATTTACAATTCCTTTTAATCGGGCCGGCGTGGCTGCTAAGCTTCATTTATCGTAAGGCCGGTATTCCCATCTGAGAACTGTTGTTTCTCGCAGAGGCGCAAAGATTAATATTAAGGTACAGAGGATTTTTATTAAGGTTTTTAAGAAATGGCGAATATTATTAAGAGTACTGATAATTTAACTTATTGATAGAGTAAAATTAATGGTCCTTAAATAACATTCGCTTTTATTCTTAAAAACCTTAATAAAAATCCTCTGTACCTTAATATTAATCTTTGCGTCTTTGCGAGAAATACCCGAGAAACAGAAAGCCCCGATTAAAATCGGGGCTTATTTACCTAAACCTACAACTGTTACACTGTTATTGCAACAATATTTTATGTTGAACCGTTTCCGTTAGTGCATAGCTGACGGATCCAGTTTAGCTGCTTTTTTAGCTTTTACCATTAATACAAATGGTATACAAATCAGGAACATGATACCCAGATACAGGAAGGCATCCATATAGGACATAACTGCCGCCTGTTTGGTTATACTGTAATCCAGCGCTTTATATGCCGCACCTAATGCTTTACCCGGGTCCATACCCGGTTTCGAAGCAAAACTGTGTGCCATTCCGCCTACATGGTTCATCACATCCGGATTGTTGGTATCCAGTTTTTCTACCAGCACATTACGGTGAACCTCATTCTGCCTGGAGATAAAAGTGGTGATCAGCGCCACACCAAATGATCCGCCCAACTGGCGCATCATACCTGTGAAGGCCGCACCCTGACCAATCTGTTGTCCTTTCAGTGAAGAAAGTGCCAACGTTGTGATCGGAATAAATAACAGACCCATACCAATACCACGTACGATCAGCATCCAGAAGAAAGCATCAGCACCCGTATCGCTAGGCGTTATTATATAATAACCCCAAAGGCTATATATAAAGAACAATAACATACCGGAAGCCACCAGATATTGTTGCGGTACTCCTTTCTCCAGCAGTTTACCAATAATTGGCATCATAAACGCCGTGGTTAAAGCCGCCGGAATCATAAGCAAACCTGATTGTGTGGCCGTCCACCCCAGTGTACTTTGTGTATACAATGGAATGATAAACGTAGATCCATACAATCCAAACCCGAGGATAAACGAAAGCACGGTTCCTACTCTCAGGTTTCCATTCTTTAATACCCGTAATTCCACAATCGGGTTCTTATAGGTAAGTTCTCTCCAGATAAAGAAGAATAAACCTAAAGCACTGGTTACTGCCAACAGGGTAATAATAGGGTCGTTGAACCAATCATCTTCCTGCCCGCGTTCCAATACATATTGCAAAGAACTAACTGTGACCGCGAGTAAAATGATACCTAAGAAATCAATTTCATTAATAGCCTTCTTTTCAGCATATTTAGGACTACGAACGAACTGTAAGGTTAACAAAGTAGCGATAACACCAATTGGGATATTAATATAAAAGATGTAAGGCCAGCTATAATTATCGGTAATAAAACCACCTAAAGGAGGACCTAAGGTAGGACCGATGATTACCCCTAAACCGTAGATGGCTTGAGCAATACCTCTTTTTTCGGGAGGGTAGCTTTCTGTGATAATTGTTTGAGAAGTTACCAGCAAAGCACCACCGCCTAAACCTTGTATGAACCTGAATATAATCAGTTCCCACATGGAGGTTGACTGTCCGCAAAGGAAAGAAGCTGCGGTGAAGATAATAATGGAAGCTGCGAAGTAGTTACGTCGGCCAAATTGCTGAGATAACCAGCTGGTCATAGGAACGATAATTACGTTACCGATAGCGTATGCAGTAATTACCCATCCGATTTCGCTGAGCGTAGCCCCCATGTTACCACGCATATCATTCAACGCCACATTCACGATAGTGGTATCCACTATCTCCAGCAGCGCGCAAAATATAGCCGTGATCGTGATGATCACCCTGCGCGAGCCGTATTCTATCAAGGATTCTTGTTGCATGCAGCATTTATATTTTGAATGAAATACAACGAGGCCCGGAGTTAATAATTAACGAGTATACCCCTGTCTGTTGATTAAATAATGAAACTAATGTTAAAAGCCTTTGCTATTGAATTTGCATGGTTTCATTAATTATTAACTCCCAGCCTGTTGTATTCATGTATGATTAATCAAGATGCACGTCAACCAATACGTTCATACCAGGGCGGAGTTGTTTTACCAATTCATCACCAGGGTTAGTGAACTCGATTTTCACAGGAAGACGTTGAACTACTTTTACGAAGTTACCGGAAGCATTATCCGGAGGCAGTAAAGCGAATTTGGCACCGGTAGCAGGAGCAAAGGAAGTAACCTTAGCTTCTAATTCCTTACCCGGAAAAGCATCGATATGTACAGAAACTTTCTGACCCAATTTCATCTTTGCCAGCTGCGTTTCCTTGAAGTTAGCAACAACCCATGGAGTAGCATCTAATACTACGCTAAACAGTGACTGACCAGCAGCAACGAACTGACCAGGTTGTACGTAGATTTTTGACAATACACCATTTTCAGGAGCAGTGATCACAGTATAGGAAAGATTCAGCTCAGCATCAGCCACATCAGTTTCGCGTTGTTTGATACCAGCGTTAGCAATGTTGATTTGCTTGGAGGTAGCACCACTTTGAGAAGAAACTACATGAGTCTGACGGCTGGCAGCAGCTTTTTGTTTAGCCAGAACATCCAGCTGACGTTCAGCGGTTTGTTTGGCAGCCAAAGCCTGTTCATATTCCTGTTGAGTGATCGAGTGATCCTTGATCAGGTTATTGTAACGTTCAAAATCCTGAGAAGCTCTCCAGAGGTTAACTTTAGCCGCTTCAATTTGAGCGTCTATAGTACCGATATTGGCTTCAGAAGAACTGATATTGGCCTGTGCAGCGGCGGTAGTAGCTTCAGCAGCACCCAGGTTGGCCTGAGCGGCATACAAAGCATTTTCGGCCTGCTGTACCTTCATTGCATAATCGCGATTATCGAGAATAACCAGGGTATCACCTTTCTTTACATACTGGTTATCTTTAACCCTTACTTCCTTTACATAACCGGATACGCGGGGAATCACCGGGCTAACATTGGCATCGATTTGCGCGTTATCCGTTTCTTCGTGGTGCTGACCATGAATATATTTAGTGATACCAAATGCACCGCCACCGAGTACCAGCGCAGCCAGTACAATGATGAACCCTTTGCTTCTCTTTTTAGGCGCGTTAGTTTCCTGCATGTTTATATTGTTAGTAGGTTTTGATTGTGTTTGCGTTTCCACAGCTTTGTTATTTATTGGTTTGGTATTATTTGGTGTTGGATTCCAGTAAACCTGCTGCTTCTAACAGTTTGTTATAAGCCACCAGCGCGTCCGCTTTAGCATAAGCGAAGTTGAGGTGAGATTGCAGATTGGCTACATCAGCATCCAACAGGTCTGTAGTTGTAGCCAGGTTATTATCATGCTTGTTCTTGGTGATACGATAATTCTCTTCTGATTGTTCAATGGCCTTTATATATGTATCCATTTTCTTGCGACTCAGTAAATAATTTTCGTATGCCTGGTTTACTTGCAGGTGGATGGCATCAGCAAGTTTGGCCTGGTTAGCTTCTACTTCAGCCAGTTGAGCTTTTGCATTTTCAACTTTAGAACCAGTTTTCCAGAGAGAAGATAAATTGTATTTCAGTCCTACTCCCGCAGTAATTGCATTGGTTACAGTAACTACGTTAGGAATGTAGGCAGCCACATAACCGCCGGTAACAGCTAAAGACGGAAAATATTCACCTTTAGCACCTTTTACACCAGCGTTGGCAGCTTTAGCTCTTAAGCCCAGAGCAGCAGCATCTTTACGATTCTGATAAGCCAGTTGCTCGAAGTCGGAAGCGCCTCTTGCATCGATGGACTTATCTACAACAAAGATGGTGCTATCTACTTCCAGGATGGTATTATCGGGGAGGCCCAGCATAATATCCATATTCAGGTTAGCTATTTTCAGGTTGTTTTCAGCATCCATTAACGCTAACTGGTAGTTAGATTGTTGCAATTCAGCTTTTAAGAGATCATTACGAGCGAGTAATCCATTCTTTTCCTTGTTCGAAAACTCTCTAACGCGTTCGTCTGATTGTTTGATATTCTCCTCTACCAGTTTCACAGCAGCTTTAGCTTTGTAAAGATTGCTGTATGCGGAGATAGTGTTCTGAATGATTTCTTCCTTATCGTTTTCGACGTCCAGTTTAGCCGCCTGAGCGAGATAACGGGCAGATTCCTTACCGCTTTGGATCATCATTCCGGCGAAAACAGGAACAGACACATTAGCCATACCGTAGGCAGCGCTGTTTACTTTCGGCGATTCGTTACCCCCTGAACCGTTACCACTACCGGTGTTAAGTTTCAGATCAATGTTTGGTTGGGCGAGGCGGAGGTAAGAACCTGTTACAGATACATCCGGCAACTGGCGTTCATTGGCTGTTTTGAGAGATGCATTGGCCTGGTCTACCCTTGCATGGCTTACTTTTAATTGTTTGCTGTTTTGTATACTCAGCGATATGGCTTCATTTAACGAAAGCGGTTTAACGCTCTGTTGAGCAGCTGCTGATTGAAAGAAAAAAATCAGCATGATCCCCGATGCAAGCGCATATAATCGTGCGTATATGCTTTTAAAATTCATGTGTTAGGATTGCTTTGAACAATTTTTTTAAATGTATGCTTACTCTTTGTTTGAGGTTTTCCTTAAACTCTTCCTCAGTGAGATTTTGAAATTCGGGATCATTTCTCAAGAGCTTTTGAGCCGGGATGATTTGATGAATAGTGCCAAACAATGAAGTCATAAGCATAACTATATCAACATCCTTATGAAAAATTCCTGCTTCCTGGGCATCAGTAACGATAGGTTGCATTAAGCCCAGCATTTCTCTTTTCAACTCCCAGATAAGATCCCTAACCGGACTTTGCTCACTGTTCAGTTGTTCGCGGCTCATGATGCATTGGAAATTCTGTTCTCCCAGCATCTTGTTCAGGAACCTGTCGATCATGGCATATATCTTATCCAGCGGTTTCAGGCTATCATTTACCAATAAGTCCTGAATAAATCTTTGCGATGCCCTCATCCTGTATTTAAAGATCGATTCCAGTAATTTATCCTTAGAACCGAAATAGTAGGAAATCATGGCAATATTTACGTCCGCTTCCTGCGCAATGTCTCTCACCGATGTGCCATGAAAGCCCTGATCGGCAAATAGCCGCTCTGCTACTGTTAGTATCGAGAGCTGTTTTTCACTATATTCTTCCATGTTCCACTTTTAGATTTGACGGGCCAAAGTTAAACAAACGTTTAATTTAAACAATCGTTTATTTAATCAACTGTTTAAATTTTTATTTTTATAATTTTAAATTGATTGATTATAAATTTATTATGAAAATTATTTAAGGAGATTTTAATATTTATTAATAATTAGATAATAAAAGGGGGTAATTTTTAAAGAAAACAGGCTGCGAAAAGGGATGTATACTTATTAAAAATATGTAAATTGAAATAACCAAAATCTACAACAATGCCATCTTTCATCCGAGCTGTAGCTATTACAGGATTAATAGCCGGCACTTTAGATATCACTGCAGCTTCCATACAATTTCTAAACAACCATCCACAATCCAGCGTTCGCACTATGCTTACGGCAATTGCCAGTGCGGCATTCGGACAGGAAGCATTTAACGGCAATCCGGTAATGCCCTGGATAGGATTGTTATTTCACTTTATTATTGCCTATTCTTTTACTATTCTCTTTTTTCTACTCTATGAAAGGATGGAAGTATTGAGGAAGCAACCAATAGTATCAGGTATGTTATATGCAATTGTTGTATACAGCACTATGCAATATCTGGTATTGCCACTTACCAAATTGCCTCTTCAAAAATTACCATTGCCGGCAATTTTAATTGGAATTGGAATACTGATGGTAGTGTTTGGAATCCCTGTTTCATTGGGGGCAAGAAGCTATTACAGGAGAAAATTTAATTAGTAGGGAGTACTATATTCTTAGTAGTCTATTTTTTCCATTAATATTCTAATGGTTCCATACTCGTATGTCGTACCCGTAAAACCCTAATTATATTATTTGTGAATCGAAAAGAGACTCTATAATGATGTTTCTCAAATGCTCGGAAACTGCCATCGTTATCTGTCTTAAATTTATCGGGGCTATATCTTTCGGGGTTAGAAGTTGCCTTTTGCACTGCTTCTACAATTTCTTCTATTACTTTAGCAGCATTCTTTGGTGAATCTTTACTAATATGCTTGAAAGCTTGCCTCATTTGTTTCTGTGACATCATTGTCCAAACTACTTCGTATTGCTTTGCTACCATTTCCGGATCTGCTTTACAAATTCTTCATGTGTTGCAAATTCTCCTCTTTCATATTCAGCTTCAGCCTCCTGCAGTTCCTGATTATATTGTTCAATGCTAATACGTACTGAACTCTCCTTACCTTTTACAAAGGTTTTAAGCATTTGTATAACTGATTTCTTTTCAGCATCATTAAGCTGCATAAAGTAGTTATACATTTCATGATCTAATGCCTTTGCCATATACACCGTTTTCACAAATTTAATTTTTTATCCGGGGTTATCCAAACCCTAAAATCCACTTCGAAAGTGTTCTTAAAGCTAAATTAATATTAGGAAACGTCTATATATGACATAAGTAATAAATTTTCTTTTTATACAGCAATAGTAGTGTAGTGCATAATACGGGTACCTTTACCATTGTCGGCCATTTTAATTGGAATTGGAATACTGATGGTAGTGTTTGGAATCCCTATTTCATTGGGGGCAAGAAGCTATTACAGGAGAAAGGCATAGTGAAGAAAAATAAAAAAGGGCGGGTGCTACATCGCTCAAGGACCCGCCCCTGCACATCTCGAACCATTACAAGATGTTGTGCCTGTTTATCAACCGTATCTTAATAAATTAATTATTTTTCTCTTATGTGATAAAAAACGACTATAAATCACCTAATCTGTTATAGTGTTTTTCATACTAATATATATTTAACAGAAAGAAAATGAAAAAGTTCAAAAAGTGCTAAAATCAGTTTAGCAGCCACAAGAAAAGTATAGGAGAAAACGAGAAAAAATAAGAGCGGGAAGGGTAACAAATAAGGCCTGGCGCAACTTCCAGCGCACCAGGCCCCTATCAAAAAATTATTTCAAAGAATTGATCCAAAGAGCAATTTTAGTTGCATCTGCATCCGGAACCTGAGGTAATGGAGGCATTGGTGTTGCATAACCAGGCCAATTTTCAGGTTGTGGATTTTTGATCAGTTGCAAAATCTTCGCTACTGAATAGTTTCTCTTAGCAATATCCTTAAATGCTGGTCCTACTTGTTTCTTATCTGCATTGTGGCAGGAAGAGCAAGTCCATTTATTCAGCAAAGGTTTTACCTGCTCGTAGGTAACAGCTTTTGAAGCTGCTGCCGCAGTTGCCGCTGCTGGCTTGGTTGCTGCAGCTTTTGCATCTGTTGCCTTGGTAGCTGTAGTAGCTTTAGCAGTTGCACTGTTCTTAGTGCTCAGCGCAGATACCGGCAGTTTATCGCCATCAGGAATATTGTTCAAAGTATAGTATACATCCGGGTGTACCAGTGAATAGGAACCTTCCTGAGCGCGGATACCATTCAATGTAAGTTTGTGGATGTAGTACTGACGTAATCCATCAATTACCAAACGAACTTTCATGCCATCAGCAGAAACCTGTACTCCTTTAATGTTCAGCTTTTCTGTATTTACAGTTGGGCTACCATATACCGGTTGGTATTTATAGGTAAAGCTTTCAACTTCGTAAGAAGCGATATCTTCAGCTATTTTCTTATCAATCGGCATAGTGAAAGTGATTTCAAAACCATCAGGACGAGCACTTACTGTTCTCATTTCGAATGGTACACGATTGTTCCAAACCAGGCGTTGTAAACCTTGGTTGGCATCACCGGCAGAACCCCATCCTCTGTTGGTTTCACCTACGTACAGAGATCCATCAGGAGCCCATGCCATACGCAAAACACCGGATTGGAAACCGCTTCTGAAATCCCATGCAGCACCCTGGTACTCACCATTTACTTTTTCCAGGAATACACGCATGATTTTACTCTGACCCTGATCTCCGATCAATACTTGTTTCTCAAACGGACCAAATACGCCTTCAGGAATAGTCAGCAGCTGAGAGTTTGAAATACCCAGTACACCGTGAGGTAACCATACCGCTGGTAACTGCACTTCAGGGAAGTATTGTTTCATATCAAAAAGCGTAGAGAATTTCTCGTTAACTACGTTTTCTGGTTTAATAGCGCGATTGTTTGCATCTCTGCGGAAGCGCGGATCTACTTTGCTGTAAAGTTGCTCAGTAGTTAATTTAACCGGAGAATTAGGTTGGTTAGTCCAACGCAAACCCGCTGGGTGACCAACGAAACTACCTTTCTTAACGTGAGTTAATCCACCAGACCCGATCCAGTCGCCCTGGTTTTCGGTGTAGAATAATTCACCATCGATGATTCCCAAACCGCAAGGAGAGCGAAAACCGGTAGCCCAAGGCTCCATTTTACCGTCTTCGGTGATGTGCATCATCCAACCTCTCCAAGGAACTCGGCTTTCACCTCTCCACCATTCTTCATCGCCAAAAGCAACGTTGCCGGATACGAAGAAGGTGCCATCCGGAGCCATAACCGGACCGAAGGAATATTCGTGATAGTGACCTGAAATCGGCCATGCGTATACAGTTTCGAACAGGTCCATTTTTCCGTCCATGTTCGTATCTGTCATTTTAGTTAACTCACCACGTTGAGCGCAGTAGAGAGAACCATCTTTATAAGCCAGACCCAATACTTCGTGTAAACCTGAAGCTACCTTTCTGAAATAAGGTTGTTTGCTGGTTGGGTTTTGAACAATATAGATATCTCCCCTTCTGGTAGCAATACCTAAATCGCCATTTGGCAAAGTACATAAACCGCCTACTTCCAACAGTGTTCCTTCCGGAGACACCATGCGGGCGATGCGGAAGAAATCTTCTTCCTTAGGTGATTCCTGAGCTTTTACAGGAGAGAGAGCGGAGCCCATCAGGAATAAACCTGCTGTAATTCCTGCTGTAATGCTTTTATAATTCAGTTTCATAATGTCGTTAGTATTGCTGCTTAGAAGATAACCGCATAACCAATTTTCGCCTGTAGAGGCATGATCAATTCAGCACGGCCGTTCTGGTTGCGAATAATGGTATTGGCTTTCGCATCATCCATCTTCACATAATAAGATTTATCACCTACGATAAATAAACCCGGAGCTACCTGTTCAATTTTATCGGCAACGGCTATACGTAAGTAAAGGTCGCTGGCAGGTGACTGAGCAGTAATAGAGCGATAGATACCCTGATTTTCCGGTAATACGGTGATATCATCATTGATAGCAGTACCATAGATGTTGAAGCGGAAGGTAGGTTTACCTGCAGCATCCAAAGCATAACCACCCGGGCGGAAACCTGTACCAGTGGTATCAGTAGCCCATGCAGCATCTTTATTATCCAGTTTAGCAATAGACATACCAGCCTGAGCCGCTAAAACCTGTACTGCACCTAAAGGACGGGAAGAACCATCTCCACGCTCATGCCACATTGGAGTAGTATTCAGGAACTCACCACGCCATACCTGGAATGGTAAACCATTGTCGAGATCATAGGAATAGTTGATCTTGGTAGGGCTACCTACGTTGATATTGTGTACTACTCTTCTCTGACCGCGGATATCCATAAAGCTACGCAGAATGGTATTTTCAGGTGCAGTTACCAGAATTGGATCAGCGCCGTCGTCGGATGCTCCGTTAGTATCGGCCAGTGAGAATTCACGGATACTGGCTTCTTTAACGGTTAAACCAATTTCTTTTCTAGCCCAGTCGGTATTTTTATAATATTGAATCTCTATCTGATGGGTACCAGGAGTTAAGGTAACACTACCTTGCTTATCCCATCTGTTGCGATAGCTCAATACTTCTTTATTATCGATCTTCAGAGCGCCAGGACCACCGGTAGTGCGCAGATTGAAAGTATAGTTACCTTCTTTCTTTACATTCAAGGTAGCAGTATAAAGCGCTACGAATTCGTTATTTGGCAAAGCAGCCATATTGGCGTTTAAGGTTGACTGAGAACCGGTTGCAACAGCTTTCAGGCTGCTGAAGTTAGGTTCGTTATCGAAACGGCCTTTATAGATGCTGTATTTTACGTCTGAGAGTTCGGGGCGTGGAGCGTCGAAGTTGGTCACTTCGATGTTGCGGAACGCGATAGTTCCATGATCGCCCTGGATGCGTAACGGACCCTGAGGCACTTCGTTGTTGCCGATTGCACCGCGGGTTGGGCCAGCCAGAACAACATTATCCTGGATGGTTACACCGTTCAGTTCAATTTTCAGGATAACGGCATCGCTGATTTTTTTTCCGGCAGCATCGAAGCGAGGAGCCTGGAAAGAAATCTTCATGTGTTGCCATAAGCCCGGGGCTTTGCTGGCATTCTGACGCGGAGCGTGTCCGTCGTAACCCTGACGTCCTTCCCCTCTTTTGTCGTCCCATCTTTCATAAATACCACCATTGTCGGAAGCTTTAGGAGCGGTAGTGCCCCAGCTATCGAGTAGTTGTACTTCATAGCGACCTTGCAGGTACACTCCGGAATTGGATTCTTTCGACATCAGGTAGTCAAATTCGAGATCCAGATCACCATGCTGAAAAGCACTGAACAGGTCTTTTCCTGGGTTTTTCTTGTCGGGAAGATTAACCAGAATACCAGTTCCTGGTGTTGTTTGCAAAACATTATGCTGCTGTAAATCGGCATTCACACCACCGGCTAAACGCCAGTTGCCTGAAGGCTGCGAAAAAGCAGATAAATCGGTTAATGGTAATTTGGTCTGAGCGAAAAGCTGTTGACAACTACCAATACTTAAAATCAATACCAAAGTTCTCCTGTCGTACGCACGTAACTGTTTCAACTTTGGACGGAACATGTTCCATCTAAGCATAGATCTGGATTTTTTTATAGTTTACATTGACTTGCTAAATGCATTTAGCGATTTACGTCTGGCATAAGCATCACACCTAATTTTTTGACCCTCAATTAAAATTGGAAATGTTTCAACCGATAGCTAAACGTGGGACTACGCAAATTTCAAACCGTGTGGCAAAATAGAAATTAATTGTAACAAAGTGAGTATTAGTGGGCGAAAATTTACACCAGCGGTAAAAATCGGGGATATTGAAAGAAAAAATCGATTGTTATGAGTTGTATATCAATCTAAAATATCAATTCATTTGCTGATAATTGTTCCTAAGTTGATATATAATGTTCCCGATAAATAGCATTTTGTTCTAATCTGAAGGCTAAAAGTTCGTGTTTAACTGTTCACAAGGTGGTTTATAATATTTATCGCAAATAATGTTTTGTTCTAATCTGAAAGCTAAAACTACCTATCCAATTGTTCACAACCTGGTTTATAATGCTTATAGCAAATGATACTTGGTCCGAATCCGATGGCACAATGTACCTAACCAATTCTTCACAAGCTGGTTTATAATATTTATCACAAATAGCGATTAGCCTAATCCGAGGGCTATAATACCAGACCATGTGCCGCTAATTGTTCCCGTGTTGATTCATAATGTTTATGGCAAATAGCGTTTAGGCCTAATCCGAGGGCTACATCAACAAACATTTGTCTGTCTTCCAAATAAATAACCTCCTCAGGTTTTACCTGGGCAATATCCAATGCTATTTTATAAATATCTGCATCTGGTTTTCTGAAATGAACGAAGCAGGAAGAAATATAAAAATCGACAAACCGGTTGAGGTTATAATGTCTGATACGATGCTCATTCAATTCCCGGCCTTCATTATTAACTATAGCGATCTTTAATTGATATTTGGCTTTCAGGGCAACTATTAATTCAATCATTTCAGGGAAAGGAGCCGATTGCGACAACATAAATTCCTTGAATTGTTGTTTGGTAAATTTTCTATCTGTGTAAAAGACAACTCGGGAGAGATATTCATCCAATGTCAACTTTCCTTCTTCATAAGTATCGAAGGTAAGATGATGCCTTTCTTCTGTTTCGACCGGATCGAGCTGAAATTTATCCATAGCCTGCTTTCTGGAATTCCTATCCCAACCATTGGTGAGCAATACTCCACCTATATCCAAAAACAATGAATTAATCTTTGACATTTTGAGGTTTTTTTCTCGCAGAGAAGCTGAGATTAATATTAAGAGACAAAGGATTTTTTTAAAGTTAACAAGAATATTTTATTAAAAAGCGCATAAGACTTTGCTTCTTAATATTAATCTCTGCCACTTTGTGGGATAGATTATTTCTTTGAATGCCTGTCAGGAATGGAGCTTATATCTCCATTAAAACTTATTGAAGTTCTATCTATACTGGTGACCTGCAGGCTGGCATAACCTTCACTGGAAACAGTAAGGTACATGGTCTGAACAGACTTATTGTCTTTAGGTTTAATGGTTACTGCCCATCCATCCTTTTTGCCGGGAGCTACGCTATACTCGAACGATGTGGAAACAAAATCCAGAGGTGATTTTGTAACATTATAATCAGCTGTGAAAGCTCTTCCGAAATAAGGGAGAAAGCTGATCACAGAATCTTTGGTAATGGTAAGGTCGTAATTGGATGTAATATTTCGCATACGCCCACCTACAGGAAATGCATTTTGTGCATTAAAAACGAAATTCTGACTGTCGATTAATGACTTGACCGCTGCTAATTTTTCTGCTTTCTTCTCTGCTTTTGTGTTTTGCGCATGAAGTAGTGGGGCTGCTAAAAGTCCGGCTACCAAGAGAAGGGATAATTTGATTGCAATAAACCTTTTCATGATATAGTAATTTATATAGATAAGGGAATGCCAATTCTATACCATAACGGGCAGACCCGTCAATTTGGTATGGTATAATTGCTTTAATATAACTTCTCTTTAACAGTATTAACAAAATTGCTGTATCAAATAACTTTTTTTATTAATATTGTGAGACTTTCATCCGATCAGCGGTTCGCTCCTACCATTATTTATACCATGAAGACATATGCAGCGCCTTACCTTCCAGGATCTAAAACGCAAAATCAGAATCAGCCAAAATCCTGATGAAGTGATTGCCAGCATTGGTCAGAATCTTGATTTATTAAGCAGGGATGAACGATCAGAGCTATTGTGTGAACTACTGGAATCTCAGGAAACGTTTATAGAAGCCGCAGAATTATTGATAGAAGAAGGAGGTGCGGATATCCATTTTAAGAAGGAAGGGAGTATTCCCATTATATTTTGTGCAGTTGGTGCCAATAAGCCTCAGGCCATCCAATATGCCTTAAAAAAGGGTGCGAAGCTGAGTGTCGACGATCCGGATTACCTGTTTGCCATTGCCTATATCTTCAAGCATCATCGCCTGGCTGCCATTACAGATGTATTAATAATATTGATTGAACATAATATCCATTTCAATTTTGTACTGGCAAGTCAGGATACTCCCCTCCTGCTGGCAACCCGGCATAACAATAACCGGGAAGTGGTTCAGTTTTTATTAAGTGAAGAGGTAAACAAGTATGTATATGATGAGGATGGATTTACAGCCATCCATTATGTGCCTTTTGCGAAAGCGCCTAATCTGTATAAGGATTTGATCACGACTATGGACGATATTCTGATCAAGCCTAAGTTCACCACCAGCATGGAACCGGTATTTGAATGTGTGATTAAGGTAGACGGAGAAAGTACGTTTGAAGAATTTATTTATGAAGCGCTAAATGCCTTCCTGGAAAACAGGCATAGAATGTATGATGATATTTTTGAGAAATATTATTATCGATTGCATATAATCGCAGAACATATTTCAGCCATCCGCAGTAAAATGGAACAATAGAAGACAACTTGCTTATATAAAAACTATTTATTATTTTAGGTATTCATACTTATTGTTTATACCTAAATTAACCGAGAAATGCTCACAACACTAACTGTTTTGGCCTCATTATTTTTTATTGCACACGTTTATCTGCTGTTTACATCCTTTGGGAAAAGTGGTTTTCAAAAACAAAAATACTTATGGTCACATATTACCTTATGGGTGACCGGAGGATTGGCCTTTTTGGTAGCTGTATTATTCTCCGGCAAAGGAGTATCCGGTGTTTTAGATGTATTTGACACACCAGGGAAAGCAGCTTTATTATTGCTTTTGGCCTTTGTACTTTCAGGTACTGCCCATACAATAGTTAAACTTTTGGTAATGCCCAGGTACTCTAAATCCGTAGCATAGTTAACTTAGTTGATATAACAAAGGAGGTGTTTCTATGGAGGCACCTCCTTTGTTTTCAGGTGAATGCGAATCTAAGTCAGTTTCTATTTTTAACCTCCCTTTAATCTGCTATTTATGGATGTGTATAAAAATTTCTTTTGGCCTAATTAATAATCCTTATCTTTATAAGAGTTGATCCTGATTTCTGAATCCGCTTGCCAAATCGGGTCTATCGCAATCACTGCCAAACTCCGCAGCATCTACAATTAAGCATTATAGAGTCAATTGCGATGAAATCATCTTCATACCAATGAATCATTTATTATTAGAAGAGAAGAATCTTTTATGAACAAAAAGGAAATCTGGAGATATAAATCTTTGGAGCAGCTCGAGAACAAAAAATGGGAACCTACTGCAGCAGCAAATTCCGGACTTTCACAAAAATGTCTGGCTTTAACTAAAGTACCTTTAGTTAAATTATCTGCGAATGAATTAAGCATGCTAATCAGTCAGTCATTTAACCCAGAATATCTCGTGCCGCTCGCGTTGGAGATTTTAAGTACTGATGTATTAATAACAGCCGGATTATATCCTGGCGACTTACTTAAATCAGTATTGGATGTGCCTTCCAGCTTCTGGGAAGTGCACCACGACTTACATAACAAACTCCTCGACCTCATGCAAGCACGGATCGAAGAGGTAGAATCTGAATTGGATTTGCCGGCCTATTGGCGCAATTCAGTTTGTTAACCAAGCTTCCAATACCTTACAAACGATAGTATTACGTTGAGGTATTCATGTTAGTTTTTATTGATGATAATTGAACGGAAACACCTTTCGTATCAGCGAAGCTGTGCGAGTCAGAGAGTATTATCAGATATATGTTCTACTTTATTGCCCAGGTCAGCTACCTGTTCCGAATCCTGATTTAAACTAACTTAAGTACAATTAAAAGATATACAGCTATTTATATTACACCCCCTCTTAAATCAAGGTTTAAAGTAGGCATTGTCTGTAATGTAAATATTGGATTGCTGTTTGTAGTATTAGAACTACAAACATTCTAAACATTCCATACCAGAGTTATCAAATTTCAAAAATGACGGGAAGTCCTGGCTAAATGCTGATTTCACAGATATAACCGTAATAATTGAAGGGAACACAGATTTACCAATTTTTATAAATCAAGCATCAATCAGATTACAATAAAGGCTGATAACCTATTCATTTGCTTTCACTTTTCCTGTTACAATATTTAGTCAAACAACGAAAGCTGAGTTACCTGATTGGCTTTATCTGTATCATTGAGGTTTAATTCGTGGAAGTTGGAAAGCGTAATTCCCAATAACCTGATTTTTTGATCTTCAGGTTGAGTACCAATCAGTAATTGTTTGGCAGTTTGAACAATGGTTTCATAATCATTTATCGGAAAGTTGAAAGATTGATTACGGGTGATCTGCCGGAAATCACTGTATTTGATTTTCAGCGTAACGGTACGGCCTTTCAACTCATAACGCTGCAACCGGGTAACCACAGTTTTGCCAATCTTTTCCAGCTCTGCCTCCATTTCTTCCAAGGTGGTAAGATCAACAGGGAAAGTATCTTCCGCGCCAAGTGACTTGGTTTCCCGATGTGGCTGAACCCTGCGGTCATCAATTCCCCTTACAATCTGATAATAAAAGGCCCCTACCTTTCCAAAATAACTCTTTAGTTCCTGCTCAGATAAACGCTTTAAATCAGCTCCCGTAAATAAGCCCATTTTTTTCATTTTTTCGGCAGTAACCTTGCCTACTCCATGAAACTTCTCGACCGGCAGGCTCTCCATAAATGAAGCAATAGTAGATGGACCAATAAAGGTAAACCCATCCGGTTTATTCAGATCACTGGCTATTTTAGCTACAAATTTATTGATAGAAACACCTGCTGAAGCTGTCAGATTAAGTTCATCCTTAATTGCCTGCTTTATTTGCTTTGCTATTTCAATGGCAGATCCAATCTGTAATTTATCGTCTGTAACATCCAAATAGGCCTCATCTAATGATAAAGGCTCAATAAGATCGGTATACCTGCTAAAGATTTCCCGAATATGTGCAGATACTGCTTTATAGGCATCGAACCTCGGTCGCACGAAAATCAGCTGGGGGCAAAGCTGCTGCGCCCTTTTAGAGGACATGGCAGAACGAACTCCAAATTTTCTCGCTTCATAACTGGCTGTGGCCACTACTCCACCTCTTCCTTCAGGAGAACCTCCCACTGCAATAGGCTTACCGCGGTAGATAGGATTATCGCGCTGCTCTACAGATGCATAAAATGCATCCATATCGATATGGATTATCTTACGTTGTGTGGTATGTGAACTACTCTCTATCACTTTTTCTCCCGGAAATGGACTGATTCATTGATGTAAATGTACGGTTTCCCAGACAAGTAGGAAGATATTACAATTGGATATTGAAAATCAATTTGTTAAAATCATCAACCTAAAAAACATTATTCTCTATCCTAAATATATTTAGGAGTTGATTTATATTGGTATCAGTATAATTCCACTATGCAACTCTAACCAACGGGGTAATTCGACCATGATCAGAAAAAAAAAAGAAGGATTCCAGGGACAGCGAGCAATTGTATTACCACGTAATATACAACAGCTTTGTGCCCGTAACATTACTACTCAACAACTCTATATCACTGATATTGGTTATTATCCCAAAGCCAAATTCCATCACAGAAAAAGAGAACAGGGAGCAGATGAGCACATATTAATATATTGCCAGGAAGGAAAAGGACGCATTACTCTTAAAAAAAAGACCTATTCCATTGAGCCGGGCGACTGTTTCTTACTTCCGAGAAATCAATCACACGAATATGCAGCAGACGAACTTGAACCATGGACTATTTACTGGGCTCATTTCCTTGGAGAAAGTTCGGATGGTTTGCTAAATAACGCCGTAAAAGTCTGGAAAGGACATAAAACATTTCTTCCATTTTCTAAGGAAAGAACACAGTTGTTTGATTTGATTTACAGCCTGCTCGAAAGGGGCTACAGACAGGAACATCTTGCTTTTGCCAATATGAACTTCTGGAGTTTTTTATCTTCCTGCTGGTACCCCGACCTGGTTCCTGTTTCCAATAAAAAACCAGATGCAGATATAGTTGATACTGCTATTAATTATATGAATCAACATCTCGATAAATTGATTACCCTTCAACAGATGGCCATTGCTGTAAATCTTTCGCAGTCTCACTTTTCCTTTTTATTTAAAAATGGAACCGGCTACTCTCCAATCGAATATTTCAATCACCTCAAAGTGCAGCAAGCCTGCCAATACTTGCTATTTACAACTTTGCGCATAAAAGAAATTGCCATTCAATTGGGTATTTCAGATCCTTATTACTTTTCAAGAATGTTTACCAAAGTAATGGGCATATCACCAAATCAATACAGAGACAAGAGAATTACGCCGTAAGATAATCCATCATTTTCAGTAAATGGTCTAGCAGTCAAATCCTTTGCTCTCAGTAACTTTAGTGAGTCAATCAAACATTGCAGATGTTATATCATTCCACAATGAGGATAACAGTGGTCCTCTTACCTGCCATTATTATAGGCAGTATGTTTTCTGCGTGCCATTCTAAGAAAAAAGTGAACTATAGCACAGAGGTAAAACCAATTTTAAATAAGCACTGTATTAGCTGCCACGGAGGCGTAAAGCAAAGCGGTGGCTTTAGTGTTTTATTTAAAGAAGAGGCATTGGGAAACACCAAATCCGGAAAACCAGCCATCATACCAGGGCATCCCGAAAAAAGCGAATTTATTCGCCGGCTTACCTGTAAAGATCCTAAAGAAAGAATGCCGCAGAAAGGCGCAAAATTAAGTGAACAGGAAATCGAATTACTTACCCAATGGGTAAAAGAAGGTGCCGAATGGGGCGAACATTGGGCATATATTCCACCTACAGATATACAGGTGCCTGATATTTCCATTAAAGACGGGAACAATATAGACAAGTTCATTCAACAAAAACTAAAAGAAGAAAAGTTAAGTTCAGCTGCCGAAGCAGATAAAATGACCCTGCTACGGAGAGTATGTTTCGATATTACAGGCCTCCCTCCAACTACTGAATTGGCTGCCAGCTTTGCCGCAAGCAAGGATCCTGCTGCCTACGAAAAATTGGTAGACAGCCTTTTACAATCACCACACTTCGGTGAACACTGGGCATCTATGTGGCTCGACCTGGCCAGATATTCCGATACAAAAGGTTATGAGCGCGATATGCCAAGGAATGTATGGAGATATCGCGATTGGGTAATTGATGCCTTTAATACTAATATGCAATATGATAGTTTTGTTATTAAGCAACTGGCCGGCGATCTGCTTCCTGCACCAACAACAGCAGATTTCATAGCAACAGCGTTTCATAGAAATACAATGAGCAACGATGAAGGAGGAACGCAGGATGAGGAATTCAGAACCGCCGCAATTATAGATCGGGTTAATACTACAATGGAAGTATTCCAGGGAATGACTATCGGTTGCGTACAATGTCATAGTCACCCTTATGATCCAATACGGTTTGAAGACTATTATAAACTGATGGCATTCCTTAATAATACCAGGGATGAGGATACATACATGGAGCACCCAACATACCGTTTCTACGATAGCCTTGGTAATGAGGAAGTCAGAAAAATAGGTGACTGGGTAAGCAAATACGGTACTGTTACTCAACAACAAGAGGTCAAAGAATTTGTTCAAGTACTGGAACCCAAAGTGCATGCGCATACCTTTGATCAGTATATTAATGGCGCACTATTAGACACCAAATACACAGGAGTCAGACCCAATGGTAGCTGCCGGCTGCCCCATCAAAACCTGGATGGTAAAAGCAATCTATGGATGAATTATACAACAGGTAATAAGGGAGGAACAATGATTGTAAAGCTGGATAGCCTGAACGGAACTACACTGGTTACTCATTCTATTGTTCCAACCAACGGATGGCAGGCAATTGAAATTCCAATTCCTGCTACTCGTGGTACCCATGATCTTTATTTCATTTTCAAAAACTCCGGTATACCGGCCGATTGGTCGGTTTGTGTAATTGAATGGCTGGCATTCCGTGAAAATTTACCGGGAAAAGGCATAGCGGGCTATGAAGAAATGAATAAAACGCTTGTAAACCTGGTAAATAAATCTCCGGACAATATTCCGGTAATGATTGAGAATCCAATCGGCATTCAAAGAATAACCAAGGTATTTGAGCGAGGAAACTGGTTGGTAAAAGGTAAAACTGTTACACCTGATGTACCACATACTTTGAATCCATTTCCGGCCAAAGCACCTCGCAACAGGCTTGGACTGGCAGAATGGTTGGTTGATACTGCCAATCCCCTTTCGGCACGCGTCATGGTAAATCGTTGCTGGGAGCAGGTTTTCGGAATCGGTATAATAGAAACGCTGGAAGATTTCGGTACCCAGGGATTTGCTCCTTCACATCCTGAATTATTGGATTATTTATCCTATAAATTCATGCATTCCTATAAATGGCAATTAAAACCATTATTAAAAGAGATAGTGATGTCGGCCACCTATAGGCAGGACTCCAAAACAACCCCCATACTTCTGGAAAAAGATCCGGCAAACAGATTATTGGCCAGGGGGCCACATTTCAGGCTTACGGCAGAAGAAATACGCGATCAGGCATTGGTGATAAGCGGAGTATTTAATCCGTCGCTCCATGGCCCAAGTGTTATGCCCTACCAACCAGATAATATCTGGCAAACAGTGTACAACGGGGCATCCTGGAGCACAGCAACAAATGGTAATCAATATAGAAGAGCCTTGTACACCTATCATAAACGAACCAGCCCTTATCCAAGTATGATAACATTTGATGGTAGTAGCAGGGAAGTTTGCCTGCAAAGACGTATTCGTACCAATACACCGCTTCAGGCTTTAACCACTCTAAATGATCCGGTGTATATGGATGCAGCAATTGCGCTGGCGAAACGTATGCAGGAAAAAGCTAAAGGAAATGTGGCAACTGCTATTAAAATTGGATATGAGCTGGCCCTATTTCAGCCACTACAACCTCAAAAGCTTGCCATTTTACAAAAGTTGTATGCTACAGCATTATCTACCTACCAGTCGGATGCCAATGCATTAAAAAAGTTATTGAAGGTACAGGACACAACCCCTGACTCGGCCAACCTGGCAGCATTGGCTATTGTTGCCAATGCAATTATGAACCTGGATGAATTCCTGATAAAATCTTAAAATTATGACCGCCTACCATAAATTGTTTAAGGAAGCAAATGAAGAGCAGCTAAAATATGTTACCAGACGGCATTTCCTGCTCGATTGTGTAACCGGCTTAGGAGCTGCAGCTATGGGCTCATTTTTGATCGGTTGTGTTAATAAGCCAACTACAGCGCAAAATATTGCCATGATTACCGATCCTATGGCCCCCAAGGCACCTCATTTTCCGGGGAGGGCAAAGAGTGTAATTTACCTTCACATGGCAGGAGCACCTTCCCAACTAGAGCTATTTGATTACAAACCAGTTTTGCACAAATTGCATAATCAACTATGCCCACCCTCACTCTTAGAAGGAAAAACATTTGCATTTATTCGTGGAGTACCTAAGATGCTTGGTCCACAGGCCGAGTTTAAACAACGTGGAGAGTCGGGTGCCTGGATTTCAGACCATCTGCCACATCTGGCTACCATGGCCGATGAAATCAGTTTTCTGAAAGGCGTTCAAACCGATCAGTTCAACCATGGCCCTGCACAATTGCTGATGCAAACCGGAAGTGCAAGGTTAGGTCGACCAAGCATCGGATCATGGGCTACATATGGTTTAGGCTCCGAAAATAGTAATCTACCAGGCTTTGTAGTACTGACCTCCGGAGGTAAAACTCCCGATGCAGGTAAGAGTGTATGGGGCAGTGGTTTTTTGCCTTCTGTATACCAGGGCGTACAATGTCGTACGCAAGGCGATCCAGTATTGTTTTTATCCGATCCGGATGGGATGAACAGAGACCTCAGGAAAGCATCGATTCAGGCGATTAACGATATAAATAAGCAGGAATATGATTCATTCGGTGATCCAGAAACTATTGCCCGTATTTCGCAATATGAACTGGCATTTAAGATGCAAATATCTGTTCCGGAAGTAATGGATATTAGTAAAGAACCGGAATACATACATGAATTATATGGCACCAAACCCGGAAAAGAATCTTTTGCCAACAATTGTTTATTAGCAAGAAAACTGGTAGAAAGCGGAGTTAGATTTGTTCAGCTATATGATTGGGGATGGGATACTCATGGAACCGGTGAAGGAGATGCGATTGATTACGGTTTCAGGAACAAATGCAGAGAAATAGATCGTCCGGTGGCCGCATTACTAATAGATTTAAAACAACGCGGATTATTGGATGAAACGCTAGTGGTATGGGGAGGAGAATTTGGAAGAACCCCAATGCAGGAAAACAGGGATGGTAAAGATATGCCATTCATGGGCCGCGATCATCACGTAGATGCTTTTACAATGTGGATGGCAGGTGCAGGTATCAAAAAAGGGTATACCTATGGAGAAACAGATGAAATTGGATATTCTGCTATTAAAGGAAAAGTATCAGTGAATGATATCCATGCCACGATCCTGCAACAATTAGGCTTCGACCATGAAAAGCTCACCTATCAATTCCAAGGGCGCCCATTCAGGCTTACAGACACCAGTGGTAAAGTAATTACATCGATATTAAGCTAAGTATACATGACCAATCCAAGAAGAAATTTTCTTAAACAATCAGCCACTTTAGGTGCGGCCTTATGTCTTCCTAATTTACCGGCTTTTGAAGCACTGGCTCAACCATCCAGGCAAGGATTTGAATTAATAGTACTGGCTACGAACTGGGGATATAACGGGTCTATCAGCGACTTTTGTAAAATGGCCAGGGAAGCCGGATATGATGGCATTGAAGTATGGTGGCCAACAGATGAAGCCGCAAGGAAAGCACTCTTTGCAGCATTGAAAGAACAAAATATGAAAGTTGGATACCTGGCAGCAGGGTACGACAGTAATTTCCAGCAACACCTGCAACAGTTCGAAACAATGCTCAGAGCTGCCACCAGTAACCAGGAGGTAAAACCATTATACATAAATTGCCATAGTGGAAGAGATTATTTCAACTTTGAGCAAAATTGTAAAATAATTGATCTTAGCAATCAGATAAGCAAACAAACAGGTATTCCGGTGTACCATGAAACCCATAGGTCGCGAATGTTGTTTGCAGCACATATAGCCCGGCAATTCATAGAAGCAAAACCAGATTTACGCTTAACGCTGGATATTTCGCATTGGTGCAATGTGCATGAAAGTTTGTTGCAGGATCAAACAGCCACCGTAGAAAAAGCATTAGCCAGAACCTCACATATACATGCACGAATAGGCCATCCCGAAGGCCCGCAGGTGAATGATCCCCGGGCTCCTGAGTGGGAGAACACTGTAAAAGCACATTTCAGCTGGTGGGATCAGGTGGTTGCGCTACATCGACAGGCCGGAAAACCACTGACTTTTCTGACAGAATTCGGGCCAGCAGATTATCTGCCTGCCCTTCCCTATACACGGCAACCAGTAGCTAATCAGTGGGATATAAATGTCTATATGTTGCAACAGCTCAAAAAACGATACGCCAGCAAATGAACTTACAAATAAATCAAGGTAGCTGGCAACAGCTAATAGGTCGCTCCCACCCGTTGTTAGTGCATCTGCCTATCGGAATATTATTACTTGCATTGGTATTGGCTTTACTGTCAAGGCGGCAGCAATGGCAAAATCTGAAAGCCGCTATACCGGTTACACTGCTGGCAGGTTTTATTTCAGCAGTTTGCAGTTGTTTTACCGGTTACCTGTTATCGCTTGATGGTGGATATGAAGATGGAATTTTAAGTATTCACCAGTATCTCGGAATAGCCGTTGCCGTTAGTAGCCTGACACTTTATTTGCTCTATACCAAATGGGAAAAGCTAAAAAAATGGCAATTACCCGGTATAATCATTATTGCATTGCTACTAAGTATTACAGGCCATTATGGAGGAAGCCTGACACATGGAGATGATTATCTTTCACAGGCAATGCCCGGTGGATTACGTAAGTTGATCGGTAATAAGAAATCAGGTGCTGCACAAAATAACTATACCGATATCGCAGATGCCAGGGTGTATGAAGATCTGGTACAACCGGTATTATCCAATCGCTGTTACAGTTGCCATAATGCGCAGAAGCTTAAAGGAGGTTTAAGACTTGAATCGGTAGAACTGATCCGTAAAGGAGGCGAACACGGGCCTGTACTAAAAGACAGTATGCCGGAAATGAGTGAGTTATTCAAGCGGTTATTATTACCGGAAAATGATGAACATAGAATGCCTCCTAAAGGAAAACCAGGTGTAAGTCCGAATGAACTGGCCTTATTACAATGGTGGATAGCACAGGGAGCGCCAACCGGAAAGAAAGTAAAAGACCTGTCTAAAACGCCGATTATAACAGCTGTTTTGGAGGGAATGCAAGGAGGTGGCAACATTATGCATAATGCCTTTGTTCCCGAACAATCAGTTGCCAAAGCAGATATAAATGCAATTCAGGCACTTATTCAAAAAGGTGTAAAGGTTTTGGCAGTTGGGGAAGAAAATAATTTTATATCGATTACCTGTATAAATGCCAATGATTTTGATAATGCAGATGTAGCCCTGCTCCTACCATTGAAATCTCAACTGATCTGGCTGGATTTATCCGGTACAAAGATTACTGACAGTGCTTTTACGACAATTGCACAACTGACTCAACTTACCAGATTGAATGTAAAACAGACAAAAATATCTGGTAGTACTTTAAATGGATTATCATCCTGCCAACAACTCAAATACCTGAATTTATCAGACAATGCATTAAAAAATGCCGATTTAAAAGGGTTGAGTAAGAGTAAATCGTTGCAACAACTTTACCTGGCTGGTTCGTCTGTTCCTACTGTGGCCATACAGGACTTACAGACGAAATTACCTACACTGAAAATAGATACGGGTAATATTAGTTTAGCAAAGCTGGTTACTGATACCTTGGTTTACCATAAGGAGCAGGGTAAGTAGCTTTCATTTTCCTCGGAAAGTTGCGAAGAGATTATGTTGTGGTTTGGTCTATTAAGTTAAGGAAATTTATTTTGAATTAATTTCTATTCCTCATAGGTTCTATAATGGTGGACAAACATCATTTACCGTAGGCAGGGCGGGGGCAAGCCCCGCCCCTACAGGGTTTCATCAAATGTTGATTTTTATATTGTAGATTTATTTCTTAATAGAATTGAAATTAAATGATTGACTTCAACATGATATTTGCCTACCAGATGAAAACATAATATTGATGAAACCCTGTAGGGGCGGGGCTTGCCCCCGCCCTGCCGATAGCCACAGAAAATAAATCCAACTATCAGATATCTATAAACCATGAAACCTCTTTCCTTAACTTAATAGCATTGGGCTTGCCCCTGCCCTACCAATGGCAAAGTGAAGCTAATCCTTTAAACTGAAGTCAATATTCGCCTTATCCAACAAGAACAATCACGAAAATTGTACTCAATAATTCCACTCAAGTTACTTTTTATAGATTATTGCTGCCCGTAGCAGTCTTTTGCTGATGCGGGTGGCTAAATAAGAAGGTGACAGTACTTTAATATGTTCCCCAAATCCTAAAATTTCTCTTTCCAATTCAAAATTCACCACCACGTGGATACTGAGTATAATACTACCATCAGTTTCTTTTTTTAGTACTTTTTGTGAAGCATGTAATGGTTTGGTAATTACATAGGGAGCGTTTGATTTATCAATTTGTAATACAATTTTCTTTGCCAGATCTTTTTCTGATTTGGAGACTCCGATAAGATCGCTATAATATTCTTCAAATGGAATTCCATTGTAGGCAATATACTTCTCTTTGGGTTTTTCCTGAATGCTGATGATTCTGTCGAGCGCCATTGTCATAAGCATGTTTACGCCCTTGCATTTTACTATAAGAAACCACCTGTTTCTATATTCTTTTAGCAGGTAGGGATAACAAAGAAATTCTGTTTGTTGAACTGCAGTGAATGATTGATAGGTAATGAGTAATGTTTTTTTATTGAGGATAGATTGATAAAGGGTATTAATAAATGAAAGGCCTTTGAGTTGATGATTATTTTCGAATTGAATGCAATTTTGAGTTCCTTTTTCGGTATTCAGATTGCTTTCGAGTCGGGTAATTGTTTCGCTCATATCGCCGAAGTATTGGAATCCGTTGAGTTCTTTCAGTACTCCAACTATTTCTTTAAATTTATCGAGATCCGCTTCGCTAATGGGGCTATTGGTGATGCTGTAGTTGGGATCGTCGTAGGCGTAGTATTTCTTATCCTTTACGATGATGGGGGCATTGTATCCAAGGC
Organism: Chitinophaga silvatica; assembly: GCF_003419895.1. GTDB lineage: Bacteria > Bacteroidota > Bacteroidia > Chitinophagales > Chitinophagaceae > Chitinophaga > Chitinophaga silvatica. The sequence continues at coordinate 414,235 of NZ_QPMM01000007.1, read as the reverse complement.
GGTCGCTTCGCATAATCTGAATATCGGCCTGGATGGTGCGTTTGCTAACGCCGGTACTGATGCCTTCGTAGTCATATAATACCTCCCCTACTTTTTCGATGAGATCTTCCAGGGTCCATTTTCTATAACGGTTACGCAAACACTGATCTATTGTTTTATATCTGATTAAGGCCAATTTATTTATTGACATAGGTTGATTTTATTCAAAATAAAAAAACATCTACGCAATATACTTGCGTAGATGGAAAATGTCAAGAAAAATTTTCAACACAACTACTTCAATATCAATCAATCTAAAAATATTTTAAAAAACATTATTACTACGCAAGTGCATTGCGTACATGCATTTGCATATTTGCATTGTCAACGGATCAAAACGCTGGCAAACAAAATCCAGGTCAACTTTTACTTACTTCATTTAGGGAAAATAGTAAAAGGATTATCAGGATAAGTTTTAAAGCAGAAGAGGAGTTTTAGTTGGTTCGATTCCAACCTGCTTTACAATACTAAGGTCAACTGTTGCTTACTTCTTACCTGTCTTGTATAGCAACAGAATTATCTGGTAAATCTTAAAGCAGACGATGGGTTTTAGTTGGTTCAATTCCAGCCTGCTTACTAATACTAAGGTCAACTGTTGCTTACTTCTAAAAAACCAAGATAAATAGCATCAGGATTATCTGGTAAAATACTAATTGTTATGAAACAAATAATTGCCACAGGGCTACGCCAACGCGCCATTCTAATTCCGTCTGTTGCTTTGAATAATAACCCCAAAGCTATTGCATCCCTTGATGTTTGTAATTTCATTGTTGACTTATCCCAACTTGGCTTTGGCGTAACCCCGGCATTATTGGACGTATTAGGTAAATGCGATACCACCTGGTTAGAAGAAATTAAAAAGGTTTTCTCCAAAGTAATGGCCACTAATGTCAACTGGGCCCCATTAATCAAAAATTGGGAAGAACCCATAACCATTCACAGATGGCATTACCTTATTAACTATTTCAATCAACTATATGGTAAAGCCGGTACCGAAATGCCATGTGGGCATTACATTGCACCAGATACCTTTCCATTGAACAGGTATAATGGTTGCCCTTACTGTGGTACTCCATTCGAATTTTCTGATAAGCTGAATTATGGGCAAGGTAGCAAATTGAGAGTGTTGGATCTATGGACAGAAAAAGAGGCCCAATCCTACCTGTCACAACTCCTGGCATCCAAAACACCACTGGACGCAGGACGAATAGATGACCTTACCAGTTTACTGCAAGTTTTTCCATTACCCGAGGTTACAATAGGTATGAAGGAAACCATTGTAAAAGTGGTAGATATTCTGATTCAGCTTCAGCAGGAAGACAGGGCCAACGAACTGTTTACTACCCCTAAAGATATCCTGAGATATCTGTGGTATAAACGTACCGGAAATTTACAGGTAGCCAGTGTAAAAACTGTTATTCGTCGGCTTTCCGTGATGGCGCCTACACTTAAATCGATCTACCACGATCAGCTGAAGCTTAAATATAATCGGCAGGATTGCAGACGCGTGGCAGAATGGATCAACAACTTGCCGATGAATATTCAGGCGATGTGTGAAAACATGCATCCGCAGCGGGAAATGTGGGTTAGATTTATCCGGGCATTACGTTTACCAGAATATGCAAAGCGCAAAGGTTTTGAGAAACTGGCAACGTTGCTGGATGTCTTCTACCGCGAAGATTATACTGTTTGGCAAGGCGAGGTAGATACCTTCAGAAGAGCTTATAATACTTCCGCTACATTAGCCAAACTTCAGGAACGCCCCGGATTATTTGCCAGAAGCCTGTTTGCGAATCTGCTTTGGTTCCGTGAAGACCTGGTATGCGAAGCTTTTGCCGAAATAGCACATAAAGTACCAGCACGAATACTATTGTCGCTGCAAATGTATGCACCCTATTATTTCGATAAATCAGTAATCCGCAGTGTAAAACCACTGGGAAGCATTACCAAGGAAATTCCTGCTCATCCATTGCTGGCACTGCATGACGAAGATCACATCAAAGAAATGCCTAAAATGGTAAATCGTATATGTGCCAATGAAATGACAAGAAGATTTTCTGAAATTCCGGCAACCGGCAACAGCATTTATATAGCACCAGAACTCTATACGATGCCACTGCCAATCGGCGACAGAAGTGCCAATAAACAGAATATAAATCCGGTGGAAGCTGGTTCAAGATTCAAATTACAAGGCAATGAAATCACACTCTTCATGCATTGGGGAGAAGGATTACCTGCCCAGCATATGGATATGGACCTTAGCTGCCTGATACTCGGAGATCATCTGACCTCTGCATGCTATTATGGAAATCTTCAAACTACCGGCTGTAAGCACAGTGGTGATATTCAAAGAATTCCAAATGAGGCAGGTGCAGCTGAATATATCAGAATAAAGGTAAGTGAACTGCAAAAACATGCTCAATATGTTGTATTTGCCTGCAATGCATTTACAAACGGAGATCTGGTTCCGACTGTAAAAGTTGGTTGGATGAATGATCATTACCCGATTCAACTAACCGACCGTGGGGTGGCATACGACCCATCATGTGTTCAGCATATGATTCAGATTACTCAACCCCTGCAAAAAGGATTGGTATTCGGCGTACTGGATGTTGAATCATGCGAAATCATATGGGCAGAAATACCATTTGATGGACAAACCATCTTTACACTCGAACATTCGAGAGTAAAATCGTTGATCAACAAACTAAAATACAAATTGACGATAGGCGAACTGCTGGAAATGAAAGCCAGGGCGCAACAACTTAAAATAGTGCCTGAAGCAGAAGCAGATGAAGTTTATACATTGAGTTGGGGAAGAAACAGTGCGGCAGTAAGTACTCTACTGATTGATTAAGCAAATCAAATTTGTTAACCTATCGGGTTGCCACTTCCGGGTGGTAACCCGATTCTATTTTCCACCTTCCATCTGTTTGATAATATTATTGACCTCCGACTCTGTAGCCCGCAGCTTTTGCTGACAAAAAGCTATCAATATTGCTGCTCTTTTTACCTTTTCGGAGAGCAAGTCCACCGACACCTCTTCATTCTCGATCTCAGATGCAATTAATTGTAGCTCCGTATAAGCCGATTCATAAGTTAATTCTTCATTCATGATTATTATTTTTTTCATTGATAGTGGCAGTTAACCTGGCATCTATCATCTGTATTTCTATTTTACTTTTTTCATTTAAGGTTGATGCATTCCCTATAACTCTTCCATCCTGATAAATCAGTGCAAACCCACGCTTCAGAAGATGTTCAGGATTCATTAACTGACATAATGATTCAAAATGTGTTATCTGTGATTGCTTCTGCTGCATAAATAGCCTGGTTGAGGAACGAAATTTAGTGATGATGTTCTCAATTTCATTCAATCGCCTTGCTACCAACAATTGAGGTTTGGCCAGCATAGCACCGGAAACCGATAACACTTCCTGTTGTTTATGCAACAGCATTAACCGGCTGGTATGCACTATAGTATGCTGATGTTCCTGAATGCTTTCCTTATGTTCGGCCAGCAAATCTTTTGTGGTATTGATAATAGTGCCCTGTAACTGCGCTAATTCCTGAAAATTCCTTGAAAACAGTTGCTGCGCCCTGATAATAATCTGTTGCCTTAGCTGAACCAGTTTTTCTTCAAAGTTTCTATTATGGGCGATGATCATTTCAGCCGCCTTGGTTGGGGTTTTAGTAGGACTATGCGCCATCAGATCGGCTATAGTTTCATTTTTCTGATGCCCAATTCCCGTAATAATCGGAATAGGGAATTTGGCTACAGCTCTGCCCACAAGAAACGTATCGAAAAGTAGGAAATCGGTTTGGGCTCCCCCACCCCGGATGATGACTACAGCATCATAGGCAATTCCGCTTTGATAGATGTCTACCAGGCGTTGCTGGATCAATTCTGCCATCGCTTCTCCCTGCACCACGGTAAAATAGGGATCTACCAGGAAGGTATATCCAAAGTGGTTGTGTTCAAGGGTATGCCTGAAATCCTGGTAGCCGGCCGAATTACCTGAAGAAATAATGGCGATGCGTTGAATTACTTCTCCCAGCTTCAATTGATTATTTCTGGTTATATATCTGTTGCCATCCTGCCGGATAAAATCGGGATGCTGGGTTACCAGTTTAAGAAGAGTGGCTTGTTTCTGTTGTTCGAGCAACCCAATTGTAAAACTGGTATCAATATCCAGCAATGAAATCTGCAATCCATGTACCTGGTGAAAGCTCACGGAAACTTTAATCAACACATGAATATCATTCTTAAACTGTTGACCCGTTACAATTTCAAATTCCTTGATACGTTCGGTGCCCGTACCCCAGGCTACAGCGGAAACTTTAGCAACAATACCATTTCCGTTTTCGTCTTTCTCCACCAAATCGAAATAGTGATACCCTTTCTGCCGGTAGAAGGAATAGTTGGTAATATCGGCTACCACCCAATATGTTTGGGAGGTAAAAGCTGCCTGCAATACCTGCTGAATCTTTCCGGTGAGTTCCGAAAGTTTTATGGACGAAAACGTGTGCATATCAAGGTGGTAAAGATACGTAGATTCTCTCTGGCAAAGGTGCAAAGAATTTTTTCAGGATTCTTTTTCATTCAAAAAAACTTTGCGACTTTGGGAGATACTTAACAGAAACATTAACTTTGCCCGCATGTCGCTTTTTATCACATCATTGAATTCGGGAAGTAACGGGAATTGCTATTACATTGGCAATGAAGATTCGGCAGTATTGATAGATGCGGGTATTTCCTGCAGAGAAACGGAGAAACGAATGGCCAGATTGGGCTTATCGATGCTACGGGTAAAAGCGATATTTATTTCCCACGAACATACCGATCATATCAAAGGAGTAACTGTATTGGCCAAAAAATACAGATTGCCTGTCTATATTACCAACAGTACACTCGAACATGGAGGTTTAAATCTTGATACCCGCCAGGTAGTTTCATTTTCGGCATTTGAGCCTGTTGAAATAGGACCATTAACGGTAACGGCATTCCCCAAAAATCATGATGCCGCCGAACCTCATAGCTTCATCGTAAGTGGTAACCAGGTTACTATTGGTGTATTTACAGATATAGGCATTCCGTGTGAAGAGTTGATCCGACATTTCAAATTATGCCATGCGGCATTTCTTGAAGCAAATTATGACGAAGAGATGCTGGAGAAAGGACGCTATCCTTATTTTCTTAAAAACAGAATCAGAGGAGGAAAAGGTCACTTATCCAACCGGCAGGCTTTAGAAGTATTTACAATGCATCGTCCTCCATTTATGAGCCATCTTTTGTTATCCCATCTTTCCAGAGATAATAATAATCCTGAACTGGTGCAATCCCTGTTTAACGAACATGCAGCCGGAACAGAAATAGTGGTGGCTTCCAGGTACCAGGAAACTGCAATTTATCAAATTTTCGCAGAACGGCTAAAGGAAGCAGCCCAGCAACCTCAGAGTGTTTAAACTATTCCACAAAACGACTAGCAGACTGTAACAGTTACAAGCCTCTACTATTCCATAGGTTGGCATTGGCATCATTTATGGCCCGGCTATAATGATTAAAACCTTTCATATGGAAACACCAACAACCACTATTACCAATGAAGTATTGAACGACCTCATAGCTATTAACAACGATCGAATTGCCGGCTACGAAAAAGCTATTAAAGAAATCAAAAATGCCGACCCGGTGATCAAGGAACTTTTTATGACAATGATCAATGATAGCAGAGAATACAGAAATACATTAGGGGTAGAAGTTCAGGCAGCAGGCGGTACTATGGAAACCGGTACTACAGCTGCAGGAAAATTGTATCGTACCTGGATGGATATAAAATCTGCATTTTCAGGCACCGATGTAAAATCAATACTTTCGAGTTGTGTAACCGGTGAAGAAGCTGCCCAGCGTGCCTATAAATCCGCGCTCGAACATAAAGAAATTCCAGCTAATATCCGTCTGATTCTTGTGGAAGAAAAAGCCGCATTAAAAGCGTCTTTAGACCGGATCAAAGCCTATTACAATGATGTAAAAGATTATGGAGAACCCGTATGATTATGAGGATGTATCGAAAGTGATCTGAAGGTAATCTGGTAATCTTCACCATCAGAAATACTTTTGATACATCCCAATTCTATATTAAGCCCTTGCCTTTTGAAATCTTCTGAATACAATCCATCCTGCAATTGCTACCAATACGAATGGCCATATTTCAACAAAAAACAATAGCGTATTTCTAAGTGCAGTAGTTCCGGCACGCAGAGAGGTTAATAACTCGGTTCCAAATCCTGCTCTGTTTAAATGATCAGGATTCACAACTGTATATACTTTGGCTACCTGAGGCTGAAATAGTTGGATAGAAAAATTGGCATAAGCTACATCATCCAGAATTGCCAGATTGTTCATACGCCTATCTATTACAGTATTATCTTTAGCTTCATTATATTCAGCTACCTGTATGGTACTGTCTTTCGGTTTTGCCACTACAGTTCCTCGTTTCGCCTGTGCTTCATTTCTAAGTGCATTAGTCAGATATTGCAATGTTTTGTCATCTTCTTTAAGCGTACGATGCTCAATAAAAGTAGCCATATCGGTAATTGCCCTGACAACAGTATCCAAACTGGCTACTGGCACTCTTACATTAAGAGTAGCTACTGGCGTGAATAGTACTACCCGTTTCAGAGAATCGGCAGTATAAGGAAGGTCTTTAGTGGTATATGTTTCATTTTTTATAATACTCTCTCTGGTAATACCACCAGTTCTTGTAATTATTGATTCGATGGCAAAAGTACTGGCTGCAACATCATTTACATTACAGCTTAAATCGGCCGTTCGTACACGCTTACGCGAAGCGCTTCTGATATCCTGAAGATTATTGGAGAATGAAACCGAATCGGCAGAAGTCAGGTAACTGTCGCTGGTTTCCTGCGAATTGCCTGCCGGGGCCCTTTCATCATTATAGGCAGATCGGCCGCAGGCAGCTAATAGGAAGAGTGGAATTAAATACAGAATAGGATAACGCATATCAGATGATTTTCCTATAATCCGGTGAGGATACCAAAGGTAACCTTTACAAAATGTTAAAGTCAATTTCCCTTAACTTTGTAAAAAAAAATTTAAATGGCTCTTCTCCCGAAAAAATATCAATCCCGGAAAGCTGAAATTACAACACAGTTTATAGAGGAAATTGAAAAGCATATCACCTCAATTGTTGCCGGAGAAACAGACGTGATGTATCACATCAAAGACATTGCAGGTATCATGCATATTCATCCGGTTCATTTAAGTAATACAATTAAGTTACATACAGGTAAGGCGCCTTGTTTCTTTTTTGAAGAAAGAATTTTAACAGCGTCCAAAAATTTATTGGATAATACAACATTAAGTATCACAGAAATTGCGAATCGTTTAACTTACGACAATTCCAATTTCACTAAATTTTTCAAGCGATTTACGGGTTATACACCGGGTCAGTACCGGGCTAAAAGTTTAGAAGTAGCGTTGTAGGTAAATTGGTTTTAAAAAATAGTAGTTGTTGAGGGCTTTATTATCAAAAAGATCACCATCATCAAAATAAAAACCATTAGTAAATTCAGTTTTTGAATTCAGAAGAATTTTTCCAGAGGCATGTTCAACTATAAAATAAACAGGGATAATAACGTAATACTTTCCTGTTTTGCCGGTGAATTTATTCCATTTTATATCTAGGTCTTTCATTCTGAATAAGCGTGGCTTCATATCTCCGGCCACGTTAGTAGAACACTCCAGTTTAACTATAGTTCCGCCATTATCTATTTCTGCTTTTAAAGAGAATGCAAGACTATTGCTACCAGCCTTCATGGGAATAAGTGCCGTATCTATAAACCTGCTCAACTGTTGATAAGTAGTGCCAAAACTAGGGTTTTGCTGTGCTCTCACTGGTTCTGGGGATAAAAACTCGGTGATGGCAGTAACAATGATAATTAAACAATTCAATCTCATAGTACCTGTTTTCGAGTAACAAGAATTAACGTCAACGCCTCTACCAAAATGTTAGTTAAGTTACGACTTCTCCAGCTAAAAAGATCGCAGCTTCTCTTTTTCAATAGAAATTCTTTATAATAACGAAAAACAGATAATATTTATTGAGTTAGTATTTATACGGTATAAAATTATAAATAAATAGAAATCATAGTTTTATTGTTTTCCCGGTAGCTACCGATTTCCGGGCTGCTTCTAATATCTTCACTACAATTACATTGTTGGCAGGAGCATACAAGCCATAATCCGGCATAATTTCCTTTCCATTAATAACAGCTATAAAATACTGAAAGGGGTCTGTATACACCGGAACATCCTTATCTGTGAGTGTACCGGAAACATTATGATTAACTGATTGATTTCGTTGAATCAGTGTATTTGCATTAGGAGCCAGCAGCATACCCGTAGTTCCGTAAACTTCCATGTCTTTCCGGCTGAAAGTCCAGTTCCAGGATGCCTGAATAGTGCATTGCATATCGCCATAATCGACCAGTATAGTGGCATCATCCTCTACTTTTGGATAGATTTCTGGTTTAAAATGCCGGGCTACCGCAGTAACGCTAACAGGCATGCGATTTTTGGCCAAGGCAGTCATAATATTAGCTCCGTAGCAGCCGAAATCCATCAATGCCCCACCTCCATTTAAAACCGGGTCTGTAAGCCAGTTCAGAAACTCCGGGCCGCAACCAATTTCTTTAGGCCCCTGATGCCCGTCATTCACCACTACTTTACGAATTTTTCCTACGTAGTTACTATCATTAATCAGCTGAAAAGTTTTGGCTACCGAAGGATACCAGCTGGTTTCATAGTCGGTCAGTAAGTGAACCTTATGTTTTTTTGCCAGGGCATCCATAAATTCAGCATCAGCAACTGTTGTAGCCAATGGTTTTTCTACCATTATATGAATGCCTTTAGGAGCGGCAGCAGCCACCACATCCCGGTGTGATTTAATATCTCCAAATGCTACAACAGCAGTAGGTTTTACTGCCAATAGCATTTTATTCAGATCAGTGTAGAAAAGGTTTTCTGATAAATGAAATTGTTTGGCTCTCAGTTTAGCCACTGCCGGATCCGGCTCATATATTCCTACAATTTCTATATCACCTTTATCGGGTCGCCCAAAAATAAAGGCAGCATGACCATGAGAAGTACCGGCAACAGCCAAACGTAATTTTTGCTGAGCCTGTAATGATAAACTAACGTGGAATAAAATAATTACAATAAGGTATCGCATCCGCTAAAACTAGCGAAAGAAATTTGCAATTACAAGCTTGTAAAGATTATTCCAGTTCAGGTAATTGGTCGTGCTCAATAAATTCGGCCCTATAGGGAATAAAAGCACAGTTTAGTTTCCAAATTGGTTCTCCCTTTCTATCGGTAAGCAAAACCGTATTCCGCCGGCTGCAGCATAGCAATAAATGATTGGAACCCACTAAATAGGCGCTTCCCATTCGATCGTTGAATAAGGAGGCAGGAACGGGTACTTTCAGTGTTAGCATGGCTGTTTTATCGGTTTCCTGAAGCCTGAAAGCCAGGGCTTGCGAAGCCTGCCTGCTTACCCCATTATCGAATAGCAGCAGGTCGTTTTCAGCGTTGATATGAACACTGTGCCCCATATCAAAATCGGCGGTAGCGGGGTAACGGAAATCACCTTCCCTGCCAAACTTCCAGATAACCTTGCCGGTGGTGGCATCTAATTTCCAAATCTGCCCATTATTGTAAAACGAGATCAGGTAATTCCCATCTTTATCGAAACTCAGGCTATTGGCATGCATCCAGTCGGTTTTCGACTTCAGAATATCTTTGTCTGACAATGGATCTAATGCCTGAAACACCGACCATTCCCATTGTTTGTGGCCATTGCGGTCGAGCACGAGGATACCATCGCTCTTCACCGTATCGCTTTTGCTTCCGCCTACAGTGCTAAGATCTACGATCTTTTCAACAGAGTTGAGGAATACAATATTCTTTTCTCCTTTCAGCAATACTTCGTGATGAGCATTAGAAATAAAATCGCCTTGTCCTTTTTGTAAATGAAGTAAGGTATCACCATTCAGATTTACTTCCAGGATTTGATTTCCATAACTGGTAGCATATTCTTTACTTCCCAGAATACAAAGGAAGGTTTTGTTTTCAGTGAAATGGGCTGTTTTAAAGCCGGTACCTTTAACCTGATGGAACCAGGCGATCTGGCCGTTACTTTTCAGTAAATAGATTACCCCGGGCTCATCGCGGCGGCTAAGCAACATATACCCTTTTTTAAATGCAGTAGGAACAGCAGCTGGTTGAAGGCTGTCTACTCTGAATTCTTCCTGTAGCCAGTAGGGTATTGACCGGGATTTTTTTCTGTTACAACTGGTTAATACTGTTACAAACAGTAATAAATACCAGCACCTGATAGCCAACGCTATCAGGTGCTGATTAAATTTGCTCGATGCTTTACTTCCACAAATCATTCTGTGTTGCTTTTGGATTAGCTTTTAGCTCATCTCCCGGAATTGGGAAAACATAGTGTTTAGGCATAAACCCGTTTGCACCTTGTTTTTGATGTGCTTTGTATACATCGCCAAGATCTGTTTTATGCCATCTTCTCAGATCGTAAACTCTGTTTTGTTCGAAAAATAGTTCCAATAGTTTCTGATGATCAATTTCTGCCATGATTTTATCTTTATCAGATAAATCAGCAGCCAGTTTATCTATCAATCCGGCACGTTGACGAACCCTGTTTATATCTCCGATTGCCTTACCGTTGTTACCATTCATTGCGGCTGCTTCCGCGCGGAGCAGAAGCACTTCTGCAAAACGGAATATTCTCAGGTTTGCAGTTGAAGGAGTAGGTCCCCAATAGTTATCTGCATCCTTTTCACTTCTCCAGGCACTGGTACCTTTTTTAATCAGGAACCTGCCATAAGTGGTGGTATCCATTGGTGTTTCAGGGTATAGTCTTCTGATTTTTGTCCATGCAGAATTCCATAAATCATCAAACGTTTTATTATCATACCAGGTAGCATCAGTTTCACCTAAAGTAGAGCGTTTCCACATCAGGGAAGCGTACATACGTTTATCGAATTTAGTATCCGAACCAGCAGGTCGTGGTTCTTTCATAAATTCGGTCACCACAATATTTCCCGGCAGATATTTAAACCATCCGCCACCGGCAGGAGGCCCAATAAACTGAGGGAGGTAGTTGTACATTGGCGAACTGGCACTTTCTGTACTCCAGGCGCCATATTGGTTACCTATTGGAGAGAAATTCCATTCAAAAACTGATTCTTTGTTATACTCATTCTTATCAGTAAAATTATCTTCAAAATTCGGAACGAGGTCGTAGTTATAGGGAGCTTTAAACAGAAGATCGAATGTTGTTTCTGCTTTTGCATAATCTTCCATGAAAATATATGCTTTACCCAGGTAGGCGATAGCAGCGCCGCTGGTAGCTCTGGCCTGTTCTTTACTATCTCTTACAGCAGGCAATTTACCTGCGGCTTCAGTAAAATCACTCACCACCTGTTCCCAAACTTTAGCTTTAGGACTACATTCTATTGCATAACCATCAGTAGTTTCAACAGGCACTGTGCGAATTGGAACGTTCCCCCAGTTGGAAGCTAAAAGGAAGTAAGCCAGTCCACGTAAGAATTTTGCTTCTGCCACATAAGCCGATTTTTTTTCGTCACTCATATCAACCTTCTTAATTCTGTCGATAAGCAGGTTGGCTCTATGAATACCCTGATAAAGGGCGCTGTAAATGCTACTTAAGTCGCCGTTATTTTCATTATTGGAAAAGGAGGCTACAGCCCAGGTGGGCGCTTCTTCTCCCGGAATGGTAAATACATCATCGCCCAGGGAATTGATATCCTGTATTCCGGTAAATGAGCCCCAATAACCATAAAGAGAGGCGCGTAGCGGACTGTATGTTGCAGCCAGTGCGGCACTGACATCATTTTCATTTTTCCAGAAGGAGGCTTCTGTAGATCTGTTTGGATCGTCTGTTTTCAGAAATTCTTTTTCATTGCAAGCCAGGAACGATGCCAGCATTGCAACAGCACAAATATATTTAAAAGATTTTTTCATGTCGGATTGCCATTAAGCGATTAAAAAGTAAGGTTTAGACCAAACAGGAAAGTACGTGACAAAGGATATACATCCCAGGAGTTATCCATTCCTCTCACGCCAAAACCACCACCTATATCCGGGTTGTAGCCTTTATACTTTGTAGCAGTGAAAATATTTTCACCAGAAGCAAATACCCTGATTCTTTCGATGCCCCATTTAGAAGTAATAGTCTTAGGAACAAGATAACCTAGCTCTACTCTCTTTAATCGGAGGTAAGAACCATCTTCCAGCCATCTGTCGGTATTTTCCATACCATTCACGTTGAAATCCGATACGGTAAATCGTGGGAAATTGGTGTGATTTTCAGGAGTCCAGGCATTGAGTACATCGGTGGAGAAATTGGTAATTTCCTTCATTTTCTCCATCCAGATTCTTCTTCCGTTGTAGATTTTATTTCCGGTAACAGCTTCGAGGAAAAGACCCAGATCGAACCCTTTATAAGTCAGATTTGCAGACAAACCTCCGGTTACAGAAGGGAAAGGACTTCCCATATATTGTTCGTCCTGGTTATCGATAATACCGTCATTATTGAAATCAACAAACTTAATGTCACCAGGTTGAGCATTTGGTTGAATCAGTTTACCGTTTTTGCTATGTGCAGCTACTTCTTCTTTAGTGTTGAAGATACCACCGGTCTGAACTACAAAGAAGGAACCAATAGGGTACCCTACTTTAGCTCTGGAAATACCGCCAAACTCCTGGCGTCCGGAACCGATATTGATGGCGGTCATCTTATTGGCAGTATGGGAAACATTTAAGCCAATACGATAATTCAGATCGCCTGCTCTATCGGTATATTCTATAGCAATTTCATATCCTTTATTTTCAATAGAACCGGCATTCAGGGTTGGAGAGCCGCTCTTACCTACTGAAGGAGGGAATGGAACGTTCAGCAATACACCATTGGTTTTCTTATTGAAAATATCAAAAATGACAAATAACTTATTGTTGAGGAGACCTAAATCCAGTCCTGGATTGATTATCTGAGTTTCTTCCCATGATAAATCTGTTGGAGAGGCATAACCTTTTACGGTAATGCCAGGCCATAATACACCACCTTGTACATAATTCAGGCTGTTATCGATACTATTCTGGGTGAGGTAGTTACCAATTTCCTGGTTACCCAGTTTACCCCAGCTGGCTCTCAATTTCAGGGTATTGATGGTGTTTACAATGCCTTTAAAGAATTGCTCATTATGCAGATTCCAACCTACAGAGAGAGATGGGAAGTTACCATACTGATATCCTGGTGCAAACCTGGAAGAACCATCTCTTCTGATTGAAGCAGTAAACAGGTAGCGAGAATCATAGGAATAGAGAATACGACCGAATTTAGAAACCAGTGTATTCGCATTTGCACTACCATTATTTTGCTGAGAAGTAGCCAAACCTGCATTTAATACCGAGGTTCCTTGTTGCAGATCATCGCGGGATGCACCGAATCCGGAGTAAGTATTCTTTTGAGCAGTATAGCCAGCTAACAGGTCGATATTATGTTTACCAAACTTTTTATTGTAGTTAAGGGTATTTTCAACCAGCCATGAGTTGGCAGAAGAAGTAGATTCTGAAAGATCAGGAGCAGTATTAGCGGAGTTACCATCATCAAAAACACCGGTAAATAAGCGGGAACCTGATTGATTTTCTGTTAACCCTACGTTGAATTTATACTTTAACCCTTCAATCAGCTTTACTTCCACAAAAGCATTAGCAAGGATAGAAAGTTCTCTGCTGCTGTTGTCCATATTTTCGAGGCGGGCAACAGGATTTGATAGGTTCTTCATGTAGCTTGCATGTCTGCCATATCCACCCAGGAGGTTAGTAGCATCATAAAGCGGAACGGTAGCCGGCATAACCAGGGCGCTACCAACAAGACTATGGGTTTGGTCGCCACCACTAGGAGCATTATGTCCTATTCCCCTTTTGATCATCACTGTTTCCCCTATACGTAATCTGCCTTTTTCGTAATCAGTTTTGATACGGAAGTTGGCGGCATTGTAGCTTGTATTGATCATGGTACCATCTTCTTTAAGATAGCCCGCAGACAGGTTGTAGGTAAGGTTTTTAGATCCGCCGCTCAGGTTTGCATTGGTACGGGTTACTAAAGCATTGCGGAAAATAGCATCCTGCCAGTTGGTATTAACACCGTTATAATCGGGAATACCGCCAACATTTGCCTGTAATAATTTGGTCCATTGTTCACCATTGAGGAGGCTCATTCTTTTAGGGATAGATTGAACGCCTACCCATGTATCTAAATCTAATTTTGGAGGGGTTTCTTTTCTACCGCCTTTAGTAGTAATCAATACAACGCCATTAGCAGCGCGGGATCCATAAATGCTGGCAGTAGCCGCATCTTTCAATATTTCAATAGATTCAACATCATTGGGGCTTACACCATCGATGCTGCTTACAAACACTCCGTCAATAATATAAAGAGGGGTATTATTTCCCAAAGTGCTCAATCCGCGAATGGAAATAACCAAGCCAGCACCTGGGGCACCACTGCTGGATTCAACAGAAACGCCTGGTACGCGGCCCTGAATGGCACCACTGATATTTTTAGAGACATTAGCGCTGATATTGCCTACTCTTACAGAAGACACAGCACCTGTTACATCCTTTCTTTTCTGAGTACCATAACCTACTACTACAAGTTCTTCTGTTTGAACAGCTTTAGGTTTCAGACTAATGTTTAAAGCGCCAGCCTGAGCTACAGGTCTTTCTATGGTTTCATACCCAACGAAAGAAATAACTAAAACGCCTCCCTGGTCAGGAATCTGTAAAGTATAATTTCCTTTAGCATCGGTGCTGGTACCTTTGGTTGTTCCTTTCAGTTTAATAGATGCACCAATCAATGGTTCATTGGTATTGGCATCTGTAACCTGCCCGAAAACGGAGATATTAGCTACAGGCCTTGCAGCTTCTTCCAGTTGTTCCCGGGTTTTGGCAGAAAGAATAATGGTATTATCTACAATACTATAATTGAGCTGTTTGTTGATCAGACATTTTTTCAGAACATCTTCCAATTCAGCCTGTACTACAGCAATGGATACTTTATCTGTCTGCTGTAGCATTTCAGTATTATAGAAAAAAACGTATCCGGTTTGTTTACGGATTTCTTTGAAAACCTTCGACAATGCTACATCGTGCATGTTGAGGGTAAGCTTTTGCGAGTAACCGGTTGCACTAACCTGCAATGCCAGTACCAGCAGCAGAAAAGCGGCTAGTTTCATAACTTTCAGCATTTGTGCGAACACCGGGCGACGGGGGTGTTTGCCAGCATGTCTAAATAGCATAGATTTGTTAAGTTTTTGGTGAGCATTTAGCTGTTTACGTCAAATAAGCGCATAAGTAGCCACCAGACATTCCGAACCGGGAACGTTGCCGCGTTTCCGGTTTTTTTGTTGTTGTCTGTCAGTTTGTTATACGAAGATCTTGGTTGTTGTTCCTGTTTTTTCTGGTGTTATTGTTTTACTTCTACGACAATTTGTTTTCCTTCAATTTTATATTGTATCCCAGCCGTTTTAAGGATCCGTAACGTCTGAGATAACGTGGATTGCTTCCTGATAGATCCAGTATAATGCTTATCTGGTATGGGTCCGGTGAATTTCACATCCACATCGTACCAACGTGCCAGCTGCCGCATTACCAATGAAATATCATCGTCATCAAATTCGAACAAGCCAGATTTCCAAGCTATTGTTTTATCTATATCGGCAGGAGTGACTGCCAGTTCACTGTTGCTTCTTTGTAAAACTGCCTGTTGGGCCGGTGTTAACAAAACGCTGTTCCCTTTTGCAGTTGAAACCTTTACCTTTCCGGTTACCAAGGTTGTATTAATCTCCTTTTCATCACTATAAGCCATTATATTAAATGAAGTGCCCAGCACCGCAATTTTTGCCCCATTCTCCAACTGCACCTTGAAGGGTTGAGTGGCCTCAGCTGCTACTTCAAAATAAGCTTCACCGGTTAGATAAACCGTACGTTCGTTACCGGTAAACCTTGTTGGAAAGCGCAAAGAGGAAGCCGCATTCAACCAAACCATACTACCATCAGGTAATACCAACTGATATTCGCCGCCTCTCGGAGTTGTTAGTGTGTTGAATACTACTGCATCTCCGGTCTTCCTGGTAGCATCATAAACCAGCTTACCTTCTCCTTTATCGATACGTGTACCGTCGTCTTCTTTCAAAGATTGTTTTTTTAGGGAGTCGAGCTCAATTGTAGTTCCATCTCCAAGCACCAATTGGGCTTTTTGGGAACCAGGCATTACATCTGCTTTAGCCATCATCTCACTTTCGCTCTTTTCGGTATGCCTTTTAGTTAGTACGGTATACCAGGTTCCTGCACCGGCCAATACCAATATGGCAGCTGCGGCAGCCCAGCGATACCAGACAATCCTACGGGGAGTATGCGGGTTTACATGCTCCTGCAACAATACCCTGAAGTCATTAACAGCAGCATCCAATTGCCCTTGCTGGCCATTGATCAGCAGAAACAATTCCCGGGCCTTATTAAAGACCACTTTCTTCTCAGGATTTGCAAGAATCCAGCTCTCCCAATATTGTATTGCAGAATGGTCTGCTCTGGTACAATACCGGAGAAAGGAATCATCCAATAAAAAGTCTTCCGCCTTGTTAAATTCCAGGTTCATTACTTAATAGTGTAAAAAGGTGAGGATTATTCCCAAAAAAAAGCAAACTTTTTTTTAGCGAATCAGGAGAAGGAGTACTATAAGCTCTACAGACAAGCTTTTAAGCGCACTGGCAAGGGTATTATATGCAGTTTTGGGAGCAATGCCGGTACGTAAGCTTAATTCTTCCATACTAAGGCCATCGAAATAACGGAGCTGAATCAACTCTTTCTGGCGGGGTGTCAGGTTGGCCATCGCACGACTGATCTTTTGCCTTATTTCATCAGAAGTTTGAATAGCAACAATATAATCTTCATACGACCATTGATGTGTATCCGCCGTTTCGGCCAGTTTGCCGGCTGCTTCATTATGTTTTTTGGATAACCGGATACCCGCCAGGATCTTACGACGCAGGTAGGTAAACAAATAGGACTTTACATTACCTACTTCAGGGAGTTTATGTCTGTTATCCCATAACTCCAGGAACAGATCATTGATAGCATCCTTTGTAATTTCAACATCATTTGAAATACGGATGCCATAGTTTACCAGGTGTAAATAGAGTTTTTCGTATAATTTAACAAGTGCCTCCTGTTCGTTGCCGCGCACCAGGTTCCATAACTGGCTATCAACATCCAGATTGGGCAACAGGTCGCCCATTTGTTGTTCACTGTTCATTGGCAGTAGCTATTTCATAATTGGTGGAATCTACCAGATCTGTTCTCTACTTTATCAATCAACTGCTATTTTGATCACTACTTTCCTTACAGGCATTGGTTTACTTACCATTATATTTGGCATATGCAGATCTGTCGGGAAAAAGATAGCAAACATTCCTTCTTCCAGACGTGAGAAAAACATAGGAGTTTCAGCAAACAACTGATAATCTGCAGTAGCATCATAAGCCTTTGAAGGTACTTTATCCTGTAGAAAATCATGGCCGATCAATTCAGAACCACTTACAATATACTGTACATCTATATATTTTTTGTGCGCTTCCATTTGCTCATTATCGGTAGGAACGGTATCATACTCATTCACCATGGCAAATATGTGTTCATCTATTTCGTATTTCCCTTTAGGCATCGTTTTTAAATCTTTCTGCGCTAAAAACTCGAAAGCTTTCATAAAACGAATACCTAACTTATAATATAACTGAGCATTCTGGAGAGTGTCGATTATCATGAGTAAAATGACTTAATTATCTGGCAAGATACTTTTTTTTACATTTCGGGAAGAAATACCTTTTGCCTCTTTAATAAATAAGGCTTGATTGCTTTTTCCCAGATAGCATAACCCGACTTATTCATATGCAACATATCTTGCAGGAATAGTTCGGTGCGGGGATTACCGTTTTTATCCAGCATCTTAGGGTAAATATCAACAAACACAACACGTTGCTGAGTTTTCAAATAATCACTGATAAGCAGATTAGCGGCTTTGGCTTTCTCAAAAAAAGTAGCCCTGCTTGGACTAGGTTTAATTGAGATATAAACAATAGGGATTGCTGGTAACTTTTCACGAATTATTGTATATAAGACTTTAAACCTGTTAAAGATGGTGTCGGCTGTTGCTGTTTCTTCCACCAAATCATTTTCACCAACATAAATTACTATTTGCCTGGGATTATATGGAAAGATGATATCATCCGCATAATGGATGACATCTTCCGTAACTGCACCTCCAAAACCTCTGTTCAATACTACATACGAAGCAAAGTTACGTTCCAGATCGTCCCATTTCCGAATGGAGGAACTACCAATAAATAAAATAGGCTTATTTGGAGCAGCGTAGATTTTATCGTAGTTACGAATTGTACGAATGTCTTCCTCAAAACGCGGATAAGTTTGCGCAAAGGACCCTGTTACCAGCAGACAACACATAAATGTCAAAATTCCTTTCATCAATTCTCGGTTTAGCCGAAAAAGATAGAAAAAAATCCCGTGCTATGCTATTCTTTTATTATAAATACCAAACTTTGGATATGTTGACAGCAATATTCACTGAGGCACCAGGTTTAAGACCACCATCTGATGATCTGACAACGAGAAAAGTGTTTTCTACTTTTACAGTAATATCATAGTAGCTACCATAATATAAAGATTCAACAACTTTACCTTTTACAATTTCTTTTCTGGCCTTGCTAATAGACAGATCCTCTGGTCTGATAAATAAGCTCTTCTCGAATTGCAGCCCGGGTAGATCCTTAAAACAGGATGCCTGCTGAGGAGTAAGCAGATTATATTTACCCAATAGGCCGCCTACGTATTCATTGACAGGTTGATTATAAATTTCGTAAGGTGATCCCTGCTGAACAATTGTGCCGTCTTTCATTATTAGCACTACATCTGCCCAGGGTAAAATATCCTGCGGATCATGAGAGACTAGCATACAGGTAATTCCTAATTTATCTCCGATATCCTGAATCACATTTTTGAGGATACTCTTGTGAATCATATCGAGATTGGAATATGGTTCATCGAGTAAAAAAAGCTTTGGTGCCCCGATCAGCAGTCTGGCCATTGCAATTCTTTGCTTCTCGCCTCCTGACAGTTGATCAGTTTTTCTTTTCAGCAGATGTGTAATTCTGCAAACATCAAATACTTCCTGTGCAGATTCATCGGTAAGTTTATTGGCATATGACAGAATTTCTTCTACTCTGTAGTTATTGCGTAACTCGAAATGCTGGGATAAATAAGCGGTGCCGGGATGACCAGGGATTAATACTTCCAAAGCTCCTTTCACTCTTTTTCCTTCAAACATAACTGTTCCTGAATCTGCCTGGGCCATACCACCGGCGATTTTCATCAGTGTACTCTTACCTGATCCGGTTTCCCCAGCAATTACCAATTTTTGAAACTGCTGTTGGGTAAAGCTTACATCCTTTAGAATATAACCGCCGTGCTGTTCTTTGCTGATGTGATCTACTTCAAGAAAATTCATGGCCGCAAAATATAAAAGAAAAGACTGCCGGCAAAGCTATTTTTTCTCGCAAATGCGCTAAGTTTTTTGGAGAAACATAAGGATTGATGTCTATATTTTTTAAGATAAAAACAAAAAACATCCACATCAATCCTTAATTCTTAATATTAATCTCTGCTTCTCTGCGTGAAACAGCGAGCCTGCGAGCTACAAGGCAGAGCGGAATATCCGCAACCAGTTGCCGTGCATAATGTTTTCTATATCGGTTTTGCTATACCCTCTTTTTTCAAATAAGGCTGGCATTAACTGAAGGTCTGCAATTGTTTCGAGGTCGTACGGGCATTGTTCCTTACCAAATGCGCCATCCAGGTCGGTTCCTAGGCCTATATGTAAAGTGTTACCGGCAATCTGGCAGATATGATCCATATGATCAATTACTTTTTCGAGGTTACAATTCATAGCACGGGGAGTAGATTGTCCTCTTACCCAACCAGGAACCATCATCCAGGCATCCATTGCGCCTCCAATAACAGCGCCTTTTGCAATCAGGGCTTTAATCATATCGTCACTAAACTGGCGATTATGATCTACCAGTGTACGACAATTATTATGACTGGCCCAAACAGTTCCGTTAAATAGTTCCATTGCATCCCAGAAGGCATCATCGCATAAATGGGTGGCATCAAGAATTATATTCAAACGTTCCATCTCCTTTAACAGGGCCTTACCCAGATCATTTAAATGCCCGGTGGCATCAGTACCATTTGCATAGCGCCCAGGGCCATAGTGGGCAGGACCGATGGCCCTCAGTCCATTATTGTATGCTTTTTCGAGGTAGCTGAGATCCACTATTGAATCTGCCCCTTCCAGGCTGAGAATATAACCAATAGGTTTATTTTCGTTAGGAGCTCCATTATTCCATAAAGCCAGATGGGCATCCAGATCAGCAGCAGAGCGGATCATTTTCATTTCTCCGGCATCTTCCATCGCTTTGTACCAGGCCAGCTGACCTTGAGTCTGCGCCCATGCCTGTTCCGGAGAAAACCAACCGGGAAGCGGGTTATCGGGAGCAACAAATCTTCCGATTTGTGTAGCTACCACAATACCAATATTTCCTTCTCTAAGAGCCGGTAGTGATACAACACCTTTACATCTGTCTGGCTTATCGGTTTGCCCGGCCTCACGCTCACGTATTTCCTTAACAGGAAGCCGGAGGTTCCTGTTCCATTCCATGGCATTCATGCTCAGATCGAGGTGTGCATCTATAGTAAAGATCATGTTTTCCAATTTAACGTATTATTCTACCCGAAGGTCCGTTTTTCATTAATTCAGTAATTTCTTCCAAATCAACTAATGCCCAGTCACCCGGAATACTTTGTTTGATCATTCCACAGGCTACTGCAAAGTCGATAGTATATTGAGGTGAGAGCTTATTTAGCTGCCCATACAACACCCCGGCAGTGAAAGCATCCCCTGCTCCTATCTGGTCTGTAACCACTGTTAAAGGAAAACCTTCTGCAAAAAATAGTTCATCGTTATGTGCTAAAGCGGCATTATACCATAACTGGCCGTTTCTAACAGAACGAAAACTCATTCCCAGTGTTTTCAATCGGGGCATTCTTTGCTTTAGTTTGGAATAAACCAGTTCAAATTTCTGTTCCTGAGGTAGAGTGACGGGTATATCGATTCCGAAATAAATTGAAGCAGCATCCAGATCGGCCACGGTAATTTCGCTGTATTGCAGCAGTTCTGGCATTACAACAGAAGGATGTTTCCCATAGGTCCATAAACTGGAACGGTAATTAAAGTCGGAAGAAATAGTGATACCAGCATCCATTGCAGCATGTAATGCTTCTTTACAAACATCAGCAGCGGAGGCACTTACGGCTGCTGCTATACCAGACCAATGGAAACAACCATATTGTTGGAAGAGTGAAGACCAGTTAATCATTCCTGGCTGTAAGGACGCATAGGAAGTACCTGCACGATCGTAGATCACTCTTGAAGGTCTTACTGCATTTCCGGCTTCTGTGAAATAAACACCCAGTTTATCACCACCATATAAAATATGATCAACACTTACGCCCTGAGCTCTGAGCTGCATTATTCCGGCCTGTGCCACATCGTTGTCAGGAACACGGGTAACATAAGCAGTATTAATTCCCAGACGAGATAATAATACACATACATTTGCCTCTGCACCTGCATAGTATGCAGTATAACCATCTGTTTGCAGGAATCTTTTACCTGCATTACTCTGCAGGCGTAACAAAAATTCCCCAAAAGCAATTACGTTGTTGTTTCTCCTACTTTCTGCTGGCATACTGGTTATTTAAAAGTTACTAGTTTGATCCTTTGCCAGGAAATTCATTATCCCAACAAAGGATCAAATTAATAAAATAACTAGTATAGTTCGAACATTGCTTCTATTTCTACCGGAATATTATCAGGTAAAGAGCCAAATCCAACTGCACTTCTTACTCCTATTCCGTTTTCTTCACCCCAGACAGCAGCAAATAGCTCACTACAGCCGTTAATCACGAAAGGATGTCTTTCGAAATCGGGGGTACAATTTACCATTCCCAAAACTTTAATAACCCTTTTTACCTTATTTAAACTTCCCAGGTGAGTTTGAATAGTAGATAACATTGTTAGCCCCACCTGACGTGCTGCCAATTTACCTTCCTCCATGTTCATTGCCTCACCAATGCGTCCGATAATCAGTGACTTATCATTCTGAACAGGACCGTGACCTGAGAGGTATAAATATTTTCCATCGATCAGAAATGGTTTGTATACCCCTAATGGTGCTGGTGCTGGTGGTAGTGTTAATCCCAGTGCCGCAAATTTCTCTTCTGCATTGTTGTTTTGCATAGCTTACTTTTTTGCTTATTGTATGATTTAAATTATTTTTTCCAATACTAATACTCCTAACAACCCCACTACTCCTACAATTGTTTCCATCACTGACCAGGAAAGCAAGGTATGCTTGATACTTAAGTTAAAGTATTCTTTAAACATCCAGAATCCTGCATCATTTACATGCGAAAACATCAGGCTGCCTGCCCCTACTGACAAGACCATTAAGTTAGGGTTTACCTGTTGCTGAATCATTAAAGGAGCAATCATTCCCGCTGCTGTAAGTCCGGCTATGGTAGCCGACCCTACACATGCCCGAATGACGGCTGCCGCCAACCAGCCTAATACTAATGCCGAAATATTCCATGATTGCATGGCTTTGGCAATAGCAGCGCTAACACCGGCATCAGCCAGTATTTGTTTGAGGGCTCCCGCTCCGGCAATAATTAATAATATTCCTGCAACATCTTTTATAGCATCTCCATAGGTACTCATTACTTCTTTCACCTTACTTTGCTGAAGTATTCCAAGTGTAAAGGTAGCAACCAGCAAACAAAATAGCATAATAATAGTAGGGTCGCTAACCAAGTGTAACCATGGCTGTTGTCCAAAGTGCGAAAAAGTGGTTGTCAGCATTAATAAGATTACGGGCAGCAACGCAGTCAGAAAACTCAATCCTTTTCCCGGTAATGGTTTTGAAGATGCCGCATGGCTAAACATAGTTGATGGTGCTGCCGGAATATTTTTCAAATAACGCGAGAATAATGGTCCGGCTATCAGGAGAGTAGGAATTGCTACTATAAAACCTAACAGGAGAGTATGCCCCATATTGGCCCCAAACTGAGTAACCAATGCAGTTGGCGAAGGGTGTGGTGGCAAAAATCCATGTGTAACAGAGAGGGCAGCCAGTGTTGGTAAACCAATATATACAGCCGGTAGTTTATATTGATAAACCACAGAAAAAATCAATGGGATCATCAACACAAAACCAACTCCATAAAATAATGGGATACCAATTATAAAACCGGCTAAAAGTAAAGCCCATTGAACATAACGGGGGCCAAATGCCTTCATAAGCGTATCTGCAATTTGTCTGGCAGCCCCACTTTCGGCAACCAGTTTGCCCAACATCGCCCCTAATATAATAATGCCCAGCAACCCACTAACGGTGTCGCCTATTCCTTTTTGAATAGCAAGCGGAATATAATTTACCGGCATACCAAGTATAATACCCGCGAACAGCGAAACAATGAGAAATGCTACGAAAGCATTTAGCTTTGCCCAGGTTAGCAATACAATGAGCATTGCAATACAAATAACAACAAGTAAAAACGCCATGCCTTAATTGATAATAATTTCATCCACCAATAACATACTATTACCACCAGCACCATATTCTCCTGCTGGTATTATTCCCGCTGGCGGAGCTGTAATACGAACATATCTCAACTTTGTTCGCTTTACTGCCAGGAGAATTTTGTTGATACCATTAACGGGAAATTTTGATGCTTTTGCCAACTTTTGAAAATGCACCCCATCGGCCGATCCTTCAAACAAAACATATTGAGGAGCCCACATTCGCTGCCAATGATAATTAAGACAATTAATCCCTACCTGATTAATCCATTGTTCACTGCCTAAATCGATTGTTGCAATAAGAGATTGTTTACTAAATCCAAGCCATTGCTCATCGTTGTAACGATGAGTACCCACAACACCATTCACAAGTTTTGTTGCACTACCCTTGAATTTGGTATCTGGTGGATGTTGAAGGACTATATTTGCTCCTGTTGCTTTATTAATAGAAAATAACTGTTGAAAGACTCTATGCACGGGTCTTTGCTGCCGATCAAACAACAAAGCATTAAGAGTGCAGGTTTGTGTAAGCGGAATAACTGTTGTAGCAACCGGACTATTGATATCGGGAACTGACCCATCAATCGTATAGTGAATAACGTTAGTAGAATGACTATTAAGGGAAACCGTAATCTTTTGTTTCTCTAAATTTTCGATCCTGTAATTAATTTCTTCAAATACTAAGCTGGTATCAATTTCCAACACCTTAAACCTTGAAGTAAATGAAGAATAATCACGTACTTCCTTTGGCGACCAGGCTCTTTCTGCCATCGCCTGCATACGTGGTGTAATCATATACCAAGCCTGTCCGGGAGTACTGAGGTATTCACTCCATACCTGCCCCTGAATACCAGCAATAAAAGGTATCAGTGCAGTATCCTTCGTAGCAGTAAGCGGCTCATAGGCATATACTTCAGATAATGGAGTATAGCCACCAGCTGCTACTTTTTCTTCAGGGTATAGCGACTGATAATGATCGAAATACAGCTCATCTTCCGGAGTCATAATTACCATTTGCTGTTGCTTAGCTGCCTCTATTGCACCGGCAGTTCCTCGCCAGCTCATTACAGTAGCGCCCGGAGCCAGGCCACCTTCGAGTATTTCATCCCACCCCATAATCTTCCTGCCTTTACTGTTAACGTAGCTGGCTATACGACGAATAAAATAACTTTGCAACTGATCTTCATTTGCCAGGTTATTATCATGTATGCGCTGTTGACAGGCCTTACAAAGGTGCCACCTGGTTTTCGGGCATTCATCTCCTCCAATATGAATGTAAGTTGAAGGAAATAATTCAATCACTTCATCCAATACATCTTTTAGAAAAGTGAAGGTAGAATCATTGCCAGCACAAAATACATCATCAAATACCCCCCAGAATTCGGCGGTCTTATAAGGGCCTTTAGTACAACCCAAATCGGGATAGGCAGTAAGAGCAGCACTTGCATGACCAGGCATTTCAATTTCAGGGATTACCTCAATATGCTTTGCAGCTGCATAGGCAACAACCTCTTTTATTTCCTCCTGTGTGTAATACCCTCCATATTTTAGGCCATCAAAGCGGTGAGGTAATTCTTTCTTATGTCCAATAAGGGTTTGGTTTCTGAATGCAGCAATGGTTTGGAGTTTCGGATACTTTTTGATCTCTATTCTCCAACCCTGATCATCAGTAAGATGCCAGTGGAAATTATTGATTTTATAAATTGATAATTGATCAATAAACTGTTTGATAAAAGATACAGGGAAGAAATGCCTGCTTACATCGAGGTGCATACCACGGTAGGAAAAACGTGGGTAATCGGTTATTGAAGTACCAGGTAAAATCAGGCTGTTGGACGATTGTTTCCACAACTGCCGCATAGTTTCAATACCGTGTACAATACCAGCAGCATTGTACGCGATAAGGGTAACCTTAGCTGGCTGAATTGAAAGCAGGTATCCTTCCGGCTGCTTTACCAGCTGGGTATCTATCAATAAAGAAATATCACTTCCTCTTGTTAATGGTTTAAATCCGGCAGCAGATTGAATATATGATTGCAGTAAATTAAGTTCATGATTCAGGCTCTTATCTGCATGAATACTGGTATTGGCATCCATCTTAAAAGAATCTGCAAACCAGGTAGATTGAACGGGCAAAGGAATCAAGGCTGCCGGAGCGGCAGCCTCTTTCCTTTGGGCTGAAATACAGAGATTAAGCCCCCCTAACAGCCATATGATCAGCCATGTTTTTTTCATCACAATTATTTATCCCACCACATACGGGTAGTTAACAAATCGGCACCCTGACGAGCAACAGCTTCTTTGTAATTGGTAGCATTAATACCTTGTTCGTTTGCAGAATAGGGCAAACGGCGAGGGATGGTTCCACCGGTAGCATTACCCGGATAATTTACAGGTACTAAAACAGGGTAACCTGTACGGCGCCAGTTGGCATAGGCCTCCTGCTCATCCAGGAATAATGCAACCCAAAACTGAGTATGAATCTGATTCATTTGTGCATCAAAAGTTCCGGCAGTATTTAAAGCATGATCATCAACATACTTATTAATCCTCACCGGATCTATAGTACCAGCAGCTCCAAACAATGACCAGTTACGCAAAGCAGCACTAACCCCATCGCGGAATAATTGTGCTTTATCGCCACCTGTCCAGCCTCTGAGAGCAGCTTCACTTAACAGCAAGTTTGTTTCGGCATTTGTTAAAATCAGCAATGGAGCAGCATAATTTAAAACAGTAGCCGGATTAGGTTCCGAATAAGTGACAAAATCGCCGGCTTTCTTATCAGTTCCACTAGGTAATCCTTTCTGAATAGCAGTGCTGGTATCAGGTTTATTATTATTCCATACTACAGCCACTACGTTCAAGCGAGGGTCCTGGTTGTTTTTCAGGAAATCGATGAATGTTTTACTGTATTTACCTAATTCCGTATTCCCCTCTCCATGGGCATCAGGACCATAATCCTGATTTACCAGTTCAAAAGCAACCGGGTTGTTATTATACACCTGCGGACCGTTACTGTATTTCAGTACTGCACTTTCTTCATCTTTAGTTATCACACCACCGGCTACAGCCTTCAGCACCCAGTCTTTAGCTACTACTTTATTATCAGTAACTTTCGTGGTGCGCATGGCTACTCTGAGCATCAGAGAATAACCAAATTTTTTCCATCTATCTATATTACCACCATAAAACAGGTCAGCAGCGCCGAAAGTAGGTTTACCTGCATCAAATGATTTAATGGCATCTTCAAGTTCCTGCAGCATATTTAAATAGATATCTGCCTGGGCATCATATTTTGGAACATAAGAGCCTTCACGACCTTTGGAAGCATCACTATACGGAACATCTCCATAGAGGTCTGTTATTCTTTGCATCAGCAATACCTTCCAGATACGGGCGGCAGCTTTCTTATTTACATCTTCGGATTTGGTTGCAGCATTGATGATTTCCTGCAAGGTGAGTATGGCATTGGTATAGATGTAACGGTAATACATACCCTGATACTGATCGGAAACAGCATACTTATCGCCAGCACCGGCACCAGCCATTTCCTTGGCAGTAGTGAAATGCTGAATATAGTTGCCGCAGGTCAGATAGGAAGTATAAAAATAAGTTCTGTCGTACACCAGGTTTCCTTTTAGCAAACTTTGAGTAAACAGATAATTGATATTCGGGTTAGTACTGGCATTAGGATTGACGTTCATATCCTTAAAGCCTTTATCGCAGGAGCTAAATCCCAGTACTGCACCCAGGAGTAAAGCGTATTTATATTTTGCAAATTTTAGCATCGTGTAATTTTTTAAGAGAGTAAACTTAGAATTTCACCATCAGGTTAAGGCCATAGCTTCTGGTTGGAGGAACGCCAAACATTTCAAAGCCCTGTGCATTCGCATTGCTGAATGTAGATTCAGGATCGATGTTCGGAGTGTTCTTATACAGAATGAGCAGATTTCTTGCTACAAAAGCTATTGAAGCAGATTGAATTTTAGCAAAAGCAAGCGCTTTCGAAGGAATACTGTATTGAAGTACAACCTGTCTTAATTTCACGAAACTTGCATCGTATACAAACTTTTCAGAAAGGTTTTTGAAGTTATCGTAATACCCCTGAAGATTATCGTTGTATGTGAAAGTTTTTGTAAATGGTTTTCCTTCCTTATCTACTCCCGTAACTGTGAGTCCGCCATCTCTTCCTGGTAAGGTAATATCGGTTAATCCAAAGCGGGTAGCATAAAGGTTAGTACCAGAATAAATATGCCCACCGAATTTACCATCTATGAGGAAGTCGAGGCTCCATTGTTTGTAAGTGAATTTATTATTGATACCTCCACCTACCGGAGCAATACCGGTTCCCAGATCTACAAACTCTCTGTCTTCATACCCTGAAGATTTATCATAAATTGTATTACCCTGTGCATCTTTCTTTACTCTGTACCCTTTGATAATGCTATAAGGTTTGCCAACTTCGGCATACAGGTAAGCATAGTTATTTACAGCTTTATCTAGTTCAATGAAATCCAGTCCATCATTGAGTTTCAATACTTCGTTTTTGTTATATGCGATATTGAAATCTACGTTCCAGGAGAAAGATTTAGTTTTTACCGGATTACCATTCAGCTGAATTTCAATTCCTTTATTGTTCATAGTACCGATGTTGAGGTACGCGGTGGAGTAACCGGAAGCCGGAGAAACCGCTACCTGCATGATATCGTCGGTCGTTCTGCGATTATATACTGTAATGTCGGCACCTAAACGATTATTAAGGAAACGGCCTTCGATTCCGAATTCGGCAGTAGTAGAAACAAAAGGACGGAGCTTAGGATTTGGAGCCATCAGGAGGCCGGAGCCGGTACCATTTGTTTGAGTAGGAGTTTGGAGAGGCTGACCTAAATGTCCACCACCCGGAACCATGCTATAGGTTTGATTGAGAGCATAGGCAAGTGGAGCACCACCGCCTACCTGGGCCCAGGAACTTCTGATCTTGGCATAATTAAACCAGGAAGGAAGTTTCACTGCCTCAGAGAGCAGGAAGCTGGCCCCAACAGAAGGGTAGAAAATATTATTATTTTTCGGATCTAAAGTCGAAAACCAGTCGTTACGCCCAGTTGCCGAAATAAAGAGCATGTCTTTAAACGAAAGATCAACAGAGCCGAATAAAGAGT
Organism: Chitinophaga silvatica; assembly: GCF_003419895.1. GTDB lineage: Bacteria > Bacteroidota > Bacteroidia > Chitinophagales > Chitinophagaceae > Chitinophaga > Chitinophaga silvatica. The sequence goes on along the minus strand of NZ_QPMM01000007.1, from coordinate 385,134 downwards.
TGATACCGGTTTTTGAGTTGATATTGGTTGTACGCAAGCTGATTACATTACTGACGTCATAGAAAGCAGGTTCGAAGAAACCGGTACCATCCAGATCAGTGATATTTGATTTGGCTCTGCGCTGGTTGCCACCTGCCATGACATTGAGTTGCAGGTCGCGGCTCAGTTTACCCTGATAGTTGATGGATAGCTCACCATTTGTTTCAGTGATCGAATTGGTATTTTGTTTAAAAAATCCCTTTGTTGCATAGGCAGTACCAGTTGGCACCACACCAGTATATTCGATAGCAGAATAATCCTGAGATACGCGGCCACGAACGAAGAGATTATCGAGGAGATTATATTTAACATTCAGGTATCCGATAAAGCGGTTCCTGCCATCCTGGTTTTTGTATTTATTTAGCGCGAAGAAAGGATTGGTAGCGAATTCGGAAGGATTCCACTTGATTTCGTTTCCATTGGCATCATAGCCAGGATCGAGGCTGCGGATATCAACAGTATTTGCCAGCATGTAAGTACCCCAGTTTACGTTACCCGGAGCATCGGAAACGCCTGCACGATTTTTTGCTTTCTCGATATTGTATTGCAGGTAAGACTCGAAGCTTAATTTTTTACTTAAAGATGAATTGACACTTAAAGTAGCAGTTTTTCTGTTGAGCTGCTGATTAGGAACAAGTCCATGATTCGTCATATCGGCCAGGGATACACGGTAGGTAGTATTTTCATTACCGCCATTGAAAGCAACGGTATTAGAAAAGGTATTACCGGTATTGTAGAAGTTTTTGATATTATTCTTTTGAGGAGAATAAGGACGATTTACCCCATCGAACTGCACGACAGGAGAGCCATCCATTTTAGCGCCCCAGGAGAGGCGGCCAGCAGCAATGGCTTCATTCTGAGTAGTTGGTTTCAGTCCTTTCTGGCCAGAACCATATTCGTATTGCCATTTAGGATAAACGCTGGGAGATTCGAAAGTCAGGGAAGAATTATAATCAACTCCGATTCCTTTTTTGGCGGCGCCTTTTTTAGTGGTAATCAGGATAACGCCATTGGAAGCGCGGCTACCGTATAGGGCGGCAGCGGGTCCACCTTTCAGTACGGTGATGGATTCGATATCATCCGGATTGAGGCTGCTGATCCCATCGCCTCTGTCGCTATTCAGTCCAATAGCGCCGTTACCACTGGCAGGAACGCTGTTGGTGGTGTTATCCATGGGCATACCATTGATAACGTAAAGCGGTTGTACATCGCCGTTGAGGGAACCGGTACCACGAATGATTACGCGGCTGGAGCTACCCGGGCCGGCAGCCAGGCCGGAAGAGTTGACACCAGCTACTTTACCGGTTAAGGCGTTAGCGACATTTATTTCGCGGGCCTGGGTAAAGTCGTTTCCTTTTAGTTCGGTGAGGGCGTAAGCAACTGCTTTCTTTTCTTTTTTAATTCCCAGGGCCGTTACTACCAATTCGCCGAGATCTTTAGCCGAAACGGCCAGCTGAATGGCGATTGGTTGTCCGGGTGTTGCTTTTACTTCTTTTCTTTCATAACCGATAAAAGTAATGGCAAGAGTTACTTCTCCGGAGATGGAAGGGGGAAGGTTAATAGAAAAGTGGCCGGTAGCATCGGTGGTAGCTCCGTATCCTTTTGCGGCAAGGAGGGTAACGGTAGCGCCGATGACAGGCTGATGATCGGGGCCGGTAACGGTACCGGCTACTGTTTTATTGCTGGCAGATGATTGGGCATTAGTACCCAGGCATAGCAGGAGGCAGACTACAGGCAGAAATAAGTTTGCTAAAGTTGCCAGGCTTTTGACATTCTTCATCATGTGGTTTGGTTGATAGTTGTTTTTCAAATTTTGCGGAATACAGGGATAAAAATAAGGATATTTGCATTTTATGCAAATTTTTTGCAGAAATAAATTGCATTTTCTGCAATTTGGAATTTCTAAAGAGTCGATTTATTATCGATATAAAATTGATTATAAATTATTTATGTTTAAAAAAGATTTAAGAAATTTTATTTTAGCTTGATAGAAATGCAAATTTTCGTAAAAACTATTATTTTTGTTTTTTGCACTTTTTGCTAAAAAAGGCATTTATTGCATATAATAATTATTTTAAGTATCATCACCTTCCAATAGAAGTAACGTTATGGATAATGCCAATGCGCACGATCATACTCCTCCGATTAACCTTACTAAAAAGGCGAGGAAAAATCTTATAATCCAGCAGGTGAACATTCATACAAGGATCACCTATAATGAATTGGTTAACCTGATCAATGTATCTGAAGACACTATTCGCAGAGATGTAAATGAGCTCGCAGAAGATGGAGAAGTGGTAAAAATCAAAGGTGGGGCCATGTCTATTGCCTATCACTTTGGGCATGAATCCCAAACCTATGCTCAGAGTAATAAGGGAATAATTGCAGAAAAAGCTTTGCAATTATTGCAAGACGACATGATAGTTTTAATTGGTGGAGGCACTACTATCCGGGAGTTTATCAAGAAGATCCCAGCTACACTGAAAGCTACGTTTATTACTGTAAATGTATTTACAGCGGTGGAGCTACTGGATAAACCGATGATTAAAACGATTATGATAGGTGGACAAATTTCTGCTTATAGTCAGATGACCGTAAGTGGAGAAGTATTTGAGTATCTTTCCAATATTAAGGCCGATTTATGCATTATTGGCACCAATGCTATTGATCCTGTTAATGGGTTAACGGATGCCGACTGGGAAACCATTCAGGTTAAGAAAGCAATGATTAAGGCGGCGGATAAGGTGGCAATTATGGCAATTTCAGAAAAAATGAATTCATCGATGAAGATGAAAATTGCTGATTTACAGGATATTCATTATCTGATTACAGAATTACCAGCAGACAACCCTTCATTACAAGCCTATCAGGCTAAAAATCTGACCCTTATATAACTGGCATGGATACCGGAAAATCATTTCGCGGCATCCATGCAATTTTTCAGTCATCTTCCATTACCTGGCACTGAAACCCATTATCATTCACAAGCATTACTATTTTTCCAGGCTGGAAATTCTCCCCTTCTACCCGAAGTACCTTATCACAATCTTCTAAATCAAAATTTATTTTTCTACCCGGAAAATTTTGTAGAAGGATGGCTATAATTTCTTTGGCTACAGTGGTTCGTTGTACATTTGTTTTAAATACTTCTACCATACAATTCAGTTTGAATAGAATATTGATATTATTTCGCAAGTTAGCCTTTCAACATAAAAAATATAGATGCTGTTATGGACAAACTCAGGGTTATTTGCGACAAAAAATTATTAAGTTTGATTTTGTTTCTAAATACCGGCAAATATGCTCCAAATAGGAATCCTACTAATTCAGCACTATAAACTTTTAAGTCTGGCTGCTATTACTGATGTACTAGAGACAGTCAATAAAATTTACCTCCAAAGAGAGGCAGCAGCTCCTTTCAAAATCACTTTAGTTTATACTCAGGAAAGCAAGTCTATTACCTACGCATTTCCTAATTATCATTCGGAACCCCTGGAACAGGGAAGTCGGTTCAACCTCGTATTGGTACCATCTTTTACGACAGATAATTTGCCACAATCCGTAGCCGATAACGTTGCCTTTTTGCCCTGGCTGCAATCGCAATACCAGCAAGGTGCAGAAATAGCCAGTTTCTGCACCGGAGCATTTTTATTGGCCGCAAGTGGTTTGCTGAATGGTCGTATTGCTACTACCCACGTAGATTGCTGTAAGGCATTCTCTGCTGCTTTCCCATCTGTGAACCTTTTGCCCGATAAAACGGTAACACATGATGAAGGGATTTATACCAGCGGAGGCGCCACCTCTACGTTTAATCTCCTGCTTCATTTACTGGAAATTCATCTGGGCATTGAAACTGCCATCAGAACAGCTAAAATATTTGCAGTGGATATGGGGAGAGACAAACAACATTATTTCAGCACCTTTCAACCCACCCGCCAGCATAATGATGAACTGGTGGCTGCCACTCAGGACAAAATAGAAACGAAATACCAGGAAGCCGGCACAATTGAAGAAATAATCAAAGATATTCCATCTAGTCGCCGTAACATAGTAAGACGCTTCAAACAGGCTACTGGATTCACTCCTATCGAATATTTGCAATATACACGGATAGAAGCCGCTAAAAAGATGCTGGAACAAACCGGAGAACAAATGACTAGTATTATCCTCAGTTCCGGCTACAACGATCCTAAAGCATTCAGAAAAGTTTTCCGTAAAACAGTAGGTATGACCCCTACCGAATACCGGGAAAAATTTAATGCCAGTGCCCACAGATCTTAACGATCGAAAAAGAACGGAGGCTCAATATTCAAGGCACGCAGATATACATAACCTTGCCCACGGTGATGAATTTCGTTATCTGCTATGTATAATAGCAAAGAATGAATCTGACCTTCATATTTATTGAATAATGAGATGGTCTTATGGAAATCTGCCTCCGGAATCTGCGAATACAATTCATCAATTTCAGGAGTTACTGCATCCCATAATGCCAGTAAATCGGCCTTGGTAGTAGGTTGGCCATTTACGCCGGCTGGCAGTATTGCTTCCAAAGGTTTCCATTCACCTGTTACCATCCCATATAAACTCGGGGTAGCCATTCCTATAAACTCTCTTGCCATTTCAGCGAAGGGGCGCATACCTCCAATACGGAACTCAAATAGCTTATCTTCCGGAAATGCGTCGATAATTCTTCTTGTGAGCTTTCTATGCCCCTGCCAATGAGCCAGAAACTCCTTAGGATTCATGAAACTCTTTTGCCCGGTTGCATTTGCTGTTAAAACATTGTTTTCCATAAGTCAGTAATTTTATGATGATACAAATATAATTGGGGGGTAGTGACAACCTTATGTCAGTAGCTTCGAAAAAAATTTCAAAACAGAAATCTCCTTACAATAGTTATTATTAAAAAACCTAAAACAATGGAACATCAATTTAAAGTGGGAGATCATGTTAGATGGAATTCGGAAGTCGGATATGTATCCGGTGTTATTATTAAAATCCATACTTCAGATTTCAATTTTAAAGGATATACGCATCGTGCCAGCCAGGAGGAGCCACAATACGAGATCAAAAGCGACAAAACTGATCATATTGCTGCCCATAAAGGCAAGGCATTAAAGCTTATCCCCTAATTCTGGCATTATTTTCGTAGCCTGCGCTGGTCTAAACGTAAAATTTTAACCATGAAACAGTTTATCACAGCATCTGCTGCTGCAATTGTTTTATTATCCTGTGCCGGAAACGCCAATAATAATGCAGCCATTGAACAGGCTAAAAAAGAGGCAATAGATTCGATGAACAAAGTAAATGCCATTAAACAACAAGTTGCCGATTCGATTAATGCTTTAAATGTTCATAAAAAACATCCTGCTGCAAATGAGCAACCTGCCACTCCTGTTGCCAGCAGCGGAACTCAAACGTCCTCCCCTGCCTCTGCACCCGCAGCAAAAAAGAAAGGAATTAAATCCTGGAGCCATACTGCCAAAGGAGCAGTTGTTGGAGCCGGAGCAGGCGCTGTAACAGGTGCAATTGTAAATAAAGACAGGGTGAAAGGTGCAGCTATCGGAGCAATTATCGGAACCGGAGTAGGTGCCGGAACTGGCGCAATTGTAGATCATTCCAAGAAAAAGAAACAACAACAATAATTTCATTTTTAAATAAAGGGAAATATCAAAAGTAATTTCAATCCGATTTGTATCGGATACCTGATCTGAAAAAATTATCATTTATGTCACATCACTTTTGATATTTCCCCTGCTTTTAATGCTATTCCCCTACATTGTTGCTCTAAAAAGCCACAGACTGTGTACCTACTCTTCTCTCCTGAATTTTTTTTCTCTTCTGCCAAATACTCCACCAACTTCATTATTAGCGGAAATCTACCAACAACAAGTCGATAACGGCACCATCTTTGGGGCATCGCGCGCATGTGGAATCAACTAATAGAAAGAACAGATCATCTGCCCGACTTCCTATGGAATTTGATTTTGGCAGGTATTGCAGTCATTTTAGGTTGGCTGATCAAGTATTTATTGTCATTCTTCTTAAAAAAATCCTTTATTGAGGAGAAAGAGTTTTCGCTTGTTCATACTATAATATTCAGGCTAGGTAAAGCATTCAATTTTCTCCTGCCATTGTTATTGTTGAACATGACCTTACCAATGATGCGACTCAACCCCAAGTATGTTCCGTTTCTCAGCAAGGCGCTGGAAATTGCGCTTACATTGGCTTTTGCTGCATTAATCATTGGCGTGGTTAAGGTTTTGGAAGATTATATTTATCACACTTATGATCTCAAAAAAGCGAATAATTTAAAAGAGAGAAAAATCAGAACCCAACTTCAGTTTATTCGTAAACTGGTAATTGCGCTAATACTCATACTCACCGTATGTGGTATTTTACTGAGCTTCGATAGCATGCGCAAGTTGGGAGCAGGGTTACTTACCGGAGTTGGTGTCAGCGGTATTATCATAGGTTTTGCTGCGCAAAAATCGCTGGGCAACCTGCTTGCGGGCTTCCAAATTGCATTTACCCAACCTATTCGTATCGATGATGTACTGGTTGTAGAAGGTGAATGGGGGCGTGTAGAAGAAATTACATTGACCTATGTTGTACTAAACATCTGGGATCAGCGCAAGCTAATACTTCCTATTAATTATTTTATAGAGAAACCTTTTCAAAACTGGACCCGAACCGGAGCCGAAATTCTTGGTACTGCCTTTTTTTATCTCGATTATACTACACCGGTAGATAAACTCAGAGCGGAATTTGAAAAACTGCTTGATTTATCTCCTCTTTGGGATAAGCGCGCAAAAGCGCTGCAGGTAACCAATATAACTGATCGTACAATAGAAGTAAGAACATTAATGAGTGCCGCCACATCTGGTAATGCGTTTGATCTTCGTTGTTATATGAGAGAGAACCTTATGAAATTCATTCAGGAAAATTATCCTGATTGTTTGCCAAAAACGAGAGCGGATATAGAGAATGCTGGTATAGCCAAAACAATCTGATAGCCAGACTTTCTTATAGCTTTATTTATTAAAAATTGATAAAAATAGAAAGATGACATTCGAAAATAATTTCGAATGTCATCTTTCTGTTTTAAAAATATTTCTATCATTCATCCTTCAAGCCAAAAAACTCCAATGTTGCTTTATAATCATTGAAATCCGGATGGTTCGCCCCCCTGGCACCTGCAATTATAGTAGAAGCCGGAGCAAGGATAACCTTGAATTTTGTGAAAGTCACCGAATTAGGATAAGATGCAGAACTACCAACAGTAACCAATCTTGCGCTATATGCGTATTGTGATGGTGAAGTTGATGTTTGATATATAAAGCCTCTGGTATCATATAGTGCACCGGAAGCCAGGCCTCCTATTTGATACCAGGTAGTCTGACCTTCCGTTGATGGTACATAATATGCCAATATCAGGCAGGAATCTACAAATGAGGTTCTCAGATTTCCCAGCGCATAATTGTATAGTCCGGTGAATGTTTTGCTTCCGAATGTATACATCACCACATTCGCATTACCGGTAGCTCCCTGGGGCCCGGTTGGTCCTGTAGCACCAGTTGCTCCTGTGGCACCATTTGGGCCTGCCGGACCAGCCGGGCCCTGAGGACCTTCTTTTTTACTACAGCCAAATACTACAAATAACAGAACTAATAAACAGTTAATGATTCTTTTCGTTTTCATGTGCATTAATTAAGTGAGTAATTACAACTAAATTGACAATCAGATATAGATTATTAAACAGAACAGATACTGACGATGAAATATAAAAGCAAGACCGGGCAAACAACAATTCAGTTGCATTTCAAAATACTAACAGCATACCTTAAACGAAAACTTAAATTTTAAATGGCCGGAAATATTTCTTAAGTGGTACTAGTGGGGTGACAAACGAGAATTAACAAACAAAACGAAATTATCTATCAAATTAAAATCATCAACCTAAAATAAAAAATATGGGCAAATGACAAACTCATTTACCCATATTTCAATATTATTGAATAACAATGTATTGACTCTCCACATTCTCTCCATACACCTCAATCTGCGCATCAGGGCTCATTTTAGTGAGTTCACCACTCACAAGAATAGTTTTTGTTTCTCCGGGAAGAACAGATACATAGTTATCATTATAAAACACTGGCAGTATTCTCTCATGTTTAGCATTCACTAAAGAAATGCGATTAAAGAAGGCAACCGGGCCATTTGCCGGGTTACTTAAAGTAACTTTTATACCACCGGCATCCGCACGGGAAGCAGTACACTGCAACTTAGCTGTGGATAATTTACTTAGTCCGGTATACTTACCATCACCATTGGGCAACCAGTAAAAATTATCTGCCACAATTCCATCAGCTTTTACCAAACGTAAAGAGAAGAAAATACCATCCTTTTCCTTTAATTTATTGATAGTAGCAGCAACAGACATAAATTTCTGAACACTTGTTGGTCCAATTTCAACAAATACTTTCGTCAATACAGAATCATGCCCCAAATGATCGAAAGTTCTTAACTCAAGCATCATATCCCTTGCATAACTGAAAGTATTGTTTACCCCTGAAACCATCCCATCTATTGGGTTATACATTATATGCAGCGGCTCCGCCCCTTTTCTTGTGCCATATAAACAAGCATTCGGATCGAGGTAATAATCGTACATCTGTCCACGTAAGGCGGTCCATGGATTCTGGGTTTTCCAGATTATCACACCTGTATACCAATCCCACATATGTGCGCTGAATCCTTCCATTAAAGCTCTGTACTGGTCGTAGTTTACCAGTTGAGCTTTGTTTGCCCATTGTTTCAAATCTTTAAACTCTCCATAGGGAGATATAGCGTTGTTATACGAAATATATTTGTGGTAGTTCCATACAGCATCTACTTTCCCGGTAGCAGGGTCAGGTGCCACCAGATTTTCTTCAGGTAAGAAACGTGCCAGAGATTCATAATCGCCAACCCCAACAGACCCTACTTCAGAGTTGAATGGAAAAGTACGCTCACCCCAGAATACCGAAATAGGTTGTATACCATATGGGCCATCACCATTACCACCCAGATGGTTGTACGACATACTATCTGAATTAGAGTAATCGAAGAAGTAACGTGTACCATCCAGTTTTGGTAAAATACTGTCTTTCATTGCTGCCATAATATCAGCAGGTGGTGTGATTTCATTACCACCGCACCAGAAAGCCAGAGAAGGGTGATTCCGCAGCATCTTTACCTGATCAACAACACTTGCCAGAAATAATCCATGATCATCAGGATATTGGCGACGAGTCCACTGATCTTCTTTTTTCATTGGATCGGTCCAGCGCCCATTACAATCGCCCGACATCCAAAAATCCTGGAATACCAGCAATCCGTATTTATCACATGCTTCAAAAAACTCCGGCCGCTCGGTGAGGCTACCACCCCATATTCTGATCAGGTTGAGATTCATATCGCGATGAAACTTTACTTCTGCATCATAGCGATCTTTTGTGAAGCGGAACAACGCATCAGAAGTAATCCAGTTTCCACCTTTGATGAAGATTTTTTGACCATTGACTGCAATTTCGCGGCTATTCGTGTGTGCGTTCCAGTAAGTTTGGATTTCTCTAACCCCTACAACAATTGTATCTATATCCTGTTGTTTTCCTGTCTGATCAGTGAAACTCAGCGTAGCTTTATAAAGATGCTGATCTCCATATCCGGCAGGCCACCATAGTTTCGGATGTTGCAGGGTTAGTTGTGGTAAAGTAATGGAAGCAGTTCCTTTAGCAGGTATTGCAACTTTTGAAGTAACGGAAGTTTCTGCAACTGAAAATTTCAATGTACCTGTAATTGGTTTTGATGTGCTGTTTTCGAGTGTAACAGCAGTATTGATAATCGCAGGTTGCTGAGGGTCCTGTGGTTTTCTGACTCCAGGTACCTTCGTAATAATATGGGGATCTTTCAGGCTAATGGCACCTGTTTTTTCAATAAATACTTTATCCCAGATTCCGGTATTGCGGTCGCGCATGGGCTGAATCCAATCCCATCCTGCAGTATACTGCGGACCAACTCCTTTGGCAATGGTACCATCACCACCCTGGCCACCATTAGGATTACCAGGATATTTGGGAGGGTAAACAATAACAGCTAAACGATTATTTCCATTTTTTGCCAACCATGGAGTGATATTATAGGTTTGTCTTAAATATGCTCCGAAATGCGTATTGTTATTTAGTTTATGACCATTCAGGAAAACATCACAACCTTCATTCACCCCTCTGAAATGAAGCCATACCTGCCCATCGGCACTTGCCGGGAGTTCTTTAAAATCTTTTACAAACCAATAAGTATATTGATCATTGCCTGTATGATAAATGTCTGGGATCTTTTCATTATTCATACCAAACATTGGGTCGGGAACCGCTTTATTGTTTATTAGCGTAGTAAGTACAGTACCAGGTACAGTAGCGGGTTGCCAGTTTGTAATTGAATAAGCCGGGTCTGATAATTTTTCACCGTTTACCTTCACTGAACCAGCAATATTGCATTGCCAGCCACTATTAAGTTCGTATTGTTGTTGAGCCAGGAGACATTTGCCAATCAGCATTAGCCCCATAAAGACGGAAATTTTCCTATACATAATCAGGTTTTACTATCCTTACAAATATAGGACTTGCCGTTCTTTAATTGCAATCAATCCATTTCCTCTTCCACTGCCAGTTTATTGAATTTGTTGCGATACTCCATTGGTGTAAGGCCAGTAATACGTTTAAAGACAGTTCTGAAAGCTTTTGAGTCGATATACCCCACATCGCTTATTACTTCGTTGATGGTTTTATCGCTGGACTCGAAATCTCTTTTTGCAGCTTCAATTTTCATACGCTGAATATATTCGACGACAGTATTACCGGTATTTTTCTTAAAACGTCGTTCGAAGGAGCGGCGGCTGATTGAGGTGAGGGTGGCTAACTGATCGACCGAAATTTTTTCTCTGAATCCGTTCTCGATGAAGTTCTGAGCCATTTTTATTTTTTCGTCCTTATGCGATTTCTGGCCTTCGAAGATCATGAAAGCAGATTGGCTATTCCGGTTCATTTCAATAGCATATGATTTAGCTATGTTCAGCGCCATATCTCTGCCAGCATATCTTTCGATTAAGTAAAGGAGTAAGTTGAGATATGAAAAGGCACCTCCGCTGGTAAAGATTCTGTTTTCTTCGGTAATAATTTTTTCATCCCGCAGATCAATATCCGGAAACATTGATTTAAAGGTACTCGCATGTTTCCAGTGGGTAGTACATTGTTTACCTTTTAGTAATCCAGTTTTTGCAAGCAGAAAGGCACCCAGGCATAAACTAGCTACAGAAGCACCTTTATCATAGTGTTTAATGATCCATGGAACCAGCTCCTGGTTAAGTTCCAGCATTTTTCTTATATCACCGTGTAGGGAAGGAATGAGAATCAGATCTGTATGCTGTACCTGATTGTAATGCTTATCGGGTGCCACCATAAACTGATCTTCCCGTTGTGGGATTTGATCTCCGTTTCCTATTAATTCGATTTCGAAAAGGGGAGAATGATGTTTTTCCAGTGAATAGGAGTTTACTTCCTTCAGGATCTGTAAACTACTCTCGATGTTAGATACGCTGAAATGCCCTAAAGGCACTAAAATGGAAATATGTATCATAGTGGTATGAATAAGCAATATTAAATAAGAATATATTCTATTTATTTAAGAATAAAAAATTCTCAAATAAGAATTTTTAAATTAAGACCTTGCTATCCGCTCTGCCGCAAAATGCCTATGAATTGTCGCCAACTCCCCCTATCGGATAATCGAAGGATATCGACATTTGCATTGGATTGATTGAATCAAAAGCATGAGCAGCATCTACGCATATTTTACATTTAACGGCAACTGCAGGCAAGCGCTCTCGTTTTATAAAGCCTGTCTTGGAGGCATACTAGACCTACAAACTATTGGCGATTCGCCAATGTCGGATCAGTTACCAGACTATATGCACGACTTTGTTTTGCATGGTAGTTTGACCAGCAATTCATTAGTAATTGCAGGAACAGACATGGTATCGGAAGCCGGGCTTACCAAGGGCAATAGCATCTCACTGCTACTCAATTGCAGCACAGCCGCTGAGGCCAGAATATATTATCGTAAATTATCGGAGAATGGAATTGTTACTTCACCACTAAGAGCCAATCATTGGGGAGCATTATTTGGTACACTAACAGACCAGTTTGGACATCACTGGCTGATAAGTTATGAAGGAAGTATGAGGTGAGTAAATATTATTCGCCGTTAAACGCATTTTGCAAGGTGGCAATATCCAATTTCTTCATTTTCATCATTGCTGCCATAGCTCTACCAGCTTTTTCTTTATCAGGATCTGAAAATAACTCAAAAATTATTGTAGGCACTATCTGCCAGGATAAACCATATTTATCTTTTAACCAGCCACACTGACTTTCCTTTCCACCATTACCAGAAAGCGTATCCCAATAATAATCAACTTCTTCCTGTGTTTCACAATTAACAGCAAACGAAACTGCTTCTGTAAAAGGAAATACAGGGCCACCATTTAAAGCCATAAACTCCAATCCATCTAACTGAAAAGTAGCGGCTAATAAGGTTCCTTCGGGAAAAGGCGCTCCTTCACCGTAATAGGATTTATTTACAACTTTTCCGTTCTTAAAAACAGTCAGATAAAAATTAATTGCCTCTTCAGCATTATCATTGAACCAGAGTGAAGGAGTGATCTTTTGCATAGCAGACATTATTGTAAATGATGCAATAAATACGATACAAAGATAAAAAGCTGATTAGATCATAGCCGGTTCAAAAGCGACAATTTTGCTGGTCATTTGCGACAAAACAACATAACTAATTAATAATCAACACATTGAATTTGTCGCATTTTCCCCTTTCCGGGTTTAGAGGGTAAAATTGCCACCTATATAATAATTAAAAAAACAACTGTATTTTGTTTGAATATTAATATTTTATATGAAGCTAAAATTCCACTTGCTGTACTGGCTGCTTGCCTGTATTTTATACAGTTATAACGTAAACGCACAAACGCAAAAATCCAAATTCAATGTAATTGCATTTTACACCGGAAAAAGCGATCAGGCTCATATCAGCTTTGTACATGAGGCCAACAAATGGTTTCCTGAAATGGCCGCCAAATATAACTTCCATTACGACTCTACCAACAACTGGCAAAATATGAATACTGAATTTCTGTCGAAATACCAGGTGGTAATATTCCTGGATACCCGGCCGGATGATAGTTTACAGCGTATCGCGTTTCAGCAATATATGGAGAATGGAGGCCGATGGATGGGGTTCCACTTTTCTGCATTTGCATTAACACCATCTATGTATCCCCAGAACTGGAATTGGTATCATAATACTTTTCTTGGTTCCGGAGAGTATGGCAGCAATACCTGGCGCCCAACCAGTGCAATATTAAGAGTAGAAAACAAACATCCTGTCACCAAAGGATTACCTAAAACCTTTAAGGCATCTCCCAATGAATGGTATAGGTGGAGTAATGATCTTCGTACGAATGCCAACATCCGGATTCTACTGGCAGTAGATTCTTCCAGTTTTCCTTTGGGAACAGGACCTAAACAACATGAAATCTGGCATAGCGGGTATTATCCGGTTGCCTGGACAAACAAAAACTACAGGATGGTATACTTCAACATGGGGCATAACGATATAGATTATGAGCATCATACCAATGCTGATCTATCCCATACATTTGATAACGAAATACAGAATAAGCTTATACTAAATTCCTTATTCTGGTTAGCGAAGTAGTTGCTCGCAAAGGCGCAAAGATTAATATTAAGGTGCAAAGGATTTTATTTAAGTAACAAAGACTTAAAGCGAGTATTTTTAAGAACATCTGACAAATTTTAATTTAAAAAGATATCGGGGAGTTCTTAATAAAAATCGTTTTTCTTTATTATTCTTAAATAAAATCCTTTGCACCTTAATATTAATCTTTGCGCCTTTGCGAGAAACTAATTTCCAAGAATTGCCTCTATTCTTCTACGCTCATCTGATCTGGCATACTGACCATATTTGGCCAGGTATTCCTTGGCTACAGGAATAAAGTTTGCTTTATCCTGTTTGTTGAGCAGATAGATAGTTTTGGCTCTTAAAAAGATTTCTTCCCCAGCAGCACCATACGGCTTTAAGGAAGTTGAAATAGCATTCCAGTCTGGGTTTGCATTCTGTTCAGGAATAGATGGTGCAATCATATCCTGATAAAGCAGATTCATTATTTTGATAGTAGATTGTCTTGCACCCATTGCTTTATCAATAGCTTCCTTATTTGAAAGGATGATCTGGAAGCCGGTATCTGAAGTACTTCCAGTAACCTGCATAACATAACGCAAATCATCATCTGAATACGGAGCCTTGATCTGGGCAAAATATTCCTGTCCGGCCATGGAAGCAGCATCTCTATCACCGGCCTGTACTGCCGTCATAGCCATTTTCCGTAAGAATGCAGGAGATCTTTCGCCATCTATATACTGTTGAAGAAGATTGCTGTAAGATTCAGTAGGATCAGTTATATCTGCGTCGGCTGCGGTAACATCCGGCATCTGACCCATATCCGGGTTTAGAGGCGCATGGATTTTTCTGATTACCGCAAATGGAATTTTCACAATTTCCCGATCGTAAGTCAGTAATCCATTTTGTTCTCCTTCCACATCAAAAGGCTGGGTATAGATACTACCAGAAAGCCCTTGTCTTTCCAATAACTGAAGATGCTGGTTCATGATAGTATACTTCGCTTTAAGAGCACCAGGCTTTTCGGTAATATATCCCCATGCACTATTGGTATTCCATTGGTGATCAGGAATAAATACGCCGATACCACCAAACTCTCCCAATACTTTTGCTTTACCAGGAATCTTGATGGCGTCCATTGGATTCGGGTAGCTGTGAACATCTGTCAGATCTGCGCTCACGTATGCATTGGGGCTAGGACTGCGAAGTTTATCGTTTACATACAGATATTCGCCTGAGTGCCCGTTTACGAGCCGGGATGGGTCGGTATGTTTAATCCATTCGGTTAATCTTTTCTGATCATATTGCCCCCATTTTTCATTAAATAATACCCAGGTTGTAATACTTGGATGATTTTGCAATTGGGCGATGGTTTCCTTGCATTGTTGTTCAAACACTGCTTTGGCACCTTCAGGCAAATTATGATTAGGGCTAACCATATCCTGCCAAACCAACATACCTAATTTATCTGCCCAATAGTACCAGCGGGCCGGTTCTACTTTGATGTGTTTCCGGATTGTATTGAAGCCCATACCTTTGATAGCACGAATATCGAACGATAGTGCTTCGTCGGTTGGTGCGGTGTATAAACCATCAGGCCAGAAACCCTGATCAAGCGTACCAAGATTGAAATATGGTTTATTATTAAGAAATATTCTTTCCTGGCCTTTTTCATCTTTGGAGATAGCAATTTTACGCATACCGAAGTAGCTCTTTACTTCATCTACTACCTGATCGTCTTTTAATAATTTAACCGTTAGATCATATAATGCCGGATGGCCAGGCGACCAGAGTTGTACATTACTTACAGGCAATTGCAGTTTGGTATTTGCAATTCCTTTTACACTTCCGGCGGAAGTTCCGGCTAGTGAGGCTGTTGCTTCCACAGTATAACCTTTAGGAGCATCAACAGTAATATTCAGGGTATTGTTATCAATATCCGGAGTAAGCAAGAGGTCTGAAATATAACTGGTCGGTACTTTTTCTATCCATACAGTTTGCCAGATACCTGAACTCGGAGTATAGTAAATATTGGCAGGAGCCAATACCTGTTTACCATGTGGACCAATGCCCTTATCGGAAGGATCATAGACCTTTAATACCAGAGTATTGGAACCGGATTTAACCAGGTTGGTGATATCGAAAGAAAATTCAGTATATCCGCCAGTGTGAGCACCGGCTTTCTGACCGTTTACATATACTTCTGTTTGCCAGTCAACTGCTCCAAAGTGCAGTAATACTTTTTCCTTAGCAGTGGTTTGGACGTCAAATTTTCGTTTATACCATAAGCGTTGCTCGGGAAGTAAAGTTTTCTTAACTCCTGAAAGTGCCGACTCTAAAGGAAATGGTACAAGTATTTGTCCATCGAATTTAGATGGAGTATTTGTAACAGAGGCCGGGGTGATAGCATAATCCCAAAGGCCATTAAGATTTTGCCAGTTTTCACGTTGGAGTTGCGGACGCGGATATTCAGGTAATGCATTAGTGGGAGACACTTCTTTGGCCCATCTGGTTTGAACTGCCACAGGTTGCATTTTGTAGGAATCCTGTGCAAATGCAGGAACAAATGCAAGGTTGGCCATTAAAAAGGCTGCTGCCACACTTGTAAGGTGCTGTTTTAACATAGCTTGATGTAATATTTATGCTTTAGTGGTTATTGAGCTTACGAGTATGAGGGTTGATGCGCAAATAATAACAGGGGTACGAAAAAGCTCGTCTAATGGTTCTTAAGACTATATTGACATGCAAAATATGGATTTATTCTTGGTATCGGCACATAATTTTTATGATACAACGAGAACTAATAAATTATATATTTGTATAATATATTTTTAAATTTCAGTCAATGAACTTGCAGAGGCCGCTATCTACAACTAAATAGAGGCGATGGCATTTTATTATTTCTGGGAAAAATATATAGTTTTGCGTTTCCCTGTAGAAATGAATTTTACAGGAATGGCCTACAACTGATTATTAACTGTCATAACCAAACACTGATGCAGAGCACGACCACCACGGGCAGGTGGGAAAAAATCGCCAACTTTGTTAGTAGAATTCCTGTGAAGTACCTTTACTTGTTGTTCCTGACAATGGCGGTAGCAATTTCCTTTCATTCCTGGTTTTCTTCCCTGGACATGGAAAAATGGACCCGTTACAATAACTTTCTGATCTTCAAACATTCCTTTGCTCATTTAATACATAATCAGGACCTCTATACACTTTATCCGGACGAGTATTACGATTTATATAAATACAGTCCGTCTTTTGCTTTATGGATGGGGGCATTTTACTGGTTACCGGATTTACCGGCATTGATCTGCTGGAATCTGATGAATGTGATCGTATTTATTGTGGCAATAAGAAAGCTACCGGTTAAAGAAAACAAGCAAACCTTCATGCTGTTGTTCCTGGCTATAGAAATGATGATTGCATTAACCAGTTCACAGATCAATGTATTTATTGCTGGTTTCTTTGTATTGGCCTGGCATGCAATGGAGAACAAAAAAATCTGGCTGGCATCTTTGCTCCTTGTAGTTACGATTTATATAAAGATATTCGGAATTGTTGCCTTATCTCTATTTCTATTGTATCCGGAAAAATGGAAAGCTGCACTTTACACAGCATTCTGGGCGCTGGTAATTGGTATTATGCCATTGGCTGTAATCTCTGCAGATCAGCTTATGTTCCTTTACAAAAGCTGGGGTAGCCTGTTAGGCAATGATTATTCCGCATCCTTTGGTGTATCAGTTATGGGATGGTGGCATACCTGGTTTGGAATGAGTATTAATAAAGAACTATTTGTATTAATTGGTGCAGCAATTTATGCAGCTCCGTTTCTTTGGCTGGCATATAAAAAAGACTCCCGTTTCAACCTGTCAATGCTTGCATCTGCCTTAATCTGGGTAGTAATCTTTAATCATAAAGGAGAATCTCCTACCTATATTGTTGCATTAAGCGGAGTAGCAATCTGGTATTTCACACAGCCGGCCAACCGTACAAATACGATATTGGTATGGCTAACATTAATATTTACTTCCTTCTCTTCTACAGATCTGATTACCCCTTATTGGATTGCCAGAACTTACGTGGAGCCTTACGCTGTTAAGGCAGTTTTTTGTACAATAGTTTGGGCGAAGATTGTAATTGAGCCATTCATTGCTTCCAAAGCAATGAGCGAGCAGCTGGAAACACCTTTGCAGAAAGCAGCTTAATACTGGAAATAATTTTACATAAAAAAAGACGTCTCAAATGAGACGTCTTTTTTTATGTTTAGATAAATAACTCTTTAGAAATAGCGTGGATTTGTAATGCTATAATGTTTTGATGGGAACAGGAAACCTATTGATATCTCGTGTGAGCCACCCTGGTAACCTGCCATCTTATTTACATTCAGGTCATAGGCATAGCCTATCCGTAACTGTTCTGTTGCATAAAACTCGGCCATAGCGCTGGCAGCATTTACCTGTTGTAAACGAGGGTCCAGATTCTTCTTATTCCAGACTTTCATTGAAGTTCTATAAGATCCTCCCAGCCATAATTTTTCGCTGAGAAGGAGAAATGCATTCAGATCTAAACTTGTAGGTCCTTTAAAATCTTCCTTGATCATAAAACTTGGCTTTAGTTTCATAGATTCATTTAGGTTGATTACAGTTCCGGCAGTGATGTACATATGCTGTGTTTTTCTGATCACATCATAAGAATATCCTTTCCAGGAATACCTGGTAGCAGAGGTATACAATGAGAAGAGATCCATCACGGAAGCACCTAAATAAAAGGACGGCGTATAGTAATAGATTCCAAAACGTGCATCCGGCACCCATTTAGATACCTTACCAGTAGGAATGGTTTCATCATTATTATCTACAAAAGCCATTGCTGTTCCATCAATGGAATATTGGGTAATACCACCACCAAGGCCAAGACATAGGCGGCGCGTATTTTCATCGTCCAGGGGGATCCGGTAGGCATATGATCCATATAAGGAACCAGATTGCTGCGGCCCTGTTTGATCAAACAACATTTGTAATCCCACTCCTACCCTGTTATCTGAGGCATTTGTCAACCCATCCACCGATACTCCTCCAGTACGTGGCGCTCCCGGGAAGCCGGCCCACTGGTGTCTGTAGGCTGCGTTCAGGTACCAGTTTTCCTTGTAACCAGCATAGGCCGGATTCACTGTCAATCCATTAAACGCATACTGGCTGAACTGAACATTCTGCTGTGCATAGGTACTGATACCAGTCAATAGCATAAGGCCCAGGAAATATGTTTTTATATTAATGCGCATAGTATTATGATTTCAATACATAACCAGAAATACAAGGAATCTCCATCTGTTGATGGAGATTCCTGATAACCTATCGTAATATCTGTATCCAACCTTTATAGACTTTCGTATCCTGTTGTTTTTTCACTTGCAGGATATAGTAGTAGGTTCCTTCATTTAAACCACTACCATTCCAGTCATTCCTGTAATCTTTAGACTGATACACCATACTTCCCCATCTGTTGTAAATGAAGATGGAAGAACCAGGATATTTTTCCAGACCTCCGATTATGAATTTTTCATTTTTACCATCACCGTTAGGTGTAAACACATTCGGGAAGGAAAGATCACCTCCATTTACACTGATAGTTACTGTAGCAGTATCATTGGTCAGGTTATTCTGTGGCTCATCGGTTGTTATTTTCACCAGGTTCTCTATTTCACCACCATCAATAATCCGGGTGGTCAAAATCAACTGTAATGTTTCACCTGCTTTCAGTTCACCGATATTCCACAATACACCTTTACCTGTAGCCGTTGTTTGGGTAGTACCCCTGTCTGCGGTCATTGTAGCTGGCAGATCAAGTCCGGCTGGCAGCAGATCTTCCACTACTACATTGTTGAATGACTGGTTCCAGTTATTGACAGCCGTAATGCGGTAGGTAATCATTTGGCCCATGCGGTATGGAGACTGTGGTGTTACAATTTCTTTGGTCACCACCAGATCACCGCCACCCGTAGCAATGTTGGTTCCCGGAGTATTTGTATTACAGCCTGGAGCTGCCGGATCACAACCTGCAGTAGGTTTGGTGGAAGTACCATCACTTACAGTGGCTGTATTGGAAATACCTGAAATACCTGTCAGGTTATTATCGGCCTGTACTACGAAGGTTACGCTGGAAACCGCGCCTGCAGCAAGATTGCTGATGGTAAAGTTTACATTATTACCACTTAGTGTACCTCCGCTGACATAGCGTGTATGTGCAGGAACCGGATCAGTAATGGTTACTGATGGTATAACTACCTTACCGGTGTTACGAACGAAAATGGTATATGTCAGTTTTTCTCCGGCATGGATTTGCCCTTTACCATATTCTGTAACAACAGTTTTCCAGGTTTCAAAGCTTGGCGGCGGAACAATACCAGTAGTAACAGAAGCACTATTATTGGTATTATCAGGATCATTAACTGGTGAAGTAATACTTACCGTGTTTGTGATATCCGTACCTGTAAAGTTTGCATCTACTATACCGGTCACCTGCAATTGTACATTACCATTTACCGGAAGTGGTGCAGAAAGCTGGAATGCTCCGGTTGCTGCATTGTAGGTTCCTCCCTGTGCATTGAATGTTACATTGGTCAATTCCGCTGGCAATGATTCTGCAATGTTGATTGTCTCCCCATTATTTAATACTGCCGGGCCATGGTTAGTAACTGTAATTATATAATTGATAGCCTTTCCTGCTGTTACTTCAGGCTGGTCTGCCGTTTTGCTGACAGAAAGGTCGGTACTGCGTGAAACTGTTGTCACAGCAGTTGCATCATTATTGTTAGTCACCGGATCTGTTACCCCTGCAGGAGGAGCAATGCTTACAGTATTAGTAAGACTCGTTCCTGTGAAGTTAGCAGCAATTGTTCCGTTGATTTGTACCTGCGCCATACCTCCGGCTGCAAGTGCACTTGTCAGGGTAAATGTACCAGCAGCTGCGTTATAGGTACCACCTGTAGCAGTGTAAGCCGGGTTGATAAATCCGGTCGGTAGATTTTCGGTAATACCGATCACTTCTCCACTGTTGATAGTACCGATACCATTATTAGTTATTGTAATGGTATAATTCAGTGCATCACCAACAATTGCATTGGTTTTACTTACAGTTTTAGTTACTGCCAGATCAGTTTCACGACTGATTGTTGTAGCTGCACTGCTGGCAGTGTTATCAGCAGGGTTAGTGTCAGTAATACCAACAGGAGGAGCAACTGTCACTTTATTCACCAAATTGGTGTTGGTAGTTGCAGGATCAGCAATACCATGAACGATCAGTGTTACCGATGCATTTTGTGCAAGGTTGCCGGATAAAGTAAAGGTTCCTGCATTTGCATCATAGGTACCACCAGTTGCAGTATAGCTATTGGCTATAAATCCTGCTGGAAGGGTTTCAGTAATACCCAGTACTTCACCACTTTTCAGGGTACTGATACCTTTATTTTGAATTGTAATTGTATAGTTTACAGCTTCCCCAGCTTTCACAGCTGATTTGTCTGCTGTTTTAGTTACAGACAAATCAATATCTCTGCGAATACTGGTAATACCACTGCTGGCAGTGTTATTAGAAAGGTCTGTTTCTGTAATACCTGCAGGCATTGCAACAACTACTTTGTTTACCATGTTGGTATTAACGGTAGACGGATCAACTGTTCCTTTGATTACTAAAGTAACGGCTGCATCTTTCGCCAGGTCACTGCTTAGGGTAAACGTACCTGCTGTGGCATCATAGGTGCCACCAGTTGCTACATAGCTTCCAACCAAAAGATCTGCTGGCAATGTTTCTGTAATACCAATCACCTCCCCATTTCTCAGGCTGCTTAAGCCTTTATTGGTAATAGTAATGGTATAGTTGATTGGATCACCGGCTGCTGCACTGGTTTTATCAACTGTCTTAGTTACTGCCAGATCTGCTGATCTACTGATGGTAGTAGCGGCACTTGTTGCAGTGTTATTAGTTGCATCTGTTTCAGTTATACCGGTTGGCAAAGTCACTGCTACCGTATTCTGCATGCTGGTACTGGTAGTAGTTGCACTTACTGTTCCGTTGATCACCAAAGTAACGGCTGCATCTTTTACCAGGTTGCTGCTCAGCGTGAAGGTTCCAGCTGTAGCATCATAGATACCACCGGTGGCGGTATAACCACTTACTACCAGTTCTGATGGCAATGTTTCGGTAATACCAATTACTTCACCACTCTTCAGCGTTGTCAGACCATTATTTGTTATAGTAACTGTGTAAGTCAGTACTTCACCGGCTATTACGCTGGTTTTATCTACTGTTTTAGTTACTGCAAGATCACTTGCTCTGCTGATTGTAGTCGCAGCACTGGAAGCAGTATTATTGGTGAGATCATTATCTGTTACACCTGTAGGTACTGTTGCCTCCACTTTATTAATCATAGAAGTGCTGGTAGTTGCAGGATCTACAGTTCCGGTGATCACTAAGGTTACAGTGCCGGTTTGGGCCAGATTACTGTTAAGTGTAAACGTTTTGGCACTTGCATCGTAAGTACCACCGGTAGCGGTATAACCACTTACGATTAATTCTGCCGGCAGTGTTTCTGTTATACCAATCACCTCACCACTTCTCAGAGTTGTAGCTCCGTTGTTAGTAATTGTAATGGTATAGCTAATTGCCTCTCCGGCTACCGCTGTTGTTTTATTAACAGCCTTCGTTACCGCCAGATCACTTTCACGACGGATAGTGGTAGATGGGCTGGTAGCTGTGTTGTTAGACAGATCGGTATCTGTTATACCAGCTGGCGTTGCTACCGCCACGTTATTTACCATGGAAGTACTTGTAGTAGCCGCATTCACTGTACCGTTGATCACTAATGATACGGTACCATTTTTAGCCAGATTGCTGCTCAGCGTAAATGTTCCTGCGGTAGCATCATAAGTGCCACCAGTTGCAGTATAGCCACTTACAACCAATTCGGCTGGCAGTGTTTCTGTGATTCCAATCACTTCCCCACTTCTCAGGGTACTGCTACCTTTGTTTTCTATGGTAACTGTATAGCTGATTGCTTCTCCTGCTACCACACTTGATTTACTTACTGTTTTGCTGACAGCCAGATCGCTTTCACGATTTATAGTCGTTGTTGGACTGGTTGCTGTATTATTTGCTGAATTGGCATCAGTTACACCTGTAGGTGCTGTTACTGCTACGCTATTCACCATACTAGTGCTCGTAGTTGCAGGATCAATGGTTCCTTTAATCTCTAAAGTTACAGCTGCATCTTTTGCCAGATCACTGGTTAATGTAAACGTACCTGCTGTTGCATCGTAAGTACCGCCAGTTGCTGCATAGCTTCCAACGATCAACTGAGCAGGCAGAGTTTCTGTAATACCAATTACCTCACCATTTCTCAGGCTACTTAGGCCTTTATTGGTAATAGTAATGGTATAGTTGATCGCATCTCCGGCAACCGCAGTGGTTTTATCAACCGTTTTGGTTACTTCAAGATCTGCTGATCTGCTAATGGTAGTCGCTGCACTTGTTGCAGTATTATTAGTTGCATCTGTTTCAGTTATACCGGTTGGCAAAGTCACTGCCACCGTATTCTGCATACTGGTGCTGGTAGTAGTTGCACTTACTGTTCCGTTGATCACCAAAGTAACGGCTGCGTCTTTTACCAGGTTGCTGCTCAGCGTGAAGGTTCCAGCTGTAGCATCATAGACACCACCGGTGGCGGTATAACCACTTACGACCAGTTCTGATGGCAATGTTTCGGTAATACCAATTACTTCACCACTCTTCAGCGTTGTCAGACCATTATTTGTTATAGTAACTGTGTAAGTCAGTACTTCACCGGCTATTACGCTGGTTTTATCTACTGTTTTAGTTACTGCAAGATCACTTGCTCTGCTGATTGTAGTCGCAGCACTGGAAGCAGTATTATTGGTGAGATCATTATCTGTTACACCTGTAGGTACTGTTGCCTCCACTTTATTAATCATAGAAGTGCTGGTAGTTGCAGGATCTACAGTTCCGGTGATCACTAAGGTTACAGTGCCGGTTTGGGCCAGATTACTGTTAAGTGTAAACGTTTTGGCACTTGCATCGTAAGTACCACCGGTAGCGGTATAACCACTTACGATTAATTCTGCCGGCAGTGTTTCTGTTATACCAATCACCTCACCACTTCTCAGAGTTGTAGCTCCGTTGTTAGTGATTGTAATGGTATAGCTAATTGCCTCTCCGGCTACCGCTGTTGTTTTATTAACAGCCTTCGTTACCTCCAGATCACTTTCACGACGGATGGTGGTAGTTGGACTGGTAGCTGTGTTGTTAGACGGATCGGTATCTGTTATACCAGCTGGTGTCGCTACTGCCACGTTATTTACCATGGAAGTACTTGTAGTAGCCGCATTCACTGTACCATTGATCACTAATGATACGGTACCGTTTTTAGCCAGATTGCTGGTCAGCGTAAATGTTCCTGCGGTAGCATCATAAGTGCCACCAGTTGCAGTATAGCTACTTACAACCAATTCTGCTGGCAGTGTTTCTGTGATTCCAATCACTTCTCCGCTCTTCAGAGTACTGATACCTTTGTTTTCTATGGTAACAGTATAGCTGATTGCCTCACCGGCTACGGCACTTGCTTTGCTTACTGTTTTGCTGACAGACAGATCGATTTTGCGACTGATAGTGGTAGTTGGGCTGGTAGCAGAATTATTGGCTGAATTGGCATCAGTTACACCGGTTGGTGCTGTTACTGCTACACTATTCACCATGCTAGTGCTCGTGGTTGCAGGATCAATGGTTCCTTTAATCTCTAAAGTTACAGCTGCATCTTTCGCAAGATCACTGGTTAATGTAAACGTACCAGCTGTTGCATCGTAAGTACCGCCAGTTGCTGCATAGCTTCCAACTATCAACTGAGCAGGCAATGTTTCTGTGATGCCAATCACTTCGCCATTTCTCAGGCTACTTATTCCTTTATTGGTAATCGTAATGGTATAGTTGATCGCATCTCCGGCAGCCGCACTGGTTTTATCAACCGTTTTGGTTACTTCAAGATCTGCTGATCTGCTGATGGTAGTAGCAGCACTTGTTGCTGTATTATTAGTAGCATCTGTTTCAGTTATACCGGCTGGCATAGCTACTGATACTGTATTCTGCATGCTGGTGCTGGTTGTAGTAGCATTTACGGTTCCATTGATCACCAAAGTAACTGTTGCATCTTTTTCAAAATCACCAGTCAGTGTGAAGGTACCAGCAGTAGCATCATAGTCGCCACCAGTTGCAGTATAACTACTTACTACCAGTTGTGATGGCAACGTTTCTGTAACACCGATCACTTCTCCGGTTTTCAAGGTAGTCAGACCTTTGTTTGTTATGGTAACTGTATAAGTTAGTGCTTCACCGGCTATTGCGCTGGTTTTATCTACGGTTTTAGTTACTGCCAGATCACTTGCTCTGCTGATAGTAGTAGCATCGCTGGAAGCAGTGTTATTGGTCAGATCAATATCTGTTACACCAGTAGGTGCTGTTACCACCACATTATTAATCATGGAAGTGCTGGTGGTTGCCGGATCTACTTTTCCTGTAATTACTAAAGTTACAGTACCGGTTTTGGCCAGATCACTTGTAAGTGTAAACGTTTTGGCACTGGCATCATAAGTACCACCTGTAGGAATATAACTACCTACAACTAATTCTGCCGGTAGTGTTTCTGTTATACCAATCACCTCACCACTTCTAAGAGTGGAGGTTCCGTTGTTAGTAATTGTAATGGTATAGGTAATTGCCTCTCCTGCCACAGCTGTTGTTTTATCTACAGCTTTAATCACCTCCAGGTCACTTTCACGACGAATGGTCGTAGTTGGGCTGGTAGCTGTGTTGTTAGACAGATCGGTATCTGTTACACCAGCTGGTGTTGTTACTGCCACATTGTTTATCATGGAAGTACTTGTAGTAGCTGCATTTACAATACCATTGATCACTAACGATACAGTACCGTTTTTAGCCAGGTTACTGTTAAGTGTAAATGTTTTTGCAGTGGCATCGTAAGTACCACCAGTTTCAGTATAACTACCTACTACTAATTCAGCAGGCAGTGTTTCTGTGATTCCAATTACTTCCCCACTCTTCAGGGTACTGGTTCCTTTGTTCTGGATGGTAACAGTATAGCTAATTGCTTCACCCGCTACCACACTTGTTTTATTCACAGTTTTGCTAACTGCCAGATCACTTTCACGTGATATAGTCGTTGCCTGAGAAGTTGCTGTATTATTAGATACATCTGAATCAGTTACACCGGATGGAGTAGTTACTGATACAGTATTCGTCATGCTGCTACTTGTAGTTGCAGGATCTATATTACCCTTAATTACCAACGTAACTACTCCGTTAGTTGCCAAATCAGCAGCAAGCGTGAAGGTATTAGCTGTTGCATCATAAGTACCTCCGGTTGGAGTATAACTACCTACGATCAGTGCTGCAGGAAGTGTTTCAGTAAGACCAATTATTTCACCGCTCTTCAGGGTACTGATACCTTTATTCTGAACAGTTACAGTGTAGGTAATCTGATCACCTGCAACAGCAGTTGTTTTATCAACAGTCTTGGTTACTGCCAGATCGCTGACGCGACTAATGGTAGTTGTTGAACTAGTTGCAGTATTATTGGAAAGGTCTGTATCCGTGATACCAGAAGGAACAGCCACTACTACCGTATTCGCCATAGTAGTACTGAGGGTTGCAGGATCTACATTTCCTTTAATTAATAATTTGACCACACCATTTGCCGGCAGATCGCTGGTAAGTGTAAACGCACCGGAATTAGCATCATAGGAACCTCCGGTAGGGTCATAACTGCTTACCAACATTTCAGCAGGAAGGGTTTCTGTAATTTTGATCACCTCCCCACTCTTAATGGTACTTACTCCTTTATTTGTAATAGTAACAGTGTAGTTAATCGCTTCACCGGCTTTAGCAGCGGTTTTGTCAACTGTCTTGGCCACTGCCAGGTCAGCTTTTCTTACTACGGTTACAGACGCCGTACTGGTGTTGTTTTCAGGTACCGGATCGGTAACAACCCCTTGAGAAGCCACAGTTACAGAGTTTGAGATATTTGTGCCTGTGAAATCTGCAGCCACAGTACCGCTTACTTCAAGCTGAATAGTATTACCTGAAATAAAATTACCTGTCAGGGTAAATGAATTATTTGTTTTATCATAAGTACCGCCTGTTGGATTGTATGTTACATTTTCCAATGCAGCAGGAAGTATTTCTGTTATTTTGATGATATCACCACTATTAAAGGCTCCTGGCCCATTGTTGATTACTGTGATTGTATAGGTTATCGGATCTCCTGCCGTTACTGTTGTTTTATCAGCCACCTTAATGACTTCCAGATCGGCTTCCAACCTGGTAGATGCTACAGCATCTGCCGTATTATTGGTAGGGTCTGAATCCGTTACACCGGTTGGAGCCCCAACTTCCACATGGTTGGTAATACTTGTGCCATTATAGTTTGCGACTACAGTTCCATCTATTTTCAGTTGAACAGTAGCACCAGCAGCCATATCACTTGTTAGTTTGAAGGTATTGGCAGTGCGATCATAGGTACCACCTGTTGCTGTAAAGATGACTGAGTTCAATCCGACAGGCAAAGTTTCGATGAGAGACAATTCTTCACCACTTTTCAGCGTAGCCGGTCCAATATTAGTTACGGTTACGGTATAGCCCAATGCTTCACCCGCATTAACAACAGTTTTATTGGCCGATTTAGCAACAGCAATATCAGTAATACGTGATACGATTGTTGATATAGCATTGGAGGAAACCGGTGTAGCAATTACTGGCAGTGCAAGCGCTGTAGCCACATTATTGAGAGTGCCTTCAAAAGCAGGATTTACAGTTCCGGTAACCATAATAATGATCTTATTACCCGAACCAGCAGCAATGCTACCAGTAACTAAAACACTACCAGTAGTGCCGCTAGATCCTGAATTGATTGTTGCCGTACCAACTGTGGTAGCTGTCCATTTAGGATTGATAATATCTGCAGGCAATACATCTGTAATATTTAGATTACTTACATCACTCGGACCATCATTATATACATCCAGGACATAACTAATACCAGTACCAGCTATAGCAGTAGCAGAACCGCTTTTCACAATTCTTACACCCGGTTTTTGTATAATACTGGTTATAACATTGCTGGTATTATTATTAGGGTTATAATCATTGATATACCCAGGTGTTAATACACTACTTAAATTAACCATCGAGGAATTAGTAGTATTGGCCTTTACTTTTCCTTTTACAGTAATAGTAATTGTATTGGCGTCACCAACCATAATATCACCAGTGAGATTAAGAGACCCACTGCCACTGGTACTGGAAATGGTAGAAGTACCATTGGCTATGGCGGTCCAGGTCACATTCTGCAAATCGGCAGGCAATATGTCGGAAATACTGCAATCCGGGGCATCCAACGGCCCTGCATTTGTAACCGTAAGCGTATAGGTAATATCCTCCCCGGCTGCAATAGAAGAAGGACCTATTTTTTGAATTTTCAGATCAGTTGATTTATTAACTGTTGTAGTAACCTCACTGAACTTATTATTGCCGCCTGCATCAACCACTACTTTATTTGTAAAGGAGGTATTGGCGGTATTATTTACAGTACCATTTACAATGATAGTAACCTTACTGTTCTGATTTCCAGGGAAAGAGGCAAAAAGATTTACAGGAGAAGTAGTACCAGATATTGCGCCGGTCATTATAGCACCGTTAGCTGGGGAGGCGGCCCAATTGGTTACATTTACTTCTGATGGTATTACGTCATTTATTTGCGCATTAGAAACAGCTCCTGTACCTGTGTTGGTTACCTCTATCACGTAAGTGATAGGGTCGCCGATGTTTACACGCTCCGGGCCTGATTTTGAAACTATCAATTCAGCGACATTACTAATTAAGGTTGTGCGTGTACTAAAGTTATCGCTAAGGTCAGGATCCGTAATACCAGGGGCAACGGCTACACTAGCGGTGTTGTTGACTGTGAGATAAGATCCCACATTTACTGCATCTCCCTTAACATTACCCTTAATCAATACATTCACTACACCAGCAACAGGTATATCTGCAGTAATATTTAATGAATTGCCTGAACCTGTACCATTAGCAGTAACTGATGCGCCACCGGAAGCAGAGGTTGTCCATGTTACATTCTCAATGCTGGCAGGAACTATATCCGTGATAGTTGTACCAATTGAAGTACTTGGACCAGCATTGGTAACTTGCAGTTTGTATTCAATTTCCTGTCCGGCATTTTTATCTGCAGGTCCGGATTTTATAATACTTACTGCGGCAACCTTGTTTATCATTGTGGTTACATCGCTGCTCCAACTTTTTCCTGCTTCAGTAGAATTTACAGTGGCAGAATTGTTTATAGAACTTCCTACGAATGCAGGATTCACTTTACCTGTCACCGTAATTGTAATATAATTATTACTACCTGCAGGAATATTTCCATTTACTGAAATTGCAGCACCAGTACCGCCGGAACCAGCAGTAACCGAAGCGTTACCGTTAGCAGTGGCTGTCCAGCTGCTATTTGAAATTCCAACGGGCAGGTTATCAGTTATACTGATGTTATCTGCATTAGCGGTACCCTGATTGGCAACATGAATGGTATAAAGGATATTTTCACCAGCTGCAATTGATGTGGGGCCACTTTTATTTATAGAGAGTTGAGGTATCTTATTAACTGTAGTTGAAGCAATAACATTCAACAACGCAATATTAGCTTCTGACGGTGTCAGAGATGCAATATTATCTATCGTTCCGGTAGCGGCAGGAGACACTGTACCTTTTATGGTAATAGTTAACCTGTTGCCAGTTCCTGCAGGAATATCTGCATGAACATCAACTGCATTTCCGGTGCCACTCGTAGATCCATTTACTTTTGCATTACCTGTTACAGCGGTGGTCCAGCTTACATTGCTAATGTTTGCCGGCACCTGGTCGAAGACATTTGCATTAAGCGCATCACTCAGACCATTGTTTTCAACGGTGATGACATAAGTAATTTCCGCTCCGCTCACTATGGATGCAGGAGCATTTTTAACTATTGTAAGTGCCGGCTTTCTGCTGATTACTGTATTTCTAGTAGCAGAAACAGGATCACCACCTGCCGCAGTAGCAGTTGCAGTGTTAGTTAACGTACCTGCAAAAGCGGGATCAATTGTACCATTCACTTCAATGGTTACATAATTGAGGGGACCCGGTGGAATAGTTGCCGTTACATCTATATTGCTGCCGCTTGTATTATCAGTACCAAGCGTAGCAGTACCAGCTGCCGCAGGAACAACGCTGCTCACGATAACTTCTGCAGGCACCACATCCTGAATTCGTACACCCGTTGCCGTGGCAGGACCATTATTACCGACAGTAATACGATAAGTAATAGGACTACCGGCAATTGTAGCATTGGTAGCATTTATTTTGGTGATGATCAGGTCTGTTTTCTTTTGCACTGTTGTACTGATGCTACTCACATTATCTGTAGGATCAGTATCGGTGATACCTACCGGAGAGGCTACATTAGCAGTATTATCCAATGTAGCACCAGTATAATCAGGACTCAATAATCCTTTTACCACAATAGTAATAGTACCGCTATTACCACCAGGAATATTAGCCGTTGCGCTCACATTTCCAGTACCAGACACCGGAGTTACCGAAGCATTAGTACCGGTAGCTGTGGCGGTCCAGCTGGTGGTACTGAGGCCCGCTGGCAGGTTATCTGTGATAGTAGCACCTGTAACATCACTTTTACCGGCATTTGTAACAGTAATGGTATACTGCACTTCCCTACCTGCTAATGCCGGATCAGGAGTTGCTGATTTTGTGATATGAAGATTTACCTGAGGTGCCCAGGTATCGGTATCGGTTGCAGAATTATTAGCTGGATTGGTATCTGCATAGGTTGCTGCCGGAGCAGTAACCGTAGCAGTATTTACCAAGTTTCCGGTATAGGAAGAAGGAACTTTTATGGTTACTTCATAAGTAATAGAGGCACCTCCAGGAATATCGGCCTGTTGCGAAAGAGCGCCGGTGCCGGAATTTGCGGGAACAATGGCACCACCTGTAACAGCTGTTACACTCCAGCTCATATTAGCAGCACTAATACCCACAGGTAACTGATCCAGGATAGTGGCGCCAGTAACGGCATTAGCAGACAGGTTGTTTACTGTAACAGTATATACTACATCTGCACCTGGTGCATAGGTAGTCTGGCCATCAGTTTTTGTAATGGCGAGATCTGTATAAATAACATCACTGGTAACTTCACCACCCAAAATGCCTAACTGTTGGATGCCAGAGAAGTCGACATACTCAACCCCATCTATTTGCCCGGAGGCCGCTGGAGTAAGTATAGTTTTATTTTTCAACCCTGTGGCATCTAAATCGGTTGAAATGATGCTATTAATAGCTCCGTTATATTGGAACCAATTGTAAGTCTGTGGACGAGTAACAGCTCTTGTACCTGAGAGGTAATTTTCTGCAGCAGTTTTTTCTGCAGGGTTCTGGAAGATACGCACCGTTACACCTCCGTTGGTAGTTAGAGCAGCACCTGTGTAAGTAATCTGTACAAATCTGTTTACCAGTTGAGTACCATAATCTGTACCTACATTCTTTCCAATATTGGCTGGGGTTTGATTTGCATCGATAACCGCAGACAATTTAGACAGATCAATTGTATTTCCGTTGAGTTTTATTGCAGCGATATACTTAGTGATATCATCCGGATGTCTGAAATATACCCAGTCACCATCGATACAAATATTGGCGGCGGTTTTCACCTGTCCTGCCGGAACGAGACTTGCAGTACGTGAAGGGTAACGCGTAGCGAGTGTAAATACTACCCCATTAGCCAGCGCATCTACATTATCGAAGCCTACTACTCCGTTAGCAAAATCAGTTGCTGGTATTTGAGTGATAGTACCGGTACCGAAGTTACCATCACCATCCTGATCTATCAGTAAAATAAAGTCGCTTAGCGAGGTGCCGGAGGCTGAAATTCCGGTCAGGTCGAATTGCAGGCGTAAAGGTTGCGTAGCTGCGTTAAAGTTAGTTAGCTGTGCTTTCCATTGCTGCGTAAGTCTTTCAGTGATACATGAATTAGCAGGTATGTTGGTTCCCTGTACTGTTTTTGCAGTACTGTTGGCACCCATCATTAAATAGCTTTTATCACTACTGAAGTTATTTGTATTCGTAGCGTTTGTAGTAGCGAGAGTACCCAGACCAACAGTGAGGATAGCAGCATCATTAACACTTCTTGATTGTTTCTGGTTAAGCTTTTCTATATCATCACGGCCAATACCGAAAATATTATTTTTATAAGTGCTATTTGTAGTAGCATCCCAAACTTTGGTAGTTCCATCAGCCGCCAGGTAGTCCTGAGCTGTAGCCTGATTGAGGGTTACACCATACTTAATAGCGAGATAAGATTCAATTTGTTGTGCTTGTACAGGAGTTAACGCTGATTTATAAACGATTACTTCAGCTATCAGACCATTAAAAATACGGCCTTTGTAGGTATCAACAGTACGACCAGCCACTTCAAAGAAGCTACCATCACTACCGGTTGCACAACCAGTACCAGTAGCTTCCAGCTTACCATTTAACCAGGTAGATCCACCCAGTCCAGTAGTAGAAGAAACATAAACCCCTCTACCTACTGTTGGCACTACATCTATAGGCGAAGTAGTTGAGGCAGGCGTACAACCATTTCCATCCAATGAAAATGCCTTTGCAGTTCCGTTGACAACCACTCCTCTACCTGCTCCTGCCGGAGCGCCACTTAAATTACTGGTAGTAAATACACCAGCAAGGCCCATTCCTGTTTGTGGTACACCTTTAGGAAATGCCACAAAGAACATTGCCAGTGGTTCACTATTACTCCAGGTAACAGCGGCATTACCTTTCAGTGATTTGTTAGTAGCACCTGAGAATTGAGCAACAGGGTTGAAGTTGATGCCATTTTGCGTTTGTATAATATCAGCGGAAGGAGCAATTGGGTTATTACTGTTAGTAATGGAAGCTCTGAGTTCTGTAGCAGTATTGCCGCTACCACTTTGGTCGAACCATTGCTGTACCTGATTGGAGCCATTCACTTGCAGACCAATGTCTCCTCTTACCCAAAGCGCATTCCCAGCTACCCCGCCAGGCAAAGAAGCCATGGCAGCGTATGTAAAGAACTGACCATCGGTTAATGTGGTGGTGGTTACATAACAGTCAACACCATTGATATTAGCTTCCGTTAAAGGAATAAATTCGGAAGAGCCATCAATGATCGCACTGGAACTCTTAGCCAGGAATACCTTAGTAAATACGTTAGGTAGCGAATCTTTAGGAATGGCAATCTGCACAGTTCCTACATTGCCGGTATTCTGTACCTTCCATAATCTGGCCATTCTATGCGATACATCTGGCCTGCCTGTCACAGCCATAGAAAACGTATTAGCAGCGCCATTATCTCCCCAAACCAGATACGACATATCAGATGTAAAAGAATTGGAATTTGCCTTATTGGAAGCTGCAATATTACCTAACCCGACGATAGGATGTAAGCCTGGATTAATACTTCGGGATTGCTTTTGCATCAAATCTTCCAGATCATCCCTACCAATACCGGTGATATTTTTATTATAGACTGTATTAACCGTTGCAGTCCATACTTTAGTTGTGCCATCAGTAGCTATATAATCCCGGCCAGTAGACTGATCAATCGTATATCCATACTTGATAGCCAGATAGGTATTTATACGTGCCTGGTCTGCAGGTGTAAGATTAGTACCATACACCATCACATCTCCAATCGGGCCATTCCACGCCTGGTTTGCTCCCCAGGGCGCATTACCAATCATGGCGCCACCAGTAGCTGTATTGTAGGTCTTCGTTCCATTATTAAGCAACAGACTCTTACTAAAAATAGAAGCACTATTCCCAGCCCAAACAGCAGTAAGATCATTAAACTTACCATTCTGCCAAAATGGATTGGTGGTTGTTCCCAGGTAATCATTATATCCCACAAAAGCTCCTATATTGGAAGTAGATACGCATCCAAGGCCCATTCCTGTATTTGTAGTGCTGCCACCGTAAGCAAGAATATATTTATTAGTATTCCCTCCTGTATTCACATATCCTGTACCGATAAAAGTCTTTGGCGTTACTCCTAGTGGCAGGCGGTTAATATTCAAATTCAGGTAATCATCCACCCCATCAAACTTCACCAGTGGGTTATAGTTTACGTTATCAGTTGGGTTATCTACATATAATGGTTGTAGGGAAGCGGTTGCCTGTGTTGCATTATTCTGATTATAGGCATAATCCAACCAGGAACTAACAGGCGAATTATTTACAGTACTGGAAGTTCCTATATCTGGTCTTAACCACAATAAGGCGCCAGGTATACCACCAGGATATTTAGCGAATGTTGCAAAAGCAAAATAAGCTCCGTTAGGAATGAGACTTGAATTAAGGGTAACAGTTTTATCCGGGTTTAATAAAATCTCCTGATTAATAGTAGCGAAGGTAGGATTAGTGCTAATGAGGAGGTATACATTATTTCCAGGAAGATCTGCTTTCAGGGTAATTGGCTGATCAACCCAATTGGTTTTATTCACCTTCCATACACGCTTTGTACGATAGGTAGCTTTCGTGCTGGTTACGGAAGCAGAATACGTACTCTCCAGCCCATTATCTGCTATTACAAAGAATGATGCATCATTTGGAAAGTTGCCGGTATTCTGAGCATTTGAAGCAGCGATTACATTACCCAGTGAAAGTGTTATTTCACCTGCATCTGCATTCAAAGATTGCTTCGTGCTTAACGCCTGCAAATCATCTCTGCCGATACCTGTTATGCGATTCTTATAAGTTGCATCTGCCGGCCAGCACACAGAGCCATTGGATGCCAGGTAGTTTTGAGTTCCCTGATAAACAGTAATACCATATTTTATTCCCAGATAGGAATATACTTTTTGCAGTTCAGTAGCATTTAAAGCTCGGTCATACAGAATAATTTCACCTGTTTTTCCATTCCAGTAAGCCGCACTACCACCGATAGAACCACGGCCTACAAAAGCATCCTGGGTACCATCCGTATTCCAGGTAGATCCTGTACTAATAGCAGTTTGTGTTCCATCTAAATCCAAAATTACATCAAGGCCTGTGGTATAACGCCCACCTAAGATGCGGGGCACACCCTGAATAATTTTACCTGCCGGAGATATAGCATTGAATGTTCCACCATTATAAGCACCAAATCCTGCAACACCATTACCTACAATCTGCCCAATAAAAGTACCCAGTCCATTACTCACAGTAGAACCATAACTAAACATCATCCCATGTCCTCCGGACAGAGTTTGTGAATTGGACGTTCCAACGGCAATCAATGTACGTGGCTTATTTGCAAAAGGAAATTTACCAGCAATAGTGGAATTAGGAATCGTCATTAAACTTTTGTCACTGAATGTATAAGCATAGTTAAAGTTAATTCCATCATCAACTAAAGTAGGTTTATTGGCTGCTACTGTTTGAGTTGCTTCCAAACCATTTCCTGTAAAGTCTTTCCAGGAGGCATTATTACTGCTAGCATCATCTGCACGCAACCACAATACACTTCCTGTTACCCCACCAGGCGAAGTGCCCGGCACAGCAAACATTTTTGACTTATTGTTTTCTACTATAGGTTCTTCTTTTATCTTACTCCAGACTTTCTTAATCTCTGGTAGCAATCCTCCAACCGCAATCTGCCGAACGAGCAGCACTGTCATTAGGAGCGAAATACCGAAAACAGTACGGAGCAAGCCTTTTCCAGGCTTCCGGCGTTTAGGGTTAACTGATTTCTTCTTTGAATTGAATAATAATTGCATAATCATTCTCGGATGTGACTCTTGCTTAAAACCTTACCGTTCCTGGCTATAGTTTTTCAGTCAGGTTGCAGAAGGCGTTACTATCGTATGTTTTAGAGATTAACAACAGACAAATTGCCTGCTTCGTATGAGGTCAGGAATAACATGAAAAGAAACAATATTCGCAAACGATCTTTGTAAAAATTTGCCATAAGTCAGGAGTTTTCATAGTTATTAATAAGAAGATATTATCATAGAAATATGTAGCATAGGTAGTGTATCAATAGATACATAGGCATTCATATTACATGGATAGCATCGGATTAACATGCAAGTTAAGTCAGCTACAGACTACAGATTATAATACATTTGCGAAGTATATGTAGTAATTTTACTACGAATAGAATTTGAAATTAGTTGATTGAGTAATTTAGATGGAGCTTCATTTGTGTTATGATAATAACATTAGTCCATAATAGTACTACTTGAGAAATTGAAATCTGATATACTGATTCCTGATGATATTATTTCAGAATAATATGGTACACCATATCCTAATGGTGTTACACTGAGGTCTTCAATATTATTATTTTAAAAAAATGCCCCAAAAGTACAGGCTTTTGGGGCATTCACAATAAATAACCTTTTATACTTTATCCGGGAAATACCCAAGGCTTCCTGTATTTTGGCATGATCAATCCATTGGCTGCTGAGTTCTTTCCAAAATTATTACTACCCGCATTCCACTCGAGCCGTGATTGTGTTCTTAGAGCAATATTACCCGCATGTGCATGTTTGGCTACCAGACTTCCATTTTCAATAGTGCATGCAGGATCTTTCCTGCTTTTAATACATTCCAGGAAATTCTTCATATGCAATTCGTGCGACTCTCCCCCACTCTGTTTTTCGAGCGGCGATGTTTTAGGTTTTTTAGCCTGATCATCCCATTCAGGGAACAGTTCCCAAGCATTTCTGTCTATCACCATAGTAGCATCATTGCCTATAAATGCAAGGCCGTAGGAACGGCCGTAAGGACCATTTTGAGTACCGGCCGTATGATCCCAGTTAATAAGATAATCCTTATGCTGAAACACTACATTCATGGTATCAAATGTTTCATGCGCTCTGTCCGGTGCTGTAAAATTGCCACCAGTTGCCATAATGGCTGCAGGCATTGTAGTAATATCTTTTGCCCATAAAGCCACATCCAGTAAATGTACACCCCAATCGGTCATGAGTCCACCTCCATAATCCCAGAACATGCGCCAGGTACTATGAAAACGTGCAGCATTAAAGCTTCTCGCCGGAGCCGGTCCGAGCCAGAAATCGAAGTCTACCCCTTCTGGTACTTTACTATCAGGTACTATCGCGGCGCCTACACCATAATTAAAATTAGCCCAGATATTTACTTTGCGAAGCTGACCTAATTTTCCCGATTTAATAATATTCATGGCATTGATCCAGTGCGGACCACTTCTTTGCTGCTGGCCTACCTGCACTACCCTGTTATTGCTTCTTGCAGCTTTTACCATCGCATCACATTCTGCAATGGTGTTGCCTAATGGTTTTTCGACATAAACATCCTTACCGGCCTGACAGGCGTATACAAAAGGCAAACAGTGCCAATGATCGGGAGTTCCGATAATAACGGCATCTATACTTTTATCTTCCAGTAAGCGGCGAAAATCTTTGTATTGCGCGGGAGCCGTGCCTTGCTGCTTTGCCATCTCAGCAGTTCGTTTATTTAGTACCGCTTCATCTACATCACATAATGCAGCGCATTCGACCCCTGGTTGTTTTACCGCGTTTTGAAGATCTCCCCAACCCATGCCACGGCAGCCTATTAAGGCTACGCGGATTTTTTCATTTGGAGAAGATGCTTTTCCATGTAGAAGAAGTGGTGATAGTATGGCAGTACCAGCCATCAGTGTTGCGGTATTATTGAGAAATTGGCGACGTGAAACCGACATGTGGAATTTATTTTGGTCTAAAGAAAAATAGGAAAAAAAAGTATAATCCTTAGGGTTATATGACCAGCGGTAACAATATGCAAAAGGGCCGACCAATAGGCCGACCCGTCGATTGCTTATATTTCATGTCAGAATTTGTCTGTTATTGTGCAGTGTAAGCACCATCTACGGTGTAGAACCCACCGGTGGCAAAAGATGCTTTATCGGAGCTTAGCCAGCTTACTATTTCTGCTACTTCTTCAGATTTACCCAATCTTCCTATCGGATGCAACCCAACCAAGGCAGCTTTTGCGTTAGCATCCATTGCATTGAGAAGTGGCGTTTCTATATAACCAGGACATACTGCATTTACACGTACTCCTTTGGCCGAATTTTCTATAGCTGCTGCTCTCGTTAATCCGATAACCCCATGCTTGGCAGCCACATATGCTACGGCGTTAGCTGTTCCAACCAGTCCGAGGATGGAGGAGATGTTTACAATTGCACCTCCGCCATTTTTTAGCATAGCAGGAATTTGATACTTCATGCCATAGAATACACTATTGAGGTTAATATCAATTACTTTTTTATAAGTATCGATACTATAATCAACCAATGGATTTAGTTCTCCACCTATTCCTGCATTATTGCAGGCTATATCCAGCCGGCCATAAGTTGATACGGTTTTATCTACCAGGGCCTTGCACTCTTCGGGATTACTAACATCACACTTCACAAATATTGCTTCACCACCTTTCTCTTTAATGGCAGCTACAGTATTATTTCCATTCTTTTCAACCACATCACTGACTATTACTTTTGCTCCGCCTGCGGCATATAGTTTTGCTATTTCAGCTCCAATACCAGAGCCTGCACCTGTTACTAATGCCACTTTATCTTTAAATAACTGTTCCATACTCTCAATTTTTACTTGTGAAAAAACTATACTATAGTATTTGCGATCATTTCCTACCGGTATATCAAAGGTATTCCTACTATGCTTAGTAAAACCTGATTTTCATCAGCTAATAAACTAATCTTTATCAGGTATCCGAATTTCTTTTCCAACAAATGGCGGGTATACATCTTTTGACAAAATCTTTGTCATCTTTTCAACATCAACATCAAAATAAAATGGTAAATATTCAAATCTCAATAATTCATCTTCCAAATAAAATCTAACTTCCGCATCAAAAGCAATAGGCTTAAAAATACCATCGCCTGCAGGAGTATCGCGATACAACAATTGCTGTTCTCTCCATTTCAGCTGATCGTTTTCAATTCTTACTTCATACACCCCATACGCAATAGCTTCCATAGTATGACTTCTAACAGTTGAAGATAAACAACGCATATAGCCTGTTATTGCTCCCGTACTTCTTCTTACTGCCAATTCATATCTAAATACACTGGTTCCGGTAAAATCCTTTATGAGATCTGTTCTCACATTATTATCATCCATCAGATATACACGCTCATCGGTAACCGTGGTTAGATTGAATTGGATAGAGCTTTCACCGCTGGTAAGGTCAGAGAAAAACATTCTATCGGCATATGCACCTTCAAGAGTTGATTCATCCAAAGAATAAGTAAGCTCCTCAGTCTGCAGTTGCCTGTTGATAACATTCTTATTTAAAAATGTAAGTACATCCTGTAAAAGCATAAAATAGTTTATGCAGAGATAACAGCACTTTTTATGAATTGTTGTTGGAAAAGTGAGGGGAAAAATCAACAATCAGAAAGATGGGATAAACTACATTTATCTAGGGCGTGTCGCTTGTTGTTTTCAGCAATGCGATTCCTGATCCAAAAAATACAATAGAAATAGAAGCTACTACCAGCAATTCTCTCCACTCCAGCGTTTGCTTTACAAATCCGTATCCGGCATAAATAAGCCCAACAGTACCAAGCAAAGTGAGCAGTATTCCAAAGAATTTCTTTGCATCCATACTTAAGCGTTTACTAAGGATGGCTCCAATATTTGTGCCGGTACAGGGATGGCATAAAATGACAAAGTTTTTCGAAGATTGCTCTCCAAAAAACTCTGTCTGCCTGTCTCAAAAATGTTAGTCAATAATTTTCAGGTATCTGGCCATCCAGTATGGCAACAGAAACTCATCTCCTGCTAACTCAGATTCTCCGCTTCTGCCACCATCCAGTGTAAATGCATTGGCATTGTGACGGTGTACCGGTTGCTCATCTAATGGTAACAGTACTTCAGTAGTCTGATGTCGGAAATTGGCCGGTAATAAAGTGATATCATGACGATTAGAGTTCTTAATCTGCCAGGTAATCAGATCCATAGGGAAAGTTTTCAGCCACCACATAGTTGCATCGGCATCATAATCTCCGGCCGTTGCAAGAGTAATCAGGTTCCAAACAGCATTCTTTTCAGGACGTTCTATTTCCCAGTGATTACTGATAGCTTCCTTATACTTTGCTTTTAACTCATCATTGAAAGCATATCTGTATAATACCCAGTAAGTCAGGAAAGCCATTTCATCATCTGAGTGGTTCCAGCTATCACTACCCATATCAATCCCTTCATGTAAATAACCTGGAGTAGATTTGATAGTGCGGTAGTCGATTGTGATATTTTTCAGATAACCATGCTTGTTAATGAGTTTGAATGCTTCTGTTTTATATTTTTCCTTACCGGTGAGTTTATAAGCCAGCTGCAAGCCAGCCATGATGGTAGTACTACCTAAACGGCGATCTCCAATGGTGGTCGGATACCAGTTGATATACTCAGGATTCCATCTGGCCCAGAGAGTAGGTTTATTGTCTATATCCACCATAGTGTACTTATGATCGATAATATGTGTCATAATTTTATCTACCCAATCGGCTACTCTTTTCTTTTCTTCCGGTGTTTCAGCAACCATTTCGTAAGTAACAGCTGCGCTCCAGATATGTCCTACAAACTCGTCGCTGCTTGTATGTCCTTTCCACTCCCATTCAGAATCCGGGGAATCTCTCCATCTTTCAGGGTCGGAGTTTTTATATCCTTTTCTTTCGAAGGTTCTTGAAGGGAATCCTTTAATTTGATTAATAGACAGAATTCTTTCGAATGCTTCCCAGGTTTCCCAGGCATATCTTTTAGCAATAGGATCGTGAGTGGTAGCATAACGGAAAGCCTGGCTACCCAAGTAAAAGCTGCTCCATAATCCATCGTTATCTGTATCCGCCATTTCTGAAGAACCAACGTCTCCAGAGGGATCTAATTGGAGATTAGCGATGAATCCATAACGAATATGTCTTTCTCTGATTTTACGATCGAAGAAGGCAGCTTTATCAGCCAATGTTTGTTTTGGAAATGCAATTTTGTTAAGTCCGGTAGGCGTAAGAATATATACATCACCATTACTTACGGTAGCCATACTGGTTACCTCATCCTGGTTAAGCCATCTTTTGGAAGCGTAGTAGCGGTAGCCTTTATCTGCTTCAGCAAAGGCACCCTGAGTGGTACCAGCCCAGATGTGGTTATTTACAACCAACAGATTTCGTATATCCTGCACAGGAACTCTCGATTGAAGGGATAAGCTGGTATCTCCTGAATTACCTATGGCATAATAACCACCGGGAGTACTCAGTACAATATCATTTCCTTTAAAAGCAAAATCCGTAACACCTTTAGTCTGATGCACAGCAACAAACTGAGAACCGTTATAGCGGTATAATGCTTTATTTGAGAGAATGTAAAAAGTGCCTTTATTAACTTCCATCCTGATGATACCATCAATAGGAGTAAGTTCCTGTATTTGTTTATCTGTTGCAATTGCAAGCGCATTATTACCAGCCAGTAACATACGGCCTTTTGCATCAACTACTACTTTATTATATTTCCCTGTTGGTAGGTTAATATACGGAATACCGGCGTAACCATTGGTAAGGCATTTATCAGGATACAGATAATACAAATGACCACTTTCTTCCTGAGTGGTTACATCAACCGGAATTTTTTGTGCCAGAGGTCTGAATCTGAGATCTCGAACCAATTCGGTACCACTTACACGATAGAAACCCTGAGCGGTAAGCACATGCACATTATCGTTGTAATCAGTAATTACCTTTATCATTTTCAGCCCCGCGGGAACGGTATACTTTACCGAAACCGCTTGTGTAAAAGGTAAATCTGGTGTGGCATAGGCAGCACACGAGAGCAGCAGACCTGCTGCCAAAAAACTAAATTTTCTCATGCCAGTAAGTTTATAGTTTAATAAGCCACACTTCGGTGACTCTTGAATGTTGTCGCCAGTTTAAATGTTCTTCATCTATAGCATCCCAGGTAAGTACTAATGAACCAGTTTGAGATAATGAAACAGGAACCGGAAATTCTTTGAGTTCGCCTATTCCTTTATTGTATAAGGTTGGTTGCAGCCTAACCCCGTTTGCTCTTAAAAGTGATTCTCCGTTTCCGGTAACTCTGATAACATATTTCGCTTTAGGATCGAGATGTTCGTATTTCATGGCAGGAGGCCAGCGCATACTTACCATCCAGGATAAGCGTCGGCGGCTCATTCCTCCATCCCACCAGTCGAACCCGGGGATATCACCGTGTTGCATCAGCGGATCGGTATGCCAGTCTTCAGGTCTTAATACGTGGTTAGATTTTGAAACGTTACCTACATCATCATAAAAGCTGCCCGGGCCCGGATTTTCCCAGTAAGCAATAGTATCTAATGATTTACGCTGTTCTGATACTGGCAGGGTTCTGATGTATTTAAACTTATCTTCCATCCACCAGCGGTTATTGAGTGGTCTGTCGAGAAAGTCCAGTACCGCACCTCTTTCGGGGCCGGAGGCCTGGTATTTTTTAACGCTGGTTTGTAATGCCACTGAGCGGAACAGGCTATCACATAATTCAATAATACGATCTCTCCATTGCGGCTGAACAGGGATATCTGCCTGTTTCAAAATCCTTTCGGCTTCATTCATCGGATCATTAGCAGTGAGCAAAGCCTTGTTTGCAGCAATTTCGAGATCGGCCTCTCTGATTGCACGTTCACGGGTATACGCATCATAATAGGCACGCAACAGCATCATTTGCCAGCGCCAGTTTGAGGCGAGGCCGGGATGGGTTTGTTCTAACTGTTGCCACAATTGCAGGGTTGCTCTGATACCACCATTT
This sequence comes from Chitinophaga silvatica, assembly GCF_003419895.1. Lineage (GTDB taxonomy): Bacteria > Bacteroidota > Bacteroidia > Chitinophagales > Chitinophagaceae > Chitinophaga > Chitinophaga silvatica. The sequence goes on along the minus strand of NZ_QPMM01000007.1, from coordinate 342,283 downwards.
GCAGCGATAGCCCCTTCCCAATTTCTTTCAAGAGCCAATATTCCATCGCCTGCTGTTTCCTTAGCATCTGAAGCAAAGAAGTAATTGGCATATTGTTGCACCATAGTACGCTCATTCATCTGACTATCCCAACCGAGGAGACTCCACACAACTTTATTAAGATCGTCGTGTGCCCCGTCGGAATAACTGATAAATCCGTCCATATATGGAGCAATGTATCGATAGATATTAGAGTAGTAGACAGGTTGAGGATTTACTGCTTCTCTTCCCAGTGTGAAGGCAAAAGCAGGATCAAACCAGATGACAGGATAGTCGCAACGGACAGAGTGGGTAATATCCGGATAATGCCTGATCTTATACTTAGCAGGCAAATCACTTCTTGTACTTTCCAGCGATGGGCTGGAAGGGCCGACTACAATGCCCCCCAGCCATGCTGGTGTTGATTGACGTATATAGGAATAAACGAACGCACACTTGGCAGAATCGTAACCTTGTAAAGACAGCCAGATCTTCGCATTTGGATGATAGCGTTTTAAAGGTTTGGAAAGTTCTTCCAGCAAAGGAATCACCAGCTGAGGTGCATTATCGCCGGGATCACCACCCGGGAAGAATACAGCATCCAAACGAACGGACGACCTGAATAAAGTATCGAATTGCCTTAGGAAATAGCTACGTTTAGCAGTATCACCCAGGTCGAAGGAGGCTGGAGTCCATACAGAAAAATCCAGATCATACTTTTTACAGAAGCTACTGATCTTTGCCGTCATTTCGTTAGATGATATTTTGAAATGCGGAGAAGCTGGCATAAAAGGAATAGCTTCAATGCTATTGGTACCAAAAACAGCCAGATCTCTGATATATTGTTCGTATTGTTCTGCCGACCAGCCATCGTAGGAATTAGCGAGGTTACGATACCCGATTTGGTGACCTCTTACAGCTTTTTCAGGAACTGAGGTAATATCGAGGTTGTCTGGTAGCCCTACTTCCTGATTTCTGTATTCCATGATGCGTAGCAGGTAGCCTGCACCAAATAACTGGCCGCGGGGGTCAGCTGCTTCGATGGTTGTTATCCCATTCTTAGTGAAAACATGATAGGATTCGGGCTGGCCTTTTACAGTATTAAAAACTATTGTATTTCCGGCGGAAGGAGGACGGGAGGTGATAGTCCATTTCAGACCAGTACGTTTAAAGACCTCCTCTTTTAATACTTGTGCAGCAACATTATTTTCCTTTGCAACGATAGTTACCTGCTTTACCTGGAAGGCAAAGCTGTAAACGGGTATGCAGAGTAATAGTAAGAGGAATCTTTTCATGTCATACTGAAATTTTGGTTAATCCGGCTACATCCGGCACAATTACATTTTGCTTTTCAGGAGGTTTTCGCCACCTGCTTTCTTTTCCAGGTCGAAGGCATCGAACAATTCGCCGGTGGCTGTATAGGAGCGGTAGGCGATTTTCTGCGGATGCACGGTAATGATTTGGAAAAGTTGATTATAGGAGCCAGTTTTCACCATCCAGGGTTGAGGATCGATGTCCGACATTTTAGGGCCGCTTACAGATACAACGTAAACGGGGCCCTTATTTCCGTCTCTCCCTCTTGCATAGGTATGATCGTGGCCCTGGAGGATAAGATCTACTTTATACTTTTCGAACAGCGGTTTAAAATCTTCGCGCAGGCGTTGATTATCGCGTGTCTTTTTAGTAGAGAGAACGGGATGATGGAAGGTGATACAGGTCCATTTATTTGGATTATGCTTTAGCACATTTTCGAGCCAGGCTTTCTGGCTTGCAAATGCAGCATCAGAGATTTCTATTTCATTTGAATTAAGAGAGATGAAACGCATGCCCTGTACATCGGAATAGTAGCAGGTTTCTTCAAGTCCTTCCGGACCATTTTCCGGTAAAGTGAACTGAGGTCGCCAAAAGGCAGAAACCACATCCACACCTTGTGCATTTTCATAAAACTCGTGATTACCGGTGGTCATTAATCCGGGAATCACGCTATGAATAAAGCCACCGGCTTCAAACCATTGTTGCCATTCATTATTGTTATTACCTCTGTTTACGAGGTCGCCCGCATGAATGATTAAACGGGCATCGGGAGCCATAGTATAAGCTTTGCGGATGGTTTGAGACCAGCTGCTTAAAATATTGGCCTGAGCATCACCTAAATAAATAAATGAAAACGGATCGTTGGTGGCAGCAGCGGTTCTGAACTGAAACCACTCGCTCCATTGGTTATCCTGCCCAACACGATAGGCGTACAACGTATTAGGTTGTAGGTCTTTAAAAATATAGCTATGATATCTTATTGGCAGAGAATCGGCGAAAGGTTCGGTAGTTGCGGCCGTAAAGCGTGTAGCCTTTACAGTGGTTCTCGGATCGGCAGATGCAGGCATCAGTTCCGCATAGCTAACAGTAACAGTTTTTTCGGTACGCCAGGTAATAGCAGTAGAATGAGAAGGATCAGCAGTAACGTTCATTACGATTCTGTCGGGTCTCAGACTTTGAGCATGGCTAAGTTGGAAGGTAAAGCAGGTGGCGATTAGCCACCCGCTTATTAAGGATTGATTCATTAGACACTTATTTCAGGTACCACATGAGGGTGAACTGGTCGTCTTTTCCGAATACAGATACCGCTTTATTATATTGGTCAGCATTATTCGACAGCTCAGATAGTGGATACATATATCTTTTAGGAATTACTTTGAAAGCTGAAACTGGTCCTAATACAAATGCAGGGTAGCCTGTACGACGATGGTCGAACCAACCTTCTGAACCTTTAAGGAAGTTGGATATCCATTTTTGTCCGATCAATTGCTCCAGAGTACCATTGTATATTACAGAAGCCTGTTTGAAGTAATCAGCATTAATAGCAGCCTGTTCTACACCATAGAATCTCATACTTGACTTAATACCTTCTAAGTACAGATCTTCAGCTGTTTTATTAGGAACAGTGACTTTACCAGCCTGTACTACTTCAGCGAGAATAAAGCATACTTCAGAGTAAGTCATCATAGATGCTTTCACAAGAGGACTCTTATCTAGGCTGTATGTGGGATTCAGACGGCTCATAAAACCATTGCCACCATTATAAAGATAAGGCTCCGTAACTGCATTCGGCACTCCTACATAAAGTTTATTATCAACAGTTCTACCATTAAAAGCTGGTTGAGCACTATCTCTTGGAGCAATCCAAACTTGTAAACGTGGGTCGTTACGTTGTAATAAGAAATCTACCACCTCTTTACTTGGCTTACGTTTATCAAATTCAGAATAAGCACCATTTAATGGTCCACCAGGCCAGGAGTTATCTTTAATTGCTCCATAGTAAGGTAATTCTGCATTATCATTATTAGAAATAAAGATTGGATACTTTTGAGGATCATTGATAATCTCCTGCATTTCAGTAAATGCATTGGGATAGTTTTTGGAGATACGTAACAACATCCTCAGTCGCAGAGAGTTTGCAAACTTACGCCATTGAGTATAGTTACCGTTATACATTGGATCATAACTCTTAACCATTTCAATTTTTGTATTGGCTAATTCATCGTTGGCATCTTTCAACTCTTTTAAGAGGGCAGGATATATATCTTTCTGCTGATCATATTTAGGATGCGAATTTCTAGTTTCCTTTAGCTGTAAGGCCTCAGTGTAAGGAATATCGCCATACAGATCTGTAAGGTAAGCGAAATTAAATGCATCAAAAATTTTACCAATAGTTACATATTGAAGCTGCCCCTGCTTGGTAGCCACTTTCATCATTTCATGGTTGGTAGAAAGTCTGGAGAATGTACTACCCCAATCTACTCCTCCCCAGTTGAATTTATCATTCCCTTCATTGAGCACCATTGTAATATATCTGCCGGCAGATGCAGGTTTATCGAAATAGGCATCCTGTTGATAGCCATATGCCGTACCGCTCATGACAGTTGACAGTAAATACTCAGGTTGGGTATTTGTTGATTCGTTCGGGTTAACGTTCATCTGCTCCATCCCCTTGGTACAAGAAGCGAGAACAGCGCCGAACAAAAATAATTTATATAAAATAGGCCTGCGTTGCATAACCGTATAATTAATTTAGTTTAGAAATTGAACCCTAGCTTAAAACCGTAGGAACGTGTATAAGGTAATCCCCAACTCGTAACACCCTGGCTGAGCGCACCATTTGCGACGGAAAATGAGGTTTCCGGATCATATCCAGCATCAGCTGCAGTCCAAGAGAAAAGGTTACGCGCTATAAAAGAAACCGATAAGTTACTTACAGGGAGCTTACCTAATGTTTTCTTTGAGAAGTTATAGGTTAATGATACCTCTCGTAACTTCACATAAGTAGCATCAAAGGTTGAACGTTCTAGAAAATCCCAATAATAATTACCATAGTAGGCTTCTGGGTCTATAACTTCTGTATTCTTTACATATTTTCCAGGACTTTCTTCAACATAACCAGGCATAATTAAACCATCATTGCGACCATTTCCCCAAGGAAGGCCACCGGTTTGAGCATCACGACCAGGAAGAGTTATGGTAGTACGACCATCGCTCAATAAGTTTTTAGCTACATAAGAGAAGAACTGACCGCCCTGGCGCCAGTCTATCAGCATGTTCAGTGCAAAATTCTTATATGTAAACGTATTGCTGAAACCTACCATGAAATCTGGGTTATAGTTACCTATTTTCTTCAAGGCATTCACTTTATTATATTCTCCATTTCCATTTACAATGGCTTCTCCTTTATGTTCTCCTTCTGCAATAGTTTCCCAGGTTTGGGCGTACATATCTCCCATTTGGCCACCTTCCTCTACTCTCATAGAAACACCTTCAACCTTACTAAATTCGAGAGATGGTATTCCTTCAGCCAATTTCAGTACTTTATTACGGTTACGTGTATAGTTTACTGTAGCGTCCCAACGAAATTTGCCCATAACAGGCGTAGCATTCAAGGCGATTTCAAAACCTTTATTCTGAATTTTACCAGCATTCATAACCATATCGCTATAACCAGATGCCATTGTTGTTTTAACATTGATAATCTGGTTTTTATTGATGGTATTATAATAGGTAACATCAAAACCTAAACGGTTCTGGAAGAATCTCACGTCTGCACCAAATTCATAAGAAGTACCTATCAATGGTTTCAGTACATTATTCTTCAGAGTACCACTTATTATTCCACGTTTTATAGTATTCCAATCTTGTCCAAATCCGAAAGTGTTTTCCAATGAATATGGATCAGTATCACCTCCAACCTGAGCGAAATTTCCACGTACTTTAGCAAAAGATAAAGTATTAGACTTCACATTAAACATATCTGATAGAATCAGACTAAGAGAAGCTGAAGGATAGAAATATGAATTACTTCCTATTGGCAAAGTGCTTGACCAATCATTTCTGGCTGTCAGATCCAGGAATGCATAATTACGATAAGCAATCTGTCCCATTCCATAAACACTATTAATACGTTTCTGGAAAATGCTTGATGCGTTTTGGATTGTTCCAGGTACAGCGTTAACGATATTATACAATCCTCTGGTCACAAGATTATCTGATGCTTGTGAAGTACTTCTTCCATATTGATTCATTCTGTTTGCACCAGCTGAAACTGAAACAAACCAATCAGGATCTACATTCTTCTTGTAGCTGATGAGGAAGTCGGTGTTTTGTTCACGGAACATTTCTGTTTCAATACTATATCCGCCAGTTTTATAATTAATTGCACCAAACGGACGTTTACCTTCTCTTAATTCTGAATAATAATCCATACCGGTACGTCCCATGATCGAGAGATCTTTGGTAATCTGATAATCGAGCATTACATTACCGTTCAGACGATCACGATTGTAAGCGTTGGTAAATTCATAAGCTACGAAATATGGGTTATCAGTTTTACTGTTTTGCTGATATTGTTTAATTCCTTCATAACCCGGCATCCAATAGTTTCTCAGCTTTCTCACATCCACATTTGGTGTAATCGTGTAAATGATATTGCTGGCACTGTTTCTGTTGAAAGTAGGTCTGTTATCACTTGAGTTTTTAGCATAACCAACATTGGTACTCACTTTCACCTGAGGATGTAATTGATAGCTCGCAGATAAATTCAGCGTATTTCTTTTCAGGTTTGTATTTGGTACAATACCTTCATTACCGAGATTAGTATAAGAAAGTCTGAAGCTTCCATCTTTATTATTTCCGGTAACAGCTACGTTATTGATGAGTGTAGAACCAGTACGATAAAAATCTTTATATCTGTTTGGATAGGCTACCCAATCAGTAGCAATTTTGTTTCCATTTGCATCAACAGGACTATCCCATTGAACCAGTTTTCTTCCCGTGTTTAAACGAGGTCCCCAAGATGCCTGAGAATCTGTATCATCAGAGCCTTCACTGTCACCAGAACCAAAATCATTCTGGAATTGAGGGAACAAAGCAGCCTTATCAAACATTGCACTACTGTTAACACTTACGCCTAAACCTTTTTTAGCACCAGAACCAGATTTAGTAGTAATGAGAATTACACCATTTAATGCGCGGCTACCATATAAGGCAGATGCACTTGCACCTTTTAATACAGAAACGCTGGCAATATCATCTGGATTAATATCACTGAGTGTACTACCATAATCAACAATAGCATCCTTCTTACCAATGTTTTGTTTAGGCGAACGGTTACCTGAAGAAATAGGCACTCCATCTACTACATAGAGTGGCTGATTCTGAGAAGAAAGAGAGCTTTGGCCTCGGATCGTAACTAAAATACTACCTCCAGGGTCTGAGCTGGCGCTTCTTACGTTTACACCAGCAACCTTACCAGATAAAGCACTTACAACGTTTACTTCTTTAACAGTACTTACTGCATCACCTTTCAGTGTAGCAATAGAATAACCTAAAGCTTTTTCTGAACGTTTGATACCTAATGCAGTTACAACCACCCCATCCAGACTACGAACATCGGAAGTAAGTTTTATCTGCAGGCTACTGCTATTAGCAGTTACTTCCTTAGATTGATATCCTACAGAACGGAATACCAGAACAGATTTGTTAGTGGCAACGTTGATAGAAAAATGTCCATCAGCATCAGTGGCAGTACCGTTTGTAGTACCTTTTTCGTTAACGCTTACACCTGGTAGAGGGGCGTTATTTTCATCAGTGACAATACCTTTTACAATAACAGCAACTGTAGTTGCTTCTTTTACAATAGTGGTAACAGGGCGAATAGCGAAATCGTGATCACTGAGTTTAACAGCAGATAAACCCAGAGGAGATAATATTTTGTTTAGTTGTGGCTCGAGTTTTCCTTCTGCAACTCGTAATGATTTAGCGGATACTAATTTGTCGGCGATCTGTGAAGAGGCATAGTTGAAGCTGACATGGTAGTTAGCTTCCAGATCGGAAAGCAATTGTTGAAGTGGAATACTGCCGGTTTCGCGAGGAGCCTCTCCCCCTCTTACCATTGCTTGCTGTGCCGAGAGTTGGTTGGTGGACAGCAACAGCAATAACAGCGCAGCTCTCCATGGAGCGTAAAGCTTCGTAAAGCTCATTTGCATAACTGTAAATTTTAAAAAATTTATTCAAACAGGATCATTAAGTCATTCTTTTTCATCTTCAGCTGATGTACTGTAGCAATGGCCGATAATAACAGCATTGGATCGTCAGTTGAACAAGAGCCGGTAAACAGCAGACCTTCTAATTTTTTGTTTCCGAACTTAATCTGATAACCGTATATATCTTTTAAGTCTTGTGCGATCTTACTCAGCGCAAGATCTGTATATACTAATCGATGTTCTTTCCAGGCAGTTAGTTGCATAGGATTTTCGTGTATGCGTTGGTGTTGCCCGTTTGCTATTCTCATCATATCGCCTGGTTGCATATCCAGGCTATCATTCAATACAATTTTCCCTTCTTCCAATAATACTTTTACTTCTTCATGCCTGTTATAGACATTGAATGCTGTGCCTTTTACTTCTATAGTCGCCTGTGGCATTTGAACGCGGAATTTAGGATGCAATTGAGCGGGTGATTTGGTTACATTAAAGTAGGCCTCTCCATCCAGCATTACTGTTCTTACATTTTCCCTTGTCCATTTTTTAGGATAGGATAATGAAGAATTAGCATTTAATTGCACCGTAGAGCCATCAGGCAGTTTTACGATTTTGGTTTCTCCGAATTTTGTTTGAACTATTGCTATCTCTATGGCCTGAGTGGATTGTTTTCGGAAATACCATCCACCTGCCAGTATTAATAATGCAGTTGAAGCTGCAGCGGCATAGAACCATCTGCTCCTTAAATATCCACTATTTTTTTTAGCGACATTCTCGTTGAGCAGCTGATCAATTTGAAATTTTATAATGGCCATTTCTTCTACAGTGGCCTCATTGGTTTGAAATTGCAATGCTTGCACCAATGCTCTGGCTTCCATCACTATTCCTTCTTTATCAGGATTAGCAGCGAGCCAGTTCTCCCAAAACCTTGCTACAACCGATCTATCTTCCAGAACCCAGGCACGAAAGGAGGCATCCGCAGCAAAATCTGCTGCGTCGTAATCACCATAGTTCATAATTAGTTCTTATACCTATAAGAGACTAACGACTATACAAATGCCCTCAGGAAATTGAAACTTTTTTTAACTTTTTTTTAGCGAAACAATAAAACTGCTTCATCCTGCATTAATAACTCTTTAAGTTCGGCCAGCGCTCTATATATTAAAGTACGTGCATACTTTACTTCTTTCATTTCCATAATACCCGCAATATCATCATAGGTAAGATTTTCATAAAACCTGAGATAAATTGCTTCTTTCTGTCTTGGTGTTAAGGAATCGATTCGTTGCTGCAACAATTTCGATGTTTGTTCGGCATGTTGGCGATTGATTAATGCATGCTCGGGAGATAATTCCAGCGTAAATAAAGAAGCGGCACTTTCATCTATTTTAGTGGGTAATAGTGCCGCTTTATCTAAATATCGGAATAGTTTTCTCCTTGCGGAAACTATCAGGTAGCTTTTAAGATTTGAGGGGAGCGACAATCCTTCACGTTGCAGAAATAATTGTGAAAAGAAATCCTGCAGCATATCCTTCACCAGACCACGATCAGCTGTAAAGCGAATACAGTAACGAAACAACATTGGAAAATAACGCCTGTAGATTTCTCCAAAGGCTTCCCTGTCCCCCTGACAAAGTTTTGTCCAGAGTTCCTGATCATTCTGTCCTGCATAATATAGGCTGGTCGTCATCTATAATGTGAATTAGGAATAAGGATTGTTCTCTAAACTACACATTGCCGGGCTCCCAACATCACGTCTTTCTAAAAAATAACAGCGAATTAATGTTGCGGCAAAGCAGCTCCTTGTACAGGCTGTATTTGCAACTTATCACACCAACCCAGGAAATCGCGATGGATTTGCTGTAAAGTTTGTTTCTGCTCGGGCGTCAATTCCAGTGCGTGCGCACGGCTAATAGTGCGTACGGGGAAGCCTCTTAATTGAAGAAAATACTTTGCACTCATAGGGTATGCCACGTGAATAAGTGGATCAACTCTTCTGAGTTCTGATTGAATCCAATTAACTTCCTCTTGTTTATTTACATCTAATACATTTTTACATAGCCATACAAGTATTTCAGGATAAAAATTTCCTGAAATAGAGGACATACCTGCCGCTCCCATTTGCATAGAAGGAACTGCATTAGGCGTATGAGCATCATAAAACTCCAGTCGGCTTCCGGCTACTACATCCAATTTTGCTTTTACCTGATCTACATTGCAGGAAGTGTCTTTATGGTAGATAAGACGATTGGTTGATAATAACGTTTTTAAGATTGCTGGTGTAATTACACGCTTATAAGGCGCAGGACATTCATAAAGTCCTAAAGGGATATTTCCCGTCTGCGAAAATAACTGATCAAATCTTTCTAACAAAATATCATCTGACTCATCAACATTTGCAAAATGTCCTGTAATCATAATTACACTGTCAACACCTGTATCATATATCTTTTTTGTAAAAATGGATTTATCATTAATAGTAAGACCAAATGAACCAGTAGCTACAACAGGAACCCGGCCGTTTACATAGCGTACTACATGTTGTGTTAGTTCCAGACGTTCATCTTCGCTGATGCTATACATTTCAGATGATAAACAATTAGCAAAGAATCCCTCTACTCCAGCTTCCAGGTAAAAATCCACCAACGCCTCCACCGCGCCAAGATCTATCTGCGCTTTCAGATTAAAAGGGGTGATCATCACCGGAACAAATTTCTTTTGCATAAACAACGGGTTTAATTTCAAGAAGTTTTTAGACGTTGCATGCGTGCAAGCAGCATACCCGTCAGAAATATAGATAGTGTACCAATTACAATAATCATGTTCACGTGCAACGGATTTCTGAGTCGCTCTAAATTTGCTGGTAAATATTTCGATAATGACATCCACAAAATCACCAGCATCCCAATCATTGTTGCCCCTACAGCCGCCGCATTTCGGGTTTTAGACAGAATTCCCAGCAAGAATAATCCCAGCATCCCTCCTGCAAAAATCCCTGACAATTCCCACCAGATATCCAGGATACTCTTTACGCCGATCATGGCAATACCAAAACCTATTGCTAGTAATCCCACGACCGTTGTACTTATATATAATACCCTCATCTCTTTTTTAGGAGTAACAGCCGGATCTATATATCGTTGATAAATATCTTTCAGAAATACGGTTGCCGCACTATTCATACCACTGCTCACAGTGCTCATGGCGGCCGATAATATTGCGGCCACAATTAAGCCCAGTATTCCTTTCGGCACTTTCATCACCATAAACCAGGGCAATACTTTATCGCCATAATCTGCCGGCAACAGTGTATCGATAGCTACTCCCCGTTCTGTGGCAACCTGTTGTTTTACAGCCATAATTACATCAGGATGCTGTTGCACATAGGCAAATAAAGAAGTACCTATAAAGAAGAAAAGCAAACTAACAGGCACATACCAGTATACACATAACCAGATACTTCTTTTTGCTTCCTTCTCGGATCGGGCGGTATGGTATCTTTGTACATAGTTCTGATCCATCCCGAAATTATTCAGGTTGATAAAGAAACCATATAATAACACCACCCAGAAGGTTGACGAGCCAAAATCAGACAGGCTATAGCTCCCCAAAGAAAACTTTCCTTCCTGCATACCGATTTTGAATATATCAGATACACCATTATCCATCCCCGCTATTACTAACCATAAAATGATGGCAGCACCAATTGTTTTAATAATTCCCTGTAATACTTCCGTCCAAATCACAGCTTCCATTCCACCTAATACAGTATATACTATAATACATATACCTGTTATGAGCATTATAGTACGCATATCGATTCCTGTTAATGCCTCCAGCGCCAATGCTACACCAAAAAACACACTACCCATACGCGCTAACTGAGTCAGGATAAAGCACACCATAGCATAGGTTCTGGCCCAGGGGCCGAATCTGTGTTCGAGATGTGTATAGGCACTTACTTCTCCGCTACTCCTATAAAATGGCACAAAATACTTAGCTGCAAAGAAGGCAGCGGCTGGCATAGACAAACTAAAAACGAAGGAATTCCAGTTAGTACCAAAGGCTTTTCCGGGTACTCCTAAAAAAGTATTACTGCTTAAAAATGTAGCATACAACGAAAGTCCTAACGCCCAACCAGGAATATTTCCAGAAGCTGTTGTAAATTGTGACGCATTCCTTTTCTTCCTTGAAAACCACACACCTACCAGGATCATACAAATCAGGTAAGTGGCAATCACTGCCAGGTCAATTAATGGCAACTGCATATCCGGTTACTATTGGTTGATAAATGATTTCAAAACGTGGGCAGAAATATAAATCTCTGCTACTCTAGTGCGAAGATGGATAAATTCGCCGAGTTAAAAAATGTTGAATGTTATGAAAAGAATGGCATAAATTACTGTAACCATGAGCCAACAAATTAATGCAACAGCTGCCTGGATTCTTCCGGAACATTTAAAACGCAGGCTGGAAAAGCATCCACTAGGGAAAAACTTATTCATTACTGCAATGGGCCTGTATCCGGAACAGGCGCCGCAATCCTTAAATGAGCCAACAGGAATTGCATCCTATACATTATTATATGTAGCACATGGAAAAGGATGGCTCGAATCTGGTAAAAATAAATTAGCCATAAAAGCCAATCAATATGTATTGCTGCCTAATTATATATCCTTTCATGCATGGCCTTCAGTTGAAACACCATGGAGAATTTACGTAGTACAGTTTTCCGGCCTGCTGGCATCAGAGATTTACAATTATCTCGATACCTCACTGAAGCCACATACAATTCCTCCACTGGTAGGCAGAAACGCTCAATTTGATGATATACTTCATCATCTCGATCTGATGAATAACATTGAAAATCTTTTATACGCTAATTTCCGTTTCTATAGCTTTCTTGGAACGTTCAGGCTTACCGTTTTCAATTACATGAAAAAAGGAGCAGATAATATAATAGAACAGTGTATTCAGATCATGAAACAAAAACTTGATCAACATTTAACATTGGCCGATTTATCACAAGCTACCTGCTTATCTGCCTCCTACCTGTCTGCTATTTTTAAAGAGAAAACGAAGTACTCTCCCATCCAGCTATTTACTTCTTTACGTATGCAAAAAGCAAGTCAGTTGCTAAAAAGCACCCGATTATCCGTCAAAGAAATCGGAAGCGAAATGGGGTATCCGGATCAATATACCTTTAGTAGATCTTTTAAACTAGTTATGGGGGTATCTCCTAAAACATTCAGAGAAAAATTAGAGCAAACAGGAAAGCGCTAGTAATTTTATATATCTTTATCGCTCACGCCTATTCCAAAAACTTTATAGCAATGAAGAGAATTGCAATTTCCTGTACCCTTGTATTATTAAGTCTTTCTACTCTTAAAGCACAGCAATTACCAGCAACTAAAAATAAGCTTGTTGTAATTGCACATAGGGGTAATCATGTTACGGTACCAGAAAACACTACTGCAGCAATAGAAGCTACTATTGCCTGCGGTGCAGACTATGCAGAAATTGATTTACGTACAACCAAAGACGGTGAACTTATATTGATGCATGATGCTACAGTTAACAGAACAACAGATGGACAAGGAAAAGTTTCTGATCTTACTTTTGAAGAAATTAAAAAGTTGAATATTAAAAGTAAGGATGGTAAACAATATACAGTACCTACCTTTAAGGAAGTCCTGGCTGCCTGTAAAGGGAGACTGAATATTTATCTTGATTTCAAAGATGCAGATGTAGCCACCACCTGGCAGCAGATCAAAGCTGCAGGTATGGAAAAAAGAGTAGTTGTATATCTTAATGCGCCTGAACAATATGGTGCCTGGAAAAGTGTAGCGCCAAAGGTTCCTCTGATGAGTAGTTTGCCAGATGAAGTTAAAACCGCAGCAGAACTTCAGGATTTTCTTGGTAAATTCCAATTAGCCGTTATCGATAATATTTCAGATCAATCACTGCTGGAAGTAACAAAGAAAAACAAAGTATCTGTTTGGTTAGATGTTCAATCTTCCAAAGAAGGACCTGAATGGTGGGATACAGCATTAAAAACAAAGATTCAGGGATTACAAAGCGATCATCCCGCCCAATTAGTAGAGTACCTTAAACTGAAGCAACGGCGATAAAATGTATTACCAGAGTGGATTACTCTGGCTGATATACTTCCGCAATTATTTTCCAGCCTTCGGGTTCATTTCTCCAGATCTGAACAAAATATCCTTCTTCCGCAGGAACCGCAGAGCGATGATGTACTTTTATTCTACCATAATAGAAGTACATCTCGCCCGAAGGAGCTTTTTTTCCTCCAAGTATTTTATAGTTTACTGAACTGATATCTTCCTTCATAAGATATTTATAAACGCTCTCTTTTTCCCGTAAAAATGGATAGTTAGGCCTTACCAGCAAAACAGTGGCCGATAAATTTAATTGATAGGCAGTCAATGGTACATTATTGATCTTTTTATTAAATAATTCAAATGCCGTTTGTGGTGAAGTATTATTGATGGCAGGTGGATTATTATTTATACTTCTAAACAGATTGGTATCTGCCATTGGCATTCTTAACAACGATGCTGTATCTTTTGTATGCCTTACTCCCCCATCCAGCTGTAGCCTGAATTCTCCTTTCAGGTCTCTCATCCAGATACTGAAGAAATAACCCGTACTTTTTGTGTGGTCTTTTCTCGTGTATTCGTACCAATAAGGCCCACAGGTAAACCCAAGATCTCCGGCAGCAGTAACCCTTGCATATGAAGGATACCAGCTAAGATGCTGTGCGGTATCGACACCCATTTGACGGTATAAGTCAACTCCCTTAACCGGTTGGCCAGCGGAGAAAAGAATAGCTCCTGTATCCATTACACTTAAAAATGCCTGCTTAATATTCGTTTCAGCAGCTTGCCTTGCAAACTGATTTTCTGTTGCAATCAGTTGCTGCAGATGTGAAGACTGTGGATTTTGAAGAACGAAGCATAAGGTCAAAGATGTGATAAAGAGAATTCCGGTATAGGAGATTACCCTAACTAAAGTGGGCTTCATTTTTTTAATATCAATTTGCCTTATAAAAATGAATTCTTCAAACTATAAAGACGAACAACATAGTAATGGCGACAGAAGGCATCCCGCGCTTATTCTTCAAAAGAAATATTCAAAATAAATTAATAATCAATCAATTATAAAAATATTTTGTAAGTAAATAAACATTTACTTACTTTGTATCTATAATATAAATGCATGAGACCTAAGAATCTGGAAAAAGAACAGGCGATTAAGTCGGTGGCCTTACAATTAATTGCGGAAGAAGGATTGGAAAACCTCAGTATGCAAAAGTTGGCAAAAGCGGCTAACATATCTCCCCGCACTATTTATCTGAAATATGCAGATAAAGATGATTTGCTGATTAAGCTTTATATAGAAGAAGTATTAGGAGCATATGAAGCGGCAATTACTGAAGGTTTGCATGATAACATGACTTTTGAAGAAGGTGTAAAACATATTTGGATGAAGAGTTTTGAATATTATAAGACCAATCAGCCTGCCTTTGCACTGATGCTATATGGAAAGTCTTCTCCCCTGCTAAACAAAGCCTTTCAGGAAATGAATATTAAAGAAGGGCAATACTTTGCACCAATACACCAATTCCTGGAACTGCAAGTAAAGAAAGGAAAGATTAAAGACTTCCCATTTACGGTTCAGAGAGCTTTATTATTTGCGCCACTTACTGATTTAATAAACGAATATTTCGAACACATAAACCGATCCGGTCAACCTGTTACCCCACAGATACTGATGGCAGCCTGCGAAACGGTGATTGACGGACTTTTAAAAAAATAACTATGAAACTTATAACAGATAAAACTATCGCCATTGTTGGCGGAGGACCGGGAGGTCTTACACTTGCCCGATTATTACAAATGAAAGGTGCTAAAGTAAAAGTATTTGAGCGGGATGAGTATAGGCATGTAAGAGTGCAGGGAGCAACGTTAGACCTGCATGAAGAGTCGGGCCTGGCAGCTCTTGAAGCAGCCGGATTAATGAATGCTTTCAAGGAAAACTACAGGCCAGGTGCCGATTACATCAGAATTGCGGATCAGAATGCGACTATAATTTACGATGAGCATCAAACTATAAAAGAAACAGACAGACCGGAAATAGACAGAGGTCCATTAAGAACAATATTGCTGGATTCACTTTCATCGGATTCTGTTGTATGGGATAGTTATCTTATCAATCTGCAACCGCATGGCGAAAGCTGGGAACTTCAGTTTAAAAATGGGAACAAAGAAATTGCGGATATAGTAATTGCGGCAGATGGAGCCAATTCAAAGATCAGACCGGCGATTACTTCCATTACTCCGGTTTATTCGGGTGTTACCATTATAGAAGGAAGCGTTTACAATGCAGCAGATACCATTCCTGAAATTAATGACCTCGTGAAAGGAGGTAAAGTATTTGCGATGGGCAACGAGCAAACACTTATCATTAGCAGTAAAGGAGATGGAAGCCTCACCTACTATATTGGCTTTAATGCCAGGGCCGACTGGCATCTGAAAAGCTGTCCAGATTTATCTGATAATCAGGCTGTAAGTACATGGTTTAAAACACATTTCCCAACCTGGTCTGAATTCTGGCTTCCATTATTTGAACATGCAGCTACACCATTTGTTGTACGGCCATTAATGGGTATGCCAACGGATCAGACATGGGAAACTGCAAATAACCTGACTATGCTGGGCGATGCGGCACATCTCATGCCACCTTATGCAGGAGAGGGAGTGAATATGGCCATGCAGGATGCACTGGAGCTAAGTAACTGCTTAACAAATGATCAGTTTACCAGCGTACATGCTGCATTAAAATATTATGAGGAAAAGATGCTTGAAAGAACAAGAGAAATTGCTCAGATTTCAGTGGATCAAACTATTGCATTGCATTCAAAAGGAGCAATAGAACATATGATGGGTATTATCAGCTAAATTATATTATATGGTTGCCGGGTTCCCTTGCCGGCAACCAAGAAGTATATTACTTAAAAATCCTCCAGCAATAAATCTCTGTTGATGCTTGCTCCGGCTTTAGTTCCTGCACCTACAGCGATGGAAACGGCTCTGAACATATTACTGTTATCCCCTGCCGCATAAATTCCTGGTACCGATGTATGATTGAGTTCATCTACTACTATCAACCCATTCTTACCTATTTCACACCCCAGCGCTTCCGGGATTGAAGAATGTTGTGAAGGCTCAGCTCTGATAAACACAGCGTTTAATGGAATAGTATCTCCGTCTGCCAGTGTTACAGCATTCATGTAACCATCTTTGTGTAAAATCTCTTTAACTGGTGTTTCGAGTACCTTTACCTGATGTCTGGCAATCGCCTTTAATTGTTCTTCAGTTAGCATTGATGGTCCATTAGTTAGCAAAATCAGGTCTTTACTCCAACCCAGGAGCAGCTCTACAAAATGCATAGCCATATCGCCATTTGCTATAATTCCTAAGGGAATATCCCTTACTTCGTAACCGTGGCAATAAGGACAATGGATCAATGAAATACCCCAACATTCCTTAAAACCTGGCAGATCCGGTAATGTATCTTTTATTCCGGTTGTAAACAGTACTTTCCTGGTAGTAATGGTTCCATTGTTTTGAGTTTGAACGTCAAAACGTTTATCTGAAGGAATTACATCAATAGCTAAATCTTCCAATAGTTTCACCGTTTCATATTGCAAAACCTGTTGCAAGGCCTTCTCCTTAATAACTGCCGGTTTTTCACCGTCCTGTGTAATAAAATTGTGCGAATGAGGGGTTTGTTTATTACAAGGCTGATTACTATCTATGATTAATACCCGTTTTCGCGCTCTTCCCAATGCCATGGCGGCAGATAAACCAGCAAAACTTCCACCAACTATAATTGCATCATAAGACTCCTGTACACTCATTGATTACTAATTTAAGAATTACATAAATGATCGGAGCAAATATAGAACTAAAATGCAACAATGTTGCATTTTAAAGTCATTTTTTAAACATTCAATAATAAGGGGCGAATAAAATATTGAGAAAAAATCAATATTATTGTTTTTTGTAACCAAAAAATTAACCTATAACAAACCTATGCAACAAGTCTATTCGGCTACCCCGCCAAAAGATCTGATCAATCAGCCAAAACTGAATTTTATTGGAAGCGGTGGTACTTATTTCGGAATTTTAATTGTGAATGCGCTTTTATGTATGGTCACTCTAGGGCTATACTATCCATGGGCTAAAGCTAAAAAACTGGATTATCTGTACTCTTCCACTGAACTGGAAAAGTCGGGCTTTACCTGGAGCGGTACCGGAAATGAAATGTTTAAAGGCTTTATTAAAGCGATTGGATTAATCATTGCCCTGGTAGTACTCAACATTACACTGGCCAGCCTTGTGCATAAGGCAGTTGGAGCTATCGTTTACTTTGTTGGAATAATGGTAATCATTCCTCTGGCTATTCATGGATCATTGCGTTACCGCTTTTCAAGAACTTCCTGGAGAGGAATCAGATTCGGATACCGTGGTGACAGAAATGTATTCTTCAAAATGTTTTTGAAAGAAATGTTTCTGACCATTATTACTGCTGGAATCTATGGCTCCTGGATGATAATGAAAATTCGTAACTACGTAATTGGCAATCTTAAATTTGGCAGTGCCGAATTTTCATATAAGGGAGATGGATGGGAGTTTTTTGTTTTAAACATTAAAGGATATTTCCTTACTCTCATTACTTTAGGTATCTATGGTTTCTGGTGGCAAGCAGATCTTTTCAAATATTATATCGATAACCTGAAAATGGTACATGGCGATAAAAGCTACAATTTCCGCTCTACTGCCACAGGTGGTAAATTTGCCGGTGTACTCATTCTGAACTTAATCATTATCATTTTTACACTGGGCTTTGGTTTTGCATGGGCGCAGATAAACCTCTTTAAATTCATAGCAGAGAATATAGCAATTGATGGTGATATTCAGCTTGAAGAACTTTCTCAAACTGAAGAAGAGTATAGCAACGCTATGGGTGAGGATTTGGTTGATTTTCTTGACATTAGCATCATCTAAGTAAATTTCAAATGTATCCGGGCAACTACTTCGATAACCAAACTGCTGCACTAACCGCCGTTGATATTCAAATCCATTCTGAACATCTTGATTTTCACTTTCTGGAAGACAATACTCGCAAAATCTCCTGGCTTTATAGTGAAATTAATGCCGAGACGTTTAACAAACGGGTTTTGAAAATTAAGCATCCAACAGAAGGTGGTTTAGAAATAACTGATCCAGAGTGCATTCAGGCATTTACTTCATACTATCCCTTCCGCCAAAAGAAGTCTTTGTACGGCTGGGTAATAAGAAATGGAAATAAAGCTGCCATTAGCCTGGCAGCTTTATTATTAGGCATTTTCCTGATCATTTACTTTTTAGTTCTGCCTTTCCTTGGTGATGTGATTGCCAAACAACTTCCAAAATCTTTTGATCGGGAATTAGGCGATTTGGCCAGATCAACCATCCATGAAAAAATTGATACTACTGGTAGTGATCTGTTAACGCGCTTTGCAAAGCAGATAAACTGGAATTCTAAGGATACTTTTACGTTTGAAGTGGCTAAAAGCTCTGTTATCAATGCTTATGCACTGCCAGGTGGACATATCGTTGTGTATGAAGAGCTACTAAAGAAAATTAATACAAAAGAGGAACTGGCTGCGCTATTGTCGCATGAAGTATCGCATGTCGAGTATCGTCACTCTGTTCGGAAGCTCTGTAAAGACATGAGCACCTCTATAATAGTCTCGGCGTTCTTCAGCAATATAGGCAGTGTAACTTCAACCTTATCATCGCAAGCCAATACATTAAGCTCCCTTACTTATTCCAGGGAATATGAGAAGGAGGCAGATATAGAGGGCCTTGCCATTCTAAGAAAAAATAAGATTGATCAGCAGGGAATGGTTAAACTCCTGGATATACTATCGTCTATCGATCAAAAGATTAAAATACCTACCTTTTTAAGCACTCACCCGTTAACCAAAGACAGGATTAATTACGTAAAGGAGCGGATCAAAGAATCTCCGGCTCCGTACGAGGAGAATCCCGAACTAACGAAAATTTTCAAACAGTTAAAGGAGCTATATCATTCTTAATTAGCCACTGCTGTTTTCCCTATTTCAATAGAGGGCCCAACTGGCTGAAATTCTTTTTCACTCTTAGCTATGACAATAGTAGCTACTCCGTTTCCAATAATATTGGTAATAGCCCTGGCTTCACTCATAAATTTGTCTACGCCCAATAAGAAAGCCAGTCCTTCAACCGGAATTCTGTGCAAGGCTGCCAAAGTAGAAGCCAGAACAATAAATCCGCTACCCGTAACTCCAGCTGCTCCTTTAGAGGTGAGCATAAGAATCCCTATTACTGTAAGCATCTCAAAAATGCTCAGTTTTACATCGTACAACTGGGCAATAAACATTACGGCCATAGATAAATATATAGAAGTACCATCCAGGTTAAATGAGTATCCGGTAGGTACTACTAATCCCACTACCGACTTACTGCAGCCAAGCTTCTCCAG
Source organism: Chitinophaga silvatica (assembly GCF_003419895.1). Classification (GTDB taxonomy): domain Bacteria; phylum Bacteroidota; class Bacteroidia; order Chitinophagales; family Chitinophagaceae; genus Chitinophaga; species Chitinophaga silvatica. Next base: position 322,148 of record NZ_QPMM01000007.1, on the reverse strand, counting down.
TTTCATCATAATGGAAGGAAGAGCAGATTCTGAGGAAGATGTACCTAAAACTAGCAGAAGTTCTTCTCTGATGTACTTGAGGAATTTCCAGATACTCATTTTGTAATACCTCAAAATTCCACCTAATAACAGAACAATAAACAAAAACATGGTCAAATACATGGTAAGCATCAACTTAGCTAATGGTACCAAAGTATGCAATCCAAATTTCCCAACAGTAAATGCCATTCCCCCGAACGCTCCCAACGGCGCCAGATACATCACATATTTCAAAGCTGTAAATACCCATTTAGAAACCTGACCCAAACGTAGTACGACCGTTTTCCGGTGCCTGGAGAAACTCAGTAAAATGCCTATTACTATGGCTGCTACCAGCACCTGCAAAGTCAGATTACTGGCGAAAAAAGCACCCCAATCAAAGCTCTTACCGGCATTGGAGGTATATTTAGAAGCATTCTGCAAATCGAGCTGCGTCTTATCTATTCTACCGGGTTGTAAAACAAGAGCCATTAATATTCCTATCGCCAGTGATAAGGTAGAAACCACTTCAAAATACAAAAGCGATTTAATACCTATCCGTCCAACCTTTCTGAGGCTATCCATTCCGCTGATTCCCAGTACTATTGTTAAAAAGATGATGGGTGCAATAAATAGCTTTATAATATCTATAAACGTTTTTCCAATCACCTCCATTTTCACAGCAGTAGCTGGTGCATAATACCCAAGCAACACACCTGCTATGATGGCAATAAGTACCCAGAATGTAAGGTTCGTTAATATTTGGCTGGTCCACCTCCGGGTTACTTTGGTTTCCAGTGAAATGGTTGATAATTCTTCTTTTAGCATAGGTTGCTTGTTGTATTAATCCTTTAAATAACAAATTCTTTTGAATTTTATAGTAACCCAAAAGTCAATATTCCGATAAACAGGTTGAAAAACACTAATTTAGTTATGCAAAATGATGAAAAGTAAGAAACTATGCAAGGAACAATCGTTGGTAATGAATCGGAACTTCTACAAATAGCTGCATTATCATCCGCCAATAATATCAAAACCCTGACAGCAGAAGAAAAGGCAAAGGATGGTTTTGTAACCTGGTCGTATGACTTTGAAGTATTACAGCAACTACATCAGATTACACCCAGTATTATAGTAAAAGATGGTGACCTTGTTGTGGGTTATGCCCTTGTGCTACCTCCGGATGCAGCTACAGTATACCCCCCATTAGCCACGATGTTGAATCATGTTGGGTCGTTGGAATATAATAACCGACCTGTGAGCAGTTACAACTATTATGTTATGGGGCAGGTTTGTGTACACCCGGACTACAGGGGAAAAGGAGTTTTTCAATTGTTATATCAACAACATAAAAACATATATTCTCAACAGTATGAGTTATTGGTAACGGAAATTTCCACCTCCAATCACAGATCCCAGCGCGCCCACAGTAAGGTAGGATTTAAATCTATCCATACCTATAAAGACGAGCTTGGGGAATGGGATGTAGTAATCTGGAACTGGGAATTACCGAAATAACCCGTATTTTGTCTGTTTACCCCCCTAAAAATTGCACCATTTTCTGATATCTTTGGTAGATATCTCCGTTAAACAAAACTTCTATGAAAACGATTTTTGATAAAAACACCAGAGATGAAATAATAAGGAGGGTTGTCTTTTTACATGAAAACAGCACTCCTGTTTGGGGTAAAATGACACCCTATCAGATGTTAAAACATTGTTCCTTATGGGAAGAAATGGCCCAGGGGAAAACAACCTACAAACAGGTGCTGATTGGAAAACTGGTTGGCCGATTTGTATTAAAGAGTATTTTAAAAAATGAGGCCCCTCTGAGGCGTAATGCCCCCTCAACTCCCGACCTGGTAATTACCTATGACGGTAATGTAGAATTGCAGAAGAAGATTTGGATCGGATTATTGGAAGAATATGAAAATTTTGTAGAGTTCGATTTTATCCATCCATTTTTTGGTAGAGTAACTACCAGTCAGATTGGTATGTTGGCTTATAAACATGCCGATCACCATCTAAGACAGTTTAACTGCTAATTTTACAAGAGATAGCTTTCATGAATTCCTGATATCAGATTGTTGGATTTATTTCCTTTACCTTAGACCGGGCAGGGGTAAACCCTGCCCCTACAGGATTTCATCGAAATTGGGCTTTCTCCTATCCATTTTTAATTATATTAAGCCAGAATCTTTCAGCATATCATAGATAATAGTGCCTTTACTTTTATCGATAGCTTTCTTTTCTATATATTTCAGGAAGAAAGGTATTTTCATATCCAACAACTTCTTACCATCCATCATTTTTGCAGACGCACTTAATAATGCTCTTATATCATAGGCTGAAGCAAAAACCTCTGGTACTCCCCTATCAATATTCAATAGCCTGTACACCGCTTCCATGGCAGTACGCACCGAATACTCGGTTGTAAACACGGTATCTCTTTCCGTTTCTGCAAAATTACCAATGAAAGCCAGATTAATAGAACCCTGCGGAACAACATGAGGCCTGTCGCCCGCTTTACGTGGCATAAAATAAGACATCACATATGGCATCATACAAGGAATAGTATTAGCCGAATTTTCAGCCATTTCATTAATCTCATTAATAGGCACCCCCATATGGTAGAGCCATTCCTGGGTAATTTCTACCCCGCTACAATCCTTCATGGTTTTCTTTACATAATTTCCCGGTTTATCGGAAAACAGACCATAAATCCATCCAACCAACTGAGTGTCTGGTTGCGCCTTAAAATGTGGTTGGCGGTTAAATGTCCAGCTCAATAACCAATTCGAATCCTTAACGGTCACAATACCTCCGGTTACCACTTTACCGGCGAAGGGATCCCGCTGGCAGATTTTCTCTATATATGGAGGAATTCTTTTGTCGAGGGTTGTTACTGTTGCTGAAACAAAATTTGTTTGGTCGATATGGCCACAAAATTTCTGTGGGTGTCCGAATGCTTTATCCTGGGCAGCCAGATTCATCCAGAGGTTCCAACTACCACCTGGAGAGGAATTCATTACAGCAGCAGTATGTTGGTCTCCATATGTTGAGCTTTCAGTAATACTACCATTAGTAATAAATACCAGATCATTTTCTGTAAGCTCTATTTCCTTTGATTTGCCGCCCTGTTCATAAATCAACTTCCTGGCTACTTTCCTGCCATCCTTAATATCAATTAATACATTCTTTACTTCGGCTTCATATTCGAATTGTACTCCATTATCTTTCAGAAAAGAAATGAGCGGAAGCACCAGTGATTCGTATTGATTATACTTGGTAAATTTCAATGCCGATAAATCTGGTAATCCTCCAATATGATGAATGAATCTCAAAATATACCTGCGCATTTCCATGGCGCTGTGCCAATCTTCAAACGCAAACATAGACCTCCAATATAGCCAGAAGTTTGACTGAAAGAAGTCATCCGAAAAAACATCAGTGATGCGTTTATCAGCTAACTCATTTTCTGAAGTCAGGAATAGCTTGATGATTTCTTCTGTTGCTTTATCTGTAAGTGTAAATTTACCGTCTGTGTGCGCACTCTGCCCTTGATTCATGGTAGCGCGCATATGTGAGAAGTTAGGATCTCTTTTATTCAACCAATAAAATTCATCCAAAACGGAAGCATCCTTAATTTCCAGGGAAGGTACTGAGCGATAGAGATCCCATAGACATTCAAAGTGATTTTCCATTTCTCTGCCACCACGGATAATAAATCCATCTTTAGGTTGAAAGATTCCATCCAGGCTACCCCCAGGAAGTTTCAGTTCTTCGAAGATGTGAATATTTGAGCCTTTCATCTGGGCATCGCGGATCAAAAAAACAGCGGCGGCCATGGATGCCAAACCAGAACCAACAAGGTAGGCCGATTTCTTGTCCACGTTCTCAGGCTTAACAGGTCTGGCAAATGCTTCGTAATTCCCGTTGCTATAATACATAATTTGGGTTTTTAAACAGACTGCATAAAAAGCAGTCGGGTAGAACAAATAAAATGTATAGCAACAACAATGGTTGAGGGGGAAATGTTTGAATCCGGGAAATTACTGCAATGGAATTGTAAGTCTACCACACATCATACATCAATTTACTACTAAAGACTTATCGTACTCATAATAGATCTTCTCAAGTATACCATTTTTAAAATAAAGTGTAAATGTGGATCGTTCTCCATTATTTTCAGAATAAGAAAAATGCCATCTTTCGAAATTATCCATTGCTGTGTCATATGGCTGGTTCAGGGCTTTGGAACCTAATCTGAAAATGTACCCATCCAGCTGATGGTTATTGTGTATTGCCATTAACTTGTCGTAAAAGTTATTGAGATCATCTCCCTTATTAATTACTTCTGCCCCGCTTGCAGGCCATTTTGCAATATCCTCAGGTAGTGCGCTGCCGGCACTGATATCACTCACCTTATTATCACTAAACATTACGATTACACGGGAAGGATAGACCACATCCTTAAGTTCAAATGTAATGGCTGTATAGAGGGTCATTCTTTTACCTATTTCAAGAGGAGTATTATAGGTTGGCTGATCAACAACTGAAAGATCATAAAATCCTTTACTTTCTGCCAGGCGCTGAATACTTGCATATACGCTTGCCGCATTATCGCCGATCTTAATCCCGAACTTCTCTCCTTTTGTAATTGATTCTGTTCTGTGATTTGCATCTTCTTTTCTACAGGCAAAAAGAGTGACTAATGAAATAGCTAACAGTAAGATTTTTTTCATAAATGTGGGTTTTGGCATTACTTGAACGGCTGTGAAGGACAAATTGTTACAATGAATCCAGGGAAGTTTATCATCCTTAATAGCTTTTTCATCGAGTGATATGAAGTTATTTCCTTTAAAAGCATCATATGCTTTACGATCATTAGGATTCTCGCCGCGGCAAGAAATCGATCAGTACATATTTGCCACGCAGGCTAGATAAGGCAACTTCACTACCGTTAACATCGGTTTGCTTAAAATCCGGAGCTACTTTTTCAAATAATTATGCAGACTACTTATCTAGTAATCTTCTCTTCACATAGAAAAATATTATTTTATATATATATTTGTTGGCGAATTCTATGCAAAACCTATCCAATGAATATTAAAAATATTAAGCCCACCTTTTTTCTTTCATTATTCCTGATTGCGTCCTTTTTTCTACCGTGGTTTATTTTTCCGGGAGCCCCCAGCTATACCAGTGGATGGACATTACCTGTGAGAATAGGAAACGGAGGATGGGTAGCTTCCTCTGTAGTAAAGGATTTGAATCTAATCTGGTTTAAGGTATTATATCTTGTTTACCTGGTTCCGATTTTTGCTGCATATAATATTTTTCTGCGCCTCACTAGAAAAAAACCTGCTATCAATGAGTATTTCATAGGATTACTTGGTACCATTCTGATATTTGTAATGATCCGGCTAATAGAGATGAAGTTTAGTAATGCAATGGTAAATCTTACCAACCAGGAATATGATCTGAAGCTGTATACTATGCTGTCTGTAGGTTTTTTTGCCTGTATTTTTATTTGTATTGTTGGTATGTATTTTACTCTTGTCAGAGAGGTTGATGATTATATGAGTTTTGATGAAGAGATGGAACAGGAGTATCCTACAGCCTATGGATCAGCCAATCCGGCAGCCTCAGTGAAAGGAGTTCCTATCGCAAACGGACCAAACAGAACGGAAGTTTATAGTCGGCTGGAACAACTGCATGGCTTATACGAAAAAGGTATCCTGGGTAAAGAACAATACGAACAGGAAAAACAGGAACTTTTACAATTATTACCAAAATCCAACCAGCAGCAGGATACGGCACCAGGTATGACTAAAGCATCAGAACCACTGGTTGAATATAATAATGGTATACCTTCTATCCCGGTTGAGCATTCGGCATACATTCCAATGCCCGAAGAAGCTAAAAGCAATAAAAATAGTATCCTCACAATATTGTTATTGGTATTGGCAGGAGCTGGTATTGGAAGCTATTTTATGTTTTTTAAATCTCCTGCACATGCAGGTATAAAACCAATAAGCGACTTAACAAATGATGATCTTAAGGGTAATGTGAGTGCATATAGTATTTACTCGTACAATGTTTACCTCAGCGATGGAGGCGAGCCAATAAAAGGGGATGTGCAGGATAGTGAAACATTTCCTGCACTCATGCAATTTGAGGCCGATAAGGATGGTTTTTATACCTTATGTGAGAAAGGGTATGCCAACCGAACTTATGATGAGAGCAACAATTTAATGGTAACCCAATGGTTTAAGGATAAAGAGAAAAAACAACTTCAATACACTTACTATTCGAGATATAATAAGAAGGGTAGACCGGAAAAAGATAGTATAGTACTTGGCAATTCTAAATCCATTGTTCGAAAGTCGGAATATACGGCAGATGGACTTTCATGCTCCATGACTGAGACAAATGGAGGAATACTTAATGGAAAAGCTGAATTCAGGTACAACGAAAAAGGGCAATTGATCTGGATGAAAAGCAATAATGAAGAAACTTCTTATGAGTACAATTCGAATGATGAAGTAAGTACTAAAAAGTATTGGGTACTTGATGCAGAGGAAGATGGCTTAACGGAATATGTTTTTCAATATAAATATGACAAGACGGGCAACTGGATTTCCAGAATTGTTTATGTAGATAAAATTCCTAGTGCTTACCAGGAAAGGAAAATAATATATCGCGAACAATAAACTTTTGCATTCAAATATCAAACTATTTTTTTAAGCAGTTTGATATTTGAATTCAGCCTCCAGTATCCCATAAATGTAGGCATCATGCCACCCATCTTCCAAAGGCAGTACTTTGCGTTTAACCCCTTCTCTGGTCATTCCCACCTTTTCCATTATTTTGTAAGATGCAATATTATGAACACTGCAACCACATTCTACCCTATGCAGGTTTAATTGGTAAAAGCCAAAGCTAAGCATATGTATCATTGCCTCGGTAGCAAATCCTTTTCCCCAGAAACCAGGTAATAACTTATACCAGATTTCTCCTTTAGCGTATTTGGAATCTCCTAAGTCGAGAGATATTATCCCAATGAAGCTGTTGCTGGCTCTCTCAATAATAGCAGCAGTATACGCTTCTCTTGTTGCAGAATAACGTTGTTCCGACCAAGTTTTTACCAATTTCCGGGTAGCTTCTTCATTTTCGGGATAGCCGCTGGGGTTATATCTTACAGTTTCCGGCATTAAATAAAGTGAATGCAGAGTGGCCCAGTCTTCATTTAAAAAATCCCGTAGAATCAGGCGGGGGGGTTCGATGTACAATTTCATGGGTTAAAAATTAGTCTATTTACGGCAACGCTGATAGGTAAAACGCATACAATGCCAGATATTCCCGATTTTCTCCATATCAATAATCAATGCCTTACGGGGAAGAGTATTTAATTCCGGCATCTTTCCATGTTCTTGCTGGATGGCTCTGAGTTGCTGAATTGCCATATCGCTGAAAGAGCAGATCGACATCATATTCATCCTAAACTTCCACTTGCGCGAATCAGGTACTGGCAAATTATCAATCAATCCCTCGAGTTTATCTACCATTTCCGTAAATGTAAGATATAATTGGTCTGCATCTTTAGTTCTTACAGGCAAAGTTTGAAATCCATCTCTGACATCTTTCCAAATATCAAACAAATCGTTTGTCAGCTGAATGATTGCACCTAGTTGAAACCAGCACTCCTGCCAGCGATCAGACAACATACCATCTTCCATATAAAAGCTGCACAGCAGAACGGAATATGCCCCTTTCTCAATGGTTATTCTAAATAATTCATCATCTGGTATAGTAGGATCGGTTTGTTTACCAGAATCTACCTGTGCTTGAAATAAAGCATGAGTTGCATGCGAATAACCAGTTTGATCTTTTACAAACTGTTTTAGCTTTACATGGCAATAGAGAAATAACCGTTCCTGAACAGTTTGAGGCTGATAAGCCGAATAACCAAAGGAGATCTCATTTAATTGTTCCTGGGTTAATTCATTATTGTCGGTAAAGTCGTCGAAGGTGGTACTACAAACGAAGTATTGAAGTATTCTTTTTTTCTCGTCCAACGAGGTATGGCGTCCGTCTACCTGCGTAAATGCATCGATAACCATAGGAAGATAGATGCTATAGGCATTCACTATCTTCTTAGCGGTGTCAGTTGGTAAATTGGCATCTGCTTCAGATTCCAGGTTTGCAAGATAAGTTTCTGCCCATCTCTTTTCCTTCTTCCGACTAATCAAAATCCGGCAAACCCTTAGCACCAGACTTGTTCCAAACTTTAACAACTGCATGAACCTAGGCGAATAAATATTGAATCAATGGCATAGATAAGATGCCTGTAAGCATTACTCCTTTAATATAAGTACTTAGCCGATGATAATCTTCCGGAGAATCTGAGCTAAAAACTTTATAAATAATCCATAACAATGGTGAAATGATCAGTAAAACTGAATAGACAATCAATATAATACTCACTGGTTTATCATTCATCCAAAGTTCCGGCAGTATTACAAATAGCATTCCAATAACCCCTAGAAGGCTTACTGAAGCTATTGTATGGGCAACCTTAGTACCAAGTACAATGGGAATTGTGCGTCCACCATACATTATATCTCCCTTTACATCCTCAAGATCCTTTATTAGTTCTCTTGCAAATGAGATTACCACAGCAAAGCAGGTATAGGCAAGCGTTGCATTTACAATAAATTTGAATATTGGAATACTTTGATTACTCAACATCTGTTCAAATGCCGGTTCGGCAAGAATGAGAATGGGTATTGCACTGGCAGTAATAACAGCTACCAATAAATTACCAATCAGAAAACGCTTCTTAAAAATAGCTGAATAACAAAATAATAGTAAGGCGCTTAGTGCGACACAAACGATCAGAGCGGGGCTATGCTGCCGGATACCTGTTACCACAGCCAAAGCTATTGCCATCAGGTTCATTCCCACATAGAGAGATAAAGCACCTTTTTTACTAATTCCATTTCCAATAAATACCTTATCAGGTTTATTAATAACATCTATCGACAAATCGAAATAATCATTAATAATATAGCCTGCAGCAGCTAATAAGAGATAAGTGCAGGTTATCATGGAAAAATCAATAACTCCAAGCTGCGGAGTAATACCTGTTCCCCTTAATGCGGGCAGAATCACGCAATATTCAAAAAGCAGCTGTGTCAGAAAAATAAACAGTAGATTGGGCCATCGTATTATCCTTACGAATGTTAGCCAGTATTGTAGCATAGGTTCAGGATTGCATTCTTGAGGGATCAAGATACAAATTCGGAATTAAATAATAAATCGATTTTTAAGACTGTAACCTGATCTGTAATTTTTAAAGCTCCAACTTATCTACTGTGGATGTTTTTATTCTTTTATTGTATAGCAGGAATATAGATTGATAGTTTAGTTTTTAGTTTAAAATTGCCTTAACATAAACCGCTATCATGAAAAAATATAGTTCAACGGATTTGCATTTTGTTTTATTCATAAGGTTTCTTTTCCTTCATTCGAATCAGTACCAGTAATCCGGATAAAAAGGTGATGATGCCGGCAATATGCACAGCCCAGATAAGTCCGAAGAAGCTAGCTACAATTCCTGCCATCAAAGCACCTACTGAATAACCAATGTCGCGCCAAAACCTGTAAACACCGAGGGAAGAGGCTCTCCAGGAAGGGTGAGCTGTATCGCTGACAGCCGCCAGCAATGCAGGGTAAACCATAGCCGTTCCGATTCCAAGCAATATGGAGCCAATTAATCCGCTCATGAAAGGAGAAAGAAACTCAAGTCCAATCACCACATGGCCTATAGCCTGAACAAACATTCCCCATACGATCAATGGCTTTCTTCCGATTTTGTCGGCCAGCGGACCAGTAATTACCTGGCCAATTCCCCACACAAACGGATATACGGCTTTAATCCAGCCAACACCTTCCAGACTTACACCTGCCGATATAAACAGCAATGGGAATACACCCCATGACATGCCATCATTCAGATTATTTATTAAGCCTGCTTGTGATACGGCAAACAGGTTCTTATTCTTAAACGAGGTTTCTCTGAACACCCATAATAAATCGGGTTTATGAAATTTTTCTTCTGTTATTTGCTGTTGTGCTACCTGTGCCGACTCGAGCCGGGCATAATCGCGGGTATCTCTAATCACCAGTATGGAGAGTATTAATCCGGCAACTGTATAAAAAATACCAATATAGAAAGGTGCTGGCCTCAGGCCATATCTGGAAGCCAGGTAGCCAGTCAGTAAAGCAGTGAACCCCACTGCACCATATCCTGCTGCCTCATTCAATCCCATTGCTAAACCGCGTTTCTTCGGACCAACAAGGTCTATTTTCATGTTCACCGTCATAGACCAGGCAAGACCCTGGCTTATTCCCAGCAGAATATTAGCAATAATAATCCAGTTCCAGCTATTGCCCCATGCAAGCAGGAAAGGTACTGGCAGACCTACCAGCCATCCAAGAATGAGGACCCGTTTTCGGGTGTATTTATCCGCCAGTACACCTGAAACCAGGTTTGTGAATGCTTTAACTACCCCAAAAGCTATGATAAAGGAAAATACAACAATGTCTGATCCAATCTTAAATTCTTCAGTACCAACTAAAGGAACAACTGTTCTTTCAAGCCCCACCATTCCGCCCACCAGCATATTTACCAATACCAACAGGGTGAATTGTTTCCAGTTTTCCTTTAACCCTAATTTTATTTCCATGACCTGATTTATTAAAGGGCACTTCCCTATCTATAATTTTCTATGCGGCAAAGTTAATCATAATTTATCTATTCAATAGAATTATTGAATAGATAAATTATGATTAAATAAAAAAAGAGTGGTAGACCTGCTACCACTCTTTAACCTGATTAAAAACATTTTATTCTGAAACCTCTATCGGAAGGCCTTTCTGCATCCATTCGGGATATCCTTCATCCATTCTCTTTGCGTTGTAGCCTTTATTTTTGAGGAAAGCTACTGCTTCATCTGCGTACACACAAAAAGGTCCGCGGCAATAGGCTACAACCATTTTTTTCTTGGGGAGTTTTTTTAAATATGCATCAAGGTTTTCTATGGGAGCCGAAATTGCTTTATGAATATGCCCACGATTGTATTCTTCTTCTGGCCTTACATCCAGCAATACTATTTCATCTTTCTTGAGCAGCTTTGCCAGTGTTTCTGTATCAATTGCATCCATTCCTCCCCCCTGTCCGTTTCTGAAATCCCGGATTACTTTCTCGACCTGTGCATTGTAGGCAAATCCAAGTTCCCGCAGGCCTGTCCATGCATTAAACACATTTTCTCCGGCCAGCGAATAATTAATAAAATTACCGTCTCTGGAAATCTTCACCAATTTTGCATTCTTAAGCGTTTGTAAATGTTGAGATGCATTGGCGATAGACATACCTGTATAGTTAGCGATCTGCTCTACAGAAAATGGCCCCTGCGCCAGCAAATCAATGATTTCTAACCGGTGGGGATTAGCCATTGCCTTGGCAATTTTCGCCAGCTCCGTATATACATTATCTTTAAATTCCCGCTTGTTCATTTTCACATTTTCTTTAAATAATTGCTGATAAAGGTTTCTAATGCCTTACCATGCAGGTTTATGGCAACAATTTTACCTTTTTCATTTATGATTACATTAAATGGAAGTCCTTCTATGCCATAATCCTTAGCTACCGGGCTTTTCCAGAATTTAAGATCACTGATCTGCGGCCAGGTAATCTGTAATTGATCAATACCTTTCTGCCAGTTATCCTTACTTTTATCGAGCGATACTCCCAATATTTCGAACTTCCCTTCCTTTACTTTATTTCCAAATTTTTCATAAATAGATTTCAATACTGGTTGCTCCTCTACACAGGGTGAACACCAGGTAGCCCAGAAATCAATAAGCACCAGTTTCCCTTTCAATGAAGAAAGAGAAAGCGTGTCACCATTTACAGCAGGTAAAGCAATTGCAGGCGCAGATTCACCAATCTTCAACGGCTTATTCTGTGCTCCGCCTTTCTGTATAGAAAAAACTATAAGCAATATGGAAAACAGTATTCTCATATTAGTCGTTTGACGGATAATTTTTATCTAACCAGTCTACTTTAATATTTTTAGGCAGATCCAGCAACCTTGCATTTCTAAATCCCATTTCATTAAGCACAGTAAAAGCAGGACGCACATTCGGACATTTAGCGAAAGGACAACATCCACAATAAATAACTACTTCTTTATCTTTAGGTACATCTTTAAGATAATCCTTTAGTTTTACCAGATTTTCTGCATCATGTGCAGCCCCAAGATCCACCGACCCTTTAATGACAGCATCTGGTCCAACACATAATATCAGTACATCAGCCGTCTGATTCTTAGTTATTTTATCAGCCAATACCTTTGGAGCCAATAACTGGCTATTTTTCCAGGGTTCCTGCTTCTCCTGAGCACTCAGGCTACCAGAAAAGATAACAAAAGCAGATAGCAATACTATAAGATGCTTCATGGGTCTTATGTTTTTACAAATATATTGAAAGAAAACAACTATTCAATAGATTCATTGAATTCTATCAAAAACAATCATCTTATTAGATTTTTATAATATTCCAATCGATAGTAATTCCACATCACATATTTGTACTAATGTTACAGGTAATAATTTATTAAAATAAAAGAGCTTAATTTGTGGACGAGAATGCTTACAATTTACACCTTCAAATATTAGTGGTTTTATAAACCAAATAAACAACCAGGGTTTCAGGGAATAATGACCAATAAACCATCCATACATGAAATTATAACAGATGTATCCAATGGGGATGTTATGGCATTTCGTGCCCTATTTGATGCATACAGAGATAAACTTTATTTTTTCCTCTTAAGGATAGTAGAAACAAAAGAATCAGCTGAAGATATCGTACAGGACACTTTTTTAAAGGTATGGTTAAACAGAAATGATCTTCAGAATGTGAAAAATTTCAATGCATATCTATATCAGATTGCAAAAAATGCCGCTATAAACGGATTACGCCGCAAAGCCCTGGAAGCTGTAATCCTGGAAAGCAACCAGTTTACTTTAGAAGCAACAGATAATGAGGAACAAATACTCCTAAAAGATCTGCGTATTCAGATTCAAAAAGCTGTAGAAGCACTTCCTGCACAACAAAGGAAAGTATTTACCCTACGCCGCAACGATCATTATAAAATAGAGGAAATAGCCGAACAACTGCAAATTTCTCACCTTACCGTTAAAAGGCATCTGACAGAAGCACTTAAATCTATTCGCCACGCCTTGAAAATCTCCTATAAAGAAGATATAATTATTATTCTTGTTATTCTCCGATTGATAGACCCATAATTTTTTTTATTCCCAACTGCTACCATTGTCTTTTTCATTTGTCTTATATACAGACCAATGTTTTATTTAGATCAAAAGCAGTGGAAAATACCAGAATATGCCAACGGAGAAAATAAATCTGCTGTTGGAAAAATACTATGCCCAAACCGCTACAGCAGCGGAAGAAGCAGAGCTTTTCCAACTGATTGCACTCGAGAAGAAATTGGAAAATATAGATAAAGGACTTGAAAAAGTATGGGAGAATTATTCTCCGGAATCTACTATGCCTGAAGTGCAAAGCAGAAAAATATTTGAGGCTGTTCTTGAACAAGCAGAATACCTAAACAATAGCAAGCAACCAAAAATATTTAGTAGAACTACCATGCTCAAATGGGCAGCAGCAATAGCTTTACTCATAACTACAGGAACGTATATATGGCATAATTATCATATTCCGAAGGTAGATAATAAAGTCGCTACCCTGATGCCGAAAGACATACAACCTGGCAGTAATAAAGCATTCCTTACATTGGAAGATGGCACTATAATTCCTCTGGACAGCAGTAATAAGACTATACATGCAGGGAATACAGCTATTCAGCAACGAAACGGACAGTTACAATATGAGGCTACAGGACAAAAACAAGTGAGTCAAAACATCCTTACATCTCCTCGTGGTGGCCAATTTCAGGTAACTTTATCTGATGGCACAAAAGTATGGTTAAATGCGGACTCCCGACTAACTTACCCTACTGTTTTTGCTGGCAAGGAAAGAGTCGTGAAACTACAGGGAGAAGCTTACTTTGAAGTAGAACAGGACCCTGGAAAACCATTTCGTGTGACCGTTGATGATGTAAATGTAACTGTATTAGGCACGCATTTTAATGTAAATGCCTATCCGGAAGAAAAAGTGATACGCGCCTCCCTTTTGGAAGGAGCCATTGCCGTTAGTAAAGGAATTCTTTCGAAACACTTGAAAATTGGAGAAGAAGCAACAATTAATGAACATTCAATTACTATATCAACAACCAGCCAGGATGCTGCTATTTCCTGGAAAAACGGCTATTTCCATTTCGAGAAAGCCGATATCGCATCTGTAATGCGTCAGATTGCAAGATGGTATAATATTACTATTGTTTACAAAGATGGAATACCAACAAGATTTTTTCAGGGAGAAATACAAAGAGACTTACCACTCTCCAGCGTGATTAAGATACTTGAAAAGAACCAAATTCATTGTCAGCTTACCGGAAATCAGCTGATCGTTTTACAATAATATTTATCCAATATCAGATATATGTCTTTCTGTTTTAATCAAAACAGCCAGACCATACATGCCAACCAAAAAACGTTTATGACTAGAATGATTAAAGTATCTGCACTGGTTTTACTGGCACTTCAGGGTAGTGTCGCTGCATTTGCTCAGAAAATCACTTTCTCAGGCAAACAAGTACCAATGCAAAATGTATTTACAGCTATTAAGCAACAAACTGGGTTTGTCGTGTTTTCCGACTATGCCATAATTCAGTCTGCCCAGCCAGTTACAGTAGCTGTCAAAGAAGCTTCTGTATCTGAATTTTTAAGTGAATGCCTGAAGGGCCAGGAACTCACTTTTTCAATAGAAGATAAAACTATAACTATTGTCAAAAAAGCTACTGCCAGCCAGCAGGAACAAGCTACGATCAGCGGACGAATTACTGATCAACAGGGTAATGCCTTACCAGGTGTAACCATTTTAGTTAAAGGAACCAGCAAGGGTATACAATCCACTGCTGATGGGTCATATACAATTTCCAATATAAACATTCCTGCCACCCTGGTATTCTCTTTCATCGGTTTTGAAACGCAGGAAATAAAAGTTAACAAAAGCACCGTAGAAAATATCAAACTACAAATTTCTACTAATAACCTAAACGCAATTTCTGTAGTTTCCACTGGTTACCAGGAACTACCCAAAGAAAGAGCTACTGGTGCTTTTGCATCGGTTGATGAGAGTAAATTGAAAATTACCAATTTAGGAGCCCTAAATTTTGCCAAAGGTCTGGAAGGAATGGTGCCCGGAGTACTTGTTGGTCCTTCTGGCGCACTACAGGTACGAGGTAAATCTACCATCAACGCCTCCGCTGAAGCATTGATTGTTGTGGATGGTTTTCCTATTGAAGGTGGAAATCTTACCATTAACCCAAATGACATTGAAAGCGTTACCGTCTTGAAAGACGCCGCTGCTGCCTCTATTTGGGGTATCCGTGCTTCTAATGGAGTAATCGTTATCAAAACAAAAAATGGTAAATCTGGTAAAACTAATTTCAACCTAACCACCAATTTGAATATTGATAGTAAACCCGATTTTTCTTATCAACAACTAGCCAGCACCGAAGAGTATATCGATTTTGAAAATGAAATGATGAACAAAGGTATTAGTTGGTTTAATCCGGCTAAAGCCGATGATGGCTACTCCAGGGTTGCAGAGTTATACTATAAAAAATATAAAGGGTTATTAACTGCCGATGAAGTAACAGCAGGACTTTCTGCATTAAAAAAAGCTAATAACCTGTCACAGCAGGACCTATTCTACAGAAATGCCATACAACGCCAGGTAAATCTCTCCCTTAGTGGCGGTGGGAATACCAACAAATATTATGCTTCTGCACTTTATAGCAAAGGACTCGCAACTGCCCGAGGGAATGATAATGAAAACCTGGTCCTTAATCTTAAAAATACCTTACAGGTGCACCCCCGGTTAACTTTAGCACTGGGAGTAAACTCTACTTTTATCAGATCAAATACTCCTAACAACTACGATATTACCAGTGCAAGACCTTATGAGCTGTATAAAAATCCTGATGGTAGCTATGTATCCCAGTATACCAGTATAGCAGAACATCTTAAAGCTGGTTACTACGCCAATGGATATAGTAACTGGGATTTCAATCCGCTTCAAAATATCGAAAACACAAGCAATGTAAATAGCAATTTCGTTGGAAGATTTAATCTGGGAGCCGATTACAAAATAGCGAAGGGTATTGTATTCAGTTCAAAATATTTATATGAATTAGGCTTCTCAAACATTGATGTACTACAAAACCCAAACACCTGGTATGTTAAAAATCTGACTAATAGCTGGAGAGTATTTGATGCCAATAAAAATGCTTATGTAAATAAAATCCCATTCGGATCGATCTTCGACAAAACAAAAAATCGTTTTAACAGCTATACATTCCGTAATACCGTGACATTGGATAAAACGATTTCCCTACACGCTATCAACGCCGTAGCAGGAACTGAGATAAGAAGGATCAGCAATGTGGGTAATGGCGAAAGGTATTATAATTACAATGAGCAAGCCGGCACCTCAGATATCTACGATGCATTAGCCTTGTCGACCTATACTCCAAACTACAAAGGAAGTTATAATTCCTACTCCTGGAGCCCGAACTTCAGTAACAGAGATAACCGCTTCTTTTCGTTGTTTGCAAATGCAGCTTATACTTATGATAACCGCTATACAGTTAGTGGAAGTATGCGTATAGATCAATCAGATCTATTTGGTACCGATCCAAAGTATCGTTATCGTCCTATCTGGAGCAGTGGTTTTAGCTGGAGAATTTCCAGAGAACAATTTATGTCGGAGCTGACATTTATTGATGATCTGAAGCTAAGAGCTACCTATGGTATTACCGGTAATATTGCTGGTTCGAGTCCGTTCCCAATAGCCAGTACAGGTAAGAATTCTTCAACACAGGAAAATCTGCTAACCTTTACCAATCCCGAAAATCAGGCACTTCGCCCTGAAAAAACGGCTACAATTAATTTAGGAACCGATTTCTCATTCTGGCATAATCGGTTTACCGGTTCCATTGATGTATACAGAAAACGAAGCTACGATTTGCTGGGTAGCAGCATCCTCGACCCAACCACTGGTTTTACAAGAGCTCAGGTAAATACAGCTGCGCTGCTCAATAAAGGGATTGATATTAACCTGTCTACCATCGCGATTGACCGTAAAGTACGTTTAGATATTACCGTGAATTTTGGTTGGAATAAAAATGAAGTGACCGCTGTAAATATGCCGAGTAACACGGCTAATGCATATATAACGGGTACATCTCCCGTTTTAGGCAAGCCCCTATCCTATTTGTATAGCTACCAATGGGCCGGACTATCTTCCACCGGAACACCACAGGTTTATGATGCTTCAGGAAAAGTAGTAAAGTATTCTGATGCAGAAATGACCGACCCAAAAGCATTGAAGTATGTAGGTACACTTACTCCACCTGTTTATGGGGGGGTTATGTTCAACCTCAGTTATAAAGGATTCTCTCTGGCACCTCAGTTCACCTTCAAAGCAGGATATGTAATGCGTAAGCCTGCTCCAGGTACTACATTAGGTACTCGCCCGATTACCAATACCATTGCAGACAGATGGCAGAAACCAGGTGATGAGCAGTTTACCGATATACCAAGACTCTTTGATAATAGCACAGTTCCGGCAAAATGGAATAACTACTTCTGGTATTCCAGCGTCTGGGACGACAATGCTTCTTTTGTTCGATTGAGATCATTAACACTTTCTTATAATCTGCCTAAACAATTTCTATCTAAAATATTTACAGGCGCCACTATCATGGCCCAGGGAAACAATTTAGGGTTATGGACAGCCAACAGAGAAAAGATAGATCCGGACTATTACAACCTTGCCAGTGGAGTATTTCCTGCAATGCCTCCGGTAAAAAGTTACGTATTGTCGCTGAACCTTAATTTTTAAATGATATTTACATGAAGTTCTATTCTAAATATAAATTTTATCTGGCTTTTACTGCTATACTACTTGGTTCCTGTAACAAATTTCTGGATGTAAAGCCCAAAGGCCAGGTAATCCCGGAAACATTAAACGATTATTTAGCGCTGATGTCTGACCCATTGAGGGTTACAGCTACAAGTGCTAACCAGTTATATTCCACAGACGAAATATTTCTGCCGGAAGAATTCAGAGCTTCTGCCAATTCCTATCTCGGAAAAGCGGCAGTAAGAGCTTATGATTTCGACATACTTTATGATACCGGAGAAGACGATCCCGATTGGAATAACGCATACAGAACGTTATATGTTTGCAACTCAGTATTAGCCGGTTTATCAACGAATACCGAGAGTGATGTAACTAAACGGCACCAGGTGGAGGGAGAAGCCCGCGTACATCGTGCATATACCTACCTAATGTTGGTGAATGAATATGCAACACATTATAACTCTGCCACTGCAGCCACCGATGCCGGTGTACCATTGCCTGTAAAACCAGATATCAATGCGCTACCTGCCAGAGCTTCAGTAAAGGATGTATATACCCTTATTGAAGAAGATCTTACTCAGGCTACTAATTTGTTGGCAGATAAATCCACCTATACTTATCGCCCCAGTAAAGCTGCTGCCTTTGGAATGCTGGCAAGGATGTATTTATATATGGGAAATTGGCAAAAAGCTTTCGAAGCAGCAGATAAGGCACTACAACTAAACAGCTTTAGTTACGACTATAATACCTTTAGCTGGAGTGTACCCGCTACTAAAAAAGGATTATTAGGTTTTCCAAGTTCATCTGTTGACATAAAAGATATTGTATACCTAAAGTATGGAAGGAATGCCGGCGGTGCGTATCAGTTTAATTTCCTGATAGCCCAATCCCAGGCGGCTCTTTATACAACGGGAGATTTACGTAATGAATTCGGTACTACCACATTAGGTTACTATGGAGAAACTTTACCAATGCCAGGAGTATTGGAAACCGGTGCAATTTATAACTACAACCGTATTGGTATTACAAATGGAGAGCTGCTCCTTACACGTGCAGAAGCACAAGCAAGATTAGGCAATACTCCTGAGGCATTAAATGACCTGAACGCTTTAAGAAAAATGCGGTTTAGAACCGCCGATTATAAAGCATTAACCGCTGAAACTCCGGCACAAGCGCTTGATCTGGTATTGAATGACCGCCGCATAGAACTGGCATTCATTGGCCTGCGCCTGTTCGATATTAAGCGTTTAAATCTCGAAGGACGTAATATCAGTGTACAGCATGGAGATAAGATATTGAAACCAGGAGATCCACGTTTCATATTACCGATTTCACAGAAGGTACTTGATTTAAACCCGAATATCAAACAGAATCCAAGATAATTACCAGCCATTTTAATATTTCATGAAGCCCTGTCGGATTATTGACAGGGCTTCTTTTTAAATGATTTTTATGAAAAGATTTATTTTGTTTTGTTGCCTGTTGGGTTCTTTCTTACAGGTTAATGCTCTTACCACCATAGAAGGTGTCTTTAGAGAAAAAGATAGTACAAAAACAACTATTTTTCTTAAAGAAATGACGATAGCAGGCTTACGGCGAGAACCTGTTTCAATTACAGAAACTATTACCGGGCAATCGACATTCCGGCTAAGTCTGGATCTTAAACGGGCGGCTTTCTTTCAGCTATATATTGTCAGGGGTACCGGAAATGAGAAGTTCTCATTTAGTATTCCATTATATGTATTACCAGATGGCAAAATTCAACTTTCTATTATTTCTAATGGTCCGAGGCGGCTGCGTTGTGATGCTCAATCCGGATTAGACATCAATAATCTTGCGATAATAACGCAACAGGAAAGGTATAATAAACTAATGCTCGATAAATGGGAACACCCACCAACCGATCAGGCATCTGCAATGGCATATTTGCAACAGTTTGATCAGATTGCTGACTCTATCTCCCAATTCCCTGGCCTGGATCCTTTAGTACATAAATTTATCCGTTTCTGGTCTGTAGATGCCTATTCAAGCAGTTTATTCCAATTTTATCCGAGCAAACAAAACTTCCCCGATTCATTTTTCAGTCTTCCGCCGGCTAAAATAAAATATAGCAAAGATCCTTTCATGACCATATTCCCGGGCAATGTTCAGAACATAGTAAACCAACTTAATGTGGCTACAGGACTACATCCCTTCTCGGGTAGAAAAACGCTGGAACAAATAGATAAGCAAATTCATTTATTGAAAAAGCAAATAAAAAGTGTTCAGATTACAGATCCGGTCATCGAGCTGTTACTTAACGCCTACATATCCAGATATAAAGTAGGTGACTCCTTTAACAGCGATCGCATCACCTTTAATAAGCTTACCAGTACTTTAGTTGATAAAGCAAAGCGCAGAATGCTAATGAGTACTTTTAATAATCTCGAGTATACAATTAAAGGAGCCGGACTACCACCAGTCTCCTTTCAGGATGCTACCGGAAGTAAATCATCGCTTGAACAGTTTAAAGGGAAGTATTTACTGCTCGACATCTGGGCATCCTGGTGTGTGCCATGTTGTAAAATGATGCCGGTTTTTCAACAACTGGAACGGGAGTACGAAGGTAAACCAATAACCTTTGTTGGACTATCGGTAGATGGAGATAGCAGTAAATGGGTTACACGAATGAGCGAATTAAATATGCATGGCTACCAACTGTGGGATAATTCGGGCACTTTTATGAAGTATCTAAACATTAATGCAATACCACACTATTTACTGTATAGCCCTGACGGTAAGTTACTCAATTATAATATGGGTTCTCCTGAGTCGCCGGAATTCAAACGAATACTTGATCAGGCGATTCAATAATATCCAATAAGAGCCCACCTTTGATGGGCTCTTAATATTTTTTATTTCGAGGATTTATCCAGTAAAATCTTATCCAGACTGTAATTCCCTCCACCCATAATCAGCAAATAAACAAACAGTATAAGTAACAGGAACGGAGGTTGATCCTCTGTGAATATTTTTCCTGAACCCATGATAAACGTTATAACCGACATATTGATCACCAGTACGGTAGCCGCGAACCTTGTCAATAATCCTAAAATCAGGAGTATTCCTCCAATAAACTCTGACCCTTTTCCTAAATAAGCCATGAAAGTCGGAGCCGGAAAATGCAAGTCGGTAAGCCAGTCAATATTTCCTTTCATATGAATAGGATTAAAAGTTCCCATTCCATGAACCATAATCAGTAATCCGGCAATTATGCGGATAAGTATTAACCAATTTTCTGCATTAACCTTTGCTGTCAGCATTTTTCTAATCATAAAAATTAAGTTTAATAAATTTTCAACCGAAGGTAAAGGAGCAAGTATGCAGGGGTAGGTAAACGAGTGTAAAAAAGTGTAAATTGAAACGTAAAATTTTTAGTGTGAGGCATTTATATACACGATTCACAATTCTGTTTCTTCTTGTAACATTCAGTTTAAACAGTGTAGCACAGGAGGTTTCAGAACAGGAAAACCGCAAACTTATCCTGTTCAGGCGTCTGGGCCACCGCTTATTATTAACTGCCGGTGATAGTACATCAAGAGTAACCGTACATCAGTCTTCAAATCATTCTTACCAGATTTCAGGCGAGCGCCCGTTTAAATTAGTTCCAGACTCGCTGGTCAATATTGCTGAAATATTACTTAAAGACCAACAAATCATTGGTTCCTATACCTTAACAGTAAGCCAGGCAAATTCTGGTGAAATCGTTTATGGTTTTACCAGTGAAGATATAATTAAGGGAAATGTGGCTTGTGTAGGCAGATCAATGCACGAAGGACAGTATATTATTAATATTCAGCTTCCTTCAGATTCTGGTAGTGGCTATGTTACTCCAATTCTTTCCGGTTTGCTGGTTATTGTTTCAGCAACAGCGGGAATACAGTTTTATAAAAAACGAAAACAACCTAAACAACAAGCTGTACCAACTAAGTCAGCAGCGAGGGGAATTGCAATTGGCAGTTACACTTTTTGTCCGGATACCGGAGTTTTGATTCATGATGCCGAAACTACAGCGCTTACAGCAAAAGAACTAACACTGCTCAACATCTTTGTAAGACAGATGAATCAGGTTATAGACAGAAACCTCCTCCTGAAGGAAGGCTGGGAAGATGAAGGGGTTATTACCGGCCGTAGTCTGGATATGTATGTTTCAAAACTCAGGAAAAAGTTCCAAAAGGATGCATCAATCAGTATTAAAAATATTCATGGCAAAGGATATAGTTTGAATATTAGCTAAATTTATTTTTTAGACAATAAAACTATACCAGTAAGTAATGCAAAAATAAGTGTTATTACCGCGAAGCATTTTTCGAATATGGTGGCCGCAAAAATGTTCCCTAATGTATTGAGTAAATAAAGAACAACGAATACCCACAGGAGTATATTAATGAGTTTATTTGAAACTTTTATATTGATGTAACCTCCTTTGATCATTACAAGAAAGCTGAAAAGCAAATTAGCTGCTATGGAGATCGTTTCAAGGAAATACATATCTCCATCATTCTTTAACCTTCCACCCCAGACAATATCGTACGGGATGAATTTCAATATAATAGCCAGATGAAGTAGTAATACCAGTGTGTTTAGCAGCAATAATAAACGAATAGAAATTCTTTCTATAGCAACAGATGTAGGCATAATGGTAAAGGATATGGGGGTAAAGATATTGATTCTGAATGATAGAGAAAAGTGCGAGGTTAGTTAATAAACTATAAGGCCTGCAAGTTACACAAGCCTTATAGTTTGATTTGACTATTTTTGATTAGATGCTTGCTCTGCAGGCTTATGATATAACATTTTGGTTATATTAATGGTACCTGAAACAAATACCTGTAATTTTTTTGCACCAATTGCATAATCAGAGCCAATTCCCAACCCTGAAATGATTGATGAATTATTTGCAAAGATATCCTGGCCTTCCGCTACATTGAGATATCCACCTATTCGGTTTTCAGTTTTCCCATTCATTGTTTTCTCAATAACGTAATAGGGAACGTATGTCAATTGCAGAGTGGTTTGAGTAACTTTTTTGTATTTTATTTCTACCGGCCTAGGCATCATTGGAAAGGCAATACTACCTCTTAAAGTAGCTACATTTTCCGGGGTTCCAAGTTTTCCGGTTTTACCTGTAATACTAATCAGAGATTCAGTAATCAGTTTAGATTCATACAATTCATAATCGCCCAGATTCTTAGCTGATTTCCCATAATCAAGCGCTCCTGTTAGGACTACTCCCCAAAAGAGCTTTGGTCTGGGTTTAAAGTAAATATTCCATTCAACATTGATACCTACCTGATAAAGTCCTTGTTTATAGCTTTTTGCATTTGCAGTATCAAGAAGAGTAATCGGTTGCCTTTCATAATGAGCACCAACATGCCAGCTTTGCAAAGTTTTACCTTTCAAAGAAAAAATGTTTGCCATATTGTTGAAGGCATCAATATTTTTCCCATAACCTAATCCAACACCCCAACTTAAATCTGAACTTGAGATATCTAAAAGATTCGATGCAACATTCCCTATATTTCCAGTAATAGAGATACTTTGCCCTTCTGAAACTGTAAAATGCCTGGAATTATTAAGACTATCATCTTTGTCTTCTATACTGATAATTGAGTCGCCTATTAACTTAAATTTTCCCGCTTTAAACGAAACAGTATCCTGCATACGGGGTACAAAGTATTGTATTGGGCTGAAAATTCTTTGCTCATAATTTAATTCCAATGCCTTGCTGGCAGATTTTACAGTTGCAGATCTTTTCCCAGTTTGACGAAAAGTAAATATATCCTTTCCCTGACTGTCAGATGCAATTGTCTGAGCGTCAGCAGTAAAAGTATGTAAAGAAACCAGTGTACCGATTCCTAAAAGTTGCCATTTCATGGTAATGAATGATTACAGTGATTATTGTGTTTAATTGAAAGCGGGATGTATACCATTTCAGATATCTATCTGATAGAATACCGGGGTAGTATTAATATTAAAGTGTAATAATTGAGGTTCGTGACATAAAATTACCAGTTTAATAATGATAAATACGGCCTTAAGGGATTGGTTAGAATTATAAACTACACTTTTCGGAGAACAGGTTAAAATTACAGACTTGCTTTACGTATATACGACAACGTTAATCACTAAAAAGTGTGCCAATTTTTAGCTAATTATTGTTTTCCTCTTCTCAAATAATAAAAACGCATTATATTTACACCCGGTTTCGAATAATATAGGCAGTACACTAACCAAATGCACCTGAGTTACCTATGAAATATCTGATGTAACTCACTGAGTGAGTGTATGCATTTTATCCCCCTATTCTCATATTATCGACAGTAAATGAAACAGTACTACTTATTTCTCCTGCTATTACTTTGTTATTTTCCATCTTTTAGTAACACAAATGATTTTACTACGTCTGGTAGCAACTGGGTTAAAGCAAAAGGAAGTTTACCAACCTTCAATTACACTCCAGATGTCAATGGTATTCTATATGTTAAAAAGGGAGCTACCGGCACCGGAGATAGCTGGAATAATGCTGTTGGTGAATTGGCGGATGCCTTACTGGCTGCAGCAACTCAAAGTACTATTCATGAAATTTGGGTGGCCGGGGGTATCTATTTTCCAAAGTATCCTGTTGATGGGATATCAACTAATCCACGTGATTGCTCCTTTAAACTGGTTGCCGGTCTTAAGATTTATGGCAATTTTGCCGGTACTGAAGCTACGCCGGGAGACAGAAACCTGAATAATACTGCCAATAAAACAATCTTAGATGGCAACATTGGCGACCCATCCCTGGAAAACGATAATACTTATCATGTGGTATTGGGAGTAAATGATCTTCAAAATGCGATATTGGATGGAGTAACAATCAGAAACGGAATTGCAAATTTTGCATCTTCAGTCCCAGTTGATAATATGCTTATCTCCCGCCACTACGGCGCTGGCCTTTTTTTGACAGGTGCTGGCGATTGTATTTTAAGAAACCTTGAAATAATAAATAACAAATCTATAGCCCTTGGAGGCGGAATCTTTTGCTTACAAAATAATAGCCTTGTAATCGAAAATTCAATTATAAAAGGAAACAGCGGAGATCTTTGTGGAGGTGGTATTAGTATCAATAGTTCTCCTACTATAATAATTAACAATACAGAACTTTCAAGCAATTCGAGTACCATCGGTGGTGGAATTTATGCCGTTCTCGCCACTACAGTTTCTCTCAATAACGTTACCATTAACTACAACATTGCAACATCTCAGGGCGCAGGATTTTATGGCTCATCTATAAACCAACTGGATGCTTATAATATAAAAGTTCGGGGAAACAGTGCTACAACAGCTGGCGGAGCCTTCTCCTGTAATGGAGGAAAATATTCATTTGTTAATGCGCTTATAACCGGCAATTTTGCGACTAATAGGGCTTCTGCTTTTAACTTTCTTAATTGTGACTACATGCTGATAAACAATACAATTACTGGAAACAGTAACTCCATTGCAGGTTATACTATCAGTACTGTTGGTCCGGTTACCGGAAAGATTTATAATACCGTTCTTAGTGGAAATACAAATGGAATAACACCCATTCCCACTCCGGATATACAATATTCACTAATCCAGGAAATGGGTGCTGATAATGCAACTCACCGACTCAATGGACTCACAGCCCCTCAGTTTACCATTCCTGTAAACTACCAGGATGCTCCTACTGCGGTTGGTGAATTAACCTTAATGTCTGCAAGTCCGCTTAAAAATGCAGGAAGCAATGACTTATATCCCGGATTAAATGCCGGAACGCTCGATTTAAATGGCCAACCACGTGTTGCAAATATGGTTAATGGGGGGAAAATCGATATCGGGGCTTATGAAATTTCAGCCTTTCCACAAACCATTGCAGTAAATCCCATAACTAAAAATTATGGAGATGCAGACTTCAACCCGGGAGCCACTGCTTCTTCAGGTTTGGCTGTACAATACAGCTCTGCAGATAAGACTATCGCAGACGCCTATATCGATCCATCAGATAACACCTGGAAAATCAAAATAATTAAAGCCGGAACAGTTCAGATTACAGCCTCCCAACCCGGAGATGGTACTTATGCTGATGCCTCCAATGTATTTACGCTTACCATAAAAAAAGCTGAATTAACAATTACTGCAAACGATGATTCTAAAACTTATGATGGTATTGCCTATACCGGAGGTAATGGTGTTACCTACACCGGGCTTGTAAAAAATGAGACCCCAGGTGTATTGACAGGTACACTATCGTACACTGGGTCATCACAAAATGCAATAAATGCAAATTATTATTCAATAACACCAACTGGCTTTACCTCCGATAATTATTCCATCACTTATTCATCAGGCCAGTTAACAATCAGCAAGGCTACACTTACTGTTACTGCAAAAGATGCCTCTAAAACATATAATGCAATGACTTATAATGGTGGTAATGGTGTCGACTACACTGGATTTGTAACTGGTGAAACATCTACCATTGTTACAGGCACCGTAACATACGGTGGCAATGCTCAAAATGCCATCAATTCCGGAACCTACACTATTATCCCCGCGGGATTAAGTGCACCTAATTATAATATTCAGTATGTAAATGGTACCCTTACAGTAAATAAAGCCCCTCTTATAGTTACGGCAGTAAACGATACCAAAACATATGACGGTCTTGCGTATCATGATGGCAACAATATTACATTTTCCGGATTTGTGAACAATGAACCTCCGGGAGTTGTAACCGGAGTTTTAACCTATGGAGGTACTGCCCAAAATGCCGTAAACGCCGGTACCTACAGCATTACACCATCCGGACTTAGTGCATACAATTATTCCATTACCTATGTAGATGGAACGCTGACTATAGACCCGGCAACACTTACCATTACCGCCAGAAATGATTCCAAAACTTACGATGGTTTAGGATATACCGATGGTAACGATGTAGACTTCTCTGGTTTTGTAAATGGCGAAAATCAATTATTAGTTACTGGTAATTTAACTTACAACGGAGACGCTCAAAATGCTATCAATACCGGCACTTACCATATTACCCCTGCCGGGCTTAACGCTCCTAATTACACTATTGATTATGTAGATGGTACGCTGACTATAAACCCGGCAGCGCTTACCATTACTGCAAGAAATGATTCCAAAACTTACGATGGGTTAAGTTATAGCGGAGGGAACGATGTGGACTACGCTGGATTTGTAAATGGCGAAAATCAATCGTTAGTCATTGGCAATTTAACTTATAACGGAGACGCCCAAAATGCCATCAATACAGGTACCTACCATATTACACCAGCCGGACTTAACGCGCCTAATTATACTATTACTTATGTAGATGGAACGCTGACGATAGACCCCGCAACGCTTACCGTTACTGCAAGAAATGATAGCAAAACTTACGATGGGCTAAGCTATAGCGGCGGTAATGACGTCGACTACACGGGATTTGTAAATGGCGAAAATCAATCTTTAGTCACTGGTAATTTAACTTATAATGGGGATGCCCAAAATGCTACCAATACAGGCACCTATTATATTACGCCTGCCGGACTTAACGCGCCTAATTATAATATTGACTATATAGATGGTACGCTGACGATAGATCCGGCAACACTTACCGTTACTGCAAGAAATGATTCCAAAATCTATGATGGATTAAGCTATAGCGGGGGGAAGGATGTCGACTACGCTGGTTTTGTGAATGGTGAGTCTCAATCTTTAGTTACTGGTAATTTAACTTATAACGGAGATGCTCAAAATGCTATCAATACAGGCACCTACCATATTACGCCTGCCGGGCTTAACGCACCTAATTATACTATTGATTATGTAGATGGTACCCTGACTATAAACCCGGCAGCGCTTACCATTACTGCAAGAAATGACAGCAAAACTTACGATGGGTTAAGTTATAGCGGGGGTAACGATGTCGACTACGCTGGATTTGTAAATGGCGAAAATCAATCGTTAGTCATTGGCAATTTAACTTATAACGGAGACGCCCAAAATGCCATCAATACAGGTACCTACCATATTACCCCTGCCGGGCTTAATGCTCCTAATTACACTATTGATTATGTAGATGGTACGCTGACTATAAACCCGGCAACACTTACCGTTACTGCAAGAAATGATAGCAAAACCTATGATGGATTAAGCTATATCGGCGGTAACGATGTCGACTACGCCGGATTTGTAAATGGCGAAAATCAATCTTTAGTTACTGGTAATCTAATTTATAACGGAGACGCCCAAAATGCGATTAATACCGGCACATACCATATTGCACCTACCGGGCTTAACGCGCCGAATTATACTATTGATTATGTAGATGGTACCCTGACTATAGATCCGGCAATACTTACCGTTACTGCAAGAAATGATTCCAAAATCTATGATGGATTAAGCTATAGCGGGGGTAACAATGTAGACTACTCAGGTTTTGTGAATGGTGAATCACAATCTTTTGTTACTGGATATTTAACTTACAACGGAGACGCTCAAAATGCTATCAATTCCGGTACTTACCATATTACACCTGCCGGGCTTAACGCGCCTAATTATACTATTAATTATGTAGATGGTACGCTGATTATAGCCCCGAAAACACTTACCGTTACCGCAAGAAATGATTCCAAAACCTATGATGGATTAGGCTATAACGGGGGTAACGATGTGGACTACGCTGGATTTGTAAATGGCGAAAATCAATCTTTAGTTACTGGTAATCTAATTTATAACGGAGACGCCCAGAATGCCATTAATACCGGCACTTACCATATTACGCCAGCCGGGCTTAATGCTCCCAACTATACTATTGATTATGTAGATGGTACGTTGACTATAGATCCGGCAACACTTACCGTTACCGCAAGAAATGATTCTAAAACCTATGATGGATTAAGCTATAGCGGGGGTAACGATGTCGACTACGCTGGATTTGTAAATGGCGAAAATCAATCTTTAGTTACTGGTAATCTAATTTATAACGGAGACGCCCAAAATGCCATTAATACCGGCACTTACCAAATTATACCAAATGGGCTTAACGCTCCTAATTATTCAATTAATTACGCGAATGGCTCCTTAACCATTAGCACAGCTACCCTTACTGTTACTGCGAAAAATGATACAAAAACTTATGATGGTATTAGCTATAATGGTGGAAACGATGTCGACTATTCAGGGTTTGTAAACAATGAAGGTATATCAGTAGTCACAGGCGTTCTAAGCTATACTGGTTCGGCGCAAAACGCTATTAATAGTGGTACCTATATAATAGTTCCTTCCGGACTTAGTGCATACAATTACACAATTAATTATGTAGTTGGCACACTCACCATAAATAAGGCACCACTTACAATTACAGCCAGGAATGATGATAAAACCTATGACGGCGTTGCCTATAGCGGTGGTAACTATGTAGATTATTCAGGATTTGTTAATAACGAATCTGAAACTGTAGTTACTGGTAATTTAACTTATGGAGGTACCTCGCAGGGAGCTGTAAATACTGGTACCTATGATATTCTTCCATCTGGCCAAAGTGCGGTTAACTATAGTATTACCTACCTTCCTGGTAATTTAACTATCAATAGAGCCAATCTAACTGTTATTGCAAATGATGCCACCAAAACCTATGACGGTCTTCCATATACCGGAAGTAATGGCATTACTGTTTATGGCCTGCTGAACGGAGAAACACAATCAGTTCTGGGCGGCAGTTTAACTTTCACAGGAACCTCTCAGGGAGCTATTCATGCCGGTTCTAATTATTTGATTACACCTTCAGGATTAATTTCCAATAATTACAATATTAGTTTCCAGGATGGTAATCTGACTATTCAAAAAGCCGGCTTAATCATTAAAGCATTAAATGTTCAGAAAACGTATGATGGACAACCCTATAACGGAGGCAATGGCGTAAGTTACTCTGGCCTGGTTAGTGGAGAAACGGCTGCTGTACTGGGTGGAAATCTTAGTTATAGCGGTAATTCCCAGGGTGCTATCAATACCGGTAGTAGCTATAAGATAATACCTGATGGCTTAACATCCATCGACTATCAGATTTCTTTCGAAGATGGTATCTTAACTATAAATCCTGCAACCCTTATTATTCAAGTTAATAATGTAAGCAAATGTTATGGAGATAATAATCCTACTCCCAATATCAATTACAGCGGTTTTGTAAACAATGAATCATTACAGGCGCTTACCAGTATTCCTATTGCTTCAATAACTGCCCAACAGTTTTCTCCGTCCGGGAACTATCCGATTCTTGTTACCGGAGCAACAGCCCCTAACTACAACATCATTTATCAAAATGGATTCCTGGTTGTAAATCCTTTACCAGTATTCGGGATTTCATCTTCTTCCAATATTTTATGTGACGCTAATTCAGTTGTCAACCTAACAGCAAGTGGAAACTTAAACCTGCAATGGATGTTGGATAATTCTGCATTACCTGGTAATAGTTCCCAACTGGCGGTCACCAAACCAGGTACCTATTCAGCAATTGGCACTGATATGAATGGATGCGTTGCGGCAGCTTCTAATAAAATTACCATCAATCAACAAGCTCCAATTCAGTCTGACTTTTCATTCATAAATTCTTGTATTAATGTTCCTGTTCAGTTTATAAATCACACGACTTCTGCAACAGGAAATTTAAGCTATACCTGGACTTCAGGCAATGGACAACAGAGCAATCAGACGGATGCTAACTTTACCTATATGGCTCCCGGTACTTATGATGTTACATTAACAGCTGCATCAGATGTTTGCCCACTTTCCGGTAGTCAAACTACCAAAAGCCTGACTATCGTCACAGCGGATCCCGGACTGCGGCTTCCAACTGTCACCACCTCTGTTGGTCGGCCTACCAGGCTGAAAGCCAGAACTATTCCTGGTGCTACCTATAACTGGACACCAACCTTTGGACTTTCTGCCTGGAGCGACCAGGAAGTAACTGTAACGCTCGACAACCCTCAGAAGTATCTTATCAAAATGGACCTTCCATCAGGATGTACCAGTACAGACACATTACTGGTTGTTGCAATACCTTATACTGATATCCTTGTAGCTAATGCATTTACGCCAAATGGAGACGGACAAAACGATATACTGCGGGTTAATCTTAGGGGCATGCGACAACTTAGCTATTTCAGATTATACAACCGTTCAGGATTTCTGGTGTTTGAAACCAATAACGAAAAAATTGGTTGGGATGGTAAATTGAAAGGAGTATTACAACCATTTGGTACCTATGTATGGATGGCTGAAGCCATAGACAACAATGGAAAGGTTGTTCAAAAAACAGGATCTGTAGTATTAATACAATAAGAAATAAAGAGGTATTAAAAGTAATTTTACCTGATGAAGAAAGTTTGTCATCAGTTTACTTTTAATACCTCTTCTTTTTGGTTGAAGACTATTTAGCCCACATGGCAGCAAAAATATTACCACCTGGTGTTTTGCAAAAGCTAAAGATTCTTCTTTTATATCCTTGCTTTAATAAATCCTTGTTCACAGTATTATAAGTTGCATAATCAAGACCATGTCTAGCCTGCCAAATCATTGGAGTAGGGTATTTATCATAGATTACGCAATAAATAACATGGCCTTCTACGCAGGCTACATTGATATCTGACGGTATAAACCCTTTGCTGGTCCAGGTATTAAATTCAGTTTGATATGCAGATGCACTTAGCCCATGCCTGGCAACCCAAGGTGACGAATTCGTTCTTTTTTCAAAAATTGCCCAATATCCGGGTCGGGGTACTTCGCCTGGATCATAATCAATTACTTGTAAGGTTTTTGACCATACCTTAATAGGCCTGTACCCTTGTGCCACTAGTTTATTAAACTCTTTTTGATACAGAGTTGAGGTAAGATTTTGAAGTTCTTTTTGTTGAGCATGGGCCAATACATGAAAAGTTAGCATTAATAAGGTCATGAAACTGAATCTGAAAATGTATTTCATTGCTGAAGTTTTGGGTGTTACAAAATTGAATCTCTCGCTTCTGTGGCAAGTAAGCCCGCAGGTATTATATAAAAATACAGGTTATAGGTATCTAAAGTTAATTATACCGTATGCATTCTTTTTGCACCTGTTTTTGTTGCGCTGCTATTAAATTACCAGAGCCTTTATTTAACCTTTGGAATCATAAATTGAAAATCAAATACTAAATCACTTTCATTTATAATTTCCTACAGTTATATTTGTCAACTTAGCAATTATACGATGAATAAAGCAATCAAAACCACAGTCGCATTCTTTCTGCTGGCATTTGCAAACAACTCCGGAACATTTGCACAATCCCAAAGTACTTTTAAGAATCCACTACCAGTAAGTTTTGGGGATCCTTATGTACTAAAGGTGAAGGGAAATAAATATTATATGTATGGCACAGGAGGTATGGCGAAAAATGGATTTGCCGCTTATTCATCAACCGACCTTGTGAACTGGAAAAATGAAGGGCAGGTATTTTATGCCGGTAACCGAAATGGGTGGAGCGACTCTACTGCCGCCTGGAATGGGGCTTATTGGGCGCCTGAAGTATACGAGTATAAGGGTAAGTTTTATATGTTTTATAGCGCCCAGTGGAAAGATAACCCAGGTAAAGACCTTGAAAACTTTCGTATAGGTGTGGCAGTAGCTGACAACCCAACCGGCCCATTCATCGATTTATCTACAAAGCCGGTATTTGACCCGGGATACCCCATTATAGATGCTAACGTATTATTCGACCCAAGCGGTAAAATCTATCTCTATTATTCCCGTTGCTGCTATAAGCACTCTGTTGAAAGTGACGTAGCTTCCTGGGCCAAGGAAAAGGGATGGTTCGAAAATATTGAAGAAAGCTGGGTATATGGAGTTGAACTCAAACCAGATTTCAGCGGGGTAATTGGAGAACCGGTATTGTTATTACGCCCACCAGTAAAAATGGATGATAAACAGGCAGAATGGGAAAGTCGCTCCGTTACTTCAAAAGAAGTTAACCGTCGCTGGACCGAAGGTTCTGTTATCTTCAAAAAAAGTGGCACTTACTATATGATGTACTCCGCCAATTATTTCGGTGGTAAGAATTATGCAGTAGGTTATGCTACTTCAAAAAGTCCGCTCGGCCCCTTTGTTAAAGCAGCTAATAACCCGGTATTGCAGAAAAATACTGATAAAGGCGGAGCAGTAACAGGAACTGGTCATAATAGCATTACCTACTCTCCCGATGGTAAAGAAATGCTCTGTGTATATCATGCCCGTACTTTAGCAACAGGTGATGAACGTGTAGTGTTTATTGACAGAATGAAGATCCTGAAAGATGGAAAACTAGTGGTAGAAGGGCCTACGACTACACCACAATTAGTTCCAAAAAGAAAATAAGTTAACATTCCTGGAAGGCCATATCAAAAAAGTGAGGTGCAGCCTCCTTTTATTCGGGTAACTGATGGAGCCAGGTATTCATTTAAGCAATCCTCAGGATGTTCGTACTTTTGATATATCCTCATTTATCTGCTAAAAAAGATGCTTCATACATTCTTCAAGAGTGTTAGCAGCATAATCTAATTGCTTTTCATGGTAATAACCCAGTACGGCTAATTGTACCCAGTTTCTTTTCATCAGATACTCGCTCTCATAACTCAGAACAATATTCTTCTCATCCATAAAGTTTGTAAATACGGGCTTCTTTCCTTCCGGAAGTACGATAGTCAAAACTTTTGAATGGCGATCACTGAACGGTACTATACTATATTGATGCATGATGTCATAATACTTATAGCTATACTGATGAATCATGTTGGTATGTTCTGCTGTATGCTTTTGCATGATAGCAGTATGCAGCGCATTAATCAGATTGGAAGAAATAGTAAAAGGAATATTGTTTTTAAGGGAATAATTTGCCAGATCAAGATAAGTAGGAGTAGAATTGCTGGATAAAGGAGTAGTATTGGAAAATACCAATGCTAATCCAGGGTAGGCACCAAGACCTTTACCTGATGAAGCTGTGGCCATGGTAATTTTCGACAGATTTAGGGTAGTGGTTCCAACAGAACTCATACAATCCGCAAAACATTGAACATGATAAGCAATGCATAGATCCGCAATCCCATCCAGGTTATTAAGAACACCGGTTGATGTTTCACAATGACAAAACAGTACCCAATGTATTTGACCGGAAGCCAATATAGTCTCAAGTTCCTGAAGCTCAAAGCGTTGCCCCCATTCCTTTACATGGGTAGTAAAACTGATTCCGATTCGTTCGGCCTGATTGATCAACCGGGAGCCAAATTCTCCGTTAGAAAGGATTAATCCTTTAGTTCCCAGGGTCTTTATCTGGTGCAACATTGCTTCATTGGCGAGTGTACCGCTTCCATTCATCACAAAAGAGTGACGAACAGATAACATATTGCATAAGGCGGACAGTGTATCGTCCAGGAGCTGACGGAAATGTAGTGACCTGTGAGAAATCGTTGGTGCACTAAGAGCATTTCGTACTTCCATAGAAATATTCACGGGTCCGGTACTAAGATTAATTTGTTCCAAAGTCATTGCGTAGGTTAGTTACAGTAATATACATGGGTTGAAAAAAGGCACCTTCAGTGCCAACCAATCCACCAAAGGGAACAAAGCCCAATTTGGTATATAATTTAGTTTGTCTGGTAGTTCCTGAAATCACAGCAGTATCGATGCCCTGCTTCAGCAGTTCGTTACACAGATGTTGTAGTAACCGGTAAGCTATAGAGATCTTCCTTTCAGCTATTTCTACACCCAATAATCTAATTTCAGCAAGCCGGGTATAAGGTGGGATTAGTTCATCCAGCTTCTCTACTTTTCCATCAAGAGAAAATGGTCTGATTTCATTATAGCAAACCATACCAATCAGATGGTTATTTTTCAATGCAATCAGATAGTTATTCTTAAAGTGAAATTTGTCTATCAGTTTTTTATCAGTATTAACGGGATGTTGAGGAATCTCTTCTACGAATAACCTGTAGTTTAATTCATGAATCTGTTCAAATTCATTTGGCTTATCCGCAATTTTAAAAATCATTGGGAATAAAGTTGTGGTATAGGTTATACAATAATAGTTGTAACAGTTTCACTATTGGCTATAGCTTAAATTTAAATAGTGCTAGGCAGATGCAGTAATTAAATTACAAAAAATTACCCTGACTGACAATTAAAATAAATTAATTCGGAAAATTTCAGTATTTCAGGCAATTAAAATAGCCTGAGAAGCATTTCCTTAATAAAAAATTATAGGCATTTTATCCTAACGTTACCCTCCTTTAATAATTCATTTTCACCCCTGAGTTGAGCTCTTATTTCTTTAAAGGTTTTTCTAAAAGATGAAAACAATCAAGCTTTTTTTCAGAAAGAAAAATAAGGAGATCGCCTAATTGTTTATCTGTTAATGTCTTTATATCCTGAAAATTACATTTCTTCTCAAGCAGGTTTACAACACAATCACAAAATTCCGTAGAATGCAGATAGGTAGATGCGACTGCTGCATAAGTAGTAATCCATATCTCGTTCTTCTCCATTTCTGTCCATTTCTGAGGTTGAGCCACAATAAGCCGGGAAAGATCTTCATTCTGAGGCTTAATTGTTCCATCAGGATTATAATAATGGTAATCCACCAGCTTATCATTAACATACATCCCTTTCTGTTCAACTTCTCCAGATTCATAATACGTCTGGTAACTTCCCATTTTCCTTCCAGACATAAATTCCCCATAACACTTTTTGTTTCCCGATTGATAAAAATACATCCACTTGCCTTCCTCTAAATTTTTTTTAAAATAACCTGTTTTCCAAACCTTTCCGTTTGGATAATAGGCACAATAAAAAGCATCTAACAGGAAGGTGGTGTCTCCCATAAAAATCTTGACCGTCGCCTGTTTTTGTCCACCTGGCCATTTCGAAAGAATTAATTCCTTAGGTTGACAGGCGCTTACTCCTATTACAATCACAGAGAAAATAAATAATTGCGATAAATACTCCTTCATGGCCTGATTTCTTACATTAACAAATATAATATATTTATATTGTAGAAAATACGTGTATACATTCTTGTTAGTTGTCCATTAAAAAGTTTTAATCCTCTGTAGAATGGTATTTATAGTTATCCTGTTTGTTTTAATCATATTTATGGTTGTGAAGTTTCTGACAGTATTCTTTCACGAACTAGGACATGCACTTCCAGCTTTAAAGTATAGCAGGATGCCAGTCATCATTTATATCGGTTCCTGGGGCGATCCAAACGGCTGCATCTACCTGAGTAGCAGAAACCTGGACATTTATATAAAGCGTAATCCCCTGGCATGGTTTCGGGGTTTATGTATGTTTGATCCAGAATATCTGACATTGAAGCAGCATATTATTTTAGTATTGGCCGGCCCTATTTTCTCTTTTCTGGTTGCTGGGGTCGCAACTACTATCGCTATATTATTTGATATGCATGGTTCTTTGAAACTTATCTCCGGATTATTTTTGTTATCTGCTATCATCGATCTTTTTCATAATTTATATCCAAGAACAATTATCCTTTCAGATTATAGAATAATAAGAACAGATGGCAGAATATTGATAGACCTTCTCCATGATTATTTTTCGGAAAAAGCTATGATGAAGAGTAACAAAAAGAGGAAAAACAATATTAGAAGAATGTAGACATCAACAAAACTATTTCCGGTATTATTAAAACTGAGGGTATTCGAACAATAGTATTTTTATTGTCGTTAATATCTGTATGAAATTAATAACTACCCCAAGCAAACTTGGCTTCATTGACACAGTGACCAAGATTAAGCAGCTCATAACAGACAACGGAGTAAAAGCTTTTGCTGTTATTGATCACAGTGCTGCCGCTGCAGATGCAGGTCTGCAATTACAACCTACTACCGTACTCATTTTCGGGAATCCTGCCGGTGGCACTCAACTGATGTACAGGAACCGCGAAATTGCATGGGCACTTCCTCTGAAAGTGCTCATATGGGAAGACGAGAAGAAGGTTACATTTGTGACTTACAAAAATCCGGAAGAGTTCAATGAGGAATTTAATTTACCTCCGGATGTACATGGTATTACAGCTGATCAACACAGATTTATACAGATGTTGGTCTCCAATGTGGCCTCTTAAATAAACAGAAATTGCTTAACACAATACAGCACTAAAGGCTAATCGCTCAAAATTAAAGCGTTTAGCCTTTAGTGTTAGATAGAAATTTTTTAATGCAGGATTGAAGAGGACACAATCTGAATATCGGCAAACTGCCATGCTTTATCAAAATCTGCTTTCGCTACTTTAGCCTCACTGTCTTTCTTCTGAGCTATTAATGAATTGTGTAGCCCTATCAACGCCCATCCATTCCTTCTCCAATTTTTCAGATCCTTACGATAAACTTTCTCCGCTTCGCTAAACTTGCCATTATCCATCAATATAGCACCAAGGTAATGCCTCACAGAAAAAAACCAATCAGGAGGTTCGTTATAATTTAAACCGTCTTCAATTGCAACCGCTTCGTTTAGCAGGGCTATGGAATTATTATACTGCTTTTCTTTTGCCGCCACTTCAGCCGATAATACTTTTATGGCTATTTGGGCCAGGTCGGCAGTTGTATTGATCTGCCAGATGGTAAGCTGTTTAAGGGTAGTATCTGCTCCCAATATTTTAAGAGTATCCAGCTCTTTTTGGGCATTGGAAGTATTATTCTTACCCAAATATGCTAATCCACGTGCATAGTGCCAGATTAACTTAGGATATACAAGGTCTTGTGCCGGGGAAGGAAGGGAAAGAATAGTATCCCACATACCAAACTTAGCAGCAATGTAATATGGAATTGTATAGTAATGCTGCAATGTGCCCCAACCCGGTAAACGCATTATTTCTTCAGATGTATGTTCCTGAAGTTTCTGAGCCGCTTCCCAGGCTAGCTTAGAATTTCCCTCCAGTGTGGCAGTAGCTGTGAGGAAGTGGTAATTATGCGGAAAATAACCAAGGGGATATGCTCCTTGAGCATGACAGGCAACCGTATACACACTATCTATCTCTACTGCATTTATATTGGAAAGAGAGCCTAAATGATAGTCGCCTGTATTAATATAAATATGCGAGGGCATATGCGCCAAATGTCCTGCACCTGGCACTAATGTATCCAACAATCGGGCACTTGCCATTGCTTTTTCAGGCGTGGCGGATGCTTCCATGGCATGAATATAGAAATGATGTGCTCCGGGATGCAGCGGATTGATTTTCATCAGGTGTTCAAGAACGGCCAGCAACTCCGGTGTCCAGGCTCTTGGTTTCTTTGTATCCTTGTCATATAAATCCCAGGGATGCAGATCCATTAAGGCTTCAGCGTACAAAGCTCCGATATCGGGGTCGGATTGAAATTGATTGTAAACCTTTTTCATAGCAGCAGCAAAAGCAATATCCAAAGATTTCCGATCTGCCGGAGCCGGCATTGCATAGCGCGTACTCAGCGCATCGATAAGCGCTTTTTCCTTTTGAGTACAGTTGGCCGATAACGATTTTGCTTTAGCAGTTGCTTCAAAGGCACGTTGGAAATTATCCTTTTCCATGCCTCCGTTATAATTAGGACCTAATACATAGGCAAATCCCCAATATGCCATCGCACAGGTAGAATCCAAGCGGGCGGCTTCAAAAAAAGACCGTGCAGCTTCTGCATGATTAAAGCCATATGTCAACATCATTCCCTGGTTAAAATACTCCTGCGCCTCTTTATTGTTGGTAGAAATTGAAAAATTAATTCCTTCCAATCCTTTTAACTTTGGCGCTTTTTTACCTGAAGTATACCAGGCTTTATCTGTTATTTTGGAAGTATAACAGCGAATATCCTCTGCTTTTGGCCCGGTTGATTGTGTTTCTCCTGTATTTGTATTGTTATTACAAGCAAGGAGGAATAAAATTGAGATTAAACAAAGATTGTTTGATTTCATTAGAAGCTTATTTGATTGATTTATTGAATAATAAGCTCCGCACTACAAAGAAATAAATATAGGTATTAGCGTGATTTTAGCAACACTAATATACAAAATATTTTACATCTTAATTGTATTAATAATGGCTGATTTTTTTCAAGCGTTTACCCCCGACCTTTTTATGGGGTCAGGGGATAAAAGTCATATTATTTACCTTCTGTGGATTTGGTTTGTTCCCAGTGAAATGGTTCAAACTCAGAGTTTTTATCTGTCCAGGATGGCTTCTTAACAGCGAAGATGATAAAAGGAGCGGCAACAACCACAATACATCCCAGAATCAGCACCAGGAACCAGACAGTATTATTACCGGTTTTAATCTGGCTGGGAGGAATGAAACTTAGTACAAATGCGAGTAATGATCCGCAAAAGCCCAAACCAGCTATTACCCAGATAAGGCCATTTCCGGTTTTTCCAATCCGGAATGGACGTACAGTATTTTTCATCTTATATCTCAGGGCAATTCCTGCTGCAAACATCAACAAATACATAATCAGATAAAGCAGTACGGTAAGCTGTGATAATATCTGATAAAAGCTTTGTACAGATGGCATTACAACGAAGAGCAAACTTAGTAATGTAACAGCTAACCCCTGTAGGATCAGAATATTTTTCTGAACTCCTATTTTATTTGTTTTTTGGAAAAAGGGAGGTAGATAACCTGCTTTTCCTACCACAAAAATACCTTTAGAAGGACCGGCTACCCATGTCAATACTCCTGCCAACACCCCGAAAGCCAATGCAATAGCAATAATGGGCGAGAACCATGACATGCGGAGGTAGTTAAAATAATTATCAAATCCTTCCAATAAACTTTGGGTAAGATTAATATCCTGCCTTGGAATAATAATCCCCAATGAATAAGTTCCCAGCACAAAAATGAGCACAGTAATAGCAGAGCCTATAAAGATCGCTTTAGGATAATTCTTAGATGGATTATTCATGTCTTTTACGTGGATACCACTCATTTCCATCCCTGCATAAAAAAGAAAAATTCCGGAAGCGAGCACCAGATTACTGAATTTAGAGAAATCGGGAAGAAAGTTGCTATGGAAGTCC
The DNA here is from genome assembly GCF_003419895.1 of Chitinophaga silvatica. Taxonomy (GTDB): domain Bacteria; phylum Bacteroidota; class Bacteroidia; order Chitinophagales; family Chitinophagaceae; genus Chitinophaga; species Chitinophaga silvatica. Next base: position 281,871 of record NZ_QPMM01000007.1, on the reverse strand, counting down.
ATCTGTGATTCACCGCCAGTTAGTAAATATGCAATAGCCAATATAATAAGAAGTGCAGCAGGGATTATAGTACCAACCAACCCTCCTATTTTGGCTATCTTACCTACCCATCCCAGCCCTTTTAATGAAATAAATGTGGCCAGCCAATAAATGACTAAAACTACGGCGAGTGTGTAAAATTTATTTGATGCAAGCGCCATATCATTTGTATGATCCATTCCAATAAATGCAATGGCTACCGCTCCAAACGTTAATACTGTTGGATACCAAATAGTACTTTCTATCCATTGCAGCCAAATGGCAAGGAAGCCTAGTCGTTTTCCGAATGCCTCTCCTACCCATCTGAATACCCCTCCTTGCTTATCCTGAAATAAAGCCGCCAGCTCGGCAGCTACCAGCGCAGTAGGAATCAGAAATACCAATGCTGCAAACAAATAATAAAAGGCAGAACTCATTCCGTATTCAGCCTCTGCAGGAAGCCCTCTGAGTGAGACCACTGCCGTTACGTTCATAATAGCAAGTGTAAACACTCCCAATTTCACAGTACTAGTGTTTGCCATAATTTATGGATTTAAAAATTATTGCCAATTATTCAGACAAATAGTTAACAAATTCATACCCTAATCGCTTATTATAAATAAGGTTAAAATAAATTGAATGAAAACAGCAACTGCTGCTCCTGCTAATAAGCATCAGGGAATATATGAAGCATTAAATATCCTTGTTCTGCTTTTATCCATAATATTGGTTATTAGTATTTCCATAGATGCTTTTAAAAACCATTCTATTATTATTAGAGGTGTATATCTACGAATACAGCTATGGGTATGCCTGCTTTTTATTCTTGTATTCGTACTTAAATTAATCCTGACCAATAATAAATGGCGTTATCTACAGACCCATCTAATCTTCCTGATCATATCCATTCCTTATAATTATATTTTTTACCATTACCACATTAGCTTTAATCCGGAGATCACTTATCTGATACGTTTTATACCATTGATCCGTGGGGCTTATGCCCTTGCCTTAATAGTAAACTGGATATCAAATAATACGATAACTAGTCTTTTTACTTCTTATATTATCCTTTTAGTTGCAACCGTATATTTTTCCAGTCTTATATTCTTTGTTTTAGAACAAAATACCAATCCACTACTGACTAATTTTGGGGATGCATTATGGTGGGCATGTATGAATGTCACCACAGTTGGGTCAAATATTATTGCTACTACTACAACCGGAAAAGTGTTGTCTGTACTTCTATCAGCGCTGGGTTTGCTGATGTTTCCCATCTTTACAGTATTCCTCAGCAACATCATGAAAAATGCCAATAAGGATAAACACAATACAACAGACCTGGATTAGGTTTTATCCAGTAATAGTTACCTTATCCCCACTAAAAACTGAGAGTTCCAGCTTGTTCATAATATATTTTATGGCTAACTGTGCTTTCACAGAGTTACCCGCATCATCAATTGGAGGAGCAAAAGCAGCAATACCAAACAATCCCGGAAGCGTACCCATAACTCCACCTCCTACTCCGGTTTTTGCCGGAATACCGGAAGTATAAAGCCAATCGCCGGTATGTTCATAGAACCCTACCGTTGCTATCAGGGAAGTAATTTTAGAGGATGCTCCTGCATCAAAAACCTGTAGTTTCGATACCGGATTTAATCCTTTATTCGCAATCGTGGCACCACATATAGCTAGTTGTTGAGCTGTTATTCCCAGTGAACACTGGCGGGTATACAGATCCAGGGATTTATCAGGGTCGTCATACATCCGGTTATAATTTTTCAATAACCATGAAATGGAACGGTTATTAAAGTTAGTAGCAGATTCTGATTGATATAGTTCGTCTATCAGTTGTGGAGCACTGCCACAGAGTTCTGTAATATTTGAAACAATAGCTTCCCACTTCTTATCTGCATCCCCAACAGGCTGAATCATACTGCATGCAGTAATAGCACCAGCGTTAACCAGTGGAGTGGATGGGTGGTCCTTTTCAAGGAGTATCGCAAAAATTGAGTTAAACGGTAATCCGGTAGCATCAGCCCCAATTTTATTCAGCAGCTCATCTGTTCCCGATTGGCGGATTACAAGAATAGCTGTATGTACTTTGGAAACCGATTCTATTCCGAATTTATATTGTGTATCCCCAAATTCTATTGTTCTTCCATCGAGTAAACAAATGCTGATTCCAAACAGATTTTTATCTATGTTCGCCAAATACGGAATGTAATCTGCATTCTTCCCAGCTGTATTATTCCTGTACAACTGGTATGCCTCCTCTGCTGCAGCTTTGATCTGGTCTATAGTAATTGTTTTATTCATGTTGGATGAATTTCCGATGATAGCAGAAAAATAATTCACAACAGCATACGATAAGGTATGCTGTTGTGACAGACTTCTATTTTTTCTTTTTGCGGGAGCCAGTATGATCAAATACGTGTGAATCTACCGGTGTCTTTTTTTCCATTGCAACCCTTGTAGGAGTAGGATAAGTAAGCTTTTCCAGGTCTGCAATGGCGCTTTTCATATCATTAAGTAACATATCGGCCATATCCCGGCTGAAACCCTGTCTTACCACAATACGCATTACTACATAACTTTCTATATTTTCCGGAAGCGTATAGGCAGGAACCATCCATCCGTTTTGTTTTAATTTATCCTGCAGATCATATAATGTCCATTTTGCCGTTTTATTATAAGCAGGTTTCATATACCATATGAATAAAGGATTTACGACATCCTCACTATAATTGATGAAAGGTTTCATCTTTGCTATCTGATCGTGCAAATATTGAGTGATCTGCATACTATTTTTTTGAATTTCTCTGTAACCTTCGAATCCAAGACGGATAAATTGATAATATTGCCCCAGGATTTGTGCTGCAGGCCGGGAAAAGTTCAAGCCCACTTGTGTAATATCTGCTCCCAGATAGTTAACACTGAAATTCATCTCTTTAGGCAGATATTTAGCATCTTTCCAGACTATCCATCCGAGTCCGGGATACACCAACCCAAATTTATGGCCTGATGTGCTGATAGAAAGTACCCACTTCAGGCGGAAGTCCCATTTCAAATCTGGTTGAATAAAAGGTAAAATAAATCCACCAGAGGCAGCGTCTACATGAATGGGTATTTCGAGTCCACTATGTTTATTAAAATCATCCAGTGCTTTATCCAGTTCTTGTACATCATCATTTAATCCGGTCCAGGTAACACCTTGAATTGGAACAATACAGATAGTATTTTCGTCACACATTTTTAATGCTTCTTCCGGATCCAGCGTTGTTTTATCGATAGTTAGCGGAACCTGTCTCATTTCAATTTGCCAGAGTTGTGCAAATTTTTCCCACACTACCTGGAATCCTGCAGAAATAACAAAGTTGGGTTTGTCTGTAGGTTTATTCTGTTCCTGCCGGCGTTTCTTCCAACGAAGCCAAGCGGCAACACCACCTAACATACATGCTTCTGATGAACCGATTGCTAATGCTCCACATTTATACTTAGCTTGCTCGGGTGTATTCCACAAATTCGCAATGATATTAATGCATTTGGCATTCATTACAGCAATACGCGGATACTCAGTTTCATCGATGTAGTTGATATTTATTGCCTCATTCATTAATTTAGTGGCATATTCATCCATATAGGTAGTTACAAATGTTGCCAGGTTTAGGCGAGGTTCTGTTTGTGCATATGTTTCATCTTTAACCATCTGATATGCAATTTGTGGAGTAGTTGGCCCATCTGGAATCCTATCTACTGGTGAGGGTCTCAACATCTCATCAGAACTGTAAACTGCTGTTTGGGCATCGCCCTTTCTGAATTTGGAGTCTTTCATCTTTAATTGTTTTAAGGGTTTGTATTCACTACCACCTTCACCCTGGTAGATAGTTTATATTTATTCATGGGGCCCATTGGAGCATACAAAAGAAGAAAGAATTATACCAAATGAAAAGGCAGAGTATTAAATCATATAAAGACGTGCCTGGTCAAATCCGAACTATTGGGGGATTTTCTTCAATATTAAAAATACAGGAAATAAAAAAGAGGTTGCCTCATTATTGAGACAACCTCCAGGATATGGATTTATTATATTTAATTTATTTAATTAAAAGAATAGGTAAAGAAAATACCTGCAGGAAACTTAGTACTGTTTTGATAGTTTGCACTTAAGGCAACTCCATTACTAAAATTAAAGATACTAATGTTATTAACCAGGTAATTCAGACCAAATCCTTTAAGAGTGTTCATATAAACTTCTCCAGTAATCGGGTGTACTGCTATATTATTGTAGACGATACCGGCATTTTCAACCATTGTTTTGGCATCTACCATAAATTCGGTTGTTCCCATACTGAAAATATGACGGTATATTTTAGTACCGGCTCCACTGAAATAAAGAGTATCACCTTTTGCAGTAATTCCTGGAGTAGCACCAGAACCAGCGCTCACGCTACCAGTAGTGATGTCATTGGCTTTAATTAAAGAATAATCCCTGAAATTGATTTTCGAAATTTTAGCAGGTGAACCTACAGTAGAAATCCAGATATTTCCATCGCTGGCTTTTACTACACCACTAACATTTGCTTTCATATCCAGTGCATAGGTAATTGAATCCTTGTTCTGCTCTATTACATATACCTTTGAACCTGCGGCAGCAAAGATTTTATTATTTGAAACAGCCATGGTTAGCTTTGCAGCTGATCTGGAACCCTTGATATAGGTAAGCTCTTTGGTATTAGAGTTAAACCTGTATAACCCCGCATTATCACGAATGATTAAATTTTCATCGTTTAGTACGGCTATATGAGTTGGCCAGCTAAGTGTGGCTAACTCACTGTTATACGAAGCCTCTTTTTTAAGTGTTTCAGCATTCGCTACTACTAGTAGTCCATCATTCGCAAAAGCAGTTCCTTCTGCATTCTTATTTCCATTCTGGGAAATAATGTACATCTTGTTCTGACGAATAAATAAATCCTGAGTCACATTACCCAGTTTTGTACCATTTACTTTAAAATAGGCATCTTCAGTAATTGCACCATTAGGGCTGATAAAAATCAATGATCCATTATCTGAAGTCATGTTTCCTTCATTCAGAATAAATGTTCCATACTTGTATTTACCATATACTGTAACATTTGTCTGAGCAGATGTTTTTCTCTCATTCCTGGATGCACTTACAGTAATAGTATGACTACCTAAAGCATCAGAATAAAACTTAAAAATGGAATCTGCGATTCCTGCATCTTTTCCATCAACTGCCCATGAAAAAGTACTTCCTTGTGAAGCTTTCACTTTAAAGATTAAGGTATCTTCCTGTGCTACACTATTTTGAGAAAGCATGTTCTCAATTGTTACCTCCGGCGCAGGTAAAGACTCAATGGTATCATTTTTCGAACAGGATGCTGCTACGATGGCGATTCCCGCCCCTAATAATAAAACACTTTTTTTCATATAACTCTAAGACTAATTGACTATTCCCTTAACTGTATTTTCTGTTGCTAATTTCATCTGGTAATACAGAAGAGTACTGGTTTCCGTTTCCATTATTAATTTACAGTAGCGATGTTGCTACCCAACATATGCAGATCCTCTCCTTTTCCTACTTCAGTGGAGTTTTCTCCGAGCCAGCCATTTTCCTGATCAACTCCGGTATATATTTTTACAAAGTCGATACCCGGCAGATTCACTTTGTTACCATTTTTATCAATGGCCCAGTCGATATCGATACCTGAATTATCGTGAGGATTAGGGTAATTGTCGACATACCCATATTTATAGGCATACAGCACAAAATAGCTTCCCTGTCCGCTCTCTTCTATTCCATTTTGTGCCATACGAATACCTTTGAAGGTTATTTTCTCATCCTTTACCCATAAAGGATAATAGCTCTGTGCATGGTATGTATTCTTGATTTTATATCCTCGCTGGCCCTGATTATTTGACCACTGGATATAATTGTTGATACTGATAAACCCATCAGGAGTACCTGGAGTTTCAACAGTTGGACGGTGGTAGGTCATTTCGTAATTACGAATCGTACGGGTATCATTTTTGCTATTTACAGCAGAACTATACCAGAGTTCATTTTCAGCTGAAAAATTTCCACTTCCTTTAATCTCGTACCATTCATCATCATCTGGTTTCCCGTTTTTATTTTTATCATATGCAACCAATACAATTCCTGGTTCACAGCTTCCACCAAACGGGGCATTAGGGCGCGGGTTGGCATTGGCACCAAAAGCATTTCCATAAATCCTGAAATCACGTCTGCCCGCAACGTTTACAATGGTATGATCAAATCCTATTACTACATAACCGCCCCAGCCACCTAAGGTAATCAGGTTAGCATCTTCGCCTATCAGCTCTTTACCTACTTTGGTAAGCATCGTTTCATAAGTATCTCCGGCATTGTATTTCGGCAGCTCATTTACAAACTGGCCAGGTGCAGGCAGGTAATCAAATACTTTGTAGATAAATGGAGATTGTGGTTTAGCTGTTTGTCGTACCGTGATAAGTAATGTATCAACTAAATCTGCAGAGGAAACTTTCAACTTGTAAGTACCTCTGGATACAGAAGTAAATTGTGCTGTTGCATTATTAGCAGACAATCTGTAGAGATCTGAGGGTGCTGAGAGGATTTCCCATTTTACATCAGTCTTATTCGTAAATTTCTGAGATGCCTCCAGGGGTAGGATCGTGTTGGTAGTTGTTTCCCAGTTTAAATATTGTCCGGTTGTAATTTGAATTACTTTTTGAGAGATGTTTCCACGATTGTAGACCATAACTATCAGGCTAAATGTTCCCGGAGCTGCAGGGGCCTGAAAATTATATTGCAATGCATTGGCAACTCTTTGACCGTTAACAACCCATACAATGGAATCTGCTACATTCTCAATGACAGGTTTAAGCAACAAGGCTTCTTTTACCACTACATAATAATCTGCTTCAAGTCCGGTGATAACCGGTGGGGTATCAGGAGTTTCCACCTCTTTTTTACAACTGCTGATTAAAATCAGGATGCAGGATAAGTATGTAAGAAATTTAAATTGATTATTCATTTGTCAAATAAATTTATAAATTAAGAAAGCCGGGCACTAAATATGATTTACACTACTACAACGTCACCTTAACATTATCTATACACACATAGGCCGGGGTATTTAATCCATAGGTACCAGAATCGTTGCCTACCAGGTTGAATTCAACCCGCGTAACAGTACCTAAATCCGAAAGATCGAAATAAGTCCATGTAGTAACCGGGCTTACAACAGGTAAATGGTTATTGTATTTTGCCAGAAATATTTCAACAGGAGTACCACTATTAGTAGGTGTACTTCCATTATATCCATAAGCCAGCAATTTGAAATACCCGGCTCCTCCTGCTACATCTTTAAGTGGAGTTGCCACACCTACTGAACCAAATTTGTTTCCATTCATAATTACGCCATACGTATAAGAGGAAAGACATACATACATTCCTTCCACTGTTCCGCTACCACTCGTGAAATTCATTGTAGGACGGGTAGCATAACTAGAATTGTAGGAATCTACATAGCCAAACATTACAGCAAAATTGCTGCTACCATTGTAGCCGCCATTTTTGGCGCCACTTGTGCCAGAATAAACACTACACTGATTGAGGTAGGAATACCACCAATCACTGGTATCTGGCGGGGTGTTTGCTTTATAGTTCCAATCGGAAATTACAAATCCACCATCCCAAAAATTAACTCTGGAAGTGCCACCTGCTCCTTTGATGGCAAATCTAAGATTACTCGGAGAGTGCGTATAGGGAGCAATCTGGGTACCACCCCAGGCAGCATAGGTATTACCACCATAAGAATTAGTATCAGCCATATAGCTGCGACTTAAACCCTCAAAAGTGATGGTATAGGTTGTCGACAATAAGGATTTTTGGTTTGCTTTCAATGTTTCCGCCGGCTGGGATTGAACCGGCACCAAATCATTTTGTTTGGAACATGAAGCAGCTACAACAATACAAAGGATTGCGGCTATTGAGGTTTTGAAAAGGGTCTTTTTCATTAGACGAAATTTTTTGGTTAGATATTAAATCGGTTGCCCGGCTTTCTTCTAATTTTTGAGGGTTTTGTCTAAAATGGTTGATACCTGCAACATTCTTCCTTCATCCATGTTATAATCCACTATTTTTCCGCCAGCATTGATGAAATCCTGTTCAATAGGATAAACTACCTTTACAACTTTTACGAAGTCTATTCCTGGTAATTGAACGCTTTCTCCTTTACTGTTTACTGCCAGATCAATATCAATATTCAGCTTTTGAAAAAATGGAGGGATGCCAGTCAGATTTTTGGTAATACGCTTCCCTTTGCGTGTAAATGAGCTTTTCCATCCATCCAGGATCGCTACTTCTTTAGTATTGATATTTGTCATATTTAAACCCGGAAAAAACCCTCTGGTAGAGAATGTTCCTTCATAAGTCATTGCACTGGTGAATGTTTTGTTGGTTAAAATCTGGCCAGCAAAAGCTGAGTCCTGATTATCCTTCCAATCGAAATAGGTATATATTCTTTTAGCATCTGTAGTGGTTGAATCGTAGGTAAAGGTTATTGCATAATCAGGCATATCTTCCAATCCATAATCATCGTTTTTGATTTCATACCATTCGTCAGCATCCGGTTTCCCATTTTTATTACGATCGTATGCTACATAAACTGTTGGAGGATCAAGCCTTGAATAGGTACCGGCAATTTCCAGGTCTGGTTTGCCTGGTGCATTGGCAACGGTATGATCAAATTTGAAAGTTGCAGAACCACCCCAGGAACCAATAAATAATCCGGCAGCATCATCTTCTTTTCTTATCTCGGTAGCTTTAGCTAAAAACTCATTATAAGATAGTGGATGCTCGTCTCCAAACTTCCAACCATCAGCAGAACCAATAATAGACCAGTTGTGGTTTTTACCTGGTGAAGGAGCATATTCATAAACCATATAGGCATTTCTGATATACTGTTCAGGCTTTACAGTTATAGTGCGGGAAACTGTTGCCGATTGTTTACCTGCAATTGCACGGAAATTAAGCACATAAGTTCCTGCTGCCGGAGAAATAAAGCTAAGATTGTTTTGTTTTCCAATAATAGAATCACCAATAGACCACTCATACTCGAATCCTGATCTTTCTGGTCCGGAAACCGTAGGGGTGATTTCAATTACATTACACATAGAAACAGAAAGCTGATCATTCAGTGAAATAGCGATGGGTTTCTCAACAAATATTTTGAAAGATTGCTCATCTGTACCACCCTTATTATCCGCCTTAAAAGTAACTGTGAAATCACCAGACGTTGCAGCTTCGAAAGTATAGTTAACTTCTCCAGCAGCTGCCTGCTTTCCATTTATTAACCACGTATAGCCATTACCTTTAAGGTTAGTAATATTGGGTGCTAAAATAATTTTGTCTCCAATATTCAATACAATAGTATCTGTATTCACACCGGAAATACTTGGGGCCCGGTACTGTTCTTTTGTGCAGGAATATGCAACGAACATTACGACAATCAGAAAAAGGATTTTTTTCATATGTTAGATTTCAGTTTATCCTGGAATTTTGATTTATGATTTTGGTAGTAAGACAAAATGAGCGGGTATATCACCGGTACGTACACTCCATTTCTTTTTACCAGCTTTCGTAAAACAGTACAACATGCCAGGCGTCACATAATTACCTGCATCCGTTACATAAATATTTTTGGTAACCGGATGCACCATAATTCCATAGGGGATTTCAATTTCTTTATCTGTTCCATCAGTAATAAAAGATCGGCTTACAACCTTATGTGTACGTGTATCCACAATCGCATAAGTGACTACGTTGGAATAGGTTATATAACTCCATTCCGTACTGTATATATATAATGAGTCTCCATCCAGATAATAATTACTCACTGCAATAGGGATTGTATCCGTCACCTTCTGTGCTGCATTATCTATAAAATAGAGCCTTGATGGCAGCTGCTTATAATCACCTCTTGAGGTTACCCAGAGATCCCCTCGTTTATCCGCTATAATGTGGTCGAGATTATATGCTACATCAATTCGTTTATCTTCTTTAAAAGTGGCCACATCAATCACAGAAACAGTTCTTTCATACTTTGCTGTATTCCCGGCCCCCATGTAGCCTCCTGAATTAGCTACATATATTTTGCCATTCGTAATTTCAAGACCATCGGGTTGGAACCCAACAATACATTTATCTACAATTGAAAGTGTTGTAGTATCTACTTTGGCAACATATCCCTTTTGAGTATAATTCGGATTTATTTGAATTGGCCCGGCATAGGAAGTGATATATGCAAATCCTTTATCGAATTTGATATAACGGCAATTCGGAATTTCAATCTGTCCGATTCTTTTGGCGGTAATTGCATCCATAACTTCCACTTTATTGGAAGCATTTATTACTGCATAAAGTCTGTTACCATAAATAGCTATATCATTGCCTACATCTCCCAGTTCTTTAGGTACTGTGGGATTAACAGCAGCATAAATATTTCGTTTATACTTGCCGGTAGTATAATCGAAGTAATCCAGCGTACTTTTATTGCTCCCCATGTTTCCTTCATTAAGCAGGTAAAACCCCAGAAAACCATTTTGTGTAGAAGTATCAAGGGATGTATCTTCATTAATAAAGACTTCTACATCCTTTCTGCAGGATGAAGCCACGAAAATCAGCAACAGTAATATGTTCAGGAAGAGGTAACGCTTTCTCATAGTTCAACGGCTAAAATGATTTTAAAATTTCGTTTAGGCATTGGATAGTTCAATACCACTTCATAATCCTGGTTGAAAACATTATTAAGCTCTCCTGAAATTCTGCACCTGTAGCGTTTAAATTGAAAATTTCTGGTAGCGGACAAATCGCTGGTATACCAAGGCTGTTCGTAATTTTCCGGGATATTAGCCGAATTCTGATAACGATTCCCCACATAAATAAAGCTGTAGTTGAGTCGCCAGCTTTTATACTGAATACTTGAAATGAAGGATCCACTGTTCCATGAAATATAAGGGATCTGCCCACCATATGTGGTCTTTTGGAGTTCGGTACTCTTTCTCGTTGTATAATCCTGAGCTGCCTGATAAGTATAGGCAGTTCTGAAATTCAATAAAATTTCCTGAGGAAATGTGAAAACAAAATCAGAAACAATTTCTATTCCTCTAATCTCCACATCTCCAATATTCATCATCATCCAACGATACATTCCACTCCCCTTCGGAACGGCTACTATTTTATTGGTTACCTGGTTATAATAGAAATCTGTTTGCAAATGCCATTCACTAAACATAGAGCCAGTAAAACTCTTACGATAGGCAAAACCTAAATCATATTGGTATGTAAATTCCGGCTGCAGACTAATATTACCGATATCGGTATAATAGAGGTCGTTAAACGTTGGCATCCGGAAAATGTTTTTGTAAAATGCCCTTATGTTGAAATCTAGTTTGGTAAAGGGTTTATATGAGAGAAAGAATGCAGGAGTGACTTCATTCTTAGAAGGAGCTGCTACAGCAGAATCGCCAGTAGATGTATTTCCTCTGGTAACCCGCTCATTTACAAAGGTGCCCAAAACACTTCCCTGCATCTTCAGCTTCCCAAATTCCGCTGCTCCTGCCAAGGCCACAAGAGAAGTAAATCTTTTCGGAAATACAAATCCATCTAAATTAGAATTCAGGGTATTATATTGGAAATCTGTTGACAGATTGATATCAATCTTTTTCGACAAACTATATTTATTGGCGATAGATCCGTACCATTCCTGTTGATGAAAATTATTATCGATATACATTAAAGTGGTATCGGGGTTCAGGTAACGCATATAATCATTTGCATACTTAGCATTCACCTGGATATCGTACCCTTTAACTACGTTCTTTTGTAAAGAACCCTGTAAAAAGAAGTTTCTATCCCACTGCCTTTGAGAGCGTTTCCAAACATTATTGACAATAGCTCCCGGTATTCCTCTCTCTGAACCGTAGTAGTAGGCCTTGACATTCCACAAGCCTTCTTTCAGCGTTCCATATAGTCCACTTTCCAGTCTGAGGGCATTAATATCTCCATTTTGCCTTATAGCTGTAGTATCCCAGGCAATGGCTTTAGAGTCATGAAATATTCTTTTATATCTGAAGGGATAACGACCACTGGATTTTATGTATTCACTGCTGAAGGAGTAATTAATATTGTCTGTCAACTTTTTTTCGAGCAATATTGAGGGATTGATTAAATCGAATGACCCTGTTTTAAAAACACCTTTAAAGTTTGTAGTTTTTAAGGAATCAAATACTGGTTTCCTGCTCCGAAGATAGATAGTACCGGAAGATCCGTAGTCTTTGGCTGGTTGGAAAATCTCACTCTTCTGCCCATTATAAATAGAAATAGACTCAATATTATCCATTGAGAATTTACCAAGATCTATCTGCCCGTTTTGAGCATTTCCCAGTTGAATGCCATCATAGAATACCCCCATGTGGTTAGTTCCCAGGCTACGCATATCTACTGTTTTCAATCCACCAACGCCACCATAATCTTTTACCTGAACACCGGCAAAATAGCGTATTGCATCTGCTACTGAGAAGCTGTTTAAACTTTTCAAGCTTTCACCGGCAAGTTTTTGGGTAGGAATAACTTCTTTATATCCGGTGCCAGAAACAGTAACCCCACGTAAGGTCTTAACCCCTGCCGTATCTATGTGTGCAGAGTTACGGTAAGCTTTCTGTCCATACAGCTTGGGGCAAATAAATGCCAAAAACGTTATTAGCAACGTTTTTAATGCGTTTGACATATCAGGTCGATAATTGATTCCTCCGGTCAGTGACCAGACGATATACGAAAACAATAACGCTGAAACAATTTCAGTGTAAGCTTATTCAAAGCTTCATCCCTCGAAAGCCTTAAAATTCATCTGCAATGGCAGGTCTCCTGACTTGTTCTCACTTCGGGTAGCCTTCCCATCTTTACCTTGTAGAGACAGTGGCAAGAAGAAATCAAAGTGTTGTAATAGAACTTACAGTAGCGGGTCTGTTCAGGATTTTCACCTGATTCCCTATTAATCAACTTTTACAAGATTAATAAAAGTTGAACCATTACAATTTTGTGTATATAATTCCAAAGTGTAACGACTTCCGTCTAATACCACCCGAAATTTTAACAGGGCAAATATATAGATAATATTATTAAGGTTAGAATCTAATTTAGTTTCGATGGATTGATTTAAGCGTCTATCCTCCAATCTCCGTTGACTGGTTCTAAATATGATGGATGAACAATTGATGTAATTAAGCAAATAACAAGCAGTGTAAAAGAAAGGTATGCTCAGATAGTTAATTTCTTAAAAAAGTATTATTTTTCAAAAAAATATAATATGTAAATTATACCTAGCATATCTATATATACAAATTATTATCCTATATCAAGCTATATTCTTATTATGAAGCATATTTTACTTATATCCCTATTTTTCATTATTTCCAAAGAAGCAGTTTCACAAAAAATAACGTTAACTGATATATCAACTTTTTTTAAAGACACCGATGCAGGAGCCGAACGTTTATTATCGAAGGCATTTGATGTGGATATTTACAAAATTGAATCAGGATTTAAAAATTTTACATTTAAAGATGGCGATGAATCTATTTTACTGGAGGTTACAGAATCCCGTGAAATTGAAAAATCTCTGCGTAGTTGCTACAGCAAAAAATATCATTCTGATTTTGAAAAACTTAAACAGGAGGTTATTTCAAAAGGAAAAAAAATTGATTTCTACCTATCAGAGCAATATAGAACTTACTATACTGTTTATCTCTATAATTCAATTTATTTCCATTTTGGCAAAGGGGTTTGCACCAATAAGGACTTTACATATAAATACGATAGCTATTTTTGTACAAAGAGTGATATAAAATTTTGATCTTTAACTTTCTTAACTGTAACGCAGCAATCATAGGTTTACCATACCCTTGCAAGGCTTTGTTTTAAACAGAATTAATACCACATATAAGAATCTATTTCTGTATAAAAAATAATCATCAACCAATAAAATCGACCAAAAAGACCTGCCAAAACTTCTGCAATCGTTGAAATTTTAGGGCTTCCAGCAGTGTTTAATGCTAATTAAAATGCCGTAGATTTACAATACAGATATTATGTACGTATAAATAACCAGTACAGATATGAAAGTCTATAAATTCGAAGCCTTTACCAATGTCATTGAAAAGAATATACGCGAGGGTGTTTTCAAACCAGGTCATAAACTGCCGTCTGTACGCGATCTGAAAGAACAATATCAAACCAGTATAAGCACCATTCAGCACGGATATGAGTACCTGGTGGCCAGAGGACTAGTAGAAAGTGTGCCTAAATCGGGTTACTATGTGAGTAACAGACCAGACTTACTGAATCAGCAACCAAAGACGAAACATAAGCCGGTAGCAAGAGATGCTATTTTTAAACAACATCTCGGACTAACTACCTCTCAGAAAGCCGGACGCAATTTTTCTGAATTTAATGTAGCAGCACCCGGTGATCTGCTTATGCCCCAAAAATTATTGCTTCGTACCATGCAACAGGTCATCAGGGAGCAGGGAGCCGGTTTATTACGTTACTACCCTCCAATCGGATCTGGTGAGCTAAAAGAGAATATCTTAAAAAAAGCGGCTGTTCATCAAACGATTATTAATTATGATGAGCTACTGATTACCGATGGTGCATTACAGGCCCTTTACATCGCATTATCTGCTGTATGCAAGGCCGGCGATGTGATTGCCGTTGAAAGCCCCTGTGTTTTTTCTATCCTGGAGGTTATCAGGGTTCTCCAACTCAGGGTAATTGAAATCCCGGTTTCTCCGATAATTGGACCAGATGTTGATTTCTTGAAGAAAGCATGTCGCAAAACCACAATTCATGCTATCGTAGTAACACCCAACTTCCATAACCCAACTGGAAGTTTAATGACAGATGACCAAAAGCTGTCATTGTTGTCTGTGGCTTATCATTATAATGTTCCAATTATTGAAAATGATATTTATGGAGATTTGAATTTTCATGGGCAGCGACCTTCCACTATTAAGAAATTTGATGAAGGTGGATTAGTATTAACCTATTCCTCCTATTCGAAAACATTGGCCCCGGGAATCAGGCTTGGATGGCTGGCAGCCGGCAAATTTATGGAACGCGCAGAGCAGATCAGGTTTGCACTGGGAAGTACCGTCTCACCCTTGTACCAGGAAACTGTAAACCGTTTATTGGCAGGTAACAGTTATGACCGGCATGTACGTTCCCTAAGAATGCAACTGGCAAAGAACGCACATCTTGCAATCAATTTATTGTCTGACTTTTTTCCAGAGAATACAATAATCTCCAGACCGGCAGGTGGCTATAATCTCTGGGTAAAGATGCCTGATGCTACTGATATGCCCCAGTTCTACGACCAATGCGAGAAAATTGGTGTAAGATTTACTCCTGGATATACGTTCTCTTTTTCCGGAATTTTTGACAAATATTTCAGGCTGGTTTTTGCTGAAAAATTCTCCCCTAAAAGAATAGAAGCCCTCCGAATGGCGGGTAAAAGTCTCAGATAACATCTGTACTGCTTGGATTTTCAAATTGTGTATCATGTATGATTGAAAGAAGCATAATAGCTTTGCCGGTATAATTACGACAGGCTATGAACATCATCACGAAATTTACAGTGGTTACCAAACAGGGAATGGAAACGCTTTTAATGCTTACAAAAGACCTGGCTATAGAGAAGTTTTCATCTCTTATTAAGCAAAATGTATTGGAAAATTATATCCTTAAAAACTTTAATGAACAGGCTCTTGTTGCCGAAGTAAACAGTATTTCCAATCAATGGCTGGTGGTGTATGTTGATGATCAGCCGGCCGGATATGCCTGTATCACGTCGAAGGGTAAACGGCCAGAGAACCTGGAAGGTAAAAGGGCAGCCCGCATCCTCTATTTTGGTGTGTTGAATAAATATCCGGCCCCGGCGGTTAAGGATGCACTGCTGGAAAAATGTCTGAGTGTTTGTAAATCATATGAAAATATTTGGATAGATGAATATATTGATAATCCGGTCCTTGAACTTTTTGAACACAAAGGATTCATCAGGCAACCGGGAACCGGGAAGCTTGATGGGTTACCTTTAACCTCCGTATGTTTGATAATGTAATACCGGTATCTCTAAAATTTCACACTAACTTAATACACCAATAACTCTTAATTAACCATTTTTGTAGCAGCATATTTTCCTTTTATAAGCCTACAAACTATGAGATTATTAATTATTGAGGATGAGAAGCCTCTGACCAAAAGCATCCATAGTTACCTATTACAAAGCAATTATTTATGTGATGCCGCCTACAATTTTTCTGAAGGGCGCGAAAAACTGGAAACCAGTGCATATGACTGTGTGGTTTTAGACATCAATCTGCCAGGAGGAAGCGGGTTGGAACTTTTACAACTGATGAAAAGACGTAAGGTTGATGCTGGTGTAATTATTATTTCTGCCAGGAACTCACTAGATGATAAAATCAATGGATTACAACTCGGTGGGGATGATTACCTAACCAAACCTTTTCATCTGGCAGAACTAACCGCCCGCATTAACTCTATTATCCGCAGAAAAAATTTCGAAGGAAATAATATTGTAACGTTCGACAAACTAACTGTCAACCTTCTGGATAGAACCGTCAAATCTGGTGCGGCAGAAATCCATCTCACTAAAAAAGAGTTTAAGCTGTTATTGTATTTTATCAGCAATAAAAATCGTGTTGTTACCAAAGAAGCTATTGCTGATCATCTCTGGGAAGACTATGCCACTCTAGGATACAGCTATGACTTCATCTATTCACATATTAAAAATCTCCGAAAAAAACTGTTGGAAAAGGGCTGCCCGGATTATATCAAAGCGCTTTATGGTATGGGCTATAAGTTTTTGGCCGAAGAAAATCCGATGGCATGAAGTTGATCGTGCATTACAACAGGCATAATTTTATTATCCTGACACTCCTATTCATTCTTTCCGGTATTGCGAGCTATCTTCTAACCAAAAATGTGTTGCTCAGAGAGCTGGATGAGAGCCTGGAAGACTCCATGGAACAAATCAGCAATTACGTACAAACGCAGCACAAACTACCCACCCATACAAACTTCGATAATCTACTGATATCAACAGAAGTAACAGACAACCCGGTAAATAGGCCGATATTGACCAATGCCAGCGAAGATATCTCCGTTAAAGGGAAAAAACATCTTGGCCGTACGCTTACATTTGCTGTCATACTAAATCAGCAACACTACAACATCACCATCAGTAAGCCACTGGAAGGAATTAAACATATCACCCGGGCTGTAATGCTCATTACTATGACCATGATCCTGTTATTGGTGGCTATACTGGCACTCATGAACAAATTTGTTGTATCTCGTTTATGGCGGCCGTTTTACAGCACCCTTAACAGTCTGAAGTCCTTCCGGCTGAATAATACCAGCGCAGTAGAATTCAAAAAAAGCAACATAGATGAGTTCAGTATAATGAACGAACATCTTCAACTGGTGACCTCCAATGCCAGTAAGGAGTATAGGCTGCTCAAAGAATTTACTGAAAACGCTTCCCATGAATTTCAAACACCTCTAGCCATTATCAGATCCAAACTGGATGTCTTGATTCAGCAGGATAATTTCACTGAAGAACAAACAGAAATACTGGCAGAAGCATATAGTGCTGTTACCCGGTTGTCTGGATTGAGTCAGTCTCTGTTACTACTCACAAAGATTGAGAACAACCAGTACAGTGAACAACAGGAACTTGCCCTTCATGACATTCTGCAACGTAAAACCAGTCAGTTTGAAGAAATATGGGAAGAGAATGATATTTCGTATAGTCTGCAGGTTTATCCTTCAATTATCAGAATGAACCCCGATCTGTTGGAAATACTCCTGAACAATATTTTTAGCAATGCTGCACGGCATAATAAACCTGGGGGTGTAATTCATATCATTCAAAACAATACTGCCCTTCACATTTCCAATACTGGCACTAACTCCGCCTTAGATGGTGAAAAAATTTTTTCGAGGTTTTATAAAGAGGCGGTAAATAATACCAATAACGGTCTAGGGCTCTCCATTGTCAAGCAAATATGTATCTCCTCCTGCATCTCCCCTTCCTATGAATATAAAGATGGTATGCATCTATTTTCCTTTCATTGGAAATAACACTCTGCTTCTCCAGAAAGCACCCAGAATTGGATTCTAACTTGCGACACACTCAAGTCAGTATTATGAGCTTAAAACAAACAATTCTGTCAGCAATCCTTCTACTTGCTGCTCAATTCAGTTATGCACAAAACGCAGCCTCGCTCAAGGCTGTTGTTAGAGATGCAGACAACCGCCGGCCTCTGGAAAGAGCAACTGTAATCCTTGCTGTAACAGGTGCTTCCAAAAACTATGCTACAGGCCTTACCGATAGTACCGGCACGCTACACCTAAATGCACTGCCGGCAGCTAATTACCAATTAACCATTGGTTATGCCGGTTTTGAAACCTATCACGAGTCGATTATTATTAAAGCTACAGATAAAGGCATTATTGCAAAGGAAATACTACTTCGTACCAGTAGTAAAACTTTAAATACAGTTCAGGTAACAGGTAAAAAAGAACTGGTAGAAAACAAAATCGACAGGCTGGTATATAATGTGGATCGGGATGTCACCTCCCAGGGAGGTATGGTTACCGATGTATTACGCAAGATTCCGCAAGTAACTGTTGATGCTTCCGGCAATGTGGAGCTACTTGGAAATCCTAGTGTTCAGTTCCTGATTAACGGTAAGCCCTCTACTATGTTTGGTGCCAGCGTTGCCGATGCCTTACAATCTATCCCTGCTTCCCAGATTCAGAGCATTGAAGTAATGTCGAGCCCCGGCTCCAAATACGATGCAAAAGGAACCGGAGGCATTATTAACATCATCCTGAAAAAAAATAAAACTCAGGGGTTTGGTGGTACTATCAATGCTACCGCCGGTACACGGCTCGAAAACGGAGCGATCAATCTTTATTATAAAGGCAGTAACTTGTCTGTTACCGGTTATTTCAATGGTAGTGCACAATTGACAGCCAAAACCAAAACGGAAAATCAGCGCTTTGCTACAGATTCGTTTTCTACCAATAAGTACTATCTGCAACAAAATGGAGTGAATGACTTTTACCGTAACAGCTACCAAACCGGCCTGGGTATTGAATGGGATGCATCAGCGAAGGATAATATCTCTTTTTCATTAAGCTACAACCACTTTGGGAATAGCAATGATGGTATTATTCAACAATATAATAATACTAAAGACCTGAATGAACATTTAGTTTCAGAGGAGTCTGGCATCCGGAATGCCCTTACTAAGGTCAACAACGGATCACTTGATCTGTCGCTCGATTACAGGCATAAGTTCAGACGCGATAAACAACAACTCTCTTTCGTATTGTATAGCAGCTTGGGTACCAATCAATCTTCCTATTCCCAGACTCAACATAGCTTAGATAATGAAATTATTTCCGGTGGCTCCAGAAGCTATAACCCAGGTACAGACAGAATCTACAGCTGGGCGGTTGATTATGCCCACCCCATTACCAAAAATGTTTTACTCGAAGCTGGATTAAAAACTGAACAGGAAACACTTTCGAGCAGTGCCCAGGTTCTTTCCTATAATGTAGCTGATGAAAGTTTTATACCAGATGGACAACAATCCTATAGCTCAGTTTTTAAACGTCAGGTATATGCCGGCTACGTTTCCAGTACAATGAACCTTTTCGATTATTTAAATGTACTTGCCGGTTTCAGGTGGGAATACACCACCAACAATGCAAATTATGATAAAGCGCCCAATACATCGATTCCCGATTATAGCAATGCCGGTCCTTCCCTAACCCTTGCGCATACATTTAAAAATCAACAGACCCTTTCAGTAAGCTACTCCTACCGGTTGGAAAGGCCTGATTATCGGGATCTGAACCCCTTCGTGAATCTTGCAGACCCACACAACATTACAATGGGTAATCCTTTCCTTAAACCAGAAATCGGAAACGAGTATAAAATCGGATATAACCGAAATTTCAATGGAGATAATAACCTGAACATTGTGTTGCTATACACACATAACAAGCCGGACATTAAGTCTTATACTACTTTCCATCCGGAATATACCATTGGTGATGTGGTTTATCAAAATGTGAATGTTATTCAAAGAGATAATATCGCTTCAGAAACACGTATTGGCACCAATATTTCCGGGAGTCTGGCCCTTGGACGCGCAATTACCCTCAGACCAAATGTACAACTGTTCAGACGTGAAACCAATAACATCTATTCAGTTCCAAACAGGATTAGTGGATTCGAATATCGGGTTAACCTGAATACAAGCTGGCAAGTTACAAAAGACCTGGTTGCCGAAGCATTTGGTAACTATAAATCGGGTATCAAATGGCAGGGCAGACAAGCAAACTTCCTGACCTATACCTTCGCAGTTAAAAAACAATTGTTTAACAATAAAGGTAGCATTGGCCTGGTCGCTGTAAATCCTTTCACGCAGTATCTGAAACAGAAAACAATCCAGGAAACGGCTAATTTAACCGCCAGCAATGTGTTATACATCCCTTATCGCTCCTTTGGTGTAAACTTCATGTATAAATTCGGAAAAATGAAAGTGGCTAAGTCAAAAGATGCAGAAAATCTTCTAACCAAACCACCTGTAGAATAATTGTTCACTAAAAAAGAATCCCCGGAACAAGTTCCGGGGATTCTTTTTTAGCGCTCTTATAAAAATATCAGATGCTTTTATTTAGTAATGGTGAAAGTATCCAGTTCTTTTCCTTCTTCTGATATCTGGCGGAAAATTATTTTATTTCCATCTACATCAGCTACGGTAAAAGAGTGAATAGTAGAAATAAATTTGTGAGTGAATTTCTGCCAGGAATCTGTATCCTCCTGCTGCTCTTCATTGTAGAGCTCCTGACCACCAGCTCCGGTAACCAAATAAATAACTCCATCAGGTTTGGTGTGCGATTGCCCGTCGAAATTTTTATCCAGCGTCCATTTGCCCGGAACTACGCGACCGCGGATAGTCTTATTGTCTTTACCCCCTACCAGCAATGTACCTTTTTTCTCAGGTGCAAAATGCATTGGGAAAGTACGCTGATAGTTGTGTACGTGACCATTTAGTACAACATCTACCTGTCCTGCTTCCAGAACGGGCGATAATAAACGCATCTGTTGCTGTTCGAAATGATCTATGGAAGAACTGAATCCAGGGTGATGAAACACTACTATTTTCCATGCAGCGTCTTTAGCAGATTTCAAATCATTGGTCAACCATTTTATTAAAGTACTATCGGTCCAGTCAACATAGGTATCTGAATCGATAAACGTCCAATGGATATTTCCGTAATTAAAAGAGAAATTGCTCATTACAGGGTATGCTTTCCCTGCCGCAGTTTCAAAAGCAATTTTATTTTCAGGAGTTGCTTTGATAAAAGGTACAACGGCACTACCTTCTGCCGCCTGTAAACCATTCAGCGGCTGATCCCAGAATGCATAATAAGCAAGAGCATCCGGATAACTATTCAGATCTCTGGTATCTCCATCGTGGTTACCCATTGCTGCTACAAAAGGGATAGAACGCATAAGAGGCGCACCTTCAGCGTTGGCTGAATCGGCATTGTATACCGGCCAGAATTTAGTCCGGTATTCTGAAATCAATCCTCTTTCATAAACTATATCTCCGGGTACTACTACCAGGTCGGGTTTAACATCATAAGCCTGTTTCGCAAGTGCCTTAGCACTTGGAGTACCTGCACCGATATCACCGAATGCAACGAAGCGGAAAGATTGATTTTTTTCCTTAGGTGCTTTTCCTTTGGCAGTAAAAACTACCTTTTTATTTTTTAGTACACGATAGTCAAATTCATTCCCGGCCGGCAAACCACTAATAAGTGTTCTGTAAACATAGTGTGTACTTACATTTGCCACTGCCACCCGGGTAGCTTCCGGGTGGGTGGTTTTTCTCCAGTTGGCAGAACCTACAGTTTTCAGCTCTACTTCCCAATTGGCGCTGCTATCGCTATGCCACAACAATTCCAATGAACTGGCAGAAGGCTGATAACCTATCTGTAGGTAAGGTGGTGTAATAAAAGGTTGGCTGTTTTGGGCTTTCATTCCCTGGTAACCCAGGGATAATCCCAACATTAAAAAATAAGTCTTCTTCAGCATGATTTGTTATTTATTATCAATGTTTGTTGCCGTAGCCATTCAATTGGTAGCAACCCATATCTTTTCCGGGAGGTGTAATCTCTGTAGCACCATAAATTGGATCTACCGGCACATCAGATCTCGGTGTAAATCCTGTATAGCCTTTGCCCACACAAGGAGATGAAGGCTTCAGATGGAAATCATATTTTCCCACGAAAGAAATATCCCTTAGGTTAAGTCCGGCTGGCATAGGACAAGGTCCATTTACAAACTGCGGGTTATTAGCTCCGAGTATGGCAGCATTTGCCGTATAGGCGGTACCGGGAGTCCAATTTGCCGGTAAAAAAGTAGCAGGTGAAGGAATATCGGTAGCCGGAGCTTTGCTGATGCAAACGCTGATGGCAAGAGATGGATAGATATTGTTGGCAACCGACATTGAGTCGGTATACGTATAGTTATATCCGTAGCTCAGGTTGGCAGTATCTGCAATGGGGTTCTGTACTACGCGCAGGCCAAATTTACAGTTCACAATCAGGTTATTGTACGCCATACCACCAGCTCCTTCTTCAAAATTGACAGAACCTCCACGGCCAGCGGATGATCTTCTGTAACCACAGTTCACGATGGTGTTATTGTACATCCTCATGTTACTGTTAGGAACTCCGGCTATAGCACCGGCATTTGATAATTTCGGCCCGTTGGTTGCCATTCCGATACAAAGGTTATAAGCAAAATCTCCTCTTAATCCGGCCTTTCCGTTCATAGCTTCTCCACCGGTATATCCGCATTTTTCAAAGGTATTACGCATGATAGATACCTTACCGCCCAGGATACGGAGTGGATCGTCTACACTCCCATAGATCCATGAATCCTCCAGTACAAAAACGCCGTTAGGGTTCTGGAAGAACAGCGGGTAAGGACTGGTATAGATCTGACGGATACCACTGGCAGCCGGAATGGCTGCACCTCCAAACTCAATACGGGTCCATTTCATCACCATCAGCGGACAAGTAGGTCCTCCGATGATACCTACCCATTTACCACGTAAAGCCGGATCGTCGTTCGGGTCTGCACCATAAGTATCTGTTTTCTGCACACCCGGATAAGTGAACAGGTTTGGTTTTTCCTGAGTACCCAGTGAGATCAGCGTTCCTCTGACACCCAGACCGTAATTGCCGGTGAACTTAATAGTTACTCCCTCCTGAATAATGAGGGTATCATGTTCATTCACAAAAATATCTCCGCACACGGTGTAGGTTTTCCCTGCCAGCATAGTGCCTTTGATAGCATTGTTCAATGGATCGGAACCCAGACAAACGGCATCACTCACCGGAGCGGCAATAGCCAGAGGCGCTTTATACAGGTCTTTTTTATCTACCACCTTGTTACATGCAGCGAGGCCTGTCAACAGCGACAATAGAGCAACAATATTATAAATGCGATATTTCATACAGCTTTTTTTAAAGTTTGTATCTGAACCCAAATAAGAAGGAAGTTTTGTAATAGTCTTTTTGTACCACAATCTTGTCATTAGGCGTAGACTGCTGGCTCAACGGAACGCTGGTTTTTTCCAGATAGCTGTTGTAAGCCAGATGCATAGCGGTAACATTAGGAGTATTTGTCAGGTTATTGATCTTTCCGTAGAAGGTGAACTTCTTGTAAATACGTTGTTCGAAGGAAAGATCTAGCTGGGTAGTTGGTTGCAGCCAGTAGTGCAATCCGGCATAGGTATTCAGAATGGCGAGTCTTTCACCGGTATAAACCACTGCTACCTGGAGATCGGTACCTGTTTTAGTGTTTTTGTATAACAGGGAGAGATTACCGATATGGTTTGCCTGCCCTTGCATTGGTCTTGTTTCAGAGATATATTTATCGGTAATACCCAATTGCGGATCACGGTATTTATACAACATACTGTCGTTGGTAATACGGGAATGGGTATAGGTATAATTGGCAGAGATACCGAAGGAACCAATGTATTTGATAAATACTGCTTCAAAACCATAGTTGGTAGCGGCAGTACCAATATTAACCGGTTTAAATACCTGGGTATTGTAGCCAAACTTCCTTACAGACAATTCGATCGGGTCATCAATTCTTTTATAGAAAACACCCAGTAACAACTGATCTGCCTTACCAGGGAACAGTTCATATCTGAAATCAAAATTATTGGCAGTTGAGTGCTGTAATCCTTCAGGATTACCTCTTTCCTTAAACAGCTCATAGTTATCCGGCCCATCAGGAATCAGTTCGGAGAACTGTGGTCTTGCGATCGCTTTGTAATAAGACAAGCGTAATGTTTGCTTGCGGAGCAGTTGATATTTCAATTGCAAGCTAGGCAACAGATCGGTGTAAGTAATCTTTCCATCTTTATAATCTGCCGTTGCCGGTAATTGCGTATTGTATTGCTGATAGGTATGTTCTACTCTCAGTCCGCCCAATGCTTCGAGTTGATTCGTCAGTTGCCATTTACCCTGTAAGTATGCAGCAGAGATATCTTCGTTGAACGTATAGTTGTTACCGTTTAACTGGGCGGTAGCATCAGATCCGATGAAGGTAAACTTCGCGGCATCTACGCTGGTAAATAACTGGTTATTACCATTAATACGCAGTGGATTTAGGGTATAGTAGTTATAAAAGTTATCACGGTTTTTATGACGGTATAATACACCACCTTTGAGCTCAAAAAACCTGTTCAATAATTTTGTTTCTTTGGTATAGTTGGCATAAAAAGACAGATCCCTGTCGCTGTTTTGCATCCAGCTGCGATTCATAGAACTTAAGATATCATCTCCATTCAGTTTCACCGTACTTCCTGTTCTATCAACGCTTAAGCCCCCATGAGAGAAGGACGTTTGGTCAGGAATACTATTCTTTGCAATGGAGTAGGCAGCAGACCAATCGAACTTGCTGGTGTTGTTTAACTGGTGTTCACCTTGCAGCGTAGCATTATAGATAGACTGATACTGCCAGGTGGTTCTGCTGGAATAAGAAAGGGTTTGGTTTATGGCATTGGTAGTGTCGTACGACTCTCTGACCTGCCGATCGTCCAGATTCACATATGTTGAGAAGAGGGAGATTTTATTCCGTTGATTGAAGCGGTAATCAACCTTTCCACTAACCCCAATACGTTGGGTTTGAGTAGAATATTTTCTTTCTCTGAGATATTCAAAGGAAGGGATATTATCTACGTTTGGAGTGGTGGCCGTACTAAATACGGAAGTAGCTGTTCCTCTATATTGGTTTTGATAGCTACCAGATAAAATCACGCCCAGTTCTTTGTTCTTACCAAAGCGGTTACCAATGGTAAGTCCGGCTGTGGTATTGATTGGTGTGGATTTAGAATTATAGTTCATATGTCCGAGCGGGAACTCCGAGTCCTTCGCTGCATAGGTAGCACCATTGATCTGATTGGGAGATCTTTTGTTCATGGTACTGGTAGAAAAGGATTGAAAAGGTTGTTCACCGAAGATATTATTATACCCTCCGGAGAAATTTACCTGTAATAATTTGGAGGCAGGGGCATCTTTCATCACCAGGTTAATGGTACCGCCAATGGCATCGCCTTCCATGGAAGGAGTAAGACTTTTACTTACTTCCAGTCTTTCAAGTAATTCTGATGGGAACAAATCTAATGGGATGAAGCGACTTTTATTGTCGGGGCTTGGGATCTTAATATTATTCACTAAGGTATTGATATAGCGTTTGTCCATACCCCGGATGATTGGGTAACGGCCTTCCCCAGAGCTACCTTTTTCTATAGTTACACCACTGACTCTTTGCAGCGCATTGGCAACTGTGATATCTGGTAATAGCTGTAATGTTTTGGAAGAAAGGATATTAACAACCTGATTAGCATTTTGCTCGAGGTGCCTGGTACCTGATTCTTCGTTTTTGCTACCTACTACGGTAATGGCAGATAAATCGCTATACAATGGTTTAGCCTGAATATCGACGACTTCAATATCATTATCTGATTTAATGTGAATTGGACCAGCCTTGGCTATTGAATAACCTATATAAGTGGCCATGAGTTCATAGTCACCAGGTTTCAGGTTTTTAAAATGGAAAGATCCGTCCAGTTTTACAACTGCTTTGCCGGAAATTCCTTTCAGTACAACGGTGGCGCCTACCAGCGGTTCACCTGTTGCGGCATCTGTTACCCGACCTTTAATCGTTTGCGAGTAGGCCTCCATTGTAACAGTTGCAAGAATTGCTGAAAAAATTAGTTTGGTAAATTTTTTTGCAGTGGCCATAAGTAAATTTTAGCTCTGCAAATGTGATGAGTAATTAGCTCAGAAGCTAGAAGGGGCAATGGATTTCACGTAAACATAAAGAATTCATCATACTAGGTTAACAATTTCCCCAGAATGTCTCCAAAATTATTATTTAGAGTAATTAAGGTTGTCTATTATTCAATAAAATCATGGAACCAGACATATAATATTGTAGTTCAAACAACTTGGACAAAAATCAATCGATTACAAATATCAAAGTCTAACTTATCTACTTCTAAATGTTGTAATTGTTTGTTTTCTCAGGAATAATAACCGTAAATGAATTTCGTTTTAATCACCTAACAAAAGATGTTTCAACCAAAGTAATGTTATCTATCTAAATAAACCTCATGAAAATTTTATCCACGTTTCTTATTCTATGTTTTGTATGCCTGTTAACCGGCCCTCCTAAAGGTAATCCGAATTATGACTTCAAAGCATCTATCATCAATGCGCTGGAATTCAGACATCGCGATACTGGTGTATACAATTCTATGGTTGCCAATAGTCTTTGTACGTCGGGTTATTATCAGGACGCAAGACATTATGATTCATTAGGACGAACATTCAGATCAGTGAAAGATCTCTATTTTTCTGAATGGGATTTTAAAGAAGCTGATAAAATTATTCTTGAAAACGCTGATAAATACAGGGTAACTATGTTTAATGAAGAACACATGCGCCCTGAACACAGACTGTTTGTTAAACGTATGCTGGCCCCACTACGCCAGAAGGGCTATAGTATCCTTATGGTAGAAGGATTAAAATATTTCAATGAATTATCTAAAAATCCCTGCCCGGTGAGTACTGACGGGAAATACATCAACGAACCAAATTACGCTCAGCTGCTACGTTATGCAAAACGATTGGGTTACTCTGTTTATGCATATGAGGCGCACACCACCACAACCTGGGATGACAGTATAAAACTCGATAAGTATGGATCGATGAAATATATAGCATACAATCCACCAGATTCAATGTCTAAAATTTATGATCAGAACGGGTTGAAAGAATATATATTTTCAGGGGAAAGAGAAAATCAGCAGGCATTAAATGCGTATTCTGTGATTCGACAACATCCTAATGCAAAAGTTGTGATGATGGTAGGTGTAAAACATATCAGTAAGGACGAGACGATGATGCAGGGTCAACTGAATAAAATGTTACACGATTCTATTATAACTTTCGACCAAACGGATCTTAATAACACTGCCAATTTTATAAATGCCGGTACTAGTGATACCCTGAAAGCCCGAATGCCATTAATTGCCATGAATAAGGCTACAGGTAAAACATACCATATTCCTTCAAGCTTTCCACCGGATGTAGATTTTAATATAATCAACGAAATGGTATATGATTCGCTAGGTAGGCCAAGCTACCTGTTCAAAGATCCGGAGAAAAGGAAAACCTACTATTTACCTAAAACAATACTTAAAAAATCTCCGATTCTGGTAACAGCTTATTACACTAACGAACTGGAACAATTTCGAGAAAAGGCCATTGCAGTTGATATTTTCCAATATGATAATGCTGATCAAAAAATACCATTATTATTATTTCCGGCAGATTATACAATTGTATATAAAGAATCGAATGGAGAATTTCATCAATACCAGGTAAAAATTAAATAAATATACTAAGCATTAAAGTATCCCTGCAACAGGAAATAGAAAATTCCAATAATTAAAAGATCTGCTGCTACAGCCATCAGGCAGAGTGGCCACCAAAATACTGTCCAGAAGTTGAGGATTCTTATGCTATCAGGATTATCTGATTTAAATATAAATGTAGTAGTTTTTCCTAGTGTCCATTTTGGGTTGGAAGAAGCAGTAGAATGTTTATAAGTAATTATTTCATTTCTGCGGGTACGAATCTCGAAAACAGGATAATACAAAATTCCGTCATCGTCATTTGTTTCTACAAGCTCAATAACGGTTCCTACAGCTTGCTCGTTACTTTTTACAAATTCCCGTAAATTATTCAAACTATTAATTCCGCCTACTAACAGTAATATACCAACGATAATAAAAATAAGATATATGGTCATCTTCTTTGTTTAGTAAATAAGTCAATTAAGTTAGTTTGCTCTGGAGGTATTGAGGTCATTTGATCTTAACATTGGATTTAATAAAAAATAACCAGAACCGAAAATAATCAATGGAATAGCTATGGCTATAAAGAATAACGACCAACTGAAAATCCAGAAATAGCTCATCATTCTGGGGGAATCCGGATGTTGGGGATCGTATAAAAAAGTAGCTTTTTCTCCTACTACCCAGGCAGAAGGATTACTTGCAGCGGGAAGGCAGTAGGTGACAGGATTATCATTTTTAATTTCTATTTCAAAAATCGGTGAATAAGCACCATCATTTTCTTCCAATGAGGTAACAGTACCAATAGCACGCGTACTTTTGCCAAGGAAATCTATTGTTCGTTTAAATTCATATATTGAAATAGCAAGAAAAATTACTCCAACTACCAACATGAGTTTATACACCATAGGATAATTTTAAGTCGAAAAGTGAAAGATAGCTTAAATGAAAATACCAGGATTTTTCATTTAAATTTAAACCGATTAACAACTGTAGCAAAATTATAACTAAATGAAACCTCTCTATACCACTATTTTGACCTTATTTACGGGCTTATCGGCATACCCTCAGAATTACTCAAATCATCGGCTTCTTCAAAGCAAAAATCAATCGCAACTATATTATGTAGACATAGAAAACAACGAAGCAAAAGTATATCCGACCATCCGTTCTATTGATGTCAAAAAAGGAGTTTTGATGACCACTGATACTCTTCAGCAACAAGCAGATGGTTCCTTTACTGGCAGACGATTTCGTATTATGCATGAAAATAATGAATTGTTTCTGGTCAATCTATTAGGAAAGATTCAAAAGCACCGGTTAGATTCCGTTACGGAACCGAAAGTTGCTTATAACAAGCTAAACAGGGCCTATTACCTTAATCATTATTCTGCTATGAGTGAGCGGTTGAACAATGCATTTCCATTAAACCACATTAACTTCAGGGAGGCATACTACACATGGGAAACTATTCCCACGGAATTAAAGGAAATGGAATATAGGCAGTTCCGCACCTTTACAGATAACCGGTTAAAGGAGATTGAAGATAGTAGTTCTACAGTACATGATAAATATACCAGAGTTACCAATCATATTATTGAAAATATCAGGCAACTAGACTATACGGCATTAAAAGACAGTATTGCTCAACTACCCGTAGTGTATCCGAACGAAAGCAAATATTACGGAAATGTGATCAATGCATTAGTCGTTTCACAACCTGAATACTTTCTCCGTCTGGCTGAAGACCAACCCGAAAATCAGTCATTAATGTTTTTCTATGCAACAGACAACAAACAGGCGCGGGCAAGCATCGATAGTGTTACAGGTCATGAAAAAATCAGGAAGGCTTTTATTAAGGAGCAGAGGTCAAAAAAGCTATTTCCTTATACTTCTGTTGGAATAGCAGCGCTGGGAGCCGGACTGCTGGTATATGTAATACTGATCCTATAATTAATGCTATGGTAATTTGGCTGCAATTTTTTCGGGCATATACTTTAATATCTGATGAATAAGTTTCCATTTTATTCCCGGTACAATTGTGAATCCATTTCTTGCATTGATGATGGCTCGTGCAATAAATGATGGTTCCATAATTAAAGATTCCCGGAGTTCTAGTCCGGCTGTCATCTTACTACGAATATAACCAGCTACGATTACATTCACAATTACTTTTCTGTCAAACAAATATTGTCTAAGTCCAGCCAAATACTGTGTGAATGCAGCTTTAGTGCTGCCATAAACAAAATTACTTTTACGTCCACGTACCCCGGAAAGAGAAGATAATCCTATGATCCGTTCGAGATGATTATTGTTTTTATCTTTTATTATTAGGTTGATAATAGATACTGCGCCTGCATAGTGTACCTGCATCATGCGATAACTACCTTCCCAGTCGACCAATGCCTGTTCATTTGTTACCTGGAATCCTGCAGCATAAACAACAATATGGGGTTTGTAGGGTAATGCGTTATAGAAATTTGCATGTTCTTCAAAAGCAGTGGCATCGAAGTAGCAGATTGTAAGCTGTTTTGGAGGAGCATTTCTCGAGTCCATAAATGATGCTATCTCTGAAGTGCTGCGGGATGCTGCAATTACATGATATCCTTTTTCGAGATAAAGTAAGATAGCTTCTTTTGCCACATCGGAATTGGCGCCGAGTACCAGAACAGTTTTGGACATATGGTGAGCGTTTATTGTTAAATGTTGTACTGCCCTGGTTATGTTTAATCTATAAGATTTATAAATAGTAAATAATCCACCCTTGCTGGCAGAAAGCACTGAAATTATGCTTTTGTTTTTGATCTGGATATTTTACGATCTTTTTTAGATACAGAGGAGGAAGAAATTTTTTCTTTTGTGTGCTTTCTTGCTTTTATAAAATCTGTTATTGCTTTTTCATCTTCTTTCGTTAAAGGTCCTAACCCTCCAATAAAGTCAACATCCAATTCAGCTTTACGTTGTTTCATCTTTTTAGTTTTTGAAATATTTATCAATTAGCTTTAATGCTGCTTTCGTTTCAATAATCATACGTTGGCCACCAATATGAATAGCGCCTAAACTTTCTATATAATGATCGATTAACTGAGTCTTTGACAGAAAAGAAATAGTACCGTCAAAGCCCCTTCGAAAAGATACGCGACAAACGAATGCGACGAGATTTCCAGGAACACCTGCGTACACTTTAGCTTTTCCTTTGTTGAAGGGGGCACTTTCGACCAAATGCATATAAATATGATCACTTTTCACCTCCAAACTAACCAACCCTTGAACTATTGTAATATTGTTTACAATTGTTAACTTATATACTTCACGAGCAGGCTGCCTAAATTCATCTTTCCAATCGAATTGCCATCCGTTCTTCTTTTAAACTGCCTTTAAATCTTCCTTTGTAACCGGCAAGACGTCTGTAGGAAAACTGTCTTCTGTAATAACATTTTGAATTGAATTTGTAAGTTTATCAATCTCAAAATCTAAATGAATTACCTGTTTTCTTTTCATTAAGCGAATTTACGAAAAAAAATGCCTTGTCCAATATTCATTGACAAGACAAACGATGCGTTCCATTGCTATTTTGGGTAAAATGCAAGGCAAATTTCCTATGGCTATCATATCCAGGTAAAACCTTAGAAAAGGTCACATACATTAAAATATTTAATTATTTAAATTACAAATGTTTTAGCCCTACAATTTTGACCAAATCCACACTTTAATAAACAAATCCAAAATAAAAAGAAGTGTATCAAAGTAATTTCTACCCTATTTCGGGTATTTGAACGGAAAATACTTGTTTAGTTAATTTTCACGGCTTTTAAACTCCATTTGATACACTTCTTTTTATTACTATATCAATCAATAACCCGGATTCTGCAGGAACTCATTCTTTGTTCTGTCGATCTGATCCTGTGGAATTGGTCGCAATACATGCGCGGATTTAATATTAGCACGAGCTTCATCATTATGTAGCCGCACCCTTTCCAGGAGTTTATGGGTTCTGACAAGATCAAACCAGCGGAGCTGCTCTCCTACCAGTTCACGTCCTCTTTCATCGAGCAGAAAATCTATACTCATGTTGGCGGGCCCTACTTTCATGGCGTCGCGGTGCGTCTGAGTTTCTGTATCTGTAGTTCCAACTCGTGCTGCTCTTAACCGCACTACGTTCACCAGATTGGCTGCAGTTTGTGGGTCGCCCTGCATCAGCATCGCTTCAGCCTCAATCAGGTAAGTTTCCGCCAGCCGAAATGCGATAAAGGGCCTTACTCCCGAAGCCTGGTTATCTGGTCGTAGAGCATCTGCAAATTTGTTCAGAGATGGGTAGAGCTTTTCTGTATATAATCTGGGTGGTACCAGCATATATTTTTTGCTTGCAATTTCCGCCGCTGATACGTCAAATCCCGGTAAATAAATGGAAGTATCACCAAGATTCAGTGTAGAAGTTGGAGCGTTGGTAAACCATACAGAAGTGAAGAATTTTTCATAGCGGGTATCGTGTACACGCTCCTTGTACAGCGTATCCAACAGGAACTTGGTAGGTCTGAAACGCTTCCATGGAGTGCCATTGGGCAAATCGCGTTTCATACCTGGTAATACATCGTATTGCATCAGGAAAAACCGACAGGCATTATTATCCGGATAATTATAAAGCGGATCGGTGGTAAACTGTGCAGCCCAAATAGTTTCGCTATTGTTTTCCTTTCCCTGCGCCCAAACTAATCCAGGATCGTCCAATAATTTAAATCCATAGTTTTTAATCACCATATCGGCATATTTAGCTGCATTTTCGTAGTCGGTTGCCTGTGCGGCCGCCGAAGATGCCCGGGTGAGATATACTCTTGCCAATAGATGTTCCGCTGCCGGCCTGGTAGCTCGCCCCCATTCCGATTGGGAAGCCGGCAAATCCTTTTCAGCATCCAGCAAATCATTGATCACAGCAGTAAATACTGCCGATACCGAGTCGCGATGCGCTTCCCGTAAAATATCGGTATTTTCTTTCAGACTTAAAGGGATAGCTCCAAACATCTCCATCAATGTAAAATGATAGTGCGCACGACAGAACTTAGCCTCAGCAATTCCTTTCTTTTTAGTAGCATCATCCAGATCTTTGATTTTATCTGCCCGGCTGATTACAACGTTGCAGGTATTCAATGTCTGATAAAAACTATTCCAGACTTCTCTTACATGATCATAACGTGAATCGAGTTGTGAGGTATATTGACTTGTAAACTTATAGTTACCATCCGAGCCGTTGGTTATGATATCGGTACCAGTTTCAGTTAGTGTCATTCCTCTTTCTGAACTATAGAAGTTGCGCATCGACACATAGGAACCATTCACTGCAGTCAGGAAACCAGCCTTTGTATTATAAAAATCATCTGTTGCATTGGTTACTACCTTTTCATCCAGCATTTTATTACAGGAGATAGTAGCCATCAACAGCAGCAGCATAACAGGAAATATATATTTCATAACGTTTTTCATTTTAATGATTAAAACTTCGCATTAATACCGAATTGCAGCATCCAGGTGGCAGGAGCATCGATCCCTATTACAGTTACATCTTCCGGATCAATACCTTTCCATTTCTGACGATAAGGAGCTAAGATCAATGGCTGCTTTACCCCTACAGTAAATCGTAATTCCTGCATCTTCCAGTCACGTATCAGCTTCTCAGGTAAGGAGTAGGCCAGCGTTACATTACGAATTTTGAAGAATGACCCATCAAAGTAGCTGAGTGATTGGAAATTACTGGGCCTTTCCTGATTGGCATTCGGGCGCGGAAAATCGTTAGAAGGATTAGCCGGGGTATTATAAACAACATTCAGGTTGTTATAACGGCCAAACAATGTGTTGTAGTTAGAATAGAAATCGCTACGGATCATACTACCCCAACGTGCAAACGCCACTACAGACAATTCAAAACCTTTATAGGAAAAACGCTGGGTAGTTCCCGCCTGCCATTTGGCTTCAGGAGTTCCCAGAATCTGCCGGTCGTTCTTCGCGTCTATCACTGTATCTTTGTTTACATCTTCCAATCTGATCTCTCCGGGTTTTACACCATATTTGGCTGCTAAAGCAATGTCTTTGTCCTGCCAGATTCCTATCTTTTTAAAATCGTAATACACAATAGTAGGCTGACCAACAAACCATGCATTTCCAATATCTGCAGTTCCACCTTCTCCCAGCGACAAAATCCTTGAGCGGTTACGTGAATAGTTAACATCCATTTTCCAGGAGAAGCCCTTAGGATTATCTATCACAGTAGCCGAAACTCCTATCTCCAGCCCTCTGTTCCGGCTGGTTCCCAGGTTCATTAACACCTGATTGAAGCCATTACTATAAGGCAATGCCTGTGGCATCAGCAGGTCGGTGGTATGCTGATTATACCACTCAATTACCCCACTGATACGGCCATTGAAAAAGCCAAAATCAAGTCCTATATCTGTTGATGTAGTAGTTTCCCAGGTAAGGGTAGGATTACGCAGGTCGGAAGGTACATAGCCCAGAACCCCTTTATTTCCGAAGGAATATGGAATCCTTTGCAGAGCACCCTGCGTAGCATAAGGAGTGATACCGGTATTGCCTATACGACCATAGCTGGCACGTAGCTTCAGGTTATCTATCACTTGTATTCTTTTAAATGGTGCTTCGTTCATGATGTTCCACCCTACTGCCACAGAAGGGAAATAGCCCCATTTTTCTCCGGGAGCAAAACGGGAGGAGCCATCAGCACGTAAAGTGAGTGTTAACAAGTAACGGTCGTCGTATCCATAGTTCAGACGCCCCATGTAGGAGAGGATTGTCCAGGTACTTAAACTGCTGCTCAAACCGGTAACATTCAGTGCCTGCCCCAGATTAAAGTATTGCTGGGATTCTACCGGGATTCCTCTTACGTTGGTACCTCCCATATCGGTAGTTTGTCGTTGCACACTATATAAGCCAGTTACACCGATATTATGTTTCTTCACCAGTTTATTGTAAGTAAGGAGGTTTTCGATGGTATATGCAACTACTGAAGCGTTATTTTTGGTAGCAGTGGCATCACCACCACCGATCAGAAGGTTCGTATTATTTTTCCCCTGGAATAATCCATAATTGTAGGATTGGATATCCGGCCCTACGTTGAGGCGATATTTTAATCCATTGAGAATTTCTACTTCTCCGTATAAGCTGGTGAATACACGCAAACGTTTCATCAGTTCGATGCGATTACCATCTACGTAATCGAGTAATGGGTTGGGTTGCTGGTTATCGCCTGTTGGGTAGGTAATCAGCTTACCATTATCATCATATGGAGCTGCAATAGGTAACATTTTAAGGGCATTATCAATGCCATTGTAGGTTTCACCAGTGCGAAGACTGTATGAACCCAGAATAGATGCGCCTACTCTAACCCTGTTACCTATACGCTGATCCAGTGCCACATTAAAATTATAACGTTCAAAGCTTTGTAGTTTCAGCACCCCCTGGTCTTTAAAATAGCTCAGCCCCATGCTATACCTGGTATTTTCTGTACCACCCGAAACATTAATACCATGGTTGTTTTGGTAGCCAGGCGAAATCATGAGTTTTTGCCAGTCAACATCCACCCCTTTCTTGATATTGGCATATTCTGTAGCGTTGAAAATCTTCTGATCTGAAGCGTCGGGGTTATTATCATCGTATTTTCCGATGGTGCGGTTAGCATCCCGTCGCATTTCCGTGAAGCGTGCGGCGTTCATCATATCGGTTTCGCCGAGTTGATGTACGATGCCATAGGAGCCACTGTAGGAGACTACTGCTTTTCCTGTTTTACCTCTTTGTGTGGTAACGAGGATGACACCATTTGCACCTCTGGAGCCATAAATAGCTGTAGCAGAGGCGTCTTTCAAAATATCCATCGATTGTATTACACCCGTACCGATATCGTTCAGGCTACCGGAATAAGGAATTCCGTCAACTACATAGAGCGGATCGTTTCCGGCATTGAGGGAGCGTGACCCACGAATCCTTACCTGTGGCTCATCTCCGGGCTT
The DNA here is from genome assembly GCF_003419895.1 of Chitinophaga silvatica. GTDB lineage: Bacteria > Bacteroidota > Bacteroidia > Chitinophagales > Chitinophagaceae > Chitinophaga > Chitinophaga silvatica. The sequence continues at coordinate 245,701 of NZ_QPMM01000007.1, read as the reverse complement.
AGAGCTGTTATTTATAACTTCTACCCCAGGTGCGCGGCCTTGTAAGGCCTGTTGCGGATTAGTTACAGGTACATCCTGGATCGACTTTGCATTTACACTGGAAATGGCTCCGGTTACATCCGTTTTCCGCTGTTGGCCATATCCGACGACTACAATTTCGTCGAGTTTTTTGCGATCGACTTCCAAAATAATGGAAACGATTGCACGACTATTGACAGGTTCTTCATGTGTAACAAAACCAACAAAAGTATACACCAATACTGCGTTGACAGGATCGTTTACCTGCAACCTGTAATGTCCTTTCAGATCGGTGACTGTACCAATATTTTTGCCTTTAATGGCAATGGTAACTCCTACCAATGGTGATTTTTGGGCATCGAGTACATTTCCCTCAATGGTAATAGGCTTTGTTTGCCCCCCGGTAAATTGATACAATAGCAGACATGCTATCAGACATAGGAAACGTGAAATGGGTTTCTTCATAACGTTAGATTGAGGATTAAAAGTTGGGTTTAAGTCAGATTTTGGATACAAGTGATGTTAATGGGTTCACTACTCAGGTTCTTCAGGGAACAAAATAGTAAAACTTTAGAATTATGCAATCGTTTGCATTGATTTTTATTTTGAAAACCTATAAAAGTTCGTGGCCGGCAAGGAATATCAATCAATTAGGAGTTTACAAATGGAATCATAGATTGATTATTTATTACTGAAACCTATTATTATGTTGATGAAGGATGATATTAGGAAAGGAATTTCAGCTTCTATTTTGGTTTGGTGACCAGACAGTATCTAGGTGAGAAGGTTAGCAGAGATATCTATTATCAACCTATAATAATATCTATAAGGTTATTCCAATAGAAACAGGAGAACATCAATAATTCATGAACAGTGATTGTTCAGGTTATAATAAGAATAATAACGAAAATGATAACCAGGGAGTTTTCAAATAAACAAATTAAAACCTGCTACCAAAGCAGGTTTTAATAGATGAATGATCTTAAGAATGATTATGTTTTTCAGGAAAATAATATTATTTAAAAAATGGATATCACACGATCAAACAGAACCTTATAATTTATAAATGTGTAGGGTTGTTCCTTTAGGAAAAACTTTGACATCTACTAAATTCAGATAAAGAGGATCTTCAATCCCATCAAAAATTCTCAATCCACTACCTAATGCCACCGGATGAATAAATAAGTAGAATTCGTCGATAAGTCTGGCCGCAATCAGGCTCCTCATAAATTCTGCACCTCCTATTGCTGAAATAGGCTTTCCTTCTTCCGCTTTAAGCTCATTGATTCCCTGTACCAGGTCTCCTTCAAAAATCCTCGCATTGGCCCAGGAAAGTGCAGCAGGTGATGGATCAGGACCCGGATCATAGCCCTTATAACCATTTTTGGTAAATACAGCTTTGGGAATTTCGTTCATAGGTCTGGCAAACGCATCGGTAGAAGTTGGCCAGTAGGATGCCGTACCCTCAAACGACTTTCTACCCATAATAATCAATCCGGCAGCACTACACTGCTCCAAAGCCATAGCCTTCGACTGTTCATCACCGGTTTTGAAAATCCAATCGAGCGATCCACCGGGGCCGGAAACAAAACCATCAAGCGACATCGACATCTTCATCTGTAACTTGCGCATAATTTTTTCTTCAAATGTAAAGCCCATCACCAAACCTGGGGATGGGCCAATGCGACAATCACAGGGGAATTTGCGTCAATTATCTGTGATCAACTCCTTTTATAACAATCCTGTAATTAATGTTGGTATTATTCTCAAATAAATATTTGTATTACAGAATCTTTACACAGAAAAAACCAGCAAGCGCTTCTGTTCAAACTACTATCCTATGCTTCTACAGCTCTGCTGATTTTGCGATACACAAACTCATGGTAGATATGCCGGCGGCAGAATCTTCCTGGTGTATCAGAGTTAACTAATTTCACATATAATGCCTTAGGTACATCCAGATATTCATAGCTACTGCCATCCTGAAACTGAATTTGCAGGGTTGTTTTACTATAACTAAAATCATGGATCATGCTGGCAGTGATGGTTGCTGTATATTCAGGCAGCGCAGCTTCAATAGTCTCCGGAGCGATGCTTACCAGAAAATGATATGCCTCAATTAATGCTTTACTCTTTGCTTCTGCTTCTAATTTCTTCTCCTCTTCCAGCCCCACGAATTTATCGGGATGCCATTCCTTCATCAGGTTTCGGTAAGTTGACTTTAATTCTTTTAGATCTGTAGCTTTGGTTACGCCCAACAGTTTTCTGTAGTCTGCTATTTTACTCATTATAGATTGTGTTAAAAAATAAACAGGCTGATCATAATGAGCAGGCCACTATTTATTATGAATTGGCCGCAAAATTATGGCAAATTAATGTAATCTCATTGTCAGATTGCCCAAATGGTACGTAATACATAACATATAATGGTGGAATTCAATTTCAGGTGGATTTAAATTTTACAATCATCAACATGATTCTGAAATCACAAACACTCGAGACAAAGAGTTACAAAAATTATTGCGCTATTACCAAGGATTCAACAATAGTTTCTCCTAACTACTTATCATTTTAATTCCTATCTTTAGCCGGATTAATTCAGGAAATACTATTCACATACTTCTAAATAGTAGCAACTTAGAGGTGCAATAACATTATAAAACAGATCCTTTAAATACTGTTCTGTCAGATTGTAGCAGCTGACAGAAAGTCGATGACGTTATATCCGTCCTTCAACTTTTCTCCAAAAACTAGTGAATATATTGGAAATCGTGATACTACTTAATAGTAACTGATTTTCGGTATAAGAATTACTAATGTAAATACTATGCAGAAAAAAATTGTTTATGCGCTGCTACTGTTCCTTGTGATTCAACTTAGAGTATCAGGTCAAATACAAGGTTCGCAAACAAATGTAAAGTTCGATATTGCCAAGGCTCCCGCTCCTTTGTTCAGAGATCCTGTATATGATGGAGCTGCTGATCCAACAGTCATCTGGCATAGCGCTACAAAGAAATGGATAATATTCTATACTGCTCGTAGAGCTGCTTTAGATTTAAAGGGAGTTGCCTACTGTTACGGAACCTCTATAGGCATCGCTGCATCCGCGGATTATGGCAAAACCTGGACCTATGAAGGCACAGCAAACCTACCGCAACCCGATACCGGGTTAAATTCATTTTGGGCCCCACAGGTATTTCAAAATCCCGACGATCAGCTTTATCATATGATTGTTACCTATATCAAAGGCGTTTATGATTATTGGGGCGGAGAAGCACAGGTATTTCATTATACCAGTAAGGATTTAAAAACCTGGAAGAAGCTTAATGATATAGGGTTAAGAGGCTGCATTGATGCATCTGTTTTCCGGTTACCCGATCACAGTTGGAAAATTTGGTACAAAGATCAGCAAGGCGTTACATCCTCCGGCACAAGTAAAGACCTTAGTCACTGGACTTTTAATAATACAGCCGAAGTAAAAAACAGAGGACATGAAGGTCCGGTAGTGTTTTACTTTAATAATGCCTATTGGATGATAACTGATCCTACCTACGATGATTATACCGGACTTGACGTTTTTCGTTCTGTTGATGCTACTCACTGGGAATACAATAACACTATACTCAACACACCAGGAATAAGACCAGATGACATTGATCAGGGCAGGCATGCAGATGTAAAAATTGTAAATAACAAAGCATACATATTCTATTTCACTCACCCAGGCCGTGTATACCCGGGAGAAAAAGAAGAAGATAATGATAATAATCGCTGGAGATATCGCCGGTCGTCCTTGCAGGTTGCCGAGCTGGAACTGGAATCAGGAAAAATGATTTGCGATAGAAACAAATATGCCCTTTTAAAAAATATTCCGGCAAAAAAAATACCTCAATAATTAACCTTCGATAGAAATAAATCGCTGAGCAGATAAAACCCAAGCTCAGGATAAAATAAAAATAATATGCGCAAAAATTGGATTAAAAACTCGGGTCTGTGTTTATCAGTGGCATTTGGCTGCCTTTTCTTAGCTATGGATCGGCCTAAGCCCGATGAAAATATTACAGTGATTGACAATATACCACGAAAAGACAATAATAGATTCTATCCGGGTAACCGAAAACCTCTGCAGCCCGAAGCACTAATCAAATTACCTGTAACAGCTATTCAACCAAAAGGATGGCTTTTAGAATACCTTAAACGGCAAAAAAGCGGACTTACCGGACAATTAGGACATATTAGTGCCTGGTTACAAAAAGAGAATAATGCCTGGTTATCTAAAGAAGGGAAAGGAGAATTTGGATGGGAAGAAGTTCCCTACTGGCTAAAAGGCTATGCTAATATTGGTTACATTTTACGCGACAAGGAAATAATTGATGAATCCCGCGTTTGGTTAGAAGGTGTATTGAACAGTCAGAGAAGCGATGGAAATTTTGGGCCTACTACAGTAGATAGCAATGGGGCGGAAGATTTCTGGCCCAAAATGATCATGTTGTATTGCCTACAATCGTACTACGAGTATTCGACAGATAAACGTGTAATTGAATTCATGAAGAATTTTTTCAGGTACCAGCTCAACTATCCTGAAGATAAATTTATCAGGCAGTTTCATTACTGGCAGGGCCTGAGAACAGGCGACAACCTACATAGTGTATTATGGCTTTATAATATTACCGGAGATACCTGGTTATTGGATCTGGCAAAAAAAATACATCGTAATTCTACTAGTTGGGCAAATCGGAATAATGAACACGTAACTGGTATTGAGGGCAGTGAACGACCAACATGGACGCATTTGTTACCTGATTGGCATAATGTAAATATTGCCCAGGGATTCAGGGAACCAGCCATATATTATCAATTATCCGGAAATAAGGAAGATTTGAAGGCAAGTTATGATGTTCATAAAATAATCCGCAACTATTTTGGACAGGTTCCAGGAGGCTTATTCGGCAGCGATGAGGTGGCAAGGCCTGGCTTTATTGATCCACGTCAGGGAACCGAAACCTGTGGGATGGTGGAAGAGATGAATAGCGATGAAGAAATGCTAAGAATCACAGGAGATATCCGCTGGAGCGATCAGGCAGAAAATGTTGCCTTCAACTCCTACCCTGCTGCAGTAATGCCAGACTTCCGTTCGCTTCGTTATATTACCAGCCCCAATATGGTGGTGAGTGATGCTTTAAATCATAGCCCGGGCATTAATAACTCCGGTCCATTTCTAATGATGAACCCATTCAGCTCCCGTTGTTGTCAGCATAATCATTCTCAAGGGTGGCCATATTTTAGCGAAAATTTATGGATGGCAACTCCTGATAATGGAATTGCGGCCACATTATATGCCTCATCGGAAGTAACTGCAAAGGTAGCAACAGGAGAAACAGTACAGATCGACGAACAAACGAACTATCCATTTGATGATCAACTGATCTTCACCATAAAAACCAGGAAAAACTCGAAATTTCCACTATATCTACGTATTCCGTCCTGGTGTGAAGAAGCGAAACTGGAGATTAATCATGTACAAAAATCGATTAAGTCTAAGGGTGGACAGTATATCAGGATTGAAAGAACCTGGGCCAACCAGGATCAGGTAATACTCCATTTACCTATGAAAATAGGTATCACAACCTGGAAAGAGAATAAAAACAGTGTAAGCATTAACTATGGGCCATTGACGTTTTCTCTTAAAATAGCGGAAACTTACCTGCGAAAAGAAAGTAATGCTACTGCAATTGGCGATTCGAGATGGCAAAAGGGAGTAAATGCAGAAGCCTGGCCTTCTTTTGAAATACACCCTTCTTCCACCTGGAATTATGGTCTTAACTTAAATACAATTAGCCCATTAGATGGAATTGTAATAGAAAAGAAAAACTTTCCGGCTAATAACTTTCCATTTACTATAAATGATGCGCCAATTCAATTGAAAGTGAGTGGCAGAAGTATACCTGAATGGAAAATTGATAAGTATGGTTTGTGTGGCGAGCTGCCTGCAAGCCCTGTTCGCAGCGCTCAACCTACTGATACAATTACGCTGATACCTATGGGGTGTGCACGTTTGCGTATCAGCCAATTTCCGTTGATCGATGCAGAATCCGCGAAAAAATAATTAATACTAATATTACAACAGCGGATTGTAAATAACCGGACTATAAATGTAAAATCTTAGGCCGTCCTCTGTATACCTTGGGATAAATTCATACAGAGGGCAGCCAGTTTTTGAACTGCAACTACATTTATAAAAAACAGATATAAAGGTCGATAAAGAATATAACAATTATTGATAACTAATTACCTTCCACTATCTCCTTTATTCTATTTGTCAATAACACTTCTCGCTGTTGTATAAAATTTCCGAATTGGTTAAAGGATAAATCAACATTTTGGGGTATTAATAATTGTTCCCTAATGCCAGCATTAAACTTTTCCTGTTGCTCAATCCAACCTTTCAACGCACTCTTATTTTTCGACTTATTTTGTTCTTCAGACAAAATTGTTAAATTCAAAACTGAATTTTTATATTCATTACAATAATCAATATTTAATTCAGTACAATTTTCATAATTATAAGAAGCGAATGCTTGAATAGGATGGAGATGATCGATATTAGGGTTTTTAAATTCAAAATTAAACTTTGGGAAAAGCAATGAAAGCACATAAAAACTATCCATATTATCATATGTAGTTCTCAAAATAGTACTTATCCGTTCATCATCAATATGAAAATTTTTATTCGATCCTTTAAAACCTTCTTTAATAAACGAAAGCGGGAATGCTCCACTAACATTCTCTGTAATAATTTTTTTTAATCTCAATAGAAACCCATCGGTACTTCCACTAAATAATTTATTTAATAAAATAATATGTAAATATTTTCTAATCAACTCTTTGTTTTCATTATGTTTATTTTCCTTGTTTATTTGGCTTTCCAGATTATTGAGGTATAGATAATAAATTACAGGTATGACTGCATTTTTAGCTCTCAAAGAATAATTATTAAATGATAGTGACTTTGCCAGCTCAAATGCTGATTTAATACAATTTGTTATTCTACCCCAGTTGATCTTTATCTTGTTAATTGTATTCGCACCAAAATTATTTAATACGAATCTTATATCGCCCGAAACAAGTACCAAACTAGTTTTTAAAATAAAATCCTGATCAACTTCAAAGCCAAATTCCCTGATCTCACGTATTACACTATCTATCTCTTCTCTGGCACCTTTAGATGAATATTCCTGATCCCAAGATGCCGAAATTATCGACATTAACAGATCTGCAAATGACAACTTTGTACCACCAGAATTGGTTCTAATAAACTCATATAATATTTTATCGAAATCCTGTTCTTTCTCCAGATAATAATTAATCAGAGGTTTGTCATTTATCAAGCTATACAATTTGATGAGAGTCTCCCCGGGAAATCCCGAAACATCAAGTTTCTCATCTGTAAGGTATTTAACAACGTCGGCTAGCTTCGTAAATCCCAATATCTTACCTACTTCAAACCAGTGGCATAATACTTCAACATCATTACCCGTAGCACCCTCTACTTGTTTTATTTTATTTTCATTTTCTCTTTGATCATTATTGTGAATTAGAAATCTAAAATCGTAAACTTTCTTATCTTCATCATTATCCAGAGGATTCAACAAATCCAAATACAGCTTCCTTGAAGGGTAGTTCTTTTCGTCTTCATGATAATTCTTTTTTCGATATACATACTGCTTAAATGCATAACTTCCCTTTAGCCCCATGTACAAACTATTCAATCTCTGCTGTCCATCTATGATTGCATAAAAATCTTTATAGCCAATAGTTGCTCTCTCTTCATTGTTACCTCCTCTATATTCCACATACTTCTTTAAGAAGTCATAAAACCGAAATTGACTTTTTATATTCTGATCAGTGACTGACCAAAACATAAAAGTGTTTATTGGATACCCTTGCATAATCGAATCGAAGAGAAACTCGATTTGACGAGTACTCCAAACAAATCGACGTTGAATAGATGGTAAAAGATAATCTCCATGATCTATATGATCAATTGCAGCTTTGATGGTTAGGGCTTTTTCTAATTCGTTTGACATCTGTTTATTCTTTTTATAATCAATTAATTTTGAATACATTCATTTAACAATTCACGGCCAAATTAAACTCCGACAGATTTTTTCATTGGGCAATTGGTATCGTGATATTCATTACCAAATTAGTAAGTCTTTTAAGATCCTTTCCAGGCTGCCCATTTCCCAAAACTCCTCTAATCACCAAGTGGCCAAATGCCTCATGTAATCTGCTCCCCAGTAGTTGGTATGAAATTTTGTTTTCAGGATCAGAAATCTCTTTTTCGTTTATACTATACAGTGTTCCAATATACTCTGAAAGCAAATGCTTAGTCAAATCATTCAGAGAATCGAAATATTCTCGGACTCCAGATTTATTAAGGATAAAATCCATGGCCATAGCAGTGTTAATTTTATTTGGTGTCTTCTTGGCGATCATATAGGCATCACTATTTTCAATAATGGAATCTATCTCCCCAAGAGTTTTTCCAGCAGGTTCATTTAAATATTTAACTGCTCTTTCATTATGTGCCACAGGGTGACATGAGTAAAATGCGCTAATTAAAGCGACTCCTATAATAATTAATTTACTTTTCATAGTTATTGCTAAATTATTCTGGACTTTTATCTTTAAGCATATAATTCCTTTAACCTATCTTGCAACCCTAAAAGGGTATTAAGGTTATTTTGCCTGTCCTCTCCTTCTGTTAGCAAATCCGCTGCTGTTAACTGTAAAAACTGAGCATTACATTCTTGCAAAAATTCTTTCAGATCATCCAGGTAAAGGGTTGCGATCTGAGTATAACTATTGACATAATCTAATAGCCATTTCAGTTTTGCTCCACAATTAGAAATCAATTTGCTTTCTGAATAGGTTGGTATTTTGAGGTTTTCATATGTTATATTGTATGAACTATAGTATTTATCCTTTAAGAAACTGAAAGACTGCCCATAAGTTGTATCTGGAATTATGTATACGATGCGACTCATACGTGTAACTAATAAGGCAGATGTACAAAAGGGACAGGGTTCCAGCGTTGTATAAATCGTCGCCCCCATAGGTATTTTTTCAGTTTTATTTGGCTGATTGAAGAGCATATCGCGATAATAACTCTCTACTGATTGTTCATCAGAGTTTCTTGGGCGTTTTATATTAATTCTTTGGATAGCCTCTTTAAGTGTTAATTGCTCTGCATGTAACATTGGATTGCATTCGGCATGAATGTGATTTTGCTTCTGCCCTATGACCTCTCCATCACAGTTATCTATGATTGCAGCAAAAATATTCAAGCCGTTGGAATGTGTAGGCTTGCCATCTTTGTGAATAAATTGGGTATCAAAATTTTTATAACCAATTGCCAGAAGGCCTAAAAAAACAATTGCATCTTTTTCAATGATAGGGATAACCATATTTTTAACATTAGAATTAACTGTAAATAATTATTTGGGTATAAAGAGTTCAATATTATTGGAAATAGAGATATTTCTAATAATAATCAATTAGAACATTTTTTCAAAATTTATTATTAAATTATTACATAATTTTAGTCATCATTCTTTCAATTGCATATTCTAACGATACTATATTAGCTATAACAATTGATATTCAGCAAGTTTGAATAAAACATGAAAAAAAACTATTCAAGACTTGCTTAAGCCCATTTTTTACTGTAAACTTGTATAGAAAGGTATTATTATCAACCCTATTTGTATTTAAAATTATTATTGAACTAATAATTACCTCATTAACAGTCGATAGTACGTGCACCTGGCCTCATAATTAGCAATCTTTTAAATCGGTAAATGTAGCTCCTTCCACATTATTGAAGTTTTAGCCTAAAGGATTTAACCTTCATAAATGGCGAGATAGATTCCAGTTTGAAAAATCGATTTTATAACATTCAACCAAAATCAGAAATAGCATCCTTTGTGTTTTTTGAAAAAACGATTTAGTAAAAAGATTCAACCACATAAAACCCATTTATAAACCTCTTTTCCTTTTTATTTAACTATTAAAAAAAGAACTATGAAAATTTCAGTGTTCGCCCTTGCCTTAGTTATGCTTGGGCTATTCTCAGGATGTATTAAAGAAAATTCTGAGAACAAACTTCAATCTATCCAAACAAATACCTTAAAAGCCAACCTACTGGCCGATCCTGTTACTACCTGGCAAGAACATTGGTTTGAACATCAGCAGTTATTAAATCGTGTATTTTTTGATACTAGTGTAGCTGTCTATTTCGATAATGATGTAAACAGCAGTATTACCTGGCCTAATTCCTATTTAGCACAGGTATGGAATTATACTAAAAACACTTATGGTGCTTTTGGAACCGAATCACGCCTTTATGCCATATTTCACAGTGGCAAGTATTCTGGTGGTCACCCTTCTACGTATATGGATGCCAGTCATGATTACAGAAATGTAATTGATGTTGGTTCTTCAGATCCCAATGCCTGGATAAGTGGCACTGGTAATGATATTGATCTTACTACCCATGAAGTTGGACATATAGTGGAAGGTGCTTCAAAAGGAGTCCATAATTCACCAGCCTTTAGTATATGGCATGATAGCAAATGGATGGAAATATATCAGTATGATGTTTATATAGGTCTTGGCCGCAGTAGTGATGTTACACGCTGGTACAATATGAAGATCACACAAACAGACTCCTATCCCCGCGCCGGCACTTATTGGTTCAGAGATTGGTTTTATCCAATTTATTCCAACTATGGCGGTAAAGTAGCCCTCAACCAATTCTTTAACTTATTAGCCCAGTATTTTCCAAAATCTAATTGGAATAATGGTGTAACCACCTATCCTCAGTATACCAGGGATATGAATTTTGGGGAGTTTGTACATTTCTGGAGCGGTGCTGCCGGCGCGGATTTAAAACAACTGGCTCTGAATGCCTTCGGGAATAAAGATGAACAAGGAAACGACTGGACAGCGCAATTAATCCAAGCTAAATCGACTTTCTCCGGGATTACATACCCTTCCAATGATATAACTAATCAGGGAACATTAACAGTAAGTAAAGAAAATAATTCCGGCGCCAGCTCAACAGAAGGCTCCTCCAAGTTGATTGATAATAACTACAGCACGAAGTTCTTTGTCAACAGTGTAACAACCGTTTCATTGCAGCTATTGTTTTCAACTGCACAAACAGTAAAATCATATACCTTAACTTCAGGTAATGATGCAATCGACCGTGATCCTAAAAACTGGGAATTGAGAGGATCTAATGATGGTAATACCTGGACTACCTTAAATACCCAAACTAATCAAACATTTTCTGCCCGAAATCAAACCAGGCAGTTTACTATCAGTAATTCAACTGCCTACAAATATTACGGCATATTTGTTTCTGCTACCAACGGTAGCCCGGATTTTCAATTAAGTGAGTGGAGATTGTTTAAATAAAAACAGAAAATCCGTCTCTACTCTGTAGAGGCGGATTTTTTTAACATTATATAATTATTATTTAGCTCTGTCCCTCTCCTCTTCATTTCCAAAATCACGCTGCTTTAACGTGATACTGTTTCTACCAAACTTATAGCTAATAGAAACTCTTACTCCACGGCTATCGCCATAGCTCCTGATGCTATTTTTTATTCCATTGGAAAAGTAAGTTATAACCGGTCGTTGCGCATTCAACAAGTCTTCGCCTGTAACTGTTAACGTCAGTTTCTTATTGGCTAACAGACATTTCACTGAAACATCCAGAATATTTAATGTTGAAATATGAAAGATCTGGTAACGGCCTGCCAATTGCAAAGCATAATTGACACCCAGAAAAACTGATTTCTGGCGATTCAAAGTAAAATCATTATTGCTGAATAAATATCCGTTATATCCATCAATCGATCTTACAAAATCCACTTTCGACTTAACATTCTGATAGTTTACATTGAATCCGGTCAGGCTATTCCACCACGCATATTTATTCAGATTGTAAGACGTTGAAATCCCAATCTGATAAGTATTTGCATAATTTAAAGGCGTTTTCCTGGTGATATTGGTTACATCATTTGTAATAGCTAGATCCTGGCCAAAATCTGTCACCCGGGAATAATAAAGGGAGTTAACCCATTGTTGATTCTTTACATATGACAACTCGATATTATTGATGTACGAAGGTTTTAGAAACGGGTTGCCTTCTGCATAAAAATATGGGTTGCTGCGAACAACAAATGGATTGAGGTAGTCAAATTCCGGACGGCGAATCCTGCGGCTATAATTAAGAGAGAAGGAATTATTCTCATCAGGCACATAAGTTAAATAGGCAGTAGGGAATAATTTTATATAATTGTTTGTATTGATTTGATTCAGATTTTCAGAGTACCCTTTTGTCTGTGTAGCTTCTACACGCATACCAGCCTGGGTTTCCCATTTGTCGGAAATTTTCCTGGCAGCAGAAAAGTATAATGCCTCATTATATTCCTTGTAATTAAAAACATTGGATTGATTGGTATTCAAAACCGGGGTTCCGGTATGATGATCGTAGACCACCAAATCATTATTGGTGATTGTATAGGAAAATCTGGCACCGGCAGTAAGGTTAGCCCATTTATACGGGAGTGTTACATCAGTTTTGGCTGCATAATTTTTAATTTTGTTGATGTTATTATTTTCGGAAGAAAAGAATGATCCGGGTATAATGCCTTTATGTTGATCCAGTTCATTACCTGAAAAGAACCGGAAATCGGTCTTTTGGTAGTCGAAATAATCCATATCTATTGTTATCTTCTTCCCCATTGTATCCAGAGAAAAAGAATGGTACCAGTTTAGAGAGCTCATTTGGGGCTTGCTGGCTGCTTTTACATCCGATGCCACAAAACCATCCATTATTGAAGTTTCACTATTAAATCGGGTCGTAAATGGCTGATTCGTTGATTGTCTATCTGTATAACTACCGAGATACTTGAATCCGGTTGTCCATTTATTCGTCAGTTTATAGTCTATCCCCCAGCCAGCGCTCAATATATCCCTTTGCGACCGGTTACGTGTTTGCTGTTGCCAGCGTTCTTTGGTATAAAATATCTGTTCGTCGGCAGTTGTCAATAGTTCTTGTTTTCCTTTGCTTACAGAGGCTTGAAGAGAAAGCCTGTTATGGTTATAATTGAACAATCCCTGCAGGTTTCCACCGGCATATGTCTTCTGCGTATAAGATGCTCCGATGCTGGCATCCCATGAATTAGTCCTGGCTTTTTTCAGTTTAATATTAATTAATCCACTATTCCCCTCTGCTTCATATTGTGCCGGAGGCGTAGTAATGACCTCTATGCTCCTGATATTATCTGCCGGGATAGATTTCATAAAATTGGCCAGGTCCTCCTTCGACATTCTCTGCAACCGTTCGTCTATCATTACCATTACTTCTCCTTTACCAACAATAGAAATAACATCATTCTGAATTCTGACACCTGGGGTAGATTTCAGTGCATCCAGCGCCGAACCACCTGTTGGCATAACAGCATTTTCTATATTAAAAACCAATCTGTCTACTTTTTGCTCAAAGATTTTCTTCTTGCCGGTAATCGTAATTCCCTGCAACGCTGTAACATCTTCAATTTCAATTACTCCCAAATCTCTATCTCCATCTACCAAAATCTCTCTATTCAAATATTCTTTTCCAAATTGTTTTACTATTAATCGATAAGCCTTCTTATCGGCTTTCATGGCAAATTGCCCCAAGGTATCTGTTATTGCCTGCTGAACCAGCACAGAATCACTTTTAAATAAACTGACATACATAAATTCAATGGGGGCGGCTTGTCGACCTACCAATTTCCCTTTAATGGTAAACTGTTGGCCCTGTGTATAGGAGTAGTGTAAAATTATTGCCAGTAAAATAAAAATCCGTTTCATGTGCTTTGAGTTAATGTGGCACAAAAATCAATGCAGCAGGGGTTATAAACTAGTTTTATCGACAAACCCCGTTCGTTTATCTACCAACCCGTTTTTACACCTTTTTCAAAATCAATACCTTTGTAAAAACAATATAATGCTGCATAAAGGGATATTATCGAAAAAGGCCGAACTACTTATCCATCTCATATTTTGGGTACTGGTAGCCTATTTTACCTTTGTAAAAAATCCATTCCATGCCCAATTATTCATCCCTAACCTGTTTTACATAACTTACATGATCGTGTTTACAGGCACCTTCTATTTTCATTATTTCGTTGTGATGAAACAGGTATTCAGATCATTTCAGTGGAAAAAACTACTTGCAGGCATCTTCATTTCTTACCTTTTTTTTACTGGTTTTAGATGGCTGACAGAACAGAGAATGACAGATATATTGCTTAACAAAACAAATTACATTAACCCCACCTTACTGAATTATATGCTCGATAATATGCATTATAGCAGTATGCCGATAATTCTTAGTTCATTTCTTTGGCTGGGGATTTACTTCATTCGTCTCTTGGAGTACAATAAAATCATCCTTGAAGAAAATAAGAATATCGAAATTAAGTTTCTAAAAGCACAGATAAATCCACACTTTGTATTTAATACATTAAATAATATTTATTCAATGGTGTATTTTCAATCAGATAAATCCCTGACCGCCATTGAAAAGTTAAGCCAGGTGATGCGATTCACCACCTACGAATCACAAAAAGAAAAGATTCAATTAGCCGATGAAATCAATTACATCAACGCATATATAGAACTGGAACAATTGCGACACCAGGAAACCGGATACATTAATTTTAGCAGTGAGATTGAAAATAAAAGCATTCAAATTCCTCCATATATATTATCCCCTTTGGTAGAAAATGCATTAAAACATGGAACAACTTCAAACCAAAACCCAATAGATATTACAATCACGGCCGATAATAATCAGGTTAACTTTAGGATCAAAAATGAAATTGGTATACAAAAGAAAGATAAACTGGGTGGAATCGGACTCGAAAATCTGAAAAAAAGGTTGGAAATTCATTACCCTAATGCCCACCAATTACAATTTACCAATGAAAAAAACTGGTTCACCGCTGAATTACTAATAAAACTAAGATGAAGAAGAAAATTAACTGTATCATACTAGACGACGAACCATTCGCTGTAAAGCTCATTGCAGATTATGTCTCAAAATTTCCGCAATTTAATGTACGCTATGCCGATAGTGATGTATTTAAAGCAATTGAAATACTGAATAAAGAGGCAATAGATCTTATCTTCCTGGATATACAGATGCCACAGCTAACAGGCATTGAACTAATGCAGTTGTTTAACCAGAAACATAACTTTATCATCATTTCAGCCTATCCCGAATATGCATTGGATTCGTATCAATTTCATGTAATTGACTTTTTGTTAAAGCCAGTTACCTTCAACCGCTTCTATCAAAGTATTGAAAAGTATAATCGCTGGCAGCAAACATTCCAAAACAGCGAATCAGATAATTTCCTGTTTGTAAAAGCCGACAGGAAACACTACAAAATTGCCCCTGATTCAATTTTATACATCGAAGGACTAAAAGACTATATCCGAATTCATACCAACGACGAAAAAATCATGGTACTTGAAAACATGAAAGACATCCTGGAAAAACTTCCTCCAAATCAGTTTGTTCGTATACACCGCTCATATATTATTCCTCTGAATAAAATCAAAATAATTGAAGGGAACCAGATTCAGATGATTGATGGCACATGCCTGCCTGTTGGAGAAACTTATAGGAAATTGGTAAATGATTGGGTGAGTAGGTTTTAGGAGGTTATGGTTTTCGCTTCTAACTTCTGTTAGTCGTGCATTACCAAACAATTACCGATTCTGTCAGGCGTATATCAGTTAACTTTCCGCCTTTTAGTAGTAGTTCGTTTATAGCATGGAACTCCGCACTTCGACCTCCGATTTTAATTACAGCATCTGATGTAGGACTATTACTAAAATAATCTTTTGTCACTGCCATTATTACAAGAAAAACCGGGGTTTCCCGATATCGTTTGCGCATGAGATTACCATTATCACAACGTTCTAAATAAGTCTCCAGCCATGCAACCTTCGGTAACCAACATCTAACAAAAGTAATTGGAAGGAAAATAAAGAGTAAAGGAGATAAATCTTCAGGAATACCGTTATTTGCAAATAGGTCCAGAACTTCTTCATCTTCCAATGATCCTGGATTGCTTTCCAATAATAAGATAGCTTTTCTGGCATAATATGCTACTACATCTTCATCAAATTCAATATTTTTATCCGAACTTTCTTCTTCAATTATTCCATAGGCTTGACCTTTACGGCCGAATAAGGATTTAAAGAAATTCATGTTATAAGTTTCATTATTAGATATCAATTTGCTTTAAATATATGATAAAACCAAATAGATAGCTAAGGCTTTCAGGCAAAGCTTGGAATTAGTTAAACAAATTATGCAAATATTCTAACGCATTCTTATCTTCAAAAAAGTAATAACATTTATAATCCAGTACAGTAAAATACAAAAATTATTATTATACCTTACTCGTTTCAGATATGATGTTATACACTGCAGCCCTTTAGTACTCAACTTAAAAAACAAATCCTATAAAACCTTAAACTATGAGTGTAGTTATTACGATTAATGCTTATCAGAAAGAGCCAGGCTGCAGGTATCTATCATCTCAACGGTTAAAATAATATCCTGCAATGAGCAGTGCAGGCAATAAATCTTTCTTTCATATTCTAAAATAATGAATTTTGTATTGGTAAGCTGTTTCAATAACACTGACCCTGGTTTTCGTATAACCTTTTTTGTTGAACTTGGGTTTGGGAAAATTGTTTGTAAATATAATGGTAAGGGAAGAACTGAAGTTATACAATCGGAACTCAACTAAAAAAGAAAAACCTGCGCCAGGCACAGGTTTTAAGACTTATTGCGATCCCGTTGAGATTATATCAAAGGCTCTATCAGAGCCACTTATCACGGATTTACAACCTTTCTATTGTAAATAGGTTATCTAATTATTTATATTTATGCTTAGAAATGACGATACAGAGAGGCAACCATATAATTGGATAGCCTCCCTGTTTTAAGTATATCTATCAGGAAATGTTATTTGTTAACCCACAGAGTCCACTTACTATCAAATTTATACCACTTGCCATCTGATCCTTCCCATTTCCATTCAGGCACCTCACTCCACTGCTTTCCATCAGTGCTCCATACGAGTTTACCTTCATGAATTTTCAACCATTTTCCATCTTTATCAGCCCACATGCCATCTTTAACCTCTTCCCACTTCTTTCCGTCTGTACTCCACCATAAGCTTGCTTTCTTACCAAGTTTGTACCAGTATGTTTTACCATCCTTCATACCTGGCCAGGTACCAGTAG
The DNA here is from genome assembly GCF_003419895.1 of Chitinophaga silvatica. GTDB lineage: Bacteria > Bacteroidota > Bacteroidia > Chitinophagales > Chitinophagaceae > Chitinophaga > Chitinophaga silvatica. The sequence goes on along the minus strand of NZ_QPMM01000007.1, from coordinate 228,292 downwards.
CAGATTTCATCCATTCCCGTTTAATAGATACCGAAGTATTTACTAGTGTGTTATTATGTGCCTTCACAGTAATCACATTACTGAATGTTAGGAGCAATAACATACCGGCACTAATGAATCCAGATAATTTTTTCATAGTTTTCTGATTAAATATTAATGATGATTATATAATAAAAGGTTCAACAATTGAAAGTAGCAACATGCCAGTAAGTCACTAACTAATCAACGTTTTCATTTATAGGCTATTCGTTTAGCCGGTTAATATTTTAAGCTCAGGTCGATTCTGTCAATATCTTCATTTTACTATATAGCAATTTTGGATACTGTTCTGAATATGATTCCATAATAGACCAGATGATACTTTTTATCTGTTGGGGATAATATACGAGAAGACGGTTGGAATGGTTTGATTTTTCAAGAAAAATAACTGACAACAGTATGCCGAAACAAATGTTTTCCGAAATATTTATTAAATTCGTTATCATGCTAAAAAGGAAAGTATTATGATTGTCAATACCTTCAACGACCTTGTTTCTGCTATTCAGATGGGAGAAAAGGTAATTAGCATTACCCGAAGCATTTTATGCGATTACAGCATCTTATTGCCGGAAGGCGTAAGCCTAAACGGTAAACCGCAAGAAAATGGTGAATTACCTTTGCTTTCTTTCCAGCATTCCGATGGAATTGGTGTAAGTGTAAACAATTCAATTAGAAACCTCAATATTGATGCTCCTTCACATCACAAAGCCATTTTTAATACCACGGTAAAGCAAGATCTTGGTACGTTTATCTTTGAAAATCTGTTGGTAAAAGGCCAGGTTTCCGTTATCACGAGGGTTGGCGTTGAGAAAGCAAGCGTAATAATTAATGATGTGGACATTCATTCTGCGGATGCCCGACACTATTTAGAGCAACCACAGAAATATGGTGTAAATGTACTGCAAGGTGCATTGACGATTTACAATATCAATCCCAACAGTGACAGTCTTGTTTCGGTTGCGGTAAACAATTTAAGCATTGGCAGAAAGAATGCGCCCGTTTCGGGGAGTGGTGTTTTTATTTCGGGCTTTGGTGACCAGGGAGGCAAAACATTAATTTCAAAACTGCATACAAAAGCGGTATATTCTAATGGCAAAATACCTTTAGGTGTAGCAGATTATATCACAGCTGGTGTATTTGTGTTGTACGGAGCAAACGCCACTGAAGTAATAACTGATGGCGAAGTAATTACTTATGGTGTAAATGATATGGTTTTAGACGTTTGGGGAAGTGTAGACAACTGGACAAGCAACGCTCCTGTAATTTCTTACGGACCGAGTGGTGTGGGTTTTGTAAACTTTGGCACTGTAAAAAACTTTACTGTAAATGCACCTTTACAAACCTACGGGCTTGGTGCGAGAGGCTACAATCAATATGACGGTACGGTAGAGAATATTTACTTTCAATCTATTGAAACATTTGGAGATGGTTCGGTTGGTATTCAGATAAGTAAAAAAATTGGTAATCTTACCGTAAATGGAAATGTAACTACTCACGGTTCTATTGGTGCTTCATTGGTAAAAGGTGTATATTTTGACTTGCCAGCTTATGCGTTGAGTATAAAAGATGGCGGAGGAGCAACAACCATCACCATTAAAGGAGACATTTCTACTTATGGCGACAACGTAACTTCATATATAGTTGAACAAGGAGGCAGCCCGGGAGTATTAACCGTAGAAGGAAAAATTACTGCCAGTGGGAAAAATTCTCAAATAAAAAAGATATAGTAGATATACTTATTTATCTCAATAAATATCAAAGAAATTATTTCTTAAGTAGGTTATTATTTCAATAAACAATGAAAGCGGCCTGCCCAATGGCCAAGCCCCACGGAACAGAGGGCTTTTCTTTTATGAATAATCAGTAGTCATCAGGTTTATTGAACGTGTGGCCAAATGAATTGCTTCTGCGCTGATTATTTTCGGGCTGTTATAGTTGTGGGTTTACTCTAGAGAAAAAATGCTTCCAAAAATCCCTAAGTGCAACAGCCTCGATAAACAATATAATTTTAAAACGGTACAAGCTTCGAAAAGTTTGTGCCGTTTTTCTTTTGTGTCAAGTCTTAGAACGGAATTACATTGACGGTTGATAAGCACGTAGAAATGTAAATGGTTTGTTGTGCAAAAGGGCTAACATTGCTCTCTTTGCAATGTAACATATTAAAATCTTAAAGTGTTTTTGCTTTAAGTCCTCTTTGAAGAAGGTTGCAAACATTGACAGGCGTTATGAGAATGGAGTGGTAGAAGAAAAGAGGACAATAATAAGTTCGATGTTCCCTGAATTTTTGGAATTTGACGAAACACGACATCGAACTCAAAGAACTAATTTTGCGATAACTCTTATGTATCAGAATACCAGCAAATTAACGGAAAAAAAAAATGGAACAAGTCTTTCTTTTTTTGACTTGTTCCAAGAAGTGATCCCGTTGGGATTAGCTTCATAGAAAACAGTCTTACTTCCTCTTATTTAGTTTTATTTTAAATAGTTGATTTTCAAAATTTTATAACAACAACCAATTTTCTATCTCATTACCTTTATAACGGTTAACAGCATCGAACTCGACTAAAAACTCGACTAAAATTTTTTAGCTTATGCTGTTACCAATCAAATTAATCTGTCCAAAGAGCAAAGTGCGCAGGGATGGAACCTGCCTGATTTTTATCCAGTATTGCGGAAAAGCTGGCAAATCAACGTTATTAAACACAGAAATCGCCATCCCTCCAAAGTTCTGGAATCGTAAATTTCTCCGAATCTCCCCCGATCTCCCTGAAACATACGGGCAACCCCAACACCTAAACGAACAACTGGCAACGGTTTTGCGGCTGGCAGGTGATATTATTGCCCACGCAACAAAAGAGAAAATTGCAGATGTAGGCCAATTTGTAAAGCAGACCTTCTGCGCCGGCTTTGATGTAAAAAAGCTGGAATTGCAGGCCATTGCCAACGATCCTAACAGAATATGGATATACTTTTCCAGTTAGACGATTACATAAAATGCAAGACTGGCAACGTTTCAGACGGAATATTGAAGGTATTTAAAAACATGAAAGACCATATTGCAGCCTTTCAGGACTACCACCAAAAGCCCGTCACATTTGACTCTTTCGACTTTAACCTATATGATAGCCTAATTAAATTTCTTACCTATGAGTATATCCAGCGGCGAAGGTCTGAAGTTATTGATGGGAAAAAGGTGTAAATAAAAGGACTTAAAACCGCTACCGTAGGGAAAACCATTAAGCAACTACGTATATTCCTACGTGATAGGATGCGCCGCAAAATCATACCTATCATAGATTTGACTGATTTTAAGATACCAGATGAAGTAGCAGATGCAGTATATCTGACATGGCAGGAAATAAGCCGCATATACGCTATAGACCTTTCCGAACACCCACATCTTACTAAATACAGGGATTTATTTGTTCTTGGAAGTCTTACCGGGCTTAGGTTCTCTGACTTTTCAACCATTCAGCCGGAAGATATAAGACTTGGCACACTTTATAAGAAACAGGAAAAAAGCGACCAGTGGGTCGTTGTACCGTTAAGGGATGCGGCGGCAGATATTCTGTATAACCGCTTTAACCGCCAGATTCCAGCGGTCACCAATCCCGAATTTAACAGGAATATTAAGGAAGTAGCCCAACTGGCGGGGATTTGCGAGCTAATAAAATTTAGCCATAAGAAAGGAAACAAAGATATAGTACAGGTAAAACCAAAGTACGCATGGATTACATCGCACACCTGCCGTCGGTCTTTCTGTACCAATTTATACCACGACTCTATTTACATTAATAAAGTTATACACTTCTTCATAACCGATGCGTCCAACCATACGATTTGTAGTTCCATTGGCTGCATCCGTATTTAATCCGCACTTCAAGTTATTTAACAATACTCTTTCTGTAACCTCGTATGTTAGTACAGTTGCATAGCCATTTCCACGCTGATCTGGAACTGTATATAATAATCCTAAGTGAGGAACATCTTCAGAATCCAATATTTGGATGATGGTAGTAACGAGATTATTTGCTTTCCAAACAAAAGTATTTTGCATGGTACGAATTAACATTTCCTTATAGTATTTCACATCTCTATTGATCACTCCTGCATATTCTTCTAGTTGATAATTGCGACTCATATCAGCTAACAAGTCTAAATCTTCTATCTTGGCAAGTTCACATTATCCTGTTACCAAAGGCTTAGTAATCGCTAGTTTAGAGCACTCATAAATAATCCTTTCTTTTACAATTATATATTTCTGATTGGCTTTTTGTAATACCTGTTTGACAACAAATGATTGTCCAGCAAAATCACATGCTCCTATTTTATCCCACTTTATACTTTCAGCTACCAACGCTATCGCGTCATCCGTGTAATGATCTGAATAGATTAAAAAATTATTATCCACCCACAAACAAAGTATATTAGCTCCATTGTCATCGATCACGTTTTATCCTTCATAATATCCAATCTCTCCCTTATATACCATGTCTATTATAGTTATTAAATGTAATTGAGATAAGGGTGATTTTAGAATAAATTCATGATTTTTATTAATAAATATTTCAGGTCTGGTATATGTAATAATTTGAGCCATTTCAAGGTTTTATGAAAATAAGAATTTACTATCACCAACGTAATTTCACGAATATACATTTTATGTAATACATTTCAAATAATATCCATTTAAAAGATGATGAGAATAGACTATTTTCAAACTATAAAGGAAGTAGAGAGAAATTTAAATAATGGATGCAAGTGCGCAACTAGGCTGCGCACTTGAAAATATATATTTGTGATGTAGCTTAATATAGATTCACAATATCTTAATTTCAAAAGATGTCTATAGGAAATAAGAAACCGATTATTCAATCATTTCATCTGGAAGGTATTTGTAAAGTCATTGCAGATACAGATCAAGGCTTAAAAGGAACCGAAATTGGTCAAATATTGGCAGATTCTAATATCTGGGATACAGACCCAGGTATCACAAAGTGGAAAAGGCTTTATAATGCTTTTGTTTACCACATGAATACTTGTCAAGATTCAACAAAAATCCTTGTATTTCTATGCCGGGCAATGCATCCTTCAAGATACTTAAACAATACAGAATTATATCAATTTAGACTTAATGAATTAAATAAACAGTTATCGTTTATTGGTTATGAAATAACCAACACTGGGAAATACTCACGTATAAATGCCACTACTACTTTAACAGAAGCTCAACATAAAGCATCTCACTTTAAAAGCAAACTTGAAGCAAGAAATGTACATAAGGAAATCATCAAATTTTGTAATGCAGAGTTACTAGTAGAAAATTATTTCCATGCAGTCCTAGAAGGTGTAAAAAGTGTTAATCAACGCTTGCGTGAATTATCAAATTTACACGCAGATGGGGTTGAACTTGTTGATACGGCCTTCAAGGTAAGTGCCCCCTTAATAAGAATTAATTTATTACAAAATGATAGTGAAAAAAGTGCACATACAGGACTTGCAAATTTAATCAGGGGAATTATGGGTTATATTAGAAACCCGACTGCCCATTTACCTAAGGCATTATTTGTCATCGAGGAAGATGAAGCTTTAGATATGATGACAACAATTTCAATGATTCATAAAAAGCTAGACAAAACATTGTAGGAATTTAAAGGTATTAGGCAATACAAACATTTAAGTCCAATGGGAAAAAAATTATTTGAGAAAGGAGACAATTGGGTCACAAACTGTTTAATTAATAATTCTTATACAACCCAAAACACATGGGAAAGTTACGCCTATGGTTACAAGTTAGCCGCAGAAGCATTAGCCTTAAAGGTTCTTCAAGAGGATAATTATAGAGATAAATTAATTTTTCCGATAATATTTCTTTATAGACACTATATAGAATTGCGGCTCAAAGAAATTATTGAATATGGCAGTAGCTTAATTGACAAACCTAAAAAATTTCCTAAAACTCATGCTTTGTCTCATCTATGGAAGGATGCAAAAATAATTATAATAGAAATCTGGCCAGGTAGTCCTGAGGAACGTTTTACCGAAATTGAAAGAGCTATCGAGGCAATTTCCGAAATTGATAGACAATCAGATGCATTTCGTTATCCGGTGGATAAATCAGGAGGCCCTTCATTGGAGAATATAACAGTAATTAACCTCACGAATTTTGTTGAGATTATCACACCAATAGTAGAAATACTGGAAGGAATAGTTTGCGGCATTAGTTCATATCGAGATGATAAATATGATATGATGGAGCAATTATGGCATTACTTTCACTAGTATTAATTAAGTATTTGCAATAGAACATAAATAGATAATTATGTATGTTAGTAAAAGCGCGTTAATCTGTATAAAGTACGGGAAGAAAATTGAGGTTATACAATAGGAACTCGACTAAAACCTCGACTAAAAACAAAAAACCCGCGCTAGGCGCAGGTTTGTAAGTCTTCTGTGATCCCGTTGGGACTCGAACCCAAGACCCATACATTAAAAGTGTATTGCTCTACCAACTGAGCTACGGAATCTTTCCTTGTTAAAGGGAGCGCAAAGGTAGGAATTAAATTAAATATTCCAAATATTTCTTTAAAAAATTATTACCCAACGTACATACACGTAATAAAAATAGTTACTTTTATAGATATGGAACAACCTATCGTATCCTTTACTACTGCTGCCGAATGGGATAAATGGCTAGCCAAAAATCATGCTAAATCAGATGGTGTCTGGCTAAGAATTTATAAAAAAGATTCTGGGGTAGAAACTATTTATTATCCTGAAGCACTCGACGAAGCCCTCTGTTATGGCTGGATTGATGGCATAAAAAAATCCTACGACACAGAATCTTTTCTGCAAAGGTTTACTCCCAGGCGAACTAAAAGCATCTGGTCGCAGATGAATACGAAGCATATAGATCGACTCACCGCAGCCGGTAAAATGAAGCCTGCCGGCATTAAAGAAGTGGAGGCAGCTAAAGCCGATGGCCGTTGGGAAAAAGCTTATGCTTCCGGAAAGAATGCCGAAATACCGGAAGATTTCCTGAATGCCTTAAAGAAAAACAAGAAGGCTAAAGCATTTTACGAAACGTTGAATAAACAGAACCAGTATGTCATCTATTTTCGTTTACATAGCGCAGTGAAACCTGAAACCAGGGCAAAACGATTAGCAGCAATATTAGAGAAGCTGGAAAAAAATGAAAAATTTCAATAAAAAAGCCATCTGTTTATATCATACAGATGGCTCATACAATAGCTTTGTTAATATCAACCCATCGAATTGCTATAGATATGTTTTCCATCTTTTTTTGATTTGCGAACATACTTGCGTATAGCATCCTGAGCTTCCTGGGCTGCATCTGCTCCCTGTTCCAGCAAACGGCGACCTTGACGGGTTTTACGAAAATACATGGCAAGAGAAGCAGCCGCTCCTACTGCCGCTGCAGCGATTAATAACTTTTTCATATAATCCACAGTTTTGGTATGGACTACCCGACCCAATAGTCATGCCAAGGGAAACATCCTCTGCCGCAAATCAGCTGTAGCTCAAGCCTAATGAACTTCTTTCCCAAATGGAGTGAAGGCAAGTGACATCAGTTTAAAATGCTGACGCGCGAACGGAATCCCTATTATGGTGAGCGTTAATAACAATCCGAAGAAAAAATGTGTCAGTGCTATCCCCAAACCCGCACTTATTGCCCAGATAATATTCAAAATGGTAGATAAGCACCCCACACTGGATGGCATATGCCTGATTTCCCGGCCAAACGGTAACAGGATAAAAAACGCTATTTTAAAACATTGAAGGCCAAAGGGAATCCCTATGATTGTCAGGCACAATACAAAGCCGGCAAGCATATATTGTATAAATGAAATGAAACCTCCAAAGATCAGCCAGATAATATTTCCAATAAAATTCATAAAACAAAGATAATCTTCTATACAAATTTTAATAACTCTACTGATACCACAATGCATAAAAACAGGAAGCCCGGAAGTCGGGCGACTTCCAGGCTCCTCACCTTTTGACTAATACAGCTGTTACTGCTTCTTAAATTGCTTTCTGGTTAACTTCAGAAATAAATCCCCATAAAATGAAGAAGGTTCCAGCTGACTACCTTCTCCCCAGTTATTCCACGAATCAATTAACACCATTCTCAATTGCGGATTTACATTCTTCTTAGCCACATTACACAATGTCTGATACAATGCGCCACTATCTGCCCTCGCATAGGTTGGGTTGGTAGTGCTGGCATTCGAAATGGTTGGATCATATCCCGGAGAAACATTCGGGATATAAGCCGCCTGGAAGTTATCCTTAAAATATTGTGCTGAGTAAATCCATGCCTGATCCATCATCTGTGGTAACAGATAAAATCTGTCCCAGTTGCTGATCTGTGTACTGTATGAACTATGATATAGCGCATTAACCGTACCTCCTCTGAATCGAATATCATATCTGGCTGGTGGTGTCCATCTATCCTGCATACCTACAATGTAGGCGTCTACTCCCTGTGCCTTCAGCCTTGAACGTAAGGTATCATATACTTTCTTACTGCTGTCGGAGTTCAGGTTCATTGCATTCTGAATAAACAACATAGGCTTACCATCTACCTTCATGATATTGGCATCCTTGAGGTAAGGTGCCATTCTCACAAAGTCGTTGCAAAAGGCATCCAGGTTCGCTGCGCTCTTCTCTATTGGATTGGTAGCGCTTAAGCCGAACTGACCGGTATTCAGATTATATTGAAGTGCAAACTTCATTTTTCCTTCTGCATTGTTATCCAGGAAGTTTCTTACTGTTGCAGAATCGGAGCGATAGTTTCCATTGTCTTTGTTGGCTGAACGAATGCTGAAAACAAAATAATCGATACCTGCCTGAGCAGCAAACGCAATTTGTTTGGCCATTATTCCGGCCGGTGGATTTCCGTTGCTATAGTTGTATTTACCCAACACCGGATTATCTTTAACCTGTGTATTAAAGCCACCAAAAGTGTAATAGAAGCAACCTACTGTATAGTCGGCCGTTACTGGTATTTCCTCAATTTTATAGTTCAGAAAATTATCCTCCGCTGAAGGACCTGTTAAATCCTTCTTACAGGAAAATACAAATGCACTGATTGCAGAAATTGCAAATAATATTTTGAGACGTTTCATTGATTACGGTTTATAAGTCTGAGAAATCCTGAGTGGAATTTTTTGTTTCACGCATTCCTGTAAATAAGTTTCCCAGGTATTAAAAGGAAATGTAGCTCGCAGATAGGTGTTGTCATAAGCAACATCCGACCTGTTATTCCAATCTTTTGCCGCTCTGTTATCATCAATTGCAAAATGCAGTTTTGTATAGATGTCGAAATCATTTCCTCCTACTGCATTTAATAATTTCAAACCGCTATTATAGCCTTCCGGATTTAAAGTTGTTACTGTTGTTGGATAGGATCCCCTGCCTGGAATATCGGCATAGGTTGGTGTTGAAGAATAGGAAGAATATCCACCCGGATTAGTATGCGGTGGCAACTGCCATATCTGAGTTCTGCGTTGCAGGCACCAGCAATCAAAACCTCCGTCAGGGAAGTAGTTCAGCCATCTTTGTGCATATATTTTGTTGAGATTTCCAGTGCGTATTTTTGTATTTACAAGATGTAAATAATTCCAGTATGCATTTCCTTCTGTACCCCATTTAATACCATCTACCTGCATAAATGAATTCAAGGTTCCTGTTGTAATTCCCCAAACAGAGAAATTAGCAGCAATACCCTGGTTGTAATAGGTTTCGGCAGATCCGCCTCCTAATCCCCGCTCTGCTGCTTCTGCTTTTAAAAACAGTACTTCAGCATACGACATAAGAACAAAAGGCCTGGTAGCTTGCAGAATAGCAATATTTACATTGGAATAGGATTTCTGGTCACTTCCCCCTAAATCTACTCCCTGTGCAGCATTCAGGAAAGCATTCCAACCCGTTAATTTAGTATTGGCTAAAGGCATTCCTAAATAATCGATAGGAAACTGTACAATTCTCAATGAATCATCCGCAATACTTGGCAATGTGTCGGTAACAAATACACGATACGCTAAAGGAACTGTATCATAATAAGCCTTCATTCTGGGATCTGAGTAAGAGCGGAAGTAAGTACTGAAGAACTCACTCATTTTTGGTCCTGCTGAAGTGGAAGCCTGGTTGTAAGGCCAGGTATTATTATTTTTGATGTACTTCTGATAGTATGGGTTCTCATTCCCTGAAACTGTTTCAAATGGCATTTTCGCGGTTTCCGACTCACTGCCGATCAACAAACTTTCGTTGCTCATCACATCCCTGATATGTTCTTCTGCCAGCGATTTCAGCTTTTGATTTTCTATTATGTTCAACGCAATTTTCAACCTCCAGGAATTAGCCAGTTTTATCCATCTTGAAATGTCTCCATTGTAGATCACATCATATGTCAGTTTATCTCCGCTGGCATTCATTTTAGAAACAGCGTCCTTTAAGGTGCTCAATGCGTATACGTAAACTGAGTCTTCATTATCGAATAATACATTGCTTAGATAATCCAAATTGTTGGCCTGAGTACGAGGTACCGGGCCGTAAATTCCGGTAAGTATGGAATAGGTATATGCCTTCAGGATTCGTGCAATCTGTACTCTGTTACGGAATGCGGAATCACTGCTATAATTAAGTTCTACCTGGTTCAGGTTTCCCAGAACACCCTGATAAACATTTCCCCAGAACCCATTATCTGTTACATCATATCTGGATCCTGCTATCGCAAGGTGACTTAAATCCCAGAATCTGGTAGTATTCATATTCCCCAGTTGCATAACCAGTGTTCGTGAAGCCGCGAGTATCGAGGCTTCAGGGGTAGAGCGACTAAACTGCGAGTTATCGATATTCATCCCGGCAAAGTCTCTGGTACATCCCCAGCTTAGCATCAGGATCGAAAAATATATAAATAGTCTTTTCATGATTGTCGATTAAAAGGTAAGTTTCAGGTCAAAGCCATAAGTTGAGAATGGAAAGGAACCACCTAGTTCCAGCCCTTGAGCATTACCGGTAGACATAGAAGATTCTGGGTCTATACCTCTTGGTGTATTCTTGAAGATAGTCCAGAGATTACGACCTACAGCGGCCAAACGAGCCGATTTAATTGGTGTAGATTTTATCAGATTAGTAGGTAATGAATAACCAAAGATCAACTCGGAGAGTTTAATGCTGGATGCATCAAAAGTTACAGCCGGTGTATTATTGGTAACCATATCTGATTGGAAGGTCGTTGGGTTCATCCAAATGGTGCTTTTAGCACCCGGATACATTTTCCCATCTTTGTCTGTAAGGCCGTAATAAGCATTAGGATAAGCAGCACCTTTTGCTCTGTCCGGATCGGCATATTGCGTATTACCTTTAGAGTTGGCAAGCCCCTGCCCCATTCTTTCCTGATCATTTTCACCTAAAACTATAGCACTCATTAACCATTCATCTCTGCCATACAAACTTGAAACTGTTGATCCTGCAAAGTTTGCACGGGCATAAGAACCTGAATATAATTTACCACCCCATTTAACTGTTACGAGGAATGAAAGGTCAAAGTTTTTATACCTGACTCCGGAACCGATTGATCCCAGCCAATCCGGGTGGAAGTTACCCAGGTATACATTTCTATCGACAATCGTACGGCCATTACTTGAATTCACCAGCACAGTATCCCCGATTTTGGTTGGGCCCCAACCTACGATCTCTCCATATGGTCTGTCTTTCATTGCATAAACAACTGTTTCCAATGCTCCTCCTAATCTTACCTTATCCAAACCCGGCGTAATTGAAATTACTTTGTTACGGTTTAATGACCAGTTAGCTCTTAAGGTCCATTTCCAGTTTTTGTCCTGATACGGAGTTCCATTCAATGAAACTTCAATACCCTTATTCTGCATTTCACCAGCATTCATCATCCTGGTAGTATAACCTGTTTCGGTAGGCAGATTTGCTTCGATGATCTGATTGAAGGTATTTGACTTATAGATGTTGGTTGTTAACTGAATACGACTTTTAAAGAATGAAAGCTCTAACCCAACTTCTCTTGAAACGGTTTTTTCTGGTTTCAGATTCGGGTTCAGCAATTTAAAGTTTGAGCTGTTTGGCTGCTGTGCATAGCTCAAATATGGATTACCCATATACAATCCACCAACATACATAGTGTATAACATCAATGGAGGCGCAGCATTACCTACCTGAGCATACGAAGCTCTCAACTTTCCGAAGTTCAGAATACTTGATTCAGGCAGGAGGTTTGAGAATACAAAACTACCACTGACAGATGGGTAGAAGAAACTGGAATTACTTACCGGCAAGGTAGAAGACCAATCGTTTCTGCCGGTTGCCGACAAGTACAAAAGCTCTCTGTATCCGAGAGTTAAGTCTCCTAAAATCGATTGCACATTTGATTTTAAAAGAGATTCTCTTGATATAGGAGGAGAAGTAGTATTCTGGATGCTTGGCATGTCGTGAGTTAGCAAGGCATCAGTAGAAGTATATTTTGTCTGATTATTGTTCAACACATATTCAGCACCCACATTTGCACGAAGGGAGAAGTCTTTTCCAAATTTATCATTGTAGGACAACATACCCTGATAATCCCACATTTGATTGGTTTGGGTATTGGTATTATAGGCTCCTCTGGGAGTTTTCAAGCCACCAAGCTCAAGATAATTATAGGCATTAAAAGAAAGGATATCGGTAGATGCCTGTGTTTTGAAACTGAGTTTGTTGGTGAAGTTGATAGTTGCGGCTATACCGCCAATAATTCTGTTGCGCTTATCCTGGTTCGAATTTTCATACAGCATCCAATATGGATTCTCGGTGCTATTGGATGATCCTAATGTTGTTGAATTTCCATTGGCATCGGCCCAGGGAGTCATAGCATTCAGATCGAAACTTCTTGGCAGGTAAACATAAGCGGCCATAGGGCTGTTCTGATCCAGGTTCCGCACCATACGGTTACGGGTATTCTGGGCGGTATACATTACACGGGTTTCTATGTTCAGCCAATCCACTACTTTACGGCTGGCATTCATCTGCAAGTTATGCTTTTGAATAAGGTTGGCATTTTTCAGCACATCATTACTATTCGTATAGCCGTAAGACAAACGGAAGGATGATAAAGCATCAGCTCTGCTGATAGCCACGTTGGATGAATTTGTAACACTGTTCTTATATAAGTCGGTAATATTATTAGGTTTAGGAGAATATCCGCCTGCTAAAGGTTTGCCATTGAAGTCGTTATATGGTTGTCCGAGCATGGGCATACCCCAGGTGCTACTATTCTGACCCATTCTAACAGCACCGGTTCCTTTTATGATATTGTTTCCATTTCCAACCAGTTGTCCGTTTCCTCCTTCACCATATACATTCTGATAAGCCGGAAATTCTGCAATACTATTTACCTGCATGTTCTGGTTAAGGGAAAGCCCCAGGCTTCCATCACCAATTTTACCTTTTTTGGTAGTAATCAATACTGCACCGTTGGCAGCACGGGAACCATATAATGCGGCAGCATTAGGTCCTTGTAAGATGGTAAGGGTTTCGATATCATCAGGATTAATATCTGAAAGACCCATTCCATAGTCCAGCTTATTTTCATTTCCATCACCCATATCGTTATTGATAGGTACTCCATCAATTACATAAAGAGGCTGGTTGTTCTGGGTAATTGAGTTCTCACCTCTGATTACTACACGGGCCGAGCTACCTGGTTGCCCCATGTTTGTAACCTGGAGACCTGCAACTTTTCCTGATAATGCATTTGCAAGGGTCAGGTCTCTTGCTTCAGTAAGATTGTTGGCATCTACAGTTTGAGAGGCGTAGCCTATTTCTTTCTGAGTTTTGGTAAGCCCCATCGCACCTGTAATTACCACATTATTAAGGTTAATTGGTGATGGTGCCAGCAAAAACTGAACGGAAGTTCTGCCATTGAGTGGCATCTCTTTAGCCTCATATCCTGTCATCGTAGCCCGAAGTACGGTAGTGGCCGGATCATTTACATTGAGCGAGAAAGTACCGTCAACTAACGTGGCCGTACCATTTTTGGCACCTTTTACCAGGATGCTTACGCCTGGAAGCGGATTGTTTTTGTCGTCTGTGACCTTCCCCCTGATAAGGGTACGCTGGGCTATTGCCTGTGTAAAACAACAAAGCAATAGTAAGACTGGCAAGCAGAATCGAATCATTGATTGATAATTAATGGTTTAAAAAATTCGTGGAACTATATTTTGATCATATGGAGCTTAGCGGATTTGTGCTACTAGGAATTGTTAGGAAAGGGATAATACTTTCAAAATCGTGGAATCCAATAAGCCTTAATAAATCATGTTGCAAATCAATGAGGTAGGCGCTAATAAACTTATTAACGTTCGCATTAACGCCCGAATTAATTCTCAGAATTCCCTAAAAAAGTGGAAAATGATAGTTTAAGAAATGACTTCCTGGAAACTTGTGACAAATGTTTCTCCATAGATATGGAGATAATCCTTGCAGAATTTCTCGTAAACAGATTTGGCTAAAGTCAACCTATTTAACTGTATTAAATTCTTACATTTCCACCGAAGTGCATCTTCGTGAATCGGATCAAAAACAAAAATTGCATTGGCAATCTCAATATAGGTATCCGGAGAAGCTGAGGATGGTAATGAATTGATTTCAAAAAGTAAGATATCTAGGGCCTGGGAAGAGATTTCCGACTTTATATCCTCTAACCATGGATATTCTGTTCTGAAAAGGAAGGTTCCATCCTTAATAATAGCCAGTAAGGCCTGCAGATTGTTATAGTCTAATTTCTCTGCTCTTATCAGTGAGTAAAAAGTCTCGAGATCTACCCTTAATAAGGTAGGATCATATTCAAACTTCCATCTGTTATCTTCCCGCAGGATAACCCCTGTTCCCAACTTTTCAAGTACACCTTTTAGCTTCACCATATTAACAGAACGATTATTCCTGGCATCACGTTCCGATTTATCATGCCATAGGATCTCGTATAGCTTTTCTGTAGAAATTCCCTTACCTGTTCTGGCCGTATGAATTACAATCAACAAAAACATTTCCTTCACTAGCGGAGAGAAAAGATGTGTAAGGGCATTCTGATTCTTATCTGCCACTCTAAACTCACCAAACAGATGCAATTGTGCCTTAACTTCAGTTTCTTTCTCTTTAGGAATAACCATTTCAACTTCTCTGAATGCCTCTGGAGGTTCATTTACCATTACCTCATCGGAGATAACTTTATTGACCGAATGCTTTCTGGTTCTGAGAAAAAAATACAAAACAGGGATTGCTACGATAACCAGTAAAATCCAACCGATTGCAAAAGAAGTCCGTTGTTTAGCCACTTGTTCGCTCAACAATAATTGTTGAGGAGGGAAGGCCAGGGAGTAGATTTTTATATCAGTGGATCTATCTTTATTGGTAAGTTGAGTAATCGCCAGTAGTTGGTTGCTACGTGGACAATAAAATAAATCGGCTGTAGACAGGTTGTCAGCGAACGCATAGGGAATGGTATCTGCTGCCTTTTCGTAGATTGGTTCATTTAATGAACCTTTAATAAGCTGCAGGGCCGATTTATAACGATCGTTAGGGAAGATAAGTGCATAATAACTATTATCGGAAGTATCTATCACCATTGAGGTGGCAAATACAAATGCCTCACGGGGTTCGGGCAATGTGTAAATTTTCTTTATTTCTTTATTCCTGACATCAAACAGCAATAAATCATAGTAATACTTTGGATTAAGCATCTGCTCTCCGGAGTTACTGCCATAGCCTCCTAGTATGTAAGCCGTATCACCATTAGCCGTTGTACCTAAGGCAGCCAGATATCGGGGTTTGTAATCAGTTTGTTTGACGGTTATATTTTCCCAGGTTCTGTTAGTGAAAAGGCAGCGCTGTACCAGATTTTTATAGGTAAGCTGCCCATAACCACCAAGGATATATAATGCATTTTCACGTTGATTAATAAACTTATTGGATTGCCAGAACTGAGTTATATCGCCGGAATCTATAGGCTTATCCCAGGCTTTATTACCATACTGAAAACCAATAATTTCTCTTTTATCGATATGTACACTGTATAAAGTACGATTAGTAGGATGATAAACAGATTGAAAGCCCCTGGAAAGAAATACCGGTTTGGACAGCGCATCAGCAACGAGGGAATGATTCCTCAATAAATAGCGATGTATACTATCTGAACCTGTCATGTATACCTCTTCCTCTGCCGGGTTAAATGTATAACTGGCATTCCCCTTCACAGTAATAGCTTGTAATAATTGCCATTGCTGATGTAAGGGAGTTTCCCAAATCGGGTTGCTCACTTCAGCTCTACGACCTCCGATACTATCTGTAGCCCTGTCTCCTTTCAGCTCTCTTAACGGCCAATAAGCCCAAAGCTTATTTTTTTGATAAAGACTAATATCCTTGATTTTCATCGGGGGCAGGTCGCTGCTCTTAAAATTATTTACCTGGCATGCCCCAAAAGAAATATGGAAGCAGTGATCCTGTAACGTCAATTCGGAATTTCCTACGGCTTGTTCATTTACTTCTACGCTTAGCCTGGAACCATTGAATTTTAGTTTACAGGTGTTCCAGTCTCTGAACAAAAGATTTGAATCTATCTGAAAAGATATATTTAAATAAGTTCCACCCGAAACAACATTAAACTGCCGATGCAGGTGATTGTAAATAAGATCTATGTTCTGCCCATGATTATTGATCATTCTTAACAAATACCCGTAGTAAACAGACCTGTCGGGGAAAAAGCTAAACTGGAATGCAATAGCTGCATTCTCACTCAAACACAGCGGTTCGTTTTCATTAAGCATTAGAGAGGTTCTCTTCTCCTGAACCTGTTCAAAGGAAGAGAAAACCAAACCCTGTGCTTGCACGGGTATATGCGGAACAGTTAGCAGAAGTATAACGCCCCACAAAATTATCAGGACTTTTGAGGAAATATTCATGTCGGAATTCACTAAAGGGCACAGCTATCTTTAAATTTAAGCAACATTATCGCTTCATTTCATAACATGCAACAGACCCCGTTCTGGTTGATCAAAATTAACTTAAACTCATTTATTATTCGGCGGGGTAAAATTACGGGAAAAAACAGTAAGGACAAAGGTTTATAACGGATGTTTAATTTGAAGAATTTTTAAGAAGATTTTTGAAATAGTCTGATCAAAAATCTTCTTAAAAATCCATTCTTTAAATACTTATAAAGTTATTGTATTATCCTGCTCTGTGGCATCCATAAACAGATTGCCATGCAATCTTACTTCCTTTACCGGCTTATTTACAGGCAGCTTTAAATTCACTGCTGCTTTATCTTTCCAGATAACAGGTGTATGATGAACGCTTGTAGAACTTCCATCACGATAAGTAATCACAACATCAAAAGGAATAGCAAATCCACCTACGTTTTTAATAGCCAGATTTAACTCATTTTTTTGCTGCTTTGCAGAAACAATGCGCAAATCGATGTAATTATTACTGAAAAACCAATTATTCCAGAACCAATTAAGGCTTTGTCCATAGGCCGTATTGAAAGAATAAAAGAAATCCCATGGCATAGGGTGTTTTCCATGCCAGTTATTCATATAGGCATGCAAACATTTACGGAAATCTCTATCTCCCAGTAAATCCTTTAATGCCAGATAGGCCAGGGATGCTTTTCCATAGGAGTTATGGCTATATCCCGCACCACTAACCTGGGTTGACATAGAATTAATTGGCTGATCTTCTTCAGTTGCCGGATTATTGATATATCCGGCAACCCTGAACTCTCTATATGCTGCATCTGCCGCCTCTTTACCTTTTTCGGCAATAGCAATCAGGTATTCAAAAGTAGTGGCCCAGCCTTCATCCATAAAGGCATACCTGGTTTCATTGGTACCCATATAGAACGGGAACCAGGTATGAGCAATTTCATGGTCCTGTACAAATTGAGCAAAAGGCAGGTCATCACCTACCGACTCATCATTTACCATCATCGGATATTCCATATCCGCGAAACCTTGCACAGCTGTCATAACCGGGAACGGATATGGCACTCCAGGCCAGTTATGCGAAAACCAGTTCAGGGCGTGCTGGCCAAAGGTGACTGAATGATGGAAATCTGTTGCCGTATCGTTATAAGCAGCCTGGACACTTGCTCTTCTCATTGTGCTGCTATCTACAACAGTACTTGCAGCATCCCATACATAGTTTTTACTAACTGCATAGGTAACATCAGCAATATTATCAGCTGAAAAATGCCAGGTATTCCATTCCTGTTGGCGGGTCACTTTCCCTTGTGCCATTTCGGACCTGTCTGCAATATGTATTACCTTATCTGAGGTATATGAATTTTTCAGTCGGGTAGCAATTTCAGGTTGTAATACCTCTGTGAGGTTCAATAGATTTCCTGTTCCCCAAACAACATAGTCTTTAGGTGCCGTGATATTAACATCATAGTCGTTGAAATCGCTATAAAACTCAGCTCTATCTGAGTGTTCGAGAACATCCCAGCCATTATAATCGTCGTATACCGAAATTCTCGGATAAGCATAGGCGAGGAAAGCAGTAGTTGCATCCAGCATACCTTCACGCCCACTTAATAACGACAAATCGTAATGGTATTTAATGGCCAGCTTTACATGATTACCATGTAGTAAAGGTTGCTTCAGTTTTATATTGGCAACTGTTCCAATATCGTTATCGAAAGGTATAGTCTGACCGTCTATTACCAGGCTATCTATTGTCATCCCATTAGTCAGATAATCCTTTGCAACATAGCCCGATCTTGTGGCCTGTGGCTTGTGAATATTGACAATCATCCTCAATACTAATTTTCTTAAGGTATCCGGACTATTATTGACATAATCAATAGTAGTGAGACCTGTTACTTTTCTGGTAGGTGGATTTACATTGATGTTTAGCTGGTAGATTCCTTTATTTTGCCAGTAATTCTTTCCGGGAGCGCCGGTTAATGATCTTGTATTTTTCTCATAAGCCTTACGAATATTTCGGGGCATGTACAGTTCCTGGGCACTGGAAATAATGCCGGTTAAGCACAGGAATGCCAGTAAACATGGTTTCTTCATATAGCAGTTTATAGATTATTGGGGTTAAATTTATACAAACCTCCTCAATTAACAATTACCATTCATCCTAAACAAAATGGCATAAATACCCCCATAAAAAGGCGCATTCACAGACATACAAAATCAAATGAACTTATGACATTTGTATTATATCAAAAATGCAAAAATCATGAGTAATAATCTTGCGACTGGTTTTATAAATGAAAACGTTAAACCCAGTCAAACCCACCAAACAGTAACACAATCCGAATGGCTGGAAGCCAGAAAGAAACTGTTAATAAAAGAAAAACAACTTACCCGGCTTCATGATGAAATAGCCAAAGCCAGACTGGAGCTCCCTTGGGTAAAAATACAAAAGAACTATACATTCAATAGCCCTGATGGTACTGTTGGTTTAAGTGATTTATTTGATGGTCGCTCTCAACTGATTGTTCAGCATTTCATGTTTGGCCCCAATGATGCTGAAGGCTGTGTTGGCTGCTCATTTGGTGCAGATAGCATTGATGGAATGTTGGCACATCTGGAAAACAATGATGTTTCAATTACCGCCATCTCCAGAGCTCCATTAGCAAAACTCAATGCCTATAAAAAGAGAATGGGCTGGAAGTTCAACTGGGTATCGTCTGAGCACAGTGATTTTAACTATGATTTCAATGCTTCATTCCGGCCTGTGGATCTTGCCAAGGGTAATATTATCTATAATTATGAAACTATTGAAAATCCGTCAATTCACTGGGAAGACCTTCCAGGCATAAGTGTCTTTTATAAGGATGAGAATGGTGAGATCTATCACACCTATTCTGCATATGCTCGTGGAACCGAGTTTCTTGCAACTGCATTCGACTACTTTGATGTAACACCTTTAGGCAGGAAACCTGGCGATTTATCCAAGTATATTAAACGGCACGACAGCTATAGCAAAATGAATTCAGACAGTTCCTGTTGTAGTTCTAAATAATCACAAAATGAAATCATCCTGCGCTTGCCATACGAAAACGGGCATACGTAATAGCAAGCCCACAAGCACCACAGGCGCCAACGGTTTTGTAAAGCGGGTAAAGAAATCTGTAAGCTGGCTAATCCCGGGAATTACGCTGGTATTGATTCCTAAATGCCCAATTTGCCTGGCCGCCTATATTGCAATTGGAACCGGTATAACCTTATCGATAACGGTTGCTACTTATTTACGAATAGGGCTTGTGGTCTTGTGCATAGGAGTACTTGCCTGGGCATTGGTACGTACGCTGAAAACAAAAAATTCATCTTCAAATATCTGAATAAATTAAAAATGGTCTCGGGTTTACGAGATCATTTTTAATTATAGCTGTACGCCTTCAAATAGCAGTTTTCTGAATAAGGAAAGGGGTGAATCTTCACCCGGAGGTTGAATAGTACCATGCTGAGCAAAGCCTAATCGATTCAATAAATTTACAGACCTTTGATTTTCTGGCTGAGTGATAGCATAAACCAACGGTAGTTTAAGCTCCTGTTGAGAATACTCCAATGTGGCCTTGGTGATCTCATAGGCATAACCTTTACCTTCAGCTGATGGGAGAAAAGCAAATCCCAGATCGGGATGCTCCAGGTATCTACGTTTGAAAAGGCCACAAATTCCGATAGGTGTATTTGTTTCCTTCAGTACTACAACCCAGGCACCATATCCCTGCTCCTTGTACATTTTGAGCAGGTTATTCATAATGTAACGCTGAGCATCTGTTAGGGTTCTCACTTTCCTGTCACCAATGAACTTCAGCCAGGAAGGAGTATTGAGTAACGTTAAAACAAAATGATCATCGGAAGCCGCAAAGCTGCGCAATTGCAAAAGTTTGGTTTCTGTTATAACTGTCATCTTACTCTGAAAAATACTCATTTTGATTTAATGCTACAAATCTGTATCTAACTGATTTACCATTTTAATATAATCGTATTGCAGATCGGCATGCAAACTATCTATAGCTTTAACAGATTTCTTTAGCAGTTGCATATAGAGATTTTGAATCTGAACATTTCTATTGTTTACCATCCCTGATGCTTTCATCTTCTGACAGATGTATAACAGTAACTCTGCGTCCGTTTCCTTATTACCTACATAGCGTATATACTTGTTGGTTATACGGATGGTTTTTCTTAATTTCTTCTTCGCCAGGTAAGATTTATCGTGACTTATCTCTCTGAATGCTTCATCAATTTCTGTTTTAATAGATTCTACATATGTTGGTAAATCATCAGCTTCAAACAGAAGATAGGATAGTAATTCTTTATTATCCGCCTTAAATTTTGCCAACCGCAAACATAAAGCCATCAAACTGGCTGGTGGTAAAGTCTGTAATTCTTTTTTTATATCGCTGACCGATGCGGCTTTCATAATTACTCAATTAGTCTGCTGACTGGGGTTCGCTTTTACCCGCCAGCCAGGAATTAAATACGGTATAGAATACGGCCATAATTATGGCTCCTTTAAAAATCCCTGTAAATCCCCAGGCCGCCAGGCCACCAATCACCCCCAGAAACAAAACCAGAAATGGCAATTTACCACTTTTAGCAATCAGTAAAGGCTTTAAAATAGCCTCCCCTATTTGTAATCCAACCCCGTAGATGATTAAAAACAAGGTCATACCCGGATGCCCCTGGGTTGCCATCCAGATCATTACCGGAATCCAAATGATAAGCGGGCCTATCTGTATTAGTACAACGAAGAATACAAGTGCTGATAACCCTAATGCAAAAGGTACTCCGCCAATAGCAAATCCAATCCAAGATACAATTCCTGTAATAAATGCTGTTCCCATTACTCCAATAGAAACTCCTTTAACAGCCATAATGGTAGCATCCAGCAGCTCTTCTCCATCTTTCTTTCCTAATAAATGCTGAATAGTGGACTTAACAGGTCTGACTGCACTCTCACCTCCTACCAGGAAGAAAGCTGAAATAATAATCCCTATTACCAATTGAATTGCAGCGCCTATAATGCCGGCACCACTACTAATCACATGCCTAACAATGACGCCTACTTGTTTTTCATGGCCCGTAATAGTAGCATGCGGACTCTCCCGCAAATTCTGCCAGAAGGAATTAATATCCGGTCCCAGATAAGGAATATTTATTAACCAGGAAGGCAAAGGCGGCAAGCCATTCTGCCGGGTATCATTGATCCAGTCAACAATATCCCGCATGTGTGTGCTTATGGCACTGATGATATAAGTAACAGGTAGAGCAATGATAGCAACGAGAATAATTGCATATAATACAGCTACCAACTTCCGCCTTCCCTGCATCTTCACAACCATTTTTTCGAATAATGGGTGGAAAGACACTGAAAAGATCAATGCAAAGGTTAGTACTCCGAAAAAAATATGTAATACTTTATACAGCGCTATCAGCAAGCCTAGTAACAATAGCAATACCAGAATCGTTTCGATCAGATTTCTGGAGCCCTGGCGAAAATGCGCATTCATAAGCGGTACTTTTCAGTTATATGAATTTACTACTTATCCCTTATCTGTAACAATATGGGAACTACCTTGTTTAATTTATGAGGGCTCGTTTAAGAAAGACAGTTACTTCTTCATTTACATCGTCTAACTGGTACATCCTGAAATGGTGATTATATTGTTGCTGTCCAGGCACTTGCGCAATTTTTGTAAAGCAAAGATTGTCGTGATACGGTTCCTTAAACGGGAAAATAATATGCACAAAGTTCTTTCCTAACTGTGTTACCCAAACCTGACCAGAAGGTGTACCTATGCTAATCATTGATTTAGTAGTTCTTATAGCTACGGGAGTTAAATTGGCGCAGGCGGTATAAAACCCTTTAAGCAGAGCTAAGGTTTGATCTGACTTTCCTTTAAGGAAAGGGCTAAGTTGTGGGTCTTCAATGCTGTCAAATGGGTTCTCTGGCATTTTTACGGAAAGGTAGCTAAAAAAAATATGCCAGCCTGGAAAGGCCGGCAATACATATCAGGTCGAATAATAAACAATTATGCTAATGCAGCACCATCTCTGTGCGCTCGACTGAAGAGAGGTGCTGCGTATAGTGAACTATTTCTTTCTGGTAAATATGTAATCTCTTAAGTTAGTATCTCCTGTTTCCCAAACAAATTTCATCAGATGTTTACCTGCTGTCATTTTCAATGTGCCATGCAGGTAAGTCCAGTTACCCCAGCCACCAGTGCTGGTAAATGGAATTCTGCCTGTCTGGTTTACATCATCAATTTCAACATGCAATCCTCTGTCGCCGCCATTAGGAGTAGTAATAGCGATGGCGATATCCCACTCTCCATCTACCGGGGCCTCGATGGTATATTTTAACCACTCTCCATTTTCTGTAAAACCAATGTTGCCTCCGTTATTTTCAATATCTACACCTTCATTCGGACGGTATGTTCCCGGAATGTTATTAGGGGTACCATCATGATATCCCCAGCCTTCACCACCCAGATCGAAATCTGCGGCCTTCAGTGTAACTGAGCTACCAATGGCAGCAGGGAGCTGCAACGGTGTTCCATAGTAAGGGTTATACTTCAACCCTTCGGGATCTACAACTACAACCATTGTACGCCTGGCCGAGTCGAGCTTATAAACACTCGGATCTATAAGGTCTATTGCCAATGCTGCTTTCTTCCCGGGATTTACCAATAGGGATGATAGATTTACATTTACCGGGAAGCTGAGTGAATTATTAAAGTCTTTGAAGGCAATGGAATCTGGAAGGGTGATGTCGGCCCCCGTAAGAGCTACTGTATTGGGTAGTGCTCCGGCAGTAATCAGTTTTGAAACGGTATCCTGGTTAGGGCTTAATTTCAAATAAAACGATTTTCCTGCTGTACTGGTATAACTCACGCTTAATGGTACCTGCAGAATGCCTATTCCTACGGTGTAGTTTTTAGGTTTATCTACTGGTACGCTAATCGTCTTACCATAATCAGTAAAGTAGACATAATGGATCTGATCTATTGGTACAATGGCGGTTGTACTGATCTGAACAATTACTGTTTTCTTCTTTTCATCCAGTGCATTATTTTTTGATGGATCTTTCAACTCTACTGCCACCACCAGATTTTTACCATAATATTTTTCAAAAGCTCCCAGATTAACTTTTAATGAGAAGGTTGCTTTGTCGACCCCAAATGGGATGTTAATCAGGTAAGGCAAGGAATACTCTTCTGCTGAAAGTAGCACAGCATTGTTGAGCGTTCCGTTAGCAATCATATTGTTAATGGTATCGTTGTTAACACCAATACCAATATCAAACCTTGAAGGGGCAGCATCAGAGAGCTGTATACTCATGGGAATATCTACCGTCAGTGCATCTTTTGTGTAACTGGTATCTCCTGCCGGGATGCTAATTACGCCATTGTTGCTTGACAGGGCAGCATTAACCTTTTGTACATTAATTTGTTCTCCCTTGATATCATCCCTTTTACAGGATTGGTTAGCTATAGCAACAAATGCCAGTAGCAATGGTAAAGAGAATATTTTAGTATTTATCATCCTGATATCTTTAAGGTAATCTGGTTAGTTATTATTCATACTTACATAACGGGTAGTCCATACCTTCCCATCTAAATTCCAGCGTGGATCTACGGATACCTGCAACCAGTCCATTACCTGGCGGCATACATCTATAGACTGTGGCATAGTTTGAGCTACGTTATTTGGAGCGGCAGGACAGATGAGGTTATTAAATCCAAGCCAGCTATAGGTTCCATGAATCTGCAAATTAGCCACCGAACCACTTTGATCTTTCAGTATTGCGCCCTGCCCATCGGTTGCCGGCCAATAGCCGATCGACTGATCATACAACGGATGGCTTTTTGTCATAAATGTCTGGCAGGCATAATCTGATATAATCTTATCAGTTGCTGCAGCCAGGAAAATCTTAACTTCTGTAACATAGGCATCCGGAGCAGGATAACTTCCTATGTAAGGAAGGTACCCCAATGTAAGGGGAGCTGTATTATTTAGATTGCCGGAACCGGTAATATCTGAGGTATTATTGGCCTTTCCATCTGTATATGTTCTTACAGTACGTGAATTATTATTCATCGTATCCGTTACGATAGCTACCGCGATATCGTGCCAGTTTCCATCACTTATATCAGCACCACCTACAATAATATTATTGGTTCTTCCTGGCGCATTCTGCCCAATGTTTATTTGCCAGCCTTTCTGATTCAATACAATCGCCCATCCTACAATTCCTGCATCAAGTGAAGCTCTTTTAGCCAGGATGGAAGTATTGGAGTAACTATAGTCTCCATTTGCCCCTGGCATCACTTTAATCTTCATTTCTATAGTCAGGCTTTGTTTTTCACTAAAGTCAAAGTTTTTTGTATCATTAACTGTTGCATATACAGCATTCGCATCATTCCCAACTAAGTGTACCGCTTTACCGATATATCGATTTCCGGTGTAAGGCTTATCTATAAAGGATGGGAGATAATCCTGGGTATAATAAAGCACAAAGTTGTTGACAGCAGGATTACTTAAAATAGTATGGTCATCGTCGTCTGGTGAAATAGCAAAAGGTCCGCCATGGCTCGACATTACAACCACCATCCATTTCTCCTGAAGATAGGATTTACGCGCTTTTATGATATTCAGCATCTTTCCTAAATCATCATCAGCCTGTAACAAAGCGTTTTTATATTGGGGAGATGATAAGTCATACCCAAACTGCTTTCCTTGTTTATTAATGTTACTGTACTGTACCACCACTACACCGGCACTATCATTTCCCAATTCCGTGAGTGCAGCCTGGGTTGCTCCGTTATCATCATTAGCAAACAGCCTGTTATCATCTGAATCAGTGATAATTTTATCTCCGATTCCATCAACCGTTGTATAAGTGGCAATTCTTATGGATGGTTGACGGGCTTTAATATATTTAAAGAATGAAGGGAAATTCTTTAAGTTGGTATTATTAAGATCTGCCCCTACTGAGTGCTTATCTTTTGTAACACCAGTAAATATATCTGCGTAGGTAGTATAGCTATTGATATCTGCATCAGAGATAGAATTCCAGGCATAGATGGAATGATCTGTAAGTGCTGAGATATTAGTGCTGTTTAAATCGCGAACCGATTGTCCTCTTGCTCCATCGAGTATCACCATCAAAACTTTAGCCTGTTTGATGATCGCTCTGGTTGTATCATTGTTATTGCCTGGGGGCAAAACTCTTTCAAACCCTTTATTACAAGCCATCCAAAGTACGGAGCTTAGTGTAAGCAACAGCAGTGTTCTTCCTTTCGATATCCAATTATATTTCTGCATGTTCTGGGAATTAATCATTTTAATAAAAGCCTGGTAATGTTACCTACAGGTTGTTCATCCAATTTGCTAAAACCACCTGTGAGCAAGAGTTGTATCTGACCCGAAAAATTCTTTGTTTCCAGTACGTTAGTTACAACACCTTCCAGGTCACCGTTGGTATTATATCCTTTCAATAATGCACCTTGCTGATCGAGGATCATAAAGTTCCCTCTATGAACTCCGCCATAACTTCTGAAATAACCACTAACCACAAGCCAGCCATTCGAAAGCTGAGAGGCAAAAACATAAGAATCTATATTATTCTTCGTCGCTCCTTTAAATGTATTATCCAATGAACCATCTTCATTGATCAGGGCTAGGCCATTCTGTTCATGTCCGTCGAAGACATTAAAAGCTCCCGCCAGCGTAAAGCGGCGGGTAGCTTTATTATATTTGATAGATGAAATGTACTGATCTGCGCCGTTACCGGTTTTAAAAGTGCGGTCTATACTCCCGTCGTCATTGATGCGCACAATATTATTTACTGTCTCATTATTATACTTAGTAAAACGACCTACTAATATTACCTTCCCGTCATCCTGCATCAATGCATCGATTATTGGCCCATTTGGTCCGTCATAGCTTTTATGTGTTAACAGATTATAATTAAAAGAGGAATCCAGAGACCCGTCGGCAAAGAATCGTACCATATTCTTAATTCTAACTGAATCTATTGCCAGTGAGTCGCGTCGTCCTCTATAATCGCCATATCCGTACACCCTTTGCAGATAGTAATTAAAACTACCGACCGCCGTTATCATATTCCCCCGGGTAAATAATTTAGAGATACTTCCATCCACACCTCCATTGAAAGCAGGAACCGTATCCTGATCCATAAAGGTTCTTACAATCATACTATCCAAAGTACCATTAGTGTTAAGAACTGTTATGTTACTAACTTCACCCAGATGGATATTGTAGGAAGAAAAACCACCTCCGATTACAAATTTTCCATTAGGCAGGGTGGCAATAGTGGTCAGGTAACCACCTACACCATTTTCTGTAACGAGGGAACGATCCAGCTCTCCATCTTTAGAAGTAAGCAGGATACGGTTCAGAGGCTTTACTGTTCCTTTCTTTTCATAGTCGGAAAAACTTCCTACTAAGATCATGCGCCCATCTGGTAATGGCAGTACCCCACTGATATAATTATCTGCTCCAACCTGAGCTTTAAATGTATTATCTGCAGACACATTACCTGTTACCCGGAATACAGGTCCGAATACCACTCTATCGTCAATTGAAATTGCACCAACGCCGGTGCTGGCATTTTCCGGCACCTTGATCTGAATACCTGTGCTATCGATGCCTACTATTTCAGCTACCTCATTATTCAATAAAAAGGTGATGGAATTCTTATAAGGCACCAGCCCTGTAGCTTTATATTTTACGATACTTCCGGGAGCTCCCAGTCTGGGTTCCGGATAATCTGTACTCATTTTAATTCCCAATGCCGGACGGCCACCTGCATACGGATCTGAATAAACTTTATCTTTTGTTGTACAACTGCTGTTTAGAATGAGAAAGCTCAACACCATCAACAACAGGTAACAATTATTACGGCTCTTTTGCATAACGTTTAATAAATTATTTACCAGATGAATTAATTGCAGCCTGTACATCCAATGCAAACTTAATAGGGTCAAAACCAAAGTAAGCGTGTTGGGAACTAAGTACATGTACTACTCCATTATCTGTTAATATATTGCAGGATGCTACGTAAGAATATTTCCATCCCTGCGTTGGATTTGATATATCAGGTATGTATGCCAGACTCAGCTGCCTGTATCCCACATATTTCACACCATTGGCATCATTATAAATCACTCCGATATTCATTGGTTGTTTATCCCAGGAATAATAGGTCTGACCCGGATAATTGATTAATAAATTGTAATCGATCTGTGGATAATCTTTAAGCTGATTTGCACCATGAAACAGATAGCAACTCAAATATTTTCTCCAAATTGGAGCTGGTATCTCATTTAAAGCACGGATAGTGTCATATCCATTAGTATATAAAACCTGATTTGTGAAAATAATCAGATTGCTAATGCTGTAATCAGTTGGTGAAAAGAAAGTAATTTTATCAGATTTAAAAAGACTATCCATACCTGCCAGATTCACAACCGTAGCTACCGAATCGAACAAAAATGGTTGCGCATTCAGATAGTCTAGCACCGATCCTTTAAAATATGGATTTGCAAGTCCGGAATCGAGATAATAATCCTTCTCTTTCTGACAAGCTGAAATGCCCGCAATTGCAATGATCAGGATTAATAGATATTTTTTACGTAAACGCATAGTTGCTGATTTTTACTTTAACCAAAAGGTGTTAAGTTGGATAAACGGATTTTGATTTTGCACAGAAGCATCCAACGGCCAGGTCCATCCTCCCTGATCAAATTGCAGCTGGGTAAGTGGATAATAGCACCATTTTGCACTGAAGATTCTACCGGTTCGGAGCAGATCAAAGTAATAGTGCCCTTCTCCCATTAATTCTCTGGCTCTTTCAGCAAAAATGGCTTCTTTAAGTTCATCCCCTGTTACTCCGGTTACCGGAGAAGCTAACGCACGTTGTCTCACCAGGTTCATTTTTGCCATTGCCTCATCATCTCTTCCTCCTACTTCAGCCAGGGCTTCTGCCAGTAGTAATAACGCATCAGCATATCTGAAAATAATTACATTACCATCCGGGTTATAATCTTCCTGATCTGTGATTGCATAGACATTAATAAACTTCAGATATTGGAAATCTCCATTGTCTGCAAACATATTTTCATCAAACCAGGCCTGCACTCTACCATCTGGTAATCCGGGAGGGAAAAGCATTGTCAGAAAAGATGCCCTGTAATATGAATAGCTCCATTGGTGGGTTGCCACAGGTCGTTTATACGGGAAGTGTAACACCAAATCTGAAAAAGTATTATAACGAATAATTTCATTATAGTTTGAGTTCTGTGCTATTTCAAACAAACTTTCTTTAGTACGACCTTGAAACAACTGGCGATATTCGCTTAACTGGAGCAAATCATACTGTTTGCTATTTACCAGCTCTGTTCCGACATCAACTGATTGTTGAAAATATTTTTTAGCATTTGCTTTATCAAATCCTGCATTCCAGGCATCGAGCTCCATAATTAAAGTCAGCAAGGCCCCTTTAGTTGCTCTTACACCAACATAGGCTGCATTATTATAAGTCCATGGCAAATCATCTTTTACTTTCATCAGATCATCCAAACAATTTTTTGCCACTGTAACCATCTTTTCTCTGGGTAATGGATCTATATGATAGGCATCAGTAAAATAAGGAACATCTCCCCATACTCTGATCATCAACCAATAAGAGATACAACGCAGAAATACAGCTTCAGCTTTAAATCCTTTAATCTGGGCATCCGTTGCGCCCCCAATTTTTCTGACTCCCAGCTCATAATAAAGGTTATTGGCTGCCTGAATCACTTTATAAAACCCTTGCCATTTTGTAAGCTCTCCCCAATGATACAATCCGTCATTACCGCGTAGAGCAATAAATGTGGCCAGGTCGTTTTGCGAAACAAAGTGTACGTAGTTACGATCTTTAGTTTCCGGCGCTTCCGCCATCATTCCGGATCTGACATCACCTGCATTTGGCAGAAAAGGACAGGACCCTAATTTATCACGTAGTAATCCGTAAGTATCCCAAAGATTATTTTCAACATCTTCCTTTGTTTGTAAAAAAGCATTTCCTGAAAGTTTGTCCAATGGTTTTACGTCCAGGAATTTCTTGCAACTGCTTTGTCCGATCAGCAGCAGTGCTAGTAAACAGATAATCTTGCGATGCATGTTCAATTTCTTTTAGGTAAAAATTATCTTAAAACTGTACGTTAAGCCCAAAGTTCCAGGAACGAGGGATAGGATAACCATTAGACTGATCTCTTCCCAACGCAGATACGTTTTCAGGGTTAGGACCAGAATAATTGCTAAACGTTTTTACATTATTACAAGTCAGATAAAAGCGCACAGTATTGAGTCCATATCTGTGCGTCAGATTTTTATTCAGTATATATCCAATTGTGATTGTGTTGATTTTGAAGTAAGAACCATCTTCCTGGAATAATGTCTGATCTCCTCTGAATGGTTGAACGGCACCAGCTCTTGTATAATCGAAAGGATTAGGGTAAGATGCATCATTGCCATATGCTTTCCAGTAATTAATGGAATTGAAATCAACAATCGAACGTTGGTCAAATGGCTGGCCCAGATACTGTAATCTTTGTACCAATGCATCATTGATGATATCTCTTTTTGCAGTATAGGATGCATTGATAGTAAAACTGAAATTCTTATAGTTAAGTACCGATTGCACACCACCTGTTATCAATGGTTGTGAGTTACCGGCAATTGTGTAATCATTGTTATCCAGAATATAGTTGCCGTCTCTGTCTTCCCAGTATGGATCTCCGGCTTTAAAGAATACTCCATCCAAAGTATGATACCTTAATCCGGTTGCCGGATCAACTGGTACCGCATCTAAATTGGCATATACTCCTTTAGTAGTTAACAGATAATTGCTCAATGAATTTCTACCAACCCGGTAAACGATGTTTTGATTATTTTCAGATTGAATCAACTGACGGGCATCACCAGGCAGACGGGTTAGGATGTCTTTATTCATTGCACCATTCAGGCTGATGCTCCATTGAACAGTACTAACAATAGGTCTGAAAGTCAATGCCAGCTCATAACCATAATTCACCAGCGAAGTTTCATTGGTAATTACACTTTTGAAACCGGTTATATCAGGCAAATCCTTCCTACGAAGAAGATTGAGCACTGACTTGTAGTACATATCAAATATTACTTCAATTCTGCTTTTGAAGAATCCTGACTCTAAACCTAGATTATACTGAGTTGTGGTAGTAGGTTTCAGATCTGGATTAGGCATCTGATCGAAGTTGGAACCAATTCTTGGATTTCCGTTATAAGTACCATTAGGTGCATATGTACCATAGATTGCAAACAGATCTGCCATTGGTACAATGTTTTGCCCCCAGCTTCCGCGCAATGAACCATACGACAGCCAGTTTTTGTCTATCAACGCATTTTCCTTACTAAAGTTCCACCTCAGACCAATAGAAGGATTTTTAGAATAAGGATCCTTAAACCCGGTAGCCGAAGTACCATCCATACGATAACTTGCATCCAATACGTATTTCTGCTTAAAGTTATAAGAGAATGTACCGGCAAACGAAGCTGTATGGCCCTGAGAATAGTTCCCTAATAATCCACCTCCTTTTGATGCATCCTTACCATAGCCTAAAGGCCCCTGGTACTGATCGTTAGGCATACGTTCCTGGCGTATTATTCTGGCCTGCATACCTCTGTTATATATTTCATTAAAGCCCATTAACGTGAAGTTGTGCTTCTTGTTGATGCTTTTGAAATAGGTAAGGCTATTACGATTATACAGCGTAAAATTTCTGTCGTCATATGCTTCTACCTGTGAGTAGTCGCTATTTGCGGCGGCAGGAGTAAATTTATCGGTGGTATTGGAAGCGTAAGTATAACTAATGTTAGAGCCCATACTAAGTCCATCTATCAATTGATAACTGGCATCTATAGTAGTGGTAACATTCAGGGTTTTGTTGTTATTCTGTACTTCCAGTGCACCTAACAGGTCAGACGAACTTAAGAAGAAAGATGGATCAGGCATCAGTGAAGAAGTTTGCCCATTGTTGGCAACTCCGGTTTGTAATAATCCATTACCACTACCTAACTTCCTGTTACCAACCTGCGTGTTTAGCATAGCAAAAACCTTCAGTTTAGGAGTTGGCTGATAATTCATATTAGTGTTAATAGAATATCTGTCGAACCCTGTATTTCTGATAACACCGTTTTGGTGGAAATAAGAAAGATCTGTTTTGTAATTGAACGTTGGATCACCACCGCTGATATTTATATCATGTGTTTGGTTATATGTAGTACGGTAAAAAATACCCTGCCAGTTAGTTGAGCTATTGTAATAAGGATTCAGACTATCGGCCAGGAATGGAGTTTGAGATATTTTCAACCAATCGCTATAATTTCCATTCTGCATAATCTCTTTAATCCTGATTTGTCTTTCCATGTTACCACCCACTGTTTCTCTTAACTTCGGAGGAGTATCCATAAAGTAGTTACCCGTGTATCGTACTACCGGAACTTTGGAGCTACCACGACGGGTAGTAATAACGATAACACCATAAGCCGCCCTGGAGCCATACAATGCAGTAGCCTGGGCATCTTTAAGTACTTCAAGGGTTTGAATATCTTCAGGCGGGATAAGAGACAGAGGGCTAACCCCAGGTCCGGGAGTCTGGAATCCGTAGGTAAAGTTAGCATCTGCATCAACAGGCACACCATCAATTACATAAAGAGGAGAAGTTGGCGAAAGGAAGGAATTGCTACCACTACCGGTAACGGTAATATTAGAAAGACCACGGATTGCAACCATACCTCTACCACCGGGAGAACCTGTATTATTCTGAATATTCAGCCCCGGTACTCTACCTTGCAATAATTGTTCTACGTTGGATACCGGTACATCCTGCAGATCTTTACCACTTACCAGAATAGAGCTACCAGTAGTAAGTTCTCTGGTTTTACTCTGATATCCGATGATTACTGTTTCTGTAAGTTTGTTTTCTTTAACAGACATGCGAATATCCAGGCGCCTGCCTTGTCCGACTTTTATAGTATATTCCTTATATCCTATAAAGCGGAATACAAGGGATGCATCAGGGGATACCTGAACGGAGAAATTTCCTTTCGCATCTGTGACTCCTATCGCTTTAGTTGTTTTTCCAACCACCTCTAAGATACCCACCCCCATCATTGCTTCAGTTGTTTCCTTTTCGCTTACGGTACCAGTAACTGTAACTTTTGCCTGCTGCGCAGATCCCACCAACGTAAGTAGCATCATTGTAAGCATCCAGCATACAATTTTGGCAGATAAGCGGATTTTATAAAGAATTGTAGATTTATTTGGTTTCATAACACCAGATCATTTTTTTCAGAATGTAATTCAATATAGATACCTGGATCATTCATCTCTGAATCGTGGAGTATCACTTGCAAAGAAGAAGATCACTTCCCAATCTCCTTTCTGATATATGGCGAAGGAGAAATCCAGATATCCCCTTTGAATACTTCCACCAAATCCTTTTCTATCAAATGCAAATTCAACCTTGGTTTGTCTGCCATCTCCGGTTGTCCAGCGAGTAGGATAATTAACTACCGGTATTGGATAAGCTACATCGTAACGGATATACGTAGAGGTAGCTTTAACATTGAATCCGTGTAGCAGACTATCTAAAGGCCCGGTTCTGTTAAAATTGGCAGGATTCATTAGAAGCGAATCCTTATTTAAGAACTTAAAGGTTAAGGAACTTCCATCCCCGGTTTTCCGAAACATCACCCTAACACTATCGCTCTTGATTGGCAGCTCTGTACTATCCCCCAGCATATTGAAGACAACAGGATGGATATACTTCAATTGAGTTTTAGTGGTATCACTGCTACCCTTAATTTTTTCTTCCATTGGTTTACCTGTCAGTGGATTTACATCATCATCCGGACTATAAGGAATTCCCCATTGTGGAGTAAGGGTCAGGTCTTTGTACGTATTCGTACCACCAGAGTTGGATACTACCACATCAAATAAGTAACCTGGATCTGGTAACTGACGGAGCATTGTGCTATCTGCAGCATTCCATAAAATGAAATCACCGGATTTCTCTCTGATCTCAAAAACCTGATGGTTTTCCAATTTTCTCTTAGCATCTATCTCTGCAACAGATTTCTCATCCCCAGTGTAAGACCTGGTCCATACCCATACCGGAACCGTTTTCTCGAAGTCGTGTGTAGGTTCGCCTGTACCGCGAAGACGAACATTTACAATTTTGAACGTCAGGGGCGTTGTTGAATTATCTGTATTAAATACACGTGAATACACGGTAGTACGGCCCAAGGTTGGATTAAAAAGTACTTGAACAAATCCTGCTTTGGGGCTGATATAATCCAAATCCTCCGGCAGCCATTTTTTACAGGCACCCAGTGCTACTACCAATGTAGTAAGCAGACCGATGAAACTATATTTTTGGAATCTTGACATAACTTTCATCATTTAAATTCGCTAATCGTAAAAGACCTGATATTATAGTTGCCATTCTCCTCAAAGAATCGCATTACATGAATTCCTTTTTCCAGATGTATAGTTTGGTTAGTGGTAACATTTGTCCATGCATCCCATCCACCGGTATTAGGACAGGTCATTGAACCAGTTACATTTTGTCCATCTATTTCGAAATGGAAACGGTTATTACCATTCGGAGCATTAGGACTCGCCACTCTTGCAGTGAAGTAGTATTCTCCGGTTTTTAATACATTTATGGTATAATTCATCCACTCATTATCGTTAGTCCACCCAACGTTATAGCCACCACCTTCTTTATTTTGAGAGATATCTACCCCTTCATTAAGCCTATATTTACCGCCATTATTACTAGCGTCGGAATCATGGTATCCTACTCCTTCTCCTCCTTCGTCAAATTCTTCAACCGGTATGGTACCCGGAACCGGATAATGCTTACTTAATGGCAGGAAGCGCATAAAGCGGAGATTAAAACGAGCAAGGTCATAGCTTACTTTCAGTACGTGTTTTCCTGCGGGTAAGTCTCTCGTAATAATTTCATTTTCAACCCAGTTCTGGTCACCGCCGGTTCCTTTGATCTTAATACCACCAGTAACAGGATTATCGTCTATCTCGAGGTGAAGCGTACCACCACCTTCGGCAGCCGATCTGTTGGCAGCAGCGCGGATAGACAGTCTGTATTTTCCAGCTTCGTTGATGAATACAGTATATTTCAACCACTCGCCGGAGTTGGTCCATCCAACATCATAACCATTTTCTCCATTTCCTGAATCCTCAATATCTACCCCTTCACGTGGTCTGAATTTTCCTCCATTATTCGTAGGGTCGTTATCGTGATATGCAACGGATTCACCACCTTTGTCGAATATTTCAAACCCGATTGTACCAGGTATTGGTAACGGATAGCCATAATATGGAGAAGGCAACGTTGGATTAATACGGCCAATAAATTCATCAAAACCAAAAATGTGATTCCGGTCCATTACGTTTACCAATCCATTGGAAGTTTTGATATCAACAGCCACGGTATTACTTGTACTCCATTGGCGGATATAAATCACTCCTTTGGTATTACTGAATTCAATAACACCAGGGCCACCTTCCACATAGCCTTCCGAACGGGTACTTTTATATCTTCCATGCATCATAAAGTTGTATCTGCTATAGAAATCAATCCCATCCTGCCCCGACATGCTATCTGAAGGGATAATTCCTGGAATCAGATAGGTGGAAACCATAGAGTCTAACTGATACAATGGAGAAGTAGAGAGATATAATAACGGTCTTCCCTGGGCTTTCCGGAGGTTATTCATATTTGAAATAGCTTCCTGGAAACTTGCATTGGTAGGGGCGAATACAGTATATATACCTTCCTTCAAACTATCTGTTAATCCAACTTTATCAATAACGTATAGAAAAGAATCATAAACACCAGGTTGACTCTTCAACAGATCGTAAGTGTTACCGGCAAATTCGCGGACAATATTCTGGTGTTCATAATATCCGCTATCTTTCTTACAGCCAGCATACAAGAACAGTATTATCATTACTGCTACCCCACTTAATCGAAAGAGCATCTTTTTCATGAGAAATAATTTGTTCATTTATGATTGGTTATCTGTTTAGCCAGTAAGGCTGTTGTGAGATTAATTTATTCTGAGACAGTACATCATCAGCTATTGGCCAGTATATTCCGCCCTCCCTGATAAGTTTGAGGAAAGCCGCGTCATCATACTTCAGTTTATGATACCTGATCAGATCAAACCATCTCCACCCCTCTCCCATAAGCTCTTTACGACGTTCTTTGAAAATGGCGTCGATCAGATTACCTTCAAGAGTTGCGTTATATCGACTCAATTTTCTCAAGTCACGGATCTGATTTAATTGTTCAATGGAGCCGGACTGATTACCCAGCACTGCCAGTGCTTCAGCTCTCAACAAAATCAGCTCTTCAACCCTTGTAAAAATGATAGCACTTCCATATATGCGGAAGTCAGGATCCACAGCCCCTCCATCCTGTAATACTTTAATTTTAGAAAAGACAGGAATATGACTGTTGAAGTTTGTAAAGTATCTGTCGGTAGTTGGAGCACCTGTAATACTATCCAGCGCGAAACGCTCATCTGTCAGCTGATCAAATAATCCTAACACTGTATCTTTAGGTACATAGATTTCAGGAAGGTTTTTAGAAACCAGTGGAGCAGCTAATGTTAAGGCTTCAATATGGCCGGAATAGGAAGCCTCACCGTTAGTATATTCGGCGTTCAGATTCCAGATTGGAATGGGTTTATCATTCCTGTTTGAATGCCCGGTAAAGATGCCATCTGAGCTAGTAAGGTCTTCTGTTTTCAGAACGTTATGAGGCACTTTACCGGCATTATCCAATACGAATCTTGTATACGCTTCTACCATTGAATATTTAGCCTGCCATGCGGCAACGTGTGCCATTACTGCATAAACACCCAGTTTTTTAATCAACACATAATTCCATTTATCGCCACCTGCATTGTAATAGAGCCCCTGTTGCAGCGGATCATCATTGCTATATTTATAGGGAAGTCTATCTGCAGCAGCCTGCAATTCCTGTTCTATAAAAGCAAGTACTTTTTGCTGGGTTTCTCTGGGTTTGTTGGCAAATTCGCCATCATGAGAAGCCGTAATCAATGGTACATCTCCCCAAAGCCTAACCAGCCAGAAATAAGAGAAAGCACGTAAAAATCGAACCTGTGCCATATCCACATTCATGTTCTGTTCACTATACTTAGGATCTCTTGCTTTTACATCTCCTACATGCTCCAGGAATAAATTTGCAGCATTAATAACTGCATAGAATCTACGCCAGTTAGAAAGATCTTTCAGAAGATCCATTGGTGCATGCAGGTTATTCTTAACAATAGCTTCCAGATCTTGTCTGTTTACTGAGGCAAAATCACCATTTCTCAATTCACCATACATCCAGTAGGCATTGTTATTTGCCAGTGCAGCACGCATTAATCCATACACTCCGATCAGGGCAGACCTGGTATCTTCATGCGAATTCCACATATTTGATTCTGCAACAGTATGGTTAGATTCTATATCTAACAGTTTCTTACATCCTGCAAGGGGCAGGCAACATAAGAGCATCAGTGTGCACCATTTCGTTACTCTGCTACTGCTGATTGAAGGAGTTATATTCTTCATCCGAATTTATTTTTGCAGTACTTTAAAAATCCATTTTTACTCCAAGTGTGTATGTCTTGGCATTTGGTAAACCATATCCGTTATCTACTCCATTGAAGTAAACCAATTCAGGATCACGACCGCTATAAGGAGTAATGGTGAACAGATTGCTTGCCGTACCATAAACGGTAAGTCCGTGTATTGGAGAACGTTTGCTCCAGCCACGCAGCTTTGTCAGGTCATATTGCAGGGAAACATTTCTCAGCTTGAGATAAGAGCCATTTTCCAAAAACAGATCCTGGTCTACTCTGTAAGGCACTACCTTGCTCCATGGATCATAAAGCGGATAACGATTGTAATCCCCAACTTTTTGCCAGAAGGTTATTTCCTTAATGGCCTCCATTGAGATCTGTCCTTCATGGTTAACAAAATCGAGTCTGTTTGCCATATCCTGATTGAGGATTTGTCTTCCCAGTGCGAAGTAGAAAGAGAAACTAAAAGTAAAATTGTGATAGGTCAGATTACTACCAAATCCGCCACTGATAGTAGGGAGGTAATGACCTTTCATTACTTTATCATCATCGGTTATACTATAGTCGCCATTTGTATCCTTCCAGATAGGATCACCTGCTGAAATAGGCATGCTTTTATAGTTCAGTCGTCGCTGTGTTTTAGGATCAACCGGTATATCTTTTTCTCTGTTATAAATACCATGATTTTCTAAAAGCCAGAATTGGTCAATAGCTTTACCAACCATAAGCTTACGTGCATTAACACCACTTCCTACTACCATTTCCTGTACTCCACCCGGCAATGCCAACAGGGTATTCTGATTGTAATTTAAATTGGCATAAGGTATCCATTGCAGAGCACTGGCAGATGAAAGTGCATTTACCTGTATGCTTACATCAATACCTCTGTTCCTCACCTTCAATCCATTTTTGTAGAATGAAGTATAACCATATTCATAACCACCGGGAATATTTAAGAGCATATTGTTATCGATCTTATTATAGAAGTCGAAAGCCAGATTAACGCGATGATTTAACAAAGCAGCATCCAACCCGAGATCCAGTTGATCAGAATAAGGCCATTTTATGCCTGTACCAATGTAGCCGGTACTATAAGGTCTGGAAATTGCCGGTAAGGCATTATAGCTATACAAATACGTATTGTTGCTGTAGAAAAGGTCGGAAGTATATTGAGGACCTTCACCAAATTTATCGTCCGTAAATAACCTGGCAATTCTTCCCCAACTTGCATGAAGTCTTAGATCACTTAACCAGTTGATATCTGGCTGCAACGCATTTTTAAGATTATAACCCAGTGAGAAAGTTGGTGAAGTATACCACCAATTATCCGGTTGGGCGCTGGATGATCCATCGGTTCTCAGTAATACGGAGAAATCGAGATACTTATCGAATTTGTAAGCTGCACGTCCATAAAACGATAGTAAACGGTGACGTTGTTTATCCAGGAACATAGAGGTAACAGCAAACTTGTAAGCTACCGGATTTAAATAGTTACCCTGATTCGGATCAGAATAAACAAGGTTTAGCTTTATCTGATCATTAGGACCATTATAGGCATAACTGTAGTTATAGCGATTGTAGTCTGATTCAAATATCTGACCGGCTTCAAGAGATAATTCGTGCCTGTTATTGAAGAGGTGATGAAAATTAAGTGAATTACTAATTCCTACTCTTTGGTTATAACCAAAGTAGTTTGAAACGTAGTTTACTGTTTCCATGATAGTTCCAGGGTAGAAGAGATCTCTTGTACCTTCATTATAATCGGCATATAAGCTGGAGGTGAAATTCCAGTCTTTGGAGAATTGGGCTTTTAATCTAAAAAAGCCATTCAGCACATTCACACGATTATTATCGAAGCTCTGGTTGAACTCATTCAGGTATGCGGCGTATGCTGCCTTATTTGGAGCCAGTGGGGAAGTAAGATCAGGCAAATATTGTACTTCATCAAATCTATCCCTCAAAGAACGGTTACGCCGGCGTTCGAGCCTGGTAGCATTAATCATGGTCGACATCGTAAGCCAGGGAACAGGCACCATGTTAATTTCAAACATAGCATTATACCTGTCTAACCTGGTATTGTCGCCCGGATTTTGCGTCTGTTCATTTCCTGCAGCAAATCGAAAGTTGGCCAGTTCAGTACCACTCGACAAACTTGCATTGACACCACGGGTAATTTTATTCTTATAATACAGATCAGACCAGTTAGCAGGACCATAATATGCAGCATTTGCGGAATCTCTCAGGTACATTGGATAAGTAAGGATTCCCTCCAGGGCAGCATACCGATCATAATACGGCTGTCTGAAATTATTTTCGTATTGGGCATTGGTAGTAAAAATATGCGGCTTTTGAGCAACGCCCATCCAGCTGTTAAAAGCAATTTTTCTACCTCCGATAACCGGGGCTTTTGTTTTAATGGAAATAACACCCCCATTAACAGCTCTCGGGCCATAGATAGCAGCATCAGCATAATCCTTCAGCACTTCAATAGAAGCAATGTTATTAGGATCAATTGCTGCGAGTAAATTAGTATTAGGACCAATACGATTGAAATCATATTGCTTGATATCATAGGCAAATGGATGGTCCATAATTAGTGGAATACCATCGAGCACCACCAGTGGTTGTGCATCATTTACATCTTTGTGTGACAACATAGGGATGGCGGTTCCTCTGATCAGCATACCCATTTCGGTTCCCGGTTCACCACTGGGTTCCTGGATATAAAGACCGGATACCTCGCCTTTTACCATTTGTTGTAAAGAGGAAAAGGGATAAATAGCTGCTTTTTGCAGATCTATGCTTTGT
Source organism: Chitinophaga silvatica (assembly GCF_003419895.1). Classification (GTDB taxonomy): domain Bacteria; phylum Bacteroidota; class Bacteroidia; order Chitinophagales; family Chitinophagaceae; genus Chitinophaga; species Chitinophaga silvatica. The sequence goes on along the minus strand of NZ_QPMM01000007.1, from coordinate 187,658 downwards.
TTTCTGAATACAGTCAGTTTATATTGATTGGTATCCACAGGTATATTTGCCTTACGGATACTGTCTTGCTTTGCCCTACCGGTCAATGGCTTCACTGTTGAATCTTGCATCCCCTGAAAGGTTCCGGATATTGACACATCAACTTTCATTAACGCGCTTTTAGGAGAAGCCGAAGCAGTGCCAACCGCACACCCTATCAGAAAGCCTAACATGCAACGTTGCACGATGAAATGCATATAGAAATATTTTGTGTATGAGAAATAATTATACAGCCTGCTTTACCAGGTTACATTAACAGAAACTCTTAATGTATTGGCTAGCGGATGAAGCGGATCTCCACCTGCCGGAATCATATATGAAAAGTCTAATCCGGCTATCTTATACTTAAGCCCAAATCCGGCTGTCAGGTATTTTCTGTTGCCTTTCGTTTTATGTTCGTTGTAATACCCTGCACGAATTGCGAGCAGATCTCCATACTTATATTCCGCACCAGTAGAGTACATTAGTTCATGTAACTCTTCTTTAAACCCACCGGGAGCATCACCAAAAGAACCAAATACACCGCTCAATAAACCTTTTTGCCTGTAGTCTGGAATCCCGTCTTTATTATTATCTACAGTATCCGGAGTTGGAGCCAATAGTTTGTTTATATCGATAGTAAGCCCCAGGGAATTCTTTTCATCGAACTGATAAGTGTAACCAGCGCCGATGCCCAAATTGGCAGGCAGAAAGTATTTATCGTGCGACTCTTTACTATAAGATATTTTAGTTCCTATATTGGAAATTACAGCACCGAACCTCCAGGTTCCCTGCTGATCTGCATCATATTCCTGGGTAGAGGTATAAGCAATGCTTATATCGCCGGCAAAGGCATTTCCCGGCCTGTAGCTTCCAGAGCCTCCGGGCTTAGCACCAGTTGCAAGCTTGGAATGTATATATCTGAAACCAACCCCTATTCCCCAATTGTCTGTGAGTTTACGGGCATAACCAGCTTCCAGTGAGAATTCTCCCGGCTTCACAGTTCCCTGATCCTGGCCCTGAAAATCCTGTAACTGAATACTACCCATATTGAAATAGCGGAAGCCTGCACCAATTACCTGAGTTTCATCCAATCTTTTAAAAGCAGAAAGATTTGCCAAATACACATCACTGGCCATAGATCTTAGCCATGGAGTAAAATTGGCAGCAACTCCTCTCTCTTCCTTTATAAAAGCAAGTGCCGACAGGTTATGGAAAACAGTATTTGCATCGGGCGATAAGGCAATGCCAGCATCTCCCAATGCCGCACTGCGGGCATCAGGTGCAATCCTTAAGAAAGGAACTGCTGTACTGATTGCATTGGTACGCCCATCGGTATTCCCATACATTATCTGCGCTGTTCCTGACCGAGCTATTAGTAACAGAGAAATACAAACTATTCCCCTTACTATTGGTTGATAAAAACCTGCATACATCATTTCAAAAATTTTAGAAATCATGACTCTCTGACATTAAATCTCTGAGCCTATCTGGCAACAATCATTTTTCCTTTAGCAATAGAATTTCCTGATTCTACTTTTACATAGTAAATACCCTCTGCCAGTGTACTGGTATTAAACTGATAATATGTATAACCACCCTGCACTACTGAAGTATTTACTACAGTTCCCTTACTATCAGTAACAACTACACGAAATCCTGTCTTTGTTGTAATCATTCCCGTCCAGCTAATGCGTACTACATTAGAAGCAGGATTTGGAGTGATTGAAAGCTTAGGAATTGGCAGATTGGTGTTGATTAAAGAAGTATCTCTGGCTTCCTCACTGATAATATATTTACCAGTAGCTATGGCAGATGGCTTCATTCCGGCTTTATATGCAATGGCATTAATAACGACACTATCTTTCACTGAAATCAGCATATAGAATACCTGTGAATTTTCGTCGGGAGTGGAGCCATCAAGGGTATAATGAATAGAAGCATCCTTTGTATCGGTATACAAACCCACTTGTTTAACCCCTGTATAAGTACCAGGAGCAACACTAAATTTTGGAGTACTTACTGTAGCATCATTTCCTATTATATAAGTAGCTTGTGTAGCTTTCGAATCTGTAAGTCCATCCAGTGTAGCATAAGCTTTCAATGTAGTACTGCTATTAATTTTCACAGGAGTAGAATACACCGGTGAATTGGAGTTCAGTACTTTATCATCAAACGCATAATAAATAGTTGCACCAGGCGTAGCAGAAGTAATAGTAACTTCCTGTGCACTATTATAGGAACCAGCAGCAAGGCTGAATACAGGATCCTTTACTCCTTCAGGCAATATGGTATAAGTGCCTGCCACCACCTGAGAAGGGGAACGACCTTCCTTAACGGCAAACACTTTAATTCTGGTAGTAGTATCGAGATGTAACTTACCAGTATAAAGAGTTGATGAAGTGGTAGGAGTACTACCATCGGTGGTATAGTAAAGGGTGGAACCAGGAACATTGACACTGATATCCAGATCTACCGATCCGGTATAGAGCCCCGCAGACGGAACGAAAACAGGCTTTGGCAAAGCCGGAGGCATTACAGTTATGGTAGATGTTGAAACCTCAGACACAAACATGCCTTCTTTATATGTACTGGCTTTGATTACAAAAGTATATGGAGCGGTAGTTGATACAGTAAGTTTCCCACTGGGGTCATATACTGGCGAATTTATTGTTGGGATGGTTCCATCTAAAGTGTAATGTATTACACCGCCCTCAGTATTAGTGGAGAATTTAATTTCAACTTCCCCTTCAAACAATCCCTTATCAGGAGTGATCTTTGGTCTTGCAGCTTCAGGAGGTTGCATGGCATATAAATAATTAGCCAATACCTGTTGCTGTGGCAAGCCAGGAGCCTGCCATTTAAAATACATGATATTTGCACCACCTGTATTTTCAAAATACTCAATTTCTATAGGATAGAGTTTTCCTGCTTCCAGATCAACCGTACCAGAAAAATCATGACAACAATTTCCATTATTGTCCATAATTACTTTTCCCTTATCTGCACTTCTGTTTGCAAAATCCTTAATACTGAATTTCAGGCCATCATCGGCATTCGAATTAAACGTATATGTTCCCGTAACAGGAGCTTTGAGCATTCCAATCCAACGAATTGAAAAATAATCATCACTCAGGCCATAACCAGGATTTCCATTGCCCCAGTTAACAGAAAAGGTAGTATCATAAACACCTCCTTGTTTCAGTGTGGTAAAATGATTATTATCATTTTTATCCTGATAATAATAACCAATTAAGCCCCGCACTGTATCGGCAGGTGGCGCCGGAGCATATTTTAATACGCTCGTTGCCGATGGCCTTACTTTAGCATATGCCATGCAAACCAGCAGGCACAAAAGCATAAACAACGCACATTTAAATTGTTTCATATTCAATGAAGAATTTTTAATTCAGAAATCATACAACACATACAACTTTTATTAGCATTCCTAACAAATAAAATGACATGCGATATCCCGCACCTATCGGATAGGTGAAAAAAAACAGACAAAAAGCTCCCTGAAAGGCATTAATGTCCTTTCAGTACTGATAAATGCTTTTATCAGTGCAGTGAAATGCTAAGAGAAATTCATTTTAGTATTTGGCTATTAGGCATGAGAATGCCACTTCCTCTTTAATGGATCAATTTTAGTTGATAAAATATTGCTCTACGCCAAACTTATATTACCGGATAGGGGTATCCGTAAATAATGCCGCCAGCACAGGAATAAAAAGGGGTATAGGAATAACCACCTCAGTATATCCTGAGCAAATAAAATGAAATACAAATAGCTGATTTGTTCAACAGTCATTCATGGAGAGTTCTACTGTAAATATTTCCGGGATTCTTGCATATTGCAGCATGGTAGGAAACTGCAAAGCATTAACATAATGTGGAACCTGAGGAAAACTTGTACAATTGAACCTGAGTAATGAGCGCAACAAATGCCTAAAACGTGGAATCGTGGAATTTTTCTGTCGTCAAAAGTAATATTATATCATAGTCTTAAATAACAGCTTTTAATTTTTTTTACTAAGTGAATGCTAAAACGTTTTAACAATACTAAAGTACGATGTGTTATTTAAATTCCAAAGTTTTTATAAAAAAATTTTGATCATGAAAAAAGAAGTGCGTATAGTCTGTAACGTGACTATACGCGACCAAATGCATTATTTCCGCAGCGGTATATTCTCATCAAATTCTTTCTTACCATGAAACCATTTCGCAGCCTGACCCGTTAACCATAAATAATAATCGCTGCCCAAATCATCATCAATACCAACAAAACCAACTTCTCCATTCAATGGCAGATTTGAAACCGTAGCACATTTAAATATTGCAGTACCTTCATTAACTTCATCAAACATTGCTACATACAACATTTCAGCTCCTGCTTTCTTAGCTGCCGCAATCTGTTGCCAGTAAAATGCACCCCTCTCCCTTGCTGTACTATTGGCACGTGGACCATTCATGTTCTTCCAGGAAAATCCGGGAAATGCTAATGGTGCATAATCTACTCCGGCTGCTTTACACCAGGCTACATCAGCTGCTAACAGACCTTTAAACTGGTTATAACTACCCCCGTTATATCTGCCAACAAACCATGGCATTAGTATATCCGACTGTTTAATCAGTTCATGCAAAACGGGATCACTAACTGCATCCTGCCTCAATTCCCTCCAATATGTTGGAACTCCTAACATTACACTAAATCCTTTTTCCTTCAAAGCCTTTACTATTGTTTCTGCTTCTTTTAATCCATATGCCCTATGATCATTAAACCCAACTCCCCAGACTACTACCAGGGGTTTATTATTATGATGCAAATATGTTGGCACTTTACTTCCCTTTAACAATCCATATTCGGCATCCAGCTCGTCAATATCCTTAAGCAAGGTTTGCTCTTCCCCTGGTCTCATTCCACTTAAATCATACATAACACAGATAGCGCGATCATATTTTATTGCCGCTTTCATTGCATGTTGTAATACTGTATTAAAGTGACGTTTACCACTTGGATTTCTGATCTCCGCAATAAATCGTTGCATAAATACTCCATCCAATCCGTATTCCTTCATCCATTTAAAATGCAGGTTTACAGTGCTTTCGTCATTTGCGCTAAACACAGATGCGGGCTTTCCATCGGCATAGCTAAATGCTGTCTGATAGGTTTTGGAATATTCTCTTACATCTGGCCAGAAGTCGATTTCACAGGAACCCGGAGCAAAAGTTCCTCTTCGCTGATAATGATACCATCCTCTGCCGGCACTATCGCCCGGCGCATTAAACCAGCCCTGATAACCAGCCATCACTAACCCTTTATAAGATGGGTATCGATACTTGTTTTGAGCTAAAGATGTACCTGAAAAAAATGTAACTAAAAGTAAGGTGATTACTAAATACCTGATTGCCATTTTAACTTTTTTTTGAACTATGAGTCGTGGAACTAATAAGCGTTATGCAACGCAACCGGGGAATAAAGATATAGGTTTGGCAATACGTGTAGGCGTAATTGTGAGCAACGGCAAAAAGCAGGCAGCGAAATGCTACCTGCCATCTGTAAAAGTTATAAAGATAAAATCCAGTCTTTGGTACTTGTTACTTTTGCCTGTTTTGGAAAGATGCGGTTCACTAAAAACTCATGTATATCCGTGTCTCTGTCGCCACATGCATCTGCAATAACAACCATGTTATAATCTTTATCAAATGCCTCTCTCACTGTACTTAAAACAATTCCGCTGGTACTGAGTCCGGTTAGTACCAGTTGTTTAATACCTTTACTCCTGAGAATAATATCCAAACCACTGCCAGCAAATGCGCTGAATCTTTTCTTACTTACAACTATATCACCTGGTTGCGGAGCGATGGAGGGATGAAAATCAGCAGTTGGCGTTCCTTCAACAAACGCACCTGATTTTGAGATCATCCCAAATGTTTCATTAGCCGGATTAATTTCAGGGTATCCTGGTCTGAACGCTAATCTCACATATATTACCGGAATATCAGACTTCCTTGCTGCTGCAATTAATTGCTGAAGGTTCTCCAATAAAGCAGGTGCATCTTTATAGGTTTCAATCATTGGTTGTTGTATATCCATTATCAACAACGCCGTACCTTGATGAATTGTAGACATATTATTTAGTTTGTTTGTTTTTAAGAATTGGAATTAATAACAGTATAATTACCATAGCTGCTATTAAAGAATAGATGGCTAATTGGTGCAAGCCAACATCTGTTGCGCCGGCTTTAAACTCATGTTTCAACCTTGATCCAGCGATAATTGCACCGAAATATCCTACTGTTCTGAAAAGACCAAAAGAGATACCCACCTGATCCAATGGTGCTGCTGCATATAAGGTAGCCTGGTTCGCTATTGTCATCACTCCAATAGCTATCCCAATCAGAACAGAGGTAATTAATGCAATCCAAAGAGAAGCCTGTGCATTGATCAGAAATAAACCACTGGTTGCAAAGGCAATACTAGCCGTTCCGATAATGAGTAATTGCTTATAATTTCGATTTTTAGATGCCAGTAGGCTGGTGACCATAGCCGCCAGGGATAGTGGTAACATCATTAAACCTACTTTAGATGGATTGATGTGTTTAGTTTGTTCGAGCCATTGGGGTAATCCGTAGAGTGTCAGATACATGACGAAGGTAAGAGCTACCTGCCTTAGAAAGGTTGTACTCAGTAGTTGATTCATTACCAGCAACCGCACATTTATAAATGGATTGGTATGTCTTAACTCTATTCTTATGAAATAAAATAATAGTATAACAAGCGCTGGAATCACCAACCATAATTTAACCGGATAGAGTAAGGTCAATAAAAATGAAATCAGTAATACAGTAAATACAATTACTCCTTTTATATCTAAATCACTTAATGTAGTATTATGCAAAATTTCACCAGCCACATTTCTTTTATTCTCCACTACCAGCAGTAGCATGGCCAATAATACTACCGGGATATTTACCCAAAAGATTCCGATCCAACCATAATGCTCTGTTAAAATACCTCCCAGAAAAGGACCAAACACTAAAGAAACCTGTGAAGCTATTGCTATCACACCTAAAATGACTCCCGGTACTTCTTCATTCTCCTGTGCATATCGTTGTCGTATCAACGTCATAGCAGAAGGGTAAGCGGCGGATGAACCTAGCCCCAATAAAATGCGGGAGACGATCAACCAATTAAAATTTCTAGCAGAAATTCCAATAAGTGCAGAAATTAATATGAGTATGAACCCGGCATAATTCACTTTTCTTGCACTATATATATCGGCTAGTCGCCCCATCAAAGGCTGCCCGATTGCCGATGTAAGATATAGCGGCACAATTAACAAGGCACCTGAACCAACGTCTTTACCAAAGGCAGCACATACGGTAACAATAGCAGTAGCAAGCATGGTGGAGTTCAAAGGATTAAGCATATTGCCTATTACCAATGGCGCCATAAACCATACCGTACCACTTCGTTTGCCTTCAGTCATTTTATAAATCTGTTAATGTTGTCAGATAGGTCAACGCTTCTTTCATTACTTTTTTCTGTGCAGGAGTAAAGCGTTCTGATATCGTTTCTGCCAGCCACGCTTCACGGGCTTCCCTGCTTTCCAATACTATCCTTTTCCCTTTGGCCGTTAATGAAACAATCGTTTTTCTTTTATCTTCTGATGCACTATTTCTTGTGATATATCCCAGTCCTTCCAACCTTTTTAATATCTGTGACAGGAATTGGGAAGAGAGATTGAGCTGTGCCCCGATTTCAGATGGATAAAGTGTTTCATGGGTCATCAGCATACTTAATACATTTCCTTCTGCAATAGATAATGCATCAGGAATATTAGCCTGCTTACGTAATCTTCTACCCAATAAAGTAATTAAATGCCGCAAGGCTTGTGCTATTTCCTGATCCTCTTTCGAAATCATTTTATCAAAGTTATTTTGCAAAGTTACTTTGGTAATTTCAAATAAAAAAATTGCTGCCAAAAAAACCTTGACAGCAATTTTAATTAGTTGGTAATCAGTTGAATTGTCCTCTTACTTCTTTTAAATGTAACACAACCCGTTGCCCTTTTTCTATCAACCATTTATCGTACTCTGCTATAGCCTGCAACCGTAATGCTTCCGTTATAAATCCTGCCTCAACTACCTGCGGACCGCGCAAGGCTGCAACCTTTGACCAGATCCCTGCTTTATCAGTAAAATTAGCCGATGATCGCTCATACACTTCGTTGGATGGGAATACTTCAACATTGGATAATCCTATTTCATGAAAAATTTCCGGCAAATGATCGGCAATGGCATTATCCATACCTGCATCTTTTCGCCACTCAAGAAAAGCCGAGTAGAAAAGCTGCATACTTTCAGGAACATCAGGTTCCCATTCCATCTCCTCATGATTATAGTCGAGAATCGAAATACTTCCACCGGGCTTCAACCATTTCAAAAAATGTTTTAAAGCTACAGCCGGATTATTTAGCCATTGTAGCACCCTGGCTGATACCAGTAAATCGAATTGCTTTGCTGGTTGAAAGGTAAAGAGATCTGTCTCCAATAGTGTCAGATTAGGAATATCTGCAAAATCTTCTTTGCCCTTTGCAATTAAATGCGCACTATTATCGATACCAGTAACAGTACCATTCTCTCCTACTTTCTCTGCAATTCCAGCCGATATGGCGCCTGTACCACAGCCAATATCCAATACGTGCATACCTGTTTGAATAAACGGAACAAGTGTGGGGTAACTATTTGTCAGGGTTCTGCTATCAAGCACCGCATTTGTACCAGTTGGCATCTTAGCTCTTTCATATGCTTTTTGGGTCATTATTTCTTATTTTTGAATAAGATAGAATTAATATTTTTATAGTCCTACACTCCCCAATATTTCTTCATCTTCAATCATAAAAAAATGGACGAGTTTATTTTGCTTTTCAGGCATCAGGATGGTAACAAAATTGCTTCCCCGGAACAAATTCAGCATTGGATGCAGCAAACTAAGGAATGGGTAGATGGTATTGTAGCACAGAATAAATTTGTTGGAAGCAATGGTATATTATTCGACGACAGTAAGGTGGTCAGGCATAACGGTGTAGTAACTGATGGCCCTTTTGGAGACACCAATGAAACTATTGGAGGCTACGTTATTGTAAAAGCCGATTCAATTGCTGAAGCTGTAAGCTTTGCCAAAGGATGCCCCGTTTTACAGGGCGAAGCCAATACAGTAGAAGTAAGGCGATTAGCAAAATCTAAATGATTACTTTTATAACTCACTAACTTACAAATACTTATATTATAACCTCAAGGTAGATTGACTAAACAATTGGCTCATCAGAATGTTAAATAAATAACATTTTAGCCACTAGTCAATCAACAGCTCATGTTACATCATTTTTTCCGAGCCTTCTTATTATGTTGTTTAGCACTTTCTGTTAATGCACAACAAAAAACATGGCCCAAAGAAATACCTGTTTCCGGTGGAGGAAAAATCACTATCTATCAGCCCCAGGGAGAAAAACTGGAAGGGAATCGTCTCTCTCTGAGAGCAGCGGTTTCTGTGCGTCAGACTTCTAAAAGCGAACCCGTCTTCGGCGTTATATGGGCAGATGCATTGATAGAAACTGACAAGGTTGATAGAACCGCTACGCTTGAAACACTTAAGATAACCCGAATCAAAATTCCGGATATCACAGACAACAATAAATTAGCTCAGTTTTCTCAATTACTGGAAACTGAATTTCCCAAATGGAACCTTACCATGTCGCTGGATCAGCTGCTTACCTCTATTAAAGCAGAGCAACAAATCCGCGATGATAACCTGAATAATAATCCACCTGAAATTATTTATCGAACCAGACCTGCTATGCTGGTAGTACTGGATGGAGAACCCAAAGTTGAAATGGATAAAGATTTACAGATGGAGAGAGTGGTGAACTCACCCAACCTGATCATCAAAAATCCAAACGACAAACAATACTACCTGTATGGGGGCGACTTCTGGTATTCATCCAACAGTATTACCTCCGGATATCGTGTGGTAAAGAACTTACCTGCTAATATCCGGTCTGTTGATCAGCAACTTAAGGAAAAAGAAAAGGAAAATAATGACCAGGAACGTAAGCTCACCAATCCAACCCCCATGGAAATTATTGTGCGTACACAACCTGCAGAATTGATTCAGACCGACGGACAACCGACGTATAAAAACATCCAGGGAACATCCCTGCTGTTTGCAGATAATACATTGGATGATATATTCAAGGATATTACTGACCAGAAAACATATGTACTCTTAGCAGGAAGATGGTATAGTGCACCTTCCCTCGAAGGAAAGTGGACTTATGTGCCTAGCGATAAATTACCTGCCGATTTTGCCAAGATCCCGGATGGTTCGGATAAGGATGGAGTACTTGCCAATGTTGCCGGTACTTCTGCGGCCGAAGAAGCTGTTGCAGATGCACAAATCCCACAAACCGCCAGAGTTGAAAGAACCGCCACCACTAATGTTACGTATGATGGCGCTCCGCAATTTACAGGGATCGAAAATGCCGGGCTTTCCTTTGCCGAAAACAGTAACATCACTGTTTTAAAATCAGGCGATCTTTACTATGCTGTAGATAACGGTGTCTGGTACGTTAGTAACAGCCCTAACGGCCCCTGGAGCGTTAGCACAGAAAGGCCACCGGGAGTTGATAATATTCCTCCTACCAGTCCGGTTTACAATACCAAATACGTGTACATCTATGATGTAACTCCGCAGTATATCTATACAGGTTATACACCGGGATACCTCAATTCCTATATTTACGGCCCTACAGTTGTGTGGGGTACCGGCTGGAGATACAGACCATGGTTTGGACACTACTTCTATCCACGTCCTTTAACGTGGGGTTTTGGAGTTAGTTACAACCCGTGGACCGGTTGGAATCTGGGCTTTAACTGGACCTTCAACTTTGGGTGGAGCAATTTTTACTATTACTCAGGTGGATTTTACGGAGGATGGTTTGGACCTCCTCTCTATCGTCCACCGTACAGACCATGGGGCTTTAATGGTGGCTACTATGGCAGACCGCGCCCCCCTCATTGGAACAATAACAGGCCAAACATTAATGTAAACAGGCCTATTAACCAGACGAGACCCAATCGCTTGCCTCCGGGGGCAACAAATAATCTGTATAGAGATCGCCAGAATATTCAGCCTCAAACAAGGCCTAACAGGTTGCCTCCCGGAACTAATCCTTCATTGCCTAACCGTGGTAATAACAATACTACATTCCCTAACAGGGGGGATAATAACAGATTACCTAACAGAGGTGATAACAACAGGTTGCCTAACAGAGGTGATAACAACAGGTTGCCTAACAGAGGTGATAACAACAGATTGCCGGGTGGTAATAATCCTTCATTGCCTAACAGGGGTGATAATAACAGGCCTGGTGGCAATAATCCTTCATTGCCTAACAGGGGCGATAACAACAGGTTGCCGGGTGGTAATAATCCTTCACTCCCTAACAGGGGTGATAACAACAGGTTGCCGGGTGGCAATAATAATTTACCACAGCCCAACAGGCCTAATGCCAGACCTTCAAGGGGGCAGAATAATATCATATCTGATGGGGATGGAAATATTTACAGAAGGAATCAGGGTTCCTGGCAACAACGGCAGAATAACAGATGGCAGCCTGCAGCTCCTCAGCAGCAGCAAAATATGAATCGCATTCAAATGCAACGTGATCGCGGTGGTATGAGAGATCAGAATTTTAGCAGGCCACCTCAAATGCAAAGACCATCAGGTGGCGGAGGTGCAAGACCATCAGGTGGCGGGGGCGCCCGACCTTCCGGAGGCGGCAGACCTTCAAGGGGAGGTAGATAAAAATCAATTACTTATAACAATTAAAATAATCGAAGCGAGTGGAAACATTCGCTTCGATTTTTATTTTATATCAATAGGTTGCTAAAGTTTTCCGGTAAAAAGTTTTTTAGTGTCAATATGACAATTGTAAAAATAATTACTACATTTGTTTACGATGCAATCGATAGTATTATTACTCGTTATGAATATTATCAACCAAAAAAAACTATTCAGCGCCTTTGGGCGAACTATGCACAATGGCATTCAGGTCATGCCATTACTTGATCTAACTTGATTTGTAATAGAATAAAATCATTTTCCGGGAGCCAGTCCATCAATTACTGGCTGGAGAAGTTATGCCAATTAGCACTATTTAATTAAATCTCACTGTTATGAATTTCATCAACCAAATTAACTATTCATTGCCTGGTCGCATTCCATGATTAATGGCACCTATGTTGTGCCATTAATCAATCTAAAAATTTCTAATTATATCAAATTCACATTCCGGGAATTGTACATCAATTACCGGCTGGAAATGTTATGCCTTAAATCTCATATTTATGAATGTCAGTAACCAGATAAATTATTCAGCTCCTTAGTTGCTTTCAATGTTTGATGGCTGCTATGTTGTACCATTATTCAATCTAAAACTTCTAATCATAATCAAATTCACATTCCGGGAATTGTATATCAATTACCGGCTGGAATTGCTATGCCAGTAACAATCAACTTATCTTAAATCTCACAGTTATGAAAATCAAAATTCCTTTTGTATCGCTGGTGATTTTCCTTGTGTTGAGTATAGGTAACACTATCCTAGCTCAAACTGGTCAATACACTATCAGAGGAAAGGTGGTAGATGATAAGGGCAATCCACTGCCTGGAGCTACCATTAAAGTAAACAACACGGCACATGGTACAGTAACAGATGCCAATGGAACGTTTACAGTTGCTATAGATGGTAATACTTCTATTACCGTTTCATTTATTGGTCTTTCTCCCAAAACTATTCAGGTAAGCAAGGAGGGAGAAAAATTATTTCAGATCACCCTGAATGACAATGGTAAACAATTATCAGATATTGTGGTAGTTGGTTACGGTACTCAAAAACGTGCTGATATTACCGGTGCAGTAGTTTCAGTACCCAAACAAAGACTTTCTCAACTTCCTGTTACCAACGTAATGCAGGCTTTGGAAGGTGCTGTTGCCGGTATGAATATTACTACTACTTCTTCCGTTCCAGGCCAGCAACCTACCACCCTGATTCGTGGCCAGAACTCCATCACTGCCGGTACCGGTCCTTACATCGTAGTAGACGGAATTCCATTCAGTAAACAAGGCGGTACGATGAACGACATCAACCCAAATGATATCGCTTCAATTGAAGTGCTAAAAGATCCTTCTGCTGTTGCTATTTACGGAACAAACGGGTCAAATGGAGTAATTCTCATCACTACTAAACGCGGCGCCAACGGCAAACCAATAATCAGGTACAATGCCTACGCCGGCAGAGAAAATATTGCTCATATTCTGAAACCAAGAACCGGTGAAGAGTATACTCAAAAGTATGCCGACTATCTGAAACAAACCGGTCAAACTCAAACCAATCCTGTTCCTAACTACGGTGAGCTGGAAAACTACAATGCCGGTAAAACCATCGATTGGCTGGATGTAACTACTCAACCTGGTATTCTGCAGGATCATAACCTTTCAATTTCTGGTGGTACTCCGGATGTTAAATACTATGTGTCTGGTGAATATATGCATCAGAAAGGTGTGATTAAAGGCTACCAGTACAAACGTGTAAACGTACGCTCCAATATTGATGCGAACATCACACCATATCTGAGTGTGGGGATGTCGAGCTTTCTGACCAACAATAATATGGACGGAGGTCGCATAAACCTGTTATACGCAACGGCTATGAGCCCTTATGGCAAGCTCTATAATCCTGATGGTACTTATGCCATTTATCCGATGAATCCGGAGCAATTATATACCAATCCAATGTTGGGATTATTAACGGATCGCATAGATCGCAATACCAATGTTAACGGTAACGGATATGCGGAAGTTAAATTCTCCGGTATTTTAAGCGGATTAAAGTATAGGTTGAATGTAGGTTATACTTATCTGCCTGCCTCTACTGGCAGCTATATTGGAAGGGCTGCAAATGATATGGTAGGCACAGCAAGCTTGTATAATGCCGAAACAAATAGTTATACAATTGAAAACATTCTCACCTACAATAAGGACTGGCAGAAACACCATATAGATTTTACAGGTTTATATAGCTCTCAGGAAGCTAAATTCCGCTCTACTACCAGCGGTGCTGTTGGGTTTGTAAATGATAAGCTTGGATTTAACAATTTAGGAGCTGGCGCTACTCAAACCAGTAACTCGCTGGCCAACAGAAGAGCGCTGATTTCACAGATGGCACGTATCAATTACTCCTACGATAGCCGCTATTTAGCAACATTCACCGCCCGCAGGGATGGCTCCTCTGTATTTGGTGCCAACACCACAAAATTTGGAGTCTTTCCAGTAGTGGCATTAGGATGGAATATCAGCAACGAATCTTTTATGAAATCAATTTCTGCAATCGATAACATAAAAATTCGTGGTTCTTATGGTAAATCAGGAAATGAGGCTGTGGATATGTATGGAACAATTACAACAGATAATACCGGCCGCTCACCCTTCAACGGAGTTAGCACCATTGGCGCATTTCCGGGCAATCTAGGTAATGCCAATCTGCAATGGGAAACAACTACCGGTACTAACCTGGGTATAGAATTCTCAGTACTTAAAAACAGATTATATGGTAGTATAGATGTTTACGATACCAAAACAAGCGGACTCCTGTTGAAGAGAAGTTTACCTATTATCACCGGTTATGGAAACGTATTGGATAATATTGGTAAAACGGCCAACAAAGGACTTGAAATATCATTGAATTCCCGCAACCTCACCAACACGGCTCTTACCTGGGAAACCGCCCTGGTATTTGCTACCAACAAAAATAAAATAGTAGATCTCTATGGCGATAAGAAAAGCGACCTGGGTAACAGATGGTTTATTGGTCAGCCTATCAGCGTAATCTACGATTATAAACTGCTTGGTGTATGGCAAACCGGGGAAGATCCTTCCAAACAAGATCCCGGTGCTAAACCCGGTGATCTGAAATTTGAAGATATTAACGGCAGCGGAGGTATTACCGCCGATGATAAAATTATTTTAGGTCAGACAGCCCCTAAATGGACAGGTGGTATCACCAATACTTTCCATTACAAAAACTTCAACCTGAGCATCTTTGTACAAACTGTGCAGGGTGTTACCAAAAACAATCCTGATCTCAATTATGGAGATGAAACAGGTCGCAGAAATACACCGGCTGAAATTGGCTACTGGACTCCGGAAAATAAAAACAATTCACGTCCGGCCCTCTCCTATAACAATACACGCGGATATGGCTATGCATCTAATGCAAGCTATACCAGGATCAAGGATGTAACAATCAGTTATGTATTCTCACAAAAGCTACTTGATCAGCTACATCTGGGTAGCCTTACCATTTATGCTAGTGGTAGAAACCTGTATACATTCACCAACTGGATAGGTTGGGACCCTGAAAATAATTATGCAACAAGAGGAGTTGGCGAATGGGTTAACAACTATCCTACTGTTCGCGCTTTTGTAATTGGTGCTAATATTTCACTTCGTTAAACTATGCTGCTATGAAAAAAATATTCATTACTACTTTTTCCCTGGCTGCCTTTATACTCTTTTCTGGTTCATGCAGTAAGAGCTTTCTAAATGAAAAGCCTTATTCTTCTTATACTCCGGTTACGCTAAACGATTCATTAGGATTTGAAGCATCACTGGTAGGAATCTATAATCATATAAGTACTATCTTCTCCTGGTCTGATCAGCAGGGCTGGCCAAGTGTATGGCAGGTAGGTACAGATGTGGCCAATGCTACTGCCAATCAGCAGGGTATAGAAATCCCCTATTACAATTATGCACAACTAACGTCAACGGATGGAGCTGCCGCAAGAATCTGGAACAGGTATTATATACTAGCCAATCTTACCAACACGATTATAGATGGAGTTGAAAGTCCAACTCTTACCAGCATCAGCGATGCCGGTAAAAAAGCGATAGATGCAGAAGCAAAGTTTTTTAGAGCCTATGCATATAACAACCTGGCTACATTGTTCGGTAAAGTTCCTTTAGTATTACATCCGCTTACCGGGCCTAAAACAGATTTTACCCGCGCTTCACTGGATGAAGTAAATAATGCCATCATTAGTGATCTGACATTTGCTATCACCAACCTGCCGGATATTGATGCCGTGAAGTCGAATTCCAAAGGAAAAATGTATGGCAGAGCCAATAAGTATATGGCGATGCAGTTACTTGCCGAAGTTTACCTTCGTGCCGGCAAAGGTGCTTTAGCAGAAGAACAGGCAACAAACATTATTAAAAGCGGCAGGTTCAGTTTAATTAATAAACGCTATGGAGCTAAAAGTAATTTACCCGGCGATTATTATTCTGATATGTTCCAATATGGTAATCAAAGAAGATCTCAGGGAAATACAGAGGCCATTTGGGTGCTGGAGCAGGAAAATCCTGCAACCGTAGTTGGTGGGATTACCGACAACCCTCAGCAAAGAAGGGTCTGGGGAGCAGCCTACTACAATATTTCAGGTATGGTTATCTGCGATTCGTTAGGTGGACGTGGAATCGGGCGCTTGCGATTAAGCAACTGGGTACTGTATCACTTATACGACCACGGGGATATTCGTAATTCTGAATATAACATCCGCAGGCAGTATTATTATAATGATCCGACTAAACCTACTCTTTTCGGAAAACCTGTACCATTCACTGATCCGGATTCATTGTATAAAATTTGTCCGAGTACCACTAAATGGGGGCAGTTCGATCCGAATGATACGTTTGGTTATGCGATGATTAAAGATTTTATGTTGATGAGGTTGGGAGAAACTTACCTATTGCTTGCCGAAGCACTGGTAGCACAGGGTAAAACCCAGGAAGCAGCAGATGCCATTAATGTGCTGAGAACCAGGGCGCAAGCACCTGATGTAAAAGCGGGTCAGATGACACTGGACTTTATACTGGATGAAAGGGCCAGGGAACTGATAGGAGAAGAAAATCGCCGGGCTACTCTGATGCGTACCGGAACCCTGGTCGACAGAGCGATTAAATTAAACAGCGGAGATGCGCAGAAACCAATCACTGGTTTAACTGCTACCAACCTGTTATTGCCTATTCCTTTGTCTGAAATTCAGCTGAATAAGGATGCAGTATTAGACCAGAACCCGAACTATAAGTAATCCCGGGTTTCTCGCAGAGAAGCAAAGATTAATATTAAGGGGCAAAGATTTTATTAAAGAAAATAAGGATTAAAGCTGATATTTTAAGAATTTTGATTGTTTCCATTTATAACGGAAACATCTCAGTAACTCTTTAAAAATCATTATTCCTTATTTTCTTTAATAAAATCTTTGCCCCTTAATATTAATCTTTGGGCCATTGCGAGAAAAAATTTCACAAAATACTTGCAAACTTAAACGTTTAAGCATACTTTTAAAAAATGAAGAAGGTATCACTAAAAGACATTGCTACTGCGGCAGGCGTTTCCACGGCGCTGGTGTCTTATGTGTTGACCAACAAGGAGAAAGAAGCCAGAATTGGCGAGGAAATGGCGAAAAAGATCCGTGAAATCGCCCGCCAGTTGAATTATCAGCCTAATCATATAGCCAGAAGTTTGAAAAGCGGAAAGTCTTTTACTATTGGGTTGATTATGGCCGATATTTCCAATGCATTCTTTGCCAGCATTGCCAGGGTCATTGAAGATGAGGCAAAACGTAACAACTATACGGTAATTTTCGGCAGTTCCGACGAGAATGTAGACAAGTCTCAGGATTTGATCAATGTATTGCTCAACAGGCAGGTAGATGGACTGATTATTACCCCCACAGAAGGGTCAGAGAAACAAATAGCCTGGTTACAGGAACAGAAGGTACCGTTTGTACTGATAGACCGTTACTTTCCAACTTTTCCGACCAATCATATTGCAGTCAACAATTTCGAATCGGCCTATGAAGCTGTGGCACATCTGGTACATGCCGGCAGAAAGCGAATTGGGATGATTGCCTACGAAACCACCCTGCATCATATCAGTGAACGAAAAAGAGGTTACCTGGAAGCGATGAAAGATCATCGCATGGAAGGTGCAGAAAAGCGGCTTAAAACCGCCAGATATGCCCACCTGAAAACCGACATCCGTGCAGCTATTGATCAGCTTTGTACGGGCCCTGAACGTGCAGATGCTATTTTCTTTGCTACAAACAGTCTGGCAATTGAAGGACTGAAATACATTAATGAACTGCGTATACGCATTCCCGATATTCTGGCAGTAATTGCATTCGATGAAGGCGAAGCATTCGATTTATTCTATTCGCCTGTTACCTATATCCAACAGCCAATTGAACAAATGGGGAAAGAAGCTGTAAGAGTGCTGCTGGAACAAATCAAAGATCAAAAGAAAATAATTGAGAACATCTATATTGATACAACACTGGTAATTCGCCAGTCCTGTGGTACCAAGCACTAATATACCGGGCAACCCGCTTGCCCTCCAGTTAAATGCTTGATTTCCCAGGAAGGTAAAACCAGGATGATGATTATTGAATTACTATTGCTTAAACGTTAAAGCACCTTATTAAGTACACGCATTATGAAAAAGCTATTTCTGCTGACTTTATGTGCCAGCCTATGTACAGCGCTGTATGCACAACAACCATTTAACGGCTTGGATATGAATATGGGTAACATATTCCGTCTTTCAGACGCGAAAACCCGTTCTATCAGCCCTGAAAACTTTAGCGGTCAACCTGGTAAAGGTGGTATGGCTACCCTCGAAGAAGGTACCGCCAGAGGCGCTGCCAGAGATTTAGGACAAGGCTGGAAAGTAAATCCATACATCAACATCGAACCAGGTAAAACTTTTACCCTTGCCGAAATCACCGGTCCTGGTTCTATTCAGCACATCTGGATGACTCCTACCGGCAATTGGCGCTACTCTATCCTCCGCTTCTACTGGGATGATGAAACCACTCCTTCTGTTGAAGTACCGGTTGGTGATTTCTTCGGAATGGGCTGGGGCGAATATGCTCCTCTCAACTCCCTGGCGATCTGCGTAAACCCGGGATCTGCATTCAACTGCTATTGGCCTATGCCTTTCCGCAAAAAATGTAAGATTACCATGGAGAATATTAATACGGAAAGAATGACACTGTATTATCAGGTAGATTATACCTTAACCAATGTACCAGATGATGCAGCTTATTTCCATGCACAGTTCCGTCGTAGTAACCCGGTTCAGGGAGCTAATTTTACATTGATTGATGGTATTAAAGGTAAGGGTCAGTATGTTGGTACTTATCTTGCCTGGGGCGTGAATAACAACGGCTGGTGGGGAGAAGGTGAAATCAAATTCTTTATGGATGGTGATACCAAATTCCCAACTATCTGCGGCACAGGTACTGAAGACTACTTCTGTGGCTCCTACAATTTCGATACTAAAGGCCGGTACCAGGAATTCTCTACTGCCTATGCCGGATTACCACAGGTAATTCGCCCGGATGGACTCTATAAATCCCAGCAGCGCTTTGGCTTATATCGCTGGCATATTATGGACCCCATCCGTTTCGAAAAAGAATTGAAAGTAACTATCCAGGATCTTGGCTGGCGCAGTGGTGGCAGATACTTACCACAACAGTCTGATATCAGCAGTACAGTTTTCTGGTACCAGCGCGAGCCTCATGCTCCATTCCCTGCCTTACCGGCAAAGAATGATCTTGAAGTGAATTGATCTCATTAAAAAATATATTTCATGTCTACAGGTTTACAGTTGATAGGAAACCAGTTTTCAGGTGAAGGCGCGCAAACATTCCGCGCCTTCAATCCGAAAGCTCAGCAATGGTTAGAACCTACCTTTAAAGAAGCTACTACTAAAGAAATTGATCAGGCAATGCACCTCGCTGCAACTGCCTTTTCGCAGTACAAAAAAACAACAGCGCAACAGAGAGCCGGTTTTCTTTATGCGATAATTGAGGAAATCGTGGCATTGGGCGATGAACTAATTAATACTGCCGCTAATGAATCAGGCCTTCCCCTCGCCAGACTGCAGGGAGAGCGCGACCGCACCACCGGCCAGCTTAAACTCTTCGCTGATCTGATCACTGAGGGTTCCTGGGTAAATGCACGTATCAATTCCGGTACTCCGGATATCCGTCAGATGCAAATACCCATTGGCGTTATCGGCATCTTTGGCGCCAGTAATTTCCCGCTGGCTTTCTCTGTAGCAGGAGGCGATACCGCCGCTGCACTAGCTGCTGGTTGCCCGGTTGTTTTTAAAGCACATCCTGCACATCCTCATACTTCTCATCTGGTAGGAACTGCCATCATTGCAGCTGCAAAACGCAGCCAGATGCCTGAAGGCGTATTTTCACTAATTCATGGTGCTACCAATGAAACCGGCCAGCATCTTGCTGCTCACCCTTCTCTTTCCGCCATAGCATTCACAGGTTCTTTCAGAGGTGGTAAAGCACTATATGAAACGGCTACACGCAGGCATACTCCTATTCCTGTATATGCCGAAATGGGCAGCGTGAACCCTGTCTTCTTCCTGCCTGGTATTTTGGCCGAAAAAGGACAGGAATTAGCTACTCAATTCCTCCAGTCAGTTACCCTGGGAGTAGGACAGTTCTGTACTAATCCAGGCCTCTTCCTTACCTATGGTAATGCACAGGAATTCTTAACGAAGCTACAGGAGAACATCACCAGCATTCAACCTGGTGTAATGCTTACCAATGGCATTCTTCAGGCATATCAGACTGGCACGCAAAAACTAAAAACTGAAGGCGCAAAACTATTTGCAGCTGCTCCTGAAGCGGCACACCAGGCCAATGCACAGCTATTCGTGATAGATGTACCACAGGCAATAGCCCAGCCTGAGCTATGCAGCGAGATATTTGGACCTTCCTCGGTTCATATCACTGCTTCCAGCCAGGAAGAACTATATCAGTTTGCAGCTTCACTGGAAGGACAGCTCACCGTTACCATTCATGGAACCGCGGCCGATCTGGAACAACATGCCGGTTTAATAGATATCCTCAGAGAAAAGGCAGGCCGATTAGTTATAAACGGATTTCCTACAGGCGTTGCCGTTAACCATGCGATGGTTCATGGTGGCCCTTGGCCAGCATGTACTCCTGCTGCCGGCACTTCTGTTGGCACGATGGCGATCTACCGCTTTTGCCGGCCGGTTTGCTTCCAGGATTTCCCTGCATTTCTTCTGCCAGCCGAATTAAAAACTGAAAATCCATTGGGCATATGGCGTTTACTGAATGGTGAATTCTCCAAATCTAATGGTTAGCATCTTATCAAATAATCTCTCATCTTATGGAACTTGGCTTAAAAGATAAAATCATTATAGTAACAGGTGGTGCTAAAGGAATTGGAGCCGCCATAACATCTATCCTCGCACAGGAAGGCGCCTTTCCTGTTATCATCGGCCGTAGTGCTTCCGATAACCTTCAACACCTCGAAACCATCCGTAAGGCGGGCGGAAACGGCGACCAGGTGGCTGCTGAACTTACAGACCCACTGGCCTGTGAACAGGCAGTAAAATCAATTGCAGAGAAATATGGAAGAATAGACGGACTGGTAAATAATGCCGGTATTAATGATGGTATTGGACTGGAAAAAGGTTCCTACGAAGGCTTTATGCAGTCGCTGCACCGGAACCTCGTTCATTACTACCTCATTGCACATCATGCCCTCCCCTATCTGAAAGTCAGCAAAGGAGCTATTGTGAATATCAGCTCCAAAACAGCCGAAACGGGGCAGGGAAATACTTCTGCCTATGCTGCCGCAAATGGTGGAAGAAATGCATTAACAAGAGAATGGGCCGTAGAACTGCTTCCCTACAGTATTCGTGTAAATGCCATTATCGTTGCAGAATCATGGACCCCATTATACGAAAGCTGGATCAATACTTTCGCAGATAGAGATGCCAAACTAGCCAGCATCGTTCAACGTATTCCGCTGGAAAAAAGAATGACACATCCGGAAGAAATAGCACAGATGGCCGCTTTCTTACTGTCGTCCAAATCGAGCCACACAACCGGGCAACTAATCCATGTAGATGGCGGATATGTGCATCTCGACAGAGCTTTGGTTTAAGGATTAAAACACGTGAAAATGAAACAATCAATTTTAAGCATCCAACCCACCGATAACGTTTGGGTTGCACTTCAGGATATTCCTGCCGGAACAATACTTACTATCAATAATCAATCTGTAACTGCCTTACAGGCAATTGCTGCAAAACATAAAATTACGGCCAGAGATATTGCCAAAGATGGCCATATCATTATGTATGGTGTACTCGTTGGTATTGCCAATGAAGATTTACCGGCAGGTACACTCATCACTACAAAAAATATTCGGCATGCTTCCGATCCGTTTGCCGTAAAAACAGACAGAAAGCTGGATTGGACGGTACCACAGACCGAAAAATGGAAGGATAAAACCTTCATGGGTTATCACAGAACTGATGGTCGCGTTGGTACAGGCAACTATTGGGTAATAGTTCCGCTGGTATTTTGTGAAAACAGAAATGTAGAACTGCTACACGATGTACTTACCAAACAATTGGGATACCAACGCCCACATCCATACGAAAAAATGCTGGAAGAATTGTTGGCTGATTTCAAAGTGGGAAAATCTACCAGCTACCAAACGCTTACCGAAACACTTATCACTCCTACCCGGACCTTCGAGAATATCGACGGAATAAAACTGCTTACACATACCTTAGGATGTGGTGGCACGAAATACGATGCCAGAACCTTATGCGGGCTCCTGGCGGG
The DNA here is from genome assembly GCF_003419895.1 of Chitinophaga silvatica. Lineage (GTDB taxonomy): Bacteria > Bacteroidota > Bacteroidia > Chitinophagales > Chitinophagaceae > Chitinophaga > Chitinophaga silvatica. The sequence goes on along the minus strand of NZ_QPMM01000007.1, from coordinate 164,819 downwards.
TTATATTACACATCCTAACGTTGCCGGAGCAACGGTACTGAGCCTGGGATGCCAGAATGCTCAGATATCTATGTTGAAGGAAGAAATTGAAAACAGAGTTCCGGGCTTCGACAGAACAGTAATATATGCAGAGCAACAACAGGTTGGTACAGAAAAAGAACTGATGGCACAAGCCTTGCAACAAACCTTTGAAGCACTGGCAAAAGCCAACAAACAGGTAAGGCAACCTGCTCCCCTCAGTAAACTTTGCATAGGCATGGAATGCGGTGGCAGTGATGGATTTTCCGGGATCTCCGCTAATCCGGCAGTAGGGCTGGTAGCAGATAAACTCATTGCCTTAGGAGGAAGTGTTATCTTATCGGAATTCCCTGAGTTATGCGGAGTAGAGCAGGAACTGAGCGATCGTTGTATCAATACAGAACTAGCCTCCAGATATCTGCAATTAATGCGTGATTACGCCAGCAGAGCAGAAGCATTAGGATCCGGATTTGATTCCAACCCTTCTGCCGGCAATATTCGTGATGGACTGATTACTGATGCAATTAAATCGGCTGGTGCAGCCAAGAAAGGTGGCGCATCTCCGGTGACAGATGTATTGGATTACCCTGGATGGGTACAAAACCCCGGATTGGCATTGCTCTGTACTCCTGGTAGTGATATAGAATCTACCACTGCCGAAGTAGGAGCTGGTGCAACAGTTGTATTATTTACAACAGGACTGGGCACACCAACCGGCAATCCTATTACTCCGGTTATTAAACTTTCTACCAATAGTAAACTGGCTGCCAAAATGCCCGATATCATTGATATAGATACCGGTAGCATTATTGAAGGAACCAGTACATTGGAGCAGATGTCTGATCAAATCCTGGAAATGGTTATTGCAACCGCCAGCGGACAATATCGTACAAAAGCACAGGAACTGGGGCAAGACGACTTCATTCCATGGAAAAGAGGTATTTCTTTATAAAAATATTCATCTAACAATTAATTCTACGCTATGAAATCTATGCTAATCGCTGGTTGTATTACCGCTGCAGGTCTAACCGCCTGTAACAGTAGTACAGAATCTAAAACCGCCAATACTTTTGGAGAGGATGTAGCTTTTCTGAAGCAACATTTACAAAATGTAATCGTACTCACACATCCTGATGGTAAAAGCCAGGTAGTAGTAACCGGCGATTATCAGGCAAGGGTTATGACCAGTACTACCGGTGGTAATGATGGTAAAAGTTATGGATGGATCAACTACAATCTTGTAAGTGCTCACAAACTGAATCCGCATATCAATGCATTTGGTGGTGAAGAGAGATTCTGGCTTGGACCTGAAGGTGGGCAGTATTCTCTCTTCTTCCCTGCCGGTAAAACATTTGAATTTGATAATTGGCAAACGCCTCCGCTGATAGATACTGTGCATTATCAGATGACTGCCCATAGCGATACTTCTGTTACCTATGAACAAAGTGGTGTATTGCAAAATTACAGTGGCAGCAACTTCCCTGTAAAAATCACCCGTTCTGTGAGATTACTTGGGCAGGTAGATATCAACACGGCTTTAGGTTTTACATTACCACAGGGAGTAACAGCTGTAGCTTATGAAACAGATAATGCAGTTACCAATGTTGGCGACAGTGCATGGCAACAACAAAATGGATTACTGAGTATTTGGTTATTGGGGATGTTCAGACCTTCGGATCAAACCGCTATTGTTGCACCTTTCAAAGGGATCGAAAACGCTAAGGGATATATTACAGATGATTATTTTGGAAAGATTGCAGATAAAAATCTGCTTGTTAAAGATAGTTTGCTTCTCTTCCGTGCAGATGGAAAAGCCCGCGGAAAACTAGGGCTCTCCCCTGTTGTGGCGAAATCAGGAGCAGGAAGTATAGACCTGGAACATAATACCCTTACAGTTCTTTTTTATGAAGTCGTTCCTACAGGAAGTTATGTTAATTCTAAATGGGAACTACAGAAAGAACCATTTAAAGGCGATGCCGTAAACTGCTACAACGATGGGCCACTAGCCGATGGAACACAAATGGGGCCTTTTTATGAAGTAGAATCCTCCTCTGCTGCCTTACCATTAAAACCAGGTGAATCATTAAAATATCGTCAGACTACCATGCACTTCGAAGGTAGCAAAGAAGCTTTGCAATCGCTGGCTACACAATTATGGCAACTGTCGCTCGACGATGTTCAACATTTCCTAAACAACAAATAACAATCATGGATATCATTCGTTTATATAAGACTAAAAGCAGTATTATAGCCAGCTATCAGGATGCCTATTACCTGTTAGATGGCTCCTGGAACGAATTAGTAAATCGTTCATCTTTATTTCAATTCCTTCATTCTTCAATTCAAAATAAAACTGCTATCAATAAGGCAGATGCAGAAAAATTGCTGGCCACTGAACTACTGGCTCCCATTGGTTCTCAGGAAGTATGGGCAGCCGGAGTAACTTACTACAGAAGCAGAACAGCCAGAATGGAAGAATCGGAAGATTCAGGAGGTGCTACTTTTTATGACAAAGTATATATCGCCGAACGCCCGGAACTTTTCTTTAAAGCTACGCCACACAGAGTTTCAGGGCATAACGATATAGTATATATCAGAAAAGACTCGTCCTGGGATGTTCCTGAACCAGAGCTTACTTTGTTCATCAACAGTAAAGGAAGCATTGAAGGATATACAGTTGGAAATGATATGAGCTCACGTAGTATAGAAGGCGAAAACCCTTTGTATCTGCCACAAGCCAAGGTATATGAGAAATGTGCTGGTATGGGTCCATGTCTGATGGTGCCTTCCACTCCTATTCCGGCGGATACTCTTATTAAAATGTCGATCTACCGTAACGATCAGCAGGCGTATTCAGATAGTGTTCCTATCAGCCAGATGAAACGCAGCCACCAGGAGCTGGTAGATTTCCTTTACAGAGGATGTGCGTTCCCGGATGGATGTTATCTGATGACAGGTACCTGCCTGGTACCCGATAACAGCTTCACCTTACAGGACAACGACAGAGTAGAAATATCAATTGATCATATCGGGCAATTAATAAATCATGTAGAGACTTATCAAAAATAACAGGATATTATAAAGTAATTCAGGGGTTGACCAAAAGTAATTGATGGGGTTTGTAAAAAACAGGCTGATTATTACTTTGTGTCAGCCCCTGAATAATTAAGTAAAGAGGTTATTGTTGAGAAACAATTTATGAAGAACGAACATTACCTTAATCTTACACTTCTATTTGTGTTATAAGAAGGAAAATATTTGCCGTGTTTATCTCCAAAAATATTTTTGCCATTATCTTTGATAAGACTCTTTAAAGCTGAATAAAATGCATTCAAATCATTTTTAGATGTTCCTATTTTTGATTGAGCTGGTTTTATTCCTTCCACATTATATATATAATTACTATCATAATTTACAGGTTGGTATTTTCCAACAGAAGCATATTCGTACAATGAACTAGGAATCAATATTTTTGGAATAAAATCCAGATATGAGTTTGGAAGCTTATACTCATCTTTATAAAGTGGTAAATGAGGTATTAAATCACCACAAGATTCGACTCTCAAATGATCTATCTCATTTTTATCTTCATATTTCAATGCAAATTGACTACTTCCTACCCTAGGTGAACCAAATGTAAATACTTTTAATTTTTTCCCAGGTTTATTAATAGTGATCATTCGAGCTATTAAAGTAGCAATGGCCCCACCTTTACTATGCCCAGTAAGATAAATGGGCTTATTATTATTTAGCGCATCTTTTACAATTTCGTCTCTCACAATATCAGGATAAAATGCATTAGCAGCCTGATAGAATGCAGTATGAACATCAGTTCCATCCAGAAACTTTGTCCAATTGGCTTGTAGATTATTAAGCCCATCTACCCCTCCATCTGTTCCTTTAAATGAAATAACCGGGATTTGTCCAGCTTCAGTTTCTGCTGTTGCCACGAATCCGGTATGTGACACAGGAAAATTTGGGTGGCCAAGATTAACGTTTTGACTATATACTTTCAAATTCGAATATATTGTCTTAATTGTCGAACTATTACTAATACTATGCTTATTTGCGTCAATAGTACCATTATTAATCGCTCCTGCTAATGAGGATGCATCCCACATATGTAATATCATCTTTTCCATGATAATTTGAATTTGACTCTTATTTTATTTAATAAATTCCAGTTAATGTTACTTTTCCTCCACCTGCAATAAAATACCCCACAACCAGCAAAGTTTCTTTTGCATTTATATCATAAGTATACTTTCGAGAACCTGTTCCAAACAATTGATCAATCTTCGGCTCATGATCAACTAATGATCCATCTTTTATTAATTGCAGACTAAAGTGATTCGGGGTATTTGGCTTGCCCTCAACCAGTATCTCGCATTTTTTCCAGGTTTCTGTGGCATCAAGAAACAAGCGTTCCATGATCGTTACAAAACCACCATCACTCCATGATACAGATTTGGATTTAAGAACACTAGACTCTTTATAGGTACATTCAACTGTGATAGAACCAATTGCGTCATGAGCTACAGGTATGTCACTCGACATCGTTCCTGTAACACTAAAGCCTTTATCGGAATTTATAGATTTTGTTTTCACTTTTGTACCATGAATGTACTCATCAAAAATTTTTTCATCATTAAGATAAATTGTAAATTTTTGCGCAGCACCTGTAGGGAAATATGAATTCTTCCCATTAATTGTTATGGTACATTCTTCCCAATACCGGTCCCCATCAAAATTTAGTCTTTCGATCTTAGACCAGCCATCAGTACTATCCTCCCATGTTTTTTCTACTGTTTTCATACTTTTTATGTTTTAAAGATTAAGAAATTATTAATAATGAATCATTACTCAATTCAAAATACCGGCTTCTTCTAACAACATAATCACTCCCTCCGAATAAGAGTTCCTAAACTCTTATAATAACTAACTAACTCAATCTGCCGGGTTATTCTATGTATTGCCAGTTATCAATACCTCCTAAAATTAATTAGGTACTTCAATACACTTTTGAAGTGCCCATATATAATCGAAACTCATTTTTCTTATAGTAAAAGTCAGGGAAGTAGAATTTTTTGGGGTTCTATTTCCTATAATAGTACACACATCTTACAAATGCGCGAGTCCTTACTAGTATTATAAATACCAATAACAAAAGGAATAAATATCTTTAATAAATTTAGATCAGCTGTGCTATTCCAACGTACCGGATATATGGGGTAAAACCTGAATGCCTGGATGACACTCTAAGTACTCACCGAGTACTTAAAATATTGTGGCAGTTATGATCTGTTTGAATGATTAGTTGATACCATTATGTAGTTGCAACCAAATTGCTCCTACTCTTTATGGTCACTACAGAAAATATTGAACTGAATCGCTTCATCCGGGCAATAGAATGAAACACTCTGCTCAGGACACACGAAAATCGAGAACATAAAATTACAGTTGGAAAATTTCGATTTTCTTTTGGGGGATTAATGCCTTCAAATGTACAATCACAGGATACTACAGAGACATCAAACAATATAAGGATTTTGCTCATGTTGCTTTTATACTATGAGAAGAATTATATCAGGTATTTATGAGATAATCGTTATTTCAAAACGTTCAATAAATACTTCTTTTAATACTCTCCTATTAATACTGTTTATTTTCTACCTACTTGATAATTAGAGTTGCAAGTATACTACTAATGTATTATTCCCCAAAAAAAATATTAGGAATACTAATTAAAATCAGATTAAAAATAATTACTAAAAACAGTTATCTATTTTATAATTGATACCAGTCTTGAATAGAATATTAATAATTCTTTGAGATAAGTAATAAATGTAAAATAAGAATTGATGTATGAACGCAAACGATTCTCTGGAACATTATGAAGAACTAGTGTGCACAAAAAAGTGCTGAAAATATCACATCTGATAATTTGCAGCACTTCTCAATATTAATGTTTTATCAAACCTTTTGAATACCTAATGCTTTTCCCGCTACCATAGCCCGTTTTACTGCTATCTCACCTTTTGCAACTTTCAGTGATACTATTCCTTTTTGATAACTTACTGTTCCAAAACCTGTGTTCGTAGATATAAAGCTGGTAAAATCTCCAACTTTTGAATCAATATATAAAGTTTTATCTACCGCATCGTATCGCATACCTGTTAAGGCCTGTAACAAACCATAGCTCGACATAGCTCTTGCATACCAATGGCCGCATTCATATTCATTAAACGGATTGCGTACCGTACCATCATAACGCTGACGGCAGGCTTTTACAATTTCAAGGCCCTTATTTACTTCTCCGTGAAAAATCAGATGCGACGCCGCCTGATATTCGATACCTGTCCAAACTTCATTACTATAAACAAATGGCAATGAAAGTTTACCTCCTTTAGGCCAGGAACACAGTAACAATCCACCTTCTTCACCTAACGCAAAAGTGGGGCGTTGAGGATTAGAATGTTTACTAAGATCTTTTTTGAAATTGTATTTATGTACCGCAACCAAATGACTTTTTATTTTATTGGTATCAATTGGTTCATCCAGTCCGCATACTTTTGCGATCCATGATCCTAAAATACCGTCGGATAAACATCCTTTGCCATATTGATATTTAGGTCCTTCCTTTTTCAGAAGCTCCACTGCTTCAGGAGCATACTGTGTAGCGAATGATTGTGCCTTTACCGGGTCAGGAGCCTGTAAGCCAGTCCATTTAATCTGCTGAATAAAGAACTCACCATTATACAGCTCCTGCTCCAGGTAAAGCTTTCCATTGTTCAATAACGTCTGATAGGTAGCAGCATCCTGCTTCAGATGTTCGTTCATCCGAATAAATGCAGTAAGCGCACCCAGATAAAAAGAGGTAGCCATACTGGTTGGCCCCCAGAATTCAATGTCGTAAGTATTGTGATGTGGCTCTTCTATAACCCCTTTTCGTTTAGGGTCCCAGGTTTTAATACAGTAATCCATACTTATCTTCACCAGTGGGAAAATCTGAGCCAACCAGTTATTATCACCGCTAATACGCCATTCGCGGTATACTTTCATAATTCCACCCAGTTGTCCGTCTGCGGCCGAATGGAAATTATGCACTAAGGGAGAGATTGGAATGTTAGCACGAAAGCCCTGATGTCCTTCTGCGTTTTGGTTTTCATTAAATTCGGTATGTCGTAGGCTTCTTTCCAGGGCCGGGAACAGATGAGGCACAGCCTGCGCATAATTCCACACGTGTGTGCAGGAACCATGGCAGCTTCCCCAGTTATCGCCGCTACCTTCCCAGCACCAGAACCTACCATCTGCCTGTCGCATGACGGTGGGCGATTTCAGGATAGTAAGATTTGCGGCTACAGCTTCGAGTACCTCGGCGGGTAAAGAACTTTTATAAAATGTATCAGAGAATAATTGAGTGTTACTTTTTAGTTGATCGTATTGTTGTTCCCAGTATTGTGCTACTTCTTCTATATTGGCGAAACGTTTGCTATACCAGGGTTTATAGAAGGTAGTAGCACTGCTTTTACCGCTGGCATCATCTCCGATCCGTAATCTCGAATCCGGAACATACCATGCCATTAATAGCCTGATAGTCTTTTGTTCTCCAGGTTTCAATTTAAACGATACATATAAAGATCCGCCAGGAGCATCATTTTCAACGGGTGCTGAATTTCTGGTTTCAGCATCTGAAATAGTATTCCATACCATCGTGAGTGGATCAAACCATCCACCTCTGAACCAGCAGTGATCTACTACTGCTTCACTGGTTGTATAAATAGCAAACTCTCCTTTCTTCTCGGCAGCATTGGGCATAGCATCCTGCGACAATACAAATCCGTTTCGTATAGGCTTTATAGTATGTCCATTGTCTGCCTGCCTCATAAAATTACGGGCATGATAGGAAAATATGAATTCTTCAGTTTGCAAACCTTTGTTGGTTATCTGATATTCTAATCCACCTACCGGCATACTTGCATGGTCTTCATCGCCCGGAATAAATGGGCTCCAGCCTTTTATTGTAACTGCAATTGGTACATCGGGGTCCTGCAGCTTAACTTCTGCAAACGGGAAGTGGCTGGAGAATTCAGCGGAGTGGTAGCGCGGCAAGCCCCAGCTTGCACCGCCGGTACCACCTAAGCCAGTATCGCGCTGGCCGAATTTTTTCCAGTCGGGCACCAGTCCTTCCAGTACTCTGGCATAAGCAGGTTTCCCTTTTACAGATAAAGCGGCAAATAGAGTTGGTTCGTAAAAGATTTCCGGGTTATGGCGAATAGACATATGTGAGATAGCACCAGTTCCTTCCAGGCAAAACATGCCGGTTCCTATTCCACCAATTGGAAATGCTATTCTATTATTGTTTTTTCCTTTGTAAGTATCATTGAAGCGTCGTGGAGCTATGGGCTTTTCAGCATTCTTCTGCTGAGTTGCAGCGCTGGCCACGGCGGGTATGGCGGAAGCTCCTAAACAGGTTACAGCTACATTTCGTAAAAAAGAACGTCGGTTATTGCGTTTGTTCATACTGATAGTAGTTTGCTTTGTATACCAGCGGTACTAGTATATCTACTTACTGGCATAGTGTTTTCATTCGTGGAAATCAAGGCTTAAACGATTAAGCTACAGTTAGTGATAAAGCTATAATAATTTCTGAGAGAATCAAAACTAATTTTGGAGCATTGATTGAATTTTTAGGCTAATAGTATGGGCAGCTATTAATAAACAATTGTTCTTCAATTTAATAGTTAAAATCGAATGAATAAAAAAGATTGGAATACTATCTGTGAACACATCTATACATGCACTAAACCAAGATTATCAATAAAAGAAAAAAATGTTTGTCTGCATTATTAAATACCAGAAAACCGAAACTTCTTACTATCATATTTAATCATCTACCTAAATAATTAAGTATACCAAAGTTTCAAAGACAATTGGATTCTTCTTCCATCCATCATTTCAATAAAATAATTCTATTCAAATTTCATATAACCCTTCTATGCTTTAAGTCTTTGCCTGATAAGCATCGACAACTGTTTCAGCGGTTCATTTACTTCTTTATGAGTACAGGCATACCAACGGCGCTTACGAAGTGGAGATTCGAGTGGTACAAGGGTAAGCTGATCGCATAAATAAGGTTGTACAGCCCATCTGGCCATCACAGTGATACCCATATTAGCTTTCACCATTTCAATAATTGCCTCTGTTAAAGGAACTGCCATAATTTTTTTAGGTGGACTCAGTTGAAGATAACTTTCCAATACTGAACCAGTGTTATTTCCAAAATTGTATACGAGAACGGTTTCATCTTTTATATGAGAATTCTTAATTTTTTTCTGAGCAGCTAAGCTATGTCTGGGGCTCATAACTGCCACTAATTCGTCATCAAACAAGGGAGTATACCGGAAATTATCATTAGTCTTGGTTCTGCTAACAATAGCAAGATCCAGCTGTCCGTCTTCCAGGCATTTCATGGGCCGCTGAGTTGCCGGTATTACTATTTGCACAGTTACCTCAGGGTGTAATTCCTGAAATATCTGCAATATTCCTGGCAACCAATGGTAAGTGGTATAACACTCCGTGCTGATTCTGATGGTTTGCTTTCGACCCTCTTTCAGCATTTGTAATTCGGTCTTTAGATTATCCATCATTGGCAAAACTGCTTCTGCCTGTTCAAGTACTTTTCTTCCCGCTTCCGTGAGAATCATTCTTTTACCGGAACGATAAAACAATTGGAGCCCCAACATACTTTCCAGATCCCTGATCTGATGACTGAGAGCAGATTGTGTAAGATGCAGTTTCTGAGACGCCTTAGTTACTGAGCCCTCTGTAATAATGCGACGAACAATTTGAAGATGCTGTAAGGTAATCATTAGAAATACTCATTATTATATCAAAAATAATTCACTTTTCTCATAATTCAGTGCAGTGTACTTTTGATTCAACAAAATAAACTAACTATGAAAGTTCAACGTTTAGGATGGGCCGGCGCAAAAATCACCACCGCCAATCGCACTATTCTGATTGATGCAGTCGAGAATTTCAGCAATGGAAAATACTTTGTAATTGATAATCCGGATGCCAGCTATCGCTTCAGCCATGAAGAAAAGGCAGACTATATCATGATCACACACATACATAAAGATCATTACGATAAAGACCTGATTCTTAAAATGCTAAAGCCAGATGGAAAGATCATCGCTTCTTCATCATTTGCGGATATATTGAAAGAAGACGGGCTTACTCAAATTCTATCTTTAGAACTGGACGAGCCATTTACAGATGGCAAAGTATCTATTACTCCAGTATTTGCGATGGACGGAATAGGAGAAAAACAAGTTTCATGGGTAGTTGAACATGGAAACCATCGCATTTTACATGGCGGAGATACCATATGGCATAATCAGTTCTGGGCCATTGGTAAAAAGTATCAGTCCTTTAATGCCGTACTACTACCTGTAAATGGAACCATTATGCGTTTCGTGAAACCAGCCAGCCCCGTGCCAGGCACCTTAACTCCTTTACAGGCTGTAACGGCGGCGCATATACTAAATGCGGCTACCTTAATTCCAATACATTATGGCTTCAATAAGCCAGGAGTATATGAAGAGTACCCTGATGTGGTCGGGAATTTAAAAACTGCAGCCAGTGAACAATCGGTAGATATAAGTTTTCTAAAAGCTGGCGAAGCAATGGAATGGAATTAGCTTTTTTCCTGGGTTCTCCTGATAAATATGAAGCCGGTGAGTCCACCTGCATACCCCAATATACCAGCCAGCAGCATAATCTTCTGATAGGCATTAATAAAACTTTTATGGTACGATGTAACTATCGCGGCATGTTCGCTGGCTGGTATATTATCTGGTACTTTGGCATTACCGAGATTTGCTGCCTGCGCCATAATTTCATTATAGGCAGTAGTATCGAGATTTAGCACATGCAATTGTTGCATCAACGTATTGATGAAAAACAAGGAGACCAAAGCTCCAAATATTGCCACGGCAAATACCCCGGCAATTCTGCTTATCGCATTATTTGTTCCGGAAGCAATTCCCGAAAGATGATCTGGTAACGACCCCATAACCGTAGCAGTTAATGGAGCAACGGTGAAAGACATTCCCAGCCCAAGTACACAGATACCGGGAAAAAAGGTGCTCCAATAATCGCTATATCCATTTGTCTGGTCTACCAGGGAAAGCATCAGCAATCCAGTTCCCGCTATCATTGGTCCGAAAGTCAGAAATAAGCGTGGCCCCCATTTATCAGCCAGCCCTCCTGCTACTCTGGCTATCAGGATCATTAATACTGTAAATGGAAGAAACGACAGGCCCGACTGGGTTTGGGTATAACCCTGCACCTGAATCATATTCAATGACAAAAAGAGCATCCCTCCATTTAACCCGGCGTATAAAAACAGGGTAAGCAGATTGCAACCGCTGAAGGTTCTGTTACGGAAAAGCGATAAAGGCATCATTGGGTTTGAACTTTTCTGTTCTGCCCGGATAAATGCAAGCATAAAAACGATTCCACCTATAATTGATCCATAAACGAAAGGATCCCTGAACCCTTTCTCCGGCATTCGCAGAAATCCGAAGGTTAGTAAGGCGAGTCCGCATGCTATCAGCACAGCGCCGAGATAATCGATCTTTCCATTATCTTCTTCATCTTTATTCTCAGCTACCTTAGTGGCTAAGATCAATAATGCAATGATACCTATGGGCACATTAATAAAGAAGATATATCGCCATAAGCCGGCATCGGCTAAAACACCGCCCAATATTGGTCCACCCATCGTAACCAGGGTTGTAACGGCCGACCAGGTGCCAATTGCACTACCTCTTTCCTTGTCATTAATTGAGGAGGTAATTAATGATAAACTACCAGGTATCATTAAAGCCCCACCAATGCCCTGAATTACTCTGAATATGATTAGTAATGCAATAGTTCCGGATAAGCCACAGGCGGCTGATCCAAAAATAAAAATGGCAATACCAATCATAAAGATTTTCTTTCTACCCAATTTATCGCCCAAGGCACCGCCTATTAGAATTAAGGCAGCCAGCATCAGCAAATAGGCATTTAATACCCAGAATAATTGAGCGCCTGTGGCGCCCATACTTCTTTGGAGTGCAGGTAATACAACATTCAATGCAGTAGCATCTATAAAGGCCATGGCAGATGCCATGATGGTAGAAGCCATCACCCATCTGCCTGCCGCACTATTTAAAGCGATATTACCCATCAGGATTAATTTTTACCAAGGAACTGGAAAGGCTTAGATGGTACAAATGATGCCACAGCATTGCCGGCATAAGTTTCCCCATTCACCAGGCTCAACTTCTTTACACCACCAGCCTCACTAAAATCTATATCCTTAAAGTTTACCCAAAAGGTATTAGGCGTCAGCGCTGTTTCAAAGAAATATACAAGGTTCTTTTGATCTGATACAGAACGCCAGCGGGTAGACGAAATATTTGGTTGCCCCGGAGTTGAAATACCATAAGGTACTGAGCAATTACGGATTACACTGAAAACACTAGCCACGGTTACCCTGGTATTATCTGTACGCGGTATAGCATTAATATAAAATGATGCTCTTACAAAACGATCAGCAGCCCTGTTGGTACCCGGCAGAAAAACAGTACCGCCTATTTGTTTCCAATATTCGTTTAAAGCCAGTTGCTGATCATAAGTAGGTGAATTGGTCATTACAATATAAGAGGTATCGTGATGAATAACCACCTTCCCTTTTATAAACTCAAAAACTGCATTATCTCCTGAAGGATCTGAGATCGATAAATGCAGGGTAGCTAACCGATTCTGACCTGGAACATCATCAGAAATTATCTGGAAGGTATTTCTTCTGGTAGCATCTACCACCTCGCTGACAGTAGCAAAGTTATCTAAAACATATTGCACCCAGGCTGCAATGGTTAGTCCAGGGATTTTGGTATCTCTTACCGGAAATTCGGATTCTCCTAACCATAATAGATTAGCTACCAGGCCTTTTTCATTCATGCCATCTGAACTACTGATTTCATAAGCACTTGCAATTACACTTCCGTATTTGGAAGTCCATTTGATAGAATTGGTTCCTGCCTCTCCATTGCGTTGCATTCCTCTGGGAAAAATCCATAAGTTAGTGCCAATATCCTCACTCCAGTCCATGGACCTTGCTGTTAGTATTTCATGATTTAGTCCTTTGTATACGACTCTGGTACAGGCAATACTAATAGCAGAGGCTAACATTAATGCAACAGTGAGAATAACTTTTAAACGTCTCATATCCTTATTTTTTGATAAGGATAACACACTACTTCTGGTAAATGTTGTTTAAAGGCAGAGTGGGTTATTAACAAAAAGGGCAGGAAATTAATTCCTGCCCTGAAATGATTTTAAGAAGGTAACTGTGGAGGGGTATTATCTGATTCTGTTGATGGTTTCTCTTCCGAAGGTAATGAAGCTTCATCACTAGCTGGTGTTTCTTCACCAGCTGGTACTTCACCTGTAGTAACAACCTCTTCAGAGGTACTTCCTTTACGCTTGAATAATTTCTTAATAAAACCAAAACAAGCTGCAATGCCTAACAGGATGAATTTCCAAAAAGCACCTAAATACTTTAGGATAATGACAAAGAACCCTGCTTTTGCTAATACTTTACCAGCTACCAGTCCACCAATTGTCCATGCTGCAATCTTATCTACTTTGGGATCAAAATCGGCGTAGGCATTACCGTCAGTAAACTGGGCCATGGTTAATACTTTGTTGATATTGGCTTTTACCAATGGTAGTTCCTCCATAGTACATACTGCATTCAGGGAGAGTACTCCATGTCTTCCTAAAATTCGGATATTGTAATTAAGGGTATGTACTTCTTTACCGTTACCGAATTCGATTTCTTTAGCCCAATGCAGTACTTTTTTCTCTTTATCATAGAATGGTTTCTGAGCCCAACCAACGAGGTGAAATCTTGAATATCCGGCTGCCTCTCTGGCTTTATTCTCTTCAGCTTCACCGTCATGGATATTCTTTAGCATCTCGTCATAATCAATCTTCTCTGCATCATCATCTTTAATAAATCCAAGGTCTTCGAATTTTACTACAAAAGCGTAGGTACTATCAGTAAGCGGACCGGTATTTTCAGGAAAAATCATTCCCAATACATTTTTGGCCTGGTCTGGCGGATTATTCCAGATTTGTACCAATACCTTCTCACTTTCCTGACTGTTTAGAAATCTGAATCCCGGAGGGATATTGATGGTAGCTTTTCCTCCGGCTAATTGGATGATTCCTTTTTCAAAGTGTAATGAATTGTTCACTGAATCAATGTATTTTTCATACAGAGCTTCAAAAATTTCGGTGCTGTCTTTGACAGGGGTAGCCTTAGTAACAGAACTGCATAGTAATGTTATTAGTGCCAGGTACAGGAATTTGCGCATAGGTAAATAAGGATTTGAGATATCAAAGTTGTACAAAAAATTAAAAAAAAGAAACTTTATTTAAGGTATTGAAATCAAGGGTAGCTTTGCATTATAAGCCAGTTCTTTTGATAAACTTTTATGAAAAATGCTGGATAATAAAGATTGTTGTTGTGGTATGGTAATAATCATTGAGATTTTTTGCTCACTTGCAAACTCCAGTGCTCCTTTTACAACATCTCCGCCCTCAACATAATAGAACGTTGGATGATAAGGCTTTAAGACATCAGGAATCCAGTCATTGCTTCTTTTATCATTTGCCATATCTACCACATATACGGTAGGTTTTAATTTACTAAGAAGAAGTTCCAAACGTCCAAGCGTTTTTTTGGAAAATACTTCCTGGTCGGTGGCAAAAACCACGCTGTTTATTGATCTGCCTACCAATGTTTCCTGAGGTACGATCAGTACAGGGTATTCGCTTACCTTCAGTACCTGTGAAGTATTACTACCCATGAAGAGGGTTTCCAGACTTGATTTACCGGAAACTCCCATGGCAATGATATCTATACCTTTTTCCTTACATAATCCATTGATTCTTTCTGGCAGATAAACATCTTCAGCCAATACTTCTACCTGGATATTATTGTTGGTCATCATAACTTCCAACTGATCATGTACCAGGCCTAAGGCCTCCATAGTTTCAACAAAAATCTCATTATCTACCTTCGGGGCAGGCACCCAGAAATCGGACCCCTGGGCAATAGTACGATAGGCATTATATAAAATTACCTTTTCAATCCCTACCAGACCAGCAAAGTTTACTGCATATTCAGCAGCTCTGAATGCTGCCTCTGAAAAATCGGTTAATAGAAGCATGGATTTCATGGAGCCATAATATTTATTCCATGAATACACGAAAAGAGAGTCTATTGTTTAGGAAAGGCAGATTTACACTTACTTAATGCGGGGTGAACAAAAACAGAAGCCCCGCGTTGCCGGGGCTTTGGGTAGATTTATAAGAATTTTCTAAGTCCAAGTATACAACCCATATGCATTCCATCATGATAAGCAGCAAAAGCCAGCGCATCATCAATAGAATTGATCGGAATACCGGTGCCGGTAGTCCACGGAGTATAATGAACAAAAGCGTCGGCTGTATAGTCTTTCTCAATCTGATCTACAGAAGCAACCAGTAATGCTTTGATTTCTGCAATTTCTTTTTCATCAGCGTCTCCCAATGGAGTAGTACCGTTTGCATATCGCGATACCAGAATAGGATCTACGCACATAGGCATCCCGGCTCTTTTATAGCATATTGCTTCCATTGACACCAATACATGCCCGATGTTCCAGATAATATTATTCTTAAAGCCTTCCGGGATCTTATTTAAGGTGGCGGTAGAATTACGGTCGATCATTCCGATCAATTGTGTTCTGGATTGACGGATGATGCTGATAGAAGCGTTCATAATCTGATATTTATTTAGGATTTACAGGAGTTATTGCGTAGGAACAGCGATGTTGGCCGCTCAACATATGATCTACTCTGGTAACTGTAACACTTTTACCAAATAAGGCCTGGAAAGTATTCAGTTCGGCATGACAAAATCTGGGGCAATTCATTGCTGCGCCGCCAATCGGGCAGTTATTTTCGATTAGTAGAAAGCCATTTTCAGTTGATTCGTAACTGGCCATATATCCTTCCGCTTCTCTTAAAGAGGCCAGGCACTTAATCTTTTCTTCCAACCCACTAATTCCTTCCAGCTCTTTACGGTATTTATCCTGGGCATCCTGACAGTTGGCATCTACCAGGTTTTTTACGGCATCTTTGCCCATGATATGCTCCATTTTCGAAAGCAGTTTCTGAGCCAGTTCGGCATGTTTATCAGGAAATTTTGATTGTCCGGCCTCACTGATAGACCAAATCTGCTGTGGGCGGCCTCTTCCTTTGCTTTCGCTTCGAAAATCAACCAGCCCTTCACTAGCCAGCTTTAAAAGCTGATGCCGCGCGCCTTCCATCGTCACATTCAGCTCCTCCGCTATATTGCATAGGGGCTGTGGACCGTTAATTTTCAAAAACAATAAAGCTTTATTCACGTCTCCCATCAAATTTCCCATAATAAACAAAGTGTTTATTGTGTTTACAACCTCAAAAATATCCAATTTATCGCGTATATCAAAATGCCGGCCCCTAGATTAAGCCCCTTTTATAGGCCTCTCTTACCAATCCTGCTACGTTTTTGATCCCTAGCTTCTGAATTATATTTGAGCGGTGTTTTTCGGCGGTACGTGAACTAATCGATAATCGTTCTGAAATTTCCTGGGTGCTCATTTCTTCCGCAATAAGTTTAAGGATTTCCGCTTCATTTTCGGTAAGCGGAACCTCGCTATTACTAATACGTTGACGGGTAATCGCTTCCAGTACAAGCCTTTCCTCCAACTGGGGGTCTATAAACCTGTTTCGTTCACTAAGAGCCTGAATCGCCTGTCTGAGGGTATTAATATTAGTATTCTTCAACAGGTAACCTAATGCTCCGCTTCTTAACATCTGCCAGACCAAATGGGAATTATCATGATTGGTTAACGCAAGAATCCTAAGATCAGGATAATATTTCAGAACCTCCCGACTAAGCTCTACACCATGAACATCAGGCAATTGTATATCCAACAATAATATATCGGGTTGTTCATGTTGTAATAACTCCAGTAAAGTGGTTCCATTAGCGCATGTAAAAAGCACCTGGATTTCCGGGATTTCGGCTAACATAGTTTTTAGTCCATCAATGATCATAGGGTGATCATCTGTAATAGCAACCTTAATAGACACTTTTTTTATTTTAGATTGAATACCATATTCACTTTGGTTCCCTTATTCAACTGGGTTTCCCATTCAATTTGTCCATTTATCTTAAGCACCCTGTTTCTGACACTTTCCAGTCCGATTCCTTGTTTTACATTTCCTAATTCAAATCCGCATCCATCATCCTCCACCTGCAGGGTCAACATATTGGGGCTAGTATTTAAAGTAACAGTAATCAGATTGGGTTGTCCGTGCTTTATTGCATTATTTATCAGTTCCTGGGTAATCCTGTATACTCCCAGTTCAAATTCCGCCGTATATCTTTCTGGTAGCGCATTGCCCTTGTACACCACCTTAATCTTCTCATTTTCTATATTCCGGCAGTAGCGTTGCAATGCTTCATCTAAACCGTAGTTTAGCAGAATTTCGGGCATCAGGTTGTAGGCTGTTTTACGTACTTCACTGGTTGCATCATCCAACAGCGATAAAGCCTGATCGTAATGGCCTGAATTCTGAAAATCCTGATGCTTTTCCTGTATTGCGCTGAAATGCATCTTTGCAGCTGCCAGCAATCCGGAAACTCCATCATGTAATTCACGCGCTATTCTGCTACGTTCCTGTTCCTGAGCGCTGTTTATTAAATGTAAAGATCTCCAGTTTGTACGGCTGATAGCTGCCTGAATCTTTTCATAGGACGTATTTTCTTCGGCCAACAAACGTTTAAGACTACTGGAAGAAAGCCCCACCTTTGCCGCAATAGCTTTGGCAACTGGTTTGACTTCATTATGCATATTTTCAATAATAATACTCCTTACAGTTGCGGTATAAGGACCATCACTATGAATTCTTTCTAATTCCTCCTGTGCAAATTTTTCGAGTCCGGCTACCAGGGTAGGATTGTTAAAAATATGCACCATATCAGCTACCGACTTATCATAAACCAGACTATTGGTCTTTGAATTAGGTCTTACCTCACATTGTAATGCTTCTTCATAATGCCTTAGTAAAGAAGGAGATATATTATGCCGGATGGTAACCATTTTAGGATTCACGTCGCTCTGTGTAGCATGGCGGATACCCTGGCGATTATAGGTTAAAGTCAGGTCGATCAGCTGTTTCATGCCTACAGCATGAACCGGGGAAGTTAAATTTGGCTTATAAACGAGGTTAAACGTGTTTTCATCTTCTTCTACCAGGTAGGTAAATAAAGTATGAAATACTGGTAAGTACTTTTCAATCTGTTTGCTACCTTCACGCACAGTTTTGCTATACCTGTAGATCTGGCCAACAACACCCAATGAATCCAGATTAGATTTTTCCCCGATATGTAATCCCAGTAATTCATCACCAATAAACTTAATTCCTACACGAAGCAACTTAGTGAATACTAACGGGGAAATATGATGATGATTGTTTTCAAGACATGAAATATCTATCCCTGCATCACGCATCAGATCTGCAGTTGAGAGACCCAATTGCTCATAGTTAATTAGCAATAACTTAATTCCTTCAATGGTCACGGTAGGGTGACGCATTGAGGGGAGGACGGATAATCTCATACAATTAGGCAAAGCCGAATAATAGGTTCTACAGGCTACAATATTAAGAATTGTTGACCAGATTTAAAAGGTGAACATCCCCAAAACTATATCAGTCTGGCCGGTAACTGCCGGATATGTTATCAATATTTAATTTTATTACTTTTGCAGAATGAAAATAACATTGTTTAGACCCGTAAATGCCCAGGAATTAGCATTAATTGAAAAATCAGGATTTCGTGCCTTTCCACCACGTCTTACAGATCAACCCATTTTTTATCCGGTTTGTAATTTTGAATATGCCAGACAAATTACTGTAGAATGGAATTTTCCTGCCTACGGAAATGGTTATGTAACTGAGTTTGATGTAGATTCAAACTTCCTTGCTAAATACCAGGTAGAGAATGTTGGTGGAGTTATTCATAACGAATATTGGATTCCTGCCGAAGATCTGGAACAATTCAACCAACATATTATTGGCCAGATTCGCGTTGTATTTAAGAAGGAGGATTAATTAATTCTTCAACCAACGCTATAGCTTGCACTAAAGGCTGCTCCCAGTTCCCGGAAATTTCATGTTTTTTTAATATTCACTCAATATTCTGTTTTAAACAAGAACTGGGATCGGGATATTTATTGTAAAAAAAACGAATTTACTTTCCGAATGAAAGTAAATAGAGAGCATCATTTTCGATTTTTTCAAGTAGCTTAAAATAAGCCACATGAGGAAACTCCAACTGGGCAATTTAATACCGAAGATGCAGTAATCTGGAAACTTGATTCCTTTAGGATAAAGGTAAATGTTGTCCAACCAACCTTAAATCAATTTTTGTCAGCGCCATTATTTTAAGTTAGAATTAGACAATTACTGGATAAAAATTGAAAACCTATCTATTATACTTATTCGTCATGATTTACCATTTGCCGGAATAACTTCCATTGACCACTATCATCTTTCTTCCAGATATTTACACTCTTTCCCAAGTTAAGCCCCCCATGGGTATCAGAACGCCAACGAATAGCATAATATCCATGCTCCAATACAATATTGTTTCCTAAATCGATTATATTTGCCGCACTTATTACCAGCGAATCAATTGCTACCCCAGGCCCTTCATGATCTACGAAATATGCTTTCACATTTTCAATTCCTTTTTTCATTGGTTGAAAATAAGGCATATAAATCGCGTCTTTAGTAAATAAGGTGGCATGCTCCGCTCCTTTTCTTTCTTTAACACAATCAGTGATAGTCTGATTTCTTAATCCTATTTCCTTTTGAACAGTTGCAGAAACTGTGGATTTAGGCAAAGCGGCAGGTTGTATCTTTATTTCAGGGAGCTTAGCTTTTTCGATATAATCATTGGCACCCCAGATTTCAGAAATAATGTTCATCCTATCAGGACCCTTTTTCCAGACTCTAAGGTACTTGCAATCGTAGTTCATCGAATCCTTTCCTTTTTGAAGATATCTGTCTGTCAGCGTTCCAATTTCAATTACATAATGAGGGGTAGACTGAACATCAATAACTTTTCTGACTTGCAGTTTCTTCCCGGTAGCTTTCATCCATTCATTAAAATACTGTCTGATTACCGGCTTCCCGTAAAGTGGTTTATGATATTCAGGCATTGCCACAGCTTCCTCTGCATAGTAGCTCAACAACTTTTCTGTATTGCCTTCTGCAAACAATTTCGCTATTTCATGATTTACTTTTTGGAGATCATTGAGTTGTTGTGACTTTCCTTCAAAGGAGAAAATGATGCAATGGCAGAATATTAAAAGAGAAAAATAATTTGGCATATCTGATTGCTTTTATAGAAATATAAATAAAAAGAGGCAGATATGAAGTTTGATGCAGTAATACAACAGTATAATACAAAATTACATCCTAAGAGGGCAATTTAGACACAATTAAGTATCTTTATAATCAAAGCTTTTTCTATGAAACATCTAACTATTCTTGTTCCGGATGGGAAAAACAATCTTAGCAGTATTATAGGGGCTTACCAGCTATGGATGAAGGCCAATGAATATTGGAAACAAAAAGGGAAACAAACACTTTATAAAATTGAATTGGCCGGTATTTCAGAAAATATAGAGTTTAATGATGGTTTATTTACTGTTAAACCTCATACAAATATTATCAACCTAAAAGAAACAGACCTGATTATCATCCCTTCATTGGATCATAATTATGAAAATACAATTAGTAACAATGAACCCTTAATACAATGGCTTTCTGACCAATACCAGAAAGGATCAGAGATTGCCAGTATTTGTACCGGAGCTTTTCTGCTGGCAGCATCAGGACTATTGAATGGCAAAAGCTGCTCTACACACTGGATTGTAGCTGATAGCTTCAGGAATATGTTCCCTGAAATCAATTTACAAGCCGATAAACTCATTACCGATGAAAACGGACTTTACACTAATGGTGGAGCCTATTCATTTTTAAACCTGATGCTTTATCTAATTGAGAAGAAATATGATAGGGAAACAGCTATTTATTGTGCGAAGGTTTTTCAGATTGAAGTAGACAGGCAAAGTCAATCCAGCTTTCTGATTTTTAAAGGTCAAAAACAACATACCGATGAAGTGGTGAAAGCCGCACAAACTTATATAGAAGATAATCTGCAAGAAAAAATTTCTGCAGAACAACTCTCCTATCGATTTGCTGTAGGCCGCCGGCAATTCGACAGACGTTTCATCAAAGCAACCGGTAACACTCCACTTGAATACTTACAACGGGTAAAAATAGAATCTGCCAAACGTACTTTTGAATCGAGCAATAAAAGCATAAACGAAGTCATGTACGAAGTAGGTTATTCTGATGTAAAATCTTTCAGGGAAGTATTCAGAAAAATCACCGGT
This sequence comes from Chitinophaga silvatica, assembly GCF_003419895.1. Classification (GTDB taxonomy): domain Bacteria; phylum Bacteroidota; class Bacteroidia; order Chitinophagales; family Chitinophagaceae; genus Chitinophaga; species Chitinophaga silvatica. The sequence continues at coordinate 143,175 of NZ_QPMM01000007.1, read as the reverse complement.
ATGTCGCCACTCGAATATAAAAACAGGTATAACAAAACAGCGGTGGTTTAGACATTCAGTCTATTTCCGGTAGTAATGTAATTCAGCCATCCTCTACCGAAATTGCTTATCCATCCCCCGGAGCAAGCATTGTAGCATTCAACTGAAGGCACTAATCCTTTATGCGTAAGGCGAACTTCCGTTTTGCCGTCTTTGGGTGTGATATCAAAAATCACGTGGTGCCCCGTCCACTCATTTTTATCTTCAACGAAATTCAAAAAACTATCAGTGATCAGCCAAACAATTTTTTGGCCAGGAACTATCTCCACCAATTTTTGTTTGCTGTAGTGGATATCCTTAAACCGATAAGAAAACTCTTCGTTTAAAGTTTTCGTATCCCCCTCAATTTCTCCATTCCACCAACCACGAACATCCATTATTATATCAAATACTTCGTTGGGCGACTTATCAACTAAATGACTAATCGTAAAATCCTTTTCTTTCATAAAATTCAATTTTTATAGTAATAAAATTACTATTGGCAATACTAACAGCCGGGGGGCAAATTGGACTTTATACAGGCGAAAATCGGACAAACATTCTTTTTATTATGAACTTAAATTTCAGATACAAATTCGATCCATTACTTAAAATCCTGCTACTATGGGGTAAGGTCTGCCAGGAACGTCGGTGGAGCTATTAAAAATAAGCCGGTCGACCACTAATCTTCTGGCTGGCAGCTATATATAAAATTTAAATCTGATAGTGGCCATGCCTATAGCAACTGGGATCCCCAACAACCTGATAATTTTAACTGGGGAATAGGGATCTTTATAAAATGATACTACATCTTATTTATAGTGCTGCTTAAAGCCGCAGACTTATTGAAACATCCCCTCCATCAAGATCCCAAACATGGGATATTTCAATATCAATATTCATTTCTTTCAATGCCTTATCAATTTCAGGAATTAAATTACTACGTTTAAAATAGTGCCATTCATCTATTACACTATCAGACGCTTCCGAACCAAAATAGAAATCGAATCTTTGTGTTCCATCCTGGTTAAGCATTCTTTGATGAAGAACATCATAGAGATTTTTGTCTGTTATTCCGGTAAGAAAGGTACTCATGATTATTTTACGATGTTTAACACTTAATGCGGGTATTTCCAGAATATCCTGATCCTTATTTTCCTCCCTGATTATTCTGTCGGATATTAATCTCATTATTCTATCGGGGTAGGAAGTTTGAACATTTTCCCTTAATGTGAAGTCGTCATTTAACATGGCAACATCACAAATATGAATAGAATAGAACTCGTTGTCTCTTCTGTCATAATAATAGGATTCTTCAGAAAAACCCGGCCGGCTAAACGCCGAAATCAACCAATCGTATATTTGTTCTTTATCCATTGTCTTACAAATTAGCAAATTTGTAATAATGTTTAATCAATAATACCTTCTTATCAAAAACTAATTCAATTTTATCAGAAGCTAGTCAATCTACCTATCCTGGCCTATTTTAATCAGCCTATATTCGAACGTTATGGAAAACAACCTGTTTCAATCTAAAAAACACTATGAGGTATTAGATGGACTAAGAGGATTTGCAGCTCTGTCTATAGTTATATTTCACCTTTTCGAGTTTATTTCGCCCGATTATTCTAAAAGCCCAATAGGACACGGTTTTTTGGCTGTAGATTTTTTCTTCTGCCTCTCGGGTTTTGTTATTGGCTATGCATATGATGAAAGAGCGCCTAAACTTGGTCTTAAAACATTTTTCCGCAATCGTCTGATCCGCTTACATCCTATGGTAATCTGGGGTAGTATAATCGGACTACTAGGATTTCTATTTGATCCATACATTGGTGCAGAATCTGTTGCGCAGGCCGGAATTATCAATATTCTGGCGGCCTTTATCTGTTCACTACTCATGTTACCATATCCATGGCTACCAGGAAGAGGAGGAGGATTGTTTCCTTATAATACACCTGCCTGGTCATTATTTATGGAATATATCATCAACATCGTATATGCTTTTGTGTTGTTACGCCTTCCTAAACGCTGGCTACTTGTTTCATTAGCTTTCTCGACCATCTGGATAACCGCAGTCGCCAGGTACAGAGGATGGATTATTACAGGATGGGATGCACCTACTTTCTTCGATGGTTTCGCCAGGGTATTCTTCTCCTTCCTTGCCGGGTTAACGATTTTCCGCTTTAACCTCGTTATTAAGAACAAACTGAATTTCCTTATTCTTGGTGCTTTACTAATCGGGGTGCTGATTTTCCCTCACAAGGAAAACGATTGGGCTACCGAAATGATCCTGGTAATTATTGGCTTTCCATTCCTTCTGTCACTGGGTGCTGGGGCACAGGTAAGCGGATGGTTAAAGAGCCTGTGTATATTTACCGGTCGACTCTCCTATCCGTTGTATATGACGCACATTTGGGCATCCTGGCTATTTGGCAACTATCTTTTCAAAGCCAAACCCTCAACTACTGAGATTTCCGTTGTTGCCACCATAATATTTTTTGGTTCTGTAGCTCTAGGATATATAGCACTGCGATTTTATGATGAACCAATAAGAAAATGGTTGACAGACCGTTGGGGCAGGAAAAAAGAGGAAGCATTACCAACTAAAGAATTAACTACTTCTGAAGTATAAGAAATTTATAACCTAAAAAACCGTTTCCATCAGGAAACGGTTTTTTAGTATTAGAATGACGGAAGAATCGCTATTTATTCTCCGGTAAGGCCACAAAGCGAATACAATTAGTTCCGCTTAGGTATTTTTTAGACGCTGCTTTTATTGAATTGCCAGTAATCTGATCCAATCGTTTTTCAATATCTGGTAATGCTTTCAACTCTTCTTTTCTTTCCACTTTTCCAACAATATACTGCATCCAGAATTCATTGCTTTCTATCGTTAACTCTACCTGCTTGCGATTTCCAGCTTTAAACTTCTGTAATTCATCACTGGTAGCTCCATTTTTTTGCAAATCTGCAATATCCTGACTAACCAATCCAACCAGATGTTCTACATTCTCAGGTGCGCACCCGAAAGATACATTAATAGAAAAACGCTGATCCGGTTCTCTCGACATTCCTCCCTGAACTGATGGCGTATAAACTTCTCCGGCCTTTTCTCTTAAACTGGTGAGCAACCTGTATTGCAGAATTTCCGATAAAGCCTGTAACTGTAAGCTCTCTGTTTCGGAATATTTACAGTCACCATTATACACCAGCATAACTGTAGCCTTATTTTCTTTCCCTTTTCTTACAGTCTTAATCAGTTTTCCTTTCGGTAATTGTGTATGAATTACAACTGGTTTCTCATTTCTATTCAATGAAGGCAAAGCACCCAGATATTGTTCCAGTAATGGCAGAATACTATCTGTATTGAAATTACCAACAAAAACAAAATTCGCTTGTGATGCATCTGCAAATCTGTCTTTATAAATGTCGAATGCTTTATCAAGACTGATACTATCCAGTCTTTCGAGCGTAGCCGGACTCGTTCGATAATGGTAACTACTCAATACATTATTGATGGTATCTCTAAATACCACACCAGGGTTTTCGTACTTGTTCTTAATTTGTTCTCTCGACTGTGCCATAGCATTTTCGAATAACACAGTGTCTTTACGCGGAGCAGTATATCGCAGGTAAACAAGTTGTAAGGCTGTCTCCAGATCATCCTTGCTACTACCACCATTAACACCCTGATTTCGGCCACCGATATAAGCACCAACTCCAGCTGTTTTACCATTCAATATTTTTGACAATTGAATTGGTGAATAGTCGGCCAGGCCACTACCTCCAATAATTCCGATTGTATTTGAAGCAGTCGGGAAATCCTCGTTGGAATATTTATTTATTCCTCCGGGAGCAAATGATACAAACTGAATCTGATCGTTCTTATAAGAGGTAGGTTTAAGCCAAACTTTCACTCCATTGCTCAAGGTAAGCTGTTCTACACCAACAGCAGGAATACTGGTACGAGCAACTACCTTTCCTCCTTTCGGGATATTTTTAAGCAGAGAATTATTAACGGTAGAATCTTTATACTGCACCAATGTTGATGAAGCAATTTTCGCTAACCAGTTATCTATCGTCTTAGCATCCGGCAGATTATTTTTTTCCTTCTCAGGTGCTAAGATTAAAATATCTCTGTTTATATTTTTGATATATTGATTGGCTACCTGGGTCAGATCATCAACTGTGATACCGGGTAATGACTGTTTTACAAAGTTGTATTCCCAGTCAAACCCCGGAGCGGCAGTTCCGTTGAGGAACAGCTGCTGATATTCGCTAACATAGCTATTTGATGGTACTTTGCTTTTTTCGCGCAAAGATCTTTCCATGCCGGTCATATAGCTTTGTTTGGCGCGATCCAGTTCGGCTTGTGTGAAACCGTAGCGTTTCACCAGCTCGATCTGTGACCAGGTTGCAGCAAATGCTTCTTCCAGCTTACCCGGCTTGGCGGTAACGGCAAACCCAAATTGTTCGAGGCCACCGGTTAAGCCCCCAATACCCGCTTTAACTCTAAATGGAGGATTAGCCTGTTGGCTTAACTCACCCAGGCGGCGAGACAATACCTGGTTAAACAATGCTCTTTTAATCGCATTCAGGTATTCTGTGGTTGTTTTCAATTCAGTTCCGGGGTGCTTTACAAGCAACTCCAGTTCTGTGCTTGTTACTTCCGGATCTGTAACAACGAGAAACTGATTCTTACCGGTAAGTTCTATTTTATAGGCTGGTCTCGGACGTTCGTTTGGTGGATTTTTCAAATCAGCGAATTGTTTTCTGATTTGTTGTTCCACCAGATCAACATTGATATCTCCAACTACGATAAGCGCCTGTAAATTTGGGCGATACCAATCCTTGTAAAAACGCCTGATTACATCTGTATCGAAATGTTTTAGTATACTATCTGTACCGATTGGAAGTCGGTATACGTATTTCGAATTATTGAGTAACAGCGGCATTGTTTGTTTCTGTATCCTATCTGCCACTCCTTCACGTAAACGTTTTTCTTCCAGAATAACACCTCTTTCCTTATCTATATCATCTGTTTCCAATGAAGCTTCCTGGGCCCAGTCGCGCATGATATCAAGCCCTTTGCTGATCAGGGCAGGATTATCAGTAGGAATGGGTAACTGGTAAACCGTTTCGTCGTATGACGTGTAGGCATTCAGATCGGCCCCGAATCTTACCCCTATTTTCTGCAAATAATCTATCAGGTCATTTTTAGGAAAATGAGTGGTTCCATTAAAGTTCATGTGTTCCATAAAGTGAGCCAGTCCTTGCTGGTCATCATCTTCCAGGATAGAACCCACTTTATTGACCAGGTAGAATAGAGCACGTTTTGCCGGTTCATTATTCTTTCTGATATAGTATGTAAACCCATTGGGTAACTGCCCTGTTCTTACGGCTGTATCTAATGGTATAAGCTGAGCCTGTGCGGTACATTCATTTGCTAACATGAACATCAAACCGGCAGCAAGCCAATGACGATAATGCATAGTTTATCTTTTTGTTGTAACGTATTCCTTAAAGCATTTCCAGTATTCCTTCATTCTCGATGATGATCATTCCCTGCCTGTCGGCGGTAATACCTTTTTCGAGACGATAGGTATACTGGGGAACATTTGCTTTCATAACAGTAGGGAGAAATTCGAACTGGATCTGACTGCCTTTTTCCATCAGCGCATGTCCTGCTTCAAAAATATGAGTTGATATAATGAAGAAACAGTCTGTAAACGCGGTGAATGCGTCGGTTACAGCCAGAGTGGCATCATAGGCATCCTTGACATTAGTTCCTTTGAAAAGTTCATCGAAAATGACAAAGATCGATTTACCTGCTGCTACTTCTTCTGCAACCTTTTTTACCCTCAGTACTTCTGCATAAAAATGGCTATAACCCATATTTAAATCATCCGGTACATTCACAGAAGAATAAATTCCGTCCAATACAGAGAACTCCAATTCCGAGGCAGCTACCGGAAAGCCCATATGAGCAAGATAGATCATGATACCGGTGGCTTTCATCAGGGTCGATTTTCCGGCCATATTTGCACCGGTAAGGAATAAGATATTGCTCTTACGATTGAAAGAAAGCGGGTTAGCCACAGCATTGCTGAGGCCAGGATGTCTTACATCCTTTGCAATCAGGATATTTTTCTCTTTTGGCAGTGCTTTGGCATAGGTGAAATTCCTTTCATTTGAGACTTCTGCTACTGTGATGAATAAATCGATTTCGTAAGTCAGTTCCAGTAACTGCTTTAACTGGTCACGAAATACTCCAGTGAGCAAATGATGCAACTTTACTGTTTGCAGAAAAGATCTATTTTCAGTTGCCAGGTTTAGTCCGGAGTCTTTTAAAATATTCAGGAGTATAGTTACCCATTTGCTCCAGGGAGAATTTTTATCGCGCCCTTCTAACTGAAGTCTGGCAGCTAGTTCCTTGCTGGTTTTCAGCATCTGTATGCTGCTTTCAATACCTGTCAGCTCTAATTGATAAGCATCATCTTTCACCAGTACTTCAGCCACTTTCTTTCTGCCGGTTTTAAGCAGAGCCAGAAAATAACTGTCATCATTGCCCTCATCCAAATAAGATTCCATACGTTGGAGTACGGAATCTTCAAATGGGAAGGATATTTTACTGGCGCTGAAATAACGGAAGGTTGCACTTCTGCTGTTAATTTTATCAGGATCGGTTAATGGATGCTGAAACATTGAATCCAGTAACTTCTCGGCTCCTCTTGTTTTTACCTTGTTAAAAAGGTTAAACACAGAAGCGGGATTATATTTTCCGAGAACAGATAAATCGTCGAGCGTTTGTTTGTCGGCTATCAAGTTCATTATATGCTTCTTTACTGATTATTTCCTGGATAATATATCCAGGATGCCCTCATTTTTTATAATTATCATACCATGCCTGTCGGCTGTAATACCTGGTAATAGCTTGTGAGTATATACCGGCTTATTTCCTTCCATTAACGTAGGTAGATATACGAAATTGATATTCTCACATTTTTCTTTAAGCACCTCTCCTGCCTCTATAATGTGAGTAGACACAACAAACATGCAGTTTTTCCTACGTGCAACCGCACTGGTTACAGCAATTGTAGCTTCATAGGCATCTTTTACATTGGTACCTCTGAATAACTCATCGAAAATTACAAACAGATATTTATCTCTGCTCAATTCCCTGGCAATATTTTTAATCCTTAATACTTCTGCATAAAAATGGCTGGCCCCGAGGGTCAGGTTATCTGGTAGATTGATGGTAGTAAAAATTCCATCTCTTACAGAAAATTCCATCTTCGATGCGGGTACCGGAAAGCCCATTTGCCCCAGGAACATAGCAATACCTAATGCCTTCATGAATGTTGACTTCCCGGCCATATTAGCCCCTGTCAGGAAGATAACATTACCATCAGGAGTGATTTTGAGAGAATTCACAACCGGCTTTGTTAATCCGGGATGATAAAAATCTTCCAGTACAACAGTCTGGAGCTCACGCTCCAGAGCCACGGGAAAAGTAAACTGTCGGCTTACCGCAATCCTGGCAACTGATAAGTATACATCTGCCAGATATATACGCTGCAGCAATTGCTTCAAACTATCACGATGCCTGAAGCGAAGTACTTTATCGTACTCCGCTACTTGGGCAAATGACAATTTATTTGATGTAACGACCTTTAACAAAGGTTGCAACTCTTCTATTTTCAGTAACTGATCAATAGTTTCCAGTTCCTTACTATAAGGTATTTCAGTAACGCGCTGTCTGATGCTATCAGCAAAATTTACAGTGGTCTGCAATATATTAATAAGGCTCTCAACCCCTTTCTCAATAGCCTTAAACGCCGTGTCTCCGGTGATAAGGCTATTGAGTTTTCGACTTAGGGTATCTGGCTGATCAGTAAGCCGGCTACGCTCATCTGTATTTTGCAGGTACTGTTCTGCTGCATCAAACCAGGTTGCATCATAGGGGAATGAAACATCTTTTGATGCAAATGCCCGAATAATAGAACTCCGGGCATTGATTGCCTTTACATCTGCTAATGGATAACGGAACATTTCTTCCAGGAGCTCAGAAGCACCTCTGGTGTAGGTTCTGTTAAAGATCGCGTATATGCCATCATCATTTCTCTTCCCGAAAATATTCAGGTCGGTCAACGTTTGTTTATCGGTCATCAGGCTCATACCAGCTAATTTTATTTTCTTTTTCTCCTGATCAATAATATAGTGCTGCCAATCAGCAAAATTCCAGGTATTACCCACATTAGCCCATATCTTACAACTTTCAGGCTTTCCTTGGTAAGTTTAATTTCATTGTCGGAAGACGACGGGCGGCTTACATCTACAGGTACAGTACCATAGGATAGCCAATGGAACATCCCCGGAATCAGGGAGAAGTTAGATGCACCATAATACTTAATTGGTGGTTTCATACCGGCATTGCTGATACAATCTGCATCTCCAACAATCATGATACGTTGTTCCTTACTTCCTACGTTTCGTGACAATGCCATGGCGGTTACAAAACTATCTACTCTCTCACCGGACGCAACATCCACAGTTGCAGAATCATTTACGAAATCTATAGTTTGCAATTCATTCCATGTTTTCATAGTATCTACCGTCTGCAGTACTGGTATGGCCTTGAAACCTTTATTTTCAGCCAATTCGAGTCCGGCTGCTTTAACCATTCCCACATATCTGCGTTGTTCTAACATCATTCTATATACTTCAGCCAGTTCTTTGGCAGCAGCAGTTGGTACGCACATTACAGCATTGGCTGCAATATCCTGTTTAGGTTGTACAAGTTGGCCTGGAACTGTTTTCACTCCAAACTGATTGATGAAAGATTCCATAACAGCAGAACCTGGCTTCAGTGTTACCACCAGATTTCCTCCATTGGCAATGTAGGTATCGATTTTCTTTTTGGTAACAGAATCCATTGCCTGTTGCATATCGGCAATAACAATGATATCTACTTCCTTAGGAATTTGTTTATCTCCTGTGAGGTCCAGATTTTCTACATCACAACCCTGATTGGTAAGTGCATAGCGGAAAGTTTTTACAGAAGAAAAGAGTGTATAGTCTTTGTTTCTTTCTCCTTCGATCTTTCTTTCACCTTGTCCTTGCAGGAATCCAATTCTTGGCAGTTTCATTACCATTCGTTTGAATACTGCGGTAACTTCTGCTTCGTCAGGGAACTTCATCATATCGTCATAAATCCTCAGGAAGGCTTTCTGACCATTTTCTCTTTCAACCAGGCGAACGAAGGTGTTTCCTTCATCGGTAAGGTTGATTTGTTTTTTAATCTGTTCCGGAGTCAGGAAAAGATTGATATCCAGATCGTGGAGCTCAGCTTCTTTCTTAGCCATTTCGGCCAGTGACTTATTCTTATATACAAAGTCGAGACGTGGATTATTACTTGGTTTATCGTAGTAATAAACGTATTTCAATTTTGTTTCAGGCTTAAAACGGATATATTGTTTTAGGCGTTGTTTATCTTCATTTACCTGAGTAGGTGCGCCATTATAATATTCTCTGTCGAGCAGGTTTACGTAGGTAGTAATGGTTAGTCCACCGTCTAGCTTTGCCATCACCTGCTGACTTTTTGGAGTCAGTGTATTACGCTTGGTTTCAGTAGTATCGTAGTAAGCCATAAATATTGGCCTGGATGTTACGTATCCGAGCATCATAGCTGCGAGTACAACAACTAAATATTTGCCCCATACCACTGCGAAGGATGAATGAGTGCGGTTTGCCTGTAATTTTTGGATACTCAGGGTAAGGAACATGCATATTACAATCAGGAAGTACAACACATCTTCAGAACAGATCAGCCCATAAACCATTTCATTGCAACGGCCCGAAATTGATAGCCAGTAAGTGATATCACGTACAAAGCTGATATCCTGCCATACTTTATTCATGTAGCTGAGCATAGCCAGTAATACCAAAGTACCTAATGCTGCAACTACCTGGTAAGAGGTGAGGCTCGACATAAACAAACCTATGGCACTATATGCGCACATCAGTAAGTAGATAGCCAGAAGGCCAGACCATACGGAAGGGAGATCAAAATTAGGAATTGTGCATAATCCGATTATTACATAAACCATGATTACACCTGTAAGTATCAGGCTATAGATCATCATCGCCAGGAATTTACCACGGATGATCTGCGAGGAAGTTACCGGAGAGGAATAGAGTAATTTGATAGAACCGCTGCTTAGTTCCCGGCTCATAAGCCCCATTGTAAGTAAAGGCATATAGAGGTACAGATAATTCTGAACGGCAGATAATAAGCCAAGATTGCCCGTGAATATATTGGCAGTAATAAATCGGTTAGCGAAGCCCATGTTCTGAGCTCTCAGAATCTCCTGAAGGCGGCCTGCAAACATCATCCCAGTCTGGAAGGTAAAGACAATCAATATCATCCAGGCAATAGGCGAATAAAACAAGGTAAATAGTTCGGCCTTGGCTATTTTATAAATTCGTCTCATTTAATATCTTATTATCAGATTTTTATTTGATTTGTTTTTTCGACAAACGAGCAAATACTGCATCCAGAGAGCTTTTCTCTATCATCAGTTCCATAAGTCCCCACTCATTGCTTACGCTGGCATTTGCCAGTCGCTGTGCTGTTTTCTTCTCTCCATCATAACCTAATCTAAAGCGGTAGGGAGTTAACTGTTCTACAGACCGGATACCTTCTATCTGCTGTAATACCTCATTTAATGGCGGCGAATCAAGGGTCACAACAATGGTATTAGGTTCGATATAGTTATTAAACATCTCTATACTTCCGGAAAACACCATTTGTCCTTCTTCAATCATTTTGATCTCCCGGCATGCAGCCTGTACTTCTGTAAGGATGTGAGTCGATAACAAAACAGCTCTATCAACTGCGATTTGTTTGATCAGGTTACGCACCTCCACAATCTGGTTAGGATCTAATCCGTTGGTAGGTTCGTCGAGCACTACAAATTTTGGATTATGTACGATTGCCTGTGCAATGCCTACACGCTGCTGATAACCACCAGAGAGGTTACGTAACAAACGATCTCTGAAATGCGCAACTCCACAGCGTTCCAGTGCTTCCTGTACGGCTTTCTTCACCTGTTTTTTTTCTACCATCCTCAGGTCGGCACAGTAGGTAAGATATTCTTCAACAGTAAAATCCTGATACAGCGGTAATTTCTGAGGCATAAAACCAATATTTCGTTTAGCCTCTACCGGATTATCTTTCAGGTTGATCCCATTGATATATACTTCACCTTTCGATTGTTTCAATACTCCACAGATAATGTTCATGGTTGTAGACTTACCGGCTCCGTTAGAACCTAATAAGCCAACCACTCCCTGACTGCTGATTTCAAAATTTATATCTCTGACTGCCCACTGGGAAGCGTACCGATGAGATAAGTTTTCAACTTTTACGATGGTGTTTTCCATTCATTACGGATTGTTTATTAAATAAAATAGCAGGCGTAAGCTTCTGCTTACACTAATAATGGATTGTATTATGATTTGTAATTGCTATTGATATTTCCGTCGCCCGGCCCTGATAGCCGGACGACAGAAATAATCAGGATCAATAGGTAGCATTAGCTATAGCACGTACGTCTATCTGATATTTTGATTTGAAATAATTTACAAGGATGTCGAACTTCTGCTTAACTAATGGGTAAGCCAGGTAAGACTGCATCTGAGCATCCGTGCGTGAAAGTATATGCAGGAGGTAAGAACTCAGATCACTCGGCTTTGCATTTGGCCATGAGTAAGTACCATAATACCATTCAGAAGCAACGGTTCCTGTATAGGAAGTAGGTAAAAATCCACGCTTTCTGAATGCATCTACGTTTGCCGGGTTAGCAGCATTAATAGGAGAAGTCGGATACGTTACATAGTCACTTACTTTATAGAAAGCATCCGGAATATCAAGGATTTTATTCTGCAGATAATAATTCCATATAGCACCTATAATTACATTTCTCTTGGCTATTTTCTGGTCAGACGTCATCGTACTTAAAGATGCATTCATACCTGCAAATGTTATAGATTTGCCTACAACTTTATAGTCGAAATACAGATACTCCATACCTGGAGGATAGCCTGCACCACGATATTGCTTAATACTATCTGCCATTAATACACGATAGGGAATACCTTCAGATTTTTTAAAATTATCCGGTAAAAACTTCAACCAGATATCATTTAAATAATTCAACATATCCATTGTATAGGCAGGATTACCCAATACAACTGTATCGATTTTAGAAGATGCAGTACCAGCAGATTGCATCCACTCAAAATCTTTCTGCGTGTATATATACAGGAAATAGGATCCATAGCTTTTATAAAGCTCAATGATCTTATCGTTGGCTTCCTTAGGAGCATTTCCCTGTGGTAAGGTATAATCTTCCCTGATCGGAACAGGAGGCCCGATCTTTACATCTTTCTTACATGAAAACAACATCATGCAGAAGATGCAGTTGATAATGAATATATGCTTCATGTTATGATTTATTACTTGTTAAAGAATTAATGACCAACTCTTTCCGGCATTGTACCGGAAGCGTTTTGTTTCAGTTCAGGATTTCTGATCAGCAAACTGTTTGGGAATGGCAGTGTATACATCGGATCTTTTGCCGCCAGCTTGAATTCCTGTATGGATTCACCCAAAGCATTCTGATAACGATGCGTAATTTCAGGCATGCCATAACGGCGCAGATCGAACCAACGGAAACCTTCAAAGCAAAACTCCTTACGGCGCTCTTCTCTGATAGCCTGCAACAACTGATCTTTATCCGTAATATTTACATCAGTATAGCCGATGATACGGTTACGTCTCAAATCATTCAGATCTTTCAGTGCTGGTCCGGGATTATTCAATTTAACATTTGCCTCTGCCCTGTTCAGCAATGCTTCCGGAGTACGAAGCGTTTGCGCCAGGTCTAAACCAATCGGAAGTTTTGAAACTAACGGAGTAAGGCTTCTGTCCTGTACCTGAATACCTACATTAATGCGTACATCCTTTGGATCGAACGTTGCACGGAATGGGATAGAAGGAACATAAGTAGTTTGATTTGGTTGGGTATTACCTCCAAACAACCATTCAACTTCCGGATTATTGTAATTCAACCAGGTAGTTGTATATCCGGTTAAATTAGCAATCTGGCCTCCCTGTTCAAATACTTTATCTGCTTCTGCACGACTTTCATCCCATTTCTCCATATATAAATAAACCCTTGATAAAAGAATATGAATCGCAGGTTGATTAATATGATAATCCTTACGTACAATAGGTAATGCGTCCATTAACCGGGAAGCTTCTTTAAGATCAGCAACTACCCTGTTGTATACTTCTGCAACAGTAGCTTGTGGCATAGAACCAGCCACAATACCTGAATTAAGCTTTAACGGGATACTTAAAGCCTGAGGATTTTGAGTATAAGGCTCTCCGTACAGATTCACCAATCGGAAGTAATACAGCGCGCGTACAGCTAATGCTTCTGCCTTAACCCTGTCTTTCTCCTGTTGACTACCAATCGACTGATCAATATTTTCCAGAACAGCATTACAGCCCATAATCCATTTATAATATCTGAAATAAGCTGTAGATCCCGGATCTTCAGCAATCAGATCGCCCAATCCATTTCTATCTGCCAACCGGGGTTGCCACGTAAAAAGCGGGAAGTATTGAATTGCAGGATTTGTACCTATTACCGTGGCTTCTCCGTTTGCATATTCCCAAAACAGATCTACATCATCATCCAGGAAATAAACAAAACCCATAGGCTCAGAATTATCCATATATCCCGAACCCATCAGCAATTCTCTGTAGTCAATTGCCGTTTTAGGAATTACATCACTTTGTGACTTCTCCTCCAGAAATTTTTTACAACCGCTTAAGGTTACTAAACCTGCAAAAGCAGTAATCATGAATATTTTAAGTCTCATACGCTTCATTGTTAGAATGTCATGTTAAAAGATATTGATGTCATTCTGCGGGCTGGCCATCCGGCTGTTTCAGGATCATATCCTCTCCACTTTTTATCAAATGTTATGAGGAAAGGATTGGTCAGACTAAGAGAAGTACTTAAACGCTTAACGTGTACTTTCTTAAGTAATTTCTGATTGAACTCATAATTAAGAGAAAGCTGGCGGCAACGAATAAAATCAGCGCTGGCAACCATATAATCAGACTGATTAAATAAATCGTATGGCGACATATAAGCAGGCGTCAGTAAAGGCAATGTAACTTGCATTCTATTAGGATTACCTGTTGGAATTGCAGGAACGTTGGTAAACTGCTCATCTCCCGGTTGTTTCCAACGATCATTCAAAATACGAGGTACATTTTGTTCCGGAGTTGGAGCCCCACTTTTGTTGTAATAAACAGGAGTGCGCTTGCTGGCTCCGAAAGCCATTGCAAACTGAGAATAGAACGAGATATTCTTATATCTGAACATGGTATTGAAACCACCGGAGAAATCAGGTTCCAGTTTTCCCGATTTTACCAGGAAATCCAGTTGATTGGAGGTTGGTTTAATGTCCAGATTATTGAAAGTAGGTCGTCCAGTCATATGATCTAACCCTTTATATGCATAGGAATAAAAAGTAGAATAGGCTTCACCGTTAACAATTGCAGAACCATTCAGAAAATCGGCCAGCGAATTAACTCTTTGGTTCTCCTGTAGTTTGTTTCTTGCCAGACCGGTATTCACAGAAAACTGCCACATAAAATCTTTGGTACGTACAGGAATTAAGTTGATGATCAGATCATAACCATAGTTAATCATCTGAGATCCGAAGACAGTAGCAGCGTTCATTCCATTTTCAACCGGAACTTCTCTTGAAGCCAGGATGTTACTGTTTTTCCTGTACCAGTTGGCAGTGGCATTAAAGCGACCATTCCATACAGAGAAATCGATCCCCAGATTCCAGGATTTAGTTTTTTCCCAACCCAGATCTGGATACGGCAATGATTTAATGTTGAGTGTATATTGTTTGAAAATGCTGCTCAAACCACCATCAGTTGCAATCAGATAAGGAGAAACTGCTTCCACCGCATTACCCTGGAAACCATAGGTAGCATAGAGATCAAAAGCATTCAGCCATTTTTGTTTGCGCAGGAATTCCTCATTTGCAACGCGCCATCTGCCACCTACTGACCATGTAGGTTGGAAGCGTTTATTTTTATCCTGTCCGAAACGGTTGGAAGCATCCAGACGCGCATTGAAGTTGAAAATATATCGTTGATCGTAGCCGTAAACTGCCGAGAAATATTCGCTCAGGTAATTACTCTGCTGGTTTACAATCCTGGAATTAGTGCGCATCAGTTCATTGAGGTTCGTAGCCCCAAAACTGGAAAGCATAACAGGGTTTAACGGAACCGGTGCAAAACTTTCTCCGCGATAGCGCAAATAACCGTAACGGGTATTGGTACTTCCTTCCTGTAAAGAAGACCGGGCCTCTATACCACCTTGTAAAGTGGTGTTGTGGCGGGTACCAAACAAGCGATTATAAATCAAACTATTCCTGAAAGTATATCCTTTATTGGAAGCATTTTCCAATTGTACTAATCCTCCGAAAGGTATACGGCTGGCTAATTCCTGAGGAGAATTCGACAATACACTTCCGAATTCATAGCCTCTTGTTTGCGTAATATAGTGAGTTAACTCAGTTGCATATGACTTAACATTAGAGGATGCAGAAGTATAGGATAACAACCCCTGGTAGTCTAATCCCTTAGCTATTTGGTAACGAACATCTACTGTACTGGCGAGTGTTGTAGATAAATTTCTGTTGCCTGAGTTATTAATTTCATTTTGAATATTATAGAGGTATGAAAATTTGCTAGGAATAACCGTGCTGGATTCTCCAAGTTTCTCATGGTAGAACAGAGTTCCATCATCATTATACATAGGAATAGTCCTGGAAGTTTTATAGGCATAATCAAAAGGATTTACGCCATATGCAAATCCATTTGTTTCACGTATAGTTCCATTCAACAGGAAGTTCACAGTCATACGCTTTCCGAATCTGAGCGTAGTATTGGAAGATGCAGAAAAAGTACTGAGATCATTTCCTTTTGCCTCGCCTTTTTGCTGTTGCATGCTGAAGGATGTTCTGTTAGTAATCTTTTCAGTACCTCCTGAAATGCTTATGCTATGGTTCTGATTAAATGAATTACGGAAAAGCAGCCCAAACCAGTCGGTATTTTGCTGTTCCATTTTTCTATATTTCTCAACATACGTTGCATAATCTATTTGCTTATTCTGAAGTTGCTGGATTAAAGCACCGTAGCCAATCGGTAATATGGTATTGGTATAGCTGTCGCGAGCCTCGTAAATATCTTTAGACAATTGCATTAGTTCCTGGGAGTTCATCAGGTCGTACATGCCATAGGAAGGTCTTTGACCCACAGACAGATTGGAAGTATAGGAAACTGCCAATTCGCCCGGACGTGCTTTCTTGGTAGTAAGTACGATTACCCCATTTGCAGCCTGAGAACCGTAGATTGCTGTTGCGGAAGCATCTTTTAAAACGGTAATAGTTTCAATATCGTTTGGATTGAGCCAGGAAATTGCGTTGGATGCAATTAGTCGAAGCTCCTTCACATCACCGGCCAATGATCCGTTTCCATTGGGAATGGGTAAAGGATCGCGCTGAATAACTCCATCCACTACCCAAAGTGGTTCCTGATTACCTAATAAGGTAGAAGTACCGCGGATACGGATTTTAGGATTAGCACCTACCTGACCAGATTGCACCATTACAGACATACCAGGCACTACGCCCTGTAACATCTGATCGATACTGGTTTCACCTGCGACTTTAATATCATCAGCTTTTACTGAGAATACAGAACCTACATAACTGCCTTTATTTACGTTCATGTATCCGGTGATTACTACGTTGTTCATTTCATAATCCTTGCGGTTCAACGTAATATTCATCACCAGGTTATTTCCTTCGGTAACTAATAAGGAACTAGCCTGAGTCTTATTAATAGCATAGGCTGTATAAACACTACCTGAATTTTTCACCCCTATTTCCATTGATTCGTAACCAAGAATAGAAAGTTGAAGTACGGTTTCTTCGGGCAGGTGAGTAAAATAGAAAGTACCATCAGCAGTAGTAATAGTACCTCTGACGGTATTTTTAATACGAACGGAAACTCCGGGAAGTGGCTCACCGTTGGAATTTTTGATGGTACCTGTTATGCTGATAGGAGGAGCATAATTGTTTGAAGCCTTACGGGAAAGAACTATGGTTTTATCCTTAATAAGATAAGTAACCGGAAGATCTTTAAGCATGGCGTCAAGTAAGTCTTTCAGCGGCATATCTTTGGCTGAAAGAGAAACAGTAGCACCTTCACCGATAGTATTGGTATTACTAAAAACTACATAACCTGTTTGTTGCTTGATGGCAGAGAATACGTTTTTGAAAGGTATAGTTTTCCCGGATATAGTAACAGTTTGCGCGTTTCCCGCTGCGGCAGCCTGCAGGATAACAGTTGTTAATAACAGTACGGTTAGTCTCATGGCGAGATAGATTTTGGTTAGGCCAAATTGCTTCCCCTGACAATCGGGGGGCCAATAGCATTTTTTTTGCATAAATTGCACAAGATTTGGTTGTTAATAAATGAGAATTCCAATAGACCATTTAAATACAAACCAGGTCAAATCCACCGTCACGGCCGCAATCCGTGACGGTTTTTTTTAGTGGTTGGTCTTTTTTTACGATATATATAGCCGGGCCGGATTATTCCAGCCTTTAATATTTTATCCTTAAAACCTGATTTTATTTGTTTAACACAATTAATTTCCGACCTTCTACACGAAAGTCAACTTCTGTTTTCTTTAATATGTCCAACAGATCTGTCAAAGGAATCTGTCTACTCATTTCCCCGATAAATCGGGTATTAGGTATACCATTTTCGTATACTACTTCTATATTATACCATCGCTCTAATTGTCGCATAACCTCCTCCAGGTTGGCACCATCAAAATTAAACAGGCCATATTTCCATGCGAGGATCTTATCTAAATCTTTAATTTCTGCTACTGTTATCTGTTTGTTGACAATCGTTGCCTGTTGGCCAGGATTTAATATTTTACTCTGATTGGCTATTGGCACCCCTACTCTTACACTACCATTTACCAGGGTAGTTTGTATAGAATGCTCATTCTCATATGCATTTACGTTAAATGAAGTTCCCAGTACTTCTATAGCTGCTTTATTATCTATACTAACAAAAAATGGTTTGTCTGCATCCCTGATTACTTCAAAATAGACTTCTCCCGAGACCGTTACTTTTCTTTCCTTACCCGTAAAGGCAGTAGGATAGCGGATGGTACTTGCAGCATTGAGCCAAACCTTTGTGCCATCCGGCAAAGTAAGTTCAAACTGCCGTCCCTTAGGGGTAGTCATTATATTATATTGTACCTCTGCGTTGCCGGCTGAAGTAGGATCATATACCAGTTTCCCGTCTGCCAGGACTATGGAGGCGCCATTTTGACTGGCAATCAGCCCCCCGGATAATGTATCCAATACTACCTGACGACCATCTGCCAAGGTGAGTATAGCGCCTTGCTGACCAGGCATTATAGGTGATTGATTTGTTGCCAGGTTAGTGGGTTGTTCCTTTGTATGAACACGGTAATAATAAGTACCTCCAAGAACCAATACAGCAACAGCAGCGGCCCATCCCCATTTTTTCAGGAAGGATACTGGTTGTAATTCTACTATTTTAGGATCTCCGAATGCAGGGATCTTTGCACTTATTTTCTGAGCAATTCTGTCGGAATCGTAAGCATAGATTCGTTGCAGATGAGTAGTCAACTGCTGTTTATCAGTCATTTCTGTAAAGAGATGACGGTTGTTGTCGGAAGCGTTAATCCATTCCGTTAATTCTATATGTTCTTCAGCACTCAGGCTGTCTTCTAAATATTTGCCTATAAGTTTGGCAATGTAATTATTGTATTCAGTCATACTATCCACTCCTACTAAAACAACTAACTCTTTCTTTTATACCGGTCAGTCCTAATTTTTTTTTACCGGTTCAATATTGTAAGGGCGGAAATCAATACAGGTAAGGAAAGTAACTCATTTTTAAGGATGGCTATACGTAATAAAGAGACGCCTTTTGCTTTTTGATTTAGGACAGTCTGATAAGCCATTTTCAATTCTTCGGCGATTTCGGGAGCGCTTTTACCATCAATGATGGATAGTCGCACTACCTGCCGGCATTGGGGAGGAAGTTTTTCTATTTCCCGGAGGATCATTTGCATAACCTCCGTTTTGATGTAGGCATTTTCTACATTCTCGGAAAACTTATCGGCTACTCTTTCGATAGAATGATGAATATCGTCATGCCGCTTCTGGGCTTTGAGATAATTGAGTGCCTTATTTTTAGCTGCAGTAAATAAATATGATTTGAGCTGGCCTAGCGAAGGGAAATCCTCTTTTTTCTCAAAAGCATTTATAAAACATTCAGAAACAATGTCCTCCGCTGCCATAGTATCTTCTACCAGCTGTTCTGTAAAAAAACAAAGTGTTCGCTGGTATAGCGCATATACCTGGTGCAATGCTTTACGCTCCCCCAGCTGAAAGGAATTAATCAGCTCAAATTCTCCGTATGCTTCGATTGTCGACAATGCGTTTGTTTAGATTCAATTGGTACCACAAACTATGGCAAAAAATTTCAAAGGTGCAAGACCATTGGTCAAATAATTAAAATATTAATTTATTACATATAATATCAGATGCTCAGAATTCCTACTAAAAATACCCTGCTGGCGCTTTCTCAAATATTTTATTACATTTACCACCGTTTATGAATTTTTGAATACGAAGAGAACTTTTGCGATGGCCTTGCCTCCTCATATTAATGAATCAACCATACTGCTTGATGCGGCTGCCGGAAACGAACGTGCCTTTGCCACTCTATTTTATTGGTACTACCAGGAACTTGGCAGATTTGTAGGTAAGATGACTGACTCACAGGAGTTAGCTGAAGAAATTGTGCAGGATGCATTTGTTAAAATCTGGCTACGCCGCGAAACCCTTGCCCAGATCGATAATTTCGGAGCATACCTCTTTACCATCTGCAAACACGATACTTTTGCCGCCTTGAAGAAAATTGCCGCAGAAAAAGTCTTACGCGTTGATCTCGAGAAACATCTGACCGAAGAAAATGATCCGAGCCAATGGGATAAACCTACAGATGAATACAGAGCCTTAATCGCCGAAGCCGTAGCCAAACTACCTGCCCAACAACAAAAAGTATATATGATGAGCCGTTACGACCGGCTTAAATATGAAGAAATAGCCCATCAGCTTAATCTTTCTGTCGTAACTGTCAAAAAGCATATTCAACTCGCCGTTCAATTTATTCGTAAAGATGTAGCTGCCCGGAAAATAAGCTCAGGTATTGTTCTGATTTTAACGACCCCGCTTATTCTGAAATAAATTTTTATTTTTTTTCTTCCGCATTACTACCTTTTTCGTCTTTTTCCCCTCATTACTATAAACGTCCTTTAATTGTAACCATGCTTATGCAGGATAGGTTTAAATATTTATTTGATCAATTCACCAACAAACAAGCCACTGATGAGGAATTAGCAGAATTCTACCAGCTGGTCGACCAAGGGAAGCACGACGATCTCCTGCAGGAACTGATGCAGGATTTCTATCATCAACATCCCAATAATGAATCAACCGGGGATTTTTATCTGCCAGGGGCAGATAAAAGAATGCTTGAGAATATCTTTCAGGCAGCAGCAAATCCTGCACCTAAAAAATTATCTGTCAAATATATTCGTATCGCCGCCGCTGTGGCAGCCATAGCGCTTATTCTCATCGTTTGCCGGATTTACCTTATTCATCCAACCCCTCCTCAGGCAAAGTCAGAACAGCCTGCAAAACAGGATATTGCCCCCGGTAATATGGGAGCCACTCTTACACTTGCCAACGGAAAAACAATCAGGTTGGGAGACACACAAAACGGAGAAATCGCCAAGGAAGCAGGTATTGTAGTACGTAAAACCGCAGATGGACAATTGGAATATGATCTTCAGAATTCAAATACCAATGAGCATACATTAAATACATTATCAACCAGCCGGGGTGAAACCTATGCCGTTATTCTTCCGGATCATTCTAAAGTTTGGCTCAATGCGGCCTCAAAGCTTACTTATTCATCGCAACTACTGGAAAATGGTTTAAGGAAAGTAAAACTGGATGGAGAAGCCTATTTTGAAATAACAAAGGATGCTGCACATCCCTTTATTGTAGAAACCAGAGAACAAACACTGAAAGTACTGGGCACCAACTTCAATATTAATAGTTATGCCGATGAAGCCAAAACCAGTACAACTTTGCTGGAAGGCAGCGTTGCCATACAATATGGAACAGAGAACAACGTAATATTAAAACCAAATGAACAAGCCATTTTAATCAACCAAAAAATTACTGTTAAAAATGTGGATGTAACTGATGTAACAGCCTGGAAAAATGGACTCTTTGTTTTCAATAATGAGAGTCTTGAGAGTATTATGCGCAAAGTATCCAGATGGTATAATGTGGAGATAGTATATCAGGGCAACCTGCCAGCACTCCAGTTTACCGGCGCACTCTCACGTTCAAAAAATCTGTCTACCCTGGTTGGCATTCTGGAAGCTCCGGGAGATATTCATTGTAAAATCGATGGAAGGAAAATAATAATATCTAAATAAAAAATTGTCATTCAATCACCAACCAAAAAAACGGTTCCCGACGGCCATCGGGAACCGAATAATAATGGATTGCCAATTAAATAATGTGTCTTACAACATTCAATCACAATCAACCAAATGTATGAAATTTTACCAAGTATTTAGACAGGGATACGCCAGTAGTACCATTCTCCAAATTTTGCGTATTATGAAACTCACAACGCTTTTTACACTCTCTTTGCTAATACAGGTGCATGCCTCCACCTATGGGCAAATGATTACGCTTAAAGAGAAAAACACACCTTTCGAAAAGGTCATTAAAAAAATCAGGGAACAAACCGGTATCGATTTCTTCGGAAATGCCCGATTAATCGAAAATGCCAACCCGGTGACCATCGATGTAAAACAAGCCAATATTACAGAAGTACTGAAACTTTGCTTCGCTAATCAACAACTCGATTACACCATTGCCGATAATACGGTAATTGTGAAAGAAAAAAAGACAGAGGAAGCTGCTCCTTTATTTAAAGTGATTTCAGGAACCGTCAGGGATGTAAAAGGAAATCCACTTCCCGGAGTGAACATTAAGATCAAGGGCAAACAAACCGGTACCATCTCCAACAACGATGGTACGTTTAAACTGAATGTAGACGAAGGTGATATCCTTATCTTCAGTTTTATCGGGTTTAAACCAAAAGAAATTGCTATAAGATCGGGAGTTCCCGCCAATGTAGTACTGGAAAATACCGAAGAAGCTATTAAAGATGTAGTAGTAACCGGGTATTTCGACCGCGATAAAAAGAGCTTCTCAGGTGCCTCCCGTACTATTACCCGGGCCGAAATACAGAAATATTCCAGCGCCAATATTTTTGCTATCATTCAAAATATAGACGCAGGCTTTAAAGTACAGCAGGATAATAACTTCGGTTCTGATCCAAACCGAATCCCTGAAATGACTATCCGTGGCCGCGGTAGTTTCCTGAACGAATCAATTGCCCCGGTATTTATAGTAGACGGATTTGAGATGTCGATTCAAAAAGTATTCGACCTCGATGTAAACCGTATCGAAAGTATTACCCTGTTGAAAGATGCATCTGCTACCATCCTGTATGGTTCCAGAGCTGCCAACGGAGTTGTTGTACTGGAAACACGCGCACCGGCAGCCGGCAAGCTAAGAGTAACTTACGACCTGAAGCCAACGATGGCCATCGCCGACCTGAGCGACTACCACCTGATGAATGCTTCTCAAAAACTGGAATTCGAAAAATTTGCAGGATTATATACTGCAAAAGATGCCGATCTCAATACCCGAATCAAAAACCAAAGAGCCCTGGATGCCAAATACAACGACAGATACCGTGAAATAACCAGAGGGGTAAATACCGACTGGCTTTCTCAACCTACTCAAAATGCACTTTCAGCAGCTCATTCATTATTTGTGGAAGGAGGAACCAATGAGCTTCGATTTGGTATTGACATGAACTACAACAATGCCAAAGGAGTAATGAAGCAATCCGGGAGGGATCGTTACGGCCTGGGCTTCAACCTTAACTATCGTATAAAAGATAAGATCACCATCCGCAACTATGCATCCTATAGTGGAGTAAAAGCAACTGAATCACCATTCGGAGCTTTCTCTCAATACACTGTCCTCAATCCCTATGAAACACCTTTTGATACCTTAGGTCGTTACAGACCATTCCTTTCAGATAATATTGTAAACCCACTTTACAATGCATATCTGCCTTACAGGAACTGGACTAAAACACAAACATTCAGTGATCAGTTAAACCTGGATTGGTTTGTGAACAACGATTTCAGAATTGGAGGATCTTTCAAAATCCAGAAAGACAATATCAATTCAGAGTTATTCAATTCGCCCCGTTCATCTATCTACCAAACAATTAAAGCAGTAGGAGAAAGAGGCCAACTGGCCCTTAGTAATGGCGAGGCGATAGACATGACAGGCAATATTAAGGTATCCTATAAAAAGAAAATTGATAAACATACAATTCTCTCTGCTATAGCAGCTGAAATGGCTCAATCGCAAACCTCCTCCTACAGTTACCAGATCACAGGTTTCCCTGATGACCGTTTTTCAGATCCTTCCTTTGCCATTCAATTTAAGAAAGATACCAAACCGGTCAGCGACGAAGGAAAAACCCGTTCAGTAGGCGTGCTGGGAAATCTGAACTATATGTATGATGATCGCTACTTTGCCGACTTCTCCTTCCGCACAGATGGTTCTTCACGCTTTGGAGCCAATAACAGAATTGCACCTTTCTATTCTGTAGGTGCAGGGTGGAACATCAATAAGGAATCTTTCTGGAAGACCAATAAAGTACTTAATGAGTTAAGGATCAGAGGATCATATGGAGTAACCGGTAACCAGGAATTTTCGGCATATCAGGCCAGAACTACTTATCAGTTCTTAACAGACAGGCTTTACTATAATACAGTTAGTGCTACATTACTTGGATATGGCAATGAAAACCTGCAATGGCAAAAACAATATATGACCAATATAGGTACTGATATGGTTTGGTTGAATTCGAGAATCAGAATGAGTGCAGAATATTATATAAGGAAAACAGATGGTTTACTTACCGATATCACTGTAGCTCCCTCTCTGGGATTTCCTACCAACTCCTATAAAGAAAACCTGGGAGAAATTCAGAATACCGGTTATGAATTCAATCTGAATGCCATCATCTTCAAACAAACAAATAACAGACCAGAATGGGCTGTTTCACTCATGGGTGCCAGCAATAAAAGTAAGTTGCTGAAGATTTCTAATGCATTGAAACAAACCAACAAGGATAATAACGCACAACTCTACATCCCTAAAAATGTATATGAGGAAGGCGAATCTATGACCGCTATAAAAGCTGTACAGTCATTAGGTATAGACCCAGCTTCAGGTAAAGAAGTATATCTGACCAAAGACAGACAGATTACCTATGCCTGGAATGCAAACGATAAGATCACTTCGGGAAATACCGAACCTACCTTATTCGGAAATATTGCCACCAATCTTGCTTTCAAAGGATGGAACCTGAATATGACCTTCCAGTATCGTTACGGCGGGCAGATCTACAATCAAACACTGGTAGACCGGGTAGAAGGCGCCAATCCAACCCAGAATGCAGATATACGTGTGCTTGAAGAACGTTGGAAAGCAGTGAATGACTGGTCATTCTACAAAAATATTGCAGAAAGAACCCAGCCATATATTTCAAGTCGCTTTGTGCAAAACGAGAATACACTCACACTCACGAACCTGTCGCTTTCCTATGATTTCAGCAGGGCATTAATCAGGAAGATTGGCCTTGAACGAGCCAGATGCAGTTTTTATATGAACGATGTATTACGCTTCTCGACCGTTAAACTTGAAAGAGGACTTACTTATCCTTTTGCAAGAAGCTTTGTATTTGGTTTAAATGTATCATTCTAATCTCCTTCCGTCATGAAAAAAACGATTATACTCATACTTACCGCAATAGGTACCCTTTCACTACCTTCCTGCAAAAAATGGCTGGATGTAAATCCACATGCCCAATTGGGAGCAACAGACCTTTTATCGACCAGCGAAGGATATCGCTCTGCCCTGGCAGGGGTTTACTATAACCTTTCACAGAATAGTTTATATGGAGTAGAGCTTGAATTTGGGATGATAGATGCTCTTGCCCAATACTGGAATATCACGGCTCCTACTCATAATTTATATGAGGCATCCAAATTCAATTATAAAAATGCTGCTGTAAAAACCAAAATCAATGAGGTATGGAAACAATTGTATACTGCAATTGCCAATACCAATTTTATTTTAGCCAGCCTGGAAAGCACCAATGCCGCTAAGATTACCCAATATAACCTGATCAAAGGAGAAGCACTCGGATTACGT
Organism: Chitinophaga silvatica; assembly: GCF_003419895.1. Lineage (GTDB taxonomy): Bacteria > Bacteroidota > Bacteroidia > Chitinophagales > Chitinophagaceae > Chitinophaga > Chitinophaga silvatica. The sequence continues at coordinate 117,537 of NZ_QPMM01000007.1, read as the reverse complement.
GCCTTCGCACATATGGAGCTCTTAAAAATGTTTGGTCCGGTTACGAAAATAGATGGATTCGATAAACCTGCCATAGCTTATCGTAAGCAGTTCGACCATGCAGCTTTGAAATTCAATACCTCCAGAGAAGTATTGAATTTTATTGAGGAAGATTTGCAAGCAGCAAAAACACTATTGGCCAATGATCCGATTAAAACACTCACCCGTTCGGGCAATGGAAATACCGATGCACTGAATTATGATGGCATACTCGATCGCCGTGGCTCCCGCATGAATTACTATGCTGTACTGGGTTTGCTGGCACGTAACTCCCAACTAAAAGGTGATAACGATGCAGCCTATAAATATGCTACTGAACTGATCGATGAAGTAAAAGTCAACCAGGCAATCAGATTTACTGCAGCCAACGAAATATCTACGCCAAGTATAGAAGCATTCAGAGATATTAAGTATACATCAGAGATGATCTTCTCCCTGTATATCGTCAACCATTATCAGACTGCCGGGCCATATATGGGATATGCCGATTATACATATAATTCCAATAATGTATTGCTGGTAGATTATAACCGGATGAAAAACTTCGTGTATGGCACAGCGGAAGATTACAGGCTAAAGTATTGGTTCCCTTCTGCCGGTACTCCCCTATTCCTGAAATATATTGCCGCCCAGGAAGTTAGTGGCTTGGGAGTTGGATATTATCCTGAAGTATGTTTGCTACGCCTGCCAGAAATCTACTATATCGCAGCCGAAAGTAAAATTGGGAAAGATAACCAACGCGCATTGGATCTGCTAAATGAAGTTCGTGCAGCCCGTGGACTTAAAACACCACTTACACTTACGGATTATGGTAGTGATGATGCAGTATTAGATGCTTTAATCAGTGAAGAGCGGAAAGAATTTTTGGGAGAAGGAAAACTATTCCTGTTATATAAACGCCTGTATAAAGATATCATCATTGATAATAATTCCAGGATAACAGCCTCCAATACCATCTTCGTGTTTCCTATTCCTGACGAAGAATATGAATTCAGTCCAAACATTAAATAACGCCAACCATGAAACTACGTATATATATAATAGCCTTAGCGGCAATAGCTGTCAGCTCCTGCAAAAAAAGTGATGAACTGATGTACAACAGGCAAGACAGTTATATTTACTTCACATTGCCTTTTAAACTAAATCAATATAATGTGGAACTGGCAGAGAGAGTAGACAGTATCAGTTATTCCTTTGCATTTGATCTACCTAATACAAATCAATATACCTTTAAAGTGCCGGTAAGTATTACCGGAACTACTCAGGCTAAAGACAGAAGTTTCAATATTGAAATAGATAAAGAAAATACCACAGCAGTAGAGAATATCGACTACGTACCATTCAGCACTACTCAGGTAGTACGGGCTGGCAGGGTTTCAGATACTATTTACATTAAGGTAAACAAAACACTGGCTCTTTCTACTTCTTATAAACAATTGGTGTTGAAACTCCACTCAGGAACAGATTTTCAGTTAGGTGCAAAAGAATATCAATCCGCAAAAATATCATTTACGGATATTCTTGAACAACCAAAATGGTGGAAGACCTGGCAGACAGTATTTGGCACATATTCAAAAGAGAAGTATAAACTCTGGATCAACCTGTACAAAAAAGGTGTAGACCCATCTCCGGATGTTTACGATAATACAAAAACCTACTTCTATTATTGGGATAATATGCCAACGTTCACCGGAGTGAGTACTTTCCCAATATTATATATGTATGTAAAACAGTTGAAGGATTTTCTGCTTGCCAATCCTACATACATTGATAATGATCCAACCAAGGAGCGTGTGACGATCCCTTATAATTTCTAATAATTTACTTTATGAAATATCTACTTTATATATCTCTTATATTAATGGTTGCCTGTTCGAAAGATAAAGGCAATTATGATTATCAGACTCTGAATGATGTTGTAATAACAGGAATAAAATCGGGCCAGGACAATGACAATATTTACAATATTGTTCAGGGAACCAAGTTGATAATCAATCCTGACGTTACCAGAAAATTGAATCAGGACCCTGATTTAAGCTATACCTGGGAAATAGGGAAAGATACAGTTGGAACAGATAAGAATCTCGATGTGACGATTAATCTTCCATTTGGCAAAAACAATGGCAGATACACTGTAAAAGATAATAAAACGGGTGTCAGGTATTTTACGGATTTCATTGTAAACGTAACTAGTCCGTATGGCAAGGGCTATTTTATTCTGGCAGAAAGCAGTACCGGCAATACTATGATTTCATTTAAATCGTTGATCAATGCCAGCGATCCGATCATCTCTACGGATGAAATTGCAGGAGTTAAATATGGAAAAAAACCCGTTAATATTATGGGTTACAAACTTTATGCAAGTGGACCAAACGATTATAAGTGGCAAGTGTTTGTGACCAGCCAGGAAGGTCCTAATCCAACTGTTTTCACAGATCTTACCTCCTTTGTGCCACAGAAGTTCATAAATGCAACCAGTTATCTGGAAGGCCAGAACTTTAGTTTTGCACCAACATATGCTACTACCTTTACCTCCAGCACATTAAATTTCTTTATTTCAGGAGGTAAGCTCATCACCTATCGTAAAGGAATATTATACAGACCGGCAGCACCGGATGATGCAGATGACTATCGGCTGGCGCCCTGGATTGGCACTATTCTGACTATCCATCAGAGTGATTTTATCGGATATGATGAAAAGAATGAACGTTTCAGACACTTCTCTGTTCAGCCAACCGATGTAGTATCCGGCATTTATGGCGATCGTTTTACCTATGACAAAATCTCTGAAATCCCTGGCTACCATGATGCTACCAAAGGGCAGCACTTCTTTGCAGGTGGAGGTTGGAATGTGAGTACCACACAAACAGCTGTAGTAAAAGCCATATTAAAAAGTGGGAATAAACTACACTTCTACACTTTACCAATGGTTTATAAATCACCGGCTACCTCTCCCTATATTCCGGTAATCACAAAAGATGCAGAGTTTGACCTTCCGGGCGGACTTTTAGCAGGTGCTACTGCCACATTATCGGCCGTAACCTTTGATTGGTATATATGTAACGGAAATAAAATTTACAGAGCCAATTCCATTACCCCTACACTCAACGATGTTATTACATTACCTGCAGGAGCCGGCGAAATAATAACTGTCAGACTACTTGAAAATGATACGAAGCTGCTGGTAGGTACCTATAAAGAAAATGCCAGCGGCGATAAGAAAGGTAGTTTGTATAAAATTGACATAGCCGGACAAAAGATCCTGGAGGCATATGAACTCGTAACAGGTAAACCGGTAGACATTTTTGTTGCCGACTAATTTCAAAAACCAACCATAATTTCTATTTATGCAAAAGCAGACCAAAACCCTGTTACTTACTGCACTTCTGACGGCGCCATTATTTGGCGCCGCTCAGGAGAATCGCCCATTTACACTTTCAGGGAAAGTAGGCGATTATCAGCGCTCTGTCAATCACCTCATCTATCTGACATTTCAACAAAATGGGAATGTAATTAAAGACAGTTGTGAACTTACTAATGGTGAATTCACCTTTAAAGGAAAGATTGCTTACCCTGTAAAGGCCACGCTACGTTTAAAAGCCGCCGATGACGTTGAAGCCTATCATGCACAAACACGCATATTAAAGGATTACGAGCAGACATTTTATTTAGACAATGGCACCATCACTGCATCGGCTCCCGGAACATTAAATACAACAGTTATTACAGGATCAAAAGCGGAAGATGACTGGCAAACTGTAAATAAAATACTGAAACCCTTAAATGAAGCATCCAGCAAGTTATATACAGAAGAGGGGAAACCTGCTTATACATCCCGCGATAGCGTAGCTATAAAAAAGTATAATACTAAATTATTTCAGTTGGAAGATGAGAAAAAGGATGCAAAGAAAAACTTCCTTTTCACGCATCCTAAATCCGGAATCGCATTAGACCTGCTAAAAGAGTATACCATATATATACTTGAGCCTGCTGAAATAGAGCCATTCTTTAAAAAGCTTTCGCCGGCTTTAAAAACTTCAAAAGAAGGTGTTGCCTATGCAACGCGTATACAACAATCCAAAATCACTGCCCAGGGTGCCAAAGCTCCAAATTTTAGCCTGAAAGACAGAAATGGTAATACTATTAGTCTGACATCCTTAAAAGGTAAGTACGTATTGCTGGATTTCTGGGGCAGCTGGTGTGGGCCTTGCAGGCAGAGTCATCCTCACCTGACAGAGGTATATGCTGAGTATAAATCAAAGGGATTTGAGATTTTGGGTATTGCAAATGAAAGAAGCAAAGACACCGACAAAAACTATCAAACCTGGACAAAAGCTATGGATGAGGATAAGATGACCTGGATGAATGTACTTAATGCTAAACAGGATGGAGAGGAAGATGTAACGATGAAGTACAACATTAATGCTTTCCCGACCAAAATTCTGATCGACAAAAATGGGGTGATAATAAAACGGTTTGTGGGTGCTGGTGTTGGTACTCAGCAAGAGCTAGATGAGATATTAAAGTCAAGACTTTAATAATTAATAATATTTAATAAGTAAGCCAGGTACCGGACAGTGCCTGGTTTTTCTGTTTTAAGATTGTTAAAATTCTGAATAGGGGTAAAGGTATTCTAAGATGTCTTTCTAGTAAAGTGACTGTTTAGTAAGTACTTAGGAAGAGTCATTAACAGGCAAATAACACTTTAATTATTTCTAAACATTGTGAAATGTTGCTATTAAACGTTATTTTCACCGCAATTGCTCCTAAAAGAGGAGTAGTTTTAAACTATTGCCACTTGTCATTTATAATTTATTATTGCCTACAACCTGTAATATATGGACTTGCGTTATTGCCATTCCCTGTATTATATTTTTTATCTGATGTCATGTATGTTTTGCTTTACTACGTCCTTTCCTACAGGAAAAAAGTAGTGATGAGTAATCTTCGTGCCTCATTTCCAGATAAAGACGAAAAAGAACTGAAACGCATCTGCAAGGATTTTTATCATTATCTCTGCGATATGTTTTTGGAAACATTTAAGACACTCACCATCAGCAAGGCTGAAATGGTGAAGCGTTGTAGTTTCAGTCAGGCTACCATTGACTTGTTTGATCAGCTGGCTAAGGAGGAGAAGAATGCAATCCTTGTAATGGGGCATAAAGGCAATTGGGAATGGGCCGGCAATACATTCAGTATTCTGTGCAAGCAACAATTATATGTGATCTACCACCCACTTGCCAACAAACGATTCAATAACCTGATGTATAAAATGCGTACCCGCTTTGGCACTAAGCTGATAGCTATGCAGGATACATTCAGGGAAATGGTGAAAAACAGGAATATCGTAAATGCAACAGCGTTCATTGCCGATCAGTCGCCACAGCCTTCTACAGCGCAGTGGGTCGATTTCCTGCACCAGGATACTCCGGTTTTCAAAGGCACAGAAAAGATTGCCCAGAAAATGAATTCCCCGGTAGTATTTGTATCTGTGACAAAAGTAAAAAGAGGTTATTACAGTGTAGAAGCTTCTGTATTAATAGACACACCTGCTAATCAGAACGAGGGAGATATCACAATAGCGCATACTAAGAAGTTAGAAGAAGATATAAAAGAACAACCTGCAACCTGGCTTTGGTCGCACCGTCGATGGAAGCACAAACGTAAACAAACCTTAGAGACCACCTTGTAAACAACCTATTCAAATAAACTAAAACCTATGCGTGAAGGAAAAGACCTTATACTGGCAACGAAGCCGTATGCCAGTGAAATCAGGTCCAGTAGCTGGATCCATTTAATAACCACTATGGTACTGCTGATTGCTGCACTTACGTGCACGCTGGCATTGCCATTTCTTATAGCAAAATTATTTGCCAGTATCCTTTCAGGCTTACTTATTGTACGGTTATTTGTAATCTACCACGATCATCAGCACCATACCATTCTGCAGCAGTCTCCCATTGCTACAGCTATTATGACCGTTTTCGGGTTATATATCCTGGCTCCTACCAGTATTTGGAAAAGATCTCACGATTATCATCATAAACATAATTCAAAATTATTCAGCGCCAGTATTGGCTCCTACCCTATTGCTACGCGCCAGAAATTTGAGCAGATGAGCAGTAAGGAACGCAGAGCATACCTTGTAACCAGGCATCCTATAACCATCCTGGCCGGCTATCTGACCATGTTTTTCCTAGGAATGTGCCTGCAATCGTTTCTTAGCAGTCCACGTAAACATCTCGACAGCCTTTTAGCTATGATTCTGCATATTGCAGGAAGTGTTGCTGTTTTTTACTTCTTTGGCTGGCAGGCATGGCTACTGTTTATGGTTATTCCGTTTACTATTGCATGTGGTATTGGTGCCTATCTTTTTTATGCCCAACACAATTTTCCGGGAGTTACCTTTAAAGAAAATGAAGACTGGTGCTACCATGATGCCGCATTATTGTCTTCAAGCTTCATGGTAATGTCGCCAATCATGAATTGGTTTACAGCCAACATAGGCTACCACCATATTCACCACCTGAATGCACGTATTCCTTTCTACCGCTTACCACAGGTAATGGCAGAAATCCCTGAACTTCAAAACGCTAAAACAACCAGCCTGAAAATCAAAGATATTATCGCTTGCTTCAGACTCAAAATCTGGGATCCAAAACTTCAACGCATGATCTCCCTCCGGGAAGCTAAAAACATGAGAAAGTTTGGATACCATGTAGCACAGCAGCAGGCTGCTATTGCTTCTTAAACAGAAGGCATATTTAGGGTAATTTGTATTATTGCTGTAGATTTATGTAACTATGGAACATAAACCCGATAATACAGCCCTGAGAACTGCATTATGGAGAGCAATTCATAGCCAAGTTGATGCTCCTCCACATATCATTGAAGATGTAGTTGGATTAGAGTTAATTGCTCCGGACGACAATTGGAAGCAGCGCCCCGATATGCATCCTGATTTTACTAAGCGTTTGCGTGCATCTATCGTTGCAAGAGGGCGATTTATTGAAGATCTGATTATCGATCAAAGTAAAAAAGGAATTAGTCAGTATGTTATTCTGGGCGCTGGTCTCGATACGTTTGCTCAACGCCGGCCAGATATCGCCTCATTACTCCAAATCTTTGAAATAGACCAACCCGAAACTCAAGCCTGGAAACAACAACGACTGAAGGAAACAGGATTGGGTGTTCCTTCATGGCTACATTTTGTATCAGTTGATTTCGAAACTACCTCCTGGTGGGATCAACTGCTCAAATCTGGATTCGATGCCAGCAAACCTGCCGTTATTGCCTGCACAGGGGTTACATTATACCTGACCTGGGAAGCTATAATGGCTACTCTTAAGCAAATTAACACGCTGGCTCATGGTTCTACCCTTGCAATGACCTTCTATCTACCAACTGAACTAATGGCGGAGGAAGACAAACAATTACAGCTAATTGCTGAAAAAGGAGCCAGGGAAGCCGGTACCCCATTTATTAGTTTCTTCAACCAGGAAGAAATACTGGCAATGGCGAAGGCAGCAGGATTTAAAGATGCTCACACTATCTCTACCAGAGAAATGGAAGGTTTGTATTTCGCCAATAGAACAGATAATTTCCTGCCGGCAAGCGGAGAAGTATTCTTATTGGCTACCACTTAAAATAATAAGAGATTTCCTTGTAAATCTGATTTTTTTTTTCGAAGTTAGTCCTTCGTTTGTGCTTCCTTATTCGCAATTTATCTGTAGCTCGATTATAATATTCCTTTCGCAAAAATCCACTAATTAATAAGTAGCACAATCATTACTTAAACAATGATCTACTAATGAGAAAGACATTCCTTTTCATTATCGTGCATTTATGCTTTATCAATACATTTGCCCAGCGCATTCCAAAAGCACTTATAATAACCGGTAACGGCAACCAGCCCACTTTAATGGAAAACTATCCCCCCTGGTTACACGAATTCCATAATTCTGAGGTAATAGAAATACTTAAGGGTATAGTTGATATAGATACAACCACTAACCTTAAAGATTTAAACAATAAAAACCTAAGTAAATATGATTTACTAATCAGTAATTCATTATTCCTGGTTCCTGAATCAAATGAATTAGAGGCTATTTATCAGTTTGTAGCTGGCGGTAAATCTTATTTTACCTTACACTGTGGAATACTCAGTCTATTAAACTGGAATAAATATGAAGAGTTTTTAGGTGGTATTTTCATTGGGGGCCCTTCATCCGAGCCTTCAAAATTCAGGGTGTATACCACCAATGAAGAATTTTGGGGCTATAAGTATACATTCCGAAATATACAGGAACATCCTGTTTCTAAAGCCGTAGAAGATTTCGATATTGAAGATGAATTATACTATTTTCAACCCAACACTTCCAAAATCGAAGTTATTGCCAGAGCAGAAAATCATCCGGTTATGTGGTGGCACCCTGTAGGAAAAGGAAAAGTAATGAGCCTTACTTTAGGTCATGATTTAACAGCTAAGCGTAATACCGGATACCAGGAATTATTAAAAAATGGTGTCAGGTGGCTTACCGGATATCCGCTTATCTATCCACAACACACACCGGTAATCTCTAACCGAAGCTTAACTTATATTAATTTTCTTCCCTTTTCTCTAATTACCGGAGAAACCAACAATACCTCTGTTCAATCAATTCAAAATCCATCTTCCATATTTAAACTACAGAAAGCAGATAACGGACAATACAATCTCTCTCTGGATGGGAAAACAGGTTCTGAAGCATACACTATATCCGTAAGTAATGCAAAAGGGATGGTCACAAGCAAACAATTTAATCTTTCGGTAATTGAAGATGGTTCCGGCAATTTAGCATCCTATTTTGGTAATACTATTACCGGCACTACTTCCGAAAATGATAACTCCATATTTCATGTTAGTAATATTATAGATGGAGATAAATCAACCAGATGGTCTAGTCACCAATGTGAACAAGCCTTTGTATTACTCGATTTGAAAAAGGAATACAAAATCAAAAAATTAATTATTCACTGGGAAGCATCGTATGCAAAACAATATGATTTACTGGCTTCCTTAGATGGTGAAAACTGGAATAAAATACATTCAGTAATTAATGGGGCAGGTGGAGAGGAAGAATTAAATTTCACCCTCTCCAATGCCAGATTCCTTAAACTGGATCTAAAACAGAAACCTCCGGGAAAAAGGGGATACTCTATTTACGAAATGGAGGTTTATTAATTTATATCTGAAATTTTGTTTACACAGAAAAAATTCTCTGACAGACAACCTTTTCCCCTCAGGAATTGTTAATGCTGTTTGAATTTTATTTAGGTTGATAAACAAATATTTCATGATTCGTTTCCCATGGTACTGTATAGCTCTGCTAATATTTACCTCCTGTTCCAATCCAAATAATACCGGGTGCCAGGACTCAATTCCTCCTGGAATTGCAAAGGCTATTCCTTCTATCGGTAAATGGATGTACGAAAAACAAGACAAACCAGCTCAATGGCTTGGTTTTAAACTGGGTGGCAAAACGCTGTTTGAGCCAATCAATATAATTATTGTTGATACTTTATCTACTTCGGTAAACGACTCCCGTAAACTGATAATAAAACAGTTCAGTACAGCCGGATTCAATATGCGACCAGGCCATACGTCCACCTATCAAGGGATTATGAATAATCAATATTTCCCCCAATTACCAGATTCATCAAGCAATGCGGCCTTTTCAAATTACTTATGGACTTTCACCAATGACCATACACGTTTATTCGGCCCATATTTCAAAGATGGTATCTATATCTGGATTGGCGCTGCCAGCAGAGAGCGGGGCCTGTCGCATGATTATATTACATTCAAAGGAGCAGAAAAAGAATATACAGAGAAATTGGTAAAATTCGCAGCAGTGAAAAAGCTGGGATGTTTCGATTTACATAATAAACAAAACAATGAAACCGATACTACAGGCGATCATGATGGATTTGCAGTAGTGTTACAAATCCAGTAAAATGATCACAATACGCTTGTTCTTATTAATAAGTATTCTATCGTGCTTCTTAGAGGTAACTGCACAGGAACACTATGAACTTAAAGTGATAGTTTCGGATAAGGAGCATACCTTTAGTAAAGATGTGGTTTCCAGGCAGCTAACCGCCCAAACGCAGATCAGCCCCCGGAAAACATTAGGCTTCTTTACAGACCGCGACGAAAACATTCCTTTCTATTTTAGCTGTGTTATGTTGGATTCTGCTTCTGACAAAATATCAACCGGCGACTATCCCCTACTTCGGGTACAGAATGATATGCCCGTTCCAGTAAAGGGTCTGCTGAAAGGCGGATTTCTGGCAATAAAAATGAATGATAAGGTTATTGCTAACCCCGAAGAATATACTTCCATGCCAGGCAGTAAAAATGTTATCACTATCAAAGAGATAAATGATAAAGAAATAAAAGGCATCTTTAATGCCCGGATGGAATGTACGTCTGATACGACCAAACAACTTGATGTAAGCGGTTCATTTGTTATCAGAAACCCGGAATACAAATAGCTTTAATTATTACCTCCAACTCTTTGCCGTTCGGCATCTGCCCCACCGGGTGAAGGAAATACAAATGATATAAAGCAGGAAACCTTACTACGTGTAGATCATCCGAAAAGAATCATAAGAATAGCAACTAAGAAGTATGCTTTACTTTCTTTCAAAAAAAATTCTATCTATTTAAATATAAAATTTGTTTTCTAAATTATAATTTGCAACTTTGTTGCATAAATGAACAAACTGAAATTACATATAATAGAGGCCAGTAAACAGGCAATATCCTTGCTGCTACTGGTTTCCTTTATGTATGTTACATTTCTCCCACTAATTCATTCTCATACCTGCACAGAACATTATGAGAATTTTATGGATCATAAATCCAGTTCTGTTTCTTCAGTCTGTAAAGGATGTAGCGACTATGCACATCATCAGGGAAAAGAATTTGATTTACCGTATCCTCCTGTTTTTACTTCATTACTACCTGCCCCTATAGAATATAGCAGACCAACCTGCGCGGGAATCTATAAAATGACTCTCAATGCCTTTAGCAATAAAGGCCCACCTACCTTATTTTAATTCCTGTTATCCATCATTTTCAGGTAGCCACTCCTGTTAGTACTCACTATCTAATTTTTGCATTTCCCAACGGGAATGCGGTCTAATTCTTCTTTGCAGGCAACCACCTGTAAGGCTTACTACTGTATGCTCAAGAAATACTATATTCTGCTACTATGGCTATTAATTGTGGCCATTGCAGATGCACAATCTCCCGTTCAGAAAGAACACGTTCTTAAGGAAGTAGTCGCACAAGCTAATCGTACAGAGATTAGAAAAAGCGAAGAATCATTAAATATTGAAATCATAAAGGCCGACTATATCCGGCAACATCTGGGAGGCAGCCTTATGAAATCGCTGGAGCGCCTACCTGGTATTAAAACAATTGGCATTGGTTCCGGCCAGTCAAAACCCCTTATCCGTGGCCTGGGATTCAACAGAGTAGTGGTAGTTGAGAATGGGATCAAACATGAAGGACAGCAATGGGGAGCAGATCATGGTCTGGAGCTCGACCAGTTTGCCACTTATCAAGTAGAATTGATTAAAGGCACTGCCTCTTTCATGTATGGCTCTGATGCCATCGCCGGAGTAATTAACACAAATCCTGCACCTCTACCTTCTATAAATACAATTGGCGGATCTGTAGATTTAGTAGGCAAATCTAACAACAACCTATATGGCGGCTCAGCAAACTTATACGCACGGAGCAGGAAATGGATGATCAATGGGCGTATTACTTTCCAGGAATATGCCGACTACCGCGTGCCCACCGATACTGTACACATATACAACTATGCTGTAGGATTACATAAAAATTTTCTCAGAAATACAGCCGGGAGAGAATCAGGTCTGCATCTTTCCGGCGGCTACATCGGAAACCAATTTAAATCTCTGTTTTATATAAGTAATGTATTCAACAAAAGTGGATTCTTTGCCAATGCACACGGGCTGGAACCCCGCAGAGTAAACACAACCCTTCACGACAAATCTAACAGAGATATATTACAGCCCAGCCAGGAGGTAAATCATTTTAAAATCATCAATAGAAATACTCTTGAGCTTAATCATCACCGGATTGAAATTGATCTTGGCTATCAGAAAAACTTCAGACAGGAGTATAACCAATACGTTAATCATGGTTATATGCCCCCTATTTATCCCGATACCCTAAATATTCCTGTTAACCTCGAAAGAGAGTTTAACAAACAAGTTTATTCTGTGAATTTACGGGATTATTTCCAGGTTGGCCTTCATGCCTTTACTGCCGGAATCAATAGCGAATACCAGGATAATAATATTGGCGGCTGGAGCTTTCTGGTGCCAGGATTCCGGCAATACAATACGGGTATTTTCCTATACGATAAGATTACAATTAATAACTCTTTCTTGCTGCATGCCGCCATGCGTTACGATTATGGCATGTTGAAAATGCAAGAGTATATAGATTGGTTTCCTTCAACCATAGATCAAAACAACGAAACTATCTCTCAAAAACTAACAAGAGCAGAGAATCTTCAAAGAACCTTTCAAAGCTGGGTTTGGTCGGCTGGTCTGAATTATAATGCCGATAAATTCAATACAAAACTAAATATTGGAAAAAGCTTCAGGATGCCGATTGCAAAGGAGCTATCGGCCAATGGGGTAAACTATCATTACTTTAGCTACGAGAAAGGTGATCCTACCCTGGCTCCCGAACAATCCTACCAGGTAGATCTCAGCATGGGTTGGAACGCCAGCAAATGGTCTGTATTAGTAAGCCCTTTTTATAACTACTTCCCCAACTATATTTATCTCAATCCTACTCCCTATCATGATTACGATTATGGAGCCGGTAATCAGGTGTTTCAATATGCCCAAAGCAAAGTGCTGAGGTATGGAGGTGAGATCCAGGCCAAGTATAAAGTCATAAAAAGCCTTACAACTGAGGTTAGTGGAGAATATTTGTATGCAAAGCAATTGTCCGGGAATAAAAAAGGATATACCCTTCCTTTTTCACCGCCACAATCAATCCTTCTTAATCTAACCTGGTCGCCCGCTTCAGGAAAGTATTTTTCAAAACCCTACTTCTCTCTGGATTACAGGATCACAGGTTCTCAAAACAATATTGTTCCGCCAGAGAAAAAAACACCTGGTTACCAGGTATTCAATTTTCAGGCAGGCAGCAACATATCTCTAAACAAACAAGAGGTACAATTGAGTATGCAGGTACAAAATATTCTGAATACCCGGTACCTGAATCATACAAGCTTTTACAGGTTGATTGAACTACCCGAACAAGGGCGAAATATTGTTCTGAGCCTGAGATTTCCTTTCAAAATAAAAGAAGAGAAAAATTAATAATTATGAGAAATCAAAATTTTTCAAAGACCCTCATTGGTTGTGGTCTGCTAGGTTTGATGTCTTTAAGTGGCTGTACAAAAGATGATAAAGAAATCGACACCGAATATCCGACCATCGATGTTACGCATGCAGATGCATTTCCCAAACAATGCAGTGTACTAACCCGGGGAGAAACAATTGTATTTAAAGCCTTGCTGAAAGATAATATGCAGTTAGGCTCCTATTCCATCGATATTCACCACAACTTCGATCATCACTCTCATAGTACAGAAGTTAACAGCTGTGAAATGGACCCCATTAAGGGCCCTGTCAATCCCTTCCTCTATATCAAATCCTTTCCTATTCCGGATAAGGTTTCCAGCTATCAGACGAATACAGAGATTTCCATTCCCGGAGATATAGATCCGGGCGATTATCATTTCATGATTATGCTAACGGATGCTGCAGGTTGGCAAACTATTAAGGGCTTAAGCATCAAAATCAAGTAATCAACTCTATTTATAAACAATAAAAACAAACAATGTATGAGACGTATTTCTAAATGGTTTATTCCGGTAGTTGTAATGTCAGTTTTATTTACCGCCTGTACTAAAGACAAAGAAGAGGTAGCACCTGGTCCTTCTATGGACGCAATTGAAATTGGATCAGGCAATAATAAGATTGCTTATACAGGCTCCGACATCCATGTAGAAGCACAGGTAACTGCACCTGGAAATATTGCCAGTATACAATTAACTATTCAGCCGGTATCAGGCACTGGATGGAAATATGATTCTGTATATACTACCGGTTTTGCGGGTTTGAAAAATGCCGAATTTCATAAGCATATCGTGATTCCGGCCGAAACTGCTACCGGCCAATACCGCCTTCACCTGGTAGTAACTGATCAGAAAGGAATGAAGAAGGTATTTGATTCCGACATAGAAATTAAAACCGATCCTTCACTGCCTACCGCTATAGGTTTTGAAGTAGCACTCGGAAGTGCCGGCACCGATCTGCACCTGGAAGCTGATATTAATGCCCCCAATAAGATTGCTAAAGTTGAAGTGGAGATCCATGGCAAGTGGGAAAAAACTATGAGCTATACAGATGCAGCAATGGTTGGACAATCGACCTATCATCTGCACAAACACATTAATGTCAGTGAAGCGCCCGCAGGACATTATCATGTGCATCTGAATGTAATTGATCAGGCAGGAAAACAAAAGGAATTCGAAACTCATTTTGATAAACCCTGAGTCTCAAAGGTGGGGGAGCAATCTCCCCTGCCTTTTACTTCAGAAGCTCCGAAGGTGAGTGTCCAAACTGTTTTTTGAATGTAAAAGAAAAATGCGATAAATCTTCAAACCCTAAATCCATATAAATATCATTGGGCCTTTGCCGCTTTTGAGTAATAAGGAAATAGGCTTCCTGTAATCTTCGTTGTTGCAACCAATTGCGCGGAGAAGTATTAAAAATCTTCTTAAAATCTCTTTTAAAGGTAGCAAGACTTCTACCAGTCAGATAAGCAAAACGCTCGAGCTTCACATTAAAGTGATAGTTCTTCTGCATAAATTCTTCCAGATTTAATTTATGCGGCTCTGAAAAATCAAACAATACCTTTTTCAGATTCTTATCATATGCAAACAATAACATTAATGCTTCTTTCTGTTTTAGTTCCAACAGTTCGGGGGCTTTGTTCTCCAATAATTCTTTATACTGGAGCAAAGATTCCATGAAGTAGCGTAGATGTTGTGAGTCAGACAAATTTATGAATGCCGGAGTTTTGTATTTTTCATCTAAATGAAATCCCTCCTGCGCACTAACTGCCTTAAGCAAATCTTCCCCAAACTGAATCGACAATGACTTGAACTCTTCTGTTTCGGTAGGTTTTTTCATAAACTTCAGCAACTGATTCTTCCGGGCAAGATAAACATCCCCTTTTTTGAAAACTCGTTGTACTGTACCATCATTCAGTTCCATTTCTCCTGAAACAATCATCGACAAGCTATGATTCAATACAAACTGTTCTCCTTCCCTGAAGGCATTGAAATAGCAGCTATAGTTTATATAATTATGATCTTCAGACATACTTTATAATTGTGATTTATGAACATAGCCTTTGCAGGCTATGTTCATAAATATAAAACTTAAAGAATAATTGACTTCGGTTCGAGGTATTCTTCTAATCCGAATGCCCCAAATTCTCTTCCAATCCCTGATTGTTTAAATCCTCCGAACGGAGCCAGGGGATCATGTTTAAATCCATTTATACAAACCCTGCCTGCATCAATTTGCGATGCCACACTCACGGCCCTGCTTTCGTCGGCTGAGGTTACATATGCTGCCAGTCCGTAAACGGTATCATTAGCAATTGCAATTGCGTCTGCTTCATTTTCATATGGAATAATAGAAAGCACCGGCCCAAAAATCTCTTCCTGTGCAATACGCATATTGTTACGCACATTGGTAAAAATTGTAGCTTTTACGAAATTTCCGTCCTCTAATCCTTCTGGTTTACCTACGCCTCCTGTGAGTAAAGTAGCACCTTCATCCAGGCCGATCTGAATATAGCTTTGTACACGTTCATATTGTTTTTCAGACACCATTGGGCCAACATTTGTTGCCTGATTACCAGGGTTACCTACTACCACTTGTTCGGCAGCCGCTTTAGCAATTTCGTTTACTTCCTGCAGTTTGGATTTAGGTACCAATAAACGTGTTGGAGCAATACAAGCCTGACCACTGTTCATATATGCGCCGAAAACGGCCTGTGGAATTGCCTGGTTAAAATCTGCATCCTCCAGAATAATATTCGGCGATTTTCCGCCCAATTCCAATGTTACACGTTTTACGGTATCAACAGCAGATTTGGCAATTTGTTTTCCGGTTACGGTACTACCGGTGAAGGATATTTTAGCGATATCGGGATGGTTAGTGATTGCACTTCCTACAACATTTCCCAAACCATTTACCATATTGTACAAGCCTTTTGGCAATCCTGCTTCATGGAAACATTCTGTAAGCAGTTGGGTTTGAAGTGCGCTCATTTCACTTGGTTTCACCACTACAGTACAACCTGCTGCGATAGCTGTTGCCAGCTTACTGCAGATAAAACTATTGCTTGAATTCCAGGGGGTAATAATACCCACAACACCTACAGGAGTCATCTGCACCAGTGTATGTCCGGCTGTTCTTTGAAATTCGAAATGTTGAAGTGTCTCAATAGCATTATCGAAAGAAGCCAGTGCATTTTGTACGCTCATTGTACAAAACTGACGTGTTCCCCCATACTCCAGGATCATCACTTCTATTAGTTCATTTTCCTTTTTACTTACAGCAGCTTTTAAATTTTTAAGAAGATTGATACGTTCTTCAATACTTGTTTTAGAAAATGACTCAAAAGATTTTTTTGCAGCTGCAACAGCTAGTTGAACATCTTTTTCATCCCCGAGTGTTACTTCTCCGATCTTTTGATGATTAGTTGGATTGATCAAATCAAAGATCTGTGTTCCATTGAGTGTTACAAACTCTCCATTAATGTAACCTTTATTAATACTTTTCATATTCTTTATATTTACAGGTACAAAGTTCAGCTAACCTGGATAAATTCACTTTGTTATACAGCTCAAATTTGCTTTGTTGTATGGCTCATTTTTATTTTCAAAACAATTGAAAATCAACATAATACATTAAAAACAGTATTAACCGCAGCTTTTTAGCGATCTTAAAAAACAGATATCTTTTAATTATGAAATCAAGCATTCTGTGCGTTACATTAATCGCCCTGTTCATTTTAACTTCCTGCCATCAGTCAGCGATCAAAAGAGAAAAAGCAACTGAAATATTTAATGAGGGTATTGCCATTAATCTGGAATCGATTGAGGCACAGAATAAGCAGGATTGGGAAAGAGCATCCGATCTGAATAAACAATCAATTGCTAAATTCCTGGAGGCATACGAAATAGATTCGAGTTACTATGTTATCTTTAGCGCTTTAGGACATTGCTATTATATCGACAAACAATTTGATGTAGCCATTCCATTTTTTGAGAGATATCTTAAGATTGATGATAAATCAGCTGTCTCTATCCGGGAATTGGGGTTGTGTAAAATTAACAAAGGCAAAATAGAAGATGGTAAATCTGATATTGATAAAGCATTTGTGCTTGATACTTCTCAGACAATCAGAACAATGACCATACAGGACCTGGAAGGCATTTCAGATCTTGCATTTGAATATGGAGATGCTTATAGGAACGAAGGAGAAATTCAAAAAGGTAAGGACTATAAGAACTTTTCCGTAATAGTGTTAGCGTTGGCTTTTGAGTATAATAAAAATGACGACAGAATCAGGGAGAAAATAATAAAGCTGGCAAAGGAAATTGGAAACCGGGAAATGGAGGAAGCATATAAGAAAAAAATCTAGCGCCAGATTAAACAATAGGCCAATTTTTCTTGCAAAAAGCCTTAAATTGTTAACTTTTATCTTATCTAGTAATCAGTTACTTTACTTATAGAATAGTATATTTGTTGTATGATATCTAAGCTTCTTGTAAAGAATTTTGGGCCTATTGAGTTTGTAGATCTGGATCTTCGAAATGTAAATGTTTTCATTGGCCCTCAAGCCAGTGGCAAAAGTGCTTTGGCTAAATTGTTGACAATACTAAAAGCCCCAAGGAAATTTTTGAAAACTCAGAAATTAGGTAGTCCTGTAAATGACTCCAAGATTATTTCCTTTATTGAGGCACTTGAAGATTATAATATATCAAGTTTTCTTAAAAAAGATACAGAAATCATTTTTTCATCTGAATTACATGATGTAAAATATAGTAATGGGCAATTAGATTATACCCCAAAACTTCTTCAGAAGATTGATACAATTGAAGAACTTAACTTAAATTTTGCGGATAATAAGAATGCATTAATACTTTTAATCAAGGAAATTACTGACAAATTTATTTTTATCAACTTTAAGGTTCAGGATATACTCGATAAGACTGATAAAAATACTTTTAATCCAAAAAGTGCTCAATATCTATCTAAAGAAAATACAGCTCATATTATTGAAGTTTTAAGAAAAACAGAAATGGATTTAAGCACAAACACAGCTTTATACATTCCTGCTGAAAGGAGCTTTATTAATATTATAAAAAATTCGTCTCTTAATTTACTTCTCAATAAGGTGCCAATACCCAAGCATATTTTAGCTTTTGGAGCTGAAGTAGAGAAGTCTGTGATTCATGAAATTGATTTAAGTTTTTTACACGAGAATTTGAAATATAAAAGCGTTAATGGTGAAGATCGAATATTCACCACCAACGAACATAGCATCAAATTAATTGAAGCTGCATCTGGTATTCAAAGTGTTTTACCTATATTAATTCCAGTTTTAAATCATTATGGAAGTACTGGTCATAGATCATTTGTTATAGAAGAACCTGAGTTAAACTTGTTCCCTTTGGCGCAATATGAACTAATTAAAAAACTTGAATCTACACGTAGAGAAGCATATTGGGAAGATTTTGGTTCTATACATACCTATACCACACATAGCCCTTATATTTTATCAGCTCTAAACAACTTATTATTTGCTAATAAGGTTATCTTAACTGGTAATCATTCTTTATTTAGAAAAGATGAACGACTATCCTTCGAACAACACAATGAAATTAAAGATACTGTATCAAAAATAGTATCATCGAACATCCACCCTAATTCCTTTACAGCATATCAAATCTGCAATGGCCGCGCCGAATCTATACTTGATGAGGAAAGTGGGCTTATCAAAAACAACTATATTGATGAAGCATCTGATTCATTAGCCGATGATTTTGATGCCTTACTTAACTTAAATAAGCAATGGAGCAATTCTTAAAAGATTATTTGGGTGATTGTAAATATACCCATCTGTCTAAATGTGAGTTTCAAGGATCCTATATAAGAGTAAATAATCCCCAATTATTTATAGCAGACCCGGGAGATGAATTTCCCGTTAAAATAGTAACAAACCAGGAGGAATATCAGCTAACAGTTGAAAACCCCAATTCCGTAGACTTATGTGTGGTCAAAACTGATAATTGCTTGTTCAATGATGATATCCAAAAAAGTGATTGTATTGTTTTTAACGATACCAATTTTTATCTGGTTGAAATAAAAGAAAATTCCTCCGGCAATAGAAATAAAAAAAGGAATAAGGCTGTTGAACAACTTTCCTCCACCCTTGAAGCCTTAATTAATGCCGGAGTAAACTTATCTAATCACGATGTGAAAGCAATAATTTGTTTTTCCAGAAGCGATAATTACCCAATAAGAGCATCAGCTAATTCTCAAAGAGCTAACTTTCAATCTAAATTTAATGCTAGTTTGGAAGAAGGTAATACAATAATCATGTAGCCCTACACAAACACCAACTGTCTGTTATAATTCATTTTAAATTCCTTCGGTGTACATCCTTTTCTACGCTTAAACAGTTTATTGAAGTTTGCCATATTATTAAACCCGCAATGGTAGGCTATTTCAGCAATAGTAAGTTGAGTAGAGATCAGCATCCTGGCTACATGCCCCAACCTTATCTCCATCAGGCTTTCGGTAAATGTAAATCCGGTATGCGACTTAATAAACCGGCTAAATGACGCTTCCGACATATTCACTATCCTGGCTATTTCGGTTAGGGTAATCTGACTCGAATACTTTCGGTTCATATATTCGAATGCCTGCTCCAAACGCTGGCTTTCATGTGTTACTACATCCTGGCTAAAAGTGGCATCTGATAGTAATTTATTGTTCCGGGCGGTAGACAAATCGTGCAATAATGACAATAATTGAATAAATGAATCAAATCCGCTCAATTTCTCCAGTTCAATAATTCGCTTACTCACCTGCTCCACTACCTGTGGTGAAAATGCAATTCCCCTACCCGCCTGCTCCAATAATTTTTTGATGGAACGCAACTGGTCTTTCTCCAGGAAATTTTGGGAAAATAAGTCTTTGTGAAACTGTAATGTGATCTCTAATACATCTTCATTGCTATCTTTTTCCGTAAACCATCCATGTGGCAGATTAGGACCAATTAAAACCAATTCCGCATTTTCGATATACCCGATATGGTCTCCAACTATCCGTTGTATTCCTTTCCCTCCAATTATCAGGTTAAGCTCCATTTCCTCGTGTGAATGCAACGGAAAGGTAAAAGAACGCTTCCTGCGGGAAAAAATAGAAAAACAATCATGAGACCCTAAAGGAGTTATTTCCCTCATCACTTTCTTAAACATGAAACTTTCGTTCAACATGGAATTTATTTTTAAGCCATGGTTTGTTGTACCGTTTCAATATTATTAAGGTCACCAGAATACCCCTTGATTTAAAGTGCAGAATTCTTGAAATATAGTCCAGATTTCAAAACTAATTTTTACATCTATTTAATAATCAATATAATAAACATATAAAACAACAAAATTCATTTTCTCATAACCCGTATGGATATATTTGAAGAGATTACAAAAATTTTATCAACCAGCTTTTATCCACGTAGTCGAATAATGTGAATTTGTGCCAGTATGCCAGCGTATTTAAGAATTAAATTATTTCTGCTGCTATTCCTGACAAGTATTTCAGTTTCCATAGCGCAGTCTGTCAACTATAATTTCTATAACATTTCCACTGATAATGGTCTTCCAACGAACGACTATCAGAAAATCTATTACGATTCCCATGGCTTCCTGTGGCTCGCCTCTTTCAACGGACTTTTTCGCTGGGATGGATATACAATTACCAAATTCCTCCACAACGAACAGGATAGCCTGACCCTCAATAACAACATCGTCCACTCTATTTTTGAAGACAGTAAACATCACCTCTGGGTAGGAACCATAGATGGACTACATCTTTACGATGCCAGTCTGGATGTTTTTCGTCGCATCCCTCTTACCAAAGCCAATGATAAAATTCCGGTAAATGCTATGCTGGAAGATGAGAAACATCAACTCTGGCTGGGTACCTCCAGTGGATTATGCCGGTTCGATTCCAATAAAATGCAGGCAGAATGGTATTTGAGCAAGGAAGTAGAGAACATTATTTTTTGTCTCGCCCTGGGCCCTGATCATAACATTTGGGCAGGAACCTTTAACCAGGGGATCATAAAATTCAATATTCAAACCCACCAATTCAAATATTTCAGGAATAACGATCAAACCCCTAACCTCCTTTCCAGCAACAAAATTCAATGTATCCTGCTCGACAGGCAACAAAGGCTTTGGGTAGGAACTGAAGACAGAGGCGTAACCGTACTCGATCAAAATGCCAGACAACTGGCCAGCTTCGATAACCTTTCAAATGGGGGGAATTCCGGACATAGCAACATTCGCTCCCTCTATGAAGATAAAGCAGGAACTATCTGGATAGGAGTTGGCCGGAAAGAAGTTTGTATTGTAGCTCCTGGAACACTGCAACCTAAGCCCGTAAACAGTAAATCCCAGAATAACGGACAAATAGAGCTTTCAACCATAACTTCCATAACTGAAGACAATTTCGGAAATACCTGGTTTGCTTCTGCCGGAAGTGGCATCTTCAGTACCAATAAAAACAAAAACCTTTTTACAAATACACTGGGGCATTCCAATGCCTTACCGGGTTTAAGCACTACTGTTGTAACAACTCTCCATGAAGACAAACAACATAAACTATGGATAG
The DNA here is from genome assembly GCF_003419895.1 of Chitinophaga silvatica. Classification (GTDB taxonomy): domain Bacteria; phylum Bacteroidota; class Bacteroidia; order Chitinophagales; family Chitinophagaceae; genus Chitinophaga; species Chitinophaga silvatica. The sequence continues at coordinate 95,406 of NZ_QPMM01000007.1, read as the reverse complement.
GCACTGCCGGTAATGGACTAATCAGCTATGACCCTGCAAAAAACGGAGTATTAAATACAACCGCCCTATATGGCAACCTCGCTGTGAATGATATTGAAGAAGATGAAAGCGGCAACCTCTGGATTGCCACATGGACAGATGGCCTGATTAAGTATGATCCTAAAACAGGTCAGAAAATCAAATTCCTGCACGATCCTTCCAACAATCAATCTTTGATCAATAACGATGTAAAAACTCTCCTGGTCATGGATAGCTTATTGTGGATCGGTACTCATGGCGAAGGAGTATGTATCTATGATCTGCAACTCAAAACCTTTACACATTATAAGAATAATACCCGCTATCCTTTTAATATGCAATCACCCGCCTGGGTAAATCACTTATTTAAGGATCAGTACCGCCGTATCTGGATTAGTAGTTATAGTGGCATCTTCCTGTATGATGGCAAACAATTCAGGCAATTTCAGCATACCAGCGATAGTAATAGCATTAATAGCAACTCTGTGAACATGGTCACTTCAGATACAGAAGGCAATATCTGGATTGTTACAGAACAGGGGCTAGATCGCTTCGAGGAGGCAACTGGACATTTCATTCATTATAACTCCAGATACCAGTTACCGGTATCAATGAAATCGATCGCCTGCGATGATCAGCAAAACCTTTGGATTGGGAGTAATGATGGGTTATTATGTTTACAGCCCTCCACAGGCAAGATTACACGTTTTGATAAGAATGATGGGTTATCTGAACAAACCTTCTTTCAAAAGGCGGCACTTAAAGCCAGTAACGGATGGTTATACTTTGGAGGCCCCAAAGGTTTCTGTACGTTTAGTCCGGGGAGTATAGTACCTACTCCTGCTCCTGCATATTTCTATTTTAAAGATTTATACATTTTCGGAGACCAGCAAAAACCCGGTAAAGTCGGCAGCACCCTTAGCCGTAGTCTGAACCTGACAGATACGCTTACCCTCACACAAAAGCAATCTTTCTTTACCATTGCCTTTGCCGCTATAAACCTCTACGCTCCGGAAAAAATTAAATATAGCTACAAACTCGATGGTTATTTCAACGATTGGATTGAAGTAGTAGATGAAAGAAAAATCTCCTTTGCCCATTTACCTCCCGGTTACTATAAGCTACAGATAAGATATACTGATATCTATGGCAACTGGCTACCTCCTTCCAAAACACTGGTACTTAACATACTACCCTACTGGTGGCAAACCTGGTGGTTTTACGTGTTATCTCTCCTGTTAGTTGTTATTGGCGTAATAACAATTTTCTACTGGCGTGTAGCAAATGTTAAAAAACGAAACAGGCTGTTGAAAGAAGAAGTAAAAAGACAAACAGCCAAGTTACAGGAGAGCCATACATCGCTGTTGATGCAACACGATAAAATATCCATGCAAAAGGAAAAGCTGGAAGCCTCCTATGCAGAAATAGTCAGACAAACAGATAAAATCCTCGTTCAGCAACTGCAAATTTCTGATCAGAATAAAGAACTGGAAATTGCGGTAGCTCAATTGGAAAAATTAAATACATCTAAAGACTACTTCTTCTCCATTCTGGCACATGACCTAAAGAACCCTGTTGCGGCCCTGAAAGAGTTATCAGGCTACTTATATAACCATATGTCGGAGATCGACGGCTCGGACCTGAGACAATATCTCAGAAATATGCATGCTTCATCTACAAACGTTTTTGAACTCCTCGTTAATCTACTCAGCTGGTCTATGTCTCAATCCAAGCAACGGCAGATTAACCGTGAAACCTGCGACCTGTCAGAGATTCTGCGTACCAATATTAACCTTTTAGAAAATCCTCTAACCAATAAACATATTCAGCTCATCAATAACAGCCAGAATCATTGGATCTATGCTGATCCACAGATGATGGATGTTGTTGTTCGAAATCTGCTCTCCAATAGTATAAAGTTTACAGAATATAGCGGTACAGTTACAATCAATAGCCAGCAGGATAACGATAATATCATTCTTGAAATTATGGACACAGGAATAGGTATGAATACCAAGATGCTGGAAAATTTGTTTGATGTTGATAAAAGCCTGGTTAGCAGAGGCACCGCAGGCGAAAAAGGAACAGGACTGGGCCTGGTTATCGTAAAGGATTTCCTGGATGCGAATGATGCCACCATAGAGGTAAGCAGTACACCTGGTAAAGGTAGCCTCTTTACGCTTCGCATTCCTGCAGCAGAGGCACCTGAAATAAAAACTTCACAAGCAGCAGCAATATCGCAGAACCTTCCTTCTGCCTGGCAGCAGCTAAGTACCGATAAATTCCTTCAGTTTAAAGGCAAGAAAATACTGCTGGTGGAAGACAATAAAGAAATGCGTGATTATCTACGGTTACTACTGTCGGAAGTTTTTGAAATATTTGAAGCCGGGGATGGAGATACGGGTTTTAAAATGGCGCAACAAGAACTACCGGCTGCTATTATTACCGATTTACTGATGCCTGGCATAAATGGAATACAATTCTGTAAGCAGATCAAAACTGCAACAGCCACCAGTCATATTCCTGTTATCATTCTTACAAGTCAGGATACCAGCGAAATGCAGGCGTCAGGCTATGAAGCCGGGGCTGACGCATTTTTATCAAAACCTATAAATCCCGATGTTCTGGCTCAGGTGTTAATGGGTCAACTGCAAAAACAGGATAATACATACAAGCGTTTACGTGAGCAGATCTTTAATGATATGCCGCTTAGCACAGATATCCAGCAACTATCTGAAACAGACAGGGCTTTCATCCAGCAATTAATAGATTATATAGAAGAACAATTAGGCAATCAGGAGCTTGATGCCAGAGCAATTGCCAAAGCATTATACGTAAGCAGAAGCTTATTATACAATAAAGTAAAAACCCTTACAGGTCAAACCGTCCATGAATTTATTAAAGCTATAAGACTTCGTAAAAGCCTGCAGCTGTTACTGGAGGGAGATATGACTATTAATCAGATAGCTTTTGAAGTTGGATTTAATAGTCACTCATATTTCGACAGATGTTTTATAAAACAATATGGAATGGGGCCTAAGGAATATATCAGCAGAAAAAAAACAATCAAAACATAGGAGTCGATAGAGCTCTAAAATTGACCAATTAAAATTATGCCCGCATGTTAGCATTATAAATTAACAAATAAGCATTAATCAGCAACCCGGCATCATTCTACCTTTGGTAGAATGAAACGTTACTTAAAAGTTATTCCGTGTTATGCCCTCTTATTGACTTCTACTATTGTTTATGGTAAAGATAACGCCAACGATTCAACGAAGATCAATCATATCCGGCTCGAAACCAAGCAGATAAATCTTTACGAAAAAACTGAATGGAGCATAGATCTTACAGCGCAATATACCAACCCGTATGATCAGCACCAGGTGAAACTAGACATGCTGCTCACATCACCAGCTGGTAAACCTTTATTACTTCCGGCCTTCTATGATGAAAGCACACAACAGTGGAAAGCAAGGTTTACACCTCAGGAGAAAGGAAATTATACCTATCACTTCGAACTAACAACAGGTAAACACACAACTCAAAGTACAACATCAGAGTTCTCTGTAAACAATAGTAAGGGTAAAGGGTTTCTGCATAAAAACGATTTATGGACCTTTAGGTTCGATAATAACGAATTGTTCAGAGGCGTTGGAGAAAACGTTGCATGGGAGTCGCGCAGTTTCGAAAATGATAAATGGACTTACGATTATTTGCTCTCCTCACTGGCAAAGAACGGTGCTAACTTTTTCCGTACCTGGATGTGTTACTGGAACCTGCCACTGGAATGGAAACAACCTCGTAATACCAAACGATATACAAGTTCAGACAGCTACTTCAACCCTGGTGCAATTAGGCGGATGGACCAACTGGTAGAAATGTGCGATTCGCTTAAGTTGTATTTTATGCTAACGATCGACTGGCATGGCCACCTGATGGAGAATGGTGGTTGGAAGCATAGTGCATATAATAAAGCCAATGGAGGCCCTGCAGCTACTCCTGCAGAATATTTTACCAGCAACCAGGCCATGGAGCAATACAAAAATAAGTTGCGCTATATTGTTGGCAGATGGGGATACAGCACCAGCATTGCAGTCTGGGAGTTTTTTAATGAAGTAGATAACGCCGCATTCACGCAGAAAGATAGTATTATTATTCCTCTCCCAACTATCGCACAGTGGCATCTCGAAATGAGCAGATACCTGAAAGATATAGATCCATATCAACACCTTGTTAGCACGAGTGTTTCTCATCGTGAGATCATTGGACTTAATAGCATTCCGTATATCGATTTTAATCAGAAACACATCTACAAGCATACCGAAAAGATCCCTGGAATCTATCCGGATTATATTCAAACTTATAACAAACCATATGTTGTTGGAGAATTTGGATACAGGTGGGAAGATCAGGACCCTAAATATGCAACTGAAGCCAACTATGACTACAGAAGAGGATTATGGTATGGAATGTTTAGTCCTACCCCTATTCTGCCAATGACATGGTGGTGGGAATTGTTCGACAACCAAAATATGACGCCCTATTTACAAGCTGTCAGCAATATTAACCAGCGCATGTTACAAGCAGGAAAAGGCAATTTTGAACAGGTAAACATCTCATCTCCTGTTTTGGAAACTTACGCAGTAAAGTGTGGCCAAACCTACTTTGTATATGCACTTAACAATACAAACAACCCACAGGTAGCGGAATTTAATTTACAGGTTCCGGCAGGATATAAATTACAAACATTCGCTCCTTTAACGAATCAGTGGAAGGATCAGGTGTACTCAAAAGACATTAAAGTGGCAAATACAACAATAGCCGGACGCGAAGAAATGGTGTTTATTTTCTCTCCTCAAAAATTAACCTTGAAAAAGCCCTAATCCATCCTATAAAATTTGATTATTCCACAAAACTAAAAAGTTATGAAAAAAATCGCATCCGTTATGATAGCGCTCTCTTTATGCGCTACAATGAGCTGCAAAAAAGATGTTGCTGCTGATGCAGGCAATACCCCCACTGTTGCAAGAGCTGCTGTTCCTCAAAGCGCTTTTAATTTATGGGGCACTTGTAATGGAAAACCTTACCTCATTTCCGGAAGTAATGGTATCTGCGTTCCTGTTGGTAATTGTAGCACTGATATTGATGCTGCCCAGCAAAATGGAGGGCAGAATGCTACCGGTTTGCAATTCTATGGCTGCTTTAAAGGTGGCAGCAATGCCAATAGTAGTGCCAGCGAACAGGCAGTTTTCCTATGCGACAATGTTACCCAATGGAACGGCAATGAGATGGGATTCGTTAAAACGCTGAACGATAATGTGCTTAAAGGGTATCTGCAGGGAGGAGGACAATACATCTACCAAACTATCTCAACAAACGACAATGGATACCACACCTTTAAATGCCAGGCTAAGAGCAGCAATGTTCATCAGGTAGATTTTTATGTTGATGGTGTCTATAAATTTACATTAACCAACAACAGTGGGTCCTATTATAATAACTGGTACTACTTTGTTGGCACAAACCACTGGTATGGAGGTTCTAGCCCTACAGGCCAGCAAATTGAGATGTATAGTATGACAACTTTCTAAATAACAGCAAATCGCTTAGGGCCTAAAGGTGCATCATTTTTGATGCATCTTTTTTATTTATTGCTCTTAACAGAGATACCGGCTTGTAAACTCCATCCATTCCGATATGCTGCATTCAACCGTGTGTTGGCCGTTCCATTTTCCCGCAGATACAAAGTTTCTGCACCATGCCCGGTCTCGAAATACTCATAATTCAAAGATGTAAACCAACCAATATTTTTTGTGATGCTATACCTAACCCGTAAACTCGGATTAATACTAAATCCCTTGGCGTTATGCTCAAAACTTAAAGGATGTTGGAATGTTTGAATCAGGTTCCAATTTCCGGCAGCATAATAGGTTAACTGACGATATTGCAAACCTGGCGACACAGTTATCCGCCCAAGTGGTAAATCTGCTATCCCGCCAATCACAATACCTTTCCAGGTATTTTTATAAGTTGAAGATAGGTCTGCCGGCGTACTGGCATCAGCAGGCAACAAATAATTAAGTTGATTAGAATTATTGTAACCCAATTGAACAGTGCATATTAATTCCGAATTACATAAAAACGTGTATCCAATACCGGTATACCAATCCTGTAAATATCCTTTAGCTGCAGAAAAGTTTCCTTCATAAGTTATTTCTGTCCGGTTATCGGCTTTATAATCCTTGTCTGTAGCGCTTCCGTTAATAGTTCCTGTTTTCTGGTATGCAATATTCAGGCTCCAATGTTTAAAGGGGGAACTACTGACCGATAACTTTGTTCCTAATCCGGTTTGTTCTTTCCATTTAAGTTCGGATAGAATATTGGGAGAAGTACCGGCGCTATTTCCGGCCACCGACCAGGAATTGTTATTTATAGAAGCCACTCCGGAAACATCTATCTGAAATATATACGGCTGTAAAGCAGTAGCCTGCTGTGCAGCTGCAGGATATGAAATACTGCAGGATACACAACAGGCTACAAGAAATTTTGGAAGCTTTTTGTTTATTTCCATCCAGGCATTTTTTCCAGCGTAATTACATTGTCGGCATTATACAATTGTTGAAGTTCGCTGTTTGAATTTTTGTTGAAGGTAAGTTCAGACCAACTCATAAAGAACACCCAACTGCTTTGATTTCTCAACTCCGTAACCGTAGGCAGTTTATCACATTCACCGATTGCAATAGGTTTTCCTTTTGCAATCCGGTACATCACCTCGTACTTTGCCTGTGTATAACCGGAACCATCATAAACATCCAACGAAGCAATATCGAAGTAGGAAGCACCTGGGTTATAATTAACGGCATCTGTGGCTAAGGATCCAAAATCCTGGATATTCCATACCCAGATCAGGTTGGTAAGTCCTTTGGTTTTGGTCAGATAATCGTGTAGCCATTGATAGAGCTTTACAGTGCCGTTAGGCCCCGGGCGTCCTCCCCACCAGAATTTCCCCTGGTTCATTTCGTGGAATGGTCGCCAAAGTACTTCTACTTTTTGGTCTTTAAGTTGTTGCAGATAGACAGCAATTTCATCTACCATTCCTTTCCATTTGGTATTGAGTGCGGTTCCTTCTGTACAGAGTTCTGTCCATTGTGCATCCGATAGGCCACTCAATACTCCTTTGCCATCTTCCCAGTTACAGGGAGCGCCGTAAGCAGGATTACAGGCATGCCACATAATGTTCACAACTGCCCCCTTCTTCCATTGACGTATAGCCTCATCTATCATCATCTGGCGGTTGTTGATATTATCTTGCTGAAAAAGAAAATCGCCACTCCATAATGCCGGATATTTTCCTGTGGTAGCATTGATTTCATTCGTCCAGCGGGCGGGAGTACTATTAGGTTCCCGGTTATGAATACCCGACAGGGTTTTCTTCCCCGAAATGCTGTTGAGGTAGTTGATCGTTTGAAATTGTGATGGCTTCACTGTGTCAACCGACTTATTTTCCTCCGCAGCAGGACTATTTTTATTACAGGCTCCAAAGCCAAGCGCTATTGCTAGTATGAATACGTTAAAGGTCATTTTTTTCATGGTGGTACTTATTACTGGTTTCGTTTAACATCAATCCAAAATCTGCGCGGACGTTTCACAAATTTGTCCAGATCTGAATAAATATTACCCCAGTCGTCAGTTCCCGTTAAAGTAAAGTCAAAAGAGTTATCTGTAATTTTCTTGCTCAGGTTATTGCCCAGATCAATAGTCTTAGCTCCCTGAAATGCACCGGAAGTACGTTTTCCGTTTTTATCAATGAAAATGACTACGTTGTTGATATAATCACGTTCCCAGGTGCTTTCTCCTTTTGGTATAACCCTGTATACGTTATTAAGATCCAGGGCCGGGTTGGCATACATAAAGTTGGCGTAGGCACCGTCTGGTCCTGCACTGTTGGTAACCTTACCGGTAGTTTTCCCATCAGTAGTAACCCCACTAAACTCGAAGGTTATTGTATTATCCAGTTCTTTATCCGGAGTATCGGTACCAGCCCAAACCCATGGCTTATCTTTGAGGTTTATTACACCACCACCGCCATATTCTGGTCCTGTTCCTCCGTATAACACCAATGCCTGTACGGAATAGGTTCCGAGCAATGTTTCCTCGAATGGTACAATTTCCACTGTCCACTCCCTGGTTGTACCAGCTTCTGAGGTAACCGTATACTTAAATTGGTTATTATTTTTTGTAAAGTCAATAGCCTGACCATTAGCCGGCGAAATAGTTGCCTTATAGGAAGTTTGTATTTGTGCCACCACTTTACTCAGATCGGTATTGGCCTGCAGCAAAACTTTAACTGATGCTTTGGAGGCAGCACGATCAATGGTAGCCGGACCTACCTGCACCAGGCCATTGCCGAGAGTTATAGCTTCAATGGCACGCTCATTACTGGTTACTCCTTTAAAAGGATCTTTGGTACAGGAAGCAAACAGCAGTACCAGGCAAAAATAATATGAGATATGTTTCATGAATCAGTTTATTTTTTCATTAATGGATTGGTGTCCAGCTCCCGTTGCGGAATAGGGAAGAAATAAGCACCGCTTGTAATGGTTTTACCATATTGTTGTACCAGTACTTTTTCCATGGTATTGGTTCTGCGAAGATCAAATAACCTGCTACCTTCGAAAGCCAGTTCCCAGGCACGTTCCTGAATTACCGCATTTCTGAAGGAAGTAACATCCATATCCGGGCGCAGATCACCAATATCAGCTCTTCTGCGAATTTTATTAACTGCTGCATAGCCATCGGTGGTTGGGCCACAGGCTTCTGCATAGGTCAACAAGATGTCAGAGTACCGGATAATCGGTGAATTTGCACTACTCGCATCTCCAATTCGTTGTGCATCTATAAATTTCCTGGTGAAAGGACGTGAACTACTGTTGATATCCAAATTATAAGTTTGACCGGCATTGGTATACTTAGAAACAATCAGCTGTGTTTTTCGTCTGTCAACATCCGCATAACTAAAGTAAATAGCAGATTCAGTACGGAAATGCCCCCAACCCTGTCCGATATCAATAGTAGCACTATCTGGCTTCAGTTGGTTGTAAGGAATAGTCATTGGTCGATCTGCCGGCAGAAACATATTGGGCAATTTGGAGAAACTACCCTCTCTGTCGCCGCTCCTATCTACTGCTGCATCAAAAATATGTTCGGTAACTGCTGCTTTTTTATAAATATCAATGTTGAAGATATCCGGAAGATTGTCTGTAAATCCAAAAGTCTGTTGCCCATTAATCACCTTATCGGCATAGAGTTTTGCCTGGGCATACATATCATCTGTATTTTCTACAAAATCATATCCCGGAGATCCGGATACTTTGGAGGAAGCCAGGTGCAAATAAACCTTTGCCAGCAAGCCTTGTGCAGCAGGTTTGTTTGCCCGGCCTTCGCTTATGCGGTTCTTTGTTATCAGCGTATCGGCTGCTTTCAGATCGCTGATAATCTGAGCATAGATTTCCTTCATGGAAGATTTGGCAAGGGGGATCTGTGATGCGTCTTCGATAGTGGTAGTACGTAAAGGAACTTCCCCAAACATGCGTACCAGGTTGAAGAAATGCAGTGCGCGCAGAAAATATCCTTCTCCGGTGATCTGGTTACGTTCGGATGCATCCATTCCCTGAATCTTTGGAACATTTGCCACTACAGCATTTGCACGGGCAATACCCCGATACATATACGTCCAGATATTATCGAGATCCGGATTAGTAGAGGTAGTTCTGAGTTCATCCAACTCAAAATTCCCAACTCCTGCATCTCCTTTCTGGGTAAGATTTTCAGTAGGTAATTCGGTGGTTAAATAATAGCCTCTTGAATAATACCCTACTTCCGGCAGAATGGAATAGGCATAAATAATTGCTGCTCTTGCATCATCCGGTGTTTTATAATAGGTCTGAGAGTTGATCATCCCATAGGGTTTCTCCTCCATTTTGGAGCAACTACCCAGGATGCTTACACTCAATATTACAGGTATGATATATTTGAAAGTTTGTTTTTTCATGTCGAAGATTTTAACGGATTAGAAAACTACATTCGCACCTAGTGAAACAGCACGTGGTCTTGGATATGCACCGCCATTAATTCCGCTTTCCCCTACTTCAGGATCAAATCCTTTGTTGAATTTGGTGAATGTATACAGGTTGTTGCCTGAGAGATAGAGACGCAGGCTCTTTACATATTTCACTGCATTTGTTTTCAGATTGTAACCAACTGTTACGTTTTGGATACGCAGGAAAGATCCATCGGTAAGGTAGAAGTCAGAAGCTCTCCAGCCACGGGTACCATTAGCTCTCGGATATTCATTGCTTGGATTATCTGGCGTCCAGCGCTGTAACCATCTGCTAGGCGTCATCTTCTGGAAATCCCAGACATCTCCACCTTGTACTCCGTATAATTGCAACGACAAATCAAATTGCTTATATTTTACATTAGTGTTGATACTATAAATGAAATCAGGATTAGGATTACCAATGATAGTACGGTCGTAAGAATCTACGATACCATCAGGTTTACCATCAGGACCTGAAATATCCAGGTATTTGATTTCGCCTGGCTGTGCATCTACACCAGTTAAACCAGCTTTAATACCCTCATCAACGCTCTGAATAATTCCGGCAGTTTTATAGCCATAGAAAGCGAACATAGGTTGACCAACCGTATAAGTACTGATCTGCTGACGCACCGATTCATACAACGATCCGATAAATACCTGGTTGCTTTCGCCCATCGATACAACCTTGTTCACGTTTTTGGTAAACATTCCACCAATATTCCAGGTAAGTGCACCTTTATTTATAACATTGGCATTCAACCCAATTTCAATCCCACGGTTTTGTACTTCACCATCATTGATCCACTGACGATCATAACCGGCAGATGGAGCAATGGTTTTCAGACGAAGCAAATCGCTGGTTTGTTTTACATAGTAATCTGCACTAACGGTAAATCGTTGATCAAAGAATCCAACATCTATTCCGAAATCGAGTGATCTGGTAGTTTCCCATTTCAGACTATTGTTACCTAAGCCCGCAACGATAGTACGCCCCTGCTCATCATTAGCTCCTGCAAGTCCGGGCCCGAAACCTGTTTCAAATGCAGAACCAGTGAAATACTTGTAGGAACCGTAGCGGTCCAGGGTTTGGTAAGGACTAATCCCCTGGTTACCTGTAAGGCCGTAGCTACCTCTCAATTTCAATTCAGAGAACAGGTTCATATCCTTAATAAATTGCTCTTCTCCCGCTTTCCATGCCAATGCAGCAGATGGGAAGAATGCCCATTTATTGTTGGACCCGAATTTCGTAGATCCGTCAGCTCTTGCTGTCAATGTAAGTAAATAGCGATCTTTATAAGCGTAGTTACCACGTCCATACCAGGAAGCAAGATTATAGCGCTGCAGGTCATTAGAAATAAGCATCGTTCCTGCAGTAGCCAGGTTTTCGTTCTTCATTACATCATTCACAAAATTCTGTCCGGTAAGGCCACTATACCTGTTTTCAGTTTTCTGAAAAGAGTAACCTGCAACGATAGTTGCCTTATGATCAGTACCAAAATCTTTGGTAGCAGTAAGATAGTTTTCAGACAACAGATCGAAGTAGTTACCATTGTTGATGCTACCGTAACTGCCTTTATTATCTAACGCCCGCTGGGTACTGTTTTTAGGATCATATTGGTCCTGAATACTGTTACCGGATTTAGCATTGATGGAAGTACGGAATTGTAACCAGTCTGTGATTTTGGCATTCACATAAAGGTTACCCATGAAATCTGTTGTTTTTGAAGTATTGAGCAGTTGATTTGTTAAAGCAATTGGGTTACCGAAGTCGGTATTGCTATTGCGGAAATAGCCACCACTGGAATCATAAACAGGCCAGATACGGGATCTGCCTACGCCAAGTTGCTGCCCCGTATTCTTTGTATAGGCAAGAATGATATTGGTACCGGCAGTTATTGCGTTGGTGAGCTTCTGCTCGAGATTTAAGCGGGAAGTATATTTGTTATAGTTATTATTGATAACCATTCCCTCCTCATTATAATAGTTTCCGGAGATGGCGTATTTTGTTTTTTCATTACCACCGTCTGCCGTTAATGTATAGTTCTGTGAGTAAGGTTTGCGATAGATCAGGTTTACCCAATCTGTATTAATAGGCCACTGTGGCTTATTAGGATCTAACCCTCTCAGTTCAGCAATAGAAGGGAAATATACCATTCCATTACCAACAGGTCTGTAGATTCCGATATAAGGCACATCGGAAGGAATGGCCCCACCATTGATAGAAGATTCATTTGCAAAGGTTGCATCTTCAACCGGATCGCGCCAAACATCTGGCTTATTAGACAGGAATGACTTGGTTTGAAGAGTATTAAAAGAGATGCGGTTCTGTCCTTGTTTTCCTTTGCGTGTAGTAATTACGATTACGCCATTGGCACCACGGGAGCCGTAGATAGCTGCACTGGAAGCATCTTTCAACACTTCAATAGATTCGATATCTTCGGGATTGATCTGTTTCAGATTACCAGCATCTCCCCATGGATAACCATCAACAACCAATAGCGGATCTTTGGAACCGTTGAGTGAACTGGCACCACGAATACGAATAGTAGCACCGGCACCAGGAGCGCCGCCGCCAGTGGTCACCTGCACACCTGCAATTTTACCCTGCAGGAGCTGATCTACAGAAGATGAAGGTGTTCTGTTAAGATCTCCACCCTTTAAGGTGGTAACAGCACCTGTTAAATCACTTTTCTTTACAGCACCATAGCCCACTACCACCACATCATTCAGATTTCCGGGGGCATACGACATATTCACCACAATACTGTTCTGCGTTGTAAGAGGAAATTCTTTTGTTTGCATACCGATGTATGTAACAATGATAGTTTTTCCTTCTGCCGGAACGTTCAGCGTAAACATTCCATCACCGTCGCTGACTGTAGCTGTTTTGGTTTCTTTTATAACCACGGAAGCCCCGGGGAGTGGCTTAGCCTGGTCATCTAGCACTCGTCCTGTAATTTTTCTCTGCTGCGCATTCACAACAATTGTTGGTAGGCATAGGAACAGAAGAACACTACAGCATGCAATGAAATTTTTCATAACGCATTCAGTTTTTTAAAACGTAGAAATAATGCTACAAATATAACTTGGTTATCAAGGCGTTTTTGGTGCTTTTCGATCATAGTATGATCCTGAAACGATATCGGGGGTACTTTGGCACCTATCTATTCCACTTTAAAATACTTGCTGGCACAAGATTTCATTACATTAATATTAAATTGCTCCAATAGTTATTTAAGTATTACAATTAGGGTTAACAGGTGTTATTTCAAGTTATGCATTCAGTGCATCCGAAGGTAGCCCCAACGGCTTAGCCTGCATATTGAAATAATTTTCAACAGCACACAGCCAAGTTACTTCTACAATTTCCTTATCGTTGAAATATTGTTGCAATTGCTGATAGCAATCATCTGACGCGTTTTTCGTATAGGTAACAGATTCAAGATACTCCATCATTGCTTTTTCTCTTGCAGTGAATAAATCACTCTCCCGGTAATTTAACAGTGAATTGATTTTCTGCTTATTAATATTGCCTTTAATTGCCAAATATTCATTGGTATTTGAACAAAAAGGGCAATCATTCAGGTTAGATACAAAGCTTTTGATGAGGAGTTTTGTTGGAGTATCCAAACTTAGTTTTTTTTCAGTTTGTATAATTTTTAGCATTACGCGTAATATCGGAGTACTTCGGGCATAAATAACCTGAAATGCACTGAGAACTTTACCAAATGTTCTGCGGGAAAGAAAGTAGGCTAGTCTAATCAGCCAGGAATTTGGTTTGGTAATAGGTTGTAATCGCATAGTCATTATCATTTATGCGAAGTTCCTGTAAGTAGGCGGGAAAGCTTTTGACAATTATCAAAATCCTATATCTTTCTCATTCTGCTAAGTGTTTCCTGTGTAATACCCAGGAAAGAAGCTATCATTCCCAGTGGTACCCTGTTTAATAGGCCAGGTTGTGTGGCCAGTAAATTTTGGTATCGTTGGCGGGCTGTAGAAAAATGTAGCTCATCGAACCGCTGTTGCATTAAAATAAGACCACTATTCACTAACAATCGCCCTAAGCGCTCTATTTCGTGGTAGCGGGTAAATAACTTTTCCAGTTCATCATATGGCAAGGCACAAATAATGCCGGGCTCCAGTAACTCGATAGATCTGATGTCTGGCCTTTGTGTTAAAAAACTAACCAATGAGCAGGAAATCGTATTCTCCGGGCTAATCCAGTCTGTAACATCCTTTCCATCCTTGATATAAAAAGTTCGGGCTAGCCCCTGTTCAATAAACCAGATATAACGACAGATAGTTCCCGCGCTCGTAAGAATATGTCCTTTAGAAAATTCCTCCCGAATAATAATAGCTCTCAATGCCTGCTTTGCTTCAGGTTTAAGATTTACGTAATTACCAACAAATGCGAGAAATGAGTCCATAACACCTGATAAACGATTAAGGTTTCAAAGATAAGTTATGAATGGCCGACTAACATCAGACACCCACCCCAAAATACAACCATAAAAGAAAAATACATTTTTGAATACGATCTCTAATGTATGATAATAGCATAAGTCAAGGTTTCCGGCAATAGTTAGATTAAAGCCATCAATTTTTAAACCATGAAAATTGAACCATAAATTCTTTCGGATAAATTTGATCAATCTCCCTGGTATTTTGCTAAAAATCAGTATCCATGAACTTAAGATTCAAGTATTTTAAACAAAGAAATTTCTCTAAAATATAGTAAAAATTCACCTCTAATTAATCTAGTTAAACATTATTTAAGGATAACCGGTATAAATAAACGGGGTAGTTGTTTTTGTTATGGAAGATTGACGAATAATTAATTCCCAAATAAAACCCTTTGTTATTTATTATTAAACCCATAAAATTAACCAGATGAAAAAAAACATCCTATTTCTATCATTAATTGCATTTTTCTCCTGTACAAAAACTGATACACAACAATTAACCCCAGTACCAGACATTGAGAGTGAGATTTTAAGTAAGAAAACGTATGCAGAATTTGAAAGTATACCAATTGAAAAGAGAATCGCCCTTGTCAATTTCTTTGATACTGCAAGTATTGAAAGAAGTCAAATTATTAAAACTAAAATTGCCTCCTTGCAATCCGTTTTAACTCCAAAAGCAAAACCCAATAAAAATAAACCTCTGGCTTCTGTATCTGAACCTACAACGGCAGAATTACTTTGGCTGGTTCCTTTAAATAGCAATACTCCTGGGTTCGATTATCTGGAAGACGACTCTGATCCAGGGCATACAGAAGTTAACTCCAGTATCGAATTTAGCTATAAGTGGCAAATGTTTGATAATATATTTGGCTTCTATTCTATATACTCAAGAGAACGATTTAAAGTGAAAAAGGATTTAAACGGTAATTACTTAATTGAATCACTTCAACATATGTCATCCTTTATAGAAGGATTTACATTCGGTGTTACCTGGACCGAAACTGAGGCATATATTTATTCTGGGCAGTATAATGCATTTTTACATGTTTCCGGAATCCAGGAATACCTGGGAGTTAGTTTTGAAAAGAATAACAGTCGTTATGTCAATGCGGGAGTAATATATTCCAGCTATGGAGGTCATTATTAATGGTAATTTTTCACCATTTCCCCCACTTGCAAACTAAAAAATCATGATCAAATTATCTTGTACAACAATCTTTCTTCTAACAAGTTTGATTTCATTTTCACCTCAGAAGAAAAATCAAAACAATACCGGTTTGTTTGTTTTTCATTATTTGGCAAAAGGGAAAATAAATGATAAGTTCTCAGAAATAAAACCTCCTGATACTGTATATTATAACAATGATTTTGGAATTGAAAGCATGTTGCGTACTGAAAGTAAACAAAATCCACAGGGGGAAATTACCAATAAAATAGAACAGAATGGTTACAACCTGATTGACATTAGTAATAAACGCTTCTGCAAATTTTCATCATTATCTGAACTGGAAAGGAGTAGTAAAGATAAATGGTTATCTATCGACCAAAAAAAGATTGGAATTAAGTTTGATTATCCATTTTACAGTAATGAAAAATTTATAGAAAAGGATACAATTATAGATAATAGGTCTTTTAGGCTGATCCGCTACATTTCCAACGAAACTAGAACTAAAGGAGCTTTTATTACCCTATACATTGAACCCGGCAAGTCGAGCCCTTTACCATTCTATAGTATTCAACCAACTTTTAGCGGTCGGCTACATCAAATTTTCATTGTGCCTCCTGCCCAATATGAACAGCTGGGTGAAACAATGCTGAGATTTGATTATCATGATATCCCAACAAATTCGCCAGTATTGGGAATATTAAAAGGCCTGAAAAAGGAGAATACATAAAAGCAAACTATATCAGGTATCAATGTCAATTTTATTGATACCTGATTTATCCGGCTCATTTAATTAATAACCTTCACATTCTTTTCCTTTAGTTGCAGTGTTTGCGCTTTAGATAATTCCTTATCTGTCACCAGTGCGGTAAGCATTGTAAGAGAGGCAAATTTGAGATAACTATCCTTACCAATTTTGGAAGAATCGCACAGTACAAATGTCTGATCCGCACAACTTATCATTGCTGAGCTAATACTTGCTTCAGTTTCACTATGAGCGCTCAGACCATACTTTACAGAAAATCCGTCTGTTCCAATAAACGCTTTATTGGCATGATAGGTTTTTAAATGTGCAACAGCTCTATCCCCATGAATGGCTTTGCGTGGGCCATCCATTTCACCACCCGCAAGATTTACGCTTATACCATTTGAATCCATAAACTGAGCTGCAACAGGCAACGAATTGGTGATGATGCGCAGTGGAGTAATATCTTTAAGATAGGCGCACATAGCGAAAACCGTACTGCCACAGTCCATGAAAATAGTATCCCCTGGTTTCACAAGTGCCGCCGCCATTTGCCCGATATATTTCTTCCGGGATGCGGAAACAGTTTCTTTATCTTCATAGGCAGTAAAGGGATGCCTTGGTTCTGCCTTCATAGCACCACCATGTGTTCTTATAAGTAACCCTTCATCTGCCAGCATTTGCAGGTCGCGACGGATAGTTACCGCAGAAATCTCCATTTCATCGGCAATTTCCTGCACATCCATACTTTCCTTCTTATCCAGGATCCTGAGAATTTTCTTTTTTCTTTCCTGATATCCCATTTTCATGTATATTTGATAAAAATAATCAAAATTGATCAATTTCAATCATTGTTATGCAACCTCAGATAAAAATTCTCTCTCAGGAAATATTATCAGATAACTGGTATACTCTTTATAAGGTTACCTATGATTATAAAGGCAGGACTGGCACCTGGCAAACTCAATCAAGAGAAGCATATGACCGCGGCAATGGTGCAGCAATTCTGCTTTATAACCCGGCTACAGGAAATGTAATCCTTACTAACCAATTTCGGCTACCAACCTATATTAACGGCAACACAAGCGGAATGCTTATAGAAGCCTGTGCAGGACTGCTGGATGAAAATAATCCCGAAGAATGTATACGCCGCGAAGCCGAGGAAGAAACCGGCTTCCGCATTCAGGAAGTAAAAAAAGCATTCGATGCTTATATGTCGCCCGGTTCTGTAACGGAGATACTTCATATGTTCGTTGCTGAATATAGCCCGGAAATGAAGATCAGTAAGGGAGGTGGATTAGAACACGAACAGGAGGAAATTGAAGTCCTGGAGGTACATATCAGCAAAGCCTTAGCAATGATTGAATCCGGAGAGATCAGAGATGGGAAAACAATAATGCTGCTACAGTACGTAAAATTGCAAAAGCTCCTGTAAGAAAAGAAGCCATCTCTAAAAAGAGACAGCTTCATTATTATATATGCACAATTGAAATTAATTATTTCAGTATCCACATTGGGAGTGCCTGATTATCATCTCCACCAAACTGACTTTTCAGTGCGCTGCTAATATTCTCAGCATTGTAATCCAGTTCCTTTTGAGGATACATCCATCTTAGTGGTAAAGAAGTTGGAGGTGTATTCAGGTTAGTGCTGGCATTAATAGTAAATACAGGATAGCCTGTACGTCTGTTTTCATACCATGCATTGTAATCTGAATTCTGGAAGAATCCTGCAATATATTTTTGAGTGATGATTTGTTTGATCTGATTTTCTGTAGAACCGGTAAGTGCTATTGTTCCAGGGAAAGCATCGATGTAGGAAGCATCTAATGCCATACCATGAGTATACAATACAGGTACATACTTTACCAGGAAATTCATATGGCTCTTGATACCATTTGCATAGTACGTCTGAGCATCAGTACCGGTGATCCAGCCACGTACAGTAGCTTCTGCCAGTATGAACTGAATATCCCAGTAGTTCAATAAACCTACTGGTTCTGCATTATACATTTCTTCGTAGCGTTTGTTTACCCCGCATGATTTACCAGCCTTCTTTGTGGAAACGATAGTTGACAGTTCATCTGCCGGATCCACTCCCAGGTATGCACTATATTCAGAAGCTGTTTTACCTGCATCAATCTGCGCTGAAGATGGTTCTGCCATGTAGAACAAACGCTTATCCGAAGTAGCCTTCATTGGATCTAACAGATATGAAGACAATGCAGGATATGCAAGGAAGGAATTCAACTGTGCAGGAGTGTTGCTCCATGGATAACAATAACCGGCAGATGCTGTATAGGTAACTGCAAAGTTATCGTTGAAATCTCTCATCAGCGGACGTGCTGCCACTGTTTTGAATTTATTGATGATATCCAGATCTGCATCCCCCACTTTTTTAGAAAGGCTGATCAGCACATATAGCTGAAAGCTGTTTGCCAATCTTCTCCATTTATCAATATTTCCCTGATAAATAAAATCGCCCGTAAAATTTACACCTTTGGAAAACAACAGATCTGCCTGATCCAATTCATTTAAGATACCTTTGAAAACATCTTTCTGTGAATCGTATTTAGCTTTAATAACCCCTGTAGATCCTTGAATCGCCTCGGTATAAGGAATATCTCCCACCTGCATCGTTGTTTGGAAAAACTGCCATGCACGTATAAAATGACCAAAACCCTCAAAGGTAGTTTTCAAATCTGCATTCGTTGCATTTTTAATCATCGGATCTACATCCCGCAACACCAGCAATCTTCCAAAATCTACTCTTACCATTTTATTATACTGGTAATCACTTGCCAGCTCCGTCCAGCCAATATATTTACCTAACGTAAAAGGCTGACGGAAATTTGTTCCTGAAGAGATATCTTTTGAAGTTATAGCTGCCAGCATATTGGTTGCCAGCCATTCTGAAGAAGCCGAAGATGGCTTATCAGGATTGGTATTGATCGTATCAAACTTTTTAGTACAGCTACTGAAGCCGAAACCAGCTACCAGTGCTGCAATAACAGATATTTTAGATATATGCTTAGTCATGTTAGTATTTTTTTAGAAGCCAACCTTAACGTTAAAACCTACCATGCGTTGAGCAGGAGCGTTCATTAGTTCGGTATCAACATCCGGATCTGAGTATTTGAATTTGGTGAACAGGAACAAATTCTGACCAGTTAATGCAACTGAAGCATTTTTAATTCCTGATTTACCGAACCATGATTGTGGAACTCTGTAGCCGAGAGAGATTTCACGTACTTTAACAAAGCTCTTATTCATTACACCGGTTTCGTAAGAGTTACCCCATTTACGTGCATAGGCCTGATAACTTACAGGAACATCGTTAGGAGCATACTGGCGGGTATCGCTGGTTATACGGCCATAGTTGTCATAGGTAACAGAACCACTTACTACTTTCACGCCATTTCCAACATAATTTTTCAAACCTTTAACTACCTCGTCATAACGCCATTGATTATCTGTTTCAGGGTTAGCACCGGTATCAAACATCTTAGCATAGATGTAATCATACATCACACCACCAATACGACCATCGATAGTAATACCCAGGTTCCAGTTACCATATGAGAAGTTATTGATGAACCCAAACACAAAATCAGGATCAGAATTACCATACTTCTCTGTATAAGTACTCAGCATAGGCAACCCATTCTGGTGAATTACATTACCATTAGGATCTCTCAGTGCTTTCTGAGTATAGGCTACTGCATCCATACGTCCACCTGCTACTGTCCACAGATTTTTTGCAGAATAAACCGGGTCTATATCCACAAAGTATCTGTTCTGAGTAGAGAAGTTCACCATAGAATTCCATTGGAACTTACCTTTCTTCATTACTGTACCGTCTAAGGTTATTTCCACACCGCGGCGAGCATAAGTTTCACCGGTATTAATCAGCGTAGTGGCATAACCTGACGATGGAGCAAGGGTTTGCTTGATCTGGTTATTGTAGTACAACTTAGTGAAGTAAGCTAAATCGACGTGCAGGCGTTTGCTGAACAAATAGGCTGCGGTACCAAACTCCCAGGTACGGGTTGTTGTAGGCAGTAAATTACTTCCTGCCAGATTATCAGGAGTAGAAGCTGTAGTATTTCCCCAGCTGTTATTAATGGTATACGCAAGGTTATTGGCATATACATCCAGCGGAGTTTTAGTCATTGTCCATGAACCTCTAACCTTCCACATATCAATCCATTTAGGCATGTGGAGGAATTCAGACATCAGTACAGATGTTGCAACAGAAGGATAGAAATATGATCTTGCATTTTCTGCCTGCGTTGAACTCCAGTCATTTCTTCCGGTAACATCTACGAATACTGCACTGTTCCAGGAGAGAGTAGCTTTAGCATAAACAGAATTGGTTTGCTTAGCCCAAGTACCGTAGTTGGTGATAATACCATCTACACCGGCAGTAGTTGAAGGTACTGCATTAGCTAAAGAATACCAGCCCGGAACTGCCAGACCATTTCTGGTTTTAGCCCCCTGCTCTCTTTGTTTATAGTAGAAGATACTTGCACCACCCAACGCGTCGAGGTTCCATTTGCTACCTATTTTTTTGTTATAGGTCAACAACAGGTCACTGTTGATACTGTTACCCCAACTTTGGTTCTGACCATACAGTCCTTTACCACTGAAGTCGAAACCAAAGGTGTTACCAATTGTCATACCTCTGGTAGAATTGATACCAGCAGGATTTTGAACAATATCTTCATTTTTATAATAGTCATAACCATTTCTGAAAATCAACTTCAAATCTTTTGTGAAGTTGTAATTCATAGTCAGACTTGCATTCAGTTTATTTTGTTCTGTGCTTCTCAGCTTTTCGTAAGCAATCAGGTATGGGTTATCATACCAGGCATTATACAGCCAGTTTTGCTTTTGGTTTTGAGTAACCCAGTAGTCTTTATATTGACGGATATCGTAATCTGGTCCTGTCCACATTAAGATTTGGTAGATATAACCCTGCTGGTCATAAGCACTACCCCAGAGCTGAGGAGCAGTGGTACGGGTATAACCCATATGACTTTCCAGACTGAATTTATCACCGGCTTTTAATTCGCCGCTCATAGTATAATTAATGATATTCAGTTTCTGGTTAGGGAACTGACCTTTATTATAGATATGATTCAGACCAGCTCTGAAGAAACCATTTTGTCCACCTTTGGTAACGCTTACGCTGTTATTGGTAATCAGACCAGTTTCCAGGAAGTTTTTGAGGTTGTTCTTACCACTTGATACCAGTGGCATTTCCTCGTTTTGTTTGGTGATTGGGTTCCATTGCACGGCAGTTTGACCAATATCCAGTTTAGGACCCCAAACATAGTCGGTATTGATTTTACCATCAAGACCATGACCATAAGAAGATTGAACATTAGGGAGTGCCAGGTAACCGAGGTTGAACATGGTGTTACTGTTTACATCCACTGTCAGACGATCTTCCTTGCTACGTTTGGTGGTAATCATAACAGCACCGGCAGCACCTCTTGCACCATACAAAGCTGCGGCGGTAGGGCCTTTCAGCATGTTAATGCTTTCGATATCATCTGTAGGGATATCGCGTAATGTCATATTTCCATAAGGTACTCCGTCAATTACCAGTAAAGGGGTTTCACCACGCATTTCCAGTTTGGGAGCACCATTAAATTCAGTTGAGTTTTTTACAGTAAGGCCAGCCACCTGTCCGGTAAGGGAAGTACCAAGATCCACCCCTTTCACGGTTTGCATACTGGTACCTTTTACTGATTGTACAGCATAGCCCAGTGCTTTTTCTTCACGCTTAACACCAAGTGCGGTTACAACTACTTCACCCAGTTCTTTGGTCGACTCCTGCAATTTCACATCTATAGAATTGCGGGTGCCTACAATTTCTTCACGGGTAGAATAACCTATTGAAGAAAAAGCCAGAATAGCGTTTGGGCCTGAAACGGTAATAGCATAACTACCATCCGGCTTGGTCATAGTACCGTTACCTGTACCTTTTTCCATAATCATAACATTAGGAATAGGTTGAGTAGCATCGGTTACGACACCAGTTACTTTAATTTTCTGATGCGCCTGGCTGGTAACCTGGGCATCATTATCATTTAATTTCTTAGGTGCCTGATATTCTCCTACCCTGTCTTTCTCTACAATAGTGTAGTAGTTGGGTTTTACATAGAGGAATACCAGATCATTAGGATAAAGCACTGCTTTCAGTACATCCTCCAACGACTTTCCGGCAAAATTGGTAAGATTGTAGGTGGTCGTTTTCTTTTTAACTACCTGCGGATCATAGACAAAGTCTGTTTTATACTCGCGGGTAATAGCTTTCAGGGCATCGAGTACAGGAACAGCTTTCTGTGCATACACCTGGCTTGTTGCAGCCAGAAACAGTACGACAAGCAACCGCTTAAAATAGCGCAGCGTCATAGTTGGCGAATTTAGTTTCATTAATTAATGTGGAATTGGTTCCGTTTATGGTGATAAGTGACAGGAACAGAAAAAATTACCCCACCATCAGATAATTTTTTTTTCTCAGGTAGTTGGAGCATCAAAAATGCCTCTAAACGGAATCCGACACGACAATACACATACATCATTGACAATCAATCAATTAAAACAATTTCGATAAATATTAACAGGGATAGATCTAGTGTAGCAACAGATTTTTAGGGCTCTCGATAACAATAACTTAACAAAAGAACCTGTCTTTTCAGTAAATACAACAGGTTGATAGTTTTCTTTTTCGATAATTTTGCAACCTATTCCAACAATCTCTGAACCTAAAAATGGACAATCCGGTTTTTCAACATATTATTAATGGCGACATAGAAGCCTACTCCGGATTGTACAAAGATTATTACAAACGGTTTTATAATTACGGCAGGAAATTTACCAGCAATACATATCTGATTGAAGACAGTATACAGGAGGTATTCCTTGATTTATGGAACAGGCGTGACAAACTATCGCATGTAGAATCACCCAATTTTTATCTCTATTCATCATTTCGTTACGTTCTCATCAAAAAAATCAGGCAGCACGATAAAATGGTATTTAATCAGTCTGCAGAAGAAGAATACGAATTCTCTATCGAGAATGTAATCGTCAGTAATGAGTTAAATGAGGAGCTGCAAGTTAAACTACAAAAAGCAATTAAAACACTTACGGGCCGTCAGCTGGAAGCTGTGTTCCTTAAGTTTTATGAAAATCTTTCATATAAAGAAGTGGCATCCATTCTTAATATCTCGGTAAAAGCAACATATAAGATCATGGCAAGGAGTCTCTTAGCACTAAAAGAAAAGGTTATGATCTTGTTGTTATTATTCTAATATTTGCGGTTTATACAATTTGTATAAATTTTATAAAATAGTTTGGGGTAAAAAAAGCGGAACCGGGTACTATATAAATTAGAATGAAGAAAGAATCCATAACACATAAATATGTTAACTATAAGGAAAGCGATTTTCTTACGGATTCCTATTTCCAGGAATGGGTGTACCAACCATCTGCCGACCATGAAGCATTCTGGCTGCAGGTAATCAACACCCTTCCTCAGCAAAGGGAAGCCATAGAAAATGCACGCTTATACCTGAAAAATATTTCGTTTGCAACCCATACACCCTCCGATGAAGAAGTTGAAGCTTCATGGGAAAAACACCTGCAGCTTATTCAGACCATCGCTCAACCAGTTGAAAAGCCTGTTGGAAAAATACATACACTTCGTCGCACCCTCATCAGAGCTGCCGCAGTGATCACCGGGTTAATCATCATTTCAGGGGTCTATTTCTTCCTAAATAATTATCATAACGAACAAATAATCAAAACAGGTTTTGGCGAAACACGCCAAGTTACACTACCCGATGGTTCGCAGGTAGACCTGAATGCCAATTCAAAAATCACCTTTAACGATAACTGGAAAAATGGTAAGAGCAGAGAAGTTTGGCTGGAAGGTGAAGCCCTTTTCAATGTAACACATATCAATAAAGATACTAATCAAATAAAATCCGGCGACAAATTCTTAGTTCATACCAAAGGCCTTACAGTCACTGTTCTGGGTACCGTGTTTGACATCAGACAAAGACGCCAGAAAACCGAAGTGGTATTACAAAGTGGTAAAATCAAACTCTCATTTGATAACAATAATCAGGATATCATTATGTATCCTGGTCAGATTGTAGCATATAACGATTCCGAAAAGAAATCTACCACTGCCAGTATTGCACCTGAAAAATTCAGTGCCTGGAAAAATCAAAAGCTGATACTGGAAAACCCTAAAGTGGAAGAAATTCTGGTATATCTTGAAGATAATTTTGGCAAAAAAATAATTGTGGAAGATAAAGAGATGAATACCAGGTCTGTAAACGGCCCTATTCTCATCTCCTCACTGGATGACGCATTGTTCGTACTTTCTACAATACTGAATACACAAGTTGAGAAACCCGACAGCAGCACAATAATATTGCGTTCCCGCATATCCAGATAAAATTTTTTTTCTTTTCTATGGGGTAAGATAATAGTATTGCATCACTATATACCAAAGTGAAGCTATTAATCAACATTCCATGAGAAAAATTTTAGCTGCAATATTTTGCATTTGCTGTTTCAGCAACACCTTTGCCCAACAATATCCTTATCACAATGATATTCAGGCGTTTAAAAAAAAGGATTCCATTAATGCCCCTAAAGGCAATGAAATTCTTTTTGTTGGTAGTTCCTCCTTTACATTCTGGCAGGATGTAAACAACTATTTTCCCGGCCATTACATTGTTAATCGTGGTTTTGGCGGTTCTACCCTTCTGGATGTAATTCATTATGCCGATGATGTAATCTTTGCATATCATCCCAGGCAAATCGTTATCTACTGCGGAGAAAATGATCTGGCTTCCAGCGATACCGTTAAGGCTCCTGTAGTGCTGAAACGCTTCCAGACCCTCTTTTCCATGATCAGAAATAAGATGCCTGATGTTCCGGTTACCTTTATTTCAATAAAACCTAGTCCCAGCAGGGCTAAACTTATCCCGGAAATGCTGAAAAGCAATAAAGCCATTCAACAATTTCTCGCCAAACAACCTAATACCTCCTTTGTGGATGTATACAGCAAAATGCTTAATAAAGATGGCTCTATCAAAGCCGAAATCTTCAGAGCAGATCAGCTCCACATGAAACCAGAAGGCTATCGCATCTGGCAAAAAGCTATTGCCAGCCACCTGGTAGATCAGTCTATCACCACTTTAAAAGCAGCTACTTTCAATCTGCGCCTCAACATTGCCTACGACAGTGCCAACGCCTGGCCTCACCGTAAAGAGATGGTGAAAGAGCTTATCCAATATCACAATTTCGATGTATTTGGTGTACAGGAAGCCCTTATCGATCAAATGCACGACCTGGAAGCAATAGGTACCTATTCCCATGTTGGCGTTGGAAGAAATGATGGTAAAGAAGGCGGAGAGTTTTCTGCTATCTTCTATAATAAAGAAAAATATGACCTGGTAAAATCAGGTAATTTCTGGTTGTCGCCAACTCCTGAAACTCCTTCCAAAGGATGGGATGCAGCTTATATCAGAATCTGTACCTGGGCTCAACTGAAAGAAAAATCTACCGGAAAGGAATTTTATTTCTTCAATACGCATTTCGACAATGAAGGTGTTCAGGCCAGAGAAAACTCAGCAAAGATGATCCTGGAAAAAATTCATGAACTCTCTGATAAAAATACTCCGGTAATCATCACAGGCGATTTCAATTCCAGCCCTGAAACGAGCGCATATGGCACAATAGTAAAACAATTCAGGGATGCTAAACTGGTATCACAAACCAAACCATATGGACCAGACAGCACCTTCCAGGACTTTAAATATCATAACTGGACAAAGGTTGTTAAAGAAGGACGAATAGATTTTGTTTTTGTGAATAATAATATTGAAGTGCTCAATTATGCTGTGCTGACAGATTCCAGGGATCTTCGTTTTCCATCGGATCACTTCCCGGTAGTGTGCACCCTTCGTTTTTAATTAGTTTTTCTACACGATTCTGAGATGAGATTTTTAAGATTACTACTACTATTGGCAAGTAGCCTGCTATTCAATGCAGCTATTGCCCAAAATCAGCAGCAGCAAATGAAAACATTTGTTGATGGGCTGATGAAGAAAATGACATTGGAAGAAAAATTGGGGCAACTCAATCTGTTAACTTCCGGTGAAGTTGTAACCGGTTCTGCTGTGAGTACAGGTGTAGAATCAAAAATTAAAGCCGGGCAGGTAGGTGCCTTGCTGAATATGACGAAAGTTGATGATATCCGTAAAGCCCAACAAATAGCTGTTGAACAATCGAGGTTGAAAATTCCTCTGCTCTTCGGATTGGATGTTGTTCATGGTTATAAAACTACTTTTCCGATACCATTGGCACTATCCTGCTCCTGGGATATGAATATGATAGAAAGAAGTGCCCGCGTTGCTGCCATAGAAGCAAGTGCAGACGGAATCAACTGGACATTCTCTCCGATGGTAGATATAGCGCGCGATGCGCGTTGGGGAAGAATTGCAGAAGGCTCTGGTGAAGATCCTTACCTGGGCTCACAGATAGCTGCGGCAATGGTAAGAGGTTATCAGGGGAATAACTTTTCTGAAAACAGTAACATTCTTGCCTGTGTAAAACACTTTGCGCTTTATGGTGCAGCCGAAGCCGGAAGAGATTATAATACCACCGATATGAGCCGGGTGAGAATGTATAACGAGTATTTTCCTCCGTACAAAGCGGCCATCGATGCCGGTGCTGCCACCGTAATGACTTCCTTTAATGAAGTAGATGGTATTCCGGCTACCGGAAACAAATGGTTAATGACAGAGGTACTTCGTAAACAATGGGGCTTTTCCGGTTTCGTAGTAACAGACTATACAGCCATCAACGAAATGATGGCGCATGGGTTAGGCGACTTGCAAACTGTTTCTACCCTGGCACTCAAAGCCGGAACAGATATGGATATGGTAGGAGAAGGATTTACAGGTACTATTGCCAAATCATTAAAAGAAGGCAAAATAGATCTCAATACCATCAACACCGCCTGCCGCAGAATCCTCGAAGCAAAGTATAAACTGGGCCTCTTCTCCGACCCTTACCGCAATTGTAAAGGCGACAGAAAAGCAGAGATTTATACCCCTGAAAAACGAATGGAAGCACGTAAAGCAGCTACAGAGTCGTTTGTATTACTTAAGAATCAGCAACAGGTACTACCGCTTAAAAAACAAGGTTCTATTGCGCTTATAGGCCCACTCGCCAATTCAAGAGTAAATATGACAGGTACCTGGTCGGTATCCGCCGAGCTTACCAAACATCCTTCCCTGTTAGAAGCATTACAGACAGAAGTTGGTAATCAGGTAACAATAAATTATGCCAAAGGCGCTAATCTCACTGCCGACTCAATGCTTGAAATCAATAGTACGATGTTTGGCCGCTCTCTAAACAGAGATGCACATACCGCAGCTCAACTTCAAAAAGAAGCATTAGAGATTGCTGCTAAATCTGATATCATTGTTGCAGCATTGGGCGAAGCGTCTGAAATGAGCGGCGAATGCGCAAGCAGAACCGACATCGGAATTCCTGATACCCAGAAAGAATTACTCGCAGCATTGGTAGCAACCGGTAAACCTGTGGTACTGGTACTTTTCGCAGGCAGGCCAATGACTCTTGGATGGGAAAATGAGCATGTTCCTGCTATCCTGAATGTTTGGTTTGGCGGTTGCGAGGCCGGTGCAGCAATTGCTGATGTTTTATTTGGTGATGTAAATCCTTCCGGTAAGTTAACTACCAGCTTCCCTCAAAACGTAGGACAATTACCGTTATATTATAGTCAAAAAAACACTGGCCGTCCACTGGCCGGCGATGATAAATGGTTTACTAAGTTCCGCTCCAATTACCTCGATGTTTCCAATGATCCATTATATCCTTTTGGCTACGGACTTAGTTATACGACATTCTCCTACAGCGATATACAGCTGTCTGCTACTCAATTCAAGCCAGGTGGTAGTATAAGCGCTACAGTAACAGTAACCAATACAGGAAAATATGATGGAGTAGAAGTAGTGCAGCTTTACACTCGTGATATGGTAGGAAGCATTGCTCGCCCGGTTAAAGAGCTGAAAGGATTTCAACGGATTGCATTAAAAGCGGGAGAATCCAAACAAGTAACTTTTACCATTACGGAAAACGATCTGAAATTTTTTAATAGTGAATTGAAGTATGCCGCAGAACCAGGGGAGTTTAAGCTCTTTATCGGTGGCAACAGTCGTGATGTTAAAGAAACTGGTTTTAGTTTATTGTAATCATTATTCTTGCATGATAAACCTAAAGCTGCCACTTTGCCGTGGCGGCTTTTTTATTTCTTATCTAGATAGGGTAACTAATAATATATAGCAATAATTCGTATCTTCCTGTCATGGCACCAGACTATCATACTATTCGTGGATTCAAAGGCTTATGGGCCAGAGTATCTATTCCACTCTCCCAGCAGCATGAGAAATATGCTACAAAAGCAGAAGAAGTATTTGAAGAATTTCTTCAGAATATACCCTGTAGTAAAAAGACTTTACTCGGATTTACCATTTATATTGAACCCGATATAGATTACTCCAGACAATCTGATACAGCCATGGAATTGGGCTGGGATTTGCAATGTCATATTGATAATAAAATATTCAATAAAGCAAAAGTTCAGGAAAAACTGAGCCTGGTGCTTACAGCATGTCAATTGCTTCTCGATTATAAAGCGAATCAACCAGGTTATAGAAAGCGGCGTATAGACTACGCAGGTCTTGCACGTAAATTGCAACTGTTTCTAAAAAAGAAAAAACTTTATTATAAGGATAGTTCATTCTTCATTAAACCAGATGCAAATACTCAATTTAGAATCATTTCAATTACAGGCCCATATGCCGATAAAAAGCTGCTTAAATTTGATCTGCATAAACTTGAACCCTATATCAATGATAAACTTGCTCAACAAAAATATGGAGGAGAACTTAGATTGATTTATTTCAACTTTGGAATATATAAATTTGATGGAGTTGCTACCTCATTTTTCGAAAATAAGGAAAAGCTTACCTATAGCAGTATAGCAAAATCAATTTTTATTACCAGAAGTATAGATTACAACATTATAATAAAACTGAATAAAGATAAGCTGCTAAACTATTACATAGAGCTCTTTAAAGAAAATCTTAACCTAATAGATGATTCAAAAAAAATCCCAAAAAAATTTAATTATATTTCCTTAAAAGAATCACTCATCCAAAATCTGGATATCTATAAACCTTAAAGTTTAAATGAAACCCCATATCCTTAAGTATAGCTCAATACTATTTATTGGCATCCTTGCTCTATGGATAGTCATACACAGGCTTTCTTTAGGCATTCCTGCTTATATACCAGATTTCCAACTATAAATCCACGATTTGAACACAACAAACCCTGATTCGGCTACATAAATTTCTTTAGGCATAACCATCTTTGTATCATTAACTCAATATAAAAATTAAGTAATGAAAACAAAGAAAGTATGGTTTGTTACAGGAGCATCCAGAGGACTTGGCCTTAGCCTTGTAGAAAAATTACTAAAGGAAGGATTTATGGTTGCTGCTACCAGTCGGGATTCCAGGTCATTAATTGCTGCTATCGGGGAACCCTCAGAAAACTTCCTGCCATTAGAAGTAAATTTAAACGATAATGAAAGTGTAAAAGAAGCTATTAATAAGAGCATTGCCCGGTTTGGCCGGCTCGATGTTGTGGTTAATAATGCGGGCTATGGTCAGATAGGTACACTGGAAGAACTTACAGATGAGGAATCAAGGGAGAATTTTAATGTAAATGTTTTCGGTTCATTAAATGTTATCAGAAATGTGATGCCATTCCTGAGAGATCAGAAATCAGGGAACATTTTTAACATTTCCTCAATTGGGGGCCTGGCCGGTAACTTTGCAGGTTGGGGGATTTATTGTGCTACCAAGTTTGCAGTAGCCGGATTTACTGAGGCCCTCGCTGAAGAGGTAAAGGAATTTGGAATTAAAGCCACCGTTGTATATCCCGGATATTTTCGTACCGATTTTCTGTCCAGTGGATCAATTAAAACTCCAAATCAGCCCCTACCAGCCTATGAGGATGCCCGTCGATCAGAGCAGGCTCATCTGCAACAAATCAATGGTAATCAAGTTAATGATCCTGCAAAAGCTGCAGAAGTATTGATAGCTGTAAGCCAGGCTGCCAATCCGCCTGTTCACTTGTTGCTGGGAGTTGATGCTACCCAAATCCTGACAAACAAAATTGAGCTGCTTACAGCTGATGCTGAGCAATGGAAAGAATATACTTTATCCACTGCTTATTAATAATTTTGCTAACAGAATTTTGTAAAACAATTGATATGTCGGAAACATTTCGCTTTAATTCGATACCTGAGTTTCATTCATTCTGTAATTTACCGAAGCCAGAACATCCACTAATCAGTCTGATTGATTACAGCAAAGTGCAATACCCATTAGAGGGTGCTGAGCTCAAATGGATTCAGAATTTTTACTCCATTGGATTAAAGCGGAATGTAAACGCCAGATTTAACTATGGCCAGCAGCAATATGATTTTGACTCCGGTCTGTTATCGTTTATTGCTCCTCTTCAATTTTTGAAATTGGAAGTCAATCCTACAGCTGAGGTAACTCCTACAGGCTATTTACTTCTCATTCATCCGGATTTCCTTTGGAATACAGCATTAACTAAAAAGATAAAATCCTACGAATATTTCCAGTATTCAGTAAATGAAGCGCTGTTCCTTTCAGATAAAGAGGAAAAGTTGATTGTTGATTTGTTTCAAAATATAGAAAGGGAATACAAGTCAAGTATCGACAAGTTTAGTAAGCAGATAATAATTTCACAGATAGAAACATTGCTTATTTATTCAGAACGTTTTTATGAACGTCAGTTTATTACTCGTGAAAAGTCGAATCATGAATTAATCGAACGTTTCGAGCAAATACTTTCTGAATTTTTTGAACCTAAAGCCCTTAAGGAAAAAGGTATTCCAACTGTTACAACACTTGCTGAACAGTTAAATATTTCTGCCAATTACCTGGGAAGTCTGTTACGTATTCATTCACAGCAAAGCACACAGCAACATATCCAAAATAAGGTGATAGATTATGCCAAGGAAAGATTAAGTACAACTAATTTAACAGTGAGTGATATTGCTTATGAGCTTGGATTTGAGCACCCACAATCATTTAGCAAGTTATTTAAGGCCAAGGTGAAACAATCTCCTGTAGAGTTTAGGGAAACTTTTAATTAGAATATAAGGATATATGTATATTTATATACAATCCTTATATTTTATGAAACGTATTTTATCTTTTCTTGTACTGCTAACAATATTAGCTACCCCATTCTCGTCAAAATCCCAGGAGTTGGTAAAAGGAAAACTAAATTTCCTGAAAGGAGTAACAGATCTTAAAGTATCATTTATTTACGACAAGCTTATTGTAGGAGAAGATGGTCGGGAGGCCAGTTACATTAAGCGTAAGAAAGCCGAAAAAGAAGCCAAGGAAGCCGGAAGTGGTGCTGCCTGGGAAGAAAGTTGGTATGCCGACAGAGAAAAACATTATGAGCCTAGCTTTATCGAACATTTTGGTAAATTCTGCGACATTAATCTAACTAAAGACAGCTCCGTTGCTTCTAAATATGTAATGGTAGTACATACTAAATTCATTGAAATAGGCTATAACGTTGGTATAAAGGCGAAAAAAGCAGCAGTTAACCTGGAAGTTGAAATTTTTGACCAGGCCAATATGAAAAAATCGCTCTGTAAAATTATGCTGGATGATATGAAAGGAGGAGGAGGCCAATTTGCTACAGGACCACGAATTGGTGATGCATATGCCAAAGCAGGAAAAGAAGCCGGAAAATTGATCAGAAAAAAAATGGATGATAAATAACATCCGAAACTTTATAACTACTTCTATTGCCCGCTTCTGGCGGGCATTTTTATTATATTGAATAGCTAAATTATTGATGCCCTTTGTTTTAGCTTAGAACACCCTAGTAGTCAACCTTGTTGAACTCTACCATATCACCCACGTACGTGGATATCTGAAATGCATATCCACTCCCCTTCCATGTTAAAGAATTGTTACGCGCTGAGGGATTTCTATTTCACGCACGAATACATATTATAGCAATCACTAGTCTGTATTCTATAACACTAATTCCAACTGTAATGCGTTCATTTATCCCTGTAAAAATGCGTTTAGCCATGTTAGTAGTTCCATTGCTGATCATGTCATGCAAAAAGAACAACAATGCTGAACCGGAAAAATCGAAAAAGTATGAGCAGGTGACCGGTACCTGGATCCAGAAGGACATAGTTCTGGCAGTATCAGCAAAGCTGGCCGGGCAAAATCTTCCGGCTGGTACCAGTCTTATTACTCTTGCTCCGGCCCTGGGTGCAGCAGGTGCCATGATTACCTGCACTACTAAGAACAGCTATCAATTTAATGCTGATGGAACCTTTGCCATTGATGGGTGTACAGATTTGATACTACCTCTGACAGGCAAAAGTGGTACCTGGAAACTGGATGTACATGATGCGGTGTTTTTACTTACCTCCCAGAAAGGAGACAATGATCCACATTGGATTCAGAACCTAAGTAAAACGACCTTGGAACTGTCTCTTACAGTCACTATTCCGAACGTCGCTACCGCTCCGCTAATTTTGAAACTACAGCGGCAATAATGGCTAAAAATAACAATAAGATTATCAGTAATTCCTTGTATCTTGTTTAAGCCCATCAGATATTTGCGATCATTATGGAAAGTATCGTACAGGATATAAAGAATGGAAATATCGAGCGCTTTAAAATGGTATATCAATTATACCATACAAAGCTTTATTTCTATGTGTTGAAATGTACACATTCTGCTTACCTGTCGGAAGAAACCGTGCAATTATCTTTTATATTACTTTGGGAAAAAAGATCAAAACTATCTACCAATTTTAATATATCCGCACAACTCTTTCGTATAGCCAAAAGCGTTATGATCGATCTGCTCCGCAAACAACAAGTCCACAACCGACATATTGCCTCAATGCTCCAGGAGCAGCCAGACTGGCATATGGAAACTGATATCACTATTAAGGAAGAACTAAAGCTGGTATTTAATAGTATAGAACAATTATCTCCTATCAGGAGAAATGTTTTTAAGCTAAGCCGACTTGAAGGCCTTCCTCATAAAGAAATAGCCAGACAATTATCTATTTCACCCAAAACAGTAGAAAATCATATTCTTCGGGCGGTGCGCCAACTCAAAGATTCACTTTTGATTATTAGCATCCTCCTGATCCGTCTCCTTTTCTGATTACAAATTAATTATTGCAAACAGTGAGGGGTTTACTGTTTTGAAACGAATACATAGATATGAAGCATCCAGCAACATTACTCGAAAAGTTTTTCCGTGGCGAATGTAACGAAGAAGAAGCATTAGCCGTAAAGGACTACTTTACGGAAAATCCTGAAGCGTTGCTACCCTGGCTTACAGAGAAAAGCTGGTACGCTTTTCATCCAGTGTCAGAACTGCCCGCCGATTTATCTAACAAAATGCTGACTGTTATTGAAAATCACTCATATCACAAACAGTCAATAAAATGGCTTACCTATAAATGGATGGCCGCAGCCGCAGCTATTGTAATACTTGCTACAACCGGGATCTGGTGGGCACAGCAACATCATCCCACTGCAAAACAACCAATAGCAGCACTTCCGGCAAATACCATCCAGGCAACACCTGTATATGCTCAGCAAATCAATCATACTAAAAAAACAATGCTGCTGAAATTAACAGATGGAAGCACCATTGAACTGGCACCACAAAGCCAGATAAAATATGAAGAGCCATTTGCAAAACATAACAGGTCTATCTCCCTGCATGGTACTGCCCTTTTTAAAGTAGCTCCTGATAAATCCAAACCCTTTACCGTAAACGCAGGCCACTTCGGCACTACGGCACTGGGAACAGTTTTCAGAGTTACTGCCATACATGGTGAAAAAGGCAACATACATATTCAACTGATTAGTGGGAAAGTAATAGTGAAACCAGATAGTTTGCTAAGCAGCAAAGGTATTAAAGCTACCTATTTAATGCCCGGACAGGAACTATCCTTCGATCAGCTACGCCTGGTGCCTGTAGCCAAAACGAAAAAAGAAGTAGTGAAAACCGAGAATCAAATTTTCACCTTCCAAAACGAACCGCTGACAAATATCTTCGGATTAATGTCTGAGAAATTCAAAGTAAAAATTCATTATCAGCAAAATGCCATTGCAGATATGAGCTTTACCGGAACTTTTGATAGTAGTAAAGAGTCGTTAGCTGATTTTCTAAGTACCATTAGCACATTAAACAACCTTACTATGAAGCAAACAAATGAAGCTATTTACATAACACAATAATCTTTTACTAACGTATTCTAAAATCTGGCCATTGCGCCTCTCTAAAAAGAGGGCATGTAATTCCTTTGCCTAATAAAAATGAAATACTATGCGCGAAAAAAAACGACTATCTCTGATCAGTCGCCCCACCAAAACAGTATGGCTGCTACTTTTGCTACAACTGTGCATCGGTAGCCTTTCGGCGCAAAATGCGCATCCTACTGCTGTCGGCATTATTAAAAATGAAAATAATGAACGTCTGCCTAACGTAACTGTTCGTGTAGCCAACGCCGGAAATGAAATATTGGCCAGCACACTTACCAACGAAAAAGGTATGTTCACTTTTTCAAAACTGCCAGCAGGAGGTCCCTATCATTTTATTCTATCACAGATCGGATATGTATCTGATACGCTGCACGGCTATACAATTACAGATTCCAGCAGATTATCCCTTTCCGTTGTTCTGAAAAAAAAAGTAGAAGAACTGGGGCAGGTACTCGTAACCGCCCTGGGTATTAAAAGAGAAAAGAAAGCGCTGGGATACTCGGTTGAAGAAGTAAATGGTAAAGAATTTGGAAGAGTAAACCAGGAAAACTTTCTGAATGCTATGTCAGGAAAAGTAGCCGGAGTTACCATTAACTCCACCGGTGGTGCAGGGTCTTCCGTGAGCATGGTAATACGTGGTGCCACCTCCCTCAGCAGCGATAACCAACCATTGTTCGTAGTTGATGGCGTTCCTATAGCCAATACCGTTAATAATATCAGCAAAATAGGTAAAGACAACATGGTGGATTATGGTAATGCTATCTCTGATATCAATATGGATAACATTGAAAGTGTAACCATCCTTAAAGGCCCGAGTGCCGCCGCTTTATATGGTTCCAGAGCCGGTAATGGTGTGGTGCTCATCACCACTAAAACCGGTAAAAAAGTGGATCGCACTACCGTAAATGCTTCCTTTAATACAGTATTCGATAAACCTTACAAGTTTCTTAAATGGCAAAATAAATTCGGTTCCGGTCAATTTTCCGGTATCCCCGTATCCCGTAGTGGTAACTTGCTGACTAACCCCTTCGGTTCTATAATCTCGGAAAATATAGATGCCGCTTTCGGTGCCGAATTAGATCAGGGCTATGAAGAAGTACAATGGAACAGCCCTTTGGATAAAAACGGTAAGCCTATTCCTATGCCATTGGTATCACACAAAGACAATGTAAAAAACTTTGTGAATACCGGTATTACTAATGTTGCCAATGTATCACTGGCCAACAATAATAATAAGGTAGCTTACCGACTTGCCTATGCCAATATGAATAGTAAAGGCATTATTCCAAATACTGATCTCTATAAAAATGCATTGAACCTGAATTCCAGCCTCCAGGTAAATTCAAAATTCAGCCTGAGTAGCAATATAGATTTCAGCAGAACTAATTCCAATAACCGCCCGGCCGGCGATCGTGGCGCCAATCCACTGCAAGCTGTATACAGCATCTCTCCGCATATCGATGTTCGCGACCTGAGAGACTACTGGATGCCCGGACAGGAAGGAACTCAACAACGTACTCAGGCCAATGGCGTTTTCAATAACCCTTACTTTCTGGCGTATGAAGTTAAAAACGGATTTGTCAGAGACCGTGTATTCGGTAACGTGAGAGCCGACTGGAAAATTTTACCTTCTCTTACATTCATGGCCCGGTATGCACTTGATACCTACAACGAAAAAAGGGAAACAAAAATTTCAACCAGCTATCTCAATAATCCCGGTGGTGCTTACGGTATCATCAATCTAAATAACTTTGAACGCAATATCGATGTATTGCTGACCTATAAAAAAGATTTACGCAATTTCGATTTCACCCTCTCTGCCGGTGGAAACAAACGTTATCAAACCGGTAAAAATATCAGCAACGCCACCAAAGACGGTACAGGCCTGAATACTCCCGGTGTATACACGATTCAGAATATAGCTCCGCAAAACCTCGACTATAGCAGCAGCTCATACGAAAAAGGTGTAAACAGCGTGTATGCTATGCTGAATGTGGGCTATAAAGGAATGGTATATCTCGATATCACCGGACGTAACGACTGGTCAAGTACTTTACCTGACGCAGCAGCTTATTTCTATCCTTCTACTTCTCTTAGCTTGTTGGTTAATGAAATGCTGCACGTTACCTCCGATAATATCAATCTGATCAAACTCAGAGGAAGTGCTGCTCAGGCAGGTAATGATGCCTCTCCTTATCAGTTACTGGCTACACTGTATAATGCAGGTGCATGGGGCAATATTCCTCGTCTGAGTACTTCAGGAACCCTATTAAATCCTTTCCTGAAACCTGAAATTGCTACCTCATATGAAGGCGGGCTGGATGTAAATCTGTTCCATAACCGACTGAGACTGGCTGCTACCTATTATATGGTAGAAAACAAAAACCAGATCTTCAGTCCTAAAACGCCTCCATCCTCTGGCTATTCCTCCCGTAACATCAATGCAGGTCTGTTGAGAAGCCGTGGATTGGAACTTACACTCGGTGGAACACCGGTTGATCGCAAAAACTGGAGATGGGATATCAATGCCAATTTCACTCATAACCGTACTAAAATCATTTCCTTACCAAACGATCTGCCTTACTACACACTTTGGGAAGAAGGTAAAGGTGGGGCATGGACTTACGTAGGAGAAGATATAGGAGATATATACGATGCCCAGGTAGTAACTGTTACCGATAAATCATCGCCGTATTATGGTTATCCGATTTTGGATAATACAGGAAAATGGCAAAGTATAGATGCTATCAATACACGTAATAAAATCGGCAATTTCAACCCTAAATTCATTATGGGTCTGCAAACTGCCATCACTTATAAAAACTTCACACTGAATCTGACCCTCGACTGGAGAAATGGTGGTGACTTCGTTTCCCAGACCTACAGATATGGGGAAGAACATGGTAACTCTCAACTGTTCCTCGATAAACTTACGAATCCGGGTGATATGAAAGGTCAGGAGCTAAGAGATTACCTGGTGGCACATCAGGATCAACTGGTTATTCCAAGCGGTAAGAATTTCCCGTTAATAGGTGGCCCAACACCAGAGTATAATGGATATGGCTTTGCCTATGGACCTTATGTTTTACCATATGGCGGTGTATTTATTCCGGGAGTACGGGCTAAGGGGTACGATACAAATGGTGTTCCTACCGGTTATATCGAAAATCTGGGTAACGATGGTACACTCACACTGCCATATGCAGGTAGTACTGCCTGGTCTTTCACCCGTGCTTTCCTCTTTCCTGCATCATATCTTAAGTTAAGAGAAGTTTCTCTGTCGTATGAGTTGCCAAAAAGATGGATTTCTTCTGCAAAACTGCAAAATGCCAGCGTCTCTGTTTACAGCAGAAATATTATTCTGTGGACAGCAGCCAAGATAGGTATAGATCCGGAAAATGCTTATCAACCTGCCACTTCTGTACAGGGTTCTGGTATGCAGTTTAAACAGGGTATTGAAAGATATAATGTTACTCCATGGTCTATACCTATGGGAGCGAAGTTGAACATCACTTTTTAAGCTTTAATTGCTGAAATATGAAACTAATTAGTAAATCAATCATATTGTGTGCGGGGTTATTGAGTTTTTCGGTGACGTCCTGCAAAAAGGATCTCCTGAAATATAACGTAAATCCAAATGGTTCCAACCCAGGAACCATTAATCCCAACCTGGTACTATCTACCGTACTGACACAAGCCGGTATAGAAATCGTTACGCTTGGGTACCAGGATATGGCCGGTGTTATGCAACATACCCAGAAAGATGGATGGACCACCGCCCATAATGAGTATGACTGGAATGGTAGCAATAGCTGGACAAACTACTACGACATCCTGAGAAACAATCAACTTGTTTATGATCGGGCGGTTAGTTTAAATAATGAATTGCAACAAGGTGTATCATTGGTTATTAAATCGATGATGTTTGGACTGATCACCGATTTATGGGGAGATGCACCTTATACCCAGGCATTAAAAGGACAATTAGGTGGTGCAGAAACCACTCCGGTTTATGATCCGCAGCAGGTAATATACAATGGTATCCTGGCCGATCTGGAGAAAGCCAATACATTACTTTCCAAATCAAAAAGTGAGTATATCAATCCAATTGATGCAGTAGATGTATACTATAAGGGAGATCCAACCAAATGGCGCAAAATGGCCAATTCACTGGCTTTGAGATATTATATGCGCCTGTCGGAGAAATTACCGGAAGTGGCCAGGGCAGGTATTGAGAAGATTGTAGCTGATCCGGCTAAATTTCCGATTATCGCCGATGCTGCCGACGATGCAACTATGGAATTCCCGGGTAACAGCAATGCTGATAGCTGGCCGGCCAATGCAATCTATGATTCAGACAGCAGCAACTACCGTAGATTAAAAATGTGTAATACGCTGGTTACTTATCTCCAATCTCTGAAAGATCCTCGCCTGGGGGTTTGGGCTAATAAAGTACAATGCTTTATTGTGGTAGATAATAATCTTCCTACCGGTACCGGCAACGTGTACAAACCTGTAGATACAGTGGTAAACGGAGAAAACAGGAAAGTACGTTACGTATCTCCTGATGTACTGGCGAGTAAGGGCCTTACAGTTAATGACATTAATCAGAACGTTGATTATGTTGGATTGCCACCTGCAATTCCTGGTCCTGCCGTGTATAATCTGAGTCCGGATGCCGCTCAGGCTTCCAGAAATCCACACGTTTCCTGGCTAAACGATATCTACAAACAGGCTAAAGGTCCATTGCTGAGAGCAAGGCTCATTTCTGCCGCAGAAGTACACTTTATTTTAGCTGAAGCATCAGGTATAAAGGGTTGGGCTGCCGGTGATGCAGAAACGCATTATAACGCCGCTATTAAGGCTTCATTTACAACCTGGGGATTGGCAGGCAGCTATAATGCCTATATCTCCCAAGCGGCTGTAAAGTATAATCACACCCAGCGCCAAATTATCGAACAAAAATGGGCTGCCAGCTGGACAGCTGCCGCAGAGGCCTGGGCCGACTATAAACGTACCGGTTATCCGCAGTTAAAAGCTGGTCCATATGCCAAAGGCCCTGTAGTTCCTGTTCGACTTTATTATATGCTGGATGAAAGAAACCTGAATAAAACTAATTTAGGGGAAGCATTGAAACGCCTGGAAGTTACTACCTATTCCTCCTACGGAGCTAATACCGCACAGAATAGCCCATGGTCCAAACCTTGGGTGATTCAGGGAACTGGTAAACCATGGTAAGATTCTGATTTAACACAATAACTAATCTATTATATTTATGAAGAAACTTTTTATTGCTCTTTCGGCCAACTTGTTTTTCCTGGCCACTGCTGTGGCACAAAATGCAGTCACTCCCTCCACTGCACTTAAAAGCTATCTGAATAATGACGATAAATCTTTCCAGTGGGAAGTAAAAGATTCGTTCAAAATAAATAACACTACCGCCTATAGCATATTTCTCACTTCACAAACTTGGAGGAATATTCCATGGACGCACCAGCTCACAGTTTTTGTTCCTGACAATATTAGTTATGATGGAGCCCTGCTGTTTATTACCGGCGGATCAAATAAGGAAGGTAAGCCTAACTGGAACGGCCCTACTGACGAACTATACCAACAGATAGCTGTTATGGCGAATACCAATCATGCTATTACTTCGGTATTAAGACAAACACCAAATCAGCCGCTCTATAAAAATCTGACCGAGGATGCACTGATTTCCTATACTCTCCATAACTTCCAAAATGATGGTGACTATACCTGGCCATTACTTTTTCCAATGGTAAAAAGTGCGGTACGTGCTATGGATGTAATTCAGGACTTTACTAAAAGTAAATCGACCCCTGTTTCACGATTCGTAGTTTCTGGTGCCTCCAAACGGGGTTGGACAACCTGGCTCACCGGAGCAAACGACAAACGTGTTGCTGCTATTGCCCCAATGGTAATAGATGTACTGAATATGCCGGTAAGCCTGGATTACCAGATCAAAACCTGGAAAGAATACAGCATTCAGATTGAAGACTATGTGAAGCTGGGCATTCCTCAAGCGGTACACTCAGAAAAAGGTCAGGCTATCAATATTATGGTGGACCCTTACTCCTACCGTCAGAATCTGACTATGCCTAAAATGATTTTCATGGGCACCAACGATGAATACTGGGTTGTAGATAACATTAAGAACTATCTGGATAGTATTCCTGGTAAAAACCTGATCAACTATACTCCTAATGCAGGTCATAGCCTCGGCGACAAGGTTCATGCATTTGAAGGTCTGAGCGCTTTCTTTGGTAATACAATTACTAATCAGCCTTACCCGGAATGTAGCTGGACAACCAGTGTACGTCGTGGTACCGTTAAGGTTACTGCCAAAGCCAGTGCCGATAAACTGGTAGATGTAATCCTCTGGTCGGCCAGTTCTACAGATGCCGATTTCCGTAATGATAAATGGGAGTCAAAAAGCCTGAGCATTGCACATAAATCTACTGTTCCTGTAAGTATTGAACTGCCTAAAGAAGGCTACCGTGCCTTTTATGTAGATCTTAAATACGAAAACCCTACTGGTGGTACCTATTCTGTAAGCACCCGTGTATTCGTTACCGATACTAAAAAGATATTGTAAGATGAGGAAATTACTGCTATTTACAGGATTACTTCTGTTCAATTATTCCCTGATGGCGCAACAGCCGCCATCAGGTAGTAATTATATCACACTGCGTAATGTGTCGTATGGTGGAACAGAGGATAATGTATTTGATGCTTATTTGCCGGAGAGTCACGATGCCAAAACAAAAATCATTGTGTATCTGCATGGTGGGGGCTGGACAGGAGGTGATAAGAAAGAATTACCAAAACAACTGATAAATGAGCTGGTTGGAAAAATGCACTATGGTGTAGTATCCATGAACTATCGACTGATCAGAGATGGTAAAAACGTTTATCCTGCACAGTTAGATGATATCCGTAAAGCTTTGTCATTTATTAGCTCCAAAGCAGAAAGATTCCAGTTCGACGGCTCGCAATTTGCGCTGATAGGTGGTAGTGCAGGTGCATATCTGGCATTACAGTATGCATATGCCTACGATTCTTTACGTCAGATTAAAACAGTAGCGGATCTTTGGGGGCCAACCGATTTTACTGATAAAAAAATACGTCAGGAAAATAAGGAAGCAGATGAAAAAGTAGTTAGACTACTTGGTGGAGAAACTGATCCGGGAGCTAAACTGGCTTATGCTGCCAGTCCATTTCATCAACTCTCTGCAAAGAATGGCGTACCTACTCTTATTTTTCACGGAGAGGAAGATCCGTTGGTAGATATTAGTCAATCTGTAAAACTCTATGATAAGCTCACCAGCTTACAAATTCCAGTACAGTTTGAAAAATATCCGGGCGAAAAGCACGGAGTAAGTCCGTTGGCCGCTCTGGATGTATTCTCTAAGCTGATCAACTGGTTGAAACAGTATTACCCGGCTGAATAATTTGAACAGTTGCCAAACCTACAGCGCCGTACTGCTTAATGACAGTACGGCGCTGTTTTTTATGAATAACTTAGTATTACTTACTGCTAATCGCTGTTTTTATCAATAACTAATGATTACCTGCAACAGCTTGTACTGCAAGTGATAATGCAGCAATATCTCCAATATTCTCTGCAAGACTTGCGGGTACTATTTTACAGGCTTCATATGAAGTTCTGATGGTTTCTTTTTCCAATACCTCCCTCATTGAGTTTTCCAATAAAGAGTTGGCCCTGCCATAAATACTGCCAAGTATAATTAGTTCAGGATTCAGGATATCGATTAATAAAGATAATGCCTTGCCAAGATAGCTGCCACAATCCTTATAAATCTCTATTGCAGTTAAATCACCCTGATATGCTGCTTCTGCAACAATTTTCGCTGTTATATCGGGTAACTCATCAAATCCCCGGCAGAAAGATACCGGTTCATTCATTTGCAATTTCTGGCGAACACGTATTTGTGCC
Organism: Chitinophaga silvatica; assembly: GCF_003419895.1. Lineage (GTDB taxonomy): Bacteria > Bacteroidota > Bacteroidia > Chitinophagales > Chitinophagaceae > Chitinophaga > Chitinophaga silvatica. Next base: position 52,442 of record NZ_QPMM01000007.1, on the reverse strand, counting down.
AATTGTGCAATTCCACCTCCACTACACCATCCTTCAAATGATCCGGCTTTTCCAAAACCTACAGGCCCCATATCAGATAAGCGTAAATGCCCAACCTCCCCAGCAAGATCAGTAGTACCTGAATATAACTTTCCATCCAAAATAAGCCCGGCCCCCATACCTGTTCCAAAGGTCAGAAAGATCAGATTATTATAACCTTTACCGGCTCCGTACATCCATTCTGCCATTGCACATGCATTCGCATCGTTCTGCAATAACACTGGTTTATTAAACCTTTTTCGGGTCATCTCTACTATTGGAATATTATCCCAGCCCGGAAGATTTGGCGGCGATAATATTATTCCTGCTTTACTACTTAATGGTCCTCCGCAACTAATACCAATACCAGTTACAGCCGCCAGGTCAACATTGTTATTCAGTAACAAAGTTGCAGCATGTTCATATAGTAACTCAATTATTTCATAAACTGGTTTATCTGTGGGTATTACCACCTTATCCCTGATCTCCAGTTTAGAACCCTTAACCTCTTCACCTAATATAACTGCGCACTTAGTTCCACCTATATCAAATCCTAAGATCATTATTCAACAATTTTCTTTTATGGCTTTAATGGAGAAATTTTCAGGTTACTGAAGGTAACTTTTCCGTGTTTGGCAAATAAACCCAGTACAGAACCTTTTTGTTCAATTAACCGATTTACAACACATCTCTTACTACCAATGCATACATCGATTATATCACCTTGCATTACTATCTGAACTTTTGTTTTTTTGAAAAGATCTTCAACTGCATTAATACCTGTACCGGCCAGTTCTACCCGCCTATCTACTCCGGAAAACTTCAATTTATAACCTCCCTCATTATTCTTATTACCACGTAAGTAAAGGCCCCAGTCTTCTGTTATACTACTTGCTTCCATATCAAAAGTGATATAACAATCAGCAGGAACATTTTCAAAAAACACAGCATCAAGTCCATTCGCCACATTAAGTGTATAGCTGCTTGCATTGTTTTTGGTAACATGAGGACCAGGAATGCCTGTTAATGTAAGACTTGCTTCAGTACCCGGTAATCCTTCGACCGGTAAACCGGTATTCAGCGTACCATCCTTTTCCTGAGTTAATTCGCGTAATACAATACTACCACCAAATATCTCATGGCCACCATCCTTATTATCTTTCCTACTTGGAATCCACCCTGCAGCTATTCTGCGATTATTGAATTGTGCAGTTTTGGCAACATTAACCCATTCTTCGTCGAGAGCCTGGTAGCGTGGATATTCCCAGGGGCCGTAAGGGTTGCGGGATTTCAGATAGTAGGTATTTCCACTCCTTCCATAAACCAGGTAATACCAGCCATTCCACAGAAAATAATCGGGGCATTCAGGTACATCTGCCTGTCCGTAAATCAGCGGATCATTTACTTTCCATGTCTTCAAATCTTTGGATGTCAGGTGTACCATTGTACCATTTTCTCTGGTAAAGGCATGATCCAATGCCGAAGATACAAACAGGTGAAAAGTTCCGTCTTTATCTACTATGACCTTTGGATCACGAAAATTTCGTTTATCATATCCCGGAGCCGAAGTATAGAAAGGATTTGGCTTTTGTTTATTGAAATGAATACCATCTTCACTTATTGCGTAGCTAAGCTGTTCATTTACCCTTCCTTCTGCATCAATCAATCTGGTAGCATAAAAAGCATAGAACTTTTTATCGTGATACACTACTGATCCTGTACAGATCGACTTTTCCCAATCCTCATCTATACCTAAAACAACCGGATGATGTTTCCAGGTTTTCAGATCGTTGGAGGTACTTAAAGTCCATTGGTGACCTCCTAGTCCGTTTAACGCCGAGTGATGGGCAGAATCGAGCAACCAATACAGATAATAGGTGCCATCGTGATAAAATGGGATGCAATCACCTACAAACAAATTACCTGAAGGTTTAAAGTATTGTATATTATTAGTTGGCTCCTGGTCTGGATGAAAACTGCTAATGAATTGTGCATTTGCAATTAACGTTAAAAACAGCGCCGCAAATACCATCTTTAATTTCTTCATAAAAACTGATTTAATAATAATTTCGAAAATTGTTACTCGCATTCTAAAAATGCAGCAACTAGACAATTGCCGCTAATCATTACTGCAATTGGTAAAATTTAAATCTCTCTAGGTTTTTTCCCTTGTCGCCATGCCTGCTCAATCTCTTCAAGCGATTTGCCTTTAGTTTCCGGAATGTAAAAATAGCCCCAGAGAATACCTACAATACAAACGAGCGCATAACTTATAAAAGTGGCGGCAACACCGACAGAGTTCACTAATTTTAAAAAAGTAAAAGCAATGATGGCATTAAAACCCCAGTGGGCCAATGATCCTATACTCATCCCAACCCCTCTTACAGATAGTGGGAATATTTCAGAAATCAATAACCATCCTAATGGCGCAAGACTGATGGCAATAAAAATGATATAGCATACAATGCTTAAAACAGCAAAGAATGGTAAGTTAGGGCCTAATGCTTCCTTAAAATAAAAACAACATCCCAACATGGCCAGTGAAGGAGCCATTCCGCTGATCCCAATCAGGTACAGCTTTCTTCTTCCTACTTTATCCAATAATAAAACAGATACAAAGCAGGCAATTACATTTACAGCCCCAATTATAATAGCTGGTAAAATGGAATCGGTATTACTTACAATACCAGCCATTTGAAAGATTATAGGTGAATAATAAATGATTGTATTAACACCCGAAAATTGCTGGAAGAAGAAGATGCCAATTGTAATAATCAACGCCGGGCGTAACCAGGGCTTCAATATCTCCCTTAGCTCGTTCTTTTGTTGTGATGCAATGGCAAGTTCTTTTTTCAGATCTTCCAATACCTGTTCTACCAATCCTTTATCTTCGGTTTTCTGGAGAATGGCCCTTCCTTCCTCCCAATGCCCTTTGCTGGCCAGCCATCTCGGAGATTCCGGCAGGAAGAACATTCCTATTAATAAAATAATAGCAGGAACAAATCCGGCCAGAAACATCCAGCGCCAGGATGCAGGATCTGCATCATTCGACAACAAATAATCGACAATATATGATGCCAGAATGCCAATAGTTATCATTAACTGGTTGAGCGTTACCAATGCTCCCCGGTATCTGACCGGCGATATCTCTGCGATATACATAGGTACAACATAGGAGGTAATACCAATGGCAATTCCGATTACCATCCTCATAATCATTAAAATAACAATGTTCCAGGCAAAGGCACAACCTAAAGCACCTGCAGAAAATATAACTGCATTGAGGATAATCATTCTCTTACGCCCCAGCATATCCGAAAGTCTGCCGCTCCCCAGGGCACCGATAACTGCGCCGATTAATACGGTAGTAGTAACCCATTCGAGGCTTTCATCATTCAACTGCCAATGTTGTTTCAGAAAGGGTAATGCCCCAGATATAACACCTGTATCAAAACCAAAAAGTAATCCACCAGTTGCTGCAATTACAGCAATCAAAAGAACGTTGCGTTTAATACCCATAAAGTTTATGTTGAGCTGTTAAAAAGCTATTCGTTGTGATACCTACCATCCGGTATTTTGTTTGTAAACGCCTCTGCTATAGTTCAGTTGATTGAGCGGTACAGGTAAATATTCATCTTTATTCTTAGTAAATTTGGCGTCTTTCAAATAAACTCGTTTGGAAGATTCTCCTGTAAAATAATGGTTAAGATATTCTGCTGCAATACCCCATCTTACTAAATCAAAGAAACGGTTGCCCTCCATGGCAAATTCCAGTCTGCGTTCCCAAATTAATGCCTGCCATGCAAAGTCTTTGGTCCAGTTACAGTTTACACCTGGCTGGTAACTATTTATTTTATAATTGGAGTAATAGGTGCCATCTGAGTATTTCAGGCGCCCGGTGCTGGATTTTGCTCTCGCTCTGATAGCATTAATAATAGGCAATGCTTCATCCTGCCTGTTCAATTGGATAAGGGCTTCTGCTTTCCATAATAATACGTCATCAAAGCGGATGACATCAGAATTTTTGGAACTAGACATGAATGGAGGTATTTTCTGGAATGATGGATCATCTGGCGCTACGGTTTCTTTTAATGATGAGAAATAACCATAGATCTGTGGAGCTCTTGCCCATGTTTTCTGATAGATAAAACTACTATATTTATAAGGGTGGCCCGGAATTGCAACGGTATGGTCTAACCGCGGGTCAAAAGAGTTATTTGTAAAATCGGCACCTTCTTTTGCATCCTTATCATTGAAATGATCGAACATCGGTAGCCCACTATTATCTGTTTTAAAGGCATTCACCAAATCCTGGCTAGGCAAATGAAATCCGCAACAACCAAATTCCTGGTTCATTGGATAATTGAGCGCTACACCCATGTTGAGCCTTCCTTTAGGTGTACCATCATTTTTTGAGAACTGAACAGCAAAAACGGACTCTCTGCTATTATTGAATTGTGCTAAAAAGTTTTTGGCAAAATCGTCATTCAATTCATACTTCCCTGAAGTAATCACTTTATCACAAAGCGAAAGCACTTCATTTAGTTTCTTTGTATCTACGGAAACCACATTATTCTTATCATCCTGCACATATGCCTGATATAACAATGTTTTAGCGAGATAAGCAGTAGCGGCAAATTTATTGGCCCTCCCTATTTCAGGTTGTGTTTCCGGCAGATTATCCACTCCAAATCTGAAATCATCAGCGATTTTGTTCCAGAGATCATCATTACTCAAAGCTACGTTAGATACAGCTCCATAATCCTTTTCTTCAATGATTTCATCAATAAAGGGAACACGTTTGTAGAGCACCTTCAACATAAAATAAAAATGCCCCCGTATAAATCTGGTTTCTGCCTGACGTATTCTTTTATTAGGAAAAGAAGTGGAGTCTATCTTGTTTAATCTTCTCAAAGCATCATTGGCTCTTGAGATACCAATGTAGAGGTAATACCACATTTCATCTGTATTCCCCAACTCCGGCCGGTTTCCTGAAAATATCTCATAATTGTACCAGTCGGTATTATCTCCCGGACTATCCCCTCCTTTATATGCATCACCACTGCGCATACTGCCCCAGGGCCAAAGTGTAAAGGAGGTGTGGATGTTGTCATTTCCCAATCCGGAATATGCAGCGATCACCATTTTCTCAACATTCTCAGGAGTATTCAGATCCTGCCCGGATATTACTCCCTGTGGGGTCTGATCAAGTGTTTTACCGCAGGCAAATAAGCCCATTAGCCCTGCTATAATATATATGTAGCGTTTCATTTTAGTAAATTGAAAATGATTAAAGTGAAAGATTCAACCCAAACGTATAGATCACCGGAATAGGATAAGTACTGTTAGGCGCCTCAGGATCAGGACCTGTAAATTTTTTATTCTTAATTGTAATCAGGTTGCTGCTTTGGAGGTAAACCTTTGCTCGTTTGATATTAATCTGTTTTGATAACTTACTGAGGTCGTATCCGATTTGAATATTTCTCAATCGGATATAGGAACCAGGTTCCAGGTAGTAAGTAGAAAAACGTCCTTCATCATTCCTGTTTACAAGTGTTAGTGCAGGGATCCCCGAAGATGGATTCTCTGGTGTCCATGCATTTAAAGTTCTGCTACCCCAGTTCGTACCTGGCCAGATAGAGGAAAAGTCGGTATATATTTTTGTGCTGTTATTAACCATTACTCCTTTTACTCCCTGGAAAAACAAACTTAGGTCGAAGTTCTTCCATGAGAAACTTGCATTAAACCCGTAAGTAAAATCAGGATCAGCAGTGCCTATATAATCTCTGTCGTTGCCATTTATTTCACCATCATCATTCAAATCCTTATACCTTATTCTTCCTATTCCTTTACCATTCTGTTTTGCCCAGCTGTCTACGTCTTCCTTATTTTGAAAAATACCGTCGGCCACATATCCGAAATAGCTGTTTACAGAGCGGTTGAGAATTACTTTATCGTTGCCATTACCAGGGAATGCGGTCAGAGAATTTTCAGGCAGCTTGGTAATCTTATTTCTATAAGTAGCAATGTTGAAGGAAAGAGAAAAATTAACTTCATTGCCTATTCTGCCATCATAATTAATAATACCTTCAAAACCTTTATTGAGCATGGAAGCACCGTTGACAGTAGGATCGCCACCTTCACCGATGACTGCCAGACTAGGAGGAGTAAGTAAGATATCAGATGTTTTCTTAACAAAATAATCTACAGACCCGGAGATTTTCTGATTAAAAAATCCGAAATCAATTCCCCAGTTCGACTGCATGGTAGACTCCCATTTAAGAAATTTATTTCCTCGTTGTGATTTGGTAAATCCGGTAGGTAACTGACCAGCATTCCCACCATTAATATTGTAGGCAGTACCCTGATCTCTTGACCAGGTTGGATCTGTTCCATAAATAGCAGAATACAAATCATAGATAGCATTGTCGGCAATAGATTGATTACCGGTAATACCCCATCCATACCTTACTTTGAGATCTGATATAAATGATTGGGAATTTTTAATAAATGATTCTTCGCTCAGACGCCAACCGGCAGAGAAAGCGGGGAAAGTAGCAAAGCGGTTTTCTGATCCGAACCTGGAAGAACCATCCCGGCGAACGATTGCAGAAAGGAGGTAACGTGAATCATATACGTAATTGACTTTGCCGAAAAATGAGAATAATGAATTAGCTGATCCGCCACCTCCATTATCTTTATTCGAGGAACCAGCGCTCAGATAGGCATAATCAATATTTTCCAATGCATACCCTTGCCTGGAAGCATAAAAGTTTTGTGACATAAACTTAATCAGTTCACTTCCTGCCAGAAAATTGAATGCATGTTTGTTTATGTTTTTACTGTAATCGAGAGTATTCTGCCATAACCAGTTACCTGAATAGTTTTGAGAGGTAGATACCTGGTTGGAAGGATCTGAGAGAAAGCCTGATGTATATGATTTACGTAAAGTTCTTGCATAGGAACCGTTATAGTCTATTCCGATACTAGATTTTAGCGACAGACCCGGTGTGATCATTAAGTTGGCATATGCATTCCCGAACAAACGATAAAACCTTGATTTGTTTTGCTTGTTATCTTCAATCAGTCGAACTGGATTTTGCCTGTCGGTCATCCCGGCAGCTGGTCCGCCCCATCCACCACTGATTGTATGAATGGGAACAACAGGTTGAGATAATAAAGCCAATCCAACTATATCTTCAGCTGGCACAGATACTCCGGTAGTATAGGTTGCAGAAAGGTTTTCACCTATAGTCAGGCGGTCGTTCAACAATTTGTATTCAGTGTTTAACCACGTGGTTAAACGTTTTAAAGAGCTACCTTTTATGATACCGGCGTTATCATAATATCCTACAGAAAATAAGGAGCTACCCTTTTCACTTCCGTTGGAGATAGTGATGTCATTATTTTTAATTAGGGAAAACTGTGAAATTTCGTCGTACCATTTGGTATCAGCGGGTTTCATAGTTTTAGCAGCATCCAGGTATTCAGGTAATATTACTTTTAGCAAAACGGGCTTACCATTTTGAGAACCTGTTTCGAACTGGTAGATAGGGCTTGCTGTGTTGGGGTCTACCCCATCGTTGATAGCAGCTTGCCATAAAGCTCTACCTCTTTCTTCAGTATTTAATACACTTAGTTTAGTTTGATAGTTTTGGGTAGATACAGAAGAATTAACATCTATGCGGCTGGCACCTTTCTTACCTTTTTTGGTTGTGATGATGATTACGCCATTTGCGGCCCTGGAGCCGTATATAGTGGCCGAGGATGCATCTTTGAGTACCTGCATGGTTTCGATATCGGCAGGATTAATTTCATTTAATCCTCTTTCGGTAGGGATACCATCAATTACAAACAAAGGGTTATTATTTCCCAATGTACCAATCCCCCTGATTCTGATGGTAGCTCCGCTGGCAGGAGAGCCATCGGTAGTAATGAAAACACCGGGAATTCGGCCCTGAAGTGCTTTTACCGGATTACCGAGAGGAACATCTTTAACCTGTTTGAGATCTACCACCGAAACAGCACCTGTCAGATCAGCTTTTTTCTGGGTTTGATAACCGGTTACCACAACCTGATTAAGGTCGCTGAGGTTACTTTCCAGAGTAACATACATTGTGTTGGAAGCGGGTACCGTGAGCCTCAATGTTTTCATACCAACATAGGAGAAAACGATATTTTCTCCGGTATTTGCTGTTATGGAGAAGCGACCCAGGCTATCGGTAACGGATGATTGGTTTGCGAATTGAACCGAGACACCGGGAAGTGGAGTGTAGGTATCTTTATGTATAACCGTACCGGTTATCTTATGCTGGGCCAATACGCATAGGTTTAGCAGCAGCAACGGGATCATTAATAATGATAGTTTCATAACGTTTTGGATTTGTAAAAGCGTGAAAAAGTGACAGATAAGATCTATCAACCTGGTATATAGGAACTCATAATTTTAATCGTTTAAACTGTCGATTCTTAAAAAAGAAATCTATACTTAGATTTCTTTTAATCGTTTAAAATTTTTGATCGATAAAAAGGAAAATCTATTTAAAATCTTCCTTAATCGTTTAAAATATTTATGCTTAAAAAAACCCGAATACCGGGTTATCTGAATTTTAATTAAGCCTCACCACAGCTTTCGCCCTGAACAAAATCTGATTCAAGGATAATTTTCCTTTTAACTCTGTTATTGTTTATTAAATCCAGCAAAGTTGCTACTGCTTGCTTACCTATTTCCACAATCGGCTGTCGGCCATGGGTGATAGGACAATTGAATAATTCAAAGGCTTCAGACTCATCGAAGCTAACTACACCCAACTCTTTTGGCACTTTTATTTTCAATGCATTGATATTTTTTAAGCCTTGTATGGCTAATATATCAGTTGCAAAAAATACGCTGTCGGCACCCGCTGAAGTAAGTTGTTTTATTCCCTTCTTAATATCCTCTTCCAAATGCTTTTCCCTTACTTCAATAACCAGGGATTCATTAAGCTTTATTCCACTGTCTTTCAATGCTTGCTCGTACCCATATTTGCGTTCCTGCAGGTGAAAGAGTTTTGTTTTATAATTGACAAATGCCGGCCTTTTATAATTATTCTTTATCAAATGCATGGTACATTGATAAGCAGCTTTGTGATTATCGATAGCAACAAGATTTGTATCCAATCCGGGAAAATATCGATCAATCAGCACAAAAGGCACATCATTTTTTTGCAGTAACTCTATCTCCTTTTCTGAATTTTCTACCGGCACTAATATCAATCCATCTACCTGTCGATTAATCAATACATTAACTAACTCCTGGAATTTATCACTGTTCTCATCAGAACTTCCAAAAATAACTGTGTATTTGTTCTTCTTTGCCTCAGCTTCAATAGCTCTGGTAATACCAGTTGTAAAACGATAGGCTATATCTGCTACAACTAAACCTATAGTATAGGTCTTATTGATTTTCAGACTTTTTGCAATCTGGTTTGGCCGATAGTTTAACCGTGCTGCGGCCTCCCTGATTTTTTTAGCAGATTCCTTATTAACCCCCTTTTCAACTTCCTGATTATTCATTACATAAGAAACCAGCGCAGTAGAAACGCCAAGTTCCTTCGCAATATCTTTCAGGGCAACCTTTTTTTTCATAATAGTTTCTGCCTAATAGTTAAGCCATTTCAAAAATAGTATTTTAATCGATTAAAACAAATGTTTTTCTAAAATTATATAAAACAGAATAGTGGCATTATGGAGTAAAGTCATTAATTATAAATACGGTAGGCACTTTTTTTTCAATTGTGGCTATTCTTCACTTTACACCTGTTTCAAGTTAAAACCTCCTATTAACTCACCATGCTTTAATAAAAAAGCCTACGCAATGCGCAGGCTTAAACTTTTCAATAATCGGATTATTCACTTAATTCCAGTTATCGACCTTTACATCATCAGGATTCGGTTGGCCTTTTCCTGTTTCAATCAATGACTTCAGGCTCATCAAAAATATAGCCCATTTAGTACTACAATGATGCATGAATTCTACAGGCTCTTTCCAGTTCAGGTGCTTAAATAATACAATTACATAATCCCCCTCCTGCCTCAGCTCAAACCTGATAATAGTACCTATCCATTCTGCAGGCCCATCTATTACCTCCCATTCTACCAGATCGGGGGCATGAAGCTTTGTAACTTTCATATCAAACCCACCAGCAGCAAACCGGAATTGAATAATATTTCCAACCTGATCGCCTTCTCCTGTTGTGTCTGTAGTCCACCAGGCGGCAAGACCATTCCTGGTGGTTAACGCGCTGTAAACTTCGTCGATCGCTGAAGTTTTAATGCCTACTCGGTGCAAGATATCTGACATAACTAATGTTTTTTCAAAAGTATTTTTTTAGTCCAACTTTCAGGGGGTATAAATTGGACAAAATCGAGTGTTAAATTGGACAATTTCTTTGTTACAAGGCCTACTGTTTCCTCCGGTATTATTATTTTTCCCGATTTTTTTACAACCCGCTTTACCAAAAATGGGAAATGATATTAGGGAACCGGAATGGAAATGAATTGATACAAAGAACCCCGTCCGAGAACAGACAGGGTTTCACAGTTTATCGAATGTAGAATGTTAAGTTATAAAAATTTGACTATCGCAGGAATAATTTACGTACTGCCGAGTTATTCAAATCAAGTATATAGATGCTTCCATCTCTACCCATAGCAAAACCATTTACAGCTGCAGAGAATTTTGCCTGATCAAAACTACCATCCTGGTAGCCATTAGAAGCCTTCATCATCGTACTTACTTCTCCATTGCTGAAATTATATTTACGGATACTATAATTCCATTTATCATAAATCAGCAGGTTTCCTTCCTGGTCAATCAAAGCGCCAACCAGACCCGGACCAAACCTGGCCGACTGACGAGGACCATCCTCATAGCCATCATTCGACTGACCAATGTACTCGTAGGTAGTTCCACCTGTACCAGAAATCATTGATAAGAATGGGTTATAATCATCATTCAAATAATAAATATTACCTGCTGCATCTATAACAGGTCGACAGAAATCCGCCACACTTCCACCAAATACTCGATCCGTAGCACCATTTGCATACAATTTCAGTATACCATAATAAAGTTGCGTGATGTATACTTCCCCTGCTTTATTGAGGAACAACTGTCCCGGATAACTCAAACCTGTTTTATAGTTTGATACAGTACCATCCGGTGTAATCTTTCTGACAATAGCGCTGGAAGACGATTCAGAAACATACATATTATCGTTTGCGTCGATTACTATACTATTGATTGAACCAAAGGTAGCCTCCGCAAGCGTTCCGTTAATATTACCAAAGACATTCGGTGTACCGGCCCAAACAGTCATATTCCCATCTGGTGTAATTCTACGAATAGTAGCATCTGCACGATTAGATACATATACATTACCTTTAGAATCTACCGCAATACTGGTTGATGCATAGTTGATATTATTCCCGCTTCCAGGTCCTCCGAATAAGGTTTGCACACCTGCCCGGAGAAACTCATTTGGTGCACGAGCTTCCAGTGCCGCACGTTTTACCACCAACTGACCGGAAGTCAGACTCGCTGGAGTTATCACCACCAAAGAAGTTTCAGTTGCACTTTCCACCGTTGCAGCAACACCATTGAAAGTCACAATATTTTCTGTTGCAACTGAGCTGAAACCAGCACCTGTAATAGTTACTTTCGTGCCCGCAAGACCGGTGGCCGGACTTACAACGGTAATTCCGAGATTCTGATCTTTAAACTGCGGCCCATCTGCTTTTTGATCATTCACCGATATCATTACTTTTCCATCACCGGTTCCTCCCGGAATTATCAACGTAAGTTTATTGGCTGTAGCCGTTTTAACCGGAGCTACCACTCCATTGATCGTTACTATATTTTCATCGGGAAAAGTGCTGAAGTTTATTCCATTAATTGTCATATCAAGACCTTTGGGCCCACTCAATGGTGTCACTGATTCAATAATTGGCAGCGGCACTTTTGTGAACAAAGGCCCTACGGTTTTCTGACCATTAATGGTTACGGCAACCGGCCCGGTAGCTACGTCATCAGGCGCTTCCACCACAAGTTTAGTCGCTGTAGCTTCCAATACCTTTGCCGTTTTACCATTAAAATCAACAAGGTTGCTAGTTAACACACCTTCAAAGCCTTCACCCGATATAGTTACCTTAGTTCCGGCTCCTCCGGTAAGTGGCTTAATTGTAGTAACAGCCTGGAAGCGAAAATTTGCACCTGTGGATGTCTTACCATTCACCATTACGGCTACCGGGCCACTACCCGCCTTCTCTGGTACTTCTGCCACAATCAGCGTATCACTAACACTAACAATACTGGCTTTAACCCCATTGACGGTTACTTCTGCAGGAGCATTCGTATTACCAAATCCTTCTCCGCTAATTCTTATCTGCATGCCAGAAGCTCCATTCATCGGATAGAAGCTATGAACACTCAAACTCTGGTAGGTGTAATTACCAATTTCTATGGTCTTATCGGTTGTCACAAAAGTCATTTTACCGGTTTGCCCACTTTCAGGCGCACGCACTACCAGCGAGGTATCGTTGAAGTTCAGTACTTCGGCTTCCTTATCTCCAAACATTACCTTTCCTTTGGCAACAAGACCGGTTCCAAGAATCGTGACCAATGTACCAGCATTACCACTGTTTGGGTGGTAGCTGCTAATGGCAAGAGGTCTTTCTATCTGTGGTTCGTTCTTCTTACAGGCTTCCATCAAACCAATTGATACAATCAGCACAAGACTGAATAAATATGTGATTATCTTTTTCATCTGTCAGGATGTTATAGATTTTTTATTAAAAAGTATAGCGCGCACCCAACTGCATCTGGTACCGTGAACCGAAATAATCAATAGAATAAGGTTTGCCCGGATCAGCAAAATTGTAAACCGGATAGCCTTCCTTACCTTGGATCGGCGGATATAATGTAGGTGTCAGACCCACAGAAGCAGTGCTGTTGAAGGTATTGGGAGAAAAGTACTGACGCCCCCAATTTCCATTCAGCATATTGGTGAAATTGATGATATCAGCTGTAATAGTGATGAAATGTGTTTTCAGAGAAGGTATATGGAATTCCTGCGCAATGTGCAGATCTCCCTGTATATTCCAGGGTGTACGGCCCATATTTCTTTCTGTAAACATACCTCTTCTGGTTCGCAGGTAGCTATTTTCATCAACATAAGCATTAAATGCAGCTGCCTGTTGTTCGGCAGTTTGACCGTCATTATCGCGGAAGAATTTAACTGCTTCATCAGCCTTCGGAATGTAAGCCAGACTCACTTGCTGTGGAAGCCCCTGCACACTATTGTTTACAATACCATAGGTAAATGGACTGCCAGATTGCGCTGTTCCAAATAATCCAAGAGTAGTTACAAACACTTTATTCCATTGCTTTCTGTAATTAATGTTCATGACTACACGATGCCTGATATCGAAATTGGAGTATGCCAGTTTTGCATTGTTAGGGCTCAGTGCCTGGTTTAACTGCCAGTTAGATTCCATCGAGTTACGGATACCATTGAACATATCCTTGCTTTCTCCGAAAGTATAGCTACCAGATACATAAAGTCCGGATTGGAATGTTTTAGAAAGAGTACCAGTTATATTATATCGAAAACCCTTAGTGGTATTACTTAACAGATATGCATTGGAGAATGCAGGATTAATGGTTCCTGAATAAATCGGTTGCTCACGGTTTTTATCATAACCATAATATTTGGGGTTATCAGTGATATTGATCTGTTGAAAATATACATCCTTCAGTACTTTCGTCACGATACCTTCTACTGAAAATTTCCACTGATTACCAGTAGTATAATCCAATGCCAGACTTGCACGCATAACCTGTGGCATAGAGAAATTATTATCAACCAGGTCTATTTGTGTTTTACCTGCATTAGGGTTATTGGTAATGGTGCCATTATCCTTGATGAAACCTGCAATACCTTCAGATCCCGGCTTTATAGCATCCGATCCCGGTGCGAATGGTTTCTGATCAACACGCTGATCAAACGAACCATATCCGATTCCATTATTGTAATAAGCATAGGCAAGCCATGCGAAAGGAATACGACCAGTAAATAACCCTGCGCCACCACGAAGAATCAGACTTTGATCTCCCAGCCAGTCATAACGGAAGCCTAGTCTTGGCGAGAGTTTCACCTTATCAAAAAACCTGTTACTGATACGGCTAAGTGGGGTATAGAAATAAGTAGAACCAAAATAAGGATCAGCGGGTGAATTGGTTACTTTTTCACTTATCTCAGGCTTTTCCGGTAACCAGGTATAATCTGCACGTAAGCCAGGCATCAGTTTCAGTTTATCAGTCACCTGAATTTCATCCTGTATGTATACACTATGCAGACTTATATTAAATCTGGCACCCGGATTTGAAAGAATATAATCCCGATTGTTATTTACATAATTGTAGCTTCCACGAACACGATAAGGGTTATTATTAAGATAGTCTTCTATGCTTAGATAATCTACCCTCCCATTCCAACTATTTACAAAACCATAATCGATATGATACATCTCATTATGTGTACCTAACAGAAAAGTATGCTTTCCCTTTGTGAGAGTAATATTATCGCTGATTTCCACAGTGCGTTGCTTCATATTAAAAATAGATGCTTCCCGATCAGTACCCAGATAGATGGTAGTACCCGGAGTACGACCCATGATTTGTACCTGTGGCAATGAAGGATCACTTAAAGGATCGCGGTAATCGTGAACGGTGCTGTAACCTGCTACAAAGCTATTGCTTAAGACATTATTAAAACGACTTTTAAGTTCCAGCACTGTACTGCTTTGATTGTTGGTTTGTTTGAATGCCATACTGCTGAAACGGAAATCCTGCTGGTCGCGATCCATATGCACGGCACTGGAATTAATGGTATTGTTTCGTACTGATAGCTGATGACGGTCATTGATGTTCCAATCCAGGCGGTTAAAGAACTTGGCTGACCTGGAGTTGGTGTTGTATATTCCGGCAGTTCCCGGATCAAAAATATTTCCGTACCTGCTTATCGTTGTGCTACGAATAGCATCTGCATCAGCTGCGCTGAGAATGTGACTGGTTTCATCTTTTCCTGCCATTAGTTGCGTTGGCTCAGTACGACGGGTAATTTCTTCATTTGTAAAGAAGAACAGTTTGTCTTTGATAATAGGGAAACCAAGGCGAATACCTGCCTGATAATCTTCAAAGTCGTTATTCATTTTACCAAGCGTTCCCACTTTATCTTTTCCAGTGATAGCTGCATTACGGCCATATGCATATACTGAACCGGTAAGAGTATTAGTACCACTGCGGGTTACAGCATTAACGCTACCGCCGGTAAAGTTCCCGATCTTTACGTCGTAAGGTGCGAGGTATACCTGCATATCTTCAATTGCATCGAGAGAAACAGGATTAGTACGGGTACTGCTTCCGGGCTGTCCGCTGGTTCCGCTTTGTCCGCCAGTTGAAGGACTGAAACCAATAGCATCGTTATTGATAGCACCATCAATTGTCACGTTATTATACCTGAAGCTCGTTCCCCCAAAGCTGTTATCCTTAGAACCCTGTGGCACCATACGGGTAATATCCTGGATACTGCGGTTCACGGTAGGCATGTTATTGAGCTGTTGTTTGCTGATATTCTGGCCTGCACCAAAGTTATTGGCTCGTGGACCAGCTTTCGTTCCTTTTACAACTATCTCACCCAATTTGGTACTTTGGTCGGCAAGCGTGATATTCAGCAATTGGGGTTCTCCGAGCTTCACCGTAATATTATCAATTGTCTGAGGTTCCATACCCATCATAGTAGCGGTTACCTTATAAGGTCCACCGATTCGCATACCATTGATGCGGTAACGACCACCATTATCGCTGATGATCGGGTACCTTGTTCCTGAAGGGCCATGAACGGCTATAATCGTCACCCCAGGTAAAACTTCACCTTTTGTATTTTGTACCTTACCGGTAAGGCCCCCTCCTGTTTCCTGAGCCTGTACTGCAAATGGCAGCATCAGTAGCAGTAAGAAAAAGCGTATATATTTAAATGTATAAACTTGCATGTCTGAGATCTTAAATATCATTGATGATTATTGTGTGATGCGCAATGTGCTTTCCACAATATGCAATACACCGTTACCTGCAATTACATCCTGTCTGAGCAGGCTCACATCGGTATTGTTTCCCGGGCCTCTCAGTTTAATTCCAATAAAGGCCCCTACCTGTTGCGGATTCGGGATCAGCTTTACTGTAATGGAGTTATTATCCATCATCCCTTGTGAAGCAGATGATTTACCTGTAGCTGTTGTCAGGATATAATCATTGACAAACCGACGATCAGCTACGATGTGGTATTTCACAAAAGCAGCCATTTCTTCTATTGGAGTAGCATTGATCTTCTCCAGAGTAGCATAGCCTCTACTTATCATTGCACTATTATTGGGAGCATACACAGTAATGGGTGATTTCCCACTCAGTAAATCCACAAGTCCGGCACGTTGAATCGCTTGCCAGAAAAGAGTCAGTGAAGATTCTGCGGCTATTGCATCCCCCATGGTTTCGTATAGGTAAGGTTGCAGCATTCGGTCTATTACCTGAACTTGTCCGTTTGAAGCCTTAATAGATGTAGCCAGCAAACGACTGCCATTGATGGTTAGTATAGTATCCTGATCTTTAATCCACCTGGTTACAAAAAGCTTCCCACCTCTGGAAGTAATTTCCTGATTAAACAGGAAAGGCATTTTATTCAGGTCATAATTCCCTTCTACGGTATGGTAGGCACCAATCGCGCTCATTAATGAAGAAGGGGCACTTAATACTGATACAATGGTTCCATAACCCGATTTCGAAAATGCCTCATCGGAAGGAGCAAACACCGTAAATGGACCCTCTGCATTCAGATCGGAATAAATGGTAGAACGACCAACCACTGCATGCATTATAGAGAGGTTGAAGTTATCTGCCAGTACCTGCATTACCCTGTTATTGTCTTTCTTAAGTACTGCATCCTTGTCCTTAGAACAACCGGCAACAGTTACCGATATGATACAACTGGCGGCCAGGATTTTTATATTGATATTGAACTTTCTCATTAGAACTTAACTTTATCGCCAAGAATCAGGTTATCAATGGCATGTAACGGGCCTTGTAATGTTGGTATATCCGCCTCCACTATATTAGCCGCAGGATAGCTGCTACCTTTTACCTTCACCGTAATTTGACCGGCATTTGTACCAAAATCAAATGGCACATAGTAAATAGGTACTACATTATTACCACTGGTAATCAGAGCAAAATTGCCAAGCATCACATTATTCAGGTCATTAGACCAAAACATAGCAGATACCCTATCTCCATAACCTGCCGAGCTTTTAATTGAGAAAAGCCGGCCCCACTGGGAATAGGCCAACAAAGAATCCGTAACAAACATCTCGTTATATAATATTCCTTCTTCCTCATCCAGATATGGCATAGAACGAGCGTTTAACGCCATCAGGTCCTCTACGGAATTGAAACCTGCTTTTTTAAATGCTTCATTGGTTGGAGCAAAGAAGGCATCACTTACAATAAGATTGCCGATCTTGATATTCAATTCCTCGTACATTTTGCGCTCAAACCAACCGTAGGTAACCTCTTCCCATGTACTATCCAAAGCTTTGAGGAGACCCGACAATATGGTAAAACGCGGGTCAGTATCAATGATATTCAACATCGTTTTACGTGGGCGCACCAATGGTTTAGTGATTGGATAGATTACTCCATTGCTTGCATACAAAGGCGAAACTTTACCACTATTCTTCCCATTAATAAGTAGTGATCCATCCGCTGTAGCACCGATAAATAATTTATATGAATATGCTTCAGTGTATAGTACATTAGAACCAAGGCGAGTTACCTGTTCCTTTAATGTTCTGTCTTTCAGCATGGATTTGTGTCGTACATTGCCCTGTTGACTACGTACTACAGCTGAATCGATATACTCCGGAACAACGTGAAAAAGCAGCAGTGAGTCGAGATCGGCCACTTTAGCCACAGCAATTTTATCTGCCGTGTATCCGGCAGCAGTCATAGCTGCATCATCTGGTACAAATATGGTAAATCGAATTCCTTTACCCTGAATATTCAGTAAGGAATCCATGTTACTTCTTTGCCAGGCGGTAAAAAATAATTTTTGTGTTGATCTCCCCAAAAGAGTTTTCAAATCACTGGTGGCAGGGTCTACATACGGCACCTTCTCACCAACCGGAGGCCGTTGATATTCTGCTTTCCTACAGGCCATTGCCAACAACACACAGGTGATTGTATAAAATATGATACGTCTCATATCGATAACTTTTTGAAATGATTATTTCTTTAATGCAACCTTAGGTTTAATCACCAGGTCGGGTAGGTAGTGAACGATACCGTTGTCGGTGAGATTATCATTTTTACGGGATGTATTACCATATACAGTTCCCTGGCTACCCAGCGCCGGGTTTTCAGGATCCTGATAAGCAAGTGAGAATTCTGATGGTGTGACCTGTGATAGATTTTTGGTGGCAGTCAACCGATAAATGAAGTTATCATTTGCAATCTTCGCTTGCAATTGCGGTGTACCGTAAATAGTATTTAAGGCTATAAAATCTGTTAGAAACAGGTTTTTCCCTGGTAATATATACATCCCGAAAAGTCGTGCGGTTACATACTTTTCCGCATTATAGGTCGATAAAGTTTCCATCGTGATACCTTGTCTTTCCAATGCAGCATTATCCGGCGCAAAAATGGTGAACGGACCGGCACCTGATAGTTGTTCCCATAACCCACTTTGCTTAAGTGCAGCTACATAAACACTATATTCGGGTTTAGCAGCCAGAAACTGTTGTACACTACCGGGTATATATTTTATCACCTTATCCATCACATTCAGTATACCATTCGAAAGCACTACATTTTTCTTAACAGCAAAAGAGCCGTTTACAAACAGATTATTTAATGCAAAACCGGGAGATTTAGGGTCCATCGAGGCTAAAGTCAGATACACTTCTCTACCCGCCAGATTCATATATCTTACATCTACACCATTGGTAGGCATATCGGTTAAAGGCAATCTGCGATTAAGAATATGATACTGCATCGCCAGTTTCAGGCTGTCTTTGTTGAGACGCTGAAAGTCTGATATACGTGTAATTCCCAATTCATTAAAAGCATTATTATTAGGAGCAAACAAGGTAAAAGGGCCTTCTCCATTCAGTTCTGTTGCCAAACCGGTATACTCCAATGCGGCATTGAACAGTTGCAGGTCATAATTATTTTTAACAAAATCTCCTGCGGGCCTGTAAGACTCCCTGGCATCAGGTACCACCAGTTCGTTGTGCTTACAACCTGTGAAAAATGCAGGCAGCAAAGCTATCAACATACCGGACTTAATATATTTAAGCATTGTTTTACTTTTTATATTGAATTGAAGTGCGGGTTAGTAAATAGGTTTTGGATACCTACGCTGAATAGTGGTCAGATAGGCCGTTCCGTTTATCACTTCGATGGTATTTACGGTAGCGAAGGAACGTGGGTTATAGGTACCGGAATGAATGTTAACAATCATGCTCGGCAGAAATAAACCACCTCGTTCAAAACTCTGTCTGGTACCGTTTCCATAGAGTGCCAGCAAACCATATTGTCCATCGGCATTAACATCTCTATCTCCATACGGAATTTTTTCAGGATCAAGCCCCGGAACAAGCAAACTAAAACGCTGCCAGATATCAGTAGTGATACGGTTAGATGCCGTATCAGCAAACAACGGGAAACTATAGTATGGAGCCACTCCATTACCAATACTTCTTTTCATCTGGCCCAGATAAGCAAACTTATAACCCGGAATAGTGGTCCATCCCCCCGGTTTACAAAGCGACATCCAGATGTTGATATCATCTCTGATCCCAAAACGCAATAAACCATCTTCGAAATTGTCGAACTTCTCGCTTTTATCTGCACTCCAGAAGCCCTCAGCACTGTAGTTATAAAAATTCACATACACCATAGAATCAGATAGCGGAAGGAGATGGAAATTTTCTTTGCGAAGAATAAGGCCCCTTGACTTTGTTTTAAAATCAGTTTGCAATACATGCATCGTGTAAACCTCTTCAACACCCAGTTCAATAGTTGTATCCACCACTACATTCTTACGGATGGCGGGTTCCAGGCTGAAAAACGGAATGTCGTTCATCGGTCTGTAATAAAATACGATGCGATGCTTACCCGAAGGTATCTGCGCCCAGCTCGACAAATCGAAGCCATTCAGAACTGGTCCGGCAGGTACATTCTCTTTACCTGGATATTCCGGATTCCTTTTACTGGTACTACTGCCGATATGAGAAGGATAAGGCGGAGCATAGGAAGCACGCTGATCCAGGTAATCTCCCTTAATTGCAGCATCAACAGGTACTCCATCCTTATCAAATTGCGGATCAATAAGCATACACATAAATGGCTTCTGCTCATCTTTATTTTCTACGCCGATTTTCGTATTGAAATCATTGAATACTCGCAGATAGGCTGGTTTATCAACCTTCGTATATTCCACCTTACTGCAGGAGCTAAAACTCCATATTAATGCACAAATGGCAAGGAGGTAATTTATCTTGGTCATAACAATTACTTCGTGTGTTTAATAATGATCATTTTAGCTCTCTTCGCTTCCGGCTGGTTTCCATTAAGCTGGCCAACCAATGCTACAGTGTAAACACCTGGCTCATGTACCGGCTTCACCCGTGTATATCTTTCCGGGTGTGCTATAAAATCTGTACTCTTCAGCACCGGAATCGATGAAATCCAGCTACCGGGATATACGGAAGGAGTAGATTTATAAGCCATGATCTGGAAGGCTTCCTGATCCTGTATGCCACGGGCATATGGAAGGTTGGTTACTGCAACTCCCGGCTGCAGGTTGCGTGAAGTGCTTATATCGCCAAATGACTGACCATTATCATAAGTAAAGCTTACATATGGAAGATCCGGACAGAGGTTAAGAAAACGATAGTTAAAAGGATAATTATGTGTCATTCTGTTGAGCGAACCATCCTGTCCTGTATTATCGCCACCCGGCAATGGCTGATACCAGCTACCGGTGAGATTATTGGTTACTATGCCGATAGCGGGCTTTCCTTCAGGCTTCTTATAGAACCATGCTGTAATATTCTGTCCGGCCTGGAAGCGTTGAGTGGCGGTAGCCAAAACATTACCTGAAGCATTTACTGCTTCTATTGTAGCTTGCCCTGCTACATAAATACTATAGTCGGTAGCAGCAGTATAGTTTGCATCTGCCAGTTTTGTACCATTTACCCTAAAACTTATCTGTCCTTCTTCCGGATTTGCCTGAACTCCCTGCAAGCGATAATAATCGGTATTCAAAGGTTCACTAACGTCGGAGAGTACACGAAATATATTCTGATAATAAACAGATGTTTCACCTGGTATACCAAATACATTCAGCATTGTTAAACGATCTATGCCAACAACAATAGTGTAAACACCACCAGGTTGGTACGTTTTAACAGGTGCATAAGTAAGACCGGTACTTACAGCATTCGGAACACCACTAACAGCCCTCATTAAATTCGAACTTGCAGGTTCCGACATGAAGGTATTTTCAAATGCGTCACCTCCGCTGGCTCTTACTTCAATGCCTTCTTGTGTGAGTACCTTAAACTGATAGGTGCCATATGGCAGTTCCACATATTGAGACCAGGATTGAGGATCTATATTACTTGTGGTGGAACTAACCGGAGTGCCGTCAGCATAAGCAAGTGTAAGTGGCTTAGCCACATTTTCGGCATTCCATGCTGCACTTACCTTATCTGCCAGATTTACAATACGGATTTTAAAGTAGCCAGCTTTTGATGGTGCAGTTATTTCACGCGGCACCTCTCGGACTCTCGACACCTTTTCTGCCGAGTATGGCAACCCGTATACCATGAAATAATCCTTTGGCTTATTATATTCTTCAATTACCTTAAAACCAAAAGAATCACGACTCATTGAATATGCCAGATAATCTGTTGAAATCATCGCACTTCCATTAGTAAGAAACTGACGGGGAACAGTAAAGCTGGCTCCCAGCTTACCATTGGTTGGAAACCAATAGGTACCTGGATAAAGGGCTTGCTCTCCTTGCGGTGGATTGATGATCAGGTAGCTGGTTAACTTCTCACCATTGATGGATAACTGGTTATTTTGGGTACAGTTTACCAGGCGGATAGTTGAGCTACCGCCAACACCAATATCAGGACGATTGTCGTAGGAATAATCAACCTTTTCCTTTTTGCACGACAGCATGCTGATTGTCAACAGCATTAAACCAACGGCAAAATATTTATAATACATATCTTCCTTTTTAATAAATTTTAGAACAACTTGTAAGTAAAGCCCATCATTATCTCTGCACCCCGTCTGTAACTGCGGTTTACATACCGTTCGCCATACCAGAGGCCCCCGGTGCCTGGATTGGCATATACAGTTTCAATAGCTGGATTCAGAATGTTCTTAGCATAACCTTTGAACAGTAATCTTTTACTCAGTTGTTGTGAGAAAATGATATCCAGAACGGCAGCAGGACGTGTATACAAATCCGGTTCACCCGTAAGGTTAATCTGTACTAAACGCTCTCCAACCATGTTGAAAGCGGCTGTCAGATCAGTACCCCATTTAGTATTCTTATAATTCAGCCACCCGTTTACAGAATAAGGAGCCTGTTCGAACAGTGGACTGTTCTCAGGTGTATTTCGGTCGAGCGACTTACTGGCTTCATACCTGGCTGCGGTTTTCTTGATAATACTTTGAGCCAGTAACAGATTGGAACCTATGAAGAAGTTCTTAAAAGCAGGTGTTAATCTCCCTAAATCTTTTACCAATTCCAATTCAACTCCCCAAACCGTACCAGTGTTAGGATCATTCTGAAACTGAATGGTTGGATATTCCGGGTATTTGGCCGCCAACCCATCAGTTTTCAGACTGAATACCTTCACCAACTGGTTGTTAATACGCTTACCAAATGCAGATACAGAGATTACTTCCCCTGGATTAGGGAACCATTCCCAACGAAAATCAAAGTTTTCGGTATGCTGGTTTACAAGATTAGGATTACCAACAACAAGCCCCATTTGAAATGCATCAAATTCAAACACATTAGTCAACTCTCTCAGTTCAGGCCTTGCCAGGGTAGTATTGTACGCCAGACGAAAGTTCATATCTTCCCTGTAGGTATAGGTCATATTTACTGCGTAATATGGCTTGTACGCGGTTTTATACACAGTATTCGGATTAATCATTACTACCGGAACACTGTTACCATTATTATCTTTTGCAGTCAGCGAAGGATCAAGAAATACATTAGACGTATCGACGGAAGACTGAATGTTTGTTTTTTCAAAACGCACGCCACCGGATACACGAAGATCGCTTCGTAAATGCAGGTCAAGCATTCCGTAGTATGCATTCGTTTCAAAGAAACCATTATAGTTGTTAGGTGATTTTTGGGTATTGTAAAGGAAACCTCCGATAGCATCAGCCCCTTCTCCGGTACTTCCGGAAGGCTGCTGAATACCAATTATCTTAGGACCAACCAATGCATCCAGATTTCCGTTCACGCTATACAATGCCATAGAACGATTTTGCACAAAGTTGGAACCAGGCAGAAACATCATATTTTCACGGAACTCTCTATCACGATTCAAATAGTTGAATCCGGTTTTAAATTCCTGTTTCTGTCCAAACAGCGGGAATGGAAATATCAGGTCGGCCTTATAATTCCAGTTGGTTTCATTCAACTGACGCCAGCGGCGGCCATTAGGTTCTGCCTGAATAATACCATAAGTACCATATCCATTCACATACCCCGAATTAAGGGCATACAGATGTTCTGAATAGGCTTTCTGGCCACTTCCGTTTTGAATAGTATAGAATCCACCTCCCCGGGGCATATAATCTGTCAATGTCACAAAACGGAAATCGGGATCGTTCTGAGCAGAAGTAGAAGAGGCCAGGTTATAACTCAACTTTGGTGAATATGTTCCTTCAAGAAACTTATGTTCTCCCTGGAGGTTGAAGGTATTCAGGTTACGGCGGGTTTGCTTAAGAGAATAAATAGTACTGTTTACTTCACCCGGTAGGCCTGTATACTCATATTTTCCGTACATATTGATAGCCTGTGCCTCACTTCCCCAACTACCCATATATTGCATACTAATCTCATTGCGTTTGTCGAAACGGAAAGTCAGACCAGTGAGAACCCCGTAGTTAAGCGTTTCTGTACCTGTATTTTCTTTATAGGTCTGGTATTTACCCATATACAGGTTGTTAGGGGTAATATAGTTAGGGATATTCCGTGGACTATAAACATCCGGATTTCCGGTAATTACTCCCTGGTAGATACTATATTGAGTAAGATCTCCACCATATACATCGGTAGTCCGACGATAATAATTACCTCCGACAATAAGACCCAATGTTTTATTTTTAAATACATTGAAGCTATTACCATATGTTGCGGAATACAACTGATTAAGTGGTGCTGTTTTGTAGCGTGTAGTCATCACCGGATCAAAGGCATGCATAATTTTATTAATGCGTGCAGCTTCTTGTTGCATTGCCGCACTGCCATTGCTTTCCGAGATCATTTTCTGGATTTGGCTTAAGCCACCTGGGTACTGATTGGAAAGGTTCAGGAAGTCGCTACTCAGATTTTTATCATTAACCTTATTTCCGAAGAAACCCAGATTGCTGTTATAAAAGGAGTTCATACGTCCACCGGGTCCGATATTGGAGTTGAAGCCGGTTTGTGCAATAATTTCCATTGTTCTTTTCTCAGGAACCGATTTTGTTTTCAATTCCACTATACCGGCAGCAGCATCGGCAGGTTTATCGGGAGTAACAGTTTTATAGATGGTGATGTTATCCAGAAGCGATGCTGGTACAAGGTCCAGCGGGATAGAAGATCTATCGGGATCGGAAGATGCCAGGCGCACACCATTCAATTGACCAATCACACTTCTGTCTCCCAGCCCACGTATTGCCACATATTTATCATCTGTGACAGTTACGCCACTTACGCGTTGCAATGCCTGGGTTGTGGTAATAGAGGCAGTTCTTTCGATCTGTTGTGCAGAGATGGCATCCTGCACAATAGCAGCGTTTCTCCTCTCCTGTAATACCGTAATTTCTGTATTGGTTTTACGACGTGCCTGTACCTGCACTTCTCCAAGAGTACGTGTGCTTACATCCAGCAAAACGGTGATAGGTGCTGAACCACCAACAACTTTCACTTCCTTTGACTCATACCCCATTAGTGAGAATATCAGCACTGCGCCTTCAGCAGGAACTTCAACGGTGAAGTTTCCATTTAAATCGGAGGCGGCGCCACCAGGGTTATTTTTTATACGAACAGATACACCTGGCAGAGGGTCTTTAGTTTTACTTTCCAATACACGGCCAGTTATTTTTACAGGAATTTTCTTTCTGGTTACAACTACATAACCATTTAGCAAATGGTATTCGAGTGAGGTGCCGCTCAACACTCCTGAAATGGCATCTTTCACTGTAATATCATCCTTGTGGAGATTTACTTTTTTGTTGACGTTTGCAAGCAGTGATTCTGGCAGCAGGAAATGCACACCGGTTTCGCTTTCAATTTTCAGCAAACTTGCTCTAACATCTGCATCTTTCAGATCAAGATTCAGGCGGCGGGAAAGATCCTGGCTCTTGAGGTTATCAGCGAACAACAGGCTTACGAAGGTAAACTGTACTGCCAAAACGATAAATGAGCATTTCATCAGGAAGTAAATTTTGTGTCTATGCTTACAGGAGGCAGGAGGGGAATCTGCTGCACCACTGGGCTTTAACACAAATTCAAAGCTTTCGGGCGCAGGTTCCACGAAAAATCCTAAAGGATCTTTTTTTAATCCTTTTTCCATACTTTTGAATATTGATAGTTAAGCCCGGTTTTACACCGGGAAATCTGTTAATAATTCGGCTGCTTTGGGTCCTGAGAAAACTTTCGGCAGTCCGTTAATTTTTTAAAGCGTTCCTTCTGCGGTCCAATGCAAGTAGGAACGTTTTTGTTTTTGTTGTGTACTATTAGTGCATATTGTTTTATTATAGGATTAATAAATAATTACTTCACGGTCTTTTGTTGAATAATTAAAGTTATTTCCCAAGGCGAGGGTTTGCAACGTAGTCTTAAGAGCAGCACCTGCAAATAAGGTGATTGTTACTTTCTCTTTGGCTTTTTGCGAATGACTGAAACTGATCTTTACATCATACCATCTTTCCAAAGTAGTAGCAACTTCCTGCAATGTTTGGTTATTAAACACAAGGCGGCCGGTTTGCCAGCCAGCTACGTCTTCTGAGCGAATATTTTCCAGTGATGCTTTCTCATTAATCCAACTTACTTGTTTACCAGCCGTTAGTATAGCCAACTGTCGTATTTGTCCATTGCTACTATCATCAACCCGTACCTTTCCTGTGGCCACTGATACAACCAGGGGTTGGCCTTCAAATGCAGCAATCTTAAAGGAGGTTCCAAGAACAGTAGTTGCAATACTTCCGGTATGTATAATAAATGGGTGGCCGGGATCAGTCGCAATCTCAAAAAACGCCTCTCCATTAAGGGTAATTTCTCTGGTTTCACCGGTAAATTGTTCGGGATATTGAAGCTGACTCGCAGCTCCAAGGTGAATGGTAGAACCATCACTTAGTTGAATAATCTTACGTTCACCTGCCTTATTTTGTTGCAGGGCTAATGTTGGAACAGTGGTTTTTGATCTGCCATTATTCAACAAAGCAAACAATCCTGCCATCAATAGTACTGAAGCGGCAGCAACTGCTGCTACATAATATCGTTTCCGCATTGGCTTTACTTTATCTTCCCGCCCCATACGAACACGCATATCCGCAGCCCATTGTTGCTGTCTCTCTTTATTCACCGATCCTTCCGTACTTTCCTCTATATCTTTCTCCATTCTTTCTTCCAGGAGGAGGTTAAGAATAGCATTACTTTCCGGCTGTTGCAGGTATGCTTCCACGATAGCCTTCTCTGCTTCATTGCAGTTGTTATCGAGGTATTTTATTAATAGTGCTTCTGTAATATTTGCCATGTTATGCAGGTGAAAAACGATCACCTACTATATAAAGGCCAAAAAAAATACGGGAGGGCTAATGGTAGTAAAAATATTTTTCAGATCAGGAACAGAAAGGTTAAAACCCCTACAATATCAATGTAGTCCTTAAGTTCAGAGCGGAAATAAGTCAGAGATGCCTTGATATGGTTTTTAACTGTAAACAGGGAGAGGTTCATTTCCTTTGCAATCTCTGCATGACTCATATTATTATGCCTGCTGAGGCGAAATACTTTTTGTCTTTGCAAACTGAGGGCATTTAACTTTTCATGATACAAGGCTGTCAGTTCGGTTTCCCGCAGGCGGTTACCAGCATCTTCAATAGCAGCATCACCTGCAAAATCCAGTGGCACAGTTTGCGACTGATTACGGGTCAATACTTTAATTATGGCATGCTTCATAGCCCTAAACAGATATGGAGCCAGTTGAACATCAGGAGCCAATTGGTGACGTTTATCCCACAACCAGAACATCAGATCCATCATGGCTTCTTCTGCCCTGGCTTCATCACGGATATACTTCAATGCATAGTTGTAAAGTTTTCCGGAATATCTGTCGAACAATACATCATAAGCTCTGGTATTGTCTTTCCTGCATTCTTCCAATAATAATACATCCGATAGTTCAGGTAAGGATAATCGCATAGTTTGCCATTATTTTCACAACAGCAAACATAAGCGCAATTTTCAGGTGTGTATATTAAGGGATTATTAACTTTTATACTTATATTATAACACTTATTAATTTATATTTCATGATTTTTATAACAGGCTAACCATTTATTATTCACCCGTATGACTATGCATATAAAGAAACATCTACATTGTTGATCAAACTAAATATCACTCTGGCTGTTTAATCAACAGATCATATCTAAACATCAAAATAGTATGCAAACAATACTCGGGGCTAACGGACAAATTGGTGAAGAATTGGCAAGGGAGCTTAAAAGGAAATATACTTCCGATATCAGAATCGTAAGCCGGCATGCAAAAAAGGTAAATGATTCTGATATTACTTTTTCGGCGGATCTGACTATCAAGGAAAAAGCAATTGAAGCTGTTAAAGGTAGTGAGATAGTTTATTTCACTTTAGGACTTCCCATGAATACAGATTTGTGGGAAAAACAATTTCCAGTTATCACCAGCAACACAATTGAAGCGTGTAAAATCAACGGCGCCAAGCTTGCTTTTTTTGATAATACCTATATGTACCCACAGGATGCCAGGGTACTTACCGAACAAACTCCCTTTGCTCCTGTTGGCAGAAGAGGTAAAGTTAGAAAAGAAATGGCGGAGATGCTGCTGAATGAAATACAAGCAGGCAAAATGGAAATCGTGATTTGCAGGGCACCTGAATTTTATGGCCCGGGCAAGACACAGAGTATCACCAATTCTTTAATCTTCAACATGATTAAAGAACACAAAAAGCTAAAAGTTCCTCTACGTGATGATAAATTAAGAAGCCTGATCTGGACACCCGATGCCAGTAGAGCAACTGCTTTAATTGGGAATACACCAGATGCTTATAATCAGACCTGGCACTTACCGGTTGATAATAACAGGTTAACCTATAAACAATTCATTGAACTGGCCTCAGTAGTATATGGTAGGGAGTTAAAATATTCCGTAATTCCGAAGTTTATCTTTAAGATTGGAAGTATATTCAATAGCCGGGTTAAAGAATTACAGGAGCTCCTTCCCAGGTATGAATACGACAATATTTTTGATGACTCGAAATTCATAAATCGATTTCCTGATTTCCAGGTAACAACTTATCAGAAAGGGATTGAGCAGATAGCCTTTGAACAGCAAAACGCTAAACCATGAAAAAGCTTTTATTAATAGTGACCAATATTGATATGTATGCTAGTGGCAAACTGAGAACCGGTTTATGGCTAAGTGAACTTACCCATATTTATCACAGTGTGAAAGAAAAAGGCTGGAATATTACTATTGCTAGTCCTAAAGGTGGAGCTGTGCCAATTGATCCTGAAAGTCTTAAACCTTTAGTGTTAGATAAAATTTCAAAAGAGTATTACGAGAATCCTGTATTTATGGATGAACTAAATCATTCCAAAAGCCTTGAAGAAGTAAAGAACGATTCTTTCGATTGTATTTACCTGGCAGGCGGGCATGGTACTATGTATGATTTTCCTGATGATACTAACTTACAATACATCATCAGTAAACAGTATGAAAGCAATAAAATGGTAGCCGCTATCTGTCATGTTGTTGGTGGATTGCTGAATGCAAAACTTAGTAATGGCGAATATTTAATCAAAGGAAAATCGATGACCGGTTTTAATTGGTTCGAAGAAACTATTGCAAGAAGAAAAAAAGAAGTACCTTTTAATTTAGAAGCAGCAATCAAGGAAAGAGGGGCTGATTATAGTAAATCATTTATTCCAATGACTTCGTATGTAGTAGCAGATAAAAATTTTATAACCGGACAAAATCCTTTCAGCTCAAAGGAAATGGCAAAGATCGTGATTCGGGAGCTGGAAAAAGTATAAGGTTATTCAAGATATTGAACTAAAATATGATTTAATAACAAAGGTGCTTAATTCTTCAAGCACCTTTGTTATTAAAATTGAAATAAAATGAATTAAAAATCCCTAATCAGGAATCCTATACCTGACTATTTAAAAATGGATAATCTGTATATCCTTTCTCATCACCACCAAACATTGTATTCCTATCGGGTTGGTTCAATTCTGCCCCTACAGCAAAACGTTGTGGCAAATCGGGATTAGCCAGATATAATACACCGTATGAAATCATATCTGCTATTCCTCTTTGTAATTCTGCTTCCCCTGTTTGCTGGTCATAGCCGGCATTTGCAATTACCAGGTGATGACTCATTCTTCCGAAAGTATCTATTACATCTTTAGGATAATGAGGATATTTATCCAATGGATACATCGGATTCATCAGATGAATATAAGCCAGTGACATTTTATTCAAAGCTTCTATAAGCGGTTCGAACTGTGCAATGGGATCAGTATTCTCAATATCTGAATAAGCATTGGTAGGAGATAATTTAATACCTGCTTTATCTTCACCCACAGCACTTACCAACTCTTTCATCACTTCTATCACAAATCTGTTTCGATTTTCAATACTACCACCATATTCATCTGTTCTGTGATTTGCACTTTCTGCAAGAAATTGATTTGGAAGATAGCCGAAAGCACTATGTAGTTCCACACCATCAAACCCTGCTTCCATTGCATTTTTGGCAGCTATTCCATAATCTTTAATAACCTGTTTGATTTCAGCGTTGCTGAGTTCATGTGGCACTTCATAATCCTTCATTCCCTGAGAAGTGAAATGCTGACCTTTAATGGCTATTGCTGAAGGAGCAACAGGCAGGTTACCCTGTTTATCGATTGAATGACCTACACGTCCAGTATGCCAGAGTTGTGCATATATAACACCACCATGATCATGTACCGCTTTTGTTACTTTTTTCCATGCTTCAATTTGAGCATTGGTATATAATCCCGGAGTCCAAGGACTACCTTGTGCCTGTTCTGAAATATTAATTCCCTCAGTGATAATCAGTCCTGCACTCACCCTTTGAGTGTAATATTTCACTGTAAGTTCACTTACTTCACCGGTAATGGAAGCCCGACTCCGCGTCATCGGTGCCATAGCCATTCTGTTCTTTAGTTCTGTTTTTCCAAGATTAACTTTCTCGAATAATTTCATGCTAATATTTTTTTATTGATGAGATATCTTGTTTCCGCTAATATTCGGAAATCCATTCCAAATGAATAAATTTTATTTATATATAATTATATTAAAACCAATAATATAAATACATCTCTTATTTAAAACAAAGTTACCACATATTGGTTTACCTTTGTAACCAGTTACATAATTGTAACCAGTTACAAAAATGTTACCATGTCAAAACGGATGAACTGTATCCTCGTTAGTGAGGAAGATTGCAAACTGGCAAGATTAACTATCAGAGATACCTTAGATGTAGTTGGAGGTAAATGGAAATTGATTCTGATATCAATTCTTAGGGATGGAAAGCTGCGCTTCAGAGAATTGGCCAGAGAAGCCAACATCTCTACACGTATATTATCGAAAGAATTACAGGAATTGGAAATGAATGGACTTGTAACAAGAACCGTCACCAATTCAAAACCTGTGGCTGTAGAGTATTCCTTAACACCTTATAGTGAAACATTGTCTGACGTAATTACAGCTATGCATAATTGGGGTAAACAGCACCGGGAGAGGTTAATACGACAACTAGAGCCAGTAAAGGAAGAAGCAAAAACATAGTCATTTTCTGCTAACCAGTTTAAAAAGTATTGGGTTTTAGTATGATTTTATCTTTTTATTATTGATTTCTATCAGCTAGTTAAAATATCATAATTAATTACAATAATTTAGGTAGATATATTCCTGTTGAAGTAAAAGTAAACCCTAAGTCTTTCGGGGGTTGGTTGCTACAATGGGAAGTAACTGACAATTTATATTTTGTAACCTAAAGTTAACTAATCATGAAGTTTAAACTAGTTTTATCGTTTTTGCTTTTAACTACTTGTTTTGTTGCATTTGGTCAGGAACAACAATCTGGAAATTCTAAAAATCAAAATGCTTCTGTTTCTGAAAAAGGTTTAATAAAGATATCTATCATGTACCCTTTTGCAGAAGGAAAAACCTTCAATATGGAGTATTATGAAACGAAGCATATGCCTATGGTTGCGGGTTTTTTAGGATCAAATCTTGTTAAATATACTATTGAAAAAGGGCTCTCCAACGGCATTCCTGACCAACCTTTACAATACATGGCCATTGGTACTTTTTATGTAAAAAGCCTCAGCGACTATAAGGCAGCGGTAGCTCCACACAGAGATGCCATACGTGCAGATTTTGTTAATTATACCAATACTATTCCTCTCATTTTTGTAAGCGAAGTTGTAAAATAGAAACAGGAATCATTATTCAACTTTAACACCCAAAGGCTAAACCTTTGGGTAATATCCTTTTGTTTACTTAAGTCGGTTTATATCACTGTCTGCGAGGCCTACAACCACAACTAAATCCCGATATCTGGCTTTTGAATTAGAAATTTCTTTTTTCAAAATGTTCTCATACTCTTCCAAAATAATAAGCCTGTCAAATTCCAATGATTCTTTACCTAATGAAATATAGTTTCGGGATGGCCACCATTTTTCATCAAATAACCATAAATCGTAATCATCATACCAGGTATGTCCGGTAAGATACAGCTCAAATCCATGATCTACCAGTTGAGCGCCGAAATTTAAAGCTATAATTTCTTTTGCCAAATGCTCTAGGTCGGAATTCCATTCACTTACAATATTTGTTATCCTATTCTGAATTACTTCAATCATTAGTATCTCATTAATTTGGATTGCAGATATACAATTATTTTGTCATAATTATTCATGCAGATGAAAAGGTTGACCAAATCCCTCCTCCCTCTTATTACCATCCATCATCATCACTACCAAAATCCGTAATTTTTTTCTACTTTAGAGCCGATCAACCAAACACTTACATTGTCAGACCATCCAACTCAATCCGTTAGTGAAAGTCGTACATTGCTGTTTAAAGACGGTAGCAGGTTGGCATTTGAGCAATTTTACCTGGAAAATATTATTGCCCTCTGCTATTTTGTAGAGAAGATGGTAAACGATAATGCTGTGGCGGAAGATATAGCCGCTGAATGTTTCATCAAATTGCTGGACCGCCTTGACACCTTCGAAAATAGCCGGAAACTAAAATCTTTTTTATTTGTGACTGCCAACAATTCGGCTGTAGACTATATCCGGATGCAGAAAAGACATCAGGCCTCCCATGAAGAAATTGCATGGATCAATAAGCGCTCCCAGGAAGATATAGAACGGGAATTTATCCGTGCGGAAGCCTTACAGGCCATTTACCAGGAAATAGACAAACTTCCTGAAAAAAGCAGGCAGGTAGTATACCTCTCTGTTATAGAAGGTCGGTCGATCGACGAAATAGCTGTTCAGCTAAATATGGCCTACAAAACCGTTCAGCATTATAAAACTCAGGGATTAAAAACACTGCGCACATCTTTACTGAAAAACAAACATCTGCCATTAGTCGCTCTGGTGGCGGCATTACAACTAATTTCCTACCATTCTTAAAAAAAGTTCGGAAATCTTTCAGACAATTCTTTTTCTGATTCGTTCTTATGATATCAGCTATGAATGATCATGTACAATATATAAGTCAACTTATTCAAAAGAGCTTCCGCGAACCACTCAACGCAGAAGAAGAACTGGCATTAAAACAATGGCTGTCCACTCCTGCCAATCAGGAGATGTACGACCAGCTGAGAGATGCTGCCTTTATTGAACCAGAACTTAAAAAACTTTTTTCGTACGATAAAACAGCCATACTCGATAAAATTCTGTTGGCACCTGTAACTATTACCAATCAACCTGCAAAGATTTCCAGGCTGAATTACAAATGGTGGGCTGCTGCTGCGGCTTCCCTTTTTATAGGATTGGGAACCTGGTATTATATTGCACATCAGCAACCTTTATCACAAGTAATTTCAAAAACCAACTATGCTTCTGATGTAGAACCAGGGCATGAAGGCGCTATCCTTACTCTTTCCGATGGCTCCAAAATCACCATCGATAGCTTAAATAATGGATTAGTCACCACTCAGAATGGGGTGAATGTTACTTTACAAAATGGTCAGCTGGCCTACAACTATTCAGGAAAAAGCAATAACGACGTTGTCTATAATACTATGTCAACGCCTAAAGGCCGCTCTTTTAAACTAAAATTACCGGATGGTACTTCCGTCTGGCTTAATGCACTCAGCTCTATTCGTTATCCTGTAGCGTTTAGCGAGCATGAAAGAAAAGTAGATATTACCGGGGAAGCATATTTTGAAATTGCACCGGATGCATCCAGTCCGTTTTATGTTAATATTAATAATAAAGCCAGGCTTCTGGTACTGGGAACAAGTTTTAATGTGAATGCCTATGAAAATGAGAAGACCATTAACGCCACACTCCTTGAAGGAGCGGTAAGCATACAGCATGGTAATTCAGCCGCTATAAAGCTGAATCCAGGACAACAGGCACAAATATCAGACAGGATACAGGTAGTAACACTTAATGAAACAGAGTCCGATAAAATAATGGCCTGGAAAAATGGCCTGTTCAATTTTGAAGGAGCGAACCTGGAACAAGTCATGAGACAGGTCGAACGCTGGTATGATATACAGGTAGTTTATGAAAAATCAATTCCAGACATCCAGTTTTTTGGAGAAATCAGCCGAAATATCAAACTATCAGAATTAATTGATGCATTAAAAATGTCTGATGTCCACTTCCGGATTGAGAAAGACAGGAAGCTGGTAGTATTACCTTAAACAGGGAAATTTTATTCAACAATAAAGTTTGTCGCTAAAAAAACCGCTGCAGGTGGCACCCCGCAACGGTAAAATTTAGTCGATCTAGTTTCGTATTGTGTACAATTTTTATCAACCAAACAGATGCAATTTATGCAAAAAAACGCTTTTTGGTCAGGGGATTCTATTGCTGTAAACGAAGTAACGGCATCTCCTGTTCCACCACCTGAATACCTAATTCGGAGGCTTTTCGCCAAAACCATGCTAGTTATGAGACTGACGTTTATTCTTCTACTAACATTCATCATGGGCGTGCACGCCACAGGCAATTCGCAGACCATCATCTTTGTAGGGAAAGATGTGCCCTTACCAAAAGTCTTTTCAGAAATCAAAAGACAAACAGGCTTCGTAGTATTTGGCAATTCCAGCTTTCTCAAAAGTGCTGAACCGGTTTCTGTAAATGCCCGTAACATGCCGCTTACCGACTTCCTCGACCTGGTGCTTAAAAGCCAGTCAATGGAGTACAAGATCAGTGAAAAGACCATTGTGATAACCGTACGAACAGAAAAACCAGCAGCTGACCCTGAGACGCAGCAACAACCTGTTACCGGTTATATCAGTTCTCCAAAGGGAGAACCTATGCAAGGTGTTAGCATCCGGGTAAAAGGAACCAATATCGGTGTCGTATCTGATGCCAAAGGTAATTTCACTATCGCGGCAACTCCCGGACAAGTACTTGTATTTTCTTTCGTTGGTATGGAAACGCAGGAAAGTAAAGTATCAAAAAACGGTTACACAGTTACCATTGCAATGAAAACTTCTGAAACCGCCATCAAAGATGTAGTAGTTACAGGGTATAGCAACATTCGTAAGGAAAGCTTCACAGGTAATGCCATCAAAATTACGCAGGAACAATTAACACAAGTCAGCAATCGTAACGTACTCGCCATCCTGCAGGTTTATGACCCCTCCTTCCGCCTGGAGAAAAATAACCTGAGAGGCTCCGACCCTAATACAATGCCCGAGTTTTATGTAAGAGGAAGGTCTGGTATTGGTGTCAAGGAACTGGATAAAAGCAGTACCGACCTTTCCCAGGCTGCCCTTACAAATAACCCTAACCTCCCGATTTTTATCATGGATGGTTATGAAGTAACGGCTCAAAAAGTATACGATTATGATATCAATCTCATTAAAAGCATCACAATACTAAAAGATGCTGCTGCTACAGCTGTTTATGGTTCCAGAGCCGCAAACGGAGTTATTGTGATAGAAACAGTACCGCCGGCAGCCGGCCGACTCAGGATCAATTATACCGGTTCGGCAACCCTCACTGCTCCCGACCTTTCTGATTATAACCTGATGAATGCAGCAGAAAAACTCGAAGCAGAACGACTGTCCGGCGCCTACATCCCAGGCCCGAACCTTCCAGCAGCTAACGTTGCCGCCCTGCAGGATGAATATATTAAAAAACAGGCTGCTATCGCAAAAGGTATCAATACCGATTGGATCGCACAACCAATTACCAATGAAGTGAACCAACGCCACTCTCTATACGTAGACGGAGGTAGCCAACAAATACGTTTTGGCGTATCCCTGAAATATGACAACCAGAATGGCGTCATGAAAAAATCGCACAGGAACCGTCAGGGCGCCGGCCTAACACTCGACTACCGCGCCAAAAATATTTCTGTTAGAAATGATGTTAGCTACGATGTAGTAAACGCACAGAATTCTCCATATGGCAGTTTTTCAGATTATACCTGGAAAGCTCCTTACGACAGGATCTATGACGACAACGGACAATTGCTAAAAAATACCACGAACTGGCACACAGGTGCGACCGCTGAACTTAACCTTGTCAACCCCTTATTTGAAGCACTTAAAACACAAAACTATAGCCGTAACTCAATTAACACACTTACCAATAACCTCGCAGTGAACTGGAATGTAATGAAACATCTTCAGTTCAGGGGCCAGCTCTCTGTAACGAAAATGGAAAATAAAACAGAGAACTACATAGATCCGGCTTCCGGCAGGTACCTGATCAGTGCAAGTACCGATTACACTAATATCGGGCAGCTAGGCATGGGGAGCAGCGATGCATTAAATATGAACCTGAATGCATTTGCAAACTATGTCAACTCAATACATGGTCATAATATCAATATTTCTGCCGGTGTAAATGCCTTACAGTCAAAATCCACCGCCAGCAATGCTACCTATACAGGCTTCACTTCCGGTAGCCAGCACTCTCCTAACCTGGCAGCCAAGATAGTTGATAAACCAACCTATCAGCAAAACCAGACACGCCTGTTCGGTACTTTCCTGACTATGAACTATTCGTATAAAGACATATACCTGTTAGACGTTTCTACCAGGCTGGATGGCTCTTCCGAATTCGGAACAGAAAATAAGTTCGCTCCTTTCTGGTCTGTCGGTACCGGTATCAATCTGCATAAATATGCCTTTATGCAAAACAACAGCCTTATTAACCGCGCACGCATCACCGCCAACATGGGTCAGCTGGGAAAGATCAACTTCCCTCCATATGCCGCAAAAGATAATTACAAGTTGTCTCCTAACTGGTACAGCTCTGGTCCTGGCGTTTCTCTTTATGGCATGGGAAACCCATTGCTCACCTGGGAAAAAACCAATACCTATGATCTGATCTTTGATATGGGATTACTCAACAACCGTGTCTCCTTCAACTTCAACCTGTATAAAAAAATCACCCGCGACCTGGTAAATGATGTAAATCTCCCGCTTTCAACCGGATTCACCCAGTATAAAGACAATATCGGTAAAGTGGAGAATAAAGGTTACGAAATACAGGTACGCGTGGAAGTATTGAAAAAGAAAGACATGCTGGTAGCGGTTTACGGAAATTTTGCCGCTAACAGAAATACCCTCCTCAACATCTCAAATGCACTAAGAGAATATAACAAACGTGTAGATCAGGAATATGATAACTATACTATTGCATCGTCCGACAAAGCGCCTCAAAATAAAGTTAAATTCTCCACCCCTCACATTAAATATGTAGAAGGCGGCTCATTAACTTCTGTTTTTGGAATGAAATCACTGGGTATTAACCCGATGAATGGACAGGAAGTATTCCTACGTAAGGATGGTACTATTATTTACGACTGGAATGCTGCAGATCAGGTGATCATAGGTGATCTCACACCTAAAGGACAAGGCGCTTTTGGAGTGAACGCCAGCTATAAAGGCTTCTCTCTCTTCGCTTCATTCCTCTATGAATTCGGTGGCGACGAATACAACTATACCCTACTTAGTAAAGTAGAAAACGTAGACATCTATAACCGGAATGCCGACAGACGACTGCTTTCCGACCGTTGGAAAAAACCTGGTGATATCAGCCAGTACAAAGATATAGCAGACAGGATATATACCACCCGTCCAACTTCCCGCTTCATGCAGCAATACAATGCAGTGACCTTCAACTCACTCAGCATCAGTTATTCCCTCAAACAAAAAACTCTGAAAAAAATGGGTGGGTTTAATATGATGAGAGTGCAGCTGACAACCAACAACGTTGCTAAGCTTACCACCGTAAAGCAGGAAAGAGGATTGGATTATCCTTTTGCCAGAACCTTCGACTTTTCCATCAACCTAGGCCTTTAAACATCCTATCATGAAAAAACATGTGCTTAATATATCGGTTGCATTACTTTCTATCCTTTTAGTTTCATGTAACAAATGGCTGGAGGTACAACCACAAGACCGAATCAGTGAAGAAAC
Organism: Chitinophaga silvatica; assembly: GCF_003419895.1. Classification (GTDB taxonomy): domain Bacteria; phylum Bacteroidota; class Bacteroidia; order Chitinophagales; family Chitinophagaceae; genus Chitinophaga; species Chitinophaga silvatica. The sequence continues at coordinate 14,102 of NZ_QPMM01000007.1, read as the reverse complement.
GCTGTTCAGCACCCCTTCTGGTTTCAGAACTGCCCTGAATGGCATCTATCAGCAGCTGGCGCAAGCTAAACTTTACGGACGTGAACTGACCTGGGGAATGTTGAGTTCAATGAGTCAGGATTACAACACCAGCAAAGTTACATTGGAATATAAGGCAGCAACTAACAGCGATTTCAAAGATCCGAATACGCTTACACCGATAACAAATATCTGGAGTAACGCCTATACCGCTATCGCCAATTGTAATAAGCTCTTAAATGAATTAGATAAAAAAGATGAAAAATTCTTCCTGGCTGGTAAATCAGAACGTGATCTGATAAAAGGAGAAGCAATAGCCATCCGTGCATTGTTGCATCTTGACATGGTAAGGATTTTCTGCGTTTCTCCGGCCAAAAACAACCAGGATGTGGTAGTACCATACCAGGATACTTACCCTGCACATACTGCAACTGCAATGCCTACCACAGAAATCATGAAAAAGATCACTGCCGATCTGAAGAAAGCACAGGAGCTGGTGGCAACCAATGATACCATTAACAATATCGGTTCCCTGAGTAATGGATTAAGTACCCTGATTAGTGGCGGCGGCGGATCTGGTGGAATATTCTTCGGTTTCAGGATGAACCGTCTTAATTATGTGGCCATCCACGGATTGCTGGCAAGAGCCTACCTCTATATCGGAGATATGCCAAATGCGAAAGCAGAAGCCGAATATGTATACAAACAATTCGGCCCGGCAGGGAAAAAGTGGTGGACATTTACACCAGAGTATTTAACCAATACTTCGTCACGGTATCCAAAGATGGCCAATGACATCATTCTGGCATTCTATGATCCTGCATTGATTAAGAATATTACCTCTTACACGAATGCTTCTTACAACTTCCAGCTCAATGACGTAACCAGTGTATTTCCCGGAACAGAACGCGACTATCGCCGCAATCTGGTATCCCCGGACAATACCTCCTACAAGTGGCTGGAAGCAACAATGCAGGCTGAACTTGTGCCACAACAGAATACTATTATGCCAGTACTAAGGATGAGTGAGATCTACCTTATTTACAGCGAATGCCTGTTCCGTGAAGGTAATTCAACAGACGCCCTGAAAATCCTGAACGCCTTACGCAATGCACGTGGGAAGTCTTCCTCCTTTACAGACAATTCTGACTCTGGATTTTACAGCGAGTTGCTGATGGAATATCGAAGGGAGTTCCTGGCAGAAGGACAAACCATCTTCGCACACAAACGACTCAACAAAGCCATGCAAATCGGAACTAAACGCGTAGAAGTAGATGGCAGGTTTACACCTCCGTTACCAGAAGGAGAATATTAATCATTAACCAACCAGGTCTAACAATTCAATATGCAATACATTAATAAATCTATTATAGCTATTCTCATAGGCATTACGCTGGGAGGATGTAAAAAAATTAGTTTAACAACATATGATGCCGGCAGGTATTTACAGTTCACGGGTGATTACAGGGATACCATCTCCTTGTCGTTCTTCCTCTATCCAAAACAAGAGCAGTTCAATATTGCCTTACCTGTAAAGGTTACAGGTAAAATGACAGAACAAGATCTTTCCTATTCCCTGAAAGTGAACGATGCTACAACTGCCGTGACTTCACTGTTCACTGTACCCGCAACCTATACCTTACGCAAAACTTTACCTATCGATACTGCCTATGTAACTATCAAAAAGTTACCAGAGCTGAAAGGGAAAGAAGTATTGCTGGTACTGGATATGGCCGGAGGACCTGAACTCCAGATTGGACAAACCATCAATTCAAGACGTGTGATCCGAATCAGCGACAAAATCAGCAAACCTTCCTGGTGGGATGCAGTAATGGAAAGTACTTACCTGGGCAAGTATACCGACAAAAAATTCTCCATGTTCATACAGGTAGTCGGGGAAGGTAATATCAGTATCTATTCCGATGAAAAGAAAAGAGATATGATGTTGCAGTTCAAATACTATCTGATCAAAATGCGCGATGCCGGCACACCGGTACTGGAAGATGATGGAACAGACATGCTTTCCACTATTCCACTCATTGGATAATCATAATTGATCACCGGGAGAAAATCAAACAACATGAAATTCAATAAAACTTATACATATTTACTGGCGGCAACAGCGTTGCTCTCTTCCTGTATAAAAGATAAAGGGAACTACAACTATTTAACAGGAAACAAGGTTGACATCCGTTATCCTGCCAGTTCTTTAACAATATATGTGGGCGACACATTAAGATATAGTCCAAGCCGCACCTTTTCGAACCCAAGCGATACCAGCGACTTTGATCATGCCTGGTATCTGAACGGTAAACTCTATTCCAACAAACCGGTACTCGAATACGCAGCCACCGAAGTAACCGGTTTCAGCGTCGCGTATTATATGACAGACCGTAAAACAGGGATTACCTTCACTCCTCCTACTTTCCTGATTCTCTCCATCAGCTCTCCTTTTGTGCTGGGTTGGGGTTTCCTTTATCAGGATGCCGCAGGAAATTCAGAAGTCGGGCATATCAATGTAAATGCCACTACCGGTGCATATGTTGATTATACAGATCTATATAAAAAAGCTAACGGTAGTCCGATGGGTACACAACCCTTTAAATTAGCGCCTTATATCATGCGTGGAACTCCGGGTATTTTTGTGATGCAGAAAGGTACACCCGGGCCGCTGGATCTTAGTGGCAACGATATGAAGAAAAAGCTGATTGCTTCACAGTCTTTTACCCGTGGCGCTCCTGATAATTTTGAGCCCGTAGATTTTGCAACTTTCGCCTCAGGTGATCTTTTTGTAAATAAAAATGGTGATTTGTATGCCCGCTTCTTCAACGGCGCTGCTGTTTTCACTATTCCATGGATGAGCTCTCCTGTTAGCATTGCCAAAGGCATGCAAATTACCGACATATGGGATTCCTGGTACAAGACCACTCTTACCGGAATGTTGTATGACCGGTTAAACAAACGTGTTGTTTGGGTAGACGGAAGCAGGTTTTTCCCCGGAGGAGGTGTAGTAATGGATTCGCTCCCTCAACCAGTGACCCCATATCCGGCCAATTACACTTCCCTTCATAATCTCGGCAGCTGGGATTACGTATGGGGTGGTACTTTCAACGATGCCTATGGCATACTTAAAGGAGGCATGCTGATTAAAAACCCTGCTGATCAGCAAATCTATTACGAAGACTTCAATTTCAATAACAGCCAGGGTAAAGGTACACTGACTCCCGGAAAACGTATACCCTTCACCGGTACCTCACTCGTGAATAGCAACAGCAAATATGTGGCTGTAAAACTGCGGGATTACATCGTTTTCAGCGGAGGTGCCAATAATACGAATTTATACTACTTCGATGCCATTGCCGGTACTGTTACACAGTATACCTCTTTCGGCAGCAGTATCAACAGCATCACATGCAGCGATGATTCACAACAGATTGCAGTGGCCCTGGAAGAAGGCGCTGTTATCATCTATGATATTTCCAACGAAACCATGCTTTCCGGTAAGCCCAAAGAGCTGCACCGCTTGAATAACCTGGGTAAGGTAATCGACGTATTCTTCAAAAGCTATAAAACTCAATAAAAAATACGGAAATCTATATATGAAAGAACCAATTATCAAGGTGAGTAATTTATCGCATCGCTATAATATACAATGGGCGATAAAGGACATCAATTTTGAATTCAACAACAAGGGAATTTACGGTTTGCTCGGCGCCAATGGCGCCGGCAAATCAACCCTTATGAACATCATATGTGGGGTATTAAACCAAACAGATGGTGATGTTTTTATCAATGGCATTAATCTTCGTGAAAATCCTGTGCAGGCCAAAAAACACATTGGCTTTTTACCACAGCAACCACCGTTACAGCCGGAGTTAACCATAGAAGAATACTTAACCTATTGCGCTTACCTGCGCCTGATGCCTGAGAACACCATTAAACAGGCTGTTCAGGAGGTGATGGAAAAGTGTAAAATCAGCCACTTTGCCCAGCGTATTATCAAGAACCTCTCCGGTGGTTATCAACAAAGAGTGGGCATTGCCCAGGCAATTATTCACCGACCAGATTTCATTGTGTTGGATGAACCAACCAATGGTCTCGATCCCAACCAGATCCTGGAAGTTAGATCCCTCATCAAAGAAATTGCCGAAGAGAGAACTGTATTACTGTCTACCCACATCCTGCAGGAAGTACAGGCCCTCTGTGATGATATTTGGATGATTAACGAAGGCCAGATTATCTTCTCCGGCACACTGGATGAATTTGACCATTATGCAATGCCAGGCCTGTTTAATGCAACGCTGCTGGCGGCACCATCACCGGAAGAACTGGCAACAGTTCCCGGCGTACTTGGAGTAGAAGTTGCAGGTAACAATAAGTATCGCCTGCAGTTTGACAATAACCGCGAAGTACTGGAAACCTTTGTAAAAATGAGCATCGCCAACGACTGGCGCCTGATCGAAATATATCTCGAAAAGAATTCACTCAATACCGTGTTTGCAGAACTAAGCCGAAAAAAAACAAATCAACTTAACTGACGCCCATAACCAAGAGTAATGAAAGTAATATTTAAGATTGCCAAAGCAGAGCTACAGGTATTGTTCTTTTCGCCAGTGGCCTGGTTGGTACTGGTCATTTTTTCTTTCCAGTCGGCCATCCTGTATAACAACATTTTTGATGAAATGGTAAGAAGCCAGGCCCTGGGCCGCGACCTTTTCAGCGCCACCCTGGGTATCTTCTCCGGCATGCTGGGCTTTTACCCTAATATCGCCAAATACCTGTTCCTATATATACCTCTGCTAACCATGGGGGTAATGAGCAGGGAATACAACAACGGCTCCATTAAACTATTGTTATCATCGCCTATCGACAGTCGCCAGATTATCTTCGGAAAATATCTTTCCCTGATGATTTATGGCCTGGTGCTGACGGGCATTGCAGCCGTATTTTCCTTCTTCTCCATTGCTACAGTAAATAATGTAGACACACCGGTTGTACTGAGCGGATTACTGGGTATTTACCTGCTTATCTGTGCCTATGCAGCTATTGGGTTGTTTATGTCCAGCATTACATCCTATACAGTTGTTTCTGCCATCGGTACCCTGGCTATCCTGGCCTTCCTCGGGTATATCAGCGGAGTAGCACAGGATGTACCTCTCGTAAGAGATATCACCTACTGGCTTTCGATCTCCGGCCGTTCAGATACTTTCTTCGGAGGTATGATTACGGTGGAAGATGTGCTGTACTTCGTACTGGTAGTGGGCCTATTCCTGGGTTTTGCTACTTTGAAATTGCAACTGAGCAGGAGGAAAACCACCTGGATTTCTGCCTCACTGAAGTACGTAACAGTTTTTCTTGTGGCAGCAGTCATCGGTTATGTAAGTACCCGTCCTAAAATGATGGCCGTATTGGATGTTACCCGTAACAAGACCAATACCTTATCAAAGAGCAGCCAGGAGGTAATGAATCATTTAAACGACAAGCTCACTATCTATACCTTCACTAATATGCTGGCACAGGATAACTTCCTGGCGCTGCCTATTGGGCAAAAAATAGATATAGACCGTTTCAAAAGATACCTGCGTTTTAAACCGGATATCAAATTGAATTACTACTACTATTATCATAAAGCCGATAACCCGTTCCTGGATAAAAGATATCCTAATAACTCCGACAGGGAAAGATTCGATTCACTGAAACGTATCTATAACTGGAAATTTGATGCCATACCATTTGAACAACTGGAGAAAAAAGCAGACCTGGGTTCCGAAGGTTATCAGTTTGTAAGATTACTGGAGCTGGGTAATGGAAAAAGGACTTTCCTCCGTGTGTATGACGATATGATGCGCTATCCTTCAGAAGCAGAGATCACCGCAGCTGTTAAGCGTATGATTATGGATCTTCCGGTAGTTGGATTCGTTACAGGGCATTCTGAACGCAGCAGTACAACAGACAACGACAGAGGATATAAAATGTTTGCCCAGGAAAAGCGCTTCCGTTATGCACTGATCAACCAAGGTTTCGACTTCCAGGAAGTAAACCTGGAACAAAGTATTCCTGATAAAATCAAAATACTGGTTATCGCCGATCCTCGTAAACCATTATCAGCAACTGAACTCGAAAAACTACAGGCTTACATTAATAAGGGAGGCAACCTGGTAATTTCAGGAGAACCGGATAAGACCGAAAATATCAATCCGGTTGCTGCATTAGTAGGTGTACAATTCTTACCGGGGTTACTTGTAAATCCAACAGCCGATTTCCCACCAGACCTGATGATCATGCGCCCTACCAAAGAAGCAAGAGCTATGTCTTATTACCTTGAATCACAAGGTAAAAACAACCTCCCACTCATTATGCCAGGCGCGGCTGGTTTACAATATACCGGTAAAGACTATACGGCAACTACCCTTTTCCGTTCCGACTCCAGCAGCTGGAATGAGATGGAAACTAAAAACTTTATAGACGATACAGTTATATATCACACCAATGCCGGTGAAATACAGCAAAGTTATCCGACCGTTCTGGCCCTGAACAGAATAGTAAATGGCAAGGAACAAAAAATCATTGTAACCGGAGATGCCGACTGGTTAAGTACAGGCGAATTAAATATGCGTCGTGCTAAAGTGATGGCGAGTAACTATTCGCTGATCAATGCAGCTTTCTCCTGGTTATCAGACGGGGAAGTGCCTATTGATACCCGCAGAGATCCGTCTATTGATACCTCACTGAGCATTGGTGAAAAAGGTTGGGCAACTACTGCCTTCATTTTTAAATGGGTGATACCAGCCCTGCTGATTATTGCAGGAGTAGTCATCTGGCTTCGCCGTCGCGGAAAATAACCAGCTGTAAGATGAAAACTTTTGTAACAGACAAACAAACCCTGGAAGACCTGAATATCTTCGGAAAAAAAGCAGGTAATTCCATTTACGGATTATTCAACAGAACCCATACCCGTGGAGGCGCAGAGGCACTGGAACAAATGTTCCAGCTGCCCCTGGCCGACAGGGAAGCTATTAACCGGCGAAGTGCTGCTTTCCGCTATTTCCAGCAATTGCAGATTGCCTTTCCTTTCCAGGGTGAATGGCTGGATACTGCCGAAAAATACCTGGAAAATACGGATGAAAGAAGTAAACTTTCCGCGCAGGACAACAACCTTGGCAGAAAATTCAGTCAACTACTCGGATCAGACGATCAGTTCCAACTAATTACGAAAGGTATACACGCCATTACCTCCATTCTTACTGCACTAAAAAAATACAGGGAAGTAAGCAATGATTCTCCTCTGGATAAAGAAATTGATATAACCACCGTGCTGGCAGCACTTCACCAAAAAACAGATGCCTCCGGCTATGTACCAGGTAAAGAGAATTTCGAACAGATAGCAGCACTGGACCAGTTGTTCCGCTTTACATATACAGCCCAACTAAAATTGTTGTTACAGTATATCTACCTGCTGGATGTGTATATCAGTGTTGCACTGGTAGCAGAGAAGAAACAACTTCATTATGCCACAGCACTTCCGGGTAACATCAACGCGTGTACGAAAGTTGAGGGTGTGTATCACTTGTTGGTAGAAAATGCCAAAGGGAATAATATCAGCCTTACAGGAAAACAAAATGTGTTCTTCCTTACGGGCGCCAATATGGCTGGTAAATCTACTTTGATGAAATCCCTCAGCATTGCGGTATTCCTTGCACATATGGGGTTTCCGGTACCAGCCACTAAAATGGAGTTTACTGTATTGGATGGGATGTTTACCACTATAAACCTCTCTGATAATCTCGACATGGGATACAGTCATTTTTATGCAGAGGTTAACCGGGTCAAAAAAGTGGCTAAGTTATTGGAGCAACAGAAAAAGTTATTTGTTGTTTTTGATGAGCTATTCCGTGGCACCAACGTAAAAGACGCCTATGAAGCAACTGTTGCAGTGACTGAAGCCTTCACCAACTGTCATTCCAGTCTTTTCATCATCTCTTCCCATATTTTGGAAGCAGGAGAAACGCTTAAAAAATCTTCACAGATCCAATTTGGTTGCCTGACCACAAAAATGCAGGGCAACAAACCCGTGTATACTTACCAGTTAGAGCCTGGCCTATCGGCCGACCGCCACGGGATGATTATCGTTCGTGAAGAAGGTATACTGGAGCAGCTGACTAAATTCAATACCTCGAATACAGCGAAAGAATTTATCACAGATACACAAACAGTTGAAGACCTAAACCTGTTTGGCAAATACCGGAATACTTCCATGTTCAGCATCTTTAACCGAACCCAAACTACCGGGGGAGAAAGATTGCTGGAACAGCTGTTCCGCCATCCGCTGACAGATGCAACCGCTATAAACGAGCGAAGTAATATGTTGGCGCTTTTCAGCCAATTATCGCTTAAACTCCCTGTAAGTAATGACACCCTAAGCCTGGCGGAAGATTTCATGAAAATGGGAGGCAGTACCTCCTTACTACAAACTTTCTCGCAGCGCTCCCGTAACCTGTTCATGAAATATCTTGGATTACCCCAGGAAATGGAGCAGGTACAGAAAGGGTTAAATGCACTGATTACTTTCCTTCGTCAAATACAGGATTTTCATCGGCAACTAAAGAAACTCGCTCCAGACCACCCGTTTCTGGCAACATTCAGTCCGGCAGTCGCCTTCCTTGAAAATGAACGTATGACAGGACTGTTGGGTAATCCGTCGGTTGATCAAATCTGGAAAATAGCCAGGTATGATTACCTTCTGCGTAGCGAGTTATCAGAGGAAGTTAAAGCACTTTTCAGAATCACTTACGAACTGGATGTATACCTGGGCGTAGCAGCGGTAGCAAGCGAAAAAAAATGGGTATTTGCCAAGGCATTACCAACCACTGAAAATCGCCTTAGCCTGATCAACTTCCATCATCCTGCGATTGTCAATAGTGTTACCAATAGCCTTACAGTAACAGGGCAGAACCCGATGATTTTCCTTACAGGTGCCAACATGGCCGGTAAATCAACGCTTATGAAAGCCTATGGAATTGCTGTATACATGGCGCATATGGGCTTCCCGGTTGCTGCCCGAGAGATGGAGTTCTCGGTTAAAGAAGGTATTTATACCTCCATCAATGTGCCCGACAATCTGAAAGAAGGTTACAGCCATTTTTATGCGGAGGTATTAAGAGTAAAAATGATAGCAGAAGAAGTGAGTCGATCTGGCAACCTACTAATCATTTTTGACGAGCTATTCAAGGGAACCAACGTAAAGGACGCATATGATGCTACACTGGCAGTTATAGCTGCGCTCACCAGCCATCAACAATGCGTATTTATGGTTTCTACACATATAACGGAAGTGGGAGAAGCATTACAGGTACAATTACCAGAGAAAGTACAATTCGTATATCTGCCTACGATAATGAACGGACAGGTACCAACTTACCCACGTATCCTTGCCCGTGGTATTTCTGAAGACCGACACGGAATGAGGATTATACGGAACGAAGGAATACTTGATATTATTCCGCAGACAAGTATAGTATAAAATTTAAACGGTATCTCAAAAGTGATTTTGAGATACCGTTTTTAATAGTAAATTATCAGAATTGTCCGAGTATCAAGTTATCGGTGAGATAGGGATTATGGTAGCAAGTTCTACTGTACCAACTTCAGTTTCCATATAGCACCATTTTTGGTAGTGTTTTTTTCTAAACGTCCTGTTGCTACTTGATTGTCAAGTACTTTGTCAGCTTCCATTCTTGGTGTTCCTGATAATTCAGAAAATTCCTTAGCTGTAAGCGTTGGATAGGTTGAAAACAGCCATTTCCAATTTTTATCATAATTGCTTTTTACCGCATCGGGAAGTAGTTTTATAATAGCATTTTCATAGGCGGCATAAGGCTTTGAACCATACACCAATTCTTTATGCCCTGCGCCATCAACAAAAAACAATGTAGGAAAACCTCTTACACCATATTCCCTGGCTAATTGTAAATCCTTCTCAAAATCAGTTTTCGCCTGACCTTCAAAATCAGCTTTCAATTTGTTTACATCTAATCCTACTTTGATTGCAGCAGTGGTAATATGTTCCCACTTAGCAATATTTTTTTTGTGCAGGAAAACAGATTCTCTCATTTCCCTTAGAAATAAAATGGCTTTTTCCTTGTTTTGCAACTGCGCAGCTTTGAAGGCTATTGATGGCGGGTAGGAAGAATTTAAAGGGTCTTCCAGCCATATATCTCCGTCGATAGGCATATCATAGTAACTGCTTACCTCATCCCAGTGATGGGCTACGTCTGATGGTTTGCTTATACCTCCGCTGTTATAACTCCAGTCGGGTAATAAACCGCCCATACGGTATTCAATCTCGAAATTATTGCCAAATTCCAGTTTCAGTTTTCTTAGTTGGGGCTCTATGCCCCAGCATGAAGAACAAATAGGATCAGTAAAGTAAATTATTTTAACCAGTTTATCTTTAGTTTGATGATTGTTTGTAGCTCCTCCTTTATTTTGGCCATTCGGCATTTCACAAATCCCTGTTTCGGGATCACATAAAAGCGGGTTGCTATTTTCTATTTCGTTTTTCATTTTCTTATTATTTTTTTTCTGTGCTGTACAGTTTGTGAAGACTGAGAGCAGAATAGATGTTATTATTAGAATTTTCATATAAAAATTTTACATCCCAATTATTTTCAATCTTATAGCCATTTTCAGGCATCCTGCGCATAACCTAAATAATCAAAAAACATCCATTATACTTTTCAAATAAGATTTCATTTTTTCTTCGCTTTAGAATTACAGTGTAAAGTTATTTTACTAATAGTTTACAAACACTATTCGTTACCCTTTAGAAACTGATTACCTTTTGGTAACTATGTGTCTAAAAAGCGTATTTTTGTATAGTAGGATAAATAATAAAACTTGATGAAAAAACAGGCGACTTGCAATACCAGCACACAATGCAAGAAACGGATTTTAGCAATTAAAGATGCTATGGAAATATTATCGGGCAAATGGAAATTCCATATCCTGGGAACATTGTTGCTTAATGAAAAAATGCGTTTTATGGATTTGTTGCGTGAGGTTGAAGGCATTGCACCGAAAATGCTGTCCAAAGAATTACAGGATATGGAAATGAACAGATTAATCACCCGGTCCGTCATTAACACCAAACCTATTACCGTGGAATATTCCCTGACAGAAGCGGGAAGGACAGTTGAACCATTGGTCAATGAATTGGCGACATGGGGAGAAGCCTACAGAAATGAGCTTTATAGCTGAAACTATTTTGTTTTACTGCTGATGGATAAATGGAACTAAAGGTGGATAATCAGCATGTTTGCTCTTCTACAATTTTATCAATCTCTTTAATTATTTTATCTCTATTTTGATAAAATGCTTTAGGAAAATCCTCGTCAGGATCTCCTGATGTCTTTTTACCTTCTTTAAAATACTCCCTCAAAGCAATAAGGTTTTCAAGGGTTCTAGCGTATAAAATTCGTTTTCCAACGAGAATCTGATAATAATAGTGCTTATTACTGAATGCAAAGTGACTGTTAAATCCGCAGTGAGAACATATAGCTTTTCCTTCCAAACCAGGAACAACCTTCATGTTTAAGGTAATTGTCTCACTATAAAAAAACGCCTTAAGCTCACAATTTGGGCATCTGATTTCTATAGGAGGAAGTTGCATATAATTAACTTTAGGGAAAAATACTGAAAAAGGAGGTAAAACAAATTATCTCAAATTAAAATCGTGAAACATTCTTTCGAATTGTAGCACGATTTGTGATCCCGTTGAAACTATATCAAAATCTCTATCAGAGACAATTTTCACGGATTATAAAGCTTGTGTATTAGAACTAATATTCTTCTGGATTGGCTTACTTTGTACCGGATTGTTAAGAACTCTACTTATAATTAATGCTCTCCACAATTCCTTATGTCTACTCTTTATTTTTAATTTGCTCGCGAATAAATTGTTTCTCGCGCTCAAGCTCAAGGCGCAATTCATCCTCGGTTGGTAGTACAGCCGATACTTTGATGCAAACAACTGCTTATTTTCTTCTAATACACTATATTTCACTATTGTTTGATCTTTCTCAGTGCATAAAATAATTCCAATTGTCGGATTATCTCCTTCTGTTTTTATACGGTCTTCAAACAAGCGCACATACATATCCATTTGACCAATATCTTGATGAGAAAGCTCTTTAATTTTAAGATCAATAAGAACAAAACATTTTAATATGAAATTGTAAAAAACTAAATCAATATAAAAATGTTTAGTTTCAGTAGTTATGCGGTACTGTCGACCAACAAAAGAAAAGCCCTTACCCAGTTCCAATAAGAACTGCTGTAAATTGCTTATAATGGCTGATTCAACATCACTTTCAGAAAATTTGGATTGCATATCCACTCCCAAAAACTCAAGTACATATGGATCCTTTATAAGATCTACTGGGTGTATTTTCGCCATTTTCTCTTGCTCTCTAAGTGCTTCCTGCTTATTTTGTGTAGAAAGCAATCTCTCATAATACAAACTATTAATATTACGCTCTAATACGCGCGTACTCCAACTTTCTGTGGAAGCTTCACTAAGATAATATTCCCTCGCCTTTGGACTTTCCACTCTCATAATCAAGCGATAATGAGTCCAACTCAATTGGCTACGCAGTGCGTAGCTTTTATCCCAATCAGGAAAAGTCAGGTAAAATTGTCTGAAATTTTTCAGGTTAGCAATCGAAAATCCTTTTCCTAATTCTTTAGAAAGTTGTTTAGAAAGTCCATATATAAGAAATTCGCCATAATCTGCCCGATCCTTGCCATGCTGCTCTTCATTAAATATGCGCTTTCCAATTTGCCAATATGCTTCAACCATAGCAGAATTAATGGCAGAATAAGCATTCCGCCTCGCTGCCTCGAATATACTTTTGATATCTGTTATGAATGATTTTTCAATTAGCATACGATAAATGTTCTCTATTCAAACATACATGAATTATTCTATTTGGTACTACTTTCGTTATCTATCATCTGATGAAATAATCACACTAATTCAAACCTTGCTGGGCGTAGCCTTATATTTTATTATTGTATCCTTTCAGATTCGTTTTGTATGATTTATCTTTTTACCAAAACAAAAAAGCCTTCTCTCCTGTGTAAAAACGGCTTAAATTTTTTGCTTGTTGTGATTCCCGTTGGAACAATTCACGAACTCTTTATTGGAAGATTTACAGCGATTAAATCAATTAAAAGATATTGTAGCAATCAAAAGTAAGTGATAATTCTTTTAGACAACTATTTTTGAGCCGATTGAGCCTTTCCTGGTTATGTTGCAAACTTTCCAAAAAAACTGTAACTTAAGCTAAACGACCATAAAATGATCTTGAGTGATTATTTACTAAGTCAATAAGTGATGGAGTTTGTGCATTGCTACAGGATTGTTCATTTAAAGTTTGACCGACCAGGTGATTTTCCTTTTAAATGATGAGGGTAAAATAACCGAACACAGAGGCGTCTTATTCAGCAGGGTTTTAAGAGAACTGGCCGCAAAAACTGATTGAATCGATCAGACAAGACTGTTACCTCTAAACCAAAATCAGCTGATCTCTATAATCGGATTTTGCAGATAAGGATAATAGTAAGTTCGATGTTCCTAGAATTTCTGGTATTGGGCAGTACAAGATATCGAACTAAAAGAATTATTATCCTTCAAACCTGTTGCCTCAACTTCTTTAACAACAGAGCCACTAACGCAGCACCAGAATCATTTAATGCTAAGATTAAGTCATTTAGAAATGCTCTTCGTGGGGTGAGAGATGTGGAGTTTTTTCCGTTTAGATTATACAGGCTGTATGCGTAAAATTTATGCCATCCCATAAGTTTTCAAGGATCAAGTTGAAAGCTTGGGGATCAAATTAAAATTCTTTGATTTGCAGTCTAATTAGATAAGAAATCGTGGATAAGAATTTAAATCTCCTCTTGGAGGCCCTTTTGCCAGAAGGCATACTCTATTATTTTGAACTGACCGATGCATCTCAAACAGATACAGAGATTAGTATTTACTTAGAAGAAAAGAATATCGCTCCTGCTGAGCATCAGCATAA
>NZ_QPMM01000006.1 GCF_003419895.1 Chitinophaga silvatica | reverse complement strand
CCCCAACAGGATTTCACCGAAACTAAATTTTCATCCGGTAGATATATTTCATGTTAATATCAATCTACTAATTTCAACTCTGTTAAGAAACAATTCTACAATATAGAAACTATAATTTGCTGAAACACTGCCCCAACAGGATTTCACTGAAACTAAATTTTCATCCGGTAGATATATTTCATATTAATGTCAATCTACTAATTTCAATTCTGTTAAGAAACAATTCTATAATATGGAAACTGTAATTCGCTGAAACACTGCCCCAACAGGATTTCACCGAAACTAAATTTTCATCCGGTAGATATATTTCATGTTAATATCAATCTACTAATTTCAACTCTGTTAAGAAACAATTCTACAATATAGAAACTATAATTTGCTGAAACACTGCCCCAACATGATTTCACCGAAACTAAATTTTCATCCGGTAGATATGTTTCATGTTAATATCAATCTATTAATTTCAATTCTGTTAAGAAACAATTCTATAATATGGAAACTGTAATTCGCTGAAACCCTGTAGGGGCAGGGTTTACCCCTGCCCAGTCTACGGTAAAGGAAATTTATCAATCAGATAAAGACAATAAAATCAGAGACATTTTTCTCTTAGCAATAAATGAACCCAGATCTTGAAATTTGAATTTAATATCAAATCAATACGCTGCTTCTTAATTGTATTGGGATAGCCTCATCTCACAGAAAATAAACCCAACATTATAGATCCATAAATCCCAAAACCTATTTTCAAATTAGGATTGTTCCCACCTCCATGCAAAATTGGAAGTTCGTCAATCAATCTAACCAACATCTACTCAATAATCTCCAAAGTATTCAAATACCTGTAAACCTCCGATTTCACGCGCTGTGCATTACAGAAAACAATTTTATTCAGATCGGGATGCTGTCTCAGATCAATCCCAAAAACCTCCATCATTCGCTGATAAAAAAATTCGCTGCCTCTGGACCTGCCTGATTCATAATTCCTGAAACTGCCTATAGATATGCCTAACAGATTGCTCATTTCTCGCTGTGTTAATTCCATTGCTTTTCTAATTGGTAGAATAACCCGCTTATTATATGAATGCTTCATAAATTTTCTGTTCTTAATTCAATAAATGTGTTGGTTAATTACATATATTCGTATATGTAACTTCTTGATTTTTAATTTATAAAATTGACAGTCAAACGCAATCTTTGAGATAAAATTTGTCAAATAGACATACACTCCCGGACCCATGAAATTTCCAGGATCGGACAACTAAATCAATAAGTAGAAGAAGCGACTAACGACTGTCGAACAGAGAGAGGTTACGTATAAAATTTGGAGTATAAACAGAAGGGGCTATAGACGCCCAATGTTTTAAGGACATACTAAACTTCTTTTGTGATGAACAAAAGTGAGAACATAGGGGCTGAGCAAAATCTTGCAGGACGAGCCGCCCCTATTGTTCTCAATAAAAAACCAAAAGGTTGCGTACCTAATGATTTAAACCAAATGTTTAAAACAAATGGTTTGAAGCAAATGTACAATTTTTCCTTATTTAAACCTTAACAAACGTAACATAAATTATTGATAACCATATTATTATTCAGATATTTATTTTATCAAATGAATATCTGAATAATCAAAATGATAGATTTTTTTTCAACCTCTTTAAAATTCCCCATCGATTAAATTAAACTTTTTATTAATTTGGATCCCTAAACGGCCCCCTAGCCATCAACCATATCGATTTATGGACCGCAGACAATTCCTGACCTTATCGCCAGACCGCCAGAAAAGGCCTTTTAGTGTAACCGGAAGAACCGGTTCCGGATTGAATCCTTATACTGGCAACTGGACAGATCTCGAGCTAATTCATTTGCTTAAACGCACACTATTCGGAGTAAATCCGGCTACTTACAATGCGTTTAAAGGCATGTCGATGCAACAAGCCATCGATACCCTGCTCACTCCGCAAAGCATTCCTCAGCCACCAGTTAATAACTATGGCATTGATGATACCGGCGTAACTCCGGGTGCCACCTGGGTGAAAGCCCCTTTGGGAGATGAAATGCTGGAACAAAAGCGCATTTTTTCGTATAAAGCCTGGTGGACCGGTCAAATGATCAACCAACAGCATAGCATACACGAAAAAATGGTGCTGTTCTGGCATAATCATTTTGTTACCGAAACCAGTATGGTCAGAGATAGCAGGTTTATCTACCAGTATAATCTAACCTTACGCCAATACGCATTAGGAGATTTCAAAGCCCTCACTAAGGCTATTACATTAGATCCTGCAATGCTGGTATATCTCAATGGCACCCTCAACTCTAAAGGAGCTGCCGATGAAAACTATGCCAGAGAACTACATGAATTATTTACCGTTGGTAAAGGTCCGGATTCCCACTATACTGAGGATGATGTTAGAGCTACTGCCAGGGTATTAACCGGCTACAGGGTAGACAGAACCACCATCACCAGCAAGTTCGATACTACTCAACATGATATCGGCAATAAACAATTTTCGAGCTTCTACCAGAATAAGGTAATCTCGGGAAAAACAGGAACAGACGGGATGTCGGAACTGGATGACCTGTTAAACATCATCTTCCTGCAACCGGAAGTTTCCAAATTCATCTGCCGTAAACTATACCGATTCTTTGTTTATTATGATATTGATGCCGCAACAGAAACGAATGTAATCGCTCCTCTTGCAGAAATTTTCAGAAGCAGCGGATTTGATATAAAAACTACACTAAATGCCCTGCTTTGCAGCGAGCACTTCTTCGATCCGTTAAATATGGCTTGTCTGATTAAAAGTCCGGCCGATTTCTGTATAGGTATCTGCAGAGAATACAATATTGCTTTTCCTACCAATTATCCAGACCAATACGCTGCCTGGATGGTAATTCAAAGCAGAGCTGATAATATGCTGCAAAACTTTGGAGATCCTCCACTGGTAGCGGGCTGGGATGCATACTATCAGGAACCTGCCTTTCATGAGCTGTGGATCAATACCGATACGCTTCCTAAACGAAATAAATTAAGCGACGGATTGATCAGCAATAATGGTATCAATAATCTCAAGATAGATGTATTGGCCTATGCCGGGTCTCTGCCCAATCCGGAAGATCCTATCTTATTGATTGACGATGTTGTGAAATTACTATATCGTGTAGTCGTTTCCGATAACCTTAAGGCATTCCTGAAAAATAGTATTCTGCTCAGCGGACAGAGTCCGGATAGTAATTATTACTGGACACAAGCCTGGAATGCGTATATAGCTTCGCCTACGAATGCTACACTGAAAGAGAATGTGGAAACCCGTTTACAAGCGCTGTTTAAATATATCATGAACTTATCAGAATATCAATTAGCCTGATAACCTGAAAAACCTTTTTATGAAAAGAAGAGACTTTCTGAAATATACAGCGCCTGCTGCTATACTTCCAACAGTTATCAATGGCTTCTCAATTAAAGCATTTGCCGGATCTCCAATGCTCAATGCATTAGCCGGAGCTGCAGATAATGATCATGTTCTGGTAATGATTCAGCTGACTGGTGGTAATGATGGGTTAAACATGGTGATACCACTGGATATCTATAGTAAATATCAGGCTGCCCGTACCAATATCGCTATCCAGGAAGGCAAAGTACTGGCTTTGGATAACTATAAAAAATCGGGATTACATCCTGCCATGAAAGGTATCCAGGAGCTATACAACAATGGTAAAGTAAGTATAGTGCAGAGTGTTGGTTATCCTACTCCTAATTTCTCGCATTTCCGTGCAACAGATATCTGGCTTACCGGCTCCAATTCCGATGAAGTTCTTACTACCGGTTGGGGTGGAAGATATCTGGATACTCAATATCCAGGTTTCCCGGATGGATACCCTAATGACAAAGCACCCGATCCTTTAGCAATTCAGATTGGTTCTATTGTGTCGCCTGCTTTTCAGGGCGCCAATGCAAGCATGGGAATTGCTATTACCAGCGCCACCGACTTCTATAATCTGATAGATGGAGTAATGGACCCGGTTCCCAATACCAAATGGGGCAAGGAATTGGAGTACATACGGCTGATCGCCAAGCAAACAAACAGCTACGAGCAATCAATAAAAAAGGCAGCCGGTAAAGTTACCTCTCAGGGGGCTTATCCGGCAAACAACTACCTGGCCGAGCAACTTAAAATAGTAGCCCGACTTGTAGCTGGTGGCCTAAAAACCAAATTATATATGGTTAGCACCGGAGGTTTCGACACCCATGCCAACCAAACCGAAGGCGGAGATACCAGTAAAGGTGGGCACGCAAATCTGTTAGGTGGTGTGTCTGATGCCATCAAGGCGTTTATGGACGATCTGAAAGGACTGCATGCCTCCAGAAGAGTAGTGGGTATGACTTTCTCCGAATTCGGACGTCGCATTAAATCGAACTTCAGTATGGGAACCGATCACGGTGCCGCTGCTCCGATGATCATTTTTGGCGATTATGTGAATCAGGGAGTTCTGGGGAATAGTCCGGCTATCCCCGATAATAGTGCAGTTGCTGATAATATCCCAATGCAATACGATTTCAGGTCGATATACGCATCTATATTGGAGCAATGGTTTTGTGTAGAGCCAACCGATCTGCAAAAAATTATGGGTAAGGATTATCAAAGGCTCCCACTTGTAAGTGGTGTGGCTTGCGGTACAATCACCAGCATACCGGAACTCAATACAGATGGTAAAAAATTAATCATCAATTCACCAAATCCATTTACTTCCTATACCACTATCACTTATACCACAGGTAGCGGAAATACAATGATCCAGATTTTTGATACAGCAGGGCGATTACTCAGCGTACCTGTGAATAAAGTACATTCACCTGGTACCTATTCCTTTACCTTCGATGGTCAGCAACTTCCAACAGGCCTCTATTATGCACGCTTCCAGAATGGACCAATCCAACAGGTAAGGCCTATGCTGAAGGTTAATTAATATTTTACATTGCAACATTGTTGCAAATTGAATGATTTTACTACCTTTGCCCTCGTGAATAAACGAAGATGGCATAAGATATTATCAATTATTCTACTGGGAGTATTTACTTTAAATACCCTCCCCAGAGAGTTTATTCACGAATTTGCCGGGCACCACGATACTGTTGATGCCTGGCATCACGAGGGTGCAGCCCTGTCTGAACTGCACCAGCACTGTGATTTCCTACAGATAGCTATAGAACCCTATGAGCCAATAGCAGCATTCTATTTTGTATTGGCGCAACCTATAAAATGGGAATACCCGGTTTTAAAGGTTGTTAATGCTAACAAGCCTTTTCAACGATTCTCATCTCCACGGGCACCTCCTGCCATTATTTAATGCCTTTTTCTTTTGAAATGTGAACAATCTGTTCATGTTATGGATTTTATTGTCAGGATTTAGATTTCCAATCATTATTATTTTATTCTTATGCACAATTTACGTGTGTTGATGCTCGGTATTTGGGGTATTTTATTGGCTGTTCCTGCAGCTTTTGCAGGAATTCCGGTAGATGAAATTGAAGCAAACTCGCTTTCTGGTAAGGTTACAGATAAAACATCTCACCAACCATTACCGGGAGCAACGGTATATTTACCAGATCTGAAGTTAGGCGCTGCCACCAACGCAGAAGGACAATATCTTATTAAAAATCTTCCAAGAGGAAGATATGTAGTGGAAGTACATTATATCGGTTATGCCGCTTTTACAGAAACTATTACTATTAATGGAGCTACCTCAAAAGATTTTGAGCTTTCAGAAACATTAATCGAAAAAAATGAGGTGGTCATAACAGGCGCCAGTCTGGCTACTTCTATGAAAAAAACGCCAACACCGGTAAGTATTATTCGACGTGATTATTTAGACGATCAGATATCAACAAATATTATTGATGCAATTTCCAAGGTGCCTGGTGTTACACAACTGACCACCGGTCCGGCTATTTCCAAACCCTTTATCCGCGGACTTGGATACAACCGGGTAGTAGTTGTGAGTGATGGAATCAGACAGGAAGGACAACAATGGGGAGATGAACACGGCATTGAGGTAGATGATTATAATGTTAGCAGAATTGAAATATTGAAAGGACCATCATCCCTGATTTATGGTTCTGATGCATTGGCCGGAGTTGTAAATATTGTTCCTCCTGCCCCTTTGCCTTTAGGAAAAATAAAAGGTAATGTTGAAGCAAACTACCAGACCAACAATGGGCTCATGGCCTATCATGCCGATATTGCAGGTAATAACAACGGCATAAACTGGAGCGCATTTATTACACAAAAACAGGCACACGACTATCACAATAAATACGATAATTATGTTTTTAATTCCCGCTTCAACAATACAAACTATGGAGCAACAATAGGAATTAATAAACAATGGGGATTCAGCCACCTGAGCTTTACTTCATTCAATCAGCATTTAGGTTTGGTAGAAGGAGAAAGAGATGCAGACGGCACCTTCATCAAACCGGTAGTAATTAACGGAGAAGCAGAAGAAGCACCTATTACCAATAAAGACCATCGCGATTATAGCATGACCGTTCCCAAGCAGCAAATCAATCACAATAAAATTGTTTGGGATAACAGTCTGTATTTTAATAATGGAGGAAGAATTGGCCTTACTTTGGGCTATCAGATCAACAACCGCAGGGAATACGGAGATGTATTAACACCCAATACTCCAGGGTTATTTCTAAATCTGCATACCTTCAACTATGCATTGAAATATTATCTGGCAGAGAGTAATGGCTGGCAAACAACTGTTGGTGTAAACGGAATGCAACAGAACAATAAAAATAAGGGCGAAGAATTCCTGATCCCTGCCTATAGTTTGTTTGACATTGGTGCGTTTGCAGTTACTTCCAAAACTTTCAACAAACTTACACTGAGCGGTGGTTTACGATTCGATAACAGAACGCTGCATTCAGAAGGTTTAACATTAAACGACGATGATCAACCTGCTCCAACCGGCACGGTAAAATTTGCTGATTTCAATCGCAACTTTTTTAATGTGTCTGCAAGTGCAGGAATTAGTTATGAAGCAAGCGACAAAGTAACTCTTAAGCTGAATGCTGCACGTGGTTTCAGGGCACCAAATATTGCAGAACTTTCGGCAAATGGAGTGCATGAAGGAACAATTAAATACGAATACGGAAACCAGGATTTAAAGCCTGAGATAAGCACACAAGTGGATGCAGGGATCGATTTTAATACAGAGCATTTGTCATTAACCGCGAATATTTTCTATAATTATATCAACAACTTTATCTATTCCAGAAAACTGGTAAACAGTGAAGGTACCGACTCTATTCCGTCATTCGATAATGCTGAAGGCTTTGCTGCCTTTAAATTCCAGCAAAACAATGCACATCTTTATGGAGGGGAAATTATGTTAGATATTCACCCGCATCCGATCGACTGGCTGCATTTCGAGAATACATTTTCTTATGTAAGAGCTACTGCCATCAATGCTACCGATTCAACAAAAAATTTACCTAATATACCAGCCGGCAGATGGTTGTCTGAATTAAAAGGAAAATTTAAAAAAGTAGGAAAAAGTCCGTTTCAGAACCTCTATGTTGGTGTGCAGATGGATTTAAATATGGCTCAGAATAATATTTTTTATGCCTATCAAACAGAAACCAGCACCAAAGGATACACCTTGCTGAATGCTGGTTTAGGTACTGATATTGTTAACAAAAAGAGTAAAACACTCTTTTCTTTACATTTTGCTGTAAATAATATTACTGATGTTGCCTATCAAAATCATTTGAGCAGATTGAAATATGCACCGATAAATGAGGCGACAGGAAGAATGGGTGTATTTAATATGGGCAGAAACTTCAGTATGAAACTGGCCATACCAATCGATTTTAAATAATTAACGTTCTTTAGATAAGGTAGCGGTATTATTTTTTATCATAAATGAATATCGTTGCTCCTGATAGGTGATTACTACTACAGTATCCTTGTTTGACGTAATTAATGTTGGAACAGGGATACTGGTGGTAGGACTATCAATGGCATGCAGATAATTGATCAGTCGTTTGTTTTTCTGACTTATATTGATTGCCTGCATAGGAAGTGTATTTGTTATTGTTACCCGAATCCCATTAGCCTCAAACTCTGCACTATCTGCATTTTCGTCTGCACTCAGTTTATTAAAGGAAATTGTTTTCTCTTTGGAAGACTTACTGGTAGTTGGTTTATCTGCTACTTCAGGAGAAGAAGCAGGTTGCTGACAAGCCAATCCCAGTAAGCAAATCAGATAGTAAAATTTGTACACTATATTTAGATTTAGAAGTTATGACAACAAGATGGTAACTAGACAAATAGAGCCTAATATATTGACATCCATAGTTACCATTTGTGTAATTTTATCACTAAAATATTAATAGATTTTGTAGTTTAGCAAACCATTATCTAAAATCATCCGACTGATTAGCCTCCAGGGTGTTATGCAGCTTCCCTCAGTTTTTCAAATTGGTTTTTGTAATATGATAAAGATTTTCTGACCACCATTGGTTCAGATTTTGGTTGAAAAAGATAGGGGCTGTTTTCACAGCCCCCAAATTTGCAACTAATATCATGAATGATGGTGTTTGGGTTTCTCCAAATCCTTCGTACTCTCATCGTAATACACAAAGAAATACAGGTAAATAACTCTGCTCAGTCGCATCAACCAGGGTTGAATCAACACCAGCAAAACAGTATTTATACCCAGCCAGATGAAAATGCTATTATCTCTCCAGCTTATACCGAAGAATACAGCATACCATATCAAATTAAACACGCTAAATGCTACTGATAAAGCATAACTCACGTATCCGGTACCAAACCAAAACCCAGTTTCCAACTCATACTTCTGATCACAGACCGGACACTTCTCATACATGTTAAAAATCTTTGACAGCTTAACATGAAAAGGGTTATGATCTTTGAACATATCTCCCTTCCTACATCTCGGACATTTCATCGATAACATACTGATGAAATAATTAGGTCGTTTTGTACTCATGTGGCAAATTTAATCAATTTGTATTTTATTAGAAAGCTTCTACTTTACGCTCTCCAATCTGTTGGCGCCACATGGCATAATATAATCCCTTTTCATCCACCAATTCCTGGTGCTTTCCAACCTCTACAATTTGCCCTTTCTCCAAAACATAAATTCTATCGGCATGCATAATTGTACTTAATCGGTGTGCAATCATTACTGTAATATGCTGTTTACTTGCTGTTACTTCTCTCACAGTTGAAGTAATTTCTTCTTCAGTTATTGAATCGAGAGCTGATGTTGCTTCATCAAATACCAGCAATCTCGGCTTTCTTAATAAAGCACGAGCAATAGACAATCTTTGTTTTTCTCCGCCTGAAATTTTAATACCTCCTTCCCCGATCACTGTTTCTAAGCCTTTATCGGCTCTTGCCAGCAAGGAATAACAGGAGGCTTTATCCAGCGCTTCCATTATTTCCGGATCTGTTGCACCCGGATTCACAAATAGCAGATTTTCCTTAATTGTGCCGGCAAACAACTGCGTATCCTGGGTTACAAAACCTACCTGGTGTCTCAGCTCTTCTATATCCACTTCGGCGGAATCAACCCCATTGTAGTAAATATGACCTTCATTTGGTCTGTATAACCCAACCAATAATTTCACTAAGGTAGTTTTACCGGAACCCGATGGGCCAACAAATGCAATGGTTTCGCCCAATTTCACATTAAAGCCTACATCATTCAAAGCCTTATTTGAAGCGGTCAGATGTTTAAAACCTACCTTTTTAAATGTCAGTTCTTCAATCTGAGATACCTTAACCGGATTATCAGGCATTTTTTCTACCGGCGTATTTAAAATTCCCTGAAAGTTTAAAAGTGATACCTGGGCTTCACGATAGTTAAGAATGATATTTCCCAATTCCTGTAAAGGCCCGAAAATAAAGAAGGAATATAGTTGCAAGGTCATTAACTGGCCCAGTGTAGCAATATCTCTGTAGATATAAAAAAGCAGCAAAAACAGAATACTTGAGCGCATCAGGTTTACGAAGGTACCCTGAACAAAGCTGATACTGCGAATACTCCTTACTTTTCTGAGTTCCAGCATCAAAATCTTCAGCGTGGTAGAATTCAGCCTTCTGATCTCCTGTTGAGTAAGACCCAAACTTTTTACCAATTCTATATTGCGTAAAGATTCGGTGGTAGAACCAGCCAATGCTGTTGTTTCCTTAACAATGGTTTTCTGAATCACTTTAATCTTTTTGCTCAATACGCTCATCAAAACAGATAACAGTACACAACCAACCAGGTAAACAAAAGGCAGCGACCAGTGAACCAACCCCGCATAAACAATCACTACAATAACACCAATCAATGAAACAAATAATACGTTCACAAATGAAGTAATAAATTTCTCACAGTCGGTTCTTACTTTCTGTAGGATCGCCAACGTTTCTCCACTACGCTGATCTTCGAATTGCTGATATGGAAGGCGCAATGAATGCTTTAATCCATCAGTATAAACCTGGGCTCCGAACTTCTGAACAATTACCTGTACAAAATAGTCCTGAAATGCCTTCGCAATTCTGGAAACCATGGCTACTCCGATTGCCGCAGCAACCAACAGAAGCACTCCACGTAAATATGCTCCTTCCGGCCTGAAAATATCGCCCCCTTTGATGGTAGTCTTCGGATGTGAAGCAAATCGATCTATAATCCACCCGAAAATCATCGGGTCCATCAGTGAAAAGAGTTGGTTTATACTGGCTAAAGACATTGCCAAAACCACCAGCCATTTATATTTCTTGAGGTAATGTAATAATAGTTTCATATATCAATAAATCATGAGCTGCAAAGGTACTGCATGTTGTCACATTTAAAGTAGAAAGTGCGTGCTATTTTGGTCAAAAAACAGTAACTTAATAGTAAGTTCTTTCAAAAGGCACATTTTCCACTTAAATCCTCCACATATGAAAGCGTATGATGATAAACACGTAAAAAACATCGTACTGTTAGGTGCACCCAAAAGCGGCAAGACTACCCTCTCCGAAACAATGTTATTCGAAGCCGGCATCATCAGTAAACGAGGAACTATTGAAGAAAAAAATACTGTGTCGGATTATCACGAAATAGAATTGGAACGAGGAAACTCCGTATATGCTACACTGTTACATACCGAATGGAAGGATTATAAAATTAATATCATAGACACACCAGGACTAGAAGATTTTATTGGTGAAGTAATTGCAGCCATCAGGGTGGCCGATACTGCCGTAGTATTGCTCAATGCACAATACGGAGTGGAAGTAGGCACCGAAATATTGTGGGAATATGTAGACAAATATCAAAAACCAACCATCTTTGCTGTTAATCAGTTGGATACCGAACTATCTTCTTTCAATAAAGCAGTAGAAGAAGCCCAGCAAATATTCGGGAATAGTGTAACAATAATGCAGTATCCTGTAAATCAGGGCCCCGGATTTAACGCAATAATTGACCTGCTAAAAATGACAATGTACCGCTTCCCTACAGATGGAGGCAAACCAGAAAAACTGCCAATTCCCCCTGAAGAAAAAGAAAAAGCCGATAAACTACATAACGAACTGGTGGAGAAGGCTGCCGAAAATGACGACTCCCTGATGGAAATGTATTTCGATAAAGGAAGTCTCGACGAAGATGAACTTAGAGCGGGCATTAAGAAAGGAATGCTTCAACATCATGTATTCCCCGTATTCTGCCTTTCCGCAAAAAATAATATGGGCAGCGGAAGATTAATGGGCTTTATCGACAATGTTGCTCCTGCCGCTATTGAGGTACCAGCAGAGCACACTGCAAATAATTCAGATATCCCCATTGATCCTGCAGGCCCTGCAGGATTATTTGTTTTTAAAACACTGGTAGAGCCACATATCGGCAGATTAACCTATTTCAAGGTGATTTCCGGTGAAGTAAAAGCCGGAATGGAGTTAATCAACCTCGAAAACAACACCACCGAAAGAATAAGTCAGTTATTCATTGCCGATGGGAAAAACAGAAATCCAATAGATCGGTTGCAAGCCGGTGATATCGGCTGCACCTTAAAATTGAAGAATACCCGCACCAACGATACTTTAGCCGATAAACGCTTCCCCGGCCCGATTGCTCCACTGGCCTTCCCTTCACCAAAAGTCAGAGTAGCAATAGAACCTCAGAATAAAGGCGATGATGAAAAACTGAGTGAAGTGCTGGCAGAAATACATATGGAGGATCCTACCCTGATCATAGAATTTAACAGGGAACTTAAACAGGTGATCCTGCATGGACAGGGGGAACTACATTTACTGGTAACCAAATGGAGGCTCGAAAATATCTACAAAATGCCTGTTGTATTTCTACCGGCCAAAATTCCATACAGAGAAACTATTCAAAAACCTGCACAGGCATCATACCGACATAAAAAACAATCTGGCGGAGCTGGCCAGTTTGGTGAAGTATATATGAAAATTGAGCCCTGGTATGAAGGAATGCCTCCCTATAAAGAGCATCCGGTAAGAGATTCAGAAGAAATTGTGCTTAGCTGGGGTGGTAAACTGGTTTTCAACAACTGTATTGTTGGCGGAGCTATTGAAAACAGATTTCTTCCTGCCATTCTGAAAGGAGTAATGGAAAAAATGCAGGAAGGACCATTAACCGGTTCTTACGTCAGGGATATACGCGTAAGCATCTATGATGGTAAAATGCACCCGGTAGACAGTAATGAAATTTCATTTAAAATAGCTGGCATGATGGCTTTCAGAGAAGCCTTCCATCAGGCCGCCCCTCAGCTGCTAGAACCAGTATTTGACCTGGAAGCTTCAGCTCCTGATGTAATGATGGGCGATATTATGAGTGAACTGCAAAGCCATAGAAGTATTATAACAGGAATGGATACCTTAAATGGTAATCAGATTATAAAAGCACGTATTCCGCAAGCCGAAATAGATAAATTATTTGCCGCACTGAGAAATGTTACTCAGGGTAAAGCAAAGATTAAATCACAATTTGCAGATTACGCACCAGTTCCAGCCGATATGCAGAAGAAATTAAGTGAGAGTTACAAAGAAGTTGATGCAGTATAAACTTTGATTATCGCTTCCAGATATCTCTGTCGAGGCTGCGGTACTGAATAGCTTCCGCCATATGCGAGGCTAGTACAGTTTCGTTGCCTTCCAGATCGGCAATAGTTCTGCTAACTTTTAAAATCCGGTCATAAGCTCGTGCAGAAAGCTGTAGCCTTTCCATTGCCTTACTGAGCATGGATAAACACTGAGCATCGAATTGATTCATTTCCTTCAGGAACTGCACAGGCAATTGCGCATTACAGTAAATACCTTCATATCTGCTATATCTATTGGCCTGTATTTCGCGGGCAGCCATCACCCGTTTTCGTATTACCTCGCTGGAATCGGATAACTGACGACTGCTCAGCTCTGAAAATGTTACCGGCGTTACTTCCACGTGCAGATCAATTCTATCGAGCAGGGGGCCGGATATACGGTTGATATACTTCTGCACCTGACCAGGCGGACAGGTACATGACCTCACAGGATGGCCAAAATAACCACAAGGACAAGGATTCATAGAGGCCAGTAACATAAAACTGGCAGGAAAATCTATAGCCATTCTGGCCCTTGAAATCGTTACCCGTCTTTCTTCCAGGGGTTGCCTTAGTACCTCCAATGCCTTTCTTTTAAATTCAGGTAATTCGTCGAGGAATAAAACACCGTTATGTGCCAGCGAAATTTCGCCTGGTTGAGGAATTCCACCACCACCCACCAGAGCAGTATCGCTAATGGAGTGATGTGGACTCCGAAAAGGGCGTTGTGAGATCAGTGCAGACGTACTTTGAAGCTTACCGGCTACAGAATGGATCTTAGTTGTTTCCAACGTTTCCTGCAGGGTAAGTGGAGGCAATATGGTAGGCAAACGCCTTGCCAGCATGGTTTTTCCGGCTCCGGGAGGGCCTATTAATATGGCATTATGTCCTCCGGCAGCGGCAATCTCCAATGCTCTTTTAGTGGCAGACTGGCCTTTTACATCCAGGAAATCCAGCTGCTCTTTTATCGCCGAAGTGGAATTAAATTGAGAGGGAGAATGATAAGGTTGAATTCTTGTTGTTTTTTGAAAATGTTGAATTGCCTCCTTTAAACTCTGAACGCCCAAAATTGGGAGCTGATTTACCAGCGAGGCTTCAGGGGCGTTGGAAAGAGGAAGGATAAAAGCACTGAAGCCTTCAGCTACCCCCTGTAAAGTCATGGATAGAACTCCTTTAAGCGGTAGTACAGTGCCATCGAGCGATAATTCGCCCATGATCAGGCAGGAGCTAAGTTCGTTGTGAGGAATATAGCCGGCAGCAGCCAGAATACAGATAGCTATAGGTAAATCGTAGGCTGCACCTGCTTTTCGTATATCTGCCGGCGCCATATTTACTACAGTGCGTGTTCTGGGCATTCTTAACCCCAGGTAACTAATAGCAGATTCTATCCGTCTTTCACTCTCTTTTACAGCGTTGTCCGGAAGACCTACCATAAAGAGTTTATTCCCTCTAGTTGAAACATTAACTTCTATAGTAATAGTGAGAGCATTTACGCCGTGTATGGCGCTGCCGAAGGTTTTTACAATCATATGGCTGGGTTAACAGGTTTCGAATGTACGTAAAAAAAATGAGGGTATATCAAGTATGATATACCCTCATTTTTTTATGCTTTCTGGCTTATTCAACAGCTTTAATACCTGTTTGAGTAAACTCTATCTTCCTTTGTTTATAAAGATTTCCGATTGTCATTTTAAAGGTCTTCTTTGACATCTGGAAAAATTCCTGAATTTCTTCCGGTGACGATTTATCGTTATATGGTAAATAACCATTATGCTCATGTAATAATCGAAGAATTGTATCGGTAGAATCATCAACCTTCTCGAATCCGGGTTTTCCGATTACTACATCAATTTTATCGCCCGTAATACGACGGATAAATCCTTTCAGTTTATCTCCGGTTTCCAATGTTCTGAATACTTCGTTATGGTGAACGATACCAGTATGTTTACTATTGATGATTACGAGGTAGCCAATATCTGTTCTTCTGTAAACGATCAGATCTACCATGTCTTTTTCGTTTACAGTAAGGTCTTCATTACTCAGGAAAGGATCTATTTTCTCGGTAGCAGCCAAACGGCCGGTCAAATCATCAATATAAATTCTAACCAGATATTCCTGGCCCGGAACCATTTTAGTCAGCTGTTGACTGGAAGCCACGAATAAGTCTTTCATTAGGCCCCAGTCGAGAAATGCGCCCTGTTTGGTTACGCTAACGGCTTTCAGCAATACAACATCTCCGGCAATGCCGTAGGGGCGTTGAGTAGTAGCAATCAGCCTGTTTTCCGAATCGTGGTACAGGAAAACTTCAAGCTCATCGCCAATTTTAGTGCCTTTAGGCACAAATCTGGCAGGAAGAAGGATCTCCTGGTCTACACCTTCGAGATAAACTCCAAAATCTGCCTCTTTCTTTACTCTCAACACATTGTATGCACCAACCTTAATCATAATCAGTTTACGGTATTTTGACTGCAAGGTACATATCAAACCCCGATTGCGGAAATCATGTTACTTTTGCCATATCAGCAGATAACTGTAATTCCTAAGAACTGTTGATTATAAACCGACCAAACAATCTTATGACCATTTTATCATTTACCCTCATTCTTCTTCTCGGCGCTTTTCTGGCCGGGTTACTGGGGTCATTAACAGGCCTGGGAGGTGGCGTAGTCATTATTCCCCTACTGACACTAATTTTTCATGCCGACATCCGTTATGCAATTGGAACAGCTCTCATTGCTTCTATTGCAACATCATCGGGGTCTGCCTCGGCCTACGTTAAGGAAGGAATCACCAATATCAGACTGGGGATGTTTCTGGAAATTGCAACTACTACGGGGGCGGTAGCAGGAGCTTTATTAGCTGTGTTTATGCCCACGCATATAGTGGCTATAATTTTTGGGTGTGTCCTTATTTTTTCAGCACTTACCTCATTCAAAAAAAAGCAGGATCATTCTACCGAATCCGGTAACAGCAAATTAGCAGAACGCTTAAGGCTCAATAGCAGTTATCCTACACCAACAGGAATTGTCAACTACAAAGTTCATCACGTGGTTGGCGGTTATTTCATGATGTTATTTGCCGGTGTTATGTCGGGGTTGCTCGGAATTGGTTCGGGAGCATTAAAAGTACTGGCAATGGATAATATTATGCGTATTCCATTTAAGGTATCTACTACCACCAGTAACTTTATGATTGGTGTAACAGCAGCTGCCAGTGCAGTGGTTTACCTGCAAAGAGGCTATGTTTCTCCGG
Source organism: Chitinophaga silvatica (assembly GCF_003419895.1). GTDB lineage: Bacteria > Bacteroidota > Bacteroidia > Chitinophagales > Chitinophagaceae > Chitinophaga > Chitinophaga silvatica. The sequence goes on along the minus strand of NZ_QPMM01000006.1, from coordinate 563,970 downwards.
GCTTATGTATGCCGGTAGTATTAGGAGTATTGGCAGGTGCTTTTGCCGGCTCCAAAATTCTAACCCGGGCAAATGTAAAGTGGTTACGTATTGTTTTTAGTCTTGTGATCAGCTTTTTAGCAATACAGATGATCTACAATGGTATTACTCATAAATTATGATAGCATGAAACAATTATTTTCCAAATACCTGAAAGACAAAGATATTCAGCAGATCATCGGCAAACAGCTCAGGATAGGTGTAGTTCTTTCCAGCATTATAGTATTTATTGGTGGAGTAATATACCTCATACGTCATGGTCATGAACAACCCAATTATTCAACATTTACGGGTGTCAGAGAAGGGCTCAACCATCTTACAGGCATCTGGCAAGGCGTATTAGAAAATAAAGGAATGAACATTATTCAATTGGGAGTTGTGCTATTAATAGCCACACCAATTTTTCGTATAGCATTTAGCGTTATCGCCTTCCTGTTAGAAAAAGATTATTTATATGTATGCCTTACATTGATTGTACTTGGAATTATATCCTACAGTATGTTAGGCGGATTAGCCGGTTAATACGTATAGAAAGGGCCAACCACCAAGTGATTGGCCCTTTTAACTCATTTAATTCATTGGCAGATGATAGTTAATTCCACTCGCTGCATTGTGTCTCTATCCATTCATTTAGTTATATTCATCTTTAATTCCTTCCTGCCATAAATTTCAATTTGCATTTACCTGATATGTATTTATATAGAACCCTTGGATTTAAAATCTTCAGGCGTATTGTTTTAAAGTAATAGAGTTAGCGATCCTTGTAGGCATCTCTATCATCATATTTTTCCATGGAGTATACGGCAATATTTTCCAGATCTGTTGGCTCATCCAATATTTGAATTTGGTAGTAGGCACAAACCAATGGGCACCTTCTGCCATCTTCTGGCAACGTTCTGTAAAGGCCCTCATTTGAGCTTCATAATTAGTATAGGCCTGTTGATAATTACCATTGGCTTCATGAAGCTCTCCTGCCAGGATATAAGCACCAATTATAGCCATGCTGGTTCCCATCCCCGACATCGGAGAAGCGCAATATGCAGCGTCTCCTAATAATGCAACACGGCCATTAGACCAACGCTTCATTTTTATCTGGCTAATAGAATCAAAATAAAAATCTGTTGCCTCCTCCATCATTTCAAGTAAAGCAGGTACTTTCCACTCTTCGCCTGCAAACTTTTCTCTAACAATCTGTTTTTGTTGCTCAACATCTCTATGATTATAGTGCATAGGTTTATCTGCAAAATACAAGGATGCTCTTGCTTCTGCTCCAGCGTTGGCACCAAACACACCTACACGTTTCCCTAATGAGCTATAATATACACCATCCATATTCAGGTTTAGAAAATTTGGAGTAGTAAAAATTGCAACATACAAACCCAGGTGAGTATTAAAAGAGTTTTCTTCACCAAAAGAAAGTGACCGCACTTTGGAGTGTAATCCATCCGCACCTATCACCAGATCGAAATCTCTGGGCCTATTCTCTTTGAATGCTACCATTACACCGTTGGCATGTTCTGTAATAGCGGTAATGGTATCATCGAAAATATAATTCACATTTTGTCTGGTAGCTTCATATAATATGTTCGCCAAATCTCCCCTCATAATCTCTAACTCACCACTGGTAAAAGCATCAGGAAAGCTTCCCACCTTATTATCATCTTTATCAACAACATTAATTTTGCCTGTGCGGGTTTCACATTTCCGAATCTCATCAAGAAGATTCATCTGTTGTAATACCGTCATAGCTACTCCCCGAAAATCAACCGCATAACCGCCAGGACGAATAGTGGGCGCCTGTTCTATAATTGTAACATCATACCCATATTTGTGCAACCAGAAGGCAAGTGCAGGACCGGCAATACTGGCACCTGATATCAGAATAGTTTTAGTTGTTTTCATACCTCAAAGCTAGGCCAGTAGTTCCCTGCTTACAATCCGCTATCGGTTAGTTTAATCTCAAAGTCGGTAAACGGTTCTTTATTACCGGTAAAAGCTTGATTTTGTATTCATCCTTATTCCTTTTTGCCGGTAAAAACCGACATTGCTTCTTCTAAACATATTTCAGTTTTTCTACACAATGCCATTAAGGATAGATAGGCAGATCGGCTGACCATACTTCCTACCAGTTATAAATATTACAAGCACTGTAATAAATCCTACAGCTGGAATAAATACTCGCAGAATATATTTGTAGATCTAGACTTTCGCATTATGAGCAAGAACAATTTATCCAGAAAAGACTTTCTTAAAACCTCTGCCATGGCATTTGCCGGGATAACAGCAAGCAGAAGCATAGCCATGGCCAGTCCATTTGTTAATTTAGATACTAAAGGTAACAGGAGTTATAAGCTCGGGAACGTGCGTCTTGAAACTGGGTTCATCTATGAAGGCGACGAAATAACAGGAACTAAAACAGCATTATTTACAATAGAAATAGAGGATGGAAAAATAAAAAACATCCTTCCCAATAATACAAGTGCCAATGCAATAGATGCCAAAGGGTTATTAATGCTTCCTTCATTTAAAGATATGCACATTCACCTCGATAAAACCTTTTATGGAGGGAAATGGCAGGCTGTGAAGAAAAGACAGGGTGGTGTAAAAGGAATGATTGCATTGGAACAGGAAATCTTGCCGGAGATGTTGAAAACATCAACTCAACATGCCGAAAAATTAATTGAGCTATTACAATCAAAAGGTTCCGGGTTTGCAAGAAGCCATGTCAATATAGAGCCCACCTCCAAACTCGATTCATTAAAACATCTGCAAGTAGCGCTCGAAAATAAAAAGAACGGATTCGGAGCAGAATTAGTTGCATTTCCACAACACGGGCTTTACTATACAGACTCAGTACCCTACATGAAAGAAGCGGCCAAAATGGGTATAGATTTCATTGGAGGTCTCGATCCCTATTCGATAGATGGCAGCGTGGAGAAGCCTATTGATTTTACAGTTCAGCTAGCCCTGGATCATAATAAAGGAATAGATATACACCTGCACGAAAGTGGAGAATCCGGATTAAAAACCGTAGAATACCTTATCAGCAAGGTGAATGAAAATCCGGCACTGAAAGGCAAAACCTTTCTTAGCCATTGCTTCGTGTTAGGGAAGCTGGAGAAGTCTAAGCAGGAAGAAATAGCAGAAAAACTAGGCAATGCACAAATAGGGATAGTATCTACCATCCCATTTGGTGGTTTAATTATGCCAATTCCTACGCTCCTGAAATACAATGTGGATGTGGCTACCGGCAACGACAGCATCATCGACCACTGGAATACATGGGGCTCCGGCAGCGTACTTGAGAAAGCAAAACTTATGGCACAATTATACGGCTACTCTACAGAATTCGGGCTTTCGAGAAGCTTGAAGCTCGCTACTCACAGTATAGTTCCATTAGATGATAAAGGAAACCAGCAATGGCCTAAGCCGGGTGACCAGGCCAACCTGGTGCTGGTAGATGCAAGCTGCTCAGCAGAAGCTGTGTCAAGAATCTCTCCTGTGAAATCGTTGATTCATAATGGTAATGTGGTGTATTAGAAATCGTAAAAATCAATCTAAAAATGAACAATCATTTCATACTTAAAAATATAAGACTTGAAACCGGATTCGACTACCAGAACAATGAAGTAATTGGTACTCAAACTGCCTTGTTTTGCATAGAAATAGCAGATGGGAAAATTCATTCCATAAAACCTAACAATCCATCTGCCGACGCAATCGATGGACGTAATCTTCTGATGCTGCCAGCATTCAGAGATATGCACATTCATATAGACAAAACACTTTACGGCTTACCCTGGCAGGCAAAATCGGCCAACAGGAGAACTGTGAAGGACATGATTGCCTATGAACAACAAATCATTCCGGAACTCTTAAAAACCTCTACAGAACGGGCGGAGAAGCTAATTGAACTAACCCAGTCGTACGGTACTGCAGGTGCAAGAACACATTTCAATGTAGATCCGACATCCGGATTAACATCCTTACAGCATCTTGAGAAAGCATTAGCCAATAAAAAAAAGTCATATGACGCCGAATTAGTAGCCTTTCCTCAGCACGGTATTTACTACACGAAAAGTGCAGACCTAATGAAGGAAGCCGCAAAACTGGATATAGATTTCATCGGGGGGTTAGATCCATTTTCTATAGATGGCAGTATAGAGCGCCCGATGGACTTCATTGTGCAACTGGCATTAGATCATAACAAGGGAATTGATATACATTTACATGAAGGTGGAGAATCGGGGATCAAAACAATCGAATACCTGATAGCCAAAGCAAATGAAAACCCGGTACTACAAGGTAAAACCTTCGTAAGCCATAGTTTTGCATTGGGCCATCTCGATCATAAATCTACCGTTTCGATAGCCAGGCGACTGGCGGAAGCTAAAGTAGGTATTGTTTCCAGTATTCCCTTTACCGGAACAATTATGCCTATTCCCGTATTATTAGCAAATGGAGTGGATGTATTAATAGGTAATGATAATGTACAGGACCACTGGAGCACTTTCGGATCGGGGAGTATGTTGCAGAAAGCTAATCTGGCAGCACAGTTATATGGTTATGAAACTGAATTTGAATTGTCGAGAATTCTGAGATTAGCTACACGCAATATTTTACCTTTAAATGATCAGGGCCAGCAACAATGGCCTAAAGTTGGTGATATAGCGGATATGGTGCTGATAGATGCAAGTTGCTCAGCAGAAGCAGTATCCAGAATTTCAAAAGTGAAATCGTTGATTCATCACGGTAATATCGTTTATTAATGCACCGTAATCAAAACAATGATCACATTCCCATATTAGGGATGCAGGAATTTGCAGAACCGTGGACCGCAGATCATGGTATTCAATACCATGAATTAAAAGGTGCCAGGGAAATTGCTAAGGCACATAAACACGATTTCTTCATATTCCTGCTTTTTGAAACGGGAAGTGGTACCCATACCATTGATTTTATTGAATATAAGATAGGAGCACAACAGGTACATCTTGTATTTCCAGGGCAGGTGCATAAATGGAGGTTTGGAGCAAAAACCCATGCACATCAATTAATGATCAGCCGATCGCTCTTTGAGAGCTTTTCATCTGCTTTCAGATTTTCATTAAATCAATATGCCAATAACCCGGTTATCAACCCAGGGAAAGCATTTTTTTCGCAATTACTATACGAGACACTTGCGATCAGAAAGGAGGCAGAACAGAAAAATATAGTATGGGAGTTGATTAGAGCACGGAATGAAGTGATTGCATTAATTGTGAGTAAAGCTGCCGAAAAAAAATTCACCCATCTTAATACTTATCATACTAACCCATTTCTAAATAAATTCATTTCATTAATTGATCAGCATTTCAAAGAAGAACATGCAGTATCATTTTATGCAAAACAGCTAAATATAACCCCTAATTACCTGAATATCCTATGTAGAAAAAACCTACATGTTTCTGCTACTTATCTTATTCAGAACAGAGCAATATTGGAAGCAAAGCGACTGTTGCAGGTATCAGAGCTTTCTGTAAAGGAAATAGCTTTTGAATTGGGGTTTTATGATCATGCTTATTTCTCTAAATTCTTCAAATCACAAACGGGATCTACACCAACAGAATTCAGGCAACAATAATTGTTGTTACTTATTACATTTCTGTGCAGCATGCATAGCATCCATCGAAAGGTCCATTGCCTTTTTAATTTGAGGTTTTAATTCATCCATAGTAGCTGCTTCACTGGCTTTCCTGGCAATCGTATATGCAGTTAATGCATATGTTTCGCTGGTTGTACATTCACATTGTACCGCATAAACAGAAGCTTCCTTAATCTGATCCAATCCCTTTTTTATTAATCGCTGAGCTACTTCCTCCGAATTCGCCCTATAAGCCTTTTTAAACTGTACGTAGGCCATTTCACTATAAGTTACAGCCTTAGCACATTTCATTTCTGCAGGTGTTTTGTATTTACGAAAAGCAAATACAGAGATGCCAATTGAGAGTAATACGATACTTAGTAATAGAATTTTCTTAATTGTCATACCACACGATTTATGTAAATTGATCTACACTGATCAGCATGATAAACAATTGAAATTGTACAATGTTATAAGCTTTTACAGTTTTCTATAAAAAATTTTAATATGAAAAGTTTAGTCTTAATGCTAGGATTCGCCCTGATTAGTATGGTAGGGTTCTCACAGGCAAATGCAATTAATGGTATATGGTTTAATCCTGAAAAGGATGGAAAAATAGATATATATGAATCCGGAGGTAAATATTATGGTAAACTGGTATGGATACAAAATCAGTTTGAAGATGATGGGAAAACACCACGCAAAGACAGTAAAAATAAGAATAGCAGTTTAAGAAGCCGTCCACTGCTGAATATTATGATACTTAATGATTTTAAATATGAAAATGGAAAATGGGTAGATGGAACAGTATATGATCCTAAGAGTGGTAAGACCTATACGAGTAACATGACCCTGAAAGGTGATAAACTGGAAGTAAGAGGATATGTTGGAACGCCAATGTTTGGCAGAACCGCCATATTTACAAGACAATAAAAAAGCTGACCAGGCATCTGGTCAGCTTTTTATCGAATAAAATATAAAATAAGATTATGCGTGTTCCATTTCTCCCAGTTCAAGTACCTGGGTAGTCCATGTACGAAGCTCATCTACCTTTGCCGGATTATTGAGCAAAGATTGACCATAGGAAGGAATCATTTTTCTTAATTTCTCTTGCCATTCGGCAGTTTCTACCTGTTCATTAAAGCAACGTTTCAATAAATTGAGCATAATTGAAACGGCGGTAGAAGCGCCAGGAGAAGCACCTAACAGGGCAGCGATAGAACCATCAGCTGCACTTACTACTTCTGTACCGAATTCGAGGATACCACCATGTTCGGGGTCTTTCTTGATTACCTGCACACGTTGACCAGCAATTTCCAACTGCCAATCTTCCATTTTAGCTTCAGGGAAGTATTCACGTAAAGCATCGAGGCGATCTTCAGGTTTTTGTCTGACCTGTGCAATCAGATATTTAGTTAACGGTATATTATCCAGACCTGCAGATACCATTGGGTAAATATTATTTGCCTTAATGGATAAAGGAAGATCGAGGAAAGATCCGTTTTTCAGGAATTTAGTTGAGAAGCCGGCATAAGGGCCGAAAAGCAGGGCTTTTTGGCCGTCGATCATGCGGGTATCGAGATGGGGAACAGACATTGGGGGAGCGCCCACAGAAGCCTTTCCGTATACTTTAGCACGATGTTGTTCGATGATTTCAGGGTTGGTACAACGCAGCCACTGACCACTTACCGGGAAGCCTCCAAAGCCTTTACCTTCAGGGATATCAGACTTTTCGAGCAGAGGCAGGGAACCACCACCGGCGCCGATGAAAACGAAGTTAGTAGTTAACGTAGTTTTTTCGCGGGTTTCGCGGTTCTTTACTTTTATTTTCCAGGTGCCATCTTCCTGTTTATTCAGGTCGCGAACGTCGTAATTGAAATACATACTTACGCCATCCATTTTCTGAAGATGATTGAATAGAGCACGGGTTAATGCACCAAAGTTTACGTCTGTACCCAATTCCATACGGGTAGCAGCAACTTTCTGCTTAGGATCGCGCCCATTCATTACTAACGGCATCCATTCTTTCAGTTGTTCGTGATCTTCGGAATACTTCATTGTTCCGAAGAGGTGACATTGTTTTAAAGCGTTGAATCGCTTCTTTAAATAATCCACATTCTCTTCACCCCAAACAAAGCTCATATGAGGAATGGACTGAATAAAATTATGTGGGTTGGAGATGATATTGTTTTCTACTAAGTAAGACCAAAATTGTCGAGACACTTCAAACTGCTCAGCAATATTTACGGCCTTTTTGATATCGATAGACCCATCCTGCTTTTCTGGTGTATAGTTCAATTCACAAAAAGCAGAGTGACCGGTACCCGCATTATTCCAGGCATCAGAACTTTCAGCAGCCGCAACATCCAGGCGTTCATAGACTGCAATTGTTAAACCAGGCTCTAGCTCTTTCAGGAGCATTCCCAGCGTCGCGCTCATGATTCCAGCGCCGATTAAGACCACATCCGGACCCGTTCCAGCCGTACTCTTTCGTATAAACATATCCCCAATTTTATTCGAGGTGCAAAGTTACAATCAAAACATATAAGCAGGGAGAATAATTGCGCTTTTGGAACACAATTAACAAAACAATTACAATTCTTTCTGAATGGATTGAAAGTTTTGAATAAATAAGCGGATATATTAGATTTTATCTTTTGGTTAAGCTACTGGTCCTGAAATAATTGTTAGTTTAGGATATTTATTTTTACGTTATGATGAACAGACGCCAATTTTTTAAAGGAGTTTCTGCAGCTGTCGTTATTTCTGCCTGTGGAAAAATTGCCAACGCTATCACTCCACTTGAATTAAACAAGAAAACCGTATTTCGCTTTGCCATTGGGTCAGATTGGCATTATGGAGAGCCAAACACGTCATATGAGCAATATTTTGAAGATCTGAAAAAAGCTTTCCAGCAGTTCAATCGCAAAAACCCTTGCAAATTCTTTGTGCTGAATGGTGATGTCATTCATAATAAACCAGAATTCCTTCTTCCTGCTTCCCAAAGATTTAAAGAAATACATCCTGCTGTTTACGCAACCAGGGGAAACCACGATATGGTGACTCCGGAAGCCTGGCAGCAAGCATGGGGTCATTCTTTAAATCATGATGTTGTGATTAATGATAAAGTTATCTTGTTGGGAGATACGGCAGATATTGAAGGAAAATATCATCAGCCTGATATTCAATGGTTCTCCGAAAAATTGGAACAATATAAAGATGCAAAAGATATCTTCATCTTCATTCATATCACCCCGGTGAAATGGACCAAAAATGGAGTGGATGGCCAGGAGTTCCAGCAACTGATTAAGAAATATCCGAATATAAAAGCCATTTTCAATGGTCACGATCATGACCAGGACAGCGTTAAGCAATTAGACGACTGTAAAATACCATTCCTGTTCGATGGCCATGTAGGCGGTAGCTGGGGAGTTGATTACAGAGGATTCCGCGTGGTGGAGTTAAAAGAAGATGGAACCCTTTTCTCCTATATTATGAATCCATATCAAAAACAAGGAGAAAAGGAATTCAAATAAATTATCAGGAATAAAAATCGGTCAACGCGCCAAAATATTGTTCATTCCAGCCTTCAACGATGTCTTCATATGCGTCGTCCGGAATATTTGTATGTCTTAGTTCTACATCTGTTCCTTTAGGGCTGGGATGTAGTTTAATGGTAACGATAGAAGGATTCTCCTCCCCTTCTTCTCCAAAATACCATTCCTGTACAATTTTTTTGCCTTCTTCAAATTCAAGGTTCCGGCCCACAATGCTATCTTCCCAAAGAGAGAATTCAGACCCCGGTTCAGTAGACATAACAGCCACTTCTCCTGTCCATAATTGAATAGTAGCAGGGTTAGTTAAGGCTGCATATACTTCTTCCGGAGGTGCAGACAATTTGAAATATTTTTTATAATCCTTCATCCCTCAAAACTAGTGTTTTGTTTAAAGAAAACATCCAGATATAAGATCAATAAATGGGAAAGCAGACAAATGAGGTTAATTGATATTATTTCTGAACAGGTCTAATTCCTGCTTCCAGAATCCTTTTTCAACACAAGTTGGATCTATTGCAGCCAAAGCCTCATTAATACTGGCTAATTGTTCGTTATTACAGTAATAATCCATCCAGGCATCGTCTCCGTTTTCTCTGTTAATCGTTTTTATAAAATCGCAGTAGGTTAATAAACAACGGGCCATTTGCCAAAGTGAAGAGTTCATGTAAATTGGCTTATACACCACATCATTTTCCAATAAAATCACCGCAAACTCTTTTGTTGGGTCTAAAACTACAAAACTTCCTACTCCATCGGAACCAATTACAATACTTTTCCCATGATAGGAAACAGTTGGGAGGATAGTATGTAAATAATCGATTCTGAGGGAGGCATTTTGATCATTTCTATCACCTGCAAAAAACAGAAAGGGAGCAATGGCTCTGGGCAATCCCATTTCTTTCAGAAAATCTGATTCTACCGATGGTAAATTAAAGCCAGATAACGTTTCTTCCGTAAAACAAAACCGCTCTTCTCCAAATCTGGAATGCCAGTCATTAATGAAGGATTGTTTGTCGAAGTGCATTGGTTGATATTTTAATCCAGTGATCAGAAAATCATATTAGATAAATTTAAGTATTTTTTCTTGTAAATCGTTAAAGCAGAAGATATTGTCTGCTTAAAAAAAGTTGCTATTTTTCTGATCTTAAAATAGATATCACTTAGTCTGTAGCACGATCTCGAGTTCAAAAAGTGTTATCTTTCTTAGTCTTTTAATTCAAAAAGGGAATATTAATGGATTTTTATAAAGTACAATTAAGTATGCCTGACAAACATAAATTTATTCAAAAAGGCACAGAGGCTGTGTTCGATTTCAGTTCTGAAATGGAGCGGCTTAAAAAAGATATATATCGTTCTGACATTGAGAAATTAAAACTTTTCACTCAAATGCTCAGAACCAATAATTTATTAAAAAAGACTAAAATAACACATAAATATCCTCAATGATGAATTACTAGCTTTTGGAAATTCCTTTCAGAGGTCATAGTCATGAATGATTAATGTCAATCCCTTAAGACGATTCGTTATCATTAAATACTTTTACGAAAAGCACAAAAAAACCGGTCTAAAATAGACCGGCTCTTTATAACTATCAGAATGCCCAACTACTAGTTAGTATATCCAGGATTCTGAACGAGATTTGTATTTAAAGTAATTTCGTTGGCAGGAATAGGATAGATTTGTTTACGTGTATCATTATCCGTTTTAAAGCCCCATTTATCCTCATATTTTCCAAAACGAATCAAGTCATTTCTTCTCCATGCTTCCCAAGCCATTTCACGGGCTCTTTCTTCCAATAATTCATCCAATGAAATACTACTAACTGGTGCGGCTTTAGCACGGGTACGAATTTTACTTACCAATACTGCTGCTGTTTGTAACTCACCGTTTACAGTTGTAGGAGTAGCACCACGTAGAATAGCTTCAGCCTTCATTAGTATTACGTCAGCAAGGCGGAACACTGGTACGTCGTTATTGGAATTACGGGTACTTGGATTGGTGTTTTTGTCGGGATAATATTTAATGCTGCGAACGCCTCTGGCTTTTCCTAATTCATCGTTACCCACATCCATTGTTTCTACTTTCTTCAAAGGCATTTCAGGGGTAAATTCTAATTGCCATTTGATAGAAGCACCGGGATCCGGACCATTATAGGTATCGTCCAGGCCTTTATTTGTAGTGGTAATGTAGATTGGTGTTCCATCAAAATTAAACTGTTTACCAGCTAACCAGGTATTGTTACGAACATCATTCTGCAAATTAAATTTCTCGTAAAAAGATTTAATGGTGCTCATTGCAATACTTGGGCGGAATGGCAGGCTATATTTAGCTTGCAATCCGGTATGCAGCCCAAAACGAGAAAATTGATTTCCTTCAATAGAATTGGCATCATAAGGAATCGCAAATATTGTTTCAGTAATCTGAGGACCATTATCCGGAGCGAAAATGGAAACATAATCACTGGTCAGGCTATATTTATTTCCAATAAGAATACTATCGCCCATTGCAGCAGATTCTGTATACATTGGTTTATTAATATACACCTGGGCATTCAGATACATCTTTTGCAGTATAGCGAATGCCAGCCACTTTGTAGGCCTGGAATAAGTGATCTGTCCTGTTTTATCACTTAACATTGGTATTACTTCCTTCAATTCTTTTTCTATGAATGCAAAGATCTCTGCTCTTCTTGCCTGTTTAGGTAATTCAGCACCTTTGAATTTTGTACTGAGTGGAATATTGGCAAACAAATCCATCATAAAATAGTAATACAATGCACGCATTGTTCTGATCTCGGCCTTAGAAGTTTCTTTACCTGCAATATTCTGAGCGGCATCAAACATTTCATAAACACGGTTACAGGCGTTAATTCCACCGTATCCCCATTGCCAGACACTCCTTACAGTAGGATGATCCTTCGTATAGGTATGTAGATGTAAGAACCTATATTGACCACCATCATCATAGTTTCCGTCACGTGCCGGGATAATGGCTTCATCGGTCGACAATTCCTGCAACCGCCAGTAATCAACTGCATAAGCGGTAGCCAATTGAGAATAAATAGGACCTGCTGCAGCAACAAATCCATCTGCTGTAGTAGGGAAGTTTGCATCAACGTATTCAGACTCGACTTTTACATCCAGTTTGGTACATGCCGAGAGCAAAATCGCTGTATATAATGAGCTATATAATAAAATCTTTTTCATACTGATATCTCTTATTATGCTGTTAGAAAGATGCATTTAATCCTAAGAGGAATGAACGGGTCTTTGGATAAAAATTGTTATTATCGATTCCCGGTGTAAGTCCACCCATCTCAATTTCAGGATCTATACCCCTATATTTAGTGATGACAAACAGATTGTTGGCAGAAACGTATAGACGGATCTTTTTCACAAACTGATTCTTCATTGGTACATTATATCCAATTGTTGTATTGTCGAGCCTTAAATAAGAACCACTCTCTATATACCTGTCACTTAAGAAATAAGCTCTGTCATCTTTTGCAGATTCATTTAATGAGAACTTAGGCAGGTTGGTAGCAGTAGAACCATATGGTGCATTAAGGTTAGCAAGGGTAGCATTCAAAATATGGCTTCCATACACACCACGCAGGAAGAATGTCAGGTCGATATTGCCATAGGTCAAGGTGTTGCTCCAGCCATATAATAATTTAGGTTGGGCATTACCAGTCTGAACAAGATAGCTGCTATTATATTCACTGGTTAAAGTACCATCTGGTTTGTAGAACTGTGATCTTCCATTCTTATCTTTTCCGGCAAATTGCAATGTATAGAATGTTCCTAAAGGCATTCCTTCAAGTAATCGCTGTGAATAGTTACCACTTTGTCCACGGCCTCCCAGATCAGCTGTTTCGATATATGGTACTTTGAAGATGCTGTTAGACAAAGAAACTATTTCATTTTTGTTATGTGCCAGGTTGGCGCTGGTACTCCAGGTGAATTTACCACGCTGAAGAGGAGTAGCATTTACTTGTAATTCGATACCTTGATTTTTCATTTTTCCAACATTTGCGTACAACGTAGATACAACACTACCCATGCTTGCAGATGCAGGAATATTATATTGATAAATAAGGTCAGAAGTCATTTTATTATAAACATCTACTGTAAAGCTCAGCTTACCGCGAAGAACGGTCAGATCTACCCCCACATTAGTCATTGCAGTACTTTCCCATTTCAGGTTAGGGTTTTCATTTTGTACAGGAGAAACGCTGCTTAGGATTTGTCCGTTGTAGTAAAACTTACCAAACAAGTCGTAACGCATGATGGCGATTAATGGATCGAATCCAAGGGAGTTACCAGTTGCTCCATAACCTATGCGGAGTTTCAGGTCATCTATCCATCTTACATTTTGCATAAAAGGTTCTTTCGTTACCTTCCAGGCACCGGAGAAAGCAGGGAATAAAGCCCAGCGATTATTTGCTCCAAATGCAGAAGAACCATCCTGACGTAATGAAGCCTGCAATAGATATTTCTCTCTGAAGGCATAATTAGCTCTACCATAGAAAGAGATGAAGCGTAAAGTTTGAATTCTTGTTGTACCGAAATTTGGAACAACCCCACCTGGTGCACTGGCAAGACCTAAATTATCACCCTTTGTTGCATCCGAAACGAAGTTCTGATTAGAAGTCTGGAAACCATCACCTTTACGGTCTTCCTGCCAAGAGTAACCAGCCAGCAATTTCAAATCATGCTCTCCGAAACGTTTATCATAGTTTAAATATGTTTCCAGTAATTTACGTGTATTGGTAAATGCACTTCTGGTAGCAACACCATTCAACCCCTGTGCTATTCCGGATTTACGGCCATAATACCTATCCCTGTTTATTTGTTCGTCCTGTAAAGATAAGTTTGCAGTGTAGGTTAGTCCTTCCAGCAGTTTCAGTTCTGCACGGGCTACACCCAACATTGTTTTGGTTTTCGTAAGATCACTGTTATTTACAATCAGAGATACAGGATTTAAATAGTTACGGGTACGGGTCCAGTCTTCCTTAAAACTTCCATCTGCATTATATACATTACTGGTAGGCAGATAAGTAAGCATATTCTGGAATACCAGATCTGGAATTCTATTCTGGGTAGATACGCTGTTACTAATACCCAGATTCAGTTTCAGGCGATCATTAAAGGCCGTTTGTTCGAGATTTGCACGTACGTTTAAGCGTTCGAGATCAGAGCCTTTCATGATACCCTGGTTTTTGAGGTAGTTTACACTTCCATCAAATACAGTTTTACCGTTACCACCCCCAAAGGAGATATTATGGTTATGAGAAACACCTTGACGGGTTACTTCTTTTTGCCAGTCGGTATTGGCATTATCTTCATCTGTTGGCGCCAGTACATTACCATTATCTTTTAAGAATGTACGCAGTTCATCGCCGGTGAGCATTTCAATACGTCTTGAAACATTTTCTACAGCACCATACCCACTATAACTTAACCAGCTTTGACCTGATTTTGCATGGCGGGTAGTGATCATGATTACCCCATTTGCAGCACGGGCTCCGTAAATAGCAGTAGAAGCAGCATCTTTCAATACATCCATCGATACGATATCGGCCGGAGAAACCAGTTGGATAGAGGCACCAGGCACTCCGTCAATCACATAAAAAGGTTGTTGTGCTTCTCCACCTCTGAAAGTAGAAGGGCCCCTTAAAGTGATGCCGGGAGTAGCATTTGGGTCACCGCTGCGGGTGACATTTAATCCGGGAACCTTTCCCTGCAGTAATTGTTCGGGAGAGTTAAATACACCGCTGTTAAAGTTTTCAGCGGAAACGTGAGAAATAGAACCTGTCAGATCGCTTTTGGTAGTTTGGCCATAACCTACTACTACCACGCTATTCAGGTTACTAACATTTCCTTCCATTGAAATACTGAAAGAGGTACGGCCATTTAACGCGACCTTTTCAGTTTTAAAGCCCATAAAGCTTAATAACAATGTATCTGTTGCCGGATCGGCAGCCAGTGTGAAACGTCCGTTTGTTCCGGTAACCGTGCCGGTAGTAGTCCCTTTCACCTGTACACTTACGCCTGGTAAAGGAGCACCTGCACTTTTTTCGGTAACAGTACCGGCAATGTTTACAGTAGCTTTTTCCTTCTTAATAACTATCACTCCTTCGTTGAGCACGAATTGATAGCCAGTTCCTTTCAGTAATTGTTTGAGCACTTCTTCCACCGATTGTTTGGCGATGTCGAGTTGCTGAACTCTTACCTGTTGGAGAGAGGAAGCCTGATATACAATATCGATACCGGCAACTTTACGAAGTTGCTGTAAGGCATCGGATAAAGAGCCTTCCTTAACGTGGAATTCCTGCACGATTACGCGCTGTTGTTGTGCCGAGGCATGGCCGGTAGCACCAAGAAACATAAGGACATAGAGCCCCCCGGTACAAAGTAGTTTTGTACCCGTTTTGCGGAAATGTAAATTCATATTTAGGCCAGGTTAATTTTTATTAATAGATAATCGAACAGTATAGATTCCAGGCTGCATCTCTTGTATGTCGACTTGCTTTTCAACAAGTTGTTGTAATACTTTCACTACTTGATTTGGTTGTAGTTTCATGCTGAAAGAGCCACTGATACGAATGTCTGTCGTGTCTTTACTCTGAAAGGTAATAGGGTAATAACTTTCGAGCATAGACAGTACATCCGTTAATGGCATGTCTTCGAAGTTGATACGATTATTACGTAATCCATCTACTTCCAAAGAAGGCATTGAGTGAATATTAAAAGAATAATCATCTTTTAGGATTTGTATCTGATCCTTTGCCGTTAAATAGCCAAATACCTTGGAATGTGTGCCAACCCTCACTTTACCGGTACTTACACCAATAGTAATTATGTCGTGTTTTTTAAATGCCTGTATATTGAAAGAAGTTCCTAATACATCAACCTTCAAACTATCTACCATTACATTAAAAGGATGATCATCATCTTTACTGACATCAAAAAAGGCTTCTCCATATACTAGTTTCACTTCTCTGTTTGCAGCAAACTTCTCAGCATATTCAATACTTGAAGCGGGGCCCAACCATACAGAGCTGTGATCTGGTAACGTAATCAATTTTCGTTCACCAGTTGCCGTAGTTAATCTGACATACTGAATTGGTTTTCTCTGTAAAAGAATTTGCAAGCCGCCTAAAGATATAAGCACTAAAATGGTAGCAGCAATTGACCATCCCAAAATCGACTTTGATTGGCGATGAACAGGTAAACCGGTACGACGTTTAATTTCCATCAACATCTGTTTTCTCAGTTGTTCCTTTTCCTTTCCAGCAGGCATTTCACCTGGAAAAGGGTTTGAATTGGCAAGATGATCGATCCAGTCGTTCAGGAAATTTTCTGACGCATCTTCAAAGCGTTGAGAGTGTTTCTTTTCTTCCAAATTTCAGTGTGTTTAAGGATAGGTTTCACAACACAACATTTTTAACTATTGGAAGGAGGTAATTAACATTCTGGTAATATAGCTTGATAAGATTGCTATAATAAGGTGAGTAAACGATGTAATAAAGGGCGGGCTTTTTTATAGGCATTACCAAGCTGATTTCGCACTGTTTGTTCGGCAGTGCCGCTACGGTAAGCGATTTCACGGATGCTCAGTTCTTCGAAATGATACATTTGAAATACCTGTCGTTCTTTTTCGGGGAGTTGCTTTAGATCGTTGTGTATATGTTTGAGGATATCTTTACTTTCTATCTTAATATGAGACAAGGTGCTTCTCAATTCACTATACTCCACAAATTTCTCCAGATGTTTTTCTTTCAGGCCTTCATCTCTGAACTTTCGTAAAATAAGTTTCCTAATTGCAGAGAAGAGGTAGTATCGGATTTCAGTTTGAATAGTAAGCGATTCCCTTCTTTCCCAAAGGCTTGTAAACAGCTCCTGTACAAGATCCTGCGCATCGGCCTGGCTGTTGAGAACTTTAGCAGCGTAGGAATATAGTTCTTCCCAGTAAGTATTGAAAATCATTTCAAATACTTTGAAATCGCCCTCTTTTAAGCGATCCAATGAAGGGATATTGGAAATGTGTTGCATCATACGGGATGAACAAAAATAGTTGAGAAGGCAATCAGAATATTGCAATTTTTAAAAAATAGCATTGACTTAACATTGCCCCTACTTTGTCTGCGGAAAATAAGAATTCTTTTAAATGATTTTCAGGTTTTTTAAAGCTCTTTTTATTAAAAGATTTTAATTTTTTTTAAATAAAAATCCCCAATCCAGTTACATTCTGGATTGGGGAACTAAGTGTATATTTTACAATATCAGGGAACTATTACTAATCTTTTACCTGCCAGATCTTCTCGTTGCCAGGCTTCTGCTATTTTAGAAAGTGGCACTTCTTCGATCTCCATATATAGTTTATCTTCCAGAATCCAATTCCAGATACAATTTAGTTCGGTCATTAATGCTTCCGGAGCAATTTGTCCAATTCCCATTAATTGTAAACCGGATGTACGAAGTGCAGTTCCAGGTAATGAAATATCCAATCCGGCCTTCGTGCCTATTTGTACGTAACGGATAGTTTTCTTTGCAAAACCTGCTTCTGTAGGAATAAAGGATTTAACCAATAGCTCAGCAGCTGTACCCCATATGAAATCCAAAACAACATCAGGGGCGGCTTCTTTAAACGCCTGGGTTAGTAGATCCTTATCCTGATTAAGATCTATAATAACGTCGGCACCTAATTGTTGAACTACTTTAAGGGATTCTTTATTTCTGCCTGTAGCTATGATGCGGCCAGCCCCTAATAATTTAGCTATCTGAACGGCAATTCTGCCTGAAACTCCGGTGGCACCATTTATAAGCACTGTTTCACCAGCCTGTAGTTTAGCAGAATATTTTAGAGGCAATAATGAAGTCAGCGCGGCAGATGGAATAGCTGTAGCTTTTGCCGCATCAATATTCCCGGGCACTTCTATGATCTGCGAAGCAATAGCTTGTTCGGCATAGGCACCATATGGGGGTTTAATATCCCGAAATATTACAAGTCTACCATCGGGCGTTTCACCAACTCCATCTGAGCCAACAATAGCCGGAAATGAAGGAAAAAGCTGATGGCTGGAATAGTGTTTACCAGAAGCTGTTCCTTTATCGAAATTTTCAAGCACAGCTGCTTTTACTTTTATAAGAATCTGTTCTGCTTCTGGTTCTGGGTTTTGGAAGTCGATATACCCTGGTACTTCTCCGAAATTATTTATTACGGCTGCTTTCATGTCTTTTTTGTTTTAGACAAAGTTCCTTTACAGCAGCTCCGTGGGCAATAACATTTGTTAAGAATTTTCTTTGGCTACTTTATTACGTATCCGGCTGAGGTGAACCGGGGTAATTCCAAGGTAGGAAGCAATATAGTGTTGAGGAACCCGTTGAGCAATATGAGGCCTTTCACGCAATAAGTTAAGATACCGCTCTTGGGGAGTATCACGAATAAAAGAAACAAATTCACGCATATAATAAACCTGCCGGTCAAAGATTATTTCCACCAACTCCTGTAAGAACGTATTATCATGACTCAGCTCATTCATCATTGCTTCATAATCCCTTTTATGCAGTACATGCACTATTGAAGGTTCGATTGCTTCGATAGTGAAGGTACTGGGTATATTTCGCTTGAAACTATCGGCAGAGGAAACAACCTGTCCTTCGAACATAAACTGACAAGTAACGTCTTTTCCGTTATTGTTAAACCAAACCCTTAGACATCCCTTTTCAATAAAAAAAGAACGTTTGGAAACTTCTCCTTCACGCAGTAATATCGTTCTTGCAGGAACCGTGATTGGCTCAGCAATATCAGCGTACTTGGCAAGAATTTCCTTTAGATGCGGCAAACGGGTTATTAATTGATCGAACATATATGTAAGTTACGAAATGTAGATATTACTACTCGTTTAAGTTCTTTTTGCACGGGAGTAAAGTTCTCAATAAAATAATAAAAGAAAATAAATAATATTTATATTCATAGAAATGATGAATCCCCACCTTATGAAATACTTTTTCATTTGTTCGTTATTATTTTATTTACCAGCTATTGGCCAACTAAATAATAATTGTTATCCTAATATTAGTGCATATGTAAAACACATAGATAGTTTGTATGATCATTATAGCGGATCAAAGAGTAAGTATGAGAAGGATTTTTATATACGAGGTATTTCAGATGGAGTAATTACAACTTTTACTGAAACTCTCACCGATTCTATTGTTGGTGGCAGCAGCACCAAATCATTCACAGATCGAAATGGGAATGTATACTTTCTTCAGGTGGCAGATAATATGTCGGGATATTTGATCCGGAAGTATTACTACTTACATAATCAGTTGATTTATGCCACTATGGAGTTAAGTGATTGGGCAACTAATCCAGCGAGTATCATATATAAAAGGGAGGAATTTTTTGAAGAGAAAAAATTATTATCACAAACCTCTATAGATTATAGATTGAAGGATAAAGATCGGCGGCGGATACAGTTATCCTTATATCAGGAGGGAGAAGAGAAGCTAAAGGAATATAAAAAACAATAGACTCACTAAGTCTTTAAAAGGAAATCCGGATTTAGGTAATTTCCTTTTAAAGACTAGAATCCTTTACAAGACAGTTTGGATACCTTAATTATTGATCATAACACCAAGCTTTGGGTCTTTATTTCGCAGATCGATCCCTCCTTCGTAAACAGACTTTAAATTGTGTAAATAAAACGCCCAGCCATTCGAACAGCCCAAACGAATATGCTGCTTCGAATTATCGTCCTGCGGAATATTGTAGTGACGCAGTTCTACAATAACATATTCATCGAGCGTACTTAATTTCACATCTACCAAACTTGAGCCTTCAAATGTAAATTGGAAAAAATCTTTTCCGTTTGCGCTAAGAATTTCTCCATTCATAGGTGTTGCTTCAAGGTACCAATACCAATTGTATGTAATACCTTCTTTCGCAGGCTCAGTATGTTCAATCAGGTTATCATTAACCTGAAAGACAACACGTTCAAGGAACCATTTTTCGAGATTGGCAGCAACGGTCCAGGCTTCATAAATTTCAGGAAGTGATGATTTAATGGCAATACGTTTTGTAAATGAGGTCCAGTCGAAGTTTTTCATAAAAATAAAATATAGGTTATTGACAATTAATGCGACATCTGTTAAAGATAAGTAAACATATAAAAACCAAGTCCTTAAATGAAGGAATGTAATTTCAATCCAAAGAAAGAAATGTAAAAAAGTTAAGCTACTTTTATAACAATGTTATTTTTTGAGTAAAAATGAACCTAATATAAAAATGGATATGCTCTAAGTAAAAAGTTGTCAAACAATTTAATTTTTTTTGTTAATGGGGTTAAAATCACGATTAATTACCTTCCCAGCTTCCTCAGTAAATAAATCGGTACACATATAAATGGAAAATGGATCCAGTTCTTCAATAAATAATCTTGCATTCATAGATACAGGATTAGATGGATTAAATAACAAAGGATCTTCTTGAACAGGATCATCTGGGGTATCTACTATAAATGCCAAATCAAGTCTATGAATTTTTTGGTCTGCCAGGGGTACAGAAAAATAGCCTGCACTTAATATATTCTCTTCAGTTGTCTCTAAATAACAACGAATTCTGGTTTGATAAATTCTAACAGATCTTATTTCACTTCGAATCATGTTCGGGTACAAAGAATTTAGTTTGACTAAAATTTCTATCGCTTCATATCTATCGAAAAGTTCATTCACCCCTTCAGATTTTGAAGTAAATTCATACAGTAGTTCCTCACTTTTTATTCTGAGAATATGTATGGCATCGCTTATATCTATTTTGAAGAATTCTTTACTTTTACTTACTCTATATTTATCTAATTCAATATGGATTCGTTTTTCCAAAATATACATCTCTATTGAGTAAATCTCATATTCTATTTCAAAATCACCAGGAATTCCCGTAGGTCTAGACAATTCTCTTCGGCGTTCTTCAGGACTTCGGGCAGTACACCCAATCTTAATAAGGCCCGGCATGTAAGAGTTACTTAATATATAAACATAGCCTTGGTTCACTTTTGATACTGCTTTATTTACTGTAAATTAATTAAAACTCACTTGATGCGAAAGGGTATATTAGTATTAATATAAAAAGTTATTGAATATGGTATAGGAACTTGAAAAAACCTATATTCTTACCATTTCCTGGGGATGCTCTTGGGGAATTTTGGGGATAAAAAAGCTTTTCTTCTCTTTCCCCCACTTTACCTCTCTTTCCTCCGAAACCCACGTCCTTAAACGAAATTCGCCTAAATCCGGTAAAACCGAATTTAGGCGAATTAGCTGAAAAGTGACCCCCCTGGGGCTCGAACCCAGGACCTACTGATTAAGAGTCAGTAGCTCTAACCAACTGAGCTAGGGAGTCATTTTGTTAAAAAACGTGGGTGCAAATTTAACGGTTATTCGGAATATTTATGTACTTTATTTAATTAAATTTGAAAATAGTGTCAAAATGTGGATAAATATCCAAGATATTGATACTCCGTAAGCTCATTATTAAATTTTTTTCTCATGCAAGAAGCGTATATAGTAGCCGGATACCGCACCGCGGTAGGTAAGTCAAAAAGGGGAGGATTTCGCTTTTACAGACCGGATGATCTGGCAGTTGATGTAATAACCGGACTATTGCAGTCAGTACCGCAGTTAGACCCTAAAAGAGTCGATGACCTCATTGTAGGTAATGCCGTACCGGAAGCAGAACAAGGGTTACAGATCGGAAGAATGATTTCTGTAAGGGCATTAGGTGTAGAAGTGCCAGGTATGACAGTAAATCGTTATTGCGCCTCTGGCCTCGAAACTATTGCTATTGCTACAGCTAAAATCAGATCCGGATTAGCCGATTGTATCATCGCCGGCGGAACGGAAAGTATGAGCCTCGTACCAACCGCTGGTTGGAAAACTGTTCCCAACTACACAGTAGCATCCACCAACCCGGATTACTACATCGGTATGGGCCTCACCGCCGAAGCTGTTGCTAAAGAATATAAAGTTAGTCGCGAAGATCAGGACCAATTTTCCCTAAACTCGCACCTCAAAGCTATTAATGCCATTCAAAATGGCTACTTCAAATCTGGAATATTACCTATCAATATCGAAGAAGTTTATGTAAACGAAAAAGGCAAAAAAGCCAAACGTTCCTTTACCGTAGATACCGACGAAGGCCCACGCGCCGATACTTCCATCGATGCACTGGCAAAACTGAAACCCGTTTTTGCCGCAAATGGTTCCGTTACCGCCGGTAACTCTTCCCAAACTTCCGATGGGGCTGCATTCGTAATCGTGATGAGCGAGAAAATGGTTAACGAATTAGGCCTGAAACCAATTGGTCGCCTGGTTGGCTGCACTTCCGCTGGCGTAGAACCTCGTATCATGGGCATTGGCCCTGTTGCAGCCGTTCCTAAAGTTCTTAAACAAACTGGCAAGTCATTGCAGGATATAGACCTCGTAGAACTTAATGAAGCATTTGCTTCCCAAAGTATTGCAGTTATCAGAGAACTGGGCTTAAACCCGGATATCGTTAATATCAACGGTGGCGCTATCGCATTAGGACACCCACTGGGCTGTACCGGCGCTAAACTTACCGTTCAGATCCTAAACGATATGAAACGTTTGAATAAAAAATACGGCATCGTTACTGCCTGTGTAGGAGGTGGACAAGGAATTGCCGGTATTATCGAAAATATCGACTAACAATTAACAGATCCTAAATTAAAGGGCGCATCCTAAGATGCGTCCTTTTTTATTGTAGAATGGGAAAACATAATATAAAACTAGTTCCTTCTCCAGGTATACTTTCTACGTTTATAGTGCCTTTATGTTGAATAATAATATTCTGTGTGGCCGTTAGCCCCAACCCAGTGCCTTTTGTTTTGCTGGTGAAAAATGGCTCAAATAAAGTAACAAGGTTCTGCGGACTAATACCACTACCATTATCCGAAATACGCAGGCATATGTTAGACAAGTCTTTATACGAACGGATATCTAACTTTCCTTCACCTGCCTTCATGGCCTCAATTCCATTAATAATAATATTCAGCAACGCTATATTCAACTTCTCTGCATCACCCATAATCAATGTATCTGCGTCCAGAAGCTCTTTAGTCACTTTTATACTGTTCAATTGTAATCTATCATCCGCCAGCTGTAAAGCATGGTCTATTAATACCTGGATCGATACCGGCATTAAATGCATGTCTGATAACCGTGTAGATTCTAATAATTCTGTAACAAGTTGATTGATACGATGGCAATTACGTTCCATTATATCGAGGTACAACTGCGCATCCGGATCATCCGACAATGGCTCAGTTTTTACCTGAGATACAGCCAGTAATATGTTAGTAAGTGGATTTCTTACTTCATGGGCTATTAGCCTCGCTATTCGACCGGTTATAGCAAATTTTTCCTGCTGTTGTTTTTCCCGCTCTTTAAGTTTCCTGGCAGTAACATCCTGTATAATGCACAAATACAATTGTTTATTTGCATCCAACAAAGATGCTTTCAGCATCACATTTAATTCCTGGCCTGTGGCACTTTTAAAGACATATTCGGTTTGTACTGCTTCTTCTGTAGCATTCAACTTCCTTTTAAATTCTTCTCCTTCACTTCTATTTGCAAATAATGAAGTTAAATGCACTTCGTAAATATCTTTTTCATCATAATGCAAAACCCTTATGGCAGCCGGATTAGCAGCAACAATTCGTTGATTGCTATCCGTTAGTAATATTAAATCACTCGATTTTTCAAATATGCTGAAATATCTTTTCTCACTTTTTTCTATTGCCAATAAATGGTCGTACTTATCTAAAGTATAACGGATGGCCCTTTCCAGCAATGCTGCAGAAATTTCGCTCTTTACCAGGTAATCGGCAGCACCGGCCAACATGGCCTCTTTATCGATATGATAATCGCCTTTTCCTGTAAATAAAATGACTGGTGCCTTAAACCCCAGATTGCGGAAATGGTGCAACACATCGATCCCCGTATTTGCGCCTAAACGATAATCTACCAGGTAAAGATCATGAGATCTTGTATCAATTGCACTTAGCCCTTCCCGATAGGATGACGCCCATTCCAGCACATACTGATCGGGCGAAATATCTTGTAATAATGAATTCACCAGGAAGAAATCATCTTCGTCATCATCAATCATTAAGATATGCTTCTTACCATTTATTACCATAGCCTGCGGAACAGTTTGCTGTTACTAACCAATAATCATGCACGAAGTTAAGTATCTATATGCTGCTCTTTTACATCTTTTAAAACAACATTCCTTCTAGGCATAAACCAGGCGGGAATTAAGGTTACCAATAAAATGATCATCGAGATATGAAACCCTTCTTTTAATGCCTGCTGGTGCGATTCCAGGCTCGAATATCCTTCCAGTACGTGTTTATTAAATGCAGCCTGGGTTACAATTGCCAACACGGCAATTCCTATTGCCCCTCCCACCTGCTGCATCAAGGTACTGATTGAAGAAGCCATCGTAACCTCACTGGGCCTTACGGCACTGAGCGTAGCCGAGTTTAAGGGTGCCAATAAACACCCCATTCCAATTCCTCTTACCGTCATCGTTATAATAACATCTGTCATTGTACTACCCATACTCAATAATGAAAACAGGTACATAGAAACAGCCAATAAGATTATTCCGATTATTGAAATCTCCCTCGACCCATGTTTATCAGACCATCGCCCGGCAAACGGCATCAAACCGGCCATGAATACAGAGTTTGGCAATATCAGCAATCCCGATACACTTTCAGAATATCCCATTTGTTCCTGCAGCAAAAAAGGCATCAGGAATAAACCTCCAAACAATGCTGCGGCCCGCGACACCGTAACGAGGATACAACTGACAAATGCATAATTTTTAAATAAATCTAAATCGATAATTGGATTTTGCTTTCTTTTATCTATCACAATAAATACCACTAAAGAAAGTACTGCTGTGCCCAGAACAGCAAGTATTTCGGGAGATGTGATCCCTACTACTTCAGCCCTTGCTACTCCATATTGCAATCCAACCAAAAATATAGTAAGGGCAGTAAAACCTATAAGATCAAATGGTAGCTTTATTTTAGGTTGCTTACGCAGGATTCCCAGGTATTGATAAGCCATTATTACGGTAATTATACCAATGGGAATATTGATATAAAAGATAGATGGCCATCCAAATTTTTCAGTTAATATACCGCCAAGAGTTGGGCCGATAGCCGGACCTACCAGATTACCCAATCCCCACCACCCCAAAACCATTCCTCTGACCCGGGCAGGAAATACGTAAGATATAATGGCCATAGATGTGGGAGCCATAGCCCCTCCGCCCAATGCCTGAATAACACGTGCTACCAGCAAAGAGTCGAGGCTGGTGGAAAGCGCACACAATAAAGATCCTAATGTAAAAAGGGAGATTGCCCCAATATAAAGATTAAAAAAACCTATTCTATTCTTCAACCAGTTGGTCAGGGGCATTAATACAGAAAAGCTGAGCATATACACTGTGATAACCCATTCTATTTCAGCAAGTGTACAGTTGAACTGCTTGCTCATAACCGGCAAGGATATATTCACGATACTGGAATCTATTCCAGCCATGATAGTACCCATTATAACTACTATCAGAATTCCTGTCCGGTTTGTATCTCTCATACTTTATCTTTCATCATAAAGATCAGTTGCGCTTTTGCTACAAAGGGGTTCAGCGGGTTGCAATTAATCATAAACAGATAGGTAGCCAGTTCTGATAACTGCCAATCTGTTTTCAATTCTCCATCTTTGAAATAATAAACTTTCTTGAAATTGTAATCTACCGGAATATTTAATGATGCACAGGCATGCATAGCCCTATCGAGAGGCTCCTGTTCCATGCCCGATTGATTGGAATATCCCAGCTCCTCCATAATTTCGCTGGCTGTATATAGCAGGCGAGGAGTATTCAGCTGAGAAATTCTTTCTGTTGCAATAACTTCTTCCAGGTAATCAAAAAGTTTAAGCATTCCTGTTCTCTTTTAGTTGTGAAAGTTGTTGAAACAATTCTTTTTCTTTTTCGGAAAGATTTGTGGGTAAATGGATCATTGCTTTGAGGTATAAATCGCCAGCCGGCCCCTGATTATTATATGCAGGCATCCCCTTTCCTTTCAATCTGAATACTTTACCGCTATCTGTTCCCGCAGGTATGTTCATATTTAGCGTTGATCCCGGCAGCACTACAGGTACTTTTCCACCTAATATCGCTGTATAGAGAGGAACTGCCAGATCAGTATATATATCCTGTCCTTTAAGCTCATATTGCGGATGAGGAGCAAGTTGAATAGTAATGAGAAGATCACCATTTTCGCCTCCTTTTCTGCCCGGACTACCCTGCCCTTTCAACCTGATTATTTGCCCGTCGTATAGCCCTGGTTTCAGTTTAATATTTAACCTGCTACCATTCACTTCCACCTGGCGTGTGGCTCCCGTGTAGGCATCTTCCAAAGAAACCTCCATAGTGGCCTGTATATCCCTTCCCCTGCCGGGCCCTTGTTGCCGGCGCCCGCCACCACCACCAAATCTGCCACCAAAAAGCTGCTCAAAGAAATCTGAGAAATTACCTTCACCGGCACCTCCTCCAAACATATCTTCCATATTGCCCTGGTAAGAATAAGTACGTCCTTGTCCTCCACCGTATTGCGACCAGTCGAAATCTTCTGGCCTGCCACCATGTTGTTCGTAGTACTTATAATTTTCTCCAAACTGATCGTATTTCTTACGTTTCTCTTCATCACTCAGCACTTCATATGCTTCATTTATCTCCTTGAATTTTTCTTCTGCCGCCTTATCATTTGGATTTTTATCAGGGTGATATTTTACTGCCAGTTTCCTGTAGGCTTTTTTGATCTGTTCACTAGTTGCTGATTTTTCTACGCCTAATATTTTATAGTAGTCCTTAACGTCCATAGCTCTAAAACGTGTTAATGTGATAACTTGTTTTATGAATTTACGAATTAACGCCGAAAAATAATTGGTGAATAGTTACCGGAAAGCGGCACCATTCACCAATGAAACAAGACAATGGACGAGCTATTGAGCTACATAAACATTTGCATTTAGTTTATCTGAAATATATTTAATGGCTTCCTGAGCCCTTACACTGTTACCAGCCTTATCCAAAGGAGGAGAGAAAACAGCTATAGCAAATTTACCGGGCATGATAGATATAATTCCGCCGCCAACGCCGCTTTTGCTAGGTAAGCCTACTTTATACATCCATTCACCGGTGGTTTCATATAATCCGGTGGTTCCCATTATCGCCAATACTTTGGGAACGTATTTTTCCTGGATCAACCTTTCTTTGGTAACAGGATTTACACCCCCATTGGCCAGGGTACCGGCCATTACACCTAAATCATGCGCATTTACACCATACGAACATTGCTTTGTATAAAAATCGCATGCAAAAAATGGGTCATCATACATATAGCCGTAAGACTTCAGCAACATTGCAATAGCCTGATTATGCATATTTGTTGCGGCCTCTGACTTATATAGCTCTTCAATTACAGATAATTTTCGACCGGCAAATTTTGCGAAATAAGCATCTACCTTCTCCCAGGCATCTTTATGGCCAAAATGACTCGTTAAAAGGCTGGTAGTGGCCATTGCGCCTGCATTTACGAGCGGATTGGAAGGTTTTTGTCCGTCTTGCTCAATTGCAGGCACAGAGTTAAAAGGCAAACCAGTTTGATTGGCACCAATTTTATCGAGGATCACCTGATCACCAAACAGCTCCATGGCCATACATAAAGTAAATACCTTTTCTACTGATTCAATTCCAAACTCATACTTAGTTTCACCTATCTGGTATACCTGTCCGTCTTTCGTTACAATTACAATTCCATACATCTCAGAATTCACTTTATCCAGGTATGGAATATAATTCGCGTTCTTACCTTTCTTTTCATTTTTAAACAGATTAAATGCTTCATTAATAATTGCATTATAATCTACGGATCTGGATTGGTTCTGGCAATAACTATCAGTTGTTCCCAGGGAGATTAACATAAGAAGAACAAAAGCAATTCTCATAATAGTAGATTTATCCGAATGATCAGAATTTAAAGAATGCTGTAAACTGTGCCCGGATATCATTTCCGTCGTCGCCATTTACATTTACCCTTCTGCCATACATTACTTCACCTGCGATCTTAAAAAATGAAGTGTAGTAATAAGTTGTATTGAAAGAAGCATAATGCGTGTCTTTAATTGTTTCACCAGGCATATTCAGGTCTTTGGTATTAAGATGCAAATACCCGTAACCGATAGTAGAACCTAAACTCTTTGTCCAGAAGTGATCGAAATATAACCAGGGTGCCAACATTTGTATATTATACAGGCGTTTATCAAAAGCATGTGCAAATGCATCATACCCCAGACCACTCAGATCTTCACTGTATTTTGCATATCCGCTACCGTAAGCGAATTGAAATTTTACGTCATTATCTTTAGAGAGATAAATATTTCCGGAAATATTACCTGCTCCTCCTATGTTTGTTTTCTTATCACCCTTTCCATTTTTATAATCGATGGGATGCAATAATCCGGAGATTCTAACGTGGCTTTCATTGCTTTTGCCAAAGTCGAACTGCAGGGCTCCGGTTATATCCGGATAAACAGTTCTGCTAACCCAGTTGACCGGAATCATAATATCGCCTCCCGGCTGTTCGGCCGAAAAGGATAAAGTTGCATGTTTGCTCAGCGACTGTGTAAATCGAAGTTGTACCAAACGGGTAAAGATATACGAATTAGGCCCCCAGTAATCAACTACGTTTGGCCAGTTATCACCATCCATGAAATTACTCCAGGTCTGGCCAAATAACCATTTACCATGCTGAATATATGCATGACGCAATCTTGGATTACCGGATGTGCTTCCCCATAGGTCCAGCTCTAACACAGCTTTCAGCTTCCTACCTTTATAATCGGGGGCTCCGTATGCCGTAAAGGAGAAACGCGTCTGCCGAATAGAAAAAGCAGTGTTCCCATCATGCACAGTTGGGGTAGTGATTGAAGATGGCTGCATGGCATA
Source organism: Chitinophaga silvatica (assembly GCF_003419895.1). Lineage (GTDB taxonomy): Bacteria > Bacteroidota > Bacteroidia > Chitinophagales > Chitinophagaceae > Chitinophaga > Chitinophaga silvatica. Next base: position 534,636 of record NZ_QPMM01000006.1, on the reverse strand, counting down.
TGCATTCCCAATCTCCATGAAGTCATGAATAAAATCGGCCTGAACAAAGCCATTAAACTGTAAGCGAATTCCTTTTACATCGGTGAATAAAAATCCTGAATACATCCCGCTTTCAATCGCGTTACGAGTAAGCCCCTTACCATATACAGAGGAATCCTGTTGTGCAGAAACCTGTAACGGAACTGAAATCAGAGCGGTAAAAAATATTGATACGAAGGCATTAAGACAAAGGGTAAATTTGACTTTCACGATAATAATTAATTTTTATACGACGAATAGTTAATTATGTCATTAGTAACACCAGCACCACCCCCCAGATGATCAACAGTGTATTTCCGACAGCATATGTAATAGTATATCCTAGTGCGGGCAGTTTACTTTGTACAGTTTCCTGAATGGCCGCAAGTGCAGCAGTAGTTGTTCTTGCCCCGGCGGTACAACCCAGTGTAAGTGCCGGGTGGAATTTGAAAATATATCTACCCATTATTATTCCAGCCAACAGTGGAAGGGTAGTTGCTGCTATTCCTACTAAAAATAATCCCCAGCCTACTTGTTTAAATCCTTCAACAAAAGAGGGGCCAGCAGTAATACCTACAACGGCAATGAATGTATTTAATCCTACATTATTCATTACCCATAATGCTGGTTCCGGAATATTTCCAAAGGCCGGGTGACGGGAGCGCAACCAACCAAAGATCAATCCGGCAATCAACGTACCACCACTGGTACTAAGACTTAATGGTACTCCTCCGGCGTGGATAGACATTGCCCCAACTATTCCTCCCAATACTATTCCTAATCCCACAAAAATCATATCAGTTCTATCTGTTGGAATTTCCGCGTAACCGATCTTTTTAGCAGCTCTGTCCATATCATTCTTATATCCTACAAGTTCAATCTGATCACCTCTTTCCAACTTTGTTTCGGAATATACAGGTAAGGAAATACCAGCACGACGAAGATTTTGAACTGGAACTCCATGCATGTAATCCATATTTCTTAGTTCCCTAACTGTTTTACCGATTACTTCCTTGTTGATTACATATACATTCACATTCTCCACAGGAAAATTCAATAATTCGTCATCAACAATCTCTTTTCCAAATCCATCTTCTTCGCTTAAAACATATTCCCGACGACCGTTGATCACAATTTCGTCACCGGGTTGAATAACATAATCCTGAGAGGGATCGATAATGCTTTTATCTGCTTTTCTGACTCTTTCAACAAAAAGGCGATGACCTTTTTGTATGAATGACGCCTCTAAATCCTTAACAGATTTGTTTGCGGCAATTGATTGTTCACTGACCAAATAAGCACGAAATGTAACGGGTATAAATGCAGAGCGCATTCCAGGGTCCTGCGTTGGATCACCGGCGCCTAAAGTTTTTTCCAATTCTTTAGTTTCAGCACGAACTTTATCCAATCCCCCAAGCATCATAGGGGCAACACTGGATAAAAGCCAGGCCGAACCGGCGGTTCCAAAAATATAGGTAACGGCATAACAGACGGGCATCGCATTAATCCAGGATTGTTTTTGAGCACTGGAAACACTAAGCTGATTAATTGTATCGGAAGCCACCCCCATGGTAGCAGAAATAGTTTGAGAACCGGACAGCAAACCAGCTGCCTGGCCAACATTGTAGCCAGCTGCTACCGCTAGCAACCAGGGAGCAACAAGGCAAACAACACACATTAATGCAGCGAAAAGTACCTGAGGCAAGCCATCTTTCTTAAGACCCTGAAAAAATTGTGGTCCTACACTGTACCCTACTGCAAAGAGGAACAATAAGAAAAATACAGATTTTACATTGGCAGATATCTGTATATCCATTTGGCCTACTAATACTCCCATCAATAACACACCAGTTACTGATCCTAACGAAAATTTCCCAACTTTTAATCCACCTATCCAAAATCCTGCAGCGAGGGTCAGAAATATGGCTAGTTCTGGGTATTCCTGGAATGTATGATGTAACCAAGTCATTTAGTAACAGATTGATAAGTAGAAGAATAAATGAAACTCGATGGTTGTTATAGGTAACACAGCCGATATTCTATTTGTTCAATCGGGGTACAGACAGTTAATTTTCTGTTGTGAGTTGAACAAGAGCAGGCAACAGTTGTTAAAATCTCGAAATGAATTTCTTCACATTTAAGTACCCTTGTTATGCCTCTATTCACACGAAAAGAAGAAAACGAAAATTCCCGCATTGGCTTATATGCTTCTGCCGATAGTCGTGAAAGCATCCCTAAGTATAAGATTCCTGATGAAGCCCAGGATATGCGTACTGTATACCATTTGGTGCACGATGAGTTAATGCTGGATGGAAATAGCCGAATGAACCTGGCTACCTTTTGTCAAACCTGGTTAGATGAATACGTTCATAAACTAATGGATGAATGCCTTGATAAAAATATGATTGACAAAGATGAGTATCCACAAACTGCTGAAATAGAAAACAGATGTGTGCATATTCTTGCCGATTTGTTCAATTCCCCAAAAAGCTCGTCCACTATGGGATGTAGCACAACTGGTTCAAGTGAGGCAGCGATGTTGGGTGGATTAGCATTGAAATGGAAATGGCGTGAGAAAAGGAAAAAGGAAGGTAAATCTACAGATAAACCCAATCTTATTTGTGGTGCTGTACAGGTTTGCTGGCATAAGTTTGCGCGGTACTTCGATGTGGAATTACGCGAAGTAGGAATGGAGCATGGCAGATATAATCTTACTCCTGAAAAAGTATTGGAATTGGTAGATGAAAATACCATTGGCGTTGTTCCAACCTTTGGTGTAACCTTTACGCTGATGTATGAACCGGTATTGGAGATTGCAAAAGCTTTGGATAAGCTGCAACAAGATACCGGATTGGATATTCCGATCCATGTAGATGGAGCCAGCGGTGCATTTATTTCACCTTTTGTATCGCCGGATCTGGTATGGGATTTCAGGATTCCAAGAGTAAAATCCATCAATGCATCCGGACATAAATTTGGTTTGAGTCCACTGGGCGTGGGTTGGGTAATCTGGCGCGAAAAAGAAGATTTACCGGAAGATTTAATTTTCAGGGTGAATTATCTGGGTGGCGATATGCCAACATTTGCACTGAATTTCAGCCGGCCAGGCGGTCAAATAGTTGCCCAGTATTATAACCTGCTTCGTCATGGTCGTGAGGGCTACAGGAAATTGCAACAAGCTTGCCTGGATCATGGTGCCTATATAGCGGAGGCAATTAATAAACTGGGGCACTTCGATATTCTGTATAACGGGAAAGGCGGCATACCTGGTGCCTGCTGGACGATGAAGCCAGGCGACCACGGATTTACGTTGTACGATCTTTCAGATAAAATCCGTTCACGTGGCTGGCAGATCGCTTCCTATCCGCTAACCGGTTCGGCTGCAGATATAACGGTTCAACGTGTTTTAATACGTCATGGTTTTAGTCGTGATATGGCGGACATGCTCATTCAGGATTATACCCGTTGTGTTAAATACTTCGAGAAGCATCCGGTAAAAGAACCGCTTACACAGGAAGAAGCAGGAGGATTCCATCACTAATTGGCCGATTCCAAAATGGAATAGGTCTGAAGAAGTGCCTGAACTTCTGCTGTCATATCAGCTAATACAGCTATCTCCGAGGGTGTTAATAACATCATTACATGATCGGCAGGTAATGGCAAGCATATAGCCTTTTCATGTTCTGATGAATGAATATGGTCATCCGCCAGGCGGGTGACCATTTTATTAAAGCATTCAAATTCTTCATGATTGAAGCTGATCACCGTGGTGCCAAAAGCCAGCTGAATTCCTTTACACTGTTGGCAACGAATTGCGTATCCTGTTTTACTATGATACAAGGTTTGATAATTACACATGGGCTACAAATTTTATTGTGCCTGAGCGGCCTGTACAGGCCGCTATCAGGACTAATACATCACTCTTTATCTATTATAAACAACCAATGAACGACTAACTCGTTTCAGGGGTATAATCAAAATTAAAAGAAGAAATCCCGCTCTACTGATCATATCAGGAAAATCATTTTTCCATTCGGGAATTATGAAGCCTTTTGACCTGTCAATTTAAAATCATCAATCTAAATAAATAACTATCAAATAGTTACAAAATATTTATTCTATAAATCATTAAATAATTATTTACCAAACTGATTGATAAAACATTTTTTTTAAACGTTTCCTGGAAAAATTTCGTTCGTGGTTCAACTAATTCGTTTTTTCTGTGTTTATAGAGTAGCTAAAATATTAATATAATGGATTGGGATGAGTTACTAGATCCTCTTTCGCCACTCAACGAAAACACTATGCAGGAACAAATGAGAATTGTCAACCTACAGGATGGATTAATCGAAGCTGCAAAAAAACTGGCAGCAGAAAACTATCCTACACTAAGTAAGGCCAGGCCGGCAGTAAAAAAAGCAATAGACAGTGTGATCATCAAACACTCTATTAATATGTCTGTTGACCTTAGCAATGTAATTTCAGGAAAAGCGGAAGAAGATGATCTGTAGCAGGATTTAATCAACTTTAATTGTCAACTTTTTAATGTTTATGCCACCTAAAATACCATAACCATTAATTACATTAGAAGACACACGCACAGGAACACCCGTAACAGCAGTACCATTCTGTAATTGTGCATATAAAGAATTTAAATACTGATAAGTAGTAACGGTAAGTGAACTAATTTCCACTGTTAATTGAGTGCCACTAGTAATCGGTTTTTCTGTTTGCAAAACAAACATGACAGATTTTCCATCAAATCTTTCATCATTCATTACAAGGCTACTATAATTACCACGTGTAAAGAAATCGACCAGGTTATTATTAAATGTTGGATCTAACCGGAATTGCAACCAGTTTGGAATTGTTTCTCCGGGAGCAAGAGCCGCTATCTTTATTCTGTAATAATCGGTAACACCCGGCCTGTCTTTCAGTAAAAATTGAATTCTGTTACTGTTACGCATTGCTCCTGCCTGCTCCGCCACCGGCGCAAGCGGCAGGGTATCCGTTGCCGTTACCGTAGTTAAGCCTACAGCATTCACTGTAGCCGTATATCTTTTGCCTAATTCGGCCGGCGATGAAGATACCCACCAGGTTTGCCCATTGATAGTTTGCTTAGTTAACGCCGGCAAATTGATATCGTTGGAGGCTAAACGAATTTCCGGGTTTTCAATTTCCGGAAACCCTGATTCGTTATAAACATTACTGGGCGTGCTTTTTGTAACTCTAAGATAAATAAGGCTATCCGGCTGTATGAGAGAATTAACAACAATCCTATCTCCTTCATACGGCAGGCTCAACTCTATCCTTTTCTCGCAACTAATAAAAAATAACGCAAGTGCATAAACGAAATACTTCCACATATCCTGACTTTTAAAATTTCACTGCATATGTTATGCTTGGTAAAATAGGCAATATGGTAATCTGGTTCAAATAACGCTTCATCGATACAGGGTCTACATCCATAACATAGAAATATGGATTCCTCCTGTTATAAACATTATAGACACTGAAATTCCAGCTTTTGAGCCAACGCTTCTTCTGTTTACTATAGGTAATGCCAACGTCTAAACGATGTGAATCTCTTCCTCTGAAATTATTGATCTCAGAATATTTATCAATGGTTGTGGGAGTTGAAGGCTCCCAGGGCGAAGGATTTTCAATCCCGCCATAAGAAGACACCGGCATAGTATACGGAGTTCCGGAATTATAATGCCAGGAAGCTGAAACCTCCCAATTCTTCCCCAACTGATGTACTAAAACCAACTCTATATTATGGCGCTGATCGTACTTAAACGGATAGGTTTTATCATCGTTCAGTCCGGGAAACCGCCGGTTCGACCATGATAATGTATAACCAATCCATCCGGTTGTATTTCCTTCCTTTTTCTGCCACATTACTTCAGCACCATAGCTCCATCCTTTTCCTACGGTTACATGCTCGTCCCAACGGCCTACGTCTTTATTAAAGATGGTAGTATTTTCATTGTTCTCGATCATGTTGTACATAGATTTAAAATACCCCTCCAGGGAAAGCTCATACATTTCTTCAAATGTTTTGGCAATGCCAGCAGTAACCTGGTGGGAATACATGGGCGCCACTCGCTGGGTAGAGGGAACCCAAAGATCCGTAGGCAAGCTGATAGCACTACCAGACAGCAAATGAATGTACTGGTTCATATGCGTGTATGCAGCCTTGGCAGCCCAGTTGCCAGGTAAAAGATATCGTAGGCCCAAACGGGGTTGCAATGAGTAATAATACCGGCCTTCCACAACAAACATAGAACCATGTACACCAATGTTTGCAAAGAAATTAGGTCGCATTCTCCATTCATCTTCAGCATACAGCGACATCTCAACTCCATTGATTCGCATTCCCTTATTAAGCGTATCCAAAGGCTTTACAGGGCTTTCAGTATCTTCAAATGAAGAATTGGCTGGCTTAAAGTAATGCATTGTTGCCACGGCTCCATACTTAATCGTGTGGGCAGGCATTGGCCGGTAATCAAAATCGATTCTCAGACCGGCAGTGGCCATTGTACTATTATACTTCCCACTGATATTGGAAAGGTTTACACTGTCGATTTTCAGATACTTATTCTCGAATTGAGTAAAGAAAGAATACTGAGAATAATTGGCTGTAACATTGGAGAAAAGTTTTGGACTATACACCCTGTTCCATCTTATAGCAGCGATAGTATTGCCCCAACCCAGCTGAAACTTGCTGCCCTGGGTATTTTTACTTTCTTCTTTATCTTCCAGCAATAAGAAATCATCTCCTTTATAAAAACTAAAGAATATTCTGTCTTTTGGTGAAATAATGTGATTTACTTTTAAATTGAAATCATAAAAGAAAGCCTGAAAATCGCCGTCCCTGCCTAAACCATCGTCCTGTACCAGCATTGGTTTGATTAGTAAATCGGGATATGAACGGCGGGCCGAAATCATGAAAGAGGTTTTGTCTTTGATGATTGGTCCTTCGAGATTGAACTTAGTAGAAATTAAGCCAATAGCAGCATCCCCATGAAAGGATTTCATGTCACCCTCTTTGGTGGCAATATCAATGATCGAAGACAGCCTGCCTCCGAAACGGGCCGGGAATGCGCCTTTATACAGGTCGGTTGTTTTTACAACGTTTGCATTGAGCAGGGAAAACACACCGAAAAAATGGCTGGAATTAAATACAGGGCTACCATCTATCAGCACCAGGTTTTGGTCTGGACTCCCTCCTCTGACATATAATCCACCTGCGCCATTCATTCCACCATTTACCCCGGGCAATGATTGCAAAGTGCGCATAATATCTACCTCTCCGAGTAGTCTGGGCATTCCTTTAACAGCAGTATTGGGAAGCGACATTTTACTCATCTGCGTTTGTTCCTGTAAGGGGCTTGAAGATGGATGTACAACTACTTCCTGTAAGTTACCTTCCAGCGGTAGTTGTATTTGCAGGATACCAGACTGATTATCTGTTACTGTTAATTGTTTAGATTGATAACCTATATAGGAGATAAATAAGTTGACAGTATCCACAGGGAGAGTAAGACTGAAAAAGCCGTAAGCATTTGTGATAGTGCCTTGTTTTGTGATAGGGTCGTAAATAGTTGCACCAATAAGATTTTCGTTACTGACAGCATCTCTGACAAATCCATTAACCGTAATAGATTGTTTTTTAGGGGGCAGCAAAATGATTTGCTCACCAGCCCTGGCAAAGCGGATATGGGCGGGACACAGCAAGGCTTCAAGCACTTTTTTCAAGCGTTGATTATAAGCAGTAATGCTTACTTTTTCTGATAAATTGACTAACCCGGGGCTATAAAGGAAATGAATACCATATTCCTTTTCGATCAGCGCGCATACTTGCTCCAGGGTTTGGTCCTTTACCACTACAGTAATTTTTGTTTGCCAGTTCCAGGCAAAGACTCTCAAAGGGAAACAAAAAATCAACATTCCCGTCAGCAGTTTCGCAGCTAACGACATAAAACCTTAATTGAAAGTGTGAGCAGTAATACCTTTGATTTAGCAGGTATCAGCTATTTTAATTTGTATTGACGTTCGTTTACTTTTTCACAGGTTGCACCCAGAGTCAATGCCAGATATTTCAGTACTTCGTCTGGTGTTTCACTTGTGAAGTTAGCATGTACAGGTAAATGCAGGAGATCTGTATTTGAGACTTCGACCTTAATATCATATACTTCTGTAAGAGTACGCAATACTTCTTCCAGGGTAGTATTATTAAAGGATAAAGCTTTTTTATTTAAGTCGCTTATGTTGGCTGCAATTCTGAATTCAGGTTTATTATTATCCTGTTGCAGCAACATTCCATCCGTTAATATTACACTGTCTTGCTGTTTATGATCAATTACCATTACTTTTCCGGCACTTACATGCACTTTTAATGCAGCATTGGCTGGTTGGTAATCGACTGTAAATTTAGTACCCAGTACTTTAACTTCAGATTTACCCACTTCAATAACAAATGGGTTCTGAGGATCACCATTTACTTCAAAAGTAGCGGCACCTGTAAGTTTTACGATGCGATGGCGTCCGTTAAAGTCTCGGCCTACTGTTAGTTTGGCGGAAGGAGTTAGTTGAACTTTACTTCCATCTTCCAGGGTAGCCATTTCCGGACCTTTATACACCTGAGCAGAAAAATGGGCAATCATCCACCAGCTGGCACCTAATATTACCAGCACAGAAGCGGCAACTTTCCACCATCCGAAACGAGGCAAACGTTTTACAGGTGTATCATCAATTTTATCGAAAAGCTGAGCCCAGGCACCTTGAGTATTTGCCGTATCCTCAACGGAAGGGGCAGTAACTACTTTCAGTAATCGCTCCAGCGATTGGAGCAGGACCAGATTTCCGGAATCCAGAGCTTTCCATTCTTCTACCCAGGCACGTTCAGTAGTATCCGCTTCTTGAAGCAGATACTTACAGAGTAGCGTATATAGCGCCTCGTCCTGCATAGCATTGTCAGGGAAAGATGGTGTCATTTAGTTGTAGTTTAACAGTTGTATTAAATAGACGCACCTGCTATACAGATACCCCTATTCATTAATTAAAAGAAAAAACCAGTAAATAACGGCAGGTACTCTTTTAACTCTTCATGCAAGATTTTCAATGCTTTACCCATTTGATTTTCTACTGTTTTAACAGAGATATTCATGGTAGCAGCAATTTCAGCATATTTCAGATGTTGTTGGCGGCTAAGTACAAAGACTTCTCTGCAGCGTTCGGGCAACCTTTCGAGGGCCTGGCGGTATAAGCGTTCCAGTTCCTTGGTTTCGTCATCTGCATTTACAGCCATAGGTTTAATTTGCTGATATCCCTGCTCTTTTTCAGTGCGCACGGTATCTTTCCGCCATTGGCTAATGGCAGCATTACGTATAGCGGAGAAAAGGTATGCTTTTACCGGCCCTGTAATGGTAATGGAATCCCGTTTTTCCCAAATACGAAGAAATACTTGTTGTACTATTTCCTCTGATATGTAAGGATCGCCGGTATAATGATTGGCAAAGGCCAGGCACTGTGCATGATTCTCCTTAAATAACGCTTCAAATGTCTGGAGCTCGAGCATGATGAAAAGCAAAGATAGTATTTTCAACTCCTGAAACTCGAAAATACTATCTTTGCGTCTGCGATGTACAACCTAATCAAGAATTTTTTATTCCGCTATCCGCCGGAAAACATTCACCACAGCGTAATGCGTGGGTTAAAGACAATTTATTCTCTCCCCCTGGGCAAAAGTATTATTACCGCTTTTTGTGGTGTAAAAACAAAGGGATTAGAAAGAACAGTTTTTGGTCTCCACTTTTCCAATCCGGTTGGCCTGGCCGCCGGATTTGATAAAGACGCCAAATATATTGACGAACTCTCCTGCCTGGGATTCGGATTTGTGGAAATTGGAACAGTAACTCCACTTCCTCAGCCAGGAAACGAACAACCCCGCCTGTTCAGGTTGCCTGAAGATAAAGCACTCATCAACCGCATGGGCTTTAATAACGAAGGTGCTGCTGCGGCTGCTAAAAGATTACAAAAGAAAAAATCAAAAATCATCGTTGGAGGCAATATTGGTAAGAACAAAATAACTCCTAACGAAGATGCCGTTAAAGATTATGAGAAATGTTTTCATGCTCTTTACGATACTGTAGATTACTTCGTAGTAAATGTAAGTTCTCCTAATACTCCAAATCTGAGAGCCTTGCAGGAAAAAGAACCTCTCAAACAATTACTCCATCATTTACAGGTTTTAAATGCTCAGAAAATTAAGCCTAAGCCTATTTTGTTGAAAATAGCTCCGGATTTAACCAACGAGCAATTAGATGATATTATCGAAATTATCAAGGATACCCAATTAGCAGGTATCGTTGCCACTAATACTACTATCAGCCGTGCAGGCCTGAAAACTTCAGCTACCGAAGTAAACGAAATCGGAGCTGGCGGACTAAGTGGCTTACCGGTAAAACGTAAATCAACCGAAGTAATCAGATATATACATACCCATAGCCAGGGCACTATTCCAATCATCGCTGTAGGAGGTATTTTTACGGCAGAAGATGCACAGGAAAAATTAGATGCCGGAGCATCATTGGTACAAGTATATACCGGATTTATCTATGAAGGGCCAACTATAGTGAAGCAAATTTGTGCCGGCTTGCGCCCTTGATCCCAGCGTATATCTATCAACCTATATGGAACAGTTTCTAACAGCAGAATCTCTAATTAGTCTGCTTACCCTCGTACTCATGGAAATAATCCTGGGTATCGACAATGTCATCTTTGTATCTATTGTACTTAACCGCCTACCCGCCGACAAACGTCCGGCTGCCCGCCGTGTATGGATGTTTGCAGGTATGGCCATCCGCATCGTTCTGTTGTTATGCATTGGCTACATTGTAAAGGCCGTACATCCCCTCTTCACTATTGGTGGCCATGGTTTCAGTCTGCGTGATCTGATCATGCTGGGCGGAGGATTATTTCTTCTCATCAAAACTACCTTGGAAATACATCACAAGCTGGAAGGAGAGGAAAATGCTCAGGAACAGGGTAGCAAAAAAGCAGCCGCCTCTTTTCTGAATATTGTAGGCCAGATTATTATTATCGATACCGTATTCTCATTCGATAGTATTATTACGGCGGTTGGATTGGCGCGTCAGATTCCAATCATGATCATCGCTGTAATAATTGCCATGATCATCATGTTCTTATTTGCACCCAGAATCAGTGATTTTATTCACAAACATCCTACACTTAAAATGCTGGCTTTATCTTTTCTGGTAATGGTTGGAGCTATTCTGATTATCGAAGGCTGGAATGCCGAACAGGCACATGAAATGCACCTGAAAAACTATGTTTACTTCGCAATGGCATTCTCATTCGGAGTAGAACTACTAAATATGCGGGCATCCAAATCGCATAAATCTCAGATTGCACCTAAAGAAGAAGAAAGCAAAAGAGCTTAAATAAAAGATTAATAAAAATAAAGAGAGTGTCTCCCAAGCTTTTAAAGCGAAGAGACACTCTCTCTATTTTTATTATGCCCATTGTCGTACATCAACTGTTCTTATTCGGACAACTATTTTTTACACTAACAACCTAATTAATTAATAATAAACAAGTTACAATTTGGCATACGCATTGGAGTCTTCGGCCCATCATCCTATATTCAGCCAAATATGTTTAAAAATTATTTAAAAATTGCATTTCGCAATCTCACGCGTAATAAGATTTATTCTTTTATAAATATTGCAGGTCTTACTATTGGGCTTACCTGCGCTATGCTGATTATACTTTACATAAAGGATGATGCCAGCTTCGATCGTTTTCAAAATAATAAATCCAATATTTACAGGGTTGTTCTTAAATCTGCTTTTAAAGGAGAAGAACATCAAATGAGTAGTACCGGCTTGTTTCAAGGGCCACGTTTTGCACAGAATGTAAGCGGAATCAAAGGATTTGTACGCGTTCATGAAAGTAGTGCTGACTTTAAAAAGGGATCAGATGTCGAAAACCGACAATTCCTGTATGTAGATTCCAGTTTTTTATTTGTATTTACATTTCCGCTGATCGAAGGTGATGCCAAAACATGCTTAAGCAATCCGAATTCGATAGTACTTACCAAAGATGAAGCAATTAAACAATTTGGTACCGCAACAGCAGTTGGGAAAATTCTGACAATCAGGGAAGATGATGCATTTGTTCCATATCAGGTTACAGCGGTAACTGAGAATTGTCCGCAAAACTCAACTATTCAGTATAAAATGCTTATCCCTATCAAGGTAAGCGAGGAAGAAAATAAGAACAACGAAAACTGGTTTTCCTTCTATCTTAATACTTTCGTAGTGTTGGATGATCATGCCAATCCCGATTATGTTTCACTGCAAATGCAGAAATTTTTTGAAAAAGATGCAGGAGAAACTTCCAGAGCACTGGACGCCAGATTTGGGAGAAAGGACAGTCCGCTAACCACCTATTTTCTTCAACCATTTCTTGATATCCATCTGAGTAAAGATTTACCGGCAAAAAATGGATTGCAAAATGCAGGGAATCCAATTTATGCCTATATTCTTTCAGGAATTGCATTATTTGTTCTCCTGATCGCCAACATCAATTTCATAAACCTGACAGTTGCCCGTTCTGTTAAACGATCTAAAGAAATAGGGATTCGCAAAGTGATAGGCAGCGATAGGCGACAACTTATTGTACAATTTCTTGGAGAATCATTTATTTTATGTGCAATTGCCTTTATTCTGGCAATTCTTCTGGCGCAACTAATCCTTCCTTTATTCAATGAGCTGGCTAATAAAAAGTTGGCTATGAGTTACCTGTTCGATTTTAAATTAATAGCTGGTTATATCCTGCTATTCCTGTTTACCGGCTTGCTTGCCGGATTCTATCCTGCATTGATACTATCGGGCTATCAGCCAATTGATACACTGTATAGCAGGTTTACACTAAAAGGCAAAAATTATATGCAAAGGGGGCTTGTAATTTTGCAGTTTACCCTTGCATCTTTTTTAATCATTGGAACATTTACCATTTATTCCCAATTCAGCTTTCTGACAAAAGCGAAACTAGGGTATGACGATAACAATATTGTGGTAGTCAAAAAAGATAACATGACTCATGAAAAAGCTGCAATATTTAAACATGAGTTGCTTAACTATCCGGATATTGAGCAGGTAGCACCCAAAAACGGGGGCTTCTGGGGCACCTCAGCGAAGCTGGATAGTGATTCATCTATTAATTTTGCATGGGAAACTATAGATGAATCTTATATTCAAACCTTGAAAATCCCAATAGTAATGGGGAGGAATTTTTCTGAAAAATATCCTGGCGACTCCACCCATTCCATATTGGTTAATGAAAGCTTTGTAAAACAGGCAGGATGGACAAACCCAATTGGGAAGTCTGTAATTTTTAACTATAGAAATAATAAAACCTATGAGGTGGTTGGTGTCGTTAAAGATCACCATTTCACCTCGCTCAATGAAAAAATAAGGCCACAACTTTTTACAATGGCCAATAATAATCCTTATGGAACTTTCTATATCAAAATACGACCTAATACAGCTACCCGAAGCCTTAAATTTATAGAAGCCAAATTCAAACAATTTTTCCCTTTTACCCCTTATAGCTACGTTTTCAAAAACGAAGAGAATCTGAAAAATTACGAATCGGAGGCCCGATGGAAACAAATAATATTATTTGGAGCCATCCTTACCATTTCTATATCCTGTATAGGGTTATTCGGATTGTCTGTTCTTTCGGCAGAAAAGAGTTACAAAGCAATAGGGATACGCAAAGTATTAGGAGCATCCGTTCAAAATATCGCAACAGGATTGGCGTTGGAATTCGTGAAATTGGTGATTATTGCTTTAGTCATTGCATTTCCACTTGCATGGCTGGCCAGTAACAAATGGCTGGATAGTTATCCTTACAGAATCAGATTGGATTGGTCGATTTTTGCAGGAGCAGCAATTCTGGTATTACTAATTGCTATTGCCACTGTTAGCATTCAGGCAATTAAAGCTGCAACGGCAAATCCTGTCAAATGCCTCAGAAGTGAATAAGGGTCAGTATCTTCATAACAAATCCCGGCTGCCTTGTGTAGTCGGGATTTTTTTTAATTAGATTTTTAAAGACAATACTGTATAGTTTATCCCGAACAAACGCGGCAGTTTCTATTTTGCAGAAACTGCCGCTTGATGTTTCCTTATTTATTTAAAGTTGAAGCCATTAAAGTAACGGCTACCATACCTGCAGTTTCGGTACGAAGACGGGTATTACCCAGGGTAACAGGAATATATCCAGCCTGTAAAGCCATCTGAATTTCAGCTGCTGTGAAATCACCTTCAGGACCAATGAGAATAATAGCATCCTCCCCAGGTTTTATTGCTTCAACCAGTGATTGCTTTTGTTCCGGAAGACAGTGGGCAATGAATCGTTGAGCAGTTTTATTTGTTTTGATGATATGCTCAAACGATTGCGGTGCCTCGAGCACAGGCAGATAAAACTGCTGCGACTGAAGCATAGCAGATACAAGAATACTATTCAGTCTTTCGGGTTTTATCTTATCCTTTTCAGAACGATGACTTACTAAAGGGATAATGGTTTCTATCCCTATTTCGGTTGCTTTTTCGAGAAACCATTCAATTCTGCCGGCATTCTTTGTAAATGCGATAGCGATACTACGGGAAGGAGAAACAGCTGGTATGGTTTCCATTGCAGTAATGGAAACCATACAGCGTTTTCTGTTATCATCTGTAATCGTAGCAGTAAACTTATGACCCTTACCATCAGCCAATCCAACCTGATCGCCGGTTTCATGACGTAATACCTGAATACAATACTTAGAAGTATCTTCATTCATGGTGTATGTTTGTGAATCCGGCAAAATATCCGGAGCATAAAAAACCGATAATTCCATAAGGCGAAAGTACGAATTACAATAGTTTCTTAGTTTTAAAATGGAATCGGAAGAATAACAATACAGATGCTATCAGAAGACCTAATAGTAAGGCCCACCAAACACCTTCCACTCCATATCCGAGTTTAATTCCTAATAAATAACCTAAAGGAATACCAAATACCCAGTATGCGAAAAGGGTTATAACAGTAGGTACTTTAACATCACCCAATCCTCTTAAAATGCCTAATCCAACTACCTGAGTTCCATCGAATAACTGGAAGAAAGCAGCAATGATTAATAATTTGCTGGCAATATGGATTACCTGAGGGTCCTGAATATAAAGACCAGGTAGCCAGTTTTTACCAACAATGAAAAAGAGGGCAGCAAAGCTCATTAAAACCAATACCATGTGGTAGCTGGCGATAGCTGAAAACCGGAGTTCCTTAAAGTCTTTCTTTCCGAAATTGTTACCACTTTTAATCCCTGCGGCAGCAGAAATACCACTGGCCATCATATAGGTCATAGCAGCAAGGCTTAAAGCAATCTGGTGAGCAGCCAGATCGGCGGCCCCCATCCAGCCTACCATAACAGCGGCACCGCTAAATGCACTAACTTCAAAAATATACTGGAAGGCCACAGGAGTACCGATTCCTAAAATCTTTTTAAAGTTTGCAGCCTTTAAATTTGCAAACCCAAAAGTTTGCAGATAAGGCTTAAAACGCGGTGCTTTCAGTACATAGAAGGCCATAGTAATACCCATCAGCAAACGGTCTGTAAACGTAGCAATCCCCACTCCAATAACGCCTAGTCGGGGAAGTCCAAAGAAGCCGTATACCAGGGTGATACCCAGGATAATGTTAATAACATTACCAACAATGCTGATATTCATTGCCTGTCGGGTAAAGCCCAATCCTTCTGCAAACTGTTTAAAAGACAAAAACAGCATGAGTGGAATAAACGATAGCCCCAGAAATTGCAGAAAAGGTTTGGCTTGCAGAGCTACATCCCCTTCCTGATGTAATAAATTCAGATGTCCGCTACCTATAATAATGAAAGTGGAGAGCAAAATACCCACGATCATATTAATGATAAGGCTATGGCTTAGTAAGTGACCAATAGCTAATTTATTGCCACGTCCATTTTCCTGAGCAATAAGAGGAGTTAAGCCATAAGACATACCGATACCGGTAACCATAAAGATGGAGAACAGGGAGTTGCCCAGCGATACAGCGGCTAAGGGCACCTTACCGGTATGACCGATAATAATACTATCTGATAATGCCACCATAGTATGGCCCAGTTGGGATATTACAACGGGATAGGCTAAACGGAAATTATCTTTGTAATGATGTTGATACTTAATTAATAATTGTTTCATTGAACTAGTCTGTTGATATATAATTGACGCTAATAAAAAAAGCCGCCTCTACGGGGGTAGAGACGGCTTTTAGCAAAAACTTTATTTACTAAAATGGAGCATCTTCATACCCATCATCGAAATTCGGATCATTCATCTTGGAGCCCTTCTGGATGTATAGCTTCGCCTCTTCATGACCGCCACCACCTTGCTGCGGACGCATACCAGCGAAAGGATTACCACCACCACCTGGGTTTTCCAGGCTACCATCATCTTCGAAACGTTGATATTCCAGTACGGCTCTCAGCTTGATGGTATCTAATTGTCCATTACGGTGTTTGGCTATACGAACGTGGGTTTCACCTTTATTGGATTCGCCCATTTCATTGGTATTGATTTCATAATATTCGGGGCGGTAGAGGAACATTACCATGTCGGCATCCTGCTCAATCGCACCGGATTCACGTAAGTCACTCAGCTGAGGCATCTTATTGCCGTCTTTACGTTTTTCCACATCACGGCTTAGCTGAGACAGGGCGATTACGGGAACCTGTAATTCTTTTGCGAGTCCTTTCAGATCCCGGGAAATTTTACTGATTTCCTGTTCGCGGTTTGTTCTGCCATCGCCACTACCGCTCATAAGTTGCAGGTAGTCGATGATGATTACCCCTACACCGTGGTTATGCACGAGTCGTCTACACTTGGCACGCAGTTCAAAGATATTGAGAGCGGGCGTATCGTCGATGAAGATGGGAGCTTTAGCCAGGCGTTCGATACCGTGGGTCATCAGCTTCTTCATTTCATATTCTTCGAGCTTACCTCTTGAAATCTTTTCCAGTTTGATTTCAGATTCGGCGGAGAGAATACGTTGAACGATCTGGCCGGAGGACATCTCCAGGGAAAATACGGCAGCACCTTTAGGAAATCTGGGGTGCAGGGCAGCATTTCTGGCGAGGTTCAGGGCGAAAGCGGTTTTACCCACAGACGGACGTGCAGCGATGATGATTAAGTCGGTAGATTGCCATCCGTAGGTTACCTTATCCAGAGAAGGGAAACCAGAAGGCACTCCGGTAATATCATCGCCTTTATTTCTAAGATCTTCGATACGCTTCATGGTATTAACCAAAACGCGGTCGATAGAATCATAATTTTTTCGAAGGTGGTTATTGGTTACTTCAAAAAGTTTGGATTCAGCACTGTCGAGCAGGTCAAATACATCGGCAGTATCCTCATACGATTCGGAGAGGATTTCGCCGGAGATTCTGATAAGCTCTCTTTGGATGAATTTCTGAAGAATGATACGGGCATGGGCTTCAATATTGGCGGACGAAACCACCATATTTGTAAGCTTCATAACAGAAAACGGGCCTCCGATCTGATCGAGAGATCCCATACTTTTCAATTCTTCAGTAACGGTAAGAATATCTACTGGCGAAGATTTGGCCGCCAGTTTGGTCATTGCGTTAAAGATAATCTGGTGAGCCTCCACATAGAAGCATTCAGCTTTTAATATTTCTATAACGGTATCGAAAGCGCCTTTCTCGAGCATAACAGCTCCGAGAACGGCTTCTTCAAGTTCTTTCGCCTGTGGTGGTATCTTGCCATACACCAGGGATGACACATCAATGGATGGTTTTCTCCGCAGATTGCGGTCCTTCTTAAGATTGAGATCCATTTATGGTTAGACTGTTATAAAAAGTTAATAAAAGGTTACTGTCAATGGGCCTTTCCAGTTGATTTTACAATTGATATATGCATTTTCCCGCATTCATCAGGGGTGGCGCTACTTTAAGAAATTGTAAACTTTTACAAGCCGTAAAAACTAAGGTAAAGGCATTTTTTTAATTAACCTTATTCCTTTCCTTATTAAATTTATTAAGCGTCACGCACAGGTTATCCACAAGCAAAATGTCAGTTTTCCACTGACAAGACTCAGGTTATCCACGTATCAACCGGTAATCCCCAGGCAAAGGTCCGATTATTCACACATATTGTGCAAAAAGATTTTCCACATAATGCTCGGAAATATCATTTGGCGGAAAAAACAACAACCCAAATCGACGGAATGTTGTGTGAACGGTCAAAAATTTATCGCCCTGTTTTCCTCCATTTTTCTGAACTTCTTCTACGGGAAAGTCTCCATATTTCTTAACTTTACGCCACTTATAATAAACCGATCAGACAAATGACGATTTCATACAACTGGCTATGTGATTATTTACCGGTAAAGCCTACGCCGGAGGAACTATCTACTATTTTGACCCGTATTGGACTAGAGGTAGAAAGCCTGGAAAAATTTGAAGCTGTAAAGGGCAGTCTGGCTGGTTTGGTAATCGGTGAAGTACTGACGGCAGAAAAACACCCAAATGCCGATAAACTAAGACTAACCACTGTTAACATCGGCGCTGGCGAACCCCTGAACATCGTTTGCGGTGCTCCCAATGTGGCTGTTGGGCAAAAAGTAGTGGTAGCTCCGATTGGTACCACCATTTACCCGATTTCCGGCGAGCCATTGACAATGAAAAAAGCTAAAATCCGTGGCGAAGAAAGCCAGGGAATGATCTGTGCTGAGGATGAAGTGGGAATAGGAAACAGTCATGATGGCATCATGGTATTAGATCCTTCTCTGCAGCCAGGTACACCTGCCATTGATGTATTTAAACCTGCACAGGATTTTATATTCGAAATCGGCCTTACTCCCAACAGAATGGATGCAATGAGCCATCTGGGAGTAGCTAAAGACGTATGTGCTTTTCTCAACAACATAGAAAATACTCATAAATACCAGGTTAAGTTACCTGAAATCAAAGCCCTGCCTAAAGCAGCTACCCCTTTGCCTATCAGTGTAACCATCGAAAATACCGATGCCTGCCCACGATATAGCGGTCTTTCCATCACCGGTGTTCAGGTAGCTCCTTCCCCCGAATGGTTAAAGGAAAAGCTTTCTGCTATTGGGGTAAGACCTATTAACAATATAGTGGATATCACTAATTTCATCCTGCATGAAACCGGCCAGCCATTACATGCTTTCGATGCCAAAGCGGTTAAGGGAAATGCTGTTGTAGTAAAAAATCTGCCACAGGATACCCTTTTCACTACCCTCGATGGTAAAGAGCGGAAACTGGATGCCAGCGATCTTATGATCTGCAACGGTGCCGGAGAAGGAATGTGTATAGCCGGGGTATTTGGAGGCCTTCATTCTGGCGTTACCGACACTACTCAGGAAATTTTCCTGGAAAGTGCATTTTTCAGTCCGGGTGGCATCCGTACTACTTCTTTCCGTCATGGTTTGCGCACCGATGCGGCAACCAGGTTCGAGAAAGGGGTGGATATCTCCAATGTGGTTTTTGCCCTGCAAAGAGCAGCCGATCTGATTTGTGAATTAGGTGGAGGAAAAGTAGCTTCAGAAATCGTGGACGTTTACCCGGTTGTGAAGCATAAAACCCATGTTACCGTTACGTATAGCTATATCCGCAGATTGAGCGGAGGTGATTATTCTGCAGATAAAGTCAAAAATATTCTCCGTAGCCTGGGATTTGATATTATTTCTGAAAAAGAGGATACCCTGGAGGTAACCGTACCTTTCAGTAAACCAGATATCAGCCTGCCTGCTGATATTGTGGAAGAAGTAATGAGAATAGACGGATTGGATAATATCGTTATTCCTTCTAAAGTCACTGTTTCTCCGGCCCTTTCTGCACAACCAGATCCGGAACTGATCAAGGAGAAAATCGCCGATTACCTGGCATCAAATGGTTTCAATGAAATTTTCACCAATTCCATTACCAATAGCAAGTACTATACTCCTGAAGTATTGGAAAGTACAGTGAAAATGATGAATAGCCTGACGGTGGATCTGGATATTCTCCGCCCGTCTATGCTGGAAACAGGTTTGGAAAGTATTGCGCATAATCTTAACCGGAAAAACGAGAACCTTTTGTTCTTCGAATTCGGTAAAACATATAGTGTTCTGGAAAAGGGTTATGGTGAATTTAATCACCTGGCATTATACCTGACCGGAACCAAAACTTCAGAAACCTGGATGCATAAATCCAGTAATGTTGATTTCTACTTCCTGAAAGGATACGTTATCAATGTGCTTCGTCAACTTGGTTATCAACAACTTAGCTGGGCAGAAGGCAATAACGGCGATTTACAGTCGGCCTGGGAGATTAAGGTTAAAAATCAGACGGTAGTCACTTTAGGAGGGGTAAAAGCTGGTAAATTGAAGCAGTTTGATATTAAGCAACCGGTATGGTTTGCGGTATTCGACTGGGATAAGATCCTGAAACTGCTGAAGAAAACTGATAGCTTCTACAAAGAAATCCCACGTTTCCCTGCTGTGCGTCGTGATTTGGCGTTGGTATTGGATAAACAGGTGAATTTCGCGGCTGTGGAAGCAGCTGTAAGAGGGGTTAAATCGCCGCTTTTACAGGATATCAACCTTTTTGATGTTTTCGAAAGTGAGAAACTGGGGGCCAATAAAAAATCATATGCTGTGAGCTTCACGTTCCTGGATCCTCAAAAAACACTTACAGATAAGGAGATAGATGGGGTGATGGAGAAGCTGATTAAGGTATTTGAAACACAATTAAAGGCTGAAATCCGCAAATAGGACCCAGAGGAATCACGGACGAAGAATTATATGCCTATAATTCAGTAATTTACAATTCATTAGTTAAAAACGTCGGTTGTAATCCGTAATTTCATAACATGGCACTTGAGCAATACATTCAACGCATCGAAGAGAAGTTGCATTTGCTGGTCAAAAAAATTCAGCAGGTGCAGGCGGAGAATGTAATGCTCAGGGAAGAAGTAACAGTGCAACAACAGGCATTACACCAGCAGCAGCAATCTATAGAGCATCTGGAAGAGAAGCTACATCTGATGAAAATAGCAGCATCAACCCAGAATAGCCCAAATGTTAGTTCAGAAGATGATGCCTTCAGGAAAGAAGTACGAGGAAAGATCAACGAGTATATTAAAGAAATTGATCGTTGTATTGCCTTACTGAATGGCTAATAAAATCGAGCAAGATGGATACACTTATTCCAGTTAATATCGTCGTATCGGATAGGTCTTACCGGATTAAAATTAAACCGGAAGAAGAGGAGGAAGTACGTCGTATTATGAAAGAAGTGAATGAGAAAATTGTTGATTTTAAGACTTCTTATGCAGGAAAAGACCTGCAAGACTATATTGCTATGGCCCTGATTATGTACGCTACCCATCCTGTAACCAGCGGAGGAAAAGCGCAGGCGAGCACTACGCCTTTTTTGCTTGAAAAGCTGGAAAAATTGGAAGAAATTATCAACCAGGCATTGGGTTGATTCACGTTACCCATTGCTAAACAAGTAATTAGCTAAAAGGTTAATTATCACGTACCAAAGACGCTTTAACTGCTATTTTTTTGTATTTTCGCGGGTCAGTTCTCGCCCCTGTTGTGTTTTAGCAGCAACTTGGGTATGAGGATTCTACATAAATCAAGATTAAATAATTCATATGGATGTTACACTAATAACAACAATAGCTGCGATATTGGCATTGATCATTGGGATATTGCTAGGAAAGGTGATCTTCGCCAAAAGCACTCAGCATAAAATAGATGAAGCAGAACAACAGGCAAAAAAGATTGTAGCAGATGCACAGATAAGTGCCGAAAACCTGAAGAAAGATAAGTTACTGGAAGCCAAAGAGAAATACCTTCAATTGAAAAGTGAGTATGAAAAGGAAGTATTGACAAGGAACCAGAAATTAAGTGAATCTGAAAACAGGATCAAACAAAAAGAACAATCTCTCAATCAGAAAAACGAGCAGGTACAAAAACAAATTAATGAGAATGATGCGATAAAAGAAACCTTAAACCGCCAGATGGAATTAGTAACCATCAAACGTGGTGAATTGGAAAAGCATCAGGAAGAACATATCCGCCGGCTCGAGAAAGTAGCAGGTTTAACTGCCGAAGAAGCCAAACACCAATTGGTAGAAAGTCTGAAAGAAGAAGCCCGTTCACAGGCCCTTTCGCATATTCAGGAAATCATTGAAGATGCTAAGCTGAAAGCCAATAAGGAAGCTAAGAAAATCATCATCCAATCTATTCAGCGTACCGCTGCTGAGCAAACAATAGAAAACACCATCACTGTATTTACGCTGGAAAGTGATGAGATCAAGGGTCAGATTATTGGTCGTGAAGGCCGTAATATTCGTGCAATCGAAGCAGCAACGGGTGTTGACCTGATTGTAGACGATACCCCTGAAGCTATCGTGCTTTCATCTTTTGATCCATTACGTCGTGAAATTGCACGTTTATCGCTGCAACGCCTCGTACAGGATGGCCGTATTCACCCTGCCCGTATTGAGGAAGTGGTAGAAAAGACCAAGAAACAACTGGAAGAGCAGGTAATGGATATCGGAGAAAGAACTGTGATAGAATTAGGTATCCACGGCTTGCATAAAGAACTGATCAGATTAGTAGGTAAGATGCGTTTCCGCTCTTCCTATGGTCAGAACCTGTTGATGCACTCTAAAGAAACCGCAAACCTTTGTGGTGTAATGGCTGCCGAACTGGGATTGAATCCTAAACTGGCTAAACGTGCCGGCTTATTGCACGATATAGGTAAAGTACCTGACGAAGAAACAGAATTGAGCCACGCCCTTTTAGGTGCTAAACTGGCTGAAAAATATGGTGAACACGCAGCCGTTGTAAATGCAATCGGAGCGCACCACGATGAGATGGAAATGCAGTATGTAATTTCTCCGATCGTACAGGCTTGTGACGCTATCAGCGGTGCCCGCCCTGGTGCGCGCAGAGAGATTATGCAAAGCTATCTGCAAAGAATTAAAGACCTGGAAAACCTTGCGCTTGCTCACGAAGGTGTGGAAAAAGCATACGCAATCCAGGCAGGTAGAGAATTACGTATTATCGTAGAAAGTGACAAAGTATCTGATAATGATGCAGATCGTTTGTCATTTGAAATCGCCAACAAAATTCAAACTGAAATGCAGTATCCTGGTCAGATTAAAGTAACAGTTATTCGCGAGAAAAGAGCTGTAAACATTGCCAGGTAATTTTTGGATTTAGAAATCCAGGAATTTGATATTATATTGGGTCCTCTGGCTTAAAGCCGGAGGACTTTTTTTTACCGCGTAAATAACATCCACAATCAATAAATCTAACAGTGTTATGAAAAAAAACTTTTTCAAATTTTTGCTGGGAGCAGCTATCCTGTTAAGCTCAGGTTCTGTATTCGCACAAAAGGCACAATCATTATTCAATGGTAAAAACCTGAATGGCTGGAAAATCTATGGTACTGAAAAATGGTATGTAGAAAAAGGTGAACTGATCTGCGAAAGTGGCCCGGATAAAGAATATGGCTACCTGGGAACCGATAATCAATATAAAGATTTTGAATTGACCCTTCAGTTTAAACAGGATGCAGATGGTAATAGTGGTGTATTCTTCCACTCTTCCATCGAAGGTACTAAAATTGCAGGCTGGCAGGCGGAAGTAGCTCCTCCGGGCTTACATACCGGCGGTATCTATGAGTCTTATGGCCGTGGATGGTTGATTCAACCTGAAAAAGAAAAAGAACAATATCTGAAAATGGGCGAATGGAATACCATGAAAATCAGAGTACAGGGAGATCAGGTAACTACCTGGCTTAATGGACATGAAATGATTACCCTGAAAGATGATAAGATTGGATCAGTATCCGGACAAATCGCCTTACAGATTCACTCAGGCGGTGGTATTAAAGTAAGATGGAAAAACATCAAACTAACTCCACTAAAATCATAATTGCACTTAATAGCATAATATTACAAAGCGGCAGATTTGCCGCTTTCTTTTTTTACAATACTCAATTTTATGCAGCAGTATAAAGACAAAGTAGTATTGATTACCGGTGGTAATTCAGGAATAGGCAAGGAGCTGGCGCTATTACTGGCCAGGCAACAGGCTAAACTAATACTGGTAGCCAGGAATATCCCTGCCCTGGAAGCAGCCAGAAATGAATGTCGCTTGTATACCCCCAACTGTGAAGTAATTCAGGCAGATGTAACCGATGAAATACAGGTAAAAGAAGCTGCAGAACGTGCTGTTAATATTTTTGGAAGAATAGATGTTTTGGTAAATAATGCCGGAGTTACACAGCGATCAAAACTCATTGATACTTCCGTTGCAGCCATCAGGCAACTCATGGAAATTAACTTCTTCGGTGCTGTGATATTTACCAAAGCCCTGTTACCTCATTTTAAGGAGCAGCAGCAAGGACAAATCATCGTTATCAGCAGTATGGCCGGATTAATGGGCTACCCCTGGAGATCGGGCTATAATGCAGCCAAACATGCATTGCAGGGATACTTCGAAACACTACAGACAGAACAACCTATACCTCAGCTTTATACTACAATTATTTGTCCGGGCAGGATTCATACCCCTATCACCTATGCAGCCATAACCGGCGATGGTAGTCCGTATGGTAAAATGGACCCACATCAGGAGAAAGGCTTATCCGTACATTATTGTGCCAGGGAAATTTTAAAGGCAATGGCTAAACGCAAAAAAGTGGTATTGATAGCCCGGGAAGAGAAATTGCTTTATTGGATAAAGAAGTGGTGCCGACCGTTATTTTATTGGATTGCCAGGAAAGGGAATTGATTAGGTGATATCCTTTATCAAGGAAATAGGTTTTGAGTTTATTGACTTTATGTGGTTGATAAATTTCCTTTACCGTAGGTAGGGCGGGGGCAAGCCCCGCCCCTACAAAGTTTCATCAAATTACAGTTTCTATATTGTAGAATTATTCCCTTACAGAATTGAAATTAGTAGATTGACATTTAACATGAAATTTAACTACCAGACGGAAATATGACTTTGCTGAAACCCTGTAGGGGCGGGGCTTGCCCCCGCCCTACCCACGGTCAAAGAAACCAATTCATTAAATGAGATTCAAGCATTGAAGTTTCCTTTCAACAAATACAATTTATCTACCTAATACAAACAAAAAGGATGCATCAAAGCAAAAATTGATGCATCCTTTTTGTTATTTATTTGCAGTATCTTCATTTCCTTTGTCCTCATCCTCATCCTCATCCTCATCCTCATCCTCATCCTCATCCTCATCCTCATCCTCATCCTCATCCTCATCCTCATCCTCATCCTCATCCTCATCCTCATCATCATCATCCTCATCCTCATCCTCATCTTCTTCTTCTTCATCTTCTTCTTCTTCTGAGCTTTCTGAGCCTTCCTCTTCTTCTGAGGCTTCAGAGTTTTCAGAATCCGCATTTTCTTCTTCAGACTCAGTATCCTCTTCTTCCTCTTCATCATAATCCAATCTATCTTCATCATCTTCCTGCGGTGGAGTGATTGCATCTTCGACCATATCGTCGGGATCTTCATCACCGGTAGGGTCTAATGGATCGATCGTATTTTCGGGAGTAGGAATATTTTCGGGATCGTAAGGATCTTCGGTAATTTCTTCTTCTGCTATTTCGTTGGCTTCCTCGATAATATCATCGAAGCGAATGATTTCATCATCTGGTTCTACTTCTTCATCTTCTGAGGCTAAGGCATCCTGATCGGCGATATGATCGAGCTGGTGATCCGGATCGAGGAGTTCACCATCTTCAGAAACCATTAGGGAATGGTGTTCTGGATGATTAGCACCGTTTGCACTGGCTGCATGCATTTCATCGCTGATGAGAGTAGGTTGAACGATTTCTTCGTCGAAGAGTTCTTTTAGTTTTGGTAAATCGGCCACTGAGGCGATTCCGAAATAATCCATGAAGGATCTGGAAACAGCGTACAGAAGGGGTTTACCGGGTTGGTCTTCGCTTCTGCCGGTAATAACAATCAGTTCTTTTTCCAGTAGTTTCTGAATGGAGTAATCGGTGCTTACGCCTCTGATATATTCTATTTCTCCTTTTGAAATTGGCTGTCGGTATGCGATGATAGCCAAAGTTTCCAGGGCAGCGGTAGAAAGTCTTTTCAGGAATTTATCGCCGTTGAGTTGTGCAACGGTCTGATAATATTCTTTTTTGGTAAGGAATTGATATCCACCGCCACTAACGCGGATTTCAAATGCATAGAATTCGGAGCTATACTTTTCCCTGATTGCTTCAATTGCAGTTTCGACCTGATCCGGGTTAGTTCGGTCTTCGAGAAATGCCAGGGCATTGTTCAGCAGATCTACAATTTCCTGCAAAGGCAAGGGCCTATCGGCGGCAAAAATTAATGCTTCCACATGCGGGATAATCTGAGATATTTCCATACTATAACAGAAAAGGTAGATTTACAAAAAAGGTCAAAGACCTAAAATACAGTCTTTGACCCTAATCTGAAAATATTTTCAGTTGTTGACTTAGTGTTAAAATAGCCTCTACAGCACTTATCAACCTGCTAATGCAGCAGCACCGCTAACGATTTCTGTCAACTCAGTGGTGATGGCTGCCTGACGGGCGCGGTTGTAAGATATCTTCAGGTTGCGGAGTAATTCGCTTGCATTCTCAGTTGCTTTATCCATGGCTGTCATACGAGCACCATGTTCGGAAGCGTGAGAGTCTAATATAGCTTTAAAGAACTGAGTATTCAGGATTTTAGGCATCAGTTCAGCAATCAGTGTATCCTTTTCAGGTTCGAAGATGAAGTCTGCTTTCAGGCCGCTTTTATCTTCGTTTTCCACTTTAGCGATTGGTAAGAACTGTTCTGTTACAAATACCTGAGTAGCTGCGTTTTTAAATTCGCTGTAAACGATATCAACAGCATCGTAGGTACCATTGATGAAACCATTCAGGGCGATAGCTGCAGCATCTTTCACATTATCGAAAGTAAGGCTGGAGAAAAGTTGCCAGAATTTATCGTTTACTTTATAGCCATTCTGCAGGAAATGCTCATAGCCTTTTTTACCGATAGGCAGAATTTCCACATTACCTTGTTCAAACTGATCCTGATACTTTTCGCGGATAAGGCGTTTAGCAGTTTTGATCAGGTTTGAGTTGAAGGCACCGCACAAACCTCTGTCAGAAGTAATTACTACAATCAATACTTTTTCAACCTGACGTTGAGCCGCTAAAGGTGTATCGATATTGCCTTCGCTGTTGGAAACAATATTCTGAAGCATCTCCTGCAACTTCACCGCATAAGGACGCATCAGCAAGATAGCATCCTGGGCGCGTCTTAATTTTGCCGCGCTCACCATTTTCATGGCTTTGGTAATCTGCTGACCAGATTGAATAGATTTGATTCGGTTTCGAACTTCTTTAAGCTGTCCGGACATATAATGAAAATCAATTACTAATTACGGATTATTGAACTAAATCCAAGGTCATACCCCTGAATTTGGCTGCAAAGGTAAGCAATGCTCATCTAATTTGGAAAATCCGTAGAGAGATAATTTGAATTTTCTTTTAACCACTAAATATCAATGAACTATTTATATAAATTATTTATAAACTAATAGTAGTACCTAAAACCTTTAAAAATGCTGCAATCCATTGAGGATGAGCAGGCCAGGCTGGAGCCGTCACCAATTTACCATCGGTAACTGCTTCTGTAACACTCACATCTACATAGGTGCCACCTGCAATAGTAACTTCGGGCCCTACAGCCGGATAAGCCGTGAGTTTTCTGCCTCTAACCACATCCGCAGCCGTAAGGATCTGGATACCATGACAAACAGCCGCTACCGGCTTATCTGCCTGGAAGAAATGTTTTACCAGTTCTATCACCTTTTGATTCAGCCTCAGATATTCTGGCGCCCTTCCTCCTGCAATCACCAACGCATCATAATCAGCCGCTTTAATCTCATTAAACGTGGCATTTAATACAAAGCCATGCCCCGGTTTTTCACTGTATGTCTGATCGCCCTCAAAATCATGAATCGCAGTTTTTACCTTTTCTCCGGCTTTCTTATCCGGACAAACTGCATGCACTTCATGACCGATCATCAGTAACATCTGAAATGGAACCATTGTTTCATAGTCTTCAGCAAAATCTCCTGTCAATAACAATATTTTCTTTTGTGCCATCATCTATAATTTTTGATCAGATTGAAGATAAGAATAGTATTTTGAGAATCCCAGGTTCTGGTAATGTCGTTATGTTAAGATTTCCTGAAAATCTTTCAAAATAATAGCCTTTTGATAAAATTTAATTTTATGCAATCGGTTGCTAAAGTCAAAATCATTGATTACTTTGGTCGCCTTATTCCTTTTTGGTTATGAAGAAAACAATCATTTTATGCAGCTCCCTACTATGCCTATACGGAGCAGCTATAGCACAAAAAGCACAATGGCAGCAACTCTTTAACGGTAAAGACCTGAAAGGCTGGAAACAGTTGGGAGGCGAGGCCAAATACCACGTTGAAAATGGAGAGATTGTGGGTACCACCGTTATGAATACTCCCAACACCTTTCTGGCAACAGAAAAAGAGTACGGAGATTTCATCCTTGAGCTGGAATTTAAATTAGGCGCACCTTTCAATTCCGGTATTCAGTTCCGCAGTCAAAGCGAACCTACCTACCAAAATGGCCGGGTATATGGTTATCAGATGGAAATAGATCCTTCCGACAGGAAATGGAGCGGAGGTATTTATGAAGAAGGTAGAAGAGGATGGCAATATCCTCTTGAACTAAACCCAACTGCTCAAAACGCCTTCAAAAAAGACGATTGGAACAAATACCGTATCGAATGCCGTGGCAATGAAATGCGTACCTGGGTAAACGGCGTACCAGCCGCCCATCTGATAGATACCAGCCTGCCAAAAGGTTTCATAGCCCTTCAGGTACATGGAATCGGTAAAAATGAAGGCGAGAATAATAAAAACATCTATTGGAAAAACATTCGAATCATCAATAAGCCTGCTGCTTCTTTATACTCGAAGTATGATAATATCTATGTTGTAAACAATGTGGATAACACCATCTCCGGTCAACAAAAGCAAAATGGCTTCCAACTGCTTTGGGATGGAAAAACCAATAAAGGCTGGAGAGGCGCCTACAAGAAAACTTTCCCTAAGGAAGGTTGGGTAATAAATAATGGAGTATTAACCATCCAACATTCCAACGGAGATGAAGAAGGAAGCGGTGGCGATATCGTTACTGAAAACAAATATTCAGCCTTTGAGCTCGAATTTATGTTTAAACTAACGCCAGGTGCCAATAGCGGCGTAAAGTATTTCGTAAATGAAATCTATGAAACTAATGGTAAGTCGGCAATCGGACTCGAATACCAGGTACTGGACGACGAAAAGCATCCTGATGCCAAATTGGGGCGCGATGGAAACCGCACATTAGCAAGCCTTTACGATCTTATGACAAGAAAACAGGAAAAACGTGCCATCAACCCTATTGGAGAATGGAACAAAGGTCGTATTATTGTGTATCCAAATAGCCACGTTGAGCACTGGTTAAATGGCTTCAAAGTACTGGAATATGAACGTGGTTCTCAGGCATTTAAAGATCTGGTTGCCATCAGTAAATATAAAAATTGGAAGGACTTTGGTTTATGGCCTGATGGTCATATCCTCTTGCAAGATCACGGAAATGAAGTATCTTTCAAAAATATTCGGATAAAAAATCTTAAATAAAAATATTTTATCTTTTTTTTCATTGTTCACTGTTCTAAATAAGCATTCCGATTCTTCGGGATGCTTTTTTGTTTCTCGCAAAGGCGCAAAGATTAATATTAAGGAATAAAGGATTTCAAAGTTTGTTATTTTTAATTCTTTACAGCTTTGCTTTTGCTTGAAATTCAACAATTATCTAAACACCCAGAACTATATGGTAAAAAATGCCATCTCCGGGCTACTACTGAGCGGAGTGCTTTTAACAGCCGCCTGTAATCAGTCTGCCACCCACAATTCGGCCGCCGCTATGTCGGATTCCCTGCATCAATTGGCCGAAAAATATTATGATGCCAGCATGGCATTAAACCCATTGCAAGCCACCCAAAACGGAGAGAATCAATATAATGATCAACTCCCTATCGACATAAGTTTTGGGTTCAGGAAAAAAGCAGATTCAGTATTTGCCAGCTTCCAGGATGCTATTAAAGGAATTGACACGGCCCTACTCACTCCAAATGACCGTATCACCTACGATATGCTCGAACGTGAATTAAGCATCAACAGGGAAGCACTGACTTTTCATGATAACTTGATGCCTATTCAGCAATTTGCCTGTATGCCACTTCAATTAGCTCAGTTTGGATCAGGAACTTCAGCGCAACCATTTAAGACTGTTGATGATTATCACAACTTTATGCGCAGAATGGAACGATTTGCTGAATGGACAGATACAGCTATTGCCAATATGCAGATTGGAATTTCCACCGGGTATGTATTACCTAAAAGCCTGGTTGTAAAAACCATTCCTCAATTAACTGCACTCGCCAAAAAAGATCCTGTAAACAATGTTTTCTACGGCCCGGTAAATTCATTACCCGCAGCTTTAGACAGCAATGCTAAAACAGCGCTGAAAACCGAATACATTGCTGCTATCGAAAAATATATACTGCCCTCCTTTAGTAAACTTCAGGAGTTTATGCAACGTACTTATTTACCAGCAGCCCGCAATAGCAGCGGAATCGATAGTCTGCCAGATGGTAAATCCTACTATGCATTTCTCATAAAATCCTGGACTACCACCCAACGCCCGCCTGAAGAGATCTTCGCGCTGGGCGAAAAGGAAGTGGCCAGAATTCGTGGTGAAATGGAAACTACCAAAAACAGTACAGGGTTTTCGGGCGATTTACCAGCATTCTTCGAATTTATGCGGACTTCTAAAAAGCTAAGAATTTTCAATACTCCTGCAGCTATTCTCGATTCGTTTAAAGCCATTGAGAATAAGATTATGCCTGGAGTGAGGAAAATGTATGGTAAACTGCCTAAGACCAAATTTGAAATCCGTCAGACCGAAGCATATCGTGCGGCCTCTGCATCTGCAGAATATATCCAGGGAAGCGCAGATGGTACCAGACCCGGCGTATTTTATGTTCCAATCCTGAATCCTAAGGAGTTCTCCTATGCCGGTATGGAATGTTTGTTCTTACATGAAGCTATTCCTGGTCACCACTTCCAATGTAGCCTCCAACAAGAAAATGATTCGCTGCCTAAATTCAGAAGATTCAGCTGGATAGGTGCCTATGGTGAAGGATATGCCCTATACTGTGAAAGTTTGGGTAAAGAACTGGGGTTATATACAGATCCATATATGTATTTCGGCCGACTGACCGATGAAATTCACAGAGCTATTCGTTTAGTTGTAGACGTTGGTTTACATTCCAAAGGGTGGACCAGGGAGCAAGCCATCAAATATATGATGGACAATGAGCCGGTATCTCTCCAGGAAGCTACAGCCGAAATTGAGCGCTATATGGCGCTTCCAGCACAGGCACTTTCCTATAAAATCGGCGAATTGAAAATACATGAACTAAGAAATAAGTATACCCAGGAGCTGGGCAACGCATTTAAGCTGTCGTCGTTTCATGACGAATTGCTGAAAGATGGATGTGTTCCATTATCCATTTTGGAAACCAAGATGGCCAGATGGGCGTTGCTCGCTAAGTAACAAAAGTTTAATATTAAGAAGCAAAGGCTTTTTTTTAAGATTTTTAAGGATTGATGAGAATATTTTAAGGATTGCTAATTGACTTCTACTCAAGGTTTAAGCCAATCACCTCCTCTTAAAAAACATTCTCATCAATCCTTAAAAATCTTAAAAAAAAGCCTTTGCTTCTTAATATTAATCTTAGCGCCTTTGCGAGAAAAAAAACGAACTTGTGAGTTGCATTTTATTTCCTAATTTTAGTAAGCAGTTTCATTCTCTATTTACGGCTTATAAAGTGTTAACCACGCCTATTCCATATGTTTATATGAAATAAGCGCGAAGAAGTATTGGTAAAATTATTGTTGGAAAAAAACTAGCTATATATTATTCTTTAAAACCTGCTATTATGTTTGATCATACCCTCAATTTTTGCCGTAGCCTTCCGGCTGTTAATACAGACCAGAAGTGGGACGATGAGTTACGCTTTTATGTAGGAGAAAAGCTTTTCTGCATGCTGGCGCTGAACCCGCCCCATAAGATTTCTTTTAAGTGTGTCCAGGCTCAGTTTCATCAGCTGATTTCAACTCCGGGTATAGTACCGGCTCCACATCTGGCCAGGTATCACTGGGTTCAGTTGAAGCAGGACGATATTCTGCCTGAAAATGAGCTTATGCAGCTATTACAGAAAGCTTATGAAATAACAGTTAGTAGCTTACCGCCTGTTGAGCAGGAAAAAATTCAAAATAGTAAAATGCCAGTGTGATATTACTTCAGCAATGTGTAAAAAACATCGTAAAGTCCGAAGAGAATAAGTGTGCAGGCAAATAATTTTTCCAAAGTAGGCGTCTTCATTTTCACTGCAGTTTTTGCGCCCAGATAAGAGGCAGGGAATGCAGTCAGCGATAGTAATAAAGCTATTTCCCAGTCGATATGCCCTAACATCCAGTGAGTGAGGGCTCCGGGAACAGATAGAATAGCTGATAACACCACAGCACAAGCCAGTGCCTGTTTAATAGGCATTTTCAACTTTCTGATAAAGAAGGAACTAAATAGAATTCCACCCGCATTCGCTAATAGCCCGGCCAGTAATCCTATGAAAGTAGCTGCTAAAATCAATGGGGTGATAGCAATAGCAGTTTCCTGAATTTTCTCTTCTACTACTGTCTTTCTTTTAATAAAAGCATACAACAGGGAAGTGCCGATTCCCACAATAAATAATGCAGTAAGTATCATTAAGGTTTTACCGGGTAAATAACTGCTTAGATAAGAACCGGCAATGGTGGCAGGTACTCCGAATATAGCTCCAAGCATTATCACTTTTTTATTAAAAAGTTTCTCCTTGCTGTATACCACTGCAGCTGATAAAGTACTGCTGATAGAAGCCGGTAAAGGGGAAGCCAAAGCGAAAAAAGGATTTACGCCGGCAAAAATCTGAAGAGCGGGTGTACTTATAGCACTTCCACCTTTGCCTAGTAAACCAGACAAATAGCCAACAACTAAACCTATCAGGATCACTGACAGGTACTGAGATTGTAAAAATTCCATTCAATCATTCCTCCGGGAATCGAGCCACTACGTGGGTTATGGTTGGTTATAAAATTACAGGTAAGTCAAAAATAGGGGTTCAGTATTCCACAAACAAATAAAACCGATAACAAAAAGTTATGGGAGATAACAACTTATTATATTTATTTTTAGTCTATAAACTAATAGGGTAAAGCATTTCCACAAAAATTGTTGCCATAGTCAGCTATTCTGGCTATGGCAACAAATATAGTAATTAGACTTTTGGTGTCCAACCTTTTTCATATTCTCTTTGCCATAATTTCATGGCTTCCTTATCATTTAAAATATGTCCGTTCTTAGGATCTGTATGTAATACACGACCAGTACGTTGAGCAATATTTCCGAGTAGGCATAATAAGGTACTGCGATAACCAATATTGATTTCAGAATTCAATGTAGCATTACCACGAATACTTTCCAGGAAATTGTTGATATGGATGGCATCGTAAAACTCGCCGGCCGGACTAACAGTATTGGTTACACTCTGATCGGGATTAGCTGCTTGTTTTACTTCTTTAATTACTTTTCCTTTCAGATCAACCAGTTTGTAACTATCACCACCACTGTTATACAAACTTCCATGCTCACCAAACAGGGCAAATCCACGGCCACTATTTTCTAATTCAAACGGACTGCAACTACGGCCTTCCCAGGCAATTGCTTTACCACCTTCGAATTCGAAATTCAGTGTCTGCGTATCCGGAGTTTCCCAATCGTCTTTTGGATAAGCATATCTGCCACCAGCGGAAGTTACTTTTGTAGGAAAATCTACATCCATAAACCAACGCAAGCAATCCAGTTCATGGGTAGCATTGTTACAGGTTTCAGAAGTTCCCCAGTTCCATCTCCAATGCCAGTTGTAATGCACGATATTATCGAGATATTCACTACGCGGAGCAGGTCCTTGCCAGAGGTTCCAATCCAGTGTTGAAGGAACAGGTATTTTCTGACCTATACCAATTGGCTTACGGTTATTAACATACCATCCACGGCCATAATAGATCTTTCCTAATACTTTATCCTCTTTTATTTCCTTTATTGCCTGTTGCAGATTAGGCCAGGAGCGACGTTGATTTCCCATCTGCACCTGCCTGTTGTACTTCTTTGCAGCAGCAACCAGCCATTCGCCTTCCTGTGGATTATGTGCGCAAGGTTTTTCTACATATACGTGCTTGCCGGCAGCAGTGGCCATTATAGCAGCAGGTGCATGCCAGTGGTCGGGTGCCGCAACAAACAATGCATCAAAATCTTTCTGCTCCAATAATTTGCGAATGTCTTTTATTACTGTTGGCGTGCGAGCCTGAGCTCCTGCTACTGCTTTTAAGCCTTTAGCAATGGCACCATCTTCCACATCACAGATATAACCAATTTCTGCTCCCGGAAGCTTAGCTGCACACTGTGCCAGCCAGTTGCCCCGGCTATTGACTCCCATTACTCCCAATACCAACTTATTGCTGGGAGCATTTTTCCCGAAAACAGGAAAATTCAGAAAGGTGATTCCGGCACCTATACCAGCCATACTACTGGTTTTTATGAAGTCTCTTCTTTTCATAACGTTCGTTTAATAAAAATAGCAATCGGTTGCATAAAAATATAAATTGCCATGAAAGAAGCAAAACTTTTCTCGCAGAGGCGCAAAGATTAATATTAAGGCGCAAAATTTTTTTAAGATAAATAAGGATCTAAACAAATGTTATTAAGGACTTCCGATTGGTATTAACCATGTTGGAAACCTGACATTAACTCTTAAAGTATTTGTTTAGATCCTTATTTATCTTAAAAAAACTTTGCGCCTTTGCGAGCAATTTATTCTCCGGTCAGGTGATCCCAGATCACATTATATACCTCCGTAGCCAACAGGGAATCTCCTTTAATGGGGCGAGGGCTGGCAATTAGAGGATGATAAATTGGGTTTTCTTCCAGTCGGCCATGAGAACCCTTTATCAGTGTTGCATCCAAAGGAATTACGTTCATCACATAGCGGAAGCCTAGTTTCTTCTTAATAAGGTTGAAACCCGCCTTTAATTTCACAAATGGATCGGCAGGGTTCATAAACATCTCAACAGGATCGTAGCCAGGCTTCTTGAAGATTTCGACGCTTCTGGCGAAATCCGGTGCCTTGGCATCATCTGTCCAGTAGTAATAGGTGAACCAGCTCTTTGCATCTGCCACCGCCACAAGTTCTCCACTTCGTGGGTGATGTAGGTTATGTTGGCGCTTACCTTCTCTGTCGAGTACCACATCAATACCCGGGGTACTTTCGAGTAAGGCTTTCACTTGTTTGTAGCAGGATGGGTCATTAATATAAATATGCGCCAATTGGTGGTCTGAAACCGCAAATGCCCTGCTTGCACCGGCATCCAACAATTCCAGTCCATTTTCCACTCTCATGGTTAATAATCCGGCTTCTCTCAATAAACGGTTAATGTGGATAGGATGATCTACATTGGTAATTCCGTATTCTGAAAGTACAATTGGTTCGCAATGCTGCTCCTGGTAATAGGTGATCAGGTATTTCATCAGATCATCTATTTCCTGAAGTTCCTTTGCATTCTTCACCGGGTCTTGCCCAAATTTCTGAAGGCAATAATCCAGGTGTGGGAGATATACAAAGGTGAGTGTTGGATTATATAATTTATCGGTAATGATAGTAGCATCAACGATCCACTTGCTGGATTTAATACTGGCCGTAGGGCCCCAGTAATTGAACAGCGGGAACTTGCCTAATTTTTCGGTGAGTAAGTCTCTTAATGAGGCAGGTGAAGTGTAGCAGTCGGGCATTTTACGTCCATCGGCCAGGTAATTAGGGCGTGGCGTTAAAGAGTAATCGACATTTGCGTACATATTATACCACCAGCACATTTGGGAGCAGGTAAAAGTAGGATCGAGCTTTCGGGCCTTATCCCAGATTTTTGGAGCATCTACCAGGCGGTTTGATTGCTTCCAGAATTTAATTTCAGCATCTGTTCTATCGTACCATCCATTGCCAACAATTCCATGCTCGCTGGGCCACTGGCCAGTGAGATAAGTACTTTGCACAGCCGTAGTAACTGCCGGCAACATGGGTTTTACTGTGGCCAGATGTTTCTTTTCTGTGTAAGCCTTTATAAAGGGCAGATGTTCCAATAACGATTTGGAAAGCCCAACTACATCAATTACTACTGTTTTTCTCATAGATTCAAACGCCGTTTCTATTCCAGGATAAAGCTAAAATTAATATGGAAACACCAAGTTAAGCAAATTGCTATAAATGCTCTTTTATCCAATTAAGCTCCCTCGAAATTGAGCTACCCATCTCTTGTTTTAAAGCCGGTGGAAGTACCTCCCATGTATAGGTTTCTGCTTCCATATGTTGTGTAAAAGGCTGTTGACTTTGCAGTGCCAAAACCTGTTTAATATCTTCCTGTGTAGAGCTTAACACTCCGAAACTTTCAAGAAAAACCGGAACATGGAAGTGAGAACGCCATTCGTTCACTACCGGGTTCTCTGCATCTTCCAATGCCTCTGGCAGATCAGGGTAATGGATAAAGGTTCCATCAGTTTTACGGGCTATCACCTGATGCAGATATACAGGCTCATTAAATTTACGGAATGCATCTACAATTTCTTTACGTTTATCCATCTCCGTTGGCAAACCAGCTTTTAATGCTGCACTAATCTGTAGCTTGCCTATTTTCAATCCGTGTTGTGCCATTGTGTCTATCACTTGCTTCGGTGATTCATACACCAGCGCAAAATGACAAACATCGTAGCACAACTGAATATGCCTTTTAATAATATCAGCAGCTTCGGTTTCAGTAACCTGCAATTTATCTGCTATAAAAGGTATGCCGAGTGGCAATAAGGTCTCAAAATACCAGCTTATAAATTCGCTTGTATTCTCCATAATCCCATCTGGTTCAGGCTCAATATCCAGATGCATTAATGGTCCGTTGCTCCTATGAATTTTTGCCAGCTGTTCTACTACCAGCAACATATTCAGTGTTGCACTTTCAACAAAAGCATTTTTCTCTTCGTCACAACGGTTGCACCAATATTTATAGGAAAGAGGGTTAGTGGAAATACTGCCTTCCATCCCTTCCGGTAATAAAGCCGCGAGAATTCTGAACAAGCGTATAGTATACGCTACTCTGTCGCCGGTTGTCCAATCGGGAGCGTGTACATCTCCTTTTACTACCACATCATGAAATCCACCATAAGGAAATCCGTTCATGGTAAATACATAGGCATCTACCTCCTTCAACCATTGTTTGAAGGCTGTCAGCTGTTCTTCTTTGCTTAACTCCAGGCTGGCACTATTAGCAAGTCTTAACCCAATACCAAAAGGCCGATCTGGAGAAACCTGCTGCTTAACAGCTGGAATATATTTTTTCAGTTGCTCAAAATGATCGCCCCATTTTTCACCAGGATGGATATTTGTGCAATAGGAAAGATGTCCGACTGTCGTTTTCATTATTGATTGTTTTTACAGATATCAACTGCTTTGTAAAGCAACTCAAGATCAATTTCATGTACTTCCTCTCCTTTACCAATAGCTCTCAGTAGCGATATAGTAAGTTGGCCTCCGAGGTGTTCTCTAAATTCTTCCAATCCAATTACCACTGGAGATGGGTTGTTATTTTGCTTTTCCAGGAGTGCATGCCAGATAGGTAGTTTCATATGCTTAAGTACTTGTAATACCCGTTGCATATCGGCTTCTGAAATCCATCCAATCAGATGTGAATAAACCGTATCTACGGCAATTCCGATGGATACAGCCTCACCGTGGCGCAGAGAGAAATTGGTAAGTTGTTCTAGCTTATGAGCACTCCAGTGGCCAAAATCAAGTGGTCGGGAAGAACCGCTTTCAAAAGGATCGCCGGCACCGCCAATATGTTGAATATGCAATTCTGCACAACGCTGAATTTGCTCCTGCATTGCCGCCATATCGCCAGCGGTAATAGCTTCTGCTGTGGCTTCTATTTTCTTAAAGAATTCGGCATCCTTAATCAGAGAAACTTTCACTGCTTCTGCCATTCCTGAACGCCAGTCACGGTCGTCTAATGTGGTCAGGAAGTTGGAATCATTAAATACGGCGGCCGGAGGTGCAAAAGATCCAAGAAAGTTCTTTTTACCTTTGTAGTTGACACCATTTTTCACTCCTACTCCAGAATCGTTTTGTGATAATACGGTGGTAGGAATTCTGATATGCTTTACACCGCGATGAGAAATTGCAGCTACAAATCCTACAAGATCCAATAATGAACCACCACCAATTCCGATGACATAAGAATGGCGATCTATCTTATACTTATCAACAGCATCAACCAGTTCAAAAAGCAGTGGCAGGTCATTTTTCACCTGTTCTCCACCCTTTATTGTAATAATTTCAGGAGCTAATTGAAATCCTTTAACCTGACTTAGATATGTTGATATCTGCTGGGTAAGTGTCGGGTGGGCATTAGCTACTCCTCCATCCAGTATGACAAGCAGTTTTTTAGTATAAGCTGTTGCAGCATTTGATTCTAAGAAGGATGACAAACATTTGTTACTAGTATCAAATAAATTGCTGCTAAAGAATACGTTATAAGAAAAGTTTACATCAAATTTTTGTTGAATATATTCCATGGCTTAAAGTTCCTAACATCTACTTTTAAAAAACTATAGCCATTAAAAGTACACATAAAAATGTGATTTTTAATAAAGAATAAGGCTCCGGGAACGGAGCCTCATCTTTTGGGGTTAGCCTGTAGAATCATTTATCGGTATCACAAAGGAATTCATTT
The DNA here is from genome assembly GCF_003419895.1 of Chitinophaga silvatica. Lineage (GTDB taxonomy): Bacteria > Bacteroidota > Bacteroidia > Chitinophagales > Chitinophagaceae > Chitinophaga > Chitinophaga silvatica. The sequence continues at coordinate 495,464 of NZ_QPMM01000006.1, read as the reverse complement.
TTGTAGGAGGAGGCAACGGTAAAAACCATTAATTTATAAATTGCGTAGTTCTACTGACATACACCGTCTGTCTACAAACCCTTTATCACAGCCAGTTATAGCTTAGCCATATCGGTTGTTTGACTACTATCGCTTCCGTTTGCGATGGCATCTATTGCGTATTAAAACAGAAATAATGACCTTTACATCACTGTAGAAATGATAGACTTTTTACCTGAGAATTTAACTTATTTAACCAAAACAGGCATGTTTATTATTTAGTTGTTACACCCTGTAACATCGGTTGTTTTTCACATCTTTTGTTGCATATATGTGAGCAATTTATCACGCAGTGCGTTGATCAGAATAGTTGTAACTATTTGGGTCAGGTATCTGGTATGCATTCAAAGATGAGATTAAAATTTTATTAACAACGCAGCTACCGCTGCTCAAGTTTTTTGGAATGTGGAGAATAATATTCTTGACAATTCATAATTGGCTAGAAAACCAATCGCTGCAATTGCAGCACAATAGCCTACTGAGACTAATGCAGAAATTACAGTTTCAGGCAGGCGGGCAAGAGAAACTCTTAATTGAAAATCAGTTGCTCGTGATCAATAAAGATCTAGTGATTCAACAACAAACTTATTGGGTCAGTATCTGTTTTGCCGGTTTTGCATTAATTATGTTACTGGGGTGTTTTGTAATTTACAATCAACGTAGGAAATGCTATTTGTTACTTCAAACGTTGCGGGAAGCTAAAGAAATAGAGATACAGGAAGCAATAATGAAAGGGGAAGAGAAAGAACGGAAACGGATATCGAGAGACCTGCACGATGGCATAGGAGGTTTATTATCAGCTGTCAGAATGCATTTCGGAGCATTAAGATACCAAAATTCATATTTGAAATATGATTATGAATTCGATCATGCGTTGGAAATTCTTGATGATGCCATACTTGAGGTACGTAAAACTTCGCATAACCTGATGCCGGATAAACTCAATCAACATGGTTTAGTTTCGGCACTTGAAGGTTTCTGCCAAAAAGTAAGTCACTCAAGTATGTTACTTATTACATTTTGCACTGTAGGAAAAATACAACGTTTCCACAGTAATTATGAGCTTTCTATATATAGAGTTGTACAGGAATTGATTACCAACATCATCAAACATTCCAAGGCAACAGAAGCAATTGTGCAACTAACACAGCACAATGATTGTCTGACCATCACAGTTGAAGATAATGGAGTGGGGTTTAAGTCGATCTCTCAAAAACAAAATGGAATTGGCCTTACAAATCTGAAGGAGCGGATCACTTCTCTGAATGGTCAGCTGACCCTTACTACAATTCCTGATAGTGGCACCACTGCGTATATGGAGTTCAATATTTCATTTATGCAGTCTCCTGATCTGCAAGTTGCTATCTAAAACTTTTGATATGTCGATAAGGGTAGCAATTACGGACGATCATTTACTGGTTATTAGCGGGGTTAAAGCGATGTTATCCCCATTTCCTCAATTTGAGATAGTATATGAAAGCAATCTGCCTACCGCTTTGATGTCAGCACTTCCGGAGGTTAATCCTGATATCTTATTGTTAGATATACAAATGCCGGAGATAGACGGATTGGAGTTATGTAAAATGGTGAAGAAGAAATATCCGGAGATACGAATTATTGCTTTGAGCAGTTTCATGGAATCTCATTATATCAAACAAATGCTAAGAAACGGAGCTTCGGGTTATCTTCTTAAAAATGTAAATCCTCCTAAGCTGTGTAAAGCAATAGAAACTGTTTATGCTGGTGATCAATATCTTGATGAATCTATCAAGCATCAGTTACTCGATGAAATGCTTACAGGTCAGAAGAGGAATGGTTTTGATATTCCACTTACCAGACGGGAGAAAGAAATACTGAAATTAATTGCTGAGGAACATTCTAATCAGGAAATTGCTGATACCTTATTTATCAGTTTACGGACAGTAGAAACACACAGACTAAACCTCACACAAAAACTTGCTGTAAAAAATACAGCAGGTTTAGTGAAAGAAGCCCTCAAGCGAGGGCTAATAGAATAGATATAGCTTAAGTAACAGCAAATAATTTTCCCAGTATCATAGAGATTGGGAGCAGCAGTAATACTACCAAAGCATATGGCAAAGTAGCAAATGCAGCTACCCACGCCGCATTCATCACAACTAAAGCAATAATCCCTCCCTTTACAGCTTTGCCGATGTTAGGCCCAATTGGATTTTTCATTGCCTTAAAGAGTGGTAAATTGATCATCACTGCAAACAGGATGATGAATGGAGCTGCAGTATAGATACGATTATGAAGTATGGCTAATACAGTCATGGTTCCGTATACGGCAGCATAAATCCAGGCTGTTAGTTTCAGACTTTTGATACTACCTCCATGCACTTCACCTCTGCTGATATTTGTTACAGCAGCGATATAGAATATAGGGATGATCCCCATCCACCAATAGGTTTCGAGGGCATTGGATACAATGCTGATTCCGAGGAGTAGATTTAACCCTCTGCATAATCCCATATTCAGGGGTCCTAATAGTTGCTGATGTTTTCCCCACTTGTCATAAACAAGACAACTGATAGTAATTGCAACAGCCAGCCAGCCGGAGTAGCCAGTTAGTCCGCCTACTGAGAAGGCAGCCAAAATACCAACAAGGAATAAATAGCTACCTAGAATAATAGCCTGAGTTTTTGAAATTACTCCGCCAGGGATGGGCCTTTCCGGCCTTTCAATTTTATCTAATTCTGCATCAAAAACATCATTAAAAACTACTCCACCTCCATACAATCCAATAGTAGCAAGGCATAAGCAAGCTACAGGGAGTATGAAATCAAGTGATAATGTATCTAATGATATATTTATTAAATAGCCTGAAATAGCAACACCAGCCAGTATATCTGCTATTGCAGTTATAATATTGGCTGGTCGCATCAGGCGCAGATATCCAATCAATTTGCTAACAATGTAAGTCACCGTGTCATTAGGTTTTCATGGTTTATTGCCAGCAGAAACGATACTGTCTGGCCTTACCGGATGATGGTCGTATTCTTATCAATTCGGGGCTGTTGTCCACCGCGCAAAATAGAACTACCATTAAATTTCTCGCTTTGATCAATGTTTTTTGCAAGATCAAAGTCTGCTTCGTCAATTTGTCCACTTTGTGCGAAGGCTTTTACAGCGTTGGCGTAAGTTACCAAATGAATGTCATTCAAGTCAATACCACTTTCGTGCATTAAGGCTGCGGTTTTAGGTACAGCGAGAGGATCGCTGATTCCCCAATCGGCGGCGGAGTTAACCATAATACGTTCACTACCATATTGTTTTACTACTTCCACCATTCTTTCATTTCCCATTTTGGTGAATGGATAAATGGTAAAAGCAGCCCAGAAACCCCGGTCCAGGACTTCTTTTACGGTTTCTTCGTTATTGTGATCTACAATTATCATGTGAGGCTCCAGACCATGCTCGAGGGCAATGTCCATACTTCTCTGGGTACCTTTTTTCTTATCGCGGTGCGGAGTATGGATCTGAACAGGTAATCCTGCCTCTTTTGCCAGTTCCAGCTGCGCGCGATAATATTTTTCTTCCAGGGCAGTTTGGTCATCAAATCCGATTTCACCAACACCCACTACTCCTTCTTTATAAATGAATTGAGGAAGAATTTCCATTACTGCTTCTGCTAATTTCTCGTTATTAGCTTCCTTGGAGTTTAATCCGATAGTGCAGTAGTGTTTAATTCCAAATTGGGAAGATCTGAACCTTTCCCAGCCCAGCAGACTGCTAAAGTAGTCACGGAATGAGTCGACGCCGGTTCTTGGCTGTCCTAACCAAAATGCCGGTTCAATAATCGCCACGATACCGGCATCAGCCATTGCCTGATAATCGTCGGTAGTTCTGGCAGTCATATGCACATGCGGATCGAAAAATCGCATGCCTTTGATTTTATCAAGAAAAGCCGGTGTATAAGTTAATGGCTGTAAATCTTTCTCCGTTAAATCATAGATTCCGCACATATCAATCTAATTTTTTGAGTTATTTAATTGTTTTTTCGGCGATGGAGTTCCAATTAATTTCACCATTGCGCACGGCATCTGCTAAATCGGCCGGAATAAGCTTTTTTGCAGGCTCAAATTTAGTCTGCGTGCAAACAATTGCTGCAGCTTCGCGTTCGGCGGGAACAACGGAACTTGCAATGCGTGCAATATCAGCAAGATTATCTTCTGTAATGAAATTGATAAGCACTCTCCATTGCATAGGATCTAAAGTTCTGCCGGCAGCCCAGCGTTCGTGGGCGAAATCAGTCAGAATATTAGCCAAAGCGGCATTAGCTCTGCGATCCAGACCTACTATCCTATGCAGCGGTTTATCAGTAAAGATAGCCTTCATTACCAGTTGGTTCCAGGCGGGTTCTGAAAGATAATTGGCGGGGAAGGGATTATTGAGCATAATTGCTTCCTGAACTATTCCAATATTTGATCTGATACCTTCGCTGGTTCTTGCTATCCATTCTTCCGGCCATGCCAGAAGAGGTAAGGCGCTATATAAAGCTGCGAGTTCATTCATCTCGGCAGCATTAAAGAGATTTTCAATTGCTGCAACATAATCATTTTTGTTGCTGGCAGGTAGTTGCAACAACCACCATACTCTAACAAGCCTGTCTAACGTCCATCCCTGTACGAAAAATTCAGGTACCAGTATACTTAGCTGATCCAGGTCTTCCGGTTGAACATTAATTGTTTCTTTTCCTACAAAACGTGGAATAGCGGTAAATGTCTGGTTGAACTGGGAGATGGCATTTGTAGTTTGCTGAACATCTCTGCGTTGCTGCAGCCAATTGCTGGCTTTTTCGCTACTGTTATATTGAATAATCCTATTAAGCAGTTTACTCACGCTATCCAAATCGTATACATATTCTGCCACTGATTCACTTTTTTTATATTATAGACTGATTACAGAATAAAATTACCGGTAATAATGGGATTTTTACTCATTTCAATTATTTTTTATGATAAAAGGTCAAAAAAGCGGGAAAAATGAATTGAATTTTGGTTGAACGTCAGGCAGGTGTACATAAAATAAAAGAGAGGCATCACTGCCTCTCCTTCCGCCATTCTAAAACCTGATTATGCATCAGGATATCTTGAATAACATAACACTTAAAAGTTATGTTAGTAGTTTAATATGTGGTTTGGCCAAATGATGAGGAAATACACAAATATGTGTAAATATTTCTCCATAAGCTATGACCTTCATTTTGTTCTTAGTGCAACCGATAGAATGCGGCCGTAAGATACGTATTTCTATTTTTATTCCAAATAAACAATTCAATTTTACACTATAGTTATTTTTTAGATTTATTCTCTAGTATTATAAAAGGCTGATATTCTTTCCAGTCAGGCTTATATTGATCGAGTATTAAAAATCCGGCTGCATAGTTTCCTAGTACTATATCCAAATCACCATCCTGATCATAGTCATTTACATCCATAGAAATCCATCTTCCTTCCTTTTCTATGGGGATTGCATGAACAGTAAAATCCAGTGACTTTTTACCTCCTTCAAAATAAAGAAACTTCTCTGATGGCAAGTTCTTAAAATCTGCAAAGAAAGCAATGGAAGCGATATCAATTTTTCCATCTCCATTAAAGTCGGCAGCTATTGCTTTAGTACAGCCATTTATCGGATAATGCCATGCCTGCTCAAATTTCCAGTTACCCTGATTTATATAGACGTAAATTCCATGGTAAGGTTTAAGCACCATGGAATAATCTGCATTATCGCCGGCGGTATAAAGGATATCGAGCTTTCCATCATTATTAAAATCTATCAACTGAAAGCTTGTAGATCCATAAAGCGGAGGGAATCTCAATAGATTTTTTGATATAAATCCATTCTTTTTATCATTTTCAAACAACCAGATTCCTTCATCCCCGGCTGCAAACAGCGCAATAATATCCGGATATCCATCATTGTTGAAATCTCCTACTTCGGCGTGTATAGCGCCTGGTACTTCCCAGATTGGCAATTGTTTCCAGGAGTGATCCGGTTGTTGTTGCAATTGATATAAGCCACCCTGATTATGTCCAAAGGCACAAACCAACAGATCATTTAATCCATCCTTATTAAAATCGGCCGTTAATGTAGCAACTGGTCTCTTCAAAAAGGCCATAATATCCTTTTGCTTGCTGCTGGTATCATCAGTATTTAAACTGGTGATAATACCTGCAGGAGCATCCAGGGCTCTCAGGTTACCAATTTCTGTAAGGATTGTATGTATGCTATTATCAGAGGTATCTATTTGATATTTAGCGGATACAGCAGGTGATGGCAATTGCCATGTATGTATGGGATTTAGCTGTTTATCCCACTTTGTTAAAGTATTGAGACCATCACTTGTTAGAATTGCGCCATTCGATGGATAAAAACTCACTAAAGTTGTTGCGGCTTTAAAAGTAGTATCCGTAAAATGAGGGGTTTTAAGCTCGAAATTTGCCCAATCGTGTTGCCAGGCCACGGGGTGCTTGGCAACAGGTAGTTTATCCGGTGCATTGGTTTTAAAATAATCTACAATCGTATTCCAATCTTCAATACTGATGCTGGAGGCTCCATCTCCTTTCATAGGTGGATAATATTTGGTTCCTGACCAGACTTTAATACCCAGGCGGAGTGCCATCGCAGGTAAAACATTATCGGTCCAGGTTTTCTTATCCAACATATCCGGAGTAACGGGTAAATGACATCCGGAACAATACTTATCGGCTAATACTTTTCCTTTTTCGGGTTGTTGGCAAGCGTTGAAACTAAGAAGCAACAGCCCCCATAAGCTGAGGTGACGCAACATGAATCAAATTATTTTCAGTAAGATAAGCAATGATTGATTTAGTAGCATGTCTCGAAAAAAAGGTTTCCCGCATAATGCAGGAAACCCTTTATGTTAGTGCTCGAATTATGACTAGTATCCCTGGTTTTGTGTAAGTACACGTTGTCCGTTTTTCAGCGTCAGATCCACCTGGCGTTGCGGAATCGGGAAGTATTCATTTCTCTTCTCTGTGAATATTGCACCAATTAAATCTGGTGTAATAGTACGCTCGTAAGCATAGTACTTATTCAGTACTGTTCCTGCAATTCCCCAACGGGAAAGATCAAAGAAACGATGACCTTCAGTAGCTAATTCGAGTTTGCGCTCGAACTGAATAGCCTTCATTGCAAAATCTTTACTTGGGAAATCAGAATACAACCCAATTTTATAGTTTGCAGCATATTCGGAAGTACTGAATGTTTTGGTAGCATCATTATACTTATGCAGCCATTCATCCGGATGATCCGCCATTCTGCCACGTACCTGATTTACCCATTTTAGGGCATCTGGTAAATGACCTGAATTGGCAGCAGCTTCTGCACCCATTAACAGTACATCTGCAAATCGAATCAGATTTACATTAATGGCCGAACCAGGAGCCCAGGAGTGGGCATCGTGATACAAATCCTGATTTTTCTGCCAGTAAACCATTTTCTTAGGAGAATAAGCTCCTCCATAACCCTGATCACGTTGCCATTTAGCACCCGGGTGATTACCCCAGTCGTGATATGGTAAACCGCGACGGCCAACAGTCCAGTCCAAACGTGGATCTATAAATCCTTTATCCGGAGTAAATGAGTCTTCACTGCTGGAATCCTTATCGGACTTAATAGCATGATCATTATAATCATCGAGGAATGGTAAACCATCGGCATCTACACGGTAAGAGTTTACCAGATCCTGTGATGGCTGAAAGAAACCACAGCAACCGAATGGACTAGGGTCGTACGGGAAATTCAGCATTTCACCTGAGTTGGCATTCGCAATAGTGTTGGTGCCATCGTTTGCAGTCATCTCAATAAAGAAAACTGCTTCCGGATTATTTCTCTTCGTAGCAGCATCGAAATTATCTTCGAACCTGTTTGGAAGTTTATAGGTTACACCTGCAGAAGTCTGTCCTGAATTAATTACAGTGTTGAACAGGTCATATGCTTCAGGATATTTCTTCTGATAGAGATAGGTCTTGGCCAGGTAAGCCTGAGCAGCAGATTTATTAGCTCTGGCAATATCACCACCCGAAAAATTAACCGGCAGGTTATCTACTGCGAATTTGAAATCAGCTTCGATGTTTGGCCAGATATCCTTATCATTAGCTACTCTTACATCTTCAGTAGCTTCAGTAATCCATGGTACATTATTGAACATTTTCTTCAGTTCAAAATAATAGTGACCACGCAGGAAACGTGCCTGGGCTTCAACGAGCTTACGCTCATCGGCCGACATATCAGTAGCCTGCCCCATTTTCAGCAAAGTAAGATTACAGCGGCTCACACCTTCGAATACTGCTTTCCATTTAGTATTAAAGAAAGAGTTGGCAGAAGTGTAAGTGCTTTTAGCGATTTCATTGATAGGCTCCTGATCACCGGCATTACTACCTTTGTGAGCATCACCGCCTACAACGCTTCCGTAAATCCAGTTGGTAGGAGCGGCTTCCCAGGGATTTCCTCCACCAAGAGCAGCACCATTACCCTGTCCGTCCAATGCTGCATAAGCACCCACAAGAAGGTAATTCACTCCATCTTTGTTTGCAACAATTTCTTCAGTAAGGAGCCCCTGAGGCGCGCGGTCCAGGAAGGACTTCTTACAAGCGGCAGAAGTTATCAGTGCCGCGCAGAGAATAATACCTGAATATCTTAAAGTTTTCATTTAATTCAATTTTAACAGTTCAACAAAAATCAGAAGCCCACATTTACACCAATCAAGTATTGGCGTTGGTTAGGATAAGCACCTTCATCAAGACCAAAATTCTGTGTACTACCAGTTACTTCAGGATCTATACCTGTATATTTGGTAATAGTGAACAGATTGGCAGCTTGTGCATACACTCTGAATTTTTGAATACCAACTCTTTTCAGGATATAGGGAGGAATAGTATATCCGATCTGCATATTTTTCAGACGCAGATAAGAACCATTTTCTACGAAATAAGAATTTGGTGCACCGGAAGTACTTGGAGAAGAAGCAACTTCCTGAATTGGAGCTGTTGCATTTTTATGATCCGGAGTCCATGAATCGTATAGAGCGGTTTTGCTCTTGGCACTTACGAAAGATGGATAAAAATCTGTCCACCATCTAACCTGGTTCCAGATTTTATTACCCTGAACACCATAAAAGAATACACTGAAATCGAAACGTTTGTATGTTAAGCCCAGGTTCAGACCATAAGTGAATTTAGGATTTGGATTACCTAAATAAGTACGGTCATCTGCATCTACCTTACCATCACCATTTACATCAGCATATTTAAAGCGGCCCATTCCGGCACCTGCCTGATATTCTTTAAGATCCGGGAATTTTGCTTTAGCAGCAGCATTTGCAGCATCTACTTCAGCCTGGCTATCCCAGAAGCCAATGATTTTGTAGCCATAGAATTCGCTGATCGACTGGCCCACAGCATTTCTGATAATAGGAGAACCAAAACGACGATTTTCCAGATCAAAATATGGAGCAGATTCAGAGATCGCCAGAATTTTGTTTTTATAAGAAGTGAAGGCACCGTTGGCAGTAAACTTCAGGTCTTTGGTGAGTTGTTTATTCACTGCAAACGAGAAATCCCAACCATTGTTCTTCATCCTTGCAACGTTGCTGTATGGAACGGTTGCAGCTCCGTAAACACCGGCTAATTCAGGGTTATAAAGGAGGTCTCTAACTTCTTTGTTATAGTAGTCTAGTGTAAATTCAAATATCCCTTTAAACAAAGTTGCATCGATACCTATGTTTGAGTTGATATTACTTTCCCATTTGGCACCAGGGTTACCGATCTGACGACGAATAAATCCTTTGGTGGTAGAAGTTCCTCCGTTGATGGCATAGAAAGAAGAGGTTCTGTCGAATCCATATGCAATAAATTTATTGCTTGGAGTTACGTTTAACTGGTTACCCATGATACCGTATCCAGCGCGGACTTTCAGATCACTGATCCAGCTGATAGGTTTCATAAATTCTTCCTGTGACATACGCCATGCAACGCTGACAGCAGGGAAGTTACCATACTGTTGGTCGGTACCGAACCTGCTGGAACCATCACGACGGATTAAAGCACCGAGGAGGTAGCGGTCTTTGTAGGAATAATCGACTCTGGCAAATAAAGAGAACAATCCATCATCTCCAAAGCTGCTACCGTTGGTAGGAGTACCTGTACCAGTTCCAAGATTGGTAAAGTTAGGATCAAAAGTGAAATAATCTGTTGTAGTACCTGTTAATGTACGGAAATGAGAATCATATGCTTCAGTACCTAACAATACTTTCAGATCATGTTTTTGGGAGAAGTTTTTATGATAGGTAAGTGTGTTTGTCCAGGTCCAGTCGTAACCGGTTCCTGTAGTTTCAGTGAATGAGTTGACGCTGTTATTTTCAGCATTTTCATATTCTGGTAAAGTGAAGCTGTTATTATCCAGATTATAAATTTCACCACCGAAGCTTGTGCGTACAGTGAAATTTTTCAGGAAGTCGGCTTCTGCATAAACGTTACCGAGTAAACGACTGGCCAGGGATTTAGTACGACCGAAACGATCCTGAATTGCAACAGGATTACGGGCGTTACCTAAGTCTTTACCACTGGAACCAGCATAGTTACCCATGATATCGTATACCGGAATAATAGTTAATTCACGGAACGCCATACCAATACCGCTACCTTCCTGGAGTATCCCGATTTGAGGGTTACTGATGATAGAATATTCCATGTTTTCACCAACTCTGATATGATCAGTTACATTGAAGCTGGTGTTAGCACGAACGGCATAACGTTTATTATAGGTATTTGTTAAAGTACCTTGTTGATTGAAGTAGTAGAAAGAGAAAAAATAGCTTCCGATATCACCACCACCGGCAACAGAAAGGTTATGGCTGGTGATAGGAGCGGGTTTGAATATTTCATGGAACCAATCGGTACCTTGTTTATTTGCTTTGGAAATACGATAGAAGTTTTTCAGGTCTCCAGCCGATTTGTAATTAGGGTTTACAAAATACAGATTAGGATTCACCTTAGGATCGCCTTCTTTCAGACCTTCAGGAGCAATATAATCAGGCAGTACAGGAGTCGTACCATTTCCATATTGAGCATCCTTGAATGGATTACCCGGAGAATTTTTAATAGCCATCCATTTCAGATCGGCTTGTTCCTGCGGATTTAACAGATTCCATACATTACCACCCTGAGGAACCTGGCGGCCATAGTAGGTATCGTAGTTTACCGTTACTTTACCAGTACCTCTTTTGGTAGTGATGATAATAACTCCGTTTGCAGCTCTCGCACCGTAGATAGATGCAGCACCAGCATCTTTCAGTACCTGCATGGTTTGCACATCATTAGGGTTTACATCTGCAAGGTTTGAGATAGCAACTCCATCTACAATGTACAGAGGTGTATTATTACCGAAGGTATTAACACCACGGATCTTCACCTGAGGTTCCTGTCCGGGTTGCCCGCTACCAAGTACGGTGATACCGGATACTTGTCCCTGCAATTGACTCGCGATTTGCGAGGTAGGTTGTTTGGTAATGTTTTCAACCTTTACAACAGCCACGGCACCAGTAAGATCCTTTTTCTTTTGGCTGGCATAACCAGTAACAACTACTTCTTCGAGAGAACCGATTTTTTCACTGAGTTGGACATTGAGTACACCTGGCTTTACAACTACTTCTTTAGGATCGTATCCTACGAATGAGAATACGAGAGTAGCTCCTGATTTTACATCCAGGGAGAAGTTACCGTTAGGATCGGTGGCAGTGCCTCTATTTGTACCTTTAATAGATACAGACACTCCTGGGAGTGGGTTGCCTGATGCTTTATCAGACACCTTTCCCGAAACATTAGCTTGCGCAAACACGCTACTATGGGCAAGTAGCAGTAAGAGACCGAATAGTGCGGCCAATGCGCGATTAAAATACTTCTTCATAACGTGAATAAGGGTAACGTTTTAAGAAAATTGTTAGAAAATAAGTAGCTACCATATTGATTTCAAATAGGTGACTACATTGCATACGTGTCCTGATCCCGCTAAAATCAATGCTTTTTAGCAAGTCAAGTATTTGAATACAGTTATACTGTATGTGAATTAAATTGGTAAAATGCTACTCGTTTATTCTTTGAGTATAGTTCTAATCATCGTCAGATATTAAGTATGATAAAATTCTACTTCGCTAATCAATAACTATTTATAAAATAAGGTGTCCTAACTATATAAAAGCAAAAGACAGATCCATCTCAAAAGTGCATACACCTCCCTATCCCGCTGAGAAATTATTTCAGCGAGTTAACAACACAAATGATTACCAGTGCGTAATGCGCATACTTCTCCCAGCAAGCGCTGAGCGCAGTTAGCAGCGGGTATTTAGTAATTGAAAAAAAAATTTATGTATTACTCCTTAGCGTAAAAAAAATGACGAGGTTTCAGTCGGCAACTTAGGTTCAGTTTTAGTCATTTTGAGATTGTGTTCTTTCTATTCTAATGCTCCTTTGAAATTGCTAATGAGTTACATAAAAAATTTGTGTTTGGTCAAACATTTAAGTCAAGTGATTAGTATAAAAGTCTAACAAACACTTTAAATCCTTACTCCATGAGGGTTTGGTTTAAAAGTTATTGATATGGATTTAAATAAAAAATAGTGAGAAACATAGTCTGGCAAACAAACAAAAAAACTCAATTTCAGATTTTGGTTCTCACGTGGAATTTTGATATAACTAATTTAGAACATTATTTCAGGTCATACAAGCAAGACATTAACAATTTTTTTAAAAATGACAAATTTACATGCTGTCATACCACTATTCCACACTCAAGGGATAAAAAAATATCAGAAAACGGACAAATAGTACAACCGTTAATCACTATTTCATTGAACTTTTGAAATTCTTTTATGTATGTTTAAGTCCTTAATTTTTCGACATGAAAGTATTTAATATCGTCTTTTGCTTTCTATTTGTTTTGTTTGCAGGCTTACAATACAATGATCCGGATCCATATGTTTGGGTGCCTATTTATCTTTATTCAGCTGTGCTTTGCGGATATGCTGCTGCCGGCAAATTCTATTTTAAAGCCTACTTGCTGGGAATAGCTGTATATCTTGTTTATGCATCCTATAAACTGGTAGATCAAAATGGAGTAATTGACTGGATCACACAACATAATGCAGAGAATCTTGCAGAAACAATGAAGGCTACTAAACCCTGGATTGAAGAAACAAGAGAGTTTTTCGGCTTGTTTATTTGTATTGGGGTATTAGCAATCAACTACTTCGTAGGTAAACGTAAATTAAAAGCATAAACTCGCGTTGCTCGTTTTTGTTTCTCGCAGAGAAGCAGAGATTAATATTAAGCAGCATAAGAATTGAAGCGAATGTTTTTTAAGAACTGCTGGCTGGTTTCCAATTATTACTGGAACTTAACTGTAGTCCTTAAATACATTCGCTTCAATCTTTATTGTCTTAAAAAATCCTTTGCCTCTTAATATTAATCTTTTGCTTCTCTGCGAGAAACAGCGAGCCAGCGAGCTACAACGATACCTCCTGTGGCCCGCCATGCAAGGTGATATCTTTGCCTCTCCAACGGAATTTACCAGTTACCCCAAAAGGCAAGCTAACCTTCCCTTTAACCCGGTTATTAGTGAATTGAAGATCTACCGAAATAGTACCACCATCGGGATGTGCCATAGTAGCTTTTACCTGTGGCTGTTTTCCCGGATCGGGAGCTATCAGCACAGTTTTAAAGCCATAGGAAGTTGATTGAATCCCTGCCGTAATCCCTAAAAGATAAAGATTGGCCAGGGCAACGGAGGATTTATAAAATGCCGGAAGCTTTTGTTCATACATTGCCAAAAACAATCTCAACTCTTCAGCATATTCATCAGTAACTCCACTTTCCTGCATAGCCTTAAAAATGAAATACTTCTCCCAGAAAGTTTCGTTGCTGCCAGCCTTTTCGTTCAACACCCGCTGCATCACATTTTTAACCTGCTTGGGAGGAACTGCCTGACCTAATACAGCTAAAGCGGTCGTAGACCGGCTAAAAGAAGATTTTCCTGGAGCATCGGCAAAGAGGGATTTACTTTGGTCATAGCATTGCTGATACAATTGCTCTCTTAATTTATCTGCAGTTTTAGAATAGGATAATGAATCAACCGGAGCATCACAATAACCGGCAATCTGAGCTGCCTGCCGAAGAGCATAAATATATTGATAAGTAAGTTTAGCCACCGGCACATCATTTCTGTATGGCATATTAGCAGTAGCCAGGCCTGTCTGAGGGTCCTGATTTTCTTCAAACCAATTCAATAATTGTTTAACGCCCGGATATAATTGTTTGGCAAAAACCTTATCATTTTTCAGCATTAAATAATCCTGAATAGAGCCAATCCATTGAAGGGAAGAAGACACAGAAATAATTCTATCGTCTGCCGGATAACGATCCCGGATTAAGCCTTCAGGAATACGAGATTGAGCTGCCTGCCAGATTGCCTGTTTCAATAATTGCAGATCCCCTGTAATTGCGGCAATTGCGAGTCCGTGTATTCTGGCTCCCTGAATATATTGTAATTGCTCGTTGTAGGCATCTTCAATCAGAAAATCCTGAGCTCCTGTAAAAGCAATTTGTTTAGCGACTTTCCACAAGGTATCCAGAGTTGCAGAAGCAGTAAAAGCCGATTTATCTGTCAGCTGTTGTTGGAGGTAGTTATTGGTGTAATCTATCAGTGTGAGCGGAGACTTACTTGTAGCGATATCCAGTCTTATGTATCTGAAAGTTCTGTATCCACTTGGTTGAAAAGTTCTTCGGGCTGCCCCATCCGGGCTAATATGATCCTGCAGCTTTGTACCACCGGAGTATTCAGGAATATAAGTAATGTTGATATCCGCATCCAATCCACCACTCAGCTGTAGTTCTGGCAGCCCTGTGGTTTGATAGCCTGCATCAAACAATAAACTTACTTTTTGTTTGGCCGGTATATTCAGAGGCTCCACACCTGCAAGAAATGATTTTCCTATTTCCAGGTTATGAGCATCTTTTACACCAATAAACCGTTGTTTTTCAAGTGTCAACGGATTTATGGTTCGGGGAGTAAGTAATCGCCAATCCAATGCAGATTTGCCTTGCAAAGCGATACTGGCGGTAGGTGTGGCTATTTCCCAATCCGTATCTTTATAGGAAGCCTGTTCCCAGCCCCAGGGGTGAAACTGGGCGGTGATGCTATCACCAGGAAAAGCGCCGTAGAAAGCTGATGATTTCACCGGCCATACATCAATCCCTTCATTTGTAGTTACTTTCCAGGGAGTGGAGCCTGTATTAATAATTGCGGCTTCTTTATCTGTATGCCCCTGAACCAGCAATCCCATTGCTTTGGTAAACTGGGCTCTTGGTTTATAGGGTCCATAATACAGCACCTCCACTGCCAGGGTATTTGATCCATATTTGAGCAGGGGGCCAATATCGATAGTTTCGTAATACCAGTTAGACAAATCAAATCTTGCAGGACCCATACCGGCTAGTTTTCCATTTACATAAAGCCGGTAATGATTATCGGCGGTACAATGGATAATGAAAGGTCCGGAATAGTTGGTGAGATCGAATTGTTTTCTGAAAAGGTATACCCCATAATCGGCAGATTGGGTGCTGCTCATAGTTACCCATTGAGCGTTCCAGTTTGCTGGAGACAGATCGGAATTCTGCGCATAAAGCGAGGAAGATATGCCAATCAAGGCAAGTAATAACTTGCATCGTTGCCAGTAGTTCATAGTATATGGTGGTTGTAGGACAAGACAAATATATTAAATATATCTATAAGATGAAAATTGATAACATTTCTTGTATATTCACCATCCAAATTTATCATGCATGAAAAAGGATGCTATTACCCCTGATCCCCAGTATTTCAAAAGATATATCAGTTTGGTTGCGGATGTAGACTTGCCAGTTGCATTAAACGATTCATTGGAAATGTTGCGGGCATTGGATATTGATACATTGGAGGCAAAGGGAGAATATGCATATGCACCAGGGAAATGGACGGTAAAGGATGTATTGCAGCATATGATAGATACGGAGCGGGTATTTGCATACAGGGCTCTGGTATTTGCGAGAAATGATCAGCAGAGGGTTCCGGCGATGGACCAGGAGGCGTATGCCAGCAATACAAGCACCAAACACAGAACAGTAAAAGATCTTATTGAGGAATATATAGCATTGCGTACTGCTTCAATTTATTTGTTTAATAGTTTCACCAACGAAGCCTTACTAAAAATTGGTATCAGTTGGAAGTATGAAGTATCTGTTTTAACATTAGGTTTTATGATAGTTGGCCACCAAATTCATCATCTAAACGTCCTTCGCGAAAATTACCTTTAAACGGGCCACTTACATTTTGGTTAGTAATTAACAATTACAGCCACTCTTCTCCTAATCAAGCCAGCAGCGTAGCTTTGCTGGCATAAAACAGTTATTTAATGAAACGATTAACCAACAAAATTGCCTTCGTAACCGGAGGCAGCAGAGGCATGGGCGCCGCTATTGTAAATCAATTAGCCCAGGATGGAGCCACTGTTGTATTTACTTATGTGAATGGGGCCAATGCAGCGAAGGAGCTCCAAACCAATCTGCAGACAAAAGGTTTGCAGGTAGAAACCAGGCAGGCCGATAGTGCAGATCCGGCGGCCATAGTAGCAGCAATTAACAGTGTAATCACAAAATACGGCCATATAGATATTTTGGTCAATAATGCAGGTATTGCCGTTATGAAGCCATTTGAAGATTACACCCTGGAAGATTACGAACAAACTATGGCTATTAATACCAGAGCTGTATTTTTGGCTACGCAGGCAGCTACACGCAATATGCCGGCCGGAGGAAGAGTAATTACTATAGGAAGCTGTATGGCCGATAGGGTTATTAGCGCAAATGGTACATTATATAGTATGAGCAAATCTGCTCTTACCGCCTTTAACAAAGGCCTGGCCAGAGACCTCGGAACAAAAGGTATTACTACCAATCTGGTGCAACCAGGACCAATTGATACAGATATGAATCCGGCTGATGGGCCGTATTCCGATCATCAACGGCAACATATTGCACTTGGACATTATGGTAAAGTAAAAGATGTTGCGGATTTAGTAGCCTTTTTAGCCGGACCGGAAAGTAGTTATATCAATGGTAGCGCCTTAACCATTGACGGAGGTATGACCAGTTGATTGTAGTAGGAGATAGCAGCGCGCACTATCTCTGATAA
This sequence comes from Chitinophaga silvatica, assembly GCF_003419895.1. Classification (GTDB taxonomy): domain Bacteria; phylum Bacteroidota; class Bacteroidia; order Chitinophagales; family Chitinophagaceae; genus Chitinophaga; species Chitinophaga silvatica. The sequence continues at coordinate 478,157 of NZ_QPMM01000006.1, read as the reverse complement.
TTATTAAAGTTCCTTGCTCAGCCTGTTTCTGCCAAATCGGAACAGGTTAATTTCAACACCCTCAATATCAATCATTTAATACAAACATCAAACTAAAACCTCAAAAAAAATTTGCCTAAACAAAAAATGTATATACCTTTGTTGTATAGACAACAATAGTAGATGTAATAATTATGAAACTGGAAGATGAATTAAAACAACCCAGGTTCAAGGACGAATACCAACGTGCCATGTTGAACATTATATTTAGCGGAAGCTGGCTGGAAATGCATTCAACGCAGATTCTGAAGCCATTCGATTTGTCGTCTCAACAATTCAATGTACTTAGAATACTGAGAGGAAGTCGTCCTCGTCCTTTAAATCTGCTGGATATTCAGGAAAGGATGATGGATAAAATGAGTAATGCTACAAGACTGGTGGAAAAACTTCGCCAGAAGGGATTACTTACAAGAGAGCAATGTGATTCTAACCGCAGAAAAGTAGAGATAGAAATCACAGATAAAGGAATGGAATTATTAGCGACGCTCGATCCTTTGATGGAAGAGCAACATCAGCTATTCGCGAATAAATTAACATCTGAAGAAGCAAAACAACTGAACGTTTTGCTGGATAAATTGCGCGACTAATTTTTTTGCCTCAATTCTTGTATATACAATTAAAGTACAAACTACAATCCTTATGTTTAAGAAACTATTACAAACCGACAATAACCTTGTATCCTTTATTATACGGGTAACAGTAGCTCTGGTAATTTTCCCGCACGGTGCTCAAAAGCTTTTCGGAGCATTTGGTGGTCATGGGTATAACGGTACCATGGCATATTTCACCTCCCAGGGAACTCCGGCTATTCTTGCATTCCTCGTGATCTTCACAGAAAGCATTGGCGCATTATTAATCCTCCTGGGATTTACCACCCGACTTTGGGCATTAATGCTTACAGCTGTTATGCTCGTTGCCACCAGTGTACATATCTCTAATGGTTTCTTTATGAACTGGGGTGGTACACAAGCCGGTGAAGGATTCGAATATCACCTGCTTGTAATTGGTATTTGTATAGCACTGATAATCAAAGGTGCCGGCCGCTGGTCTGTTGACCGCTCTTTAACTAAATAATTCACAACAAATATTATAACTAAACAATCATGAAAAAGAGTTTCTTTTTTACTGCCTTATTAGTATTAGCAAGCATCGCCTCATTTGCTCAGGTTAAATGGAATGCAGATCCGGCACATACCAGCGTTATCTTTGGAGTTAAGCACTTAGGCCTAAGTTTTGTTCAGGGCCACTTCAACAAGTTCAATGGTTCTATTGAAACAGCCGACAGCACTAATTTCCAGAATGCAAAAATCAACTTCACCGTTGACGTAACCAGCATTTCTACCGGTGTTGAGCAACGCGATAACCACCTGAAATCAGATGATTTCTTCAATGCTGCTGAGTATCCGAATATGACATTGAAAAGTGTATCATTCAAAAAGCTCTCTAACAACAAATATCTATTGTTAGCTGATCTTACCATCCGCAACACTACTAAACGTGTAGCCTTTGACGTTACCTATAACGGAGTTATTACTGATCCATGGGGTTTAAAGAGAGCAGGCTTTACAGCTAAAGCTTCTATCAATCGTTTCGACTATGGTATCAAGTATGCCGACAAACTTCCTTCTGGTGTAGATGCAGTTGCCCCAACTGTTGACATCACTGTAAACCTTGAAGCTGTTAAGCAATAAAAAATTATACAAAAAAGGCAGATCAGATCTGCCTTTTTTTATTTCTTCTTCTTTTTCTTCTTTTTAAGATCTTCCATTTCCTTGTTATGCTGGTCTAGCAATAGCTGCCAGTTATCATTCGGAATATCTTCGGAAAAGCTGATAGTTTCTCTATAGTCATCTTTATTGATTTTCATCTCAGAGATGTCTTTACCAATAAATTTCTGAATTTCTGCCAGCAGTGGTCTTTCCTCTTCACTACAGAAAGAAACTGCCTGTCCTTTTTGCACTCCGCGGCCGGTACGGCCAACACGGTGTACATAGTTTTCCGGGATATCTGGTAAATCGTAGTTGACCACATAATCTACATTCGGAATATCAATTCCCCTGGCATTAACGTCTGTAGTAATAAGCACTCTCGGATTACCTTCCTTAAAGTTGGCCATTACCTGCAACCTGTCTGTTTGTTCCTTCCCACCATGCATTGCCACGGCTTTAATGCCTACGCGATCCATTGCAGCTACCACTCTCTCTGCTCTAACTTTAGTGCGTACAAAAACCAGGATCTTACTTTCAGGAAATTCCTTAAGCAATCTTTCCAAAAAGAAACGTTTGTCATCCATCGCCACATAGGCAACGGCATGCGTAACATTTTTAGAAACCGGATCTTTAGGAGAAATCTGAATACGGATTGGATTATTAACGACTGAATAAGCCAGGTCTTTAATGTCTTTATTTAAAGTTGCGGAGAAAAACAAGGTTTGGTGTTCGCGGGGCAGGTGTTTATTAACATCTCTGATATCTCTTATGAAGCCCAAATCCAACATATGATCTGCTTCATCCAGTACCAATGTGCTTACTCTGCTAAGATCCAGGTTTCCCTGGTTCAACTGATCAAACATTCTTCCCGGGGTTGCGATTAATACATCCACTCCCTTTTCAAGCATTTTGATCTGCGGGCCCTGATCAACACCCCCTACCAGTGCAAGAATTACGAGATCCGTACGCTCAGCGATGGCCTGAAACACCTCCGCAATCTGGATAGCCAGCTCACGGGTTGGTACCATTACCAGGCATTTTACACCAAATCTTGGATGACGGGATCTTTGCTCCTGTTGTAACAGCCTATGCAGAATAGGAATGGCAAAAGCAGCTGTTTTACCAGTGCCGGTTTGGGCGATGGCCATTACATCATCCCCTTTCAGAATAGAAGGTATTGCTTTAAACTGAATATCAGTGGGCCTTTTAAACCCCATTTCTGCCAGGCTCTCTTTAATTTCAGGAGAGAGATTATATTGTTCGAACTTCATGCACTTCAATTGGAAAGCACAAAGATAACGAAAGCCTGGCTGTAATTCCCGCAAGGAGTGAATCTTATCCCCCTTGCGGGATATTATCATTATACTTTAACTAATTGAATTTCCATATTCAATTTCACCTCATCACTTAATACGATGCCGCCTGCTTCAGTAGTAGCATTCCACCTTAGGCCATAGTCTGCTCTATGCAAACGGCCTTTTAATGAAAAGCCTGCCTTCTGCTGACCATATGGATCTACCGTTACTCCGGCATGCAGAACATCTAATTCGATAGGATGAGTTTCACCCTTAATAGTCAGGTCGCCAAGCAGTTTGTACTGCTCTTCATCGATCTTTTTTACTTTTTTTGAAATGAAACGAATGCTGGGGTGATTGACAGCATCAAAAAAGTCGCCATTTCTTAAATGTTCATCCCTTTGTTTGTTCTGCGTATCGATGCTTTCAGCAGCAGCTTCAAAAGTAATGGTGGCATCATGAAAATCATCACTCTCCGATTGAATACTACCGGAAAACTTTGTGAAATATCCACTCACATTTGTGATCATCAGGTGTTTTACTTTGAATCCAATTTCGCTGTGTGATTCATCAATTATCCAATTAGTCATAAGTTCTTAATTTTTTCGTTTTCAAAGAATTACACTATAAATTTACGTGTTATCACATATAAATACATGGACAAATTGCCGAAAAGCTTGGACTAAATAACCTTTAACATTTCCTTAAGCCAGATGCCTTAATTTCGCAGATCAGATCCAATAAAGATGCCGTTTACAATATCACACGCAGCGATAGTATCTCCATTCAGTACGACTACCAATAAGTACCTTTCTGCAACAGGGTTGATAATTGGGAGTATGGTACCGGATTTTTTATACTTTATTTTTCTAAACCCTTACTTCAGTGCTGGTCATACCTGGTGGGGAATCTTTGTATATGACGTTCCCGTTGGTATTTTACTGGCTTATATTTATCATTATGGCTTCAAGCAGGCACTGAGTTATTATTTACCTTTTATCTGGGGGAAAAGATTATATCAATACAATTCATTCAAGTGGCATCAGTATTTTAAATCAAATTATTTAGTTGTAATATCTTCTATCATACTTGGTGTTTTTACACATTTTTTCCTGGATGCGTTTACACATGAAAAAGGATTCTTTGTTCAACTGCTACCCATACTCGAACGCACCAGCTATATACAGGGTCATCCAATTCAGAACTGGTACCTTATGCAATATCTTACCAGCATTATTGGGCTGCTGGTATTGTATTGGTACTACATGAAAATTCCAGGCACTCAGGATGCTGCTACCGCAAGTATTTCCGGTAAAATTATCTTCTGGGGATCTGCTACTCTAATAAGTGGAATTATTTTGTTGCTAAACGAATATTTTCACCCAATTCCATGCAAAGGGATGGACTATCTGGCCACTATCTTAGGTGGATTTTTCTACGGCCTGCTTATCAACATTCTTATCTTTCGCAAAAAAACCGCTATCAAAATATCATAGATTTAACAGTATCTTTATCTCATTAACTCCTTCCTATGCTAATGAAAAAAGCTGTTCTGTTACTCTTAAGCTGCTGTACCTATAGCATTGCCTCTTCACAACATCTCATGTATGCTATTGGATCTTCTTATTTTATAGATCATGCTAACCATTCAAAGGGCATTACCAGTAGTAGTATAGCTTTTTCGCCCCGTTACAATATAACAGAACATGATTACTACTCACTTTCAGTAGGTCTGCCAATTAATATAGGAGCCGTTATAGATCTTAGAAGTAGTGAAGACTCATATGATTATAATTATACTGACAAGATCAGAATGCTGATTGATGTTCCTGTTATCCTGAATTTTAATCTTGGGGCAATTTCTTCGGCGGAGAATACTCAGAAAGTCGGAGGATTTGTAGGAGCAGGAATGGCCTATCATCTGGGGCCTGTCACTAAAATCAGGAAGGGGCAGAATGGAATTGATGACTACAATCCTACTACCCAAGGCTCAGCAGGCCCGGTTATTAATGCAGGTATCAGACTTAATATCAGGCAGGCAGGTATAAATGGTTTGGAAATTAAAGGAACATACATGAAAAGTTATATTAACCAAACCGACGTTTATTCTATACAGTTATTATATGCGATGTAATGTTCTCTTTTGTGAATAAGTAAGAGAAGCCCAGCGACATTGTTAACCTACCCATAATATACTCAAATATTGATTTTCAATTTCAGTGCAAAAAAACAGACTGAAGTGAAATTACAGCGGGGCAAATTAACTTGGTACTTTAACAGGTTACAATCCTTTTCACCCTCGAACTAACGTCCCATTATGAAGAAACTTTTTAGTATTCAGGCTCTACGGGCTTTTGCTATTCTAATCATCCTCTATACTGGCACGCTTGATTTTGCAAAAACCTTTGGTAAATCCCATCAGCAGCAGCTATTTAGTTTTAGATATTTCGGATACATGGGGCTCGACATATTCATGGTAATTGCAGGATTTATGGCGGGATATGCATTCTATCAATATAATGGAAAGAAAGATGGATTGGAATTTTTAAAAAACCGTTTTCTAAGGGTAAATATTGTTTACTATGCTGGTGCGATCATTTATCTCGTATTAATCTGTTTTCTTCATCCACATTATCCCAAAGTAATGGTAACGGCTGGGTTAAGAGATATGCTCATACCATTAAGAATAATAGATCAGCAACAACAGTTTTTCCTGATGCTTGAAGACTCCTGGTCTTTTAGCTTTTTGTGGTACTTCTATTTATTATTTGCTGCTACTATTTTCTTTAAGATAGAAAAGAAGTTATTAGTGCTCGGAGTACTACTGATCATCCTTAGTATTATTGGCTTTTTTGTGACTCCATATTTTGATTTCAGATCTAAATTCTATACAAGCCCTATTATGCTGGAATTCCTGGCAGGTTTATTTGTATACTGGTTATATAGAGAGCAAAAGATCTCGAAAACAGTTGCAATAGTATTTGTAATACTAGCGATAGGTGCTTATATCTACAACCTGTTTTTAGGCAATAAGGATTTCTTTAAATCCAAGGGTGACCTTGATCAGATATTTGAGTTAAAGCGTGTACTAATGCTAGGATTGCCAGCCGTTTTACTGGTAGCCGGCAGTATTGTATTAGAGCAAAAAGGTATACTCTCCGGATTATGGAATAATAAGTTTTTACAATTAACTGGTAATGCTTCATTTTCGATATTTCTGATTTACCCCACAGTATTTTTCCTGATTACTATCAGTTATTTAAAGCTCGGAATATCTATTAATCCCGATTTACTGATTCTACTTCATTATCCAATAGCTTATGCAATAGGAATATTGTTTCATAAGAAGGTGGAACTTCCATTGTTATCATTCATTGAATTTAAGCCAAGGCTCTATGCCAATGCATAATCAATAATTTGTAAGAGATGAAAATTAATAGCATCCAGGTATTACGTGCCGTAGCTGTTATCCTGGTAACACATGCCCATTCCATCGATACCCAGATGGCGTTTTCCCGTGCTTTTCAGGACGATTTTTTCTATCTGCAAAATCTGGGGGCTATTGGTGTAGATTTATTCTTTGTGATTTCAGGTTTTATCATATGCTATGTAGCGAGTAAGTACCAGGGAGTAACAGATGGATTTGAGTTTCTTAAGAAGCGTTTTTTCCGTATCAATCCGGTATATTATGTAGCAAGTATATTGGCATTACTTGTAACCTTTCTTGTAATGCCAAGAGCTATAGACCAGGGGATGATGATTCGTGCCTACAATTCATTGGTTATACTTCCAATAATTCCAGCACAGGCAGCCTATCCTGTTCCTATCTTGAGCGTTGGATGGTCGTTGAGTTTTGAGTGGTTTTTCTATGTTCTTTTCTTCTGTACAATATTAATGGGATTAAAAAACAAAGTTCCGGTATTGGCTCTTATCATTATAAGCCTGGTTGTATTCGGAAGGTTATATCATCCAAATTCCTGGGTTGTTTTCTATACAAATCCATTATTGCTGGAGTTTATGTTTGGAACACTTGTATTTTGGATGTACAACCATGTTAAGCTTTCGAAAGGAGTATCATTATTATTAATAGTATTAGGAATTTCGGGTTATATTTTCAACATCTTCCATGATTTTGGAACACTTTCGGAGTTAAATGATATTTATACCGGTGTAGGAATGTTAGATCGGGTATTGTTATGGGGTGTTCCTAGTCTTTTCCTTTTTACGGGTTGTGTATTTATGGAGAAGGCAGGTGGATTTAATAAGATTTGGAATAACTCATTACTACTTTACTTAGGTAATGGTTCTTATTCGATTTATTTAGTTCATACAACTGTAAATCTAATATTGGCCACACAGTTATATGCCAGAGTTGGTTTCTTTTTAAATCCTGATTTAGCAGTTTTTGTACAGATGATTATAGGTATTATGGGAGGATTACTTTTCTATCAAAAGGTAGAGAAACCTGTAATAGCATATTTTCATCCTCCCATGCAAAAGCAAACAGCTTAGTCTGCTTTTCCAACAGTATTATCATTGGATTTAGGATACCAGCCACCACGTTTCATCCAATCTAGCATTGGGGTGATCCATTCTTCGGTTGGTTCCTGTAATACAAAACCATGGTTACCAGTAGGGTATAAGTGTAGTTCTGTAAGTATTCCTACTTTCACTAGATTCTGATAAAAGAGGATACTGTTATTAACGGTAACAATCGCATCATCATTTGCATGTGCGATATAAGCTGGTGGTGTGTTATTATTGATCCATTCTTCATTTGAGAAGAAGTCGACCTTTTCCTTTGAAGGATTAGGCCCTAATAAATTGAGTTTAGAATCTTCCTGGGCAAGACCTTTTTGCATACTGATTACGGGGTACATCAGTATCATAAAATCTGGTCTCAGATTCACTTTTTCGTTATTGGGAATAAAGTTTTTGAAGTTACGGGTACCAAGTGTGGCAACGAGATGACCACCTGCTGAATAACCAGCTACTCCGATTCTGTCTTTATCAATACCCCATTCCGTAGCATGAGTTCGTACCACCTTCATGGCTTGTTCTGCATCCTGAATAGGTCCAATACTTTTATCTCTCATCTTTGCATCTGAGGGTAGGCGATATTTAACAACTATCCCCATAACCCCTTTTTCTGCAAATGCTTTTGCCACATCCAAACCTTCTTCTTTAAATGCAAGGAAGCCATATGCTCCGCCTGGGAATATGACAATAGCAGTTCCGTTTGCTTTGCCTGCCGCCGGTTTAAAAATCGTTAATGTGGGAATATCTTCAGGTGCCAGTTTCCCAATACTATTCGGAATAGAATCGCTGTATAATGGGATTTCCTGTTGGGCATTTACTGATACCGCGGTTCCTAACATGGCAATTAATACCCCTAACTTTAATGCTTTCATGGTTTTTGTTTAATAAGCTGAAATGAGCCAATGAAAGTATAACACCCCGAAAATATTATTGTTTCAGAGATGGTAAGGACGTTTGCTTAACAAATGAATAACAAATCGACATAGCTCAACAATTCCCAGGAATCATTGTAATGATAATATGATTCACCAAAGCCTCTTACTAATCCTTTCGCTATTCTTTGCAATGGCGTTATTATACCTGCTTAGTCAGCGGCTGAAAATATCCTATCCCATATTTCTTGTAATAGGCGGATTAGCTATAGGCCTTGTTCCGGGGCTTCCCCGGGTTAGCATTACCCCCGATCTTGTTTTTCTGATTTTTCTTCCTCCATTATTATTTGATGCTGCCTGGTCGTCGAATTGGGATCAATTATGGAAATGGAGAAGATCCATTTTAACCTTGGGAATCGGGCTCGTACTAGTTACATCAGCTATTGTAGCACATTATGCAGTATTGTTAATTCCTGGATTTACCTTGGCCCTTGGCTACCTGTTAGGTGGCATTATTTCCCCTCCCGACGCTGTTGCTGCCACCTCTGTATTAAAAGGTAGTTCGGTTCCCAAAAGAGGTCTGGCTATTCTCGAAGGTGAAAGCCTGGTCAACGATGCAGTATCACTTACTGTTTTCAGATTTGCCATTGCTGCAATTATCACGGGGAAATTCGTGGTACAGGATGCACTTATTCAATTCTTCGAACTGGCAGTAATGGGAATTTTTGTTGGATTACTTATAGGTCATTTCCTTTATCTCGTTATCAGATATTGGGTAAAGTCATCGAGCATTACCACTCCCATAACACTAATAGCCCCTTACCTGATGTATATGACTGCGGAGGAATTTAACTGGTCGGGAGTCCTGGCAGTTGTAAGCGGGGGATTATTTCTTTCATTCCGATCCAGCGATTACCTTAATTATGAAACCAGGCTACAAACAAAAGAGGTCTGGCAAACCATCACCTTTTTGCTGAATGGATTTGTATTTATCCTGATCGGACTTGAATTGCCTACTATTGTTTCTGGTATCAATGGTTATACCCCCTCCCTGGTGGTTACTTATGCCTTGCTAATTTCTGCTCTTATTATTGTGATCAGAATTGTTATGGTATACCTGGGTGCTTTTATTCCACGCCTGTTAAGCAAGAAAATCAGGGCAGAAGAAACCCACCCGGGCTATAAACTCCCTTTCATTGTAGGATGGGCAGGAATGCGTGGTGTAGTCTCTCTGGCTTCCGCACTAGCCATACCTCTTACTGTGCATTCAGGAGAAAATTTTCCTGAAAGGAATCTGATCATTTTCATCACCTTCGTTGTTATACTGGTCACATTAGTATTTCAGGGGCTTACACTTCCTTTGTTTATTAAGTGGCTGAAAGTTGAAGAAGTAGACCCTTCTGTACCTCCGGACGAGCAAATTGCTGCTATAAGATTATTACTTAGTAAACAGTCTATCGAGTATCTGGACACCCATTATGCTGAGGAAATGATGAAATATAGCAATATTGCCGGTATAAGAGAGCAATATTTGTTAACTGTAACAGTATTGGAAAATTCAATTCAAGATAAAACAAAGGCTCCGGCAATTAAGAACGCGAGGAAATTGTATAAAAAAATAATGTTGGAAATTCTTAATCTACGCCGACAAAGTTTGCGTACTATGAGGGCAGAGAAAAAGTATGACGATGAAGTATTTAAATTCCTTGAAAGCAACCTCGACCTTGAAGAAGCCCGATTATACAGATCCTGATTCTAAATTCTTTAAATAGTATTGTTATGAAATACCTCTATATCCTGATTATTTGTATCTGTTGCGCTTTCACTTCATTTAGTCAATCGCGGGGAAGTGACGTACCTTCCCTTGTTATGAAGGGCTATAAAACCAATTTCCCCGAAGCAACAAAAACACAATGGGAAAGAAAAGGACATATTTATCAGGCCGAATTTGAAGTCAGCAAAATAGAGTATAAAGCTCATTTTGATGAAACCGGTCGATTGATAGTTTTTAAAAAAGCTATTCCCGTATCTGATCTGCCATCTCCGGTTTTAAGAACAATCAGAAAACAATACAAAGGATTTAAAATCGGGAATGTCGAAAAAATTCAAAGAGATGGAAAATATCTTTACCAGGTAGAATTAGACGGAAACCCAAATGATGAAAAACTTATTTTTACCCCTGATGGCAAAATCGCAAGCCAGGAAACTTACTGGTAATTATTTTTTCAGAGGAATTTTGAATCTGAATAGCAACTCAACACGCATATTAGATTTTAACAGCTGGCCAACCGAATCTTTTGCCTGACGGTAAGCAGGGATAGCCATTCTTATTCCGCCTTGCCAGCGGGGTGCATTGTAATAAATTTCCCCAATCGCATTTCCCTGAAGTTGACCTATATGTTTCCATAACGCCGATTTCTCACTTCGTGAAGTAATGACCCTTGGTGATAAAGAATCTTTAATTGCACTGACTCTTATGTTGGTATTTTGAGCCACATATAATTCTGCTCCGGCGGTTGCCCACCAATTGTTAACAATTTTATGATGATAGGAAGCTGAAATACTATACCCGAAAGTTTTACTAAGCATGTAAATATCCAATGTTCCACCACTGCTAGACATACCCCCATCAACTTTATCATAAATAATATCATTATACAATTGAAAGTCCATTGGCTTAATATCCAGGCTCCAACCACTTTTAGGTTTTAAATAGATTAACCTTACCGCCGGTACAAAATACCGATAGAATTGTTTATCACCATTTGGGTTTATGGTATAGTAGGAATTTCCGATAGAAGAAAGTAAATAATTCCATTGTAACTGTAATTCTAACCCTCCTGGCGGATTAGTTTTTTTCCCGGTAATTCCTCTATTATTGATTGCCATCGGAGTGTTCAATAATTTAGAGATATTGCTATTTAATGGCAGTGATAAAATCTCCAGTTTATTATTTTCCACTGATACATTTTTCTGATCTTCAGCGTTTATATGCTTTTCACTAAAGGCAGCATTCTGGCCAGCTGTTTCTGTTCTTCCATTTTCTTTTTGAATTATGTTGATTTCCTGTTTTGGGTTGATGAGCTGTTTGTTGTTTTGTGTTCCTTTACCGGATTCCACTTTGGGTTGTGGATTATTCTTAGCTGAAATAATATTACCTGATTTTTTTAAAATTGATTTTATTGAAGTAACAGGTGTTTTGTTTTCTCTCCCTTTAATCGATTCTTCACCTGGTTGAGTATCATTATTAACCAGAAGCTCACCATTTGAATTTGCCATGTATTTTTTCCCCTTACTGACTTCCTGATTGAGTTGAAAGTTATTTCCGGCAGTTTGATTATTGTCTGAATTTGACGTACTTAGTTTTGCTTTTTGAGATTGCCGAGCGAATTGCAAGTCGTTCCGCGGTGCATGATCATTGTCTGAATCAGATATTAATGATTTCTCTATATTAAACTTCTGAATGAATGGTGAATCATTCCTCGTTTCATGATCATTGTAAGAATTTGATATGTATTGTTTCTCTTTGTTTGATCCCTGAATGAATTGCGAATCATTTTTCGCCTCCCGATAGTTGTCTGGATTTGAATTAGATTTTGAATAAGTAGAATCTTTAATCCCGGATTGCTTATCTGTATTGGAAGATGAATGGTGTAAAAATAATACCAGTGTAGCAATCACTAAAAGTGATGCTATTCCTAAAAGCACTTTACCCATTGAATATTTTCCACTCCTGTGAACTGGTATCTTAGCATCCAATAAAGGTTGCATCAATCTCCACCCTTCATCAGCAGAGGGAATATTAATTGGTAATTGCTCATCAGGCAAGTCATTATGTGAATTATACTCACTCACTGGCAATTATTTTTTCTGGTAATGTTTTTCCAGTATTGGTTTCATTTTATTTCTGGCTTCACTAAGATGCCATTTAACGGTTCCTTCACTTAATTTAATATTTGTGCTGATTTCTTTAATTGAAAAATCTTCCAGATAGAATAAGGAACAAACTATCCTCGTAGCAGGAGGTAGATTGTCTAATAATTTGTAAATATCTTTCCATTCAAGTTGTTTTAGCACCCCAGCATCAACAGTTTTAGACTCCTCAGTTATTTCATATAGTGGGGGCCATTTTTTTAATCTAAGTTTATCCAGCACCACGTTTCGCACTACGGTGTAGGCCCAGTTATATAAGGTACCTTTTGTATCGTCGTATTTATGAAGTTGGGTAAATACCTGTAGCATTCCATCATTTAAGGCTTCCATTGCATCTACATCGTTATTATAAAACTTTCTACACAATAGGAATAGCGAAGGATAAAACTTTTTATAAAGTTTCTCCTGGCCTAACCTGTTGTTAGCTAAACACTCCTTAATCAAATGTTGAATATCTTCCAAAAAGCGACGTACAGCTTACAGAATCATTTATAATTCAATAGAGATAACCACGGAACGTTTACACGTTACCGTGGCAATCCTTATTTGTATAAGATAGTTATTAGTATTTTCAATTTACAAGATACTCAACTTGCAAAACTTTTACCATGAAACACAGAGTCGAATGGTGGACGAACAGTATCGCGTGGTGGACGAATCGTATCGTGCGGATTAACTATAATTGTATCATGTGGATGGATAGTATCGTGGGGATTTTTAATCGTATCATGCGGAATTCTGATTGTGTCATTTGGATTTTTAATTGTGTCATGTGGATTCTTAATCGTGTCTTGTGGGTTTTTAATGGTATCGTGCGGATGACCAGATGAATCGGTTATAGACATAATCTTATTGCCCAAACTATCGAATTGCAAGTTTTGTTCCTTACGACATCCCATTATAATAAAGGTGCCAATTACCGCAAACAAAAGATAAATCGGTATATGTTTCATAGAAATCATTTATTATAGTAAACGGGAAAGAATAAACGAAAGGTTGGGTATTAACAGAAAAAAAATAATACTGCGGTAATCAGGCAGTGGTAGGTATTATGTTTATAAAAAAAATAATACTTTATGAAGTATCAACTCTATTTGTTTGCCTTTCTTGCTTTTGTATTCTCTGGCTGTAAAAAAGACCTTACAAATCCTGCCACTCAATCAAAGCTCTCTGCAGGCAACAGTGAACTATCAACTTCTTTGCTCACCTACTCCTTAAATAGCTGGATGAGCGCTGTAAATGACAACACCTCCCTTTCCGCATTGTCTATTCCCGGAACTCACGATAGTGGGGCACGAGTAGAACCTGTAGGTGGCACAGCCAAATGTCAGACCCTCTCGATCCGTGAACAGCTAGACGCCGGCACCAGGTATCTGGATATCAGATGTAGACATATCGGTGATGCTTTTGCCATACACCATGGCTCCATTTATCAGAACATGAACTTTACAGATGTATTAACCATGTGCTACGACTTCCTGGCAGCCAACCCAACTGAAACCATTATTATGAGCGTTAAGGAAGAATATGACCCGACCAACAACACCCGCTCTTTTGAGCAAACTTTCGACAGTTATACACAATTACAACCCTCTAAGTGGAACTTGGGTGCTACAATTCCCAATCTGGGATCTGTAAGAGGCAAAATTGTACTGGTAAGACGATTTGGGGCTTCCAACACACCGAAAGGTATTGATGCTACCAACTGGGCCGATAATACTACTTTCTCCATAAATAATGGTAGCGCAAACTTAAGAGTTCAGGACCAATATGTTGTACCCGATAATAGTGGAAAATGGACCAGCATCACCAATCTGCTATCCGAAGCATATAGCGGTAGTTCTTCTGTACTGTATCTCAACTATTCCAGTGGATATAAGTCATTGATTTTTGGCATTCCAAGTATCACTACTGTATCTAATTCCATCAATCCACAACTCGATACATATTTCACTAATAACACTCATGGAAGATATGGAGTAATTGCAATGGATTTTGCTACCGCAAGCAGAAATACCCTAATCGTTAATACCAACTTTTAAATGCATAGGTAATCTGAAATTATTGTAAATGAACTATTTGGAATGATTTAGTTGCAAATATTATGGAAATGCCAATAGTAGGGTTGGAGTTATTATAACTAATAAATTCAATGAGGATGTATCTAACAATTCTGTTGATACATCCTCTATTTATCTTCTTCCCCACTCCCGAGGTAGTTGGTATGCTCGTCATACTTGCCCTTCAGCTCATCCAACACAGACTTTTTCCAAAGCTTTGTTCCTATAAGATAGGCAGCACGGCCTATCACATGCCCCGCAACCGGTGCTGTAAGCACTAAAAAAAATGTTATAGCCAATACCTTGGTAGTGATAGATACGTCTGCAAAAAATATAGCCGCCGCAGCTAATAATAATCCAATACCTAATACAGCCGCTTTAATAGTTACTGATAATTGCAGATAGAAATCGGGCATCCGCACAATTCCGATTGCTGCTATCAACACAACTATAGCGCCCAGTGTACACAAAAACATTATAAGAAAGTCACTCATTGTTCTTCTTTTTTTCCAGGTAATAAGAAAACGCTACCGTTCCTAAAAAGGCTATCAATGCAAGGATCATCCCATCATCTAAAAAAGTAGATTGATTAGTTTGAATACTATAAATAGTAATAATGCCAATTCCAATGGTAATCAGCAAATCGAGTGCAATAACCCTGTTAACAATGGTCGGCCCTTTAAAGAACCGATAAGCCACCAGTAATACGGCTACCGATAAAATAGGTAAAACAACATATGTCAGATAATTATTCAGATTCATCTTAAAATATCTAATAAACGTTTCTCCAATCCTCCTTTTGTCTGTTTAATAAATACTTCTTTATCTTCCAGGTACATCACATGGATATAAACCACCTTTTTATCATCACTAACATCCAATATCAAAGTTCCAGGTGTCAATGAAATCAGATTGGTAAAAAAAGTTATTTCCAAATCTGTTTTTGCATCAAGCGGATAACGTACTATACCCGGCTTCATAAAAAACTTAGGGGTTATTACATCATAAGCCACCTGCAGATTTGCTTTGATCAATTCATAAATAAAAAAGAAAATAAATCCTATTACAGCAGGAACCCTGGTAAAATATTTTCTGCCATCGGTATTATGTGAAATAACCCATAAAATACCATAGCTTAATGCGAAACCGAATACGAAATTCACAAACACAAATTCACCTGTTAGCATAACCCAGGTAAGGGTAAGCATTATGTTCAAGAGAAATTGTTTTATCATATTCAATTACTTTGTGGTGATATAATCTCTTTCGGCCCCATCACTGCTTCTATATAAGGTTTTGGATGTAGTAGATCATTAGCTATCCTTTCCGACAACACATTTATACGCTCAGCACAAAAACCTATATACAATGAAATAAAAACCAACAATGCTATTGGAGCCACCAGCATAAATTTGCTTCTCCAATTCATCGCTGCAAAATCATCTGTCGATTTTTCAATCGCAGGTTTTTTCTTCCAAAAAACATCTCCCCACATTTTTGCTATCACATAAAGCGTAAGCAAACTTGCCAGAATCATCGCTACCAACAGATACCAGGAATGGGTAGTAAACGTTTCCCGAAACAAATATATTTTTGGCCAAAACCCCGACAGCGGCGGAATTCCAACCAACGAAAAGAAAACTATCGCCATCAGCAAGGATAACTTCGGGTAATCTTCATACAATCCCCCCAATTCATCCATATTCATTGTTCCCCTGATTTTGTAAATCAGTCCACTTACCAGGAATAGCGTTGTTTTAACAATAATATCATGAATCAGATAAAAGATTGTTCCCGCAAGTGCAAGTGTAGTATACATTCCCAGTCCTCCCAGCAAATAACCAATATGGCAAACTATAAGGTAGGAGAACATCATCCTCATATTTCGTTTGGTTAATGCTCCAAATGCGCCTGTTAATAATGTGAGGCTGGCAATAATCAGGAAAATATTTTTTGTAAACGTATCTGGTATAAATATGAGCGTATATACTCTGATCAGTGCATAAATGCCCACTTTGGTTAACAATCCTCCAAAAATAGCTGCTATGGCTGAAGGAGGTGTATGATAAGAAGATGGCAACCAAAAATATAGTGGAAAAACAGCCGATTTAATTCCAAAACCAATAAAGAATAATAATCCTGTAACACCTATTAACCCTTTGTTATGTATTGTAGCCATTTTCAACGAAAGATCCGCCATATTCAAACTACCCGTCAACCCATACAATATGGCGATTGCTGTTAAAAACATGACAGAAGCCAGTAAGTTAAGCGTTACATATTTAATACCTCCTTCTACCTGTGGTTTTTTGCCTCCCAAAGTCATCAACACAAAAGAGGAAATAATTATCACTTCAAACCAAACATATAAATTGAAAATATCTCCTGCCAGAAATGCACCATTTAAACCTAACAGCAAAAAATGAAAAATCGGAAAGAAGCCATATTGAATACGTTGCCGGCTTATTCCCACCGTTGAATACATACTTACCGCCAGGCCACTGAAGCCGGTTAATAAAACCATGGTACTGCTAAAGGCATCTGAAACAAAGGTGATTCCAAATGGAGCCTTCCAGTTGCCAGCCTGCATTACCAGATACCCCCAATGCCAGGTCTTCGAAAACAAACCAATACTCAGTACTAATACCACCAAGCTCCCTAATACACTAATAATACGCTGAACAACTACCTTGCGCCAGAAAAAAATCAGTAGCACGGCTGTGAACATCTGAGCTATAATGGGAAGAATTATGTAGCGATCTATCATATACTTGTATCCGGTGTATTAAGGTCGTTCAGGTCATCTGTTTGTATAAGAGCATGTACTCTTTTTAGGAGTACAATGGCAAAAGATTGTAATCCAAAGCTGATTACTATTGCTGTCAGGATTAAAGATTGAGGTACCGGATCTGCATATATGCCTGTAAGTACTTTATCTGCATCTCCGATAATTGGTGGCTTACCTCTGGTAATTCCACCTAAAAGAAAAATCAGCATATTGGCACCATTCCCTAATAGAATCAGCCCTATCAGCAATTTAACCATGCTTCTTCTCAACATCATAAAAATGCCTGTGGCATATAATACTCCCACCAATATTAACAGCAATAGTTCCATATTATAGAATACTTTCAGAAATGGTAAACAATATGGTTAGTGTAACCCCTATCACTACAAAGAAAACACCTATATCAAAGAATAGTGGTGTACCAATAAGCCCGATAATCGGCACCTGAACAGACAACCACTCACCCGACATAAACGGTTTTCCTATGAGCATAGGTGCCAAACCACTCAGTAATGAAATAGCCAATCCCACCGGGATAAAGGCACCCGGAGGATATCGTAATAACTTCCTGGTATTCTGTAATCCATTCGCAAATGAATGTAATACAAATGCTATACTGGCGATTAGTCCACCTACGAACCCCCCCCCGGGCTTATAATGCCCACGCAGCAGAATAAATACTGCAAACAATAGCAAAAGTGGCAACAGGTAATTAGAAGCTGTTTTTAAAATAATACTTTTCATAATCTATTCTTTGGTGGTTGAGCTAACTCTCAGTTTCATTAAGCTATATACGCCCAGGGCTGCAATGGTTAATACTGTAATTTCTACCAGGGTATCAAAGCCTCTGAAATCTACCAGCATTACATTTACTACGTTTTTACCTTTCGCTAATAAATATGCATTCTCTGAGTAAAATTTACTTATATCCTTAGTAGTTGGTTCATTCATTACCTCCAATGCTATTATGGCAATTAATAACCCAAATGCAGTAGCTATTACAGAATCTCTTAGAATCACCCGCCTGTCATTAATTTTCAAAAACGGAGGTAACCTGAAAAGGACCAGTACAAATAATACAACCGTAAGTGTATCGATGGTAAACTGTGTCATTGCCAGATCGGGGGCACTGTATATTACAAATAACAGGCAAATGCAATAACCCACTACACTAAGACTGGCAACAGCGTTGATCCTTGAGGAAGTAGATATACTCTTCCAGATGGCAGCTATAATTATAAGGAATATCACAATGTCGTATGAACGAATATCAGATATATTCGTTTTAATATCGAAATGTACATCCACACCTGTGATTAACTTCATAGCCAGGAGGCAAGTAATAAAGACTATAATCACGCTGACGTATGAACGTAAAAATCCGTTATGGAACAGATTAGTATACCTGTTGGAAAAATGTATGAATGCTCTGCCTAGTCGAACCGTGAGGGCTTCAGGGCTTAAATGCAGCCACTTATCCGTTAGTGGAATATAACTTCTTGATGGTACAAATAAATAATATAACAGGCAGCCTGCAATAATAGTAACTATACTCAGTACTACTACCCAGTTAAAGCCGTGCCACAACAGTAACGGCGACAAAATGGTTGTTTCTCCCAAGGCTGTATACACTGGTCTGATCAGTGGCCCGTCAACCAGTGAAGGCCATATTCCTAATACAACTCCCAGCAATGCCAGTAGTAAGGGCGGAAGCCAAAGCCGAAAGCTGGGAATATGCAAATGCTGATGTACCCCCGATAGTTTTCCGGTGAATGGTCTGATACCTGCCTGGAAGCCGGCATAGAGAATTAATATATTGGTAAATAAAGCAATCAGGGTTAGAATAACTGCGATATATGGAGCATGGAATGTTGACTCATAGATTAGTTCCTTTCCAATAAATCCAAAGGTAAGAGGAATACCAGCACTGGAAAAAGCGGCCAACATACCCGCCAGGGCAACAGGCCACATTACTTTTTTAAGACCTCTTAACATCCCGATATTTCTTGTGCCGGTTTCATGATCCAGAATTCCTGCTACCATAAACAAAGCAGCTTTATAAAGAGCATGCACAAGTATGAATACCGCAGCAGCCAGTAAAGCATTGGAAGTGCCTATACCCAGTAAAAACACCAGGGTTCCTAAGGCTGCTATAGTGCTGTAAGCGAGAATCTCTTTCAAATCTATCCGCTGTAAGGAATGAAAAGCACTGTAGAGCATCGTAATACCGCCAACTATAATGAGCGTAGTACTCCAGGATGTAGTATGGCCCAGGATTGGAGTAAATCTTGCCAGTAAATAAATTCCGGCTTTCACCATTGTGGCCGAATGCAGATAGGCCGATACTGGTGTAGGAGCTACCATGGCCCCGGGCAGCCAGAAGTGAAACGGGAATTGTGCAGACTTCGTGAAAGCCCCCGCGAAGATGAACAAAATCATCCACCCGTATAATGCATGTTGCTGTAAGCTACCACCTGAGGCGATTAAGCTATTTATAGAATAAGTACCCGAAATACTTCCAATAAGGATAAAACCAGCCATTAATAAAAACCCACCCGCCCCTGTTATTGTTAATGCCATCAACGCATTACGGCGCGACTTTTTCTCTTCATTATTAAACCCTATCAGAAAATAGGAACTTATACTTGTAAGTTCCCAGAAGATGAAAAGGATGATCAGATTATCTGCCAGTACCATCCCTAACATGGCTGCCATAAAAATGCTCAGATAGCAGAAAAAACGATCCAGGTATTTGTTTCCTTTTAAATAATAGGAAGCGTATACAAAGATGCAGGTGCCAATACCGGTGATAAGCAAACTAAAAAGCATAGCCAACCCATCCAGCTTAAAATCAAGATCCACCCCCATAGATGTAACCCAGGGATAATGAAACCTAACCGGACCGGCAGCAACTACCGGGATATATGACATGAAATAAATAAAGAGTGCCAGGGGCAACAAAGCAGGAAACCACGACAGGCTATTTCGTACCAGCTTGCCGGATAGTAACGTCAGAAACGCAAATAAAAACCCCGAGAGAACTACTATGAGCATATCGATGTTTTTGGTGCTAGGTTAAATATAACAAAAGACTGCCAGAGTTCCATAAAAAAGAGATTAAAAATCAATTACTTAAATCGAACTTCTATTTTTTTTAAAAAATTTTTCGTCTATCTGTCCTATTTTCTTTTATCCGAGCATCTCCAATGTATAAAAACATAAAAACTAAGATTATGAAACAGAGATTAAATTTTTTCGCAATTGGTGGTCCGGTATTAAAAGCGCTTTATACATTAGGTAATGTTGCCGGTAAAGCAATAGATCAAAAATTGTTACATCTTATATATATAAGAGTGTCACAGCTCAATGGTTGCGGTTTTTGCCTGGATATGCATACGAAAGATTTAAGGGAAATGGGAGAAACAGAACAACGTATGCTCCTATTAGGTGCATGGCGTGAAGCAAAAGTCTATACCAACAGAGAGAAAGCTGCTTTAGCCTGGGCTGAAGCACTTACAAATCTGGCGCCGGACGGTGTATCTGATGAAGTATATAATACAGCGACTGAACATTTTACACCTGAAGAACTGGTACATCTTTCCAGTGCTGTAATCACTATCAATGGGTATAACAGACTTAATGTTGCATTCAGAACACCGGCTGGTGATTATCAACCTGGCCAATATGCCTAAGCTCACCAATTAATTATAATTTAGTATTCTAATACCCTCAAATCCTTAAGAATGGAAGAATTTGCATTACTCTTCAGACAGCAAGAGCAAATCGACAACACAGCATTATCGCCCAAAGAAATGGAAAAACTAGCCCAAAAATGGGAAAGCTGGGTAAGCAATCTGAAAGAACAGGATCGTTTTATTTGTAATACCCGCCTGGCTCCATTTGGGAAAGTACTTAAACCCGGGGGTATCGTAACAGATGGTCCGTTTGTTGAAATAAAAGAAAGGCTTGGTGGATTATTCCTGGTTAGAGCCGAAAATCTTGAAGAAGCCACAACACTGGCACACGGATGCCCAATCCTTGATATAGGAGGAAGTGTAGAAGTAAGACCATTGTTTCAATATTAAGTATGGGATATAACGAATCTCTTAAGCAACTTTTTCAAAAGGAATTTGCGAAAATGGTTGCTGTAATAAGTAAGAAATATGGACTCCAGAATATAACCCTGGCAGAAGATATTATCAGCGAAACATTTCTTACAGCCGCAGAATATTGGGGAATGAACGGAATGCCTGATAATCCAACTGCCTGGTTATATGCTGTGGCCAGGCAAAAATTAGCTTACCAATTCAGAAGGCAAAGTATTTATAATAGTAAAGTACTTCCAGCCATTAAACCCGAAGAGGAAGCAGAAGAAATGCAAACACCTGATTTCTCTCCTGAACAAATACGTGATAGCCAGTTGCAAATGCTTTTTGCCATTTGCAACCCGGCTATTGCCAGTGAATCCCAAATAGGACTTGCACTACGTATCCTTTGTGGTTTTGGAATTGATGAAATAGCCGAGGCATTTCTTACCAGTAAGGATACCATTAACAAAAGATTATACAGGGCTAAAGAAAAATTAAGAGAAGAAAAAGTAGATCTGGCTTTCCCAGATCCGGCGGTTCTACCAGCCAGACTACAAACAGTTTTGCGAATAATATATTTATTATTCAATGAAGGATATTATTCTCAAACTCAAAATGAAATCCTGCGGAAAGAGCTTTGTATAGAAGCCCTCCGGTTAGGATTGATGCTTACAGAGTATGCTCCTACCAATCTGCCGGAAACCCACGCTCTTATAGCACTGATGTGTTTCAATGCATCGAGATTGGATGCCCGTATAAGTAGCGATACCAGTGCTATTCTTTATGAGGAACAGGATGAAGACTTGTGGGATAAACAACTGATCCGCCAGGGGATAAGATATTTAGGATCTGCAACTACAGGCAGTGAACTAACCACCTATCACCTGGAAGCCAGGATTGCTTCCTGGCATATACAAAAAGAAGATACTCCTGAGAAATGGAATAGTATCCTTTGGTTATATGATCAGCTACTGCTACTAAGCTATTCACACTCCATTGCGCTGAATCGACTATATGCATTGTATAAGGCTAAAGGCAAGGCAGCTGCCCTTCCTGAGGTACTGGCACTTAATATGGAAAATAATCACTTTTACTGGCTACTGCTGGCCGAATTGCATCATAATGAACCACTGCAGCGCAGTTATTATGAAAAGGCACTACGTCTGGCCAAATCAGGAATAGAACAACAAGTTATCTCCAAAAAAATAGATCAGCTTTCTTAAAATATTATCTTTGGGCATACCAATATAATTTTTAAGATGTATCCTATCTTATTGGCAATACATTCGCTTATCCGCTGGCTGGTAGTTATATCTCTGTTTGTAGCAATTGTCAATGCATTCATCGGTTGGTTTAAGAACAGGCAGTTTAGGAACAAAGATCTTGCGATTCAACGTATAGCCGTTGAAGTGGCTCAACTTCAAATGCTGATAGGTATAATTCTATATGTCATTAGCCCAGTTGTGCGGTATTTTCTCACACATTTTAAGGAAGCTATCAAATTACGGGAAATCCGGTTCTTTGGACTCGAACATATTACCATGATGCTTACTGCAGTTATCCTCATTACAGTAGGATCATCTGTTTCAAAGAAAAAAACCAACGATTTAGAAAAATTTAAAACAGTAGCAATCTGGTATACAATAGCCTTCTTAATAATATTCTCCTCAATTCCCTGGCAGTTCTCGCCGCTGACGAGCAGGCCTTATTTCAGGGCATTTTTTTAGATGGAGAGCTGACATTATTATACTGAAGCGAAAATGGTATTCCTATAGGTAATTTTGCTAAAGTAGATTTATCCCCGAATGCCTGGTTCAGATAGGTGATAGACAAATTCTTATCTCCACCTTTATGAAGATACTCCAGTTTAAAATGATGGAATCCCTTGGCTAAAGGCAAAACATAAGATTTACTACTAAGCTTATCGGCAGGTTGATTGATAGTTAATAACAATTGGTTATCTACATACCATCTGGCAATATAGTCGGCATCAATAAAAAAAGTATAATAACCCGTATTTAAGCACTTCAGATATCCATCAACTTTACAAGCAAATGGAGTATTACCAGTATAACTATATACACTAAACGAGTTATCAGTAATCCCTTTACTCAGTGGTTTTAATGAATCAATAATCAAGGTAGTTGTGTCGTAATTATAAAAGGTATAATTAAAGCCACCAGCCTCTATTTTCGACGGAGGTACAATTGCCGAAAATATATTTCCTGATTTAAAAATTCCTTTCATCACCTTATCTTCACCATAATTCGAAAATTGTTTCATTGTAAGTATTGCGGGATTAGTTATCAACATCCCATAGTCGTATTTCTTAGAGTGTGGGGTAGGCTCGGCTCCATCTGTTGTGTATCTGATACCGGGATTCATTTGCAGATAGGTACTATACAGATAAATGGGAACAGGTTTATTCTGTGCTATAATTCCTGACAATGGAAAAAAATCAAGCATAAACGAGCTATAGCCAAAGTAGGTAAATTTTAATCCGTCATAGATATTTTTTAGCCTTACTGATCCATGATGTTCATCAGGGTTCTTTACAACCTGCCAACGTAAATATTCACTGGTTTGCTTGTTTAACAGGTCTTCCAGCTTCTTAATTCCAAAAGCTTCAAAGATCTGACCATCGCGGCCCCCGACAAAAAGAGTATGGAGCCTACTTACATTTGGGAAGCTTTGTTCTGCCAGCTTGAGAACAAATCCATCATTCCACCACAGTGCCGGATCTGAAGCTATAAAGCTATCAAAGATATCAGGATTTTTCAGGAACGTATATACAGTAAACAGTCCACCATACGAGTGCCCAAACAGGATATTTTTTCCACTGGTAGCATAATGTGCGTTGATATAAGGAATGATCTCTGAATTAATGACCTTAATAAAGTTATCAGCCCCTCCCGATAATGGAGAGCCCTCTACTTTCTGAGGTAGCAGATCCCGGTCTCTGGAATTTTCATTTTTATCGTACCAGTAAATATTCTTAATACCAATTACGATAACCGGAGGCATAAGTTCATTTTCCTGAGAGAAGGAAAGCACAGGTGGAATAAATCTACCTAACATTTCTCCATCCAATGCATAAACAACATCGTACTTTTTATCTTTACTATAATTGTCTGGCAGATATACTTGCAGGTATCGTTGTTCGCCAAGTATTTTGGAATAAACAGAATCTTCTTTCTCCTGTGCCAATAAATTGCCTTGCCATATTAACATGAAGAACAGAAGAGAAAAACAATAAGATTTCATGTCGATTTGTGCATTTAGTATAAAATGGAGTGGAACAGCAGAAAAGGTCAAATAGTGGTATTACTAC
This sequence comes from Chitinophaga silvatica, assembly GCF_003419895.1. Classification (GTDB taxonomy): domain Bacteria; phylum Bacteroidota; class Bacteroidia; order Chitinophagales; family Chitinophagaceae; genus Chitinophaga; species Chitinophaga silvatica. Next base: position 453,503 of record NZ_QPMM01000006.1, on the reverse strand, counting down.
AAAGTACAAAAGAATATCTATTTTTTCGATATCCTTTAAGGCTGTATATTTAATCAAGTTTTAATACAGTCATTAACAATTAATTACAATGATCATCAGGCGTGAAGAGCCCAAAGATTACCCAATTGTATTTACTTTACTTGAAGCTGCATTCAGAGATGAAATGCATAGCGATCATAAGGAACAATTTCTGGTCGAAAGATTAAGGAAATCGCAGGCCTTTGTAAATGAGTTATCTATAGTCGCAGAGCAGGATGGAGAAATAGTAGGATATATCCTATTAACAGAAATCGACATTCAGCAGAATGAAGAACTAACTCCTTCCCTTGCATTGGCACCAGTGGCTGTATTACCGACTCATCAATACAAGGGAATTGGAGGCCAACTAATTGAATATGCACATAATAAAGCAAGAAGCCTGGGCTATCAATCTGTTGTGGTATTAGGTCATGAAACCTACTATCCTAAATTTGGGTATCAACCGGCTGAAAATTTCGGGATAAGATTTCCTTTTGACGTACCTGCTGAAAACTGCATGGTACTTGAACTGGTACCAGGTAGCCTTAAAAATGTAAAGGGCCTTGTCAGGTATTCGCCAGCATTTTTTGAGTAGATATTATTTTATAATTCCATAAATAATATAGGAAATGGTTTGCCCATTCCATCTACAGCAGATCGACCAGTTACCTTAAAACCCTCGTGTAGATAAAATCCCACGGCTTGTTCGTTTTGCTCATTTACATCAACAGCATTAATGGCTTTTTCTTTTATCGCATATTGAAGTAATGCCTTTCCTATTCCTTGTCCTCTGACCACCGGATCAATGAACAACATCTCTACCTTGTTCTCAGCAATTCCAATAAAACCCAGAATTTCTCCACTGTCCGATTTCACACAAAATAGCTCTACAGCCTTAAGATATTCATTAAGGATTAGCGGCTTGAAAAACTGGATATCTGCCTCCGACAAAAAATGATGTGTAGCTCTCACTGAAGCTTCCCATACCTCAACTAACGCGATATACTCTTTCTCTGCTACAGTATTAATTATATGGATCATAAATGCAAAATTAATAAACTAAACAGGGTTACTTTTAGTAAGCGCTAAAAAATTTACATTTGTGTTATAAACGAGGTTTGTTTAACTTGAATGAATCAATGATTTTTTGGGAAAATACCAATAAAGTTTACATAGTCAATTTCCAATATATAATTTTAGCTAAAGGGATCACCAAACATGAGAAGGGCAGAAAACAGTACATATAACGAGGTAGGGGAAACAACTTCTTCAGCGATCAACATGGCTATACATTCCAAAAAAGAGGAGCTGCAGCAGTTAGCAAACCTATCTTCTGAGGAAAGAAAAAAGAAATTAGGCCAGGTATTTACGCCCAAAACCATTGCTCAGGTAATGGCTTCTATCATTAAAAAAGATCTGAAACCCAAACAGGGGGTTTTGGATCCTTGCATCGGCCCTAATACTTTTCTATCCTGCTTTTCCGATCTATCGTTTCAACCTTCCCTCATAGGAATAGAAATCGATAAAAATCTGATCACTCCAGCTACTGAAAGTTTTTACAAAGAAAAAAACAGGGAATTGGTATTAGATAACTTTCTAACCTATCCAATATCTCAGAAGTTCGACTATATCATTCAAAATCCTCCGTATGTCAGACAAGAGTTGCTCTCTAACGGGGTAAATACCAAAAAACTGGCAACTGAAAATATCGGAGAAGAATTATCAAAACAGATTCCTACCCAATCTAACCTCTACGTATACTTCCTGATAAAATCGATCCAGCATCTCAAGGATAAAGGAACAATGGTGGCTATTATTTACGATAGTTGGTTATACAGTTCCTTTGGTAAAGAACTGAAAAATATCTTCCTAACCCTTGGTACGCTGAAAAATATATACCATTTTAAACATAATGCGTTTGAGGATGCAGAAGTGGGAGCAACGATAATAGAATTCTGTAAAGAAAAGAAACGAAAAGGTCAGGCTGTTAGCTACTATGCTTTTGATTCTTTTCAAAGCATTACATCCATAAACGATTTTGACGCGTATACGCCCACAATAATACAGGAGAAGGATTTTCCTGATTACAATTTTAACAGTTGGAGATTAAGTAGTATTGATTTTGAAACCTGGATTTTTTCGCAGCTCAAAAGTATTTCGGATCAGCCTATTCAACGAGGCATTGCATCAGGAGTTAATGACTTCTTCCTGCACGACACCAAGCGCTTTGAGGAGTCTGTGCCTATCATCAAGGATGTATCGAAAGTTCCACTATATAGCGCAAAATCTCATACCGATTACTTACTGTCCATAAATGAGGAAGCCACTGGGGAAACAAAATCATATCTGGTTGAAGTGAAAGATATTATTACTAATTCAGAAGATAAGTATAAAGCGGTAAAGGATAAGATCAAGAGTGGTAAGAATTGGTATAAGATCAATCTGAAGAAGCCTGGTAACTTCATTTTCAACTATTACCTTCGAAAAAATATTGATTTCATTCTGAATGAACAACAATATTATGCCTCAGATAACTTTTATATTATGCAAATTCAGGAAGAGCCAGATGCACATCTTGCCATTCTGAATTCAAGCTTTACCAGAATCTCAGTATTACAAAAATCGAGAAGCCAGGGGAACGGATTGCGTAAAATTCAGTTATATGAATTTGCCGATGTTCCGGTTATGAATATCAATAAGCTTGCCCAGGATACTATCTCAAAATTAAAGTCTTCCGGCACTGAACTTAGGAACCAAAATCGCTACACCGGAAGAAACCACCAGTTAATAAGACAGATAGACGAAATACTGCTTGCAGAGTACAATCAGGTAGCATCAAATAAAATTACGTTGGAAGATTTGGAAACGGAATTAAAAAAATATATAAGTTGATATGCCACAATTATGGTACAATTATGACGAGGTAGCAGACTTCCATCCTCTTGTTGAGCAAGCCCTGCAAAATGCGCTGGTTAATAAGGGGTATAATAACATTGCCGAAATTGTTCATCATCCTTCTATCCCAAATAGTAGCATTACCCCCGACTTTGCAATAAGATTAAAGTCGAACCATCATTACATTTTTATCTGCGAAGTAAAGAGAACCGAAAGAGATGTTGAATCGCAACGCTACCAGAACCAGACAAGGTCTTATGTCACAGATGCCGGTCCGCACTGGGCGGTAGGCTACCATAAATATTTCTGTATTACAAATATTGAGCGGTTAATTCTCTTGGCCGATAGAAACGGGCCACTAATGTCCTGTGTCTTAAGGAATAATCCAATACAGAATCCTAAATTCAATCCGGCTACTCATGATGCAACAGACGCCGTAGCTGGTTTGCAAAATGCCTTTGAAACAATACTTCCTGTTATTTTCAACAGAACCAATCCAGACTGGGATAATAATTGGGAGCATATTATCGAAACATTCCATAGTAATTATATAGGTCTAAAAAGTACTCTTCATGGAAATTCAGAGCTTCCATTGTATGAGCTTTTCAGGCTCTTGGCTTATGCATACCTGAAAGACTACTATCAACAAAGGAATAGCCCTAATTCGGCATATTTCCGCAATTTCCCAACTGCTGGTACCAGCCTTTCCGACTTCATCAGGATATTGAGTACTAATTACACAAGGATAATGCAACTGGACTTTCGTCAGATTTTCTCTGATCATCCCAGTCAAAATCAGCGCATTTTCCCTAATAATCTTACCGATCAGCAGTTACAATATTTCAAGAATCTGATTCAGTGTCTTATCAACTATAATAGCCATGCTGTTGCCAACAACGATTCTCCTTCCTACTTTTTCAATTTACTGACATCCGGAATTTATGACAGAGATGAAATGCATAGTGAAGGAAAAATAATGTCGGACAGTGAACTGTCTAACTTACTGGCAGCACTGTGCATTGACTCAGATACCGCCAGGGTTTTAGATCCGGGATGTGGGGATGGGGCTTTATTGGATGCTGCATATGATCAGATTAGCCTGATTGCTTCTACAGCCAATAGAGTTAAGTCACATAATGAAATATTGTCGCAAGTCGACGGACTTGAAATAGATCCGTTTTTATCTCAGCTTGCAGCTTTCAGACTTCTGACTAAAAACCTGACCCAGGTAAATAATACAACCCAGGCAAACATCCAGATTGGGGATATCTTTCAAAATAGCAGGCCTTTACAATATGATGTGGTGCTTATGAATTCACCATTTCTCAGAAATGATAATCATAAAACCTCCATTTCGGGCGCTCGTAAAACAGCCATGATAAATGCCATACAGGCCACGGGTGTCAACTGTTTTGTATCTGATGCCCAGCAACCGAATTTATACTTTTACTTTGTAAATTATATATGGCACTATCTCAACAACAATGGGAAAGCCGGCATCATTTTAATGGCTAAATTTCTGAACAATAAGGATGGGGAGCATCTAAAAGCCTTTCTTTTAGATAAAGCCGAAGCTATTATTACCTATCCCCGTAAGTATTTCCAGGACTTTGCAGTAACTACCGCCATTGTGATCCTTAAAAATGGAAATAATTCGGCCAATATTTCCTTTCTCAAAATTGCTGACGAAAACATTTTATTAAATCCGGAAAGCGTTAAGTCGATCTTAAACACGCAGCAGGATACCGTTACCGCCTCCTACAAATTAAGCGTAGTACCAAGAACATCGCTCAATGCTGCCGATAATTGGAAGAACTATATTAATGACAGAAGGTATGAAGATGTTTACAATCTGCCATTGTTCAGAAATATAGATCATCATTTTTCGGTAATAGCCAGAGGAAATGCAGAATCCAATGGTGCATCCACTATTATTTTTCCAACCAGAGATAATCGCACTTCCAGCTACAAAGGGTATGGTAAACGGCCAGGTACCGCGCAGGCGAGTCAACCAAGAACCGAAATTACACTGCCAACTGCCCTGAATGGCCAAATAGGACACGGTATTCAAAATAATATGGTAAGGAGAAATTTTAGTCTCTCCTTAAACGACCTTAGTATTGATGAAGCATTTCATTTTCCGGGGAAATTCGACGACACTCAACCTTATGGCTTATTGCCACACCTGCAGGGTAATTCGGCGTTCGTGGAGTTCTACAATGATTGTATAACAGAGTTTACCGAACCAACCTGGAAGAAGGTAGTTAATAGTGCATTTAACAATACCCTAATACCAAAGATACTAATACCGCGGGCCGACAGAACCAAGCATGTTGTTTATTATAATCCACATGCCGTGAATATAACCCTGTCGAGCAATTTCTTTTATTGTAACGATTTACAGAATCATAATGTGAATGTAAATGATGAATTGCAATATCAATTTGTATCTTCGTTTTTACTTTCAGTATTTGGGCAGATTCAGTTCGAATTAAATGCTAGTAACCAGGAGGGTCTTCGCAAGCTCGAAGGTTTTCAGATCAAGCGATTCAGGATTCCGGATTTATCGAGTATCACGCAATCAGAAATTGATAATGTTGTTAACGAATTTCTTAGTCTGAATGCGGCAAATATTGAATTTAGTGGTGATGAAGGAACTAATACCCCAAGAAGAAACCTTGATATTGCTATAGGAAGCATTATATTTTCTCGTGATCATCTTGGTTTTAGAACTGTGGAAGAAATGGTAGATTATTTTGAATTATTCTTAGCAGATTTAGTAGAGGATAGAAGAATATGAATACGATAAAAGTAGTAAGTTTATTTGCAGGATGTGGAGGTTTGGATCTGGGCTTCAAACAGGCCGGATACGATATTATCTGGGCTAATGATTTCCTCAAGGATGCCTGTGAAACTTATAAGAAAAATATTGGTGATCATATCGTACATGGAGATATCAACACTGTAGATGTAAATAGTATTCCACAGGCAGATGTAATGATTGGAGGGCCTCCCTGCCAGTCTTTTTCTTTAGTAGGGAAACGCGATCCGAAAGATGAAAGATCCAATCTTGTTTGGTCGTACCTGAAAGTACTGGAGCATGTAAATCCGAAAATATTTCTGTTTGAGAATGTTACAGGCATTTCATCGGCTAAAAATCCTGATGGCACCAGAGTAATTGACAATCTGGTAAAAGCTTTTGAACAATTGGGTTACAGCATTACAGTAAATAAGCTGAATGCAGCAGATTATGGTGTACCACAAAGAAGGCAAAGGGTTTTTATTGTAGGTAATAAGATTGGGAAAACTATTGAAAAACCAGTTCCTACCAATTCGGAAGAAGGCGAAAAACTGCCAGGTTGGGTAAGTGCATATGATGCATTATCAGATTTATCGGAAACTTCAGAAACAGGTGTTTGTAAGTATATTCAAAGCCCGGTTTCGGAATATCAGAAATTAATGCGGCTTGCCACTACAGATAGCTATTCCCTTCATGTTACCCCATACGCCAGTGCCAAGGATAAAGAACTGATTAGTCATATACCTCCGGGTGGCAACTATGTAAATGTACCTGATAGTGTGGCAACCAAAAGGATTTTAAACTTCAAGAAAACAGGAGGCCGTACTACCACATATGGCCGTTTAAGTGAAGATAAGCCTTCATATACGCTAAATACACATTTCAACAGACTTAATGTAGGTTGTAATATTCATTATAAAACAGAAAGACTGATTAGCTTAAGAGAGGGCCTTAGAATTCAATCTTTTCCTGATGATTTTGAAGTGCTTTCTTCCAACAAACGTAATTATTATGTTCAGATTGGAAATGCAGTACCGCCAATGCTGGGAAAGGCGTGGGCTGACTATTTTAAGCTGTTTTTATCTTCTAATAAATAAAGGTTTTAAACTGAAAAAGCCAGGATGGTGTTCTACTATCCTGGCTTTTTTGTTGCCTGATTATCGAGCCCTGATCTTAGGTAATTGATAAAATAATAATTCTTACTTTAGTTGACCACAAATATGACAGAATCCCTGATTTAGAAAAAAATCGATTGGGAATGGTTAAATGAAGGAGACCAATAAATCTAATGATAAGAAATATATTCACTTTAGCAATACTCACATTGTTTTTTGTTGCTTGTAATTCTCAGGTAACATCAACCGTAAAACTTCAGCCAACTAGTGTAATTGATAAGCACCAGGGTGCCATTGATAAATTTTGGAAATGGTTTGAATCAAATGAAAAGGAACTACGAAATTTCCAGCGCAATCCCGACAAATATCTGGGGCAGGTTCTTGATAGTGCAGAAAACATCGAAGGTGGCCTGGCAATTGAATTTGAGCCACCTGCCAATAACACCATTAATGTAACAATTTCAGCAGATGGTAATAGAGACTTATTTCCTGTTGTTCAGAAAATAGTAGAAAGTGCCCCTAAAATTAACGGCTGGACCTTTGTAGCATTCAGGCAAAGAATACCAATAGAAAAAGTTAAAGGGATGAATTTTGAGGTGAAGGGTACAAAACTGAGCCCGGACAACATGAAATTCTACCCGATCATTACAGGCGATACACTCGACCTTATTATCTATGCTAATAACATCACTGAAGAAAACTATAACCAGGCAGCATATTCGAGCCTCCTGCTTGTAGACAATATTTTAGGCGAGTACGATTGTGTTATGAAGGTTCGACATTTCGATTTGCAGAATACACCAACAAAAAAAGAAGAGCTGAAAGACTTATTACCGTTACTCGACCTGGCGGAATTTGTTGATAATTTTCAAAAAACTAAACGTCCGTAATTACTTTACCTCCATGTATTTTACGTCCATGGCATTGCACCAATCCTTAACTTGTAAAGGTTTAACTTTAGGATTGGTGTAAACGCTGTCGATATACTTAAACTGCTCGTCCGATAGTAATATTATTTTCCCATCATTTCCTCCACCTACAGGATATAAACGATCTTCTTTATTTTGTTGTGCTAACTGATCATTTATAATCTCTACAAATCGTTGTACTGCTTCATTCCAACCATACCCTTTAAATCCTTTAAAGACGGTATATTTTACCCTATTAATTGTAATTGTTTGATCTGAAGACAAAGAAATTTGGTTGTAACATTCATAGTGATCATTTACTTCAATGGTTAATCCAATTTTTGCAAATATTGGTTTCAAATCATTAAGCATACTAATGAACCCACCATGTTCAAAAAGATCTTCATTATCGCAGAAGTAATATCTGTAATCTTTAGCACGCGGCAGTACATCATCCCAGATCATTGGAAATTCACCTGCCGGATCATACTCTTCAATCATATTCTTTTTAAGAGAATCCACATCTTTTGGATCTGCATATTTGAAATATCCAAGCTCGGCAAGTCGGTTTATGAATTCTGTAGCCTCTTTATTGGATTGAATGGTTATTGAAGGTTGATCATTTTTTGATTGTTTACGTTTAATGGGCCATAGGTAGAAGACAATAATTAGTATGGCTATTACAAAGTATAATATTGAATTCATAGGGCGATTCTTTGGCCGATTCAAATTTCAATTGGATGAAATAATACGCATGTTTTCAAAACAATAGTAAAAAAGGCAAGAATTGGTGTTCCCAATTCTTGCCTTAAAGAATTTATCTGAAATGATAACAATTTTTATATTTTATCACCTACAGTCATATTAATTTAATTGAATAAATTAAGAAATAATTGTCGATTTTTTTACGCCTACTTCAACCTCAGATTGGAGATTTGGCCACCACTCCTCTGCTAAATTAGTAAAATTTATCCAAATAGTGTCTCTGTTTCTTTTTCTTCTATAATATTGGATAAAATAATAATAATCAACATAATATATTTCAAATATATAAGAGAAAAATTCAAATATGAATTGTTTGTCTATTAATCCCTTATGTACTCCTACTGAAGTACTTTCAAAAAAGTTAAAAATTCCTTTTAGAGAGGCTCTGAATTCCTGTTCACCTTCAAAGTATTTATCAAAAGCCTCAACAGACCTCTCAGCCATAGCCATAAACCTATTTTCAAAGTCTATGCTTGTTTTCTGATAATCTCTGAGCGGGGCCTTGTGCCATTCATTAGCAGTATTAAAAGTCAAAATATCCTTTGCTGTTTTATAATCATTTATGGTTTTGGATGCAGAAAATTCATAGTTCAGAGCAGTAAAAAAAAGAGTGATTGTAAGCAATAGACTTGTACAAATTTGAAAGGTATCTTTTGCTATCCACTTACAAGAGAAATATACATAACATCCCAATATCGCAATTGCAAATATTACAAATGCACAAATGATATAACGATTCTTGAGCACCCATGGGCCTATTTTCTCATACCACCTTGGGGTAACTTTATTTACTGAGCTCATAACGTAAAAACTAGTAAGTATTTGAATAAATGATATTGAATTCTCGTTACTGGGGAAATTTATAACTGATAAGAATATATTGCATTACTCTTTGTACGCATAGTCATCTAATATCAAGAAGTTAAGGGATTAACTTCGCTATTAAAGATACTATTTAGTTTTGATAAACCAGAGCTCAAATACATCATTTAAATATGATTGCAGATTGCGAATATTCTATATTTCGTTTTGATCCATCAATTAATCATTTGTAATGATTAATTGATGGATCAAATAATAATCCTCACCGCATCAAATTAAGATTATATTATGCATTATATAAATGCTCTAGTTTTCTTTTTATTACTATTTAAAACAATTATTTTTCGGGAACAGACATTTTAATATGGCAAAGAAAAAAATAACACTGCCCAAAGATTTCGAGGAGCTTCTTAGTAAAGGCGACCTTCAGGAGCTGAAAGAGGTTTTTAATAAATGTGAAATAGATGCACGTGGAGGCTATGGAAAACAAACAGCATTGGCATATGATAATTGTCCACATTCTCTCGCAAAATGGTTAGTGGAACAAGGTGCAAACTTAGAAGCTACAGATACCTGGGGCAATACTGCTCTTCACAATCGTTCCCGTAGTTACTTTGGTAATATAGAAAGCTTATTGGAATTAGGAGCAGATGTCAATAATGGCGGTAGTTCTGTGGGTACTCCATTACATGCCGCCGCAGATTCTCATAACGTTGAAAACACGAAACTTCTGCTGGCTCATGGTGCAAAACCAGATACTCTAAATTCAGATAAACATACTCCCTTAGATCAAGCACTGAAGACTTGTAGCAATATAGATATTGCCAATACCGTTAAACTGGCTCAAATATATCTGAATACCGGAATTCGAATTACTTCCCAAATGCAGGAATCTGTTATAGAAATCGGCAGCCGATTTGAATTCCACAGAGCTAATTTTAATAAGGCTGATGTTGATGAAGTAAGTAATGCACTGGAGGAGTTATACAAACTTTTTGAAGTGAGCCCAGTTCCCAAACGTATTATGCATGACGGCAAGTCTTTAATTACAATAAAAAAAGAAGCCTGGCAGGATCAGCATCAGGAACTTTGGGAACTCTTGGTTCCTTCCAGTGGTGCTACTGAAACTATGCAAGGCGAAGTTACCAGAATCTCAGGGAAAATTGCATATGAATTGGAAGACAATGGAGGAGTAAACTGGGATAGTGATTATAAAAAAATGGCTGATGCTTTTCTTTCATTTTTAAGGCAAGGAAAACAACTTCCTGCTAAAGAACTGGCCGAAGCTGAAGAAATAGTAGCAGCAATTAAACGAAAAGCAGGCAACTCTGCCAGACTATGTGAACTTGGAGTAAAATGGGTAATAGAAAACCCAATGCCAATAAAACTTCCAAAGATGGAATATAAACGATAAACATTGTAATGACGGTATATAGCAGTCGAAGGCCTATATTTCTTTAGTCACTTATAGGCATTGATCTAATAAACCAGGAATGGGAATCTCAACATCCAGAGCAACCTATTTCTGGTTTTTTATTTAATTGGGAACCTTGAAAAAAAGTCTATTATTTACCACTAACCTACCAGATAAAAAGCAGATCTTTGTAAAAAGACCCCTGTGTGGTTTGGCCCCAAAAATCAGAACAAATCAAAGATCACTATAGCTCCATAAAAATTCAGCAGATCAAATCGTTACATAAATTTTGTTTTCTAATCAACATCTTTCAGTATATATTTTTCACATTATTTCAATTATATGTAATCATTTAAATTATAAAATTTTATGAAAAAGGCGATTTGTTTATTGATGTTAATGACAGTATTTGTTTTTAGCTGGTCATCTGCCCAAACAATTAAAAAATATAAATCAACAGCACAGGATTCATCGAGTCGTCAGATTGAACGGAAGGGAGGTGACAAGCAATCAAAAGTATCGAAAGCATCTGAAGTTGAACTAAATCCACAGCCTTTGCCTCCTGTAGCTCCGGATAAGAATAAGAACAAGCAAAATAACAAAAAGAAAAAAACAATGTAATAAAATGAAATCAAATACCGCTATACCTTACAGCCGTATAAGTATGTTATTTGTACTTATACTGGTTGTGCTTACCTGGGGTTTTTACAATACTTATCTTATTTTCTTTCCTTCTTTTAAAGGATTTAAATTTATACAACATTTCCATGGAGTTATAATGTTGGCATGGATGATCATGCTGATCATCCAGCCGCTTCTCATCCGTTTTGGTAAGCTATCACTTCATAGAGTAATCGGGCGGTCGAGTTTTCTCCTTGCGCCACTAGTAGTAATCTCTATATTTTTATTAGCAAAAATGGGCTTCAACAGGTCAGAACCTCCTCTGCCCTATAGCGTGAAAATAGGAGATATTGTGTTACCTATACTAAGTATGCTCGCTTTCGCTCTGTTTTATAGTCTTGCGATCATCAATCGTCGTTTTACGTACAATCATTTACGTTATATGATTGGTACAGGTGTTTTGATGATTGGGCCTGGACTGGGCCGGGCGCTTACAATTTATTTTCATATTTCATTTCCAATGTCGGTTACCTATGTTTTATTGTTGATAACTGTAATTACTGTAGCGCTGTTACTAAACGATCTATTAAGGAAAAATAACTATACTGCGTTCGCTGTTATGTCTGTGGTTAATCTGATCGTATTTCTTACCTACGAGCTGAGAATGGAACAACCGTGGCAAAGCATTGGAGGATTTATAGCAACAAACTTTTTTTAATGGTTAGCGGAAGAATTATTTCTTTTTACTTATTTTACAATATATCCCTAAGTTCAATTACCATATGTACATATTATGGTTGCAGGTTTTCGCCTACTATTTATCTGAAGCAATATTTCTAATATGAATATTAACGATAAAAATATAGAAGTACAACTAAATAATGGTGATATCTTTCTGGTTAACTTAAGGTGGTTTCGCGGAGCGAGCCGATACAACAATGGAGCTACTCGTTTTAACAGAAAATATCAGTGCCGGTTAATAATAGGAAGGGCGAAACAACTTAGTATTAAAAGATTACAACCTTGTTAAGTTGTGCAAGATTTATTTTACTAATACACAATTGACAATCGAAATATAAAAGCTACTAGCATCATTCCTTATACCTTTGTTGAAAATAGCATTCACAGCAGAAAGCTTGAGATAAACAGGCTTTCTGCTGCGAAAGAAAAAGAGTAGCAAGTAAAATAATAACCGTTAAATGCTACACCACTCCCTGAAGAAAAAGTACCCCTTCCCTCAGCTGATACCTTCTCTTCGCTTCGTTCTCCTCACCAATTAAACTCACCATTTGGTTTAATGTCAGTGGTTGTTTGCCATAGTTCCTTATCACCTTCCGTAACAACCTGATGGAGGTTAATAGGATGTTCCGTACCAGTTGTTTTAGTAATCTGTAAACGGTTAGTAGCTCCTACTGAGTACTGCTTTTCTATTTCCGTCTGCGTCCACCGTTCACCTTTTACAAAAAGAATCTCCTGGCGACCGGGCCATACAGAAATTCTTGCGTGAAAATTAAGAGGTCTTGCCTCGAGTGAAATAATAAAATTGCCCTGCCGTTCAATGTGGATGCGGGCCATTGGGGTATAATGCTTGCTATTTGTCATAGTTAAAATGGAGGGGTTAAAAAATGTATTAAATTAAATAGCGGGTAAATCCTGCAGAAATTAGTAAGAGTAGAGCAGCAACTAAATGCTATTTTTTTGAGGGATTAGTTAGAAATATGAGAGATATTTATCTTCAATAATCAATGCCATTTTGGATAAAGACCCAAATCTTTAATCTGTTTATAAAGGTCAAAAAATAGTTAAATTTAAAAACAGTATAAATACGGTATTTATGCACGAAGAATATGTCAGAATTAGGTGCCATTTTCAAAAAGCCTTATTTCTCATGCCTCTTTATGCTCCAATCTTCTTTGCACAAACCACTTGTAATTGATATTATTGAGATCCAGGATAAAGACTCCACGGCCCGGCATTTGCTGGTAGATTTGGTAATTATATAAATATTACGGCACACTGCTGACATAGGGCTGTCACCTGGGCAGAATACCTTTATGCTATTCTAAACAAAGCAGAATAGCTTTATGTTATTCTAAACAAAATAAAATACAATATGAACTTATCCTCCATCCGTATTATTACTGCTGATATTAAACGCCTCGTTAGGTTTTATGAGAACGTCACTGGAATGCCTTTTACTTGGTATACGGATAATTTTGCTGAACTACGTACATCACTTGGGGCCCTGGCTATAGGAAGTACACATACTTTAGCTTTTTTTGGAGGAGATAATGTTGCCAGTGCCTCCAACAACAGGTCGGTTATAATTGAATTCCAGGTTGATGACGTTGATAACAAATACCAGCAGTTGACCAACATACTTGGTGAAGAAGTTGTACAAAAACCCACCACTATGCCCTGGGGCAATCGTTCACTATTATTCAGAGATCCCGATGGTAATCTGGTTAATTTCTTTACTCCGATGACGCAAGAAGCAAAGAACAGATTTGAAACAAAAATCTAGAGAAGAGCTTACAGCGGATTGTAACTATAAGTATTGGGAGAGCCCAATAGCTGATTGCTGATGACCACCCATTTTCCTAAGAGAAGACAAATAGGTATAAAAAAAATAGCTTTTGGCAGGAGCCAAAAGCTATTTTTTTTAGTCGGGGTGTCTGGACCGAGTTCGAACCTTTTGGTCGAAGATTTGATGAAAATAGGAGTTTTGAATTTTGGCTAAATTGTAATTTGTGAGCCAACCTGTTACCTAATATAAACTAAGATCAAAATGGACATCCAAGAAATGATCCCTAAACATAAGGACGACCAGAAAGTAATTGCAGAGCTTAAAAAACTTTCATTTGAAGAAATAAAGCCTATTGTTCCCGACTTATTGACATGGCTTCAAGATATCAATTGGCCAATAGCCAGACACATTGCAGAAGTTCTGGAGCCGTTTTCAGATAAATTGGTTCCTGACATAGTTGAGATTTTGAAAACAAACGATGGTATTTGGAAGTTATGGATATTAGTAACACTTGCAAGGAAAACTAAAGACGAAACTTTATTGAAAGAAATTGAACGAATTGCAAAACATCCAACAAAAGACGAAATTGAAGAAGAAGTTAACGTTGAAGCTGCAGCAATTTTGAATGGTGACTATATTTAAAACTTATTCTATAAACAATCTGAAATCTTCGAACTAAAAAGCGCCTTCAAATCCAAAGACTTGAAGGCGCTTTTACTTTTCAGTCGGGGCGGCAGGATTCGAACCTGCGGCCTCCACATCCCAAATGTGGCGCGATACCGGGCTACGCTACGCCCCGTCGACTTGTTTGTGGGATGCAAAGGTAGGAAATATTATTTCATAAAAACAAGTATCTGTAAAAAATTATTTCAATCTATTTAATTCTAAAAATCTGATATGGTCAAAAATAAAAAAACTGAATCTGTTTTATTTTAAATCTTTCATAGATTTTTGTTTAAAAATTTAGGCTATGAAAATTATTAATACAGTGCCTTCCGACATCGATGCAATTATTGATATCCTGAATGCCGGAACTCAATATCAGAAAGAAGTAGGAGGTAGCCAATGGTTAGGGTTCGATAAAAAACTACTGGAAACAGATATCGCTGAAAAACGTTCCTGGAAGATTGTGGAAGATGATACCATTGCTTGCATTTTCGCTATTACATTCGATGATCCTTTGATCTGGCAAGAGAAAGATACCCCTGATGCCATTTACATTCATCGCATATCCGTACATGCCAACTATCACGGTAAAGGCTATGTGAAAAACATTGTTGCCTGGGCCCGCGAATATGCAAAAAGTCTTAATAAAACGCTTGTCAGAATGGATACTACAAGTGGCAATGATAGGCTGAACAATTACTACGTTAGCTGCGGGTTTAACTATCTGGGGGTTGTTCCTGTTGCTGCCCATGCCAGCTTACCGGCACATTATGGCGGACATTCCAGTCTTTTCGAATTAACGGTATAACTGAATAAAAAAAGCAGACCAATAAGCCTGCTTTTTTATTTTTATTATACTTACTTCACCAATTTATAGTTTTTATATTCTCCGATTCTCCAACCCGTTATCTTTTCAATCTCATACAACATTCTATGTCGGGGTGTAAATGATCCTCTGGTTGCATCATACTTAAATACCCAATCCTGTGCAGCAATCAATTCTTTCATGGTTGCCGGGTGGGTTCCGATGTAGGGCGACAAAACATCAATTACACTATGGAAATCAAAAGAGATTTCCTCTTTATAATCATTTACACTCGCCTCATTAGGATTGTAATAGCTATGAAACTTCTTTACTTTTCCACCTAATAAATATGGATTACGGCAGTAGGAATAATGGAAAACACGTGCGTTCAAAGGTTTTACCTTCAGTTTAGTACCCTTCTCTGTGCCACTATGGTAAGCTTCTTCTGAAGTATACTTTCTGAATCCTTGCGAGTCGCGGTACGAAAAGGCCGCCGGATCGTTCCTTAATATGCGTATTTCCCTGCTATGCCATCTGCGAGTGGTACCAATATGCTTATAATCACCTACAAAATGGAGGTATCTGAACAGGAAACCATCGATATCTTTATTCTCAAAATTATCGATCATTGCCTGTTTAATTTCAGGAAGATCATCTTCATGAATTACTTCATCAGACTGAATATGAAAAGCCCAATCGCCAGTAATGGCTTTTAAACCAATATTAGCCTGCTGTGCAAAGATCTTTCCACCCTGGGTTAGCTTTGGATCCCATTCTGTATCAATAATTTTGATCTTTGGATCACCGATAGCCTCAATTGCTTCGCGTGTACCATCATTGCTTTTGCCTATCACAGCAATAAACTCATCGCAAAGTGGCAGCACAGATTTAATGGATTGTATTACAGGATAGCCATATGTAAAGCTATTACGCATGTAGGTGAACCCGCTTACTTTCATCGTTGGTAGGTTTTAGGTTTTTAGTTGGCATCGCAAAAAAAGAGGATACACCGCAGTGTGACAATTAAACCCTCTAATGTGTGACAAGTATTAGTTTCGCATAGTTATTGCAAATTTAAACTAATATGTTCTTTTATCAACCAATTGATAGTAAGACTAGATAAATTTTAACGATAATTAACTGAGTTTTATATTAAATAATATCATACTACTATAATAAGCTCAGGTGATTTGTTAATATTTCAGATTATTTGAAGGAAATTGTCCCAAATCGAATATCTCGGTCGTCATTTCAATGAAACAAAAACTTGAAAGACTATGAAAGAGTTCTTATTAATCTTCAGAAACAGCACTAATCCACATGCCAATCCATCTCCTGAACAAATGCAGGAAAGAATGAACTGGATGGCGAGCGTAGCCGCTCAAAATAAATTAGCAGATAAAGGGAACAGATTATCTGCTACCCAGGCTAAAACCGTAAAGCCTGGTAATGTGGTAACAGACGGGCCATATACTGAAATCAAAGAATTTATCAGTGGATACATGATTGTAAAAACTGAAACAATTGAAGAGGCAATTGCAATTGCCCAGGAGAATCCAATTCTAAAGGATGGTGGTAATGTGGAGATCAGAGCAGTGCTTCAACCTAACGAAAAAAACTAATGTAAGTGGAGGAACAAAATACTTCATTTCATCAGCTCTTACCCAATCTGTTTAGATTGGAATATACTAAAATGACGGCCGTAATCGGCCGTCATTTTGGTCTGCAACACATTGCCATTGCAGAAGATATTGTGAGTGAAACATTTTTAATTGCCATGAATTCCTGGGCAGAAAAGGGCATTCCCGAAAATCCAACCGCCTGGCTTTATACAGTCGCTAAAAATAAACTGAAAGACTATCTAAAGCATGAAAAGATTTTTAATGATAAAGTATCTCCTGTGCTTCAAGCTGCTTCACAATCGGAGTTACCCGAAGTTGAATTCAGCCCAGAAAATATCAACGATAGCGTACTTGCTATGATCTTTGCCGTTTGCTCCCCCATTAATCCTCCTTCTTCTCAAATTGCGCTGGCTCTGCAAATCTTATGTGGATTTAGCATTACAGAAATTGCACATGCTTTTTTATCTAACCCTGAAACTATCAGAAAAAGAATACAAAGGGCGAGGAAACAACTTAGAGAAGACAATTTTGAGATTAAAACACTGGAGAAAGAAGCACTGATTTCAAGGTTAGCAGCTGTACATACAACCATATATCTTCTTTTTAATGAAGGGTATTTATCCACCTCTGAAAATCAGGTAATTCGCCAGGATTTATGCTCTGAAGCTATACGTCTGGCCTTAATTCTTACTACCAATAATATTACCAATACACCGGCAACCAATGCACTGCTTGCCCTACTTTGTTATCAGAGTTCCAGATTACAGGCACGTCTCAATGCCGATGGAGAATTGATCTTATTCGACCAACAGGATACTTCATTATGGAACCAGGAATTAATTACACAAGGACATCATTTTATTATAAACGCCTGTACCGGCAACGAGCTATCTAAATACCATCTGGAAGCAGGAATTGCCTATTGGCATACTACAATCGGAAATAAAAATAAATGGGAAAATATTTTATCGCTTTACAATGAATTACTTCTAATTGATTATTCCCCTATTACAGCATTAAACAGAACTTTTGCCTATGCAAAAGTATATGGTGCTGAAACTTCCATTCAGGAAGCATTGAAGCTCAATCTTTCAGATAACTATTACTACCATTCACTACTGGGTTATCTCTATAGCGAAAATCATGTACAGTTAGCCATTTCACACTACCAAAAAGCGAAATCCCTTACACAGTCTCCGGCCGAAATAAAAGCTATTGATAAAGAAATTCAAGCTTTAAAAAATTTGTTATAATAATTCAATTTGACATTTTCAGTAGTAAGTTTATGGAAAGTAGATCAAAATAAAAAAGGTAAGTAGACATCTACATACCTTCTCTAATTATCAAAATAAAACATCCTTAATTAGTTTGTTTCTGCATATTTTTTGAAATTATTAAGAATTGCCTGCCAGCCACCTTTTTGCATTTCAATAGGGTTCTCAGTTTCAGGATCAAATTTTACAATAACTTCAGTTTGCTGACCAGCAGGTTTGAAATCAACTGTTACTTCACGGCCATTTGGCATTGTATAGGTGAATGATTCACCATCAACAACCTCATTATAAGTAGCTTCGAAATCAAAACCAAAGCTCCCATCTTTTGCTTCCATTCTGGCCGAATATTTTCCGCCTACTTTCATATCATTGGAAGCTGAAGGACACTGCCAGGAAGGATCGGCAAAGTTCCACTCCGTTATGTGTTCTGGCTGTGTATAATAGTTCCAGACTTTCTTAACATCTGCATTAATAGTAGCATTAACAATTACTTTATTCATAGTTGATAATTTTTATGGTTTATTTTCTACCAGTTAGTTTTTCTAACAGGTTATCGAGTTTTTCTAATGTTGCAATCATTCCCTGTTCCATACCCATTTGAATAACCTGCTCCAGATCGGAAAGAGATTTGTAGGTAACAATGGTTTCCACCAAAGCATTTTCACCTTTGTCTGTAAACGTTACCAGCCATTCTGCACGAGGAAGTGCCGTATTGATTTCACCAGCTTCATTACTGAAAGCATCTAATGCAGTGTAGTAATCAACTGGTTTAATTTTCAAATAATCTGTCAATCCCCAATATTCGGTACCGTTAGGCTCCACCATTGCATAATGCCAATGACCACCTTCGCGGAAGTCCATCGACTTAGTCTTTGTTGTTAATGGAGCTGGTGCAAACCATTGATCAAGAAGCTCGCTTTTGGTATAGCAATCCCAAACCAATTCACGGTCAGCCAAAAACTCTCTTCTGATGGTAAGCGTATTCTTTTGCTTGTCTGCTACAAAATCGAATTGCAGATTGTGTTTCATTATTATTTCTTTTTAATAGTGGCTAAAAGTGCATCGAGCTGCTCGAAGCGTGTTTCCCAAATCTTTCTGAACTGTTCTAACCATTTATCTATTTCCTTCATTTTCTCTATTTCAAGTAAATAGTAAATTTCCCGGCCCTGATGCTCCTGCTTCACTAATTCGCATTCAGTCAATATTTTCAAATGCTTCGAAACCGCTTGCCGTGTCATATCAAAATGCTCCGCAATTGCATTAGGGGTCATTGCCTGTAATGCAATTAATACCAAAATGGCCCTCCGCGTCGGGTCTGCTATTGCCTGAAATATATCTCTTCTCATGGTATGCCTTTTATAAGCAACTAATCAGTTGCAAATATAAGCGCAACTTTTCGGTTGCGCAAATTTATTTTTATGTAAAGGAAAAAGGGTCGCGATTTCAGGTATTGTAGTTCTCTCTTGAAATAATAAGAGAGGGCACTCAAATTACTGCTGAGATATCCTCTCTTATTACTTACAACTATGCAATTATCAATTCATAACCTCACAATACATTCGCTAAGTGCCAGAGATCTATTTCAACATTTTCTTTCTGATTATCCAAACCCCAGCAAGTAAAATGATCAGCAATAAGATTATTGAAATTGTCCAGCCCCCCAAAGAATTGCCTTTATCAGGGGCATACAACAAGCTATTGGGCTTTAGATAAATATATCCATTCCTATTATCCAGAAACACATTAAACCTTTTTAGCAGGCTGTTACCTATCAAGCCCCTTGAATTACCATCCTGGTGCGCCTTTTCCAACACTGCATTAACATTGGTAAACAAATGCCCACCCACCTCGAAACCAGGCAATATAAGTTTGTTGCCCCGCAAGCTAAAAGCCTTTTCTACCTTATCTCTTAGCTGATGCTTTTTGTACAGATCTGAGGAAATTCTCAGGTAACCAAAATAACCCGTATCAAACATATACCAATCGGTATACAAGTTTCCATTTACCTTAATGCTGGCCTGTATAAAAGGTACCACTCCTCCATCTAAAATTATGTTATGCCTGGTATACTTATCTCCAATTTCAGGCATAGTATCATGTATCACCATAATACTGCTGTCGTAATTCAACTCAATTACCTTATCCTGAAATAAGGTATTGCCCAGCAGCCCATCTTCACCACGGTCCATATTATCACCCACAATCAATGTAATGTTATTTGCCCAGCGCATCGGTCCTACTACCAGTGTATTTTTACTGCTGGTAGGTACTTCATTGCGGCCGTCAGAATTGATCAGAAAAGTTTTTCCGTCAAAGTCCATTTTAATCTTATCAACAGATCCTTTTTTAATGATACTACCACCTGCTCCCAAATCAAACTGAAAATTTAAAGGAGCTGAATTATTAATACTTGCCTTAATAAAAATCTTATCATTCCGCCCAATGGTCATCGGTATGGTATCACTTTTCTGTTCTGTACTTTTTCTACTACTGGAAAAATGCAGCAAATTATTTTCCATTGCCAGAATCCGGGTATAACAACTGTCTTTGTTATTTAAAACAATGATAAAATCGTAAACTCCAGCGTATTGGGTATCAAAAGCAATAGAATCAATATCGGTACGGAACATTACACGGTGCGGCTTATGCGGAATGAGTACATGATACACATCGGGCTTTTTCTCCGGCAGAAGCCCCCAGGCACCCTTTCGGAAATCATCTCCATCAATCACATCTACTGCCCTGGAAGTTGCCTTTATTATGGGCAAATTGTTTTGGGCCTGAACAGCTATTTGAGTCAGAAGCAACACAGAAAAAACAATTGCACTAAAATTGAATGATTTCATAGTTACAAATTTAAGTACTGGTTTAGGGATTAGGCTTACTCAACAATTGTAAATACACAAGGCAATTGGCTCAATACATCAGAAATAGGAGTGATAATCAAAATATGAAAATACTTTTAAAGGAGCAATATCAAAATTTTGAGGATTAGTGCGGGGAATATTAGATATCAAATATGAAAAGATGTCTTGTGGTTAAACGGAAGTGCACGCAAATTTTGACAAGGATAGAATTTTAGGAGGGCTAAATATAAGAAGCGAGATTCTTCCCCTATGGAGGTGTGGTTGAATCTGATTGAAATATTGAGGCAGACTGGAAGTAAATAAAAAAGGACAGGAAAGTAATAATACTTTCCTGTCCTTTTCAGTCGGGGCGGCAGGATTCGAACCTGCGGCCTCCACATCCCAAATGTGGCGCGATACCGGGCTACGCTACGCCCCGAAAACTATACTCGATCGCATTTTGGGCTTTTTCGACTGGCCTATTGCCTGTCACTGCTTCAATTGCGGAGTGCAAATGTATGAAAATGTTTTACATAAAAACAAATTTGCCTGATATTTTTCGCATTACATTTTCAAGTCATCTACCTAAACCCTTTACTGCACTACATTTGGAACGAATATTTTTTTTATAAATTTTTATCCTTCTGTCTTTAAACTCTGTATTGGATTTGAGCGGGCTGCTTTTATCGACTGAAAGCTCATAGTAATAAACGCCACAAAAACCGCAATAAAACCGGCCATTGCATAGATCCACCAATCCAAAGAAACATGGAAAACGAAGTTCGATAACCATTGGTGCATTACCCAACCAGCGATCGGGAACGATACCAGAATGGCAATTACCACCAGTAGCAGCAAATCCTTGGATAACATTCCTACAATACTAACTACACTGGCTCCAAGTACTTTTCTGATCCCAATTTCCCTGATTCGTTGCTGAGTTGCATAGGCTGTTAGCCCGAATAGCCCCAGACAGGAAACAAGGATAGACAGTACGGAAAAGATATTGAATAATTTACCCATTCGTTGCTCCGAATAGTATAAATGCTCCAGATCCTGATTGATGAATCCCATGGTAAACGGATAATCACCAAATGTTTTATTGAATGCCACCTGCAGTTCCGCTTTTACATTTTCTACGTTGCTAATAGGGGTTCTTACAACTACATATCCTGAATTACCATTAAAATCTCCCGAACTGGCATTGTGCATAAACAATGGTTGAATTGGTTGCTGAATCGCTTTAAAGTTGAAATCATTCAATACGCCTACAATTTCACCAGTTCTGTTATCTATCGTTAGTTTCTTACCTATAGCCGAATTCGCATCAACATTCAGCACCTTTAATGCGGTTTCATTTACAACATAATTATTTTCATCGGCTATGTCATCCTTTCTAAAGAACCTACCGCTTTTCAGGGTCATTTTAAACGTCTTCATCACATTATAATCTACCCACATCCGGGAAAACAGCGGTCGGAATTGCGGATCTTTTCCATCCCAATAAACCGACTGAGTTCCGGTTGTCAGGTCTGTTGGCAGGTGACTGACAATGGTAACATTATCCATATCAAGCTTTTCACTTAATGCAGCTCTGAGTGATTGATTATGTTGAACCAGATTACCCAATTTAGGAATGGGAACATATACCAGATCATTTTTATTATATCCTATATCTCTGTTTTGAATGAAACTCAGTTGGCGGTAAACAACTATAGTTCCAATCATCAAAATAATAGCAATAGAAAATTGCGTGACAATCAGACTGCTTCTAAACAATGAGCCCTTATTGCTCATAGCCTTTGCACCTTTAAGTACTTTAACAGGCAAAAATGAGGATAAAGCAAAAGCCGGATAGCTACCAGCAAGTATACCAATGCCAATAGCACCAATGACCAGGGTACACAAAAACCTGAAAGTGATTAAATGCATAGAAATACTTTTGCCGGTAAGCTGATTAAAAACAGGCAATAGAACAAATGCCAGAAATAACCCTATAAGTAATGCCACCAACACCAGTATCATCGTTTCTGTAAGGAATTGGAAAATCAGTTGATAACGTTCGGCCCCAATAGCTTTTCTTAGCCCTACTTCTTTAGCCCGGCCGCCTGAAAGAGCGGTAGACAAATTCATGAAATTTATACAAGCTATTAGCAAAATGAAAATGGCTACAAGAGAAAAGATATTAACATGCTCCCTGTTTCCAATTCCTTCCACATCCAACATTAATCCAGGATGCAAATGAATATCAGAGAGAGATTGCAGGCTTAACGTTGCTTTTGTATTTGTGATATCTTCTTTCTTATGAATACTCATTATTCGTTTCTCCAAAGCACTTAATTCTTTGGCAGAACGATTGAAATGACCATTTAATAGCAAGTAGGTAAATACGTCGTAATTCCCCCAGGCCTGCGCCTGATTCATGGTTTTCTCATATAATTGAATAGGCAGCAGCATATCGAATTGTAAATGAGAATTAGAGGGCACATTTGTCAATATACCTGCTACCATTAAATCATTTCCTGAATAATCATTATCAACATGCAGCATTTTACCTATAGCATATTGAGGATCTCCAAAATACTTTCGGGCACCGGCTTCTGTTAACAACACTTCCCCTGGTTTGGTAAGATTGATTTGCTCTCCGGCCAGCATCGGAAATGTGAATACCTTCAGAAAGTTGCTATCAGCATAGAGGATATGTTTGTCTTCATACTTTTTAGCCCCCACTGTCACCATTGCTTCCAGCGACACTACCCGGGTGGCCAGGTCTACATCCGGCTCTGAGGCTTTTACAGCCATTGCCAGGGGAATAGGAACCAAAGCTGCTTTTACTTCATTTATTTGGGCAGTAATCCTAAATATCCTATCCGTGTTTTTATGGAACTTATCGAAATTTATTTCATCTGTTACCCATAAATAAATCAGTGCACTACATGCTATGCCTGTAGATAATCCAATAATATTCAAAACAGAAAACAACTTATTTCTGGATAGATTGCGGATAGCTATTTTAAGATAATTGGATAGCATGACTTATTTTTTTGTTTTTGCATACACCTACAATGCCAGGATATATATCATTAATTAAAAAATAATTAGACATATAAAAATATTCACAATTGTTCATTTCTGGTACATTGGCTGTTCATTTTTTATTCATCCTTTATCGTCAATCATTAATCTAGTGATTTTTAGTATCTTATCGCCACTTTATTGAAAACCGATTGGATTTGGACACCCAAAGAATGAATTTAATAATTACTATCTTAGTAGAATCGTTATTACTGATTCCTACATTGTATTTGAAAATTCCAAAAAAATCACCCTCAAAATGAGATTAGGTATTCTTGGAAAACCCGTTCTGGCAGGAACTGAAGGCATGAAGAATCAGGCCAATAAAAAGTCAGTGATGATCATTAATTCACTTGCTTTAATTGTTGGCGCTATGGTAGTAGGAGTAGGCTCCTATTTTTACCAATTAACAGGATCTTTATTGATACTTATTCCTGTGCTTATTGAAACCTGCAGTTTTTTATCCGTAATTTTCCTGAATGGCTATAAGAAATATGTAGAAGCTAATCTTGTTATGCTTGTTGTTCATTGCATTTTTGCTGTCTATTGGAGTATCGTACTGGATGCAGCTATTTCAACAGAACTTTTAAGTGCTTTTCTGTTCCTCATTATTTTTCACCTCAGTGGTACTTTTATTGTTTATCAAGAGAAAAAGATCGTCGTCGTTTGTATGGCTTTAGTAGTAATCCTAAGTATTGCTGTGCAGTTTAACCGGAGCTATCATTTTATCACCCCTCTTGCAATTAGTCCGGCTATTCAATCAACCATGCGAGGTACCACTTCTGCTGCTTTCTTTGTTTTGATTGCGCTGATTATGGCCACTTACCTAAACAAAATACAGGTTTTACTATTATCTGAACGTCAGCTTAAAGAAGTTTCCGAACGAAAAAGTGCTTTTCTGAGAGAAACCTTTCATGAATTAAGAACTCCGTTAAACGCCATATTCGGTAATGCTCAATTTTTACAGCAACGTAAAAATAGTTATAGTCAACACGAAAAACAGGAAATCGAAAACCTGTATGCCGCCTCATATATAACCAGAAACATTGTCAACAATGTATTGGATATGTCGCGTATAGATTCGGGGAAATTTTATGTTTTAATAAAAGAGCCGGTAAACTTAAAAGAATGCATTACACTATGTGTTGCAATGAACAGTTACCTTGCCGCCTCAAGAGGGATTGCTATTAATATTAATTATTGTAATCAGCTTCCTATAGCTATTAATAGCGACAAATTATTGCTCACAAAGATTTTTAACAACGTACTTTCCAATGCTGTTAAATTTGCTCCGGATAACTCTACCGTTCTGTTCAGCTGTTTCGCAGATCAACAACTAATCGTTTTTGAAATACAGAATGAAGGTGCAATAGAACCAGAAGTCTCCGATAAAATTTTTGATGCTTTTGTAACTACCCGTAGCCAGCTCTCCGAGGGCACAGGACTGGGTCTGGCAATTACCAAACATCTGGTAGAATTATTTGATGGTAAGATAATGCTGGTACCCAACAATGAAGATCTGACTATTGTAAGATTTAATATTCCACTGGAAATAGCAACGGATGCAGTATCTGTCAGTCATGCATTTGAATATCGCAAGAATTGTTTCTTCGGAGCCACAGCTGTGGTAATTGAAGATGACTTACCAAGTAGTACTTTATTAAGAAAAGTATTGGTAGAAATGGGAATTCAACCAATTATTTGCAGCGATGCAAACGAATCTATAACCCTGATTAAAGAACACAGGCCTACTGTTGTCATTTCTGATCTGAATATGCCTGGGATGTCTGGAAAAGAATTGCTTACTCAAATCAATATCAGTAAAGAGCTAAAAGGCATCCCCGTACTTATTGTGTCCGGAGACGCCTTTAGCACTGTAAAAGATGAATTACTGGAAGCCGGTGCAGCAGCCTTTATTACAAAACCAGTACACTTTAAGGAATTGTATCAGGAGCTGTCGAAACAACTTCCGCTACGTTATGCAGCAGTATAACGCTTGCTTTCTATCGTAGCCCAGTCGTAATATCCTCTTAAAATTTTTTTCAGACCTAATACGTATTCATCTACCTGGGTATTAATTGCCGGGCTCCAGAATGGGAGTTGTGAGCAGGCTATTTCCAGCTTTTCCAGATACTGATCGTGCTCATTTATCACATAACTAAATGCTTCATCTTCCGATATTTTTAATTCATGCTGAGCAATGAAGATGAGATTCAAACCTGTTGTTTCCAGATTCTTCTCACGGTGAAATGAATGAACATCATTACCTAATCCGCCAACCAGGTTTAGAATAAGTTCTATTTCCTGCATTACCGGATGTAAGTATACTTCGTCAGGTAAATTCAAACGCTGAAAAATAGCAACTAACGGAAACATAATAGAGAAGCCGGTATCTGGACGTACTTTGAAGTATTCGTCGACCGACGGCAGATAATTCATGGTTTGCATATCCAGTTCATAGAAACATTCTCTCAGGTAAGTAACAATATGCTTACACAATAATTGATAAAGAAATGGAGTACTGATGGCATTGAATCTTGCGAGCAAGTCTATCAGGCTTGTACTGAAAACATCATCTTTAAACCTGGTTCCTTTGTTTTCGAGGATATCAATTAATCTGTATAACAATACCTCCATTGCAATAGCTTCTTCTTTATTGCTGGATGCGCGGTCGCATTTATCATCAACCGAGAACAACCAGGTGAGTAAATCGCCTGCCAGGCATAAGTCATTAAACCCTGCATCGGGGTATTCGCGTGCTCCTTGCATTCCGAATTGTGCTTTTTGATACCATAGCAAAGGTTTTACAGACGGTAACAAATTGAATTTTTCAGCAAAAGTAAGGGTGTGAGCCTGTACAGCTTCTGCATAAGGACTGATTTCGGTGATTCCAGGAAATTCGACATAGTTTTTTTCAAGAACTAACATAATAGAAAAATTAAAAGGGTGAGAAATTATTGTGTTGATAAAAGAAAAAGCAAGTACAATAACTACCGGATAATTGACCTATTTGCAACAATCATGAAGAACCTATCTATAGTCTGATGAACATTTCCAAATCAGATACTATGAGTTGTGAATTCCTGTTATTTATTCGATACTTCCGGGCTTAATACGGAACAGACACTATGACAATAATTTGTTATTCATTTGCCGGTAAGCAGAGTAATGGTATATTTTGGATACATGAAAATAGTATATATATCCTACATTCTGTGGAGATTAACTATTGGTTAGGATAACGGATAAGGATAATGGAAAAGTGTATGCAATTCATTTGAATAATATAGTTGATATAATTTGGGGTAGATATAAAACTAAAAAAGGACAGACTTGCGTCCATCCTTTTAAAGCTTGCGGTGAGGGAGGGATTCGAACCCTCGGTACAGTTTAACCCGTACGACGGTTTAGCAAACCGTTCCTTTCGGCCACTCAGGCACCTCACCGAAAATCCCTTTGTGTATGTCTCTGAAGGGGTTGCAAAAATAATCAAAGTTTTATATTCTCCAAAAGCATTTTCACTTTTTTGGAAAAATTTTTTCTTTTTGCCCGCTAAGAAATCAATAAAACCAAGCTACGTAAGGGTTTTAGAGCATTAATAGTGTTATAATAAAGAAGCATAAGTTTTTTAATACTTTCTTAAAACCTTAGCATTCTTTGTTTTCTATGGTCTTTTATAAGCAATCTGGATGTTTAAAGCAAAGAAAGGTTTTAATCAATTTATAGCATTAGAACAAGATTATTAATGCTTACGTTTCTCCAGTTCCATTTGAGCAATTTGGATTTTTTCTTTTTGATCCCAGAAAGAAAAGAAGGGTTTCAGAGCATTTATAGCTTTATAAAAAAAGAAGCATAAGATTTTAAATCTTATGCTTCTTTTTTTCTTTACTCCTTTGTGAGCAATAAGGTTCCAGGGCTAAATACAGGCTACATAGCAGCAAGTTGTACTTTCTGTTGTAATTCAATCACGCTATCGCGGAAGTTATTATCTGTATCCATCAGGTCTTTAACAGTTTGGCAGCTGTGAATAACGGTAGTATGGTCACGGCCTCCAAAGTGTTCTCCAATGGTTTTTAGTGAATTCTTTGTAAATGATTTCGCAAGGTACATTGTTATCTGTCTGGCTTGTACTATTTCACGCTTACGGGTTTTCTGCAACAGTTTATCGTAAGGCACATCAAAATATTCACAAACCATTTTCTGAATGCTTTCGATGGTAATTTCTTTGGAAGAAGTTTTAACAAACGACTTCAATACACGTTTCGCCAGTTCCAGATCAATTTCTTTGCGATTCAGGGAAGATTGGGCAAGTAATGAAATGAGAGCGCCTTCCAGTTCTCTTACATTGGTTTGAATATTATAAGCCACGTACTTTACCACCTCTTTAGGCATTTCCAGGCCATCGTTGCGCATTTTCATTTCCAGAATCTCCATTCTGGTTTCGAAATCAGGCACCTGAATATCGGCGCTTAATCCCCAGCGAAAACGGCTCAATAATCTTTCCTGCACACCATCTAAATCTTTCGGTGCTTTATCTGATGTTAGGATCAGTTGTTTACCGGATTGATGTAAGTGGTTGAAGATAGCAAAGAAAGCATCCTGGGTTTTCTCTGCTCTTGCAAAAAACTGGATATCATCTACGATCAATACATCTATCAGCTGATAGAAATGAATAAAGTCGTTGATAATATTGTTTTTTGAGTGATCAATAAATTGGTTAATAAACTTTTCGGCACTAACATACAGAACGGCTTTATTGGGATGTATACGTTTTACATCATTGCCCACTGCTTGCGCCAGATGCGTTTTACCTAAACCTACTCCCCCATATATAACAAGAGGGTTAAAAGAGGTACCACCGGGCTTTTCTGCGACAGTTTTACCAGCGCGACGAGCAACTCTGTTACTGTCACCTTCTACATACGCATCAAACGTATAGTTAGGATTTAGCTGCGAATCGATCTGTACGCGCTTAATTCCTGGGATTACAAAAGGGTTCTTAACCGGGTTATGAATGGTTA
Source organism: Chitinophaga silvatica (assembly GCF_003419895.1). Taxonomy (GTDB): domain Bacteria; phylum Bacteroidota; class Bacteroidia; order Chitinophagales; family Chitinophagaceae; genus Chitinophaga; species Chitinophaga silvatica. The sequence continues at coordinate 424,309 of NZ_QPMM01000006.1, read as the reverse complement.
AGGGGAAATCTACTTCATTGTCTTTCTGAGGTTTGGTAAACTGCGTAGGCATGTTTACTGTTTTGGGATGTTGATGTGGTGTACCATTCTCTACTACAATGCGATACTCCAACCTGGCTTCTTTACCTAATTCTCTTTTAATTGTTTTCCCTAATAATCCCACATAATGCTCTTCCAAATATTCATAAAAGAATTGGCTGGGGACCTGGATGGTTAAAACATTGTTTTCAAGTTTAATGGGTTTAATTGGTTCAAACCATGTCTTAAACGGCTGCCATTCAACTATATCCCTAATTATATTAAGACACTTTTCCCAAACTTGTTCGCAAGTTTTATTCATTGAGATAAAAAAAATTAGTTGTTTCTTAATTAAGGATGCTTAGTTCTCGAATTCCTAATCTCTCAACCAGGATGTTGAAAAATTTTCAGACAGGACGACGAATATCTGTAGAAAATGTTGAAAAAAAAAATTTATCTACCCTTGTTTATATTCTCCTAATTACAGTATTCCTAAACTCCTTCTTATTAGCATTACCATAGTCCTATTACCGCCACCAGAAAGGATTTCATCAATGTTCCCCTCTTGCTAAACAGGTCATTTACCATCGTTATTCTCCTTTTTATCCAATTATGGATATATAACAGATAAAATAATATCGCAGATGCCTTCTTCGTAAAAGATTGTTCACTTTAGTAAGTTGAGATATTAACACTTTTCACGAAGAGGGTGCAAAACTATGTTAGTATCTCCATTTAAAAAAATGGATTTAAGTCTATTAACAATCAAACTATTTTTTTATATCCGCGCGCCCGGTTATTATTAAAAATATTTTATGCAAGCATCCACGAATACCCTTATCTTTGACCCTTCTGAATTTAAAATAATTTTTCTATGAGTTTTGAAATTACCGGAAAGCTGATTGTGAAGTACAATACGGTGCAACGTAGCGAAACTTTTAAAACAAGAGAATTCGTTATAGAAAAGTCTGACGACATCAACGGCCGTGTTATTAACAACTATATTAAGTTCCAGTCGGTACAAGATCGTACTGGTATCGTTGACCGGTTCAATGAAGGTGAGAATGTTAAAGTTTATTTCAATATCAAAGGTACCAGATGGGAAAAAGATGGTAAAGTAAACTACATCACTAACCTTGATGCCTGGCGTATGGAGTCTGTAATGGCCGCTCCGGCTCCCGGAACTGATCCAATGCCTAATTATAGCGCTCCTCAAATGCCCGCTGGTGGCGATGGTGGAGACGACCTTCCGTTCTAATTACACACAGATTACTGGAAAAATAAATGTATTTAGGGATTTGAAATGCGCTAGTTTTCACGCATTCCAAATCCCTAAATACATAATAATATTTTAGGATAAACACCTAACATGATTCAACAAATCTCCCTCAAACTCTTACCTGCCAACGCAGGTAATCATACACATATCCTACAGGCAGCAGCCAATGAACTAAATGTCAAACCTGCCGCCATCACCGGATTCAATCTACTCAAACGCTCTATTGACGCCCGCTCCAGACAAGTATATTTTATACTTACCCTACAGGTATTCATCAATGAACCCTGGATAGTAAGGCCGCATCTTCACCCTACCTATCACTCCCTACCAGCCAATGCCCCGTCAGTTATTATTGTCGGAGCCGGCCCTGCTGGCCTCTTTGCTGCACTACGCCTCATAGAAGCCGGCATTAAACCCATCATCCTCGAAAGAGGTAAAGATGTACGCGCCCGCCGCCGCGATCTGGCCGCACTCAATAAAACCGGTATCGTAAACCCCGAATCTAATTACTGCTTCGGCGAAGGTGGCGCCGGTACCTACTCCGATGGTAAACTTTATACCCGCTCCAATAAACGTGGTGATATTAATCGAATCCTTAACATATTCGTCTTTTTTGGCGCCGATGAAAAAATAATGATCGATGCTCACCCTCATATTGGTACCAATAAACTCCCACATATCATCACTGCTATGAGGGAACAAATTATCAATAGTGGCGGAGAAGTTCATTTCGAACAAAAAGTAACCGATATACTTATTGCCAATAATAAAGTCACCGGTGTAACTACTGCAACCGGCCAAACTTTTCATGCTGCCGATATCATCCTGGCAACCGGTCACTCAGCAAGAGATATATTTACACTACTACATAGTAAAAATATCCTCCTGGAAGCAAAACCATTTGCTTTAGGTGTAAGAATTGAACACCCACAGGAAATAATAGATAAAGCTCAATATCATTGCGATCTGAGAGGCGACTTCCTTCCACCGGCCAGCTATAGCCTGGTAGAACAAGTGGAGGGCCGCGGCGTTTTCTCTTTCTGTATGTGTCCTGGTGGCATTATTGCTCCAGCATCTACCGACCCGGGTGAACTGGTGGTAAACGGATGGTCGCCCTCCAAAAGAAATAACCCTTACGCCAATTCAGGTATGGTCGTAACTGTAGATGAATCCGACTTTACTCCATTTGCCAAACATGGCCCTTTAGCTGCTATGTACTTCCAGCAAATGGTGGAACAAAAAGCATTCAATGCAGGTGGTGGAAATTTTGTTGCTCCGGCACAACGAATGACAGATTTTGTACAGAAAAAAATCTCTTCTTCTCTTCCCGATTGCTCTTATCTGCCTGGCATTCATTCTACCGATCTTCGTTCCGTTTTACCCGCTAGTGTGCATCAACGCCTGGGCCCTGCCTTAAAAGCATTCGGCAAAAAAATGAAGGGATATTATACAGAACAGGCAGTACTTGTAGCCACCGAATCCCGGACTTCTTCACCTGTACGCATCCCTCGCAACAACGATACTTTGGAACATCCTCAAATTGCCGGCCTTTACCCTTGCGCGGAAGGTGCTGGTTATGCCGGTGGTATTGTTTCTGCTGCAATGGATGGAGAACGCGTTGCTGCTGTTATTGCCGAAAAATTAAAGTAATAATCGTCTAATATTTACTATCTTCTTAACAGATTAATTGCTAATTTCCAGTATGAACTTACTCGAAGTATCGCATCTCAAAAAGTATTATGAAACCCACAAAGCCGTAGATGATATTTCCTTCTCCATCCAGCAGGGAAGCATCTTTGGGCTGCTGGGCCCAAACGGAGCCGGCAAAACTACCTTGTTACGAATGCTAACAGGCATCTTCTACCCCGATGAAGGCAAAATTACATTCAATGGCCATCCATTTGATCCTGAAAAGGATATTCAATATATCGGCTATATGCCGGAAGAAAGAGGCCTATATAAAAAAATGATGGTTGGCGAGCAAACGCTCTATCTTGCCCAACTAAAAGGCCTCAGTAAAAAAGAAGCTACCAGCAGTATAAAATATTGGTTCGATAAATTCGATATCAACTCCTGGTACACTAAAAAGGTAGATGAATTGAGTAAAGGAATGCAACAAAAAGTGCAATTTATTTCTACTGTGTTGCATAAACCTAAACTCCTGATCCTCGATGAACCATTCACCGGATTAGACCCCATCAACTCAGAGATGATCAAACAGGAAATCTTCAACCTTAGTAAAGAAGGTACTACCATCATCTTTTCTACCCACCGTATGGAACAGGTGGAAGAAATCTGCGACCATATTATGCTGGTTAATAAAGGGCAGAAAATACTCGATGGAAGTGTTGCCGGAATCAAACAGGAATTCAAACAAGGCCTCTTTAAAGTGGGTTTAGGTACTATGCCTAATCCGGCACAAATGGCTACCTGGCATTTCAATATTATCGAAACACACGATAAGGCATTTACTGTAAAACTGAATGAAGATAGTACTACTAACGATATATTACTACACTTCATCCGCCAGGATATTCCTGTTACTTACTTTGAAGAAATACTTCCAACCATTAATGAAGTATTTATCAAGCAGGTAAAACAAACTGAAGAAGCCGACCTGAAAACAGCACCTGTTCTTTCCTGATTACAACTTGACTTATGAACAAAATTCTTATCATCATAAAACGGGAATTTCTTACCCGTATCCGTAAGAAATCTTTTCTGGTTACTACACTCTTAGTTCCACTTGCTTTTGCAGCAATGATCATTGTTCCCATTTTACTCGCAACAGGCGATAATGAGAAAAAACGTATTGCAGTAATTGATCAGAGCGGGCTATTTGAGAATAAATTCCCGGACGAAAAAGGAATCTATTTTAAATATCTACCTGCAAATCAATCGTTCGACAGCCTGAAAGCCAATTATGAGAGCCAGGGATTTCAGGGTGTTTTATTCATCCCGAAATTTGATCTTGAAAGACCATCCGGTTTTGAATTCTATAGTAAAGGACAAGCAAACATTACGCTCGAACATGAAATCAATAAACAGATTAATGATGTAATAGAAAACAAAAGACTGGCAGAACAGGGGCTCGATCCTGCAAAATTGAAAGAGCTCAGATCGGATGCTGAAGTTGTATTCAAAAATGGAAAGGAAGATAAAAAAGGTAGTTCGCTTGTAGCTTATGGTGTTGGCTATGCCAGTGGCTTTATTATTTACTTTGTGTTGCTGTTGTTTGGTACTACGGTAATGAGAGGTGTAATGGAGGAAAAAGTTAACCGTATTTCTGAAGTAATGGTTTCCAGTGTAAGACCATTCCAGCTCATGATGGGCAAAATTGTTGGTATCGGAGCTGTTGGGTTGCTACAATTTTTGATCTGGGGCGTATTAATTACCGTTATTTACACGATTATTATTCCTTTATTTATTTCACCTGAAGTTATGCAAGCCGCTTCTCAGGGCACTTCCACTGTAGATCAGGCAAAAGCTGCTGAAATGGTAAAAAACATCAGCCAGGTAATGGGAAGCATCAACTGGGGCTTATTAATTCCATGCTTCTTCCTTTATTTCCTGGGCGGTTATTTATTCTATTCTTCTCTTTATGCGGCTGTAGGTAGTTTAGCCAATGAAGATGCAACTGATATTCAACAACTTTCTTTCCCTATTACTGTTCCAATCATTATCGGAATTATGATTATGATCAAATCAGTACAAAATCCAGAAAGTTCGTTGGCCGTTTGGGGATCAATTATTCCATTCACTTCCCCTATAGTAATGATGACAAGATTACCATATGGAGTACCGGGTACAGTACCTTACTGGCAATTAGGGTTATCGTTTATTTGTCTGATCGGCGGATTTATTCTGACTACCTGGTTAGCTGGTAAAATTTATCGTACAGGGATTCTGCTTTATGGTAAGAAAATCACGCTGAAGGAAGCCATGAAATGGATAGTAAAAAGAAACTAAATAAAACAGGGATTTTGTTAATCAACAAAATCCCTGAATTTTTTTACGGTAGTCTGAAACTCTTGCCAGATCTCTTCTACAACTTCTCCGGCAGGCTTTATTTCTGTTATTAATGAACTAACCTGGCCTATTTCCAGTTCCCCTTCTTCAAGGTCTCCTTCAAACATTCCGGCTTTCGCTCTTGCACGACCTAATAAGGTTTTTAGTGTTTCAATATCTGCCCCGTTATTTTCTGCGGTATGCACCGCCTCATAAAATGCATTCTTTAATAGTCTGACAGGTGTGAGCTTTTTCAAACCCACCATAGTATCACCTTCTTTAGCATTTACAACTGCCTGTTTGAAGTTTAAATGCGAAGAAGCTTCAGGAGTAGCTACAAATCTACTACCTACCTGCACACCTTCTGCTCCTAGAGCAAAAGCGGCTGCCATAGCTTTTCCTGTGGCAATACCGCCAGCGGCGATTACAGGAATTTTTACCTGTGCTGTTACACCGGGTATTAAAACAAGGGTAGTGGTTTCCTCGCGGCCATTATGCCCACCGGCTTCAAAACCTTCTGCTACTACAGCATCTACGCCGGCAGCTTCACTTTTAAGAGCAAAAGCAGTACTTGAAACTACGTGCACTACTATGATACCGGCAGCTTTTAGTGTAGAAGTCCAGGTTTTTGGATTCCCTGCAGAAGTAAAAACTATAGGAACTTTTTCTTCAAGAATAATCTGTACCAGCTTATCAATATCCGGATACAACAAGGGAAGGTTTACTCCGAATGGCTTATCGGTTGCTTGTTTACATTGTTGTACATGATATTTTAAAACATCAGGATACATACTACCGGCGCCAATGATGCCTAATCCGCCAGCGTTACTTACTGCACTTGCCAAACGCCAACCGCTGGCCCAGATCATGCCGGCCTGAATAATGGGATATTTGATATTGAATAAAGAAGTAATCCTGTTTTCCATATCAACGAATATAGGAAAAGTAGCTTATCCCAGATCTATTTCCGTATTATCACCGATATTAAGGCTTTGGCTAAGACCTCTGATATTGGCATCGCTACCAATGAGGGAAGATTTTAATACAACTTCGTACAGATTACTGAAAGAGCCAATGATAGAATCTTTAACTATGGAGTAGTTGATAACTGTATTATCTCCAACTGCAACATTAGGCCCTATAATAGAATTTTTGATATTACATCCTTCACCTATACTTACCGGCGGGATGATAATAGTATTTTCATATGGTAATACAGGATTGCTGGCCAGTTTATACTTCTTCAGTAATATAGCATTGGTTTCCAGCAAGGTATCTTTTCTTCCGCAGTCGAACCAGTTGGATACTTTAAATCCATTAAAACGCACACCATGTTCTATCATGCATTCCAAAGCATCGGTAAGCTGAAATTCATCGTGTGATTTTACTTTATTATCTATATTGTTTTGAAGACAATCGTAAAGTTGTTTGGTTTCTTTAATCTTATAAACACCTACCAGCGCCAGATTAGATTTAGGAATCTGAGGTTTTTCTACTACTCTGGTAATTTGTCCGTCTTCATTCAGTTCCGCTACTCCGAAATTACGGGGATCATCTACTTTTTTAAGACCGAGCATGGAGTATGGAGAGGCTATCAGCTCTTTATAGTCGGTTTCTGCGATAGTATCACCTAAAACGATTAATACTTCATCGTTGCCAACAACTTCTCTTGTTAATGCTATAGCGTGTCCTGTACCTTCTCTGCTATTTTGCTGAACGAAATAACAGGTAAGTTGAGGATATTTTTTTTCTACGTAGTGCTGTATTTTTTCACCCAGGTATCCCACTACAAAAACAAATTCTGTAATTCCGGCATCAACCAATTGATCAATAATGATACTAAGAATGGTTCTGCCAGCTAAAGGTATTAATGCTTTGGGCTGTGTGTAGGTGTGTGGGCGTAATTTTGTACCTGCCCCTGCCACTGGTATTATTGCCTTCATCTATAATTGTCGTTAGGATTATGTTGCTCCCGAATGGCGCGAAATTATGACAAATTAAGAAGATTTAGGGATTTTGGGGGTAATGATGCTGTTAAGAAGTTAAAAAGCTTCAATTGCATTTGATCAGGCTTTATTCTATTTTTGCACCAAATTTTAGGCATCATGCAAAGAGACCAGCAAATATTTGATTTAATCGGCCAGGAATTGCAACGTCAGCGCCATGGCATTGAACTGATTGCATCCGAGAACTTTACCAGTTTGCAAGTTATGCAGGCAATGGGAAATGTGATGACAAATAAATATGCCGAAGGGTATCCTGGCAGAAGGTATTATGCAGGCTGCGAAATAGTAGACCAGAGCGAACAACTCGCAATTGACAGGGCAAAACAAATATTTGGAGCTGCTTATGTGAACGTACAACCTCACTCAGGCGCTCAGGCTAATGCAGCTGTTATGCTGGCCATTTTACAAGCAGGAGATAAAATATTAGGTTTAGATCTGAGCATGGGCGGGCACCTGACCCATGGTTCATCTGTAAACTATTCAGGTAAACTGTATCAGCCTCACTTCTATGGCGTAAATAAAGAAACTGGATTAGTTGAATACGATAAGATGGAGGAAATCGCTAACCGCGAAAAACCTAAATTGATTGTATGTGGTGCTTCTGCCTATAGCCGTGATTGGGATTACAAACGTATTCGTGAGATTGCAGACCAGGTAGGTGCATTTGTATTGGCTGATATCGCTCACCCTGCCGGTTTAATCGCTAAAGGATTATTAAATTCTCCATTTGCTCATTGTCATTTCGTTACTACTACCACTCACAAAACCCTACGTGGTCCTCGTGGTGGTATGATTATGATGGGTGCGGATTTCGAAAATCCATTTGGACTGAAAACTCCAAAAGGCGAAACCCGTATGATGAGCTCATTAATTGATACTGCTGTATTCCCTGGAATTCAGGGTGGTCCGTTGGAGCATGTAATTGCTGCTAAAGCAGTTTCTTTCTTCGAGATCTTGTCAGACGATTATACCGTTTATGCCAAGCAAATCCTGAAAAATGCTCAGGCTATGGCTAAAAGCTTTGTTGATAAAGGTTACCAGATCATCTCCGGCGGTACCGATAACCACCTGATGCTGATCGACCTTCGCAATAAAAACATCTCTGGTAAAAAAGCTGAACAGGTATTGGTACAGGCAGATATTACTGCCAATAAAAATATGGTGCCTTTCGATGATAAATCAGCTTTCGTTACTTCAGGTATCCGTGTAGGCGTTCCGGCTATTACCACACGTGGACTGAAAGAAGAACATATGGGCCAGATCGTTGAGTGGATCGATCAACTGTTGATGGATGCAGACAACGAAGCGCTGATCAAAAATATCAGAGGCGAAGTAAATGGCTTTATGAAGCAATTCCCGCTTTATCCTGAGTTAGGATAAGCTTTGCCATAAGGATTTTAGAAAAGAGACTGTTTCAGTAATGAGACAGTCTCTTTTTGTTTTTTTAGGTTGATAGGGGAATGCAGGTAAATGAGGCATTGATTAATACAAAACTTCTTCGACTGCAAGAAGGTAGGAAAACCCAATGCTATTGGGTTAAGGTAAATAGGCCCTGGTTTAATTATCTTTAAGTGAATGATGAATTTCCTGTACTGTAGACTGGGCAGGGGTAAAACCCTGCCCCTACAGGGTTTCATCGAAACCAAATTTTCATCTGGTAGATATATTTCATGTTAAAAGTCGATCTACTAATTTCAATTCTGTAAAGGAACAATTCTACAATATAGAAACTGCAATTCGCTGAAACCCTGTAGGGGCAGGGTTTACCCCTGCCCAGTCTACAGTAAAGGAAACCAGTCATTTAAATTGAAATTCAATATTCAATCAACATCCTTCCACTTAACTTAATAGCATTGGGTTTACCATGCCCAGTCTACAGTAAAGGAAACCAGTCATTTAAATTGAAGACAATATTCAATCAGCAACCTTTCCCTTAACCTAATAGCATTGGGTTTATCCCAATGCCTACCATCAGCCATAGAAAATAAATCCAACAATTAAAGATCAAGAATTCATGAAATCTATTGATTTAAGTAAATAATAAGGATAACACTAAGTCTTGCATAAACTTTAAATAATACACCTTCATCAACCTAAAAACCACGCTCCACAAGACAACTTCAAGTTCACCCTTAAAAATTTCTTCCCGCTACAGATAAGCATCTAAGCCTAATTCCTGATTTTCTGTTTGGAAATCTAAATAAGAGTTCTACTTTTACAGTGTATTAGTTAAGTAGTACACTAAATCGCTAAATATGATCAACATAAAATCTCTATCGTTTAGCTATCGAAAAAAGAAACCTCTATTCCAGGATCTTCAACTATCCTTAGAAGCTGGACATATCTATGGTTTACTAGGTAAAAACGGAGCTGGTAAATCCACTCTCCTGAAACAAATAGCAGGCTTGCTATTTCCCGATAGCGGTACCTGTGAAGTAATGGGCTATTCTTCTGCCAACAGGCAACCCAGCTTCCTGCAGGAAATTTTTCTGGTGCCTGAAGAGTTCTATCTCCCTAAATTCAGTGTTCAGAAATATGTGAACATTTACTCTCCATTTTACCCCAATTTCGACAAAGCTGCCTTCTTCCGCTATTTAAAAGAATTCAACATCCCACAAGACCAGCAATTAACAGAAATGTCTTATGGCCAGAAAAAGAAAGTGCTGATCAGCTTTGCCCTGGCCACCAATACAAAAGTGTTGATTATGGACGAACCCACAAATGGTCTCGACATCCCTTCTAAAAGCCAGTTCAGAAAAGTAATCGCCTCTGCTGTAAGTGACGACAAATGCATTGTCATCTCTACTCACCAGGTCAGAGATCTCGACAACCTCATTGATAGCATTGTGATAATAGACGATCACAAAATTGTTTTCAAAGAAGATATACAAACAGTAACGAATAAACTAAGCTTCAGAACTGTAACAAGGTTGGAAGAAATTGAAACTGTTTTATTTGCCGATAGTTCTTTACGTGGTCATAATATCATTACCCCTAATACAGGATTTGATCACAATAAAGTAGATATGGAATTGCTGTTTAATGCGGTTCTTTCCAATCAGAAACCTATACAAGAAATTTTCAACTAATTAGCATATGCATACAAATAATTTCTTTCAGCCTACCCGCATGCTGCTCTATTTTAAAAAGTATGCTACCGATAATCTGAAGTTCTATATCCTGGGAGCCTTGGCTACCTTTGGAATTATGACCGGTATTGGCGCTTTTGGTGTGCTCGTTGCCCACACTACTTATACCAGCACCACCAATATCATACCCTTTTACTACATAGGTTTATACCTGGGTAGTGCATTGCTTACCAGCAGATCTTTCAACGAATTTTCCTCTAAAGAAAAAAGTATAGATTTTCTAATGCTGCCAGCATCACAGTTCGAGAAATTTCTCACAACGTTCCTGATCACCGTAGTTGGTTACTTTATTTTCTATCATATCAGTTGTTTTCTATCACTCAATATAATAGAAGGCTTACAGAACATGAAGTACAATAATCAGGTTAAACTCGTGCATGACTATGAATTTCTGTCAAACTACCGAGAGTATTGGTATTACGGTTACTTCCTGCTTCAGGCTATAATTCTCTTAGCGGCCACCTGGTTCCATAAGTATACCTTAATAAAAACAATAGTTTCCCTGTTTGTTGTTTTACTGGCTGTTGCATTGGTTCACTCCTTTATTATTCTGTGTTTATTTGGTACTGAAGGCGAAATGTATAAAAGAACAGCTCCCTTTTTCTTGGTTGGTAAGCAGATTTATAATCTGTCAAACAACTCCTCATACACGGAAATCTATATAATTCCTGAATGGCTAAGAAACACTTACCTATTCATCGTCAAATTCATAGTAGGCCCTGCACTTTTAGTTCTAACCTACTTCCGTTTAAAGGATAAAGAAATTTAAAACTATTTGAGCCATGGAATTTAAAGATACACAAGCAATCTACCTCCAAATCGCTGATTATATCTGCGAACAGGTATTGCTCAACAAATGGCCTCCTGAAGAACGCATACCATCGGTCAGAGAATTGGCAGTTGCATTGGAAGTAAATCCTAATACCATCATGCGTACCTGTGAATTGTTGCAACAACAGGAAATAATTCACAATAAAAGAGGTATAGGCTACTTCATCAACACTGATGCCATTCAGAAGATTAAAGAATACAAGAAGGAAGCATTTATAACTAATGAACTTCCCAGCTTCTTCAGGAACCTTTATTTATTAGGAATGAATCTCGATGAACTGAAACCTCACTTCGAGAAATTCAAACAATCAAAGTTCAACGAACATGAAAACTAGTAGTAAATTAATCATAGCTTTTGGGAGCTGGCTATTTGCAATGCTCCTGTTTTCAGCCATCATTTTAAGGGTGAATTACAGCAAGGGTATTACCAATGTGGATAAATCTTCCACACGAAGAAACAGAGAGCCGGAAACAGTTCAGCCCTTTCATGCTTTAGTATTCAAAAATGGTATTCTACAAGATAAAAGCAAAGATTTTGTATACGTGGATTTGAAGCAAGCAGACAATTATAGTGTAGATGGATTAACTAAAGATGAATTCTATTATAAAGGCGATACTCTTGTAATAGAAAACAGTAAAAATATTTATGTTTCAATAACCGCTCCTTCTATTAATTATATAGAACATAAGGGCCAGATGTGGTATCTGAAAATTGTAGATTTTAATAAATTATCTGCATTAAATATTGTTGCGGAAGACAATACATATACTGTATTAGAAAACTCAAAAATTCAGCTCCTGAACTACAAAGGCAAAGTCTCTACCAAACTATTTGTTGAATTTCCAAATACTGTTGATTCAGCCAATTTAGAACTTACTAAAGGTTCACTGACATTTAAAGCAACTAACAAATATGCTGATTTAAGGCTGGATAGTATGTCAATTTTGGAACTGAATGGCGATATTTTACAATCAATTAAATCATTCAAATAATAAGCAATAAACTTATAAAAAACAGCAATAGGTTATCAAACCAATCGTCTAAAAAATTAGAAAAGAATCATAAGCAAAAAAACGTCCTGATTTCTCAGGACGTTTTTTTTATATCTTTTAAAATTGAGTAGCCAAATATGCCATAGTTCCCATTCCTATTTCTATAGCTTTTTCATCTATGTCAAATGTTGGAGTATGTACACCGGATGTAATTCCTTTTGCTGCATTTCCTGTTCCTAGCCTGAAAAAGCAGGCCGGAACCACCTGAGAATAGAAAGCAAAATCTTCTGCTCCCATCCTTATTTCAGTATCTCCTACATTTTCAGTACCCATATATTCTGTAGCAAAATCTATTGCTTTATTGGTCACTGCTTCATTATTATAAAGAGTAGGATACCCAACTAATATTTCAATATCAATCTCCGCACCCATTGCTTCAGCAATTCCAATAGCCTGTTTGCCGATCAGTTCATGAGCTTTAAAGCGCCATGTTTCATCCATAGCCCTGAAAGTACCCATCAGCTTTACCTCACTGGGAATAACATTAGTAGTAAACCCACCATTGAATGCACAAATTGATAATACTGAAGGAGAAAATGGATTATTGTTTCGGGAGATGATTTGCTGCAAACTTACCACTAACTGTGAAGCTACCAGGATGGTATCCACTGTCAGGTGAGGCTGAGCGGCATGGCCACCTTTACCTTTAACTGTAATATAGATTTCATCTGCACTGGCCATATATTTACCAGGGTGAAAACCCAGCTTTCCAACTTCCAGTGAAGGATGCACGTGCAAACCTAAGATGGCATCGGGGCGGGGATTCTCTAATGCGCCTTCTTCAATCATGATACTGGCACCCCCCGGATGTTTTTCTTCACCTGGTTGAAACAGCACCTTTACGGTTCCTTCAAATTGGTCTTTAAGTTCGTTCAGGATTTTTACTGCTCCTAAAACGCAGGAAGTATGCACATCATGTCCGCATGCATGCATTACGCCCTGATTGGTAGATTTATAAGAAACATCATTTGCTTCAGTGATAGGAAGCGCATCGATGTCGGCACGTAGTGCAATTGTTTTGGATGCAGGATTATTTCCTTCTATCAGGGCAATAATACCTGTACCGGCTATACCAGCATGATATTTAACCCCATATTCCTTCAGCTTTTCCTGAATAAATGCTGAAGTGTTATATTCCTGAAACGATAATTCGGGATGGGCATGCAAGTGGCGTCTGATGGCTGTAACCTCCGGGGCATAAGCCTTCGCCAACTCTTTAATACGGTTCTTCATTCGATAGTTCTTTGTCTGGAGTCACGTTAATAATTGCAGGTACTACAAATACACCGCCTGAGAAGAGATCCGATAATTTATCACGTAATTCCGTCGCTTCTTCTCTTGATCTAAAATCACCAACGCGAACTTTAAAATAGGGAGCCTGATAATCGAGATAGGTACGGTAGTCTGGAAACAACTGCATTACTTTAGCTTTTGCGTCGTTGGCATCTCCACGTTTATTGGTAGAAATCACCTGTACACGAAAACCGGATTGGTTGCGGATAGCCAGGTTATTGATATAGATTTGCTTTTTAATCAGCGCATCTATTCTATTATCCTTCACTACTCTTACATTCCCGTTTGAAGCCGTTTCATTATCCTGGGCCATGGCAAGGCTACTAATCAATAAACAACTTGCCAGGATGAATAATTTTTGCATGAATACTGTATAATTAAATAAAATGAATAATCTTATTGTGCTGTTCCTTCTTTGCTCTCTTTCACGATATTAACACTGGCACTTGCTCCAATGCGTGTTGCACCCGCTTCTATAAGCTCTTTCGCAAAAGCGAAGGTACGAATACCTCCCGATGCTTTTATCTGAATATTGGCAGGAAGATTTGCTCTCATCAACTTAACAGCTTCAATTGTAGCACCTCTTTCGGCGTAACCAGTAGAGGTTTTCACAAAATCGACCCCATATTTGCTGTACAGCTGGCAACATTTGACGATCTCTTCTTCCAATAATATGCCACTTTCTATAATTACTTTAATTACCTTTTTCTTCTCACGCACAATGTACATGATATTAGCAATCTCCTTTTCGAGATATTCCCAATCATTATTCTTAATAGCAGAAATATTGATTACCACATCCAATTCATCGGCCCCGTCTACAATTGCCAAAATCAGCTCGGCAACTTTAGCTTCTATAGCAGAATAGCCAAATGGAAAACCGATTACGGTTGCGATCTTAGTATTGGTATTCCCTAAAAATTGCTGGGCGATTTTAACATATAGAGGAGGAACACAAGCGGCGGCAAAATCATACTCTACACACTCCATGCATAGCTTTTTCACATCTTCGAGAGTAGTGGTAGGTTTCAGTACGGTATGATCTATGGTTCTATTGATATTCATGCAACAAAAATAAAGAAATTAGGCCGGATGGCACCAGGCCCCTATAAAAACGGATCGCAATCATGCTACCAGCCGATTGCGATCCATTAAGAATATAGAAATCAATGATTACGGATTAAAACCTACAGGTCTTTACCGTGACATTGTTTGTATTTTTTACCACTACCGCAAGGGCAAAGGTCATTACGTCCGATTTTCGGGCCCTGGTTACGGACAGGCTCAGATTTTACTTCTTCAGCCGTCTGATATTCAGCACCATGACCATTATGTTGAGGCTGAGCATCCATATCTTCATGAGTAGCACGCATACGGCTCATATCAGTTCTTTCTTCATGAGCTTCGCGGATTTCAGGTGCTTCTTCTCTGGAGCGGCTTCTCATTGGAATACCACATTTGGTTAAGAAAGCAACGATATCTCTGCTGGTTTCGCCATCCATGCTTTTGAAGAGGTTAAAGGCTTCGAACTTATAGATCAATAATGGATCTTTTTGTTCGTAAACAGCACTTTGAACTGATTGTTTCAGATCGTCCATTGCTCTCAGATGCTCTTTCCAGGCTTCATCTATCAGTGCAAGGGTAATACTGCGTTCCAGGGCATTCCTGGTTTCCAGACCATGAGATTCCACAACTTTCTTCAGGTTAGCCAGCACGTTTACACCTTTCTTACCATCGGTAAATGGAATAGAAATGTTTTCGATGTGGTGACCTTGTTCGTTGTAAATATTCTCAATTGCAGGAAGAGTATTAGCAATCAGATCATTGATTTTGCGCTGATAGTTTTCTTTCCCTTCATGATACAGTTTGGATGCTGTAGCCTGCAGATCAGCTTTAGCCAATTCTTCAGGAGTAATGGAAGTATCGATAGAGTAGTTCATGATCACATCCATTTTGAATGCTTCATAGTCACCACTTTCGCGATGGGTAGTTACCAGGTTTTCAGCAACATCAAAGAACGCGTTATCGATATCGATAGCCAGACGCTCACCGAACAATGCGTGGTTACGTTTTGAATAAATTACAGTACGTTGTTTATTCATTACGTCATCATATTCCAGCAAACGTTTACGGATACCGAAGTTATTTTCTTCTACTTTTTTCTGAGCTCTTTCGATAGAACGGGTGATCATGCTGTGCTGAATCACTTCACCTTCCTTATAGCCCATACGGTCCATCAATCCGGCAATTCTTTCAGAACCGAACATACGCATCAGATCATCTTCCAGGGAAACGAAGAACTGAGAAGTTCCCGGATCACCCTGACGACCGGCACGACCACGTAACTGTCTGTCTACGCGTCGGCTTTCGTGTCTTTCTGTACCGATAATTGCCAGACCACCAGCTTCTTTTACGCCAGGTCCGAGCTTAATATCCGTACCTCTACCGGCCATGTTTGTAGCGATAGTAACAGCGCCTGGCAAGCCAGCTTCGGCTACTATTTGTGCTTCACGGGCGTGTTGTTTCGCGTTCAATACATTATGAGGAACCTTTTCGAAGGTCAGCATTTTGCTAAGCAATTCGGAAACTTCTACGGAGGTAGTACCTACCAGTACAGGGCGTCCTTTGGCTTGCAGTTGTTTAACTTCTTCGATAACGGCTTTATACTTATCGCGTTTGGTTTTGTAAACCAGATCTTCAGCATCATTACGGGAAATTGGTAAGTTCGTTGGAATGGTTACCACATCCAGTTTGTAGATTTCCCAGAACTCACCAGCTTCAGTAGAAGCGGTACCGGTCATACCAGCTAATTTGTGGTACATACGGAAGTAGTTCTGCAAAGTAATTGTAGCAAATGTTTGAGTAGCTGCTTCTACTTTTACATTTTCCTTTGCTTCAATAGCCTGGTGTAAACCATCGGAATAACGACGGCCATCCAGGATACGACCTGTTTGTTCGTCTACGATTTTTACTTTTCCATCCATCACCACATATTCCACATCTTTATCGAAGAGAGTATATGCTTTCAACAATTGTTGAACGGAGTGGATACGATCAGATTTAGCGGCAAATTCCTGTAACAGGATATCTTTACGCTGCAATTTCTCTTCAGGAGATACTGACAGTTTTTCAATTTCTGCCAATTCTGTACCCACATCTGGCAGAATAAAGAAGTTTGGATCTTCACCACCTTGAGTAATCAGGTGAATACCTTTTTCGGTAAGATCTACGCTATTATTTTTTTCGTCGATTGCGAAGTACAAACCTTCATCTACTTTAGGCATTTCACGTTGCTGATCTGCCAGGTAGTAGTTTTCAGATTTTTGTAAAAGCACTCTATGACCTTGTTCGCTGAGATATTTGATCAGGGCACTGCTCTTTGGCAAGCCTCTCCATGCGCGCACCAGGGCCAGACCACCGGTTTTAGGGTCATCTTTTCCTTCAGCGATCAATTTCTTAGCTTCCTGTAAATATTGGTTAGTAGCTTTCTTCTGCATTTCAACCAGGTATTCGATACGAGGTTTTAATGCATGGAATTCCTGTTCTTCACCGCGGGGGATAGGACCGGAAATAATGAGTGGAGTACGGGCATCATCTACCAATACGCTATCCACCTCATCGACCATTGCGAAGTGGTGTTTACGTTGTACCATTTCATCCGGGTTATGCACCATGTTATCACGGAGATAATCGAAACCGAATTCGTTATTGGTTCCGTAGGTGATATCCGCCATGTAGGCATTACGACGTTCAGGAGTATTAGGCTGATGTTTATCAATACAATCTACTGTGATATCCAGGAATTCGAAGAGAGGGCCATTCCATTCAGAGTCACGACGTGCGAGGTAGTCATTCACCGTTACTATATGCACCCCTTGTCCGGCTAAGGCATTGAGGTAGGCAGGGAGGGTAGAAACCAGGGTTTTACCTTCACCCGTAGCCATTTCAGAGATTTTACCCTGATGCAATACGGTACCACCGATCAGCTGAACATCGTAGTGTACCATGTTCCAGGTAACCATGTTACCAGCTGCATTCCAGCTGTTTTTCCAGGTAGCCTGGTCGCCCTGAATAGTTACATAGTCTCTTGTAACCGCCAGTTGACGATCCAGATTGGTGGCAGTTGAAGTAATGGTTGGATTCTGAGAAAAGCGGCGTGCTGTTTCTTTTACAACAGCAAATGCTTCAGGGAGCAATTCTTTAAGAATTACTTCCAGTTGTTTATCGCGGTCTTTTTTCAGTGTATCTATTTCCTGATAAATGGCGTCTTTTACGGTAACGTCTTCTTCTGTATCGGCAGCAGACTGTTTTTGTGCAATTTCTTTATCTATTTCTGCGAGATGGGCAGCAATACGTGCGCGGAAGTCCTGGGTTTTGTGGCGCAATTCATCGATAGGCAGGGATTGAAGTTTTTCATACTCCTCATTGATCTGCTGCACCACTGGAGAGATGGATTTGATATCCCTCTCTGATTTATTCCCCCCAAATAGCTTTGATAAAAAACCTAACATGTTAAATGTTTAATTACGAATAACGATTTAATTTCTTGTAACCTAATCCCTTCCAGACCAAAACCAGTCGTTCTACTGCTTTAATGGCCTGTGGCGGCGGGCTTAGTAGTTGGATAGATGACATCCAGAGTACTCAAATATTGTGCTTGTAAAGACAGACTGTCAAGGTGTCAGTTTTTCAGCCGCCTGGCAAGGCCTGTAAAAGTAGGAATAAATTCGGGTTTTTCAGGCTGTTTTTACCTGCTTTTTAGAATTTAAACAGCTTAATTAACAATACGTTGAGATTTGACGGAATGGCTGCTTTTTGGCCGCATTTGGTTAACCGCTTATCAAAAAATATGACCACTCCCCGAGGTGCAATTATAAAATAACACGGGTGCTAAAACAATTCATTACAGTATAATATGAAAATTTTCAATTTTTTATGATTTCACCCATACAAAAAGCTAAAAATATGAAAATACTTTTTATAAATTTAAAGGTTTAACACTGTTTCTATCTATCACTTTAACCAAACACTTAACCAAAAAGTCCACGTTTATGGCAAACTCAATTCAACCGCAAAAATTATTCGTTGCCAGCTGTACGGCCTTGCTGGTAACATCCTTATCCTTTGGTATCCGTGCCGGCATCCTTGGCGATCTGGGCGTTTTGTTCCACCTGGATGTTAAACAACTGAGCATCATTGCCTCTACTGCCTTCTGGGGCTTCCCGCTGGCCGTGGTAATCGGAGGGTTTATTGTTGACATAATCGGCATGAAACGCTTGCTCCTCGCAGCTTTTGTTTTACACCTCCTGGGAATTGTGCTAACCATAACCGCAAGTGGCTTCTGGTCTTTATTCATTTCTACACTTTTCATCGGAATGGCAAATGGTACTGTGGAAGCTGCATGTAATCCACTGGTAGCAACCATTTTCCCTAATAATAAAACTACTAAGCTCAATCACTTCCATCTTTGGTTCCCTGGTGGTATTGTGGTAGGTACCCTGTTGGTGTTTTTGATGAAGAAAATTGGTGTGACCTCCTACCAGCTTCAGGTAGCAACTATGCTTATCCCTACCGTAGTTTATGGTTACCTGTTCATGAAACTCGATTTCCCGGTAACCGAAAGAGTAGCTTCAGGGGTTTCTACTTCCCAAATGTACCGCTCCATATTAAGCCCACTCTTTATTGTAATGTTTATCCTGATGTTTGGTACAGCTATTACCGAACTATTTACAGGACAGTGGATTGAAGTACTCCTGAAAAATGTTACTGAAAATTCAATTCTTATCTTAGCGTTAACTGCTGGTGTTCAAACCCTTGGCAGAGCAGTAGCCGGACCGGTTGTACACCGTATGTCACCAACCGGAGTTTTATTGGTTTCTGCAATATTTAGCGCTTTGGGCTTATATTTACTCGCCAGTGTATCCGGAAGCATGGTATTCGTAGCTGCTTTCATCTTTGGAATTGGAGTTACTTACTTCTGGCCAACTATGTTAGGATTTGTATCAGAAAATATTCCTGAATCCGGAGCGTTAGGTATGAACCTGATGGGAGGTGCCGGAATGTTCGCTGTTTCTATTTATATGATTTTCATGGGAGGTTTTTACGATGATATCATTGTTAAAAACTTACCAACAGGTGCAGCTGTAGACCTTTACCGCTCCGCTGCTGCCGGTACTCCTGAAGCCGCAGCTTTTGCACAAGCGACTTCTGTTGCCGGTCCGGAAATCATTAAAGCAACCCTGGTAATTCCAATTATTCTGATTGTAGCATTTACCGGATTATTCTTCTATATGCGCAATCGCAGGAAAGAACAAAAAGAACAGATTCAATTAGCTTAATTTAAAAAAACGATAATTGTAAATATGACACGGAAACTTAGAATGGGAATGATCGGAGGCGGTAAAGACGCCTTCATTGGTGCAATCCATCGCATTGCTGCCAATATGGATGGATTAATTGAATTGGTGGCGGGTGCCCTCAGTATCAATAATGAAATTGCGGTTGATTCAGGAAAAATGTTATTCCTGGATCCGGAACGCACCTACCTCGATTTCAAAACCATGCTGGAAAAAGAGGCTGCAATGCCTGCTGATAAAAGACTGGATTTCGTTACAATCGTTACTCCTAACTTCGCACACTTCGAGCCTGCCATGATGGCGTTAGACAAAGGCTTTAACGTAGTAATAGAAAAACCTATTACTTTCTCGCTCGATGAAGCTAAGAAGTTGAAGGAAAAAGTAGAAGCTACTGGTCTTACTCTTTTACTGACTCATACCTACACCGGCTATCCAATGGTGAAACAAGCCAAACAAATGGTAAAAGATGGTGCTTTAGGTAAAATCCGTAAAGTATGGGTAGAATATCCACAGGGTTGGCTGAGTAAAATGAGCGAAAGAGAAGGAAATGCTCAGGCAGCGTGGAGAACAGATCCTACTAAATCCGGTAAGAGTGGTTGCATGGGCGACATTGGTACGCACGCTGCAAACCTTGCTGAATATATCACAGGTTCCAAAATTGAAAAACTCTGTGCAGACCTGAACATTATGGTGCCGGGCCGCGCATTGGACGACGATGGTGGCGTATTACTGCGTTTCGACAATGGAGCTGCCGGTGTATTGATGGCTTCTCAGGTTGCTGCAGGTGAAGAAAACGCTCTTAAAATCCGTGTTTACGGAGAAAAAGGCGGTTTGGAATGGGCACAACAGGAGCCAAATACTCTCCTTGTAAAATGGTTAGATAAGCCAACAGAAATTTACCGTGCCGGTAATGGTTATGGCTTCCAATCGAGCTACATGACTGCCAATACACGCACTCCGGGCGGCCACCCTGAAGGCTACCTGGAAGCATTTGGTAACTTGTATCGCAACTTCGCCCGTACACTTACCGCGAAAATCGATGGCACTCAACCTGCTCCTGAATCTCTTGATTTCCCAAGTGTAGACGACGGTATCCGTGGTATGGCGTTCATCGACAACGTTGTTCGCTCTTCACAAAGTGAAGCAAAATGGACTACCTTCGAGATTTAGTACTCATCACTAGAACGACTGTATGAAAACGATAAAAGGACCTGGTATTTTTCTGGCGCAGTTCATGGGAGATGAAGCGCCTTTCAATAATCTGAAATCCATTTGCGAATGGGCTGCCTCAATTGGCTTTAAAGGAGTACAGATTCCATCCTGGGACACGAGGTTGATAGATCTGCAGAAAGCCGCTGAAAGCAAAACCTATGCAGATGAGATCAAAGGTATCGTGAATGCTGCCGGTTTGGAAATCACTGAACTGAGCTCTCACCTGCAAGGCCAGCTGGTGGCTGTAAATCCTGCATTCTCCGAAATGTTTGATGGATTTGCACCTGCAGCTTATCATAATAATATTAATGCTCGCACAGAATGGGCTGTTAACCAGCTCAAATATGCTGCTAAAGCAAGCCGTAACCTCGGATTAAGCGCACATGCTACTTTCAGCGGTGCCTTACTTTGGGCTCCTGCCTTATATCCTTGGCCTCAGCGCCCTGCAGGATTGGTAGAAACCGGATTTGCTGAATTAGCAAAACGCTGGCTGCCTATCCTCAACGAATTCGAGGAAAACGGAGTTGATGTTTGTTATGAAATCCATCCGGGCGAAGATTTGCACGATGGTATTTCTTTCGAACGTTTCCTGGAGGCTACCGGTAACCATAAAAGAGCTAACTTGCTCTACGATCCAAGCCACCTGCTTTTACAATGCCTCGACTATCTCGAGTACATCGATATCTACCACGAAAGAATTAAAGCATTTCACGTAAAGGATGCTGAATTCAACGCAACAGGCAGATCTGGTGTATATGGTGGTTTCCAATCGTGGATCGACAGGCCCGGACGTTTCCGCTCATTGGGAGACGGACAGGTTGATTTTAAATCCATCTTCAGCAAACTCACACAATACGATTATGCCGGATGGGCTGTCATGGAATGGGAATGCTGCATCAAGCATCCGGAAGATGGTGCTAAAGAAGGAGCTCCTTTCATTAAAGATCATATTATCCGAGTAACAGAAAAAGCATTTGATGACTTTGCCGGAGCTGGCACGGATGATGCTTTTAATAAACGCATACTCGGTATATAAATCGTACTGCAACAACCTATATTTTGGGATTTTGTTTATTGATTCTTTTGAACCCATAGACAAAATCCCAAAGTCATTAAATCAGTAATTCACAAAAAATCTATTATAAACAACTTATTAAAACTTCAACAAATGAGAAAGAGATATCTGGCGCCGCTGGTACTAAGTGCTTTATTTTTTGCAGCATGCGGAGGAGAATCCAAACAGGAAGAAAAGAAAGCTGATAACAGCGCTCAGGAAGCTCCGGCAGATAATTCAATGGTGTCTCCAAACGCAGGTAAACCTGAAAGCAAAGGAGAAAAATTAATGGCTGCCAGCGATTGCGGTACTTGTCACAAAGAAGGAGTTAAAGTTGTTGGACCTGCATTGAAAGACATTGCAGCTAAATATCCTAACACTCCTGAAAATGTTGACAAACTGGCTGAAAAAGTAATCAAAGGTGGTTCCGGTAACTGGGGTGAAGTAGCAATGCTGCCACATCCAAACGTTTCTAAAGATGATGCTAAAGAAATGGTTAGCTACATCTTGTCTTTAAAATAATCTCTATCATCAATCAACTTTATAGTAAATGAAAAAAATCATCATGGGTGCCCTGATGCTTGGTGCTGTAATAAGTACTCAGGCTGTTAATGCCCAGAAGTTAAATACCTTGTCATCTAAAGAGAAAAAACAAGGCTGGAAACTCCTTTTCGACGGTACTTCCACCAACGGTTGGCATAGCTACAACCAATCTTCTGCCAGCCCAGCCTGGAAAGTAGTTGATGGCGCTATTGCACTCGACCAATCTGCAAAGAAAAATGGAGCTCCGGGTGGCGACCTCGTTACCAACGATGAGTATGAAAACTATGAGTTTACTATCGATTGGAAAATCTCTGAAGCTGGTAACAGTGGCGTTATCTTCAGCGTGCATGAAGATCCTTCTTTAAGCCAATCTTATTTAACAGGTCCTGAAATGCAGGTGTTGGATGATGATAAACATCCGGATGGCAAAAACATCAAACATAATGCAGGTGATCTTTATGATATGATCCAGGCTCCTAAACGCATGGCTAAACCAGTTGGCCAGTGGAATACTGCAAAAATCATTAAAAAAGATGGCCACCTGACTCTTTGGCTGAATGGTACTAAAACTGCCGAAACTACAATGGGTACTCCTGAATGGGATGCTTTGGTTGCTGGTAGTAAATTCAAAAACTGGAAAGAGTTTGGTAAATACCAAAAAGGACGTATAGCCTTACAAGATCACGGTAACGATGTATGGTACCGTAATATCAAAATAAGAGAACTTTAATCCCTTTTCTCGCAAAGTCGCAAAGGAAGCAAAGCAGCAAAGGTTTTTTAAAGAATTAAATTCAAATTATTAAAATAAAACCCTTTGCCACTTTGCTTCTTTGCATCTCTGCGAGAAACAATAACCCACGTATACAATGAAAACATTAACCACGTTTTTAACACTCATGCTCCTCATTGGTGCGACAGTTGCAAATGCAGGTCATAAACCAAAAGTTAAAAGAGTTTTAGTGTTCTCCAAAACCAAAGGTTTCCGTCACGATTGTATTCCAGCTGCTAAACTGGCAATCATGAAACTCGGAGAAGAAAATGGTTTTAAGGTAGACACTACGGAAGATGCCAGTGTTTTCACTCCTTCCAATCTTAAAAATTATGCTGCTGTAATTTTCAGCTGCACTACCGGTGATGTGTTGGATAGTACACAACAGGTAGCTTTCGAAAATTATATACACAAAGGTGGAGCATGGATGGGGATTCATGCTGCTACAGATACAGAGTATGATTGGCCTTGGTACAACAAGTTGGCTGGTGCCTGGTTTTTAAGTCACCCTGCCCAACAAACCGCTACACTCAGAGTTATTGATCACAATCATCCGGCTACTAAAGACTTGCCAGATGAATGGATCCGTAAAGATGAGTGGTACAACTTCAGAAATCTTAACCCCGATGTTAATGTGCTGATCAAAATTGATGAAAGCACCTACAACGGCGGTAAAAATGGGGATAACCATCCAATGTGCTGGTACCATGATTTCGAGGGTGGACGCGCCTTTTATACTGAGCTGGGCCACGTTAAGGAAGCCTATCAGGATCCTGTATTTTTGAAGCATTTGCTGGGTGGAATCGAGTATTCCATCGGCAACTGGAAACCCACTAAAAAAGACTAGCTATAGTAATGAAAAATTCAATTAAACTTCTTCTTCTCCTGGCGCTTGTTGGTTTTGCTGCCTGTCAGAAATCCCGCCCGGGAAAACCTAAAGTACTGGTATTCACAAAAACTGCCGGCTTTCACCACTCTTCTATTACACCTGGTATTACCGCCATGTATAAATTAGGGCAGGAAAATGGATTTGATGTTGATACTACTGTTGATGCTTCTAAATTTAATGAAGACACGCTTCAACAATATTCTGCAGTAATCTTCCTCAATACCACTGGCGATCTGTTGGATAATTACCAGGAAGCCGACTTTGAAAGATATATTCAGGCTGGTGGTGGATACGTTGGTATTCACGCCGCTGCTGATGCCGAATACGAGTGGGGATGGTATAACCACCTCGCCGGCGCATGGTTTCAAAACCACCCTCCAGGTGTGCATAAAGCTTCTATCCAAATAGTTGATAAATCTTTCCCTGCAACTGAAGGACTCCCGGAAAAATGGGAACATACCGACGAATGGTATAATTATAAAAACGTAGATACCACTACTACTGTATTGCTGAAACTCGATGAAAAGAGCTATGAAGGCGGTACTATGAATGGTAATCACCCAATTAGCTGGTATCATGATTACGACGGTGGCCGTGCTTTCTATACTGGCTTAGGACATACCGAAGAATCATATACAGATAGCCTGTTCCTGAAACACCTGGCTGGCGGTATCAAATACGCTATCGGTAAAAACCTGGTGCTGGATTATAGCCGCGCTACTACCTTACGCGTTCCGGAGGAAGATCGTTTCACCAGAACCCAATTGGTATCCGGCGAATTATTCGAACCAACGGAAATGGCTATACTTCCGAACCTCGACGTGCTGATCGCTCAACGTCGTGGTGAACTGATGCTCTATAATAATGCCGAGAAAAAACTCTCTCAGGTAGGAATATTGAATGTTTATCACCATACCGATGCTCCTAAAGTAAATGCTGAAGAAGGTTTCATCGGTCTGGCTGCCGACCCTCACTTCAAAGACAATCACTACATCTATACGATGTATTCACCTAAAGACACTTCTGTAAACCGTTTGTCTCGTTTCAAATTCGAAAACAACAAACTTGATATGTCTTCTGAAAAAGTAATCCTTCAGTTCTATTCACAACGTGATATCTGCTGCCATACCGGCGGTTCTATCGCATTCGGACCTGATGGTTTACTTTATTTATCTACAGGTGATAATACCACACCATTCGACGAACCAGGTCAGAAATATGTGAGCAAAGGATTTGGCCCAACCGACGACAGACCAGGTCACCTCCAATATGATGATCTGCGTGGTTCTGCAAATACCAATGATCTCCGTGGTAAAATCATTCGTATTAAAGTAAACGAAGACGGTTCTTACTCTATTCCAAAAGGTAACCTCTTCCCTGAAGGTACTGCCAACACTCGTCCTGAAATCTTCGCAATGGGTACTCGTAACCCATATCGTATGACAGTGGACCAGAAAACCGGGTTTGTATATTGGGGAGAAGTAGGACCTGATGCAAATAACGATGATTCACTTCGCGGACCAAGAGGTTATGATGAGATAAACCAGGCCAAGAAACCAGGTTTCTTCGGTTATCCTATGTTTATCGCTAATAACAAACCTTACAGAATGTATGATTACGAAACAGGAGAAAGCGGACCATATTACGATCCGTTAAAACCAATCAACCATTCTCGTAATAATACTGGCTTGAAGGAACTGCCACCAGCTACATCTGCTTTCATCTGGTACCCTTATGGTAAATCTGAAGAATTCCCGATTGTAGGTTCCGGAGGTCGTAATGCCGAAGCCGGACCAGTATACTACAGCGAATTCTATCCGAAAGAAACACGTTTCCCTGAATACTTTAATGGTAAACTGTTTATCTATGACTGGATTCGTGGTTGGATCATGGCTGTAACAATGGATAAAAACGGTAATTTCTCTAAAATGGAGAAATTCATGCCGCATACCAAATTCATTGCACCTATCGACATGGAAATGGGCCCTGATGGCCGCATGTATGTACTTGAATATGGTAATGGCTGGTTTAGCAAGAATGCTGATGCTGGTCTTGTACGTATCGATTACAACGGTGGTAACCGCGCTCCTAAGGTTGAAATTTCTGCAAGTCACCAAACCGGTGGTCTGCCATTTAAAGTAAAATTAAGTGCTGAAGGTTCTAAAGATCCGGATGGCGATAAACTTACTTATATGTGGAACTTCGGTAATGGAACCAAAAAAGAAACTACCGAACCTTTTGTAGAATATACATACACTACCGCTGGCGAATACCAGGCATTCGTTGAAGTGGCTGATGATAAAGGCGCTAAAACCAAAAGTAAAAACATCGACTTATACGCCGGTAACGAAACTCCTGAAGTGAAAATCGACATCGCTGGTAACAAGATGTTCTACTTCCCGGGCAAACAAGTTCGTTATACCGTTAACATTAATGATAAAGAAGACGGTAATTCAGCTGATGGTAAACTGGATGTTAACAACATCTTTGTGAAAGCTGATTATATCGATGGAAAAGATAAAGCAGCAGCTCCTCAGGGTCACCAGATCATCAGCGGCGCTATTGCTGGTAAAAATATCATGGAAGTTTCTGATTGTAAGACTTGTCACAAAGTTGATGAAAAATCTATAGGACCATCATTCAAACAAGTGGCTGAGAAATACAAAAATGATCCTGAAGCACCTGAAAAACTGGCTAAGAAAATCATCAATGGTGGTGGTGGAGTTTGGGGAGAAACAGCTATGTCTGCTCACCCTGCCATTTCAATGGGAGAAGCTAAACAATTGGTAGAATATATCTACTCTGTAGGTGGTAATACTACTAAGGTAGCTTCCCTGCCTGTTAGTGGTAGCATTAACCCAACTTTGGGTGGCGAAGTAAAAGACAATGGTACATTGTATATGCTTGCCAGCTATACCGATAAAGGTGGTCCTGGTATCAAACCAATTACCGGTATTGCAACCATCGAACTGCGCAACTCTAAACTGGGTGCAGGCGATTATTCTAAAGGTAATGGCGTTTCTGCTTTCTCTATCAATAACATGAAGCTCTTAATTCCTACTGATGGTGGTTCTGCAAGTTATAATAAACTTGATCTGACTGAAGTTGGTGGAATTGAACTGACTTATATGTCTCAGGAAGCTCTTCAACAAGGATATGTTGTTGAAGTATTCTTAGATGATGAAAATGGTACTCGTTTGGGAGAACTAACAATCGGCCCGGGCGCAGTAGCCATGGCTCCTAATAAAGCTATGCTTAAATTTACTCCGGTTACTGACGGCAAATTACACAACCTGTATCTCCGTTTCAAATCAACCGACGCAAATCAAAAAGTGCAGTTAGGTGTGGTTTCTGTAGCATTACTTCCTTAATAATCAACATTTATAAGGAAAGGGCATCTCATTTTTGAGGTGCCCTTTTTTTTGCCATTTTCAGGCATGATAAGTTTATGTCGTATTACTACTATTTCTGTAATTTAAAAACTTATTTCTTTGCACTTTACAAATTAAAACCTATGCCTTTGAAAAAGATCCTACCCCTGGTACTATCGGTTGCATTCTTAGCATCCTGTTCGAAAAAAGATGAAAAAAATGTTGAAAAATCAAATGCAGAACTGAATCAATTTGCAGCAACTGCCAAAATTCAGTTACTCGATCTTACTTCCGATATTGCATTGATTAAAGTTAGTGGCGAAGCCAGTAAACTGCTTCAGTATAATGCCTCTGTAGAATTGACTACTGACGGTAGTTCCACTACTTTGAACCCACATAACAATGAAGCATTTTCATTTGCCTCACTTGTCAGAAAAACCAAGTATAAAGCCCGCCTGACGCTTCGTCAGAATAATGAAGTGAAAATAGCAGACTCCCTGGAATTTACGACTCCCAGCTTCAGCCTCGATTATATGAAAATGTATAACATGAATACCCCTGACTGGGCCAATCTCTATAACATTAATAAAATAGTTGGAATCGAAGGTGGAGAGCAAATATTTTATGGCGCAGGATTTAATGAGCAGACCAACAAAGCGGTATTGACCTCTAAAAATGATTCTACCAAAACTTATGATCTTACCGTTAAAACGCTGAATGATAATGCTATTAGCATATCATATCCTTTAAATATAGTAGTGGGTAAGGGGTATATAGATTTTAGTAACTTCTATCTGAAAATCAATAATACTATCTTCAGAACTTTTAGTGGTGCCCTTAATCAAAGATTGGATACAGCCACAGTAAAAATGTTTAATAGGGTTACTATACTGGATTCTTCCCGTGTTACTAATATGTCGGGCTGCCGTTTTGTTCAGCTTTATGGTAGATTCATGAATCAGAGTATTGGAGTTAGTCCTCGAACTATCCAAGGTATTCCGGCAATTCCTGGAAAAATTGAAGTTGAAATTTATCAGGGTACTCAAATCCTCCAACTTATTGAAGTGATGAATGGTTCTAACCAGAATGTTTGTGGCAAAGGATATCCGGCTAATGAAATGGAGTTTATAAGTGGTACGCCGCAAATGGAAAATATGATCGCATTTAATGAAATACACCAGATTGTAATAAGACCAACTTTACCGGCTGGAACTTATATGATGAGAGTAAAATTTACTCATGACAATGGTGATATTTATAAGACCAATCCAATAATGGTTGTAATTAGTGACTAAGTAATTATTGAAATCGAGTAGGAAGGTAGCCATTATTTGGTTACCTGTCCTCTCACATCACCGTACGTACGGATCCGTATACGGCAATTTGTCAGAATAATTTGATGTGATGTTTTCCAATTGCGCTAAATGTTGACTTACCCCCAACACTTATACATTTACTATTAAGTTTACTTTAGAGAATGGAAACTAATTTGCGTTGTAGGAAATAATCAATAAAAGCATAAAATTCCAGGCATTTATTATATAATAAGATGTCTGAAATTTTATAAACTAAATTATAACTACACTTGGTAAATATATGACATTTCGAATAATGCTTCATTAGCAGCCAGGTTGCCTTTAATTATTTCTGGGCCTATTACTGCATCAATTCCTTTAAATTCCTTTTTGAAACGCGCTACTTCATCTTTGGGAATATCTCCTCCAAAATATACATGTTTAAGATTTAGAAGTCCATCAATTCTTTTATCAAGGGGTGTTACATAAGATGCCGATAGTGTGTTCAGTTGCGGACTTTGGGATAAAGGATCGAATGAGGCAATGTTAATATGATCTATTTTCAGAATTTTTAATTCATTTACTTCAGGAACAAAATCAAGATTAGTTATCCTTTTACAGCGAGACAAATACACTAATTGCAAATCTTTCATTTTAGACAATAGTTTTGAATCATCATCATTAAAGTTGCTTAATTGTGAAAGCCATAGTACACGTAGGTCAGGAATATTAATAAGGAAGCTGTAATCTTTTATTTTAGTTTGATGAATACCAAGATTATGAATTGCAGGAATTTTAGATAGAAAATCAGCTTCTTTTAATTTAGGGATAGTTACACCTAAATGATTAAGTGCACCTGGCCAGACTATTTGATTAATATCCTGTTGAATATCTACAAGGTTAAGCCATTTTAGATTTTTTAACAATTGCAATGGTAATAATGAAGGATTTTTTTCCTCTACACTTCCTTCAATAGCTAATTTTTCAAGCATAGGAATTTTCTCAAGAAAATTAAGACTCTGTAATGTTCTGTCAATTCTAATCCAAAGCTTGCGAATGTGTGAGAACAACTCCCATTCTGCTTCATTAAGGAATGCATTCTTATAAAGGCGAAAATCTATCTGCGGTCTTTTTTTCAATGCATCAGCTATTGCTTCTAACTCGGAGGTGGAAATTCTGCTATTTATATGTATGCGGGAAACAGTATCCATTAACTCATCATTCTCAAGATCTTGGACATGATAAGTTTTGGGATAAAATTCATCTTTATAATAGTCTCCAAATTCAAGTATTTGATTTGCTCTCATTTTAATACCTTTTACGGCTTTACACCAAAGAACCCCCAAAGTTCTCTTTTAATGCTATTTACATCATTTAATAACGTTCCCCCGTTTTTCATCAGCCCATGTTGGTTAATAAGAGCCTGTTCTAAATAAGACCCGTCTTTGGTGTTTTTATATTCAATAAATCTCTTTTAACTTTTTTAATCAGTTCGCCCTACATATCACCTGATTTTAAGAGCTCTCGGCTTAAAGGTGACTTTAAAGATTTTACTTTTTGCCTTTCCCCAATTTAATAAACAACTCCGCGCAGAGCAATTTTATTATAACAATACATCTTAGTAAATACTCCCTTTTTCTCAAAATAAAAAAAGGCCGACCCAAAAGTATTTTGAGTCGGCCCCTTCGTATTAGTAGTGAATTTACACATTAAGTCATGAAGAAATAAATTCCCTCATCTCCTAATTTTTCCTATCTTATTTCTTCGCTTTAGCTCCCATCACAAAAGTGATAGTTCCTCCTTTCATTATTTCATCATGTGTTATGTAGTAACGATTTAAAGGAGTACCATTAAGAACCACTTTCTGTACATATACATTCTTATCGCTTTGATTCTTCACATCCACAACAAAAGTTTTCCCATTTTCCAATTGTAAGGTAGCTTTCTCAATTGCCGGACTACCCAGCGCATACTGATCGGAACCCGGACAAACAGGATAGAACCCAAGAGTAGTGAAAATGTACCAGGCACTCATTTGTCCGCAATCATCATTACCTCCTAAACCATCAGGCCCTGGATGATACATTTTTTTAAGAATCATTCTTACTCTTTCCTGAGTTTTCCATGGCTGACCTGTCCAGTTGTATAAATAAGCAACATGATGTGAAGGTTCGTTACCATGCACATAGTTACCGATGATTCCATCTCTGGTAATATCTTCGGTTTCTGCAAAGTATTTATCAGGCAATTCCATTGTGAAAAGAGAATCAAGATGCTGAGTAAATTGTTTTTTACCTCCCATCATAGCAATCATATCATCTGGATTATGCGGTACGTATAAGCTGTAGTTCCAGGCATTCCCTTCAATGAATCCCTGGTCGTGTGTTTGCAACGGATCGAAGCTGGCTTTAAATGTACCGTTATCCAAACGTGGACGCATGAATCCTGATTGAGAATCATACACATTCTTATAATTAGCAGAACGTTTGATAAACTCATTGTAAATATCAGTCTTACCCAACTTCTTCGCTACCTGTGCAATACACCAGTCGTCATATGCATATTCAAGTGTCTTGGAAACTGATGATCCGTTTTTATCTTCAGGTATATAACCTTTATCTATATAGTATTCCAATCCGTCGTAAGAGCGATGACGGGCAGTAGTTACACAGGCTTCCAGTGCTTTCTCAGCATCAAAGGGAGCATTTCCTTTCATAATAGCATCAGCAATTACTGAAACGCTATGATAACCGATCATACACCAGTTTTCATTTGCATAATGCGACCAAATTGGTAACATATGTTGTGCGCTTTGCTCGTAATGTTTCAGCATCGATTGCACCATATCTGCATTACGTTTAGGCTGAATCACATTGAATAACGGATGCAGTGCTCTATATGTATCCCAGAGAGAGAAAGTAGTATAGTTCGTAAAACCTTCGGCCTGGTGTATATTCATATCCAATCCTCTGTATGATCCATCAATATCCATATAGGTAGTAGGATTAATGAAAGCATGATACATAGCTGTATAGAAATTCTCTTTTTCTTCACGGCTATTGGATTCTATGTGGATTTTATTCAGTTCTTTTGTCCAAAGTGCTTGCCCCTGACGTTTTACCTCTTCAAAATCCCATCCTGGAATTTCAGATAGGTTTTTTACAGCGCCGGCAGTACTAACCGGCGACAATGCAAATTTGATTTTAATTTTCTCTCCGGCAGTTGTTTTAAAGTCGAAGTATGCACGAATTTGTCGACCTGCCATTTCAGGGAAATTCTTTGTCTGATCAAATTTTCTCCAGAAGCCACGATAAACGTCTTTAGAATTGTTTTGCTGCCCATATTGTACAAATGGTTTGGAAAACACCATAGCAAAATATTCAATTCTCGTACGTGCCCAACCGTTAGTTTGTCTCCAGCCTGTAATCAGTGTATCGTTTTCAACTCTGATGAAAGTCCAGACATTTTTATTTTCATGATTATAAATCCCCGACATCATATCCAATATGATATGAGCCTGATCTGTTTGTGGAAAAGTATATTGATGGAATCCAACTCTGTTGGTGGTAGTTAATTCAGCAAGGATGTTATCATCTTCCAGTTTTACTTTGTAATATGCTGGTTCGGCTACTTCTGTGCTATGAGAAAAGCGGGAGCGGTAGCCACTTTCGGGATTATCGGCGGTTCCGGGGTTTAACTGTAAGGTACCCACAGTAGGCATAATAAGGAAATCGCCCAGATCGGAGTGGCCTGTACCGCTAAAATGGGTATGACTAAAACCTACGATAGTTTTGTCTTCATATTGATAACCTGCACAATATTTATAAACATCGGGATTATACTTTCCATTCATATCGTATGGAATGGTATCAGTTTCAGGGCTTAGTTGCACCATTCCAAATGGTACAGTAGCACCGGGATAGGTATGACCCATCCTTTGGGTTCCTGTAATTGGCTTTACATATTGCAGCACATTTTCCTGAGCAAAGCTCTGCAAAGATGCCAGTAACAAAAATGATAAGATTGGTTTTTTCATGTGTTGATTTTGTTGTTACTCGCAAAGACGCAAAGAAGCTAAGAAGCAAAGGGAATTTTTTTAAGAAGCATAAGGATCGAAGCGAATATTTTTAAGAGCTACAATAGGTTTCTAATTAAACAAATTAGCTACATAATTGACATCCGCTTTGATCCTTATGCTTCTTAAAAAAATTCCCTTTGCTTCTTAGCTTCTTTGCGTCTTTGCGAGAAAGAAATTACTTAGAATAAGAGTATGGATAAGCAGCAGGGTCTATACCTCTTGTTTTCTCAGGAGCATCGCCCATTTTAAATTCAAGAGAACCACCTTTTTGTAAATCGTCGTGGCTTATCCAATTCTTCGAATATGGTTGCCCATTTAACGAAGCGCTTTGAACATATAAACTTTGTTCACTGTTCCCTGGTGCGTTGATCACCATTTTCTTTCCATCTTCCAAAGTCATCGTTAACTTAGGAAATAATGGAGTTCCGAAAACATATTGAGTAGTACCCGGACAAACAGGATAGAATCCCATTGCTGAGAATACATACCAGGCACTGGTTTGACCATTATCTTCATCACCGCAGTAACCATCTGGAGTAGCGTGATACAGCTTATTCATCACCTGACGAATCCAGTATTGTGTTTTCCAAGGCTGGCCAGCATAGTTATACAGGTAAATCATATGCTGGATAGGCTGATTACCGTGCGCATACTGACCCATATTCATAATCTGCATTTCGCGGATTTCATGAATAACGGTACCATAATAACTTTCATCAAAGATTGGAGGCATATTGAATACAGAATCCAGCATACCTACAAAAGATTCTCTTCCACCCATCAGGTTAGATAAACCCTGGATATCGTGGAAAACAGACCAGGTATAGTGCCAGCTGTTACCTTCAGTGAAGGCATCACCCCATTTGAATGGATTGAAAGGAGTCTGGAACTTACCATCCTTATTTTTACCACGCATTAATTTTGTTTCAGGATCGAAAAGGTTACGATAGTTCTGAGAACGTTTTTCGAACAATGCAATTTCCTTCTTAGGACGGTTCAAGGCTTTAGCCAATTGAAGGATTGTAAAGTCGTCGTATGCATATTCCAGCGTACGGGCAGCATTTTCGTTTACTTTTACATCGTAAGGAACATATCCTAATGTGTTATAGTATTTAACTCCCAGACGGCCTACAGAACTTAATGGGCCTTCATTTTCGGTATTTTTCAGAATAGCCTGATAGAGGGTATTAATATCGTATCCTCTGATTCCTTTGATATATGCATCAGCGATAAGAGAAGCGGAGTTGGAACCCACCATACAATCGCGGTGGCCAGGGCTTGCCCATTCAGGTAACCAGCCACTTTCCTTATAGGTATTTGCCAGTCCTTCCATGATCTTAGCACTTAAAGAAGGGTACATCAGTGTAAAGAATGGATGTACAGCGCGGAAAGTATCCCAGAAACCATTATCGGTGAACATATAACCAGGAAGTACTTCACCATTAAATGGACTGTAGTGTACTACTTCATTCTTACTGTTATATTCATAGAATTTTCTTGGGAACAGCAATACGCGGTATAAAGAAGAGTAGAAAGTACGAACCTGATCAACAGATCCGCCTTCAACAGACAGTCGGCCCAGTTCTTTATTCCAAACATCTTTAGCTTTCTGGCAGGTAGCATCGAAGCTATCCTGGCCGATTTCGCGTTGCAGGTTTAATTCTGCCTGTTCGAAGCTAATGAAGGAAGAAGCGGTTTTGATTCCTACCTTTTCACCTTTTTTAGTTTTGAATCCTACCACTGCGCCGGAATGATCCGCTTTCAGTTCTAACTGGCCCTTTACCAATACTGAATCGTGCCAGGTATCGGTAACAGTGAAAGGTTTATCGAATGTGATAACGAAATAGTTTTTGAAGTTGGCAGGAACACCACCACTGTTTTTGGTAGTATAGCCGATGATTTTCCTTTCAGCAGGAATTATTTTGATATAGGAACCTTTATCAAAAGCATCAACTACTACGAAAGCGCTATCAGTAGCAGGGTAGGTGAATCTGAGTTGAGCTGCTCTTTCCGTTGGAGTTATTTCTGTGGTAACATCCGGATCAGCAAGATAAACACTATAATAATAAGGTTTAGCTACTTCAGATTTATGAGAGAACCAACTAGCTCTTTTATTCTGATCAAATTTTACGGAACCTGTAACCGGCATAATGGCAAATTGGCCATAGTCGTTGATCCACGGAGAAGGTTGGTGTGTTTGTTTGAAGCCTCTGATTTTGTCGGCATTGTACTGATATGCCCAGCCATTACCCATAGTATTGGTTTGCGGCATCCAGAAATTCATGCCCCATGGCAGGGCGATAGCGGGATAGGTATTACCGTTAGACAGCGAAACTTTTGAGTCGGTACCCATTAGGGTATTTACCCAATCTGCTGGCGAGGTCACTTTATCCACTGCCTGGCTATAAGCGCCTTGTAAGCAAAATAAAGCTGCTGCTAACAATCCAACTTTTTTCATGCGTTCTTTTTAAATAAATGAAAATGGTGTTTGTTCATTTCAACAAACAATAAAGCCTTGAAAATACGTGATTTAAATCGCTAATTCGGCTTTAAAGTTAATTTGAAAAATCGATTTAGCACAGGTACCGAAAAAAAAGGGTCCCGTGACTGAATCCTTTTTTCCGTTTATTGCAATAGCAGCTTTAAAAATAAAAATATTTTTCGATTTTGTCTTCTTTTCAAGTCGATCCTCTGAGGATCATTCTACCTGGTAATTCCACAGCAAATTTTTTCAGGGGTCCTTTTCCTTTATCTAGTTGCTGCATTAGCATATCAATAGCTGTACGGGCAATATTATCGATGGGCTGTTCTATGACTGAAATACCTGGAGGATATAATCTGAAGATATCATGATCATCAAAACACATGACGGCTAAATCGTCCGGCATTTTCAATCCTAGTTGCGAAATTGCTTCCAAACCGATAATTCCGAGGTAGTTTGTGGCAAAAAATATAGCCTCCAGTTCGGGATTTTCTTCCAGGAAACTGCGAAGTTCTCTTAAAGAATCGCTTTGCTGGCGATGATATTTAAGTTGAAGTATATATTTCTTTTTAACAGCGATCTTGTTCTCTTTCAGCGTGTTAACATAGCCACGTTGGCGTTCTGTCAATTGAATAAGATCCAGATCCACTGTTACAAAAGCGATTTTTGTCAATCCCTTCTTTACCAGTTGTCTGATTCCCTGTTGTACGCCATCATAATTATTTGTTAAAACATAAGGCGCCTTAATTCCTGGGAAATAGCTATCCATCAGTACCAAAGGTCTTTGATTCTGAACGAGTTGCTGCACTCCTTTTTCCATTCCCGGTGCCGGAGTAATCAGATAACCATCCACCATCTGGCGACCGAGCATCTTAATTAGCTCAGCGCCTTTCTGTGCATTATTCTCTGTGCTGCAGTAAACTACATTGTAGCCATTGCGCTCTGCTTCCGTCTCAATCGTTTTTGCAAGGCTTGCAAAAAAACTACCGCTGATACTTTCAACGATCAGACCAAGGGTCTTAGACTGACCAGTTCTGAGGTTCACGGCCATTCTATGCGGTTCATAGCCCGATTTCTCGGCCACCTGCATAATCTTTTGCGCTACCTCGTCGCGTATCCGCATTTGCTTCCCCTTCCCATTCAATACAAATGAGACTGTGGAAGGCGCTACTCCAGCCAGTTTGGCTACATCCTTAAGGGTTAATCGTTCCATCTGCAAGGGCTGATTTTGGCATACATAAATTATTCATACGGGAATTACTCTCTGTTTAATGGTTGCATTTGCCCACTAGTGGTACTGCTATGACCGGGAAATTACAAAAATACCCGCAAATCCCAGGTAAGATTGAAAAAATGATTATCTTTCATTAATTCTAGTTAATAATATATCAGAATCAGCTACGTTATAGCATAGGTTCTTAGTTTTTGCATTCAATTGCCAACAACTACACTAACTGTAGACAATTCACAAAAGTTTTATGAAGTATTACTCAAATCAACTTACGGATCCTGTTTACATTAAGCCGGAACGTGAAACAAGCCTGGATCGGCTGTTTAAAAGCTGGATACGCGATGAAAGGGATCTTCCGTTTGTGTATTTGACAGTAAAAATTACGCTCGTTTTATGGCCACTGGCCATCTTGCTATACATTCCTGGTATCAATAACTGGGTATGGTGGGGAGCAGTCATCGCCTATCATTACTTTAATAATATTGTATTTAAAGGGCCCTTTGGCTTAATGCTTCATTGCACCAGCCACAGAGCCTTTTTTGAAAAAAAGTATCAGTTCATGAATAATTATCTTCCATGGGTACTTGGTCCATTATTTGGCCAAACTCCGGAATCATATTATTCACACCATATAGGCATGCATCATCCTGAGAACAACATGCCGGAAGATGATAGCTCTACAATGTTCTATCAACGCGATTCTTTCAGAGGGTTTCTTTTGTATCTATGGAATTTTGTCACTTTTGGGGTTTATGATACTGCCAAATATCATATTCGCAAAAAGAGAAATAAGTTAATGGTAAAACTTGTAAGAGGTGAGCTATTGTTTATTGGCGCCTGTATAGGTCTTTCCTTTATTAATTTCCCAGCAACCTTTGTTGTATTCATTCTGCCATTTATCATTTCCAGAATTATTATGATGGTGGGTAACTGGGCTCAACATGCGTTTATCTGCGCTACTGATCCGGATAACGGATATAAAAACAGTATTACCTGTATCAATACCAAATACAATCATAAATGCTGGAATGATGGCTACCATATCAGTCATCATATTAAACCCAATATGCATTGGACAGAGCATCCAACGTATTTTAATAAAACAATAGACGAGTATATAGTTAATGAGGCTATTGTTTTTGATGGAATCCATTTCCTGCATGTATGGGCCTATCTGATGTTTAAACGCTATGATTTGCTGGCTAAAAATTTTGTAAATATTGGAGATAGATTCCAGACAGATGCAGAAATTATTTCATTTCTGAAGAAACGTACCCGAAAATTTGCAATTGAACCATATTTAGTGGCATCTTCAGCCGCTGCTTAAATTTCTCGCAAAGCAGCCGAGTTTTTTTAAGAGGCATAAGAATTTTGTTTATCGATTTTGAAATTTTCAATTGATTTTATTCTTGACAAAGTCAATTAATCTTCCAATAAATAAAACAAAATTCTTATGCCTCTTAAAAAAACTCGGCTGCTTTGCGAGAAATACCCGCTACCAGCAAGGATTTTAACGTAATCCTACAAAAGTTATATTATATTATCTTAATGAAAATGATTAATCATAACAATAAGTAACTAAATTTGCGCTCTAACTTTTTTTATTAAAGTAAAAAATATGCGTACTGTTACACTGAAAAGGGTTGTGGTTACCGGTCTCGGAGCATTAACACCTCTCGGGAATGATGTAAATACTTTTTGGAACAATATGAAAGCTGGCGTAAGTGGCGCTGGCCCCATCACTAAATTTGATACAACAGAGTTTAAAACAAAATTTGCCTGTGAAGTCAAAGATTTTGATGTAGAAAAATATATGGAGAAGAAGGAAGCCCGGAAAATGGATAACTTCACTCAGTACGCGATGGCAGCTGCTCAGGAAGCAGTATTGGATGCGGGCCTTGATAAAGAAGGTGTAGATAAAACCAAAATTGGTGTTATCTGGGCCTCTGGCAATGGCGGGATGCTGACGTTCGAAGAACAAATCGTTGAATTTGCGGAAGCTAATTTCGTTCCTAAATTCAATCCTTTCTTCATTCCTAAACTGATTTCTGACATTGCAGCAGGTCAAATAGCTATGAAATATGGTTTCATGGGTGTTAACTTCTGTACTGTATCTGCTTGTGCCTCTTCCAGCAGCGCATTAGTAGATGCTTTTAACTATATCCGTTTGGGTAAAGCTAATGCTATTGTAGCTGGTGGTTCTGAAGCCCCGGTTACCCGTGCAGGAATCGCAGGTTTCAATGCATTAAAAGCATTATCTACCCGCAACGACGATCCTACTCACGCTGCCCGTCCATTCGACGCTGATCGTGATGGTTTCGTAATGGGAGAAGGCGCCGGTGCTATTATTCTCGAAGAATATGAACACGCTATCTCCAGAGGAGCTACTATCTACGGTGAAATGATCGGCGGTGCTATGACTTGTGATGCTTATCACCTTACTGCTACTCACCCTGAAGGACTTGGCGCTCGTATGGGTATGGAAGAAGCTATCAGAGATGCTGATATTCAAATGACGGATGTTGACTATATCAATGCCCATGCTACTTCTACTCCTGTTGGTGATGTTAGTGAATTGAAAGCTATCGTTGCTGCTTTTGGAGAACATACTCAAAAGTTAAATATCAGTGCTACCAAGTCGATGACTGGCCACTTACTCGGTGCTGCCGGTGCTATTGAAGCAATCGCTTGTATCAAAGCTACTCAGGAAGATATTATTCCTCCTACCATTAATACTTCTGTATTAGGTGAAGGAATCCCTACTAACCTGAACCTGACTTTAGGTAAGGCACAACAACGCACCGTTAACATTGCAATGAGCAATACCTTCGGTTTTGGTGGTCACAATGCCATCGTTGTATTTAAAAAATACAAAGCCTAAATAGCTCGCTGAAAAGCGATGTTTATTTTAAAAACATAAGTTTTAATAAATTACAAAGGCCTGGAAATTAGTTTAATTTTCAGGCCTTTGTGTTTCTTTGGCTCACAAAGAATTAATGTTTAGGTAAGAAACATAAGTTTTTTATAAATTATTTTTGTACTTAATATCCACCATAATCCTAATATTTTTCTCTAAAATTACTTATACTACTTAAACAAACTTTGCTTCTTTGCGAGCAACAATTCGTAATTATGGTGTAGTTTAGTGGTTTAATATTATGGCAAAGAAAAAAGAGAATGTACCCGCTCACTCCGACGCTCAAGCCCCGGCAGATGAACAGATAGCCATCTTTGGCGCTCGGGAGCATAATTTGAAAAACCTCGACCTCGAGTTGCCCAAAAATAAATTGGTAGTAATTACTGGGATCAGCGGCAGTGGTAAATCATCACTCGCCTTTGATACTATTTATGCCGAAGGACAACGACGCTACATGGAAAGCTTTTCAGCCTATGCCCGCCAGTTCATCGGCGATATGGAGCGCCCCCAGGTAGATAAAATAACCGGACTTTCCCCAGTTATTTCAATCGAACAAAAAACTACTAATAAAAATCCTCGCTCAACTGTAGGCACCATCACCGAAATCTATGATTTCCTTCGCCTCCTTTATGCCCGGGCAGGTACCGCATATTCATATATCACCAATAAACCAATGACCCGCTTCTCTGAAGAAGAGATCATTGCCCATCTATATAAAAATTATAATAATAAAAAATTAGCAATCCTCGCGCCCTTAGTTCGCGGCCGTAAAGGTCAT
Organism: Chitinophaga silvatica; assembly: GCF_003419895.1. Taxonomy (GTDB): domain Bacteria; phylum Bacteroidota; class Bacteroidia; order Chitinophagales; family Chitinophagaceae; genus Chitinophaga; species Chitinophaga silvatica. The sequence goes on along the minus strand of NZ_QPMM01000006.1, from coordinate 383,697 downwards.
TACAGAGAACTATTCGAACAGGTAAGGAAACAAGGCTACCTCAAAGTAAGAGTAGATGGCGAAATCCAGGACCTGAAAGAAAGAATGCAGGTAGACCGGTACAAAATCCACGATATTGAACTGGTTATAGATAGAATTCAGGTGAAGGAAGATGCCCGCACCCGCATCAGTCAAAGTGTTCAAAAAGCACTTACTATGGGTAAGGGAATAATGATGATCATGGATCATGATTCGGAAAAAGTGAGCCAGTTCAGCAAACAGCTAATGTGTGAAGATACCGGCCTCTCTTACGACGAACCAAGTCCGAATACCTTCTCCTTCAACTCTCCTTATGGTGCCTGCCCACGCTGTAAAGGCCTCGGAACTATCTACCAGATAGATATGAACGAAGTAATCCCTGATTACAGCGTAACGATTGCCGACGGAGGATTAAAACCACTTGGAGAAGCCCGCGATACCTTTACTTATAAACAGGTACAGCAACTCTCTAAAAAATATAAATTCTCTCTTACCGCTCCTATCTCAGATATCCCTCAAAAAGCACTCAACGTCTTATTATTTGGCGATGAAAATGGGAAACTCGAAGTAGATATGGATTTTGGTGATGATACCGCTAAAACTGAGTACTCTACCGAATACGAAGGAGTTGTTAACATGGTACGTCGTTATTTTAATGATACCTCCTCCGATTATGTTCGTAACTGGGCTGAAGGCTTCATGAAATTAAGTACCTGCCCCGAATGTAATGGTAGCCGACTCAAAAAAGAAAGTCTCTTCTTCAAAGTAGATGGCAAAAATATTTCCGAATTAGGAAATATGGACCTGGATAAACTGCTCCTGTGGTTTGGAAACATCGAAGAACGCCTGGAGAAGAAACAAAACGCTATTGCTAAAGATATTCTCAAGGAAATTCGTGAAAGACTTCAATTCCTGTTAAATGTAGGATTGAATTATCTCACGCTCAATCGCCCCACCAGAACACTTAGTGGTGGAGAATCACAGCGTATTCGGCTGGCAACCCAGATAGGCTCCCAGCTGATGGGGATCACCTATATTCTCGATGAACCAAGTATCGGGTTGCATCAACGCGATAATATGCAACTGATAGATGCTTTGCATAACCTGAAAGAAATGGGCAATACTGTGATTGTTGTTGAACATGATAAAGATATCATGCTACATGCAGATCACCTCGTAGATATCGGACCAGGAGCTGGTGTGCATGGCGGACAAATCATTGCTCATGGCACTCCAAAACAAATCCTGAAACTAAATACCCCTACTGCCAATTATCTGAATGGAAAGGCCGTTCCGCCGATTCCTGCTACCAGACGTAAAGGCAATGGAAATTTCCTTGAACTTAAAGGCGCTTCAGGCAATAACCTGAAAAATGTAAATCTGAAACTACCACTGGGTACCTTCATCTGTGTAACTGGAGTTTCCGGTAGTGGAAAATCTACACTAATCAATGAAACACTCTATCCAATCCTCTCTAAACATGCCTACGACTCCAAATTGGAGCCAATGCCCTATAAGAGTATAAAAGGACTGGAACATATCGACAAAGTAATTGAGATCGACCAGTCTCCGATTGGCCGAACTCCAAGAAGCAATCCGGCTACCTACTGTGGTTTCTTTACCGATATCCGTACCCTGTTTGCTTCAGTTCCGGAAGCCAAAATCAGAGGATACAATGCCGGCCGTTTCTCCTTCAACGTTAAAACCGGTCGCTGTGATGTTTGTGAAGGCGGTGGCATGAGAGTCATAGAAATGAACTTCCTGCCCGACGTTTATGTACCTTGTGAGAAGTGTAATGGTCGCCGTTATAACAGAGAAACCCTGGAAATACGTTACAAAGGGAAATCTATTTCCGATGTGCTGGACATGACGGTAGATGATGCTGTGGAGTTCTTCCAGCCGGTACCATGGATCTATCGTAAGATTAAAACCTTACAGGATGTAGGATTGGGTTATATTACCCTGGGCCAGTCGGCTGTTACATTATCAGGAGGTGAAGCTCAAAGGGTAAAACTGGCTACAGAGTTATCGAAAAAAGATACCGGCAAAACCATCTATATTCTGGATGAACCTACAACCGGGTTACATTTCCAGGATATCCAACTATTGCTGAATGTACTGAATAAGTTGGTAGATCGTGGAAATACTGTGCTGGTGATCGAACATAACCTGGATGTAATACAGATGGCCGATTACATTGTGGATCTTGGACCAGAAGGTGGATCAGGCGGTGGAACCATTCTGTGTACCGGTACTCCCGAACAGGTAAGTACTTGTAAAGAAAGCCATACTGCCGTTTACTTACGAAAGGAGCTGGGAATTTAATATCTTGCCAACCGGATTTACCACGAATGAAACGTATATATCAGATATTACTGGTTCTTTCATTATCAGCAGTGTTCTTTGCCTGCGAAAATGAAACCAAAGTTTGCGATCAGACTTTACGGAATGATCTGCACATTCACTTTTCCCGCGACAGTGCAGGGATTGTGCGGGATACTGTTATGCCTAAAGTAACGCTTTATGCATTAAACAGAGACTCAATCTATAAACAACAACCACTAAAAGATCTCTTTTTACAATTATCACCGCTTGCAGATAGTTCTGTATTCTATCTGAAAGTAGATTCTGCTCTGGTAGCAGATACGTTGATTTTCCGATATCAGCGCATCAAGCATTTCATCTCACCAGGCTGCGGTTTTGGTACCAATTTCTTAATTGATACCGTGATAACAACCAAAAACACGATCGACTCTGTAGTGATTAATAATAAGTCTGTAATCAGCAGTAATGACACGCACCTTACTTTGTTTTTCTTTAATCAGTAGTTTTCTGTTCTGCTTTTCAGCCCAGGCTCAGAACAAGCAGCAAAAAGATTCACTACACAAAGCAGCTATAGATACTGTACATAAAACAGCGTCTGATACTGCCCGAAAAACTGTCAAATTACCTCACGACAGTATCTATTACATTCCTGGCGGGGTGCGTATTGGGTTGGACTTAAGCCGTATTGTTACTGCTATTTATTATCCTTACAGAAAAGAAGTTACTATAGTAGCGGATGCTCGCATTAATGATAACTGGTATGCTGCTTTTGAAGGTGGTTTTGCCAGCACACCACACAGCGATACTAATTATACCTATAAAGGAACCGGGTATTTTGCTACTGTGGGTGTCGATTATAACTTCCTGAAACCCCAGTATCCTACGGAAAAGAATATCTTTTATGTAGGTATGCGATATGGGTTTTCTCATTTTAATTATTCAGTACCATCGTATTTGATTAAGGATAGTTATTGGGGGCAGAATATTACAGGAAGTATTCCCAGTACCAACGCTAATGCTCACTGGATAGAATTAGTTGTGGGTTTGAAAGCAGAAGTTTTGAAGAACTTTTTCCTTGGATGGAATCTGAGAGAGCGCTTTTTGCTAAACACTGTTAAAACACCAGATTTCACACCTCTGGTAATTCCTGGATTTGGAAATGGCGCCAAACGTGCTGTGTTTGATGTACAGTATACTGTTTCATATCTGATTCCTTTTTACAGGATAAAACAACAGAAAAAGTTGGTAGAAATCAAACCGAAAAAAGTTCCTAAGAAATAGTTTATAGAGGATGTTTCAAAAATAATCTGAGGGTTATGATAATTAAGTAAATAATAATACTCTCTATCAGGTATCCGAATAAAATCGGGATAAATTACATTAGAAACACCCTCTATTTTCTTTGATATCCTTTGTGGTTTCTATCAAAAAAAACAAAATAAAATACAGATTTATATATAAATCCAAATATCCTTGCTTTATCAAAAGCTTTGAACTGATATATAACAGGAATATTATCAACACTTACTTTTGAGTAATCTGATACTATACATTTAATAAACTCCGATTCGGAAATTGTGGTATCCTTAAGATCTACATTATGAAAATGAAAGGAGCTATCCCTCGATAATTCATCATAAGTCTTACCTGAAATTGTTTTAAGCATATGCAACAACCGATGATACTCTTTTACCCCATTGATTAATTTAGAATCAAAACAGAGAGGGGTTGATTTTAATGATAAAAAATCGAAAGCAAAAATTGGTTTATCGTACTTAAAATCACTTATCAGATTGCTGGTTTTACCATATGAGTATTTTTCAGTCGACTGGCTGATTGACTGACAGGGTCTGAAATACGGTAGGATTTATTCTTTTTCATCATCTAACAGAGAACTGAAGTATTTTTTAATAAGCTTCTTGTCTATAATACTATCACATTTGTCTACCGGCCCTAAATTTCCTCTGGTCTTTAACCAGGGTTCTTCCGAATGACTTAAAAGCTCCAACTGTAATGATGATACTACTCCATATTTATTCAAAACTTCCACGATTAGTTCTATCTGTTCTTCTGCGAGTTTAAATTTTTTAATCAGCTCTTTCCATTTTGCCCCGCTACTTTGTCCTTTTTTATATTTATTTACAATAGGTGAATAACCATATTCCTTATAATCCGTATAAATACTGGGAATCACCGGACCATGTATCCATGCCTCAAAATCTTCATCGATAATCGAAGATAGATGAACCAAAGACCAGCCTTCAATATAATATAATAGTTTTTGCAGCTTTTTATTCGTGATAAGATCTCCCTTAGAATCGAAATAGGTTACAATGATTTCCGCAATATTTTTAGCTTTCATATAAGATATGTTGGATTTAATTACTCCTAAGTTTAATCGAGAATATTAATTTCAACCCAATAAGCATTGGTTTTATTGGGGATAACTTCACACAACAAAAATCATTAACCCCAAACTGAGATCAGAGATAATTTTAAGGCTAACAATTTCATTCACAAATATAAATACAGTTAAAATCCTAATAAAACTCAAAATGATCAGGATTATATCAGAATATCACAATTAATTGATTATCAAATAAATAAAAGTCCAACATTAAAATATTTTAATCTACCTCTCTTCTCATTTTTATATGCGGAATTCCATCTTCCAAATACATATCACTCACTTGTTTAAAGCCCAAAGAACTATAAAACCTGTGTAAGTATTGCTGTGCCCCAATCATTATTGGCACCATACCGAAATGCTGTTCTACAGCCGCTATAGAACGCTCCATCAACTCTTTACCAATACCTTTCCCTCTTCCGTGCTTCGGCGAAGTAACTACCCGACCAATTGATGCTTCGGTGTATTGAATACCCGGTGCAAATAGTCTTGTATACGCAAGCAAATTTCCTTCATCATCTGTGCCCATCAGATGAAGGGCTTTCTGATCAGCATTATCCAGATCCTGGTACACACAGTTTTGTTCAACAACAAAAACTTCGCTTCTCAGTCGCAAAATCTCATATAACTCCTGCACTGTAAGTGCATCAAAAACTTTAATCTTCCAATTCATCATATAAATTTATGAACCTTTAAAATTTACTTATAATTTTATCTCCCGACAAACGAAATTTCACTTAGCCCAATAGTTAAAATTATGGACTCTCAGCAATCGTTTCTTTCGCTATCGAATATTACAGTAAGATACCTGGATAAAACATTATTCCCTTCCCTTTCCTGGCAGATCAACAAAGGTACAAACTGGGCCATTGTAGGACCAAGTGGTTCCGGTAAAACCGCTTTGCTAAATACTATTCTTGGAAAGTTTAATATCATTAATGGTAGTATTCATTACGATTTTTATGACAACTATCGTGCTACCCATACTATTACAGACCCATGGTTCAACTATCGCAATCTCATAGCATTTGTGGGTCATCATCATACTTTTAAAAATCTATCCAATACCACCACCGATTTCTACTATCAGCAACGCTTCAATAGTATGGATGCTGACAACTCTCCAACTGTCAGAGAATACCTGGAAATTGATACCATACCGGATTCAATGAAAGCTTTACGCCTTGAAAACTTACTGGAAAAAAGACTGATAAAACTATCAAATGGAGAAACAAGGAGAGTAATGATTGCCCGCTCATTGCTTCAACATCCTCAATTATTAATGCTCGATAATCCATTTATCGGACTGGATATACAGGCCCGTAAAGAATTTACGGAAATGATAAACGGAATTATAGCCAGTGGTACCACCGTAATTCTAAGCACTACTCCAACTGAAATCCCTGAAAATATCACCCATGTTCTTTCCCTGGACCAAGGAACTGTTACAGGCTCCTATACCAGGGCAGAATTTATAAAGCTGCCGGTTCAGGACTTTAAATCAGCTACGCTACCTGGAATAGATGCAGAAAAAATAGCTGCATTAGTAGCTGATGTTTCTATTCCTACCTTTGATACCATTGTTCGAATGGAAGATATAAATGTCAAATATGGTGAAAACATCATCCTTAAAGGAATAAACTGGGTGGTTAAACCTAACGATAAATGGGCATTACTTGGGCCAAATGGTGCCGGAAAATCAACTTTACTCAGCTTAATCAATGGAGATAACCCTCAGGCATATGCTAATAAACTCTGGCTGTTCGATCGTAAAAGAGGGTCCGGAGAAAGTATTTGGGATATCAAAAAGAAAATTGGTTTTGTATCCCCTGAACTACACCAATATTTTACCACCCGGGATCATTGCATCAAGGTGATTTGCTCCGGATATTCTGATATTATTGGCACTCCTAAACCTGTAAACCAGGAACAGGAAAACAAAGCCCGTAAATGGATGGAAGTGCTGGGTATCGAACAATATTCAGACGCTCCTTTCAAACAGGTTTCTGAAAGCGTTCAAAGGCTAACATTACTGGCCAGGGCCCTGGTGAAAAACCCTCCACTGCTGATTTTCGATGAACCTTGCCAGGGGCTCGATTTTCAACAAAAACTACATTTCAAACAGGTTATAGAACAACTCTGCGAACATCTCTCCATCGCCCTCATTTTTGTAACACATTATGAAGAAGAACTACCTGCCTGCGTAGATAAATTCATCAGGTTAAATAAAGGAGAGATGATTTAAATAGATTTTTTTTAGGGTGATTGATTTATAAACGAATATGTATCCAAGTTACCTTTTGATACTAATTTTTAATATTTCGAGATTTCTTATTTACATTCGTATATATATCGTTATTCACCCTAATATTTTTTCCTGATGTTCCCAATTAAGCGGTCTACTGTTCCGGTAGTAATCTCTTTTTTGGCCGCCCTTGTACTGATCTGTGGCTGCCGTTCCACTCGTAAAGAAATGAATCCCCAATTTGCAAGGTATATCGAAGCATATACTGCAGGGATTATTTCAAAACAAAGTGCAATCCGTGTACAACTAACGGGACAGGTAAACGTCACGCATACCCAAAATGAACCCCTTGAAAAGGAAGTATTCGAATTCTCTCCTTCCATCAAGGGAAAAGCTTATTGGGTAGATGCTACCACCATAGAGTTCAGACCAGATGAGAATCTACAACCTGGTAAAACCTACGAGGCAACGTTTAAACTAGGTAAAATAATTGAAGTGGCTAAAGACCTCAAAACCTTCAATTTCGGGTTTAAAGTAATTAAACCCGCTTATTCAACTGAAGGTTTTGGCTTAAAAGCCGCTACCAGTAATACACTGGATAAAATGTCCTACTCCGGAACCGTTTTCACCGCAGATGTGGAAAACCCTCAGGCTGTAGAAAAACTACTTACCGTTCAATATGCCGGTCAGGCCCTCCCTGTAACCTGGCAACATAATGAAGCCGATCGTACCTCCCGTTTTACTATCAATAATATTGTAAGAGGTAATACCTCCAGAAATCTTGAACTCAGCTGGAACGGATCTGTTATTAAAGCAGAAAACTCTGATAAGGTAACTGTAGAAGTTCCTGCTGTCGGTGATTTCAAAGTACTGGATATTAAAGCCATTGCAGAACCGGAACAACATCTTTTAGTGCAGTTCTCCGATCCGGTTAGCACCGCTCAGGTCCTGGACGGACTTATTGGCATCGCCGGACTTAGTGATCTGCGCTATACCATCGATGGTAGTGAAGTAAGCGTATATGCTCCTGCTAAAATGGATGGAAACTATAACGTAGTCGTGAATGAGGCAGTCACAAATATTATGGATAAATCCCTGGGTAAGGCTTATAGCGCCAGCGTGAATATTCCTAATACGATGCCTTCTGTAAGCATTCCTGGTAAAGGCGTTATTCTTCCTCAAAGTAATAAACTGGTAATGCCATTTGATGCGGTAAACCTGAAAGCCGTTGATGTTACCGTTATCAAAATTTACGAAAACAACGTTCCTCAATACCTGCAACGTAATGATCTCGACGGCTCTGAGGAACTTCGTCGGGTAGGTAAACCAGTGGTGCAACAAACCATCAGGCTGGATAACGACAAATCCTTAAACCTGCATAAACAAAATCGTTTCTTCATCGATCTGGATAAAATGCTTCGTACAGAACCCGGTGCTATCTATCGTATCACTATCAGTTTCCGTAAGGCATATGCCTTTACTGCCTGCGCCGCCGACTCTACCTCCGGTAGTTCTGCCAGCGATTCGGACGATGAAGATGATTACTACGGGTATGGCGATAAAATTGATGAAGATGATGCTTTCTGGCAAGGATATAACAGCTACTATCCTTATGGCTACAATTGGTCGCAAAGAGATGATGCATGCTCCAACTCCTACTATAATAAAGACAGATGGGCTGCCCGTAACGTCATTTCCTCCAATATAGGATTGATTGCCAAACGAGGTAATGACAACAGTATGTTGGTTGCCGTTACCGATATCCGCGACACCAAACCGATGATAGGAGTGGAACTGGAACTACTTGATTACCAACAACAAGTTATCTATAAAACTAAAAGTGACGGCGAAGGTTTCGCGAAGTTCGACCTGAAACGCAAGCCATACCTGCTGATTGCGAAGAAAGACAGTGAAAGAGGTTATCTCAAATTAGACGATGGTAGCTCTCTACCTCTTAGCCGCTTTGATGTTAAAGGAGAAGAAATTCAAAATGGTATTAAAGGATTCCTGTATGGAGAAAGAGGGGTATGGCGACCAGGAGATTCTTTATATCTGACTTTTATCTTGGAAGATAAAAGTGCGAATCTGCCTCCGGACCATCCGGTTACCCTGGAAATATACAATCCTAAAGGACAGTTATATAAACGCATCAATCAAACTGGTGGATTAAACGGCTTCTATACCTTCATTACCACTACCAATCCAGATGACCCTACCGGTACATGGGTGGCAAAAGTTAAGGTTGGTGGTGCAACTTTCACTAAGAACCTGCGTATTGAAACAGTGAAGCCAAATCGCCTCAAAATCAAAATGGATTTTGGTAGTTACACCAGCCTGCAAAAAGGTAGTACCCCTGGTACTTTGTCGGCGATGTGGCTATTCGGTGCAACAGCGCAACACCTGAAAGCAAAGGTGGATGTTTCCCTGGTGGAGCAAAAAACCGTCTTTAAAAACTTCCCTGATTATAGTTTCGATGACCCTGTAACTAAGTTCGAGGCAGAAAATAAAACAATATTTGAAGGCCCGTTAAACGAAAACGGTAGCGCACCTGTAAACGCTAATATTCAACTTGGAAAGGTGGCTCCGGGTCAGCTTAAAGCCAACTTTGAGGTAAAGGTATTCGAACCGGGCGGCGATTTTAGTATCGACCATTTCTCTATGCCTTATAACCCTTACACTTCCTATGTAGGTATTCAATTACCACAGGGCGATAGAAATACCGGCATGTTATTAACAGACGAAAATCATTCTGTTAGTATTATCGATGTAGATGGAAATGGAAATCTTACAAAAGGAAGCAAAAAAGTAAGAGTAGAGCTATATAAAATAAAATGGAGATGGTGGTGGGAAGAAGGTGAAGATGATGATTACAGCAACTTCACTCAGGGTTCCTACAATCAATTGCTTAGCAATGATGAAATCACTTTGAATGATGGTAAAGGTAAATGGAACCTCCGCGTAAATAGTCCGGATTGGGGCAGATACCTGGTGAGAGTGAAAGACCTGGAAAGTGGACATACCAGCGGACAGGCCGTGTATATCGACTGGCCAGGATGGGCTACCCGCCTGCAGCAAAGTAATCCACAGGAAGCTGCTATGTTGTCGTTTACTGCCGACAAAAAACAATACAAAGTTGGAGATGACATTGTATTAACCATTCCTAGCAATGCCGCTGGCAGAGGACTTATAAGCATCGAATCCGGTAGCCGTATTTTGAAAGCATACTGGATTAATACCGATAAAGGGCAGACTGTTTATCGCTTTAAAGCAGAGAAAAACATGTCGCCTAATATATACGTTAATATTAGTTTGCTGCAACCGCATGCACAAACGGCTAATGACCTCCCAATCAGAATGTATGGTACTATTCCGATTAAAATTGAAGACCCGGGTACCATTCTGAAACCGGTAATCAATATGCCGGAAAAAATCAGACCTGAAACTGAAGCGGCAATCACTGTCAGCGAGGCCAATGGTAAACCAATGACCTATACCATTGCATTGGTAGATGAAGGATTATTGGATCTTACCAGATTCAAAACTCCTGATCCGCACAGTTCATTCTATGCACGTGAAGCACTGGGTGTAAAAACCTGGGATCTCTTCGACTTTGTATTGGGTGCATGGAGTGTAAATATGGATCGTATTCTTACTATAGGTGGTGACGAGGGCCTCAACAGAAATGCTGGTGCAGCTAAAGCCAACAGATTTAAGCCTGTAGTGAAATTTATGGGGCCATTCTACCTGAAAACAGGGCAGAAACAAACCCATAAATTTAAACTTCCACCATACATTGGTTCATTAAAAGCTATGGTTGTTGCAGGCCAGGACGGTGCTTACGGCTCGGCAGAAAAAACCGTAGCAGTTAAGAAACCATTAATGTTGTTAACATCTGCTCCTCGGGTACTGGGTCCTACCGAAACAATACAACTACCTGTAACGGTATTCGGAATGGAGCCATCCGTCCGTAATGCAGTTGTGACGCTGAATACCAGCCCATTACTGGAAATAGTCGGCGATCGCAGTAAAACCGTAATATTCCCTCAACCTGGCGAACAAATTGTTTACTTCGATGTGAAAGTAAAACCTCAGACAGGTATTGCTAAAATCAAAGTAACTGCAACAAGTGGTGCTGAAAAAGCCGAAGAAGAAGTAGAACTCGATGTTCGCAATCCTAACCCTGTTATCACCAATGTTCTCGAAAATACATTGGAAGGCGGACAAAACTGGCAATCTGCATTTACTGCCGTAGGTATGGCCGGCAGTAATAAAGGAACGCTGGAAGTATCCACAATTCCTGCATTGAATCTGGGCAAAAGATTACAGTTCCTCATCCAATATCCACATGGTTGTATAGAACAAACCACTTCCGGTGTGTTCCCTCAGTTAGTCCTTAATCAATTAATGGACCTGAAAGAATCTGAACTGGCCAATATAGATAGAAATGTGAAAGCAGGAATAGTTCGACTCAAGAACTTCCAGACTTCTGATGGTGGATTCAGCTACTGGCCGGGAGAAGGGCAATCCGACGAATGGGGTACCAACTATGCGGGTAACTTTATGCTGGAAGCACAGGCACGTGGTTATACCCTCACTCCGGGTATTCTGGATCAATGGAAAAAATATCAACGTAATAAGGCAAGTACCTGGGTTCCTAATACACAGAACTTCTATGGTAGCGACCTTACACAAGCATACAGACTTTATTTATTGGCATTGGCTAAAGTACCTGAACTGGGTGCAATGAACAGATTGAAAGAATTCAAATATCTGTCGGCCCCTGCGAAATGGAGACTAGCCGCCGCTTATAAACTCTCCGGGCAACCTGAAGTTGCCAATTCCTTAATTCAGGGATTAAGTACCGATGTAAAACCATACACACAACTTGGTGGCACCTTTGGCTCCGATCTTCGCGATAAAGCGATGATCCTCGAAACATTAACAATCTTAGGTCAACGTACCCGCGCCAACGATTTATTGAAACAGGTAGCTGCTCAGTTGTCACAGGCCGACCAATGGTATAGTACTCAAACTACCGCCTATTCCCTGATTGCAATTGCTAAATACTGTGGTAGCAATAAAGGAAGTAGCAAGATGAGCTTTAGCTATACATTAAACGGAGTAAAAGGCAATGTAAATGGTACCTCGTTCCTAACACAAATACCTGTTACATTCAATAATGGCACCAATGGAAATGTTAGCATTTCTAACAGTGGAAGCAATGTTTTATATGTACGTTTAATCTTGCAAGGACAACCGGAATCAGGTCAGGAACCTGTTGCTACCAACAATCCAGACATTCTTGGTATGCAGGTTACCTACCATACCCGCGATGGTAAACCAGTTGATCCTGCTTCCTTGAAACAGGGAAGTGACTTTATGGCTACTGTTACCATAACAAATCCTGGTAAACGTGGTTATTACGAGCAAATGGCACTTTCCCAGGTATTCCCTTCAGGCTGGGAAATCATCAATACCCGTCTGATGGAAAATGACAGTGCTTTTGCTGCATCACCATTTACCTATCAGGATATCAGAGACGATAGGGTATATACTTATTTCAATATCGAAGAAAATAAAAAACGTACCTACAATGTATTGCTCAATGCAGCATACCTGGGTCGTTTCTATCTGCCAGCAACCAGCGTAGAAGCAATGTATGATAATACTATACATGCTTATCAGCCGGGTAAATGGGTAGAAGTAACTAAGTAAATCATTTTATAGAATGCAATTTTTTTTTTGATGTCTTTAATTGTAGGGAGGGCGGGGGCAAGCCCCGCCTCTACAGGATTTCATCAAATTGCAATTCCTATATTGATTCTAAGATAAAACCTGAATGCAAGAAGAAAATATGGTTTCATTGAAACTCTGTAGGGGCGGGGCTTTCCCCCGCCCTGTCTACGATTAAAGATGCCGGAAATCCAATATTTGCCCTTCATTCATAAATAAAACAATACCATTCAATAGAGCATTTTGTGATGAAGCTGGAATCTGTTAAACGTTGGTGTATTAGAAGGAAATGGTTCCTTGCAGTTGCAGGCGTCTTATTGATCGCTTATTATTTCAGTTTACCCTCTCAGCTTTTCAATAGCCCAACTTCCTATGTACTGGAAGATAGTAATGGAGATCTGTTAAATGCAGGCATAGCTCCAGATGGCCAATGGAGATTTCCATTTAATGAGCATGTACCTAAGAAATTTGAAAAGTGCATCATTGCATATGAAGATAAAAGATTCAAATACCACTGGGGTTTAGATCCTATTGCGATTGTCAGAGCCCTTAAGCAAAATATTCAGGGAAAAAAAGTAATGAGTGGCGGCAGCACTATTACCATGCAGGTAATTCGGTTATCAAGAAATCAACCCCGGAATATCTGGCAAAAAACAATAGAAGGTATACTAGCCACCCGTCTGGAATTTGCAGCTTCCAAAAACAAAATCCTGGCTTTATACGCCTCCAACGCTCCTTTCGGAGGAAACGTTATTGGACTTGAAGCCGCTTCCTGGCGATATTATGGTAGAAAATCCGATTTACTCTCCTGGGGTGAAATGGCTGCACTGGCCGTATTACCCAATAATCCGGCTATGGTTCATCCGGGTAAAAACAGGCAAACGTTATTGACTAAACGAAATCGGTTGCTCGACAAACTGCTTTCAGAAAAAACCATTGATAGCATTACCTGTCAGCTTTCCAAGCTGGAACCATTACCAGATCAGCCAATGGCACTCCCCCAGGATGCACCTCACCTGATGGACCTGTTCCATAAACAAAGAAAAGATGGTCCGACCCGTTTACGCAGCACTATATCTGCCAGCTTACAACGCAATACCAGCACAATCGTAGAACGTTACCACAGCAACTATAAGGCAAATGGTATCAACAATGCTGCTGTATTGGTATTGGATGTAGAAACCGGTAACACATTGGCCTATGTAGGAAATGCCTATCATCCGGAAGATTCGGATTTGGAAAGCCATGTAGATATTATACAATCACGACGCAGTCCCGGCAGTACTTTAAAACCGGTATTATATGCAGCAATGCTGAATGACGGACTAATTCTACCCAATACACTTATTCCTGATATCCCCACACAAATAGCCGGATATGCACCACAGAATTTCGATCTCGGTTTTGATGGAGCAGTACCGGCATCAAGGGCACTGGCCAGATCGCTTAATATTCCGGCAGTTAAAATGCTGCAACAATACAGGTATGAACGCTTTTACACTTTATTGAAAAGAGTAGGGATTACCACACTCAATAAACCCGCCGATCATTATGGTTTATCGCTGATCCTTGGCGGTGCAGAAACTACGCTTTGGGAAATGTGTGGCATGTATGCCAGTATGGCCCGAACACTGGATCATATTCAGCAATACAATGGGAAATACGACCAGGACGATATCCATCCACCAAACTATAGAGCAGATGCTGAACAACCCGACAACCACGATTTAAGCAATACAGGAGTACTGGATGCCGGATCACTGTGGTATGCATTTGAGGCAATGACTGAAGGTATGCGACCAGGAGAGGAATTATTATGGCAACAGTTTTCTTCCTCTCAACGTATTGCCTGGAAAACAGGTACCAGCTTTGGATTCAGAGATGGATGGGCTATCGGGGTAACTCCTAAATATGTTGTAGGGGTATGGGTAGGTAATGCAGATGGAGAAGGAAGACCCGGACTAATCGGTGTAGCCACTGCTGCTCCTATTTTGTTTGATGTATTCAGATTATTAAAAACCGGTAGTTGGTTTGTACCACCATATGCGCAATTAAGAAAAGTGGAAGTTTGTGCCAAAAGCGGTTACAGAGCCAATGAATTATGCGACGATATTGATACTATAATGGTTCCTGTAGCTGGCACCAGATCTGGTGTCTGCCCTTTTCATCAGTTAGTGCATTTAGATAGAACCGGACAATGGAGAGTTACTGAGAACTGTGAGTCGCCACAATATATGCAGCATAAAGCATGGTTCATTTTACCACCTTCACAGGAATTCTATTATCGTAATAAAAATACCTATCAGCAGCTCCCGCCTTATAAGCCTGAATGTTTGCCTTATGTAGGATTAGATAAAGCTCCAATGGAGTTGATCTATCCACGTCCTAATACCAGGATTTATGTTCCTATTGAAATAGACGGACAACCTGGGCAAACAATTTTTACTGCTACTCATCGTAACCCTACTATGAAAATATTCTGGCACCTGGATAATAAGTTTGCTGGTACTACAAGTGAGTTTCATCAAATGGCTTTTCACCCGGCACCGGGCCGGCATACTATTACTTTGGTAGATGAAAATGGGGAAAGAATTGAACAAAATTTTGAAATTCTGAACAAAGAGAAAGAAAAGAATAACTGATAATTATTTAATTTTTTTGAGCAAAGAGAAGATGTATTTTATTGATCCCTAAAAGAAAAGAAGCTAACAATTATATATGATTGGTAGATAATTTATTTTGATATTTTGAATACTGGAAAGAATAACTAATAATTATATTTTTCTTTCCAAAGATTCTTCAAATACCTGCGCAATTCTTCTTCTCTCGGGTTTTTACCTGGCTCATAAAATTTAGTTCCTTTAATTGCATCTGGCAAAAACTCCTGGGTTACAAAGTTATTCTCATAGTCATGTGCATAGGCATAACCCTTACTATAGCCTAATTCTTTCATCAATTTTGTAGGAGCATTACGAATGTGCATAGGTACTGGTAAATCGCCGGTTTTGGCCACCATAGCCTGTGCCGCACCAATTGCCATATAGGATGCATTACTTTTAGCAGAAGAAGCCAGATAGGTAACACATTGAGAAAGTATAATCCTGGATTCAGGATAACCAATCAGATTAACCGCCTGAAAACAGTTAGTAGCCAGCAACAATGCGTTTGGATTGGCATTTCCGATATCTTCAGATGCAAGAATAACCAATCGGCGGGCAATAAATTTCACATCTTCTCCACCTTCTATCATCCTGGCCAGCCAATAAACAGCAGCATTGGGGTCGCTACCTCTTATCGACTTAATAAAAGCTGAAATTACATCATAGTGTTGCTCTCCGCTTTTATCGTAGATGGCCACCCGTTGTTGGGCTATATCCATTACTTTCTGGTCTGTGACTACTATTGGATCTTCCTGAATGGTATTAACTACTAATTCAAAAAGGTTTAATAGCTTACGGGCATCGCCACCTGAAATATTGAACAGAGCTGAAGTTTCTTTTATATCAATATTCTTTGTCTGAAGCCATGCATCTTTTTCCATTGCCTGTTTAAGCAACTGCATTAGCTGATCGTTTCCTAAAGGTCGTAATACATAAACCTGGCTACGGGATAATACTGCCGCATTTACTTCAAAGGAAGGATTTTCAGTAGTAGCGCCTATCAGTGTAATAATTCCTTTTTCCACGGCCCCAAGCAGTGCGTCCTGCTGAGATTTGTTGAACCTGTGGATTTCATCGATAAATAAAACGGCATGAAGTTGTTTCTTAGCCATTTCAATTACCTCACGTACTTCTTTTACACCGGCAGAAATAGCGCTGAGCGTGTAAAATGGTACTTGTAAAGTATGAGCAATAATATTTGCAATAGTGGTTTTACCTACCCCCGGAGGGCCCCAGAGAATCATCGAAGGAATGGTTCCCTGTTCAATAGCTTTCCTGAGAATGCTATCTTTTCCGGTAAGATGTTCCTGTCCTACAAGGTCGTCTAATGTTTCTGGTCTTATTCTTTCCGCCAATGGTTTCATAAGCTGATCATTTAATGCTTATCCGGGTTAACTATCGGAATATCCGTATTGTGTTGAGGAGGATGATTGATTCTGTTTATTTTGAATGCCATCACCTCTTTGATGGATTTGGCTCTGTATATAGCTAATTCCGCTTTTTCACCTGTAAAAAGGGAATGAACTGTTGATTCCCAGATTTCAAGCCACCTGTTAAAGTATGCATCTTCAAGCGGGATAAGCTTATTTACTCTGAAGTGAGGCTGCATGGCATTACCAGTATAGGTTCCTTCGAGTAAAAGGCTATCCCAGAAATTATACATTTTAGGCAGATGGCGCTCCCAATCTACTTTGGCGATATCATTAAAAATATAGCCCAATACTTTATCGTTCTGCACATTTGAATAGAATGTATCTACAAGTTTTTGTACATCATCTCTATTCTCTATTTCTTTCAACGCCATAGTTGTAAGATTTAATCCGGCTACTCCTGCGGTTGCTGGTCCTGGCTTTCGTTGTGACTCTGCCGCTGTTGTATTCTCTTAAGTAGCCTGAATGAAAGAATTACGTTTACGGTAAATAAGATACCTATAAACAAAGTAAATGCTCCGAAACGTTTTATAACACCCGGAGTCAGGATACTAAATGCCTCCTGTTGTTGTTTCATCTGTGTAATCATATCATTAAGCATATGATTTGGCACAAGTAGTATAGATATCCCTATAAAAATACAAATGAATGCAAAAATCAATTCAATAACACCCATTATGCGCACCCCGCTGGGAGTACTTTCCTTCAACGGCATTTCAGGCATTAACCAGTTTCGCTGCAGATACATCGAGAGGATACTATGTATAAAACATGCACCACTGGCCAATAATGGCAGGATTACTTCAGGACTAAATCCTGCAACCAGGAAAGCGGAGATAGAAGAAAATACTGACATCCCGGACAGTGTCAGGGCAAGCGTATTGGTTATTCTGAAAAGTTTAAAGCCGAAATTCATTAACAGGTTGTTTTACAATCACAAACCTACCTAATTATTCATTAATTCCGGCTATTTCATTAAAGGTATTGCCGTTTATAAAAAACCTTTTAGACTAGTTGAGCCGTTTTCCATAACTTTAAATACTAAACCTGTTTGTAATATGAATAAAACCAATGCGGTAAAGCTACCCTTGATGGCCGCTATTGTTGCATTTACAGCTTGTAACTCCGGCAACTCTACACACCAGGAGGCAGCCGACAGCAGTAAAGCAAAAGTGCCAGCTTTTAATATGGCCGATATCGACACCTCCTTCAAATCATGCGAAGATTTCGATAACTATGCCAATGGCAACTGGAAGAAAAACAACCCTATTCCTTCAACCGAAAGCCGCTGGGGCGCTTTCAATGTCCTCGATAAGGAAAACAAAGAAGTTAGGTTAAAGAGCATCATTGCTGATATTACCAGCAAAAAAGATCTGAAAAAGGGAACTGAAGAACAACAAATTGCTGACTACTACACCTCTTTCCTTGATACCGCAACTATCGACAAACTAGGTATCACGCCACTACAACCTTATCTCGATAAAATTGAAGCAATCAAAACCCTGGCCGATTGGGCAAGCGTAACAGGAGAGCTTCAAAAAATCGGTGTCTCTACTTTCACTGGTTTTGGTGCCGATGCTGATGCCAAAAACAGCAAGGTAAATGTATTGTACCAAGGTCAGAGTGGCCTTAGTCTGGGCGAAAAAAGCTACTACGAAAGACAGGACTCTGCCACTAAAAACGTTCGTAACGAATTTGTTGGCCACGTAGATAAAATGTTTGGCCTGGCTGGTTTCAAAGAAGCAAATCCTGGTAAAACCATCCTGGATTTCGAAACTAAACTGGCAGGTGCTCAACTAACAAACGTTCAATTACGCGATCCACAGAAAACATATAACAGAGCTGCTTTCTCTGAATTAAAGAAACTGGCTCCTGATTTTGATTGGGATAACTTTGCTGCCAAGCAGGATATCAAAACAGATACCCTTATTCTTCAAAATAAGCCTTATCTGACCAAAGCGAATGCTATCCTGAAAAATACTCCGATCGAAACACTGAAAACATATACAAAATGGCATTTGCTTACCAACTTTGCAGGTTATCTGCCAGCAACTTTCGATAACGAGAATTTCCGCTTCTACGGTACTGTTATGACCGGTAAAAAAGCTCAGAAAACTCGTTCTGAACGCGCTATCCGCTCTACTGACGGACAATTGGGTATGCCATTAGGTAAACTTTTTGCTAAGAAATATTTCCCTGAAAGCAGCAAAAAGAAGGTATCTGAAATGATCGAGAACGTTCGTTCTGTATATGGAGAAAGAATTGATAAGCTGACCTGGATGGGCGATTCTACCAAACAAATGGCCCATAAAAAACTGGCGTCATTTACCTATAAAATTGGTTATCCTGATAAATGGAAAGATTATTCTTCTATTAACATCGATAAAGGCAAACTGGTTGATAACGTTGTTTCTGCAAGCTTGTATGAGCATAAAGAAAACATCGATAAAATCGGTAAACCGGTTGATAAAAGCGAATGGGGTATGACACCTCAGACCGTGAATGCATACTACAATCCATTAAACAATGAAGTAGTATTCCCGGCAGGTATTCTTCAACCTCCATTCTACAATCCTGATGCTGATGATGCTATCAACTATGGTGGTATTATTGCAGTAATTGGTCACGAATTCACCCATGGTTTCGATGATCAGGGTTCTCAGTTCGATGCCGATGGTAATATGGTAAACTGGTGGACAAAAGCAGACCGCGAAAACTTTGATAAACTTACTCAGAAATACATTAAATATTTTAGTAGCATCGAAGCATTACCTGGATTCAAAATCAATGGTGCATTAACTATTGGTGAAAACGTAGCCGATCTGGGTGGTCTTACATTAGCTTACCACGCTTTAGCAAAATCATTCGAAGGTAAAGAAGAGCCAAAACCAATTGATGGTTTAACCTGGAAACAACGTTTCTTCTTAGGTTGGGCTCAGGTATGGCATGGTAATATTACAGATGCAGCACTTCGTCAGCAAATTCAAACAGACCCTCACTCTCCGGCAAGATGGCGTATTAATGGCCCAATGCCGCACCTGGTTGAATTTGAAGAAGCATGGGGTTGCACTTCTGGTAATAAAATGGTATTGCCGGCAGCAGAAAGAGTTGTTATCTGGTAAGAACCGGATTAAGTATAGCATGAAGCCTGACCAATTGGTCAGGCTTCCTTGTTTATAAGCATAGGGCTTTTATTATAATAATCTTTTTAATCTCCACCCTCCTTTTTTATCGATACCTTTGCGAAAAAAAAGCGATGAAGTATATTTTAATCAGCTGTAGCGCCCTATTTCTGTTTGCCTGTGCACAACAACCTAAAGAAGCTAACAATAAGGAGAATACTGCTTCCGCAACTACTAAAGAACATGCAGTAGCGGCTAATGGCAAATTACCTGATCCGGTTTGTGAAATGCCATATGATACCACCTATAAGGAGTGGACAGTTTATAAAACTGATACCATTCATTTCTGCTCACCTACCTGTAAAGGGGTATTTGAGAAGAATCCGGAGAAATTTATGGCTAAATTAGGCAAGTAACTATCCTGGCAATCCAGGGTGGTTACTACCACCTGTTTTGAGAAGGAAATTGTCGGCTGCTGTTCAGGTAATTTAACAGTTCCGGCGATATATCCTGGTAATCTTTTCGCTCAGGTGTAATGTTGGTAGAAGCAGAAATCTGGAACAGGTGTTGGCTTTTGTTTCTAAAGGGCTTATCATCTTTGCTGCATAGTTCCAGAGAGAAATTAAATTTTTCCTCCATTTCTTCTTCAAATTCACGTAGGCTTAGGGTTTCATCGATAGGATATTCGACCAGTGCTTCTTCCTCGAACCCTGCATCCTTGAGGGTATCGAAAGCATTGGCCAGGGAATGGCGCACGTAAACCGCTACGTTACAAGACAACAATCGCTGTATCTGCATCTGCAACAGTGAGATTGTCATTAACGGATGTAACTTCAGTACTTTCATCTGCTTTTCTTCATTTTTCAATACGCGTGTAAAGCGCCTACTTATTTATTTTACTGGCAAACTTAGCAGCTTACCTTTAATTTAATATTAAGTAGTTGTTATGGTTTTGTGAATATTATATTTAAATATAAATATATACAATTATATTTAAATATAATGACACTAAGCCTCAGGAAATGAAATTGTTCGGGTGATATCCCAATCAGTAAGATTATCCTCTTCTTCATCTGCCAACACAATTTTAGACTTGGTGACAGGATGTTGGTATAGGTTCCATTGTTTATTGGAATATTCAAGCGAGGTAAGGCTTTCCACCCAATCTCCCGAATTCAGATAAACAACTGATTTATCATCTACGTGCATTTCTTTAATCAGGGGCTGATGTATATGTCCGCAACACACTACATCAAAATTTTTGTCCACTGCTATTTCTGCTACTGTTTGCTCAAAGTCTGAGATAAACTTCACAGCTGATTTTACCCCTTGTTTTACTTTTTTGGAGAACGACATTTTCTCGCGCCCCATTTTCTCCAGAGCATGATTCACCAATCTGTTTAGAATGATAAGCAGGTCGTACCCCTTACCTCCAAGCTTGGCCAGCCATTTGGAGTTCTTCATTGTCACATCATAAACATCTCCATGGAAGAACCAGTGTTTCTTTCCGTCCACTTCCAACACCAGTTTATTATCGATGGTAAAGTTGCTGAGCTCAAAGCCGGCATATTTACGGAGGGCTTCGTCGTGATTTCCGGTAAGATAGTAGACTTCGGTTCCGTTGCCTATCATCTTTAAAATCTTACGAATCACTTTGGTATGGGATTTAGGGAAATAACGCTTGCTAAACTGCCATATGTCTATGATATCTCCATTCAAAATCAAAATTTTGGGAGAAATGCTATCCAGGTATTGGACTAATTCTTTAGCGTGACACCCGTATATTCCCAGATGTACATCTGAGATAACTACTATATCTAATGGGCGTTTGTCTGACATTGTTATTTCAAAACTTTGACAGCCTGGGGCCGTCTGCTATGAGGATTATTTTCAATACAAAGGAAAAATTGCTATATTACTTTTATATTAATCCAGTGTTAAGGAATTATTAATTCGTTCAAATTACTGGCTGGGATAGATTCTGAAAGCTATTTTTGCGGCAAATTTTTTAAACTCAAACGTATGGGAGGCTTCAATTCTTTTGTAAAATTATTCATGCCGAAAGACCGGGTATTTTATTCATTGTTTGAAGACGTAGCTTCTAATCTTGTGGAAATGGCAACAGTGCTGAACGAGTTGGTAGCCACTTCAGATTTGGCGCTTAGGAAAGATAAAGTGCATTTGATAGAACGCCTTGAGCACAAAAATGATGATTATACACACCGTATATTTGTTGAATTAGGCCAAAACTTCATTACCCCTTTCGACAGGGAGGATATACACTACCTGGCTGCTACTTTAGATGACGTAGCTGATTATATCCATGGATCAGCAAAGAGAATGGATCTCTATAAAGTTCATCATGCCAACGACAGCATTCGCAAACTCGCTGAATTAATCCACCTGGGAGTTCTTGAACTGGCTAAAGCTATTCCTGAACTGCGTTATATGCAAAATATGCGCGTAATCACCGATGCCTGCGTAAAAATCAATAGCCTCGAAAATCATGCTGATGATATTTACGATATGGCGATTGCAGACCTGTTCGATACTGAGCAAAATGCTGCTGAACTGATCAAGATGCGTGAAATCTACCAGGCATTGGAAATCGCTACCGATAAATGCGAAGACTGTGCTAACGTAATTGAAACGATTATAATTAAATACTCCTGATTTGGGGAGAATCTTAGGTTAAAACATAAATTCTCCTGAAGTCATGGTCTTATTAGTAATTATTATAATATTGGCATTTGTCTTTGACTATATCAATGGCTTTCATGATGCCGCCAACTCTATTGCCACTATAGTTTCAACCAAGGTACTAACTCCCTTTCAGGCTGTACTTTGGGCCGCTGTATTTAATTTCGCAGCCTTCTTTATTGCAAAATATATCATTGGTGAATTCAAAGTAGCCAATTCTGTTGCCAGCTCTGTTTTTGAACAATTTATTACGCTTAAAGTAATTCTTTGCGGACTCGTAGCTGCCATCACCTGGAATCTTTTCACCTGGTGGCTGGGTATTCCTTCCAGTTCTTCCCATACCTTAATCGGAGGTTTTATTGGTGCAGCAGTTACTGCTTCCGGTAGCCTGGATGTGATTAACTATCATAAGGTACTCCCAATTGTATACTTTATCGTACTCGCTCCATTAATCGGTATGATTGTCTCCTTTATATTTACACTTATAATTGTAAATGTATGCCGCAGAGCCAATCCATACAGAGCTGAAAGTTGGTTCAAGCGCTTACAGCTGGCTTCTTCTGCCGCTTTGAGTCTTGGTCACGGTAGTAATGATGCTCAGAAAGTTATGGGTATTATTGCTGCGGCCATGGTGTCTGCCGGCCAAATAGAAAACATTAAAGCTATTCCTGATTGGGTGCCTTTAGCCTGCTTTACCTGTATCGCATTAGGTACAATGAGCGGTGGCTGGAAAATCGTAAAAACGATGGGAACCCGTATCACTAAAGTAACTCCGCTGGAAGGTGTTGCCGCAGAATCTGCAGGTGCTGTTACTTTGTTTTTAACAGAACATTGGGGTATTCCTGCCAGTACTACCCACGTAATCAGTGGTGCTATTATGGGAGTAGGTGCTACTAAAAGATTATCTGCTGTACGTTGGGGTGTGACCGTATCTCTGCTATGGGCTTGGGTACTCACTATTCCGATCAGCGGACTTTTAGCTGCTATTACTTATTTTATAGTAAATCTGTTTATTTAACTATCTCTGATAAACGAAATTCCGGAAGGTGATGTCTGTCAAGGCATCACCTTTCTCTTTATCTTAAATTCCCTTCCACTAAGGAATTTCCAAATCTTGTTATAAAAAAAACAATTCTTTTGACTGATACAACCTATTTTTGTGCGGTTTTGTTAGCGCTCAATTGAGTGTTAAAGAAGTTACCATCAAAATTTGATCACCCAATGAAAGGAATTATTCTTGCCGGGGGTTCCGGAACCAGATTGCACCCCATTACTTATGCAATCAGCAAACAGATAATGCCAGTGTATGATAAACCAATGATCTATTATCCTTTGTCTACTCTCATGTTGGCGGGTATTAAAGAGATTTTGATTATTTCTACACCACATGATCTCCCTTCCTTTCAACGGTTGTTTGGCAATGGTGAACATTTAGGTTTAAAACTTTCATACGCAGAACAGCCTACTCCAAATGGTCTGGCACAGGCATTCGTAATCGGAGAACAATTTATTGGTCAGGATACTGTTGCATTGGTGCTGGGAGATAATATATTTTACGGTGCCGGATTAGGTACTCAGTTAGCAGCCAATACAGCTCCGGATGGAGGTATCGTTTATGCTTACCAGGTATCTGATCCTGAAAGATATGGTGTTGTAGAGTTTTCTGAAAATATGACAGCAATTTCCATTGAAGAGAAACCTGCAAATCCAAAGTCAAATTATGCTGTACCAGGCTTATATTTCTACGATAATTCAGTTGTTGAAATAGCTAAAAACCTGACACCAAGCCCCAGAGGCGAATACGAAATTACAGATGTAAATAAAGAATATTTGAAGCGCGGAAAGTTAAAAGTTTCTATCTTACCACGTGGAACGGCGTGGCTAGATACCGGTACTTTCGATTCTCTTATGCAAGCATCTCAATTTGTACAGGTAATTGAACAACGCCAAGGCATTAAAATTGCCTGTATCGAAGAAATAGCTTATCGTAAAGGGTTTATCAATGCAGATCAACTTAGAGAACTTGCCAAACCTTTGCTAAAAAGCGGCTACGGTGCCTACCTCGAAACACTGCTCTCTCAAAAGGGGATCTGAGTATAATATAAATGTAAATCTCAAGTATCATGAAGGTTCTTGTTACGGGCGGTTGTGGCTACATCGGCGCCCATACTATTGTAGATCTGATCAATAATGGATTTGATGTGGTATCTGTAGACAGCAATATCAGAAGTACCACCCAACTATTAGAAGGCATCGAAAAAATTACCGGAAAAAAAATTCGTAATTACAAAGTAGACCTCTGCAACCTGGAAGATACCAACGCCGTTTTCCATGAAAACAGAGATATCGTGGGAGTTATACATTTTGCTGCACTCAAGGCAGTAGGTGAATCCGTTCATGAACCACTGCTCTACTTTCAGAATAACCTCACTTCTCTCATCAATGTATTGAAGTGTGTTAAAGAATATAATATTCCTAATCTGGTTTTCTCCTCTTCCTGCTCCGTATATGGCAACACCACTGCATTACCGGTTGTAGAAGAAACCCCGCTGGCTGAAGCTCAATCGCCATATGCCCGCACCAAACAAATGGGTGAGAAAATCATAGAAGATTATAGCCGTGTAAATGATACACAGTCTATTCTCCTGCGCTACTTCAATCCGGTTGGTGCACATCCTTCTGCTTTGATAGGCGAACTCCCACTTGGTAAACCAGATAACCTCGTTCCTGTAATTACCCAGACTGCCATCGGAAAAATTCCAAGAATGACCGTTTTTGGAACCGATTATGATACCCGCGATGGCTCATGCGTTCGCGATTATATTCATGTAATGGATATCGCCAATGCTCATACAAAAGCATTGCAATATCTCATCGAACATAGAAACAGCAGTAACTGCGAAGTATTTAATCTGGGTACTGGTAATGGAGTAACCGTACTGGAGGCAATTAAGGCATTTGAAAAAATTTCAGGTGTAAAACTTAATTATACTACAGGCCCTCGCAGAGATGGAGATGTTATCGCCATTTATGCCAATAACTCTAAAGCCAAGGAAAAACTGAACTGGGAACCTAAAATTGGAATTGAGGACTGCATGCGTACCGCCTGGCAGTGGGAAGTAAGCCTTCGCAATAAAGTGCTTAGTAACTAGGATCAGTTCTTTTTAATATTTACTTTTACGCCTCAATTTTAAAGATTCACGATGGTAAAAGATATTCAACCACTTAATGAAAAAGAAACCCGTGGTGGGTTTGGAGAAGGCATTCTCGAAGCGGGTCGCAAAAACCCAAATGTAGTTGCCTTAACAGCCGATTTGCTTGGTTCAATGAAGCTGAATGCATTTATTAAAGAATTCCCTGACCGCTTTGTTCAGGTGGGTATCGCAGAAGCCAATATGATGGGTATTGCTGCAGGTATGACCCTGGGCGGTAAGATTCCATATACTACTACTTTCGCTAACTTTTCTACAGGACGTGTATACGATCAGATTCGCCAATCGATCGCCTACTCTAATAAAAATGTGAAAATATGCGCTTCTCACGCCGGTCTTACCCTCGGTGAAGATGGTGCTACTCACCAGATCCTGGAAGATATTGGAATGATGAAAATGTTACCGGGTATGACCGTTATCGTACCTTGCGACTTCAATCAAACCAAAGCAGCTACAATTGCTATTGCCGAATACGAAGGCCCTGTTTATCTCCGTTTTGGTCGTCCAAAGTGGCCTAACTTCACTGCTGAAGATCAAAAATTTGAAATAGGTAAAGCCCAGATCCTGCACGAAGGTACTGATGTTACCCTTTTTGCATGCGGACACCTCGTTTGGATCGCTATTGAAGCAGGCAAAATCCTGGAAGAAAAAGGATATAGCGTTGAAATTATCAACATCCATACTATTAAACCATTAGACGAAGCTGCCATCATTGCTTCCCTTAAGAAAACCGGTTGCGCTGTTACTGCTGAAGAACACAATATCATCGGTGGATTAGGCGATAGCGTTGCTCATGTAGCTGCCCGCAATGTTCCTGTTCCAATCGAATTTGTTGGTACTAACGATACCTTCGGAGAAAGTGGCAAACCTGTTGAATTACTGAAAAAATATGGTCTGGATGCTGATCATATCGTAGCCGCTGCCGAAAAAGCAATGCAAAGAAAAAAACAATAATACAACTCGCGAGCTCGTTGTTTCTCGCAAAGAAGCAAAGAAGCAAAGAGGCATAAGGACCAAAGCGAATGTTATTAAGACCTACTGACTGGTTTCTATTATAGTAGAAACCTATCGGAAGTCCTTAAAAACATTCGCTTTGGTCCTTATGCCTCTTTGCTTCTTTGCTTCTTTGCGAGAAAAAAAACGAGCCTGCGAGTTAAACTTTTCGCTCTACAATTGGTCTCATGAGCAGGTTTTTACTTAAATTCAGTAATTAAAACCTGTTTTAGAACCATTTAACCTATGGCCGTTTCACAGGACGATAAAACATTATTGGCTATATATCGCCATTCCGATACTAAGGAGAAAGGCTTCACACTTATTATCCGCAAATATCAGGAAAGGCTATATTGGCATATACGCCGAATGGTAATCGATCATGACGACGCAAATGATGTTTTGCAAAATGTTTTCATCAAAGTCTGGAAGAACCTGGAAAACTTCCGGGAAGATGCTCAGCTTTATACCTGGCTCTATAAAATAGCTACCAACGAAAGTCTTACTTTCCTTGACCAACAAAAAAGGAAAACTTCAATATCACTTTCCGAAGTTGAATCAGGTTTAAGTAATAAACTGAAAGCAGACCCACAATTTGATCCTAACAAATTAGAATGGAAGCTGCAACGCGCTATACTCAGTTTGCCGGAAAAACAACGGTTGGTTTTTAACCTCCGATATTATGATGAAATGCCTTATGAAGAAATGAGCCGCGTTCTTGAAACTTCAGAAGGAGCGCTAAAAGCATCTTATCATCATGCCGTTAAAAAGATTGAGGAATTTATCAAAAACGGTTAGAAAATTTTATGAATATTTATTTTAAGTAATTTTTAAAGAATTTTCCAGAAACATTAAAATCCCATTAAACTTATTGTTCCATAGGATGTCTAAAAAAGTATGAAGAAGCGGATTACCATAGCAGAAGAATTAAAGCAAATTGCACCGGATTGCCACTGGCCTTCCAACGTGCCATTTGTGGTGCCGGAGGGATATTTCGACTCGCTTCCCAATACCATATTATTGCATATTAAACTGCAGGAAATTAACATTCAACCTTTTACTGTTCCGGACGGATATTTCGATTCTCTCCCCAGTGCCATTCTTGGAAAAGTAAAAGATGATGCTACCATTGAAATCAATGAAATTTCTCCTGTCCTGGCTGCTATTCCCAAAAGTATGCCCTACACAGTGCCATCAGATTATTTCAGTACGCTATCCTATAAGCCGGTAACAACCATAGTACGGCCTTTATACAAGCGTTCCTGGCTGAAATGGACTGCGGCCGCCTCTCTTGCATTAATTGTAGGAAGCACCATATTAATTCGTACCCAAACCATACCTGATCATATTAAATCTATTGAAAACCAAATCTCAAAATTTGATGAAGATGATATCATTTCCTATCTCCAGAATCATATAGATCCGCTCGAAAATGATGCGCTCCTGGCTGCTGCTACCGCACCCGGTGAAGATGCTTCCATCATTCAGGACCAATTGCAGGACTCCATTCCTCCTGCCGCAATAGAAAATTACCTACAACAAACAGACTTCTCCAAAGAAGTGTTACCCGATTATAAATGATGAAACGTATTAATTTCATATGGTGCGCAATTCTTTTATTGCTTACTGCTACAAGTATAAGCAGGGCTCAACAACCGGCAGCCGACGAAGCAGCAGAAAAAATCAAAGCAATACAGATTCAATACCTAACCAAAAAATTAGACCTTACCTCCGAAGAAGCCCAAAAATTTCTTCCGGTCTATAATAACTACACCAGAGAAGTAGATCAATTAATCGCCGAACATCGCCAGAAACTGGATCAGGACCATCTTACTCCTGATGAAGCAGGTAAAAAAAATATGGACAAGGAATTAAGTTATCAGAAAAGAATGCTGGACATACGTTCCCGTTATTCTACCGAATTCCAGAAAGTATTGCCAGGCAGAAAAGCAGGAATGGTTTTTAAAAGCGAAAGAGAATTCAGAAACATAATGGTTATTCATCTTAATAACCAAAGGATGAATAGAATGGGCCAGGGAACAGGCACCCACAGAAGACCTTAAAGCTCTGCGTAATGAGCTCTTACCTGTGTAACCAACCCCTGTTCATTCAATACCATTAACTCCGCACTCATCTTATTATTAATGCTCTTATAGTATAGAACTACCGAATTAATTCCTACTAATAGTTTGTGTAAATCGAAATGTAGCTCAGGATATGCCTGTAAGCCTCTGCTAAAGTATGCCCGCAGATTTTCCTTGCCCCGAAGGCAACCCAATGGATCATTATTCAATTGTTGAATAACAGGAGAATAAAACTCAATTGCTTCGTCGTAATGCAACATGATTGCATCCAAATCATGGGTATTCCAGGCCTCTAACCAGGCAGCTGCAAATTTTTCCGGGTTTTCCATCATTTATTAACATTTAGGGATTAAAATCTGGCAGTAGGTTCTTTGGTATCGTGATAAAATAAAAAGGTCCATCCTTCTTCCTTACCACGCTGCATAAATTCCTGTCTCAATTCCATACTCTTCTTTCCATCATAATCATACTTAGCAGCAAACCTGCTTTTCATCTGAGATATCTGTGGGGCAACATCTCCACCAAAAAAAACTTTATCCTCTCCATCATCAATCAAAAAAACCTGATGATATGGGCAATGCCCTCCTGTTACTTCGTATGAAATATAATCATCGATTTTACCATTTCCGGTGGTAAAAATTACATTATCCCGCTGCTGTAGCAACACAATATCTTCCGCGAAATACGACTTTCCCGAATGCTCAAGAGCATATTGCATTTCCTCATTATTCACATAATAGGTAGCCTGTGGAAAAGTAAGTGTACGTTCTCCGGTAATAGGATCTGCGGCAGAAATTCCTCCGGAATGATCTTTATGTAAATGGCTCATCAATACCTTGGTAATCTCCATTGGATTAACGCCATGATCTATCAGGTGTTGATGAATTTGTAGTACCCCATCAGGATTTCGGAATCCCAGCCCGGTATCCAATAAGATGAAGTCACGATCGGTGATCACTAAAAATGGTTGTATTTCAACCAACAAAGACCCATGCGGTCGTTCCTGCATTGTATCTTTTCCTTGCTGAAAAGGAATAAACTTCTTGGTTCCGTCTACGGTAAAAGACCCTTCTGATAATGGTATAATACGTGCCATAAAGCAAAGATACGACAATCCAAACTAGCGTAAAACCATTTGACGATCGGCATCTAAACGTAATAATATAAAAATCAGCATAGTAAAAGTCATCAATGAAGATCCTCCATAACTAACAAGTGGGAGAGGAATACCAATAACGGGAGCCAAACCAATCGTCATTGAAATATTGATCGCAAGATGGAAGAAAATGATACTGGCCACCCCATATGCATATACTCTCGTGAAAGTCGATCGCTGTCGTTCCGCTATAAATATGATCCTGAATAGCAAAGCCACATAAATTCCCAGGAATATTAAACTCCCCACAAAACCAAAATCTTCACCTACAGTACAAAAGATAAAGTCGGTACTTTGCTCAGGTACGAAATCATATCTTGTCTGAGTTCCTTTTAAATATCCTTTACCCCAGATACCACCAGATCCGATTGCAATCATACTCTGGCGCGTATTATAGGTAGCTTTCGGATCATTTTCCTTACCCAGCATTACTTCAATACGACGTACCTGGTAATCTTTCAATACTTTGGTGAATACAAATGGTACTACAAACATGACGAAGAGACCACAGAATGCATATACACCAAGTATTACTGCTAATCTCGATCGCTTTCGCTTTATTTCACGCCTGCTGAAATAAATAACCAATGCAGTTATAATGGTAAATATGGAGAATAATACGGTTTTATCTACCAGAAGTGCCGACAGTACCAATACTATAGCAGAAAATGCAATTACCAGCAATATTCCGGGTAAGCCTTCTCTGTACATTACCAGAAATAAAGAAAAGTATACAAGTGCCAATCCGGTTTCATCCTGTAAAATGATGATACCAGCAGGAACCAGCGCGATAGCAGCAGCTATCAATCTCGATCGGAGTTTGGTAAAATCTGTTTCCTGCGATGATAGATATTTCGCCAGCGCAAGATTGGTACATAGTTTCGTTAATTCTGCGGGTTGGAACTGAAAACCACCTATTACAAGCCAGGAATGCGACCCCTTCACATCCTTTCCTATTCCCAGCACCAGTAAGAGTAATAAAATACCTCCCAGATAGGCAAGATTTGCAGTAGCTGTAAAGAACTTACTATCGGTTAACCAAATAATAGATGCAAGCACTATCGAGACACCAAACCATATTATCTGTCGTGAGTAGTTTTTCGACGGATGTATGATATCCTGCCAGATATTATCTTCACCACGGTATTCCGCAGCAAAAATTGAAAGGATGCCGATGATCACCAAAGCTAAATAGAGGCCAACGATAGGCCAGTCTATTCCTTGTGTCAGTTTGGTTTGGGCGCGGTTCATGTTAGGTTCTTCTATTTATTCGGTTTAGTTAAGGTGTCTTTTTCTTTATTACAGCATTTTTATTTAAAGAGTCCAGATGCGATTTAGCAAGCATTGCAGCATCAATGGTCACTGTTTCCATTACAGATTTCATTAATGGCTGTCGTTTGGTAGATATACTGTCTTTTAAATATTGTTCCATCATTAAGCTGGCGATAGGTGCAGCATATTTAGCACCGAACCCTGAGTTTTCAACTATTACAGCAATTGCAATCCTTGCTTTTTCGGCAGGAGCAAAGGCCACAAACACGGCATGGTTCTTCAGTTTTGTTCTTACACCGTTAACAATACCATAGTTTTCAGCAGTACCGGTTTTACCACCAATAGTAATCCCATCAATTTGTGCAACACGGCCGGTTCCACTCTCCACCACATCGGTCATACCATGGATTACTGCACTATAGGCCGTATCAGTGATATGTGCCACATCATGTTTCTCTTTGTATTTGTCTAGCAAATGGGTATCATCATTATCGATACTGGACACAAAGTGAGGTATATAATAAGAGCCCCGGTTAGCCACAATACACATTGCATTGGCCATCTGAAGTGGTGTCAGCAATAATTCCCCTTGTCCGATTCCCAGGAATACGGAAGTACAGGAATTCCAACTTCCTTTATAACGGGCATCATAATATTTTTTATCTGGCACCAATCCTCGTCCTTCACTCGGGATATCTACTCCAATTCTGTGTCCAAATCCAAAACTATTCATATAATCAGCCCATTTCTGCATTCCACCTACTCGGATGCCACCAAATTTGGCTGCATCAACACTCAAACGGAATACGTGAGAGAAGTAGGCATTACAGGAGTGCGATAAGGCAAGACGCAGGTTGGCAGCATGGCCAGGATCATGGTGCTCACACTTAATTGGTCTGGTGCAACCATAATAGGCTCCATAGCATGGATATCCAAAACTTGGAGTAATTACACCTTCATCTAAGCCCACCAATGCAATCATTGGTTTAAATGTAGAACCAGGAGGATAGGTTGCCTGGATTGCACGGTTGAATAAAGGTTTGGTAGTATCCAGGTATAATTTATTAAAGTTAGCGCTCCTATACGGACCTGTAAGCAGGTTCGGATCGAAGCTTGGTCCGCTTACCATTGCAAGGATTCCTCCTGTTTGAGGATCAATAGCCACGATGCTTCCAGATTTTCCTTTCATTAGCTTCTCACCAAGCATCTGAAGATCAATATCCAATGAGAGGCGAAGGTTTTTACCTGCGATGGCGGCACTATCGAATTCCCCGTTTTCATAAGCTCCCTGAGGTCTGTTGAGATTATCCTTAATCAGGTAAGAAATACCTCGCTGGCCCATGAGTACAGATTCATAGGTTCTCTCCAAACCAGTAAACCCAATGTAATCACCGGAGTTATAGGAGCTATAATTAGCGGTATCTTTTAGCATTGCCGGTGAAATTTCAGCGATATACCCAAGGATATTTGCAGCAGCAGGATATGGGTAAGCACGAATTTGCCGGGGTACCAGTTCAAACCCTGGTTGAAAGAGGTACATACTTTCCTGAAGTTGCCCAAAAATTTCGGGAGCCAGGAGAGGCGCAAATACTGATTGCCGTACTCTTCCGTTTTTTATAATAGCAGTAACTATACGTTTTTTAAATTCTTCCTTATCAATGCTCAGGATATTACATAGGTAGGCAGTATCAATATTCTTGACACTGGCAGGAGTTACCACAAGATCGTAGAGTACATCATTACTCAGGATACTACGATTCTTACGGTCATATATAATTCCACGGCTTGGGTAAACAACTTTACGCAATACGGCATTGGCATCCGCCAGTTTAGCGTATTTCTTCTCAACTACTTGCAGATAGAATAACCGACAGATAATCAGTGTTATCATCCCAAGAATGATCAATTGTATTACACGGCGCCTTGACTGATTAAATACTGACATGTTACTTTTAAAGTTACAAACCTACATCAAAAAGTATTAAAGAGAGGTTAACAGCGTATCACTATTAACGTTCATTTAATGCTTTTACCAGCTTATTCACGTATGTAAGGCATTACTTCTTGGAGAAGAAAAGCAATTCATACAGCACTATCAGGAATAGGCTGGCTAATGTAGAAAATACAATCTTCATTATCAGGTATAAAGGGTTTCCCAGACCAAATATTTCTAAAGTAAAATAGACAGTATGGTGCAGGAATACCAGGATAGCGGCATAGATAAGGAATTGGGACACTCCCATGCTGGTCATGGAAGGAGTTTTTTGGGTAGTTTCAAATCCACCTTGCGGAGACAGAATATTGATAACAAACGGACGCAGATAGGCAATAAAAACGCAGGCAGCAGCATGCATACCGGCAGTATCCATAAACATATCCAGTGATAACCCCATCAACATCCCAAGCAACATTAGGGCTGGGCGAGGGAGGTTAAAGGGCAGCGCCAAGATGAACAACATATAAAGATATGGGCTCACCAATTGGTGCAACAATATC
The DNA here is from genome assembly GCF_003419895.1 of Chitinophaga silvatica. GTDB lineage: Bacteria > Bacteroidota > Bacteroidia > Chitinophagales > Chitinophagaceae > Chitinophaga > Chitinophaga silvatica. The sequence continues at coordinate 349,844 of NZ_QPMM01000006.1, read as the reverse complement.
CCATTGAGCACAAACACCTGTATCAACAACAGGAGTACAAATCGAATTATATTTCTTAACAGTATACTCATTTAGTCAACTTATAAGTTGAATCTTCCAATCGTTGTTGTTCGTCTTTCAGCAGATTTTCTATTACATACACATATTGTAGGCTATAGAAATTCGTAGCCAGTTTTATACGGATGGTATAAGCTGTGCTGGCTTTATCTCCGATGGTAATGTTTTCTACATAACCAATGGGAATATTTTCAGGGAATAAGGCAGAATAGCCGCTGGTAACAACGGTATCGCCTTTATAAACTTTAGCGCTTTTAGGCACGTCTTTCAGCAGGGCAAAACCGGCATCATCACCATCCCAGTGTACAGAACCCATTTCTTTGCCTTTACCTACCCGGGCGCTGATAGAAACAGAATTGGATTTGGAGAGCATGGATAATACCACCGAGTAGTTTTCACTCACGCTTCTGACCACGCCAACAACACCGCTGGTGCTGATAACTCCCATATTGGGCTTAATACCTTGGGCACTACCACGGTGGATAGTGATATAGTTAACCGGTTTATTGATGGAGTTATTGATCACTTTAGCAGCGAAGTATTTGTATTTCAGGATTTTTGTATTGATGACACGGCGGATGGTATCATCGTTATATTCCTTTACAGTATCAATTTTGACCCCATTGGTGGTAACCATGCTATCGAAGCTGCTTCTCAGCATATTATGGAGTCGTACATTTTCGTTGACCAGGCTATCATTGGTAGATTTAAGGTGGAAGTAATACTGTACGTTACTGTATTTGTCGTACAATTTACCACTGATATCGTTGGCAGAGCTGAGGTAGGCTGCCCGCTGAAAATTGTTACGCTGAAAAACCAGCACCAAACAAATCACTTCCAGCAGCAGAAATAAGAAGAAGTTGAAGTATCGCCTAAAGAAAATGATTAAATTCCGCACAAGCGAGCCGTTGATTTATAGATTTAGAGATTTACGAACCTGCAGATCAATAGGGTATAACCGTTTGTAAACCTTACAGGTTCGTAAATATCAAATGAGTTTATTGCATCAGGAATGGATATTTGCCAACATGCTTGAGGGCAATACCAGTACCTCTAACTACTGCACGCAATGGGTCGTCTGCAACATGAACAGGTAGTTTGATTTTTTGGGCGAGGCGTTTATCTAACCCTCTAAGCAAGGCACCACCACCAGTCAGGTACAAGCCTCTGCGATAAATATCAGATGCAAGTTCCGGAGGGGTTGTTTCCAGTGCTTTCAAGATGGCTTCTTCAATCTTAAAGATGGATTTATCCAATGCTTCAGCAATTTCCTGGTATGAAACCATGATTTGTTTCGGAATACCGGTAACGAGGTCGCGTCCGTTCACTGGAATGTCATCTGGTGGGTTGTCGAGTTCTTTGAGGGCAGAACCGATGTGAATTTTGATCTGTTCTGCAGTTCTTTCACCGATTAACAAGCTATGATAACGACGGAGAGCTTCCATGATATCGGCAGTGAATTCATCACCGGCGATACGGATACTCTGGTCGCATACAATACCTGCAAGGGCAATAACTGAGATACCGGTAGTACCACCGCCTATGTCGATGATCATATTACCTACAGGTTCTTCAACATCGATGCCTATACCTAAGGCGGCTGCCATAGGTTCGTGAATCAAATATACCTCCTTGGCACCTGCCTGCTCTGCAGAGTCACGAACTGCTCTCTTTTCCACTTCAGTAATACTGGAAGGGATACAGATCACCATTCTCCAACTAGGAGCAAACAAAGGCTTCTTAGGATAAATCATTTTTATGAGTTCCCTGATCATACCCTCAGCGGCATTAAAGTCCGCAATCACTCCATCCTTCAGGGGACGTATAGTACGAAGATATTCGTGTGTTTTTTCGTGCATCATCATGGCCTTCTTTCCTACAGCCACAATCTTGCCGCTAGCCCGTTCTATCGCTACAATGGAAGGCTCGTCCACTACCACCTGGTCATTGTGAATTATCAGCGTATTAGCTGTACCAAGATCAATCGCGATTTCCTGCGTTAAAAAATTAAAAAATCCCATTGTTGATACGGTCAAAAATTAGAATGCAAAAATGAATAATTCCAACGAATATACGATGCAAAAAATGGATATTCTTGCAATAATACAGTAAATATTAAAAAAAGTTATTTGTTGTCCAAACGGCATAGTAACTCTTTCCTTCTGCTCCCGACCAGATAAACGGAAAATATCCGTTAATTATAGTTCCTGCCTATCGAAAAAATCCCTTACCAATCCCGCTTCTTTTCTTGCTACAGCCTCCTCCTGTACGTTGGAATGTTGGTTATTGCCTGCAAAGCTACATAAGAAGTAAAGACCTAAAGCTTTTTAATCAACTTTTAATACAAAAACTTCTTATCCCGTTTGCGGGATACAACCATATATGCTTTAAATAAATTCGTAGCCGATGTCCCGACGATACACTTTTCCTTCGAACTGAATCTTCTCCGCTGTTTGTACAGAATGAGCCAGAGCTTCCGATAAGTTGGCCGCCAATGAAGTAATAGCCAATACACGGCCCCCATTGGTCAACACCTCTTCTCCCTGTAATTTAGTACCTGCATGAAAAACAATCTGATCGTCAGTTGGGGTTGGAATGCCAGTTATAACCTTGTTCTTTTCATAAGACTCAGGATACCCTTTAGACACCAACATCACTGTAGATGCTGCACGCTCGTCGACATTTATAATTTGTGATTTAAGTTCTCCTGCAATTGTAGCCTGGAAAAGTTCCAGTAAGTCGTTCTTCAAACGAGGCATAACTACTTCTGTTTCAGGATCACCCATCCGACAGTTATATTCTATTACGAAAGGCTCTCCTCCTACATTAATCAGGCCAAAAAACACAAAACCATTATAAATTATACCTTCATCTGATAATCCCTGAATAGTAGGCCGGATCACCTGATCCTCCACTTTCTTCATGAAAGTTGCATCCGCAAAAGGCACCGGAGAAACAGCTCCCATACCGCCTGTATTCAATCCTTTATCTCCTTCACCAATACGTTTATAATCTTTTGCCTCTGGTAAGATCTGATAAGAATGGCCATCAGTCAGGGCAAACACAGATAATTCTATACCAGTCAGAAACTCCTCAATTACAACCGTTTTACTGGCATCTCCAAATTTAGCAGCTTTAATCATCTGCTCAAACTCAGATAATGCTTCTTCATGCGAAAACGCTATTACCACACCTTTACCAGCCGCCAATCCATCTGCCTTCAATACAATTGGTAAGGAGTGCTGTTGCAGGTAAATAACCCCTTCTTCATAATTCGATTCATCAAACTCACGATAAGCAGCTGTAGGAATATTATGACGTTGCATAAATAACTTTGCATATGCCTTACTACCTTCCAGTTGCGCGCCTTCTTTAGAAGGCCCCATTACCGGAATATGCTGCAATGCCTCATCTGCCCTGAAAAAGTCATAAATTCCGTTTACCAGTGCTTCCTCTGATCCGGGAACTACCAGAGTGATCGCGTTTTCCAGACAAAAATTTCTAATTTGTTGAAAATCACTCACTCCCATATTTATATTTTGCCCACATTGTGCAGTTCCTGCATTCCCGGGAGCAATAAATAATTTCTCACATAATGGGCTTTTCGACATTTTTAAGGCCAATGCGTGTTCTCGGCCACCACTTCCTAGTAATAGTATGTTCATATGAATTACCTAAATAATGCAGGTTGGAAAGAAAGTGCAAAGAAAGTTTAAAAAAGCGCAAAAAATGAGCATTTCCAGCATTTTTTTACAGAGATAATCGATTTTACTTAACTTGCCATATTTAGAGGTTCTCTAAGTCTAAACAAACTATTGCTAAAACTAACCAATTTTTATGACGCAATCTGCTGATGTGCTAGAGTCAATCCCTGTACAAGAAAAGGGCCATCCTAAAGGACTCAAAGTACTATTTGCCACGGAAATGTGGGAACGGTTTAACTTTTATGGTATGCGGGCGTTATTGACGCTCTTCCTGGTAAATGCACTTGCTTATTCCGAAGCTGATTCCTCTTATGTTTATGGAGGATTTTTAGGACTCTGCTACCTTACACCTATGCTTGGCGGATATATAGCCGACCGCTATCTCGGTAACAGAAGCTGTATCATTCTCGGCGGTACTGTAATGGGTATCGGACAATTACTGATGGTTTTAAGTGCCACTCTCTATGCCACCAATATTCAATTGGCCAATACGGTTGTTCTAATCGCCCTGTTGGTAATTATTTTTGGTAACGGTTTTTTCAAACCTAATATCTCCTCCATGGTAGGTAGCCTTTATCCGAAAGGTGATAATCGTTTGGATGCTGCTTTCACTATCTTCTACATGGGTATCAACGTAGGCGCCTTCCTGGGTATGTCTATCTGTCCTTTCCTGGGTGATAGAGAAGTAAATGGAGTAAGAATTGTAAGCGCTTTTAAATGGGGCTTCCTGGCTGCGAGTATCGCAATGTTCCTGGGTACCTTCATATTTATGCGCATGAAAGACAAATATGTGGTAACTCCGGACGGAAAACCTATTGGTGGGAAACCTGATTTTAGCAAAAAAGCTGGTAATACATCCGGTGAAGCAGATAAAGCTAAATTCACTACGGGAGCAATGGTAGGAGTTTCTATACTTGCAATTGTACTCTTTATTGGAATCCACTTCCTGTCTCTGGATCCAAATCCAATCAAATCCTGGCTTTATCCATTTATTTATGCAGTAGGTATTAGCCTTGCTGTATTGATATTAACTGATAAATCGATCACTAAAATTGAAAGACAACGTATTATCGTTCTCTACTTCGTTGCTTTCTTCGTAATATTCTTTTGGGCATGTTTCGAACAGGCGGGCTCTTCCCTGACTTTCATTGCTGATTATCAGACCGATCGTCACTTCCTGGGCTTCAACCTTCCTCCAAGCCTGATTCAAAATGCCAACTCTATCTTTATCATCGTTTTTGCTATCCCAATGAGTTATGTATGGATTAGACTGCAAAAACGTGGTTTAGAACCTATCTCTCCTGTAAAACAATCTTTAGGTCTGGCATTACTGGCATTAGGTTTCTTCATTATTGCATTGCAAATGAAAAGCCTTGGCCCTAACGAAAAGTTAGGTGTTAGCTGGTTAATTCTGATGTATTTATTCCATACAATCGGTGAACTTTGCCTGTCTCCGATCGGCCTGTCTCTGGTTGCCAAACTGGCTCCTCAAAGATTCGCTTCTTTGCTGATGGGTGTTTGGTTCCTTGCAAATGCTGCAGGTTACGCTTTAGCAGGTACTTTGGGCGCATTGCTCCCTCCAACAATGGACAAATACAAATTGGCTACCGAAAATGGTATTGACCTGAGAGGAATCATGGATGGTACTATTACGGCCACCGCTCAACAACTGGATAAATTGCACGAACTTAAACTGCCAATCAATTATCCAACATTTGCAGGTTTCACTATTCACAACCTCTATGAATTCTTCATGGTGTTTGTGATTCTGCCAGGTGGCGCAGCTGTATTGCTGTTCTTATCTTCTGGCTTCCTGAAAAAATGGATGAACGGCGTTAGATAATATCGCTTCTTAAGCACAAAGGGATCTGATCGAAGATTAATTTTGAGAAATTATAAGTAGCAGTTGGAACTTAATCTCCGCTCCTTTTCTCAAAATTCGACCAGATCCCTTTTTTTATTTGTATTTTTTAAAGCAGTACCCAATTCCATTTTATGGCTGATAACAATTTCAAACCATTTGTACCACCAGAGGTTCAGATGAAAGAGTTTACAATTAAATCTATCCTGCTAGGCTGCATTTTCGGTATTATTTTCGGCGCCGCAACAACTTATCTTGCATTAAAAGCTGGTCTTACAGTTTCGGCTTCTATCCCGATTGCCGTTATTGCTATTACCTTAGGGCGTAAATTCTTTAAAACCACCATCCTCGAAAACAACATCATTCAAACTACCGGATCGGCCGGTGAATCTATCGCCGCCGGTGTGGTATTTACCCTTCCAGGGTTTCTGTTTCTAAGCGATGGTATCGGTAAAGAATACTTTAACTATCTCACCATCCTTACCCTGGCTATTTTCGGAGGTATACTTGGTACTTTAATGATGATCCCTCTCAGAAGATCCCTTATCGTTAAAGAACATGGAGTACTCCCTTACCCGGAAGGTACCGCATGCGGAGATGTTTTAATTGCCGGTGAAAAAGGTGGCGATTTCGCTAAAACTGCCTTCTATGGCCTCGGCTTTGCCTTCCTCTATGCCATACTTCAAAAAGTATTGAGAGTCATTGCTGAAACTCCTGAGTACATGACCCAGCAGGCCAATAAATTCTTTCCTTCAGCTAAACTCAGTGCCGATATAACTCCTGAATATATGGGAGTAGGCTATATCATTGGCCCTAGAATAGCCGGAGTACTGGTAGCCGGTGGTGTTTTATCATGGTTGGCCCTCATTCCACTACTCTCCTCGCTGATTCCTCCTGATACTATTGCAAGCCAGCTTGTAAAGTTGGGATATCTGGCTAATCTGGAAACCGCAGGTGGACAAGGAAACTGGAGCCCCGGCATGCATACCTTCGATGACTATTCGGCCGCTATTTACTATGCATATGTAAGGCAAATCGGAGCGGGAGCAGTAGCTGCAGGTGGTTTCATCACCCTACTGAAAACAATTCCAACTATCATAGCTTCTTTCAAAGGAAGTCTGAGTTCCATAAAAACCTCTGGCGACAAATCAGCTAAACCTGCAGAAGTTCCAAGAACAGAAAGGGATTTAAGCCTGAAAGTTGTACTAATAGGTAGCATTGGACTTGTATTATTAATGGCATTTTTACCACAACTGCCAGGTGCTTCTGTTGGTCAGAAATTGCTGATCGGTTTACTGGTTGTTATATTCGGTGCATTTTTCGTTACCGTTTCCAGCCGCATAGTTGGGCTTATCGGCTCATCCAATAATCCAATTTCCGGAATGACCATCGCTACCCTTATGGGTACCTGCCTGGTTTTTATATCAGTTGGGTGGACAGGTAAAGTTTACGAGCCTATGGCATTGGTTGTAGGAGGTATGATCTGCATTGCTGCCGCTAACGCCGGAGGAACAAGCCAGGACCTGAAATCCGGTTATATTGTAGGAGCAACTCCGAAATATCAGCAGATTGCGTTATTTATTGGAGCTATAGTTTCTTCCATCGTAATCGGGCTTACTGTGAAGTTCCTCGATAATCCAACCAGAGAAATGATTGCTCACGGAGTAAAAGACCATGCTATCGGTAGTATTTATTTCCCTGCACCTCAAGGAACGTTAATGGCTACACTGGATATAGGTATTTTATCAGGGAAACTCGACTGGCAATTTGTTATTGCAGGAGCCTTCCTGGCAATTACTATGGAGCTTTGCGGTATTAACTCCTTATCTTTTGCTGTAGGGGCTTATCTGCCATTGTCTACCACCCTGCCTATTTTTGTTGGTGGAGCAATTCGCGGAGTTGTAGATTATAAACAGAAGAAGAGTAATAAGAAAGTTGCCCCTGAAGAAGAGGAATTAGGTAAAGGAAATCTTTTTGCCACCGGATTAGTGGCAGGAGGAGCGGTGGCAGGTGTAATAATAGCCGTGCTGGCCGGATTCGATAGTTCTGCAGCTGTATTAAGTGCCTTGCATTTAGATGCCGGAATTATCAAGATTATCGGAAGCAACGGTTATTATATAATAGGATGTGCATTTTTTGCGTTTATGGGCTGGTACTTATACCGCATTGCCCGTAAAGCTTAGTAGATAAGTTTGTAAAGATTTAAACGCCAGGCAATTCTTTAATAGCCTGGCGTTTTTATGTAACAATGTTTGTCCTATATCCGTTTTTATATTTAGAAATGTTTAATTTTAGGACCAATTTTAAAGCCTGTTTATAATTGAACCTATGCGAAAATCTGCGTTCTTTTTACTTGGCATAGTTGCCCTACTGAGTGTATCTTGTTCTAAAGTCAAAGAAGATAGCCGTTTACGTCGATTTGTCTCTATGAAAATGGATAACAAAATATACTTGTCAGAAAATCCGACTGGCGTTATATATATCCCTGATCCTGAGGAACAAAATCCTGAAAAACAATACCCTCGCATGGAAATTACCGCTCATAGCTATAATGGTGATGTCATTACTTTCACACTTGCTAAGGCCGAACTTCCATTTACTCCGGGTACCTATTATGTTACTCAGAAAGGAAATAGCATGACGGTAGCTACCAATTCGCTTTACTCAACTACCTATACTTCTGCCAATAGCAAAATGTTCTATATCACTATTGATAAAATAGACAACATTGCAGTTGAAGGAAGTTTTTCGGGTATGCTGAAAGATGTAATGGGCTTTAGCGGCGATGTTGCCGTTCAGGACGGGGCATTCAGAGCATTGATCTCACAAGTCAGATAATTCTGTCATAATATTTTACAGCCCATTCGGTTATACGTAGCCGAATGGGCTATGTATTTTCAAACAAAAGACATCAACGGATAATCCTGCTTTAAAATTTCTTTATCATTGGCATGCAACCAATTGGCTAACAGTGTAGCATACACGCTTTTGAAATCTACACTATACTGTAAATCCCCATCTTTCAATTGCTGCAAATTCGGACCATCATTTAAAACCCCTGCCTGCTTCAGATTTCCCCCAATAACAAACATATTATTAGCCGTACCATGATCTGTACCTCCACTCGCATTCTGGCTAACCCTTCTTCCAAACTCTGAGAAAGTAACTACTACCACATCTTCAAACCTATGATGTTGTTTAAGATCATCAGTAAATGCGGTTACTGCATCACTCAACTGATTAAATAAACGGGCTTGCTGATCCTGCTGATTCACATGAGTATCAAAGCTCCCATGAGAGACATAAAAAACTTTTGTATTGATGTCTGATAAAATCAAACTTGCAATTGTTTTCATATCCCGGCCCAATTCGGTGTTAGGGTAAGAAGCAGTTGTTTGAAATGACTTGAATTGTTGTTGGATATAAGATGCCGAAGAAACTGTTTCCCGCATAGTTTTATATAGATAATCTACATTACTATGTTCATGATCATCGTTTGTACGCTGTTGCAACAGATCTGTAAAGTATTTATCGTTGCTGGTTCCATACAATCTTGCCGGATCAGTAAGCGCTAAGCCCTTATTACTATTTCCTTTCATAGCCAGGCTTAAAGTATCATCTATCTCCAATGCCTGCGTAGGTTTATCACAACCTTTACACTGGGCATCAAGATAACGGCCAATCCAGCCATCAGTCCAATATTCACTGGCCGGAGAGCCAGATTGCCAGATATCCATCGATCTAAAATGAGAACGATCCGGATTTGGATATCCTACATTATTTAAAACACCTAGCATGCCATCATCATATAAAGATTTAAAACCCTTTAATTTAGCATGAATGCCCAGTTCATCATTCAACCTTAAAATTCCATCCTGTTTCAAACTCAATGTAGGTCGTTCTCTATAATAAATATCATTACGATAGGGGACTATTGTATTTAACCCATCATTTCCCCCTGAAAGCTGAATAATCACCAATACTTTATTCCCAGCGGGAACCAGAGGCCTGGCTTCCATTGCTTTTAAAAACTTAGGAAGCATTAAAGAAGCCGACGCCAAAGAACCTACCTGCAAAAATTTACGCCTGTTAAGTATTAGCATAAAATATAGTTTAGAGATACAAAGATTAACACAACTGATATTCAGGTGTACTCATTACATCTATAGTAATAGTTTTAATATAACTTTCTCTATTGCTGCTATCTGCATATTTATCCAACAATACCGCATTTACATTCCTGTTTTGCAACAGTGAATCTGCAATAGCCTTAGCCAGAGAGGCTCTTTCAACTTTCTCAAAGCCTTTCAGATAACTCTCCCAAAGAATAGTGGCATTTACCTTCTTTGCATATTGTTTTTTCAGAAACTCATTGATCTGCAAAGTCATTTTATAATTATTACCATCACCCATTTCTGCCATTAATTCTTTTGGCTTGATATTAAGCACATCAGAATAGAAGATAACCTGTGGTACACGAAGCCTGAACATCAGGCTCGAACTATCTATCCAGTTCCTCCCACCTGGCCATCCGGCCACATTTGGCGGATAAAACAACAATTGCCCCAATACTCTCTGGAATAGCAGCATCACTTCCTCTTTTTCAAAATCCATTGGCACAGTTCTTCGGATTCCTACCAATAATTCTACAGGAGATTTTATTTTATTCCCCACCAGGCTACTATCATAAAACCAATCAGACATAAATATCTCTTTCATCAAAGTCCTGATTTTGTAGCCCGAATGATAAAACTTCTTCGAAAGTTCCGCTATTCTCTCTTCATCCGGAGTTTCTGAAACAAAGAATCTGTAAATCTTGCGTGTGATGAATGTAGCTGTTTGAGGATGGTCTAATAGTATTTTCAGAATATCATCTCCATTCCATTTACCCTGTTTGCCTAAGAACAATTTACTATCATCGTCGTGCTGCTTATCTCTAAAAACAAAATTACCTTCTGCGTCGTATCCCCATCCGGTAAAGGCCCTTGCCGCCTCTTTCACATCATACTCTGTATAATTCCCTCTACCCAATGTGAATAACTCCATTACTTCCCGGGCAAAATTCTCATTGGGATGCTGCTTACGATTCTGCTGATTATTTAGGAATTCTAACATTGCAGGACTTTTGGAAACTGCTGATAGCAAGTCTCCAAATTCTCCCAAAGCATTATCTCTGATAACGCTTAATAATTGTTGATTGAATAACACATTTTGGGTTCTGCATGCAAAATGTCCATGCCAGAAAAGGCTCATCTTCTCTCTCAGCGGATGTTCGCTGTGAATCATAGTATTGAGCCAACTTACATTGAGATCTTTGATCCCCTGGGTATTCATTTGCTGCAACTGTTTCCGTTCTTCCGCCGTCATATCCTTTTTGCGGCGAAAATTGGGTAACTCACTGTCTGAAACAACTATTACATCACTGACAGACTTATTAGATTTTCCCATCAGAATTTTGTTCACAATTTCTTTGCGCCGTTTATTATCCCAATCAGAGATAGTAGGAAGGGTTTCTCCAAAGCCAGCCCTCCAGGCAAGATGTTGCAGCTGTAATTGTTGATCTACTACAGCCATAAAGAAAAGAGTTTAAGAAATAAGACTAAAAACTATACCGTAGGTTTAACGAAACTTCCAGACCTGAAAAGATTTTCCTTTCTCAAAATAACTATCAGCAGCGGGTAAAACAAGAAAGCCATCAGCATTCAACAAACTTGCCAAATCACCAGAGCCCTGATAGGGTTGGGGATGAGCCAACACAACTCCCGAAGTATTAACTTCCAGTTTAACCGGTAAAAAATATTCGAGATTAGCTTCAAATACTACTTTCTCTGACAATTCAGCATAAATTGGTTGGGAAACCTGACCACGCATTGCTGCTAAAATATAGGGGCGTACATAACGATAAAAACACATAAAACTGGAAACAGGATTTCCAGGCAATGCAAAAACAACCGGACCATTCTCAAATTCTCCAAACAGAAAGGGTTTCCCTGGTCGCTGCTGCACTTTATGAAATAGCTGTTTCATTCCCAACTGCTGTAAAATAGCAGGAAGAAAATCGTATTTACCTGCGCTAACAGCACCCGAACTTATCCAGATATCTGTATCCGATAATAAGCTTGTAAGGGTAGCCGACATAATATCCTCATCATCAGTCAGGTGTATGAATTCTGCATCAATATCCATTGCTTTCAGCGCAGCTAATAAACTATATGCATTAGAAATCCTTATTTGGTGCGGTGCAGGCGTTTCATGTACCTGTACCAGTTCATCACCGGTTGCCAGAATCACTACCCTGGGCTTTCGGCTTACTTCCACAGTAGTTTGACCAACAGTAGCCAAAACTCCGATTTCAGCCGGTCCAATTAGGGTACCTGGCGCAAGGAGAATAGCTCCCTGCTTTACATCTTTACCTTCTTCATGTATATGTTGCCCCTTCTTAGCGGCAGTATGCACTGTAAATCTTTTGAATCCTTCATGTTCACTTAGTGTAAGATGTTCATATGGTATTACTGTATCTGTAAGTTCTGGCAATACAGCACCTGTCATTACTTCAATGCAATTAGCAGTATTGGATAATTGTAATCGCGGTTGCCCGGCAGCCTGGACATCTTCAACTCCGAAAATATGTTGTCCTCTGGCATAACTGTCGAAATTAATGGCAATACCATCCATCATAACCCTATCGAAGGGTGGAAATGGGCGATCGGCCAATATTGGCTGCCTTAAAATTCTTCCGGACGAATACTCGAAAGGCACGGTTTCTGTGCCTGATTCTCTAACTGTTCGTAAGACGATTTCGTATGCAGCAGTAACAGTCAACATCTTTTCAATTACATTTGTATTAGGTGATACTAGTTAAATTTATGCTTTTATGTCCAATGAATCAAACAGTGGTTTCACTCACCTCAATGAAACAGGCCAACCGGCCATGGTAGATATTAGTGGTAAACATGATACCTATCGTGTAGCTATTGCTGAAAGCAAGGTATATCTGCCTGCAATTATTCGGGATCAATTTCAGGGAAATGAGATCCATACCCGCAAAGGTGGTGTGTTTCAAACTGCAATCATTGCAGGAATAATGGCAGCCAAAAAAACACCTGAATTAATTCCTTTATGCCACACAATTTTACTCGATGGATGTGATATCGAAATTCACCTGGCAGGGGAAGAAGCTATTATCAGATGTACTGTAAAAACTACAGGTAAAACAGGAGTTGAAATGGAAGCCCTGACGGGTGCGAGTATTGCAGCACTCACTATTTACGATATGTGTAAAGCACTTTCTCAGGAAATGGTGATAAGAGAAACCAGATTAATCAGCAAAAGTGGTGGCAAACAGGACCATTCAAAATAAGCATGAGTGAATCAGAAAACATAGAAATTAAGGGTTTAGTCCTTTGCGGAGGATATAGCACCCGTATGCAGGAAGATAAAAGTACTATCGCTTATCATGGCGTTCCGCAATGGAAATATCTTGTAAAACTCCTGCAAAATCTTATTCCCGAAGTTTACATTTCATGCCGCCCGGATCAGCTGTTACAGTTTGCTGATCACCCAATGCTGATACCTGATAATGTGGCTACTAAAGGGCCCTCAGCCGGGATCTTATCTGCTTACCAAAAAGACCAGCACGTTGCATGGTTGGTTATCGCATGTGACCTCCCAAACATAAGTGAACAATCTTTAAAATATCTGATTTCAAACAGAAATATTACTAAAGCAGCTACTACATTTATTAGTCCGGTGAATCATCTCGCAGAGCCATTGATTACCATTTGGGAACCGGCCGCACTTAAGTCGCTCGCCCATAATACAGAAGCAGGGATCACCTGCCCCCGAAAAACATTATTAAACTGTGATATTCACTTATTGGAGAATCCTTTTGCTGAAGAGCAGTTCAATGCAAATACACCTGATGAAAAAGCAAGAATTAGTGAGCTGATTCATCAGCAAAAAATTCCTTCTTCCAGATAGGCACTGTTTCTTTTAATATATCTATCACATATTCACAGGCATCAAATGCAATTCCACGATGTGCTGAAGCAACTGCAATAACAACAGCTACATCACCTGGGTATTTATCACCGATAGCATGTAGCATTACCAGTTTTTGAATGGCCCATTTTTCTTTTACCTGATCCGCAATCTTTTGCATTTCAGAAATTGCCATAGGTTCATAACACTCATAAAACAAATGCGTTACCGGTCTTTGTTGTGTATTATTCCTTATAGTTCCTGCGAATATTACTTCCCCTCCGCAAGCTGGTGATTGAATAAACTCCAGCGCCTCTTGTACCGTAATATTATCTTTTATCGCTATTAATACATCCATAATCTTTAAAAATCAACCTCCACTAACAGGTGGAATGATAGCTACTTCATCTGTATTACTGAACGCTTGATTATCAGTAGCATAGGTTCTGTTTACAGCTATCAGCAACGACGACAACTGCTTCAGTGAAGGATATTCCTCATATAGCCACCTTTTTAGTGAGGCTACATCATTTATCGCTGCCGGATATTCCAATACAGATGATCCAACTGTTTCTCTCACTACCCCAAACAATAATATTCCCATACTGGTTAAATTAATAAGCTAAAACTACAATATCCCTCCGAGAAGTAGTAATTTTAATAGCGCAGAAAAAGCAATAATTATGAAAATCAGATTACGTGGAAACAGTATCAGATATCGTTTGGATAAAAATGATGTTGAACTGCTAAAAGCGACCAATAAAGTAGAATCTTCTACTCATATAGGTGCCGGAATATTGCATTTTTGTATCAAGAGAAAAGAAATCAGCGATCCGGTTATCAAATTGGAAGCAGATGGTGTACATCTTTTTCTACCTGAAGAACAAATCGATAATTGGTTATTACCAGAGCAGGTTGGTTTTGAAATCATCATTCCCAACACCGATGGTACAGAGGTAAAAATCCTTGTAGAAAAAGATTTTAAATGTTTGAATACCCGGGATGAAGATGATAGTCAGTCGTTCGACCATCCGAATTCCGGGCAAAATTGCTAATCATGCTGCTCGATGCTCATCAACGAATTATCAACTATGTCAGACTTTCTGTAACCGACCGATGTAATCTTAGGTGTACTTATTGTATGCCGGCCAATATGCGCTTTCTGAACAAAATTAAATTACTGACAGACGATGAAATTATTGATATTTTGTCGACCCTTGCCAGTGCTGGTGTTTCTAAAGTAAGAATCACTGGTGGAGAACCATTTCTACGTCCGGGATTAATTAAATTATTGGAGAGAATTAGTTATGTTGATGGAATTACCAACATAGCGATAACTACAAATGGTGTTTTAACCCGCGAATATATCCCTGCATTAAAGAGCATGGGGATCAACCATATTAATCTGAGTTTAGACAGCTTACAACCAGAGCGCTTTAAACAAATTACCCGTAGGGATTCATTTACAGAGGTGATGAATACTTTGGACAGTCTGGTTTTACACAATATGAACATTAAGATAAACATGGTGGTGATGGACCAGCTCAATACGGCTGAAATAAACGATTTTGTGGCGTTGACCAGAGATCAGAACATATCTGTTCGCTTCATCGAAGAAATGCCTTTTAATGGGCAGGGAAATGGCTTTTCAGGTATTACCTGGCATTACAAACGAATCATGGAAACTATAGCAGCACAATATGCATTAAATAAAATGGCAGACGAACCCAATAGCACTTCCTTTAATTATCAGATTTTGGGGCATAAAGGCAACATCGGTGTTATACCTGCTTATAGCCGAACATTTTGCGGCACCTGTAACCGATTACGTATATCCGCTACTGGTAGTATCAAAACTTGCTTATACGGAAATGATGTTTTAAATCTTAAACCTTTATTACAACAGCAGCAACCTATACTTCCTGCCATTATCAATACTCTGAAGGCTCGTTATATTGATGGTTTTACAGCAGAAAAACATTCAACCAATATCAATAAAACAAGTATGTCTGTTATTGGAGGTTGAGTTTATTTAATCAGCATTCTTACACCGGCATATAAAATCAATAAGGCTGTTGCACCTGCAACATATCTTGGTTTCAATACCCTGGCACTTAAGCGGGCACCTAATTGTCCGCCTATTACTACTGATACTAAAAGTGGTGCAGTAAATTTCCAATCAAATGCAATTGGATGTTTGATAGCCTGACCTGCTAATCCGGCTATTGAGTTCACTAAAATAAAGAAGCTGCTAAGCCCTGCAATATTCTTAGCGGTATCATACTGTCCCAGTTTTAAAACGGGTGACAGATAAATTCCGCCTCCGATGCCTGTCATACCGGATAATAGCCCAATTGCCCCGCCAATCGAACTATAAATCCATGTGCTATTTTTTTCTCTGGGAACAATTATTTCCTCTTTTTCAAAAAAGAAACGATAACACATTGCTAAAGCTGCAATAGTAAGGGCGATACCTAAGATCAGGAAAAAAGTAGCTTGTTTCAGCGGAATATAACCTCCGACAAATGCAAGAGGAACGCTGGCCAATGATAATTGCCAGGCCTTCTTCATGGGCAAATGGCCACCTTTATAGAAATGATAAACTCCTCCAGTTACAACAGCCACATTGCATAATAAAGCTGTGGATTTCATCAATTGAAAATCTATTCCCCACAATGCCAGGATGGCAAGGTAACTGGAGCCTCCTCCAAAGCCGGCAGCGGAATAAGCCAGTGCAACTATGAAAAATAAGATGCAGAGTTCTGTTATCACTATTAATAAGTTTGCATATCAGGATCTATTTTCACTGCCCAGGCATGAATACCGCCTTCAACGTTATAGACGGAAGAATATCCTGCTGCTACCAATTGTTGTGCAACTGCTCTGCTTCTCATACCGTGGTGACATAATACGGCTACGGGTATTCCCTTCGGCACCAATGCAGGTTGCTGGAGTACGCGCCCCATTGGCAAATGAATTGCCTCTGGGATATGGCATATTTCCCACTCATCTACTTCTCTGACATCTACCAGCACAAACTTCTCTTCCTGTTCTATCCACTGCTGCAGTTGATTTACTGATATTGATTGCACTGTATTCATTTCACAAACAGTTTGATGATAATCTTTTGCTAATGTTTTAATATTTTGATTTTCAGATACCGGATTAAAATTAAAAACCTGTTGTGTATTATTTAGTGTATCGATAACCATTAACTGGTTACTAAGTACAGTGCCTATACCAGTAATAATTTTTACTGTTTCATTGGCCTGATAACATCCAATAATTCCAGGTAATACACCCAATACCCCAATTTCGCTACAATTGAGCATTTGCCCTGCTTCCGGTGGTTCAGGAAAAATGCACCTGTAAGTTGCTCCTCCCTGATAATTGAAAACGCTTACCTGTCCTTCGTACTGATAAATGGCCCCATAGACCAATGGTTTGCCTGTTATTACACAGGCATCATTGATAAGGTAACGGGTACCAAAATTATCTGTGCAATCTACTACTACATCATAAGTTTCAATTATTTCAAGTGCGTTTTCAGCAAGTATCCAGGACGGGTGTTTGATGAAATTAACAGTTGGGTTTAATTGCTTAAGCCGCTCTATTGCCAGATCTATTTTGGGTTTCTTTTCATCTGAAGTATAATAAAGAACCTGGCGTTGCAAGTTGGTGATCGATACAGTATCTTGTTCGGCAATTCCTATTGTGCCAATTCCCATGGCCGTCAGATATTGTAATACCGGCACTCCCAGGCCACCGGCTCCGATTACAAGCACCTTAGCCTGTTGCAATAAAACCTGTTTTTCCTGGCCAAATCCCTTGAGTCGGGTTTGGCGATCATACCTATCCATACGTCTTCATTTAGCTTTAAAAATACTACACTAATGGCTTAATGTTTCTATACATTGTAATCAGGTCTGTATACCTGCCATTGAGTTGTTGAATACCATTGGGGATGCGGCCGCATTCAAGGAATCCGAAGTTTCGGTATAATTGCAATGCTTTTTCATTGGATGAAAAAACGTTGAGCGTAATAATATTTAATTCGGGTTGTTCCTCTGCCCATCTGAGCATGGACGTTATCAGTCTTCTTCCTATTCCCATATTCTGCCATTTGCTTTCAACGGAAATACCCATTTCGGCGATATGCTTCTTCTTCCTGAAACCGCTGTGATTCACGTTTACAGATCCAACAATCTGTCCTTTAACGGTAGCAAGTAATAATAATTGATTGGGATTATCGAGATAGGATTGAATAAATTCCTCTTCTGAAGTAAGATCGAGGTCTAAAGATTCGGTGGGTGTAAATAATAAAAATTCTGATTCTCTGGTCATGCGCTGAAAGTTGCTTAACAACCCGGCTGCATCGCTGATCAAAGGCGGTCTTATTATTAGTTCATCGCCAGTTGGGAGAAAATGTTTCATGACCATTTATTGTTTGTGTTTCTCGCAAAGTGAGTAAGTTTTTTAAAGATACTTAAGTATCGTCGGTGAGGATTAGTCTTTCTTCCTAATAATACAAACAAGCCTTATGCTTCTTTAAAAAACTTACTTACTTAGCGAGCAACCACTATATCATATGGCTACCGTAATAGGTTTGTAAAACGGTTGGCACCTGAATACCTTCAATTGTCTGATTGTTTTCCAGCATACACGCCAGAATTCTTGGCAATGCCAGGGAGCTACCATTCAGAGAGTGTACTAACTGAGGTTTACCGTTATTTTCTTTAAAACGGATTTTCATCCTGTTACTCTGATATGCTTCGAAGTTGCTCACAGAGCTAACTTCCAGCCATTTTTGCTGAGCGGCACTATACACTTCAAAGTCATAGGTGATAGCAGATGCAAAGCTCATATCGCCACCGCATAAACGAAGAATACGATAAGGTAGTTCTAACTGGTTGAGCAGCGCTTCTACGTGAGCAACCATTTCATCCAGTGCTTCAAATGATTTATCGGGATGCACCAGTTGTACGATTTCAACTTTATCGAATTGGTGAACACGATTAAGGCCTCTTACATCTTTACCATAAGATCCGGCTTCTCTGCGGAAACAAGGGCTGTAAGCCGTCATTTTCACAGGCAGGTCGGTATCTTTAAGGATTTCGTCGCGGTAAATATTGGTAACCGGAACTTCAGCCGTAGGAATCAGGAAATAGCTATCCTGGGTCAGGTACATCTGACCTTCTTTATCAGGCAATTGACCAGTACCGTAGGCACTTGTTTCGTTTACCATGTAAGGAGGAGCATATTCTGTATATCCGTTGCTGGTGTTATAATCGAGGAAATATTGAATTAAAGCACGTTGTAAGCGGGCACCTTTATTTTTGAAAACAGGGAATCCGCTACCGGTGATTTTGTTACCCAGTTCGAAATCGATAAGGTCGTATTGTTTAGCGAGATCCCAGTGTGGTACAGCACCAGCGTAAAGGTCAGGGATTTTTCCTCCCTGGCGCACTACTTCATTCTCTTCAGGTGTTTTTCCTGCAGGAACGATTGCTGCCGGCAAGTTTGGTAATTTCACCAGTGCGTTATGTAAAGCTGCTTCAGTTTCGTTCAATGCTTCGTTTACGGGGCCTAGTTTTTCCTTTAAGGCTGCAACAGCGGCACGTTGAGCTTCCCCTTCCTCTTTTTTGCCCTGAGCCATCAGCTTTCCAATTTCTTTGGAAAGACTATTAACCTGAGCCTGAGTTTCATCATATTCGAGGGTTAACTTCTTACGCTTGTCGTCCAGTTCCAAAACTTCATCCACTACTTCCAGCTCTTTAAAATGCTTAAAAGCCAGACGCTCCTTCACAAAATCGGTATTTTGACGTATAAACGGTACTTGTAACATGTTGTATGATCAAATTTTAGCAAATATATTAATAAATCGAGGCGTTAACTAAGGTATTTACCTACAATAGGCATTCTGCGGCCTACGCCAAAGGCTTTAGAAGATACCCTGATAATAGGGCAGAACTGATTACGTTTGTATTCGTTGGTATTGACCATCTTTAAGGTCCGCGAAACCAATGCGGCATCGAACCCTTGTGCCACTATTTCGCGTGGTCCCTGCCGCCTTTCAATATACTGATACAGTATTTTGTCTAATACTGCGTAATCCGGTAAACTGTCGCTATCCTTCTGGCCCGGACGTAACTCGGCCGAAGGAGCCTTATCTATAATATTTACAGGTATTATTTCTTTATTTCTGTTGATATATCTCGCTAACGAATATACCTGCATCTTATAAAGATCTCCCAAAACCGATAATCCACCCGCCATATCACCATATAAAGTGCCATAGCCGGTAGATAATTCGCTCTTATTGGAGGTATTCAGTAAGATATATCCAAATTTATTGGACAATCCCATTAATAAATTTCCTCTGATACGACTTTGTGTATTTTCTTCTGCCACATTAAAGGGCAGCCCTTTGAAATATGGTTCCAAAGTTTCTAAGAAAGTTTCATAAATATTATTGATCCTGATAATATCATAGGGGTTACCCAGATTCTCCGACAATGCTACTGCATCATCCACCGAATGGCTGGTTGAGTAGGGAGAAGGCATCAAAATAGCCCGTACATTTTCTTTCCCTAAAGCATCACAGGCAATAGCTAATGTTACTGCACTGTCGATTCCGCCAGATGATCCCAATATTGCTTTGGTAAAGCCCATTTTTCTGAAATAGTCTTTGATCCCTAATACCAGTGCATCATAGATTCTATTGATATTATGATCAAATTCCAAAGTAGTTAAAGGGGTAAATACAGTTGGCATTACCTGGGGCAGCGGACTATCAATAAGTTCTTCCAGTTCCACACCATCCATCGCTTCCTCAAAATAAGGGAACTCCTTAACTATGTTGCCTTTGGCATCATAAATCAGGGAGCCCCCGTCAAATACGATTTCTGTCTGAGATCCCACGGTATTGCAGTAATACATAGGGATCTTATATTTCAGCACATTGGCCAGAATAATCTCTTTTCTGTCTTCATCATGATCATAATCAAAAGGGGAAGCAGAGAGATTGATCATTACATCCGGTTCCTGCGCGATCAATTGATCCATCGGACAAATACGGTACAATGGATTATCTCCCAGGTTCCAGATATCTTCACAAATGGTAACTGCCAGCTTTTTGCCTTTGAACGGAATTACATTCCATTCGTAGGAAGGCTCAAAATATCTGTATTCATCAAACACGTCGTAAGTTGGTAATAGCGTTTTATGAATAACCTGCTTTACCTGTTTCTCATAAAGGAACCAGGCGGCATTAAACAGGTCTTTACCCTCTTTTTGTGGATTTCGGGCTGGTGCCCCTACCAACACAGCAATATCCTGGGTATGCTCCTTGATTTGATCAATAGCATGGTAGCATTGTCTGATAAAGTCTTCAAATTCAAGAAAATCTCTCGACGGATATCCACAAATGCATTGTTCTGAAAATACTACTAAGTCGGCCCCCTGCGCTTTTGCTGCATGAATGGCTTCTATAATCTTCGCTGTATTCTGTTCAAAATTCCCAATATGATAATTCTGCTGTGCCAGTATTATTTTCATAATAAATGATAGTCTGAATTAAAAGTAAATACCCAGTCTGAGTGCAAAGCTATTCATATTTATTCTACCATCGTTCCACTTTTTATTACGGGTAACATCCACAAACCCATTTTGATAGGTAATGCCTGCCATTCCCCTTAAAGTTTCACCCAGCGGATACTCCACACCTGCACCGATGAGCATACCGATATTAATTCTGTTCATTTCCGGCAGAATATTCACTTTGTTGAAGGTCTGACCCGCCGAAATCACATTAGCACGGCCTGCAACCGGGAAATCGAAAAATGTACCGAACTGTCCAAACCAGGTCATATCATTAACAGGCTTGGTTTTCAACTTCAATGCCAAAGGTATTTCAACATAGGTGAGCTTCATATTGTATTCGGAAGGAACTGCTTTAAAATCGCTCAATCCCACTCCTGCATCATATTTCAGGGTGCTACCGGCAAATAAAGCCTGGAAACCAGAGCTCAGTGAATAAGTTCCGCTCTCGTTGAGGCGCAGATCTGCCATCAGACCAAAGTTGAATCCTACCTTTACGCTATTACGCTTAACACCGGACTCCTGTGGATTTAATACTGAAATCAAAGGGCTTGCGGTAAATCCTAATTGAACTCTTTTGTCGTTGGCTCCATACTGTGCGATACTTACTTTAGCCGCAACTAAAGCGATCATTACTAAAAGTGTCTTTTTCATTATTTGGTTGTTTCGGGCGTCAAAATACGAATTAACAAACTATTCATACATTGCAATTCGTATTTTTATACTCATGCAAAAACATCTCACTCTTTACACCTGCCTACTGGCGCTGATTTTAGGGGTTTCCTGCAATAATGGAAAAAAAATTCCGGATGTCAGCAATATAACCATGTCCGTTAGTCTGAACAGATTCGACTCTGCCTTTTTTACCATCGATACCAATAATGTTCAGATAGGGTTAAACACATTATATCCTAAGTATCCTCTGTTTTTACCAGTATACATTACAGATATAATGAACCTGGGAGCATTCAGAGATAGCGTAAATGTTCCCAAACAGGTACATCTGTTTCTGACAACACCAGATTTCAGACAGTTGGAAACTGCTGTGCAGGAAAAATTTAAAAATACCAGGCAGCTGACAGATCAGTTAGCTCAAGCTTTCAGATATACCAAATACTATATACCTTCTTTTCATCATCCTAAGATTGTAACGTTTATATCAGGAATTGCCAATTATGGTGCAATTACGGTCGACAGCCTTCTTGGAATTGGCTTGGATATGTATATGGGAGCCGATTTTCCGCCCTATGCTCAGATTCCTGATTATCCTGAATATATGATCCGCAGATTTGATCCTGCTTATATTCCTGTGAATTGTATGCAGGTTATACAGCAGCAACTATATCCGGCAGCACGTAGTGGAGGTAATTTACTGGAACAGATGATTGAAGCGGGAAAACAGCAGTACTTCCTCGATAAGGTATTACCAACAACAGCAGATACGCTGAAAATGGGATATACTAAAGAACAATTGAAGTGGTGCTACGATAATGAGCAAATGATCTGGCAATTCTTCGTTCAGAATAATTTACTCTATTCTTCCGATTGGCAGGATATCAACCATTTTATCAATGACGGCCCCTCTACTCAGGGAATGCCGGAAGGATCACCGGGAAAGATTGGATACTTTGTAGGCTGGCAGATTGTGAATAAATATATGGAAAAGCATAGCGAGATAACGCTACAGCAATTGATGGGAACCAAGGATTTGATGGAAATATTTAAAGCCGCAAAATACCGGCCAAAGTAATAATGAATTGGGAATTGTCTGTTGGTTGGTGGCTAACAGCCAATTCCTTTTCCTTGAATAAAGTGGCATCCGTACAGGTTAAACTAAAGACGGGATTAGTTCAGTTTAAAAGGAACTATCATCTGAAATTCAGGGATTTTTACTTCAAAAAGCTTCTTATCCAACTGATTTTCCATCTGATAGGTACCGTACATCTTTCCAATTTCAGTGCGCAGGTTGGAACCTGAAACATATTGATAAGTTTCACCAGGCGCCAATAATGGTTGTACTCCAACCACGCCTTCGCCTTCAACTTCACGATGAGCCCCATTGGAATCAATAATATACCAGTGACGACGTAATAACTTTATAGGGAAATTATTATTGTTTTCAATGGTAATACGGTAAGCAAACATGAATTCGCTTCCAATTGGATTCGAATAATCCGGCTGGTAAAACGTTTCAACGCTGATAGTGATGCCTTCTGTTACCTTCTTAACCATAAAATCAACCTTTAACGTAAAAATAAGGAAAATAACCCCAGGTACTATAAAAAACCTGACTTTAACGAATATTTAGATTATTTCGATCCCATCCAGGATCTCAGAATCCTCTTCAGCCGCACGGGCAGCCGCTTCCAGGGAATTATTATAATATCCCTTCTGAAGATATTCTGCTAAATATCGCCATAAAAAGCCAATTTTCCCATATTGCTGATACTGTTTTATATGGCAGGCTTCATGTCGCATCCATGAAATATCAGACAAAAAGCGTTCTCTGGACGCTCCATGCAAATAAATTGTGCGTCCAACTACCACGGCTACAGATTGTACACGTAATGAACGAGCTGCTACACGTGCCAGCCATGAATTTTCCTGTATACGACATCTAATATTCTTCAAAGTAGCTGAAATATAGCATTAATAATGCCTGTTTCTCGCAAAGAGGCATAAGAAGCAAAGAGGCATAAGGATCGAAGCGAGTATTTTTAAGGACTTCCGATAGGCTTCAATACAAATAGAAACCAGTCAGCAGCGCTTAGTAACATTCGCTTCGATCCTTATGCCTCTTTGCTTCTTATGCGGCTTTGCGAGAAACATTATTACATTTGTAACAAATAACCACTACTGTGAATATCGAACAACTATATAGCATCTACCAGCAACATCGCTCCGTACAAACCGATACAAGAAAGTTAAAGTCCAATGATCTTTTCTTTGCTTTAAAGGGCGATAATTTCAATGGAAACGAGTTTGCAGCTAAAGCACTGGAATTGGGGGCTGCATTCGCAGTAGTTGATGAAGCAGCATATTTTACCGTTCCTGAAAAAATGATGCTGGTACCCAATGCTCTCGAAACTTTACAGCAGCTGGCATTAAGGCACAGGAAAGAATTAAAAATTCCCTTTCTTGCTATTACCGGTACCAATGGAAAAACCACAACCAAAGAACTGGTAAGTACCGCCCTGGCAGCCGGACTTAAAACTTATGCTACCGTAGGTAATCTCAATAATCATATAGGTGTTCCCCTCACGATCCTCAGTATCCAACCGGATGTGGAAATCGCGGTAATTGAAATGGGAGCTAATCACCAGCACGAAATTGAGGGATATTGCAAAATAGCCCTACCAACGCATGGAATAATTACCAATATTGGTAAAGCCCACCTGGAAGGGTTTGGTGGCCCGGAAGGCGTTAAAAAAGCCAAAGGTGAACTTTACGACTTCCTGAGAGCCAATAACGGAACCGTTTTCGTTTGCAATGATTATGATTATTTACTCGAAATGTCCAAAGGCCTTCCACATATTGTTACCTATGGCAGATCAGAAGCCGATTATGTGGGAGAAGCAGTAACCGACAGCGCATTTCTGGCTGTTGAGGTACGTGGCGATAGCCAGGTTGGCTTTATTCAAACCCAGTTGGTAGGAGCCTATAATTTTCCAAATGTAATGGCCGCTGTGGCAGTAGCCAGCTACTTCAAAGTACCTGAAAATAAAATTGGGCAGGCAATTGCTGCCTATGCCCCTTCCAATAATCGCTCACAGGTAATAGTTCAGGGTAGTAATACAATTATCATGGATGCATACAATGCCAATCCATCCAGTATGAAAGCCGCTATAGAAAATTTTGCTGGCCTTAATGCCAGCAAAAAAGTATTGATGCTTGGTGCCATGATGGAATTGGGGCCAGATAGTATTGAGGAACATCAGGCATTAATCGCCTTGATAAGTTCATACCACTGGGATGCAGTAGTTTTAGTTGGAGGAGATTTCAAAAAAGTAAAACATTCTTTCACTTATTTAGATAATTCTGCCGCCGCTGCAGAATGGTTAAAACAACAACAATTTACTGGTACCCACATACTTATTAAAGGTTCAAGAAGTACAGGGATGGAGAAGGTTATAGCATAGAAAATTGTGCTGATTGTGATATTCAGATTTTAAAATATTTGTTAACGATTTCATAATTGTTTTAATTTTAATGAGTCAATCAGACGTTTGACCTTTACCAAAATCTGAATCGCAATGCACAAAAAACTATGGTTTTTGCTCAGTGTACTTCTATGTACGCTAACTGCCCCACATGCCCTGTACGCCCAAGAAACAACCGCCGACATCGCTGGAATTATTAACAGTTCTGATGGCCCGGTACCCGGAGCCAGCGTTATTGCGGTGCATCAACCCACAGGTACCAAGTATATGACAATCTCACGTAAAGACGGCAGATACAATCTTCCCAACTTACGTGTAGGTGGTCCTTACATTGTGACTGTTTCATTTGTAGGTTATAAATCAGAAAAAAGAGAAAACATCTCGCTATCATTAGGTCAGGAATATAAGGCTGATTTTAAATTGATAGCAAGTACCAGTACCTTAACTGAAATTGTTGTAACCACACAAACACAAAGTAAAGTAATCAACAAAGCCCGCACTGGTAGCCAGGAAGTGATCACACGATCACAGATGGACAGATTACCTACCATTACCCGTTCGATGCAGGACTTTACCCGCCTGACCCCTTCAGCAAATGGACTGAACATAGGCGGTAGAAGTAATCAGCTGAACAACATCACAGTTGACGGAGCCAACTTCAACAACTCCTTTGGCTTACAAGCTACATTAGGATCTCAAACTTCTTCACAGCCTATCAGCCTGGAAGCATTGGAACAAATTCAGGTAAACATTAGCCCCTATGATGTAAGACAAGGAGGATTCTCCGGCGCCGGTATCAACAGCGTAACCAAGAGTGGTACCAATACCTTTAAAGGCTCCGTATATACTTACATTCAAACACCCGGACTGCAAGGTTTAAAAGCCGGTACATCCACTGTTCCGAAACCAGATTTCAATTACAATCTTCGCGGGTTTACAGTAGGTGGTGCTATTAAACCTAACAAACTATTCTTCTTCGTAAGTGCGGAGCAGGAAAGAGTTGCAGCTCCGGCTACCAGCCTTGTAGCAAACAAACCAGGTGGAACCGCCGGTGGTAACGTTTCTCAGGCAGTAGCAGATACGCTCGATCAACTTAAAAAGTTCCTGATCGATAAATTCAAGTATGATCCGGGAGACTATCAGGGTTATACTTATCGTACACAAAGTGATAAAATGACATTGAAGTTAGACTGGAACGTGAACTCCAACAACACCTTTACGATCAAGTACAACTACCTGAAGTCGTTCAAAGATATTCCTGCAAGTAATAGCGGGGCACCTGGAACTGGCCGTCAGCCTAGCGCCACAGGTCTTCCGTTTAGTGGTAGTGGTTACACTATCAATAATAACTTCAACATATTTATTGCAGAATTAAATACACGAATTGGTAACCGTGCTTCCAATAAATTACAGATTGGTTATTCTGCGCTCCGCGATTTCAGAAAGGCGCTTTCTTCAAAAGAATTTCCGCTGGTTGATATCATGAACGGACAAGGCGCCAGCTACACAGCTTTTGGCTACGAACCATTTACCTACAATAATAAACTGAATACAGATGTATTCCAGTTGTCCGACATCTACACAATGTATAAGGGCAAACATGAAATCACCGTTGGTACACAAAACTATTATAAGAAATTCCTTAATGGTTTTGCCCCTAACTATGTGGGTAACTATCGGTACAATAACCTAACAGAGTTTTATGCGAGCGTTGAGAAAGATGTACCATCAGCAGTAAGATATGCATTGTCTTATACAACCACCAAAGACAAGTCTTTTCCTTACGCTAAAATCAACATGCTCGAATTAGGTGCATTCATTCAGGACAAATGGAATGCCAGCAATAACTTCACCTTAACTTATGGTTTACGTGTAGACGTTCCTGTTATAGGCAGCACATTCGATACTAATGAAGCCTTAACTAAATTAACATTCAGAGATGGAATACAGGTAGATGTTGGTAAAGCACCAAAAACAACTCCACTTTTCTCTCCACGCCTTGGTTTCAACTGGGATGTAACCCATGACGGCAAAACACAGGTTCGTGGTGGTGCAGGTTTATTTGCAGGTCCTCCTCCGGGTGTTTGGATTAGTAACCAGGCTGCCAACAATGGTGTACAATTTGGTTCTTTCACTGCTCAAACCAGTGCTACGGTTACCTCAATTCCTTACGTATTCAGCGATAATCCTGATAAATACCGCGATAATTCTGGTAATCTGTCTACTCAATATAATATTGCCGTAACAGATAAGAACTTCAAGTATCCACAGGTGATGAAGATGACGTTGGCAGTTGACCGTCAACTTCCTTTTGGAATTATCGGAACGCTTGAAGGTAACTATTCTAAAGACATCAATGCAGTGTACTTCGACAACATAAATATCCCTGCAACCGGTTTAACTTTAGATGGAACTCCTGACAACCGTACCCGTTATAACTCAAGCAAAATATATGGTGCAGGCACCAGTCTGGACAATCCTAATATCAGCGATGCTATCCTGATGCGGAATACTAATAAAGGTTACTCTTACTTTGCAACAGTTCAATTACAAAAAACTACTCCACACTTATATCTGATGGCTGCATATACTTATAGCAAATCTAAAAGTGTAAATGATGGAGGTTCCATTGCACAAAGTAACTGGCGCGATCGCCCGGTAGCTGGAGATCCTAATGCGAATACCCTCGGTTATTCCAACTATTATTTACCGCATCGCGTTGTAGCCGCTGCAACCTATCGTTTCACCTGGGCTAAAAATTTTGCAACATCAATTGGTGCAATATTCGAAGCATCACCAAGCCTGAATGGATTGTATAATACAACATCCTATACATACAACGGAGATATGAATGGTGATGCCAATACAAATAATGACCTGATCTATATACCTCGTAACAAGAGCGAAATTAAATTAGTGCCTGTTGGCTATGGTGATAAAGGATTTGATCCTGCTACTGCAGCTGATAAACGTAGTGCTGATATTCTCTGGAACCAGCTCGACAACTTCATCAAACAGGATAATTATCTGAGTACCCATCGTGGACAATATGCAGAGCGTAATTCAATTGTGCTTCCATTCTCTAAACGTATGGATTTAAACATCACTCAGGACATCTTCGTATACACCGGCAAAGAGAAGACCAAACATACTTTACGTATCAGCTTTGATATTATCAACTTTGGTAACTTCCTGAACAAAAGATGGGGTATTTCTAAAATACCAAATGTTTCTTCTTTCCTGAAATACGAAGGACAACTCAGAGATGGAGATGGTAAAGCAACTGCTACACCGGCCTTTTCATTCCCGTATCAAGACCCAACCAATCAAATACCTTTGACTAATTCCTGGAGAGATAATACAGGAACTATTTCACGTTGGCAAGGACAGATTGGTATAAGATATATGTTCAACTAATCGTTGATTATATTAATTGTGAAAAAGGAGAAGCAGTTTTGCTTCTCCTTTTTGTTTATAAAGACAGCTGGTAAGCTATCAACGTTATAACTAAATACTTCATTTTCCCCATTTCGATTCTCCGTTAGTCGACAACCCAATGTTGTTTAACAACGATCTCCTTTCGTCTGTCGACGGTCTGAAAACCAATATAGTTTAAGAAATACCTTTGTCTCATTCCTCTTCACAAGAACAAAAAATGCAGGTGAAATTTTATCAATTTAAATAAGTATAATTCATGAACTACAAAATAATTGACAAATACGTTTTACGTAAGCCAATTCTATCCATGCTATTTACATTAGTTGTTATCTTCTTTTGTTTTTCCTGTAAAAAAGATTCTTCTCCCAGAGACCCCGAACCGGAACCGCAATCAACACAAAAGCCAAAGCCAACAGAACATGGCAATTCCACAGGAAGCGTCATTTCCAAAACCATAGGTTCGGATGGAGGAACAATTGAAGACTCAACAGGTAGCCTGAAGGTTGTTATACCACAAGGGGCAGTAGATGGCCCTGTTAATTTTACTATAGAACCAGTAGAGAATAAATTTAAGGCAGGTTTTGGTACTACATTCAGAATTAAGCCGGAAAATACCACCTTTAAAAAGGATGTTGAAATTTCCATTAAGTATAACGAAGACGACCTTAAGGGAAGTCCAAAATCCTCTTTATTTCTTTGTTACCAGGATGCAGAGGGATACTGGAGAAAAGCTGCAGGTTGCATCATTGATAGTGCAAATAGTACATTGAGAGTAAATACCAAACATTTCAGTGACTGGACATTTGCGGCCGAAATTTCATCAAGCGGGGGCGACTATTTTGGTACAATTAAACTCAAACAAGGTGAAGAAGCTAAAATAGAAATTTATGGTATTGCTAAATATGATGAAGGCACCCTCGACGAATTAATATCCCCAGAACCCATTGATATTAAGGGGAAAGTGATCAGTTGGTCTTTATATGGATCAGGTAATCTGACACCGCAAGGAGATGCAGCAACATATAAAGCGCCGGGAAATTTCACTTCCAGTGAAATAGTTACAGTAATAGCAGGCGTAAAAGGGGGTAACCCATCTAAGCCGGATGAGGTGACCTATGTTATAAAAAAGATCCTGCTTATTAATGATGAATATATTGAGTACAGAATCGGAGGTGTACAACATATAGCCAGTGTTCCACAAATGAGATACAGTGGTGGTGGTGTTCTGGTTACCGGAACCGGATTTCTTATGTCTTATATAGGAACAAGAGTTGGTAAGTATCCTTTTGGACCAACTGCTGTTAGTGGTCATGTAAATATGTTTTTGACACATAGTATTGAAAATAAAAGCTACCAATCCGAAGCTAATTGCAGTGGTACAATGATCTATAATATAGGTTCAGTATTTTTCACATCAAATACAGGATATATTGAAGGTCGCTTTGCCGGTGATTTTTTTAAGGAAAATCTGTTTGGATGTCCAACAGGTAATTTATATGGTACCGGAACCTTTAGGGTAAAAGTAAAATAATTCAATAAGCTCTAATCACAGTTATTTACAAATTTAGAATAAAGAGATCGTTAAAGGAATTCTTTTTGCGATCTCTTTTTATAGTTTTTTATTAGAAATTGATTTTTATTGAAATCGTTGCCATTGATAACCTTCCGGCTTTACATATTAAAGTGGAAAGTTCACAAAAAAAGGCTGAAGATGTTATTAAGAAATAAGTTGTTTTTGGAGTGTCACTTATTTTTATAAAAAAGATTAAGCAGGCACAATTAAATAGTTCTGTTAGCGTTTTATATGAAACGCTGTACTATTTCTCTCCTATATTCTAATTCCAGGAAATTTTTTGATTTGTAGAAGCTCACATTACTAGTTGTGGCATATTCCATTTTATCAATTGGCTTAAAAAAAAAGACCTGCAAGCTAAAAAACCCGCAGGTGTTCATAACCTATGCCAACTTTAGAGTAATCGTTAGAATTTAAACCGTTTAATAAAGCTCAAATTCTGTAATATTTTGAGTTATGTACTTCTTTTCGTTTTTGTGTTTATATAGATAACATAACATAAAATGTATTTGTTCAAAAAAATTCAATTTTTTTTTTCTGACCATTTCTGTCTGTTATCCAAGCGCTACAATATTACTTACGTTCCCTTATTTTCTTTGGATTGCCAAAATGGAAAAAAAATTAAAAAAATTATTATTATTTATTTTTTTTATATATAAGTAAATGCTTACTTGATTTCCTGACAAATTTCGATTAAAACACCATTTGTAGATTTAGGATGCAGAAAGCAAATCAGCTTGTTATCGGCCCCTTTTTTAGGGGACTCTTGTAGCAACAAGAATCCTTCCTGCTTCAATCTTTCCATTTCTGCATAGATATCTGCCACCTCAAAAGCGATATGATGCATTCCTTCACTTTTCTTTTCTAAAAATTTAGCGATAGCACTATCCGGTCCGGTTGCTTCCAACAATTCAACCTTCGTATCTCCCGATTTAAAGAAAGCAGTTTGAACCTGTTCACTTTCCACCAATTCCTGTTTATAACAGTTTGTATTCAACAGTTTTTCAAATAATGGAACAGAAGCAGATAAAGATTTCACGGCAATGCCAATATGTTCAACCTTCAGCATAAGAATTTGATTTTGCAGTTTTTATGGCTGCTGCCATTAGCTTTAAAGACAGCATAACCAGGTAAAAATAGAACTTAAGTCTTACATTTGTTTGAGGTAGTGAATACTAAATCTATCTGTCTTCAATATGTTTCAACAACCTGTGTATCTCGATAATAATGCTACTACAGCTTGTGACCCAAGAGTAGTTGAAACCATGCTGCCATACTTTAGCCAGATCTATGGCAATGCTGCCAGCCGTAGTCATTCCTTTGGCTGGGCTGCCTCTGAAGCAGTGGATTTAGCCCGAGAACAGGTGGCTGCACTTATAGGTGCTACCAAACAGGAAATAATTTTTACTTCAGGAGCCACCGAAGCCATTAACCTGGCTATTAAAGGAGCTTATGAAATGTACGCCGGAAAAGGCAATCATATTATTACAGTTGCCACTGAACATAAAGCTGTACTTGATACCTGTGAACACCTGGCTAAAAAAGGCGCCCGCATTACTTTTCTTCCAGTAGAAGCATCAGGACTCATAGACCTTCAAAAACTGGAAGATGCCATTTCACCAGATACTATATTAATTAGTGTCATGTTCGCCAACAACGAAACCGGTGTAATTCAGCCAATCCGTGAAATAAGCCAGATAGCCAGAAAACATCAGGTAATATTTATGTCTGATGCCACTCAGGCTGTAGGCAAAATACCAGTAAACGTTAATGACCTGGGGATAGATATACTTACATTGAGCGGCCATAAGTTTTACGGCCCTAAAGGAGTTGGAGCCCTTTATATAAGGCGCCGGGATCCGAGAGTCAGACTCGTTGCACAACTCGATGGGGGAGGCCATGAAAGAGGGCTGAGATCCGGAACCCTCAACGTTCCGGGCATTGTAGGCTTAGGCAAAGCATCGCAATTAAGTATGCTGGAAATGGAAAGAGATATTCAACATATCTTACCATTGAGAGATAAACTGGAAAATGCCTTATTACAGCTCGAACAAACTTTCAGAAATGGAACAGCACAGCATCGATTACCACATACCTGCAATTTGTCGTTCAATTACCTGGAAAGTGAAGTGCTTATGATGACCTACAACAGGAAAATTGCGCTTTCTTCGGGATCGGCCTGCACCTCAGCCTCTATGGAACCGAGTCATGTACTGAAAGCCATGGGCTTAAGTGATGAAATGGCCTACGCATCGCTAAGATTTGGCCTGAGCAGATTTACAACCGAAGAAGAAATAGACTTTACTATCCAAACAATGCTTGAAGGGGTGGAGGAACTCAGAGGCAAAAGTATTGCCTGGGAGCTATACAAAGATTCCCTTTCCTAAAGCTACCCGCGAATAGCTATATTTGTATCTTTACGAATCCTAATCCATACAATACTGTTCATGCTCGCCATCTTTAAGAAAGAGATACATCAGTTTTTCAGCAGTGTCACCGGGTATGTGGCCATAATCCTATTTTTATTGGCTAACGGATTATTTTTATTCGTTTTCCCCGAAACAAGTTTGCTGGATACCGGATATGCTAATCTTGATCCGCTGTTTAATCTGGCACCAATGATTTACCTACTCCTCATTCCGGCTATTACCATGCGGAGTTTTGCCGATGAATTCAAAACCGGAACAATGGAGTTGCTTAGTACTAAACCTTTAAGCAGCTGGGAAATTGTTATGGGTAAATTCTGGAGCAGTTTATTAATTGTTATCATCTCCCTTATACCTACGCTTGTTTACTATCTGGCAGTTCGGCAATTAAGTGTTGATCCTCAATTATTGGATAATGGAGGTATTATAGGTTCTTATATAGGCCTGGTTTTGTTGGGAGCTGTATTCACTGCCATCGGTATCTGGTCATCTTCTCTCACCGCCAATGCAATGATAGCCTTCCTTATAGCGTTATTTACCTGTTTTATTCTATATAATGGTTTTGATGCATTAAGTAAAATCCCTGCTTTCGCCGGAGGATTGGACTATTATCTGCAAATGGCAGGTATTAAGTTTCATTATGCTTCTATAAGTCGGGGGGTAATCGATAGCAGAGATATCATCTACTTTATAAGTATAATCGGATTAATGCTCTATTTAACTAAATTATCGCTGCAACGCAAGCTTTGGCAAAAAGGCTAAGATTTCCAACAACAGCAAACAGCATGGCTACACGAAAAAAATATATACAACGCGCTATCACAATAGTCGGATTATTAATCGTTATCAACATTGTGGCAGCGTACTTTCATGGAAGATGGGATCTTACCACAGAAAAAAGATATACACTTACCCGCAACACCCAGCAAATGCTTAAACAACTGGATAGTCCGGTTACTGTTGAAGTATTTTTGAAAGGTGATTATCCCGCCAGTTTCAGACAATTAGCACAAGCTACTTCTGATCTCCTGGAAGAATTCAGGGAATATGGCAAACAAAATTTTCAATTTGTATTCATTAATCCCGGGCAGGGACTATCAGATTCTGCCCGCATGAAATTTCTCGGTGAACTTACTGCACAAGGCATTATGCCTTTCAATATGAAAGTGCAGCAGGATGCAAACCAAAGCTATGCTGAACAGTTAATTTTCCCGGGAGCTTTAGTAAAATACAAAGACAAAACTATTGGCGTCAACCTTCTTAAAAACCAGGGTGGACAAGATCCTATGCAAACTATGAGCAATTCGGAAGCATTGCTCGAATATCAGTTTGCAAATGCAATACATAAACTTACCGAAAAGGAAAAACCATTGGTAGGCTATATGCTTGGGCATGGCGAATCTTTAGGAATTGAAGTATATGATGCCTTAACAACCTTGCAACAGAACTACGCTTTAGATACACTTACACTACAATCGACCTCCTTTATCCCCAGAGATTTTGATCTGGTTTTATTTGCAAAACCATCGGGAACCTTTAGTGAAAATGATAAGCTGAAAATTGATCAGTACGTGATGAATGGTGGAAAGGTGCTTTGGTTTATAGATGAATCAGGTGCGTCTATGGATAGTTTGCATCAGCGTTCCGACTTCTTTGCTTTCGACAAACAATTAAACCTGGAGGATCTATTATTTAAATATGGGGTTAGAATCAATCAGAATCTCATTATGGATCTACAGAGTGATATAGTGCCGTTGGTAGTAGGAAATGTTGGCGATCGTCCTCAGATCCAACCTGTACCATTTCCTTATTTTCCATTTCTGATGCCTACAAAAGCTCATCCTATAGTAAAAAACCTGGATTTGGTGTTGAGCAGATTTGCAAGCTCAATTGATACTATAAAAAATGAATCTGTTAATAAAACCATATTACTAACTTCAGGCAGAAACAGTCGTACTACGCGTTTACCGGCCCAAATAAGCTGGGATATAGTAAAAGTACAACCTAATGTCAGGGAGTACAAACAGTCGTTTCTTCCGACCGCTGTGCTATTGGAAGGAAAATTCAGCTCATTATTTCATCACAGACAAGACCCTGTTGCGGTAAAAGCCCTGGAGCAGGCATCAGGTAAGCCTTTTCTGGAGGCAGGGCCCCAGGATGGAAAAATGATAGTAGTGAGTGACGGAGATCTGATTGCAAATGCGGTATCAAGAAAAGATGGCCCTTTGCAGATGGGAATTAATGAGTTTAATCCGGGTTTTTCCTTTGCTAATAAGGAGTTCTTCCTTAACTGTCTTGAATATTTGAGTGGGAATTCAGGTATTATGGAGGCTAGAAATAAAGAATTAACAATACGTTTATTGGATGCTGAAAAGATCAAAAAAGAAAAAAGTAAATGGCAGGCCATCTGTTTCCTGGTGCCAATAGGGCTGATCCTGGTATTTGCAACGATCTTTCAGTTTATTCGTCAACGGGCTTATGCAGGAGGAATTAAATAAATAGTCCATTTTGAATTCCTATCTTTGCCACTCAATTAAACCTGACAGTTACATGACGCCGACACAATGGACCTATCTGATATTCTTTATTATGATAGTAGTGGCATTGATTTTTGATCTTGGTCTATTTAGTAAAAAGAACGAAAAAACTACCATTAAAACGGCGTTGTGGCAAAGTATCTTCTGGATAGGTTTATCAGTGCTCTTTTTTGGATTTGTCTGGTATGAAGATGGTTCGGAAACCGCCATCAACTTTATGAGTGCTTATCTCATGGAAAAATCTCTTTCCATGGATAATATTTTCGTATTTATTCTCATATTTGGATTCTTTAAAGTAAAAGAGGAAAATTACTCACGCGTTTTACTTATTGGTATATTGCTGGCCATAGTATTCAGGGCAATCTTTATCAGCGTAGGAGTAGTGTTGATCAGTAAATTCCATTGGATTTTATATTTATTTGGAGTATTTCTGGTTTATACCGGTTACAAAATGTTCAGGACAAGTGAAGATGATGAATTTAAACCTGAAGAAAATTTTGTATATCGATTTATGAATAAATATATGCGGATAACACTGGAAGAGCCAAAGGGCCGATTCGTTATCCGTAAAAATAATAAAGCGTATCTGACCTCATTAGCCCTTGTTGTGGTGATGCTGGCATTTACTGATATTATTTTCGCGCTGGATTCAATTCCGGCCGTTTTTGCAATATCGCAACAACCATTGGTAGTTTATACTTCCAATATTTTTGCGGTATTAGGACTTAGGTCCTTATTCTTTTTGTTGAGGGGGGCGGTAGATCAGTTCGACTACCTGCCAAAGGGCATTGCCGTTGTGCTTGTTTTCATAGGACTGAAAATGCTGGCAGAACCATTTATTCATATACCCGTATACGTATCTTTATTAGTGATCGTATTTTGTTTAGTAGGGTCCATTATTTATTCCCACTACCATCAGAAAAAAGAATTAACTGAATCTGAAGAGAAGTAAACGGTGGAAGCCAAATTAGTTTGTTGTGCTTTCCACTAAGTGATTATTCAAACCTGATTAACGTGTATAACGCAGCAAGCATTAACAAAACTCTGAAAGGAGAATTGTTGCAAGAGACTGGATTTTCTGTTATTGAACACCTGTTATTAGACAGTAGAAAGCTAAGCTTTCCTGAAACTTCGCTGTTCATTCCTTTGGTTAGCTCAAGACGTAACGCGCATCAATACATTGAAGAACTGTATCGCAAAGGGGTTAGTAACTTTATTATAAGTGAACCTGTACCCCTGGAAAAATTTCCGAAAGCTAATTTCATTCTCGTAAAAGATACCTTAAATGCCTTACATACGCTGGTAGCTTTTCATCGCCAACAGTTTCATATTCCTGTAATAGGAATTACCGGTAGTAATGGAAAAACTATCATCAAAGAATGGCTGTATCAACTACTGGAAAAGGATTACAATATTGTACGAAGCCCTAAAAGCTATAACTCTCAGATCGGAGTTCCCCTTTCGGTATGGCAGATGAAACCAGAACATGAACTGGCTATTTTTGAGGCAGGTATTTCACAACCCGGTGAAATGGTGAACCTCGAAAAAATCATTCGCCCTTCCATTGGTATCTTCACGAATATCGGAGAGGCCCATAGTGAAGGATTTCTCAACATCCGCCAAAAGATCAATGAGAAACTGGTATTATTTGCGAAAAGTGATATACTCATCTATTGCAAAGATTACCTGGCACTTAATGAATGCGTACTCGCCTTCCATAACCAGGTAGGTAAGAAAGATTCTCAAGAGGGCGGAGGACCAGAACTCTTTTCCTGGTCTCGTAAAACAGATGCAGATTTACGAATTACAAGCATCGACAAAAACAACGAACATACCCGTATAGATGCCCTGTATAAGCAGGAACCGCTTCATTTCTCTATTCCTTTTGTTGATGAAGGGTCTATAGAAAATGCTATTCACTGTGTTGCTTTGATGCTTTACTTAGGTAAAGAACAAGAGGTTATCCAACAACGGATGGATCATCTCAGCAATATTGCCATGCGCCTTGAATTAAAACAAGGTATCAATAATTGCTCTGTAATCAATGATAGCTATAACCTAGATTTAGGTTCTCTGACTATTGCACTCGACTTCCTTCAACAACAGCAGCAGCACGCTACCAGAACGGTTATCCTGAGCGATATCCTGCAAAGTGGAAAGAGTGATGCTACTCTTTATGAAGAAGTGGCTGATCTGTTCCAAAAGAAAGGAATAAATAAACTTATTGCAATTGGAAAGAATATTGGTAGAGAGAAGAAAAGTTTTCAACAAATAGAAGGCCTGAAAACTCAATTTTTCACTACTACCGATGAATATATACAGCAATTCAATTCCGATGATTTTCAGAATGAAACGATTCTGGTAAAAGGTTCCAGGGTATTTCAGTTTGAAAGGATAGGGAAATTGCTTGAGCAAAAAGCTCATCAGACCATCCTGGAAATTAATTTATCGGCTATCTCTCATAATGTAAAGCTCTATCAATCATTGCTTAAACCAGATACCAAGCTCATGGCTATGGTCAAAGCATTTTCTTATGGTAGTGGCAGCTTCGAAATTGCGAACTTACTGCAATTCCACGGGGTCGATTATCTCACTGTCGCTTATGCTGATGAAGGGGTAGAATTAAGAAGGGCGGGTATTACTATGCCTATTATGGTAATGAATCCGGAACCAGCCAGTTTTGATGCCATTTTACATTGGAACCTGGAACCAGAGATTTATTCCATGCAAATTCTTACTCAATTCATGGAGGAAGTAGCGGCAAGCAACAAAAACGAGTTTCCTGTACACATTAAACTGGATACCGGCATGCACCGCTTAGGTTTTGTGAAAGGTGAAATTCAGGAATTGGCACAGATACTTACTGCTACGCCATTGTTGAAGGTTCAGTCTGTATTCAGCCATTTAGCAGCGAGTGAAGATGCTGAAAAAGATGCATTTACGCAAAAGCAAGGTCGACTCTTTTATGAAATGAGCCATGAATTGCAAAAAGCATTAGGATATACTGTAATACGTCATATTGCCAATAGTGCTGCCATTAGCAGGCATCCGGATTTGCAGCTGGATATGGTTAGATTAGGGATAGGAATGTACGGAATTGATAGCAGTAATGCGATTCAGGACCAGTTGAAGAATGTGAGCACCCTAAAAACCACTATTGCCCAATTAAAGCACCTGGAAGCGGGAGATTCTGTTGGTTATGGGGCAACCTGGACGGCAGAAGGCCCGGCTGTTACGGCAACGGTTCGTATTGGCTATGCCGATGGTTATCCTCGCCGATTGAGCAAAGGGAAAGGTAAAATGCTGATAAAAGGAAAGCTGGCACCGGTTATTGGGGTAGTGGCAATGGACATGCTAATGCTGGATGTATCCCATATTCCGGATGTAGCGGAAGGCGATGAAGTAATTGTTTTTGGCGAGAATTTACCGGTTCAGGAACTTGCTAACTGGGCCGAAACTATCCCTTATGAAATATTAACAGGAATTTCACAACGGGTAAAAAGAGTATATTTCCAGGAATAATGATATTGCAGGCTTCGACCTTTCAAATAAACTATTATTTTTGATAAAATTTTAATATCAATTGAAATATCGTCACGTCATATTTATCGTCATTTTGATCCTTTTGATAGATCAAACCTTGAAATTCTGGATCAAGACGCATATGTTCATGCAGCAGGAATTTATAATATTCCCTAATTGGTTCCGTATTCATTTTATCGAAAACGAAGGCATGGCCTATGGGCTAAAGTTTGGAGGAGATTTTGGAAAGATTATCCTTACCCTCTTCCGTTTGTTTGCCGTAGTTATCGGATTTGTATATATGAAAAAGCTGGTAAAAGAGAAATTTAATACCGGCTTACTTGTTTGCGGCTCTTTAATTTTAGCTGGTGCTGCAGGTAACCTTATAGATAGTATGTTCTACGGTCTGATATTCAGTGATAGCGTAGGTTACGAAGTTGCCAAGTTTATGCCTGGTGGTGGTGGATACGGTACTTTCCTTCATGGCAGAGTAGTAGACATGCTTTATTTTCCTATCTATGAAGGCTATTTACCTAAATGGATACCATTCAAAGGTGGTGACTATTTTGTGTTTTTCAGACCTGTATTTAATATCGCCGATGCAGCTATTTCTGTTGGCGTTATTACCATCCTGTTATTCCAGAAACGTTTTTTCGGAAACCACCTGCAGCCTAAAACTGCAGGGCAACCGGTTACACAGGATCATGTAATCGAATAATACTTCTAAGTATAAAGAGTTTGAAAGGGCATCTCATTTGAGATGTCCTTTTTTGTTTTTAGATCTATATTGAATGGGGTTTACTTTGTTTCCTTTCTTTACTGTAGTTAGGGCATGTATTAAGTAACGAGGAAGGATGTTGATTGAATATTGACTTTAATTTGAAAGACAGGTTTCCTTTACCGTAGGCAGGGCGGGGGCAAGCCCCGCCCCTACAGGATTTCATCGAAACTATATTTTCATTTGGTAGATATATTTCACGTTAAATGTCAATCTACTAATTTCAATTCTATAAAGAAACAATTCTACAATATAGAAACTGTAATGAGCTGAAGCCCTGTAGGGGCGGGGCTTGCCCCCGCCCTGCCTACGGTAAAGGAAACCATCCTTCAAATAGAAATCAATATTCAATCAACATCCTTCCTCGTTACTTAATACCCGCCCTGCCTACGGTAAAGAAAGCTAATCCTTAAAATTGCATTCAATATTCAATCAACATCCTTCCTCGTTACTTAATACCTGCCCTGTCTACGGTAAAGGAAATTTATCAATCAAATGAAGACAATAAAATCGGTCCGCCCTGCCTACGGTAAAGGAAACCGGTCCTTAAAATTGCATTCAATATTCAATCAACATCCTTACTCGTAACTTAATACCCACCTTGCTTATGATAAAGGAAACCAGTTCTTCAAATTAAAGTCAATATTCAATAAATACAACTTAATGTGCCTTGCCTACGCCAAGAAAGCCAGTACATCATATTATAATTCCTATAAAACCCAATTTTCTATCTCCGGAAATAAATCTCCCTTGCTAAACCTTTCTACTCAAAATATTTTTCAATCTTCAAACTAATTGATTATCAACATAAAAAATCACTAACTCATAAATATCAACGAAAGAAAATCTTCCCACTGCTTTGAAATGAAAAATACCCGAACTATATTTGTCTACTAATTCTATAGACTATATGGTTTTAAATTTTACAAATAGCTTATTTTCAAATCGATGTTGAGGCACGACATCGCACTTCTTACCCTTTTATCAAAATCCATCTTTCCAGAATCTATAACATTTCACATCTCATTACTATGCAAAAGATCTTACCTACATTGGCCAGGTATCTCTTTATTATATTGATATTTAGCCCCAACTTCGTAAAAGCCCAGCTAAACGGCTCTTACGTCATCCAGGGCCGCATTACCGACGATCATGGTAATAGCCTGCCCGGTGCCTCCATCCAAATTAAAGGCACCTCCTTCGGATCTACTACCGACAGTACCGGTAAATTCGAAGTAACTACTAACTCCAAATTTCCCC
The DNA here is from genome assembly GCF_003419895.1 of Chitinophaga silvatica. Taxonomy (GTDB): domain Bacteria; phylum Bacteroidota; class Bacteroidia; order Chitinophagales; family Chitinophagaceae; genus Chitinophaga; species Chitinophaga silvatica. Next base: position 308,949 of record NZ_QPMM01000006.1, on the reverse strand, counting down.
TGAAACTGGTTATACGCCTCATCGGATATCAACCCCAGGAATTTGAAGTCAAAAATAGTAGCAGCAAATTAGCCATTCAGCTATTCACACAATCTCTCCTGGTAAATGAAGTGGTTGTATCGGCATCCCGACAACAGGAGAAAATTCTTCGCTCTCCCGTTGCTATTGAAAAACTCGATATCAGAGCATTGAAAGAAACCCCTTCCTCCACATTCTACGACGCACTAGGTAATCTGAAAGGTGTACAAATGACCACTGCCGGACTTACTTTCAAAGTATTTAATACCCGCGGTTTCAACGTACCAAACAATTTCAGATTCATGCAGCTGGTAGATGGTGTAGATAACCAGGCTGCCACTCTTGGTGTACCTCTGGGTAACGCCATTGGCCCAACGGAGCTCGACATCAGCAGTGTGGAAGTAACTCCCGGCGCCTCTTCCGCTTTATATGGAATGAACGCTATTAATGGAATGTCGAACCTCCTCACTAAAAACCCCTTCCAATACCAGGGTATCAGCGTTTATCAGAAAGTAGCCGTTAACCACGTTGGCGATGCAGGCGGAGCTAAACCATTAACTGAAACGGCTATACGTTATGCACAAGCCTATTCTAAATGGTTCGCCTGGAAAATAAATCTGAGCTATATGAGAGGTACCGATTGGTATGCAGATAATCATAACGATTTCTCTCCTCAAACCAAAGCTAACCCCGATTTCCCTCAGTTGAGCGGTGCCAATAATATCGCCAACGACGGATGGAATAAATATGGCGATAACAGTAACCTGCAGGTAATAGATAAAGACGGCCGCGCTTACACCGTTCACCGCACCGGATACTGGGAGAAAGACCTGGTAGGTGACTTCACCGTTCAGAACAAAAAAGCCGACGTATCATTCAACTTCCGTATGCCACGTAGCCTGGAACTTTCAGCTACCTACAGATACGGAGAAATGGACGGCTTCTTCCAGCGTGGAAACAGAATCGGACTTAGAGGTGTAACAGTTCAAAATGCAAAACTGGAATTAACACACCCCGATTTTACCGTTCGTTCCTACATCTCTATCGAAAATACAGGCAATTCATATAACATGAATCCCCTGGCCGATAACCTCGAGAAATCATTCAAACCCGATAAACAATGGCTGGCCGATTATACTAAAGGCTTAAACGATGCCCTCACAGGCGGTGCCGACCTGGTTGCCGCCCATCAGGCCGCAAGAAATGCTGCCGACGCCGGTAGATGGACTCCCGGTACTCCGGCCTATGAAGCACAGCTTGCAAAAATTAAAAGTATCAACGACTGGGATATTTACCCTACCAGCAAAAACCCTGAAAATACAAGTGGTGGCGCTGCTCTACTCCAGAAAAGCCGTTTCTATCATACAGAAGGTACCTGGAACCTGCGTAAATTCATTCAATTTGCAGATGTGCTCGTAGGTGCAGATTACCGTAATTATGAGATTATCCCGGATGGTAACAACTTCGTTGATTTCTCTCAACCTCTGGATAAACGCAATACTCCAGGTGGCAAACATATCTGGTACGGAAAATATGGTGGCTTTGCTCAAATCAGCAAAACCTTCTTCAATGATGCATTGAAACTTACCGGCTCCCTCAGATACGATAAGAACGAACAATTCGATGGAAAGATCAATCCTCGTATCGCGGCCGTTTACAGCATCAAAGACAAACATAATTTCCGCGTATCCTGGCAAAATGGATTCCGCTTCCCTTCATTGTTTGAAGCATATTCTTTCGTAAATAACGGACAAGTAAGAAGAGTAGGCGGACTAGCATTTATTGAACAAGGCTTGGGTTACTTTAAAAACTCATTCCTCACAAGTACTGTCGATGCATTTGGTGTAGCCGTAAACAAAACCATCAATGCCGAGCATATCTCTAAAGATGCCGCTGCTACCAAGAATGCCGGAATCCTTAAAGTTGCAAACCTCGACCCAATTGTGCCCGAAGAAATTACAGCATTCGAAGCAGGTTATAAGGCAGTATTGTTGGAAAACAAATTGTTTATCGACCTCGATGGTTATTATAGCTCTTACAAACATTTCATCGGACAGATCGAAGCAGTTGTACCTAAAACCGGCAATGTAAACAACCCCGATCAGGCTGTATTACTTCAAATGCTGGATAAGGCCCAGCAGGATCGTTACAGAGTATGGACAAACAGTAAATCGAAAGTTAGTAACTATGGCTTTGCTTTAGCTGTTACATACGATTTTTATAAGAGCTATACGATTAGTGGAAATGCCAACTATAATAAACTAGCACAGGATAAAACGAAAGATGATGCCTTAATCCCGGGATTTAATACTCCTGATTGGTTTACAAACGTAAGTATCGGTAACAGAAATCTGTATAAAAATATCGGGTTTAACGTGGTATGGCACTGGCAAAATACTTTCTACTGGCAGAACCTGTTTGGTAATGGTGATGTTCCTTCCTACAGCACTGTAGATGCTCAGGTCACCTATCGTGTTCCAAAGATCAGTACCTCTTTCAAACTTGGAGCTTCCAACCTGTTAAACTCTTCATACTTCCAGTATGTTGGAGGCCCAACAATCAAAGGGCTATACTATCTCTCTATCACATACGATAACGTTTTCAAGAAAAAATAGCATAAAAGAGAGCGGACTATTTACTAAAAAGCGAGGCTGTATCAATATATAGCCTCGCTTTTTAATTATAAACTATTTCACTTCATTCAATAAAATTCCATCATCAACATAACTACGTATATTATTCAACGTTATATTCGATATCTGCATTAACGCTTCTTTTGTAAAAAATCCCTGATGCGCCGTTATCAGAACGTTAGGGAATGTAGTGAGTCGGGATAACACATCGTCCTGTACTATAGTATCCGAAAAATTCTGGAAAAATAAATGTTCTTCCTGCTCATATACATCAATGCCTAAAGCCCCTATATGCCCATTTTTCAAAGCATCGATTACAGCTACCGTATCAATAAGACCACCACGACTGGTATTAATGAGTATCACACCTTTTTTCATTGATACAATACTATTTTTATTGATCAGATGCTTCGTAGCCGGCATCAGTGGGCAATGCAAAGACACTATATCCGATTCAGATAATACCTCATCTAATGATTTATATGCCACTCCTGCAAGTACCAGTTCTTCATTGATATAAACATCATGGGCAATCACTTTACATCCTATTCCCAGCATTATTTTACAGAATACTGTTCCAATATTTCCGGTACCAATAATCCCAACAGTTTTTCCAAACAAATCAATACCTTCCAATCCGCTTAACGTAAAATTATTATCACGTACACGATTATACGATTTATAGATTTTTCTATTCAGTGCAGTTAGCAAGGTCAGTGCATGCTCAGCTACCGCATGCGGAGAGTAGGCTGGCACTCTAACAACTTTTATACCGGCAGTTGCAGCAGCAGCAAGATCTACATTATTAAATCCGGCACTTCGCAAAGCGATTAGTTTAACATTCTTTTCCTTTAAAATGGAAATTATTTCTGCAGTTACATGATCATTAACAAACACACAAATTACCTGCTCATCTTTAATTAAAGCAGTATTATCTACATTCAACGGTGCTTCTAAAAAGCGGAGCTCCAGCGGGGCAGCCTGATTGGCTCTGGTAAAATACTCGCGATCGTAAGACTGAGCGCTAAAGAAGAGGACTTTCATAATTAAGAGTTTATAAAAAAGGAGCCTCGTTTGCTGACGAGACTCCTTCTTCCATAAATATAATCAGATTCATTATTTTATTTCACCTACCATGTGAGAAGGTACAACCCATTCATCGAATTCAGCAGGGGTAACATAACCCAGTTTTACTGCCATTTCTTTCAGCGTAGTTCCTTCTTTGTGGGCTTTCTGTGCTATTTCAGCTGCTTTATAGTAACCAATTTTGGTATTCAGCGCAGTAACCAGCATCAGAGAGTTATCGACATGCTTTTTGATATTTGCTTCAATAGGCTCAATACCTTCTGCACATTTATCGTTGAAACTTACGCAACCATCACCGATCAAACGAGCAGAATGGAGGAAGTTAAAGATCATTACAGGTTTGAAAACATTCAGTTCGAAATGCCCGGTAGCACCACCAATACTGATAGCAACATCGTTACCCATTACCTGTGCAGCAATCATAGTTAATGCTTCACATTGAGTAGGGTTTACTTTACCTGGCATGATAGAAGAACCTGGCTCATTATCAGGAATATGAATTTCACCGATACCGGCACGAGGACCAGAGCTAAGCATACGAATATCGTTTGCGATTTTCATAAGGCTAACCGCCACTGTTTTCAAGGCACCATGAGCTTCTACGATAGCATCATGTGCAGCTAATGCTTCGAATTTATTTTCAGCAGTGATGAAAGGAATTCCGGTAAGTTGAGCTATGTTTTTAGCTACATTTTCAGAATAGCCTTTAGGAGTATTGATACCGGTACCTACTGCTGTTCCGCCTAACGCCAGTTCACTCAGGTGAGGTAGGGTGTTGTTAATAGCTCTGAGGCCATGATCGAGCTGTGAAACATAACCACTGATTTCCTGACCCAGGGTTAATGGAGTTGCGTCCATAAAGTGGGTACGGCCAATTTTTACGATATGTTTGAAAGCTTCAGCTTTTTGAGCAAGGGTATCGCGCAGTTTCTTGATACCTGGGATGGTAACTTCCAGCAGCATTTTGTATGCAGCGATGTGCATAGCCGTTGGGAAGGTATCGTTAGAGGACTGAGATTTATTAACGTCGTCGTTTGGATGTATGAATTTATCTTTATCGGTAAGTTGGCCGCCATGGATAACGTGAGCGCGGTAAGCAACTACTTCATTTACGTTCATGTTGGATTGGGTACCAGAACCGGTTTGCCAAACTACCAATGGGAATTGATCGTCTAGCTTGCCTTCCAAAATTTCGTCGCACACCTGACCAATCAGATCACTTTTTTCTTTCGGCAATACACCAGCTTCAACGTTAGTGAGTGCAGCCGCTTTTTTCAGGTACGCGAATGCCTTGATAATTTCTTTAGGCATTTTGTTGATGTCCTGGGCGATCTTGAAATTTTCAATGGAGCGTTGTGTTTGAGCACCATAGTAAGCATTTACAGGTACTTTTACCTCACCCATCGTGTCTTTCTCTATTCTATATTCCATGACTTAAGCTTTTGTTTAAAATTGGATACAAAAGTAAAGAATTATGATTTTAGGATTTTAATAAACTACTAAAAGTCATAACCTTCACTAAAACAAGCGATTATCACTCACCTGTGAAATTAGGAACGCGTTTTTGAATAAAGGCAGCGGTACCTTCTTCCATATCCTTGGTACCAAAACAAGCTGCAAATTCATCGAGTTCGGTTTCATATCCATCTACCTGCTTATCTATCGCAGCATTCACACATTTAATAACACGGGAAACTGCCAATGGGGCTTTAGCGTTAATTTTTTGCAGGATTGAAATTGTTTTAGACATTAATTCTGCTGCCGGAACAACGTAGTTAACCAGGCCCCAGGACAATGCATCGGCTGAAGAGATCATATCTCCAGACATCATCAGCTCCATTGCTTTACCCTTTCCTACCAGTTGTGTAAGACGTTGCGTACCACCATAACCGGGAATTAAGCCCAGGTTTACTTCCGGCTGCCCGAACCTGGCGTTTTCACTGGCTATTCTGAAATGGCAGGCCATAGCTAATTCACATCCTCCGCCCAATGCAAAACCATTTACGGCGGCAACTACAGGTTTAGGACTATTCTCAATCCGCTGAAAGATCACCTGCCCCAATTGCGCAAGATCACGTCCATTTTCTTCAGATAATGTGAGGAATTCACTGATATCGGCGCCTGCAACAAATGCTTTTTCACCAGCTCCGGTAATTATTGCTGCTTTTATAGTACGATCGCTGTAAATCTCTTCAACCGCCAGTGCCAATTCCTTTAAGACCTGCTGATTTAAAGCATTCATCTTCTCCGGACGATTGATGGTAATTGTGAAAATTCCATCTTCATTTTGTGTACTTATCATCTGATACATGAGCAGTAATTTATTTTATCAATATTAAGCAATATTCAACAACCTAACCAATCAGCCTGATTACCCAAACGGAAATAAAAAAAGCCCGGAATCTGATTCCGGGCTAAATAATTTATAGTATAAATCAGTTTAATAGTTTACCTCTATTTCTGCTTTACCACTTTTCATCTTCATGTAATGTCTTTTTGCCTTTACTTTGAAATAAGGCATACCATTGAAGTTATAGTTTAGGGTAACGAAAAGCAGTTTTGCATCCAGATCCTTATATGGAGTGACGGAATTATTGTTTTTATCTTTTGTTTTGAAGTCTTTATTGAAGAAGTTTTGCGGATAATATTGAACTTTCAATCCAAAGTCCGGACTAAAGCGCATACCGGCAAACAGGGAAGGCATAATTAATGGAGTACGATCGCTGAACCACTCATTGAACTTGCCCACTTTTTTACCATCTATAAATTCTTTTTCCTTATAATTAAATGCCAGGTCGATTTCTCCACCGGCAAAGAAGAAGAAAGAACCAGTACTCAGATCACCCAGCTTAAACCCGAGTGGCACACCTACTGTATAAACACGCTGCTTTAATTTTACAGAATCATAGGGTTTTGAGATGAGACCTATATTCTTAATATTAATACCAGTAAAGATTCCAAAGCTATTAGAGAAATCTTTATTAAAATTGGAACCTACATTGAAGAAAAGGGTGAATCGTGGAATATTTCTCATGTGTTCACCATTATTTTGCATGGAGGCAAAAGATAGCAGTGCACCATCTCCGCCATGGGTTGTGTATACACCCTGGCGATGTTTTGGGTATTTGCCGAAAATGAGAGAAAAATTCGACGATACCTTTTGGTCAGTATTTACTTCTGTGGTGGAATCTGTTTGTTCCTGAGCATAGGTAGCACCGCATAACAGCATCAGAATCAGGAGCAAAGGGCGTAACTTGTATTGCATAAACAGTCGTTATGGTTTTTAGAATTTGGTAGACTATGCTAAAAAGACGACCCGAAATACAAAATGTTACGCCAAAAAAATATTTTTTTAAAATTTTCTATGTTTTGCCACCCAATCTGTAATGTAAGCTGCTATATCCTGGGTATTTGTGCCGGGAGGAAATAATTCACCGACTCCCATTTCTTTCAGTTCCTTCATATCCTCTTCAGGAATTATACCTCCACCGGTCAATAACACGTCTTTCATCCCTTTTTCGTCCATCTGGGCAATTATCTTAGGAAATACTGTCATATGTGCGCCAGACAAAATACTGATGCCAATAGCATCCACGTCTTCCTGTAAGGCGGCATTTACCACCATTTCAGGAGTTTGCCTGAGGCCAGTGTAGATTACCTCCATACCAGCATCCCGAAGTGCTGATGCTATCACTTTTGCCCCACGATCGTGGCCATCCAGGCCCACTTTTGCCACCAATACACGGATCGGACGATTTAACGTATTGACCATACCTTTTTCTGATTGAGTGGGTAAATTTACGAAAAAGCATAAAGCACAAAGCTTTCAGCTTTTTTGTACATTTGCTCTCCAAGAAAAAATTAATATGAGCGAAGAAAAATCCCTCAATTTCATAGAACAAATTGTAGAAGACGACATAGCTAATGGCGTGAATGGCGGGCGTGTACTTACACGTTTCCCTCCAGAGCCCAATGGTTACCTGCATATCGGGCATGCCAAATCAATAGTCCTCAATTTTGGACTTGCCCAGAAATACAATGGGAAAACAAATCTGCGCTTCGATGATACTAACCCGGTAACTGAAGATACCGAGTATGTAGAATCTATTAAAAATGATATTCGCTGGCTCGGTTTCGAATGGGCTAATGAACTATATGCATCCGATTACTTTGAAGAGCTTTACCAGTTCGCAGTAAAACTGATCGAAAAAGGGTTGGCTTATGTAGAAGATGCTACCGCTGAGGAAATTGCAGCGGCTAAAGGTACTCCTACCACCCCTGGTACTCCAACGCCTGCCAGAAGCAGATCTGTTGAAGAAAACCTCGACCTGTTTGCACGTATGCGTAAAGGAGAATTCAAAGACGGAGAAAAAACACTCCGCGCCAAAGGCGATCTGGCTTCTCCTAATATGCACATGCGCGATCCTCTGATGTATCGTATCAAACATGCCCATCACCACAGAACCGGCGATGCATGGTGCATCTACCCGATGTACGATTTCGCGCATGGCCAGAGCGATAGCATCGAAAAAATTACTCACTCAATCTGTACCCTTGAATTTATTCCTCACCGTCCATTATACGATTGGTTTATCAAGGAATTAGAAATCTTTCCAAGCCATCAATACGAATTTGCCCGCCTGAATATTAATTATACGGTGATGAGCAAACGAAAATTAAAATTGCTGGTGGAAGAAGGATTTGTTTCAGGATGGGATGACCCACGTATGCCTACTATCAGCGGATTACGCCGAAGAGGTTATACTCCTGCCAGTATCCGCGAATTGTGCGAAAGAGTAGGCGTACAAAAACGCGATCATATGATTGAGCTTAGCCTGCTCGAATTCTGCATTCGCGAAGAACTCAACAAAACCGCTAACCGCGTAATGGCAGTGCTGGACCCCGTGAAATTAGTGATCACTAATTATCCGGAAGGACAAGTAGAGGAACTGACAGCCGACAATAATCCGGAAGATGAAAATGCTGGTTCCCGCACCTTACATTTCAGTAAAACTCTTTATATAGAGCGTGAAGATTTCATGGAAAATCCTACCAAGAAATACTTCCGCCTGGGCCCTGGCCTGATGGTACGCCTGAAAAATGCGTATATCATTAAGGGTGAGAGCGTGGAGAAAGACGAAAATGGTAATATCACTACTATTTATGCAACCTATCTCCCTGAAAGTAAGAGTGGTGGAGATTCCAGCGGAATCAATGTAAAAGGAACCATTCACTGGGTAAGCGCAGCTCATGCTGCAAAAGCAGAAATAAGATTATACGATCGCCTGTTTACCAGTGAAAATCCTAATGGAGAAGAAGCCGATTTCAGAACCTTCATCAATCCAAACTCTCTGCAGGTGATTAACGAAGCATACGTAGAACCAAGTCTATCTGTTGCTAAACCTGGCGATAGGTTCCAGTTCCTGCGTAAAGGCTACTTCGCTGTAGATCAGGACAGCACCAGTGAAAAATTGATCTTCAACAGAACTGTAACGTTGAAAGATACCTGGGCTAAGGAAGTTCGTAAAGAGGCGTAGTTCGCGTTGCTCACTTGTTTCTCGCAGAGAAGAAGAGATTAATATTAAGAGGCATAAGGATCGAAGCGGATATTTTTAAGAATTGCTGACTGGTTTCTATTATTGTTGAAACTTATCAGAAGTCCTTAAAAATATCCGCTTCGATCCTTATGCCTCTTAATATTAATCTCTTCTTCTCTGCGAGAAACAAAAACGAGCAACGCGAGTTTATTTAGTAAAAGCCGCCAGTCCGTTTGCAATTCTGGCTCGGGTTTCTTCAACTCCCAAGGTTGCAACTATATTGAACACCGGAGGACCAAATTTACCACCTGTAAGCATTATACGGAATGGTAACTGTACATCTCCCATCTTCAGATTTCTTTCTGCCGCCAATGCCTTAAATGCATTTTCCAACTCAACATCTGAAGCGGAGGTAAGACCTACCAGCTGTTCAGACCATGCACTAAAGAATGCAGCTTTATCGTCATTCCATTTTGGCAGCACAGCAGCTTCGTCATAGCCCTTAGGACGTTCGAAGAAGAAGAAACCATGTTCCCAAATATCATTTACAAAATAACAACGATCCTTAACCAGGGCTGTTACCTTTACGATATAAGGTAAATCGGCTTTGATGCCTTTTTCGTCCAGGACTGGTTGAAAAAGGGAGGCCAGTGTTTCATTGTCTTTATGTAAGATATACTGGTGGTTAAACCATTTTGCTTTTTCGAAATCGAATTTAGCACCGGCTTTATGAACGCGGTCGATACTGAACTTTTCGATTAATTCGTCTAACGTAAAAATCTCTTGTCCGGTACCATCATTCCAGCCCAGCATAGCAAGCATGTTAATAAATGCTTCCGGCAGGAATCCCATTTCGCGGAAACCTTTGGTCAGTTCCTGAGATTTAGGATCTGTCCAGTTCATTGCATAAACCGGGAAGCCGAGGCGATCTCCGTCTCTTTTGCTTAGTTTACCATTGCCATCTGGTTTCAGAATAAGTGGTAAGTGAGCCCATTCAGGCATATGAGATTCCCAGCCCAGGTACTTCCAAAGAAGAATATGTACCGGAGCGGAAGGAAGCCACTCTTCACCTCTGAAAGCATGGGTAATCTTCATCAGATAATCATCCACCACTACAGCCAGGTGATAGGTAGGCATACCATCGGCTTTCAACAGTACTTTATCATCTACTGTTGAAGTATTGAAGGTTACTTCACCTCTGACCATATCGGTAAAGGTCAAATCTATATTGGCCGGCATGTTTATACGAATCACATGCGGAGTATTTTTAGCCAGCAGATCCTGTACTTCTGCATCTTCCATTGTTATGGAGTTGCGCATTTTTTTCCTAACCTCGTGGTTGTATTGAGGAGAAGGATTTTCCGGAGTTTTTAACCGGGTGCGCATTTCTTCCAATTCTTCCTGGGTATCGAAAGCATAATAAGCATGGCCAGATTTAACCAGCTGTTCTGCATACTGCCTGTATGATTCCTTACGTTCACTCTGACGGTAAGGAGCAAACGGACCACCAACTTCCGGGCTTTCATCAGGATTCAGGCCGCACCAACGTAAGCATTCATAAATGTACTCTTCTGCTCCGGGAACATATCGTGTTTGGTCCGTGTCTTCGATTCGCAATACAAAGTCGCCTTTATGTTGTCTTGCAAACAAATAGTTGAATAACACAGTGCGAACACCTCCAAGGTGTAGACCGCCAGTAGGACTGGGCGCAAAACGCACTCTTACTTTTTTGTGACTCATAGACAGCAAAGATAATCATTTAGAGATTAGACTACTGTTCCCAAACTGCATGTAATTAACATCAAATTAAAATTATTTTAAGTCGATTTACCACAAATCCACATTAAGTATATTGCAGTTATATGTTCTATCTTACTAAAACACCTGGCATTCTTAAAGCGCTTTATAAAAGTTGTATCTGGAGCTTATCTCCGGCCGGCAATAAGGTATACCTGACTTTTGATGATGGGCCACATCCGCAGGCAACACCTTATGTGCTGGATCAATTGGCCAAATACAATGCTCACGCCACATTCTTTTGTATTGGAAAAAATGTTGTAGAGCATCCTGATATTTATCAGCGGATTCTGGAAGCCGGGCATTCTATCGGTAATCACACCCATAATCACCTCAATGGCTGGAAAACAAATACAGAAGAATATATAGCCAATGTGCTGGAAGCTGCTAAATATATTTCATCCCCGCTTTTCAGACCTCCTTATGGTCGTATTACTCCTTTTCAGATCAAACAAATAAAAAATAAAATCCCGGGGGCAAAAATTATAATGTGGGATATTTTAAGTGGTGACTTTGACACAAGTATCAATGGTGAAGCATGTGTTCAAAATGTTGTTTTTAAGCTGGAACCCGGATCTATAGTAGTATTTCATGATAGTGCAAAAGCCTGGGATAGGTTAGAATATGCATTACCAAGGGTTCTGGAGTTTTGTAAGAAGAAGGGGTTTGAATTAGCAGCCATTTAAATACTTCCTAAATAAAAAAGATCGGCTCAAACAGGTTATCTGTTTGAGCCGATCTTTCTTCTTATAAAACAATTACAGCTTAATTTCTTTCACCTTATCTCCAACAGTAATGGTAGCGGTACCACTACATGAAACGTTAGCATCAGTATATTCGATTACGCCGGTAATACTATTGAATTCAACTTTAAGTTTACCCTTACTGATATGTTCACAGATCCATTTTTTGATCAAAGGAGAAACAGTACTGAAATTGGCAGTCTGATTAGCCGGACCTCCCTTTACATAACTCAGGCTGGCAGTTCCTTCAATACTGAAAACATCATCAGCGGGATTTCTGATAGGCCAGTTTACTTCAAACCCTTCAGTTTGTCTAATAGTTCTTTTAGTATTGTATGCTAAAACGAGCGTATCAGCCAGATGTACAAGGCCATTTTTCACTTCGGCTGTATACTGAATACCTGTAGTTTTGGTATAGGATGCATTGCTGATAGTATAAGTACCTTCCAGCGCATGTCCATTTATCTTATAATTACTAGGCACTACAATTACAGAGGCATTACCGCTGAAAAGAGCACCGTTAAATGTAACGTTTAATTTACCGCTGCGATAGTTACCGTAGTTATCCAGGCAGGAAGTTCCAAAATCGATTTCAACGTGTTTGGGCCATGTATTGCCTGTTGCATCCAGTAATTCCACAAACGGGCAATTGGCCGGCATATCGGCATTCTCTTTTGATGGCTGTGCAATTCTGGCACCAGGAATAGCGGTACCCTGAGAAATAGCCGCGGTATTTACAGACTCGAAGATATCTGCAAACATAGCATTGGCTGTTGCTTCCTGTTGTACAGCAGCAATTGTGGCGTTATCATTTTGATTGTTAGGAGCTGTATCGGTTGTTACTTCCTTCTTACATGCAAAAAAAAGGGCTGTAACAGCTACACCTGTGAATGTCCAGGCCAGCACACGATTTGTACTGAAATAGCTTCTCATAGTTTAGGATTTTTTAGCAATTAGGTTTTTCGGTCTTTACCTTTGTAAAAGATAAAGATAACCTTTAAATATTAAAGAAAATACAAATTTAAAAGAAAAATAAAATATGCAGTGGATAGACACCCATACTCACCTTTATTCAGAAGAATTTGACGCCGATAGAACCGCTATGGTGGAAAGGGCGATATCACTAGGTGTGGATCAGCTATTATTGCCCAATATAGATGAAAGCTCCATAGATGTAATGCTGGCACTGGAAGCACAGTTTCCGGGTCAGGTACATGCCATGATGGGCATACACCCATGCTATGTAACTGCGGAAGTAGACAATCAGCTTGCCCTCGTGAAGTCGTGGTTCGAAAAGAGGAGTTTTAAGGGAGTGGGAGAAATAGGCTTAGACTTCTATTGGGATAAATCCTTGCTGGAACAGCAATTTAAAGCCTTCAGAGCCCAGCTTGGTCTGGCCAGGGAACTGCAACTACCCGTTTCAATTCATAGCCGGGAAGCCACCCGGGAAGCCATAGATGAAGTAAAGCAGCTACAGGATGGCAATTTAAGCGGTGTATTCCACTGTTTTTCAGGTACTCTGGAGGAAGCAAAAGAAATAATAGATCTGGGCTTTTATTTAGGGATTGGCGGGGTTGTTACCTTCAAGAAATCCGGCCTAGATAAGATTATTGAGGCATTACCATTGGAACATATAGTACTGGAAACAGATTCGCCGTATTTAGCTCCTGTTCCGTTCCGGGGAAAACGAAATGAAAGCTCGTATATTCCATTGATCGGAGAAAAGATTGCCAATGTAAAAAATCTAAAAATAGAAGAAGTAGCAGTTATAACAAGCAGTAATGCGCGCAAATTATTCAAAACGCTCTAACTGAATAGTGAATAACTTTGCAGGCAATGGCTACCAGCAAAATGAGTAAAATACTGATAATCTACACAGGCGGAACTGTGGGCATGATCTATGACGACAAAACCAAAGCACTCCGACCAATTGGCTTTAATGAAATACGGAATAACCTGCCAGAGCTTTATAGAATGGGCATTGATTTCTACGTATACACATTCAATCCACCCATCGATTCCTCTGATATGCAGCCGGAGATCTGGGTAGAACTAGCCAGTATTATAGAAGACCGTTACGATAGATATGATGGATTTGTAATCCTTCATGGATCAGATACTATGGCTTTCACGGCTTCGGCTCTGAGCTTTATGCTTGAAAATCTTTCCAAACCGGTTATTCTTACAGGTTCTCAACTTCCGATAGGAAAGATCAGAACAGATGCCAAAGAAAATATCATCACTGCTATGGAAATCGCCTGCAGCAGGCATAATGGCAGCAATATTTCTATGGTGCCTGAAGTTTGTATTTATTTCGACTTTTCACTTTTCAGAGGTAACAGATCCAAAAAGTATAATGCCGAGAAATTTGAGGCATTCTACTCCATGAATTATCCAAGGCTCGCGGAAGCAGGTATAGATATCAAATACAGACAAGGGTTTATTTTACCATCTCCCACAGCTCCATTGAAGGTGCATAAGGAGCTTGAAACCAATATTACTGTGTTAAAGCTCTTCCCAGGCATTACCAGAAGCGCCGTGGAAGCGATTTTAAGTGTGCCCGGACTCAAAGGTGTTATCATGGAAACCTTTGGTAGTGGAAATACCAGTACACAATCCTGGTTTATAGAGAGTATCAAAAAAGTGATTGACAAAGGTGCAATTGTTGTTGATATCACTCAATGTGATGGTGGTTCTGTTGAATTAGGAAAATATGAAACCAGTCAGCATCTGGTACAGGCAGGTGTGGTAAGTGGCCATGATATGACATTTGAGGCAGCAGTCACAAAATTGATGTTTGTACTGGGTCAGGGATTACCAAAAGAAGACACTAAAAAGCTTTTGGAAACCTCCTTAAGAGGGGAATTAACACCTATTCAGATATATTAAAATATTTAGAGGGAGATAGATTTTCTCAAGCGTCTGTCTCCTTCCTTTTGTTACCGTTGAACTTTTTTGTGGTCATTGTAGTTAACCAATACAGTTTCTTTTATTAACCACAAAATCAACCTCACTATGACGGTAACCTTATCGCAAAAATTTATTGCAGAACTTTTTGGCACCTTCGTACTGGTCTTTATGGGCTGTGGCAGTGCTGTTATTGCCGGCGCTCATGTAGGTAACCTGGGTATTGCATTTGCCTTCGGTTTATCGGTATTGGTAATGTGCTATGCCGTAGGACATATCTCCGGATGTCACCTCAATCCGGCTATTACGATTTCTATGTGGTCTACCGGTAATATTTCGGCCAAAGACACCGTAGCCTACATTATAGCCCAGATTCTGGGGGGTATAGTAGCAGCAGCTCTGCTTTTTTTCATTGCACAGGGAAAGCCCGACTACAGCCTGGCAGCAAATGGCTTGGGGGCCAACGGAGTGGAAGAAGGCTCCCCGGATCACTATTCACTGATCAGTGGCCTGGTGTCTGAAGTTGTGCTAACAATGATCTTTCTGGTAGTAGTTCATGGTAGTACCAGCAAAACCAATCAGAATGTAAAATTTGCCGGTATCGCCATTGGTTTATGTCTAACCCTGATCCATATAGTAGGAATCCCGGTAACCGGAGTATCCGTGAACCCGGCCAGAAGTATTGGTCCAGCTCTTTTTGTAGGAGGTCGTGCCCTGTCTCAGCTCTGGATTTTTATAATAGGACCTATTGTTGGAGGTCTGATTGGTGGTGGAATATGGAAGTTGTACGACAGAAAGTAGAAAAAACTTTGAAATACCAATGAAAAGATTATCTTTGCAACCCTGAATTGGAAAACGCAACCATTTTCCTTAAGTTCAGAAAGATAATCACGGAAGAGTGCAGGAGTGGTTGAACTGGCACGCCTGGAAAGTGTGTATAGGCGAAAGTCTATCAAGGGTTCGAATCCCTTCTCTTCCGCAGGTAACGAAAAAGGATAGTCGACAGGCTATCCTTTTTTATTTGATCTACATACTTCTCTAGCCAAAGTATCTTTTTGAAGGTAAAAGCTTCCTATGGTAACTTTACTACATAGTTAAACCCTCTTACTTATGGAACTTCAGGCAATTCTTCACAAAGTTCAATGGAAAGATCTCAAAAAACTTTCTACTCTTGAAATGTTAATTGAGAATAATATTTCTGTTCCCTGGTTAATAGCATCTTTATTCTGTGCGTGGAAAGGCTGGTATCTTGCTGCATTACCTTTTTCAGCTTTCTACTTCCTCACAGCCCTAAGGCAGGTACATAACGGGTTTCATAACTCTTTAGGCACTAACAAATTTCTCACCTGGCTCACGTTATACCTGAATAGTATATCTATGATGGCATCTATACATGCCGTTAAATTCAATCATATCAGACATCATAAATACTGCTTATCAGAAGAAGACTATGAAGGGAAATCTGCTTCTATGTCGTGGTACGGAGCAATATTATACGGCCCTGTTCATATGTTTCTCATTCATAAAATAACATTGAAACATGCTAATAAAAATTATGTACGTAATGTTTGGCTGGAAATGATTTCAATAGCCGTTGTTACAACGGTAATTATCTGGCTGAAAATACCGTTTTTGATTTACCATATAATTGTAATGGTAATAGGAGAGTTACTAATGGCCTTCTTTGCTGTATGGACAGTACATCACGACACACATGAACAGCCCGAACTCGCCAGAACGCAGCGTGGTGGTATTAAAAACTGGCTTACCTTCAGCATGTTTTATCATCTCGAACATCATTTGTTTCCCGCTGTTCCTACCATAAAGCTTCCAGAGCTTGCAAAACGGCTGGATGAATGTATTCCGGAGTTAGAGAAAAAAACTACATTCTAATTCATCAATAAATCTCTATAAAAAAGGGAACAGCATTCGATCATGAATGCTGTTCCCTTTTTTTATTTTTAAGATTGAAGATTTTATTAGTTATGTTTTTCTACTTTCTTCAAAAATTAAATCATCCATTCGTATTTATATCTTTTTTGAACATCTATAATTCGTATATCCATTTAAGTTATAAACTTATTAAAGCCATTTACATAGTAAAACAGATTTACTAAATTAACCTTGAAACTATAGAACCATTGCAGATTTGGCGGCTTTCACCCTACTTATCTTGATGGTACTAAATGTAGAATGAATCACTTTATTTCATACAAATAGTTCAAGTGGTTGACATATTTAAAAGGACTTCCCATCAAGATAAAAACTGAGATTTTCGTATAGCCACAGACGGTTTAACCCATTATCCGTTTTCAGAAATAAATCATAATCAATCAAATACAGAAATGTTAAAGTTTTGTTTAAAATTCCTTAACAATTGCATTATATTTCAATATAACCTTTGCGTTCCATTTATTAACTAAATCTGTACCAATGAAAAAAAAGCTATGCCTCATACGGATATTGGGCTTCATTTCCGTATTCTTATCCCTACCTGTATTATTAAAAGCGCAGCAAGTTGTACGAGGAAATGTGATCGATTCAAAGGGAAATAATCTTCCTGCCGTAAGTGTTGTAGTTAAAAATACTATAACAGGAGTGCTTACCGCTGAAGATGGAACCTTTTCTATTACAGTTCCCAATTCTAAAACCGTACTCGTTTTTTCATCCGTAGGCTTTGCTACCCAGGAAATTCCGGTAAATGGACAAACAAACTTAAAGGTAACCCTATTGGATGGTTCACAACAGTTAGGAGAGTTAGTTGTGACTGCAATAGGTATTAAACAACAGAAAAAAAGATTAGGATTTACTACTCAGGAAGTCAAAACAGAACAATTAGCCAACTCCAGAACAATGAACCTTGGTACGGCATTATCTGGCCAGGTAGCAGGTCTGACCGTTACTACTCCAACAGGTATGTTCCAAAAACCTCAATTCCAGCTTAGAGGTAAATCGCCATTGATTGTCATAGATGGTGTTCCAGTTGAAACAGATTTTTATGATGTGTCAGGTGAAGACATCGAGAATATTAACGTATTAAAAGGGATCGCCGCTTCTGCATTATACGGTACCCGCGGTAAGGATGGTGCAATTCTTATCACCACAAAAAATGCTAAAAAAGAAGGTCTGGAAGTCAACGTAAATACCAACAATATGTTTACTGCTGGTTTTACAGTTTTTCCAAAAACACAAACAGAATATGGTAGCGGATCTAATGGTCAGTATGAATTCTGGGATGGTGCCGATGGTGGTATCTCCGACGGAGATATGACATGGGGCCCAAAACTTAATGCCGGCCTCAAAATCGCACAATGGAACAGTCCTATCAGAGATAAACAAACTGGTCAGACTATCGACTGGTACGGAGATGTTAAAGGTACGATCTACGACGACCGCTCGAGATATGAACGTGTACCAACCGATTTCGTATACCATAATAACCTCAAAGATTTCCTGAGAACAGGTATCGTTAGCACCAACAGCTTTTCTGTAGCCTACAAAGGCGAAAAAACCCGTTTCTATGCTTCAGGAAAATATGCACATCAAAAAGGGCAAGTGCCTAATATGTCGCTGAACACTGGTGGTCTTAATTTCAATGCAGCGTTTGACATTTCAAAAAATTTCACGCTCGAAACCTCTCTCTCCTATAACAAGGTATTTACTCCAAATTATCCTCGTTATGGATACGGACCTAAGAACCACATTTACACCATTCTCATTTGGATGAGCGATGACGTAAACGGACAGGATCTAAAAAATCATATGTGGGTACCAGGTTTGGAAGGATATCGCCAGGCCAACTACAACTACGCTTGGTATAACAATCCATACTTTGCCTCTAATATGCTTAGCCAGGCACAGAACAGAGACGTAGTTGACATGCAGGTAAAAGCTAATTGGAAAATCAACAACGACCTGGTTTTTCAAATTCGTGGAAACGGCAGAAATACCACCAACTTCGAATCAATGAAAAGTCCAAAGTCCTACATGAACTATGGTGATTCTCGTAATGGTGATTACAAAATCTGGAATACACGTCAGCTGAATTTTGATGCCGATGCGTTACTCTCCTATAACAAAACCATTAATGATAATATTCAGTTCGGAGTAAATGCAGGTACATCTGTATTTAACCGTACCTATACCCAGGAATACCAATCATCCGATGGTTTGATCGTTCCGGAAGTATACAGCTTAAATAACACTCAAGGTCCGGTACAAGCTAGCAACTACCGTGGAGATAAATCTATCCGTAGTATTTACGCAGCCGCTAATCTTGATTTCTACAATGCATTTTTCTTAAGCTTAACAGCCCGTAATGACTGGTCATCTACACTTCCTACCAACAACAACTCTTATTTTTATCCATCCATCTCACTAAGTACAATGATTTCTGAGTTGGTTAAAATGCCGGATTTTGTTGGTTATCTTAAGCTTTATGGTTCATGGGCACAAGTATCAAGCGATTTGGCTCCATATAGTATCTATTCAGCTTATAATAAAGGAACTACCTATGGTTCTACCCAATCTGTTTACTATCCTTCCGGTATCGTAAACCCTAACATTCTCCCTGAAAAATCATCATCTTATGAAGTTGGTTTATCAAGTGGTTTGTTTAAAGACAGATTAACCGTAGACCTTACTTATTATAATATCAAAGATGAAAACCAGATCATAGACCTGGGTATTTCAGAAGCATCAGGATTTACTTCCAGAAAGGTGAATGGTAACGTTTACACCACAAAAGGTCTGGAAATAGTAGCAGGAGTTAAAGCCATCAAGAATAAAAACTTCAGATGGGATGTTGCAGCCAACTGGTCAAAATACGTAAAGAAGATTACCGAAATCTATGGTGATCAGGCTGTATTTGGCAACCTGAAACTTGGCGACAGAACAGATAGCTATTACACTACTGTATGGCAAAAGAGTGCAGATGGCAAGTTGATTTTAGGCGCTAACGGATTACCTATCAGAGATCCATTTGCCCGCAATATCGGACACCTCGATCCTTCCTGGAGATTAGGTTTCCAAAACAAATTCAATATTAAAGGATTCGATATTGGTATAGACATAGATGGAGTTTGGGGTGGTATTATGAACTCTACTACTCATGAAAAAATGTGGTGGGGCGGAAAACATCCAAATTCAGTAGAATATCGCGATGCTGAATATGCAGCTGGTCACCCTGTTTATGTACCGGATGGCGTAGTAGTTGTAGGTGGAGAATTAAAGCAGGATATATATGGAAATGTAATTTCCGACACTCGTAAATATGCGCCTAACACTACTGCTGTGAGCTGGCAAACATGGGGTCAGAACTACCCTTACCGTGCACGCGTAACCGAATCAGAAAGCAAACAATTTGCTAACACCTTCGATCGCTCATTCTTTAAATTACGTAGAGTATCTGTTGGTTACGAACTGGGCAAAGTATTCAATTTAGGCAAGACCGTAAAAGGACTTTATGTGCAGGCATTTGGCTATAACCTTGCTATGTGGAAAAAGATGCCGTTGCTCGATCCTGACTATGAAATTGGAAATGATGGTAATCTGCAGGATCCATCTCCTCGCTATGTCGGCTTCTCTGTTAACGTAAAATTCTAAACAACATCCGCGTCTAAAATATTTATAGAAGATGAAAAAGTTATTTATAATATCTATTGCTATTTTTACCGGATTGTCCTCCTGTAAAAAGTTAGAAGAAATTAATGTAGACCCCAACAGGGTTACTGAAACTCACCCTCAGCTGCAACTTACACAGATTGAGTGGGAAGCTTTCCGCTACAACAATGGTACCGGACCTCTTTATGCAGAGAAAAAACTGGTACAAACAGATGGAGAAAGTACTGAGCAATATTATAAATGGGATAGATCTAGTTTCACTCCCTATTCAAGAATGAGAGATGTTACCAAAATGATGGAAGAAGCGAAACGTATTAACAGTAACGCTTATCTTGGAATTGGTAAATTTTTCAGAGCTTTCTACTTCCTGAATCTTACCCTCACGTTCGGAGATGTTCCTTACTCTCAGGCACTACAGGGCGAAACACAACAAACATATATTCCGCCTGCTTATGATGCGCAGAAAGATGTATTCAAAGGAATACTGGCTGAACTGAAAGAGGCAAATGACCTTTTGGCTAAGGAAAACAGCATCATTGCCGGCGATATCATTTATAAAGGAGATGTTGCAAAATGGCGCAAGGCAGTAAATGCATTCCGTCTTAAAGTCCTGATGCTGCTGTCTAAAAAAGAAGCGGATGCTGATCTGAATATTAAAGCTGCTTTTGCTCAAATTGTAAACAACGAACCGCTATTTATCAGCAACGATGAAGATGCACAACTGGTGTTCCTGGATCAGGAAGGCAACCGTTATCCTGAGTTCAACTCCAGTGGCTATGGCTCCGGTATGTATATGGACTCTACCTTTATCCGCAGATTACAGGACAGAGAAGATCCTCGTCTTTTCATTTTCTGTACAAGAACTAAAAATGCAGAAGATGCCGGCTTAGCAATTAATAATTTCGCGGCTTATGAAGGAGGCGACCCTGCTGCTCCATATTCAGAAGTTAATACTAAAGCGGCTAATGGTAAAACATCAAAGGTAAATAACAGATACCATAAAGATCCTACAACAGAACCAATGGTATTGATTGGGTATTCCGAACAACAACTACTTATAGCCGAAGGTATTGTAAGAGGATGGGTAACTGGCGATGCCGATGAGTACTACAAAAAAGGAGTTAAAGCTTCTTTCAAATTCTACGAAACAAATGCAAAAGGACTTGGCCAATATGTAACTGAAAACATTGCAATAGCATACCTGGATAAGCCTATCAACAGC
Organism: Chitinophaga silvatica; assembly: GCF_003419895.1. Taxonomy (GTDB): domain Bacteria; phylum Bacteroidota; class Bacteroidia; order Chitinophagales; family Chitinophagaceae; genus Chitinophaga; species Chitinophaga silvatica. The sequence continues at coordinate 287,384 of NZ_QPMM01000006.1, read as the reverse complement.
CTGGCTACTGCCACTACAACGGAAGATAAGATTGAAAAGATCATTATGCAACGTTATCTGCGTACTTTCTTACAATCTCCATGGGGCGGATTCTTTGATCAGATAAGAACCGGATACCCTTCATTCCGTCGTCCGGCTAATGTAAATATTCCTTTCCGCTGGATCTATCCACAAGCCGAGTATAATAATAATACCACTAATGTTTCTGACGCAATTAAGAGACAGTTTGGTGAAGGCAACGATAAAATCAGTGCTCAACCATGGTGGCTTAAATAAAATTATAATTATTCAAAGCGAAGGTTATAATCAACTTCAAATAATAAAACCCGCATTAACTGCGGGTTTTATTATTTACAGCTTTCAACAACTATTGCGATACCGGTTGTTGATACTGGTAATTTATTACTTTCAGGATATTACCATCCTTGTCTCTGGTAAGTTTTAATCTTCCTAATCCATCATACTCATAGTAAATGGTATTCCCCTTAGTATCTATTTCGCTTGTAGTTCCTATTAATGGCTGATAAGTATAACTTTTCATCTGTGCATCTACCGGATATACTCTAACGTCATCCACCGGCCCTGTTAATACCTTATTTGTAGTGTAAGGCTGCTCATTTAATATCCATTTACCACCGGAAAGATTCCACCACTGAATAATGTAACTCCTGTTATTAGGAGGTGTAAACGGAACCATATAATTCACGTTAATGTATTTTTTACCGGTATGCGCTACTCCACTGATAATGCCAGCATCTGTTGCTTCTTCAAAACCTTCGTAGAAAAACTCTTTAATCCCGGTAGAATCGTTAGCCATATAAATACTTTCAAAAGAAATTGAACAGTATTTACTAACACTAAAATTAGAATTTGGATAGGCAGATAATACATAATTGCCTGCCGGCATATTCGCAAAATCTATGGATGCAGTACCAGGACACCCTACGCCCTGACCATTGATGCAAAGGGTACCGCTTTTATTCGTAGGCCCTGTAAGTGTGTAATTGAGATATACCGTATAGGTCTTAGGATATTCTCCAAAATTAAAGTTCAAAGTAATGGTTCCCGAACGAAGGTGCTGAAAAGTAAGTGTTTGTGTATGGAATTGTGCTGGATCCCACGACATATATTTACTGTCTCTGCTGTTCCTTGCTGTTTGGAAATTCCTCTTCGTATTAAGTGCATTAAGCACCTTTACAACAGGATAATTTTTATTATAAGCCCATTCTATACTGGTTGGAATCCCATCTCGCTTTATATACGAAAGTATATTCCCCTTATTATCATAATTCAGATACTGATCATCCTGTTCAACAGGATTATTTAATATAGCCAACTGAGTATTTGCCGGTGCTAATACTGTATCTATATTTACAATAGTCTGGTAATCTACCTTACTATATTCCGACTGGTTGCTATTAATACGAACTACATTTTCGAGTGACTGATTGATTATATGTGCCTTCTTCATAGCTTGTTGCCCTTGCCATGCAACAGCAGGTTGATTAAGAATAGAATCGTACGGATATTTATAAGAAGCATAAACAGTATCCTTTTTGCTGTTGATAAATTGATCCCACTTTCTATTTCGATAATTATCGTAGCCAATATTCTTTGTAACAACCATTTCATTCGCCCCATTTTCATCATATGTGGTTTCTATGGTTGATTTCAGATAAGGATAATGCAGATAATTATTGATGGCAAATAGTGCCGGTAGCTCTCTGATAAAAGGCATTGTTTGAATATTTCCATCAGGATCGGTACCCAGCGCACCACCATTATAAATCAATTTATTGTGGTATTGATACCTTCTGATACCATCAGCAAATCTGGTTGAACTATCATTATATTGATATTGGGTTTTCTTTATTAAAGTTTTATTCTTCTTATATAAGGATTCCGATAATAATGCACCTCGTTCTATCTCATTGGAGCAATTTTGTAAGATAGCAAGTTCATTATAGCTATATCGTGTTACAATAGAAAACACTGCCGGTAAGTTCATATAACCATTATCATGGTTAGTATAGTTATAAACAGTAAAACTACTATCGGCGTTCATCTCGGTAACACTAGTATAAGTAATATGATTACCATTGGTATAGTGAAGTGGTAAAACATTGTTGCTGGAGAAAGACCGATAATGGAGTTTTAGTTGAATCACACCGGGATTATTGGCCTGTACCTCAGTATAATCATCTTCATCCATATATTGTGGTTGTCCGCTATTCAACACTCCACTGGATAAGGTATCTCCCGTCAGGAAGTTTCTTGTATAGAAATATTTCTTTGTAACAACCGGACTATTAAATCCGGCAGAAGAATTAATTTGCTTTATTCTTACGCCACCTCCTGGCTTATCCTGAGTCAATGTCTGTACTCCTATTGGTATCTGGTTAATATATTTGGAATAGGAATGTGGCTCATAAATGAATTCTGAAAATCCGCCCGTCGGGTATACAATTTTATTTATTAATCCGCATTGCATAGCACTGAATACAGGTGATCTTCTTTGAGTATAAGTATTCACCATACTGGCATTCATTATATCCGGAACAGTACTCCCCCAATAATTTATTACGTATCCCCTGGTGGGAGGAGGAGGTGAAGGAAACAGCAGATAAATAGGATCTACATTATTGAAGTATCCCCAATGATCTACTTTCAGCGTTGAATAGGAAACTCCGTTCAGTCCTGATGGATTAGTATAACTGAATTTATATGGTGCGGTTGAACTGTTATCTAATCCGGAAATATTCATGGAATCAAGAAACAGTCGATTAGTTGCACTGGAAGTATAAGAAAAGTTATATTTCTGTACTACAGCATTATCAGTACTTTTCAGTATTATCTGATCTAACTTGAAATAAGTTGATTTTACTGGATTATCTAATCCAATTACCTCATAGGTGTAAGCATCTTTTAAAGTTGTCCAATATTTGTTAAAAGGATCGCCCTGGAGATTATAATCCAATAATGTAACGGGTGACTTAACAAATTCAATAGAACCATTGGGGCCACTGATTTTGGAAAGATACACAGGATCTACAATGTATAATTGATCATCATAGGGAACTATTGTAAGTGAGGCAGGAGGTGAAAGTGGAAGTGTTGTTTGCTGTATTCCATATTCTGACCCAAAAGTTGAACAATTAGAAATTACCTGGTAACCATCTCTGGTATACTGCAAATTAATTTCCTGCCCATTTAGCGCCTTCATTTTGGTTAAATACCATGAAGTGGCTACAGTACCTCCATCTCTACGATCGCTAGTTCCTGCACCTACTCCCATTCTGTTATATTCTATGGCTGTAGGGGAACTACCAAAAGTATATTTAGTTCCATCTGGTCCTGTAATGATAAAATCAATAATACTATTCTTTAGCTGCGAAGCATATCTGCTATTGGGTTCTAATATTGATTGCGGACCGGTATGACATTCAATAGCCAAGTCAATTCCTTGCCTGCATTGAATTTTCCATTTACCATCAACATCCATAAAAAAACTGCCGCTCATACCCATAAAATCAAACCTGAACTCATCGGGAGAAAGATCCTTTCGTACATTAATATATAGACGCTTGCTACCAAACAGAGTATCTGCCTCTGCATTCAGCGCTGCTGCAGTTGCCCATGAAGAAGTACCCAATCTTCCGGGATTAAAGAAATGACCCTGTTTTATTTTTGAAGTATCATTGCCCTCCTGATAGGTATAGTTAATAAACTCATCTATCCAATCATTCTGGATACGTGAAATAACTCCACCAGCCTGTAAACTCCATCCCAGTCCTACCCAGGTTGGAATAGTTGAAGGCTTTATGCTTGCGGCATGATAGCTTAATTGTAATGGCAAAATAAGATCCCCTGCCTTAAATTGGTAAAGAGGAATACTGATTTCAGGCAGACCGCTAAATAGCGAAACCGGAATCTGTCCGTATAGGCCCAGAGACGCTGCATTAGGTGTGGGAAATAATTCTCTCTTGGCCATCTGGGCACGGGCATGCCCCATTAGGAATAGTAACAGTAAAACCTGTACATATCTAAGTTTCATAGGTTAAACATTAATGTGATTTATTTAGATTTTAGGTTAAAACGATAGAAATTTTAATGTGGGAAAACCAGGGTCTGCAGATAAGTCAACAACAATTTTATTTCGCTACTGAAAATAATCAAACAAATAATTATTGAAATCAGAAGTTTAAACTAGATAAAATAGCAGGCGTATACCGCAATTTTACCGCACCACCATTTCCTGGTATAAGATCTGATTACGAGAATAATAATGCTTCAAATTTCCTTGTTCAAATTTCCTCTGCGAACTGTTTATATTTTCTATTATTGTATTCATATACTGTTATACTTTCGTAATACTTATACCTAAATCATAAATCAATGAAAATTGTTTACCTATCCCTTTGTCTGTCAGTTTTTAATCTGTTAGCACATGCCCAAAAACCATCTATTCAGTGGGGAGATGAATTCAAATTGCGTAAAGGTAGTACTGATCTGAGAGTTGTTTCTGTAGATAAAACGGGCGCTTATCTTCAGGAAAGTCACCCGGCTTTAAAATCCTACTTCGTTGTTGGAGCTACAATGAGAGAATCGGCCTCGCTTGTAAAAGTTGATAATAACCTAAAGGAAATCTATCGAAACGATTTTAATAAAGAATTGAAAGGTAAAGAATTTGAACAATTTGTTCCTTTTGATGATAAATTATATTTGTTCTCATCTGATTATAGTAAACGCGACAGAACGCTTACTGTACACGCATCCGGAATTGATAAAAATACAGGAGAATTAACAGGAGAATGGAGGCTTGTTGCAACTTATGTGCAGGATGAAAAGAGCGATGATATTAATTTTAAAATCGCTTATAATGTAGATAGCTCTAAGCTTCTGGTTATTAGCAGTATAGAAAAGAGTGAAAGAAATGAATACCGAATCCAGGAACTTGGTAAAAATCTTAAAGCTGCCGGCAAACCTTTAATTATTAAAAATCAGTTCGAAGCCAATAAATATCAACTCGAAGATGTATTATATACAATTGATAGAAAAGTAATTCTGGTAGGACGCATGTATGAGTATGAAGAAGGTAAAAAGAAAAAAGAGAAATTCCTCGATTTTACTAATTACAACATTCGCATCTTTAACGATAAAGGCAAACAGGAAACAGAGATCAATACTACCATCAATGCCAAGTGGCTTGTTAGTACCAAATTGTTGCAGGAAAGAAATAAGGATCTGATCCTTACCGCCTTTTACAGCAACGAAAAGAAAGGCAAAACAATCGATGGATTATTAGTGCAAAGAATTAATGTGAATGATGGAAAAGTAATCTCCACCAGCGATAAAGCTATCAACAATTCATTATTATCCGGAGAGCAGGACAATGCTGGTAATGACGATGCAGATGATAAAGAGGAGAGTAAGGAAGAGAAAAAAATGAGAGATGAACTTAGTAAACTGAAAAATGAAGGCGAAGGTTTTTCGAAACATATGCAATTCAGGGATATTTTTTATACTCCGGATAATGGCCTTGTTATTCTTGCTGAGTATTTCGATCATTATACTACAACTTCTACTCGTTACAGTGGTGGGTCTAACGGCATTCCAGGATCGAGTAGTACTACTACCTACGAGAACTTTATTTCAAAAGATCTCATGATGTGTAAGATTGATGCTTCAGGAAATATTTCATGGTTACAAATTTTGCCTAAAAATCAACGCGAGATCATAACCTATCCAGGCCATAGTACCTATGGTAGTGGAATTTCATTTAGCATGAGCTATTTCATAAGTGGTAATATGCCTTATTATTCTGGATTTGGAGCTATTCAATCAGGTAATACCATACATATCCTGTTAAATGATAACTCTAAGAATGCTACAGTTGTACAAGCCGGACAAAAAGTGAAATCTACCTCCCGCTTTGGCAAAACTGATTGTTATGTCTTAGACCTGGATGCCGCATCCGGTAAATTCAACAGAACAACGTTTTTCTCTAATAAGGATGTACCTACCGCTATGCCACGTTTGGGTGCTGTAATAGGAAATGATATGTATATGGTAGGAAAATCAGACAGAATGCTTGGTAAAACAAAAATTGCAGTAGCAAAGATCACCATCGATAAATAAAAAATAAGAGATCAACTATATTTAAACCCTCAGACGCTACGATCTGAGGGTTTTGTTTTCATATCACTTGCATTTTAATCGATTTAATATCATCTTTATCGTCAGATACCTTGACAATATTCCACATTAATTGAAAACGATGTTTAAAATCAACAACAGTGAACTTTCGGTGGGGAAACCACATTTTGAAATTTTAGATGGACTCAGAGGCCTGGCAGCTGTTGCTGTAGTTGTATTCCATTTTATGGAGATTGCAGTTCCCGATTATCATAATAGCTTTATTGCGCATGCTTACCTGGCTGTAGATTTTTTCTTTTGTTTATCTGGTTTTGTAATTGCTTATGCCTATGATCAACGAATTAACAAAATTGGAATATCAGAGTTTTTCAGGCTTCGTCTCATACGCTTACATCCTCTGGTAATCCTGGGTTCTGTTATCGGGTTACTACTATTTCTTTTTGATCCATTTTCCAATCTTTATCTCAACTATTCAGGAAAAATACTACTGATGTTTCTGGCTTCCTGCCTGATGATTCCATATCCGATAGTTCGTGAAAGATATTTCAATCTCTTTCATCTAAATCCTCCTACCTGGTCGCTTTTCTGGGAATACGTTGCCAATATTGTGTATGCACTTGTTATTGTTCGCCTGGGGAAGAAACTGCTATGGTTGCTGACATTTATTGCTGCCATTGCACTCTTCTATGAATCAAAGCGTTCCGGAAACCTGGGAGTTGGATGGAGCGGAGATAATATCGGTGGTGGTGGTATCAGAGTAGCCTACTCATTCCTTGCCGGGGTTCTGACTTATCGGCTTGGCTGGGTCATTAAATCTAAGCTCGGATTTCTGCCCATCGGAATATTACTGCTGGCCAGCTTTATGCTTCCATTTTCTGAATCGTTCAACTGGTATGCCGAGCCACTGATTGTAATATTTTATTTCCCATTCATAGTGATGCTGGGAGCAGGAGCTCTAAGCACCTCCTTTGGTAATAAAATCTGCCTCTTCGCCGGCGACCTTTCCTATCCACTCTATATGGTACATTATCCTTTTATCTGGTTGTTTATGAGCTATGTTGAAAAGTATAAACCATCTCTGATGGAAATGACCATGATAACGATAATAGGTACTATTCTGCTGATAATATTTGCTTATCTGGTATTGAAGTTTATAGACGAACCAGTGCGTAGAATGCTGAAAAACAGGGGTGCTAAGGTTAATGTTGCTGTGGTGGGGGATTCAGGAGTACATCAGGAACAAAAACATTAATTATGTATGTTATAAAATATTAGAGCCTATTTTAAAAATAGGCTCTAATATTTTATATAGCAGAAAAAAATTCGGAAAAATTTATTCCATCAGCCTTTCAATATATTCAACAATATCAAGTTTAATTATTTCCCAATACTTATCCTTCAGACAAATAGGTTCAAAATCATCATCGGCAGTTGTAAAATCAACAAAATTTGATTTAATAATATTCACATCATGATTGTAAGGATAACGCTGATGATGAAGATCCAACAATTGATTGGGGGAGTAACTATCTATTAAATCATGTAAATCCCAGAAATCTTTTTTTCGACCTCCACGCTGTACAACATCCACCTTCATTGCAATTATTTCTTCAATTGTTGCCATCCTTATAGTCTCTACTATTAGTGGAGGCTGAATAAATTTATCTGTGTAATAAAGATCAAGTTTAATAGCGTTATCCTCATTTGTTCCAATGAAATAGGATTTTCCAATAGCGACCGGGCCAGGAGTTGGGCTAGATACATATTGAAAGGTCTTATGCAAATAAGTATCTATAACTTCAAAATTAATTGAATTATATGGAGCATCAGTAAATAAATCGATATCCACAGACATTCTATGGCCGATTTGAAGACTGAGGGCTGTTCCACCAACTAATCTGAACTCATCAAATATGGCACAAGTCATTAATTTTATCAGAGTAGATTTTAATAATGGAGTAACTGTATTCCAGTATAATTTATTTGGTATGTTTTGAAGATTTTTCATTTTTCAATACTTCATCAACAATAGGTTTTCCATAAAACCGGATTATTTCCTGTTTTTCCTTCTCAGTTCCACGTTCAAATACTCTTTTAATAATTGCCCTTTTTTGCTTTTGCCAATCAATTCTTTCTATTTGTGTGTCCCAGAACAATACCTTTCTCAATTTTGGAAGGTTAAGGGATTTACCGGCACTCTGTTTGCTCTTCTCTTCTTTAATATCATGAAATACTTGTAAAATCATGAAATACCCTTCTTCCATATTTAGAGCATGCTCTATCTTTAATGCAAGAGCAGTGTTCATATTTCTTTTCCCTTTGGTTATTGCACTGAGGATTTGGGGATAAACACTTATTGAAAGAGCAAAATCTCTCTTCTTAAGCTTCCTTTTTTTAAGCTCTCTCTCCAATACGATTCCTGGATGTATCCCTTTTAATATAGAAATATTCTCCTGCATAGTACTAAAATAAACAATTTTGTTTATTTTTTAAAAAAGGAGTAACCAACCAAATGCAATAATTTTAAATTCAATTATATACAAATAATAAAATATTAATTATAAATCAAAAAATGATTCAACCAATACTTTTTTTCTACTTATAACCAACAACACAATCAGAAAATAATTGCAGCTTATAAAAGGTTTAGGAAATGCTAAAAAGATATTGAAGGCCTTCAATATCTTCAGCTGCTTATAAATTTCCTATCTTGCTTCGTTGTTCTATGTCGCTGTAAACTATTTTAGATAGATGTCTGTTTCGATTAATGTTCTGGAAACCTTGTTACAGGAGCTGAGTGGTATTTTGCCAGGCAATATGGCTCCCTTATTTGCAATGACCACCCAGGTAAAGCTGGAGGAGGGAGAAGCATATATCCGGGAAGGTGATAAATCCAGAAAACTGGCCTTTATTGAAAAAGGAATTCTACGGGCTTACTCTGTAAAACCCAATGGGGATGAGGCAACCTTGTTTCTCAGGTGGGAAGGTCATTTCATCGCATCTCACGACACCATCATCCATCATTTACCGGCACGGTTTATTTATCGGGCCCTGGAACCCTCAAGATTAGTAGAAATCAACTACGATAAACTTGAGGAGATATTAAGATTACATCCAGAATTTGAACCTTTACGCAATTATTTTCTGCTTAAAATGCTGGCCGATGCCCTGGAAGGAATTGAAGGATTTGTATTGCTTTCTCCTGAAGAAAGATACCAGAAAATAATAGAAAGTAAGTGGGATATAGTAAACCGGGTTCCGGATAAGTATATAGCTTCCATGATGGGAATTACTCCGGTTTCATTGAGTCGCATCAGAAAAAGGTTACATATCAAAGGGAAAAAAGCCGATGGAAATTAACTTTTGTTAATTGTATTTATTATCGATTGTTAACCAGCCATAGCATGTTGTTGATCTATTTTTGACAAGCTAACTAAACTTGTGAAAATGGATACAATTATCAACCAATCATTACAAATATTCAATAGCTCCGTTCTGCGTTATTTCTTACTGGCAGGCATCCCGTTTATTATTTTCTATAAATTCCTTCCGGCAAAAATGGTATCACGGAAAATCCAGCAACGTAGTGCCAGCAAGAAGGACTTTCTTAGAGAAATATGGCATTCTATGCAAAGTACCCTGGTTTTTACTATCATTACCTGCATAATAATGTTTACTCCCGTTAGAAATTATACTCAGCTTTACACCAATATAAACGATTTTCCGATCTGGTATTTAATCCTGAGTGTTGCATTAAGCCTGGTAATTCATGACACCTACTTCTACTGGATGCATCGGATTATGCACCATAAAACTTTATTCAATCTTACTCACCTCGTTCATCACCGCAGCACCAATCCATCTCCCTGGACTTCCTACAGCTTTCACCTGCTGGAAGCTGTTGTTGAAGGAGGCGTATTACTGGTTATTACAGTAGTGATGCCAATGCACCCATTGTCAGTTTTGCTTTTCACCGTAGTAGCCTTCATGATTAATGTATATGGCCACCTGGGTTATGAACTAATGCCAAAAGGATTCAGGAAGAGCCCTTTATTTGAAGTTTTAAACTCCTCTGTTCACCACAACCTCCACCACAGCAAGTTTAAAGGCAATTATGGCTTATACTTCAGAGTTTGGGATAGATTAATGGGAACAGAACATCCCGATTATGTAAAGGAATACGATAAAGTACAGGCTCGCAGATTTCCCGAAACTGCACAGCAACTGAAACAAGCAGCATAACATTACATCAATATATGTATAAAAACGCCCTGTTTTCTGGCAATCAGAAAACAGGGCGTTTAAGTTTCAAGCCTATATTCAAAATTTTTACGCTACCTCAACCAGATTGTATATTTTTATCTTTCGCACAGGTTTCCGTCATTACCCTTGCCGTTAATCGACGAAACCCTGCGTTTTATCGATGGTACATAGATATACTCCAAAAGTGCTTTATCTTGAGCCATCCTTGCTATTTAGCATAATAGCTAGTTTATGAAGTACCGTTATAGAATTTATTGTCTTTTTATCTTATGTATCGGAGTTTGCCACCATTTATCTGCCAGGCAAAAATCGGTAGATACTACCTCTATTAATCAATGGTTGCAGATTGCCGATCAGAAAGAGGAAGACAAAAACTATGACTCTACTGAATATTACCTGAAAAAAGCATACGATAAAGCCAAAGAACTGGACTTACCACAGGCCCAAATCAAATGCCTTGGTACCTACTCCCAGTACTATTTCAACAGAATGCGCTACCAGGACGCCTTGAGGGTATCTGAAGAACAGTTAGACATCAGCCTCAAATCAGGGAACATGAAAGCGGCTGCTAACGCATATAATAATATTGCAATACAACAAAAAGCATTAGGACAATTACAGCTTGCCACCGAAAATCTAATTAAAGGTATTAAGATTGGAGAATCATTAAAAGATTCAATTAGCCTTCGCAGATATTATAACAATCTATCCTCTATCTTCCTTAGCCTGAATGATGCGAAAAATAGTCTTTATTATTCCAGAAAAAGCTACGAAATAGCTCTATTAATGAAAGACTCGCTCCTGATAGCCAATAGCATGGTAAATCTGGCAACCAGCGAGGTACTCATTCTTCAATACGACTCAGCTATTGTTCACCTGAAAAAAGTCACCGCTATCTCCGAACGATTCAATAACACATATCTGTTATTATATTCCTATGTCAACATTGGGGATATTTACAACAAAATCCTGAAGCCACAAATAGCACTTGAATATTATGAAAAAGCAAACCGTTTGCTTAAATACGATCCTGATCCCGATTTTGAAATGTATACCAATTGTGGATTAGCTTATACCTATTATAACCTTCATGATTATACGACATCCAGAAAATACTTCGATCTTGCCTTTGAGCCTGCTAAAGATCTGATGCCGAAAACTGATTTAAAAGAGTTGTATCAACTGGGAGCAAATATTCACGAAAAACTCAATAATCCCGCTATAGCACTCAAATTCTTAAAGCTTTCAACCATTTTAAATGACTCTATCCTGAATGAGAAAACGCAACAGGCCATTCATGATATTGAGATCAAATACCAAACCTCAAATAAAGAAAAAGCCATTGTTCAACAACAACTACAAATCAGTAATAAGAATATAGAATTACAGAATAAAAACAAAGTTATTCTCAGTTCTATCGTTGTAATAACCTTACTTGTCAGCGGTTGTATTATCATCTATCTGATCTATAGAAACAAAAACCAGTTAATCGAACTAAATCTGCTTAAAGCCCAAATCCATCCACACTTTCTATTTAATACACTCAATAATCTCTATGCTCTGAGTCTGAATAAATCTGATAAGTCGCCGGGTGTTGTATTGGAATTATCTCAAATACTACGATACATTTTATATGAATGTAATACGGCTACGGTAAATCTCGACAAAGAGTTGATAATGATTGAACGCTATATTTCCCTGGAAAAAATCAGGTATGAGAATCATCTGGAGGTAAATATGGTACTGGAAGGAGAGCTGGATAAATATAATATTGTTCCACTATTGCTGTTACCGCTTGTAGAAAATTCATTTAAGCATGGAATAAGTAAGTTAATGGAGGATGGGTGGATCAATATCTCCGCCAAGATGAAAGGAGATCAATTTACCTTCAAAATATCAAATAATAAATTACCGGAAAGTGATAGCCGTGTTCAACCATCTGCTTATGGGAATATCGGGCTATTCAACATCCGTAAACGATTGGATATATTATATCCGGGGAAGCACGATTTAAAAATCATTGATGAAGACGACGTCTTTGTGGTTGTTATGAAAATAACACTGCAAAAAAATAATGCAGGCTAATACGTTATTAATCGACAAAACAAAGCAGTATATCTTCATTAAATCTACAATGCAGAAAGAGGATATATCTTTGCCTTTTCAAATCTGTTCGCACTTTAATGGCTCAAGGAGTCTTTAAACATATTATCTTTTGGGTAATAGTTACCATTGTACTCACCATTTTCTATGGTATGGGGTTACCCGATTATGGCACAGCCTTGCTGGTCATCCTTATGATACTTCCCGTTCATATTCTTTACTTTTATACAGTAGCATATTGGATTCTCCCCAAATACCTGTACAGAAAAAAATATCTTCAATTATGCATATCCCTATTTGCTTGCGTATTCCTGGCTGGACTGTTTTTCAGACTCATTGAAATATTAGTTGCGGATCCATACATTCTTGGTATTATCAGGAAAAAAGACCCTCAATACCAATGGCACAAACTGGATGGTAACTTCTGGCAACAACTTAAGAAACCAGTATATATAATTAATGCATTAGAACAGAGTAACCTCGTAGTTTGGATAGGCATTTCTCTCAAATTTGTTCAAATGTGGTATGAAAAAAGACAACTAGCTGTCCAATCAGAATTAAGCGCCCTTAAAAGTCAGATACATCCACACTTCTTATTCAATACTCTTAATAACCTGTATGCTCTGACACTCAAACAATCTGAACAGTCACCCGCTATTGTTTTGGGATTATCAGATATTCTCCGTTATATGCTCTATGAATGTAGCACAGATAATGTAGAACTGAGGAGAGATGTTGAAATAATGAAGCATTATATAGAATTAGAAAAATTAAGATACGAAGAACGACTGGATCTGAGCTTCAGTATTACAGGTAATCTGGAGAATCAGCGTATTCCTCCGTTATTGATGTTACCTCTTATTGAAAATGCGTTTAAGCATGGAACCAGTGCCACAGTAGATGATGCCTGGGTTAATATCAACCTTTCTCTTAAAGGAAGCAGATTAAAATTTAAAGTTTCTAACAGTAAACCACTTGCAACAGAAAACAATAGTAAAAATCCAAGCGAACAAATTGGACTTACCAATGTAAGGAAGCGTCTGGAACTATTATTTCCTTTTGCTCACCAGTTACAGGTTTTCGACGAAGATGAAGTTTTTGTAGTTATAATGCAGGTGGATCTCAAACAAAATCTAATACAAAATGAAAATCAAGACGCTGATAGTTGATGACGAACCTCATGCTATTGAGGTTATAGAAAAGTACATTGAAAATTTTCCAGAGATCGAACTGGTAGCAAAATGTAATAATGCTATAATGGCATTTCAGATCCTGCAACAAAACAAAATCGATCTAATGTTTCTGGATATTAAAATGCCGGGCCTTCTGGGAACAGATTTTATTCGTAGTCTGAAACACCCTCCCAAAGTAATCTTCACTACTGCCTATCAGGATTATGCTCTTGAAGGCTTTGATCTGAGTGCAGTAGATTATCTGCTAAAACCAATTCCATTCGATCGATTCTTAAAAGCAATTGATAAGGTATTTGCACTATACAAAGTAAATACCAGTCAGAAAATTAATATAGCAGAAAAAGCGGTTGATCAGAAAAGTGATGTATTTCTGTATCTGCGTGTAGAGAGGAAAATGGTAAAAGTAAATGTTGCAGATATCTATTGGATCGAAAGCCTGAAAGATTATATTAAAGTAGTTCTAAAAGATAAAGTACTGATTTCAAAACAAAAGATAAGTTTACTAGAAGAGCTGCTACCAGAAGAAAAATTCATGCGTATTCATCGTTCATTCATTGTATCAACCGACAAAATTGAGAGCTATCACGCCTATTCTGTGGAATTATTAGGCATTGAATTACCAATTGGAAGGAACTATAAAACTGAGTGTCATAAACGATTAAAGAATATATAATTAATTAGCACAATAACGAGTCCGCAACTCTTTATCTATACCCCGGTGTTTTCCGATTTTTGCCAGCAATTGTAGAATTGAAGGCAAGAGTCGCAGCGTTCCGGGAAAATATAAGCCACTCATTTGCGAAACAATTGCTATAGGAATAATCCCGGCTTTAGCATCTATCCCTCTGTCTAATCGTTCTCCTACCAGTCCGCAAATAATCCTTAACGCATTCTCCAGCCCGGGCGCTCCGGGAGCTACAGTTATTCTAAAAGTTACGGCCACGGAGGCTGGATTATAAAACCGGTGCAACTGTTGCGGCGGAATTTTAAAATTAGTTCCTGAATAAAGTATTATAGGTTGTTTACCTGCCATTTCTATATGCAACTCACCTCCCAGAATAGTGAAAGTTTCGGTAAAGAATTTTGGGTAATAAAAAAGCGTAGAAGCACCAGGACTTAAAACAATTTCAATTTCCGTAAATGCTCCTGCTGTTTCTCTGGCAGTGCGAATAAAAGTCACCTGGTTTTTAATCAATGGATTTGTGATGGTTTCTTTCATAAGCCGGAATAATTAAAACCAAAAAAAACGGCCCCCGGAAAAATCCGGGCGCCATTACAGTAAACCTAAAACGTGTATTTTACACCGATTCCACCATATTCGGCCGAGAATCCTTTGTCTTCATAACCATCTTTCAACAGGTAAGATGGTTGCCAGTCTGCACTTACAGCAAGCGGAAGCCCTTTGAACTTATACTCTGCACCTAAAACAGCCGTCAACCCAAAATAGAAGCGACTTGTTTTTCCATAATACTCGTCAAAAAGATCCCTGTACTTGCCTTTCAGACTGAAATTACCAGCGAATGGTCCACCTCCGGCATACCAACGTAGGCCCGGAACAGGTATATCGCCATGATATTCATACATCACTGTAAGTAGCAAATCTGTACCTACAGCATGATATCCTCTGATTCTGAATATTGCTTCTCCAGCATGATTATTTGCAAAGAAATGCTTCCCCGTAAATGCAATACCCCACATCGCCTTAAGACCTACCGCAGAAGAGTAAAGTGCCTGCTGATTAGGATATGATGATGGTTTGGCAGACACCTTCTCCTCTTTTGGGGAAGTTGCTACTGGCTTTGTTTCAGTAGTTGTGTTTTCCGATTTTGCCACTACTTCCTTGTCTTTTGCCGCTGGTGTTGTAGCAGTTGTAGTCGTTTTCGCTGTAGTTTGTTTTGCTGCTGGCTTAGCAGCAGGTTTTGCAGCAGGTTTTGTTGTTTTTGCAACTGGTTTCTTTTGCGTTTGTGTAGTTTTCACCTGTGCATCTAACGATAATTGAAACATTAGCACTAAAGTGCATAGAGATAGAATTGCTTTCAATTTGTTGACTGTTTTAATGGATTATTGAATTTTTTTCTAAATTTCTTTAAGCAAAAAACCGGGCTAAATAATAGATACAACATTCTTAATGTTACTTCGCGGGGTTGTTCTAATCGAAATATTTTATTGTACTTTCTGAGCAGATATACCATTACATGCAATGATGGAACACCCTGAACATCTGTTTCTCCACTATTGGATAGTTGTGTCATCGTTCGTAAAAATTCGGCTGTCTCCAAAGCCGGATCCACTTTCCAATTCACTATAGTTTCCCTGAAACCAGAATTCCAGATGCTATGACGCGTATTCTTTTTAATATGAATTGCTGAACCAGATCTGTAAATATTGATTTCACCATCCATTCTTACTGTTAATTCTCCTTCCAATACTTTTATATATTCGTCTTGATAGGGATGATAATGAACAGGCGGTTCAATAGAAAATGGAAGATATAACGACTCCATTTCCAGCGTATCACTGCCTGTATCAGATGTTAAGAATTTCACTATCTGTCCGGTTATTACATTCTTTATCGTTTGATCGTCGTACATAAATCTACCGGGCATTTGAAATGATTTATTGAATATTTTTTAAGTTTTGTAGTGATAGTATCTATATCGTTTACTCTAGTTTTTTTTAACTACTCCAACCTCATCTTGGTCCAATCATAAATGTTTTCAATCATCTTTACTTGTTACATGACGCAAAAGCCGTAACCATAGTTGTTGCTTTTAGTGGCACTTTAAACATTTTGAGGTAACTTTTAAGGTTAATCATTTTATTTACTTTTTTGTGTTAGACACAGCAATATTGTAATGATTTTTTTTCCTTAGCAAGCACTATGGATATAGGGTTAAGCAACCTTTACATATGCCCGGAAATCACCTACCAACCCCACTTATGACAGATATAATGTTATCTGAAGTCTTAATGTTGTAGTTCGTCTACAAAAGCAGTGTATATAACTATTACAGCCGATTACCCATGTTACTTTTAAGGGTTATTTCTGAACATTGTGCAAGAATTTGACTTCAAAAAATGGAGAGACATGAAAACAAAATACTTTTTCGTAGCAGCGCTTATACTAGCAGGCTGCTCTAAATCTGGCGACTCCAGCGGAGCTCCGGAAGGAGAAAATATTACCTGGGGGCAACAACCCCAATTACCGACAGTGAGTGGTGATGTAACCTTCAATCTGTCTGCCACTCAAGACCAGGTAAATGTAATGGGCACTACCAACCCCCGTATGCCTAATTTCCCTAGCCTTACTGCAAAAGCTAAAACTCTGAGAGGATTTGTTGCAGATCTGAGTGGTAAACCCATTAAAGGCGCGTATATCGGAATCAGGGCCACACTGGATGGTGGCTTATATAGCGGAGCATCAGGCGAGACCAATGAAAAAGGGTATTACGAAATTTCATTGCCGTCCGGTGCCATCCACTTCTATGCTGCAGGCTATACGATCGATTACGGACAAGGCAGAGCAACCGTAGGACTTTATGCTGCCGATGGAAACGTAAATGGTTTTGCTTACCAAAATGGTGCTGTTAAAAACTTCGTACTGCTGTCTTATGGTGTTGCTAATCCGGATATGTTAAGTCAGCGACCTAAAGATGAAACAAATTATTTTGGAGGTTCTATCTATGTAAGCTACCCGCTACATGATCCGGATGATCCGATTCCAACACTGGGCGAGCTACCTCTGAATGCAGAAATAGTGTTAACACTGAAACCCGATGGAAACGGCCTTTTTGGCGAAAACAAAACTTTTATCATCAACAAAAAAGTCGGAACAAAAAATTTCAACATCAACAATATTCCGGTTGGAAAATATACTATTACGGCTAAACTAAAAGATGGTCGTCAATTGAAGATTAGAGGTATTGGTGCAAACAGTATCAATTGGCCAAATTATGGAGTGTTGCCGCGTGAGGCTACCGGCACAGCCTCCATTTTCTTTACACCACTTTATAATTCTACACCTGCTACTGTTCTTCCGCATGCTGGCAACTGGAGAAATGTAGAGTTAAAATTGGAATTGCCATAATATCTCTGATTCATCTCTTTTATGCAATACCATTTTTCCTATATTCTGATTCTATTACTTGTATGTTGTACCTCAGCCGCAATAAAGCAACCATTTTAACTTGCTCATAACCTCCAATTATAGCGGCAATGGTGCATAGTAGACATTGCCGCTTTTCTTTTTTATTATGGCCAGGGATTTTGGTATGCCGAATGGTTCAGTTTCAGTTCCCTGCAGGAAAGAGTTAAACTAATTTGCATTGGCTCTTCATTGAATGCATTAAATTTCTCCGTATAGGAAATACAATATCCATCCACAAAATGTAGTGTTTTAAGTCTCGACATCGCATCTCTTCTATAGAAAATAATACTCCCGCTTTTTGTCAACGTATTTGAAACCATCCAGTCGAACAGCCGGGTTTGACCGGTAGATTCCAACAGCAGATGTATTAGTCCTCCCTTGGCTCTGGAAACGGGTTTACCGGTATGATCAATGCTTTGTGCAAAGGAAAATTTGCACTCGAGGATATTCATTTCTTCCCCGTCGATGTTTAAAATTGCTTTGAAAGACATGGCATGAGTAGGTTAACAAAAATTAAAGATCAGTAAAAATAAGGATTACTAATCAAATCAGATCAAATGCCTGTGCAAAACTTGTAATATCGTAGCTCGATTGCGCTCCTATTTTTGCCTTAATATTCCTGCGGTGAGTAACAGCAGTTTTTTCAGAGATATTTACTTTAATGGCAATTTCAGCTGCGCTGAATCCCAGGGCCAGTAGCCGGAGTATTTCTTTTTCTCTTTTTGTTAGTGATGAAAAGATATGTTGATTACGACGAAGAAAATTATTCTCGTCCAGCAGCCGGTTAACTTTACTGGTAACATGATGTAAGGGATCTATTGGAATAACGCAGGTAATTATGTGGGTAGGAATTCCGCTGGAATCACGAAGAAATACACGTGTAGAGCCAAGGTGCCAGGCCCAGTCGCTCGATAATGTTGTTCTGACCTGTTGAAAAAAGGTAACAGTTACATTTTCGGCTGCCGGTGCTTTTAGCATTGCTTCGATTTTTGGTACATAATCGGCCGCATCATGTGGATTAAAGAAGGTTGTATAGTAGCCTTCGCCCATTGTCTTTAGCTCATCCAGGGTGACTCCCAGTTCGTGTATGCCACGTGGCGACATATATTCCACATGATTCTTCACAACGTTCATAACAATAATAACAGCCGGAATTTCTGTATCGATCATTTGTAAAGCCTGCAACTTTTCAGTCAGACTATTCGCATTATTATCAAATTCTCTGTGCTCAATCATGTAGAGGAAGTGATCTTGTATAGGTAATTGCTATATGTGTTACAGTTATCTGCCCATTTGTACTACAAATTTATAAAAAAAAAGAAAGGGTCCATTCTGTTGAATAGACCCTTTTTTGGGGATATAAATACGGTGATGGATAAAGTATAATAAAAAAGCTTAAAGACTAAAAGACTGTTGGTGCAAAGATAAGGCAGCAATAGTCGTTTACCAATACCTATTTATGAGTATTTTTAATTTAAAAGGTAAGACAGGGTGACGTTTCAGCATAAATAGTTATCTAGTTTAACCGTAAACGTTATAGATGCTGTATTGACAGGGATATTATCCCTGTCGTACAACACCACGTGGGTAATTAATCTGATTAACTATGGAATAG
The DNA here is from genome assembly GCF_003419895.1 of Chitinophaga silvatica. GTDB lineage: Bacteria > Bacteroidota > Bacteroidia > Chitinophagales > Chitinophagaceae > Chitinophaga > Chitinophaga silvatica. The sequence goes on along the minus strand of NZ_QPMM01000006.1, from coordinate 267,907 downwards.
AAAAGCCAACGATCCAGTAAAAAGCTCTTCACAACCACAATATGTTCTTATACAAAAGAAGCAGATTATCAATCTATATCATAATACTTTTTTAGCCATTAATTATACTTTAACAACTGAAAAACAATGTTTTCTAAATATAAATGTTTAATTAAACATTGAATAATAAAGGGATTAATGAAATTTTATTTTTTCCGATAGATACATTAATTTCATAGTGCTTTTTTATCTTTAATAGTAAACTATTCCACGAAATTAATACCTGCTTATAATTGCAATGAAGAGCAAAATATTAAGAGAGATTACGCCGCTAACTCAGAGTGATTGTTTTACACTGTTCTCCAGAGAGAAGAGAGACTTTGATTTCCCGCTACATTATCATGATGAATTTGAATTGAATTTCATTCAATATGCCAGTGGGGCCAAAAGAATTATTGGAGATCATATCGAAGAAATTGAGGAGCTGGAATTGGTATTGGTAGGCCCTAATCTACAACATGGTTGGTTTACCCATAAACACGACGGGGATATTATGAAGGAAATTACAATCCAGTTTCACCGCGACTTATTCGATGAAAAGTTTCTTCAGCGAAATCAAATGAGTTTTATTAGAAATATGTTTGAGCGTTCATTGAGGGGTATTCTGTTCTCTCAGGAAACAACCAGACAAATTATGCCTCGTTTAATTAAACTTTCGCAGCAGCAGGGATTTGATTCCGTATTGGAACTGATGTCGATTTTACATGATTTGTCGACTAGTCGGAATATGCGCATTTTGTCTGATGCTACTTTCGGCAATGTAGAATCATTTTCCTACAACAGCCGGAGAGTGGAAAAGATCATGAATTATCTGAACGCCAATTTCGATAAAAATGTTTCTTTGGGAGAAGCTGCCAAATTAGCATCTATGACAGAAGTGGCATTTAGCCGGTTCTTTAAGGCTCGTATTGGTAAAACGTTTGTAGATACCCTGATTGAAATTCGCCTGGGGCATGCTTCCAGATTATTGATAGATACCACTCATACTGTAAATGAAATCGCCTATAAATGCGGGTTCAATAATATTTCAAACTTTAATCGCATCTTTAAAAAGAAAAAAGATTGTACCCCGAAAGAGTTCAGGATGGCTTATACCGCCTCCGGAACCAGAACATTTATTTAAAAAAATAACAGTGTTTACTTAATCGGCTGAGGGTAAAATCGTACCTTTGCGCCCTCATGCAAAATTTTACGTTTTTAAAGCCGAATTGTTTTATCAACGATGCAGCATTCGACTGGTTGTATCCAGAACAGATCCAACAACATTCAAGACGGCACTGGACGCCGCTTGGAATTGCCAAAACTGCTGCTCGTTTCCTGGCCACCGGCCCTGGGAAAAAGATACTCGATATCGGTAGTGGGGTAGGGAAATTTTGCCTGGTAGGAGCCCGCCATTTTCCGGAAGTCTTTTTCCATGGAGTAGAACAACGCGTCGACCTCCATCAGCACGCCCTGGAAGTTAAAGACGCTACTGGTATCCATAACGCTTTCTTTACCCATGGGAATTTTACGCAAATCGATTTTTCCGAATACGATGGCTTCTATTTCTACAATGCTTTCTTCGAAAATCTGACAGATTCAGATCATATAGATCACACTGTCGAATATTCCGCCAGTTTATACCATTACTATTGCCGCTATCTCTTTAAAAAACTGGAGGAATGCGCAAGCGGCACCCGCCTCGTAACTTTTCATAGCCTGGAAGATGAGATACCTCCTTGCTTTCAATTAGTAGATGCGTCTAACGACCTGATGCTAAAAATGTGGATCAGAAGATAGGATTCGATATATAAAAATTAATACAATGACGAAAGAGAAACATGCTTTACAGATTCTGGCTAAACTTTCTACAGCCACAGACTATTCACAGGCAGATCAGATTCTGAATAACTCAGAAAATGAGCTGCAGGCTTTATATAAAGAAGTCATTCCGGTTCTCGAAAATAAAATAACTGAACTCTCACCGCTTGACTGCAACAGCCTTCAATGGAGCATTTACAAATACACACTGGTGTATACCCGCTCTCAAATGGAGATGGCCTGATCAGGCACTTATCGCAAGCTGGTTACCGATAGCCGCTATAATCTTTTCTACAGGAAGTGAATTTTGTAAATAATGATCTACAAATGCAAAATTGATTTCTGAAGAAGGGGATAGCACATATACTGCTGGTACCGGTACATCTTCATTTACTCCTGAAACCCGGCCCCAAATTGGATCAGTTTCACTGTATATACCTGCTTTGCGGGCAATACGGTGCTGAGTATCATGTATTATATCAAACGCCGGACTGGTTGGATGAATCGCTTTAAATTGCTTTTTATCCTCCGTAGATATTACTACTAATTTTGCCCCTGCCGCTTCAACTGCCGCCTGCAATTGCTGCAACTCAGCAAAATATCTGTCGCCATACGCATTCCAATGCCAGGAATAAAAAGCTACTACCAACGGCTGTGTTCCTAAATTGAATAAACGCCCTCCTTCTTCCAACGATACCTCCGGAAAATATGCTCCCCGCTCCAATGGATTAATACGAACCCTGTTACGATTTGGACTAGGAAAATTTTCTGGCACCGGCTCTGTAAGAAAATCGGCATATCTGTAAAGTGTAGAAGAAGCTGTAGACATAATATTTCTTTTTTAATGGCTGATATCCGGCCGCTGTTTTAGGTTTGGTTTCGATTCTGAAAACAAATATAAAGCAAAAAATCAATTTCCCTACTAAATCTATAGACTATTAGGGTAAATAAATTATAAACTATTGGTTTCTAACATTATATTTTTCCTTTTTTTTATTTAAATTGATATAGTCTGTCTAAAACCCTAAAATTATGCTGCTGAAACACAGGCTCTCTATAAGCCAGATTTTTGCTTTCACCTGGAAAGTCGACCTTCTCCTCCTCGCATGCTGCACCCTTGTCTATTTCTTAGATGTCCACTATCTATACTTTAAACTCGAAATTCCTGTAGGCATTTCTGCCGTATTAGGTACTGCCATCGCTTTCTTTATTGGCTTCAACAACAACCAGGCATACGACAGATGGTGGGAAGCCCGCAAAATTTGGGGCGCAATTACAAACGATTCAAGATCCTGGGCCCGAAGCCTGTATAATTACCATAATTCAACCGAAGTGGCCACCCAAAGCCTAATTCGACACATGATCTACAGACACCTGGCATTCGTTTATGCCCTCAAAACCGCACTCCGTAAACGGCCAGACGATTACTATACCCGATATCTAGCTCAGGATGAAATTGAAGCCGTGCAAAAAGAAACAAATATCCCCAATGCCATTCTTAACCTCCAGGCCAAAGACCTCCAACTACTCCGAAATACCGGGGCTATTGACGGATTTACCTTCCTGGAACTAGACCAGCTGCTGGTAAAACACTGCGACTCTATGGGCCAGTCTGAACGCATCAGAAATACCGTTTTTCCACCAACCTACCTCTATTTCACCAAGGTATTCATTTGGTTCTATGTGATCCTCAACACCTTCCTGATGACAGATACCATAGGAGCATGGTCGATCCCCTTCGGTTGGATGTTCGGTTTCGTTTTCCACGCCACCCACCTCAATGGCACCTTCCTCCAAGACCCCTTCGACTTCCAGCCATTATCAATCCCCCTCGATAATATCGCCCGAAATATAGAAATCAATACAATTCAATTACTTGGAGAAGAACCCGTTCCAGGCCCGGTAAAACCCCGCATGGATGGACTATATATCATGTAAATTCCTTACTTTAACGACTAAACGCTGCCTTTACGAATTGCTTTTTACTAATTCGTAATTTCCTATTTTTACACTATATGACGTATGAACAATTATGTAATCTATACGCCCAGTCGGTAACTCTCAAAATTTTGCGGGCCCGTAGCGCACCCATGATGCTGTCATTTTTTCATTACACCTTTAAAGAAAAAAATCAGACAACCATTCCAAACGTAGAACTGGTAACCAGATTATCAGACTACCTGGGCGTAACCGGCTACATGACAACCGACGACGAAATAGATGCATCCGGATTATTGGATAACGACGACGAAAGAGCTAAAAAATATATCGATCAGTGGAGCAATAAAGGATTCCTCAGAAAATATCCCGATGACGACGGGGTCGACATCCATGAGCTAAGCAGCGATATGGAAAAAGTAATGCACTGGGTTTCTACACTCCAAAAAAGAGAATTTGTTGGTACCGAAAGCCGGTTTAAAGACATCTTCGCTAAAGTCAAAGAACTGGTAGACCAAAGCAATAAAGACCCTCAGCAAAGAATACAGGAACTCGAAAAGAAAAAATTTGAAATCGAACAGGAAATAAAAGCTATTACCATCACCGGTAAAGTCCAGGTATTCGACGATACCCAAATAAAAGAACGCTTTTATGATGTAAACCGAATGTCGAGAGAACTCCTCAGCGATTTCAAAGAAGTAGAACAAAATTTCGAACAAATCACACAGGAAATATATCGTAAACAAAGCGAAAGAGATATCGCTAAAGGTACACTCCTGGCATATACGCTCGATTCCTTCGAAGCGCTCCGGCAAAAAGACCAGGGCAAAAGCTTCTACTCCTTCTGGCAATTCCTGATGGACGAAAATAAACAAACGGAAATGCGCGACCTGATCGAGCAACTTTACATCCTGCTCGAAGAAAGAAACATCGAATATAAAAACGATCGTTTCCTTAAAAAACTAAAACAATTCCTCCACGCCTCAGGCAAAAAGGTAATTGATGCCAATAAAAAACTAAGCGATAAACTTAGCCGCGTACTTAGTGAAACCAACTTCACCGAACATCGCAAAGCCATGGAACTGATAAACGACATCCGTCAATTTGCCTTCCAGGCCCTCGAAAAACCTCCCGGCGAAGAATTCTTTATCGACCTGGAAAGCGAACCGGAAATCGACCTGTTCGACAGATGGGATATGGCAGAAGAAAAGAAACCTAACCTGCAGGTTGCCTTCCCGGAAGGACTCGGAGGAAACGACTTCGAAGCTTCCGATTTACAAGCCCTGTTCAATCAGTTTAATATCGACAGAGCCCAGCTGGAAGACAGAATCGCCACCCAACTTCAGGAAAAGAAACAGGTAAGCCTGAAAGAATTAATAGACGTATACGGCGCCGAAAAGGGATTAACAGAATTAATCACCTACTTCTCCATCGCCAGTCAATCGTCTCATCACATCATTCTGGAAACACCCGATCCGGTGACTCTGGGTAGCCGTACCATTAACATGCCTATGGTACTGTTTACCAATGCTCAAAACTAATCTATGGCCGAAAAAAATACATCCGCCTTTGCTCATGTTTTTCTAAAACTAATGCAGGGGCCCCTCTACGAAGAAGATAAAACCTACTGGAAGGATTTATTAAGCTGGCAAACAGAATTAAGCAAATACCTCCAACAGGTTGGATTACAACTGGTAATCAGTGAATCAGACGGTTTTGCAAGAATTGTACAACCAGAAGCCGACGAAAACCAGACAGAGAAACCATTACCCCGACTCATGCGTAAAACACGCCTCACATACGAAGCAACCCTGCTCTGTATCGTGCTGCGTGAAGCACTCGACGAATTCGATATCAAAGGCAATGGTACCAGACTTTTCCTTACCCAAAAAGAAATCAAGGAAAGACTGGCCATCTTCTTTAAAGAAAGACATAATAAATCTAAACTCCTTAAAGATCTTAATAAACCCATCAACAGCTTATTAAATGTTGGAGTACTGAAAGTTACCCGGGAAGACGCTGCAAACAAAGAGCTACATCAATACGAGGTAAAAAGAATTATTAAAGCACTGGTCAACAACGAAAAATTAGAAGAAATAAAATCAAAATTAAAACTGCATGTCAACCCTCTTCAATAGTGACGCTAAAGAAAGTGGATTCCGGTTGCAGTATTTTGAAATATACAACTGGGGCACTTTTCATAATAAAATATATCGGGTAAATACCAACGGACAAACCTCCTTACTTACCGGTGCCAATGGTAGCGGTAAAACTACCCTGGTAGATGCCCTCCTGACCCTGATGGTACCATCAGGCAAACGCTTCTATAACCAGTCTTCCGGCACCGATCAACGCCGCGACAGAGGTGAAGAATCATACTTCTGGGGATATTACGGGAAAACATTTTCCGAAGAATCACAACAATCAAAAACCGATCAGTTGCGACATAAGGAAAATAATCCCTACTCCGTTCTCCTTGCATATTTCTATAATGCCGCAACCATGCACCAGATCACTCTGGCACAGGTAAGGTGGTATGCCGGTGAAATGAAAAGACAATTTATCGTCTCCCCCCACAAACTCAATATCAACGACCATTTCGGTAATGGTAAATTTGATATGAAGGGCGATTGGAAAAAGAAATTGCGCCTCGAATATCCTAAAACCGAAATCACTGATAGCTTCAAAGAATATGCTGCTTTGTTTAGCAACATTTTCGGGCTACGTAGCGAAAAAGCACTTTCACTTTTCAACCAAACTGTTGGTATTAAAGTGTTGGGCGACCTGAATTCATTCATCCGCGGGCAAATGCTCGATGAACCGGAAAGTGAAAGTGAATTCCTTAAACTACGCGAAAACTACGATAGTTTGCTTACCAGCCACAGAGCCATTCAAAAAGATGAAACCCAGCTGAAAATGCTGGAACCAATCATCGAAAACAGAACTATCTGGCAATCGGTACAAACAAAAAACAGAGAGCTTCATGCCCTCCAGGATGTTCTGCCAACCTGGTTCAACAAACAGGAAAAAGAAATCCTCGAACAGGAGCTTCACCTGCTACAGCAAGAACAGGAACTTACCGCCACCTCATTAACTGGTATCAATGATCAGCTCAAATCCTTACAGCTAAGAAAAGATGAACTGATTGCTCAAAAAGCCAATAATAGCGTAGATGAGCAATTAAGATCCATAGAAAAATCCATTCACTACGAACAGAAGTCATTAGAGACTAAACGTAGTAAAATGGATGAGTATAATAAATTAGCCGAAAGACTTAATCTGATTTCAAACCCGGATGAACACAGGTTTCACGATAATATCTCCAAAGCTGAAAAACAGCTGGGAAGCCTGGATAAACAAATCGATTCCCTACAGGAAGAAATTTTTCATCATAAAAGCAGCCTGGCAGCCGAACAAACAGAAGCCCGCAGATTAGAAGAAGAAATCGACTCGTTCCTAAACCGTAAGAATAACATCCCTTATGAGCTGATCCGCATTCGCCAGCAATTGGCCGATATGCTGGAAATCTCTGAAGATGCATTGCCATTTGCTGGTGAGTTAATGAGGGTTAAAGACGAAGAAATCCATTGGGAAAATGCTATCGAAAAGGTACTGCACAACTTCGCTTTAAGACTGCTGGTGCCAGAAGAATATATTCGCGATATCAACAGATATATCAACGAAAATAACCTGCAAACCAGGTTGGTATACCATAAGGTGGAAGAGCAATCCTATACCATGTTGCGCATGCCCACCGAAAAAGATAGCCTGTTACAAAAGATTGAGATCAAGCCAAAAACTGCATTTAAAGACTGGCTCGAGCAACAACTCCTCGACCAGTTCGACTATACCTGCACCGATGATATGGAGGTCTTTAATAAGTCGAAAAAGGCAGTTACAGCTAATGGATTAATCAGGCAGGCTACCCGCCACGAAAAAGATGACAGACCTTCCCGTACACAGAAAAACAACTATGTGCTGGGATGGAATAATAAAAACAAACTTCGCCTGCTGAAAGAAGAACAGGACGAATGCAATGCCAGCATCGAAACTATGCAGCATAGCATCTCACAACTGGAAACAGCTCGCAAAGGCATCTTGGGTAACCATACTTTCTTAACTGCTTTCCTTTCACTCCGTAATTATTCCGAAATTAACTGGCAATCACATGCCGAAGTAATTGAAACTTTTGCAAGAGAGAAAAATGCACTCTTACAGACAAGTGATAAATACCAGGTAATCTGTGAGCAGCTGGATGATACCAGCAACAGTATCGTTGCTAAAGAACAGGAAAAAGAAAGAATATTACAGGAAAAGGGAAGACTGGATGATAAGGCTGCTGAAAAAATCAGGTATATCAACCAACTACGTGTTAATAAACTTGATGATGCCTCCCAACAAAAAGTACTGGAATTCCTTACAGAACTGGCCATTACAGAAACGGCTCAAACAGCGGCTCAATTAGCAGGTCATCGGAAAAAAGCAGATGAAAGTCTGAAAACTTCCATGAATGAAGCTTTACGTATTGCTACCGAAAAAGAATCAGAGATTACCAGACAACTCTCTGCTTTTGTAATGCCTCCAAAAGCCATTCATGACGCCTATCCCGATTGGTTGGGCGATGTAAATGATCTGCAACCCCATGTCAAATACCTGGATGAATTTACAGCCCTTTACGAGCGTATTAAATTCCAGCGCCTGATCGAGCATAAAGAACGTTTCAGAAAGTATATGGACACAAGCATGCTCAACGCAATCACTAACTATCGGGCATGGATATACGGGCAGGAAGATCTTATCAGAGAAGTAATTGAAGATCTTAACGAGCCACTGAGAAATATCACTTTCAATAAAAACCCGGATACCTATCTGCAGCTGGAATGCCGCCATGTCAGAGATGTTGAGATCCGCAACTTCAAAGAGAAGTTAAGCGGTGCTGTACCAGATTCCTATAAATATCATATGGAAAAGGATGAAGAATATGGTGATCAGCTTTTTAATAATATCAAGGCTTTGATTGATGAATTACAGCAAAACGAAGCGTGGAGAAGAAAAGTAACCGATGTACGTAATTGGCTGGATTTCGGTGCAAAAGAATTCTATATTTCCGATAATCGCGGGTTTAAATATTACGAAGATACCGCAAGCCTTTCCGGAGGTGAAAAAGCCCAATTCACCTACACTATTTTAGGTGCTGCAATTGCATATCAATTTGGTATCAACGAAACAAACCGTCAGCATCGTAGTTTACGTTTCATTACTGTAGACGAAGCATTCAGTAAACTAGACCCTGAAAAGAGTCATTACCTGATGGAATACTGTGGCCAGCTAAATCTGCAATTACTCGTTGTAACACCATTGGATAAGCTCAATATTGCTGAACCATATATTCATGCCTGTCATTTCGTTGCTAATAAAAATAAGCGCGATTCTGTAGTATATAACTTTACTATGGAGGAATATCAGGAACGAAAGAAGGAATTTGAATCTATGGCAGCTACGATGTCGTAAAACCGAATAAACCTGCCTTACATGATAAATGTCAGGCAGGTTTATCTTTTTCCCCAAAATTTACCCTTCTATCCCAAAAAATATTTTCGTTAAATCGTAATCACTCCTCACCAGGCAGGAAATCAGACACAACAACCTTTTTATTGAATTTTTGTTGATAAAAAGGGTGTAGAAATATTTATATTTATCTAAATACATGATAAACGTCAGGTTCATGAAATCCTACACCTACTACCTTTGTAACAATAATTCAAGATTATGCCTTCCGTAGAAATACTGTCCAGGGTCCAATTTGCATTCACTATTGCATTTCATTACATCTATCCTCCGCTGAGCATAGGATTAGGCCTATGTCTCGTTATTATGGAAGGGTTATATCTGAAAACAGGATTATCGTTGTATAAAGACATAACGCGTTTCTGGATTAAGATATTTGCACTCATTTTTGGAATTGGAGTAGCTACCGGTATTGTGATGGAATTTGAATTTGGTACAAACTGGGCTACCTATTCGCACTATGTAGGTGATATTTTTGGTAGTGCCCTGGCGGCTGAAGGAATTTTTGCATTTGCAATGGAATCGGCTTTCTTAGGAGTACTACTCTTTGGATGGAATAGAGTACATAAAGGAGTACACTTTTTCTCTACCTGTATGGTGGCTCTGGGTTCAATATTTTCTGCCCTATGGATCGTAATTGCAAATTCCTGGCAACAAACACCTGCAGGTTTTAAGATAGAAGGCGAGGGGTTAAAGGCCAGAGCTGTGGTTACAGATTTTTGGGAGATGGTGCTGAATCCTTCCTCAGTAGATCGATTTTCTCATGTAATAATCGGGGCTTTCCTTTCCGGAGCGTTTCTGGTGATTAGTGTAGGAGCTTATTATATTCTTAAACAGCGCCATACAAAGCATGCCCAGGCTATGTTTAAGGTAGGTCTGAGTGTTGCAGTCATAGCGGCATTACTACAACTATTTACAGGCCATCGTTCAGCCCATTACGTTAGTAAATATCAACCAGCTAAATTAGCCGCAATGGAAGGGCATTACGATAGTCTTGCTGTTGCACCTATGTATCTGGTGGGGTGGGTAGATAATAAAACTGAGAAAACAACAGGTATAAGCATTCCCGGGGGCTTATCATTTCTGACTCATGGTAGTTTTTCGGCACCGGTACAGGGTTTAAATGCAACACCAAAGGAAGACAGACCTACTGCTGTTAACTTTGTTTTCCAGATGTATCATTTAATGATATCAATAGGTATGATATTGATAGGACTTACTTTGTTAGGCCTTTTTCTATTGTGGAAAAAGCAGTTGTTTAATAAGCGTTGGTTGATGTTGATCTTTTGCTGGTCGGTTCTTCTACCTCAAATTGCCAACCAGGTAGGTTGGTATGCAGCCGAAGTTGGCCGGCAGCCATGGGTAGTATATAACCTGCTTCGGACTTCAGACGCCCTTTCCCGTAAGGTAACAGCAGATCAGGTTTTATTTTCTCTCATCCTGTTCACTTTTGTATATGTAGTATTGTTTGTATTGTTCATCTATCTGCTGAATAAGAAAATTCAGCACGGACCAGATATTTCAGAAGACTCAGAGATTCAGTACGACGGTTATTATCACGATAATATCACCTATCACCCTACAAAATTATAATGGTATGGAAACAATACTTGGACTAGATCTCCCCACCTGGTGGTTTCTTGTGATTGGTGGATTAATTACCGGATATGGCGTGCTGGATGGATTTGATTTGGGAGCAGGATCATTGCATTTGTTTTTTAATAAAGAAGAAAGCAGGAGACTGGCACTTAATGCAATTGGACCTGTATGGGATGGAAATGAAGTTTGGCTGGTAATTGCCGGCGGGGCTTTATTTGCAGGATTTCCATTGGTTTATGGAGTAGTTCTTTCAACCTTTTATATACCCTTCATGCTATTTCTTGTAGCACTTATATTCAGGGCTATATCAATAGAGTTCAGAAGTAAGGAATCCTGGAAATGGTGGCGCAAAATGTGGGATATAAGTTATACGGTTTCCAGTACCACCGTTACCTTGCTGTTAGGGTTGGTATTGGGGAATCTTATTCATGGATTACCAATTAATAAAGATCATGAATTTACTGGCAATCTGCTTACGTTCTTCAATCCATATGCTATACTGATTGCAGTAACAACATTATCATTATTTATGTTGCATGGGGCTATTTATCTGGTGATGAAAACAGAGCACAGGCTTTATACAAAACTTACGGTTATAGTAAATAACTGCAGCAAATTTTTTATTCTCTGCTTTATTCTAACGTCAATGGCTACCCTTATTTATGTACCGCATATGACGGAGAGATTTAAACAATTTCCTGAGTTATTTGCAGTTCCACTATTGGCAGTATTAACATTATTAAATATTAAGAGGAATATTGATGCCCGCAAATACTTTACAGCATTTCTTTTCTCATGTATCATTACAGCTTGTCTATTAATTCTGTTTGCTGTTGGATTATATCCAAATATTGTAATATCTACAATAGATCCGGCTTATAGTATTAGTATTTATGCAGCAGCCTCATCCGTAAAGTCATTGAAGATTATGTTACTTATTGCGGCTATAGGCACTCCTATGGTAATAGGCTATACAACTTTTCTGTTCTGGACTTTCAGGGGTAAAGTGAAGCTTAATGAAATGAGTTACTAAAGGGCTTAAAAAACAGGTCCCCGCAAAAAATTGCAGGGACTTACCATTTAACCTATATTCTGTACTGTAGCATCGTTTTAGGAGATCTCCCACCTCGTCAGTTCTCTTTACCTCTTTTCCTACAATTGGGAGACTTCCAATATAAGACGGTTTATTATTGTAGAAGTTTAATAATTAGAAAAAAATTCTTAAAATAATTTTAGGCATCCGAAATTAGTAGGCGAAAATAAGCATTTCCATGAATCGTATTGACCGCCTAACTGCTATTTTAATACAACTTCAGGGTAAAAAAATTGTTAAAGCCTCCGAAATTTCAGATCGTTTTAATATAAGTCTGCGTACTGTATATCGTGATGTTAAGGCCCTGCAGGAAGCTGGTGTTCCTATTGGAGCCGAAGCCGGAACCGGCTATTATATTGTAGATGGTTACCATCTTCCCCCCATTATGTTCTCCAAAGAAGAAGCCGCTGCCTTATTAACAGGAGAGAAATTAATGGCCCAATTCAGTGATGAAAGTAATCGCAAACAATTTGGCCTGGCTATGCAGAAAATCAGATCTGTGCTCCGGGGTGCCGAAAAAGATTATCTGGAAACACTTGAAGATAATATCGCCGTACTTCGGGTACAACCCAAATTTGAAGATATACAGTTTCCCAACCGGTTTATGACTGAAATTCAACAGGCTTTGGGAATGAACCAGGTAATTAAGCTAGATTATTATTCACTACAGAATCAGCCTTCTATCAGAGAAATAGAACCTATGGGAATGTTCTATTCCAGTGGATATTGGCATCTCATCGCCTGGTGCAGATTGAGGGAGGGATATCGTGATTTCCGTATAGACAGAATACGAAAACTGAGTATCCTTTCAATTTCCTATAAGAGAAATGCACATCCTTCACTTCAAACCTACCTGGAAGAACATAGATTCAAGGACGACCAGCCAACTTTCCTCGTAAAAATTGCAGTACAAAATGATGTGATGTGTTTCGTACATGGCCAGAAATATTATTTTGGTCTTATGGAGGAGAAAAAAGTAGGAGATAAAACTGAATTGACTTTCCTCCAATCTTCCTTTACCAATTTTGCACGTTGGCTCATCATGCTAGGTAATAAAGTAGAAGTAAAGCAACCGGAAGAATTAAAAACCATGATTAATGGTTTGATTAAAGAACTTCAGGTACATTATTCATAATAGTCTGAAGACTACTGACATAGGGCTGTCAGTACCTCATTTGTATTTTTGAGATCAAACATACTTCTGGCAACTATGGTAAAGTTAGATCTTACAAAAGCATTCAAAAAGTATTTTACAGCAACTCCACAACCTCAATTGGTAAATATTGAGAAGGGATTATACCTGACTATCACGGGACAGGGCGATCCCGACGGGGAAGGCTTTGCCTCATCAATTTCCGCATTGTATAGCATTGCTTATGCGATTAAGTTTAGTAATAAGGAAAAAGGAAAAGATTTTGTGGTATGTAAGCTGGAAGGATTTTGGTGGGTAGATGTTAAGAATGTAGACCCATTAACGGTTCCCAGAAGTGAATGGCACTACGAACTTGCAATTATGCTACCCGACGATATTTCACAGCAACAATTTGAAATGGCTGTTAAAAAGGTTATTGAGAAGAAAAAATCACCTTTAGCATCACAGGTCGAGCTTAAGAAGATAGAGGAGGGGCTTAGTATTCAAATCTTACATGAAGGTCCTTTTAAAAAGGAACCAGAGACCCTGGCGATATTACATAATTATATTCTGCAGGAAGGTTATACCATGCATGGCAGACATCATGAAATTTATTTATCAGATTTCCGGAAAACTGCTCCTGAAAAATTAAAAACGATTCTCAGGTATCCGGTAAGGAAGTGATCAGATTATTCGGTTAACCCCAGTTGAACAATGGCTTGTTGGGCAGCGATCTGACTGGCGTCTTTCTTATTAAAAGCTTTTCCGCTACAAATAAGCTGACCATCCACAACAGCACCCACTGTGAAGATGCGTCGGCCATTGTCTACCTGCTCTTCCAGCAATTCAAATTCAAGGGTTTTGCCATTTTTGTTAGCCCACCCATACAGTTTATTCTTATGGTTCATTTCAACTGCTTCCAGTTGATCCATATCGATATATGGCATAAGAATACGTTTATGTACAAATTGTTGGGTTTTGGTATAGCCTTTATCCAGATAAACCGCACCCACCAGTGCTTCGAGTGTATTTCCGAAGATCTGGCTGATTTTAAGAAAGCTATTGTATTTATCGTAAATAGTGAGCTTGCGCAATCCCATCTTGATAGCGATGTCGTTGAGTTGCTGACGGTTAACGATTTTTGATCGCATTTCTGTCAGATATCCTTCTGTTTTATAGGGATATTTTTTAAACAAATAATCGCCCACGATGGCACCTAGAATGGCGTCACCGAGGTATTCCAGCCTTTCGTTGCTTTCAAGAAACTTTTCTTTGCTTGAACGATGGCTCAGGGCTACTTCATAGAGCGCAAAATTACCCGGAGGAAAGCCGAGTAAATTGTGAAGCTCTTTATATAAGTGCCTCTTTTTGGAAACAAATCGATATAAAAATCCTGGCAGTAATCTCACACAATCAAAATCAAGGAACAAATTTTTTGAAAATTACGGAGGCATTATGCCCACCAAAACCAAAGGTATTGGAAAGCGCAGCTCTTACTTCTCTCTTTTGTGCGATATTGAAAGTAAAGTTTAGTTTCGGGTCCAATTGTGGATCATCTGTAAAGTGGTTGATCGTAGGAGGAATTATGCCATCAATCATGGACATAATCGCAGCTATTGATTCAACGGCACCGGCAGCCCCGAGTAGGTGACCAGTCATGGATTTTGTAGAACTGATGTTTAAGTTATAAGCATGTTCTCCAAAAACCTGTTGAATGGCTTTTACTTCGGCAATATCTCCCAATGGAGTGGAAGTACCGTGAACGTTGATATAATCGATATCGGAAGCCTGTAAGTTTGCATCTGCCAACGCATTACGCATTACATTCATTGCTCCTAAACCCTCCGGATGAGGAGCTGTGATATGGTATGCATCCGCAGTTGCGCCTCCACCGGCCAATTCTGCATAAATTTTTGCACCCCTCGCCTGAGCATGTTCCAGCGATTCAAGCACCAGGGCTCCTGCTCCTTCTCCCATCACAAAACCGTCACGGTCGAGATCAAAAGGTCGGGAAGCAGTCTTAGGGTCATCATTTCTTTCTGATAAAGCCTTCATGGCATTAAAACCACCAACACAAGGCTCATTTATCACATTCTCTGACCCTCCGGTAATAACCATATCAGTTTTACCATATCGGATACTGTACATTGCCTCAATAATTGCATTGGTAGCTGATGCACAAGCAGATACAACAGAAAAATTAGGCCCTCTGAATCCGTGACGAATAGAAATATACCCGGCAGCAATATCCAGAATCAACCTCGTGATTAAGAAAGGACTGAAACGGGGAGTACCATCCCCAGAGTGAAATTCTTTGAGCTCTTGACTGAAATTGATCATTCCACCTACTCCTGTGCCCCAGATAACACCAACGCGATCCGCATTGATCTTTTCTTTATCAATTTTGGCATCCAGGATAGCCTGATCTGCAGATATAACTGCTGTTTGTGTAAAGGGGTCCATCTTACGGGCCTCCTTCTTGTCCAGGTAGTTAGTAGGATCGAAATTTTTCAGTTCGCAAGCAAAACGGGTTTTGAACTTGGAAGCATCAAATTGCTTGATATAATCCGCGCCGGATACACCGTTCGTCAATCCGTTCCAAAAATCGGCTACGGAATTGCCGAGCGGTGTAAGAGCGCCTAAACCTGTAACGACAACTCGTCTTGGTTGCATTAAAACAATTCTGATTAGTAGGATTATTTTACATGTTCTTCCAGGTAAGCAACTGCCTGGCCAACAGTAGTAATAGTTTCAGCTTGTTCGTCAGGAATGGAGATGTTGAATTCTTTTTCGAATTCCATAATCAGTTCTACCGTATCCAAAGAGTCAGCGCCTAAGTCATTGGTGAAGCTGGCTTCAGGAGTTACCTCGGCTTCGTCAACGCCCAATTTGTCAATGATGATCTTTTTAACTCTTGATGCAATGTCTGACATAATTTTAAGTGTTTTTGGTTTAAAACTTGAGTGCAAAAATATAATTTTTATTGAATTGCCAACAGATGACCCAAATTTTAAAGGCATTCCATCTTATACATTCCGCCCAAATCCTCTACAGTACACATATCCATCGCTTTGTTAATAAAAGAATTTATACAATTTTGATATTCCTTCTCTTACAGATTCACTTATTTTCACTCAAAAGTCATGCTTTTTACCCTAATATCATCATTCTTTTCTCAACAACCATTTTTACCTTCCATTCACCCTCTTTTTTTGCCACTTATAGAATCCATTAACGCTAATTAACAGTTCCCCATAGCATTCAGCCCCCTGTTTGCTTAAATTTGTCCGGCTTCTGAGGAACGACTCAAATAGTCGACCAGTTTCTCTATGCTACAATATATATTAACAGCTGAATTTTATAAAAACTGATATGGCCATCACCAAAAAGTCTGTTCGTTCAATCCTGATTCTGGCAGTAGCCAGCATCATTATTTTCTTCCTATACAAGAAAATAGCAGGTAGCAAATCCTCCAAAGAACCTGCTTCCCAAGCCAAAGGAGGACCCAAATTGCTATCAACCGATGCCTGGATCGTTAAAACAGCCCTGCTTAATCAAACCATCGAGGCCAGCGGAACCCTCCAAAGCAATGAGGAAGTTGACGTAAAACCCGAAATAAACGGCCGTATCATTAAACTTTTCTTTAAAGAAGGTACTAATATAAGAAAAGGCGAAATCCTTGTTAAATTATATGATGAAGACCTGAAAGCTCAGCTTCAAAAACTGAAACTGCAGCAACAATTAGCGAAAACTACCCTCGAACGTCAGGAAAATCTATTAAAAATCAATGGAATAAGCCAACAAGATGTAGATGTTACCCGTAACCAGGTGAGCGCTTATCAGGCCGATATGGAATATACTCAAACCCAACTCCAGAAAACTGAACTCCGCGCTCCTTTCAATGGAAAACTTGGCTTACGAAATGTCAGCGAAGGTGCTATCGTATCTTCTGCCAGTATCATCACTACTCTTCAGCAAATAGATCCTCTGAAAATGGACTTCGCTGTAGCCGAAAAATACAGAAACTCCGTAAAAGTAGGTGATCAGGTAATTTTTACAGTCGCCGGTGATGCAAATGATTATAAAGGAAGTATTTACGCAATAGATCCGAAAATCGACCTCACCACCCGCACCATGAAATTAAGAGCCATCGTTCCTAATAATAGTGGCCTCCTGTTCCCCGGCTCTTTCGCTAAAGTGAAAATTATCCTTAAAGATATTCCTGATGCTATTATGATCCCTTCTCAGGCCGTAATTCCGGGTACCAGAGATAAAAAAGTAATCATATCCGACCAGGGTATCGCCAAATTCGTAGTAGTTGAAACCGGCCAAAGAACAGAAAGCAGCGTGCAAATCACTAATGGACTCAAACCTGGTGATACCGTTATCACTACCGGAATGTTGCAACTAAAACCCGGAATGCCGCTGAAGTATAATAAAATACAATAGTGAAGACTGGATAACTTTTCCTTCTTCATTCTAAAAATATTGAACATGAGTTTACCTTCCTTATCTCTTAAACGCCCGGTATTTGCTATCGTGATGAATATCATTATCGTGATATTCGGTCTGGTGGGCTTCACTTTCCTGGGGGTAAGAGACTTCCCGGCTATCGACCCTCCTATCGTAAACGTACGTACGTCGTATGCCGGTGCCAACTCCGATATCATTGAAACTCAGATTACTGAGCCTCTCGAAAAACAAATCAACGGTATCGCCGGTATCAAAAATATTTCTTCCAGCAGCAGCCAGGGAAGTAGCAATATCACCGTAGAATTCGAACTGGGTCAGGACCTCGAAGGCGCCACCAACGATGTACGAGATAAGGTTTCCCAGGCCCTCCGTAGTCTGCCTCCCGATATCGATGCTCCTCCTGTGGTATCCAAACAGGATGCAAACTCCGATGCGATCATCTCCATGACCGTACAGAGTAATACACGTAATCAGCTCGAAGTAACTGAATACGGTACCAACGTGCTACTGGAAAAACTTCAGACTATTCCCGGCGTTAGTGCCATTCAAATCTGGGGTGAAAAAAAATACGCTATGCGTATCTGGATGGACCCCGCCAGATTATCTTCCTATCGCTTAACACCTGGCGATGTGCAATCTGCCCTGCAACGCGAGAACGTGGAACTGCCTTCCGGTAAAATCGCCGGTAATGCTACCGACTTTACTGTGCGTACCTTCGGCCGCCTAGTTACGGAAGATGATTTCAATAATCTTATTATCCGCAATATCAATGGTAGCGAAATCCGGATCCGCGATATTGGCCAGGCTGTACTAGGCCCTGAAAATGAGGAAACTATCCTGAAAGAATCCGGTATTCCGATGATTTCACTCGCCCTGATTCCTCAACCTGGCTCCAACTATGTAGCCATCGCAGATGAATTCTACAAACGCTATAATCAACTTAAAAAAGATATTCCCGACGACTTTACAGTAAATATTGCAATGGATAATACCCGCTTCATCAAAAAATCTATTGAGGAAGTGGAGGAAACTTTAATCATTGCATTAACCCTGGTTATCATAATTGTATACCTGTTCTTCCGTGACTGGCTGATGGCTTTACGCCCACTAATCGATATTCCGGTATCGCTGATCGGTGCTTTCTTTATCATGTATGCCTGCGGATTTACCATCAATATCCTGACCCTCCTGGCCATTGTACTGGCAACCGGTCTGGTAGTGGATGACGGTATTGTGGTTACGGAAAATATCTATAAGAAAATTGAAGCCGGAATGCCGCGCATGAGAGCAGCCAGAGAAGGCTCCGAAGAAATCTTCTTCGCCGTAATTGCTACCTCTATCACCCTCGCTTTCGTATTCCTGCCTATCATATTCCTACAGGGATTCGTTGGACAGCTATTCCGTGAATTTGGTATCGTGGTTGCGGGTGCTGTATTGATCTCTGCTTTTGTATCCTTAACACTCACACCGGTACTAAACGTTAAACTTGGTCGTAAAACTCATACTCACGGATGGTTCTATCTGAAAACAGAACCTTTCTTCCGTTGGATGGAAGATGGCTATAAAAGCTCATTGGAAGCGTTTATGCATTTCCGTTGGATAGCCGGATTAATTATTACTGCCTGTCTGGTAATGATCTATTTCCTGTTCAGAACCTTACCGGCCGAATTGGCTCCAATCGAAGACAGAAGCACTTTCCGCCTGTCTATCACTACTCCGGAAGGTACGGCTTACGACTACATGGATAGTTATGTCGACAGGCTCACCAAATTCATGGTCGACTCTATTCCGGAGAAAAAAATTATCTTAAGCGTTACTTCTCCCGGCTTCAGTGGTTCCGGCGCTGTAAATACAGCTTTTGCCAACGTAATGCTCAACGAACCTAACGAACGAACCCGTTCGCAAAAGGATGTTGTGAATATGGTAAACAGGAATATGAGTAGGTTCCCGGAAGGTAAAGTATTTGCCATAGAACAACAGACAATCCAGGTAGGACGCCGTGGTGGCTTGCCGGTATCGTTTGTGCTCGAAAATATCAACTTCGATACATTAACCTCTGTACTTCCGAAATTCATGGAGGAAGTTAGTAGCAGCCCGGTGTTTCAGGGTACAGATGTGGATTTAAAATTTAATAAGCCTGAATTAAGAATCCATATTAATCGTGATAAAGCCACTCAGTTAGGAGTATCTGTACAGGATATTTCACAAACATTACAGCTGGCCCTCAGTAATCTGCGCTATGGATACTTTATCAGAAATGGTAAACAATACCAGGTAATGGGGCAGGTGTTCCGTGCAGACAGAGATGATCCGACGGATTTACAAAATCTGTATGTCAGGAATAATAATGGAGATGCTATTCAGTTAGATAACGTGGTTACTATTGAAGAAGAAACCAGCCCGCCAATTATTTATCACTTCAACAGGTATAAATCTGCTACTGTTTCTGCAGGCTTAGCGCCTGGTAAAACTATTGGAGATGGTATTAATGAGATGTATCGTATTTACAACAAATTGCAAAAAGAGGGTGTACTAAACGATTCATTCCAGACTGCATTATCAGGTTCATCCCGTGACTATGCCGAAAGTGGCTCAAATACTATGTTCGCACTGGGCTTAGCACTGGTATTGATTTATCTTGTACTGGCAGCACAATTTGAAAGCTGGATAGATCCATTGATCATCATGCTAACGGTGCCACTGGCCTTTGCAGGTGCGTTGCTTTCATTATGGGTCTTTGATCAGACCTGGAATATCTTCTCTCAGATTGGGGTAATTATGCTGATAGGGTTGGTTACTAAGAACGGTATCCTGATCGTGGAATTTGCCAACCATCAGAGAGATAGTGGCATGAATAAGGCTGATGCAGTAATAACAGCATCATCGCTACGTTTGCGACCAATTTTGATGACAAGTCTGGCAATGGCCCTGGGTGCTTTGCCAATTGCCTTATCACTTGGAGCTGCGGCTACCAGCCGTATCCCATTAGGTATAGTAATCGTAGGTGGTATAGTTTTCTCGCTGGTACTTACACTATATGTAATTCCGGCAATGTATACTTTCTTCTCCCGCAGAGGTAACAAATCGCACGACGATGAGGAGGAAGAAGAAACAGAAACATCAACCGCTCATGCAGCCCATGCCTAACAAAAGACGAATACTTTTTATGAAAAATATTATGATCAGGCGTTGTTTATTTTTATTGGGATTGATGTTTTGTGTAGGTAGCCTGCAGGCACAACAGCAACTGCTTACTTTAGAACAGGCGATAGACGTAGCGCTAAAAAGCAATTACGATATCCGATTAGCCAAAAATTCCGCAGAGGTATCCGCTAACGATTACGCCTATGCGAATTTTGCTTTCTTTCCGAGAGTAAACGCAACTGCTGGTACTTCCTGGTCCCGCACTGCCACAAAGCAGGAATTCGTAAACGGAACCAGCCGCGATACCAGTGGCATTAAAGGCAATAACCTTACTGGTAATGTTACTTTAGGCTGGACTTTATTCGATGGTCTGAAGATGTTTGCTACACGCAACAAATTAGAATCGATTCGTGATTTTGGAGAATTGGTGATTAAAGATCAGATTCAGAATACAATCGCTACTGTGATTTCCGGTTATTACAACATTGTTCAACAAAAACAACAACTGAAAGCATTGGCCGAACAAATGTCGATCTCTGAAGAAAGAGTAAAATTGTCTGATGCAAAATTCAGTACCGGATTAGCTCCAAAAACTGATCTGCTTCAGTCGCGGGTCGATTTAAATGCGCAGAAAGCCTTGTATATCCGGCAGCTTACGGTTATTGAACAAAGCAAAGCTTTATTAAATCAGTTAATGGCAGTACCTCCTGGCGCAACCGGCTATGAAGTAGCAGATTCTATTCCTTTAAATAGTGGATTATCCTATGCAGTGTTGCAACAGAATGTGGCTAATAACAATACTTCTATAAAAGTGCAGCAGCAAAATGTTAATATCTCTGCACTTACAATTAAGGAAAGAAAAGGCGATTATTTTCCAGTAATATCATTTAACTCAGGTTACAATTATAATCGGAATCACTCTAATGCTGCATCAAATGCTTTTAGCCCTAAGTTCAACAGAAATGGAGTACTTAGCTATGGCCTTACTGCCGCTATTCCTATTTTCAATGGCTTTAATGTAAAAAGACAGGTTCAAAATGCCCGGCTCGATTTCGATTATCAAAACATCACGCTAGATAATGTAAAATCACAGGTAGATTTATCTTTAAATAATGCATTTAAAGATTATGAATATTACAAGAAAGCTGTTGAATTAGAAGAAGAAACAAATGATCTGGCAAGAGAAAACGCGATGGTGGCGCTGGAGAGATTCAAGCAAGGAGTGTCTACTATCTTGGAAGTAAAAATTGCACAACAAAGTCTGGAAGATTCCTACTATCGTCTTATTCAAGCCCGGTACAATACTAAGGTAGCTGAAACCGAACTTGGAAGGCTGAATGGAGCTTTACTAAAATAATTTTATCAGGGTGGAATATTTTCCACCCTTTATTTTTTATAAACCTGCAACTGTCATGAATAATCCCGAAATTCATTGCCCTTTATCGTGCGCCCCCGAACGGAGAAATATCCAATTTCGAACAAATACATCACAATAATATATTTAATCAACTGATTATTAATAAAAATCAAGGTGGCATGGTTTTAAAAACCTTTCTCAATATTAAATTATTCATATGTGGTTACGATTTATCATCCTCTTTAGTTATCTTGTAGTAATCGCAGAAATAAGTACTGCTCAAAATCTGAAAGTGGTGAATAGAAATCTGACTGTAGATTCTACCATTCGCCTCAATGAAGCTCCTGGTGCTGGTATTGCCTGGTTTAAAAACAAGTTTTCCTATAAGGACTTTTCAAATGGAGTAATTGAATTTGATGCACGAGGCCGAAATGTGCCACAAGGAAGCTTTTTAGGCATAGCATTTCATGGAGTAAATGATAGTACTTACGATGCTGTTTATTTCAGACCATTTAATTTTCAGGCTGCAGACATAGAAAGGCAGAAACATTCGGTACAGTATATTTCGATGCCGAAATACGATTGGGAATCATTAAGAACGGATCACCCTGGTAAGTACGAGAACAACATTATACCTGCTCCTGACCCCTCAGATTGGTTTCACGTCAAAATTATTGTGGAGTGGCCTTTGGTTACTGCCTTTGTAAACGACAAACAGGTGTTGAGTGTTAAACAACTCAGCGAACAAAAGAAAGGACATATCGGTTTTTGGGTTGGAAACTATTCGCCTGGCGAATTTAAAAACCTGAAAATAAAATAAAGATTGTTGATTGTTAAGTTAGAAGTCGGGCTTTAAGGCGTAAGTCTTAAAGCCTTCTTTTTTATGGTTCTTTCTTATCCACTTTATTTTTCTGGTATTCGTCGAACGATTGTTTGATAAATAATAACAAATCATACTCATTCGCTGTATTCAGAAACTGGTAAGTAGGTCTGTATTTCAGCATGAATGAATCCAGTTCCGCACCTTGTAGTTTTGTCATTCTGGCAACCACATCCGGAGAATACCGGTGATCTATGAATTTTTCTTTTTCCCAGAATAATAACTGCTGATGGAATTCTTCCTTTCGTTTACGGGTTTTACTTGGAACCAGGTAAGTAAGAGCCGTTATCGGATTAGCTGGTAATGTTTTTAAAACATCCATTGCACCCGGCTTCTTATAATCGAAATATCGCCCATACTCATCCCGCATCGCTAATGAGTCATTACGATAATTTCTTCCCTTTACATCCACTCCCTGCAAATCAAATAAACGTTTTTGCATATAAATGTCATGCGTCGATGACATCCCAGGTACTGTAAACAGCCTGGTTGCATAGCTCAACATAGAAAACTCTAATGTATCGCCAGGAACAGCTTCAATATAAAATCTACCATTCTCATTACTAAGTGTGCCTGTCATAGTCCTTTTGTTGAGAATGGAAACAAAAGGCAATCCTGTTTTTGTATCCTGATCCGCTACCATACCTGATATCCGTACCTGTGCTAAAGTATCCTGTAGGCTAATGAAAAAGAAAAAAAACAGTGCTCCGATATATGCCGTTATACGAATCATAAATAACTATCCTTCAAATTTAACGTTCCACCCGCAAAAGAAACGTTAAAACCCAATTACAGATAAATGCTCAATCTCAAAATTATTAATAATCAACCCAATAAATATCCTGTCAATAACATATTTTTACACATATACGCATCATTATGCCGCAAAAAATCATCTTCGCAACACAGCATTACGAATACTTAAAAGATCGCATTTTGTCAATCACTGGCAAAGCGTGGGAAAATGGGGAGTTAGAGATACGCGATTTCCCGGATGGGGAACATTATCATCGGATCATTAGTGATGTAAGCTATAAAGAAGTTGTTTTGATCGGAGGAACAATTGACGATAAAGAAACATTGGAACTATATGATCTGGCAAGTGGTTGCGCACAATTAGGTGCATATTCTCTCACTATTATTATCCCATATTTCGGTTATTCTACCATGGAAAGAGCCGTTAAATATGGAGAAATCGTAAAGGCGAAAACACGTGCCGTTCTATTTTCTTCTCTTCCCAATACTTCTCGTGGAAATAGAATTGTAATGATCGATTTGCATGTTGATGGTATTACCTGGTATTTTGAAAATGATATCAGACCGGTACATCTGTATGCTAAATCCTTTGTAATGGAAGCTGCTCAGGAACTTGCCGGGAATCATCCTTATGTTTTGGCAAGTACTGATGCTGGCAGAGCAAAATGGGTAGAATCACTGGCCAACGATCTGCATGTTCCTGCTGCATTTGTTTTTAAAAGAAGAATCTCCGGTGAAGAAACTGCCATCACCGCCATCAGCGCAGATGTAAAAAATAAAACAGTTATTATTTATGATGATATGATCCGTACCGGTGGCTCATTAATTCATGCTGCAGAGGCATATCACGATGCCGGGGCCTCCGACATTTGTGTAATAACAACTCATGGAATCTTTGCCGGCAAAGGATTTGAGCGCATTAAAAAATCTGGCCTTATCAGAAAAATCATCTGCACAGATACTCATCCCAATGCATTAACTATTCAGGACGAAATGCTCGAAGTAAAATCAGTGGCTCCACTGATTATCGATTATTTTCACTTCCTACCCATTTGATTGGCAGGTTATTTGTCGTTCCCCGATTGTGAAACGCTTTAAATAAAATCATGCATGTTAGATCTTCGTATAATCGAGTACGGTAGCTGTGAATATCAGGAGATGGTGGAGCTTAGAACCGAAGTATTGCGTAAACCACTAGGGCTAAGCTTTTCAACCGATCAACTCCAAAAGGAAATTAACGATGTACTAATCGGCGGATTCCTGACAATTGATGGAAAACAGCAACTCGTTGCCTGTTGCATTCTTACTCCGGTAGATAACGATAATGTACAACTCCGTCAAATGGCCGTTTCAAGTCTCATACAAGGGAAAGGTCTGGGTAGCGAAATTGTAACCTTTGCAGAACAATACGCTGTGAACAATGGATTTAAAGTTCTTCTTATGCATGCCCGCAAAGTAGCCGCTGGCTTCTATTTGAAACTAGGCTACGCAATTCATGGCGATGAATTTATCGAGGTAGGCATACCACACTACGAAATGAGGAAGAACTTAAAGTAATTTTTTTTCCTTTTCAACACATTGTAAAGAGGAGTTTGATTGTATTGTTATATTGATGGACCAACAGTATAACAATAGACGAAACTCTGTCAGAAAAAATTGTAACCAAATTTTTAATCATATCATGAGAAGCCAAGTACTAGCCTGGTCGGGGCTGTGCTATGCCTTTTTCTGCTCAGTCAGCAGCGCATATGCAAAACCCGATAGGCACCTCACTGCCATGCAAGCTGATACCTCTGTGCCAGTAGTTATAAAACCCGCTGCTGATTCAAGTAACCCAACTAAAGACACAACCCAACCCGCTCAGGATACCACTAAAAAACCTGTTAAACCAAAAGAAGACACAGCTCTGATTTTACCTCCTGATCCGGCAACTGCAAAAAGTGAAGCCAATAAATTTTCTGTAACAGGTGAAGTAAAAGACGATAAAGGAACTCCAATTCCTGGCGCCATTATCAGAAATAAAACAGCTAAACTCAATGCCCAGTCAGATCCTACCGGTAAATACAGTATCAAAGCACAGGTAGGTGATACCTTGCTGATTACGGCTCCTACCTACAGCGAACAATCCTATCATGTTGCAAAACGCGGTGCCGCCAATTTTAAACTTATGGCTGCTAGTGCAACCAATAAAGTATTGAACGAAGTAGTCGTTACCGCCCTCGGCATCAAGAAAAATCCACGCTCTGTAGGTTATGCCATTCAGGAAGTTAGCGGGAATGCTGTTCAGGAAGCTAAAGAAGTGAACTTTGTAAACGCCCTTGCCGGTAAAGTGCCTGGCGTACAAATCAATACCAATACAGGCTCTATGGGTGGTGCAAGTAAAATCACCATTCGTGGGGTCAAATCTATATTAGGCGATAACAATGCTTTCTTTGTATTGGATGGTGTACCTATGCTCAATAGCGTTACCAACGATCCTGGCCAGCAAAACGGAGGCGGGGGATACGACTACGGTAGCCCAATGCAGGACATCAATCCGGAAGATATCGAAAACATTTCCGTGCTGAAAGGCGCCGCCGCTACTGCTCTCTATGGCAGCAGAGGTGCCAACGGTGTGTTATTAATTACAACAAAAAAACGTCCGGAAACCGAACGTGGATTAGGCGTTACTTACAGCCTGAATGCACAGATAGACCAGGTAGCCGTACTTCCTAAATATCAGAATATGTATGGTGGTGGCAGTGCAGGAAAATTTGATACCCTGTATTATAACCAACACCCCGAAGCTTTCTTAAACGAACAAGCTGCAACATACGACGATAATAATGGTAAAGGTAGATATGATCTCCTCCCTCAATATGCCGTTGATGAATCCTGGGGCCCAAAACTGGATGGTAGATTAGTTCGCCATTACTGGTCCTGGGATCAAAACAAAAACAATCCGTACTTTGGGCAAACCGCTCCCTGGATCGCACATCCGAATAATGTAAAAGACTTCTACAGAACAGGGTTTACACTCACAAATAATATAGCCCTCGCCGGTAGTAATGATAAAGGGAGCTTCAGACTCTCATACGGCAATATGGATCAAACCTTTGTTTTACCCAATGCCACCAATAAAAGAAATAATCTCTCTGTTAATGGTAACTATGAGGTAAGCAAAGGGGTTAGGGCCGTAGCCAGCATCAATTATTCCTCCTTAAATGTGAAAGGCAGGCCAGGCACCGGATTTACTGGTCCAAACCCTACTCTCCAATTCACCATGTATGGTCAGCGCCAGCTGGATCTGGATATGGAGAAACGCTATAAATATGATGATGGCTCTCAGATCACCTGGAACCGTAAAGCATGGGATAATCCTGGTATTGCATCCAGCAACGGCCCTTACTGGAACAGATATATGGATTACGAAACTGACTCCAGAAACCGTATTTATGGCTATGCAGGGGTTGATATAGAAGCTAATAAATGGCTTTCCTTCACCGGTCGTGTATTCATGGACGATTACAATACCCTTGAAGAAGAAAGAACTGCCAAGGATTATTTAGTAGGTGGTTACATCAAACGTGTACGCACTACCCGTGAAATGAACTATCAGGTAACAGCAGACATCAGAAAAAATTTAGGTACGGATTTCCAGCTAAATGCAACAGTCGGTGGTAATGTAATGCACCGTAAATGGACAGTTACAGGAGGTTCTACCGTTGGAGGATTGATTACTAAAGATGTTTATAATCTAGCTAATTCTATTCAAACAGCCACTCCGATAGATCAATTCTACGAAAAGCAGATTAACTCAGTATTTGCCACGGCAAATCTTGGATATAAAAATTTCCTTTTTCTTGATTTAACCGGCCGTAGCGATTGGTCATCTACCCTTAAAAAGGGTAATAATCAATACTTCTATCCTTCCAGCTCCCTGTCTTTTGTGTTCTCTGATCTGCTGAAAGAATGGAAATGGCTGTCATACGGTAAATTAAGAGCCAGTGTGGCCGCTGTGGGTAGCGATGCTGCTGATCCATACAGAATTTACAATACCTACGATTTTGTTCCTCCATTTGGCACCAATCCGGTATCACAATTTACTGCTACTCTCTATAATGAGAATCTGAAACCTGAAAGAACAACAGAAGTTGAAACTGGTACTGAATTGAAATTCCTGGATAATAGAATTGGAATTGATTTCACCTATTACCGCCGGGTAACCAAAGATCAGATTATTACATTGGCACTTCCGTCTGCAACCGGCTTCACAGGAGCATTTGTTAATGGTGGTAGTGTAGAAAACAAAGGGATAGAAATAGGCATCAATTTAAATCCTATTCGCCTTAAAAATGGCTTCCGTTGGGATATTAGCGCCAATGTTGCCCGTAATCGCAACAAAGTATTAAACCTGAATATCGAACAATACAAAACCTCTCTGGATTATCTGACTATTGGCACCGATCGCCGTACCCAGAAAGTATCTGTGGTAGGTCAGGTTGGAGAGCCTTTAGGTACTATCAGAGGAACAGATTATACCTATCTGAACGGAGAGAAAGTAGTTGATGCTTTAGGCAGATATGTACCAAGCGCAATAAAACCAATCGGAAATGCCTATCCTGATTATGTAGGAGGTATTACCAACAGCTTTACCTTCAAAGGCATCTATCTCAGTGCCCTGGTAGATTTCCAGCATGGAGGTGATTTCTTCAGCTACACAAATCTTTACGGAAATAAATCCGGGTTATTGGAAACTACTGTGGAAAACGGTATTCGTGAAAATGGCATTATTGTTCCAGGTGTTACAGCAGATGGTCATCAAAATACCACCAAAATAACCGCCCAGGACCACTTTAACTATAATGGAGGAAATGTAATCAGCAAAGCCAATTTATATGATGCCAGTTATATCTATCTGAGAGAAGCTAAAATCGGCTACAATCTCCCGGAGAATTGGTATAAAAAGATAGGGGCTCAAAGTGTAAGACTATCATTATATGGCCGTAATCTATGGCTAATCAAGTCTAACGCCCCGAATGTAGATCCATCTAATATCCTCAACTCAGCATCCAATGTGCAGGGGATAGAAGGAGGAGCCTTACCGTCTCTTCGTTCCTATGGATTTAACCTGAATGTATCATTCTAAATTTTGTGACGATGACTAAAAAGCAATTACTCAAATATAGCAGCGCCATACTAGTATTGGTTTTTCTGATCACCGGCTGTAAAAAGCTGGATGATATGGCACATGACCCAACGAAGCCAACTACTGCCGAACCTAAGTATTTATTGACAGGTGCTCAAAAAACCGCAATGGATATGCTGTATAGCGGTTTACAGAATGGCTTCATTGCAATGAACTATGCACAGTACTGGACAGGAAATTCAAGAACCAACGACAGTCAGTATACCCTCGATGAAGGAAATAATGCAGCTTTATGGAATAACCTTTATAGGATCTCATTACATAATCTCGATGATCTGATCAAACAAAATAACAGCAAGCTAAGCGAACCGGGCATCGTTAATCAAAATGCTATTGCACGTATTACAAGTGCCTGGATTTATCAGATTCTGGCAGATGCTTATGGTAATATTCCATATTCTCAAACATTTGAAAGTACTACCAATATTACTCCCAGATATGATGATGCAGCTACTGTATATCAATCTCTGATAGATACATTGGAGCATCAGATAACAATAATGGATGAAGGCCAGATCAGCTTCGATGCAGGAGATGTTATTTATAACGGAGATGTAAAGAAATGGAAAAAGCTGGCTCATTCCCTGATTCTCAGATTAGCAATCAGAATGGCCGATGCAAAACCAGATATTGCACGCCAGGCCATTGAAGCACACTATTCACAAGCCTTCAGCAGCAATGCCGACGATGCTCTGTTTAAATACCTCGATGCCGCTCCAAATAAATTTCCTTTTAACGAATCAGAACGTCCGATCATTGATTTCTCCGTTAGTGAAACATTGGTCGATTATTTGAAGCAGGTAAATGATCCCAGACTGACCATTTATGCACGCCCTGCAAAAAATACTGATACTATTAAAGGTATGCCATATGGCTGGGCAGCCTCCGATACATTAAGATTGGCGCTCGACTATTACTCAATGCCAGGTAAACAGGTTTATAGTGCAACAATGCCAGGAATCCTAATGAGTTATTCGGAAGTAGCATTTATTCTTGCTGAAGCCTCAGCAAGGGGAATGAATGTAGGAGAAAGTGCAGCCAGTTATTATGAAAATGGTATAAGGGCTTCTATGCTTTTCTGGAAGGGATTAACTCAAAGTGATAATATCAACGATGTTAGCATTGCAGCTTATATAAAAGGGGTGCCTTTTGTAGCTGCCGACTGGAGAAATGTGATAGGTTCACAGAAGTGGCTTTCCCTTTATCCACAAGGTTTCCAGGCATGGTTTGAAAGAACCAGACTGCATTTCAACAAACCAGGAGGAAAATCATTGTTCATTGCACCGGTTTCAGGGTCACTGGACCCAAGTGTAAAGATGGTACCGCTCAGGCTTACCTATTTGATTTCTGAGCAAACGCAGAACAAAGCCAGCTATGAAGCAGCTGCAAAAGCAATTGGTCAGGATACCAAAGGAAACGCCCTGTGGTACAATAAATTTTGATACAACAATCAACTATAGCTAAACAACAATCTGCCGGCGCCTGCTTCTGCGGGCGCTTTTCTTTTTTCCACCTGTTTTTACCTATCTTTAACGCTACCTATATTTTCAAATTTTATGAAGAAAGTACTGTTAGCGTTGGCTATGACCGCCATTGTTCGAATTTCGTATGCACAAACCACAACACATGCTTATCAAAATTGGTATACCTATTTTGGTACCTTAAAAATGAATAACAAATGGGCCATCCCCTTTGATATTCAGGGCAGGATCCGCGATGGTATCAGCAATAAAGGCCAGTTATTGATGAGAGCCGGACTTCAATATTCTCTTACATCACAGGATCAGGTGTTATTGGGATATGCTTTCGTTCCGACCTATAACAATGTTAGTGAAACCTGGCTGCCGGAGCAGCGGATCTTCGAACAGTATATTCACAAATCAAAGCAGATCGACATGACGCATAGGGTAAGGCTGGAGCAGCGTTGGGTGGCTCAACCCTCTGTGCCCGGTTCTCCGCATGCGATAGGTGATTGGAAATACGGCAATCGGGCCCGTTATTTCAACCGAACCCAACTGGCAATTAAGCCAACTCCATTCTATGTAGCATTACAGGATGAAATATTCCTGAATTTATGGGGTAATGATATCAGCAACCTGTTATTTGATCAGAACCGTTTCCTGGCAGCTTTTGGGTATCAATTCAATGCTAAACTAAAGGCTGATATCGGTTATATGAACCAATTTATTCAGGTGAATTCAGGAGCCAAGACAATGAATCATATTTTGCATTTTAGTGTATTCCAAACCATCAATCTGTAGCAATAATTGATTTTTTAATCGTAGAGGTGGGTTTAGTTTTATATTGATTTCAAATTTTATTTGATCGATATCTGATTTTATTTATATGGATGTGATTGGTAAGTTTCTTTGACTGTTAGTAGGGTGAGGAAAAGCCCAACGCTATTAAGTTAAGAGGAATGGGCTTCGATTTTATTGTCTTTAAATGATTGATAAATTTCCTTTACCGTAGTTGGGCAGGGGTAAATGTATTGCCCCTACAGGGTTTCAGCGAATTGCAGTTTCTATATTGTAGAATTGTTCCTTTACAGAATTGAAATTAGTAGATCGACTTTTAACATGAAATATTACTACCAGATGAAAATATAGTTTCGCTGAAACCCTGTAGGGGCGGGGCTTGCCCCCGCCCAACCGACGGTAAAAGAAGCCAATCCTTTAAATTGAATTCAATTTGCTCAACATCCGTCCTCTTAACTTAAAAGCATTGATCTCGCTAGTCTACAATATAGTTAACCAAAAAGCTCATCAAATTAAAGTCGATCTACCCAGCTTTTGCAAGCCAACAATACTATACAACCAATACTACCCAGCCTGTATTCTTGCTGGCAAAACATTGTATTATCATTTATAATTTGAAAACTTCTCCTTTAACATTTCAGCGAACTGAGAATAGGCTTCCTGGGTTTGGAATGCGGAGATAGGGATGAGGAAGAATGTTTTTTTATCTCTGTACAGGAAGAAGAATTTTTTTGTTTCCACTACCTGAGAGAAGTTGTTCCAGCCGATAGCACGTTGGTGATCGCTGGATCTTGTTGAAATCAGGAGTCCGTCATCCGAGTAATTCAGACGAATATTATCCTTGAATGTAGCTGCTTTATTATAGATGGAAATCGGTAAAAGGTACCAGAATACCCATCCTATTACCAGGATCATGATAACAATACCGGTAAAGGTGGCAGGTGTAACTACCCGATAAAAATAACCCGTAAGGGTGGCTAAAAACAGAATAATGAGGGTATTGCGAAAGACCTTGATCTCTCCACGTTGCATAAAATGGTAGCGCAATGCATGTAACACCTCACTCTTGTCGTAACTAAACTCTAAACTCTGCATGCAATTCGAACTCCAAAACGAATTTTATCTGTTAACGGAAATAGACATAGGGTTATCCATTTCATCCCGCACAGTAACAGGAGCTTCTTTCTTCCTGGTGCGTTTTATGTTGGATAGGTCATCCTCTCCGAAGCCCGGAAAGTTTTTCTTGATGAAAAGGAAATATTGTTGCAAGGTCTTAGGATCCACTTTAAAAGGGAAAGCCATCTCCTTACCACCTCCTTTAAGGAAGTCGTCTGTATTTATCTTGTTTTCGTTTTGTAAATACCACTTGTACAAATCTACTATAGCTTTCTCCAACTCTGCTTCGTCAACTTTTTCAGTTGGCTCTAATCGTGGAAACATTAACACAAACTCTTCAACCCTAACAGGCTTGGCAGCGGCATTTGTGTTCTTGGAGGAGGTATTACGGTTGTCATTGTTATCACCGTTTTTATCCCCGTTATTATCCCCATTTTTGAAACCAGTGCTGGCATTTGCTGAAGCGACTGCGGTCAAAACTACCAACAGTAAGAACAACAGCTTCTTCATAAGGTATCAAAATTTTCGATCCTAAAAATACAATTATCTTTTGAAGATTTATAACAGGCTCAAAAAAATCGTGGAAATCTTCTAAAAAAACAAAAGCAATGGACGAACCATTGCTTTCGAGAGTCATTTACAGTGCATGATGATTCACGCGGTGTAGGAATATTTGGTTTTTCATAGGACAGTAACCATAATAAAAATTAATACAATAACAAATATAATAAAATTATATCGTGAGTTGGGCAAAAGATTAAATATTAGAAAAAATCAAATATTTGAAGCCATAATTTTAAATGCTTCAACAAAATCGATTTTTTTAGAAAATTTTCAAATACAAAAAAGGAAACCACAATCGACAGAGCCGTCGATCGCTATACTTAGAAGGAGGAGTTTTCTTAAAAAGTAAGGGCGCCTAGAAAAGCGCCCTCAATTTGTTACTATCCTATGAAAACCCTATTTGAATACAAAGGTAAGGGCATGTTATTTTTCTTTGAAATTTTAAAGGCACAATAACATATCATTAACAAGAAGTTGCAACATCAATCAGCTACAACCCATACTGGTACCGCAGTTCAGACACTTATAACAAGTTCCGGACCGGACCGTAATATGCCCGCATGTCGTACATGCTGGTGCATCGCTTTGCATCTGTTTTAAATACTCCTGTTCCTGCTGCTGACCCGCTGCCACCTTCACCGGCGCGGGTTTTACATGAACTGTTGACGCCGAAGGCGCTTCTGCTTCATTTACCTCTGTATCTTCCTCATCAGGTACATGCACTAAATCACTCCGCTGCAAATATTCATACCCCAATACCCTGAAAATATAATCCACCAATGAGGTCGCCGACTTAATATTTGGATGATCTACCCGCCCCGCCGGCTCAAACCTGGTAAATATGAACTTATCCACAAATTCCTCCAACGGAACTCCGTATTGCAAACCTACCGACACCGCTATCGCAAAACAATTCATCAAACTACGAAGGGTAGAACCCTCCTTAGCCAGATCAATAAAGATCTCTCCTAATGTTCCATCATTATACTCTCCGGTTCTCAGAAAAATTACTTGTCCACCTACATTCGCCTTCTGCGTAAATCCCCCTCTTTTACTCGGCAAGGCCTGCCGTTCTACGATTCTTGATAACTGCCTCTTCAATTTGGTATCCCGACTCGCCAACATACGCTGATTTACTTCTTCCAGTAAAGCCTCTGTGGGGAGCTGTTTCAGGTCACCACCCTGAACATTTGCCTGTTCTGCTTTCTTCTTCTTTTCTGTTTTATTACTAAGTGGCTGGCTCAATTTGCTACCATCTCTATATAATGCACATGCTTTTAATCCCAATTCCCAACTCATCATATAGGAGTCAGCTATTTCGGCCACTGTAGCTTCATGTGGTAAGTTAATCGTCTTGGAAATCGCACCGGAAATAAATGGCTGTACAGCTGCCATCATCCTTATATGACCATGCGGATGAATATATCGCTCTCCATGTTTTCCACATTTATTGGCTGTATCAAAAACCGGCAAATGCTCTGTTTTGAGATAGGGAGCACCTTCTACGGTCATAGTACCACATATATAGTCATTTGCCGCCTCTATCTGTTCATCTGTAAATCCAAGTGCATGCAATAAACTGAATTCAAGGTTAAAGTATTCTTCTGCTTTAAATCCAAGTCTTTGCAAACATTCTTCGCCCAACGTATACACATTAAATACAAAGGAAATATCGAAAGAGGAAGCAACTGCTGTATCTAATCTTTTAAGTTCTTCTCCGATAAACCCTTTCTCACTAAGGGTTTGGTGATTGATATACGGAGAGCCGGAAAAACTTCCGGCACCTTTTGCATAATCTACTATTGCTTTTATTTCATGTTCATTATATCCCAGATTTTTTAAAGCAGAAGGAATAGATTGATTAATGATCTTAAAATATCCACCTCCTGAGAGCTTTTTAAATTTCACCAGTGCAAAATCAGGTTCTACGCCGGTTGTATCACAATCCATGACTAATCCTATTGTTCCTGTTGGGGCAATAACAGTGGTTTGTGCATTTCTGTAACCATATTGCTCACCCATTTTTACGGCTTCGTCCCAGGCTTTGGTAGCCGCTTTAAGCAAATAATCCTCGCAATAACGGGCATTAATTCCCTGAGGCTTAATTTCCAATCCATCGTAGGCTTCTGCGGCATCATAAGCCGCCGCACGGTGATTGCGCATTACTCTCAGCATGTCGGCGCTGTTTTCTTTATATTTAGGGAACGGACCTAAAATTGAGGCCAGCTCTGCCGATGTTTTATAGGCAACCCCTGTCATAATTGCTGATACTGCCCCGGCAATTCCGCGGGCTTCTTCGCTGTCGTAAGCAATTCCATCTACCATCAGCATAGAACCCAGATTGGCATATCCCAGCCCCAGCGTTCTGTAATCATAACTCAATTGTGCTACCTCCTCAGACGGAAACTGTGCCATTAGTACCGATAGTTCAAGAACCACCGTCCATAGTCTTACAGTGTATTCAAAACCAGGCACATCAAACAAACGCGTCTTTTCATCGAAGAAACGTCGAAGATTTACAGAAGCCAGGTTACAGGCGGTATCGTCCAGGAACATATATTCAGAACAAGGATTGGAGGCATTAATACGACCTCCTTTGGGGCAGGTATGCCATTCATTGATGGTAGTATCGTATTGGGTACCCGGATCGGCACATCTCCAGGCAGCATAATTAATCTGATCCCATAATTCGGTAGCTCTGACAGTTTTTATAGTTTTACCGGTGGTTCGGGCAATTAACGGCCATTCTGCATCTGCTTTCAATGCTTTGAAGAAACTATTTGGTACACGAACAGAATTATTGGAATTCTGTCCGGATACTGTTTTATAAGCCTCCCCTTCGTAATCTGATGAATATCCGGCAGCTATCAGCGCAGCTACTTTCTTTTCTTCTTCCACTTTCCAGTTTACAAATTCCATTATTTCGGGGTGATCGAGATCCAGGCATACCATTTTGGCTGCCCGGCGGGTGGTACCACCGGATTTTATTGCACCGGCAGCTCTGTCACCAATTTTCAGGAAACTCATTAAGCCGCTGGAGGTTCCTCCACCGCTCAATTTTTCGCCATCTCCGCGAATAGAGGAGTAGTTGGTGCCCACTCCAGACCCATATTTAAAGATTCTGGCTTCCCGCAACCAGAGGTCCATTATTCCACCTTTATTTACCAGATCGTCCTTTACGCTTAAAATAAAGCATGCATGGGGCTGAGGACGTTCGTATGCGGAAGTCGATTTTTCCAGCTTCCCGGTTTGCTGTTCTACATAATAATGGCCCTGTGGCGACCCTTTAATTCCATATGATGAATATAACCCGGTATTGAACCATTGTGGCGAATTTGGCACACAAGATTGGTTTAGCATGGAAAATGTCAGTTCATCATAAAAAATATCTGCATCCTCCTTACTTGCAAAATATCCATATTTCTCGCCCCAGCTTTTCCAGCAATCAACCATGCGATGCACTACTTGTTTGATGGAAGTTTCCCGGCCTGTAGACCCATCTGGTTGCGGTACTCCTGCTTTCCGGAAATATTTCTGTGCAAGTATATCAGTAGCAATTTGCGACCACCCCGATGGTACTTCCACATTATTCATCTCGAAAACTACGTCACCACCCGGATTGCGGATCACAGACGAGCGTAATTCGTACGTAAACTGATCGTAAGGACTCTGACCTTCTTTAGTAAAATGGCGGGTAAAATTGAGCCCACTCAAAGGATTGCCTGGATTTTTCATGCCCAATGTTTTTCTATGTGAATGGAATGAGGTTAGTGAATGAGGGTTATCTAAAATTAAACTTTTAAAAGAAGCAAACAGAGGTTTTGTTATGCACAGATGTGAGAAAAATGTTAAAACAGTTTAGGCTGGCATTTGTTATAACTATGACGCCTATTTTAAATTCGGCTCAAAATTTGTCGGAAAAGTTAAAATTATAGATGTATAATAAAGAGTATCGTAGGTATCAAGAAGAATATGAATAGAAAATGAATTGAATTCATATATATTTAGTTTATTAAGCAATGTGTGTTATTAATAAAAATATTATACATTTGCGACAACCGGAACAATGCGCTATTGATGTACAATAAAATATACACTTCGTTCATCGAAAGAAAGGCTAAGAAAGAAAAGGCATTCGCGGTTTTAATAGATCCGGATAAGGTTACTCCTGCCGGTATAATTGAACTTGCAGCCAAATGTACTGCTGCCAAAGTTGATTACATCTTCCTTGGTGGTAGTTTAGTAATATCGGACCATCTCGATGAATGTGTGCAACAACTCAAAGCAAGCTGTGATATTCCAGTTGTGTTATTTCCTGGTAGCCCTTCACAAGTTTCTAAATATGCCGATGCCTTGCTATATCTTTCGGTAATCTCTGGGAGAAACCCGGAATTATTGATTGGTCAGCATGTGGTATCAGCTGCTGCTGTTAAGAAAAGTGGATTAGAAGTAATTTCTACTGGTTACATGGTAATTGATGGTGGTGCGCCTACCACTGTTTCTTATATAAGCAACACTACTCCTATCCCAGCAGATAAAGCCGATATTGCTCTCTGTACTGCCATGGCAGGCGAAATGCTTGGCATGAAAGTAATTTACATGGATGCCGGAAGCGGTGCCAAAGTACCAATTACCGAAAGCATGATTAACAGAGTTGCCAGTCACGTTCAAGCTCCTATCATCGTAGGTGGTGGTATTAAGGATGCTGAAAAAGCTTATCTGAACTGCAAAGCAGGTGCCGACATATTAGTTGTTGGTAATGCAATCGAAAAAGATCTTTCTCTGATAAAAGAATTGGCAGATGCTGTACACTCAGTACCAGTAAACGTTTAATTCAATAACTTTTTAAAGAAAAAGGGTTTGATCAATAACTGATCAAACCCTTTTTCTTTTAATACCCCCAATCAAAATATCTTCATCAATCTATATAAATCATCCTTTTCAATCCCTTCAAACTACTTTCTGAACATCACTTTCAGATAAATTTAAGCATCATGAAAAAAGATTCATACAAGATTCCAATCGTCACTTCATTTGGGCTTAATTAATTCGCAGAGGTCCCAGGAATTTTGATATTTACCTTTCCCTTAAAAAACATTATTTATTCAGAAGTTACTATACAAATTTACTAACAAAGAATTCTTTCAACAAATAAATAACTACACAACTTATTAATAATCAATATGTTAATTTAAGTATCAAAATAATAAAGGATTTTGTTTTCGAATTAAATTCGTCAACAAAATCCTTTATAAATATTCTTTTAGATTGATAAAAATTACAAGCTCATCATTTCTTTGAACTTAACAGCCTGACGCCTGCTCACCTCAATTTTCTCTCCTCCCTTCATTTCCAGCAATAATCCACCGTTGAAATACGTATCAATTTTTTCAATCATTCTCAGATTCACAATATGCTTTCTGTTGGCTCTGAAAAAAGTACGTTCATCCAAACGTTCTTCCAAAGCATTCAGAGATTTGAGGATCAGCGGCTTATTTGCTTCAAAATACACCCTGGCGTAGTTTCCCACACTTTCAAACAGGCGAATTTCCTGCAATTTCACAAACCAACAACGATCTCCGTCTTTTACAAAAACCTGATCGTTCTCTGAAAGTAAAGAACGAATTCCTGTAGAAGAAGCCATTCTATCTTTTTCATCCTGCTGATGCAGCTTATGAATTGCATCCGCCAAACGCTTAGGTTCTATTGGCTTAAGCAAATAGTCTAATGCATTATACTCAAATGCTTTCAACGCATATTCGTCGTAAGCTGTTGTAAATATTACCTGTGGTGCTTTTTCAAGATCTGCCAGTAAATCAAATCCTGTTTTATCGGGCATCTGAATATCAAGAAACAGCAAGTCGGGATGCAGCGACTCTATCTTCTCTATACCATCCTTCGCATTCACAGCTTCTCCTACCACCACTATTTCCGGGTGATCAGCCAGCAGTTTTTTAAGTTCACTTCTGGCCAGTCGTTCATCATCTATTATCAATGCTTTTTTCATTGGCAATATGAAGTTTGGTTGATGATTTAAAATTGTTAAACATCTATATTTTTTAGAGCAATGGCATTACTACTTTAGCTTCAACCGTTTGCTCATCCTTATTTCTGATTTCAAAGGAAGCTTTACTTCCAAATAGCAGGCTCAGACGCTGTCTGGTGCTCTGTAATCCAAACCCTTTTCCCTTATCATCCACTATCTGACCTGTATTTTCAATAGTAATAATATGTTGGGATCCCTTTATTGAGGAGTGAATATTCACGTAACCACCCATTATAATACGCGAAATTCCATGCTTTATGGCATTTTCAACCAATGTCTGCAACATCATCGGAGGTACCTGAAGTTCCAGGGTATCCGGATCTATTTCATACTTTACGCTCAATCGTTCCTCAAATCGGATAAGTTCAAGTGCAAGATAATCTTTTACGATGTTTAATTCGTTCTCCAGACTCACTGTTTCCGCTTTTTCCGTTTGCATGGAGCTTCTCAGAATATTAGATAATTCTGTAATGGCAGTTCTGGCTCTTTGTGGATTTTCATCTATCAATGCCCTGATACTATTCAATGCATTGAAAATAAAATGAGGGTTCATCTGAGCTTTAATGGTTTTAAGCTCAAGTTCTTTAACAGTGGCCTCTAATTTCAACTGATCTACCTGTGCCATCCGGTTCTTCTCCACATAATGCCATAGGAAATATAAAATCCACCACAATAACGCTATCACCGTGGCCGACCCGATTACCACAAATACCGGAGTTGTTACGATTTTTAACCATATACCGCCAACCAGGTAATATCCAACATATAGTGTTAAAGCTGAACCTATCATCAGGCTCAGAAAAAGCATTATTTGTTTCTCAATACTGAAATAAACCCAGTTTAACTGGTGAATCAGTGTACGAAACAGATGTGTGGATAAAACCCCAAAGAAGGCAAACAACACCAGGGTTAATGCATTAATCCAGAAGTATGGAGAATAAATGGATACTCCGTTCGTTAATGTAAAAAATAAATTGATCAGAAGATAAATAGACCATCCCACTATCTGACACCACCAATATTTGTTTATTTGCCTAAACATTTGATCAAATTAGTAAACTTACAGTTATTCCAAAAATACCCCTCACATACCCCCTTTTTATACTGAATTGTTATAAATGGCGAATCAGCATCGGTAAATGGCAGATGAAAATACCTGAATGGTGAAATATACGAAAACCTGCCTAATTTCCGTGGTTCAGATCATATTTTATATGTATTTTTGTCTCCTAACAAATCATAAAATCCGAGCCACATTATGAATATAAAGGCAGGTCAACTGTTAAGCCAAATCGAATACCCCTCTGATTTGCGTAAGCTGAATAAAGATCAGCTTCACCAGGTATGTGAGGAATTACGTCAGTACATCATTGACGTAGTAAGTGTGCATGGTGGCCACTTTGCGGCCAGTTTGGGAGTTGTTGAACTGACGGTGGCATTGCACTATGTATTCAATACGCCTTACGATCAACTGGTTTGGGATGTTGGTCACCAGGCTTATGGCCATAAAATACTTACCGGCCGTAGGGAATCATTTCCTACAAACCGGAAATATAAAGGAATCAGCGGATTCCCGAAAAGAGACGAGAGTGAATACGATACCTTCGGGGTTGGTCACTCCTCTACTTCCATTTCTGCCGCTCTGGGAATGGCAATGGCTTCTCACTATAAAGGAGAATTCGATCGCCAGCATATTGCAGTAATCGGCGATGGCGCCATGACAGCCGGAATGGCCTTCGAAGCACTGAACCACGCCGGGGTAGCCAACGCCAACGTGCTGATTATCCTCAACGATAACTGCATGTCTATCGACCCTAACGTAGGTGCGCTCAAAGAATATCTCACAGATATCACTACCTCCCCAACTTATAACAAAATGAGGGACGATGTCTGGAACCTGCTCGGCAAACTCCCTATCGGAAAGAAATTTACCCGCGATATGGCCTCAAAATTAGAAGCCAGCCTCAAAGGAGTAGTTTCTAAGTCGAGCAACCTGTTCGAAGCACTTAAAATGCGCTACTTCGGACCAATCGATGGCCACAACATCACTAAATTAGCTGATACCCTTCAGGATCTTAAAGATATTCCAGGCCCTAAACTGCTTCACATCGTTACCACTAAAGGTAAAGGATATGCTCTCGCAGAAAAGGACCAAACAACCTGGCATGCCCCGGGACTATTCGATAAAATAACCGGAGAAATCTTCAAAAAACCGGTTACCGCTCCACAACCTCCTAAATACCAGGATGTTTTTGGCCATACCATTATCGAACTGGCAGAAAAAAATGATAAAATATTGGGTATTACCCCCGCTATGCCCTCTGGCTCTTCCCTCAAATTCATGATGGAAAAAATGCCGGACAGAGCCTTCGACGTCGGAATTTGTGAACAACATGCTGTTACACTCTCCGCCGGTATGGCTACCCAGGGAATGCGGGTATTTTGTACCATCTACTCTTCCTTCTTCCAAAGGGCCTTCGATCAGGCCGTTCATGATGCTATCATCCAAAAACTACCGGTGGTCTTCTGCCTCGACAGAGCCGGACTGGTAGGAGAGGATGGCCCTACTCACCATGGCGCCTACGATATAGCCTACATGAGGGGCATACCAAATGTAATTATCAGTGCTCCGATGAATGAAGAAGAGCTGCGTAACCTGATGTATAGCGCACAATTGCCAGATAATAATCTGCCTTATGTGATCAGATATCCACGCGGCCAGGGCGTAATGCCTGAATGGCGCACTCCGTTTAAAGCAATTAAAACCGGTACCGGACGCAAAATCCGCGACGGAAAAGATATTGCCATTCTCTCACTGGGCCATACCGGTAACTTCGTTATGGATGCCTGCAAAGAATTGATGACTGATGGCTTGCAACCCGCACATTACGATATGCGGTTCGTAAAACCACTGGATGAGGCCATGCTTCATGAAGTATTCACCTCGTTCGACAAGGTTATCACCGTTGAAGATGGTACCGTTGTTGGCGGCTTCGGAACTGCTATCGTAGAATTCATGGCAGCTAATAACTACTCCGCTACCGTCAAAATATTAGGTATTCCTGACAGAATCATTGAACATGGCAAACCAGAAGAACTATACCGCGAATGCGGCTTCGACGCCCGCTCAATAGCCCAGGTAACCAGGGAATTGATGAAAGAAAAAATAACAGTTACTGTTTAAAATATCAAAAGAGGTTGTAATAATTACAACCTCTTTTTTTTAGCCATTTATCATGTATTTAACGCTACGCATAAGCAAAGTCATTGTAGAAACACCAGGCACCAAAACCTATATCCTAGAAAATATTTCTGATCAGCAACTCGATTATCAGGCCGGCCAATTCCTCACTTTCCTTATAACCCTGCACGGAAAAGAATATAGAAGATCCTATTCTTTTAGCTCATCTCCGGGCATCGATCCATTTATTTCTGTTACAATCCGGGAAAAAGAAAACGGAGAGATCTCAAGGCATTTACTGAGATCATGGAAAGTTGGAGATGTAGTAACAGCCCTTGAACCTTCAGGAAGATTTGTTTATCCAACAATTACAACTACTCCTAAAGATGTTTTCCTGCTCGCTGCCGGTAGTGGAATAACTCCTGTCTATTCAATTTTAAAACAAATATTAGCAGACGATCCATCTGCTCATATCAAACTAATATATAGTAATACAACTCCAGAAAGAACAATATTCTACGAGCAGCTCCAGCAATGGCAGCAACAGTATCCCGAACAGTTAAGCTGTATTTATCTTTTCAGTAACGACCCCGATAGTATGCATACCTACAGAAGATTGAACAATACTTTGCTGGAAACACTGGTATCTTCACATTTAAAGTATGATCCGGCCTCGGCGCTCTTCTTTCTCTGCGGTCCTCCTGATTATATGCGCACTATCTTACTAACGCTAACATATATGGGCTTTAGCAACGATCAGTTGCATAAAGAAAACTTTGTTGTTAACACAGAGGTAAAAATTGCAAAAACTCCGCTGCCAGATGATACTGATCTCAAACAGGTAATCATTCGTTATAAGAATGAAGATATAGAGATGATGGTTCCGGGTAACCAAACTATCCTCAATCATGCACTGGAACAGGATATCAGACTACCTTACAGTTGTAAGGGCGGGGTTTGCGGCTCCTGCACTGCCCAATGCATTAGTGGCAAAGTATGGATGTCTGTGAATGAGGTACTGACAGATAAAGAATTAACTGAAGGGTTGGTACTTACCTGTGTAGGCTATCCTGTTAGTAAGCAGGTAATATTGGAGATCTAGACAGGAAATTGAACTATTCATGCAATTTTTTTTATC
Source organism: Chitinophaga silvatica (assembly GCF_003419895.1). Classification (GTDB taxonomy): domain Bacteria; phylum Bacteroidota; class Bacteroidia; order Chitinophagales; family Chitinophagaceae; genus Chitinophaga; species Chitinophaga silvatica. The sequence continues at coordinate 224,637 of NZ_QPMM01000006.1, read as the reverse complement.
AATATTTTTCTATTGATTGAATTTTGGTTAATTTATTAGTAAAATGAGATAATGCAGAATGCCCCCATGAAGGTTGTGTTTCTAATCTTATTGTTTGTTGTCATTACATCTAATGGCTTATTATTCTTCATAAAAGACACCGGTTTACACCACCTGTTGCTAAGTATCAACCTACTTACAGGTTGTACACTCCTCTATTTATTGTATCGTACATTTCGCTCTATTCAATACGAGCATTTGTTCGATAGTTATCCTATCCCTATGTGGATATACGAAAGAAAAACGCTCCGCTTTCTGTCTGTCAACCATGCAGCTGTAAGGAAATATGGATATAGTAAGAAAGAATTCCAGCAGCTAACATTAAAAGATATACGTAATAAGGAAGATGTTCACAAGTTCATGGAAAATACAAAAGAGAGATGTGCTACAGAAGGGGAGTATAAAGGGATATGGAAACATAAAAAGCGCGATGGCAGTAATTTTTATGTTGAAATATATTCACTGCCAGCCATTTACTACGGGAAAGATGCCAGATTTATAATGGCAAAGGATGTTGATGAGCAAATCAAGGAAGCTAAGGAAGCCCATGATCTGAGTGTAAGATTTGAATTGCTTGCTAAAGCAACCAACGATGCTATTTATGATAAAGATCTTATTGGTAAAAAGATAAAATGGAATCACGGATTACCCGAACGTTTTCATTATAAAAATAAAGACGGAGAGGCTATGCAATGGTGGGAAGATAATATACACCCTTCCGACTTCCTGCGAATCAAGAGCTCTCTTCGTGCGGCCTTTGAGGGATATTCACACTATTGGTCAGAAGAATACAGATTCCTGTGCGGTGACGGTAATTATAAACACGTGCTCGACAGAGGGTTTATTATTTATGATAACGAAATTCCTGCCCGCATGATTGGTATCATGCAGGATATAGATAAGCATGTTAAACAGGCAATATTGCTGGAGGAACAGAACAAGGCATTAAAGGAAATAGCCTGGATCAATTCTCATGAAATCAGACGGCCTGTGGTATCCATACTTAGCATCACCGATTTATTCGATAAAAGCAATCAGGATATCAAATTAAATACACAATTAATGGAATGGTTATATGAATCCACTCAACAATTGGATCATATCATTCATAAAATTGAGAATAAAGTAAAAAAGCTACAGTGATTCGTCGCCCGGCATAAAACGGTTGAAGTCGCTTTTTAGCTCCATATACAGTTGTTGAAAAGTATCCATACGGCGTTGCATGGCCTGAAAATTTGCAATGGGCGGATCGTGATGCACTATCGTTACAGGCTTATCTGATAATTTTTTTGCACACTGTTTTAGGTCGTGAAACATTTCATCTGCTACTTCTCTTTGACGGAGTAATCTGTTTTCGAAGTGTTCTACTTTTGCCATCACTTCTTTGGGAGCGTCGCTAAGTACAATTTGTTCTAATCTTTCCCTCATTAATTTTACTTCATTCCTGACTTCATTTACTTCTTCTTTCCAGGATGCAAGCTGATGTAATTCTTCGGAGAGAGTTGTCATTTCCATGGTACATGATTGTCTGGTTAATAATGCGCACTGGCTCATATCCAAACGAACGATCAAGACTTCAAATTACCGGTAATAGACCTCTATGAAGGTACAACTTTTTGATGATGGCTCAATTAATTCATTAACCTTTTGGTAAGAAACTTTTGAACTCGGAAAAGTAAGCCATTGCCTCTAAAATTCCTCCTGCACCTATATTGCCGGCCTGCAATACATGCGGCATGTTTGCAGTTCTGGTAACCAATTCCTCTTCAGCTCCTCCAACAACTACCCCTTTAAATCCTGCTTCAAATAGAGCCAGATCATTCATGGAATCGCCTGCTACCAATACCTTTTCATGCGGATATGCCATTACTTTCAGTAACTCTACCAACGTGAACCCTTTATTAACTCCGGGAGGTAATACATCCAAATATTTTCCGGCCGATAGCAAGAGATCGCATTGCCAGGTTGCCGCCATAGCCCGCGCATTTTCTATATCAGTATGCTGATCGTAATAGTAAGAACACCTGAATTGTTGTTGTGCTTCCTGATGTAATAACCCCTTTACCTCTTTCATCGATTCTCTAACCGCATCACCTGGCCATCTGCCTGCAATCAGCGACTGTACTGGTTCTACAGCTGCTAATGTAGAAAAATGCGTAACGGTGGCCCCCACATCACAAATCATATATTCCGGCTTAGGTATAAATTTATCTTCCAATAAATTTAATACACTTCGAATACCTCGTCCGGTTACAAATACTAATCTGATATCCTTATTTTCCTCAATCAGAGAATATAATTGTTGGCGAATGGTAGTATCTCCTCCTAAAAATGTTCCGTCAAGATCGGTTGCTAGTATCATGTATATACGCTATAGTGGCAAATAAAAGTATAAAAAAAAGATCAGCCTTTCAGCTGATCTTTTATATAATGGGTTAGTAAGAAATTCCAATAAGAACTATTGTAACATTGGAACATCTATTAACAAAAACTCTGCCGATTTGTTTACTTTAATTGTTTCAACATCATAATCTGATAATCCTATTGCATCACGGGTTCCTAAAGTTTCTCCTGCTACTTCCAATTCCCCATTCAATACAAACAGATAAGATCCAATGCCAGCCGCCTTTTGCGTTATATCTAAAGTTTTTCCTGCATCAAATTTTCCTAAAGAAAACCAGGCATCCTGATGTAACCATAAATTATCTTCACTACGGTCGGGAGAAATAATTACCTGCAAAGAATTTTCACGAGTAGCCGGATCAAATGTTTTCTGTGCATATCGTGGTGTCACATTCCGTTCATTCGGAATAACCCAGATCTGCAAAAAGTTAACGTCTTCTGTTTTTGATGCATTAAACTCCGAGTGTATCACTCCGGTTCCTGCACTCATCAACTGAACATCGTTCTTTTTAATTATCTCCTGCTTGCCGGTATTATCTCTATGTTCCAATGCACCATCCAGCACAATAGATACAATTTCCATATTATCATGGGGATGTGCACCAAAGCCCATTCCTCCTTTCACTGAATCGTCGTTAAATACTCTTAATGCACCAAAATGAATGCGATTAGGATCATAATAATTTGCAAAGCTAAAAGTATGATGACTCTTTAACCAACCATGGTTAGCAAATCCTCTGGTATCGGCGCGATGAATAATTTTTTTCATAACTCACTTCCTTTTTTTTAACAATACAAAGATCGATTATTTGACCCCGTTAAGGAATGGACCAACTGTTGAAAAGGATGGACAAATATTGGCAAAAAAATAGGTCAACCAGTTGGTCGACCTATTCATAACCTTTATGGTAAGTAATTTATACCAAAACAGCTTCACTGGTAATAGTTGCATTCAGCAATTTGCTAACCGGGCAGTTTGCTTCAGCATCTTTTACGAATTCAGCAAATTTAGCAGCATCCAAACCAGGTACACTTGCTTTTACTTCGAGGTGGCTGGTAGTAATAGTACCATTATCGAGAGTAATAGTGCATTTAGTATCGATGTTTCCCGGAGTTAAACCAGCACCTGAAATGATAAAGCTCAGTTTCATGGTGAAGCAACCAGCGTGTGCAGCAGCAATTAACTCTTCAGGGTTAGTACCGGCACCTTCTTCAAAACGGCTTGAAAAAGAATACTGAGTTTTATCTAATATAGTCGACTGAGTGGTTAAAGTACCTTTTCCTTCTTTTCCGGTACCTTGCCAGTTTGCAGATGCGAATCTTTTCATGTTTTATTTATTTTTTTCGTTAGAAAAATGCAGTGCGGAGGCCCAAATTACAAAAAAAAAGGAATTTTCTCGCAAAGGCGCAAAGAAGCAAAGACGCAAAGGGATTTTTTTAAGAAGCATAAGGATTGAAGTAGTTATTATTAAGAGATTTTGAAGGGTTATTATTTATAACAAAAATTCTTCAGATCCCTTAAAAATTGTATCAATCCTTATGCTTCTCAAAAAAATCCCTTTGCGTCTTTGCTTCTTTGCGTCTTTGCGAGCAACCCCTTAAATGATTTCTACTAAATCATTCAAAGGTTTACGCACTTTCTTAGCATGCTGCATCATATCTTCTTCTGCTCTGAACCCTACTGCCGCAATAACCACTGCCGATAAGCTTCTTTCTTTCAATTCTAAAATATCATCGTATTCTGCTGCATTAAATCCTTCCATCGGACAAGCGTCGATTCCTTCAATGGCTGCTGCTGTCAATAACGTTCCAAGTGCCAGATATGCCTGCTTGGATGTCCAGATAGCTGTTCCAGCCTCGCCTAATTTATTAACAGTTCCTTTCATTGCGTCTGAAAATCCTGCAAGATTTTCTTTGGCTATACTTCTGGTATCTGCAATGTTATTGATATATGCATCTACATGCTTTTCTCCGAGGTCTGCATGTCTTGCAAACACTACTAAGTGAGATGCATCGGTAATCTGACTCTGATTATTGGACACAGTTTTCAAACGTTCTCTGACAGCAGGATTTTCTACAACTATAATCTTATAGGGCTGTAATCCGAAAGAAGAAGCCGACAATCTGGTTGCTGCCAATAATTTCTCTAACTGCTCTTTATTCAATTTCTTAGTTGGATCAAACTTTTTCACGGCATAACGCCATTCCAACTTCTCTAAAATATCCATATCCTAAATATTTTAAGGAATGATGAAAACACCATTCCTTATTAATTATTTTATTGTTTAACCATTTGCACGCTAGCCAATAAACGTACTTCATCACTCAACAGAATTCCACCGGTTTCAGTAGTTGCATTAAAAGTAAGTCCAAAGTCTTTACGATTAATTTTACCACTAAGCTCAAATCCGGCTTTTGTCTGGCCATATGGATCAACCACTTCACCACCGAATTCTACATTCAGTTCTACTGGTTTGGTATTTCCTTTAATGGTTAAGTCTCCTACCAGTTTATAATTTTCGTCATCAATCTTTTTCACTTCTTTTGAAACGAAAGATAATTTCGGAAACTTATCAGCTTCAAAGAAATCGGCAGCCTGAAGGTGCTGATCACGTTGGGTATTTTGAGTAGAAATGCTATCGATATCTGCCTCAAAAGAAATATTTGCAGTACTGAAATCACTATCTGCGGTTTGCATGGTCGCATCAAATTTTGCGAACTGTCCGGTAACTGTAGTGATCATCAGGTGTTTTACTTTAAATTGTACATCACTGTGTGAAGGGTCAATTTTCCAGGTAGCCATAATAATTATAGTGTTTTAAAATTTTAATAAATATTGATTTATAAACTGCCCCATTTTCCGGCATTATAGTCGTTAATTGCTGTAATGATTTCTTCTTCAGTATTCATGACAAACGGACCATATGCGAAAATCGGCTCGTTGATTGGTTCACCGCTTAATAACAACAGGTTGGTATCCTGTGTAGCAACGATAGATATTTCAGTTCCGGATTGATCAAACAATGCGGTTTGTACTGCTTTCACTTCGGCGCCGTTTATCTTAACTGCACCTTGCATTACTACTGTTGCAGTATTGAAATTTGCCGGAATTGAAAAGCTCAGTTCATCACCGGCTTTGATATGAACATCCCATACGTTCACCGGAGAAAAGGTACTTGCAGCTCCTTTTACATCGTTGTAATTACCTGCTATTACTCTAACACTGCTTCCATTACCTGCACTTACAACCGGTATATCGGCTTTAGTAAGGTTTTGATAAGCGGGAGGTGTGTTTTTATTAGCCTTCGGCAGATTTACCCACAACTGTGCAAATTCTGCTTTACCGCCAAGTTTCGTAAAGTCTTCACTGAATTTCTCTTCGTGTAAAATTCCAGCACCTGCAGTCATCCACTGAACATCTCCAGGGAATAATTTACCATGGCTACCAGTAGAATCTCTATGCTCTAATTCGCCCTGATAAACGATAGTTACTGTTTCAAATCCCTTGTGAGGATGTTCACCTACTCCCTTAGGTTGAGGAGCCGGAGGTATATAATTAGGTGCGGAATAATCCAGCATGATAAACGGACTGATCCTGTTATTTTCAGATCGGGTACCACCGGGTAAGGTGCTTTGTACCCTGAATCCATCTCCCACCATATGTGGTGCGGCAGCTATAACGATTTGATTTACATTTTTTTGTGTTTTCATAATCACTCCTGTAACTTGATAACACAAAATTACGTGTTACAACATCGTTTAGGAATGGATAAAACACCGCGAGTGATGGACTTTTTTCAAAAAACGGTAATTCAGGAAGAAAATGGGCTTACGGATGAGCGGGAAGCATCCTTAAATTCGGAAGGGCTCTGATTAGTATATTTTTTAAAGAAGCGGCTAAAGTAATGGGGGTCATCAAACCCTAGTTTATAGGCAATTTCCTTAGCAGTGAGGTCGGTATTATAAAGATAGCGCTGAGCTTCTAAAATAACCCGGTTACGGATGTGTTCACCCGCTGTAATACCAGACAATTGTTTACTGATTTCATTGAGTAAAACAGGCTTAATATGCAATAATTCGGCATATTCAGACACTGTTTTCAGGGTCGTATATTTCTCCTCTATGAGGTTTTTAAATTTGAGGAAAACCGAACTATTATGAGCAGCATGCTGATCTGCGGTTATAGCCACGTTTTCGCCCTTAATGCGGGAAGCTAACACAAGGAAGTATCTTAATAATCCATGTAACGCTGTTTCATATTCAGGTTCACGGGTAGTAAGTTCCTTCATCATTAATCTTACAATTGCTTCAATATCTTTTTCCTGTTCATCATTCAGATGAATAATACTGCTGAACTGGTTATTGAAGAAAAGACCTGAATTGATCCCTGAAACCTGCACCTGATCTTTCAAACACATGAATGCATCCCTGAAGGCAATCATATATCCATCTATCTTCTCACTTGCTTGTAAATTATGAACCTGGCCGGGAGCAATAAAGAATAAAGTATTCTTCTTTACTTCATAGGTAACAGTGTCGATAGTCTGGAGAAGTTTACCCTTCTTTATCCAGTAAATGGTGTAAAAATCGTGTCGATGCGGCACTCCGATCTGATCGAAGAAGCTATTCCCTAATTCACACAGTCCGGATACTACAAATCCAGGATCTGCCTGAGCATACTCAGGTAAGGTTACTATCTCTATATTTCCACGTTTCTCAGCCATCTATTACAACTCCTGCAGGTTCTTCCTCTCTGTCGGAAGGATCTATGTATTCAATGATAAAATTGTTTCTACCTTCTCCCACCATAATCCCCATATGCTTCATCTGTACCAGTTCTAGCATACTTAAGAAGAGGAATATGGCGTGTACTCTGTCTTTACAATGGTCGAATATTTTTTCGAAAGAAAGTGTTCTTTCTGCTCTTGCTAATTCTTCCATGTACATTCTTGAGCCCTCCATGGTGTAATCGTATTTATACACCACGTGCTGAGGTTTATTATCCCGCTCTTTCATGCGTTGAATAACCTTTTCAAAGGTTTTCGTGAGCTTAAAGAGGGTAAGTGTCTGAACTTCAGTTCCTTCGCTGGTTATTTCACCAATTTCTGCCAGTTCTTTGGCAATATTCCCACGTTTCACCTGAAGCATGCGCTCAGCTTCCATTTCGGCTAATTCCGCTGCCGCAATTTTGTAGCGCTTATATTCCAGGATTTTGTCGATCAACTCCATGCGTGGATCTATTTCATTGCCTTGCTCATCCAGTTCTTTACGGGGCAACAGCATTTTAGCCTTGATTCGCATGAGGGTTGACACAAACAATATAAACTCGCTGGCCAATTCAATATTGAGAGATTCTATATGATGTATATAGTCCAGGAAATCCTGTGTCAGACTATTGATTGGGATATTATAAATATCAAGTTCATCACGCTCAATAAAGAACAGCAACAGGTCAAAAGGACCTTCAAATTGCGGTAGCTTAATTTTATAAACAGGTGCTTGCTCGTTCACGTAATGAATTTAAAATGTGATAGTATTGCTCGCAAAGAAGCTAAGGAGGCTAAGTGGCAAAAGAGATAATTTAAAACTCATATTTCCTTTCTTCCTTAGCAACTTTGCTAGCAAGATAACAAAAATCCAGCGAATCACAGTTTTGCGGCAAACCCAACCCCAATCACCTGTTTGACCTGTAATCGAGGGCCCATCACCCCAGTTTTCTTATTTTCAAACACTTTTACATCATCATCATATATCATATCTAGGGTCAGCAAAGCTGAAATCCATTTGTTAACTTTTAATTCCAAAGCATTTGTGAAGAATACATCTACGTTCTGCGGATTATGCCGATAATCCGAGAACAGATCGAGACGGCCTTTATAAGTCATATTTTTCGCAAAGGTTTTCTTAAAGTTTGCCGATAAATAAGCGCCTATCTCGTATCTGAAATGCTTTCCAGTATCAACTCCGTATGCTCCTTGTTTGGATAAATAATCGTTCATCACGAATACAAAACGGGAGGTAACAGGAGAGAGGAACAGGGAGAAAGAGTTATCAGGCTTATAATCAAAACCCGGCGATACCAGCACATATGCAGGAGCAAAGAATTGAGACGATAATAATCTTGTAGTGTCGTTAGGATATTGATATCCGTTGGCAAATTGGGTACGTAGATTCACTAATCCGCTTACATACCATTTTCTTCCTATGTCATAACCGTATTTAGTTGTCAGATCGATACGGTCGTCGCTTTTCCGGCCGCCCAGACTTGTGGTGTTGATATAGCCAAATGCCAGATCAGCCACATTATCCCAGGATCTTCTTCCTCTTTTATAAAATGCCCAACCATAAACATTGGAACCGAGTGAAAAGGTAAATTTATCACCGCCGGCAGCCCAGTTGGTAAGGCTTCCCTGGTTAACATTTACATTGAAGTTCATTCCTTTTCTCCAAACTCTGGTGGAGGTGTCGGAGGCATCTTTTTTAATTTTTCCGGCAACTTCTTCTCTGGATTTCTTAGTCCAATCATTTTGGGCCTGCAACGATAATACTCCAAGTAGCATGCAGGTAATGGATAAACCAAATTTCTTCATTGATCTGTGTTTAATATAAGTATAAATGACTCTACCGCCAGGAGGTTGATAGTTACCTGGCGGTTTGGGGAGGGATGAAATATTATAAATAAAAAACTATGGTTTTTTCAACTCATCTCTGATTTCTGTCAGTAATTTTTCAGATGTAGTTAATGCCGGAGCTTCTGCTTTTCTGTTGGTCAGTTTATTCATAAACTTTACAATTAAGAAAATACAAAAAGCAATAATTAAAAAGTCGATAACACTTTGTAAAAATGCTCCGTATGCAAATACAGCAACACCTTTATCCTTTGCTTCTGTAAGAGTGTGCATAACACCTTTACTATCATCGAGCTGGATAAAATAATCATTAAAGTTTTTGCCTCGGGTGAACAGGCCAATTACTGGCATGAGAATATTGTCTACCAGCGATGTAACAATCTTTCCAAACGCCCCTCCAATAATCACAGCCACAGCAAGATCCATTACATTGCCCTTCATGGCAAATTCTTTAAATTCTTTGATGAACGACATAATGCAAGGTTTTTATTGATAAAAATGAATGACAAAGCTAAACAAATAGTAAAATATTTTTACTTCTTCAATCGAGGATATTTCATATTAAGCGATTTAAGTGTATCCCTCAACGTTAGAGCAACCAGGTATTCTTTATACCAGTTCTGATCAGAAGGTACAATCAGCCAGGGGATATCGTTACAATTATTAATCGCATCTTCATAAGCATCCATATACTGAGGCCAGAGCTTAGATTCTGCCAGATCATTCTCATTATATTTCCACATTTTACGTGGATCTTCAGTTCGTTCCACCAATCGTTGTTGTTGTGCTTCATGCGAAACATGCAGATAGCACTTGATGATTTGTGTATTGTTATGTTCGGCCAGTAATTTTTCGAAAGCATTGATAGCTTTCATTCTTTTGACTGCGGTTTTATCATCAATCCATTTATGAACACGTTGCACCAGAATATCTTCATAATGAGAGCGATTAAAAACCTCTATCATTCCTTTGGCGGGAGCATGTTTATGGATTCTCCACAGGAAGTCATGGTCCATTTCTTCCGGTGTGGGAGCTTTAAAAGAAGATACCATTACCCCCTGCGGGTTTAAGGTTCCGGTTACATTTTTTATTAGCCCATCTTTTCCACTGGCATCCATTCCCTGGATCACCAGTAATACAGAGTACTTATGTTGGGCATATAACAAATTTTGCAATTCATCCAGCTCAAGTAGAAGTTCCCGGGTTGCAGCCCTAACTTTATCTTTATCTAATTTCTTGGGAGCAGTTGTGCTGATTGCTGAGAGTTTAATTTTGGCCATAATAGAGCATTCTTATAACTAAATTTAACAAAATCAGTCCATAACTGTTGCATTGCGAATTTATATTTTGTTAGTCAATCCGAATCCCCGCACTTTTGTATCCTGAATCAAATATCATGGATCAACGATTTGCTAACTGGGGAGTTTTTGTTTTGTTATCTCTTACCTGGGGCAGCTCTTTTATTTTAATGAAAATAGGTTTAGAGGCCTTTACCTCTTACCAGGTTGCCAGTCTGCGACTCGTAGCAGCTGGATTAGCGCTATTGCCATTTTTGCCAAAAGCATTAAAACAAACCCCGAAAAACAAGCTACCCGTGATCTTTCTTTCAGGATTATTGGGCAATGGTATACCTGCTTTTCTGTTCTGTATTGCAGAAACAGAGATCGACAGTTCATTAGCTGGTATTATGAATGCGCTTACACCATTAATGGCGCTACTTTCTGGAATTCTGATCTTTAAAAGCCCATTTCGTAAAGAACAGCTTACAGGTATATTCGTAGGATTGGCAGGTGTGGTTTTATTATTCACCTCAAAAGGGATAAGTGCAAACCATCATTGGTACTATGCTTTTCTTGTAATACTGGCTACAATCAGTTATGGAGTTAATATTAGCCTGGTACATCATCATCTGAAGGGTTTTTCTTCTATTCAATTGGGGAGCATAGCCATGTTTTTTTGTGGACTAATTACTTTCCCGATTCTATGGTTTAGTGATTTTTTTCCTCAATTTGCCACAGCAAATGCGCCCTGGCGCTCGTTAAGCGCAGGTTTGGTGCTTGGAGTAATGGGTACCGGAGTTGCAGCAGTATTATTCTTTTTATTGATAAAACGGGCCGGTTCAGTACTGGCATCGATGGTTGCTTACGCATTACCAATAGTAGCAGTGGGATGGGGGCTTGTAGCTCATGAAAGTATAAACTGGGTGCAGATTATCAGTATGTTGATTATACTTGCGGGAGTGTATTTAGTGAATCTGGCGAGTAAAAAAGGTCATTAAAACAAAATCGGTTGCCTCTACAGTGTAGAAACAACCGATTTTTTACTTTATAAGTAGGAAAACGTTTAATTAGATTGCCATGATCTCTTTCTCCTTAACATCACAATGTTTATCAACCAACACGATGTTTTTGTCGGTTAATTGCTGAATGTCCGCTTCTGCATCTTTAGCGCTGTCTTCGCTCAATCCATCTTTCTGAAGCTTTTTAATTGATTCGATAGCATCTCTGCGGATATTGCGAATAGCCACTTTAGCCTGCTCTCCTTCGTTATTTACTCTTTTTACGAATTCTTTTCTGCGTTCTTCGGTGAGAGGAGGTAAAAATAAGCGGATGATTACACCATCGTTTTGAGGGTTAATACCGATGTTAGCTGCGATGATAGCCCTTTCGATAGGTTGCAGCATATTTTTCTCCCATGGTTGTATAGTAAGAGTACGAGCATCGGCCACACTTACGTTAGCAACTTGATTGAGGGCGGTAGGTGCACCGTAGTAGTCAACAGTAATACCATCCAGAATCTGTGGATTAGCCTTTCCTGCTCTGATTTTTGTAAGCTCCTGCTCCAGGTGTGTTAGAGCTTTCGTCATTGTGCTTGCAGCATCTTCAATGATAAGCGTTAGATCGTCTTGCATAACATATAAAGTTAAGTGCGTGCAAACCTACAGGTTTTCTTTTAATCGTCAAAGTAACGATCTGAGAATAGGCAGGGAAATGCTAACCGTAAATTATAAAAAACGATTATTTATCTTGTAATACTCCGTTTGTAGTAACCCGAAGGATCTTATTGGTATCCTTAACAGTTGTAATGGGTTGGACTACCGGCTCTGGTACCAATTGAGCTGCAGCAATCTTTTTCTTGCGGGAAACATATAGTAACCCGGTAAAGAAAGTAGCAGACCCTATAACCACCATCAGTAGTAATGTAGCACCAAGACCTTGTAAGATAAAGGCGCCAAGGATATAAGATGCGTTGATGGCAACAGATACCAGGGTAGTTTGTCTGTGGTTTAATCTTAAATCTAGCAGATAGTGGTGAATATGATTTCTGTCTGCCGAGAAAGGCGATCTGCCTTGTAACATCCTTACAGCAAAAACCCTTAATGTATCGAATAAAGGTACTATCAGGATGGCAAACGCTACTGCCGGAGTAGATGCAATTGGCATCTTGGCGGCAGGGTTACCTGCCACTTCAATGAACTTCAGGACTAAGACAGCATTGACCAGGCCAATAAGCAGTGATCCTGTATCGCCCATGAAAATTCTGGCAGGAGAGATATTATATATAAGGAAACTTGCTAAGCCTCCGGCCATTGCAAATCCTATTACCGCATAAGTAACTTCACCAACGTGAAGGAAATAAGCACCCAATACAGCACTCACGAGTAAGCCTATACTACCAGCATGCCCATCCACTCCATCAATCAGATTGAATGCATTAATTACAACAATAAAAGTAAAGTAAGTGAAGATCAGGCTTACATTAGGAGGAAGTGTATGAATGCCCAGTACTCCGTACATGCTTGTTATTTGCAAATTACCTAGATAGATAATGGCAAATGACGCGGCTAATTGTCCAATTAATTTCTTTAACGGTGACAGACCTACTAAATCATCCTTCATTCCAACCATGAAAATGATAAAGAAAGCAGCCATCATATACTGGAACGGGGAATTTGCCACAGCAGGTACACAGATAGCTGAAGCAATGATGAAACCGGAAAAAAATCCGATTCCTCCCAGCGTAGGTATACGCTGTTTATGGGTTTTTCTTTCGTCCGGCTCGTCGTATAAATGCTTTAATTCCGCGACTTTGATTAGTATTGGAATTGAAAAATAGGTTACCACAAAACTTAGGACGGTAGCAATTAATACATTCTCCATTGGTGGGGCTTGATAGTACAAAGATATTAATTTCAATCAAATATGAAAAGAAACCCTTAAAAATTTCAATTTTTTGAATACTTTGGAAGCGCAAAAAAAATAACAACCGCCACAAATTCTTATAAAATCTATTAGTTTTGCGGCTCTAAAAACACAACTATCATGCCACAGCTCAAAGATATAGCTACCCAGATCAGACGGGATATTGTAAGAATGGTTCATGGCGTTCAAAGCGGCCACCCAGGCGGATCTTTAGGGTGTGCAGATTTTCTTACGGCTCTTTATTTCAAGGTAATGGATCATCAACCTGCTCCATTTGATATGGATGGTAAAAACCAGGATGTATTCTTCCTCTCTAACGGTCACATCTCTCCGGTGTTTTATAGTGCACTTGCCCGTTCAGGTTACTTTCCGGTTCAGGAACTAGGTTCTTTCCGTAAACTGAATAGCCGTTTGCAAGGTCATCCTACTACACACGAGCACCTGCCAGGTATCCGTATCGCTTCAGGTTCTCTTGGTCAGGGTATCAGCGTGGCTATCGGTGCCGCCCTAACGAAAAAATTAAACAACGATAAAAATCTTGTCTTCTGCCTGACTGGTGATGGTGAACTGGAAGAAGGACAAATCTGGGAAGCATTAATCTTTGCTCCTCATAATAAAGTCGACAACTTAATCGTAACCGTAGATCTGAACGGTCAGCAAATCGATGGTACCACCGAAGATGTTGCAGGCCTCGGAGACGTTGGCGCAAAATTCCAGGTATTCGGTTGGGAAGTCTTACATATGAACGGTAACGATATGGATGACGTAGTGGCTGTTTTAGAAAAAGCTAAAGCACTCGCTGGTAAAGGAAAACCTATTGCTATCATGATGAAAACTGTGATGGGCCAAGGGGTTGACTTTATGGAAGGTCATCACGAATGGCATGGTATCGCTCCTAGCGATGAACAACTGGCTAAAGCATTAGCTCAATTACCAGAAACTTTAGGTGATTACTAAATCATTTTATTGCTATAAATAAAATAGGGCTGACCAAATATTGGTCAGCCCTATTTTATAGAACTATTATCGATTTAAAATAAATTATGTCGACTTTAATGACATCGCTTCTTTCGCGGCTCTCCTGGCCGGATACCAACTTGCCCCCACTCCAATAATCAATATCGTTATAAACACCAACACAAAATCTGCAAGGTGCATACTTACCGGATAAGAGTCGACCACGAATGATGTTCCTTCCAATTTTATAAATCCAAAATGTTGTTGCAGCAAACAAAATAATATTGCTATCCCAAAACCAATTCCCGTTCCTATACCGGCTATAATTAATCCTTCTGCCAGAAAAATTCGCATCACTAACGATTTCTTTGCCCCCATAGCCTTTAAGATCGTAATATCCCTTTCCTTCTCCATTACCAGCATATACAGCGAACCTATCATGTTAAATGCTGCTATTATCATTATGAAAGTCAGGATCACATATACTGCCCATTTCTCTACATTCATGATAGAATATAAAGACCGATTTTGCTCAAATCGAGTCTGAACAACATACTTTTCGCCCAAAATATGTTCTAATGCTGATTTTACTTTATTATCATTTGTTCCTTTAGTAAGAGACATCTCCAAAGCCGACATCTCTGTAGGTCCAAACTCCAGTAATCCCCTCAGGAAGTCGATATTCGTGATTACAAACTTACTGTTAAACTCTTGCTGAATGGCAAAAGTGCCAACAGGATATAATACACCATTATTCAGGGCATCTTCGGGCGTAACAATGGTAGTTACATTTCGCCGGGGCAAATAAACAGTAATAGGAGCAAGACTGTGCACCACATCTACTTCCATAGCGCCCTCAAGCTCTAATCCAAGTACCGCCCTGTAAGCAACCGAATCGCCCGTATCGAAACGCCCTCTGACGATGTTACTTTTAACGTCTGTAACTTCATTATAATTACTATCAACCCCCTTCAGAATGGCTATGGTAGGCTCATCGCCATATCTCAATACCGCCCTTTCTTCAATTACTTCTGAATAATGGGCCACCCCGGGAATGGATTTAATTTCATTCAGTTGCTCCGGGGTTAATAAAATGGTTTTCCCGGTAGCAGGGATTACCTTGATAGCCGGATAAAATGAGGAGTATAAAGACTTTACTAATTCTTCAAAGCCATTGAAAACACTCAAAACAATAATGAGCGCCCCAGTACCCACAGCAATAGCCACCACGCTCACCCATGCAATAATATTTATGGCATTGGTTGATTTTTTAGCTTTGAAATAGCGGGAAGCAAATTGCCAAACCATGAATCCAATATTGATTATTTATTCTCTCCTTTAATATTGGCGTCGTCTTCCTTAATCTTCTTAAATAATTCCTCCATCTTAAACACATAATCCAATGTATCATCAATGAAGAAACTCAGTTCAGGAATTCTACGCAAATGCTTTCCTAATCCAATTCCCAACAATTTCTTGATCTCTCCCATCCTCTCTTTTCTGATGTGATCCAACATTTCCTGGGGAGAATTGAACTTAAACATGCTCAGGTAAACCTTGGCTTCCAATAAATCGGGAGTCATCTTTACTGCAGCAATTGATATCATTCCGCCATCTACCACATTCAATCCAATACGCTGGAATATACCGCTAAGTTCTTCCTGCACCAGTTGTCCTACTTGTTTTTGCCTTTTAGTTTCCTGCATCGCTTTCAATTTTAATCATATTTTAAACAGGGGCTTTTCCTCACTCAGTCGCTTTCTTCACCCCGTCATCCGCGAAAATAACCCAATTCCGGCAAAGTATGGTGTCAATTATACCCTTCCACTGGTAATTATGTTATTTTTGTCCAACTTTCAAGAAAAACAGCTAAAAGTTCAAGAGAAATGAAGACATTTAAGCGATTACTGAAATTTGCCACTCCTCTACACCACTATCTTCCCGAATACGTCATCTATACCTTTATAGGCATCCTGTTCGGAATGGTAAATTTTGCAATGCTCATCCCGCTGCTAAATGTCATCTTTGAGCAGGTAGAAGCTGTTCCTAAAGAATTGGTTCATCCAACTTTTACATTTTCAATTCAATATTTTGTAGATCTGTTTAATTACTACTTCTACAATTTCATTCAAACCAGCGGCTCCATCAAAAGTGCGCTGTATTTTGTTTGTGCCGTTATAGGAATTTGTATTACCGTGGCTAACCTTGGCAGATATATGAGCGCCAGGGTCATGGTTCGGCTCAAACTCACCATGATGTCAAAACTTCGTACACGACTATACGAAAAATTCAATCAACAATCTCTCAGCTACTATAGTTCCCAACAAAAAGGCGATCTGTTGTCTACCATGACAAACGACGTGCAGGAGATAGAAAACAATGTAGTAAGTGCGATTCAGATTTTATTACGTGATCCGTTTATCATTATAGGCTACTTCATTGCACTGTTTTATCTTTCAGTGAAATTAACCATCTTCACCATTATCTTCTTTCCTGTTTCAGGCGGATTGCTTTCATACATTTCAAAAAAGCTAAAACAAAAAAGCTGGTCGAGCCAAACACTCTTAGGAAAAATTCTTAGCGTTACGGATGAAACCCTTAGTGGTATCAGAATTATTCAATCGTTTACGGCTGAAAAATTCATGAAGAAAAAATTTGCAGATGTAGATAACAGCTTTGTGAAGATCAGTAAGAAAATTTACAACCAACGTGAACTAGCCTCTCCAATTTCAGAAATCATTGGCGTAATAATCATTGTTGTAATTGTTATATATGGAGGAACACTTGTTTTAAATGGCAGCGATCTGCTTACTGGCGCTACTTTCATTACCTACCTGGTTTTTTACAGCCAGATCATGCAGCCGGCAAAGAATATTTCTTCAGCTATTACCACCATGCAAAAGGGAATTGTATCAAGCGAAAGAATATTTAAAATACTGGATGCAGAGGTGAGTATAGAAGAAAAGCCTACAGCCAAATCTATTGATTCCTTTAATGATGCAATTGTTTATGAAAATGTGAATTTCCGATATGAGCAACAGGAAGTATTAAAAGGAATTAATCTTAAGATCAGCAAAGGTAAAATGGTAGCGCTTATCGGAAGGAGTGGAGCTGGTAAATCAACGATGGCTGATTTGCTGCCAAGGTTTTATGATGTAAATCATGGCTCAGTACGTATAGACGGTAACGATGTAAGGGATTTAAAACTCAATGACCTGCGAAAGCTGATTGGCATTGTATCTCAGGAAGCCATTCTATTTAATGATACTGTAGTAAATAATATAGCATTCGGAGATCCTGATCCGGATATGAACGAAATTATTGCAGCTGCCAGGATTGCCAATGCGCATGAATTTATTGAACAACTCGATGAAGGATATAATACGTCGATTGGCGACAGAGGCTCTAAACTCAGTGGAGGCCAGCGTCAACGTCTTACTATCGCAAGAGCAATTTATAAAAACCCGCCTATTCTAATACTTGATGAAGCTACATCTGCATTAGATGCTGAAGCAGAGAAACTTGTACAATCGGCATTAGATAATTTGATGCAGCACCGTACTACCATTGTTATTGCGCATCGCTTAAGCACTATACAATATGCCGATGAAATAGTGGTGATGGATAAAGGAGAAATCAAGGAAAAAGGTACACACGAAGTATTAATGCAGCAACAAGGATTATATTATAGACTGGTAGAAATGCAGGAGTTCAAATAACCAGATTCGTATAGGGGTATGGTTTTTGATAGTTGCGCACTTGTAAATGCCAACAGGCGCTCTTTGCAGCACTATTTATTAACCTTTTAACATAGTGAACTCCTATGATATCAATCGTAATTCCTGTATTAAACGAAGGTGCTACCATACGCCAGGTTATCAGAACCGTTAAGAAAACATCACGTAGAATTGAAGTAATTGTTGTGGATGATAATTCTACAGATAACACTGTAGAAGAAGCCATGAAAGAACAAGTCAGAGTTATTACCAGTAGCCAGAGAGGTAAGGGAATTTCTATGCGTGAAGGAATGATGGCCGCTAAATATGACATCGTAGCATATGTAGACGGAGATATATTAACCTACCCCGATAACATTATTGATCTCCTTACAAATCCTATCGAGAATGACGAAGCCGACTTTGTCAAATCCTATTTTGAAAGGCAGGCTGGCAGGGTCACTCAATTGGTGGCCAAGCCGCTGCTAAGTATTTTGTATCCCGATCTTGCACATTTTCAACAACCTTTAAGCGGAATGATTGCAGCCCGCAAATCATTTCTATCCAATGTTCATTTTGAGAATGATTATGGGGTTGATATTGGTCTCCTCATCGACATGCATCAATCGGGTGCCCGCATTGTGGAAGCGAACATAGGGAAGATAGAAAATGCTATGCAAACCTGGGAACAGCTCAGCAAAATGTCGAGAGAAGTATCCAGAACTATTTTGAAAAAAGCAGAGAATATACCACAGGAAAATCTGGAGACACTTGGAAATATTAATCTGATCAGAGAACAGATGGAATATTCAATTCTGGAATCTATTGATAAGCTGCAAAAGATGGTTATTTTCAATTTAGACCAGGTAGTTTTCAGGGCAGATTATCTCGAATGTGCAGCTCTGGCCTTTGAACAGGAAGAAACATTGGAATATATCAGATCATCTAAATTTGATACACTTACCTCATTACAATTAGCAGCGCAGTTATTTGAAGGAAGAAATATTGCTGAATTACTGGAGATAGCAGATGCAATTCCTTTAGTACCAGGCATCAGAGAGATTGTCAGGGAATTGAAAAAGCGTGGCTATGCCGTTGGTCTGATCACCGATGGATTTGATACAATTGGCAGGCATATTAAGAATAAGCTAGGGATGGATTTCGTATTTGCCAACAAATTACATATGGTAAATAGTGTAGCAACGGGTGAGTTTACAGCAGCGGAATATTTTATGCAGGGTGGAGAATATTGCAGAAGTAATATGTTTCCGTATATCGACCGGCAGTATAACATTAATGCGCAGAATATAATTTATGTTGGGGATCCTTCCAGAGACCAGGAATTGCTGATGCGTGCAGGCGTTGGCGTAGCATTTTGTCCACAACCTTGTGGAGGTGCTGTAGAAAAGGTTGCCGATAAAATTATTTACGGTTTATCGTTACATGGATTATTGGAGATAGCTCCGGCCAGTTCCAAAAATTTAAAATTACCTTCAATTAATAAGCGTCAGGCAAAGAGAATAGGGATTGGAAGCCTGGTTGCATTGGCAGGAGCGGGGGTATTGTATCTGGCGATCAGGCAGATGAAAAAGAAGAAAGATGTAAATAGAGCGTAAGGCCGGAAATACTTAAGGAAAAAAAAAGAGGGCCGACCAAAGTAATGGTCGGCCCTCTTTTCGTTTATACGTTTAAGTAATTATTTACTTTTAGCCAATTTAGCTTCAATACTTAAAGTAGCATGCGGAACAGCTCTGAGGCGTGCTTTGTCTATGAGTTTACCGGTTACGCGGCAAATGCCATAGGTTTTATTTTCGATACGCACCATTGCTTTTTCCAGGTGATCAATAAATTGAATCTGACGGCTGGCCATTTGGTTGAGTTGTTCTCTTTCCTGAGAGCCACTGCCATCTTCCATGCTCATATATTTATTTTCAGTATCGTCGGTTCCTGCTTCATCTTTACGGGTGATGAGTCCTTGCAAATAGATTAGTTCTTTTTTAGCTGCTTCCAGTTTCTTTTGGATAAGCTCTCTAAATTCTTGCAAGTCAGTATCACTATATCTGAAAACAGGACCGCTTGGTGTGGCGGGTTGGTCCAGCACCGACTTGGTAAACTCAGGTTGATAAGATACCAAAGTAGATTTTCCACCCTTTTTTTCTGATTTTTCAGTTTTCTCGGGTTTCTCGGATTTTTCCGCCTTTACTGATTTTTCAGCCTTAACAGGCTTTTCAGCTGCTTTCTTTGAAGATTCTTTCTCCTTAGCAACTTCTACCTTAGGATCTGCTTTCTTTACTGCCATCGTTTTAAGTTCTTTTTCTTCTGACTTAGAAATAAATGGTTTTGTCTCAGCGGAAACACTTTTCGTAACCACTTTCTGCTTTACAGCAGGTTCATTGTTAACGGTCGATTTTGCAGGTACAGCAACTTTCGTGACGGATGTTTTAGCTTGGGCAGTTCCTTTTTTCTCCACTGTTTGAGGTGCAGACGCAACCTTTTGGGCTGTTTGAGCTGGCTCTGCTTTAGAAGGCTTTGCTAGGGCTTTAACAGTGCTTGCTTTGGGTGCTGTTTTAGCAGGGGCTGCAGTTTTAGCAGCCGCTTTAGGAGCAGGCGTTGTTTTTTTTGCCGGAGCAGGTATTGCAGCCTTTTTAGCAGGAGTAGCCTTAGCCACAGTTTTTTTTGCCGGAGCTGCCTTTTGAGTCGTTTTAGTAGCAACTTTCTTTTTTGTTGCCATGGGGGATTAGCTTTTTTTGTTAACTAATACATTAAATTTAAGGTCGTTCACCTCTATTTCTGTACCATCATGTAATCGCTCCACTAGTTCCAGGCTGTCTGCCAAAATTTCCGTGCAAATATAGTCATTATAGTTCACAATGGCCGATTTAAGGGCTTCCGGACTCTGTATCGAAACATCAATTCTGTCAGTTAAAGCAAAATCACTGTCTTTTCGAATCTTTTGGATTCTGTTCACTAATTCCCTCGCATTTCCTTCATCCTGTAATTGTGGAGTAATAGTAATATCAAGCGCTACCGTTAAAGCACCTTTATTAGCTACTGTCCATCCTGGGATATCTTCAGAAATAATCTCGACATCAGATAATTGGATTTGCAGCTGCTCTCCGTCTAAATGCAGGGCAAAGTGACCCTCACGTTCAATAGTAGCAATATCAGCCTCTGTAAAGGCAGTGATAGCGGCTGCTACAGATTTCATCTTCGCACCCATTTTTTGGCCTAGCGACTTGAAGTTGGGTTTGATTTTTTTCTTGATGAAACCCGCTGTTTCTGTAAGATAATCAATCCCTTTGACATTCACTTCACTTTTTATGAGATCAGCTACTTTTTCTATTTGTTCCTGCATTTTTGGATTAGAGACCGGAATTAAGATCTTCTGCAGAGGTTGCCGTACCTTGATATTCACTTTTTTACGCAAGGATAATACCAGGCTGGAAATATCCTGGGCCAACTGCATTCTTTCTTCCAGGTCGGTATCTAAAGCAGCCTCATTCACAACAGGGAAATCAGTATGGTGAATGGATTGGGCCGCTATACGCCCGGAAACCTTATTCAGATTATTGAATAACCAATCTGTAAAGAATGGGGAAACCGGAGCCATCAACTGTGTAATTTTTTCCAGACATTCATACAAGGTCTGATACGCACTAATCTTATCATGTTCGTAATCCCCTTTCCAGAACCGGCGACGACACAGTCTTACATACCAGTTGCTCAATTGCTCATCCACAAATTTTTCGATAGCTCTACCCGCCTGAGTAGGCTCATAGTCATCGTAGTAGCTGGTAGCATCCTTAACTAGTGTATTCAGTACTGAAATGATCCAACGATCAATTTCCGGACGCTCTTCTAATGGTATGTATGCTTCCTTGAAAGTGAAATTGTCGAGATTTGCATACATAGCAAAGAAGTTATATGTATTGTACAGGGTACCGAACAGCTTACGCTGAACCTCACCAATACCTTTAATATCGAACTTCAGGCTATCCCATGGCGATGCGTTGGTGATTAAATACCAACGGGTTGCATCAGCACCAAATTGCTCAATTGTATCAAAAGGATTTACAACATTGCCCAGACGTTTACTCATTTTCTGGCCAAACTGATCCAATACCAAACCATTGGAAACCACTGTTTTATAAGCTACGTTATCAAACAATAAAACTCCCAGTACGTGTAAAGTATAGAACCAGCCACGGGTTTGGTCAACCCCTTCCGCAATGAAATCTGCCGGGAAAGCTGTTCCTTTTTCTATCAGATCTTTATTTTCAAACGGATAGTGCCATTGTGCATAAGGCATTGCTCCACTGTCGAACCATACGTCCACCAAATCCGGTTCCCGACGCATTGGTTTTCCTGAATCACTTACCAGTACGATTTCATCTACATATGGTTTGTGTAAGTCAAGAATTCCGTCGTGGAGGAAAGACTTATTAACATCACCTCCTAAAACTTCATTTGCCTTGCGGATTTCAGTATTCAATTCCTCAATGCTTCCAATACATTTTTCTTCTGTTCCGTCTTCTGTTCTCCAGATTGGAAGAGGAGTACCCCAGTAACGGCTACGGCTAAGATTCCAGTCAACCATATTTTCCAACCAGTTACCGAAACGTCCGGTACCGGTGAAAGCAGGTTTCCAGTTGATGGTTTTATTCAATTCCACCATTCTGTCTTTCTTCGCAGTAGTTTTAATAAACCAGGCATCCAGCGGATAATACAGTACTGGTTTATCGGTACGCCAGCAGTGAGGATAGGAGTGTTCGTACTTTTCTACTTTGAAAGCACGATTTTCCTTTTTCAACTTAACAGCTATATCAACATCCACATCTTTGTAATCAGTTTCGTTTTTGTAATTCTTTACAAAACGTCCTGAAAACTCACCTACATTGTCGGTAAACTTACCTTCTCTGTCGACCAGGATGAGGATACCCAGATTATTCTTTTTACCAACGCGATTATCGTCGGCACCAAAAGCCGGTGCAGTATGTACGATACCTGTACCATCTTCGGTAGTTACGAAGTCGCCCAGGATTACTCTGAACGGATCTCCTTCTTCAGGTTGTGCGTATGGCAATAACTGCTCATAGCGGATATTTTCCAGGTCTTTTCCTTTAAAACCGGTTAATATCGACCATGGAATTACTTTATCACCTTCCTGGTAAGCAGCGAAATCGGCGTTCTCACCTTCCGGCTTAAAGTATTTACCCAGCAGGTCTTTCGCGATAACAACATTGATAGGAAGATGTGTATACTGGTTTAAAGTTTTAACCAGTACGTAATCTATATTAGGTCCTACTGTTAAACCCAGGTTAGATGGTAAAGTCCATGGGGTGGTAGTCCATGCCATGAAAAATACTTCATCAGAACCGGCAGCATCAAACAGGAATTGAGAATTAGCCGCTTTAGTAGCTTTAAACATGGCTACTATAGTGGTATCCTTTACATTCTTGTAAGTACCTGGCTGGTTTAATTCTGCGGAGCTCAAACCTGTTCCGGCAGCAGGAGAATAAGGTTGGATGCTTACGCTTTTGTAAAGGAATCCTTTACTATAAAGAGTTTTAAGCGCCCACCACAAACTTTCGATATAGTTATTATCGAAAGTAATATATGGATCCTGGAGATCAACCCAATAGCCCATTTTACGGGTAAGGTCATCCCACTTGTCTTTATATTTCAATACTTCGCTACGACAAGTATCATTATACTCGGCAATGGAAATTTTAGTTCCGATATCTTTTTTAGTGATACCTAACATTTTTTCTACGCCCAGTTCCACTGGTAAACCATGGGTATCCCATCCTCCCTTACGTTTTACCTGGAAACCGCTCATAGTTTTGTAACGGCACACCAAATCCTTCAAGGTACGAGAAATCACGTGGTGAATGCCAGGCAAACCGTTGGCGCTTGGAGGGCCTTCATAAAACACGAAAGGGGTCGCGCCTTCGCGTACTTCCACGCTTTTTTCAAAAGCCTGGTACTGCTCCCAGTGTTGCAGTATTTCTTTCTCGATCTGAGGTAAATTCAGCTGGTTATATTCCTGATATTTGCTGGACATAAAACAATTCCCCGTCCTTTGATGTTATTTAATGATAATTGTTTAAAATTGTGCAAAGTTACGAAAATACGCCGGCTCCGAAAGGGTGAACTTTATTAAAAACCGGGCTTTCTGAATATTTTTTATTGTTTTTTTACTAATTTGCAATAAAGAGTGCTTGTTTTGCGTTTTTGGCATTGTTTTAGCTAATTTGCAAGGAAGAGTTAGAAAAACCTGTTATTAATCTTTAACCCAACGGTAAACCATATCGAACATGAAAAAGTTGACGTTAATTTTTTGTGCGGTTCTATTCACTTCCGGCATAACTTTTGCTCAGCAAAAAAAATCAGTTAAAAAAACAAAAATAGAAGCCAAACCGGTAGTTGCTCCGGATGCGGTGAAAAGTTCTTTTGATCAGACTTTTGCGGGTACTTCAGTGGCTAAGTGGACTAAAACCAGTGCTGGTCATTGGACCGCAAATTTCCAGAAAGAAAATATTAATACTACTGCAGAGTATGATGCAGATGGCAAATGGGTTGCCACCAGAAGCGCATATGATGCTCAAAATTTACCGGAATCAGTGGCTAGTACCCTGAAATCAAAATATCCGGATGCAACCATAAAAGATGGTTGGAAAATTGAGAGATCAGATGTAGCTGCATACTACAAAATCAATATTCAGGAAAATGGTACAGAGAAATCTGTGTTGCTGAACGAAGCAGGTACCGTAACTGAATAATTCAAATTCGTATTTCATAGGTATAGGGATAAATAGGACAGACCCTGCTCTTTTGGGCGGGGTTTTCTTTTTTAGTTATCTATCCAAATTATCAGGATTACTACCAAAAATCAAAAGCCCCTTGCTAATGCAAGAGGCTTTATTATAAGTTAGGTAGATAATTTTCCGACAATTATGGCTTAGATGGTGTTTGACATTCATGCTTATTCTCGGAAAATTTCTTCCTATGGTCAAATCTATTAAGGAAGCTTATAGGAAACGCAAATAGATATCTGCCTATCGTGTTACAAAGAAACGACGAGATTATCTCTTTGGCTTCTCAATTCGGGAAAAGTAATGATCGAAAAGGGAAAAATGAATTAGCGAAGTAATAATTCACACGGTTTCAGCCCTGTATGCTTCTTAAAGGCAGTAGAAAAGTGTGAAATACAGGAATATCCCATCAACATGGCTACTTCAGATACAGACATGCCTTTCTCATATAAAAGCCCTTTTGCCTTCTCCATTCTCTCTTTCTGGAAATAGTCGTAAATAGTAGTGCCATACATAGCTTTGAACCCTTTCTTAAGGTAACACTCGTTCATGGCAACTTTACGGGCCAAATCCTTGATAGTAATGGGCGCATCCAGTTGTTCGAGCAAAATATCACGGGCTTTCTCAATCTTACCCCGATCTTCCATCTGAGTAAGGAATCTACAACCATAACGCTCATCAATATCGTTCTTCACAAACTGATCAGAACTATACAGTAACAGATCCAAAGCCCTGCTTTGCAGGAATATATTTTTCAGAACCCCTTCGTAATCATTATGTACCATGGTTTCCAATACCGACTTGGATTTTGTACATGGTTGTATATTCTTTACGAAAGGCTTACGGGATTGATTATCAAAGATGGAGAAATTAGTTGCTCCCTTCTGTAAAGCCTGAATGAAAGTAGGCTGGAAACGTACAGTAATTAAGTCTACAGAATCCTTATTGCTGCAAGGTTCTTTTTTGGCAGCACAAAGCTGATCTGTACATCCAGGGTTCTTACAGTATTTATTGCCCGCTACACAATAACGAAGCTCAATTGCTGCAGCCTGGCCTCTTTTGGCAGGCTGATAAACCACCATTGCCACGTCTTCTACCGGCAAAGGAGAATCATACGTAAATCGCTGTAGGGTAAATTCCAAACAATCAGGAACAGACACGCTGCTCTCTTCTGCCAGCTGCAATTGATGGCTCATTGCTGGCTGCGGTATTGCCAATGCTAATAAATCCTGTAAATCTTTCACTTGTAGCTAATTTTAATCGTCCGGATTGTTATAAGAATCACAAATTTAGGGATTCATTTTTTAAGCGTTGAGGTTTTGACAGTCAGATTACAATAGTAACTTAACATATAGAATTTTTCGTAGATTGATCAAAACTTCCTTGGTATAAATTTAGTTTTATCTGTACGGATGGCAAACGAGCAAAAAAACAATTCGAGATTCCTGAAAACTCTCCTGATAATATTCAGTTCCCTGATATTAGGCATGTTCTTTATCGGATGGTATCTAAACAATCATTGGAACACACTCCTGAAAAAAGAACTACCAGCTTATGTAAGCGCAATTTCCGACAGCTTATATGACGTAAGATTTCAAAACCTGAAACTGGATGTTCTATCGGGCAGCGTATTGGTCGAACACCTGCGCATGGCCCCGGATACACTGGTATATCAACGATTAAAAGGTGAGTTAAGAGCACCGGAAAATCTTTATGTCGTTGAGATTGATAAACTGGAACTCAAATACTTTAAGCTCCTCAAATACTTCATTGGAAAAAAATTAAGTGCAGGTGAAATAGTAGTTTCAGGATCAAGAGTAGAAGTAGAACAGAATCAAACAACTATAGATACTACTGCTCCTAAAACTGCCTATCAGCAAATCACCCGAAGTATTAAATCTCTCTATATTGGTAATATTAACCTAGATAGCATTGCTATCAAATATGTTTTTATAAAAAAAGATTCTTCCAGGATTATTCATCAATTCAGAAACCTGAAGATGAATATCAATGATTTGCTGATAGATTCTGTTGCCCTGAAAGACCCTACCCGTTTTCTGTATGCAAGGAATTACGAAATAGGGATGAAAGATTACACCCATAAATCCAAAGACAGCCTATATACGGTTTATGCGAAGAAAATCAAGTATGACGCGGCCAACAGAACTTTTCATATAGGTCAGTTTCAAATAGAGCCGAGATACGATAAAGATGAGTTCCAGAAAATAAACGGCGTACAAAAGGATCTTTATGATATCGTATTCAATGATATCAGTATCAAAGAATTAAATCCGATGCTCCTATTACAGGAGCAACAGATCTGGGCGGAAAGAGTAGATATAGGAGGAGGAAGATTTAATATTTACCGTGATCGTTCTCTACCTGAAGAACCTGGTAACAAATTAGGAAAAGCACCGCAACAGCAATTAGAAAAAATAACGATCCCTTTTAATTTCGATACGCTGGTTGGTAATAATGTGAGTATCCAGTATGCAGAGAAAAATCCGGCTACCCAACAAACAGGTGTAATAAACTTCAGAAATATCCACGGGGTATTTACAAATCTGACGAACATCGACTCAATAATTGCCCAAAACAACCATTTGATTGCCAATTTGGACGCGATCTTTATGCAAAGCGGGAAATTAAGGGCGAAATTTGATTTTATATTGAATGATAAAACCGCCAGATTCAGTGTAACAGGCAAATTGAATAATATGAATGGGAAAGACCTGAATGTGGCAACAAAAGCATTGGCAATGCTGGAAATAAGGTCTTGTGATTTGCAGGAGCTGGACTTCAATATTAAAGGAGATGAGAGAAAAGCTACAGGAAATATGCGATTACTATATAAAAACCTTAGAATTGCTGTTTTGCAGCAGGATAAGGAGCATAAAGAATATAAACGCAGGGGATTATTGAGTTTTGTAGCTAACATAATGGTTATCAAGGACTCTAATCCGTCTCCGGGAGATAAGGAACGTGTTGCAACAATGAACCATAACCGGGATATTCATAAATCATTTTTCAACCTTGTGTGGAAAACTTTATTTGACGGTACCAAGGAGATAGTAGGCGTGGCCAATTTATAGCATATCCATACCTCTTTAAAACCAGTATTCTTTTGTGGAAATAAGGCTTATTTTTCGTATTTTTGCGTGATTGTCTACCGATTTTATTTCTAAAAGATTTTACCCAACATATGAGCGAAGAATTAGTGCAAACACCTAGCCCCAGCAGCAGCGGATATGACGCGGGGAGTATACAGATTTTAGAAGGTCTGGAAGCGGTACGTAAGCGCCCGGCCATGTATATTGGCGATATTGGCATCAAAGGGTTACACCATCTCGTTTACGAGGTTGTGGATAACTCCATAGATGAAGCCCTGGCTGGTTATTGCAAAAATATTGAAGTAACAATTCTGGGCGATAACTCCATTCGGGTAAAGGATGATGGCCGTGGTATTCCTACCGGCATCATTCCGAAAGAAGGACGTTCGGCACTGGAAGTTGTAATGACCGTATTACACGCCGGTGGTAAATTCGACAAAAACACATACAAGGTATCCGGAGGTTTGCACGGAGTAGGGGTAAGCTGCGTAAACGCATTGAGCGACAGACTTCACGTTACAGTAGAAAGAGAAGGCAAAATATTTGAGCAGGAATACCATCGTGGTATCCCTCAGTATGCCGTTCGTGAAATTGGTGTCAGTGAAGGAACCGGAACCACTACATTATTTAAACCAGACGGAGAGATTTTCAAGGAAACAACCTACAACCGTGAAATCTTAGCCAGCCGTTTAAGAGAGTTATCTTACCTGAATCGTAAGATCAACATTACCCTGATCGACGAGCGGGAAAAAGATGACGATGGCAATTTCTTCTCTGAAAATTTCTACAGCGAAGGTGGTATTAAGGAGTTTATCCAGATGCTGGATAAAAGCGGTCGCCGTAATCCTTTATTACCTACTCCTATTTATGTAGAAGCGCATGATGCTGCATCTAACGTTGCGGTAGAAGTAGCACTTGTTTATAATGATGCTTTCAGTGAGAATATCTTCTCTTACGTAAATAATATCAATACCATTGAAGGTGGTACACACGTAGCCGGTTTCCGTAGAGCGATTACACGTGTATTCAAATCCTATGGTGATAAGAATAAATTATTCGAGAAATCTAAGGTTGAAGTAACCGGAGATGACTTCCGCGAAGGATTAAGCGCTATTATCAGCGTTAAAGTTCCTGAGCCTCAGTTTGAAGGTCAGACCAAAACCAAATTGGGTAACTCTGATGTAATGGGGGTTGTAGATAGCTCAGTTGCAGCAGTATTGGATGCATACCTCGAAGAAAACCCAAGAGAAGCTAAAACCGTAATTAATAAGGTAGTTTTAGCAGCTCAGGCACGTGAAGCAGCACGTAAAGCACGTCAGCTGGTACAACGTAAGAGTGTAATGACTGGTAGCGGATTACCTGGTAAACTGGCCGATTGCTCCGACAATGATCCTACAAAATGTGAGTTGTTCCTGGTTGAGGGTGATTCCGCAGGTGGTACTGCCAAACAAGGTCGTAACAGAAACTTCCAGGCTATTCTGCCGCTCAGAGGTAAAATCCTGAACGTAGAAAAAGCAATGGAACACAAAATATATGAGGATAATGAAATCAAAAATATCTTTACTGCTCTTGGTGTAACCATTGGTACTGAAGAAGATGATAAAGCATTAAACCTCTCTAAACTCCGTTACCACAAGCTGGTTATTATGACGGATGCCGACGTGGATGGTAGTCACATTGCTACTCTTATCCTCACTTTCGTTTTCCGTTACATGAAGGCTTTGGTAGAACAGGGTTATGTTTATATTGCACAACCACCTTTATACCTGGTTAAAAAAGGTAAGGAACAGATTTACGCCTGGACAGAAGAAGAAAGAAAAGCAGCTACTTCAAAATTAGCTGGTGCCGGAAAAGAAGACAGTGTTACTGTTCAACGTTATAAAGGTTTGGGAGAGATGAACGCAGAACAATTATGGGATACTACCATGAATCCTGAGTTCCGTACCCTCAAACAAATTACACTGGAAAGTGCAGCAGAAGCAGACCGTGTATTTAGTATGCTGATGGGCGATGAAGTACCTCCACGCAGGGCCTTTATCGAATCGCATGCGAAGTATGCAAAGATCGACGCTTAATTGTTTATGTTAATAATTAAAAGGTCGTCTCTACTATGTAGAGGCGACCTTTTTACTTTCTGATCTTAATGCATCAATACCTGCATCTACCTTGTTTTACTGCGCTAATGCTTCAGCCTCAATAAGGTACATTTCGGCAGATCTGTTGTGGGAAAATCCACATCCATGCAAAAATTTTATAATTTGTATTTTTTATATATATTGCAGCCGTAATTATCCCTATGCCAACGAAAAAGACCAGTATCCTATGATAAATTCCGCTGGCCGCTCGACCAGGCGGCCGGCACTGGTTGCTTCAGCTAGGAGAACAGCTAACCAAAAGAAGCATTATGCAATTCAAGAAATTGACACTAGCCCTATCAGCTATATTGCTGGTAATATTTAGCGCCTGCAGTTCGAATAAAGACAAAGTAAACGCAATAAGCATCTTTTCCTTTAAGATTGATAATGTGCTTTATCAATCGAATGCTACAACCGCTTTTATTACAGATACTTTATATGCTGGTAAGAAAACATTAATTATTGATGGTTTAACCAATAACTTCAGAAATCATATGGAGTTAATGATCACATTCCCTGATACTATTGGTACTGGTACCTTCGAAAACATGGTAGAAATGGCCGTTATGAATATTGAGCCTAAAGAAAACGGGTATGTCGATAAAACGGTTACTGTAAACATCACAAGTATTAATAATAGACACGCCGAGGGAACATTCTCCGGTGTATTAATAAATGGTGAAATTGAAAAACCTTTAACGGACGGAACTTTCAAAGTCGAAATTCTTGATCATCAATAATGATGATGGATTTAAGGTAAAGCCACCCTGCTTTTAGAAGCAGGGTTTTTCGTTTATGCGTTAAGGTTATATTATCTTATTTATTGTTCACATTCTCTTAATAATTATTTCCTATCCCATATTTTTCATTTTGTTAACACTCTTCTCAAAACAACGCCCAAAACTGATAGTATTTTAACCCAAATTAACCGGTTAACGAGTTTTTTAAGGTGGCTTTAGGTCTTCCTTAACAATTCCGTAATAATCAGTTAACATTCTGGTTGTTTTGGACTGGTTTCTTTGCACCTGTAAAATACTTACACACAGTTTATGAAATCATTCTTTACGCTACTAGTTAGCCTCTTTGTAATCGCATTTTATAACAACGCTGATGCTCAGGTAACCACCGCTGTTATATCAGGTAAGGTATCTGACCCTGGAGGCCAGGCCATTCCGGGTGTTACTGTAGTTCTTGTAAACACAAGTACTGGCGCAAGATCAGGAGTACAAACGAATACAGATGGTCGCTACATCCTCCCTAACCTCAATCCGGGTGGTCCATACACCATTACTGTTTCATTTATCGGCTATAAAAAAGAAACTAAAAGTGATGTAAACCTTCCATTAGGTTCCAGCACTTATAACTTTAAATTACAGGAAGAATCTACTGCTCTTAGTGAAGTAGTAGTAACCGGTAATGCTGGTGCAGGTAAATCCGGTACCAGAATTGGTCAGGAGCAAATTAAAAACATGCCATCTACCAGCCGTAGCTTGCAGGATCTGACTAAAGTTACTCCACAAAGCAATAACAACTCTTTCCTGGGTACTAACTACCGTTACAACAACGTAACCTTAGATGGTGCTATCAATAATGATGCTATCGGCTTTAGCCCTTCATTAGGTGGACAAAGCAATACCAGCGGTCAACCTGGTAGCAGCACCCGTACTAACCCTGTGTCTATCGACGCTATTCAGGATGTTCAGGTATTATTAGCTCCATTTGATGTTAAAGTTGGTAACTTCCTCGGAGGTAGCGTTAACGCTGTAACCCGTAGCGGTACCAACGAAGTTCATGGTTCTATCTATGGCTTCGGTCGTAACGCTTCTATGATCGGTAAAAATAATGCCGGTGATGGTTCTAAATTGCCTAGCGATTTCCATGAATATCAAACTGGTGTTAGAATCGGTTTCCCTATTATCAAGAACAAATTATTCTTCTTCACTAACGAAGAAATTACCCGCCGCGTAGATCCGGTTATCCTTGCTGCAGGATCAGTTGACAACAAAATTCTTACTGTCGCCGATGCTGAAGCTATCACTAATAAGATGCTGGAATATGGAGTTAATCCGGGTACTGCAGGTAACACCAGCATGTATTCCAACTCCAATAAATTCTTCAACAGATTAGACTGGCATATCAACGACAAACATCAGTTGTCTTTACGTAACAATACTATCACTTCTGAAGCTACTAACCTGGAGCGCGATCAACAAAACTTCCGTTTCAAAGGTATCGACTTCAAACAAGTGAATAATCAGTCTTCTACCGTTGCTGAACTGAAAAGCAACTTTAGCAGCACACTTTCTAACAGCTTGATCCTGGGTTATTCCAACATTCATGACTACAGAGATCCACTGTCTGATCCTGCTGTTCCTCAGATCCAGATTGGTGGCCGTATTCCTGGTTCTACCATCTTCCTGGGAACTGACCGTGAAGCAAGTATCTTCAACATGAAGCAAAAAACCTTTGAAGTTACCGACAACGTAACCATCTTTAAAGGTAAACATACCTTCACCATTGGTACTCACAACGAATTCTATAACATTACTTACGGATTCGTAAACTCCTGGAACGGACGTGTTGATTATAAAACAATTCAGGATTTCCTTGATAACAAACCTAGCCGCGTACGTGGTAACTATAACTACACTAATAACTCCCGCGACTATATCATGGCTAATCCTCCTGCTCAGTTCAAAGTTAATCTGATGAGCTTATACGGACAGGATGACATTCAACTTACCGATCGTTTCAAAATCACTCCAGGTGTCCGTTTCGACTACGCAGGTATTCCTAACAAACAACCTTTAAGTGATAAAACCATTAAAGCTCCGATAGATCCAAACTACGGTAATACCTATACCTACACTAAACCACAGGATATCAAAAACAACTTCCTGAACAACGTTCAAATCTCTCCTCGTTTAGGTTTTAACTACGATATCAAAGGTGATAACAGCATGATCTTACGTGGTGGTAGCGGTTTATTCACCGGTCGTATTCCTTTCGCATGGTTAGGTTATGCTTACTATAACAACGGTGTTACTTACGGTGCTTACGATGCAACCAGCCCGGCTGTTAACACTCCTTTACCAGCTGCTAAGCCTTCAAAAAATGGTATTGCTGATTACGCGGCTCAAAATGGCCAGAAAGTTAATGATGCAGGTAGCGCTACTCAGGTAGATATGATCGATAACAACTTCAAAATGCCACAAGCCTGGAGAAGTAGCCTCGCATTTGAATATAATACCCGCGATATGTGGAAATTCTCTATCGAAGGTATTTATACAAAAGTTATCTATGACCTGATGTTCCAACAGGTAAATATCGCTGATGAAGTAAAATACTATGAGTATGATGTAAATCATCAGCAACCGATCTACGTTAAGAACGCTGGTAATAATAATGGTAAGATCAACACCCTGTTTACTAACGCTTACCTGTTGTCTAATACTAATAAAGGTTACCGTTACAGCATCACTGCTCAGGTTTCTAAATCATTCCCATTTGGTCTTAGCTTCATGACTGCTTATACTTACGGTCAGGCTAAAGATATCACCAACGGTATCCGTAACTCAATGGAATCTAACTGGCAGCTGAATCAGGCTTTAAATCCTAACAATCCGGGATTGGCTTACTCTAACTTCGATATCCGTAACAGAATCGTTGCTACTGCAAACTACAAACAAGACTGGGGTACTAAAAACAAATGGGTGTCTAACTTCAGCGTGTTCTTCAACACTTCTTCAGGTACTCCATTTACTTATGGTTTCGTAAACGCTACTGTTCAAAATACTCCTCAACAAGTTAGTTTGGCTTACATCCCTAAAGATGTTGCTGAAGCTACCAACTTCTTCAATGATGGATATAACGGTAAAACAGCAGCTCAACAAGCTACTGAGTTTATGAACTACGTTAGCAGCAACAAATACCTGAATAGCCGTAAAGGTCAGTTCACTGAGCGTAACGGTGGCCGTACTCCTTGGAATACACAAGCCGACTTCCGTTTCAGCCAGGACTTTAACTTCACCGCAGGTAAGAAAACTCACACTATCACCCTTACCTACGATATCATCAACCTGACTAATCTGTTGAATAAAGAATGGGGTATCCAATACTTCACTTCCAACACCTTCAACTCTACTTCAAGTGTTGGTCTGACTTCTGCCGGTAAAGTAGTAAACAATTATCCGACTTATACTTTCGGAGATCCGGGTACTCCTTACTCTAAAGATTTCTTCTCTTCACGTCACCAAATGCAGTTAGGTCTTAGATATAGTTTCTAATCCGAACTTTATAATAAAAGAGCGAGGGGCTATTCCATCCAGAATAGCCCCTCGCTCTTTTATTATAAATCTACAATCATTTTGAAAAATCATTTATCAACAAAAACTCTAAGGATCACAAATCTTCAACATTAAAATTTTTAAACGTTATTTCCTTGTTCATAAAAAACCACTTCCGTAAATTACGATAGTAAAAAAATTCAACCTTGCATTCAAAACTTATAGACATTCAGGAATATTTACAGCCGAAAAAATATAAACAGGTAGTCGACGCAGCCACATTTATTAGAATTGTAAAAACTAAAAGAGAAGCAATTGAAAGTACACGATTCATTCTCCCGGAACCTGGTACTTATTGCTATGGAAAATTTGAAATAACCTATAAATATAATCCATATGTTAGCTCAATCCAACCTTCCGCATCAACACTCTTCGCCCCAATCAGAAGAAAATATGGATTCTGATTTGCCATCATCAATTGATGTTCAATCACAAATTGAAAATATTATATCAAACTAAAAGAAAGAGAATTAGAACAGAATTTTCAACTAGCATCTTTGGCGATGAAATCTAATGATGAATGCTTACAAAAGATGCCAAAAGAACACAGAAAGAATATAATAGCATATTCAATTATAATTATGTCCTTTCTAATTTTAATCTTCTCATTTTTAGGATATTGCCTATATACCGGTCATGAAACGTTTTTAATTAAATTCATTCAGCTTGTTGTATACTTTTTAATTACTGCATTAAGTTATTTTGCGGGTCTCCAAAGAGGGAAAAGAGTAATGACCAAAGCTGGCAAATCAATATTGCAAGATTTACCTCATGAGTAAAATTCAATTATAATATAAAAAAGAGAAGGTCGGCTTGTAGAGCCGACCTTCTCTTTTTTATCAATGTAATTATTAAAAAATGTCTGATTTGAACATACGATTTTAAACCTGATGTTCGCTCTTCAACTATCAAATTTTCTTAGTACTTCCATTTAATTTCCCATACAGTTCTTACTTCTGCACGAACCTTAATGGTTTTAAAATCAATATTAGAATCTTCTGAAGCACCACCACCCTTTGCCATATAATTCGCAGCCAGAGGACGGAAATCTGCATAGTTATCGGTATTAATTTCCTGAACTTCCAGCAGATTATCCAGTTTGTTATTTACAGCAGCCAGCATGTATTCTGCTTTATCTTTAGCAGCCTGCATAGCTTTAATTTTCACTTCTTTTCTATACTGTTCCATTTTACTTGAAGAGAAAGAGGAAACTCTTGCACTTTCAATACCTTCCGCATCTACAGCTCCGAGAATAGCATTGATTTTATCCAGTCTGTTTAGTTTCAGGCGATATTGTTTACGAGCCATAAACTCCAATGGATCTTTCTTTTTACGTACATCCCAATCGTAGTTACTACCATAAACATTTTCGATAGTAAAGTTTTCTTTTGGAATACCTGCTGCGGCTACAGCATCCTGTAATTGTTTTTCAAGTGTTCCTATCTCAACTTTGTTTTTACCTTTCAGATATTCACGTAAAGAAATAGTAAAGTTGATTTCATCCGGAGTAATTTCCATTTCGGCAGAGCCTATAACTTCAATTTTCTTTCTGGTATCTACTTGTTGTTGCTGTTGGGCAAACACACCTAAAGACAAAATCAATCCAGTTGCAAGTAACATTAACTTTTTCATGGTTCTTCGTTTTATAATTGTTCGATTATTTGCCAACATGATGCATTTGAATAAAGGATTTCCATAGGGGTAATCCTTAAAATTATGTTAATGCATTATGTAGCATCCATAAGAAACGGATGTCATGTAATTATGTTACAGGAAAGAAATTATTTACGGCTGTCGGTCATCGCCTTCAGGAAGTCGTACAGGTCGCTCATACTACGTATTCTCGTAGCCACCAGCATAAAGTTTTTACCAACCTGTTTTAGTTTCGCGTTATTGGTGCGGGTTTGTATATAAGTGAGTATATGATCAAAAGTAGGGGAGGTGAAATATGGAGAATCAGGATTGTTGATGAAATAACAACGCAGGTTTTCTTCTTTCAGCATCATTTTCTCGAAGCCAAGCTGAATGGCCATCCAGCGGCAGCGGATCATCGTAAACAGATCTTTTACCGGCTCTGGTAATGGGCCAAAACGATCTATCATACCTGCTATGAATATCTGCAGTTTGCCTTCTTCAGTAATATTATCTAACTCCTGATAGAGGTTCAGACGTTCCTGAATACTTTCTATATATGTATCCGGAATAAGGATTTCAAGATCTGTATCGATGGTACAGTCACTCACGAAATCTTTCTTTTCTTCCAGTTGATCTTTAAAGAGATCCCGGAATTCATTTTGTTTCAGTTCACGGATTGCTTCATCCAGAATTTTCTGGTACATATCGAAGCCTATTTCGGCCATGAAACCGCTTTGTTCTCCACCCAACAGGTTTCCGGCGCCACGGATATCGAGATCGCGCATTGCAATCTGGAAACCACTTCCCAGTTCACTATGTTGCTCTAATGTTTGCAGGCGTTTACGGCTATCCTGTGGTAAAGTGCTCATAGGAGGAGCCAACAGATAACAGAATGCCTTCTTATTGCTACGTCCTACACGGCCACGCAACTGGTGCAAATCACTCAGTCCGAAGTGATGTGCGTTATTGATGATGATAGTATTGGCATTAGGAATATCTACACCGCTTTCAACGATGTTGGTACAAACCAATACATCATACTTTCTGTCTATAAAATCAAGGATTACTTCTTCCAGCTTATGTCCTTCCATCTGGCCATGAGCAGTGGCAATAGACAAATCCGGGCATAGGCCCTGAATAAGTCCGGCCATTTCAGCTAAGCCTTTTACTCTGTTATGCACAAAGTATACCTGTCCGCCTCTTTCGGCTTCGTAATAGATAGCTTCACGAATCTGATCCTGGTTGAATACCAGTACTTCCGTTTCGATTGCCTGGCGGTTAGGAGGAGGTGTGTTAATAACTGAAAGGTCGCGGGCCCCCATCAGCGAGAACTGCAAAGTTCTTGGGATAGGTGTAGCTGTTAGAGTAAGGGTATCTACATTATGTTTGATTTGCTTCAGCTTTTCCTTAGCTGATACACCAAACTTCTGTTCTTCATCTACTACTAATACTCCAAGGTCTTTGAATTTAACTTCTTTTCCAAGGAGAGCATGAGTACCAATGATAATATCAATTTTCCCTTCTTCCAGCTTCTTCAGTGTTTCCTTTTTCTCTTTGGAAGATTTAAATCTGTTGAGATAATCAACAGTACAAGGGAAATCTTTTAAGCGGTCTGCAAAAGTTTTAAAGTGCTGGAATGCAAGAATGGTAGTAGGAACCAATACAGCAGCTTGTTTACCATCTACGATCGATTTAAAGGCAGCACGGATAGCGACTTCTGTTTTTCCAAAACCCACATCTCCACAAACCAGTCTGTCCATCGGTGCCGGCGATTCCATATCCCTTTTAACATCGGCGGTAGCCTTGCTTTGATCGGGAGTATCTTCATACAGGAAGGAGGCTTCCAACTCTGTTTGCAGGTAAGTATCGGGGGTATGTGCAAAGCCTTGCTGAGCTTTTCGGACTGCATACAGCTGTATGAGGTCTTTAGCAATATCTTTAACCTGGGTTTTAGCCTTTTCTTTCAGCTTATCCCAGGCATCGCTTCCCAGTTTATTGACACGAGGTTCTACGCCTTCCTTGCCGGTATATTTACTGATTTTATGCAGGGAGTTGATATTTACGTACAACAGGTCGTTGTTTTTGTAAATAATCCTGATGGCTTCCTGCATTTTACCACCTACTTCTATTTTCTGTAAACCACTATACATTCCCACACCATGATCGATATGTGTAACATAATCTCCTGGTTGCAGCTCTCTCAGGGTTTTCATGGTAATCGCCTTATTCTTGTTATAGGCTTGTTTTACCTTGTATTTGTGAAAACGCTGGAAGATCTGGTGATCGGTATAGCAAACGATTTTAAGAGAATTACCTATAAATCCACCACTGATTGCTACTGGGATAGGATAAAACACGAAATCAGCTTTCAGGTCCTCAAAAATACTTCTGAGCCTTTCTAATTGTCGTGGATTATCTGAGAATATAAATAGTGAGTATTTGTTTTTGTTATGTTGATCGAGATCTTTGATCAACAGATCAAACTGCCTGTTAAATACAGGTTGTTCCTGCGTATCGAAAGCCAGTTCAGTAGGAGTTAAGCCTTGTTCGGTCAGCCAGGTTTTACCACCAAATACAATTGTACTGTGTTTCAGCAATTGTTTCATTAGTGGAGCCGCCTTCACAAAGTCATCTTCCTTCAGGATCATTTCTTCGTCATCATCAATTTTCACTTTTTGTCCTGAAAGCAGAAAATCGTCGAGTCGTTGTTCCAGTTGTTCAATAACTCCCTGTACATAAGACGGATCTTTGATCCAGACTACAGTATTTTCCGGAAGAAATTCCAGTAAAGAGGTTTTATGATGATCACCTCCACCACCGTGGGTATCCATGTTTGCGATGAGTGTAACCTGTGTAAGTTTACGCTCACTCAATTGGGTTTCGGGATCGAAAAGCCTGATTGAATCAATATCTTCACCGAATAACTCTATTCTGTATGGTTTTTCGTTACCGAACGAATAGATATCGAGAATTCCTCCTCTTACAGCGTATTGCCCTGGCTCATATACAAAATCGGTAGCATGGAATCCCCATTCTACTAATTTTTCGAGGAGAGGATCTACCACCAATACATCACCGACTTTTAACTGCACCATATTGGCACTGAAAGCCTGATTCCCGGAAACCTTTTCCCATAATGCTTCGGGATAGGTAACCAGAATTTTCTTATGGATGGCGGCTCCGGAAAATTTCATGAGCGCTTCAGTTCGCAACATGCTATGGCTGCTATTGATCTCATGGAATTGACCTACTTTTTTGAATGAGTCGGGGAAATAGAAGATATCTAATGCCTGGCTGATTTGCTCCAGATCGTTATGAAAATAAGCGGCCTCCTCTTTATCGTTTAGGATAAAGAGATGGTTTACATCTGCATTGGACCAGGTATTCACTGCCACGAAACTGATAGCGCTTCCGTTTAAGGATGAAAGCTGAAAGTATTGAGGAGTGGGAGATTGAACTCCTTTCACCAGTGATTGCAGGCGGTTATCCCGCTGAAATAATTGTAATACAGCCTCTAAATTCATGAAGAATGCAAAGGTACGAAGATTTAAGGATTAAAGATTTTGGATTTTATGTTTTTGGAATTCAGTAACTCGACATTAAGACTGTTGGTTCCATATATTTTTATTATATTCATAATAACCAAAATTTACCTCGCATGGTTGACGGATGGCACACTGGTATAGTAATAAAATTGGTGGATGCTACACCCAATACCCGTCGGTTTTGGATCCAGATCCCCACGTTAGATGTATTCGATTTTAAGCCCGGGCAGTTTGTAACGCTCGATTTACCCATTCATGAGAAAAAGAATAAGCGTTGGCGAAGCTATTCCATAGCTTCAGCTCCGGATGGTACAAATATTATTGAATTAGTGATAGTATTGCTGGAAGGCGGTGCGGGTAGTACCTATCTGTTCAACGAAGTAAAAGTAGGATCAGAATTGTTACTTAAAGGTCCACTTGGTGTTTTTGTGCTGCCACCATCGTTAGACCAGGAGATTTTTCTTATTTGTACCGGAACCGGGATTGCACCATTCAGATCGATGGTCACTTACCTTCATGCACATCAGATTCCCCATGCCCCGATCCATCTTATTTTTGGTTGCAGATATCAGGAAGATTTGCTTTATGCAACTGAGCTTAGTCAATTAGCTACGAAGATGCCTGATTTCCATTATATCCCCACCTTATCGCGGGAAACGAGCTGGCAGGGACATAAGGGATATGTACATCAGGTTTATGAAAAAATTCTGAGTGAGAAGCGACCGGCCAATTTTTACTTATGTGGTTGGAAAGCCATGATAGATGAAGCTAAGCAGCGAATCATGGCATTAGGTTACGATCGCCATGCTATTCATCTCGAATTATATGGATAATTAAAATCTATAGCCAATACTCCATTCAGGAACTGGTAATCGGGCAGCCAGGTTATTGCTTGTGGAAATAAAACCACTTATGCCGGCACGCATACTAATACGGTTACGCAAATTAAGGCGATAGTTAACAGACCACCATCCGAGCCAGGTATAGGAGGTAGTTACATCATCGTACCAAAGCGAATCACCAGACAAATAAGTGGCACCTGCCCCAACTTCAACATGATGTTTTTTCTTTCCCAATACGTAATTTAATCCGAATGGTATAGAAACTATGGTAGGCCTGTATTCTGTTCTTTGTTTTTCGCCATTTATATTCCGGCGGTACTCTGTATACTGAGGAATGATACCAAATCCGGCTCTGGCGCCTATTCCGTCTTCTCTGCCGGTAAATCGTACATCATAATTAATACCAGCGAATGCAGTAGGGCCCCAGATACTGAAGTAAACCTGTTGGGAATAAGGCCGGGCGGGAGACTGAGACTTAGGAGAGAAGTCGTTCGATTCTTGTGCTGATACAGTACAGGTAGAAATAGTTAGGGCTATGACAGCCATCAGTGTAAATTTCATCATTGCATGGAATTTAAACTGTTAAACGGTCATAGCCCTATTATGTTACTAGATAATCTTACTTAGTACCAATGCTTTAACATCAGACATAGGGATGCGTTCCTGTTCCATGCTATCGCGGTGGCGTATAGTAACAGTACCATCTTCTTTGGTCTGATGATCGATAGTTATGCAGAAAGGAGTACCGATGGCATCCTGACGACGATATCTTTTACCAATCGCATCTTTTTCTTCATAGAAGCAATAGAATGCTTGTTTGCAATCATCCATCAGTTCTCTTGCCAATTCTGGTAATCCATCTCTTTTAGTTAATGGAAAAATAGCCAGTTTGATAGGCGCTAATTTGGCAGGAAAACGCATTACAACACGGCTATCAGCCTTCTCAGGAGTACTCAGATCTTCCTCTTCATATGCATTACAAACAGTCAATAAGAACATACGATCCAAACCAATTGAGGTTTCAATTACGTATGGTACATAGTTCTGATTGATTTCTGTATCGAAATACTGAATTTTCTTACGGCTATATTCCTGGTGTTGTTTCAGATCGAAATCGGTGCGGGAGTGGATACCTTCAACTTCTTTGAAACCAAATGGGAATTCGAACTCGATATCTACAGCTGCATCAGCATAGTGGGCCAGTTTAACGTGGTCTTTGAACTGATATTTAGCAGGAGATGTACCCAGGCTCAGATGCCATTGCATACGCTCTTCCTTCCATTTCTCGTACCATTCTTTCTGAGTGCCAGGGCGTACGAAGAACTGCATTTCCATCTGTTCAAATTCACGCATTCTGAAAATAAACTGACGGGCAACAATTTCATTTCTGAAAGCTTTACCAATTTGGGCAATACCAAAAGGTACTTTCATACGTCCTGTTTTCTGAACATTCAGGAAGTTTACGAAGATACCCTGAGCGGTTTCAGGACGGAGATAAATCTCGTTAGCTTCGTCGGTAACGCTACCCAGCTGAGTAGAGAACATCAGGTTGAACTGTCTTACATCTGTCCAGTTAGCTGTACCACTAACAGTACATTTTATTTTATTTGATTCGATGAGTGTTTTTAAGCCTGCAAAATCATTTTCTTTCAACAGTTCATCCATCTGAGAAAGCAATTCTTTTGCCTGATCGGCCGACAGGGTTTCTGCATGGCCTTCGATCAGATGATCTACACGATAACGTTTGTTGCTATCCTTATTATCGATCATTGGATCGCTGAAATTATCTACGTGACCGGAAGCCTTCCATGTAGTAGGGTGCATGAAGATGGCAGCATCAATCCCCACGATATTTTCGTGCAGTTGAGTCATGCTCTTCCACCAATAATCTTTAATATTCTTTTTCAATTCAGCGCCATACTGACCGTAGTCGTATACAGCACTCAATCCATCGTATATTTCACTGGATGGAAAAACGAATCCATATTCTTTACAATGCGATATAATCGCCTGGAATTTATTCTGATCTGTAGACATAGTGGCGCAAAGATAAATGGCAATTTTGAATATACGTATGCCATTATTATTGAATTTATATTTTATTGGTTATTCTTCATTTACACTTTCAGGCTTATGAGGTATCTCAATTTGCTTAATCCATACCGCATATTCATTCGGATAAATTTGCGCCCCGGAATATTGTACATATACCCGGGTAAAAACTGCACCGAAATAGAGGATTGCAGCTGAATAATATACCCAGAGCAATATAATTACGATAGAACCAGCAGCTCCGTAGGTCGACGAGACTTTGCTGGCGCCAAGGTAATAGCCTATTGCAAATTTCCCCACCATAAACAAAATAGCCGTAGCAAAAGCGCCAACCCGAACATCTTTCCATTTTATCCGTGCGTCTGGCAACACCTTGAAGATTATTGCAAAAAGTGCAGATATCACAATAAAAGGAACTATAAAGTCGGCCAGCGAAAATAGAATACTTGAAGTGATTTTTCCCGGCAGCAGGTTGATTATTACTGTCGAAAAAAGCTCAACCAATCCATTTATTGCCAGCGAAACCAGGAGAATGAATCCCAGGCTTACTACCAGTGAAAAAGAGAGTAACCGGTTCAGCAGCACTCTGAGCAAACCGTTTTTCTTTGGTTTAGACTTCAGTCGCCAGATGTAATTTATAGAATCCTGAATTTCAGCAAATACTCCCGTAGCACCAATAATTAAGGTTACAAAACCTACAATAGTAGCCCAGTTCATATCGCCAGACAAGGAGGCATTCTTAATCATAGCCTGAATCTGTAGTGCCGCTTCGCTGCCGACGAGGCCCTGAATCTGTCCGTAAATATTACCTTCAATTGCATCCTGCCCGAGGAACAGATCGCAAAGGAAAATAATAATAATCAGCATAGGAGCTACTGAGAATATAGTATAATAGGCGAGTGCAGCACTTAACTTCAACACCTTATCATCAATAAAATCACTAAACGACTGCTTTAATACTGCCCAGAGTTTTTTCAGCTTGCCAAATTTTTGCATAGCAGAGGGTTTTACCGGAGGCTTATTGTTTTAATTTAGGGTTATTATGATGTCGTTGGGCATCCCGGATATTTTTTTTATCGAAATTCTTCTCCAGGGCAACAGTCATATCAATACCTGTTTGATTGGCAATACAGAGCAAAACCCACATCACATCTGCCAGTTCATCAGCCAGTAATTTTTTGTTGTCACTTTCTTTTGAAGATTGATCGCCATATTTCCTGGCCATAATCCGGGCCACTTCTCCCACTTCTTCAGTAAGAATGGCCATATTGGTTAGTTCACTGAAATAACGAACACCAGTAGTATTAATCCAGTTATCGATTTTTTCCTGAGCTTCCTGAATAGTCATGGGCTTGTATTTTATTAAAGTTAATCTTATTCCCGATTATGTGAGTCGATGATAATAGTTACCGGGCCATCATTGACCAATGAAACTTTCATATCTGCCCCAAAGATGCCGCGTTCGATAGTTGTTCCCAAATCCTGTTCCAATTGCAGAATCATTTTTTCATATAATGGAATAGCAATATCCGGTTTACTGGCCCGGATGTAGGAAGGTCTGTTCCCTTTTTTAGTTGATGCAAAAAGGGTAAACTGGCTAACCAGCAACAGGTCTCCGTTTGCATCCTTTAACGAAATATTCATAAC
The DNA here is from genome assembly GCF_003419895.1 of Chitinophaga silvatica. GTDB lineage: Bacteria > Bacteroidota > Bacteroidia > Chitinophagales > Chitinophagaceae > Chitinophaga > Chitinophaga silvatica. The sequence continues at coordinate 180,564 of NZ_QPMM01000006.1, read as the reverse complement.
TCCTGCGTCATCATTAAATATACGCAGGTTTGCGATTTTGGAGCTCAGCCAGGTAATATCCTCAGTTGTGTCGCTATCCTCTATTCCTAATAATACCAGCAATCCCTGTTGAATAGCCCCGGTTACCACTCCATCTACCTTAACGGCAGCTTCGCTAACGCGCTGAATTACAGCTCTCATATTTTAGATATTATTTGTGGAAAGTTAAACCAAATCCATATTCCACAAAGGTTTCCAATATTTAGAGTAACTTTGCGGATCACAAAAATAGAAAAATGAACATCGATTTAACCCCTGAAATCACATTCCGCACTGCTCGTAGCGGTGGAAGCGGAGGTCAAAATGTGAATAAGGTGGAAACCATGGTGGAAGGCTATTGGAATTTTCAGGCTTCCCCTTTGTTAACCCAGGAACAAAAAAATCAGCTACAGGAAAAATTGGCCAATCGTATCACTTCAGAAGGTCTTTTACAGGTAAAATCTCAGGAGGCCCGAACCCAACTTGGAAATAAGCACCTGGTAATCGCTAAAATGAACGATTTGGTAAATAAAGCCCTCATCCCAAAGAAAAAAAGACTGCCAACAAGGCCGTCTAAGGCCTCCAAAGAAAGAAGACTGGATTCAAAGAAACGGCAATCAGAAAAAAAGCAGTTCAGAAGGGGTAGGTTTGAATAGGGATGATAAGCCTTAATTTGTAATTTGCGTCAAAATCAACTGGGAACTTGAGCAGCATAAAGAAACTGGCAGGACAAACGGTATACTATGGATTGAGTAACATAATGAGTAAACTGCTCAATTATTTCCTCACGCCACTTTACCTTGGAGTATTAACCGGAGCCGCATATGGCGAAATTTCTAATGTATACGCATTCATACCATTTGCCAATATTATATTGACTTATGGGATGGAAACGGCTTTTTTCCGGTTTGCAAAAAAGGATAATGAAAAAATGGTATTAAGTACCTCTACCATTTCCCTGATAGTATCTACCATTTGCATTACCGTTCTCTTATTACTGCTTACCAAACCTATAATCAATTCCAGTGAAGGAGAGCTGGCTGGGCTTACTGGTCATGCCTCGTGGTATGTATATATCGTATTTCTAATGGCTTTTGATGCTTTGGCAGCTATTCCGTTTGCACAATTACGCCTGGAAAACCGCCCTATCAGATATGCAATCATACGTACAGCTGGTATATTCACTACCATCTTTTTCAATATCTTCTTCCTGGTAATAAGCCCTAAACTTTATGCCAGTGGGTGGACCTGGCTTCCCGATATCATTGGCAATAAGTCGCAGACCGGATGTATTTATCTGAGCAATTTGCTGGGAAGTGGCGTCACCTTATTGATGTTTTTACCTCAGATTCGTCGTATTCAATGGACCTTTGATGGCAAACTGTGGAAAGAAATGATGCATTATGCCCTGCCACTGATCATTTTTGGAATGGCGGGCATGGTAAATGAAACATTCGACAGAGCCTGGTTCCTTCCGGAATTCCTTCCGGTTGCGGATCTTGAAACTAAAAAAGAACTTATAGGTATATATAGTGCCAACTATAAACTGGCTATTCTTATCACTATGTTCATTCAGGCCTTCAAGTTAGGGGCCGAACCGTTTTTCTTTAAACAGGCAGAAAGTGGTGATCCAAGGAAATTATATGCCCGTATCATGAAGTTATTTGTGATTCTGCTATGCTTCATGTTCCTCTTTGTTGCATTATACCTGAATATCTGGAAAATATTCCTCAGAAAACCTTTCTATTATGAAGGGCTTCGCATTGTGCCGGTATTGTTGCTGGCCAATATGTTCCTGGGGATTTATTACAACCTTTCTATCTGGTTTAAACTCACTGATCGTACCAGAACCGGGGCAGTAATTACTATTATTACGGCAGGACTGGCATTTTTGCTGAACTATTTATTAATTCCGGTACTTGGCTATTATGGAGCAGCGCTTACCACAATGGTTTGCTACTTTATTCAGATGTTGATTTGTTATCTGTTGGGTCAGAAACATTATCCGATCCCTTATCATATTCCAAAGTTGGTAACTTATATAGGCCTGGCCGTTATTACCTATTATTTGTTTAACTGGTTGAATGTACACTACCTGTCACCAGCCGATAAATATGCAGCTTCCGCACTTTCATTAGGGGTAGCCACTTTATTCTTCGCGGCATATGCGTTATTTATCTTCCGCATGGAGCGTAAAGAATTTGAGCGCTTACCTTTTGTAGGAAAATATTTTGCCAGTAAGGCATAATCAACTATAAAGTATTAAAGGGCAGATTTTAGTCTGCCCTTTAATACTTTATGATAAATCAACATATCTCTACTCCACTAAAAAAGGATTGGTCCTTTTCTCAAATCCAATTGAAGTACTTGGTCCATGCCCCGGGAAGACTCTAACTTCATCCGGTAGTACGAAAAGTTTTTCTCTGATGCTTTTTAGCAAAGTTGCATGATTTCCTCCCGGAAGGTCGGTACGTCCTATACTCTGATAGAATAATACATCTCCCCCGATCAGGAATTGCTGGTCTTTACAATAGAAAGAAATACTGCCAGGAGAGTGGCCTGGGGTATGCAATACCGTTAGCACATGCTCACCAAAGATAATTTCGTCGCCTTCCTTTAAATAGCCTTTAGGCATAGGAGAAGGATCGAATGGTAAATTGAACATAACACCGGCTTCCTGACTGCGATCCAGGATCACCTGCTCCATTTCGTGTATCTCTGGCCGTACCTTATATGTCTCCGACACCAATTTATTGCCGAAAATATGGTCAAAATGGCAGTGAGTATTCAACAATCTTGTAACATTTAACCCCTGCGTTTGTATATATTGTAATAATTCTTTTCTTTCGTCTTGAAAATAACACCCAGGATCTATAATTATACATTCCTTTTTTCCGTTAATAAGTAGGAATGTGTTTTCTTGGAGGGGACCAAAAGTGAATTGTTTTATTTCAATCATTGTTACCCGATTTTTTTAGTCTAATTTTAAAACCGATCACAATATTATTCAATACTTTCTGTATGAACAGATTTATTACCCGGTTATTATTCCTTAATGCCCTATTACTTGGAACGATGGTGTCGTTGGCTCAGACAAATACAGTTGAATTCGGCCAAAATCGGGTGCAGTTTAAGAATTTTAAGTGGAGATACTACCAAAGTCGGCATTTCAATACCTATTTCAGTCAGAATGGGCTGGAACTAGGAAAGTATGTTGTTCAGGTAGCGGAAAAGGAGTTACCCCAGCTAGAGCAGTTCATGGAAACCAATCCAAGACAGCGTATTAATATTGTGGTTTACAATAGCTTCGGTGAAATGAAGCAATCCAATATAGGCATTGGCGTTGAATGGCAAAATACCGGAGGGGTTACCAAACTGGTTGGTAATAAAATGATTGTTTATTTTGATGGTAATCATGAAAACCTTCGCCGCCAAATCCGTCAGGGGATTGCCCGTATAATGCTGGAAACCTTGTTATTTGGTGAAGATATTGGAGAATTTGCCGGTAATGCAGCTTTGATAGATTTCCCTAAATGGTTTACTGATGGCTTTATTGCCTATGCTGCAGAAAACTGGACAGCCAAACAGGATGAAGATCTGAAACTTATTATAATGTCTGGCAAGTATAACAACTTCAATCAACTTGCCTACGATCATCCCTTATTAGCCGGACATGCCTTCTGGTATTATGTGGAAAGTAAATATGGTAAAGACGCCGTTCCTTACCTGATGTATATCACCAGAATTAACCGTGGCCTTAAAAAAGGCTTTGAACAGGTACTTAACCTGACTCCTAAACAGGCAACCAAAGACTTCTTTGTATTCTATCAGAAAAGATTCCTGGAAGATAACAGAAGAAGAAAAACCTCTGCAAAAGGTAGAACAATTGTTGCCCAGGAAATTACTCCCAAAGCAGATTACTATCGATTCAACCCAAATCCTAAAAATAATTCTTACGCCCTGGTTGAATTTAAGAAAGGTGTTTACAGGGTGCAAATACAGCTGGGTTGGAACAAACCTAAAGTATTACTGCGTAGTGGCGTAATTCAAATGGCTAATCAGGTAGATCCTAATTATCCACAAATGGCCTGGAACCCTAAAGGCAACAGATTAGCAGTTATATACGAGCATGAGGGTAAAACCAAACTGATGATCTATGACCTGGTTACCCGTACAACCCTCAGACAGGAGTTACCACAATTCGACAGGGTTGTAGATTTCAAATATATACCTGTAATGGAAAATACATTGCTCCTTTCGGCAGTTCGTAATGGCCATACAGATATCTTTACCTACAATATCAGCAATTCAAAAACCGATCAGATTACCAATGATGTATACGATGATCTGGACCCTTCATTTGCTGCATTCCCTGGTAAGAGCGGTATTATCTATTCTTCCAATCGTCCTGGCCCTAAAGGCAGAGGAAGCGATACATCATTACTGAATAATCGCTACAATATCTTCATGGTCGATAACTGGAACAGAAGTTCCGATAAGCAAATCACTCAATTAACCGATATGTCGTATGGCAATGCAAGATTGCCAATGCAATATAATACCACCCACTTTACCTTCGTTTCTGATGCAAACGGTATCCGTAACCGTTATGCAGGTTTCTTCAAATCGCAGGCAGATGGGGTAGATTCTCTGTTCTATATCGGTTCAGAAATATTGCATAATCCGGATCAGGAAGAGCTGGATTCTACATTAGCTGCATATGGTTCTACAGCTCCTGATTCAGTAGAAGCAGTAGCGATTACTAAAGATTCTACTTATACATTCCCGATCTCCAACTATCCATATGGTATTCAGGAATCAAGAATTACCGGTGAGAAAGGTGAATTATCTGAAGTTGTGCAATATGCAGATATTAAGAGATTAATGAAATTGAAAGTAGATACTGTTGTATTGAAGAAAAGAAATATCAATGCACGTCCAACCAATTTCAGAAAAGCAGAAATGCATGCAGATAGTATCAGAATGGGATTACCAACTTATATGGCCCCTAAAGTAAAAGATACTACCACTCATACTAACTTCTTCCAGAACGAATTTGCAAATGAACCGGCAGATACAACAGCCAGGACAAACAATAATACTGAATCAAAACCTTTCCTGGTAAATGAGTCGCCACTCTTTGAACCTAAGAAAGAAAGTAATCAGACATTAAAGAAGTCGAAGCTGTTGCCTTATAAATTCAAATTCGCTTCCGATTATCTCATCTTACAGATAGATAACTCTGTATTGATTAATAAATACCAACCTTTCACGGGTCAACCTACTGCACCGATCAGGTTAACCGATCCGGTGAACGGATTAATTAAAATTGGGGTAAGCGATTTATTTGAGGATTTGAAGTTTAATGGTGGCTTCCGTATACCTTCTTCCTTACAAGGATCGGAATACTTCTTTACTGCCAATTATCTGAAGAAACGCTTCGATTATAAATTTACCTACTACAGGAAAGTAGATAAAAACGGTAATTTCCAATTTGTAGATACATCCGGTAATGTAACATATGCACCATCCAAACTGATTACTAACATCTATCAGGTGGAAGCACGTTATCCATTCGACCAGGTAAGAAGTATACGTTTATCAGGAGGACTACGAACCGACAGGCTTATTGCACAAAGCACCGGTAAAGATCCTTTGCGTTTCCCTGATCTGACAGAGCGTTATGCTTTATTACGCCTGGAGTATGTATATGACAATACTATCAATCCGGCTATTAATATCTGGAATGGAACCAGATTTAAAGTATATGGCGATATGAATGCACAGCTGACCAACGGAGGGCTAAACGAAATGTTTAATAACCCTACAACGGCAGCGGCACAGGGAAGATTCACCTATAATATGGGAGTAGATATTCGTCACTACGAAAAGATCTACCGCAACTTCATATGGGCAACCCGTTTTGCGATGGATATGTCGTGGGGTACCCGCAAGTTGCTGTATTATCTGGGAGGTGTTGACAACTGGTTAAATCCACAGATCAATCCAAACACCCAGGTAGATATGAGCGCTAATTATGCATTCCAGACACTTAGTGAAAATCTCAGAGGTTATAAGCAAAATGCAAAGAATGGTAATAATGTAATGTTACTGAATACAGAGTTAAGATTGCCTGTATTTGCAACATTCATTGAAAAGCCTATCAACTCTGCATTCCTGCGTAACTTCCAGGTGACTTCGTTTATGGACATTGGTACTGCCTGGAATAAGAAGTTATCATTTAAAGATGCTAACTACGCTACTTATTCCAATGCTACCGCCAACAACCCAGTTCCAACTGTAATTACCAGAGTTAAGGAAGGTTTCTTAGGCCCATTTGTTGGAGGTTATGGCTTTGGCGCCCGTACAACAATTGCAGGCTACTTCCTGAGAGTGGATGCAGGCTGGCCGGCAGTTGCCTTCTTCAGAGGAAGTCCGATCTGGTACTTTGCAATGGGTGTTGACTTCTAGAAATAGTTAGTATCAATTATATAAAATCCCTGATCAGAAATTGATCAGGGATTTTAGTTTTATAAGGGGCATATACATCTTTCAACAACTTTTATCATCAATAAAAAATCCCTGATCGATTACCGGTCAGGGATTTAGTTTCTTAAGGGGCATTTACATCCATCAATAACTTTTATCATCAATAAAAAAATCCCTGATCGATTACCGGCCAGGGATTTAGTTTTATAATAGGATATATTTACTCTTGATGATCTGGCTTATATCTTCTGAAGCTATTAATAACCATTGGATACATGATGCAAAGGAAAATGCTCATACATCCAATAAATGCCCAGGCGCCTCTGTTTGCGGCAGGATTCAATAAAATACCCTTTACATCACTTAGTAATGTTATAGGATCTTTAACAACATCCCAACTATTATAACGCAGATATCTTCCTATATAAACTCCCAAAGAGCATAAGAACATAACAGGTAAGGTAAATAACCAGGATGGCCATCTGGAGTGGCGGCGGCTCCACATACCTTCCATACTACGGATAGAAAGGTATCCTAACACCATTCCATTCCAGGCAAATGTAAAGATCAGGAACAGATCATACCATACAGGAACTCCACCATCAAACAAGTGGAACAGATCTGTTAAAATATATGGTGCATTGGGTATAAATAAAAGCCATACAATAAAACAGAGATACCAATTGTATCTGTTTTGCAGTAGAGATGGTCGCTTTTCCATCCAGGCTGTAATAGCAAAAGGAATATAGGCCAGAAACAAATTCCATATCAAAGTAGCACGTAAATACGTGCCTGTATGAATAATTCTATACAGGAGCAACCCCATACCAAATAACACGAAAGCCAGCAGCATATAATGCTGTTGTGAATTTCTAATCTTGCTTATCATTCTTCTAAAAGCATTTTTCAACTGCATATGGTTAGAGGTTTATTGCATTTGGAAATATATAGGGAATAAATATGACAGCCCCGATTATTGCTGCTGCTATAGCCCCTATTAATACTGCTCCTGCAGCTACATCTTTGATAAACTTAATATTGGGGTGATAATCCGGAGATAAATGATCCATCATTTTCTCTACTGTCGTATTCAGCATTTCAGTAATAAAAACCACTGCAATAGCCAGAATAATAAACAGCCATTCTACTTTGGTAATCTTATACCAGCAACCGGCTGCAATTACTACAAGCGTTGCAATAACATGAATTTTAGCATGCGCCTCACTTTTTACAAAAGCAGCAATTCCATTGAATGCATAGCCAAAACTAGCCACCCGTTTGCTGATATAAGAACGAACCATTATAATTACTATTAATGAATAATACTCTTATTGTTTGTTTTGTTTCCTAACTGTTGCCAGTTAATTTTGGTACTAACATACATTACAACTGCAAGAATAAGGAAAAGACCAAGACTACCCATCAATAATGCCTGATCGTCGGCACTAATAACTACAAATATAAATCCGTAAAGCAAAGCTAAGGCCACGCCAATAGTAATTCCAATACGTTTACTTCTTAATGCAGCTGCCGTATATACAACAATCAGTCCTATTGTTAGTACACTAGCTATAAGGTACGCTAACATAAAGTTAATTTGTTCTGAAATAGAGATCAGTAATGTGTAAAAAATGCATAAAGCCAGTCCTATAAGGGTATACTGCAATGGATGAAGGGCCAGGCGTTGACTTAATTCAAGGAAATAGAAAATCAAAAATGTTAACCCAATGATAAGAATGGCATACTTAATTGCGCGGGTCGACATTTGATAGACTTCCGTAGGAAGAAAAAGTTTCACTCCGAAGTCGGAAGCATGAATATTAAATTTATCACCTACCCATGCCTGTGGGAAACTGCGGTTGAGATGCTGGGCTTCCCATGTGGCCGCAAAGCCATTTTCATCAACCCGCCTGGTGGCAGGTGGAAACGCTTCATCGAAAGATGGGTTAGTCCAGCTCGAATTAAGCGCTACTTTGGTTGTTTTACCGATAGGAGAGAATTTAACGGATTGAGACCCACGGAATTTCAGATCGAAATTAAAGTTTCCATTTAATGCGGCAGTATCTCCGGGGCTCATTGGAAAAGGAGCCTGGATACTGCTGCTAAATGGTCCTTCAGGCAAGCTATTGGGGTTAAACTGTAGTTTTTTGTCGTTCCAATTGAGCACTACCTGGTTGCCAATGCCATTCAAATCAGTCAGCTCAATGAGTAACACTGCTTTTTGCCAGTTAAGGGCGGAAGGAGAAACAGATAAACTGTTGAAGGCATCTGAGCTAAAGTTACCACTGAGCTGAAGTTTTGCATTATAAACGGCTACACTAAAAATTCCACGGCGAAGTTTTTCGGGGATTATTTCCCCATTGATTCTAAGATTCTCGGGCAGAATATAGGCATACTGTGTTTTTGTAGTATCTCCCAGATATGGGATAGCGATTACGGGGCCGGTTACCTGTTGTTCTTTTCCCCAGCTGTGGGAAATCTGTTCGGTAACTTCTTCCTGTCTGTTGTTCCGTTCCCGGATGATGCTGTCTACCATTGTTGTTGGTATAAGCAGCACCAAAACAAGAACTACAATTATAAATGCTTTGATTGCATAGCTATTGATATCAAAAAATGAACGGGGAGGGTTTGTTGAAGGTTCCATAATTTATTTTTTAAAAGTACTTTGTATTTCAAAGTATAAAGACAAAAAAAATTAACGTGTGAATTTGATCATATGCTCCAATGCTGCTAAATGGCCTTTAAAGGCTTTTTCACCAGCGGGAGTAATTGCATAGGTGGTATTGGTTTTTCGACCAATAAAGCCCTTATGCACTTTGAGATAACCGTTCTCTTCAAGGGTATTGAGATGAGAGGCCAGATTTCCATCTGTTACTTCCAACATCTGTTTCAGATCATTGAAATTCACCTCTTCATTTACCATTAGGATGCTCATAACACCAAGTCGGATACGGCTTTCAAAAATCTTATTTAAATTACCTATCGGGTTCATGATAAAAATTAAAGCGACAGTTTTCGTTCGTACTTCCACCACATCAGAATGCCATAGACGATGTGTAATAACCCGAAACCTAAAGCCCAAAAATACAGGCCTTTACGCAAAAAGAAAAGATTTATCAATCCTACTGCCGTTTCACATATCCCTAAGTAACGAACATCGGAAAAAGTGTACTTACTGGTATTGATCAATGCAAGGCCATAAAAAACCAGAGATGCCGGGGCTACCAATGCATCCACATGATTATAAATTAACCCTGCAATAAAAATACCTCCAACTCCCAAGGGGATCATCATGTTGATCAGCAATTTCCTGGCACTAAGATCCCAGAGGGATACCTTCATGCGTTTAACTCTTCTCAGTGTGAAAAAGGCACCGCTTCCCAAAGCTGCCAGCAAAACACCCAGCCCCAGTAAGATCAGGTTAAGCTTTAATGACTGGAAATCGGCATCGTTGTACCCATTTCGCTGCGTCCAGCGGTCATAATAGGCTTCAAACATCAGTTTGGCAATATAGGCACCAACTAAACCGCAAATGCCTGCACATACCCCACTCAATCCACTCAAGGATATGAATCGGCTGCTCCTTTCCATTATGCGTTTAATGTCTGTTATTGCTTCGAGATGTTGTTGATCATTCATATAAAAAGCACTTTGCAATACAAAGCTAAAACAAAATCTGATAATTCAAAATATAATTTTTCTTTATAACTACGTTTCCTTCAGGTTACCAGTATAAAGAATCGGGATAAATACTATAATATTGTCGAAGATTATGGTTGCCTGGAATAGAATATTAGTATTATTTATCGGTATAAGCGTTTGGAGCCAGTGCCTGTGGGCACAGCAATATAAGATCAGTGGGATTGTTAAAGATGCTCATTCCCAGGAAATTATCCCTTTCGCAACCCTCCAGTTTGTACATACTCAAACCGGAATGGTTAGTAATGCAGAAGGCAAATACTTATTCGAATTAAATGTTATCCCATCCGATTCCATACTGGTACGGGTAATGGGATACAATCTCCTCATTTTACCAGTCGACAAATCCCGTAAAGAACAAACCATCAACTTTGAAGTAACCCGCTCTGATGTTTCTCTACGCGTTCATGAAGTGAAAGCAAATGTCAACTGGGGCCTGATCCTGCTCCGGCAAATCATCAAACATAAGCCAGAAAATAACTACAATAAGCTCAATAGCTATAAGTATGAGGTCTATAATAAGTTGGAACTGGATATGAAAAACCTGAATAAAGAAAAACTTGGTAAAAACAGATTTACCAAACCATTTGCCTTTATTCTCGAAAATATAGACAGCACATCGGAAGACAAGCCATTCCTGCCCATCTTCCTCACAGAAACACTATCTGATTATTATTTTCAATCCAATCCCCGCAAAACAAAAGAAGTTATTAAAGCTGCACGCACTTCAGGAATTGATAATGAAAGCGTTACCAAATTCCTGGGAGGTATGTATCAAAATATAAACATCTACGATAATTTCATCCCCGTTTTCGACAAACAATTTGTAAGCCCTATCCATCACAATGGCTCTTTCTACTACGACTATTCCATTGCAGATACCCAATACATCAGCGGGCAAAGGTTTATCAAACTAAACTTTACGCCTAAACGTAAAGGGGAAAATACTTTTATCGGTGACCTATGGGTACACGATACTACCTACGCAGTTTATAAAACCACTCTTTCGGTTCCTAAAGACGCTAATATCAACTTCGTTCACCGTATTAGTATGGTACAGGAATTCAGACAACTGCCCGATAGCTCCTGGTTCCTCTTTAAGGATAAGTTTATCGCCGATTTCTGGGCCCCAAGTCCAAGACCCGGCAAGAACTTCGACTTCATAGGCCGTAAAACCACTACATATAGCGATGTTATTACCAACGATACTTCTGCTACCAATATCTTTGGCGACAGAAAATATCCTGAAAATATAGTTGTACTGGATAGTGCACGTATCAGAAAAGAATCTTTCTGGGTAGATAACAGGCCTGAAGACCTCAGCAGAAATGAAGAAGGTATTTATAAAATGGTAGATACCCTCCAAAAAATGCCGCTGTTCAAAACATACAGCAATACAATTAAATTCCTCGCCACTGGCTATAAACCTATAGGTCCAATTGAGTGGGGCCCATACTATTATCTGTTTTCTCAAAATAGGCTCGAAGGTTTCAGGTTAAGACTGGATTTAGGAACTACTCCTCAATTCAATAAAAATATTTATCTGTATGGCTACCTGGCATACGGATTTGGCGATAAAGTGTATAAAGGAAAAATGTCGGCGCTCTGGTTGTTGAAAAAGCATCCACGTACTTATTTATATGCCGCCTACACAAAAGATCTGGATAATGGTACTCACTATTATGATGAAGTTGGAACAGATAACATATTTACACTGGCAATCAGAAAGAATGGGGTACCTCAGAAATTCCTGATGGTTGATGAAAAACGATTCGAATTTTTTAAAGAATATTATAGTGGTTTTTCTCATCAACTTTCTCTGATTCACAAACAGGTGAGACCATATGATCCATTACCAACATCTGCTTATTATCCGAAAAATGCGAATGGACAAGACCCGCTTACCACTACGGAAGTAGAAGTAAAAATCAGGTATGCGTTTCAGGAAAAATTCCTGGAAGGCAACTATTACCGTATCAGTTTAGGTAGTAAATATCCAATTGCAGAACTGAAGCTGGCAGCAGGTATTCCGGGAATCGCACAAAGCGGACAACAATACCAGAAAGTAAGCTTTGGGGTTTCTGATTATTTTAAATTACCTCCTTTCGGATCTTTCTATTATAATGTTTTTGGTGGGAAAATTTTCGGAACAGTGCCTTATACTTCACTTGAAGTACATCCAGGAAATGAGATCTATTATTATAACAAATATGCTTTTAACATGATGAACAGATTTGAGTTCATCAGTGATCAATATGCCGGTTTCAATGTAGAACATACAATCGGCAATGGTATATTTACTTATATTCCCCTTATCAAAAAATTAAAATGGCGCCAATTCTGGACTGCCAAAGGTGTTATTGGTTCTTTATCCAATGCCAATAAAAATCTCAACCTATACAATGGTTTTCCGTTTAAAACACTGGAAGGAAATCCGTACCTGGAGCTAGGTACCGGCGTAGAAAATATCTTTAAATTCCTCAGGGTTGACTTCATCTGGCGCGTAACACCTGATGAAGTCACCGGTGAGCCTGCCAGCAAGCGATTTGGCGTATTTGGCAGCTTTAAGTTACAATTCTAAGTAAATACATTTTTTCGCAGAAACGCAAAGATTAATATTAAGGATTTTGTAGCTGACAGACATCTACACTATAATATTTACCTCCTATTTTCTTTGCTTCCTTTAGCCCTTTGCGTGAAACTCAGCAGCCTCACAAATTATACTGCACGCCCATTTAATTTCTTCGGGAGTAATAATTAATGGCGGAACAATTCGCATACATTCTGCAGCAAATAAAAACCAATCGGTTAATACTCCTTTGCTAATACAATAGTCGATTACTTTTTTATTAGTTTCGAAGTTCTCAAATTCAACAGCAATCATTAAGCCTACAGATCGCACAGCTTTGATTACAGGGTGTTTGAGGTGTTGCAGAAAGAGCGTTTCTTTTTCTTTTACTACACTAATAAGATTGGATTCGAGTAAAGCTTCAAAAGCTGCCAGTCCAGCTGCACAGTTAACCGGATGTCCTCCAAACGTAGTGATATGGCCTAATACAGGGCTATTGGTTAATGACCACATTATTTCTTTATTGGCGATAAAGGCCCCCATAGGCATACCACCACCCAATGCCTTACCCAGAAGCAGGATATCGGGAACTATATCAAATTGCTGAAATGCCCATAACGATCCATTTCTACCAAATCCGCACTGGATCTCATCCAGGATCAATAATGCGCCGGTTTCAGTACAACGGTTTCTGAGTGCGTGTAACCATTCCCGTTGTGGAGCATTTACTCCTCCTTCCGCCTGCACACTCTCGGCGATAACAGCAGCTGTATCGGTAGTAATTTCATTCAGTGATTCAAAGTCGTTGTAGGTTAATCGCCTGATTCCTGGTAGGAGAGGGCGGTAGGCATTACGCCAATATTCATCACCCAAAATGCTCAAAGCTCCCTGAGTAGAGCCATGGTAACTGCGATTAAACGATGCTATTTCAGTTCTGCCGGTAAAACGTTTGGCCAGTTTCATAGCTCCTTCAACTGCTTCTGCTCCTGAATTTGTAAAATACACACAGTTCAAAGTCTCCGGAAGATGTTTGGTAAGCAGGGTAGCATATGCTACCTGAGGTGACTGCACAAATTCGCCATACACCAATAAATGCATGTATTGCTGCACCTGGTCCTGCACTGCTTTTACAACAGCAGGATGGCAATGCCCCATATTGCAAACGCTGATACCTGCGATAAGATCAAGGTATTTTTTGTTGTTTACATCCCACATATACATTCCCTCTGCTTTCACAATTTCCAATGCTAAAGGAGCATCAGAAGTTTGTGCCACATGCTGCAAAAAAAGTTGCCTGTTATTCATATCGCATTTAAACTATTAGCTGCGAAGTTAGAAAACAACTGCTAATTAGTAATTGTTATATTTGTGAAGAACCATTTAAACTATCTATTATGGCATATATTATTCCTCTTAATGGTAAGACTCCTGAGATTCCTGAAGGCTGCTTTGTAGCGCCTAATGCAACTGTTGTTGGCGATGTAGTTGTAGGCAAAGGATGTACTATCTGGTTTAATGCAGTAGTACGTGGCGATGTTAATAGCATCAAATTAGGTGATAATGTAAATGTTCAGGATGGTGCAGTAATCCATTGTACCTATCAGAAATCCAAAACCATTGTTGGTAATAATGTATCTATAGGCCATAATGCTATTTTACACGGCTGTACAGTAGATGACAATGTTTTAATTGGCATGGGCGCCATTGTAATGGACAATGCAAGGATAGACAGTAACAGTATCATTGCCGCCGGTGCTGTTGTACTAAGTGGAACCCATGTGGAAGCCGGCACTATTTACGCTGGTGTTCCGGCCAAAAAAGTAAAAGATATAGATATGGCCCTGATCAATGGGGAAATAAACCGTATCTCTAAAAATTATCTGATGTATGCTTCCTGGTATGAGGAAGCAGCTACGAAATAGAACTTATTACAAAAAATAGCTATATTGCAGATAAATACCTATCTACCTATGAAGAGAGTTATTTATCTGCTTTTAGCAAGCAGCATCCTATTTCCGTCTTGCGCCTCGCAAAAAACAGGATGTCCTGCTTCTAACTACTACACTAAGGATATTAAGCAACAAAATCGTAAAGCAGGCAAACAAATGAGCCGTCTGTTTTAAAATCCCTGTTTATGCGAAAAGTTGTTGTTATTCTGATAATCCTGATTGGTTTTACAGCCTGCCATACCCAAAAGAAAGGATGTCCACAGCCTCGCCGGAACTGGGGTGCAGAAAAAGTGCTTGATGAATTGGGAAAACCGAAGCGTTAATCAGTAGGTTTCTTCCTGAATAGAATCCAGTATTGTGGCATAGCTGACATATCTGTCAACATCTATAATCCCTTCTTCCACGGCTGCTTTTACAGCACATCCAGGCTCATTTAAATGCAGACAGTTATTGAACTGGCACTGTGAAATAAATGGTTGCATTTCAAGAAAATAGTGGGATAGCTCAGTTTTGGGGATATCCACAATTCCAAATTCTCTTACTCCCGGAGTATCAATTAAACTACCACCAAAAGGCAAATCGTGCATTTCTGCGAAGGTAGTAGTATGTAAACCTTTACCACTCCATCCACTAACCTCTTTGGTTTTAATATCCAAACCCGGCATCAAATCGTTAATAAGACTGGATTTACCAACGCCTGAATGCCCGGACATCAGTGTGGTTTTATCTTTAAGTAAAGCCTCGAGTTCCGGAATTCCTTCCTTTGTTTTGGCAGATACCAGCAATACCTGATAACCTATGTTGGTATATAATTCTTCTATGGCCTCAAATTTCTCTAATTCCTTTTCCTTATAAATATCCATTTTATTGAATACCAGGATAACAGGGATATGATAAGCTGCAGCAGTTACCAAAAAACGATCTATAAATCCCTGGGAAGTACGAGGTTCCTTAACTGTGCATACTAATACAGCCTGGTCGAGATTGGCAGCTACAATATGCTTTTTGTTTTTGCCATGAGGTGAGCTTCTTACAATATAGTTTGTGCGGGGAAGAATATCCGTGATCATAGCATTCTTTGCATTGGCATCGCTATCATCAGCCTCAATAGTTACGTGGTCACCAACCGCGATCGGATTGGTAGAGGTAATATCATCATTCTTCTTAAAGATTCCTTTCATACGTGCCTGAAAGGTTTCTCCATCAGCTGTTTTAACTGTGTACCAGCTGCCCGTAGATTTATAAACTGTTGCTTGCAAGAATCCTTATTTTACTTGGAAACCCAAAGGTAAGAAATATATAGCTCGCGTTGCTCGCTGTTTCACACAGAGGCGCAGAGATTAATATTAAGTAGCATAAAGATTAAAGCGAGCATTATTAAGGAAAATCATATGAAATTCCTGAATAATACTCGCTTTAATACTTTTTATCTTAAAAAAATCCTTTGCGCCTTAATATTAATCTCTGCGCCATTGCGAGAAACAGTATACTACGGCAAGCTTCTGAATAAGCTATACCGAAGTACTACTTCCAGCAGAATACAACCCAATGCAATCATTGCCAGCGGGAAGAAATGCTCAGCAAATTTCTTGTAGGAAGTAATCTCTACTTTGGTTTTTTCTAACTGATCGATCTCATTATAAATACTCTTAAGATCGTTGGTATTGGTAGCTCTGAAGTACTTACCTCCGGTTTCTTTGGAAATCTTTTTCATGAGAGGCTCATCTATCTGTACATCCTGCATAACAGTTTGCACACTGCCGTCAGACATAGGCATTGGGAATGGTGCTTTACCAATTGTTCCAACACCTATAGTATAAACCCTTATTTTAAAAGCTTTTGCTATTTCCAATGCAGTAAGCGGATCTATAAGTCCGGTGTTGTTTACACCATCAGTAAGCAGAATGATTACTTTGCTCTTGGCATGACTATTACGCAGCCTGTCGACCGAGGTGGCAAGGCCCATCCCGATAGCTGTACCATCTTGTAGCATACCGCTTTTCACCTGCATGATCTGGTTTTTCAACACAGCATGATCGGTGGTGATAGGGCATTGGGTAAAACTTTCGCCGGAAAATACAACTAAGCCGATACGGTCGCTGATACGTTTATCCACAAATTCGGCAGCCACTCTTTTTGCAGCTTCCATTCTGTTTGGCTGCAGATCTTCTGCCAGCATACTTCCGGATATATCTAAAGCCAGTACAATGTCGATACCTTCACTATCGATACTTTCTGAAGTATTAGAGGTCTGTGGGCGAGCCAGAGCCACTATAAGTGCTATAATCGCCAATAATCGCAATATCAGTAGTAAGGGTCTGAAACGCACCTTCCAGGAAACAGGCAAGCCTTTGAGACCTTCAACAGAAGATACCATCATTACAGCTTGCTTCTTCTTTCTTTTAGCGTAGTACCAATAGGCTAGTATTGGCACCAGTAATAGCAGCCATAAGAAAGCCGGATAAGCAAATTCAATATTTTTCCACGTTAGCAGCTCCATTCTTTCTTAATTAAGGATTTTCGCTTTTAGGACTTTGTTCGGCCGGTTCTTCTTTTGGCCGGGTCCATTCCAATATTTCTTCAGCCTTAAGCATACACGCTTCATGTTCATCGGCCGTTGGTTCCAGTTTGGCAAATTTTGCCAGATCTGCAATGGCTAATAAGCTGCGAAGTTTATCGCGTTGCTGGTTCAATTTTGTAACAGGCTTGATATTGGCCAGGAGTTCTTCACTGGTCTGCTCCAGGGCCGCAATACCAAATTCATGTTCAAAATAAGTTCGAAGAATATCAGTTAAGCGGGTATAGTATTGTTTGATATCGCCTTGCTGCCAAACTTTTTCGTCTTTCAATGCTTTCAGATTATGTACGGCTACTTCATAAGGAGAAATAGTAGGTACTTTTTCTTCAGGCATTGGCTTCTTACGTTTGCTGAAATACAACCAGATTCCTAATCCCAGCAGTACAATACCTGCTCCTATTGCGATATACATCCAATAATCCATGATATTCCATGGCACTGCTTCAACCGCCTTAATCGGCTTAAAAGCTTTTGTAGTATCTACCGCAACAGTGTTTACATCAATCCCGATAGGTTGAGTAAATGCAGAATCACCGGCTGCTCCATTGATAACATCAAAACGAAGAGGAGGAAATTGCCAGTGGCCGGAGTCGAAACTTGTAATAGTAAACGTTTGATGCAGCAAGTGGCGGCCTCCATCCTGAACGGTGTCGAGAGGCGAGCGGGTAACGACTTCAAAATGTTCTATAGAGTCGGGCAATACAGGGAAAGCTACTTTAAAATTAGCATCATTGAATTGAGCCGGCGTTAAAATAGCAGTCAGTTGTAATTTTACCTGTTCACCAATCCGAATACTATTCGTATCTGTTTGGGCCATTACCGAAATTTGCTGGGCCATTAAGTGAAATGGCAGCAGCAAACCGAGCAGGCAAAATAAAAATATACGTTTGGTAACTTGATTATACATTGATCTTCTCTCCTTTTATGCTCTATTCAGGAAAAATGTCTGTAATGCTTTAACATAATCTTCATCTGTACGAATGCTCATAAGTTCAGCCCCACTTTTCAGAAATGCATTTTTACAATAATGAGAGTGTTGAAGAAACTGATGCTCGTAATGATGTCTGATTGCTTTATCGGAGGTATCGATCCATTGAGTAGCACCTGTTTCTGCGTCGGCAACCTGAATCATGCCAACATCAGGAAGTTCTCTATCTCGCTGATCATATACCTGTATTCCAACTACATCATGTCTTTTAGCTGCAATATTTAAAGCATCCTGATAATTCCCTGATAAGAAATCGCTGAGCACAAATACGATACTACGTTTTTTGGTAGCATTGTTAAAGAAGCGGAGCGTCTCTTTTATATTGGTTCCTTTTCGTTTAGGAGTGAATGAAAGTAATTCTCTAATTATGAAAAGAATATGTGATTTTCCTTTTTTAGGAGGAATATATTTTTCCATTCCATCACTGAAGAAAATCACTCCCACTTTATCATTGTTATTGATGGCAGAAAATGCCAATACAGCACATAACTCTGTAATAAGGTT
The DNA here is from genome assembly GCF_003419895.1 of Chitinophaga silvatica. Lineage (GTDB taxonomy): Bacteria > Bacteroidota > Bacteroidia > Chitinophagales > Chitinophagaceae > Chitinophaga > Chitinophaga silvatica. The sequence continues at coordinate 161,770 of NZ_QPMM01000006.1, read as the reverse complement.
TCTCTTATCCTGTTTTTTGGTACCGAAGGCCGAGCTTTCGCTTACGTCCACCAGTAACATTACAGTAAGTTCTCTTTCCTCTTCAAAAACCTTAACGAAAGGATGATTAAAACGAGCCGTTACATTCCAATCGATAGACCTTACGTCATCTCCGAAATGATAATCCCTAACTTCGCTGAACGACATACCACGACCTTTGAAAGCGCTGTGATATTCGCCTGCAAAAATGTGATTGGTAAGACCTTTAGTCTTGATTTCAATTTGTCTTACCTTTTTTAATATATCAGCTGTATCCACCAGGAAAAAAATTAAGCGTGATCAATATTGTTTGCTGAGAAGATTGCTTAAGGCACTTCAACAGCGTTCAGGATTTCGCTCAGGATATTTTCGCTGGTTACATTTTCAGCTTCAGCTTCATAGGTAAGACCAACACGGTGGCGCATTACATCAAAGCAGATATTGCGAACGTCTTCAGGGATTACATAACCTCTGCGTTTCATAAACGCATAAGCTTTAGCCGCCCATGCCAGGTTAATGCTGGCTCTTGGAGATCCACCGTAGGAGATCAGCGGTTTCAGTTTATTGAGCTTATAATCTTCCGGATGACGGGTAGCGAATACTATATCCAGGATATATTTCTCGATCTTTTCGTCCATATACACCTCACGAACCAGTTTTCTGGCTTCCAGGATATCGGAAGGCTGAATAACCGGGCGAATGCTTGAATTGGTATCTGGATTAAGATTTTGACGTATGATTAATTTTTCCTCTTCCTTCGTAGGGTAGCCGATTACTACTTTAAGCATGAAACGATCTACCTGCGCTTCAGGAAGGGTATAAGTACCTTCTTGCTCGATAGGGTTTTGAGTAGCGAGTACCAGGAACGGTTCATCTAATTTGAAAGTAGTATCACCGATGGTAATCTGGCGTTCTTGCATGGCTTCGAGCAAGGCACTCTGAACTTTAGCAGGGGCACGGTTGATCTCATCTGCCAGGATAAAGTTGGCGAAAATTGGTCCTCTTCTTACTACAAACTCATTTTTTTGCTGATTGTAGATCATTGTACCGATAACGTCGGCCGGTAAGAGGTCCGGGGTAAACTGAATCCGGCTAAATTTAGCGTTGATAGCTGATGACAGAGATTTGATAGATAAGGTTTTTGCCAGACCGGGCACCCCTTCCAGAAGTACGTGACCCTGGGCCAGTAAGCCGATAAGCAATCTTTCCACCATATAACGTTGGCCAACGATTACTTTACCTAACTCCATATTGAGTAAGTCCACAAATGCACTTGCCTGGTGGATCTTCTCATTTAATTGACGGATGTCGGTAGATGTATTTTCCATGCTATTAATTTTTCAGGTTTGCTAAAATAAACATTCTCTTGTCAATTAAAACTTATTACTATGTGAAGGAGCCGTTAAAATGCTGTTAAACTTGCCACAGTGGCCGATTTATCTTTAAATCCTTTTTTGGGGGCCAACCGAAATTAATAAAGAAGGCATATTTATGCAATAATTTCCTATAATGTACCTTTGCCGAAAGCAGCAATCAATCACCCATTAAAAAATTAGCTATGGAAGAATTTGAGCAGCGTTGGAAAGAAGTGGAGAAAATGCTGGCAGAAAGATTTGGTAAAACACCAAATATGGAAGCTATCTTGTTCCTCATTGGACTAAACGAACTTAATAGCCTTACAAAAAAGAAATATACCAAAGAACAGAAACAAGACTTAATGCATATAGCCGTTTGCTCTTTATTAAGCAGAAGCGGGTATTTCGAGCTGGAAGGTCTTGATAAGGATGGATGGCCACATTTTAAGGAGATACATCCGGTTCCGAAATTAGGGATGGAAGAACAGGAACACTTCCTCAAGGAGCACATTATTGATTATTTTACTGATCACGAAGTATAAAATATGCGCATGAAACGATTTCTACTTCTTTTTAGCCTGGTACTGATAGCCTCTTTTGCCCATGCCAAAAACAGGAAAGTAAAAGTAACTACACCTTATGGAGTCATGATCATTAAACTGTATGACCAAACCCCTAAGCACCGTAACAACTTTATTAAGCTTAGCAAAAAGCATTTTTATGATAGCACGTTATTTCATCGTGTAATCAAAAACTTTATGATACAGGGAGGTGATCCGGATTCCAAACATGCCAAGCCCGGAGCCTTGCTGGGAGAAGGTGATGTAGGATATACGATACCGGCCGAATTTCAGTTAGATCTGTTTCACAGGAAAGGAGCCCTGGCGGCGGCGCGGGAAGACAGGCCCGATAAAGCATCTTCAGGTTGCCAGTTTTATATAGTACAAGGAAAAGTGTTTACAGATCAGGAATTGGATAATTTAGAAAAGAACAGATTAGGGGGAAGAAAGATTCCGGTAGATCAAAGAACCATTTATAAAACAGAAGGTGGTTCTCCGCACCTGGATCAAAGCTATACTGTATTTGGGCAGGTAATTAAAGGGATGGATGTGATAGATAAAATAGCAGCTGTACAAACAGACGGAAACAACAGACCAACAACTGATGTGCCGATGAAAATCAGGCTTGTTAAGAAATGGCTGTTTTTCTAGCGATTTTTATTAATTCCGGCAATCTCCGTATTTTTATGGCTCAAAATCAAACTTGATATGAATTTTCCATCAAATCTACGTTACACCAAAGATCACGAATGGGTTTTATTAGAGGGTAGTACAGCTACTATCGGTATTACTGAATTTGCACAACGCGAATTAGGAGATATCGTTTTCGTAGATATCCCTACATTAAATAAGCGTATAGAGGCAGAACATGTATTTGGTACTGTAGAAGCAGTAAAAACCGTATCTGATCTTTTTATGCCTGTAACTGGTGTTATTGCCGGTATTAATGAAGAACTGGAAGGAACTCCTGAATTAGTTAATACAGATCCTTATGGCGATGGATGGATGGTTAAAGTAACAGTAGACAATCCGGATGATGTAAATGGATTATTAGATGCAGCTGCATACAAAGCTTTAATCGGAGAATAATTGATTCTTATTTTTTTCAAATAACCAGGACAACAGGGTACTCTAAACGAAACCTGTTGTCCTTTTTATTGTTATAACCTTTTGCCAATAATATAGCCGAAAGTCAGATATGAAAAAGACGCTGTACCATCTGCCAGCCATTGTATGGATATCGATAATATTAATCCTCTGCCTTATGCCAGGCGACGATGTACCTACCAATTCATTCCTTGAAAAAATTCATTTCGATAAAGTTGTTCATTTTGGGATGTTTGGAGGAATCGTATTTCTTATTGCCCTGGGAATCTTTTGGCAAAAACAAAAAGTTACCAACCTTACTCTTTTCCTATTGGTTGTTCTGGCCGCCTTATATGGTTTTGCAATTGAACTCATGCAAAAATATTGGGCAGTAGGCAGAAGTTTCGACCTGTACGATTTACTGGCTGATACGCTGGGGGCTATTGGCGGAGCAGTTTTTTTTAAACTGGTTATTCACTGGTACAAAACCAAAAACAGTAAGAAATAAAAATCCCTCCTGTAAACAGGAGGGAATATATATCTGCTTATGAGAAATAAGTGTATTCTATCGAATATCTTTATTGCTTACCTGCTTCTTTCTCCGCATCGGCCTTCATCTTATCATTTGCAGAGATAGAGAATTCGCAACGACGGTTAATAGCGCGGTTAGCATCTGAATCATTAGGTACTTTAGGTTGTGATTTACCATACCAGAAACCTTGGATACGCTTAGGATCAATACCCTGTGCTTCCAGATACTTAATCACAGATTTAGTTCTTTTTTCAGAAAGCGTCATGTTATAAGCATCTGTACCTTTATCATCTGTATGGCCTTCTACACGTACGTCTGTATCAGGATATTTATTCAGAATCTTTGCCAAATCCTTAACACTTTGCTGAGCCGCCGGAGACAAATCTGATTTATCAAATCCAAATAAAATTCCAGCATCAAAAGTTACATTAATCCCTTCGCCTACACGCTCCACAGTTGCATTAGGTATTTCAGTCTTGATTTCCTGTGCCTGTTTATCCATCTTCTTTCCAATCAATGCACCACCAGCACCACCTACTGCAGCTCCAATGATGGCTCCTAATGCTGTATTTCCGGCAGCTTTACCAATAATAGCGCCGGCAGCAGCACCACCACCTACTCCAATAGCAGCTCCTTTCTTAGTATTATCCATGCTTTGCCAGGTTTTACAGCTAAATAGCATGGTCACAGATAAAAGCATCGCTACCAGAACATTGAGTTTTTTCATCGTAAAAATTTTAAACATGAAGTTTTTTATGAATTAATTCTGTTGGCAAAATTAACTGAATTCCGGATGAAACAAATATTTTGCCAAATTGTTTATTCAGCAATAAATAATTGACAAACAATTCAATTAAATATATTGTAAATAAATAATTTGATACTTTGTAGTAAAATTATTACACAACTCAACCAAACAAATTCTTTAGCATTCCTCCTAATCCTTCATTAGAGTTATTGCTTCCTCCTTCTCCTTGTTTTTTTGCTCCATTGGATAATAAACTGGTAAGATCATCCAGATTTACTTTGCCATCTCCATTCTTGTCTAAACCTCCTGATAAACTTCCCAAAATTCCCTGCAGATTAAGCCCTTGTGCCGCTCCACCTGTCAATGAATTTAAAATACCTTCAAGATTAAAACTCTTGTCGGAAGAATCATTGGTCTTCTTTGTCAATGCCCCCAAAACTGTAGGGATCAGAGAAGCCGTAATTTGCTGCGCCATCCCTTTATCCAGATGCAGCTTTTCCAAAAGGGCAGACATAAAGTTGTTGGAAATCCCACTTACCAAAGGATTAGCAGTGGTATCTGCACTCCCATTAAAAAGTGCTAATACATCAGAAGCCTGACCATTGGCAAGGGCCTGTTGCAAACCTGTTGTAATAGACGTTGCCGCTGCTCCAATAACTGCTTCATTGTGTTCATTTGGAATAGCAGAATTGTTTACCACAGATGTTTGTGCATGTTCTCGAACGAGATCCATTAATTGATCTAACATGAAAAGTAAGTTTTAGGAAGAAAAGAATGGTGTCTAACAATTAGCGGGGTTGAAGTTACCGCCTTAATAAATGTAGGAATTTTCGGTAAAATAGAAGGATTTCTCGCAAAGTGGCTAAGGTTTTTAAAGAGGCATAAGAATATCTTATACTTCTTAAAAAAACTTACCCGCTTTGCGAGCTATATTTTAACTGCCTTGTTTCAGTTTTTCCGCATTTTCTGCAAATTGTAGTGCAGAAATCATTTCCTTAATCTCTCCGTTCATAAATGCATCCATATTATAGACGGTCATCCCGATACGGTGATCAGTTACACGGCCCTGAGGATAATTATAGGTACGGATCTTCGCAGAACGGTCGCCGGTCGACACCAAACTTTTACGTTGACTGGCAATAGCATCTTCATGTTTGCGCACTGCCGCTTCATAAATACGGGTACGCAGCATTTTCATTGCTATTTCACGGTTCGAGTGCTGGCTACGACCTTCCTGGCATTCTACAATCACTCCTGTTGGTATATGCGTTAAACGCACCGCCGATTCTGTTTTATTTACGTGCTGTCCACCAGCGCCTGATGAACGGAATGTATCCATTTTAATATCGGCTTCTCTGATATCCACATCCACCTCTTCCGCTTCCGGCAATACTGCTACAGTTGCGGCCGAGGTATGCACCCTTCCGGAGGCTTCTGTTGCCGGAACCCTTTGCACACGATGTACGCCGGATTCGAACTTCAAAGTGCCATATACATCTTCACCGCTTATTTCCAATACTATTTCCTTATATCCGCCAACTGAACCAGCATTTTCATTCAACAGGGAGGTAGACCAACCCTGTAATTCACAGAAGCGCAGGTACATACGGAATAAGTCGCCCGCAAACAAGCTGGCCTCATCTCCACCAGTTCCTGCACGAATCTCCAGAATGGCATTTTTCTCATCCTGTGGATCTTTCGGAATCAGAAGATTGCGAATCTCTTCTTCCTGAGCTACTTTCTGCTCCTGCAAGGTTTCAGTTTCCGCTTTTGCCAATTCACGCATTTCGTCGTCACCACTATCCAATACTTCCTTGTTAAAAGCAATATTATCCAGCGTGTTGCGGTAGGCATTATAAGCCTTTACAATCTTCTCAAGCTGACGGTATTCTTTACTCAACTGGCCAAATTTCTTGTTATCGCTAACCACTTCCGGGTTGGTTAACGCCAGCGATACCTGCTCGAATCGACCTTTTATAGCTTCCAGTTTGTCTATCATAATTATATTTGACTTTTGAGTTACTTCCAATAACCGGGAAAATAACGGAGTCAATTGGGATGCAAAATTAACATCATTAACTTAAATTAAACAGCAGGAGATTGAAACAGATCAAATTAAAAGGAAAAGATATATTTAACGGCGTTAAATTCCTGGGGTCAGAAAACGTACTGATCACAGACCAGACGGGCATTATAATCGATATTCTCCCTACCTCAAAAGCTGGAAATGATGTGCAGGAAGTAGACGGAATTTTATGCCCGGGCTTTATAAATACCCATTGTCATCTCGAATTATCCCATATGAAAGGGCAAATTCCTGAGCATACCGGGTTACCCGCCTTTCTTACCAAGGTAATGGAAACCAGAAATCAACCAGCTGATCTTGCCGAAAAAATTGATGCTGCCGAACAGGCAATGTGGGAGTCCGGTATCGTGGCAGTTGGAGATATCTGCAATACCACCAATACCCTGGTTAAAAAACAACAGGAAAGAATGTATTACCATTCTTTTGTCGAATGTATGGGAGTGGCCGATATGGCTGCAACCCAGCGCTACGATTATAGTATGGGGGTATTAAACTCCTTTCAGGAGATTGTGGGCCCTTTCAATAAATGCAGTATTGTGCCTCATGCTCCCTATTCTGTGAGCAAAACCCTTTTCAACCTGTTGGCTTCCACTCCGGACAATATTCCTGTGAGCATCCATAACCAGGAAACTGCTGCCGAAAATGAATTATTCCAACAGAAATCCGGTGCTTTCATCGATTTTTATAATCATTTTAAGATGAATGCCGATAGCTTCCAACCATCCAACACCAATAGCCTGGAAGCATTTCTTCCTTATTTCAATAATCAAAAAATCATACTTGTACATAACACCTTTACAACTGAAGCTGATGCAACCTTTGCTCAACGTCAGCTGACTGATGTTTGGTGGTGTTTATGCCCGAATGCCAACCTATACATAGAGAACAGGTTACCCGATATTCAGATGTTGCGAAAATTAAACTGTAATATTACGCTTGGAACCGATAGCCTGGCCTCTAACCATCAATTATCTATTTGGGAAGAAATCAGCACTATCCGCAGCCATTATCCGGAAATACCACTGGCTGAAATCTTGCAATGGGCCACTTATAACGGTGCTAAAGCACTGGGAATACAAGATAACTATGGCACTTTCAAAGTCGGTAGCCAACCCGGCATTATTTTAATCAATGAAAAAAGCAAAAGAATCATTTAAGTAAAAAATGAAAGAATTTCTTAATACGGTGATCTTAGATAATCCTGTAAGAGATTATCTGATGTTGATAGGCGTTTTATTATTTGTATCATTCATAAAACGATATATCTCTAAAGGCTTTGCTGCTATACTGTTTCGACTGGTAAAGCACTGGTCGCCCAACCTGGATGAAAAAGATTTTGTTAGCCTGTTGCTACGCCCCCTGGAATATTTCTTCCTCTTGGTCACTTTTATGGTGACGATAGATAAATTTACCTTCCCAACCGCCCTTAACGTTCATATCTACAATAAGATCAGACTTCAGGATGCAACAGACACCATACTAAGCCTGGCGCTAAGTATGAGCGTAATCTGGATTATGCTGAGGCTAATCGATTTTGTTGCATTGGTATTAAAACATAAGGCCAGCCTGACAGCAGACAAAACAGATGATCAGTTTGTGATTTTTTTCAGAGACTTTTTTAAAGCGATAGTTTTTATTCTTGGTGCCATTGCCTTTATTAAGATTCTTTTCGGAACAGGACTGGTAGAGAAGATCGTTGCGGGTCTTGGTATCGGTGCTGCAGCCCTGGCATTAGCTGCTAAAGAAAGTATAGAGAACCTCATCGGATCATTTATTATATTTTCAGACAAACCGTTCAGGGTAGGCGATACCGTGAAAGTAGACAGTTTTCAGGGAAGTGTTGAAAAGATAGGCCTTCGCAGTACCCGTATCCGCACCCTTGAAAAAACATTTGTAACAGTTCCCAATAAAAAGATGGTAGATAGTGTGCTCGACAACTTATCTCAACGCACGCAGCAAAGAGTGGCTTTGAAAGTGGAACTGGGAAGCGATATTCCTTCAGCCACGATCTATGCTTTTCTGCAGGAGGTACGATCATTACTTAAGAACAATCATAATATTCTTGATAACTATGTGGTAAACCTGAACGACTTCACGAAGGATACCTATGTGATTCAGGTGGTTTTCAACACTTATATCATTGATGGTAGCCAATATGCTGCATTACGGGAAAGTGTGAATTTATCTATCATCCAGTTATTGGAGAGCAAGGGAATTAGACTTCCGTCTACTTCTACCAATATTACTATTAACAATAAAGAATAACGTTGTTAGCAATAAAAAGATAAAGCCTGCCAGGATCTGGCAGGCTTTATCTTTTTATTAAAAGGAACCTCGGATTAGTTCTCTTTATCTTTTTCTTTTTTGCTGCTGTTGAGCAGGATGCGGCATAATTCTGCTTCTACAGTTTCTTTAGGAGTACCTACGATACGTCCTTCTTCTTTACCTTCTCTGTAAACGATGATGGTAGGAAGTTTTTTCACTTTATAATCTACCGGGGCATCTGTTTGCAATTTCTGATCGGCGGCAAACATTACGATTTGCTCTTCAGGGCTACCACCGGTGATCATTACTTTATAAAGTGCCGGAACAATATTTTTACTGGCATCATCCCAGGTGCTCATTACAACAACCATATTGAAGTTGGAACGATTGCTCTTAATATAATTGAGCATATTTTCATTAGGCTGATAATCGTTTACCCCTTTATAGAACCAAGCGGTAGATGGATCATTCATAAGGGTTTTCATATCTATTTTGCCCTTGATGGATTTTTCGTTCTGAGCCCAAACCAGGGTTGAGCACAACAAGCTACCACCCAGGAGTAAAGTTTTTAATCGCATAATGATTTTTTTATAATTGATCTTTCAATTCGGAAAGAAATCCTCGCACTTTTAGCAAAGCTTGTACCATTTCGAAATTTCGGGCTGCCAATTTATGATCTTCTTTTAATTTTTGCTTAGCACCCTCGATGGTGTACTTTCTTTCACGAAGAAGGTGATAAATAACTTTGAGATAATGAATATCCTCTTGTCTGAAGAGTCTATCGCCTTTTCTGTTTTTTTTAGGTTGAAGAATATCAAATTCGTTCTCCCAATAGCGTATGAGCGAAGTATTCACCTTAAACATGGCGGCTACTTCACTGATAGAATAATATTGTTTATCGAGTGTTAGTTTGTCCAATTCCATAATCAGATCTGGGTCATCTGAAAAATCTTTCAGTGATTTACGTCCCCGTTTCTTACCTGGTAGGGAAGGCGGAGTAATGGCAGCTTTAGGGCTGCTTGTCTTTACTTTAACTTTAGGCGTCGAAACCGCAGCTTCCGTTAGATGCGGTAATCCAGGTGTCGAGAATAGGTCTAGCTGGTGCATCGAGTAAAAAACAAGGTGACAAAAAACTTTTACACGATGAAGTTAAGCTTTTCGTGCTTGCTTTCAGCTAGCAGACCTGAGATTTTTTGGATGTGACAACAAATGAATGATCAATCGAATGACTGGTTGCCGGATCTGGCGAGTTTAAGCATTTTGTCGAACTGCTCAGGAGTGAGATCTGTCACGAAATAATATACAGGATCTACTTTTTCGCCATTTTTAATTACTTCATAGTGGCAGTGAGGCCCGGTAGATTTACCGGTGCTACCTACCCAACCCAGTACATCTCCACGCTTTACAGCCTGCCCCGATTTCACTTTCATTCTCAGCATGTGACCATACAGGGTTTTATAACCATATCCATGTCGTACTACCACGTGGTTACCATAACCAACATCACTTAAACTGGCTTCCTCTACTACACCATCACCGGTAGAATAGATAGGAGTGCCGCTGGGAGCTGCAAAGTCGAGCCCCGCATGATATTTCATTGTTTTATAGATAGGATCAATACGATATCCAAAACCGGATGCAATATGTTTTAATTCTTTATTGGCGACAGGTTGAATAGCAGGGATAGAGGCCAACATTTGCTGCTTATTCTTGATCATTTTATCGATTTCCTCGTAAGATTTCTCCTGTGCTTTAATTCTGTTTGTAAGTTCTTTCAATAAAACCCCTGTTGATGCTACTATTTCGGCACTGGCAAATGATTGAAGCTGCGACGCCTCTTCATCACGCTTTACTTTACCCATACGTGAACTATCCGGAACAGGTGATGCTTCGAAGATTACTCTGTAAATCTCATTATCCCGATCCTGCAGATCGGCCAATGTACCCTTCATTTCCTTCATACGGCCCTGCAATGCCTCGTATTTCTCCTTCATACCTTCCAGCTCGGAACGCAACGACTTTTCTTTTGGTGAATCCACCAACCGATAAGCCACTGAAAGAAAAATGGCACCAGTAACAATAGCTGCCGATAAAAAGCCCAATATCCTCAGGACTTTTACCCGCAACGAAACTACCAGCTTCTCGTATTTTAATGTTTGGGTGTTATAAAAATATTTTACCTTCTTCATGCACCGGGTGTACTTTATGCGCCATAATGCGCAAAACGCTATGACAGCAGATTTATTTCACGAGGCACAAACTGATGGATGCTAGAGTTTTAGTTGGCATTTCTGCTCCTCCCACATAAGTTATTTTAGGGTAATACAACCTGTTTTTGCATAATCTTACAGGTTTCAATATTTTTGCACTCCCCTTTAATACGGCGGGAAAATCAGGCGCACAAACCTAATGTAATTAGATTAAAACATCAACCTTTTGAATGTCTAATTTCTAACTACTTTGTAAGAGCTTGATAAACAAAGCACAAGCACCTCATAAACCGAGGTGTTTATATAAAATAAAAAATACATATTAATTCATACCAATATATATGACAGCGTCAGAAATAAGACAGCAATTCTTGGATTTTTTTGCGTCTAAAGGGCATCAGATAGTTCCATCGGCCCCAATCGTTATTAAAAATGACCCTACCCTGATGTTTACCAACGCCGGTATGAATCAGTTTAAAGACTATTTTTTAGGTAATCGCGTTCCTCCTCACAAAAGAGTAGCCGATACCCAAAAATGCTTGCGCGTTAGTGGAAAACAAAACGATCTGGAAGAAGTAGGTATAGATACCTACCACCATACCATGTTTGAAATGCTTGGTAACTGGAGCTTTGGCGACTATTTCAAGAAAGAAGCCATCGCCATGAGCTGGGAACTGCTCACCGAAGTTTATAAACTTTCAAAAGATAGATTATACGTTACAGTTTTTGAAGGCGACTCCAAAGAAAACATCCCTAAAGATGATGAAGCCTACAATTTCTGGAAAGAACATATCGCGGAAGACAGAATCCTCCTCGGAAACAAAAAAGATAACTTCTGGGAAATGGGAGATACCGGCCCTTGCGGACCTTGCTCCGAAATTCATGTCGACTGCCGGCCAGACTCGGAAAGAAAACTCGTAGATGGTAAAACCCTCGTAAATGCCGACCATCCACAGGTGATTGAAATCTGGAACAATGTATTCATGCAGTTCAACAGGCAAAAAGATGGTTCCCTGGTTACACTCCCTGCAAAGCATGTAGATACCGGTATGGGCCTCGAAAGGCTAGTAAGGGTCTTACAAGGCAAAACCAGCAACTACGATACTGATCTGTTTACCAATACCATCCACTTTACCGAAACATTAGTAGGTAAAAAATATACTTTCAGTGATGATAAAAAAGATGTTGCCTTCCGCGTAATCGCCGATCACGTTAGGGCCATCTCCTTTACCATCGCCGATGGACAGCTCCCTGCCAGCAACGGTGCAGGTTATGTTATCCGTCGTATCCTCCGCAGAGCCGTACGTTACTACTTCTCCTTCCTGGATGTAAGAAAACCGCTGCTCCATGAAATCGTACCAGTACTGGCTGCCCAGTTTTCCAATGTATTCCCTGAACTGGAAGCACAAGTCGATTTTGTGAAAAAAGTGATTTTTGAAGAAGAAAATAACTTCCTACGTACTCTCGAAAGTGGTATCCGCAGAATCGAAGACTTCATGCAGCATGCAACCTCCAAAGTAATTGATGGCGCTACCGCATTTGAACTCAACGATACTTACGGATTCCCATTAGATCTTACAAACCTGATTGCCGCCGAAAACGGATTCACAGTTGACGAGAAAGGCTTCGAAGTAGCTATGCAGCAACAAAAGGACCGTTCCCGCGCTGCTACCGAATTAGATACCGGCGACTGGGTTGTTTTGGATGAAACTCCCAATTCGATCTTTGTTGGTTACGAACAACTGGAATCCACTACCAAACTGCTGAAATACCGTACCGTTAAAGCAAAAGGTAAAGAACAGTTCCAGCTGGTACTGGGGCAAACTCCTTTCTATGCTGAAAGCGGCGGACAAGTAGGAGATCATGGTATCCTCCAGTTCGACGATGAAACCATCCACGTTTCTGATACCAAAAAAGAAAATAATCTGACTATTCATTTTGCAGATAAACTTCCTTCTAATCCTAAGGCTGTTGTTAAAGCTAAAGTAGATAAGGAAACAAGAGCAAATACAGAACGCCATCACAGTGCTACCCACCTGCTGCATTCCGCATTACGCCAGGTATTGGGTACACACGTCGCACAAAAAGGTTCTCTGGTGAATGCAGAAGCCCTGCGTTTCGACTTCTCTCATTTTGCTAAAGTTTCTGACGAAGAACTGGCGCAAATTGAAGCCATTGTCAACAAAAAAATCAGAGAAAACGTACCTGTTGTAATAAAGGAAATGTCTAAGGACGAAGCCCTGCAACTTGGTGCCATGGCTTTGTTTGGCGAAAAATACGGAGATACTGTAAGAGTGGTGATTATGGACCCTTCCTATAGCGTTGAACTTTGCGGCGGAACCCACGTTGGAGCAACAGGAGAACTCGGACAATTCAAATTTGTTTCTGAAGCCGCTGTAGCAGCAGGTGTACGTAGAGTGGAAGCCGTAACTGGTAGTAAAGCTGAAGCATATATCAACGAGCAACTGCAACAACTAAAAGAAATTAAGGCCACCCTGAAAAATCCAAAGGAACCAGTTAAAACCGTAGAAACGCTGTTACAGGACAAATCTTCTCTGGAAAAACAACTGGAAGCCCTGGAACTGGAAAAGGTACGTACACTGGCCAACAGTCTGCGCTCGCAGGCCGAGCAGATCAATGGAATCAATTTCCTTGGAAAAGTTGTGCATGTAAGTAATGCAGAAGGTTTAAAACAACTCTCTATTCAATTAAAGAGCGAAATACCTGACCATGTGTTAATTTTTGCAGCCAACATCGGAGGGAAAGCAAGCGTAGCACTAACAATTGACGAGAAATTAGTAGCCGATAAAGGCTGGGAAGCTCCGAAAATTATTAAAGAGCGTATTGCACCATTAATCAAAGGCGGAGGCGGCGGACAAAAAACTTTTGCTACCGCAGGCGGACAGGAAACCGATAAATTAGATCAGGTTGTTTCCGCTATCAAACAATTATTATAACTCTTTCATTATAAAGGCGCTCGTAATAAAAAAGACTATTACGGGCGCTTTTTTATTGCTCTCTGCGGTACAACAAAATCCAGCGCTATAGTGTAATCATTAGTATAACCCACTTTTTTAACTTTTTCTTACCTAACCCTCCCATTAATTTTGTCGGACTAGTTGATTTTTACTTAAACAAAATTTCGTTGTGATATGACCAGGTTACTACAACTCCTCTCGTTGGCGGGTTTTATATTCCTATTACCTGATACAACATATGCACAAACCAGGAGTAAACAAAGTACACAACTTGGCGAGTTTGATGAAATTGTGATCAAACACAAGAATTCTAAAAACGCCAGTGTTAATGTTGAAATTAAAGATGGTGAAGTGTTCGTGGATGGTAAAAAATTAGATCAGTTCTCGAATCCCGATATTTCTGTATTCAGGAGAAAGATTACTCCCAGGGATGGAAATGCTGTAAACTTCAATAATTTCAATGGTTTTGGAAATTTTGGATTTGCAGATGATGAAGAAAGCAATGAGATTATCCCAAATAAAGCTGTTTTGGGCGTAATCACAGAAAAGAAAGCGGCTACTGGTGTTACCATTAAAACAATAGGAAAAGGAACTCCTGCTGAAAAAGCGGGGCTAAAAACCGGCGATATTATTACTGCCATTGATGACGAAAAAATCAATGAACCAGAAGAACTATTCGAAAAAATAAGTGAATACAAGCCACAAGATAAAATTACAGTAAGCTATCTAAGAAGTGGCAAATCAAATAAAGTTGCTGTAACCCTTGGTGAACGCAAATCTGTAAAATCAGAAGATCTGGGTGTTTTTCCAGGTCCACGAATCTTTACATTACCTCCGGGAGGCGGAAATCGTGGCCAGGGAGGCGATTGGTTCAGCCTGGGCGATAATAGCACCAAACTAGGCTTGCAGGTACAAGATACTCAGGATGGAGAAGGGGCTGAAGTAATTAATGTTACACCGGATTCCCCTGCAGAAAAAGCTGGTTTCCAGGAAGAAGATATTGTTATTGAGTTAGCCGGTAAGCCAATCAAATCGGCCAGCGAGTTATCCAAAACCTACAAGGAAAATCAGGAGAAAACCGAAGTAACGGCGAAGGTTAAACGTGATGGACAAGTAGCGCCAATTTCAATAAAAATACCTAAGAAACTACATCGAGCAGATCTGTAGTTGTAAAATATTAATAAAACAGGCTGTTTCAGATTATTTCTGAAACAGCCTGTTTTTATGTTTGGTAATCGTTATTAATACCCAAAATTCTGGTACATTTTTTCCGGATTGAGTTTATACTCATCAAAAGGAATTGGAAAGTAGCGGTCTTTTTCTGTAAAGTTAGACAGTTTTGCATTTCCATAGTTGGCCTGTGACTTCTCTTTGAAAAAAGTAACCAGCTCCTTAGTAGTAAAGAATCTCAGCAGGTCGAACCACCTTTGGTGTTCGAATGCCAACTCTACTCTACGTTCATGTAAAATAGCCAGTTTCAGTGTTGGATACTTAGCCTTATAATCAGGGTCCAATTTTGCCACTGCATATAAAGGCATACCTGCTCTTTCACGAACCATATCCAGGAATGTAATAGCTTCAGCATCGTTACCCTGCAGCATATTTACTTCTGCAAGCATAAGTATAATATCGGCATATCTCATTATCGGCATATCATTTCCTCCATAACCATTAACACCGGCAGCATCGCTGGCATCACGATATTTGGTTACAAACCAATCCTGTACCTGCGTATTGGCAGCAAATTTTACAGAGAAAGTTTTCCTCAGATCATTTGGTTCATAATCGAGAATCAGATCATGCTTAACATTTCCACCAACACCCAATGCTTTCTTTTGTGAGTTGATAGTTTCTCCCAACGCCTGATTATTGGCAGCAATGCTGGAACCGTAAGTGATATCACCCTGTTTGTAAACAATCTGGAAAATCATCTCCTTATTGCCTACTTTCTTGCTAACATCAAAAACATCAGCATAAGAAATCTCACTCAGTTTACCGAACGCACGCATATTATAGGCAGCTGTCAGGTACGTTTTGGCATTAGTCAGGTTTTCGGCTTTATTGTTGTCAAAAGTCGTAGCCATTGTCAGATACACCTGTCCGAGTAGTCCATTGATTGCGGCTTTGGAAGCACGCCCAACACCCGCTCCGGTTTGCAGATCAGGCAGCTTACTTTGTAAGGCATCTTTTAAATCAGATACGATCTGTGCATACACCGTTGCCTGAGGCTGACGGTAAGTATTTGCAGTGATCTCTTCCGTACTGTTCAGTGTTTTTGTGATCAATGGCACATCACCCCATTTCCTTACCAGGTGAAAATAGATCATCGCACGTATAAACTTTGCTTCTGCCAGGTATTGAGCTTTAGTATCCTGGTTAGCAAAACTAACTTTATCGATGTTTGTGGTAATGGTGTTACATTGAGTTATAGTCTGGTATAAACTCAGCCAATGCCTTTTCAGGTATGTATTACCAGGAAGCAGGCTGAAGTCGTTGAACTGAAATGGTTCTCCGGCATTTGACTGCGCATCATCACGTCCGGTATCATCAGAACGTTCGTCGGTATATAAGCCACTGTTTTCTCCGATATTATCACTTCCCCTCAAGGTGCTGTATGCTCCGTTTACGGCCAGCAATACACTATTCTCGGATGTGAAGAAATCATTCACGGTAGTACCGTTTGGATTGTTCTTCTCTATAAAATCTTTACTGCACGATACCAGTGATATTGTAGCCAGCATTAATATGCTTGTATATCTTCTCATTGCTATTTTTTTGAATGGACTTTAGAATGTTAATTTAGCTCCCAGGTTAAATGTTCTTGCTAATGGATAGTTACCATAATCGACACCTGGAGTGAGGTTAACGCCGGCATTGTAATCCACATCCGGGTTATATCCTTTGTATTTAGTCCAGGTAACTACGTTATCAATACTTCCATACACCCTTATATTTTCAATACGTTTACCGAAGACTTTAGGAATAGTGTAGCCTAACGCGATGTTAGTAAGTCTCAGATATGAACCATCCTGTAAATAGAAGGAAGACAAACGAGTGCTGTTACTTTGAGTACCGGCTCTGGATGCACGATAGTTTAAACCGCTACCAGGCTGAGAAGGATTTCTGTATCTGTCGGCTACCTGCACATACTGGTTACCGGAACCTTCGAAGTTATACAGGTAATAATCCTGTCCGTCTAATATCTGGTTGCCATAAGACCCATTGAATGAAGCACGGATATCGAATGATTTATAGTTGGCAGAGAGATTAAAGCCATAAGTGAATTTAGCATAAGGGCTTCCGATTATTTGTTTGTCCTTATCGTTGATCACTCCATCATGATTTACATCTTCAAAGTAGAGATCACCAACTTTCAGCGGATTAGTGTTAGCAGCTGATGGTGCTACTTTGCCAAGCAGATCTTCAGTTACCCTACCAAGTACTTTATACCCATAGAACATACCAATAGGTTGACCCGCCTGTGTTATGTGTGTTTGATAAGAGCGTTCTGCACCTGTGGAGATAATAGAGCTGGCAGCTCCCAAATCCAATACCTTGTTACGGTTGATGGAAATATTACCGCCTACGTTAACACTGAAATCTTTCTTTCTGATAACCTGCCCATCCAGTTGAATGTCGAACCCTTTGTTTTGTACTTTACTATCTTTCAGGTTGGTCAGGATAGAAGAACTACCTGAAATAGCTGAAATAGGTTGGTTATATAACAGATTGAAGGAACGGCTCAGATAATAGTTAACAATAACGGATAAACGATTATCGAACACCGTAACATCCGCACCCAGGTTATATTGAGAAGTAGACTCCCATCCCAGACGCTGATCTTTTACGCCACCAATTGTTACAGCAGAAGCAATGGTGTTAGCTCCAAAAATGGCGCCGGTAGGAGAGTTTACAGTTTGAATGGCATTGTAGTTTCCAATGTTGTTGTTTCCACTTAATCCCCAGCTCATTCTTAATTTTACGCTTGAATTTCTACCAAGGAAATCGTTATACCAGTTTTCCTGTGAGAGGCTCCATCCTGCAGCAATAGATGGGAAAGTTCCCCATTTGTTCAGAGGTCCGAACCTTGAAGATCCATCTCTACGCATTGATCCTGTAAGGAAATATTTGCCGGCATAATTATAACTAATACGACCGAAGTAAGAAAGGAGGGTATTAGCAGATTTACCTGTATTGTTGTTATCTAATGTAAATAAACTTGGGTCGGCACCCTTGTCGGTGATCTCACCAATCAAATCGCTGGTGAAGCCTTTAGCTACCAATCTGATTTTATCTGAAGTAGTTTCCTGTGCAGAATATCCGGCCAAAGCGCTAAGACTATGTTTATTAAAAGTCTTGTTATAGTTTAGCGTGAATTCTGCCAGTTTATCTATCTGTGTCAGTGTTTGAGCAACAGCGTTTGCAGCAGCGATGGAAGATGGAGAATAAGGAGGATTACCGCCACCATTACTTAAACTGGTAGGAAGGTAGTAATCATATTTTTCGTTATAGAACTGTGTACCCAGGTTAGCCTTGAACGAGAGATTATCTATGATTTCATATGTTGCATTGGCATTGATAGTTCCTCTGTAGCCTAATCTGTTACTTTTGGTTTCCATTACAGAAGCCAGAGGGTTTTCAATTCCCTGGAATCCGAATTGGTTCGCCAATTCGTTCATACCATATTTAATATAATTTCCCTTGTCGTCAAATGCCGGTAAATATGGAATATACAGGAGAGAAGCCATCATTGGACTAAATCTTCCTTCTCCTACTTCTTTGCTTGAAGTTGAAGTATAAGATGCATTACCATTTATTTTCAGTTTTTTTGAAACATCAGCATCGATGTTAGAACGGAAGTTGATGGTTTTCATGCCGGTGTTAGACACGATTCCATTCTGATCCTGATATCCACCACTCATGTAGTATCTCACATCTTTCCCACCACCGGAGAATGAGAGGTTATGACGTTGAAACGGCGCGTTTCTGTAAAGTACATTTTGCCAATCTGTATTGTATTTTGCGTCGATACGTTTCTGATTTTTGAAATCGTAAATATCTTCCGGGATACTTACGCTGGAGCCATTACCAACTTTAGATATCCTGGTAGCATTATCATCTGAGAACATACCATCATTCCATGGTTTACCAGAATTTACAACCAGATCTTTATACGCATTGTTACGTCCATCGATCACCAGATCGATAAATTGGTTAGCATCCAACAATTTTACTTTTTTCTCCAGGTTGCTGAAACCAGCTTGTACATCGTACTGGAATCTGCCTTTGCCATCCTTACCTCTTTTGGTAGTGATCATCACCACACCACCGGAGGCTCTGGAACCATAGATAGCTGCAGACGCAGCGTCTTTTAATATGTCTATTGTCTCAATATCTTCAGGATTAATGAAGACGTTGTTACCAGCAGGATATCCGTCGATTACATACAAAGGATCCGAACTGGCAGTCAGGGAACCGATACCACGTACACGGATTTTAGTTCCGGCATATGGAGCTCCACTGGTTTGGGAAACCTGTACACCTGCCACTTTACCAACCAAAGCCTGACTAACAGTAGGTGCTGTAAGGTTAAGTTCTGAATTTTTCACACTGCTGATAGCACCAGTAACATCCGATTTTCTGATCTTTTGATAACCAATAGCTACCACTTCAGAAAGTTGACTATTACTAACCTTCATAACAAGATTGATCACAGATTTGCCATTTACTACAACTTCCTGTGAATCGTACCCTATATAAGTAAATACTAATGTTGTACCTTCTTCTACCGTAATTGAATATTGTCCGTTTATCTTTGTTACTGTTCCTTTCTTACTCTGTTTATCATAAACTGTTACACCAGGTAACGGTTGTTTTTGAGAATCTGTAACTACACCAGTAATCGTAATCTCCGATCTTTTCAGACGCGGGGCAGTGAAGGAATATTCATTCCCCATTGCCATTACCGGCAAATTGCACATCGTTACGAAACCGACAGGCAATAACAAGTTCCTGCAAACATTTTTCATGTTTGCGGTTAGACTAGTTAAACACATTTGATTTTTAATTAAATGATTTCTTGGTGTACTAAATCGATTTAGCTTTTTACGGGTGTAAAACTACTTTCTGTTTCTTAAGAGTTCCTATCTGCATCATTAACTTATCGTGAACAAACTGTAAACACATTTACTGCTTGCCATCCTTGTATAGTTTTGCATCATGTTTAAAATAAGATATACGATTACGTTATTATGCATATATGCGATCCCGTTTTATGCCAATGCTCAGAAATCATTACCCAATAGGCAGTACAGGTTATTTAGTGACACTGCTGATTTTGTTCAGCATAAAAATTTTTACCTGCTTAGTTTATTTACCGAATTACCGGAAGTAAGAGAGTTGTTGGAAAATGATAAAGTATTGAAAGGATTATCAATCCAAAAACAACAGCTGATAGATACAGCCCTTAAGAACTGCGGAAGCGATTATGCTTGTTATTCATCTTCTGTGATTATTAGTGATGCAGAAATAAAAACAGTAGGAGAAAGATTAGCTGCATTATATAAGACAGGGCAACCATTAGATAAACTAATAAAGGATCATCTGATTCCATCCGGATGTTACATATTGTATGCAGATCTTCCTGCGAAGGAAATGCTGGTAAAGGCCTGGGAGCAGGAAGCCCGCGCTGTGAATCATACCATTGCAGTATATGTAAACGGAGAAAAGCCTAATTATCCCAATATTGATTCCATCAGTTTTAATGTAAGGAAGAAAAGTTATTCAGAATTAGTTGCAGTAAACCTTCAGTTGGCCAGATCAACTCAGCATCCGTTGTTTTTCACATCATCAATGCAATTTGCATTGGAAGCACTTGAACTGAATGGAAGAAAAGAAGCTGCAGACTATGAACCAATGACAACCACAGTTAATAAAGCTGCTATTGCAAAAGTAGCAAATACCTCCTGGAGTAAATATCCATATTCAGTGATTCTTGTTCCGGGTGAAGGTCCTGAAGATAATATCACTGCATTGAGTGCAGGTGGAATGTTGAGGTGTCGGCTTGCTGCTAACCAGTATAATAAAGGAATGGCTCCGTTTATTGTTGTTTCAGGTGGCCGTGTGCATCCTTACAGAACAAAATATAGTGAAGCATTCGAAATGAAGGAATTTCTTATTAATGAATTGCATATCCCGGAATCAGCTATTATTATGGAACCACATGCCAGGCATACAACCACTAATATGAGAAACTGTGTCAGGTTGCTGTTCAGATACGGTATGCCGTTAGACAAACCTGCACTAACGGTTACTATTCCATCTCAAAGTTTTTACATCAGTGAAACATTGCTGGAAAGATGCAAAAAGGAATTAGGATATTATCCATATAAAAATGGTAAAAGACTATCATCAACTGAAATGGAGTTCTATCCAGACATTCTTTCTTTACAATTAGACAACGACGAACCGCTTGATCCATGAAAATACTAAACATAGTACTTGCACTAACAGGCTTGCTGGCATTCACCCACAATGCTCCTGAAATGAGTATCAGGAATAGTTATACGCTCGACTCCTTAGGCGCCTGCCAGGGTGTTTCTTTACAGAATGGTAAATATTTCCTCTATGGTGACAGGGAAGTAGGAGTAATGCGAGAATACAGGTTGGAGAATAATACACTCAAATATCAACACAAGGAATACCGCTTTACCAGCCAG
This sequence comes from Chitinophaga silvatica, assembly GCF_003419895.1. Taxonomy (GTDB): domain Bacteria; phylum Bacteroidota; class Bacteroidia; order Chitinophagales; family Chitinophagaceae; genus Chitinophaga; species Chitinophaga silvatica. The sequence continues at coordinate 140,214 of NZ_QPMM01000006.1, read as the reverse complement.
GATAGTAATATTATCAAACATCCCACTGGAATAGCCTGGCATAAGGGGCTTCCTGTTTTTATAGGTAATTCAGTAAGATTAAATAAAGAAGGAACCAGCTGGAAAGCACTTATTTATTGTATTAACTGGGATGGATTTTTAAAAAACCGTACCCTTGATGGAAATCTGATAAACACTATACACGATGATATTTGCATACAGGGCACCAGGCCAGAGTATGTCGAGTATCAGGGTAAATGGTATGTAGCTACTGCAGATTATGGCGCTAAAGCCAATGAAGTACGGTTATATGATCCGGTTGCCTTACAGAAAGCATCAAAAACCACCGAGCAAGGAGTTTTGGTAACGAAGTTTAAATGTTCTCCATGGGTACAAAACCTGCATTGGGTGGCCAATAAAGGAATTTTAATTCTTATTCAGAACCAAACGGAAGGAAGAGGTTGGAGATTTACGTATGTGGATCTGAAACAGTCAATAGAACAGGGAAAAGAAAAAGTGCTGAAGATCGTAGACATTGAAAAACCTGATGAACTGGAAGGATTTACTCTAACAAATGATCCTGCAATCGGCATAGGGGTAAGTTCTTCAGGAAAAGATAATGTTAGCCAGATTGATCTGAAATGGAAATGATCAGGCACAAATTAGCTTAGCAGTAGTTTTTAGTAAAATAGCCTTGCAATTTTTTGCAGGGCTATTTTAGCTGGCTTAAAGTACCGATTTCACATAATCTCTTTATTAGGTAAGAAAATTTTGCATTTTTTCCGCATATTGAAATAGAGTTCCCTTCAATGGCCCAATACAATAACTAACACATAATCAATATATTATAAAAAAACAACTACCTCTATTACTTCATTATTTGTTTAATCATTTTCAGCTTATTCCCAAATGGCGGGTATTTAATCGGAACATCCAGCCATGTACCAGTTTTTAACATCCCTTTCAGATGAGTAAAAGTATCAAAGCTGTACTTCCCATGATAGCGCCCCATTCCGCTATAACCATGTCCTCCGAATGGCAGATCAGGATTCGTAAGATGTACAATGGTATTATTTATACATCCACCTCCAAATCTTAGCTGTTCTATTACCATACGCTCAACCTTCCTTTGCTTGGTGAATACATACATAGCTAAAGGATAAGGATGCTGCTGGATGGCTGCTATGGCCTGCGGAAGCTCTGTATACGTTAGTACTGGCAGCACTGGCCCAAAAATTTCTTCCTGCATTATAGGATCGGACCATTCAACATCTTCGAGAATAGTGGGTGCTATGTATAATTGATCCCTGTCTGTTTTTCCACCGTGCACTATGTGACCTTCTTTCAGGTAATTGGCTACTGTATCAAATCTCCGGGTATTGATCATTCGGGCATAATCCGGGCTTTTAGCCGGATCCTCTCCAAAAAACTTCACAATTGCATCTTTCATAGCATCAACCAATTGCTGTTTTACAGATTGATGTACGAGCACATAATCTGGCGCAACGCAAGTCTGGCCGGCATTCCAGTATTTTCCCCAGACAATTCGTTTGGCAGCTACCGATATATTTACCTTTTCATCTACCAGGCAGGGCGATTTCCCTCCCAGTTCAAGCGTTACCGGAGTTAGGTGTGGCACCGCCATTTCCATGATTTTTTTACCCACAGGAATGCTGCCGGTAAAGAACACATGATCAAAACGGTGACTCATCAGGCCAGGAATAACTTCGGCCCCATCACCCTGCACCACAGTAATATAAGCCGGATCGAATACTTCTTTAATCAATTCAGCTGTAACTACCGCAGTATTCGGAGCCAGTTCTGATGGCTTAATAATCGCACAATTTCCGCCGGCTATAGCCCCCAGTAGAGGACTGATAAGCAGCATAAAAGGATAATTCCAGGGGCCAATGATTAAAGTAAGACCTAAAGGCTGCTTATAAACCCGGCTGCTGCTGGGATACGTGACGAATGGAGAACTTACTATCTCTGGCTCCATCCAGCTCTTTAGGTTCTCCAACATATAATTAATCTCTTCATATAAAAAACCCACTTCACTACTATATGCTTCCACCGGGTGTTTGCGCAGATCGGCCTGGAGGGCAGACAAAATCCGCTCCTCAAATTTCTTAATCCCCTTTTTCAACAACTTTAGCTGCTGCCGCCGAAAAGAGTAGGGGAGAGTGGCGCCTGATTGAAAGTAATTTTGCTGCGCCTGATAAAGCTGACTAACCTGGGCCATATTAATCATAGGTAAAATTTATTGGTATCTATCTCAATTTATGGATTTATTGGCAGCGAATAGCCTAAAATCCCGGTATTATTTGAATATATTTGTGGGAATCAGTACGGAAATATGAGCGATATATATAGCAAATATGAAACGGTGATAGGGTTAGAAGTACATGCCCAATTGCTTACCGAAAGTAAATTATTCTGTAGCGACAGTGCCGCCTTTGGAGGCGCACCTAATACGCATATCAGCCCAATTACCATGGGCCATCCGGGAACTTTGCCCCGGATGAACCGTAAAGCAGCCGAATACGCCATTAAACTAGGATTAGCCTGCCACTGCGATATTGAAAAAGATAATTATTTCGCCAGAAAAAATTATTTCTATCCGGATTTGCCTAAAGGCTACCAGATTTCGCAGCATACTGCTCCTATTTGTAAAAGCGGATACCTTACTATTACAACAGATGCCGGAACCCGGCAGGTAAAATTAAATCGTATTCACTTAGAAGAAGATGCCGGCAAATTACTACACGATCAGGACCCTAACTACAGTTATGTAGACCTCAACAGGGCGGGTGTTCCTTTGGTTGAAATAGTAACAGAACCAGATATCCATAATAGTGAGGAGGCATATGCCTACCTGACAGAAATGCGCCGACTCGTTCGCTATCTTGAAGTCTGCGATGGAAATATGGAAGAAGGAAGTATGAGATGTGATGCGAATATTTCAGTCAGACTTAAAGGCGTTACCACTCTGGGCACTAAGGTAGAGGTTAAAAACATGAACTCTATTCGCAGTGTTAAAAGAGCTATTGATAATGAAGTAAAAAGACAGATAGATTTAATCGAAAGCGGTGGTACCATTGTGCAGGAAACACGTAGCTTCGATGCGGCAACAGGCAGCTCTTTCTCTATGAGATCCAAAGAGGAAGCTAATGATTACCGGTATTTTCCGGAGCCCGACCTGGCCCCTTTTCATCTGACCGATGAATTTATTAATCATATTAAAGCAACATTACCTGCTTTACCTGAAGAATTAATTGAACGATATACCTCCCAATTTGGTTTAACAGAGTATGATGCACGGGTGATTTGTGATGATAAAGCTACAGCACTCTATTTTGAAGAAGTCTTAAAAGAAACTTCCCATTATAAAGCTGCTGCGAACTGGCTGGCTGGCCCCGTTAAATCATGGTTAAACGAGCAATCAGGTGACATTTCACAATTTCCGGTAACGCCAAAACTATTGGCATCCCTAATCAATTTAGTTGATGCAGGAAAAGTTAGCTTCTCCATTGCTTCCTCTAAAATATTACCGGCAATGATTGAAGCTCCGGGCGAGCCACTGGAAATTGCAACAAAACTGAATCTGTTACAGGATACAAATGCAGATAATATTGCTCCAATTATAGATGAAGTATTGGCAAAATACCCCGATAAAGTAGCCGCCTTTAAAGGAGGTAAAAAAGGATTGATGTCTCTATTCGTTGGTGAAGTAATGAAATTATCAAAAGGGAAAGCAGACCCTCGTTTAACCAATGAATTATTGGCAGAAAGATTAAAAAGTTAGTTATTGAATAGGTCTTGAGAATGTTAAAAATTAATCCATGAAAAAAATCTTACTGTGGTTGGCCGCCGGAATTATTATCGCTGGCTGTAACACTCAATCGGAAAAAGGGGAATTCAAAATTGAAGGTCACCTAAGTAATGCACCTGTTGGACCAGTAGTATTGGAAGAACTAACCCTCGAAAATGTAAAGGTTGTAGATTCTACTACTGTGAAAGATGCAAGTGGCAAATTTACACTGAAAGGTAGTGTACCAGAGCAAGGACTTTACAGAGTTGTATTTCCTAATAATAAATTCATCCTGTTATCTCTCGATGCCGGTACAATGAAAATAGAAGGTGATCTTAACAAACCTGAAGATCTGAAATTCAGCGGTTCTGAGGCCACCAGCGAGTTACAACAATTCATGAAGGATATCAGCGCACAATCTATTACCTTAACTGAAGAGATGAGGAAATTGGACAGTTTGCATGGTACCATGCCTGATAGCCTGTTCCAAACAGAGGTTGCCGCTTTCCAAAAGAAGGAAAAAGATTTTGAAGAAGGATTCTTTTTAATGGCTGATAAAACTAAAAATCCTGCTAACGCAGTTTTTGCCCTTAGCCAGGTTAGAAGTGGTGAAGAGTTTCTGGCTCACAAACAAGTACTCACTAACCTCTCTACACGTTTCCCTAAAAACACGCTGGTTAAAAGCATGACAGATAAAATTGCTCAATTGGAGAAGTCTAATGCTACCGCCGGAGCTGCTGAAGAAAGTGATATGCCAGCTGGCATGAAAGTAGGAGAAGTTGCGAAAGATTTCAGCTTACCGGATGTTAATGGCAAATCAGTAAGTTTAAGTTCTTTCAAAGGGAAATATGTGCTGGTAGATTTTTGGGCAAGCTGGTGCGGTCCGTGCCGTCAGGAAAATCCAAACGTTGTTAGTGCGTATAATCAGTACAAGAATAAGAACTTCACAGTGCTTGGAGTATCTTTGGATAAGTCTAAAGACAAATGGTTACAAGCCATTAAAGATGATGGGTTGGCATGGCCACAAGTTAGTGACCTGAAACAATGGGATGCTGCTGTAGTTAGTTTATACGGTATCAATTCTATTCCTACTAATATGCTGCTCGATCCTCAGGGAAAAATCATCGCTGTTGGATTACGCGGTCCAGCTTTGGAAGCTAAGCTGAAAGAAGTAATTAAATAAGAAAGTTATATTCTTAATAAAATAGAAAAGGTTGGATATTGCTATCCAACCTTTTCTATTAAGAGTAAAAAAGCCTGTCACAAAAAAACGCGAATGAAAATATCATCCGCGTTTTTTGTTTTTTATGACTAGCTATTATGGGTGTACGACTGTTTGCGTTATAGGAGCAAATGACCCTTGATCTACTGAGAATGTTAGCTTTAGTGTCATGGTATTATTACATGCGTTAACAGTACCTGTTCCTACCACATTCCAGTTTGTATAACTATAACCATCAATTGTTGGTCCTAAGAACTGCTTATCTACTACCAACGTTTGTGATTTAGGAATTACCCTGATGGTTAGCACCATATTAGGCATTTCGGAATATCCTTTCAATTTAATAATACTATCTGTTACAGTTGCTGTTACAGGATAAGTAGCCTCTACCAGGTCAGGATCCTGTACCAGTAACTGTCCTCCGTTCCCTACATTTGCAAGGCTGTCGATATCCAAACTACAAACCTTAGCATATGTAAGTGTAGTATTGGCTCCTGGATTATTTAGCGCATCTGCGCCATAAGGGCTGATAGGCACTACTGTAGTACCATCCAAATAGTAATCAAATGCGTGTATTACCGTTCCATCCTGTAAAGTTACATCTGGACCAATGGTAAAATCATCTCCTACTGCTACCTGATCAGGAGTTAATCCAAACAATTGGGCTAACTGTGTTCCTGTTACATTTATTTTGGTAGGAAAGCTTGTAATATTTGCCTGTAGTGTTTTTACCACTTGATAATTACCGTTCATAATCACCTGCAGATCCATCTTTTGCGGAACCGGATTAGGGTAGTATAATCCGAGAGTAAATGCAGTAGAGAAAGCAGTGACATCCTGAATCAGTTCATCACCATTTGGATCCTGAGTAAGCAGTGGAAAAACCCCGGTCTGAATTCCTTCCGGAAGCTTAGGGTTATCGTTTTTCCGACAACTGTAGAAGCTCGTGACTACGGTTAATAATATCAATATGCTTGTTATTATCTTCTTCATAGAGTCATTTTTAAAGTGCGTGAATGCAGTTACTGTTTATCCCAGAAAACGAAATAAGAATCCGGAGTCTTTTGAGGCGGAGCGTTTGGATTTACGTTCAGCTCTGTTGCAGGCCAAGGCAATGATACTGGGTATTTGCGCAGGCAAACTACCCTAACCTTAGGCTGCGGAACTCCCGGATTGGAGGGATCTCCATTAATTGGTGGCTGAGCATATCCGCCCGGTGCCATTTGAGGATTATTAGGATCAAAAATGATTGGATAGCCTGTTCTTCTGTAGTCGGTATACTGATCACCGCTAAATCCAAAACTTTGGATCCATTTCTCCGTTATAATTATTTCAAGTCTTCTGGTCGCAGTAGTTGCTGCATCATATACTGCCAACACCTGATTGGTATATGCTGTATCAGGCCCGCCTACTAATTTTGGAATAGTCTGACCTCCGTTGGCCAGGTTCACTACATTATCTACCTGAGAGAAAGATTCGAGAATTGCGCTTTTTAATGTTGCACGGGCATCTCCGCCAATGAGGCCTACGTTCATCAACTCCGCTTCGATATATAATACATCAGCGTAGGTAAGCAAACGTAATGGAGCAGCACCGGTACCACTGGAAGCATTTACAACAATATGATCACCTTGGTCATAACGTCCGCCAACCGGATAAATACCAAAAACTGTCATACTCTGATCCTGTGACTTATCTCTGTTTGGACCAGTAGAACCAAAGTAGATGGAGATAAAAGCACTATCCCTATAATCGGTTCCAAGACCCTGAGATACGCCATCTACGGTATTCTGATTATAAAAATAGTATGGAATACGAGGATCGGTAATACCAGTGAAGATATTTGGATTAATACCTTTCAGAATTTCAAAGAACCATGGACTCTGATAGTGAGATTTCTGAGTGGCGAAATACTCGCTGAAACCAGGGTTTCTGTCATCTGGTGAAGGATTCTTTCCATACTTCATGAGAAAGCTTTGACTCCAGCTGCTAATGAGGTTCCCGCTATTAACCAGTGCTGTTACTTCAGCAGAAACATTAGTGGTTAATCTGATCTGATTATAGAGCTTTAACTTAATAGTGTTTGCTAATCTGATCCAGGCAGCAGGACTTCCTCCGTAGAATAAATCATCTGCAGAAGGTACAAGTTCATTTCCTCCGGTAGCCTGCAGTTCGGCAATCCCCTGATCCAGTTGTTTGAACAGATCAGTATATATATCCTGTCCTTTATCAAATTTCGGATAACGAAGACCGTTAGTTGCAAACTGATTAGCTTCAGAATAAGGAACATCCGCAAAAGCATCAACAAACTGACTCACACCATAGGCTCTCATTATGCGGCCAATTCCGGCGTAGATATGATTTCCCCCGGCTTCAGCCTGTGCAATCATCACGCTAATATTTTCCAGGCATCCCACATAATCAGGTAAACCATTTACACTCTGAGCACTGTAAAAATCATTCCATGAATTATTGATACTAAAATCAGTTCCGGTAGCGCCATACTGGTCCTGATCTTCCCTTACTGTTACCTGGTGCATGTATACAGATAATACTTCTGTTAAACCCCTGGCACCACGATTATCATTATTAAAGCCCATGTCGTAAGCCAAACCTTGTTGGGCAGCTACCAACATTTGTGGCAATGACGCTACAGTTGGATTGTTAGGATCTGTATTGATATCCAACCATCCTTTCTTACAGCCAACCATGGCTGCAAACGTGACTAGTAGTATATAGCTTAATCTTTTCATTGGTTCAATAGTTTTCGTGAATTAGAACGTCACTTTCAGGTTAGCACCAAATCTACGGGTGGTAGGAGCACCAGATAATTCAATACCTTGAACATTGGTAGAACCAAAGCTTCCGGCTTCCGGATTGAAGTGGCTATACCTAGGCATATATGGCGCATAAAACCAAAGATTACGTGCTGTAAAGGAGAGTGTTAAACTTCCGATTGGTGTTTTATCAAACCAATTTTTCGGAAAATCATATCCAAAACCTAATTCGCGGAAAGTCCACACTGTAGCATCGTATACATTCCATTCAGAAGCTGAGTTGATTGCGAAGCTTTCACCAAAATAGCTTTCGAATAAACTGATTTGAGTATGATTTGGAATTTCATTTCCGTGGCTATCCAGTATTGGAGTACCAGGAGAGTTAACATCTCCATAGTATCCAGGAATAATAATAACCTTTTCACGATCCTTGGTATCTAAGGTTACACCACGTCCAAGAAGCGAGCTAACTGTAGTTGAGTAAACATCTCCTCCTCTGGTCAGATCCCAGAGAATGTTCAGGAAAAACCCTTTATAGTTTACGGTGGTACTTAAGCCAGTTTTGAAATCAGGGTTAGGATCCCCAATCATTCTTTGATCCAGTGCGCGAATCAGAAGGCCGGAAGATGGATCGATCAGCAGATGTCCATTAGCATCTCTTGCATCAGCAGTACCACGGAGATATCCGTATGGTTTGCCAGCTTCCAGATATGGACTTATTGCATCCAATACTCCCTGAAGTTCCAACCTGTCGACACCTGGTTTCAGTTCTTTTACGATACTTCTGTTTTTAGTAAAGATCCAGTGGAAATTCCAGGTCACTTCTTTAGATCTTACAGCTACAACATTTAAATCTACTTCTATACCCTTGTTGGATAATTTTCCGTAGTTGTCAAACACCTGTGTAAAACCAGAAGAACCAGGGAGAGTAAGAGGTGCAATCAGGTTAGTAGAAATACGGCTATACCATGCGAAATCGAGTGCCACTCTTCTATCGAAAAACTCGAGGTTAGTACCTACCTCAAAGTCTGTGGTAAATTCCGGTTTCAGTTGGTTATTACCACCTACAGGGAATTGGATTACGCCAGATTGACCCAGGAAGGTTGAGTTTACATTAAAGATATTGGCCAGTTTGTAAGGATCGGCATCCCTACCTACTCTTGCCCAACCTGCTCTCAATTTACCGAAGGTTAGCACTTTACTATCCATCTTCAAAGCATCAGTAAATATCCAGCTGGCAGATACACTAGGATAGAAGTAGCTGCGATTGTCGGATGGTAGGGTAGAAGACCAGTCGTTACGGCCAGTTACGTTTACGAATAACCATTTTTTATAGTCAAAGTCCACCTCTCCAAAAAGCCCCCATAATCTTCTGCGATAAAAGACATCTTCGGTTGGAAGAACGCTCTTAGTATTACTGAGAGAGTAAATACCAGGAGCCACAATGTTTTTACCGGTGTAAATTTGAGATTTGGTGGTACGTTGGTTAACGTTATGACCTACTATGATTTTAAGACCGAAGTCTTCATTTTTAAGTTTTGGATTGAATGTACCGATCAGGTTAGACTCAATTTCAGTGAATCTATAGTTTTGTTGTACGATCTGACCAACGCCTTCAGCACCTCTGGAACCTATATCCACAATTTCCTTACGCAGGAAGTTTTGAGCGTTTATACCTAACTGATAGCTTGCGCTAAACCATGGAGTAATATCATCGTAGTTGAATTTCAACCCTGAAACATACCTGTCTGTTGCTGTATTTACAGTATTATGCAGGAATGCCCACAGTGGGTTATCGTATTGTGCAGGGTTGGTAGAAACTGGTTTTCCATCAGCAGTTTGGAATGGTAATCCGGCAATATTCCAGTTTCTTCCCAGGAAGAGGTTACGGGCAAAGGAGGATGTAGATCCATCTACCTGGTTTTCACCAAATGTACTACCGGCCTGGGCGCTGGTGCTATAGCTGAAGTTTCCGCTTGCAGTCAGCCCATTTGTTAACCTGGTAATACCACCGATAGCCAAACTACCTCTGTTGAAATCGGAATGTGGAACATACCCATTCTGGCTCAGATAGGAAGCAGTTACACTGACTGAAGATTTTTCAGTACCACCATTTGCAGTAACTGAGTTTTCAGACAGGAACCCGGTTCTGAACAGGTCTCTTACGTTGTTGGGAACTGCTTCATATTTCATGTTTCCTGAAGCAGGGAATAGTTCAGGAAATGCTTTCAGATAGGCAGGCCATACGGGTACAGAATCCTGTGAAGAAAAAGCAGAACCCCAGGAACCATTGGAGTTTGGATTATAGGTAAAATCACTACCTGTTCCATAGAGATTCTGATACTTAGGATAACTGGCTATTGTTTCAAAGGCGATGGAACTGGAATATGAAACTTCCAGTTTCTTACGTCCTATTGATGCACTACCTGATTTGGTAGTGATGATAATAGCACCGTTGGAAGCTCTTGATCCGTATAACGCAGCAGCAGCAGCACCTTTCAGTACTGTCATACTGGCAATATCGTTAGGATCGAGAGAAGATAAACCACTGGAATATGCACCACCGCCGGAAGTCTGGTTGGTAGTGGTAACCTGGTCATTATTATAAGGAATCCCATCTACTACGATCAGGGGTTCATTATTCCCAAAGAAGGAGGTATTACCACGGATTTGAATACGGGTAGCCGCACCCGGAGTACCTTGGGAAGTACGTATATCCACACCTGCTACTTTACCTTGCAGACCTTTCAACATATCAGGTTCTGATTTTTGTAGGATCTGATCTGGTTTTACAGTAGCAACGGAATAACCCAGAGAGTTTTCATTACGTTTTAACCCCACTGCAGTTACTACAACTTCGCCCAGTTGTTTTTTATCTGCTGCGAGAGTAACGTTTATTGTACTTTCTGTACCGACAGTTATTTCTTTAGTGAGATAACCTATAAAGGAGAATACCAATGTTTCACCATTAGCAACATTACTGATTCGGTAAGTACCATCACCAGAAGTCATTGCTCCTCTGGTTGTGCCCTTTACCACAACTGTTACACCGGGAAGAGGTGACCCGTCATTTGCATCAGTAACTGTTCCGCTAATCGTTCGGGACTGCGAGAAAGCGTTGAGAACGCCGCAGCATAAAAACAGCCATAGTAGTAGCTCTTTTTTCATAAGCGACTGGTTTTGATTGACTAAATAGAAGTTAACAAGAATTAAATTACGATAAAAAAAGCATAAATAATATCAGTAATAGATAAAATAATATCAATCAATTACTAATAAATTGTTATATATCGGAATGTAGATATTTGTTAAATAACAGCTAAATAACACGGAGGAGTTTGGATTTGTTGAGAAAAAAGCAGGTTAACCTGATATTTTTTTTATCTCTATTTATAAGAGATTCTTACAAAAATTTTTTTTGGGGTAAGGAAGGAAAACCAGCAAAAAAAAGAGGCTATACTTTTCGTATAGCCTCTTAAGTTTTTATGGACAGGTATAATATTAATATCCTGGATTTTGAACCATATTAGGATTGGTATCAATTTCTGTTTGAGGAATTGGATACGCCACTTTATCACCTGAAGGTTTAAGTTCACTAGATCTGAGAGCATTAGCATCAGGAATATCACGGGTATCGTTCTTACGGAACAAATCAAACATTCCGAAGCCTTCACCAACCAGTTCAATTCTTCTTTGCTTTTTGATTTCAGCTCTGATATCATCTTGATTTGAACTTACAAAAGGAGTAAGACCACGATTTGCTCTCAGGCTATTTACGTCAGCGACAGCAAGTCCTAAGTCTCCTTTTTCATTGTATGCTTCAGCACGGTTGAGCAGAACTTCGCTGATTCTTAAAACACGTACATTCACCAAACCTACCTGACCTTGGGCAAGATTACCTGAAAATTTCATCAGATAATTGTTTGCTCCATTATCCAAAGGCAAGATCTGTCCTTTACGTGCATCATTTTCCTCAAATAATTTCATGAATCCTTCAGTTAGTCTGATATCACCATATCCACCATTTGCCTGAGCAACATAAATATAACCGAAGTTGTTAGAACCGAGACCATTATTAACGGTGTTGCGAACAGAGAAGATTTCTTCACTGGTAGCACCATCAGCATTGAAGATATTTACTACTTCACTAGCTTTATACAGTTCGTATTTACCGATCAATTTACTTGATTCAGTAATTACATTATCCCAGCTTTTCATAGCGAGATAAGCACGACTCAGTAAAGCTGTAGCAGCGTCTTTAGAGCCTTTGAATACACCTGATTTACCAGGAGTACTGGTAGGTGCTTTTTCCTGTGCAACTTTCAAATCTGCGATGATAGCATTATAAGTTTCTTCCAGTGTACTACGACTTGGTTTATAAGCATTAGGATCGCTAACCGATGTTGTTACTAAAGCAATACCGGTATTTGGTGAGTTAACACCTACAGTTTGTGCCTTTTCGTTAGAATAAGGTCTGCAATACCTTCTTGCTAGGTCAAAATTCGCCAATGCACGCATGAAATAAGCTTCTCCACGAATAGAAGAGGTATTGCTATTTTCAGCGATCTGATTGATCAGTACATTTGCCTGGTTTACCACTCTGTAGGCATTCAGGAAAGTATTGGATTGTGGAGCAACCAACGGCGTATAAAGCAATTGGAACTCATTGAGAAATCTACTTGAGTTCTGGGATGTGATCTTCATATCCACACCACCCAAATCTGATACGACCATGAAATCACGACCATAATATTCGAGAGTTTGCATACGAGAATACATACCATTTGCCAGGATACGGGCATTTGCTTCCGTTACTGCATCTTTATCGCTCAGTGATGACTGTGGGTCCTGATCCAGTTTGCTGCAAGCAGAAAACATACCAGCAGTAGCCAAAGCCAATATTGAGAGTTTAGAATATTTAAACATAATCAATTCTTAAATTTTTGTTTTACTCAATTACAGACCCACGTTAATACCGAAAGTGAAAATCCTTGAAGTAGGATAACGGTAAAAATCTACACCACCATTAGATACAGCAACGTTTGCGGTACTGGTTGGAGCTGCAGGATTAGTATTCACATCAGGATCCCATCCTTTATACTTAGTTAAAGTAAACAGGTTCTCTGCTTGTGCATATACTCTTAAGTTTTGAAGTTTAGTTCTGCTTATCAGAGATTTAGGAAGGTTGTAACCTAAGGTTACATTTCTCAATTTAGCGTAGGAAACGTCTTCTAAGAAACGGGTAGAAGTGCTGGTAGAGCTGGTGCTGTTACCCCAAATAACTTTAGGTCTGTCGGAGATTTGGCCTTCATATTGCCAGTGATCCAACGCGTCTTTAGCCTGGTTACCGGTGGTATTGTTACCATCGCTCTCTAAATTAGCACGGTTTGAGTTGTAAGCTTTGTTACCTGCACTGAATGTAATAAATACAGACAGATCGAATTCTTTGTAATTGAATTTATTGGTGAACCCTCCGGTGATTTTAGGCAATGCCTGACCAGCATATTGTCTTGCTGCCTGAGAGTAAACAGTGGTAACTTTACCATCTTTATCGAGCCACTGTGCCGAACCAGTCTTAGGATCTACACCAGCCCATATTGGTAAATACCAGGAGCCAAAAGGCATACCAACTTCAATACGTTGACGAGTACCAGCAGGGATGAACTGATCACCACCTAATGATAATACTTTGTTTTTAAGTGTAGCAAAGTTTAAGTCGGAAGTCCAGGTAAAGTTTTTAGTAGCTACAGGAACACCACCAATGGTAATTTCAAAACCTTGGTTCATCATTTGACCAACGTTCATGTTCATTGTTGCGTAACCAGTAGTCATAGACAATGGTTTCTCAAGCAATAATGCAGAAGAACGTTTGTCGTAGAAACCGAAGCTACCAAATAAGCGTCTGTTCAGAACAGAAACATCGATACCTACATCGAAGAGGTTTTGTTTTTCCCATCCAAGGTTAGGGTTACCTGGTTGTTTCTGATAAGCAACAGATTGGCCATCGTAAGCACCCAACAGGCTAAACAGCGGTTGATAAGGGTAGTTACCCAAACCTTCAGCATTACCCATAACACCATAGCTAGAACGGAGTTTCAGGTCATTTAACCAGGAAATATTCTTTGCAAAATCTTCTTCAGTAATACGCCATGCAGCACCTATAGAGTAGAAGTTACCATAACGGCTGTCTTTAGGGAAACGGCTTGAACCATCTCTTCTATAGCTACCGCTTAGGAAATATTTGTTTTTATAGTCGTAATCTACTTTACCAATTAAAGCCTGGAAAGCATAGTTCAACTCATCACCAGCCATATCGAAATAGGTAGAACCAGCATCTGGTACCTGAGATGATTGGCTAGGGAAACCATTCTTAGCACTGTAGTTCCATACTCTGTTAGAGAACGAGTATTCATTACCTGCTAACAAACGGATATTATGATCTTTAGCAATGGAAAAGTTGTAAGTCAACAATTGTTGAGTAGTATACAGCCCCATATTGGTATTCACGTTATAGAGGTAACCACCATAGTTACGACCATCATATGAATTAGGAGAAGTCCATTGTTTCTCACGGATATTAGTGATTTCAGCATTTCCTTTCACTACAAAACGTAAACCGTCAATGATGTTATATCCTAAAGCAACGTTGAATACAGTTTGAGCAGTGTTGCTCTTGTTGTAGTTGTTTTCAACAGTGCTAAGGAAGTTACCACCACGAAGAACCGGACGTAAAGAACTAGGAATGCTAGACAAATCAGCCCAGGTAGTAGTACCAGGTTGACCAGCAGTATAACCATTGTAAGGTTTACCGTTAGCATCATAGGCTGGTATATAAGGAACGTTACCAAGAGCTCCCATCAATGGAGAAGAGTAGCTGTTACCAGCACTGGCACTTCTCATATCAGTATAGGAACCATTTACTTTGAAGCTCAGATCAAATTTATCATTGAATTTGTGATCTACATTCAAACGGCCATTATAGCGGCTAAAGTTTGAACCAATCAGGATACCTTCCTGTTTGAAGTAATCACCGGAAGCATAGTATAATGTTTTGTCATTACCACCGCTTGCATTAATACCGTAAGACTGAGTTTTACCAGTATGGAAAGCAAGACCAGCCCAATCTGTGTTTACATTCTTCAACATATCCGGACGGTTAGCCAATACTTGTTCTTCAGTATAAAGCTTAGAACCATCTTTGTTGGTAGCGTTTCTCATACCTTCACGTTGGTACTCCAGTAACTCTGCAGAACTCATCATTGGGATGCTGCGAGCTAAATTCTGGAAACCATACTTACCATTGAAGTTGATTTTGTTGGTACCTTTTTTACCACTCTTAGTTGTAATAACTATCACACCATTAGAACCGCGAGAACCATACAAAGCAGTAGCAGAAGCGTCTTTCAGTACTGTAATGTTTTCGATGTCGGCTGGGTTGATAGTAGAGATAACATCTGAAGTAGCAGTGTTTTGAGTGAAGTCACCAGACGATACAATTACCCCATCTACAACATAGATAGGAGCATTGCTGGCAGAAATAGAACCGATACCACGGATTCTTACTTCAGTTTTAGCACCCGGCTGACCGGAGTTGGTAGAAACTGCAACACCAGGAGCGTTACCTTGCAGCATCTGATTTACATCAGGTAATGCTACGTTGTTGATCTTTGCACCACTGATAGTAGAAGCAGCAATTGTAGAATTGACCTTCTTTTCTATGGTGTAACCAGTTACGATTACTTCTTCCAGACTCTTGGAATCTGTTTTCAGTGCTACATTCACAGTGGATACATTACCTGTAGCTACTTCTTTCTGCTCGAATCCGATGAAAGAAACAACTAAAGTAACATTACCATCTACCTGTAAAGTGAAAGACCCTTGCGGATTCGTAACAGTTCCTTTACTGGTGCCTTTAATTTGTACGGTGGCACCGGGAATACCTGAGCCATCTTTGGCATCAGTCACTCTCCCTGTTACAGTGCGACTTTGCGCATAGACCTGTCCGCCCAGGAATAGAACGGACAGGAGGAGAAATAGAACTTTCCTCATAAGCATGATTTTGTTTCCTTAACCTTAAAAAATAAAAAACAGTCTAAGACTTTTAAGCCTTAATAATTTTGGTTCCCGTAAATGAATCGAAAAAATATTTAGTAAACTAAGCTGGCGAGTTGGCAGTAATAGATCTTTCTATGTTTTGGCATCTTTTTTAATAGAACGCAATTGATTTATTACTTTTCTTGCAATTCATTCAATGAATCACACGAAAGTGTAATAAACTTCCTTCTCATAAGCAGTTTCCTTAGCAAAATTTCAATCGGCTTCAAATATAAACTTTCTTAACAAAAAATTAAGCTAGAAAAGTTGCCGATAACATTACGATAACAGTCTTTTAACTTTTCTTTAACAGATTATATAAAAACATAATGCGTAATGGCATGAAAATAAAACAAGCGGCAAGACTACCGCCTGTACTCATCAACCAAAATCTAAATCGAGATTAATGTTGCCCCACATAAATGGGGCTAAATATCTTAGGATAATGACAGTGGATAGATCTTTAACAACTCTATCAGCGCATTAAACAAGTCCTCGTTGCGATAATTAAACCGGTATTCACACTCTTTCAAATGTAAATACGCCGTATTACGGTTCAATCCTTTAAACTTCGCTAAACGATGCTTGGTCAGGCCCCAGAATGCATCCACATCATCCATCTGATGAGAATCAGTCGATTGACCTAATCGGTATAACCGATATTGCCCCAAGTCAACAACCCCGTTATACTTACGTAAACGCTCCGACGAACTTTGTGTTTCCAAAACAGAACGTCCCCGCGTTGCCGCATGAATCATAGAACGGGTTACATCGGGCAGAATCTCTGTATGGACTCTCTCTCCGCTTCTGCAAATACCGAAAATAACAGGCTTCACAACCTTGTCAACTTCCGTTTTCACAGCTACTAAAGTTTCTCCATCATTGTCTGCAGCCGATACTAATTGTCGAGGCTCAAAAGAAAGGATAGGGGCAGGCACAGGATGCAACGTCTCACAATAACGTGCAATCTGCTGTCTTAACTTCTTCAGATAACTATTGATCGTTACCCTACTTACGCCACTGATATTCGCTATCTGCGTGGCAGTCAGATCATCGGCAAACAGCCGCAAGATCTCCTTAAATTTGCGCTCAGATAAGTGAGCACCCTTTAAGTACTTATTTTTCATGAACTATGTGGTTAGAATGGCATTATAAACCTCTCACTTTTTACTTATATTATATGCTCATTTTTTACAAACGGCCATACAAGTATTTAAGCGCCTCCCACTAGATCAATTGACCATCTAACCCATACAGAGCCTGAATCTCTTATGAAATTTTCTCACAAAGGCGCAGAGATTAATATTAAGGGGCAAAAGATTTTTATAAAAAAGCGAATGTTTTTAAGAATTGCTGAGAAGTTTGTTCTAAACCAGAAACTAACCAGCAATTCTTAAAAACATTCGCGTTAATCTAAAAAAATCTTTTGCCCCTTAATATTAATCTCTGCCCCTTTGCGAGCAATCTAATCGCGATTCTCTATTCCCAACTCCGCAACATCAATATCCGCCTCGTCATCCAACGTCTTCCACAACTCTTTCTTCTTCGCCTTCTTCAACAATGCCTTCTCCATCCAAAGCAATAACGCCGGCAAAATTGTCAGATTCGTAATCATTGCCATCACCAACGTGAGGGAGGTTAACCATCCTAATGCTTTGGTTCCTCCAAAATCAGAGAAACTAAAGATCATAAACCCTGCAAACAGAATCGCAGATGTATAGATAATACTTAAGCCTGTTTCATGAATTGTTTGTTTCACCGTTGCACTAATATCAAATTCATTGCGCGGCAACTCCTGCTTAAAGTTTACCAGGAACCTGATAGTAACATCTATCGCAATTCCCAAAGCCACACTAAATACCAACACCGTAGAAGGCTTCAATGCAACTCCTGCCCATCCCATTACTCCGGCTGTTACAACCAATGGAATCACATTAGGAATCAATGAAATCAACAACATCCTCCAGGAACGGAATAAATAGAGCATACAGAACATGATCAGCACAAATGCCAATACTATACTTTCCATCAACCCATTAATAATAAAACGGGAACCTTCCTGAAAAATAACACTGGTACCCGTAAACGTTACTTTATAATGTGCCGTATCAAATATTTTTGCTACCTGTGGTTGTAATGAATCCAATAACTGAGGCAAACGTTGAGAACCTACATCCTTCATATTCACACTCAATCTCGCTACCTGCTTGGTACTATCCATATACGATGAAACAAGTTTGGTAAATGTTGAAGCTTCTCCTCCCGCATTAGCCGCTCCTTTCATTCTCAGGTAAGGCGCCAGAAATCCTAAATCGAATTGATTCGGCACCGCATAGTTAGAACTATCCCCGTTATAGTAAGCCTGCTTCGCAAACTTAATACCTTCCACAACAGACAACGGACGACCAAAATCCGGTTGCGCTGCAATAAACTGAGTTAGTTCATCTAACTTATTAAGAGTTGTCAGATTAATAACTCCGTTCTTCTTTTTTGTATCTACCGAAATCTCCAATGGCATTACTCCTTTGAAGTTCGATTCCAGAAACTTAAGATCTGTATATAGCTTATCAGTATGCGGAATATCATCAAGCATATAACCTACCGACTGCAACTTATTCATTCCTATTCCGGCAAGTATCAGCAACACAGCACTAACTCCATAAACCCACGGACGATACTTAAACACCAATGTGGTTAGGAAATCTAATATAGATATGAAGAAACGGTTTTCCAGGTAATTGGTATGCTTGCTTTTCGGTGGAGGTAAATAACTTAAAACTGCTGGCAGAAACACGAATGAAATCATGAAAATAAACATGATATTCATTCCGGCTACGGCACCAAATTCCTTCAAAATAGCACTATTTGTAAAACAGAAAACTCCGAATCCGATAGCTGCTGTAATATTGGTAAACAGCGTTACAATTCCCATGCGCTGTATCATATGCACCAATGCCCTCGACTTGTTCTGGTCTTTGGCATACTCGGCATGATACTTACTGAGAAAATAAACACAATTGGGAATTCCTATCACGACTATCAGGGAAGGGATCAACCCTGTTAACAAAGTAATTTTATATCCCATCAATACGATAGTAGCTACCGACCAGATTACTCCAATCGCCACCACAATCATCGACATAAGTACTGCACTGAAAGAACGGAAGAATGAGAACAATATGAGAGCTGTCAGCAGGAATGAAATCTTTAAAAATAATTTGAGTTCATCTGCCACTTTTACTGCCATTACTGTTCTGATCAGGGGTAATCCGCTTAAACGGACTTCCGAATTATGCTTCTCCTGAAAATTGTTGGCCAGCTTTGTAATCTCCTTTACAACATCCGTACGTTTAGGAGAATTAAATACGTCTTTATTTACATAAATAGCCATCAGGTATGCATGGCTATCGGGGTTATACAAAAGGCCTTTATAAAAGGGAAGTTGATAGAATTTATTAGCCAGACTATCTATTACGGCCTGATCCGATAAATCGCCGCTAAATAGTTGCCGGGCTTCCAGCTTTTGCGTGCTATCATTTTTAACAAGATTAATAGCCATTGGCACGCTCATAATATTTTCGACAGAAAAAACATTTTTCATGTCTTTATTGAGCTGCACATAATCCTGGAAGAAATCTTTTGAGAAGAATTTATCTGTTTGTACTGCCAGCATCAACACATTGCCATCTCCCCCAAATTTTTGCTTAAACTCCTGAAACTCAAGATACTTAGGATTATCTTTTGGTATGGTAGCCACATAATCGTAAGACATCTGCACTTTACTGGCATAATAACCCATTATCCCGGTACTGATAAATAGCAGAACAAGTAGTATTAATCTATATTTGAGCACAAAGCTGGCTAACCGTTGCCACATAAGGACTTCCAATTTTAGTAGGGCGTAAAGGTAAATAAAAATAGCCATTAGCTGTTAACCCCGGAATCGTATAACTGGTAGAAACAAACCTGTTTAATTCTCGTAAATTGCACTTTTATTGATACTTATTAAATGCTTCATAAAACGCGCGGCATCGTTCTTCGTGCGGTTAAGTATGGAGATACAAGCCTGATACTGAGTGTATTCACTGAGCTATTTGGATTACAATCATATATCGTAAATGGCGCCAGATCTTCCAAACCTAAAGCTGCAAAAGGGAATTTGCTTCAACCAGGCAATATCCTGGAAATGGTGGTATATCACCAGGATATAAAAAATATACACCGTATCTCCGAATTTAAATTGGGATACATATATACTTCTATACAACTGAACGTTGTAAAAAACACAGTTGCATTATATATTATAGAATTATTACAGAAATGTCTCAAACAGCCTGAGCAGCATCTGGATCTTTATTATTTTACTGAAAACACCCTGCAATTGCTAGATATGGCCCCCATGCCGGCTATAGCTAATTTACCATTGTATTATACCTTGAAAGTAGGGGAGCAGCTGGGATTTAAATTGAATGGCAGGTTCACGGAATATACACCGTATCTGGATTTGCAGGAAGGTAACTTTACCGACTTACCACCCCATCATAGTTATCATTTAGATCCGGATTGCAGCGAGTTAACAGATAAATTATTTCAGTGTGCCCAGATGCAGGATTTGATTACTGTTACGATGAGTAAGGATAAAAGGAGAAAACTGTTATATGCGTATCTCGATTTCTTCCAGCTTCACTTACCAGATTTTACGGAGATGCATTCTCCGCCTATTCTTCACGAAATCTTAGATGCCTGATCTGCTGCCTGTTTGCCCTGTTCTGTAAAAAATTTCAGTGCTACATCCTGTCCATCGAATTCGGCATAGGAAAAGTAATTTATCCAATCGCCGAGGTTAATATATCTGCTATTATCTTTTAGCTTGATGTCGAGCGGCAGGTGTCTGTGGCCAAAAATAAAGAAGTCGAAATGTTCTTTTTGCAACACTTCCTTACTGTAAATAGCCAACCATTCATTTTCTTCGCCCAGGAAATGTTCCAATTCCTGACCGGTTGCGGCCCGGCTTTTTCTGCTGAAATAATTGGCCAGAGAGATGCCCCATGAAGGGTGAATGGCAGAAAATAACAGGCGGCAAAAGGGGTTTCTGAATATCTTTTTCAGAAATTTATATCCATGGTCACCAGGTCCGAGACCATCGCCGTGTCCTATATAGAAATGTTTGGTGCCTATGGTGTAGGTTTGAGGTTCGTAGTAAACGGGGATATCCAGTTCGTCTTCAAAATATCCATTCATCCACATATCGTGGTTTCCAATGAATACGGAAATACCAATTCCTTTATCTCTGAGGGCGGCCAAACGTCCTAATACTCTGGTATAGCCTTTTGGGATAACGTGTTTGTATTCGAACCAGAAATCAAAAATATCACCTACCAGGAAGATGTGTGCAGCATCTTGCTCTATCTGATCAAACCATTGTAACAGGAGTTTTTCCCGCTGTCTGCTGGTTGCCGGATCTGGTACTCCCAGGTGGAAATCTGAAGCAAAATAAACTTTCTTGTTAGCTGGTAAATTGATATTCATCTCTTAAAAAAGTAATAGCCTTTAGTTATTAGCTTTTAGTATACCACCATGATATTACTAAAATCCACAACTAAAGGCTACAAGTTATTTCATCTATTCGTCTACTAAAAATACATACACCTCTTTGGGGCCATGTATTCCTACTACTAAAGTTTTTTCGATGTCGGCTGTCCGGCTTGGCCCTGTAGCAAAAGATATAGCTGAGGGTAAATCATTACCATACTTATCTTTCAGCTTACTGAGTGCATCTTTCAGATCAAAAACCAGTTGATGCGTATAGGCAACAATGATATGAACAGGAGCATATACCGGTAATGCGCGTCCGCTGGGTTGTGCAGCACTTAATGCCACGGTTCCTGTGCGGGCAATCAGGTATTCGCAATCGGTGATAGCTGCATCAGCTTCGTGCATGGTACCACGGTTCAGTGCCGATAATTCTTCCTGGTGAATGATCTTTAAAAGAGCAGGAGTCTGACAAAATACATTATGCCAATCTTTATGTTCACATAATGCTCTCAGGCTATCCAGCAATTCATTTTTGCTGCTGCAGAAAACGAATTTGCCCTGAAGGCGGGCAAATTCTTCGGCGAACTTCAATTCCAAACTCTCATTCTCCGTACGAAAAACGAACGAGTTGCCCTCCGAATTAGGGAAGGGCAACTGGACTGGCTGACTGAGGGCATTTCGCACTCTTTTCAGAATATTTTCCTTAGCAGGAGAAATCTTCATACCACTTTTAAGCATTAGCTGGTGAAGGTGAAGGATTAATGATATCGGATGGTTGAACCCCATCTGTAGTCAATCCTTCATTCAGAGGATGTTCTTTATGCGTATCAAAAGGGCGTTTACCGATCAGACGTTCTAAGTCGGCCTGGTAAAGCACTTCTTTCTTCAGTAATTCCTGAGCCAGCGCTTTCACCTGCTCCATTTTTTCGGTGAGCAGTTTTTTAGTTCTGTCATATGCCCCTTCGATGAGTTTGCGTACTTCTTCGTCGATCAGGCGGGAAGTTTCTTCTGAATATGGTTTAGTGAAAGATTGTTCGCTGTTTGGATCGTAGAACGATACATTACCGATTTTTTCATTCATACCATATACAGTAACCATTGCGTAGGCCATGCGGGTGATTACCTGCAGGTCGTTTTGTGCGCCGGTTGAAATTTTTCCGAATACCAGTTCTTCTACTGCACGTCCACCGAGGGTCATACAGATATCATCCATCAATTGCTCAGTGTTGTAGAGATATTGTTCTTTAGGAAGATATTGAGCATAACCTAAGGCAGCCACACCACGAGGCACGATAGTAACTTTAACCAGCGGGTTAGCATGTTCTAAATACCAACCGCAGATAGCATGACCGGCTTCGTGATATGCGATTACTTCTTTCTCTTCTGGAGAGATGATTTTATTTTTCTTTTCCAGACCACCGATTACACGGTCGATAGCATCGTTGAAATCTTCCATTTCTACCTGATTCTTTCCTTTACGGGCAGCGATCAATGCAGCTTCGTTACAAACGTTAGCTATATCGGCGCCTGCGAAACCAGGAGTCATGGAAGCCAGTTTCTTGATATCAAGATTTGGAGAAGTTTTGATTGGTTTCAGGTGTACTTCGAAAATGGTTTCTCTTCCGGCCAGATCTGGTTTATCGATAGAGATCTGACGGTCGAAACGTCCCGGGCGCAATAAAGCGCTATCCAGTACATCCGGGCGGTTGGTAGCAGCAAGGATAATGATACCGCTATCAGTTCCGAAACCATCCATTTCTACCAGCAACTGGTTGAGGGTATTTTCACGCTCATCGTTGCTCATCATTACGTTTTTACCTCTGGCACGTCCGATAGCATCAATTTCATCGATGAAGATGATACATGGTGCTTTTTCTCTTGCCTGTTTGAAGAGGTCACGTACACGGCTTGCACCCACACCTACGAAAAGTTCAACGAAATCGGAACCCGACATAGAGAAGAAAGGTACTTGTGCTTCACCGGCCATAGCTTTGGCCAATAAAGTTTTACCCGTACCCGGAGGGCCTACCAGTAAAGCTCCTTTAGGGATCTTACCACCGAGGGAAGTATATTTTTTTGGATTCTTGAGGAAATCCACAATTTCCATTACTTCTACTTTGGCTTCATCCAGACCGGCAACATCATTGAAGGTGATATTAACTCTGGTACCTTTATCGAAGAGAGTAGCTTTAGATTTACCAATATTGAAGATGCCACCCGGGCCACCGCTACCACCAGCAGGACCACCCATTTTTCTCATGAGCAAGATCCACAATCCTATGATCAGTATGATAGGTAACAGCAACTGGAAGATAGGTTCGAACCAACCGGTGCGTTCATCGTAAGATATTTTCACCTGATTTTCGATAGGAATACCTTCCTGGGCTTTATCAATGTCTTTTTTGAAGCTTTCTTCACTACCAATAGTAAAGCGATAGTGAGGGCCTGGGTTTTCGTTACCAAATTTAGTTTTACTAACCGGATTGAATTTCTGAAGTTTCAGAGAATCCGGTTTGATGTAGACTTCTACATACTTCTTGTTAACAACCACCAGACGATCAACGTCTCCTGGTTTCAGATAGTTGACCTGAAACTCCTGGAAACTGATTTCTTTGCTAGGAGATTTCCAATCTCCTGCTAAGTTCATTGCTAGCAGGGCAATGCCAATAAAGGCATACACCCAGTATATATTGAACTTCGGTCCTTTTTTAGGTGCTTTTTCTGAACCCTTGTTGAAGTTATTGCCTCCTTTTTCCATAATCTTACGCTCCTTTACGGATGTTTATTGCTAACAGAATAATATGAATAATTAACAATTGCTTTTGCTTAGTCTTCGGTGTGGTCCATTCTATCGGCATCGCTCCACATTTCTTCCAGATTATAGAATTTCCGGTTTTCAGGTTGGAATACATGCACTACCACATTCACATAATCAACCAATACCCATTGTTGTGAATTAAATCCTTCGTGTTTATATGGTGATTCAGATGTATATTTTTCTACTTCCTCCTCCACATAATCAGCGATCGCTTTCACCTGGGTGCCTGAATTGGCCTCACATAAAATAAAGAAATCGGCCACTGCTTCAGGAATCTGGCGTAGATCCAGGGATACGATATTTTCCCCCTTCTTATCCTGTATGGCCTTTATGATGGTGGTAAAAATTTCACTTTCTCTGGTCAGGCGTTGTTGCGCCTTCTTTCTAGTACTCAGAACGGTTAAGGGTGCCAATAAATCTCGTTTTTGTTAAAAATAATCTTTAATTGTCAAAGTTACTAAACAAGCAGTAATATAACATGTTTAATATCATTCACGGGGGCCAATATTTGTTAAGAAAATAATAAAATGAATTACTTTTCAGGCTGGAATTAAGACTAAAAAAGTTTCATGTGATTGGATACCCGTTTTATATACTAAACGAAGTGGATAGCACCAACAATTATGCCATGGAGATGGTAAATGCAGGCCATGTGACATCCGGAACTGCCTGGTTTACCACCAACCAAACTGCTGGTAAGGGAACCCGGGGTAAAACCTGGCTGGCAAAACCTGGCGATATCAGTGCTTTAAGTGTTGCCTTACAACCATCTATGCTGCCCCTTTCCAGACAATTTATGCTAAGCATCGCTGTGGCCCTCGCCGCCGCCGATTGCTTCGCCTCTTATGCAGGTGATGAAACCGTAATCAAATGGCCTAATGATATTTATTGGCGTGACAGAAAGGCAGGTGGAATTCTGATTGAAAACGTTTTGCGTGGCAATATCTGGCAATATGCCATTATTGGAATTGGTTTTAATGTCAATCAACCTTCTTTTCCGGCAGAATTACCCAATGCTGTGTCGTTATTGCAAATAACCGGACAAAAACGAGAATCGGTAGATGTAGCCAAAAATCTTTGCACTCATCTGAATACCAGAATCCAACAAATTCATCCATCAAATTATGAAGCCATGCTCGAAGAATATACTTCCCGACTTTTCAGATGGCAAAAACCTGCTATGTATAAAAAAGATAATGAGATCTTCATGGGCATCATCAGGGAAATACAACCCGATGGATACATGCGCCTTGAAAAAGAAGATGGCTCCATGCTTACATTAGGCTTCGGTGAAATTGAATTTCTTATTACCCGTTAATAGGCTGCATAATTTCCCTGCTTTTTACTCAATAATGCTCTAAACTTATTCTTTACTTCCGGCGAAAAATCCGACAGGAGGTAAACCTCCGTTTGCCAATCACGCTCCCTGGAATAAGGTGTTGCCAGTTTACCAATTGTTTCTATTTTGCCGATCAATTTCAGGAAGCCTGAATCCGGAGCATGCCCAACTCTCAGCACATAATGAATGGAATCTGTTTTAGGGAACCAGAACACATAATCGGCTTCCATTGCTACGGCAGGTGGAGTTTTCCCTTTATTGAAATAATTTAAAGCGCCTGCCTGACCATAATTATCACAAAGAATCAGGGCATTCTTTCTTTCATTTTCGGGAATTTTCTCCCAGGCCTGCTGCGCAAGTTCAGCCATTTCCCGCCACCCAAGCATATCTGCAAAATCCTGCGGAATTTCATGATCCTTTCCATCTTCCCATTTCAAAATACCCAGCATCCTATATTTTTCTCCTTCCCTGGCTATCTCTTCGGGGGTCAATACCGGAAAAATTGCCTTAAATATCAAAAAGAAAGGAAGTACAATAATTACTAACCAGGCAACCCGTCCGTAGCGGAAACGATTGAATAATTGCTCCCACCAGGTGCTCCCGAAAGCAAAAATTATTGGATATAAACCCAGTGAGTAGTAGCTCTTCGCTCTAAAATATACAAACAACGAAATGGTAATTGTAAAAATGATCAAAACTATCCTGTATGCTCTGAAGGGTTTATAAAATAATAAACTAATCAGGCCAGCCAGGATTAAAAAAGCCCCTCCGAGAAAGAAAATAAACTGATCGATGATAAATCCTATACGGCTTACATTCACCAACTGACTACTACTGAGTTCCTTCATGTGATGAATGACAGGAAACCCATGCCTGAACTGCCAGACCAAATTAGGAGATATGATGATAAGGGCTAATAAAACGCCAGCATAAAAAGCTCTTCTGGTAAATACTTCCCGGTATTTTGTTAATAATAACCCTGCTACTACTCCAAGAACCAGAAAAATAATGTTGTATTTATTCAATATACCAACACCTACAACTATTCCTATCCATATTAAATAAGTATCCTTGGGTTGACGGATATATTTCATCAAAAGCCAGAATACAATCGTCCAGCTTAGTATATCCACTGAATTAGGTTGATAAAAAATCTGCAACCGGGTCATGCCCGAAAAAAGAAATGTAAAAGCAGCCAACAATTGCGCAAAGATGCCACCTCCGGCCATTTCAATCATCTTCCACATCAGTAGCATTGTCAATGCCCCATAAAAGGCAGGAAAAAATCTTACCCAAAAAATTCCATTCCCTAACCATTGAATCAAAACTGAGTTCCAAGAGATAAACGGAGGAACTGAAATATATCCTCCGGCAAGATGATTTGCCATATCCAAATGCAAATACTCATCTCTTTGCAAATCGTAATTTGAGTTAACTACCCAATATTGTAATACAATTTTAGTCAACATCAAAAGAATCAGTATCCAGATCGGGGATGTTCTTGAGGGCGCAGTATTTATTGGCATGTAGGTGATATTAAAATAGAAAGCGGAAATACTACTTTTACAAGCTAGGTATTTCCGCTAAAATTATATCTTGTTCTTTGGCAATTGCGTAATCTCAGATTACATAGCATCATTTCAAAGCTCGAAACGATAACAAGATTTTGGTTGATAAAGGCGTTAACAAATTGTGAAATTTTTTCTATTTAATCAAAAATGAAATTGCAACTTAGTTGCAATAAATAATACAGACTCTCAAAAAAAGAATTACAATGATTAAATTTGAGTATGTCTAACCACAAAAGCACATCTATTGCATTAAGAACCATTGAAGACTTCAATGAAGCCGTTCTTCTTTACAGTCGCACTACTTTTCTTCCCCAAGCGCCATTAAAAGGCAGCTTTGCAGTGCATGAACGATCAGAGCATCCGGCAGTTGATGAAGTAGTGGCCAGTAGAAGAGACTATTATAAAATTACCTTGTTATCAAGCGCAAAAGGTACTATTACACTTGGCGATGAAACACTCTCCATGTCTGGCCCCACTCTTATATTTCTTAATCCACATGAAATAAAATCATGGGAATTTGAAGGGCCGGAACCTGTAGGGTATTATTGTCTTTTTACCGATCTATTATTCAGGAGCCATCCTGAGTACCAGGATAATTTATTGAATCACCCTCTGCTGCAAGTAGGCGCCAGAGGAGTGTTTTCATTAACCGTTGAGCAATGTGGATATTTAGAATCCATTTTTCGGCAGCTCATCCGTGAATACAGAGAAAATACTGCTTTTAAACTGGAAGCCATCGTAATATATCTGAAACTTCTCATGTTGGAAGGCAAACGACTTGTTGCCCAACGTCACGACTATTCCAGAACCCTTTCTGCCGGGCAGGTTCTGGCCAATAAGTTTACAGACAAATTGGAAAAGCAATTCCCGATCGACTCACCAAAGCGCCAGATAAAATTAAAAACAGTAAAAGAATTTGCCGCCGAGTTAAATACACATCCCAATCATCTCAATGCCAGCGTTAAACAAACTACCGGGCGTACTGTTAGTGAGCATATCCGGCAACGCATTTTGCTGGAAGCACGTTTATTGCTCATGCATACCGATTGGCAAATTGCTGAAATAGCTTGGTGTCTTGGGTTTGAAGACCCTGGTAATTTTACCCACTTCTTTAAAAACCATGGAGGTGTAGCCCCACATATCTACCGGGGAACTACAGTTCTTTGATTTTTACAATTAATACTTTACTACTTACAATTTAGTTCCCTGTATCTGCCCCTAATTTTGTTACACTAAATTTTAATCAATATGCAGTACAGAAAACTAGGAAATACAAACGAGTCAGTTTCAGCAATAGGACTGGGTTGCATGGGAATGTCATTTGCCTATGGTGATACCACAGATTTCAATGACACAGAGTCATTAGCTACCTTGGAACTGGCCCTGGAATTAGGTATCAACTTTCTTGACACCGCAGACTATTATGGATTTGGTTCCAATGAAATATTGCTGTCAAAACTCTTAGCTACAAAACGCGATAAGGTATTCATAGCTACCAAATTTGGTTTCCGTTTGAACGAAGAAAATAATACTACTTATTTCGATGGTTCTCCTAAATACCTGAAACAGGCCTGTGAAGCCAGTTTAAAACGACTGAATGTAGATGTTATAGACCTCTACTATGCTCACAGAATTGACGACAAAGTTCCAGTAGAAGAAATGGTGGGTGCAATGGCTGATCTGGTAAAAGAAGGAAAAGTAAAATATCTTGGATTATCGGAAGCCAGTAGTGAATCTATCAGAAAAGCAGTTGCCGTACATCCTATTGCAGCTTTGCAATCTGAATACTCTTTGTTTACCCGCGATGTAGAATCTGGTATCTTAAATACCACCAGAGAATTAGGTATCAGCCTTGTTGCCTATAGCCCATTAGGAAGAGGCATGACTACAGGCGCATTGAACAATAGCAAGCTGAGTGATGGTGATTTCAGAAAAAATCTGCCACGTTTCCAGGGTAATAACTTTGAGCAAAATCTCCAAACCGTTAATGCTTTGGAATCATTTGCCAAAGAAAAAGGAATCACGGCTGCTCAACTTTCCTTAGCCTGGTTACTCGCACAAGGAGAAGATATTATTCCAATTCCGGGCACTAAGCGCAGAAAATATCTACAGGAAAATGCAGCGGCAGCAGATGTTAAATTATCGGCAGCAGATCTTGAAACGATTGATCGTATTTTAAATGAACATGCGATTGCAGGAGAACGCTATTCAGAAGGAGGTATGAAACTGGTTAATCGCTAGGGCCGGAAGACATCTTGGGGCTGATCAATTATTGATCAGCCCTAATTTAAAAAAGTTACTTATTATTAGTAGGCAATTCTTTAGGTAGCCCCCATTTATTTAGTGATTCTTTTGCTTTTTCAAGCTTCTTTACAAAATATTCCTCCTCACTAAAATCTTTCATTGATTTACAAAGAGTAATATCTTTTTCTTTGCGAGTTTTTTTCTTTTCTTTCTTTGATAAAAACATAAAAATCTTCGCTTTAAATAATTAATAAAGTTAAAATTATTTCTTCACAATTAAAAAGGCTTCATAATTTTGAACTGGTTCAAATCTTCTCCATACATCATTAAATACACCATATATAATAAACAAATTTTCAACTTCAGAAAGATTAGCATTGAGCCCCATTTGATAAAGTCGGGTTCTTGCCGGAGTACTTCCTTGCGCAAAAATTGGCAAATTCCCATGAACGCTACAGTATGAAAGAATTGTCCAAGCTACTGTTGCCAGAACCTTGTTTTTATCTAAATTATTGGAAATTGATGAATCATCTACTGTCTGTTTTTCAACATTCCAATCACCAAATCCTAAATTGACAACCTGTTTTCCTGCCCAAACAAAGCCATGAATTGGTTGATAACTAACAATTTTTGTTATTGTCCCATTAGGACCAACACTTTGAAAAGAATAGCTGGTATGCGTTGGGTTTTTAAAACAATCGTATTTTTCCAGGTTCATCCCTAACTCTTTTTGAAGGAGGCTGCAATATATACATTGTTAGGTATCCTGTTTTATTAAAATATTATAATAATAGTAAAAGGAATAGGGCACTTTATTTGTGCCCTATTCCTTTTACTATTATTAATTAAATTATTTCGTTTTCTTATATCCCCAATCCTGCAACCACTTCACTATCTTCTCTTTATAGTCGCCCTGAATAAGGATTTCGCCATCTTTAACACTACCACCGGTTCCACATTTTGTTTTTAATTCTTTCCCTAATTTTTGCAGATCGTCTTCCTGTCCAACGAAGCCGGTTACTAAAGTTACCACTTTACCTGCGCGTTGTTTTTTATCTAAAATCACTCTCAGTATCTGCTCTGCGGGAGCAAGTGTATTAACCTCTTCTTCATGTTCTGGTTCAAATGAAAAGTTAGGATTTGTAGAGTACACTATTCCATTCCCGGAGT
Source organism: Chitinophaga silvatica (assembly GCF_003419895.1). Classification (GTDB taxonomy): domain Bacteria; phylum Bacteroidota; class Bacteroidia; order Chitinophagales; family Chitinophagaceae; genus Chitinophaga; species Chitinophaga silvatica. Next base: position 109,654 of record NZ_QPMM01000006.1, on the reverse strand, counting down.
TATTTTTCTTTTTAGACATTGTCGTAAGATTTAAAGGTTATTTATTCACTACAATAGAGAGGGCAGCAGGTTGAATACGTATATTAACCGTACCATCAGTTGTAAGCGGAACTGAATCACCATCCACTTGCAGATATTTCAAATCATTGCTGCGGATAGTAATTTCTTTTCCAACATAGTGTTTAAGATAACGTGTTTTATCGATGTTTCCCATTAAGGAGAAAATGCTCATTGGCACTAATCCTAAAAGTCCAACTGGCGGTACAACGCAGAGGTCGAGATGCCCATCGAAGACATTGGCTTTTGGTGCCAGCTTAAATTCGTAGCCAAATTGATTTCCATTTGCAACGGTCAACAGAAATGCCTGTGTAGAAATTGAGTTACCATCTATTTCAATCTCATAGGTAGATGGATTGTAGCTATTGAAACTATTTACGACCAGCTTTGCATATCCACTAAGTCCACGCTTTGTTTTATGTCTGAACTGCTCTGCTACCAATGCATCAAATCCAACTCCGGCATTGCTCAGGAAGAGATGTTCGTTGGCGTATCCAACATCAATTTTGCGTTGTTTATTTGTAGCTATTAAGCCTAGTGCTTTATCTACATTTAAAGGAATCTTGAGTGCACGTGCCAGGCCATTACCACTACCTAATGGTAAAATTGCCATGGCGGTATTGCTACCTACAAGCCCTTGGGCGATCTCATTAATTGAACCATCGCCACCTACTGCAACAACAGTGTCTACACCATTCTTAACCGCTTCCCGGCCCAAATCGGTTCCATGGCCCAAATAGGCCAGGTATTCGATACTTACCGAATACTGATCAGCAGGAAAGTGTTTATTGATCGCGTTTCCAAGTTTCTTCTCTCTATCCGTTCCGGCCTTACGATTTATGATAAATAATATCTTCTTCAAAAGAACTGTTTTATAGTATAATGGCTTTTAGACTTAAGTCGAGACTTACTGCATGATGAATAATTGCACCTACAGAAATATAATCTACTCCTGTTTTTGCATACTCTTCAATATTCTCAATTGTTATTCCTCCTGATGCTTCGGTTTCATATTTACCATTAATCAATTCAAGAGCAGTAACAATATCGGCAGGTTTAAAGTTGTCGAGCATAATACGGTCTACCTGTCCAACAGCCAATACTTCTTTTACATCTTCGATGTTGCGGGTTTCGACTTCAATTTTAAGTGGAAGTTTTCTTTCTTTGAGATATGCCACAGTGTTGGTAATTGCAGGGGTAATGCCACCTGAAAAATCGATATGATTATCTTTAAGCATAATCATATCATACAGGCCCATTCTATGATTAACGCCACCGCCTATACGAACTGCTTCTTTCTCTAGTAACCGGAAGTTGGGGGTAGTTTTTCTGGTATCTAATATTTTGGTATGATATCCTTTGAGTTTCTCCACGTATTGATGGGTAAGGGTAGCAATACCGCTCATTCGCTGCATGCAATTGAGAATAAGGCGTTCGCCCATGAGCAGGGAATGAACTGCTGCTTCGGCTTCGAAGGCAATTTCGCCTGCTTTCATTGGTTCCCCATCTTTTTTGTAGGGGGTAAAAACGGTGAACATATCCAGCCATTTGAGGATGGCTTCTGCTACCTGCATACCGGCCATGATACCGTCTTCCTTTATTTTCAGAACGGCTTTGCCTTTGGCGGTAGGAGGTATACAAGCCATTGTAGAATGGTCTCCGCTTCCTATATCTTCTGTTAAAGCACTTCTAATGAAGGCATTCAATGCTGCTTCTTCTAACATAACTGACTAGATTATCCAGGCGTCCAAGTTAACAATCTTTCTACCCCTGGAGCTAAAATTTGTCAAAAATAAAAAGTGCTTCGCAATAAATGCGAAGCACTGGGGCTTTTCAATTAATTTATGTTGGCATTTTATTTATTCTCGAAGCGCAATTCATTGAGCACCATGGCAGTACCTTTCTTCTGAAGGAAAAAAGTCACGCGATAATTTCCGCCGCTGGTTGTCAGATTTCCAATTCCAAATTTGGAGTTATCCCCACCCTGGTGTACTAATTCAAAGGATTTAACCTGGTTTTTAGCAAAGAAATCCTTTAAGATAATTTCAGCCTGTGCTTTACTGTACGAATTAGATTTTCCGGCCATATTGATTTCAACGTTACTGTCGAAATACCGGGTTAAAGCGTTAACATCGCCTTGTTTCAGCGCAGCAGCAACGTCATCGATTGGCCCGGTAGCCACTGCAAAAACGGTTGATTTAGCAGATAATGTTAACGTTGTAAAAACACCTCCCAACAACATAATCCCCAGCACAATCAAAAGCTTCTTCATTGTCAGTTATTTTATTAAAAATGTGATTTCGCAAACACAAATTAAAAGCGAAAACTATGCCAAACGAGCTGCAAATCAACAAAATCACATTATCGTGGTAGCTATTAAGCAGTAAGTAATTAAGGTAGATTCAAATATAATATAGTTAAAATATATCATCGCCATCATCTTTCTATTTTTGAAATTATCTTACTTATTAGCCTTTAACTTTATTTTTGTAAAATATTTAAACCCTTTATAATTACTTTCACATCTTCTGTGTGAATTTTATTAAAATCTGATAGGATATGGAAAAAAAACGAGCCATTCTCATTATAATGGATGGATGGGGCGAAGGTAAAGTACCGTCTGCCGATGCAATTGCTCATGCTAAAACGCCTTTTGTAAGCAGTTTATACAAGAAATATCCACATAGCAACCTTGTTACCTGTGGCGAGGCAGTAGGATTACCTGATGGTCAGATGGGTAACTCTGAAGTTGGTCACCTGAATATAGGCGCCGGCAGAATCGTTTATCAGGAATTACAACGTATTAATGTTGCCATCAGAGATGGCGAACTGGCGAATAACCCGGTATTGTTAGAAACCATGGCGCACGCCAAAAAAAATAACAAAGCGCTGCATCTGATCGGCTTAGTTAGTGATGGCGGAGTGCATTCGCATATAGAACACGTAAAGGCATTGGCTACCATCGCTAAGGCAAACGGCCTCGAAAAGGTATTTGTACATGCCTTTACAGATGGTAGAGATACTGATCCTAAAAGCGGTTTGGGTTTCCTCGAAGACCTATCTGCACACCTCGATAAAACAGTAGGAAAAATTGCTTCTGTTACCGGCCGCTATTATGCAATGGACAGAGACAAGCGTTGGGAAAGAGTTAAACTCGCCTATGATGCTATGGTGAATGGTGTTGGTACGTTTACTCAGGACGTTCCTGCTGCAATTAAAGCATCCTATGCTGAAGGGGTGACCGACGAATTTATCAAGCCCATTATCGTTACTGAAGATGGTAGCACTCCAATTGCAACTATCCAGGAAGATGATGCTGTTTTATGCTTCAACTTCCGTACGGATCGTTGCCGCGAAATCTCTCAGGTACTTACTCAGGAAGCCTTCCCTGATTTCGGCATGTCACCGCTGAAACTCTACTATACTACAATGACCGAGTACGATAAAACCTATAAGAATGTACACGTTATCTTCGAAAACGATAACCTGAACATGACGCTGGGTGAAGTATTGGAAAAAGATGGGCTGACGCAGATCAGAATCGCTGAAACCGAAAAATATCCGCACGTTTCGTTCTTCTTCTCCGGTGGCCGTGAGAAGGAATTCAACGGAGAACGTCGTATGATTGTTTCTTCACCGAAGGTTGCTACCTACGATCTGCAACCGGAGATGAGTGCCTATGAAGTAACCAGCACCATCGTTCCTGAACTGGAAAAAAAATCAGCTGATTTTGTGGTTCTCAATTTCGCCAATGCCGACATGGTTGGTCATACAGGTGTTTTTGATGCTGTAATTAAAGCCGTGGAAACTGTAGACAGCTGCGTTGAACGCGTTGTTAATGCTGCATTGGCAAGTGATTACACAATATTCCTGACTGCCGATCACGGAAATGCCGATTTCATGATCAATTCTGATGGTTCTCCTAATACTGCGCACTCACTGAACCTGGTTCCTTTCTTTGTTATCAGCAAAGATTTTCAAGGGCCGGTTAAAGACGGTAAACTCGGAGATATTGCCCCTACCATCCTTAAATTCTTAGGGCTGCCAATTCCTAAGGAAATGACAGGTACAGTACTGGCGTAAAGATTCCTCGCAAAAGCGCAAAGATTAATATTAAGGCGCAAAGGATTTTTATAGAATTAAGGACTGTGGCGAATGTTTTTAAATTACTAATAAGTTTATATTCTAAAACGAAACTTATTGGAAATCAATAAAAATATTCGCTTCAGTCCTTTTTTGTCTTTAAAAAATCCTTTGCGCCTTAATATTAATCTTTGCGCTTTTGCGAGGAAAAATTTTTTACACGAGCTGTAACATTTCGTTTATGCCTCCCGTTTAACTATCGACCCCGAAAAGTCTCGGCTCTTGTAGCCGTAATATATATTTTTAGTGCTCTCGACAGATTTGCTCATGCATCGATGCGCCGTTTTCACGGCGCATTTTTTATGACCCACATTTAAGTATTAATTTTGCGCCTATGATAAAATATTGGTTAATAACAGCATTGTTTACAACGATTAGCCTGGCAGCATGCAATTTAAACTCGTCTTCTCCCGACAGAAAGGCAACAGATAAGTTTTTAAACCTGCAAGCCTATTTCCAAAATGAAAGTAAATATTTAGGATCAGGAAATTACACATTAAATAAATCAATTGTATTAAATAATAAGCAGGATCTAGTCAGTACGCCGGGCGACAGTACAGCTATCCACGACCTGTTTAAGCCGTTCATGGATGTTGATCTGAATAAACCCTCTCTGAGAGAAGAGTATGATACTTCCAGTATCTATGATCCTTTTTCCGGAAAAACCACGGTGATTTACAATTCAAAAGGGAAACAAACTTCTCCTTCTGAGATCACAATGGAACTTGACAAACAAGGAAATATCCAGCAGATCCATGTTCATTCCTATACTACCAATCTGGTGTATGAATACCGGCAGGATTTGCAATATCTGCAACACAAACAAGTTCGGATGACTACTTATCAAAAAATTGCATTTCTTCAACCTAAGATATTAGAGGCAGTTGTTAGCATAGCACCTAAAACAGGGAATTAGTTATGACAGGAGCAGAATTTCAACAAATTTCGCATACGATACCTGTAGATGCAGGTATTTATAAGTACTACGACAAAGATGGTACTTTACTCTATGTGGGCAAGGCTAAAAGCCTAAGGAAAAGAGTAAGTTCTTACTTTGTTAAAAATCATGATAATTACAAAACCAGGAAACTGGTTGAACATATCCATCATATAGAATTTACAATTGTAGATTCTGAACAGGATGCTTTCTTGTTAGAGAATTCATTGATCAAACAATTTAAGCCTAAGTATAATATCGAATTAAAGGACGATAAAACTTATCCTTACATTGTTATTAAGCATGAAGCTTTTCCAAGGGTTTTCCTTACCCGAAATGTAATTAAAGACGGTTCTGAATACCTCGGGCCTTTTACTTCCGTTGGTAAAGTCCGCGAACTGCTAGACATCATTAAATACAATATTCCACTCAGAACCTGCAATCTCAATCTCTCAGCCGACAATGTTCGTAAAGGAAAGTATAAAGTTTGCCTCGAGTATCATTTGGGTAATTGTAAGGGGCCCTGTGAAGGATTACAGTCTGAAGAAGATTATAGAGAAGGATTACAACAGGTAAGAAATATCCTAAAAGGTAATCTTAGCCCGATAGTTAATCTGTTTAAAGAACAGATGATGGAGCATGTTTCCAAAATGGAATTCGAAAAGGCTGAAATCATGAAGAAAAAGATCGAAAGCCTGGAAACCTATTCTGCAAAATCTACTATTGTAAATACCCGCATGGGCAATGTAGATGTATTCTCTATCATTAGTGAAGGCAACCATGCTTATGTGAATTACCTGAGAATTTTGAACGGCACTATTGCTGATACTAAAACAGTTACACTCGAAAAACAACTGGAAGAAACTGATGAAGAAGTAATGGTTTATGCTATTGCCTATCTCAGAGATGTTTTCAAAAGTATTACTCATGAAATCATTGTTCCGTTTGCGATTTCTTATCCTGAAAGTAGTGTTACCATTACAGTTCCCAAAGGAGGAGATAAAAAGAAATTACTCGAGCTTTCTGAGAAGAATGTAAATTATTTTAAGGAAGAATTATTTAGAAAGAAAATTCTTCATCTCGAAGGCAAGTCTGATTTTGAAAGGAAACAGGTGCTATACCAATTGCAAGCCGATCTGGAACTTCCTGTACTTCCAACGCATATAGAGTGCTTTGATAACTCTAACTTCCAGGGCAGCTATCCTGTGGCTGCCTGTGTGGTATTCAAAGACGGTGTTGCCTCTAAAAAAGATTACAGGCATTTCAATATAAAGACTGTTGAAGGAATTAATGATTTCGCTTCTATGAAGGAAATCGTTTACCGCCGGTATAATCGCCTGTTGGCAGAGCAACAGCCATTACCTCAACTTGTTATTATTGATGGTGGTAAAGGGCAATTGGGGTCGGCTATGGAGAGTATTCGGGCACTAGACCTGATAGGTAGCATGACCGTAGTAGGATTAGCCAAAAATGAGGAAGAAATTTTCTTTCCTGGCGATTCTGAAAGTATCAAACTACCATACAATAGTGAGAGCCTTAAACTTATCAGACGGGTCCGCGATGAAGTACACCGGTTTGGAATTACTTTCCATCGCCAGAAAAGAAGCAAGGGCACCTTTAAAAATGAACTCGAAAGCATTAAAGGTATTGGTCAGAATACGGCAACACAGCTGTTAAAAACCTTCCGTTCTGTTGCCAAAATCAAGTTGCTAACACAGGAGGATCTGGCAAAAGAGGTTGGTTTGTCGAAAGCTACCCTTATTTGGCAACACTTTCATAAGGCGTAGCAACACCTATAGCTTTTTCTGCCTGTAATACGTGCCTGCGGATATGAGCAATTAAAAACCCGAATGTATCTCCCAATGATAGTTTAATAAAACGGGAGAGAGAGGTAGGGATTTTAATTTTTTGTATGTTGATCTTTTCTGCACGCTGCAACAGTACTTCCATTTTATCTTGTTGCTCCAGGAATTCGTTCACTACAGAATTTGCATCTAAAGAAGCAGAAGGTCTGTGATCTTTTGGCGCCTGCATTTTGGATATTGACCCATCTGCTTTTGGTTCCATCATATTTGTGAACCAGGCACCCAAAATACCGCTTTTAAAATTTGGCTGCGCATGCAGGTTTGCTGCTTCAGCCTTTTCAATAGCCTGTTCTATTGCCGGTAAATAAACACGGCCATAAGAGTTTAAATGCTCAAGACATTGCAACGCATTCCATTTACCTGGTTGCGGTGCCTGCTGCAGATTATAGGCCGGAGTTGCGCTGGCATAAGATTCTACTTTGCAACGAATAACTCCTACTTTTTTTCTCAGATTCTGGAGATGTACCAGACTTTTTATGTGGGGCATATTATTGATATTTTGACACAAAACTAGGTCAGATGAACTTGAAAAATCTTTGTGTAGATCAAGATTTTTTAAAGCTTAATAGTATTGAGTAGTTTGCTAAAGGTAGCCGGATCTATACCCAGATAGCTGGCAAGGTATTTATGCGGAATGATTTGCAAAACATGAGGGCTACGCCCCAGCAGCGTTCTGAATTTCTTTTCTGCTGAATAGGAAATCAGTTCATTATAGCGCTCTAAAACACCTGCCATGGCATCAACTGTTCCCAAACGAGCCCATTTCTGTAATAAAGGGTATTGTTCGGTGAGTTGGTAGAAGTCGGCATAACTTAATCTTAAAAACTCGCTTTCCGTTAAGGTTTCCAGATAATAAGGAGTAGTTCTTTGTAATTGAAAAGAATCTAATATTCCTGAAAAGGAACCTTTATAGGTAAAAAGGATCGTTGTTTCTTTATCTCCTTCCAGGGAAAAAAGTCGTTGAGCTCCGCTTAATACAAAATATATAGATCTTTCTACATCTCCGGCAGCAGTCATGATTGTTTTGCGCTTGTATTGAACAGGTGTCCAACATCGCGCTAAAGCTTCCCATTCTGCCTGAGGAAGAGGTAAAATAGCGTTTGATATTTTATAGAGTAAGTCGAGCGACATATCCGAAAGATAACAAAAAAGCGAATGATCCGGGATCATTCGCTTTTTTGTTTATAAGGTGCAATTGATATTAATATTGCCAGAGATCCTGTTCTTTATTAAAGATACGGTCTTTAATTGCCTGACCTTCGAGGAGGCGCATAACGCCATCTTTAATATAGTCTTTGATTTCGCGGTTATAGGTATTGTTTTCCTTTACGATATAGCTACCGAAGAAGCGCATTTCGAAAAGGTCTTCCCAACTGATAGTAGAGGCGTCGTTGTTTTGGTTATAAACATCGTGTTTAGCCAGTACTGCGCGGCAGTCGGGATAGTACACCCAGAACAAAGGAATGGAAGCACGGATGGAACCATCTTCGTTTACGCGGGATACCATTGGAGCAATACCCAGTATGCGAACTTTAAGGGCAGAAGCTTCTTTGTCGAATACCCAAACTTCTTTGATTTTGTACTGTTTGATGGTACGAGGATCGAAGTCGTCGCGGGTGCTGACCATTTTTTCTTCGCCGGTTACAGGGTCAATACTTCTTACAGTTCTTTCTTCACCGCTAAGTTTATTCTGGATTTCGGAATAAGGCATCACGGTGGTGAAACGGTCGTCGATTGCGCTAAAAGCTTCAACCTCTTTATTTTTGATTGCGTCTAGCAGAATATTGATAAACAGTTGGTTAATACCGCTTTCATCTTCCACATTGTATTGGAATGGAAGGTTGATTTTTTCCCGCACGTCGATTACCTGCCAAACACGTTTTTCCCAGAATCTATCATCTTCGCGGATATAGTCATAGGCGATAGGAATACGTTCTCTTGCGAGGGCGCGTTCAACCACCCCGTCTACGCGGAGGGATTTGCGGGGAGTGTCAACTACCGGGCCACCTGCAGTAGGTGCACCGGAAGGAGGAGCGGCAGGAGGAGGAGCAACAGCGTTACCGGTAGCAGGATTCACTACAGAGGCGTCCTGTGTTGGTTCTGCATTGGTAGCGGTTCTACGACGAGTAGTACCACGACGTTGTGCATCAGCAGCTGTTGCCAGCATAACCAACAATAAGGTGCACCAACCAATTCTGTTAAATATTACTGCTCGCATAATTCAGTAATTAATGACCGTTAGTTTAATTTAAAGATAGTGCTAGGCATAGAACGAACAACGTTGTCCGGGCCTTTCACTTTTACGTTTTCAAAGAAAACCTCATCACCTGGGCGAAGTGCGCGGATAGACGCAGCAACGTTTCCTGGGAAGTAAGCAGAAGTAGCGTCACCTTCCTGGTATTCTTTACCTTTAGCAGAGATACCAACGCGATAACCTACAACTTCGTATTTCACACCTTCGAATTCAAAATCTTCCAGATCAGCGCGCAGACCACCTTGTACTTTAAAGTCGGCAGCTTTCATGCTACCACCTTTATTAGCACCAACTTTCAGGATTGGATCCGGAACGCGTTTTACGCGGAATTCTTTTTGACCGAGAGATTTGGTTTTACCATCAACATTAGCAACAACATTGATAACAGCTTTACCTGGTGAGGTAACAGTTACCACGTATTCGCCTGAGCCACGTTTGGTGATATTACCACCATTGATTGTAGCAGATACCTGTTCGGCAGGTACACCAGCAGCAGAGATAGAAATTGGGTTCTGCAGACCGATATACAATACGTTCATTTTATCTGCGGAGATGGAGGTGGTTGAAGCACCTACATTATAAGTTTCGGAAAAGGGATAGGACTCAGGAGCACCGCCGTTAGGGCTAGGAAGAGTGATGGTACCTGTGATTGTTTTTTCACCGATGCCGGCAGCAGGGATATTTACAGTTCCCAAACCGTCTTTAGCTTCGATAGACTGACCATTAACAATGATAGTAGGATTTACAGTAGTACTGTAGGCACCCACAGCGATGTTTGCGGTCAGCGTCTGACCAACCATCAGGTTTTTAGAATTCAGAGATACGAAAGGTCTTACTTTATCAAATTTGAAAGAGCTAGCCTCGATCTGACGGAATAAGTCATCAATGATAGCTGATTCAGAGTTTTTGATATCGTTTTGGAATTTACCCAGGATGGTAACAGCAGCAATGGTAGGCACCATGTTGAAATGGTAGGTAGTCCAGGTTTTAGGACCGCCACCATGACCGTCGTTGCTTTTACCTACTTCAATTTTCAGAGGTAAAGTTTTTTCAAATTGATCTTTTTTCTTAGGATCAACATAAGAGAGCAGTTGTTTACGCAGCTCAGTTAATTTTGATTCCAGTTCAGGACCTTTTTTATTATTTTCCATGATGCGGGTAGGGCCATCCAGGTCGGATTTGGATTTGATGTCACCATGTTCATCTAATCCACCACTTGCATCAATGATAGTTTTTTTCAGATCTTCAATGTATTCGTACATGCTAGCAGAGATCTTTTTTACCTGCAGTGCTTTCTCGCGGAAAGGTGCGGTTTTAGGACCGTTATCCTTCATCTGTTCATCAAACTGACTGTAGATGAAAGAGTTTTTATCGGCCAAAGATTTATTAGATGTAACGATAGAATCATTTACGATATTAAAAGCGTTCAATATTTCGGCAGAGACGTTCAACGCGAGCATGGCCGTTAAGACCAAGTACATGATGTTGATCATCTTCTGCCTGGGATCTTTAGGTAGTGCCATAGTTTGATTTCAGATTTAATTCAAGTTGATAATTGAAACTATTAGCTATACCTTATCTGCCACCGTTCATAGCAGCCAGCATGTTGCCGTAGATTGAATTCAGGTTGCCGAGGTTTTTAGCCAGCAGAGCAATTTGTTCCTGAGTTTTCTTAGCATCATCGATGCTACCGCTCATTGCTACTGAAGCATTCTGCAGATTGCTGTAGAATTTGTTCATAGCTTTCAGGTGGTTGTTGGTATCCTGCAGTTCCAGTTCATAGATTGCGTTAAGGGAAGCCAGGTTTTTGGTCATACCCTGCATTTGAACATGGAAATCTTTAGTTGACTCAGAAGCACTATTGAAAGAAGAAACAGCAGCAGCAGCAGTGGTATAAGCACTAGCTACGTTACCGATAGCGCTGGCAGCTTCTCTTGTTTTTTGAGTGTAATCACCAGTTGCAGCAACAACGTCACTGATGTCTCTCATTTTGTCAACTGTTGTACCTAACTTTTGGAAATTTTCGCTGAGGCGTTGCAGGTTAGCCGGAGTGATATCAGCTTCCTGAAGCATTTTGTCGAGGCCAGCCACAGCAGGGCTACCAGCAACAGCAACGGCTTGTCCTTCTGCATGACCGCCAGAATCTGGAACGAATGCATAAACGAAGAAGATGAGGGCTTCAGTGCTCAGACCTAAGATCAAAGCGATATCTGCTCCCTGCCAGTGTTGCAGTTTAAATAATGCTCCAATAATTACCACAGAAGCAGCAACGCATACAAAAAAATTCAGCCATTTAGCTTTGTTAGGATTCATAGCCATAGGTTAAAATTTACTGGTTAAAGTGTTTAAAGTTAAAGTCTGTATGGAATAGTTGATTCTCAACGATTTGATAATAATAGTATGTATCATAATACAAAGATTTAGTTTCTCTGGTTATAATTATACAGGCTATTATACATTTTGGTTTAAACTATCGGTGCTTTGCTCTTCTACTCAGGGCAATAGTACATCTAAATCCTACATATGATTTAGAGCTATCCTGATATTCATATGTTCTCGTACCTGTTTGCAGGAAGTAACCTACATCTTTCCAGGATCCACCTCTGATGGCTTTACGTTTCATTTTAGGAGGTGCATCGTCCGGAACATCCATTGTCAGATATGGGTTCATATCTGAAGTAAAGGAGTAGGCATTTTCATAAAAGATATCGGCTGTCCACTCAGCAACGTTTCCGGCCATATTATACAAACCGTAGTCGTTAGGCCAATAAGCGTCGGCACGTACAGTATAGAAACCGCCATCTTCAGGATAATTACCTCTACCAGGTTTAAAGTTTGCCAGTAAGCAACCTTTCTTATTTCTGATATAGTAACCTCCCCAAGGATAAGGAGTTTGTTCTCTACCGCCGCGGGCAGCGTATTCCCACTGTGCCTCAGAAGGCAGCTGGAATTTATCTTCAGTGAATAATTTATGGGCAGAACGATAATCTTCCCAGAACCGGCTTCTCCACTCACAGAAAGCAGTAGCCTGGTGCCAGTTAACCCCTACAACCGGATAGTTATCGAAAGCCGGATGCCAGAAATACATACGGGTCATTGGCTCGTTATAGGCGTAAGAGAAGTCTCTGATCCAGCAAAGAGTATCCGGATAGATAGGAACGTCTTTCTTCACGATAAAGGTAGAACGAGGTTTACCCGCATTCTCTCTCAGTTTAGCTTTATCCCAGTTAAATTTCTCCTGGTGGTAGATCAGTTTTCCAACGTCAATATCTTTACGACCGTACAACCGATCAGCTTCAGCATAAACCATAGCATCCAGTTTCTCAACTGTGCCTTTATCCTTATAATTGATTTTCTGTTTCCAGTCGATAATATCAACACCATCATCAGACTTTACATGGCCCAACAGAATGTGTGCAATAGAATCCTGCACCCAGTTCACAAATTGACGATACTCATTGTTCGTAATTTCAGTGGCATCCATATAGAAACCTGAAATGGAAATAGACTTGTTACGAGCGGTGTAAGCATAGTTTACATCCTCGTCACTGGGTCCCATGTGAAAAGTTCCAGCAGGAACATAAACCATTCCATAAGGTACGGGAGGGGTGTACTTTGGTCTTGGGCTCACGCCGATCAGTTGCCCTTGTGCGTTCTTAGGGCTTTTACTACCGCCACAGCCGGCCAGCAGGGAAACCAGCATTACTGCCAACAGACCTTTTACATAGTTAAGCTTCATAAGGGTAGCTTTCATCAGAATATGTTTTTCTATTAACCAGCCTGGTGCATTTTACCTGTATGCAAGGGAACACAACTCTCATTTTTCACCCGCTTTGTTTATATGAAAGATAGCAAATGTAACAATTAATTTTAATCCGTAGTGACTTTTTATCCAACTTTTTCAATTCCTTCAAATCCTATCTGTAAGTAGTTTAAACGCGTGTTTTAACATTTTATTATATAAAGACATTAACATTTATTGAAACGCTACCAAAACACAACCATTTATGGCAGCAAGTTACATAATAATTATATTAAATTAATAATTTCTTTTATATAATGCATAGGTTTAATGCAATGATAATCTTTGCATAAATACACCAATGTCTCATTTGCCCTCTCACGATCATTTAGTAACGGAATCGCTTCCACATTTTCAGAAGAGCCGACCAACACCCTAAACGGGATAAACCAGTTACCCGCTTCATTCATTCTTTCCAAAAATGATTGACCAACAATTGCCAGTTCCGGGGTTCCACGTACGAACTGTAATAACTGGATAGCCCAAACGCCGAAAGAAGTAGGATAACGTACGGTCGTTTGCGATATTGCCGATATAGCTCCCAAACACCTCTCAGACCATGCTCTTTGATCAAAAACAACAGAAAGATACCAAAGGTTCTGCATCATAATCGCATTGCCACTTGGCACTGCTCCATCATAAATCTCTTTCTTCCTAACTATAACGTCATTCTGCCCTTCAATTGTATAATAAAAGAAAAGTTGTTGCTCATCTCCAAAGTTCTCTATCACAAACTCTATGATACTCTTTGCTTTATGCAAATAATCCAGATTTCCAGTAATCTCCTGCAACGATATCAATGCCCTTATTAAATAGGCATAATCATCTAAAAAGGCCGGATATTTTGCCACTCCATTCTTCCAGGTATGCTTAAATGCCTTACCATCTGCAAAAGCTGTAAGCAACCATTCCATCTGCGATACGGCAATCTGCCTATACTCCTCTCTCCCCAAAGCCGAAAAAGCCTTGCAATAGGAGTGTATCATCAATGCATTCCAACCAAGTATTATTTTATCATCCAATCCCGGGCGAATCCGGTTATCCCTTACCGCCATCAGTTTTTCCCTGCAACCTTGCAACATAGCCCCCAAAACGGCTGCATCATACCCTTTTTCAGCTGCAAACTCCTCTAATGGCTGCTGCACCCATAAAATATTGGTATGCTCCCAATTACCTTCTTCACTCACATCATAATACTCGCAAAAAGGCTTCGCCTGTTCGCCCAGTATATGGTGGATCTCTGCTTTGCTCCAGGTATAAAATTTTCCTTCCACTCCTTCCGAATCCGCATCCAATGCCGCGTAGAATCCTCCCTCCGGTGCAGTCATTTCCCGGGAAATAAATTCCAGCGTATCCCTCACAGTTGTAGCATACGATTCCTTGCGGGTCAACTGCCAGGCATCACATAAAACATCTATCAGTAGGGCATTATCATAAAGCATCTTTTCGAAGTGAGGAGCCAGCCATTTCTCATCTGTTGAATATCTTGCAAATCCACCTCCCAGCTGATCATAAATGCCACCCTGCAACATTTTATCAAGAGATAATAATGCCTGCTGCAAAGACTCCGGGTGTTTATAAAAATGATGATACCTAAGTAAATAACTTATAGCAAAAGTTTGAGGAAACTTTGGCGCACGGCCAAATCCACCCCATCTGGTATCTCCCTGCTTTAATAAATTTTCAGTGATAGTATCGCACTGCTGTTTGGTAAACAGCTCTTCTACAGGTAGGTTCAGAACAGGGGATTGTAATCCAAATTGAGAAGATTGATGTATATGACTTACCAGGTTCTCTGCCTGCCCCTCTATTTCTTCACGCTTGTTGGTGAAGGCATCTGAAATAGAATGGAGTACGTCCGTCCAGGATGGGCGGTTATACATCTTAGTGGGTGGGTAGTAAGTACCTCCGTAAAACGGTTTTTTATCAGGAGTAAGAAAAACATTCAATGGCCAGCCACCTGCTCCTGTCATAGCTGTAAGCGCATCCATGTATATATGATCCAGATCCGGCCGTTCTTCCCTATCTATTTTTATGTTGATGAAATGCTCATTCATGATAGCTGCTGTAGCTTCATTCTCAAAGCTTTCCCTTTCCATTACATGACACCAATGGCAAGCAGCGTAACCGATACTAACCAATATTGGTTTATCTTCCTTTTTTGCCCGCTCCAATGCCTCTTCCCCCCAGGGATACCAGTTTACTGGATTATGTGCATGTTGTAATAAATACGGACTTGTTTCATTAATAAGCTTATTCATGGCTACCGGCTTGACTTTGCTACAAATATTAGAATTTTTCCAAAAGGAGCAAAAGCTCTTTTGGGTTATTGCAAGAAACAAAAAAAGCGCCTCTACTTTGTAGAGACGCTTCAATATTTTTAAAATTTTTTTTACTTCTTACCTAATGAGGTGAGGTATTGTTCCAATGCAGCTACCATAGAAGGTGCCTGTGGTTGCGGAGCTTTTACATCCAGTCTTAATCCGGCTTCTTCTACAGCAGCAGAAGTAGTAGGACCAAATGCACCAATATGTGTTCCGTTCTGCACGAAGCCCGGTACATTTTCAAACAGTGATTTTACCCCG
This sequence comes from Chitinophaga silvatica, assembly GCF_003419895.1. Classification (GTDB taxonomy): domain Bacteria; phylum Bacteroidota; class Bacteroidia; order Chitinophagales; family Chitinophagaceae; genus Chitinophaga; species Chitinophaga silvatica. Next base: position 94,011 of record NZ_QPMM01000006.1, on the reverse strand, counting down.
GAAGGACTGAAAAACACAATCATATCATAGCTGGTAGCACCCAATACTTCCTTTACATCAGTAGATACCGTCTTGTAAAGGGTAGCAGTTGCATACTCGCACTTATTGGCTTTCAACCACTCCTCAATATCCTTTTTCTGGCTATCAGAGCTAGGGAAAAGGAATTTTTCATTGTCCTTATGTTTATTCATTACTTCCAGTACACCTTTGGTAGAACCATCGGCACCGAAAAACACTTTACGCTTGCGGTAAAGAATAAACTTTTGAAGATACAACGCAACAGCTTCTGTAATACAAAAGTATTTGCAATCCTGCGACACTTTAATCTTCATTTCTTCACATATCCGGAAAAAGTGATCTACCGAGTTACGACTTGTAAAAATTACGGCCGTATAGCCAGGAATGTCGATTTTCTGTTTTCTAAACTCCTTAGCTGGCAAACCTTCTACCTTAATGAACGGGAAGAAATCCAACTTAACATTGAATTTTTTCGCCAGGTCGAAATAAGGCGATTTTTCTGTTTCAGGCTTAGGTTGAGAAATTAGGATTGACTGAATTTGTTTACCTTGCAAATCTTTTTTTGGCCCGCCTTTTATCATACGTTTTTTGCTCTTGTGTTAACAATAGGCGATAATCAGGGATTACCAGTTAACCAGATATTCTGTAACACCTTGATCAGAATCAAAACCGGTGCTACTTCGAATGCGCAAAGGTAAAGAAAAAAATGCAATTTACTGAAAGATAGGTATTGTTTAACCAAGGAATATGATCTAATATACCTATAAACAACGAGTAACGCAATAAAAAATAAAGATATATAGAGGAAAGTATTGGCAATTTGCGGCTTACAGAATGCCATTATCACTAAAAATGGCACTAGTAAAATACCCAAAACCTTATTTATCAGAAAAAGGATAAAAATATATGCATCTGCCAATTCAGAATTTCCAAACAACCATCCACAAAATCTCAATACAATATATTTAACCAGGTAGATAATCACCACCAGCAAAATCAACCCCGGAATCAATAACCACGGCTCTGCCTGCGGAAAAATCTGAAGGTTGAACAACACCAGATATAAATACAACCCTAGCGAAATAGCAAAGAATGCATTTAATAAAAAGTTCGGAAACGGAGATTGAGACAACTGGTCTTTCAACTGCCGCTGACTCAATGTAGGATTCAAAAAGGCTCTGAAAAGATCCGCAAAATATTTACGATATGATAAACGGATAATACTCAAAAGCAACACAACTCCGGCAATCAGGTAAATCAGCCAATCGATATCGCGATATGGCCTTTCCGGATTAGTATCAACAAACCTGTTTCTCCCGGGTTTCAGGAAATCATTTGTTGATGCCAGCTTCTGCAGGTAAATATCGAAATCACTGGGTGGCAATACTTTAGGAGTAGCTTTTGCCAAGCTATCCGCCAGCATAGCTGTATCCTTTGGCACATTTACCGAATCAGGCTTTGGAACAGCAGCCTGTACGGTGGCCCGATGAGTAGAATCTCTTTTAACAGGAATAGTCCTGGCAGCCGGTCGGCCTGAATCTGCCCCCACACGTTGCTGCAATGGTTTATGAATCACCGTCTTAGGAACTTCAGGAACAGTACTATCAGCTGTTTGAGCCTGCAGTGGCCAATAAATCAGAAAAAAGAATAGCGACAATAACCAGTTTCGCACCAGGAAAATATTTTTCAATGACTTTATAATCGGTTTTTCACAAATTTCAATTTCCCTTTTTTAAGGGAATATAGCAGCAATTAACACCGTCCTGTTCACAAAACAAAACTGCAACGTAAATTTGTCGTTTGCAAAGATATTAAAATAGTCCATAGTTGACCGGTCCACAAGACCCATTACAACAAGGTATTAAAATACAGATGTCCGGCATTTATTTACATATCCCGTTTTGTAAACAGGCTTGCTATTACTGCAATTTCCATTTTTCCACTTCCCGACAACATCAGGAAGATATGGTAAAAAGCATTCTGCAGGAAATGGAATATCAGCAACATTATTTAAATGATGCTGAAGTAGAAACCATTTATTTCGGCGGCGGAACTCCTAGTTTACTCACTTCGGCGGAGTTAGGTTCTTTACTCAGCCGCCTGAGAGAATTATTTCCGGTATCTCCAAATGCCGAAATAACCCTGGAAGCTAATCCGGACGACCTTTCCATTGAAAAGCTTAATGAGCTTAAAGCTGCTGGAATCAACCGATTAAGTATTGGTGTTCAGTCTTTTCTGGAGGCCGATCTGAAATGGATGAACAGAGCCCATGATAGCGAACAAGCCATTAATTGCATTCTGAATGCTAAATCAATCGGCTTTGAGAATATCACCATAGACCTTATTTACGGAGGTCCGACCCTCAGCAATGAAAGCTGGGAAGAGAATGTGAAACGTGCCATTTCTTTAGGTATCCCGCATCTTTCCTGCTATGCATTAACCGTAGAACCAGGAACAGCACTCGATCATTTCATCAAAAAGAAAAAAATGGAAGCAACAGATCCTGATAAGGCTGCCCTTCATTTTGAAATGCTTATGAAATGGTTGAAAGAAGCCGGTTATGAACATTACGAGATTTCCAACTTCGCCCTACCCGGATGGCACTCAAGACATAACAGCAGCTATTGGCAAGGCAAACATTATTTAGGTTTAGGCCCCTCTGCCCATTCATTTAACGGGGTAACCCGACAATGGAATGTGGCAAATAATGCCTTATATATAAAAAGTATTGAGGCTGGTAAAGTACCTTTTGAAATAGAGTCGCTCACCACCAGCATGCAATTCAATGAATATATTATGACCACCCTGCGCACTTCTGCCGGTTGTAACCTGGAATGGGTGGCGGAGAAATTCGGAAGAGAATATGTACTGCATTTATTAGCCCATAGTCAGCCTTTTATCGTAGCTGGTAAAATGGAAAAAATAGGGGAGAGCTTAAGGCTTACTAATGCCGGGAGATTGTTTGCAGATGGGATAGCGGGAGAGTTATTTGTATAAAAGAAGAAGCCTCAGAATTAATCTGAGGCTTCTTCTTTTATTTCGTGTCAAAGGACTTACCATCCCAGAATATACGCGAAGATCAGTGGAGCCACGATAGTAGCATCTGATTCAACGATAAATTTAGGTGTGTGAATATCCAGTTTACCCCAGGTGATTTTCTCATTAGGAACAGCTCCTGAATAAGAACCATAAGAGGTAGTAGAGTCAGAGATTTGGCAGAAGTAAGACCAGAAAGGAACATCTGTCCATTCGAGATCCTGGTACATCATTGGCACAACGCAAATAGGGAAGTCACCAGCGATACCACCACCGATCTGGAAGAAACCAACACCTTTACCACCGGAATTTTGACGATACCACTCAGACAGGAAGATCATGTATTCGATACCGCTCTTCATTGTACTGGTTTTGAGTTCGCCTTTTATGCAGTAAGAAGCGAAGATATTACCCATGGTGCTATCTTCCCATCCCGGAACGATGATAGGAATATTCTTCTCGGCAGCAGCCAGCATCCAGCTGTTTTTAGGATCGATCTCATAGTTTTCTTCCATTACACCACTCAGAAGGAGTTTGTACATAAACTCGTGAGGGAAGTAACGTTCGCCTTTTTCTTCAGCATCCTTCCATATTTTGTGGATATGTTTTTGAATGCGGCGGAAAGCTTCTTCTTCAGGAATACAGGTATCGGTTACGCGGTTAAATCCTTGCTCCAGCAAATCCCATTCTTCCTGCGGGCTAAGATCGCGGTAGTTAGGTACTCTTTTATAGTGAGTATGAGCCACCAAATTCATGATATCTTCTTCCAGGTTTGCACCAGTACAGGAAATGATATCAACTTTACCCTGACGGATCATTTCTGCGAAAGAAATGCCCAGTTCGGCCGTACTCATTGCACCGGCCAAAGTCACCATCATTTTACCGCCTTCCAGCAGGTGTGTTTCATATCCTTTGGCAGCATCCACTAATGCAGCAGCATTAAAGTGGCGATAATGGTGCTGGATAAATTGAGAAACGGGTCCCTTGTTCATGTCATTTAATCATTTATACATTAACAGTCTGGCTAATAAAGCCTTAATAGGTGGCAAAGTTAAGATAATTTAACAGCACAGCGTATGATATATAAGTAAAGTGCCTCCGGTGAAAACCGAAGGCACTGTATTTTTAACACTACTAAAACTAAATCAGGCTTTTTTCATCTTTTTGGTAGTACGAGCATTGCCTTCTTTATCGGCTTTTACTGTTATCCAACTATCCTTACTTTCCATTGTGATATAGAATACTGTTACATCATCAGCTGAATATTCAACGGCTGAGTAAACAGTACAGTCGGCATACTTCTTATTCAATTTGGTGAGTACATTGATAGGAAGCTGACTGCCGGTCAGAAAGCGGGAAGTAGCCAACAGGCTGCCATCTTCGCGATAATAAGCTGTTACTTTACTACTGTTTAAGGTAAACTTTGCAGTGAAGGTCTGATTATCATCAGTATACCATTTTACATCTTTAGCTCCTACAAAGTATTCATTAAAAGAAGAAGAAATCTTCTTGCTAACAGTAGTTTCATATGCGTTCGCAAAAAGCGAATTTGTGCAGAGAACGAGAGAAATACCCAGGATTGCAACTAGTTTTTTCATGGCGGAAAAAATTTTATTGTTTGTTTTTTAATGTTTGTTTTTGATTTCGGATCAAAGCTACATCTGAAACAGGCCCTATGACAAGTGATACTTTACTGGTGGGAACACAAGATTAGTTGAGCTATCCGATAATGGACGTCCGCCTGCCCGGCAATGCACATTACACTATATAAATAAGCCATAGCCTATCTGTTGGTTCTACTTTGCCAATGTTGCATCGGCCAAGGTTAAGATATTGTTAAAATGGATAAATTTTAAGGAAGGAGCTTACAAATGGTAATTGAACATTTTTAACATTAATAGCTTGATAATTACCTTGTTATAACATCAATCAAAAAAAGCAACCGCACTCATCATAAATCATTACCTTGCTTTTATGAACCATTTAGCCCATGCATATTTATCATTCAGGCAACCTGCCTTAATAACAGGAAACCTGATTGCGGATTTTGTGAAAGGCCGGGCTCAGCTTTCAGCTTATGCACCGGATATTCAATATGGTATTACTATTCATAGGGCAATAGACACCTTTACTGATCAACATCCTGTAACCCATAAGGCCAAAAGGTATTTTACACCTTCCTGCGGGCTTTATAGCGGCGTGTTTGTGGATCTGATTTATGATCATTTCCTGGCTACCGATCCTGAACGGTTTACCGATGACTCGCTGCGCCAATTTGCCAAATACGTTTACAGTGTGATCAATGAGCGGAAAAGTGAGCTACCTGAAACATTCCTCCGGATGTTCAAATCCATGGAGGAGTTCAACTGGCTATACAACTATCATTATATCGATGGGATTTTCAGATCCATGAGGGGCATTGCCATGAGAGCGCAGTACCTGGATACTGACCCGAATATTATCTACGCTGTATTTATGGAGCATTATGAAGGACTGAAATTATGTTATCAGGAATTCTTCCCCGATTTACAAAAACATGTAGAAAATTTATTGCTGCAGGAAAACCGCCAATAGCTTGTTAAAAGGCTGTTTAGCTCTTTTTCTATTCCTTAAAAATAGGTAGGTTTGTCCAGTCATTTTAAATAGAAAAACCTTTCCGGATGAGAAAATTTCGTTTGATTGCCTTCTTTGCCTGCTTATTGAGCATTCAAGTATTTGCCCAGGATAAAAAAATGCCGCCTTTAGATGCGAGCCCGATGGATATGGCTTATTATCCGGTTATGTATCCCTACACTGTAAAAGTTAAAGGAGAACCAGGTAGTTTAGTCGCCAGGGTTATATATAGTCGCCCGCAAACCAAAGGAAGAGAAATATTCGGTAACCTCGAAGAATATGGAAAAATCTGGAGATTAGGCGCCAATGAAGCCACAGAAATTGAATTCTTCAGACCTGTTGTTATCGCAGGGAAAAACATTCCGAAAGGAAGATATACCCTGTATGCAATTCCAACAGAAAAAACCTGGACAATCATCCTGAATAAGGAAACTGATATCTGGGGAGCATTTAAGTATGATGCTAAAAAGGATGTAGTTAGAACAGCATTGCCAGTATTAGCCTTAGATACGCCGGTAGATGCATTTACTATGGTATTTGAAAAAGGAGATCCGGGTGCTAATCTGATTATTGCCTGGGATAAAGTGAGTGTAAGTTTACCGATTAAATGGTCTGATGCCGTTGCCGGTAAGAAAAAATAAAAAAAAGAAAGGCGGTAAGAATACCGCCTTAAGAATTTTAACCATATCCTATGAAAAACCTAAACGAATTTAATTCGATTATTCGTTTCTGATATATAGTAATTGGTGAACGATATAAAAATGTTCGTAACCGTCGGGTTTTATACGATCATATTATAATATTATAGGAAAAGGGCAAATATTCTTAATCGAATTTGCCCTTTTTTATATCTGCTCAGCTACCTCCCACAATCATAAAAACACGGTATATTTGGAAACCACCAAAAAAGTCAATTGATGGTTAAAAATCAGAGCGATATGAAATTAGGTACCAAACTAATACATGCCGGTGTTTCCCCAGACCCTTCTACAGGCGCCATTATGACGCCCATTTTCCAGACATCTACCTATGTGCAGGCCGCCCCGGGCGATCATAAAGGTTACGAATATGCCAGAACCCAGAATCCCACCAGGGATGCTTTACAGAATGCACTGGCAGCTATTGAAAACGGAACCCACGGTATTTGTTTCGGAAGTGGAATGGCAGCCATTGACGCAATTGTAAAACTCCTGAAACCTGGCGATGAAGTAGTGGCTACCAATGATTTATATGGTGGAACATATCGCATATTTACCAAGGTATTTCAACCATTAGGCATTCATTTCAGGTTTATTGATATGTCTGATGCTGCCACTATAGAACAGCATCTCACCTCTCAAACCCGAATGATCTGGATTGAAACTCCTACTAATCCCTTATTAAAGATTATAGATATAGCTGCCTGCGCTAAAATTGCAGCCAAACATAAAGCCCTGCTGGCAATTGATAATACATTTGCCTCTCCATACCTGCAAAACCCTATAGACCTGGGTGCCGATATAGTATTACATTCTGCTACCAAGTACCTGGGCGGGCATAGTGACGTAGTTCACGGGGCTATTATCGTTAAGGATGAAGCTTTGGCTCAACAGCTTTATTTCCTGCAAAACTCATGTGGAGCAGTTCCCGGCCCTCAGGACTGTTTTTTAGTGCTGAGAGGAATTAAAACCCTGCATGTAAGAATGCAACGCCACTGTGAAAATGGTGCAGCCATTGCCCATTTCCTGCGCAATCATCCGAAAGTCGACAAGGTTTATTGGCCAGGCTTTACCGATCATCCCAATCATAAGATTGCAGCCAAACAAATGCGTGGGTTTGGGGGAATGATCTCCTTTACTCTGAAAAATGACAGTATGGAAGCCGCCAACCAGGTGTTAAGCAATACTCACCTGTTTTCATTGGCCGAATCACTGGGGGGAGTAGAGTCACTAATCGGCCACCCGGCCAGTATGACCCATGCATCCATTCCGAGAGAAGAAAGAATTAAAAACGGACTGGCCGACTCCTTGATAAGATTAAGTGTGGGCATAGAAGATGTGGATGATTTGATTGAGGACCTGAATAAAGCTATCGGATAATAAACTGATTTTTAGCCTTTGATAGAATTGATTTCTATTCTTATCCGGTAAAAATTATCTTTACCAACGCGTACATTTTTGCCCTAACCATATCCCGGGGTTCCTGATTGCCTTTACCGGTGATAAGGTATACCTGCCGATACACCAATAATATTATGAAGATCCAGTTATTACGGGAATTCTTAGATGCCAAAGCCGACTATTACAACAAACCGGACTTTATTACCAATGATCCTATTAGCGTTCCTCATCGGTTCAGTCAATTACAGGACATTGAAATAGCAGGCCTGTTTGCAGCAATTCTCGCCTGGGGCAATCGCACCAGCATTATTAATAAATGCACGTTGCTGATGAAAATGATGGATAATGCACCTTACGACTTTATCCGCAATCACCAGCCCAGAGACAGAATGAATCTGATGTCGTTTAGTCATCGGACCTTCAATGGTCTTGACCTGATGTATTTTGTTGAATTTCTGCAGCATTATTACTCCAATGTAACTTCATTGGAATTTGCTTTCAGCGGTCATATCAGCGCTGAAGACGAAGATGTTGAAAATGCATTAATAGGTTTCAGAAAAGTCTTCTTTGCATTGGAACATCCCGAAAGAACGGGAAAACATATTGCAACACCAGCCAAAAACTCGGCCTGTAAGCGTTTGAATATGTATTTACGCTGGATGGTAAGAAAAGATGAAAATGGCGTAGATTTTGGACTATGGCAACATATATCACCATCACAACTTGTATGTCCGGTAGACATACACGTTAGCAGAGTAGCTGCAAGACTTGGACTAATATCAGAAGCCAAATCTGACTGGAAAACAGCTACTGAACTAACACATGAACTAAGGAAATTAGATCCCGACGACCCGGCGAAATACGATTTCGCACTTTTCGGGTTAGGTGTGATCGAAAAGTATGTTTGATCAAATTAAATAGTAATGAAAAAAATTCTCGGCTTTTTTATTCTCTCTCTTGCTTTTGTAAATGCCAATGCACAGGGTTCTGCCTATCTCGATTTAAACTATACCTTCCATAAAGGTGAACAATTCGAACTGGAACAAAAAAGCAGAAGCGAAACCTATGTAACTGTAAACAGTATAGTACAACGCACAACCCGCGACTACAACAATATCATTAGCATAGATGTAACTAATATAGAACCGGGAAAAACATTGCTTACTTTTCGGTATAAAGATCTGAAATTCAACTTCAATGCAAAAAATCACAACATTTTTGTAGATGCAAAAGTGACCAATGATCAGGAACCATTTCAGGCCGGTCTGAAAAAAATCCTTGATCAGCCATTCACAGTTGAAATTCAGACTACAGGAATTATTAATAAAGTAGATGGATTGGATGCCTTACTTGAAAAAGCTGATGATGCATTCAATAACCTGAAAAAAGACGAACAGGAAGCCTACAAAAAACTAATGCAGGACCAGTTTGGAACAGACGCTTTCCGCGGCTGGCTCGAACAATTACTTGTAATGTACCCTGCTCATGGCGTTAAAACCGGCACACAATGGGAAGAAAACGTTCCTATGCGCGGTGGCCTGGTAGGAAGAATAGACCTCTACTGGACACTCCAAACCTGGGATTCTCAGACAGCAAAGATTAATGGTACTTCTAAAATAAAAACAGATAAAGTACAAACCCTGAAACTGGATGATGACATTAAAGCAACTGCAGCAATTAGTGGTACTACCAGTTCTAATTACCTGATTAATCTTAGTAGCGGATTCCCTTCCATCTGTGTACAAAACACTGAAATGTCCGGAGAATACACCTACTTAGCCAAAAAAATGAAGAATTATAAGAAGGTACCGGTTAAGATTATAACCAATGCCTCCTACAAAATAAAACAAATGAAGTAATGACATCATTACCAGCAAAATATCTACAGGAAACAGTACTCTGGACACAGGATAATTTTCATATCAGTGTACCGGATAACGTTAGTTTTGATCAATTGCTGGATTTGTTGGCAGGAAAGCTGGAAACTATGATCAGTAATGATTTTCAGCAATTCGTTTATTTGCTCTACAGGGTAGATGTCGCAGAAAAAAAGGTAAAGCAATTACTGAATGAAGCTGCAGCAATGGGTATTGATCCTTACAGACCAATAGCTAGCTTAATTGTTGAGCGACAATTACAAAAAATAATTTCGAGGGCAACCTACAAACAACAGGATTTGCCGGATGATGAAGAAAGATGGTAATAAAAAAAGAAGGGAATATCCCTTCTTTTTTTATTAGAACATTAATTCCTTAACCTTCTCCTTGTCTTCCTTTTCCTTATTATCGAAAAAGGTTCCAAAAACATGATCCCAAATTGAAGAACTCACACCAAAACCTTTGTCTTCACTTTTATAATGATGCAGGTGATGGTTTCTCCATAATGGTTTCATAAATCGGAATGGAGGGTTCCAGGCATGTATGGCATAATGCATACTGCCATAAATGAGGTAGCCCAGCAAAAAGCCCGGGAAAAACATAAATGTGATCTGGCGCAGGAAAATATATTGTGCACCAAATATAACTGATGCTAAGATCAGACTTGGTACCGGAGGCATGAATAACCTTTGCTTATCTCGGGGATACTCATGGTGGTTACCATGCATAACATAAATAAAACGTTGCACTTTGGGGCTATCACTAGCAAAATGGAAAATGAATCTGTGCATGATATACTCAAAAAAAGACCAGAAAAACATGGCCCCAAAGAATATGGCTGCAACTGTTCCAACTTTAAACCCTAAAGCTGCATGGCTATAATACAACATATAACCAATAATGGGTAAATACATACCCCAGATCACTAATGGATGCGTTTTGGTTAGCATCTCCAGATACTGGCTTTCAAATAATCTTGCCTGTCCTTTGTTCTTAATCTTTTCAAACTTCATAACTCCCAAATTTTGAGTGCAGTTACGGGATATGAATAAAACCTTTCTAAAATACCTGACCGAAAATTCAAAAATGATAAAAAATTTGAATACAACGGCTTGATTGGCATGCAAAAATACAACGTTCATGTATTATTTCGCTCAATCCGCTAATTGATTTAGTTGGGTTAATTCCTCCCATATTTCATTTTGAATGACTGAAGGTTTGGCCTATACTTTCTTTTGCGCTCTAACTCATACTGATAAATGATTTCACCTATCTCTTTAAAAAACGGGTATCCTTCCTCCTCGTATTCATACTTGTTATCGTTCAATATCCCGTCGCGGTTAACATACAAAGTTCCCGTCAGCATAAATTCGATATCATGTTTAAAATCAACGATATAGGAAGCATCCGTTAAAAAACCATATGACCATCCAGCTTTATTAAATACACGAATAACAGATGGAATGTTCTGCTTTCCCGCCTTGAAAAAGAAGAACTTCGTAAAACTATCGTAGTACTCTGCGGTATCATATCGGGGCCAGGAAGTCTCCGAAGGATACTGAGACATAAAACGATATAACAAATCATAATCTTCCTTTCCTAAATCAAACCTTTCTCTTTCTGCAACAGAAGCCGGAAACATCACTGTTTGCAACATATGCTGCAATGATGTTAAAGGGAAAATATTGTGCCGGGTAAAATCCATAGGCTGCAGAACGAGTTGATCATTTTTATCCAAATACCCATTACCAATCAGAATCTGTCGGCTAAAATCAAATGTTAAAGTATCATATGCAGGAGGCTGCGAATAAATTAAGCGATCATCGCTAACAAACCTTATCGGATTGGTATTCCTGTTTTCCTCTTCCGTTAAAGGCATAAACCGCCTTAATATTCTGACGCCTTTATAGCCCTTTACCCCTATGCTCTCATTTACAGATTGCTGCCCAATAAACTCATAAAGCCTGTTATAGGCATCATTATCACTGATCAGAAATATTTTTTTAATGTAATGAGCAACTGAAGGCAATCCATTTTCTGCAGTGGTATCCTGTAATACCCTTACTTGTTCTGCTCTTATGCTATCAGTTAACATTGTTGTATTAGCATTCAGACCCGGGATCTTTAACTTTCTTAATTTCTCTAAAGCCAGCAGTGCTATCGGCAATTTAACCGTGCTGGCAGGATTAAAATATTGATTATCATTTACCGAAAAATAACGGTTCGTAAATGATGGAACGTTATGTTTATTTCTATCGATCTGCGTATAAATAAGCTGATATCTGAAGGAATCGGGATACTGCAATATATGCCTTAACCCCGGGGATGCTTTCTGCCAGATTAGGTTCCTTAATAATGAATCGTCGGGCACCTGAGCTACAGCTATAGAATAATAACAAATCAAACAACCTATCAGAAAACTGTGACGCATATACGATAGTTCGGTACATAAATATACCTTTTTTCGTTGGATAGAATGCTACCAATGATGCTGCATTAATCTTATATTTGGCACTTTCATACACCCAGAACAAGCAACTATATGAAACTTGTAAGTTATTTAAGAGAAGAATCAGATCAACTAGCCATTCTGCACGACGGCTTACTTTACAATACACAGGACTTGCATCCAGACCTGCCCAACAATATGGGCATGTTTTTAATGATGTGGGAAGATGTAATAGAAATCGCCCGCCAGGCCGATACAATGCTCAAAAATGGTAAGCATCCGGGCGGTGCTACCGGAATCCCTGTAAGTGCTGTTGAACTGCTTTCACCTGTTCCATTCCCAACTTCCTGCCGCGATGGATATGCATTCCGCCAACACGTGGCTGCAGCACGCAGAAACAGGAAAGTACCGATGATTCCTGAATTCGATCAATATCCGATTTTCTATTTTACCAATCATAATGCAATTCAGGGCCCCGGTGCAATCCCCTGCATGCCCGATCATTTCCAGAAACTGGATTTTGAACTGGAAGTAGCTATAGTAATCTGTAAACCAGGCAGAAATATTACAGCAGCTGAAGCAGATGACTATATCGGTGGTTATATGATCATGAATGATATGAGCGCACGTACCCTGCAAATGGAAGAAATGCTCCTGAATCTGGGGCCGGCAAAAGGGAAAGATTTTAGCACTGTTGTAGGCCCGATGTTAGTAACTCCCGACGAACTGGAACAATATAAAATACCTGCAAAACCAGGACATACCGGAAATAATTATAACCTGAAAATGACCTGCAAAGTAAATGGTATTCAGGTCAGTGAAGGCAATATGGGCGATATGGACTGGACATTTGCCGAAATCGTAGAACGCTGCGCATACGGAGCTAATATTTTGCCCGGCGATATCATTGGAAGTGGTACAGTAGGCACCGGATGCTTCCTGGAGCTCAATGGTACAGGAAAGCTCAATGATCCTGATTATAAAGAACAATGGCTGCAACCCAATGATGTTGTTGAAATGGAAGTAACTGGTTTGGGGCAATTAATTAATACCATTGCGAAAGAAGACAGTGATTTCTCTATCCTTGCATTAAAGAAAAAAGCATAATTATGCAGATAGATCCTTCACTAATTAAAACCAGCGAGCTACATGCCTATTTACTGGGTGCAGTAGCTCCACGACCTATCTGCTTTGCCAGCACCATAGATCAGGACGGCAGGCCAAACCTCTCGCCATTCAGCTTCTTTAACGTTTTTGGGTCTAACCCTGCTACCCTTATTTTCTCCCCGGCCAGAAGAGTCAGAGATAATACGGTGAAGCATACACTGGAAAATGTATATGCTACAAAGGAAGTTGTTATTAATGTGGTGAATTATAACATGGTACAACAAACCTCTTTAGCCAGTTGTGAATATCCGGCTGGAGTAAACGAGTTTGAGAAAGCCGGATTTACCCCTTTACCCTCTGAAAAAATTAAACCTTTCAGAGTAAAAGAAAGCCCGGTACAAATAGAATGTATCGTTAAAGAAATAATTGAAACCGGCCAGGAAGGTGGTGCAGGTAACCTTGTTATCTGTGAACCCGTAATGCTGCATATAAACGATGAGATCCTAAACGCCAACGGCAAAATTGATCCACACAAGATAGACCTTGTAGCCCGTATGGGAGGCGATTTCTATTGTCGTGCTTCCGGCGATGCCGTATTTGAGGTAGCCAAACCAAATACAAAACTGGGGATCGGCGTAGATGCCTTACCTGCCAATATTCGCAACAGCAATATTCTGACAGGCAATAACCTTGGTCAGTTAGGTAATGTTCATGAAATGCCGTTTATAGACCCGGCTTTCCATGACGATCATCTAAAAAATATCATTCAATATTACAGCGTAACGCCAGACGAGATGGAAAAAGAACTACATGCCTACGCTAAAACACTTTTAGACCAGGGTAGGGTAGAGGCAGCGTGGCAGGTGTTGCTGGCGGGGTGAGCTCGCGTTGCTCGCTTTTGTTTCTCGCAGAGAAGCAGAGATTAATATTAAGAGGCATAAGGATCGAAGCGAATATTTTTAAGAACTGCTGAATGGTTTCTATTTGTATTGAAACCTATCCGAAGTCCTTAAGACCATTCGCTTCGATCCTTATGCCTCTTAATATTAATCTCTGCTTCTCTGCGAGAAACAAGCGAGCCAGCGAGCTATTTAGCGCCGAATACTTTTTGCAGTAACTCAGTAGTTCTGGCAGCAGGATTAGCCCTGATAGACTGTTCCTCTTTACCAATCTGATCGAACAAGGCATTAACAGCCATAGTTGTTACGTAATCTTTCAGATCCGGATTTGCTTTTGTAAAGGTAGTAGGCAGCTTGTTATATGTATTTACGATATCAGTGTAATAACGGGTAGCAGCTGTACTATCCAGTGTTTTTTGAATAATAGGCGAGAAGGCCGATTTCAGCTCATCTGTAGTTTTGCCTTTGAAATAATCTGTCGCAGAAGTGTTTCCTCCTTTAATCAGATTAACAGCATCTGTCAGTGTCATTTGCTTGATAGCGTTCACGAAAATCGGAGCTGCATATCCTACAGCTTTTTCGGCAGAACGGTTGATCTGCAGAATTGCTTTATCTACCTGACTTCCCAGACCAATAGATCTTAAAGTATTTTCTATTTTAACAGCATCTGGAGGGAGCAATACTTTATAAATATCACTTCCAAAGAAACCATTTGTTTTATTAAGTTTAGCGATACCAGCGGAAACACCTTTTGAAAGCGCTTCTTTAATTGCAGAACCGGCATCTGATTCCGTTAAACTGGCAAGAGAAATAGTGGAGCTGCTGTTACTGGAACTATCTTTTTTAGTAGCTGTTTCTAATTTCTTTCCCAGCTTTTTTAACAACTGGGCATTACTAACTTGCGTAAGGAGTAAACATCCTAGCAATACCGATAATGAACGTTTAAGCATAGTATTATTATGAACTTTAATGTAAGTCAAATGTAAATATTATTCGCGTAATGTCAACAAAGGAATATGTGTTTGATAAGCCAGTTTTGAAGTTCTGCTTCTGGTGAAAATGCTTTGGAACAAACCACGTTTTTTAGGAATAGTGATGATAAGGTCTGCTTTGTTGGCATCTGCAAAATGCATTATACCCTCAACAATATTTTTATCATCAATAAAATGAAAAATCGGATTAAACTTTTCCAAAATAGTATCCAGCATCAATGTTTCGTAGGGCGTATCTGAATTGAAATTTTTATTCTTGTGATCAATATTTAACACGTGTACTTCGGCGTTAAACATATCAAGAAATTT
The DNA here is from genome assembly GCF_003419895.1 of Chitinophaga silvatica. Classification (GTDB taxonomy): domain Bacteria; phylum Bacteroidota; class Bacteroidia; order Chitinophagales; family Chitinophagaceae; genus Chitinophaga; species Chitinophaga silvatica. The sequence continues at coordinate 78,612 of NZ_QPMM01000006.1, read as the reverse complement.
GATTAACAAATCAATTGGGGTTGTTTCCACTATCTTTTGCAAATCTGTAGCAAATACAATTTTACTAACAGGTTTAAAAGTTCCCTGACCAGGCACTATTAAAACCGGATAATTAGTTGTTTTTACCACGTCAATTGTATTAGACCCCACCAGTACTTCTTCTAATTTAGTACCTCCTGTAATACCCATTACGATCAGATCTACTTCTTCACTTTTACATACTTCCTCAATGGTGGCTGCCAGTAAAGTATTATCTGCCCTTACAACTATTGCAATACCAGGATTGAGGAGATCCTGGAGTTCCTTCTGCATTTTTTCCAGACCCTCCATGCTCGCAGCTTTCAGATCGTCCGGATTCACCATCGGTACCATGGTAGGCACATCTGGGATAGGAACAATAAGCTCATAGGCATGGTACAACACAATGCGTGATGCACCATAATTATTTGCCAGAGAGATGGCATATACTGCAGCATTATAAGCTGTATCTGAAAAATCTGTTGGAACGAGAATAGTTTTCATATGCTAACTTTTTGATACGATGGCCAATAAACGATGTAACGTTTTAATAGCGCTTTTGTTTAATATGTGTTCAAATCCTCTTAAATAAAAAAAGAGCGAAGGTTATTAACCTCCGCTCTTACCGTTTAAATTATCTACAGATTGTAAATTTTTATGCCTGTTCAGGTCTCATCTGTGGGAAGAACAACACATCCTGAATGGATGGTTGATTTGTCATCAGCATTGTTAACCTATCGATTCCGATACCGATACCAGAAGTTGGTGGCATACCATATTCCAGGGCACGGAGGAAATCATAATCGATATACATTGCTTCATCGTCGCCTCTTTCCATCAGTTTAACCTGTTCTTCAAAGCGTTCGCGTTGATCGAGCGGATCGTTAAGCTCACTATAAGCATTAGCAATTTCCTTACCATTTACTATCAGCTCGAAGCGCTCAACCAATCCTGGTTTGCTACGGTGCTTTTTAGTTAATGGGCTCATTTCTACCGGATAATCTGTGATGAAAGTAGGCTGAACGTAATGTCCTTCACATTTTTCACCAAAGATTTCGTCTATCAGTTTAGACTTTCCGTATTTAGCATCTACGTGTATACCTAATTGTTTGCAAACGTCTCTGAGTTGTGCTTCATCCATTCCTGAGATATCGAATCCAGTATGCTCCTTAATGGCGTCATACATGGTTACACGGCGGAACGGAGCTTTGAAGTCGATAGTTTTCTCCCCTACCTGAACTTCAGTAGTTCCGTGAAGGGTAAGTGCTACTTTTTCCAACAGGGATTCAGTGGTACGCATCATCCACTCATAATCTTTATAAGCAGCGTACATTTCCATTACTGTAAACTCAGGGTTGTGGGTACGATCCATCCCTTCGTTGCGGAAATCCTTCGCAAATTCATAAACGCCATCAAATCCACCTACTATCAAACGCTTCAGATACAACTCGTTAGCGATTCTCAGGTATAAAGGAATATCCAGTGCATTGTGATGTGTAATAAACGGACGGGCAGTAGCTCCGCCAGGGATTGGTTGCAAAATAGGCGTTTCTACTTCCAGGTAACCCAGGTTGTTATAGAAATCGCGGATCGTTTGCATAATCTTGGTACGTTTGATGAAAGCATCTTTCACACCAGGATTAATTACCATATCTGCATAGCGCTGACGGTATTTGAACTCAGGATCTGAAACCGCGTCAAATACTTCTCCATCCTTTTCCTTTACAATCGGGAACGGGCGCAATGATTTGGATAACAGGGAGATTTCTTTAGCGTGAATAGAGGTTTCCCCGGTTTTAGTCACAAAAGCATAGCCTTTTACCCCAACGATATCACCGATATCCATCAGTTTTTTGAATACAACATCGTAGAAAGACTTATCCTCACCCGGACAAATTTCATCGCGTTTCAAATAAACCTGGATACGGCCAGTGCTATCCTGGATCTTGATAAAGTTTGCCTTCCCTCTATCATTAACACTCATAATACGGCCAGCCAGGCAAACGTCCTGGAATTTGTCTTTAGTTTCCTCCGAATAGTTATTTAAAATATTAACGGAAGTATCATTTACCGGATACTCGGCTGCCGGATAGGGGTCGATCCCTAAATTATGCAGCTCCTGCAGTTTTTCCCGGCGGATAATCTCTTGCTCAGATAATTGTGTCATGTTATTTATTCCCTATTGGAGTGCAAAAATAATAAAAAGGGCTGTAAGACTACAGCCCTCTTATTTTTTGACCATATCCTATGAAAACCAGCTTAAAGATAACGGGCATCACTGCTATTTATAAGCTTTCTTCACATTTGACATAAAATGGGGCGTAAATGGAGGAAAATGACCGATGGTTGGCAATATGCGCCGCCTAATGTAAAATGTTCACGCTATTATAGAGTTATGCTTATTTTCGCCAGCTAACTTTTTACAACAAAACCACCTCAGTTATATTATTTTTTTATGAGAAGCGAACGATGGTTTAAACCAACCACTATTCAGACACTTGCTTTACTGGTACTAACTGCCTCCAATTTGAGCGCCCAGCAAAAGCAAGACTTTACCTACGAAGAAGCCTTCAAGGATAAGCCAACTAATGTAACTAAGCCATTGCCCCATATTCCTAAATGGGCGGATGCTGAGCATTATATAGAAATGCGGCCTGAAGGTGGCAAAATGCAGGCATATTCAATAGACGCACGCACTGGTGCAGCCACTATTTACACAGCTCCTGTTTTAGGTCCTACTGTTAGCGTTGTAGACAATGATATCCTTTATAAAGGCATGGATGGTGTTAGCATCCGCTTAACCAATGATGCCGCAGAAGAAAAAAATCCAACTCTTTCTCCTGACGGTAAATACGTGGCCTACACCAAAAACAATGATTTATACAGTGTTGAAGTAGCCACTAAAAAAGAAACAAGGTATACCACTGACGGGTCAGATGTAGTATACAACGGATGGGCATCCTGGGTATATTATGAAGAAATTTTAGGCAGACCGACTAAATATCGTGCATTCTGGTGGAGCCCCGATAGTCGTAAAATTGCCTACATGCACTTTAACGACAGTAAGGTGCCGGTTTTCCCAATTTATAGTGAAAAAGGCCAGCATGGCTACCTCGAAAATACCCGCTACCCTAAAGCCGGCGATCCTAATCCTGCGGTAAAGTTGGGAGTAGTGCCTGTTACAGGAGGAGCAACCACCTGGGCAGATTTCAATGAAAACGACGACCAGTATTTTGGAACTCCTTTCTGGACAGAGGATAGCCGCCAGTTGTGGATTCAGTGGATGAACAGAGGCCAGGATAACCTGAAAATCTATAGCATCAACCCGGATAACGGTAGTAAAAAAGTAATCTATAACGAAGAGCAAAAAACCTGGATCGATTGGTTTGATGCCGTTCCATTCCTCGCCAATAACCAGGGTTTCTTGCTGCAAAGCGATAAAACCGGCTGGTCGCACCTCTACTGGCACAACATGGATGGCTCACTGAAAAAGCAACTTACAACCGGTAACTGGACTGTAAAAGAAGTGCTGCATATAGACGATAAAAACCTGGTAGTATACTTTACAGCACGTAAGGAAAAGTCGACCCGCTTCGATCTGTATAAAGTAAACATGAAATCGGGCGCAATGACCCGTTTAACAGCCGGGGAGTTCAACAACGTTATTAACATGGCTCCCGGAGGTAAATACTACATTAATACCTATTCCAACCTTCAAACCCCATCTAAAATGGCGTTGATGGATAGTAATGGTAAACTTATCAGGGAATTAGGCGATAGCAAGGGAAGTAATTTCGACAATTACAACCTGGCTAAAACCGCGCTTCAGACCTATACCACCAGAGATGGACTGGTATTACCGTTGACGATCACTATGCCGGTGCATATGGAAGCAGGAAAGAAATATCCGATTCTGATCAGTATTTATGGCGGACCAAATGCCGGTACTGTTTACGATACCTGGAAATTCAATGGCACCCAGCAATGGTGGGCGCAGGAAGGCGTTATTCAGGTAGCTATAGACAACCGCAGCAGTGGTCAGTTGGGCAAAATGGGAATGAATTATATCCATCGCCAGTTGGGTAAACACGAGATTGAAGATTACATGGATGCAGCAATCTGGTTGCGTAGTCAAACCTGGGCAGATCCCAACAAGATTTGCATGACCGGAGGTAGCTTTGGCGGTTATATGACCTGTATGGCATTGACCTACGGAGCTGATGTATTTAATTATGGAATGGCCAATTTTGCGGTTACAGACTGGAAGTTATATGATAGTCATTATACCGAAAGGTATATGGATACTCCCGCAGAAAACCCTGAGGGCTATAAGGCAACATCGGTAATGACATATGCAGATAAATACAAGGGGCTTATGCGTATTGTACATGGAACCATGGATGATAATGTGCATATGCAGAACGCTATCCAGTTGATTGATACACTGGAAAACCTTAATAAGCATTTCGAATTTATGTTATATCCTGGCGAGCGTCATGGATGGAGAAGTATTAAAAGTGCACATTCCAATAGCGAAAGCTATCGCTTTATCTATAATAATTTGCTGAACAAAGCATACCCTGCAAGTTTCACAAAGTAAAATCATTAATAATCAATAAGTTGGATTTATGAGTCTGGGAAACCGGATTTGTAAATCCAATTTTTTTTGATGTTGACTGATAGAAGGAGATATAAAAGTGGGAGGTCCTAAAATAGAAACAGGGCTGCAAGACTACAGCCCCGAAAAATTTTAACCATATCTTTATTGAAAAACCTAAACCAAAGGTGGCCGTTTTTATTGAATATAAAGTTCTGATTCTAGTGAATGATGCATTTTATCCCGTGAACGTCTCAAAAAAGAAGGTGAACGTATAAGACTAAAAAACGCTTCATGATAAGAATATATATAAGCAAAAAGTGCTAAGATATTGATTCATAAGAGAATCGATGTTTAAACACCTATCAGGGAGAATTTGGGGGGTAAGGAAATAAAAAAAGGGTGGTAAGAATACCGCCCTTGTAATAATTTTAACCATATCCTATGAAAAACCTAGAACAAAGATATATCGTCGAATTTTCTTCTGGGTTTCATTTCCGTGAACGATATATTATTGTTCGTAAACAGAGGATAATCGTTAATTAATTTTTATATTATTTTATTTGTAATATTATTAAAATTTAAAATTGAATATTATAACAATGTGTATGTTGATGTAAATCAATAAAACTATGCAATTCGCTGTCCGTTCATCACTTTTTTACCAGGTTGAAGCAGCGTCACCTCTTTTTCAGGCCCTACAGCACCCAATACCAAACATTCCGACATGAAGTTGGCAATCTGTTTTGGTGGGAAGTTCACAACCGCCACAACCTGCTGTCCCACCAACTCTTCTTTCTGGTATAATTGGGTAATTTGAGCCGAGGATTTACGCAAACCGATCTCCGGACCAAAATCGATCACCAACTGATAGGAAGGATTACGTGCTTTAGGGAAATCATTGACTTCCAGAATTGTTCCTACCCGCATTTCTACTTTCTCAAAATCAGCCCAATTAATTGTTTCCATGTTACTATCATTTTATGGAAAAATAGTAAAAACGCATTGGTTTCCAAATTTTTAGGCAGAAACATTCCCCATTATCAGGTCTATTTCTTCCATAATATTGAGTGTCAGGGAAGGATACAAATCAGCTGCTTTCAAATTCTCCGTCAGTTGAGTTTCTTTGGTGGCACCCAGAATAGCTGTAGTAACATTGGGATTACGAATACACCAGGCAATAGATAATATTGGCAGGGTAGTACCTAATTGATCTGCTACCTTTTCCAATTGCTTTACTTTATCGATCTTTTCCTTAACCAGGGTTTTATCTTTTAACCATTGAAATCCCTCCAGGCCTAAACGAGAATCAGGAGGTACATCATTATTGTACTTTCCGGTCAGTAACCCCGAAGCCAGCGGGCTCCAGATAGTAGTTCCCAATCCAATATTCCTATAAATATTCGCGAACTCAACTTCAACCTTCCGGCGATTAAATAGATTGTATTCCGGCTGCTCCATTGCAGGGCCAATTAAATGATTTTCACGTGCCACCATATGTGCTTCCATGATTTCCTGTGCGCTCCACTCGGAAGTGCCCCAATACAATATCTTACCTTGTTGCAGGAGAATGTTCATGGTCCAAACCACTTCTTCGATTGGAGTTTCAGGATCGGGGCGATGGCAAAAGAAAAGATCGAGGTATTCTACCTGTAATCGTTGCAGTGATTCGTGGCAGGCTTCAACAATATGTTTACGGCTCAGACCAATCTGATTGGGTTTATTTTCTTTATGTGCACCAAAAAAAACTTTACTTGAAACGTTGAAGGCACTACGTTCCCAGTATTTTTGCTTTAATACACGCCCCATCATTTTCTCTGATTCGCCACGGGCGTAGGATTCTGCATTGTCGAAGAAATTAATTCCGTTATCATATGCAATGCCCATCAATCTATCTACCAAATTATCATCTATCTGTTTATGAAATGTTACCCAGCTACCGAGAGAAAGGATGCTAAGCTGAAGCCCAGTGCGGCCTAATCTTCTGTATTCCATTTACTTCAGGTTTATAGTTAACAAAACATGATCACCACTTAGATAACAAGGATGGAGTATAAATGTTATGAACGGTAGAAATCATTACCAGATATTCTAATAACTGGCATAATTATTGAAAAATTAAGATCAAATTTTAGGTTAAAAAATAGGTTAAAGCGAAAGAACCCCACCTGCAGAGGTGGGGTTCTTTCGTTTATGCAATTAAGTTACTACTGTTGCGCCATACTAATAGCCTTTTCCAACACTTCATCCCGTTCTTCTGCGATTCCTTTCACACTTGGTTTTACCAATATATCCGGTACAATTCCAGTTAAATGATGTTTACTACCATCATGATTTTTTACTAGCATCCCTGTCCAGGAAACATTATAGCCTCCGGGTAAAGTAAAAGGATTAATATTCCCATTAGTACCTGCTGTTGGAGAACCGATGATTGTAGCTAATTTGAAATCCTTGATAAAACCCATATAACTCTCGGCATAACTGATTGCCTGGCCATCTGTCAGGAAATAAATCTTAGCGCTTAAATAGGGCGATTGGGGTTTAAGGTTCCATCCAAATCCTATAAAATCTGGTTCCTGATAATTTGGATAAATAATCTTTGGTACAAACATCCATTTAGTATCTTCTTCCTTCTTCAACAGATGGGTGATCAATTCATGATTACTGTTAGGATATCCTCGAAGATCACAGATGATAGCTTTTGCTTTTGTTAGATCATTCATCCGCGCCTTAATGGAGTCCATAGGCTCAGCATCCAGATCCAGGTAATAAATATCCGGTTTGATCCATCCTGCCGGAACTCTTTGTTTAGAACCTTTGACGTAAGCCTCCCAGGCGCTATTTCGTGTAACCTCAATAGTTACCTTGTTTCCCTTATGTAACAGCGTTAAATTATTAACAGGAAAATAAGAATCTCTGGAAAGTCTGGCAAACGCCATAACATCCTTGTATTGCGACGAACCTGAAACTCTCTCTTTCATCTCATTGATTACTTCTTCAACCGGTCGGCCATTAATTGCAGTTACTATATCTCCGGGAGCCACTCTATCAAGCAATGTGCTGTCGATTATCGATTTTACAACTACTTTATCATCCCCACGTGCCAGTATAACCGGCAGAAATTTCATCTCTCCACTACCTGGCAGGTATACCCTCATATGACCATCATGCAGTTTGCCGAGCATGCGTTCCAGGGTAACTCTGAAATCTTCAGCCGTTTTATCAGAAACTGAGGCCAGGAGGGTTGAGTGCAATAATTCATCTGGCTGTACGGAGGCATCATTCCAGTAAGGAAAAAAGTGGCGGAAGATATTCCAGGATATAATAACTCCGGCTAATCTTACGTCTAGTGAGTCGCCTGATCTTTTGTTACTTGCGAAGGAAATATATTTAGAATGCAGTGTTTCTAAGTCGTTGTTATCGGCAGTAGGATAGGTATGATCGTTATCTCCATATAATGCTAATGGAACCGAGCAGGATATTCCTGAAACCAGTGTTTGACGGATATACTCACCTGGCTTAGGGTATTTATCAAAAATAGGTTTGGCCAGCTTTCCATTGTCAAGGAATTCGGTAATACTGGAAATTAACAATGCCGATTTACCTTCTTTTTTCTCTTGTTGCTGGCAAATCAGCCGGTAGTTTGTTTTATTGGGAGTCCACCAATTATCTGGTTTGTTGTTTTCATCGTGATTCTCAAAGCTGCCATTTTCCAATGGCACTTCTTTCCAGTTATTTCCTTCCTTAACTTTCAGATGCAAATCATCTATCCAAACGTCTCCTTCTCCAATCAGCATAGCTCCAAGCACCAGCTGTTCTGCATCTTTGTCTATTATCCCTTCTATCGTATATTGTTTCCAGGTATTTTCGGAGGCCGGACGATTACCCATATTATCAAAGAAGCCGGGGCCATACTTTTTATCTACACGAGCAAATAGAGCACCCGTACCAACTGCATTTACTTTTAGCCAGCCCGTAAAGGAAAATGCCTTGCCACGAAGAGAATCTGTATTAATTGCAATAGAAGTAGGTGCAAAACCATCATTTCCTTCACTAATCTTAATTACAGGTCTGTTAATTCTTATGCTTTTATAGGTTCCGCTTTTTGCATTGTAGCTGTTTTTAACTCCCACACCAGTATGTTGCCATGCGACAATGTTATAGTCATTTTTGTTGATAGGATTAATATTAGGAAGAGAAGGTTCTTTGCCTTTATATATCAGGGCGGCCGGAGCAATTGGTTTGAATAGTTCATTCAGTACGCCCAACAATTGGTCATCATCTTTTGCACTCATTACTTTATTAACTCCATAAATGGCAAATTGATCCCAGGAAGTAGTAGCAGACTCATCCGATGGATGGAAATACTGAACATAACCATACATTTTTGCAAAGGCTGTCAGATTTCTTTCCTGTTGATCGGTTAACTGTGCCAGGGCAGGTTGACATACCAGGGCCAAAATGGCAAGGGAATAAAGGAATAGGGTAATCCTTTTTTTCATGTTCTTTTTGGGTTTTAGATTAATTAGATCCTGATCTAATATAACGCCTTATCTTCTTTGATATTTAACAAAAACCTAAACGTAAAGCTAAAAAATGAGGATTATTATCTTGATGGGGTGTATCAAAAAGGTAGAACTACATAGACAAAAAATCTCCTGGGTAACAGAATTAATAATTTTAGAAGAAGGTGTAAATACAGTATGGCAATACAGGTGAATTTGAAGTAACCAAAACTTTATCAACAGGTACCTAATTAAAAAAGCTGTATCATTTTTCTGATACAGCTTTCTGAATATTTTTAATCTCGTGGTTATTGTAATGAGGTAGAATCTTCCACGGTAATAGGTCCGCTTACTTTCAGGATCTTCTTCACGGTGAAATCTTCATTTGCTTCGAGGCCCCAGCCATGGAGAGAGTCGGTAGGGGTTTTAATAAATACTTCTTCTCTTGAATAGAAGATTTTTCGTTTAGAATCCCAGTTTAGTTCTTTGGTATCTAGTCTTTCTCCTTTTTTATTTATTACAATTACGCTATCGGAGAGGAATACATCTCCATCGTCTTCCAGGTATTTCCCTTTTTTGGCGGAAAGGGTGCTTTCCAGCCCAAGGGTATCGTTGTACATAAATACTTTTAATCCGCTATTGAATAATACGAAAGGAGGTTTATCCAGTTTGCGTTCCATAGAAGGAGCAACCAACCGGGCGGTCACTCGGCCACCCTGGCTAAACAGCACAACGATATCCTGCCCATTTTCCGTTGCTGCTTTTTTGGAATCCAGGTCCATAACGGCCTGAATGTCGTTTTCACAACTTGCGGCAGCTATAGCTATAATAAATAATAAAAATAATCTCTTAATCATCGGATCAATAATAGGCAAAGGTACAAAAGAGCTTTTAAAGCATTTTTTGATAAACTCCTAAAATTTGAAAAGCAGCAAAGAGATAATTTTATCCGCTCCTTGCTGCTTTAATATTTTTGATAACAGATTTACTGCTTAATCGTATTTACGTTTAATAAACCATTTATCGCTCAGCGTAAACCCGATGGTAGCGCGATAAACTGTTTCCTTGAGGATAGTTTCATTATTTCCACGGTGTGCCACTTCAAAAGCCACGTTGATCATACTATATTGGTTAGAGTATGGTAAACGGCGCACCGGAAGGCCGGCACCCACGGTAAAGCCTATAATAGGCATATTTTTACCATTGAAACGGAAATAATCCAGTCCATAATAGCCACCAAGACGATAAGCTACACGGTTCCAGTATCCGCTCAGGGCGTTGAGATTAGGAACGAATTGACCACCTACAGCCAGTTTCCAGGAATTTTGAACAGAATCCGGTTTGTCGAAGCTTCTGTACTGATCCCACTGGGAAGAGGTAAAATCGGCACCTACCTGCCATTTATCGTATTTTCTTAATACGAAACCTGCTCCGAATTCAGCCGGATAAACAACGGTTCCTATAGCACCTTTCGAATAATTTACTGTATCCTGGGTGATAAAGTTATCGCTGGTTGCATCATATATCATGGTTTCCTGCAATACTTCCTGGCGTGCGGTCATATCCTGTTTCAGGCTTCCGGTAGCTCCGAAAGTCAGATCCATATCTTTATTCAGCTTCGCTCTGTACTGAACACCCACTTTGTAGAAGAAGCTACTGTAGGTAGTACGAAGCATCTGATGAGATGCATAAATATCCGAAGTAGGGAATATCAGGCGGGTATTAGCTTCAACGTTTCCGAAGAGATAGCCAAGGTTTGCACCGATACTAAAGTTACCAATACGAACACCGGTACCAACATAGAACTGGTATAAACCACCACTTCCTTCATATCTGTTGGAGAGAGGTAATTTGAGAGTGTCGAAATACGTGCCGGTAGCACCTTGTTGTATGTTATAGGAAACACGGGTAACAGGGCGTAAACCGAAGTTTAATCCCCATCTGTTCCTGATAACCGGTACGCCCAATTGTAGATAGGAGAGAGTTCCAAAACCGGAAGTAAACTTAGCTCCGTTTTGGTTGATAGCTCTTGCGCCACCTTCTACACCTATGTCTAATGTTGTCAACATTAGATTATGATAACTGGCAGGGTTGATAAAATTCACTGCCTGTGCATCATTATAACCTTGAGAAATGCCACCCATACCACGGTTTACCGCATTCTGGTTATTGTTCAAATCCCCTAACCCATAGCGGGAATATGGTGAATTATCTTGTGCGCTTACCGAATTTGCCAACAGGAAAATTGTCCCGAACAAGCAAAGAATACTGACTTTTGTCCAATGCATTGAGTATCAGAATTGAGTTTAAGCCCTATTCTATTAAAAATATGGGTCTGCAAATATCTACTTTTTAAAGCGGGAAGCAAAAAAAACCAAAAAACAGCCTGTTAAATACAAGTTAAAGTTCCCTTATATAAGCCCTAAAATGCTTACCTGGTAAGCGTTTGAAAAATTTTAAATATCGCCGGCAGTAAGATTCTTAAAATGACCGTTTAGCCGTACCCGCTCCTTCAACCGTTCCATTTCGGCCATCATAGGAATTACTTTATACAAATGGCGCTTCAAATATTCTAGTCGCTGGGCTTCATATAAAAGTTGTAGCAACTCATATTCTTCATTCAATGACAATCCTGCATGGTGTGCCAAATCGTAGGCCGATAGCTGGTTATCTTCCTTCTTAAAGGTTTTATGAATCTGAAGTATTGTATGCAATTCTCTGACTCCCTGCAAAACCTCCCTTTGTAACCTGGTATTTGGCAGATCTTCATTATTTGGATAATTGACAATAGCCCCACCATATAATTTATCCGGAATCTGTTTTACCTGCTCCAGAATTCTAAATACATTCTCACCCACCGTAATTATGTCCATCTCCCCGTTCGGATACATCTTCTCAACTTTTTTGATATGCACAGTTGTTCCGTATTCCATTATTTTACTATCTATAACAGTCGGAATACCAAAAGATTTATTCTCTGCCAAACAGGAGGTAATTAATTGCTTATAACGAGGTTCGAAAATATGCAAGTTCAATTGTTCCCCAGGATACACTACAATGCCAAGCGGAAATATGGAAATAAAGTTCGTCATCAGTATAATATTACGTAATTACACTGACAACCAAAACGAAGTAAGCGGAGTTTTATATATCTTTCTTTAGAAGGATGCCTATTTTTGCTTTTAAATTATCAGCAAATCGAAAGATGTATCAGGAATATTTAACTGGTTTATTGAATGGAGATATAAGGTCGCTGGCCCGTTGCATTTCTCTTGTCGAAAATGAGGCAACAGGATATGAACAATTATTGGAACAACTTCCGGTGAATGACCATACGAAAGTAGTAGGCATAACCGGCCCTCCGGGTGCCGGAAAAAGCACACTTGTAAATTCATTGATCTCCTCTTTGCTGCATGACAATAAAAGTGTAGCCATTATTGCTGTTGACCCTTCAAGCCCATTTAATTTTGGTGCCTTATTGGGCGACAGAATCAGAATGAGTCAACATTTCAACCACCCAAACGTATTCATCCGCTCAATGGCCAGCAGAGGTGCGTTAGGTGGACTAAGCCCCAAAATTATTGAGGTAAGTGATCTGATTAAGGCAGCTGCCTTTGACTACCTGTTTATTGAAACAGTAGGAGTGGGGCAAAGTGAGGTAGAAGTTGCCGGAATTGCTGATACTACTGTTGTAGTGGTGGTTCCTGAAGCCGGCGATGAAATCCAAACAATGAAAGCCGGATTAATGGAAATAGCAGATGTATTTGTTGTTAATAAATCAGACAGAGCAAATGCTGATATTTTTGTAAAGAATTTAAGACTGTTAGCACACAGTAAACATCAGCCCGGAGGCTGGGAAATCCCGGTTGTTAAATCCGTAGCCACAAAAGATATAGGTATTACAGATCTCATCAACGCAATAAATCAACATCATATTACCATCACCGAACAACCCCAAAAACAATTAATCCTACTGGCCGACAGAGCATATCAACTCATTCAACATAAACGAATGAAAGACATCAACAAACCACAATTAATGCAGGAAATCAAAACATTAATTGAAAAAAAATCGTTTAACCTCTATCGTTATATTCAATCTAAAAATTAAGAAGCTATCATGCTCCATTCTTAACATTGGTGTAACATTGCTATTGTACATTTATAGGGCTAAAAATGCCAGTTTTCGAAATGCCTGATAGCCCTGTCCAATCACCGTTTGAAGCTCTCTTTACTGCCAACAACGAGAAAATATTTCGGTTTGCATTAAAACTGACAGGAGATCCTTTACGCGCTCAGGAAATTACCCAACAATGTTTCATAAAACTCTGGGAAAACATTCATAAAGTGCAGGAAGGACAGGATATTTTTCCCTTGCTATTCGTATACGTTAAACATATCGTAATCGATGAAGCACGCAAACACTACAGAGAACAAAAATTATTGTCAGAAGTAGCTGCCACCCAAATAACCGAACCCTCCGAAGAAACTGTAGACAAATACTACATCAGAAAAGAATTTGACCTGCAATTATCAAAAGCCATTGAACTACTTCCGGAACAAAGACGAAATGTATATCTTCTAAGCCGGCAGTCGGGCCTCAGCAACAAACAAATAGCCAATAAATTGAGCATCTCCGTTTCCACCGTTAAAAATCACCTTGGTAGCGCTCTTCAATCTATCAAACAACAAATGAATACGACCTTCGACCTGAATGATTAAAAATAAAAAGGGTTGCCTCTACAAAAGACAACCCCATTACAGTAATCAATCAATATACCTCTATAAGCCAATCACAGACGACGCCATAGTTCCCGACCTATCCGTCAGATTTACTATATAAAACCCCGGATATTGAGGCCTGGCAAACAAAAAATAGTAAGGACTTTTAGGTGTAGGAATAACCTCATTGGTAGCGGGATCTATCAGATAAGCACCGTAAGAAATGGCTGCCCCACGATCATCTTTATGTTTAAATGTGATAATCTCAGAAGATAAATGTTTATTCTTCAACCCTTTTACTACCAATTCATCCACAAAGACATTTCCAGGTTGTCTTATTGAAATAATCTTCAAATCTATTGTTGAGTATTTATAATAGTCACTCAGGTTACAATAGACTTGCAACTTTATAGAATCTGGACTTATATCCATTACTGGTACTGCAAATCCACTCATCCCCAATGTAGTACTGGCAAGAATTTTAAAGCTTAATGTATTGTTCATTGGAACTGTGATCACCGTGTCTGCAATCAAATCATTACTTCCTGCAACAGTGTAGCTCAATTTGCCAGATTGCCCTGCAGGTAAGGTAATTGATCTTACTCCACTCATCAAAGAATCCATGACAACGCCGTTCCATTTAATATTTATCATAGGAGTACCAGGTAAATTGGCCACTGTAGAGGAAACACTCCCGAAATACTTATGCGTAGGCATTTCACCTTTCCGACAGCTCATCACCACGATTAATGAAACTATCAGTATTAAAACATTCTTACTTTTCATTTATAAATCAGTTTAATATTTTTATTAGTATTCCTTACTTAATTAAAATCTATATGAAATAGTAGTACTAAACGCTCTTCCAGGAGTTCCTCTGAAATTGATAAAATCTTTACCCTCCTGATATTTCATATCTGATTTACCAACATCTTTCCATTGGTCGGGATACTCGTTAAAAGTTTTTTCATAGATAAGGTTGAAGCTATTCAACAGATTAGAGATGCTGAGTTTTGCTTCTAATCTATTCTTCAAAAACTTGAATGCTACTTGTGCATCCAGCGCTTTCAATGGTTGTTCGTATAAAGAAAACTGCCAGAGATCAGCTGGTCTGAAAGTTCTGTTAGTTACATAGTTATAATTCAGGCTCAAAGACACTATTGGCAGATCATAAAATAATCCGGCATTCAACATCAGATTACTTGCTCCACTTTGTGGTCTCGGTTCTTCATCGCCAACGGTTTCTTTAAGATGTAATTTTGCAATATCATCCGGGTCATGAGTTACCTCTGTTGAAAGTCTTCTTACTTTAGAATCCATATACGAGAAATTACCGTATACCGTGAGGTTCTTAAGCACAGGGAGTTTCGTAAAAGCAAATGATTTACGTAGTTCAACTTCCAGCCCTTTATTAACTGCCGATTTATTATTCTTCATTATATAAACCCTGTTGCCTCCCTGTTTATAAATCTCCATGGGATAAGCCATATCTTTTTGGTAAAGCGAAAAAGAAATTACATCTCCGGGAGCAGGATACCATTCATATCTGAAATCATAGTTCTTAATATTGGTAGAATGCACTACCCCTTCTGCCCAATAATCGCCACCCAATTCAAAATCATATTCACGGAAGTAAGAAAGTTCTCTGATATCCGGTCTGATAATACTTTCAGAATAAGCCAATCTGAAATTCATTGCAGGAGTAAGGCTGTATGTTAGGTTCGCTGAGGGAAAGAAACGAAGATTCGGTTCTCTGTTATATAGTTCACTTGCATCAATCGGTCGGCCAACTTGTCCGCTTTGCGCGTCTATTGTTTCCTGTAACATACTGTTTACATCATTCAGATTATAATACTCTGCTCTTGCCCCCCAAACCAATCTGAATTTGCCCCATTTATTATCCAACATAGCATACCAGGAACTTAATGTAACATTTGCCTTGAAGTCTTTACCTCCATCTGTCAGTTTAGTAGTGGTTGATGAATCTGTAAAATACTCATCCAGTGGAATGTAATACTCAGACCCCATGGCCCTTGATGATGAATTTGCTACATAAAAAGTCCTATCTTTATTCCAACCGGCCGATCCGATTTTTGCAATATTTTTAAGAGGTCCTAAGTCGAACGGTGCTGAAACAGCTATATCCCAGTTAAAATTCTTCTCTCTGGCACGGCTATACCAGCGCAGGGTACCTTCTCTACCAGTTGTATACGCACCTCTCACACTTAAATCGGTAACTGCATAAGTAGAATCCTTGTAATAATTTCCCATATAGAAGTGATTGTCTGGCCTTAATTTATCCAATGTTGTATAGCCTGCCAGCCACTTTACTTTTATACCTTTATTACCGATGAGATGCTCACCTTTCAACTGATTTTGTAATATTTTACTAACTGTAGTAATATCCTGTAAACGCATTGTATTAGGGCCTAAATCATCATGCGTACCATATCCCATAGTCAGTTGCTGATCTAGTACCTGCAGGTAAAGGCCCTGAAAACTGATTTTATGCTTTTTATTTCTGTATCCTACTCCCCATAATCCGTTAATATTAGTAGTGAATCCATATCTCGAACCATTAAACAGCAATGAATCTTTACCATCTCCTCCAGTTCCAAGCATAAAGCCATCGCGTGATGACGTTACATCCTGAGTTGCAAAAGTGTTTCTGTATCCTAGTGAGGCAACAAAACCGAAATGGTTATTGAATACCTTTCCTCCACTAAAATTAAAGTTGGGAGAAAGCGGAGCTTTCATGTAAGTAGGAATCCAGTTGTTCTCGAAAAATGGTTTGGATTTATCGGCTTTATCACCGGCAGCAACCAAATCTGCTTTGGTTTTCCAGTCAGTAGATCCCAGCCATGCGCGATGGGTCGAAACTTTAGCCAGGTATTCCTGACCTTCCAGTGGGAGCGAAAAAAATGTTTTACCGGTTGTTTTGTTGTTATAACTTCCGCCAATGGAAGCATTAAAAAAATCTTCAGTAGGAATATCGGTGGTATTTACTTCTATCAATCCACCTCCAAACTCAGCACTTCTATCTGGAGTCAGGGTTTTTACTACCGTAACATTTTCTATGATGTTTGTTGGTATAATATCGTAGTTGAAATTTTTTCTATTGAGCTCTGTGCTTGGCATTATCTGTCCGTTCAGAATTGCCTGATTGTATCTTTCACTCAATCCTCTCACTACCACATACTTATTTTCAAGAGTAGATAATCCGCTTACTCTTTTCAATGTTTCACCTACGTTCTTATCGGGAGTACGGCCAATCTGCTCCGCACTGATCCCATCACTAATTCCGGCATTATTCTTTTGAATAGCATATAATCCCTCAACAGAATTACGTTTATACGTTGCTGTTACAGTAACTTCCTTTAGTTTAGAACTGTTATTTTTCATTACAACATTCAGGGGCACTATAGCTTTAGAAGTAACAATTACATCTGTTACTGTCTTTTGATCGAAAGATATAAATGAGAAGGTAAGTGTATAGGTACCTGGTTCCAGCTGCAGATCAAATGTTCCATCGATATTGCTTACTGTACCCGTTCCATTGCTTGCCTGAATACTAACTCCGGGTAATGGTTCGTTTTTAGTATCCAGTACTTTTCCTGTAACCCTGCCATTAGCTCTGTTGGCAGGTTTATCGGCTTTCCCTTTCTTCAGTGCAATAGTTTTTGAAGTAGTTAGTTCTATGTCTATTGGTGCATTATTATCGAGATACTCCAATACAGTACTTACAGGTGTTTCAGCAAACTTAACGGCACCTACAGAGCATTGCTGCATAAATTCGGGATCATATACAAAGGTATAGGGTGTTTGTTGTTGCAATGCCTTAACAATATCCAGACCATTTGACTTATCGAACCGTATAGAAACTTTATCATTCAAGGATTTGTATGATTGGGCATAAATGCTGGTAGTAGCTATCGATAGTAGAAGTAAAGCCAGTGTTTTTACAGGCATACGCTTCCCTCTACAAAATCTTAGTAAAGATTTTTGCATAATTCTTATTTAAGAAAATTGATTAGTTTATTTTTTTATGTTGATCAGGAATGTGTGATCGTTTGTCTTTTTTAAATCGAGATTGTGTACATAAACCAATGCTTCCAGAATCTCATTTACAGAGGTATTTATCTTGAATTCTCCTGATACCTTTTTTGTTCCCAATGTTTTATCTGCCAATACAATTTCTTTATTGAACCGTTGGCTTAATCGCGTTACAGCATCAGCAAGTGAAGTTTTATTAAAGATGATCTTATCATTTTTCCAATCCAGGATTTCGTTGCTATCGAAAGGTTTGATGACAGGCCTGTCGTTTAACGCATGAGTGAGCATTTCACCGGGATGCAAAATCTTTGTGAATCCATTTTCATTTGTCACGGCTACCTTTCCTTCCAGCAGGCTTACCTGTATACTTCCATCAGCCAGGTTATTGGTAGCAACCTGGAAGGTGGTACCTAATACTTGTGTAGTAAGGTGACGTGTATGAACATTAAAAGGTTGATCTGATTGTGAAGCTACTTTAAACAAGGCTTCTCCCTGCAGCCAGATTTCCCGGCCCTGTTTATTGTATGTTGTATTAAAAGCAAGTTTACTATTCGCATTCAGCCAGATTTCAGAACCATCAGGGAACTTGTATAGTTTTGCCTTATTGCTGTTATTATAGATGGTATCTGTTGCCAGGGCAATGGTGGCTGTTTGAGCAGGTTTATTAACCAGGAAAAAACATAAAATACCGATTACTGATGCAGCAACTGCTGATGCAGCAGCATACCAAAGCTTGAATACTCTGGCTGGCGGATTATTAACCTCCATCCAGGTATTTACAAGCACTGCATCCAATTCTGGATGTTCCTTTTCTTCAAGGTATGCCTCTACCAATAGCTGTTCTTCCTCTGTGCAGGTGCCTTTAAAATACTTTTCCAGTATGGATTTGCTGATGTTCATACAAATAGAGTACGAATCAAAAAAGTAAATGGCCTATTGCAAATACCGGAGTTAACAATTTGGTAATGTTTGACAATTCTTATGCCTTATCTTTACTGGTATGGCAACATCGTATTTCGATCACATCAAACACATACTGGAAGGAGCAGCCAACAGTGAAAATGCTGGCCCCATGAAAGCATATATGAGAAATCAGTTCGAGTTTCTGGGCACTAAAACTCCTGAACGTAATGTGGCTTTCAAATCTTTGATTAGCAATCATGGTCTTCCGGCCGCAGATAGTATGCACCAGCTGATCACTAAGCTGTGGCAACAACCGGAAAGAGAGTATCAATATGTTGCAATGTCATTATTGGCAAAGATTCATAAACAGTGGACAGAAAAAGATATTGCATTATTTGAGTTTATGATTGTTAATAAATCGTGGTGGGATACGGTAGATGCTATAGCTACTCTACTGGTTGGGCCCTGGTTTAAAAAGTTTCCGGCATTTCAACCTGCTACAACAAATAAATGGATTGATAGTGATAATATGTGGTTGCAACGTGCTGCTATCATCTTTCAAAATGGTTACAAGAAAAGTACAGATGAGCAGTTGTTGTTTAGGTATATTATTCAATGTTCGGCCGACAAGGAATTTTTTATTCAGAAAGCAATTGGGTGGGCCTTGCGTGAATATTCAAAAACTAATCCGGCCAGTGTCAAAAAGTTTGTTAGTAATACTACATTGGCACCATTAAGTAGCAGGGAAGCACTAAAGAGAATTATTAAGTAAAAAATGCTATCTTCGCCCCATGCGTTTTACTTCATTTGGCATATCAATTATTTACGCAGTTTTCAACTACGGTCTCTGATCCTCCAGGGAACGATATTTCGCGCATTCTATTTCCTAAATTATTTATTTATTTTTTCACTTATAAATCTGGTATTATGCCTTGGTTATTCCTTGTCATTGGTGGATTATTTGAGATTGGTTTTACTGTATCATTGAAGTATTCAGAAAACTTTACAAAGCTGTGGCCATCAATAAGCTTTGCGATATGTATTAGTTTGAGCTTCTATTTCCTTAATAAAGCTATTAACGGTGGATTACCTATTGGTACATCCTATGCTGTGTGGACAGGTATTGGCGCTGCAGGTACTGCAATTGCCGGTATGTTGTTCTTTAAGGAGCCTGCAGTTTTCTGGCGTCTGTTCTTTTTAGTTTTATTGATTGGGTCGATTGTCGGATTGAAATTTGTTTCAGATAATCATTAATGTTTTGGGAAGAAGCATAAGGTTGATCTTATGCTTCTTCTATTTTATGTTTCTTTCTTAATATTAATAGAGGCAGGGAGTAAGAGACTATCGCAACCATTATAATTGGAAGCGTTACTTCCCATTTGTGCGTTAATTCCAAAGAAAAAATTATAGCAGCAACTACACCTCGAGAGGTTCCTGCCAGCATAGCAGTCATTCCTAACAACACAATGAGTCCTGCATCAATTTTTATTGCAGGAAATATTAATTGTAACAACACTCCTGCAAATAACGCAAAGGCCCCTCCGCTTAAAAGCAATGGAACAATACCAGTTCCTGTTTTAAAAAACGAGTTATATAAAATCCAGGAAAGCCATTTCAGAATGGCCAGGGAAAAAAGCATAAATAAAGTTACGCGGGCATGTAATAAAGCGTCTAAGTAGCTATATGTATTATTGACTCCCGAAGGAGAGTAGTAATAAATTAAAGTGAGTGCCAAAGCAGGAATTAGCAACCACCAATAGTTTTTTTGTTTCAGATAGTTTAGCGCTCTTGTTGTTAATTTTGTAAGGCTTATTGTTAATGTAGCCCATAATCCCATGATGATACCAATAGCAATGTAGATATTCCAGGTAAATTCATTGGATGTAATGGAAGTAGTAAATACCGGAATGGAATCGTGAATCAGGTAACTAAAAGCAGCGCCAATAGTGCTTCCTATAACTATGGGCAGTATGGAAACTATTGTCCATTCGAGCAGCCAAACTTCCAATGCAAAACAAAGAGCGGCAACAGGAGCGCCGAAAGCTGTAGCAATTACTCCTGCTATTGCGCTATAGTAAAAGATAGTTTGATCCTGTTTGGTGAATTTATTTGCCAATGCCTTACTAAAAATGAAGCCGGAGGTTTCAAGTCCTAACGGTGCTCCAATTGTGGTAGCTATGGTAGCCCCGATAAACTGCAGGAAGGCAGGTAGATAACGATCGATTAAAATCCATATGCCAGTAGCCAGTAATGGGAAATAGAAGGGTAGTTCCCAATCGGAGTTCAGTTGTTTGATTCCCCACAGGCAGCCAGCGGTAAATAATGAAGCGCAAAAGCTAATAATGGCAGCTATTCCCAACTTCTTAAAAAGAGGGAGAGATGTAGATGATCCGGTCTTAAATACTGGCGCTATTCCAGTGCCAATTCTGTTGATGTTATAAAATATATTCTGCATATAGGGTTAAAATAAACCACATTATCAAAACTATACAGTTATTATCATATTCACAAATGATATTTGTATAATATAATCAGAAAGAAACGTATAAATAATAAATTCATTTTATAATTTTTTTAGTTAGGAAGCCTTATAATATATTTGTATTAATGCAGAGGAGCACCAAAATCTATTGTCTATGACTGATATTTCAAATCAGGGCCCTGATCAACCTCCTTCCACTCCAGATGTTCAAACCCTGGTGCGTATTAAGCGAATGCTTTTATATACATATGAGGATGAGCAATATCTGGTTAAGGCAGGAGAGATATTACAGCCTTATGTTGAAGACATATTGAATGAGTGGTATGATTACTTGTTGACCAATAACTATCTGTCTATTTACTTTAGCCGGAACGGGCAGCCAGACCAGGCATATTTAGAGGCGCTACGGCCACAGTTTCTGCAATGGATAACAGTTTTGCTAAAGGGGAGAACCAATAGTGAGTGGTGGCAACTGGAGGAGCGTATTGCAGCTTTAATGGAAAAGAATAATGATCAGGATTCGGGAAGCTTACCACTTATTTATTTACGATACCTGACAACCTTTGTATATCCGATAGTAGGATATGGCAAGCATTATCTAGATCAATCCGGTAAGGATAAGAGAGAAATTTCGCTGATGCAGCAGGCCTGGTTTAAAGCAATATGTTTTAGTGCCTTGTTATGGGTATATCCGTCGGGGCAGCGGTTTGAATAGATTTACGCGATTTGATGGAAACCAAAATCAATTCTTATGGAAGTAGCAGTATTTGATACCTACGTAAAAAAGAAAGATGGGAGATACCTACACTTTAATATCATTGTGGGTAAAGACACACCATTTGAAGAGGTTTTAGGGTATGGAAACAAATACTTACAGGTAAAGGGTGTCAATTCTGCAGGAATCCTACATAAAGATTGCCGTTTCTGTCATTTAACGGCTATTATTCCCAATTGGGAGCTCCAGATTAAGGCTGAAGGGTACTATGTACACGAATTAGAAGGCTGTTAAAATAGTTTGTAATTCCACTAATATGCTATTTCCCACCATACATTTATATTGTACCTTGCCCCATTAACTATTAAGGACAGCAAGAAAATATGGGGAAAGTTTCCACATTCAGCCCCGCACAGCAGGCAGAAAACACGTCTAGTAAGGTAGTGGCCTCGCTGGAGCGATTATCAGAAGCATTCCGCGTACTATTATGGCAGGAAGCAACTCAGTATGGATTAAGTCCAATACAGATTCAGGTGCTTACATTTTTACTTCATTATCCTGAAGAAAAGCGTACTGTAACAACTTTGGCGACCTATTTCAACATGACCAAAGCAACGATCAGTGATGCAGTAAAATCGTTAGAGCAGAAAAACTACCTGACTCGCAAGCCTAGTCCAACTGATACCCGTAGCCATACTTTACACCTTGTAAAGGAAGGACGGGCCATTGCTAAAAAAGTAGAGCGTTTTGCAGATCCGTTACAAGAAACGGTAGAGCAATTGTCATCTAAAGAGCAAATCGGATTGTTAGAGCAATTAATGCAATTGATTCACAAACTGAATCAAAGAGAAGTTATTTCCACTCAACCAATGTGTTTTAACTGCCAGTTTTACTCAGAGAAACGCGGACATTATTGCAACGAATTAAAGACCTCCTTAAATCAGGGTGGGCTGCGTGTAGATTGTTCGTCATTTGAGTTAAAAGAAGAGTAGCCACGTTATTGCTTCCTGGGCAACTGACAGGTCATTTCATTTCCTCCGGAGATGAAACCAAACTTTTCGTACAATGATTTGCCAAGATCACTGGTATGTAGACTTACTTTACCGGTATTGCGGTCTTGTGCCTCTTGCAGAACCATCTGCAATAATGTATTTGCGATGCCTCTACGTCTGTAGTCTGGTAACGTATATACATTTAAGATATAGGCAACCTTACCTTCTAAGTTGTGGTACAGTGGTGGCTGATTATAGAATACTATACCAGCACTGGCCACAGCTTTTTCATCACTTATAGCAAACCAGTTTACAAAATTTTCTTTGGGAAGATGTTCCTGCAGATAAACAGACAGGTGATCGGACAGGCGATGATCCTGTGTTTCATCGGCATTAGGGTACATTTCTTTCAGGAACTGAATACGAAGATTGATCAGTTGCGGGATATCTTTAATATCCGCTTTTCTATAGGTTATCATAGTTAGTTTGGGTTATCCCGGGGCAATTAAGCTTCCCTGTTACTTCTCCACCATCTGAATGCCAGGAAGCCAATAATAACCAGCGGGGTTAGCGCTAACATTAAAATACCATTATTAAGCCCTTTTGCCGGACCTTCTCCAAGTTGTTGTGCTGTTTTAGTACAAAGGGAACATTGAGCCATTGCAGCTACATTGATCAACATAAAAATTCCCGTTAATAAAAAAGCACTTCCCCTTTTCATGATATACTAATTTGAATACAAAGTTAGACGTTCTGGTGCAATTAAGTTGCCGAATTCCATTAATGGTAATATGGAGAAATCATGATATACACAATTACACCTGTAACTGCCACATAGAACCAGATAGGCCAGGTAATACGTGCAATTTTACGATGGCGTGGGATATCGTTCTGAAATCCGCGAAGCGTGGTAAATAATACCAATGGTACGATTACACCTGCCAAAACAATATGTGTAAGTAATAAGAAGTAATAGAAATAACGGATACCTCCCAAAGCAGCTTTTTCAGCAGCATCCAATACTCCGTTGTGGTCCAGATCTCCAAACTTGGTTTCCGGTGCCAATGAGTGATAAGTCACATAAGACAATAGAAAAACTACCGACAGGGCAATGGCAATGAGGTTAGTAGTTTTATGAGCCTTTACATGACCATTCTTGATAAAGTAGAGGCTAGCCAGTAATAATACGGCTGTAGATGAATTCAGAATGGCATGAAATAATGGGAGTATCTTCACATCAAAGCCAGGATGAAAATCGGGCTTTGGTAATACAAACAGTAAAGCCACCAGCACAGGAATCACAATTGAAACGATCGTAATCGGTGTATTGAGATTTTTATTCTTCAACTCCATTTTCTGCAATTTTTATTTATGAATTACGGATTTGCGAACAAGATAGCTTAGTATCTTCCCACAAATCCGTAATTAAATTAGTTTTATTAATAAATCAGTTCTCCATTGAAAACAGCTTCTTGAGGAAGGCGATAAATCCCGGACGATGTCTGTCCTTTGCTAAATGCAATGTGGCTATGTCGCTGGCAACTCTTTTGATATCGTTAGAATCAAGACCGTTGTAATATCCTCTGATATTTCTGTTTTTATCGATCAGAACCAGTTTTTCGGTGTGAATGAAATCATCTGGTCCACCATCTCCCTGAGTAACTGATACAAAGAATTCGTTTCGAGCGAGGTCGTAGATTTCTTTTTTGCTACCTGTAAGCAGCCACCAGTTATCTGGGTTGATCTGATGTTGATAGCCGTACTGACGTAATTTATCAACAGAATCTCTTTCCGGATCTACTGAAAAGGAGAGGATTTGTAAAAGCGTATCATTTTTAATGTACGCATCCTGTACCATTTTCAGGTTCTTCGTCAGTGTAGGACAGATAGAAGGGCAGGAGGTAAAGAAGAAATCTACCAATAACACCTTTCCTTCGAGATCTTTCATACTAACTTCCTGGCCTAATTGATTTTTCAGGCGGAAATCTTTTACCTGATGAAAAACACTGTCATAGGTAACTTTACCATTGTTCCGGATAGTATCTACTTTTTCAAAGATATAATATCCTGGAACCGGAACCACATTTTTACCGTAGTGATCTACAATGAGATAACCCAAAAGCGGCACCAAAATGGCCAATGAAACTCCTAATAAAGCCCTGCGAGAAATGATCCTAAAGTTTTAACTATTAATAATGACCTGGTTTTTCAGCCGGAGCAACAAGTGGAGCTTCCACCGGAGTACCAGTTTTCAGGTTTTGACGTAAATGTTTCCATGAATCACCATCGTATAGGAATGCGATGATAAACCAAACAAACAGCAGTAAAGGCATTAAAACACTCATGATGAGGTTTTTGATTTCATGACCTAAGTGCATGAATTCAGCAACGATATAGAATGCTTTAAATAAAGTAAGAATAACGAATACACCATTCAGCGCTACTCTGGGCAGGAAGCCAAATTCGAGGTGTAAGAAGGCCAATCCTACTTCAACTACAGTGATACACAACAGGATCCAAAACGTTCTCCAGATGGTTTTGGTAGTTGAATCCCCATGATGAGCTGTTTCATGTCCTTCAGCAGTATGTGTATGCTCCATTACTATTTAGATTAAAAAATTCGAAAAATCAGATTTCAATTAAATGCTTCTTGTCTTTTGCTATTATGCTTAGAGCAGGTAGAAGCAAGTGAATACGAATACCCAAACCAGATCTACAAAGTGCCAGTACAGACCTACTTTTTCAACCATTTCGTAGTGTCCTCTGTGCTCATAGGTACCTTTCAGTACGTTAGCGAGGATTATGATATTCAACACTACACCGGAAGTTACGTGTAAACCGTGGAAACCGGTGATAGTAAAGAAGAAGTTAGTAAAGTTAGTAGAAGCTTGTGTTCCATCAACGTTAGGGAAAGGATTACGACCCCACCATGCACCTTCATGGAATAAGTGTGTCCACTCCCAAGCCTGACAAGCCAGGAAGCAAGCACCGCCGATGATAGTCCAGATAAGCCATTTTGCAACAGCTTTCTTATCATGCATTTTACCGGCATGTACGGCCAATACCATGGTTACAGAACTCATGATCAGGATGAAGGTCATCAAGCTCACGAACATTAATGGTAAATTGGCGTGCCCCATCCCAGGGAATGACTTGAACACTTCATTAGGATCAGGCCAGGATTGGCTGGAAAACCGGATTGTACCATATGATATCAATAATGCGCCGAAAGTGAACGCATCTGATAGCAGAAAGAACCACATCATCAACTTGCCATAGCTCACATTAAAAGGAGAATATCCTCCGGCCCACCATTTTTTCTTCGCTGTAACTGCTGTATCCATTGTTAGTTTTATAAAATTTTACAAAGTTTATCTGGCGATACTCAAAAAAATCAACAAGTAAATCCATAGTACATCTACGAAATGCCAGTAAGTAGCGGCCACTTCAATAGGTACTGCACTATAGGTACGGACGCGGGTTCTGTATGCTCTGGCAAACATTACCAGTAAGGCTACCACCCCTCCTAATACGTGCAACATATGCACACCTACTATTACATATATAAAAGAGGCAGATACCGGCCCATTAAGAGGCAGACCTACGTTCTTTAATTGTACGAACCCAATCCACTGACACACCGCAAATGCCACTCCTAAAATGGCTGTAATGGTGATCAATCTCTTGTAATTCCTCATATTCCTTTCCTTAAATTGCTTTAAAGCAAGGTGAATTGTTAGACTACTGAGCAAAATCACGGCAGTAGACAACCAAAAAATATGAGGCAATTCGAAAGCTAACCAATTTGCCTGTGATCTTTTAACAACGTAAGCGCTTGTAAATCCGATAAACATCATGGTAATACTACCCATGGCAATCCATAGGCTGTATTTATGCGGATGTATTTTTTTACGTTGTTCTAATGTCATAGTATTCATCACTCCTCCAATTTCAATTAAGCTTTATCCAGCAATTGCACTAGTTGTACTATAGTCAGGTAAATGTATGATCCAAACATCAATTTACGTGCTGCCGGCACATCATTCTTTCTGTATAGATTAATTGCTCTGTAGAAAAAGAATAGTCCGAGTACAATTGCAACTATCGCTGAGGTACTACCGGTGATCCCCAGTTTAAAAGGGGCAATACCGGCAGGAATTAGCAACAGGGTATAGGTAGCTGCCTGAAGAGCAGTGTATTTATTAGGTTCTCCGCTGCCTGGCAGCATTTTGAAACCAGCTTTTGCGTAATCTTTATAGGCAATCCAGGCTATAGCCCAGAAGTGAGGGAATTGCCATAAGAATTGAATAGCGAATAAAGACCATCCGCCAATGCTCAGTTCGTTAGCTCCTGCAACCCAACCAATCAGGGGAGGCAAAGCACCAGGAATAGCTCCTATTAATACAGAGAGGGAATTCCATTTTTTCCAGGGAGTATATACAAAACCGTATAATACCAGAGAAATCAGACTAAGTGCAGCACTTAACCAGTTGAAACTGAATCCCATAATCAGGGTACCGCTCACACCGGTTACTACAGCCAGCATAATTGCTTCCATATCGCTCATTCTGCCGGAAGGCAGCGGGCGAACGGCTGTACGGGCCATTAACTTATCTGTATTCTTTTCCCAGATCTGATTAATAGTGTTGGCCGATCCTGAAACCAGCAAACCACCTGCAAATAATAAAAGAACTTTCACCCAATTGAACTCAATCGTCGGCACCAGCAGATAACCTACTACCGATGAAAATACCACCATAAAAGTGAGATTAAACTTCATTAACTGAGAGTAATCTTTCACTTTGCTGGCAATAACGTACGATGACGACAATTTTATGGTGTTTTCTTGCAACATTTTTTTTCTAGCCACATTCCGGAATTAAAAATCCGGAACAAATTTACAAACTCCACTGAGAACAAAGTTCCGGAAGAACGATTTTTCTTGAAGAAACATCATCCTGCCGGAACCAGAAAATATTAGTGTGTTGCCTCGTTCGGGCCAATAGGCTCGGTTTGAGGAATGAAATCACGTCCGTCTTTACTGTAATCATAAGCCCAACGGTGAACTTCAGGAATTTCACCAGGCCAGTTTCCGTGACCAGCGTGAATAGGAGTAGTCCATTCCAGAGAAGTTGCTTTCCATGGGTTCATGGTAGTCATCTTTCTTCCTTTGAAAATGCTGTAGAAGAAGTTGAATACGAACAGTAATTGAGTTGCAAATACGATGATTACCACAATACTGATAAAGTAATTCAGCGGTCCGAACTGGTTGAAAGAAGCCCAGTTAGTGTAATCAAAGTATCTTCTTGGCATACCGGCCATACCTTCGTAGTGCATTGGCCAGAAGATCAGGTAAGCACCAACCAGGGTAACCCAGAAGTGAATATAGCCAAGTGTATTATTCATAAAGCGGCCATACATTTTAGGGAACCAGTGGTAAATACCGGCAAACATACCAAAGAATGCAGATACACCCATTACTATGTGGAAGTGCGCGATTACGAAGTAGGTATCGTGCAGGTGAATATCGATAGAAGAGTTACCCAACCAGATACCTGTCAGACCACCGGAGATGAAAGTGCTCACGAAACCGATAGAGAACAGGGAAGCAGGGGTGAAGTGGATATTACCTTTCCAGATGGTAGTAATCCAGTTGAATACCTTGATAGCTGAAGGTACAGCGATCAGGAGTGTCAGGAGTACGAAGAACGCACCCAGGAACGGATTCAGACCAGTTACGAACATATGGTGCGCCCATACCAGGAAGGCCAGGATACAGATCGCAAACAAGGAACCCACCATCGCAAGGTAACCGAAGATTGGCTTACGGGAATTAACCGCAAGTACTTCAGACACCATACCCATTGCAGGGAGGATAATGATATATACCTCAGGGTGACCAAGGAACCAGAATAAGTGTTGGTAAAGAATAGCGCTACCACCCTCATTTGCCAGTGCTTTACCTGCGATAAAGATATCAGACAGATAGAAGCTGGTACCAGCGTGACGGTCCATCAACAACAGGATGAAACCAGACAACAGAACAGGGAATGATAATACACCCAGTACCGCGGTGAAGAAGAATGACCAGATAGTCAGAGGCATCTTAGTCATCGACATACCTTTGGTACGCATATTCAGAATAGTAGAAATATAGTTCAGACCACCCAATAACTGAGATACCACGAACAACGCCATACTAGTCAACCAAAGGTCAACCCCGATTTTAGAACCGATAGATGCATCGCCCAGCGCACTCAGCGGAGGGTACATCGTCCAACCACCGGAAGCCGGACCTGTTTGTACAAACAGGGAAGCCATCATCACCAGGCTAGCCAGGAAGAAGAACCAGTAGCTGAGGCAGTTCATAAATGGAGACGCCATATCGCGGGCACCTACTTGCAGAGGAATAAGCAAGTTTGAGAAGGTACCGCTCAATCCGGCAGTCAATACAAAGAATACGAGAATAGTACCGTGCATTGTTACCAATGCATAGTAAGCTTCCGCTGAAATACGGCCACCTTTAGCCCAGTGACCCAGGATGCTTTCCAGCCATGGAAAGGTTGCATCCGGAAAACCAAGTTGCAAACGGAACAGAACAGAGAAGAAAGCACCAATGATAGCCCAAACGATACCAGTGATCAGGAATTGTTTGGCGATCATTTTGTGATCCATGCTGAAAACATATTTCGAAATGAAATTGTCTTCATGATGGTGCTCATGATCATGATGATCATGCGCTCCGTGCATTACCTCCTGTTGACTGTGCAATGTTGCTTCGTTACTCATAATCGGTTCGGTTTATTATAAACTAACGCCCGGGAAGTATCGTCGTTTGTCAGTTCGTCTTTATTGTTTTTAATTGTACTCCGTCAAAAATTCTTCTACACAAAATTATGGCTTACTTAATGTTAGCAGCCACAGTTTTTTGCGTGGTATCTGCTTTTGGCGCTTCCGGTGCAGCTGGTGCAGGATTTGCCAGATCATAAGCAGATTTTTGGCTTGTTACCCATTTGTCAAATTCTTCCTGGGTTTCAACCACGATTACACCTCTCATGGAGTAGTGACCGCTACCGCACATCTGATCGCAGGAAATTTCGTAGGTGAAATCAGGGTTACCTGTTTTCTCTTTCATTTCCTTGGTAGTGAACTTAGGAGTTACCCACAGGGTAGTAGGAATTCCAGGCACCGCATCCATCTTCATACGGAAGTGAGGTAAACCAACGTCGTGGATTACATCGCGGGAACCAATGATCATTTTTACAGGTTTGCCAACAACTAAGTGCATTTCTGTAGGAATGAAGTCATCTTTACTCAGTGGATCGGTCCAATCAACACCCAACTCATTTCCTTTAGCAGGATCGATTTTACTGAATTCGCGGCGACCTAATTGTCCGTCTTTTCCTGGATAACGATAAATCCAGTTAAACTGTTTACCGGTGATTTCAACAACCATAGCATCTTTTGGTGCTTCGGATGTTAACTGGAACCAATGTTTCAGACCGAAAGCCACCAGAATCGTCAATGCGATTGCAGGGATAACTGTCCAGATAATTTCCAGTTTATTATTATGTGGAAAATAAAAGGCTTCTTTTCCTTCTTTTTCCTGGTATTTAAATGCGAACCAGAAAAGCGCGATTTGTGTAAGCACAAACACCACACCTGTGATGATTAATGTTACATAAATGAGGTTATCAACACCTTCTCCTTGAACTGAAGCAGATTCGCCAAGGATTTTGCCTTTCAACAAATCATTGCACCAGTAAACTCCGATGAGCCCCAGCACCAGGAAAGCTATTAGCAGGAAACCATTGATACGGTTACTCTGTTCACGTGCTTTCTTTTCTCCCTTCAATATGGACACATATTCGCTCGCCTTCGCAATCTGGAAGATGACTATGAATATGAGAACAACAACTAAGACTGCTAAAAATCCTGACATTGCTATATGAAATAATTAAGTTATCTAATGATTTTCTATTGTCTGTGATCCTTAAACACCATTAGGTGTGGTGAACAATACTTTCTTTCAGGTAAGGATGATTCTTTGGTACCAAAGGAGCTTTAGTAAGCTGATTGGAAACCAGGAAGATAATCAATCCAACAAATCCGAGTCCAAGTCCAAATTCATACCAAGGGAATGACAGGTGCTTAACGGTACCAGGGTAAACCATCTGCCAGAAATCGAGCCAGTGACCGAAGATGATCACGATAGCGATGAAAACTATTGCAGTATAGTTACGTTTAGTATCCCTCTTCATCAGGAACAACAACGGTGTAATAAAGTTAATCAGGAGATTCAGGAAGAAAATTGGTCTCCATTCGCCCCAAACGCGAGGTTGGAAGTACTCAGTTTCTTCAGGCATGTTTGCATACCAGATCAGCATATACTGGGAGAACCAGAGGTAAGTCCAGAAGATACTGAAAGCGAACAGGAATTTACCCAGATCGTGCAGGTGTTCTTCAGTTACAAAAGTGAGGTAACCGTGTCTTTTCAGGTAAACAACGAAAAGTGCGATTAATGCTACACCGGATACCCAGGTACTAGCGAAGGTATACCAGCTATACATGGTAGAGAACCAGTGTGCATCGATACTCATTAACCAGATCCAAGGAGTGGTAGAACCAACGCTAAGGACAAAGATCGCCATGAAGCCACCGCAAACAACGGTGTTTCTCCAGAGGATTTTACGACCGGTTTCGCGGCTCATATCCCAGCTATCTTCCTGGATTGACATTTTACGGATTCTGATGGTAAAGATGATCCACAGTGCTAAAGTGATAACAGTAGCAATGGTAAAGAATCCTTTATTCAGGAAAGCTTTTTTCCAGCTCAGAATTGGGTCGTGTGCAACGTGTTCGGCATTGATCCAGTGGTAGATATCTTCTCTTCCACCGAAAATAAGGATCATCACAACGAGAAATAGAATGACTGCCAGAACAGGCACAGCCATTGAAATAGCTTCAGGAACACGACGGAAAGCAATTTGCCAACCACCTTGTGCCAAGGTAGTAGCAGCTATAAAAAAGGTGCTTGCCAATGTAATCAGCAAAAAGAAGCTGCTGTTTTGCAACAGACCGGCCCAGAACCGTGTCTCACCCTTAAACGCAATTAATCCGATCAATAACGTCAGCAAGCCTACTCCCATCAACACGAAGCTGGTCTTCTTTAATCTTGCCGGTACTACAAATTGGTCTTTCATTACTGTATATTAAAATACTTTTGAAATGCTGTTAATCTCTTTACTTAGCTGAGGTAGAATCACCTGCAGGAGCGGCAGCGCCTGCTTTTTTGCTTTGAATATACGCCACTACTTTCCAGCGTTGTTCTCTGTCGAGTTGGCTGGCGTAGCTACCCATCATATTATATCCATAAGTGATTACATGGAAAATGCGGCCTTCAGTTAATCCGGCTTTAGCACCAGCAACCAGGTTGGCAGGAGCTGCAGGATAAGGACCTTCACCACCTTTATAGAGAGGACCGTTACCATCTAAAGCAGTACCATGGCAGATACCACAATAGATATTAAATAAACGTTCACCTTCTTGCAGGTCGGTTCCTGTAATAGTTAATGGATTTTTGATCAGATTAGCTTGTGCAGTATCTGATTCTTTCAGGTGGTATGGCAGAAGTTCTCCTCTTTTTACTGTTCCTTCCACTGGTTTCAGAGCTGACAAACGAGCACTATAAAACTCATACGCACGGGATTCATACATGTCGGGCATATAAATCCTGCCGGGCTTTCTGTTGTGCTCCCCTCTGTTACAGGCTGCCAGGAAAGCTCCAGTTGCCAATGCGGCTACAATCAATATGTTGGAAGTCCTTTTCATCAGAAATTATTTATCTAGCTTTCATTAGTCTTGCTTACGAATCCTAATGTTGCAACTGTATATTTTAGCTGTTAAATTATTAAGCGTTTGCGGTTTGAATTTTACGCAGATAAGGCTCATCATCCTTATCGAAACGTCCGAACCACCATCCTGCTTCAGCTTTCTGTTCATTTATATCATGTGCACCAGCAGCAGTGAGGAAGCTC
Source organism: Chitinophaga silvatica (assembly GCF_003419895.1). Lineage (GTDB taxonomy): Bacteria > Bacteroidota > Bacteroidia > Chitinophagales > Chitinophagaceae > Chitinophaga > Chitinophaga silvatica. The sequence goes on along the minus strand of NZ_QPMM01000006.1, from coordinate 45,588 downwards.
TTAACTTCTTCTGCGTTAGTTTTCTCTGTTAGCTCAATAACCATTACAAACTTATCATCTGTTTGTCTTGGGTGGAAGATATGTTTCTTCACACCTGGCATCATCTGGCACAACCAGCAGAATGTCATTACCATACCCACAGCAGCAAACAATACAGTCAACTCAAATGTGATAGGAATGAAAGCTGGTAATGGGAAATGTGGTTTACCACCGATGTTCAGCGGCCAATCAACATTAAACACCCAGCTCATAAAAGATAATGCTGTAGTTGTTCCGGTGATTCCATATATGAAACCGGCTGTGTGCAGACTGGTTTCTCTTAAACCCATTGCATGATCAAGGCCGTGAACAGGAAAAGGAGTGTATACATCGTGCAATTTGTAGCCTGCAGTACGTACTTTCTTAACTGCCGGAAACAACACTGCCTCATCGTCAAACAAGCCTACAACAAATTTTTTAACAGCCATATATTTAAAAATTCAAATTCCAGTAATTAGTTCTTAATTCGTCTATTAGTGTGCGTGAGCAACTTCGTGAGCAAATTTCTCTGTGTCTTGCCCTTCGTATACTTCCATTTTCTCTTTATAGTTCTCACCTGAAGTTTTCAGGATTGACTTGATCTCAGCTACCGCAATTACCGGGAAGTATTTAGCGAATAAGAAATAGCAAGTAAAGAACAGACCGAAAGTACCCATGTAGAAACCAACTTCTGGCCAGGATGGACGATAGTAAGACCAGCTAGATGGCAGGTAATCGCGGTACAATGAAGTACAGATAATCACGAAACGCTCGAACCACATACCGATGTTAACGATGATAGACATAATGAAAGTCACAGCAACGCTTCTTCTCATTTTACGGAACCAGAATACCTGCGGAGAAATTACGTTACAGGTCATCATAATCCAGTAAGACCAACCTAAAGGACCAGCAGCACGGTATTTGAAGAATGTATCGAATTCGTAAGGGTTAGCACCATACCATGCCATGAATAACTCAGTCAGGTAAGCGCAACCTACTACAGAACCGGTCAGTACAATTACTTTGTTCATGGCTTCCATGTGTCCAACAGTAATGTATTCTTCCAGGTGTAATATTTTACGAGTAATGATCAACAAGGTATTTACCATCGCGAATCCTGAGAAGATCGCACCCGCTACGAAGTAAGGAGGGAAGATGGTAGTATGCCAACCAGGAATTACAGAGGTGGCAAAGTCGAACGATACAATGGTGTGTACAGAAAGTACCAGTGGAGTAGATAAACCAGCCAATACCAGAGATAATGCTTCGTGACGTTGCCAGTGTTTTGTAGAACCTGTCCAACCAAAAGAAGCTACACCATATAACAGTTTACGTAATTTAGTTTTAGCCCTATCGCGGATGGTAGCGAAATCCGGAAGTAAACCGGAATACCAGAAGAGGAGCGATACGGTAAAGTAAGTAGAGATCGCGAATACGTCCCAAAGGAGCGGAGAGTTAAAGTTAACCCATACCGGACCGCGGGTATTTGGATAAGGCAGAATGAAGAACGCCATCCATACACGACCCATGTGAATGATCGGGAACTGACCCGCGCACATTACGGCGAAGATAGTCATCGCTTCAGCGGCACGGTTTACACCAGTACGCCAGCCTTGGCGGAATAACAAGAGGATCGCGGAGATCAACGTACCGGCGTGACCGATACCTACCCACCATACGAAGTTGGTGATATCCCAACCCCAACCGATAGTCTTGTTCAGATTCCATACCCCAACACCGAAATATATCTGCCAGAACACTGAAAATGCGCCGAAGCCCAACAGTGATAGTGATATAAAAAAGCCTACATACCACAATTTACCAGGCTTTCCCTCAATGGGACTAATGATATCTTCCGTTACCTGGTGATAATCCTTAACCCCGTCTACCAAAGGTTCTCTCAGTGTGGATTCGTATTTTAAATGCATATTCTATAAGCTTTTAGCCGCTAGCTTCCAGCTGCTAGCCCTTGTCTTTTGTTATGATCTCAGATTCTGTAACTTCTTTCTTATTTTCCTTAACGATACCGTTAAAGATCATTATGCGTGATGAGCTTCTTCTTTGTGAGCAGATTCTGCTTTAGGAGCCGCATCCTTGTTTCTGATCTTAGCCAGGTAGTTGATTGAAGGTAATACGTGGGTTTCTTCCAGTACGTAGTACATTCTTTCAGTTTGTTTTTCGTTACGGATTTTGAAGATTTCGCTGTCCTTGTCGTTAACGTTACCAAATACGATCGCACCAGCGCTACATGCTTGTTGACAAGCTGTTTTCGCAGCACCATCTTTCAGAGGGTGACCTTCTTTCTTAGCTTGCAGCTTGGCATCCTGTAAACGTTGTACGCAGAAAGAACATTTTTCCATAACACCACGGCTACGAACCACTACATCAGGGTTCAATACCATACGTGTTAAGCTATCGTTCATATCAGCAACATCATACAGGTTGTTTTCAAAGCTATCAGCTCCGTTCCAGTCTCTCCAGTTGAGGCGACGAACTTTATAAGGACAGTTGTTAGCGCAATAACGAGTACCAATGCAACGGTTATAAGCCATCTGGTTAATACCTTCAGAGCTATGGTTGGTAGCACCTACCGGACAAACGTTTTCACAAGGAGCGTTGTCGCAATGCTGACACAGCATCGGTTGGAATACTACTTCCGGATTATCAGTATCTCCGCTGAAGTAACGGTCGATACGAATCCAGTGCATTTCGTGTGCTTTTGCAACTTCTTCTTTACCAACTACAGAAACGTTGTTCTCAGCCTGACAAGCAATGGTACATGCACCGCAACCAAAGCAGGTATTCAGGTCGATAGACATACCCCATTTAATACCAGGGTAAGTATAGTTTGGATACAAAGTAGCGTCTTTACGGAAGTCAGGACCGAACTTCTTCAGTTCTTCCCTGTCTTCGTTCACTTCTTTAGGGTTCTTGATGAACTCTTCCAAAGTAGTTTCTTTAATGATAGGACGACCTTCGTAGCTATTGTGAGTTTGAGTTAAAGCAACAGGAGCTTTAGCACCAGTAGCTTCTACAGAAGCATCAGTGCTGAAGTAATCGAAAGTCTGACCATTGAAGCTTACAAAAGGATAAGCGTTCTTACCGATATTACCGGCAGCTTTACCGAAGCTTTCGTTATGACCATAACCAAGAGCGATTGCGATAACATCCGGGTGAATACCAGGAAGGATCAGCAATGGCAATTCGATTTCTTTACCACCAACTTTAATTTTCAATACTTTCTTATCAGTAGTGATTTCATAGTCATCACCTAACTGAGTAGAGAATTTCTTAGCGAGTGTATTGGAAATACAAGCGTAGTTATCCCAGGTAGCACGGGTAATAGGATCCGGCATTTCCTGTAACCAAGGATTATTAGCCAGTTTACCATTTCCGATAGCTACTTTTTCGTATAATACTAATTCGTAAGTACCACCTTTCTTAGCACTGCTGATTTTAGAAGCAGCACCGGCAACATCGCCATTGAAAGAAGCACCACCCAGAGCAGGAGCAGAAGCAGGTTCTATAACTCCATCCTGTAATGCTTTATCCCAGGCAGATTCGTTACCACCCAATTTAGCGATCCATTCTTTTTTCAGATAGTCGGCCCAGGTAGTAGGGTTACCACTCCAGGTCAGCAATGTATCCTGAACAGAACGGGTTTTGAAGAGCGGGAGAATAGTAGGTTGAGTGAAGCTGTAGTAACCAGTTTTACCTTCAACATCGTTCCAGCTTTCGAGGAAGTGATGATCAGGAGCTGAGAATTTGCACAGTTCAGTTGTTTCGTCTTTTCTTTCGTTGAAGGAAACTGCGAGTTTTACTTTCTTCAGACCTTCAGCGAATTTAGCTGCATCGTAGTAATCGTAAGCAGGGTTAGCACCGTAAACCAGTACAGCACCGATGTTACCGGCGTTCATATCAGTTACCAGTTTCGCCATTTCAGCGTCGTTACCCTGACGGTAATTAGCAGGAGAAGCGAAATCGATGGTAGTACCGTTAGCACCAACGATGTTGTTGATAGCGTTAACGATAATTTGAACGTTTACGTCGTTAGAACCACTAACTACCAATGATTTACCATTATTAGCTTTCAGTTCTTTAGCAGCTTTCTGGATACCTTCCTGAACGCGTTTATCAGCGATAGCAGGAGCGGTAACATTACCACCAACAGCAGCCAGGAGTGCCAAAGCAACAGCACCAGCTTCAGAAGGACGGTGAGTATATCTTTCGTCGGCATTTGCACCGGTAAGGCTCATAGTGCTTTCGAACACGAAATGCTTAGACATTTCAGGTTTTTCAGCATTGATCTTACGGGTTTGACCGAATTGCTGAGCATATTCAGCAGGGTTCAACCAGGTACCGAGGAAATCAGCGCCTAAGCTAACAACCACTTTAGCGTTTTCGAAGTGGTAAGAAGGAATTACTCTTTTACCGTAAGAAGCTTCGTTGGCTTGCAGCATACCCGAGTAAGAGATCGGATCGTATACTACGTGGCGTGAGTTAGGATATTTAGCAAGGAATTCGCCTATTACTTTTTTAGTACTAGGGCTTAATAAAGTGGAGCTCAATATAACAGCAGGAGCACCGCCTAATCCGGCCAGTGCTGCAGATACTTGTTTATCGAGTTCGGCCCAGGTAGTTTCACTGCCGCTGATAGAAGGGTAGCGAAGACGGGCGGTATCATATAAACTCAAAACAGCACCCTGTACTTTAGCAGTAGTAGCACCGTTTGTGATTGATGATAAAGTATTTCCTTCCAATTTGATAGGACGACCTTCGCGGGTTTTCACCACTAATGGTACGTATTCACCATCAATAGAATAAGAAGAAGCATAATAGTTGGCTACACCCGGAGTAATTTCGTCCGGTTTGTTTACGTACGGAATAGCTTTTCTTACTGGTGTTTCACAGCTGGCGGCGATTGCAGCAGCAGCGGTGGTGAACCCCAGATATTTTAGAAAATCCCTGCGGGGGGTAGTAGCATTTAACAGGCCTTCACTCTCGAACGGTAGTTCTTCACTGAATTCGTTCTTCACAATTTCCTGATGCGCATCGGTATTGTGCAACTCCTCCAAGCCTTTCCAATACTTTTTTTGCTCCATGTTATATTAACGAGTTACGTTTATAAATTTTGATATCTTCTTTTGATTCTGAACTCCGGATGGTTTCCGGAGTTACTAAATCTTAAATCCTTCCTAGTAGTGGCATTTTTGACAATCAGTACCACCAACCATTTCAACAGTTACGCTATCGATCTTACCATCTTTCATTTCCTGGTGAAGTTTCTCGAAGATGCTGTAATAGTTGTTATCTGCGAACTGTACTTTAGTAGTACGGTGACAGTTAATACACCAGCCCATTGACAAGTCTGCAAACTGATGAACTTCGTCCATTTCAGTGATTGCACCGTGGCAAGTCTGACATTGTTGTTTACCAGCTACAATGTGTTGGGAGTGGTTAAAGTATACATGGTCTGGCAGGTTGTGGATCTTAGTCCATTCGATAGGTCTGCCTGGTTTAGTGTAGGCAGCTTTCTCAGGATCCCAGCCAACGTAATCGTATAATTTGGCGATTTCGGCAGTACCGTTCACTTTCTTACCTTCTGCAGTTACCAGTTCAGGACCAGAATATTCTTTAATGGCCTTGTGACAGTTCATACAGATATTTTCAGAAGGAATCATGGCAATCTTACTCTTCTCAGCACCAGCGTGGCAATACAGACAGTTGATCTGGTTAATGCCGGCGTGTACTTTGTGGCTGTAGAAGATAGGTTGTTCAGGCATATAATTTTTCTGACGACCTAAATTGATAGCACCATTGATTGTGAAGTAACCACCTACCATAAAGAGCACTAAAATGATCAGTGCGAGGTAAGCTTTGTTTTTGTAGAAAGGAACAGGGTCCGGAGTTGGTACACCATCTTTATCAGCAGCTAACTTATTCAGGTTGCTGTTGATTTGCATGAGGATCAGTGCTACAACCGCCAGAATCAGGGTAATGATACCGAATAACAAACTGTTATCAGCACCTTCGCCTTCAGCTTTTCCTTCATTACCTGGAACAGTTTTAGGACCAGGAACATTTTTCTCTTCCACCTGAATGTAAGCCAGGATATCATCGATATCACCGTCAGACAACCCAGCGAAAGCAGGCATCGCTTGTTTGTTGTACTCAGCGAACAACTGATTAGCATATTTGTCGCCTGAAGCCAGAACTGAAGCGGAGTTATGAATCCACTGATGTAATAACTTTTTATCAGACCAGCGTCCTTCAACCCCTGCTAATGCAGGACCTGTCAGCTTCTTGTGGACATTATGGCAGGAAGCGCAGTTTGTTTGGAATGTTGCTTTACCCTTCGCTGGATCCGCAGCCTTAACTGAAGAAAACGGAATTACTATACTAGCGCATAGAATAAGCACACTCACAAAATGCTTGCGCAAAAGAATGGAAACACGACGATACACAGCCTATATAGTTTAGATTTGACCTAAAGTTTCTTAAAAGTGCCAGCAAAAATAAGACAGAATGTTGACAATTTTCAAACAATTGTAAAAATTTATTGCCTGCTGATTCGTCTATTTCAACTGGTATATTGAGTGATTATTTCGATGTAATTCTTACTGCTGGCGTATTTAAGCCCTCTGTCGCATATCACCTTTCAGAACTTATTATTTTGATTGAAAGTTCATCAACGATGTGGATAATAGTCTACATCTTAGTATAGAAGTAGGTTTTGGGGGATATAATTATAATATATGCAGATGAAAATAAGATAGTAGACCCCTATATCCTGTTCATCATATTATATATATACACAGAACAAATAAGAACAAATACACTTAAATCTCTGAGAGAGCGTTAAATTTACCATAATAACCTATCAGCCATCCAGAATGTTCAAACCTCTAAAAAAAACATCTTATGCAGAAATCCCTGCTACTGGCGATAGGATTATTCGCCCTGGCCTGTAATAATAAAAGGGCCGGTTCCAATAGTGACAGCACAAATAATACTACCGGCACCCATCAAATGACAAAACTTACAGGCACCTTCCAGGGAACAATCCCTTGTGCCGATTGCCCCGGTATCAACTATCAGATTACCCTGTTCGATGATCATACTTTCAGTGAACTAACTTCTTATCAGGCAAAAGGAATGAATGTAGAAGGTATTCCAATGAATGTTGCAAATGTGGAAAACGGCACCTGGAAGCAACTCTCCGATTCAACAATCATGATTCAACGAAAAGCTGATAATGCCTCATTCCTCGCAGAAGATGGTCATCTCCTGCTCCTCGACCCTAAAGGGAGAAGAATCGAAGGTGTATTGGCTGGTAATTATGTCCTAAATCCGGTTGAAGGGGGCGACAGACGCACCCTATTTGCCCAAAAACGACAACAAGGCATCAATTTTACCGCAAACGGAAACGAACCAGGATGGGCGTTAGACATCGACCATAAACAAATCTATTTTCATACAATAAATGGTGATAGTATCAAAACCGCCTTACCATCTCCACAACCTAACTCCGACAGCTTAAAAGTATACACCACAAAAAATATTACTGTTTCCATCCGAAATACCCTCTGTACAGACGATATGAGTGGATTAATGCGCCCCAATACCGTACAGATTACATATAAAGGCAAAACATACCGGGGCTGCGGAGAGTATTTACAGGTTAAATGAATGCTTTCTCGCAAAGAAGCTAAGGTTTTTGAAGCTAGCCAAGGTAGTTTTTAATTGCTTTCTCGCAAAGTGGTTAAGGTTTTTGAAGTTAGCCAAGATAGTTTTTAATTGTTTTCTCGCAAAGAAGCTAAGGTTTTTGAAGTTAGCCAAGGTTAGTTTTTAATTGTTTTCTCGCAAAGTGGTTAAGGTTTTTGAAGTTAGCCATGGTAGTTTTTAATTGTTTTCTCGCAAAGTGGTTAAGGTTTTTGAAGTTAGCTAAGGTTAGTTTCCTACAAAGAAGCTAAGGTTTTGGGGGAATGGTTTCTATTGGGATATGATGTCTCGAAATCCTTAAGCTGGTTAAAGGATTTTGGGAATAGCTTCCTCTTTTGCTTCTTCAAAAAACTGATGCCGCTTTGCGAGAAACCGGAAACAAGTTAATTTTGCCAGCCATAAAACATCTTCTTTTGAAAAATATAGCCATTTTCGCGTCAGGTGCTGGTAGCAACGCTCAAAAAATTATTGATCATTTCAGACATTCTGATCTGGCCAGGGTCTCATTAATTCTGTGTAATAAGCCAGGAGCGGGAGTATTACAAATTGCTGAACGTGAAAATATTCCGGCTGTCATTATAGATAAAACCGCTTTCTTTAATTCGGATACATATATTAAGGTATTGCAGGAGGCGCATACAGACCTGGTGGTATTAGCTGGTTTCCTATGGAAAGTACCTGCTAATCTTGTGCAGGCATATCCAAATAAGATTATTAACATACATCCGGCTTTACTCCCTAAATATGGAGGAAAAGGTATGTACGGGCATTTTGTACATGAAGCTGTTGTAGCAGCAGGAGATAAAGAAAGTGGTATTACTATTCATTTTGTTAATGAGAAATACGACGACGGAGAAACCATTCTGCAGGAACGTTGTGAAGTAACCAGTACAGATACCCCGGAATCTGTGGCTAAAAAAGTACAGGCTCTCGAACATCGCTGGTTCCCGGTAATTGTGGAACGATTATTGTCCGAAAAATAGCATAAGCGCCGCTCTAACCTCTACAACTGTATGAAAAGAACACTGATATTATTCTGGTTGTTTTCTCTCCCCATCCTATCTGCTGTAGCACAGGATAGTACTACAAGAGTAGGACGTAAAGGTTTCCTGAAAATCAATCCGGCTACCTTAATAAATGAACTTGATATTTATCTTGAACAGGAAATTTCAGATAAGGTTAGCCTTGAATTTGGCATCAGCGGTATTTATACAGATTATCCGGACTACGTATTAGCTAAGAAAATAGACATAGGTCAGAAGAAACCCGATATTAGCACAAGTCAATTCGTTGATGGACGCGGGTTAGGCTTCAGATTAGGTGCCCGCTGGTATCTTTTTTCACGTGATATGAAAGTTTCAAGAGCAGCAGGCACCTATTTCGAACCCATTTTATTCTATAAGAAAGTCTTTTACCCCAACGAAAACGTAACCTTTAATAACACTACCTATACCAACACAGCTGATAAAAATGTAGGCGGCTTACAATTGTTAATTGGCCGACAATTCACAAAAGATAAATTCATCTTCGATCCATACATCGGCTTAGGGATACGCAGTAAGTTTTATAGATACGATACCTATCATTATGATGGTAATAATGTATCCCTCAACGACGGAAAAATGGTAAGTATCCTTCCAAGTGTTCAATTTGGTATAAAAGTAGGCATCAAATTATGGTAGCCTAAAAGGGAACCACTATTTTAGTACTGATATTTCTTCCCATATTATAAATACCTCTTCTTCCGTTAGGTGTTGCTTCATAATATTCGAAGTACTTCAATCGATTCATATTGGATTGATAAGCTACATTACCAATATTTTCTACCTGAAAAAACAGTTCAAACAACAATTTACCTTTCTTATTTACCACTCCTGAACCTGCACCTGCATTCAATAATGTATAACCAGGTGTGAAAGTTTCAGTATCATCTACGCCATAGAAATGCGACTGATCAGCAAATACCTCTACTCCAGCCCGTAAATATGCATTTGTAAAACAGGCAAACCGGTTTTGTGACGTTGCCCGAATCTCTGTGCGCCACTGGGTTGGAGGAATCAGCGGTAAGTAACGGGCAGCAGAACCATGTTCTGCAATCAGCGCCGAATTTCTGTTGCGGCCCTGGGTAATAGCAAGATTAGAATTCACATTCAGCCATGGAATCCGGCGGGGATGCAGTCCTACAGAAAGTTCCGCCCCATAAAGCCTGGCGGCCGATTGTTGATAACTGTATGTTACATTACCAGGAACAATTACTACAGGATTTCCATTATTATCGTATAGTCTTGCCTGATAGATATAGTTACTAATGCTATTATGAAAAACAGCCAGATCTACGTCCAGATCCGGAAGCATAAGGGCCAACCCGATATCTTCCTGTAAGCTGAATTCAGGTTTAAAGTTCCTGTTCCCCAGATAAACAATATGAGCACCGGGATCAAGACCATTAGACCCGATCTCTGTTATATTCGGAGCCCGGTAGCCTCTTGCTACATTTGCTTTTAGAAACAGATAATCATTGATGCCCCAGGTAGCGCCGAGGCTCCCTGAAATTCCACTATATCTATGATTAAAATGCGGGAATTGAAGGTTGGCACCTGCAGTATCAGGTGGATACACGCGTTTTTCCAGGCCGTTGTCTTTATCCGGACCTACATAGAAGTCGTTCCAGTTAATAAACCTGTTATCGTACCTGATACCACCGGAGATATCTACCGATCCTATTGTTTTCTTAGCATACAGGAACCCTCCTATATCAAAAAGGTCGTAATCGGGAATTGGAAAATCTGTTGCTTTTTTACTTTTATTGGATTGATACATTCCATTGACCCCCACGGTTGTTTCAATCCCTTTAATAACCGGCAGATTATATCTTACATCATAGTTCAGGGTATTAAGTACAACGTATAGCCCGGGCTGTGAGGTTAGTTCTGGATGATTATATTCCCGCCTGATACTTTGCTGCAAAGCCAGCATCGTTTGCAGGTTGCTACTTCCTAGTTTATAGGAAGTGTTGTTATAAACTCTGTAATGCTGGATTCTTTGATGAAGCGGGTTAAGGGTGTAAGTACGCAGGCGACTATCGGGAACTATAGGTCTGTTCTTAATATCATCGTCTTCATTTACCTGATATGTAAACTTCCTGGTAAGTGAATCCCGGCTTCCATCAGGGATTTCCTGGGTATTATCGTACAAAGTAACACCAGTTTGAGAATAACCCCATGATTTATCTACTCTTCCGAGCAAGGATAAATTATATTCTCTGAATGCGGTACCATATACGTATCCGTCTATTTTATTCTGATAATTGTGAGCAGCTTTTACACTTCCTCTGACCATGTATTTCCAGTCATTTATTTTTTGCCCCAGCATTAAGGAAGACCCGATCATTCCGTTGTTGGTATGATAATCTACCAGGGCACTTCCTTTAAGCCGGCCAGATTCCATTGATGGAAATTCCGGAATCATATTTATAACACCAGCCAGGGCATCAGACCCATAAGTCAGGCTGGCCGGCCCTTTTACCACTTCAGCTCTGGTAACGCCATATTGGTCTATCTCGATACCATGTTCGTCGCCCCATTGCTGGCCTTCCTGTCGAACCCCGTCATAAAGGGTTAGCACGCGATTATAACCCAGACCTCTGATGAAGGGCTTAGAGATATTTGGGCCGGTAGTTACAGCACTGAGTCCGGGGATTTCTTTAATGATTGCATCAATGATGTTATTATTTACGTTCCTGTTCATGGTTTTACCTCCTATAACGGCAAGGGGTATAGGATTTTTCCGGATTGAAGTAGCCTTGGAAACTCCGGTTACTACCACTTCATTGAGTTTGGAAGCATCGTCAGTTAGAATTACTGTACAGTTGGTGGTAAGATTAGCGGTTACTGTTTGTTGTTGAATGCTGGTTCTGTAACCAACAACAGAAATTTTAAGCTCATGCTTACCGGCTGGCAGGTTTTTCAGGATGAAATTGCCATCCTGATCTGCCATGCTACCAATCTTAAGCGCCGGAATTGCGATGGTAGCCAGCGGTACCGGATGTCCATCGGGTGTTCTGACGACGCCTTTTATATTCCCTTGCTGAGCAGTGGCCAGCAGGGTAGAGAACATGCAAATAGAGAGTATAGATATTAGTTTCACTGAATATTTATTTTTCAGCAAATCTATAAATTGAAAATATGTTTGTCTAAATTATTTTTTAGGCTAATCTAAATTTTACAAATTTTCATCCATCTATAATTCAATAAATGAGCAATGATAATTCCAATAGCCGCCAGAAAAATAAGGAGTAGTTCTAAGCTATTTTCAATATAAAAATGTGCGAGCAGAAGAATGGAAAAGCTTATTATAAAAATGAACACTGAGAGAAAGCGTTTATGATGCATCAGATAGCCGCGCCCAAGCGACCAAATTCCAATCAGGAATGAAAAACCCAGGAGACAATATTCAACATAAACATTCTCGCTCCATAAACTGCCGATAGGCAATAGCATTAATACCAAAGGCCAGATTGCACAATGTATCGCACAAATGATAGAGGCACTTATTCCAAGGAAGTCGGCATTTACTTTTCTAATGATTTTCAAATCCATTTTTCTAAACTTTCATGACGCGAATATACACAAATATGCAACATTGTTGCATATTTGTTAAATAAATAAAAACGTTATGTATAACGTATTATAAAATCATAGAAAACGAGTGTTTCTTTCATAATTGGCGAGTATCTCTTTAGGATGTAGTACCTTTGTATACTGGATAAAAAGGTGACTTACCTATGTCGAAGAAATTAATCATACTCATTTCATTTTTTGTTGTGTTGAGTGCAGTCTTTTTGGGATATGCAGGATATGTAATTAAAGGAGAAACCGGCTCCTTTTTCGGGAAAGAAAAATTACCGTTCTTAGGTCCGGTAGGCCATACGGTTCCTGGATTTTCCTTTACAGATCAGAATGGTCAAACTAAAACCAAGGCTGATGTAGATGGTAAGATCTATGTAACTGAGTTTTTCTTTACTACTTGTACAGGTATTTGTCCGAAGATGAATGCCAATATGGAAAAGGTATATGCTAAATATAAGGGCTATTCCAACTTTCTGATCCTTTCTCATACAGTAGATCCTGAAAATGATAGCGTAGCTGCATTGAAAGCATATGCAGAAAAGCATGGAGCGGATTCAAAAAACTGGTGGTTCTTAACAGGAACAAAGAAAGATTTATATCGATTGGCTCGCCAGGGTTATTTAGTAGATGATGGTACTTACACCGGAGATGAGGATTTTGTGCATACACAATGGTTTGCGCTGGTAGATAAAACAGGACATATCAGAGGCCTGTATGAAGGCACCAAACAATTGGATATTGACAGGTTAATTGAAGATATCGACAGATTAATGGGAGAATAATAAATTTTTTCATCATGGGCAGCAAGCAACAATTAACGGAGCGGATTGGAAACCTATTGCGGGAAAGCAAGTTAAGCGTGACAGATACCAGAACCAAAATTCTGGAGCTTTTCATGAAAAGCAATGGTGCACTGGAACATAGCGATTTTGAGAAACTTACAGGCTCAAGTTTTGATCGTGTTACCGTGTATCGTACACTACAAACTTTTTTGGATAAAGGCATAATACATAAAATACCAACTACAGATACCTCAGTCAGATATGCGTTATGCAAATCTGAATGTACAGAACATGATCATCACGATCATCATGTACATTTTAAGTGTGAAGAGTGTGGAAATACTGTTTGCCTGGAAGAAACTAATGTGCCTGCCATCCATCTACCAAAGGGTTACGCAGCACATAATGTAGAAGTAGTGGTAAGTGGGGTTTGCAAATCCTGTAAATAAGCTCGCGTTGCTCGCTTGTGTTTCTCGCAAAGAGGCATAAGAAGCAAAGAGGCATAAGGATCGAAGCGATTTTTAAGGGGCTCCTGATTGGTTTTTCTATTATATTAGAAACCGATCTGAATTCCTTGAACATTCGCTTCGATCCTTATGCCTCTTTGCTTCTTATGCCTCTTTGCGAGAAAAAGCGAGCAACGCGAGCTAAATCTTCGAAATTTCTGCCTTCACAAAATCTGCCAGCTCTTTCACATAAGCAGGAGAGAAATCGAACTTAATTCCTGCAGCTTTATATAGCTCGGGTAATGTTTTAGTATTTCCTAAACTCAATGCTTTCACATAGTTCTCCAAAGCCTGTTGCTTATTTTCTTTGTACTGTTTCCACATTGCTATAGCACCTAATTGAGCAATTCCATATTCTATGTAATAGAATGGTACTTCAAACAGATGCAGTTGCCTTTGCCAGGTAATAGCTCTATAGTCTTCATGCCCCGACCAGTCAACAACTGAAGGAGAAAACTCATTCAGAATTTCCAACCATTTAGCAGTCCGTTCTTCAACTGTATGTTGAGGATTTTCATAAATCCAGTGCTGGAATTTATCTATAGTTGCAATCCATGGGAAAATAGTAATTGAACGTTCCAACTGTTGCAATTTAGCCCGTCGCAGCTGGTCGGCATCTTTAAAGAAAATATCCCAGTAGTCCATCGTCAGCAGTTCCATGCTCATGCTCGCCACTTCAGCAATCTCCATTGGATATTCTTTAAAAGCACTCAATGTAAGATTATGACTTAAGAAAGAATGTACAGCATGTCCACCTTCATGTACCATGGTGGTAAGATCCTTCATTTGTCCGGCTGCATTCATGAATATGAAAGGTACACCAGTTTCTGCAAGTGGGCAGTTATAGCCACCTGGCGCCTTACCTTTTCTGCTCTCGAGATCGAGCCGCCCCATTTGTTTCATTACCCGCAGGCAATCACCAAAGAAGGGATCGAGTTTATCGAATGTTTCGATAGCTTTGGAAACCAATTCATCGCCAGTATGGAAGGGCTCCAGTGGCTGTACTCCAACAGGTTCGGCATCAGTATCCCAGGGTCTTAAAACCTCGAGATTAAGTTTGGTTTTCTGCTTTTCAAGGGTATCCTGAACCAGCGGTACTATATGTGATTTGATGGCTTCATGAAACTGGAAAACATCTTCCTTAGTATAATCGAACCTTCCTAACTCTTCGAATTTATAATCGCGGTAGTTATTGAATCCTGCATTCTTTGCAACCTGATCACGTTTTTTAACAAGGCCAGAGTATAGTTCATCCAGGGCCTGTTTATCTTCCAATCTTCTGGCAGCTGTTTTGGTAAACACCTCTTCACGTAAGGCTCTATCGCTGCTTTCGAGGAATTTTGCGGCTTGCTGAAGCGTGTATTCCTGGCCATTAACAGTAATCGTCATTTTACCGGCGATGGCACCATATTGTTGGGCCATTACGCTAAGCTCCGCCTGGATAGGAATATTTTCTTCTCTGAAGAGTTTGATTTGCTTGTTAACGCTGCGTATATACGTTTTATACAAATCGGGATCAAGTTCTTTTACATATGGACTTTCGATAAACTTTTTGTTTAACGCATCGGCGTATGGCTGCAGCTTAGGCTGAATTTCCATACAGAAATAAGTGAATGCTTCTTCCAGCGATTTATCAGTAGTATCGCAGGTCATTTTGATTTGGCGCCAGCAAGCATCTTCACTTACTACGGCTTCCAGCTCACTCATATCTTTAAGCCAACTTTCGAGGTCAGTAACGCTATTAATATTTCTTTGAATTAATGCTTCGAAGTAGGGTTGAAGAGTATCCCAGGTAGTTACTTGAAAATCTTCCGGGAGGAAGTGGCGGGGTACTTTTTTGATATCTGCACTTAAATTATTCATCCTATCTATAATTTTTTAATTTTCAGATTGAGAAATTTATGAAATTTTACTTGAGTAGGAAACTAAAGAATAGTTAATGTTTCCTATAAATAAAACTTATGAGTGTTTGGAGACACAAAGCCTTAGAAATAATGCCCCGGTTCAAAAGGGAGATTGAGGACAATGATATTTATACTGCGTTCATGCTATTGCTTTCCGAAACGCAGGAAGCACATGATAATGATAATAAATTGCAGCTCCGCAAATATTATGACTATGCCGAATGGTGTTTTCGCCAAAACGATAAGAATCTTTGGAATGCGGCAGGTGTGGTCTTTTATGAGCATTTGTTGGATCATTCAAAGACACTGAAAGAATTTGCGAAATGGGTTAAAAAAGATATCTATATAAAGATCCGTCCGTTATTAGAAAAACGGTATAATAGCCAATTGGTAAACCAGATAGATCGTCAGTATACTATTTTCTAAAAAGACTTCAGGCTTCTACTTACCAGGAAAAACCTTTGTAAATAGAAGCCTGTTAGCAGGGTATTGATGAATGGATCATCAATGCGCCGATATACTTTATTCTTCTGTTTTCTTCTTGCGTGGTTTAGCTACTTTTTTAGCTTCACCTTCTTCTGTAGACGCTTCTTCTTTCTTAGCTTTAGTCTTCTTAGGTGCTTTTTCAGCGGCACCTTCTTCACCTTCTTCCTTGTCGGCCTTTTTAGCGCGTGCTTTCTTTGGCTTTTCTTCTGCTACTTCTTCAGTGGCAGCGGGAGCAGCTTTTTTCTTTTTTTCTGGTGCGGCAGTTTCTTCAACTGCTACTTCTTCCACTTCCTCTTCGCCGTTAGCGAGGATTTCATCGAATTTCAACAGATCATTTGCTTTGAGGATACCAAACCATTTAACCATCTTCTTCATATCGCTCACATATACTCTGTCTTCATCGAATTCAGGGAATACGTTTTTGAAATATGCTTTGATAGCATTGTTATCTGCTTTACCGTCTAATGGCGGAAAAGTTGAGAACTTTTCGTCCATAGCTTTAAATACTTCAGCCAGGTTTACGTTTTCGCCGGTAGTGAATACTTCAATACTTTCCAGTGGAGTAAAATTATGCACGCGGGAAGACACAAACTTAGTGCTTTTATCTTCCAGTGACCTTACGATGGCGCCATCTTGTTTGCTGGCTACTAACTGAAACAAACCGCCCAATCCGGTTACTGCAACAATTTCTCTGTACTGCATGTCTAAATTTTTAGGAAGCGCAAATATAAATAATTATAATAGATTGCCAGTGGCTAATTTTACGTATTAGAGATCGCTGTTATTTCAACTTCCGTGCCAGCGTTACCGTTCTTTTCCAGCGCATAATGCTTCCCTGCAAGTTAAATATTTCTATTAAGAATATATAAACTCCTGATGGCAAAATTTCTGAAGCCTCATTTGTTCCATTCCAGGATAAATTCCCACTATTTCCCAGTAGTATATTACGCGCCAGCTGTCTGACAAGTTTACCCTGTATATCGTAGATATTCACATTGCCCACATAACCAGGCTGGGGTAGTTCCCAGCTTAATATGGCTTTATTATCAATAATCAGATCGGGGGTTATCAGTGCTGGTTGAATCGCAATAATAGGAGGATTAACTGCTGCCACCCATCGCTGGGAGTTTTCGAAGCCGGGAGTAGCTCCATTGTATATATTAGAAGCGGTATGCCAATTAGAGGAAATATCAGATGCTTGCTCGGGAGACAAACGCTCTATCGACACATCGCGGTTGTTAGTCATTAACGGAAAGAATAGGGAATCGGAATATCGTACATCATCAATAATTGTAGAATCGGCTGATAATAATATAACTGATCCTTCATCCATCGCCATGGTGGGTAAGCTATTTATTGTTGCAATTTTATCCTTTGCCTTACAAATAAAATGTTGGCATAATGCTTCTGCATTGGTGGTAAAAGCGAGGTAATCGGAAGCTGGTAATATTCTGGGGAGAACAGCCAGTTTTCGGAAGGTGGAGAGACTTCCATCTTTCTTTCTGGAGCTAAAATATAATTGATCTAAAGCTATTGGTTTATCAGATCTGTTATAAACCTCGATAAATTTAGGGATGCCCGGGGAAGGATTAACCAATAGTTCGTTAATTACAATATTTCCTTTTTGTGGTTTTTTCCCTTTTCCCAAGATAGTGGTATTATACAGGTCACTTTCCTTTCCGGTACAATCCAATAAGCCATTGGTAGTGATTTGATATAATACTTCAGTATAAACGGGGTCCAATAAACTAAGGTCCACCTCTTTAAATAATGGAGGCACAGCTTTAATGGCCTTCAATGGGAGGTCTGGGGATATTTTGTAATATGTAGGATTAGTAGCGATGCTGCTATCTAATGATTTGCTGAACAGGAGCCTGATTGTGAGACTATCCAGCCATACAGCGTAGAGCAGATCGGGGCGGGAATCATCGGTCCATTGCCCGTGTACAGAATTCATGGTTCCGGGAGTGCCGCCGGTAGAACTGGAGCTTGGCAGCCAGTTGGCTTTTTCATAACAGGGTTTCCCGATATCAATCATTTCAAGGCTTTTGCCATTCTTTGAAACACTGCCGTACCAGCCCTGATTGTAATCAATAGCGTGAATTACCTTATGCTTTGAATCGAAAAGCGTGATCAGGGCTGTATCATCTGAAATTGCCGGGAACCTGGAAATCCCAACAATATTGCTCTGATGATAGGCTTCTGCCCCCGCAACGGAACAAAATACGATTAGGCTATCAGGTTTCAGAAGATAAGCTGGTAAAGAAACAGTGCGGCTATTAACTTTTAGCTGCCAGTTTTCAAGATTATAGGAATGAACACTCCGATTATATAATTCTATATACTCATATGGCGGCAAAGCCAATACTGGTGTGGGCTTTGGTAATACTTCATGAATAACAACATCATAAATTTCAGGATTTTGGGAAAAGGCGGTACAACATATCAGTACCAGCAAGGAACAAACAACGGGTAAACGCATAATAAAAAATTGAAGATTGAAGGTATCAGTATTTTAGGAGAGGCTTGTTAATGGCGTCTTAACAGCAAAAAAAAGTTAGTGCTATGAAAAGCGCTATTGTTATATTAATTTTGAGTTCCTAAAAAAAATTTAAAAAACAATAAAATGAAAGTTGCCGTAGTAGGAGCGACCGGACTGGTAGGCTCCAAAATGTTACAAGTTTTAGCGGAGAGGAATTTCCCCGTTACTGAATTGATTCCAGTAGCTTCAGAGAAGTCTGTAGGTAAGGAAGTAACATTTAAGGGTAAGGGTTATAAGGTGGTGAATGCAGATACGGCTATTTCCATGAAGCCTAACGTGGCAATTTTTTCTGCAGGTGGAAGCACATCATTAGAGTGGGCTCCAAAATTTGCAGCTGCAGGCATCACTGTTATTGATAATTCCAGCGCATGGAGAATGGACCCAACCAAGAAACTGGTTGTTCCTGAAGTTAATGGAGATGCAATTACACAGGAGGATAAGATCATTGCGAATCCTAACTGCTCTACAATACAAATGGTATTGGTATTAAAGCCACTCCATGAGAAATATAAAATTAAGAGAGTTGTAGTTTCAACTTACCAATCAGTTACTGGTACAGGTGTTAAAGCTGTTACACAACTGATGAATGAAAGACAGGGTATAGAAGGGGAGAAGGCATATGCATACCAGATAGATCTCAACGTAATTCCGCAGATCGATGTATTTCTCGACAATGGTTATACGAAAGAAGAGATGAAGATGGTAAATGAAACCAAAAAGATCATGGGAGATGATAACATTTTGGTAACAGCAACTACAGTGCGTATACCAGTAATGGGTGGACATAGTGAATCTGTAAACATTGAGTTTGAAAACGAATATGATGTTGCGGAAGTGCGTTCATTACTGAGTCAGACACCTGGAGTGATAGTAGTAGATGATCCATCGAAAGCGCAGTATCCAATGCCTAAGGATGCTCATGATAAAGATGAAGTATTTGTAGGCCGTATTCGCAGAGATGAAACTCAGCCTAAGACTGTAAATATGTGGATAGTAGCAGATAACCTTCGTAAAGGTGCTGCAACCAACGCTGTACAGATAGCTGAATACCTGAGCGGTAAAAACTGGTTGTAGTTTATCATACTGTTGTGTTATGTAAATTTGTGGAGGATGGTCTGATTATCGCAGTAGCAAACATGACTATACGAAAATATATTTGTAAGTAATTAAAAGCAAGCATGTTAATGCTTGCTTTTTTTTATTGTATATAGAAATTTATTGTGTGTGTAGTTGAAAAATTACACGGAAGTAGTATTGATTTGTGGAGGATAAAAAGCAATTTTGGAAGTAATAATCCTATGCCAACTAACCTCTTTAAAGAAGAGGAGTCCAATTTTAGAGATGCCGGTATTTTTCGTTATTTTCTAATCAGAAAACACCCTTAAGTCCTATGAAAACCAACACCAATCGAGAACTTCTGTTAATGCACAAGTTTACCGAAGAGTGGAGTACTAATTTCTCATCTCAGGTATCCAGGATCATGAACATCGTTGATCAGCAGGATACACTAGATGGAATTATACCAATTATTGAGGTGGCCAATGTCTACAATCAACGCTTTGCGCATGCGCGTACCGACAAGGAAAACTTGTTAAAAAATCGCAAAGCTCGTCCATTTGAATTTCTAATTCACAAGAATTAGTGAATATGCATTATTAGTTTATCAAACGATAATTGTATTCATCAGGAACGCTAATTATCAGGAATTAAAATTATTGATTGATAAACTAATAATTGCATTGCAATGCAATTAATCCAATGCACGATTTAGGAATTGCACCAGCGGTTGCATAACTGCAAAAGTCTTGAGGATTTCTCTGACAACAGCAGGTTGTGTGCACAATTCATCTGGAAATTGCCTTTCCACCAATACGCTTTTTAATTTAAGATATGCGATTGCAGGGTTATCAGGAGCATAACCCTGAGGAGCTGTTTTTAATGCATCCCCTTCTACTTTACTAAAGTGGCGGATAAATTCTTTATTGGATATAATCTGTTCGAATTCTTCAAAATTATAATCAATTTCCTGGCGTATTTTTTTCAATGCAGGAGCAGGAGGCATCCAAATACCACCACCTGCAAAGCTTTTATTACCAGGTTCGAGATGAAAATAATATCCGGCAGTAATAGCTTTCTTTCCTCCGGATTGGAATGAAGCACCGAAATGTGTTTTGTAAGGAGTCTTATCTTTAGAAAATCTAACGTCTTTGTATATACGAAAAACAGAATCTTTTATCTGTAATCCTTTAATTGCAGGATCTTGTTTCGACAATCCATCAATCAATTGCTGAACGGTATTTTCAAAATCAGTTTTTGCATTCTGATAATCTGATTTATGATTATCGAACCATTCTTTATTATTATTAAGCCTTAGCGTCTTAAGAAATTTCAACGTGGATGGCTGCACCATACTAGTCATTTGTTTTTTGCAGCAAGTTAATAAAATAGGTGTAAATACAAAGAGGTGCCTGTCAATCTCTAAAGAATTAACAGGCCCCCTTTTATGCGATGGGAAAAGTCAGATTAGAAATGATAGGTGGCCCCAATCAGTACATTAGCAGATTGATCTACAGCCTTTCCGTCGGATTTCTGGAATATTTCAGCAGACGCTTTATCCAATCTAAACTCAGGCATTATAGTAAGGTTTCCTACCTTATAATTAAGCGTTACAGTTCCGGCAACTACATTTCCACCGTCGCGGGCAAAAACCTTAATACCATCTTTATCACTAAAATATTCACCACGTACGGTAAGTCCAACTTTTTCTGTGAAGTCGAGATTCACATATAAAGCATTTCCCCACCAGTTAACATTTTCACGGGTACTTTTAGGAACAGCAGTATTAGAGTAAGTACTATAAGTAGCATTATATCCTAATCCGAATACTTTAGTGACCTGATACGTACCTACAAAATCGATCTGATGATTTTGAATACCGGAAGTATCTTTTCCTTCGAGGTAATTCAGATAAAGCTTCAAAGGAATTTTGGAAGCAGTATATCCGAGTTGTGCCCCGATATATTTATGGCCGGTAAACGAAGCAGATTTCAGGTCAGTAGGATTAAATACGCCAATCATTGCACTGAAATTTGAGCTGAGGGCAATATCGGCTTTTACACCAGTATGGAAGAAAGGGCCGTAGCTAAACATATAGCTCATGCTATAGTTTCTGTTTAAATAAGCATCTACCAGTTCGTAGCCAACGTGTGTAGCATAGCTACCTAAACTAATTTTCACTTTGCTGGTAAGTTCGTAGCCAACGTATAATTGTTTGATTGCCATTGAAAGGCCTGTGCTGGCATCAGGCACATCATTATAGGAAAACTCACCGGCTCTTTTTCCAAATCCAAGATCAGCAACAATGCTTCCTTTTTTAAAACTATGCTCAGCTTTCAGCGATACCATTCCCAATTCAAAAGAGTTATGTGAGTTGGTAAAGCTGGTTTTATTATTATCGGTTGCGGTTCCGTTGAAATTGTATTTGTAGTATACATCAGCAGATCCGGATAACTTAAATGCAGGAGCAGTAGTTGTATCTGTAGCGGATTGAGACATGGCTAGCATCGTGCTGCCCATTGCAAATAAGGTCGTTAACATTCTTTTCATACTTATAAGTTTGGTTGATAAAATGGTAAGAAACTGTTGATTCGTGCCTTTTCCTGCAAGATTGTTTTGGGGTGCGCGTGCAATAAGGTGCTACAATAAATTAGAAGGAATGGATAATCAGTAATTAATGATTGGTGCGAGTTTCATTATTTACAGCAAAACAATTACCAATTATCCATTCCAGGTTCTTACAACATAAAGTATATGTTTAATAAAGTTGATAAAGATCTGATTCAAAGAACTGATTGTGGTTGAAAAAGCTAGTCTTGGTTCCTACTCATGAATGAATCAGTTCATCTTCTTCTTTCAGAGAGCCATTATCAGATACACTGATAAAAGATGAGTGATAACCTTCATTGTGTTGAGTAGCATCCAGACCCAGTTCTTCTTCTTCATCGCTAACCCGTAAAGGATGAATTAAATTGATCAGTTTAAAAATTCCATAAGAAACAATAAAGCTGTAACCAACAACCAGTAAGAGGCCTAAAACCTGATTCTTAAACAGTTCGAAGTTGCCATAGAGCCAACCATCATTACCACCGCTATTGATAGTTTTGGTTGCAAAAACACCTGTGAGCAACATACCCACCATACCACCAAGTCCGTGACAAGGGAATACATCTAAAGTATCATCGATGCTTGTTTTAGATTTCCAATGAACAGCGAGGTTAGAAATGATAGCAGCTATGAAGCCGATAAAAATACTTTGAGGAATCGCTACAAAACCAGCGGCAGGAGTTATAGCCACCAATCCAACTACAGCACCGATACAGAAACCGAGAGCTGAAGGTTTTCTGCCACGGATTACATCAAAGAATACCCATGATAAACCAGCAGCAGCGGTAGCGGTATTAGTAGTAGCGAAAGCAGAAGCAGCAAGGCCATTGGCACCTAAAGCAGAACCGGCATTGAAACCGAACCAGCCAAACCATAACAAGCCAGTTCCTAATAATACGAATGGAATGTTTGCAGGCTGTAAATCCTTCTTCTCGATGTGATCCTTTCTTCTCTTTAATACTAATGCACCAGCCAATGCAGCACATCCTGCAGAAATATGTACAACGGTACCACCAGCAAAGTCGAGTACTCCCAATTTAAACAGTATGCCATCCGGATGCCAGGTCCAGTGAGCAATAGGAGCATAAACTAGTAGGCTAAACAATACCATGAACAACACGTAGGAAGTAAAGCGGATTCTTTCAGCTACCGCTCCTACCACCAGGGCCGGTGTAATAATTGCAAATTTCATCTGGAAAAGTGCAAATAATAACAACGGAATAGTGGGGGCCAGGCTCCACGGGGCTCCTGACCCTACATTGTTGAACATAAAAAAGGTACTTGGGCTACCGATAAGACCATGATAAGATTCACCAAACGCCAGACTAAATCCAACTACTAGCCAAACAATACTAATAATACCAGTTGCTATAAAGCTCTGCATCATTGTAGAGATAACATTTCTCTTATTTACCATTCCTCCATAAAAAAATGACAACCCAGGGGTCATTAAGAATACAAGAGATGAGGCAACCAGAATCCAGGCAATATCTGCGAAGTTATATTTGCTGGTATCTCCAAAAACTGGGAGAGATGGAACAAAAATTCCAAGTATTGCGACTACCGTGAGGAAAATAAAGGGGAGGTAGTCTTGAAATGTTGTTTTCTTCATAGCGATGATATTTTTAAATTCTTAAATAAAAGTAGAGGTTGAATTTAAAACATCAAATAGATCGCCTTAAAAATAGAAATATTTGAAATTGAGGCAGGAAATTTGGGTTAAAATCAATTATATTAAAATAAATAATAATATTAATTATTGATTTTTAGATTTATAGAGGAAAGAAGAAGTAGAAAAATCTGTATAATTAATTGATTATTAATTATTTGAAAAAATAATAAAGAAAGGGTTAACAATTTTCAAAAAACACTCAAAGAGGCACTACTACAAATTTTCATAATAGCGCCTAGAATATTGATAATTAATATATTATAAATAATAAAATAAATGATTTATTTGCTAAAACAGACAAGACATATTATAAATAATTCTATATGCTGTTTTATTGAAGCCCTTCTGATTATTGCTTCATTTCAAGTAATTCTCTCTCTAAAGCAAACATTTGATCTCTTAACCGGGCCGCTTCCATAAAATCTAAATCTCTCGCCGCCTTTTCCATATCTTTTTTCACCTTAGCAATAGACTTCTCCATCTGCGGAATAGTCTTACTACCCGCTGAAGTCTTCGCATAACTCATTTCTTCCTCCGCTACTAACTGCACATCATCTCTGATTGCCATCGGGGAATTTTCATCGAAATGCTTGATTTCCAATACCGATGTCTGACCCAGGATTTGCTCCTTAGTCTTACGCACCGTTCTCGGAGTTATATTATGAGCTATATTAAAGGCCACCTGCTTTTCCCTGCGCCTGCTGGTTTCATCGATCGTCTTTTGCATACTCTCCGTAATCTTATCCGCATAAAAGATTACCAA
Organism: Chitinophaga silvatica; assembly: GCF_003419895.1. Lineage (GTDB taxonomy): Bacteria > Bacteroidota > Bacteroidia > Chitinophagales > Chitinophagaceae > Chitinophaga > Chitinophaga silvatica. The sequence goes on along the minus strand of NZ_QPMM01000006.1, from coordinate 20,899 downwards.
TCCATCCACATTACGCGCTGCACGGCCAGCCGTTTGCGTCAATGAACGCTCATCCCTCAGAAATCCTTCCTTATCGGCATCCAGAATCGCAACCAGTGAAACCTCCGGTAAATCGAGCCCCTCTCTCAATAGGTTTACACCTACCAATACATCTATATTACCAAGCCTCAAATCTCTCAAAATCTCAATACGCTCCAGAGTATCTACTTCAGAGTGGATGTATCGTGACTTAATATTAATCCTACCAAGATACTTGTCCATTTCTTCCGCCATCTTTTTGGTAAGTGTGGTTACCAACACCCTGTCGCCCTTCTGAACTCTCTTGTCTATTTCATCGAGCAGGTCATCTACCTGATTCACACTTGGCCTAACCTCAATTGGCGGTTCAAGCAATCCCGTTGGCCTTACTACCTGTTCAACAACCACCCCTTCCGTTTTCTTTAATTCGTATTCACCTGGTGTAGCACTTACAAAAATCGTCTGGTTCAAGAGGTTTTCAAATTCATAGAAGTTAAGCGGCCTGTTATCCAATGCCGATGGCAGTCTAAATCCAAATTCAACCAGATTGAGCTTCCTGGAACGATCGCCCCCATACATAGCTCCAATCTGAGGCACGGTTACGTGGCTCTCATCTATTACCAATAAAAAGTCGTCCGGGAAATAATCAAATAAGCAGAAAGGTCGGGCACCTGGTTTTCTACGATCCAGAAATCTCGAATAGTTTTCAATTCCACTACAATAGCCCAGCTCCCTCATCATTTCTATATCATAATTTACTCTCTCTGAGAGTCGCTGTGCTTCTATCAGCTTACCATTCTCCTTAAAATAATCTACCTGTGCTTTCAATTCATCCTGTATTTCATAGATGATCTGCTGCATCATATCTTTTGGTGCCAGATACATATTAGCCGGGAAAATAGCAGCATTTTCCACGACCGTTATGCGTTTGCTATTCTGAACATCAATTGTCTCTATTTCTTCGATTTCATCACCAAAAAATGTAATTCTATATCCATAATCCACATACGGAAGATTGATGTCTACAGTATCGCCCTTTACCCTGAAATTACCTCTGTTGAAATCACCAGTTGTACGGCTATATAAAGAGTTAACCAATCCATGTAATAAAGTATTCCTACCAATAGTTTGTCCTTTTTTGATTCTGATAATCCCATTTTCATATTCTGCTGGGTTACCAATACCATAGATACAGGACACACTGGCTACCACAATAATATCCCGTCGACCGGATAACAGGTTGGAAGTTGCCTTCAAACGTAGTTTATCCAGTTCTTCATTAATAGCGAGATCTTTTTCTATGTAAGTATCACTAACCGGCATATAGGCTTCCGGTTGATAATAATCGTAATATGATACGTAATATTCTACTGCGTTATCGGGGAAAAACTGTCTTAACTCGCCATACAGCTGAGCAACCAGGGTTTTGTTATGGGTCAACACTAATGTTGGTTTTTGGACCTCCTGAATAACATTAGCTACAGTAAACGTTTTTCCTGAACCAGTAACTCCGAGTAATGTCTGAAAAGCTTCTCCATTCATTACTCCCTGGGTTAATTGTTTGATTGCTTCCGGCTGGTCGCCAGCGGGAGCATAAGGAGCTTGTATCTTAAATGACATATTGAAAAATCGTTGTTTGTGCAGAACATCAAATTTACTAAAGAATCCGCAAGTGAAGTGTTAAAAAAAGAACCTTTACTTTTGCCTTTTATTTGAAACTTATGAGAAAGAAATTCTTAGCTGGCCTCATTCTGGCCTTTATGCTTCCTGCTGCCACTTTTGCTTGGGGTCCAAACGGACACCGCATCGTAGCTGAAATTGCCTGGTTACATCTCACACCTAAAGCCCGTAAGGCAGTTTCCAATATTATTGGCCCTAAAAGTATGGCGATGGTTGCCAACTGGCCCGATTTTATTAAGTCCGATACCACCCACCAATACGATCATACCAATACCTGGCATTATCTGGATTTTCCTGCGAATGTAGACAGATCTACCTTCGATCAAATGCTGAATGCTGCTACAGGAGAGAATCTGTATACCGAGACGCAGGCAATGATCAAAAATTTAAAGGATAAATCATTGAGTAAAGATCAACATACCTTCTCTCTTTCTTTCCTTATTCATATGATGGGCGATATGCACCAACCATTGCATGTTGGCCGCGATGAAGATATGGGAGGCAACAAAATCAATGTAACCTGGTTTAACACTCCTTCTAATCTGCATAGAGTTTGGGATGAACAATTGATTGATTTTCAGCAATTAAGTTATACAGAATATACTAAAGCGCTCGACATTGCAACTCCTGCCAAAGTAAAGGAAATACAGAGTGGTTCTATTGCCGATTGGATGTATGACTCACATTTGATAGCAGATCGAATTTATGCGGGAACAAAGCCTGATTCAAAGTTAAGTTATCGTTATAATTATGTGTTTGTAGATGACCTGAATAATCAATTATTAAAAGGAGGATTGAGGTTAGCATCTATTCTTAATAACATCTATAAATAATCACTTCTTTATAAAATAAAAATGCTGATCTAATTACAGATCAGCATTTTTTTTATTGTAATTATTGATTCGTTTAAACCAGGTCGATATCGAAGTTCACCAATTGAACAAATTGTTCGATACGTGCAGCAATTTCACCTTTAGTAACCTGACGGATTCTTTCTGTACCAAATTTCTCAACACAGAATGAAGCCATTGCAGAACCAACGATGATTGCTGTTTTCATATTCTCGAAAGAGATGTCTTTAGTTCTGGCCAGGTGACCGATAAAACCACCTGCGAAAGTATCACCAGCACCGGTAGGATCGTATACCTCATCCAATGGCATTGCTGGAGCAAAGAAAACATGGTTATCGCAGAATAATAATGCTCCGTGTTCTCCTTTCTTAATGATCAGATACTTAGGACCCATTTCGAGGATCTTACGGGCAGCTTTAACCAGTGAATACTCACCGCTTAATTGTCTTGCTTCTCCATCATTTACCATCAGCACATCTACTCTCTTTAATACTTTCAGCAGATCTTCCAAAGCTACTTCCATCCAGAAGTTCATGGTATCCATTACAATCAATCGAGGTCTCTCTTTCAATTGATCCAATACGCTCATTTGAACCTGAGGTGTAAGGTTTCCTAAAATCAGGAATTCGCTACCCTGATAGGTTTCAGGAATAACTGGCTGAAAATCGGCCAAAACATTTAGATCTGTCACCAAAGAATCGCGGGTATTCATATCCATATGGTATTTTCCAGACCAATAGAAGGATTTTTCGCCTTCTTTAATCTGTACTCCATCCAACGCAACTCCTTTAGCAGATAAGGCATCCATTTCAGCCTTTGGAAAATCTTCTCCAACTACGGAAACCTGATTAATAGGTTGTACAAAGTTAGAAGCAGCCCAGGCAATATAAGTTGCCGATCCACCTATTATTTTACCAGATTTACCAAATGGCGTTTCAATTTCATCGAATGCCATAGTGCCTACAACAGTAAGTGACATGCTATTTTTAATTGATTTAATTATTTTAATATTTGTGCAAAACCTCGCAAAGGTAATATTAAAATAGAAAGCATAAAGCTAAATCTTAACCAGCTTCCAGGTATTCCTTCTAAATAAACAAATGGCAATAATAGCAGATGTTGACTCAGAAATAGCAACTCCCAGGAAAACGCCCTCTGGCCCCATATTACAGTAAACCGCCAGAAACCAGGACAATGGCATTTGCCATAGCCATAACGCAATTAGATTAATAAACAGGGGAGTACGTGTATCACCAGCTCCGTTAAAAGATTGCATAAGCACCATTCCATATGCATAAAATAAAAATCCCATGCTTATATAGCGTAAGCACTGAACCCCATATCCGATTACTTCTGGCTGGTCTGTAAACAATTTAAGAATTGTAGGGGCTGCTATCCAAAATAATAAAGCCATACAACCCAGAAACAGCATATTATAAAAGGCTGTTTTCCAAACAGAAACTTCAGCTCTATCTGGTTGTCCTGCCCCCAGATTCTGCCCTACCAATGCCGATGCCGCATTAGCCATACCCCATGCTGGGAGCAATGTAAAGATCATAATCCTGATCCCTATCGTATAACCGGCAACTGCATCTGTTCCGAATCTGGAAATAATACGAACCAAAAAGATCCAACTTGCTGAAGCTATTAACATCTGGCCAGTTGCTCCACCGGCAATACGTAATAACGACCAGATAACATCCATTGCCAAGCCCAATTGCTTCCTTGTAATTCTTATCAAGTCCTTACCCTTCAACAGATGAAACAATTGATAACATACTCCTGTTCCTCTTCCTATAAATGTAGCCAGAGCTGCACCTTTAAGACCGAATGCCGGAATAATTCCCCAGCCATTGATCAAAATAGGGCAGAGCAAAATATTTAACCCATTAGCCAGCCACAAAGCCCTCATTGCCAATGCTGCATCACCCGCCCCTCTGAATATTCCATTTATCAGGAAAAGAAGAATGATTACAATATTTCCTTGTAATAGCAACGCAGTATATTCATACCCGTTATTAACAATACCCGGAGAAGCACCCATTAACATTAAAATATCTTTCGAAAAGAATATTCCTATCATGGTAATAAGTACAGAGATAACCAAGCCCAAATAAAGTACCTGTATTGCAGCATGAGAAGCAGCTTCCGTATTTTTTTCCCCTACACGCCTGGCTATTACCGCCGTAGCTGCAATGCTTAGCCCCATTGCCAATGTGTACACAATTGTCAATATAGATTCCGTTAATCCCACAGTAGTAATTGCATCAACACCCAAATGACTAACAAAATAGATATCAACAACAGCAAACAATGACTCCATTAGCATTTCCAATATCATTGGCACTGCCAACAGAAAAATTGCACGATTAATATTACCTGTTGTAAATTCTTTTTCACTACCTGAAATGGCAACTTTAAATAAACGAAATAGATTGGCTATACGAAGCCCTAACGTATTAAAACGTGGCATACAATTATTTTTGAAATAATAAATAGGATACACTACTACAGTTAATTGTAGTTTCAGTTGGAGAAGATTTGGGAGCTTTAATAAAAAGCTTTAGAAGACTTTCATATGCCTTGAGTATTCAGGTATGCCTAACAAATCTATAATTTTTTTTACTCTTAGTGTAACTTATTTTTTCAGGCACCGTTTAACATACATCATCAGCGCTGACAAACCTAGGAAAATCAATTAGTACAATCTTAAAATCGCAATCTTAAAACTTTATTAGAGATGCTTATGTTCAAAAAACACGCACTCCGTACCGGAGTGGCGTTAGCTACTGTATTGGGTATTACTTTCGCATCATGTTCAAAAGACAAGGATGATCCAGCGCCTCCGACTCCACGTTCAAAGTCTTTTGAATTAAAAGGAACCGGAGCTGATGCAAATAAAAAAATCGGAGAAATAATCGTATCTGAAAATACTGACAGTTCAATAAATGTGGTATTAAGTCTCACAAAAAACACCAAAGATGCAGATCACCTTATCTACTTCATTGGTGGTACAACCACAGCACCTAAAACAGATACATTGTTGTCTAAATCTTTCAAAGGAAACGGTGCAGCACAAACAGTTGACTTGTTTAAAAATGTAACTACAATTAAGCTGTATCAACCTGCCGATGCGACTAAAGACGTTGCTTTCAAATACAATGATGCTATAGCATATAGCGCACACCTGAAAGTATTAAAAGGAACCGACACTTTAGCAATTGGTAATTTCGGAAAGAGTAATTAATCAGCAATTAAATAAGGACTCATAATTACAACCCCAGTAACCGGTTGCTGGGGTTATAATTATATGTATAAAAAAAGAGACTACCGGTTTGGCAGCCTCTTTCTACTGTAGAACGTAGGATATGGAAAGCAATTAGATTTTTATCATTGAGAACTATTGTTGTCGTAATCGCTTCTGGCTTCCACTTGTCTCTTCAACACTTTAAATTCTGTTCTGCGGTTTAGCTGACGGCCTTCAGGATTATCTTTACCATTAGGCAGAGAGTTTGGAGCAATTGGTCTGGATTTTCCGTAACCTTTTGCAATTAACCTGTTAGGAGAAATACCTCTGCTGATCAGGTAATCAACGCAAGATTGTGCACGAGCCTGAGAAAGTTTATCATTATATTTCACAGATCCGATGCTATCGGTATGTGCACTCATTTCTATAGTGAGTTTCGGATTTTCTCTCAAGATATCCACCACTGTATCCAATACTATTTTAGATTCTTCTCTCAATGTTGCTTTATTGAAATCGTAATAGATATTGTTCAATACAATTGGCTTATCGATTTCATATGGTTTGAGACAGAGAGTCGGATTATCTAATGAATCTATTTTCAGCAAGTCATCTGTATTTACGTACAATGCTTTGGAGAAGTAGTTTTGTTTCTCTGCGAGAAGTTTATAATAACGCTGAGGATCGGCTTCGAAGGTATATCTGCCATCAGCGCCTAATGTAACTTTGCTGATAGTTTTTCTTCTCACTGTATCCAATAGGGTAACCGTAGCTCCCTGCAGGGGCTTTTGGGTATCACAATCGATAATCAATCCACTGATCACTTTTTTGATACGTCTGATACCGAATACTTCCAGGCAGCAGATCGATTCTCTATCTGAGCTGATAAATCCGGCAGCAAAAGGATGAGAGTTATCCAATGCTGTGTAGTAAATATCGTCTTTAGGTGAATTGAGCGGTTTGCCCATATTTACAGGCTGAGACCAGGTACCAAAATCGCCTTCGCTGGAATAGAAATCAAGACCTCCATAACCTACACGACCATCTGTACTGAATACAAGAAGATTTTTTTCTGCATCATAAAATGGAGCCTGCTCCTCATCTTTTGTATTAATAGCTGTACCCATGTTTTTAGCACCACCAGGAGTGCCGTTAGACATAATACAGTACCAGAGATCATATTTCCCCATACCACCTGGTCTGTTGGAAGAAAATAACAGGTATTTTCCATCAGAGGTAATAAAAGGTTGCATGGAATTATATCCGGGTACGTTTACGTTATCGCCTAATGGCCGAGGTTCTGCCCAGGCACCATTTTGGCGTATGGTCATATAAATACTAGCCTGTTTTACTCCATCCTTCATGAACCAGCGGGTCAGATACATTGAGTTCCCATCTGGAGAGATAGTGGAAACGCCCTGATCAAATCCTTTAGCCATAGGAATTTTAACTTTCTGGCTATTGTCATAAGAGTTCTCACTACCTGTTGCGGTGTAAAGGTTATTTACATAAGGAGTACCTTTTCTATTGTTGGGATTTGGTTTCTGTTTGGAAGCAGTGGGTAAAGGAGGGTTATCTGACCTGGAAGATGTGAACATTAAAGTTCCAGGATCAAGCACTACAGGTGCATAGTTTGCACCACCTTCGTTTACATTGCCGGAAGTTTTTTCGATTGTAAAACGAGGAAGTTTCTGCCCATCAGAAAGTGCGAATTCACAAGTAGAAATTTCAAGAGCTGTTCTAACACTTAGGTCATCTGATGCGGTATAGCTTTTTTGAAATTTTTTGAATTCATCGAGTGCTTCCTGATACTTTCCGTTGTAGCGCAAAGTGGTAGCATACCAGAAACGGGCTTGCGGATAAGCAGGATTGTTGAATCCTACCAGTTGTGCATACCAGGTTTCTGCATTTCCGTAGTCATAGAACCGACGATAAGAATCGGCCAATCTCGCAACAACATCCTGGTAATCTTTCATTTTTCCGGTTGGGGCAGGAGCACCAGCGATGGTATAGGGTAAAACTTGTTCTGGTTTGATTTTAAACGTACCCAGCGCTTTATTGTAGTACTGTGCCGCGGAATAATAATCCCGGGCATTGTAATAAACATCTGCGGTATGTTTATAATCATAAACATATTGAGCTTGTATAGAGCTAAATATCCCAGTAAGAACCACCAGCAAGCAGAGAGTAATTTTTTTCATGAGGGTTCCATTTCTTTTTCTGTATATGTTTTTCATGCAGATTATAATCTTGGACAGATAAAGTATTCTTCGTTCAGCAGTCTCTTTTTACGGCTAATGAAGGAGAGAGATACTTCAAAGGCCTGACTTCCGTTTACTAAAGATTTCATCCCGGAGGTATTAGCATCGTAGCTCAATCCTAACACGAAGCCTTTATAATGAAATCCGGCAAATGGAATGACAGCATCGTTAAAGCGGAAATTGCAACCTATGAGGAAGTCGAATTCCGGGTTTACCAATAGCTGTGCATAAATACCGGCTACAGTTTCTTCCGCATTACCCTGATGCATGTATAAAGCGGTAGGTGTTAAGCTTACTTTATCGGCTACCTTAATCTTTGTTCCTCCATGAAACAGCCAGCGTACTGGCAGGTTGATATTATTTCCATCACTGGCAAACGGATCTCTTGGGGTATTAAGATGTTGGGCGGCGAAACCTACAAATGGATTTAGAATGTGATTAGGGTTACCGTCGAACAGTACAGTACCTGCACCAATATCAAATTGAGTAGAGTTAGTTTTTCTAAGGCTTTCACCATTATACAATGAAGGATCAAATCCGCCGATCGGAGACCACATCAGACCGGTCTGGAATTTAGCCGGATCGAGTCTGCGATTCATGAGGCCGGCGTTCATACCAAATGTGATCTGAGTAGTTTTAGTGCGACCGAATTTCACACCGGTGTATGAAACGCTGGCCATCGCATTAAAAAAATTATAGCCGGCATCCCCAGCCGACATATTCAGTACATTTAATCCAACTCCTATGTTTTTTGTTGTTGCCGCATCTATAGATACCCCTGCTGTAGAATATGGTTTGCCATAATTGGCCCATTGATTTCGATAATCACCGCTTATCCGGTAATCACCATCAATAACACCAGTTAAGGCAGGATTTAACCACAGCGGGTATGCGTAATATTGAGAGAAGTGGGGGTCCACCTGCGCGACTACCACCCGGGGCAACAAACTGCTCCACAAAATTAGTGCAACTATAAAAATCCTTTTCATAGGAACATTTTTAACTTGTTCTGTATAAACCGGGATACTGTTGTATCCCGGTTTTTTGATATTATTAGTGTTGATCAATTCTCAATCATTATCTCATCAGTGTAATATTTCCTTTCTTAGTTATCACTGTGCCATCCTGCATTGTAGCCTTCACGATGTAAACGTACACTCCAACTGGCTGACGTCTTCCATCCATAGTACCATCCCATCCCTGGCGTTGATCTTTAGAAGTGAAGACTAACTGACCCCACTGGTTGTAGATTCTGAACTCGAGTTGTGCGATTGCTGTACCGTATACATACTCGATATCATTTATACCATCACCATTTGGACTGAAGAGGTTCGGTACATAGATGTTGTTACCGTTTGGATTGGTTGTCTTACCTGTTGCAGTAGCCACGGCACTAGTTTCACAGCTCACGGCTCCTATTGCCTTAACCTGAATGGTTACACTCTGATTAGGTTGCAGACCGCCGATTGTATGAGTAGTACCATTAGGGCCAGAGCTAGGTGGAATCCAGGTCACACCATTATCAATTGATACCTGATAGCTTTGAGCACCTGTAACTGTGTTCCAGCGGAAGGTTACTTCAGTAGGCGTTGCGTTATCAACTGTAATAGTCGGAGCCGGAAGTGGTTGAGCCATTGTTACATTCACTGCAGTTCTGCTTGTGCTTATGCAACCTCCTGTTGTAAATGCTTCTACATAGTAAGTAGTTGCATTATTCAGTACCGGTGTTGTATAGCTTGCGCCAGTGAACAATGGAGTACCACCTGTTGCTGTACTGTACCAGCGGAAGTTTACACCTGCGGTAGCTGATGCTGCCGTCAGTATAGTGCTGGTACCCGGACAGATATTCTCGGTTCCTGTGATTGTTGGATTTGCAGGAGCTGGTGTTGCAATTACGCTAACAGCAGTACGGGTAGCACTCGGACAACCATTATTGTTAAGAGCTTCCACATAATACATCTGGTTTGCATTGATTGGAGGAGTTGTGTAAGAAGCTCCTGTTGTCAATGGTGTACCACCAGTTGGTGTATTATACCATTTGTAAGTCAGGGTTGGATCAGGATTCAGTACTGCTACTTCAACTGTCTGACCAGGACATGCATTCAGCGTTGCATTAGCTACAACAGGAGGTGCAGGTGAAGGATTCACGGTTACACGAACTTCTGTTCTGGAGCTTACGCATCCACCACTGGTAGTAGCTTCAACATAGTAGATTGTGCTGATGGTTGGAGTAATTGTAAAGTCTCCACCTGTGAATATCGCAGTTCCACCAGTTGCAACATTGTACCATTTATACGTTATACCTGTTTTTCTGTCTTTCACGCTCAGTACACCAGTCTGACCAGCGCAGATTGTGAGCGGTGATGCTAATGGAGCATCCAGGTCATTCACCACTGTTGCAGTTACTCCTTTACGTGCACTGCTACAACCGAAGCTATTCAGTGCTTCTACATAGAATGGAGTATTAGCGGCCAGCGGAGCGGTAGTATATTCAACACCTGTTGCCAGTAATGTACCGTTAGAAGGAGCATCAAACCATCTGTAAGTCAGTGCTGCACTTGGGTTGCTGATATTGAATGTGACAGTTCCACCGATGCAGGTAGTCAGATCGTCGGAGGCTACACTTGGAATTGGTGGAGCCGGATCTACTGAAACATTAACCGCAGTTCTGGTTGAACTAGAGCAACCATTACCAAGATTAGCCTGTACATAGAAGGTTGTATTAGTTGTTACTACCGGTACACTATATACAGCACCAGTGAACAGTAATGATCCACCACTTGCAGCATCGTACCATTGGTATGTAATAGCTGGATCTATAGTTTTCACAGCCACAGTTACACCGGTACCAGCGCAAGTTTTGAGCATACTTGCTACTACATCAGGAGCATTTGGAGCATTTACTACAGTCACTGTTGCTTTTACTCTCACAGATGCATTTCCACAAGATCCGGAATCAGCAATTGCATCAACAAAGAAGTCGGTACTTGAAGTCAGGTTGTTGGTTTTATACACCGGACCTGTAAATACAGGAGTACCACCTGTTGCTGATGTATACCATCTGTAAGTAATACCATTTGTTGGTGATGTTACGCGAAGCGTTGCAGGATTACCCATACAAACTGTGAGTGCATTTGATTCCAGGGTTGGTGTTGGTGCCTGACCTACACCTATTGAAATCTTAGTCCTTTGATTGCTGCTACAGATTCCATTGCTGGCTTCCGCATAGAAATCAGTATTAACATTTAATGCACCGGTTTTGAATACAGGGCCAGTAAACAGCAGGTTACCACCAGTTACTGCATCAAACCATCTGTAGGTTACACCTGCAATTGGATTTACGATGTTGAGTGTTACACTGCCACCCTGACAAACACTAGGTGAAGAAGAGGCTACTTCAGGAACCTGTGGTATATCGTTAACCTTTATAGATCCACTGGTTCTGGTAGCACTAGGACAGCTTCCATTTACAGTAGCCTGAACATAGTATGTGATACTTGTATCAAGTGCTGCTATATTGAATACAGTTCCTTCGAACACCTGTGTACCATTAGTAGCTGCATCAAACCATTGATAAGTTAATCCAGGAACCGGATCTTTAATTGCCAGGGAAGCACTTTGACCTTTACAACCCTGAACAAATCCGCTTACCAATACCGGAGCTGTTGGAACCGGAACCGCTGTCACTTTCACCATTACCCTTGCAGATGGTTTACCACATCTGGAGGTATCACCTACAGCATCCACATAGAAGGATGTGTTGGCGTTGATCGGAGCAGTGGTATATATTGGTCCTGTAAAGATTGGTGTTCCACCAGTAGGTGATGTGTACCATCTGTACGTGATATCAACTGTTGAAGATGTTACTTTCAACACTGCTTTACCACCCTGACAAACTGTAACATCGGTAGATTCAAGAATTGGATTAGGAGCAACACCCACACCGATAGAAATCTTAGTGCGAACCGGACTTGTACAACTTCCAGCAGATGCTTCAGCATAGAAGTCGGTAGACTGAGTAAGGCCTGTTACTACGTATACCGGACCTGTGAACAGTGATGTACCACCGGTACTAGTATTGAACCAATTATATGTTAATCCACCTTCCACATTTTTAACTGAGAGTGTTACGGTATCACCAACACAGATGTTGATTGAAGATGCAGCAATTATTGGTGTGGTTACCTCGCGGATGCTGACAGTTACCACCTTAGCATTAGCGGCATCATTAGCACACTTGTTAGAACCTTCTACTGTTACATAGAACGAAGTAGTAGCGGCCAATTGTTGTGTAGTGTAAGTTGCACCTGTGAACAATAATGTTTTCAGTGATGCATCTTTATACCATTTGAATATTGGGTTAGTAACTGTAGTTGATGTAGCTGTTAGTTTCACCGTTGTATTAGCACAGATTGTTGTATCTGCTACTTGTATATCGGCTGCCACTGCATTATTATTTACAGTTACTGTTACTGATTTAAGTTTACCCGCCTGGTTTTCACACTGACCATTATTGCTTACGCTTACATAGTAAGTATAGATACCCGGAGTTAATCCTGTAATGGTCAGTTGACCTTTACTATTTACACCTGCGGTGATTGGACTGGTCTTATCAGCATTTGCGTACCATTTAAATACTGGGTTGGTTACAGTAGTGCTGCTTGGAGTTAATACTGCCGTATCACCACTACAGATTACTGCATTTGCCACCTGAATATCGCTGGCTGTTGAAGCACTATCCACTGTCAGTACAATCTTCGCGCGTCCGCTATCATTTGCACAATTATTACCATTCACAGCTTCTACGTAGAAGTTATATGTACCAGCGGCCAGATTAGCCGGAGTAGTGTATTGATTACTGTTAGATACCAGTTTCGCACCACCAGTTGCTGCATCATACCAGTTGAACTGTACTCCGCTTACTGCTTTTACGCTCAGTGTTACAGGAGTATTGATACAAGTTGTTACGTTACTGCTGGTTGGTTGAGGTGCAGATGGTAATCCAAGTATTGTAATCGTAACAGGTGCAGAAGCTGTAGAAGTACAACTATTTCTGTTTGCAGTTACATAGTAGCTATAAGTACCTGAATCGAGTGTTGTTGGAGTTACAAATGCAACGCTATCCAACAGATGAACACCTTTACCATTATACCAGCTATACACCACATTCGCAGCAGGGTTCAGTACTTTAAGCGTTACCGGATTGCCTTTACATACGCTGTTGCTACCGCTTACCTGTACTTTAGGCTGAACGATCGCTCTCTGAGCGTAGTTGAAGTCAACATCTGTGAGTGCAGCAGCAACACCAGCTTTCAGTCTTACTTCCACCGCATCGAATGGTTTGGTTGGAACGAAGGAGAGAATAGCTCTACGGCTGTTGCTCAGAAGATCCAGATGAACAATCGGATTAGATACCAGTACTGAGTCACCAGGTGTGTTTCCATTGTAAGTGGTCAGCTGAACACTTGCCAGAGCTGCTACAGAAAGCACCTGACTTGGGTTAGACAACATCACTTTCACAGTATCACCAGGAGTAGAGATACCAGTGAAGTTTGCTTTCTCGAATACAGATCCATTCAGTACACCTAAGTTGATTACCAGAGAAGATGCTGTATTCACATTATTATCTACTGCATACTGAGGATTTATCACACTACCGATAGTTAAACCAGTTACGCCATTTGTTTGGCTGGTAGCGCCTTCACATGGTACTTCACTTGTTACACCGTTTACAGTCACCACGGTTGCAGTTGCTCTTTCAGATTTACAGATTGAGCTACCATTCAGTACTGCTTCCACATAGTAAACAGTAGTACCAAGTTTAGTAGAAGGACTGGTTATGAATGATGAACCAGTAAACAGTATATTGGTACTTGTATCACTTGTATACCAATTGAATGTTGTATTAGCCACAGCTGCAGAAGCACGGAACAATGACTGTTGTCCGATTATTACAGTATCTACCGGTGGTATAACTGTAGGACGAGCCAGAGACGATGCTGTATCCACTGTTACCGCAGTTCTTGTTGCAGAGATACTATTACAGCTATCATTAATTGCTTGTACATAATACGTAGCCTTAGTAGTAACATTCAATACTTTGAATACAAGTCCACTATCCGTATTCAGTTTTGTTCCTCCAGTAGGTACATTATACCAACCATAAGAGTAACCTTTCACCGGATTAGCGATTGCCAGATCAGCATCAGAACCGCTACATACTTTCACATTATTAGACAGTACATTCGGAGCAGTAGGTGCAGCGGTTACTTTCACACTAATCATTGCACGACCTGTGCTTGCACAATTGTTTCTGAATGCATCTACATAGAATGTAGTATCTGAAGTCAGATTACCAGTGGTAAAGGTATTTCCATCCTTACCAGCCTGATAAACACCCTGGCCATTATACCAACGGTACGTTACACCTGCTACAGGATTTTTAACCGCGAGTGTTGCCGGATTACCAGCGCATACTGTAACGTTTGAAGCCTGAACAGTTGGTGTTACCAATGCACGCTGAGCATAGTTGAAGTCGATAGTTGTCAACGCACCAGCGATACCAGATTTGAGTTTCACCTCAACAGCATCGAATGGTTTGGTTGGTACAAATTCTACCAATGCTTGTTTCTTACTGCTCAACAATGTCAGTTTAACCAGCGGATTATTAATATTAACTGAATCACCTGGCGTATTACCATTGTAAGAAGTTAACTGAACTCCACCCAGCAGTGCCAGAGACAATACCTGACTTGGGTTAGACAGCAGTACTCTTATTGTATCGCCTGGAGAAGATACTCCAACGAACTTAGCACGTTGCCAGATTTGTGCATTCAGTATACCTGCATCTATTACGAGAGTAGAAGCAGTATTAGCGTCATTATCTACAGCTAATTGTCTGTTATAAACATTTCCGAGTATCAGTAATCCACTGCTACCTACGGTTTGTGAAGAGGCACCTTCACATGGTACCGGACTGAATGCCTCTTGTGAGTAAACCACTACAACCGGAACTCTGATTGACTGACAAGTAGCTCCACTGCTCAGAGCAGCTTCAACCCAATAAGTCTTAGTACCTGGAGTGTTGCTCGCTGCCGGAGTATATACCTGACCGGTAAACAGACTATCATTACCTGCCTGGCTACCATACCACTTGAAGATTACATTAGCGGTATTAGACATTGCTGTTAATACAGGCTGCACACCTAATCCCACTGTATCAGGGTTTGGAGTAACTATCGGAGCACTCAGGGTAGATGCCATTTGTACTGTGAATGGTACTCTGTTTGACATTGCACCACAGCTATTTACTGCCGCCACATACAACGTAGTATCCTTACTGATTGCTGTCAGTTTAAATGTATATCCACTGTCTGTATTCAGCTTAGTACCACCAGTTGCCATACTATACCAGTTGTATGTAAGTCTGTGGTCTGCATTATTTATCTGTAATACTACATCAGAACCTGGACATACCTGTACGGTAGCCGGAGCTGGTGCAACAGGTGCAGCAGAAACAGTTACTGAAACCGGGATACGATCAGGGTTTGGACAGTTGTTTGGTCCACCTACCACAGATACATAGTAAGTTACCTTACCTGCATTTCTTAATGTATCTGTAGTATAAGTATTAGAAGAGCTTAATACAATATTACTTGTAGAATCTGCATACCAGCGTACAGAAGTACCAGGAGCAGGAGTTACAGAGAGGGTTGCTTTACTATTGATACATACTGTATCTGAAGTATTGGTATTTACTGTTGGTTTAGCATACAGTATTCTTGCACTGTAGATATCAATAGAATTCAACAGATTAAGCACACCTGTCAGTTTCACTTCTACTCTGTCATAAGCCGCAGGAGCAGCAATAGTAGCAGTAAACTGCTGACCACTGAGCAAGCGGAGTGTCAACAGACTAGAAAGTGTATCGGATTTAACGAGTGTATTATTGTTATAGAGAGAAATTAATGTACCACCTAACAGGCTTACATCAGCTAAGCCAACAGAAGTAGCCAATTTCAGTTGTACACTGTCATTAGCTGCACCGGCATTAGGGAATATCAGACGTTGGTAAACAGATCCACCTAATACGCCTACAGGGATAGACAACCTTGTGAAGTTAGTCTGAATACTATCTACGTCATTAGTTGGATTAATTACACTACATAAGATACAACCCAGGGTAGTACCTGAAGTCTGAGCATTAGCAAAGTTACAGTTAGGGTTAGGATTATATGGTCCAACCACTTGCACCACAATTGGTACACGTTTAGAATCACAAGCCCCGGCAACCCTTGCCGCAACATAATATGTATAGTTACCCACCATACCAAACGGACCAACTGTATATGAAGGACCAGTTTGAGCTACTGTAGTTGTAGTAGAATCATTGAACCAAACCAGAGTAGCACCAGGTACTGGTTGTGCAGTTAACGTTGTACTGGTATTGATCGGGATAACCACTTCACCGGCAACTACAGGAGCAGCAGGAGATGTTGCTATTTGCACATTTGCAGCTTTCAACGAACCAGCAGGGTTTTCACACTGCGTAGCACTGGATACGCTTACATAGTAAGTATAGTTACCAACAGCCAGACCAGTGATAGTTAGTTTACCTGTATTATCAATATTGAAGGTTGCACCGCCGATTACAGTACCATTAGTAATTTGAGTTGTTTTATTATTGCTTGTATACCATTTAAATACCGGAGCAGTAATACCCGGAGCAGTTGGTGTTAACACAACCGGAGCACTGGAGCAAATTACTGAGCTATCAGGTACAATGATGTTACCTGGCTTGCTGGTTGGATTAACCGTTACCACAACTGGTATTCTGTTAGGGTTTGGACAACCATTACCATCTATTGCCTGAACATAATAACGGAAGTTGCCCGGAGTATTTAAAGTATCAGTTGTATATGTTGCACTTGAGCTAAGTATTACTGTAGTTGTAGAATCAGCATACCAACGCACACTTGTTCCTGCAGCAGGAGTGGCCGTCAACACAGCAGGTTGACCAGCACATACAGTAACATTTGGAGCCGTAATTGTTGGGTTAGGCGCCAAAGCTCTAACTCCATAGATATCAAGAGAATTCAGGAGATTAACAACCCCTGTTAGTCTTACCTCTACACGATCATAAGCGCCACCAGCTGGAATTGTAGCTGTATAACTATTACCACTTAATACTCTGAGAGTTAATAATGAAGCAATAGTATCTCTGTTTACTACAGTATTACCATTATAAACAGTAATTAAGGCACCACCTAAAACGCTAACATCTGCCAAACCACCAGGGTTTGCCAGTTGAAATTGGATACTATCGGTAGCTGCACCTACAGAAGGGAAGATCAATTGTTGATAAACTGAACCTCCCAGTAAACCTACCGGAATATTTAATCTTGTAAAATTGGTCGGGATTGTATCAATATCAAATGTAGGATTCTGAACTGAACACAGTACGCAACCAAGAGTAGTACCAGTTACCTGGCTATTTGGCATATTACATCTGATAGGAGAAGGACCTGTTACTGTAATTGAAATTGGGAGTCTGATAGACACACAACCTCCAGGTAAACTATCTCCGGCAAAATAGGTGTATATACCTGCCGTTGGGAAAGGCGCCAGCGTAATGCTGGAGCCTCTTCCAATCGGAGCTTTCGTTGTATCGCTATACCATAGCACCGTTGTTCCTGGTGCTGGTGTTGCAAATAATGTTAATGGAAGTCCGGTACTTACTGTATAATTCTGAACCACACTTGGAGGAGCAGGAGCACCAGAAACAGTTACTGTTACGGCCTTCAGACTACCTGCTGGATTTTCACAACGATTAGTACCAGATACGCTTACATAGTAAGTGTAACTACCCTGAGTTAATCCGCTGATCGTCAGTTTGCCAGTACCATCGATAGTGAAGGTTGCACCACCAATAACTGCACCGTTAGTGATTTGAGTTGCTTTTGTATTATCTGTATACCATTTGAATACCGGATTAGTAACATTAGTTGCTACCGGAGTCAATACTGCAGGAGCACTACCACATGATGCTGTTGTATCTGCCACTGTGATATCACCAGGAGTTCCTAATGGATTTACCGTTACCGTTACTGGGATACGTTCTGGGTTCGGACAATTGTTAGAACCAATTACCTGTACATAATAGGTGTATGTTCCTGCTGTTTTCAGCGAATCAGTTGTATAAGTATTCTGATTGCTTAAAGCAGCGCCACCGGTAGAATCCTTATACCATTGCAGCGTAGTACCCGCGGCCGGAGTAGCACTCAGCGTGGCCGGTAATCCTGCACAAACTGTCTGACTGCTGGTTTGGATGGTTGGATTTGCTCCTACCGCTCTCGCACCGTAGATATTTAAGGAATTGAGCAGGTTAAGTACTCCTGTGAGTCTTACTTCCACTCTGTTATATACTCCGCCTGTTGGTACTGTAGCTACAAAACGGTTACCACTCAGTAAGCGAAGCGACAGTAAGTTTGATAAGGTATCAGCACTTACTACTGTGTTATTATTATATACAGTTATTACTGTTCCACCAAGTAAGCTTACATCAGCCAGACCTACGGAAGTTCCCAAGTTCAGACGAATACTATCCGTTCCTGTACCTGGAGTAGGGAAGATCAGTTGTTGATATACTGAACCTCCTAATAAGCCAACCGGAATGCTTAATGTAGTGAAGTTAGTGGTGTCTAAATCTATATCATTATTTGGATTCTGAACTGAGCACAGTATGCAACCCAATGTAGTGCCATTTACCTGTGAAGTTGGAACATTACAGTTAGGGTTAACGATTGGACCTGTAACAGTTATTGTTACTAATAATCTGTTAGAGAAACAACCACCGGCAATACTGTCGCCAGCAAAGTATTTGTATACACCTGGTGTATTGAACGCAGGTAGAGTGATGGAGCTTCCTCGGCCAATTGGTGCCTGAGTGGTATCGCTATACCATACTACCGTAGCACCAGGAGCTGGAGATGCTACCAAAGTAACTGGTGTACCAGTACTTACTGAAACATTCTGATTTACTGTTGGAGGAGCTGGAGCGGTTGTTACAAAGATTGTAGCGGCTTTCAGACTACCTGCCGGATTTTCACAACGGTTAGTTCCGGATACGCTTACATAGTAAGTATGGTTACCGGCGGTTAATCCGCTTACCGTTAACTTACCTGTACCATCTATCGTGAAGGTAGCACCTCCGATAACTGCACCGTTAGTGATTTGAGTTGCTTTTGTATTATCTGTATACCATTTGAATACCGGGCTGGTAACATTTGGAGCAGTTGGAGCCAGGGAAACCGGACCACTACCGCAAGTTGCTGTAGTATCTGCTAACGTGATATCACCAGGAGTACCTAATGGATTTACTGTTACCGTTACTGGGATACGTTCTGGGTTCGGACAATTGTTAGAACCAATTACCTGTACATAATAGGTGTATGTTCCTGCTGTTTTCAGCGAATCAGTTGTATAAGTATTCTGATTGCTTAAAGCAGCGCCACCGGTAGAATCCTTATACCATTGCAGCGTAGTACCCGCGGCCGGAGTAGCACTCAGCGTGGCCGGTAATCCTGCACAAACTGTCTGACTGCTGGTTTGGATGGTTGGATTTGCTCCTACCGCTCTCGCACCGTAGATATTTAAGGAATTGAGCAGGTTAAGTACTCCTGTGAGTCTTACTTCCACTCTGTTATATACTCCGCCTGTTGGTACTGTAGCTACAAAACGGTTACCACTCAGTAAGCGAAGCGTCAGTAAGTTTGCTAAGGTATCAGCACTTACTACTGTATTATTATTATAAACTGTTATCACTGTACCACCCAGTAAGCTCACATCGGCAAGGCCAACAGAGGTTCCTAAGTTTAATCGGATACTATCAGTTGCAGCACCTGGGTTAGGGAAGATCAGTTGTTGATATACTGAACCGCCTAATAAACCAACTGGTATACTTAATGTAGTGAAGTTGGTTGTATCCAGATCTATATCATTTGTTGGATTCTGAACAGAGCACAGTATGCAACCCAATGTAGTTCCATATACTTGTGATGTTGGAACATTACAGTTTGGATTAACGATTGGTCCTGTAACAGTTATTGTTACTAATAACCTGTTAGAGAAACAACCACCGGCAATACTGTCGCCAGCAAAATATTTGTATACACCAGGTGTATTGAAGGCTGGGAGAGTGATGGAACTTCCTCGGCCAATAGGTGCCTGAGTGGTATCACTATACCATACTACCGTAGCTCCAGGAGCTGGAGAAGCTACCAGCGTAACTGGCGTACCAGTACTTACAGAAACATTCTGATTTACGGTCGGAGGAGCTGGTGCAGTTGTTACAAAGATTGTAGCTGCTTTCAGACTACCTGCCGGATTTTCACAACGGTTACTTCCTGATACGCTTACATAGTAAGTATGGTTACCGGCGGTTAATCCGCTTACCGTTAACTTACCTGTACCATCTATAGTGAAGGTAGCACCGCCGATTACTGCGCCGTTAGTGATTTGTGTTGCCTTAGTATTATCTGTATACCATTTGAATACCGGGCTGGTAACATTAGGAGCAGTTGGAGCCAGAGAAACCGGACCACTACCGCAAGTTGCTGTAGTATCTGCCAATGTGATATCACCAGGAGTTCCTAATGGATTTACTATTACTGTTACTGGGATACGTTCTGGGTTCGGACAATTGTTAGAGCCGATTACCTGTACATAATAGGTGTATGTTCCTGCTGTTTTCAGCGAATCAGTTGTATAAGTATTCTGATTGCTTAAGGCAGCGCCACCGGTAGAATCCTTGAACCATTGCAGCGTAGTACCCGCGGCCGGAGTAG
>NZ_QPMM01000005.1 GCF_003419895.1 Chitinophaga silvatica | reverse complement strand
CCTGTACCTGGAGTAGGGAAGATCAGTTGTTGATATACTGAACCTCCTAATAAGCCAACCGGAATGCTTAATGTAGTGAAGTTAGTGGTGTCTAAATCTATATCGTTATTTGGATTCTGAACAGAGCACAGTACGCAACCTAATGTTGTACCATTTACCTGTGAAGTTGGTACGTTACAGTTAGGGTTAACGATTGGGCCTGTAACAGTTATTGTTACTAATATCCTGTTAGAGATACAACCACCAGAAATACTGTCACCAGCATAATAACTGTAGGTGCCAGGAGTATTGAAGGCTGGAAGAGTGATGGAACTTCCTCTGCCTATCGGAGCCTGGGTTGTATCGCTATACCATAATACGGTACCACCAGAAGCAGGAGAAGCTACTAAGGTAACAGGTGTACCGGTACTTACTGAAACGCTCTGGTTTACTGTTGGAGGAGCAGGTACACTGGTTACGTTTACAACTGCAGGAGCCAGGTTACCGGCAGCATTTTCGCAGGTAGTATCACCACTTACACTTACATAATAGGTATAAGTGCCCATTGTTAATCCGGTAATGGATAATTGGCCAGAAGAGTTTATTGCGTATGTAACACCGCCAACAGTACCATTAGTAATTGGATTGTTTTTATTAGGATCGCTGTACCATTTAAATACAGGATTCAATACACCAGTAGCAGTTGGAGTGATTACAGCAGTTCCATTAGTACAAGTATTGGTGGTAGACGGAACAGTTATATTGGAAGGAGATCCTAATGGACGAACAGTGACTTTTACCGGGATACGATCAGGATTTGCGCAATTGGCATTATTTGCATCAAATACCTGAATATAGTAAGTAACCACACCTGGAGTTCTGAGTGTATCAGTTGTATAGGTGTTTTGGTTACTTAAAGCAGCCCCGCCGGTAGAATCAGCAAACCATTGAATATTGGTACCGGCAGCAGGAGTAGCCTGTAATGTTGCAACAGAACCCGCACATACAGTAACATTATTTGAAATGGCTGTAGGATTTGGAGCTACGATTCTCGCACCATATATATTAACTGTTGTAAGAGCACTTAGTGTGCCTTTATACAGAATTTGTACCCTATCAAAGGCTGCTCCTGTTGGAACTGTTACGGTAAACCTACCACTTCCAATATCCAGGATGCGTAAAGACAACAGACTGGATATGGTATCCTTTCGCACAACTGTTGTATTATTAGCGGAAGTAATAACGATACCACTTAGTACCCCTAAGTTTGCCAACCCGGCAGGATAAGCAAGATCGAGTCGGATACTATCTGTTGCAACACCAGGAGTTGGGAATATCAATTGTTGATATACCGCACCCCCTAATAAATTCACCGTAGCATTTAGGCTGGTAAAGTTAGTAGGGTCATTATCAATATCGTTGCCTGGATTTGAAACTGAACACAGCACGCAACCCAATGTAGTACCATTCACCTGACTGGTAGGTACATTACAACCAGTTGGAGGCGTAACCGGACCGTTTATAGTAACTACAACCGGCACACGATAGGATCTGCAACCACCAGGCAGCTGTACAGCAGCGTAGTAGGTGTAAGTACCCGGAGCGTTGAATGGACCCACAACAGTTGTTGCTCCTGTAGCTATTGGTGCGGCAGTAGTATCCTGATACCAAACGATGGTGGCGCCTGAAACAGCAGCAGCAGTTAAGGTAACAGGAACACCTGTGGATGCATTAACTGTTGGAACTACGGTAGGAGGGGCCGGAGCAGTGCCCATAGTTACCATTACATGCGCACGTTTACCAGGGTCGTTTTGACAATGGTTACTATCTGATACAGCTACAAAGTAGTTATAGGTACCCATAGACAACCCTACTATAGATAGGGTTCCATTACCGCTGATAAAATATGTTGCCGTACCATCTGTTTGTCCATTAGTAATTGGAGCATTGGTACTATTATCCTTATACCAGGTGAATACCGGATTTTTCGTTTCTGTAGGAGAAGTTGGAGTAATACGTACAGTATCTCCCGGACAATATTGTACAGGAGATGGTACACTAATATCACTTTCTACAGAAGTAGGGTTCACTAGTACAGTGACTAATGTTTTTGCAGATTCTGTCGTACAGGTTTTTCTGGTAGCAGATACATAATATTTATAAGTACCAGGAGTTGCAACCTGAGCACCCGACAATACCAGGCTATCGGCTAAGGAAAGTACAGTTGTTTGTGTAGAATCATACCAGGTGTACGTAAGATTCGTCAAATCAGGATTACTTACATATAATGTAAGTGGTGTATTAACACAGGTTGATTTGACCGTTCCTGATCCGGAGGAATTAGGTCCGGGCCCGACTCGTTGTATTTCGTGTACATTAATTGAAGAAAGAGCACTTAGCGTACCTCCTAATCGCACTTGTATACGATCGAAAGATCCCGAAGCCTTAAATGATAATGTTTGAATTGAAGTACTTCCTGACAGTAAGTTAAGTACTAATAAAGCGCTGCTACCTGTCACACTATCGACAACTGTAGCACCATTATAAGTAAGGATAGTGAAATTTTGCAATAGGGCCAGATTCAGTAGGGAGCCGGATTGGGATATCAGAATTCTTACTGAGTCGCCCGGTGCAGATAATCCTGGGAAAATGGCAGTTTCCTGTGCATAGTTACCTAAAGCGGTTACCGTAGCATTTAAAACAGAGAAAGTTGAAGGGTCTCCATCAATTGCCAATGGCCCGTTTGTCACACCTCCTAAAGCACCGACACTACCTACAACACCAGTTAATAAATCAATAGCTTTATCGCAGGCCACAGGACCTGTTGTGGTTTTTGTATAAAAAGCAGAATAAATATTGATGCTTTTTGCGGCAGATAATAAGCCCCCATTCAGGGTTAATCTTACTCTGTCAAAAGCTACACCCGGGGCAGGGAATGTTAAATATGCCTGGTTTCCGGAAGCCAATAAATTCAGGCTTAACAGGCCTGAATTTACTGTGATTGGAGAACCTATTGCAGTAGTTCCATTATATGCTTGTAAAGTTATCTCACCTAATACCCCTAATGATAATGCAGAAGCCGTACTACCAACTTTGAGTGTTATCGGGGTGCTTGGACTGGGAACTGGGGCATTTGGTCCATTAGAGAAGACCAGTTCCTGGTAAACACTTCCTAACAGGCCGGCAGTAATATTCAGCGTTGAAGCTGTATACTGGAATCCGGGCGTGTTATCCACCGCATTGGGTCCATTAGTTACACCACAGCTCACACAAAGCAGTCCGGCGGTGGAACCATTTTGCTGATCGGCATATACTCTTGTAGTATATGTTTGAGCCCAGGAATCAGATACACTGAAACCAAAAATCAGGATCAACAACAATAGGCTCTTTGCAGCCAGGGATATGGCTCTGTTGAATAGAGCAGCAACACTAGCTTTCACAGCGGTATTCCCCTT
Source organism: Chitinophaga silvatica (assembly GCF_003419895.1). Lineage (GTDB taxonomy): Bacteria > Bacteroidota > Bacteroidia > Chitinophagales > Chitinophagaceae > Chitinophaga > Chitinophaga silvatica. The sequence continues at coordinate 18,674 of NZ_QPMM01000005.1, read as the reverse complement.
CGCAAGCGGGAAACAGAAAAAGGCAGTAAAAGGGCTATTAGGAGTAGCTTTTGAATGCATAGCATCAAATATTTGAACAAGAATATTTCAGTTTCATTGAGACCCAACAAAACTCTAAAGGGAAGGCAGGGAGGTTAGGAATATCTTTGGGGAAAACATATAGACTATATGATATCTGTATATTGTCCGCGATTAATTGTTAATAAAGTGTAAAAACGGTACGAAAGTAAAATGTAGAGGTTATATATGAAAAGGTCTTTTTATTCATTCTGTAGCTGGAATTCAATGCATTCAAAGTGATATATTTTGTTCATTTCATTCATTCGAAAAACAACAATTAGTATTTTATTCATTATCCAACTGAATACTGTATTACAGGGCTTTATCTCAAAAAAAAGTTATGTGAATTTTTCTAGTATTATATTCTAAATACATAGATTAATATCTCCCTCTACTGCCACATTATTGCACTGATTTATTACGATTTATATATGATATCAACTTTTCAAATAAATAATACAAATAGATAATTTAAATTAAATTATAATATATAACTACGCATTAAGTCCATAATTTTAGCTGTTCATTCAATTTTACTAAATCTAAAAGTCATCCCGCTACGTAACTTTTAATTGTACCGATAATTTCCAAAATCCATTTATTGTCCCCTATGATTGATTTATCCTATGACTTTATTGCTACACTGCAGAATGAAGTTTTGCGAAAATTTGGTGTAGAAGTCATGTTGCCGGGAGATTGCAAACATCTCTCTCAGTCTATATTGGATACTACAACTAAGCTGGTGAGTGAAACTACGCTTAAAAGAGTATATGGATTTGCTGTGGCTCAACACAGCTTTTCCCGGTATACATTAAATACCCTCTCTCAGTATTGCCAGTATAAAGATTGGGAAGACTTTCAGCAACATCATTACAGATTAATGAATGTTAGCCAGAAAACTACCTGCACTAATACTAATGTTACATTAGATAATAGTAAATGGTCTGAGCTTAAATCAAAAGCCGATGCCATCTCACATTATACAATGCTAACCCTTAAAAACAGGTCCGGAATCGCCTTCCCAAACACCGTTCATCGCCCTTTCTGTAATGCCCATATAGAGAAATTCCTGGAAAGTGATTACGCCGCAACTGCTTTAATCGCTCCTTCAGGCTGGGGTAAATCCCTCTCTTTAGTGCACCTGGCAGAACATTTCTGGTTTGGAAAAGACGCCCGTTATAAACAAGATGTCTGCTGGTTTGTACACGCCCATGCCGCCGGTAGCCTGTTGCTCAAAGGATTCTCACTATCTTCCTGGCTCGATAATCAAATGAACCTCGGCAATGGTGAAAACTTCAGGGAATATTTTGCCAGCCATTTCGATAAAAAGAATGGACGCCTTATATTAATAATAGACGGATTTGACGAAATAGCTATCGCAGGTGAAAAACTTCGCCTCCTCTATTCAAAACTCGAGGATTTCGTTTACTCTAATGATTTATATCCCTGGGTTAAAGTAATCCTTTCTATCCGTAGCAGCACCTGGGCCGAAATCTTCCAACACTCCCAACAATATCCAGCCTTCAGAAGATATTGGTACCTCGGCGCCGAAATGGATGAAGAAACAAATATTAATATGCCTCGCCTCACCGAACTTGAAGTGAGGTCCATATTATATAACCATCAATTCGATCCGGCAACCGTAAGACTATTCTCTGAAAACTTCCTTCAGAAACTAAGATATCCTTACTATCTGCAATTATTCTGTCAACTAAATAGTGGACAGGAAAAAGCATTTGTAGACGAACACCTCAGCCTTTTCGAAATCGTTTCCCGATTCATTCAGCAAAGAGTCTTTAATTCACAAAGCAATTCTTTCAAAATAAAAATCATTGAAAAATTGCTCACATTATTAAAACTCGGACAAGCAGGTATTTATACCGATAAAAACCTACTTCTGAATCAAAATGCCGATCTTTTCCCTGCATATAAAGAACTACTGGCCGACAACATTTTAGTTGAAGAAAATCTTAGCCAGGAAATCATGTTCAATGTTAAAGTCAGATTTGCCCATACCATGCTACTGGAATATTTTGTAGCTATGCACTATCTGAAAAACAATGAACAACAAATCACTGAACAACTCTTACTAAGTATCCTCCATCATTTACCACAATCGCCCTACCGAATCGGCGTTTTCAGATGGCTGCTCAGATTTGCCATTAATCACGCTCAAGTAGATGGTATTGTTAAAATGATGCATATACCACTTACTGATACAGAAAAATCCCATCTGTTGGAATATCTGGTATTACACTACCAACATGATGGTAATAACCAGGGCGATCTGAAATCTGTATTCCCTACCGGCTTCTTTAAGAAAAATCCGCTTAGTCCGCTGATCAGCGAAGAATTTACGCATTTTAGAAAGCGTAAGGTACTGACAGCACTATTAAATCTCGCAGAATCCAGGGAAGATAAACTGAAAATCAGAAGCAAACTCTTCTTTATGTCGCTGCTCCAACTGGATGCAGAACAATGCGAAATTGAATTGAATAGCATTAAGAAAATTTATGGACCGGAAGAATTTGAAGATGAACTTTGGGTGACCCCTTATGAAATCCAACTCTGGATCTATGAATTTCTGAAATTCGGTATCGTAAACGAAGAAATCAAGGAAAAAATTTATAGCTATTTTAAATACTGGAGAAAAGGTGGGAAAAAACAAATTTCTGAAGCTAAAGAAATTGTACTCAGAAATATGTGTATAGTCTTTCAATTACTTGGTGACTATGAACATCTCCTGACCTTTACCATCAGCATATTTGAATCATATCCATTCCTACAACACAGAAAGACCGATTCACTTCGAATGCACCTACTATGCTGCCAGGCTCATGCTCATTTAAGTTTAGGACAAACCGCTCCCGCAGAAAGAATTTGCAGACACACCGAACAAGTATTTAAAACCTATTCTGCAGATTTTGTCGGAGGAAAGTACCTGGAGAATATCCAGAAAATGCTTTATGCAGGCGTCTACTTCAGTGAGCATGAGTTTAATAAAGCCATAAGAACTGCTGAAAGTGCAGTTGAAAATGCCCAGAAACTAGATTTTAAAATTCTGGCCCTTATGAACTTTGGTCTGCTCAGTAAGATTTATCAACAATTAGACATGGATAAGCAGCAGAATGATACCATGCATCAAATAGAATTAATCAGAAAAAGTACTTCTTTTAAACAAGCCGTTTCAAACTTTGCTAGGATTATGGCATAATTTTGCTTTATTGCGAGCATAATGGCCATTGATCAAAGTAAATATTCCTGGAAGCAGAAAGTAGTGTTCAACGTGTTAAGTCTTTTAACACTGCTTTCTTTTGCGCCCTACATTAACCGTTTCCTGCCACCCATCGTTTTAAACGGCTGGCATCTGGATCTGATTATTGCTGTAGTGGCTTGTCTGCTACTCCTGTATTTCATCAAATGGCTATTCAGACCCATTATCATTCCATTTTTCCTAATGGTTTGCTGTACCGTTTTTGTTACCTGGGCTACCAATCAATATTCCTTTACCAATGTTCTTAACGATTATAAAGGAATGGTTCAAGGCAACCTTAGAGCAAAAGACAGCAAACAAATAGATATCCTAAGCTTATATCCCCGGCGCGTGGAAAGCTACAGAGATAAAACAGTTAGAGGAATCAGAGAGAAAATTAACTTTCAGGACTCTGTTGTTCGTAACTTCTCCGTGACTCACTCATTAGACTATTTTGATGAATACTATTATAAATATGGTAAAATAACCCGCTTCCTCTCCTTATTTAAATACATTAATAATCATTTTAAATATGTATTAGATTCCAGGCGTGATGAATATTTTGCTAATCCAAGAGAAACTATTCTGAATGGCCTGGGGGGAGATTGTGACGACCACTCACTCTTAATGACCTCCTGCCTCCAGTCTATCGGCGCCAGATGCCGGATTGTATTAATAAAAGGACACGCTTACCCCGAACTATATTGCGGAAGCAAAACCGAGTTCGAGATTATGAAACAGGCTATCGTTACCCTGTTCCCCAAACCTCCAATTAAAGAAATCTACTATCACGAGCTAAACGGGGAATATTGGATAAATCTCGACTATACTGCCAGAAATCCGGGTGGTCCGTATATGAATGATAAAGTTTATGCGCTTATTGAGCTCTGATACTTAAATTTGCGCAATGACCCGATTTAGTCGCATTCGAAAACATCACTCATTTTTTCGATTTAAAAAGGAGTTCGAGCAATATAGCTTAAAGAGCGCTAAAAGCTATGAACTACTGTTACACTGGCTTCATAGCAAACTAACCCGTAATCAGTTTTTATTATTGTCAGGTATCTTCGTGGGTTGTACTGCCGGATTAGCAGGAGTTTTATTAAAAAGCCTCGTACACTATATTCATTATATTATTACCAATAAGGTACATTTCCAGACCCAGTTAATATTTTACATGATATTTCCGTTCCTGGGAATTGTACTTACCACCCTGGTTGTAATCTGGTTTTTTAAAGGTCAATCGCGAAAGGGGATTCCTGCCATTTTACATGAAATTGCCCAGAATTCCAGTAATATACCTCCCGTTAAGATGTATTCTCAGATCCTGCAAAGTGCTATCACTGTTGGGTTGGGAGGATCTGCCGGTTTGGAAAGTCCTATAGCCGTTACCGGCGCCGCTCTGGGGTCCAATTACGCTAAAACCTATAAATTGGATTATAAGGAAAGGACCTTACTCCTGGCTGCCGGAGCTACTGCTGGTATAGCCGCTGCTTTCAATGCTCCAATTGCCGGGATGATGTTTGCTTTCGAAATATTACTTACAGGTGTTGTTTTTTCCGACTTCCTCCCTTTAATTGTTGCCGCCGTTTGTGGTAGTTTACTATCAAAAATCATATTACAGGAAGAAGTATTGTTTCATTTCGAATCAAGAAATCCTTTCAATTATCATAATGTTCCTTTTTACCTGGTATTAGGACTACTTGCTGGCTGCTATGCCAGATATTATGTTGTGATTTCACAGAAAGTAGAACATTTCTTTCATCGCCTGAAGTGGACAGCCCTTCAAAAAGCCATACTGGGCGGGATTATAGTTTCTGCATTTTGTGTGGCACTTCCACCTTTATTCGGAGAAGGCTATACTAGTGTAAAATCATTAGCTTCCGGTCATGGCGAAATTATTTTACAGAATAGCTTCTTCAGATATTTCCCAATAGAAAGCTGGATGCTGATCGCATTCACCGGCTGTGTTTGCTTATTAAAAGCTTTTGCCGCTTCTGTTACCATTCAAAGTGGAGGAAATGGAGGAAATTTTGCACCATCCCTATTTGCCGGTGGATTTCTGGGCTTCTTCTTTGCAACCGTTTGTCAGCAAGTTGGATTTGAAAATGTTCCGGTAACCAATCTGGTAATTGTTGGAATGGCCGGAGTAATGGCAGGAGTGATGTACGCCCCATTAACCGCCATCTTCCTGATTGCCGAATCCAGCTCGGGCTACGATCTGTTTATACCCCTAATGATAGTAGCTACCATCTCCTTTCTCATGGCAAAATGGTTTTCTCCGATAGCTCCTGAACTCAAAGAGCTGGTAAAGGCAGGAAAAGTATTTACCAAAGCCCATGACAAAAACATCCTCTTGCTGCTAAAGCTGGAAGAGCTAATGGATACCGATATTCAGCGGGTAAATAAGGAGTCTTATTTAAGGGAAGTAATTGACTTAATCAAGGTGGGCAATAAAAATCTAATTGCAGTTGTAGACAATGACCAACATCTTGAAGGAATTATTTTAATTGATGAAATACGGCCGGTACTTTTTGAACCTGAACTTTATGATACTGTCACTGTTAAAAAATTGATGCGACGCCCTCCTGCAATTGTTGGTATCAATGATAATATTAATTTAGTGATTAAGAAATTTGAAGATGTTCAGGTATGGACTCTACCGGTGGTTCAGGAGAAACGTTTAATAGGCTTTATTTCTAAAACAAACATTCTGAATAAATACAGAGCCTTGTTACAGGAATACTCGGAAGCATAACAATAACAACAGGAATTGAAATCCCAAAGCCATGGCGAGCGTTTTGATAAACTTTGCACATCCGGCTCTGGAAAAATCCAGAGTACATGCGCAGTTAATGCCGGCCGTTAAAAGTATACCTGGTGTAACTTTTAACGATTTATATGAAAACTACCCTGATCTGGATATTAATGTAGCCAGAGAACAAAAGCTTTTACTGTCGCACGATATAATTTTATTCCAACATCCTTTTTACTGGTACAGTGCACCAGCCATCATTAAGCAATGGATAGATCTGGTACTTGAACATGGATGGGCATATGGCCGGACCGGGAAAGCCTTGCAAGGCAAAGTAATGGGAAATATAATTTCGGTTGGCGGCCCTGAGCAGTCTTATTCTCCGGAAGGGCATCATCAACATACGATTCATGAGTTTTTGCTGCCCTTCAGACAAACGGCCAGGCTATGCAACATGGAATATGCAGCCCCTTTTGTGGTCTTTGGAGTTCATAAATATGAATACGAAGATATAAGAGAACATTCGAGGCAGCTTACTGAAACAATAAAGAGATTGCAGGCAGATAATTTTAATATCTCCTCCTTATCTCAACTTTCCTATCTATATCAAATTCTTCAATTACCAGCTCAAACCCAACAATAATTATGGATCAGCATTCTTTATTGTTTCAGTCGATGGTTTATCTGGCGGCAGCCATTCTTTTTGTTCCAATAGCAAAGAAGATTGGGTTAGGTGCAGTGTTGGGCTATTTATTAGCAGGTATTATAATTGGTCCCTCTGTTTTAGGTTTTATAGGTAGGGAAGGAGAAGACATTATGCATTTCGCCGAATTTGGAGTGGTGATGATGCTTTTCCTGATTGGAATTGAGCTTGAACCCACCTTGTTATGGCGGATGAGAAATTCCATACTAGGGTTGGGCGGATTACAGGTCATTCTCACTGGGGCAGTACTGGCAGCGGCGGCCTATTTATTTGGGCAACCCATCAATGTTTCGCTGGCACTGGGAATGATACTTTCACTTTCTTCAACAGCGATAATTCTGCAAACGCTGAATGAAAAAGGTTGGATGGGTACCATAGCCGGACAAAGTGCCTTTTCTGTATTGCTATTTCAGGATATAGCAGTTATTCCAATGCTGGCTATATTTCCTCTATTGGCAACTCACGTGGTAGCTGATGCGGCACAGGAACATTCATTAAGAGACAATTTACCCGGGTGGGCCCAAACCCTGATAGTTCTGGGAGCAGTAGCAGCCATCATTCTGGCAGGGAGGTACCTCATCAGGCCATTGATGCGAATAATTGCAAGAACCAGAGTCAGAGAGTTATTTACTGCCAGTGCCTTGTTAATAGTTGTAGCAATTGCAGTACTTATGAATCTGGTAGGATTAAGTTCAGCATTAGGTGCATTTTTAGGAGGTGTTGTACTAGCCAATAGCGAATACCGGCATGAACTGGAGAGTGATATCGAACCCTTTAAAGGATTACTGCTTGGCTTATTCTTTATAGCTGTTGGCGCATCTATCGACTTCAAACTGATAGTCCAAAACCCTTGGCTCATACTCGGGCTGGTACTAGGTATAATGGCAATAAAAGCACTTGTCTTATTTTCTCTCGGGAGGATTTTTAAATTAAGTATTGATCAAAATTTATTATTCTCGTTTGCCTTGGCTGATATAGGTGAATTTGCATTTGTATTGTTAGCATTTAGTCATCAGACCCGTTTATTAAATGCAGAAACAACAGATATGCTTACTGCAGTTGTTGCAATAAGTATGGCATTTACACCACTGGTAATCCTGTTTTATGAAAAAGTAATTCAGCCTCATTATACCAGATCTGAAAGAACAGAGGATAGAAAACCGGATGAAATTACGGAGAAGCACCCTATTATCATTGCAGGATTTGGGCGTTTTGGAAGCATGACAGGCCGCTTTTTACGGGCTAATGGCATAAACGCAACCATCCTGGATCTGGATTCTGATAGGGTAGATGCCCTGCATAATATGGGTATTAATGTTTATTATGGTGATGCATCCCGATATGATTTACTGGTAGCAGCAGGAGCTGCAACCGCGAAGATATTGATCATTGCAACAGACCATCCCGACCAAACTGTTGATATCGTGAAGATGGCCCAAAAGTATTTTCCGCATCTTCAACTACTGGTTAGAGCTTCAGGAAACGAAGATGCTTTTGAATTGATGGATTTAGGTGTACTCCATATTTATAGAGAAACAGTGGATACTTCTCTTCGTTTAGGAGTAGATGCGCTTAGAATGTTAGGGGGTAGGGCATACAAGAGTGAGAGAGCTTCCCGAACATTTTTCAAGCAGGATGAAAAAACCCTAAAAGGGTTGTCGGCACTCCGCGACGATAAAAAGCAATATATCTCTTCAATGAAAGAGCGAATAGAAGAAATGGAGAAATTAATGGCGGCAGATAGAATGAAATCCTGGTTAGATGATCGTCAGGGCTGGGATCCGGATACTTTACGTGAAGAAATCCGCAAAACAGAAGATTAATAATTCATTAGAAAAGTCATTCAAGTAGGGTGACACTTAATTTCCGGGTTGTAAATATTTGATTATCAAATCAGAATTATATTTAAAACATGATGATCTGATTATTTAATCCTCAAACTCTATCTATTCCCGTTCAATCCATGTTTGCATTAAATTTCTGAATTGCGGGTAGATCAACATCTAACTCATACCAATATGATTGACAATGAGTCCGGCTATGTGATGTAATAACTCTATATCAACTGTATGTAATTGATCATGTAGAGGCTTGCTGGCAACCGCTCTCACATACCCTTCTTCATCAGGTTCGAAAGTAATTTCCTGATCTGCTACTACCACTCTGTATACTGTTTTAAATTGTTGATGCAGTGTTTCTACATACAGTATATGTGGTTTTCCCTTGAATTCGAATTTTAATGTAAATGTATCGGACATCTGTTGTCTAAAAATTTATGTTATTCCTGTCTCTGGTGTGAATAGCGTTTCATCCTATTTTTTTCTTCCCTTGAAAAAAAATGAATTAACCACACAGAGAAATATGCTAATCCGCTAATTATCAATATATAGCCTATAAAGCCTAAGGTATGAAAGATCTTAAACCAAATCCAGTCATTCATTAATGCATAATTAGCTAAGATAGCGAAAAAGATACCGGTTAAAATTAATACTATCGCGACTTTCTTCATGGGGGATGTTTGGGATGTTAATAAAAATCTGTTTCCGTCCTATGTTCACTTACTGATTTCTACTATTCTTATTTACGTGGATTATAAGCAAAATGGATGTCAGAGTACTAAAAAAATTTCAGCACTCTGACTATATAACGCAATAGTATATACGATTGTTACAGCTGTAGCCTTATTCCTAATTTATTCAGCCCCTTCACCAGGAAGAGCATGAGTACAGAAAAGCAGGCCGACCAAATTATCCCGGTAGTTCCTTCCATGAGTATAGCCGGCAGGGTTATTCCGGCCAACATCAGGGCATAAAAAACTATGTCAGGCAGTAGATAAGTTAATAAAGGATTAGATGCAACCGGCTGGATATAGGAAACCCATTTATTGATTTGTTTAGTCTCAATCAGCCAATGTAAAAATGAATATATTACTACACTTATTGCAGCACTATATAAAGCCCAGCTTGGAGTAGCCCTGTTTTTTGAAATTTCAAAAGCAGGTCTTAACAGAAAAGCCGCAGTAATCAACAGAATTAAATAGCCGGTGATTCTCGAAAATAATCTTCTACCCTTCAAATCAATATCTTCATCAAAATAAAATAATGATACCAATAATCCGGAAAGAACAATTGCAGTATGTGTAAGATTTCTTGATTGCAAACGTATCCAACCAGTACCGGGATGATCGAGCTTCTGCAGTAATGTATAGCCAACTACACAAACTATAATCATCAACATAATACCTCCTGCTCTCCCTTTAAATAATTGATAAATGATACATGCATACAAGTATGCCCATCCTATTAAACCAAGAATACCCCACCAATGTGGAGCAAGATATTTGCTGGTGCTGTCGGTTCCCCGGAAAATAACACCTAAATACACTAACCCAATGATACCTATAGCACGAAGTGTATAGGTTATCCACACTTGTTTAATACGATAGGCTTGCCATACAAGGATTGCACAGCAATAAAAAAGCAGCGACCATACAGCCATACTCATACCTGTTGCTGCGGCATCTACATATTCGGTATTGGCCATAAAAATGCCAAGTGTTATTAGTCCAATCGTTCTCCAGATTATATGCCCCTGCAGTTTCCACCATCCATCACCCTTAGCCAAACGTGCATTAATTCCAAAAGGGATCGACATGCCTACAATAAACAGAAATGCAGGAAATACAACATCAACAAAAGTCATTCTGTCTTCATTCTGATGTGCATGCAACATCCAGGACGGAACTCCCGATACGCCAGATACATTATTAACAAATACCATTACAAGAATTGTAATTCCGCGAAACGCATCTATAGATAGGATTCGACCTGATTTCAGATTGTTTATCATAAGAATAGAAAGGGATGAATTTTACAATTTACAATAATAAACCATGAATTTACAATAGAGAGATCGACCGCTGACCCAATTTTCAATCAACAGATTACAAAAAAATGCTACCTTACCTCACTAACAAAATCTTCACGCTTCATATGATGAAACACACCCTCAACGGAGCAGGAATTATGCTTGGAGTTTCCCTATTCCTTGCATGTAATCAAGGGCAAAAAGATCAAAATGCCCAATCCTCTCCAGATGCCGTTGCCGTTAATGTTGATACCACAGTAAATCCCCGACAAGACTATTTCGATTATGCCAATGGTGGATGGATTAAGCGTAATCCAATTCCTCCTGAATATAATTCCTGGGGAATCGGTAACCTGGTAAGAGAAGAGATTTACAAACGCTTGCTTACAATTAATGAGCATGCAGCAGCTAATCCTTCTGATCCCATCTCCCAGAAAATTGCAGCTTTCTGGAAAAGTGCAATGGATAGCACCCGCGCAAATGCTGATGGTATTAAACCTATCGAGCCAATGCTCAAAGCTATTGATGCCACTACTAATATTGAACAATTAGTGCAGCTTATTGGCCAAAACAGCAATGCAACAGGCATGTTCTGTGATATGTACATAGGACAGGATGCTAAAAATAGTGAGTTAATTGCTGTGCAGTTTTACCAGGGAGGCCTGGGATTACCAAACAGAGATTACTATTTTAATACAGATGCCCGCACCTCTACTATCCGTAATGCCTACCCAGCGCATGTTTCCAGGATGCTACAATTTACCGGCATGGATAGTATAGCTTCCAAAAAAGCCGCGGAACAAATTATGAAGCTGGAAACTATTCTTGCTAAATCGAGCCGCAAACTGGAAATGTTACGCGACCCTGAAGCAAACTACCATAAAATGGCAATCGGTGGCCTGAATAAAATTGCAGGAAATATCGACTGGTCTGCCTTCCTTAAAAATCAGGGTATTACCAAATATGCAGATACCGTAATTGTAGGCCAACCAGAATTCTTTACAACTTTAAGCAATGCTATTAAGTCTGAACCGCTGGAAGCCTGGAAAAACTATGTGAAGTGGAATCTTATCAGTGAAGCCGCTCCTACTTTGAGTGATACAATTTCAAATGCCAATTTCGAATTTTACAACAAACTGATTGCAGGGCAAGACAAGCAAAAACCACGCTGGAAGAGAGTTTTAGATGCAGAAGAAAGATATCTCGGAGAAGCTCTAGGCCAATTGTTTGTTAAAGAATTCTTCAACGAAAAAGCTAAGAAGAGATACGAAAACCTGGTTGAAGAAATCAGAGGAGCGCTTAAAGACAGAATCGAAAAGCTCGACTGGATGAGCGATAGCACCAAACAAAAAGCCCTCTACAAACTTTCCAAGATCACTAAAAAAGTGGGATATCCTGATAAGTGGAAAGATTTCAGTGCTATGGAAATCAAGGAGCAATCATATTATGATAACGCTATTGCCGGTAAAAAATGGTGGCATCAATATTACGTTAATAAACTAGGTAAACCGGTCGACAGAACAGAGTGGGATATGTCGCCTCAAACCTATAACGCATACTATAACCCTAGTAACAACGAAATTGTGTTGCCGGCAGGTATCTTCACCGTACCAGGCAAATTGGATGAAGAACTGGATGATGCCATCGTATATGGCTATGCAGGAGCTTCAACTATTGGGCATGAAATTACCCACGGCTTTGATGATGAAGGCCGTCAGTTTGATGCTGATGGTAATCTGAAAAGCTGGTGGACAAAAGAAGATGAAAAGAAATTCAATGAACGTGCAGCTGTAATGATTAAACAGTTTGATGGTTATGTGGTTGTTGATTCTCTACACATCAATGGTAAGGCTACTTTAGGCGAAAATATTGCCGACCTGGGTGGTATACTTTTAGGCTGGGATGCATTTAAGAAAACAGAACAGTTTAAAAAAGGAACCCCGATTGCAGGATATACACCTTCTCAACGTTTCTTCATGGGCTATGCACTTGGCTGGCTACATCATACCAAAAAGGAAAATCTGGCAAGAAGTATATTAACAGATGTACATTCTCCTGCTAAATTCCGTGTTAATGGTCCATTTAGTGATGTAGATGCCTTCTACGAAGTATATGGCGTTCAACCAGGTGATGGGATGTACAGACCTGATAGTTTAAGAGTGAGAATCTGGTAAATTATAATACTTTAGGAGCCGATAATTCGGCTCCTTTTTTTAACCCAAAATAGCATGAAACCCTTTCTATATACCATTGTAATATTATTCTGCGACACTGGTTTATTTGCCCAACAACATTATATATGCATACCTGCTTCTTCCCCTGTTAAAATAGATGGAATATTAAATGACGAAGCATGGCAAAAAGCACAATGGACTAACGATTTTGTTGATATAACAGGCTCTCCATCTTTGACCCCCAAATTTAAAACCAGGGCCAAAATGATATGGGATGATCAATATTTATATATTGCCGCAGAACTGGAGGAACCAGCGGTTAGCGCACACTATAAGAATCGGGATGACTTATTATTTAAGGAAAACGACTTTGAAGTTTTTATAGATCCTGATGGTGATGCCAACGACTATTATGAGCTTGAAATTAATGCTCTTAATACCGTAATGGATCTATATCTTTCCAAACCCTACAGAAGTGGAGGCAAAGCCCTTATCAACTGGGATGCAAAAGGGATGAAAACCGCAGTTCATGTTTCTGGCACATTAAATAAGCCGGGCGATAAAGACCAAGGATGGACTGTTGAAATGGCCATCCCATATTCGGCTTTGAGCTTTATGGATAATTCGGTTAAACCCTCTAACGGAAGTATCTGGCGCATGAATTTTTTACGCGTAGAATGGGATCAGGAAATCAAGGATGGGCAGTATACTATACTCAAAAAACCAGAGCATAATTGGTCATGGTCGCCACAAGGAATAGTAAATATGCATTTGCCAGAGAGATGGGGATATGTAAAATTTACTACAGAGGCCTCCGACACAAGCTTTCAGCTACCGGCTTCCATTAAGGAGGAACAAGTATTATGGCAGGTATTTATAAAAGAAATGATGTACAGGTGGCAACATCAGAGATTTGCCCAGCTTGCGGAATTAGAGCTACCAGACCAGCCATATAAAATAACCCTTGAAGCAACAACTATTCAGTTTGAGGCAACAATAAATAACTTATCAGTAAATCAGGATGGTAGATTGATACGCAAATAAAAATGGCCTCGAATAATCGAGGCCATTTTTGTTTTATAGTTCATTCGTTGGTCGGTCGGCCAATGCTTTACCGAAATCCAAGTTCGGTTTGTTACCCATCTTAATCACCATATTCCCACCTTTTGCAAGGTCTGAATGCTTAATATAGCTTTTAGTATATGGTTTGCCGTTTAAAGTGATGCTTTGAATATAGATGTTATCGGCACTATTATTCTGTGCTTCAACGGTAAATGTTTTTCCATTACCTACATTCATTGTACTCTTATCAAACAACGGGCTACCAATTACATATATGCCACTAGCCGGATTTTCAGGGTAGAAGCCTATGCTGGAAAATATGTACCAGGACGACATTGCACCACAGTCTTCATTTCCTGCCAGTCCTTCCGGCTGATCGAAGTAAAATTCTTTCATTACCTGGCGTACTTTTTCAGCCGTTTTCCATTGATAACCCGAAAAAGCATACATATAGGTAACGTGATGACTAGGCTCATTACCGTGAGCATACATACCTATCAGACCAGAAATATCACTGGAAGCTTCAGCACCCATATCACCTTTCGCGGTAAAGAGACTATCGAGTTTCCGGGTAAATGCTTCATCGCCACCCATAAGTTGAATTAATCCTTCTACATCCTGAGGTACCAACCAGGTATATTGCCAACCATTTCCTTCAGTAAAGTCACCTTTTTCATGCACTGAGTTGAATGGATCGTAAGGAGTTTTGAAGGAACCATCGCTTAATCTTGGGCGTACGAATTTAATGGAGCTGTCGAAATAATTTTTGTAGTAGCCAGCCCGTTTTTTATAGTATTCGTAATCTTCCTGCTTACCGAGTTTCTTGGCTACGGCAGCAATACACCAATCATCAATTGCATATTCCATTGCTTTAGAGACAGATTCATATTCTTTATCTGCAGGAATATATCCCAGTTCCTTTACGTATTTCAGTCCGAATTCATCTCTGTTTGAAGTAGTTTTCATTGCCTCAAAAGCAGTATTAGCATCAAAGCCTTTGAATCCTTTCAGGAAAGCATCAGCAATCAGCGGAACGGCATGATAACCAACCATACAGTTAGTTTCGTTACCCATCAGATGCCATACAGGGAGTTTTCCTTGTTGCTTGTGGATGGTAAGCATCGTGTTAACGAAGTCACTAACTTTCTCCGGATGTACGATGGTATTCAAAGCGGCCCAGGAACGATATACATCCCAGAGTGAAAACACTGAATAGTTATTAAAACCAGGGTTTGAGTATTCTTTTTTATCAGTTCCTCTATATGCCCCGTTATGATCATTAAATAATGCCGGAGCAATCATGCTATGATAGAAAGCGGTATAAAAAACCCTACGAGCAGCAGCATCTTTTGTGCTAATCTGAATTCTTGACAATTCTTTCTCCCATTTAGCATTAGCCGCATTTACCACTTTAGTGAAATCCCAATCCGGAATTTCGGCAGTAATATTTGCAAGGGCATTAGCACTACTTACCGGAGAGATACCTACTTTAAGCTTCACTTCTCCAGGTGATTTTTCAAAAACGATCACACCTTTTGCCTGTTTAGCTTTTACTTCTGTTCCTTCTTTAGCGGTGTTATTGTCGAATACCAGGAATTTTTTGATAGGGGCAGAGGACTTAATTGTGAACCAAACGCGTTGATCAGCGGCCCATCCTTTAGAATAACGATATCCTTCCAACGTGTAGTCATCCACCTTTTTGATAAAAGTTTCAACAGGAGCATCCCATCCGATACCTTCATTCAGGTCGATGATGATATTGCTTTGGCCTTGTTTTGGGAATGTATAGCGGTGGAATCCAACCCTTTCGGAAGCCGTTAATTCAACTTTAATATTGTAATCGTCGAGTTGTACGGCATAATATCCCGGACGTGCAATTTCCCGATCATGGGAATAATGAGATCCATAGCCTGAAGTTGGGTTGGTTTGTGTTCCTTTTTCAGTTCTTACAGCTCCTGTGTAAGGCATGATTAACACATCACCCAGGTCTCCGATTCCTGTACCACTTAAGTGCAATTGAGGAAATCCGACTACTACACTATCTGAATAGTGGTATCCAGAGCACCAGTCCCACCCTTTTACGATGTTAGTAGGGCCTACCTGCACGGCACCAAATGGAACACTGGCACCAACAAATACGTGTCCATGGCCTCCGGAACCGATGTAAGGATCTACATTGGCAAGAAGTTGACTTTCTTTAGCACCAGGTAAAGGGGATAATTTTTGTTGTGCGCCTGCCAAATTGCTTATTAATAAAGAAGAAGACAATAAAGCGGCACTACCTATTTTAAATACTGGGTACATAATCAAAAACCTTTAATAATTGCAGCAATTTACGGCCTGATTATTATTTTTTCCAGTATTTTTTCTACCCGGCTACTGTTTTCAGCTTATTTGATGTTAAAATTGTATCGGTTGGTTTGCTTAGGAACTGTTTAGTATAGATTTCGTAGGCCAGTCTGAGATACATTACAAGGCAAGGTAAAGCCTTTATTGCATAAGGAATGGCTATATTGGTTCTAAACCAAGGAGTTAGCAAATCGGAATGGCTAAAGCTCACCAATAATATAGAGAAGAATATGTATATATTATTTGCTCTTGTTGCAGGTTGGATAGCATACCAGATACAAAGAGCTGGTACGGCAATGATATAGGTTGGTGATTCCGCGCTGGTACTGAAAAGTACTGGAAATAATAAAGCAGAACATAATATATACAACCGATATCTTGAATTGAATCTATACTGCAAGCGTGTATACTGGAGCATGAAAATTAAAGTGGCAGGGATCAAAACCGCCATGTTACTTAACCATGGAATATGGAATACTCTCTTAATAAATCCACCTGCTGAAAGATCCTGGAATGTAACAAAGCCATCAACATTAATTGCATTTTTATGTACCAGAGCTTCAATCCACTCTACATATGAATGGACAATATAGGTAGGAGAAGAAATAGCCATAGGCAATACAAACAAAACAACCGACCATAGGATTAATGAATAGATAAAACGCCATGGATTCGGGCTAAAAAAGAAGAATGCCAGACCTACTATTCCATAAAATTTAGTGAGTGTGCCTAATACTATAAAAAAGGCGGCCCACATTTCCTTTCCTTTAATGGTATAGACAAAGGTTAGAATAATGAATGCACCGATATATTGATTAAGTTGAAACCAGGTGCTGGCTCCCATCATTTCCTGGGAACATAGTATTAACACAACACCTTGCTGAATTCTGGTGATAGGAAGTTTGCGAATTGCAAAGTAAAGCGCTGCAGTTCCCCCCATCGACCATAGTAAGGCTCCAATACCTATTGGTAGCAGAGCAAAAGGGGCAATCACCAGACTAAATACAGGACCATAAAGATTTACGTCGTTGTATTCGTTGGGATAGGGGATATATAGGGGTAACTGATCGCATACGTGATAGAAAACGTTCCTGAATATTACATAGTTATTGTAACTATTTCTGGTTACTTCTAAAATGGCACTAATAAAAGATAATCCAAACCATAGTATGAGGATCACCCATTCCTTTCCTGCTAAGTAAGTCAGCACATTCCGTTTTTCACGCATATCTGGTAATTTGTAGATTAATGCTACAGTACGAAGATATAACGCAATTGTTCGGGCTTCCCCCTAGCAGAAATTACAAATTATTCCATTTCAGACCATTGTCTTGACTGTTCATTTACGGAATATCTAATTCCGGCAACCAAAAGGAATAGAATTGTTATTGCTAAAAGCGATAAGAGTAGAAACATGACATTCTCGATTTTCAGACGTATAAAAGTAAATAATAAAATGATTGCTGCATTTTCAGTGCAGAATAATAGCAGTAAATGAAAAGATATTCAATAGAAAATAGGAAAAATAGTATCTTTTAATTTAATAAATTGAGGAGATGAAACGGAACCCTAAATGGCATGAAGATGAAATTATTTTGGCTTTAGATCTATATTTCTCCCCAGATCGGGGTATCATAGATAGCAAAAACCCAAAGATTATTGAATTAAGCGAGTTGCTCAACAAGCTTCCATTGGGGATTGATAAAACTGATGAAGAAAAATTCCGGAATGTAAACGGAGTTACTTTAAAGCTATCCAATTTTGCAGCAATTGATCCTACTTACAAGGGGAAAGGAATGCTTAGGCACTCCAAACTTGACAGGCAAATTTTTGAAGCCTTTGTACACAAAAAAGAAACTCTTCATCAAATTGCAGAATCACTTAAAAACATATCAAATAGTCCATCACTTGTAGAAGCTATTTCAAAAATAGAAGAAGAAGATGAGGAGGAAGAAGAATATAATGGTGCTATTGAAGGAAAAACCCTTCAGAAGCTTCATAAAGTTTATGAAAGAGACCCCAAGATTGTAAAAATGAAGAAAAAAGAGGTCTTAAAAGCCCTAGGAGTACTAATTTGTGAAGTTTGTGGTTTCGATTTTCATCAGTTCTATGGCTCACATGGAGAAGGATATATTGAATGTCATCATCGCATTCCATTAGCAAATTTAAAAATGGTCAAGCATACTAAATTAGAGGATTTGGCTCTAGTTTGCGCCAACTGTCATAGGATGTTGCATAGAAATAAGAATAAACATACAGTGGAAACACTTAAAGAATTATATAATATAAATCATATTTCTTCATAGCTCATCCAAAATATTCCTATCGATGAGCTAGAACATTATTAATAAGCTCAATCACAAAAATCTGATTGGAGACTATAAAATAAATTGTGTAAACAGATAATCAACTGATCAAATTCGACATCTGTTTTCAAAGATAGTAATATAT
>NZ_QPMM01000004.1 GCF_003419895.1 Chitinophaga silvatica | reverse complement strand
GGAGTTTTTCCTATTTAGATTATACAAGCTGTATGCGTAAAATTTATGCCATCCCCCAAGTTTTCAACTTGATCCGATAATATTATTCTTCAACCGTTTTCTTAAAACAGGATTAATAGTGTTTGTTACCCAATTTCAGAGGCAAACAAGAACAGGAAAGAGAGAAACTCGAAATCTCTCGATGATTTGAATGTAAACAAAAAAGGTTCAGAATATTCTGAACCTTTTTCTGGTTTGCTCCCCCTGCTGGACTTGAACCAGCGACCCTCTGATTAACAGTCAGATGCTCTAACCAACTGAGCTAAGGAGGAATTTATCCTTTAGTTTCCCCTAATCGTTTGTGCGATTTGGGATTGCAAAAATAGATAAATTTTCATTTCTGCAAAATCTTATTTCATTTTTTTTGAAATAATTTTTCAAACCCGCCACTGTAAAGCATTCTAAAGGAAGTAAAATTTTTATATATTACCAGAACCACCCGCTTTTTTCCATGCCCAGCCACATTCCATCTTCTCTTTTTTCTATAGGATATGTTTTAAGATAATATCCTTCTCCACTTGAATTGTAGCCATTCTTCAAACTAAACTTATATCTGTGCAATGGGCAAACAACATTCCCTACGGCATCAATAAAGCCATTTGACATCATTCCTCCGGCATGCGGGCACTTATAGGCAAAAGCAAAAAGCTGCCCCTGAAACAGCGTACAGCAGACCTTTTTGCCGTTTACTTCCAATACCTGAATATCCTTTTCTGTTAGTGGAAGATTGCCTTCTTCCAGTTTATACCAGGAAAATTCTTTGGCCATTAATAATAAAATTCTGTTTTATATGGATAGCGGACCTTGTATTGTTCGGATACTTTATCGAGAATAGTTTTACGCAGCTCTTCAATATTTCTCTTTTCTATTGCAGATATAAATACGCAATTACCCTGGGTTTTTACTTCCCAGTCGCGCTTTAGTGAAGTAAGAATATCCTGCTTTACCTCAGGTTCCAACCACTTATCGAAAGTATTTTCCTCATAAAGATCCATTTTATTAAAGATCAGTATTGTCGGTTTCTCGAAGGCTTTAAGTTCCTGTAAAGTACGGTTTACTACTTCTATCTGTTCTTCGTACTGTGGGTGGGAAATATCTACCACATGAATCAAGATATCACTTTCTCTAACCTCATCGAGGGTTGATTTAAAACTTTCTACCAGGTGGTGAGGGAGCTTACGGATAAATCCCACTGTATCGCTCAATAGAAAAGGAGTTTGCTCAAATACGACCTTACGCGTTGTAGTATCCAGGGTCGCAAATAATTTATTCTCTGCAAATACCTCACTCTTACTGAGCAAATTCATGATGGTACTCTTTCCTACGTTGGTATATCCCACCAATGCTACCCTTATGAATTCACCTCGTTCCTTACGTTGAGTAAGCGATTGCTTGTCAATTTCCTGCAGTCTTTTACGTAATAAGGAGATTTTATCCTTAACAATACGACGGTCTGTTTCAATTTCAGCTTCCCCCGGACCCCGGCTACCAATACCACCTCCCTGACGCTCGAGGTGACTCCACATACCACGCAAACGCGGTAAAATGTACTGATACTGCGCCAGTTCTACCTGTACCTTAGCCTGAGCCGTACGAGCCCTGCGGGCAAAAATATCCAGAATAAGATCGCTCCGATCTATCACTTTTACCTTTAATACCTTCTCAATATTGGCTATCTGAGATCCTGATAACTCATCATCGAATATTACTATCGAAATATCCCTACCGGCAATAAATTGATATATTTCTTCCAGCTTACCCTTTCCAACAAAGGTGGCTCTATCGGGGTGTGCCAATCGTTGAGTAAACCGCTTTACGGTAGTTGCACCGGCAGTTTCAGCCAAAAATACCAGCTCATCCAGGAATTCATTTACCTGACGCTCTGTTTGATCTTTGGTAATAACTCCAACAATAACAGCTCTTTCTTCTTTTTGTACTACTTGTTTTTTCTCTATCAAGTTGTTTCTGTATTTGTTGCAAATTTACAAGAATTTGCCCGATACCATAAAAAAAGCAACTCTGGCTAAATCCGCTTTTCTTCCTACTTTTACCCGATCCAAAACAATTTACAGTAACTATGTACAAATCTTTTTTACTGACAGGACTATTTATTTCAACTATGGCAACTGCCCAGGATAAAATGACCCCCGAGTTACTTTGGCAATTGGGTCGTGTAAGTGGTGAAGCGTTGAGTGCAGACGGGAAAACCGTTATTTACGGCGTTTCTCAGGTAAATCTGGCCGACAATAAGAGTGAAAAAAATCTCTATTCCATCCCCCTGACCGGTGGGGCACCTCAGCAACTTACTCAAACTCCTGGTGGTGAAGGCGATGTAGCCATCCTTCCAGGAAACAAAATTGGTTTCTCTCTCAAAGGCCAATGGTACGAAATGAATGCCGATGGTTCCAATGCCGTTCAGAAAACCAATGTAGAAGGGGGGATGCAAAATATCAGAATTTCACCCGATGGTAAACATATCTTGTTCTCAAATGAGGTAAAAATAAAGAAGGTTTCGGGAGAAGATTTCTATCCAGATCTTTCAAAATCAAATGTTCAGATCTATACCACATTAAACTACCGCCACTGGGATACCTGGGAAGATGGTAAATTCTCTCATGTATTCTACGCAACTTACGATAATGGTGTTATAGGAACTCCTATCGACATCCTGGCGGAAGAGCCTTATGATTGTCCTCAAATGCCTTCTGGTGGTGCTGAAGATATGATCTGGGCTCCGGATGGTAAAAGCATCATATATGTTTGTAAGAAAAAATATGGTACCGCTTACGCAATCAGCACCAATACAGATATTTATGAATATGACCTGAACTCCAAAACCACCCGTAACCTGTCTGAAGGGATGATGGGATACGATGTTGCTCCTTCATTCAGCAATGATGGTAAATACCTGGTTTGGTTAAGTATGGCACATGATGGCTATGAGGCAGATAAGAATGATATTATTATTCTGAACCGTACTACCGGCCAAAAACAAAACCTGACCAAATCCTGGGATGGTACTGCTTCTTCAGTGCGTTTCAGTAAGGATGGTAAAAAACTCTATTTCCTCGCTGTAATCAAAGGAACAGAACAATTGCTGGAAATCAACCTGCAAAAAGATCTGGCACAAAATACTGAGAAGCATATACGCCAGATCACCAACGGTGATTTTGATATCAATGATATGGTGGACCAAACAGGTAATACTATGGTTGTTTCCCGAACTGATATGAACCATGCTGCCGAATTATTCACTGTAGATCTTAATAAAGGAACACTTACACCTATTACCAACGTAAATAAGGCGACTTATGACAAAATTGGTATGTGTAAAATCGAAAAACGCTGGATTAAAACTACAGATGGTAAGGAAATGCTTACCTGGGTAATTCTTCCTCCAAACTTCGATCCGGCTAAAAAATATCCTACACTGCTTTATTGCCAGGGAGGCCCTCAATCGGCCCTCTCACAATTCTATAGTTACAGATGGAACTTCCAACTAATGGCTTCTCAGGGTTATATAGTTGTTGCTCCTAATAGAAGAGGAATGCCGGGCCATGGTGTTCAATGGAATGCCGAAATTAGTAAAGACTGGGGTGGACAACCAATCAGAGATTATCTGAGTGCCATAGATGAAATCAGTAAAGAAAGCTATGTGGATAAATCCAGGCTCGGAGCTGTGGGCGCCAGCTATGGCGGCTATTCTGTATACATGCTGGCAGGTGTACACGAAAACAGATTTAAAACCTTTATTGCTCATGATGGGCTTTTTGATCTGAAAAGCTGGTACGGTACAACCGAAGAACTTTGGTTTGCCAACTGGGATATAGGTGCATACTGGGATCCGGCTAATGCCAATATCTATAAAAACTTCAATCCAAGCGAATATGCCAATAAATGGCACACTCCAATCCTGATCATTCAGGGGGGCATCGACTTCAGAGTTCCGATTGAACAAGGCTTACAGGCTTTCCAACTGGCACAGCTTAAGAATATTAAGAGCAAATTGCTCTATTTTCCGGAAGAAAATCACTGGGTACTGAAACCGCAAAATGCGATTGTTTGGCAACGTGAGTTCTTTAGCTGGCTGAAAGAAACCTTATAATTTTCATTCATTTAACACCAAAACAGATGACGACTTTACTTATGGAAATCCAGGATGGTATTGCTACCATCACCTTAAACAGACCTGAGGTATATAATGCCTTCAATGATCCGTTGAGCTACGAACTTCAGGATGCCCTTAAGAAGGCTGAGAAAGATGAAACGGTGAGAGTAGTAATATTAACAGGAGCCGGTAAGGCATTTAGCAGTGGTCAGGATTTAAAAGCATCCATGGCTTCAGGTAAAAGAGACCTGAGTGAGTCGTTACATCAGCGCTATAATCCAATTATCAGGGCTATCAGGAATATGCCTAAACCTGTGATATGCAAACTCAATGGAGTAGCAGCAGGGGCAGGTTGCTCACTGGCGCTGGCCTGCGACCTGGTTATTGCCAGTGAGGAAGCCAGTATGATTGAAATTTTCGTGAACATCGCACTGGTACTGGATTCAGGGTCGAGCTACTTCCTGCCACGTACTGTTGGCTATCATAAGGCTTTTGAACTGGCTACCAAGGCCTCTAAAGTAAGTGCAATAGAAGCACTGCAATTGGGCCTGGTGAATAAAGTAGTTCCGGCAGCCGAACTGGATGCAGCCGTAGCGGCAGAAGCCGAATATTACGCTAATGCACCTACTAAAGCCATTGGCATGATGAAGAAAATGCTTACCAAAGGGATGACGGAAAACCTGGATGCAGTTCTGGAATATGAAGCATATTGCCAGCAAATTGCTGGTAATTCGGCCGATAATGCTGAAGGAATAAACGCATTCCTCGAAAAGCGAAAACCTGTATTTAAAGGTATATAAAAGCAAAAGGGTGGATCTTAAGTCAGATCCACCCTTTTACTTTTAATCAGATATCCTCCAATATTAAAGTCTTCTTACCGTCCAGACCCACCTGGTAATACTTGCCAGCTTCAACATATAATCCTTTATGTTGACCTTCATGCTGGTCAACATCCACTCCTATAACCTTGCCATCGAATCGTTTCACTATAACCGTGTCGGTTATAGTATGTCCAACTATAATATGTTTACAGCCGTATTGTTTAAGAGTGCTGTCGATTGTTGCCATGCTGGCAACTGGTTCATAAAAATAGCCTCTGTACCAGAATGGCGAATTTCCGTTAAAGAATACCTGCAATGAATCGGGCATCTGCTTCCGGGGCACTCCCAGCAGGGGCCGGGTAATATCATTAATCTGAGTAAGTGATAGTTGTTTCGAATTTAAAGCCGGCGACATGCCCGCATGCATTACCAGCAGATCTCCAATCTTCTCAACAACATTTTTACTTCGCAACCACCGGCCCAATTCACTATCCTCTCCGAATAGTTGTTTGAGTTCACGACCCATCAGCCATGCATACTTAAAATATCGGGCATCTGTATAACGGAAATCCCCGGCAAGCTGCATGATATCATGATTTCCCAATATCACATGCACTTGTCCGCCTGCCGCTACAGCTTTATCTTCCAGCGTATATAACAGCCAAAGCCATGGCAGCACCTGAGTTCCACGATCGAAAAGATCGCCAGCTATTACCAGGTGGCCTTTACCAAAAGTCCAGTTACCAGATGGATCGATTACTCCTCCGGCGAGGAGTAATTTATATCCTGCATCAAACTCCCCTTCAATATCTGAGAGTACGTATAGCTTCTCAGGGGCAGGGGTAATATTTGCAGGAATAGTTATCTGTGGCTTTAGATGGATCTCAGATCCTTCGCTATTGAGAGAGAAACGCGATTTTACCGGGTATTTTTGGGTGACTGCAGAGGCAAGGTCCTCCTGTTGATAAATCGTCTTAACTACAGCACTGTCGCCTTCATAAAATACATAAGGGCCATCTACAAGTCTTTTCTGGGCTGTTCCAAGGCATGGTAGCATAACAAATGCCAGAACTAGTCTGCTGATCCGCATGGTGTATGATTGTTTTGGGAGTTGACTTACTATTGATAAAAATGCAAAAAGGGTATTTCATTGTTGTGAAATACCCTTTTTGTTGTTAATCTTATTATTTTATAAACCACTGATACATAAGCCTATTTGATAGGAATTTATATCGAAGTTGCTTTTATCTGATTTCAATAATGGGTTAAGTGCATAAGCACCGAAAATTGAGAAATTACCCATTCCTACGCGGCCGGTTGCAGAAAATCTCCAGGGATTAAAGAACCCTTTGTTCATATCCTTGTCTATATTTTTGCTACCGTTAGCACCGGTATACTTTAATTTCGTATGTGCATCTACTAATGCACCTATTTTCACACCAAGTGCAGCTTTGAAGCCTTTATTTGCATTATCCGGGTAGGTGCGGTAGCGTAACTCAATTGGAATTTCGATATACGTAGTAGCTACTTTATTTTTCTTGGTATTTGTTGTTGGGAAAGAAGCCACATTAGGATTGGAGGTTCCTTGGATGTCCATTTTATGATCTTTCAGATATACGCCGCTGGTGCTGATACCGATACCAGGTGCCACACTCAGTTTAGAGTTCTTAAACGGAAAATCATACATCAGGGCTATATTAAACCCACGGTTTAAGCCAGTTTTGATGCTATCTGGAGTTCCAGCCCAACCATCATAGGCAATTTGCACCATCAGAAAGTCGTTCGAATGGGTCAACTTATTAACCGCCTTATTCATCGGAGAGCCACCTTCCTGTGCAAAAACACCAATAGAAACAGCTATCAGCCCAAGGGTAAAGATTATTTTCTTCATAAATTATACATACTTAGGAAAAAGAATATTAGGCAAATATAATGGAATGATTGTAACACAACTGGTTAAAATATTGCAAAATCACTTGCGTGTAAACATTCCCGTTCCCGTAAGTTACATAAAAAGTAATTTTAGGACCCGCATCTTTTCGTGTTGGCCCAAATTTGAACAAAGATGAATAACAATATTGGGATAAAATATCCTAATTTAAAGTAAGAATTCCGTAATCTACGTCATAACCCCTGCCAATACATTTAAAATGCCGCTGAATCCTTTAGAATGAAAAAAGTCCTAAATACTGTCCTGGCACTCGTACTGGTCGTTGTAATGGCTTTAGTTGGTTTCGTTTACTACGCCTGGATGGTTCAGAAAAGAAGCAAGTCCGCCGCCGAAAACATGATCGAAACTAACCGGCTTATTGATAAAGTAAGAACCATTTACTTACTGGAAAGTAATTATACCAATGGTATAAGGGATATGCTTCTAAATAATAATACCCAACTTGCCCCTAACTTTCTGAAACTCCACGATAGCATTCAATTTATCTTCAATAGCATTAGCAACAATCCACTGCTCGACAGTACTTCCCAAAAAACCTTACATATCATTAAACTTATTATTGCCCGAAAAAAAGATTTTAATCAGAGAGTCATAGATATAGCCCCCTCCCAACCAGATTTAGCCCGCCAACTTATTACCAGCACTCAGGGAATGGACCTTAGAAGCTCATTGATTACCGAGTTTAACCACTTCCTTCAAATTAACCGTAATAAACTTATCAGCCGGGTAGATAAAGATCTCCATTACACCCTCTATTCTTTCTGGACAACAATCATCATCAGTATCTTTACCCTAATACTAATTATTGGAGAAGGAAGATATATTTACCGGCTATTTCTAAAACTAAAGAAAAGTGCCAACCAGCTTCATAAAAGAGAACAATCCTTTATGCGGCTCGCAGAAGAAACTGAACTGATCGTCTATAAATCCAGCGTCGAAGGCTTCTTTACAAATGTTAGTAAACGTGCTGCCGAAATGACAGGGTATTCCAGCGCGGAACTGGTTGGGCAACACTATTCTATCTTCCTGGCCGAAGAAACCTTCAAGGAACTGGAGGAGTTTTATGTTAATCAGATAAAAAACGGCGACGATTATACTTTTAAGCAATTTGAAATCATTACCAAATCAGGCGTTAAAAAGTGGGTAGAGCAACTGGCAACTATCATCTATGGCAATGATGGCAAAGTAAGAGAGTTTCAATGCATGGTAAGAGATATCGACAAAGAAAAAAGAAATGAAGATCAATTCCAGTACCTGCAGGAACGCCTCGAATCGATTATCGATTACATGCCGTCCATGATGTTTGTTAAAGATATGCCTGGCCGATATCTGCTGGTAAATAACAGGTTCTCCGAAATGATGAACGTAGCCAAAAAAGATATTATCGGCAAAACAGACCAGGAACTGTCTTTCGCCTGGGTAAAAAAATATGCCCACCTCGACGAGGAAGTACTGACAACCAAAAACAGAGTGAAAATGGAAGATACCATCACTGTAGATGGAAAAGATTACCACTTCCTGATCACTAAATTCCCACTCCGTAACGCCGACAATGAAATGATAGGTATTTGCGGCATTGGACAGGATTTTACAGAAAAAACCAATTACATTATTGCTGTCGAAGAAGCCAACAAAAGAGGGCAGGAGGCAATTGCCGCACAGGAAATGTTTCTGGCAAATATGAGCCACGAAATACGGACTCCAATGAACGGTATTATCGGGATGACTAACCTGATGCTGCAAAACCCACTTACCCCCAAACAACTCAATTATGCAAATGCTATAAAATCGTCTGCTACCAGATTAATGTCGATTATCACCGAAGTACTCGATTTCTCTAAAATCAAAGCAGGTAAACTCAGTGTACAACATGAGATGTTTGATATTTACGAGGTAATAAACAATACACTTCTTCCTTTAAAACTACAAGCAGAAGAAAAAGAATTGCAATTTATTACCCAGATAGATAACAATATTCCCACCTCCCTGGTAGGAGATGATGTACGCCTGACACAAATAATTACCAACATAGTCGAAAATGCTATCAAATTCACTGAGGCTGGCACAATAAAAGTAAGGGCTTCATTTACAAAGAAAGAATTAAATAGCCGGCAAATCTGGATTCAATTCATCGTTAGCGATACAGGTATAGGTATTGCTCCGGAAAAACATGAGCTTATTTTCAAAAGCTTTTCACAAACGCATTCCGACAATGCCCGGAAATTCGGCGGTGCAGGCCTGGGACTTGCTATCACAAAAGAACTTCTGAATCTGCTAAATGGCAACATCGAACTTCAAAGCAATCTGAATGAAGGAAGCACTTTCTACTTTGAACTACCATTCGATATTAGCGAAGATAATATCGGCGATGTACTGAAAAACGATACTTCTTTAAAAATCATTTCTCCACTATCCGGTAAGTCTATTTTGATTGTTGAGGATGATGAAATCAATCAACAGGTAGCAATTGAGCTATTAAGAGATGCCGGTTCCAGACCTGATGTAGTTAGTAGAGGGTCTTTAGCATTGAATATGCTTGATTTCAAAAAATACGATTGCATCATAATGGATATTCAAATGCCGGAAATGGATGGATATGAAACAACCCGCCGAATAAGACAAAAAGGAATAAATACTTATATCATCGCAATGACCGCTTCAGCCCTGAAAGATGAAAGAAGCCGCTGCCTGGCCGCAGGAATGAACGATTACATTGCAAAACCTTTCGACCCATCCGATTTATTTTATCGCATACTTAAAGGACTGGGAGAGAAAGTTGTAGAACCAACCCCAACAAAAATGATTATCTCTAAAATTAACGAGCACTCCCTTGATGTAGTTTACAATATGTTCTCCGGCAATAAAGCTAATGTCATCAAACTACTTAAAGATTTGGTTAAAGTAATGCCTCAAAAGTTCTCAGAACTAAATCAACTAGCCAGTAAAAAACAATGGGATCCATTCTACATTCTGGCACATCAAATAAAATTCAATCTCAATGTTGCAGGTATGCCTGAAGCTTCAATATTGGCGCAGGAAATGGAAATGGATGCACGGCAAAATATCAACCTCGAAAATATGCTTGAGAGAATACAAATGGTAGAATCTATCTACCTAAAAAATATTCACTATGTAGAAACACATATTGCTCAGGCTTAAGCTGCAGGAAGTGTGAAATAAAAGCGACTGCCTTTTCCTTCCTCACTTTCAACACCTATAGTTCCGCCTTGTGCTTCAATAAATTCCTTGGAAATGGCTAATCCCAAACCACTTCCCTGAACTTGTTTCCTTCCTGGTACCTGATAGAACCGTTCAAAGATTCTTTGAAGGAATTCTGCTGGTATGCCTTTCCCAAAATCCTGTACAGTAAACACGACCTTCCCGGATTCACCCTGCTCAATATGTAACATAATACTGGTTCCTTCCTTTGAATATCTGATTGCATTCGTAAGTAGATTTACCAATACCCATGCTGTTTTTTCTACATCCGCCACAACACTTGGTAAATTCTCTGCTATATTTTCATCTATTTCTATCCGTTGCTGAATTGCCTGTTTCTGTACTGCATCCAAAGCATATTGAACTATGTGCCTAACTGCTACAGGTTGCGGTTGTAGCTGAATGTTCCCACTCTCTACCTGTGAAAGATCCAGTAATTCAGAAACTATTCTGATCATTCTCCTGTTATCCTGTTTCAAGCTGGTTATTAGTTCTTTCTGTTCTTTATTCAAACGCCCCGTTCTATCATCCTCCAATAGTTTAATACTAAAATCAGAGGCTGCCAGTGGGGTTTTCAGTTCATGCGAAACTGTAGCAATAAAATGAGTTTTCGCAATATCCTGTTCCTTAAAGGAGGTAATATTTCTTAAAATTATTACATACCCAATACGTGCTTCTTCGTGCGTTATATCTGTCATTTCTTTTGTAAAGAAGGCCTCTTTACCATCAACTACAATTTTGAAAGGCGCACTTTCCTTAGGATTGATCAGAAACCTTAAAAGATCATTACGTTGCGCCAACTCTTCGGCAGGCTTTCCCACCAGGTCCTTGTCTTTCAGATTAAGTAATTGTTGGGCCGGTACATTTGCAAAAAGAATGAGATTATTACTATCCAACCCAATGGTAGCATCTTTGAAGCTACTGATTACAGCTTCTGCGCGTTGTTTTTCGAATAATATTTTAGCGAGATTACTGTGCTCATATTCATCGAGTCGCTGAGCCATAGTATTAAATGCAGCTGCCAGTTCCCCAAATTCATCATCTGATTTAAAATACAAACGTTTGCTATATTGTTTATTGGCAATACTTTTAATACCTTCTGTTAGCTCATGTATAGGATTGGCAACGTAGCCAGGGAAATTATATACGAAAGTAAACCCTAATAAAAAGCATATTCCACTAATAATAGCTATGTACATCAACGCATGGTCGGCGGTTTTCTTAGCTCTTTCATTTTTACCGACTATGGCATTCATATTGAGGTCCATGATTGTATAAATACCTCTTTTGATAGCGCTCAAATCTGATAAACGGCCATTTTTGTAAGCCTCAAAAGTTCTGGTGACTTCCAGTGTTGCGGCTTTTTCTCCGGGTTCGGTAACGTTATTACTTTGTCTTTGAAGGTTGGTTTCAAACACCCGGAGGGCAGAGTCGCGGTTCACATTCATGTCTTCAAGTGCCACCAGCATATTTTTGGAGTAATCGAGCGACTCATAATTATCCTTTAGAATAACCTTAGCCCTTTTGTTCAGGCGGTTGAGATAGTAGTATCCTAAAATGCTTACGAGAAGTAGCATCAAATAAAGGAATAATACTCCTACCGTTATTTTCGTTTTCAACCTTAGCTTATTCATGATAGTATAATAATATCAATATCGTTAGATGATAAGGTTTTTAGCAGTTGATTAAAAAGATTAGTCCGCAAAATAATTCGGAATAAACTTATGTGAGGCTTCCCCATGCAAATAGTAGTAATCTTTTTTGCCAAAGCCATATCTATGATCGCAGTGGAAATACTTGCATGTTGCACTTGTAATACCTCAGCCCCTAGTTCGGTTGCTAATTTAAGGTTGTTGATCAGATGGCGCTGACTAGCAAGGGCAATTCTATTAGAGTTTTCTTTAGGGGTTTGTACATATAGCACATACCAGTTTGCATGATAATAAGTAGCAAGCCTGGCTGTTTTCCTGATCACTTTTCTGGCTACTTCATCATTAGAAGAAATACAGGCAAGAAAAATTTCATGGCGCATCTGAAGGTTACGAGGTATCTCAGTTTCTACCTTTCTTTCTACTTGTGTAGCCACTTCTTTAAGTGCCAGCTCTCTGAGCTGAAGTATTTTTTCCGACTGAAAGAAGTTGCTCAAAGCACTTTCTACTTTCGATCTGTCATAGATTTTCCCTTCCTTAAGTCTGGTAATCAGTTCATCGGCTGTTAGGTCGATGTTTACCACCTCATCGGCCATTCTCAGCATCAGATCCGGAATCCGTTCTTTTACTTCTACACCTGTAATAGCTTTTACTTCCAGGTTGATGCTTTCGATATGTTGGATATTGACTGCTGAAATCACACTGATACCAGCATTCAGGATATCAACAACATCCTGCCATCGCTTTTCATTTTTACTACCGGGAATATTGGTATGCGCCAGTTCATCTACTACCACCCAATCTGGTGATAAAAGCAAAATTGCTGAAAGATCCATCTCTTCCAGCATTTTACCTTTATAGAAGACCTGCCGCCTGGGAATTTGCGGCAGGCCTTCCAATAAAGCATGGGTTTCTTCACGCCCATGCGTTTCTATGTAACCTATTTGAACATTGATGCCACTTCTTAACATGGCATGTGCCTCCTGTAGCATGCGATAGGTTTTACCTACGCCTGCGCTCATGCCGATGTAGATTTTAAATTTCCCCCGGCTGCTTCTATTTGCCAGATCGAGGAAATGTTGTACGGATTCTTCTTTTGTATCCATAGTTATCAGAACCAAACCGACAATGAAGCTGTCAGGGATGTACTTGTATTTTTAAAATCAGTTCCTTTATTGAAAATCTTATCCTTTCCATTGAACATGCGGCCTTCCACTCTGAATAGTACGTTATTAACCGGGCTAACATCGAGGTTGAGAGAATATCCCATTGTCTTGAATCCATGCGGTGTACCTGTATTTATTATAACTCCACTTGCATCGTTATAGTATTCGATACGACCAGCCAAAGCAAGTTTATTTGTAAACGCGTACTTACCAATCATAGTAGTAGTAAACCAACTATTGAAACTGCTGCTTCCTTTGCTTTTCTGTTGCCAGCCATAGTCGAATCCGGCAATCAGACTAAATTTTCCTGTGATATTAAAGGTACCATAAAGATCACTAAAATAACGCATTTGTCTGATGCTGTCCGGGAGGTCATTACCGATGAAAGTGCTCCAGTTAAGCAGTACTTTATCACCAGGTTTAAAAGAAATCTGAGTGCCAAATGAAGGTGTCTGGTTATCGTTTACTTTCCTGATTCTTTGCCAACCATTCAGATACATAACAGCAAACAACCACTTATCGTTGGGTGTCCAGCTAACTTTTGCGCCAGTTTCGTAGTAAGGGGAGTTTTCAGCTGCCAGGCTTCTGGTAAGTGTGGGGCAGTCTTTTCCGATGGCACTTTCCCATCCGATATGTGCAGGCATAATACCGGCATCTATCCATACCTGTTTTCCGATTCTAACTCCTACATTAGCTTCATAAACATATTGGAAAATAGTTGGTTCAGTAGCCAGGTTATATTCAGGATAAGTACCAGCCATGAGCGCAAAGTTTCCTCTTACCCTGTCTGAAGTATAATTTGCCTTCAACATTGCCATATTAATATTTAATTCATTATGGCGATTATAGTTGTAAAGAAATCCAGGTTTTAAATGGTTAGAAGGTTTATTAAAATCATAGCTATAGTAAGCTTCGGCGTACCCGGAAAAAGTCAGTTTTCCGGATTGATTTACTTTTGCACTATCTTGAGCAAACATAGTAATAGTAGCCGCCAGTAATCCGGCGATCAAAAGAATTTTTTTCATTTTAATTTATTGACGTTATATAGGTGCTTTGATAATCACCGGCAATCCTTTTCGGATTACCGGTGTAGGTTTTTCATAGGAAATTTCATGGCATAGGTAAGGCTGATTTCATTTCATATCGTCTAATGCGATGTTTAATTTTAACACATTTATTGTTGATACTCCAAATAAGCCAAGTACTGGACCTTGGGTATTATTTTTAATGAGTTCTTTTAATTTCTCGGGAGATATTCCTCTCGCTTTGGCAATACGAGACACCTGCACTAAAGCTCCGCTCGGAGACAAATGAGGATCTAATCCGCTAGCCGAAGCCGTTATCAGTTCTACCGGAATTTCAGATTTCTTTACATCAGGATTATGAACCATGAAAGTATCAATACGCTCCTGTACTGTTTTCAGATAATCCGGATTACCAGCCGATTTGTTAGAGCCTCCCGAACCGGCTGCATTATAATTCACAGTAGATGGGCGGGGTTGGAAGTATTTATCGTCAGAAAAATTCTGCGCAATATTCTCATATCCAACAACCCTTCCGTTATGCATCACCTTTACTCCATCTCCCTTTCCGTTGGCAAGCTTGGCTACTGCAGATAAAAAGAGAGGATAAAGACCCCCTAATACTACAATAAGTATTAAAGTAAGTTTTATGGAAGGCCAGAGATACTTTTTCATTTTATAAAGAATTTAGATCATTAAAAGAAAACAGCAATCAACATATCAATCAACTTAATCCCAATGAAAGGAGCAATAACACCACCAACACCATAGATCAACAGATTCCTGCGCAACAGAGCGCTCGCCCCAATTGGTTTATAAGCTACCCCTTTTAGGGCCAGCGGTATTAGCATTGGAATAATGATTGCGTTGAAAATAACAGCACTCAGTATTGCCGTTTCCGGACTATGCAGTTTCATGATATTGATAGCCTGTAATGCCGGAATTGAAGCCACAAACAACGCCGGAACAATTGCGAAATACTTAGCAACATCATTGGCTATTGAGAAGGTCGTAAGCGTTCCACGGGTCATCAGCAATTGTTTTCCTATTTCTACGATCTCAATCAGTTTAGTAGGATCATTGTCTAAATCCACCATATTACCTGCTTCCTTAGCTGCCTGGGTTCCGCTGTTCATTGCTACGCCAACATCCGCCTGTGCGAGAGCTGGTGCATCGTTTGTACCATCACCCATCATCGCAACGAGCCGGCCCTCATTCTGTTCTTTACGTATATACTTCATCTTATCTTCAGGCTTAGCTTCAGCGATGAAATCATCTACACCTGCTTTATTGGCTATATACTTCGCCGTTAGTGGATTATCACCCGTTACCATTACTGTTTTCACACCCATCTTTCTTAACCTGTCGAACCGCTCGCTGATACCTGGTTTGATGATATCCTGCAATTCTATTACTCCCTGAACTTTGTTGTTAAGCGCCACCACCAAAGGCGTTCCTCCATCTTTGGAAATTTCTTCCACCTGTTTGAAAGTATCGGTAGGGAAGGAGTTGCCAACTCGTTCAGCCATTTTCTTTATAGCGTCATAAGCCCCTTTGCGAATGCAATTTCCATCGGGCAAATCAATGCCACTACTGCGGGTTTCGGCTGTAAATTTTACCATGGAGGCATTGGCTATTGAAAGTTTATTTACGATGTCTTTTCCTGCCAGTTCAACTATGGATTTTCCTTCGGGGGTTTCATCGGCGAGCGAACTTAAGGCACAAAGACGGATAAATTCTTCCTGTGTAACTCCATTTGTTGCGTAGAAGTTAGTCGCCTTTCTGTTACCGATGGTAATAGTTCCGGTTTTATCGAGTAGCAAAACATCAATGTCACCGGCTGTTTCAACTGCTTTACCTGATTTGGTAATTACATTCGCTCTCAATGCTCTGTCCATCCCTGCTATCCCGATGGCAGATAATAATCCACCTATGGTAGTAGGAATAAGACAAACGAAAAGTGAAATAAATGCTGCGATTGTAATAGGTGTATTAGCGTAATCGGCAAAGGGTTTTAGGGTTACGCATACGATTATAAACACGAGGGTGAAACTGGCCAATAAAATAGTCAATGCAATTTCGTTAGGAGTTTTTTGTCTGCTGGCTCCTTCTACCAATGCAATCATCTTGTCCAGGAACGACTCTCCCGGTTCGGTACTTACACGTACTTTAATATGATCAGACAGTACTTTGGTACCACCCACCACGCTGGATTTATCGCCACCTGCTTCTCTAATTACCGGTGCACTTTCGCCGGTGATAGCAGATTCGTCGATGCTGGCCAGTCCTTCTATAATCTCGCCATCGGCGGGAATTATATCTCCCGGATCACAAACGAAAATATCACCTTTCCTTAATGTAGCTGAAGACACTACTGATACTTCGTTGGTAAATGTTTCTCCTACTTGTGAGATCTTTTTTGCCGGCGTGTCTTCTCTTGTCTTACGCAAACTTTCTGCCTGCGCCTTACCTCTTGCTTCTGCAATGGCTTCCGCAAAGTTGGCAAACAGTACTGTGATCAGCAGCATCAGAAATATGGCAATATTCCAACCTAAACTACCCTGATCTGTATGGCCGGTAAACATTACATATAATGTAACCACCAACATCACCACTGTTCCTATTTCCACGGTGAACATCACCGGGTTTTTAATCATTAGTTTAGGATTCAGTTTCACAAAAGATTCCTTCAGGCTCTCCATCACCAGGTCTTTCGGAAACAATTTATTATTAGCTTTCATGTTAATCAGTCTAATTAATAATTACAGAGAAAAATACTCGGCAATAGGACCTAATGCCAGTGCAGGGAAGTATGATAAAGCAGTAAGAATAATGATTACTGCAAATGTCATAACACCGAATGTAACAGAGTCTGTTCTCAATGTACCTGCAGATTCAGGGATATACTTTTTGGAAGCCATAATTCCTGCAATCGCAACCGGACCAATAATTGGCAGATATCTACCTAAAATCAATACAAAACCTGTTGTTATATTCCAGAAAAAATTACCATCTCCCAACCCTTCAAAACCGGAACCATTGTTTGCATTAGAGGAAGTATATTCATACAGCATTTCTGAGAAGCCATGATATCCCGGATTGTTTAACCAACTCGAAGGCTTCACCGCCCAATTGGCATCAGGATAGTTTACCAACACATAAGAGGATAGGGCAGTACCAACCAGGATCAGGAATGGAGATAATAGCGTCACCAATGCCGCGATTTTCACTTCCCGGGCTTCCAGTTTATGCCCCATAAATTCGGGGGTACGCCCCACCATCAAACCAGAAATAAATACTGCTATAATTATGAAGATGTAATAGTTGAGGATTCCCACTCCACAACCACCATAGAAGCAGTTGAGCATCATACCCAATAACTCCATTAAGCCTGTCAATGGCATTGTACTATCATGCCACCCGCAAACAGAACCCGTAGATATTATTGTAGTTACAGTACTCCAATAACCTGTGGCGGCAGCTCCAAACCTGACCTCTTTACCTTCCATTGCGCCGGCGGCCTGGTCTATCCCCATCTTGGAAATTAAAGGGTTTCCGGCCACCTCATTTTGAATCGACGGAATCAGTAAACATATCATCCCTATGGTCATTATCGCGAAAATGATATTGGCAAACTTCCGGCGTTGTATGAATAAGCCAAGCGCGAATACCATGGCAATCGGAATTACCACCTGCGCAACCATTTCTGTCATCCAGGTTACGTAGTTCGGATTTTCAAGCGGGTGAGCAGAGTTGGCACCAAACCATCCACCACCGTTGGTTCCCAGGTGTTTGATAGCTACAAAACCGGCAGCCGGACCTCTTGATACATTCACCGTATCGCCCTGCATAGTAACTACTGTATCTTTTCCTTCGTAACTGGCCGGCATTCCGTTGAAGATAAATATCAGGGCTATTACAATACTAAGAGGTAAAAGAATACGGGTAATTGTTTTGAGGAAGTAATCCCAGAAGTTGCCAAGTTGGGTAGTAGACTTTTCCTTCAATGCTTTAAACACAACAACTAAGGCAGCTATACCTGTTGCAGCACTAACAAATTGAAGGAAGGCAAGTACAAATAATTGTGTGAAGTAAGTAACTCCTGTTTCGCCGGAATAGTGTTGTAAGTTACAATTCACCAAAAAGCTGATAGCAGTATTAAATGCTAAATCGGCCGATTGCCCGGGATTACCATCCGGATTTAATGGCAGTTTATCCTGAAATAGTAATACAAAGAAGGCATAAATAAACCATACCAGGTTAATGGTAAGTAATGCTTTCATATGTTCCTTCCAATTCATCTCTTCTTTTGGGTTAATACCCGCTATTTTAAAGAAGAGCCTTTCAATTGGCGACATGAAGTCAGACCAGGTTTTATCACCTCTGAATACTTTTACAAAGTACCTGGACAAAGGCCAGGCTAATAACAGCGTTATACCATAGGTAGCAATAACGCCCGCAATTGCAGTGTTCATGTATATAATGAATTAAAATTTTTCAGGTTTCAGCAGTACGTATAGCATGTAGCCGAAAACGAAGATGGATAACACAAATAATGCTGTCATGTTTCTTGTAATTAGATGTTTTCGAAATAGTCGACCGACTTAAAGAATAGTGCAAAACATGCCAGACCAGCTAAAACCATTAATACAGTCATCATATCGGTTGAATTAAATAGTTTGTAATTGTTGTAATCTGATATGGCGAAGCGAAAGAGGAAGCATCGCCTGATGCTGTTTGTTGATCAGTGGAGATAATGTAAAAATAAAAGCTCCTTCAATTGCGTTACGCAATGCATTGCTCCCGTTTTTATACAGAACTCCGGCCATAGTAAAGCAACGCTTAACTTCGTTTAAATGTTCATATCTGATCATTCGGCCAGTATAGGAAGCAAATGTGCTGATAACCTTACTTATCTGCTGTTCGGCCGGGAAGAAAATACCCGGAACCTGAGAACCTATTAGCAAGGCGATTTTAGAATCTGGTAACATTTATCATTTTGATTTTGATGATGTATAGGTTATGCCATCCAGATGCCAGATTGTTTTAACTTGCTATTAAATAATTGATAATGAATTTGTTAATTTTATTTTGATGGTTTTGGGGGATGTTGAGCAAGTAGAAAACCATGCAGAAATTGAAGGGTGATTGCAGAAATTGAAGAGCCTTTGTTATTCTTTTTTATGTTGATGATAGAAAGTTAAACGAAAGCCAATTCATCAAATTAAAATCATTCTGTATAAATAAATAAAGGCCATAGCAGTAGTGCTATGGCCCTTATTTTTATTGTGTGTTAGTAACTAGCTAAATAAATACAATACATCTTCCTTCGTCAGCTTCTTCACAAATCCACTATCATCAGCTATAATCTCTTTCACCAATGATTTCTTACGTTCCTGAAGCTGAAGAATTTTCTCTTCCACAGTATCCTTACAGATCATGCGGTAGGCGAAGATATTCTTAGTTTGTCCGATACGGTGAGTACGGTCAATGGCTTGTTGCTCAACGGCCGGGTTCCACCATGGATCAACGATGTATACGTAATCTGCAGCGGTTAGGTTCAGACCCACGCCTCCGGCTTTCAGAGAAATCAGGAATACCCTGCATTCGTCATTATTCTGGAAGTTCTGAATGGCCTTTTCTCTGTCCATCGTTGAAGTACTACCATCAAAGTACTCGTATGGTATCTTTAATGCCTGCATTTTCTCGCGGATCAGGCTTAGCATTCCCAAAAACTGGGAGAAGATAAGCACCTTATGGTTGCCGATATTTTCTGAAATCTCGCGGGTTAATTCATGCAACTTCACAGAGTGATTCGGATATTGTTCCGTATCGTTCAGGATAGCTGGTGAATCACAAATCTGGCGAAGTTTCATCAAACCTTGCAGGATGGTGAGCTGTGAACGCTCGATACCCTGATCTTCTATCACACCCAGGATCTTAGAGCGGTAGGTATTCCTGTAAGCATCATAGATATGCCTTTGTTCAGGGTCCATTTCGCAGAAGATCACCGTTTCAATCTTTTCAGGCAGGTCTTTAGCCACCTGCTCTTTGGTACGGCGAAGGATGAATGGATAGATCAGTTTACGCAGATGATCTTTCCTTTCTTCGTCCTGGAATTTATCGATAGGAGTGGCAAATTCATTTCTGAAGAAATCCACACTCCCCAGCATACCAGGATTCAGGAAGTTCATTTGTGCATAAATATCGAATGTATTGTTTTGCATAGGCGTACCACTCAATGCCAACCTGTTTTTGGTTTGCAGAAGCTGTGCCGCCTTGGTAACCTTAGATTGCGGATTCTTAATTGCCTGCGATTCATCCAGAATTACATAATCGAATTCCAGTTTAATCAGCAATTGAATATCGCTGCGTAAAGTTCCGTATGTAGTGATAATCACATCATATTTCATCAGTTCTTCAGACGATTTCAGCCTGGTAGGACCATGATGGATATGATGCTTGATATCGGGAGTAAATTTCTTGATCTCGTTTTCCCAGTTATAGATCAGCGTAGTAGGACAAACAACCAGCGACAGGGTTTTATTCAGGTTCTTATTCTTATAGTATTGTAGGAATGTAAGTGCCTGAATGGTTTTACCAAGACCCATATCGTCGGCCAGGATTCCACCCCATTTAATATCATCCAGGTAGTTGAGCCATTGGAAACCGCTTTCCTGGTAAGGGCGTAACGTTGCATGCAAGTTATCAGGTAACTCAATATTCCGGATTTCATCGAACTGCAAGAGCTTTCTGCGCTTTTGTTCCAGTTCAATTACCACGGCTTCATCATCAATAAACTCATAAAGTTCATCGATAACGCTGAAATTATACTTGCTAAGTTTTAATCCTTTACCTTTTTCTTCCCCAACCTTAAACAGCAAGGAGTACTTACGCAGCCACTCTTCCGGCAAGAGGCCCAGAGAGCCATCTGCCAGTTGAACATAGTTCTGCTTATTTGCTAAGGCCAGTTTGATGTCTTTTATACTTACTTTCTGATCTCCATATAATACTTCAATCTGAGCATCAAACCAGTCAATCCCTGAGCTGATCTGGAGATTAGTAACTGGTTTATGGGAGCTGAACTTAAAGTTGCGTAATGAATCGAATCCGAATACGCGGACATTCATTTCCTTAAGCGCATCAAAGAAGAGGAAGAACCAGTTGTTCTTCAGCGCTTCTTTGGCCCGCAGGTAGAAGTAATTATGATTTTCGCTGGTCAGGAAGTTGGTGTGCAGGGTACGAAGTTTATTTACAAACTCTTCTTCTACCTCCTTATTACGATGAATAATCAGCACTTTATTTCCTTCCTGGATAGTGATTTTGCTTTCATCGTTCCATTCTACTTCCTGGTGGCGGTAAGCGAATCCAGGTTGAATAATGAATGTTTCTCCCATTTCTTTAAGGAACACTCTTGGTTCTGGCAGAATATCATCTACCTCAGCAAGCAGTTCCTTATCGAACTGAATATCATATTGTTTGCTTAAAGGCAGCAAATAGTCTTTAAGATATACCGGCCACTCATCATTTGCAATGCGCAGTTCTCCATTTTGTCTGAAAAGCTCAACATGCAGGGCATCCTGAGGGTTTTCGAACAAATACAATACGTTTTTGTACAGGAATAAGAGAGTGCTGACCCAGGCATTATCGGCAATACTAACTAATTCTCCTTCTATGTTTACGAAGCAACGAATTGTTACATGAGTTTTACCTGTTTCTGTTTTTATGATGAGTCTTAGTCTATCTGCTCCGATTTGCAGCAGTTCCAGGTTTTTTGTTTTGAAAGCCTGGCGCTTGGGCAATGCAAAAACCAGCTTATGTTCTGCCAGTTGAGGGAAGAGCTTTGCCAGTTTAGGATGCAGGTATTCCAACATCAATTCTTTGGTTTCTGTTGGAAGTTCATCTTCATTTTCGTGGGTAATATGATCCCATATACCTGCAAATGGAGAGTTTTTAGACAGAAACTTACTAACCTCAGAGCCCTGAAGTTTACGAATTGGTGTGATCAGATCTCTATCTTTTTCTTTGAATTGAAAGAAATCTACATATTTGGTAAGATCCAGCTTACTGGCCAATGAAACGAATTCAGTTTGTTCTTCGTTTACTTCTCCGGTAACCAGATCTATTTTAAAATATGGATATAAATCTTCGTTGGCATTAAAAACAGCAGCCAGACGTTGAGATATTGTAATCGTTTCTTCCGGCTTTTCAGCTACAGGAGGGGCAACTGGTTGTCGGCCCAACGTAGTGCCATCTACCCGTTTGATGGAAGGGTCGAGAACTCTTAAAAACGGTTTGCCCTCATTATAACTGAATGCAAATTTGCCATCCAGGTCATCAGACAGGGAGTAGCCATATAAAGAAAGTAGTTTATTCTTTTCTTTATCCCAGTTCCGGAGCGTATCGAAATAGTATGCCCCAAATTTCTGTAACAGTTGCATAAACAGGGTTGTCTTATGGATACAAAGAGCATACTCTGTTTCATCGCAGGTACAGTGGGTATCGAAAAAGCGTTCTTCATTCCGCTGTATGATCAGTGGAAATTCTTCGCCCTCATATTTTAGTACAGCTTCTACTTTCTCATCTTTGGCAGAACTGATGACAACCGGGTTCTTTTTGGCCAGTTCTTCTGCTTTGGAGAGGATAGCAGCTGAAGTAAGCAGTTTGATTGTTTTGAGGTCGATTGACTTCATTTTAATCAGCGTATGTTGCTGATTAAAGTTAGTGTCATGGCTTTCGAAATGATTTTTGTCCAGCATTTCCTGGAGTTGGAATAATGCTGCAGCTTCATGGCGACAAATATCGCCTAAGTTGTACGGGCATTGGCACCGTATGGACATACCGTTGGGGTCTCCATATTTTGAGATGGATACACGGTAATAATTGGCATGTGTGTCGCTCTTTACGCGGAAGGTCGCGGTTTTCAACACTGGATCGGCTTCAAGTAATTCTACTCCTCCAGTAGAAAAGATACGCTTCCCCCTGCGGATCACTTCATCAGTGCCGTTGTTGTAAACATATTTTAGCAAATGGGGTAGCGACATACTATACGTTGTTGCCTCTTTTTTTAATTATCAGCAAAGGGTTAATAATGTTAAAAACTAAGAATCGCTGATAAAAAGGCAATCCACAAAAGTAAGCAGAAAATTTCTAATTCGGCGCAGCAGGTGACTCCTGAAAAGCATTATTGTAACTGCTAATCAGCTAAATAGGGGTTAAGAAAAGATCTATAGGTATTATTAATAAAATCTAAAAATATAAATTTTTGTCTATCAATCTTTTAAATATAAAAAAGGGAGATTTTTTAAAAATGTTAAAAAATCTCCCTTTATAAATTTAACCTGCGATTAATTCTCCATTTTTAAACAGTGGCAGCACATTTGCGCCATCCGGTGTAAGACAATATTCAATATCTTTTTCTAATCCGAAATTAGCTAATCGCTTATAGTGTGAGGCTTGTTTCATGAAAGAATAAATATCACCTTTCGCAGTATTATACAAGGCTTCAGCAGCAATAGCAGAATCACAGTTAATATCAAAATTAGCGCTAATGCGACTAACTACCGCCCCGGCAAAAAGGGTATCTTCCAGGTTTACCCTGTCTTTCCACGCTGCACATCCCAGGATTACATTCTGCCCCTGAGAGATCAGATAATCACATACAGCACTGATATTAGGAAAAGATCCTGTCACAATCTGGATCGCATCCTTGGCCATATGCAGCATTTTGGTACCGTTGGTTGTTGTAAGTACCAATGTCTGATTTTCAATGAACTCACGTGGATATTCGAAAGGGGAGTTGCCATGTACCAGTCCTTCGGCGATACGGCCATCTCTTTCTCCGGCAGTTATACCCCCGATAGCTTTTCCAATGTTCACACATTCTTCAACACTGGCAACCGGAATTACTCTTGCAGCTCCATTATAAAGAGCGGTACAGATAGTAGAAGTAGCTCTTAGCACATCAATAATAACTACTATGCTGTTTTTTACATCGTAAAGATGTAATAAGGCCGGAGATAAACATACTTCCAGGCTAGGTTTGTTACTTTCTGACATTCAATTACTTTTAATATTAATCAAGGATCACTCTCCACTTCTCACTCTCTGCATAGTCCTTGATCGTACTATTCCTTTCCTGCAGGAGCTTAGTCATATACCTTTGAAGGTAGAAGCGTTCAAACACTCTTCCAAACCATCCATAAGGGGAACCAAAATCCATAATGTCTATCATTACCGTACCATTACCGATTTCCTTGAAATAATGTTCATGCTTCATATGCGTAAAATCGCCCTGAGTCATTTCATCACAAAAGAACTCGTTTTGCTGCATGGCTGTAATCTGGGTAGTGAGTTCCCTCATTTTACCCAAATGCTTGGCTCTCCAGGTAACAGTTTCATTATAAGATATAAGGCCGTTTGTACGTCCTTTTATTGCATCTTCCTGTCGGTGCGTCATGCTTCGTTTATGTAGCGTAATACTCCTGCTTAGGTCAAAAACGCGGTCTAACGGGGCATGAATAACGGTAGTTAAATGAATAGTGGGCATAGATATGGTGGTATAAAGTCAACGAAATTAATAACTTTAAACCGCTATTCCTAGCTCAGAAAAGGCACTTTTACCACTTTCGCTTTAAGTGCTTTATCTCGTACAGAGATGAAAATTTCTGTATCTGGCGTCGCAAAAGCAGTTTTTACATAACCCAAACCAATTGCTTTTTGCAAAGATGGGGATTGAGTTCCTGAAGTTACCTTACCAATTACATTGCCTTCTGCATCCTTAATTTCATAATCATGACGAGGAATACCCTTATCTACCATTTCGAAACCAACCAGTTTGCGGGTAACACCATTTGCCTTCTGTTGTGCAAATAACTCGCTGGAAGTAAATGGTTTAGTGAATTTGGTAATCCATGCCAGTCCGGCTTCCATTGGAGAAGTAGTATCATCAATATCATTACCATAGAGGCAGAATCCCATTTCAAGACGTAAGGTATCACGAGCTCCCAAACCAATTGGCTTCAGGCCTTTTGGTCCTCCTGCTGCAAAAAGTGCATCCCAGATCTTGTTGGCTGCATCATCTTTATCTTCAAAGTATATTTCAATTCCACCCGAACCAGTATAACCGGTTGCACTGATCAGTACATTTGGTACGCCGGCAAAAGTTCCTTTTTCAAAGGTATAGTACTTCATGTTCACCAGGTCTACTTCCGTTAATGGTTGCAGCATACTAGTGGCATTAGGGCCCTGAATAGCCAGCAGACAGGTTCTGTCAGAGATATTCTGCATCTCAACACCTTTGGTATTGTGAGCGCTGATCCAATTCCAGTCCTTCTCTATATTACTGGCATTTACAACCAGCATATACACTTTATTCTCCTCAATACAGTAAACGAGCAAGTCGTCTACTATCCCTCCTTCATTGTTAGGTAAGCAGCTATACTGTGCCTTACCAGGAGTGAGCTTTGAGGCATCATTGCTGGTTACTCTTTGTATCAGGTCCAGTGCATTTTCACCCTTTAAAATAAACTCGCCCATATGACTAACATCAAATACGCCGGCATTCGTACGTACCGCTTGATGCTCATCATTAATACCAGTGTAGGAAATAGGCATGTTGTAACCGGCAAATGGGGCCATCTTGGCACCCAATGCAATGTGCTTCTCAGTAAAAGGCGTGTTCTTCAT
This sequence comes from Chitinophaga silvatica, assembly GCF_003419895.1. Taxonomy (GTDB): domain Bacteria; phylum Bacteroidota; class Bacteroidia; order Chitinophagales; family Chitinophagaceae; genus Chitinophaga; species Chitinophaga silvatica. The sequence goes on along the minus strand of NZ_QPMM01000004.1, from coordinate 362,045 downwards.
ACTTCGTTTTTAAAAACGGGGCAAAAATAGGCATTTGGTAACGATTAACGTTCAGACTTTCTCGTGGTATGACACATCCAAGACGATCAGTCTCATTTACATTACAAATACTTAAAATACAATACGATAGAAAAAGATTTGGCCCGATTTTAATTGTACCAATGGGGTAATTCGTACTTTTGCCACAACACCCAATATTAAAGCTGTGAAAAAGATTACCTGGCTGTTACCACTGGTCGTGATAACCATATCCGTAAATGCACAGAAAAAAGAGGACAGAAAAACCATTGGCAACCTACAATCGCATATCAATTATTTGAGCAGTAATCAGCTCGAAAGTCGTAGTACCGGCGCCCCTGGTGAACAACTAGCCGCTGCCTACCTCTCTACTCAAATGCAAACAATCGGTCTTACCCCCATGGGTAATGATAACTACCTGCAAACATTTACCGTAAAAGAAACCCGGGAACCTTCCGCTAACTGTTTAATGACAATTAACGACAAATCCCTCGAAGCAGGCCAACAGTTTTTACCCCTCCCTTTCAGCGCCGAAAAAACCGCCAAAGGGGAAGTAATACCCGGCGTTAATGAACCCGATAATATCTGGTTTATTAATATGGAAGATCTGGACTCCAATAGCCAGAAATCCCTTTTACAACAATGCTTCCAACTCGGAAAAGAAGCCGAAAAAGCCGGTGCCACCGGTATAGTATTCTATAATGGCAATACCACCCTGCCACAAGCCAAAAAATGGCTGGATGAACCAGTAGCCATTCTCTCTATCCCCGCTGTTTGGGTAGATAGCAGCACCAGTAAAATCCTAAGCTCAGACGACGCCAATGGATTTCAAATCGATTTTAAAGTGGCCTTCGACGATATAAAACGAAACGGAACTAACGTAATAGGATATATTAACAACAAGGCAGAACACACCATCATAATAGGAGCCCATTACGATTTCCCCGGCTGGGATGCAACCATACCGGTAAACGACAATGCCACCGGCATCGCCGCATTGCTGGAACTGGCCAGGTTACTTCATAACTCCGCCCTGCACAACAACAACTACCTGATAGTGGCCTTCTCAGGAAAAGAACAAAACCTTGCCGGATCAAATTATTTCGCTACTCACCCTACCATTAACCTGAGTACCGTGAATTATATGATCAACCTCGATGGTATTGGACAGCTATCTGCCGATAAACCACTACAGATCAATGGTAGCACATCATCGGCCGACTGGACCTCCATCCTGCAACAAGTTACTCCTCAGGAATTGCCATTAAATGTAAATGCAGCTTCAAGCTTTTCTGATCATGCTACCTTCTTTAAAAAGCATATTCCCGTACTTTCTTTTTCCACTAACTCTACCTCAACAGACAACACGAAAATCAACTACGACGGTACTCTCAGCGTATTAAAATTGGTATATAAGATCATCGATAAAACCAACAATAAGGATAAATTAGCTTTTACAAGCGTGCAGTAGACCTTGCAAAATAGAATTCGATCGTACCTAATGCTTATTTTCGCATAAATTTATCCCTGTTAAATGGACGAAAAGCTGGCGCTCATATACCGGTACTTCCATCTGCTTGAAAAGTTTTCAGTAGATGCCACTGAATATGCCTCCATTTTTCATCCTAATATCGTACAAACGGCTTATCCTAATCTGTTGTCTGATGAAGTAAAACAACGAAACTTCGACGTGATGATGGAAAGCATGGCTACCAACAAAATCATCCTGAAATCCCAACATTTCAGCGTGGTTAAGGTAGTAGAATCAGGCAATTCATTAGTCGTGGAAGCTACCTGGACAGGCGAAATAGGAGTGGATGCCGGACAATTTCGCAGAGGTCAGATACTAAAAGCCTTTATTTGTAGCGTTATTGAATTCAGGGATGGAAAAATTTACAGGCAGCGCAATTACGACTGCTACGAAAATTAAAAGCTACTTACAGTATGAAAAAATTATGGTCTTTCCTGCTTATCTCTACTGCATTATTTGCATGTAATTCAGGAACTCGTGAAACCACCAAAGATAGATCTGCTTACGACGTTATTAATGAAAAATGCTACGTGTACAGAGAGTTTAAACCAGCTCCCGGTCCGCTCACCGATTCTGTTCTACAACTCAGAAAAAATTTAATGGAGTATCTGGATCAACACCAGTTTAAAGGCCATCTTGCAAAAAAAGACAGCCTCCTGTTTCAACGTCTGAATGGCCAGGAAGTTATCATAGAACTGCCAGCCCCACAGGATATTTGGGAACAAAATACCATCATCGTTTTTGATCCCCAAAAAAACCCATTGTTCGTAAATTTACATAAAGGCACCGCCCAGTTAGATCAATATCTTCAAGCTAAATAATCAAACGGAGTTGTCTATCAAACAAAACATTAAATTAACTGTCGACGCAGTTGTTTTCGGATATAAGCCCAAGGAAGGTATAGAAGTACTTTTAATAAAACGTACTATACCTCCGTTTCTTCATAGCTGGGCCTTGCCTGGCGGATTTGTGCTCGACGATGAATCACTGGAAGAAGCCGTGACCCGTGAATTGGAAACTGAATCTGGCGTCAGAATCAACTACCTCGAACAATTATATACCTTCGGTAAAGCGGGCAGAGATCCAAGAGGCAGAATTGTATCGGTTGCCTACTTCGGATTGGTAAACCCTACGAACTTCAAACTTGCCGCCAGTTCGGATGCCGAAGACGCAGAATGGTTCAATATCAAAGACCTCCCTCCACTCGCATTCGATCATGCTACCATTATTGATGTGGCGGTACAGCGACTCAGAAATAAGTTCAGATACGAACCGGTTGGATTTGAACTGCTGGATAAGAAATTCCCGATCGCTGATCTCGAAAAATTATACGAAACACTGCTCGACCGGCCAATTGATCGCCGAAATTTCCAAAAAAAGATCAAGCATCTGGGTATTCTGATTGCTCATAACGAACAGCAAAAACAGGTATCTCAAGGACGCCCCGCCAAACTATTCTCCTTCGATGAAGCACGTTACTTTAAGCTACAAAAGGAAGGAATGGCTTTCGAGATTTAGCTTTTTTAATGTTTTGTGTATTTTTTACATAAAATATTTTGTTGTTTAAATTCGTCGTTATATATTTGTGTAACAATTACACAAAACAACATTTTATGCAACACTCCAGATCTACAGGCATAATAATAGCCAGGTTCCAAACACCTTCTTTACACGAAGGCCACCTCGCCCTGATAAAGGAAGTAGAACAACATCACAATAAAATAGTGATCGTTCTTGGTGTTGCACCGGTAAAAGGCAGCAGAAAAAATCCGCTCGACTACTATACTCGGGAAAGAATGATCAAGCAGCAATTTCCTAATATCATTATTCTACCATTGAGCGATCAGAAAAGTGATAATGTATGGTCTAAGACCCTCGACGAATTGCTGCAAACTACCTTTCCACACGAAACCTTTCTATTATACGGAAGCAGAGATAGCTTTATAGAAAGCTATTCCGGCAAATTTCCAACTACTTCACTGCCTCCGGTTCAGGACTATAATGCTACTGCACTGAGAGACGCAATTTCCGACAAAGTACTCGATACAGAAGCCTTTCGCGCAGGTATTATTTACAATACCTACAGCCTGTTTCCAACAGCTTTCCCAACTGTAGATATAGCCGTATTCAGAAATGATAAGCAGGAATTGCTTTTAGGAAGAAAACCAAAGGAACAAGCCTGGCGCCTACCAGGAGGGTTTGCCGACCCTACGGATGAAAGCTTTGAAATTGCCGCTGTAAGGGAATTACAAGAAGAATGCGGAAATATCACTGTTTCAGCTCCCGTATATGTTGCTTCATTGAGAGTAAACGACTGGCGCTATAAACACGAAGCAAATAAAATCATCACCACCTTATTCAGCACTAATCTTATAGATGGTATTCCTACCCCCAGTGATGATCTGGCGGCTCTTAAATGGATAACCGTAAAGGATATACCACAATTAATAGAAAATGGAGAAATAATCGATACACACATCCCCTTACTGACAAAACTTATTGAAAAAATGGCTTACTAAGCGCAAAACATGGAACTATGACAAAAGATAATCTCATTTTACTCGCCGATGCTTACAAATATTCTCACCATAAATTATACATCCCAGGTACCCAATATATTTATTCCTATCTCGAAAGTCGTGGCGGAAAATTCGATGAAACTGTAGTTTATGGCCTGCAATACTTTTTGAAAGAATATCTTGAAGGTCCTGTATTTACTAAAGAGAAACTGGATGAAGCAGAACAAACACTCAAAGAAGTTTTTGGAAGAACAGATGTTTTCGACAGAACTAAGTTCGAATATATCATAGAACGTTACGGTGGAAAATTACCCGTAAGAGTTAAAGCAGTACCGGAAGGCATGTCTGTACCCGTACGGAATGTATTAATGACAATTGAGAATACAGATCCGGAATGTTTCTGGTTAACCAACTTCCTAGAAACTTTACTGATGCAGGTCTGGTATCCTTGTACCGTAGCTTCATTATCAAGAGAAATAAAGAAAATTGTTACCCGCTATTATAACGAAACAGCCAGTGAACAATCTTTTGGCGGAATTGAATTTGTGTTGAATGATTTTGGTTTCAGAGGCGCCAGCTCCGTTGAAAGCGCAGGAATTGGCGGTAGTGCACACCTGGTAAACTTCTCCGGGAGCGATACCATCGCAGGATCTGTACTGGCAAAAAAATATTATAACGCAGCCACCGCACCCGGTTTATCTATTCCAGCCACCGAACACTCTATCTGCACACTTTTGGGAGAACCTGGCGAATTAACAATATTCAAACACATTCTTGATACTTTTCCAACTGGTACAATAGCCTGTGTATCCGACTCTTATAATATCTTCAGAGCATGTGAAGAATATTGGGGTACAGCACTAAAAGACCAGATCCTTCAAAGAAATGGCACACTGGTTATACGCCCTGATAGTGGAGATCCCGTTCAAACCTTAACCAGGGTATTTGATATTCTGATGAAGAAATTTGGTTTTACAATCAATGAAAAAGGATATAAAGTATTACCACCACAAGTAAGAGTTATACAGGGCGATGGTATTAGCTATTCCTCAATCCCGGAAATATTTGAGGCATTGAAACTGGCTGGAATAAGTGCTGAAAATCTGGTTCTCGGTATGGGCGGAGCACTATTACAGCGGGTTAATCGTGATACTCAGGAATTTGCATTAAAATGTTCTTATGCTGTTGTTAATGGGGTAGGAGTTGATGTACAGAAATCACCCGTAGAGTTAGATCGGGCAGGAAATCTCAGAACTTCTTTCAAAAAATCAAAAGCAGGAAAATTAAAATTAATTCAACCACAACAACAATTTGAAACTGTTGGCATACAGGAATATCCTGATGCTACGGATATAATGGAAACTGTTTTCGAAAATGGCCACATCACCCGCGAATATACTTTTGATGAGGTAAGAAAAAATGCAAGTATATAATATTTAAAAAGGTCAGGATCACCGCTATCAGACAGTAAGCATTACAATCGCGTAGATCCTGGCCCTGCCGTTGCAAAATGATTAAATCTTAATAATTGATATAAAAAATTAAGGTGCTAAAACATGAGTCTTAGCACCTTAATTTTTACAAAGAATATTATTTACTTAGGTAATCCTACAACTACTATTTCACTATCCAACAACTGCGGAATAAGCAATTTCCTGTTTGCCTTATCTAATGCTATATCAGCTGGTCCGTGCTTTACTTCTTTCCGGGTAACCTCTTTGGTAGCCGGATTATATGTCACCAGAAATCCTGCTTTTTCGCCACTCAGATTTTGCCAGTCAGACAATACAATATTCCCATCTTCCAGCTGAACAATTCCATCAAACAATCCAACCGGAGAGCCACTTACTTCTGTAAATTTTGAACCGTTATCTTTTAACTTTCTGGTAAACAGTTTACCTTGCCCCTTCATTTGTTCCCCCATAGAACAAACATAAACAAGATCAGACTTGCGGTCATACAGTATCCCGTTAGCCCCGGCAATAACACCCAGTTTAGTGGTGGTGCCATTAGAAAGGTTTACCGATAAAACATCACCGGTAAATGAATCTGTTACCAACAGCAGGTTTTCGTTTACGATGAATATATCATTCAGCAGTTTCGCGCTTTTTTCGAGATCAAGATCAAAAATCTTCTTCTTTGTAACAATATCAAATCCTTTTACGTGATCAATATCTGCTACATATAACCTGCTTCCTACAATATCAATACCCTTAGGTGCATTCAATACTTCATCGAAGTATTTTGGCGATTTAACCTTACCGGATTTATCAACGAAAGCGATAGCTCCGTCTCCATCCTTTTTAATTGGTTCCAGCTTCTCACCAATTGATGAAACAAAATATCCGTCTTTATATGCCACAATACTTTCTGGTGATGGCACTCCCTTAATAATTTGTTGAGCTTTAACAAAAAAGGGGGTCGATAAACACAATACAATAGTTGCTAGTCTTTTCATATGAAAGTTTTAAATTCCGATAAAAGTACAATCCATCTACTCTCAAAACTTGTAAAAACTAAAGAATTTAATGTGAATATCAAAGTACCCATAAAAAAATAAGCCGGAGTAAGAGTACTCCGGCTATTACCTAAACCTACAACTGTTACACTGTTAGTAACATATCTTTAATTCTGATGAATTTCATTTAAAGGAACTTCTTCGTAAGAAGCTACCATCCGCTGACGGATGTAACGCTTACCGGATATACGACCTATTCCGAATTTAGCCATGATCTTATCAACGATCATATAAATTACAGGTACTACTATCAGGGTTAAGAACATAGAACTGATCAAACCACCAATAATTACCCAGGCCAATCCATTTTTGGTAGATGCCACACCACCTGTTGCCAACGCAATCGGTAACATACCTATTACCATCGCAATAGTGGTCATCAGAATCGGACGCAAACGTGCATTATTCGCATGTATCAATGCCTGATAAGTACTTTGCCCCTGCTCCTTCATCTGATTGGTAAAGTCTACCAGAATGATCGCATTCTTCGCTACCAGACCAATCAACATAATCATACCCAAAATGGTGAAAATGTTTAAGGTATTATTTGTTAATGCCAGTGCAAGTAATGCTCCGATAATCGCCAACGGAATAGAGAACAATACGACAAACGGATAAATGTAGTTATCGTATAATGCCACCATGATGAGATATACCATCACAATAGAAATCAACAATGCCGCTCCCAATGTACCGAACGAATCGCCCTGGTTTTCTGCATCTCCACCAAACAGGTAGTTGATACCCACAGGTTTCTGCATTTTTTCCAGTTTCGCCGCAAATTCCTGCGTCACTGTACCTGATGGTCGACCCATTACCTGTGCCTGAACCGATACAGAAGTATTTTTATCCCTTCTTTCCAGATGACTGGGACCAGAGCCTTCAGTGATGGTTGCAAATTGTGCCAGCTTAATCAATTGTCCTTTACTATTCTGGAACTGAATATTGGAAACATCATCAAGATTCTTACGGTTAAAGGCATCAAAACGAATATTAATATCATACTCATAATCGCCCTGTCTGAACTTCACTTTCGAATCATCAGCTGTTCCACTGAATGCAGTTTGCATAGTACCACCCACTGCATCTAATGTTAGGCCGAGAGCCGACATTTTATCACGGTCTACCTGTACATTGATTTCAGGGTTACCATTTTCTACTGAAAGCTTTATTTCTGTAGCACCATCTACTGTTCTCAGTGTATCCATTGCCTTTCTTGCAAAGTTCATCACACTATCCAGCTCAGTACCCATTACTACCAGCTCTACCGGTGCTCTTTCAGCTGTACCCAGAATACTTACATCTGTGGTTTTTACCTTAACGCCCGGAAGTATTGCTTTCAACTCTTTTTTAATCTTGGCTGCATAAATATCAGAACCATCTAATCTCTGCTTCGGATCTACCAGCATAACTGTTATCTCAGATTTATAGGCAGTAGATTGAGCAGTACCAAAACCATCTTCACTTGTTTGCCCCACTGTGGTAATCAAACGGGTGATTTCCGGTTTCTTATTCAGATATTTTTCAACAGTACGGGTCGCCTGGTTAGTTTGCTCTACCGATGCATCCTTAGGCATTTCCAGCATAATGATAAACTGGCCACGGTCACCCTTCGGAATAAACTCTCCTCCAATATAACCTTTACCCAACAGCATGAAGGAAGCAAACAACAATCCTACTGCCACTATTACGGTTGCCAACTTATGATTCAGTGCCCATTTCAATAAACCAGTCATCCAGTTGGTGAAGCGTTGTAACTGACCTTCAAACCAAAGAATGAATTTTTCGAAAATATTCTTACCTGTAATATGTTCCAACTTACCGAAGCGGGAAGATAGCAGCGGTACAATCATGAAGGAAGACAACAAACTTAGCATTGTTGAGATCATTACCACCACGCAGAACTCACGCAGGATCTTTGATACCAATTCATTCGTCAGTGAAATTGGTAAGAATACCACCACAATTACCAAGGTAATTGATGTTACCGTAAACCCAATCTCTTTTACTCCATCAAATGCCGCTCTTACCCTGTTTTTACCCATCTCCATGTGCCTGTAGATATTCTCCAGTACCACAATCGCATCATCCACCAGGATACCTACTACCAGCGATAGTCCGAGGAGCGACATCAGGTTTAACGAGAAGCCCATCAGTTTCATACCAATGAAGGTAGCGATCAGAGAGGCCGGAATAGAGATCATAACGAAGAGGGCACTACGAATACTGTGCAGGAACAACAGCATCACAATGGCCACTAGAATTACCGCCAGAATAAGGTCATGAATTACTGAGTCGGCCGATTCAAGGGTAAAGTCTGAGGAGTCATTTGCAATCAGAATTTTCAGTCCGTTAGCTGCATAGTCTTTTTCTATTTTGCTAATGGCTTTTTTCATTTCTTCACTCACAGTTACCGCATTGGCATCTGTTTGTTTCTGCACCTGTAATGCAATCGCATTTACTCCATCAACCCTGGCTATACGTTCAGCATCTTTCTGTGCATCCTGTACGTCGGCTACATCAGATAATCTTACCTGTGTACCATTATCGGTAGTTTTAATTACCAGATTACGCAGCTGATCAACATTCTTATACTTACCGGCCAAACGAATCAAAATCTGTTCGTTAGCAGTTTTTACCTTACCGGTAGGGAAGTCGAGGTTTGCGTTTGTAATCAACTGGCGCAATTGCAGGATCGACATATTAAATGCCTGCAATCTTTTAGGATCCACATTGATCTGGATTTCACGTTCTTGTCCACCTATCAGTGAAACCTGAGCTACACCCGGAAGGCGGGATAATAATGGCTGAAGTTTTTTATCTACCAGATCATAGAACTGCTTATCATCCATGTTTGCAGTAGCAGACAATGTCATGATAGGAAGGTCATCTATCGAGAATTTATTTAAAGAAGGGGCCTTAGCATCGCCAGGTAAATCGGCCAGAATAGCGTTTACCTTACGTTGAGCATCCTGCAATGCAATATCTACATTGGCATCGTTATTCAGCTCAATAGTAATAACGGAAAGGCTTTCGGAAGATTTGGAAATGATTTTCTTAATCTTTTCCATTGATGCGATCGCATCTTCAATCTTCTTGGTTACAGTGCTTTCTACCTCATTTGGAGAAGCACCGGGATATATAGTGGCAATGGTCACCACCGGCGAACTAAACTTAGGCAACAGCTCATAGTTCAGTGCTTTATAGCTCATCACACCCAGTAAGGTGAGGATGGTGAATACAACCACTACTATAGTAGGTCGTTTTATTGATACTTCAGTAATCTTCATGTTTCAAAAAGTTTGATCCTCACTTACTTAGTAGCGTTGCGCTGAACAGATACAGTAGCACCATCGGTCAGGTTGATCTGTCCGCTGGTGATTACAGTTTCACCATCTTTCAATCCTTCACGTACTTCTACCTGATCACCTAAAATTCTTCCTGCTACTACTTTTCTTTTCTTTGCAACATTGCCTTCCATTACATAAACTTCATTGCTGTTTACCCCACCGATAAAGGCAGTACGGGCAACGAATATGGCTTTATCGGTATTGGTATCTGTGAAATTTGCAGTACCATACATACCAGCTTTAAGTTCTTTACCTGCAACATTGCTTACTTCCATTTCAACAGGATAGTTGAGGGAATTATCGCCTTTTGCAGCAATGAAAGTGATAGTAGCATCATATTTTGTTTCAGGGAACACATTAGAAGTAACTTCTACTTTCTGTCCTTTCTTTAAAGTAACAACTTGAGCTTCTGGTACAGATACTGATAGTTTAAGACGGGAAACATCTACTATATCAAACATCTTGTTACCTACAGAGAGATAAGCACCTAGTTCAATATATTTTTTATTGATGATCCCGGAGATTGGAGCTTTCACATAGGTATCGCTCACCCGGCGACTTGCAGCCTCATAGCGTGTTTTAGCGATATCGTACTGTAATTTGGCATCGTCCATTTGTTTACGGGTTACGCCACCAGTTTGGAAAGCACTTTCAAAACGATCTGCATCAATTTTCAACTGATTGAGATTTGCTTTCGCTGATTCGAGATCAGTACCAACAATCTGACCATCGATATATGCAATGATTTGTCCTTGTTTTACAACACTGCCTTCGTCTACCAGCAATCTGGTAACTCTGCCGGCAGCTTCTGCCAGGTAGGAGAGTTCACGAATTGGCTCGAAATTACCATTAGCAAGAAAGCTCTTAGAGAAATCGTTAGGCACAACAGTTTGTACCAGTACCGGTACATCACCAATGTTACTTTGTTTTACGAATTCGATTTTTGATTCGTTGGCTTTTTTATTTGAATTGAGCTTCCACATTATCAGTACAAAAGCACCAACAGTAACAAGACCCCAGATAATAATCTTTTTCATCAGTCAAAATAGTTTTTGTGTTCTATCTTTTTTTCGTTTGTAGATTTAGTTGAGCAAATCTCTCAGACTTCCTTTACTTTTTATAATTTCCAGCTCTGCCATTTTATATTGCAGCAGTGCTTCGTTGTAGCTGTTTTGAGCATCGGCCAGCGATGTTTCAGCATTCAGCAGGTCTGTTAATCCTGCTAAGCCTAGCTTATAGTTATTCTGTGTAGAATAATATACTTCATTGGCCAGATCCATATTTTCCTTCTGAGTAGAAATAGTAGCCAGGTTGCTGCGGATCATCAGTTTAGCATTTTCATAATCAGCGTCAATTGCCAGTTCAGTATCCTCAATTTGTTTATTGATTTGGCGAAGCGCTACGGTAGCCTGACTAACCTTTGATTTACGTCCGAAACCATCGAAAATTGGAATTTTCAGTGTGAGTCCAATAGATGCAGCGCTAAACCAGTTTGTCATGTAAGAAGGATCGGAATTTTTGAAGATCCAGTTATCACTCATCCCGTTATATGAATATCTTCCAAAGAGGGAGAGGGAAGGATAATACTCTGCCAGGTATGCTTTCTTTTGGAAGAGTTGCAGTTCTTCCTGTTTTTTCAGCATTTTATATTCAGTTCTGTTGGCAATATTCATATCGTCGTACCTCAATACACCAGCTGCTTTGTTTTCAATTTCTTTCAGAGAAGCAGGAGGTAAGGAAAATGCCGACTGGATAGGCATACCCATTACACGTTTCAGATTGTTGGTCTGAGTGGCGTATTGGTTTTGTAATTGAGTACGTTGAGTGATATAATTGGTAAGATTCACTTTAATACGATCCAGATCAATTTTTTTAGCTAATCCGTTATCGTATTGCGATTTGGTAGCGTTTACTAGTTCAGTAAGTTTTTCGATATTACCGTTAATGGTGGTGATCTTCTCCTGAGTTACCAGGAGTTGATAGTATAATTGAGAAACGTTGTAGATAACAGTTTCTTCAGATTGTTGAGTTTGGAGTGTATAATATTCTTCCCCGGCTTTAGCAGCTTTCAATCCTGTAAAAACTGATTGATTATAAATCTGCTGGCTAAGTTCGGCGCCTACAGAAGTACTATACTTTACACCAAATGCTACCAATACTGAGCTATCGGCAGGTTTGCCAAAAACAGCACCAGGAATGAGTGATTTCTGTAGCATTAAGTTATCGGAATATGTTGCATTACCATTAATCTGAGGTAAGGCCTGGGCGCGAACTTCCTGGGTTTTGAATTTACCCATATCCTCATCCATTTTAGTTTTCGCCAGTTGTTTATTGTTATTTAGTGCAAACTTCAACGCTTCCTGTAATGACAGTTGCGTTTGTGCATAGCCGTTATACACCCCTATCCCCAGCAGGAGGATAAGCGTTAACTTTAATCGCTTCATAAATTTGATTAGTTAGCGGTAGTCGATTATTATTCGTCGTTTTTTACTTTAGGAATTGGTTGGCCATCTGTTGTCCGGTGGTAGTGGCAATTCCCAGAATATAGTGAGCAGTAACCTGATCCATTACATTTTGCATTTCATACAGATCTGCAGGGTATTGTTCAGGATCAAAAGCAGCTTCCAGTTGCAACTGGCGCATGCGGGCTACGATATTAATATCGAGGGTCTGACGATATAGGCCTTCCGTCATTCCTCGCTTTAAGTTTTCTTTTATGCCATGTAAAACACCATCAGACTTAAACCTTTCTACATTGTTCCAGATATCGGGATGATATTTCTGGAGATCGTGCAACATCACTGGATTCAGGGTTTTGGCCATATTGGTCATATACCTTGTACTGTTCAGTAACTCTTCAATAGCATTGGTACTGGTTTGAATATTATCTTTCAGATAATCGCCATGATTAGTAAGTAATTGCTGTAATCCTTCTCCTACCAGCGCCTGTTTATCTTCAAAATGTTCGTAGACGGTCTTTTTAGATATCCCGCAATCACGGGCGATGTCGAACATTGTAACACCTTTAACTCCATAAATCCTGAACATTTTAAGCGCTGTTTCTAAAATCCTTTCTTTCACCATGATTATCTGCTTACTTATTTAGCCTTTATGCCATTGATAAATACTGTTAATAATTGTTTTTGCTTTTCAATTACCAGTTCAAACATCTCATCATCGATATCCATATCATCAGTTACATGATCGGGAACGGCGAAACGAAGACCAGCTGATGCCTGAACCAGAAGTTCAGCCACTTGTTTAGGATTTTCTACATTAAACTCCCCTGATTCGTTGCCGGCTATGATGATTTTGGTATGCAGTTCAATTTCGCGCTGCATTCCTTTTTTCTTTTCTTCTAAAAAAGTGTTTTTAACATCCTTCAGTAATTGAAAGATCTCGAGTCGGCAAAACTTACTAATGAATAGTTTGCGGATATCAACAATCTTAAATAATGCCTGAGATGCAGATGTCACGTTTTCGGCTTCTTTTTCCATATCACGGAAATAAGCTTCTCCTATTTTCTGCAATACGGCTATGTGCATAGCTTTCTTGTCGGGAAAATAATAATACAATGATGCTTTAGAGCAGTGAAGGTCATCTGCAATTTCATTCATTGTTGTTTTTGAAGCGCCATAGTGAGTAAAACGCTTCAGAGCAGCATCGAGGATTTTATCCCTCATTTCATCTTTTGACTCTGTATGCATTAACTTTTTGACTTTTTTAGTTTCAAGGTCAAAATTAGTGAGTTTTTTCATATTAGTAAGAACTATTGACCTTTTAACAGCTATTTAACTTTTTGATGACAAAAGTCAAAAAGTCAGGATTGAGTATAGGAAAGTATATTATAATATATTTTTATAATCAATAATTGTTTGGATTATAGTTATGTTGATGGAATTATAATGGTTTTATTGTAGGTTGATTATTGAATTTTTGTTGACTTATTACTGGTTAATTATTTATTTAGTTTAGTCCAATACAATTGATGTGAAGGAATATTGAATTCAATTTAAGGGATGGTTGGGGAACCCAATTTGTATGACTTGTTTCCTTTGCCGTAGGTAGGGCAGGGGTAAACCCTACAGGATTTCATCGAAACTATATTTTCATCCGGTAGATATATTTCATGTAAAATGTCAATCTACTAACTTCAATTCTGTTCAGAAACAATTTTACAATTTAGAACCTCTAATTCGCTGAAGCCCTGTAGGGGCGGGGCTTGCCCCCGCCCTACCTACGGTAAAGGAAACTTATCAATCAAATAAAGACGATAAAATCGGAAACTATCTCTCTTAACGTAAAAGCGTTGGGTTTACCCCCGCCCTACCTACGGTAAAGGAACTTATCAAAGACAATACAATCAAGCCCTATCTCTCTTAGCTTAATGGCATTAGGGCAATGCCCGCCCCAAAAGAAACAATTCACTACTCTGCACCAAATATAAAAAGAGGATGTTCCTTTCCAGAAACATCCTCTTTTCAAAATTTATTTATGATGGGAACTACTTCAACTTATCCAGTGCTTGTTGTAATTTCTCAAAAACGGCAGGAATTTCTTCCTTCACACAAGTTCCTACGCTAAGGCGGTACCAGGGAGAATTTTTGGTAGCTCCGAAGGCGTTAAATGGTACCAGGGCCAGTTTGGCTTCATTAAGAATATAGGAAGTAACGGCAGCCTGGTCTGATAATACAGTACCATCGGCGGTTTGTTTGCCTGTCAGGTCGAGTTTTACGGTCAGGTAAATGGCTGCTTGTGGAGCAATGGCATCTACTTTATGTCCGGCACCTTTCAGCTTTTCGAATCCCTGATAGAATTTAACCAGTCGCTCTTCGATTTCAGCTTTGAAGTGTTTCAGGTATTTATCTACATTCTCTTTTTGTGCAAGGTAGCGTGCAGCAGCCTTTTGTTCGGCCATTGGGCTCCAGGCGCCAACATGGGAGAGGATTGATTTCATTTTGCCAATAACAGCAGCGGGGCCGAGAGCCCAGCCAACTCTAACACCGGTAGCAGCGAAAGCCTTACTCATACCATCGATAAAAATGGTATAATCTCTCATTTCCGGGCGAAGGGCAACCGGATTATAATGTTCAGTGCTGCCAAAGGTAAGCACCCAGTACATTTGATCGAACATCACATAGAGGGGCTTTTCATCTGCTCCTCTGCTTTTGTTTTCTGCAAGTACCAGATCACAGATTTCTTCGAGCTGTTGTTTTCCGAAGGCAGTACCGGTTGGATTCTGAGGAGAGCATAAAGCCAGCAGGGTAGCACCTTTCAGAAGTGGTTTCAGTTCTGCGGCAGTAGGCATGAAATTATTTTCAGGAGTAGTTTCCAATACTACGTGTTCTGCTTCCAGGAAGTGTGTATAGTGGTTATTATTCCAGGATGGAGTAGCATATACAACTTTCTCACCTCTGTCTACAATCGTACGGAAAGTAGCATAGATGATAGGACGACCACCGCAGGAGATAACAATTTCCTTTGCAGGGTCATATTTCAGGCCTTCTCTTTCTGCAATAAATTCACTTACTGCTTGTCGCAATTCTGCAATACCATCGGCAGGAGGGTAGTTGGTTAAATGCTCTTTATATGCAGTTATGATTTCCTGTTCAAATTCTGCCGGAATAGGAAAAACCTTTGGGTCAAAGTCGCCAATCGTAAAGTTATAGATCTTTTCGCCCCTGGCCTGCTTTTCTTTAATATCGGCAGCCAGTTTAATAATTTCAGATCCAATCAATGTTTCGGCTAAATGAGACAGTTTCATAACCTTGTATTTTATTGTTTTGGTAAATCTTTTCGCGCGGCAAAATTAACCTATTTGAACATACCATTAAATACAGGGGGATTCTTTTCAAGAATATTAACAAATAAGTTGAGTTATTAAAATTTGTCAAACAAATATTGATTCTCATTAACTTATCAATAACTATTATTCAAATAAAACAACATATGACAGATATGGTTTCGGTTGTGTAAAACGCTATAATATAAGTGTATAAGATGTGATGAAATAAAGAGAATAACAAATCTTACTATCTTTGTTTTACTGTACATTTGACCTTTAAGATAGGTAACATGTGAATTTTAGAGCAAAACGCAAAGGTTACCCGATTGGCAAAAATGATAAGCAAACTTATATAAACCATGAAATTTATTGTTTCTTCCTCTACTTTATTAAAACAATTACAACAGATCAGCGGAGTTATCAATTCGAATACAGTATTGCCAATACTGGAGGATTTTCTTTTCCTGATTGACAAAAACGAACTGACCGTAGTTGCCACAGACCTGGAAACTGTTATGCGGGTGAAGCTGGAGGTGGAAGCTAAGGAAAGTGGAAGAATCTGTATTCCTGCAAAAATTTTGATCGACTCGCTCAAAAACTTGCCTGATCAACCACTCACTTTCCATATTGATCTGAATTCCTACGCTGTAGAAATCACCTCAGACAATGGTAAGTATAAAGTTATGGGCGAAAATCCCGAAAACTTTCCAAAAGAACCGGCAGCAGATGATACTACATCTTTTACAATGACTGCCACCGGCCTCGTTACAGCTATCAACAAAACCTTGTTCGCTGTAAGTAACGACGATCTTCGTCCTGCTATGACCGGTGTATTCTTTGAGCTCTCTCCCGAAAGCCTCACTTTCGTAGCTACTGATGCTCACAGACTTGTAAAGTATGTAAGAACTGATGTTAAATGCCCGAAGGCCGATACCTTTATCGTGCCTAAAAAGCCTTTAAACCTCCTGAAATCTGCTTTGCCAGACAACGATTCTGAAATCAAAGTTTCCTACAGTCAGAACCACTTCTTCGTGCAACACGATGGCGCCCAAATGATTTGTCGCCTCATCGATGCCCGATTCCCTGACTATAAAGTAGTTATCCCTAAAGATAACCCTTACCGCCTCACCGTTGTAAAGAACGATTTCCAAAACGCCCTGAAACGTGTAAGCGTTTTCGCTAATAAGAGCACCAACCAGGTAGCCCTGAATATCACCGGTAGCGAATTACAACTCTCCGCTCAGGATGTTGATTTCTCCTTCGAAGGTAACGAGCGTATGAGCTGCCAATATACCGGCAGTGATTTGCAAATAGCTTTCAACGCGAAATTCCTCATCGAAATGCTCAACGTTGCTGAAGGTGACGAAATTTCCATCGACCTTGCTACTGCTACCAAAGCCGGAATTCTCAGACCTTCCGAAAAAGAAGAAAATGAAGACCTGCTCATGCTGGTTATGCCTTTAATGCTGAATAACTAATTTTTACCTTATATAATAAAAGGCTGTATCAAAATATGATACAGCCTTTTGCTTTTGTAGCCATTAGTAAACAGACATTTTAGAATAAAGGCATCTGTCTATCCTACAAAAAATGACAAATCCTCCCGGGAAGAAATGCAAGACTTTTCCGAAGAAGGATTACGGCTATTTGCACAATACTATACCAACTTGTGGGATTGATTTTGTTTAACCTATATGACTATATTTTTTTACCTCAAACACCAATTTGTTTTTATAGTAATACATAATATTATACCCTCCAATATCTTGACTGTGGCAGAAAAGAACTATTTTATTTATTCTATAATTAGTTGTAATTTTTCACCACGGAAAGCAGTTGATTGATAACTTTTCCCACCCCGTATCCTCGTTAGATTTTGTTTTCGCCTGGTCGAAGAACCGATAATTATCAAGTAAAGCATTAGAAGATTAATCCGTTTTATGGTCAATTTTTTTGAACATATTCCGTCGTCTTTGCGTACCCTTATACTGATAGGAGGATTACTGGTGTTATGGATATTAGAAGGTATTGCACCCAGGTTTCACTTCAAAGGAAACCGGTATCGTCATGCCGGTATTAATCTGTTTTTTACACTTACTACTGCTATTATTAATACTGCCCTTGCTTTCCTGGTTGTGAAAGCAACCAGATATACCTCTCAAAATCAATTTGGCATATTATATCTGGTCAAATTACCACTTTGGCTACATACCCTGCTCGCAGTTATGTTACTCGATTTTATGGGCGCATGGCTCATTCATTGGGTACAACATAAGAAAGCATGGCTATGGCAGTTCCATAAAATACATCATATCGACACAGAAATAGACGCCACCACCGCCCTACGGCATCACCCTGTTGAAAGCCTGTGGCGTGTGGGAGCCTTATTTATTGCCATTTTTATTTTAGGAGTACCATTCTGGATGGTAATGTTCTATCAAAGTTTATCTGTCCTGTTTTCCCAGGCTACCCACGCAAATATTCGCCTACCTCAATGGCTCGACGATTCAATAAGCTGGGTGCTGGTATCTCCGGATATGCATAAAGTTCACCATAGCACTTATCAACCAGAAACCGATTCTAATTATGCCAACATCTTTTCATTATGGGATAGAATTTTTGGCACATTTAAGAAAGTAGAAACAACCAAATTGAAATACGTGCTCGATGAATATCAGGAAACCCGTTATGAGCAGATTGGTACGCTAATGAAAGTACCCTGGGAGCCCTTACCAAATCAGGACATCCAGGTAAAATAATATTCCTTAACCTGTTTATTAAAACTCGAATACATATGCAACATTCAACAACTTTAACAAAAACAGCTTGTTTCTCAGCTCTGATCATTGGCGTTCTTTCCGCTGCCTTTGCCTTCACAACTAAAAATCCAGCTAACGCAGTTACCGCAGGTGCCGTAGCCGCAATTGTAGGTCTGATCTCTCTATTTATTGGAAGAAAAAATATTGACGATATGCAGTTGGCTGCCGCCGGAATTTTTATGGCCGTTGTTGCCTGCCTGGTTGGCCTGTGGCAAATCTATAATTGATAACAGCTATTGTTTCCTGTAATGCTCTGTATAACCTTCAGCAGCATGTATAGGATACAATACCAACGAAGTATCTGATAATGCTCTGATAATAGTTGTATCAACGATAGTAGCAGTATCTTTTACACCTTCTGAATGATTCCAGAACAGTAAGGTGTCGCCCAACAGCTCCCATTTTTCATATACCAATGTATACATATTAATGGATTTAGCTGTACCGTTCTTTCTTAACTGGAAACCCTGAACCTCCCTATCAAGACCCTCTACAGGTCTTATCCATTTTCCTATGAGCTTTGCTGCATCAACATGCAGCGTATCCGCAACAGCAGCGATGCTGTCAGTGATGCCGGCATTACTGCTGTCTGCGATACTAAGCAAACTACTATCCTCATGCCACTCTTCAACTGAAGTCTGCTTACCGCTATGACCACACGCCGCAAACAATACTAAAAATCCTATTAGTGTAAATCGAATCATACCATTAAAATTACAATTTACTCTTTTTAACTGCTCTAAATTTTATTCCCCCCATTTGTATTTGATATTTTTTGGCTACTTTCGTGGCTCTTTAGGGGTGTTTATCCTTCCGGGATAAACTGAGATGATACCCTCAGTACCTGAAGCAGTTAGGACTGCCGTAGGGAAAAGTAGACTGAATCTTTCTCATCTTTACATCCTTAAAGTTTATTGTTTCACTTTTAATTCCAATCACTATGGAAGTGCTTGTAAACAATGAACTTTATGCGGTGCAGCAGGGAACTACCATTGCTGCACTCTTACAGTTTATTCAAATTACTACTCACAAAGGTATCGCGGTTGCTATTAACAACCAGGTAATTCCAAAAGCATCATGGGCAGATAAACCCTTGAATAACGCCGATAATGTAACCATTATCCGCGCCACTCAAGGAGGTTAAACCGCTCCCAATTCTCTAACTACGTATATCCCTTTCCGTATTATCATACGGAACAGGAATCTTATTACTCTTACAAACCGATTTTCTTATGACCACTACTTCTACGGCCATCAGCCGGATACCCCTGCCCGCATCAAAAAAAATTTATGTTGATGGTATTATCCATCCCATTAAAGTAGGAATGCGGGAAATAACTTTAACGAATACACGAAATAATAAACAGGAAACTCCTAACGAACCCGTTGTTGTATACGATACCAGCGGCCCGTTTACCGATCTGTCTATCTCCATCGATCCCGCTGTCGGTATTCCCCGTATCAGAGAGCAATGGATAAAAGACCGTAATGATGTTCTCCAATCCAACAACTCCTTCCGCGCCAAACCCGGCTCCAATATCACCCAACTTAGCTACGCTAAAAGAGGTATCATCACTCCGGAAATGGAATATATCGCCATTCGGGAAAATCAACTGGCTAACAAACCCGGTCTCATTACTCCTGAAATAGTTCGCGAGGAAGTAGCCGCCGGAAGAGCCATCATTCCCGCTAATATCAACCACCCGGAGAGTGAACCCATGATCATCGGCAGAAGATTCTTGGTAAAAATCAATGCCAATATCGGTAACTCCGCTGTTACTTCCAGTATAGAAGAAGAAGTTGAAAAAGCCGTCTGGGCCTGCAGATGGGGGGCAGATACACTGATGGACCTAAGCACCGGAAAAAATATTCACGCCACCAGAGAATGGATCATCCGTAATTCTCCCGTTCCGGTTGGTACCGTTCCTATTTATCAGGCACTCGAAAAAGTAAATGGTAAAGCAGAAGACCTTACCTGGGAAATCTTCAGAGATACACTTATCGAACAGGCCGAACAAGGTGTCGATTACTTCACCATTCACGCCGGTGTACTACTACGATATATTCCACTCACCGCAAAACGCACAACCGGTATCGTTTCCAGGGGTGGATCAATAATGGCTAAATGGTGTCTTGCCCACCACAAAGAAAACTTCCTCTACACCCACTTCGAAGAAATTTGTGAGATCATGAAAGCCTATGATGTTTCATTCTCCCTGGGTGATGGACTCAGACCAGGTAGCATTGCCGATGCAAACGATGCTGCCCAGTTTGCCGAACTGGAAACTTTAGGTGAACTCACCAAAATAGCCTGGAAGCATGAGATACAGGTTATGATCGAAGGTCCGGGCCATGTACCAATGCACCTCATCCAGGAAAATATGGATAAGCAGTTAAAACATTGCCATGAAGCACCTTTCTATACGCTTGGTCCATTAACTACCGACATTGCTCCTGGTTACGATCATATCACCTCTGCTATTGGTGCCGCAATGATCGGCTGGATGGGCACTGCTATGCTTTGCTATGTTACTCCTAAAGAACATCTTGGTTTGCCTAATAAAGAAGATGTAAGACAAGGGGTTATTGCCTATAAAATCGCTGCTCATGCTGCCGATCTGGCTAAAGGTCATCCGGTCGCTCAATTAAGGGATAATGCACTCAGTAAGGCAAGATTTGAATTCAGATGGGAAGATCAGTTTAACTTATCACTTGACCCTGAAACCGCGAAGTCTTATCACGATGAAACTTTACCTGCGGAAGGTGCCAAAATCGCTCATTTCTGTTCGATGTGTGGCCCGCATTTCTGCTCCATGAAAATAACTCAGGAAGTACGTGATTATGCTGAAGCAAACGGACTAAATGATACACAGGCCCAGGAAGCAGGGATGCAGGAAATGTCGGCCTCCTTTATTCAGAAAGGCGGTGAAATATACTCCTGATATGCTTTGGGTAATTACAGCACCACATTTCATCAGGGATGAAGTTTCAATTATCACAGATCTTATTCATGCTGGCGCCAATCGGGTGATCATACGAAAACCCGATTGGAAGCCAGAAGAATACGAACTGTTATTAAATCAACTTCCTTCATCAATCTATTCAAAAATCCTGATCCGTAATCATTATCAATTAGCGGAACAGTACTGCCTTGCCGGTATTCATTGGAATCAAACACCTACGTTTACTACAGGCAAAGAACACTGTACCGGCATTCACAACATTAATGAACTAACTGAAAAGGATAGACGGTTTAATACACTTCTGTTAAGCCCGGTTTTCGATAGTATCTCAAAACCGGGTTACAAGGGCTTACATGCTTGCAAGATTGAAACTCAAAACCGAACAGTACTGGCTTTGGGAGGTGTAAACCATACAAATATTGCGTCGCTTAAAAACTGGAATTTCAACGGAGCAGCACTTCTTGGAGCCATATGGAAACATCCTGAAACCGCTATTCAATCATTCTTAAAAATTCAGAAAGCATGGAAGCAATCAGACCAAAGGCAATGAGTATAGGAGGCCTGGATCCTAGTGGTGGTGCAGGTTTACTGGCAGATATAAAAACATTCGAACAGCATAAGGTAATTGGCTACGGATGCTGTTCTGCCATTACTGCCCAAACATCGGCTGAAGTGTTTTCTGTTTCCTGGCTTTCGAATAATGAAATACTTACACAGGTGCGGCCACTACTGGAAGAGGATCTTCAATATTGCAAAATAGGTATCATGCCTGGTGCTAAAGCTACTCTTGAATTAATTGAAGATTTAAAAATGCTTCAACCAGGTATACGAATTATTCTCGACCCAGTACTCAAAGCCTCTGCAGGGTTTAATTTCCATGCAAGTCAGGAATTCTCTGTTTGGAAAGAAATCTTATCGCTCCTTTATCTGATTACGCCTAATGCAATAGAGGCACAACAATTAACGGGTATCAACAATGCCGAAGGTGCAGCACTGGAACTTTCTGCATCTTGTTCTGTACTACTGAAAGGAGGGCACAGAACTCAACAATTGGGCTACGATATATTGTATACCCAAAACAATATCCATCAATTTTCACCAGGGCCGGAAAACGTATACCCAAAGCATGGTTCGGGCTGTGTACTGTCTGCCGCCATTACTTCATGTTTAGCGAAAGGAATGACACTAACAGAATCTTGCTCTAATGGTAAAAGATATACGGAAAAATTACTGGCCAGTCATTCATCACTCATCGGTTATCACCATATATGATCAGTCAATTACATTATATCTCACAATATCCACATCTCGAAAACATCCAGGCTGCCTGCGATGCCGGTTGCAATTGGATTCAATTAAGAGTTAAAGACCAGCCTGTAGCTGAAATACAGGAATTGGCAACAACGGTAAAACAGCTCTGTGATCGTTATCAGGCTACCCTTATTATCAATGATCATCCTGCCATTGCAGTACAAGTAATGGCTGCAGGAGTGCATGTTGGGCAGGAAGATATGAATGCCGCTGCTGCCCGGCTGGTAGTTGGAGACAATAAGATCGTTGGAGGTACTGCTAATACTTTTGAACAAATAGCACAGCATATTCAAAATAACGCCAGCTATGTGGGAGTCGGACCTTTCAGGTTTACAACTACCAAACAAAAACTAAGTCCAATACTGGGCTTGGAAGGATACAGGCAAATATTAACCACATTAAAACAGAATGAATTGAATATTCCACTGATTGCTATCGGAGGAATAAAACTGGAAGATATTCCGGCGCTGATAGAAGCAGGAGTACACGGCATTGCAGTAAGTGGACTGATCTCTAACAGCAACAATAAAGCCCTGATTGTTAAAGAAATTTATAACCTTTTAAAAGGAAATAACTAATGGAACCATTAAGAATTGCAGACAAGGTTTTTTCCTCCCGTTTATTTACCGGCACAGGAAAATTTGCTTCTAACGAATTAATGGAAAGCGCATTGCTGGTATCAGGAACGGAGCTGGTAACAGTAGCGCTTAAACGAATAGATCAAAATAATAAAGCCGATCAGATGCTAAAACATCTGGCACATCCCAGAATTAATTTGTTGCCAAATACATCTGGTGCCAGAACAGCCAAAGAAGCAGTTTTTGCTGCCGAATTAGGGAGAGAGGCTTTAGAAACCAACTGGGTAAAACTGGAAATACATCCAGACCCACGTTATTTACTACCAGATCCAATCGAAACTTTGCTGGCAGCCGTAGAATTAGTCAAAGCCGGATTTATAGTATTACCCTATATACATGCCGACCCGGTGCTTTGCAAACGTCTTGAAGATGTTGGTGTTGCTGCCGTAATGCCTCTGGGCTCACCTATTGGGAGTAACAAAGGTTTGAAGACTGCCGAATTCCTGGAAATCATTATTTCCCAAAGCAATGTTCCCGTAATTGTAGATGCCGGAATTGGTAGTCCATCCCATGCAGCATTGGCGATGGAGATGGGAGCCAGTGCGGTTTTGGTAAATACAGCTATTGCTACTGCAAGTAATCCGGTTCAAATGGCAGCTGCATTCAAGGCGGGAGTAGAGGCAGGGCTGATGGCACAGCAAGCCGGGCTTTCTGCCACATCAACCCATGCGATAGCAAGCAGCCCTATGATTGCCTTTTTAAATGAATCAGAATCTTAATAAGATGTTTAAGGATCTTTTTGAAAAATATAATTGGGCAGAAGTTAAAACACTGATCCATACGGCTACGAGTGAGCAGGTAGAAGCAGCCTTGAAAAAGGAAAAGCTGTTGGTATCTGATTTCGCGGCTTTAGTTTCTCCTGCTGCGGCACCATACCTGGAGGAAATGATAAGTAAAAGCAGTATGCTTACCAGACAAAGGTTTGGTAACACTATGCAGTTATACATTCCTATGTACTTATCCAATGAATGTAAAAACATCTGCACTTACTGTGGTTTTAGCTTACAAAATAAGGTGCCCAGGAAAACTTTGTCGGATACTGAAATTATGCAGGAGGTAGCTATACTGAAGAAGAGGGGATTTGATCATCTGTTGCTGGTAACCGGAGAAGATGGCCAGATGGTTGGGATGCCATATTTCAGAAATGCCATCAAACTACTTAGGCCACATTTTGCACAGATATCAATTGAAGTACAACCTTTGGAGGCTGAAGAATATCAAGAGCTTTCAGAACTGGGTGTGCATACAGTATTGGTATACCAGGAAACTTATAAGGAAGAAGATTATAAACTACATCATCCTAAAGGCAGAAAGTCGAACTTCCACTACAGACTTGAAACTCCCGACCGCATCGGCAAAGCCGGGATACACAAAATTGGATTGGGGGTCTTAATAGGATTGGAAGACTGGCGAACAGATAGTTTTTTTACTGCCTTACATCTGAGTTATCTGGAAAAAACCTATTGGAAAACACGTTTCAGCATTTCCTTCCCCCGGCTCAGGCCTTTTTCGGGAGGGTTGGCTCCTAAGGTTGAAATGAGCGACAGAGAGCTGGTACAGTTAATTTGTGCATACAGATTATTTAATCCGGATGTGGAATTAAGTATTTCAACCAGGGAAAGCGCCAGGTTTAGGAATTTGTTATCTACAATCGGCATTACCAGTATGAGTGCCGGCTCCCGTACAAATCCGGGAGGATATAGTATAGATCCTCAGTCATTGGAGCAATTCGAAATTTCGGATGAAAGGAGTGTGGAAGAAGTAATTGAAATGCTAAAGAGCCAGGGGTTACAACCGGTGTATAAAGACTGGACTTATGTATGGTAATAAAAAAGGTGACTGGTTAGGTCACCTGATCATCTATTTGTTTTTCATGGGGAGGTTAAAATATATATACAAGGAGTGTACTTCTTTAGAATCGTTTCAAAGGTAACGTAGCAATTTATTATTTTATACCTCCCAACTAAACTGAATAAAATGAATAACCAGGATAGACTTTGAATAAAAGACCAGCAATATCAATGAATTTATCATCATTCAGATCATTCTACAGATATAAAAAGGGCTGCCTTCATAGTAAAAGCAGCCCTGTACCGAAAATCCCGTAGTTGCCATATTACTTATTAACATAAGTATGATTGGAATATCATGTATTCAAAAATAGTATGGGTTTAATGAACAACACTAACTTGGGTGAATATGAATAAAAAGAACAACTACAGGGATAATGCACACTTAATTAATCTTTCAATACATCTTTATAACTTTTAATAGTATCATGCGCTTCTTTCAGTTTGGCTTGTTGCCCAGCCAATACTTCCCGCAGTTTGAAAGGCATTATTACTTGCAGATGTAATGCGCTGGAATAAGCGAATTGCACCGTATCTTCTCCATATTCACAAAAAGTAAATACCATACTTCTGTCATCCCCCACATAGGGAGATCTCACTGCCGTCCAGGCTCTGTAAACCTTTCCTTCTTCCTCATCACCACTATTGTGCGCCAGCATTTGTTCATGCAGCTCAATAATATTTCTCTTGCTTTCTTCTATCATTTGTTGAAACAGGGCTTTCTCGTCTTCATCCTGGATGGCAGCCATGGCTTTCTCATAGCCAATAATTCTGGCTTCATTGATTTTCACAAGGTCGTTTAATACAGTACCTATTTTTTCTTCCTGCATTGTAGTAACTTTTATAAAAATTAACATCTCAAATTCCCGACCAGACAATAACCCCCTTAAGAACAGTTATTTACAAAAGAAATAAAAATGTGATCATGATGCATTTTTGCTCGGATGGTGGAGAGGCTTCCACAGCTTGGTTTGCTTCCGAGTTTCTTTACCCATTGGAAATAAACATATTAAAGAATTGGCATAATGTTTTTATAACCTAATTAGAATCAAATTTTTATAATATGAACAGCCTGCTTTATTTGATTGCCGTTATATTGATTATTGGATGGATACTTGGTTTTTTTGTGTATTCAGCCGGCGCCTTAATTCATGCACTTCTAGTATTAGCCATCATTGCCATACTTGTAAATATTATTAGAGGGAGAAGCTTATAATCTCCATTAATTCAACTTCCCGCGAAAGACACTCTAATTGTTCTTTCGCGGGATTTTTTTGTTTGTTGAAACCAAATTTTTTAAAACTCCGTATATCTTACCCAGTGCCTGTGCGAGCGTACCTGCAGGCAGCATGAAAACCGCTATTGCTTATTAAAAAATAAGCAGTAGTAAACTATTTCCTTCTCATTAAAAATTTACCTCATGCACATTTTAAAGCATCTTTCTTCAGAGAAAGACGAAAAGGTTATGCCCAACCTACAACGGCGCAACTTCCTCAAATACATGGGAATGGGTGCAGCATTAGCTACAGCAACATCTTTGGCTGCATGTCATAAAGACCATGATTATGTTGATAATGGGGTGAGCCTCGGCTCTGGAGATTTTGCTGTTCTTAATTTTGCTTATGCATTGGAACAACTGGAGGCCGCCTTTTATACCCAGATAGTAGCCTCTCCGTATTCCGGTATAACTCCAACCGAACTGGAATTTTTTACAGACATCCGTAATCATGAGATTGGGCACCGGGATTTTTTTAAAAAGGCATTATCCACAAACGCTATCATTGGGCTTGAGGTAGATTTTAGTTCCATTGATTTTAGCAGTCGGGCCAGCGTTCTCGCTACCGCCAAAGCGTTTGAAGACCTCGGGGTATCTGCCTATAATGGTGCAGCCCAATATATTTCTTCTACCGATACAGGTAAAGCATATCTCTTACTCGCCGGTAAAATCGTGTCGGTGGAAGCCCGGCATGCAGCTTATATCCGGGACCTCATCGAACCTGGTTCTTTCGCAGGCAATGATGTTGTAGATGCTAACGGACTGGATACGGTAAGAACTCCGGCTCAGGTATTTGCTATTGCTGGCAAATACATCAAAACAAAAATTAACGCTAATACTTTACCTCACGCATAAATGTAAAAACATGGATTTACAGAATATTTTTCATGAAATCGAAAAAGTAGACCCAGAGGTTTACGACAGATTAGATAGTCGTCGGGCTGCCATGAAAGAATTTACGCGTATAAGTGGCAAAATAGCACTCGCTGCTATCCCTTTTGCCTTGGGTGGAATGTTCAAAAAAGCCTACTCACAAACAACTTCCGGAACAAGTGTGGCCGATGTACTGAAATATGCTCTTACTCTGGAATACCTCGAATCTGCCTACTATATTAAGGGCATAGCAACTCCGGGCCTCATACCCACTGCCGGTTTGGGCGCTATTACTACCATTCGCGATCACGAGAAAGAGCATGTCAATTTTCTACAAACCGTACTAAGCGGATTGGGTGGAGCACCCGCCAGCCCGGAATTTGATTTTACAGCCGGTGGAACCTTCCCAACTGTATTTTCAGATTATAACTACTTTCTGGCTGTTGCACAAACATTTGAAGACACTGGTGTACGAGCCTATAAAGGCCAGGCAGCAAACTTATCTGGCAATGCCACAGTATTAACTGCGGCACTGAGCATTCATTCTGTAGAAGCACGTCATGCCTCTCATATACGTTCTATGCGCAGAGCAATTGGCCAGTTAGGTGCCACTGCAGCTCTAAAACCATGGATTACCTTAAATCAGAGCGGAATCGCAACAACAGCAGTAAATCCTTCCTACGCAGGTGAGGAATTAATAGTTCAGGCAGGAATTGATATTGCAGCATTAGATAACATTGGCGCCAATAGCGCCTCTGAAGCATTTGATGAACCATTGTCAATGGATCAGGTACTACCCATCGCCAAATTATTCATTAAACCATAAATACACATAAGTTGGTCAAAGCTTAATATCCGGTGGCCGGCTCTTCTGAGCTGGCCTTTACAATAGATTAACACAGATTTACTAAATTGCCGGCATGAAAAATTTTTGCTTATGTGTGCTGGCAATCGTTCTCGCCAGCAGTTGCAGAACCACCCGCCTGCAAACTAATAACAATGAATCCATTGGCTCCTTAAAATTAATTGGCCAATACAACGTGCCCTACAATCTTTCCTTTGATAATACCACAGTAGGTGGACTTTCAGGTATTGATTACGACCCTCAGACTCAAAACTATTATTTGATCTGCGACGATAGATCCGCTATTAATCCTGCCAGATTTTATACCGCCAGATTATATTTTACAGATAAATCTTTTGATAGTGTGGCTTTTACAAAAGTCACCTATCTGCTTAATCCTCAAGGACAAACGTACCCCGACTCCAAAACAGCGCCATCTTTAGCACCTGACCCGGAAGCTATGAGATTTAATCCAAAAAAGAATTGCCTTGTCTGGAGCAGCGAAGGTGAAAGAATTGTTACAGATAAGGATACCATCCTGAATAACCCTGCAGTTTATGAAATAAGCCTGACAGGTAAGTATCTCGATTCATTCGCACTTCCATCCCAATTTGTAATGAAGGCTACAGAAAATGGGCCCAGAAGAAACGGCGTTTTTGAAGGGATTGGATTCTCTGATAATTTCAAACATATGTTTGTAAGCCTGGAAGAACCAAGATATGAAGATGGTCCTCGTTCCGATGTAACTGATGGTCCGGCTTATACCCGTATTATTAAATATAATGTGGATACCAGACAACCTATAGCACAATATGCCTACAAACTAGAGCCTATTGCCTATAAAGCCATTCCCGAAGATGCTTTTAAGGTAAATGGTATCTCTGATATCCTGGCTTTATCTGATACCCGGATTCTGACAATAGAAAGATCTTTTTCTACAGGAATCAGGGATTGTACTATAAAACTATTTATTACAGATCTCAAAGGGGCAACCGATATCAAAAATATTAACTCCCTAAAACAAACTCCGGGCTTTAAACCAGCCAGCAAAAAGCTGCTCTTTAATTTCGCCTCTCTAAACCGATATATCGATAATATAGAAGGGGTGACATTTGGGCCTATTTTGCCCAACGGCCATCAAAGCCTCATATTCGTTGCCGATAACAACTTTTCCGACAAGGAAGAATCACAATTCTTTCTGTTTGAAGTAGTTCCGTCAAAACAATAGGTATAACATATTGTTATCTAAGGAAAAATCGGATATGAGACATATTACTTTTCTGATTATCTGCATAGCTCTTTTTTCCTGTCAAAACTCTAAATCAAAAACAGGGAAAACAGACAGCGCTATTATTTCCAATCCAAACGATACTTCTGTAATAACAACTGTTACCTATTCAGGCACACTTCCCTGTGCCGATTGCGAGGGTATCATTACTGATCTGACCCTTACTACCAATACTGATAACAAGGATTATCATTTCAGCATGAAAGAAACCTATCTGGGTAAAAATCAATCATTCCCCAGTGAAGGAAATTTTGCGGTTTTGCAGGGCACACCTGCCGACCCAGCTGCAACTATCATTCAACTAAATCCGGATAAAGACAAAAACCTGCAACGCTATTTTAAGAAGGTTTCAGAAAATGAATTGAAATTGCTGGATTCTGAGATGAAAACCATAGAAAGCAATCATAATTATTCCCTGAAAAAAGTTCAGTAATAAATAATAATTCTAATGCAGAAGCGAAGGTTATCAATAACCTTCGCTTCTGCATTTTTTACTTTATGTAAAACAATAGTTTTTATCAAAAAAGTCACTTAAATTTAGCTTAGACCTGTGTTTTTTATCAATCGAGCTATGAATCGAATTCTAGGCAGCCTTGCCTTATTTATGTTTGTGACCTTCACCGCTGTTGCAAAAGCGCCCGTCGACAGCCTAATGAAGGAGTTAAACAAGGCAATGGAGCAATCCACGTTATATGACTCCATCAAAATAAAAAGAATCGACAGTCTGCGTAGCAGACTGCAAAGGCGTGACCCTCATACTCTTTACAATTCCTACCTTCAACTTTATAATGCCTATAAGGTATTTAATTTCGACTCGGCATTCGTATATGCTCAGTTGATGGAAAACCTGTCTGAACAGCTGCAGGACCCTGTAAGGATTGTGGAGGCTAAAGTAAAAATGGGGTACATCTTACTCTCCAGTGGCATGTTTACCGAAACAGCAGCTTTTATTAACACCATAAATGCCAATGGTAGCCCCGATAGTACAAAAATTGAGTACTATCTGATGAAAAGCAGATTGTACTTCGATCTTGCCGATTATAACCAGGATAAATATTACACTCCGGAATATATTCGTACTGCCAGCAGATATATCGACTCCGCCCTTCACCTGATGTCGCCCAATTCTTTTGAATACCGTTATAACAGGGGTTTGCAGCAATTTAAACTGGGAAATGTAAAGGAGGCCCTTTCTATTTACCCGAACCTGGATCAACCTGGCTTAACCGACAGGCAAATTGCGGTTTCTGCCTGCACATTAGGAGCTATTTATGTGGCCACAGAAAAGATAGATACAGCTATTGCACTGATGATTAGATCAGCGATTTCCGATATCAGAGCTTCAACTAAAGAAACTATGGCCAGTTATAGCCTGGCTACCTTGCTTTTTGAAAAAGGTGATATTAAGAATGCTTCTCACTGTATTGAGAGGGCAATTGCCGAAGCAGTATTTTATGGCGCCCGCCAAAGAAAAGTAATGGTTAGTAGTATTTTACCCATTATTGAGCGCGAAAGAATACTTACTGCTGAAGAAAGAACCAAATCGTTACTCATCTATGCTGCAATCGTCACTCTATTACTTGTAGCTTTAGTTGTATTAGCTATAACCGTTTTCAGACAGGTACGAAAACTTAAGGTTGCCCAACGGATTATTACTGAAGCCCACCTGAAACAACAGGAGATTAATAATCAATTACTTGAAGCAAATAAAATTAAAGAAGAGTATGTAGGTTACTGCTTTAATATTAATGCTACCTATATTGCCAAACTGGAAAAGTTAAAGCAAACTTTGGAGCAAAAGTTAACCGATAGCAAATCTACAGCCGAGGTAAAGTTCATTATTAATAACATCAACATCAGGCAGGAAAGAGATGAACTATTCATGAACTTCGATAGGGTATTCCTAAAAATATTTCCTCATTTTGTTACTGCATTCAATGACCTTTTCGATAAAGACAACCAGGTTATTCTTAAGGAAAACGAATTATTAAATACAGATTTGAGAATATTTGCGCTTATCCGAATTGGAATAAATGATAATGAAAAGATAGCCAGTATTTTAGAGTATAGTGTAAACACTATTTATGCTTATAAAACCAAAATCAAAAAACGCTCTTTAATGCCAAGTGAGGAATTCGAACAACGAATTATGGATATAAAAGCCCTGTAAAAAATCCCAGAAAAACCCTGATTTCATTTATATAATAAAAATTTATATACAAATTCAATCGATTGATTATCAATCATTTTTAATTGTACATCTCCAAAAATAGAACAATATTTTCTATATTTTGCTTGTATTAGTTGTTGACCTGCCGATTGATAATTTACTTTGATCATCATCAGTCGCGATAAAAAACCAGGAATCTAAAAACGTTTAAAAAACACACTTAAAGTAGCCAACGACTCCAGTCGTTCCACGATGAAACCTTAAAGGGAAATTTAATTGCATCCACGTCGCTTGCCTTGCAGTAAAAACATTTACTGCTAACAGCTTCCTATTGCCATTAGAAATTCAAAGTAAGCATCGACAAAACGCTTAAAGAACAGCATTTCACTGCGCAAAAAAAATCCACATTATGTTCAAGACACGATCCATCAAAACTCTTCTTCTGTGCACCTTACTGTTTGCATTACAGTATGTTGCTGCTGCACAGAACAGGACAATTACCGGAAAAGTAACAGACAAAACCGGTTCCGCAATCCCCGGCGCTACTATCCAGGTAAAAGGCACCCAAACTGGTACCACCGCCGATGGCGATGGTACATTCAAACTTTCTGTAGCCAATAATGCCGCTACATTAATTATCTCTTTTATTGGCTATACTTCCCAGGAAGTAAGTATTGCCAATAAATCCAGTATCAACATTCAACTCTCCCAGGAAAATACTACGCTTACAGACGTAGTTGTAGTGGGGTATGGAACTACCCGTAAAAAAGACCTTACCGGTGCTATTGCTCAGGTAAAAGCTGCAGATTTCAATAAGGGGATCACTACCGCTCCGGATCAACTGATCCAAGGTAAAGTTTCCGGTTTAATGATCTTAAATAATAATGGTGCCCCAGGCGCATCTGCAACAGTAAGAATCAGAGGTGTATCGTCTGTTCGTGCAGGTAACCAGCCGTTATACGTAGTAGACGGTGTACCGTTAGATGGCCGCGTTGCCCGTCCTTCCCTGAGTTTAACCGGCTTAGGCCAGACCCCTGATGCTAACCCGCTAAACTTTATTAACTCATTCGATATTGCCACCATGGAAGTATTAAAAGATGCTTCTGCTACTGCAATCTACGGTTCCCGTGGCTCTAATGGTGTTGTTATTATTACCACCAAAAAAGCAGCGGTTGGACCAATGCAACTGGATGTCAATTATTCTGTTGGTCAAAGCAGCATCATGAAAAAACTGAATGTCCTGAATGCTGATGAATATCGTGCTGCCCTGAAACAATACAACCAAACAGGTGGTGATGGTGGTTCCAGTTCTGATGGTTTAGGATCTATTCTGCGCACCGGTATTACTCAAAACGTAGGTATTGCCATGAGTGGCGGTAATGAAACCGGAAGGTACAGAGCCTCTTTCGGGTTAATGAACCAGGAAGGTATCGTTAAAAAATCTGGCCTGAAAAAATATACAGCTACTTTAAGCGGTCAGAATAAATTCCTGGAAAGTCAGAAACTGGGTGTCGATTACAATATCATGGCTGCCCAAACTAATGAACAACTGGCTCCTATCTCTAACAACGCCGGATTTACCGGTAGCTTAGTTGGTCAGGCTTTACAATGGAACCCAACCGATCCTCTGTATAATGCAGATGGTTCTTTTTATACCCTCGGCGTTAATCAGCCAGTAAACCCGGCTTTAATGTCGGCCGGCTATGATGATAATGCCAACATCAGCTTCATTTTGGGAAGTATTTCTCCTTACTTCAAATTCAACGATCACTGGGAACTCAGAACTATGTATAGCGTTAACCACCAGATAGGACAACGCCGTGCACAACTCGATAAATCCATTAACATTGATCAGGTCTATAACAATGGTATTGCTGCTTATAATACTGCTGAACTAAATACACAGTTGTTTAACAGCACTTTAACCTATAATAATGAGATTAGTAAAGGCTATAACCTGACTGCCATGGTAGGTTATGAGGTTCAGAAATTCGAATATTCAGGCGTTGGTATTGGGGCTAAAGGTTTCCCTACCCAAGCCCTCAAATACTATGATCAACTGCAGTCTCCTTCCCAAACAAATACTTTTGTAAGTTCTTTCCGCAATCCGGAATCTGAATTACAGTCTTTCTTTGGCAGAGCAACAATCAATGCAAAAGATAAGTATATCCTAACCGCTACAATGAGAGCCGATGGTTCCAACAAATTTGGAGCGAACCACCGTTATGGATATTTCCCTTCTTTTGCAGCAAAATGGAATACAATCAATGAATCATTCCTTAAAGGCAGCGGAACATTTAGCAATCTGGCACTGAGAGTTGGTTATGGTACTACTGGTAACCAGGAGTTCCCGGCTGGTGCTGCTCAGTCTCAATACACCGTAGCTGCCGGAAGTGCAAAACTTTCTAACGTTGCAAACCCGGATTTACAATGGGAAACTTCAAAGCAGCTGAACATAGGAGTCGACTTCGGATTTGCTAAAGATCGTTTAACAGGTACTATTGATTACTTCCTGAAAAACACCAGTAATCTGCTGTTTAGCTTTACTACAATGTCTCCGGCCCCAGCATCTACTTACTGGATCAATTTCCCTGGTAAGGTGGTGAATACTGGTGTTGAAATATCATTAAGAGGTCAGGTAATTCAGTCTAAAGACTGGAGCTGGTCTATAGGTGTTAACGGTACTTACCTGAAAAACAAATTTGAAGGGTATACTGGTCCGGTTATCAGAACTGGTTCTATCGATGGTCAGGGTGTTTCCGATGCGTTCTCTCAACGTTTGGAAAATGGTTACCCTCTTAATACTTTCTATTTGCAGAAATTTGAAGGATTTGATGATAAAGGAAATAGTATTTACGCCGAAAATGGTAAGAAATTCTATCTGACCAACCCTAACCCTAAAGCTTTACTGGGTATCAATTCTGAAGTAAAATATAAAAGATGGTCATTATCTGCCAGCTCTCACGGTGCTTTTGGTTTCCAGATTTATAACAATACTGCCAACACTGTTCTTCCAATCAATAACCTTGGTTCAAGAAACGTTGCAAAATCAGTATTGGGTAATGGAGAATCCAAAACCAACTCACCTGCTGCTTCTTCACGCTTCCTCGAAAATGGTAACTTCCTGAAACTGGATAATATCACTCTCTCTCACCAGTTCCATATTGCTGGTAAGGTGTTGAAAAATCCTGTTATTTACGTTACAGGCCAGAACCTATTCGTACTCACTAAATATACCGGCTTCGATCCTGAAGTAAATACCGACAAAAACATCAATGGTGTGTCTTCTTTCGGTATTGAGTATATACCTTATCCAACTGCCAGAAGCGTGGTGTTCGGTGTATCATTCTCTTTATAATTTCCAGCTAAAAAATGATTATTATGATTCGAAATATTCTCAAATCCACGTTAGTTATTGCAGGCTGTATGGCTTATTCAGCCTGTAGCCTGAAAGAAAATCTGGGTAGCGCTATTACTCAGCAACAGGCCGACTCCCTGTTGACCGCCGATCAACTGCTTAAAGCAGCATATGACGATATGCAGTTTGCATATCAGGACTTCTCCCAGACATTTGGCCTTTGTGAAATGTCAACAGATGCCTGTGTCGGACCTACAAGAGGTGCCGACTGGGATGATGGCGGTGTATGGAGAGAATTACATGAACACAGATGGACATCTGATAACCTCCGTATACAAACAGCCTACACCTCCCTGTTGCTCGACCAGTTTGATGCCTCCAACGTACTTCGCTTTAAACCAACTCCACGTGTTGAAGCCGAAGCCCGTTTCTTAAGAGTATGGTCTATTTTCGGAACACTCGACCTGTTTAATCAGGTAGCCTTCCGTAATCCGGGCGATGACCTCCTGAAAGCTCCGAAAGTGATGCAAACACAGGAAGCCATGGACTACATTATCAGTGAACTTACCGCAATCATGCCTAACCTGCCTACCAGGGCTGCAACCAAAGCTGCCTATGTAGCCACTCAGGATGCCGCAAAATTCCTGATGATGAAAGTTTACCTTAATAAAGGCGCCTTCCTGAATCGTAAAGCCCCGACTTTTGACGCAGCAGATATGCAAAAAGTAATTTCACTGGCTGATGAAATTACCGCTACAGGTAATTATGCATTAGCCAATAATTACTTCGATAACTTCGCATACAATAATGATGTAATCTCTACGGAGAACATCTTCACACAACAAAATGGCCCAGGATTCAGTACTTCCCGTGCAGGTAATAATGTTTACTGCCGTTGGACCTGTACACTGCACTATAAGCAAACACCCGGTGGCTGGAACGGATTTACCACACTTTCTGATTTCTACAATAAATTCGAAGATGTGGATTCACGAAAAGGTATGGCATACCAAGGGGTTACCAATATTGGCGGCTTAAGAGTAGGTTTCCTGATTGGACAACAATACAACGAAAAAGGAGAGAAAATACTTGATAGGAATGGTCTACCTTTAGTTTTCACCCCCGATATCACAATCCGTGTAAATGGCGATGCTGTTGAAGCTGCAGGTATCAGAGTAGTTAAATACCCTCCTGATATGAAAGGTGGTGGTAATGATGCCAGTAACGACTTCGTATTCATGCGCTATGCAGACGTATTACTGATGAAAGCCGAAGCATTGTTAAGAACTAACAACGCCCCAGCCGCCCTCACCATCGTAAATGGTCTGAGAACTAAACGTGGTGCTACTATTTTTGCCGACCTGACAACCGATAAACTGATAGATGAAAGAGGCCGTGAATTATATTGGGAAGGTTGGAGAAGACAGGATCTTATCCGCTTTGGTAAATACCTCGATCCTTGGCAGTTAAAACAACCAGATGATCCTAAATATCTGCTGTTCCCAATCCCAACCAGCGATCTTGCTGTAAATCCAAACCTCAAACAAAATCCAGGATACTAATTAACATACCAGACAGGGTAGGATAGGCCAGAAGCCCATTACCCTGTCTTTCATAAAATCCCCTGCTCCAGGCTCATTAAAACGATAATGTGGCAGGGGAATTTTATATCCAAAAATTCACTGTATTATGTCTTTTAAACACGCATTTCCATGTGTTTTCCTACTATTTGCTTGCTTGAAATTACAGGCCCAGCAACCTGTTAAGAAAATAGGGAATATCACAAAGGTTAACATAACCGGCCAACAAATTAAAATAACCGCAGAAAATGCATTCGCAGAGATTTCGATCTATAGTCCTTCTGTTGTTAGAGTAAGAATCGATAAACAGCCATTAAACAAAGATTTTTCTTATGCTGTCGTAGCTTCCCCTATACCTACGAAATTCAACACACAACAAACACAGAAAGATCTTACTATCACAACTGATTCCTTACAGTTGCAGATCAGTAAATCTCCTTTTGCCATCCGCTTCCTGACACCTGATGGTAAAGTCATTAATGAAGATGAAGAAGGATTAACAACCTCCTGGGTGAATGATGCAGTAACAACCTATAAAAAAATGCAGGACGATGAGCGATTCATCGGCCTTGGTGAAAAAGTTGGCAACCTCGATCGTAAAAACGAAGGGTATACCAATTGGAATTCCGACAAATTTGGATATCCTACCAATACAGATCCAATCTATGCCACTATTCCGTTTTATATTGGCATTCATCATCAACTTAACTATGGTATTTTCTTCGACAATACCTGGCAGAGTGATTTCAATTTCGGCGCCAGCAATAATCGTTTTTCCTCCTTTGGTGCCAGAAGTGGTGAGATGAATTATTACTTTATCTATCATAAAAATCTGCCCGATATCATTTCTTCCTACACCAGCCTCACAGGTAGAATGCCTTTACCTCCCAAATGGAGTTTAGGCTATCAGCAGAATCGATATAGCTATTATCCCGATACCGAAGTACTACGCATTGCGCAAACATTGAGAGAGAAAAAAATTCCATCCGATGGTATCACGCTTGATATCCATTATATGGATGCTTACAAACTATTCACCTGGAATAAAGACAGATTTCCTAATCCCAAACAATTAAGCTCCGACCTTAATAAACTGGGATATAAGCTCACCGTAATAGTAGATCCTGGAATTAAAGTAGAAGAAGGCTACGCCGCTTATGAAAGTGGTAAGCAATCAGACATTTTTATTAAGTACAATGATGGCCGTTACTATACCGGACAGGTATGGCCCGGTTGGTGTCATTTTCCCGACTTCACCAGTGAGAAAGGTCGTCAATGGTGGAAAACACAGGTAAAAGGTTATATAGAAACTGGTGTTAATGGTATTTGGAATGATATGAACGAAATAGCCACCTGGGGGCAGAAAATGCCAGACAATGTGGTGTTTGACTTCGAAGGTCACCCGGTTAGCCATTTACAGGCTCACAATATATATGCCCTCCAAATGGTGAAAGCCAGCTACGAAGGCGCCAGAGAAAACCTGAAGAAAAGACCATTTCTGTTGACCAGAGCCGCCTATTCAGGCACTCAGCGTTACTCCGCCATCTGGACAGGTGATAACCGTGCAGAAGAAGATCATATGCTTCTGGGAGTTAGATTACTTAATAGCTTAGGGATAAGCGGAATGCCGTTTGCCGGGATGGATATTGGTGGTTTCACTGGGAATGCAACTGTAAGCTTATATACCCGTTGGATGCAAATAGGCGCATTTATCCCATATTTTAGAAATCATACAGGGGTTAATACCAAATCTGCCGAGCCATGGGCTTTTGGGGAAGAAGCATTGGAAATTACACGCAACTACATCAACCTCCGATACAAGTTATTCCCATATCTGTATAGTGCAATTGCAGAAGCCAGCCGCACAGGTGTTCCTGTAATGCGTACCCTGGCCCTGAACAACACCTTCGACCCTAAGGTTTACGATACCAGGTATCAGAATCAATATCAGTTTGGATCAGCCTTTTTAATAGCACCTTTCGAGAGCACAAAAGAATTCGGAGAAGTATATTTCCCGGATGGCACATGGTATAACCTATATAATGATAACATCACAACCGGTAACCAGGAAAAGATACTTCCATTAAGCATTAAAACATTACCCGTTTTTGTAAAGGGAGGAAGCATCATTCCTTTGCAATCACTCACCCAATCTACCAATGAGAAGCCTGGCGATACATTGTTCCTGCATCTGTATAAAGGGAATCAACCTTCCAGCTTTCAGTATTATGAAGATGATGGTGAAAGTTTTGATTATGAAAAAGGAAGCTATTATCAGCGTACTATAACCTATAATCCAGCTACTGGAAAATTACAGCTGGATAAGGTTAGCGGTAATTACAATTCTAATTTCAAAATTATCTGTTTAATGCTTCATGGTTTTCCTTTGGGTAGTGGTATCACTGTTAATAACCAGAAAATTCCTTTACAGCAGAAAACATATTCATTCCTTTCAGCCATATCGCGTTTCGAC
This sequence comes from Chitinophaga silvatica, assembly GCF_003419895.1. Classification (GTDB taxonomy): domain Bacteria; phylum Bacteroidota; class Bacteroidia; order Chitinophagales; family Chitinophagaceae; genus Chitinophaga; species Chitinophaga silvatica. The sequence goes on along the minus strand of NZ_QPMM01000004.1, from coordinate 322,881 downwards.
CCCCAAGGTGCTTTTATAGCACCAGAACATTGTGAAATTCAACAAGCCACATTTGAGAATGGGAACCAACTCATTAACGTGGATTTGTAATTAAAAACAGAACGGCACCCCTGGATTTTCCAGGGGGTCTTACTATCTTGAAGGATGAAATATTTATCCGCTATCCTTATTCTTTTCCTGATTGCATGTGATTCAAACTTCAACAAGGAAACGAAACAAGTTGCATCAAACACTACTAACATTGAGGATTTATTAAAGTGTTACAAAAAGTTAGGGAAAGACACTTTGTATCTCAACATAATGCCGCAAGATACCAGTGGCTGGGCTTTTTCAGGAACTCCTATATCACCTTTGCTCCGCCAGTTTTTGCCGGAAGAAATTACAAAAAACGAAACAAGTTTTGCATGTTATCAGTTCAGGTTAGATGACAATACAATTGGTTTGATTACCAGAGTGCCATCAGTTTATGATGCAACCTCTATCAACCTAAGTGCCTATCATAAAAACAGTAAGAAAATTACTTTTGAAGCCGAGCTTTCTGAAACGTTTGGAGATGCCGGCGATGTTATGAGTAAATCAACCATTCTTTATCGTAATGCTGCTAAAAAATGGGAGGCGATTTTAGAATACTATGAAAGTCATGAAGAGTTGGAAGAAGACACTAATACTCAATCCAACACCTATACAGCCTACTATCAATACAGATGGAACCAACAAAAATTCGATACCATCGGTTTCGATAGCAGCAAATTAGCTCCTTTATTTACTAATATGAGTAAGTAGTTTTTCGTGTATAAAAAAGATTTCACCATTGTTTGTTAACCCCTCCTTTCAGATCCTTCATGAAAGGAAGCATTCATGATTAACTTACCTGCATAAAGTAATGTTTGAACTACCCGCAACCTCACTAAATTGGTATTTATCCATCTCTGAAGTAGTTTTTTTACATCAAAATACCTTCTAAAGTGAATTTGAATAGATATTCAAGCATTTGAACACTCTGAACAAAATGGCTAGAAAAAGCTATTGCCAGAATTTGTTGATTCTATAATTTTGCGCCCGGCATATCCCATATACCGGGCGCCACAATTATATCATGTGAATAAATCTGAGTAGTATATACCTCAATTAATCAGTCATCCTAATTATTTACATCCGTCTAAAAACTCCAAAAATGAAAACTATCCGTTTCGGATTAGCCTCAATTCTGTATTTAAGTTTCTGTTTTCTACTTTCCTGCAGTAAAGATGGCGCCCAGGGGCCCCAAGGCAATACTGGACCGCAAGGCAGTGCTGGTCCACAGGGTATAGCCGGCGCCGTTGGTCCAGCCGGAAAAAATGGTAGTACAATATATGCAGGCGAGGGAGTTCCCGCCAATTCTGTTGGTCAGCTTGGGGATTATTACCTCGATAAAAACACAGGAATATTATATGGCCCCAAAAAAAGTTCCGGATGGGATGCACTGATCAGTTTAAAAGGCGATAAAGGAAATACAGGTGCACAGGGAACTAAAGGTGAGAAGGGCGATAAAGGAGATACAGGTGCACAAGGAACTAAAGGTGAGAAGGGCGATAAAGGAGATACAGGTACGCAGGGAACTAAAGGTGAGAAGGGTGATAAAGGAGATACAGGTGCGCAGGGAACTAAAGGTGAGAAGGGCGATAAAGGAGATACAGGTACGCAGGGAACTAAAGGTGAGAAGGGCGATAAAGGAGATACAGGTGCACAGGGAACTAAAGGTGAGAAGGGTGATAAAGGAGATACAGGTGCACAGGGAACTAAAGGTGAGAAGGGTGATAAAGGAGATACAGGTGCACAGGGAACTAAAGGTGAGAAGGGTGATAAAGGAGATACAGGTGCACAGGGAACTAAAGGTGAGAAGGGTGATAAAGGAGATACAGGTGCACAGGGAACTAAAGGTGAGAAGGGTGATAAAGGAGATACAGGTGCACAGGGAACTAAAGGTGAGAAGGGTGATAAAGGAGATACTGGTGCACAGGGAACTAAAGGCGAGAAGGGTGATAAAGGAGATACAGGTGCACAGGGTTCAAATGGGGAGAAAGGTGAGAAGGGTGATAAAGGAAGCCAGATCTATAGTGGAGATTTACCACCCGATAATTCAATCGGAGCGGTAGGAGACTATTACTTAGATAAGACTAATCATATTCTATACGGTCCTAAAACAGCAGAAGGTTGGGGATTTGGATTAGATATGTCGTCTGCTTCCAATGCAGCAGTAAAGGTTTTCACTTATACCTCTCCAAATTCCAACATTTACGTTGATAAGGGTATAACTGGAATGAGTAATCTACAATATCCTGTCCATTTTGATTTACCATCCATTATTGATTGGGAAGATGTGAATGATCATGGTGCCATACTCGTTTATTATGGCTTCGGAGACAACGTAAATTTTTTCCAATGGTTGAGTTTTCCATATGTTTATCAGGGAGGTGTATACGATAAAGATAACAATATCACTATTTCTACTGATGCTTTATTCAATGTAAACTATCATCTGAATAAAGATTCCAGATCCGATAATTGGTTTTTAACAATCTGGCCAGCTATCTCAGATATTATGGTAAAAGACTATGGAGGACCTCATGATGTAGGAACGCTATATGATTGGTATCCGCCTGGGTTTACAGCTATTAAAGTAGTGGTAATATCGGGTGATTACCTTGGAGATTTTGGGCCTCAGCGTAGTAATATTTCAAGAAATTATGAAGAGGTAAAGCGCCGCCTACACCTCGACTAATCTGTTTTTGATTTGACATCCCCGATATGACTTGTGCCGGTTTTTACTGGCGCAATATTTTATTCTCTTTATCAATATTCACTATAAACAATCATATTGATAAAGACCTAAATCCAGATTATACCAATTGTTCACAGAAATTTAATTAACTAAAAATTGCTATTGATTGTATTCTATAATTATTTAATTTGCCACACGCTTAGTACTCGGCACATTAAAATTAGTTTCCAATCCTAATTATATACTTTTAATTAAAACCTCAAAAAGAATGAAAACTCTACTCATTGTTTCAGCTTCATTTCTATGCTTAAGCTCATTGATTTTAGCTTCCTGCAAAAAGGATGATGCTCAGGATTTACAAAAAATAGGAGGACAAACCGTACAAACGAGTATAACTCATGTTGGAGAAGGAAAACCTTCACCAGAACTAGGTAACACAGGAGATTATTATTACGATCAAACAACTGGATATATGTATGGACCAAAAACAGGAGCGGGCTGGACTACTCTTTCCTTAAAAGGATCAAGACATAAAAAGCCAAAAGATACCAATACACCAGGCAATACCGGATTAACACATGCACCGCATGACAGATGAATGAATTGATTCCATATTAGGATTGGAATTCTAAGAAAAGCGCCAGATTAAATCTGGCGCTTTTTAGGTATAATGATTATTATTTAATAATCTCAGTACATAGGATTTATGCCTGAACATTAGCTCAGCAATCAGCAGTCTTTATCGCATGAATCGTAACAAAACCAGCCTTTATAATTGTATGAAGAATCCAAACATTTGGTACTCCATCAATTGGAGTAGGATCTTCATTTTGAAGTACACGCTGTAGTTCAAGCTTTCCCTTTTCTTTCATGAATTTAATTTCAGTTATATCAAGGCTTTCACTCCATAAAACTATTGCTGTTCTCAAATTAACCTCTTTTACCTGGCTAATATATAGTCCTCCTCTAAACTCCATAAAGAATGTATATCTATCCATATCTGAATGCTTGATGAAGACAAATGCGTCGTTGTTTATTTCCTTATCTGCGTTAGTCTTTCCTGTAGTAAGTCTGCAAAGGATTTATTCAACATTTCTATTTTATAATAAACCAACCCACCGCCAAAATTGGATTGTCTCTCACATTTTTCAGCAATCCTTTGGTCTCCATAATTTAGGACATATTCTATTGCTTTAGCATTTTTCACTCTGTCAATAATCTCCTTTCTAATCTGTAATGGGTTATGGATATTCCGCCAATATTGTTTTTCATAGTCTAAGCAGGCATTACTCAAAAAGTAAGGTAATGGCGAGTCTGGATATTTAATGATATTGTTTATTGAATCTGCACACTTCTCTATATAACCTCGGGCATCAGAAGTCATAGCAGCATTTCCTGTTCTACATCCATATAAACTAGCTATAAAAATAAGAATGCAATTACGTGTGCGTTTTCTGACTGCTCTAAAGTGCATATAAATATTGCTTGTAATCAATTATAGCTTTCTAAAGGAATACAGATAAACTTGGTTCCCCTTAATAATTTTTAATGTATCCGACTTAACAGGCTTCACAATAGAATCTCCGATTCTCGCAGTATTAAAGAACGGCATATTGTTATTCAACTCACTAGTTATGGGAATAAAACCATATTGCTCATCACCTTTATCTAATTTAAAATAGACAACGCCTACACTAACTGTAATGTCACTAATTTTTCCGTTCAAATCAGAATTATAAAAATGATCAAAGTTTCTTTTTGCTCTTTGCTTTACCTTAATAGATTGATATAATATTGCTGATACTACAACTAGCGCTAAAAAAATAATTACCCAAATCTTTTTTACCATAAACTATTTTCTAAAATCTTTCAAAATAAAAGTATTACTTACTCCCAAAGATGCATTTACCGGAGCATCTCCAGCCGGAAGGCCCAATCCTGCATTTATTGAAAACGATACGATACCACTTCCTGTTGGAGTGCTGGTATACCCACCTGTCGCTCCCAATTTAGCAAGAGCAGAAATTCCAAAACCACCAGTATACGTTACATCTCCTTGGCCAATGTTTGTTTGTAACATTCCTCTATTAATATCGCTAACTGGTCCCAGATAATTTGCTCCACCCATATTTAAAGTCGCGTCTACAGAAAAACCCCCTGCAACTGTTTGGGTGGTTGTAATAATAGGTAAAATTGAAGCCCCTATAAACATTCATTGTAAGGTTTAAAAACACTTCAAAAAAAGTTGGCAAAATCTTAATTTATAAAAATCATTTTTCTTATCCAGCTGCTTTTTGCAATTGAATTACAGTAGACAATAAACAGAAATTGGGTACTAAATTTTAGCATGGGAAATGTTGCTGGTAAAGTGATTGGAATGCAATTAAGTCTGTTATAGTTATCAGATTAGTAATATAAAAGTGATTAAATTAGGTCGTTTAATATTGTTTCTAGCTCGTTCTCTGTTTTAATTAAGACCTCCCTTACACGGCTTCCCATTTTAGGCCCTACAATGCCAGCCAATTCTAATTGGTCCATTAATCGTCCAGCGCGATTATAACTTAACTTCATTCTTCTTTGTAATACCGAAGTACTTCCCTGTTGAGATTGAACTATTATAATTGCTGCCTCCTTAAACAACGGGTCTCGATCTTCAATGGCCAAGGCCTCTTCTGTTGAATCAATGTATTCTGGTAAAAGATAAGGCCCCGGGTAATCTTTTTGCTTAACAATATTTGTAGTTAAGGCTTCAATAAGTGGCAATTCTACGTTAAAAGTTCTTCCCTTTTTAACCTTCCCTGAATCTAAATAAAGAAACTCTCCTTCTTCAATTAATTTTGGAACACTTTCAGTATCTAGAAATTTGCGATTATCCCTCTTGTCTGTAAGTCTGAAAACAATTCTGTGTTGTATAAGTGATTTAATACCTGGAGATAATGTATCGCCCATAATCTGATTTGTACTTATTATTACTTGTATCCCAACTTTGTATCCAGATCTTAGCACATTCTCAAGTACCCTGTTTACCTCACTTTTGTTAATAATTAACATATCAGCCAATTCGTCAACAACCAAAAATAGATGAGATAAGTACCTATGCCCTTTTTGTGGATTTAATAGACGACTGCAAAATTTATCATTGTATTCAATAATATTACGACAGGCAGCATCCTTCAATAAATCATACCTCAACTCCATGTCTATCGCTAGAGCATTTAATGTTGCTAATACATTATCCGTTTTGCTTACAATTGACTGATTATTTCCATTCGGTAGTTTTGCAAGAAAATGGTTTTCTAACAAATTGTATACTGAAAATTCAAGCTTTTTGAAATCAAAAAATATAAACTTTATTTCTGCAGGATGTTTTGTTAGTAATAATGAAATTACCAATTGATGAAGGAAAGTTGATTTCCCACATGCTGGAGGGCCTACCACTAATAAATTTTTTAATTCTGCAAAATCTCTTATAACCAATTCATTGGTTTTAGACCATATTATAGGGAGTGTGTGATCTTTTTTTGCTTCCCATAAAGTTTTTAAAGATTGATTAGATCTATATTGGTCGATCTCGGATAAGGGAAAAGAATAATTGGGGAAGTCTAATAAAGGGGAATATTTTAGAGGCTCCATTAACAGAATATTTATTTTTCAATAAATATCCACTTTTATAAACAAAATACAGTTATTAAATATAGATGAAGGCTTTGGAAGATTTAGACACTAAATGGGTTAGATATGTTTTCAATTTGAGATCAAATTATTACTGTTCAATAATCTGAAATGAAGAACATAATCTATGTATGGAATCAATTGTACGTAATATAATGGCTCTATAACATAAAGGTAAATAAAAGAAGAACCATCGAATTTTCGATTTAATTATCCAGATTAATTCCCAAATTAAATTCGCTAATAATACAAAGTAAAACTACAATAATGATACTCCAATCAATTTGAATACAGCTATGGACAGATAACACCACCCCCGGCCACAAAAAGAAAAAGCGCCGATTTTACCGGCGCTTTCGCGAAATTTAAGTGGTCCCACCAGGGCATGATCCTGGGACCCCCTGATTATGAGTCAGGTGCTCTAACCAACTGAGCTATAGGACCTGTTCCGAAGAACTAATTCCCCTTTTGAGGGAGGGCAAAATTAATTATTTTATTGAATTAACCTAAATTTTTTTTCTCTATTACGTTGATGATTACACTATTTAGAGCTGAGTTCCAATGCAGACAACCGTTCCAGAATATTCTGACTTTGCTTTTTTAATGTGTCATTTTCCTTTTTTTGCTGGATAAGATATAAGGTAAGTTCTTCTACTTTTTGCAGAAGAAGTTTATTCATATTACCTAAATCAACTCCATCCCGACTCACTTCATCGGCTGAAGGTATATTCTGTAACCTTCCATTGGCATTAATATAGGCTTCTACTTCAGCTAAATCTGATAACTTGTAGGTTGGATCAAATACAAAATCGGCCCACCCGGTTTGTATTACTCTTAGCCTGGTCGCAATTATAGGTCCGTTTACACTTAATTTAGGCTTTTCAGTTTCACTGGAATTAATTGTACCTCCAATAGCCATATTTCCAAATACATCAGTATATGGCAGCTTGTATATTTTATTGTTATCGAAATCACATTTCACACCAAACCCATTGGCTACAACCATGGCTCCCTGAGGCTCCGTAGTAGTAGTAACTAATGTACACCTTGGAGAAAAGTTAGCAAAATCGGCTATTGTACGCAGATAAATAGAGCCCCATTTGTAATTCGATTTTACCCAGATCTCATTTTTGTACACATAAAACAGCCCCGCCTGTGGATTTCCGGAAGTACAACGAATTTCGATCCCATCAAATCTTCCGGTGGTTCCATCATATTTATCTACACGGAGCTCATAAGTTCCCTGGTAATTATAATAATTGGCATCTCCTTGTATCGAAACCTGTAATATAGAGGCGTACCTGGACGTATCAGCAATAGCTGCTAAAATCTTATAGTACATAAAATCATAATTTGGAGGGGTATTAGTATGGCCAGCCCCCACATATACCCAGTCTTTTCTCTCGAAAGGATAAATCTGGGCAATGGTTTTACTAACTACAACACATGACAATAATGTCAACAAAAGGATGATTTTTTTCATAAGTATTGAATAAGGATATTAAATTTTATAGATTCTGATTTTTAGGTTACAAAACAATATTTATAGGTTAATCTACATTCTCAACAATCAACAATTGTATATCCTGTAAATATAACAATTTACATTTATTTAGCTACTTCTAACTTTCAGAAAATCTGCATTTCTTTGCTTTTCCAATTTTAAAAGTATGCAGGGTATAAAAAATATCATTTTCGATCTGGGAGGGGTGATTCTAAACATCAACTATAAGTTAACTAGTGAGGCTTTCCAAGAATTAGGTGTAGCGAATTTCGATGAGCTTTATTCTCAATTTCATGGTTCCGACCTGTTCAACGGCCTCGAAACCGGGCATGTAGCCGTTGAAGACTTCTTGTTAGAAATGCATAAACACGTGCCTTCGCATATTACGGATGATCAGATCGAAGCCGCCTGGAATGCGATGCTTTTAGATTTTCCGGTACAGCGACTCCAGTTATTACAACAGCTCCGGCAACATTATAATCTGTTTCTGTTAAGCAATACTAATGCGATCCATTTGGCTGCTTTCAATAAAATACTGGAGACTTCCAGAGGAATTCCTTCTCTGGCCACCTTTTTTGATAAGGCTTATTATTCCCACCAGATGGGATACAGAAAACCAGATAAAGAATCTTACCAGATGGTTTTAGATGAAAATGAGTTGAATCCTGGGGAAACTTTATTTATTGATGATACTTTACCTAATATAGAAGGGGCTAAAGCAGTGGGTTTACAAACAATTCACCTGCAGGCACCCAAAAGTATTCTGGAGATATTCAGACCTGCAAACACATAAAAAAGGCCGGAAAGTTTCCGGCCTTCTCATTTATTTTACTTCTTCAAAGTCGATATAGTCGCCTTTATCAATTTTTTGCTGTTTCGGAGGCTCCTGAGAAGCCTGTCCATACGCCCCCTGCTGAGCCTTTTGTTGTTGCTCGTATTGCTGACGCATATGATCCTGCATATTATTCATTTGTCTACGCACTTCTTTCGTTACTCTATATCCCGGGATTAGTATATTAAAGACGAGTTTATAGAGTATATAGGCTATGATTATAGTTAATATAAACTTGAACATACTCACGAAGTTAGCAGAATATCCTATCCGTGGTAGGAAAAACACCCCTTTTTTAAGTTTTTTTTAACTTTAAAGGCCAAGTAGCGCTGCGGTCTCTACTGCCTGTTTTTTATTATACTCCCAGGTCAGTTTTCTATAATTTATGGCATCTATAATGGTGCCTACGAAGCAAAATCCCAGCGTAACAAAGTATAAAATTCCCATTACGATCTGATTTAACAGGAATCTTTGGATTCCGGCAACTGCAACTAATCCTATTAATGTGCAGATAAGAATAATCTGGGGATCCCGGCGCCGGCTTTGATAAACTGCTAAAAACCGTTGTTTATTCTCATTAGAATAGTTCTTGGTTAATTCCTGCAGCCAAATCATTTCCTCACCTTCAATACCCGGTAACATAGCAAATGAAAACTCGCTCATAATATGGATTATTAATGTTTTAGAGAGAAGTATTGTTGTTTGCTTAATTCAATTATACGATAACACAACGTTAATGCCACAACAGGGGATAACCAGTGGTGCTGAATGGCAGCGGTCCATTGACCATGTAAAAAGAAGTGAATGCCATGTCCTAATCCACATCCCGGGCAAAATTTAAATCCAATGATCGCTAAAGGACAAATTGTGAAGGAGGACTCAGGATTCACATTATACAAAATCACAATACCAAGCGCCCACGCGATCAACTCTATGTTAAGTTTTTTCAGGAAAATCAGGCCCATATCAAATATTTTTAAATAACATATGAAAGGCCGGCAGGGCTTCTTATCTTCTAAATTACTGTGAATCTAAAGAAATAGTTTTTCAATCAAAATAAAATCCTAATTTTGTGAAAGGAAAATGATACTAACGAAGGGGACGAGTGATTGTCCCCTTCGCGTTTTTTGTATGGCAAACGAACAAGTGATAAAAACTATCCGGGACATGGCAGAAGGACTGCTAGTTGAGTATCCCGACAACTTTTTGGTAGAAATCAAGATTAAGCCCACTAACAATATTAAGCTCTTTCTGGACGGGGATAAAGGAGTTCCAGTGGCTACGCTGGTAACTTTTAACCGACAATTGTATGCATTGCTGGAAACTGCTAACATATTTCCAGACAATGACTTCTCTCTGGAGGTTTCTTCTCCGGGATTAGATGAACCACTCAAACTGCATAGACAATACCTTAAAAATATTGGTCGAAAAGTGGAAGTCACCCTGCTTGATGGTGCAGTGAAGGAAGGTATATTACAAGCTGTAACGGAAGACTCCATTACCATTGAGGAAACCGTGGGCAAAAAGAAAGAAAAGAAATCTACTGATTTAAAACTTAATGAAATAAAGCATACTAAAGTGTGCATCGTGTTTTAAAATATAATAACTAAACATGGCTAGTATTAACTTAATTGAGTCATTTACCGAGTTCAAGGAGGCGGAAAACATAGACCGTCCTACATTGATGAAGGTACTGGAAGATGTGTTCAAGACACTGCTTAGGAAAAAATATGGCTCAGATGAGAATTTTGATGTGATTGTAAATACCGAAAAGGGTGACCTTGAAATATTACGCCGCCGTACCATCGTTGCCGATGGGGAAGTAGAAGATGATAATGCCCAAATCGCCTATTCTGAAGCTATTCTCGTAGAACCAGATTATCAGGTAGGTGAAGATTTATATGAAGAAGTGGAGATTCTGGACTTCGGCCGCAGAGCTATTCTGGCTGCCAAACAAACCCTTTCTGCCAGAATCGGTGACTTAAAGAAAAACATCCTGGTGAAGAAATACGCCGATAAAGCTGGCGAAATTGTAACCGGTGAAGTATACCAGGTTTGGAAAAAAGAAGTTTTATTGCTTGATGATGAGGGGAATGAGTTAATTTTGCCTAAATCTGAACAGATTCCTACAGACTATTTCAAAAAAGGAGAGAATGTTAGAGCGGTGGTGAAGAAAGTGGAAATGAAGAATAACGCACCACTTATCATTCTTTCTCGTACACATCCATCCTTCCTTGCTAAATTGCTGGAAATTGAGGTGCCTGAGATCTTTGACGGGCTGATTGTCATCAAAAAAATTGTTCGCGAACCAGGTGAAAGGGCAAAAGTTGCCGTAGAATCATACGACGACCGTATCGATCCTGTAGGTGCATGCGTGGGTATGAAAGGTAGCCGCATTCACGGTATCGTACGCGAATTGAGAAATGAAAATATCGATATCATCAACTTTACCACTAATATTCAGTTATTAATCCAACGCTCCCTCACACCAGCAAGGATTAGCAGAATGGAAGTGGATAATGACAATAAATACGCTTCCGTTTACCTAAATCCTGACCAGGTATCACTGGCCATCGGTAAAAAAGGCGTTAACATCAAATTGGCTTGCGAACTTACCGGTTACGAAATAGATGTATTCCGCGACGAAGCTCAAGAACAGTCTGAATTTGATATAGATCTCGAAGAATTCTCAGACGAAATCGAAGAATGGATCATAGACGAACTGAAGCGAATAGGTTGTGACACTGCCCGCAGCGTATTAGAGCTGACTGTTGAAGAACTGGTTCGCCGTTCTGATTTAGAAGAAGAGACAGTGCAGGATGTAAGAAGAATATTACAAGAAGAGTTTGACAAAGAATAAAGCCGAGCCACAACCCTTCCCAGGTAAAGGCCTTATTAGAAAGGGAATTGATTTTTTCGAGTTATTGTTTAAACGTAAAAAACTATCCCGTTTGGAAACGGGAAACAGGGGAGGCCCGAAATACGATATGCCTGAAACAACAAACAACACACCGCGATTGCTGGCTGCAGCCAAGGAGTTCAATATTGGTAAGGAAACGCTAATCGATTTCCTTAGCAATAAGGGCTTTGATATGGGTGGATTCAGTTCACCCAACGCCCGCCTCACTGCTATTATGTATACAGCTCTGCAGTCGGAATTCCAGCAAGACAAGGCTAATAAACGCAAAAGCGATCAAATAGCCCTGCCTAAAGGAAGCGTGTTAGAATCGATGAAGAAGAAAGAAAAAGAGGAAGCGGAAGCGGCGGCTAAGAAGAATTCAAATAAAGAAAAAGAAGAAACTGCGCCTGCTGCCCCTGCTGCAGAAGCGCCTAAACAGGAAGCAAAACCAGAACCTGTTAAAGAAGCTCCTAAACAGGAACCTCAGCCTCAGGCTAATGTTGCTCCGGTAACTCCGCCTCCTGCTAAGGAAAAAGCTGAACCAAAACCAGAAACTCCCGTAGTTACAGCTCCCCCTGTCGCGGAAGTTCCTAAAACTCCAGCTACGCCTCCTCCTGCGGAACCAGAAGTAGTAAAACCTGAATCGCCGAAAATCAACGGCCCTAAAGTCATTACTACCATCGATCTCGATGCTCTAAACCGCAAAAAACCAGTTGCTAAAAAAACTGAACAGGAAGAAAAACCTGCTACCCCTCCACCGGCGCCTAAACCAATTCAGGAACAAAAACCTGTTGAGGCCCCAGCTCCAACCCCGGTAGCAGAAAAGAAACCTGAACCTAAACCGGTTCAACCTCCCGTACAGAATGCAACTCCACCAACTCCTCCGGCAAAACCTGCCGAAGTCGTTGCTCCGGAAAAAGTAGCCCCTGCTGCTCAAGCTCCAGCTACTCCAACAGCCAAAGTTGAAAAAACAGATAAAACCGATACGACAGAAAAAACGGAAAAAGCCGCACCGGTTGAAGATAAACCTGTAGTTAAAAAAGTGGAAGAAGTATTACAAGAGGCAAAACCGGCTACCGCTAAAGAACCGGCGCATATTCCTGTTACTAAAGTCGTGAAGGCCGAAAGTCGCCCTCAACAGGCTCCTGCCGCTGAAACCCCTCCTCAAGCCCCTCCGGCCCAGGAAGAAGCCAGCGCAGTTATCGAAAACATTCAGGCCGAAAAATTAACCGGCCCTAAAGTTATCGGTAAAATCGAATTACCTGTCCAATCCGACAGACGCGATAATAACAAGAATAATCGCGATGAAAAACGTAAACGCAAACGTATCATCGTAGAAAAGAAACCTGAACCTATTCAGCCTAAAGACTTCAAAGAAGGCGATCGCAAAGAAGGCGGTCATGGCGAAAATAGACCTCATAACGAAAACAGACCTCACCAGGGTAATCGCCAACATGGCGACAACCGAGGTGGTGGCAACAACCAACAACATGGTAACCGCCAACATCAAGGTGGTAACCAGGGTGGACATCAAGGTGGCAACCGCCAACACGGTGGTGGCGATAACCGCGGTGGATACAACAGAAACCAAGGCCAAGGTCAGGGTCAGGGCCAACAACAAGGTCAACACGGCCAACAAGGCGGTGGTTTCAACAGAGGTGGTAACCAACAAGGTGGCGGATTCAACAGAGGAAACCAACAAGGCGGTAACAATCAGGGTGGTAACAGATCCGGACAAGGCGGATTCAACCGTCAAGGTGGCAACCAAGGCGGTAATCGTCAAGGTGGCAACTTCAACAGACCTGGTCAAAGAGGTCCAAACAGACCACATGACGACAAACGCCCGATCGAGGAGAAGGAAATCGACAAAAACGAGATCCAGAATAAGATCAAGGAAACCATGGCCAAACTCAGCGGTGGCCGCGGTAAAAACGTGAAAGCCAAACACCGTAGAGAAAAACGTGAAGAAAGAGAAAACCAGAAATTAAGAGAAGGAGAAGAAAACAACAAACTCCAGGTAACTGAATTCGTTTCTGTAAGCGAATTAGCTACCCTGATGGATGTTAGCTTCGCCGACGTAATCTCTAAATGTATGGGCCTCGGTATAATGGTGTCAATCAACCAACGCCTCGATGCGGAAGTAATTGAACTCGTTGCCGGCGAATTCGGATTCGAAGTCGAATTCATTGGTCTCGAAGATGCCGAAGAAAGTGATGAAGTAGAAGAAGTAGACGCGCCGGAAGATCTGGAACCTCGCGCTCCTATCGTTACAATCATGGGACACGTAGACCACGGTAAAACATCCTTGCTCGATTACATCCGTAACGCGAATGTAGTTGCCGGTGAGGCGGGTGGTATCACCCAGCACATTGGTGCTTACCAGGTTACTACTGCCAGTGGTAAAAAAATCACCTTCCTCGATACTCCTGGTCACGAAGCCTTTACAGCAATGCGTGCCCGTGGTGCGAAAGCTGCAGATATCGCAGTAATCGTAATCGCTGCCGATGATGCTATCATGCCTCAAACCAAGGAAGCGATCTCCCACTCTCAGGCTGCTGGTCTGCCAATGGTATTCGCTATCAACAAAATCGATAAAGATGGCGCCAACCCTGAGAAAATCAAAGAACAACTCGCAGGTATGAACTTGCTCGTTGAAGATTGGGGTGGTAAATATCAAAGCCAGGAAATTTCTGCTAAAAGCGGTCTGAATATCGACGTATTGCTCGAAAAACTATTGCTGGAAGCCGAATTACTGGAACTGAAAGCTAATCCTAACCGCGAAGGTTCTGGTAGCATCGTGGAAGCAACCCTCGATAAAGGTCGTGGTTATGTAGCTTCCCTGCTCGTACAAAACGGAACTCTCCGCCAGGGCGATACTATCGTTTCCGGTTCCTTCTTCGGTAAAATCAAAGCCATGTTCAACGAACGTGGTCAGAGACTTGAAGAAGCCGGACCTTCCTCTCCTGTACAGGTGCTCGGTCTGAACGGTGCTCCTCAGGCAGGTGAGAAATTCAAAATGTTTGTCGACGAATCTGAAGCTAAAGAAGTGGCTAACCGCAGAGCTCAGATCGTTCGTGAACAAGGTATCCGTACCAAGAAACATATCACCCTCGATGAAATCGGTCGTCGTCTGGCTCTGGGTAACTTTAAACAGCTTAACCTCATCATCAAAGCCGACTTTGATGGTTCCGTAGAAGCATTGAGTGACTCATTACAGAAACTCTCTACCGAAGAAATCGTTATCAGTATCGTACACAAGGCAGTGGGTCAGATCACCGAATCTGATGTATTGCTGGCTACCGCTTCCGATGCAATCATCCTCGGATTCCAGGTTCGTCCTTCTTCTCAGGCAGCTAAACTGGCTGAAAAAGAAAACATCGAAATCCGTAACTACTCTATCATCTACGATGCAATCGAAGAGATTAAGAGCGCTATGGAAGGTATGTTGGAACCGAAGATCGAGAAGAAAGTGGTTTGTAACGTGGTGGTTCGTGAAACCTATAAATTCGAGAAAGTTACCGTTGCCGGTTGCTTCGTAACCGACGGTAAACTCACCAGAAACACCCGCATAAATGTCGTTCGCGATGGTATCGTGGTATTCACCGGTGAGCTCGCTTCACTGAAACGTTATAAGGATGACGTGAAAGAAGTTGCTGCAAACATGGAATGTGGTTTGAGTATTCGTGGATACAGCGACCTTCGTCCAAACGATCATATCGAAGGTTTCGAAGAAGTTGAAGTGAAAAGAACACTCTAAAATGTTTAATTAAATAATAGCATTTCTGATTAGCGAAGATATAGGTGGTTCCTTACCTCCAAAATCTTCGCTAATCTCTTTTAGATACGTAGTGGAAGGGGATTCATCTAAACTTTTGTTAAATCCGTCGACTTCCTCTATGCTGCTGATCTTTTAATGGTTATTTTTGGTTTTTACCGCTTTTTTATGAAGAAACTTTTAGCAATAGCCGCTGGCATTTTGCTGTTATGGCAAACGTCATCAGCTCAGCAAAGACTTGTGGCAGATAAGATTATCGGTGTTGTGGGTGATAAAATCATCCTCAAATCTGATATGGATGGTGCGCTGGCCGAACAAATCCGTAACTCCCCGGATGAACAGCTGCCTCCTAATGCAGCCTGCATGATGATGGAAATGCTAATTTCTCAAAAAGTAATGATCCTTCAGGCCGAACGAGATAGCTTACCAGTTTCCGATGGCGATGTAGAAGGACAACTCGAAAACCAAATCCGTTATTATATTGATCACGTATACGGATCTAAAGAAAAAATGAAGGAAATCACCGGTTACTCTGTTTATCAGATCCGTGAACGTTTCCGCACCCCTATCAAGGAAAGATTACTCGCGCAGGCAATGCGTAATAAAATAATTGATGGCGTAAAAGTTACTCCTTCTGAGGTGAAACGCACCTTCGATGCCATCCCTAAAGACAGTTTGAAATTCTATGAGTCTGAACTGGAAATTGGTACCCTCGTTTTACAGCCGAAAGCTACTAAAGAGATGGACCAATACGCCATAGACAAGCTTCTGGAGTTTAAAAAACGCGTACAAAACAAAGAATCAGACTTTTCTTCCCTGGCAATGCTTTATTCTGAAGATCCGGGTGTTAAGGAAAATAAAGGGATATATGTGTTGAACAGAAATGATAAAAACACCTATGATCCTGATTTCGTAGCCGCTTCTTTCCGTTTGAAAGAAGGGGAGATCTCCAACCCGATTAAAACTCAGTTTGGTTATCACCTGATCCAAATGGTAAAAAGATCCGGAGATAATGTAACTGTTCAACATATCGTTGTAAGACCAGCTATCACCAAGTCTGATCTGGTAACATATACCAGCAAACTGGACTCAATCAGAAAGGTAATCCTCGATGGCAAAATGACCTTCACCGAAGCCGTTATGAAATATAGCGATGCGCCAAGCGCTAAATTCGATGGTGGTATGCTGCAATCAAGAACCGGCGATGGTAGCACTCTTATTACTATCGACCAGTTGGATGACCCTTCTGAAAGAGAAATCGTAATGATGCTCGATACCCTGAAACCAGGCCATATTTCTGCTCCTTCCCAGTTTCTGGACGAACAGGGTCGCCCGGCTATCAGAATCGTTTTTCTTAAAACCCGCACCCAACCGCATCGCGAAAACCTTTCAGACGATTACTCCAGAATACAACAACGTACCCTGGAAGTAAAAAGAGCTGATGCTATCAATAAATGGCTGCTCGAAAAAATACCAACCTTCTATGTACACGTAGATGATGAGTATAAAAACTGCAATCACATCAATCAATGGATGTCCTCGATTGCCAAACAATAAATTATCTTCTTTTCTAATAAAAAAGGTTGGACCAGCAAGTCCAACCTTTTTATTTTAACATCTTATTAATTCCTCCCCAATACCTTACCACACAATTTCTCATTTATTCATCCTATCCTTTTTAAGACATCTCTTTATGCTTTCTGGTTTTTAGCGTAACTTTGCGACTTCAATTTTCTGCCATGAGTGATGCGATCAAACATGAATGCGGTCTGGCATTTATAAGATTAAGAAAACCGTTTTCCTACTACCAACAAAAATATGGAACTGTTTTTTATGGGCTGAACAAGTTGTATCTGCTCATGGAAAAACAACACAACAGAGGACAAGATGGTGCCGGGCTTGCAGCTGTTAAACTCAATACCGAACCAGGTGTTCCCTTCATGCACCGTATTCGAAGCGCCGCTCCACAGGCTATCGGCGATATTTTCGGAAAAATTCGCGATGAAATCCATGAAATAGAACGATACCAACCCGAAATCACCAAATATCCCGGCCTCATGAAAGGGCATATCAGATTTTTAGGTGAATTATTAATGGGCCACCTTCGTTATGCCACTCAAGGGAAAAACAATGTAGAACTTTGCCACCCTTTTGTTAGATATAATACCATCCCTTCCCGTAACCTCACAATGGCAGGTAACTTCAACCTGGTAAATGCTGATGAACTCTTCAAATTCACCCAGGCTCAGCCAGGGGATGTGCATAAAAACAGCGATCTCGCTGCTATGCTCGAAGTAGTTCACCATTTTATTTGTGAAGACGACAGCGAAGAAGGAAAAGACCTCGATATAGCAAAGATTCTGAAACAGTCTTTTTCGATGTTCGACGGTGGTTATCATGCCTGCGGCCTGATTGGCTCCGGTGATGCCTTCGTA
This sequence comes from Chitinophaga silvatica, assembly GCF_003419895.1. Classification (GTDB taxonomy): domain Bacteria; phylum Bacteroidota; class Bacteroidia; order Chitinophagales; family Chitinophagaceae; genus Chitinophaga; species Chitinophaga silvatica. The sequence continues at coordinate 305,003 of NZ_QPMM01000004.1, read as the reverse complement.
ATCCGCGATGCTCACGGTATCCGTCCATCTTATTATTATATCAACGACGATGTAATCGTTGCTGCTTCTGAAAGAGCCGCAATCCGTACTACTTTCAACGTTGGTGAAAATGAGGTGCTGGAATTAATGCCGGGAAATGCACTTATCGTAAAAAATAACGGCGATTACACCATTGAGCAAATCCTCGAACCCAAAGAGCGTAAAGCTTGTAGCTTCGAAAGAATATACTTCTCAAGAGGTAACGACGAAAAAATCTATAAAGAACGTACTTCCCTCGGCCGTAACCTCTCCGGTACCGTGCTGAAGGCCATCGATAACGACCTTAGAAATACTATCTTCTCCTTTATTCCAAATACAGCGGAAGTGGCATTCTATGGCCTGTTAAAGGGGCTGGAAGATTATCTTAATAAAATTAAGGTAGAACGTATCCTTTCCTGGGATAAGGATTTTGATGCTGAGAAACTCACCGAAATGGTAAATCGTCGTATTCGGATCGACAAAATTGCCATTAAAGACGTAAAAATGAGAACCTTTATTACGGAAGATTCCAGCCGTAATGAAATGGTGCAGCACGTTTACGATATTACCTACGGAACAGTACGGCCTGGTATTGACAGCCTTGTTGTAATAGACGACTCAATCGTTAGAGGTACCACCCTTAAAGAAAGCATTATCAAAATGCTGGATCGTTTGGGGCCTAAAAAAATTATAATCGTTTCCTCTGCTCCTCAGATCAGATATCCGGATTGCTATGGTATAGACATGAGCAAAATGGGAGATTTTGTTGCCTTCCAGGCTGCTATCGCATTGCTGAAAGATCATGGTAAAGAACATATTCTTCAGGAAGCATACGGACTCTGTCAGGAATTACAACGTACCAATACTTTAGATGCTCAGAACGTTGTGAAGAACGTTTATAAACCGTTCACACCTGAGCAGATTTCAGCTAAAATTGCTGAAATCCTTACACCTAAAGATACCGGCGCCGAAATAGAAGTGATTTATCAATCTATTGAAAGCCTGCATGAAGCCTGCCCTAATAACCTGGGTGACTGGTACTTCACTGGTGATTATCCTACTCCAGGTGGTAACAGAGTGGTAAATAAAGCGTTCATGAACTTTATGGAAGGGAAGAACGAAAGAGGATATTAATTAGCATTTAACACATTTAATATAAAAATCCCGGCGGCTAAAACTGTCGGGATTTTCTATTTATAGATTAAAAATAATTATTATTTGTAGCTATTTTTCCATGTTAATTTTATCTTAAATAACTATATCCCTTATATCTGTATAGAGCGAACAAATTAACTTCCTGTAAATTCCTTATTTTCGTTACGTTAACTATTCGTTTTCATCGCATGAAAACACTATTACTTATACGTCATGCTAAATCGAGTTGGACGGATTCCGAAATGGATGATTTTGACCGCCCACTTAACAAACGTGGAAAACAAAACGCCCCGGAAATGGCCCAACGCTTGGTAGCACATGGTCTGGTACCAGAACTGCTTATTTCCAGTCCTGCTAAAAGAGCCAGAAATACAGCCAAATTAATGGCTATCGAATGGAACTATCCAAAACAGGCAATTCTGCTGGAGGAGGAGTTATACCTCTGCTATGCAGCCACTTTCCTCAAGGTAATCACAAAGGTTGACGATGACTTTAACGTTATTGCCATCTTTGCACATAACCCCGGCATCACAGATTTTGCCAATTATCTTACAGATGAAATCAGAATAGACAATGTTCCAACTGCCGGAATATTTGCCATTCAAGCCGATACAGATAGTTGGAAGGACTTTGATCTGGCCCCGAAAAAATTCCTGTTCTTCGATTACCCCAGAAATAACTAATCTTTTAATCTTATTTAAGATGAAGTTTTTCCTTTGATAAAGGGAGAACTGAAACCTATGCTATTAAGTTAAGGGGAAGGATATTGATTGAATATTGAATTCGGTTTGAAGTATTAGTTTCCTTTACCGTAGACTGGGCAGGGGTAAATGTAGTGCACCCCCAAACTTGGACAGTTAAAAAATATTAAGCGGCTTGAGTTCTGTAGTCTACAGGGCTTAAGCCGTTTAATATTTTTTAACTGTCCAAGTTTGGGGGTGCACTACAGTAAACCCTGCCCCTACAGGATTTCATCGAAACTAAATTTTCATCTGGTAGATATATTTCATGTTAGATATCAATCTTATAATTTCAATTCTGTAAAGGAACAATTCTACAATATAGAAACTGAAATTCGCTGAAACCCTGTAGGGGCAGGGTTTACCCCTGCCCAGTCTACGGTAAAGGAAATTCATCAATCCCATAAAGACAATAAAATCAGGACATAGTTCCTTGGCTTAATCGCTTTGAACTAAGCCCCAGGTGATCTAAATTACCCTGACCCCCCTTAATCCTTTACGATCTTATTATAAGACGCAGTAATTCCTTTGATAAGGGAGGAACTAAAGCCCTGGTGTTCCATCTCATTTAATCCGGCAATTGTACAGCCTTTTGGCGTAGTAACTTTATCGATTTCTTCCTCCGGATGGCGGTTTTCACGGATCAGTAATTCCGCAGCACCCTTTACTGTCTGAGCTGCAATCAAACTTGCTGTACGAACATCAAAGCCAATTTCAATTCCACCCTGAATATTTGCTCTGATAAATCGGAGCGCAAAAGCAATACCGCATGCCCCTAAAACAGTGGCAGCATCCATCAGCTTTTCATCTATACTTACTGTAGCTCCCAACTGATCAAACATGGTTTTTACATATCTCACCTGTTCCTCAGTTACATGCTTATGCGAAATACAGGTAATCGACTCCTGAATAGCAATAGCCGTATTAGGCATTGCACGCACAACCGGTAACCCTGGCAATACATGCTCAAGATCCTGAATGCTTACACCAGTAACTACACTTATCAGAATATGTTTTGATGGATCGAAAGATGCTCTGAATTCCTGCAATACTTCTCTGACATTGTAGGGCTTCAACGCCACCACAATAATTTCCGACTCACGAATAGCAATATCATTATCTGTTTCAACACGTACACCGGCTTCCTTAAGAGCAGATAATGTATTTATATTTCTTTTAGTGATAGTAATATCTGAAGGTTTGGAGAACCCACTCTTAAGCAAACCTTGTGCAATTGCGGTTCCCAGATTTCCTCCGCCTATAATAGCTATTTTTTTGGCTGACATACAATTTCTTCTATTTAATAAAATCTTACGGAAGGTATAACAATTGATGCAGCAATGCAAACCTCTATTCCTTAACTTGCAACTATGCAGGCATCATTGTTTTACGCCAGAATTCGAGAAGCATCTAAGGTGCAGCCAACCGAAGAAAAGGCCAGATACTATAAACAAATTCTTGAAACACTTTTCCGTGAGCTAACCAAAGAGGAGAGCCGCTCCTTTGGAAATCTGTTTGCACGTATGTTGTTTTTCTTTGATAAACACAATGTTCCCACAGAAATAAAACAACCACTCGTTGCCTTACGGATTCTAACCCAAAAGGCTACACGCGATTCGCTTCAACTTCACGAATCTGACCATCACCTCTGCCTCAAAGCACTAATCGAGGTGATTTCCTGGTATTATCAGGAAGATGTACCGGCAGATTTACAATCTTTCCCGAAAACCCCGGGTCAGCTGAACAGCATGGCCCAACAACTACAGCAACAGGCTGCATATACACTGAAAGGTGTGATCATCAATATACAATCATCTGCTTTACATCTTAGAAATGAAGAATATGGCGACTTTTCACTTACATTAACCGCACTGCCGCCTACAACCATTCTTTCACTTCAAACGCTGCTGCGTACCTACGATACAATCCTGGCCACCGGATGTAAAACAGAAAACGATTATGAATTCGTAACAACACATGAAACACAAATCGTATTGGAGCCAGACCTGCTTATTGATATCAGTGATCTGGCAGAATGTTTTACCCACAAAGGAGCTAATAAACTACTTTACCTGGTAAAAAAACTGGTGCCTCAATTTCCCGGTGCTGCCGCCTTTCGCGGGAACCTCGTAAATACCTTACTCGATGAAATGCTTCGCAACCGGAATACGGATATGAAAAAAATGTTCATGGAAGCCGTGGCTGAAAATATTATGCAGGCAACAGCATTCGGGCGAACCGAAATCAATAAAATGTACAGCGATATTAAGGATTGCCACTGGCCAAACCTTCAACAAACAGTAGCTGAACTGCAACATAAAGCTGTAAGAATTGAGCCCGCTTTTTATTCCGCGATTTATGGACTACAAGGGCGACTGGATCTTATGACAGAGGAGGAAACAGATGATACCAGAAAAGAAATCTATGAGCTGAAAAGTGGAAGGGCCCCCGACTTCCATACCTGGAAAAATCACGAAATGCAGGTTGTTGGATATAACCTGTTATTGAAATCTACTTTTGGCCGTCAGCGAAAAGGGAGTTCTGCTATCTTATATTCATCCGCTGCTGTTAATCCGCTTAGAAACGTTACCAGCACTTTGCTTCAGGAAGGCGAACTGCTGATGCTAAGAAACGAGATCGTAGCCATGCTATTACGTTTGGCCATTGGAGAAATGGATATCCTTTCTTCCATCAATGCCATAAATGCTCAGGGGCTTCCATCTTTCAGTATAAATCATTTCAATGCATTCCAACAAGCATGGGAGCTGGCTTCTCCAACTGCCAAAGCTTATTATAAAGAATACCTCTCATTTACAATCCGGGAGTATCTGCAAGCGAAATGCGGAATGTTTTCGGCCGTAAACAGGGAGGAAGAGGCGGATGGATTTGCTGCACTCTGGCTTCAGGACGAAAAAGATAAAAAAAGTAAGTTCAATATCATACCAGGACTTCGATTCAGAGAGTTCGATACCCAAAACAGCTTGGTGAAGTTTGATTTGATGTTGCCGGTTACCCATAATTTCAGAAAAAACGATACCGCTGTAATCTACCCCCGCTCCAAAACAGGCTTACAGCCATTAAAACAGCAATTATTAAAAGGGAGAATAGAGGAATTGGGAAAAGGCTATCTGACCTTTAGCCTTATTAACCGCCAGATGACTTTAGATTTCTTCAGTCAATTTTCCGAATGGGTAATTGAACATGATATTTACGAATCTAATTACTGGTCATCCGCCGCTTTTCTCTTTTATATGTTGGCCCCCCAGTATTCTACCAGGGCTAATCTTATATTAGGGTTAATGCCTCCCAGATGGTCACCACTGCCGATGGAAGCACCTGTTATGTTCAATGATAATCAGACTACTATCGTGCGGCAAGCACTGGAAGCACAGGATTACTATTTATTACAGGGCCCACCGGGAACCGGAAAAACATCTTCACTACTTACTACTATAGTGAATGAAAAAGTGAAACAAGGGCGCACAACCATCATTGTTGCTTTCACAAATAAAGCAGTAGAGGAAATTTGCAGTAAACTGGAAAGCCGCGAAATCGGTCATTTACGGCTGGGAGGAAGAAATACTGAAGCAGCCAGGCTACTTCAGCAATATTGTCTTGATGGCTCACTGGAGAAGGCTAAGAACTATATAACCAGCCATAAGGTATTTGTGGCAACCGTATCCACAATGACATCCCGCCTGGAGCAGTTAATGATGATAGGAATTCCTACAGATACACTGATTGTTGATGAGGCCTCTCAATTAACAGAGCCACAGATTTTGGGGTTATTAATGCCATTCAGAAAATTCATCCTGATTGGAGACCAGAATCAGCTCCCTCCGGTAGTAGCACAGGATGAGAGTTATTGTAGAACTACCCAGCCGGAACTCAACCAACTTGGAATATATGATTTAAGAACTTCTATGTTTGAGCGGCTAATGCATCTTTCAAAGGCAACTGACCGGAGGCATGCCTGGGGAATGTTGAATACTCATTTCAGAATGCACAATACAATTGCTGATCTGGTTAATCATTATTATGCGGGTCAGCTGACCTGTGGCCGCAGGGAGCAGCATTTACCTTTTATACCTGCTACGGATCAACCGGAAGGTTGGGAGAGGATTTTGGCAGCAGGAAGAAAGGTGTTTATTAGTAGTCCTTACGAAACTACTTCTAAAATGAATTTAACGGAAGCGCAATGGGTCAGATCATTATTACAACATTTAAGGGCGAGAGATGGGAATCTGTTTAATAAAGACAGGGTAGGGGTAGTAACTCCCTGGCGTACTCAGATCGCATTGATACGGGAACTGATAGCGGATGATGAGGAGTTACAAGCCATAAACATAGATACGGTAGAGCGTTTCCAGGGATCGGAAAACGACATAATAATAGTATCGCTGGCAGTTTACCATGCGGCACAATTGCACTCACTGCAGTCACTTGGGCGTTTTAAATGGGAGGAAGAAGAAGTAGAGGTAGACAGAAAATTGCTGGTAACTTTATCCAGGGCCAAACAGCAGGTGATATTATTGGGTCATTTACCGGTTTTACAGTCAAGTGCCCATTATAGTAAGATATTGTCCGGAATGACACAGAGTTGGCTTTAGACAACTATGGCCACACTTAAAAGTATGGCCACAGTTCAGACAACATCATATATTGATCACTCCTGGTAAACCAGGCTTTAATCCAAGGTTACATGTGACCAGTTTTCACCGCTTTTAATGCGGTAAAGTTGCATTTCGCTGATATCGAATTGTTCAGCAATCTGCTTCATTGTTTTCTTACCCGGTTTATTGAGTAAGCGTTTAATGCTTTTTACTTTGGTCACATTGAGTTTCAGTCCTTTCAACCGGTTACGTTGTTTTTCTTTATAAGCCAGTTTAGCAGGACTGTTTTGTTGATGCTCTTCCATTTCTTCTTTGGTTGCCCATTTCAGATTGGTTGCTTTATTATTTTTCTTGTCGTAATCCAGATGGATAACGTATTTGTAAGCTCTGCTAGGTTTTTTGTTGAAGAGCTTAGCTACTTCGCGGTGCAGGTAGAGAGATTGGTAGCTATCTGCAGGTTTTACATTCAATACCGTATAACCCTCTACGGTAGAACCCGTGAGCAGCTTACCATCTTCGATACTTTCATGATAACTGATCACTCGGCCCATATTTGAAACGGCGTACTTTTTACGCAGGGCTGACTTGTTTTTAATCTGTAAGTCTTTCCAGACTTCATTTCTCAGATTTTTAATTGTGGTCATGTGAAAGTAATTTATTATTTATACACTTTTGGGGTTATCCGTTTAACCGTAAACGTTACAACCGGATGTTTCATTGCCAGCCGGCAAAAAATCATGAGTAGGGGCCGATCTTTCGAATATATGATCTTTGTATTGAATCGCCACCGTGTCTAGCACTTCCTCTATTCCAGCTAATGTATTGCAAGTTACTAATTGCTGTCTGTAATCTTTGATGTGGGGTAACCCTTTGAGATAATTAGTATAGTGTCTGCGCATTTCCAGTATACCAATCACTTCACCTTTCCAGGCTACAGACTCTCGAAGATGTTTTTTACATACTTCTACTCTTTCCAAAACAGTTGGTAAAGCTAAATGTTCGCCGGTGCTCATAAAATGCTTTATCTCCCTGAATATCCAAGGGTATCCGATAGCTGCTCTGCCTATCATTACGCCATCAACGCCGTATTTAGCCCTGGCTGCTATTGCCTGTTCAGGCGTACATATATCACCGTTACCGAAAATGGGTATCTGGATGCGCGGATTATTTTTAACTTTTCCTATTAAGGTCCAATCAGCATTTCCTTTATACATCTGCGTACGGGTACGGCCGTGAATGGTGAGCGCCTTAATACCTACGTCCTGTAATCTTTCTGCAACGTCTTCGATGTTCTTTGTTTCATCATCCCAACCCAGGCGGGTTTTGATGGTTACAGGTAGTTTTGTAGCCTTCACAACGGCAGCAGTGAGCTTCACCATTTTAGGAATATCTTTAAGGATTCCTGCGCCTGCGCCTTTACAAGCCACCTTTTTTACGGGGCAGCCAAAGTTTATATCCAGCAAATCGGGATTGGTAGCTTCTACTATTTGAGCAGCAAGGGATAATGATTCTTCATCACCACCAAAGATTTGTATACCTACCGGCCGTTCGTAATCGAAAATATCGAGTTTCTTTCGGCTTTTGATGGCATCACGTATCAAACCTTCTGAAGATATGAATTCAGTATACATGAGGTCGGCCCCATTATCTTTGCACACCGCACGAAACGGCGGATCACTTACGTCTTCCATGGGTGCCAGTAACAAAGGGAATTCACCCAATTCAATATTTCCTATCTTCACCATAATTTAAGTATAACCAAGGCTTATTTGCTATAGTTATTTTTATAATATTAATTTTATCACTAAGGATATGCAATAACAGTTTTTTCTCTATGAGGGTAATTTTTGAGGGTAACTGATACTGCAAACCGAATTTCACACTGTAAATTTACGCAAATTTAATACAGTAATTCTTTATGACAGGTTACTTGAGGCAGACGCCAATCTTTTTACAGATAATCACATTCCTTGGCTTTTTCTTTGGATTCTTTGTCGTTTATCTACTCCTGCTTAATTCTATTACGCCTGCATTGGTTGGTATGAGCCTGGAAGAAATGCAAAGTCAGGTATTTGCCAATCCTAACCTTGTCGGCTATCTGAAAATTACACAATTCTTTTATTCGATAGCGGTTTTCTTTATTCCAGCGGCACTTTTTGCTTATTTATGGCAACCCCACCCAATGAGGTATCTTGGCTTGAAACCAATGCCATCAATACTTCAGATTGCAATCTCAGTGCTGGCATTATATTGCTCATTGCCATTTGTAGGGTGGTTGGGCGAGTGGAACAAAACCTGGCCTGTGCCCCAGCAATTCAGAGAAATGGAAAAGATGGCCGACCAATTGTTGAAGGTCATCCTCAAAATGCCAACAATAAAAGACCTCTTTGCCAATCTGTTTCTGGTAGCAATTATACCTGCAATTGCTGAAGAATTATTCTTCAGAGGAGTTCTGCAACGCTTAATTATCAATGCTACCAATAAAGTATGGTTTGGTGTTTTTATTACAGCCATAATCTTTAGTGCTATCCATGGCGAAGCATTTGGGTTTATGCCAAGAATACTACTTGGCTTTATTCTCGGAGCCGTTTATGCTATTAGCGGTAGCTTATGGCTCAGCATTTTAACCCATGTTGTAAATAATGGTATGCAGGTAATCTGGCTATATCTTTTTCAGCATGGCGTTATAAAGGATGATCCGATGCAAGACACTCCGGTAGCCTGGTACCTGGTTCTGATAAGCATTCCGGTAACAATAGGTTTGTTGTGGGCATTAAGCAAAAAATCGAATCCCAGGCAGTTCGAAGAACCTGAACAAAAGAATGATATAGAGATATTTTAATAAGAAAGAAATCACTCACATAAAATCTATCAGTAATGGAAAAAGATTGGGTAAAAGTTTTTTCAAGCACTAGTCCGTTTGAAGCAGAAATAGTGAAAGGTATGTTGACCGAACATGCAATAGATACGGTTTTATTGAACAGACAATCTTCGTCATATAATATTACTCTGCCGGGGCTGGTGGAGCTATATGTACACAACAGTAATGAAGCTACTGCCAAATCGCTGATCGAGAGCCATCACGATTTACCAACCGGGGATCCTAATATTGGATAATTATTTAATCGTAGAATAACACTCATGAAAACATTTTTTACCCGTACGGCTTCTGCACTGGTGTTTGTAGCAGTAATGCTGGGGGGGATCTTATATACCGAATTCACATTTTTCCTATTGTTTTTCCTGATTGGCTTCTTTGCTTTTCAGGAATATTTTAAATTAATCAGACATATTGATGCTGATTACAACAGCATTTCCCCTGTGCACAAAATAAGCGCCCCCCTTGCCGGTGCTGCTATATTATGCGCTTTTACCGGAAATTCATTTCCTGTTTTGGGCGTACCACTTGGACTAATAGGCTGGTGGGCAACGGTTATCTTTTTATTGGTAATGCCTTTGGGAGAGATCCTGTTTAGTAAAGATTTTTATTTAAAGAACCTGGGCTACTCTGCTATCGGGCTTCTATACGTGATTATTCCATTTGGTTTGCTGATTCATCTGCGGCTGAATGCTATAAACATCACCTATACACCAGGAAATGTTGGTACTGCTCCTGGCTGGCTTATCCCTTTATTGCTGATCATTTTCATTTGGATCAATGACACAATGGCCTATATTGTAGGCTCATTAATCGGAAAAACACCTTTTGCGCCAACTATTTCACCTAAAAAAACCATTGAAGGAACTGTAGGAGGTATGGTGCTTGCCGTAGCTACAGCCGCCATTTACGGCCATTTCTGGGGTAGTAGTTATCTATCGCTGCAACATTGGATCGTATTAGCTTCTATAGCAGCGATATTTGGTACAATCGGAGACCTGATCGAATCCAAATTAAAAAGAATGGCCGGCGTAAAAGATTCCGGCAATATTATGCCCGGGCATGGAGGTTTTCTGGATCGGTTCGATTCATTATTATTGGCTGCTCCTTTTGCCTGGATTTACGTTCAATCCTTTATGATTTATTAAACAGAATTTCGCATAATAATTTTTTTGAATTGAAGTACCTTTGCCAGGTAGAAATGTCAATATCATATAAAACTATAATTTAATAAAAAGAAAAATGAAGATCCATAGAGAAGGATTTGCCACCATTTCCCTTGTATTTCTTGTACTGGCGTTGATCAACGGAGCGGTATTTTATTGGTTTGATTCACCTGCTCTTTGCTGGACAATAGCCATTATATCCCTGGTCTTCTTCCTGTTCATCGTATCTTTTTTCCGTATCCCGGCCCGTAAGTTCACAACAGGTGATTCTCTGGTTATCTCCCCTTGCGATGGTAAAGTGGTTGTAATCGAAGAAGTTTATGAGCCAGAATACTTTAAGGATAAGCGTTTGCAGGTATCTATTTTTATGAGCCCAGCCAACGTGCACGTTAATCGTAACCCGATCAGCGGAGTTGTAAAGCTCTCTCAGTATCACCCTGGTAAGTACCTGGTGGCCTGGCATCCAAAATCATCTACTGAAAACGAAAGATATTCTGTGGTAATTGGTAACAATAAAGCTGATATCCTGGTACGTCAGATCGCTGGTGCTCTCGCTCGTAGAATTGTGAATTACCTGAAACCTGGCATGGAAGTAAAGCAAAACGAGGAAATGGGATTCATTAAATTCGGTTCCAGAGTAGATTTGTACCTGCCTATCGGCACTGAAGTAGCAGTAAAATTAGAGGAAGTTGTAAAAGGTGGGGTAACTGTAGTCGCTAAACTTTAACATAATTAAAGATGAAAAAAGCACTTACCGGCTCATTAGCATTGTTGCTCATAACAGGTTTCGCCTTCGCCCAGGATAAAAAGGGCAAATCCGAAACTGCAACCAAAAAGGAATGTACTTCCGATTGCTCTAAAAAAGATAAGTCGAAGACCAAAAGCTGCTGCAAACAGCCTTCCAAAGCTGCCAGCCTGGCTGCTAAAGGTCAGAAAACTAAATAATATTCGCAGTATTGCGCAAAACAAAAAGATCGAAGTGGTTATCCGCTTCGATCTTTTTGTTTTTATAGCATTACAGAAAATTCTTTAGTTCGTTTAAGTGCTGTATCACATAAGTTGGCTGAAAATCGACAGGTGGTTTGGCCGGATTAAAGTACACCTGATCCATTCCTACAGCATGTGCTCCTTTTATATCCAACTCCATGGCATCCCCGATCATGATACTTTCCGTAGCATTTGTACCTGCTCTTTCCATCGCAAACTCGAAGATGGGAGGATAAGGTTTCAGGCTACCAGCAAGCTCTGACGTAATAATGTGAGTGAAGAAGTGCTCGATTCCTGAATTGCGCATTTTCAGTAATTGGGTCTCTTCAAAGCCATTGGTAATCATATGCATTGGATAACCTTTATCTAAAAGATATTCCAAAGTTTCCTTAGCCTCAGGGAAAAGTGCAGTTTTATAAGGCAAAATCTCCAGAAAGGCTTCTGTAAGATTTTGAGTCAGCTTTTCATCACCGATTTTAAAATCAAGCAGCGTCAGCCTAAAGCGTTTGTCCCTTAAGTCGTTGCGGGTAATAAATCCCTTACGGAAGCGATCCCATAACCGTTCGTTATGACCTACATAAGAGATGGAGAAAGATTCAAAAGTTGGCACTCCGCGTTGTTTCAAATCATTGTTCTCATACAATTCCAGCAAAGTTTCCTGTTCATTTTTTTCAAAGTCCCAGAGTGTGTGATCCAGATCAAAGAAAAGATGTCTATACTTCATGATGGCGCAAAGTTACGAAATACGGGTCGTTTAGGGGGCCGTTATCTGTAAATTCCTTATTTTACTGTCTTTAATCTGACATAGGAATATGAATGCAGTAATTACAGGGGCCAGTAAAGGTATCGGGAAAGCAATTGCGGAGAGGCTGGCAAAAGAAGGGTTTAATGTGGCAATATGTGCGAGAAATGCTGATACACTGGCTGCTACACAGGCAGAAATACAGAAAATCAATCCACAGGTTCAGGTGCTGGCACTTTCTGTAGATATGGAGAAAAAAGAAGATGTTTTAGCATTTGCCCATACAATAAATGACAACTTTTCAACTATAGATATTCTCGTTAATAATGCTGGGATTTATGTTCCCGGTACTATTTACCAGGAAGACGACGGGCTACTGGAAAAGTTGATGGCCGTTAATGTTTACAGCGCCTATTATCTTACCAGGGCACTTTTGCCTACTATGATCGCACAGCAAAAAGGACATATTTTCAATCTGTGTTCCACTGCCAGCCACAAGGCCTATCCAAACGGAGGATCATACAGTATTACCAAACATGCCTTACTTGGATTCAGCAAAAACCTGAGGGAAGAATTGAAAAACCTTCAGATAAAAGTGACCTCTGTAAGTCCAGGGCCTACCCTTACCGCTTCCTGGGAGGGCTTCGACGGGCCTCCAACGAGATTAATGCCTCCTGAAGATATTGCCTCAGTTATCTGGTCGGCCTACCAGCTGGCACCTCAAACTGTTATGGAAGACGTGGTACTCCGACCAATGTTAGGTGACTTGTAAAGATGGTTGTCTGAATCAACATAAGACATTTATTCATAACAAATTCATAAATCAATAAATTCGAATTTTCCCGAATGTTTTAACTAACTTTTAACGGGCTGCATTGCGCTTCTGATGCGGCTTTGGTTAAATTTGTTGACATAATTATGATGTACAGATTTTGCATAAGGAAGTGCGTTTACTCCATTTTGTTTTGCTTAGGATTTGTTGCTACCGCTGTTGCACAGGATTTCCGTTTCACCACCACCGTGAGCAGTAATAGTGTTACAATGGATGAAACATTCCAGATACAGTTTATGCTGGAAAATGGAGTGAATATCTCCAGTTTTCCAATCCCTGTCTTTAAGGATTTTGAGGTAGTACAAGGGCCATCGCAGATGCAGGGCCAATCCATTTTTAACGGCAAACGTTCGGAGTATATCGCATTGAGTTTTCTACTGCAACCTAAGCATGTAGGAAGCTTTACTATTCCCGGTGCCCAGGCAAGGGTTAACGGAAATATGGTAAAATCTAATCCTGTTCTTATTGAAGTAAGAAAAGGAGCGTCTCCGCAGGCACAACAGCAATCTTCATCCTCCTCTTCAGGCTATCCTCAGCGTGGCCGCCAGTCTGCCGGCGGTGGAGAATCAGAATTACCGGAAGGCGTGTTAAAGAAAGGTGAAAACATCACCGAAAAATTACGCAAGAACATCTTCCTGAAAGTAGATGTAGATAAAACTAATCTGTATGAAGGCGAGCAGTTAACTGCCACCTATAAACTTTATACCAGGCTCCCGACAAATTCAAGTGTTACTAAAGTACCGGCCTTTAAAGGGTTCTCGGCTAAAGATATAGAATTACCAAATCCGCCTCAGGCTACTGAAGAGAGAGTGAATGGTTTACTTTATAAAGTTTTCACCATTCGCAAAACCTTACTATTTCCATTACAATCAGGAAACCTCGAACTGGACCCAGTAGAGGTAGATAACCAGGTAAGATTAATTAAACTCGAAAACCGCCGTGGTGGTGGCAGAGGAAGAGATCCGTTTGATGATTTCTTCAATGATCCCGCTTTTAAAGATCCTTTCTTCGATGATTTCTTCAACAGACCTGAAGTATCGTATGAAGATGTTCCATACAAGATTCAGAGCAATCCTATCACCATCCACGTAAAACCTGTTCCGGTAGATGACAGACCGGCAAGTTACAATGGTGCTGTGGGTAGCTTTAGCATGACTGCAGAAGTAGATAAAAAACATCTGACAACTGATGAAGCCCTGACACTCAAGGTTACCATCAGTGGACGAGGAAATGTTAATCTGCTGAATTCTCCAAAAGTAGATGTGCCTACCGGTTTCGAAAAGTTTGATCCTAAGGTTACAGACAATATCGAAAAGAATAGTAATCCGCTTACCGGCAGCCGTACTTTCGAATACGTATTAATGCCTAAAGAAGCAGGAGATCATACGATTCCGGCTGTTGAGTTTTCATACTTCGATCCAGCTTCCAATGCTTATAAAACGATCAGATCTGAAGATTTCAATATTCATATAGAACAAGGCAAACAGGTAAAACAAGAGAAACAAGATTACGGTGTTAATAAAAACGAGTTGGTAAAAAATGATACCGGCATCCTTAACTGGACCCGCAATCATAGCTGGTTTATATTAAGCCCCTGGTTCTATATCCTGTTATTACTTCCGGTATTGATCATAGTTGGACTCATATTCTATAAACGAAGAAAAGAATATAAGACCACAAATGCTGCAATGCTGAAACATCGCTATGCCAATAAAGTAGCCTTAAAGCGTTTGGAATTAGCTGCCAGATATCTGAAAGAAGGTAAAGACAAAGCTTTCTATGAAGAAACATCCAGAGCGGTTTGGGGATATTTAAGTACTAAACTTAAAATACCAATGTCTGACCTCAGCAAACAATTGGTATCGGATAAACTTGGGCAGCGTAGTATTAATGGCAGCAATACCAAAGACCTGTTTGAACTGATCGACAACTGTGAGGTTGCGCTATATGCACCGGGGCAGGATAATCGCAGAATGCAGGGAACTTATGAGCAGGCTGTAAACATTATTACCAACCTGGAAGGCGCACTTAAAAATTAAAGTATTCAAATCACAGGCATGATAAAATCGATTTTCTTTGCTTTGGCTATATTGTTGGCTACCTTTTCAACAAGTAGTGCTCAAACACCTCAAAAACGCTTTGAGGAGGCAAATAATCTTTTTGGTCAGAGCAAATACACTGAGGCAGCAAGAACATATCAGCAACTAATAGATGAAGGTTATACTCCTGCATCGCTATATTTCAATGCGGGAAATGCCTGGTATAAAGCCGGCAAACTCGGCATGGCTGTTTATAACTACGAAAAAGCCTTACAAAGTTCTCCCAATAATAAAGCGGTAAAACATAACCTGAGTGTTGCTCATCAGAAAGTGGAGGGATATGTTGAAGAATTGCCATTGGTATTTTTTCAACAATGGTGGTTAACACTCCGGCAGCTACATAGCCCTAATGGCTGGGCAATTGGTGCCGTTATTTTCTTCTGGCTCCTGATTGCTGGTATAACTGTTAATAGTTTTTTGCCTGGGTTACATAAATCCTGGTTGCGCTGGGCTAATTATGTAGCTGGCTTCCTGGTAGTGCTATACTTCTCAATGGCCATAAATACCTATTCCTCTGCCACCAATCACAGTAGTGGTATCATTATGGTGCAGAATAAAGCTAAATCTGCTCCTGATGAGAATAGCAGAGACGTTTTTGAGGTTGGGGAAGGCATGAAGGTTCATGTAACAGACGCTACCAACGATTTTTGTAAAATAGAACTGGCCGATGGCAACAGCGGTTGGATCAATTGTGCAGCAATCAAACGTTTATAAGTTTTCAACCCTATAAAGAAAATCCTGTTTCTTTTCTCTGGAAAGAGGAATACTATCTCCGTTACACATAACAATTTCACCACCATCACCCTTAATATATTTATCCATCAGGGAAAGATTAACGAGGAAATCGTTGTGCACCTGCATAAATCCCTTATCACTTAACCAGTGTATCAACTCGGGGATGGCAATCTTTATAGTTACCTGGCTTTCGGGTGGTTGCAAGAATAGTTTTGTTTGTAATCCGGCTGCTTTGCAATAAATAATGTTTCTGGCAGTGATCATTTTCAGTCCCTGCGTAGTTGGCAAAGCTTTTCTTTCTTCCTGTTTCAGACGTTGTTGCAGATAGTTAAGTAAATCCTGAACTTTTTGGGAATTATCATTCACTGCATAATGGGCAGCCTTACTAATGGCCTGCTGTAGCTCAATAGCATCAATTGGTTTCAACAGATAGTCGAGTGCACTATGATGAATGGCCTGAATAGCATACTGGTCGAAAGCGGTAATAAAAATTACAGCGAACTGCACATGTTCAATTGCTTCCAGGAGCTGAAAGCCATCCATTCCTGGCATTTCCACATCCAGGAAAACCAATTGTGGTTTTAATTGCTTTATTGCTTCAAGAGCTTCAGCGCCCCGGCTACAGGATGCTAACAGAGAAATATTGGGGCAAAATCTTGTAAGCATTGCCTGAAGGGCATCACGACTATGTTTCTCATCATCTACGATAATGGTACGCATCTCAAAGGGATTAAAGTGACTCTCAAATTTGCTGTTATTACCCAGCCAGCGACTGGCGGGTACCGACGTGTTGCATACTAATAATCAGGCGATTGCCGGAATGGGAGTGGAATGTATCATATACCTGCAGGGCTTTTATGCTTGCCTTCATGTGATACTTTTCACTCATCATATACAATCGTTCAGATGCTATATCTACGCCAGTTGCTTGTCGTTCTCCGGTACCGTCCAACATTTCTGTAATTAGTACGCCATTATCTTCTAACTGAATGTACAGGCGATCTTTATCTTTTCCTATAATTATTGAAAGTTCACCTCCGCTTTTTTCGGGTCTGAGCAGCAATCTGTGCCAGATAGCATATTGCACATATGGTTGAATAATAAGAGGAGGTATTAAGGTAAGTTGCTGATTAACTTCCGGGCGCACCTGAAGCTGGTATTTAAACTGTTCATCAAATCTGAGTTGTTCCAGTTGAATATAGAGTTCCAGCGCATCCAGTTCTTCTCTTAAGGTAATCCATTCTTTGTTGAAATTATTAATCATTAATCTCATCAATTTGGAGAACCTCGTCAGGTATAGGGATGCCATATCTGTACTGGTAGTCAGAATATAATGATGAATAGCATTGAGGCTATTAAAAATAAAATGGGGGTCCATCTGCGCCTGAAAAGCATGAAGTTCCAGGTCAATCAGGGTTTGATGTTTGGTTATTTTGTTTTCAGCAGCTTTCCTGATTTTTCTTTCCCTTATGTAGAAAAAAGTGAACAAGGCAACGAGGCTTAACAAAGAAAACAACCAATAGGGCCATCCCGTAGCAAAAACTATTTCCGTATAATAATGTGCCACATGTAAGATTTACAGGGAACTAGCAATTAGGTGAAATAAATATCGGGCAAATAAAAACTAATTGAAAGGGGTACTTAATATGAGGCGGTAATTTTAAGGAAACCGGGGAGAAAAAGCTGAAAACTGGTAGAATTGATAATTAACTCAGAGATTTAAAAATTTATAGATTTTTAAATCTCTGAATCAGTTCACCCTTCGGTGAATTTATAGCCCACCCCTCTGACAGAGTGGAAGTATCTTGAATTACGGCTATCCTCTTCAAAGTATTTTCTGAAGTTAAGGATAAAGTTATCGATAGTACGGGTGGTAGGGTATACGTTATAACCCCAAACTACCTGGAGTATCTTTTCACGTGTTACTACTTCGCCTTTATTTTCGATCAGCAGTTTAAGGAGCATAGCTTCTTTTTTACTGAGTTCGTAATGTTTACCATCTTTTCCCACACATTCCTGGGCAGCAAAATCGATCACATTATTACCGAACCTATAAACGTTAGGCACGCTATCCTTATCTTGTATTTTCTTGTTTTTTACGATCAACTTCTCTACTCTCAACAGTAATTCTTCCAGGTTAAAGGGTTTGGTCATATAATCATCGCCCCCTTTTTTCAGTCCTAATACTCTGTCGGCGCTACTGTTTTTAGCACTGAGGAACAGGATTGGAATTTCATTGTTCTGGATACGGATATTCTCGCATACAGCGATGCCATCCATTTCCGGCAACATAATATCAAGTATGATCAGATCGAAATATTCATTTTTCACAGCTTTTAAAGCAGCTGTACCGTTGTCTACTGCCGTAACTTCATATCCTTCCAGCTCCAGATTCAGCTTCAGCGCTTCCTGGAGGTTTTCTTCGTCCTCAACCAGTAGTATTGATGCCTTTGTCGCTTCTTTCATGTGTATGTTTGATTTATTAGATAGGGCCCGTTATCGGGTCATCATCAATCTGTAAGCTAATTTACGCTCTTTGGACGGAAAATTCTGTCCAGGTAATTTCGAAACGGCTACCAGAAGGCTTGTTATCTTCTACCGTAATTTGGCCCTTGTGTTGTTCTACTATTTTTGCAGTCAGGAACAAACCCAGACCCGAGCCTTTCGATTTTCGGGTATTTTCATTGCCAATGCGGTAAAACTTTAAAAAAATACGATTTTTTTCTTCATCGGGGATACCAGGACCTTCATCGATTACCTGCAATTTCAGCTGATGTTGCTGATTCTCAAATAGCTTTACAAATATACTACTATTCTTTGGTGCATACTTCGCTGCATTTTCGACGAGGTTGCTAAGAATAATCTGTAATGTTAATTTATCGCCTTCCATCCAAACATTTGGTTGAATTTCAGCGATAATCTGATGGCTACCAATACGTGAATCCAGGTCTCTGATACTTGCAGAGAGCAGTTCTGAAAAGTTTATAGGCTCTTTAAATAATTGATACTTATGGGTTTCCAGTTGAGCTGCCAGCAAAATATTATTACATAGCTGATCCAGGCGGTTCGTTTCCTTGATGGTATTGGTAATAAGTTTAAGCCGCTTTTCAGGGTCTAACTCATGCCGCTTTATCGTTTCAAGGTTCAGTTTGGCAGCCGCAATGGGTGATTTCAGCTCATGGGTAACTGCCATCATGAAGTTTTGTTGCTGACGGGAAAGTTTCATGTATTTCCATACAGCTCTGAAAACGAATAATGCACCCAGGAGAATAATAGCCAGAAAGGTTATTCCTTCACCGATATATTTGAAAGAACGCATATGTTCTTCCTTATCAATACGTTGCAGTTCCAATTGAAATTCTACGGGCCGGGCAACACTATCTACTCTAAGATTCAGATTCTGTACCTCGAATCCTTTGATTTGCTTACTTTGGCGGAATAGCAAGATACCCCACCAAACCAGGGCGGCTATTGTATATGCCAGTACAAAAAAGTAAATCAGGGAAACAGATTTCCCTCCCTGCATCTTATTAAAGATTCTTTTCATTATGGTCTCTTGCCGGCTTTCTCTATCCGCAGGCCAACGTTCATCACATAAGGAAGCGGATTTTGCCGCATATTTTGTTCGAAAGAAAACTTGTAAGTTCCGGGAACATTAAAGGTTGCTCTCTGCTGAATAAATATTCTATGCTCAAAGATATCATCTATTCCGGTTCCTGACCATTTTCCTGCAACATCAGCCAGTGGTAACTCCACCCGTTGTTCTTTGGGAATGCTATCACCAGGGTACCGGGTTCCGATCAATAGCCAGATATTACTATATGGATAGGCGTCGGTATGCCGGATATTTACATAGATATTATAAAGCCAGGCTGTATCTTCCGGCTGAATATTTATTTCAAAAGAGGGCTTGTAATCGCTCGACCATTCGTGCCCCGGGATTTCCAGGTTTTTCTCGTATACGTCTAGCTTAGGTGGTTTACAAGCTGCGACAAATAACAGAAGGCTTGCCGCAGCCAGAAAGAAATGCTTCATATGGTTTACGCCTTACTATAAAACGTTTAATACTTGTTCTTTAGCTTTCTCCAATTCATCTTTCATTAATACCACCCATTGTTGTATGCCGGCGTCGTTGGCTTTAGAACCAGTAGTATTAATTTCCCGGCCAATTTCCTGCAATACAAACCCCAGCTTCTTTCCTTTAGCAGCATCTTCATCTTTCAATATCTCTCTAAAGTAGCGCAGGTGATTTTCCAATCTCGAAAGTTCTTCAGATATATCTAATTTCTCTAAATAAAAGATTAATTCCTGTTCCAATCTATTGCCGTCTACATTCTCCTTACCCACATGCTCGGCCAACAAACTCTCCAGGCGCTGACGGATTTTATCTTTACGAAGAGGGTCTAATTCTCTGACTTTCAACAGATATTCATCAATATTATTAACTCTTTGTTTGAGATCTGACTCCAGCATTCTGCCTTCATCTATCCTGTGACTATCCAGATCTATCAATGCTTCTTTCAATGTACTTTCCACATCTTTCCACTCTTCTTCTGTCATTTGCTCGGTAGCAGGAGATACCACTTCCGGCAACTTCATCAGTACATTAAGCATATCTCCCTGAGGCAACTCGAGTTGATTTGCCAGCATGGTAATAGACTGATAATAGAATTTTGCCAGATCAGTATTGATCACGACCGGGCGGGTAGCACCATTCTGACGAATGTTTATGGAGGCATCCAAAGTTCCTCTTTGCAGTACCTGTTGCATCAGATTACGAATATCGAATTCGTATGGTCTCAACAATGGAGAAAACTTCAAATTCACCTCAAACTGCTTCCCGTTCAACGATTTTATTTCAACTACTATACTTGTTTCTCCTCTTGTGCATTCAGCCCTTCCGAAGCCGGTCATTGATTTCAGCATAATTGATTTTTGTAGGTGACAAACCTAGTTAAAATTTAGGAATTTACGGATTATAAGCGTAATTGATGAATTTATAATCTTAATCCTTTATAAACAGTTGCTTTATCAAGTTGTTTTAAATCGCCTGGCTGCATTCCGTCGATTGTCAGCTGTTCAATTCTATAACGTACAAGCCTCAACGTAGGAAACCCAACAGCTGCCGTCATTTTTCGAACCTGGCGATTCTTTCCTTCCTTAAGGGATAAACTGATCCAGGGGGCAGGAATGGTTTTTCTAAATCTGATAGGCGGATTACGAGGCGGTAATTCAGGTTCTGTTTCAAATATCCTGGCCTTACAACGCTGGGTATGATACATCTTCCCATCAACATTAATATCTACCCCTTTTGCAATCTGTTGGATAGCCTGATCTGTGATCGCTCCGTCTACCTGTACCCAATATTCCCTTTCATGCAAATGTTTAGGTTGCAAAAGCCGGTGATTTAAATCCTTATCATTTGTAAGTATGAGCAACCCTTCACTATCATAATCCAATCTTCCAACCGGATAAACATCTTTAGGAACATTAAAAAAATCGGCCAGACATGCTTTATTCTCTTCAGAAGTAAATCTCGTCAGCACCTCATATGGTTTGTAAATTATATAATAATTAAAGATCACAAGACTTTTACTTTGGTTTAGGCGCTGTAAATTAGTACTTTTGCAAATTGATATGGCTACTCCGTTTAACAATCCTTCATGCCAACATTGCAAGGATCGCTTTTCTTCAATATTCTGCAAGGCGGAACCCTGTAATCTCAATGAGATTTCAGACGCTAAAGTATGCTCTGTTTACAGAAAAGGCCAGGTAATTTTCCATGAAGGTGCCTATCCATTCGGTGTTTACTGTATTAATGACGGTAAAATAAAGCTTTCCCACAGTGGCGATGATGGCCGCGAACAAATTATACGCCTCGTTAAAGCCGGAGATATTATGGGTTATAAAGCCCTCCTCAGCAACGAACGCTATACTGCCACCGCAACAGCCCTGGAAGATTCTTCTATCTGCTTTATTCCCAAAGACTTATTCCTCAATATTCTCAAAAAAGACGCCTCCCTTTCTTTTGAAATGATGCGCATCTTATCTAGTGAGCTTAGAAAGGCTGAATTAAAGATCACTCACCTCGCTCAAAAGCCAGTAAGAGAACGACTCGCAGAAACCCTCCTTTTTATTAAAGAAACCTATGGCCTGGAAGAAGACCAGCAAACCTTAAGCGTGCGCCTCTCCAGAGAAGAAATAGCCAACCTCGTTGGCACCGCCACCGAATCAGCAATCCGTTTACTGTCTGAGTTCAAAAAAGATGGTATGATTGAACTGGACGGCAAGAAAATCAGACTGCTCGATATCCCTGAAATTATCAGGACAGCCAACCTGCAGGACTGATAAAAATCATATTTCGCCTTGATGCTTATCATAGCACTCCTCTCACATCGCTGGTACTTTTGTATTACAAAATTACCACTTCATGTTCGCCTATTCTATTATCAATTACCACGAATTAAAACCAGGTCACCTGTGCAATGTAATTGCTAATAAATTCCATGCACCGATACAACAACTGATCGACCAGGTAATGACTTATTTCAATCTGGACAGACAGGACGACAAACAAGCACCCGCAGTGGCAGATTTACAACATCTGCTCTTTGGGAAAATGCAAACTGAAACCTCACAGCTCATCCGAAAAGAAACATCCGTTCTTTTCCCCGTAATCCGCAATGCTTCCGCGTTAAATAAGAGTACTAAAAATCTCCAACCCGGAGCATATGACAGTATTCAACAGGCATTTCAAAAAATCTTGCTGCTCTTGCAGAAACTCCGCCAGGTGTCGTCTAACTACCAACTCCAGCAACATTGGAGCGCCGAATATAAACTGTGTGTCAATGATATGCTGATTGCAGAACAGGTTATTCAGCAATGGATCTATATAGAGCAAAATATCCTTTATCCTGCTGCTATTCCGGGTCATACTATTGTTGTTTCCCAGCACGAAATTAATAACGTAATTATCGACTAATGAGCATATCCTCTTCTACCGAAACCAATATCACCTGCTTCCATTGTGGCGAAAAATGTAATGATACCGATATTACAATCCAGAATAAGACCTTCTGCTGCCTGGGTTGTAAAACCGTGTTTGAAATATTGAATCAAAGTGGTCTTTGTACCTACTATGATCTCAATAATCAACCTGGTATTAATCAACGAATTGCCGCCAGGAAAGATAAATTTGCGTTCCTGGAAGATGATAAAATTAGTCAGCAACTCATTTCATTTAAAAATGATGATTGCACACACGTAAATTTCCATCTCCCTCAAATCCATTGTAGCTCCTGCCTCTGGCTACTCGAGAACCTGCATAGGATCGATCATGGCATACAACGTGTAACCGTTAACTTTAGTAAAAAGGAAGCACTTGTCATTTTTGATCATTCCATTACCCTCCGCAGAGTAGCCGAACTGCTTACAGCAGTAGGGTATGAGCCTTATATAAGTTTACAGGATCTTCAACATAAAAAACCAAAAACAAGCAAACAACTGATTTACCAATTAGGGGTGGCAGGCTTTTGTTTTGGTAACATCATGTTGCTAAGCTTCCCTGAATACTTCGATTCTACAGACCTTCTACAGGGCAACCTCAATAATATGTTCAGGTTTATGAACCTGTTCCTGGCTCTGCCTGTTTTGTTCTATAGCGCCCAAACTTTTTATAAATCGGCCTGGGGTGGACTTAAACATGGATTTCTGAACATTGATGTTCCCATAGTTTTAGCTGTTTGGGTCACCTTCTGTCGTAGTCTGATTGAAGTATACAATGGTAATGCAGGTTTCTTTGATTCTATGACCGGCATAGTATTTTTTATGCTGATAGGCAGAATCCTGCAGGATAAAACATACCAGGGTCTTTCATTCGATCGGGATTATACTGCCTATTTTCCTATTGCTATAAGCGTAATGAAAGATGAAAAGGAAATTCCAACACCATTACCCGATATCAAAACCGGCGACACTTTACTTATTCACAACAATGAATTAATACCTGCCGACGGCATTATAGTTAAAGGAGGAGCACTTATCGATTATAGTTTTGTAACCGGAGAATCAGTTCCTGTAAATAAATCTATCGGGGAGATAGTATATGCAGGTGGCAGACAATTAAATGGGAACCTTGAAATATTAACTATCAAGGAAGTTGCACAAAGCTATCTGACAAGCTTATGGAACCGGGATGAATTAAAAGAAAAGAAAAATGAATCCATTTCTTTTGTTCATTTGCTTAGTAAATATTTTACATGGGTTGTATTACTGATTGCAGTAATTACAGCTACCTACTGGGGTTTTACGGAACCTGCACGTATATGGCCTTCTGTTACTGCTATCCTGATTATTGCTTGTCCATGTGCTTTGCTCCTTGCATCCTCATTCACTAACGGCCATATTCTAAGAATTTTAAGTAGAAATAATCTCTATCTGCGCAATGCACAAGCCATAGAAAATATGGCAGCTACCACGCATATAGTATTTGATAAAACAGGTACACTAACCAGTAAAACCGGTACTTCTGTTATTTATTACGGCACTTCTCTTACTCCAATTGAGGAAATTAAGATTGCAGCAATAGCAATACAATCCACACACCCTCTTAGTAGTGCCATTGTTCAATATTGTGGCGTACCTGCACCAATGCCTGTTGAAGAGTTCAGGAATGTACCGGGGCAGGGGGTAAGCGGAATTGTTGGAAATACAATCATCAAATTGGGTAATGCCGGTTTCACTGGTGCACATAAAAAAGAAGAGCAGGATGGTAGTGTAGTATTTGTTTCTATTAATGATAAACTATGCGGGCTCTTCACAATAAAAAACACCTATCGCAGAGGGCTGAAAACAATGATTCAGCAGCTGCAGGATAAATTTGGTTTATCGGTTTTATCGGGTGATAACAATCACGCTGCTCAACAATTAAGAAAGTTGATGGGGCATCATGCTACACTGCTATTTGAACAAACTCCGGCCAATAAACTGGCTTATATTCAATCGTTACAAGCCAAAGGCGAAAAGGTAATGATGATAGGAGATGGGTTAAATGATGCCGGAGCATTGAAACAGAGTGACATAGGTATTTCATTAACAGAAAACAGGAACAATTTTACACCAGCAAGTGATGGTATCATGGATGCAGAAGAGTTATTGTCAATCTCCGCGTTCATCAAACTTTGTAAAGCAAACAAGCGAATAATTATCATCAGCTTCATTCTATCCTTAGTATATAATATCATAGGATTATACTTCGCTGTGCAAGGCATCTTATCTCCACTGATTGCGGCAATACTAATGCCTGCAAGTTCAATAAGCATTATTATAATAACATACAGTTGTAGTGAATGGTATGGTAAAAGTCTTCAGCAGCGGGCATTAGAGCAAATCCCTGACAAATATCATATTTCAGATTGAGCAATATCATTGCACTGGGGATAAGCTCCCAGTACCTTTGTAATATCACGAGACACACAAGTTAAAATCTAAGCAAAACCTCAATTCGCCCGTATTTGAAATGAGTCGTGTAAACAACCTGAAAAAGGTTGTTTACACGAAACGGGTAAGGTTTGTCTTAAATGTGGCATTTATTACTTCATATAAACTGTAAATGAAAGGTATAAACGTCTTACTGGCCGATGGAAACGAGAAAATAAAGAGCTGTGCTTTATTTAAGACAAAACGTTTCGACGCCACCCTGCTGATCATTCAACAAGGGCATCAAATTCCACCACATACATCATCTACTAATGCGATGGTATTGATTCTGGAGGGGAGAATAGCGTTTATGCTAAACGATGAAATAACGATACTGGATGCCGGCGATACATTTACGTTCAAGGCAAATGAAATACATGCACTTCAGGCACTGGAAACAACAAGATTATTATTAATTAAATAATCAACTATGGATATCATCATTGTCTTACTGGGCGCAAGTCTTGTCGTGGCTTTAGGGTTTTTGATAGCATTTATATGGTCTGTTAAAACCGGCCAGTTTGAAGATGATTATTCTCCGGCACATCGGATACTGTTTGAAGACAAGAAAGATAACATAAACGAATAAACGAAAATCTGATAACCTTTTAAATACCAATAATGTCACTCGAAAAATTCTATTACGACAACCGTACCGTGAAATGGTTTGCCTATGCCGCGATTTTCTGGGGATTAATAGGCATGCTGGCCGGATTGTGGGCTGCATTGGAGCTAGCATTTCCCGGACTTAATTTTGGATATGCTCCAATTACATTTGGACGCCTAAGGCCAGTTCACACCAATGCTGTCATTTTTGCCTTTGTTGGTAATGGTATTTTTATGGGTGTCTATTATTCGCTGCAACGTTTGTGTAAAACCCGTATGTTCAGCGATTTACTCAGTAAAATACACTTCTGGGGATGGCAAACAATTATTGCCGGTGGGGCACTTACCTTATTTCTTGGCTATACCACCGGTAAAGAATATGCCGAACTTGAGTGGCCGTTTGATATAGCTATTACGCTCATCTGGGTAGTATTTGGTGCAAATATGTTGGGAACCATCCTGCGCCGGCGGGAAGTTCACCTCTACGTAGCTATATGGTTCTACATTGGAACCTGGGTAGCCATCGCCATGTTACATATAATTAACTCTTTCGAATTCCCTTTATCCCTATTCAAAAGCTACAGCTGGTATGCTGGTGTGCAGGATGCTCTTGTGCAATGGTGGTATGGCCACAACGCTGTAGCTTTCTTCCTTACAACTCCGTACCTGGGATTAATGTATTATTTCGTACCTAAAGCAGCTAACAGACCTGTTTATTCTTATCGTTGGTCTATCATTCACTTCTGGTCATTAATCTTTATTTATATCTGGGCTGGTCCTCACCATTTATTATATACCGCACTTCCCGACTGGGCTCAAACCCTCGGTACTGCCTTTAGTATTATGCTGATTGCTCCATCATGGGGTGGTATGCTCAACGGTTTACTTACCCTACGCGGGGCCTGGGATAAAGTAAGAGAAGATGCTATTCTGAAATTCTTTGTAGTAGCTCTTACCTGCTATGGTATGGCTACATTCGAAGGCCCTATGCTGTCACTCAAAAATGTGAATGCTATCAGTCACTATACCGATTGGACTATCGCACACGTACACGTAGGTGCTTTAGGTTGGAATGGATTCCTCACTTTCGGTATTTTATATTGGTTGATCCCACGTCTCTTCGGTACTCAGTTATACTCAAAAAAATGGGCTAACACTCACTTCTGGATTGGTACCCTGGGAATTATTTTCTACGTGATTCCGATGTACTGGGCTGCATTCACTCAAAGTATGATGTGGAAACAGTTTACAGAAGAAGGACAACTGAAGTATCAATTCATGGAAACCGTTACTACCATCGTTCCGATGTATGCATTGCGCGGACTGGGAGGGTTACTGTACATCAGTGGACTGGTATTAATGGTGGTGAACCTGAGGAAAACAATCCGTAGCGGTAGTTTCATTGCCAATGAAGCAGCTGAAGCAGCACCATTACCTAAAGTAATTGAAACACATGGTAAGGCACACTGGCATAACTGGATCGAACGTCGTCCTATTCAGCTGTTGGTATTTAGTTTGATTGTAGTGGCCATTGGCGGATTACTCGAATTGATGCCTACATTCCTTGTAAGAAGCAATATACCTACCATCAGTAGCGTAAAACCATATACACCGCTGGAACTACACGGTAGAGATATTTACATCCGCGAAGGATGCTATAACTGTCACTCTCAAATGATCCGTCCTTTCCGTGATGAAGTAGCCAGATATGGTGAATATTCAAAAGCCGGTGAGTTTGTATACGACCACCCATTCCAATGGGGTTCTAAACGTACAGGTCCGGATCTGGCCCGTATTGGTGGTAAATACCCTGATTCATGGCATTACAACCACATGCTCGACCCAACCTCTATGTCACCAGGTTCTATCATGCCAGGGTATCCATGGTTGTTTGAAGAAAGGGTAGACAGAGCAAAAACACCTGCAATGATCAATGTTATGCGGAAGCTGGGAGTTCCATACCCTGATGGCTATGAGCAACAGGCTATCGCAGATCTGGATAAACAGGCATTGGCAATTACCGCGGCATTGGAAAAAGATAAACTGCCTATCAAACCGGATCGCGAAATCGTAGCACTTATTGCTTACCTGCAACGTATAGGAACAGATATTAAAGCAGAAGTAAAAACTCAACCTGCAGAAGCTGTACAGGAAAGTTCTACAGAGCCTGAAGGAGCCTTTAAACCATAAAAACTTATCGTCATGAAATTCATCAATTATCTGGAATCAATATCTGGTATAAGTATTTATCCAATGGCCTCACTGATCCTCTTCTCTGCCTTCTTTGTAGGAGCTGCTTTCTGGGCCTTCAAAGCCGATAAGAAAATGGTAGATCAGATAAGTAAAATACCGCTCGACTGTGACGACACTCAATCCCTGTAAAAGAAAAACTAACATGAAAAAATCATATATACTGTTATTACTGGCTAATCTGCTATTAAGTCCACGGCTGTTTGCTTTATCACAAGAAGCTCCGACAAAAACAGAGGAATTTGATCCGGTTGCAATTATCCTGATGATAGTGATAGTAGGTCTGGCCATTGTAATTATTGTTTTGGGAAATGCCGTGCTTGGAGCAATTGAAGTGTACAGAGAGCGGATCAAAAAAGAAGGGCAGAAGCTTGTAGCAATTGCAGCATTAGCAGGGCTAACATTATTCAGTAATCAGGCCTCTGCACAAGGGATTTTCGCGACCCTGGACTCTTATTCCTACTATCTTCTGCTTTCGGTATTAGGGGTTGAAATACTGGTAATCTTCAGTTTAATATTTACACTAAAATTTCTTGTGGGTATTAAGCGTAAACAAAAGGTAAAAACAGCTACTAAAAAGGTGGGAGTTACCTGGTTGGAAAGATTAAATAGAACCAAATCCCTGGATGCTGTATCTGAAGAAGAGGCTGATATGGGTCACAATTATGATGGCATCAGAGAGCTCAACAATCCTACTCCTCCATGGTGGAAGTGGGGCTTCATTTTCACTATCGGATTTGGAATCGTATATACCTGGCGAACAGAGATTTCCCACACAGCCCCTAATCAACTGGAAGAATTGGCTGCTGCCGAAGAAAAGGCAGCTATTGCAAAGGAAGAATACCTTAAAAAAGCCGCTAACAACATTGATGAAAACAATGTTACCCTCCTCACGGATGCAGGCGAATTAGCAGCTGGCCAAAAGCTTTTCGTGGCTAGTTGCGCCCCTTGTCATGGAGCCCAGGGTCAGGGAGTTGTTGGGCCTAACCTTACAGACGATTACTGGCTTCATGGAGGAAAGATTAACGATGTATTTAAAACTATTAAATACGGCGTTGCAGAGAAAGGAATGAAAGCCTGGCAGGAAGATTTTTCACCCAAACAACTTGCCCAGCTGGCCAGCTTTGTTAAGTCGATCCATGGTTCTAATCCTGCTAATCCCAAAGAGCCGCAAGGACAAAAAGAATAGGTATGACAGACAATACATTCAGAGATTCTATAGCCACCGTTGATAAACAAGGCAAACGCAACTGGATATACGCCCAGAAGCCGAAAGGCAAATGGTATAATATCCGTAGCGTAGTAAGCCTCCTTTATTTTAGTGTTTTTTGTAGCCTGCCGTTTATTTCTATAAATGGCAGGCCTTTATTCCTGCTCAATGTAGTAGAAGGCAGATTTATTTTATTTGGTTCTATTTTCTGGCCGCAGGACTTCTTCATTTTCGGGTTGGCGATGCTTGCCTTCATTTTGTTTATCGTCGTATTTACTATGGCGTTTGGTAGGCTATTCTGTGGATGGATGTGTCCTCAAACTATTTTCATGGAGATGCTTTTCAGGAAAATCGAGTATTGGATTGAAGGGGATGCTGTTAAACAAAAACTCCTGAATCAAGCTCCCTGGGATGCAGATAAAATTTTCCGTAAAACTTCCAAACACCTCATTTTCTATACTTTATCATTCCTTATTGCCAATTTATTCCTAGCCTATATCATTGGAGCCGACCAACTTAAAGCAATTATTACCGACCCATTATCCGAACACCAGGGTGGATTCTTAGCCATCATCATTTTCTCAGGTGTTTTCTACGGCGTGTTTGCATTTATGCGTGAGCAAATTTGTACGATTGTTTGTCCGTACGGCAGGTTACAGGGTGTACTACTCGATAAAAACAGTATTCTCGTTGCCTATGACTATACGAGAGGTGAGCCCCGGGGAAAATTCCGTAAAAGTGACCAAAACGAATTGGGCGACTGCATAGATTGTAACCAATGTGTGAAGGTATGCCCTACAGGGATTGATATACGAAACGGTACTCAGTTGGAATGTACTAACTGTACTGCCTGTATAGATGCCTGCAATTTTATGATGGCAAAAACGGGTCGGCCGATCAACCTGATCCGTTACGCATCCGAAAATGGAATTGCCCAGAAAAAGAAACTTCGCTTTTCTCCAAGGCTCAAAGTTTACAGCAGTGTTCTCATTTTACTGCTTGGAGCTATCGTTACTATGCTGGTAAGCAGAAAACCTGTAAGCGGCACCATTATGCGCACTCCGGGTATGTTGTATCAGGAGCAGGGAATAGATAGCCTGTCAAATCTCTACAGAATTAAACTTGTGAATAAAACAGGCAACGATATCCCGCTTCATCTTAAAGTAGAAGAGATGGCAGGAGCAATTACCATGGTTGGTAATCCTATTATTCATGTAAAAGCCGGAGAACAGGGAGAAGGAACCTTCTTTATCATACTTCCTAAAAAAATGATTCATCAGCGAAAATCCACTATCCATGTTGGAATTTATGACGATAGGAATAACAGGATATCGGGATTGAGCACTACATTTTTAGGCCCTGTTCAATAAATCAATTATTCACCTTAAAATCATTTAGCAATGAATTGGGGATATAAAATAATCATCGTTTTTGTGGTCTTTGCCGCCGGAATGCTCACTTTGGTTACGAAAAGTCTGAGAACCAAAATAGATATGGTAACTCCGGACTACTACAAGGAGGAATTAAAGTACCAGCAGGTTATTGATGGGAAGCAAAATGCAAATAATCTGTCTACACCCATTACTATTTCCCAGCCGGGAGAAAGTGTAGTTCTTACATTTCCACAGGAAATGCGTGAAAAACCAATCAGTGGCCAGTTAACCTTCTATCGTCCGTCAGATTCCCGCAAAGATGTTTCTGTTCCGCTTAAAATAGATGAAGCAGGACAATTACTAATAGAAAAGACCCGATTTACAACTGGTTTGTATAAAGTGAAGCTTCAATGGTCGATGAACGATCGTCCTTATTATCAGGAACAGACACTAACAATTAATTAAGCCATGTTAACAGCATTCATACTAGGATTTACGGGCAGTTTTCACTGTGTTGGGATGTGTGGTCCGGTTGCCTTATCGCTCCCCGTACAGCACCTCTCTGGTGCCAGAAAGATGATGGGTATAATCCTTTATAACCTTGGAAGAATTGCTGCCTATTCAATGCTTGGTTTGGCCTTTGGATGGATGGGAAAACAACTGTACCTGGGAGGTTTTCAGCAATGGCTGTCTATTATTCTGGGAATTTTGTTGCTGATAGTTGTAATACTAAAATATACAGGTAAAAAATGGGGGATCAATCAATATTTACCTTCCTTTTTTACCAATAAATTAAAGCAAAGTCTTGGCCATCTGATACGTCAGCAGAAGTTACATACATTATTGGCTATCGGATTTCTAAATGGGCTGCTACCATGTGGATTGGTATATCTGGCAATTGCCGGAGCAATATCTACAGGTAGTGTAATTAATGGAATGCTATTCATGGCAGCATTCGGAGCGGGCACATTTCCGGCGATGGCAGGAGTGGCCTGGTTCAGTCATTTATTCAGCATTTCAATACGGAATAAAATGCGCCAGATGATACCGGTAGTAGTAGCAATCATGGGTATATTATTACTGCTCCGGGGCCTGAATCTGGGGATTCCATATGTTAGCCCGGTCATGCAGGCAAACACCGAACACGTAGTTACAAATTGTTGTCATAAACCTTAAAGATATGAGCTTAATCAGTAAATATAATGTGGCGGCTCCACGATATACCAGTTACCCTACCGTACCATATTGGGAAGAGAATAGCTTTAACCAGGATACCTGGAAAACATTGATGAAAAAATCGTTTATGGAAACCAATGGCAAGGAAGGGATAAGCTTATACATTCATCTACCGTTTTGCGAGAAATTATGCACTTATTGCGGCTGTAATAAATACATCACCATTAACCACCAGGTAGAAACACCGTATATCGATACTTTATTGAAAGAATGGGATTTATATCTGGCTGTTTTTGGGAGTAAACCAAGGATAAAAGAAATACACCTGGGAGGTGGTACTCCCACATTCTTTAGTGCCGATAATCTGAATCATCTGCTTAGCAGGATTTATGAAACGGCAACGGTACTTCCTGATGCTTCGTTGAGCTTTGAGGGTCATCCCGGCAATACAACTGCCGAACACCTTCAAACCTTATACGATATGGGATTCAGAAGACTCAGTTTGGGTATCCAGGATTTCGATAAGAAAGTGCAGGAAATCATTAACAGGATACAACCTGTGGAGATGGTGGCAGAGGTGGTTCAGAACGCCCGAAGAATTGGTTATACCTCCATCAATTTCGATCTGATATACGGATTGCCATTACAGACTGCTACCGGGATGCGCGAAACTATCAATGAAGTAGTAAAATTACGCCCGGACAGGATCTCTTTTTATAGCTATGCTCATGTACCCTGGATCAAAGGAACAGGACAACGTAAGTATACCGAAGCAGATCTGCCTCAGGAAGCTGAAAAAAGAAGGTTGTATGAGTTAGGTAAGTCGTTGTTCTACATGAATGGATATTCTGAAATTGGAATGGATCATTTTGCCTTACCCGGAGAAGAATTACATAAAGCATTTGAAACCGGGAATTTACATCGCAACTTCATGGGATATACCGTATCTCACACTTCTCTTTTGGTGGGTTTAGGAGCATCCTCTATTGGCGATAACTGGTATGCTTATGTACAGAATGAAAAACAGGTACAAGCTTATCAGGAACTTGTTAATAACGGTTATTTCCCCATAGTAAAAGGACATATTTTGAACACTGAAGATTTGCTGATACGCAGGCATATTCATAACCTCATGTGCAATTTCGAAACACAGTGGGAGAGGGCCGATACACAATGTGATGCTGTGATTGAAGGGTTACAAAGACTTCAGGAACCCGAAAAGGATGAACTGGTAAAAGTATTGCCTCAGAAGGTAGTTGTTACATCAAAGGGCAAACCCTTTATCAGAAATATTTGTATGGCATTTGATGCGAGATTATGGCGCCAAATTCCACATTCACAACTCTTTAGTAAGGCGATATAGACAAGTTGATATTTATGAAGTTGAAACGGTGGCAAATTTTTTTGCCACCGTACTTATTAAAATTCTAAAAAAACGACCTCAGATTCCCCAAAAATGAAAAAATGGGTATCCCGTAATTCGAATCCGGATTTTTAAAAAAACAGGAGAACCAGAAAGAGAAGAAGTGAAAAAGAAGTAACACTTAAAAAATGAATCCGCTGTAACGCCCTATTCATGCATGTTTCAAGGGCAATAAAAAAAGTCTGACCGTTGGAACAATCAGACTTTCTTGTTATGTGAATGGGTTAGTAAGTACAGGAAAACAAAATTCCCTACACAATATTAAAAAGAATTTCATCACAAAAGAAAAATTTTACAAAAAATTTTATTCACACCACTAAAATAATTGTGGATAACAGCAGAATAAAACTTTCAAATCCTCGTCATCGAACCGCCATATTTTGATTGTTGCAACTATCCATTTACTACCTTTGTTGCGCTTAATTATTATTTAATAATTCACTGTTATATGAAGTTCGAAAAACCTGTTGCAGTAACTGATATCGCAGCATTAATAGGCGCTGAGCTAGTTGGTAACAGCCAGTTGCTGGCAACTGGTATCAATGAAATACACAAAGTAACACCTGGAGATATCTCATTTGTTGACTTTGAAAAATACTATAATGCCAGTTTGAATTCTGCAGCCACTATCATTATCATTAACAAGAAGGTGGATGTTCCGGAAGGAAAAGCACTTTTGGTATTAGATGACCCGTTTAGTGCTTACGTAAGCCTTGTCAAAAAATTCCGTCCTTTCGAACCAGCATCAAAGTCGATCAGTGATACTGCTGTGATAGGAGAGGGAACTATTATTCAGCCCAATGTATTCATCGGTAATCACGTTAAAGTAGGTCGCAATTGTATTATCCATCCTAACGTTACGATCTATGATCACTGTGTTATCGGAGATAATGTAATTATACACGCAGGTACGGTGCTTGGTGCTGATGCTTTCTACTTCAAGAAAAGAGCAGAAAGAGAGGTGATCTACGATAAATTAGAGAGCTGTGGCAGAGTTATTATTGAAGATTATGTAGAGATCGGAGCAGGATGTACAATTGATAAAGGGGTGAGTGGAGATACCATCATTGGCCAGGGTACCAAATTGGATAATATGATCCATATCGGACATGGTACTGTGGTAGGAAGAAATTGCCTGATTGCCGCACAAGTTGGTATTGCAGGTAAGGCAAAAATAGAGGACAACGTAATCCTTTGGGGCCAGGTTGGTGTTAATAAAGATCTGACCATCGGAAAAGGTGCTGTTGTTTTGGCTCAAAGTGGTGTTCCTTCTTCCCTGGAAGGTGGAAAGGTTTACTTCGGTTATCCGGCTGAAGATGCGAGAGCAAAAAGAAAGGAAATTGCCTGGATCAAACGTATTCCTGAAATCTGGGAAAAGGTAAAAGATTTGGGTAAATAAAAGCGTTATTCACAAGGTGATAGATATTCAAACCTAATATCCATCACCTTGCCTAAAACCATCATGCAATGAGATATCTTCTTGCCATTATATTACCACTACTGCTGTGGAGTTGCAGTACCAGTAAAAACATTACTGTTTCCAACGACTTGTATACCAAAGAACAGGAATGGCCGGTAACAGTAAAAGATGGTTGGCTTACCGCTAAAACAATAACCTTCGGACCTTATACTACTACTCCAAGAAAAAACGGACTAACAGAGCCAACTTTCATCAAATCTCCCAAAGATCCCTTTAGCTTCTTTGTTGATGGCAATGGAGAACATATACTGGTACAAACTTTAGGTACAACTGCCGTTGCTTTTACCAGCAGAAACCTGCCAGCTGCCTTTAATACACTTGCTCCAAATACTGCTATCAGATATACAATGATAAATGGTACCAGCCAACATCCATTAAATAAGTGGGAGATGATTGTTAAAGCCGCCCATTATCTGGAACTGAACAGTAATAAAACAGCGGGAGTTTTACGCTCTTCTGAACGGGAATTCCGCATCTCTGCTCACAACCATTTCGGGAAGGTCAACAGCTACGAGAATATCTGTTATGAGTTTTATTCTAATGGGAAATTGATTGCAGCTGTAATGCCCGGAGAACACCCTAAAGTATGGATGAATAAAAATGTGGATACCGAAACCAGTAACATCTTAGGCGCAGCCATAGCTGCATTTCTATTGTAAGGAGTTCTCCTTTAGGAAGTTTGTAGAAATTTCTTTAATTGTTTCTGCCAGTGGTTTAAACCTAAACCCGGGTAGTGCCTCAAGTATTTTACCATTTTCATAATATACTTTCAGCTGGGCAGTTCTTGCTGTTTCTTTTGTTACCAGTGGATGCTTACCTGTGATCATACCTTTTACCTTCTCTAATCGCCACACAACTTCAGCCATCCATGGTTTTACAGCTATGTGAGGTGGCTTTTTCCCCAATGCATTGGCCATTGTAGTAAAGAGCTGCTGATAATTCCAGTTTTCGGCAGAAAGAATAAAACGTTCTCCGTCTATTTCACTGTCCATTAACCCTATCATTACTTTTACCACATCCTCTACATCCACAAATCCGTTTACGCCAAGTGTATAAAAAGGAAATTCTTTCCATGCATTTTTCAACAATGCTCCTGAGCCATCGTTCCAGAAGCCAGATCCTAAAATGATTGCAGGGTTCACAATTACAGCATCCAGGCCTTCGGCAATCCCTCTCCATACTTCCATCTCACCAAGGTGCTTACTTACGCCATATCGGGAGTTATTAGCGCTATCCTGCCATTCACACTGCTCATCTATAGGTCCGTTATCTTTTGCTCTGCCAATTGCGGCTACCGAGCTTACATAAACAAGTTTTTTAACCCCGGCATCCAATGCAATATTCACCACATTGGCAGTTCCTTCAACATTAATTTTCATTAACCGGTCTTTATCCCCTGCCTGAAATGAAACTACCGCTGCGCAATGGTAAACCTGGGATACTCCGTTCATTGCATCTTCCAATACACAAACATCGAGTATATCGCCCTGCACCCATTCTATTTTATGGGCAATATCCTGTAACCGAACGGATGGTTGATTTCGATACAGTGCTCTTACAGGTTTCCCTGCTGCTACTAATGCCCGAATCAAATGACTCCCTAAAAATCCTGTTCCGCCAGTTACTAAAATCATGAATACTAAAAATTCTTTTATTGAAAGTGGCCCAAATTTAGGCAAAACCTGTTATTGTTCGTACCTATAAAAACCCAATCCTGTTTTACGTCCCAGCTTTCCTTCTTTTACACGTTGTTCCTGCAATATACTGGGCTTAAAACGAGGCGCCTCATCAAAGGCTTCATAAAGCGATTGGGAGACGGCAAGGTTAATATCATTTCCTATCAGATCCATTAAAGCAAATGGCCCCATTTTAAATCCAACACCTTCCAATAACTGATCTATATCGCTAAAATCTGCTCCTTTTTCTTCAGCAATACGCATAGCCTCCAGATAATATAGCCGGGCAACCCGATTTACAATAAAACCTGGTGAGTCTTTAACCCTTACAGGCACTTTACCCATTTGCAAAGCCAATTCATATACAATGTCGGCAGTTTCAGGCGCAGTTTGTTTACCACTTACGACTTCCACCAGTTTCATCAGGTGAGCAGGGTTGAAAAAATGCATACCCACAACTCTGGATGGATTATCAACTCCTTCCGCAATTGCAGATATACTCAAGGAGGATGTATTGCTGGCTAAAATAGTGTTTTCGGCATTGTTGGCTGCCAACTGTTTGAACAGTTCTATTTTCACCGGCAATTGCTCTACAATTGCCTCGATAATCACATCCGCGACGCAATCGTTTATGTTGGTAATATAACTGATTCGTTGCAGGGTTTGCTCCTGATCTTCAACTGTCAGTTTTCCTTTTGAAACAGCGCCAGCCAGGCTTTTCTCAATTTGAGCCTTAGCCTTTTCCAGTCCACTTTCCTGAATATCGTATAGTAGCGTTTTAAAACCGCTATATGCAGCAATTTGAGCTATGCCGGCCCCCATTGTACCTGCACCGCAAACAGCAATTGATAAAGTAGCCATTGTGAGATTTGGGATTCAGAAAAAATAAAGGGGTTATCATTGATGATAACCCCTTTGCTACAATTATATAGTTCCTTCAAACTGCTCTAAGAAACGAACATCGTTTTCCGAGAATAACCGAAGGTCTTTAATCTGATATTTAAGCATTGTAATGCGCTCTATACCCATTCCGAATGCAAAACCCGAATATTTTTCAGGGTCTATTCCGCAATTGGCAAGCACTTTCGGATGCACCATTCCGCAACCCAGGATTTCTACCCATCCGGTATGTTTACAAACATTACAGCCGGTTCCCCCGCAGATGAAACATACTATATCCATCTCTGCACTTGGTTCGGTGAATGGGAAGTAGGAAGGACGGAAACGGATGCCTGTATTTTCACCAAACATCTCTTTCACAAAATGATATAAGGTTTGCTTCAGATCTGCAAATGATACATTTTCATCTATATACAATCCTTCTACCTGATGGAAAAAGCAGTGTGCACGAGCCGAAATTGTTTCATTTCTATATACTCTTCCAGGGCTGATAATCCGAATAGGGAGCTTTCCGGATTCCATTACACGCACCTGTGCCGATGAGGTTTGAGTACGTAAAAGCCAGTCCGGATTCTTACTGATAAAGAAAGTATCCTGCATATCACGGGCCGGATGATTTTCCGGCAGGTTCAATGCAGTAAAGTTATGCCAGTCATCTTCAATTTCAGGACCTTCAGCAATGGTAAAACCCAAACGTTCAAAAATCCTGATGATTTTATTTCTCACCTGG
Source organism: Chitinophaga silvatica (assembly GCF_003419895.1). Taxonomy (GTDB): domain Bacteria; phylum Bacteroidota; class Bacteroidia; order Chitinophagales; family Chitinophagaceae; genus Chitinophaga; species Chitinophaga silvatica. The sequence continues at coordinate 266,737 of NZ_QPMM01000004.1, read as the reverse complement.
CTGATAGGATGGCGGGTACCCAAACGATGGGGTTCTGCCGGTAATGTATAGTCAATATTACTGTCGCTGTCCGCACCATTTTCTTTCAGTTCAGTAAACTGCTCGTAACGCGCTTCAGCAAATTGCTTGAAATCATTTAAAATTTGTCCAAATTCTTTCTTACGGTCATTAGGCACCTGCTTCATTTCCCCAAAAAGGGCTTTCACAATGCCTTTTGTTCCCAGGAATTTAATGCGGTACTGTTCAAGATCCGCTGCGCCTGCAGGCGTAAAAGCCGCTATTTCTTCTTTGTAGGCTGCTATTTGCTGTACTAACTGTTCCATAAACAACAAAGATAAGTGATTAAGGCAAAAACTGACATCCTCAATCTAATCCCTTTATTAGAGAAATAACGTATATTTTCATAGCAAATCTTTTACGATGGTATGTTCGTCATCTTACTGACTCTTTCCTTAGTGTTATTGGGCACTTGTGCCCTGGTTGTCTTGTTTGTTCAAAACAGAACAAATGCATATTATCTTAATAGATTTAAAGAAAAGGATAAGGAAATTTCAGCACTTCAACAGGAATTAACTGAATTGAAGCTCATCAACCTAAAATCGCAGGTTAATCCTCATTTTATTTTCAATTGTCTGAATGGCATCCATAATGCAGTCATTACAAATGATAGCGCCCTTGCTGAGGCTTACATCTCCGGGGTTGCACAGCTCTTGAGAAGAGTACTCGTATTATCAGAAAACCACCATAATTCGTTGAAGGAAGAGATAGATTTATTGGAGATCTACCTGCAACTGGAAACACTTCGGACCAATGAAGGATTTTCTTATTCCATTCACGTAGAACCCAATATCGATCCCCGGCTAAGTGTTCCCAGTATGCTAATACAACCATTTGTGGAAAATGCCATCTGGCATGGGTTGATGCCCAAAAAAGATAATAGGGAGCTAAAAATAAACTGGTTGCAACCACAACCAGATTTATATGTCTGCGAGATTATCGATAATGGAATAGGACGACTCCAATCACAAAACAGAAAGCCTGATGGCCTTAAAGCCGGGAATTATAGAAGTAAAGGCATGGATATATGTATGGAAAGAATTATGCTTTATAGGTCGCTACACCAGCTACAGTATGAAATAAACATCGAAGACCTGCCGGACGACCAGGGAACCATAGTATACGTCACTTTTGAGTCGAAACCTGTTAGTTAAAAAATCAGCTTATATCCAACACCGCGAATATTCACAATTTGTACTTTAGGATCTTCTTTCAGATAACGGCGAAGCTTTGTGATGAAAACATCCATACTACGGGCATTGAAGAAGTTGTCGTCTCCCCATAGTTCGATTAGTATGGCTTTTCTCTCCATAATGTCATTCTTGTTGTCGTAAAGTCGCTTTAGTATAGCGGCTTCCCGATGCGACAGGAATTCTACATTATTGTTGCGGGATAATGTTTGCTTTGTATAATTAAACATATACTGGCCAATTGCCACGGAACCTTCTTCCGGCTCCTGTTCTGTAACCGGGTTATCCTTAAACCGTTTCAACAGTGCAGTGATCCGAACAATCAGTTCATCCATGCTGAAGGGCTTCTTCAGATAATCGTTGCCTCCGAGTTCAAACCCTTTTACTACATCGGCAGTTTGTGATTTGGCTGTCAGAAAGATGATAGGAGTAACTTTATCGTGCTTTCTTATTTCAGAGGTAACAGTAAATCCGTCCATATTAGGCATCATAATATCGAGTACCACTACATCGGGGCGCTCTTGCTGATATAGCCTTAATCCTTCTCTTCCATCAACAGCATATAACATTTCGAAGCCTCTCATTTCAAGGCTGTCTTTAACAATCTGACCTAACTGAACTTCATCTTCTATCAATAGTACTTTAGCCATTTCCTTTATTGTTTATTTATGCTGATGGAATAATGATGGTAAACTCACTGCCTTTATCCGGCTCGCTATGCACCTGGATTGTACCTCCATGCATGGTCACTATTTTCTGAACATAACTCAGCCCTAATCCAAATCCTTTTACATTGTGAAGGTTGCCTGTAGGTACTCTGAAAAATTTATCAAAGATGCTGTGCTGATAGGCTTTAGGAATTCCTATGCCATTATCTTTCACTTTTATCTTCAAGATACCATTTTCCAGGCTAGTTTGAATATAAAGTTGCACCTGATCGCGTGAATACTTAATTGCGTTATCTACCAGGTTGCTGATCGCATTACCCAGATGAACTTTATCTACATATACCAGCTTACCAGCCAGGTTATTATCATAACGCACCTGAATGATTTTATTTGATTTTAACTGATGATTGGATAATATATTGTCGATAATTTCATTCAGATCTGTTTCTTCCCTGAACAGCTCTATATCCTCCTTTTCTTCAGCAGCAATGTGCAATACTTTTTCTACAAGATCAGATAATCTCTGTAATTCATTTTTTGAAATATCGAGATAGGTTTGAGTTTTACGCTGATCGCTAAGCGCATTGAAATTCTGTAATGCTTCAACGGCAGCAGACACAGTAGCAATAGGTGTTTTCAGCTCATGTGTCATGTTATTTATGAAGTCGCTCTTCACCTCAGATAATTTCTTTTGTTTGAGGATTGTGCGTAACATATAAATGAAGCTGATGGTAGTTAATGCAAGTAAAACCACTGAAGAGAGCAGTGTCCAAATCATCTTTTGCAAAATAAATTGGAGTGGCGACTCGAAAGTTGCCTGAATAAACAGGTTGCTGATTGGGCTTACAGGAATCTTAGCCGTTTGCCTTGGTGTTCTTCTTCGCAAGCTATCTTTAAAACTTTCCCGCTCAAACCCTTTCATATCCCAATAGAAAGTATCCAGGGCATATGGAGTACTGATCTGGCGGTTGGTCAGTTCCGACTTAAATGCAGAGTCAATTTTTGCAATGTTGGTGCTATCGTCATGCAGGTTATTTGCAATAAGGTATTCCGTTATTTGCCTGGCTAATGTATCGGCATAATAGCGACCCCTAAACATTTCGCCGGGGGGAGGACCAGCATACCTATCATCGGGGCGGATGATGACTTTTCTACGGGTTCTATCGAACTCTTCCAATAACTTAGCTATTGTTGTATCCTTTCCATAGTTCCGAATATATCTGCGCACTTCCGAAGAGATATTGTTTGTTATCGCATTCCTCAACGATTCATTAATCTCCTTTCTGAATTGTTCTTCTCTAAAGCGATAGGAATTGTATAACCAGTATCCCTGAAACAGAAAAATGCCCAGAATACAGATACACATTAGGATAAGTATATTTCTGATTCTTTTTCGCATGTAGTTTGTTCTATGCTTACAAAACTATCTATTCCCTTTCTAAAACAAGATAATTCCTTAACAGTAATTAACATTAGATAAGGAAGATTAACTCACTTAACAGTAAATAACAATAAATAAAGGTTTTTAACCCAAAAAAACCGCCCAAATACAGATTTTTGTGCCTTACAAACAGAATAAAACCATGAATAAAAATTTCAGATCATTTATAGCCGCTGGTTTATTTATTGCAGCTTCCAGTCCGGTTTTTGCTCAGAAATCTGGTGTTATTACGTATGAAGTTACTGCCCGTATGGACCCGGAGCGCATGAGAGGCTTTAATCGTGGAGGCAACGACGACAACAATTCAGTACCAGATGTAGTTACCTTCAACCAAACTTTTACCTTCAACGATAATGTAGGTAAAATCACCACTGAACGCCCCGACTTCGGCGGGCAAAGAAGGCAACAGCGCCCGGACGGAGATACTTCCCGTCGTCGCGGCCCTGGAGGACCTGGTGGACCTGGTGGACAAGGAGGAAGAATGATGATGGGCCCTGGTGGCAATGCTCAGTATGTAGACCTGGCCAACAAAAAATATGAACAGGTGTTCAGCACATTTGGAGACGATAAGAAGGTATTCTACACAGAAGAAGACTATATCTATACTGCGAATAGTAAATCATCAGATAAAACTAAAAAGATAGCTGGGTACACTTGTAAAAGAGCCACTATTCAACTGAAAGATGATACATATACTGTTTGGTATACTACAGACCTGCCTTTTAGCTTTTCACCAGTTAATGGTTTGTTACCGGAAAACAATGCAGTAGTACTGGCAGCCGAAAGCAGCCGAAGAGCCTTTACTGCAAAATCAGTAGATCTGAAACCTGTTACTGAAGATCTGAGCATTCCTGCCGGCGCAGAAAAAATCAGTCAGGAAAAGATGAGAGAAATTAGAAGAGAGCAGATGGAGAAATTACGTGAGCGGCAACAATAGATGTAAATTTTCATCCTACCTTTCAATTTCCAGTGATTATCGTTTATGAAGAAACTTATACAAATCTTGCTGGTATTGGGTTTGAGCATTCTGCATGCTCAGGCTCAAAACCAACAAGGAAAGATTAAAGGCCAACTGACAGATCAAACCACTAAAGAAGCTATGCCTGCAGCTACAGTTGTACTGCTAAACGGCAAAGACAGTACTGTAGCTCAAACAACTCTTACTGATACTAAAGGAAATTTTGAATTATCAGGAATCCCATTCGGTGATTATCGCCTGTTCGTCAGCTTCCTCGGTTATAAATCTATCAACAAACCATTACAGGTAAATGCCGAGCATAAAGAAATTGCTTTGGGAAACCTTGCAATGGAAACCAAAGGAGTATTGTTAAACACCGTGGAGATTCTTGATGAAAAACCACCGGTTGTTATTAAAAAAGATACTGTCGAATTTAATGCCGATGCATTTAAAACAAGAGAAAACGCTGTAGTTGAAGACCTGTTAAAAAAATTACCCGGCGTTACCGTTGATAAAGATGGTGCCATCACCGCTCATGGCGAAACAGTTACCAAAGTACTTGTAGATGGTAAACCTTTCTTTAGCGGAGACCCTAAACTTGCCACCAAAAACCTTCCAGCAAACATTATCGACAAAGTACAAGTCATCGATCGAAAATCAGACCAGGCACAGTTTACAGGGATAGACGACGGGCAAACCGAAAAAGCTATCAACATCACTATTAAGAAAGATAAAAAGCGAGGAATATTTGGCAGAGCTACCGCCGGCTATGGAACCAACGATAGATTTGCTGCTAACCTGAGCTTCAACGTCTTCAATAATACCAAACAACTCTCCTTACTGGGCGGCGGTAATAATGTGAACAACTTAGGTTATACCATGCAAGACCAGATGGCCTTCTCCAGTGCCGGTGGCGGCGGTGGTATGAGAGGTAACAGAGGTATGATGACGAACCTCGGCGGTAGCGGCGGTTCTGGTATCACCCGGAACTGGAATACCGGTGTGAACTTCTCTGATTCATACAAAGATAAAATTACCTACTCCGGGAACTACTTCTTCAACGACACCAAAACCAATACAGAAAGCAACAGTCGCAAACAAACATTTAATGGTGATACTGTTATCTATAATTTAAATAACGGTGCGTCTATAAGCGATAATGCCAATCATAGGTTCGGTGCACGTGTTGAGTATAACATCGATTCTATGCACTCCCTGGTTTTTGAACCTTCTGTTAGCTATACAACTGCAAACAGTAATAGTGTCACCAACAACATTTCTTATAATAGTTTAGGTGATACGCTGAACAAAGGGGTTAGTTCTAACTATGGTAGCGGAACTACTACTAACTACGGCGGAAGATTATTGCTGAGAAAACGTTTCAACAAACGTGGAAGGTCGATGAGCCTGGGCCTGAACTTCAACAGCAGTGAAAGCGACCAGGAGAACTTCAATCGTTCTACTTACTTCTTCTTTAATCCAGACAGCAGTAGTTCTTTTAATCAACGTAATAAAATCAATAGCCAAAACAAAAATCTGGGCGCCAATCTTACCTATTCCGAACCGTTAGGAAGAGATAATTACCTGGAGTTTAACTATGGCCTTACTGCTTATCAGAATCAAAATAATAAGTCGACCTACGATTACGACGGCAGCAAAGGCGAATATGATAAATTCAATGACTCACTCAGTAATGTTTTCACTAACAAAACGCTCAACCAGCGTGGAGGTATTTCATTCCGTCAGGTGAAATTGAAATATGATTATTCCTTAGGCTTAAATATCATTAATAATACACTGGATAATGTTACTCACTCATTCCTTACAAAAAGAGATACAACCATTACCCAGAATAGCTTGAACTATGCACCACAGGCAAACTTCAACTATGCGTTCACAAAAAACAAACGACTAAGTCTTAACTATAACGGACAAACTAGTCAGCCTACCGTTCAGCAATTAGCACCGGTTCCCGACAATAGCAATCCGTTATATGTACAGCTCGGAAACCCGGATCTGAAGCCATCTTACAATAACCAGATCAGTCTCAGATATCATTATGTAGATATGATTACTTTCAGAAGTATGATGACATCTCTGAATGGCGGATTTGGTACCAACAAAATTGTAAACTCTGTAACGCTCGACCCTAAAAGTGGTAAGCAAACAGTTAAACCAATTAACGTTAACGGCTACTTTAATTTGAATGGAATGTTGCATAATTCATTCCCGCTCAGCAAAACACCAGGGCAGAATTTAAATACCAGTACTTCCATCTCATTTAACCGCGATGTTAATGCCAATAATGGAAAGATCAACTATACAAATAGCTTTTCATTTAATCAATCTGCCAACGTTAGTTACTTCTACAAAGAGCTATTCGATGCAGGAGTAGGAGGTAATTTCTCGTATAGCAGAAGTAATAACACTATTTCAACAGGAATAGGATTGACCAACTATTTCGATTACAGCCTGACTGCAGATGTCAACTTCAACCTGCCATTAAATTTTATGGTTGGTACAGATATCAACTGCACCATGAGCAGAGGTCGTACTGCCGGTTACAATCTTACTTCTACAATGTGGAATGCCAATATTTCCAAATACCTGAATAAGAAGAAGAATGCTTTGGTGAAAGTGCAGGGATTTGATTTGCTCCGGCAGTATATCAGTGTTAACAGAACCGTTGCAGATAACTATATCATAGATACTCAGAACAATGTGTTGCAGCAGTATTTTATGATTAGCTTCACCTACTTCCTGAATAAATTTGCTGCCCCAACTCCAAGAGGTGGCAGAGAAGGAAGAATGAACTTCGGACCAGGCGGTGGCCCGGGCGGTCGCGGAGGCGGAGGTGGAGGAATGAGACGGTTCTAATTTCTCGCAGGCTCGCTGGTTTCTCGCAGAGAAGCAAAGATTAATATTAAGAAATATAAGGATCGAAGCGAATGTTTATAAGGACTTCCAATAGGTTTCAACACTAAGAGAAACCGTTCAGCAGTTCTTAAAGACATTCGCTTCGATCCTTATATTTCTTAATATTAATCTTTGCTTCTCTGCGAGAAACACCAGCTCGCAACGCGAGCTAAAGCGCCTTCCTCGAAAAGCTCATAGCACGGCGACTAGCCATAACTCGTTTTAATATCCACGCAAGAGTGAAAGTGGGTATGAAATCTGTTCCGGGAAACAGTTCTTCAATAAAATTGAAAAAACTACCGAAGGCGCCCAACGGACCGCCAAACATTCGGTAAAAAATAAATGCAGAAATCGGGGCCCAAACAACATCTCCTACTTCGCCTAAAACTGGTATAGCATAACTTGCGCATCCTATTAGGTCCATTAAAATACAAACCCAGAGGGCAGGGGTATATTTCTTATCCATTTCCATCTCCTCTTTTCTTATCTTTAAACAAATTACTTACCAAATTTAAGAATATAACGCCGATTACGCAGGCATAGTTCTACTGAATTTCAGAAACCGTATTTTTACCTGTCTTACTTGTATCTATATATTATTTAGGGTATCTTGACAACCGTTAATACCAAAACCTAACATCGATTATTTATGAACCAGGAAAATTCCAGACGCGATATGATTAAAAAAGTAGCTTCTGCGGCTCTGGCAACCACCGCGTTATCTTCTCTTTCTGAAAGAATTGCTGCCCACGACCTTGCCACAGGCGAGGGGCTAAAAGGAAAAATCAATCACTCCGTATGTGCCTGGTGCTACAATATGCCATTAGAGGAGCTATGTATTGCCTCTAAAAAAATAGGTATCACGTCAATTGACCTGGTATCGCCAAAAGACTTTGATATACTTAAGAAATATAACCTGCATTGTGCTATGGTAGCGAGCAATGGCAAGGAGTTCGGTATTACTAACGGATTTAATAATCCGGCCAATCATGATAAATTGGAGGATTATTTTAAACAAGCAATTGATGAAACCGCCAAAGCCGGCTTTACCAATCTGATCTGTTTTTCTGGTAACAGAAACGGATTAGACGATATGCAAGGCATAAAGAACTGCACAAAAGGAATTCAGCAAATTATTGGCTATGCAGAAAAGAAAAAAGTAACCCTGGTAATGGAATTGCTAAATAGCCGCGTAGATCACCACGATTATCAGTGTGATCATACTTCCTGGGGGGTAGAACTCTGTAAAAGTATAGGATCTTCCAACTTCAAACTCCTTTACGATATTTACCATATGCAAATCATGGATGGTGACATTATTCATCACATCCGCGATTATCACGAATATTTTGCTCACTATCATACCGGTGGAGTACCAGGACGCCATGAGATCAACGACAGCCAGGAATTAAATTATCCTGCCATCATGAAAGCTATCGTTGAAACAGGTTTTAAAGGATATGTGGCACAGGAGTTTGTACCTACTTCAAAAGACGCTAAAGGTCAGTTAACAGCTTTACAACAAGCAGTGAACATTTGCGATATCGCTTAATACTGCCAGTCCGACTTCAATATACCCATAACTACCATGTCGGTAAACTGCCCATGTAGTTTGGCGCTATGCCTTAATATACCTTCTTTGGCAAATCCCAGTTTTATTGGGATTTGCCCACTTTTTTGATTTTGGAGAACAAATCTTATTTCAATTTTATTTAGACGTAATTGCTTAAATGCAAAGGTAATAAGTGCTTTTGTAGCTGCTGTTACTATACCCTTTCCCTGATAGGCAGTTCCCAGCCAATATCCAATTTCTGCCTTATTTAGCGCATGATCCCAACAATGCAGGTCAATCACTCCAACAAACACCTGATCAGCCCAAATTCCAAACGCAATGGCATCCTGGTCATCAGCTTTTCGTTCCATCATCTGAATGAAACGTAAAGAATGCTCAACATTAGTATTATAATCTACCCAGGGTAAAAATTTGCGCAGGTTTTTCCTGGAAGCATCAATTTGTTGGTAAACCAACGGAGCATCCTGTTCCTGCAATTGCTTCAGCACTATAGTTTCATTGACAGTTATTTCAAGCATATCTGAATTGGTAAAGGGAAAATTAAACTTACACCTAAATCAATTAAAAACAAACCTTTAACTAAAAAGGCATCGTTGTGAAACGATGCCTTTTTAGCTGAATAACGATAATGCTGCCTATTGATTTATCAATTGCTGTTTCGCCATATCCTTTACTACCTGATGTCCGTATAATACAGCCATTCTTTCTGTAGTAGGTGGATCAAAAGATTTGGATTGAACAGAATACAATAACTGACCGGATCTCAGGTCGTAAAGGTTACCTTCCCACTGATACTTGGTATTATAGGTGTAGTAACCGGGAGCATACATTCTGGAATAATACATAGAATAATATGGCCAGAAACCATACCCGTAAGGACCATAGCTAGGAACGTAGTTTCTTTCTCTACCTCTGTCGAGCATCACAATGGTCATAACCTGATTTACGTCACTACCCTGTAATTGTTGTACTACCTGTTTCTCAGTTAATTTCCCCAACTCCTGCGGGCCATAAGTTTGTAACGCCGATACTGCATTGTAGCCCTTTTTACGCAATTCAATTACTGTATAATTTTCCATTTGGCTGCGAAGCGTACGATCTTTTTGAGGTACCAATGCCAACACCATAATCTTATTATCTTTCTGCAGCTGCTGGGCATTATTCGCACGCCATGAAGACGTTACTTTGGTGCTTGTACATGCTGCCATGGCAACGACTACTAATCCGGCCATGATTAAACCAATCTTTTTCATATACACCCTCCTTTAATTTGTTTGTACTAGTTAGACGTAAAAAGAGGCCAATTGTAACAGACACAAGATAGTTTTAACAGTTTTTTAATCCCATAAAAAAAGGTGCTGATAGTTGAATATCAGCACCTTCTAGCTATTTATAATACCTTTAATAAGTAATCACTTGTTCTTCAATAAATTCAGGCAATTCTCTGAATTCATATAGTTGTGTACGTAGCTGTGGTTCAAATCCTGCTTCCTTGATTGCTTCCTGCATAGTACGGTAAGTAAAACGGTGTGGAGCTCCGGCAGCACTTACCACATTTTCCTCAATCATGATGGAACCAAAGTCGTTTGCTCCGGCATGCAAACACAGTTGTGCTACTTCCTTACCAACGGTTAACCAGGATGCCTGAATGTTTTTAACATTAGGCAACATAATACGGCTAAGTGCAATCATCCTGATGTATTCTTCAGCTGTGGTCATATTGTGCACACCACGAATTTTGGCAAGCAGTGTATCCACATCCTGGAAAGTCCACGGAATAAATGCTGTAAAACCGTAATGTCCTTCTGGTTTCTCGCTTTGAACCTGTCTGATATCTACCAGGTGTTCGAAACGTTCTAAAACAGTTTCAACATGGCCAAACATCATGGTTGCAGAAGATGCAATATTAAGTTTGTGAGCAGCTCTCATTACATCCAACCACTCCTGGGCGCCACATTTACCTTTAGAGATCAGGCGTCTTACCCTGTCGTTGAGTATTTCAGCCCCAGCACCCGGCAAACTATCCATACCAGCTTCTTTCAGGGCCTTAAGTACTTCGATATGTGTACTTTTTTCCAGCTTAGTAATATGCGCTACTTCAGGGGGGCCTAAAGTATGCAAACGTAAGGTTGGATATAATTGCTTTAATTGTTTAAAGAGATCTACATAGAAACTAAGCCCAAGCTCAGGGTGATGTCCTCCCTGCAGTAATAATTGATCACCGCCATATTTCAGCGTTTCTTCAATTTTACGCTTGTATTCATCAATAGGAGTGATGTAGGCTTCGGCATGACCTGGAATACGATAGAAGTTACAGAATTTGCAGTTGGCCGTACATACGTTGGTCGTATTCACATTCCTGTCTATCTGCCAGGTAACCTTACCATGAGGTACCTGTTGCTTACGCAACTCGTTGGCTATTTCCATCAGTTCTGTTAAAGGTGCATTTTCAAATAAATAAACACCTTCTTCTGCTGTCAGAAACTCGAAATTCTGAGCCTTTTTATATAATTCCTTAAGTTCCATTACCTGTTTTTCTATTTCTGAATAACTTCAACAAAGGTAGTATTTCAGTTTATATCCACCCCGAAGAAAAATATTTATTAACCATTAGCTTTTTATGTTAAATTTATAATATATCAAGTACCTGTGTCCCCAATTTTTATGTTCAAAGCACTAATATTCAATATACTGTTGCTTTTTTCCATCGCCTGCTTACCTACCAGCGCGAAAGCAACTACTACAGCTCTAGAAAATGATTCTACTGTAACTACTCCTATAACCCGTTTTCATTTCAAACAATACTATGGAGGGGTTGTAATTATTCAGGCCGTACTCGACCAATATCCGGATACGTTACAGTTTATTCTGGATACCGGCAGTGCAGGTATTTCTCTCGATACCACCACTGCTCTTCGCTTAGGGCTAACAATTAAACCTTCCGACAGAATCATTAAAGGCCTTGCAAGCTCCAAACCCGTATCTTATACCCATCACCATACCTTACACTTACCAGGTTTGAGGGTAGATAGTCTCGACTTCCATATAAATGATTATGAATTAATTAGTCAGGTTTATGGAATCCAGGTAGACGGTATAATTGGATTTAGCTTATTAAGCAGGTATATTATTACTGTAGATTATGATACTGAAGAGATTATCATCTATCCAAAAGGCAACTTCAATTATCCGAAAGGCGGGCAGCTATTAAAACCATCACTAACTCAAATACCTTTGATTTCTGCTCCCTTGCGAAATTCGTACCGTACTATCAATAACCGGTACTACTTCGATACCGGTGCTGGTATGTGCCTTTTGCTTTCCAGTCAGTTTGTTAATGATAGCAGTGTTTTGCAGGAAAAGAAAAAACGAAGATCGAAGAAGATTATTCAAACTGAAGCCCAGGGCTTGGGTGGAAAAATGAGCATGTCTTTAACTACGATAACAGAATTTAAAGTGGGAAATTTTAGCTTCCGCAACGTTCCTACCTATATTTTCGACGATAAAAGTAATGTAACTGCCTATCCATTTCTTGGAGGAATGATTGGTAATGATTTGCTAAGGCGTTTCAATATCACACTTAATTATTCTAAAAAAGAAATCTATCTGATGCCCAATACACACTATCGGGATATGTTCGATTATTCCTATACGGGGCTTATCATTTATCTGATCAATGGAAAAGTAGAAGTAACTGATATCATTAAAGGTTCGCCGGCCGAAAAAGCAGGATTTAAAAGCGGAGATATTATTATAGCTATTAACAATAATCTGGGTAATAATCTTCAGCTCTTCAGAGATCTTCTTAAAAATATCGGCACAAAAGCCATTTGCCTGATTTCAAGGGATAATGAATTACTGATAAAAAAACTACCAATAAAAAGCATACTTTGACCGTTATTTGTGTCATGTGGCGCTTTTTATGGATCGCTATTTTGTTTTTTTATGTAAATGTTCCCGTACAGGCGCAACGCAATAACGGATCAGATATTGAAAAACCAATAGCTATTATCCCTTTTCAATTAATTGATAAACAAGTTGTTATTCCTGTGCTGGCTTCCGGAAGTACAGATACCCTCCATTTTATATTTGATACAGGGGCAGAAGTTACCGTACTAAACTTTGCCACAGCCAACAAACTAAAGCTAAAAGGCTCTGGCGAGGTATTCATGTCGGGAATCAACAACCTGATGGTAAAAACAAGCAGTGTAAGCATTAATGCATTGTATATCAGAGAGGTAAGAATGCCCTATGTAAAAGCATATCTTGAAAATCTAAGCAATTTAGGTGCTATCGATGGCATCATTGGTATAGCACTATTAAAACCATATATTGTTAAAATCGACTATCGCAAACAGGAGCTGGTACTCTATAAATCAGGTAAAACACCAATTGGTAACACTGGTCGGCTGTTGCATTTCCAACTAAACTATACCACTCCGGTTATCGATGCTTCTATACAATTATCGGATGGCCGTCGCTTACCCGGGCATTACCATATCACCACAGGCGGAGATTACGGAGTACTTTTCAACTGGCCATACGTAGATAAGAATAAACTTAATACCATTTTACCTACCATAAACACTGATCCCGTACGAGATGTAGTCAAGACTCTTTACTACATTAACAGCACTATTCCTTCTCTTGAATTAGGCGGTCACAGTATTAAACAAGTTCCTGTAAGTTATTGTAAAGACATCGATGACCTGGGCGTTTTCACGGAAATTGCAGGCTCTATCGGCTATGATATCTGGAAACAATTTACCCTGACTATCAACTACGACAAACAGGAGCTATATCTGGAATAATACTTTCTTTCGTAATTTTCGCCCTATTTTTATAGTATATTGAGTAATAAACGGATATGATTCATTTTAATAAATTCACACTGGCGAACGGATTGAGAGTAATCGTTCATGAAGACCATACCACGCCAATGGCTGTTGTCAATGTGCTGTATGATGTTGGAGCAAGAGATGAAAGCCCTGAAAAAACAGGTTTTGCGCATTTATTTGAGCACCTGATGTTCGGTGGGTCTGTAAATATACCTGTCTATGACGAACCTCTTCAAATGGCAGGTGGAGAAAATAACGCATATACAACCAGCGACCTTACCAACTACTATATTCAACTTCCTGCTGAAAATATTGAAACAGGATTCTGGCTCGAAAGTGATAGAATGCTTTCCCTCGCCTTTACTGAAAAAAGCCTGGATGTTCAGCGTAAAGTAGTGTCTGAGGAGTTTAAAGAACACTATATCAATAAACCATATGGTGATATCTGGCATAAGATGCGTAATCTGGCGTACTCTACACACCCTTATCGGTGGATGACTATCGGAAAGGAACTTTCCCATATTGAAGAAGCCAAACTGGAAGACGTTAAAGCCTTCTTCTTTAAACATTACCGTCCGGTAAATGCAATCCTGTCTGTTGCCGGTAAAGTAACAGTAGAACAGGTTAAAGCCCTGGCAGAGAAGTGGTTTGGAGATATTCAGTCTGGCGACAAGTATAACCGCCAGTTACCTGTAGAGCCTCCTCAAACCGAGGCTCATAAAATGGAAGTAAAATCCAATGTACCACTGGATGCACTGTACAAATGCTACCATATGTATTCTCGCACAGATCCCAGGTATTACGCCGCAGATCTTATTTCTGATATTCTTGGCGGTGGTGCTTCTTCCCGTCTGCATCAGGTACTGGTAAAAGAAAAACAACTTTTCTCCAATATAGAATGTTACCACTTTGGCTCTCTGGATGCCGGATTACTAACTATTGAAGGTAAACTGGTAAAAGGAGTTAAAATGAAGGATGCTGAAAATGCCATCCAGGAAGAAATCGAAAAACTTCAACAGGAAATTATCTCTGAAAGAGAACTTCAGAAAGTTAAAAACCGTGTAGAAAGTATGTTGGCCTTTGAAGACATGAGCCTTCTTAGCAGAGCCAATAACCTGGCCTTTTATGAGCTGCTGGGCGATGCTTCCTTAATGAATAGGGAATTTGAAAACTATGAAAAAGTAACAGTTGAAGATATACATCGGGAAGCTAATCTGCTTTTTGATGAAAAAAACTCCAACACGATTTACTATTACGCAGCCAATTAATGAATGGCTATAGCCAGGATGGTTTAAATTGAGCACCATGAACAGAACAACTCCTCCTCCGATTAAAGATGCGGTGGAATTCGAAATAAAATTAAGACCTTACGAAAAGTATACCCTGGATAATGGTATTCCTGTTTATGTAATGAAATCTGATGAACAGGATACTTTACAACTCGAATTGGTTTTTCCTGCCGGTAGCTGGTACGAAAGTGAAGTACTGGAAGCCGCTGCTACCAACTTCCTGATGAAAACCGGCACCAGTGGATCAACAGCCAAGCAAATTAATGAGAATGTCGACTATTATGGTGCTTACCTTAATAGAAATGCCTATCATGAAAATGCTACGTATACACTCCACTGCCTGTCGAAACACCTGGAAGTATTATTACCAACATTACAGGAAGTAATTCAGGACCCAATTTTCCCGGAAGAAGAGCTGCATATTTACCAGCAGAATATGAAGCAGAAACTGGCTGTGAACCTTCAGAAATGCGACTTTGTTGCCAACCGGTTCATAGATAAGTATCTGTTTGGAGACTTTCACCCCTATGGGCGCGTTAGCACCATGATGGCTTATGATGCGCTGCAAACTGAAGGACTGCAAGCCTTTTATAAAAAGCACTACACATACAACAACTGTAAGATCTTTGTTGCAGGGCATTTACCCGAAAACACAATCACATTGTTGAATAAATACTTTGGTTCTGTATTGTGGAACGATGCCTCGCATCTCATCAAACTGGATCTACCAATTCAGCCAGCTGAAGAAAAGAAATTCAGGGTATTCAATGACGAAAATGGGGTACAGGGTGCTGTTAGAGTGGCCCGCCATTTCCCTAACCGTTATCATCCCGACTTCCCTAAAATGCTTGTATTAAATACTATTTTAGGTGGATATTTCGGTTCCCGTCTGATGAGCAACATCAGAGAGGATAAAGGCTATACCTACGGTATTTATTCTCAGCTTTATAATTTCAGACAAACCAGTGCTATAAACATCCAAACCGAAGCTGGTAGAGATGTTTGTGAGGCTACTATAGAAGAGATTTATAAAGAACTGAAACAATTACAGGACGAACCTGTTCCACAGGAGGAGCTCGACCTGGTTAAGAATTATATGATAGGTTCAATGCTCGGGGATCTGGACGGTGCATTTCAGGTTATACAGCGTTGGAAGAACTTGATTCTGAACGATTTGGATGAAAGTTACTTCAATAACAATGTCCAAACAATTAAGAATATAACAGTCGAAGAACTTCAGCAATTAGCCAAACAATACTTTACACCAGGCGATTTCTATGAACTGGTGGTAATCTAAAATCTAACTTCTATTACCCTTAAGAGGGGCTGTTTCTATGTTGTAGAGACAGCCCCTCTTACTTTTTGCAGCAGTAATTGGTATTTAAAACAGGGAGCACTAAGCATATTCAAATTCCTTTTGATAATATTTTAGTAGCATTCCTATCGTCTCTTCGAAAAACGAAGTATCTTTTACACCTGTACTACTTCAACCTATGCATTTATCTAAAATCCAATCTACATGAAACAAATTCTTTTGCTGGTACTCTTCCTATACGGAAGTATTGCTGTTTATTCACAGTCACAGAGCGAGCTAAATAATAGAGCAAAGAAAGAGTATAAAGAAGCTGATAAAGAGCTTAACGAGATTTATCAACTGGTTTTAAAGGAATATGCACGTAATAAAACATTCATTCAGCGTATGAAAGATGCACAAAGATCCTGGGTGTTGTTCAGAGATGCTGAACTAAAAGCCAGGTATCCGAATGATGCCAAAAGCTATGGCAGCATATATCCTATGTGTGAAGCCAACTTTTTGAAAGAGCTGACAGAGCAAAGATCTGCCACCTTACGTACATGGCTAAACGTAATGAAACCGGATGCTTGCCAGGGTTCTATTGGTGATAAAGAGGATCACTAAGTATTAGCGGAAATACTAATTATATAATTTTCGTATATTTGCGCTTTACAGACCCGTGACCTATGCGAAACCTAATCCTGATCCTATTGGTCTTTCTATGCTCTAATGCCTATTCCCAAACCTCGCAGGCTGCATTAGATTCATTGGAAAGCAATTACCAACAATGCCTTGGCAGTAGTCAACGTATGTACGATTGTGCTGTTAATTATTACAGACAGTTAGATAGCCTGCTTAATAATACACTTAAACAACTTTATTCCAGTCTCGACAAAGATCGTCAGCAACAATTACAACAGGAACAGGTTGTCTGGGAAGAAAAGAAGGAAGAATATTTCAAAAAAATTGACGAACGAGTAGAAAAAATGCACAAGCGCACAATGGAGGGGTTAGACGACGATATGATTTCTACTGATAACAAAGCTGCATATATCAAGCAACGACTAACGGCGTTGTTATAGCTCGCGTTGCTCGCTGGTTTCTCGCAAAGAAGCAAAGATTAATATTAAGATATATAAGGATCGAAGCGAATATCTTTAAGAGCTGCTGAATGGTTTCTATTTGTGTTGAAACCTATTAGAAGTCCTTAAAAATATTCGCTTCGATCCTTATATATCTTAATATTAATCTTTGCTTCTTTGCAAGAAACCAGCGAGCAACGCGAGCTACAATCTTTCCTGATGACGCAGCCAACGCTCAGGCATTTCATTATTGCTGGCCATGAGGTAATCGTTGTATGCGCAAGGCACAAATTCCTGATCAGGAAGTTGCATCCACCACCTGTTGGTTTTTTTGCTTTTCAGAAATACTGTTTCTATATCGGAGAAAGCTATATGAAATTCCCAGAAGGCATCTCTGTCTTCCAATCCAGCTTCTTTTCCTTTAACGGCTCTTCCATCCATAAAATACCAGATCATCTGGGAAATTTGTCGGGCAGTGAGATTAGCTACATCCTTTTCGGGCTCATAACCATAGATTCCGAAGGAAGAAAGTCGGCTGCTCATACCAGCATATCTGGAAAGAGTGCATGCTTCTTCACCGGAGAATCCGTTAGGGGATAGGTGGTTTGCCGGGGCATCTGTATGTTTGATAATATTAATATCGAGGCTGAAGAGATCTGAATGTCGAAGTACGGGTTCTGCTTCTTCCATATTTTCTCTTATGCGTCCAAGTCTGAAACAATCGAAACGAAGTTTGTCTAGTGTTTCGAGCATTCTTGGGTGTACAAAATAGCTTTGGAAGCCTATGTGGTTATAATGTCTGAGATAATTAGGTTGCTCGGTAAGAATGTCCATAAGGAAGCGTTCGCTTTTGATTCGCGAGTCTTCTTTAAGATCAATCAGTGCGTCGGCCACTGTGGCTTCAATGATTAATTCCTGTGATGCGTAGGCTTTATATTGGGGGTAGGTGAGATCGTGTGATCCACCTAAAATAATGACGGTTTTATTAGCGCTTATGAGTTCAGACAATACGGTTTTCATGGCAGCGTAGGCATCGGCCAGAAAAGCGCCGGGAAGCAGGTTTCCAACATCGGCCAGTTTAATGTCTTTATGCCAGTTGAATAAGCGATAAAGTTCGCGGCGAATAGCATCTGGCCCGTTGGTATTGGTTTTGCCGGAAGGGCCACCTCGCTCTTCCCCCACACCGAGTAGGATAATATCTGCTGCTTCTAAGTCGGGTTGCTGATCTATTTCGTATACATCAATGATACTACCAACCTGGAATGCATCGTATTCCTGGTCGTCGTTTAACATAGCTTTGGAAACAGGATGCAAGAAGTCCTGCAGGTGTGAAAATTCTGCCATCACTTTAATGGGTTTGTTTGATGGCAAACCTACAACAAGAATTTAAAAAAAAGCAAAAACGGATATGACGCTGAGTGGGCCTAAACTACTATAACGGAAAGCTGTACTAGTTCTTGTGAATAATAAATTCGAATGGCTTATGCGACTTACGTGAAATTGCTTTTTCCAGCACAGTTCTTTTGCTGGTAATCCGACTTTTGTTACAATCCATAACTTCCATAACGGCACAGAGATAATCCATCGTTTCAATTAACGATAACATTTCGCTGATTTGACGAACTGCTGATTGTATCTGCTGCTCTGTGTACCTATCCTCATGTAGCAGGATTAGTAAATCTCTATCTACAGGTTTCATGAAAAAAAATTTGACTGTTCCCCGAAATATTGTTTGGCCAGGTATCAAAAGGATAGTTCAATAAGATAAGGCAAAAATTGTTGTCCGGTTCAAGTTGTTAGTTGTCGTCTGTATCAAACAAATGGTTCTAATGCATTCTTTTTTTATTCATGGTTGGGCAACCGCAATCGTTTTTTTTGAAAACCTTACACCCCTCCATCATCAAACTACCACAAACCAGAATGATCGCGATCCACTTAATACTTTTCATATTTTGACTATAATTAAATTCCGTTCTAAGAGTTCACCTTTTCTTAACAATGCTCTTTTGTAATTTAAGCTAAATTCGTAAAAAATATCAAATTATTTGTCCACAATTCTTGCTGTTAAAAAAATTCTTTTTGTTCCTCTGGATTGGGGATTAGGGCATGCAACGAGAGACATTCCTCTTATCCGTGAAATGCAAAACGCAGGTTGTCAGGTATTTATTGCTGCCGAAGGCAAACATGCTGCATTACTTCAACAGGAATTTCCGGAAATTACCATCTTTCCATTGCCCGGATACCGCATCCAATACGCACAAAAAGGGAAATTTTTTGGACTGAAAATTATTCAGCAAATTCCAAAAATTTTCAAGGCTGTTCGATACGAACAAAAATGGTTGAAGAAAATAGTTGCTGATTATCAAATCAATGCAGTTATTTCAGATAATCGCTTTGGATTATATCATAAAGATATTCCCTGCGTTTTTATCACTCACCAACTACTAATCAAAACTCCTTTTGGTGGCTGGTCCGAAAGAATTCTTCAAAAAATAAATTACCATTTCATTAACAAATACAGTCAGTGCTGGATTCCCGATTTTGAAGGAAACGACAACCTGTCTGGCGAATTAGCGCATCCCGCTCAACTGCCTCACCATACTTCCTACATAGGTTGCCTGAGCAGATTTGTTAATAAACCCGGTGTGTCTAAAAAATATGACCTCCTGGTTCTGATTTCCGGCCCGGAACCTCAACGTACCAATCTGGAAAAAATTATCATCTCACAAGTACAGTCGTTATCTATCAAAACACTGATTGTGAGTGGGTTACCAGGTAATCATACTTCTACTCAAATAGCACCAAACGTAGATCAGGTAAACCACCTTAATGCGGAAGCACTGAATGAAGCTATCCTGGCTTCTGATATGGTGCTGAGCAGATCCGGTTATACCACTTTAATGGATCTCGTTAGACTCGATAAAAAGGCAATACTGGTACCTACTCCCGGCCAATCCGAACAAGTATACCTGGGCGAATATTTAATGGAAAAAGGCTACTTCTATTCCTTATCACAAGAGGGCTTCGACCTAAAATCCGCTCTCGAAAAAGCTGCTGCATTTCAGTTCAAATCCTTTCATCAAAATGATATGGATCAATACAAAAAAGTTGTGCAACAGTTTCTTACCAATTCTCTCCACTGGCAGCCACAAAATATAGCGGCAAACCAGCATTCATAAAAAAGAGAAGCGAATGCACCCTGGGGTACATTCGCTTCATTTTTTCTACACAAAACTCTTGTTAAATTTCCTTTACAGCTGCCCCCATATAAATTTTATTTCCTACTATCGCAACCGGACGTTTTAAGAAAGAATATTCCTGGAGAATTAATGTTCTGTAATCTTCTTCTGTAAGATTTTTTTCATGAAGCCCCATAGGTCGGTATTGCTGCGACCTGCGGCTGAATAAGGACTCATAACTACCTGCCAATGCTTTCATTTCATCGAGCTGCGCTGGCGTTATTTTCTCTTTTTTTATATCTTGTAGCTCAAAGCCCCTGGCTTTTGCATTAGTTTCTTCCAGAATCTTCTTGCAGGTGCCACAAGTAGATAAATGATAAATTTTATTCATTTTTCGTTCATTTTTCGTTCTCAAAGTTACATCCTCACCTTATATTGAACTACTATCTTTAATTTTGCGAATTCAAATTAATTCTTGTAGGTTTAGCGATGGAAAAAAAATTATTTTTACTGGATGCAATGGCGCTGATCTATCGCGCATATTATGCGTTGATCAGAAATCCCCGTCTCACCAGCGCGGGTAAAAATACCAATGCCCAGTTTGGGTTTACAACAACTTTATTGGATCTCCTCAATAAAGAAAAACCTACCCACATGGCGGTAGCTTTTGATACCCATGCCCCCACCGAACGTCATACTACGTATACCGACTATAAAGCCAATCGTGAAGATGCGCCGGAAGACCTCCTGGATGCACTGCCCGATATCAAACGTATTATCGAAGGATTTAATATCCCGGTTGTGGAGCTGGATGGGTATGAGGCAGATGACGTAATCGGTACTCTTGCATGGCAGGCTGCCAATGCCGGATACACTGTATACATGGTAACTCCCGATAAGGATTACGGCCAGCTGGTTAAGGAAAATGTATTCATTTACAAACCTCCTTATATGGGCAACAAGGAAGAAATAATGGGGCCTAAGGAAGTTTGTGAAAAATGGCAGATCCAGGATGTACACCAGGTAATAGATATCCTGGGCCTCATGGGCGATGCTGTTGATAATATACCTGGTATTGCCGGTATCGGTGAAAAAACAGCCATGAAACTCCTTGCCCAATACCACTCACTCGAAAATGTACTGGAAAACGCAGATACTATCGGTGGAAAAATGGGAGAGAAGATTAAAGTGGGCCGCGACAACGCTTTACTTTCTAAAGAACTTGCCACTATTATCACCGATGTTCCTGTAACCTTTCATGAAGAAGATTTTTGTGTTAAGGAATTTGATAAGGATAAACTGACAGAGATCTTTACTGAGCTTGAATTTAAGACCCTCGGTAAAAGAATTTTGGGAGATAATTTTGCAGGTGGAAGCAATGTTGCTGCTCCTCCAAAACCCAGGGTTGTACAAACAGATCTTTTCGGCGCCGTAACCGTTTCAGAAGATGTTGTTGAAGTAGAAATTACCACTGTCGCAAATGTATTACTCGCCGATAAAAACATCAATAATACTCCTCATGATTATCAAATAATCGATTCTCCGGAAAAAAGAACAGCACTACTACAACAATTACTTTCTCAATCAGAAGTTGCCTTCGATACTGAAACCACCGGCACCGACGCCAATGAAGCGGAAATAGTTGGAATGAGCTTTTCTTTCAAAAAAGGAGAAGGATTCTATATTCCTTTACCTGCTAATCACGATGCCGCCAAAGCAATTCTTGAGGAATTTATTCCGCTTTTCCAGCATAACAGTATCGTGTTAATTGGTCAGAATATCAAATACGATATGTTAATCCTGAAGTGGTATGGTATCACTATCACCGCTCCGCTTTTCGATACAATGCTGGCTCACTACCTCATTGAGCCGGAAGGCCGCAGAAGCATGGATGTGTTAAGTGCCCAGTATCTGCAATATGAGCCAATTCCAATTGAATCGCTCATCGGTAAAAAAGGAAAAGGCCAGGGCAATATGCGCGATGTAGAAGTAGATGTCATTGCCGAATACGCCGCCGAAGATGCCGACATCACTCTTCAACTTAAAGAAAAATTCGCTCCGCAGGTCACTGAAAGATCAGTAGAAAAGGTTTTCTACAACATAGAAAATCCACTGGTAAAAGTACTGACAGACATGGAATATGAAGGTATAGCCCTCGATACAATGGCGCTGGCCGATTATTCCCGCGAACTGGAGGTAGAAATTAAAAGAGCCGAGGAAAGCGTATACGAGCAAGCTGGTGTACGTTTCAAACTTGCCTCCCCTAAACAATTAGGCGAAGTACTGTTCGAAAAATTACAACTCGATCCAAAGGCAAAAAAAACACGTACCGGCCAATACGCAACAGGTGAGGATGTATTACAGAAGCTCTCTTCCAAACATAAAATTGTTGAAGATATTCTCATCTTCAGAGAATTGAGTAAACTCAAATCCACCTACGTAGATTCGTTGCCGTTATTGCTCAACAAACGCACCAACAGGGTTCATACCAGCTATAACCAAGGTGTTGCCGTAACAGGGCGATTAAGCTCCAACAATCCGAATCTTCAAAATATTCCGATTCGTACTGAGAGGGGCCGGGAAATTCGTAAAGCATTTATTCCGAGAAATGAAGAATTTGTATTGCTGTCTGCCGACTACTCACAGATCGAACTTCGCATTATTGCTGCGATCAGCGAGGATAAGGAAATGATCAATGCATTCAGGAATAATATTGATATCCATGCCGCTACTGCCGCCAAAGTATATAACGTCGAATTAGCTGATGTTACACCTGAGATGCGTAGAAATGCCAAGAGTGTAAATTTCGGAATCATCTATGGTGTAAGTGCATTTGGATTATCTGAAAACCTTGGCATTGCCAGAAGTGAAGCCAAAATGCTTATCGATAATTACTTTGCGCAATATCCGGCGATCCAGCAGTATATGGATAATCAGAAAAAATTTGCTCAGGAAAATGGGTATGTACAAACCTTATTGGGCAGAAAAAGATGGTTAAGGGATATCAACTCTTCCAATGCTGTGGTACGTGGTTTCGCCGAACGAAACGCTATCAATATGCCTATTCAGGGTACTGCTGCTGATATGATTAAACTTGCAATGATCGATATTCATAAGGCATTTAAACAAAACCAATTTAAGTCGCGTATGCTCTTACAGGTACATGACGAGTTGGTGTTTGATGCACATCGTTCCGAAGTAGAAATTATTAAACCCCTGATCCGAGACCTAATGCGAAATGCTCTACCATTGGCCGTTCCTGTTGAAGCAGAAATCGGTATTGGTAACACCTGGCTGGAAGCTCACTAAATTAGTATACTGACAAACTGATAGGTGTATGATATTGAAATATCATATACCTATCATTATTTCTGTACTCCTATTGTAATTAAAAAAACTGTTTACTAGTTTTCAAAAATGATCCAAACACCTCGACTACAATTGTTGTCGTGCACCTTAGAGTATTTTGAATTGCTGTTACAAAGCAACGATCATCTGGCCGAATTGCTTGGAATTTCTATTCAGGATACCTGGACCGAATACCCTGAGATGGTACTGGTAGCCTACGACAAATTACGCAACGATCCTGGCATGCTGGGATGGTTTTTCTATTTAGTGATACACCGAAATGATAAACGCCTTATTGGAGCCGGAGGCTTCAAAGGTAAACCCAATGAAGAAGGTATGGTGGAAATCGGCTATGAAATAACACCCGAATACCGCGAACAAGGCCTGGGAACTGAAATGGCAGAAGGACTGCTCCGTTTTGCCTTTGGCCATTCGTATATAAACAGTGTTATTGCACATACCGAAGAAGAATATAGCCCATCTATTAAAATACTTCAGAAAGTAGGGATGAAGTTTGTAGGTGCTGTTAAAAACAAAGAAGGGGAAGACCTCTGGGAATGGAGGATTACAAGAGATCAATATCTTGAAAAATAACCCATATTCCACTCATCCATCTTTTTGCACCTCAATACTGCTGCTTTCAGTAAATTTGGTCCTTTGTTTAAAAAACCAATCATTACAGACGTATGAAGAAATGGATGATGTGCGCGGCCATCTTTGGTAGTGTTGCCGCTTATGCTCAAACCAGCACCAATCAGGAAAATAGTAAATATCAATTTACCGTAATTAAAAACCTGGATGCTGGTGATGTACAAAATCAGGGTCGTACCGGCACCTGCTGGTCCTTTTCCGGACTTTCCTTCTTTGAATCAGAATTACTCCGCAACAACAAATACAAAGGGCTGAACTTAAGCGAAATGTTCGTTGTTCGCAAAATGTACCCGTTGAAAGCTGCCAACTATGTACGCATGCACGGAAAAGCCAACTTCGGTGAAGGTGGTGGATTCCCGGACGACTTACTATGCCTGCGCGAATATGGTATGGTTCCTCAAAGCGTTTACGACGGGAATAAAGATAAAATGTATAACCACGCCGAAATGGAAGGTGTACTGGAAACCGTAGTTACTAAAATTGGTAATGCTCAGGACCAGATCAACCCTAACTGGACTAAAGCGGTTGATGGCATTCTGAATGCTTACATGGGCGACGCTCCTGAAAGCTTTCAATATAATGGTAAAACATATACTCCTCAATCTTTTGCAAAAGAACTGGGCTTAAATGCAGATGACTATGTATTGATCTCTTCATTTAAACACCATCCTTACTATTCTCAGTTCGTTCTTGAAGTACCTGATAACTGGAATTGGGAAAAAGTATATAATGTTCCCTTGAACGACTTCAGTGCTATTGCTGAAAATGCAATCATGAACGGCTACACCATCGCATGGGCTGCAGATGTAAGTGAAAAAACCTTCAATTTCAAAGAAGGCCTGGCTGTTGTTCCGGATAAAAGCTGGGAAGATATGAGCGCCGAAGAAAGAAAAAATGTTTTCCTGGAGCCTGTTAAAGAAAAAACGATCACTCCTGAACTTCGCCAGGTTGCTTTCGATAACTTCTCAACCCAGGACGACCACGGTATGCATATCGTTGGATTGGTAAAAGATCAGAACGGTAACAAATACTTCAGAGTTAAAAACTCTTGGGGAACTACCAACTTCGGTCAGGGATACTTCTATGTTTCTGCTCCTTACTTCGCTTATAAAACAACCAGCATTATGGTGAATAAAAAAGCGATCCCTGCTGATTTAGCAAAAAAGATGGGCATCAAAATATAAGCATCAACCTAACTTATAAAAAAAAGCAGAACTCTACCTTGTAGAATTCTGCTTTTTTAGCTTAAATAAGATTATTTGACTTTGTCAAATATAATTAATTGATCAAGTCAAGTAATTTGTATAAAACTCAATACTAATTATTGTTTTCCTTCTTGTTTCTGTGTGTAATCATAATTTCCCAGGCGTAATTTTATAGGAAGTCCGGTGTTTTTCTGCCAGTTCCATTCCTGCTTACAGAAGAACCCAAACTCTTGTTTGTAAACCGAATTAGCGGCTAGGGGATTTATTGGAAAAGAAGTTTTAACTGGTTGCTTAGAAGATTTGATAACAGGTACAGGCAGTAGTTTTACCGGTTTAAGGGTAAAGGACTGAGCAGAGATTTTCATCCCCATTAACATCAATATTATAACAAATCCTCTTTTCATTTAACTTATGTAATAGCTTCAAAACTACCGATTCCCTCCCTGATCAGTTCAGGTTCCGGTCCGGTACAATCAACAACTGTTGAAAATTCCACTCCCCCTGGTCCTCCATCTACAACTATATCTACCTGATTTCCAAACTTTTCGTAGATGATTTCAGGATCTGTATATTCTTCAACATAATCTTCGATTGGCAGGGTAGTACTCATAATAGGATTTCCAAGTTCTTTTACGATGGTTCTGCAAATCAGATTATCCGGCACACGAATACCCACTGTATCTTTCTTCGTTTTCAACATTCGGGGTACCATTCTGCTGGCAGGCAGAATGAAGGTATATGGCCCGGGTAAAGCTTTTTTCAACATCCTGAAAATTGGAGTATCCACACTTTTTGCATAATCAGAAAGGTGACTCAGATCATAACAAATAAATGAAAAATTCGCTTTTTTCGGATCTATATGCTTTAATCTTGCCAGTTTGTCTATTGCTTTTGGCTGTGTAATATCGCAGCCCAATGCATAAACAGTATCGGTTGGATAAATAATAATACCTCCGGCCTGCAAACATTCAACAATGATCTTAATATTACGGGCATTCGGATTATCTGGATGTACGTGTAACAACATACCTTAAAGTTACACAAATGTTTTTTTGTCGGATTGCTGACTACGTTTCATGTTTTTAAATTACTTTCGGCCCGATTTTCTAAACCTGCACGATGGAATTAAAAGGTATTGTACCAAGAACGTGGAGAAGATTAAAGCGAATTTTACTAGTCCTGATTCTCGCCCAATTTGTATATATCATTATCTTAAAGTGGGTAAATCCGCCTATTACAATTACGCAAATAAGCAGTTGGTTCAGCCTTTGGGGAACAGATAAGAAACTTCAAAAGTCCTGGGTCAATTACGACCAAATCTCACAACATGCAAAGCTAGCCGTTATTGCCAGTGAAGATCAGTTGTTTACTGATCACAACGGATTCGATTTTAAATCGATCGAAAAGGCAATGAAGCACAACCAGAAAAACAAGAAAATAAAGGGAGCCAGCACTATCAGTCAGCAGGTTGCAAAAAATGTATTTTTATGGCAGGGCAGGAGTTGGTTTAGAAAAGGCCTGGAAGTATACTTTACTTTTATGATTGAGAAGATCTGGGGTAAACAACGTATCCTGGAAGTTTATCTGAATGTTGCTGAAATGGGAGAGGGAATATTTGGTGTTGAAGCTGCTGCTCAAAACTATTTTCATAAAAACGCCGCCAGTCTGAACAGAGAAGAAGCTGCTATGATAGCGGCTTGTCTTCCTAACCCTATCAAATATACGATTGTACCACCAGCAAGAATTACAGTATACCGGCAGCATAAGATCCTTATACAAATGAGGAATCTGGCACCGGACCCGGATATTGCAGAATTAATAACCAGTAAATAATTGATTGACTGCGGCTTTGGCGGTAGATTCACGCTCGGCGTAGGTGCCTTTTATTTCAACCCAGGGTGTGCCACTTTGCATAACTATATCACGGTAAATCTGATAGAAATAATTCCTCATTTCAGGGTCCGGATATTCCCGTTGCGGGTCTTCTTCCCAGGGCAAATCAATATAGGTAAGCAAATAAAGGTCGCAGGATTGTTTTGAAATGGCATCCAGGATACGGGCATCACAATCGCCATACTTATGTTCACTCCATACTTTAACTACATAGAGATCGGTATCACAAATCAGTACTTTATTTGCCTTTGCCATTTGTTGTTGCTCCAGTTCTGTTTGTCCGAGTGCAATGGCCAGCAAATCGCTTTGCTCGTATGGTCTGTTTAGCTGCTCTATATATTCACGTGCATATTCGGGCGTCCATACGGTATGGAAGTCATTCGCCAGTTTTTCACTAAGCGTACTTTTCCCGGTAGATTCGGGCCCTATTACAACTACTTTCTTCATTATTGAGTGATTTCTCTTTGCAGCACTTCTTTCCGCCAGCTAATGTATCCAAAAATGGCGATGATAAACAAAAAGATCGTTAATAAAGCCGTTGGGTATAAGGTTTTAGAAAAAAGCAGTGGGATGGCAGCGAGGTTGGAGATATTCAGAAAGATCCAGTTCTCGAGTTTACGTTTTGCCAGCAGCCACATTCCGGCGCAGGCGGTGGCCGAAACAAATGCATCCATTACCGGTACATTGGAGTCGGAGAAATGGGTAAGTAAATAGTGGAAGATAAACCAGCCAATAAGGGCTATAAAGGAGGCAGTACCTAATTCCCGGGGATTGCTCCTGGTTATCGGAACTACATCGCCAGACGCCCCTTTTCTGGCCCAGAATGCCCATCCATACACACTCATCACAAAGTAATAAGCATTTAGGGTAGCATCCGCATATAATTTAAAATGGTCTCTGGATAGCAGATAAACATAAATACCGGTACTTACTAACCCTGTCGGGTAAACGAGGATATTATTCTTCTTTTGGCAAATAACCGATAAAACAGCAAATACAACAGCGGTGACTTCCCAATAAGTCATATCGTGTAGTCCTTTCTGTAGCTGTTGAAGGAAATCGTTCATGTTAAAAAATAAAAATTCGATGGTCTGTCAAAAGAAAAGCACAGTCATAGACTGCGCTTTCATTTAACACTATCATTCACTCAACTATGGCTTATTCCGCTTCTGCCACTACTTCTTTCACTTCAGGTATCATACGTTTCATCATACCTTCAATACCTGCTTTCAAAGTGATCATAGAAGAAGGACAGCCTGAGCATGAACCCTGTAACATTAAGGTTACTGTACCACTGTCGTAATCTTTGAACTGAATAGCTCCGCCATCCATTTCAACAGCTGGTTTAACATAGTTTTCCAGTAACTCTTTAATTCTCTTAACTACATCTGTATCATCTGCACTCACTTCATTGCTGGCAGTAGATTTAGTAACTACTACTTCATCTTCATTGATGATAGGACGTGTATCTTCCAGGTATTCTTTCAGGAATGCTTTAACAGTTGGAATAATATCATTCCAATCAGTTTCACTGGTTTTTGTTAAAGTGATAAAGTTGGCCATAATGAACACCCCCTTAATAAACGGGAAACTAAACAGCTCCATTGCTAATGGAGATGGCTTAGCGCTGGCTTCATCAGGGAAATCGATGCTCTTACCAGGATATAACAGTTTGTTTGCCACAAACTTCATCGTTTCCGGGTTTGGCGTCATTTCTGTATATATGCTGATAATTGGGTTGCCTGTCTTAATCATTTTTATATTGATTTATAACGCAAAGGTAACACTTTGTGAGCAGATTTTTAGCCTGTTTATACCCTTGGCATATTGAATTTAACAATCTCCCTATTGGTAGTTTTGATAACATCATATACAATTAATTCACAATGCCTTGAGTATCTCCCGATTCCCTGCCCAAAATCAAAATATTAATTTTATTCAGATTCATTTATTGTTACTCTCTTATTACTTTTGTATCGATATGCAACAAAAAAAGATCATTCACGCACGAAAGAGAATAGCCTTGATTGCTCACGACCATAAAAAGGCCGAACTTATCGAATGGGCAACCTACAATAGAGCAGTGCTGAGCAGACATGAACTCTATGGAACCGGTACTACCGGCCAATTGGTAGAACAGGCCCTCGATATTCCGGTGCGGAAACTTCTCAGTGGCCCTCTTGGCGGCGATCAGCAAATCGGTGCCCTCGTAGCCACCGGAGGACTGGATCTAATCATTTTCTTCTGGGACCCTATGGAAGCTTTACCTCATGACCCGGATATTAAAGCCCTGCTCAGATTAGGTGTGGTATGGAATATTCCTATGGCCAGTAACAGAGCTTCTGCAGATTTTCTCGTCACCTCTCCACTCATGAACCAGGAATACGAAACCATACTTCCTGATTATAGTCAATACACTAAACGGAAAATTTAGTAGGGGGTCCTTCGTTTTAGCTAGCAGAAATTTCCGTAACTTTTATCAAAGCTTCGGGAATGAGATTTGTTTTTACCCTATTAGCCATACTGGCTATTACCCCATTTCATGGCTATTCACAGCAAGATACCGGACAAGTACTTCGCGACTCCCTGTCGGAATCCCGGCTGGCCCTTACAACCAGATTGTTACGAGAAAACGATTCACTTCTCAAGGCAGATGCCTCACAAAAACAAAACCTGGAAAACCAATTGCTGCTGATTAGTAGTCAGAACGAAAGTAAAAGAAGGGAATTGGTTAAAAGAATTATTGAGTTTGAACAAGCTGATTCCATCCAAAAAGCAGCACGATTAGACAAAATAAATGCACTCAAAGGTACAAATCCCGGCTTCCCTGTTGTTCCTTTCAGAGATACCATTTTTTATATATATAATAAATTAGGACCTCTTCAACCTAAAGACAGAGCTGCCAATATCAATCGTAAAATGCAGCAACTAGCTAATGATCCGTTCTTTTCGCCTGATTCAATTAAAATTACACCTAATGAAAATAATGTAGATGTTACTTATTCAGATCTCGTATTATTCACTATAACTGAAGATGATGCTCTTTGGCTGAATAAAGATCAAATTACTATTGCTAATAACTACATCTCATCGGTCAAAAAAGCAATTCAACAAAACAAAGACGAAAACAGCCTCAAAAATCTTCTGATCAGAATAGGATGGCTGTTATTAATCATCGTTATTTTCTCACTCGCCATTTTCGGAATCAACCGGCTATTCAGAAGATTATATCTGCTGGTACTGAAAGAAAAAGATAAATATTTCAAGGGGCTTAAAGTAAAAGACTATGCCCTGCTGAACCAGAAAAGACAGGTGAAAATAATTTATAATTTTCTTCGTGTAGCCAAGGTAGTAGTAATCCTATTTGTCTTATATCTGACCCTGCCCTTTGTATTTGGCATTTTTCCATGGACCCGGGGAATTGCCGACTCCTTAATAGATTGGACGCTTTCTCCAATTAAAAGAATATTCTCTGCCTTTCTTAATTATTTACCCAAACTGCTCACGATTGCAGTTATCTATCTTATTACTCATTACCTGGCCAAACTAATCAATTACCTGGCCGATGAAATCTCTAAAGGCAATCTGACTATTAAAGGATTTTATCCCGACTGGGCAAAACCTACCAGTAGCGGAATTAAATTCCTGCTATATGCCTTTATGTTTATTGTAATCTTTCCCTATTTGCCTGGCTCAGATTCTAAAATATTCCAGGGAGTATCTGTTTTTCTTGGTATTCTTTTTTCACTTGGTTCTTCTTCCGCCATTTCCAATATAGTAGCTGGTTTTGTAATCACATACATGCGCCCATTTAAAATTGGGGATAGAGTGAAAATAGGGGATATAACAGGAGATGTCATTGAAAAGAACTTATTGGTAACCAGGTTACGTACTATAAAGAATGAAGAAATTACAGTACCCAATGCCAGCATCCTAAACGGGCATACCATCAATTTCACCACTTCCAGTAAGGATTTAGGATTAATTCTCCACACCAATATAACTATTGGTTACGAGGTGCCCTGGCCTAAAGTACATGATTTATTGATTCAGGCGGCTCTAAAAACCGAAGGTGTTCTGAAAGACCGGGCGCCATTTGTTTTGCAGAAAGAGTTTCAGGATTTTTCTGTTGCCTATGAAATAAATGTTTATACTGATGATTCTCATAAAATAGCCTCTATACAATCAAACCTTCATCAACATATTCAGGATGCTTTTAATGAAGCAGGTATAGAAATCATGTCGCCTCACTTTATGGCGCAGCGGGATGGCAATACCAGCACGGTGCCTCCCGGGTTTTTACCCGAAAACTATCAGGCTCCTGCATTTAGAGTAGATGTGAAAAAGGAATGATTATCATATTATTATAAGGTGATAGTACGTCTTTTTGCTATTTTCGCATTCTCAAGGATAAATGTTTGGCTGATGTTGAAGCAATTTTTAGCAAGTGCTGTTTTATGTATATTAATGATGCAGCATGCCCTGGCTCAATTACCCCCTAAAAGAGAACTCAGGGCAGTATGGGTCGCTACAGTAGAAAATATTGACTGGCCATCCCGAAGGGGATTAAGTTCAGAACAACAAAAACAGGAGTTCATCGCATTACTGAACCAGCATCAGCGTAATGGTATGAACGCTGTTGTAGTTCAGATTCGCCCTGTTACCGACGCTTTTTATGCTTCTCCATTCGAACCCTGGTCTGAATACCTTACCGGTACTCAGGGCCAACCGCCTTTTCCTTATTACGATCCGCTGGAATTCATGATTGAGGAAACTCATAAAAGAGGAATGGAGTTTCATGCCTGGTTTAATCCTTATCGTGCAGTCTTTAATGTTAGTAGAAGCAGTGTTGCTGCCAATCATATTACCCGGCTCCGTCCACAATGGTTTGTGACTTACGACAACCGCAAATATTTTGATCCGGGATTACCGGAAGCAAGAGAATATGTTACTTCTATTGTTGCCGATGTTGTAAAACGTTATGATGTTGATGCCATTCATTTCGACGATTATTTCTATCCGTACAGGGTTCCTGGCAAAGAGTTTCCGGATAATTACTCTTATCGCATGTATGGTGGAACAATGAATAAAGACGATTGGCGCCGCTCGAATGTAGATGCTATTATTCAAATGATCGGAAAAGCCATTAAGACCGAAAAACCATGGGTAAAATTCGGTATCAGCCCTTTCGGCGTTTGGCGTAATAAAGACCGTGACCCGGAAGGATCTTATACCAGAGGCGGACAAACAAATTACGATGACCTCTATGCCGATATCTTAAAATGGCTGAAGAATAAATGGATAGATTATGTAGCTCCACAACTTTATTGGGAAAGAGGACATAGGCTGGCAGACTATGAAGTGCTGCTCAACTGGTGGGCTCAACATGGATATGGCAGACACGTTTATATTGGTCACGGCGTTTATCGGATCAATAGTAATGCCGCCTGGAAAAACCCTAACGAAATACCCATTCAGGTGGAAGAATCCAGAACACTGAATACTATTCAGGGAAATATCTTCTACAGTGCAAGTTCATTCAAGGGAAATCCGGCTGGTATTGAAGATGCTCTCAGAAACCGGCTTTACAAGTATCCGGCACTAAGACCCATTATGCCATGGCTCCCTAATGAAATGCCGGAGGCTCCGTATTTTGTAGATGCTTTTGAGAGACCCGGTGGGTTGGAAGTTCACTGGGCGGATGGCGATACCACTGGCCGTACTAAACAGTATGTGCTTTACCGTTTCGAAAACAATGAACCAATTAACGTAAGCGACCCAACGAAAATTGTTAGTATTCAGACCCAGGGAGATGATCCTATGTTTAAGGACCCTACCTATGTTAAAGGCAAAACATATACGTATATCGTTACAGCACTGGATCGTTTACAAAATGAAAGTCATGTTAGTGAGCCACTCAGACTCCAAACATCAAATGGTAAAACTTCATTCACCTTCGAATAATATTATTGGAACAGGCGATTAAAAAATAAGATCGCCTGTTTCCATATCTATAGCTGTTGCTTCAGGATCTGCCAGATTTGGGAATGCATCCGCTTTGGGTAGTTTAACCGCTGCCCCTGAAATTAGTCCACCTGCCAAACCACCTATTACAGCCCCTGTTAAAATCTGATTGTTTCTATGCTTGTAATCTGCTATGTATGAAGAGATTGTGAATCCATATCCATCTCTGTCTAACGGTAATAACTTTCTATCCTGTTTTTTGAGTATTGCTCCATCCTTTACTATGCACCAATAGGCTGCAAGTATTCTTTTGCTTCCATCAGATTCTACTGCGGAAACTGCCGCACCTTTTTTCTCCGATACTTCAAAATTGGTAATGGAAGGTTTGTTCTCACGGAAATCATTAAACGAAAAATAAACTCCATCGTTCAATTTTTGTGTCAGCACCGGAATATTTCTTTTACGCTCATATTGAGCCATAATTTCATCGTAGGAAAAGGACGCCAGTTGCTTGTCCGCTAATACAGCATCCAGCTTTGAAACCGATAACAGATAGAGTTCTTTGAAAGCCTTTGCTATATTACTTTTATGTTTATGCGTAACATCCATGCCTCCATTCTGAAATGCATTATCAGAACTTGCCAATGGTATAAATTGCTTTCCATCACTACTTACGTAAGCAGTTGCTTTTAATCTGGTAAATGCTTTCTCAGACATTGCTCCGGTTCTTTCTCCAATTCTCAGATCTTCTATTATCCAGAGCAGAGTAGGCTCTCCGGCTGCAACGGTGTTTCCAAAAGCAGCATTTGCATATTCCTGGAAATAAGTTGAAAATGGTTTGTCTGGTACTGCTTCTGCTTTTTTATTAAACATTCCCACTTGTAAAAAGCCCATCCTGGTGGTATCCCACAATTGGCTGACTACTACTATTCCTCCGATTTTTTTGGCAGGCACATCCTTATCTGAAAATGCAGCTTCTTTACTTAACGTAATTTTCTTTCTGGCTAAAGTGGCTGTTGAAGCCGTGTCTGATGGGTATTGGGCTTGGGCAGAAGCTACAAGCATAACTGCAGGCAAGGTAAGGGTAAAAAACTGACGTAACATAATACTATTATGGATTTAGACTGTTGGCGTTAGGAGGCAAGTTATGATATCTGGTCGAATCTGTATTGAATATTAAATGGCTACTTGATAATTTTTTAAATAAAAGTTGAATTCACTGCAATTCTCATAAAATTATCCTGACGGGTGATTCGTTTTTTGTTATTTTCTAACAATAAATAGCGTCTTTTTATGATTTTCTAAATTTTTACCGTCTAACGAAAGTTTATATAAAAAATACAGCATTCCTTTAGTATCTTTAAACCGTTCCCGTATTATATCGTACACCATCACCCACGGCGCAAGTCATCGGGGGAGAGTGTGTAAAAGCAAAAATCTAAACCACATGGATGAAGTGAAGCAAACGCAAGGTTTATACCGTCCTGAATTTGAACATGATGCCTGCGGAACAGGTTTTACCGCCCATATCAAGGGCAGGAAATCCCACAGTATTATTCGTGATGCTCTTACCATGTTAGAAAACATGGAACACCGCGGCGCATGCGGCTGTGAGCAAAACACGGGTGACGGTGCAGGTATTCTATTTCAAGTTCCTCATGAATTCTTTTACGACGAATGTCTGAAACTCGGCATTCGCTTACCTGAATTCGGAAAGTACGGTGTAGGCATGGTCTTCTTTCCAAAAGAACCACGCTGGCGTGAAGAGTGCCGTGAAATTTTTCAGCGTAGCGCAGAAAAATTAGGTCTCGAAATTCTAGGTTATCGTAAAGTGCCTGTACGTCCTGATGGCATTGGCGAAACCGCCCTTTCTGTAGAACCAGAAATTGAACAGGTATTTATCGGCTGTCCTTATCATATTAATGACCCAGAAGTATTTGAGCGCAAATTATTTGTGCTTCGCAACTATATTTCTAAAACAGTTCGTAGTACCGTTCCAAAAGAAAAGTCGCTTTTCTACATCGCGTCTCTTTCTTATAAAACCATCGTATACAAAGGTCAGCTTACTACTTACCAGGTACGCCATTATTATACAGACCTCAGCGACGAGAAAATGGTTTCTGCCTTCGCATTAATCCACTCTCGCTTTGCTACCAATACTTTCCCTAGCTGGAGATTAGCTCACCCTTACCGCTACATCGCGCATAACGGTGAAATCAATACCCTCAAAGGAAACCTCAACTGGCTCCGTTCCGGTGAAAGAGGCTTCGTTTCCAAATACTTCTCTCCTGAAGAAATGGAAATGTTACTGCCTATTACCGAAGATGGCCAATCCGACTCCGCAAGTCTGGATAACGTTATCGAGTTGCTTACCATGACCGGCCGTTCGCTCCCGCATGTAATGATGATGCTGGTACCTGAAGCCTGGGACGGAAACGAGGATATGGATGAAGACAAGAAAGCCTTCTACGAATACCATGCTTCTTTAATGGAGCCTTGGGATGGTCCGGCTTCTATTTCATTCACAGATGGTAAAATCATCGGTGCTACCCTCGACAGAAACGGATTACGCCCAAGCCGCTTTGTGGTAACTAAAGACGATAGAGTAATCATGGCCTCTGAAGCCGGTGTATTACCTATTGATCCTAAAAATGTTAAAGAAAAAGGTCGTTTGCAACCTGGTAAAATGTTCATTGTTGACATGGACCAGGGCAGAATCATCGGTGATGAAGAGCTGAAAAAACAAATCTGCTCCCAACAACCGTATGGCGAATGGCTTAATAAATATAAGATTCGCTTAGAGGAATTACCAGAACCAAGAGTTACTTTCACTCACCTGGAGCACGAACAAATATTTAAATATCAACGTGCCTTCGGATACAGTACTGAAGATCTGGAACATATCATTGCACCAATGGCCATCGATGGAAAAGAGCCTATCGGTTCCATGGGTACTGATACTCCTCTGGCAGTGTTGAGCAATCAACCTCAGCACCTCTGCAACTATTTCAAACAATTGTTTGCTCAGGTGACTAATCCTCCTATCGATCCGATTCGTGAAAGACTGGTAATGTCGCTCTCCACTTTTGTGGGTAATAATGGTAACCTGCTGGACGAAGATCCGCTGCACTGCCATGGTGTTGCTTTGCGCCATCCGATCCTGAATAATCACGAACTGGAAAAAATACGCAGTATTGATACTGGCTTATTCCAGGCCAAAACTTTACATACCTACTTCAAAGCCGACGGTAAACCAGGTTCTCTGGAAAAAGGACTGGCTCGTATCTGCCGCTATGCTGTGGATGCCGTGGAAGATGGATTTGAAGTAATCATTCTCTCCGACAGGGCTATCGATTCCGAACATGCCGCTATCCCGTCTATCCTTGCTGCATCTGCGGTACATCACCATCTGATCCGCAAAGGATATCGCGGTCAGGTAGGTCTGATCGTTGAAGCCGGCGATGTTTGGGAAGTTCATCATTTTGCATGTTTACTCGGCTTCGGTGTAACTGCCATCAACCCATACCTGGCAATCAGCAGCATCAGAGACATGAAGCTGAATGATAAGCTCGAAACCTCTCATGATGTAGATAAACTGAAAAAGAACTATATCAAATCGGTTTGCGATGGATTGCTGAAAGTATTCTCTAAAATGGGAATTTCTACGCTGCAATCTTACCAGGGTGCTCAAATCTTCGAAATTCTCGGTATCAATCAGGCTACTGTTGATAAATACTTCACCGGTGCTGTTTCCAGAATTGAAGGTTTAGGGTTAGACGAAATTGCCCGCGAAACCCTTGCTAAACACTGGATGGGCTTTGGCAGAAAAGAAACTCCTGTTCAACGTCTGACCGAAGGTGGTGTTTACCAATGGAAGCGTAAAGGAGAGTTCCACCTCTTCAACCCAACTACTATTCACTATCTGCAGCTGTCTACCCGCACAGGTGACTACGCTACATTTAAGAAATATTCAAAAGCTGTTAACGATCAAAGCGAAAAAGCAGCAACTCTCAGAAGTCTGTTTACGTTTAACCGTAACCGTTCCTCTATCTCTATTGATGAAGTAGAACCAGCATCCAGCATCTTCAAGCGTTTCGCTACCGGTGCAATGAGCTTTGGATCTATTTCTCACGAAGCTCACTCCACATTGGCTATTGCAATGAACCGCATCGGCGCAAAAAGTAATACCGGGGAAGGGGGAGAAGATGAACTGCGTTATGAGTTACTGCCAAATGGCGACTCTATGCGTTCTGCAATCAAGCAGGTAGCAAGTGCCCGGTTTGGTGTAACCAGCTACTATCTGACCAATGCAGATGAACTGCAAATTAAAATGGCTCAGGGTGCTAAACCTGGTGAAGGTGGTCAGTTACCTGGCCATAAAGTGGATGACTGGATTGCAAAGGTCAGACACTCTACTCCTGGTGTTGGTCTTATTTCTCCACCTCCGCACCACGACATTTACTCAATCGAAGATCTGGCTCAGCTGATCTATGATTTGAAAAATGCCAACCGCGCTGCCAGAATCAGTGTAAAACTGGTATCTAAAGCCGGTGTGGGAACTATCGCTGCAGGTGTTGCCAAAGCCCACTCCGATGTTATCCTGATTTCAGGTCACGACGGTGGTACTGGTGCTTCTCCTGAAAGTTCTATCAAACACGCAGGTTTGCCTTGGGAACTCGGTCTGGCCGAAACTCATCAAACCCTGGTAAAAAATAAACTCCGTAGCAGAGTTGTACTGCAAACCGATGGTCAGCTTAAAACTGGTCGCGATATTGCAATCGCAACATTACTAGGAGCAGAAGAATGGGGTGTTGCTACTGCTGCACTGGTAGTAGAAGGTTGTATCATGATGCGTAAATGCCATGTAAATACCTGCCCTGTTGGAGTGGCGACTCAGGATCCTGAGCTTCGCAAACGCTTCTCTGGCGATCCTCAACACGTAGTTAATTTATTCACCTTCCTGGTGGAGGAATTACGTGAAATCATGGCTGATCTGGGCTTCCGCACTATCAACGAAATGGTCGGACAGGTAGATTGTCTCAAAACAAGAGACAATATCTCCAACTGGAAAACTCAGAAACTGGATCTTACTCCAATTCTTTATAAAGAAGAAGCGGCTCCTGAAGTTGGCTTGTACAAACAGGAAGAACAGGATCATGGTATCAGCGAAGTGCTCGACTGGCAGTTACTTAAAGTTGCTGCACCAGCACTGGAGAAAAAAGCAAGAGTATACCAGCAGTTCCCGGTTAAGAATACCGACCGTACTGTAGGTACCATTCTGTCTAACGAAGTATCCAAACGCTATAAGAGCGAAGGCTTACCGGAAGATACCTTGCACTTCAAATTTGTTGGTTCTGCAGGTCAAAGCTTTGGTGCATTTACTACCAAAGGTTTAACCCTTGAACTGGAAGGAGAAGCAAATGATTACTTCGGTAAAGGTTTATCCGGCTCCAAATTAATTCTGTATCCACACGGTGAATCGGGCTTTAAAGCGGAAGAAAATATCATTGCCGGTAACGTATGCTTCTATGGAGCAACTTCCGGTGAGGCTTACATCCGTGGTAAAGCAGGTGAAAGATTCTGCGTTCGTAACTCTGGTGCTACCGTTATAGCAGAAGGAGTGGGCGATCACGGTTGTGAATATATGACCGGTGGTAAAGCAGTGATCCTCGGAGAAACCGGCCGAAACTTCGGTGCAGGTATGAGCGGTGGTATTGCTTATGTGTACGATGTAAAAGGAACTTTTGCTAATCATTGCAACAGAGACATGATCGACCTGGATCCTTTAGACCAGCAAGATGTTGCCTTCCTGCAGGATTTGATCACTAAGCATCATGCCTACACAAATAGTACAGTGGCTAAGTTTATCCTGAAAGATTGGGAAAACCAACTGCGTCAGTTTGTGAAAGTATTCCCTAAAGAATATAAGGCAGTACTTCAGTCGGCTTCCGCAAAAGGTCAGAAAGTCGGACACTAGGATTAAAAAACATTAACATTCATCATCAAAATATCCCTTGCAGTTAAGGGAGTTGTGGAGGATAATTATGGGTAAACCTACAGGATTCCTGGAATTTACACGTGAGCAGCCCAGGAAAGCAGATCCCCGGGAAAGAATAGGCCACTATAACGAATTTGTAGAGCGCTTTCCGGATAATCAATTAAATCAGCAGGCTGCCCGCTGCATGAATTGTGGTGTTCCTTTCTGCCATAGCGGTTGCCCGCTTGGTAATGTGATCCCGGAATTCAATGATGCTGTATACCGTAAAGACTGGAAAGAAGCTTACGACATATTAACATCTACCAATAATTTTCCTGAATTCACCGGCCGTATTTGCCCGGCTCCATGCGAAAGTGCTTGCGTATTGGGCATTAACCAACCTCCGGTGGCTATCGAGGAAATAGAAAAACATATTATTGAAATAGCTTTCGATAAAGGCCTCGTTCAGGCTAAAGTTCCAAGAGTACGTACCGGCAAAAAAGTGGCCGTTATCGGATCAGGACCAGCCGGACTTGCAGCCGCAGCCCAGTTAAACTACGCCGGTCATACCGTTACTGTTTTTGAACGCGACGACAAACCAGGTGGACTATTACGCTATGGCATTCCTGATTTCAAATTGGAAAAATGGATCATCGACCGTCGGGTGAAACTGATGGAAGAAGAAGGCGTTATTTTCCAATGCAATGCCAACGTAGGGGTAAACGTTAGGACAAACGATTTGTTGAGAGAATTCAATGCAATCGTATTGGCAGGCGGTTCTACCATCCCTCGCGACCTGAATATTCCTGGCCGCGAGCTGAAAGGAGTGCATTTTGCAATGGACTTCCTTAAACAGCAAAATAAAAGAGTTAGCGAAATCGCAGTAGAAGGCAGCGATATCTTTGCTACCGGCAAAAACGTGGTAGTAATTGGTGGTGGTGATACCGGTTCCGACTGTGTTGGTACCAGCAACCGCCACGGAGCTTCCAGCATTACGCAGCTCGAGTTATTGCCAAAACCTCCGGGAGAACGTACTCCTTACATGCCTTGGCCTACTTACCCAATGATATTAAAAACTTCTACTTCTCACGAAGAAGGAGCCGACAGACAATGGGCCATTGCTACTAAAGCATTCCTGGGCGACGAAAAAGGTCAGCTCAAAGGCTTATTGCTGGTAAATCTGGAATGGACAGCCAGCTCAGATGGCCGCCCCGCCAAATTCTCAGAAATCCCGGGTAGCGAAAGAGAAGTGCCTTGCGAATTAGCATTACTAGCTATGGGCTTTGTGCACCCTCAACACACCGGATTACTGGAAGAATTGGAAGTTGAGCAAGATGAACGTGGTAATGTAAAAGCCACTGAAAAAGATTACCTGACATCCATACCAAAAGTATTCACCGCCGGCGATATGCGCCGTGGTCAATCTCTGGTTGTATGGGCAATAAGCGAAGGTCGCGAGTGTGCGAGAAAGGTGGACGAATTCCTCATGGGTATCTCCCAACTGGAAAGCAAAGACCATTCACTTCAGGAATTAGCACTGAAATAATCCTAAAATTCAAACTTTTCTCATAAGCAGGTTTAGATTTTGTTGTAACCTTCAGCCGGGCCGGGTTTTTACCCGGCCTATAATTTTTTAAAGACAGAATTTCTGCTTCAGTAGTAGTAAATCCCCATTTCAGCTATTTCATTCCCCCAAAGTAGCCAAAGCCTATACTTTTGTTCACTATGAAAAGGCTATGGTTTATTCTCACCCTTCTTTACACCAGTAAAGCTTTCGGACAAATTCCTGTTATCGATCAGCATCCTAAAAAAGGTTTATACAGAACATTCACTGAATTTCAACAGAATGCACCCTCTGAAGAAGGTGACCTTATTGTGAAAAACCGCAGCTCCGCCGCACAAATTTATCTCCTGGCCAATAGAAATGAACTTAGACTCAAGGATGCCAGTGGTGAAGAACATAAAGTAAAAGACTACTGGGGATTTTGTGATGGTAAGGATATTTATATCCGTGACTATGGCCTGAATAAATTAACTGAAATTGGCTACTACTGCATTTACGAATTACATACTGTTCAACCCTCCAGAGGTTATCCGATTCAGGCAGATATGACACCCAACAACCTGAATGCTCCTGCGAATATTAAAAAAGTACTTAACGTTGTTACTGGCGATAAGCTGGATCTTACTGCCTATAATCTTAAAAAATATATATTACCTCAGGATAGTACCCTTCTCGAAGAATTTAGAGCAGATAAGAGCAAGAGAACTACTCTTGAATACTATATATTCAGGTTCAATCAACGTAATAGGGTAACTCTGTAAGCCGAATTTTATTCCTCCCGCAACAAATTGCGCATTTTCCTACTCATATTTTTTGAGTCCTCAAATCTTAAAATAGTATGTTCGTTTCCGTATTTAATGTATTCTTGCAATAAATGCAGTGATTTACAGACTCTCAGGTATAAATTTTGTTGTACCCCTGCTTTAACGCTCCTGGTTACACTAACCTTTGGGCAAAGTAAACCATAAGCGTCCTTTTACGTTTATATTCAGTAGTTTTTCTAATCGCGCATAGTGACAGAACCAACAGAAGTCAAAGAAAGGCATGTCCGTCGTTGGTGGCGATGGCTATTATGGATTTTTGTTGCGGTGCTTTTATTGCCCGTAATGGCTGTCTTATTGCTTCAACTGGAGGGGGTTCAAAATTTCCTGCGAATAGAAGGCCAGAAATATCTTCAAAGAAAACTTAATACAAAAGTTCATATAGGTTATCTACGAGCCAGGGGGTGGAAATACCTGGAACTAAGAGACATTTACATTGCCGATACCTCTAATCAAACACTCTTCTATACTGCCAACCTGAAATTAAGATACAATTTACTGGCTCTCATCAGCAATGAACTGAGAATAGAGCGCTTAGACTGGGATACACTTATTGTTAATGCCTATAAACGAGAACATGATACGGTATTTAATTACCAATTCGCTATAGATGCATTTAGCAGCCCTAATAGTAAACCGGATACACTTGCTCCATCAAGCGGTACCACTATTCAATTCAGACTTAAAGATCTTAATTTCAAAACTGTAAAACTTCAGTTTTGGGATGTTCCCGGAGGCATGCACGCCGCCGCCACATTTGACAGTCTGCACTTAGATCCGGACGATATCTTAATAGATGACGGCATTTATGCATTCAGGAATATTACACTGGATGGACTGAAAGGCTTTTTCCGCCAGAAATATATTCCGGCGGCTACAACAAAGGCAGCTCCGCCTCCTCCAAAAATTGATACAACCTCCGCATCTTTACACCTCTTACTAAGGAAGCTGTTGGTTCAAAACAGCTATTTCCTATATGAAGATGAAGGTGCTGGTATTTCCACCAATTGGAAGGTCGGCAAACTTCAGGTTACCAATAGTAGCCTGGATCAGGACTCCACTTATATTCAGATCGGAGACCTGGCTCTTAGCCAGGCTGCCGGCTTCGTAATGATGGTTCCCGGAAAATCTCCTGCTCCGGCTACCCCGGCAGAGAGCACCCCCAATACCTGGAAGGTTTTTGCCAATCAGGTAAATATGGACAGAATTGTAGTACGATACGATAACGGTGGCCCGGCCCCGAAAGCAGCAGGCCCCGATCCCGATTACAACCACCTGTTACTGCATAATCTTGATGGTAAAATTCAAAACATCAGATATCAGCCCGATAGCATCTCCGCTGTAGTTAAAGCTCTTTCTGCAAAGGATAAATCAGGCTTTACACTTAGGAAAACAAATATGGAGGTAATATATACTCCACAAGTAATATCGCTTAATAAACTATTGATTCAAACCAATAGAAGTATTATCCGAAAATCCATTACCATAACCGCCCCTTCCTGGTCTATGATTGCAGACAAACCCGATTTATTGGGAATTGATGCAAATCTCGATTCCGTTCGTATTGCCTTGGGCGAATGGTTAGGTTTCGTTCCCGGTGCCCGTAAGAATAGCAGCTTTAAACCCCTTTGGAATAAGGATATAACATTATCTGCCCTCCTGAAAGGAACAATGGCAAACCTCAATATCAGGCAACTTTATATAAACGATCATGAGGGCAATATAATC
Organism: Chitinophaga silvatica; assembly: GCF_003419895.1. GTDB lineage: Bacteria > Bacteroidota > Bacteroidia > Chitinophagales > Chitinophagaceae > Chitinophaga > Chitinophaga silvatica. Next base: position 223,101 of record NZ_QPMM01000004.1, on the reverse strand, counting down.
AGGGCAAACAATAGCCAGGTTACACAGGCTACAGATCCTGATAACTTCTCTGCATATTTACCCGATCTCTATATCGAATCCGGTAACAAAGCACTTCGTTCATGGCTTCCACCAGGCACTTTGCCCGATACTCCCCGTTTGCCTAATCACATGGTTATTACGGGTATGTTGAAAGGTGGACTTAAAAACATGATCACTGCGCTTCAGTTGAAAAGTGATTATGTTAATGCCAACATAAATGCCCGTCTTACAAATATTACTGATAGTATCAGAAGTAGTTATGCATTAAATATTCCATATTTCCGGGCCAACCCGGGCATCATGCTATATGATACTACCTATGGCTGGGTTTCGGGTCGGCTGGAAGCAAACGGCCAGGGATACACTATTAGCAGAATGATTGCTAATGCAAATGCTCAGCTAAGTGAGGCTACCTATAATAAATACACGTATCATGGAGTGAGCATCAATGGGAGTATCGATAAAGGAGACTTTCATGCGCAGGGCGAGAGCGCAGATACTAATGTACTGGCCCAATTTAACGTAAAAGGAGTATTATCTGATACCACTGTAAGAGATTTACACCTTTTCCTCGATCTTACCAATGCAGACCTCTACGCCACTAACTGGTATTCCGAACCTTTAACATTAAAAGGTAATCTTAACGCAGACTTTGCAAGTATAGAACCGCAAAGGGTAGAAGGCAGTGCATATCTTACCAACTGGCAGATTGCTACAAATGGTCAGGTTTTCCCAATAGACAGTACCTCTTTACTGGCAGAATATACTGACCAGCAATACATTTCGCTGAAAAGCCCTGTTGGCACTATTAACGCAAACGGGCATATGGATTATAGGAAAATCGGGGCTGCCTATTCAGGTATTATCAGTAAACCTTTATTGCCTTATGATTCCGCTAATATCATTCAGATTCCTGGCAACCAGGTTGTTTCATGGACAGCTTCATTAATCTGGCCTAAATCATTACAGCCGCTCTTCCCTGCATTACGGATGGATGTACCATTAACTATGGAAGGAAGAATTAATAGTGATAGTAGTTTACTTTACTTACATGCCGCCGCTACAAAACTGGAATACGACTCCCTGCAAATAGATAGTCTGCGTATCTATGCAAAAATCGTAGATACCACTCTAAATTCATATACAGCAATCTCAAAGCTGAATCATCCTACCTTCCCACTGTTTTATACTTATGTTGCAGCAAAGGCAAATGCAGGACAGGTAGAATTTAATACATTACTTACTGATGTAAACAGGCAACCTAAATATAAATTCGGAGGTTACCTATCATTCCTGAACGATAATGTAATTGAGCTTTCCCTCAAGCCTGGAATTTTGTTGAATAAAGAGGCATGGAGTGTAGATAATAATAATGTTTTCAGACTACATAATGGTATGCCTGATACCGCTAATATCAGGTTATATCAGGGCGCTCAATCTATTCACCTGTATACACAACACGATAGCAGTACTGTTCCTGTTATCGCAGCAAAAATTACTGATTTTCATTTATCAACAATAACCGGACTTCTTGCTACCGATACCTTACTCGCAAATGGTATCCTGAATGCAGATGCAACAGTGCGCAACTGGAATGCTTCTCCTCTCATTTTAGCAAATTTAAAGGTCGATGATCTTACTGTCAGGAATAAACCTTTTGGTACGCTCGATGCTAAAGTCAGCAACCTGACTCCAACCAGTTATGCCCTTACAGCCAATCTTTCCGGCAGTCTGAATGATATTAAGCTTGATGGAACTTACGATAGTACTATCAACGCAAATCTAAATATCAACAAGTTAAGTATGTCTTCTCTGGAGCCTTTTACAATGGGAAGCGTTTCCAGAATGGCAGGTACGGCCAACGGACAATTTACTATCACCGGCACTCCTTCTGACCCGAAGGTTGATGGAAGCCTGCATTTCAACAATGCTTCCGGTATGGTAAATATGATTGGCTCCACATTCCATTTACCGGATGAAAACATTCTGATAGATGAAAAAGGTATTAAGCTTAATAACCTGGTCGTTGCAGATAGTTTGAACAACGAGCTTATTGTAAATGGCAGAATTAATACAAACGATTACTCCAGATTCTTTTTAAATCTTGATGTGAATGCCAATAACTTTATGGTACTTGGTAAACAGCAAACTCAGGATCAATGGATATATGGACCTGCATTCGTTGATAGCAAAATAAAAATCAGAGGAACTTCGGACTTACCACGCGTTGATGCAGTAGTTACACTAAAGGATAAATCAAAAGTAACTATGACATTACCGCAAGACGAACCAGGGCTTGCCACCAGGGAAGGAGTAGTTGAATTTGTGGATATGTCGAACCCGGTCGATTCTGCACTGCTTGCCCGGCAGGACAGTCTTAAGTACAGCACCACGCGTTTACAGGGGATTTATTTATCAGGCAATCTTGATATCACCCCAGAATCAATTATCAAAATAATTATCGATGCCCAAAATGGCGATTATGTTCAGGCTCAGGGAACTGCCAGTATTAATGCTACATTGGACCCCAGCAGCAAATTAAGTCTTACCGGCAGGTATGAAATCAACGAAGGGAAGTACGAAATGTCGCTCAATCAACTGATTAAACGATCCTTCGATATTCAAAAGGGTAGCTCTATTACCTTTAACGGTGATCCGACAAATGCAGATGTTGATATCACAGCAAAATATACTGTCAATGCCTCTGCATACGATCTGGTAGCTGATCAACTATCGAGTATGACCGCAGAACAGCGTAATACATATCGCCAACGTATGCCTTTCCTCGTATATCTGATGATTAAAGGCAGCATATTGAAACCTGATATCAGCTTCCAGCTCGACATGGAAGAAAAAGACAGAAACTCTTTGAGCGGTACCCCTTATAATCGTATTAAACAGATCAACCAGGTGCCATCTGAGTTGAATAAACAGGTGATGGGGTTACTGGTATTAAATACATTCATTCCTGATGATCCTACCAATACGCTCGAAAGTACAGGAGGTGGAGTAGAACAGGCCGCAAGAAACAGTGTGAGTAAAATTTTATCACAGCAATTAAATAATCTGGCAGGTAATCTGATCAAGGGTATTGATCTGAATTTTGATCTGAAGAGCCAGGAAGATTACTCTACTGGCTCGGCGCAGGAAACAACAACCCTGAACGTTGGAGCCTCTAAAAAACTATTCAATGATCGTTTATCCGTTTCCGTTGGTTCAAATATTATGCTTACAGGAAACACCCAAAATGCCAGCAATCTGATTGGCGACATATCAATAGAATATAAGCTGACTAGTGATGGTAGATATAGAATAAGAGTTTATCAACGTAATGATGGTACTACTGTCATTGATGGCCAGGTGGTAGAAACCGGAGTTGCATTTGCACTGGTGATGGACTACGACGAATTCAGAGAAATATTTCAAAGATCAAAAATCGCAACCCGAAGAGAAAAGTTGCGAAACAACAAAAACAACGACGATAAAAATCCGGCAACCACTGATGCGATTATTAAGTAACGTAACATCTGTTCAAAATATACTGTTCTGCATTGTATTCCTGTTTATCACCGGATGCAGTACTACTCGTACTGTTCCAAGTGGCGACAGGTTGTATACCGGCAGCAAAATAATATGGACTAATGATACCGTTACGAAGAAGAAGCCGAAAGATTATTCCGACCTGCAATCCGGATTAAATAAAAGAATCAGACCTAATCCCAATAGAAAATTTCTTGGAATGCCAATCAAATTGTGGCTTTATAATCTGGGGAATGAACCTAAAGGAAAAGGCCTGAATTATTTACTGCGAAAAAAATGGGGGGAACCTCCTGTATTACTAAGTACAGCCAAGCCCAATTATACATCAGAAATATTAACAGGATATTTGGTTGATAATGGGTTCTTCCAATCTGATGTTACTTCTGAAATTAAATATTCCGGCAAGAAAAAAGCAAGCATAAACTATACTGTTATTCCCAACCACAGATACACTATTAAAAGTGTTACATTTTTAACGGATACCAGCTGGATTGGGAAAACTATCACTAAAACAAAAGAGACGAGCTCTCTGATTGTTGGAGCTCCGTATTCATTGGATTCTATTAAGGCCGAACGTGATCGCATACACGCTATTTTAAAAGAACAAGGGTACTATTATTTCACACCAGATTATTTATTAGTTCAAGCAGATAGCACGAATGACGGGAAAATAGATCTATATGTAAAAATAAAGGATAACACTCCAGCCTTAGCATTGAGGCCATACAAAATGCGTGATATTGTTCTGTTCCCTGATTATTCATTAGATAATGATTCTACCTCAACGCTTGGTACACCAATGAAGTATAAAGGAATTTATATTGTGGATTCGGTTCACCGGTTTAAGGCTTCTACTTTCGACAAATCTGTATTCTTACGTCCTGATAGTTTGTACAGGCTAAGCTCTCATAATATTACCCTTCAAAGATTAATTAATCTGGGAGTATTCAAATTTGTAAAAGGTCAGTTCCAACCGGTAAGAGATACCAGCATACACAATATATTGGGTGGAAATCCAAATCAAATTGTACGGGATACATCAATACGCCGTTTAAGCGATACTACTATTGTCAGAGATACAACAGACAGATCTAATTACAGAGCATTGGTCAATAATCGATGGTCTTTAGATAGTGGGTGGTTAGATGCAAAGTTCTACCTGACTCCATATAAACGAAGATCACTGCAAACAGAGCTTAGAGGTACTTCTAAGTCCAATGGTTTTGTTGGATCTCAGGTAAGTTTAACCGCTAAAAACCGTAACTGGCTGCATATTGCGTCATTACTGGAGATCGGCTTACAGGGAGGTATGGAATGGCAGACGGGTGGTAATGCTGGTGGTTCCAACTCCTATTCGTTAGGGGCTTCAGTAGCGGTAACCGTTCCGAGATTTTTAACGCCCTTCAGAGGGTTAAACATACGCGCTCCTTATGTTCCTAAAACAAGAATAAGCGCCGGATATGAGTTATATAGCAGATCTGATATGTATAACTTAAACGCATATACGCTACAGCTTCAATATCTATGGCAGAAGAATCAACACCTGAGCCATAATCTTGCTCCAATAGCTGTAACCTATGTACTGCCAACTAAAACAACTACTGCCTACGATAGTATTTTGGCAAATGATCCCAGTCAAAGAGCTGCTATTGAAAAGCAATTCATTCTGGGCAGCAATTACACTATTACATACAATACCCTGAATCCTAATAGGATACATAGTTTCTTTCTGAGTGGAAATATCGATATCTCTGGAAACCTTGCAGGCTTAATTATTCCAAGAAATGATACCGGTCAGAAAACCATATTAGGCAACTCTTTTGCCCAATATGAAAGACTAACCCTGGAAGGCCGCCATTACTGGAAAATTGGAAGAGGCAAACAATGGGTAAACCGATTACTGATTGGTTATGGTTTGCCATATGGCAATTCCCAAACCCTTCCTTTTGTAAAACAGTTCTTTACTGGTGGTAGTAGTAGCATCAGGGCATTCAGAGCAAGAACACTTGGCCCGGGATCTTATCACAACTATGCTGCAGATACTTCTTCTCTATTGGCTAATGAGGCTGGTGATATCAAACTGGAACTTAATACGGAACTAAGAATACATATTGCCAGTGTATTTAATTTTGCAGCTTTTGTAGATGCAGGAAATATATGGTTACAAAAAGATGTTCCTGATAAGCCAGGAAGTAAATTCACCTTTAATACTTTCTATAGGGAAATAGCTGTAGGGGGCGGAATTGGTCTGCGTATCGATGCATCTATTGTGGTAGTGCGTCTCGATTTGGCCACACCATTCAGAATTCCATATCTCCCGGAAGGTCAGCGTTGGGTATTTGACAAAATAGACTTTGGTGATCCTGATTGGCGAAAAAAGAATCTGGTATTGAATATTGCCATTGGTTATCCTTTCTAATTATATATTGATGTCTTTTATGTGTTTGTAATTTGATTTAATTGCTTCCAATACTTCCTCATAACGTCCGCCCAGCATAAGTTTGCTCATCCAAAGGGCAAACCCTTTCAATTGAGAAAACTCAATTTTAGGAGGCATTGCCAAAGATGCCGGATCCGTAAAAATATTGATGAGTACTGGCCCCGGTGTGTGAATTGCCAGTGTTAATGTACTCTCCAGATCATTTGGCGAACGCACTGTAAACCCTTTAAATCCCATGGCTTCAGCAACAGCAGCAAAGTCGGGGTTTAACATACTGGTCTGCCAGTCGGGTAATCCGGCTACTTCCATTTCAAGTTTTACCATTCCGAGTGAACGGTTATTAAATACTATTACCTTAACCGGTAAATGATACTGAACAATTGTTATTAAATCACCTAAGAGCATAGATAATCCACCATCTCCACACAATGCATATACCTCTCTGCCAGGTTGTGCAAGTGCAGCTCCTATGGCTTGTGGCATAGCATTGGCCATAGACCCGTGATTAAAAGAGCCCAATAACATTCTTTGTCCGGTTCCTTCTATATAGCGGGCGGTCCAAACATTCGTCATTCCGGTATCAACAGTAAATATAGCGTCGGAAGATGCAAGCTTATTAAGTGTCGCTGCCACAAATTCCGGGCTAATTGCATCTTCTTTTCCTCTGTCTTCCACATATGTTTGCATTCGCTGGTTAACCTCTTTGTAAAAGGTCTGCATCGCATCCAGAAAATCACGGCTTTTTTTCTCTTTAAGATGAGGTATCAATGCTGAAAGGGAATCTTTTATATCGCCACATAATCCCATATCCAGATTGGCTCTTCTACCAAGTCGTTCCGGCTGAATATCAATCTGAACGATTTTATTCTTCTCCGGAAAGAACGGAGTATAGGGGAAATCTGTTCCTAGTAAAAGTAAAACATCTGCATCATGCATACTGCGGTATGCGGATGCAAGCCCTAGCAGGCCCGTCATCCCAACCTCATATGGATTATCGTGCTGAATACCCATTTTAGCCCTGAAAGAATAGGAGATAGGAGCATTTAATAATCGACCTAATTCCACTATCTCATCATGAGCTTTTACAGCTCCGATTCCGCAATAAATTGCAATATTGTTTTCCTTGTTCAGCAAAGCTGCCAGCTCTATAATTTCCTCATCTGAAGGTCGGATAATGGGATTGGGTTTATATACTTTTGTTGATGTAGTAATATTCCTGGCATCATCAGATGCTATATCACCAGGCAAACCTAATACTGCTACGCCATGTTTATGTATTGCATGTTGTATAGCTGCCTGCAACATTCTTGGTACCTGCTCGGAGGTTGTAGCTATTTGATTATAACAGCTGCAATCTGCAAACAACTTAATAGTATTCGTTTCCTGAAAATAATCACTTCCGAATTCAATGGTAGCACAAGTTGAGGCAATGGCTATTACGGAGGCCCCGGAACGATGGGCATCATACAAACCGTTTATCAAATGCACATGGCCTGGCCCACTGCTGCCAGCACAACACGCCAGTCCATTGAGCTGAGCTTCTGCCCCGGCGGCGTAAGCACCTGTTTCTTCATGCCTTACATGAATCCACTCTATTCTTCCATCTCTTCTAATGGCATCATTAAGATGATTCAAACTATCTCCGGTAACTGCATATAACCGTTTAATACCCGCTTCTACCAACATATCAACTATTTGATCTGCAACTAATTTTGCCATAATCCTTTTGTTTTATGTACTAACAGCGTGAACAAAACATTGGTTCATCCCTATATTTTAATATTCCTCATGAAAATTGCCTTACTTTTATAACAGGCAATTATTAGCTTATATGATTACTATCCCGTCTCCCTTTTTACGCTCATTAGGAGCTATGCTTCTGATTCTCATTGCTTTCTCTTCCTGTAGCCGCAAGATTACGGAAACAGGTAAAGCTTCTTATTATGCCAATAGTTTTGATGGAAAAAAAACAGCCAGTGGCGAAATATTCCGTCAACGTAGATTAACAGCAGCTCACAAGTCTTTACCTTTTGGAACTAAAGTTACTGTCATCAATGTTGCCAATGGAAAAAGTGTCAGAGTTATTGTTAATGACCGTGGCCCGTTTGTAGCCGGCCGCATTATCGACCTGTCGTCTAAAGCGGCACAGCGAATTGGCATGTTAAATACGGGAGTTGCAAACGTTGAGATTAAGTATAAGAAGAAGAAAAAGTAGTTAGCTGAAACGGGAATTGCATTCTATTTTAGCCTATCTGTAGTATGCCTTCTTTATTAACGCAGAGAGAAGAATAAGTTCCTTCAGATCCTCCTATTATTATTTCTTACAGAATGCGGGTAAAGAAGTTTCTCATTGGTTTGTAATTTTTGTTCATGATTACTTGCTTTTACTAACAGTTGCTACTTTATTTGTTCATTGCACATTTAGAACAATGATCATGAAAAAATTACTCTCAACTGCCACCGCGCTTCTCGTGGCTATTGCCTCCTATGCACAGGCACCATCTATCACCCTACCGGGATATACTGCATATGTAGAACCATCCGAAAAATATGCTGTAGTAGATGAAAAAAATGGTGTTCGTAACTGGACCGATAATAGAGGAATAGTTAATTTTTACTTTTATGCAGCTCGTGAGGGAAGTATCGATATTTCTCTTATTGCCAACGCCACCACTGAAAGTAAATTATCTGTTTCTGTAAATGGTTCTCAAAAAGAAGTTAGCATTCCTTCCAATACTAATTTCAAATCTCTTCCTGTAATGAAAACTGAATTAGGTCAACCTGGCTTTTATTGTATTTCTATTAAGGGATTAAGTAAAAGGGGAGCAACTTACGCCAATATAAAAGGGGTTTCATTAACTGGCGATATAACCAGGAACATTCAATATAACCCAAAGCCATGGCGCAGATCGGCTTCTGTACACTTAAGTTATCCGACTCCCGAAAACAAGGAAGTTGAGTGGTTTTATGGCGAAATAAAAGTTCCTGAGGGAGAAGATAAACTCGATTCATATTTCATGTCCTGTGGCTTTCACAGAGGTTATTTCGGAATGCAGGTAAATTCTCCTACTGAGCGTCGTATAATCTTTAGTGTTTGGGATTCAGGAGGGGAACCTGAAGAAAGAAGCAAAGTAAAGTATGAAGATCAGGTTGTACTTCTTGCAAAGGGAGATAGTGTTTATGCAAGTGGGTTTGGGGGAGAAGGCACAGGAGGCCATAGCCACTGGATTTACAACTGGAAGGCTAATGAAACCTATCGTTTTCTTTTGCATAGCGTGCCTACTGGTAATACCACAACTTATACAGCCTACTTTTATGTTCCCGAGCATAAGGAATGGAAACTAATAGCAAGTTTCAGGGCTCCTAAAGATGGGGTATATATGAAAGGGCTTTATTCTTTCCTTGAAAATTTCAATTTTGAAAACGGTCAATGGGGGAGAAAAGGTTACTTCGGAAATCATTGGATTAAAACCGATAAAGGAGAATGGATAGAACTTACTAAAGCTAAGTTTTCAATTGATGCCACTGCAAGAGCAAAAGATCGTATTGATTTTGGCGGTGGAAGTGAAAATGGATGGTTCTACTTATGGAATGGTGGATTTAAACCAGCCAACGCAAAGTATGGGGATATTTTTGAACGCCCCGCTAATGGCATTATCCCAACTATTGACCTTCCGAAATTTTAATATTAACCCGGATTGTTATCCGGGTTTTTAATAAATTTATTTGTCCACATACCCTATAGGACAAAGGTGGCGCATTTATTTTCTGCATTTTCCCCAATTTCTCCTTTAAAAATCACGGGGTCTGTTGAAATTTTTTACTTTAAATTCATGCTAAAATCTTTGGAATTAAGATGGCCAGGCGTAATAAATTACCAATTACTGATGTTGTGCAGGTTTTAAACCCATTCAAATTAAAGAAGCAGCGAATTATGAACTTTAATCCAGCTGCCGGAACATCAGTACGCAAGCCTGCCTCAGAAATTCTGATTACAGTTTTCGATTACAGCGCTGATTCTTGCTCACAAATAGTTTTAAACAAAGTTGAAGAAACGTTTAAATACCTGGAATCACCCACTCTAACGTGGATAAACATTGATGGTCTCCGAAAGGAAGAAGTACACGCTGTTTGTCAACAGTTTTTAATCCATCCACTTATTGAGGAAGATATTTTAAGCAATGGGCAACGTGCGAAAATGGATGAAATTAATGATAGATTATTTTGTTTACTACCGATGATTTATTTCAATAAAGAATCCAGTTCTGTAGATCTTGAACAAGTAAGCATTGTAATGGGGAAAAACTTCGTGATTTCTTTCCAGGAAGATCCAACCCGCGATGTATTTGACCCCGTACGAACCAAACTTTCATTAAAAGGATCCAGAATAAGAAACGGAGGCGCCGATTATTTATGTTATTCGCTTCTGGATGTTATTGTTGATAACTACTTCATTGTAATGGATAAACTGGGAGAAAGGATTGAAATGATGGAAGACCTCGTTCAACATCAGCCTAACACCAGAACATTAGCCAGGATAAACTATCTCCGTCGCCAGGTTTTCTTATTTAAGAGAGCCATTTCACCTGTACGGGAATTAGTGAATGGCTTCTTAAAAAGTGAAAGTGATTTGCTGGAAGATCAGGTCACCAAATATTATAAGGATGTATATGACCATATTATTCAATGTAATGACCTGGCCGACAACTATCGCGATATGGTGCTCAACTTACAGGAAATGTATCATACCCAGCTCAACCTTAAAATGAATGAAATCATGAAGGTTTTGGCTGTTGTTACCACTTTAATGGCTCCTCCAACGCTGGTTGCAGGAATTTATGGTATGAATTTCCACTTCATGCCTGAATTAGAAAAGAAATATGGCTATTACTATACCCTTGGCGGTATGGGTTTACTATTGATCCTTATGATCTTTATATTCAGAAAAAGAGGATGGTTCTAGCTTTTCTTCTTGTAAACAGGAACTGTTGAACAAGGTTCTCCATACATTATACTCTTGGCAACAGGTCTGAGCAAGCGGGTAATTTCTGCATATGCTACTTCTCCCACGCGCTTATCTCCACATCCTTTAATAACAATTCTTTTATCCTCATAAGCAGAAACATCAATAGCTGCGAGATTTTTCAGATAAAGTGTTTTATATATAAAATCGGCATCTCCAAAAGCAGCATAATTTGCAATTGGCTCCAGATAGGTCATTACCAACATATATGCCCATAAAGGTATGACAGCATCCACACTACAAATCAGACCTACATTTTTTCCGCGATATTGTTCCCAATCATAGGTTTGAAGAGCAGCTCTGAAATCCTTCTCTTTAAGGATCAATCCCATAAACAAATGGTCTTTCATATCGAAAGTCACAATATCCCCATTTGGATAAAATCCTTCTAAGTCTATGGTTTCCAGTCCACTCTGTGCTACTTTATTAACTATTTCGTCCATTTCTTCTATATTTTATCAATACAAATTTACGAATCTCTGCAAAGAAAAAGGGAGGCTAATGCCTCCCTTTAGTATGTCAGTAAAAATGTTATGACTTAGAAGAATTTACCGCGAGTATCTTTAACGTTGCTAAGTTTCTTCAATGTTAGCATCAGTTGTTGATTCAACAGTAAGCCCATATTTTGCTCGTATGCAGCTTGCATAGTAGCAATATCCTGTTCAGGCTGGGTGTTTGGCTGATAGTTATCAACTTTGATCACATATACGCCAGCACCACCTTCAATAGGAGTAGATACTTTAGCAGTGCCCCAGCTTTTATTGAAAGAAGCACCTACTACGCGTGGTTCGAATCCGAGAGAAGCAACAAAAGGAGTAGCGAAAGTAATATTCTCTGCTTTCAGCACTGGTTGATTGGTTGCACTAGCTGCAGCCTCCAGAGAAGCAGGAGTTTGCAGTTTGGAAATAATCTGCTCGGCTTTCTTATGTCTTCTTACTTCAGCTTCAACCATTGGTCTAACTGAGGCAAGAGGAGCAGTACCTTCAGCAGTGATATTTGATAAGGTAGCTACTACATATTTATCTTCGAAGGTAAATACATTACTTACAGCACCGGTTTTAGCTTCATAAGCCCAACGAACTAATTCACGAGCCTGACCAATACCAGGAACTGCGAAATCCATTGGTCTAACTTCTGCAATTCTCTTATTCAGTTTACCTTGTTGAATAGCTTTTTCGAAATCGCTGGCAGATCTGTTGCTCTTACCTGCAAATTCGGAAGCAGCAGCATAAACGCCATTGTTAGTTTCTTTGCTGGCTTCAACTGGTTTACCTAAATAGGCAACTTTAATAGCAGGCCCGATGTTTTTCTGCTCCATAATCTGAGTAACGAAATAACCTACAGCAGTTTTAACTGCTTTGATTTCGCCCTTAGAACCTTCTAAAGCAAATTCTTTGAATTCTGGGTAAGCCTGGGTAGTAGGAGTAATATATTCTTCACCACCATTCGTTGTTTTTGCAGGATCGTCAGAATATTTCATCACTAATTCGCTGAAATTAGCACCACCACGAAGTGCAACAGCAATGCTATCTGCACGGCGGGAAGCGATTGAATCAGGTAAGCCACCCTGAGCTCCTGAAACAAGAACAATTTGACGAACTTTTACAGAATCTGGTAAATTCTTACGATCAACCATTTTCGCATACACGATAAGGTTATTATCATAATATGGTCCGAAGATTCCGCCGATAGGCAGATTTACGATAGAATCTTTCTGTGGAACATTTACCATGCTCTTAGAAATAAAACCATCGTAGAATTTAATATCAGAGTTACGGTTAATAAAACCTGCAACTTCTTTAGTTGTATCTAATTCTTCTCTTAAAGAAACGATGTGTTGAATAGCAGCGGTAGAGTCGGCAGCTGAAGGAATTGCATCAAAAGCTACAAATTCCACTTTGCGTGATTCCTCAACCTGGAACAGTTTCTTATGTTCATCGATAAATCTTTGCAATTCAGCATTTGTTACTTTAACAGTAGAATCTGAAATGGTAGCATAAGGAACGCTTACATAAGAGATGTTGGCAATCTGGCTATTATCCTGTTGTTCTTGTTGTGCTAACCATTTAGGATAATAGATGCCTTGTTTTATTAATGTAACATATTTCAGTCGCTGTTGGTATTTGGCAACCATGTCTTGTAATTCATAAATCGCTTCACGTTGGTTAGGGTTACTTAAAGCCCTTCTAACTTCTTCACGATCAACAGGTTCACCATTACGGGAGAATTGTTGAGCAACAAGTGGGTTGATATTTTTACCATAAATCTGATCTACTACTTCAGCTTCGGTAGCTACCAGGCCCAATTTTTTGTATTGCTCACCCATGATCTGCTCTGTCAGAAATTCATTCCAAACACTCTCACGAATTTGATCGCGCATCTGATCATCAATATTAGAATATTGAGAACGCGCATTGTTTTCTGCAACCTGGATACGACGTAAGTATTCTGATTGATCTAGTTCCACGCCATTCACTTTACCAACGGTGGTACTGCGGCGCATAAAAGAATTTTTGCCAAAGAAGGCATCCTGCAATAGGAAACTAACAATAGCCAAGCAAATCACTACTACGATCGTAACGGCGTATTTGTCCCTGATTTTCTGAATTACTGACATATATTATATAGTCTACATTTTTAAGGTTAGCAAAAATAGAATAAAATAACTGTAACTGCAAAAGAGTATTTTTTAGCTTGTAATCCAGTACTGTAAAGGGTTTCAGGTGTTTATAACACGTTTGTGGTCTATCAGGCATTCACAGGTTTTCCACACATCAACCCATTTTCGAAGTTTATTATTTTCAATTATTTATAATCTTAAAAGTGGTTCTGTGACTATATTTCCATGAATTTTGACCGCACCAGGTTCTCAATTCATTATTCACAATTGTTGAAAACGCGTTTTAGTGTATTCACATAAAAATGTGAATAAAAGCCTTGTATTTCGCTTGAAATAAAATTTAGGCCTTTGAAGTTCCCTGCTCGCTTTTTTTCCACAATTGATGTGTAAAAACCCCTGTAAAACCCAAAAAATGGTGGGAAAAGGTGCCTTTATACACAGGAATAAATAATTTTGTTATTCTCCTAAATTTATACCTCAACTTTTAAGAGGTCGATTTGTGAATAGTTAAGCTCGTCTTTCAACAACTTTCTAATACTATGTCAACTAAAAAGATTTTCACTAACAACGATATCCACCTATGTGGATGAAAACATAAAAAGTGAGTATTGGCGCGGAAATCGTATGTTAATTTAGTGTGGAAAGTGTAGTAGAAAATAATAACAACTACATTTGTATCAGGGTAAAAAATTAAATTTCCACATATTCACAGCCCTAATAGTAGTGGGCTTTTTCTTTTAATTAAATAAATAAGTATATAGATATGATTATGGAAATCGCTGACGCGAAAAAAAATTTGCAACGAAAAGGATTTTTAGATATAGCCGTTGATCCGTCTTTAGATCTGTTTGCAGCGATCGAAGATTTAAAAAAGAAAAAAAATGCAATTGTACTGGCACACTATTACCAGGAGCCAGACATCCAGGATATCGCAGACTATATTGGCGACAGTTTAGGCCTCAGTCAGCAAGCTGCTAAAACCGATGCCGATATTATAGTTTTTGCAGGAGTACACTTTATGGCAGAAACTGCTAAAATTTTAAGTCCACAGAAAAAAGTACTCTTACCCGACCTGAAAGCGGGATGTTCATTAGCCGATAGCGCTCCTCCTGAGCTTTTTAAGAAGTTCAGAGATAAGTACCCAGACCATATCGTGATTTCGTATATTAACTGTTCTGCTGGGATCAAAGCATTAAGTGATATCATCTGTACCAGTTCTAATGCCGAAAAGATCATCGAGAGCGTTCCGAAGGATCAGCCGATCATTTTTGCCCCCGATCGGAATTTAGGGGCTTATTTGATCAAAAAAACGGGTAGAGACATGGTTTTGTGGAATGGTGCATGTATGGTCCACGAAATCTTCTCTCTGGAGAAAATTACAAAGCTTAAGGTTCGTCACCCAGAAGCTAAGATTATTGCTCACCCAGAATGTGAACCAGCTGTGCTTGCAATTGCTGATTATATCGGATCCACTACTGCCTTGCTGAAGTATAGCAAGAAAGACAGTGCAAAGGAATTCATCGTAGTTACTGAAACCGGTATTCTGCATCAGATGGAAAAAGACAATCCTGAAAAGACTTTTATTCCTGCTCCTCCTAATAATGCCTGTGCTTGCAATGATTGTCCACACATGAAACTCAATACGCTGGAAAAATTGTATTTGTGTATGGAATATGAGCAACCTGAAATTACCATGGATGAACAATTGAGAGTTGCTGCTTTAAAGCCGATAGAAAGAATGCTGAAAATTAGCGCGGAAGCTGGACTATAGCTAAGTACTTGAAAATCAGTTTAAAAATAGTCTGACTATTTGTGTATAACCTTATTAAGGCCCTGGGGATAAATTATTCCCAGGGCCTTATTTTTTATATGAATTATTTGAATACTAATTAATTATAAATCGACTTCTTGCTGTGTATATCTGGTGAATATTATGTTTATATACGGTTGAAAACTAAAAATGAAGGCCCTGAGATTTTGATATTTATTTTATCCATTGGGTTAGTCCACGTTCCTTTTGAATATCGATTTCTCAGAGTGCTATTTAAACGCTGAGAATGTTATAATTCATCTTTGTTTTAGGGAGAATGTGAAATATTATATTGTAAACTTGTGTAAAACCTAATTTTTGCTGTTAACAACGATATTGTTTATCCACAAAAAATGAAAAATCGAAAAAATGAAGGCCCTGAGAATCGAAAAAATTTTCTTTCACTGTGTATACCCTTGCGCTTGTTTTTATATGCAATTCTCAGCAACCTGTTAAGCTATTATGAGTGCCATATTCTCATAGTTATATTGGGAATATCAAATTTCATCAGATTCTCAGCGCTCTTATTCACGAAGTAATTTTAGTTAGATATCCACTTTTCCACATTATGAAGTGAAAATAAAAATTTGAAGGCCTTGAGAATTGAATGGAAATTTTTTTATCGTGGTTACCCTTGTAATATTTTGATTATCAAATTCTCATGAGCATAGGAGAGCACTGTAGTTGAAGTATAACTTGCCTTATGGTGGAGATCAACAATTCCATCCAATTCTAAAAGGCTTCGAAATTTTTTTTCTTTTTGTTATAGGGGATATACAGAGTTTTTTTCATTTTTAGAAGGCTCTGAGAGTTTAATATTTTAAGTTTTGCTGTGGATTCCCCACATTTTTCAGATTTATCCGATTGTCAGCGCTTAGATAGTGCGCTGAGAATTCAATAAAAATTTTTTTTCTTGTATATCTACGAAAGCCCCAATTTTCATGTAATTATAGGCGCCTGGTGAAAGGGCTGAGAATTTGATATTCTATTTTAGACTTTGATATAAGAACCAGTATAATATTTTATTCGATTGTCAGGATATTATGAAGGGGCTGAGATTCGATTATTTTATTTTTCTCTTTGGATATGCCGGGAACTAGCTATTTTCTTCGATTGTAAGAGAACTATTAATACATTGACAATTCAATTTCTTGGATTTTCCTAGGGTAACCCAATGTTTTAGAGTTCCAGTCAATTCTCATGCTGATTTACAATGTATGAGAATTAGATAGAAGTATATTTTCCTTGGTAACCCCGGGATATTGTTTTTTAACAAAAAGTAAACGCACTTATATGGCGTTGAGAATTTAATATTTGATTTGTTGCTAACAGTGACTTAAGTGAAGTAAAATCTATGCAACTCTGGCCGTCTGAGTAAGAGGCTGACAATTTGATATTTAGTAATCTTTTTTGGTATCCTTGAATTCATGAATTTCACAGCATTATAGAGCTTTTAGATTTATACTAAATAATTTGCTGTAACTGATCATTATTATTTTGGAGAAGGTTAATGGAGATTGTTTGTTTGATATATTTTGAATGGAGAGATCTTTTAAGATTAAATCATGCCAGGTGTTAACAGGTTTACAGAAATAGTTTTTTGGTAGAGAGAAACGTACTCATTGATTTTACTGAAAGGGAAGGATAGAAGAATTTCAAGACTAAAAAATTGATGTTTTACATGAATTTTTTAGTGAAATTTTCTTTTTTGAGTTGATTTTCGACAAAATTCGTATGGTTTTTCATTAAAATTCCATTGTTTAAAAAAGAAGTGACGTTACGAAGTACGATTGTAGATTTTGACGATATTTTTTCGACTTATTTAGGATAGAATTGGCTCTTAATAATAATAATTTCCCTGGCTCTGAATCTATAAATGGCAGGTTTATTCACAAATATTCCAAAATCTCAAAAAATTTTTCTTTTTCTAACTTCGAGATGTTGGTATCCTTATTTTAAGGATAGAGTTAACCCCTAATTATAAGAATTCTCCTGGATCTTCAACTACTTTTCTCCATTATTGAGGTAAAACTCAAAAATTTTTCTTTTTCTAATTTCGAAAATCTGGCGTTTATAAATAAAATCAGCCCAAGGGGTAAGGATTACTCCTTGATCTGAAGCTGTGAATACCTTTTTCTCCACTACGAAGGCAAAAATCTCAAAATTTTTCTTTTTCTAGCTTCTTAGAACAGGCTTTTTTTGAGTTAGAAATGGAATTAGTTCTGCGCTACAAGGATTTCTCCTGGATTGGATTAGGGAATACCTTTTTCTCCGCTATGAAGGTAAAAAATCTCAAAATTTTTCTTTTTCTAACTTATAGAAGCTCGCATTTTATGATTTAGAAATGGAATTAGTTCCGAGGTATGAGGATTCCTCTTTGATTTGAAGCTGTGAATACCTTTTTCTACACCATGAAGGTAAAAAATCTCAAAATTTTTCTTTTTCTAACTTGAAGGAGCTGGCATTTTATGATTTAAGGATAGAGTTAGCACTGATTTGTAAGGATTTTTCTGGATTGGAAGCCCTATATAGCCATTCGCTCCAGTGAAAGGTTGGAACTCTCAAAGATTTTTTCTTTTTGTTAGATATACACCTGGGAGTTAGATGTTGAGAAAGCATTTGAAGGATATCTAATCACAGGCCCTACATAATAGAATCTATTGCCGTTGACTCTCAGTAAGTATCGTAATAATTAGATTGATGACATTGCTTATTGAATATAGAGGGGAGTAGAATTGAAGGTAGATACCTTTAAGATTAGATACCTTGAAGCTATATCGAGAAAATTAGATTGTATTGTTTCGGGGGGAATTCTAAAAAAGAGGTTGACCAATTAGCTTGGTCAACCTCTTCTAAATACCTAAATAATAAGTTAGATTTCTTCTACCCAGATGTGATCGGCTTCTGTTTTGCGTAAAGACAAATTATATCCTGCTACTGAAATTGAAATTGGATCTCCTAATGGAGCAATTTTTTCAATTTTTACTTCTTCACCAGGAACGCAGCCCATTTCCATTAGTTTAATATGAAGATCATCTTTCTCGAATTCAATGATTACTGCACTTTTACCCGTTGTAAGGGAAGATAGTTTAATTGCGCCCTTTTTCATTTCCTGCGTATTAATCTTTTAAAATCTTAGTTCCGGCATTGGAGTTCATTCTCTGAATGATAGAACAAAGTTACCTTTGTATCCTTATAATGCAAAAAGAAAGGTGAAGCAAAAGCAAATTTCACTATATTTTTACATCTGATTATTATACAGAATT
The DNA here is from genome assembly GCF_003419895.1 of Chitinophaga silvatica. Taxonomy (GTDB): domain Bacteria; phylum Bacteroidota; class Bacteroidia; order Chitinophagales; family Chitinophagaceae; genus Chitinophaga; species Chitinophaga silvatica. The sequence continues at coordinate 204,381 of NZ_QPMM01000004.1, read as the reverse complement.
AATGGCTATTCAATTTACAGCACACGAAGTGAAAGATCAGCTTAAAGATAAAAGGAAGCTGAAACAATTTTTATCTGACTTATTCACTGCAGAGGGGCAAGGCTTAAAAAGTTTGCATTATGTTTTTTGCACTGATGCATATTTATTGGAAATCAATAAGCAATTCTTACAGCACGATACTTACACCGATATTGTAACTTTTGAGATGGGTGAGGACCCGGAAGTGACTGAAGGGGAGATCTACTTAAGTGTGGATAGAGTTACTGAGAATGCTGAGAAGTTTGGAGTTCCTTTTAATCATGAATTACATAGAGTAATTTTTCATGGAGCTCTGCATTTATGTGGATTTAAAGATAAATCGAAGAAAGAGGCTGCTTTAATGAGAAGTAAAGAAGAGGAATACTTGAATAAGTATTTTGGTAAATAATAGAACATTTAACCAATGTTCCACGTGGAACATAATGTATCTGTTTTAAAAGAATGTTCCACGTGAAACATTCTTTTTTCTTTTTAAGGAAAGTATAATGTTCCACGTGGAACATTATACTTTATATCAACAATCTCCCTTCTTCTATGTAATTTTGCACTTTCCAAAAACGAATTATGTTTCCAACTTACGATATAATTGTTGTGGGCGCCGGACATGCTGGTTGTGAAGCTGCTGCCGCTGCTGCCAATATGGGATCAAAAGTCCTTCTGGTGACTATGAATATGCAAACCATAGCTCAAATGAGTTGTAACCCTGCCATGGGTGGTATTGCAAAAGGTCAGATTGTTAGGGAAATTGATGCTTTAGGTGGATATTCTGGAATTGTTACAGATCAATCTATGATCCAATTCAGAATGCTCAACCGATCTAAAGGACCTGCTATGTGGAGTCCACGTACGCAAAACGACCGCATGCTTTTTGCCGCTAAATGGAGAGAAGCACTCGAAAAAACTCAGAATGTAGATTTTTACCAGGATATGGTGAAAGGTCTGCTCGTTAAAGATGGAAGATGCTATGGTGTTATAACTGGCCTTGGCCACGAAATAAAAGCTAAAGCGGTTGTACTCACAAATGGAACTTTCCTTAATGGGGTCATCCATATTGGAGAAAAACAATTTGGTGGAGGTCGTGTAGCAGAAAAGGCTGCCACAGGAATAACAGAACAATTAGTTTCCCTGGGCTTTGAAAGCGATAGATTAAAAACAGGAACTCCTCCAAGAATAGATGGCAGAAGCCTCGATTATTCTAAAATGGAAGAACAAAAAGGAGATGATGAAATTGTTGGATTCTCATATCTCGATGTTCCCAAAATTAAACCTGCCCAACAAAGAAGTTGCTGGATCACTTATACCAGTGAAGCAGTACACGAAATGTTGAAAACAGGATTCGATAAATCTCCAATGTTCCAAGGGCGTATTCAAGGAACTGGTCCTCGTTACTGCCCAAGCATTGAAGATAAAATCAATCGCTTTGCCGAAAGAGAAAGACATCAGCTTTTCGTAGAACCTGAAGGTTGGGATACCGTGGAAATTTATGTAAATGGATTTTCTACTTCCTTACCAGAAGAAGTGCAAATGAAAGCACTTCGCCTGGTACCTGGATTTGAAAATTGTAGAATGTTCAGACCAGGATATGCTATAGAATATGATTTCTTTCCACCTACTCAATTAGAGTTTTCTCTGGAAACAAAGCATGTTCAGAACCTCTTTTTTGCTGGCCAGATAAATGGTACTACAGGTTATGAAGAAGCTGCATGCCAAGGTATCATGGCCGGAATTAATGCTCACCTGAAAAGTAAAGAAGAAGCTCCTTTTGTATTGAAAAGAAGTGAGGCTTACATCGGTGTGTTAATCGATGACCTGATTAATAAAGGTACCGAAGAACCATATCGCATGTTTACTTCCCGTGCCGAATTCAGAACACTATTGCGCCAGGATAATGCGGATTTAAGACTCACCGAAAGAAGCTATAAAATGGGATTGGCCAGCGAAGAAAGAATGCAGAAGATGCTGGCTAAAAGAGAAGGTGTAGAAAAAATCAAAAAAACACTGAAAGAACTTTCTATCGAACCAGAAGAAATCAGTGCATTACTCGAAGCTAAATCTTCAGCCCCTTTATCACAAAAACAAAAAGCTCATCAGATCTTATTACGACCAAATATCGACATCTTTTCAATGAAAGATCAGGTTGCTAAAATTGATCAGGCTTTGGCAGGATATGATATAGAAACTTTGGAACAAGCAGAAATACAAATCAAGTATGATGTGTACATCGAGAAAGAAATGGAATTGGTTCAGAAAATGAGCCAGCTGGAAGACCTGGTAATTCCTTCCAATTTCGATTATAGCAAACTAGTTTCTTTATCGAGCGAAGCCAAACAAAAATTCAATAAAATTCGCCCACATACTTTAGGACAAGCAAGCAGAATTAGTGGAGTTAATCCAAGTGATGTTCAAATCTTAATGGTATACATGGGAAGATAATTCTTATAAATTTATGTTTTAAAAGGCGCTGATTTTTCAGCGCCTTTTTATTTATATATACCTTCAAAAACTAAAAAAAATGTTTTTTTGGGAAAAATCGACCTCTGGAAACCCTGTAAAATTTAAAGATCGTCGAATGGTTGAGTATAAGTGTTGTAAAAGGGGAAGGGATCAAAAAAAAGGCTAAAAATAGGCTTTAAAAGGATGAGGTACTTTAAAGGAAGATTTTAATGCTCTAAATGGGCCAAAGAATGGGAATTTTTATGTTCATAAAAATTGATCATCTTTTTTACAAAATCATCAAACTGAAATCATCAAACTGAAATCATCAAACTGAAATCATCAAACTGAAATCATCAAACTAAAATCATCAAACTAAAATCATCAAACTAAAATCATCAAACTAAAATCATCAAACTAAAATCCTCAAACCAAAATCATCAAACCAAAATCCTCAAACTAAAATCCTCAAACTGTCTAATTTTAAAAACTATAAAAGCTCGGTTAAAACTAATTCCCGATAGCTGATAATTTTGAGAATCTCAAAAAATAGAGATCAAAAAAATTTCAAAGTATCAATCTGGAAAAATATTAATCATATTGAAAATGGATTTGCAAGACGAGGAACAAAGGCAAAATCTTTTATCAAATCCCAATACAAATCATTAAACATGAAATTTTCAATTAGTAATCACATGACCCCGAATTAATCTTATTAATAATGGTTATTGTAAGATAAACTGGTACAGGACAAAATTTTTCAATCGAAATATGAAATCTTCTATATCACAAGCCAGAACTACTAACAGAAAGTGAAAATCAAAAATGTATTCATCACTAATGATAGTCTTAATCTATCGATCAATTGAACTTTAATAATTAGTATCAACCAAACAAAATCGCAAATACGCTCTTAGGCCAATTAGTATACTTCCACAATAATTCATCATCAACAGGCCTAAAACATCAATTTTTATCAATAATAAATCTTCACATTTCTGAACCTCGCTAAATTTCTATGTTGAAATTCTTTCAACCAAAGTAAGTATCTCGTATATAACGTTCACGACTATACGTAAATTGAATTCATGAGTCAGCTAATAATCCGAATACTAAAGATATTTCCACACCTGTGGCAATTATGGGGCAGATTGATTCATAGTCAAATAGTATTGTTAATATTTCCTAACCGCTGAAATCATTACCTATAAAGGCTAAACAAACATCCTCATCCCTTGTTATTATAAATATAAACCATGATCGCTATGGCACGGCTTTTTGACTACATAATTAAAATTGATAATCATGGACGATAAAAATAAAAAGAAGAAACCGGGGAAATCAACTAAAGATTCAAGAGATCAACAATTTCCTGGCTATCCCTCTTATCCCGCAAGTGATGATATCATGAATAATGATAAAGAAGCTAATATCGATATGAATGACGTTACCACGTCTTTCAGACATAATAGTGAATTACCGGATCGGGAAGACTATCCCTTCGAAAAAAGCGATGAACAGGAAGAAAAATGGAGAGAGGACAAAGTAGGAGATGACCTCGATGTACCTGGTGCCGAACTAGACGACGAAGCGGAGAATATCGGAGAAGAGGATGAAGAAAATAATATCTACAGCCTCGGTGGCGACAGGCATGAAGACCTGGAAGATGATAACGGAGAATTTCTTGATTTTGAAGACGACGATAGAGAACTTGACTCATAATAACGGAGTCAGCAAGCGACATAAGCCATCCATAAACCGTTTCATAATATTTCTTTTATTCCATCGGGTTTCCTGAACAGGAATACAATAAAGTAAGTCGTCTTCAAAACTCTTATTCAATTTGGCCGCTACTTCAGGGTCATAAATAAGTGCGCCAATTTCATTGTTTAAATAGAAACTCCTGTTATCAAAATTTACTGAACTAACCCAGGAAATATTATCATCTATCACCATTGTTTTAGCATGAATAAACCCACGGGTATAGAAGAAGACTTTTATACCCGCTGCTAACAATGGTTTCATGTTAGATAATGCTGCATGCTGCACTATATATGAATCTCCCTTTAATGGCAACATTAGTTCTATTTCCTTACCCGCAATAGCTGCCATTTGCATTGCTGTCAGAATTTCTTCTGTGGGTATAAAATATGGATTACAAATCCTAACCCTTCTTTTTGCAAGATTAATCCCCATCAATATACTCTGCATTGCCACCGGCCATTCAGAGTCTGGCCCGCTTGCTACTATATCTGCATACGACGAACCAGTTAATTCTGCTCTCATAAAATAAGGTTCCTCAAACGGAAAAACTTCTTTACTACAATACCGGTAACTCATGAGAAATTGTAATTGCAGTATATTTACTGCATCACCTTCTATTTTCAAATGTGTATCCCGCCAGTATAATTTATGCTTGCCATTATTGATGTATCTTTCATCTAAATTGATTCCACCTACAAAGCCTGTAGTACCATCAACCACTATTATTTTTCTGTGATTCCTGTAATTGGCATTCAGATAAAAATTGATCTTTACTGGTGAAAAGGGATATACTAATGCGCCATTCTCTTTTAAACGTTTAGGAATATCTCCGATTCTATCGCTACCCATATCATCGTATATAAACCGTACCTGAACTCCCTGATTTAATTTTTCGATAAGGATATCCGTTAATTCATTTCCTACATCATCTGCCGCTACCATGTAATATTCTATATGAATATGATGCCTGGCAGCCCTCAATGCCGAAAAAACTGCCGGAAATTTTTCCTCTCCATTGATCAGTAGTTGTACCTGGTTGTTGCGGGTCAACAACGACTGGCGACTGTTTAGTAACATAGAGGAGATTTCCTGCTTACTTCCCACCAATTGCCGCAGATTGATCTGCCGCCTTTCTATTTCTGCTTTTTGTGCCTCCCAATACTGGAGAAATAACGTCTCATCTTTACTTCCCTTTAAAGTAAAGCGCCTTTTCTTCCTCAGGTCTCTTCCTAAATAATAATAAACGATTAACCCTACAATCGGAATAAAAACTAATATCAGTATATATGCCACCGCCTTAACAGGATTCCTGTTTTCGAGTACAATGGTGGCCATAATACCAACTAACATCAATGATATGAGAACAACACTACCAATCTTATAAGCAATATGCCATTCCGTTCCGGTAAGAAATTCGATTAGAGATTTCACCTTTTCAATTTAGATTTATTAACACCCAAAGGTTAAACTAGGTTGAAATTACGCATTTAAAGGGGTAAAAAAAGAATGTCTGGTCCTTGACGAACCAGACATCCCATTTATTGAGAATTGAGCCTTATTCTGCCGTTATTTCAAGAATATTGCTGGTCAATGAACTAGCCCATCCTGGTAATAACTGAATACCTTCTTTCATTAACAGATCTCCGCTGTAAACCTGATTGAAATGATATCTCGAATTGGAACCCGGGAAAAGGTTAATTTCTTTGATCCTGTATTTCTTTGCCGGATCCAATCCCTGTAACTTAACCAAATTGAACTGGTCGTTCTTTCCAACATTCATCAGATAACTAAAGATTACCGACTTGGTTTTATCTTCACTGGTATATTGGAATACTGCTCTGTTTTCCTGATAAGGAGATACTAACCTGTAAAGATTTCCATACCATACTATATCACTGATACGGTTATACGTTTTTACGGCTTCCTGGCTAAACTGCAATTCCTGTGGAGTGAAATCACTTACTTTGATATCGTATCCAAGTTTACCCATCATCGCTACATCTGTACGGAATTTTAGCGATTGCTTGCCCCAATTGGTCACATGCGCTGAAATAGTATTGGCAGGGAAGAAATGTGAATAACCATATTGAATATAGATTCTATCTAATCCATCTGTATTATCGCTAGGCCAGAATTCCGTGAAATATTTTAATGCACCAAAATCTGTACGGCCACCACCGCCAGAACAAAGCATGATCGGCAGATGAGGATACTTGGCTCTTACTCTGTCCAGCACTTTATACAAACTGCGGGTATAATCTATAAATAAATGTGATTGTTTGTCTTTCAAATAAGGAGAGTAAGCATTGGTGAGCATACGATTGCAATCCCATTTGATATAGGCGATACCCGGACTGGCAGTAAGAGTCTTATCCACAACTCCGAAAACAAAGTCCTGAACCGCGGGGTTTGTCAGGTCAAGCACCATCTGGTTGCGATAATAGTGCTCGTCTCTGTTGGGCAGTCTTAATATCCAATCGGGATGTTGGGTATATAATTCACTTTTAGGGTTTACCATTTCAGGTTCCAGCCAGATGCCGAATTTAACACCGGCTTTTTCAGCTTCTTTAACCAGGTAGCCCAAACCATGAGGTAATTTTGTTTTATTGGGTTCCCAATCACCTAATCCGGCATTGTCGGCATTTCTTGGATATTTGTTGGCAAACCAGCCATCGTCTAGTAAAAACATATCCACGCCTAATTTTTTGGTTTCATCGAAGAGCGCTGTAAGCTTTTCTTCATTGAAATCCATACCGGTTGCTTCCCAGTTGTTTAATAAAGTGAGCCGTGGAGAATATCCATCCAGTACCCCGTTTGCCAATGCCCAGCGATGGAAGTTTCTGCTGGCAATACCTTTACCATGATCAGAAAGAGTAAAGATGAATGCCGGAGTGGTAAAGGTTTCATTAGGTTCGAGTGAATAGTCGCTGGCATAAGGGTTTATACCTGCATTAATATGCAATTTATTAAGCTCATCTACTTCAAAACCAAATTTGAAGTTGCCTGTCCATGCCAGCGTTCCTGCAAGTACAGTACCTGTTTCTTCTGAGGAAGGCTGATTTAGAGATAACAGGAAGAAGGGAGATTGTTGCATATTGGCTCTTACAGCCAGTTTACTATCCAGAATTTTCATACCGGTAGTAAGGTATTGTTCCTGTAGGTCAGCTTCCTTAGCCCAATCGCCATGAAACTGGGTTAACCAATATTTATTGGCGTCGAGATGCAACATTGCGGAGGCATAGGCTGTAAGCTTTACAGGCTTCTTTTCTGTATGTTTGATTTCAGACCATGTTTTTATGATATCGTCTTTATAAAAAGCCTCAAAGTGCAGTACTACAGTAAAAGGATAAACCGGGTCTTTCAGGGTGATAGCTGTATGGTTTACCCCATTATTGGTGGTAGTGGTTGAACTAACATACCTTAATTCCAACGAAGGATTACCATCGTTATGTACTGCTCTGATGGCCGGATCTAATAAACTTTCCATACCAGCAGTGATGTAAGCCTCCTGGTTGTTCTGAATCAGCGTATCGGCTCCGGAGGGGGTAAGCTGTGAGCCCAGATATTGTTGAATTAGTCGACCATGCTGATTTACGCGGTAAACCAGGCTTATATGTTCTGTGGCTATACGTATTTGCTGGGCATGCAAAGAAGCACTTATAAGTAACAAGGCAAAGGCCCACAGTTTTTTCATATTATCAATTTTATGTACGGGAATAAGCGTACAAAATACAAATATTTTTTTCTTGTGCGTATACGAACATATTTTGTACGATTTCGAACAAGATTTTATCTATTTTAGATTGATTATCAATAGTATATTGAAGGGCATTCTTTTCGCACAGCAACCCGAGCTTAACTCATTGGCCATGTTAAAAAACTATCTGAAGGTTTCTGGGAGAAATATTATTCGTCATCCTTTTTTCTCTTTAGTTAATATAAGTGGATTAGCATTTGGAATTACTTTTTTAATGTTGATAGGTGCATTTGCTTATAATGAATACAGCATAAATAAACCCCTCGACCAGGATAATCGGGTATATCTTCTTACGAGTCAGTGGAAACAGGATAATATGGGATATCCGTTTGTAACGTTCGGACAACTAACTAAATCACTAATACAGGATTACCCAACGCTTATAGAGAGTGCATATGTTCATGATGGTATAACTACAATAGTAGAAGTAGGTGATAAACAGTTCAGAACCGAAATTCATCCTGGAGATTCTACTTTATTTAAAGTATTTGATTTACCTGTGTTATATGGTGATAAAGAAACAGCCCTTGAAAAGCCTAACGGAGTTGTATTAACTGCTGCAAAAGCCAGATTGTTTTTTGGAACCACTAACGTTGTTGGTAAAACGATTCGTATACAATCATTCGATAATAACAATAAAGATTTTGAAATAACTGCTGTACTGAAAGATTTACCGTTCAATACTCTCACTAACTATAGTAACCCATCTTCTGAAGTTTTTTTAGCTCCTGCCAGTATAGACTATTTTGGCAGACGTGGAGTATTTAACTGGCAATTTCCTGGTACAATCGGATATGTAAAATTAAAAAAAGGAGTTAAGCCGGCCCAGTTGAAAGAGCCACTGGCGCAGCTATTAAAAACACATACCTCAGCCGATACACAAAAGAATTTGAAAATAGTACCCGTGTCTTTTTCTGATTGGTATTTGACCAGTGATAATGGTTTGGCTAAAAAAATGATATTGGTATTTGTGTTGGGCGGAGTTTTTATATTGATAATGGCGATTATCAACTTTGTAAATATTACTGTGGGTAATTCATTAACGAGAATTAAAGAGATTGGAGTAAGAAAGGCGATGGGTGGATTGAGATCTCAATTGATCATACAGTTTATGGCTGAGTCGTTGTTGTTGGTAAGCATTGCGTTGTTGGTAGCTATTGGGTTTTATGTAGTGGTGTTACCATATTTCAATCAGATAGTAGGGAAGGATTTACCGGCAGTCTGGAATCTTCCAAAATGGTTTGCATTGGCACCACTTGGAATTATTTTGGTAACAGGAGTTTTGGCAGGTATTTATCCTTCATTTGTTTTATCTGCACAACCATCGATAACAGCATTGAAGGGGAAATTGAAGACAGTACAGGAGCGGCAATTTATCAGGCGGATTTTAATAGCTGTACAATTTACTACGGCCATAGTTGTGTTTATTACAGCCATAGTCATTAATAAGCAGGTATCATTTTTCTTTCAATCCAATTTAGGATTCAATAAGGATAGGATTATTACAGTACCGGTACCAAGAGATTGGTCGGCCAGCGGGGTAAAGAATATGATGGCAAAGAGAGATTAATTAAGATCTCTTTCTATGGTGAAAGATGCGTCGATATCTTTTGAAATCCCTGATGGAAATTTAGGAAATAATGCTAAAATATATACGCCGGATAAAGATTCTACCAGTGGAATATCAGCGATGGCGATTGCGGCAGACAATAGGTTTACTTCTGTTTACGGTATAGGAATGAAAGCGGGAACGTTTTATGAGGGCGGATCTCAGGATTCGATGAAATTGGTAATAAATGAATCTGCTGCGAGGGCATTAGGGTGGTTTGATCCACAGAAGGCATTGAATCAGCCACTTAAGTTTTTCAATTCTCCTGCAACATTTTACATTAAAGGCGTAACGAAGGATATTCAATTTGGATCGATGAGAGATAAAATACAACCAACTTTCTTTAGCACGGTAGAAGGAGTTCTGGTGTATAGGCATCTTTCAATAAAATTGAATGATGGTAGTATTTCACAGCAGATTGCCTCATTGCAGAAAGAATGGAAACGAATATTTCCACATTCACCATTTGATTATAAGTTTATTGATGATAATCTGGCCAAGATGTATGAAACGGAAACACGGATGCGAAAAGCGGCCAGGTTAGCTACTATTGTTGCTTTTATATTAGTAACCTTAGGGATACTTGGAATTTCTGCAATGAGTATAACACGCAGAACTAAAGAAGTAGGTATTCGCAAAGTATTAGGTGCAACCTATACGGATATTGTGATCTTATTTGTTAGGGAATTCTCATGGATTATTATAGCCTCAAATCTTGTTGCCTGGCCACTTGCCTGGTATTTACTAAACAAATGGCTTAACACTTATTCTTACAGAATTGATTTAGACATTTCACCATTTTTGATTGTAGGAATAGTGATTATAGGATTAGTGCTGGCTGTTATAATGCTTATGCTTGGAAAAACGCTAAGAACCAATCCTGTAAAGAGTTTGCAGATCGATTAGGTATTGTATTTTCATTAACAGATAGAATAATTAATTGAAAGAAATTTGTAGGATGCATCGTAACCTACAGAAGTTTTTTGTTATTGTTGGTAGCCCTTTTTCTGGCAAATCAAGAACTATTCAGGAACTTTTCAGACGAACTAATTTCTTTCCATTTAAACAACCTATTCGGGTTGCCTGGGAAAAGAAGGAGCGGTTTATCGTTATCAATAGTTCAGATACTAATTTTAGAGCGATCGACCATTTACATAAGATTAAATCAGTTGTTAATTCTCATATAAGCTGTCAGGTTAGTTTTGTAACACCATTAAGTATTTGTTTTGATGAAAGCAGGAGAGATATCAGGGATATCATGATTTATTTGAATCATCTGGGGATGGAAACACATTACTTAATTCTTGCCTCGAGTTGGAGAGAGAAGAAAATTATAGAACAGCAGGATATAAAGATGTTTAATCAGTTTATCGGGCTTGGTACCAGTCATATGTTCGATCGTTTGGTAACCATGTCTGAGCTCCGGTTTAGGGAGAGGAGAGATGAAGTGATAGGAATAATAAGAAAGATTCTTAATAAAGGCTAAGTAAACATTGATAATTATCACTTACTAATTATAATCGTATAAGCAGTAATAATCAGAAAAATCAAAGAGATAATAAACCTCAGAACAGTAAGCGTTAATTGTGTTTTTCTTCCGTTCTTATCATCAGGTTGGTTCATCTTATCGGGGTCTTTATAGTTTCTGAAGATGAATTTACTTTGAATAAGGATTGTAAGATCAATAAATATAAAGGCAGAAACAAATAGCAGGATCCATAAATTACTTTTGTCGCCATATTTATCAACCTTTCCTACCAGATTGTAATGAGTAGGGATTTGCTCCGGTAATTGCTTAAAGGATAATATTATGATCAATAAATTGGTGAGGATAAAGAGTATAGAACCAGAAGTAAGGATTCTGTCTGTCAGTTTATTATTTGGATAGAAGAATTGAATAAAGGCTTTGGGATAATTTTTCATCATAGTACATGAGATTACAAAAATGAGAAATTGGTTAACCTCAGATACAAATTAAGAATATAGATTTTACTTTCATAGCAGGGAACAGAGAAAGTTAATAGCCTGATATATGGCAATAAAAAAAGGTCACTAATTAGTGACCTTTTTCTGTGTGGTGTGAGCCGGGATCGAACCGGCGACACAAGGATTTTCAGTCCTTTGCTCTACCAACTGAGCTACCGCACCATCTTTTTGTATTACCATCTCTCTCGATGGGATTGCAAAAGTAATACAATCTTTTAAATTGCAAAATTTTTTTTGCAGAAATTTTAAAAAATTACTTTTTCTGCAAGAATACCGCTCCAAAGTTCGTGCCTCCAATGTAGCGACAGGCGTGCATATTCGGCGGCTTCATCCCATTTTTTCTGATCATTTCCACACAGTTCATTTACCATTTGCATAGCTAATTGGCTGTGATGATCACCATCTACTTCGATATGTCTTTCGAGATAATAGATAAATGTATCCAGTTTTCCAGGGAATTTCTGGTCCAGATCTTTTACCAATTCGAGGAACATATCAGGGATGAGGTCTTCTCTTCCAAAAGTAAATACAGCGGCCATGATATGGGCTTTACCGGTGTTGATAACATCGAAGGTAAAGCCTAGAAATCCTTTTACTGCAGGAGGCAGATCCTGAGCATTCAGAATTGTTTGAATATCGTTACCATTTTTTACGGCAGTAATAACCGACTGAATGGCTGAGCAATCTGCGCCTGCCTGTAGCATAGCCTGCTCATATAATTCGAAATGACTGCAACGGTTACCGTCTTTATCCACATCGCTTTCTTCGCCGGTAACGATTTCATTAATCAAATATCTGGTAGCTGCGTTACCGACCGGAATCCAGGGGAGGGTAACGCAAGTAAGTTGTTGTTGTAATCCTTTGAGCAGCGACATGAAATCCCAAACAGCATACACATGATATTGCATAAAGGTGCGAACATCATCAATTGTTTGTAATGCAGAGTATAGCGGGTGCGCAATTACTTTTTCTCTGTTAGGAGCTATGGTTTCCTGAATTAATTTGATGCTCATATTTGTTTAGTTTCCGTATTCTACCAGGAATTTGATTCTAACTAACTTTAATTGTTCCAAAGAATAGTCGTTCTCAATAAGTTCTTCTCTGGCAAGTGCAAGGCTGGATGTTTCACAACCTTTAAAATAATCCATTATTTCGTCAACAGCGTAGTCGTCGAGCTCTTCATCCAGGCAATAATCGATATTCAGTTTAGTGCCGCTGGCAACAATTGTTTCCATTTCGTCGAGCAATTGTGAGAGCGTGATTTCCTTGTTTTTGGCGATTGTTTCCAGTGGTATTTTCTTATCAATATTTTGGATAATAAATACCTTCATTCCGCTTTTGTTTACCACGCTTTTCATCACAAAATCGTCTGGTCGGGTGATATTGTGTTCTTCTACATAGCGGGTAATGATATCCAGAAACTGTTTTCCATAGCGAATAGCTTTTCCTTTGCTGACGCCCTGAATTTTTTCCAGTTCCTGAACGGTAGTAGGATATTGGGTAGCCATATCTTCCAGGGAAGTTTCGAGGAAGATGACAAAAGGAGGGAGTTTCTTTTCTTTTGAAACTTTTTTCCTTAACTCTTTCAGCATTTCGAACAACACAGGATCTGCAGAGGCCTGAGATTCGGCAGCTGCTTCATCTTCTTCATCCATTGCATCTTCATCGAACTGATGATTTAAGGCAACCATGATAGAATATGGTTTCTTGAGGAATTTCTTACCGTTTTCGGTAATCTTTAAAAGACCATATTCCTCAATATCTTTTTCTATCAAACCTTCAAGCATCATCTGACGCATGAGGGAATTCCAGAAGTGTGCATCGAATTCTTTTCCTTCTCCGAATACTTCCAGTTTATCATGTCGATAGGTAGTGATCTGAGGGCTTATTTTGCCGGTGATTACATTGATAACGTATTCACTGCCAAAACGTTCTTCCAGGGCCTGAATGGCTTTAAGCATGATCACCACCCTGTTTTTCACTTCTATTTTCTCCTTAGGATTGCGGCAGTTATCGCATTGTCCACAATTGGTGGTTTCATACTGTTCACCAAAATAGTGAAGTATTACTTTACGTCTGCACACTGCGCTTTCGGCATAAGCTACTGTTTCGTTGATCAGCTGAGCGCCCATTTCACGTTCGCTGAGTGATTTATCACGCATCAGATGCTCCAGTTTCTGAACATCTTTATGCGAATAGTAGCAAATACAATGGCCATCCAGGCCATCTCTGCCGGCTCTACCAGTTTCCTGATAGTAGTTTTCAAGACTTTTAGGGATATTATAGTGAATAACAAACCTAACATCGGGCTTGTCTATACCCATACCAAATGCAATTGTTGCAACAATTACCTCAGTATCTTCATGCAGAAACATATCCTGGCGTTGAGCACGGGTAGAACTATCCAATCCGGCATGATAAGCAACGGCTTTAATACCATTGGCTACCAGCATATCGGCTAATTCTTCAGTGGTTTTGCGGTTTAATGTGTAGATAATTCCGCTTTTGCCTTTATGTTGATGAATGAATTTGACAATATCCTTGATAGTTTGTTCTTTCTTGCGTTTGGGCCTGATTTCATAATACAGGTTTGGACGGTTGAAGGAAGAAATAAAGATATTAGCCTGATTCAATCCTAAGTTCTTAACAATATCGCTTTGTACTTTCGGCGTAGCCGTAGCAGTTAAAGCAATGATTGGCAACTTATCATTGATCTGATCAATCATTTCCTTCAGGCGACGATATTCAGGTCTGAAATCGTGACCCCACTCAGATATACAGTGAGCTTCGTCTACTGCAATAAATGAGATCTCTAATTCCTTAAAAAAGTCAAGATTTTCTTGTTTGGTGAGAGTTTCCGGTGCTACATAAAGTAGTTTGGTTTTTCCCGCCATCAAATCAGATCTTACTTTCTTGATTTGCGCTTTTGATAAAGTCGAATTAAGAAAATGTGCTACGTTATCCTTACTGCTATAACCACGTACTAAATCTACCTGGTTTTTCATTAAAGCAATAAGGGGCGAAACAATTAAAGCACAACCCGGACTCATCAATGCCGGTAATTGGTAACAGAGCGATTTTCCTCCGCCCGTTGGCATAATTACAAAAGTATCTTTGCCTGACAGGATGCTATTTATTATTTTTTCCTGATTTCCTTTAAAGGAATCGAACCCGAAGTGTTCGCGTAATGCATCCATCAAACGTTCCTTAACAACAGCCATTGCATTCAAATTTAAACTCTAAAGAACTAACAAATGACGAAATATGTTTATATGTTTTTTAGGGGACACGAAGTTAACTAAAAAAGCCCGGAGTATCAATATTAATTACTTGAGTGCGTCAGTGCTGACTAAAAAATGATAAATTTGTAAATCGACATGAAAAGGAACGAAAGTATCAATATAGGACAGGTAGCCAGGCGCACAATTGCGATGGAAGCATCAGCGATCAATGATTTGCAGCAGTTTATAAATACAGATTTTGAACAGGTTGTAGAATTAATTGCGCAATGCAAGGGTCGGGTAGTGGTAACGGGCATTGGAAAAAGTGCCATAATTGCTCAAAAAATAGTTGCTACATTTAATTCTACCGGTACTCCCTCACTTTTCATGCATGCAGCAGAAGCTATACATGGCGATTTGGGTATGATTACTGAAGATGATGTGGTTATGTGTATTTCCAAGAGCGGTTCTTCTGCTGAAATTAAAGTACTGGTTCCTTTAGTCAGAAACTTTGGCAATAAGTTAATTGCTATGGTTGGGAATACTGATTCTTTTTTAGCTAAAGAAGCAGACTTCGTACTTAATACAACAGTAAGTCAGGAAGCCTGCCCAAATAATCTGGCACCAACTACCAGTACTACAGCACAATTAGCTATGGGAGATGCCCTCGCTGTTTGTTTGATTGAGTATCACGGATTTACGGCTGCCGATTTTGCAAAATTTCATCCCGGTGGTGCTTTAGGAAAGAAACTCTACCTGAAAGTGAGCGACTTAAGCAAACTGCACCAGTCTCCAAAAGTTAAACTTGATAGTTCTTTAAGAGAAGTTATAGTTGAAATCTCCTCTAAAATGCTCGGTGTTACGGCTGTATTAGACGAAAATGGTATTTTACAGGGAATAATTACTGATGGAGATTTAAGGAGGATGCTGGAAAAGAATGTGCCGACCACAGACGTCAAAGCAAAAGATATTATGTCGTTAAATCCTAAAGCTATTCAACAAGATCAATTGGCTATTAATGCTTTAGATATGATGAGGCAGCATGATATAACTCAATTGCTGGTGATGGAAGGAAATTATTATCAGGGAATTATACATTTACATGATTTAATAAGAGAAGGAATTATATAGAAATGACACAACTCAACAGTCACTTTTATGTGGCAATTATGGCAGGAGGAATAGGGAGCAGATTCTGGCCTCAAAGCCGGACAGATAATCCCAAACAGTTCCTTGATATTCTTAACACAGGGAAGACTTTATTGCAGTGGACCTATGAACGCTTTTGTCAATTTATTCCTAAGGAGAATATCTTTGTAGTAACTCATTATCAATATACCAATAAGGTTCACGAGCAATTACCGGAATTACCGGTTGCAAATATTGTAAATGAGCCATCAAGAAAAAATACGGCTCCTTGTGTTGCTTATATCTCTCACAAGATATATAAACAGGACCCACAGGCAAATATTATTTGCGCACCGGCAGACCACCTGATTGTTGATGGTCCGGCTTTTACTAATGCCTGTCTCAATGCCTTATTGTTTGTACAGAAGCATAGTGCATTGCTGACACTGGGAATTAAACCTACCCGCCCCGATACAGGTTACGGCTATATTCAGTTTGAGCCTCAGCATGTTGCGGATAATGTTTACCAGGTTAAAACATTCACAGAAAAGCCAAACCTCGAACTCGCAAAAACATTCCTTCAAAGTGGAGATTTCCTATGGAATGCAGGCATCTTTGTTTGGAACGTGAATACCATACTGGCAGCACTCAAACAATACCTGCCTGAAATGAATGAGCTTTTCGAGCAGATAAGCGATAATCTTAATACACCTCAGGAAAAAGAATCGATAGAAAAAGTATACCCTCAATGTACCAATATCTCTATAGATTATGGTATAATGGAAAAGGCAAGTAATGTATATGTAATTCCATCAAATTTTGGATGGAGCGACCTGGGCACCTGGGCTTCTGCCTATGAAAATCTTGAAAAGGATTATCTGGGGAATGCTGTACAGGGCAAGAATGTAATGATCATCGATGCTACAAAATGTATGGTAAAAGTGCCTAATGAAAAGCTGGTACTATTACAAGGTCTTGATGAATTTATCGTTATTGATACTCCTGATGTATTGATGATCTGTAAGAAAGAAAACGAACAACAGATCAAAGAATATGTAGCGGAGATTAAGAGAAATAAAGGTGAAAAGTTCCTTTAAATAATTTCGTTTCTTTGGTGCGGCATTCGAGCTGATTGTCGCACCAAAAGAAATGACTATGAATTTTAAGTTACCAAACGTTGGTACTACCATATTTTCAGTAATGTCTGCGCTTGCAGCATCTCACAAAGCAATTAACCTCTCTCAGGGCTTCCCCGATTACGATTGTAGCGATGAATTAAAAGCCATGGTAAATCAGGCTATGGTTGAAGGCCATAATCAATATGCGCCTATGCCAGGATTACCAGCTCTTAAAATAGCCATCGCCCAAAAAATTCAATCATTATATCATCAAACTATAGATCCTGATTCTGAAATCACTATTACTCCTGGTGGTACCTATGCTATTTTTACCGCTATTGCAACCTGCATCGGACCCGGAGATGAAGTGATTGTATTTGAACCGGCCTACGATAGTTATATTCCTAATATTTTGGTGAATGGTGGCATCCCTGTTCGTATCCCATTAGTATATCCTAACTATAATATCGATTGGGATGTAGTGCAAAGCAAAATCACAGCACGCACTAAAATGATCATTGTAAATACGCCGCATAATCCTACTGCCAGTGTTTTACAGGCAAACGATTTACAGGAACTGGAGAAATTGGTAGAGCAGTTTAATCTTGTTGTCTTGTCGGACGAAGTGTATGAGCATCTGATTTTCGATAATGCCTTACACCAAAGTATTCTTCGTTATCCGGCCATTTTCAGAAACAGTTTTGTGGCATATTCTTTCGGAAAAGTATTTCATAATACCGGATGGAAAATGGGTTATTGTGTGGCACCTGCACATTTAATGAATGAATATAGAAAAGTGCATCAGTTCCTATGCTTTAGTGTTAATACTCCAATGCAATATGGATTAGCAAAATTTTTGGAGCAACCTAATCATTATCTGGAACTACCGGCTTTCTTCCAAAGAAAAAGAGATTTGTTCTTATCCCTGATGAAAGATAGCAAGTTCACACCGCTACATAGTGCTGGTAGTTATTTTCAGCTGATGAAATATGATCGGATTTCTGATGAGGCAGATAAGGATTTTGTAGTCAGACTTACAAAAGAGGCAGG
This sequence comes from Chitinophaga silvatica, assembly GCF_003419895.1. Taxonomy (GTDB): domain Bacteria; phylum Bacteroidota; class Bacteroidia; order Chitinophagales; family Chitinophagaceae; genus Chitinophaga; species Chitinophaga silvatica. The sequence continues at coordinate 186,276 of NZ_QPMM01000004.1, read as the reverse complement.
GGTTGCAGCAATACCGGTATCTGCATTTTATCAGGAAGGCACAGATAATAAAGTAATAAGATTCTGTTTTGCTAAAAAAGATGAAACATTGGTATCGGCAGCAGAAAGACTTAGAAAACTTTAAATATAATAAGGGCTATTAGTAACTGTATTATCATTGCCTTTAAATTAAATGATAATAAGTTACTAATGCCCTTTTTTAAACAAGCAGACAATCTTTTCAATTAAGAAGGCTCTTAACTGGCAAGAGCTTCAACAGGTTCGTTTTTTTCCAATATAAGTGTGTGATCCATAAAACTCACGATGCCGGTTTCCACATCATATATGGCTCCTACAATTCCTATTTCACCCCGCTGAATCATATCGCGAAGAATGTTGCTTTGTTCTACTATGGCTTGAACTGAACGCTCTACATGAATATTATTTACAGCTTCAACAAAGTTGCTGTTATGTGAATTGCGATTTTCTGACACTGTTTTTTCAGCAAAAACAGCTGGCGCAATTTTATTTAATAAGCCGGTAAGATTTCCTAATTCAACTGCATCGCAAGCTCCTTTAACAGCGCCGCACTTAGTGTGTCCTAATATCACGATAAATTTAGAACCGGCAACTTTACAGGCATATTCAAGGCTGCCAAGTACATTATCTGAGATAACTGCACCGGCTAAACGAATACTGAAAATATCACCAAGGCCCTGATCGAAAACCAATTCAGCAGAAGTACGGGAATCCATACAGCTAACTATAGCAGCCATAGGCCATTGACCGTCTGAGGTATCGTTTACCATTTGAAGCAGGTTACGGTTAATGCGGAGGTTATCCACAAATCTGTTATTTCCTGCCTTTAAAAGTTCAAGGGCTTGAGCTGGAGTGATTTTCGATTGTAATGCTTTATTAAGTGTTTTCATTTTTGTCATTTTTAAAAGATGATAAAAAGGGAATAGAACCCATTCTAGTTTAGTTGTAATTCTTTCAGCAGCTCTTTATGGCTACCGGTAGAAATTGTATGAACATTTTGTGAACGCAGATTCTCCTGTTCTTCTTCAGTCAGATCGGGTGTATTCTGAATATTATATACAGGTTTAAATCCTGTTAAGATCACTTTAATGTTTTTCTGAGGAGCTTTAATGTCTTTAAACTCCCTGATTGTTTGCAACACATCAAAATCGATATACTCCGTATTATGTGCATCGATGATCAATTTGATATCTCCCGGAATATGATCTAATGTTAGCAGTATGCTGGCTTTATTGAGGAAGGACACTTCCTGGGCCAGTTCGAGTCTGATACCGGCTCCTGAATGGTATTTTTCTTTACTGAAGTAATAGGAGCTTTTAATATTTCCTCTCAGAATTGCGAGTACGCTTACTGCCATTCCCAATGCAATACCAATTAGCAGGTCTGTAAATACGATAGCAACAACGGTTACCAGGAAAGGCACCCATTGGTATTTCCCGTTTTTAAACATTTCCTTAAAGATGGAAAACTTACAGAGCTTGTAACCTGTAACCAGTAAAACGGCAGCCAATGTAGCCAACGGAATCTTATTCAGGAGTGCCGGAATTAAGGCGGCACAAACCAGTAATAGCGTTCCGTGTATCATGGAAGACAGTTTGGTTTTACCACCGGCATTGATATTAGCACTGGAGCGTACGATTACAGAAGTGATAGGCAATCCACCGATCAAACCGCTCACTATATTTCCAATACCCTGTGCTTTAAGCTCACGGTTAGGAGGAGTGTGGCGCTTGTAAGGATCTAATTTATCTGTGGCCTCAACATTCAATAAGGTTTCGATGGATGCTACAATTGCTATAGTAAATGCAGTGATCCAAACCTCTTTGTTGCTGATGGCGCTGAAATCGGGTAAGGTGAATTGGTGTATGAAATCACTAAAACTATCAGGCACGGGCAACGAAACCAGGTGATTAGATCCCAGTGCCAGCACGCTACTACCGGAGAAAACGCTATTGAGCAGAATTCCGGTTATTACGGCTACCAGAGGTGCTGGCACTACATTGAGCTTAGGGATCTTACTCCAGTACAGAATAATGAAAATGGAGATTAAGGTTATCAGGGTTGCTCCTATGTTGATATGATTCAGCGTAGATAAAAGTGCACTAATAGTATTATCACCATTTACCTGAATAAAATTGAGATCGCCTTCAGAGTCGGCATCATACCCAAATGCATGGGGTAATTGTTTCAGGATAATAATAATACCGATAGCGGTAAGCATACCCGTAATTACATTTGATGGGAAGTAGTTGGCCACAGTTCCGGCTTTCAACAGACCCATTAAAAATTGTAATACACCGGCAATAACTACGCTCAATAAGAATATTTCAAATACACCGAGTTTAGTGATAGCTACTAATACTACAGCAGTTAAACCTGCTGCTGGGCCACTTACACTCAATTGCGAACCGCTGAGAAAGCCTATTACAAGGCCACCTATAATACCTGAAATCATTCCGGCAAATAGGGGGGCACCTGAGGCCAGGGCAATACCTAAACATAGTGGTACCGCAATGAGGAACACTACAAGGCCGGCTGAAAAATCGCCTTTTATATTTGAAAAGATTGATGTCTGCTTGTTCATAATTTTTCTTTTTAGGGACCACGCTTCCGGATAACAGCATTAGCTGAAATCGGAACAGTACAGAATAGTAGATTTACTGAGGGGACCAACAGTTTACACGTATAGCAATAGCAGATACGAACCGGGCCCGACAGCTTTAAATAAAATTGTTTGTAAACAGATAGAATAACTCAACCGCTGACTTGCAGTTGAAAAAGACGTAATTAACCAATAAGTTGGTTTGGAGGCGGGGCGTGTATTTCCATAGCAGGGTTGCTAGGAATATCTTCCATTATACGGAAGTGTTTAGTGTCTTGTAGCTGTAACAGACTAAACTGCAGACTATCATCGAACTGTTTGCAAAACTTCAATTCTTTTGCAATCTTCACATGGTCTACTCCGCAATCAACAGGATGTTCTTCTACAATCTGGTTGTTAAACAGCAACTTTCCTACCTCCTTAATTGGAAGTAATTGAGACACCATGAGTGCCAATAGAAATATGCCGATAACTTTTTTCATGCTACTTTATAAACACAAAAATAATTGAGGAGTATTAAAAATGATAAATTGAGTAATTAAAAAAATGTTAAAGCATTTTAACATTGCAAAAATCTATGATCATACATTATTATTTTCCGTTTATCATCAATATAAACCGTTTGTCAATAATAATTTAATGGTCAATTTAGTTTATTACCTGGCAAATGTATACTGCGAGGACTTTTAGGCTAAAATTGTAGTAACTTTCAAAACAAGTTATTTTGCTTTCTATGGTATTGTGTATTGCATAGTAGTAAATGTTCCTTATCTTTGTATCAGAAAGTTGATAAAATAGCTATCAAAACAACTGTCAAAAACCACCATTTTTTAAAGCTCACTAGCCATGAATATAGATAACACACAATCGCAGATGAGGAAAGGGGTGCTAGAGTTTTGCATACTATCTATAATAAAACAGGGGGAAGTTTATCCGTCAGACATTATTGAAAAAATGAAAGAGGCAAAACTGGATATCCTGGAGGGAACTCTTTACCCATTATTAACTCGTCTTAAAAATGCAGAGCTATTGACCTATCGTTGGGTAGAAAGTAGTTCCGGGCCGCCAAGAAAGTATTTTTCAATGACAGATAAAGGAGAAATTTTTTACCGGGAATTGGAAAGTACCTGGAACGAATTGGCGAACGCAGTACATCAATTAACTCAAAACGTATAATCTCGAAAGTTGCCTTAATCTAACCTAAAACCTAAATCAAGACCAAATGAAAAAGATCATCAATATAAATCTGGCCGGGCGGCTTATCCCCATAGAGGATAGTGCCTACGAGATACTTAACCAGTATCTTAACAGCCTTAAAAAATATTTTTCAAAAGAAGAGGGTGGAGATGAAATCGTCGCTGATATTGAGAGCCGCATTGCTGAATTGTTTCAGGATAAATTAAAGAAAGGCGCTCATTGTATTACCGACGAAGACGTTAATACCGTTAAAACCTCTATGGGTACACCGGAACAATTCGATGAGTCTGGCAGTACTTCAAACGCAAAAGAAGAAGCTACTTCAGGAAATACTGAAGAACCTTATAATCCACGCCCTCGTAAACGCTTGTATCGCGACCCGGAAAACAAAGTTGTAAGTGGTGTTTGTAGCGGTTTGGGTGCCTATTTTAATATAGACCCGGTTGTTTTCAGAATAATTTTCGCTTTACTCGCTATCGGAGGTTTTGGTAGTGGTGTATTAGTATACTTCATCCTGTGGGTGGCTACTCCCACCGCCGATACCGCAGCCGAAAAACTGGAGATGAGAGGGGAAAGAGTAGACCTGAACAGTATTAAAAACACGATTCAGGACGAAATTAACCAAATGAAAAATCAGGCTAAAAACGTAGGAAATGATATCCGAAATTTTTCCCAGGGCCGCGGAAAGCAAATAGGTAGTGAATTCGAACGCGTTTTCACCGGAGTTGCATCTGGTGTAGGTAGCATTCTGGTATTCGTTACAAAAGGGTTCTTTTATTTCTTTGCTGCAGTAGTTCTTTTTTGCCTCGTTATCGTGGCAATTACTATGGCAGTCTCTTCTGCGGCCCTATTCCCCTGGAAAGATTTATTACTACATGGCACTATTCAGAACACATTGATCTGGCCTGCCATCGGATTACTAATTGGTATACCAATTCTTTCGTTAATCATCTTCATTGTAAGAAAATTAACCGGTATCAATGAAACCAGCAGATATGTGGGTTATACACTTAGCTTCCTCTGGTTTCTTGGATTAGCATTCGCCGGAATAGTAGCCATTTCTATGGTGAAAGACTGGAGAAGAGAAACAACAGAAACTACTTCTGTATTCATTCAACAGCCTTCCAATGGTAAACTGATCCTTAAAAAGGCTCCCGGTACCTTGCTTACAGATTGGGATAACGATTGGCATATCAACTTTTTCAACAATAAAATGCTGGTAGATGACGATACCATCGTGATCAACCGTATCCGAATCAGAGTTGAAAAAAGTCCGGATGCCAATTTCCATGCAGATATTCTGAAATATTCTGCCGGTAGAAATATCCAGCAAGCCAGAAATTTTGCTAATGATATCGAGTTCTCTATCACACAAAAAGATTCTATAATCTATATTCCAGAAGGATTTACATTGCCTCTGCACTCTACGTTCCGTGGACAAGGCGTGACCCTGGTAATTCAGGTTCCTAATGGTAAATTCCTGGAAGCAGATAGAGAAGTAACCCATAACTATGACTTCAGAAGATCTGGCCGCGGATATAATGCCAACTGGGATGATGATAGCTACTACGATGGAGAACCGGTTAAACTGAAAATGACAAATGATGGAGTAAAGAATGAAAACGAACCGGTTAAGCAGTCAGACACAACTTCTCATGAGAAAAAAGATTCTACCGCTTCAGAAAAAGGCTACAGATACAAAGGACCTGCTGCCACAAATGTGAAGAAAACTGTTAAAATTACTATGAGTGCCGATAGATTAATAACACTTATATCTCCGACACTATATAAAATAGTAAATGGTTAATATTCATAAATCAATATAAATTAAAAACTTAAGGGTTAGGGGTCTTCTCTAACCCTTTGTTTTTATATAGAATTACCGCCCGTACAGAATTTCCCGATCCGATTATTTAACAGCCTGATTAATGTGTAACTTTGCGCCTTCAGCTCATTAATTAAATAATTAGGATAGAAAGGATGCAGGCTCCCATAAACATCGCGCTGGTTGGAAATCCGAATAGTGGTAAAAGCTCACTTTTTAATGCACTTACTGGTTTAAACCAGAAAGTCGGAAACTTTCCCGGAGTTACGGTCGATAAAAAGACCGGACAGGCCGAGATAGTGACGGGTGTAACAGCTAATATTATAGACTTGCCTGGTACTTACAGTCTTTATCCTAAAAGTGCTGATGAATATGTTACTTACGATGTGCTGATTAATCAGCAGAGTTCCGATACCCCAAAGCTGGTAATTATTGTTGCCGATGCTTCTAATCTTAAGCGTAATCTCCTTTTCTGCTCCCAAATCATCGATTTAAAAATTCCTGTTATTATCGCTTTAACCATGATGGATATAGCCAGGAAGAAAGGGGTGGAAATTGATCTTGATGGCCTGGAAAGAGAACTGGGTGTTCCTGTTATTTCCATTAATCCCAGAAAGAACAAGGGAATAGTAGAGATAAAAAAGACAATTGATCTTGCGCTCCGCTCTCAATATAGCGTACCGCCACGCGATTTTATCAATAATCAGGCTTTAGCTCCTCAGGTCATCGAATCTGTAAAACAGACTGTTACCGTGAAAAGTGATTATGCTGCTATGCACATTGCTGTAAATGCATCAGAACTCACTTTCCTCAATGAGCAACAAAAGAGCGATATTCAAAATATTCTTAAGAAAAATAATTTTAATAAAACCACGGTACAGGCCGAAGAGATCATGCAACGATATGCCAGAATCAAGCATATCATGAAAGCTACAGTCGTGGAAACTGATCCTCTCCAGAAACAGCTTAGGTCGGAAAAAATCGATGATCTGTTATTGCATCGTTTCTGGGGCTATGTTATCCTGCTTGTGGTAATGTTCCTCCTTTTCCAAAGTATCTTCTGGCTTGCATCCTATCCAATGGGCTGGATCGAAAATGGTTTTGGGGCTTTAAGTGGCTGGTTAAGTGGATCATTACCCGACACCAAGGTTACAGATTTCTTTATCAATGGTATCCTGGCCGGAATCAGCGGCTTCGCAGTTTTCGTTCCACAGATCATGATCCTTTTTGGATTGATCACCATTTTGGAGGATACCGGGTACATGGCCCGCATCAGCTTCCTGACAGACCGTTTAATGCGCCAGGTTGGACTTAATGGTAAATCGGTGATGCCTTTAATTAGTGGTGTAGCCTGTGCGGTACCTGCTATTATGGCCACAAGAACTATTGAAAACAGGAAAGAACGCCTTATAACCATTATGGTTACACCGTTAATGAGTTGTTCGGCCAGATTGCCTATTTATACAATGATGATTGCCCTGGTGGTGCCAGATATCAGACTGTTTGGCATTTTGAGCCTGCAAGGTGCAGCAATGATGGGATTATATCTTCTGGGCTTCTTCATGGCAATTTTTATTGCTGCTGTAATGAAGATCTTTGTGAAGATCAAGGAAAAAAGCTACTTCATCATGGAACTACCGGTTTATCGTTCTCCAAGATGGGCAAACGTGGGAACAACCATGATAGAAAAAGCCAAAATCTTCATTAAAGATGCAGGTAAAGTAATTGTAGTTATTTCTGTTATTCTATGGTTTCTGGCCAGCTATGGCCCTTCTTCCAGGATGCATCCTATTCATGAGAAATACGAAAAAATATTGGCTGAAACCCCTGCCGAATCTCCTGAAGCCGCAGTTGTGAATAAAGAATTTCAATCCGAAAAACTGGCTAATTCCTATGCCGGAATACTCGGACATTCCATAGAACCGGTAATCCGACCTCTCGGCTTTGATTGGAAAATAGGTATTGCACTTATTACTTCATTTGCCGCCAGAGAAGTATTTGTTGGTACAATGGCTACTTTGTATAGCGTGGGAGAAGATCCGGAAAATAATAACGCCACTTTACGTGAAAAACTTACTGCTGCTACCTGGCCGGATGGAAGACCAGTGTATACAACAGCAGCAGGGCTTTCTCTCATGATATTTTATGCTTTTGCCATGCAGTGTATGAGTACTCTGGCCATTGTCAGAAGAGAAACCAAATCATGGAAATATCCGTTGATCCAACTGATATACATGACAGGTCTTGCCTATATATGTAGTTTCATCGTTTATCAGATCTTCAAATAATATCTTGTACATTTATTACAAATAAATCTGCAAGAAATCATGAAGTGGTATTGTTTCTTCTTTTGTATGGCGTTGGGTAGCCCGGCGTTTTCTCAAAAAGCAATTGACTCCAGTGCCTTAATGAAGGATGTACAAAAATTGTCTTCCGATCAGTTCGAAGGGCGTAAAACCGGAACAAAAGGTAGTCGTTTGGCACAATTCTACATCATTGATCGCTTCAAGCAGATTGGAATCAAACCCTTTAATGGAACTTTTGAGTATCCTTTTTTCTTTCAGAAAGATGATCGCAGAATTATGGGAACCAATATTTATGGTTATATCCCAGGCCAACTGAATTCTGTTATTGTTATTACTGCACATTACGATCACCTGGGAATCAGAAATAATGGAGAATCAAAAGATTCTATTTATAATGGTGCCGACGATAATGCCTCCGGAATAGGAGGATTACTGGCACTGGCTAAATACTTCAAACAGCACCCACCACGATATACAATGATCTTTGCTGCACTGGATGCAGAAGAAGCTGGATTGGAAGGGTCTAAAGCATTTCTTAAATCACCACCTGTTCCAATAGAGCAAATGCGACTGAATATCAACATGGATATGATTGCCCATAACGATAAGAATGAATTATATGTTTGTGGTACCTATCAATTTCCTGATCTGAAAAAGTATGTTGCACAAGTGGCGGACAGGAGCAGTGTTAAACTTATTGCAGGTCACGATAATCCATCTCAGGGGCACGACGACTGGACTAATCAAAGCGATCAGTATGAGTTCTTTCAGCAGAAAATTCCATTCTTATATTTTGGGGTAGAAGACCATCCCGATTATCATCATGCTTCAGATGAATTCAATACAATCAATCCATCATTTTATTATAATGCTGTGCAAACTATTCTTGATGCTGTAAAAACCTTAGATAGCGGACTTTCGGAGAATAAGTTTAGTGGAGCCAAAACCATGAATTAAAAAAGAAGAATTTTCAAATAATAAGACGAGGCCTTATCAGATATATGATAAGGCCTCGTCTTATTTGAGTACCTGATAGAGTCAGGTAGTTATTTAAGCAATTCTCAGGATCTGCTTTATCGTTTAAAGGATTGTATCATTCCTTTGAATTTTGTAGCCTGCAATCTGTTGGCTGTTGTAGTCGCTAATATTCTACCAGAGGCTATTCTGGCCGAGCGGCCCAATACAGAAGCCTGTACTCCCATATCGATCAACGACTGTTTTAATAAAGGATCATTGAACGAACCCCAATCATTTGAGAAGTCGTCGCCAACTGTTATATCGGGTTTTAGCCCGGTAAAGTAATCTCCCTGCCCCAGGCTATTTTTAGTTTGGAAGCAAACGGCATAAACATCATAGCTTCCAAAAGTGATATTAATAAAACCTACTGGTTTACCATAAGTAGTAGTTCCAACCAGTTTAATGTTCATAGCCGGTTTAAGGTTATTGCATAATAATTCACTTGCAGACACGGTACTATGGCTTACTAGAAAGTTTACCTGGTCTAATTCCCAGCTTCCGATTTTTGAGAACTTAGCTGTTTTATAAGTAGTAGCCTCGCTGTAGAAAATATCTGTCCAGTTATAGGTTGGATAGTATGGTAATGCCTTCATATTCTGGAAGATCCGGCTGAATTTTTTATTGTTTACGTTGTCGTTGAATGACTGCGTATACATCACAGTATTTGATTTGGCAGCAGGAACCAATCGGTTGGCGATATACTCGGAGGTTTCAACAAGTCCGCCACCATTATATCTGAGATCTATGATCAGTTTTTTAGCACCGGCAGCAGCAAATGCATTGAAAATTGAGTCGAGCTTCGTTTGTACATCTGCCAGGGCAACGAAATTGTTAAATACCAGGTATCCAACCTTCACTCCGCTCAGGTCAAACAGTTTGGAGTACAAGATAGGATTCAGCTGGTAGGTGGTGGAAGCAATGGTGTTTTGTTGAGTTGTTCCATCTGGTTTTTTAAACTGAAAATTACCGCTGCCAGTGGAAAAAGCTTCATTTAGAGCATCATCAGTTGCACCATTATCGTAATAATTGAATTTAGTGAATCCGTTAGCGCTTAGAAGTTGCCATCCTCTTTTGATACCGGCTTTGTCGGCTGGCGACCCCGGATATACATATACGACAAACAAAGTAGTATCAGTTTGGTATCCTACCTCAAATCCTTTATCTCCTACTATTCCTTCCTGCAGGGCTCTTGAAGTAGTTCCATCATCTAAGAAGCTATAGCGGTCGAGCGATTCATAGGTTATTAATGAATCAAACATTTTACGGGTGCTGGAGAAACTATTGGGCTTAAATGTAGCCGAATCGGGGAGTACATTGGTCCATAAATAGATATCCTTTGTGACAAAGAAAATGCTGTCGTTGGTTGTTACGGCCCCTGAGTTCCCGTTTGTTGGTGGAGGGGTATCAATGCTACTTTCTTTCTTTTTACAGCTAAAAAGAGCAGATAATATTAAAAGGCCACCCAATAAAGTTTTGAAGTGTCGATTTCTTTGCATGTTCCCAATTTAAAAGTAGATGTAATATAGTAATAACGACGATGAATAATTGAATATTGGTTATCTGATGAAATTTCCTTCCATACCCAATTCATCTGGTAAAACTCCGTTATTTCGTAACCCGATATTAACCCTTTCCCGCCAGCGCAGTTGTTCAGTTCTGTTTAAACCATGGTTACTTTCCTCGTCGAACCGATATTGGAGTTTATTCATTTCCCGGAAGGATTCTAAATATTGATACTGTATGACACTATCATAGTCGTCTCGGTTTAATGGGGTCTGACGAAGTTTTTGCTTAAATCTTTCGGCAACGAGTTTTGTAATATCAAAATGTAGTTGTTCGTGGGCCAGGGCATAGGAATTCATGTAATCTGGCATCACCCAGGAGGCACTTTTAACAAAAAAGACTTCTATGTTCAGAGTAATGAGTAGGGTATCGTGAGCAATCCGGCTATTTCCTTCATAGGCAAAGCTGGTATAGGAAACAGCAGCACTCTGCTTTGTTGATGGAGGTTTCCCGTGAAAATCCGTCCATTTTAACGGTCTTATATAAAAAAGTGTATCTGAGGAGGCAGAATCGGGAACTGTTTTGTCATTGATATTCAGAATTACCACCGCCGGCCGCCGTTTTTGGAGTGAATCTGAACGGTGATGGGGGTGAGATGGAAAAATCAACCCACATAATAGTATGGCAATAGCTGACAGCATCAAAGAAGTGACCTCTATAAAATTAAGGTAAGTAACGCTATGATTTTCCCGGGCATGAAATTTTTGCGATTCTATAACATTTGACCGGGGTATATATGCAGTAAAATGATCGTAAACGCTCTTTTTTCCGTAATTTACGAGTAACCAAAACAATCGCATATGTACGGCGGAGGATATATATATGATGAGCCCAATAAGCGGCCACTGGCTGAGCAATTGGCGGAAGACCCAGATAAACTGGCAGCCTTTGAAGCAAGAATTGCCAAAGGGGAAAAAATAGAACCAGGTGACTGGATGCCATCTGAATATCGCCGACAATTAATCAGATTAATAGAACAACATGCACACTCCGAAATTATAGGAGCTTTACCGGAAGGTACATGGATTACCCGTGCGCCGGGTTTCAAACGAAAATTGGCTTTGATAGCTAAAGTTCAGGATGAAATAGGGCATGGACAATTATTATATAATGCCGCTGAAACTCTGGGTAAATCCAGAGAAGCAATGATCAATGATCTGCTCAGTGGTAAATCCAAATATTCCAATGTCTTTAATTACCCTGCGGAAACCTGGGCCGACGTGGCAGTTATCGGTTTTTTAATTGATGCAGCAGCGATTGTAAACCAGGTGGCCAATGCTAAAGGATCGTACGGCCCGTATTGCAGGGCATTGGAAAGAATCTGCTACGAAGAAAGTTTCCACTTAAAACAGGGGCATGATGCTTTTATTGAATTAGCGACAGGTACACCTGCTCAGAAAACGATGGTTCAGGAGGCACTGAATCGTTGGTGGCAACCAATAATGCATTTCTTTGGCCCGCCAGATAAGACTTCCAGTCATAGTGAGAAATTAATGCAGTGGAAAGTAAAAATGGCCAGCAATGATGATATGAGAAACCAGTTTCTTGATATGTATGTACCAAAAATCTGGGAATTAGGTCTTTCTCTTCCGGATCCTTTACTAAGAAAAAATGAAGCAGGAAAGTGGGAATATACAGATCCCGACTGGGATGAATTCTTCAGAGTTATTAATGGAGAAGGCCCTTGTAATGAAGAAAGGTTGAGAGTCCGTAAATGGGCTGAAGAAAATGGAAGATGGGTACGCAAGGCATTAATGCAGCCAAGCGATAAAAAGAGTTTTCCCGTTGCTTAGTTTATCAATATAAATTCTTTACTAATTCATGTCAAACGATTCTTTAGACCCCCGTGTCAACAGATTAAAGCTGGGAGTAGCAGGAGAGGCGATTAGAGTAGAGGAAGGAGAGAACTGGAATATTTATGAAGTTTTTCATCAGGAGAAAAGAGGGGCACACCATGAGCATGTAGGATGTGTGCATGCCCCCAATCAGGAACTGGCATTGATCTTTGCCAAAGAGCAATTTGCCCGCCGTAAAAAATGCGTTAATCTATGGGTTGTGAAAAGCGCTGATATTTTGGCATTTGATGTTGAAGATGAAGATATGTTTGCTAATAATGCTGATAAAAATTATCGCGATGCCAGCGGATTTAAAGTGATGGAGAAAATCAATAAATACAAACAATCAAAAAAATGAATACAACAGCAATAAAAGATCTGATTATTAAAATGGCAGATGATGAGCTGATTCTGGGGCATCGAAATTCTGAATGGACAGGTCTGGGCCCTGTTATGGAAGAAGACATTGCTTTTTCATCCATGGCTCAGGATAAAATAGGACATGCACTTGCGCTATATCAGATCTTACATGAACAACTGGATGGGGTTGATCCTGATAGATTTGCATTTCTAAGAGCTGAAAAGGATTTTCGTTCTTCTCATCTGGTGGAAATGCCGAATGGAGAATATGATTTTAGCCTGATGCGTCATTTTTTATTTGATCATGCTGAAGCCGTTAGATATGAAAGTCTGGCTGCCAGTGCTTTTGAACCATTAAAATCACTAGCCTTTAAAATTAAAGGAGAGCTCAAATATCATACTTTACATGCCAATGCCTGGGTAATGCAACTAAGCAATGCCAATGAAGAAAGTCATGCAAGGATGCAACAGGCACTAGATAATACTATCGCTTTAGCTGCAGGAATATTTGAGCCTTCAGAGAAATGGGAGAGTGATTTAATTTCATATGAAATCTACCCGGGTGAACAAATATTATTTCAACGCTGGATAGAACGTATTTCTCCAATCTTGGAACAGGCTTCATTAAGGCTGCCTGATTTAAAAACTGTTACACCGGTTTACGGAGGTCGTAAAGGTTATCATACTATTTACCTGCAGCCGTTGTTGACAGAAATGGGAGAAGTTTATAATCTGGATGCGGAGGCCAGTTGGTAACTATGATCACATTACCATCAAAAGAAGCGGTTTATAAAATGCTGGAAGAGGTGATGGACCCCGAAATTCCCGTATTAAGTGTTGTGGATCTGGGGATGATCACCGATGTGGAGGTGTTGGAAGATGAGGTACGGGTAAAAATGATCCCCACTTTTGCGGCATGCCCGGCAGTGAATTATATTCAAACAAATATTAAACGCGCACTGGAGGAGAGGTTAGAGGTTCCGGTGAGTGTAACAATTGATAAAAGTGTTAACTGGTCGAGCAGCCGGATGACGGCAGCGGCCAAGGAGAAGCTAAAAAATTATGGTATAGCCCCACCGCCTAAGGAACAGGCGGCCGATCCATTGATGTTAATAGCCCAGGAAGTTCCTTGTCCGCACTGTGGCAGCAAGCAAACTTACCTTCGTTCTCCTTTTGGGGCAACTCTTTGCAGAGCCCTGCATTATTGTAAGGAATGCGGGCAGGTATTCGAGCAGTTTAAGCCTTTGGATTAGGCTCAATGTATTGTTTCTCATATTAATACCTATTTTTACACGCATTATTAGCGCCGCTATTGGCAAATTATAAGACGACACATGAGAATAGGCTTGTATTTTGGATCTTTTAATCCTATACACACTGGGCATCTGATCATTGCCAATTACGTTGCATACAATACAGATTTGGATAAAGTGTGGTTGGTTGTATCACCGCATAACCCGTTGAAACCTCAGTCGGCATTATTGAATGAACATGACAGGTTTCATTTGGTAGAATTAGCAATTAAAGACGAACCCCGGCTAAGGGCGAGCAATATAGAGTTTTCCTTACCACGTCCATCTTATACAGTAGATACCCTGGCATATCTTGGTGAGAAGTTTCCAACTCAGGAATTTGCAATCATCATGGGCAGTGATAGCTTCCAGAATCTTTCGAGATGGAAAAACTATGAACATATTGTAAGGCATTATCCTATCTATGTTTATAAAAGGCCTGGACATGAAATTACCGAAACATATGGTGCTAAAGTAGAGATCCTGGATGCGCCTATGCTTGATATATCGGCAACAGATATACGAAAATGGATTAAGCAGGGAAAATCTGTCAGATATATGGTGCCGGATTCGGTAATTACCTATATCCATGAGAACAATTATTTTAAATAATCATTCCCTTCGTCTTTACGTTTGTAATAAGTTTTAGGACTTTCCCGCCTTTTTACTATAAACTCATTACTATAGATATCCAAAAGCAGAATATACATCGAAATCAGGAGGGGGCCGAATATCAATCCGATAAACCCAAATAGGTTTACCCCGATTATCACGCCTATAATAGTAATGAGGGGATGTACATCTGCAATTTTCTTTGCAAGCAGGAATCGTGAAATATTATCAGAAATCCCTACTACTCCAAAACCATAAACTAAAATTGCGATACCCTGCCAGGTATTTCCAATAGCCAGCAAGTATACTCCCATGGGCACATAAACCGCTGCGGCACCAACTATTGGTAACATAGCGGTAAAGCAGGTAACAACAAACCAGAAGACAGGTTGGGGAACGCCAAAGATCAGGTAGCCAACAAGTGCAACTACCCCCTGAACAATAGCGATTAATGGAATACCTACTGCGTTGGCAATCACCAGGGTGTTGAACTCTTTACCCAATCGGTCCACATTTTCATCCTTTAAGGGAATATATTCGTAAAGGATAGATTCCATTTTCCGGCCATTCACCAGCATAAAGTATAAAATGAAGTACATAATTGCTATTGCGGTGAGGGTATTGAATGTAGCTCCCAAAAACCGGGGTACGAAAGAGGTAACGGTTTCCTGAATATTCTGTAGCCTGGCAGGAGTGATGAAATTAAATCCAAGATACTCATCCAGTTGGGCGCTAAGGCCTTTCAGACTATTTATAAGGTCGCCCGAATGATTGGCGGCATAAGCAATTCTGGAAGTAAGTAAATTGATTAACATTCCTACAGGCAGCAGTATGATGAGGAAGGATAGAATTATTAATACACTGGCGGCCAGGCTTTTATTCCACTTTTTTTGTTCGTTGAGCCTAAACATATATTTTCTGCAAATCACATAAAAGGTAACAGCACCAAGGAATCCGGGAAAATAGGTATAAGTCTCCAGGAAAAGGAGAATGGTCAAAAAAACGATTAGTAACAGAAAGCCTATTTGTTTTAGACGATCATTATCGAGATAGCTCATAGAAATAATATCGGGTTCTATAAATTGTCAAAAAGCAGACCGATCTGAAAGATGTAGCCAGTAGCCTGAAAGTAAACAAATTTCGTTAGTGCTTGTTCTTTTCTTCAAGGGTTAACATGAGAAAATCAGGAAATATTCATTTATGGAATAATGTTTGTGAAACCTCATATACTTTGCAAAAAACCAAATTATTCATCTCAAAAAAAAATAATCATGAGTAACAGTTCAAAAGCCGTGGTTTCATTTATTGTAGGTGCTGCAGTTGGAGTAGCAGTAGGATATTTTCTGAATTCAGACAAGAAAGATGAGTTGATTGGTAAATTGAAAGATCAATCGGATCGTCTGAAAGAAAAATGGAGAAAGAAAAAGGATCAATTTCAGGATGAATTGGAGAACGAATTAGCATAACTACTATTTGAATAAATTCTACTGCATGGAAGATAATTTCAGCAACTATTTTAATCAAACAGGAAAAGTAGCTAAGGAGTATCTGGAAACCAGATTAGACCTTATTAAACTCCAGGCAGCAGGAAAGCTATCGAAAGCATTGGGATTATTTTTCTCATTGACGATGGCTTTCCTGTTGTTCTTTTTTGTTGTCGTATTTCTCGGAATGGTATTCGGTTTTTGGATTGGCGAAATGACGAATAGCTATACTATTGGCTTTAGTTGCGCAGCGGGTTTATTTATATTGTTGTTTTTAGTGATAATGATATTTAGAAAACCGCTGATTCAGAGACCTTTGGGAAAGCTATTGCTATCCGAACTACTAGATGAGATCAACGAGCCTGAAGAGGATGAAGACGAAGAAGAAGCTGGCCCAAGGCCAGTAATGGGAGAAGAAACGGCGCATGCTTATGTGCCGGATGATGAAGCTACTGAAACCACAACTAAAGGATAACGATGATCAAAGTTTACACTTTATGGGTAAAGTAAAAGTCAACAGTTTTGAAGTCCTTGATCTGGAGATTGCAAGATTAAAAAAGCGGTCCAGAAAACTTGAACGGGAGTTAGGTACCCGGGTTGATTATTTCAAAGATAACTACAAGAAAATGGCAATAAATGCTGTCATCCCCAGTAGTACCAGACAAGGCGGTGCCATGAGCGTAGCCATGAATGTGGCTAAGCTTGCGTGGAAAAGCGGCAGTGTCAAGAATTTTGCTACCGGGGCGTTGATGACAGCATTGGAATTTATTGGCGTTCAGCTAGGGATAAATCTTTTTAATAAAGTAACTAAACGCAGGCGGAAGAAGAAAGAACCAGAGGCCGAATAGACTAATTTTTCGTATAGCCAATTACTACGGCAAATGGACTTGTTTTATCCTCCTCTTTAACAGAACCACCTAAAACAGTACCATCAGCTTTTATTAACTGAAATAATACTGATTGTATTGTTTTGTGTGGCTTGGATTGAGGATCTGGAGTAAATGTAAACTCTGAAACCATCCTCTTTACTTCAGCCCCTAAAGCTTCCCCATTTTCAGGTGTTTTAAGAACTTCAATATCTGTAACAGTGCCATCTGGTTGTAATGTATATGCCACTTTAACCAGCCCAACAATTTTGTTATTATAGTTAACACGCGGATACCTGGTATGTCGTGAAACAAATCTTGCATAGCCATCATGGTCTCCTATAAAACGCTTATAAATAGTGCTGTCGTTTTTACCTTGTTCCAGGGTTAGCGATGAAGCACTGTTAGGTGTAGTGGAGGCTGCAACTAATGTACAACCTAATACCAATGCAGGTACAATTAATGCATAACGCCAACGCTGCATGGCGGATGAAGGTTTTTTGTTTAGCATAACGATTCTGTTTTTTATGAATGATTGTCCATATGGCTGAATTAAAGACGATACCGGCAAGTTAACGGCAAAGCTGAGCAGACTCATTTGATAGCCGGAGCTAGACTCGGCCAGAGCAGAGGCTTTTCTGTCGGCAAGGTATTCGAGGTTCAACTGCATAGCCTTCCTGATCAGTATACCAAAGGGATTGATCCAGAACAGGCAGCAATAAACTGAAGCTATCAATAAATCCGTGGTGTGATTTTCCTCTGCATGGGTGGTTTCATGATTAAGGATATATTCCAGGGTAGAAGGATCGTGGGCTTCAGGGTCGAAGTATATTTTGCTCATGAAAGTAAATGGAGCAGGCAAACCCTTTATCTGCACATACTTAAGAGTTCCCTTTGTAATAATATTTCCTGTTTGGCCAAGCTTTGTAATTTTTCGTACCTGGAAAAAGAAGCGTAGTAATAATATTACTGCTACAGCTGCATAGGCACCCAGAAGGAACATTTGATAATTTATGGAGCCTGTAGAGGTAGTTGCCGGGGTTCCGCTGGCAATATTAATGTTCGTTGGTGTTTCAACGTTAGTATTGTTTAGTGCTGCAAGAGGTATGACACCTCCGGTATTGAAAGCCGGAAATGGGAGTAATGGAACTATTGCAGAAACCAATAACGCAATTATAAGGAAGTACCTGTTATACCGATAAAACGTAGTATGCCTGAAAGCTGCCATGAAAAGGAGATACAGTAAGGCCAGTATAACGAAGTTCTGAATCAGATATAGCAGAAGTGAGTGCATAGGGCTACTTTTTATTTTTCTCAATCATTTTTACCAATTCATCCATTTCATCCTTTGTCAGCTTCTCTTCTTTAGCGAAATAGGCCAGCATATTGAAATAGGAATTGTCGAAAAAGGTGCTGACAACTTTCTTCATGAAAGTATCCTTATACTTTTCCTTCTCAACGGTAGGATAGTACTCATAGGTGCCACCATATTCGCGATGCGCCAGAAATCCTTTTTCTTCCAGGCGTTTCATGAGAGTAGCTATAGTGTTATAATGTGGTTTAGGGTCGGGAAGCTGATCGATAGCATCTTTTACAAATGCTTTTTTGAGGTGCCACATCACCTGCATAAGTTCTTCTTCCTTGCGTGATAATTTCTTCATATCACCAAGGTAAAACTATTTCTGTAGTTTTAAAACTATTTTTGTAGTTATTAAACTAAATAGATAGTAATCTATTGATTGTCAGTTCAATAATTTTTAAATTATCCCCAAACCTTAGTGCCTTCGCTACAATTAGCGCAGATATCGATGTTTTTGCGGGTTTGAAGGATCTGAGATCGGAAGTGGATATATTCTTTATTATGCCATAGCGCCTTGAAGCTTTCTTTTTTAAGATTCCCCAGTTTATGCTGGGCATCTTTATCGAAGCAGCAGGGAACTACCAGTCCATCCCAGGTTACAACAGGAGAGTGCCACAATCTCCAGCAGTGATTGCTGAGTTTATTTTTGATGGCATACGTACCATCTTCATTCCGGTGGTATCTCGAATATTTATCGATAGTAGGGATGAGTCGGTTTCCTTCTTCGTAGTCGTATACCTGTGCCGTTTTAAACCTCACCTGGTCTACTCCAATTTCTTTAGCCAGGCGTTTTACATCTTCAATTTGATGTTCATTTGGCTTTACAACCAGGAATTGGAAGAACACGAAGGGTTTAGAAGATTTTAGCTCCTTTTTCCATTTAACGATATTTTTTGCTCCCTGGATAACTTTATCCAGATGACCGCCTACCCGATATTGCGTATATACGTCCTGGGTAGTACCATCAATAGAAATGATTAATCTATCTAAACCACTTTCTACCGTTTTACGGGCATTTTCATCGGTCAGATAGTGAGCATTGGTAGAAGTTGCAGTATATATTCCTTTGGCAGAAGCATACTTCACCATTTCCAGGAAACCTGGATTGAGGAAAGGTTCTCCCTGGAAATAGAAGATCAGATATAGTAATTCGCGGGAGATTTCATCAATTGTTTGTCTGAAGAAATCCTGTTGCAACATACCTGTTGGCCTTGTAAAGGCTCTGAGTCCACTTGGGCATTCAGGGCACCTTAGGTTACAGGAAGTAGTAGGTTCAAAGGATATTGATACAGGATAACCCCACTGAACGGCTTTGCCGGTCCATTTACTTACAAAGTAGCTGCTCAATACTTTTGTGGCGTTGATACCACGACGCAGCGTGATTTTCGATAGCAAATTCAGGGTATCCTTCAGGTTAAAATCGGGCATAAAAAAACGCTTGACCATTGTAAAAGTAGCGCCTTTAAACAAATTATAGCCTATACTTGCTGAAAAAATACCGCTGTATCCCAAAAATACATGCGACCTAATTACCCTGCAACTAACTGAAACTAAAGTGAAAAGAGTTCTGATCGGATTATTGCTATTGATTTTTAGCCTCGGTATAGCCCTAATATCTTATCTGATATGGAATAAGATTGCCAACAAAGATAAATTTGTTCGATACCAGGAATTTGGGATCGATATTCCGGTTAATTATAAAATACATGGGATTGATGTTTCTAAATTCCAGAAGGATATTAACTGGCAGGCTGTCAAACAAATGAGGGTAAAGAAGATTCGTATATCCTTTGCCTTTATCAAGGCAACGGAAGGAATTACCCGCCAGGACGCTGCATTTAAAGAAAATTGGGAACATGCCGGTAAAGCAGGAATGATCCGTGGCGCATATCACTTCTTTTATGCAACCCGCGACCCTATTAAACAAGCTATCAATTTCAATAACGTAGTATCGCTTCAACCAGGCGATCTGCCTCCGGTATTAGATATAGAAACTACCAATAATCTACCTGCCTCGGTTATACGCAGCACGGCTAAAATATGGCTGGAAGAGATGGAGAAGACTTATAAGGTAAAGCCTATTATTTACACCAATATTCATTTTTATGAAACCTACCTGGGCGACGAATTCGATAAATATCCTTTATGGATTGCTCATTATTACCAGAAAGAACGCCCACGATCTGTCAGAAACTGGCTTTTCTGGCAACATAGCGATATAGGAAGGGTTAATGGAATACGCACAACTGTTGACTTTAATGTATTTAAAGGCGACAGCACTGATCTAGTAAAACTATGTTTACCTTAGCAGGGATTAAAAAACCGGTTTTATGGAAGAAGAGAAGGATGATGTACAACCAAAGAAAGACGAAGAACCCAAGTTTGACTGGGAACTGATGGAGTTCTTTCTGAAAATTATCCGAACAATATTTGTAGGGCTTTTTTTGATGCTTGTAAATATTACTCTTGGACTATACCTGGGATTCGGTGTGCCGGAGGAATCGACCCCCGGCCGAATGATCTTCTTTTATTCATGGCTGGTTATCACACTTGCAGCATATATTTATTATGTCTGGAAGATGTGGAAACACAAAATGAAAGCACCTTAATTGGCAGAAGCTCTTCTGGAACCAAGTTCCATTGTCCAGTTCAGCCCATTTCTTCCAACACCAATTTCTACAAAATTTCCATTCATGATATTACGGCAGTGGTCAGGGCTATGTAGCCATCCGAGGATAACTGCCTGTTCATCCATACTGCCATTGGCTATATTTTCCCCATAAAAGCTCCAGTTATAACCAACAGCATCTAATCTGCCGCCCGGAGTTGATCCATTTAAACCAGTATGATTGAAGTAATGATTGTCGGTCATATCCTTACTGTGGGCATAGGCGGCTTTTTCCAATAAGCCATTCCAGTTTACAGGGCCTACAGGAGCCATTTGCTGGCCTCCACAATTGCAACCACGACTTCTTACACCATTTACCAATTTTAATAGGGCATCACGGTCAATTCTGTTGTCTTTAACGGTATCCGTTATAGCAACGGAATCGACAACTCCATGTGGAAGTGGTTGTTCTGGGGTAAGATCCATTTTTTTTGTGCAACCAACCAAAACGAGTAATAACAGAGAAAATACAATACTTAATGTTTTCCCGGGCATAACCATAAATAAGTTATAGTGAATAGATACCGGGTTCTAAACAGGAACAGATTAAAATTAAAGAAGGCTTTAGGAAGGAATTTGGATAAAACTACTCGTGGTTGATCAAGGGCCTATGGGTTAAAACATAATTGGGTCACTAAGATAGTATGTATAAGTGAAAAACGGATATCTCTTTTTGTGAACCGTATGTTAATGATCCCTGCCGTATAGGCGCAGGGGTATTATTTGCCCATCAGGGTTGGTTTTTGGGGAGTTGACACCACGTAATACTGCAATTTATCGGGTAATTAAGTGGTATTTGGGCTGGAATAAAGTTTGTTTTTTCTTATCAGGAGCATTTAAATCTGTTAGTATGAAGAAGAAGTCAAAAAATCATGATGCGGTAGATTATCCGGAAAAACAGAAGCCGGTAAAAGTCTTAGCTACAGATAAAGGCACTTATACAACTAACCCTTTACATGCTTCATTGTCTGAAAAGCCTGAAAAAGAAAATAAGGGGGTCAGACACACTGAAAAAAATAAATCAAAGCATTAAAAATATATATCCATATCCAATGAGAACCCTACTTCTACTTTTTTAACACTAAGAAGAATCAGACTTCTTTAATGTTGTGGTGTATAGCGGCCATCCTAATCTTAGGATGGTTTTTTATTTAGCTGCTATGATCGGCAATTATTTTCCAGGTAGTTCCAAAGCGTTTAACAACCAGGCTAAAATGTCCTTCCAGATCGCCAATTTTACGGGTAAGATGCCATTTGCCAACAACAAAAAAGATATCTGGAGCCAATTGTTTGAATTCTAACAATTTAAAGTCTAACTTTCCCATGGCAGTGGCGTCCGGATAGGCTTTCTTATAACGGTCGAGTGCTCCCTGCCAGCCATAGGTAATGCCGGTTTTATTTATAAAGAGGAGGGAGTCAGACTTCCAGTATGTATCCATGAAAGTATTAATATCTCCTTTATTCCAGGCTGTGCTTTGGATGGTAAGCAGGGCAGAAATTTGGGTTATTTCTTTTGACTGAGAAGCCGGTTTTTGAGCAAAAACGGCCGTAGATAAGCCCAACCAGGTAAGCAACAGTAAAAAACGCATGATAATTTTTTAGCAAAAGATAAACAGATTTTCCGATGTACAGCAACTCTGATTATAGTAACTTTGCATCACCATTTGAAAAACATCACTAATTTATATTTAAATCAATAGCTTATGCCCGGATATGAACTATTTGGCGCCGAGGAAAGAAAAGAGGTAAACGACGTACTGGAAACCGGTATTTTTATGCGTTATGGATTTGATGGCCCACGCAAGGGTATTTGGAAAGCCAAAGAATTGGAGCAAGCCATTTGCGACAAACTGAATGTACAATATACACAATTAGCTTCCAGCGGTACTGCGGCATTAACAACTGCGATGGCAGCGCTGGGAATTGGAGCCGGCGATGAGATTATTATGCCTACTTTCACCTTCGTAGCTAGTTTTGAATCAGTATTCTCTGTAGGAGCAACGCCGGTGCTGGTAGATGTTGACGATACGCTCACTCTGGACCCTAAAGCCGTGGAAGCAGCTATCACTCCAAAAACCAAGGCCGTTATGCCTGTACATATGTGCGGAGCAATGGCAGATCTGGATGCATTACAAGCAATCTGTAAAAAACATAACCTGTTTTTACTCGAAGATGCCTGCCAGTCTTTTGGCGCCAGCTATAAAGGCAAAGCATTGGGTACAATCGGCGATGCAGGAACCTTCTCTTTCGACTTTGTAAAAACAATTACCTGCGCTGAAGGCGGAGCAGTTGTTACCAATAATAAAGACATCTATATAAAATGTGATGGTTACACAGACCATGGTCATGATCACCTCGGGGTAGATCGCGGCGCTGATCTGCATCCGTTCATTGGCTATAACTACCGTATTTCTGAATTGCATGCCGCAGTTGGTTTGGCTCAGGTTAGAAAACTTGATAAATTCCTGGAAATACAGCGTAGTACAAAGAAGATTTTCAAGGATGCACTGGCTGCAATTCCTGGAGTAACCTTCAGACGCTTACCTGATGAAGCAGGCGATAGCGCAACCTTCCTGTCGTTTTTCCTGCCTACTCCGGAACAAACAGCTAAAGCTGCAGCAGCAATGAAAGCAGCCGGACTGGTAGCATTCTATTATTATGATAACAACTGGCACTATATCCGTCAGTGGGATCATTTTAAAGAAGGAGCAGTACTTACTCCGTTTGCACCTGGGTTAAAACAGGCAATGGAAATCTATAAGACTAAACAGTTCCCTGCATCGGACGCAATTATTAGCCGTAATATTTCTACTCCGATTAATCTTAGCTGGACAGAAGCAGAGATTAAAGAAAGAGCTGAGAAATTGGTTAATGCTGTAAAGAGCGTATTATAATCCAGGTAACGTGAAGCCAGCAGCTTCACGTTATTTGTAAAATAGATCTACATGAAGAAAATTGCGTTGATACCTGCCCGGTATGGAGCTACCCGTTTTCCTGGGAAAATGATGGCGAAGCTGGGCGATAAAACAGTTATTTTGCGCACTTATGAATCTACAGTTCAGACAGGAGTGTTCGATGAAGTGATGGTAGTAACTGATAGCGATATTATTTACAATGAGATAGTAAGTAATGGTGGTAAGGCAGTCATGAGCAAAAAAGAGCATGAATGTGGTACTGATCGTATAGCCGAGGCTGTTGTAGATATGGATGTTGATATTGTGGTGAATGTACAGGGAGATGAACCTTTTACACAGAAAGAACCTTTGGAAAAACTGCTGAAAGTATTTGAAGGAGAAGAAGGGAAGAAAGTGAGAGTGGCTTCGCTGATGCAGGAACTAAAGGAACAATCATCTATCGAAGATCCCAACTACGTTAAAGTAGCTGTTGATAAAAATTTCAATGCATTATTTTTCTCCAGGTCAGTAATTCCTTATCCAAGAAGCACAGATGTAAAACCTGTATACTACGAGCATATCGGGATTTATGCGTTTCGTAAGCAAACATTGCTGGAGTTTACACAATTGGAAGTTACCCCGTTGGAAGCCGCCGAGAAAATTGAATGTCTGCGCTATCTGGAAAACGGAATTCCAATGAAAATGGTAGTTACCTCTTATATGGGAGTTGAAATTGATACCCCCGAAGATTTAGAGAAAGCGGCCAAATTATTATAAAATAACTAAGACGTATATATGAAATTCAGGAATTTCAAAATGGTGGACTATGTTATTTACGGTAGCGGATGTTTTGATCAGCTAGGTGAAATACTGGCCCCCAGACGTATAGGCGATGCTCCCATGATTTTTTTCGTGGATGAGTATTTCCAGGACAAGAAGGAGTTTTTGTCTCGTATTCCTTTACAGGGGAAAGACAAAATTGTGGTGATTGATGTAACCCATGAGCCTAAAACAACTTATGTAGATAAACTACGTGATGAACTGGTAGCTGAGTTTGGAAAAGTCTCAGGTATTATTGGAATCGGTGGCGGATCGGTATTGGATATGGCGAAAGCTGTGTCGCTGATGATGACCAACCCTGGCTCGTCGGCCGACTATCAGGGCTGGGATCTGGTAAAGGTTCCTGGTGTTTATAAAGTAGGTATTCCAACCATTTCGGGTACAGGAGCTGAAGTTAGCCGTACTTGCGTATTAACTGGCCCTACCCGTAAACTCGGAATGAATTCCGACTTTACTCCATTCGATCAGATAGTATTGGACCCTTCATTAACTAAAACAGTAGAGCCGAATCAACGTTTTTATACCGCGATGGATTGCTTTATTCACTGCGTTGAATCACTGCAGGGCACTTATCTGAATGCATTCAGCAAGTCTTACGGTGAAAAAGCTCAGGAATTGTGTGAAGAAATATTCCTGGAAAAGGATATTTGGGATGACGATTCGGATGAGAAGCTGATGATGGCTTCATATGCCGGCGGTATGAGCATTGCCTATTCTCAGGTAGGGGTTGCGCATGCAGTAAGTTACGGACTGGCATATTTGCTGGGCACCAAACACGGTATTGGTAACTGTATTGTATTCGATAAGCTGGAAGAATTTTATCCTGATGGGGTTGTGAAGTTCAAGGAAATGGTGAAGAAACATAACATCCATATTCCTCAGGGCATAACCAGTGGGTTGACAGATGAGCAGTTCGATACAATGATTAATGTATCTCTGGGTATGGCTCCATTATGGGAAAATGCTCTGGGTAAAGACTGGAAAGAGATCATGACGCGCGAGAAGCTGCGTAAGCTCTACGAGCGCCTGTAATTTTATAGTTTAGATTATTTAAAAGCAGTAAACATTTACTTTTGGGTAAATCGTTTACTGCTTTTTTTATATTCTGAACGCAGATATAATGCGTAGAAAGAGTTTATCATTGTTTTTAGAGCCGGATTAGCATGTTGATACTTTTAATTATTTCGGGAATTTGCGTTTTAGTGCTTGCGTATCTGTTTATCAATACCAGGCAACAATTGCTGGGCAAACAAGCTGCAGATCAGCAACAAGCACAGTTATGGCAGGCAGATTATGCAGCCTTACAGGAGAAGACAAGGCTGCAGGAAGCCAGATTTGAATACCAGCAGAATATGCTGGAAGATAAAGCTGTAAGCCTAAGAGAAAAGCAGGAACAACTAGAGCGGCTAAACGAAGAGTTCGTGTCTGTAATGTCGGAACAAGGCCGGTTAATTGAGCAGAATAAATATCTTCAGATTCAGCTCAATAGTGAAAAGGAGCGCTTGCAACAAGTGCATAAAGAGTTCGGTCTGCAATTCGAGAATACTGCTCAGCAGTTGCTGCATCAAATATCCGGCAACTTTATGGAGCAGAATAAAACGAAGATGGATGATGTATTAAAGCCCCTGTCTGAAAAGATCGATAGTTTTAGAAATAGCCTGCAGCAGTCGCTTGTTGAGGAAACCTCTCAAAGAGCTGCCCTTAAAACAGAATTGGGCAAACTCATGGAACTTAATCAAACCTTATCCAAAGAAGCTAATAATCTCACCAATGCCTTAAAAACCGATTCCAAGAAACAAGGTAATTGGGGAGAAATGATTCTGGAGCGGGTATTGGAAGTCTCCGGCCTTGAAAAAGGGGTACACTATACTACGCAAGATGCACAGAGAGATGAAAAAGGTCTGCTCAAAAAACCGGATCTGGTATTGTATTTACCAGAAAACAGAAGGTTGGTGATCGATTCAAAGGTTTCACTGAAAGCATATGAACAGTATTGCAGTGCTGAAAATGAAGAAGATAGAAAGCATGCTCTGAAAATGCATGTGCAATCTGTTAAAAATCATGTGAACGAACTAAGTGAAAAATCCTATCATACCCTTTATGATAATTCGACCGATTTTGTAATGCTCTTTATTCCAATTGAGCCGGCATATGCCCTGGCTATTATGCAACCGGAAGAAGAGTTATACGATTATGCTTTCAAGCGCAGAATCATTCTGGTAAGTGTGCCATCTTTACTGGCCACCGTCAGAATTATTGAGAATATGTGGAAGTTGGAAAAGCAGAATAAGAATGCTTTAGAAATTGTGAAACAGGGGAGTGCCCTGTACGACAAATTTGTTGGTTTTGTTGATGATCTGACAGCAATAGGTGTTCAACTCAATCAAAGTAATAAAGCCTATGAAAATGCGCTAAATAAATTGTCTACGGGCAAAGGAAACCTGGTAGGCAAAGCTGAAAAAATGCGGAAATTAGGATTGAACAGCAAGAAATCCTTACCAAAAGAACTATTGGATCTGGGCTCAGATGAAGACACAGAATCACTTAACCTACCTCCAGAGAATGAAGTATTTGTTAGCAAACCATTAAACATATCTGAAACGAATCAGCAATAATGAGAATATGCTTGCTAAACTAACAAGCTGGTAATTAATATATTAACAAGTGTAAATAAGAATACAGGGGTTAATTTGATACCTGTATCTTTTTAGGCTTGTAAATAAAGCTTAGGTAGATGGTAGCCAATAAAGTTATCCCGGCGAATACATAAAATGTAAGTGGAAATCTTTCTTCCTTGTTGTGATAAATCATAGCGGAGAAGTAAGCACCTAAACCAATTCCTGCCTCAAGAGCTATATACATGCTCGCTAATGCCCTTCCCCGGTGCTGTGGATTACTTAAGTCAATAGTCCATGCAGTAATGGCCGGAGAATTTAATCCAACAGCTATTCCGTATACTACAGCTCCGGTGAGCAACCAAAAGCCATTGGTAGCAAATCCCAAAACCAGCATTGAAACAGCCATTGTAAGGGCTGATACTTTCAAAACCGGCAACCTTCCGTATTTATCAGATACCCGACCCGCCAGAATCCGTATTCCAATGGAACTGGCTGTAAAGAAGGTAAAGAACAATCCTTTATTGGTGACTCCCAAAAATGCACTAAAGTCTGGCACAATGGTCAATATTGCACCATAACTGAAATAGGTTATAAAGCAGATAATTACCGGAGCCCACACCAACGGCTCAAATATTTCATCCGGCGAAATCTTTAATAAAGAGAAGCGAAAACGTTGTTTATTATGTAAGGTTTCCTTCATGCCAACCAAAATCACAACAGATAACAAGGCAAAAAGAGCTGAAAGCTGAAACATTACATTAATATTCCACCTTACAGCAACATACCCTCCAATAGCCGGGCCCATTGCCATACCTATTGTACTGAATAGCCCAACCATTCCCATGGCTTCACCACGGCGGGTTACAGGCACTATATCAGAAACATAGGCTGACGTTCCCGTAGGTTTAAAACCGGTAGAAAAACCATGAAAAAATCTTAATAATAAAAATGCTGCTACAGAGCTGATAAGCGGATAAATCAGACTGCAAACAACACAAACCAGAGAACCAAAGATCATTACCGGTACTCTGCCTATGGTATCTGTAAGTTTTCCACTGAAAGGACGTGATAGGCCCGCCATTAAAGTAAACAAACCTATAATATATCCCTTGTAATCTGCTCCTCCCATCTTTGTCAGATAGGCTGGCAGCTCAGGGATCATCATATTAAAACTTGCGGAGAAAAGTGCATTGCTCAGGCAAAGCATTATAAAGTGAAGATTGTAAATCCGATCTGTCGACTGGTCCATGCGCAAAATTAACAACAATGGTACAATTTTCGCAAAGTTCTGAAGCCAGCAGTACCTGAACAAAACCGGAATCCTACCTGTTTATATATTCCCGGTTATTCAGAGATGATAAACATCATTGGCTGCAGTTTTATTAATCAGTAAATTTATATAAACCAAAAATTCAATGATATGAAAGCAAACATCGGTGTTTTAGAAGAACACTTAAAACAAATAGCACTAGAGTTGAATAAGGTATTAGCAGATGAATTGGTATTGTATGCAAAAACCCGAAATTGCCATTGGAATATTGAGGGTAGCAACTTCATGGAACTACATTCGTTCTATGAAGATCAATACGAAGAACTGGAAGAATATGCCGATGAAGTAGCTGAGTATATCCGCTCAATTGGCCACTATGCAGAAGGCAGATATGTAGATGCACTTAAATTGACTCATTTACTGGAAGGAGAATATTCTAACGATCAGAAAGTACAGCTTAAAGGCCTCCTCGATGATCATGAAACCATCATCCGTAATCTCCGCCGCCTGATCGACGAGTTTGATACCAAGTACAATGATAAAGGCGCTGCAGACTTTGCTACACAGATGTTGCAAAAGCACCTCAAAAAGGCGTGGATGATCCGCTCCTATCTGAAATAATACTTCTTCAAATTATTACAAACGTGTTGATTGCAGCAAGAATTATTCTGTAGTCAACACGTTTTGTCATTTAATCACAACATATGGATAACTCAAATGACCTTCGACTGGCTGTTCTCATAGATGCGGATAATATCCCATATCATAATGTAAAAGGAATGCTGGAAGAAGTAGCAAAGTATGGTAACCCTACCTTTAAAAGAATTTATGGCGATTGGACTAAACCCACTGTTGTGGGTTGGAAAAATGTGTTATTGGAATACGCCATTACACCAATTCAGCAATACAGCTATACCAGTGGCAAAAATGCAACCGATTCGGCTATGATAATCGACGCAATGGATATTTTATATACAGGACGGGTAGATGGATTTTGCCTGGTATCGAGCGATAGTGATTTTACCCGTTTGGCAACCCGACTAAGGGAAGCCGGGATGATCGTTTACGGAATGGGAGAACAGAAAACCCCTTCTGCCTTCAGAGCTGCCTGTGACAAATTTATTTATCTTGAAATATTGGAAGCTGATGAGAAAAAGACGGATGTTGATAAACAGAAGTCATCAAAAGTAAAGCACAAAAGCATCAGTAAAGCAGATAAACAATTACTCTCACTTTTATCGACCAGCATCAATGATATCGCAGATGAAGATGGATGGGCATATCTGGGAGAACTAGGAAACCTGTTATTGAAAAAGAAACCGGATTTCGATTCCCGCAACTATGGATATATCAAACTATTGCAACTCCTGAAAAGTTTTCCAAACTTTGAAATAGATATCCGGGAGAGTAGTGGTAAGAAAACCGGAAAATTAGTATACGTAAGAACTGTATCATAATGAATAGAATTAAAATAGTGAAAGGTGATATTACTAAAGTGAAGGTTGATGCAATTGTAAATGCTGCTAATTCTTCACTCATGGGTGGCGGCGGAGTAGATGGGGCAATTCACAGAGCCGGAGGACCTGAAATACTGGAAGATTGCAGAGCAATTGTTGCACGCCAGGGCGGCTGTAAGACAGGAGAAGCTGTTATAACCCGGGCAGGGAATTTACCAGCAAAATATGTAATTCATACCGTGGGGCCGGTGTGGAATAATGGAAAGAAAAATGAAGAAGCACTTTTAGCCAATTGCTATTTCAATTCTTTAACCCTGGCGGCTAACAATGATGTTAAATCTATTGCGTTCCCTAACATTAGTACAGGAATCTATCACTTCCCTAAAGATTTGGCAGCCAGGATTGCTATTGAAACTATTGCAGTGTTTCTGGAAAAAATTTTTATTCCAGATGAAATTATACTGGTATGCTTCGATGATGAGAACCTCGAGTATACCAATCACTATTATAATCAGTACTATAGCTAACCTTTGTAAACCCTATTAGGCCATTAATCCCAAAAAACTTTCTTTAATACTTTCCATGATTATATTTGATGATATAATTAACAACCACCATTAAAAAACGAAACAATGAAAGTATCTCGACTACTGTCGGTAGCCGCCTTATTGGCGTATACCGGAGTGAATGCCGGCGTTGGCCCTGTACCCATCAAATCTCCATCTATTATCCAGGGAAAAGTAACAAACGACCAAATCAGGAAGGTAACTTTATACGCTGTGGTAGAAGGTAGAAAAGAAGAAATAGCTACTGCCAAATTAAATGATCAGCAAGCCTTTGCATTTGCTGTTCCCTCGCCTAAAGAAGGATTTTATTATGTTTCTACTGGTATAAGGGGCGGTGATGCCCGTATTTACCTGAAACCAGGAGATAATCTAAGCCTGATAGTTGAGGATGGAGAATATTCCTTACAATCGGGATCGGCAGAAAACAAAGTCTTGCAGCAATGGAGCCGGCAATTGAAACCACTGACAATGCCAATTGTAAAAATGGATACCTCCACTTTTCAATCCTATTTCCCAAAATTGGAGGCTTTGGTAGCACAGGTAAAATCAAATAAACAGAAAGTAGCTACACCTAATAAGGCCTTTAATGAAATGATGAAATTACAAATGGACCTGGATGTGGAAAGAACTGCTTTACAGTTTTTACTAATGCCACATTCCATCCATCCATCTCCGGATCAATATCCCGCTTATTATAAGCAAATCTTGCAGCCCAATAAATATTCCGACTCAAGAATCCTGAGAGATGGTGATGCAAGCAGTCTTTTGAGTTTGTATGGAACATATAGTTATATGAACCAGGCTACCCACGAAAAGATAAAACCAGAGGAAAGACTTGCGAGATCTGTCGCTTTATATGGAAATGATACTGTGAAAGCAGTGGTAATTACCCAGAGTCTGGATGCTTATAAGTCTTATGATGCCCTGATTGCAGCTATGGAACCAGTAAAACAATACCTGGTCACCGATGAGCAAAATAGGAGATATCTGGAATTCGAAAAGAAACTGCACAATTTTGCAGCCGGAAAGCCTGCTCTCAGTTTTTCTGGGGAAGATGTGAACGGAAAGAAGGTATCACTGGCCGATTTTAAAGGTAAAGTGGTAGTAGTAGATGTTTGGGCAACATGGTGCGGCCCCTGCAAAGCTGAACTGCCTTATCTGATGAAGTTAGAGGAAGAAATGCATGGAAAAGATGTTGTATTTCTGGGTAGTTCTGTAGATGAAGTTAAAGACAAGCAGAAATGGCTGGATTTTGTAAAAGAGAAGGAGATGAAAGGAGTACAGATCTTTACCAAGGGGTATAGTGAATTAACCAAACTGTATAATATTCAAGGGATTCCACAGTTTATGGTATTTGATCAGAAAGGAAATATAGTGACTATAGACGCACCAAGGCCTTCTACACCTGAGCTAAAGGCATTAATAGAAAAAATACTAACAAAGGGATAAGATTATTAAACGATAAAAAGGCTTCCTGTGAAGGGAAGCCTTTTTCTTTTTCTATAGTGCGATGTGAAAAAGCGTATTAATTAGTTTTTTGCGTACTTAGCCCAAGCATAGATAAACATAGCAGCAAAAAGCAAAATAACTACAGGAGTCAGGAAACCACCAATTTTATCACCAACTTTATAAAATTCGGTAGTATGTACTACGGTTAAAAGATTCATCAACATAGTATAACGATTTTATTAGATTCCGGGTGCAAATTATAACTTTAAAGGCATATTCCCAATGAAAGGATCTGTTTACCAATGAAATAATCTTTGCATATACTCGTCCAGCCTCGATTTCGCCAGAAAATTTTTTTCCAGTTCGAGGTTAAAAGGCACCGGAGTATCCAGGCTTGCGCAACGCAATACAGGTGCATCTAATAGCTCAAAACAATGTTCTCCTATCCAGGCACTGATTTCTGCCCCAAAACCACCGGTCAGTGTATCTTCATGCAATACTAAAACCTTACCTGTAGCAGCTGTAACGTTTCTGATGGCGTCATAATCCAGGGGCTGTAAAGACCGTAAATCCAAAATAGCAACAGACATTTCCTGATGTTGGGCTGCATATTGTAACGCCCAGTGAACGCCACTTCCATAGGTAATAATACTAATATCGTCGCCAGGCTGTATCAGATTAGCTTTGCCTATTTCAACAGTGTAATAGCCTTCGGGTACTTCACCGGAAATGCTTCTGTAAAGTGCTTTATGTTCAAAAAAGATAATAGGGTTTGGGTCTGCAAAGGCTGCAAGTAATAGCCCTTTAGCATCGGCCGGAGTGGAAGGATACAAAACTTTTAGTCCCGGAACATGAGTAAACCATGCTTCATTGGTTTGAGAATGAAATGGACCGGCACCGACTCCGGCACCTGCGGGCATGCGAATTACTACATCTGCTGCCTGCCCCCAGCGATAATGGATTTTTGCGAGATTGTTGACGATCTGATTGAAGCCGCAAGTGACAAAGTCACCGAACTGCATCTCCACCATACTTTTAAAACCACCGATCGACAAGCCCAATGCTGCTCCAATAACGGCACTTTCGCAGAGAGGGGTGTTTCTTACCCGATTCCCGAACTCTGTTACCAGGCCTTCTGTAATTTTGAAGGCACCCCCATATTCAGCAATGTCCTGCCCCATGAGTATGAGCTGAGGAAATTGTTCCAATGCCTGTTTAAGGCCTTCTGCAATGGCATCAATATACCTTTTCTCATTTGAGGAATGAGAGGGAGAGATAGCAGGAACTGATGGCGCATAAACATCTGCCAGTTCAACGGCCGAATTAACAGCAATTGGAGCTGAATGAAGGCCGGCGGCAACCTCGTTTTCTATATGTTGTTTTAATTGTTGGTATATTTCATTGATTTCGTTTTCAGAAATCAGATTATTCGACTTAAGGAAATTAGTATATTGAAGAATTGGGTCTTTCTTTTCCCATTCTTCAAAGAGTGCAGTAGGAACATATTTCACTCCGCTTGCTTCTTCATGGCCACGCATACGGAAGGTGAGGGCTTCTATCAGTACGGGCTTTTGTGTTTGAATGGCATAATTTCTGGCGGTTTTAATAGTCTGATAAACTTCCAGCAGATTATTACCGTCTATTCTTACACCTTCCATCCCGTAGCCAATTGCCTTATCTACCAGGTCGGCACACTTGTATTGTTCATTGGTGGGTGTGCTTAGTGCATAGCCATTATTTTCTATAAGGAAGATAACAGGAAGACCCCATACGGCAGCAAGGTTTATAGCTTCATGAAACTCCCCTTCGCTGGTTCCGCCTTCTCCGGTAAATGCCAGGGTAACTTTAGGTTCTTTTTTGAGTTGATGTGCCAGAGCAATTCCATCAGCAATAGAAAGTTGGGGGCCAAGATGACTGATCATACCACAGATATGATGATCCCGGCTACCGAAGTGAAAGGATCGTTCCCTTGCTTTGCTATAACCGTCGGAACTTCCCTGCCATTGTTTTAAAAGCTTTGCCAGTGGCATGTCGCGGGTCGTAAAGATACCCAGGTTACGATGTAACGGGAGTATCCATTCATCATTTTCCAGCGCCATTGCGGCACCCACAGAGATAGCTTCCTGTCCTATGCCGGAAAACCATTTACTGATTTTTCCCTGGCGTAGGAGCAGCAACATCTTTTCTTCTATTAGTCGTGGGTACACTAATGCCTTGTAAAAGGCCAGCAATTGTTCATTGCTGAGCCCAGATCTGTCGAACTGCATGATTTACGCTTTACTAAATGTCGAAAGAAGGCAATGACATTAATTAGTACCGGCAATACCACTTAAGATATAGTTGACTGCGGCCATAATGACACTGAAAAGCATAGCCCACCAAAAGCCTTCCACTCTAAAACCAGGAACAAGCTTTTCGGCCAGTAAGATAATGAGGGCGTTAATAACAAACAGGAAAAGGCCTAATGTTACAATGGTAATTGGAAAAGTAAGTACTACTAGTAGTGGTCTTACTAATGCATTTAAAACTGCAAGCACCAAAGCAAGGATTAACGCGGTTACAAAGCTGTCAACTTTTACTGCTGGTTTTAGCAGGTAAGCGGTAAACATCGCAGCCAATGCGCTGAGGAGTATACGTACAATAAAACCCATAGCAGATTGTTTTAATAGTTAAGTTAAGTATTTCTCACAAAGGCACAAAGATTAATATTAAGACACAAAGGATTTTTTTAAAGTCTTTTTAAGGCCTGAAGTAAATTTTTTAAGAACTACAGACAAGTTTCTTTTATTGTTGAAACCAATCGAAAGTTCTTAAACCATTCGCTATTCCTTAAAAATCTTTAAAAAAATCCTTTGTGTCTTAATATTAATCTTTGCGCCTTTGCGAGCAACTACAAAAAGCTATCGGCTTCTCTATAAGCTTTAATCAGGGCAGCTTCACCTTCTTTGCCTTTACCGGCCATACCATGTTCCATGCCCAGAATTCCTTTATAGCCTTTGCTGTGAAGATGCTTGAAGATGTTTTTGTAATTGATTTCTCCTGTACCAGGTTCTTTTCTTCCAGGATTATCACCTATCTGGATATACGCAATTTCATCCCAGCACCAGTCCATAACCGGAATCAGGTTACCAACATTACGCTGCATATGGTATATGTCATATAAGATTTTACATGACGGACTTTTAACGGCCTTACATACCTCAAAGCTTTGTTCTGCAGTGCGAAGGAAAAGATCCGGGTTGTCGCTCAAAGGTTCCAGTACCATTACCAATCCGTGTGGTTCAAAGATTTCAGCGCCTCGGCGCAGGGCTTCAACTACGTTAGCTGTTTGAATGCCCATAGGAAGATTGCGCTCAAAGTATCCCGGAACTACAGTTGCCCATTTAGCATTACAGCGTTTGGCAACTTCCACACTTTTTTTACAAGTGCTTAAAAAGGCATCTACAAACTCTTGTTTTCCGGTGGTTAAAGATGTTTTCCAGTTATTACCGGTATCCACCACGAAAACGCCCATTTGCATACCTAATTTATTCAGCAAATCACCAATCTTGGATTGTTCTTCCGGACTGCGGCCTAGCATTCCGTTGTCTTCTATTGAACGGAAGCCCTGATCAGCCATATATTTGATCTGATCCAGAAAGTTATCACCGCCACTGTTTCTGAACATACCATCATGTGGTGCATAGTTCAGATTGAAGGTTTTTCCTTTAGCTTGTTCACTGTTTTTAATGCCTGCAGCATTGGCTGATTGGCTAAGGCTTCCTAAGGTCAGTGCAGAAATACCGGCGAGCGTACCGTTTTGCAGGAATTTTCGTCTTTCCATAACGTTTAGATTAAAGGGTAGTTGACAGGGCAATAAATTTAATAGCTTTTGCAAGTAAATGCTAATTTCTTAGAAAAAATTTCAATTCATCAGTCAATTTTCACTTTCATAAAAAAATATTGCATTCCCGATTAGTTTTTTTTAGATTCACCGTTCTATATATTTTGAATTAATCACGTTAGATGACTAAACCATATGTGGCCTTATTGCTGAGCGGAGTGTTCAGCCAGGTAGCTATAGCACAGACAATAACCTTTGAAGCGTATTCACAACAGATTCCAGGAACAGAAGTAAGCTTTAAAATGGTGCCAATTAAGGGTGGAACATTTCAACTTGGAAGCCCTAACAATGAAAAAGGTAGGAATAAGGATGAAGGACCTGCTAAAAATGTTCAGATTTCAGACTTTTGGATGGGAGCAACAGAGGTAACCTTCGATGAGTACGACGTTTATTCTGATGCAGAAAAAGATAAAACACCAGTGCCGGATGGAATGACCAGACCCAGCCCTCCATATATCGATTTAACCCTCGGAATGGGAAAGTCTGGTGGTTTTCCAGCAAATAGTATGAGTCAATATGCTGCATTAATGTACTGCAAGTGGTTGTATATTAAGACAGGAATCTTTTATCGGTTACCAACAGCAGCAGAGTGGGAATATGCTTGCAGAGCAGGAGCCACTACTGCATATCCTTTTGGAAATGAACCGTCAAAGCTGAAAGAATACGCCTGGTTTAGTGGAAATAGTGAAGATAAATATCATAAAGTAGCTCAACTTAAACCTAACGCATGGGGATTATACGATATGTTAGGTAATGTTGAAGAGTGGACAATGGACCAATACGATGAAAATGGCGTAGCTACAGCTACAGATGTTGATCCATGGCGAGTGCCAACCGAAAAAACACCAAGAGTAATCAAAGGTGGTAGTTATAAGGATGAAGCACCATCGCTTCGCGCTGCCGCCAGGGTGAAATCAGATCCGGTTTGGAACCGCCGCGACCCTCAGATTCCAAAAAGTTCCTGGTGGAATGCCGACGCCCCGTTTGTAGGTTTCAGAGTTGTAAGACCGGTAAAACAACCAACGCCTGAAGAGGCAGAACAATTCTTCGCAGAGATGATTGCTAAATATAAAGGTGCACGATAGTAAATCTCCTAAAACTAAAATCTTATTCATTTTATGGACAACGAAAAAAAATTCCACGGGGAAGGCCGCCGCGGGTTTGTAAAACAAACCTCCCTTCTGGCTGGCGGATTATTGGCAATGCCAATTTTAACTAAAGCAAATTTCTTATCTAAATCCGCTCCCGGAAGCGTAATAAAAATAGCCCTTATTGGATGCGGTGGTCGTGGTACCGGTGCCGCTACCCAGGCACTAAGCACTAAAGAAAATGTAGAGCTGGTGGCAATGGCTGATGCATTCCCTGATCGACTCCAAAGTAGCTACGAAAACATTAAAGAAGCATTGGGTGATAAGGCTAACCGGGTAAATGTTCCCGAATCAAATAAATTCACCGGATTTGATGCTTACAAACATGCAATTGAATTGGCAGATGTAGTAATCCTAACAACTCCTCCGGGATTCAGACCTATTCACTTCGAAGAAGCAGTGAGACAGGGTAAGCATATTTTCATGGAAAAACCGGTTGCTACTGATCCTGCTGGTATTAAAAGAGTACTGGAAGCTGCTCAGGTGGCAAAAACCAAGAAACTGAACGTTGTTGTAGGTTTACAACGCCATTATCAGGATTCTTACCGCGAATTATATAAGAGATATCAGAATGGTATTATTGGTGATATCCTTTCTGTTCAGGTTTGGTGGAACCAGGGCGCATTATGGGTGAAAGAACGTAAACCTGAGTATACAGAAATGGAATACCAAATGCGTAACTGGTATTACTTTAACTGGCTGTGTGGCGATCATATCGTAGAACAACATATTCACAATATTGATGTGGGTAACTGGTTTATGGGTAAGACACCTGTTACTGCCGGCGGTATGGGTGGTCGTGCTGTGCGCACAGGTAAAGAATACGGTGAAATTTTCGATCACCATGCTGTTGAATATCGTTACGACAACGGGGTGGTAATGAATAGTCAGTGCCGTCACTGGAAAGATGCGCCAAGTAAAGTTGATGAAGAAATCGTGGGAACAAAAGGAAGGATCTTATGTGATAAAGCACAAATCGTAGACCACAAAGGTAAAGTGTTGTATCAGTTTGATAAGAAAAACGAAAGAAACCCATATCAGACAGAACATGATGAACTGTTTGCTGCTATTGCAAAAGGTGAATACAAATTTGCCGATGCAGAAAGAGGCGCACAGGCTACATTGTCTGCAATTATAGGTCGACTCGCCACTTATTCCGGCCAGAATATCAAATGGGATGTAGCTTTGAATTCCGGACTGGATTTACAACCTAAAGTATATGCATTTGATGCTCCTCCTCCGGTTGTACCAGATGCTTCAGGTAATTATGCATATGCTAAACCTGGTATCACTAAATACTTCTCCTAATTAAAAGTAGTTTTAGGTAAATATTAAAGAGGATGTCGTTCTGGCATCCTCTTTTTATTTGAAATAGTATATTTAATGGCTTAATGATTCTGAATGAAAAGAGGCTTATTAATATTTTGTAGTTGTTTTATGTTGATGAATGCTACGCAGGCACAGGTTCCAATGATTGAAAAATGGGCCCGTCAGCATTTATTACCGGAAAAACCATTAGATCAGGCTAATGTTGGAGTGTGTATATACGAGCCGGCAACCGATAAATATTGGTATCAATACCAGGACAATAAATATTTTACTCCCGCCTCTAACATGAAAATCTTCTCCTTGTTCGCAGGGCTTGAACGTCTGGGAGATTCATTACCGGCACTACGATATTTTGAAAATGATACGGCCTTGTTTGTTCGGGGAACGGGAGATCCTTCTTTTTTACATCCGGCCTTTAGTTTTCAACCGGCCTTAAAGTTTCTTCAGGACTCGAAGAAGCCAATTTACCTGGTACCCGCTATCAATCTGAATAAAAGATACGGGCCCGGGTGGGCCTGGGGCGATTATGCCGACAGTTATCAGCCCGAATTGAATGAATGGCCCATGTATGGAAATGTTGCCAGAATTTCATTGAATAGGGAGGGTAGTAAAATTGCTCCACAGATTTTTAATCTGGATGTTTCGACAGATAGAAGCTTAAAGGAAAATATTGCTACGAGAGATGAACGGAACAACTTTTTTTACCTGCAATATAACCCGGCAATTACTTCAGCGTTTTCTGCTGATGTTCCCTTTATAACTGGTGGAATTCAGGAATTAAGAGAGCGGCTGGAAGACACCCTGCATAAAGTGATTGGTTTAGCATCCTTACCAAAAGGCACTAATTGGAGAATGCTGAGAAGTATACCTGTAGATTCCCTGTTTATTCCGATGATGGAACAAAGCGATAACTTCTTTGCAGAGCAGGTATTAATGATGGCATCGGCATTAAATGGAGATACAATTAGCAGTAATAAAATAATAGATCAACTTTTAAATACCACCCTTAAGGGATTACCTGATACACCGCAGTGGGCCGATGGCTCAGGGTTATCGAGATACAACTTATTTACACCCCGTGATTTTGTAAAGGTCTTAACGCTAATGCAGCAGGAATATCCGAAGGCCAGATTATGGAACATTTTTCCAACAGGAGGGAAGGGTACTTTAAAGAATTATTATCAGCAACAATTTGTACATGCTAAAACGGGTACATTAAATGGAGTAGTTGCGTTAAGCGGATATCTTGTTACGCAGAAAGGCAAAACATTAGTTTTTAGTGTGATGGTTAATAACCACCGTGGGTCGGCAAGTACAATCAGGCGTTCTATAGAACAGCTGCTAACAATGATCTATAAACAATATTGATTATGGTGCAATTGTATAGGAAACAATTCTTGTTGTATCCTGTTCCTGATCTGCTTCTATAAGACCAACACCTTTACTATAGTAGCTGGTAGAAATAGTGCCAACCGGAACGGGGTTATTAAGAATAACTGCGAAAGCGTCCATTCTTACAGCTATTACATGCTCAAACTCTTGTCCATTCACGGTTTTACTAACATCTTTTTCGGTGACGGTATATTCCAATACTCCGGTTGTACTAATACTTCCATTAGAAACGGTGATAGTGTCTTGCCAGGAAGCACCGGCAGATACATTATCTTTCAGATAGGTGAGCTCCAGATCATCGGCCTGATAGCCCTGGAAGGTCAGCAGGTTGGCAACCTGGGTGTATATTCCATCTTTACATCCTGAGCAGATAAAGACACTGTCGTTACCCACGGTTTTATAAGTTTTACCATTGATAGTGGTATCACCACCAACTTTAAGGGTATAATTAATGGTATCGGTATTACTTATATTCTCATAATTAAATGTAGAACCTGGAGTATAAGGTGCATATGCACAAGGAGTTGGGGAGATAACACTTTCTCCTTCCTGGCTTTTTTCCTTTGAGCAGGAAGAAATGAAGGAAGCAATCACACAGGCCAAAACAAATAGGTAAAGATTTCTCATAGTTTGATTTTGGTGTTGATATGGCTATAACGTTGGTACTAAAATAATGTTGCCTCAAAGGTATATATCTTCAGTTTATATTTATAAGTTCTTTTAAATAAAGAACCGGAAGTTGACGAAATTGGAATTATCCTCATTTTCTGCTTTAAAATTTAAAATAATTGTAAAAACTACATTTATTTTTAGAAAAAAATTAAAGCTATTCTAGATAAATTACAGTCAATTGATTACGCCCTTTTTCTGACGATAGTAGTATTAAATTGAGATTGAAAAACTAATAACCAGGTTGTAAACAA
This sequence comes from Chitinophaga silvatica, assembly GCF_003419895.1. GTDB lineage: Bacteria > Bacteroidota > Bacteroidia > Chitinophagales > Chitinophagaceae > Chitinophaga > Chitinophaga silvatica. Next base: position 145,502 of record NZ_QPMM01000004.1, on the reverse strand, counting down.
TGAAGAGATAACCAAAAACTAAAATCACTTGTAATGAAACCACGTTGTGTTAACACTATTCAGTTAACCTGTTTAGTTACATACAACAAAATTTGATAAGAAAACCCAACTGTAGTAAACCCTATAGTCGGACCTATTTTTTCATTTCTAAAAAGCTACAAATTTTAAAAAGTTGAATAATAGCATAAACAAAGAACAATCGAAATAATTAATCTCTAATCACTTGTTTTTATGTGTAAATCACTTGTTTGAATTTCAGTTAGCAGTGACTTTTATTTGTAAACAGCGTTAAAGAAAACATCAAATTCCATCGTTACTTTGGCCTTTAGAGTTAATGAAGTGCCTATCTTATGTATTGATATGAACAATGATGTTACTATTTCACCTATTGACAACAATGAAAAACTAGAAGCAAAAATTTAATCATCCAAAATCACTTGTAGCATGAATCCACGTTATGCAAAGGCAATGCTATTGCTATGCCTCTTTGCAACCAACACGAGCGCAGTCAGCGCCCGACTGCCTTTACCTAGCGTATGGCAGCAAGGAAACCTTACCGTTAAGGGAAAGGTAAAAGACATCAATGGAAATCCGCTCCCCGGTGTTACTGTACTTGTAAAAGACACTAAGAAAGGAGCAACCACTGATCCACAGGGTAACTATACTATTACTGACATTAGTAAGGATGCCATTTTGATATTTCAATACATTGGATTTGATTCACAGGAAATTAAACTGGATGGAAAAACCAGTGTAAATATTGTATTGAAAGAAAATCAAAAAACACTTGATGAGTACGTAGTAGTGGGATACGGTACTCAAAAGAAAGTGACAAAAACGGGGGCTGTATCATCTGTGAAAGGATCAGAGTTACAACAATCTCCAAACGTCAACGTCTCCAATTCATTAGTAGGACGTATTCCTGGTATTATCGCGGTAAATAATAGTGGAGAGCCTGGATATGATGGTTCAAAACTTTTTATTCGTGGACGTAGCACTTTAGGTAATAATGATCCGCTTGTGGTAATTGATGGTTTTCCTCGTGATGGATTTGAACGTATGAATCCTAACGATATTGAAAGCGTTTCAATTCTGAAAGATGCTGCAGCGGCTATCTATGGTTCGCGAGCTGCAAATGGCGTAATTCTGGTTACCACTAAAAGAGGTAAAGGAGGAAAGCCTACTTTGAGCTATGGCTTTAATCAATCGTTTGTAACACCAACCAGATTGCCTAAAATGGCGGATGCTACTACTTACGCACAGGTAGTAAATGAAATCAATAAATACAATGGCAACTCACCTAAATTCTCGGCTGAAGAGATAAAAAAATTCGCAGATGGTTCCGATCCATGGCTCTATCCCAACACCAACTGGTATGATGCAGCGATTAAAAAGATTTCTTTGCAAAACAGACATGATTTATCGCTTACCGGTGGTACAGATAAAATGTCGTACTACGTTTCATTAGGGTCATTGTTTCAGGATGGTATTTATAAAAACAGTGCCACCAATTACAAACAGCAAAATGTTAGAGCAAATCTCGACGCTGTTGTAAATGAAAACATCCGCTTACGTTTCGACCTGGCAGGCAGATTGGAAGACAGAAATTTCCCTCCACGTAGTGCTGGTTCTATCTTCCGTTCTCTTATGAGAGGCCGTCCTACCGAAAATGCCATCTGGCCTAACGGACTTCCCGGACCAGATATTGAATATGGCGATAACCCTGTAGTAACAGGAACTAATGCCATTGGGTATCAGAACGATAAAAACTATGTGATTAACACAAACATGGCTGCAGTGATAAATATTCCTTGGGTTCAGGGTTTATTTGTTGATGGAAGTTTCGCTTATGATCAAGGCTTCCGCTTTAATAAATACTTTATTAAGCCATGGACTTTATATACACTGGATAATGCTGACCTGAATGCTCATAAATTAAATGCCTCTTCGAGAGGAGTAAGTGCTCCTGAAATGAGTGAAAACTTTACGACAACCAGACAAACAACATTCAATTTTAAACTCAATTATGTTCGTGCGTTTGGCAAGCATAACTTTAATGCGTTTGTTGCATTCGAGCAATCTGAACTCAGGAGTGATTTATTGGCAGCGAATCGTAAATATTTTATAAGCGACAAACTTGATCAGCTAAGCCTGGGCGCCGATAAAGAGAAAAGCAATAGCGGAAGCGCAATGGAATTTGCCCGCCGCAACTACTTCGGACGTATTTCCTATAACTACAAGGAAACATACCTCTTCGATTATAACATGCGTTATGACGGGTCACAAAACTTTCCTGATGGACGTAGAATGGGCTTGTTCCCAGGTGCTTCTGCCGGTTGGGTAATTTCAAATGAAAACTTCTGGAAAAATAATATTCACAAAATCGACTACCTGAAATTAAGACTTGCTTATGGTCAAATGGGTAATGACCTGATAGATCCATATCAATATTTAAGCACCTATGGCTTTAGAGGTGGTGGTGTTATGTTTGGTGGAGATTTGAACAGAGGTATTTATCAACTTCGTTCTCCAAATGAATCAATTACATGGGAAGTGGCCAACAACTACGATGTTGGTATTGAGGCCAAATTACTCGGAGATAAACTGGCAATTGAAGGAGATTATTTCTATACCCGTCGTTCAAACATTCTTGTGCAACGTGACTTATCAATGCCTGGTTATACTGGTATGACTTTACCTTCCGAAAATATTGGAAAGGTAGAAAACAAGGGATTTGAAATGGTATTAAGCCATAAGAATGATATCAAGAAGTTCCATTATGAAATATTCGGAACAGTTACCCATGCCAAAAACAAGATATTATTCTGGGATGAAACTCCTGGCGTACCTGAATGGCAAAGAGCTACAGGTAAACAAATTGGTTCGAAATTGTATTACCAGGCAATTGGAGTATTCAGAGACCAGGAACAAATTAACAGTATGCCGCATTATCCGGGTGCCAAACCAGGAGATGTCATCTTTGCTAAAGTAAATAAGAAGGATGATGGTAGCAGTAATAATGTAATTGATGGAATGGATCGCGTAAGAATGGATAGATCAGAATATCCTACCTGGATTTTTGGTTTAACATTTACTGCTAAATACAAAAACTTTGATTTCACAATGCTTTGGCAAGGAGCAACAGGTGCTAGTCAGTATATCCGTACAGAGTCCGGATTAATCGGAAACTTCCCGGAAGCTTTTGTTAAAGACAGGTGGACAGAAACTAATACAAATGCATCCTGGCCACGGGCATATGACCGCGACGACAAATATTGGGTAGCAAATGAAAATACCTTCTGGTATTGGAATACTAATTATATGCGCTTAAAAACATTAGACTTCGGATATAATATTCCTTCTGCGGTTTGTAAGCGTGTAGGATTGCAAAACTTAAGGGTATATGTAAGCGGACAAAACCTGTTAACAATCGACAAAGTTAAAATCTTTGACCCTGAAGCTCCAGCTGGAAGCGGGCAATATTATCCTCAGACGAAGATTTACAACGTAGGATTAAATGTTACCTTTTAATTAATGAGTCATGAAGAAAAAAACACTATTTAAATATATAGCAGGAGCTCTTTTAGCATGTGCAGCAACGACTGCATGCAATAAGAATTTCCTTGAAAGAAGCCCATTGAACGAATACAAGGAAGCTGATGTTTGGAAAGATGTAGGGCTGGTACAGGGATTCGTTAATGATTTATATGTGCAGATGCGCTCTGGTTTTGAGGAAGTAATGTTGTCCTCCCTGACAGATGAAAGCCTGATGATCCATGGCTATAGCACTGCGATGGTAGTGCAGGGAAACATGATTCCTGATGATATAGGCAGGTTGGGAGACTTTGCCCGTTGGGATAACCACTATCAAAGAATCCGTAACTGTAATATGTTCTTTGAGAAGATAGACCAGGTACCATTTTCCGATGAGAGTAAGCGTACCAGGCTAAAGGGAGAAGTGCATTTTATGAGGGCATGGTATTACCATATGTTGGTAAAGTACTATGGCGGTGTGCCACTAATCACCAAATCGTTTAACATTAAAGGTGATGACCAGGAGATATTGAATGTAAAGAGAGCGCCGTTTGCAGATTGTATAAAATTTATCTCTGATGAATGTGATAGTGCTGCTAAATTATTACCACTCACCTATACATTGCCTGCAGATAAAGGCCGTGTAACCATGGGAGCTGCTTTAGCATTAAAATCACGAATGTTGCTTTACGCTGCAAGTGATATGTTTAATGATGCTCCGTCTCCCTTACAAGGATATATAGGTGCAGACCGGGCCGACTTATGGAAAAAAGCAAGAGATGCTGCAAAAGCTGTAATGGATCTTAATATTTATGAATTATACCAACCCTCTGGTAATCCTACAGAGAGCTACAGCAGAATATTCCTGGACAAAGATCATAAGGAGCTGATTTTTGTGAAGCAATATGATAAGGCTCTATTGGGTACATCCCATGATAAATACAATGGTCCAAATGGCTATCACAACTGGGGAGGAAATGTGCCACTTGAAAACTTTGTATCAGGCTACCAAATGGCCGATGGAAGCACTTTTTCATGGAATAATGCTGCTCAGGCGAAAGCTCCATACGTCAATAGAGATCCTAGATTCTATGCTACCATACTTTATGATGGTGCGCAATGGAAGCCCCGGCCAACAGATGGCGCAGCCATCGATCCGAAAGGAGTTATTCAGACAGGAAAGTATGAGCCAGTAACAGGTAAAGACAGCATTTGGGGCCTGGATACCCGTGGTGGTACAATTGAAAACTGGAATGGAACATATTCTGGTTACTACCTGCGTAAGTTTATGGATAAGACTCTGGATGCTCAGTTTTTTAATGGCGATCAGAGCTGGATATTCTTCCGTTATGCAGAAATTCTTTTAAACTATGCAGAGGCTTGTATTCAGATTGGCGGTGCAGATGAAGCAAACGGCCGAACTAAGTTAAATGAGGTGCGTACCCGTGCAGGTATGCCAGCTACCAATGCTGCCGGAACTGCTGCATTAATGGCTGTTTTGAAATATGAACGTCGTTATGAATTAGCGTTTGAAGAACATCGTTTCTTTGATGTTCGCAGATGGAAAGATGCGGATGTAGTATTTAATACCAATGCATTAGGTATTGAGGTGTTAGGATCGTTTATTCCTGGCCATCCTTTCACCTACCGTCCTTACAGCATTCAGGACCGTGCTTTCCCTGCTGGTAAGTATCTGGCACCAATTCCGGCATCAGAGATCCGGAAGAATAGTAATCTGAAACAACAGTCTTACTATCAATAATAAGTCTTATTTCACTCAAAATACCCGGGGGCTTTTCGAATGTGATTTCGGAATCACATTCAAAAAGCCCCCGATTTATTTTAATCAGAAGAAGTCTTAAACGCCTAATGACCAGCCATCGCGGTAATTACGTTTTACAAATTGGTTGGCTTCATCGAAGTTGGTAATCTTCATATTGTTACCATCCCACAGCAATTTGATATAACGGCCCGGATAATCAAATCCTTTACCATTTGCTTTTGGCTTACGGATATCGTAGCTACGGATAGCCAGGTTAGCCATCAGAATTGATTCAGTTAATGGACCAGCGATATCGAATGGAGAAGACAATGCTTTTTGTTTAGCACTACCATAACCAGCAATAGCAGCATTTACCCATTGAACATAGTGACCCTCTGGTACACGTGCAATAGTTTGTGGAACATTTGCCTGACTTGTACGGGAAGTAGGTAATAATTGTGGGTTCATACCATAAGTACCGCACATCATTTTACCTTTATCACCGATAAACAGCGCACCGTTACCACCATCGCCAAATACTTCATTTGGTCCTAGTTCTGGCGGACGCTCAGGTTGGATACCACCATCCATCCAGTGGAGAGTGATTTCTTTACCATTTTTACCAGGGAATCTCATAATAACGTGAGATGATGGAGGGCAGCTTTCAGGGAAATAACCACGGGTAAATTCACCTACATAAACGCTACCAACACTACATTCAACAGAAGTAGGATAACCCAGTCCTAATACTTTGAAAGGAGGCTCGATGATATGGCAACCCATGTCACCAATTGCACCGGTACCGTAATCCCACCATCCGCGCCAGTTAAATGGCACCAGGTTATCTACGAAATCTTTTTGAGGAGCAGTACCTAACCACAGATCCCAGTTCAGTTCTTTAGGAACATCAGCTCTGGTGGTTGGCCACTGAATACCTTGAGGCCATACTGGTCTGTCGGTCCAGCAATAAACAGTATGTACATCTCCGATAGTTCCGGCATTATACCATTCCATCAGTTGACGAACGCCATCGCCAGAAGCACCCTGGTTACCCATTTGGCTAACTACCTTGTGCTTTCTTGCACCCTGGGTAAGCATACGTGCTTCCCATATATCGTGCGTTAATGGTTTCTGTACATAAACGTGTTTGTTTAACTGCATTGCGCCCATTGCAGCAACTGCGTGAGTATGGTCAGGCGTAGATACAGAAACAGCATCAAAGTTTTTATGTTCCTTGTCAAACATTTCCCTGAAGTCGGTATAGAACTTAGCCTTAGGGAATTTTTTAACGGCTTCGGCAGCACGACGAGTGTCTACATCACAAAGGAATGCTATATCAGCAGGGCCTTTAGTGAATTCAACGATATCGCTGTAGCCTTTACCGCCTACACCGATACCAGCAACGCGTAAACGGTCGCTAGGTGCTACATATCCTTTTCCCCCAAGTACATGACGTGGAACGATCATGAAACCGGCAGCTGCAAGCGCACCGTTTCTCAGGAATGATCGACGAGAGACGCTATTCTCGTTCTCGTTCTTTTTTTCTGGAATCATTGTTAAGTTTTCTGGATTTAATTATAGTTAATAAATGTTGGCTCGTTGTGATTATTCCCAGGTCATAATTTTGCCCCTGTCCTCAATTTTTAAACAGGTAGCAAGTGTTTTTTCATCATAAGCGTAACCGTATTGTTGCAATACATCAGCAGGCACTCCATCCCACTCATTTGGAGTATTGCCTTTGTAGTCCAGATCTTTCATTCCAATTTTGCTGGTAAAAAATCCTGTCGCCGTAAGATCGCGCATTCTGTTAAAGAATGCAACCCCCTGGCTATTTTCAGGTAATGCCTTTTCAGGATAGGCAATTAAATCCAGCATTGCGATGCGTTGTTGTTCATTACAATCAACAAATACCGCATTATATTTTTTCAGGCACTGCATATCAAGCCACCTTAATCCTCCTCTCATCGGAAGTTGGTGATCAGGCATGTCTTTAACAATAAAGGCTATAAACTCAGGTACTTTTGCCTCTATTGCTCCTCCCGAATGTGAATCGGCCGGAATAATCATGTCCGACAGCATAGTAATGGTTTTCATTTCTGCTGCTGTAAAGAATGCTTCTTCCATCAAGGTTTTATCGCGCTTCGCTTCATCCGGTGTACGGCCATAACCTGGCAGTTTGTCGCCAGTCGCGCCTTTAGTGCCATCGGTCTTCTTGTCTTCACAGCCTGTAGCGGATATAATTGTGCCTACAGATAAAGTTCCCAGCGCAAGTGCTTTAAGGGATTCTCTTCTATCCATAATATTCAGTTTATGAATTAGATATTCTGTTTTTTCAACTCATCAATAATGTACTCAGATGCTCTCATAGAAAGAGCAAGAATTGTCCATGTAGGATTCTTATCTGCCTGTGATACAAAGGCTCCTCCATCTACTACAAAGAGGTTTTTCACTTCGTGAGCCTGATTGTATTTGTTCAGTACAGAGGTCTTTGGATTATCACCCATTCTGGTAGTTCCTACTTCGTGAATAATACGACCAGGATTTTCAAGGCCATAATTAGATTCAGGACCAGGTTTGTTGCCCATTGCAACACCACCCATTTGATGGATAAGCTCCTCAAAGGTATCCTGCATGTGTTTTGCCTGCTTGATTTCGTGATCGCTCCAGGTATAATTAAATCTTAATACCGGAATACCATACTTATCAACTATGTTGGGATCAATCTCACAATAGTTGTCTTCACGGGCAATACATTCACCTCTGCCAGCAAAACCGATATAAGCACCAAAGAAACGACGATAATCATCTTTCAATGATGCGCCATATCCACCTGCCGGTTTGGTCTGACCATCTCTACCTGGGTATTTACCATTCATATTCTGGATGCCGAAACCGTAGCCGTAGGAAGGCATATGCATACCTCCACCTAATTCGATATGATAACCGCGGGCAAAATCGAGCTTTTTATTATCAAGCCACCATGGAACATAAACGTGCATACCGCCAACACCATCTTCATTATAGCGTTTACGATCCATTAATTGAGGCATAAATCCTCCTCTGGATGAACCAGTAGAGTCATGCAGGTATTTACCCACAACTCCACTTGAATTGGCTAAGCCGTTAGGGTGTTTGGCAGATTTGGAATTGAGCAGCAGACGGGCCGATTCACAGGCACTTGCGGCTAATACTACCACCCGTGCATTCACTGAATACTCCTGCAAATCAGTTTTGTCGATATATGCTACTCCGGTAGCTTTACCTGAATCATCTGTAAGTACCTCTCTAACCATAGCATTGGTATAAAGATCTACATGCCCGCTTTTCATAGCAGGTTTTACTAATACAGATGAAGAGGAGAAGTCGCCGTATACGGTACAACCTCTGCTACATTGGCTGCAATAGAAGCATGGGCTTCTGTCTTTATTTACAGAACGTGTAAGGATAGAAAGGCGGGATGGAATAACCGGGATACCCAGTTTGTCACCAGCTCTTTTTACCATTAGTTCGTGCATTCTTGGTTTGGGAGGAGGAAGGAAGAATCCATCGGGTTCGTTGGGCATATTTTCCTTAGACCCAAAAACACCGATTAACTTATCTACCCTGTCGTAGAATGGAGCTACTTCCTCATATGTAAGAGGCCAGTCATCACCTAATCCATCGTAGCTTTTATGTTTAAAGTCTCTGGGCCCAAAGCGGAGAGAAATACGGCCCCAGTGATTGGTTCTGCCACCGAGCATGCGGGAACGGAACCAGTCGAATTGCGTGCCATTCTTCCTGGTATATGGCTCACCGTCTAATTGCCATCCTCCATAGGCGGCATCAAAGTCGCCAAATGGACGTGTGGTGCTTGCGCCTCTTCTTGGCGATTCATAAGACCATTTAAGTTGAGTAGCCTGTTCAGGATCGGCAGGATCATACTTTGGACCTGCTTCCAAAAGAGCTACTTTCAGACCTGCTTCTGAAAGTATTTTTGCGGCCATGCCGCCCCCGGCGCCGGAACCAACGATGCAAACATCATACGCCTTTCCCTGTTTTTTGATTTCGAAAGCCATTTGCGTGGAAATTTTTTGATATTTAGTAAGAACACCAGTTTTAAATCTATAAATTAAATGCGAAAACGGGAAGGTTTTTTATATGAGTGTGCATAACAGCTATATTATTGGTTTAGATATCGGAACTAGCAGTACAAAATCGATTGTGCGCTTAAAGAACGGAAATTCTGAAACGATATTTCAACAATCTTATTCCACTAAACATCCTTTGCCTGGGTATAGTGAACAAGACCCTGCAGCCATTTTGATGGCTGTAAAACAAGGAATCCGTAAAACTGTAGAAACGCTGAAAGGGCCACCAACAGCCATTTCATTCAGTAGTGCCATGCATAGTTTCATGGCTTTGGATCATGCTGGAGTTCCATTAACCCCTCTGATCATCTGGGGGGATAACAGAAGTACCGCCTACGCAGAATCGCTAAAAGCATCTGCCGAAGGCAATATGATATATAAACAAACAGGAACGCCTGTACATGCCATGTCTCCACTCTCTAAGCTGCTCTGGCTTAGAAATGAAGAAATTGAAATATTTAATAATTCGTTCATGTTTGTGGGGATAAAAGAATATATTCTTCATCATTTCTTTGGAGAATATTTGATAGATCACTCCATCGCTTCGGCTACAGGCTTATTTGATATTCACACTCACAGGTGGAATGAATTAGCATTAAAGATATCCGGCATAAGTGCCACACAGTTGCCACGCCCTGTACAGGCTAATCATGTTATTACTGGCTTAAAGGCTTCTGTAGCTGAAGAATTGGGAATCCCTGCAGATACACCCATTATAATTGGAGGGAGCGATGGATGTCTGGCTCAATTGGGAAGTAAAGCTATGGATAAAGGACATGCTACACTAACTATCGGAACCAGCGGGGCTATGAGGGTTGCTGGTTCAGATCCCATTGTGGATACAGAGCAGCGGCTATTTACCTATTTACTGACAGATGATGTTTATATCACCGGTGGGGCTACCAACAACGGAGGTGTGGTATTGCAATGGATGATGGAAGAATTGTTTCAACAACCATTGGAGGAACTGGGAGACCGTATCAGCTCAGCATTAGCCACAGCACCTGATAAGCTGTTATGTTTACCTTATCTGTTAGGGGAAAGAGCTCCTATATGGGATAGCAATGCTACAGCGGCTTTCATTGGCATACAACCCCAGCATAATGCTGCGCATTTCACCAGGGCAACTATTGAAGGTATTTGCTTTGTATTATTAAGCATAAAAAAGGCATTGGAGGAAACGGTAGGAGAAATCACGAAGATCTCAGTTAGCGGAGGGTTTACCCATACGCCATCCTGGATGCAATTGTTGGCCAATATTTTTGAACAGGAAATATATTACGAGCAAACTAACGATGCATCGGCCAGGGGAGCCATAATGCTGGCAGCATTGGAGCTGGGCTGGAAGTTTGAGGAAGAAGCAGAAATTGAAAATGTTTTTACGCCGGATCCTACCTACAGGGAGGTTTACAGGTTAAACTACCAGCGTTTTAAAAAGCTATATGAGGTATTGTTAACAGTGCCCTGAGCCAGGGCACTGTAATTAATTTCCTCTTTCGAACATTCTGGCCAGGTCGGTCAGTTTGAATGAGATAAAGGTGAATTTACCACCAGGGGCCACATTTGGCATACTGCAGGCGAATAATTCATCAATAATATTTTGCATTTCCCTTGCGGAGAGTATTTTTCCGGCAGGGATGGCGTTATTTCTGGCCATAGATCTGATCAGGTGTTCACGGCGGTTTACCTTTAGTTCGCTGCTGAAGTGTTTGAATTGTTCGAGCAGATTTTCTATGGTAGCCTGATCGTTGCCGCTTCTGATATCGGCTGGTGTGCCGCGTACCACGAAGGTGTTGTTTCCGAAAGGTTCCAGATCATAACCCAGGGTTTGAAGATCCGGGAGCATTTCGTTGATGAGGGCAGCATCAGCTGGTGGAAGCTGTAAAGTTTGTGGGAACAGACTTTGCTGGGTCGACATTGGCATTTCCAGTAAAGCGCGTTGGTAGCGTTCATACAGGATTCGCTCATGAGCGGCTTGCTGATCGATCAGGATAAATCCTGATTTGATCTGAGAAAGAATATATTGTTGGTGTACCTGAACGGGTACTTTCTGATCATTGGAGGTATCCTGCCAGCGTTCATCAATAACAGAAGCGGTAGCTTGCTGGGCCTGATGTTCTTCAAATTCCTCATCATCGTCGTCGTCGATTACGGGAGAAATAGTTACGTAACTATCGGTATTGGCGGGGGCCTCGTAGAGGTCTTTCCAATGTTTAAGGTTACTGCTACTGCTACTTTTGTCGATCATGTGGGCCTGATTGGCCTGAGTAAAGGATTTATAAAGAGGGCTGTTGGTAGATTCCATTTGTTGTTCGGCGGTAAACGGTTTGCTGACAGCGTCGAGTGCCTGGATGTTTGGATCGAGGTCGAAATCCAGGGTTGCAGTAACGCTGAACTGAGCAAGGGAATGTTTAACGGCCGATTGTATGAAGGCGTACATCAATTTTTCATCATCAAACTTGATTTCCTGTTTGGTAGGATGAACATTGATATCGACGTGTTCTGGGTTTACATCAATAAACAGTACATAAAGCGGGAAGCTATCTGCAGGGATGATGTCCGCAAAAGCGTTCATGACAGCATGATTGAGATAGGAGCTTTTAATGAAACGGTTATTGACGAAGAAGAATTGGTCGCCTCTTGTTTTTTTAGCGGTTTCGGGTTTTCCAACGAATCCATAAACGTTCATGTAGTCGGTGGTTTCCTTTACGCTTACGAGTTTGGCGTTATAGTGCTGACCTAAGATGGCAACAATTCTTTGTTTAAGGGATCCTTTTTCGAGATAGAAGACCTGTTGATTGTTGCTGGTCAGGGAGAATTGCAGCTGAGGGAAAGCCATGGCAACGCGGATGAATTCATCTACGATGTGGCGCATTTCAGCGGTATTGCTTTTCAGGAAGTTGCGTCGGGCGGGCACGTTGAAGAAAAGGTTCTTCATGGCGATGCTGGTACCTTCGGCAGTTTGGCAGGGTTCCTGCTTTTTTACGAAGCTATTATCTATTTCCACAAAGGTTCCTACATCGGAGCCTTTTTTGCGGGTTTTGAGTTCTACCTGAGAAACAGCGGCAATTGAGGCAAGAGCTTCACCTCTGAAGCCCATTGTAGTGATCTGGAACAGATCATCTATGGATTTTATTTTAGAAGTGGCATGGCGTTCGAAACACATTCTTGCGTCGGTTTCGCTCATTCCACCGCCATTATCAATTACCTGTACTAATTCTTTACCGGCATCTTTGATGATCAGTTGAATTTCAGTTGCTCCGGCATCTACAGCATTTTCCAATAACTCTTTCACCGCTGAAGCTGGTCTTTGTATCACTTCACCTGCTGCTATCTGATTTGCTATATTGTCTGGTAATAAATTAATGATATCCGCCACTTACTAGCCTTTTGCGGTAAAGTTAACAATTTATATGCAGTTGCTCGCTTATGATTATCAGGGAGTTTTAAACAAAAAGTTAACTCTTTTGTTAATTACGGCCCTGATTTGCAGTAAATAACAATCCATGATGCTTATTCATACGTATTTTAGATAAGAAAAAATAAAGATACAACGCGCCAACGAGACACAATAAGCACTGTGTTAATTAGAAGTTAACGAATCAAAATTTTAAATATGTAGGTTCTGAACTTAATAATTTTGATCGTTTCTTAAGAATAGGGAAGAATTACCAACTTTGATTACCATGAAAAATCGTTGAAAACAAAAATTCAATGGAAGATGAAAAAAAGAAGGGAGAGATATACTCCCGAACAGATGCCAACAAAGTGAGATTAACAGAGGAGGAGTGGAAAAATATACTTCCTAAAGAGGTTTACCATATCGCCAGAGAAAAAGGAACGGAATGGGCATTTACCGGAAAGTACTGGAATAGCAAAGAAAATGGAACTTATTACTGTGCCGCCTGCGGAAATCCTTTGTTTATATCAGATACAAAATTTGAAAGCGGCTGTGGCTGGCCAAGTTTTTTTCAGCCCTTACACAAAGCCAGCGTGATTTATGCACCAGATAACAGCCATGGTATGCATAGAACCGAAGTACTTTGCGGCAGATGTAATTCGCATTTAGGCCACGTATTTGATGATGGACCTCCACCAACAGGATTGAGATATTGTATTAATTCGGTGATCCTGGATTTTGATGCTGCTCAGGAAAAAGACCAGCAATTCAAGCAAGATAGCAACGGAAATCAAGAGAGTTAAAAAAGCTGAACTGTATTCTTCTGTCTGATTGCCAACGACCAGCGTGGGTTTGACCAATAAAAAAGCGTAAATTTATTATCATCAACGCCCCGCAGTCATGAAAGTACTTAAAACACTCGCCTGGATAATAGGAATAATTCTCTTTATCATTATCGTATTGATCTTAGCTGCGCCCTCCAATTTACACGTTGAACGTAGCATAGAAATAAATGCTCCTGCTACTCTGGTTTGGGATGATATAGTCAAGTTTGAAAAATACAATAAGTGGAACACCTGGAAACAGATGGACCCAACCGCCGAATTCACCATCAGCGGAGAGGATGGTACTTTGGGTGCAACAAACTCCTGGCATGGGAAAAAAATAGGGGAAGGACGCCTTCAGCACCTGGAACTGATTCCATATCAATCAATTGTTCAAAAATTAACATTTATTAAACCGGTGGCAGCAGAATCGGATGTTAACTTCTATCTGACAGAGGCTGCAGGAAAGACAAAGGTCGTATGGTCGTTCAATACCCATTATGATCGCCCATACAATATCATGATCCTTTTTATGAAAGGAGCATTGGAAAAGGATTTCGATCAGGGGTTGAATAATCTTAAAAGTATGGCTGAAGCAGAGGTGAAAGGGCCAGGTACGCCAAATGGTATTGATGTAACTGTAAAGGAAATGGATTATCCGGCAACCACTTATGCGGCAATACGTAAAACAGTTCCGATTAGCAGGATTACAGACTATTACCGTGAAAACATGGAAACCCTCAGGAAGCGGGCACAGGAGTCGAAGCTCCAGCCAGGAGTACCTTGCAGCCTGTTTTTTTCATGGGATATGAAACTGCAGCAAACAGATATGGCTTCAGCAATTCCGGTTCCGGAAGGTACCAGGGCTGCCGGAGGCTTTGAGATAATAAATTTACCAACTTCTAAAGCTGCATATGCAGATTTTTACGGGCCATATAGCAAAATTGCCGATGCGCACGTAGCTGTACGAAATTTCATTAAAGATAGAAATAGAACAATAGTGCCTCCCGCAATTGAAATGTACGTTACTGACCCCGAAACAGAGAAGGATAGCAGCAAATGGTTGACTAAAGTGATTTACTTTATGAAATAGTTAGTTGAATGGAGGAAGACGACAGATCGTTGGCCGCAGAAAAATAGATTACTTTTCAGTCTTACTTACATATTTTGTTGGCTCAAATTCAATGATTTCGTACATAGCCAGTTGGTATTTCTCCAATGGGTCTTCGCTCATTATTTCTTCAACTTCCTTTCTGCTCGAAGCATTACACAAAATCAGAGAACCAGATTTTGGCTTTCTTCTACCAGATAAGATGAAGCGACCATTCTCATAATACTTTTGCAAAAAGGCGGTATGCGCCTCCATATAGTGTTCTACGGCTGCAACAGGCCGTATATACTGTAACATAATCAGGTACATAATGGTTTTTCTATGGTTTTAATTAATAGTTTCATAGTAATAGCAAAGGTATAAACTTAAATAGTATTGAAATATTGTATTATCAGTTTGGGAAAAATTCGGACATATAAGCTACAAAAATATACGTACTTTTGTATGATTGAAATACCACGATAGTGGGAATCACAGAATAGGTGTGGCATCCGAATCTAAATAAAACAATTCTTAATCCTGTATGAAAAAAGCAATTTCCAAAGTTTTGTTAACCGCTCTGTCTGCAGCGGTTATCTTATCTGCCTGTTCTAAAGCCCCGGAAGAGAGTAGATTTATTCCTAAAACAGCAGGTGTTGTATTGGAACTAAACGCCAAACAACTCACTACCAAATTGGTTTCCAATGGTATAACCATGGATAAGCTGTTTGAAGCAGTTCAACAAAAAGATACCTCCAATGAAGTAATGAAAGCATGGAAAGATGCTGAAAACTCAGGAGTTGACTTACAAAGCCACTTTTTTCTGTCTGTAGTAACTCCAACTACCGCTGGATTAGACCAATATGTTAGCGTAACTGCCAGCCTGAAAGATGCGGATAAATTCGAAGCTTTTGTTAAAAAGCAATCTCCAGATCTTAAAATAGAAACTAAAAATGATCTGAAATACTTCTGGAAAGCTGATGAACAATGCATTGTTGGATGGACAAAATCTACCACCATTCTCATTAAAAGCATCAATACCAATGAGCTGAAGAAATTTGCTCCTGGTCAGCAAGGCTTCCCTGCACCTGGTGATGCACCGGCAGAGGCAGATTCTACTGAAGTTTCTCCAGTAGCACTGGTTAGCGATTCTAACGAAGCAGCTTGGCTTACCGAACTCGATCATCTTTTCCATCTGAAAAAAGATGAATCAGCTGCTTCTATCGAACCTTTCAATAAACTGCTGAAAGAAAATGCAGATGCTGGTTTGTTCTTCAACGCTGAAAGCTTTTATAACAGCACGAACATGACCATGATCCCTGCTAATTTCAAAAAGCTGATGGAAGGTACTTACTATGCATCTACCATTAACTTCGAAAATGGTAAGATCGTATGCGAAGGTGATAGCTACCTCGGTAAGGAAATGACAGCTATCATGAAGAAATATGGCAGCAAAGAGATTGATTATGATCTGATTAAAAAATATCCTGGTACTAACATTACTGGTCTGATTGCTTATGCTTTCGACTTTCACATGATAGGTGATATCATTAAATTAATGAGTGTTGATGGTATGGTAAATATGAGCCTTGCTAAATCTGGTGTGACTTTAGACGATATCCTTGATGCTTTTGAAGGTCAATTAGCTTACGTGGCTTCTGATTTTGCTATTACCAAACAGGAATCACAATATATGCCTGGTCATTTTAGTGATAAACCTTCTGCAAAATGGATCTTTACTTTGAAAGTTGGTAAAAAGGAAGCCTTCGATAAAATCATGACTTCTCCAATGCTGAAAGATGTATTTGCCAAAGAAGGTGACCACTATGTAATCACTAACCCAATGATGGCTGCTACAGCACCTCCAATGTCTATCACCGATAAGTATATTACTTTAGGTTCTGACAGCACTTTACTGCAGGAATACCTGGCAGGTAAAGGCAGCATTAAATTACCTGAAGGTGTTGAAAGTAAGCTGAAAGGAAATATGATGGCAGGGTATGTAGATCTGGATAAACTGGTAAACAGTGTTCCGGATTCTGAAGTGGATGCAGATGCTAAACCTTTATTTGCTAAAGCTAAGGAACTGTTCAAAGATGCTTATTTCAATACCAAAATGAATGGTAATGATAAGCAACACGGTGAAATCGTTATCAACTTTAAAAATAAAGACCAAAACAGCTTGGTTCAACTAGTAAACTTTGGTACTGAAGCAGCGAAGTTGA
This sequence comes from Chitinophaga silvatica, assembly GCF_003419895.1. GTDB lineage: Bacteria > Bacteroidota > Bacteroidia > Chitinophagales > Chitinophagaceae > Chitinophaga > Chitinophaga silvatica. The sequence continues at coordinate 128,540 of NZ_QPMM01000004.1, read as the reverse complement.
TTCAGGAGAAAAAAGCAAAAGAAGAAGGAGAGAATGCCGCTATCGACAGTGCAGCAGCTAATGCAGATACTGTTAAGTAAGCCATTCCCTTTTAATTAATATTAATTACGAATTATAGTGTTGTTGAAAAAGATAACTTTACAACACTGTAATTCGTAATTTTTTTTTAAGCAGATGGAGATACAACTAAGTCAGCTAATGCCCATTCCCTTGCAGGATAAGTTGCTACAGCGGAATTCGGATATCTGGAACAAAGAGGTAACGTTTCAGCAAGGAACTTTTGTGAAAATAAAAGCTCCTTCAGGATCAGGAAAAACAACTCTGATCCATTATCTGTATAATATCCGCTACGATTATACAGGCCAAATCCGTATAGACCGGAAGCCCTGGCCCTCCTTCCTAAAAGATGAAATCTCAGCAATCAGGCAGCAAAGCCTCAGTATCATATTCCAGGACTTAAGGTTGTTTGATCAGCTAACTGCTAAAGAGAACGTAGAATTAAAAAGAGTAATGATTCCTGAACCATTCTGTACTTCAGAGAAAGTAGAAGAAATGGCGCATAGATTAAAAGTAGCCCATGTATTGAAACAATCGGGCAAAACCCTATCCTATGGCGAAAGACAGAGAATTGCTATTATCAGGGCATTATCGCAGCCTTTTAAATGGTTATTGATGGACGAACCATTTAGTCATCTCGATGAAGAGAATACGAAACTGGCGGCAAGATTGATCGCTGAAGAATGCAAAAGCAGGAATGCCGGCTTCATTCTTACAGATCTGGATCATGACCAGCATTTTTCCTATGATGTGAATTATAACCTTTAACGCTCTTGTGGCATGCGCGAATTCTTCCACTTACTTAGAAAAGTTATCAGAACAGGGGTTGCCCGATCAAGATTTTTAATGGCCGCTGTAGGATTAGGCATAGCTATGCTCCTAATCCTTGTGTCGATTCAAACATATACTGATTTTAACCAGTTGTTATATGGAACGCAAAACCAGAATGAGACTGCTGATTTTCTGGTAATCAACAAGAAAATCACCAATGCCATGATGGGTCAGGCAAATAAAAGTGCATTTTCAACAGAAGAACTGGATAATATTAAGAAACAGTCTTTTGTTCAATCTTTTGGTGTTGTTACTCCCAGCCAGTTCAGAGTAGTAGCTCAGGCACCCGGAGACCTCCACTTTGCAACGGATATGTTCTTCGAAGCAGTGCCAGACAGCTTCCTCGATGTAAAAGATGAAGATTGGAAATGGGAGCAAGGCAGTAAAACAATTCCTATCATCCTGCCCAACGACTTTTTAAATCTCTATAATTTCGGTTTCTCCCTCAGCCAGGATTTGCCGCAGATTTCCCAGGAAACAGTAAAGGCTTTGCCTCTGCAAATCAATATTTCTGGAAATGGGAAGTCAGACTCCTATATGGGCCATATTGTTGGGTTTTCGGACCGGATTTCTTCATTCCTGGTACCATCAAGTTTTATGACCTGGGCCAACCAGGCTTATGGTACAGGAATCGTAAACGGAACAACCAGGGTAATAATTAAAACACCAGATCCTTCAAATCCAAAACTGGTAAAGTTTTTAGACGATAATGGCTACACCACCAATCAAGACAAACTTAAGTTCAGTAAAACGAGAATGATTGTTCAAACAATAGTTTCCGTAGTCGGATTCTTCGGACTAATCCTGCTATTCTTTGCTTTACTGGTGTTTAGTATGTTTATTCAACTGGTGATAGCCGGAGCAAAAGACGAAATTCAATTATTGGTAACACTAGGGGCAGCACCCAAACAGCTACGCAGGTACCTGTTGAAACAATTTGTACCAATTTATATTGTTGTTGGCATCATTACCTTATTGTTAGTAACGGCATTCCAATATATAGCCGCGATGGCATTATCCCGGCACAACATGCTGGTAGACCCATGGCCGGGTATTGGCGTTTTCGGTGCTATTGCAATGATTCTGCTACTGGTATATTTTGTAAACTGGCTTACAGTCAGGAAATATGTAAATCGCTAATTGTAATCAGGCTTGTTATAAGGAATTACAAAGGTTGATTTCCCACGATCAGACATTCTGATATAAGGTATCCAGATAGCCATTTTAATTAATGGAAATAGAATATAATAGTTGTTGATGGCGTTATCGGTCGATGATTTAAAGAGGTAATTGTTTAGATGCTGATCAATAAAAATGAAAAGGATATCAGCAAAATAATAAGTAGCTAAAGTAATTGGAAAGGTATCCCGACGATTAAAAAATAACACGGCGAGTAAGATACTTCCAACTACCAGCAATGCCTGTATGATCATTTCCATTATCAGAAATAACTGAATGGCGGTAATGTTAATATTTTCGCTCATAGCGTATAGGCCAATCCACCTATCATAGCTAAATGCGGGGAGTTTAAAAAACTGACTGATTTCCATAAGTGGAGAAAACACGAGGCCAATTGCCAGCAAAGCTAAACCACCGCCAATTTGAACAGGCTCTGTATTATTAGACGGATAGATCGAATGTTTATAATAGACGGTGGCCATCCAGGAAAACACCATGATAAAAATAGGTGCCAGCGCTAATGCCAGCCAATTTATAGAAGTGTGCTTATTGGAAGTTGATGAAAGAAAAGGATTCCAGGTTAAATCCATTGAACTTACCTCATTCATCCTTTTAAAATCCTTAACATATTCAGGAATAAACTCAATTGGAATATGATCGCTTAATGTTTCGAAGTGATAATTAAGTGTGATTTGCTGATCCCCTTTTTCCGGGATATAATCGAATTTATAGTAGCTATTGCTGATATGGACAGGTGCTTCATTGATGGTCCAGTTTATTGGAGTATTTACAACAATCTTATAATTCAGATCATACGGATAGCGCTGTGCTACCGGAGCTTTACGGTTTGGATTTGAAACAACGGGTAGGGCATCATAAAAGGATTGAGCATTTAAAGTAAACAATAGTTTTCCTGTGGTGCTATCCTTTTTCCAAGGGCCGTTTAGTGTGTAGCTCTCATTGATTTTCAGAATATTATGATTGTTAACAGTGTCCTGCACTTTAATGGAATCTTTGATTGATACTTCCCCATATAGTTTGCGGTAGTAGCGAAGATAAGATTCGTCTTTACTCTCCATGCTTGCGCTGGCGAATTCGGCTCGCTGAATATCGGCTTGTTCACGGTTGTAATCAGTTACTACTTCCAATGATCCATCTTTATACTGGTTATCGGGTAAGGTAAAGGTTTCAAGGATATTTAAACTTCCTTTATTCCTGATGACAATGGGTGTTAATTCAGTTGTTGTGTCGTTTGCTACCAGTGCTTGTTGATAATCCGGTTCGCAAAACTCATCCAGTGAGCCTCTTTGAAAATTCACCGTACCATCCAGCCAATAGGTTTTACCCCGAAAAAGAACTTGCACAATTACATGGTTAAATGCATTGGGAGCTGGCAATAAATTTTTAATCTGACCTTTGTTATCGGTACTTACATAAGCTAAATTGGCTGTTATGCCATAATTTCTGAGCATGGAGCATAGGAGCAGGGCTTTATCTTTACAATCCCCGAATCGCTGTGTCAATACCTTATCGGGTTGGTTGGCGCGATGGGAGTATTCTCCTATTTCAATTCCCATGTACCTTATATCGTCCTGTACAAACCGGAGTGCGAGCAATAGGTAAAGCGAAGTATCTCCGGCCGCCGATTGTCTGAAAGCGTTGATGCGCTGTTGCAAAAGAGGGCCTGGAGTTGGTGTTCCATTAACCGATAAGGCCCAGCGGGCAACTTCATTCCAGTTGTTATATTCGCTTACCTGTACATAATTATATGAGTTATACCAGGATGGAAGGTAGTTGTACTGCTCATTTTCACGAACGTCCAGTTTATTCCACTCATAGATGATACTACCATTCTCTGTTCTTTTCGTAGGGAGTATAGCGTTATTAAAAGGTTTGAAATGCAGATTTCTTTTAGGAGAAACAATCAGGTTTTTATAGTAGTTTAATATTGGTTCGAAAGCCACGAAATATAGGCGGTGATCTACTTTGCCATTGAAAATCGGATTATCACCAATTATAGAATAGGAGTATTCTATCTGGTCGTTCTTTCTCACATCTTCCAGGATATGATAAGCAGTATAAATGCCACTATAAATAAATCTTGAAAGATCCTGTTCTTTTTGCAGTTGTTTGAAAGAAGCAGAAGGTAATCGGTTGATCACCTGGCCATCGCGATGGATTACCAGGCTATGAAAAACTATTTTCTCGTATTGTGGATCATAGTCGATAGATATTTCCGATCCATTCTGAATGCCTGCTTCAGAAACGATATGTCTTATATAATGGTGATAAACTGATTTTAGTTCTTCATTATGTTGCTCCTCCAGTAACAGTAAATAGTAGCCGTCACTAATATTTTTGATATTAGGTTTTTTGCTTAGGTCAGGAGTGTATTTCACTAACCAGCCAGGGGTTTGGCTGGTACTTACTTTTTGTGCATTAACAGAAAACGTTATCAGTGTAATCAGCACTAATAAGATGGCTTTCATTGTCACAATGGCAATAGGGCGACGCATAAGTATTCGAGTTATACTCTCCCGTATAAAACGGGAGAGCAGAACCCCTAAATTACGGTTGTTTTTCCACAGTTAGCATATAAACTGCAAAAGATGCCAGCCAGTGTTCACCGGCGTAATTACCACTGAAAACTTGTTGCAGACCTGCATCTCTATGTTTTTTTGCCAGATCAGAAATAGCCTGCTGATTTTTGCCTGCAGTAGCAGCAATGCCTTCCAGGCACCAGGTTCTGCTTAGATTCAGTCCATCCAAATGCACCAGCTTTCCGTCGGTCCGATCTTTTACTTTTGCTACCTCCAGAACTTTTATTTCTTTCTCAAACAGACCAGGGAGAAACTGATAAATCCATTTTCTGTAATCAGTCAGAGGTAAAACTCTACGCATTAAATCGGCTTCTTCCAGGCTAGGCGACAGAAAATCGTAGCCACCTGGCTCCCAGGTTATAGGTGCATTTTTGTCGTTATAATAGAATTTAATTGCGGCATCATGAATAGATTTTTTTAATGCTTCATCGTTTGATGCAATAGCATAATCCCATGCCAGACAAAGGCCAAAGGCAAGGTTAGTATGTTCGCCAACTCTGATTGGGTAAACGAGTTTATCAAGAAACTGGATATAGGAAGTAGAGAATTGATTTGCTAGTGGTTTCAGATTCTTACTAAGTGTTTTACCTAAAGGATCGTTCCATGATTGCAGTTCATTTTGTAATTGCAAGAGCCAACTCCAACCATAGATCCGTTCAAAGCTTTTATTATCAGCACTTTGAAAGAGCTGTTGTTCTATTTTGATATTATTTTCAGATAGATGATTGGCAAGCTTGCTTTTTATTTCCTCCGCCCTGTCGAGATCGGGGAACATTTTAAGTAATCTAACCAGCATCCAGTGACCGTGAACGCTGCTATGCCAATCGAAGCATCCGTAGAAGGCAGGGTGATAGTTTTTAGGAGCACTGGCTAAAGAACTATCGGTAAACACAATTCCTGTTTTATAAGGATACTCCAGCTCCAGGCATTTTAGTGGCAATGCTGCTAATTTATTAGCAATATCGCGGGTCAGCGTAGCGGGTTGTTGTGCTTTCATTGCAAAAGGTAATAGAACAAAAGTTAGCAGTAGTTGATGAACGCGTCTCATTTTATCTGTTGAATAGTAGTTTGAAGTAAAACATAGGTTGACTTAATTTCTTTCGAAGATCTACCTCATGGAACATGCAGGACATCAGCTCTTTTAGCTGTTGGTTACGAGAACCCATTTTCATGAGGGTATTGAATAACCACGGATACTTGATGAGTTTCTGTAGCTTGGTGCTCATCTGAAGTTCGGGGCCTAATATTCTATATACTTCGTTATCATATTTTTCGAAAAATGTATCAGAGAAATCGTTGGCTTCTATGGCAGCAATGGCCTGTTGGGCAGCAATTCTAGCTGAATACAGTGCGTTGCCAATACCTTCACCAGTAAACGGATCTATCAGGAAGGCAGCGTCTCCAACCAGCATAAATCTGTTGCCATGCAGTTTCCTTTTTTTGCTGCCTAATGGAAGTCCGTAGCCATCAATGGAGCCGGCAAGAGTAGCATCCTTAAATCGTTCTTTCATTACTGGATCATTGGCTATTGTATCCAACATCAATTGTTTCAGATTTACTTTTTTATTTCTGGCATTGTTGCTTAGCATGCCTACGCCAACATTAGCTTCTCCATTTGGTAATGGGAAAATCCATATATAGCCGGGGAGCATATTTTTCAAAAAATGCAGTTCAATAAAGTTATCCGGATGCAGGTCGGTAATTCCTTTATAGTAAGCGCGGATACCCGCAACATAGTGTTGTGGTTCCATTTTAATGCCGGCAACATCTTTGGTGAAGCTGCTATGGGCGCCATTTGCGACGATCAGTATATCGGCTTTAATTTTAATCTTGTTTTCCTTATCTGAGATATGGTAACCATCTTTCTCGAGCATGTATTTGTCGATATTTACCCCTTCAAGGAGGGTAATTTCCTTACGGCGTTTTACTTCCTCTACCAGGAAATTATCGAAATCGATCCGTTTACAAACAAAGCCTCGCGGGTTACTTTTATCGGTCTGATAACCTAATTTATATGGAATATCCATTCCTATTCTGTTGGGTGCAACAAATTTCACCCCCCAGCTATCTGCTTTGAACAAGGCTGCCTGAAGTCTTTTCCCGATTTCAGGATCTATTCTTTCTAATAAGGTAAGCACCTTACCACTTAGGCCATCTCCACATACTTTATCTCTGGGAAAAGTGGCTTTATCTACCAGTATGCATTCTATTCCAGAATTAGCTAATTGAAGTGCAGCAGTGGCGCCACCAGGGCCAGCTCCAATGATACAAACTTTAGTTTCCATTTATGAAATTGTACGGGTCAGTTAAGGATTCGTTGAACAGATAAAAAGAGAATTTCTCTTCTTTCTGAATAACTTATATTTGCTGTTCTATCTTAAAAATCAAGATATTATGTTCGATATATTTGGAAAGTTATCACAAATCAAGCAAAAATTAGCAGAAGGAAAAGAAAAGCTTGCAGGTATCACTTTAACAGGAGAAGCAGGTAACGGGGCAGTAAAAGTAACCATTGATGGAAACCGCCAGGTGAAAAGTATTGATGTTGCTTCTAATCTGTTAGCTGCTGAAAACAAGGAAGAACTGGAAGACCTGTTAGTTACGGCTTTGAACAGAGCTTTGAAAGAAGGAGAAAATGCCTGGGAATCAGAAATGAAGAATGCAGCAGGCGGAATGCTTGGTGGTTTATTGTAATAAGTAGATCATTTCCCGATTAATAAAAAGAATTTCCCGATTCGACTTTCATATCTGAGCAAGTATCTTTTCCTTTGCCGAATTGGACAAATCAGATATGAAAGTTTTTTTTCGGCGGATTCACTTATACCTGGGCCTGGCTGCGGGTCTTATCATTACTATCAGTTGTTTAACTGGTGCAATGCTCGTTTTTGAGAAAGAAATTACAGAAGCCCTTAATCACGATCGATATTTTGTAAAACCAGCAGGAGAGCGTCTTACGCTCGATCAATTGGCTGAGCAGGTAAAACAACAGGTTCCCGGTGCTAAAGTTGGCCGAATTCAACTATTCGCTGATCCTACAAGATCTGTTCAGATAACTTTGGAAGAAGGAAAAAAAGGTGGAGAGAAAGGTGAGAAAAAAGAAGGTGCAGAGAGAGGGGAAAGAAAAGAAGGAAGAGAGAACGGAGAAATAAAGGAGGGTAGAGAAAACGGAGAAAGAAAAGAAAAAGCTGCTTCAGAAGGAGGCATGCAAAAGAAAGGAGCACAAGAGGCTCCTCCCAAAAAAGAAAAAGGTGGCCGCACTGCCTTTGTTAATCCTTATACCGGCAAGGTAATCGAGCTATACAGCTATCAAAAAACTTTCTATTATAAAATATTCTCAATGCATCGCTGGCTGATGGCCGGAGATGTAGGGAAAGTAATTACAGGAATCAGTACCCTGATTTTTCTGTTTATCCTGATAACAGGAATTATATTATGGTGGCCTAAAACCAGGAATATTCTCCGCCAACGCCTTAAAGTAAAGTGGGATGGGGGCTGGAAGCGCCTGAACCACGATATGCATATTGTGCTTGGGTTCTACGCTTCAATATTTTTATTTGTTTCTGCATTTACTGGTTTGACCTGGGCTTTTGAATGGTTCAACAACGGACTATATACAGTGTTGGGGTCATCTCCCAAACCAACTCCAGCTCCGGTATCCGCTCCATTGGCAACAGCTGATAATACGGGAACAATTACGTTGGAACAGGCTTTGGCCACGGCCAAACAGCAGGTTCCGGACGCAATATTCTTCACTTTGATGCCGCCAAAAGACACAGCTGCTTCTTTCTCTGTTGCATTATTACCTCCAAATGCTTTTCATGAAGCAGCAACTACAAGTTATTACCTGGATCAGCATACCGGAAAGGTTCTTTCTTCTCAAACATTTGAGCAAAGAACATTAGGACAAAAGGTTAGAGGATCTATCAAACCTCTGCATACCGGATCAATTTTCGGGCTTCCATCTAAAATTTTCGCATTCATACTAGCCTTATTGGGAGTAACTTTCCCTACGACCGGAACAATTCTGTGGATCAACCGAACCAGGAAGAAATCCAAAAAGAATCCGGCGAAAAGACAAGTAGCAGTGAATTAATAATATTAAAAGAGAATTCAAAAGAGGATACTTCAAGATAATTTGGAGTATCCTCTTTTTATTGGCTTAATGGCTCTGGAGATATTTATTATTATCTTTATGCCATACAAAAATATTTATGCGCCTTATACCCTTGTTTGCCTCTTGCATATTGATTGTTTCGGCATGTAATCAATCAGCTAACCAGAAACCTGCTGTAGCACTTACAGAAGCAACGCTTTACGATCCTAATGTGGTGCTTGATGCTGTAAAATCTAAAAGCCACAGTAAGGAAGCAGATAAATTATTCCTTAAAGCAATCGATGAATATAGAAATGCTCACCATCCTCTGGCGAGTGTTGAGTTGTTCGTTAAATCAGCGGTTCTAATGCCTCAGGCTAAAACCTATTATGAGCTTGGAAATGCGTTGATGGATAGTAAAAAGCTGAATGAAGCTATTCAGGCATATTCAATCGCAGAATTGCTCAACTATAAACCATTATCAAAACTATTTTATAATAAAGCATGTGCTTACTCCAAGGCAGAAAACCGTGATTCTGCCATGTATTATTTAATGGGAGCTATTGAATTTGGATACAGCAATATGAAAAATGTATTGAAAGATCCTGATTTAAAATTTGTGAGGGATGAGTATTATAATTTTCAAACCGATATAATGAGAGCATTTGCAGGAGTTGAGGAACCTGAAAAGCTACAGTGGTCACTTTTCAATACCCAATTCCAACAAGTGTCTTTCCCTTTTACCATCGATAGTAACTACGCTCATAAACTAGACAGAAAGCAAACCATTTCCTACGATTTTGAGATTTATGTATCTGAAATGAGAAAGGATAAATTCACTCGTGATGTTGGTAGCGAGTTCTATTATGTTGGGCTTATTAAAAAGGATACTGCATTTAAGACCTTGGTTTATGCAGTAAATGATGAGGTTTATGATGAGAATTCTATAAATCCTTATTACTATCTGGTAAGCTACGATAGCTATGGTAAGCTGATTGATAAGCTGTTAATTGCCGGCCATGATAAATTAAAAGATCCATTTCGCATAGCCACATTTAATGGAAACGGTGATATTGAGCTAACAGAATTTGAGTATAAATATGAGAAGAACCCGGAAGAAGAAGGGTTCGACAGAAATAAAATCATTTCAAGCACCGAACTTCAAAAGAAAGTTTACAGACTTTCGGAGAATGGTCATATTGTTCCTAAAACAGAGCAGTTAGCTAGCCGATAAAGCTCTTCATACGCTTAAGTAAAAGTCTTTTTACTACAATTTCAGCAATGAGCAGGTTGATAGTCCAGCTGGTCCACGCAACCAAAACATAAGCTTTGAAAGGAGGAATGTGCAGGTGCATTATTCCTATCAGAAAAGTAAAAAAGCGAAGAGTAAGGGCCGACAAGGTAAGTGCGTAGCTTCTCAACATCCAGATGATATGAGCTTTCCACTTACCTTGCCTGGCACGAATCCAACCCATAATAGTAAAGCCCAGCCAGAGAACAGAAAGCAGCACAAAGCTGATCCTGCCTGAAATTCCACCATTGGCGTAAATGCCCATGATTAACCCCGACGGCCCACTAAACGCAATAATTATAACAGCATATAGCTTTCCGGAAGCCCTATGGATCTGCGGGTGCTTTTTCAGGAGCCACCGTGAAAATTGTAACATGCCGGCAAGCAATACAAAGATGCTTACAAAAATATGGACATAGAAACTTGCTCTCCAATGCAACAGATGATAAACACGTTGCTTAGTATTGAGAAAATCGGTATATCGGTCGAAAGCCGCATAGGGAATAGTAAGGCGAAGCATTAACCAGGCACCAAAGCAAATGATGATCCCCGTTACTACCCAACCTGTATTCCGTAAATATTTTATCATTAATAGATCACTGAAAAATGATATCCTTCACCTTTAATACCAGAAACATATCTTTCCTCTTCTCCTTCTATTTCACCTTTTTCAACAGTAAAGATACTGGTAGGAGAAGAAAAGGTATTGTTCTTATTCCAGGTTATTAATAAGGTAGTATCATTTTCCTTTTTATATGAGCCGCTTAAACTTACTAACTGTTCTGCATAGGTGCTGTCGGTAATTCGTGGATAAAGTTTAAGAAAGCAGGAACCATCTTGCTCGAATACGATCTCACTTTTACTGTCTCTGTAATCATAGAAGATTTCATTGAAAGTGGCTGTTGAGTCACTAATGCCACTGTATGTTCCATTTACTGCGGTTAGTACTTTGGTTAACTTAAATTTCTTCTCGCCCATTGATTTGTTGTTGGCGGTCCAGGTACCTTTAGCTTCATTGAAATCGTGATTGAAAATTAAACTGAATACACCATCAAAAGCATGATCGCCGGGTTCAGAGAGGGAAAGTTCCCATTCGTCTTTTACTTTTTTAATATCGCCATGCAGGTTACGGCGTAAACCCTTATGCACATTGTATCCTCCAACGTGTTGTCCGTTGAAGAAATTGAGAGTAATGTAAATTGGGCCATTTCCAAAGTCGCCTTTGTAAACGCTGATCAGGTTTTTGATAGCAGAGCTGTCGATCTCCGTAACGGTGGCAGTTTCCTGTTTTTGATTACCGCAAGCCTGAATTAGCAGAAAAGACGCCAGAAGAAGGATGGGAGTATATTTCACGGGGGATATATTTTTTGTAAATATAATTAATTCGTTAATCTGTGGTTACATCAAAGATCAGAAGTTTGTTTGATGATAAGCCTTCCAGCCTTAAATAGTATCTGCTTATTCCTATTGTTTCAGGTAGATGTTTTAACGCAGCGGCTTTTTCGTATATAATAGGTGTTGCGGAGTTTTTCACATATTGTTTAAAGGATTGGAGAGAAGTAGGAGGAAATAATTTTCTTTCATTGGTTGTATAAGTTTTACAGATGAAGAAGTTTTGAACTTCAGGGGTAAGTTGTTCCCAATTACTTGTAAAGTGTTTCCATCCTGCAAACAGGATTCCTTCGAAGAAGATGCTTGTTTCATATCGCTGCCAGACTTTAATATTTTTAGCGGCATCTGTAGTTATGGCAAGCATTTGTCCTTCAATGGTATGATTGTACATTAAATAAAAGTAGAGGGTATCGGGGCGTGATTCGAGGTTGTTTCGTTGATTATTTGCTCGTATCCAATCGAGTGAGAAGTGGCAATCCTGGAAACGTATATAGGTGGTAGTATCATGGGTCAGGATACTTGCGGCATTATTGGAGATCTTAATAGTAGGTGAGTCTGGCGGGGCAACCAGGATCATGGTGTCTATTTGGACAGGCCTTTCTTTTTTGGGTTTCACTACCTCCCTGCATGCGGTTATAAGCAGGAGGGAGGTAGTAATAGAAAACAATAATTTCATTGGGTGTCGGGTATTAGTTGTTGCCCTGACAACCGTAGCAAGTTATTCTGCTGATTCGGAATTTTTAGATTCTACTGGTTTGTTCAGCGCTTCCCATAGTATGTCTTTTAATTCTGTAAGACCTTGATTGGTTACAGAAGAAATGAAAACGTGAGGTACGCCTTCCGGTAGTTCTTCAGCAATTGCAGCCTTTAATTCTTCATCCAGCATATCGCTTTTACTGATAGCTAACAGAAACTGCTTATCGAGTAGTTCAGGATTATATTGTTCTAGTTCGTTAACCAGCACCTCGAAGTCTTTTTTGTGATCGGCACTATCGGCTGGAATTAAGAATAATAATACGGAGTTTCTTTCAATATGTCTTAAAAACCGATGACCTAATCCTTTTCCTTCATGTGCACCCTCAATAATACCCGGGAGATCGGCAATACAGAAAGATTTATTATCGCGATACTCTACCATTCCCAACTGGGGTGTAAGGGTAGTGAAGGCATAATCTGCAACTTTGGGTTTAGCAGCTGTAATAGTGGATAAGAGGGTTGATTTACCTGCATTAGGAAAACCAACAAGCCCAACATCTGCTAAAACTTTTAATTCTACGACTTTCCAGCCTTCCCTTCCTGGCATACCGGGTTGGGCATATTCGGGAGTTTGGTTGGTAGGAGATTTAAAGAAGGCATTTCCTTTACCGCCTTGTCCGCCTGGCAGCCAGATTACTTCCTGGCCATCATGAAGGATTTCGGCTTCAACCTCTCCGGTTTCTTCATCTCGGGCCTGGGTGCCGAGGGGTACTTCAATAATAATATCTTTTCCGAAACGTCCGGTACAATTATCACCACTTCCGTTTTCTCCGTCTTCGGCCAGGAGATTTTTATGCCAGCGCAGGTGCAGCAGGGTCCAGAGTTGTGAATTACCTCTTAGGATAACATGCCCTCCACGGCCACCGTCGCCACCATCAGGGCCTGCCTGGGCGTTGAATTTGGTGCGCATAAAGTGCATGCTGCCAGCACCACCCTTGCCGGATTTACAAAATACACGGATATAGTCTACGAAGTTCGCTTTTTCCACAATTTCGGTGTTGTTTCTATAAAAAATAAAACGCAAAGATCGTGAAGTTTAGCTAATTAGCACAATCCGTGCATTTAGCCACTTTACAATCTTTGCGTTGAGTATTTTAATGTATAGGTAATTATACTTTTTCGCTCATCATTTCGTCCAGTTCTTTGGACAACAGATCAAAGACTTCAGTTTCAGTACCGTCACCCTTTACCTTCTTGAATTTGCCAAATTTAGCATAGTGGTCTGCCACCGGAGCCGTTTTGTTATGGTACTCCACGATGCGCGCTTTTACCACTTCTTCAGAGGCATCATCAGCACGTCCGGAAGTTAAACCTCTGTTCAGAAGGCGTTTAATTAATGCATCTTCAGGTACTTCGAGCGACAATACGCTGGAAATAGCTGTTTTCTTCAATGCCAGTAATTTATCAAGTGCTTCTGCCTGTGCAGTAGTACGAGGGAAACCATCGAATATAAAACCACGGGCTCCTGGATTAGCATCGAGCTTGGAACTGATCATACCAATTACCACTTCATCAGGCACCAGCAGGCCCTGATCCATGAATTTCTTTGCTTCCAAACCTAACGGAGTCTTTTCACTGATCTCGCTACGTAACAAATCACCCGTAGAAAGGTGGATAAGCCCGTATTTCTGGATAATATTAGCACTTTGTGTACCCTTGCCGCTACCGGGAGGGCCAAATAAAATGAGATTGACCATGTTTTAATTAAATCTACTTTACTCGCAAGATTGCAAATATAATAAACAATTGAATGTATTGGTAATTAAAAATACAATTGCTTGAATCGTATGTAATTATTCCTGTAAATTGATAAACATCTTTCAAATATTTACCAAAATCAATGAATTATCTTCAACGAGTATTTCTAATTTACTGAATAAGTTTCGGTTCAACAAAATCACATTATTATTAATAATAATTCGTTGATATTCATAGCCACTATACTGGTTTTTACGCATGAATATTTGTAAGTTTATGATATGAGGAAACAATTATTGGTTGCTGGATTAACAGGGTTAATGCTAATAGGTAGCGCTTTTACGCTTCCTTCGGAATTTAACAATAGAAAAAAAAGTAAGAAAGCGGTCAAACATGCCGATAACTTACAGCAAGACAAAGAATCGCAGTGGGTCGACAGTGTATTTAACTCTCTTAATCAGGAAGAGAGAATTGCCCAATTAATCATGATCAGGGCACATTCCAATTTAGGACAGGACCATATCAACGCCGTAGTTAAAGATATTCAGGACAATAAAGTAGGTGGTGTAATATTTTTCCAGGGTGGGCCAGTCAGGCAAGCCAATCTCACAAATTATTATCAATCTATTTCAAAAGTACCACTACTGGTAGCTATTGATGGCGAATGGGGATTAGGTATGAGACTGGATAGCGTCATTTCCCTACCTCGTAATATGATGATAGGTGCCTTACAGGATAGCACCCTCGCATATGAAGCCGGAAAATTAATGGGCGAACAATGCCGCAGAATGGGTATTCATATCGACTTTGCTCCGGACATGGATATCAACAATAATCCGGCTAATCCTGTGATCAACGACCGCTCATTCGGTGAAAATAAATACCAGGTTGCCCGTATGGGTGTAGCCACTATAAAAGGAATGCAGGACGCAGGAATAATGGCCTGTGCAAAGCACTTCCCCGGCCATGGCGATACAAATGTTGATTCCCATTTCGATTTACCTACCATCAATAAAACCCGTAAACAGCTAGACTCCCTTGAATTGTATCCTTTCAGGGAAGCTATCAAAGCCGGAGTAGGGTCGATCATGATAGGACATCTTTATATCCCGGCTATCGATAAAAAACCTAATACTCCAACTTCCATCTCTTACAAAGCAGTTACAGACCTGCTCAAAGAAGAAATGGGTTTTAAGGGGCTGATAGTGACCGATGCACTTGAAATGAAGGGAATTGCCAAATTCTATACTAAAGGCCAGGAATCTTTGCAGTCTTTATTGGCTGGTAATGATCTGATGATATTGCCCTCTACTTCTGCCGGAAGTGTAGACGCTATAAAAAAAGCAATAAAAGCAGGAAGAATAAGTCAGGGAGAAGTAGATGAGCGAGTGAAAAAAGTACTCAGGGCTAAATATCAGTTGGGACTGGCTAACCTGGAGAAAATTGATACTAAAAATTTGGTTGAAGATATAAATGCACATACAGATAGCCTGCGTAGACGTATTGCCGAGAAAGCAATTACACTAGTGAAAAATGATAAGGAATTGATTCCGTTTTCTCCGGCAATGACACAGCAAAAATTAGCTGTAATTGCAGTTGGCGCAGATGCCAATAATGCTTTTATACAAGCCGTTAAGGAAAGCAAACCCGGAACCGATGCATTTATCTTTACAGCACGTCAATCAGTTGATCAGATTGCGCCAATAGTTTCCAGAATTCAGCGCGATTATAAAGCGGTAATTATCAGTTTACATAATTTCAGTCGCCGCCCCGCCAATAACTTTGGTCTGTCTTTAGCTGAAAGACTAATTATTAAGCAGCTGCAAACTGAAATGCCATCTGCAACCGTAGTTTTCGGAAATCCTTACGCATTACAGTATTTCTGTGATGCTCCAAATATCATTGCTGCCTATGAAGACGATAGTACCACCCAGAAGGTAGCGGCAGAAATATTATTTGGAAAAATTGGTCCATCTGGTAAGCTGCCGGTAACCGTTTGTCCTGGCATGCCTGAAGGCACCGGGATCAGTTATAAAGTGAATCAATATACGATATTGCCAACTGTCTCTCCTAAAGAAGCAGGAATGAATGAGCAGGCGCTGTTGAAAATTGATGCTATTGCCAATGAAATGATTTCACGTGGTGCCGCACCGGGAGCACAGGTGGTAGCATTGAAAGATGGAAAAATGGTTTATAACAGATGCTTCGGACACTTCGAGTATAATAGGGTAGAACCGGTAACGCCAATGTCGATCTACGATGATGCATCCGTTACTAAAGTATGTGCTACTACTATTTCAATTATGCGTTTATATGATGAAGGTAAAATTAATCTTGATGGAACTTTAGGGATGTATTTACCCATGGTACTGGGAACAGATAAGGCAGGACTGAGGATTCGGGATATTTTACTGCATCAGGCGGGCCTGGTTCCATATATTCCTTTTTATAAAGAAACCTTGTATCCCAATGGCTCTCCTGATACCATACTCTATCATAGGGAACCGGATGCTAATCACCAGGTTAGAGTGGCAGAGCACCTGTATCTTGAAAACAATTATATAGATACCTTATGGAAGAAAATAATTGAAAGTAAAGTAACACCGCGTGCAGGGTATGTATATAGTGATAATGATTTTCTGTTTTTAGGAAAGATAGTAGAGCAACTTACAGGTAAGAAACTGAATGATTATGTAAGAGAGACCTTTTATGAGCCATTAGGTCTGGCCACCACGGGATTTAAACCAAGAGAAAGGTTTAAGCTGGCCAGAATTGCGCCAACCGAGCAGGAATTAATTTTCCGCCAGCAATTGTTGCGTGGAGATGTACATGACCCGGGAGCTGCAATGTTTGGCGGAGTAGCTGGTCATGCCGGCCTTTTTTCCAATGCACACGATCTGGCTGTTATCATGCAGATGTTGCTAAATAATGGAAGTTTTAATGGGGTTCAATATATAAAACCTGAAACAGTAAAGCTTTTCACCGCTTATGGAAGTAACATTAGCAGGAGGGGGTTAGGCTTTGATAAGCCGGAAAAGAATAATAGTATCCGTCAGGATCCCTATCCGGCAAAGAGTGCTTCCGGGGCCACATTTGGGCATACGGGATTTACAGGTACCTGTGTGTGGGCTGATCCGGTAAATAAGCTGGTATTTGTATTTATGAGCAACAGAGTTTTTCCGAGTGGCGGATCAAATACAAAATTGGCTTCTCTAAGAATCAGAGAGAAAATGTTTGATGTATTATATCAGGCAATTATGTAAATTGATTATACAATGTAAAAAGGCCAGTCTCAGTTTGCAGACTGGCCTTTTTATTTATCATGTGTTAAGTAGAGTTAAATAACACTTCAGGTTGCTTAACTGGCACTCTTTTGGAATTCTTGTAAGTGGATAAAACTTAAAAAGATGAAAAAGACTGCATTTTTACTAGGATTTTTGTTATTGGTTGGCTGGTCTGTCAATAAAAGTTTTGCACAGGTGAATGTAAGTATCAATATAGGGAGCCAACCGCAATGGGGGCCTGTAGGATATGATTATGCACAATATTATTACCTGCCGGATATAGATGCTTATTACAGCATTCCACAGCAACAGTTTATTTATTTGAGTGGTAATCGTTGGATTCATGCCAGATCATTGCCTTCTCATTACCGTTACGACCTTGACAGAGGATATAAGGTAGTTATAAATGAGCCTAACCCCTGGTTAAGAGGAGATGTGTACAGAACAAAGTATGGTAAGTATAAAGGATGGTATGGAAAACAAACTATTATCAGATATAGTAAGGATCCAAAATATCAGAGATACCACCACGATAATGGCAGAGGAAATAAGAATGGCCATTATAAAAACGGTAAAGGAAACGGAAATGGTCATGGTCATGGAAATGGACAAGGTCACAACCACAATCATTAAAAAAAAGAGGCGATCAAACGATCGCCTCTTTTTAATTTATTCAGTAACCAGAACCCGTCTGTTGACCTGTGTCTGAGTTTTAATAGAAACCGCTTTTTCTGCGAGCAGGCTTTTGCCATTACGGATTTCGAAAATATACTCCCCGTCTTCAAGCGATTGAAGGTTATATCTACCTTCAAATTTTACTGTTCCGGTAATAGCTTCTCTATGCAATGTATTATTGAAGGTATCCTTTATATAAAGCATGAGCTTCTCGTTAGTCGGATTATCTATCAGTAATTGAAACAGTAGTTGCTCCTGATTCAATTGCTTGATCTGAACCCTGAAAGAATTTACCGGAATTGTTGTTTCGGTGTTGGTTTTAGGCGCAAAGTAAGCAAATGTTGTAGCTTGGGCTGTTGCGCAAACCTGAAAGAATAGGATAGTAGCGAATGTTAATAAAATGCTTTTGGGTGCCAAAACAAATCTTAAAGATTTCATGATTAATTTTTTTAAATGTTATATCATTAAAATGAGGGCGTATTAGCTAATACAATGGTGCCTTTTTCCGACACAAAATTCCATGTACAGAATTAACAGAACATTACGCATTTGTTAAAATAATGTGAGTATTTCTTCAGCTTTCGTTCCTATTTTTGCAGCGTTTATGAAAGCATTAGATCTAGAATTGGAAAATATAAGGAATAGAAGTAATCGCCCGGTTGCCATTTGGTTATACATTGGCGTGGGTATGTTGATAATTCAGGTGCTCCTGGGAGGAATCACCCGATTAACAGGTTCTGGTCTTTCTATTACAGAATGGCAGCCATTGTTGGGCGCTTTTCCGCCAATGAACGAAGCTGCATGGGAAAAGGCATTTGAAGGATATAAACAAATTGCTCAATATAAATATCTCAATAATCACTTTACGATTTCAGATTTTAAGGCTATTTACTTCTGGGAATGGCTGCATAGAGATTGGGCGAGATTGATGGGAATTGTATTTATAGTTCCATTTATCTATTTCCTTATAAAGAGAAAGATCAATGCGAGTATGATCAACCCAATGATTATACTGTTTGTTCTGGGCGGTTTACAGGGCCTGATCGGCTGGATCATGGTGGCCAGCGGTCTGAATGATGAAAATTTGTATGTAAGCCATATCAGGCTGGCTATTCACTTTATTTCAGCACTGGTACTTCTCGCCTATGTATTTTGGTTTGCATTGAAATTAAGTATTCCAGATACCGAAATCCTGTTTGTTCCTAAGCTGAAAAAATTAAATATCTGGTTACTTTCTCTTCTGGTGATCCAATTAATTTACGGGGCATTTATGGCCGGCATCCACGCCGCACTGGCAGCCAATACCTGGCCCGATATTAATGGGTCCTGGATTCCCAAGGGGGCATTGACAGATATTTTCCATAATGCTATCGCCATTCAGTTCATTCACCGTGGCCTGGCATATCTCATCACGATTTTAGTTGCTATCTGGTGGTGGCAATCTGGTCAGACACCCAGAGAAAGCTTACTTCATAAAACCCGTTACCTGCCTTTGTTGTTAGTATTACTGCAAGTACTGCTTGGTGTGCTTACTTTATTAAATAGCCAGGTGAAAATTCCGATCTCATACGCTATACTGCACCAGGCAGTGGGGATGTTATTACTTTTATCCCTGATTTGGACCATGTATCTGAGCAAGAGAAGTAGTAAAAGTCTGGCACTGAATTTATAATTCGTGATTTTTTCCGTAGGTTTATTTGTAATAATCGGGTTCTGATGAAGGTGAAGTTATTACTGATAAAAACGTACTATTCTTTCCCTATACAACTACTGCTGCTTCATTTTAGGAAGTACCAGGTTTTGCTTGTGTTCTGGATAATATTATTTAGTACTATCAACGGAGGTTTTGCAAAACTTTTTGGTGGAGACGCATTGTTTCTGGCGCCAGAATATCTCGGAAAGGTGAATTTCTACAGCACCACAATCCTGGGATTAGCCACTGGTATGTTTACCATGAGCTGGCAAATAACCACCTTTATATTGCATACCGGCAGATTCAAATTCCTGGCTACAACAGCCCAACCTTTCTTTAAATACTGCCTGAATAATTCAATTATTCCATTACTCTTTATTATTAGCGTTTTAGTTCGCGGCTGGGAATATCAACGGTATGAACAGTTGAACGGTATTCCTGATATTTTACTTCTGGGAGAAGGATTCATTTGTGGAGTCTTACTGATCTTCTTCTTTTGCTTTTTTTATTTTTTTAATGCCGATAAAAATATTGGGCGTCGACTTGAAAAGCGGTTTGGCAATCCCCGAAATTTTTTGAAAGTCATCTTAAAGCCTACCCAGGAACCGGATGAGAATGCCTTACCTGTCCATAATTACTTTACATCTCCCTGGAAAATCAGAAGAGCCAGAAATGTAGATCATTATAACAAACATTATCTGGATAATATTCTTAAACAACACCATTTCGCAGCCATTATTACGGTTGGCTGTTCTTTAATATTCCTGGTAATACTGGCTTATATGATGGACTATAAAGTCTGCAGAATTCCTGCGGGCGCCAGTGTACTGATATTTTTTGCCTTTTTAATCGGCGTAGCTGGCGCATATTCCTACATGCTTCAAACCTGGTCTATCCCTTTCTTACTAGTGCTTTTATTTGGAATTAACTGGATGGTAGAACACGATTGGTTAGACAATCGTAATAAAGCATACGGACTTAATTACAGAGAACGACAGGATCGCCCCGAATACAGTGTCGCTGCATTACAGAAATTCTTTACAAAAGACCGGTATGAAGCAGATAAGGAAGAAACTTTAAAGATTCTTGACAAATGGAGAAAGAAATTCCCTGAAGATCAGAAACCACCCCTGATTGTAATCAACTTTAGCGGAGGAGGAAGCCGCTCAGCTACCTGGACGGTAAATGTGCTCCAACGTTTAGACAGTCTTTTGGATGGAAGGCTAATGAATCATACTGTTTTAATGACCGGCGCTTCTGGTGGAATGCTTGGAGCCAGTTACTTCAGGGAGTTATATTATGAGCAATTACAGGGGAAGCCTATAAAATTAACTAACCCGAGTTATGCAGATAAAGTGTCGCAAGATTTATTGAATTCTGTATTTACGGCTATGGCAGTGAATGACTTCATTACACCTTGGAGAAGTTTTACACTAGACAATAACAAATATGCCAAGGATAGAGGTTATGCTTTTGAAATGCAATTGAATGAGCATACGGATAGTGTGCTGAATAAAACATTGCACGAGTATTATGAGCCGGAGCATAATGCCGAGATACCGATGCTGATATGGAATGCTACAATCAACGCAGATGGCCGCAGACTTATGATTTCCCCTCAGCGTATCAGTTATTTATGCAGTCCTGAATATCTATATCCAACCAGGCAAATCAGGGATATCGACGGAGTAGATTTCGGGCAATATTTTGCCGGCCAGGATGCAATGAATCTCCGGATTACAAGTGCTATCCGTATGTGCGCCACTTTCCCTTATGTGCTACCCAATACTTTTTTACCAAGTAACCCGATTGTAGATGTGATGGATGCCGGCATCCGTGATAATTTCGGCCAGCAAACCACATTGAGATATTTATACACTTTCAACAAATGGATCAATGAAAACACAAGTGGAGTAGTGTATATACAAATCAGAGATACCCGTAAAAACGATATAACACCAATAAAAAAGCATAAAGATTTAAGCGATATGCTTTTTGAACCATTGTTTACGATGCAGCAGCACTGGAGTGCTATGCAGGATTTTGATCAGGACGATTTGCTGAATTATATGGAGGGGTATTTCCCCAATAAATTCCATCGGATCATCTTCCAGTATGTACCTCAAAAACAGGATAAGGCCGCAGCGCTTTCATGGCACCTCACCTCCAGAGAAAAATTGGATATAGAGAGGGCATTGGATAATCCGGCAAACCAGAGTGCTTTTGATTATGTAGTGAAATTATTGGGCAGCCATAACTTTACTGGTGCAGGAAATCCAGTAAAGGAGCGATAAATTTCGTGTATGCCTCGATGTGAGGAAGATGGCCTACATTATCAATTGGAACCAATGTAGCATGCGGGATTTTGCTGGCCGCATTTCGACCTAAGACCGGATAATTTCCCAGTGTGCTTCTTATGGAGTCTGGAACACTGGCTTTCCCAAGAGCAGTGCGGTCGCGTTGCCCAATGATTAATAATGTGGGCATTTTTAGGTTTCCGAATTCATACAATACCGGCTGAGTAAAAATCATGTCATAGGTTAAAGCTGCATTCCACGCAGCTATGGCGTAATCGGGGCTATTAATCCAACTGGCCTGCAACCTTGCCCATTTATCATACTCTGGTGTCCATTGCCCTGCATAGTAGCTATCCATCATATATTGTTTGATTTTAGCATAGCTCTGTTGCAATTCCCCTTTGTACCATTGATCGATAGATTGGTAGGGAACAACAGTTTTCCAGTCTTCGAGTCCAATCGGATTTTCCAGGATTAGTTTTTCGGTAGTATTGGGATACATGAGTGCAAATCTCGTTGCCAGCATGCCGCCCATAGAATGACCCAGGATGGCTGCTTTATCTATCTGCAGGGAGTCGAGCAGGAGTTTGGTATTCTGTGCCAGTTGCTGGAAGCTATATTGAAAGCATTTAGGTTTGGAAGATTTTCCAAAACCGATCTGATCGGGAATAACGACTCTGTATCCGTTGTTACTAAGGTCGGCAGCTGTTTTATCCCAGTATGCTCCGTTGAAATTCTTACCATGGAGTAGTACTATGGTTTTGCCATTAGGCTTTGAGGGTTGAACATCCATATAGGCCATTTTAAGGTGTTGGCCCTGGATATTCAGGGGTAAATAGTGAACAGGGTATGGATATTTATAATTGGAGAGATAAATGTCTTGTGTGGGGATATCCTGTGCCTTAGCAACAAATGAGAAGAAACAGAAAATGGCTAACAGATTGATTACTAATTTTTTCATGAGGAATAACATTGATTTGCGTTCGATAGACGCAAAATTGACGCCAAATGTCGTTGTGTTTAAGTGATTGATAGTCAATTTATTATGATGAAATTTTTGGAACTGACTAAATGATTACATTTATTTAAAGTGTGAGTATTTCATTCTCAGATGGTTTTCGTACCTTTGCGCCTTCTTTTTGTGGCTATTAGCGTGAATTCTGTTAATGGCTGATAGCTAAAGGTATAAATATATGAACATTCGTAATATCGCAATTATTGCACACGTAGACCATGGTAAAACTACTTTGGTTGACAAAATTCTTCATCAGACGAACGTATTTAGAGCCAATCAGGAATCAGGTGATCTGATTATGGATAACAACGATCTTGAAAGAGAGCGTGGTATTACCATTTTGAGTAAGAATGTGTCTGTTGACTATAAAGGCGTTAAAATTAACGTTATTGACACTCCGGGCCACGCCGACTTTGGTGGTGAGGTAGAAAGAGTATTGAAAATGGCTGATGGGGTTATCTTATTGGTGGATGCATTTGAAGGGCCAATGCCACAAACTCGTTTTGTGTTACAAAAAGCACTTCAACTGAATCTTAAACCAATTGTGGTAATTAACAAGGTAGATAAAGAAAACTGTCGCCCTGATGAAGTACATGATGCGGTGTTCGAATTGTTCTTTAACCTTGATGCAACTGAAGATCAGTTAAACTTCCCAACATTTTATGGTTCTGGTAAGAATGGTTGGTTCAACAGCTCATTAACTAAATGTGATGATATCACTCCGTTAATGGATGGTATTCTTGAGTATGTGCCAGCGCCTAAAATGCCAGAAGGTAACCTGCAAATGCAGATTACTTCTTTGGATTATTCTTCTTTCCTGGGTCGTATTGCCGTAGGTAGAGTTACCCGTTCGTTTATTGAAGAAAACCAATGGATTACTTTAATGCAGGCAGATGGTTCTGCTAAGAAGCAGAAAGTTAGAGAGCTTTATGTTTTCGAAGCTTTGGGTAAGAGAAAAGTAAGTAAAGTAGAAGCTGGTGATATTTGCGCTGTAGTAGGTATTGAAGATTTCAACATCGGTGATACTATTGCCGATGCTGAAGCTCCAGAAGCATTACCGGTTATTAGCGTGGATGAACCAACAATGAATATGTTGTTTGGTATCAACAACTCTCCATTCTTTGGTAAGGATGGTAAGTTTGTTACCTCTCGTCACCTTCGTGACCGTTTGGTTAAAGAAACTGAGAAGAACCTGGCATTGAGAGTAGTGGATACAGACAGTGCTGATAGCTTCCTGGTATACGGTCGTGGTATTCTTCACTTAGGGGTATTGATTGAAACAATGCGTCGTGAAGGATATGAGTTGACAGTAGGTCAACCTCAAGTTATCGTTAAATCTATTGATGGTAAGAAATGTGAGCCATACGAGACTTTAGTAGTTGATGTGCCTCAGGAATTTGCCAGCAAAGTAATTGATCTGGTTACACGTCGTAAAGGTGAGATGTTGATTATGGAAACGAAAGGAGAGATGCAACATCTTGAGTTTGAGATTCCATCACGCGGTCTGATTGGTTTACGTACTCAAATGCTTACTGCTACTGCGGGTGAAGCTGTAATGGCGCACAGATTTAATGATTATAAACCATGGAAAGGTGCAATTCCTGGACGTAATAATGGAGTGTTGATTGCTAAGGAAGCAGGAAGCACCACAGCTTACTCTTTGGATAAATTGCAGGACAGAGGATCTTTCTTTGTTGATCCGGGAGAAGAGGTTTATAAAGGTATGATCATTGGTGAGAACAACAAACCTGGTGACCTGGTAGTAAACCCTAACGAAGGAAAGAAATTAACGAATATGCGTGCAAGTGGTAGCGATGGTGCTGCTAATATTGCTCCTAAAATATTGATGACACTTGAAGAATGCATGGAGTATATCCAACACGACGAGTGTATTGAAGTTACACCTAATTTCATCCGTATGCGTAAAGCTATTCTGGATGAGGAAGAGCGTAAGAGATCAGCAAAGAGCCTGAAGGCTGAGGCTTAATAGCTGCTTACATTACTAGTGAAAAAGTAGAACCGCTCCGGATTACGGGGCGGTTTTGCTTTTTAGTACCAGGATGGGAGTTTTAGTGGAATTTACTGGCAATATAGTTTAGTGAGTGTTGATTTTCCACGATTGTAGAGCAGGCAATGTTCCAATACTATTAAGTTAAGAGGAAGGATGTTCATTGAATATTGACTGTAATTTAAATGAATGGTTTCCTTGACCGTAGGCTGGGCAGGGGTTGCTATTAAGTTAAGAGGAAAGATCTTAGTTGAATATTGACTTCAATTTAAATGAATGGCTTCCTTGACCGTAGGCTGGGCAGGGGTAAACCCTGCCCCTACAGGGCTTCAGCGAATTACAGTTATTATATTGTAGAATTGTTTCTTTACAGAATTGAAATTAGTAGATTGACATTTAACATGAAATATATCTACCAGATGAAAATATAGTTCCGATGAAATCCTGTAGGGGCAGGGTTTACCCCTGCCCAGCCTACGGTCAAGGAAACCATTCATTTAAATTACAGTCAATATTCAATGAACATCCTTCCTCTTAACTTAATAGCAATCCCCCTACGATAAATGAAGATTATCAATCACTAAATGACAATAAAATCAGGACCTATTCCTCTTAACATAATAGTATCGGCGCAAGCCTACGGTCGAGAAAGATTAAAAATCCAAAATTATTGAAGCGATTAATTTAATTACAGCGGGAAGCCTGTATCAAAGGATGAGGGATGATCTAATTCAAAGATTTAAGTAACCAAGAAGCTGCTTGCTTTTGTAAGCAAAAATCCCCGCCCAGGAAAAGGCAGGGATGTGCATACTAACCCAATGCTTACTAAAACTAAAACTAACTTCTAATTATATATGAGATAACTATTATCTAGTAATTAATGAGTGTTGGAAAAATTCTCAAACTTCGGCATCAAACTTCGGTTTC
This sequence comes from Chitinophaga silvatica, assembly GCF_003419895.1. Classification (GTDB taxonomy): domain Bacteria; phylum Bacteroidota; class Bacteroidia; order Chitinophagales; family Chitinophagaceae; genus Chitinophaga; species Chitinophaga silvatica. Next base: position 102,744 of record NZ_QPMM01000004.1, on the reverse strand, counting down.
AAACTTAAGGTTCAACCTTTGATCTCGAACTTTTTCCTGGAATAAATCTATTTACCTGAACTAAGTGCCTTAAGCTTCAGCATTTTGCTTTTCAGCAATTTTTGCTTTGATCTTTGTTTCAATCTCAGCTGCTAATTCTGGGTTATCGATCAGTAATTGTTTTACTGCATCACGGCCCTGACCTAGTTTATTGGTATCGTAACTGAACCAGCTACCGCTTTTTTGAACGATGCCGTATTCAACACCCATGTCAATTATTTCACCCATCTTAGAAATACCCTGACCATAAACAATATCAAATTCGGCCTGGCGGAAAGGAGGAGCTACTTTGTTTTTTACCACTTTAACTTTTACACGGTTACCAATAGCTTCATCGCCATCCTTGATCTGGCTCATACGACGGATATCTAATCTTACAGAAGCGTAGAATTTCAGTGCGTTACCACCGGTAGTAGTTTCGGGGTTTCCGAACATTACACCTATTTTTTCACGTAACTGGTTGATGAAAATGGCACAGCAATTTGTTTTGGCAATAGTGGCAGTTAACTTACGTAAAGCCTGAGACATCAAACGAGCCTGTAAGCCCATCTTGCTTTCTCCCATTTCACCTTCCAACTCACTCTTAGGTACCAACGCAGCAACAGAGTCAATTACTACGACATCTACTGCACCAGATAAAATCAATCTGTCTGCAATCTCTAATGCCTGTTCTCCATGATCTGGCTGAGATATCAATAAAGCATCAACATCTACTCCCAGTTTCTTAGCATATGAGCTGTCGAATGCGTGTTCAGCATCTATGATAGCGCAAATACCACCTTTCTTTTGTGCTTCAGCAATTGTGTGAATTGCTATGGTAGTTTTACCAGATGATTCCGGACCATATATCTCTATAATTCTTCCTTTCGGCAAACCATTAACACCAAGCGCAATATCCAAACCCAGAGAGCCAGTGGAAATTACCTCCATCGGAGCTTCCGCTTTTTCTCCCATCATCATCACAGATCCCTTACCGAAATCCTTTTCTATCTTGTCCATTGTAAGGCGTAACGCCTTCAGTTTTTCTGCATTGGCTGTAGACATATTATTAATGTTTTTTACAAATTTAAAAGATAGCTGATCACAAATAGTAAGCAAATCAATTGGATTGCTAAATTATGATCTTATTTTTGATTTTCCTAAAATTTTTAGCATTTTATTTTTATTGCTAAATTATATAGTATTTATTATCTACCTCTTTTTAGCAATTCAATCTCTTTCAGATTGCATAACAAAGATGCAAAGGCATTACGCATTGAATATGCGCAACCAAAAAAGGGTGAAAAAAATTGAAGGGGAATTCTACTGCTTTTTTAAAAAGCGTAGTTATACGCTTGAGTATCGATTCAGAAATTATGACATTTGTGATGTCAAGTTTAGTTGTTGAAAGTTACCCCCACTTACTGTTTGTTGAAAAGCTTGTTTGTTAGCCTCTGCCTTGCGGCCTTGCATCCAAGTAATGAGGTAGGACTGATAAGTGCGGAGTGGGCAACCCCAATTAAGTTTCCTTATTTATAGTTTGGTTCCTTACTCCCTGCAGGTAGAAATATCGGCAGGGAAAAGGTATTTTATACAGATTACTTTACCAATATCGCACACGCAACCAATTGAGAAGCAATGCCAATCAGAAATCCCAGGTAAATCTCACGTGGCCTGTGTGCTTCTACAATCATCCTGCTCGTAGCCACTATGGCCGCCACAAAAAATGTAATCACCAATGGCACCGATACATTCATATTCATTCCCCACATCAACGACAACAACAATCCTATAACTCCTCCCCAACCAACTGTATGCATGCTGGTTTTTATGAAAATATTGGAAATAAAGGCAATAGAGATACTCAAAAACGTTCCCAGAAAAAATGCCGTATAAAATTTAGGTGCCCGGCCTTCCTGCTGAAAGGTGTAAAATGCCCAGAAATAATAGGTGAGCATCGCCACATAAGGGATAATCCTGTCGCGCTGTGACTTCAGATATATTGATGAAACAAAATTCAATGACTTGGCCAGCAATAATGTTAGCATCGGAAAACCAATGCTGATAATGGCTACCCTGAAATACAGCATGTCAAATGCAAACCGCTTACTTTGCGATTTGAATGCCACCATATACTCAGGAATTGATTGTAATATCAGGAAAGTTACCAGCAGCGGAATAAACAGAGGATGAGTAAGATATGAAATTACCTGCGCCACGACTCTTGTAGCCGGCGAAAATTCTGGCTTCTCATTTATCTCCGAAAACCGATTCAGTACTGCATTCTCTTGCATGGTATAGTCTCTTATAATTCTTTACGCAAACGGGCTACCGGAATATTTAACTGCTCACGATATTTTGCCACTGTACGACGTGCAATATTATAACCTTTATCTTGCAACATCTTCGTTAAATTCTCGTCACTCAGCGGTTTACGCTTATTCTCAGCTTCAATCAGATCCGACAGAATCTTTTTCACTTCCCTGGTAGATACTTCCTCTCCACTATCTGTAGATAATGACTCTGAGAAGAAAAACTTCAATTTAAATGTACCAAACTCAGTTTGTACATATTTACTATTTGCCACCCGGCTAACAGTAGAGATATCTAACTGTGTACGATCTGCTATGTCTTTCAGAATCATAGGTTTCATCGTTGTTTCATCTCCCGTCAGGAAAAATTCACGCTGATAATCCATAATCGATTCCATTGTCGATAACAAAGTATGCTGCCGCTGTTTAATAGCGTCTATAAACCATTTTGCTGCATCAATCTTTTGCTTGATAAACAAAACCGCCTCTTTCTGACGCTTATCTTTTTTATCACCTCGGTCATACTCCTTCAACATTTCTCTGTATCCACCAGAAATACGAAGATCAGGCGCATTCCTCGAATTGAGAGTCAACTCCAGTTTCCCGGCATTATTCATAATGAAGAAATCCGGAATTACGTAACTCTCTGCTTTATTTAATGTAGCAAAATTGCCGCCTGGCTTAGGTGTAAGACGAATAATCTGCGTAATGGCTTCTTTTAAACCCTCATCAGATAAACTCAGGGATTTTTGAATCTTCTCATAATGCTTCTTGGTAAACTCATCGAAATAGTTTTCCAATATCACATAGGCATTATGAACACCCGGATCGTCCTGCGATTTACGCTTCAGCTGTAAAAGCAAGCATTCCTTAAGATCTGTTGCACATACGCCGGCCGGATCAAAATCCTGAATCTTTTTTATTAATGTACTGATCTCCTCTTCCGTAGTCTCAATATTCTGAGAGAAGGAGAGATCATCTACCATCGCACTGATTTCACGACGTAAATATCCGTCATCATCTATACTTCCAATAATATGCTCAGCTATGGCAGTTAATCTGTCATCCAACTCCAACATGCCTAATTGGCTAAGTAAATGCTCATGGAAAGAGGTTTCTACTCTGATCGGAATTGTTTTATTGCTTTCGTCAGGGTCCGGATAATTATCGTCACGCAATTTATAATCTGCAACTTCATCATCTCCCTCACTCACATACTCGGATATATCTATATTGTCGTATTCACTTTCACTACCATCAGGGTCAAATTCCTCATCCTCTGTGGATGTTTCAAAGTCGTCCTGTTCTTTAAACTCATCTTCCCCGGATTCTTCTCCATATTCCAATGCAGGGTTTTCTTCCAGTTCTTCTTTAATTCTTTCTTCCAGGTTGACAGTAGGAACCTGCAGCAGTTTCATTAACTGAATCTGTTGCGGTGAAAGCTTTTGTAATAACTTCTGCTGTTGTGTCTGTTTTAACATAATTTATCCCTACAAGGCAAAAATAATAAGTATAAGGTTAACGATATGTTAGCCTTCAGCCCGGTTAGTGATTCGTTTATTTTTATCCTACAAGTCAAAATCCAACTCTAACTGTTCATCTGGTAACAAACGAAACGACTTTCTGTGATAAGGCGTTTCTCCATGTTCCTTCAATGCGTCTCTATGCAACTTTGTCGGATACCCTTTATTAACATCCCAACCGAAATGAGGATATATATTATGTAAATCCTTCATATAGTCATCGCGGTAGGTTTTCGCCAATATTGATGCCGCAGCGATTGAGGCATACAAACCATCACCCTGTATAATACAGGCATGAGGCGTTTTACCATACGCATTGAAACGATTCCCATCTACCAGAATGAACTCTGGTTGCTGTTGCAATTTCTCTAATGCCAGATGCATTGCTTTAAATGAGGCTTTCAGAATGTTTATTCTGTCAATTTCCACATTATCAACACTGGCAACAGCATAACAGATCGCCTTTTTTTCTATCACTTTTCTCAACTTCTCCCTGTCTGAAGGTTTCATCTGCTTAGAATCATTCAATAGTGAATGCCTGAATTTTTTCGGCAAAATTACAGCGGCGGCAAATACAGGCCCCGCCAGGCACCCCCTGCCGGCTTCATCACAGCCAGCTTCAATCAATTGATCTTGATAATAAGAACGTAGCAAATCCTAATCTGTTAAAGCCGGGTAAAATTACATGATTAATGTTCAAGGAACAAGGATTGTGGAATTTGGCCCCTATTTAAATAGGTTCTTTAACGCATCCCACTGTTTGTCTGTTTCCTGCATCAATTCATCTGCGGTGGCTCTAGTGCTATCCCATTTATCCTGACTGGCATTTTTAATTTCATCCAGTTTTTTGCTCATTTTCTCCTTCAATTCATCCAGCTTCATAGCAGCTTCCTTACTTTTTTTACTTCCTTCTTTTCTTAAAGCTGCTGTCTTATCATCAATTTCTTTAATCCGTTTTTCTAAACTATCCTCAGTCTGTTGCTTTTGTTCTTTTAAATATTCCCCGGCATTATTGGCTGCAGATTTCAAATTATCTCCTGCTTCCTGTAAATTTTCTTTCATCTCTTCTTTATGGTCTTCCTGTTTTTTGTTCTCATTACAGGATAAAATAGCCGCAAGACCCGCAATTAATAATAGATTCTTCATGATTGTACAGTTTTTCAGGTTTACAAAATATTGGCATAGTATATACCGTGCGTCTCCCTTAATCAAAACATATTCCAGTTTTTTTGTTCGATGAAATTCAAATTAAATTAATTGTCATGTCAAAAAAGTAATTATATGACTGCTGTTATACTGCTAAATCTGTGGCTGATAACGAAAAAATGGCTAGGTTTGAGGTCCTTAAAAACAAACCTGACTTAATATGAAGAAAAAAATGATGGTTTTGCTCCTCCTTTTCTGCGTATGCGTAAAGTGGGCAAAAGCAGATGAAGGTATGTGGCTACCATATTTATTAGGCCAACAGACCTACAACGACATGGTGAAAAAAGGTCTCAAACTGACAAAAGAACAATTATACAGCATCAACAAGGCATCATTAAAAGATGCAATCGTCATCTTTGGTGGCGGATGTACTGGTGAAATTGTTAGTAATGAAGGACTGATTTTCACTAATCACCACTGCGGATACGGTGCTATCGCCAACGCCAGCACAGTTGAGCATAACTATCTGAAAAACGGATTTTACGCCAAAACAAAACTTGAAGAAATTAGTTCTCCTCAGCTCTCCGTTCAGTTCCTGGTAAAAGTTGAAGACGTTACCAAAGAAATGGAGGAAGCCCTTAAAGGCCTGGATGGCACTGCAAGAGCCCAAAAAGAACAACAGACGTATGCTGAAATCATCAGCAAAACTATTGCTAATACCGACTATGAAGCTAAAGTGGTTCCTATGTTCAAAGGCAACCAATACCTTCTTTTCGTTTATGAGCGCTTTAAAGATATTCGCCTCGTAGGTACTCCTCCTGAAAGTATCGGTAAATTCGGCGGCGATACCGATAACTGGGAATGGCCACGTCATACCGGTGACTTCTCAATTTTCCGCGTTTATGCTACAAAAGATGGTAAACCTGCTCCATATTCTGCTGATAACGTGCCTTTGAAACCTAAGCACTTCCTGCCTGTTTCTATCAAAGGAGTAAAGGAAAATGATTACGCAATGATCTTTGGTTACCCTGGTGGTACCAACCGTTATGAAACATCTTACGGTATTCAACTGAAAACATCTGTAGAAAATCCTTCTCTGGTAAATCTGCGCGATGTTAGATTGAAAGCAATGTTTGAGCAAATGAAGAAAGATCCGGCTGTGAAACTGCAACTGGCTTCTTCTTACGCAGGTATTGCCAACTACTGGAAATTCTTCGACGGCGAAACCAAGCAATTGGAAAAACACGGGGTACTGGCTGAAAAACAACAACAGGAAGCTGCTTTCGCAAAATGGGCGCAGGATAAACCTGAGTTTGCCAATGTAATGCGCGATTATGAAGCGGCCTACAAAGCATGGACTCCCTACGCTAAGCAAAGATCTTACCTGACTGAAGGTATTTTAGGTTCCCCATTAGCTGCTTTTGCTGGTAGCCTGGGAAGTGTTGAAAAAGCGCTGGTAACTCCAGGTGCTCCTAAAGATGCTGTTAAACAAGCAGTTGAAGCCGCTGATAAAGCCCGTACTGCTTTCCTGGAAGGTGAAAATAAACCTAGCGATCAAAAAATCCTTGCTGCAACTGCGCATATGTTCTATACAGATATTCCGAAAGATCAACAACCTATCGGTTTCTATGAAGGATTGAAATCTAAATTCGGAAGTCTGGATGATGATAATACTTATCGTACCTGGGCTGCTTCTGTAATGAATAATACTTTCATTTTTGATGATGCTAAATGGAAAGCATTTGTTGCTAATCCGGATGCTGTGACACTGCAAAATGACCCTGCATTTGCCTATGCAAGCGCTTTCATTAAGAATTATTCCAGCAAGTATCAGCCTTTAGCCAGCCAGTTCAATACAAAAATCAATGATCTGGGTCGTGTTTATCTGAAAGGTGTTATGCAAATGAACCCGAATGCCAACAGATATCCGGATGCAAACTTTACCATGCGCCTTTCCTATGGCCAGGTAAAACCATATTCCCCACGTGACGCTGTTTACTACGATTACGCTACTACTATGAAAGGTGTGCTCGAGAAATATATACCTGGTGATTATGAATTCGACCTGCCTGCAAATTATGTGGAACTTTATAAAAAGAAAGATTTCGGTCAGTATAAAGATCCAAAACGTAATGATGTTGTAACCTGCTTTATCACTACCAATGATATTACTGGTGGTAACTCCGGTTCTCCGGTTATCAACGCTAATGGCGAATTGATCGGTCTGGCATTCGATGGTAACTACGAAGCTCTCAGCCACAAAATTCAATTCGATTCAGAATACAACCGTACTATCTGCGTAGATGTACGTTATGTATTATGGTGCATCGATGTATTGGGTGGTGCAAAAAATATTATCAACGAATTGAAACTCGTTAAGTAATTTTTCCCTCTTAAATAAAGAAGGCCGGCTCATATCATGAGCCGGCCTTCTTTGCGTTTGTACCCAAACTTTTTCTGGCCTATTCTGTTAATATCAGAAGCCTTTCTGCATCCGTGCATGTATATACGAAAATATTTCCCTTTTGTAATGATGTTGTAGCGAAGCATCCACGATATGTAGATGCCCTCTGGGCCAAAATTTAAAGGAATCTGATAAACACGATCTTATGGCAAAAAGTATTCAGCGCACCTTATCCAGAAAAAACTGGATGGCAGTTACAGGGCTTTTCCTATGCTTTTATCTGGTCATCCATTTATTGGGAAATCTACAGCTTTTATTGCCGGATGAACGTGCACATATACAATTCAACTGGTATGCAGAAGTACTTTCAGGAAATATTATAATCAGGGTTGTATCCTGGATACTTTTTGCCAGTATTATAGGCCATATTATCTACGCACTAATCATCACCCTAACAAATAATCATGCACGAAACATACGTTATCAATACGATAGGAGAAGTGCGGAAAGTAAATGGTATACCAGAAATATGGGAGTGCTTGGAACTGTTATTCTGATTTTTTTATTGATTCACCTCCGCGATTTCTGGTATATCTACAAGTTCGGAGACTTACCCGTAGACGAAAAAGGAAGAAAAGACCTGTATGTATTAGTGATAAAAGTATACAGCGATTTATGGTATGTACTGCTATATGTGGTTTGTATGATTGCGTTGTTCTATCATCTGCTGCATGGTTTCTTCAGTGCAGCCCGAACATTAGGTTTATACCATCCCCGCTATGTGCGATGGGTAAAAATGTTTGGCTGGGTATATAGTGTTGTAATCTGCGCTGGTTTTGCGTTTATTCCCTTGTATGTTCACTTTGTAAAATAGAGGTTATGCTTGATGCAAGAATCCCTGATGGGCCGCTGGCAGAAAAGTGGAGCAACTTTAAATCTCATGCCCGCCTGGTTAATCCGGCCAACAGAAAGAAACTTACAGTAATAGTTGTGGGTACCGGTCTGGCTGGCAGTGCACTTGCTGCTTCAATGGCAGAAATGGGATACCATGTAAAGTGTTTTTGCTTTCAGGATACTCCCAGAAGAGCGCATTCCGTGGCGGCACAGGGAGGTGTTAATGCCTGCAAGAATTATAAGAATGATGGTGATAGCGTATACCGGATGTTTTATGATACGATAAAAGGCGGGGATTTCAGATCAAGAGAAGCTAATGTATACAGATTGGCTGAATGCAGTGCAAGTCTGATAGATCAGGCTGTAGCACAAGGAGTTCCTTTTGCAAGAGAATATGGTGGATATCTGAATAACCGGTCCTTCGGCGGAGTGCAGGTTTCCAGAACGTTTTATGCCAGGGGCCAAACCGGGCAACAATTATTATTGGGAGCCTACCAGGCACTTATGAGACAGGTGGGACTAGGAAACGTTGAGTTACATGCCAGACATGAAATGATGGATCTCGTGTTGACAGACGGTGTAGCGAGAGGAATTATTGTGAGGAACATGGACACAGGAAAACTGGAGCGATATGGCGGCCATGCAGTAGTATTGGCCACAGGAGGCTTTGGAAAGATATATTTCCTGTCTACACTGGCTATGGGAGCTAATGGTTCAGCCATCTGGAGAGCTTATAAAAGAGGGGCCTATATGGCAAATCCAAGCTGGACACAAATACATCCAACCTGCTTGCCTCAATCGGGCGAATATCAGTCGAAGCTCACACTTATGTCGGAATCCTTACGAAACGACGGGCGTATCTGGGTTCCAAAGAAGCAGGATGATCAACGTTCTCCAAACAATATTCCTGAAGAGGAACGTGATTACTATTTAGAAAGAAAGTATCCTGCCTTTGGTAATCTTTCCCCTCGTGATATTGCTTCCAGGGCTGCAAAGGAGCGAATAGATGAAGGATATGGTGTTGGCCCGTTAAGAAATGCAGTGTATCTCGATTTTACCAGGGCTATTCAGAATCAGGGTGAAGCAGCCATCAGGAAAAAGTATGGCAATCTGTTTACCATGTATCAGAAAATCACCAACGTAAATGCCTATAAAGAGCCAATGAAGATTTCTCCGGCAGCGCATTTTTCAATGGGTGGGCTATGGGTCGATTACGAGTTGATGACAACAATACCAGGCTTATTTGCCATTGGGGAGGCCAATTTCGCGGATCATGGAGCTAATAGATTAGGTGCGAATTCACTTTTACAGGCGTGTGTTGATGGCTATTTCATTGCTCCTTATACTCTGGCCAATTATCTGGCAGCGGATATTAAAACCGGACCCATTGATACTGAAGATGTTGCTTTTGCAAAAGCTCAGGTAGGAGTTGAAGAGTTCATGAGCAAATTACTGGCTATCAAGGGAAATCAAAGTGCCGACCAATTTCACAGGTTGTTAGGAAAGATTTTATATGATAAATGTGGACTGTTGAGATCGAAGGAAGGGTTGATGGCTGCTATCACGGAAATACGACAACTGAAAGCTGAATTTTGGAAAAATTTGCATGTACCAGGAGGAGAAGCTATGAATAGCGAGCTCGAAAAAGCCGGCAGGGTTGCAGATTTTCTTGAACTGGCAGAATTGATGTGCAATGATGCTTTATATAGAAATGAATCCTGTGGCGCACATTTCAGAGTAGAGTATCAAACGCCGGATGGTGAAGCATTGAGAAATGATAAAGATTTCGCTTTTGTTTCGGCCTGGGAATATAAAGGAGAGGATAATGGACCGGAATTACATAAAGAAGAATTGAATTTTGATGTAGTAACTCCAACAGTGAGAAGTTATAAATAACTAACAGTTATGAATATACGATTAAAAATCTGGCGGCAAGAGCATGAAGGTGATGCTGGAAAGATGGTAGATTATTCATTAAATGACATTAGTTCGGATATGTCGTTCCTGGAAATGCTTGATACGCTCAATGAACAGCTGATTCAAAAGAATGAGCGGACTATAGAGTTTGATCATGATTGCAGGGAAGGAATATGCGGGCAATGTGGAGTAATGATTAATGGCAGACCACATGGACCACTAACTAATACAACTACCTGTCAATTACATATGCGCACATTTAAGGATAATGAATTGATTGTAATAGAACCATTCAGAGCTACTGCTTTTCCTGTAAAATGTGATTTAAAAGTTGATAGGTCCGCATTTGACAGAATTATTCAGGCAGGTGGATTTATCTCCGTAAACACAGGACAGGCGCCGGAAGCGAATGATATTCCAATTGGGTCACCGGTTGCAGAATCTGCATTTGATGCAGCAGCATGTATTGGATGCGGTGCTTGTGTTGCAGTTTGTAAGAATGCCAGTGCTGCATTATTTACAAGTGCAAAAATTTCACATCTTGTATTATTACCGCAAGGAAAAATAGAAGCTGCGGCAAGAGTAAAAAATATGGTTGAGCAAATGGATAACGAAGGATTTGGTCACTGCAGTAATACGGAAGCATGCGAAGTTGCTTGTCCACAGGCCATTTCAGTGTTGCACATTGCCCGAATGAATTATGAATACAATAAACTTCAGGTATTAAAAAAATAAACTCCAACACCTATACGTAATTGATCGTATTTTGAAAAGAAAGTTTGACTAAAGTGTTTTTATTTGAAAAATACATCGTAAATTTGCATCCGCTTTTGTACCGATTTAAATACTGTTGCTTATAAGAGTTGCAAAAAGTGCAATGGTGTTAGCCCCGGTGAAATTATTTGTAACAGGGTTTTGTAACCCCCAAAAATAGAATGTAAATAAAATGAAACAGTTAAAATTGTTTGTAGTTACCCTCATGCTGTTAACAACAGCTTTAATTTCCTGCAATTCTAATTCCAGCAAACAGGCACCAGAAGTAGTAAAAGGAACTGCTGGTAACTTCCTGTTAATCAAAGGACATGGATTTAGTTTAGATAGGAATCAGAACCAGGTGAAGTTTGGTAACGTTACTGCACATATTTTACGTGCAGATGCCAATTATATATTGGTACAGGTTCCCGTGCAACATGCGACTATTGTTCCTGTTGTGGTAACCGTAGGAAAGGATACCTCTAATGCTATGCAGTTTGCATATCATACAGATCTGGCGAGCCTTTAAAAAATAGTAGTCACAGTGTTTTAGTTAAGGTTGATAAGAGCCCCTTTGGCATGATATCTCAAAGATATCATGCCAAAACTGAAGGGGTAATTATTTGTTTTGCATACCAAACATGATTACAATTTTTCCATCTTTATCATAAAGATTTAATGTTTGATCTGCAATATCAAATCTGTAAGTTTTCTCACTTAGCAAATTCAGAAAAGTAGATTCACGTCTCATAACGTTGGGATCCGGACATGCCATGCGTGTACTTATTGCTCGTGAAAATGTAATATCCTCCTTTGCAGAAGTATATGTTCCGGCAATATTATTACATCCTCCCTTCCCATTATATCTCTTTTTATTAATGTCAAATTGCAACCAGATACCTGAATTAGCAAGTGTTTCATCATTTAACTTGATGACATTCCACTTTTTGCTCCCGATAAATGCCCATTCACGCATGTTGCCACTCGCAACAGGATGGCTGCCTTCGGTAGAAAACTGCATTACCAATTTATCGTTGTCATAAAGATTTAATGTTCTGTCATCAATTTCATAACGATAACTACGATCGCTTAAGGTCTTAAGAAACTCTGATTCTCGTTGTGCTGCATCATTATCCAAGCAAGCCATTCTGGTACTAATAGCCTGTTTGAAAGTGATAGTATTGTTGATATTGGTGTATGCGCCGGAAATATTATTACAACCACCTTTTCCGCTGAAGCGTTTTTTTCTTGCATCAAACTCCAGGTACATTCCGGTAACATCGCTTAAATCCGTATCATTTAATTTTTCCAATGTCCACCTTCTTCCTCCAAGCGTAATATTGGCAATAGGTTGACTTCCTTCCGTGATAAATTGCATCACTAAATTATCGTTGTTATAAAGGCTCAAAGTTCCTTCACCTATTTCATAACGATAACTATGATCGCTTAAGGTCTTAATAAATTCAGATTCTCTTTGTGCAACTGTATTGTCTGTGCATGCCATCCGTGTGCTGGCAGCTTGTTTGAAAGAGATAGTGTTGTTATTATTTGTATATGCTCCAAAAATATTATTGCAACCACCTTTTCCACTGAAACGTTTCTTTTGTGCATCAAACATCAGGAACATTCCGGTAGCATTGCTTACGTCGGTACCATTCAATTTAGTTAATATCCATTTTCTTCCACCAAGTGCCATATTTACATTACCAGAGGAGTTATCTCCTTTATTTCCAAGTCTAAACTGAAATACAGGAGTGCCTTGTTGCATTAAAGTAACCATTGAGCCTGCAACCTGGATTTGGAAAGATTGATCGCCGAGTTGTTTCATGAACTCATATTCTCTGCGCATCATATTGCTATCAGGGCACGCCATTAGGGTACCGGCGGTTTTAGTAAATGAGATATTATTTACTGAAAGGGTGTATCCTCCCATCATACCATTGCATCCGCTTTTACCGTGCATGCGGTTTTCTTTGGTATCAAATTCCATCCAAATACCGGATTGTTTTAACTCTTCTCCGTTCATCTTGACCAATGTCCACCTTTTGTTAAGGGCATTACCTATGGAGTTATTTGGTGAGAGTTCTTTGACTTTAGTTCGATTTAATATTTTGATTAAGGAATATTGAATTGAACTGGCGTCGGCAGGAGGATTATTTACTCGAGAGACGCGAACTCTCAAGCGGTAGCGGTATCCGGGAACATACTTGAATCCAGCAATATTACCATAGAGATTGCTCCACTCTTTATCTTCAGGTTTTCTGATTTGGAGGCATTCCATTGGAGCAACTCCTGTACAAGGAACTTTTGTTTCTCTTACAAAGATTATTTCCGTTCTGGAGGCCTGTTGTCGTTCCTGTACCGGTGCCATAAAAGCAGTGGCAAGGGTAATTGCTAATTCGATCAGCATAACATATAGATTTAGTCAAGTATCTAACAACCAAAAACGATGTGAGGTTTACCTTGCCGGACCGTATAACAGATAGTAGGGGCTGTTAATAGCAGGCAGGCATAAACATCATAAAACAGCCATTTTGATAGCAGCGTAGTTGATTATTAGTTGTTGAACGCTTGATAGTCTATATAAGTTACTTATAATGAATGGATTACAATGAAATTTCTAACATAGTTCCAGTTCTTTATTACGTATAATCTGGATGATTGATTCGTAATATTCCATTTTGCTTTCTGATGGCAGGCTCACTACGGTTACATCATTAGCGGTTAGAAGTTCAAGCTTAAACTGTGATACAGCAACGTATTCTTCTGGGATATAATAGTAGATCCTGTTTGGAATTGGAATATTCTTATGATGGAATTTCTGCCTGGCCCGGTAAGTTAGTAACCACCACAGATCAGTTTCTACAAAATCAAGGGATAGCCCGAATATGTGTATATCCTTTGTAAAAAACAGATCGATCCATGAATGATAGAATACCTGATGTGTGTGTATCCTTCGAAGCAAAGAAGCTTTTGGAACATCTTTACTTGAATAGAAAGTACCGCTGACTACATAATTTCTCATTAGCTGCAGCTGGCCGCCATAGTGCTCAAAACCAAGATTGATGCTCATAGGGTTGAGGCAGTCGCCATGAATATGCCAATATGTTGTTGGTCCGACCTGGTATCTTCTGAAAATGCTATAAAATTTTTCAGTGATGATACTGGTATTTTCGATTGGTGTACCGCCTTCTAAAGTGAACTCATAATTTGTGGTGATAATATGTGCAGGATTAAGGCTTCTGATTGATTGGTGAATTGGATTTCCCTTAATTTCTGCAGTTTTAACTGCAATAAATGATTTGAGGTCTTTCTCTCTTATTTTACGTTGTTTACTGGCAGTTAAGAATATTTCTTCATACAGTAAAGGAAATGGTTTGTTATTATCGATGACGATCTGATCACCGGCATGGCAAAAATTGAGGATATCCTGTAGCAGATCTTTCCAGCTGAGGCCACATGATAGATTGTTGATATCATTTCCGACTAATAATACAAGGTTCTTCATAGCGATATTACTTTTTAAGGGGTGATATGCCTAAAGGTTAGATTGATTCTTTCGGACAAAACTTTTTTGGTTTTAGGAATCTGATGTTCCCAGAATTCCTGTAGAGTGCCTTTCATGACTAACAAAGAACCATGAGAGAGTGGAAGTTCGTAGGTAAGTTGATGGTTATTCTTATAGCGAAGGCGGAATTTTCTGGTAGCTCCAAAATTTACAGATGCTATAATAGGGTGGGGGCCAAGTTCCGGCTCATCATCGGCATGCCAGCCCATTGCATCGTTTCCGTTTCTATAGAGATTAGCTAATACACTATTGAATGTTTTTCCGCACAAAGGAGTAAGGCGATTCCTGATCTCAAGCAATTCAGTCGTCCAGGGTACCGGGGTATAGTTTCTGCCAGAGAAACTGTAATTACTCCCTGCATCACCATACCAGGCCATTAGCCGGGGAAAAAGGATATCTTTGCCATATAGCTTCATAGATTCCTGTTTCCAGTCTAATGAGGCTCTTAATGCTTGCATAAGGGCATTACTTTCCTGTTCAGAGAAAAATTTGGGGTAATAGTCCATTTCTCCGTTCAATAATGGAATGTTGATAACATTCTCGTCATCAAATATGCTTCCCTGCACATTCATAGCACTAAATTAATTAAATGCTACGCATTGTATTTACATTTTGATATTTCTCGCAGAGAAGGAAAGTTTTTTTAAGAGGCATAAGGGTTTTTTAAGAGCAATAATTTGATAAAACATAAAGGCGAATATTATTAAGGATCACGAGTTTATTTGGAATCCTTAATAATATTCGCCTCTTTATAAAAATCTCTTTATAAAAATCTCTTTATAAAAATCTCTTTATAAAAATCTCTTTATAAAAATCTCTTTATAAAAATCTCTTTATAAAAATCTCTTTATAAAAATCTCTTTATAAAAATCTCTTTATAAAAATCTCTTATGTCTCTTAAAAAAAACTTTGCTCCTCCGCGAGCCACTAATACCCAAACGGCTGATTATATATGACCTGTAACAGTGTTTGGCCAACCGCTTTCAGGGTATTTCGATCTATTACGTTGATATTATCATTTTGTGTATGCCAATGAGGTGCGAAATCATTATTTGGCTGCAAAGCAATAATATCAAAGGTTGGAATATTGGCGATGGTATTTACCGGCACATGATCATCTGTGATGAATGCACCATTGTTTTCATACCTGAAAAAATCAGAATAGCCTAATTGGTTTGCTACATCCCAGAACAACTTCATTTGTGCGCCGGCATATTGCTTGGAAAACCCTTCCATATAGAACTGAGTTCCGCGGCCACCAACCATGTCGAATAATATACCATAATTGGCTTTATAACCAGGGATATGTGGGTTTTTTGCCCAATATTGAGTGCCTAGGCAAAAAGAGTTTTCGTCAGTTTTAGAACCATAATCTTCCACATCAACCAGAAGAATGTCAATTCCGGCTTCCGGGCGCTGTAAATGGAACTGCCTTGCAGCCTCCAATAAAACAGCTACACCACTTGCTCCGTCATCGGCCCCGTCAATTTTCTTTGTTTTATCGAAAGCGTCTTCATCGGCCCACGGACGGGTATCCCAGTGTGCCAGTAAAAGTACTCTTTGCTTGGCAGCAGGATTGAAGCTACCAATGATATTGATACAAGGTAACTTCTCTTTATTAGGACCAATAACCGTGGTTTTCTGAACATATACTGTATCTGACCAGGTTTTTAATTTTTCGATCAGCCAGTTAGCACATTTTTCCTGTGCCGGAGTATTTGGTATTCTTGGTCCAAAGCTCACCTGTTTGGCTACATAATCGTAGGCAGAATCGGCCTGAAACACAGGAACCGGACCTAAGATCTTATCTACCTTACTGGCTCCTGTACTATCGTTATTATTGTTATTGTTACTGTTGCCAGATTGCTGACAAGCGCCGGCAAAAATGGCCAGCGCTAACAGTATACTAAGAGCTTTTCGCATGATATTTATCGGAAGTTTTTATTGCAGGCTATACGAAACCGTACCGTCCTTCTCGTCCTTTAATTGTATGCCAATTGAAAGCAGTTCATTTCTGATCTTATCGCTGGCAGCATAATCTTTACGGCTTTTAGCCTCTTTACGCATTTCAATCAGCATTTGCAATACTCCATCCAGCTTATTATCGTCGAGCCCCTTATCATCCATCTGGATACCCAGAATATTGATTAGATAAGTTTCCCAGGTTTGTTTCAACTGATTGAAGGTTGCTTCACTGATTTCATGCATTTTTATTTGCCCTCCTTTCAATGAATTAATCACCGGAGTGAGCTCAAATAAATTAGCAAGTACTTTGGCGGTGTTGAAATCATCATTGATGAATTCTTCACATTCCAGGCACCATGTCTGTATTTGTTTATCTAACTCTTCGTTGACAGGCAGACCGTTTGCCGGGGTATAAGTTAATTGCTGTAAAGTTTCGTAAGCGCTCCATAATCTTTGCAATCCTTTTTCAGCAGCTTGTAATGCTTCGTTAGAGAAATCGAGGGTGCTCCGATAATGGGTTTGTAATACGAAGAAGCGAATAGTCATTGGACTATATGCTTTATCGAGCTGGGTATTTTCACCGGAAAACATTTCCGTGAGTTTGATAGTATTGCCATAAGCTTTACCCATTTTACGGCCATTAATGGTGATCATATTGTTATGCATCCAATACTTAGCCATCATATGCCCATGAGCAATTTCACTTTGGGCTATTTCTGATTCATGATGAGGGAACTGAAGATCCATTCCTCCGCCGTGAATATCAAACTCATCGCCCAGGTATTTTGCGCTCATTGCCGAGCACTCGATATGCCAGCCAGGGAAGCCTTCGCCCCAAGGGCTAGGCCAGCGCATAATATGCTCTGGTGGTGCATTCTTCCATAGTGCAAAATCGGCTTTATTGTGTTTTTCGTCCTGTCCTTCCAATTCACGGGTTGTTTCCAACATATCTTCCAGTACTCTGCCGCTCAGGATGCCGTAGTCATGGGTGGAGGCATATTTTTTAACATCAAAATAAACACTACCATTCTTTTCATAGGCATAGCCTTTTTCAATTATGGTTTTGATCATTTCTATCTGCTCAATAATATGGCCGGTAGCGGTTGGCTCAATACTTGGTTCAAGGCAGTTGAACTGCAGCATGGCCCAATGGTATAAATTGGTGTATTTCTGCACCAGTTCCATTGGTTCCAGCTTTTCAAGCAAGGCTGATTTGGAAATTTTATCTTCAGCTGCACGATCTACTTCTTCAAAGTGACCGGCATCTGTAATATTACGTACGTAGCGTACTTTAAATCCTAAATGTTTGAGATAACGAAATACTACATCAAATGTAATATACGGGCGAGCATGCCCAAGATGTGATTCTCCTGATACTGTAGGTCCGCATACATACATTCCAACATGCCCGGGGTGTAATGGCTTAAATACTTCTTTCTGACGATGTAACGAGTTATATATCTTAAGTTCTGACATATCTTTTAAGTGATGCTCCGGGAGCTAGTTCCCCTCATAGCATCTATGTTTTAATTGGTGGTTGCAAAGATAAATATTGTTTTCCGGGTACAATAATGCTCCGACAACAACATCGATCAGCCACAAAAATATTATTCATTTTCATAATAATTCAGCTATTTGTTAATGACGATTTCGCTTTCCTGACTACCCGTCAGACTTAAATTAGCAATAACGGGGTAATGGTCAGACAGGTCGGAGTTGATTTTTCGGAAGCTATTTACTTTAAAATCCTTGCTCACAAAAATATAGTCAATTCTTAGTGTCGGTGCCAGCCCGGTAAAGGTACGGCCAATTCCTAATCCTTTTCTTAAAAAAGCATCCTGTAAATTACCTTTTATCCTAAAATAGGTATAGGAAGCCGGAGTATCGTTAAAGTCTCCGCATACAATCACAGGATATGGACTTTTGTTAATAAAGCTGCCCACAATATCGGCTTGTTGACTGCGACGAATATACGCCTCTCTCATCTTTTGGATGATACTTTTGGTAGCCACCAGGCCAGTATCTTCCTGATTCTTTATTTTTCTGATTGCAGTGTAATCTTTTTCGTTGAACCTATAAGATTCCAGGTGCATATTTATTATTCGAATAGTATCGTTTCCTTTAACAATATCGGCATAGATAAGGCTTTCGCTTCTTGGGCCTACGCTCATTTTTACTTTATCGGAGGCAATAATGGGGAATTTGGAATAGATAATAGATCCCCAATGCTGCATACCGTTACGATTAAAGTCGCTTGAAAAGAATCGGTAAGGAAATCCCATTTCCTGCGAAATATCTTCTCTGTTATTGAAATCATTGGTCTTTTCCGAGGTATAAAAGTCCTGGAAACAGGCTATATCAAGTTCCTGTTTCTTAATCATTGCAAACATTGCCTGACGATTATACTTACTGTCACGTTCTCTGTACAACCCAAACTGACTTACATTATAGCTCATCACCGTAAGGCTTTTGGGTACAGCAAGTGCTTTGTTTCCGGCAGGCGGATTAAAGGCCACAAAAGCAGTAATCGACTTCCATCCCAATAGTAGCGCGATAAATGATAATAAAGCATAGCGATAGTTAAAGAACACCCATCCTACTAAAAATATTATCACTAACGCAAGCAGGAAAGGAAATGTCAGAGTTAAGAAGCTAATGGGCCAGAACCATACTGGTGAAATATAAGGAGCTAAACATGCTGCCAAAAAAAGTATTACCACCGCGATGTTGCAAATCAAAAAAAATCCTTTCGTAAATAGTCGTAAAAACCGCAATGCGTATCCTGCTTTGTTGAAGTACTAAAGTTAATCTTTTTTTAGGGATAGTCTGGCTATTAATGGGAAATGCTCCGATGGTGCAACTTTCAGTGTTTTACTGCCATGAACAGTGAAACGGCGTTGCGGTAAAATGTAATCAAT
Organism: Chitinophaga silvatica; assembly: GCF_003419895.1. Lineage (GTDB taxonomy): Bacteria > Bacteroidota > Bacteroidia > Chitinophagales > Chitinophagaceae > Chitinophaga > Chitinophaga silvatica. Next base: position 83,326 of record NZ_QPMM01000004.1, on the reverse strand, counting down.
TCGCAGGGATGGCGATAAAAAGGATAGGGTTCTTCCCCAACCAAATTGAGTCGAAAGAAATGCATCCTGCAAATTGCTGCTGATAGTTCTATAGGTAAAAGAAACCGGGGTATCATTAAAGTCACCACAAACAACAACCGGATACGGGCTAACAGCTATAAGTTCCTGAAGTTGTAAGGCTTGTTGAGAGCGTTGAGCAAATGTTCTTCGCATCTTTGAAAAGATTCCTTTCCCCTTTGGAGCCTTCATGTTGTCATAATCCTGGTTATTGAACATATATGAGGTTAGTTGTACAGAAAAGATCCTGATAGTATCCTCATTAATCAATAAATCTGCTTGCAAAAAGCTGCTTCCACTACCAAATTCACTCTTACCGCAAGGAACCGCCGCCGCATCAATTATCGGATATTTTGAAAATAATATGATGCCATAACACCAGGTATCCCAATGGATTTTGTCGCGGGTAAAGTAGTAGTGCGGATAATTCCCTTTCATTTTAATACTGTCGATATGCTTTTCTTTACCTGTTTGTTCGTTGGTATAAAACTCCTGCAGACAAAGAATATCGGGGCTGGTGTCTGCAATTGCATTATAAATAGCAGATTCTTTTGCCTTATCGGTAACATAGGCTGTAAGACCCATGCTGCTTGTATTAAAGGTCATAAGGGTAAATGACTTATTATCATGTTGCTTTAATAACGCGTCATTGTCGAGCATCCTATGCATTCCCCAGGTAGTAAATGCGGCAGGGAGACAGCATAGGGCTGCAAATATTGCAATCATCATTTCTCTTGTCTGTTTCGTTAATGCCCAGACTGCGATTAACAATAAATTCAACAAGAACAAGAAAGGGAATAACAATCCAATAAATCCGGGTAACCAAAAGGTAGCTGGATTAAAGGAGGGGAGGTAAGTGCTTAGCAGGAGCATGCATACAAATAGTGCATTCATCCAAAGCAGGCAAAAACTAAAATACTTCTTGAACATAGGGGGCAATTGAGGTAACAAAAAATGAGTTGGCAAAAATAAAATTCGCGTACGATAAATTTTTTCAATTTATTGTACGCGAATCGATATTTCGGAAATTAATATCTGTAACCTACTTACTCCGTTTTGCTTGCTCTCAAGAGTGTATCTTTTTCTTCAGGTGATAAAGATGAATAGCCATTGGTATTAATCTTATCAAGGATTTCGTTTAGTTTTTGTTCAGGTACTTTTCCGATTCTTCTGAATGGAAGTGTTGGTTCAGTAGCTTTGTAGCCGGAGTGAAGATTATCGCTACCAGCCATTTTTTCCTGAGGAGGGTGAAAGCTATGCCCAACTTTATGAATTATTTTGTTTAATCCTGCTCCCCAATCATTTCCTTTTCGCCATTGCCACATATACCACCAGCCGGCTAAACCAGCACCTACTAATTCAGGAATCTGGTTAGTGAGTTTAGAGGTGGCTAATGTTCCGATTGTCAGACCGCAGTAAATCAGCGTAATTACCCATACAGGAATTCCACCTACCAACATAGGAAAAACGCGATGAGTAGGCGCAATATAAGTTACGCCAATAGCAAATGCCATCACACATCCGGCAGCACCAGTAATAGTGCTTATAGCAATATCATTATGAAAAGCAGGAATCAATTGCATGCCTGCAACATAAAAAAGGAAGCCACAAATACCTCCGAAGAGATATAATGGTAAAATACGTTTATACCCCGCAGTCTGTTGCAGCAAGGTGCCAAAACACCAAAGCCATATCATATTGCTGAAGATATCCACAACCTTGATATGTGTAAATAAAGCAGTGATGAGTGTCCATGGCTTCTTCACCAGAATTGCCGGATCGGCAGGCACCCGCAGCCAGGACATAATATCCTGATAAAAACGAGGTACTCCAATGTTCTCCATCTGATAGATTACCATTGTAAAGAACAGGAAAACAAATATTGTAAGATTGGTGACTATTAATTGTGTTACCATATTCCTTCCTTCTCCTAGAGAGAGGTGGGATTTCTCTTTTTCCGACACTTGCATGGCACAAATTTTTACAATACAAAAATACGTCTAATAACCGGCTGTTAATAAAAATCGGATCGACGTTTAGACCAGCCTTTCAACAGCAGGAAGGCAAATAAGACACCACCTAAGTGAGCGAAGTGTGCAACATTGTCGCCAGCTGAATTTTGAATACCAGACCATAATTCGGCTACTATCAAGAATGCTACCACATATTTAGCCTTAATAGGGAAGAGGAAGTACAGGTACATATAGGCATTTGGAAACAGAAATCCGAAAGCGAACAGAATACCATACACAGCGCCGGAAGCCCCTATAGTAACAGTATTTCGATATTCATGTACATAGTCTCTAACATAAGCTACAGCTAAATCAATCGCCTGTGGATCATTAGCTTGTATCATTGTTTTTAGGCCTTCCATACTTAATGAAGAGCCACTGCCAATGTCGAACTTATTATCCAGTCGTGCAAAGTTGGTATAGTTAGGGTCGTTCAGAAAAGCCTGAGCATATTTAGTCAGATTAAGATTCTCATAAGTAAGCACGCCCATATGACATAGGGCAGCGCCTAATCCGCAAACGAGGTAAAAAATCAGGAAACGCTTAGGCCCCCAAAGATTTTCGAGAGTGGCACCAAACATCCACAATGTGAACATGTTGAATAGCACATGCGCAAAATTCTTAGGGTCGTGTAAGAACAGATGGGTTATAAACTGATATGGTCTGAAAAGATCAGAACCCCAGTAGTGTAAGCCAAACATACGGCTTAAATCGTAACCAAATCTATTTAACAGTGTTATCTGCACTAACCAAACCAAGCCATTAATGATCATAAGATTTTTGATCACTAGTGGGAGGTACTGAAATTTTCCGGGCCTGTACTCGTTCATTGTTGCTTAGTTATTAACTCGTTTTTTCAACAACACCACATTTTCTATATGGTGGGTGTGTGGGAACATATCTACTGGTTGAACCTTTTCTACTGTATATAAGGCATCCAGCAATGCAAGATCTCTGGCCTGAGTGGCAGGATTACAGCTGACATATACAATTTTAGGTGCAGCAATTTCCAGTAGTTTATTTACCAGTTTTTCGTGCATTCCTGCCCTTGGCGGATCTGTAATTACCACATCCGGTTGGCCATGGAGTGCAAAAAAATCATCATTACAAATATCTACTACGTCGCCTGCAAAAAATGTAGCATTATCTACATTATTTCTTGCAGCATTTTCTTTGGCATCGTCAATTGCTTCTTTGATTAATTCGATACCAATCACTTTACGTGCTTTACGGGAAACAAAAATACCAATACTTCCGGTACCGCAATAAAGATCATAAACCACTTCATTACCAGTTAAGCCTGCAAAGTCTCTGGTTACTTTGTAAAGTACTTCACCTTGATAGGTATTGGTCTGGAAAAAAGATTTAGGACCTATTTTAAAGGTAAAGTCTTCCAGCTTCTCTTCCGCATATCCCTTACCGTAATAAACTTTAGGTTCGAGATCAAAGATACTATCGTTGCCTTTAGGATTAATAGTATATACGATAGTAGTGATAGCAGGAACTGTTTTTAGAAGATGGTCTAATAACGCTTCCCTGTTCTCTTTATCTTCGTTTCTGATTACCAGGTTAACCATTATTTCTCCGGTCGTACACAAACGGATTACCAAATTGCGTAACCAACCTTGTTGGGCACGTATATCGTAAAAGGTAAGTTCGTGTTTTATTGCGTATTCACGGATAGTATTTTTTATCAGGTTTACCGGTTCCTCCATCAAATAACAGGTATCAATATTCAATACCTTATCAAATAATTTAGGAACATGAAAACCTAATGCAGGTTTTACCGGTATCTCACCATTATTGGCTTGTATCTCTTCATTAGTAATAAATGCTTTATTACTAAACGTAAATTCAAGTTTATTACGATAATGGGCAGTATGTTCGCTACCCAATATCGGATCAATTACAGGTAGCTGTAATTTTCCTATCCTTTGAAGATTATCTGTTACCTGCTGATGCTTGTATTCCAATTGTTGGGAATAAGGTAACATTTGCCATTTGCATCCACCGCAAACACCAAAATGCTGACAAAATGGAGTAACGCGTTTGTCGGAATAGCTATGAAAATGGATAGCCTTACCTTCTGCCCAGTCCTTTTTATTTTTACTCAGACGTACATCTACCACATCTCCTGGTACCACTCCTCCTTCAATAAAAACAACTTTGCCTTCCAATCGGGCCAGTGCCTTACCTTCTGCCGCATAGGCAGTAACAGGTACATTTTCTAGAACAACATTTTTTTTCCTCACGGCTGCAAAGGTAATTGGAAATGCTGAATCCTTTATATGAATTCGCTTATTTACTGTTCAAACGGCTTCCCTATTTAAGTTTTTAGCCTTATTTTTACATATTGCTCCTAAATAATATGCGTAAATCATTTATACTATTGGTAACCAGCTTATTAGGCTTAATTCAATCCTACGCTCAGGGCTACCAGATCACTGTGGAACTACCCAATTTTAAAAGCGGAAAATGCTTCCTTGCCCATTATATGGGGAAATCGACCTATCTCGCTGATTCTGCCGATGTTAATTCAAACGGTGTAGCCGTTCTGAAAAAGAATGAGAAACTATTACCCGGAATTTACCTGCTTGTGCTACCTGGTAAACAGCATTACATTGAAACCCTGATAGACAAGCAACAAACATTTAGTGTTTCTATAGATACGACCGATCTTATTAAAAAAACTATTTATAAAAATAGTCCTGATAATGAGTTGTTTCTTTCTTATAATTCCTTTTTAGGAGCGCAAGACGCCTTAAATCGTAGTATTCAGGAACAAATGCGTAACGCAAAAACCGCAGCAGATTCAGCAAAGGTTTTTCCTTTACAGCAGGAACTTGGAAAGAAAATCCAGGATTTCCGAAACTCATTTGTAACCTCACATCCTGGAAATATACTCTCTACCATCTTTTTGGCAATGAAAGAGCCAGAGGTGCCAAAAGATCATCCAACAAATGACTCATTGTTTGCCTATCATTATTTTAAAGGACATTATTGGGAAGATGTAGATCTGCAAACAGACAGATTGGTAAGAACGCCGATTTTAGAGGGGAAATTGAATAAGTATTTTGATCAGTTAGTAGCTCCTGTACCGGATTCTATTATTGGAGAATGTGATGCCTTATTAGCAAAAACCCGTAAAAGTAAGGAAACGTTTAAGTTCGTTCTGTGGTGGCTAACCTATCATTATGAAACGTCTCCCTATATGGGAATGGATGCAGTTTTCGTGCATTTGGTAGAGAAGTATTATGTAGCAGGTGATGCATTTTGGTTGAATGAGGATCAATTAAGCAAGATAATTGATAGAGCTTATGCCTTAGCACCAAATTTAATTGGAAAACAAGCGGCTCCGCTTGAGTTTAAGGATATTATATCGAACCCTACTTCCCTTTACAAAATACCTGGAAAATATACTGTACTGGTATTTTGGGATCCTACCTGCGGGCATTGTAAAACTGAAATACCGCGGCTCGATTCGGCCTACAAAGCGAGTTGGAAGAGCAAAGGAGTTTCGATGGTCGGAATTAAAACTGAAGGCACGAAAGAGGAATGGCTTAAGTTCATAAAGGATCATGACCTTAAAGGCTGGACACATGGTTATGAACCGCAGGCAGCAACTAATTACAGGCGACTATACGATGTTTATAGCACACCAATGATTTACTTGTTGGATGAGAAGAAAAAAATTGTGGCCAAGAAGTTAGGAGTAGAGCAATTGCAGGAATTTATAAACAGAAGTAGTGTAAAAAATACGGGTACTAAGCTGTAGAATATCTAGTGTAAAATGTAGAATAACTACCTGCTTGAACCTGATTTTCAATAGAATATAAAATTTTAACGTTTTGTTGACATAGCCCTGAATGCAGACTTTGCTCTGATTCAGGGCTATTTCTTTGAAAACCCCTGTCTGTAGTCGATTTCCAATTTTCAGTTTGTTAGTTATACCTACCAGTAGATGAAATTGCTTAAACCCCTCTGGTATTGCCTTTCCGCCCTCTGCATACCGATTATGGCATAAGATTTAGCATTTTATTCACAGGTTATGAAAATAGTTAGGAAAATGTTAAGCCCCAATCTTTAGTATTTCTATAAGGCTGCACTTATAAAATATCAGGGTGAGGTGCTTTAAAGGCAGGCTAAGAACAGGTTTCATTCATTTGTTAGCAAACATGAAATTTAGTGCGGTATCTAACCTGTGGTGCCGTTTTTTTATCATTCAAATTATGTCGATCATGAAAAAGGTACTATTATCTATGGCAGCATTGCTGGTGGCAACAATTACATTCGGTCAGGTTCAGTGGGGAATTGTTGCCGGGCCCCAATTTTCGAGTATCCAAACCAGAAACTTGGGTCTGAGTAATAACAGAGAGGCCACGAGACTGGTTACTAATTTAAGGGCAGGTTTTACAGTGGATATTCCATTTGCACCGGGTTGCTATATAGGCACCGGAATTCTTTACTCCGGTAAAGGAGGTAAATTTAAAAACTCAGATGTAAGGGCAAACATTTCTTATTTGGAAGCGCCTATTCAATTTATGTACAAACCAGATGTAGGCTATGGTAGAATGGTATTGGCAGTAGGTCCTTATGTTGCAGTAGGAGTTGGCGGTAAAGTAAAAAATACCGCATTTGGTAGCCTGGATATTTATAATGATGAAGCATTATTAATGAGACAAAAACGATTCGACAGCGGAGCAAGTGTTGGTGTTGGTTATGAACTTCCTGTTGGTCTATTCTTTGGCTTAAATGGTGATATAGGTTTAGTAAACACTGCTTACTATACTGATAACGATCGTAAATTCCATAATTACTCTTTCGGAGTTTCCGTTGGATATAAATTTGGACGATAAAGTAGACTAAAATGAACTTTTAGTTAAACCACCTGTTAATCCAGGTGGTTTTTTTATTTAAATCAAAACGTTTATGTACTTTCGCATCACAGTAACCAAGAACCAATAGTAAAATACACCTCTTCCCCAATCGTCGTTTGTGGACATTTCGTTTATGTAATTATTGACCGAATACAATGAAAATTTTTACACTCTTTTGTGCAACTATTTTAGTTGCAACAACTGCTCATGGGCAAGCTAGCCTTGGTGTGCGCAGTGGCTATCTTAACACTGATTTTGTATCATCTGTATCCAATCCTAACCTTCGAACCTCTCCTTCCCATAATTGGATGGTGGGGCCTTATGTAAATATTCCACTAGGTTGGAATTTTCACATACAAACCGGATTGAATTATTCTGTAAAAGGAGCGCAGCTTAACTTTGGAAAAGTACATCCAGAGGCTACTTTTGCTACGGATGTTACAGAAATTAAGCTCAAGTACCTGGAATTACCGGTACACCTGCTTTACAAAATAAATACTGGTATTGGGAAGGTAGTATTAGGGGGAGGCCCCTATGGTGCCTATTGTGTCAGAGGCGACTATAGCCTTTCTATTTATAATAATGGAACTCAAGTACAGACCAATAACCAGCATATCAACTTTCGTTCTACACCTACCCTAATGGGAACGGATGTAGATCTACAGAGATGGGATGCCGGCGTAGAAGGCAGTATAGGAATGGAGTTTAATTGTTTCATCACCTTAAGTCTTAACTATGCTCAGGGATTAATGGATATTGATAAAGGGAGTAGTAAGCTTCAAAACCAATATCTGGGAGTTAAAATTGGAATATTATTTAACCGGGAAGATTGGTAAAATAACCAGTTAAAGTGTTTTTGGTATTAACAATTAAGGCTGATCCATGATCAGCCTTAATTATTTTTTTAGTTTATAGGGGAAGCGATTTTCTGATGCGTCTATATATCTGAGGAAATCATTTCGATGGTTTCAGATCATAGGACAGTTATAAATTTATTATTAAAAGTGTGACAGTTATAGGGATATGCCACTACGTATCTACGTAATGGCATTTTTTTATTCTATCACATAATAAGCCTAAACTATAGCAGCAACCGCTTTCTCAATTACTTTAGGTTTGCCCAGCGTATAATAGTGAAGTACTGGAACTCCAAATGCTTTTAATTCTTTCGACTGTGCAATTAACCATTCGGTACCTACTTGTTCAATATCTTTATCAGACTTGCATTTCATTATTTCAGTAGATAAATCGGTAGGGATATCTACGTGAAAAATTCGAGGTAACATGGTCATTTGCTTTCTTGTTGTCAATGGCTTTAATCCAGGGATAATAGGAACAGTTATGCCCATTTCTCTGCATCTGGCCACAAAATCAAAGAATTTTTGATTATCAAAAAACATCTGGGTTACAATATAATCTGCCCCTTGTTCCACCTTTTTTTTGAGGTGGGACATATCGGTTTGCATATTCGGTGCTTCAAAGTGTTTTTCAGGATAGCCGGCAACACCAATACAAAAGTTAGTTTTAACACCTCCTTGCAGGTCATCTTCCAGGTATACACCATTATTCATGTGAGCTACCTGATCCAGCAACTCAATGGCAAAACTATGTCCATTGGGGTCTGGCTCAAAGAATGTTTCATTTTTTGGGGCATCTCCACGCAATACCAATACGTTATCGATACCCAGAAAATTTAGGTCGATCAATGCATTTTCCGTTTCCTCTCTGCTAAATCCACCACAAATAAGGTGAGGAACTGCGTCGATATTATAATGGTTCATAATGGCAGCACAAATACCCACGGTACCAGGGCGTTTGCGAATTTCAACCTTCTCAAAAGAGCCATCAGCCTTCTTTTTGAACATATGCTCGCTGCGATGGTAGGTGACATTGATAAATGAAGGCTTGAATTCCATCAAAGGATCAAGGTGATCATAGATCGAGTCAATACTTTTTCCTTTGAGGGGGGGAAGTATTTCAAAAGATATCAGGGTATCTTTAGCTTGAGCGATATGTTCAGTTACTTTCATATGTTATTGGACTTTAGGAACTTGGGAAAAGGTTGATTTACAAGTTCCATAAAAATATGGAGGCAAAATTAATATATCCCCCTATTATAATCAGATCATTTTTAATCTTATGAGAACTATAACTAGGCTAACTGAATGAATTGTTTATTTTTGCTAAGTTTGAACATATGTCATTAAGAATACATACAGACCAGCTGGTAAAGCGTTACGGTAACAGAACAGTGGTAAACCATGTATCTGTAGAAGTATCCCAAGGGGAGATTGTAGGGCTGCTAGGCCCCAACGGTGCGGGTAAAACCACATCTTTCTATATGGTGGTAGGCCTAATTAAGCCTGATGAGGGAAATGTGTACCTGGATGGTCAGAACATTACCAAGCTGCCAATGTATAAGCGTGCCAAAATGGGAATAGGATACTTGCCACAAGAGGCGTCCGTATTTCGTAAATTGAGCGTGGAAGACAATATTGCAGCGGTTTTGGAGATGACTAAACTCACAAAAGCCGAACAGAAAGACAAATTGGAAAGCCTCCTGGCGGAATTCCGGTTAACTCATGTTAGAAAAAGTCCGGGTGATGTATTGAGCGGGGGAGAGCGCCGCCGTACCGAAATTGCGCGCGCACTGGCCGTAGACCCGAAATTTATCCTATTGGATGAACCATTTGCTGGTATCGACCCTATTGCAGTGGAAGATATTCAGTCGATTGTTGCTAAGCTCAAATATAAGAATATTGGCATCCTCATTACCGACCATAACGTACAGGAAACACTTTCAATTACAGACAGAGCCTACCTGCTGTTTGAGGGGAAAATCCTCAAATCCGGAACTGCTGAAGAATTAGCCGCTGACGAACAGGTTAGAAAAGTGTATCTTGGCCAGAATTTCATTCTTCGCCGTAAAGATTATCTTGGAGAAGCAGCTAAACAGTAAAATAATTCTACACCATCCTATATATGAGAATTTTAAGTCCTGCAATATCACAACTCGCCAGATTGCGCATGGGGCGTATAGTATACTTCATGCAGTATCCTGTGCAAGTGCAACAGCAGGTATTCCAAAACCTTATTAGTGCCGGCCAATACACAGAATTTGGCAAGCAATACGGATTTTCGAATATTTATAAGATAGACGAATATAAAAAAAGAGTTCCTATTCACACTTACGATACCATCAAACCATATATTCAGCGTACGATGGAAGGTCAGCAAAATGTGCTATGGAATACTCCTATCAAATGGTTTGCTAAATCAAGCGGTACTACCGCCGATAAAAGCAAATTCATTCCCGTTACCGTAGAAAGTCTGGATGAATGTCATTATCGTTCAGGCAGAGACGTTATTTCGCTTTACTATAACAATTTCCCGGATTCAGACGTATTTACCGGTAAATCCTTAGTCATAGGCGGTAGTCACCAGGTTAATAAATTGTCTGAAAACAGCGATTCTTACTTTGGTGATCTGAGTGCGGTTATGCTGCAGAACATGCCATTCTACGGAAATATGATCCGTACTCCCGATCTCGAAATCGCCCTGATGGACGAATGGGAGGAGAAAATTGAGCGAATGGCCAATGCTGTTATACATGAAAATGTAACTTCAATAGCTGGTGTACCTACATGGACAATCGTTTTAATAAAGAGAATATTTGAACTGACGGGAACTGATAACCTGGCGGATGTTTGGCCTAACCTGGAACTTTATATGCATGGAGGGGTAAGTTTTACTCCCTACAGAGAACAGTTCCAAAGACTGATCCGTAAGCCAATGATGAATTATCAGGAAACCTATAATGCTTCTGAAGGCTTTTTTGCTGCTCAGGATATAATAGGGGAAGAAGGTTTACTTTTATTCCTGAACCACGGTATATTCTATGAATTTATGCCGATGGAAGAATTAGGTAAGGAAGAGCCTCAAACCCTGCAGTTACAAGATGTAGAGCTTGGAAAAAATTACGCACTGGTCATCAGTACGAATGGTGGACTTTGGCGTTATTTGGTTGGAGATACTGTTCAGTTTACTTCCCTGTTACCTTATCGTATTAAAGTTAGTGGCAGAACAAAATCATTTATTAATGCATTTGGAGAAGAAGTGATTGTAGAAAATTCAGACACTGCTATCGCTAAAGCATCTGAAGCAACAGGAGCTATTGTAAATGATTATACTGCCGCCCCTGTATATTTTAGTGAGAAAGGAAATGGTGGTCATGAATGGTTGATTGAGTTTGATGTAGCACCAAATGATATAAATCGCTTTATGCAGGTGCTGGATGATACACTTAAAACAATCAACTCAGACTATGAGGCAAAAAGATACAAGAACATAGCATTGCATATGCCTGCTGTTCATGTACTTCCTCAAGGAACTTTTTGCGAATTCCTGAAAAGTAAAGGTAAATTAGGAGGGCAGCACAAAGTGCCCCGCCTAAATAATGATCGTAAATACCTGGAAGAAATTCTGAAATTTACGGCTGAAAATATGAATGCTTAAAACCTATCAACTATAACATGAAATTACTGGAGAACAAAGTTGCTGTTGTAACAGGCGCCAGCCGCGGTATCGGAGAGGCAATTGCTTTAAAGTTTGCTGAACAGGGAGCCAATGTAGCATTTACATACCTGAGTTCTGACGAAAAAGCAAAAGCATTGGAAGCTAAACTAACTGCATTAGGCGTTAAAGCTAAAGCTTATAAATCCAATGCCGCTGTTTACGAAGAAACTGAAACTTTAATTGCTGATGTGCTGAAAGAGTTTGGCAAAATTGATATCTGTGTGAATAACGCAGGTATTTCTAAAGATAACCTGTTACTTCGCCTTAGCCCTGATCAGTGGGATGAGGTAATGGATGTAAACCTGAAAAGTGTGTATAACATGACCAAACAGGTAATACGCCCAATGATGAAAGCAAAAACCGGTAGCATCATTAATATGAGCTCCGTTATCGGAATAATGGGTAATGCTGGTCAGAGTAGCTATGCTGCTTCCAAGGCCGGTATTATCGGGTTTACCAAATCTATAGCTCAGGAATTAGGTAGCCGTAATATTCGTTGTAATGCTGTTGCTCCGGGTTTCATTGAAACTGATATGACCAGCTACCTGAAAGATGGTGAAGGGGCAAGTGCATATATTCAGCAAATTCCTTTGGCTCGTTTCGGAACGCCTGAAGATATCGCTAATGTTTGCTTATTCCTGGCTTCAGATATGAGCAGTTACGTAACCGGGCAAACTATTAGTGCCTGCGGCGGATTGTGCATGTAATAAGCTTTTTATAAAAATTAAAATAGGCTGTCTCTGCTTAGTAGAGATAGCCTATTTTGATTTGGGCATCTGTAGTTATTTAAACAATACTCAGGAGATTCGCTATCTCTTTGTTTTTTATACGTTGATGTATAAACGAAGGTTTAGAATTTTTTACCGGCAATTGCTACTCTGAAAGTTTCCACAGCCTTCCTGTCTTGCAGTGTTACAAATACTGTTTTACCATCTTTACCTCCAAAAACAAGATTGCTGCATTGCTTACCCTTTAAAGGTATTTCCCTTAATAATTTTCCATCAGGCGTCAGTACAGCTATCACTCCCTTTCCCCAACGTGCAACGTAGAGATTACCGGCTTTATCGCATTTCATCCCATCAAAACCAAAATCAGGAAATTCGGCGAAGAGCTGCTTGTTGGAGATATTACCTTTTTCATCTACCTCGTACTTCCAGATTTTACGTTGTACACTTTCATTTACATAGAGGATTTTTTCGTTAGGACTAAGTTCGATACCATTTGTTGTGCCCATATCGGTTTCCAGTAAAACAGGAATCCGGTTGGTATCGATTCTCCAAATTTGTCCGCTATTCGAAGCCCATTTGGGATCAGACGCAAAAATCTGATCCTTACGGTTTATACATAAATCGTTAGGTTGATTAAATTGATTGCTGTATACATAAACTGATACCTGTTTGGTTTTCATATCTACAGCCAGCACATTATGGCCTTTAAAATCAGGCAGTAACATGGTGCTTTTGCTATTAAAATGCACCCCGTTGGCCACGCTGCCATCGGGTAATGTCACAAAGATCTCACCTGCTCCGGTAGTGGGATTAATCTTTCCAATAGTACCATCGTGTTGAAAATTGACTATATATAGATTACCGGTTTTGTCGAAATTTGGGCCTTCTATATTGGAAGAGAACTGATTTTCGGAGGTTAAATCTTTAGCTTTATATAGTTCTTTGTTTTGGGCCAGGACAGTAGTGGCGCATGACAGCAAAAGTATGGCGAGGTATAATTGTTTTGTCATTTCATCCTAGATTTTAGCCTAAAATAAGGAACAAAATCAGATTTTTGCAGCGTTTTAAAGTTATCAAGATTTAATTACCAGGCAGTACAGTACGGTGGTCTGCCAACTTATTTATTAATTTTGCGCGATGATTCATGTTTCTGAGTTTAAAGATTTGGCGCTATTAACCATTCATAAAGTGGGAAATGCTTCAAATGATGAGCCATTAGTTTGTTCTAAGGCACCGCTGCAGTTGGAAGACGAAACAATTGGACAGTTGTTGATCACATACTTCATTCAGCCATTCACGAATGTTGCAGAATATTTCAGGTTTAGACATGATGCCGACCTGGAAATGAATGAAATATTTCAATATTGTAAACGTATCTTTACTAACCAGGATGATTTTCAGGAGCAATCCATAAATATTGCCAAACATCTATATAAACATTCTACTCATCCAAAGATCAAAGGAGGAGAATTATATATAACCTACTTTAGCAAATGTCTGGTCGATGGAGAAGAAGTAGCAGCAATAGGCATTTTTAAGTCAGAAAATCGGGATACCTATTTAAAGGTGTTTTTATCTGACGATAATTATCAGGTCAACTATGAAGATGGGATCAATATTAATAAGCTGGATAAAGGTTGCCTGATTTTTAATACTGAAGAAGCTGAAGGGTTTAAAGTTAGTATTGTAGACAGTATAGGTAAGCAACAGGAAGCAGTTTATTGGAAAGATGCTTTCTTACAGGTACAGCGCAGGGAGGATAGCTACCATCAAACTGAAACAGCTGTATCGATGTGCAAACAATTTATCTCTGATAAACTACCGAGTGAATATGAAATGAATAGAGTAGACCAGGTAGACTTGTTAAATAAATCAGCCGCTTATTTTAAGGAGAAAGAACAATTCCAGTTAGATGATTTTGCTAATGAGGTTTTAGGCCATCCGGATGCTATCGCTTCTTTTAAGGAATATCGAAATGAGTATGCAAACCACTACCAACAAGATTTTCCGGATGAATTTGAGATTTCAGCTCCTGCTGTTAAGAAGCAACAAAAGGTTTTTAAGAGCATTATTAAATTAGATAAGAATTTCCATATATACATTCACGGTAACCGCGAGATGATTGAAAGAGGATTTGATGAGGCTACCAATATGAACTATTATAGGTTATTATTTGAAAACGAAGCATAGTATTCGTTTTTGACGTGCCCGTAGGCGCCTGTGCAGATTGATTTTGTGAGAATGATATAAACTGAACTTTACAATTTTCTCATAAGCAAAAACCAATTGTTAACAAAGGCTGCCTCGTCTGGGCGGCCTTTTATTTTGCTACTGAATTATACTAAAATAGGGCTACCATTGGTAGCCCTATTTTAGTATTGATATTGAATTAGTCATAATAAAGAATCTTCATTTTAAATGTTCCGGTTATTGGAAACCTTGTTGTACCTGTGCTATCGCTACCAAGTGTACCTGTAATACTACCTTCATAAAATTCGTCAGCCCCGGTACCCACTTTTGTGAGAGTGCATGTTCCTTCTGCTTTGCTGTAAGTCATGTTTTTGATACGGAAAAAGAAATTGTCATTCTTCAATGGATAAGTTCCGGGAGCGAAAGGAGTATTGGAAGATAATCCCCAATTAAGTTGCTCACTTAAATCTGCTTTACTCGATTTTGCACCAATACTGTATGTTCCAAAGCTCATGTGCCAGGAAATAATAGTATCCTGTTCTCCAAATGTATAACTCTTACCATTGAAATTCAGGTTCATGAAAGCAGTAGCTTCCTTACAAACCTGTAAATCTATACTTTCTGTATTTACAGTAACTGTTTTGGTGATTTTGTTGCTGGTGTTATTTACAACATCCATTGCAGCAATCTCCAATTCTGAAGCTGTGGATGCACAGCGTAAAATATTTATTGAGTATTTTCCATTATCGTCAGAATAGGTACGATAAGTTCTTCCTTCAAGTAAGGCAGAAACATAAGCACCCTTAACTATAGCATTATCACAATCAGTTATTTTACCAGTGATAGTAAGGAAAGGAATGTTGATGTCTATTGCTAAATCGCCCAGATCTGTATCATTCAGAAGTGGCCCAATAGGCTGAGGATGGGTATAAAGAGTATTGTTACATTGTCCTGCTAAGCTTAGAGTAAGCGCTTTTTCAGCCGGTACTATTCCTTCAACTACTCCATTATCATCTGTAAATCCGTAACCAACCTGTCCTTCACTGGTTTTAAGAATTACCTGCGTGGCCTGTACCGGTACCCCGGCTTTTGAGAGAAAGCGGATTTTGATTTTCGCCTGAGCGAATGGGTAATCGAGATTCCAGAAAGAAAAGTGTTTAACTTCTCCGATATAAAAAGCCCCGTTTTTAGTTGCCAGACCTTCTTCCTGCCATAATCCTGATTTCTCATCAAAATACCAGAGAGGCATGGTGGCAGGAGCTGTATTTAGTAAGGATGTAGGAATGGCATATTTAAGCATTACAGATTTATTGGTATCGAGATGGAGGGCTTCTCCATTAGCTCCTTGTAGTTCTACTGCAAACATACCGAAGGACTGTAACCCTACTTCCTTTCCGTTTTTATTGGTTCCTCTCAGTGCTCCGGGTTGTATATCTGCAAATTTGCTGTCTTCAGGATTGATGTTGCTAATTAAAACACTAACTTTTCCGCTATATACTTCATTGTTGCCATTTAAAACATGATTGGGCTGAAAGGTAAGCTGGCAGGTAGATGCGGCAGTTATTTGGCCTCCATTGACAGCTTCAAATTGGCCGGCTTCTTTTTTGGGTAATAGCTGAATTTGTACATACTTAAGGCTATTGGCGCTTGTGATGAAAGTGCGGCTGCCATTGAAGTAGCCATCTTTCTTTACAACTACAACGGCAGTGTTTTTAGAAGCAACCACATTGTCAAATTTGAAAAAACCATTAACATCAGTTATACCACTTATGGCTCCGAAGGAAACAATAGCACCCTTAACAGGTTCTTGTTTTTCATCGATAACCCGACCCTGAACACTAGTTTTGACAGTTACCACCGGGGTTGGAGGGGTAGTACCATTTCCATTGTTGTTACCATTATTTTCAGAAGAATATTCTTTCTGGCAGGCAAAGAAGATTAAAGTTAGAGAGAATAACAACAACAATGAGTGGGGGAATTTTTTCATAGGTAATTTATGATTTTAAAAAGAGTAGGAAAGGTAAATAAATTATAATATAAAGTATACAAAAAGAAAAGGCCAGCCTATTGGCCAGCCTTGTTCTGAATAATTCAAATCTATTTAAGAAACCCGCTCAGATTATTTTTCTTTATCGGGTTGATTGTTATTATTCTTATTGTGTTTGTGTTTATGTTTTGGATGATTATGGCGTTTATCTTGTCTAGGTTGTTGAGAACCTTGATTTGATTGATTAGGGCTTTGCTGTTTAGGTTGCCCTTGAGGTTTATTTCCCTGGTCTGGTTTGGCCTGGTTTGGCTGGTTACCTTGTTTAGGGGAATTATTTCCTCCGCCATGACGTTGTTGGGGCTGCTGACGTGCATCCTGTTTAGGCTTTTTGTCCTGTTGCTGAGGTTTATGTTCCTGTTTGGCAGCAGGTTTTGCCTGTTCTTGCTTGGAAGCGTTTTTAGGTTCGTTACCCTTTGGTTGTTGCTGTTGTTGTTTTTGTTTATCCTTATCTTTCTGTTTACGTTTCTGAACGGTTTTTTCGAGAGATTTAAGGCTAATTTGTCCAACTACATCAGCATATCCGAGATCTGCTTCTTTAGGTTTGGTAGTTACTACCTCAACTGGTTTAAGATCTTCTGGTTTGATACCTTGTTTGTTGAGCTGTTTGATTTCTTTAGCTCTGGAAATAGTAAGAGGGTATTGTTTGTTACTCCCCTCAAAAGAATACCACATGAGGCTTTTGAAGATATCACGTTTTTGCAGGTGGGCAACACCAGCTGCGGTTTCAATGATATCGGCATCTTCCGGAAACTCTTTTAAAGCGTCCAGGTAGGTATCTAATTCGTAGTTAAGGCAGCATTTAAGGCGACCGCACTGACCAGAGAGTTTGGCCTGGTTAATAGACAGGTTTTGATAACGGGCCGCGGTAGTATTTACGCTTTTGAAATCAGATAACCAGGTAGAGCAGCATAATTCTCTGCCACAGCTACCGATACCGCCTACTTTTCCGGCTTCTTGTCTGGCACCAATTTGGCGCATTTCTACTTTTGCGCGAAACTCGGAAGCATAAACTTTAATAAGCTCTCGAAAATCTACACGATCGTCTGCTGTATAAAAAAAGGTTGCCTTGCGGCCATCAGCCTGAATTTCTACTTCGGCTAATTTCATTTCAAGGCCCAGGTTACGAGCTAAAGCTCTGGATTTGATGAGCGCCTCTTTTTCGCGGGCCTTATTGTCGCTCATCCTTTGTAAATCGTCGTTGGTAGAACGACGTAAGATCTTTTTTACTTCGGGCGTGTCTTCTACACGTCTTTTCTTCATCTGCAGCTTTACCAGCTCGCCTGTGAGGCTTACTGTTCCAACGTCAAACCCGCTAACTCCTTCTACCGTTACCATTTCTCCTTTATCAAAGGTTTGTTTGGTAATATTTCTGAAAAAGTCTTTGCGGCTGCCGTGGTTAAAGCTTACTTCAACTATGTCAAATGGTGCTAAGCTATCTCCAAGGGGAATATTGGATAACCAATCAAATACATTAAGTCTGTTGCAACCTCCTGTACTGCATCCTCCATTACTCTTGCATCCTGCTGGCTTCCCATCCACACCCGTACCACATCCGGCACAAGCCATATTATTAATTAGTTTAAATTTTAGAAATAAGCAATTCAGGTTGTACTGGTTCTTAAAATACATTTTTCCTGTCAGAAAAACAAAGAACCGTAAGCAACAAAGATAGGGAAAAGGTGCTGATAAGCCCGCGAATGCCGCTACTTATTACATTACTGGTATAGGTTTATTTTTAAATATGTGTTGTAGCTTGATAGACAGCGCATGAAATAATAGTTTTCCATTGGCATTGCGTTCTATATAATAGCAGGCATTATTTATTTCCGAGGCAATGGCAGCCAATTGCTCATGATTGGCGAGTTTACGGAGTTTGGCCGCAAAATCAACTTCTTCAGGAGAGAACCCGAGAACAGACTTATCAAGATATTCCAGTCTGATAGTATGTTCTATCAGGTTAACAAAGTAGCGGAGGAATTGCTTTTGGTTCTCTCTACCTGTTTTGGCGCTGGAAATACCTTCTATCCATTCCTGGAGAGCAATCCGATTACCTGTAAAAAGGTGATTTAACCAATTTCTTAGTAATTCGTGATAATCATCATCAGAATGTTGCAGCAAGTACAAAGCCTCCCTATAATTGCCAGAAGCAATAGTGGCTATTTGTTGGGCTTTAGGGGCAGCTACCTGGCTTTTTTCTTCCAAAGCCTTAACAATTTCATCTTTTTGGATTGGATTTACCTTAATAAGATGAGTTCGGGAAAGTATGGTTGCAAGAATCTGTTCCTGGTTTTCAGCGATCAGAATGAATAAAGTATTCTGTGGAGGTTCTTCTATTAGTTTTAATAGCCTGTTTCCCTCATTACCTAAATATTCAGGCATCCACATAAGTAATATCTTATAGCCGCTTTCGAAGCTTTTGAGATTTAACTTATGAAGGATATCCTGACATTCGCTTGCAGTAATATTTCCTTGTTTATTTTCTGCACCGATGAACTGTAGCCAATCATAGGCATTTCCGTAAGGATTTGTGTCTATGAATTCGCGCCATTCATTAATATAGTCTGTACTGATTGGTTTATCACCAGATTTTCTTGGGATTACCGGATAGGAATAGTGAATATCCGGGTGAATATGTTGAGAGGCCTTAATACATGCAGAACATTGCCCACAGGCATCTTCTGCCTGTTTATTTTCGCAAACAAGATATTGAGTGAATGCAAGACCTAATGGCAATCCACCGGCTCCTTCGGGAGCAACAAGAATCATTGCATGGCTAAGTCTATTGTTTTGGACTGAGTGTACAAGTTGTTGCTTAATACCATTTTGGCCAATTATTTCAGAAAACTGCATGAGCGCAAGTTAATGAAAAGAGGATTATCCTCTTATTCTAACCTAACATAGCAGGTATTTTCGAATGTTCCGGTGGCAACTTTTGCCTTGTTACCTGTTTCAAGATAAAAAAAGCCGGTAACAGTTTGATTTTTGGTATTAATTCTGCGAATTGTTATGCTGGAAGTATCTGTCTCCAAAAACTTGTAACCCTGAGGAGTAGCAATAGCTATTATCACAAGTCCATCATTTTTTACTCCTTTCATAAATTCGTAGGTTCGGAGATGCAGGCTATCGTTCGTCAATTCAAGATCGGTGTACAACGTGTCTCTTAAATTCAGGAGAACTTTAAAGGAGTCACAAGTCGCTTCTGTGCTCATAAATTTAATTCCACCAGAATCTGTATGTTGGTTAAAGATAACATTACTTACAAAGTTCATTACTCTGGTAGTTTCACCAATATTTACCATCATTTTCATAGAGGGGCAAGAAAGTGAAGGAGTATCGATCAGATTTTGGCAACTCATTAAAGGAATGAGTAAAATAAGAATAATGAATAATTTCTGATTAAGAGTAGAGGTTTGGTTCATAGACATATTGCCATTTGGTTAAAAAAACTATAGCTAACTACTACAAAGGAGTAATAGCATTAATTCTCATGACACAAGTTGGCAATGGCTAAGAAAATGATTACTTTTCTATTGCTGCGATCACTTCCGGGGCATCAGGTTGAGTTTTGGGAGAAAAAACAGCGACCAGATTTCCTTTTTCGTCTAACAGATATTTCTGAAAATTCCAGGTTACCTCAGTTGGTTCAAAATGTTTTGCTTTACTTTCTTCAAGTAACCATTTATAAATGGGGTGAATATCATTTCCTTTTACTGAAATTTTAGCTGCCATTGGGAAGGTTACAGCATATTTTTTAGTACAAAATTCCTGAATCTCTTTATTTGAACCTGGTTCCTGAGAGCCAAAGTTATTGGCAGGAAATCCAACAATTACCAGTTTATTCTGATATTTCTTATACAGATCTTCAAGTCCTTTATATTGAGGAGTATTACCGCACAAAGACGCAGTATTTACGATTAATACTTTTTTTCCCTTGAATTTTGAAAAGTCAATTTTTCCTCCATCAACTGCATCAACCTTAAAATCATATAAATGAGAAGTGCTGAAAAACATAACTATAGAAAGTATGGCAAGTCTAAACATCTTGGAGTTTATTTAAAAGTATATAAATCGAAAGCGAATTCGGCTATGAGTAAAGGTAATAATAATCCTATTTTGTTGCTGAGTTTTTTTTCTGGTTTAATGCCATGTAAGCGCCAGGGTGGCAATACTAACCTTGGCATTTTTCCGGAGCAAGGCCTGTGCACAGGCTTCTGTAGTAGCGCCTGTGGTAATAACATCGTCTATCAACAGTAAGTGTCTTCCTGCCAGGGGGGAATTTGCAATGAAAGTATCAGCTACATTTTGCCATCTTTCGCTTCTTCCTTTTTGTGTCTGGGTATTTGTATATTGTTGACGATGAATTAATTGTGTATTTATTTTGAGGTTTAATACCTCTCCGATTCCTTTCCCGATCGAGGTAGCCTGGTTATAACCTCTTTCCCGTTCCTTTTTTGGGTAAAGCGGAACCGGAACCAGGGTATCGATTTCCTTATACCAGTTGTTTTGCTGTAACTGAATCCCCATCTGTTTACCCATCCAGATAGCAATATCCTCGCGTTTTTTATATTTAAACAGATGGATAAGCTGTCTTAGTTCTGAAGATTGATGATAATAATAGGCAGAAAAGGCGTGTTCAATTTTGGCTCTTCCGTTAAATAATCTCATTACCGGGTTATCATTATATCGTTGGAAATTGGTAACGGGTAAAGATTCTATACATCTAAAGCATAATAATTCTGCAGTAGCAGGCAAATCTGTACCGCAGATCTCACAGCAATGCGGATAGAAAAGCTGTACCAGTGGTGTTAACAAACGGGAAATCATAAAGTATTAATTAAAACAAACGTTGATAAACTTCTTCTACTCTGCCAACAGCAATAACTTCGATCATAAATTTACTGAAATCGATCCCTTTTTTGTTATAGCGGGAAATAAAAATTTTCTCAAATCCCAGTTTTTCTGCTTCAGCAATTCTTTGCTCAATACGGTTTACGGCTCTGATTTCGCCGCTTAAGCCCACTTCACCGGAGAAACATATTTTCGGTGGAATGGCCACATCTTCATAGGAAGAAAGTAGTGCGCATAATACTGCCAGATCAATAGCCGGATCTTCCACCCTAATACCACCGGCAATATTCAGGAAAACATCTTTGACACCGAAATGAAATCCTCCTCTTTTTTCAAGAACGGCCAGTAATAATTGCAGGCGTCTCAGATCGAATCCGGTAGCAGTACGTTGAGGGGTACCATAAACGGATTGAGTAACTAATGCCTGAACTTCTACCAAAAGAGGGCGCATTCCTTCCAGGGTAGCGGCAATAGCAACACCACTCAGCAAATCTTCTCTTTGTGAAATAAGTATTTCCGAGGGATTGGTTACCTGTCGTAACCCTACACCTGTCATTTCGTAGATTCCAAGTTCGGCAGTGGAACCAAATCTGTTTTTTATAGTTCTCAGGATTCGATAGGCGTAGTGTTGATCCCCTTCAAACTGTAATACTGTATCTACCATATGTTCCAGAACTTTAGGACCGGCAATTGAGCCATCTTTGGTGATGTGACCGATGAGGAATACAGGGATATTACTTTCCTTGGCGAATCGTTGAAGTTCGGCTGTGGTTTCTCTGATTTGGGAAACGCTACCGGGAGCGGATTCGATAAAAGGGGAGTGCAGGGTTTGGATTGAGTCTACAATTACTAATTGTGGTTGTAGTTTTTTTATTTCCTGGAAAATGGTTTGAGTGGAAGTTTCGGTGAGTAAAAAAAACTGATCGTTGCTTATTTTGATTCGATCGGCACGCATTTTTATTTGTTGCTCACTTTCTTCACCACTAATATATAAGGTTCTGATATGCTGGAGTTGCAATGCGTTTTGAAGGAAGAGTGTTGATTTGCCGATTCCGGGTTCACCACCTACCAGCACAAGAGATCCGGCAACTATACCGCCGCCGAGTACTCTGTTTAATTCATTATCGGGAGTTAGGATTCTTTCTTCCTGACTGGTAGTAACATCAGAGAGGTTAATAATTTTTTGAGTACGGTTGCCTGAGTCGTTCTGTTGTTTCCAGTCTACAATTTTATTGGAAGTATCTTTTTGAACTTTCTCTTCAACAAATGTATTCCATTCACCACAGCTGGGACATTTTCCATTCCATTTGGCGGCTTCGTATCCACATTGTTGACAAAAAAAAGCAGTTCTGATTTTACTCATAAATTTTTAAAGGATGGGTTACAAAGTAAATGGATTTTTAAACTTGAGGGAGAAAATGGTTGAAAAAAAGCTTTCCAAAACGTCATAAAATGAGAAAAGAGCCAAACGGAAGATTCCGTTGACTCTTTCTACTTACTAACCCATTAAATTCAGGTCTAAATTACAAAATGGCTTCAGAATAAAAAAGTTTATTTAATTGATGTGAATAACTTTTGACTAATGGTGTCATTCTTACAAAGTGGCTGCCAATGCTTGTTTCAGCCTGTATTTTTATCTAATATTACTTTCACTGACCCATGCTAAAATGTTGATAAAGAGAGGTGATGTTTATGATTTTTGCATATAAAAAAACCGTCATAATATAGATTTTCATCAATGACAAACAGGCGTCCTCAAGGGGGAAATTTGTTCGTTTTGCCAATATGGCAGTGTTAAATTATTTTTTCTTTACCAAAAAAGAGGGGGTGTCAGCCCAAATGCTAAATAAAACTTAAAATGGGGTTATTGGAAGGGTATTTGTGCCTGCTTAGGTCTAATTTAAAGAGCTATGACACCTGGAATTATGTTCGTATCACTGATCTTTGTGGGGATCAGCATGCTTGTAAGCTATATTCTGAAAAGTAAGTTCCAGGCTTACAGCGAAATACCCACTTCTTCAGGTTTAACCGGCCAGCAAATTGCTGAGAAAATGTTGAAAGACAATCAGATATATGATGTCCGGGTTCAGGCAACCGAAGGTTTTTTATCTGACCACTATAACCCGGCAGATAAGACTGTAAATCTAAGTCCTGATGTTTTTTATGGGGCCAATGTTTCGGCGGCGGCTGTAGCGGCCCATGAATGTGGCCATGCTGTTCAACATAAAGATGCATACCGTTGGCTGGGGCTCAGATCCCGTTTGGTACCTATTGTACAATTTAGTTCTGGTATCGTATCCTGGGTGCTTTTAGGAGGTATATTATTAATTAATGTATTTCCTCAATTGTTGTTGGCTGGTATTATATTATTTGCAGGTACCACCTTATTCTCGGTAGTTACCCTGCCAGTGGAATTTGACGCTTCCAGAAGGGCATTGGCCTGGTTGGATCGCAGTCAGGTTATGAAGCCTGCGGAGCATGATAAAGCTAAAAATGCTTTATGGTGGGCGGCAATGACCTATGTAGTGGCAGCATTAGCCTCTATGGCCACCTTATTTCAGTATATCTTAATATTTATGGGAGCCAGAAACCGCGACTAAAAGCTAATTTAAGGTTACAAGATAAAAAAGACAGCTATATGCTGTCTTTTTTTTATATATGTATTTTTGTGAACGTAAAATTAATACGCTAAACTTTTAACAAATCGTTAAGGAATTGAAAAAAAAATTATATTTTTATCCGACAAATTGAAGTTAGCCAACTTTGGTTTCTGTCTATATTTTTTGCTTATGATTCTTCTTATAGGATAGGAATGCCCTGTAGAAAATTAACCAAACAACCAAAATAGTATTTAAGACTGCTGTTATATAACTCAAAATCTAAACATTCAAAAGCCATGTTGCGATTCTTTTCGATGGTAGGGATGTTGCTAATCCTAAGCATATTCTCGTTTGCCCAAGTAGGTCAACTGACAGGTAAAGTAACTGATGCCAAAGACGGCACTCCTTTGCCCGGAGTAACAGTGAAAGTAAAAAATTCCAATATCGGAACTATTACAGATGCCACTGGTACTTATCATTTATCTGTGCCTTCAAGTGCTGTTTTTTTAACTTTCAGTTTTGTCGGATTTGCCGATCATGAAATAGCGATTGCCGGACATTCAACTATTAATATTGCTTTGCAATCAGGTAATAAAGATTTATCTGAAGTAATTGTAGTTGGTTATGGTACCCTAACCAAAAAGGATGTTACAGGTTCCATTTCTAAAGTTGCTTCGAAAGAAGTTGAAAATCAACCTGTAGCGAGCCTTGAGTCAGCTATTCAGGGTAAAGTTCCTGGTGTTGTAATTGAATCTGGTAGTGGTAAGGTTGGTCAGGGTATTAAAGTAAGGGTAAGGGGTACATCTTCTATATCTGCCAGCAGTCAACCATTATATGTGATTGATGGAATGCCGGTAAATACCACTAGCCGTAGTGATATTTATAATGATGAAACTAACCCAATGGCAGATATCAATCCAAATGATATTGAGTCTATTGAAGTATTGAAAGATGCTTCTGCTGCGGCAATCTATGGTGCCCGTGGTGCTAATGGAGTAATTCTCATTACAACCAAGAAAGGAAAAGCTGGTGAAAAAACTAAACTAGAGTTAAACGCTAATAATACTTGGGGCCGTCCTACTAAAAAAAGAGGATTCTTAAATGCTCAAGATTATATTGATTTACTCCATGAAAGAGCTGTAAATGATGGTAAACTTTCATTTGCTGCTGGATATAACCCAGTAAATCCTGCTCTACCACCATTTGCATCTGAAGCAGAAGCAATAGATTATATGACTAAGAGGGTTGACAATGCTCTCAAAAGTTTTTCGCTAGGTAAAGATTTGAAAAGCTTGGGGTATACGACTGATTGGGAAAGTTTAATGTTCAGAGACCCTGCTCACAGCCAACAGATTGATCTATCAGCAACAGGTGGAAATGAAAAAACAAAATTCTATGTTTCTGGATTTTATATCAATCAACAGTCAATTGTAAAGAATAACGACTTTAAAAGATATGGTGGTCGCCTAAACCTGGAACATAATGCAAGCGATCGTGTATCCTTGGGTATGAATGTAAATATCAGCCGCTCTCAGTTAGATAGGGTATCAAATGATAATAGCTTTTCAACCCCAGGTCAATTAGTCGCACAGTCTCCAGTTTCTCCATATCTTGATGATAATGGAGAAATTAATAATAGTACACTTTATCCAAATGGTCTCTACGATGCTCAGTTTAATACAAGTAGCATGATTACGTTCAGAACATTGGGAAATGTATTCCTGAACTACAAAATCCTTCCCTCTCTATCATTCCGTAGTGAGTTGGGTGCAGACATTTCTACTATAAATGAAGATTCGTATATAGGTGTTCTTGCTTCTGATGCATTTGGCAAAGGGTTTGGTTCATCTTTTATCAGCCAGGACGTTGCGCTGAATACAAACAACTATTTCTCATTCAATCCACAATTAGGTGGTGATCATACATTGAGCGCTACGGCTGGTATGAGTTATCTGCAGGATGATTTTAATTCAACTCAGGTTCAGGGAGAATTATTTCCTTCTGATATTATTAAAAAATTAGCAGCCGCAGCTTCTATTACTTTTGGAAGTACGCAGGCTCAGCGTTATACTTTCCTCTCTTATTTTGCAAGAGCCAATTATTCTTATAAGAATAAATATATTGCTTCCATAAGTGTTCGCTCTGACGGGTCTTCTCGTTTTGGTCCAAATAATAGATATGGTATTTTTCCGGCAGGATCTGTAGCATGGGTACTTTCAGAAGAAGAATTTCTTAAAAGCAACCCAACTCTGACTTACCTTAAAGTGAGAGCTAGCTATGGTAGTACCGGTAATGCTGAAATTGGTGAAAATAGATTTCTGACATTATTATCTCCTACCTCTTATCCTCAATTGCCAGGATATCGCCCAACGCAAATGGGAAACCCTGATTTAAAGTGGGAAAGAACAAATCAGGTAGACGTAGGTATCGAATTTGGATTATTTGATAACCGATTCAGTGGTGAAATCGATTATTACAACAAGCAAACTTCTGATTTATTATTAAAAGCTAATCTGCCTTATACTTCAGGATATGGTTTCCAATATATGAATATTGGAAGTATGGAAAATAAAGGTGTTGAAATAATGCTAAATAGTATCAACATCAGGAACCGTAATTTCAAGTGGACCACTACTCTGAATTTGGCTTATAATAAGAACAGAGTTAAAAATATTGGTGGACAAATAATTGAATCTACAGGTGGTGAACAAAGGGCTGTTGAAGGTGAACCTATAGGTGTTTTCTATATGCCAAAATTTGCAGGTGTTGATCCTAAAACTGGAGAAGCGTTATATGTAGATGGTTCTGGTAAAAACACCACTTCTTATTCTGATGCGGTTAAAATGGTAGTTGGTAAATCAAACCCTGATTGGACAGGAGGGTTCACTAATACATTTAGCAGTCACGGTTTTGACCTTTCTGTATTCTTCTCTTTTGTACAAGGCAATAATATTTATAATCGTGCAGGTATTTATCAGGATAATGGCTTTGCAAGTGGATATGATAACCAACGTGTAGATGTATTAAACAGGTGGCAGAAACCTAACGATATTACCAATGTACCACGTTTGTCAAGATACTTCTCTAATGGTGCAAATCAGATGTCTAGTCGCTGGATCTCTGATGGGTCATATATTCGTTTGAAATCTGCTACACTTGGCTATAATCTACCTAAGCAAGCCCTTGATGTTCTGAAAATTTCAGGGCTACGTTTATACGTTGCAGGTTATAACCTTTGGACAAAGACAAAATTTGTAGGCGATCCGGAAGTCAATTCGGATGTGATGGGTAACATTGCAGGTGGTATTGATTATTATACAATTCCACAAGCTAAGCAAGTAACTGTAGGCGTGAATGTTAAATTTTAACTTTAAACCTGAAAGAGATGAAATTATTTAAGAATTATATAGGAATTTGCTTGCTGGCTGCTGCTTCATTTGGTTTGCCTGCATGTAATAAAAAATTGGATGTTATACCTGGGGGACAAATTGTTCCAAACCAGATCAAATCTCAAGGAGATGTTGAAGCCGTAATTAAAGGTATTTATTCAAATCTTCAGGACCCAAATGCATTTGGTGAAAGAAATTTGCTGATGGCAGATTTGCTGGGTGATGAAGGAGAAATTTCATTTGAAGGCACTTTTCTGAATTATCGTTTAGTTCAGGAGAAAAACCAGGATAAAAATAGTTCAATCGTTGAAGGAATGTGGCAACGTAGTTACTATACTATCAACAATGCTAACCTGGTATTGGAAAATTTAGACAAGGTATCTAAAGATAGCAAAGAGGCGTTTGAAGCTGAAGCCAGATTTCTGAGAGGTCTTGTTTATTTTAACTTGTGCAACTTTTATGCAAAACCTTATTCTGCCGGTAATGTAACATCTACATTAGCTGTTCCTCTTATCTTAAAGGCGACAATTGGACAAGAGAACCTGAAGGATAGTTATCAGGGTAGAGCAACATTGGATGCAGTTCACAAACAAATCCTTGAAGATTTGCTATTTGCTGCTGAAAAGTTACCTGAATATATTGGCAATGGTCGTGCAGATAAATATGTAGCAAGTGCAATACTTTCAAGAGTTTATTTATCAGAAGGTAAGTATGAAGAAGCAGCAACCGCTGCTAACGAAGTAATAGAAAGTGGAGAATATGCCCTTACTTCTTCTTATAGCAAAGCATTTAACAATGCTTCTAATTCAACAGAAGATGTATTTGCTATTCAACAAACCAATCAAAGCAATTCTGGTACCACGAACAATGGGTTGACAACCTTTTATGGCGGTTACGATTATGGTAGCAGAGGAGATATTATTATAGATCTTGATGCTTTGCCGGTTACCTTCGAAGCTAATGATGAGCGTGGTAACTTCTTCTATGAGAATTATGGTATTAATGTAGACGATGGAATGTACACAACTAAATGGAGAGACCAGTATAAGGTTATACCGATTGTAAGATTGGCTGAACTTTATCTGACAAGAGCTGAAGCAAACTTTAGGGCAGGAACCACAATTGGTGCAGATCCAATAGATGATGTAAATGAAGTTAGACATAGATCTGGAGCTAGCGTGCTGAATAAAATAACAGTGGATGATATTGTAGAAGAAAGAGTAAGAGAACTATTGTTTGAAGGAGATAAAATTTGGACATATAAAAGATTAAAAAAGGATTTCGGTTCTTTAAGCTATTTATATGATAAATTGATTTTCCCAATACCTCAACGTGAGATTGATGTGAATACTAAATTAAAAGATCAGCAGAACCCAGGATATTAAAATTTGTACTTAATAAAAAAAATCCCGGTAGCCCAGCTACCGGGATTTTTTTTATTAAGTACAAATTATGTTTTTTGGGTATGTGAATGGTGTAAAAAAACCTTCCTTTAGATTGTTAATAACTTTTATACAAATTTTTTATTGAAAATCAATCTATTACAAAGGTGTCTTATAAAAAAGTGTTTAAAATGTATGGTTATTCACATTTGGCAATGTACCTTTGCGTTCCTCTTAGGGGGATGATTGTTTACAAGACGTAACATTATATCGTATACAACAATGAATACATTAAGTTTCAAAACTAAATCGGCTAACGACGCTTACGTAAAGCGTGACTGGCATATAGTGGACGCTACTAACCTGACACTCGGAAGAGTGGCTGCTAGAATGGCGGCTATCTTAAGAGGTAAAAATAAGCCTTACTATACGCCTCATACTGATTGTGGTGATTATATCATCGTAATCAATGCAGAAAAAATCGTTTTGTCTGGCAACAAAATGCAGGAGAAAGAATATATCCATTACACTGGTTATCCTGGTGGTCAGAGAATTGAATTGGCTAAGGATCTGAATCGTCGTCGTCCTGAAGTGATGATTGAGAAAGCTGTTAAAGGTATGTTGCCTAAAAACCGCCTGGGCCGTGCTATGTACAAAAAATTATTTGTATATGCGGGTGCTGAACATCCTCATGCTGCACAGAAACCAAAACCATTAACTTTCTAATTTTCTCTGATACATGGAAAAGAAAAAAAATACAATTGGTCGTCGTAAAGAAGCTGTTGCCCGTGTTTATATCAACAAAGGTACCGGTAACATTACAGTTAACGACAAAGATTATAAATCATACTTTTCTCTGATCTACCTGCAAAATCAGGTAGAACTGCCTTTAAAAACTATTGATGCACTGGACAAATTTGATGTGAAAGTGAACGCACAAGGCGGTGGTATCAAAGGTCAGGCTGAAGCAATTAAACTGGGTATCGCTCGTGGTTTATGCGAAGTGAATATCGAGTTCCGCCCTGCTTTGAAAGCTGCAGGTTTGCTGAAACGTGATCCTAGAGGTGTTGAACGTAAGAAACCAGGTAAAGCTAAAGCTAGAAGAAGCTTCCAGTTCTCTAAACGCTAATATTTTTGAGTTACTGGCGATTGGTTTAGGGTTCTTTACCCGCTACCGAAAGCTAATCATTATTTGATCCTTATAATTGAGCAATATAAACATGGAAAATAATACCTCATTGCAGCAGCAGTTACTGGAGGCAGGTGTTCACTTCGGTCACCTGAAGAAAAAGTGGAATCCAAAAATGCTGCCTTATATTTTCGCAGAAAAGAAAGGTATTCATATCATTGATCTGAATAAAACCGTTGAAGGTTTACAGGAAGCAGCTTCTGCCCTGAAATCTATCGCAAAAAGCGGTAAAAAGATCATGTTCGTTGCTACTAAAAAGCAAGCGAAAGAAATCGTAGCAGATGCTGCGCGTAACATCAACATGCCTTTCGTTACTGAAAGATGGTTAGGTGGTATGCTCACTAACTTCTCTACGATCCGTAAGAGTGTAAAGAAAATGCAGAGCATCGAAAAAATGCTGCAGGACGGTACATTCGATAACATCACTAAGAAAGAACGTCTGACTTTAAGCCGTGATAAAGAAAAAATGGAAAAAGTGTTAGGTGGTATCGCCCAACTGGCACGCGTTCCTGCTGCTTTATTCATGGTGGATATCAGCCACGAACATATTGCATTGGCAGAAGCAAAACGTCTGGGTATCACTACCTTCGGTATGGTTGATACTAACTCAGATCCTACTAAAGTAGATTTTGCAATCCCTGCGAACGATGACGCTACCAAATCTATCGCTATCGTAACCAGCTACATCTGCGCAGCTATCGCTGAAGGCTTATCTGAAAGAGCTACTGAGAAAAATGAAGAAGAGGAAGAAGTAGAAGAAGCAGAAGATAAAGCTCGCAAATTCGATGTAGAAGGTGGTGAAGATCGTGAAAGAGGTCGTAAGAGCGGCAGCGGCGGCGGTCAAGGCCGTGGTCAAGGCCAAGGTCAGGGCGGTAACAACCGTGGCGGTGGCCAAGGTGGCAACCGTGGTGGTGGCCAAGGCGGTAACCGTGGTGGTGGAAACAACCGTGGTGGCCAAGGTGGCGGTCAACGTCGTCCTTCTGGTGCTGGTGGCGGTGGCCCTAGAAAACCAGGTGGCGGTCCTAGATAATTTATTACCGTTATGAGTTACGAATTACTGGTTTGCTGAAAGAATAAATCATTCCTTCCGCAAGCTCGTAATTCGTAACTCGTATATGAACTCCGTATAATTTTAACTATCTAAACTAATTATAGCTCATGGCAACAATTACAGCGGCTGATGTTAATAAACTGCGTCAGCAAACTGGTGCTGGTATGATGGATTGCAGAAAGGCACTTGTAGAAAGCGACGGTGACTTCGAAAAAGCAGTTGATTACCTGCGCAAAAAAGGTCAGAAAGTAGCTGCTTTACGTTCTGATCGCGAAACTAAAGAAGGTGTTATCATCGCACAAACTGCTGCTGATGGTAAATCTGGTGTTATCGTAGGTTTAGGTTGCGAAACCGACTTCGTTGCTAAAAACGAAGACTTCGTGAAATTCGCTCAATCTATTGTTGATCTGGCACTGGCTAACGGTATCAAAACTATTGATGCATTAAACGCTGCTTCTCTGGATGGCGCTACTGTTGCTGATAAAGTAAACGATCAGGTTGCGAAAATCGGTGAGAAAATCACCCTGAATAAATTCGAATTCGTTGAAGCTGGTGGAGTAACCGCTTATATCCACGGTAACTACCGTATGGGTGTTCTGGTTGCTTTCAGCAAACCAGTTTCTGCTGAAGTAGGTAAAGATATTGCTATGCAAATCGCTGCAATGAACCCTATCGCTGTTGATGCTGATAGCGTACCTGCCGACGTAATCGCTCGCGAAAAAGAAATCGCTGTTGAACAAGTGAAAGCAGAAGGTAAACCAGCTGAAATGGCTGAGAAAATCGCTGCTGGTAAAGTGAATAAATTCTTTAAAGAAAGCACTTTATTACAACAGGCTTTCGTTAAAGACAGCAATAAATCTGTTGCTGATTACCTGAAATCTGTTGATGCAGATCTTAAGGTATCTGGCTTTAAGCGAATCGCTTTAGGTTAATAACTTATTATATTAAAAAGGAGAGAAGTAAAATTCTCTCCTTTTTTTTGTACATACCCCAATAGGGAGCAAACGGGAGATATACGCATTTTTTTTAGCGGTACCTGCCATTCTGCATTTTAGTTGTATATTAGAATGCCGTAATCAGTTTAAGTACTATAATCTTACAATATTTTATAGCGTCATGTTGCCAAAGTATAAGCGTATTTTGCTCAAATTGAGCGGAGAGGCCCTGATGGGGGATGCAAATTATGGTATTGATCCAAAAGTGATAGCACAGTATGCCTACGACATCAAAGCAGTTACTGACCTTGGTGTACAGGTTGCCATAGTTATCGGAGGCGGAAACATTTACCGCGGTATGAACGAAGTAGATACCGGCATCGAAAGAGCACAAGGTGATTATATGGGAATGCTGGCCACCGTAATCAATGGTATGGCTATGCAAAGTGGATTGGAAAAGGTAGGATTATATACCCGCCTTCAATCTGCTATCAAAATGGAACAAATAGCAGAACCTTACATCCGCCGCCGTGCCATCAGACACCTCGAAAAAGGTAGAGTAGTTATTTTTGGAGGTGGTACCGGAAACCCTTACTTCACCACTGATACAGCTGCCTCTTTGCGTGCTATAGAAATCCAGGCAGATGTTATCCTTAAAGGAACCAGAGTAGATGGTATCTACACCGCCGATCCTGAAAAAGATAAAACTGCTACCCGTTTCGAAACCATTACCTTCACTGAGGTTTATCAAAAATCCCTGAACGTAATGGATATGACAGCGTTCACGCTCTGTCAGGAAAATAAACTACCAATCATTGTTTTCGATATGAACCGCCAGGGCAACCTCCTGAGCGTGATCATGGGCAAAAATGTTGGTACCCTGGTTAAAGGATAATAATACCAAACATATAAAGGAAAAGGGTTTTAGGAAGATCTATCATCAACCTAAAACCCTTTTCTATTTAAATAAAAAACTATTTCAATATATCCTTTAACTCTGTAAACGGCACAAATAAAGTAATCTGGCCCATTGCATAAGGCCCAATCTCATAAGGGGTATAACTAAAGCAAACTCCCTTGCCGGTAACAATTAAATTATCATTGGCAGGAATTGTTTTAACCAATAATACCTGATCCAGTGTTTCCTCTTCTCCTAAATGAAATTTCTCTCTGAATGCTTTATCCAATAACGGACTCAATTTCTCTTTATAACCTGGTTTAAATAGATCATCAGGCGTTAAAGCCTTCCTCTTAGCCAGATCTAACGTTTGATACTTTGCTCCCCAATTGCCATGCGCACCTCCTGTAAAGTCGTACCCATATTTCTCAATTACAAGCAATGGCCAGGTATTATACACAACTTTCATATCATTATCCGTTGTCCAGTTCCAGGATACACTGCTACCGTCCTTAAATTCAGCGGTATCTACATCTTTGGCTGCAATACGGTAAACGAGCATAAAGGAATCAATTGCCCGTTTTAAATAGGCTTGAGGGTCTTTGCCTTTGCCTCCTGTAATCTGTTGAATTAAGAAGTCTGCAACCTCTTTATTCACACTCGAATCCGGCCAGATGATGCTATTGGAAACAGTTCCCATCGGTGATTTGGTAAAGGATGGAAGTAGTTTAACAGAATCTATAGCATAATAGACTTTTAATAGGGTAGCATGCTGGAGGTCTGTGTGTAATTCATAATGATAAGAGGTACCATCGCCATGCCATACGCCTTTGAACTTTCCATCATCAGACAAATAACCACTAAACAGCCTGTCTTCATCCGAATTCGTTTCTTCGTAGATATTAACCAAACCGGAGTCTAAGGTGCCCCATAAACCAATTGGTTTGCCGATACTATCATAAGCATAATATCCTCTCAATAAATGGGGGGCTGTTTTCATCAGTTGCATGGTAATTGGCTGGTCGCCTACCTTCCCCTTTAATTGGGTATAAAACTGGGGTGATGACAAAAGAGGAACCACTGTATTAGCAGTAGTGCCTGCCGATTCATTGCTGTTCTTTGTGTGGCAGCCAAATAGGGCAACGAGCAGAACGAGTGCCACAAACGAAGCTCTTTTCATAATATGATTTATATCAGAAGCTCAAAATTACTATTATCCTTGCATACCTTTGAAACTATAAAATTACAGATCATGTTGAACCAACAAATTGCGGCATTGCGAACTGATTATATGCAGGCTTCGCTGAATGAAAGCGATGTGGCTACAACGCCACTGGGGCAATTCGACAGGTGGTGGAAAGATGCGGAAAAAAGTGAGATAGATGAATTGAATGCAATGACTCTTGCAACCAGTACTCCAGCCGGTCATCCAACTGCCAGAATAGTGTTGCTTAAGAGTTTTGATGAAGAGGGATTTATGTTCTTCACTAATTATGAAAGCCGCAAGGGGCTGGAGTTAGCTGTAAATCCCAATGTTTGTTTATTATTTTTCTGGAAGGAACTGGAACGTCAGGTTCGTATAGAAGGTACCGTTAGTAAGGCTCCTGCGGCCATAAGTAATGAGTATTATGACAGTCGCCCGATTGGTAGCAGGATAGGAGCAATAGCTTCACCACAAAGTAAAGTAATTCCAAACCGTGAGTTTCTGGAAGAACAGGTAACACGTATTACTGAAACATATAAAGATAATACCCCTGTAAGACCGGATTATTGGGGCGGGTATATAGTGAAGCCACAGGCAGTAGAATTCTGGCAGGGAAGAAGCAGCAGGCTGCACGATAGAATTCTGTATACTATAACTCCAGAAGGAAATTGGAGAATAGAGCGTTTAGCTCCGTAATTAAAAAATGACTTAAAGGATGTAGATATACGTTGTTAAAGTCTGATAAAGATATTAGCAGTATAGCTACATCCTTAAATCATTTCAATCCAAAATATTTATGCTTTTGGCGCAGATTTTTTTCTAGTTTTTGAAGATCTAACTTTACCAAAAGATTTGTTGCTGATCTTACCTTTTTTAGTTTTAATATCTCCTCTACCCATAACGAATAAATTGAAGTTTGATGTTTGTTAAATATAGGATGTTATCGACTGCAAATTAGTGTAAATCTTCCAAATACACTATGGACTTTACCGAATAAAAAAAGCAAGAAACATAATTGTTCCTTGCTTGAATAAGTTGTGCTAACTGATTAGAGCTTATCGGATAAAGCTTTACCAGCTTTGAATTTAGCAACTTTCTTAGCTTTGATCTTGATGATCTGGCCAGTTTGCGGGTTTCTACCGTTACGTGCAGCACGTTTAGAAACAGAGAAAGTACCGAAACCAACTAAAGTTACTTTACCACCTTTTTTCAGGGTATCAGCAACAGCTTTAGTGAAAGAATCCAAAGCTTCGTTAGCTTGGGTTTTAGTGATGCCTGCATCTTTAGCAAGCTTGTCGATTAATTCGGCTTTGTTCATAGTTAGTAAGATTTAACTAGTGAAAAAATGTTTGATGTGAGCAAATATAGCGCGTTTTATCAGATTACCAAATTTTTCAGGTGTTTTTTCTGGAAAAATTTATCGGCTGAAAAAGGCTACTGGTAACGATTACAGCAGATTAGCCATTTACTTGCTAATACTTCCGACTTTAGCAAAAAGTGCTGAAATATAGTGTAGTGGCATATTTGCTTAATATTTAGCTATAAACGCCGCATTTAACCAGGTATTGTGTTGGGGAGCCGAGACCCCGAAAATAGTGGATTTCCTGTGGATAAGTTTAGTAAAGACACCTTACTTACAAGACCTCCATGACGGTTGTAAATGCGATAAACCGATCCCCGAAGGCATCATATCCTTTCTGCCGCAGGGCTCGCTGGTGTTGACTTTTAAACACATCATAGTGCTCCATAGAGGGTGCATAGAACTGAATTGCATAAGTAGGCCCTTCACTATCATCCTGCTCCAGCAGTCTGCTGATCCGGTATTCAGAAAAAAGGCCAGTCGCCAACATCTCAGGTATATGTATTTCCCTCATCCACTTTAACCATGCTTCGCAGGCTTCTGTGGCCACTTTCACTGTAATATTATATATGATCATATGATTGTTAGGACACTAATTCAACATAAACCGGACAATGATCCGAATGTTTCACCTGTTGGTAAATAGTGGCATTTTTTAAGCGCTCTTTTAAAGGAGTTGATACATTGATATAGTCAATTCTCCAACCCTTATTATTATTCCTTGCATTAGCCCTAAAACTCCACCAGCTATACTGATGAGGGTCGGGGTTAAAATGCCGGAAACTATCCACAAATCCTCCTTCAAAGAAGCGGTCCATCCAGGCCCTTTCTTCCGGCAAAAAGCCGGTAGAATTCTTATTGCTCACCGGATCGTGAATATCGATTGGTTTGTGGCAAATATTGTAATCTCCACATACAATCAGATTTGGTCTGGTAGCTTTCAGCGTTTGCAAATACACATAAAACTCATCCAACCATTGATATTTATAGGTCTGACGGTGATCTCCACTAGTACCAGACGGAAAATAGGTATTGATTAATGTAACATCACCGAAGTCGAGTCTGATAAAACGACCTTCCATATCACTTTGTTCATGACCACTGCCATATTGTACAAAATCAGGTTTGATTTTGGTTAAAACGGCCACCCCACTATATCCCTTCTTCTGGGCCGGAAACCAGTAATGCTCATATCCTAATTGGTCGAACTGCTGAAAATCAATGTTTTCCTTGTGAGCTTTAATCTCTTGTAAGCAAACAATATCTGCAGGATTTGTTTGCAACCATTCTGTAAAACCTTTAGTCATCGCAGACCTCAGGCCATTCACATTGTAAGAAATAATTCTCATGACTAGTTTTTGTTGTTGCTCGCAAAGCGGCAAAGTGGCAAAGAAGCAAAGAAATTTTATTTTATAAATTAGCTGAAACAGCTATTAAAACTCCTTTGCTTCTTTGCCACTTTGCTTCTTTGCGTGAAATTAAATATCATATTCCAGGTTCGGACGAAGCCATTGCTCTGCTTCCTCTACTGTCCAGCCTTTACGGGCTGCATAGTCTGTAACCTGGTCTTTCTCAATTTTGCCAAGGCCGAAGTATTTGGCTTCAGGATTGGCAAAATACCAACCACTCACACTGGATGCAGGATACATGGCCAGTGATTCAGTAAGCTCAATGCCGGTATTGGCTGTTGCATCAAGCATTTCAAACAATTTATATTTCTCGGTATGGTCTGGACAAGCCGGATAGCCGGGAGCCGGACGAATACCGCTATATTCTTCCTTGATCAATTCTTCATTGCTAAGGTGTTCCTCTGAAGCATATCCCCAGAACTCTTTACGTACACGTTTGTGCATTAATTCAGCAAATGCTTCTGCAAGCCTGTCGGCCAGCGCTTTCAACATAATACTGTTATAGTCGTCATGCTCTGCTTCGAACTTCTCCAACCACTTCTCAATACCAACACCGGTTGTTACAGCAAATCCACCCATATAATCGGTATACCCATTTTCGGCTGGTGCGATATAATCGGAAAGCGAGAAGTTAGGTTGACCAGGTGCTTTTTTCAATTGCTGGCGTAAGAATTCTAATTGTACTTCTGAAGTGGCCGGACTTACCCTAACAGAATCAGCGGCTACCCTGGTAGCAGGGAATAATCCGATTACCGCGTTGGCAGTCAGCCATTTTTCATCAACAATTTTCTTCAACAATGCCTGTGCATCTCCATATAATTTGGTAGCGGCTTCTCCCACAACTTCATCAGAAAGGATCTGAGGAAATTTACCATGCAATTCCCAGGCTATGAAGAATGGTTGCCAGTCGATATACTCGGCAATTTCAGCAAGGCTATATGATGTAAAAGCTTTAACACCCAGGAAATTAGGCTTAACAGGCTTGTAATTAGCCCAATCTATTTTTACTTTATTTTCCTGTGCTGTAGCAATTGGGAGGAATTGCTTGGTTTGTTTTTTATTCTTAAAAGCCTCATTTAATTGTTTGTACTCCTTCCTGATTCCTTCCAGGAAATCTGGTTTTAATGCTTTGTTCAACAGGCTACCTGTTACAGTTACGCTGCGGGAAGCATCCAAAACGTGAACAACCCCATGTTCATATTCCTGTGCTATTTTAACGGCAGTATGGGTTCTTGAAGTAGTAGCACCGCCAATAATCAAAGGAATATTGAAATCCTGGCGTTTAAGCTCACGGGCTACGTGTACCATTTCATCAAGACTAGGAGTAATTAACCCACTTAAGCCAATGATATCAACTTTTTCCTGACGGGCGGTTTGCAATATTTTTTCTGCAGGCACCATTACACCCAGGTCAATGATTTCATAGCCATTACAAGCTAATACTACCCCAACGATATTTTTTCCGATATCGTGTACATCGCCTTTAACGGTTGCGAGTAGGATTCTGCCGGCGGTTTTGATTTCTCCACCTTCTACTGCCTGCATGCGTAGTTTTTCTTCTTCAATGAAAGGAGTAAGGATGGCAACAGATTTTTTCATAACTCTGGCGCTCTTTACTACTTGCGGAAGAAACATTTTACCACTGCCAAACAAATCACCGACTACGTTCATCCCAGCCATTAAAGGACCTTCGATGACATCGAGCGGGCGAGGGTATTTAACTCTGGCTTCTTCAGTATCCTGATCAATATAGTCCGTGATTCCGTTAACGAGTGCATGGCTCAATCGTTCTTCCACAGTTCCTAATCGCCAGGTCTCATCTTTTTCCACAACCTTTCCTTTTGCCTTTACAGTTTCGGCAAATTGAATCAGGCGTTCGGTGGCATCATCTCTTCTGTTTAATATGGCATCCTCACATAATTCACGGAGCTGAGGTTCTATATCATCATAGATTTGCAGCATACCGGCATTCACGATACCCATATCCATACCTGCTTTGATAGCATGGTAAAGGAATACGGAGTGCATGGCCTCACGTACGGTTTCATTACCTCTGAACGAGAAGGAAACGTTACTAACCCCACCACTTACTTTGGTTAGAGGCATTAATTCTTTAATACGACGCGTAGCACTTATAAATTCTACGGCGTAGTTATTATGTTCTTCAATCCCTGTTGCAATAGCAAAAATATTAGGGTCGAAGATGATATCCTGAGGATCGAATCCTACTTTCTCGGTAAGGATTTTATAAGCGCGGTGACTAAAGGTTACTCTTTTATCTTCCGTATCTGCCTGTCCATATTCATCAAAGGCCATTACAACTACAGCTGCGCCGTAGTCTTTACAAATGAAGGCCTGTTCGATGAATTTTTGTTCACCTTCTTTCAGACTGATGGAGTTAACGATACATTTACCCTGAACGCATTTAAGACCCGCTTCTATGACAGAGAACTTACTGGAGTCGATCATAATAGGGATGCGGGAGATATCTGGTTCACCTGCCAGGAGGTTGAGGAAGGTGGTCATGGCCATTTCTCCATCGAGGAGGGCATCATCCATGTTTACATCCAGTATTTGCGCACCGTTTTCAACTTGTTGGCGGGCAACGGAGAGGGCTTCTTCGAAGTGGCCTTCCCGTATAAGGCGTGCAAATTTCTTGGAGCCTGTAACGTTGGTACGTTCACCGACATTAAGGAAGTTGGTTTCTGGTCTGACTATCAGCGGTTCGAGACCACTAAGGCGCAGGAAAGGTTTGATTACCTTTTTCTCGTCCTGAGGTAAATCATTCACACTATTGATAGTTGAAGTATTGCTGGTGATAGTATCGTTCATTGTTGCTATTAGTATAATTAGGCAGTTTCAGCTAATTCTGGTTTCTGGCGTGGTTTAATTTGTTTCACATGATCGGCAATATGACGGATATGATCAGGTGTGGTTCCACAACATCCACCAACAATATTTACAAATCCTGATTGAGCAAAATCTTCAATAATGCAGGCAGTATCTTCAGGTTCTTCATCATATTCACCAAAAGCATTAGGTAAGCCGGCATTAGGGTAGCAGCTTACATAACAACTGGCGATATTGGAAAGTTCTTCAACATAAGGCCTCATTTGCTGACCGCCCAAAGCGCAGTTCAAACCAATAGAGAATGGGTTGGCATGCATTACGGAAATGTAAAAGGCCTCCAGGGTTTGGCCACTAAGGGTTCTGCCGGAAGCATCGGTAATGGTACCAGATATCATAATTGGCAAAGGTTCCTGGCCAATGCGTCTGAAATACTTTTTAATAGCATAGATAGCTGCTTTACTATTCAGTGTATCGAATATTGTTTCGATTAGCAGGATATCTGCTCCGCCTTCATGTAATCCCTGTATTTGCTCTTCATATGCGGTAGCTACTTCATCAAAAGTAACGGAGCGAAACCCAGGATTATTTACGTCGGGGGATAATGATAATGTTTTGTTCATTGGGCCAATAGCACCGGCAACAAATCTTGGTTTATCGGGGTTTTTGGCGGTATACTCCATTGCTGCCTTTTTAGCAATTTTTGCAGCAGCTACATTCAGCTCAAAGGCTAGTTCCTGCATGTCATAATCTGCCATGGCAATAGTGGTGCTGCTGAAAGTATTGGTTTCAATAATATCAGCGCCAGCTTCCAGGTATTCTTTGTGAATGGCTTCTATGATTTGAGGCTGTGTAAGGTTGAGCAGATCATTATTGCCTTTTAGATCGCTAGGGTAGTCTGCAAATCTCGTTCCTCTGTAATCTGATTCCTGGAGTTTATATCTTTGAATCATGGTGCCCATTGCACCATCGATAATGAGTATGCGCTCATTAGCGCAGTCTTGTAAAGATTTCATAATAAAGCAAGATTGTTTATTAGTTACAGTTAAACTGTGGGGTCGAACAATAAACAAATCCACCCCAAAGAGGCTACAAATATAACCTTTTATTGGCTATTTTATGGTTTTCTGAAGGCCTCCAAAGGTGTATTGGTGATTAACTATATCTGCAGGTTGTATTATAGATTTTGGCTATTAACATAAAATTAATTTGGAAGAAGTCTATAAAGTCTATTATATTTGTAGGGTAATATATAGACATGCAATACAGTGATAGAAATATAATGAATCAAATGGCCATGGCCACCCACCAGCCCTCCGCCTGCACCTCATATAATTGCTGCTGCAATTGATCTAATTGTCATTAAGTTTTTTCTTAACATTTATTACAACAAAATACCTCAGATATGACAATATCAGAACATATCCATACACTGCATAAACACCTGGCCAGCCTGGGTTTACAACCAGTGTATCAATTGGTGGATCAGAATCAGCCTGAAGTTTTCAAGGTATGTTTTCTGAATAAATATGAAATGCAGCGGTGGAAAGAGTTACAGAAAGAATCAGAAACCAATCATACATTATTTCAGCAATCTTCTCCAAAGAAAGAGAGCTGACGACTTTTTCATAACGTGGAATTACAGGTTAAACGAAGACGGGTGCTATTGAGCACCCGTATTTTTTTGTTATATATAGATAACCTGAATTATTTGTTCTGAACGTAACTTTCGAGTGGCAATCTGTTACTGATAGAGCGGGCGAGGGTCATCTCATCTGCATATTCCAGCTCTCCCCCAAAAGCAATACCCCTGGCAATAGTGGTGATTTTAACAGGCCAATCTTTCAGCCTTTTTGAGAGATAGTAGATAGTAGTATCCCCTTCAATAGTTGGGCTCACCGCCATAATTACTTCCTCAACTCCCTGATGCTGAACACGTTCTACAAGGCTGTGAATATTCAGCTGATCGGGCCCCACACCATCAACCGGTGATATAATGCCACCCAGCACATGATAAAGTCCGTTGAATTGCTGTGTATTTTCAATCGCCATCACATCCCGGATACTTTCTACTACACAAACTACCTGTTTATGACGGGAATGATTGCTACAGATGCCACATACCTCGGCATCAGACACATTGTGACAAACTTTGCAAAACTTGATTTGCTGGCGCATTCGTGCAATAGCCTCACTGAACTGCTGTACCTGTGTTGTATCCTGTTTTAATAAATGAAGGATCAGACGAAGGGCAGTTTTCTTGCCAATGCCCGGAAGCTTGGCAAATTCATTTACCGCGTTTTCAATTAATGCAGACGAAAAAACCATATCTTAAAGTTAGTAATAATGGAATGTACCCCGGCCTCAGATACTTATTTTCTTAGGTACCGTCCAAAAAGCTTTTAAGTTCACTTTATCAATAATAATCACTCTCTCTGGCTGTCGTTTCGGCTCTTTAAAGTAGCTTCCGCGATCCCATTTACCATTACCATTTTTATCCAGCAACAGCCGCACTTCATACTCTCCAGGTGTAATGAAACGTTGGCTCCACTTACCATTTACGATAGTACCGGAATATTTAACAGTTTTATCCTGTACCAGTTGTACTACATAATGCATTGAACTATCATTAATAGCCTGTTTTGCACTATCGCTGATATTCAGCTCTGTAACGGTGAATATTGCGTAATCACTGATTTTCTTTGACCTGAACTTAATGGTATCGGCCCTTGCCAGTTGCTGCCCTGCCGTATCCGTTGCGGCATCCTTTGGAATAATTAACTGGTAAGGCGTTCCCTCTTTCCAGGCATATCCGACAGTCAGGGTAGTTTTTGTTGAATCCATTGTGCTGGTAAAAGTCACTGGATTATAGGCACTGTCTTCTCCCAGAATAACCCTGTTACTATCCAGGTTTCTCAACGGAAGCGAGAATGTAATTTTCAGTGGTGCCGGTAGTTCTTGTAAGCCACCACTGAGTTGCGCTGTAGCAGTCAGTTTTGGCAATTTCTTTTTCTTTTTATCTGGTTCCTCCTCCTGTTGCAGGTCGGTAGAATCAATTGGTTCCGGCGGCGGTTTGATAGTACTGTCATTTTCCATGAACAGCAACATATTTACTCCGGAAATATTACTTTCTTTTAAAACTATTGGAGCTTCTAAAAAGGCAATCAACTCAGTAGGCTGACTATACTGTAAATCGCGATCTTCTTCCTTTAAGGCAAAGATCTTATAAGTGCCGGGAGCCAGATTTTTAAATCTGAAAGACCCATCACCCTTAGATTTAGCGTAATACACAGGTTTTTCTTTCGTAACAATCGAATCTTCCAATCCGCGATAGAGCATAACTGCCACATTACTATCGAGTCGTCCTGATTCTGCATCGATTATAGTACCGGTAACCTGCAAACTATCCAGATAATCACCGGTTGAGAAAACGTATTGGAAATCGGGAATGGCATTTCTTTCATTGATATCTCTTACAGCATCTGCCAGATTGAATGTATAGGTTGTATTTTCTTTCAGTGTATCCTTAATTTCTATAGTAAGAGTATGCAGTTTGGCTGTAATGATTGGAAACCGGGTCAGGGTAGGAGAAACTATCAGTTTATCGTTCACATTATCCAGTTCAATAAATTCATCAAATACAAAAGTTATCTTCTTGCTATTGAAATGCAGCGTAGAGTCGGGTGGTGTTGCTCTTAGCACAACCGGTGCTAATGTATCCTTAGGCCCCCCACTTGGTGGTACTATATTGGCGCATCTTGTAAGTACAACCGAAGCGAAAATAGACATCAGCCAGAAAACCCAGCTCCTGAAAAATTGATTCATGGAGCGAAGATAAGGAGAAAGAAGAAAGCCAGATATGAAAATTCCCTACTGCTCAGTGGTAATTGTTGTTACTAATTTGTCACCATTATAGAAGCTAAAAGTACTCTTTCCCATTTTAGGCACAGTGCCCAACCAGAGAGGAATAATAGAGGAACTGCTTTTATTGGCATTACCAATGGCGGTAAACCGCATAGTGGCATCATTAGTGTCGTCGTCTAATGTGGCATCTGCCAGTTCTATTTGTGTATTGTAGTAGGTTGGTGGCATAGTAGCCGCCACAACTATCTGAGTACCAAAATCTGGTTGGGTGATTTTGTTTGTCATGGTTTTAGCCACTCCAAACAAGCTATCAAATGTTTGCTGATTATCAATGATCCAAAAGGTCAGACTGTCATTAACCTGAATAGTATTTTTAAGAAAATACCCGGAAAGTGGATTTACATCTAATTGGCTATTAACTGCTGCAGAAACACCTAAGCTGGTATCTGTCTGAGAGGTTTTATGGTTCCCTCCGCAGGATGCGATTAAGAATACTGTGGCCAGTAAAACAAAGATACGGGTGTAAAACATGCTTTAATTTTTCTATATAACGTTATTTTTCGGGAATAGTTTTACGGGAGATGGGAATAAGTAAGGTAATATTTCCTACTGAATGTTTACCGGTTCCGCTCATCCACTCAGTCTGGGTTTTCTGGGTATAACTAATCGTAGTTCTTTTAATA
The DNA here is from genome assembly GCF_003419895.1 of Chitinophaga silvatica. Classification (GTDB taxonomy): domain Bacteria; phylum Bacteroidota; class Bacteroidia; order Chitinophagales; family Chitinophagaceae; genus Chitinophaga; species Chitinophaga silvatica. The sequence continues at coordinate 39,181 of NZ_QPMM01000004.1, read as the reverse complement.
ACTATCCCTATTCCATAATCCATCCCTATTGTGAAATTTCTCATATGCGTTCTCTGTTCGCCCGACAATTCCTCAAAGTTGCTGCTGGTAGATCTGAAAATCCCTCCTTGCAGCAAAGCATTATAAGCAATTACGGAAACCTGGGGTCGGGCTATCACATAGAGTTGAAAACGCCGCTTCGTACCTCTGGCCAGGTTAATATCTCCAAAATAAGGGTTCATCAATCCATATCGGAAGTAAGTATAAACACTGCCACTTGTTGTCATAGTACCAGCCTTTCCATCTAATCCTCCTATGATTTCCAAGCTTTTAAGAGGGTTCCATAACATTACTTCAAAGGTAAAGTTGTAGTTAAGCAGGGGAGAATTAGGTACCTGGTTTTCCCATCCCCTGGGCGGTTGATAACTAATTAACTTATGGAAGAAAGTTTGTGCTTCTTTAGTGAAAGACCAGGGGCCCATCACCCCAAATACTATTTCTGTCCGAAAGCTATATTTTTTAATGGGATTATATGAGTTGAGGGCATGTGTAGCAAATAAAGCGCCCGCATAATAGAAGTCTTTCGGCTGGTAGCTGGTATCTGCAATTTCATTGGGAGTGATCATGATTTGCATAAGATCCCATTCAAATACATTAATGGCATCTGCACCCGCCTGATGAAGCAGGATTTTATCGAGAAAGGTGGATTTTTTATTTTTCATATAGATGTAACCTAGTCCGGTTCCATTACTATATGCCCTGTCTGTACCTCTTCCCCAGACGTTGAAATAATCATCGTCTTCATAGATCTGAATCTGCCGTGTAGCGTCTTGTGTTACCTGGGCGGTAGCCGTAATAGCTGAAATAGAGGTAAGACAAAACCAGAAACATGACAGCAAATATTTCATATTGTTAGTATTAAACCATTAAAAAGATTTAAAAATCTCGAATGCGTCTTTTTCCAACTTATTCCTATGATCGGGATGAGCAATGTTTATTAGTGCCCTGGCCCGTTGTTTCAAATTCTTGCCATGCAGATAAGCAATACCATACTCTGTGACTACATAATGTACATGCGCCCGGGTGGTAACTACGCTGGCTCCGGGTAATAACTGGGCTACAATCCTGGAGTTCCCTTTTGAGGTTACGGAGGGAAGGGCAATTATGGGTTTCCCGTTCTCCGAAAGGGCTGCCCCTCTCATAAAATCCATTTGTCCACCTACTCCGCTATACTGCCTGAACCCAATTGAGTCGGCACATACCTGTCCGAAAATATCAATTTCGATAGCACTGTTGATGGCAGTAACTTTAGGATTCTTACGGATAATAGAAGGATCATTCACATAACCAACATCCATTAATCGCATAAGCAGATTGGTATCCATAAATTTGTAAAGTCTTTGGCTGCCTATGGCGAAGCTGGAAATCAATAAACCCGGATGTACTTTTTTATGCTTACCGGTAATAACTCCTTTTTCAACCAGGTCAACAATCCCATCTGAAAACATTTCGGTGTGAATACCCAGGTCTTTATGCTGATGCAGGGATTCCAGCACGGCATTAGGAATACCTCCAATTCCCATTTGGAGGGTAGCGCCATCTTCTATCAGGGAAGCAACGTGCCGGCCGATGGATAAATCGATATGACTTGGGGTTTTGACAGGCTGAGAGTAGATAGGGTAATCGACCTCTACAGCCGCTGTGATTTTTGATATATGAATTACACCATCTCCTAATACAGTAGGCATCCGGGGGTTGACTTCCGCAATGATAATTTTTGCAGTATCAACAGCAGCTTTGCTTACATCGCAGGAAACACCCAGGGTACAATATCCGTTTTTATCAGGGGGAGAAACGGAGATTAATGCCACATCTACCCCGGGATTGCAGGTTCTGAAATAACGGGGTATTTCGCTCAGGAACATAGGCACATAATTGGCCCTGCCTTCATTCACTGCCTGTCGTACATTCTTGCCCACAAAAAAAGCATCAATTTGAAATGACTTATATCGCTCAGGATCAGCATACGGAGCATCCCACTCTGTGTGAATGCTTACCAGTCGTACATTTTTTAATTCTTTGTACCGGTCCGACATTGCGTACACCAGTTCTCTGGGGGTTGCGGCTGCGGTATGAATAAAAACGGTATGACCAGACTGTATTAAGGAAACTGCTGCTGCGATTGAAGTATAAGCCATGCTAAACTTAGTTTACGAACTAGGTTATCATGATAGGAAAAACGGTTTGTTGACCCACCACAATAGTCTAAATTCAATAATGGTAATTCAACAACTAATATAAAGGAATTGTTAAACTAGTAACGGAGATGGATACACTTCATTTACGAGCGGCCCAACAGGGCGATTTGCCCCAGATAGCAGCGCTTTTACTCAAAAGTTACCAGGAATTTAAACAGGTATTGGAACCCGGTTTCTGGACGAAAATGGAAGGTAGTCTTCAGGATACAGAGTCTTTGTCACAATTATTGGAAAAAGGACATTGTTTTCTGAGTTTAATAGCTCACCAGGTTGTAGGGGTAATATTTCTGATGCCATCAGGCAATCCTACTACTATTTATCCGGCAAATTGGGCTTATATCAGATTGTTGGGGGTGGACCCGGATCAGAGAGGGAAAGGAATTGGAAACCGGTTGACAGGGCATGTAATTGAAGTTGCAGCCAAAAATGGGGAAAAATTAATTGGGCTTCACACTAGTACTATCATGCCGGCTGCCCGACGTATATATGAAGGATTTGGGTTTAAAATTGTGCGGCAGCTAGACCCTATAATGGGCCAGGAGTATTGGTTATATTTAAAAGAGCTGGGGTAGGAGTTTGTCCTTTTCCGCTTAAATGACCCTTTCAATTGGCTGTTACGACACATTTTTATATTTTAGCATTAAAACCGGCATACAACATATCCTTGAGGAGAGATTTGGCACATATAAATGAGCAACAGCTCATAGAGAGGTTGGTTGTAGGAGATCCCGCAGCGAAAGAATGGTTGTATGACAGATATGCCGGAGCGCTTTATAACATTGCTTTACAATTAGTTCCGATTGAAACCAGAGCAGCGGATGTAATAGTGAGAGTGTATAGCTGGGCCTTTCATCACATTGGTTCTTTTAAAAATTCAGGACATCACACCTTATTTACCTGGTTAATGCGTAAAACACGGGAGGTGGCCATACAGGAAACTATACCAGAATCGGCTCTTACAGGTTCCGAACTTATGAAACAAGAGGACGGCATGCTTCAACGGTTTTACCTCATACTACCAACCGATCAGCAGCAGGTCTTTCGGTTATGTTACTTTAAAGGATTATCTATAGCAACGATAGCTCGGATTATGGCAATGCCTGAAGAGCAAATAAATGAAACCCTGAAAGAAGCGATGCGATCTTTCAGACAATTCTTAAAAAATAATTGGAACTAAAATTTTACATCGAAAGCGGTATCATTGAGTCTTATGTGCTAGGGTTAGTGACAGAGGAGGAAGCATTGGAGCTACAGCAAATGAGACGTTTGTATCCAGAACTGGATACAGAAATAGATATTGTTGAACGTCGCCTGGAAAGAGCCGCGTTTGATGAGCCTGCTTTGCCTCCTGCTGAAATTAAGGATAGGGTAATGCAACGAATTCGCTGGGAAAACGGAAGTGCATATGCCGAACCAGATCCCGGAGCCAATTATACTTTTATCAATATTCAGCAAAAAGATAAGGATCATATTACTGTTCACAGATGGTGGAAGGTATTCTTTATTATCTTCTTCATTATGTCTAAGGTTTTCTTGTTTCTCGCCATCTTCTATTACCTGAAATACAAACAAACGCAAGAAAACCACAGTAATAATCTTCACCCGATATTCAAATACGAGCAACCGATAAGCGCCTGATCAATCTATTTAATTTATTTTCAGAATGACAATCCGTTTGACCCCAATCAAACGTATATAAATATATATCCATATCTTTTTCAACTTATTACAAGTTGCAAGGTGAATATTAATAACTATATAGAAAGTGGGATAATCGAGCGTTACTTGCTTGGCTTAGCCTCTGCTGATGAAGAAGCGGAGCTTTTTGCCCTACGCAAAATTTACCCAATTTTAGATATTGAATTCGCCGCCGCTGAAATCCGAATTGAAAATAAGTGCCATTTGGAAGCCAAAACGCCTCCTCCGGCACTCAGACAAACTATCCTGAACCGCTTCAAAAATGATGATGCCGACTTTAATACCAATGAAGAAACATATAGCCGACAACGATACCGCCAGCAACCACCTAAAACGGATACGTATATTCTCGAACCTTTCTGGAAACGACGTATGAGTGTGAGTATCTGGTGGAGGTGCATTGTTATTGCAATGGTCATACTTTTGATGGCCCTGGCTGCCAGCACCTATCATTTTTACAGACAGGCCTCCCGGTTCGAAGATGCCTTGATAAAAAAGGTGAGCTCTCCCAACTCATCCTCCCGGTAAGTTCTCTACTTTCATTTGGTACGTTTATTGCAAATGCTGAACTTGCCGTGTATTTTGCATGCGTAAAACCTTTTAGAATAAAGGTATGTTGAATACTCAGGCATTTAAACACACAAATACAATTCAAATGAAAAAACTTTCCTTTGCAGCACTATTTCTGGCATTTGTAGCAATCATCGCTGCCTCCTGCTCTCCAAAACAAGGTGTAACTACAGACATTAATAAAGCTGCAGTAAAAGGTAATTGGGTACTGACAGATATTAAGTATGAAGGAATTCCGGACAGAGCCAAAGTAACCGTTTTCGATGAAGCAGATGCCAAATGCTTTATTGGTAGCACCTGGTCTTTACCTGATAACTATGCAATGGGTACTTATACCATTACTTCTACAGAAAATGGTTGTAACCCTGTAACCCAGAAAATTGCATGGACACTTACCAAGCAAGGTGGCGTTAGCATGTTTGGATTCAAGAAACTTTATACCGGCGATAAAGCAAAAAATGTTACAGAGGGTTACAGAGTACAAGTAACAGAAGCTGGAAGTATGATGACCTGGAGAGCTAATATTAGCTTCGAAAATAAGAGTGCTGCTATCATTTATACCTTACAACGGAAATAAATAAACGAACTTATTTTTCTATAGAGAGCCTGGCGTTTTAAGCGCCAGGCTCTCGTTTTTTATATAGTTTTTCTTTCCCTGATTAATAGTATATTTAGATATCAAACCATCAGCACCAGAATATGAGCACGCAGCATTCAAAAATTCAATTCCTGGGGCATGCAAGTTTCCAGGTGACAACACCAGAAGGCCACGTCATTTTAATTGATCCCTGGTATACCAATAATCCTACATTACCTGCCGGATTAACCATTCCTGAAAAAATAGACCTTATCCTGATTACCCATGGCCACCGTGATCATCTGGATAGTAAAATTGCTGACATCATACTACAGAAGTCTCCCAAAGTAATTGCTAATCCGATGATCAGATGGTATCTGGAAGAAGTAGCAGGAGTTCCGGACCATGTTTTTGAACCTATTAATGCAGGTGGTACCGTGTCATTACTGGATGTAAAGATAACCATGACCAATGCCTTTCACTTTGCGCATGTTTCATTGCCTGAAGGGAAAATTGGCTACCCGCATACCACCAATGGTTTCATAATCTGGATGAGTGATGATGTATCAGTTTATTATTCTGGAGATACCTCAGTATTCAGTGATATGAGCCTTATAGGTGAAATTTATGAGCCGGATATTGCCATATTACCAATTGGCGACAGGTTTACAATGGGCCCGCTGGAAGCTGCATTTGCCACCCGCCTGCTTAAAGTAAAGCATGTAATACCTTGCCATTATGGGAGTATGCCTTCACTAACCGGTACTCCTGAGAAATTAAAAGCATTAACCGAAGATATTCAAAGACTGGTGATCCATGCCTTAAAGCCTGGTGAAACCTTGGATACTAGCAATATACAGCCGAATAACTGGTAGATTTTTTTCATGTTGCCCCTTCAAACGAAACGTCTGTTAATATATCCGTGTCGCCTACCTCTTGTAACAGAACTTTATCTAAGGCATCCGCATGCCGGAGATAAACTGGCGGCCACCATACCTGATGACTGGCCCCAGCAGGAGCTGAGGGAGTTGCTACCGCATTTCATAAAATTGCTGCAGCACGACCCCAAAAGCTTTCCATGGCTTATGTGGATCATCGTAAATAAAGACCTTAAAACAGTGATAGGAAATGTTGGCTTTAAAGGCCGGCCAGATGGTAATGGCTCCGTAGAAATCGGATACTCTGTTTTACCGGCATACCAGAATCAGGGGTATATGAAAGAAGCTGCTGAAGCCATGGCCGATTGGGCTTTTAAACAACCTGATGTTAAGCAATTGATAGCCGAATGCCATATATCAAATCTAAGCTCCAAACGAATTCTTGAACATCTTGGAATGAGTCCGACAAAACAAGTGAATGATATGCAATACTGGGAGTTGCCTAATAATTTTATTACTCGCTAAGATTCTGACGTGCAAACTTTATAAACAGTTGGCAAAGCTTATCCTGTAAACCTTGCAGATAAATAAAATGCAGCTTTCTTACCAGCTTGAAATTTTTTATTGGGATGATCTTAAACTCTCCCGCTTCAAGTTCACGTTGCACTGCCTGTAAGGAGATGAATGCAGCGCATGGAGAATAATGTAAATATGATTTTATACTCTCTGAACTACCCATATACATGGCTATATTCAGGTCAGTGATTTTTAATTTCAATCTCTTTAATTCGTCTGTAATTACTTCCAGCGTTCCGGAACCATGTTCTCGCATCAACAATGGTATTGTTTTCAAATCGGTTGCCAATAAAGCTTCTCCGTTACCATATTGATGGTTAGCATTTCCGACAAGCACTATTTCATCTTTCGCAAACTCCACATATTTCAGTAGTGGGTTCTTGGAATTACCTTCAATTATCCCCAGCTGAATAGTTTTTTCAAACAATGCCTGCTCGATCTGTTCGGTATTCCCATTAACCAGTGAGGTTTTAACATCAGGATAGCGCTGATTGAATTTTGCCAATACAGGGGGAAGTAAATATTGGGCAATCGTTGAACTGGCACCAATAGGTAATAATCCCCCCTGCATATGCTTTAATTGATTAACATCGTATTCCAGGTTCCGGTAATCAGTGAAAATAATTTCTGCATGATGTAAGACCAATAATCCTGCTCGGGTCAGTTTAATCTTATTTCCGATCCTTTCAAATAAGGCCATACCCAGCTGCTGCTCCAATTCATGTATATGCTTGGTGACAGCAGGTTGCGAAATATATAATTCTTCTGCAGCTTTAGTGAAGCTGAGACGTTTGGCAACGGTATAAAAAACCTTAAGTCTGAAATCGAACATGCAATAAAATTACAAAAATCCCTTAGATCTCCGGCGGTGTAAAGCCAAAGTGCCTGTAAATAGCCTGCCCTTTTTCGCTTAACATAAAGTTAAGGAAGTCAGTAGCTGCCTGTTTATGAGGGGCAGATTTTAAAATACCAGCCCAATAAGATGCATAAATATTGTGTTTCTCAGGAATTGGAACCAGATCTATAGGATGCTTCAGCATTTGCTGGTAATATGCCTCTGTATACCATACTGGCCCGGCATCTGATTGATTATACAGTATACGCATAGGAGTTTCACGATGATGGATTTTGGTTAGCCAGGTTGTTCCTTGCTTTACCTTCGTTTTCATAATGGCTTGTTGAAGGGCATCTCCATCGGCTTTCACATATGCTTCCTCAATACGTTTTCCAATTCCTTCCCATTCAGGATTAGGCATACTTACCTTGATGTTTGCTGCTGCTAAGTCGCTCAATCCCTTAATCTGTTTAGGATTTCCTTTGCGAACCATGATAGCCAGTTTGTTACCTGCATAGTTTTTAACGATGGAGAAGCTATCTTTTAGCTGATCGATCCTTGTTTTTCCTGCTGTGTAAATATCTGGACGTATATCAATTTTCAGATTCCCCATAACAAGGCTGCCACTAATGATCTGTTTTGCGAGGATGCCTGGTGGTAGTGTTTCTGCAAATACCCGCTGGTATTGTGGATAAGCCTTTTTGAAATCATGAATTAATGAATCTATCACCATAAATTGATTACCTGCAAAGAAGATAACCAACTGGGGGTCTATAATATCGCCATAGAGGTCTGGCGCATTATCAATCCCCGGCACAGTGAAATACACCCCTCCTTCAGGAACCTGGTTCCATGGCGGATCGAACCGATGGTCCTGCGCATAGGCACCGGTAGTGAATAATAGTATTGTAATTATAGCAAAGATCTTCTGTTTCATATTTTTTCGTTTATGGATGCACGTAAGCCCATCCTTCTTTCTGTTTGATAATTAATTCACCGTTACCACTGGGAGTATATTGTATAAATGGGAATAGTTCCTCTTTAGCTATATTCCTTTCCCTGAGAGTGTTTTCACACTCAACCAGGATTACACCCTTATCTTGCAGCTCTTTTAAAAGCGTTTCATAAGGGTGATCTTTTTTATAAGCAGTAACACCACCTCCATGAGCAACCAGTTCAATTTTCACCTTACCCTTTAAGCGGGGATCTTCCAATGCATTTTTGATATTTCTAAGCGTATTTCTGATAGTTTTATCATCATCGCTATTCAGCTGATACACAGCTTTGTATTTGGCTTTATGCTGGCTCATGGCATAAGGCAGTGAAAATATCAGACAGCAAATGCTTAATAATGCAAACTTCTTTAGGCTCATTGGTGATTCTTTTTAAAAGGTCCGAATTTGTGTTGTTCTTCAGTTAAATTATCTGCATACGGTCCGAAAGGAAAATCAATAGGTTTTTGTTTGATATCTTTCCAATCGGCCGATTGATCTTTATGTGGTCGTGGTTGCGAGTTTACGAAGGCGGCCAGATCCCAGGCTTCTTCATCTTTGAGAACCGGAGCGTTGAAATCAGTACCGTAAGGCATATTGTATTTCACATAACCGGCAAACTTCGATAAGCGGTAAAGTCCGGCGGCATCATTATAACTCTCGCCTCCCCAGAGCGGAGGGTATATGAATGCGATTCCATCGTCATCTTTTACGCCTTCTCCGTTACTGCCATGGCAACTCTTACATTGTTGTTTATAAACCTTTGAGCCTTTTGCCGGATCAGCAGCACGAGTAAGAAAAGGTAAGCTGGTAATGCCACTGCCTAAAGGTTTTTCTTTAGGTGGAACCTGGCTTCCTACCCATTCGATGTAATCTTTAATGGCTACCATTTCCTTGCTGGTACTGTCAGGAGCTTTTCCGTTCAGGCTGCGTTCGAAGCAATCACTGATTCTTTTGTACAATGTTTCAACTCCATTTGAACGTGCTCTGAATTTCGGATACGAGGTAGCTACAAGGCTGTAGTTATTGCCAAATGGTTTTGTTCCTGCCTGCAGGTGACAATTCTGGCAATTCATTCCATTACTGATCTGAAGTACAGATCCTTTTGGGCCAAGAAAATGCGCTGTTTCCCGGATAAGCGATTGGCCATAAACAATACTGTTCCCTTTCTCACCGCCAGGAATAGAAGTTGCTGGTGGTGGTTTCCATAACTGCTGGGTTGCTGATGCATTGCTAACTGTTTTGTTGGTTGAAGGCTCTTTAAATAACAACATAAATGTTTCTAAACCAGCCACCAAAACTAAAAGCAACATACAACAGAGGGTGCCGGAAATAATCCGTTTGTAACGTTGGACTTTTGTGGTCTCCATTTTGAATTACAGGTTGGTGATATGGTGCAAAAGTAATAGGGGCGTGCCCTTGGGTCAAATTACTAATAACTATCACCCATAACTTATGGTTATAACTATAGCGTTGTGAAAGGAATAAAACTAAAATATTACTGTAAGCGGAGTATCTGATTTTTTATAGGGATACCAAATAAAGTGGAAGAGCGGTAATATGTGTGTGGATATGGTTATAAAAGCACAATGGGTGCCTCAGATGAGTCACCCATTGTGTGCAAAATAATAAGGTAAATAAATGCTAGGATTTTTTCTTGCCGGCATTTTTGTTATTTGCTTTATAGCGCATATCCGGAGTACCGTCTTTTTTGGTTGGTCCGGCTGCTTCAGGCTTTGTTTTACTTTCTTTGTTTTCTTTAAATCGTTTGTCTGGAGTACCGTCTTTTTTTGTTTTGGCAGCAGAAGCGGTTGGGGCTTCGTCTTTTTTATCGGCCTTTTTAGCTTCTTCTTTCTTTGCTGCTTTTTCAGTTTTAGTTTTCGGAGATTTGGTCTCTTGCTTTGAGGTTGCCGGAGTCTGGGCCATGGTCACACTTAAGCCCATGAAGAGTGCCAGCATTCCGGTGAGGAGCTTTTTCATAATGAATGTTTTATGAAAAATTAATCAATTTTCTCAGTTATTAGAACAAATCTTCGTTTTTTTTAATCAACATTTAAGCCTTTTCTACCCACATTCCATTGTCTCTTATCAGGTTGATTAATTCATCAACGGCAACATCACTATTGAGGCCTCGTTTAACGATTTCCTTGCCTTTGTACAGTGTAATTTTACCAACTCCGCTACCTACATATCCAAAATCAGCATCAGCCATTTCTCCGGGTCCATTTACAATACATCCCATAATCGCGATTTTAACGCCTTTCAGGTGATGGGTAACCGCTCTGATTCGGGCAGTTGTTTCCTGCAAATCGAAGAGGGTACGGCCACAGGACGGACAGCTAATATATTCGGTCTTGGAAATACGGGTACGGGTAGCCTGCAAAATGCCAAACGCAATGTTATTAAGCGTAGCAATATCATTGATAACTGGAGTATTTGTCAACCATATGCCATCTCCAAAACCATCCAGCAACAAAGCGCCGGCTTCAATGGCATGATGTATCAGATGCTCATCTATTGAAGGCCAGTTGCTAATGCTGTGAATAATAACAGGAGAAGAGATGTGCTTCTCTTCCAATAGAATGAACAGTCGGCGAACGGCTGCCATGGCAAGATCTCCTGTAGCTTCAGCCACTATTACAGTTTTTGAGGATACCTGGGAGTCTGCAAGGGTATCTAGTAAAGATTGTACACCCGGTTGTTCGAGTTGCAGGCAGTTTACTTTTACAAAATTGAGAGACGCTGTAGTTGGAGCGTAATTATCAGCTTCAAACAGCGGTACTGCCAATTGCTTATCGGCTAGTGAATTCCAGCTTTCTGCATTCATAAGCACTCTAAGTGTGCCTGGTAATGCAAAAGAAGGGAGGGTGTTGCCTGTGTAAATATAATCGGCTGCCGCATCTCCAATATTCCATTTATCGCTGGGTTCGTCGTAGTTATAACCAATTCCTGCGAGGTCTGATAGCTGAAGGGTTGTTCGACCGCTAAAATCAGCTACTACAACCGGTACTTGCTTCTCGCCGATATTCTCTGTTGCGGTAGTAGAACGACGTGTATATTCAAAAGGTGAATAAGTAATATTTGTTACAGGAAGTATTTTCGTTTGATCGTTACGGTTAGTATAGCGCTTAACGATGTCTTTACACACAGGTAGCTCAAACTCCGGATCTTCTGTGAGGGAAACCCTGATAGTATCACCAATACCATCTTCCAGCAGGGTACCGATACCGATGGCAGATTTGATACGTCCGTCTTCTCCGTCGCCGGCTTCTGTAACGCCCAGGTGAAGAGGGTAGCAGTGACCCAGCTCCTGTTGCATAGTATGAACAAGTAACCGATATGCCTGCACCATTACCTGTGGGTTGCTGGCTTTCATGCTCAGTACAATGTTTCTGTATTGAAGATCTTCTGCAATACGTAGGAATTCCATTGCACTTTCCACCATGCCCATAGGAGTATCACCATATCTGCTCATAATACGGTCGCTAAGGGAGCCATGATTGGTTCCGATACGCATAGCGGTACCATGTTCCTGACAGATTTTTACCAATGGTGTAAAGCGCTCTCTGATTCTGTCTATTTCTTCCAGATATTCGCTATCAGTATATTCCAGTTGCTCGAATTTCTTTTTATCGACATAGTTGCCCGGATTAATACGAACCTTTTCAACAATGCGGGCTGCAATTTCAGCTGCATTTGGTGTAAAGTGAATGTCGGCTACCAATGGGGTATTATAACCTTTCTGGCGCAATTCGTTCTTAATTGCGAGCAGGTTCTCAGCTTCTTTTTTACTGGGGGCTGTAATACGTACCAGCTCAGCACCGGCTTCGATACAGCGGATAGCCTGCGCCACAGTGCCGGCAGTATCCATCGTATCCGTAGTGGTCATAGTCTGAATACGGATTGGATGGTTGTTTCCAATGATTAAATCACCCACTTTTACTTCCAGTGTGGCCAATCGCTTGTATTCTGTAAGAGAGTTGCAATAGCGTTGCATAGATTTTTCTGTTTTCCTGCGTTAGCAAAGTTAATAAGGCTATCCGACTTAAAGCGATATTAAATTCCACGAACGGAAGGTTTTTCGCAACAGAAATCCCTTACATTTGATGTAATTGTTATGTTAATTAACAAACATATCGACATACCTTATCAAAACCTGCCAGAAGAGAGCCAGTTTGGGGTATTACCTCTGTCAGCGTTTAAAGGAGAATTTTCAAATCTTCCACATCGCCACGATTATTTCCAGATTATCTGGTTTATTAAGGCAAAAGGCCGACATATGGTCGATTTTGAGTGGTATGATGTTGAAGATAATATGATCTTTTTCCTGCGCCCCGGACAAGTACATCAGGTTGACTGTGAAAGCTCGGGATACAGCATTTACTTTACTGAGCAGTTTTATTTCACAAACCGACAGGATAAGGAAACCTTATTCGACTTTACCACACTTTTTGATACATGGAAAGGTTATAACCCGATTACCATTACTTCTTCCAACAGTAATTCTCTGATCGGATTAATCGACCTGATGATTAGGGAGAAAGAAAACCTTGATTATCATTGCTTTGCTATCCTAAAGCACTATCTAAGTGCTTTCCTGCTACTAACAGAAAAGGAAAAGATGCATAGGGATGCCAATTACATGCCCTCCAGTGCTTATGATGCAAGGGTTGTTCAGCTCCGCAGGCTGCTCGAACAACATTTCAGAGCAGAACATCAGGTAATCTTTTATGCAAATTCCTTCTCTTTAACTCCCAAACGCCTGAATGAGATTACAAAGGATTGTACTGGAAGAACCGTTACAGAATTACTTCACGACCGCATCACATTGGAAGCTAAGCGTCAATTATCGTTTAGCAGAAAAAGCATAAAGGAAATTTGTTATGAGTTGGGCTTTGAAGATCCGGCCTATTTCAGCAGATTTTTCAAAAATAATACAGCACTTTCTCCACAGGAGTTTAGAGATATGATGTTCAAATAGTACAAGTAAATACGCGGATTGTCCTAACGACCGCCATCAGGCTCCATCTATCTTTGTCTTTTTCATTTTTTACGTCTTTAACCCAATTTCTCTGTACTTCATGAAAGCAGTTCCGCAACTACTTTTAAAAATAATTCTGTGTTTAAAGCGGGAAGCAAGAAATAAGCAGATGGAATTTATGACTCATTAAAACGGAACCTTGCTTCCTATTTTTTTAATACGGTAAAGAGAATTGTTACACATGTAACAGTTTGTAGGTTTAGGTAAAATAGCCGGAATAGTCGTATTCCGGCTTCTTTATAGCCTAAGCATCGGATAAGGTGTTTTTATTCCTCCCCGCAGAATAGTTTGTAATTTATTTTTCAGTAATGTTCGTTGCAGCGGCTGTAAATGATCCAGATATAGTATGCCCTGAGTATGGTCGTATTCATGTTGTATAGCCCTGGCAGTTTCGCCATGAAACGTTTGTTCATGGCCTGCAAATAATTCATCCTGCCATCTGATGGTAATAGAATTTGATCGGGTTACAGATTGAGAAATTCCAGGGATACTTAAACAACCTTCAGTATCCGAATTTGTATCTTCACTATACCAGATAATTGCAGGATTGATGAAAACACCGAAATAGTCATCTGTTTCTATTAAAAAAAGCTGTAAGGGCCTATTTACCTGTGATGCAGCCAGTCCTGCACCTCTTGCATTAATCATTGTGGCCTTCATATTACTAATTAATTCCTGAAGCCGGGGTGTCGATTCTTCAACCGGATCAGCAATCTGGCGAAGAATATCGGCTCCATAGGTTACAATCGGTAGTATCATTTTTTTCTTCAAAGTAACTGGTTGAAATGGGTTGGAAATTGTAGATTTTAGACACTTCTGTTTATTTTTATCATATGCCGGTCGAAATACTTGCCCATCTTATACATAATCATGCTACTTCAGCTGTTAGGCGCTTTGCTCCAGCTACTGAGCTGAAGAAGGTAATAGATTGTTATTGCTGGTATACCGCCAGATCTGTCCATAAAGTGTGGGCAGCACTGGATGGTACGCCTGGTATTGTATTGGTATTATCTGATACAGGCTTCAGACTCATTGCTGATAAAAATAAAAGAATTGAGCAAGGATTCCTATGCCGCGGAGTTCTGGAGAATGTGTATCTCGAATTAACCGGGGATAGGATTGAACTTTTGGTGATAAAGTTTCATGCTGATGCAGCCGATTATCTGCCTGAATTGTCTGATTCTGCAACAATTTCGCGACTTCCGGTACAGTACGGGGCATTATTGGATCAACTAAAAAAGGGAAGATCTATAAATGATAGGATTGCTATCTTAAACTCATTTTATTCAAATCATTGTCCAGCTCTGATCACAGGGAATGCTGTACTGAAAATAGCTGTAGATATGGTGAAGGAGTGTAACGGGCTTATTTCTGTAAAGGATTTATGCCAGAGGCTGAAAGTAAACTATAAGTGGCTGGAACGTAATTTTCGTTGGTATATGAATGTTAGCCCTAAAGCCTATATAGATAATTTTAGATTTATTGGAGCGTGGGCTATTATGCAGAAGCAGGATAGGTCCTTAACGCATATTGCATTGGAAGCCGGGTATTATGATCAGGCTCATTTTATAAAAGCATTCAAAAAATACACTGGTAGTATACCATCTGCTCGTAAATAAAAACATCCGGAAGTATTGTGCTTCCGGATGTTCAATATTTTTACCAATCTTTTTCTACTGGAACCTGCTGACCTTTTACCTTCTTTGCTTTGTCCTGCAGTTTCTTTTCCTGTTGAGATATCGCTTGCAGGTATCTTTCGGCCTCCTGTTTCGTCATTTTACTTGGCTGAGGCTCCGGCTTCTGATTTTCCTGTTCCTTTTCCTGGTCTTTATTTTGCTGATCTTTATTTTGTTGATCTTTATTTTGATCTTTTTTGTCTTTATCCTTGTCTTTGTTTTGTTGATCTTTATTCTGTTGATCCTTGTTCTGATCTTTGTTCTGGTCTTTATTTTGATCCTTATTGTCTTTTTTATCTTTATTCTGATCTTTTTTGTCTTTGTTATCGTTACCACCGCCGCCTTGTTGTTGTTTTTTCAGCATGGCCTGAGCGTAGGCCAGGTTGTAGCGGGCATCTTCGTCGTTAGGATTCAGTTTAAGTGCCTGTTTGTAAGACTTAATACTCTCTTCCCATTTTTTGCCTTCCATGAATGTATTACCGATATTATAATCGGCATTTGATTTCATGCTGTTGGGCTGATTTCCAAGTTTAAGGCTATTGGCATACTGAGTGCGGGCATCATCATAGCGTTTTTGCTTATAGAATGAGTTACCGAGATTATAGCTACCTACAGCAGATTTAGCATCTTTTTCGAGCGCCTTTTTATAGGCTGCTTCGGCATCAGTATATTGTTGTTTCTGATATAAGTCGTTTCCTTTTCGAATAAGTGCATTCGTGCCTGTCTGAGCGCTCACAGAGATGGCACCCAGTACAAAAGCGAATAGGAAACTATATTTTAATTGTTTGATTTTCATGTCCTTATCGATTATGCTGCCTGTTTGCTGGCAGTTTTAGGAAAACGCACTTCAGGAATAAAGAATTCAATCAACAGGAGAGCCAGGCAAATTCCAAGGAAATATTGGAAATAGCTGTTATAATCAGTAAAGATATTCTCTCCGAATTCTTTTTGTTCCATACTATCGATTTTGTTGGCTAGTGTATTTACAACATCATCTGTGTTATTCTCTAAATGTTGGTAGATTCCTTTACCTGCAGAAGCGATAGACTTCAGCTCTTCTTCATTTAATTTTGAAATAACAGTATTACCCTGTCTATCTTTTTTATAGCCACCGGTTTCAGGATCTGGAAGCGGAGAACCATTTACAGAGCCTATACCTATCGTATTTGTGACAACACCATTTTCAAATGCAGCTTTTGTTTTTTGAATGGCAGTTTCATCATGGTCTTCACCATCAGAAATTACAACAAGTGCCTTGTGTTTACGTTCCTTCTTATTAAAGGCATCATCAGCAACACTTATAGCTTGCCCGATTGCCGTACCCTGGGTAGGGATCATATCCGGGGAAACGGTGCTGAGATACATTTTAGCAGCAGAATAGTCAACTGTTAAAGGCATTTGAAGGTAAGCATTACCGGCAAATACAACTAACCCGATACGGTCATTATCCAGTTTGTCCATCAACTTGCTGATCAGTTGCTTGGCACGGGTAAGACGATCCGGCTGTATATCGGTAGCCATCATACTTTTACTTACATCCAGGGCAATTACCACGTCTACACCCTTCCTGGTGATTTTTTCCATTTTGCTACCTTTCTGTAGGTTGGCAAGACCAATAACACCAAAGAAGAAGGCCAGGAAAATCAGCAGAAACTTTACTACAAATAGTTTACGGGAATACCCGGTGAATAATTTTTCTACCAGCGCTGGGTCGCCTACTTTACGAATAGAGCGGCGTTTCCACCAGGAAACACCCAAAAATGCCGCCTGAAGAACCAGCAATAGCACCAGGGCCCATAAATACTCACTATGTTGAAATCGTAACATATTCGATTTTAAGATATCCGTTACCGGTAGTAAACCAGGTAAGTTATCAAAAATAATTTTTTTGTCACGTATTGCAAGAGGATCAAGGGGGGATTTATCGTTTTTTTAACGGTTGAGGACAAAAAAAGCCGGGAGCATTTTCAACGCTCCCGGCTTTTAAAATATTATAAATCAATTACATCTCTCCTTTAAAGTACCCGGCATCTGCTAAAATATCCCTGAAAATACTCATAGTCGCTTTTTGAATATCAGCATCGGGTTTCTCGGATTCAACATTTAATACAAAGAATGATGGATGTCTGTTTTCTTCTATCCAGCCAACAATCCATCCTATTTTCTTCGAATCTTTTGTCTCAAATCCTGTTTTGTAAGACAGCTCATATTTTGGTGTTTTTTCCATCAGCATCACGTCTCTTACCGATTTCATGGTAGTTTTTGCAAACGGGAGTTTGTCAAAATACAATTGTTTAACAAATCCTAATTCTTCATCCGGTGAAATCAGTAATGAGTTATCCAGCCAGAAAGTATCTACCCGGCTGATTTTCATATTACCATATTTAATGGAATCCAACCAGGATTGCATGGTTGGTTGTCCGATCTTTCTGGCAATTTCCTGAAAATAGGGTTCTACAGAGCCTTTGAAAGCCTGAGCCATGGTCACATTACTACTATCTACAGAAATGACCATATTGGAATCTTTAATAGCTCCGGTATGAAAACCAACGAGGGAATTTAAAATATTGAAGGTAGATGTTGGCTTAAAGCGTTGGGATGCTCTATCGATGTTATATACTTTGAAGACACCCTGACTGTTGTTAAACAACATGAAAGTACCTTCTACTTTGTTTTCAGCGAAGTATTTTTCCCAGTCTTTAACGACTTTTACGTTGTTAGGCGCACAGGCAGTCAGCGATAATCCAATAGCTAATAAAACCCAGCCAAATCTTTTCGTCAGCATATTAAATACGATAATTTGATCGCAAAAGTACAGTAAAAGACCCTTTTAAACCCGTATCTCAATTTTATTTACAAAACAAGGATATAAAAAGAGGACCATGCTTGTAAGCATGGCCCTCTATGCGATTTTTCATACTAAAAACTTATTTGATAACGCCCAATTCCTTACCGACTTTAGTAAATGCGGCAATGGCTTTGTCGAGATGCTCCTGTTCATGAGCGGCACTGAGCTGAACTCTGATTCTTGCCTGGCCTTTAGGCACAACAGGGAAGAAGAATCCAATTACATAAATACCTTCTTCGAGCAAACGATCAGCGAATTTCGCGCTCAATACTGCATCATACAGCATTACCGGTACAATCGGGTGATCACCTGGCTTAATATCGAAGCCAGCTTCGGTCATTTTAGAGCGGAAATATTTGGTATTATATTCTAATTTATCTCTGAGAGCAGTTGTTTCGCTCAGCATATCTAAAACAGCAATAGACGCACCCACGATAGTAGGAGCTACGGAATTAGAGAAGAGATAAGGTCTGCTACGTTGGCGTAGAATATCGATTACCTCTTTACGACCGCTGGTAAAACCACCGGAAGCGCCACCCAAAGCCTTACCCAGGGTACCAGTAATAATGTCAACGCGGCCCATAACTCCTCTGTATTCATGAGTACCACGGCCGGTTTTGCCCAGGAAGCCGGAAGAATGGCTTTCGTCAGACATTACAATGGCATCATATTTATCGGCCAGTTCGCAGATTTTATCTAATTGTGCGATGGTGCCATCCATACTAAATGAGCCATCAGTAACAATAATACGGCTACGGCAATCTTTAGCTTCTTTCAGTTTGGCTTCCAGGTCATCCATATTGTTGTGTTCGTAGCGGTAGCGTTGAGCTTTGCAAAGACGAACCCCATCAATAATGGAGGCATGATTCAGTGCATCTGAAATGATAGCATCCTGTTCATTAAATAATGGCTCAAATACACCGCCATTAGCATCAAAAGCCGCAACGTATAATATGGTGTCTTCAGTTCCAAGGAATTTTGCGATTTTTTGCTCCAGTTCCCGGTGAATATCCTGGGTTCCGCAAATGAAACGTACACTACTCATACCATATCCATGTGTATCAATAGCTTCTTTTGCTGCCTTAATTACAGCCGGGTGTGACGACAGGCCCAGGTAATTATTAGCACAAAAGTTTAGTACTGTTTTGCCACCTACCTGTATTTCAGCTCCCTGCTCAGATGTAATTATACGCTCTCTCTTATACAGACCGGCTTTTTCGATATCGCCGAGTTCTTCCCGAATCCGGGTAATAAACTTCTCATTCATAAAAAATGCAATATTTTAATTGGATCTTCCGATATATTGGCAATAAATGTATTACGATTCTACATCGTGTAAATCAGTAACGGGCATATTCGTAAAAAGTTTTACTAAGGTGTAACATTTAATACTTGCACTCCGTCATAGTACTATCATGACTACTAATGCCATGCATACAGAAAGCATAGAAATAAGTAATTTTCCTAAGTTATAATATATTATACTGGATAAGTTCTTGTTTTTCAGCATTAAGATTCATGTTACTACAACTGTGAGAAGGTTTGCTGGCTTTGGAGTGAAGGTGTGGGTAACTGAAATGGATGTGTCATTGATGGGTATTCATGTATTTGTCGGAACTTAGCACTAAAATCCCGCACCACCGGAATGACGGAAAAGGAATACAATAAATGCGTGGATCTGTATTCGGATAATTTATTCCGCTTTATCATTAAAAATCTTGACCATGCGGAAGATGCACGAGACGTAGTACAGAATTCATTCGAGATATTGTGGAAACACTGTCAGGATGTGCCTTTTGAAAAGGCTAAATCATACCTGTTCACAGTTGGTTACCACAATATGATCGATCATGTGCGAAAGGTAAAGCGGATTACATTAGTTGATCAGTTTAAAGAAGAAGAAAAAATAGCAGACCATAAAATTACTAATGCTAAAGAAGTGATCGATAAAGCATTAGCAAGATTGAGCGAAGTTCAACGATCTCTCATTCTCCTGAAAGATTACGAAGGTTATTCTTATGAGGAAATAGGACAAATGATGGATCTTAACCCTTCCCAGGTAAAAGTTTACTTGCACAGAGCAAGAATCCACCTGAAAAACTATCTTGTGAAAATGGAAAATGTTATATAAAAAACTTATAATTTGTAATTTTGTCGCACGAACTTAACATATCAAATTACGAATCTTGGTTTCTTAGCTACGTCGATGGTGAGCTTAATGAGGAAGAAGTAACATTGTTACAACAATTCCTTCTTAAATATCCCCATCTGCAACAAGAACTGGAATTGCTTGAAGGTACCAAGCTAACTCCGGATACCGATGTCGTGTTTGATCATAAAGCAGTGCTTTATAAACAAAACATTGATTCTGAAGCATATACCGATTTAATGCTCAGCTACATCGATGGAGAATTGGATGATGTATCAACAGAAAAGCTGTTGCAATATGTCAATACCACTACGGAAGCTGAAAAAGAACTGACAATATTCAGGCAAGCAAAATTAACACCTGATAGCAGTATCGTATTTGGTGATAAATCTTCACTGTATCGTCGTTCAGCCAAAACAGGAACTATTTACCGCAGAATTGGATGGAGTGCTGCAATCGCTGCAGTAGTAGCCGGATTTATTGTTTGGGTATTACCAACTCATCAACCTGAAGTTCCGGTAACCGCTCCAAATATTGCCAGTGTAACTACTGTTACTCCTAATGCAGTTCCGGTACCGGTTCCAAATGAAGAAGCAACTCCAACTTTGGCCAATGTAGAGCCTGCTAAGGCTAAAACAGTTGCTCAGCAAAAGCTGCAGACACACAAATTACAAGGCGCACAAGATAAGCAGGCTGAGCCTGAAAAGAGCCAGGTTGGTACATTAGTACAATTACCACCACAAAGAAATGCAGTTGAAGAAGTGGTAACCGAGCACTTGCAGCAAGTAGCAAGCGCGGCCGCAGAACCTATTTCAGGAGCCGAGATTAAAAAAGAAACAATCCTGGCCACCAGTACACAAATCGTAAATAAAAATATAGAAGATAATAAACCTGTTGTCACTTCCTCAACTCAAACACAGCCACCTGGTGAACTGATTATATCTGTTAGTGGTAGTGACAGCAAGATTTTAGACAAGGTTACTAACGTAGCAAAACTTTTCTCCCGTAGAAGGAAATGAACCATAAATGTTGGAAAATAGCATATGAAGTATAAAATTTTACTCATTTTGTTACTGGTGTTATGTGGCGAATGGGTCAGTGCACAGAAGACTGAGAATAAAGGACTCCCCAGCACAGATACAATCCAGATCAAAGGATTGATCATTTTAAAAAGTAAAAACGACAAAGGCCGTAGTAGCTATAAATTCTATAAGGATACGGCTTATGCACGCAATAAACTCAAAAAGAATCTGCAAACTAAATGGTTTGTATTTGATATTGGGTTTAATAATTATTTAGATAGAAGTGAGTATTCCGGAGCTTCATTTATTAACTACTATCCTAATAATTCAGCCTACTTCAATGGGGCCCAGGCTTCTATTGTAAGTAAGTCCTATGATTATTCCCCGGCTGCTTTAGCCAACTTTGCTCCCAGAGAGGCCAGTAAACCTTTGACCCCTTCTGAATTTAAATTAATCACGGGAAAATCAATCAACTTCAATATTTGGTTGTTCCAACAACGATTGAATTTAACAAAACACAAATTAAACTTGTTATATGCTCTGGGTCTAGAGATGAATAACTATAGGTATGCCCGTAATATCACTTATTTACCAGGCTATCCTACCCAAATAATCCGAGATACCGTAGAATTTTCAAAGAACAAGCTATTTGCTGAATACATTTCCATTCCGCTAATGCTGAACTTTAATTCTAACCCCGCTAAACCTGGAAGAGCTTTCCAGGCTAGTGTTGGCGTCTCCGGTGGTTATCTTCTTAAGTCCAGAACCAAGCAAATCAGTGAAGAGAGAGGAAAAGTTAGAAAAACTGATGACTTCAATCTAAACAAATGGCGTTTTGGATTGACAGGTGAGCTGGGATATGGCCCTGTTAAGCTGTATGGAAATTTTGCACTCACTCCTCTGCATGATTACGGGTTACAACAGTATCCATTTTCAATCGGTCTTCGGCTAAATGGATTTTAAGAATTTTAAATTGACCAGTCCTAAATTGTGTTTATGCGTTCTTTTGTTGCTTTAATGACATGCATTGGTTGCATTGCGTTAATTCATTCCTTTGATAAGCGTATTGTTGGTGTAACTACTGAAAAGGAAAACTCTATTCAAACTATTCAACAATTACCAGTTGCCGTATTTCCGGTAACTATTCCTGCACAGTATATTAAAACTGCCGAAAAAGCATTGGTAGCCCCGGTTGTCTATGCAAAAAAAATAAATATCGGTACCAGGAAAAGATCAACTAAAACTAAAAATGATTCTTTAAAGAATAATCTTGCCCTCATCAGGCAAAATAGCATCTTTCATGATATCGAAAATGGTGCTGCACTAGACAATAATAACCCCTGAATAATCTGATTTATACCGATTTGCTTTTATCGATATTACAATCGATTTGTTAACCTTATGCCTACCGCTCATATATTTATCATTTTTTTTGCATTTAATATTTTCCACTTCCGGTATATTTGATGGAATAATTTCCAAAAAACCAACTATTGTATGAGTCTCAAAAGAGTCGTATTACTATGCCTGTTGGCATGCTCCCTGCAAGGCGCATTTGCCCAGGGAAAATTCCAATGGAAAGAAGCCACCTCCGGAGGATATACTTATAAGTACGTGACTAACGACCCAATGAAAGCCCGGTTTTATACCTTAAAAAATGGGCTGACTGTAATCTTAAGCGTTAACAAAAAAGAACCACGTATTCAAACCCTTATTGGTACCAGAGCCGGTAGCAACAACGATCCAAAAGATCACACAGGGCTTGCCCACTACCTCGAACACTTACTGTTTAAAGGAACCGAAAATTTCGGATCTCTCGATTGGTCTAAAGAAAAACCATTGATCAATGAGATTTCTGATCTGTACGACACCTACAACAAAACCACTGATCCTACTGCCCGCAAAGCAGTTTATCACCAAATCGACAGCGTATCCGGTGTTGCCGCCAAATATGCTATCGCTAATGAATATGATAAAATGATGGCGGGAATGGGTGCCCAAGGTACAAATGCGCATACCTGGGTAGAAGAAACTATCTATGAAGAAGATATTCCTTCAAATGCCATAGATAAATACCTCACAGTTCAGGCTGAAAGATTCCGTGACCCGGTTTTCCGCTTGTTCCATACCGAGTTGGAAGCAGTATATGAAGAAAAAAACAGAGGCCTCGATAATGATGGCCGTAAAGTTTACGAAACCATGTTGGCTGCATTGTTCCCTACTCACAATTATGGTCAGCAATCTACCATCGGTACCGTTGAACACCTGAAAAATCCTAACCTGAAAGTTATCCGCGATTTCTACAACACATATTATGTACCTAATAATATGGCTGTTGTAATGGCTGGTGATTTTGATCCCGATTACGTAATCAAAACCATCGACAACCAGTTTGGATACATGAAATCCAAACCAGTTAAGGAATACAACCCAGCTCCTGAAGCTCCGATTAAAGCACCTATCGTAAAAGAAGTTTATGGCCCGGATGCTGAAAGTATTGAAATTGCTTTCAGAACTCCTGGTGCTTTAGATACTAAAGCCAGCCTTATTCAGGGTGTAATCTCCGCTATCCTGCAAAATGGAAAAGCCGGACTACTCGATCTGAATATCAATAAACAACAAAAAGTGCTCAACGCAAGCGCCGGAGCCCTTTCTCTTAAAGATTATTCTGTCTTCACATTGAGCGGCAAAGCCAAACAAGGCCAAACCCTCGATGAAGTAAAAAACCTGCTGCTCGGACAATTAGATATCCTGAAGAAAGGAGAATTCGACGAAAAACTGGTTAAAGCTATCGTTAATAACTACAAACTTGGCGAACTCCAAAGCCTTGAAAAAAATGGTGATCGCGCTAACTCAATGATGGACGCTTTCATTAAAAGTAAAGGTAAAAACTGGGCTTTTGATGTAGCTTATGTTGATGATATGAGCACTGTTACTAAAAAGGAAATTGTTGATTATGCCAACAAATACTTCGGTAACAATTATGTGATCGTTTACAAACGCAAAGGAGAAGATAAAGACATTCAGAAGGTTGAAAAACCTGCTATCACGCCTGTTGAAGTAAACCGTGAAGCTCAATCGCCTTTCCTCATTAAAATAGCGGAAATGCCTGCTACTCCTGTAAAACCACAATGGTTAGATTATCAGAAAGATATTCAGAAATCTACTATTGGAAATGCAGAAGTAATGTATGTTCAGAACAAAGATAATAGCCTGTTCAGACTCTATTACCGCTTCGATGTTGGTAGCTGGAATGATAAAAAATTACCACTCGCAGCCGGATATCTTCAGTTCCTGTCTACAGATAAATATACTGCCGAACAGATCAGTAAAGAGTTTTACAACATCGCATGTAGCTTCAATGTAAGCACTTCTAATGATAATACAGTAGTTAGCATTACCGGATTACAGGAAAACTTCGATAAAGCGGTTGCCCTGTTCGAACATATTATCACCAACTGTAAGCCTAATGAGGAAGCACTTGCTGCCCTGAAAGGCCGCCTCCTGAAAGGACGTGCTGATAATAAGCTGAATAAGGGTGCTATCATGAAAGGCTTAAACAATTATGCTATCTATGGTGCTAAAAATCCGTTTAATTATCAGTTAAGTCAACGTGAGCTTGATGCTATTACAGCAACAGATTTGGTGAACATCCTGCATACTTTGCCTACTTACAAGCATACAATTATTTACTGGGGCCCTAAATCCCTGGATGAAGCAACTGCTGATGTGAAAAAGCTGCATACCCTGCCTGCAACCTTTACAACTGCTCCTGCTGCTACTACATTCAGCAAATCTACCCAGGATAAAAACCAGGTGTTGTTTACCAACTACGACATGGTTCAAACAGAAGTTAACTGGATCAGAAATGATGATGCCTATGATCCTGCAAAAACTGGTATTATATCTTTGTTCAACTCCTATTTTGGCGGTGGAATGGGATCTATAGTTTTCCAAACTATACGTGAATCCAAAGCCCTGGCTTATTCTACTTATGCTTACTATATGAGCCCTGATAAAAAAGGTGAAAGATATACAACCATGGCTTATGTAGGTAGTCAGGCAGATAAAATGAACGACGCTGTAACAGCAATGAACGAATTGCTGAACGACCTGCCTCGTTCTGATAAATTATTAGCTACTGCTAAAGAAGGTCTGAAACAGGATATCGAAACAGAAAGGATTACTAATGATGGTATCATTTTCAGCTATATCGCTGCTCAGAAACTGGGCCTCAATACCGATATCCGTAAACAGGTTTACGAATCAATTGATGGAATGAACTTCGATCAGGTAAAACAATTCCATGATCAGTATCTGGCTAAAAAGCCTTATACATATTCAATCCTGGCTTCAGAAAATAAGATCAGCATAGATGATCTTAAGAAGTATGGAGAAGTGAAGAAACTTTCTCTGGAAGAAATTTTCGGATACTAATAAACTACTCTTAAAATGAAAAGGTAGGGGAAACCCTACCTTTTTTTATGCCACAAGAAAACAATAATTATTCTTTTTGCAACGTTAATCCCCTTGTATTTTTTATCCTATGAAGAAGCTGTGCTTAAACTGTGTGGTAGCAATGCTGCTACTTCCACTTGGTGGATTTATTAAAGAACCAGATTTATATAATGTGCATATCAGTTCCGGAAATATTGATCCGGATAAAATCTTTTTGTTGATAGATAAAAGTGATTACCGGTTATATCTCTATGAAGATGTTACACTGCGTAAAATCTATAAAGTAGTATTTGGTAATAAAGATCAGGGAGATAAACAGGCAGAGGGTGACAGACGTACCCCTGAAGGCACTTTCCACATTCAAAGTAAGCGTATCGATAAAAGTTGGAGCAGGTTTATGCTACTCGATTACCCCAATGAAAATTCCTGGGAAAAATTTCATCAGCTTCAATCCACAGGCCGGCTTTCTTCCAATGCTACAATTGGTGGAGGAATAGGAATTCATGGAGTAGAATATAATTCGGGAATCAGAGATAATTATGTGGATGGACAAATCAACTGGACACTGGGATGCATCAGCATGAAAAATGCTGATGTCAACGAATTATATGAAGTAATTAAAGTG
This sequence comes from Chitinophaga silvatica, assembly GCF_003419895.1. Classification (GTDB taxonomy): domain Bacteria; phylum Bacteroidota; class Bacteroidia; order Chitinophagales; family Chitinophagaceae; genus Chitinophaga; species Chitinophaga silvatica. Next base: position 12,999 of record NZ_QPMM01000004.1, on the reverse strand, counting down.
GGTACTCCTGTAGTTATCCGTCGCTGATGCCGCCCGGGATATTTTACCCGGTGATTCCGTATGGCAGCAATACATTGTAACTTTAAAAAGCAGGTATTGATGCGGCATCTAGTGGTGTTACGAGAGTGGCACCATGACTCAAATATACATGGCGGGTCAGGATCCTGTGAAGGGCGCACACCACTCGTATGGTGCGCGCTTTTTTATTGTAAAAAGCTTCGCACCAACTGATGCCAGGTTGCGGAGTCGTGCTGGCAGAAAGACTGATGGCCTGCATTAGGAAAAATATGCAACTGTTTGTCTTTGGTTCCTAACTGTGAAAAGATCTCCTCTGTTTCATGGGCTTCCACCCGGATATCTTTTGCTCCATAACAATACAAAACAGGCATATGGATATCGTGAGCATATTCTGCTGGTTTGAAACCTGGCCCCCAGAACCCCTGTTCTAAGCCTCCCCAGAATGTTAATATCTGAGAAAGTGGAGTAGGAGGAAGATTAACAGCTCTCATCCTGCTCTTTACTGCATCTGTAAGCGTGGCAAACGGGCTTTCAATAATAATTTTCTGTGGGGTCAGGTGGTACTCAGGAATTGCCTTCATAATAGCAGCCGCTCCCATACTTACTCCCCAAAGAACAATTGGACCAGCTGCTTTTTGAGATACATAGTTCCAGGCAGTTAATACATCACCGGCCTCCTTATAACCCACACTGCAAGTTAAGCCCTGACTATTTCCATGCGCCCGGAAATCGACCAAAAAAGTGTTGTACCCCAAACTTCTGAAATAGCTGGCTTCAGGGAGTAATGTGCCTTTATTGCCGTTATAACCATGAAATAGTATGACGGTACCTTTGGCCTGCATAACAGGAATCCACCAACCCTCGATCAGTAATTTATTGGTAGAAGGGAGCATTACTTTTTCATAGGGGGTATCAGGATACTGGCGGGTAGTTGATTTGGCAATATGAACACCAAATAATACCATCCTGAGTTTCTCGCCCGTACTCATTTGTTCCGGTAATTTATTGACATGGTTTTCATCATAGAAATGAGTAAACTGCCAGGCATGAAAGGCCGCAATAATATTGAAGAGAACTATAACAACAAGTAGGGTATAGCCGCTTGTTTTTAAAATACGTTTCACGTTGGATGATATTAAAAAAAACAGCCGGTAAGAACTGACTTACCGGCTGCTATCTGTTTATATTGAATTACAATCTTCCTCTTTTGATCTCCTCTACGACTGCTGGGTCCAGCAAGGTAGAAGTATCTCCCAGGTTGTCCATTTCGTTTTCGGCAATCTTACGCAAGATACGGCGCATAATTTTACCGGAACGGGTTTTCGGTAGCCCGCTCACAATCTGGATTTTATCTGGCTTGGCAATCGGACCAATCACTCTGGATACTGTTTGAGCTATATCTTTCTTTGTTAGTTCAGGATCATGAGTTAGTCGTTCCATAATAACATAGGCGTAGATACCTTGTCCTTTAATATCGTGAGGATAGCCAACTACTGCGCTTTCAACAACCCCTGCGTGCATATTGATGGCATTTTCTACTTCAGCGGTACCAATACGGTGGCCACTAACATTCAATACATCATCTACACGGCCGGTAATACGATAGTAACCATCTTCATCTCTGAGGCAGCCGTCGCCGGTAAAGTACATATTCTCATAAGTAGAGAAATAGGTTTTGCGGAAACGTTCATGGTCGCCGTAGGTGCTACGCAACATTCCGGGCCATGGGAATTTGATGCAAAGGTTACCGCTAACGCCGTTGCCTTTAAGTTCCTTACCGTTTTCGTCTACCAGTACTGGTTGAACACCTGGTAATGGTAAAGTTGCATATCCTGGTTTTTCTTTGGTAATGCCGGCAATAGGTGTAATCATTATACCTCCTGTTTCGGTTTGCCACCAGGTATCTACGATAGGGCATTTGCCTTTACCGATATTATCTTTAAACCAATGCCATGCTTCTTCATTGATTGGTTCACCAACACTTCCCAACTTCCTCAGAGAGCTAAGGTCTTTATGGTTTACTGGTCCTAATCCAAAGCTCATGAGGCTACGGATGGCAGTAGGAGCAGTATAGAGAATATTTACACGGTATTTGTCAACTATTTCCCACAAACGGCCGGCATCCGGGTAAGTAGGTACGCCTTCAAACATCAGGGTGGTTGCACCTGCGCTCAGAGGGCCATAAGCGATATAACTATGTCCGGTAATCCAACCTATATCGGCAGTACAGAAGTATACTTCACCTGGTTGGTACTGGAAGGTATTTACAAAAGTGTAATTCGCGTAAACCATGTATCCACCGGTCGTATGTACAACACCTTTAGGTTTACCTGTAGATCCGGAAGTATAAAGAATGAAGAGAAGATCTTCTGCATCCATTTCTTCAGCCGGACAGGCAGGGTTGCCCATAGTTTCCACTTGTTTGATTTCATCTTCCCACCACAAATCTCTTCCTTTCAGCATGCTAACGGGAGTGCGGGTGCGGGTGCATACGATCACTTTTTTCACTGAAGGGCAGCTCATCAAAGCATCATCAATAACCGATTTCAGTGGAATATCCTTAGCTCCTCTGTAGGCACCATCACAAGTGATGACAAGGCTGCATTGCGCATCCTGGATACGATCAGCGATCGATTGGGCGCTGAAGCCTCCGAATACAATTGAGTGAACAGCACCGATTCTGGCGCATGCCAGCATCGCTATTGCCAGTTCCGGGATCATTCCCATGTAAATACATACACGGTCGCCACGTTTAACACCGTTGTTTTTCAAAACATTGGCAAACTGACATACTTTATTATACAGCTCTCTGTATGTAAGTACCCTGTGTTTTTCTTCCGGATCGTTGGGCTCCCAGATAATTGCCGGTGTATTGGCGAGAGTACCTAAATGACGATCCAGGCAGTTTTCAGTGATATTAAGTTTTGCTCCGGAAAACCATTTTATTTCCGGGTCTTTAAAATTCCATTCCAGTACTTTATCCCACTTGCGGCGCCAGTAAAAATGGTCTGCTACATTTGCCCAGAAACCTTCCGGGTCCATAACGCTTTGTTGGTAAGCCTGCTGATAATCTTCAATACTCTTAATCTGGTATGGGTACGACATAGCACCGTGATTGTTTATTTGTTTAATACATTCGTTTTTCCTAACGGGATTTAAATTTACGAAAACCTGAATGGTTTATTAAGATAAATTCTAAAATTTTTTAAAAAGCCAGATTATTTTCCAACATATTCCTTTAAATATTTGTAAATGGCTTTTTCTTCAGGGCTTTCAGGCTTCGTTGTTAGATAGCGTTTGTAGTGTACTATGGCCTTTTGTTTATTCCCCAGGTTTACATCATAAATACGTCCGATGCTGTATTGACGCAAGGGGCGTTGGAAAAGATACCAGGCGGTATCTAAAGCTGCAATGGCCGATTTATATTGTTTCATCCCTTCATAATTGGCGGATTTGCCGGTATAGTAATCATCGAGGCTTACGGAAGTGGCCAGGTCTATGCAAATCTGTAGCAGGTTATTACTGGAATCATAGTTTTTGAGAGCGGTATGGGCCAATGCTGTAAAGTACATGATATTTGGACTGGCCTGATTAAGCGGGGCCAGATAATCATAAATGGTAATACATTCTTTGTATTGTTTCTGGCGGTATTGCGCTGCAATAACATAGCTAAAGGCGGTAGAAATTTGTTTGGCATTCATCATTTGATTACCAAACATGATGCAGCGGGAGTAATCGCCCAATCGCCAGGCCAGCCGGATAGAGGAGGTGATGACATTTAGATCGGTACTATCAGTTTCAATAAAAGAGCAAAGGATGCTATCTGCTCTCATAAAGTTATTGCGGTCTATTAGTTCATCGGCCAGGCGGGAAGCTGTAATGGGGTCTTTACTGTTTAAGGAGTAAGATTTATTTAGGAAGAAGAAAGCGGTATCAGATTCTTTAATACGGTAAAAGGCGAATGCCAGTTGTCTGAAAGCCATAGCATTATTGGGTTGTAGCCTGATAATATGTAGGTAATGAGGTATAGCATCTTCAGGTTTGTCTTTATATATACTGGTCAGATATTGATGAGCAACGAGTTGATTGCTGTCGAGCTGCAATACTTGTTCATATTGGGTTGCTGCTTCTTTGAGGTTGCCATTGAGGTATTGAAGATAGGCGTAGAGGGAGAGGTCTTGAATATTTGAAGTAAGGAATTTGGGCTGAACATACTCCAGGGCTTCTCTGAATTGTTGGTTTTGCACGTATTCCATAACTATTGTTTTATTGATGGAAGACTGTTGAGAAAGTGCTGATTGAGAAGAGGCGAGGAGGATTATTAAACAGAGTGGTAGTAAGCGTTTCATGGGTTCTTTTTTTAAAACTAAAAAATTAGTTCAAAAAAAGAAAATTGATCATAAACTAGATAAAAATGAAAGAAGATGTATCAATAGTAATTTTACCCGATATTATTCGGGTATCTAAAGGGGAGAATGTTATAGATACCATTCTCTGGTACTTCAGATTACTATTGATACAGCCTCTTTCAGAAGGTAATAAATGCTTTCTACAGACAGTGGATTTGGTGGCTACTTTGAAGGTCTCTTATATTTTGTAAGTATTTCTGAACCTGAAGCATACACTTCTTCCAGGATCTCTTGGATCTTCTGTTTTTCAGCATTACTCAATGCGGGGATAATCTTTCCTGCCTCTTTGGGGTTAAGTTTATCCTTACCTCGCATTTTGCGATAAAATGTTGGTGTACTCCAGTTACACTCTTCACATACTTTCTCTCTGAACAATACCGGAAAGTTCGAGAGCCAGGTATGGATGTCCAGGAGCATGTTTGTTTTCTCTGAACCCATGGTGGCATGATTTGAAGTTTTGGATATGGTCAACAAAAAATATAGTTACAAATTAGACACTGCATTGCTCGTATATTTTTAGTGTAATATAAATGTTTTACAAAGATGCAATTATAATCATTAAAATTTACTTTATTAAAAAATTTTAATGTTCGCTTAAATGCAGTGTAGTGGCGTGTTTCAATATGATAATCAGATTGTTATTTGTAATAAAAAATTACAAAAATATGTGTATGGTATACATTATCAGATAGACGATATCAATTTGATTAAAACAATATTATTTATTGTTGTTAAAAATATTTTCGTGTATTCGTTATAGTTATATTCCTTTCCCTTATCTGCATTGGATTTTTTTCGTTAAATTGATAATTTTATTCACATTGTGAGAGATTAATTGTTATATTAAACGATAATAGAACCTTAAACCAGGAGAAGAGAATATGCAATCGAGCCTGATACATATGGGTAATAGATTGAAGCAGATACTGAAGCAAAGAAAAATCAAAGTGATAGATTTTGCACAGATGGCCGGCTTCACTAACCAGATCGCTCATTACTATCTTAGGAAAAGTGACATGAAACGAACCACGTTAGAGCGTTTCTGTTCCATCATCGGAATCACTCCTGATGAGTTTATGCGTTGGAACATCAGTGATCCTGTATTGAATGGGGAAAGTTTGCATCACGGAGAAAGAATGGCGCAAATAATTTCTGAAAAAGGACTGAATAAAAGTAAGCTGGCCTCCAGATTAAATATCAGTCGGCGTACTATGTACAATTTTTTTGATAAGGAATCCTTCTCACCTGACGAACTGGATAGAGTGGCAAGAGGGCTGGATATGTCTACGGAAGCCTTTCTGAATCCGGCAATGATACAGGAAAGTATGAAGTATGCTGATAATGATGAACTGCTGATTCTTAGAGAGAAGTATTATAAAGTATTGGAAGAAAACAACAGACTTTTAAAAGATAACCTGCTACAGCGGGATGAAATTGCACAACTTAAAAAAGAGTTATCTGTCTATCGTAAATAGAAAGATTTACAGAATGAAAACCGGCCATTGTTTTTGATATTTTATTTTTTATTTAGAGTACGAATGTGCTAAATTTGTGATTACTCAAAATCAACCCCTTTTACCCAAAACAATCATTGAGCCATGTCTGTTCCATACACTATCCATGAAGGAGCCAGATTAAGAAGAATTCTTCGTCGTAAAGAAGTTGTAATTCTACAATATGCAAAGAAGGTAAACATGAGCCCGCAAGGCTTGTATCGCTACTTCTGGCAGGCAAACATTAAGAAAAGCAAATTAGCTTCCCTGCTTTCTGCTATTCCGATTTCACAGGAAGAATTTTATCACTGGAGCTCATTAGAAGGTAATCCTTGTCATCAGGGAGAACTCTTACTACTTCATTTGGGCAAACAAAAAATGAAGATAGAGCATCTGGTAGAAGGACTGCAACTTTTGCCCAATCAGGTTTTTGAATGGGTTGATACAGCTACCTTCAGTAATCAGCAACTGGAAAAATTATCAACTTTTTTCAATGATTTATCATTCCTGGATACTCCGCACCTGTTTACGCAGGAAGTGAATTGGAGGGAGGCTTATCTGGATATCTGTGAGGCTAATCACCAGCATATCAGAAAAATAGCAACGCTGGAACAAAAGATCAATGATCTGGAGGCTACCTTAACCAAATAATGCCCCCTCCTGAAATTCAGATAACCGGAACTGTATCTAACGCAAAATATTGCGCTACTTCTTTCCAGTTGTTTACCCTGCGATAAGCACTAAGCGAAAGATTATGTGGAGCACTAAACAGGATTGGTTGACCTTTAAATGTGCTTAAGTTTTTATCGTGGTCATCTATCATATAATCCGCCTCCACAATCGTTTTAGCACCACAGAACACAATGTTTCTCCAGCTGATAAATGGGAAATGTTCGTTTAACCAGGATAGCTTCTCCGTCAGAGAAGCCGGAAATTCCATTGCTGCCGAAACCACAAATATTTCATGGTTTTCAGATAACGATTTGATGACTTCCTGACTGTCTCTCATCACAGGTATCCCTCTGAAAAAACCAGGACTTTGCAATATTTTGTAAGCAATCCCCTCCGGAAAAGCACTCCCTTCGGGTACATTGTCCAAAGCTGACGGATCAACTCTGATCCCATACTGCTCTGCATATACATCCAATAAATGTTGGGTTAGGTCGGCCATGACATTGTCCATGTCTATTGCAATTCTTGCCATATTTTGCGGTTTTGTGCAATATTATGTAATAATCTGCAAATTATTGCAAAAAGTTTCATAATATTGCATAAAATGGCAAGTTTATGCTGAGAGAAGAAAGGTTAGATTATATTCTTCGTAAACTCCAGACCGATCATAAAGTGCTGCAAACCGAACTGAGTAACGATTTGCAGGTTTCTGAAGATACCGTAAGAAGAGATCTGGAATCATTGGCTCAAAACGGGCAACTGATTAAAGTAAGGGGAGGAGCTATTCCTCACTCTCCAAACCCCTATTCTTTTAATGAAAGAATTAAATACCATCCGGACGATAAAAAGAACATGGCAGAAAAAGCATTGAAATTTCTGCATAATGGTCAAACCATCATCCTGGATGGAGGAACGTCAACGCTTACACTAGCAAGGCTTTTTCCGCCCGATCTCCATATTAAAGTAATTACCACCAGCGTACCTATTGTTTCTTTACTGATAGAACATCCGGTAATCGAAGTTATATTTACCGGGGGCTTGATAGGAAAAGATTCCCAAACTGCCGGAGGTATGGATACCATAAGAATGCTCGAAAAAGTGAGAGCTGATATATGCTTCCTCGGTATCTGCAGTTTACACCCAAATGCCGGTGTAACGGGGCTCGACCTCGGTGAAGCCGATGTGAAAAGTGTAATGGTGGAATCGGCAAATAAAACCATAGCTTTGGCAACAAGTGATAAAATGGGTACTGCAGAACCGTTCAAAGTATGTAATATTACAGATCTGGATACCATCATCACTGATAATCCGGATTTGCCATCCGTTAAACCATATGTTAACCTTGGAATTCAGGTTATTTGATCAATAATTCCTTATTCTGTTAGAGATGTTACCAGATGTCACAATGGTAGTGAGCAATAAGAGAGCAGCAAGAATAGCTGTTAGTTCGTTATTTTTCCTGACTGGACTATGTTTTGCCAGTTGGGCTTCCCGTATCCCGGATATTCAGCAAGCCTTGCATCTCAACGATGCAGGATTAGGTGGTGTACTACTGGCATTGCCTGTAGGCTCCATTATTTCCCTGCCTATAGCCGGTATCCTGGTATCGAAATATGGAAGTCGAAATGTGCTGTTACTTGCTGCAACAGCCTATGCTATTGTGTTGCCTTCCTTAGGTCTGGCACATGAATCCTGGCAGTTAAGCCTGTTTCTGATGCTATTCGGCTTTTGCGGAAACCTGGCAAATATCGCCGTAAATACCCAGGCTGTTGGTGTTGAAGCACTTTATGGCAGGTCCATTATGGCTTCTTTTCACGGACTTTGGAGCGTAGCTGGTTTCTCCGGAGCTGCTATCGGTACCTTGATGACATTCCTGCATCTGCCGCCGCTTTATCATTTCCTTATTATCAGCGCTATGGCCTGGACTATAGTAGGATTTGCAATGAATCACCTGTTAACGCATTCTGGTAACGAAAGCAGTACGCCTACGTCTTTATTTAAAAAGCCGGATCTGTTTTTGTTTACACTGGGAATTATTGCAATGTGTAGCATGATTTGCGAAGGCACCATGTTCGACTGGAGTGGAGTTTATTTTAGAAGGGTAGTAGAGGCAAGACCAGGAATATCAGGTGCTGGTTATGCTGCTTTTATGAGTACCATGGCCTCAGGCAGATTTATTGCTGATTATCTGACTACCAGATTTGGCGTCAAGAAAATGTTGCTGGGCAGTGGGTTATTCACAGCAATAGGATTATTGATAGCTGTTATCTTTCCATATTTCACTACTTCTTTTTTGGGTTTTATGCTGGTGGGTGCAGGTGTTTCGGCAGTAGTTCCACTGATTTACAGCGCCGCCGGGAAGTCTAAGATCATGTCGCCCGGTATGGCTCTGGCAACTGTTTCTACCATCGGTTATCTTGGCTTCCTCTTTGGACCACCGTTAATTGGGTTTGTTTCTCAGGCTACCAACCTGCGTATTGCTTTTGCACTGATTGCTGTAATGGGAGCATCTATTTCAATTATGTCGGCCAGGATTAAATTTTAATACCTGTAAAGCTCTGTAATTAAGTCATCGCAATATTTAAAAATAGCTTCTAAATCCGATTCGCTGAATATCAGTTTATAAATGCGTAAATGAAGATAATTTTTAACCGTTGCAGGATCAATAAAATCAGTTGTGAGAAACATCGACTTGTGCCATTCAAACATTATTAGTAGCTGTAGTCGATTAAAAACTGGTTGAATTGCACCATTTGGTTTTTCAAGTAAAACGAACAAATTATCAAAATAAGGATCACCAAACCTTTTCCTAAGTGGATGAAGGCTATAAAAAAATTTCACGAAATTTCCGGCAGTAAAAAGTTTAAAGTAACATTTGTCAGATGGAAGCTCTAGGAAAACTTCAGTTGCTCCGGCGTAGCTCGTTTTTTCTGGATTATAAGATTTATGCCATATTAAACCAGGATCTCTTTTCGTATTAATATCCTCCCAGGAGAATCTTATACTGCCAGCTCTGCCGTTATATTTTAATTTGGCAGAAAGACTGAATATTGGCTGTGTTTTAACCCCTTTAACATACAAGGGTTTGTTACAATATTTTCTTAGAATATTTTGCCAGGAAGGATGCATTTTTACTCTTAATTTAAGAAGAATTATATATCAATTTTTAAACATTCATATATTTTTTTCTCACTATTTATATTTTTTTGAAAAAAAGATTGTGTAGAAAGCTTCAATCTCCGTAACTTTGCACGATTTTTTTGGTCCCTCATACGGCAGAAAGATCAAACTGGTTTTTCATTTTCAATAGATTATACAAATGCCGAAAGACTCATCTATCAAATCTGTTCTCATTATTGGTTCTGGCCCCATTATTATTGGGCAGGCTTGCGAATTTGACTATTCCGGATCTCAAGCAGCACGTTCGCTGAGAGAAGAGGGAATTAAAGTGATTTTGATTAATTCCAATCCGGCTACGATCATGACGGATCCAATGATGGCGGATAAAGTTTATTTATTGCCGCTGACAGTGGAAAGCATTGAGCAGATTCTGGCAGAAAACCAGATAGATGCCGTATTACCGACCATGGGTGGACAAACCGCCCTCAACCTCTGTAAAGAAGTTGACGAGCTGGGAATCTGGGAAAAGAATAATGTTCGCCTGATAGGGGTAGACATTAAAGCAATTGATAAAGCAGAGGACCGCGAACAATTCCGTCAGTGGATGATTCAACTGGGAATTCCTGTAGCGCCTGCCAGAACTGCTAACTCTTTCCTGGAAGGTAAAGAATTCGCTCAGGAGATCGGATTCCCATTAGTTATTCGCCCTTCCTTTACCCTGGGTGGAACCGGTGGTGGTTTCGTTCACAGTAAAGACGAATTGGACGAAGCTCTCGATCGTGGTCTGAAAGCTTCTCCTATCCACGAAGTACTGGTAGAAAAAGCAGTACTGGGATGGAAAGAATATGAACTGGAATTGCTGCGCGATAAAAAAGATAATGTTGTTATTATCTGTACCGTTGAAAACCTCGATCCAATGGGTATTCACACGGGAGATTCTATCACCGTGGCTCCTGCAATGACACTGAGTGACACTGCATTCCAGGATATGCGTAATAAAGCAATGATGATGATGCGCGACCTCGGCAACTTTGCCGGTGGTTGTAACGTTCAGTTCTCTCTCAACCCTGAAACTGAAGAGCTCATCGCAATTGAAATCAACCCACGTGTAAGCCGCTCTTCTGCACTGGCATCCAAAGCAACCGGATACCCAATCGCAAAAATCGCTGCTAAACTGGCAATTGGTTATACACTGGATGAACTGGAAAACCAGATCACCCGCACAACTTCCGCTTTCTTCGAACCAGCATTGGACTACGTTATCGTGAAAATGCCTCGCTGGAACTTCGATAAATTTAAAGGTGCCGACGATACATTAGGATTACAAATGAAATCTGTAGGTGAGGTAATGGCTATCGGCCGTACTTTCCCTGAAGCCCTCCAAAAGGCTTGTCAAAGCCTGGAGAACGATGCTTTAGGCCTCGGCTACTATGGTAAATCCCTGATGAAGAGCGAACAACTGATCGAGAAGCTGAAACGCCCGACCTGGGATCGTATCTTCCGTATCAAAGACGCGCTGATGGCCGGTATGTCTGTAAAACACATTCATCAGGCTACCTATATCGATCGTTGGTTCTTACACCAGATCCAGGATATCGTAAATCTGGAGAAACAACTGGCAGAATTGGATCTGGAAACTATTACTCCAGATGTTCTGAGAGATGCTAAAAAGATGGGCTTCTCTGATGCTCAGCTGGCAATCATCCTCGGCAACTGTGATGAAGATGAAGTGTATGCTAAACGTAAAGAATTAGGCATCACCCGTACTTTCAAAATGGTTGATACCTGCAGTGCTGAATTTGAAGCTAAAACTCCTTACTTCTATTCTACTTTCGATACCGAAAACGAAAGCAAGGTTACAGATAAAAAGAAAATCATCGTATTGGGTTCCGGACCAAACAGAATTGGTCAGGGTATCGAATTCGACTACTGCTGTACTCACGGTTTACAAGCTATTCAGGATTGCGGATACGAAGCAATCATGGTTAACTGTAACCCTGAAACGGTATCTACCGATTTCGATATGGCCGATAAACTCTACTTCGAACCAGTATTCTGGGAGAATCTGTGGGAGATCATCGAGCTCGAAAAACCAGAAGGTGTTATCGTTCAGTTAGGAGGTCAAACTGCCCTGAAACTGGCTAAACGCCTCGAAGCTAACGGAGTTAAGATTATTGGTACTTCCTTCGATAACATGGATATCGCTGAAGACAGAGGACGCTTCTCCGACATGCTGAAAGAATTAGGTATTCCTTATCCGAAATACGGAACTGCTTACAATACCGACGAAGCTATTGAAGTGGCAAAAGAAGTTGGATACCCGGTATTGGTACGCCCTTCTTATGTATTGGGTGGACAAAGAATGCGTATTGTAATCAACGAAGATGAACTGGAAGAATCAGTATTAAGCTTGCTGAGACACTTACCAGGTAATAAAATCCTGATCGATCACTTCCTGGATCGTTGCCAGGAGGCAGAAATCGACGGAATCTTCGATGGAACTGATTTCCATGTAATGGGAGTTATGGAGCATATCGAACCGGCAGGTATCCATAGTGGTGATAGCCATGCGCTTTTACCGGCATTCAACCTCTCTCCAATTGAGGTTACAACTATGGAATACTATGCTGAAAAAATTGCAAGAGCATTAAATATCCGTGGATTGATCAATATTCAGTTTGCTATCAAAGATGGTAATGTATATGTGATCGAAGCTAACCCACGTGCTTCAAGAACTACTCCGTTCATTGCAAAAGCTTACCAGGTTCCGTATCTGAACATTGCTACCAAAGTAATGATCGGTGCTAAAAAACTGAAAGACTTCAAAATTGAGAAAAAGCTTACCGGTTTTGCTATCAAAGAACCAGTATTCTCTTTCAATAAATTCCCTGGAGTTAATAAGGAACTCGGACCAGAAATGAAATCAACAGGTGAAGCAATTCGCTTCATTAAAGATCTTCGTGATCCATACTTCAGACAGCTTTTCAAAGAAAAGAGCATGTACCTGAGTAAATAATTCACCAAGAATATTGTTAGAAGAAAGGCGTCTCAATTTATTGAGGCGCTTTTTTTATGCTTAAAGAGATAATAATATACTTAGATAAATTTCTTAAAAATCCTTTGCCTCCTTACACCCCTCTGCGAGAAACAACAAACAACTAAAAATCCTTTGCCTCCTTACAAGACTCTGCGAGAAACAACAAACAACTATAAATCCTTTGCCTCCTTACAAGACTCTGCGAGAAACAACAAACAACTATAAATCCTTTGCCTCCTTACAAGACTCT
>NZ_QPMM01000003.1 GCF_003419895.1 Chitinophaga silvatica | reverse complement strand
CGAGAAACAACAAACAACTATAAATCCTTTGCCTCCTTACAAGACTCTGCGAGAAACAACAAACAACTATAAATCCTTTGCCTCCTTACAGGCCTCTGCGAGAAACTGCAAAAACTGCAATTAATATCCATAAATAAACAGAGCCTGATAAAGATCAGGCTCCTTCTTTTCCCTCAAAATAACCATTAAAGACACGACTATTGAATCTTGATACAATCCATATAGCGTGACCGGTAATGCAGTTTACAAATAATATTATATTTAAAAGAGATGTTAACTAATTAATAACAGATGAATGAATTTTTAATATTTTAATTATTGATTTTTAATATATTAAAAATATGTTATTAAATTGAAAGTTAATGAGATTTTAAGATTTTTACGCAAGTTTCCAAGTGTTCATATAAAAATATTATTTCTCAAAAAGATATCATTATTAACATTCTCAAAACGTTTAAACACTCTGCTTACTCTATCTTCCAACTGTCATAAGTTAACCCATTTTTCATGCAGTTTGAGAAGATAGAACCTATTTTAACCCGTTGGAAACGGCAACCTTTTTTACGGATTATTACTCCAATGGTGGTGGGTGTTATTGTAGGAAAAGCATACTCTGCCAACATCTTTTTTGTTTACACGCTTTTTTTTATTTGCATATTATTATTGCTATACCTGCAAATTCTGCCAATATTTAGGGCCCAATTTTCTTCATGGCTTACAGGATTGTTGGTTTATTTTCTCATGTTTTCAAATGGATATTGGATCACCTACAAGGTAGATCTTCGCCATTCTTCCTCCTACTTCGGTCATTTTCTATCTCCAACCTCCTTATGCCTGGTTGAAATATCTTCTTTTGAAGAGAAGAAGAACACTTTCAGAGGGTTGGCTACCATTAAAGCCGTGTTCGCCCCTCCTGAGTGGAAATTTACAATTGGTAAAATCATCCTTTACTGGCCTAAAACCATGAATCTGCAAACCGGCAGTCGTTTTATCACCAATTTGCAACCGCAATTGATTAAGTATTCCGGCAACCCGGGCAGTTTTAATTATCAGGAATTCGCAGCCAACCAGCAATTATTTTATCAGGCTTCTTTATATAAATCCAAAATTATTGCTCTTAAATCACAATCATCTTATAACTGGTTGAATAACGCTACCGAATATTGTGTTCAACAATTCAGGAAATACATGGGAGAGGGGCCAGAAGCCGGAATGGCTGAGGCTTTGCTAATAGGATACAAGCAGGATTTGGATAAACAGGTTGTAAGCGATTACTCAACCACAGGCATCGTTCACATTATTGCCATATCAGGGATGCACCTGGCCCTGCTCTATAGCAGCTTATTGGCGATCCTAAAGGTGCTGCCTAAACGAAAATTATTTATGTTGCTTCAGGCGGCAATTATCCTTAGTGTACTCTGGGCTTTCGCGTTATTGACTGGTGCCTCTGCTTCCGTACTGAGAGCTGTTGTAATGGCCACTATGCTGGTTATTGGAAAATTTGTGATCAAACAATACAGCAATAGCTTTAACGCATTCATCGCTTCGGCTTTTCTGCTGCTTTCTTATGATCCATACTTACTGTCTGATTTGGGGTTTCAGCTCTCTTACCTGGCAGTGGCGGGCATTTTAATCGTTTATCAACCTCTCTATCAATCTATCAAAATAAAAAACAAATGGATTGATCTGATCTGGCAATCAGTGGCTATTTCCTTAGCAGCCCAACTATTCACAACTCCTTTATCCTTATTCTGTTTCCATCAGTTTCCCAATTATTTCCTTATTGCCAACCTGATTACTATACCACTTTCTACAATTGCGATTTACGGAGAAATAATTTTACTACTAACCGCCTCATTCCCTTTAATTCCTTATTGGGTGGGCAAGGGGCTATGGTTCCTGATTCATTTGATGAATGTATTTGTTGCGTGGCTGGCTAAATTGCCAGGAGCTTCAGTTTATAATATACACTGTAATTTCATTCAGGCATGGTTGTTATACCTGCTCATTGCTTTTCTTTTACTATGGCGGTTAAAACAATGGCGACCAGGTTTATACTGGATGCTTTTATGTAGCTGGCTAATATTTTTGGTTAAGGCATACAATATCTATTATACAAGAAAACAGAGAATATTAATAGTCTATAACCTCCCCAAACAAACAGCGGTTGATTGTATTTATGGAGATATGGTAAATGGATTTTCCGACTCAGATAGCAGTGTCTTACAGGCTACCAGGTCTTACTACCATGCTACTTCGGGCCGTAGCGCTACGATTTACAGGAGGCATTTAAGTTTTTGTAACAAAACCATTGTAATCATTGATACTTTACCTATTGCCTGCAGCAAACACAGATGGAAGGCCGATTATCTGATTGTTACCAACAATACTAAAGCCTCATTATACCAACTCAACAGGCTATACGATTTTCAAACCCTAATAATAACTGCTTTTAATAAAAGATATATGGTAGAGCAGTGGAAGAAAGATTGCCTGCACAGTAATCAGACATATTATGATATGAATGAAAAAGGAGCATTTATTTTAAATATAAAATAATGATATTTTATAATGATATAATAGTGAGATGTTTTTTTAGATTGATGAATAGAAGATTGATTTACTATTTGAACGAAAATGGAAAAATGATTGTTACGTATTAACTTTGCGTCTCTTTTCGGTCCATGATCAGCGGCCTTTAGTTATTAATTCTAATGTTTTCCATTCATGCAAAAGCAAATTAAATCAGCTTTGATCTCCGTTTTCTATAAAGATAACCTGGAGAACATCGTTAAAAAGTTAGGTGAACAAGGTGTTACCATTTACTCTACCGGCGGTACTCAGAAATTTATTGAAGAGCTGGGAGTAAAATGTGTAGCAGTGGAAGATCTGACTGCATATCCTTCAATCTTGGGAGGTCGCGTTAAAACCTTACATCCAAAGGTATTTGGTGGAATTCTGGCACGCCGCGACAATCCGCAAGACCTGGAACAACTGAAAGAATATCAGATACCGGAAATAGACCTGGTAATAGTTGATCTGTATCCATTCGAGGAAACAGTAAAGAACACAACTGAAGAGCAAACTATTATTGAGAAGATCGATATTGGCGGTGTTTCCCTTATCCGTGCTGCTGGTAAGAACTATAAAGATGTTGTAATCGTTGCTTCTAAAGATCAATATGCTGATCTCGAAAAAGTACTTACAGAAAATAACGGAGCTACTTCCATTCAGGATCGCAGAGGCTTTGCTGCCAAAGCTTTCGAAGTATGTGCAAACTATGATGTAGCTATCTCTCAATATTTCCTGAACAACGAGCCTGGTGATTATTTCCAACTCTCTGTACCGGAAGGACAAGTTAACCGTTACGGTGAAAACCCTCACCAAAGAGGCGTTTTCTATGGAAAACTCGATGAAGTATTCAACAAATTACACGGTAAGGAATTATCATTCAACAACCTGGTAGACGTAGACGCAGCTTGTCAACTTATCCAGGAGTTTAACGGTACTACAACCTTTGCTGTAATAAAACATACCAACGTTTGTGGTATTGCAACCCGCAATTCTCTGAAAGAAGCCTGGGAGGCTGCTTTGGCTGGTGATAAAGAAAGTGCTTTTGGTGGAGTTTTAGTTACCAACCAGGTAATTGATAAAGCTACCGCTGAATCTATCAGCGAAATCTTCTTTGAAATCCTTATCGCACCTGGTTTTAATGCTGATGCCCTGGAAGTATTACAGGCTAAGAAGAACCGTATCCTGTTAGAACAAAAACAACCTGTTCAGAGCAAATACATGTTCAAAAACGTATTGAACGGTGTGTTACTGCAAGACAGCGACAACGGTAATTATAAGGAATGGAATGAAGTAGGTGCCCGTTCATCTACTCCGGACGAAAAAGCTGATCTCGAATTTGCAAACCTGATCGCTAAGCACCTGAAATCCAATGCTATCGCTTTGGTTAAAAACAAGCAACTGATTGGTAAAGGTTGTGGCCAAACTTCCCGCATCGATGCATTGCGTCATGCTATTGAAAAAGCCGGACAGTTCAATTTCGACCTGAAAGGTGCTGTAATGGCATCTGATGCCTTCTTCCCATTCAATGATTGCGTTACTATTGCTTATGAGCATGGTATCAATGCAGTAATTCAACCTGGTGGCTCCGTTAGAGATAACGACTCCATCGAATTCTGTAAAGAACATAATATGGTAATGGTAATGACAGGTATGCGTCATTTCAGACACTAAGCTGTTGTCCATCCCCAATATTCAGAAAGCACTGGTTTTTAAGCTGGTGCTTTCTCTTTTAATCACTCAGATATTCAAAAAAATTCAATACTATTGTTTTAATTAGCTCAATTCAGCTTTGTCATTTATTCGCGAAAATATTATGCAAGAGGCCTCAGATGCCGATTTGATCCAGCAGTATAAAAGCACTGGCAAATTGGATTTTCTGGCTGCCTTATACCAGCGTTATATGCCACTGGTATATGGTGTATGCCTTAAATATTTCGATGAAGAGGCAAGCAAAGATGCTGTTATGCAAATCTTTGAAGAGCTGATTACCAAGTTGCAACAACATGATGTTCAAAACTTTAAGAGCTGGTTGCACGTATTATCCCGTAATCATTGCCTGATGAAACTCAGGGCAATGAAACATAAGGAAGGATTACAGATTTCCATAGACGAGAGTTCGCTTATGGAAAATGAGGAAATAAATCATCATGGCAATGGAATAGATCTTGAAGATCATTTGCAGCAACTGGAGAAATGCCTGGAAACATTGCCGGAAGAACAAAAGCGTAGTGTGGATCTGTTTTACCTGAAAGAAAAAAGTTATCGTGAGGTTAGCGCTCTAACCGGATATGATATGAATAAAGTGAAGAGCTACATCCAGAACGGTAAACGTAATCTTAAAATTTGTATTGAACAGCAAAATGCCTGATCGTCACTCACATATCTCACCTGAAGAACTGGCAAAATTAATACGCCAGTATCTGGCCGGAGAGCTGGACGACAGAGCTATGCACCAACTGGAGAAACAGGCCCTCGACGATCCTTTCCTCGCCGATGCCCTGGAAGGATATTCCAAACAGCATCCAGACCAACAGCTCCAACTACAATCTTTAAGTGAAGAATTGGCTAAAAGGATTGCAGTACCATCGCCCGCTGCCCACCCGAGAGGCAGAGTAATCAAAATGTACAGATGGGTCGCCGCCGCAGCCATCATCTTATTTATGGGCATCGGATGGTATATCGTTAATCAATCCCAAAAACCAGTCTCCAATATAGTTGCCCTGCCTTCCTCCACTAATAATGATTCTATTAAGGAAGAAAAAGGAATTCCATTGGATACATTGTCCTCTTTGGCCCAGAATACTGCTCCCGCTGCCAAAGAAGTAGTACCTCAGGTTGCACAGGCCCATAAGCCTGTAGCTTCGTCAGCTCCTGTTCCGGCATTAGCGAAAGCTCAGCCACAAACTTATGCTGCTCCAACTCCTGCCATGGCAGAAACAAGCAGGCAGGCAGATCGGAAGCTTTCAGAGGTTTATAAATCAAATGCTGATGATACCAGCATGCAGTTGGCCAATAACTATAAAATTATCATGTTTGATTCGGCAAAACTGAAAAAGGCTGATCATTTGGCTATTGAGAAAAATTATAAACTAATGGATTCTGTGTTGAGCTCACCAATTGTTTTAAATGAAAGCAAAGGTCCGGAAAAGGCCGTGAAAGGAAAGTTGGCTGGGGCTAAAGCAGCGGATACTGACTATACAGAAACTAATGCTGAATACAGACCGCCATTACCTGTTAATGGCCAAACAGGGTATGCCGATTACCTTAAAACGAATGTCAGAAACCCTAATAAGCAGGAGGGTTTTGTAAGAGTTTCATTCCTGGTTATGCCTGATGGAACATTGCAGGACTTTAAGATCAAACATCACCTGAATAAAGAATGTGATGATGAAGCAATAAGAGTAATCAAGGAAGGGCCGGCATGGAATCCGGCATCAGACCGAAAACCAGCAAGAGTAACGCAAAAAGTGAAGTTTACCAGTGAGAAGGATTAGCGGTTACGCTCTTTCCAGAGTTGGTTGAACGATTTTTCTGCAAATTCAGGGAGGTCTCTGTCCTCTCCCCAGCTTTTAGCAAAGAACCTGCGGAAGAAGAAGTTTTTCCATTTACCACCAGCCATATTCATCATTCTTCTGCTACTACAACCTTGTTTCCAAACAAACCATCCAAATTTTTCACCGCCGGAAGTATAGTTTTCTTCTACCGCTTTTTGTCTGTTATGTAGCAGCAATTCATGCAGATTAATACGTACAGGGCATACCTCTGTGCAGTTACCACACAATGAAGAGGCAAAGCTCAGGTGCATATAGGAATCCATTCCCTTGAGGTGTGGAGTGATCACAGAACCGATTGGACCGCTGTAGGTAGTAGAATAAGTATGGCCCCCGATATTTTTATAAACCGGGCATGCATTTAAGCAGGAGCCACAACGAATGCAATAAAGGCTTTCTCTGGCTACAGTATCCTGCAAAATATTGGTACGGCCGTTATCCATGAGAATAACATACATCTCTTCAGGGCCATCAATCTCATTTTCCTGTTTTGGACCGCTAAAAATGCTGTTGTATGCAGTGATATTCTGACCAGTACCATAAGTGGCCAGAAGTGGCCAAAACAAGCCTAAGTCAGTGATAGAAGGAATTACTTTCTCTATCCCAACCAATACAATATGTGTTTTAGGGAAGGCGGTAGTAAGACGTGCATTACCTTCATTTTCGGTTACTGCTACAGATCCTGTATCAGCAATAATGAAGTTGGCACCCGTGATACCAATTTCAGCTTCCAGGTATTTATTTCTGAGTTTTTCCCTGGCAACGAGAGTAAGTTGTTCGGGAGTCAGCGCAGGGTCGGTACCTAGTTTATCAGCAAAAAGACGGGCTACATCTTCCTTGCTTTTGTGCATGGCCGGAGTAACAATGTGATAAGGAGGTTCATTATCTAATTGTTGAATATATTCACCAAGGTCGGTTTCCACACATTCAATTCCATGCGTTTCCATGAAGGAGTTGAGATGTATTTCTTCTGTGGCCATGGATTTACTCTTAACGATGCTTTTGCAGTTTTTAGCCTGGCAGATAGCCAGAATTTCCTGCTGTGCCTGTTCGGCAGTTTCGGCCCAGATTACTTTACCACCACGGCGTATAAAGTTTTGTTCGAATTCCTCAAGATGATTATCGAGATGCTCAATTGCCCTCCACTTAATATTTTTGGCACGTTCTCTCGCAATAGCCAGATCGGCAAATTGAAGTTTACCGTTCTTTACAGCGTTATTGTATTTGCCAATATTGAAGTTGATGGTAGCACGATGACCTAAGTCACTCGCCTTAGTTTCACTTTTCTCAAGAAAGGTAGCTGCTATTTGATGCATAAGCCTACGATATTCCTCTTTAAAGATAATTCAGGATTTTGGGATTTAAGAAGCGATAATAAATCTTCCAGACCGGCTATCCTTATTTATACTGTTTTCTTGCAATTTTATCCAGCACTTCATAAAATTCCGTGCCGTATTTTCTGATTATCGCTTCTTTTAAGAAACGATAAACCGGAACTTGTAGTGCCTTACCATTTTTGCAGGCAGCTTTACAGATATCCCATCTGTCATAATTAACCGCTTCAAACGACTCATATTTCTTGATGCGGATAGGATACAGGTGGCAGGAGATAGGTTTTTTATAATCTACTACTCCCTCCTTATATGCCTTTTCAATACCACAACCTACAACACCATTATCATCGATAGTTGCGTATGCACAAATACCGTTGTTTACTATTGGGGTAACGTAGCCATATTCTTTATCGGTGGTATGAGTGCCTGTATGTTCAATTTCCTGAATGCCTTCGGGGCGAAGGTAAGGCTTAAGCTTAGGGTAAATTTTCTTCAGAATCTTAGTTTCGTCCTTATCCAGCGGCGCTCCACAGTCACCCGCTACGCAGCAGGCACCTTTACAGGCCGACAGATTGCATACGAATTGCTCTTCAATTACTTCGTCACTTATATATTTATCGTCGATAATTATCATCTGTTACACAGGTCGTTCTTAATAGACCACAAAGGTACATTATTAGAAGGTTATCTCCACCTAAGGGTTTCAACCAAATGTATCATATCCTGTTCAAGGAATTTGTCGACAGGGGCGAGTGAATCGGCATTAGGGGTAGCATCGAAATAGAGGGCTCCCCGAAGGAAGTGTTTGGTAGAATCAGTTACATAAAACTGTTTGGCAGAGGCTGCATTACCGCCAACTTCATAGAAAGTGCCGCTTACATTATTATTGGTATGAATGGCATTTTCATCGATATATGAAGCCTTGTAGGTATGTTTATAGGTCATTTTAAAGGCGTCATCCACGAGCTTGTCGAAGGAGTTATTGCCTCCGATAATTTTATAGCTCATGTAGATTTTACCATTAAGTGAGGGAAAATCTACATTGATCCAATATGGATTTTCAGGAGCAGCCCCAAAGAAGGAGGTATCCTTAATGATATTGGCATATGCCGGATACTCGAAAGTATATGGATAACCAGGATTATCGAATGTTTTATACTTTCTTTCCGGGAATTTGATATGAAAGTAGCCTCTTGGCTTAGGAGTAGGCACATTTTCACAGGCTGTCATTCCAAGCAGTAACAAGGCTATGATGGCAAGAGCCTTACCTTTTAAATCGAACATCTTATTGTTTTGTTTAACTACCCTGGCATTACACTTTTTCAGAGGCATCAGGGCGAATGGCTACCTGAACTTTCTGAATACGCATTTTATTGACTTCAAGAACAGTAAAATCGTAATTATTGTAGTTAATAACGCTATTTTCTTCAGGGAATTTTCCTGCTAATTCTAAAATTAATCCGCCGAGTGAATCACTTTCACCTTTTACGGTTTCAAAGGTATCCGGAGCGATGTCCATGATTCGGCAAACGTCATTGAGCATGGTTTTGCCTTCAAAAACGTAGGTAAAGTTATCGACCTTACTATAGTTAAATTCTTCTTCGTCAAATTCATCTTTGATATCGCCGATTACTTCTTCCATGATATCTTCCAGGGTAACGATACCGGAAGTACCACCGAATTCGTCTACCACTACGGCGAAGTGCATACGGCGGCTCTGGAATTCAGACAGGAGGTCTTCGATCAGTTTGTGACCATGAACAAAGAAAGGCTGGCGCATAATCTGGTGCCAGTCGAAAGCTGTTCCTTTATCGAGATGCGGAAGCAGGTCTTTGGTATGGATCACGCCAACGATATTGTCGAGATTTTCTTTGTATACCGGGAGGCGGGAGTAATGCAGATCGGCTACTCTGGCCACTACTTCATTGAATGAACTGTTATATTCAACGCCGTTAACGTCGAGGCGCCCGCGCATAATTTGTTTAACGGTGATGTTACCAAATTTGAGGATGCCTTTGAGTATATTTTTTTCTTCCTGGGAAGCGGTAGGGTCTACACTCATTTCGATGGCTTCATCGATTTCGTGGTAGTTTACGGGGCCACTGCCTCTGTGAAAGAGCTTAGCTTCAATATTGGTGCTCATGCTTACAAAGAAATCGCTGACAGGTTCGAGGGTAGCATGAATAAGGCTAACGAACCAGGCGAAGTAAGTAGCGAAGCGGATATTATTTTGGGCAGCCCAAACCCGTGGGAGGATTTGTCCAAAGAACAGGAGTATTAAGCAGATGGCAGCAATCCGAACCACTAGGGAAACAACGGGCAGGGTTTGCAGGTCTTCCATTTGAGTTACCAGATAATTGGTAATCATAATGAAAGCGAGCATCAGCAGGATACTTGCAATCTGGAGGGATGCCAATAATGATTTAGGTTTTTCCAGCAACTTGGTAATGAGTTTGCCGGAAGTATTCTGCCTTGTTTTGAGGACGTTAAGGTCCTTATAGTTCAAGGAGAAAAAGGCTACTTCTGCACCGGAAACGATGAAGGTGAGTAGCAGTAATACGAAAATTACAAGCAGAAACACCACCACATTAGGAGTGGCAATGGGTGTGCTGGCTTGTAAGAAATAGGATACGTTGCTTGCCGAAAGGATACCCAAGATGTTCAACTTTGGTGAAAAAACATGAATTAGGGAAAGAAATTTATAGAATAACTTTCCCGGCACGCAAATATAAGTAATGTCCCCTTTGGGATTACTTGCGTGACAGCATTAAATTATTTATTCAGATCAATTAAAACGGCAGATCATCTGCTGGTTCATTCAGAGAAGGGGGAATATCCAATCCTGGATAATTTTCTCCGCTGCCTGTACCAGAGCCGCTGTGGTGAGCAATGGGGTGATCTTGGTTGTTGAGGTCCATGCGTTTATCCAGCATAACCAGGTTATCTCCTACAACTTCGGTGGCAAATTTTTTATTGCCTTCTTTGTCCTCCCAGCTACGTGTGCGTAGGCGTCCTTCAATATAAACAAGACTACCTTTGTGCAGATACTTCTGCGCTAACTCTGCCAGACCTCTCCACAATACTACCGTATGCCACTCTGTTTGTGAGATGAGCTTACCAGCCCTGTCTTTAAAGGTTTCAGTAGTAGCCAGTGAAAATTTAGCTACTGCTATATTCCCTTCAAGAAACTGTACATCCGGATCTCTGCCCAAATTGCCAATCAGGATTACTTTATTAACACCTCTCATAGTTGTAGGTTTTTTAGCCTGTTGTTGAAATGTTCTTCGTTAAATAAATAAACAACCTTCTTAAAGTTAATATTTTTTTCTAATCGACAGGAAAAATTTCTTTACTGGCGGGCGATTGTGACAGATTTTGTTGTTACGATTGAATACTGAAGTACCATAGCGCTTCATGTATATTTTTATTCGCAATGTGTGTTTGACTAAAAGAGCTGTAAGTTATTGCTTTCCAAATAGGTTGTAATGGTTTTTGGAAAAGCATAATTATTGAGTTGTTTTTGTGACACTGCTATATAATCATGCAGGGCAGGAGCTGTAGAAACTTTTATTGTAATGAATTGACTATAAATCGTTTGATGAGTAAGTTGTTGTTTAAGGAGTGCTGAAATCTTTTCGATAGAAAAGGGTAAATCGCCCAGTAAATCCCTGAAACGATTGTCTTTTTGCAGAGCAGTAAAATCAGTAGCATTATCTGTTTCCATGAGAATGAATTCATGGAGGTTTTGCCAGATATCACTGGCTGTTCTTTTACGGATATAGATATTGTTTTTGTGCTGAAGGATGATATAGTTGAAATAGCGTTTTTTCACCTGTATTTTTTTGGTTTTTACTGGTAGCAGATTAATCAGGTTTTGATTAAATGCCGCACATTTCCTTTGCAGGGGGCAGTCGTCGCAATTTGGGGCCTGTGGCTTGCAGACCACTGCTCCAAAATCCATAATGCTTTGATTATAAACATTTGCTTTATCTGCCGGGAGAAGAGCCTGGGCCAGTTCTGAGAATTGTTTTTTACCAGCGGTGCTGTCGATCGGGGTATCAATACCAAAGAAGCGTGATAATACACGGAAAACATTTCCATCGAGCACTGCATGAGGCAGGTTGAAGGCAAAGGAGGCGATAGCGGCGGCGGTGTAAGGGCCAATTCCTTTCAGGGCCTTAATTTGATCATATTGATCGGGAAATTTACCGTTATAGGTATTGGTAATTTCCCTGGCAGCAGCCAGCATATTTTTACAACGGGCATAATATCCGAGGCCCTGCCAGAGTCTGAAAACCTCTTCTTCAGGAGCCTGTGCTAGTTGCTGAACGGTGGGGTAGTACTGAATAAATCGCTCATAATAAGGCCAGCCCTGCTCAACGCGTGTTTGTTGGAGGATGATTTCAGACAGCCATATTTTGTATGGATCTTTCTCATTTTTCCAGGGCATACTGCGGTTATTCTGCTCTTTATTCCATTCTAGTAAATTTTCGGTAAAAAAAAGTCTGGCTGAGCCCATTTATATATTATTTTAATAAAATTATTTAGTATATTGATATGGCAAATGCTGTAGAAAAAACCCTATTTAGGTACAACAGATAGAAATTTCTGAACCGCAAATAAATAATTTTATCGCCAATACGAGTTATAAGAAAAAATGATAAAATTTATTTGCTTAAAATTCAGCAATTAGAATTTTTAAGTTAACTTTGAGAGTAAAGTAATCCTCTCGCTTTTATATGAGAAAAGCTGATTTAATAAACAACATTGCTGAAAAAACCGGCATCCCCAAAGTTGATGTATTAGTCACACTTGAGGCTATGTTTAAAGAGGTGAAAGAAGCCTTAGCTAATGGAGAACACATTTATATCCGTGGCTTTGGAAGTTTCATCACTAAGAAAAGAGCCGCCAAGATTGGACGTAACATCAAGAAGAACGTAGCTGTGGAGATACCTGAGCATTTTATTCCGGCGTTCAAACCTTCGAAAGAATTTGTTGCTGAAGTAAAGAAGCTTAAAAGTTCTTAGTTTTGCAGCCTAATATTTTAGGCGATGCAAAAAACACAAGTTCTTCTGGTGGGTGCTGCGGTAGCACTATTGGTGATATTATTCGCCTTTGGCCGAACTGTGCCCCGGTCAGACAAGCAACCTATGTCATCTGCTGCCCCTATGCAGGGCGGACAGGATGTACAACCTATTGCCTTTTCTGAATTGCTCTCGGTAGCCAAGGGTAAGATTCCATCAGATAAGTTATTACAGGTAAATACCATTGAAACCAATGTTATTCGCGGGGATGTAAAATCTCAGCAGATCTCTGCATTCCGCCAATTGTATAATCTTTGGGATAGCTTAAATCAGCTTCCCGTGGCAGCCTATTATCTGGGCGAAGCCGCTAAGTTGGAAAATTCCGAAAAAAGCCTCACCTTTGCAGCCAATTTATTTTCAGCCCACCTGCAACACGCTGAAGATCCGCGTGTAGCAAAATGGGAAGCCGAGCAGGCTATCTCTTTATTTGATCAGGCCATTCAATTGAATCCTGACAATGACACCTTAAAGATATCTCAGGCTATGGTATTTATGAATACCGGTGAGCCTATGAAAGGTGTGGCAAAATTGAGAGAAGTTGTAGCTGTTCATCCTGACAATATTGATGCCCAGGTTACTTTAGCTAATCTAGCTATTACATCCGGGCAATATGATAAAGCTATCGAACGACTGGAAGGCGTTAGCGCCAAACATCAGGATAATGCAAAAGTGTTATTCGTTTTGGGCGAAGCCTATAGAAGTAAGGGAGATAAAGCTAAGGCCATCGAATTGTTTGAAAAAAGCAAACAATTAATGACGGATCCCGAGCTTAAGAAGGAAGTAGATAGCTATATAAAAAGCATTAGATAATATTATTTTTCAATCATTTAAAAACGTATCAGCGTATGCCTTGCGGTAAGAAAAGAAAAAGACATAAAATTGCTACTCACAAGCGTAAAAAAAGACTGAGAAAGAACCGGCATAAAAGTAAGAAGAAATAATTACTCCAGTTTCCCGCCATTTATACTAATTAGGTATGCTCCCGGCGCGGTAGTCGGATAAAAATTTTCATATATCCTGCATGATTTTAGCATTTACTTCTTAAATTGCTATAGTCATGCAGGTTGTTTCCATAGACTCCGCAATTTGTTTTCTCCGGACATTACCTGCAGTGATCGCTGAACCCTTAAGCAATCCATCATCACGAACGTGAAAAAATACGCTGACTATTTATAGTAAGCTATTGTTTTGGTATGCAGTAAGCTGTTCTCAAATAGCCGTGTGCATAGCATAAAGGTGAAGTTTTTAAGGTTAAAATTTTGGACGCTTGAATAAGGAACTTATTATAAATGCGGCTCCCTCAGGGGTAGAAATTGCGTTACTGGAAGATAAGAAGCTAGTAGAATTACATCACGAAAGTGGCAATCCTAACTTCGCAGTAGGTGATTTATACCTGGGTAAAGTAAAAAAACTAATACCCGGCTTAAATGCTGCATTTGTCGACGTAGGCTTCGAAAAAGATGCCTTTTTACATTATACGGATCTTAGCCCATACATCCGCTCCATTCTTAAATTTACTGCTCTCGCCATCAGCGATAAAACGCCCGATGGATTCGATTTCACTAAATTTAAAAATGAACCGGAAATCGTAAAAACTGGCAAGATCACAGATGTTTTAGGTGGTAAACCCAACATCCTCGTACAAATTCTGAAAGAACCCATTTCCTCCAAAGGCCCCCGCCTTAGCTGCGAAATCTCTTTACCCGGAAGATTTATCGTGTTAACACCCTTCAACGATATTGTTGCCGTTTCCAAAAAAATCCATTCTTCCGAAGAAAGAAAGAGACTTCAGAAAATTGTTGAAGCAATCAAACCTCCCAACTTCGGCGTAATCGTTAGAACCGCCGCCGAAGGAAAGAAAACAGCAGAATTGCACGAAGATCTAACCACCCTCGTTCAAACCTGGAAAAATATCCAGTCAAATCTCCATGGTGCCCAGGCTCCTCAGAAAATACTGAGCGAACAAACTAAAACTACCAGCATCCTCCGAGATCTGCTCAACGAAAGCTTCAACCGCATCGTTGTAAACGATAAAAATATTTATACAGACACCAAGACGTACATCCAAAAAATTGCGCCTGAAAAATCCGATATCGTCAACTACTACAATAACGGATCTCCTATCTTCGATAGCTTCGGAGTTACCAGACAAGTGAAAGCTTCTTTCGGTAAAACCGTTAACCTCGATAGTGGTGTATATCTTATCATTGAAGCTACTGAAGCCCTCCACGTCATCGACGTCAACAGCGGCTACAAAAGCTCCAGCAATAACCAGGAACAAAACGCACTAGCTTCAAACCTCGAAGCTGCCGCCGAAATCGCCCGCCAACTCAGGCTGCGCGACCTGGGGGGAATCATCATTATCGACTTTATCGATATGAAACTCCCCGAAAACAAAAAAGCCATCTTCGAAGCCATGGAAAAATTCATGGCCCAGGACAGAGCTAAACATACCATCCTGCCTATCTCCAAATTCGGATTGATGCAGATTACCCGTCAAAGGGTTAAACCAGAAATCACAATCTCCGTAGCTGAAGATTGCCCAACCTGCAGAGGCACCGGAAAAATCGGCGCATCTATGCTTATCCTGGAAGATATCGAGAAAAATCTCCAATATCTCCTCAATCATCAACATAAAGGATTAACAATCAGAGTTCACCCAATCCTGTACGCTTACCTGACCAAAGGATTTCTGGTCTCTAAACAGTGGAAATGGTACTTCCACTATAAAAAATGGATACGACTCAAAGCTGACTCCAATTATCACCTTACCGAATACCGATTCTTTGACGCCAACGACGAAGAAATAAAACTATAAATACCAAAGAAATTTAAAGCAGGCTACCATCTCCAGGTAGCCTGCTTTTTTTATTAAACCCTGAACATATAACTTCATATATTTCATACATTTACTATAGTAAATGACCCCCCTGATTATCGGTTGTCATGTTTAATTACATCCTGGTACTATTATGACTATACGCTTCTATGGTGCACTTATGTTGCTAATGATTGCTTTCGCCTCCTGTATGCAACAAAGTGGCTCCCACAAAAAAACAAAAGCGAGAGATACCTCGCATTATACGAAACAGGCCTATATCGACCTAACCTTCGACAGTAGCTACGTCCATAAATTCCTCCAAGATCACCCATCATATAATGCATATGATGAGTATATCCTGAATTTTTACAGACGAAGAGATTTTCATTACGCCTGGATCAATAAAGATGGACTTACCGAACAAGCCGGTAACTTCATCAATATGATGAAAAACGATGCGGCCTACGGAATCGGCGACAGCAGCCTCATCCCGCAGGCGCTCGATACCTTGCTACAGGCCGACTCAACCCTTAAACCCGGTAACCCGGCTACTCCTGGCATCGAATTGCTCCTCACCGCCCAATTCTTCGCCTATGGAAACAAAGTATGGGGTGGACTAATAACCGAATCGGCTAAAGACCTCGAATGGTTTATTCCCCGCAAGAAAATTGATATGGAAAGCCTCCTCGATTCCATGATCCGCAAGCCTAATAATACTTTTGAGGAAGACGAACCGGTAAACCGACAATATACTCTCCTGAAACAACAACTGAAGCGATTGGTAAATATCGCCTCCAAATATCAGTGGGATACAACCAGAATGACGCAGAAAGCCCTTAAGAAAGGCGATTCTGCCCTTGTTATTTCTCAGGCAAAGAATAAACTTCAAATCCTGGGCGACCTTTCTGTTAACGACAGCAGTAATGTATTTAATGCACCACTCGACACAGCATTACGCAGCTTCCAGGAAAGAATGGGGCTGAAGACAGATGGTGTACTCAACCAAAATGTTCTCAATGCCCTGAACGTGCCTGTTCAACAGCGGATTCAAAAGGTTTTGCTCAATATGGAAAGACTTCGCTGGGTTCCAATAGATCCGACTTCCGACCATATTGTAGTAAATATCCCTCAGTTTAAAATGATGGTTTATGATAGTGGCAGACTCGATTGGTCGTGTAATGTAGTAGTAGGAAAGCCTGGTACCAGTACCGTTGTATTTACGAAAGAACTGAGATACATCGTATTCAGTCCGTATTGGAATGTGCCTCCAGGTATATTAACCAATGAAGTGCTTCCTGGCCTAAGAAAGGGAGGAAGTAGTTATCTGGCACGTCAGAATATGGAAATTGTAAACAGCAGTGGTAAGGTAGTATCTCCTGGCTCTATTAATTTAAGTCAGTCTGGTCGTGGCTTCCCTTATACTGTACGTCAGAAGCCAGGCGGTAAAAATTCGTTGGGCAAAGTAAAGTTCCTGTTCCCGAATGAGTATAATATTTATCTGCATGATACGCCTGCACGTTATTTGTTCGGAGAAGACAAGCGTTCGTTTAGCCATGGCTGTATAAGAATTGAAGAGCCCAAACATCTTGCAATGTGGCTATTACGGGATGATCCATCCTGGACAGAGCAAAAAATTGATGAGGCAATGAATGCTGGTAAGGAAAAGTATGTAACAATTAAGGATAAAGTACCTGTGTATATAGTATACTTTACAGCCTTTGTAGACGAGAAGAACAGATTGAATTTCCGCGATGATGTATATAATCATGATGCCAAGCTGGCATCTACATTGTTTGCGCATAAATAGCTCGCGTTGCTCGCTTGTTTCTCGCAGAGAAGCAGAGATTAATATTAAGAGGCATAAGGATCGAAGCGAATGCTTTTAAGGACTTCCGATAGGTTTCAACATTAATAGAAACCAGTCTGTAGCTCTTAATAACATTCGCTTCGATCCTTATGCCTCTTAATATTAATCTCTGCTTCTCTGCGAGAAAAAAGCGAGCCTGCGAGCTACTTTACTGCAATAACAGAAATTTCTACGTTCACTCCTTTTGGCAAAGCAGCTACCTGAACTGTTTCGCGGGCAGGAAAATCGCTGGTAAAGTAGGTACCATATACTTCATTTACCTGAGGGAAAGTTTTCATATCTGTTAAGAAAATGGTTGTTTTCACAACATCCTGGAATCCCATATCAGCAGCTTCAAGAACGGCCTGAAGGTTTTTCATCACCTGATGGGTATCAGCTTCTATGCCTCCTTTTGCCAGTTCGCCGGTAGCAGGATCAATAGGGATCTGACCGGAAACATAAAGTGTATTACCGACCTTGACAGCCTGGTTGTAAGGGCCAATAGGAGCAGGAGCTTTGCTGGTATTAATTATTTTCTTTTCCATATTCAGAGATTACTGATTTATATTTTGCAGAGGCAAAGATACGCCGGTAGATTTGGCAATAATTAATGATTCTTTATTAGGTTTGCCAAAATTTTAATGCTATGAACATTCTGGTAGTAGCAGATGCCCAACGGTATGATGAGTTGATGGAGAAAGGAATTCCAAAACATCATCAGTTGCAGTGGAAAACAAGTTTGGAAGAAGTAAGTTCGGTAAATGCTTTTGATTTAATAATCGATCTGGTATTTGATGACAGAACGGAGCATGCATTGCTATACGCAAAGCACCCTGGAGTACCGGTTTTAGCTGGTATGGTAAAAACTTCTTTATCTGAATTGATGAGTCAATATGCCTTTGAACAGGGAATTAATATCATAGGATGTAATTTTCTGCCGGGTATGATCAATCTTCCGGTAATGGAAGTATCCGTTATTGATGATGTGCAGCAAATGACCCTCGCAAATATTATGTATGATTTGGGTTGGGAATATTTGTTAGTAGCTGATATGGTAGGGTTGGTTACTCCGAGGGTTGTATGTATGATTATTAATGAAGCTTATTTAACAGCAGAAGAGGGAACGGCTACCCCGGAAGATATTGATACCTCGATGCGCCTGGGAACCAATTATCCTTATGGACCATTTGAGTGGAGTGAAAGAATTGGCATAAGGCATGTTTACGAAGTATTAAAAGCGATACAGGATGCAACCGGAGATCCGAGGTATACCGTTGCAGACTCATTACAAAAAGCATACGAAGCGATATAATTATTATGGTAATATTGAATATAGATACTGCAACAAGTATAGGATCTGTAAGCCTGGCAATAAATGGAAAGGCGGTGCAAACGTTAACGAATGAAAAGCAGCAGGACCATGCTGCTACAATTGTCACATTTGTGCAAACATTGATGCAGGAACACAATATTACTCCAGATAAATTGGATGCCATTGCGGTAAGTGCTGGTCCGGGTTCGTATACGGGTTTACGTGTGGGAGTGGCAACGGCTAAGGGCCTGTGTTATGCATGGAATAAGCCTTTGATTGCAATATCTACATTGCAGATGATGGCGAGTGGATTATTATCAGAAGTGCAGGACCAGGATGCCTGGTATTGCCCAATGATAGATGCTCGCAGACAGGAAGTTTTTACAGCGATATATGATAATAGTTTAAATGAAATAATGCCTCCCCAGGCACTTATATTAACACCTGAAATATTTGACACTCAGCTTGCAGAGAGGAAAATCTATTTCTTTGGTGATGGAAGTTCGAAATGGGAGCTAATGTTATCTTCACGTAAAAATGCTATTTTTGTAAAATATGTGATAAGTGCTGCACAGTTAGCTGATCTTTCGGCTAAATACTGGGAAAAGAAGCAGTTCGTTGACCTCGCATATTTTAGTCCTTTTTATCTCAAGCCATTTTATACCCCTCAAAAATCCTAACACGAACGTTGGATTGTCATGTGATTGTCAAATTACATCTATTTTGCAAGTATCTGGGGGATATATATGATAAAATAAGGTATGGAAATTTTTTTTATTGTGATAGATATTATATTTTTGTGTAAATCGATATCCGCAATTGTTGTCTAACTATTTGCGAGTACTGTCCGTTGATCCCTTTCATTTCATCATTTTTTAAACTATTATGCGATGGAAAAAACATTATTAACTACCTCTTCTAATACTCTTATTATTTCTAGAGGTACCAATGAAAAAGACCAGATCAAATTGGATTACATTGCCGTCAAGAAAGCTGCTATGGTTCTGCGAGCTATCAACCATAAGCTGCGCCAGCAAATGATTAAGTTGCTGGAAGACCACAAAAAAATGACCGTAACTGAGATTTACGTGAAATTGCGTCTGGAACAATCGGTAGCATCGCAACATCTCGCCATTTTAAGGCGTGCTGGCATTGTAATTACAGAAAGAGATGGTAAGTTCATTCACTACACCATTAATAAGCAACGTATTGCTGAAGTGGCTAAGTTCGTGGAAGAGCTTGTTGGTTAATAGCATTACCGTTTAATTACGGAAAACGATATAAAAAAGTAGCCGATTCGGCTACTTTTTTATTTTTATATAGATTTTATCCATAAGCAGACCGTTGCAGAAGTTGTAAATTTGTAAAAATCAAAAACCATGTTCGTAAAACAATTGTACACCAACTGTTTATCGGAAGCTGCATACTTTATTGAATCAGAAGGAGTTGCAGCCGTGATAGACCCGTTAAGAGATATTGACGTATATCTGGATCTGGCAAATGAACGTAAAGCTACAATCAAGTACATTTTCGAAACGCACTTCCATGCCGATTTCGTTTCAGGCCACCTGGACCTGGCTGCGGCTACCGGTGCGGAAATCGTATATGGCCCCGATGCTATAACAAACTTCGAAACATATATAGCCAAAGACAATGAGACTTTCTCTATTGGTGCCGTTTCACTACAGGTTTTACATACCCCGGGCCACACCCTGGAATCGTCGTGCTACCTGCTGAAAGATGAAAAACAGCAACCTTATGCTGTATTCACAGGTGATACCTTATTCGTTGGTGATGTTGGCCGTCCGGACCTCTTCAGTGGCGATCTGACCAAAGAGGAATTGGCTGCTTTCTTATTCGATTCTCTGAATAATAAAATAAAAACCTTACCAGATAACGTGATCGTATATCCGGCACACGGACCAGGATCTGCATGTGGTAAGAATTTAGGCCCAAATACCTTCAGCACCATTGGTGATGAAAAAGCTACTAACTATGCATTACTGGCAACAGATAAAGCGCAGTTTGTTAATGAAGTGACTTCTGGCCTGTCTACTCCTCCTTCTTACTTTCCGATCAATGCTAAAATTAACAAGGAAGGTTATGACGCTTTATCTGCTGTTTTAGAAAAAGCAATGAGGCCGCTTTCACCTGCCGATTTTAAAGCTAAAGCTAAAGAAGGTGCCGTAATCGTAGATACCCGTAAGGCAGTTGAATTTGGAGAAGGCTTTGTACCAGGTTCTATCAGTATTGGCCTTGAAGGCCGCTTCGCGGAATGGGCTGGTAGTTTATTGCCATTCGACCAGGATATCATTCTTGTAACTCCTTTGGGCCAGGAAGAAGAAACTGTGATCCGCCTCGCACGAGTTGGATTTGATAATGTTGTAGGTTACCTGGATGGTAGCTATGATGCCTGGGCAAAAGCAGGGGAAGCCATTGATCTGATCATTACTGTTGAACCAGATGAATTGGCAATGGATATCCCTCATGATCCTAATCTGGTAATTCTGGACGTTCGTAAAACTATCGAGTTTGCAGATGGTCACATCAAAAATGCCTTAAACCTTCCTCTCAATGAGATGGTAGATCCGGGTAAGATGTCAGACATGGAAGAACACTATAACATCTATGTACATTGCCAGGGCGGTTATCGTAGTATCATTGCCTGCTCCCTCCTGAAAAGAGAAGGTATTCACAGTCTCAGAAATGTAGATGGTGGATTCGCCAAAATGAAAGACCAGAAAGGTTTACAGGTAGTACAGGAAAAAACAGTGTTGAACTAGTATTTCACGCAAAGGCGCTGAGATTAATATTAAGGTACAAAGGATTTTTTTTAAGGTATTAAAGATTGAGAAGAATGTTATTAAGGGTTATTGAATGGGGTTATAAATATGATTTAAACCAATCAACAATTCTCAAAAATATTCGCCTCGATCCTTAAAAGTCTTATAAAAAATCCTTTGTACCTTAATATTAATCTCAGCGCCTTTGCGTGAAATTTTCGTATCTTCTGGGAAATAACTTTGTTTGTCATGTTTCCCAAATCAACAGCGTTTATACTTTACTGTTATATGGGCATGCTTACATTAACGGCGTGTCAACCTTCAGATAAGACTTTGCGTGCACAGATCAATAATCGGTTAAGCATGATCCCGGGTATTTCTGTAACTGTAAAGGATGGAAATGTTGTACTACAAGGAGTTGTAAAAGACGAAGTTGCTAAAGCTGCTGCAGAAGAGGCGTTGACCGGATTAAAGGGAATTAAATCGTATGAAGATAAGATTACAGTTTACCATCCACCCGTAATAACTCCACCTGTTCCGGTTCAGATTATAAGTAGTGCCGATCTTCAAATCAAACATACACTCGATTCTGTTTTTCAGGCAAACGGGTATTCAACTGTAGATGTTCTCATAGAAAACGGTACTGTTACTTTAGAAGGAATTGCCCCTAAAAAGCAATTGAAGAAAATTCTTAGAATCACGCATCAATATACCAGTGGAAATGTCATCAACAACATTAAGCCGGTAAATCATTAGGTTTTGAAGCTGTTGATAAAGGCTGTCCGTTATATTGATGTTTCCATCTGCGATGGCTCCAAACCCATACCTCCGGTTGTTCATAGATATTCTTTTGCAGGAAGTTTACAAATGCTTCTGTGATCTTTCCATCAGGCTCCTGCTGTGGATTTTCAAACGCCAGTTGTAAGGTTGCATGATAATAACCTCGCTTTACTTTTCTTATATCCACAAACACAACAGGTATATTACTTCTTTTTGCTCCCATTTCAGGGCCTTTATAAAAAGGAGTCATTTTATTTAGGAATGGAAACCAATAACAGGAACGAGGGTTTCCGGGGTTCTGATCTGCAACGAGGGCTATGAGATACTGTTTGTTATTCCAGGCTCGCATACTATTACCCATATCATTTGCAGGGATAAGAACAGACCCGAATTTTTCTCTGAAATGACGAAAAAATCTATCTGCCGGCTTGCTGGTTAAGGGCATATATACTACCAGAAATGGAAAGGCTACACCCTGCATACAAAACAGGTTCGCCCATTCCCAATTAAAGTTATGACCTAAATGTAGTTGGCAGCTTTTACCTTCTGCATATAATTTATGCAATACGGAAAGATCGCAGATAAAACGTTTCTTCAGGGAGTCTTTGCTCATCGTGAGCAGTTTGATGGTTTCAACCATCATATCTGTCAGG
This sequence comes from Chitinophaga silvatica, assembly GCF_003419895.1. Taxonomy (GTDB): domain Bacteria; phylum Bacteroidota; class Bacteroidia; order Chitinophagales; family Chitinophagaceae; genus Chitinophaga; species Chitinophaga silvatica. The sequence goes on along the minus strand of NZ_QPMM01000003.1, from coordinate 336,969 downwards.
TTGCGATAATACTTCCTGGCAAGTATAGTAAGCTCTTTATTGGATTTATCAGGAAATGCCTGGCGTAAATTCTCCATTACTACCTTCTTCCTATATCCAAATACATAATATACCAGTAGATACAGTATATCACTGATGAAATAAAGTACGGGAAGGGGTAAAATAGAAAGACTATAGCAAAACGCCAGCAATATATAATACATGGTCCTGTTTTATTGAAATCCATCGCAAAGTTAAGGAAATGCGACGGTTAACAACTTACAAGACAATATTCTGAACAAGTTCGCACTTGAATGGATAATCTGTATTGTAATGTAATCCACGACTTTCTTTTCTGAAGGAAGCGCCCTTTACTATCAGATATCCTACGGTGATTAAATTTCTTAGTTCACATAGTTGGGGAGAAACCATTGTTTTTTCATACAGATTTTCAGTTTCTTCATGCAACATATCCAGTCTTCTGAGTGCCCTTTCCAGACGAACATCTGTTCTCACGATTCCCACATAATCACTCATGATTTGTTTAAGCTCTTTAAGGCTTTGAGTAATCAGGATCATTTCTTTCGGGGCAGTAGTTCCTGTTGCATCCCAATCCGGCACATTGTCTTTAAATTCAAGTACATCGATCTGGCTGGTAGCATCCATGAAGCAACGGTGGGCGAATACCATGGCTTCAAGCAAGGAATTGGATGCCAATCTGTTAGCACCATGTAATCCAGTGCTGGCACATTCCCCGCAGGCATAAAGATTTCTGATGGAAGTAAGCCCCCATTCATTGGTTTTAATACCACCACAGCTATAATGTGCAGCCGGTGCAACTGGTATCATTTGTTGGGTTACATCAATACCAATCGATTTACATTTCTCGTAGATATTCGGAAAATGATGGATAAACTTTTCCAGGTCCATATGCCGGCAGTCAAGAAATACATGCTCAGTACCTGTTATTTTCATCTCGCTATCTATAGCCCTTGCAACGATATCTCTTGGGGCGAGAGACAGGCGTGCATCATATTTGGGCATGAAATCTTCGCCATGAATATTCCTCAAAATGCCACCATCTCCTCGCACTGCTTCGGTTATAAGGAATGAATTACTTACTCCGGGTTCGTACAGGGCAGTTGGATGAAACTGGATGAATTCCATGTTTTCTATTCTGCCTTTTGCCCGGTAAACCATTGCTACTCCATCTCCGGTTGCAATTCCAGGATTGGTAGTACTACGATATACCTGCCCGTTGCCACCTGTAGCAAGTAAGGTTACTTTAGCAAGGATCTTTTCTATTTTATTGGTATTTCGATTTAGCACATATACACCATAACATTCGATATCGGGGGTAGATTTGGTAACCAGATATCCAAGGTGATGTTGAGTAATGAGATCAACAACGAAGCAATGTGATATAAGTTCTATATTGGGTCTTTGGTGAATAGCAGCAAGTAGGGCTCTTTCAATTTCCCGACCGGTAACATCCTTGTGATGGATAACTCTGAATACAGAATGCCCGCCTTCGCGGCCTAAAGAAAATACACCATCTTCATTTTTATCAAAATTAGCTCCCCATTCAATAATCTCATTCACTCTATCCGGCCCTTCAGTTACCACAATCTTTACTACATGCTCATTACAAAGGCCATCTCCGGAAATTAGGGTATCTTCTATGTGTTTTTCAAAACTATCGTTTTCCAGGTCGTTAACTACTGCTACGCCACCTTGTGCATATTTAGTATTTGTTTCATCTTCCTGGCTTTTGGTAATAATAGTAATCTTCTTATCAGGACACTGCTGTGATACTTTGAGTGCGTAGGTGAGCCCTGCAATCCCTGAACCGATGACAAGAAAGTCTGTTTTCTGCATAGTGGTGTAAAAGTAAGAAGAATTAGCCTTTGCTTTCGAAATACTTTAGGCTACCAAAAACTAAACCGAATTGTGCCAAACCATACGTTAGCATAACCAGAATATCACTGCCGGGGAAGGGATGATAGAATTTCCCAACGGCAATTAAACTATCGGAAATCAGAAATAATACTGCGCCTGTTATACAATACCAGCCAGCTGGTTGCCGGTTGAAATGGAAAGAATGTAAAACACTTTGTACCGTAATACTAATAGTAAGTGCGTAGATAATTACCGGGATCTTAAAAGGGCCCAGATATGGCATTAGGAATAGTAAAAATAAAATGACCACAGCCGCATTAAGGAAGATAAACGGATACTTGCATGCCGGCGTTGGTGGATTACTATATCTTATTTTCAGAAAGAAGATTATGTAGAAGATATGTGCGATAAGAAAGCTTCCTAACCCGGGTAAAAATAAACTACCGTTATCATATAGCAGTAAGTCATCTCCTAATGAGGAAAATAATAAGGCCGTTAACAATAGATTCCTGAACCCTTTAGGAACCGGAGACCTGGAATACAGTACATAAATAACCAATAACAGCGTCAGTAAAGGCTTTGTCGCTACCCTATATTCGTTGAGGTTTAGAGCAACAAGTACAAGATCTGCCAATAATAGGAAGAAAAATACCAATAGGCTGTTAGGGCGTAGCATAGTAAACAAATTGTTTTCTAAATTAAGGATTATTCAGCTAAATATTCAGGAGAACATAAAACGTAGTACCATTTCCGTTAACACCCGGGCTGATTACCTTAAGTTGGCCTCCATGCAATTGAATAATCTGCTGAGAAAGGCTGAGCCCGATTCCTGACCCTTTCTTTTTGGTTGTAAAAAAGGGAATAAAGATTTTATTCATGGCCTCGGCATCAATTCCTGGGCCATTATCGGTTATTTCAATTGCAATTTGTTGAGTATTATTGAGATAGAGTTTAATGTGAATACTTGCCTGTGCAGTTTGTTCAAGGGCATCCATGGCATTTTTTACCAGGTTAATCAGTACCATTTGCAACTGAGATACATCCGCATGAATTTCAATATTATCTATTTCAATTTCCATTAAAAAATGAATACCCGCTTGCTTCATATCGGTTTGTAGCAAACTACCTATTGAGGCAACCAGGTTTCTGACATTAACAGCTGTAAATTGAGGTTGAGGCAATGTGGTGTAATCTCTGTAGGCATTTACAAAGTTCATAATCCCCTTGCTCCGGCTTTCTACAGTTTGCAATGCTTCTCTTAAATCTGCTATTCCTTCGGCGTTTCCTGTCGTTGGTGTAATATCCAGATCCACAATTTCCTGCATTGTTCCTATCAGAGAAACAATGGGGGTTACAGAGTTCATTATTTCATGCCGAAGAATCTTTGTCAGATTTTGCCAGGCTTCCAGCTCTTTCTTTTGAAGCTCGGAATGGATATTCTGAATAGAGATTAGTTTTACCAGTCGCCCCTGTAATCTTACAGTGGCAGCGTGTATAGATAGTTGTTGTTCCTGCCTGGTGGCATAGAGTGTTTTATTGCCGGAAGAAAGTTCAGTTAATAACTCTGCCAGTCCGGGATGTACAGTCTTTAGTTCATGAATATTTCTTAGTCTGTAGATCCCTAAAAGCCTGAATGCTGCAGGATTTATAAGTTCGATTTTTCCTTCCTGATCAAACGATAGTACACCGATGCTGATATGTTGAACAATCGTGTCTATGTATTTAAGATTGGCTTCTTTTTCAGCTCTTGTTTGCCTGAATGCTTCCAATACTTCATTGAACTGTTGATTCAACATGCTGAAACTTTCTCCCAGCTTATTATCTGCACTAAAGCGAATAGAAAAATCTTCATACCTGATAGATTCAAGGAACAGTGTAAGCTTACGGTTGATGCGGTTTAGATAATGATAGATGGCGTACATCTGTAGCACGATTACCGGAACCAGCAACAGAGAAATCGGCTTCAGATTAGCGAAGTAGAATCCTACGGCTACCACAATACTGATGGTTAACAGTATCACGCGTAAAATGATATTTATACTGAACCTGTTCATTATGCTCAGATATTATATTTTTCCAAACGTCTGTACAACGCGGCTCTGCTCAAACCCAGTTCCTTGGCAGCTTCCGTAATATTGCCGTTACATTTCTTCATTGCCTGGGTAATGATATTTCGTTCCATTTCTTCCAGGTTATATCCTGTGTCTGCAGATTGTTCGGAGTTCTGATTGTTCTTTACAAATACATCTTTAGGTTGCAGAGATTTGCTTTGTGATAATATTACAGCTCTTTCTATTGCATGTTGTAATTCCCTGATATTGCCGGGCCAGTCATACTTCTCGAGCTGGTTGATCAATGAATCCTGTAAGCTATTTACCGGACGTTTATATTTCTCTCTGTATAGCTGTAAAAAATGTTCGGCCAACGGAACTATGTCTTCTTTTCTTTCTCTCAGAGGAGGTAATTGAATTTCTATGGTATTAATCCTGTATAATAAATCCTGTCTGAAAAGCTGTTGACTGGCCTGATATTGAATATTGCGATTGGTAGCACAGATCAGCCTTACATCAATAGGGATTTGTTTATTGGAGCCTACTTTGGTAACAAATCTGTTTTGTAAAACTGTCAATAATTTTGCTTGAAGAGGGATTGAAATATTACCGATTTCATCGAGGAAAATAGTGCCACCGTTAGCCTCTTCAAATCTTCCGGTTCTATCTTCCCTGGCATCTGTAAATGCTCCTTTTACATGGCCAAATAGTTCGCTTTCGAAAAGGCTTTCGCTAATAGCTCCCAGATCTACACTCACGAAAGGTTTATTGCTTCTGTGGGATTGGGTATGTATTTGCCGGGCAAGTAGATCTTTTCCCGTACCGTTTTCTCCCAGGATCAGAATATTGGCATCTGTAGCGGCAACTCTTGAGATAGTGTCGAATATGCTAAGCATAGCCTGACTTTTCCCGATGATGTTTGAGTTCCCGGTGGTAGTGGGAGTTGCGGCTATGGGTTTATTTTGTTTTGCATTATGTTTGTCGTAGGCCGTTTGGATGGTAGCCAGTAATTTTTCATTTTCCCATGGTTTCAGTACAAAGTCTGTAGCTCCTGCTTTTATTGCACGTACGGCCATTTCAACATCACCATAAGCTGTAAATAATACAACAGCTGTATCGGGTTTAATATCCAGAATACGATCCAGCCATTCGAACCCTTCTTTTCCGCTGCTTAAATCTCTGGTAAAATTCATGTCGAGCAGAATAACATCGTAATCGAAGTTGGTTACGAGGTATGGAATTTTTTGTGGATTTTTTTCAAAATCAACTTGCTCAAAATGTCTTTTGAGTAATAATCTGGCTGCTCTTAAAACATCTACATCGTCGTCTACTATAAGAATTTTTCCGGGTTGCATATTTTATAATTTCGAAGGGTGAATACGAGACAATATTAAACAAAGATTTTTTCAATGCCACAGCTAATTTCAGGAACTTTTAAAAGTGTCCGATTATGAACGTTGTTTGTCCGCGAAAGGACGTTTCAGAAAGGTAGAAACTCAATGAAATGGCCTGTTGTAGCCGTTTTTGAGCTTTGGCATGTGGATTGAATTTCCTTGGAAGCATTTTTTTCGCTTTGACACATGGACAGAAAAATAGAAAAGAAGTTTTGGAATAAGAAACGCATCATAATGATTAGTGGTGGTGCGTTAGTAGCATTGTTGCTCCTATACACTTTGATTTTTGCCGATCATAGAGCTACCCTTAACGTAGAAAAAGATAAAATAACTATTGCTACAGTTAAGAAGGGCACCTTTGATGTTTACATTGCTGTAACAGCCGTGGTAATGCCACTAAAGACTATCAGGCTGGATGCCATTGAAGGTGGGTATGTTAGTCGTAAATACCTTGAAGGAGGTAGTATGGTGAAAGCAGGGGATTCGATCCTCCGACTCGATAACCAGCATATGATGATGGATTTCGTAAATCATGAAACTGAAATCTACCGGCTTAGAAACGAATTGCAGAACACCCGTTTGAATATCCGGCAGCAAGAGTTTTCTATGCAGCAGACTATTTCTGAACTGGATATGAAAATAGATGTAGCAAAAGATTTATATGACAGAAATAAACAATTGGTAGAGGAGAAGATCGTAGCCCGCCAGGAGTTTAATAAGAATAAGTACGAGCTGGAAGGGCTTCAAAGGCAGAAAGCAATTCAGGTCGAATCACAGCGTTATCAACGTGAGAACGCTACCGCTCAGATCTCCCAACTGGAAGGAACCCTGCGCCGTACGCAGCAGAACCTGGAGTTAATGCGCCAAAATCTGAATAGCCTGATTGTTAGGGCTCCTGTTTCTGGCCAATTATCCAGCATTGATGTGGAGGTTGGTTCCAGTATTACAGCAGGCCAGAACATAGGGCAAATTGATGATCTGGACGGGTTTAAATTGCGTGCAGATATCGACGAGCATTATGTTTCACAGGTATTTTCCGGATTAAGGGCTTCTTTCGAATTTGATGGTAAATCTTATGACATGATTGTTACCAAGGTCTACCCTGAGGTTAAAAGCGGTCGCTTCCAGGCCGATATGACCTTTGAAAAGGAGACACCCAAAGGAATCAGAAGAGGGCAGTCTTCCCCTATCAGATTGGTGCTAGGAAAGTCTCAGGAAGCAACACTGTTGCCACTTGGCGGATTTTTCAGCGATACTGGCGGAAACTGGGTATATGTGCTGGATAAAAGCGGTAATAAAGCCGTGAAACGCACAATTTCTCTTGGAAGAAAAAATCCATTATATTTTGAAGTATTGGAAGGGCTACAGCCCGGAGACCAGGTTATTGTTTCCTCCTATGAAAACTTCGGAAATAAGGAAGTTCTATCGTTTTAAATCATCCATTTTTAATAAAACATCAAACTATCAAAACTTATGATTCGCACTGTCAACTTACAGAAGCTGTTTACTACAGAAGAGGTAGAAACCACGGCGTTAAATGGAATTAACATGGAGGTGCATGATGGAGAGTTTGTGGCGATCATGGGTCCATCTGGTTGCGGAAAATCTACATTATTAAATATTCTTGGCTTATTGGACAACCCTTCAGATGGAGAATACCACTTCTGGGGAAAAGAAGTAGCCCGTATGAGCGAAAGACAACGCGCTCAGCTTCGTAAAGGCTCTATCGGGTTTGTATTCCAAAGCTTTAACCTGATTGATGAGCTAACAGTTTTTGAAAATGTAGAACTGCCCTTGCTCTATCTGAAAGTTCCGGCAGCTGAAAGAAAAGTAAAAGTAGAAGAAGTGTTGGAAAGAATGAATATTATGCATCGCCGTAACCACTTCCCACAACAATTATCCGGAGGGCAGCAACAAAGAGTTGCAATTGCCCGCGCCGTAGTAGCCAAGCCTAACTTAATCCTTGCGGATGAGCCCACAGGAAACCTCGATTCTTCCAATGGAGAAGAAGTAATGAAACTATTACAGGAGTTGAACAATTCAGGAACAACTCTCATAATGGTAACACACTCTCCGTATGATGCCGGATTTGCTCACAGAATTATTAATCTTTTCGATGGTAGGGTAGTAACAGAAAATATCAAGGAACAGTTTCACGTGTGATTTATTACCGCCATTCTAAAACCACATCAAGATGTTCAGGAACTATATTAAAATTGCTATTCGCCATCTCAAAAGACATAAGCTGATTACTGGTATCAATATACTTGGATTGGCTGTGGGCATGACTTGTTGCATTTTTATTGTACTATATGTCAGAGATGAGCTAAGCTTTGATAATTTTCATACCAACGGAAAAAACATTTATCGCGTCACCACTGTAAGTAAAGATAAAAACTCCCCTACACAATATGCTGCTGCAACCCAGATTCCTGTAGGATCTACTATCAAAAAAGAAGTAAAAGGAATCAAAGAAAGCACAAGAGTTTATTTAGATACAAATGATCAGATCCAGGTTGGCGATAAAAAACTAAGTGATAACATCGCATATATCGACCCTGCTTTCTTTAAAATTTTCACCTTCCCGTTAATCACAGGAAGTGCTGAGTTAAAAGACCCGTATACTGCTGTATTATCTGAGAAAGCAGCCCACAGATATTTTGGCAGCGAACCAGCAGTTGGAAAAAGCCTGTTTGTGGAAAACAATTTTCATTGCACCGTCATTGGTGTAATGAAAGACATGCCAGAGAACACAGATCTTCATCTCGATGTCATGCTTTCTTATGCTACCCTGATTGCTCAGGCAAAGAAAGATAGCTCTGATCTGGAAAAGCAATGGTTCATGTTTCAGAATAATGCTACTTATGTTCTGTTAGAAGATAAAGTGGATCCGGCTTCTCTTAAGTCTGATTTAAATGCAATGATAGATCTGCATATCAGCAAAATTCTAAAGATGCTGGCTATCGACTTTACATTTGAGTTACAACCATTGAAAAATGTTCACCTCCACCCACAAGGCGATAAAGGAGGGGTTGATAAATCTTCCATTGTCTGGATTTATCTGGCAATAGCCGGATTCTTAATACTGATTGCCTGCTTCAATTTTATTAATCTCACAACTGCAAGAGCTCATGAAAGAGCAAAAGAGGTAGGTCTGAGAAAAGCTTTGGGGGCCGAAAAGAAAAGCCTGATATTTCAATTCCTTACTGAGTCTTCGATCATCAGTGTTATATCATTGGTTATAGCTATTGGATTGGTATTTATTTTTCTGCCAACGTTCAACACAATAGCAATAAAAAATATTTCAATACTTAAACCAGATAGTTTCCTTTACATTGGAGTGATTTTACTGACTGCAATAGTTGGACTGGTTGCTGGCAGCTACCCTGCCTTCTATTTATCTTCACTGGTACCTGTGAAAGTATTAAAGGGAAATTTCAATACATCCAATGCTGGAACGCTTCTTCGTAAAACGCTGGTAGTATTTCAATTTGCCATAGCTGTAGGCATGATTATTTGTGCAGGTGTAGTATACTCTCAGCTTAAATTCTGGCAACATAAAAACTTGGGGTTTGATAAAGAGCATCTGGTAAATATTCCGGTTGGTGGCATGAAATCCGGTGCTGCGGAAGCTTTCAGAACTACTTTATTACAACGCACAGACGTAAAGGGTGCTACCCTTAATAATATGATGCTGGGTCAGGGCATCTTTAGTAATAACCCCGTTGCCAATGAAGGAGCAGATAGCAAAGAAAGCTTTGCTGCCGGGATTATTCAATCCGACTTTGACCTGATAAAAACTTTAAAATTAAAATTGATTTCGGGTCGTGACTTTAATCCCCAAATGTCGACCGATAGTTCCGACGCTTTTATAGTCAATGAAATAGCCGCACAAAGATTTGGATATACTTCTGAAACCATTCTTGGTAAGCGAATAGAATGGCGTCCGGGCAGTAGAGTTTTCCATGGAACAGTGGTAGGTGTTGTATCCAATTTCAATGTTCAGAATCTGAAAGAAGCAGTTGATCCTGTTCTCTACAAAATCAGAAACAGAGATGTTGGAAATCTGACGGTAAGATTAATGCCAGGAGATCATCTTGCTCAACTAAAAGAATTTGAACAATTATTCAACAGTTTTGCGCCTGATTTATTATTTGATCATTCATTCGTGGATCAAATTATTGAAGATGAATATAAGGGTGAAAATACATTAGGAAAACTGTTTGGCATCTTTGCCGGATTAACTATACTCATAGCCTGTATCGGCTTGCTGGGATTATCAATTTTAATAGCCAGACAACGAACCAGGGAAATTGGTATTCGCAAGGTCTTGGGTGCCAGCATCGCTAATATTTCAGTTCTGTTAACCAAAGATTTTCTGAAACTGGTATTAATTGGTGGGATTTGCGGATTACCATTTGCTTATTTCGGAATGAACAAATGGTTAGAGCATTTTGCATTTCGAATTTCGGTAGAGTGGTGGCTGATGCTAATGGCCGTTGCACTGGTTATTCTGATAGCCATTGCAGCTATAAGTACACAAGCTATCAAAGCTGCTCTCGCAAATCCTGTTAAATCTCTTAAATCTGAGTAAGTATGATTCGGAACTACTTTCGTGTTGCCTGGAGAAGTTTGCAACGTAGCCGTTTTTTTACAACACTGAATGTATTAGGGCTGGCATTTGGAATGGCTGTATGTATGTTGCTCGTTTGCTGGGTAACCGATGAATATAGCACAAATAAGTTCCATCATAACGGAAAAAACCTCTATAGATTAAATGTAGATTTGAATTGGGGTGGTGTTCATACCAGTAGTGTAAGTACAATTAAATCGGGAAGTGAAATTCAGAATACTTTCCCGGAGGTTACAGCAAATGTACAATACTTTAATCGCGCATCTAATATTGTATTGTCGGCAAATGATAAGGTTTCAATACAATCAAAATACTTATATGTTTCCTCTAATTTCCCATCTGAGTTAGACTTCGGATGGATATCGGGAAATCTTTCAACAGCCTTAACTCAGCCTAATTCAATAGTTCTTACATCTTCAACTGCTAAACGATATTTTGGAGATACAGATCCTGTTGGTAAGCTTATGAAGCTCGATAATAAAGAAAGCCTGATGGTAACCGGAGTTGTTAAAGATGTGCCTTCAAACTCTTCTGTTAGTTTCGATTTCCTGCTTCCAATGTCGCTGCTCCTGCAGCAAGAGCCTTACATGAAGGAATCTGATAACTACGTTGCAACTACCTTGTTGGCACTAAAAGCCGGTACAAATATCAATCAGTTCAATAATAAACTACAGGCCGATTACAAACATAAACATCCTGAATCCGATACCAGGTTATGGCTTCAGTCTTTCGAAGATGTTTACCTGTATGGAAGGTATTCAAATGGTAAAATAGTAGGTGGGCGTATAGAGTATTTGCGCCTCTTCTTAATAACTGCATTGATTGTATTGCTGATCGCATCTATCAACTTTACCAACCTGTCTACCGCGCAGGCTTCAAAACGAGCGAAGGAAGTGGGAGTACGTAAATCGATCGGTGCTTCCCGGAAATCATTAATATTCCAGTTTACCGCTGAAGCCATATTACTTTGTGGTATTGCAGCCCTAATAGCAGGTGTTGTTACCGTACTTTTAATGCCGGCCTTCAACAGCTTCACCGGAAAGCATATCGAATTCTCCTGGCAGCTAATTAGTAAGTTCGCACTGATCTTAATAAGTGTAACCCTTATTACCGGAGTACTGGCTGGTATATATCCTTCCTTTGTTTTATCTCGTTTTATGCCTGTGAAAGTACTGAAGGGTGATTATGGGAATGGCTCAGGTTCAGCACTGTTTCGTAAGAACCTGGTGGTGGTACAATTCCTTGTTTCGTTTACATTTATCGTAAGCAGTGCTGTTGTTTATAATCAAATGCGCTACATCTACAACCGTAATCTGGGTGTCGACAGAGAGAATGTGATGTATGTACAATTAGATCCAAACCTCGCTGGTAAGCAACAGCTGGTAGAGGAAACATTGAAGCAACTTCCTGCTGTTAAATCATTTACCTATAGTAGCGCACTACCCATTTATATTGGTGGTAGCAGTTCTAACCTAAACTGGGAAGGAAAGCCTGAGAACTTTTCGGTTAATACAGCTCCATTGGTGGTGGGGTACGATTATCCTCAAACGCTTGGACTTACAATGAAAGAAGGTAGATTCTTTTCCAGAGAATTTGCGTCAGATTCCGGTGCCTATATCATTAATGAAACCGCGGCAAAGATTATGGGAATGAAAGATCCGGTAGGCAAGCAAATTTCCTTCTGGAGAGGGAAAGGCACCATAGTAGGAGTAGTTAAGGATTTCCATTTTACCTCCCTGCATGAAGCTATTTCACCCCTGGTGATGATGCTGGAACCAGGTGATGGGCTCCTGATGATCAGGCTGCCTAAAGGGCAGGTTTCTTCGCAGGTAGCTTCTATCACGGGAGCATTAGAAAAGATAAATCCTGGTGTGCCTGTCGATTACCACTTCTTTGATGAAACATTCGACAACCTATACCAGTCGGAAACTATGCTACGCAAGCTGTCGCTGGTATTCGCAATAGTTGCTGTATTTATCTCCTGTATTGGATTATTTGGGTTGTCTGTATTTACAGCAGAGCAGAGAAGAAAAGAAATTGGCATAAGAAAAGTGATGGGAGCTTCTGTATTTAGTGTTACAGCATTGCTCTCCAAGGAATTCCTGAAACTTGTTACAATCGGTATTCTGCTGGCTATTCCATTGAGTTGGTACATCATGAATAAGTGGTTATCAGACTTTGCTTATCATACAGATTTATCTGTTTCATTATTTGTCGGAGCCGGCATAGTTGCTGTTCTTATTGCATTGTTTACAGTTAGCTATCAGTCTGTAAAAGCAGCACTGATAAATCCTGTACAATCCTTAAAATCTGAGTAATTCTATGTTTAAAAGATATTTGATCCTGGCATTCAGGAATTTGCGAAAACAAAGGTTATTCACCTTCATCAATATCGTCGGGCTGGCGATTAGCATGGCTGTTTGCTTAATGGTATTGGTATCTTTAAAAGAAACATTTAGTTACGATAATTTCCATCCTAATGCCAGCCGGATTTTCAGAGCTACCACGCATGTGCAAACACCTGATGGCCGCAAATATCATTTGGCTAGTACACCTTTGCCTTTAGGGGATGATATAAAACGAAATTATACAGATGCAGAAGACGTAGTAAGTCTTTATGGTGCACTAAACGGAGATGCTAAAACTACAGATAAAGAGTTGCCGGTCAGGGGAGCTTTTACAACTCCTTCATTTTTTACTGTATTTGGCTTTAAATTGAAATGGGGCAATGCCGCTACTGTTTTTAGTAATCCCAATTCTATTGTATTAACTGCTACTACGGCAGAACGTTTCTTTGGAACTACCGATCCTATTGGTAAAACAATGCAGATCGGTAAATTAGGAGACTATATAGTAAGCGGAGTGCTGGAGCCAACAGAATCCCATTCACATATCGACTTTGAGGTATTTGCACCGGTAGCCAGGGTTGAGATACTGGAACAAAGTGGTGCATTAACCCCTCGTTTAAATAACTGGGATAATGTAGATGATAGCTACACTTATGTATTAATGCGGCATGGTAAAGGAGCTTCAGCTTTCGGTAGTATTCTGGCAAGGGAGTCGCATCGGTACGATATAATGATTAAAGAGAAAAGAGGTTCTTTATACTTTGAAAAACAATCATTTACAAAGATTACACCTTCTCAGGAATTGTATGGAGATATCGGTAACGCTCCACCCTGGGGAAAGGTATTGGCCGAAGCCCTGGTTGCGTTGGGTCTGTTGTTATGTGCATGTTTTAACTATGTAAATCTCACAATCGTAAGATCTCTGCAACGTGCTAAAGAGGTAGGAATTCATAAGGTAAACGGGGCTAAGCGTTGGCAGATCTTTATGCAATTTATTGTTGAATCAGTGATTTTATGCCTGATCTCTTTAGTACTGGCTCTAATATTATTAACAGTATTTCAACCTCAACTTAAATTATTAGATTTCAAACTACTGCTATTATTTACTTTATTCAGTATTACCACTGGCATAGTGGCCGGTATTATCCCTGCCTGGAGCCTTTCTTCATTCGACCCGATTAAAGTGCTAAAAAACCTGGTAGATATCAAATTACCCGGGGGGATTGGCTTAAGAAAAACACTGATTGTAATACAATTCACACTGTCTATCGCCTCCATACTTTTCCTGGTTACAGTATATCGTCAATTCTCCTTCAAGGCCGAAATGGATATGGGATTTAACAGGAAAGATATTCTCGATGTTCCATTAGAAAAAACAGACTATCAGCTGATCAAACAACGCTTACTAATGCTGAAGGATGTGGAAGGCGTAACTGCATCTTCGGGAATTTTGGGAATGCCAAGACATACTGGTTTTTGCCGGATCAGAACACAGGACAATAAAGACGGAATTGAGTTTGGATACTATGCCGCCGACAATGATTTTATAAAAATCATGGGGCTTTCCTTAGTAGCTGGCAACAACTTTCCGGCACAGCGCACAGCGAATCAGGAGCAATACATAATTGTGAATGAGAAGGCTACAAGAACATTAGGATTCAAATTGCCTGATGAAGCGGTAGGACATACAGTTTGGGTATCTGATTCAGTTCCTGTTACGATTACCGGAGTAGTTAAAGACTTTAACTACCAGCCAATAGAAGTAGATATTCGTCCAATGGCTTTGCGCTATGATCCGGCTCAGTTCAACCAGTTGCAGGTTAAGTTAATTGCAGGGAATAAGGAAAAACAGGTAAGTGAAATCCAAAATATATGGGTAGCATTTCATCCCGGAAAGGAAATGAATGCAGAATGGATGGATAAATCATTAAAGGCCAGAAATGGCCAGGAGGTTATCTCTCTGCTGGGAGTACTGGTACTTATTTGTACATCTATCGCTGGTTTGGGATTATTGGGAATTGTTTCCTATACCTCGTTTATGAGGAGGAAGGAAATAAGTGTTCGTAAAATTTTAGGTGCCGACCTGCTTAATTTAATATTACTGCTTTCGAAAAGCTTTATCAAACTCATATTTATTGCCAGCTGTATTGCTCTTCCAATTGGCATTACAGGCAGCATGTTCTTCCTCCGAATCTTTGCCTATAGGGTAGATTTGGGAATTCTACCAATGTTAGGTGGCTTCGTTGTCTTACTATTATTGGCTCTGGCTATCATTTCTTCTCAAACCTGGAAATCTGTACTGGTTAATCCTACAGAAAATCTAAGAAACGATTAAAACTATGCTTTTAGACAATTATATACAGGTGGCGTGGCGAAATCTTACAAGCAGGAAACTTTATAGTGGGATAAAAATAGGTGGATTGGCCGCTGGTTTGTGTGTTGGTATTTTAATTTTATTATTTGTAGGTCATGAATTGAGTTACGACAGATGGCATAAAGGAAGCGATAAAATCTTCACATTAGTAAACAGGCTAAAACTGAATACTGATACAATTCAGCTCGAAAAGTTCAATTATGCAATAGCTCCGCGGATCAGGGAGGAGTATTCGTCTGTAAATGATTATTCGCGAATCTCCAATGCGTTAGCAAATGATGTTGTAATTCAGTCTGTTAAAAATCCGGCTCTGAAAGATGCTGAACAAAATATCATGTTTGCAGATGCTAATTTCTTCAGTTTTTTCTCCTTTGAGCTGAAAGCTGGAAGTGCTACTGCGGTATTACAGCAGCCATTTAGTATGGTGATCAGTGAGCAGATGGCGAAAAAATACTTTGGGCAAACAATGGCAATTGGCCAGCAGCTGCTTTACGACAACAAATACTTGTTTCAGGTTACTGGTATCATGGCCGATATGCCATCTAACTCAAGTATAAAGGCAGATTTTATATTGTCTGCTTCCAGTTGGAACGGCATGGATGCTCTAAAAACGCTGGTCACAGATAGCAGAGGAAATGGAGGTCCATTTACCGTATTTCTGAAACTGAATAATCCAACAGATGCAACATTGCTTGAAAAGCAGCTTACCGGAGAAATAAAGGAAGGCGAATTTCCTGTAAGAGCCATATTACGTCCATTCATTGATACACACAAAGAAACAACCGGACAGGTTCGATATTTAAAACTTTTCCCTCTGGTAGCCGGATTGATATTGCTGATGGCATTTATCAATTATATGAGCTTAACAACAGCCAATGCTTTCAGGAGAGTAAAGGAAATTTCAATCAGAAAGTCATTAGGTGCAAACTACAAACATATTGCCTGGCAGTTTTATGTAGAATCAGGGATTTATGCCCTTATTGCATTTGGTGCCGCCATCCTCCTGTTTGTATTTCTGCATAACACGCTTTTTGCTCGTTTTGATATTAAGATTGATGATCGATTTTTGTTTAACCCGATAGCCATTTCTATCTATTTGGGGCTGTTGATTTTGACAGTACTGGTATCAGGAAGTTATCCAGCGTTTATTCTATCGCGTTATAAACCGGCTGAAGGTCTGAGGCTCGGAAAACATCGCTCGGTTACAAAAGTCCTTACTGTCTTCCAGTTTGTGATTGCTGGAATTCTGATCGTGAGTAGTATCATTATCCGGGATCAGTTGCATTTCTTCAAGCATACCAACACTGGAGTAAACAGGGATCATATATTAATGCTACCCTTTCGTTCATCTATTGGAACAAACTACCAGACCTATAAATCACAGGTTGCTGCTTTAAAGGAGGTGGAGGGAACAGGAACTGCCAGGTATCCTTTGTATGAGGGAGTTGATATCTGGTTCGTTAACGATGAAGAAAGTAAATCTTCCTATTCATTGTCTGTATTACAGGTAGATGAGCCACTGATAAGGCTTTGTGATCTGCAGTGGAAAGAGAAGCCAATAGATCTGAAACTGGGGGCGAGCAATACTATTGTTCTTAATGAAACCGCTGTAAGGAACCTGAACATCGACAGGGCACCTATTGGCAAGGTTGTTAAGATAGGAGGGTTAAATAAGGAAGTAGTGGGAATAGTAAAGGATTTTAACTTTAGCTCATTACACCGCGCCATTACACCGTTGGCACTTTTCATAGAAAAGGAAAATTCTTTAGCCTGGGGGAAAGAAACCTCTGGCTGCTTATATGTAAAGTTTTCGCCCAGGGCCAATCTGCCAGGATTATTAAATCAAATTGATAAAATCCATGCTGGAATTGATCCTCAATCAACTTTTCAATACCAGTTTCTGGATGATGCATTCAATAGGATGTATAAGGAAGAAAATCAATTGATGAATATTTTTGATGGATTCACGGCCATAACTATACTTATTGCGGCTTTGGGGTTGTTAGGACTAGCTACCTTTTCGGCAGAGCAACGGACAAAAGAAATTGGAATTCGGAAGGTTTTAGGAGCGAACCTCGGACAACTGGTTTTATTATTATCAAAAGAATTTATTAAACTGGTGTTCGTTTCATTGATCGTAGCTACACCCGTAGCCTGGTATTTGATGAAACTTTGGCTCCAACAATTTGCTTATCGCGTAGAACTGAATGTGTGGATGTTTATGCTGTCGGCCGCTCTGGTCTTGACTGTGGCGATAATTGCAATAGGCTGGCAAGTACTAAAAGCAGCCTTGCGTAACCCTGTAACATCATTAAAAATAACAAGTGATTAGAGAATCGGAGCGTGTGTCTACACGCCCCGCTTTTTTATTTCATGATAAATATTTTACGGTATGTTGATAAGTTATTTAAAAATTGCCTGGAGAAATTTAGTGAAGCAAAAAGTTTTTGCGCTGGTGAACCTGTTGGGTATGAGTGCCGCACTTTGTGCCGTTTTGTTACTTTCCCTGACCGCCTATAGGGAATGGTCGTTCGATCAGTTTCATGAGAACAAAAATTCCGTTTACCAGATTGTGAATGAAAAGTATTTGAATGGGGGAGATAAACCTACTATTACAAAGAGTGTGGCAGAACCTCTTGCTGCCGCTGTTAAGTCCGAAATTCCGGGAATCAGGCATACCACCTTTATTATAGCATTCGATCTACCAATCAGATATGGTAACAATAGCTACTATCTGAATACCAAATTAGCTAACACGGATTTTTGGGAAATGTTTTCATTTCCCATGATAAAAGGAAGCCCAAAGCCTAAGAATGGTGCTTTAAATGAAGTAGTAATTACTCAGAAAGCCGCAACCAAACTGTTTGGAAGTAGCGATGCTATTGGTAAAGCTATCGAGATAAATATTCGTGGACGTTGGGTACCATATACGGTAGGGGCTATAGCTGAAAATGTACCTGCGAACTCCAGCATCCGGTTCGAGCTGGTTGCACCTCTGGAAAGTGACCCCGATTATGCCGATATCAAAGGGAAATGGGATGTTTCTACCAATCCTTTATTTGTGCAACTGGAGCCTGGAATCACAAGAGAAACATTCGAAAAACAGCTAAACATCCTTCGGGAAAAACATTATACAAAACAGGACGAATTCGGATCTGCCAAATTTCGGTTTAAGTCTGTAGCTCTTAAAGATTTCAAACTTAGCGAAGAAAGCTACTTCTTTGCCGGAGTAAATAAGTATTATCCCTGGTTGATGCTGATTCTGTCTGTACTTATCATCAGTATTGCCTGTATCAATTTCGTTAACCTTTCTGTTGCTAAATCATTGGGACGCAGTGCAGAAATTGGGTTGCGAAAATCGTTAGGAGCTATTAACAGCCAGTTATTTATCCAATTCTGGATGGAGTCTTTCCTGCTTTGCGCAATTGCATTAATAATCGGGGTCATGCTGGCAATTGGGATTTTACCATATTATAACCGCCAGTTTAGCCAGCAGCTGAATTGGGGGATGTTACAAAATATCAGACTTGTTGCCGGTATAGTTATCGTCTTCTTTTTAATAACCCTGCTGGCTGGTGGATTTCCTGCCTGGAAAATAGCCAGGCAGCATATTATTACTGTATTAAAAGGGAAAATGACCCTAAATAAGGGTAATCATACCCGTAACTCATTGATTATCGTTCAATTTGTAGTGGCTGTTCTCCTTTTCAGCAGCACAGCTATTATCTGGCAACAACTGAATTACATACGTAAAAAGGATCTCGGATACAATATCAACACCGTTATCAGTATTCCGCTGGATAATGCTACACCTGCTATCATTGATAAAATGAAACAGGAACTTGCGCAATTGAGCGAGGTTAAGGATGTTAGTGCAGGAATGAATAACTTCGGAATTGGTACAGATGGATCATCTGGTAACTGGATTGTCGGATTCTCGTTCCAGGATCGCCAGGTTTCTACCAAATTCCAGAAAGTAGATTATAACTATGCCCGAACAATGGGCATGAATTTTATAGCAGGAAGAGATTTCTCGCGCGCTTTTGGAACAGACAGCAGTGCTGTGCTAATTAACGAAGCAATGGCCAGACAGTTGGGCGTAAAAGAGCCTATCGGTACCAGTTTCGAATTTAGCGATATGGGTCAGGTGCATGTGGTAGGGGTAGTTAAAGACTATAACTTCGAATCCCTTCGCCAGAAAATAGATCCGCTTACCATGGCAATTGCTAAGCCCCAGGATCTTAGCTATATGTTTGCCAGCGTTACTACTGCAAATCTTTCTGCTACTTTAGATAAAATCACCAAAGAATGGAAAGAGGTTAACCCATTATCGGAGAATCCCCCAAGTTATTTAAATGATAATATTCGGAGACTTTATGAAGAAGAAGGAAGATTCTCGAATATGCTGATGAGCGGTGCCCTGCTGGCTATTATCATTACTTGTATGGGATTATTTGCAGTAACTGTTCTGACAATTGCACAGCGTAAAAAGGAGATAAGTATCCGAAAGGTATTAGGAGCTTCCGTTCAAAGTGTGGTGATGCTGTTAACAAAAGATTTCCTAATGCTGGTGTTGATTGCTATCGTGATTGCAACTCCATTTAGCTGGTATTTTATGCATCAATGGCTTCAGCAATTCGAGTTCCATATTACTATTCGTTGGTGGATTTTTATGGTTGTCGGTTTTGTTGCTGTTGCTTTCGCCATACTTACTGTTTGTCTTCAATCTATACACGCTGCCATGGCTAATCCTGTAAAAAGCCTTAACAGAGAATAAATCCAGAGTTTTATGATGTGGAATAACTACCTGATTACTTCGACCCGCAGTTTAACCAAAAGAAAACTGTATACCCTGATAAATATCGGAGGGCTGGCACTTGGAATTGCCTGCTTTATCCTGCTTTTTCTATTTCTTCAAAATGAATGGACCTATGACCGCTTTCATAAGAATGCGAATGAGTTGTATCGCATCAACTTGAAATACGGAGAAATTGATCAACCGTTACAGGATTTAGCGCTAACTCCCAGCGCATTAGCCCCGGCAATAAAATCTTTTCCGGAAATTAAAGCGCAGACCAGAGTGTATATGCCCAATATGCAGGTGGCCAACGGTAATAAATCCTTTAATGAAAGCCGCTTCCTGTATGCAGAAGCTCCATTCTTTTCAATGTTTAGCTTTCCGCTAATAGAAGGAAATGCCGCTACCGCTTTAAATGGGCCTAATATGGTAGTGGTAACTGCTTCAATGGCCGATAAATATTTTGGTACCACAAACGTTACCGGCAAAACAATTAAGGTTAATGATAAAAACTACCTGATTACCGGAGTTGCTAAAGATGCTCCTTCCAATTCACATTTAAAATTCGATTTCGTTGGTAGTTACAGTTCCTTAGGCATTGAGGATAAATGGGGTTCTGCCAATTATTATACATATGTACAGCTTACCAATAAATCTTTGGATCAGTCGCTGCACCGGCAGCTTACCACAATGGTAAAGGAACAAATGGGGGCAGTAAGCGACAAATATACTTTTGATCTGATACCCGAATCAATTAAAGATATACACCTTTATTCCAAAGCTGAAAACTCAGTGGAGCCAGGTGGTAACCTGACTTATGATTATATGCTTGCAATAACTGCAATTTTGTTATTGGGAATTGCCTGCATCAACTTCATGAATCTGGCAACAGCCCGGTCGGCCGATCGTGCTAAGGAAGTTGGGGTGCGTAAGGTGATGGGGGCTGTTAAAAAAGAACTGTTAACTCAATTTCTTACCGAATCAGCTATCATTACGTTCTTTGCTTTGATATTAGGTATTACTGTTGCTTTATTATGTTTACCACGTTTCAATGATCTTACAAACAGTCACCTAAGCTTCTTCTCTGATTGGAAACTCTCGATAGTGCTCCTGTTAGTCTTCATATTTACAACCTTAATGGCTGGAGTTTATCCGGCATTTTTCCTGGCTAAATTCAAGCCAGTACAGGTTTTGAAAGGCAAAACTCCGATTAATAAAGGAGGAGGACTCCGAAAAGGCCTGGTTGTTTTTCAATTTACTGCTGCTGCTTTTTTCATCATTTGTACACTAGTAGTTGGAGAACAGCTGAGTTACATTCAAAATAAAAACCTCGGACAGGAAAGATCGCATGTGCTTGTGCTGAATGGCAGCCGGTTCGATAGTAATACCTTGGCGGCATTTAAAACCAATCTGTTGCAGCAGTCAGGTGTTGAGCAGGTGAGTGCCAGTTACGACTCCCCGGTAAGTATTGGTGGCGGCTATGGCATTAACCGGATTGAAGGCAAACCGGCTAATTACAGTATGGATATAACAGCCATGCCTTCAGAAAAAGATTACCTCCAAACCATGGGTATTAAACTGATTGCTGGAGAAGCACTGGCAGATGCTGATATTCAGGACGTCTTAAAGAACGATGAAAATAGTAAACACCATTTTTATCTGAATGAATCAGCTATCAAAAAACTGGGCTGGACACCAGCTGAAGCAATAGGAAAAGCAATGTCGTTGAATGGAAGAAATGGAACTGTTAAAGGGGTGATGAAAGACTTTCATTTCGCCAGTTTGAGACAGAAAATTCAACCATTGATCGTATTTCCGGAATATAACTGGTTTGGTGAAATTCTGGTTAAAGTGAATGGCCAGAATATTCAACATACTATTGCTGGTATTGAAAATAGCTGGAACAGCTATCAGCCTGGTAAAGCATTTGAATACCACTTTATGGATGATGACTTTAACTCTCTTTATAAAGCAGAGTTTCAGGCTGGCAAATTATTAAACACCTTTAGCTCAATAGTAATTTTGATTTCATGTTTGGGCCTTATTGGACTGGCAGCTTATACCGCTGAACAACGAACAAAAGAACTGGGTATCAGAAAAGTATTGGGAGCCACCACCGGAAATCTCATTGTGCTGCTTTCAAAAGATTATATTAAGCTTGTGTTGATAGCACTTTTATTTGCGATACCGTTAGGAGGATATTTCATGCATAAATGGTTAACTGGTTTTGCTTATCATACTTCCATGAGTGTTAAAATATTTATGATAACCGGAGTTGCAGCGGTGGGAACAGCTTTGATCACTGTTTGTATACAATCGGTTAAAGCTGCTTTAAAAAACCCTATTACCAGCTTAAAATCAGAGTAATCCTGCTACCTATGTTTAGAAACTATTTATTGGTTGCCATCAGAAATATTCGTAGAAATAAGATCTTTTCGCTTATCAATGTACTTGGATTGGTAATCGGAATAGCAGCATCTACATTCATGTTTGTACTTATCTATTATGAACTGACGTATGATAAAGACCAGGCAGACAAGAGTAGGATTTTTAGAGTAAATACATCCTTTGCTATTAATGATGCTGCCCCAATTGGAGGGGTATGTTTTCCACTGGTTCAGGCGGTAAAAGAAGAAGTGCCCGAAATTGAAATAGCGGCGCCTGTTTTTTCTAATCATATTACCAGGCGTATAACGGTAGATGGGAAGAATTTTAAGAATCAAAAATTAGCATCATTTGCATTTATAGACGAAGACTATTTTAAACTAATAAAATACGAATGGCTTCTGGGATCGCCGGCATCTTCGCTCAACGACCCATTTAGTATAGTGCTGACAAAGAGCCAGGCTACCGAGTATTTTCCCAACTTATCAATTGATAAAATTTCCGGTAAACAGATCATTTTAGATGATACTATTCCTGTTACCGTTACAGGTATTGTTGCTGATTTGAAAGGGCACAGCGATTTTAGTTTTACACAGTTCCTACCACTTAAGATCAGCCAGACGGCTCCTTTTAAGAATTTCTTTCATATTGATAGCTGGGGAAATCTTTCTTCTTCCAATACATTAATGGTAAAGCTGAGATCAGAGTCCGACACCTTAAAAGTCCGCCTGGCATTAAACGCAATTCAGGCTGTTCATACCCCAAAGGACGAAGTAAGAACTATGGGGTTGGAACCATTTAAGAATATCCATTTCACCCCATACAATACCTTTAACAGAACAGCAAGTATATCAAGCTTACTGACCGTTGCCACTGTTGCTGGCTTATTACTTTTGCTGGCAATAATAAACTTCATCAACCTAACTACAGCGAAGGCGAGTAGCAGAGCCAGAGAAACGGGAATCAGGAAGTCGCTGGGTAGTACTAAAAAGCAACTGATCTGGTATTACCTGATAGAAACAGCTATACTTACATTTATAGCAGCAATTATTGCCTTATTGCTTCTGCCAGTACTTGTTCAGTTGTTTAAAGGATTTTTACCGCAGGATTTTTTGATTGAAGATTGCTATAAAGTAGAAGTAATACTATTTCTGCTGGGAGTTAGTACCCTTACTACAATTATAGCAGGTATATATCCTGCAGTTGTGGTGGCCAGATACCAACCGGTTGAAGTACTTAAGTCGCAGGTTATTCAATCCGGTGGAGGCAGCTGGATTAGAAAAACTCTAATTGTATCTCAATTTACAGTTGCCCAATGTTTCATAATCGGGGCCCTGTTAGTAAGTAAGCAAATCAATTTTGCAATTAACAGAGATCCCGGCTTTAGTAAGGATGCTGTGTTGGTAATTAATACACCAGATAGAAGTAATCCATTGCATTTGCGGCAACAACTCATGGAACGGATTAACACTTTGCCGGGGGTACAAACCGTAAGTCTTGGAGCTATAGCGCCTTTAGCCAGTGGTGCAATGTTTTATACCATTTCATATACCAATGAGAGTGGAGATCAGAGCATTCTTACTGAAATGAGATTTGGCGACAGCCTTTATCTTCCATTGTACAAGCTGAAATTATTGGCAGGAAGAAACATTACTACTTCGGAATCAACTACCGAATGGGTGGCAAATGAACAAATGGTGAAGGCAATGGGGCTAAGATCTCCTGATGAAGCTATCGGTAAATTGGTTAATGGACATCCTATTGTTGGTGTTGTCGGAGATTTTAATACCTATTCGGCTCAATCTCCAATAAGGCCATTATTGCTAGGTAACAATCTGAAAGAATCTAAAAACATTCATATCCTTCTTCAACAGTCTGGTAATCGTGCTGTTGTCTGGAAACAGGCTATCGAAAAAATGGAAGGATTATGGAAAAACATCTATCCTAAAAGTGAATTTGAATATAGTTTTCTTGATCAGGCAATTGAAAATATGTACTATGCCGACAAGCAGGTTAATACCTTGCTCAATTTCTCTGCGATATTAGCTATGTTAATTAGTTCAATCGGGTTGTTAGGATTAGTAATTTTTACCACCAACAAACGTACCCGTGAAATAGGTATTCGTAAAGTATTGGGAGCCTCTGTATGGCAGGTTACACATTTGCTGACACTGGAATTTATTAAACTGGTTGCAATTGCATTCGTATTTTCAATTCCTTTAGCCTGGTGGTATATGAATAAGTGGTTATCAGCTTATGCCTACAGAACGGAGATGAGTTGGTGGGTTTTTGTATTGGGAGGAATAATTATGATCATTCTTGCGCTAATAACTATTAGTTTTAAAACAATTCGTGCAGCCACAGGAAACCCGGTTACCGCATTAAAAACAGAGTAAAGGATAATTATCTTGTTGCCAGCATTCTAAAAGCTAAAAATATATTATCATGATACAGTTACAGAAAATATCAAAATATTACCCGGTTGGACTTGGAAGAAATTTCATCTTAAAGGAAATTGATCTGACTATTAATGAAGGCGAGTTTGTATCAATCATGGGCCCCTCCGGTTCAGGTAAATCTACTTTACTTCATATAATGGGCTTGTTGGAGGAACCATCTGACGGGCAGTATTTATTTGAAGGAGAGCGGGTTGACAGGATGAGCGAGAAAAAGCGTACTGAATTGCACAGAGGATCAATAGGTTTCGTATTTCAGGCTTATCATCTGATCGATGAGCTTACAGTATATGAAAACATAGAAACTCCTTTACTGTACAAAAATATCTCTTCTTCAGAACGTAAAAGCAGGGTAGCGGATGTATTAGACCGGTTTAATATTGTAGCGAAAAAAGACCTGTTTCCCAGCCAGTTATCAGGAGGGCAGCAACAATTGGTTGGTATTGCAAGGGCAATTGTTTCCGAACCAAGGGTAATACTGGCCGATGAGCCTA
Source organism: Chitinophaga silvatica (assembly GCF_003419895.1). Taxonomy (GTDB): domain Bacteria; phylum Bacteroidota; class Bacteroidia; order Chitinophagales; family Chitinophagaceae; genus Chitinophaga; species Chitinophaga silvatica. The sequence continues at coordinate 312,158 of NZ_QPMM01000003.1, read as the reverse complement.
CCGGAAACCTGCACTCAGATCAGGCTAAGAGTATCATGGAGCTATTTAAAGAACTAAATGAAAAGGATAAAATAACCATTGTTCAGGTAACCCACTCTGATGTTAATGCAACATATGGTAACCGTATCATTCAGATTCGAGATGGTCATATCCGCTCTTGATAAAAATTGACCACTTTTTAAAAATCTGTAAAAAAAAGATTATGTTGTACACCGGATTGGCGAACGATACTGCCATACCTAATAATTTTTGGCCTTCTATCAAGAAGAAGGAAAAAGTATCGTCACAATTATTATATTTTTGGAATGTTATGAGTATATCCCGAATAGCAGGACTAGTTCTGGTTTTATTGTTTGCCGACATAACATCCGCCAAAGCCCAGGATAAATGGAGCTTACAGCGTTGCGTGGATTATGCCTTGCAGAATAATTTACAGGTAAAACAGCAGGAAATTCAAAGACGTTTGTCTGAACTGACCCTCAAGCAAAGTAAACTGGGCATGATCCCTAGTTTAAATGGTAGCTTGGGTAGCGGTTTTAACCAAGGTCGTAACCCTGACCCCGAAACAAATACATTAGTTACCCAGTCTTTCTGGTCTGTCGACGGTGGATTATCGTTAGGTACCGACATCTTTAACTGGTTCTACAGACAACGTACTATTACCTCTAATAAATACGATCTGGAATCCAATAGCTTTTTACTACTTAAAGCAAGAAATGACCTTGCTTTTAATGTTGCAACGGCTTTTCTTCAGATCCTCCTGAATAGTGAACAACTAAAAGTAAACCAGGTACAGGTAGAATTAACTCAATCTAATCTGGAAAACACCAAAAAACTGGTAATTGCAGGATCAGTTCCAGAAAGTAACCAGGCCGACCTGGAAGCTCAGCTGGCCATGGACAGTACCAACCTTGTTACTGCTCAAAACCAGGTAGTGCTCTCTATTTTACAGATGAAGGCTTATCTCAACCTGGGTTTCGATATTCCTTTTGAAGCAGATATCCCGGCAAATATTTCATCGCTTCCGGTTGCACCTCTGCATGAAATGGCCCCTGAAATGGTTTATAGCGCTGCTTTAACCACATACCCATTAACAAAAGCAGATGAATCCAGGATTCAATCTGCTAACTATGGTTATAAAGCTGCAAAATCTCAGTTATATCCAAAGATCTCACTGAGTGCAAGTTTAGGAAGTTCCTACTCCAATAGTATTAAAGAGCTGGTAGGTGGTATACCCAAAATACAAGTGGATACAATCGGATATGTAGCCGATGGGGCTAATCCGGCTACCCCGGTAGCGCATGCGTATCCTGTAATTACCTCACCAGTTTATAAAACATTAGGATTAAACGACCAATTAAGCAATTATTTCAAACAATCAGTTCGCCTTTCACTAAGTATTCCTATTTTTAATGGATGGCAGGTACGTACCAATGTTGCTAAAGCCAAACTGAATGTTGAAAGTCTGGAATTGACAAGAGATATAGACAATCAAAAACTCAGACAGGATATTTATACCGCTCATGCCAACGCAGTGGCAGCGTTACAGAAATATAATGCGTCATCAACCGGTGTCCTGGCAGCTCAGAAAGCCTATGACTTTGCCACTAAGCGCTTTAACCTGGGCTTGATGAACACTATCGATTATATTACCACTCAAAGTAAGTTATACCGCGCGCAGATAGAAAAAGTTTCTGCGCAATATGATTATATATTTAAAATGAAACTTTTGGAATTCTATAGAGATCAGAAAATTTCGCTGTAGATTCCTCCAGCAATTAAACTGCTTTATGAAGAGAAAGAAAAAGTATTGGCTCATAGGCACACCCATAGCACTTGTTATTTTATACTTTATCCTGAAAGGAGCGGGAGTAATAGGTAAGGAAGAAGGTATTAAGGTAGCAATAGATAAAGCTGCCCGTAGGAGTATTATCGAAGTTGTAACTGCCAGCGGAAAAATCTATCCTGAAATTGAAGTTAAGGTAAGCTCCGATGTATCAGGAGAGATTACCGATTTACTTGTTAAAGAAGGTGATTCTGTGAAACGTGGCCAGATTCTGGCACGTATATACGCAGATATTTACGGTTCAATGGTCGACAAAGCTGCCGCTTCTGTAAGCCAATCTCAGGCCCAACTGGCCAACTCCGCTGCCGGATTAAATTCCTTCAAAGCCCGTCTGGATCAAAATAAAGCAGCTTACACCAGAAATAAAGAACTATTAGCTCAGAAAGTTATTTCACGATCTGAGTTCGAAACGTCTGAAGCTGCATTCCTTGCAGCACAAGCCGATTATAACGCAGCCGTACAGCAAATTAATGGTAATAAATTCGCAGTCCAGAGCGCCCAGGCAAATCTGAATGAAGCGAATAAAAATCTGGGTCGTACTACCATCTCGGCTCCTATGGGAGGTATTGTTTCCCTGCTTTCTGTAAAGAAAGGGGAAAGGGTAGTAGGTACTGCTCAAATGACCGGTACTGAAATGCTGAGAATCGCTGATATGAATACAATGGAGGTGCAGGTAGATGTAGGAGAAAATGATATTCCAAGAGTAAAATATGGCGATACCGCTATTATTGAAGTAGATGCGTATAATTCAAGAGAGTTTAAAGGAATTGTTACTCAGATTGCCAGCTCCAGCAAAGGCGCTGCTACTGCTACAGCTTCCACAGCATCATCGGCAGAACAGGTTACCAGTTACATCGTACATATAAGAATATTGCCGGAAAGCTATGCCGACCTGGTTGATAAAAATCACCGTACTTTTCCTTTCAGACCAGGGATGAGTGCCAGTGTTAATATTCAAACCAGAAGAGTGGCTAATGTACTGGCAATTCCTATCAATGCAGTAACTACACGTGACTCATCAAATACGAATAAGAACGGAAAAGATAAAAAGGAGAAGAAGAACGATGAAGAAGAAAAGGATTTAGCTCCTGCATCTAAAACTGCGATTAATGAAGTAGTATTCCTGTTGCAGAAAGACGGTACAGTTAAAATGCAAACAGTGAAAACAGGAATCCAGGACGATTCCTATATCGAAATCTTATCCGGCCTCAAAGAAGGAGACGAAGTGATTAGTGCACCATATTCAGCAGTGTCTAAAACCCTGGAAAATGGTAAAAAAGTAAAAGTAGTTCCTAAGGAACAGCTCTTCGAAGGACAAAAGAAATAAGATTTTATCTTACTGATATAATGCAAAGAGAGCAAAGAGGCGTAAGTTTCTTTGCTCTTTTTGTGTCTTAGCGTGAAAAACCTGCTTATATTGCGGAAAAAACAGCATTGTGAGTAAGCGAATTGGATTAATTGGTAGTGGAAGTTGGGCTACCGCTCTTGCGAAAATCCTGACAGATAACAACCATCATATCAATTGGTGGATCAGAAACTCTGATACCATCCGCCATATGCAATCGAGGCATCATAACAAGCACTATTTGACTTCGGTATATTTTGATACCAAACTTCTTTCACTGAGCAGTGAGCTCTCTGCCGTAGTTGAAGCCAGCGATGTGATTATTCTGGCAGTACCTTCCGCTTTTTTAGAAATGGTTTTAGGTCTGCTCCCTCCAGGCGCTTTAGAACACAAAAAAGTTGTTTCTGCAATTAAAGGATTGGTTCCGAGTACCAATACTTTAATCAATGAATATTTAAACAAAGAGTTGAAGGTCGATTTTTCGAATTACTTCACCATTACAGGCCCTTGTCATGCGGAAGAAGTAGCAAACGAAAAATTGAGTTATCTCACTTTTTCAGGTACAGACCTCAACGAAACTCAGGCAATTGCCGATCTTTTCTCGAGCAGTTATTTACAAACTATTGTAAATACGGATATCGTTGGAGTGCAGTTAGCAGCAGTGCTCAAGAATATTTATGCTTTAGGAGCTGGTATTGCGCACGGGCAAGAGTATGGCGATAATTTTCTGAGTGTATATATTACCAATTGTTTCAGGGAAATGCAGCATTTCCTTGAAAAATATGAAGAGGTGGCAGCTATTAAGGCAGGAACAGAGCCTAATACGCATAACTACAGTGCCAGTGCCTATTTAGGTGATTTGTTGGTTACCTGCTACTCTTTGCATAGCCGGAACCGGACATTCGGCAATATGATTGGGAAAGGATATAGTGTAAAAGCCGCACAACTCGAATTAAATATGATTGCTGAAGGTTATTATGCCAGCAAATCAGTTTTTATGATGAATAAAACAATTGGAGCATATATGCCGGTAGCGCAGGCAGTATTTGCAATATTGTGGGAACAGGTACATCCTTCGGAAGCTTTTCTTGCTTTGGAAAAAGGGTTTATCTAATAATAAGAGATTTAACAGAAAGGGCTGGCATTTGCCAGCCCTTTCTGTTTGTAAGAAGTTAAATCAGTTTTACCGTGAAAATGCATTAGTGGAATAGTTAATCAATAGTCGTCATAATCTTCATAATTATCTTCCCCAATTTTAACAATCGCTCTGACATTTGGAAAGTACTGTTTTACCAGAGCTGATATTTTTTCAAATAGAAAAGGGGCTAATTCTGGTCCTTCATAATATTCAAGCTGATTGGTCTCGTCAGAAATAATGTATTCAGTAATGCTTCGGTCTATGATGGCTTGAAATCTTCTTTGCCTGGGTAGTTTGCGAAGATTTAATCGGGTGGGCACGCCATCAATGTTAAACGTACATGCAATATTTCGCATAATTAACCATTGGGTTTTAATGAAAAAGGAGGTTCAACAATTATTAGTTTCAGTGGAACATTTTTGATCTACAAAAATAAACTGAAATGGAAAAACAAGCACTTTTGTATATTATTTATAATATGAAAGAGGCGCTTTTCTACTCATTTTGCTCAGGTGTCTTAATTTTTTATACAATTATAAATATTTATGATTATATCAATTGTTAATTCAACACAAATGGTAATTAATTGTCATATTGTGGAGCAGTAAACAAGCTGATTGGCCTTGAACTGTGTAAAAAATTCCACATTTTTTTGTAGCTCTTTCAACCAAGTCGAACAACCAGGCGTTGGATTGATATTTGAAATAACCAATTTCCCGATCCGAAAGCTTAGGACCTGGTTAGTTAGTTCAGTTGCAAAAAAATTAATGTATGAAGATTAGAACTTTGCTTTTTGTTACTTCTTACCCACCTCGTGAATGCGGTATCGCTACTTTTGCTCAGGACCTCATCAATGCCATGAATAAAAACTTTGCTGGCAACCTGAATATTGAAGTAGCTGCCCTGGAAGAATCTGGGAAACCCAACTCTATCGTGCTTCAGTCACCTGTCAACTATCGGGTAAATCCATTCGACATTGATAGCTGTATCGAGTTTGCTCAACAAGTCAACGAAAACGATAAAATAGACCTGGTGTGCTTCGAACATGAATTTGGATTGTATGGTGGAGAATACGGACATAATATGCTCGCAATGATCTCGCTGCTGGATAAACCTTTCATCGTTCGTTTCCATACCGTATTACCATATCCGGATCTTAAATGCAAAAAAGTAGTGAGCCTGATTAGCTCGCTTGCATCTAAAATTATTGTAATGACCCGCTCTTCCGCCAAACTACTGGAAGAAGTATATCAGGTTCCGGCGGGTAAAATCGTCCACATCCCACATGGTACCCATGCCCATATTGTAGATGATATGCCTGCTTTGAAAAAAAATTACAACGTAGAAGGCCGGTTAGTACTCAGCACTTTTGGCCTCCTAAGTGAAAATAAAGGAATTGAAGTAGGGATTCGTGCAATGAAAGATATTGCAAAAGAATATCCCAATGCTCTCTACCTGATCCTCGGTAAAACCCATCCCGTAGTACAAGCCCGGGAAGGTGAAAAATATAGAGAATCCCTCGTAGCCCTGGTGAAAGAGTATGGACTTGAAAATAACGTGAGATTTGTAAACTCCTATCTTTCCCTGAAAACATTATTAGACTACCTGGCTTTAACGGATATTTACCTGTTTACTTCTAAAGATCCACATCAGGCAGTAAGTGGAACATTTGTTTATGCTATGAGCGCTGGTTGCGCTGTTATCTCAACGTCGTTTGTTCAGGCCCGTGAAATGCTCGAAGATGGTGCCGGCATATTGGTAGATTTTAATAATGCAGATCAAATGGCCAGTGCGGCACTTCAACTGCTCGGTAACCCTCAATTACGCAAACAAATGAGTAGCGCTGCTATCGAAAAAACAAGAAGCTCTATCTGGGAAAACGTAGCTATCGCACATATGAGTATTATAAGTGAAGCCTTGGCGGAGGATAGAATTTTACCAAATTTGCCTCCCCCGTACCTCGACCACATAGACCGCCTCACCGATGAATTTGGAATGCTCCAGTTCTCAATTCATGATGTACCGGACCCTACATTTGGCTATACGCTCGACGATAATGCCAGAGCCCTGATTGCCATGTGCATGTACTCCAGCGAATTGAAATCCAATAGCTTCGTTAATACCTTGATGAGGAAATATGCCCAATTCATTAATTACTGTCAGCGTCCTTCCGGTAAATTCCTGAATTATGTTGATAGTAACGGCGACTTTAATGAAATGAATGAGGAGGTTAGCCTGGAAGATGCAAATGGCCGTACCATCTGGGCTCTGGGCTATGTATTACACACCCATGAGCATCTGCCATTTGATGTGGTACAAACGGCTATGGCCGGTTTGCGCAGATCTTACGTTTGGATCCCTGATTTGCAGGCCCCAAGAGCTATTGCCTTTGCAATGAAAGGGCTTTATTATGCCCTGAGCTATCGGAACAGGGAAATAGCCCATGAATTGCTGACATTGTTGGCAGAAAAATTGTATAACTATTATATCACCGAAGCAGACGAAAACTGGCATTGGTACGAATCCTGCCTGACTTACGGTAATGCTGTGATGCCTGAAGCCATGATGATGGCCTATCAGGTCACCGGAAAAATAGAATACAAACGTATTGCGGAAGAAAGCCTGGCTTTCCTTTGTAGCAAAACCTTCACAGAAAGCTATATGAAGCTGATTAGTAATAAAACCTGGTTTCACCGTGGCGTCGAATGTCATCCTGAAGATGGTGGCGAACAATCGATAGAAGTGGCTTATACTATGCTGGCTTTGAATACTTTCTATAATATCACAAAGAATAATTCATATTTAGATAAAATGAGATTGGCTTTTAGTTGGTATCTGGGAAATAATCACCTGAAACAACTCGTATATAATCCATTGACATACGGGTGCTACGACGGCCTGGAAAAAAATAATATCAATCAAAACCAGGGTGCCGAATCAACCGTGTGTTATCTGATTGCCAGACTTTTGATGGAACAATGGAACAAACATAAGTATGTTACAGCGAAACAAAACAGCCTGGAGCCTGTCAGAATTGGTTCCAACTGACAATAGTACTAAAGGGCCGAGTATTCTGATTATCGACGATGAGCCCGATATATGTAAGTTATTGCAGCTCACATTGGTACGACATGGATACTCTGTTCGATATGTGCATGAATTAGGTCTGGGCATGCAGGATATTCTGAAACATCAACCCGACCTACTGTTTCTCGATATTCATCTGCCTGATGGTTCCGGACTGGAGGCATTACCAATTATAAAGGAAAAATGCCCAACTCTGCCAGTTATAACCATTAGTGCTTATGATAACGCTTTGGAAAAGCAAACCGCCCTTAAAGCAGGTGCAACCTTTTTCTTAGCTAAACCTTTTAGTGTTAAGCATGTTGATGAATTAATAGATCATATTAGAATTTGACAGTGATCCCTGTTATTTTTAATTACTAATTTTAACCATACTGCCAATTACCACATATTAAAGAAGTATGAAAAATATTTTAATAATAGACGATGAAATCAATATCTGTACTCTCCTAAGTAAATTCTTAGGAAAGCACGGCTTTGATGTGGATACTACCATGACGGGTAATGCTGCATTAAAAATGATGAAGGAAAAAAACTATGATCTCGTTCTATGCGATTATAGACTGAAAGATACTGATGGTGCACAATTGCTGCAGGATATTCATCAAATTAATCCTTCTACCATTGTAATCATAATTACTGGATATACTGATGTAAGAGTCGCAGTGGAAATGGTTAAAAATGGAGCCTACGATTATTTATCAAAACCTCTGTATCCCGACGAAATTCTGAATCTCGTTCATAAAGCCTTTGCTCATAAAGAAGCAGAACAGGAACGGCAGGCTGTAAGACCTGTGGAATCAGGCTCAGAACCCGAAGTACGAGAAACACTTCTTTCTCGTAATCAGAGCGATAAAAATGATAAATATGTGTATGGCGATAGCGATGGCGCCAAAGAGTTATTCCGCCAAATCCGCCTGGTAGCTCCTACAGATTATAGTGTAATCATTTTTGGTGAAACAGGTACAGGTAAAGAATCAGTTGCCCACCTGATCCATCATCACAGTAAAAGAAATCAACAACCATTCGTTGCCCTCGATTGTGGTAGCCTGTCGAAAGAACTCGCTGCCAGCGAATTGTTTGGTCACGAAAAAGGGTCTTTTACCGGTGCTATCAATACTAAGATCGGAGCTTTCGAACAAGCTCAGGGCGGTACTCTTTTCCTTGATGAGATTTCCAACCTCTCCTACGATATTCAGGTAGCTCTTCTGCGTGTTTTACAGGAGAAAGTAATTCGCCGTGTAGGTAGCCTTAAGGAAATACCGGTAGATGTAAGGATTATTGTTGCTTCAAATGAGAAGCTTTCTGAATCCGTTCAAAGAGGTAAGTTCAGAGAAGACCTGTTTCACAGGTTCAATGAATTTACTATCTACATACCTCCGTTGAGAGAAAGAAGAGAAGATCTGCCTCTGTTTACAGTTGCGTTTGTAAACCAGGTAGAAAAAGAACTGGATAAAACATGCGGCAAAATATCTCCCGAAGTTTGGGAATGTTTCAGACAATATTCCTGGCCGGGTAATATTCGTGAACTAAAAAACGTTATAAGAAGAGCATGTCTGCTAACTCCGGAAATGGAAGATATCACCATGTCGGCGCTGCCTCTGGAAATGAAAGAATCGTTCCTGCAAATACCAGATGAAGTACCGGTTTCAGGAGAATTAGCTATTCTGTCGAACGATAACGATTTAAAAACAGTAGCGCTGCAGGCAGAATACAATAAGATCATTAATGTACTGAAAGAGGTGAAGTATAATAAAACAAAAGCCGCACAGGTACTGAATATTGATCGGAAAACACTTTATAATAAACTTCGTTTGCTCAATATTAATTACTGATTAAGAATGACGGATTGCACTTGTTGCGGTCCGTCATTCTTCTTTTATGTTATAGGTAGTGCAATAGTAAACGTTGTTCCTTTTCCCGGTACACTATCCACATAAATAGCTCCTTTGTGATTTAAGAGAATATTCTGTGTACTCGTTAATCCAAGCCCGGTTCCCTTTGCTTTGCTGGTATAGAACGGATCAAAAAGCCTCGCTAATTTATCTTCCGGTATTCCCACTCCGTTATCACCAATTTTTAATAATGCCTTATCCTGACTTTTAGCCGTACTAATACTAAGAATACCTTCCCCTGGCTCCATTGCCTCTATAGCATTGATGATAATATTGAGAAAAGCAATAATCATCTTTTCTTCATCAGCACTAACAATAATATCGGGTATAATGAGTTCTTTCACCAGTTTAATTTCATTGAGCTGAATTCTGTCCTGAGCCAGCAACAAGGTTTTCTCCACCAACTCATTAATTCCGTGCTGCATAGTATGAAGCTCTATCATTCTTGTGCTATGCAATAACTCAGTAATCAGCTGGTTTATTCTGGTACAGTTACGCTCTATTATATCGGTGTAAATACTGGATTCTTCATTTGCCTGTACAACCTCTTCATCTTTAAACTGACTTACAGCAAGCAGGATATTTGTTAATGGGTTTCTCACCTCGTGGGCAATAACCCTGGCAATTCTACCTGTGATTACAAATTTTTCCTGGTGTTGTTTTTCCTGCTCTTCTCTCTTCTTTTCAGTAATATCCTGTATCACACAAAGGAAAATCTGAGCAGCTTCGTCTAGAGTAACAGCATTTATAAGTACTATCAGCTTCTTATTATCAGCGGTTTTAAATTCATATTCCCGGGAGCTTACACTTTCATTGTCGCATATCTGACGGATAAACTGTTCGCCCTGATCTTCCAATGCAAAAAGCTGACGTAGATTCAGTTGCATTAAACTCTCTCTACTGTATCCTAAAACCTTCAGGGCTATTGGATTGGCATCTATAATATTCTGATCACAATCTGCCAATACAATCAGATCATGGGCTTTTTCGAAAATTCCGTAATATCTTTTTTCACTTTCTTCTATAGTACGCCGATGGCTATATTCATCAAGCGCATAGCGAATAGATCTTTCCAGCAGATCGGCAGATATTTCTCCTTTCACCAGATAATCATATGCACCTGCAAGCATGGCTTCTTTATCGATCTTATAATCTCCCTTCCCTGTTAGCATAATAACAGGTAACTGTGATGGTTTCTCCTGAATATATTTTAGGATATCTATACCCGTATAAGGCCCCAGGCGGTAATCTACCAGGAGTATATCATGTTTGTTGTTCTCAATTGCTGTAATACCTTTCTGGTAGTTGGAGGCCCACTCTAAAGTATACTGACCGGGAGAAATATCCTGAAGTAACTCCGTTACCAAAAAGAAATCATCTTCATCATCATCAATCATTAGAATGTGTATCGGATGTTCGCTCATTAGTAGTTAATCATTTTGATATTGGCAATAAGAATTCACAGCAATAAAAATGCTAATCTTTTTATGAGCCTTCCTGTTGTTGCTTTAATGGCAGTATAATTACAAATGTGGCTCCTTTATCCGGAGCACTGTAAGCATGTATAAAGCCATTATGACTATCAACAATTTTTTTACAAATGGCTAACCCAATGCCTGTGCCTGAAAATTCGCTAATGCCATGCAATCGTTGGAAGATCAGGAATATCCTGTCGGCATACGCCTGCTCGAACCCAATTCCATTATCATCAATACTGATTCGGCAAAATTTTTCGCTCCACCTGGTTTCTTTAACTACTTCCAGATCGCGGCCCGCCATAATCCTGTGATGTATGTTTATTTCCAACCTTCTTTCAGGACTGGCAAATTTTATAGAATTGGCCAGTAAATTCTGAAAGAGCTGATGAAAGGAGGTATCACTACCTTCAATAATAGGCAGCTGATCATAATTCACGAGTGCATTTTTTTCTTCAAGCGGTAATTCTAAATCGATCAGCACATCTTCCAAAACCTTGGTCATATCTACCGGCTTGATGCTCTCAGGTGTAATTCTTCCGGCCCTGGAGAATATTAACAGATCGTTGATAAGAATACGCATCCTGGAAACAGCCGAAACCATCCGTTCGATCAATTGATTCGCGTCCTCAGGCAAGCTCGACTTAAACTTGGACTGTAGCCTGTCGCTAAAGGTGGATATTTTACGGAGCGGCTCCTGCAGATCATGCGAGGCTACATAAGCGAATTGCTCCAGCTCCTGATTCGTTTTGTTTAATAATTGAATATTTTGTTGCAACTCCCTTTGATAAGATTTCATTCTGCTCTCTATATGAAGTTGTAACTTAAATTCCCGGGTTAGTGTAATGTAGGAATATATTCCGATTAGGATGGCTACCAATGAAGAAATGAAGATCACAGGTACCCATAATACAGCATAGAAGTGGAATAATTCTGATTTTTGTTGAACTAAAGTTTCTTCTATTCTGATCATATCCCTGACCTTATCATCAATCATATCCATATATTTTTCCCCTTCCTTCACTGATGATTCCTTGTTTTGCTGGCTGAGAATCTGGCCACCAGCTTCGAACTGCATATATTTAATTTCAAGCAGCTCCTGTAGTGTGTCTAAATGCCGTTGTTGTTTTTCACTTTCTGCGGTAATTTTTCGAAGGAGTATGTACTCATTGCTAATTCTGCCAATTCGTTCCTTGATACTGGGATTTAAGAATGAGCTGTCTTTAGTCAGATTATATCCACGAACGGCAGACTCTGCTTCTTTTAACTGACGAGTGATTACTTCAAGTCGTTTGGATACTTCAATAGCATGATTTAATCTACCAGCATTGTCCAACAAATTCTTAGCTACCAGATAAGAGAAAATGGACGCTGTTACAATTACAGTAAATGCAATAAAAAAACCTACTTGTATTTTTTTCTGTACTGGGAAATGCATTTGAATAGATAGGATAAGTAAGTTATTGAAGTTACTATTTTATAGCGATTTTAGCGATTAAAATTCACTGTGCGCAACATATTCCACAGAGTGCCTCATTATTCTACACGCTATTATTGCGTTACCCTGATTTGATCTTTTCTCGTGTAGCTCTGGCGTATCATAATCACAGCCCTTAGTACTGGCTTATCTTATATTGATGCTTATGGCGGCTTTGATTTTATATTGATGATAGATGGAATAGACTTTGGACCTTTTTACAGAGATGAGTTTTAACCATAAAATTAATTGTTATGAGTACCCAGGATAAAGAACAGAACATTCCAGACCCTAATTCTCCGGATAAGCAGCAGCCTGGACGTGAAAATCCAACACCTGTGCAACCTCCTCCTGATAAACCCGAATTACCGCAGGTTCCTGAAGAAGTTCCTGATGTAGAAACACCAAGAAAACCCGCGGATCCGCAATCAGATGAAACTGCATTCAAACGTAAATATCCAGACAAAAATTAAAATGTATCTCCATTTCTTATTCTTAATCTAAAAACCATTAACAATGCCTACGACAAAAAAACAGCATAATCATGAGTCTAAGTTCCATGAACTTTTTGTAGATGAATTAAAAGATATTTACTGGGCCGAAAAGAGCCTGGTAAAAGCTTTGCCCAAAATGTACAAAGCCGCAAGTTCTGAAGAACTGCAACAATGCATAGCTTCCCATCTCGAAGAAACAAAGGAACACGTAGCAAGACTCGAACATATCTTTGAATTGCTCGGAAAAAAAGCCCAGGCAAAAAAATGTGAAGCAATGGCCGGATTACTAACCGAAGGTCAGGAAGTTATTGACGAAACAGACATGGATAGTGCGGTGAGAGATGCAGGTATTATCATTTCTGCTCAAAAGGTAGAACATTATGAGATTGCCGCCTATGGAAGCCTTAAAACCCTTGCGAAAGTCATGGGTCATGATGTAATAGCCAATATTCTGGAAAGTACATTGGAAGAAGAGAAAAATGCCGATGTTATGTTAACTGAAGTAGCTGAATCTACCGTCAACGAAGCGGCTGCAGCCGAATAGCTGGCAAACTGTAGAATACTTTCTTCACTCTATATAAAAAATAACCCGCTAATCAGGCGGGTTATTTAATTTCTTGTAATAAACAGAATATTAACAATTTCCATACACCAGCTGCTCTTCTCGCTCTTCAACCCTAATCTTTTTAATAAAATCATCAAACCCTGATCCTTCATGTGCATCTGCAGCATAGGTACCGTATGCATCCAGCACATAACTTTTATCGCCATCCTTATCTTCCATTACATATAAAACAGAAGAGTCATCAGGATCTGATTCTCCTTCAAACCTGTATGTTTTAATAATTGTAAGGTCTTCAGGATTATAAATTTTCTGATTATCTGAGTTCTGAAATCTGCCATGATCACTCATCTTTAACTCATGATCAAAGCCTCTTTCATGCAGCTTTTCAAGTACTCTTGTTAAAGTTGTCATTTCTCCTGGTTTATCCATAAAAAAAGGGTTTTGGTTACACACCCGAAAATCCAAAAGTTATGCCGCGATATTCTTCAACTGGTACTATTTGTGTTTAGTTTTTCTTTCACATCAAACCTCAATGATATGAGAGCTATTTGGTCTGGATCAATAGGCTTTGGCCTTGTAAATATACCGGTGAAGCTATTCAGTGCTACACAGGATAGCCGGTTAAATCTTGATATGCTCGACAGTAAAAATGGAGCACATATCAAGTATCTCAGAGTAAATGAAAATACCGGTAAAGAAGTGCCCTGGGAACAGATCAAAAAAGGCTATTTGTACAATGATGAGTATGTTATGCTGGAGGATAGCGACTTTGAAGCCGCCAGCCCTAAGCGTACTAAAATCATTGAAATTGAGTCGTTTGTTGTTGAAAATGAGATCGACGATATTTTCTTCGAAACCTCTTATTTTATCGAACCGGCAAAAGGAGGAGAAAAGGCTTACGAATTACTATATCAAACCCTCAGTAAAACCGGTAAAGCAGGGCTGGGCAGATTTGTGCTAAGATCACAGGAACACTTAGCTGTTGTTCGCCCCCGCGATAAATACCTGCTTCTTCAGCAACTCAGATTTGCAGAAGAAGTTAGATCATCTGAAGACCTCAACCTGCCTAAAGGTATTAAGCTGGATAAGAAAGAACTAGATATGGCTACAGAACTCGTAAAACAATACACTACAAAGTTCGATATAAGTGCATATAAAGACGATTACAAAGCAGAACTTCTGAAAATAATCAAGGCGAAAGCTAGTGGTAAAAAACCTGCGGTTAAAAAACTAGAAGTCGTTCATACAAAAAGTGATAACCTTTTTGATCAGCTAAAAGCAAGCCTTGGTAAACCTTCTACTACTAAAAAACGTGCTTCATGAGTCTGGCAAAATATAAACAGAAAAGAGATTTTAAATCTACAACCGAACCCCAGGCCGGAAAGTCTAAGGGGGCTCAACATATTTTTGTGGTACAGCGTCACCATGCTTCTCATTTACATTACGACTTCAGGCTGGAAGTAGATGGTGTTCTGAAAAGCTGGGCAGTACCTAAAGGCCCTTCCCTAAATCCGGCAGATAAGCGCCTGGCAATGGAAGTAGAGGATCACCCTTACGATTACAAAGACTTTGAAGGAACAATACCTGCCGGTAACTACGGTGCAGGTACTGTGTATATATGGGATAAAGGAACCTACGAACTACTGCGTCCTGATGGTAGCAGCTTCGATAAAGAAGCTTTAAAAGAAATTAAGGATGGTGATCTGAAGATTGTGATGAAGGGGAAAAAGTTGAAAGGCGAATTTGCATTGGTAAGAATGAAAGGAAGAGGCGATAATTCGTGGCTGCTTATCAAGCATAAAGATAAATACGCCCAGGATCAATACGATAGCGAAGATTATACTCCTGAAAGAGTTAAAGCCCAGGGTTTAAAGGAGAAAGCTGCCACTAGTGCAGCAAAAAAAAAACGAGTAGTTCATCTAAGTGAGCCAATACCCTCCAAACAAAAGATGAAAAAGGTCTATAAACCTATGTTGGCAACCCTCGTGGCTGAGCCATTTGATGGAGATAGCTGGCTTTTTGAAACCAAATGGGATGGATACAGAGCAATTGCTGCTATCAAAGAACAACAGGTCGACCTTTATTCACGAAATCAGAAATCCTTTACAGACGCCTATCCTGATGTCGTTTCCGCTCTTGCAAAATTAGAACACGATGCAGTGTTGGATGGAGAAATAATTATATTAGGGAAGGATAAACGCTCCGACTTTCAACAACTCCAGCAATATAAAACCACAGGAAAAGGCCTGCTGGTTTATGTAATTTTTGATCTGCTACATCTGGATGGAAACGAATTACAACATCTTACACTCCTCGAACGGAAGTCGCTGTTAAAAGATTTATTGGCAGGCATAAAAGACAAGCATCTTCAATACTCCAATCATATCCTGAAAAATGGAATTAAGTTTTATGAGAAGGCTAAAGGAGAACAATGGGAAGGCATTATTGCCAAAAGAACTGATGGAATTTATGAAGAAGGAAAACGTGGTAAATCATGGCTGAAAATCAAGATTGTAAATGAACAGGAAGCGCTAATATGTGGCTATACTGCTCCCAGAGGCAGCCGAAATAAAATTGGTTCGCTGGTTCTGGGAATGTATAACAATAAACACCTCGAATATATTGGCCATTGCGGAGGCGGACTTAATGGTGAAACCATCGATGAGCTATATAAACGCCTGCAATCATTGATTATCAAAACCTCTCCGTTTGATGAGAAAATCAATACAAATACACCTGTCACCTGGGTTAAACCAGTATTAGTGTGTGAAGTGAAGTTCCAGGAATGGACCAGTGACGGGCATCTTCGACAACCTATTTATTTAGGGCTTAGAGAAGATAAACCAGCAAAAGATGTACATCCGGAAAAACCTAAACAACCCGATATGGCAACTACAGAAAATGATCGTACCCTTACGCTCAATGGAAAGAAAGTAGTATTGAGTAATCAAACCAAACTTTATTGGCCTGATGAAAAAATTACCAAAGGACAATTGATCGATTATTATCTGTCAGTTGCCAAATTTTTACTCCCTCATTTAAAAGACCGGCCGCTTTCATTGCATCGTTTCCCCAATGGAATTAACGGACCTTCTTTTTATCAGAAAGACCTCGATTTGGAACATGCTCCAGATTGGATTAAGAGTTATACAATGGTTGCTGAATCTACCGGCAAAGAGGTTGATTATATGGTTTGTAATAATGAAGCCAGTCTTGCCTATATGATTAATTTGGGTTGTATTGAAGTAAACCCCTGGCTATCGAGGTTAACCCGCCTGGATAATCCCGACTTTGTAGTGTTAGACCTGGACCCCGAAAAGATAGATTTTAAATATGTAGTTGAAACAGCATTGCAGGTGAAGGAGTTTTTGGATGGATATGATGTTACATCTTTTTGTAAAACATCTGGCTCTACGGGGTTACATATTTATATTCCAACAGGAGGAAAATATGAATATCAGACTACCCGATTGTTTGCAGAATGGGTTGCAAAGCAGGTTAACGGATTGCTCCCCAAAACAACCAGCGTAATCAGAGCTAAGGCTTCCCGGCAGAAAAAAGTATACATAGATTTTCTTCAAAACAGTCGTGGACAAACAATTGCTTCCGCTTATTCTGTAAGACCTAAGCCCGGAGCCACTGTATCAATGCCTCTTTTATGGAAGGAGGTAAACGAGCGCTTAAAAATGAGCGATTTCACTATTAATAATTCACTACAACGATTAAACGAAAAAGGTGATTTGTGGCAGGATATTAAAAACCAGAAAAATGACTTACGTAACGTCATTCGGAGTATCGATAAGCAGGCGGTAACGAACTAATATATGAATTATGGAAAAGGTTTCAGCGACAAGATCAATTCGGATAATTGGTGGTATAATAGGAGTTATTAGTATTGGCTGTGCAATAATTTTTGAAACCACCAGAGCCGTTGGCAATCTATGGTTAGGTTATGTAGGCAATTGCATTATGTTTATTGGAGTATTATTTTCAATACTGCTCTACAATCGGCATCATCAAAATAAAGAATCTTCCAAGGCTTCTTTTACAGTGGGTGTACGCACCACTATTTTAGCCACTATCATCTATGCTGCATTTTTACTAATCTTCTACATGATGTTTGGGGAAAAGAAGAATACTGCATTGCAGTATGACAATGACGGAATAAGCACTTTCTGGCTTTTTTTCTTTGGTGATGCATTCTTTATAAATATAATTGTGGGCTTGTGTGCTTCATTAATTGGAGCTTTTGTCTTTAATACCTATCAAAATTCCGATGAGGTTAATGAGAGGTAGACCTTGTATATTTGCAGGGTTATGTCAAAAGGTCAATTACTCATTATTGATGACGAAGAACAGCTTAGAAAGCTGCTGGGTCGTTTATTGGCGTTGGAAGGCTACAGCATTTTTGAGGCTGGTAATATCAGGTCTGCATTAAAAATCCTTGAAAAAGAAGATATACACGTGGTGCTTTCGGATGTAAAACTTCCGGATGGCAATGGTGTGGCATTGGTAGAGCAAATCAGGAGTAAATATCCGGCTACCGAGATAATCGTACTTACTGCATATGGTAATATTACAGACGGAGTTCAGGCAATCAAAAACGGAGCCTTCGATTATATAACCAAGGGAGATGATAATAATCGCATTCTTCCATTGGTGAGCAAGGCTATGGAGCAGGCTGGTCTGCGCTTCCGAATTAAGGAGCTGGAACAGCAGATTAGTGGAAAATACAGCTTTAAAACTATCCTTGGGGAAACTCCGGAAATTAAGGCCGCTATTTCGCTGGCAGAAAAGGTGGCGCCCTCAGACCTGAGTGTACTGCTTTTAGGGGAAACCGGAGCCGGAAAAGAGGTATTTGCCCAATCAATTCATCAAGGCAGTCAGAGAAAGCAATTTCCTTTTGTGGCAGTAAACTGTAGCGCCTTCGGAAAGGAGATATTGGAGAGTGAGTTATTTGGCCATGTTCCCGGGGCATTTACAGGCGCAGTAAAAGAGAAGAAAGGTTTTTTTGAAGAGGCTAAGGGAGGAACAATTTTTCTTGATGAGATAGGGGAGATGGCGCTTGAGCTTCAAGCCAAGTTACTTCGGGTGCTTGAAACCCAGGAATTTTATAAAGTTGGGGAAGCAAGGCCAACAAAAACCAATGTAAGAATTATTGCAGCTACAAATCGTAACCTGGAAACGGAAATCGCAAATGGGCATTTCAGGGCCGACCTGTTTTACCGACTGGCTGCATTTCAAATCAATATACCATCCTTAAACGAGCGCCGGAAAGATATCCCATTACTTGCAACCTGGTTCTTAAAGCAAATCACTCCTAAAATCAATAAACGTATAAATGATATGACTCCTGCATTTATACAGGCATTACAACAACATAACTGGAAGGGGAATATCAGGGAATTGAGAAATGTGATTGAACGTGCGGCCATTCTAACGGATGCGGATGTACTGGATATTGGTGCTTTGCCACTGGATTTTCAACAGGGAAGCGAGCAGGCATCTTCTTCTTTAAGCCTCGCAGATATAGAGAAGCAACATATCGTAAAAGTGCTGACACTTGTAAAGGGAAATAAAACCAAAGCCGCTGAAGTATTGGGAATTGGATTAACTACGCTTTATAATAAACTGAAGGAATATCAGCTTCAATCATCATAATAACCAACCTAATAACAAACAGGTAAGTACTATAACCGGAGATGGTATCTTGGTAAAGCAAAGAATACCAAGCGTACTGATCATCAGCAATAAGTTATACCAATTGAGAGGAATAGCGAAGAAGAGAATGAAGGTGGCAGCCCACATAATACCTACAACAACTGCATTGATTCCTTCCAGTGCGCGATAAATAACAACGTACTTTTTAAGGTTATTCCAGATAGGGAAAAAAAACAACACTAGCAGCAAACTGGGTAAAAATATCGCGATGGGTGCTATAATACAGCCGAGAAACTGATACCCCATTCCCAGGTTTTTCATGACCATTCCACCTACATAAGCTGAGATAGAAAAAGTGGGACCGGGAATTGCCCGCATGATACCTGCACCGGTAAGCAATTCTTCAGCACTCATAAACTGAGATTTGGAGCGGGTTACATACTGCTCAAGCATCATTGCTATAAGTATATCTCCTCCTCCGAAAACAAGGCTTCCGAAACGATAGAAGTTTTCAAACAGGTTGAATGGCCGCCTGGTAATCCACTCATGAGTTCTGGCTATTTCGGATAAAAAACCCGCCAGTACGAAGATGAGCGCAAATAACCAGATATTGCCCCACTGAATCTTTCGTGGTTTTTCAGCAATATCAGGAATCCTTTTATTACTGAAATTGGATACAATACCCCCCAGAATAATCAGGCAGGGAAAGGTCCAGGGCGATTTCAAATAGTATGCGGCAAGCAGTGAAACTATCATGATGGCAATGGTGGCCAGATTAGTTACACTGATTCTGAATGCTTTGATACTGCCATATGCCAGAAACCCTACAGCCATTGGCTGTACGTACTTGAAGATATCTGTATGGAGTGTGTTTTTGTCGAAATACTGCAGTAGGAAACTTAAAGACCCCATTATCAGGCAGGCCGGGGTGATCCAGATCAGCAGGGTGATTATGGCCAATAATGCACCACCTCTTTTATAGCCTATAAGGGTTAGCGTTTGGGAAGATGATGCACCTGGCAACAACTGGCAGAATGCATTATATTCCATTAGTTCCTGTTCGGTCACATCTTTTCGTTGCTGTACAAATGTTTTCATCATCATAGCCAGATGGCCCTGTGGGCCTCCATAGGCGGTGATGCTATGTAATAGCACTGCTTTCAAAAATGGAATGTGACGTAAAAGCACTGTATAATTTAGTGATAATGAATAGGACGTTACTAAAAGGGTGACGAATTTACCGGCAAAATACAACCACGTTGCTAATATTGCTAATAAATGAGAACAATAAAGGCATAATACTTGTAATAATTGTAACCATATTACGAAAAAGTGGCCTTTTGTCCGTTGTGATCAGTCTAGTTACTGTTGGTTAATTTCCCAATCATGCGCGAAAGTGCCTGTTAAGAAAAATAACCATCTATTGAGAAACCATTAAAGTTAGACTTGCCTTAATGCAGGATATAGTAAGTCCCGGAATGTTAGAAACTCCGGGACTTTTAATCGGTGGATTATTTCTTTAGTCCAATTTCCCGCAAACGTTCATCCAGATATTCTCCGGCTGTTATTGGCTCATAGGCCAATGGGTTTTCTGCGGTGATGCAGCTTTCCAAAGCATCTAACTTCATTCCTGATTTAGGGTGAAGGAAGAAAGGAATTGAATAGCGTGAAGTACTCCACATTTCACGCGGAGGATTTACTACTCTGTGTGTGGTAGATTTTAAGCGGTTGTTTGTTAAACGTTGCAACATATCTCCAACGTTTACAACTATTTGTTCCGGCAGAGAAGTCACCGGAACCCAGTTATTCTGCTTATCCAATATTTGTAATCCATCTGCAGAAGCACCTACCAGTAAGGTTATCAGATTAATATCTTCATGTTGCTCAGCACGGATGGAAGATTTAGGTTCTGTAGAAATCGGAGGATAGTGGATGGCTCTTAAGATAGAGTTACCATTGTGGATTTTATTATCAAAATAATGCTCATCCAGTCCCAGATATAGCGCAATCGCCTGTAATAGTGCCTTACCTGAATTTTCGAAACCCCTGTAAGCTTTCAGGAAAGTAGGTGTAAATGCAGCTACTTCACCCACAAATACGTTTGCCGGATAGGATTCAGCGGTTGGATCATCATCTTCCACCGTTTGGCCAACCTGAAAGAATTCTTTCAAATCCGGGGCATCATAGCCCTTAGCATGTTCTTTACCAAAGGAGGTATAGCCTCTTTGACCTGCTAATTCAGGAATTTCATATTGGTGTTTTATATCATACGGTAATTTGAAGAATTCTTGAACGTTGTTGTATAGGTTTGCAATCAGCTCATCAGGAATCCCATGATTCTTTACTGCTACAAAACCAACTTCTTCATAAGCCTTACCTAGCTGTTGCACAAAGGCCGCTTTACGTGCAGGATCTCCTGATAAGAAATCCGCCAAATCCACTGACGGGATCGAGTGAGTAGTTGCCATATCTTGATAAAATTGTTTTGGAGGCCTAAAGGTAGTGATTTATAGACGGAACAGCCTACAATTCTACTAGTTTATTGACTTTTAAGCCTCCAAAAACATTATTTCTCAAAATAGGTGGCCTCTTCCCTGGTAAGATCTACCAGTGCATATCTATCGATCTTATTGATAGCCATTTCATCCAGGATGTCGACCACATTTTTGTAATTCGCTTCAGGGTTGGCCTTAATAAGGATCATCAGATCATTTTTTCCGTAAAATTTCATCACAGCTTCTTTCTGCCTGACAATCACATCGCGTATGCCGTTGTTATTGGCAAAGGTGGTATAATGTACATCGGCCGGTGCATTTTCCATTCCTTCATACCAGGCTATATTGTTGTGTTGCCCCAATATGACTGTTAGAGCCTGCTTGGCAGGAAGAGACATGGAATCTCCATCTTCCCTTGGCATGATAAGGCTCATGGATCGGGGTTTCGACATGGTAGTAGCCAGCATGAAAAATGTGATTAAAAGAAAGCCTAAATCCACCATAGGGGTCATATCTACGCGGGTCGATTTTTTGATACTCCGCCGACCTTGTCTATGTTCTTGTTGGTTGTTCATTTCTGCCATGGCTAACAGTTTAGGTTAAACGAAAGTTGTTTATAATCAGATGCCAGGCTAAAAGAATTCCATAAGCGGAAATAAAAAAAGCGGAGAAATTTTCTCCGCTTTTATTTGAAGGTAATAGATTGATTTTAAAACTCGGCACTCTTTGGAGTACGAGGGAAGGCAATCACATCACGGATGTTTGTCATGCCGGTTACAAACAGCATCAGACGCTCAAAACCAACACCGAAGCCAGCATGAGGAGCAGTACCAAAGCGGCGGGTATCCAGATACCAGCTAAGCTCATCTACAGGTACATGCATTTCTTTCATTCTTGCTACCAGTTTATCATAGTCTTCTTCTCTTTGGGAGCCGCCTACCATTTCACCAATACCAGGGAACAGAATGTCCATAGCTCTTACCGTTTTTCCATCTTCATTCAACTTCATGTAGAATGATTTGATTTCTTTAGGGTAATCGGTCAGGATAACTGGTTTTTTAAAGTGCTTTTCTACCAGGTAGCGTTCATGCTCACTTTGCAGATCTGCACCCCATCCTTCGATCAGGTATTGGAACTTCTTGTTTTTATTTGGTTTGCTGTCTTTCAGAATATCGATAGCCTCAGTGTAAGTCATGCGAACAAACTCGTTGTTCAGAACGAATTCGAGTTTTTCTATCAAGCCCATTTCACTACGTTCCTGTTGTGGCTTTTGTTTTTCCTCTTCCAACAGACGGGTTGCGAGAAACTCAAGGTCTTCGCGGTTGTTTTCCAAAACATACCCAATCACAGATTTAATGAAAGCCTCTGCCAGGTCCATATTGTCTTTCAGCTCATAGAAAGCCATTTCTGGTTCTATCATCCAGAATTCGGCCAGGTGACGTGCTGTATTTGAGTTTTCGGCACGGAAAGTTGGTCCGAAAGTATAGATTTCACCAAATGCCATTGCACCTAATTCGCCTTCCAATTGACCTGATACAGTTAGGTTGGTCGACTTGCCGAAGAAATCTTCTTTAAAGTTGATTTCACCGTTTTCGGTACGTGGCAGATTGTTCAGATCCATAGTAGTAACTCTGAACATTTCGCCGGCGCCTTCAGCATCAGAAGCAGTGATAATTGGGGTGTGCAGGTATACAAACCCTTGTTCATTAAAGAACTTATGTACTGCAAAAGCGAGAGCATGCCGAACACGGAAGATGGCACCAAAGGTATTGGTACGGAAGCGCAGGTGCGCTATTTCTCTCAGGTATTCGAGACTTGGTTTATTCTTTAATTGTAAAGGATACTTTTCAGGATCGCAATCGCCCAGGATTTCCAGGGTTGTAGCTTTAAGCTCCACTTTCTGGCCTTTACCAAGAGATGGAATTACTTCTCCGACAGCACTAATGGCAGCACCAGTAGTGATGCGTTTCAGCAGTGCAGGATCTGTATTTTCAGTATCTATTACAACTTGCAGATTATTATTAGTAGAGCCATCATTCACCGCTATAAACTGATTGTTACGGAACGACCGCACCCAACCTTTAACCGTTACTTCGTAATGCGTCCTGTCATCTGCCAGGATTTGCTTGACTTTCACTCTTTGGCTCATAATATATAAATTTTTAGGACTGCAAAAATAAGTCGAAAATTGGATAGTATTTAGCCTTTTAATAACGCTTTTGCAATTTATTAATGCGAATAAAATGTTAAAAATAGCTGGATAAATCTGTCAAAACCTCATGTAGTGGCCTTTTCACCGGAATTTAAACCGGAAAGCGGGGCTGAAAGAGGGTTGGCAAGTAAAATTTTTTGGATAATAGTAAAAGTTGTTTTAATCTTGCGGTATATTCTGCCTGATTAAGTTCATTTTCCAATCTTCATCAGCAGTTCCTAAACTCAATCATTCCCTATCAAATTTAATAATCAAATTAAATTTATTTACTCAAAACAATTATTTGTAATTGGTGTATGTTGGTATGCAGTGGTACCCGCCTCACAACACTTCTAAAATTTGACAATACAGATGATGTACGACATCTTACAACTGAACGACATGCTCGTTCCTGAGCTGCTTGATATTGCAGAGAAACTTGACGTTCCCAACGCAAAAAAACTCAATAAACAGGACCTTATCTACAAAATTCTTGATAAACAAGCGGTATTAGCCTCAGAAGATAATCAAGCCAACGGAGACGAAAAGAAATCACGCAAACGCAAACCTGTTAAGAAAGACGAAGCAAATCACGGAGCCGAAGAAGCTCACGAAGAGAAACCTGCTGCAAAAAAAGCTGCGAAAAAAGTAACCGGCAAATCTAAAGATCAGGACGAAACCATCTCTGCTCCAGCATCTTCAGCAAAACCTAAAATCAAGGATTTTGAAATAGATCTGGATAGCATTCCTTCTCTTACATTCGATGACGATGATGATATCATCATCCCTTCATTTACTGAAGATGCAGAAGAAGAAGAAGAGGAAGAAGAAGAAGTGGTAGTGATTCCTCCGGTAGAAGAAGAAGGTGATGATGATTTTGTAATGCCAGACGACGTTCCTGTTGCTCCTGCTGCACAAAAAAATCGCTTCCCTGCCAGCAATAAAAAAGAACCTGCTTTCAATATAGAGTTTGATGGAATTATCGTAAGTGAAGGCGTTCTGGAAATGATGCCTGATGGTTATGGTTTCCTGCGCTCCTCTGATTATAACTATCTGAGCTCTCCTGATGATATTTATGTATCTCCTTCTCAAATCAAATTATTTGGTTTGAAAACCGGTGATACCGTTAAAGGATCTGTAAGACCTCCGAAAGAAGGTGAAAAATATTTCGCCTTACTGAAGGTTGAAACTATAAATAATAAATCGCCGGAAGAAGTTCGCGACCGCGTGCCTTTCGATTATCTGACTCCGCTCTTTCCATTCGAGAAATTACGTTTGACTACTACTGCAAACAACTATTCTACTCGTATCATGGATATGTTTACTCCTATCGGTAAAGGACAACGTGGTCTTATCGTTGCCCAACCTAAAGTAGGTAAAACCATGTTGCTGAAAGAAGTGGCCAACGCTATCGCATTAAACCATCCTGAAATTTATCTGATGGTAGTGCTGATCGATGAGCGTCCGGAAGAGGTAACCGATATGGAACGTAGCGTTAAAGCTGAAGTGATCGCTTCAACTTTCGACGAACCAGCTGAAAAACACGTAAAAGTTTCTGCCATCGCTTTACAAAAAGCTAAACGCCTGGTAGAATGCGGCCACGATGTTGTAATCCTTCTCGATTCCATCACCCGTCTGGCAAGAGCTCACAATACCGTTGCTCCTGCATCCGGTAAAGTATTGAGCGGTGGTGTGGAAGCTAACGCAATGCAAAAACCAAAACAATTCTTTGGTGCTGCCCGTAAAATAGAACATGGTGGATCTTTAACCATCCTGGCTACTGCACTGATCGATACCGGTTCAAAAATGGACGAGGTGATCTTCGAAGAATTTAAAGGTACCGGTAACATGGAGCTGCTGCTCGATCGTAAACTGGCTAACAAACGCATCTTCCCGGCTATCGATGTTTCTTCTTCATCTACCCGTAGAGATGATCTGTTGTTGGATAAGGATTCTCTGAAACGTATCCATATCCTGCGTAACCACTTAAGCGATATGAATACAGATGAAGCAATGCATTTTATGCTGCAACATATGCGCGGAACTAAAAACAACGAAGAGTTCCTGATCTCAATGAATGGTTAAAAAGTTGTTTCACTGCTAAACCTTGCAGGGAAACCTAAGATATATTCAATAAGATTTATTATTACAAGAAGAGCGAGGATCATTTCCCCGCTCTTCTTTTTTACATCTATAAACAAAAAAAGAGCGAAGAAATTATCTTCGCTCTTTTATACATTCGATTCGATCTTATAACTTTCTATTCAATCTCAATACTCTCGTCTCGATCTTAAAATTTTCGCTTATAATACTCGCGTTAATCATCAAATTTCAGATACAATCCTTTTCGTCTTAATACCAGTCTTTGCGCCTTTGCGAGAATCAAACGAACTAGAATATCCAGTTAACACCCAGTTGGAATTCTTTCGGGAAATCGAAAGAGAAGTGGTTGTTATTGGTTTTAACACCAGTTGCTTCTGCTTTCTCTTGCAGGTAAGTGTAGTTCAGACCACCGAAAGCACCTTCTAACATGAAGTGTTTGCTTACGAAATAAGTGATACCAGGTAATACTCTAACGCTAGCACCATTGTATGTAGTGGTTTTAGTACCATCAACTTTCTTATTACCGAAGTTGTAACCTGCATTTGCTTCAGCGAAGAATGCAAATTTACTTTGACCTAACATATGGTAATTACGTGCAAAAATACCTGGAGTAATGTAAGAAGACTTGCTTTTCAGACCTGCTTCATTCTTGTTAGAATTAAATTCAGTTCTTGCGAAAACACCAATAACCCAGTTTGGATTCAGTGCAACTCCTACTTTAGGGCTAATTCCGAAAGTAGTGCTGGTGTTTTTGCTGTCAGCATCTTTCACTTTTTTGGAATCAGTTGAAACATTCAGATTTCCACCCAGAATAACATCTCCTTTCGAAAACTGTGCCTTTGCTACTTGTGTGCCGAACAGTGCTACTGCGGCCATTACAATCAACTTTTTCATCTGTCGTTAATTTTAATTTATTCGTTAAACAATTCCTGTGTCCTTGATTCTTCTACATACATGCTATTGGTCCGATTCGTTGATTTATGGTCGATATCTTAATCCGTTAAAGAAGATGGTTAATACGTGCCGCTCCCTATCCATAAAGCATTTCAATGCCTTACGGTCGTGAGGATCAAAACCTGCTGCCTGCCATTTACACCAAATTACCCACAAGCCAAATAATACATTCACTAACAATTGTGCTGTTAAAGCCGTATCCGTAGCCGGATTCAACTCTCCCGTCCTAATGCCTTTTGTAATAGTGGCACTAAGAAATGCAGTCTCTACTTGCTGTAATAATTCAATGGTCTGGCGCATCAAACTGGATGGAACATCTTTTATCCATTCATTTACTCCAAATAAGAAGTGATACTCCAGTAGCATAGTTTCTTTCAGGTCGAGATAGCGGTCAATTATCTGCGAAATCTCACATGCTTGCTCAACATATGCCGACATATCTATAAAGCAATCTGCAATCATTCGCTCTACCACCGCAACGTATATACTCTCCTTGTCCGAAAAATAATAATACAAAGAACCTTTTGAGATCTCCAGATCTCTGGCTATTTCCTCCATGGTAGTTTTGGATAGGCCGTACCGCTTGAAGCGCTTCAGTGCCGCTTCCAGTATTAATGTACGTTTCTGGTCCAATTCAGCCATAGAGATAGTTGGCAAACCAAATCTGACGATTTGACTTTTTTGTTTTGCGAGTCAAATGTACGACCAAAAGTCATTTAACAAAATTTTTTTGTTAAGAAATTGTTACCTATCCTTAGCGCGAAGAAATAAAAAAGGGAATTCTTATCGATTGATAAAAAAACTACTCATTCAATTTAAATGAATCAAAATATTCGGAGTATAAATATCGAAATTGTGAAATTGCTCTTATCGTTGTCCTAACTTTTGCAACAAATCTTTTTGCCTTCTTTCTGTAATATCCAATAAATGTCCACTGTTCATCAATATCTTACTATTATTACTATCGATCTGCTGAATACTGCTCAACTGAATCATCTGAGTATTGTTGATCTGGTAGAAATGTAACGGGATAAATAATTCTGCGTAATATCTGAAAGGTTGAACAGAAGTGATTGTCGGCTTATTTTTTAATCCAAATAATGTATGTTCATTTACAGATTCCAGCCAGGATATATCATCAATATTAATTGTACTGAATTGTCCATTAATATCCATCAACAACATTTTCCAATCGGAGGACGATTGGTTATTATAATTTTCTAGTAGTATCTCGTATCTGGGAGCAATATTATTAGATGTAATCCTTTCAGTTATTAAGTTTACTGCCTGTAATAAACCCTCTTTATCTATAGGTTTCAAAATTAATTCTACATCGCTAAACCTAATAATGTGAATAAATTTCTTTTCAAAAGCAGTTACAAATACAGCCTCAAAATGCAGATGGGGAAGGGTACCTGCTAATACATCAAACCCTGTTCCATCAGGCATTTCAAGATCTAAGAACACCAATGATGGATGATGCTCCATTATTTTGCTTATACCATCCGCACAGTCGCCAGCCATGGCAACGATTTTAATATCCGGACAATATCTCTCCAGCATCAGCGCTATTATATCCCTGCTGTTTCTCTCATCGTCTATAATAATTGCCTTTATCATAATATTTATGACTAATCGATCTTATAACTGTGGAATGAAAATTTTTACTATTGTACCGCTGTTTGATTCGTCTTCAAGTGATTTGTCTATAATTTCGATCTGAATAT
Source organism: Chitinophaga silvatica (assembly GCF_003419895.1). GTDB lineage: Bacteria > Bacteroidota > Bacteroidia > Chitinophagales > Chitinophagaceae > Chitinophaga > Chitinophaga silvatica. The sequence goes on along the minus strand of NZ_QPMM01000003.1, from coordinate 283,708 downwards.
CGGTCCGGTACATTTTGTTTAATAACTCTGCACGATTTTGGCTGATCTCCATACCCGACGACTGATGATGTTTGGGCAATGTGCGTAACGCTTTTGAGCGGGCTATCCCAATCCCATTGTCTGCTATTACACATTCCAGCATATCAGGCGCTATCTGATTAAAGAAAATTTTGAGTTGCCCGGTTGGCTGTTTAGGGTTCGTCATGCCATGTTTTACAGCATTTTCAACATATGGCTGCAACAGCATTGCAGGGATTTCCAGTTCAGCAGTTGCAATCTCCGGATCTACTACTATTTCATATTCCATCCGGTTTTCAAATCTCATCTTTTCAAGACCAAGATAAGTATTTAGATACGTGATTTCATCAGATAGTGAAATAAAATTCCGCCTCGAAAAATCAAGTGTTTTCCTAATCAGATAGGAGAAGTCCGACAAATATTTCTGGGCATATTCATAGTCGCGCTGCATTACAAACAATTGAATAGAATTCAGGCAGTTAAAGATAAAATGGGGATTAATCTGCGCCCTGATAGCTTTTAACTCTATTTCGGTTAGCTTCTTATCATATTCTGTTTCCAACTGAATTTTTCGTTGTTCTTCCAGTTCCTGTTTTTTGCGAAGAATTTCTGTTGTCTGCTCTTTCACCAGTTCTTCCAGCTGCTCGTTTAGCTTACGTTGTAATTCCTTATTCTTATTAAGTTGTTTGATCAGTAATTCCTGTGTTCTGGTTCTTTCGAGATGCACCAGTTTATTCCTGTAGCTTAATCCTGCAAGAAAAAACATTGCCTGTAATAATACTCCGCCCATCAAAAGCATAGTTGGCGCCGTTAGCTCTCCCAACGCTCCCAACAATCCCATGGGCTTTACCTGAAGCAGAAAAGATCCCAGGCAGGCTAAATACAGACATGCCGATCCGTAAAGGAAAAACCTGACAAGCGGGTGATGTCTGGATCGCCTTGCCAATGCTATAAAAACCGCCAATAATGGTGCTAACGTTAAGAAGTATACGTAGCCATATATTATTGTAGGCATGTGAAATTTTTCGGCCGAAATACATACCATGCACAATACTATCAATCCACCGACCACTGCTGCTACCCAGGTAAATACTTTTTCCATGAATGGATACCTTTCTTTCAGGTTCAGGAAGGTATTTCCAAACAACAGATACATGAGATAGAAGCAAAACAGTAATCCCGGTACATCCCAGTAATACTTTAACATTGGCCATTTATGGAAAAATGAAAGCTGGAATGGCTTGCTTTCCAGCCGCAATGCGAAAAATAATATAAGGCCCAGAATATAAGCTGCGAAGTAAACGTATGATTTATCCGGAAGTTGAATATAGTTGATGATGGAAATGCTGAAGAAAACCAGCAACATACCTAACAGCACATGAATTATCACGGCTTCCTTGCGGAAGCTGTCTAACTGCACATCATGGAAGCTGCCATAGGTTTCTTCATTATAAAGTATTGGTACTAAGGGGTTTTCGTTGTATGATTTGTTGATGATATGAAGGTAGTATGTGATAGTTTGACTGGCTGGAACCTGGATATGAAAAGCATAATGATTCCATCTCTCAACACCTCCGTTATCCAGCATCAGTCCGGTAGCGGAGAGTTGCTGAACAGGTTGACCAGGCAGTTGAAAGAACCAGTACATATAGTCGTGCCACCCTGCAAAGAATCGGTAGGAAACATCCTGTTTACTGGTATTTTTCACAATAAGTCTTAGCCAGCAATCATTCACCTGTCCATTGTTTTGAGGAGAGTCATGAAAAATCTCAGGTTGGTATTGAAAGACTTCCGGAGGTAAATCATTATTGGATTCAGAGACTGATACAGTCACATAGGGGCGCATGTCCATTTTTGCTACGGCAAAAGTGGAATCAGTAGTAAGGGTGTCAATCGGGGTAAGATTAACGTTGGCAAAGGCTCCTGCAGTATAAAAAAACAACAGCAGCATTATAACAATGCGCTTCACAAAGGGTTTAATATGTTTAGTTATAACAATTGGTCGATGGCTTTGGCCATTTCCCTGTCTTTATTTGTAATAACATTTCCTGCATCGTGTGTACTTAATGAAATTTCAACTTTGTTATAAACATTTCTCCAGTCTGGGTGATGGTCCAGTTTTTCTGCCAGGAGCGCTACTTTAGTCATAAAGGCGAATGCTTCAGCAAAGTTTTTAAATTCAAATGCTCTGTAGAGCTGTTGATTTGTTTCTTTCCACATAAGCTGAAATATCAGGAATGTTAGTGAATCGGGGGTTTTTCATCAATTTGGTCAAAACTACTGTCCTATATTAATCTCAGAAAATAAGGTTCATCTTATTCTTAATCTCCTTTATATCTAGTAAAGATACTAATTGTACCAGCGGAACGAGTCTTAATTCGTCTAATAATTTTTTTACATCGGATTGTTGATAGTAATCTCCTTTGATCATCCAGAGAAACTGAACTTGTTTTAGCTCTGGCAGGAGGTATTCGGCCTGGCAATGATTATTGAAGAAATAGTGAGCTACAGAGTTTGTAGGTTCATGAAATTCGTATATCGGAAAATGATATGATCTGTTTTTTTTGGCAAGGGTAATTTCTATCGAATTATTGATTCGAAAGGCGGTATGAAGTTGTCGGTTGATGTGCCAGCATACCTGGTAATCGTTGGAAGTGGAGGCTATTCCGAGCAGATGGGTATTGTCGAAGAAGTCTTCCACCAGTTGATCATTATCCAGTTTTAGTTTTAGTACACTCATGATTACTGGAGTTTGGATTTAAAGCTTCCTGGTTTTCTTTTTGGGGGTAGGGGAGGCAGGGTTCCAGAAGTGATTTTTGAAATCGACTATTTTATTATTTGAGACTTCTACTCCTTCCTGTTCCAATAATTCCTGCATTAGCGTAGGTGTAGCAAAGTGGCTGCTACCGCTTAATTCACCTTTACTATTTACTACCCTGTGAGCCGGAACGGGAGGTTGGGCATTGCCTGCAGCAGCCATTGCCCAACCCACCATACGACCGGTTATTTTTAATCCGGATGCCTCGGCAATTGCTCCATAGGAAGTAACACGACCTTTAGGAATTTTGCGGGCAATCTGGTATACTGTTAAAAAGAAAGAAGCTGGTTTATCGGTTTTCTCCTCCCTGATTTCTTTGTTTAAGGAGGGCAGACCTTTTTGGTTCGGGTACTTTTTCATAATTAAATGGACAGTGTTTACAGCCATTGCCGCAGCAATGACCCCGTTCCAGATGAAATTTTTCTGTAAAAACCATATAGCCTTGCTCGTTATAGTAAAAATCAATATTCTCCACTAATGGCTTCCTCATCAGACGGCAATTTGATGCTTCTCCAATCGAGAGGCGTTGATGGTAATTGAAATTTAAGGTAACGAATAATTCTGCCATCTTCCAGGTGCATACCTTCATAATAGGTCTGAATCTTTAAGACAGGGGGAATTTCTGATAATGCATATATATTATCTATATCAGTAATTAAAGTGCTTCCTGTTGCGGCAATTACAGCTTTGGTAAAAGCATAAAGCTCCGGGCTATCTGTTTTCAGGTTAATTGTAGCGCCTGGTGCAAGCAGGGGCTGGTATAGCTGTAGAAATTTAGGATGTGTCAGCCTTTTTTTCGATTTAGACTGACGTAAGAATGGATCGGGAAAGGTGATCCAGATATCTTTGATTTCTCCTTTAGCGAAATAGTTATCTAACTTGTCTATTTGCGTACGCAGAAAGCCAACATTTGGAAGAGGTTCTGCAATGGCGGTTTTTGCGCCTCTCCAAATCCGATTACCCTTTAAGTCTACCCCGATAAAATTCTGGTCAGGATTTGTTCTGGCTAATCCGAGCGTATAATCTCCTTTACCACATGCCAGTTCTAAGGTAATAGGGTGATTATTTTTAAAGAATTCATGCCATTTGCCAGGCATGCCTTCCGGGTATATTAATACATTAGGGAAGGTTTCAATTTCTGCGAAGCGTTGTAATTTTTTTTGTCCCATTGGGGCAAAAGTAGTTTGATTTTTTGAATGCTATGCCCTACGATTGTAGAGCAAGGTTGGGAAGGGGCTAAAATAAAAAGAGCCCAAGGGCATGAAAGCCTATGAGCGCTTTAAACCAATTTGCTGTAGGAGGAGGAGTCGAACCTCCACGGGGCAGTTAGCTATAGCACAAGTAAGATTAGTGGTCAACCCAATTATACTATGTTTATCCTGTGATCCCCACCCCCGAGACAAGAGGGCATGTCTGCCAATTTCATCATCCCACAATATTTATCATTATCTTTTTGCTACTGCTTTTCACTAGCTTTTTTGTAATGATTATGATGCAAATCTAAAGAGAGCCACTCTTTTTTGCAAATTTTTTAAGAAGAATTTTGGAATTTTCGATATTTTTTAAATATTTGCATGTAAGTTTAAAACATTCAAAAACAAATTGTAAAAATGAGCCACAATTTGAATATTGACAAACTCGACCTACAGATTATCAGTGAGATGATGTCTAATGCTGAAATCTCTTACGCTGATTTGGGGAAGAAGTTATTCGTATCCGGCGGTACTATCCACGTAAGAATGAAGAAATTACAAGAACTGGGTGTAGTTAAAGGTACTAAATTACATGTAGATTTAAAAATGATTGGTTATGATGTAATCGCATTTATTGGTATTTACCTGGAAAAAAGTTCGATGTATGATACTGTGGCCAAAGAGCTGAGGAAGATTCCGGAAATGGTGCGACTGAATTATACAACCGGCAGTTACAGCATGTTTGCGGAGATCATTTGTAAAGATATTACCCAACTTCGACGCATTCTCCACGATGAGCTTCAAAAAATAAAAGGAATTGAAAGAACTGAAACCCTGATTTCACTGGAAGAAAGCTTTTATCGAACAATTAACGTAGTAGAGTAATTAATAAAAGAATGATTCAGCGCTGTCGCTGTTCCATTCTTAATTATTAATTTCTACTATGGTTACAGCAGAAATTGCCGAAAAAATCAAACGGCTGGAAGAAAAGTATGCCGCCATGGGGCAGGATTTGTCGTCCTATCTGGATGGTTTACTCTATGCGGACTACCTGACGTATTGGGACTATATACAACTAGATGTGTTGCTTAATCTGCAACACCCCCGCACGCCGATTCCGGATGAAAATATTTTCATAATCTATCACCAGATTACGGAACTGTACTTTAAGCTATCCTTGCAGGCTATCGAACAGATATGCCAGGCTCCTGTACTGACAGCAGAATTATTCACAACGCAGCTTAAACGTATCAATAGCTATTTCCGTAACCTGATTCATTCATTTGAGATTATGGTCGATGGAATGGATAAGGAACAATTCCTTCAATTCCGGATGGCCCTATTGCCTGCTAGTGGGTTTCAAAGCGGGCAATTCAGAATGATAGAGATCTGCTCAACAAAATTGAGCAATCTGGTATATGAATCTATTCGCCCCAAAATGATAAATGCCCCATTGAATGAAGTCCTTGACAACATTTACTGGAGAAGTGGAGCAACCGAATTGGCTACTGGCAAGAAAACGCTCACTTTACGACAATTTGAGAAAAAGTATATGGATACCTTCCTTCAACTGGCTACCCGTTACGAAAACTGTAACATACAAGCCCGTTATAAGGTACTTCCGCCAGGAGAGCAACAGTCGGTTATCCCTTTGTTGAAGGAGTATGATCAGAACATAAATGTTCGTTGGCCCCTTATGCACTATAAATCGGCTGTCCGATACCTGCATAAAAAGCCGGAAGATATTGCTGCTACCGGGGGAACCAACTGGCAACAATATCTGCCTCCTAAAAATAAACGGATTGTATTTTTCCCTGAATTATGGACTAACGAAGAACTTAATAACTGGGGAAGAACCGCTATGGGCGAATAACCTAAATAGTTTGAGTAGTAAATCTCTTAATAAAATAAGTCAGTAACGGCACATTCACTTTCTCCAATGGATGTGCTGTATCCGGCAATACAGTGAATTGTGCCAAGGGTAGAGATTTGTAGACTTCTATTGTTTCCTGAAAGGATACCATTCCGTCTCTGTCTCCCATCATCAATAAACATGGAGAAACGATCTGAGTATAGTCGGATTGGTTTAATATATTTTTATGACCTAATTCTTCTATAAGCCCCGCTGTTTTGGTCACCACTTCCTTCCAGTCATGGGCGGAATGCCTTTCCTTCAGAGCCTTTGCAAATACTGGTACTTTTTCCTGGATAATGTCGGGATTCAGTTGCTTAACCTCTTTGCCGGCAGTGGCTTCATTCCAGTTATATTTCGTAGCTAAGGTTATTACCTTGCCTATTTTTTCGGGATAATGACGGGCCAGATACATTGCCACATAACCACCCATGCTATAGCCAAAAATATGTATATAGTCGATCTGATGGGTTTCCAGATAAGATAAAACCTCGCCAGCGAAAGTTTGAATGCTAAATCCTTGCTCTGATGCAGGAACCTCACCATGCCCGCTGAAAGTGATCAGATGAATATCATAATGTTCCGATAAAGGGCCGGTTAAATGTTGGAATTGTGAAGCAGCACCCAGAGCGCCATGCAGAAAGAGTAGGGGAAGTTTATTCGTTTGCATTTTCTAAATCTAGGATTTTTATAGGAGCTGTAAAAATGATTTCATTTTTGATTGATTTCAACTTTCTATAAATTTAAGAATACTTTATATTGGGGTAATGTAGTGTCGTTGTGCAAAAGGCATTTTTTTACTATGTTTGCATAGATGTTGCCGATACATTTTCTTCACTTTTAAGATGTCCCATCATCAAATCATTTTTTAATTAATAGTAATGGAATATAATACCACCCGTAACCACTTGATAATGAAGGAGTATGGCAGGAATATCCAGAAAATGGTGGAATACCTGGTAACCATAGAAGATGCAGATGAACGCCAGCGTAATGCAATGGCTGTGATAGAGCTCATGGGTACACTGAATCCTCACTTACGTAACGTAGAGGACTTCAGACACAAATTATGGGACCATATCTTTAATATTTCCAATTTTGAACTGGATGTAGAATCCCCATATCCAAAGCCAACACTAGAAAAATTAAGAGCAAAACCAGATAGATTACCTTACCCTAAAAAATACCCAAAAAACAGGCACTTTGGTAAAAATCTGGAATTGATAATTAATAAAGCCACTCAGGAAGAAAATCCGGATAAAAAAGAAGGATTCGTTCAAACCGTTGCTAATTACATGAAATTGGCATATACCAACTGGCATAAAGAGAGTGTTCATGATGATGCTATCAGAGCAGAATTATTAGCTATTTCTGAAAATCAGTTAGATTATCAACCGGGCAGTTCTTCCTCTGTTTCCTCTGCAAGTAATTTTGGCAGCAATACCAACGCAGGTGGTGACCAGTTCCGCTCCAACAAACGCAAAAACTTCCAGCAAAATAAATTCAAAGGCGGTAGTAACAGCAACAAGAATAATAACAATAAGCACAATAATAAATACAAAAACAGGAACAAGTGAGTAGCGCTTTTGAAGTTAGAGGCGGCAACCGCTTAAAGGGAGAAATTATACCCCAAGGTGCCAAAAACGAGGCTTTACAAATCATCAGTGCCGTGATGCTAACACCTGAAAAGGTTACCATCACCAATATTCCCGACATAGTAGATGTAAATCTATTAATAGAGCTGTTAGGCGATGCAGGAGTAAAAATTAACCGTATCAGTAGAGATACCTGTGAATTTCAGTCAGATGCTATTGACCTGAAATACCTGGAAAGCCCGGAGTTTAAAAAGAAATCCGGCCGTTTAAGAGGTGCTGTTATGATAGCTGGTCCTTTACTGGCCAGATTCGGAAAAGCGTTTGTTCCTAAACCCGGTGGCGATAAAATTGGCCGCCGACGCCTGGATACTCATATAATCGGATTCGAAAAATTAGGCGCTCGCTTCGTATATGATGCAGATGATAACTATTTCAGACTGGAAGCCACTGAAGGACTGAAAGGTACTTATATGCTGCTGGATGAACCTAGCGTTACCGGTACTGCCAACATTGTAATGGCAGCTGTAATGGCACAAGGTACTACCACCATATATAATGCAGCCTGCGAACCATACTTACAGCAATTATGTAAAATGCTGAACAGAATGGGCGCTAAAATTTCCGGAATAGGTTCTAACCTCCTCACGATAGAAGGAGTTAAATACCTGGGAGGATGCGAGCATAGTATGTTGCCCGATATGATCGAAATAGGCTCTTTTATTGGTCTTGCTGCTATGACGCAAAGTGAGATTACCATTAAAAACGCCGGTATCGAACATCTGGGTATCATCCCTGAAAAGTTCCGCCAGCTGGGTATTCAGCTCGAAATCAGAGGTAACGATATTTACATTCCTTCTCAGGATATCTACGAGATTCAAACATTTCTCGATGGCTCTATCCTTACCATCTACGACAATCCATGGCCTGGCTTTACGCCCGACCTGCTGAGCATTGTACTGGTGGTGGCTACTCAGGCAAGAGGAAGTGTAATGATACATCAGAAGATGTTTGAAAGCCGCTTGTTCTTTGTGGATAAGCTGATAGATATGGGAGCACAGATCGTATTGTGCGACCCGCATCGTGCAGTTGTGATAGGCCTGGGCCGTCAACATCCGCTACGTGGTATTACCATGTCTTCTCCTGATATCAGAGCCGGTGTATCCTTGTTGATTGCTGCACTCAGCGCAGAAGGCAAAAGCACCATTCAAAATATTGATCAGATAGATAGAGGCTACCAGTATATTGATGAGAGATTGAGAAAACTGGGAGCAGATATAAAGAGAATATAGGTTTAACTTTATAATAAGTCAACAGAGCCCAAATTCCGGCAGAACTTTTTACCGGATTTTGGGTTTTGCATTTGAAGAGATTGGCTATTCGAGAATAATCATAATGGAAAAGAAAATCATCATTATTACAGCGCCATCGGGAGCTGGAAAGACCACCATCGTAAAGAAGTTGTTGGCAACTATGCCGGTACTGGCATTTTCAATTTCTGCAAGTACCAGGGTTCCAAGAGCTAATGAAGTACATGGAAAAGATTATTATTTTATGTCGGCCGACGAATTTCATGCACAGATCGACCAGGATGCCTTTGCGGAGTATGAAATGGTGTATGCCGGAAAATATTATGGTACTCTCAAAAGTGAATTGGCAAGGATTTGGGATAATGAACAAATTCCGATGGTAGATATTGATGTAAAAGGAGCTTTATCTATTAAAGAGAAATATCACGATAAAGCACTTACTATTTTCATACAGCCACCATCGTTAGATGCACTGAGAGACAGACTCAGTGAAAGAGGAACAGAAACACAGGCATCGTTAGACGAACGACTGGCAAAAGCACGATACGAGCTGTCTTTTGCGCATGAGTTCGATAAAATTGTAGTAAACGACCAACTGGAAAAGGCCTACGAAGAAGTGAAAAAACTGGTTTCAGATTTTTTGAAGATCAGTTAACAGGCTGATTGTTGGTTTTCCTAATTCGTTATTTTTGTTAGGATGGACGGATATACTTTTATTATTCTGGTTTTCCTGGTTTTATTAGCTGGCTTCTTTGTTGGTATTGAAGCTGCATTCTCCAATGTGAATAAACTGAGCATTGAGTTAAAGAAGAAACAAGGAAGAACCACCGGCAAAATATTGGCCGGCCTTATGGAACACCCTAGTAGGTTTATTGCCACCAGCGTTGTGGGCTTCACTATTACCGTGGTTATTTACGGGATAATGGTTGCAGGAGTGTTTCAACCTGTCTGGGATAAATATATGGGCCAGTCAGAAGCCGCAGGTATTCAGCCTGTTGTTATTTTCCTTGAGGTTTTGCTGGCTTCCCTGGTATTGATGTTCCTGGGCTTTTTTATTCCCAGAGCTATCTTCAGATCCAGGCCAGAGACCCTGCTTAGTTTTTTTGCCCTGCCAATTTCATTGGTAGCAAAACCGCTGTATGTTATAGGAAATGTTTTGGCAGCCATTTCTCAGTGGATGCTTAAATATCTTTTTAATGTAAGACTGTTGGAAAGCGGAGAATCCTTTATCAGAGTTGATGTTGAGCATTTTATCCGTCAGTCACAGCAGCATTTGGGTGAAAATAACCAGGAACTGAACACTGAGCTTTTCGAAAATGCATTATCGCTGGCTCATGTTAAAATTCGTGGTTGCCTGATTCCAAGAAAGGAAATCGAGGCATTAGAAATTGGACGACCTATTTCCGATGCCAGGAAGAAGTTTATGGAAACCAAGCTTTCCAAGATTATTATTTATGAAGGCTCAATAGATAATATTCTGGGCTATATCCATCAATTGGATATGTTTAGGGCACCAGGAGATATAAATACTATTATTCATCCGATTCTGGCGGTGCCGGAGACGATGAGCGCTATAGATCTGCTGAGTAAATTCAATAAAGAACGTAAAAGTATAGCCTGGGTAGTCGACGAATTTGGCGGAACTGCGGGTATAGTGACTATAGAAGACGTGCTTGAAGAAATCTTTGGAGAAATCAAAGATGAACATGATGAAGAAGAATTTGTGGAGAAGCAGATAGCGGAGAAAGAATATATTTTTTCAGGAAGATTGGAACTAGATTACTTGAACGAAAAATATGGGTTGGATTTTCCGGAAGATGAAAGCGAGACGTTATCAGGATATATTATTAATCATCATGAAATGATTCCCAAGATTAAGGAAAGAATCATTATTGATGACTATGAGTTTGATATTCTTAACGTTACGGATACTCGTATTGAAATGGTGAAGGTGAAAATGTTGTCGTAGTTCTGGAAAAAATTATCGTATTTATCAGATTATAATATGATATGATTTTTTCTATAATATTTGTATTAACGAGATAATAACAATCTAAAAGAAACGTTTTTTTAAAAAAGTAGTAGGAATTTAACACGGATTGTATACATTTGCTGTAGATGATGTAACACAATGATTTGATTTTTGTTAAAAGGTTGTAAAAAAAGTGTTTCAACATTGATAATAAATAAATTCTTGTTATTTTTGTATTACAAAATAAAAAGCAACTAGCGATATATACTTATTCTGAACGCTTGCCATCAATTAGATAAGTACTTATCAACGGAAGCAAAAGACATTCTCGAATTCAACTTTTTTGGGGTTAACAAACAATGGATGAAAGGCCGGCTCTTGATTCTTCTCGGGCTGGCTCTTTTTTTTGCCCTAACTCATCTCTCCACTTCTTTTAAGGATATTAAAATAACCTTAGTTTATAGGGTAATTTCTGTTATTTGTAGTTGTCAACTGCTATATTTGTGATCCTTAAATCATCGCTCGACCTGTATAAGTATGTTAAAGAAATTTTTTTCCAACAATGAGGATAAGGCAGAGATGTCCTTTTTCGACCACCTGGAGGATCTTAGGTGGCACCTCGTGAGATCGGCCTTAGCACTCGTTGCTTTTAGCATCTTTGGCTTCGTTTATACAAAGGAAATTCTTGATAACGTAATCTTCGGACCTACTAACGCATCATTTCCTTCCTATATAGCGCTGTGCAAGTTGGGTCATTTAGTCGGATTGAATGATCAACTATGTATTACCCCAGTGAAAGTTCAGTTTCTGAACTATAAAATGGTGGGGCAAATCATGTTGCAGTTCAAACTTGCTTTCATCATCGGTTTCGTGTGTGCCTTCCCATATATTTTCTGGGAATTCTGGCGCTTTATTAAACCGGCACTGAAAGAAAAAGAACTGAGGGGCGCACAAAACATTATATTCTGGGTGTCATTGCAATTCTTCCTGGGTATCGGGTTTGCCTATTTCCTGATGGCGCCATTTACCATTAACTTCCTGGCTTCTTATACTGTAACTGATAAAGCAATCAATCAATTCTTCATCGATGACTATTTCGATTTGATGACACAGATTGTATTGGGTATGGGATTACTGTTTCAGTTACCAATTCTGGTGTTCTTCCTGACTAAGATCGGAATCCTCACACCAAATTTCCTGAAAGCATACAGACGCCATGCAATTGTTGTAATTCTGATTTTGGCGGCTATCATTACTCCTCCGGATCTTGTGGATCAGCTGATTGTATTCGTACCTTTATATTGTTTGTATGAAATCAGTATTCTGATTTCCAAGAAAGCATTAAGAGATCGCGAAGCAAAACAGGAAAAGGTAGAAGTTGAAGAATGGTCTTAATAAGCTTGATCTTAAATTATAATAAATAAATGGAACATACATTTAATACAGCTTTACCGGTAGCCATTGGCTCAGATCATGCAGGGTTTGAATATAAGCAGGAAGTAATCGCCTTCCTGAAAGGTAAAGGCTGGCAGGTAAATGACCTTGGTACTCACTCTAAGGATTCAGTAGATTATCCTGATTTTGCTCATCCGGTTGCCAACGCAGTAGAAAGCGGTGAAGTAGCTTTTGGCATACTGATCTGTGGAAGTGCAAATGGTGTTGCTATTACAGCTAACAAACATCAGGGTATCAGGGCTGCAATTTGTTGGGGAACTGAGCTTGCTCAGTTGGCTCGTTCTCATAATAATGCAAATATCCTTTGTATTCCAGCAAGATTCGTAGATTTGCAAGTAGCCAATCAAATGGTAGAGACGTTTATAGACACTCCATTTGAAGGTGGTCGCCATCAAACCAGAGTTGGTAAAATGGCATGTCAGTAGTTCACGATAACGTACATACGAAATTGTAAAGTATACCTAAAAGCCGGCTTATATGGCCGGCTTTTTATTTTTTCTCTTTTTCATAAAACAGTGTGACATGAGAGTATTGGTTGCTATTTGTTTTTTCTTTTTTCAGATCTCTTTTGCCCGGCAAAATATTGTATCAGCCCAGGATAAGGATACCCTGGCAGGTGAATATGGAAGATTGATTACCCCCGGAAATTTAAAAAAACAACTATATACTCTGGCCAGCAGTGAAATGGAAGGAAGAGAAACAGCTACCCCCGGGCAGGAGAAAGCAGCCGCATATATAGCCAGCCAATTCGCTCAAATGGGGTTGGCACCAGGCGCCAATGGAAAATGGTTACAGCATTATCCTTTATACTCCGACAGCCTTCTTCACGCAAGTATTACCGTAAATCAGCAAAGTTATAAATGGGGCCGTGATTTCTGGGTAGATATCAGAGCCGGGAAAAATCAGCAATTGACCGCTAATTCAGTGGTTTATGTAAGTGATGGAACCGAAATGGACTACCTCGATCAGGAGGTTAAAGGAAAGGTTGTAATGATGAAGGAAGCATCGTTGCGTAACAGGGAAGGAAGCGACCTTAATAGCAGGATAACCTTTGCTGCTGCCAGAGGTGCCTCCGCATTGCTGATAATTTCTCCTCAGGCCAGCAGATATAGTAGCCTTGGAGAGGCCAAACTCAGAACTTCGGGCATTTACCAGAAAAATGCCTCCTCAAAAGAATTGAACATTTATTATATAACTCCAACTATTGCTATCCAAATTCTGCAATTGGGAAAAAAGGATAATTTATCTGATCAGAAACAGGCAAAAGAAGTAACTATCCCCATTCACCTTACATTCGAAAAACGCACAACAGAATTACATCCCAGCAATGTATTGGGGTTATTGGAAGGTACAGATAAGAAAGATGAATACGTATTCGTGACGGCTCATTATGATCATCTCGGAAAAAACGGCCGTACCATTTATTTTGGAGCAGATGATGATGCTTCCGGTACCAGTGCGGTAATTGAGATTGCAGCGGCTTTTGCACAGGCGAAGAAGGAAGGAAAGGGCCCTCGCAGAAGCATTGTATTTATGACGGTATCAGGAGAGGAGAAAGGGCTGTTAGGATCGAGTTATTATACTTCCAACCCAATTTATCCACTATCGCAAACTGTTACAGACCTTAATATTGATATGATTGGCCGAATAGACCCTGCTCATGAGAAGGATTCAAATTATGTATATATCATCGGCGACAATCGTTTAAGCAGTGAATTGCGCACCATTAATGAAGCTGCGAACAATGAATATACTCATCTGCAATTGGATTATAAGTATAATGACCCTGAAGACCCCGAAGCATTCTATTACAGATCGGATCACTATATGTTTGCACAACATGGGATTCCTATCATTTTTTATTTCAACGGCACGCATGCCGATTATCACCAGCCATCAGATACGCCGGATAAGATCAATTATCAGTTATTGTCGAGAAGGGCTCAATTAGTGTTTTATACTGCCTGGAAAATTGCTAATAGGGATGAAAGATTAGCAGTTGATGGGATGTAATAGTAAGCCAGGTCCACCTTTTAGCGTTTTCAAAAGGTAGGCAATCCTGATTAGAAAAAGGTTTTTGTTTTTTTGACAAAAATTTTTAAATTGTGTATAGAGTCTTGTTCTAGATAATCAATACATTATTCTTTTTTGTATTTGATGATTACGGTGAATGTTTGATCTGGTTATGGGAATGTTAGCTAGTCAAAATTTTTTTTAATTGTCGGGGTTCCCCATTAAACATTTTTAATTAAGCTGTTGTTGTTCAGTCGGTATTTATAGGATCATGCGGTTGTTTTTGTGGTATTGACGAATACCTTGGTTCCGCTATCTATAACCATATAAAATTACCGATATGAAAGCACCTGCCATCTTTTCTAATCATTTTTATCGTATCTCAATAAGGGAAGTTCCTTTGAGTTGCCTTGGACGATGTTGGCTAGTTAATATGTAAAATCTCTATTTCTTAGTTTTTGTTAATAGTTGTCCTGATTGTTCAGAAGTAATCAATAAAACGGATATGCTTAATGCACGCAATGGAAACCCGTCCTGTACAGCCTGCTCATTGTAAACTTTAAATTGAGAATGCATGCTTGATTTTTATAATGCGTATTGGTGGATATTCTTACTCAGAGGAATTTTTGCTTTAGTGTTGGGAGTACTAGCGCTAGGTTGGCCAGGAGCTACTTTTACAACTTTAATTGTTTTTTTGGGCGCATATCTGTTTATCGGCGGTTTATTCGGTATCGTTGGTGGTATTGCAGCTCGTAAAACAAGTGAAAACTGGGGTGTTTTCCTGTTTTCTGGTTTGTTGGGAGTTATATTAGGTATCCTCACATTTTACAATCCATTTGCTACAGGAGCAGCACTAATATATTTAATAGCGTTTGGAGCCATTATGGCCGGGTTATTTGAGATGATTATTGCTATCAGATTAAGAAAAGTAATAACAGGCGAAGGCTGGTATATTTTTGCCGGGTTAGTAACTATCCTTTTCGGAATATTATTAGCGATGAACCCGGTAGCAGCAGCGGTTACACTTACCTGGATGTTCGGCATTTATTCAATATTTATCGGAATCATGCTTATTTATCTTTCTATAAGGTTACGAAAGGTTAATAAGAAAACAACAGCTTGACTTGCAAGAGAATGATTGATCACCCTGTTTTTATGCATTACTATTTAATTGCCCCATATGCAAGCTTATTCTTTAACTAAAAACTACTCCTTATGATTACCGCAACACTCTATTAAAGCACCTGCTATGCTATTAGGTAGGTGTTGATACCGCTTCCCTAATCCATTTCAGGTGCAGACAGTTCCTAACCGAACTGGAGAATCGGTTACTTAAACTGTCACTTTTCTCTTTCTCCTTGCCTGTTTCACAGGTCGACTTATTGCTAATTGTGAATAATTTAAAGTTAACCGTTATGTCATCCACCGAATTCAATAATTTGTTACTTGGAAACGCTGATTTTCTGCGCCCTTATGCAGTTACTTTAACTAAAGACTCAGAATCAGCCAAAGATCTCTATCAGGAAACACTGTTCAGAGCATTGTCTAACCGTGATAAGTATCTGGCAGGTACAAACATTCGTGCCTGGCTCTATACTATCATGAGAAATATCTTTATCAACAACTATCGCCGCGGCAACCGTCAGTACAGATTGCTCGACAATGCAGTAGGTGATTATTTGTTAAGTCATCAGCCTTCTGCCATAGGTAACTTTGCAGAATCTGATCTGCGTGTTAAAGATGTTCAAATGGCAGTATATAACTTGCCGGTTATCTTTAAACAGCCGTTTTTATTGTATTTTGAAGGATATAAATATTACGAAATTGCTGCCATCCTGAATGAGCCTTTAGGAACAGTAAAAAGCCGTATACATTTTGCCCGCAAAATGCTTAAAACACGTATCACCAGGCACTAATGCTGCTGTTGAATGATGAAATTTGACATCTGATATGAAACACGGCAGAAGTCTGCAAACCCTCGGCAAAACCCATTGTTAGCTACTATTACTATGAACGCCCGGTAGTATGCTTTAAATTGATGTTGATACCCTGTTGCTGTCTTAATGAATAAGCAGTGTATCCGCTGTGTGTAAGTTTGCAGACTTCCGCTCTGCATTCCTGGAATTTTTGGCCTATACACCCAACAACATTAAATCTGTCGCCCGACAGATACATAAAGTATTCCCCCCTACTGGTAATACCTACCGGTCAAACCTTATTTACTATTCGTAATTCATAATTTCTCTTCGTACTTTTACACCCTTCAGGAAAATTCTTTTTTAAATTAGCAGTCGTGATGAAGGCAAACTACTTAGATGAGCTTAACGAACAGCAACGGGAAGCAGTAATTCATATCAATGGCCCCTTGATGATTGTTGCAGGTGCCGGCTCCGGAAAAACTAAAGTTCTTACTACCCGTATCGCACACCTCATGCGAAATGGCGTAGACGCTTTTAATATCCTCTCCCTCACCTTTACCAATAAGGCCGCACGCGAAATGAAAGAACGTGTAGAGAAAATCCTGGGCAGCAGCGAAGCCCGTAACCTCTACATCGGTACTTTCCACTCCGTATTTGCCCGGCTCCTCAGAGCCGAAGCCCATCGCCTCGGATATCCTAACGATTTTACCATCTATGATACCGACGACGCTAAAAGTGTCCTGAAAACCATCATAAATGAGCTAAATCTCGACGATAAACACTATAAGCCTACTTTCGTCTACAATCGTATTTCTGCCGCTAAAAACAGCCTTATGGGCCCGGACGAGTATCAGCTCGATCACCTCGTCCAACAGGAAGATATGAGAGCTAACAGACCTCTTATCGGCAAAATTTATGATATGTACGCCAAACGTACCTTCAAAAACGGAGCAATGGACTTCGATGACCTGCTCTTTAAAATGTATATCCTCCTTAAATCATTCCCTGAAGTACTTCATAAATACCAACATAAATTCCGGTACATTATGATTGATGAGTACCAGGATACCAACCCCGCCCAGTACGAAATCATCAAATTACTAGGTGCCGTAAATGAAAATATTTGCGTGGTAGGCGACGATGCCCAAAGTATCTACTCCTTCCGCGGTGCTACCATTCAGAATATCCTCCAATTCGAAAAAGATTATGACGATGTAAGAGTAGTGAAACTCGAACAAAACTATCGAAGCACCAAGTCTATCCTGAATGTAGCCAACGAAGTAATCGCTCATAACAAAGGCCAGATCGAAAAAAACCTCTGGACCGATAACACCGAAGGCGATACCATTAAACTCGTTCGTACCATGACCGACAACGAGGAAGGTAAGTTTGTTGCGGATACCATCTCTGAACAAAAACTGCGGAATCATTACGATAACCGCGACTTCGTCATTTTATACCGTACCAACGCTCAAAGCCGCTCATTTGAGGAAAGCCTTCGCCGTAAAGCTATTCCTTACCGCATCTATGGCGGAGTATCGTTCTACCAACGTAAGGAAATCAAAGACTTCGTCGCATACCTGAGAGTGGTGATGAATACCCGCGATGAAGAAAGCCTTAAAAGAATCATCAACTATCCGGTTCGTGGTATCGGTAAAACCACTATAGAGAAAACTTTGGTTCTTAGCAACGAACACAATATCACCATGTGGGAGGTATTGGAAAGAGCACGTGAGTTCGGATTCAAAGGTGGTACTGTGGAAGCTATCGAGGCTTTTGTAATCATGATCAAAAGCTTCCAGGCTTTATTGTCAACCCATAACGCCTACGATGTATCTGTGGCCGTGGGTAAATCTACCAATATCGTTAAGGAACTGTTTAATGATAAAACCACTGAAGGCCTCGCACGTTACGAGAACGTTCAGGAATTGCTGAACTCTATCAAAGAATTTACTGAAACGCCAGACGAAGAAGGGGAGCTGCTGGATAAGAGCATGGGCTCTTACCTGCAACAAATCACTTTATTAACGGATGCCGATCAGGGAGATGATAAAGATAGCAATGTGGTAAAACTCATGACCATACACGCGGCTAAAGGCCTCGAATTTCCTGTTGTATTCACAGTAGGGCTGGAAGAAACTCTATTCCCTAGCGGAATGTCTATCAATACCCGCGAAGAACTGGAAGAAGAGCGTCGTTTGTTCTATGTGGCCATTACCCGTGCTAAATCAAGATTGTGGTTAACACATGCCAATAGCAGATACAGATTCGGAAATCTTGTACAGAATGAACCTAGCAGGTTCCTGGAAGAGATGCCTGAAAAATATATAGATCGTAGCTACGCCGGTGGTGGTAGTGTAAGAAATGCCTTTGGTGGCGGATCTACTTCCAACTGGGGCGGAAATAATATGTTCGACAGGATGCAGAAAAAAACTCCTCCTGCCCAACAACCTACTCAGGCGGCTAAACCTACCTTCTCTCCTGCAACCAATCATGTACCCTCTGCTGATTTCGCGGCAGATGATCCGGCTGAAATGGTTGTTGGTATGCAGGTAGAACACCAGAAATTTGGCTTCGGAACAATCGCCAGCCTCGAGGGGGCTGCCAATAACAGAATTGCCCTTATTGTTTTCCCTAAAGGCGGCGGTGAAAAGAAGATCATGCTGAACTATGCTAAACTGAAGATTGTAAGATAAAAAGCATCGGGTATGTTAACCGAGTTGAATAAGCTGCGCCAGTTCTGTGCCTACCAGGAAAGAAGTCACCACGAAACCCGGTACAAATGCCTTGAACTGGGCCTTAGAGGTGAAGAAGTGGATCAGGCCATCGCAGCTCTCATTGCCGATAACTTTCTGAATGAAGAACGTTTTGCAAAAGCTTTTGCAGGAGGAAAATTCAGAATTAAACAATGGGGCAGAAAAAAAATCCTGCTGGAACTTAAACAACGCCAGGTTTCTGCCTACTGTATCAAAAAAGCAATGGAAGAAATTGACATGGATGATTACATTGCTGTTCTGGAAAAAATAACCGCAAAGAAATATTTATCCCTGAATAGTGAACCGCCTATCAAACGCAAATACAAAACGATACAGTATTTGCTGAGCCGTGGATATGAACAGGATTTAATTCAGGACGCACTGGAAAAAGTGAATAATGATAACTCAGATTCTTTCTAACATCACATAATCTTAAGCAATGTCTGACCTGAAAATAACATTAATACAATCGAACCTGCATTGGGAGAATATTGATGCTAATCTCCGGATGTTCGATGAAAAAATAAATAGCATCCAGGAAAGAACAGAGATTGTAGTGCTGCCAGAAATGTTTAGCACCGGCTTTAGCATGCAACCAGAAAAACTAGCCCAAACCATGGAGGGTAGTGCTGTGAACTGGATGCGTAAAAAAGCCGCAGAAAAAAAGATCGTGATAACCGGTAGCCTCATAATCGAAGACCGCGGATATTTCTTCAACCGCCTTATCTGGATGTTGCCAAACGGACAATTCGGTACTTACGATAAACGTCATCTTTTCGGTTATGCCGGTGAAGAAGATCATTATCATGCCGGCGATAAAAGATTAATTGCGCAGGTTAAAGGCTGGAAAATAAATCTGAATATTTGCTATGATCTCAGATTCCCGGTTTGGGCCAGAAACACTATTCAACCTTCTACCCAGGAACCTGCTTACGATGCACTTATTTATGTAGCCAATTGGCCAGAAAGACGTAAAACTGCCTGGACTACCTTACTTCAGGCCAGAGCTATAGAAAATCAATGTTTTGTAGTAGGAGTGAACAGGGTAGGGAATGATGGTAATAAAATTTATCATAGCGGCGAGTCGAGCCTGATAGATCCAATGGGGGAAATCGTTTATCGTAAATCTGATGATGAAGATATATTTTCGTATACACTTCAACGTGATAAATTGAATGAGGTAAGATCTCATCTGCCATTTCTCAAAGATGCAGATGCGTTCACAATACTACCTCGACCTTAATTCAGCAACTTATGTTATTGCATGCAGTACATCATATAGCCATAATCTGCTCAGATTATGAGCGTAGTAAAAGATTTTATACTGAAGTTCTGGGTTTTACAATTGTAAGAGAAGTTTACAGAGCAGAAAGGGATTCCTGGAAACTGGATCTGGCACTGAATGATCTCTACATAATAGAATTGTTTTCCTTTCCTGATCCACCTCCCAGAGCAAGCCGGCCAGAAGCCTGCGGCTTACGCCACCTGGCATTTTCGGTGAAGGATATCGATGCTGCAATTCTTCAACTTACAAAAAAAGAAATAGTAACCGAACCTGTAAGAATTGATCCGCATACCGGACAGAAATTTACTTTCTTCTCTGACCCTGATGGATTACCTTTAGAGTTATACGAAATACCATAGTCTTACTACCTAAAACTCTTGTTATGTCTGTTACCTACGTCAACGCCCGCGTATTTACGGGAGAAATGATATTGGATAATTATGCAGTTACCACAAATAATGGTGTAATCTCCCAGGTACTTCCTATGTCTGACATTGCCAATGCAGACCAACAAATCGATTTGAATGGGAAGCTGCTTGCTCCTGCATTTATTGATCTGCAGATCTATGGTGGTAACGGAAAGGTATTTTCACTTTATCCATCAATCGAATCTCTGACTGCTACAGTAAATTATAGTGTAGAAGGAGGGGCATCCTATATTATGCCAACAGTTGCAACCATTGGTCCTGAAATTATGTTGGGAGCAATGAAGGCGATACGAGATTATTGGGAAAACAACGGGAAAGGAGTATTGGGCTTACATTTGGAAGGCCCATTTATTAACCCGGCAAAAAAAGGAGCACATCTCGAGCAATATATTCATAAACCAACTCAATCCGATATAGACTGGATTTTAGAAAACGGAAGAGATGTTGTGAAGATGATCACGCTGGCACCGGAATGCTGCGACAGTGCGCTTGTTCGTCAGTTACAGGAGGCCGGAATAATTGTGTTTGCGGGGCATAGTAATGCTACTTACGCTGAAGCATATACGGCGTTTGATGGGGGAATTCATCATGCTACCCATTTGTTTAATGCAATGTCGCCACTCGAAAGCAGAGCACCTGGTATTGTTGGTGCTATCTATGATCATCCACAGGTCAACGCCAGCATTGTAGCAGATGGAGTGCATGTAGATTTTGCATCTATTCGCATCAGCAAGAAGATTATGAAAGAGCGGTTGTTCCTTATTACTGATGCAGTTGAGGAGAATAAGGAAAACGGATACATCTATTTGAAGCAAGCTGATCGTTATGTGAGCAATACAGGTGTACTGTCTGGCTCGCGGCTTACGATGGCCAAGGCTGTAAGAAACTGTGTGGAAAAAGTTGGGATTCCCCTGGAAGAGGCACTGAGAATGGGTTCTTTATATCCAGCTCAGGTGGTTGGGCGCTCAAATCAGCTGGGGAAGATACAACCCGGTTATCAGGCCGCTATGGTAGCAATAGACAGCAACTGGAATACGGTGGTATATAGTTAATAATTATATCTTCGCACGATATCAATATGGAAAAGGGCATGGATGCATCAACGGGTTTTTTCAGGAAGAATAATTATTTCAATTTATTTCTCCTGGGTTGGTTGGTATTAGGGCTTTTGCAGGCCTGTTTCTCGGAGTTATGGGACGACGAGGCTTACTATTGGGTGTATTCTCAGCATCTGGACTGGGGATATTTCGATCATCCGCCAATGATAGCCCTTTTGATAAAAATGGGGTATGGTATTTTTCATAACGAATTGGGTGTCAGGTTATTAGTAGTGGTTTTGAATACGCTGACGTTATGGGTGACTGCCCGACTACTGGCATTTCGTGACATGAAGGTTTTTTATTTGCTGGTAGGAGGAATGGGGGCCATGCAGGTAGGTGGCATACTCGCGGTACCGGATGCGCCTTTGATCTTTTTTGCAGCAGTGTATTTCCTGGTCTATAACAACTTCCTGAAGGAGCAAAGCTGGAAGAATACAATATTGCTTGGAGTATCAATGGCCCTGATGTTTTATAGTAAATATCATGGTGTGTTATTGGTGTTTTTTACCTTACTCTCGAATATCAACTTACTTAAAGTATTTAAGTTTTGGATTGCCTGCATTCTCACTACCATATTATTCTTCCCACATATCTATTGGCAATACACGCATAACTTTCCTTCATTGCAATATCATTTGATTGAGAGAAATGCATCTTCCTACGATATTAGTTTCTCACTGGATTATCTGGCCGGGCAACTATTATTATTCGGGCCTTTAGTAGGTTGGTTGATTCTGTACTATGGTTTCAGGAGTCCGATTCAGAATGCGTTTGAGCGGGCTTTAAAATTTTGTGTAATTGGAGTACTGGGCTTTTTCCTCATCAGTACTTTTAAAGGCAGGGTAGAGGCCAACTGGACGGTGATGTTATTCACCCCGGTTATTATTCTGGCGCATAATGCAATAATCCGAAAAAACTGGTCTAAAAAAGTATTGATTT
This sequence comes from Chitinophaga silvatica, assembly GCF_003419895.1. Classification (GTDB taxonomy): domain Bacteria; phylum Bacteroidota; class Bacteroidia; order Chitinophagales; family Chitinophagaceae; genus Chitinophaga; species Chitinophaga silvatica. The sequence continues at coordinate 260,998 of NZ_QPMM01000003.1, read as the reverse complement.
ATACTTTGCCGGTTACCTTGTTACTGGTGCTTGTGGTGAGGGTTTATCTGGTTTGGAACTTTTTACCGGGAGTGGAAATCCGTCCTGAAGTGCATGATAATAAAAAATGGACGGCAGCTGTTGCAGAACGTGCGCAGGGCAGGCCAGTAGTGTTTATTAGCAGCTATCAATTGCCTTCGAAATATATGTTTTATACAGGGAATCTGTCGTATAGTCTTAATAGCCTATACTCTCGCAGGAACCAGTATAATTATTGGGAAACAGAAACTCAGTTATGGGGCAAGCCGGCGATGGTAGTGTTTGATCCGGGAGCGGGAATTCCGGTAACCGATAGTTTGAAAACAGTGCATGGAGTCTGGGATTATTATTTAGATTCTGCTTATTATTCATACTCTCTCATACAATTCAGGCCGGCACTTAAAGAAATAAAGGCTCGTCCGGGTGAGCATCTGAATATAGTTTTACAGCCATTTAATGATTATCATCAACCTATTTTACTAGACAGAGCAAATGAGCCTGTATTGGGTTATGGTTTCAAGAATAAAGACACAACATTACCTGTGGTGAAATTGTCTACAACCCTGGAAACAGCAATGTTAAGGAGATTAGTGAGCCTGGAAGTAGTAATGCCTGAGCAGCCCGGGAAATATCAATTGAAATTCTCTGTATTTGCGAATGATTTACCTCCAACACATAATAGCCCGGTCATACCGGTAGAAGTATCGAAGTAGTTTCTCGCAAAGGCGCAAAGATTAATATTAAGGCGCAAGGGATTTTGTAAGAAAAATAAGGATTGAAGCGGATACTATTAAGGATGTCTGACTAGTTTCTATTCATAATAAAAACTTTCCAGCTGTTCTTAATAAGATCCGCTTCGATCCTTAAAAATCTTAAAAAAAATCCCTTGCGCCTTAATATTAATCTTTGCGCCTTTGCGAGAAACTACTCTTGTTTAAATGCGTTCCAGCCCTGAGCTACGAGTTTAAATTTATTACCTCCTTTAGTGATAATATGTGCTCCTTCTGAAATATCGGTCATGTAGCCAACAACGCTTATCTGTTCATTCAGCACAATTTTGTCGTAGTCTTCCTGTTTCATTGTGAAAAGGAGCTCATAATCTTCACCTCCGCTCAAAGCGGCGGCAGTGGGATCGAGGCCAAATTTTAAGGCAGCTTCGCGGCTTTCCTGGGCGATAGGAATTTTTTCTTCATATAGTATAACGCCAAGGTTACTTTGTTTGGCAATATGAAGAATATCGGAGCTAAGGCCGTCGCTGATATCCATCATTGCAGTAGGGGTGATGTTTTCCTGCTCAAGAAACTCAACGATATCTTTTCGGGCTTCAGGTTTTAACTGACGGCCGATGATATAGGTTTCATTTTCCAGATCTGGTTTGACATCCGGGCTTTCGAGGAAGATCTTTTTCTCTCTTTCGAGGAGGGTAAGGCCAAGAAAAGCACCGCCGAGGTCACCACTAACGCAAATCAGGTCGCCTTTTTGGGCAGTAGAGCGTTTTACGAAGGTATCCGGAGTTACTTCCCCGATGGCAGTAACGCTGATGATAAATCCTTTCAGGGAGTTGCTGGTATCTCCGCCAACCAGGTCTACACCGTATTTCTCGCAGGCAGCGTATACGCCTTCATAGAATTCGTTGAGAGCTTCCAATGAAAAGCGGTTGGAGAATGCAAGACTCATTGTGATTTGAGTGGGTGTTGCATTCATTGCGTAGATATCGGAGAGGTTTACGGCCACCGATTTATAACCAAGATGTTTGAGGGGAGTGTACATCAGGTCGAAATGTACTCCTTCTACCAGCAAATCGGTGCTAACAACGGTTTGTTTTCCGAAGTGATCGATTATTGCTGCGTCGTCGCCTACCCCGAGTATGGTGCTGGCGTTTTGTATTTCTATGTTTCTGGTGAGAAAATCGATAAGTCCGAATTCTCCCAGGTCCTGAATTTCTGTTCTTTCTTCCATGTTTCCGTAAACTTATTTACCGTTAACAAGATCTTGCAATGCTTGATGAATAAGGCCATTTGTGGCCAGTACCTGTTTGGTGTATGGAGAGTAGGGGTTTCCGGAGAAATCCGTAATCTTTCCACCACTTTCTGTTACGATCAGAGAGCCGGCTGCGGAATCCCAGGGTTGGAGATGATGTTCATAAAAGCCATCAAATCTGCCACAGGCAACCCAGCAGAGGTCAATAGCTGCAGAACCCAATCTGCGTACCGGAATGCCTCTTTTAACGATGCTTTCGAATGCAATCAGTGGATTATTGGGTGTTTCCTCCCATTGATACGGAAATCCGGTAACCAGGCAGGATTTCGCTATATCGGTTTTGGAAGAAACGTGTATTGGTTTATTGTTTAGAGTAGCTCCCTGGCCCTTTTCGGCTACGAAAAGTTCATTCATAAATGGGTTATAAACGGCGCCCAGAATGATTTCGCCATCTTTTTCCACACCAATTGAGATACAGCAGATAGGAATGCCATTGGCGAAATTAACGGTACCATCTATGGGATCTATTATCCATTTTATGGTACTTGAGGTTTTGATTTCACCAACTTCTTCGCTTAGGATGAAATGATCTGGATAAGTTTCTTTAATTACGCTTATGATAGCGGCTTCTGATTTTTTGTCAACTTCTGTTACCAGATCATTTACACTGCTTTTACTGGTAACTTCAAAAGGACCATTGAAATATTCTTGCAGTATTTTTCCGCTGGCTTCAGTAGCTTTGAGTAAAGTTGCTTTTAACATGCCGTAAAGTTAGGCACGAATTACGAATAATAGATTGGTAATTATAGCCAACATTTTAGATTTCTTGAATATATATAAGATTTATTGATAGCTATAGAACTGTAATTCCAAATTATCTGTCAACTTATATTCAATATTCCACTTATTTTTGTAATTCAATTTAAAGAGAGGGAAAGTTAATGGCCATTATAGGTAATCTTATTTCCAGGTCACTGCGTATCAGGAAGAAGTTCACATTTAAATTAGGAACACCTCGCCAATACCAGCTGCAGGTGCTACACCGGTTGCTGGAAAAAGCCAAAGAGACGGAGTTTGGGCGTCATTATGAATTTCAGGAAATTTTAGATAGCTCCAACTTTATTGGGCAATATCGTGAGAAGGTGCCTGTGCATAATTATTCAAAGATGCATAAGGAGTGGTGGTATCGCTGCCTGGAAGGGGAAGCTAATGTTAGCTGGCCCGAGAAAATTAAATATTTCGCATTAAGTTCTGGCACTTCTGAGTCTGCCAGCAAGCATATACCGGTTACCAAAGCAATGTTGAAAACGGTGAAGAAAGTGGGTGTGAAGCAGCTCTATTCTATGGCGAACTTCAACATTCCGCCCCGTTCGTTTGAAAAAGGGATCCTGATGCTTGGCGGAACTACTTCACTATATGAGAAAGGCGATTATTATGAAGGGGATATGAGTGGTATTCAGGCCAAAAATATTCCTAAGTGGTTTCGTCGTTTCTATAAACCAGGCGGTAAAATTTCCCGCCGGCCGAACTGGGAACAACGTATTCGTCTGATAGTACGTAAGGCTAAGGATTGGGATGTTGGTACAGTGTGTGGAGTTCCGGCCTGGGTTCAAATTGTACTGGAAGAGATCATCAAATATCATGGAGTAAAGAATATCCATGAAATATGGCCAAATCTGGCAGTTTATATTCATGGAGGGGTATCTTTTGAACCATACAGAGATAGCTTCCAGAAACTGCTTGGAAAGCCAATTGCATTCATTGAAACCTATATGGCGTCGGAAGGTTCCTTCGGTTTCCAGGCTCGTCCTGGTACTAAGGGTATCAAACTGGTGCTTAATGCTGGTATTTTCTTTGAATTTATACCATTTAATGAGGAGAATTTCGATTCAGAAGGTGAAGTAAAGCCTAATCCTAAATCTTATATGATCAATGAGGTTGTAGAAGATGTGGAATATGCGGTGATGTTGTCAACATGTGCGGGCGCCTGGCGTTATTTAATCGGAGATGTTGTTAAATTCACTTCGGTAAAAGAGCATGAGATTGTTATTGTGGGTAGAACCAAGCAATTCCTCAGTTTGTGTGGTGAGCATATGAGCATCGATAACATGAACAAGGCAATTGATAATGTGCAGAAGAAGCTGGGAATAACAGTCAGGGAATTTACAGTAGCTGGGTTCCCATATCAAAATTTATTTGCACATCGTTGGTATATTGGAACAGATTCGCCAGGTGTGGATGTAGAGAGCGTAAGGGAAATAATAGATCAGACACTATGTGAAGTGAATGACGATTATGCAGTAGAAAGGTCAGCAGCATTGAAAGAAGTATTTGTTGAAATACTCCCTAATGATGTGTTTATTGACTACCTGCGTTGTAAGGGCAAAGAAGGAGCCATGAACAAATTCCCTCGCGTGATGAAAGGTGATAAGCTGAAAGATTGGGAAAAATTTCTGGCAGGTAAAACTGTAAAACATTAAGTAGCACCAGGACACGGAATTTTTTAGCATGGTAGCAGCAATTGTAGCGGGTTTAGGGCTGGGGTTATTTCTTTCGTTATCCGTTGGCCCCGTAATCTTCGCGATTATAAAGTATAGTATAAACAATGGCTTTAAGGCAGGGATCAGCTTCGCACTGGGAGTGTCTTTTAGCGATATAATGTTTGTGCTCGTAGGCAATCTGGCTACCGCTTTTATTACCAATCTGGGTGAACACCAGAAAACAATAGGTATAGTAGGCGGATTCTTACTGATAGGAATGGGGCTCTATGGCCTGTTATTCAAAAAAGTAAGAATTAGTACCGGCGACGAAAAGCCAGAGATGTTCAGAACACACGACTATCTCAAAATCTGGCTGGCCGGCTTCCTGATGAATACACTGAATCCTGCAGTTATACTACTTTGGTTAGGGATATGCGTTTCAAATGGCGCTACCCCGGTTAGTCATCGTATTATTACCTATGGTGTTGGGCTGTCTTTAGTCTTATCTTTCGATATTCTGAAGGTATTTGTTGCAGATAAAATCAGACATAAACTTACTCTTACTAATGTTGAATGGCTTAACAGAATTGCGGGTATTTGTATGATTGTCTTTGGAGTAGTGTTACTTTATAAGATGTTGTTTGATGTAGCCATTACCGCAGGGCATTAGTGCTCATTTTCTTTCTCGCAAAGGCGCAAAGATTAATATTAAGAAGCAAAGGACTTTTTTTAAGATTTTTAAGGATCGAAGCGAATATTATTAAGACTACTGACTAGTTACTATTATTATTGAAACTAATTGGAAATCTTTATAATGCTCTTTATTCCTTAAAATCTTAGAAAAAGTCCTTTGCTTCTTAATATTAATCTTTGCGCCTTTGCGAGAAATATTTCTCCAGCGAGTTATTTAATCGTCCAGGTTTCGTTACCAGCGAGCAATTTATCCAGATTACCAGCGCCTTTTCTATCAAAAGCATCTGTTAACTGTGCCTGCATCACTTCCTCATAAGTAGGTCTGAAAGCCTGATAGAACACGCCAAAAGGACGTGGCAGATGGCCTTCAATTCTTGAATCATCGAATATTCTGGTAAGCAATTGAGCTTTATAGAAATCGTGCTCGTCATGAATCCATAAATCACTTTCTGAGTATTCGCTACCTAGCTCTACCACTACCGGCTTTAAGCCATCGAGGCGTATACCTTTATTTTTTTGTGCTCCAAAAACCAATGGTTTACCCTGTTCTACGAAGATGGTTTCATCAGCTTTGCTGCTCTTCTCTGTAAATACTTCAAATGCTCCATCATTGAAGATGTTACAGTTCTGATAAATTTCCAGGAAAGAAGCTCCTTTATGTGCATGGCTACGTTTCAACATTTCCTGCAGGTGCTTTGGATCACGATCCATACTTCTGGCAATAAAGGTTGCATCTGCACCTAAAGCCAGAGCCAGCGGATTGAATGGATGATCGATACTACCCATAGGGGTTGACTTAGTAACCTTATTTTCTTCAGAAGTAGGTGAATATTGTCCTTTAGTCAGACCGTAAATCTGGTTATTGAACAGCATCACATTTACATCAAAGTTTCTGCGGAGTAAGTGAATAGTGTGGTTACCACCGATAGATAAACCATCACCATCCCCGGTCACAATCCAGATACTCAGCTCAGGACGGGTTGCTTTCAGTCCGGAAGCAATAGCAGTAGCACGACCATGGATCGAGTGCATGCCATAAGTATTCATGTAATACGGAAAACGAGAGGAACAACCGATACCGGAAACAATCACGATATTTTCACGAGGAATGCCTAAAGTAGGCATCACAGTCTGAACCTGTTTTAGTATAGAGTAGTCGCCGCAGCCAGGGCACCAGCGTACTTCCTGGTCCGTTGCAAAGTCTTTGGCTGTTAGTGCTGCCTGCGGAGCTATAGTTGCTGTTGACATTTGTATGAATTAAAGATATATTTATATTAAAGGTCTGTAAAGTTACAACAGATAAGACTATTTATCAGATCATTGTGCCTGTAATTCTTCCCAATATTCGGCAGCCCTACGGGTGTGAGGAATCACAATTGTTCCTCCCACAATATTGGCCACAGCAAATATTTCATACATCTCCTCAGTAGTCACCCCCTGCTCAAAAGCTTTCCCAAGATGATATTTAATACAATCGTCACATCTCAACACCATAGAGGCCACCAAACCCAACATCTCCTTGGTTTTAGTACTTAATGCGCCTTCTGCATAGGTATTCGTATCCAGGTTAAATAAGCGGTTAATCACCTTATTCTGCTTCCCCAGTATTACCTCATTCATCTTCGCGCGATAATCATTAAACTCCTGAATCGTATCACCCATATAAATAATGTTTATAATATTAATGTTATAATTTCGGGCATTAAAGCTATGAAAGGATTTACAAATATAGATTAATCTACTCAGCAAGTAGACTATTCGCCCCATAATCTGTATTTATGGAACATAACTAAAAGTTATGCGTCAGAACAGCCCGGTATTTTCCTTATATTGTGTGAACCCACCACCAGACATTTTTAATCCAAACATATGTTTTCAACCAACTTTACCCGCTTATTAGTACCATTACTATGCATTTCGGCCCTCGCACAAGCGCAGCAAAAGAAAATCCTGGGATTCAATGATTCTTCCTCTGTTCACCAGCAAAACCTGGAAAATTTGTTCGATAAACAGTTAGACCGGGTGCATATTGGAGAAACAATTAAGGCCCTGTCTGCCAATCCACACCATATTGGTTCAGCTAACGGGGCGGCAGTGGCTCAAGAAATCCTGAAACGCTTTCAAAGCTATGGCTGGGATGCAAAAATCGAAACCTATCAGGTGCTTTTTCCTACTCCTAAGGAACGGGTATTGGAACTTACTGGCCCTACTACCTATAAAGCCCTTTTAAAAGAGCCTGCCCTTAAAGAAGATGCTACTTCCGGTCAATCGGGGCAATTACCTACCTACAATGCCTGGAGTGCCGATGGCGATGTAGAAGGCGCTCTGGTATATGTAAATTTCGGATTACCAGAGGATTACGAATACCTGGCCCGCACAGGAGTGGATGTAAAAGGGAAGATCGTAATTGCCAAATACGGTCGCTCCTGGCGTGGTAGCAAACCTAAAGTAGCCCAGGAACACGGAGCCATAGGTTGTATTATTTATTCTGATCCGAAAGAAGACGGATACTATGCCGGAGATGTTTACCCTACTGGTGCATTTAAAAACGAATTTGGGGTGCAACGAGGCTCAGTTATGGATATTGTTATTCATCCAGGTGACCCGTTAACACCCAATATCGGTGCCACTGCCCAGGCACAAAGACTCGAACGCTCACAGGCAATAAATCTCCTCAAGATTCCTGTTTTACCAATAAGCTATCATGATGCAGCTCCTTTACTAAAAGCATTAGATGGGCCTGTTGCTCCTGATGAATGGAAGGGAGCATTACCGTTTACCTATCATATCGGTGGGGGTAAAGCCAAAGTGCATCTGAAACTCTCCTTCAACTGGGATATTAAACCTTGCCATAACGTTATTGCAACGCTTAAAGGTAGTGAAGCTCCCGATCAATGGGTTATCCGTGGCAATCACCACGATGCATGGGTAAATGGTGCTGCCGATCCGATCAGCGGACTAGCTGCATTACTTGAAGAAGCAAAAGCTATTGGCGCTTTATACAAACAAGGTTTCAAACCTCGCCGCACCCTGGTTTACTGTGCCTGGGATGGTGAAGAACCCGGACTATTAGGTTCTACGGAATGGGCAGAAGATCATGCTGCCGAATTACGTGAAAAGGCCGTTGTTTATATCAATTCAGACAATAATGGCCGGGGCTTTTTTAACGCCAGTGGCTCGCATGCCCTGGAAACTCTGGTAAATGAAGTAGCTAAAGAAATTATTGATCCTCAAACTAAAGTTAACCTCCTGGCCAGAAAACAGGCATCAGATATCTTAAAAGCCAGTACAGTAAAACAAAAGAAAGACAGAGCAGCCCGACTGAACATGAATATTGGGGCAATGGGCTCAGGGTCTGACTATTCATCCTTTCTTCAACATTTAGGAATTCCGTCTTTAGACTTAGGTTTTGGGGGAGAAGATAGTGGAGGCGAATATCATAGTATCTACGATTCGTACGACGATTATTCGAGATTTAAAGATCCCGGATTTTATTATGGAGTGTCTTTAGCTCAGGCTGCCGGACATACTGTATTAAGGGTTGCAAATTCAGAAGTTGTACCATTCGACTTTCGTCGTTTATACGAAACCGTTAATGGTTATACCACTGAACTTATAGACCTGGCTTCCACTATGAGAGAATCTACAATTTTGGAGAATCAGCTGATCAACGATCGGATCTACCAACTGGCTACAGATACTGCCAAACATCTGCTGCCGCCAAAACAAAAATTGGCAGTACCGTACCTCGATTTCTCTGCTCTGCAAAATGCATTGACAGTATTTGATACGGTAACAGCCACTCTTTCATTGCAAAAAGATGTAAACCAGTCTGTTTATCAGGCCGAGCAACAGTTGCTGAATGAAAAAGGATTACCTGGCAGGTCGTGGTATCAGCATACTTTATATGCTCCGGGTTTTTATACCGGTTATGGGGTTAAAACAATTCCCGGTGTCAGAGAGGCAATAGAGCAACGCAGATGGGCGGAAGCTCAGGAGCAGATTGCGATTGTATCGGCTTCTATCAATAAGCTATCAAACTATTTACAAAAGCTAAAGGCGCATTAACGTTGCGCCTTTAACTTTTGCAGATAATCTTTTAATCCCTGCACTATTTTTTCAACAATTAGTTGCTGGAAGGCTGGTTGTAATAGTTTCTCTTCATCACCCGGGTTACTGAGAAATAAAGTTTCTATCAGTGCATCCGGGAACTCTGTTGGATTATTAAGAATGAAATTGAAGTTGCCATTATTACCAAAATCCTTAAGGCCGGTTTCCAGCAATCTTGCATGTATAGCGGCATTCAGCGGTTCGCAGAAAGGTTGTTTGTAATAATTGGCAGTACCAGAAACATCTACAGGGTTTACTGATGAATTAAAGTGAATACTTAATAGGATATCGGGATCGGCTCTTCTGAAAAAGGATAGTCGATCTTCATTCGGAACAAATTTTTCTGTAGTCCTGGACATTAAAACAGTGGCTCCTTCCCGCTCCAGTAATGATTTAAGTTGAAGTGCCAGTAATAGTGTCCATTGTTTTTCTACTGCACCTGTAAGGCCAGTAGCCCCAGGATTGCTACCTCCATGTCCGGCATCCAATCCTATGACCAGATTATTTAAAGCAAGTTTTTCAGGTTGGCGTTTAACTCTTACAACTAATCTGTTATTATCGTAGTACACCAGATATCCCCATGGATCGTGCTTCAAAGAAATTACAAGTCTGCATACATCAGGAAACGGTTGGCCCCAGGCAATGGATTTTATTTCCCTGGTTCTTTCTAAGGCAGTACTAAGCGCTTTATCGGCATAGGCACCATGAATATCTACAATGATCTTTCTGTCTTCAACCCGTTGGGTAGAAAGATAGGGAAGCCTGTCTGAGAGGCCTACAGATACATAATCAAACTTCTCATCACTCCAGGTTTTAGCATCTTCTGCAACGCTGACAGATAGTTCTTCCTGTGGTATTTCTGTATCTACCAGCGGTTCCGGGATATAGGCATAGTGGTTTGCCGATAGCCTTATCTTATAGTAATCATTTTGTTTGCCAACGATATGTAACAGCACATCTTTATCGAGATACCCGATTTTATCGGGTCCTAACCGGTCGCCAAATGGGCTTGCAACCAGGTAAGTCATGTTATCGATAGTTCGACCGGTAAACGGAAGTTCATTTCTTAACATGCTGTACCTGTAGGTACTTGCGAGCGTAGTAATGCTACCGCCTGCATTACGCAGTTTAGCCAGAATTTTACCATTGAGCAAAGAGTCGCCTGGTTGCAGGATATAGGTTCCGCTGTAATAGCCGGGAACGCCGCCCGATTGAGAAGCGGGGAGTTCTTTCAGGGGCTGATTATTGATCCATGTGGCAGTTTGACCAGGTTGTGCCTTAAGCCTGATATTGAGCGTATCGCCTGGCATGAGTTGGAGATTGCCTGAAGGAGTTATCTCCATAAAGTCGATTCGGAAGGCCTGGGTAGCTACAGGAGCCGGCACGGGGTTATAATAGAAGGTTACATTTCTGGTAGTAGTTTGATTGTCGGGGCTGGTAGCAGTGATAGTAAAGTTATTTCTGCCTGTATTCAGGTCGTATTTCGCGGCAAAGGTGCCGGTGCTGTAAACATGCACAGTATCATTGTTGATGGTCAGTTTACAACCAACACAAGTACGTCCTGCAATATACTGTCTTGAGGTATTTACATTGCTTTGATCCTTGGATGGCTGACTTAACCGGATAGCCACCTGGCTGTTTGCCGTGAATGAAAGCAGTATTAACAGTGCAGTAAAAGAATACAACAATTTTGGAGATAGCATAAACCCTGTCATCAATATCAATATAGATCGTAAAGATAGTTACGTGCAGGGAAAAATAGCGGTTATGCAAGAAAAAAGGAACGAAGTAACTACCTCGTTCCTAATTCTTTATCATTAAAAGCCTTGAATTACCAAGGATATTTATTATCAGAGATCAGTTTATCGGCAATGCGTCTGCGGGCTTCTTTTGTATTGAAAGGTTCTGCTTTGGTGAAGCGTTTTAATCCCAGCAGCATCATACGTTGTTCGTCACCTTCGGCGAAAGCGTTGATGGCATCTTTACCTGATTTATTGATTTTATCGGCGGCATCATACAGATAGGTTCTTACCATATCTGCCTGTAGAGCAGCAGCATCTTCGCCTTTACTGTCAGTAAGTTTAATTAATCTCAGTAATGCGCTTTCGGCTACAAATGTTTCGATGGCCATATCGGCGATATCCATCAATATTTCCTGTTCATTTTCCAGTTTAGCCATCAGCTTTTGAGCAGCAGCACCTGCGGTCATAAGAATGGCTTTCTTGAAATTGGCGAGGAGTTTCTTTTCCTTAGCGAAAGGAGTTTCATCATCGCTTCCGAAATCTGGAATATCCATTAGTTCCTTGAGAACGTTCATGGCAGGATTCATCAGATCTATCTTGCCTTTCATGGCGCGTTTAAGCGTCATATCGAGCGTCAGGAGGCGATTGATTTCGTTGGTGCCTTCGAAGATTCTGTTGATGCGGGAATCGCGGTATGCTTTAGAGATAATATATTCATCGCTGAATCCGTTACCACCATGAATTTGCACTCCTTCATCCACCACGTAATCGAGAACCTCTGAACCATTTACTTTGAGGATAGCACATTCTACAGCATATTCTTCAGCGGCGCCGAGTAATGCTTCGTTGAATGGTTTTCCGGCAGCGAATAACTCTTTCTCTTTATCATCAATCAACTGAGCAGTGCGGAATAGCGCAGCTTCGGAAGTCCAGGTGCGTATAGCCATTTCTGCTAGTTTATGCTTGATGGCTCCGAAATTTGCAATTGGTTGTTTGAATTGGATACGTGTATTAGCGTATTGTACGGAAGTATTAATACATTTTTTAGCAGCGCCCAGGGCGGCAGCACAAAGTTTTAAACGACCGATATTCAGGATGTTGAATGCGATAAGGTGACCTTTACCGATTTCGCCAAGTACGTTTTCGGCAGGCACTTTAGCGTCCTGGAAGTAGATCTGGCGGGTAGAAGATCCCTTGATCCCCATTTTATGTTCTTCAGCGCCTAGTGTAAATCCGGGAGTTCCTTTATCTACAATGAAAGCGGTGAATTTATCGCCATCGATTTTTGCGAAAACGGTGAATACATCGGCAAATCCGGAGTTGGTAATCCAGCTTTTCTGACCGTTGAGGATATAGAACTTACCGTCTTCAGTAAGTTTGGCGGTTGTTTTAGCTCCAAGAGCGTCGGAACCGCTGTCTGGTTCGGTGAGGGCATAAGCGCCTTTCATTTCACCGGTAGCCAGTTTAGGTATGTATTTGTCTTTTTGTTCTTTAGTACCAAAATAGAGAATAGGCAGTGATCCGATACCTGTATGAGCGGCCATTGCTACCGAGAAAGAGTGGCCTGCGCCAAGTCCTTCATTGATAATGGTTGCAGTAACGAAATCTTTACCTAAACCGCCATACTCTTCAGGGAATGAAGCGCCTAAAAGGCCTTGTTCTCCGGCTTTTTCGAGTAACGAGGGCATTAATCCTTCTTCCAGCTTATCAATCCTGTCTACTATCGGTGTTATCTCCTTGCTGATGAACTGGTCTGCCATGTCTTTGATCATCAGTTGTTCTTCCGAAAAGTCTTCGGGTGTAAACACGTCTTCAGGAGCACTTTCTTTTACCAGGAACTCTGCACCTTTGAGTGCAGTCTTATTTTCAACTGTTGTGTCCATGTTTTTCTGATTTTTTGGTAGTTATGTAATTTAAGGAAAAAAGCATAGCGGAGTGTAAAAGAGCTGTTAAATCGCATGGGTCACATTAAGAATTCATTAGAATGTTATAGATACGTTAATCCTTAAGTCCTGGGGTTCATACTTTTCTGGTTTTTTGTGTATCATTGTTCCAATGTCCGATTTTTTCCTTCCATATCTGAATAGCGCCTTTCACGGTATCGTAATGGGTAGCGGACAAAAACTATTGATCTGTTTACATGGTTTCGGAGAATCGGCAAAGCATTTTGCACCTCTTGAATCTACGTTAGGAGATACTTTTACGCTGGTGGCTATAGATATGCCACTGCATGATAAAACAATCTGGAAGGAAAACAGAGTATTCGAGAAAAGTGATCTTGGGGCGATTGTAGATTTACTTCTGGAGAAGTTCGGGAAAGATAAATTTTCGCTGCTTGGGTATAGCATGGGAGGCAGATTGGCTTTATGTTTAGTTGAATTAATGCCGGAGCGGATAGATGAACTTATAATGGCTGCACCTGATGGGTTGAAAAACAATCCCTGGCATATGTTTGTTACTCAAACGGCTGTAGGCAACTGGTTATTCAGGTATAATACCGATCACCCATTCTTTTTCTTTACTTTATTGAATACCTGGAAACGATTAGGATTACTTAATCAGAGCGTGTACAAGTTTGCATTGCACAGAATGAATGAACCAGTAAAAAGGCAGTTGGTTTATAACGTATGGACCAATTTACGAAGAATGATGCCAGATAAAGAGAACTGCAAACAATTATTAGCTAAATACAACGTTTTTACACTTTTGGTTTTTGGAAAGTACGACAGAGTAATTCCACCCATTTTAGGCACCAGATTCATAGACGGCACTTTCCCGGCAAAAATAGTTGTAATGGATAAAGGACATCAGTTGATTTCTGCGGAGCTCGGACTTATCATTAAAAATAATCTTTAATAACGGATGTTTTTTTTCTTAATAATATTAGTGGCGCTGGCTTTGGGTTATGGAGCATTAATGCTGTGGTATAGCCTTGGATGGAATAAGCTACGCAGTTACGCACCAGAGAGTAAAGCTCCTGGTCATACAACCGTTACCGTTATAATTCCTGCCAGAAATGAGGCCGATAATATTCCTCCTTTATTGGAAGCGCTGGAACAGCAAACCTATGATGCAAGCTTACTCCAGATTATAATCATCGACGACTTTTCTACAGATAATACTGCCGATGTAATTCGCAACACAAAAATGCCAAACGTGCGATTGCTGCAGCTTAGCGAGTATCTGAATAAACAGGAACGACTCAATTCCTTTAAGAAGAAAGCTATTGAAATCGCAATTTCAGAAGCCACAGGAGAGCTCATTGTTACTACTGATGCAGATTGTGTAATGGGGCCTAAATGGATTGAAACTTTAGTGAATTATTATGAGCATCATAATCCAAAGTTTATTGCAGCACCTGTAAGTTTCTATAAGGAACATAATCTTTTTAAACGTCTGCAATCGCTCGATTTCATGACTATGCAAGGTATTACAGGAGCGGTAGCACAGCTTACCTCCGGTACCATGTGTAATGGTGCTAATCTGGCTTATGAGAAGCAGGCTTTTCTTGAAGTAGGTGGTTTTAAAGGAATAGATAATATCGCTTCGGGCGATGATATGCTGCTGATGTATAAAATATACAGTGCATATCCGGATAAGGTAAAATATCTGAAATGCGAAGATGCAGTTGTGCAAACACTGGCTGTGGATACACTTTCTGATTTTATGAATCAACGTATCAGGTGGTCGTCTAAAGCCGATAAGTATGAAGATAAGCGTCTTACCTGGATGCTGGCATTAGTATATCTTTTTAATCTGGGATTACTGGTGATGGGGTGCATGGTTATTTTTATGCCGGTTTGGCGCCCATGGTTTTTTATTCTGCTGTTATTCAAAATTACATTAGAGCTGTATTTCCTTCTGCCGGTTGCCCGGTTCTTCAATAAAACAGAGTTACTTGTCTGGTTTATACCCGGACAGTTATTTCATATTCCGTATATTGTCATTGCCGGTTGGCTTGGGAAGTTTGGTAGTTATCAGTGGAAAGGCCGCAAGGTAAACTAAGCATATGCAATCATCTTCCTGGAAACGCTTATATAAAAATAAAGGCGCGGTTGCCGGATTAATAGTCATTTGTTTTTCGATTATACTGAGTATCGGGGCTTATTTGTTTGCCCCCGATAGCACTCCATATGCCAATCGTATGATCCTGGAAATAGAAGGACAGCATCCGGGATTTAAAACAACCATGCTTGAAATAAAGAAGGAGCAAGCGATTCGGCCAACCTCTTTTTTCAGCCGCGTATTGTATGGCAAACCATCAGACCTCAATTATATTCCTGTCAGATCATGGAGATTTAAGGATAGTTTGTTGGAAATAGATAGGTATGTTGATGAATCTACCAGCAAAAAAGAAGTTTATTCACTGAGCCAGGTCTGGTATGGCCATTCAGTTGCCGATCCATTGCCAGATCAGGAGTTGCAGTCCTTAATTGAAAAGAACAGAATCAGGCAGAAAACATATTGGCTGGGAACAGATAAGTTTGGCCGCGATATCCTTTCCCGCCTGATTATCGGAACCAGAGTGAGTTTAAGTGTGGGTTTTATTGCCGTAGTCATTTCCCTGACTATTGGAGTGATCCTGGGGTCATTGGCCGGTTATTTTAAGGGTAGAGTAGATGATATAATAATGTGGTTGGTGAATGTAGTATGGGCTATGCCTACCTTACTACTGGTATTTGCACTGACACTGGCCCTTGGAAAAGGATTTTGGCAGGTATTTATTGCGGTAGGTTTAACGATGTGGGTAGGAGTAGCCCGTATTATCCGTGGACAGGTACTTGCAATCAGGGAGCTCGAATATGTTGAAGCAGCAAAAGCCTTGGGATATAATCATTTCAGGATTATTACCAGGCATATATTACCTAATATTCTGGGGCCGGTGATGGTTGTGGCCGCCGGAAACTTCGCAACTGCTATTGTTGTGGAAGCCGGATTGAGCTTTCTGGGAGTAGGAGTACAACCTCCTCAGCCTTCCTGGGGCCTTATGATTAAAGAGAACTACAACTTCATTATCACCCATAATCCTTTATTAGCTTTAGCACCGGGAGTGGCGATTATGTTATTGGTGCTGGCATTCAATCTTTTAGGAAATGGATTGAGAGATGCTTTAGATGTGAAAAGTAAAATTTGATTGATATATCAAAAAAAATTAATTTCACCTTCCTGATATCTTACAATATGTTATTGAAAACCTGGATACCTGCCTTCTTAGTACTTCTTTTAATTACGATTGTTTCTTGCAAAAAGAAACATAATGAAACTCAGCCAGATAATAATAATCAGGAAGAAGCATTAGCATTTGAATTACCGGAAGTACAATTGCAGAAATACAACATTGCTCAGGATAGTTCATTTGCACTCAAAGTAAATGTTACCTCCAAGTTTCCCGGAAAGGGAGTAAAAGTTACCTTAAATGTAGCTACCGAAACCGGATTAATACCTTTAGTACAGGATGATATACCGAATATTACAGCCAATCCGTTTACCATTAATTTAAAGCATCTTAAGCCATTGAAGACTTACCAGATCACTATTGGCCTGGCTTCACTCGATAATTCGGCTAATGTGGCAACACCTAAAGTATTCTTTCTTACAAATAAATCTGATCAATAGGAAGAATTACCATCCCGCAAAATTGTGTAGGTTTGCTGCTTCGCAGACAATGAAAAGTTATGCAAATTGCAGTTAATGCCGCTTGTTTACGACAAGACAAACCTGCCGATACAGGCCTTATAGCAACAGAAATATTACTTGCGATGTTCTGGCAGCAACCAGAACATCAATTTACCTGCTTCTTCGACGGAGAAATCCCGGTCGGACTGGAATTTCCTACAAACGTTACTCCGGTAGTAATTCCCCGAAAAGGCAACAAGTCGTGGCATTATTACTGGTGGCTCGAGTGGCAGCTGGTAAAAGCAATGAAGCCCTTTAAGCCCGACAGATATTTGGGATTTGACACCTTGCCCCTGAGAAGCAATATGCCTGCAACCTTATTGATTAAGGATCTGGCCTATATGAATGGAGCAAGTGTTGATTCTCCTTCCTATCAGAAATGGGTGACTAAAAATAGCCAGAAGTATTTTACAAGTGCCAGCAATATGGCGGTATTATCTTCTACCCTGGCAACTGAACTGGTTAGATATTCGCCGGAAAGCAGCAATAAAATCACTCAGCTGGTTCCTGGGCTGAGCCCCGATTATAAGCCATTGGAATGGGATGACAGGGAGGCTGTAAAAAAGAAATACACAGATGGAGCTGAGTATTTTCTGGTTCTGGGAGCACTTCATCCAAGAAATAATATTATTCCTCTGTTAAAGGCATTTTCAGCCCTTAAGAAACGTCAGCGTAGTAATATCAAGCTAGTATTGGCGGGAAGTAAAACGGCTGCAGGGATGGATATACTTGAGGCCTTACAAACCTACAGGTTCAGACACGATGTAGTGATACTGGATTCGGTGAGCAACCAGACTGAACTGGCAAGTTTGATTGGAGCCGCTTATACACTGATTTATCCTCCTCGTTTTGAAGGGTTTGCATGGCCAATATTGGCAGCACAGCGTTGTAAAGTACCGGTTATTGCATTGGATAGCCCTGCAGCGAGGGAGGCAGGAGGAGAAGCTGTTTTATATGTTGACCCTTCCAGCCAGGAAGATTTATCAGAAAAGATGAGCTTGCTGTATAAAGATGAAATGTTGAGATCCAGGTTGTTAGATAAAGAAGGAACTATTCAGCCATATACTAGTTGGGAGAAAGCGGCAACGGTACTTTTTGAGTTATTAAAAGGCTAATTGACAGCTATTGGTAATTAAATGCCGGAGTATGGCTATTTTTGCGCTTTAATTTTTGAAAAATGAGTAACACATCAACTATAAAAATCCAGGTGGGATTAGATGATCAGAAAGTTCCTGAGTCTATTCAGTGGAGTGCCACAGATAATAAGGAAGAAAGAATGATCAAAGCTAAAGGAATGATCGTATCTTTTTGGGATCCGGCTGAAAGAGCTGCTCTGCGTATCGATTTGTGGACAAAAGATATGATGGTAGATGAGATGGCAGATTTCTTCTTTCAGACTATGATGACGATGGCAGATACTTATGCGAGAGCTACTCAATATAAGGATCAGGCCCAGGAGTTGAGGGATTTTGCAAAAGATTTCTACAAAAAATTCCAGGAAAAGCAAAAAGCAGAAGGACAATAATCCATTAAACCTAACCATATGTCATTAGAAACAAACATCAATGCAGAGATCAAAACTGCAATGCTGGGTAAAAAAGAAGCTGATTTGCGTGCTTTAAGAGCTATTAAAGCGGCAATTCTGGTAGCTAAAACCGCAGAAGGGGCAACAGGAGAGTTAACAGAAGCTGATGAGCAGAAATTATTACAAAAATTAGCGAAGCAAAGAAAAGATTCTTTGGAAATCTTCCGTACCCAGAATCGTGAAGATCTGGCTGTGAAAGAAGAAGAGGAATTGGCTGTAATAGAAAGGTTTCTGCCTAAGCAATTGACAGAGGAAGAATTGAAGAATGAGATAGCAGCTATTATTGCTTCTACAGGTGCCAGTTCACCTGCCGATATGGGTAAAGTAATGGGTGTGGCTACCAAGCAATTAGCTGGTAAAGCAGATGGTAAGGCTATTTCCGCATTAGTTAAGGAGTTGCTTAAATAATTTATATGTATTTCCGGGTTTTAATGATCCGGAAATACACTTTCCAACATGTCTATAGACATTATATTTGCCGCTATAATGGTTTTTGCCCTGTATAGGGGCTATACTCGTGGGTTAATTGTTGCCATATTTTCTTTCATTGCTGCAACGATAGGGTTAGCAGTAGCATTGAAGCTTACGGCAGTTACCTCATTATATGTACAACAGCATTGGGATTTACATTCCCGATGGATACCTATTTTCTGCTTTATTTCATTATTTATCGGAGTCATTGTACTTATCCGGCTTGGAGCTATGATGCTGGAAAAGTTAGTGGAGTTCGGGATGTTGGGATGGTTGAATAAGCTGGGTGGAATCCTGTTGTACAGTATTATTTTTATAATAATTTATAGTGTGATCCTATGGATGGCCAATCAGGTATACTGGCTCAGCCCTGAAACAAAACATCAGTCAGTGGTGTATCCTTATATCGAACATATTGGCCCTTGGACTTTAGATCATACTGGAAATGTTATACCGGTTTTTAAGAATATGTTTACCCAATTGCAGGCATTTTTTGAGCGGGCAGCACAGCATATCCAACCTGGTTAACTCATTCCAAAGATTATTTAGATTAATAAAAAGAATTATTTTAGCGTAAAATTGACTTTCAAGATTTGGCAATGGATTACGAAATCAAAACTCAGGGTAAGTTTAGTTATTTAGAGGAAGGAGAAGGAGAACCACTAGTTTTATTGCATGGGCTTTTTGGCGCTTTAAGCAATTTTTCCGGCGTGGTAGAGTATTTCAGGCAATACAATAAGGTTGTTATTCCTTTATTGCCCCTGTACGATTTAAATATCCTCGAAACGTCGGTGGGAGGATTAGCCAAACATGTGCACAAGTTTATTGAAGCCAGAGGTTACAAAAATGTTCATCTTCTGGGAAACTCATTGGGCGGGCACGTGGCATTGGTTTACCTGTTAAAACATCCTGATGCTCCTGTAAAATCATTAATACTTACCGGAAGTTCTGGCTTATTTGAGAATGGAATGGGCGAAACATATCCTAAAAGAGGTGATTATGAGTACATTCGCAAAAAAGCAGAATTAACCTTCTATGATCCAAAAATCGCTACTAAAGAGCTGGTAGACGAAATGTTTGAGATCGTTAATAACCGCTTAAAAGTTATTAAGATTATCACCCTGGCAAAATCAGCAATTCGCCATAACCTGGGAGACGAACTTAAAGAGATTCAGCAGCCAACTTTGCTTATTTGGGGTAAAAATGACACCGTTACACCTCCTATGGTAGCGGAAGAATTTCAAAAGCTTATACCTAATTCTGAATTGGAATTCATCGATAAATGTGGCCATGCACCTATGATGGAAGTACCTGATGAATTCAACAAAATTCTGCATGCTTTCCTTGAAAAATTGAAGCAATAGTCAGCCAGTGAACAAGATTGCATATCCGCATGTTGCACGTTAAAAGTGCAGCCAACCTACGTACATGTAATTTCTTTTTCTGTTGGCATATTCTTTCCTATTATTGTATAAGAATACGCTAACATGATTGCCAGAGAACTCATATCTTCAGTACCTGCCCTGCATCCTTCCGATACAGGCACTAAAGCGCTGCGCCTGATGAGTGAATATCATCTGACGCAACTACCAATGGTGGCCGATAATAAATATCTGGCCCTGGTAGCAGAAGATGATATACTGGACATGGATAACCCGGAGGCTACATTGGAATCAATGGAAAATACGGGTACCCGTCCAGCTATCATGGAATACGCTCACTTCTACGAAGCCTTGAAATTATTTCATGACTTCAAATTGTTCGTATTGCCAATAGTTTCCCGCGAAGGAACCTACCTTGGCATCATCACCAAAGACAGCCTGCTCGATGCGCTGGCAGGATTCAATGCGGTGAAGGAACCAGGCGGCGTTCTGGCTTTTGAAGTGGACCCAAGAGATTATGCACTAAGTGAAATTGCAAGGATTGCAGAATCTAACGATGTTACTTTGTTAAGTGTCAATACCATAACAATTCCATCGACCGGTAAACTGGAAGTAATTCTGAAAACCAACAGGCAGGAATTGCAAAGTCTCATTGCCACATTCGAAAGATTTAACTACAATATAAAGTATGTCTTCTCAGAAGAACCTGAAGAAGAATTACTCAAAAAGAACTACGACCTGCTTATGAATTACATCAGCATGTAAGAGTTTTCAACTTTGTAAAGCCGGTATCTACTCAGTAGATACCGGCTTTTTTTATTACCCCCAAATTCTCAATTATCTTTTAGCCTTTTTATTATATTTGGATATTGTCAACACTTTTATTAAATCGGATCAAACCTACATGCTGAGATGCTGTTTTTATCTGCTGGCCACAGTTTGCCTGTTGGAATTTGTGCTGCCTGATTCGGTCTATGGACAGACTACGCCAACCAAAGACGGCAACTATTTTATCGTAAAAAATATCCTGGTTTCCGGAAATAAAAAAACCAGAACTTCTGTGATTATCAGAGAGGTATATGTAGTGCCCGGAGACACTGTTTATCTGAAAGACCTTTCAGCAACGCTGGAAGCCTGCCGAAAACAATTACTGAATACTTCCCTGTTCCTCAATGTTACCGCCAATGTTAAGAACTGGAACGGCAATGAAGCCGATCTCGTTTTTGATGTTTGGGAGCGATGGTATACGTTCGCTTTCCCTATTTTCAAATTGGCCGACAGGAACTTTAACCAATGGTGGGTAGAAAAAAAACACAGCTTAAGCCGTATTAATATTGGAGTTAGTGGTACTCAGGGAAATATGAGCGGACGAAATGACGAATTAAGTGCTGCCATCCAATTCGGTTATACCCAACGATTTGCTTTACAATACACCTTACCATATATCGATAAACATTTTCGACACGGACTTGGAATTATTGCTTCCTATAAACGGAATCGGGAAGTGAATGATAGTACCAACGACAATAAGCAGGCCTTTTTCAGAAAAGATGAATTTCTGAGGCAAGTGTATATGGTTGGCTTAAATTATAGCTACCGGAGAGCCATCAATACCCGACACCAGGTATCCCTGACCTATAACTACGAAAAAGTAGTGGATTCAGTAGCTATCCTTAACCCGAACTATCTTGGTAAAGGCCGTACTCAGATTTCCTTTATGGAGCTCACCTACCGTATGCATTATATCAAGGCCGATAGCTGGGTTTTTCCCTTAAAGGGATTCAGTGTGCAGGCAGAAGTATCAAAAAAGGGTTTAGGGCCATGGGATGATATTCATGATATTCGTTTTCGCCTGAATATGGCCAGGTATTGGGAGCTTGGCCGGAAAACTTTCGGCGCATTAGGAATAAGGAGTCAGGCTAAATTTTCAAACGATCAGCCTTACTTTAATCAACAGGCCCTTGGCTATAGCGATGATTATTTGAGGGGGTTGGAATATTATGTGGTAGACGGAACCAGTTTCGCCATCCTGAAATCGACCTTGCGGCAGGAACTAGTATCGTTTAAATTCAGACTTCCGATAGTACCGAAGAAATTTAGTTTAGTACCGATTCGAATTTTTGCCAAAGGCTTTGCAGATGCAGGTTATGCCTATAATAAATATCCCGGTAACAGTTTCCTGAACAACCGCATGTTATATACCGGAGGAGTAGGATTTGATATTGTATCGTTTTATGACACCAACCTCAGAATTGAATACAGCTTTAATCAGTTAGGTCAAAAAGGACTATTTTTACACACGAGCATAGATATGTAAGCGTTAAAGATTATCAATTAAAGTTGTAGAAATGCAGGTAGCACTTTATAGCAGAGGGTTTATTACTGAAGATATAGCCAATATCCGTTTATTGTTGGAAGAGTTGAGAAAGGCAGAGATAGAAGCAATCATCTATGAGCCTTTTTTCCGCACCTTGCAGGAACACGTTTTTTTTGAACACCCGCCGGTCTTATTTTCTACAGCAGAAGACCTTTCCGAGAAGATCGACTTTTTAATGAGCCTGGGAGGAGACGGAACTTTACTGGATACCGTTTGCTATGTAAGAAACACAAATATTCCGGTTATCGGCATCAATTTCGGGCGACTGGGTTTTTTGGCCAGTATAGGAAAGGAAGAAATCCATGCTTTAGTTCAGGCATTACAAAACCGTACCTATATAGTAGATCAGCGGTCTTTGCTTCATTTGGATGCTAACATCCCTTTGTTTGGTGAGATACCGTATGCATTGAATGAATTCACTATCCATAAGAAAGACTCTTCATCAATGGTGAAGATCCATACGTATTTGAACGGAGAATTTCTGAATACATATTGGGCGGATGGGCTAATAGTAGCAACACCAACCGGATCTACGGGTTATTCATTAAGTTGCGGTGGCCCAATAGTTTTTCCTGAGGCCGGAAACTTTATAATAACACCAGTAGCCCCTCATAATCTGAATGTCAGGCCTATAATTGTGCCGGACGATAATATAATTTCGTTTGAAGTAGAAGGGCGTAGTGAGCAATTTCTCTGCACACTGGATAGCCGGATGGAAACTATTGATAGTACTGTGCAGATAGCGGTTAAGAAAGAACAGTTTTCGATTAGCCTGTTGAGGTTAGATGACAGTAATTTCCTTCATACCTTAAGAAATAAGCTGTTATGGGGTATAGATGCCCGTAACGCTATTAAGCTTTAGTTTTTATTAAATATTGTTACATTTACAAATATATTGCCTGCTGATTATAATGTTGAATTTGCCCCTTGAAAGCCTTGTGAGACTAACTGGAAAGCATAAAGTCAGCCAAAACATTAAATAAATCCGGCATTTTAGCGTTTTAAGAGCACTGGAAATTTATGCACAGACATTTTTTATATCCTGGATATCTTATTTTTTGGCTGGTAATGACAGCTGGATGCTTGTTTTCGAGTAATCTGGCGGCTCAGAATGAGTTGCAGTATGTTGGGGAGTTAGGTATTTCTGTGGGAGCAGCCCATTATTTTGGAGATTTAAATACCAGAGGGGCCATAAACAGGCCTAAACCTGCAGTAGGTATATATTACCGTAAGTATTTGAATGATTATGTAGGGCTTCGGGCACATGGAAGGTTCATGCAGCTTGGATATTCCGATACATATAATAAGAATGAATTCCAGAACAGGCGTAATTTAAGTTTCAATACTAACCTCTGGGAATTAGCGTTGCAGGGCGATTTTAATTTCTTCCGTTTCGAGCCTGGCAGCCTATACGAACGTTTTTCCCCATATCTTACCGGAGGCACCAGTATTTTTTATTTTAATCCTTATACCTATCTTGGTGGGGTGAAATATTATTTACAGCCGATGAGAACCGAAGGACAGGGTTCCGCGCTGTATCCAAACCGAAAGCCATACAGCCTTGTATCTTATGCGTGGCTGATTGGGGGAGGGTTTAAATATAATATTTCGAAAAGTGTGAATGTGGGCCTGGAGGCTCTATACCGGTTTACGCAAACAGATTATTTGGATGATGTTAGTACCACTTATGTGGGAGAAGCTGTATTTCCAACTGTAAACGGGTTACCTTCGGTGGCAGCACAATTACAAGATAGATCTGGAGTAAAGGGCACGCCTATAGGAGTAGTAGGCCGGCAAAGGGGTAATAGTCGTGATAAAGACCAGTTTGTAACACTCGAGTTAACAATAAGTATCCTTTTCACTTCTTACAACTGTAAATTTTAGTTGATAGAAAAGCAACTTTCTACGGGTGGGCAAAGTATACCTGCCAACCCCTTGGTAAGTTCTCTGAATTAGCTAAAAACCCCACTGGTATTGAATTCGCTGTTAAAACTACGTTAAAAGACCTACTCAGGCTTTGCCAAAAAAGTCATTACTCTATTTTTGTATCTTTGCACCCTTTTAGAATCTGTTATAATCTGTTATAATACGCCTGACACAAATGAGCTTGAAGGATAAATTGGACTTGCAACGGATGCCTCGTCATATAGCCATTATTATGGACGGGAATGGCCGTTGGGCAAAGGAGAGGGGGCAAGACAGGCTGTATGGGCACCACGAGGGAGTTGAAAGTGTGCGGAACATTGTGGAAGTCTGTGCAGAACTGGGAGTCGGCTATCTGACCTTATATGCCTTCTCCACGGAGAACTGGGATCGCCCGGTCTATGAAGTTAATGGCATCATGGAATTGCTTGTAAACACTATCCGTATGGAAGTGGCTACATTATCAAAAAATAATATCCGTTTAAGTGTGATTGGCGACATGGGAATGCTGCCACCACAATGTCAACGGGAAATGGAGGAAGCTATTGCGCTTACCAGCCAAAATACAGGCCTGAATCTCATTATGGCCCTCAGTTATAGTGCAAGGTGGGAAATTGTGGATGCAGCCAGGAAGATTGCCCTGGATGTTAAGAATGGAACCCTCGACCCTCTTGCTGTTACACCTGCTGTATGGGAAAATTATCTCTGCACTGCCGGTATACCAGACCCCGAATTAATGATTCGTACAAGTGGGGAATGTAGGATCAGTAACTTCTTACTTTATCAACTGGCTTACGCAGAACTCTATTTTACAGATACTCGCTGGCCAGATTTCCGTAGCGAAAATCTTTATCAAGCCATTTTAAATTTCCAAAACAGAGAACGGCGCTTTGGCAAAACAAGCGAACAAATTCAGCAGAATGAAGAAATTATTTCCTAAGGGCCTTCTGGCTATAGCATTATGTTGTACTGCAGGCTTACGTGTATCCGCACAGCAAACCGATACCCTGCCGCCACAACCTGCTAACCAGTCTGTTTATCCATTAAATATCGGAGAACCAAGACAATACGAAATCGCCGATATTCAGGTGGTGGGAACACAGTACCTGGATAAATCCCTGCTGTTGTCTTTATCCGGCCTCAATGTAGGCGATAAAGTTACCTATCCGGGTGGTGACCAGTTCACCAAAGCTATCCAAAGCTTATGGTCTCAACGCCTCTTCGCGGATGTAACTATTTATGTAACCAAAATCGAAGACGATAAAATCTGGTTGGAGATCGGACTTACCGAAATGC
Organism: Chitinophaga silvatica; assembly: GCF_003419895.1. Classification (GTDB taxonomy): domain Bacteria; phylum Bacteroidota; class Bacteroidia; order Chitinophagales; family Chitinophagaceae; genus Chitinophaga; species Chitinophaga silvatica. Next base: position 235,265 of record NZ_QPMM01000003.1, on the reverse strand, counting down.
CTCGTATGTCTTCCTTCAACTGGAGAGGAATTAAAAAGTCTGAAAGTGATGACCTGACCACCAAAGCTGGTCTCCGTAAAGGAAGTGTAATCACCGACGCCTTGAAACAAACGGTTAAGGCTACTGTACATAAGTACTACGCTGATAAAGGGTTTGGAAATGCCGCCGTGAGAATCGACGAGCGTGTAGATTCCGGCCAGGTGAATTCTGCTCACCTAACCTTTAACGTTACCAAAGGAAATAAAGTAAGAACAGAAAATATCTACATAGTAGATAACTATAATATCCCTGATTCTAAAATCAAAAAGAGGATGAAGGGTACCAGAGAGCGCTCCCGCTTTACGCTGCATCCTGATACTGAACATTATTTCAAGGATTCAGTAGCAGTGCCGGACGACTTCTGGAAGACTTACGGTTATCTTCAACCTTCAAGAGCATTTGAAAAATTAGATCCTTACTTCCGCTTTAAGCTCTTCACCTCATCTAAATATAATGAGAATAAATACCTCGAGGATAAAGGGAAAATTATTTCACTCTATAACTCTAAGGGTTTCCGTGATGCGCTTATCGTAAAGGATACTATTTATAAAGCACTATCTCAGAATCTGAATATCGAACTCCAGATGTCTGAAGGTAAAAAGTATTACTTCGGTGATATTACCTGGAAAGGAAATACCAGATATAATGATTCTTCCCTGACCCGCATTTTAGGAATTAAAAAGGGAGATATCTATAACCTGGAACTCCTGGAGAAAAGATTGGGTAAACAAATGTCGCAGGAAGGTGGTGATATCACCAGTGCGTATATGGATAATGGTTACCTCTTCTTCCAGATCGATCCTGTTGAAATCGGAATCCGCGGAGATACTATCGATTACGAAATCCGTATGCGTGAAGGACCACAGGCAACTATTAAGGAAGTACGTATCGCTGGTAACGAAAAAACCAATGAACACGTAATCCGCCGTGAGCTTCGTACTATCCCCGGTGAAAAATTCAGCCGTACAGATCTGATCCGTTCTCAACGTGAGATCTCTAACCTGGGCTTCTTCAACCCTGAACATATTGGTATCAACCCTGTTCCTAACGTAAGCGACGGAACTGTGGATATCGATTACACTGTAGAAGAAAAAGCAAATGACCAGTTGGAACTTTCTGCAGGTTGGGGCGGTTACATCGGTCTGACAGGTACTTTGGGTGTTACCTTTAATAACTTCTCCTTACGTAATATCTTCAGAAAAGAAACCTGGGATCCATTACCGAGTGGAGATGGTCAGAAACTTTCTGTAAGAGTTTCTTCCAATGGTAAGGCTTATCGTTCCTATAACTTCTCTTTCACAGAACCATGGTTAGGTGGAAAGAAAAGAAACCAGTTCTCTGTAAGCTTCTACAGCAGCTATCAGAATCCATACGCGTATAACGACTATTATAAAGGTTTATATGGAGATACCTCTACTTCTACCAATGGTCACTTCAAGGTGTTAGGTGCTTCTGTTTCGTTGGGAAAACAATTGAAATGGCCAGACGACTATTTCTCACTGATCTACTCACTGAACTATCAACAGTATAAACTGAAGAACTATAACTACTTCATGATTAACGGATTTGAGAACGGTATTTCAAATAACGTTAACTTCAAGATTACCCTGGCAAGATCGTCTGTAGACCAGCCAATCTTCCCGCGTTCAGGTTCCAGCTTTATGCTTTCTGCTCAGTATACTCCTCCTTATTCTTTGTTCAACCCGGATAAAGATTATACGAAGGAGCCAATTGCACAGCAGTTTAAATTTATCGAGTACCAGAAATACCGTTTCAATGCAGAATGGTATGTTCCATTGAGCAAGCCAATGGGATCAGATGCTAAAGCATTTGTATTGAAGGTGGCAGCTAAGTTTGGATATATTACCAGATATAATGATCGTACAACATTATCTCCATTCGGCAGATTTGAATTGGGAGGTGATGGTTTGAGTAACTTTGCAATCTACGACCGTGACATCATTTCACAGAGAGGTTATCCGGTGTACTATACTTCCGATCCGAGTGTGAACCCAGACAATGGACAGCCAGCCAACTATTCAGGCTTTACAGTATTTAATAAGTATGTAATGGAACTGCGCTATCCTTTCAGTCTGAACCCAAGTTCAACTATCTTTGGTCTGGCCTTCCTGGAAGCAGCCAACGGGTATAAGGATATTCAGGAATATAACCCATTCAGGTTGCGTCGTTCTGCCGGTATCGGTATGCGTTTCTACCTGCCAATGTTTGGATTGCTTGGATTTGACTATGGTATTGGTTTCGATCGTATTAAGCCGGGAGGTGGATTGAAAGATGCTGCTAAGTTTACATTTATGCTAGGTTTCGAACCAGAATAATGTGGAAATAAATTATATATTGCAAGTTTAACTGTTATAGGTTTTGCAAAACTTAATACGTAGCATGAAGAAGCTTTTTATTACAGCCGCAATAATACTATCCATGGGAGCTGTTGCCAGTGCACAGCGCTATTGTGTGATAGATACAAAATATATCCTGGAAAGTATTCCGGAATATAAAGAGTCACAATCTAAGCTGGATGCTATTGCAGAACAATGGCAGAAAGAGATTGATGCAAAGTTTCAGGAGGTGGATAAGATGTATAAGTCTTATCAGGCCGAACAAGTGATGCTTACAGAAGAATTGAAACATAAAAGGGAAGACGAAATAGTAGCAAAAGAGAAAGACGCAAAAGACCTGCAAAGGAAAAGATTTGGTTACGAAGGCGATCTGTTTAAGAAGAGAGAAGAATTAGTAAAGCCCATTCAGGACAGAATTTACAATGCGGTACAAAAATTGTCTGCAAGCCGTATGTATGATTTTGTATTAGACAAAGCAGGAGGAGCAACATTAATATTTTTTGATCCAAAACTCGACAAAAGCGAAGAGATACTCAAAGCACTGGGAGTGAAGAAGTAATCTCAAACTTGTACCTATTTTTTTAACTATAAGTATTTAAATTTTTTTAAACACAGACAACATCATGAAGAAGTTCGTAATTATTGCTTTTGTGGCGGTTACCGGTTTATTCAGCGTGAATGCGATGGCTCAATCAAAAGTAGCGCATATCAATGCACAAGCGCTTATTGCTGCTATGCCGGAAGCTAAGAAGGCTGAAACAGATCTGCAAACTTATGCACAAAGCCTGGAAGGTGATGGAAAAGCACTGGTAGATGAGTACACTAAAAAAATGAAAGAATTTGATGAGAAGGCAGCTACCATGACCGATAACGTAAAAGAAATCAAAACCCGTGAAATTCAGGATGCTCAAAAAAGAATCCAGGATTACCGCGATGCTGCTGAACAAAAAGTTCAAAATAAACAACAGGAGCTGCTGAAACCTATCTACGATAAAGCACGTAAAGCTATCGAAGATGTGGCTAAAGAAAAAGGTTACGGTTATGTAATCGACAGCTCTGCTGGTATTTTACTGGTTTCTCCAGCTGCAGATGATATTCTGGCTGCCGTTAAAGGCAAAATGGGTATTAAATAATATATTTTTTTTAATACATGAAGGTGGAATGTAGTGAATACTGCATTCCACCTTTACTTTTAAGATTTTGGATTTTAATTTTAATTTTAAATAAAATTCTGCTACCTTTGCCTTCCGTTTTAAAAAAGAATCCTTAACACGGAGTTTTAGTAGTACAGGTAAAAACAAAAAAAAGAAATGAAACGTACTTTTCAACCGCATAACAGACGCAGAAAGAGCGTTCACGGCTTCAGAAAGAGAATGGAAACTGCTAATGGCCGTAAGGTATTGGCTTCTCGTAGAGCAAAAGGTCGTAAGAAGCTGACTGTTTCTGACGAACGCAAGCTGAAATAATTTAGTAGCTAAATACTTTTGCCATAAAAACTTATTCTTTTAAAAAGGAAGAAAGGTTAAAAAGCAGAAAACTAATTGAAGCGCTTTTTCGTGAAGGAAAAGCGTTTTCTGTTTTTCCATACCGCGTAGTATATCTCCCGTTGCCTTCTCCGGGAAAATATCCCGTGCAGGTAGGTTTTAGTGCTTCTACGCGCCGATTCCCAAAGGCGGTAGACAGAAACCGAATTAAGAGACTCAGCCGTGAAGCCTGGCGCATGCAAAAACAGGAGCTTTACGACCAACTTCAGTCACAATCCCGTCAATTCGCCGTTTTCCTCATTTATACTGACAAAAAAATTGCTGATTTTTCTGTTCTGCAAGGCAAAATTTCGGTAATTTTAAAGAAGTTGGCTACAGTAGGTGAATAATGTGTCATGAAAGTTCCGTCATCCCCACTGTTGATAAAAGGCCACTAATTGAAGTTTATGAAAAGTGTTGTGCGCTGGCTTAGTTATCCTTTTATCTTTCTGATAAAGCTTTATCAGTGGTTTATTTCTCCCTTATTAGGTAGTAAATGCCGCTACACTCCATCCTGCTCCCAATATGGGTTAGAAGCATTTAAAAAATATGGCCCCCTCAAAGGTGGCTATCTCACCATAAAGCGTATCTTGTCGTGTCATCCCTGGGGAGGACACGGTTATGATCCTGTGCCTTAAGCCGGTACGCCAACGTTTATTAGTTAATCTTTTACATTCTATTGCATGCGTGTGGTTTTTAACAGAAAAAAGAAACTCATTGCTACCTTGTTGCTATTAATCACCATTGGTGGCATTTATTCTTTCAGTGAAAATGATAAATATTTCCAGATCGCAAAGAACCTGGACATATTTGCTGCTTTTTATAGAGAGCTGAATACTTATTATGTAGATGATCTTCCTCCCGAAAAGCTAATGCGTAAAGGCATCGATGCTATGTTGGAAGAAACCGATCCCTTCACCGACTTTGTTGCTGAAGAAAATCTGGATGATCTCAAATTTATGGCCACCGGAAAATACGGCGGTGTAGGTGCTTCCATTTATACAAATGGAGAATGGACTACCATCACCGATGTTTATGAAGGTAGCCCAATGGATAAAGCCGGAGTAAAAGCCGGTGATATTATTGTAAGCATGGACGGTAAATCCTGTAAAAATCTTGCCCAGGAAGACGTTAGCCGCCAGCTTAAAGGTGCTGCCGGAACTCCGCTTGTGATGGTACTTCGTAACCCGGTTACCGGTAAGGAAACTACCAGAAATATTATGCGCGAAGAAATTAACGTAAAATCGGTTAGTTATTCAGGTGTAGTAAAAGGTGACATTGGTTATATTAAAATGACCCAATTCACTGAAAACAGCGGGGCTATGGTAAGGGAAGCTGTTGCTAAATTAAAGCAAAGCAACCCTAACTTAAAAGGGGTGATCCTCGATTTACGCGGAAACCCCGGCGGTTTGCTCGATGAAGCCGTAATCGTTGCCAACGTGTTTATCGATAAAAACAAACTGATTGTAAGTACAAAAGGAAAAGTAAAAAACTGGGATCGCGGCTATGAAACTGCCGATCAACCAGTCGATACCAAACTTCCATTAGCAGTACTTACTAATCATTCTTCTGCTTCTGCCTCAGAAATCGTTGCAGGTAGTATCCAGGATATGGACAGAGGTGTAATTATCGGACAGCGCTCTTACGGTAAGGGGCTTGTACAAACAACCCGCCCGCTCCCTTATAATTCCAAACTGAAAGTAACTACTGCAAAGTATTATACTCCAAGCGGCAGATGTATTCAGGCTATCGATTACTCTCACAGAAATGATGATGGAAGTGCTGATTACGTGCCGGATTCGCTGCGTAAAACCTTTGCTACATTAAATGGAAGAGCAGTAAAAGATGGTGGTGGAATTGAGCCTGATACCAAGGTAGATCCTACCTATATCAGCCAGGTGGCTATTACTTTATTACGTAAGCAATTTATTTTCGACTTTGCCACTGAATACTATTATAAGCATCCGACAATTGCAGCCGCTCCTACTTTTGCCCTGACTGATACCGACTTCGGTGATTTTGAACGCTATCTCGAAAACAAAGATTACAGCTACAAAACCCGAAGTGAGGAAGCATTGGATTCTTTCAGAAATACCGCTAAAAAGGAAAAATACTATGAAGGTATTACCAAAGAATTGAGCGAATTGGAAGAAAAAATGAGACACGATAAAAAACAGGATCTCCTTAAAAATAAAACAGAGATCAAACGCTTGCTGGAAGAGGAAATCGTGAATCGTTACTATTTACAGAAAGGACGTATAGCCAAATCACTCGATTGGGATAATGAAGTAATTGCTGCTGTGAATACGCTTCATAATCCTACGCTATACAAGCAGTTGCTCTCAAAAAAATAAAATATTAAATCCATCAAAAATTAATTGATGCCCGGATGAAATGTAAACAGAAATCTCTTATTTTTGTTTACGTTGCTTCCGGGCATTTTTGATTTCACGTTTATTGTTACTATTTTGAAGTCTCAGTGAATAATAAATAACATTTTTTCAACCTAAAAGGGTAATCATGCCAATCCATTCCAACGAAGATTCTCGCAGGAGTTTTATCAGCAAAATTGCCAAAGGAGTAGTAGGTGCTTCCTTAGTACCTAGTATCCTTACAGCTGCTGATAGAAAAAGAAACATCCAATCTCTTTCCCGTCTGAAAGAAAAGTATAGTGCCAACGACCAGATTCAGATTGCCTTAATTGGTGCTGGTGGTATGGGAACTGCTGATGCCAACACAGCGATCACCGTTCCAGGCGTTAAATTAATTGCAGCTTGCGATTTATATGATGGAAGATTAGCGGATGCTAAAAAGAAATGGGGTAACGATATTTTTACTACACGTAACTACCAGGAAATTCTGGATCGTAAAGATATTGATGCCGTAATTATTGCGACTCCTGACTTCTGGCACAAAGAGATTTCTGTTGCTGCCATGAACAAGGGGAAGTCGGTATACTGCGAAAAGCCAATGGTGCATGATATTACAGAGGCACCTGCGGTAGTAGAGGCTCAACAACGCAATGGTAAGGTTGTATACCAGGTTGGTAGCCAGGGTATGAGCTCTTTAGGTAATGAAAAAGCCCGTCAGTTACTGAAAGACGGAGCTATTGGTAAATTGAACTATGCAGAAGGTTTCTGGGCTCGTATGTCGCCTACCGGTGCATGGCAATATCCTATTCCTGCCGATGCTTCATTGAAGACAGTTGATTGGGATGCATACTTAAAAAATGCTCCGAAGCGCGACTGGGATCCTTTACGTTTCTTCCGTTGGAGAAATTATAAAGACTACGGAACAGGTGTATCAGGCGATTTATTCGTGCATTTATTCTCCAGTCTCCACCTGGTAACCGGATCTATGGGGCCAAATAAAATCATGGCTACCGGTGGTCTGCGTTATTGGAAAGATGGAAGAGAAGTTCCGGATATTATGCTGGGAATGTTCGATTATCCTGAAACTGCACAACATCCTGCATTTAACTTGTCGTTACGTGTAAACTTTGTGGATGGAACAGGTGGAACCAACTACTTACGTATGGTGGGTAGCGAAGGCTCTATGACTGTAGAGTGGGATAAAGTTACTTTGTATCGTAACCGTAATGTTGTTGATGAAAATGATCCGTTAGCTGCTGCAAATGCTGCATCTTCCAACAATGGTAAAACATATGCTTATCACCGTGCTGAAATGCTTCCTCCAGATACTGTAATTTATGAAGCAGAAAAAGGATATAAAGGAGCGCATTTCGATCACTTCTATAACCTGTTCAATGCTATGCGTACAGGTGGTAAAGTAGCTGAAGATCCTACATTTGGTTTCCGTGCTGCTGCTCCTGCTCTGCTTTGCAATCAAAGTTATTTCGATAACAAGATTGTTCATTGGGATCCACAGGCTTTGAAACTTGTTAACAAGTAAAAACACGTGCACATATGAAAAAACTACTCGTACCTGCTTTGTCGGTGCTCACGATTACAGTGTCATCTTGTGGCAATGGTGGAACACAAGAAAGCAAAGATTCTGTACAGATCGTCGACAGCTCTAAACAGTCTGTTGCCGGAGATACCAGCAACGCTGCTGCTGCGTTAACAGATACTGAGAAAGCTGAAGGCTGGCAATTGCTGTACAATGGAAAAGATCTGACTGGCTGGCGTATTTTCAAAAACAAGCCTGCTGATACCTGGGTTGCTGAAGGAGCAATTCTTCATTGTCTGGGCAGTAAAACAGATAAATCTGATAAAAGAGGAGATCTGATTACTGACAAGGAGTTTGAAAACTTCGAATTACAGGCCGATTGGAAGCTCGCTGCTCAAGGTAATAGCGGGATTCTTTACATGGTTACAGAAGAATTTGATGCGCCTTATCTGAGCGGTCCGGAATACCAGATCATTGATGATAAAAACTTTCCTGAAAAATTGGAAGACTGGCAGAAAACTGGTGCAAACTATGCAATGAATCCGCCGCTGGTTGCTGCTTCTAATCCAATTGGTGAATGGAATACTACTAAGATCATTGTAAACAAGGGTCATGTAGAGCATTGGCTGAATGGACAGAAAACCGCTGAATATGAGCTGGGATCACCAGAATGGAAAAAGCATAAAGCGGAAGGTAAGTGGAAAGATGCTAAGGGATATGGTATGTCTAGAAAAGGACATATCGCGTTCCAGGATCATGGTAGTGAGATCTGGTTCAAAAATGTAAAGATTAAAGAATTGTAGTTTCTCGCGTAGTTTCTCGCAAAGAAGCAAAGAAGCATAAGGAGTTTGATAAAAATTATGGATTTCCATTATTAAAATCAAATTTCTTATGCTTCTTTGCTTCTTTGCGAGAAACATTAGTTAGATAGCAGCTTCGTAGCGTTTGCTAACTGCATCCCAGTTAACCACGTTCCAGAATGCTTTCAGGTATTCTGGGCGACGGTTTTGATATTTCAGGTAGTAAGCGTGTTCCCAAACGTCTACACCCAGAATTGGAGTACCTTTTACTTCAGCAACATCCATTAAAGGGTTATCCTGGTTAGGAGTAGAGGAGATTTCCAGTTTACCGTCTTTCACCAGTAACCATGCCCAGCCAGAACCAAAGCGGGTAGCACCAGCAGTATTGAATTTTTCCTGGAAAGCTTCAAATGAACCAAAAGCACTGTTGATATCATCAGCTAATTTGCCTTTTGGAGCACCACCTGCATTAGGTGCGAGGATAGTCCAGAAGAAGCTGTGATTCCAGTGTCCGCCACCGTTGTTTCTAACTGCAGGGCTGATTTTGCCTGCATTTGCTACTAATTCTTCCAGTGATTTATTCTCGTTCTCTGTGCCAGCGATAGCTTTGTTCAGATTGTCTACATATGCCTGGTGGTGCTTACTGTAGTGAATTTCCATTGTCATTTTATCGAAATTCGGCTCTAGCGCATCGAATGCGTATGGTAAGCTCGGAAGTGTAAATGCCATAACTCAGTTTTTTATGGGTTTTAAAAAATGATTTCGAGATAGTCGCCAAATTTACTGCCAATCCTTTAAAATTTAGACATTTAATTATTACCTTATTTACATAATTACAAGTTGTACTGTAAAAGACGGACTAGCACGTAGATTACGGGCTTGCTCATATAAAAAAATATTTTATATTTACAGGTGCAGGGTTTAACAGGACGTAACATCAGCGAATACAGATATTCGCTAACGTACCTATTGTTTGTTTAAAACTTAAAGTATGACTACAGACTCGGAAGTTTCCCTCAATGCGTTACAAAAGGAAAACGAACAATTACAGGAGCGTGTAAATTGGTTGGAAAGTATACTGCATCAGGTGCCAGCTATGGTGTATGCCTACAATAACAATACAAAGGCCGTAACATGGTGTAACGATCGTATGGCCAACACACTAGGCTATTCTCCTAAAGAAATGCAGGGCCTGGGAATGGAGTTCTTCAAAGATATTATGCATCCGGAGGACTTTAAACTGGCTTCAGTTGCACAACAATCATTTCGTGATAAGAAGGAACAGTTTGGTGGCCTGGCCAGAATTCGCAAAAAAGGTGAAACAGATTATCGCTGGCTATTAGGGCTGGAAGTACCCTTTTCATATGACGCTAAAAATGAAGTAGAGGAAATTCTATGCGCATTCCTGGATCTTACTAATGCAATGGATACAAATATTCAGCTGTCAGAAGCCTTGAATACTATCTTGCGCCGCCAACATGAAAACTTATTTAATAAATTAACATCAAGAGAAAGAGATATTCTTGGAATGGCGGTGAAAGGCCTGAATAATAAGGAGATTGCAACTTCGTTGAATCTTAGCCGTTATACTGTTGAAACACATAGAAAGAACATTAGATTAAAATTAAAAGTGCGTAATACATCAGAATTAGTTGCTATTGCCCGCAAGATTGGTATAGAATAAAATGAGTGAATAAAGTATCACTAGTATGTTGACAAAAATGTTTGTAACCCGCCTGAATTGCTTTGTTAGCAATCGATGTACAAGATTGATAATCACATACAACATCAATATAATTTCTATTTTTTTTAAGATAAAAAATTAAAAATACCCAAGATTGGGTATTGGCATGTTTTTCAAACTGACCTAATTTAGTGAAATAAATATTACAATCGTTTTTGAAAAACAATAGCGTGAATTTAGCTGAAACACCCCTATGACTATGATTACCGAGGAAAGAGCTTTTCATATTTTACAACTGGAAGACACAGCAACTGCTGAAGAAATTGTGGCTCGATATGAAGTGTTAAAAGACCAATACAGAAAAATTAAAGATGAAACAGAAGATTTGCGTACAAGATTAGCATATCAACTGAAGCAAATTGAATTAGATGATGTGTTTATTTATTTCAGAAGAAGACAAATGATTTGATCTACTTACTATATTCTCTTTTTACTCCCAGATTGTAATTATTCCGACAATCCTTATACTTATCCCTAGTTTGCAGTAAATTTTGTTAACTTTAGGCATATAAACCCTACCTAAACAAATTGTTATGAATTTTTTCTTGATTTTTCTAGCTGTTTTGGCAGTGTTGATCATCCTGTCTTCCTTTATTACTGTACAACAGGGAACACTGGCAGTTACCACTATTTTTGGTAAGTATAACCGTATTTTCCATCCTGGTCTGAACTTTAAAATTCCCGTGATTGAAAGAGTTTACAAACGTATCTCTATTCAGAACAGATCGGTGGAATTAGAGTTTCAGGCAATTACCATAGATCAGGCAAACGTTTATTTTAAAGCTATGTTGCTTTATGCCGTTTGGAACCAGGAGGAAGAAACAATTAAAAATGTTGCATTTAAGTTCATGGATGAAAGGAGCTTTATGCAAGCCCTGGTTCGTACCATCGAAGGATCTATCAGAGGTTTCGTTGCTACAAAACGCCAGGCCGAAGTACTGGGCCTGAGAAGAGATATCACCGAGCACGTAAAAGAGCAGATAGATAAAACCCTGGAAGAATGGGGTTTTCATTTGCTTGATCTGCAAATGAATGATATCACATTTGATGAAGTAATCATGAAGTCGATGGCACAGGTAGTATCTTCCAATAACCTGAAAGCCGCTGCAGAAAACGAAGGTCAGGCATTGCTTATTACCAAAACCAAAGCTGCAGAAGCAGATGGTAATGCAATTAAGATTGCCGCGGAAGCAGAGCGCCAGGCTGCTCAACTACGCGGTATGGGCGTTGCCCTGTTCCGTGAAGAAGTAGCTAAAGGTATGACTATGGCTGCCAAAGAAATGCAACAGGCTAATCTGGATACTTCCGTAATTCTGTTCTCTATGTGGACAGAAGCCATCAAACATTTCTCTGAAAACTCAAAAGGAAATGTGCTGTTCCTGGATGGCTCTTCCGATGGAATGGAACATACCATGAAACAGCTCATGGCTATGAATAAACTTATGGACCCTAATGGTGCCAAATAAGACATTTATCTTCTTTGTTCAAAGAAAGCCTTCATTAACTGAAGGCTTTCTTCTTTACAGGGCCCTTCTTCTAATTTTGTTTTAGGATGAAAAGGTGAATGACCAGCCGTAGCCCTGCGGTAACTATTCTTATCATCCGGTGCTGCATATACAATTCTACCAATCTTGCTCCAGTAAAGCGCCCCGGCACACATCAGGCAAGGCTCAACAGTTACATACAAAGTTGCCTCCATCAGGTACTTGCTGCCTAGTGTATTAAACGCTGAAGTCAGTGCAATCATCTCCGCATGCGCAGTACAGTCGTTTAGTCGCTCTACATTATTATATCCTCTGCCGATGATTCTGTTGTTTTGAACCACAACAGCTCCAATAGGTACTTCCCCTTCCTCAAAGGCTTTGCGTGCTTCCTGCAACGCCTGTTTCATAAAATGTTCGTCGTTCATATGTTTGTTTGTAGAGCGTTTCTTTGTTAAAGAAGATGTTTTAGTGTTATATTGTTTCTTGTGGCTGTAGGCAGGGCGGGGGCAAGCCCCGCCCCTACAAGGCTTCTGCATATTTTGATTTACAGAAATTGAATTATTTCAAACTCAGGGGAATCATAATTTGATGAAACTTTGTAGGGGCGGGGCTTGCCCCCGCCCTGCCTGCGATAAATGAAGCCAATCTCAATAAAAAATATCATCTGTTAACTTAATAAGATTTACCCTTTATTGAAATAATCAATCTACTCCTGAATCAATTCCAGGAACTCATCTTCCGTTAAAATCTTAATGGTATTAATCTTTTTAGCTTTTTCCAGTTTACTGCCGGCATCATCACCAACTACGAGGTAGTTGAGTTTACTGCTTACTCCACTCATGATTTTACCGCCCAGCTTTTCTACCATTTCTTCTGCATCACTACGTTTTAGTTTGTGAAGTGTACCGGTAAATAAAAATGTCTGGCCACTAAGACTGCCTTCTGTATTAGCAGCCTTCTTGGTGTTCTCCATGTTGATGCCCAGGGCTGCAAGTTTTTGCAGCATGGCTATATTATCGTTGTTCTCAAAGAATAATCGAATGGAGCCGGCAACTTTAGGGCCTATATCTTCCAGTGCTAAGATCTGTTCTTCAGTATAGTTTTGAAGATCCATGATATTTGTTACCGCATTAGCTAAGGTTTTGGCAGTAGTTTCACCAACATAGCGAATGCCTAATCCAAAGATCAGTCGGTGCAGTGGCTGTGATTTAGACTGTTCTATAGCTGTTTCCAGGTTGGAAAGAGACTTCTTTCCAAAGCCTTCAAGAGTACCTATTTTCTCAAAGTCCAGTTCATAGATTCCTGGAATATCTTTTAGTAATCCTAACGAATAGAATTTGCGAACGTTGCTTTCACCAAAGCTTTTGATGTCCATAGCATCTTTGCTCACGAAGTGGATCATTCTTTCAACCACCTGTGCTTCACAATTGATATTGGTACATCTCCAAACGCTTTCGCCTTCAGGCTTTACCAGTTCGTCGTTGCATACAGGGCAATGAGTAGGGAAGATGATATCTTTTTCATCGCCTGTTCTTAAATCGGCTACAGATTTTACGATGTATGGAATTACGTCTCCAGCTCTTTCAACCAGTACGGTGTCTCCGAGTTTAAGATCCTTTTCTTTAATAACATCTTCATTGAATAATGAAATTGAAGAAACGGTTACGCCTCCGATATGTACTGGGTCAATTTTGGCAACCGGAGTAATAGAGCCGGTTCTTCCTACCTGGAACTCAACGCTTCTCAATTTACTGGTTGCCTGGCGTGCCTTGAATTTATAGGCAATCGCCCAGCGGGGATGGTGAGTGGTCATTCCTAGTTTGTCTTGCAATTCGTAATCATTCACTTTGATTACCATGCCATCAATTTCATAGGGAAGATCATCTCTTGTTTGTTCAAATTGGAGGCAGTAGTCGATTACGGCCTGAATGCCTTTCACTACTTTTTTCTCTTTAGCCGGACTGCGGAATCCAAGAGTAGATAATAGCTCCAGTGTTCCGCTATGTGTTTTAAGTGCTTCAGGTTCCCGGGCTCCCTCATTCATGGAATGGAAGCTCATATGATATAGGAATGCTTCCAGTCCGCGTTTGGCAACTTCATTAGGGTCTACCATTCTCAATGAGCCAGAAGCAGCATTGCGTGGATTAGCCAGAGGGGGAAGGTTTTCAGCAATTCTTTTATCGTTGAAGGCCTTAAAGGTATTTTTGTTGATAAGTACTTCACCCCGAATTTCTATCTGATGAATGCCATATTTCGAGAAGCTGGCAGATAGGGGGATTGTACGGATTTGTTTGATATTGGTGGTTATATCTTCGCCTGCAACACCGTCGCCGCGGGTAGCACCGCGTACCAGTTTATCATCTTCGTAAATGAGGGAGATGCTGGCACCATCAAATTTGGGTTCAATGCAGTATTCAATTTCGCTAAGGCCGGAGCTTTCGCGGGCTTTTCTATCCCAGTCGAGCAGGTCGTCGGCATTGTACGAATTTTCGAGGCTAAGCATTGGAACCAGGTGCTGAACGGTTACAAACTCTTTAGTGAGTCCTTTGGCAACTCTTTGGGTTGGGGAATCGGCACTGATCAGGTGAGGGTTTTCCTGTTCCAGTTTTTTTAACCAGGCGAAGAGCTGGTCGTATTCGAAATCGCTGACTACAGGATCGCTTTGTACGTAGTAGCGCCAGTCGTTATAGGCAATTACGCGGCGAAGCGCATCGAGTGTTTCATCGATGTTATTCAGCAGTTTTTGCTGTTGGAGATGGCTGAGTAATTCTTTGGCCAGCTGGGCCAGTGATATTTCGATTTCCTTTGTGTACATATCAGGTTATGAATAGGCCGTAAATTTAAACTTATTGTTGCTTTAGCTAAAAAAATTAGTGTGCAAATTGTTTATTATATGCCTTTTTTTTCTTTCATTTGAAAATAGTTCCACGCTTGTGTTATAACTGTTTTTTTACTGTAATTCCACGTCTGTATGATGTCAATGTACACCAAAAACATCAACACCCACCTTATTGAGATAAAGGACTATTTCAAGGTGGCGATATCGGTTGATTGTGTAGTTTTCGGTTTCGCTGAAGATAAGCTCAAGGTGTTGCTGATCAAATCGGACCTCAATGAATATAAAGGCAAATGGTCTTTGCTGGGAGATATTGTGCCCCCTGATGAGGAGCTGGATGCGGCTGCTTACCGGGTTTTACATAATCGCACGGGCCTGGATAATGTATATCTGGAGCAGGTGCAGACATTTGGCGCAATTGAGCGGCACCCGGCCGGGAGGGTAATCACAGTGGCTTATTATGCGTTGGTTGATCTGGAGCAAATCAAGGGAAAGACTACCAATGCCGATTTATATTGGCTCTCTGTTGATGAATTGGGGGATATGGCATTTGATCATCAGCAAATTTTAAATGCATGTGTATTGCGATTGCAGCAGCAGATGATGGCGCAGCCGGTAGGATTTAATTTATTACCACTGAAATTCTCATTAAGGGAATTACAAAGCTTATATGAATCGGTTTTTGGTCGGGAATTAGACAGAAGAAATTTCAGGAAGAAGTTTTTGTCGATGGATTTGCTGGAAGATTTGAATGAAGAAGAAGCGGATGTGCGACACAGACCTGCAAGGCTCTACAAATTCAATTTTATTAAATATGACCAACAGAGGAAGCGTAACCTCGGCATTACTTTCTAGTAATATTTTAGTTGATGTTTTTTTAGCTTGATGATGGTTTTTTGTACAGATTTCTGTTAATATACTTTCTATGAAAATGGCCGTTCTGTAAGGTTTTTGAAGAACGACGAAAACAGAAAAATGTAAACATTAATTTTTATCATAAAAACAAAAAAATAGTTTGTTTTTAACAAAAATTTAAGTAAGATTGTGTAAGATATACACATCCTTAGATCAACTTTAGTATATCCGCCATAAACCAAAATTTAAAGACGATTCACAGTAAGAATATTTGCTTTGTTTTTAATTGTATGTAGAAAATTCCATTTAATAAGTTTGAATAACTAGAAAATCATTAATACTAATGTGATTTTATAGTTCCACGTTATGAAATATAAGACTGCTAAGCATTATTGCCTTGTGTCTTACTTTACGCTTTCCCTTGTGCAGTATTTGTACAGGGGAAAGTTGTTTTAGGGAAATATCAACTGTATTTAGGATCAGTTAAAAATTTTGCAACAACTTTAACAGTATGTTTAAGTAATTCTAATTCTGATCAACCCCGCTTCCGGTCAGTATTTCCGCGGCTTTTTACGTAAATTGCAATGTCACGGACCTGACATACAATCCTGTATGCCAGTGTGAAAAAAAAGGGTATTTATATGTCGTATACACCACAACATAAAGTTCGCATTGTAACAGCAGCAGCGCTGTTCGATGGTCACGACGCTGCAATTAATATTATGCGTCGGATTATGCAGGCAAAAGGAGCGGAAGTAATCCATTTGGGCCATAATCGTTCAGCTGCCGAAATAGTAGACTGTGCCATTGAGGAAGATGCACAGGGAATTGCCGTTACTTCCTATCAGGGTGGGCATGTCGAGTTCTTCAAATATATGTATGATCTCCTGCAGGAAAAGGGCTGCGGTCATATTAAAATTTTCGGAGGAGGAGGAGGAACTATTCTGCCTTCTGAAATTGAAGAATTGCATGCATATGGCATTGCCAGATTATACTCTCCCGACGATGGCCGCCAAATGGGGTTGGAAGGAATGATTGAAGACCTCATTAAAAAATGTGATGTTGCCGTTCAGTCTATCCCTGAAATTTCTCCTGCCTCCATCCCGGGATTACAGAAACATAAAAATCCAAAAATCATTGCCCGCGCTATAAGCCTGGCAGAAAATGATATACCGGTAGCACTGTTTGATGGCCAGAAATCCAAGACTGCTGTTACAGTGGAGGCCGATAACGATATTCAGATTTCAACAACCGAAAGCGATAAAAAATATCCGGTTCTCGGAATCACCGGTACAGGTGGTGCCGGTAAAAGTAGCGTCACAGATGAATTAGTGAGAAGATATCTTAACCAGTTTACCGATAAAACAGTTGCTGTTATTTCTGTAGACCCTTCCAAGAAAAAAACGGGAGGTGCTTTGTTAGGTGATCGTATTCGCATGAATTCTATTCACCATCCTCGTGCCTATATGCGCTCCCTCGCTACCAGAGAAAGCGATAAGGCAATCAGTGAACATATCCAGGAAGCTATTGATATCTGTAAGCTTGCAGCTTTTGATTTTATTATTCTTGAAACTTCAGGTATCGGGCAAAGTGATACCGCCATTACAGATTACTGTGATGTTTCGTTGTATGTGATGACACCGGAGTATGGCGCCGCTTCGCAGCTGGAGAAGATTAATATGCTTGATTATGCAGATGTAATTGCCATCAATAAATTTGATAAGGCTGGCGCTCTGGATGCTTTACATGATGTGAGAAAGCAGTATAAACGTAACCATAATCTGTGGGATGCGAAAGAAGATACAATTCCTGTAGTTGGCTCAATTGCTTCACAGTTCAATGATCCGGGAATTAACCAATTATTCGAACAGGTTATTATTAAGGTTGAAGAAAGAACCGGTGTTAAGTTCGGAGATCTTCCACATGAATCAATAAAGGCAACATCTACAAAATCTCAGATCATTCCTCCGGCCCGTGTACGTTATCTGGCAGAGATATCTGAAGCAATTGGTGATTATGCAAAATGGGTAGATGAACAATGCAAAATTGCTACGCAGTTATACCAGATCAATGGAGTAGAGGCATTGGTTCCGGCACAAGCAGCAGCACTGGCCGATATTAAGGAACATCTCCAAAAATCCCTGCATCCGGAATGCATGCAACTCATAAACGGATGGCCTGCATTGGTAGAAAAATATAAAGCAGATTTCTACGAATTCCAGGTACGTGATAAAGTAATTAAACTGCCATTATATACAGAAAGTCTGAGCCACTCAAGAATTCCGAAAGTTAGTTTACCTAAGTATCAGGAGTGGGGTGATATTCTGCGCTGGCAGCTTACTGAAAATCTCCCGGGTGAATTCCCTTATGCAGCTGGTGTATTCCCGCTGAAGAGGGAAGGAGAAGACCCTACCCGTATGTTTGCCGGCGAAGGTGGACCAGAAAGAACTAACAAACGTTTTCACTACGTTTCGCTCGAACAACCGGCAAAACGTTTATCTACGGCTTTTGATAGCGTTACGCTTTACGGTGAAGATCCTGCAGTGCGCCCGGATATTTATGGTAAAATTGGAAATGCCGGTGTAAGTATCGCTACTGTAGATGATGCGAAAAAACTCTACAGCGGTTTCGACCTGTGTGATCCGAAAACCTCTGTATCTATGACCATCAATGGTCCTGCTCCTATATTGCTGGCGTTCTTTATGAATGCCGCCATTGATCAGCAGTGTGAGAAATATATTAAGGATAATGGGTTGACCGAAATCGTAAATGAGCGTATCAGACAAAAATTCAAAGATTATCCATTACCTCATTACAATGGCGACCTGCCAAAAGGAAATGATGGTTTAGGTCTTTCATTACTGGGTATTTCAGGAGAAGAAGTACTGGATAAACCTGTTTACGACAAAATCCGCGCACACGCCTTAAGTACTGTCAGAGGTACCGTGCAGGCGGATATTCTAAAAGAAGATCAGGCTCAGAACACCTGTATTTTCTCCACAGAGTTTGCATTAAAACTGATGGGAGATGTGCAGGAATATTTCATCAATCAAAAAGTCAGAAACTTCTATTCAGTAAGTATTTCAGGATACCATATTGCAGAAGCAGGAGCTAATCCTATTACCCAGCTGGCCTTTACATTATCAAACGGCTTTACGTATGTCGAATATTATCTGAGCCGTGGAATGCATATCGATGATTTTGCACCAAACCTTTCGTTCTTCTTTAGCAATGGAATGGACCCAGAGTATTCTGTGATTGGCCGTGTTGCCCGCCGTATCTGGGCTAAGGCGATTAAGTATAAATACAAAGGGAACGACAGGTCACAGAAACTGAAATATCATATTCAAACTTCCGGTCGAAGCCTGCATGCTCAGGAGATCGACTTTAATGATATCCGCACCACTTTACAGGCGTTGTATGCGATTTATGATAACTGTAACTCGTTGCATACAAATGCATACGATGAAGCGATTACCACCCCTACAGAAGAAAGCGTAAGAAGAGCCATGGCAATTCAGCTGATCATCAACAGGGAGTTAGGAACAGCTAAGAACGAAAATCCAATACAGGGTTCATTCTTCATTGAAGAATTAACTGATCTGGTAGAAGAAGCTGTATTAGCTGAATTTAACAGAATTACAGAACGTGGAGGCGTATTAGGCGCAATGGAAAGAATGTATCAGCGTAACAAAATCCAGGAAGAAAGCCTGTACTATGAATCGTTGAAGCATACTGGTGAATATCCGATTATTGGTGTGAATACTTTCCTGAACAAGAATGGTTCGCCAACTATTATTCCGGCTGAAGTAATTAGATCTACTACTGAAGAAAAGGAATTCCAGATATCAACATTACATGCATTCCAGGAGCGACATTCTGCTCAAAGTGCTGCTGCACTGAAGAAATTACAACAGGTAGCTATTAATAATGGTAATCTGTTTGCTGAATTAATGGATACGGTAAGATACTGTTCATTAGGTCAGATTACGAATGCATTATATGAAGTAGGCGGACAATACAGACGTAATATGTAGGCTCGCAGGCTCGCATTTCTCGCTGAGAAGCAGAGATTAATATTAAGAGGCGTAAGGATCGAAGCGAATTTTTAAGGGTTTCAGATAGGGTTCTGTATTAAATAGAAACTTATCAGCAGTTCTTAAAAATTCGCTTCGATTCTTATGCCTCTTTGCTTACTTTATCACTTTGCGAGAAACAAAAGCTCGCCCGCGAGCAACAAATAAGTAAATCGATTCAGCAATTACCATAAACTTTTCTATTTTAGGGCATTAAATTCTCAAAACGTTATGGTTGCAAGACGTGATTTTTTAAAGAACAGCGCCCTTGTAGCGGGAGCTGTAGGGCTAGGATTGCCTAAAACAGTATTTGGCTGGAATGGTTATACCTCCCAACGCCCACCACTCGCAAAAAGGAAATTTACGAGTGAAGCGGTGGAAAAGACTATTGTTAAAGTAAAATCTCAGATTGCTGATACCAAACTAGGTTGGCTGTTTGAAAACTGCTTTCCCAATACGCTGGATACCACTGTTAATTATAAAACAATTAAGGGAAAGCCTGATACTTTCGTAATCACAGGAGATATTAACGCAATGTGGTTGCGTGATTCCTCTGCTCAGGTATGGCCTTATCTTCCGCTGGTAAAAGATGATAATAAGCTGAAAGATATGGTTGTAGGGGTGATTAATCGTCAGACTAACTGTATCCTGATTGATCCTTATGCCAATGCTTTTAATGAAGGCCCTACCGGTAGTGAATGGGATGAAGATCTTACAGATATGAAGCCTGAACTGCATGAGCGTAAGTGGGAGATCGATTCCTTATGCTACCCTGTACGTCTGGCTTACAACTATTGGAAAATAAGTGGAGATGCAACTCCATTTGATGAAAATTACAAACGTGCCGCTCAGCTGATTGTTAAGACTTTCAAAGAGCAGCAGCGTAAAGATGGTAAAGGGCCTTACAAATTCCAGCGTAAAACCCCTATACAATCAGATACTGCGCCTAACGGCGGATGGGGAGCACCAATGCTGCCGGTTGGACTGATCGTTTCTATTTTCAGACCATCGGATGATGCTACAGTTTTCCCATTCCTGATTCCGTCAAATATGTTTGCGGTAGTTTCTCTGCGCCAGTTGGCGGAGATCAGTGAAACCGTTTATAAGGATGCTGCATTTGCACATGAATGTACGCTCCTGGCCGACGAGGTAGACAGGGCAATTAAAGCATATGCAATTGTTGAGCATCCGAAATTGGGTATGATGTATGGCTTTGAAGTAGATGGTTTCGGAAACCGTTTATTCCTGGATGATACCAACGTACCTAGCTTACTTTCTATCCCTTACCTGGGTTATACCGGTGTAGATGATCCATTGTACCAGGCCAGCCGCCACTTCGTTTGGAGTAATTTCCAGCCTTGGTTCTACAGAGGTAAATATGGAGATGGAGTAGGTAGCCCGCATACC
Source organism: Chitinophaga silvatica (assembly GCF_003419895.1). Taxonomy (GTDB): domain Bacteria; phylum Bacteroidota; class Bacteroidia; order Chitinophagales; family Chitinophagaceae; genus Chitinophaga; species Chitinophaga silvatica. The sequence continues at coordinate 214,235 of NZ_QPMM01000003.1, read as the reverse complement.
GGTGAAAATTATATCTGGCCTATGAGTATAATCATGAGGGCACTGACCAGTCATGATAAGGAGGAAATAGCTGTTTGCCTGAAAACTTTAAGAAATACAGATGGTAATACCGGCTTTATTCACGAATCCTATCAAAAAGATGATCCAACCAAGTATACCCGTCCATGGTTTGCATGGGTAAACACGTTGTTTGGAGAGCTGATTCTGAAAGTAAGTCAGGAACATCCTGATTTATTACAACGCCAATACGCTATGTAAATCATCATAGATTAAAGAGATAAAGGGATTTTGTGAGCATCTTCACAAAATCCCTTTTATTTTGTGTAAATAAAATCTAAAGCCTATATGAATACCGCCAAGACATATGAACAACGGATTGGGCATTATAAACAAGTTTTAGCAACTAAGAAAGATAGAGCAGCATTACTGAGCTGGGTGCGACTACTCTGTTTTCTGTTAATAGTAGTTGGGGTAGTACTGTTTTTTAAGAATGAAATGGAACCCATATACCTGCTGATATCAGTAGCAGGTATAGCTAGCTTTATATTTGTTTTACTAAAGCATCAGAAAGCCCAGTCTCAGATCTCTTTAGCAGCTACTCTATTGAAAATAAATGAATGGGAACTACATCAGGCTCAAACCTGGGAATCGTTATTTGATGATGGAAGGGAGTTTATTGATGAGAAGCACGATTTTTCGGGTGACCTCGATGTATTTGGGCCTTCTTCCCTGTTCCAGCATGTCAACCGCACCGGAAGCTATTCGGGCTGGAGGCGATTGGCAGATCAGCTTAGAGCCCCATTGCAGGATGCTAACGAGATCAGGTCAGTGCAGGAAGCATTGAAGGTATTGACGCCAGCATTGGACTTCCGCCAGGAGTTTTTGGCAGAGGCAGCACTCTCCAATGAAGCACCTGGGGATATCGGCCAGATCAAAGCCTGGCTGGAAATGCCATTTCAGTTTCTGCATAATAAGTTTGTAAAAGCAGCTATGTGGGCCGCGCCAATACTCTCGGTAGCAGCTATTATATACTATGCCGTTGAAGGAAGTATCATGCCTCTTCTGGCAGTGATATCGGTCAACGGACTGATATTGAGAAATTACTTTAAAGAAGTAATGAAGCAATATATCCTGATTTCCCATAAAGAAAGGATTATGGATAAGTTTTCCATCTTATTGCGTTTGGTGAGAGATGGAGATTTTCATGCATCGAAGCTATTGGTAGCCCAGCAACAGCAAGCTTTTGAGGCAGATACAGCATTGAAGAAACTAGCGCGTATCAGCAATGCGTTTGATCAACGTTTAAATCTACTGATAGGTTTTGGACTTAATGCATTGATGCTATATGATCTGCATTGTATTATGAGCCTGGAAAAGTGGAAGGCTAAGCATAAAGATCATATTATGAAATGGTTTGGGGTTATTTCCAGGCTGGAAGTCTGGAATAGTTTGGCTACTTATGCCTATAACCATTCTGATTACTCCTGGCCGGAAGTTGTGGAAGATAAACCGCTAGTAGAGGCCGAAAAATTAGGACATCCATTAATTCCGGCAAATCAATGTGTGAAAAACGATGGTAGTGTAGGTTCAAATGATAAGTTCCTGATCATTACCGGTTCCAATATGTCGGGTAAGAGTACCTTTTTGCGCAGTGTAGGGGCCAACTTGTTAATGGCAATGTGCGGAGCGCCGGTATGTGCTGATAAATTCACATTTAGCCCAATGCAGATAATGACCAGTATGCGGATTAAGGATTCTATAGCCAGTCATACTTCCTATTTCCAGGCAGAACTATTGCGATTGCAACATATAATACAGCGACTCAAATCAGGAGCCCAGGTATTTATTCTGTTGGATGAAATCCTAAAGGGTACTAATTCGGAGGATAAACTGTCTGGTTCCCGCAGTCTGATAGAGCATTTCCTGCAATATTCCTGTCTTGGTATGATAGCCACCCACGATTTGGAATTGGGGTTATTGGAGGAGGAGAATCCAAACAGGATCAGGAATTACTGTTTTGAAAGCACGATCCAGGAGAATAATCTGTTTTTCGATTATAGAATACGCAAAGGGATCGCAACCAATAAGAATGCTACGTTCCTGATGAAACAAATGGGAATAATAGAATAATTCTAAATATTTTAGTATTATTGCTAAAATATTTAGTTGTATGACTTTGCCATTCCAGGAAAACCCCGAGCAACTTTATCACAAGGGAAGAGGAGCGCAAATTAATCCTAAGAATAAGTACCTGGCAGATGAGTATGCTCAGGAACATATAGAAGGGATTGATGAGTGGTGGCAGTCGGATGTTCCCACGCAGTTTTTTGAAGAAAATGCGCGCAATCTGGTAAATAAGGTAGATAGCCCGGATGTTGGGATGTGGTATTCCATGAATCCTTATCAGGGCTGTGAGCATGGCTGTATTTATTGTTATGCGCGCAACTCGCACCAATACTGGGGGTTGAGTGCTGGGTTGGACTTTGAGCGGAAGATAATTGTCAAGCATAACGCGCCGGAGCTGCTGAGAAAATTCCTTAATAATAAAAACTGGGTTCCTAAACCTATAGCCTTATCTGGCAATACTGATTGTTATCAGCCGGCCGAAAGGAAAATGTGGCTTACCAGGCAATTATTGGAAGTAGCTATTGAATATAAGCAACCGGTAGGTATTATCACCAAGAATTCACTGATATTAAGGGATAGGTATTTGTTACAACAATTAGCTCAGGAGAATCTGGTTAGTGTATACGTATCTATTACCTCTCTACAGGAAGATCTCAGGCTAAAGATGGAACCTCGTACAACTACTGCTGCCCAGCGTCTTAAAGTAGTGAAAGAATTGAGTTCATTAGGAATCCCCGTTGGGGTGATGACAGCACCAATTGTTCCGGGGCTTAATGACCATGAGATTCCCAGGTTACTGGAGGCTGCTGCTGCCAATGGGGCAAAATTCGCAGGATATACAGTGGTGAGATTAAATGATGCAGTAAAAACAATCTTTAATGATTGGTTGTTTAAAAACTTCCCCGACAGGGCAGAAAAGGTCTGGCATCTGATTGAGGAACTACATGGAGGACAGGTAAGTGATAGTGTATTCGGCAGAAGAATGACTGGTGGTGGAAATATTGCAGATATTATCAAACAGCAATTCAAATTGCACGTTAAGAGAAACGGATTAAATCAGGAAAAATTTGAATTCAATACATCTGCATTCCGCAGACCAAATTCACAATTGAGTCTGTTTTAATGTTTCTCGCAAAGGTATAAAGGAGGCTAAGGAGCAAAGATTTTCTAGAATATGTTTTGTGTTTTTAAATTTGATTTTTCTCGCAAAGACGCAAAGAAGCATAAGCAGCAAAGATTTCTAGAATATGTTTTGTGTTTTTAAATTTGATTTTTCTCGCAAAGACGCATAAGCAGCAAAGATTTTTTAGAATATGTTTTGTGTTTTTAAACTTTTTTAAAATCGAGAACCTTTGTCTCCACTGTGAGATTAATTAAATGTGAGATACATTAATATTAGATTCAAAAATCAGCAAAACATATTCTAAAAAATCTTTGCTGCTTATGCTTCTTTGCTGCTTTGCGAGAAAGACCCGCGTAATTTGAAATTATTGTTAAGTCGATGAAAAAAGTAGGGTATTTTTTTGTGTAATAAAAGAAATAAAAATTACCTTTGCTTCAAGAATAAAAAATAACCGTGCAACTTATTTCAACATACAAGATTTCGGCGATGGCTTGCAAACAGCAAGTCAAGTGGGAGTTGCGGGCATGTTGCACCGATTGTTAACAACGATAGTTATCAAACGATATAAACAAGAGTCCCGCACTAGAAAAGGTGTGGGACTTTTTGTTTTTGAAACAGTAACGAGATAAGACGACATTGAAAGAGTTTCAAAGGATAACTGTAATATTTGATTATTGCACCTATTGGTGCAAACAGGATGGCTTTACCTTAATGAAGCCATACGGACCTCTTATGCTATAATGTTTTTATTATAAATCATTATGACCCGGTCCGTATAACAGACCGGGTTTTTTTATTTAATAAAATCCGGCATAATAATGGCAAACAATTTTTATTAATGATTTTATGCGCTACCCATTGAATTCGCAATCGTAAAGTGCATAATCCCAAAAACGTTAGATGATGAGAAACGTTATCCAAGTAGTAAGAGAGGCTTTACTCACGAATTTCGGTGAGTTGGATCAGTGGTTTGCTAAAGAACCAGAAGTACTGGACTTTAAACCGGATCAGGATCAGTGGAGTATCAGAGAAGTATTGGAACACATCACCATGACCAACTATTTCCTGCTGCTGATCGTTAACAAGGCGACCCGCAGAGCGCTGGATCGCAAACGTAACGGACATACCGTTATTATTTCAGGTGACTACCAGGATAAATTCAACCAGATTGATGTTATTGGTAGTAAATCTTTCGGCTGGGTTAGACCAGAACACATGGAACCTACCGGAATGAAAGATATGTCTGAAATAAAAGCACTGCTAAAACAGCAATACGCTCAATGCATGTATAATTTGTCACTTCTGAAAAATGGAGAAGGAGTATTGGTATACACCAATATGTCTGTGAATCACCTTGGCAAATTAGACATCTACCAGTATATCTATTTCCTGACCAAGCACATAGAAAGGCATATCCGCCAAATGCAAAGGCTGGAAAAAGAATATGAAGAAAGCGCTATTATGATCTAAAAAAACAGGTCGACCATACACATTCATGTTTTGTTAATCCTGTTATTGGTTTATACAGCCGGGTGTACTTTGCATCCGGCTTTTTTGTTACTTATATATAAATTATTATATTTACTATATATCAGTAGCCAATTATGTCTGCATTTCCCCGCCACCTGTGCCTATTATGCGCTGTATTGTTGTGTATTATCACAAATACCTTCGCACAAAACAATAACGATAAGAATATCACTATTACTTCTCAGAAAGAACGTTTCCAATTTGAAACAGGAGATAAAGATAACCCGGTCAGAATCCGCCAGAATTCTGTAACGACCTATACCTGCAATCAATTCAGAACTACTATTCCCTTTATCGAATTTTATGACGATAAAAGCACAATTGATGAAGTTAGGGTGTACCTGAATGGTTCCAGAAATAAAGGCATTAAACCAAGTTATCAGGATTACTCTGTTGATGGAATCTTTTATTCTGATGCTAAAGTATGTACACTGGAACTACCTCTCGAGAAGAAAGGTGCCGAAAGTACAGTGGAACTAGATAAGACAATAACGGATCCCCGATATTTCTCGTCTATTTACTTCCCGGATAATTATGATATCGATAACCACGAAATTCAAATTGTAGTGCCGCGCTGGATGAAGGTGGAGATCAGGGAAATGAATTTCGGAAACTATAACATCAAAAAAACACAGGAATATAACAGCAAAAGAGACGAAGACATTTATACCTACACCGCTGAAGAAATTCCGGGAAAGGTATACGAAAAAAATGCACCCGGACCCTCCTATATTTATCCTCATCTCCTGATCCTCAGCAAATACGCTGATCTTAAAAGTGGCAGGATAAATTATTTCAATAAAACCTCAGATCTATATGCCTGGTACAGATCATTGGTGAAAGAAATAAATGATGATGAATCCATTATTAAAGCTAAAGCATTAGAAATCACCAAGGGATTGAATTCCGATACCGCTAAAATCAATACTATCTATCATTGGGTGCAGGATAATATCAGATATATCGCATTTGAAGATGGAATAGCAGGCTTTAAGCCGGAAAAAGCCCAATTAGTATTACAGCATAAATATGGCGATTGTAAAGGGATGGCTAATCTTACCCGGCTCCTCTTAAAGACCCTGGGCTTCGATGCCCGCCTTTGCTGGATAGGTACAGATCATATAGCCTATGATTATTCTATTCCCAGCCTGGCTGTTGATAATCACATGATCTGCGCTCTAAATTATAAGGGCAAACGATATTTCCTGGATGCTACCGAAACATATATTGGTTTTGACCAGTATGCTCAAAGAATTCAGGGTCGCCAGGTTATGATTGAGGATGGCGAGAATTTTATTCTTGATAAAGTTCCAACCCGTAACTGGAATCAGAACTCTTATACAGAGAAAAGAAATCTGCGAATTGAAGGCGCTGCATTAAAAGGAACCGTACATCAGCAGTGGGATGGAGAAAGTAAGGAGTTTCTGCTAACACAGGTGCATGGAACTAAAAAAGAAAAATTACAGGATGCACTGCTAGCATATCTCACCGAGAGTAATGCCAAGTACAAAATCTCTGATTTAAAAACTTCTGATATCAGCAATTGGGGTAAATTATTGGATATTCAGTATAATCTGCAACACCAGGAATCAGTTACTGATTTTGGTGATGACCTGTATACAGAAATGGATTTCAGAAAAGAGCTGTCGGGTTATTCTATTGATACCTCAAAGCGAAAGCACGACATGCTGTTTATGTATAAGCACCACGTTATCAGTGAAACTTCATTGGATGTTCCGACAGGCTATAAAGTGAATGCATTACCAGATAACCTGAAAATCGACAGAGAAGGGTATACCTTCGAAATAACCTACAAAATCAATAACGGAAAAATTAGCTATTTCAAAGAATTAACTATCAGAAATACAAGATTGCCGAAAACGCAGTTTGCCCAATGGAATAATGATATTAAAGCCCTGGATAATGCCTATCTGCAACAAATTACCTTAACTAAAAAGTAGTTATACCTATATTATGAAAATAAGATCCCTTCACCTTGCAATATTGCTCTTATTGCAATTGCCTCTATATGCACAAAAAGCAAGAGATATCCGGGCATATAAAGAAAGAGCCACCCAAGTACGAAATGAAGTTTGGGAATGGGATATACCCGCCTTTTTATATGGAGTTAAAGCAAAAATAGATACCACATCGTCTGCCATTGTAGTTGCCCGCCATGTGGATGTTAAAGCTTCCAGCTCCAGAAAAATGAAGAATTTAGGAAATAGTATCAGAGTCGAAAGGGGGAAAGATCTTTTTTACAGCAATACTTTCAGAGAGATGGTGAAGATCAATGATAAAGCTGCCCTGGAAGAATATTCACAATTCAGTTTCCGTAAGTTCAAAAACCTGAATTCCTATTTTCACAGAGGCTTAGCTACCACAATAATGGGGGTACGAATTATTAAACCCAATGGAAGCATCAGGGAAGTGAATGTAGATGAAGAGGTGGTAAATGAACAGGAGAATGGCCGGGAAAAAAGTAAGCTGGCCATCCCGGATCTGCAGGTAGGGGATTTGATCGACTATTTTGTGAGAGTAGAGGAGCAGAAAGATGTTAACAGTCCGGTAGATGATCAGATGTTTGTTTTGGGAGATGACAAGCCAATCTTACAATACTCTGTACATGCCGAAATTAGTGATAAATACTTTGTAAGATATAGAACATCGAATGGTGCGCCAGATTTTATCGTGAAGAAGGATGATGATGGTGCGGTGTTTGACCTGCTGATCCGCAATATTCCTAATTTACCGGTAGGGTTGTGGATGTCGCCATACCGTCAGATTCCTATGATCAGGATGAGTATTGCTTTCGGTACCAGAACCGAAGAAGGGCAGGTAGCTGGGGAAATTCGCAAGAATCCTAATGCGATGGAAGCCAAAAATGTACTATTAAAAGAAGCACAACTCACAGATAAATATTTTGCAACACTACCTTCATTAGCTGAACTGAAATTTCAGGTAAAGAACCTACTTGATAAGTATGAGACGAATATGCATGACGAGATTCCGGAAGACAGTTTAAGCTTTTACGCTTACTATGCATTCAGGTATCTAGCTTTTTATAGTGTTAATGCATCCGACAAAATAGTAGTGGGTAAATCAAGAAACTATTCTACTCCCAATAACCGACGCTTCCTGGGGTATTTATATCAGGTAATGCAAAACCTCAATATTCCTGTAGAATATGTGTTTGTAGTATCGAGATACGGGCCTGGACAAAACGACTTCCTAACAGGTTCGGATTATGAAATTATGTTGCGAACTAAAACAGCTAAACCTGTTTATATCACGGCAGATGGAGTATTTTCCAATTGCTCAGACCTAAGTTCAGAGTACGAAGGCCAGAAAGCACCAGCAATAGAATTAAAGAAAAGTAAGCGTCAGTATAATGAAGTGGGGGCATTTAAAGATATAGAAATTGGGGTTAGTAAACCTGAACAGAATGCTAAAACCGAACAGATAGCTATTGCATTTGATGATAATATGCAATTGCTGAAGATGAAGCGTAAAACAAGTATCAAAGGATACCTGCGTTCCGATGAGCAAAAGAGGTTGTTAAGATTCGAAGATTATTATGAAGCAGAAAGACTGGCATTGGGAATAGAAAAATCATTTATGGAAGAGTTTGCAGATAGCAAACGGAATCGCTCTCTGGCAGAAGAATACACAAGTGCATTTGAGAAAGCCCGTACAGAACAGAAAGACGATTTCATGGATGAAATTCAGGAACAGTTTGATATTAAGCCCAAGGATTTGATAGAGTATAAAATAGAGAAAATGGGGCTCAGGCATACAGATCCGGATTTAGTTTACCATACCACTTTTACACTGGATGGTTTGGTTAAAAAGGCTGGTAATAACTACATTCTTAATGCAGGAAAGCTAATTGGAGAACAATTACAGATAAAGCCTGAACAAAGAAACAGAAAGGTAGATGTATATCAACCGTTTGCCAGAACTTTTGAATACCAGATAGAACTGACCATTCCTAAGGGATATACATTAGAGGGAGTAGATAAGTTGAATAAATCCGTAGATAATGAATGTGCTAGTTTTACAGTGACCTCAACAGTTGCGGATGGTAAACTACAGCTTAAAGTTCGTAAGGTTTACAAACATAATTTTGAGCCTGTAGCCAAGTGGGAGAGCCTGTTACAAGTACTTGATGCTGCAGTGGATTTCGGGAATCAAAAACTATTGCTAAAGAAAGCATAGAAAATAATTTGAAAAAATATTGTTAAAAATTTGCATCCGGAAATATTAGATATTATCTTTGCATCGTTAAAATTTAAAAATAAACAACTAAAGTATCATGAAACGCTTCGCACTAAATATTAGCTTCTCAGTTCCTTGCACAGAGCAAGGCGACATGAGGGTTCCGGGCGTTTTAAGCTACAAGTAGTAAAATATATTGTAGAAGAAATAAAAAGCCCGGTTCGTAGAATCGGGCTTTTTGTTTTGCCATACAGCAATGAAGTTACCAGTAATTATTTCGCCGCAAATAGGCCTCAGTAAATGGTTTATGAATAGTCTCTATTTAATAGATACTAAACGGACAAGGTATACCTTAATGTAGTATATGCATTAACGTTAGTAGCCCGGTCCGTGAAAACAGATCGGGTTTTTTTATTGGTAAAATCATAAAAGAAATTTTGAGGAGGTACACAGAAAAACTGGCAAGCGGAGTAATCCTGCTCCGCTTTTAACTCCTAAAAAATATTTGTTTCGTCTCTGTTTGAATTTAACCCTAACACTCAGGACATATGTTAGTCCTGCATTTTTGACCCCTGTACAGATATGGTTTACGAAGGGCTATAAGGCCCTCGTAAATCCTTATCAACAGGCCATTTGAAAAGAATATATGGAGCAGAAAATAAATAAGACTTTAGATATTACTGAGGGAGATTACATTTCTTCCAGAGGTATTTATACTTTTTACTTCAATAATTTACCTGATACCAATGCCATCTATGAAGTAGATGGAGAAAAGGCTGCAGACACTTTCCTGAAAACATATGGAAAAGACATTGTAGCTACTAATCAGTATACTGATTATGATAACAAGAAGAAAAAGTATAAACACGCGCAAACTGCATATGTGATGAATAACAATAGCGTTGTTGTTTTTTGGATCACATGGTGTGAAATTTTGCACGATGGTAAAACAGCCGACTTCGTAAAATCAGTAACAGATCTGATTGCCAAACATAAAGCAAAAAGCCGTAGGGAACCACTGGAAATAAATCTAATTACCAGCGGAAGAAAAGGGCTTCAGTTGAAAAGTCTGGAAATCAAACCTACTAAATTAGATATTGAGCTATCATATGACGACGATTTTGTGGAAGTTGATAAGACTATACGAAAACGTTTGAATAAAGACAAAGACAAAGGTATAGTACTGTTACACGGGCTACCAGGTACCGGCAAAACAACTTATCTCCGTTATTTAATTGGCAAGATTAAAAAACGAATATTGTTTGTATCGCCTGATCTGGCCGAAGAAATAATGAATCCTGAATTCATGGAGTTGTTAATCGATAATCCTAATAGTGTAGTAATAATTGAAGATGCAGAAAAAGTAATAATGGACAGAAAGTATGGAAATTCATCTGTATCAAATCTATTAAATCTATCAGATGGATTGTTGGCAGATTGCCTGAATATTCAGTTGATCTGCTCCTTCAACAGCGATGTTTCATCAATAGATAGTGCATTGCTAAGGAAAGGTAGATTAATAGCTAAATATGAATTTAAGAAACTACCGGTAGTTAAAGCTCAGAAGATTTCTAATCAGCTTGGGTATAGTAATATAATTAGTAAGCCAATGACAATAGCTGAAATATCCAATCAGCACGAGCCTTCTTATGAAGTGCAAAAACAGGTTATTGGTTTCAGGAGAACATCAGGTGAAGTGGTGTTGTAAGTATGTTCTATTATCCCTTATACCTATGATTGTTTGTAACCCCAAAAATTAACATTGTTGTTAACCGCTTTTATTCATTGTTTGTTACCTCAGATTATCTGTTGTTTGTTAAAACTAAATTCATTCAGTTTGTTAATCTCTATTTATTAACCCTTAAAAATCCACAAAAATGAAAATAGGTCAATTGTCCATCACCCTTTAAAAGAACAACAATTTTCACACATCTTATTAGTTGAATGAACAATTATTTATCAGAATTTTTCCACGATAAAACTCCCAGACGCCGTAGAAGAATGATATGTGAGCAGAAAGAAAAAACAGCATTGCGGTTAAATAGACTACGTAAAAGTCTATATACCCAATATGCAGCCAGACCGACTATCCCCTTGCGCCCACCAGTGCAGAAAGGGTATAAACGCTTTTTTGTATTGAAAGATGAAATAGCAAGTGGACGAAAGGTCGAATTCTTTACAGCATTGTTGGCGAAAATTAATACGTGTCAATATTCCGACCGTAGAGATTTTAAGGTAAAGAGAAAAAAATTCAGAAAGAGGATTTATGTTGTAAAACCCCAGAAACTGCAGCCGGTTTATAAAATTCTAAAGATTAAACTCACAGAATCTGAAATTGCGTATTTCGAAGAAAGATTTGATAATAATGGCAACAGTTTTCTTGGTTTTAAAGATCCACAGATTTACTTTAGATTGATTGTGAAACCTAACTATGTTGGGTTTAAAAGAGATGTAGCGGCGGAATTATGTTCGAAGATCGATCAGCTTGAGAATTACATTACAAAAAATGAATTGTATGTGAAGCGATACAGGTACAGATATAAATTTGAATCAAATAAGAAAATAGAAAAATACAACCGAAGTTTAATTCAGTTATTAAACGACGAATGGTATTCTAAAATTTAACCCATATGTCAATCACTCAAATCAATGGTAAAACCCTCCTGGATCTAGGATATCCTAAGGGGCCTGTTTTTAAAATGTTGCTGAACATTGTAAATACCAACTTCCATAATAGAAGTTTGGAAGATGTATCTATGCTTTTAAAGCAGTTGTTGATTGATCCTGCAGCTTTTACAGAAGATTCATACTTATCAGCTCCTGCAAAAGCGTTGTTAGCCCCAAAAAAATCAGATGTAATCGAATTACAATCGCCAGTTCCTTTTTCTATTTTTGGAGAAAGTAATATTGATGTTAATGCCATCCGGCAGATGAATAATGCTGTGCGTTTGCCTGTTACCGTTGCCGGAGCATTGATGGCAGATGCCCATCCAGGATATGGATTGCCTATAGGTGGCGTTTTAGCTACTGATAATGCGGTAATCCCTTATGGTGTGGGTGTGGATATTGGATGTAGAATGTGTTTAAGTGTACTTGACCTGCCGGTTTCTTCTCTGGAAAATAAGGAGAGCTATTTGAAAGCATTACAGAAGGATACTGTGTTTGGAGCAGGAGCTACCCTGAGCAAAAAAGCTGATCACGCAATTATAGAACGGAAAGAGTTTAAAGAGCTGAATTTATTAAAACAGCTGTATGATAAAGCGGTAGGCCAGTTAGGAACATCCGGGTCCGGAAACCACTTTGTTGAGTGGGGGATCATTACAGTCACCGACCAGGAACCGGAATGGGGTTTGGCCCCAGGTGAATATGTAGCACTATTGTCGCATTCCGGTTCAAGAGGATTGGGGGCACAGATTGCTGGTCACTATACTAAACTGGCAAAAGAGTTATGTCATCTTCCAGAAGGGTTTCAGCATTTAGCATGGTTAGACCTTAATACCCAGGAAGGCCAGGAGTATTGGACTGCTATGACTTTGGCTGGAGATTATGCGGCTGCCTGTCATCATGTGATTCATGAGAAATTGATTAAAACTATGGGGGCAACGCTATTACGGCGGGTGGAAAACCATCATAATTTTGCCTGGAAAGAGGTACATAATGGGCAGGAACTGATTGTGCATAGAAAAGGTGCTACTCCGGCAGGTAAAGGCGTGTTGGGGATAATCCCTGGTTCTATGACGGCACCTGGTTTTGTGGTAAGAGGAACAGGGGTTACTGCAGGTTTGCAATCAGCTTCGCATGGTGCCGGTAGGGTATTATCGAGATCTGCAGCGAAGGCAAAAATTAAACCGGAGGAAATGAAACAGATCCTGGCAGATCATGGAGTAACGTTGATTGGTGGAGGTTTAGATGAAGCGCCTGGTGCTTATAAGGATATTAATACGGTTATGAAAGCGCAGACCGAATTGGTAGAGGTTTTAGGTGAATTCAAACCAAAATATGTACGGATGGCTGATGGTGGTCCGGCAGAAGATTAAAAAATGCGGATGGGTAACCATTCGCATTTTTTTAACTTATTAGTCTACTGTTTTTGTAGGATAAATGATTTTTATTTTCTATTATTGTGAAGATTTACCACCACCACCTTTAATGCAGTACTGACTAATATGTGATTATGAATCACGTACTGGCCTATGTCTTGCTTTTCCGAACTCAAAATTAATTATCAGTGCATTTAAATTATTTGGCTCTGGCGGTTCCTTTTTTTCTTGTATTTATTGGATTGGAGTATTTGATTTCACAGAAACAGGGGAAGAGGTATTTTAAGTTCAATGATTCGGTGACGAATCTGAGTATTGGAATTTTTGAGCGGTTGCTGGATGTCTTTACAGTGGGGATGTTTTACTATGTATATGCCTATCTGCATACCAGATTTGGAATCTTTGATATTAGGCCGGGGGTGTTATTGTGGGTTGCGTTATTGATTTGTACGGATTTTATCTGGTATTGGTATCATAGGTTGGGGCATGAAGTGAGTTTGTTTTGGTGTGCGCATGTGGTGCATCATCAGAGTGAAGAGTTTAACTATACGGTATCTGCAAGGATCACTGTTTTTCAGGCGTTTATCCGTACGGGTTTCTGGGCAATATTACCGATAATAGGCTTTCCTCCGGGCATGATTACTACTATGTTATTGGTACATGGTTTATACCCGTTTTTTATTCATACCCGTACGATTGGAAAGTTGGGGATATTGGAGTATATATTGGTAACACCTTCTCACCACAGGGTGCATCATGCCAGTAATCCAAAATACCTGGATAAGAATTACGGGGATATGTTTATCATTTGGGATAAGCTGTTTGGCACTTTTCAGAAAGAGGAGGAGGAGCCGGTTTATGGATTGACGAAACCCTTGCAGAGTAATAGTTTCCTTTGGCAGCATTTCCATTTCATTTTGGAGATGATCTATACCGTAAGGCGTACAGATGGCTGGAAGAATAAATTCAAAGTGGTTTTTGGAAAGCCTGATTATGTTGATCCTGGGGCCAGGGAGGAGTTGGAGTCGCGTTTCCTGATTCAAAATCACGAAAAAACGGAGATGTCTAAGCTTTATAATTATGTACTCTGGCAAATAGCGGTTACACTGATGCTGTTATTTACTTTCCTTTTATTTGAAAATTATGTACCAGCAGCTATTCAAGTGGGTATTGCCTTACTAATATTGCTCACATTAATTAACTGTGGGGCAATAATGGAGCAAAAACAGTGGGTGTTTTATTTAGAATTTGCACGTTATGGCGTTTTGGGATTGATTTTATTATATACATGGCCAAGTCCACTACTTTTTAGTTGTGAACTAATACTATTATTAACAGCCGTTTATTTCCAGGCTGGATTGAAACAACAATACCTGAAGTTGGTATACGGAGAATTAGAGCCCTGATTTACTTAGGAAGCTGAGATTTTAATAATTTTCTGGCAAAGAAGATTCTGCTTTTAATTGTTCCGATTGGCTCGTCAAGCAAGCCTGCAATTTCGTTGTACTTATATCCTTCGTAATGTAACAAGAGTGGGGTTCTGAAAGCCTGGGGCAACTGGTATACTGCCAAACGGATATCCTTTACAAATAGTTCTGATGTAACGGTATATGATGTACTGGTATTATGACTATTGAGGAGATCTGTTGCTGTAAATCCATATTTTGCTTTCTTCCTATAGGTATTGATAAAGGTATTTCTCATAATTGTGAACAGCCATGCCCGGATATTAGTTCCTTCCTGATATTTTTCCTGATTATTTAAAGCCTTAAACATGGTTTCCTGGTAAAGATCTTTTGCCTGTTCTGTGTCGTTGGTGAGGTTGAGAGCAAAAGGTTTGAGGAAATCTGCATTCCCTATTAGCAAGGTATTGAATTCAACAGATGACATATTGTTTAAGTTTTGCTGTTACTAAGTTAAACAAAATAGTATATAAAAGATAATTATCAATTAAATCATCTACAGTGGAAAATCTGATTATTTGATCAGTAGTTTGTTGATTTGTTTAAAGTTGCCAAAGAAAAATCTTACTCTTTTAAGCGTGCTCATCAATATTTTAATTTATAGTAGGAACAACTTTGTAAACCTAACTAATGAGCATTTGTTGTTTGTATAGGTATTTGTTTAGGTAGAAACCCTGAATTATAACATTGGAATTACTGATAATGCTCTTTTCTATTATATTTGCGTATATATCTTATGAATGAAACCTTTTTACTTGAAAATCAACAATATGTTGTTTTAGAAGTAAAAAGCTTATGAATTTTATATAAGAAATCGAAAGGCATTGATAGGGAGTGCTTGTTTTTTTTAAAACAATAACCTGTATTTTCTTATAAATAGAAATGTAAACAATTGTATTAACCACCTATAAGGCGAAGTGCGCAGTGCTTCGTATTCCGATAAATACAAGATATTTCTATTATGAAAAACTATTCCAGATAATAATTATGAGTAGATTTTTACAAACTGCTTTTTTTATTCTTTTATCTAATTGGTGTTTAGGGCAGAATTACACTTTTAACTTTAATCCTACAAAATCAAAGTCTGATTCTACTTTGATTTTAGGAGGAACACTTGATGCAGTAAATACCCTTACCCCCACATTTAACGGATTTAAAAGAGTATTTCAGCCCCTTAAGTCGATTCGTATTACTAACCAAGGTGTTAGTACGATTATTTCTCCTCGTTTAATAATTAATAATTCAAAAAACTGGTATAATATTAACCGGTTGATTGATGAAATTAATGCGGGTGTCGATGAAAGTTCTACAAAGGATAAATATATGGCAGTATGGAATTTTGCCATAAAAAACCATTTTCACTTTTCTCCTGCTGAAACTGGAGATGAACAACATGATCCAATTAAACTCTTTGCAATTTATGGATATGGTATTTGCGATGATATTACAAGAGTGCTTGGAACTTCTAGTAAAAGGGCTTCTAATTTTACGTTATACGATTTGAACGTCCATGTTGTACCAGACTTGTATATAGATAGTGATACGTGTATAATAGATGGAGATACGGGGGCTTTTTATTTGGGTCTTGATAATAAAAAATTAGTAGGCTATAATTCACTAATAGCTGATCGCTATCTGATTTCAAGAACACATCATTATGGTTCAAGTAGTGATAATCCTGATTGGATGGATAAAGTTGTATCAACATTTTATGGATCAGATGACTTTAGTTCTCTAAAAAGTATTCCTCCATTTTCCACTTATCATACTTTAGATTATAATTTAAGACCTCAGGAATCTATAATTTTTGATGAAACAATTAGTAATCCTCTCTATCATTCCTACCAGAGTGGTAGCGTTTTAAAAAGTGAGTTAGTATCAAATGGCCGATTTGAATATAATATACCTTTTAAGAATGAATTATTCCCAATTATATTTGATAGTGTTTGGAATTGTGTAGCTCAGAATGGCAGCTTGAAATTAACGAAGAATGATGGTGGTTTTATAGTAAAGGTTGCTAGTCCATTTGTATTGGTAGATGGAAATGTAAAGTATGGATTGGGTGGATTTACATCGAGTGATTATTTTAAGGTATCGTATTCAACAGATTTATTGAACTGGAAATTGATCTCAAATAATAGTACAGCTGGAACTAAAACAGATAACCTGACCAATACTATAGCAACACTAACTACACCTGCGACTTATGGATATTTCCTGAAATTCGAATGCCATACCTCTAATACTACAAATTTTAAAATTGATTCCTTAATTGTTACCAGCGTTTTTCAAAATAGCAAACTATTTATACCTGACTTAAAACTCGGTAATAACCTGGTACATTATGAGGATGATAATACCGGACAGCAGCAGGTTCAGGTAACAATCGCTTATCAGCAAACTACTAATAACAGACCTCCATCAAATCTTATAAATCCCATTTTCCCAGCGGATAAAAGTACGATCAATTATGGTCAGTTCCAGTTTGCATGGTCGGTACCAAGCGATCCGGATGGAGATACCATTACAGACTATGAAATAGAAGTGAGTGAACGACCCGATATGAAATATCCTCTATCCCCAAACTTCAAGAGGATGATGACCGGCGTGTATACTTACAATCCACCTCCGATTATTCCTGCAGCCTATTACATACCATGGCCTGGGTTATTGAATAATAATACAACTTATTATTGGCATGTAAGAGCAAAAGATAGTAAGGGAGCCTGGGGCGATTGGAGTAATACCTTTCAATTCATTCCACATTCTCCAATGCCGGTACTTAATCCACAGTTGTTGCGAAGCCCTGATTCTGTGAAAATAACATGGGATAAGAATCCGGAAGGATTAGCAGCTATAAAGTATCTTGTTTATGCCAGTAATGAGGCTGATGGATTTACTCCTTCTACATCCAATCTCATCGCAACGGTAGATACAACTTCATATTCCTATAAAGTTGATGATACCAAACCTGCTTACGCCTTTTATCGTGTTTCTGCTCTCACTGGTGAGAATAATCAGAAAAGCACGCCAACCTCATTACTGAAGTTATCATACCCTGATGTATTTGCACCGATAGAGTCGGTTGAATCAGAACGACAGGTTTCAATTCCTCTTTACCAGCTTAGCAAGTATAGGATCAATTATAACATGAGAACTGATGCTATTGATACTATTAAAAGTAATGTTGTTGTTACTCCCGTCAAATTGCCATCCTGGTTATCTTATGACCCTGCCTGTAATTGCCTGAAAGGTTATTTGGATTCATCTACTGCTCATAGATTACTTTACAATGAAAGACTCTCTAAAGTAACTCTATTGGCAAGCGATAAGAATTTTAACGAGCAGCAAACATTACAGTTCAGAGTTAATGGAAAATATATTAATCATAAACCTATAGTTAATGTAGATACACTTATTGCTTTTAATAATCATTCTTTTAATGATTCTCTTGAAATAATAGATATTGATCTTCCATATGGTGATAGTGTTTATGTGAATGTGATATCTAAACCATCATGGATTCAGAAGGCCGATTTTGCAGATAGTGTATTTAGAATAAGTGGCGTTCCAACTATTACTAAAGATATGTTGGATAGTGTAGTGATTGATGTATTTGATACCTATTCAAGACAAAGAGTTGTAATTCCAATTAACATCTATCTTTCGCCGGTTGCTAGTTTTGCTGTGAGTTATGATACGCTATGCCGGGGGAACGATGTTCAAATATCACTTAATACCAGATTTAAGAAACCTTGGTCTGGCAGAATCAGTGGGTATAATAACCAATACGATATTCAATCTAATTCTCCTGGGTACACATTATCAATTACATTAGATTCGTCTGCTGTTTTTACAATTGACAACTTGCAATCAGAAAACTATTTATTTAATGATATTGGAGGAACGTTACGGGTATATATCCGACCTAATTTTGCTCCGGAAATTGTATCAACATTAGGGGATACAACAATTGATACACATTCAGCTACAAATTTTCAGATTCAAGCAACAGACAAGGATTCTATTTATTGTACTGATATATTGAAATATAATCTGATAAATTCTCCCCAATGGGCATCAGTAGATGAATTATTGGGGAATATAGTTTTAGAACCAGGGCCGGATGATATTGGATATCACAATATAGTATATACAGTTACGGATTTACAAGGTCATGTTGCCCAGGATAGTTTTAATTTATTAGTAGCTAACGTACCGGTTATCAGTTCATCGCCCAAAGGCAAGCAAGTGATTAATAAAGAATATGTCTATGATATTTCGGTCAATGACGGGGTTTATGATTATGAATCTTTACCACCAGATTTAACGTTTAATATAATAGAAAAGCCAGATTGGCTAACGTATGATTCTGTTACTTTGCTGCTTAGAGGAACGCCAAGAAAATCAGATGTAGGAAAATCTACAGTTATTTTATCCGTAGAGAACCAGTTTGGCCTAAATAGTTTACAATCTTTTACGTTGCTTGTTACAGACACAACTTTCAATAAAGCAGTAAATAATTATGATGTCACTGTTTTTCCAAATCCAATTTATAATAAGGCAATTGTAGAGTATAAATTAAAAAGCCAATCTCATATTACGATTTCACTTTATGATGTACAAGGTAAATTGATTGGTATTGTTTTAGACAAGGTACAGGATAAAGGGGGACATTATTTTAATTGGAGCCCTTCTGAAAAATTGCCAACAGGAGTGTATTTTCTTGAATTTAGATTTAATAATATTTATAGCAACGAAGTACATAAAGAAGTCAAACGCCTAATGATATTATAGCCAACATTACTCTTCAATGACAGCAATCCACTGGGCAAGACATTTACTTTTTTCGAATCTTTCGTGAATAAATTTATGGCCATTATCGATAAATTTATCCCTTAATAGGGGATCATCGATAAGTTGGGTGATAGAATTGGTAAAACCTTTTATATCTCCAGGAGCATGCACAAAACCGTTTACTTTGTCATGCACTAATTCCTGGTTACCTCCAACATTTGTACAGATTACAGGCTTACTAAATGCCATGGCTTCAAGCAGGCATGTTGGTAGGCCTTCCAGATAGCTGGGTAATATAAAAATGTCTATCTCTTCAAAAAACGTATCCTTATCTTTAATATATCCTTTCAGTTCAAAGTTATTAGCTACCCCCATGTCACTAATTGCTTTCTCAAAATCGCCATTAGTATAATCTACCCCTGCACAAATAAATTTATGTGGTACTCCCTGCTCAACCAGCCTTTTACTAACTTTAATTAAATCGAAATATCCTTTCAGCGCTTTAATATTGGCTAGGATGCCAATACTAATTCTATCGCTGCGCATTGGAGAATTAGATTGCCTTCTACTTACCTCAATATAGTTATATATAACTTCTATTTTGCTTGCAGGATATTTCTCCCTTGTTATTGTAATCTGGCGCCCAGCCTCGGAGTTACTCACCCATTTATCTACATTTTTGGAAGTAATTCTGTCGAGCCATATATGATAAAACTTTCTCCAATCATCTGTAGATCGGATATTGGATATTACTTTAATATTTGGATTAATAGATTTGCTAACAGTACGACTAAATAGTTCTACCCGTAGGCCGAAATTGAAAACAATATCTATTTTATTTTTAAGCAGTAGTTGTTTGTATAAATTGTAAGACTTTTTAGGTGTTTTATAGTATAAACCAATTTCAGTGAATGAAATTAAGTCTGATGCGCAGTGATCAAGCATTGGACCTGTATTCTGCAATGATGCAAGATGCACTTTGTATCCTTTGGTAGTTAGCTCTTTAATTAACTTAATAATATTTGTTTCTGCTCCACCGATTGAAGTAATAGAGCAGAAGAAAAGAACATTTTTCAATATAGGTAAATATTTAAATTAGAATTACATAGTACTTTTAAAAGTACGCATCTTTGAATTATTGATTAATGAGATATTTCCTCTACGTTGAATAAGAGTAGTATCAACAAGGGTATTTGAAATAATGAATGAAGGAGAACCATACAGGCATTTTAGTATGATAGGAGAATTCCCATTATCTTTTTTCATGTTGTTGATTGTTATCTGAACATTGCCTCCAGAATAGGTGCCAACATCACCAGAATTACTATTCTTTGAAGTTAAATTCTCAAGAATAGGATTAGAGTATGAAATACTACAGTTATTATATGTTATAGAGGGGAGTTTTTGGAACTTGGTGCTGCTTTCCCACATAAAAGCAATATCATTTGAGCTTTTAGGGTTAAATGCAACTACTGCTGTACAGTTATTGTATACAAAATTATCAGACTCATTTTTTAGAGATGCCAGGTAAGGTTGTGATGAGTTAATTGCTTTACAATCGTTAAAGGTTACTCGGACAGCGATTCCCGGATTTGAATTGACATTAAAGCCTATTTGATTTGCATTGGTAGAGGTACAGCTTTTGAATGAATAGGTGGCAGATTGGCTATTAAGAGACGCATCATTATTTTTAGAGCCAAGAGCTGAAGCAACAAATCCATAATTGGTATTTTGGGAGCTTGTACAATTAGAGAATGAAATGTTAAGTGAACCCTCTGCCCAGAAACCGGAATTATATTCAGTTCCTCCATACGATACCGAACAATCATGCCCATTTTGTGCAGAACACTTATCAAATGAGATATTAGAGGAGCCCCTTTCAACTACAAATCCGATCCTTGTATAGTCGTTAGCAGAACAATTGGTAAATTGTATATTCTTGGATTGTTCTACATAGAAGCCATCTCCAAAATTACCTCTGGATCTTTTAGCATTGCATTGTTGAACTTTTATATTATTACAGTCTTCAATTCTGAGACCCCCTGTAAAACAATTGGTAAAGTTACAGTTGGTTATTGTAATATTATTGGAACCATAAATGAATAAACCGATACTGCCAGTGAACGAGTTATAATTGCTTTTGTTGAATTGTTTAGGATCGCTACTTGCACTACCATCGAAATTAAGGTTCTCAAAACTTAGATTAGACTTGTTTTTAACTGCGCAAAAGTCATAAACATTACCATTAAAACCTGTTTTTCTTTTAATAGTTGAATTATTTCCTTTCCAGGATGTTGAAGGTTGCAATTCTGTTGCTATATATGTTCCTGCGGGGAAAAGTAAACTAACCCCTTTTTGCTGGGCTGCATTATTAGCATTTTGAATGCTCTGAGTATCATCTGTTTTGCCATCACCCTTTGCTCCATAATTTTTTACATTAATGTCAGATTCTTTGAACTCTGCTTTAACATTATTCAAGGATGATAAGCAAAAGATCAGACATAAAGAGGTTAAGAGGTTATACATAACTTAAGATTTAATTAGCTTTCAATTTCTGATTAATTAGTTGATTGAAATAATCGACATACTTATTAATAATGATTTCTTTATTAAAATGTTTAACAGATTTTTTCAGCTCTACTTCTTTAAAAGGCTCAGATTCCAATACTTTAATGACATAATCACTAAAATCTTTGGGGTTGTCGCTCTCAACAATATATCCGTTTCTGCCATGCTGTACAATTTCCTTTATACCTCCAGGAGCATCGTATGCAATGACAGGCTTACCTAAAGATAACATCTCAATTGCAACATTAGGAAAACCTTCGTAATAAGAAGTCATTATAAGAATATCAGACTGTGCCATTAAAGGATATGGATTGTCTGCATGTCCTAATAATATAATAGAATCATTAAGTGAGTGAAAGTTTATTAATGACAATAAATTTTCTTTTTCGGCTCCGCTACCGGCAATATATAGCTTTACATTCTTATGCTGCAGTTTCGCCATAATAGGAATTAGTCTTTCAAAGCCTTTTACTTTGTTTAGTCTGCCCACTGCCAGGATATTAGAATTATTGGGATCAAAATTATGAATAGGGGGTTCCTGACCTTTAGTCATAACAAGTTCCGTATCAATGGGATTGTTGATAATGGTTATTTTTTTGGAAGGAATTTTAAAATTGTGGATAAGGTCATCGCACATATAATTAGATTGGCAAATTATACCATCTAATTTTTTATAGAATCTTTTATATAGAAATTTGAAAAGCTTGGGCCACTTATCATCTTTAATATTTTCACTTACTATACTGGATTCCCTACCAATAAATGTCACCTTTGATGGAAATATAAATCTGAAAAGGGCAATATAAAGATTTAAATAGCCTAAAGTAGAGAGAACCAAATCAATTTTTTTCTCCTTAATTACGTTTTTTAATAATGATATGCTATAACGAACTTTTTTACACTGTAAATCTATAATGTCTTCAGCTGCTATGTCAAATCCTTTATGTATTTCACTCCCATCTAAAACGGCTAGGTAAACATTTAAAGAATCTAGGTTTTTTAATTCTTTAAATAAAATTGAAATTACTCTTTCACTACCTCCAGCTTGTAAAGAAGGTACAACTAATAATATGTTTTTTTTTCTGACCATTAAGGTTTATTTACGTTTGTGGAATGAGAAAAGCTGATGGTTTTGTATCCAAATCAATTACTTTCCCTTTCCCTGCCCACAAACTAAGTACACCAATTAATTGTGCTAATATAATAATAAAATCTATTTGCAATCGATGGCGCGGACCTTGTAACTCTCCGAAGCATCCATAAAATATAGAGATTAAGATAAAATAAAGCATTAAAAGTTTAATCCCCGGGTTATCCATTTTGAATAACATAAATATTCCATAAATCATAAAGGGTAGAGAAATCCAGTTAAAGACTGAAGGCCAGAACAAAAAAGTATAGTCGGGTTCAATCTGCCAGGGAATCGGAGTGAATAAATACCTGATAGCTCCAAAGAGTGGATTTGTAAATGATCCTAAGAATAAATTAATTTCAAATTGATAGCGGGATAATAAGAATTGAAGGCATAATAGTGGCCCAATAAACAGAACAGAAACCAGAATCAGGATTCTAAGCTTTTTATCTTTGATGGCATTAACAAATTGCAGAAACCTGTAGGTAATAAAAGTAAATATCATAAACAGAGGAATGTAAAACCTCAAAAAGCTTAAGACAATCATTACAAAAGCTACTGCTAGAAATGTTCTTACTTTCTTAGTCTGTTTAAGTTGTAGTTTTTGAAGATAATAAAAAGAGGTGATGGTTAACGTATGTACCAGTGTATCTTTTAGATTAAGGAAATTACTCCATGCGATAATCTCCCAATGCAAAATAAAAAACACAAAATATAGCTTGCAAATCATATTATTGAAACCTATATTTTGTAAAAATTTATACATTATTCTGGCAGAGGTAACGGTTAGTATGATATTAAGACATACTGGTGCAAAATAAAACCCACCAAAAAAATCGAAACTTAAAATATTATATAAGAAATAAAGAATATTCTGTCCGCCTGCAATTGAAAATAAGTAGGCAAATTTTTTGCTGTCAAGAATAATGGAAATAAAAGAATTACCCTCTTTCCAGTAATTTAAGCTGTCATTAAAGTATACTATATCGTCTAGCAAATAATACCCATTAACAGAAAAGAACTGAAAATAAGTATAGAATAAACAGCCCTTTAGTACAGCTATCAGAAAAGCTAAATCTGGTCGTCGAAGAGTTTTTAACGCATACAGAAAGATTACAGCTATTAATATAGTTGTTGGTAAAAATAATTCTGAAAAGGAGTATTCATTCCACATATTCTAACTTTTATTTCATCCACTCGTCGTACCACATTTCAAACATCAGCAGAAACCAAAGCCGGGTAACGCTATTATTATTGTTTTCATATGATTTAATCCATTCCTGAGTAATTGCCGGGTCATATAACTGATGTCTGTCTGCTCTTTCCTTTGTAAGATAAGTATTAAAATAGCCTTTTAGTTCTTTCTTAAACCAATGAATTAAAGGTACACCAAAACCCATTTTAGGCCTATCCATTAGTTGTTTAGGCAGGTACTTATGAGTAATCTGTTTTAGCAAATATTTTTTATTCCCATCCTTAATTTTGAATTCAGATGGAAGTTGAGCTACAAACTCAATGATTCTATGGTCTAATAGCGGCTCACGCCCTTCAAGACTTACAGACATTGTTGCCCTATCAACTTTTACCAGGATGTCATTGTCCATATACGTTTTATAATCTATGGCTAACATTTGGTTAATATCATCATTATATTTATTAAGTTGATTGTAATCGTCGAAATGCAGGGGTAATGACTGATTAAACTGTCCAATGAATAATTCTAATTCTTTATTAGTTAGATGTTGGCTGATGCATTGCATCGTTTTAACGGTATTCTCAGCTTTCAGCAGAGACTTCATTTTTTCATACCTGGTTTCAAAATTATAAAAGCGGCCATGAAAAGGTATAGTCTTTGCTGGAATCAAATCCATCATTTTACCAATTGTTTTGTTTACAAGATCAGGGAACTTCGTAAACATTTTGTGTAAGCGAATTGCTTCGGCATACTTGTTATAACCTCCAAATACTTCATCTCCGGCATCGGCAGAAAGAGAAACGGTAACCTGCTGTCTGGCTAGTTGACTTACAAGTATAGTTGGGATGGCAGAGCTATCGCCAAATGGTTCATCAAAAATAAAAGGAAGCTTAGGAATAATTTCCAATGCATCTTTGGGAGAACAGATATATTCAGTGTGATCGGTACCCAGGTAATCTGCAACATTTTTTGCATGTGGAGCCTCATTGAAATCCTTTTCATTAAATCCAATGGTAAATGTTTTAAGTTTCTGGCTCCTTTCCTTTTGCAGCATCGCAGCTACAATAGAGCTATCATATCCTCCACTTAGAAAAATACCTACCGGAACATCTGCAACCATTCTATATTCAAATGCCGATTTCAGGAGTTTTTCAGTTTCCTCCAAAGCCTCAGTCTCTGAAATTTTTAATTTTGGTTTATTGTATGCGTCCAATACATCCCAATAAACGTCATTAACAATTTTCTTGCTAAGCAAGTCTATTTCCAGGTAATGACCGGGCTTTAATTTGAAAGTATCATTAAAAATGCAATGAGGAGCTGGTATATAACCATATTGTAAAAACAAAGCAAAGGCTTCCTTATTGATTGTTTTATTGAAACGGTTATGTTGATGAAAGGCTTTTAATTCGGAGCCAAACAGGAATAAATCGTCTTTGTAGTAATAATATAAGGGTTTAACACCTGATCGATCCCGATATGCGTATACTTTGTGGTTTTCATTATCATATATAAAGAAAACGAACATTCCTATGAAGCGATCAATCGCCTTTTTTCCCCAATGGCGAAAA
Organism: Chitinophaga silvatica; assembly: GCF_003419895.1. Classification (GTDB taxonomy): domain Bacteria; phylum Bacteroidota; class Bacteroidia; order Chitinophagales; family Chitinophagaceae; genus Chitinophaga; species Chitinophaga silvatica. The sequence continues at coordinate 188,474 of NZ_QPMM01000003.1, read as the reverse complement.
GCCTTAAGGATAACTTCGGTATCCGAATGGGAGCGGAATGAATGCCCCTGGGCTATTAATTCATTTCTTAATTCATTGTAATTGTAAACTTCTCCGTTAAACAGGATAGTCCATTTATTATCATCATCATGAAATGGCTGATGGCCTAATGGAGAAAGGTCAATAATAGATAATCTTCTATGACCAAAACCTAAAACATATTGCTCCTTTTCAAATAGCTCATATCCACTGTCGTCCGGACCCCGATGCGTCATAGCATCGGTCATATTTCTAAGGGTAGTCAGATTCGTTTGGCATTTAAAATCTATGAAGCCTGCTATTCCGCACATGGTAAATAGTGTTGTAAATAATTGAAATGGATAAAAATTGAATATATGTTTTAGTTATATCAGTTCACCTTTATTTTACCTAGTAAAAATTATCAGTAAACCTTATTAGGGAGTTAACAAAATTACATCCATTGAATAATGGATAGTAATTAGTGCTACTTCTAAAATTAATAGGCAATGGTGTTTTCATTATTAATTGTTTAATCCTACAACGGCAATTCGTTTACTGTATTTTCTATTTGTGTAAATAAAAAATACAATATTAACCAACGCAGCAATTACATATGATATAACACATGAGATCGCTGCCCCCGTTAAGCTATAATGTTTAACCAGTTGGTACGACATAATAAAGGATATACAGCCGGTAATAATACTGATAATAGATAGCTGTTTGAATTTACCTTCAGTAAGCCACCTGGAATTCATTAAAGTCGCAAAAGCATTTGGAAGGACAGCCAGGCACAATATTCTGAATACCGGAATTGATTCCTCAAATGATTCCAGCTTAAATAGAGAAATCATAAGGCTATAACCTATCAGCGCAAATATTACAGCTACTACCATTATTCCCAGTGCCCTGAAAATGTATTTCTTTTGGGTTGACCAGGAAGCTTCAACTCCTTTTTCTGTTATCAATGAAATATTGTATTGATTGATGATTGTAGGAATGATATTGATCAATACAACTATTTGTAGAGCGAAACTAAAATTACCTACATCTTTCAAGGTCATCATTTTGTTAACAACTACTGTGATGAATGAAGAGTAGGAGAGACTGGCTACAGTATCAGGATGAATCTTCAGTGCATTTGAAAGTAATTTTTTAAAGAAAGCACTATTGAATTTTAATATTGGGTTGAAAGTCGTCTGTATAATTCTGATTTCGCTAAAAAATTGTAACAGATTAATGATAGACATTATAACCAGGAAGGAAGTTATTGGGAGTTTAACTACATATACTAAAATAATAACTGCAAACAGATAAACAGACCGGTTAATGAGGATAACACTAGATTGTTTAACCAATAAATTGGCAGTTGAGAAAACAAAAATGCTAGTATTACTCCATAAAAAATAGGGGAGAGCCACCATGCTAATGAGCAGGTATTTAAAATCCAATTCTCCAAAAACCGAATTAATATTATTTAATACAAAAACACCCAGAAAGGCTAGCAGCATAGAGCCGCAACAAGTAATAAAATAAGTGTAGAAGTTTTTCTGAAAAAAATCTTCTTTAGATAACTTCGAATCTACAAGCAGGTACGGTAATACCCTTCCTAAGCTCAATCCCACAATGGCACAGATTAATGTTAGTATTTGCGTACTGGCTGCAATTATCCCACGCCCTTCACTTCCATAAAGATGAGCTGTAATCAGAAATACTATTAAGGAAACAAAATTTTGATAAATATTGATTCCAGTTGAATATGATATCTTTTTAAACATTTTGATCAAAAAAAACAGGCATCAAGCTATCCTAGTTAAGAGTTTGTATTAGTAAGCATTTTAATTAATTTCTTAGCAACCCTCTTTACTCTACGCATTGCTGAATAAGTAACTTTATTTGGTGATAAGCTAAGTATTCTATGTTGTATATTAAAGTAGGTACGATTAGTTTCATGGTTGGACTGGTTCAATAATTTTTTAGCGGCGCTGAAATCTCCTATTTCCATAAAAAGAATAGCTGTATTTATAAATATTCTGCTTTTCCCTTTATGGATAAAGGCTTCATGAACATGCCCTTCGGCATGTTTTATAGCTTTCAGCTGGTCATTCATCGCATTAAGGATTTTGTCCTTATTGGTGGAGTTCTGAAGACTTACACCTTGGCTATGTTTTCTATATTGACCCAGGACTTCGTTTATATAACCTATTTTCCCAAATTTTGCATTTGCAATATGGAAACTGTAGTCGCCAACGTTTTTGGTAGTTGGATCAAATCCTTCCGCAGGAATGCTCGTTTTTCTAAACATTTTCGAGCAGTGTCCAAAAAATGTTCCTTTTAGGACCAAGTCCTGAATATCAAACAATTCCTGGTGCGGGTTTGGATTTTTCATGTAGTATAGAGTTTTCTTGGTTTCGCTATCGAAAACTCTAAGATCATGCACTACGAATGCACAGTCTGGATGGCTATCAAGATAATTGACCTGCTTTTGCAATTTATAAGGAAGCATATGGTCGTCTCCATCAATGAATGCGATATACTCGCCCTGGCAATTCATAATTACATCAATTGCATTAGCAAGTGCTCCAATATTCTGAGACCTTATAATTGGTTTCACATTTGGAAACTGTTGTGCCAACTGTCTCAAATAATCAGCTGTGCTATCATTTGAACAATCGTCACCTACAACAATTTCGTATTCAACATTTATTTCCTGTGATAGAATTGAGGATAAACATTCTTCCAGAAAATCTCTATAATTGAATGATGTTACTGCGATACTTAACTTCAATGACATCTTTTTTCATTAAAGGTGGTTTTCTATGAGTGATTCCAGTTGAGAGATATCAAAAACCGGAATGCTGCAATTAGTTTTAACCTTTTTTCTTTCAGCAAATGAGTCGTCTATAAATATGGCCTTTCTTCCTTTATCTATAAAAAGTGATTTACAATCACCATTTGTAATATGAATAATTTCGTCGAACATATTTTGAATCCTGAATTTATTCAAGGTATTTTCGACTATTTCCTTATGCCTGGTGATTAAATATATTTTTTTGCCGTTGTTGAGACATTGAAACAGGAAGGAAACTACAGATACAACTATTTTATCATTATTGATGATTGTATCATCTAAATCCACATACACATGATCGTATTCAATATCTATTTTATATGAATTGCTTAATGCCCTATCAAGCTGCAAATGATATTCATTTGTCATGATCTCTACTGGCATATCTACAAATGTATAAATGCTAAGCAGTGGGAAATTTACACCAAGATTTCTAAATAAAGCCATAGTTCCGGCAATTCTTGGTGCAATTTCGAGTAACATTAGTTCTTTATTTTTGTTTTCCTTCAATTGAAAGAACCATGCACCTTTAAACTTTAATTCCTTATTTATTTTTTCTGCAAACTCAAGGAATTCAGGGTTGTCAACAGGAAATGTATCTACGCTTATCCCGTTTTGGATCCTGCTACGGAGCCTTCCCTTTGCAAATAAAAGGTTGCCTTTACTGTCTGTGAAACAGTCGACAGTGTATTCTTTATAAGGAAGATATTCGAGCATAAGCAGGGTATTATCCTTTGCCCGATAGAAATCGACTTCTTCTTTATTTTTAGCCAGATATACACCTTTTGCACCCTGACCAACATCAGGTTTTAGAAATACCGGGTATTCGTTGATATCGGCACTGCTATTATAAACTTTTGGAACGGGAATTATATTGTTGAATATCTGGTATGTTAGTGCCTTTGAACGGCAGATTTCACAGGTTTTGGCCTCTGAGGCAATAACAGTGGCCTTTACCAGTGACTGGTTCTGGGAAAGAAAAAGTAAAACGCTGTCATGCGCCGGATAAATAAAGTCGATATTATGCTTTAATATTAACTCGTTCAATTGATCGATAAACCCTGGAGCTTCTACCCAAGGCAATCCTTCTATGTAATTTTTATATTGGTATTTCCCGTTATTGGAAGAGACGCTTGAAGCTCCGAAGAGTTCAATGTCTTTACAAAATTTTAATGCTTTATGTATTTCCAGCCCAATCTCGGAACCACAGGGAAATACAAGAACTTTATGTTTCATAAGAAGAATAATTTACACCAAAAGCAGCACAATTTAGCTATTCTGTACACGTAATAAGAGCCTGGCTATTAAATCTATTTCTTCTCTTGTTAGATCATAAAACAATGGTAAGCATAATACCCTGTTGGAAATGTTTTCAGAAATAGGAGTGGAAGACGGACTTACATAATTTAGAAGGTTGAGAGACGGATAAAAATATCTTCTAGGATATATAAGATTGTCATTCAGTATTTTAATACTCTTATTTAATGCTTCATTGCTTTCAAAAATAATTGGCAAATAAGAGTAGTTAGGGGCAGCATCTTTAATTATGGTTGGGAATGCAACTCTGAGTGTCTTAAGTTTTTCCTTATAATACTCGTAATCGCTTCTTCTTTTTGCGATAATTTTATCTATGTATTTCAGGTTACATAAACCCATGGCAGCATGAAACTCTGAATTTTTTCCATTAATTCCAGGACCATCGATATTAATAGCGTCTACGTGGCCAAAATTCCTAAGCAAAGCCATTTTCTTCAGCAGTTCAGGATTTTGAGTAAAAACGGCACCACCTTCAACAGTGTGAAATAGTTTAGTGGCATGAAAGCTCACAGTACTGATATCACCGTAATTGAAAATGCTTTCATTTTTATACAGAGTACCGAAGCAATGAGCAGCATCATAAATTACTTTGAGATTATGCTTTTTAGCAATCGCCTGAATTTTTTCAACATCGCATGGATTTCCATAAACGTGAGTTGCTAAAATTCCGGTGGTTTTATCTGTGATGGCCGCTTCTATTTTATCGGGATCAATATTGAGGGTATCTGCATTGATATCTACAAATACAGGAGTACAGTTTTCCCATACGATAGAAGAAGTGGTAGCTACGTAGGAGAATGGGGTAGTAATAATCTCCTCTTTTAACTCTAATGCTTTTATTGCTATCTGGAGTGCAACTGTTCCATTATTCAAAAAGAGGATATGATTTAGTTGAAGATATTCTTTCAGTTTCAGCTCCAGTTCATTTACCAGAGGGCCACTATTAGTAAGCCAATTTCTACTCCAGATTCCCTGGAGGTAGTGTTGGTATTCTTCAATAGGAGGTAAGAAAGGTTTAGTAACATTAATCATTTCCCACTAAACATTTAGATTTGAAAAATTCTGCGTTTTATACCAGTTAAACGTTGGAACCAGTGCAGTTGAGAGATTGAATGCAGGATCATATCCTATCAATTGTTGGGCTTTAGAGATATCTGCAAGTGAATCTCTGATATCTCCAGCTCTGTCTGGTCCATGATTCGCATTCAATTCGGTGCCAACTATTTTGCATATTTCATTCCACAGATTATTCAGTGTGGTGTTTTCACCAACAGCAATATTGATTACTTCCGCTTTGTTTTGCTGGTGAGGGTGTAACAATGCTTTAATATTAGCCTGTACTGCGTTTTCAATGAATGTAAAATCCCTGGTTTGGTTTCCATCTCCATTTATAGTTGGAGGCGTATTATTTAAGGCAGCCTTAAAGAAAAGAGGAATAACTGCAGCATATGCACCATAGGGATCCTGCTTGGGTCCAAATACATTAAAGTATCTTAATCCAATACTGTTAAAATTGTAAACTTTAGCAAATACATCCGCATATAGCTCATTCACATACTTAGTAACTGCATATGGCGACAATGGTTTGCCTATTTGTTCTTCTACTTTAGGAAGTTTTTTACTATCACCGTAAGTAGATGACGAAGCTGCATAAACGAATTGCTTGACATTTGCGTTTCTGGCAGCCACAAGCATATTTAAAAATCCTGATACATTTACTTCATTGGTAGTAATAGGATCCTTAACTGATCTGGGAACTGAGCCCAAAGCAGCCTGATGACTAACGAAGTCTATATTTTCTAAGGCTTGTTCGCAAGCTGAGAAGTCACGAATGTCGGCTTCCACAAATTCAAAGGCAGGATTAGATAAAAATGGTTCAATGTTTTCCATTTTACCGGTACTAAGATTATCTAATACTCTTACTTTACCTGCGTTATATTTCAGCAGATATTCAACGATATTTGAACCAATAAACCCGGCACCTCCAGTTATCAAAAAACTGAATGATGAAAGATCCTGATTATGATATTTAATATTGTACATTTTTAAAAAGTTTATAATCTAGCGTCCACAATATGTTGAGGTAATATCCCTTTAACGTCATAAACAACAGATTTCTCCTTACAGAGGTTTGGAATATCCATATCCAGGAATTCCTTATGTGCCACTGCAAGGATAACGCCTTCATATGATTTGTTTTGAAGGTTGGTTTTATCTTCAAGGCACAATCCATATTCGTGGGTTACTTCAGCTGTATCTGCCCAAGGATCATAAACAGTTACATTGATATCATAGTTCTCTAATTCTTTAATTATATCAATTACCCTACTATTTCTGATATCCGGACAATTTTCCTTAAAGGTGATACCGAGTACCAGAACATTACAATCCTTAACCGGGATACTTTTTTTAATGGCATGTTTAACAAATTCGTGAGCAATATAACTGCCCATGCCATCATTAAGGCGGCGACCAGCCAGCAGAATTTCAGGATGATATCCTTCTTCCTGTGCTTTTTGGGCCAGGTAGTATGGATCTACTCCTATACAATGGCCTCCAACTAACCCTGGTTTGAATTGTAAGAAGTTCCATTTGGTTCCGGCTGCCTTAAGTACATCGGAAGTATCGATTCCAAGGCGATTAAAAATTTTTGCCAACTCATTTACGAATGCAATATTGATGTCGCGCTGTGCATTTTCAATAACTTTTGCGGCTTCTGCAACCTTGATAGAAGGAGCTGAGTGTGTGCCGGCAAGAATTACACTTTTATATAACTCATCAACAGTTTTTGCTGTTTCTGGAGTAGAGCCGCTGGTTACTTTTAATATCTTTACTACAGTATGTTCCTTATCACCAGGGTTTATTCTTTCAGGAGAGTATCCGCAAAAGAAATCAGTATTGAACTTAAGTCCTGACACTTTTTCCAGAACAGGTACACATTCATCTTCGGTAACACCTGGATAAACGGTAGATTCATATATAACAATATCGTTTTTCTTTAAGGCCTTTCCTACTGTTTCACTGGCTTTATAGAGAGGGGTCAGGTCTGGGCGATTATGTTTATCAACGGGAGTAGGAACTGTAACAATAAATATATTACAATCTTTTATTTTATCAATATTGTCGGCATACGTAAGCATTGTCGACTTTTTCAGCTCTTCCGGGCTTACTTCTAGGGTTCTGTCAATACCTGATTCGAGTTCTGATATTCTTGTTTTATTGATATCGAATCCAACGGTATTATATTTTTTTCCAAACTCTACTGCTAGAGGAAGGCCAACATAACCTAAACCAATAATCGCAATTTTATGTGATTTACCTGACATAGAACCTAGTCTGTTTTAAAGTAATATTAAGATGCTTAGTTAATTATTTCTTTGTATATTCTGACAGCCATTAAACAAATAATGCTTAGTAGTCCTCCTACGAATCCTCCTATAATCAAGGCTTTAGCTTTTCCAAGATTAGTTTTCTTTAGTGGAAGAATTGGTGTATCGATAATTTGAATAATTGGAGTTTCCTGTGTCATGGAAAATTTAGTTATTTCCAGGTTTTTAACTACTTCGCTATACATGGTTTGAGCTACCATCTTATCGCGGTTTGCTAATTCTACTCCAACTAATGCAACCTTTTTAGCCGGATTGAGGTTAAGATCTTCAGAAGCGGCGACAGCAGATGTTTTACGATTAAGTAACAATTCAAGTGAATCGGCTCTGGATTGTAAGCTCTCTATACTGGTAGTATATTTTTGAACCTTTGTATTAATATAAAACTGGGTGGCTTCCTTAACCAATGCCTCAATAAATATTTTAGAGAAAGTCTGATCTGGTGATTTACAACTAACAGTAATAAAGCTTAATTTTTTATCCAGTTTATCTACATCTAAATTTAATTTAAGCAGGTTATTATATAGAATTGATAAAACACTGTCCTTTAAAATGGAAGTACCTGGCTTATAAGTAGGAGGGAAGCTTATATTATTAAGTTCTGGATGACTTTCCCAACTTTTTCTAAGCTGACTGATTTCCAAATAGAGATCAGCCATACTTTTATCTTTATTAGCGCTGATTGGTGACAGTAATGTTTTATTGATAATATATCTTGATTTTAAGAAGGCAAGAATATTATCACCACTGAATACCCCACTTCCGGAACCTCCTCCCAAATTAAACCCGAATTGACTTGCGATGTTTGCGTAGTTTCCGAGCGGACTTGACTTTGTATCTTCGAGAATAAAGGTTAGTTCAGCCTGATAGGAAGGTTTTTGGAACAGTGAGTAGGTAAGAAAGCAACCAGCAGAAAGCAGGGAGAAAAATATAATTAATATTTTTTTACTCCATAAATACTGCATCCAGTTCTGGAACTTAAAAATCAGGTCTTTAAGGGATAGCTCATTGTTGTTTATTTCATTCGAAGGTTTTTTAGAATCTGTCATTCTTTTTAATCTTTAAGAATTTTGCTGTCCTATACCGAGATTATTTTGTAGTATTTAATATGGTAACAACAATTAGGGCAATTGATGCTAATCCACCTAAAAGTCCTACAGCTTCCTGAGTGCTCAAACCTTTCTTAGCTTTTTTGTTTGGTACATAAATTTCTGCGCCTGGCTTGACTTTAGGATAGCGATTAAAGAAAAATATCTTTTTGGTATTTTTTATTTCTCCATTAGAATACACGATATAGCTTCTACGTTTTAAAGATTGCTCTGTAAAGCCACCGGCTCCCCTTATATAGTCTCTAAACTTGTAATCTGATTCATAGCGTACTTTTTTGGGAAAATATATTTCACCAAATAGTTGCACTGTTTGAAGCTTTTTAGGAACCTTGATAATGTCGCCTTCGATCAGTAATAAATCATATTTAGAACCAGGGTGGCTCATTATTTTATCAAGATTTATACCTAAAAGTTGTTCGCGTCTTTCAACTGCGTTTTTAACCCTGGTAATATCAGTGGAGTCTTGTAATTTATTATATAGCAGTTCGAGTTTATTAGCTAAAATAGCGCTATCACTGGCATTAACAAAAGTTCGGCGTAGGAGTACAGCTCCTTCTGGATATGCTTCTGCCTTGAATCCTCCTGCACGTCCAATTACATCTGAAATCCTTTCTTGCTTATTGGAAATAGCGTAGGAGCCAGGATAAATTACTTCACCATCGATTCTGATATTTTCCTGTTTGAAATAAGATGGAGCTTTTCTTACTGTAATTTCATCAAACGGGCTTAGGACAAATTGAGAGCTGTTGCTAGTTCCGCTTAAATCCATATTCAGATCGAATTGTTGGATTATTGCAATTGTGTCGCTACTTGAACCCAAGGTGTTATTTCGTATACGTCTGGCAACTTCAATCCGTTTAGTAGAGGCAGCATCATTAAATCCATTTGCCAACAATATCAAATCCTCCAGGTGCATATTATCGGAATATGGATATTTACCTGGTGCATTTACTTCACCTGTAATGTTGACTGTATAATCTTCTCTTAATTCATTTTTGCTAAAGATGATAACCTTGTCTTCTCTTTTAAGAAGTGGAGCATTCTTGTCGTTAACGGCATCTAACACATTAAAATTAATGGTGACAGGTGTATAGTCATCTTGTAAACGTTGAATTAAGCCACGGGAAAGTGCTGCATTTTCGGTTAGTCCATCAGCCTTTTTGATTAAATCCGTTACATTCATGCCTTCAACCAAAGCATAATCTCCAGGGTGAAATACTGCACCAGAAATGCTTATACGATTGGTAAAGCGTTCCAGAATGGAGTCGACAAAAAATTGGTCGCCTGATTTTAATTTAAATGAATTTATTTCCTGATTAGAAACATTAACAACTTCCTTTTGTCTGTTATTGTTCCGGTATGCCTTTATGATTTCGGTATATGCGTTTGTTGTGTAACCACCGGCATATTTCATAATGTCGGAAAGTGATTCACTGGATTTGGCTTCAAAAATCGCCGGTCGCTTAACAGCTCCCAGGATTTCAACTCTGGTGTCATAAGGATTTACTTTAACAATATCCTGGTCTTGCAGTACTATATTGCCGCTAAGGTCTCCTTTCATCAGGAAATCATATAGATCGAAGGTGCTGATAACCTGTCCGTTTCTAATCACCTGAATAGTTCTCAGAGATCCATTTTCATTGGGCCCACCTGAAACATACAATGCATTTGCAACTGAAGCCAGTGAAGGGAGGGTATAAGAACCAGGGCGTTCAATTTCACCGATTAGCAGAACTCGTATACTACGAATATTACCAAGTGTAATTTGAACTGAGGTATTTCCGTTCTTAATTCCACTATAGATGGTCGATAATTGCTTGGTAATCCTGTTACGAGCCTCTTCTATTGTTAATCCATTAACATAAATCGGCCCTAGATTTGGGAAACGAATATAACCATCAGGACTCACTTTCAGTTTACTGGTCAATTCAGAATAGCCATATACGTCAATTATTAGTTCATCTTCAGCTGAAAGTCTGTAATTGGCCGGAGTGGGCATCCTGAGATTAGGCTCGAAAGTGAGGTTTTTATTGCTAAATAGCTCAACGCCAAATATTTTTGAGCTCTTTTTATCTTGAGGGTTAATCTTATAAATGTTGGTTGTATCAAAAGCACGGGCCATGTCATTTCCTTGCTGGTTATTACTTTTGACATTTTTAGGGGCATCTAGTACAACATCTAACCCTAAAGCTCTGATACGATCTTTAAGTTTAGATACTTCAGTTGTTGGAATACCCTTCTGTTCAGCGTATGCGTCAATATCTGATAGTTTTAATCCATTCTTCTTCATTTCATCTACTATCTGATTTATCTGGCTATCTGTAAGATTATCAACTTTAACCTGACTAATAGTCTGTGAATTAGGTAATGATGGAACCTGTGAAGCAGCAGCAAAGCCAATAAACAGGAAAAAATGGATCAATAAAAAATTTTTCAACATGTATTCTAAGATAAACTTCTCAAACAACTTTTTTGGAATAGATGGTTCCCCTTAGGCATTTCTTCGGTGAAAACAGGTGCAAATCTATTAAAAATAACATATAAATGTTATAAACTGGGAAATCAGCGGTAAATTAATTTATTTAAAACTTGTATATACCTAATTCCCTATGTCAATACCAATAAAATATTGAGTTTTAATTACTAACATATAGATATATGTATTAGTAATTATATATATGAATAATGAATATTCATTTTAGGCTAAGAAGCAATTATAAATCGAGTAAAAGGATGATTTTACGTTTAATACGAATACGATAAACTATTTTTGCATTTCTAACTTATAATAATTCAATACGCCATATTATTATATGGGTTAGGTTATGAATGAGGTAATAATTATTTAATAGTATGAAAGGAAGGATTCTTTTAGTTGGAAATACGGCTTGGAGTATGTTCAATTTTAGGTTGAGCTTAATGTTATATCTAAAAGAGAAAGGATACGAAGTAATGGTAGCAGCTCCTATGGATAATTATGCCGATCGATTTAAAAATTATGACATTAGCTACTTTCAGATTTCTCACTTAAAAGCTAAGGGTAAGAATCCACTTGAAGAAATTCGATTATATAACGAACTTGCCGAAATTTATAAAAAAGCCGCACCTGGTCTTATTTTTCACTATACTGTAAAGCCTAATATTTATGGTTCTCTTGTCGCAAAAAAACTTGGTATACCAAGTATTGCTGTAACAACAGGGCTGGGCTATATTTTTGGAACTAGAAATCTGATTTCTCTTATAGCTAAAAAACTCTATCGTTTTAGTCTGAAAAATGCTAAAGAAGTTTGGTTTTTAAATAAAGAAGATAAAGAAAGCTTTATTGATCATAATATTATTGAAAAAGAGAAAACATTTGTTTTACCCGGGGAAGGGATAGATACACAGCGTTTTAAAGCTGCAACAAATGAAGTACCTGTAACATCAAGGAAATTCAGATTCATTATGTCTGGCCGCATGTTATATGAAAAAGGGGTAGCTGATTTTGTTGAGGCTTCGAAAATATTAAAGACCGAAGGCTATGATTTTGAGTCCTGTTTATTAGGTTTTGTAGATGTTGCAAATCCTGGAGCAATATCCAGAGAACAAATTATGGAGTGGGAAAAGGCTAATATTATTCGCTATTTGGGGGTTACAGATAATGTTATTTCTCATCTTTCTACCAGCGATTGCTTCATTTTGCCATCTTATTACAGAGAAGGTATTCCAAGAGCAATTATGGAAGCCGCCAGCCTGGAAATACCTGTTATTACAACAGATAATGTAGGTTGTAAAGATGTTGTGGATGATGGAGAAACGGGATTTTTATGTAAAGTTAAGAACCCTGTAGATTTAGCAGAAAAAATGAAACAAATGCTGCTTCTACCTGGTGAAAAAAGGAGCGAATTCGGCAGAAATGCAAGGAAAAAAATGCTTGCAGAATTTAGTCAGGATAAGATTGTAGACATTTATCTAAATAAGATTCATACATATTTGCATTCATAATTCATGGGAAAAATAGCCCTTATTACAGGTATTACAGGACAAGATGGCGCATATCTCGCAGATCTGTTGTTAAAGAAAGGATATTTCGTACATGGTATTAAAAGGCGAGCTTCTTTGTTTAACACAGACAGGATCGATTATTTATATCAAGATCCTCATGAGCAGAACGTTAGGATGAAGCTTCATTATGGCGATTTATCAGATAGCACCAATCTGATTCGAATTATTCAGGAAGTTCAGCCTGATGAGATTTATAACCTGGGTGCTATGAGCCACGTGCAGGTAAGCTTTGAGTCACCCGAATATACAGCAGATGTTGATGCAATTGGTACATTAAGAATTCTGGAAGCTGTCAGAATACTGGGATTGGCGAAGAAAACCAAAGTATATCAGGCTTCGACATCAGAATTATATGGATTAGTACAGGAAGTTCCTCAATCTGAGACTACCCCGTTCTATCCGCGTTCTCCTTATGCAGTTGCTAAACAATATGCCTACTGGATCACTGTGAACTACCGTGAAGCATATGGTATGTTTGCCTGCAATGGAATTTTATTTAATCATGAAAGTCCTTTAAGAGGGGAAACATTTGTAACAAGAAAAATTACAAGAGCTGTAGCTAAAATGTCTGTTGGCTTACAAGACATGCTTTATATGGGAAATCTGAGTGCCCAACGCGATTGGGGCCACGCAAAGGACTACGTTGAAGCAATGTGGTTAATGTTACAACAGGAGAAGCCAGAAGATTTTGTGGTTGCCACTGGTGTAACCACTACTGTTAGAGAGTTTATCAGACTGGCTTTTAAAGAAGCTGGTATAGATATAGAGTTTAAAGGGGAAGGATTAGAGGAAAAAGGAATCGTAATTGCTGTTTCAAATGAAGAATGCCCATTAAAAGCAGGACAGGAAGTGGTGGCAATAGATGCTCGTTACTTCAGACCTACAGAAGTTGAACTTTTGATTGGTGATCCTTCGAAGGCTAAAGCTAAATTAGGCTGGGTACCTAAATATGATTTACCTGCTCTTATCAAGGAAATGGTGTTAGCAGATATAGAACTGTTCAGGAAAGAAAAGCTATTGAAAAATAATGGCTTTAAAGTATTGAACCAATTTGAATAACATGGAGCTTCAAGATAAAATTTATGTAGCTGGCCACCGTGGAATGGTTGGCTCTGCTATTGTCAGACGATTACAGAAGGCAGGATTTAACAATCTCATATTCCGAACTTCAGCAGAACTGGATTTAACAGATCAGCAGCAAACCAAGGCGTTTTTTGAAGAAACAAAACCCGACTACGTTTTCCTGGCTGCCGCCAAAGTAGGTGGTATTCTAGCTAATAATACCTATAGAGGACAGTTTATTTACGAAAACCTGATGATTCAGAATAACGTTATTCATCAGGCTTACGTACAAAATGTAAAAAAACTGATGTTCTTAGGTTCTTCCTGTATCTATCCTAAAATGGCGCCACAGCCCTTAAAGGAAGAATATCTTCTTACCGGTTCCCTTGAACCTACCAATCAGCCTTATGCTATCGCTAAAATTGCAGGAATTGAAATGTGTGATGCCTATAGAGCACAATATGGATGCAATTTTATTTCAGTAATGCCCACCAACCTTTATGGTCCTAACGATAACTATAATCCACAAAATTCTCATGTATTGCCTGCAATGATCAGAAAAATGCATGAAGCAAAAATAGAAGGAAAGAGTGAAGTGGTAATCTGGGGAACAGGTACACCAAAACGTGAATTCCTCCATGCAGATGATATGGCTGACGCCTGTTTCTTTCTGATGCAAAATTATAACGAAAGTGGGTTGATAAATATTGGAGTCGGGGAAGATATAAGTATCCTGGATCTGGCAAATCTTGTAAAGGAAATAGTAGGATTTAAGGGTAGTCTTGTATTTGATACTTCCAAGCCGGATGGTACTCCAAGAAAATTAATGGATGTATCCAAGCTACATAGTTATGGCTGGCATGCTAAGATAGCGTTGAAAGAAGGTATAGAAAACGTATACTTAACTGCTCAGCAACAACAACTCATTTAAAAAACGAACTTCTATATAATAACTTCCTGCTGGTTTCAATATCAGTAAAAGTTTATCTTTGTTTTATGAAGTGAATTGACATATCACAATGTGAATGCCTTATTTAATGTTTGTGGAAGCCTGAAACCGTGCAAATTTTGCTGTAATCAAAACTATTTTAATGAAACATTTCCTCTGGATAATCGGAACTCTGTTGCTGTTCTCGAATGCGAATGCCCAAGAAAAAGTACCTGTAATAGTGCCTTATAATTATTTGGATATCAGAGAACTGTATATCGATTCTCTTAATCACCATACTTCATTAAGGCCTATATTACATATAGACACAAGCGCAATGTATACGGCCACTCCAACGGTCAAACGTAGTTGGGTACATCGTAAATTATTTGATGAACATCTCCTTGAATTCAGAAACGAAGACTTCAATGTATTTATCGACTTTCTACCAGACTTCCAGGTTGGTAAAACTAAAGACGGAAGCAGAACTACCTGGGTGAATACACGTGGTGCCAGTATACAGGCCAACATAGGAACAAAATTTTATTTTGAATCCTACTTTTACGAAAATCAGGCAAAGTTCCCAACCTACCTTGATCAGTATATACGTAAACAGGATATAGTTCCTGGGCAGGGCGCTATTAAAGACTATAGTAACGGTAAAGCTTTCGATTATAATAATGCAAGTGCATTACTATCCTATACTCCAATTAAATACCTGACTATTGATATGGGCTACGGACAAAACTTTATTGGAGATGGTTATCGTTCTTTAATCCTTTCTGATATACAGTTTAGTTATCCATATTTAAAACTAACCGGTCATCTGGGTAAAGTTCAATATACTTCTATGTGGGCTCAGTTTATGGATAAACACAGTAAGAACTTTGCAGCTGCATATGATGATCTTGGGTACTATAAAAAATGGGGTGTATTTCATTTCTTAGACTGGAATGTCAGCAAAAAAATATCTATCGGATTCTTTGATGCTGTTATCTGGCCTGATGCCGATTCTTCTGGTCGTAAGAGAGGCTTCGATTGGAGTTATATGAACCCAATTATTTTCCTGCGCTCCGCAGAATTTTCAGAAGGGTCGTCAGATAATGCACTAATGGGATTGAATGCCAAATTCAAATTATTCCCTAAAACCACGATTTACGGACAATTTGTACTTGATGAATTTAAATTAAATGAAGTGCTGAAAGGTAAGGGATGGTGGGCCAATAAACAAGCCTGGCAACTTGGTGTAAAAGCTTATGACCTGTTCAAAGTAAATAAACTTGATGTATTGGCTGAATATAATGCGGTAAGACCATATACATATTCCTATAAAAGTACACTCATCAACTACGAACACTATAACCAATCCTTAGCCCACCCGCTGGGTGCTAATTTCCAGGAAATAGTGGGAATCGCAACATACAGACTAAAACGCTGGTATGGTCGCGGAGAATTGATGTACTCTAAATACGGAGATGACCCGGATGCCAATACAAATTACGGTCATGATATCTCTAAGCCATACACTACCCATGTTAATGAATATGGAAATTACATTGGTCAGGGTCTTAAAACAGATCTCATCTATGCCCAGGGAACCATTGCGTATATTTTCAATCCAAAGTATAATTTAAGATTGGAAACATCCCTGGCTTACAGAAAACTGAGTAATGACCAGGTAAAAACCAATGATGTTATATTCAGCATAGGTCTTCGTAGCAGCTTCCGCAAATTTTACTACGATTTCTAATCGGGAACATATTTAAACGCACAAGCCCTTGCGCGAAAAGCGGAAGGGCTTTCTTCTTTTTCCGACTTAAAAGAGGGGGATGAGAATTAATGGACAAAGGGCCGATAGTTCTGTAACAAAATTTACAAGGGAAAAGCTCCCAGTTTATCCTATTATGAATATACAAAAAAAATACTTATATATCTAGTCTTCCCTATAATTTATACCTTCGCACAATGCATTACGTTACAGTAGAAGGATTAACCAAATCATTTGGAACTAAACCATTATTTAAAGACATCTCATTTCATATTGAAGAAGGAGATAAAATTGCCCTGGTAGCCCTGAATGGAACCGGAAAATCTACCTTGCTTCGCATTATTCTGGGAAAAGAAATGCCGGATGAAGGAAAAGTCTGGATCCATAAAGACGTTACTGTAGTGATGCTGGAACAACAAACAGGCTTCGACTCCAACAAATCTATTATAGAAAATATCTTTGATCAGGATCATCCGGTTTTAAATGCCATCAAAAACTATGAGCTATTGACCGAAGATGGCCTGGAGCCAGATTTGGAACAGCTGACTACTGCAATTGCCAAAATGGACGAACTAAATGCCTGGCATTTCGATAGTAAGGTAAAACAGATCCTGGGTAAATTGAATATTCATAACCTCGATCAGGCTGTTGGTTCCCTCTCGGGAGGTCAACAAAAAAGGGTGGCGCTCGCTAAAGTATTGATTGAAATAGGGTTCGAGCATAAGCATGTACTTTTAATTATGGACGAGCCAACCAACCACCTTGATATTAGCATGATTGAATGGTTGGAGAATTTCCTTGATCAGGAAAAAGTTACCCTATTACTAGTAACCCACGACCGTTATTTCCTTGATAGCGTTTGTAATGAGATTATGGAACTCGACCGGGAACAGCTTTTCATTTATAAAGGTGATTATGAAAATTATCTGGAGAAGAAAGCCACCCGGGAAGAAAATGATAAAGCCAGCATCGATAAGGCAAGAAATCTTTACAGGAAAGAACTGGAATGGATGCGCAAACAACCTAAAGCCAGAACTACAAAGTCGAAATCCCGGCAGGATGCCTTTTATGATGTTAAAGAAAAAGCAACTCAAAAAACCCAGGAACAACAGCTGGAGCTAAATGTTAAAATGACCAGACTGGGAGGTAAAATACTTGAGCTCAAGAAGGTTTACAAATCGTATGGTGATCTTAATATCTTAAAAGGATTTGATTATACATTTAAGAAAGGAGAAAGAGTAGGGATAGTGGGTAAAAACGGAGTAGGGAAATCTACTTTCCTAAACATGCTCCTGGGTTCCGAACAACCAGACTCCGGTAAAATAAATGTAGGAGAAACCATAGTGTTTGGAAATTATTCTCAATCCGGATTGGAAGTCAAGGAAGATATGAGAGTGATTGAGTTTGTAAAAAATATTGCAGAAAATTTTCCACTTGCTGATGGTACTAAGGTGAGTGCTGCCCAGTTTTTGGAACTTTTCCTTTTCTCCGCTGAAAAGCAGTATACTTTTATATCTAAATTAAGCGGCGGAGAAAAAAGACGTCTACATTTATTATCTATATTATTTAGGAATCCAAACTTTTTGGTGCTGGATGAACCAACTAATGATTTGGATCTTCCAACACTAAGTATTCTGGAAAATTTTCTTCAGGAGTTTCAGGGCTGTGTTATTATCGTAAGCCACGACCGATACTTTATGGATAAGTTGGTGGACCACTTATTTGTATTTGAGGGAGATGGTGTAATCAGAGACTTTCCGGGCAACTATACTCAGTACCGTGAATGGGAAAAGGAAGAAGAAAAGAAGAAAAGTATTGAACCAAAGAAGACAATAGCCGAGACACCAGTAAATGCTGAACCAGAGCCTAAAGCAAGGAAGCTGTCTTTCAAAGAGAAAAGAGAGTTGGAGTTACTTGAAAAAGAAATGGAAAATTTGGAGAAGGAAAAGAATGAAATAGAATCGGCATTATCATCCGGAGAATTACAATTTGACAAGATGGAACCAATGACCCGACGCATTGGAGAGATTATACAATTGTTGGATGATAAAGGAATGAGGTGGTTAGAGTTAAGTGAGATAGAAGGATAAATAGATTTTAAAAGCAGGCACTCTGCCTGCTTTTTTATTAACAGCAGTCGATTAACATACGAATATTTAATACAATGGAACAAACCGTAACCAAACTAATAAGAAGTATTAAAAATTTGCATAATCGTTTGTAGAATTCAACTTTTTCTGAAAGTTCCAATCTTACGCGTATTTCTGCATGTTCTACAGCTTGCTTAACAGCCAGATCAAAAACCTCCATATTAATCTTTTCCTTTTTATCCATAGCCTTATTAGGAGATAGAGCAGAAAGTTTTAGGAATAAAAAAACGTGGGCCTCTACTTACCGCCCCGGGGTGTGGATACCTGGAAAGACGGAAGCGAGCACCCACGCCGTAGCGTGAGCACTGCCCAACATCTGGTATCCATATAGTTTCCACACCCCGGACCATCTGTATGCGCAATTGCCTCAATATTTGTAAAGGCCTGCAAATTAGTGTCTGAATATCTAAGTTACTAAAAAATTGATTCAAAAATTCTCATTTAGGAATATTTATTGTTATTAAGAAATTTAAATTCTTGATTTATAATTTTTAATAGTGTGGAATGAATATGTTATTACTTTTCAATAATGTCGCAGGAAACGAAAAATATAGCTGTGAAATCGATGTTCGAAACCGGAACGGTTAGTCGCATGAAAGATATTTTCGATATTATTCCTAAAACCAATATCTATAAGAAATTAGGAGTTGGTTATATCACTCTTCTGAATAAACTGAAAGACCCTGGCTTGTTTACCATTAATGAATTGAAAATGTTGGCGACAATCATAGACGTAGATTATATAAAAATCCACGATCTGGCTAAGCAAGAGGCAGACCTGGTGCAGCAAAAAACAAAAAAGAAATCTGACAAGAAGTAACCTATATTTACAGGAATAATTAAACCCATCCATGCAGGCGAGAGAAATTCTTAAGCAGGAACTACACTCATTTAATAATGTATTAACGAAAGAATTTCAAAGCGAAGTCACTTCTGTCCACAGAATGATGATGTATCTCTCACAAGCTAAAGGGAAGCAATTACGACCTATTTTTCTTCTTTTATGTGCCCGTCTCTGCGGCGCAACTAATGACCGTACATATAGAGCTGCTGCATTGATTGAAATGTTGCACATAGCATCTCTGGTTCATGACGATATTGTTGATCACTCTATGAAACGCAGAGGCGCTTACTCTGCAAATGCTTTATGGAAGAGCAGAAGCGCCGTTTTTTTAGGAGATGTCTTGTTTACTAAAGGAGTATTACTACCTCTTGAAAATGGTGATTATAATACACTAAAAATCTTCGCAAAAGCGATTGAAGAAACAATTGAAGGAGAGCTTGTTCAATTATCCAAAACTCAAAAGCTCAATCTCGACGAAAATGTATATTACAATATCATTCGTCAGAAAACCGCTACTTTATTGCGTGCTGCCTGTGAAGCTGGTGCTGCAACCACATCTGAAGATAATAACATTGTTCAGCAACTGGCAACATTCGGTGAAAATGTGGGG
The DNA here is from genome assembly GCF_003419895.1 of Chitinophaga silvatica. Lineage (GTDB taxonomy): Bacteria > Bacteroidota > Bacteroidia > Chitinophagales > Chitinophagaceae > Chitinophaga > Chitinophaga silvatica. The sequence goes on along the minus strand of NZ_QPMM01000003.1, from coordinate 168,405 downwards.
ATGGCTTTTCAGATTAAAGACGACCTGCTGGATTATGGAACCGATAATATTGGAAAACCAATTGGGAATGATATTCAGGAACGAAAAATAACCTTGCCTTTAATTCATGTTCTAAATAAGTGTGATAACATTACCAGACGAAAACTTTTATATATTATTAAACACCAAAGCACAAACGAAAAACAACTTCAATACCTAAAGGAGCAAGTAAAGGAATTAGATGGATTCACTTATGCGGAAAGCAAAATGCTTGAATACCGGAACAATGCAATGAATATATTATACAGCTTTGCTGAAACCCCGGTTCGTACTGCCTTAGAAGAGTTGGTGGTATATATTACCGAAAGAAAATATTAGTATAACTAGTGCATTCAGTAACTGAATGCACTAGTTCCAAATTTCTTATTTCTGACTTTGTTCCTGTTGTTTTTTCCAGGCTTCCAGCTCTTTAATTTTCTTATTCTGTTCTATCAGATATAATGTAAGCTCTTCTACCTTCTCCAATAACTTTTTATTCATCTCTCCAACATCCATCCCTTCTTTTTCTACAATAGCCGCTGCGGGTATGCCTTCCAGGTGCTGATTTTTTTTGATAAATTCTTCTACCTTATCCAGACCAGGGAGTACGTAATCTTTCGCAAAAACATAATCAGGCCAGCCGGTTTGAGTTACGCGTATACGCTTGGCTGTAATGGTACCATTTACTGATAATTCGGATTGAGGGATGGCAGCACCACTATTTATACCTACGCCAGTATTGGTTATAAACACTGTTTTGAATGCACTGGCAGATGTACCTCCGGCCAGGTATAATGGTACATACGACGCAGTGGCCGGAGTTCTGTCGTAACCGATAATGGTAGCTCTATCATTATAGTAACCAATTTCAGTAGCCGGACCAGTACCTGATGTATACCAGCCTTTGAAACGCCCTTGTCCTTTCCATTCGGAAGACCCAAGTCCATCAATTCTGCCCACCTGCGTTTCTCCTGCATAGTAAATAAAACCTCTGGCACTTTCCGCGGAAGGAATACCAAACCACATATGCAGTGTTTGGATTCCAATATCATAACCTGCACTTGTAGCACTTAGATTACTATCAAACAGGTTGATTTTGCTACCAGGACTATGAGTATTGAATGTAGGAGCACCTAATCCTACTGCATTGAAGGATATTATATTTGCAGTTTGATGATTTAATAACAAGTTGTTATTAATCGATACTACTCCTGATGCTCTGTCGATGCTCAGGGGGGTACTTAGTACTGTTCCATTGTCTGCATAATTTACCAACTTAAAGTCAGAACCTTTGTTACTACCGCTTTCAGTTCCTGTTAAATTGAAACTCCATCGAAGATTACCACCGGCAGATGTTGCGGTGCCACCGAAAAAATCGTGATGTCGGGTGCCGGCGGCACTTGTACCTCTGAATGTTTGTAAATAACTGGAAGTGAATTTCCCATTTATCCAGGCCTGGGCATTTTGTGCAGCATTACCCTGGTTAAAAATATAGGCGCTATCCTGAGAAAAAACAGGTAATGATATGCTACATAGTAGCCATGCAAAGTACAGGTATTTAATTTTCATAAATAAAGGAATAAGATGAGTACAAACAATTATTGTGAGCTGCTAATATAAGACTTATAACAAATAATCGCCCATTTTGGGTTTTAATGGGCGACTCCGATACTCCTAAGGCTGATGATAAATTTCCCTTACCATGGTAATATTTAGTCGCTGGGTAAAGGTAGCAGGATTGAAATCTATCTTCTTATAATCCGCCTGCACGACCTCTTTTGCATGATCCAGAGACTTCTGATTTTGCCAAACGGCAACTGTCATTATTCCAGTATATCCGTTAGTGTTATTTTCAATCAACACCTCGTCTTTTATAAATCCTGGGAGTTGTCTGATCAGTTTTCTGTTATATTCCATTCTGTCGGTAAATTCATTTAAAGCTTCCTGCGGTATATTAAACTTATCAACAAGATAAATACCCTCTTCAGGCTTTAATGCTGATAAATCAGTAGGTAATACTCCGAGTTGTTGAAGAACACCAAGCCTGTCTGTATGCACAATATGATTAATAATTAGTCCATCTTCCAACTCATAAATTACAACTCCTGAAATCTGTATTTTCTTATTAGTGGGAGGGATGTTTTGAAATTGATTTTTTTGAGTTCCTTCTACAGTTTGCATAACAACTACTTTATCACCTTCGGTAATTACTTCAGAAATGGTCCATTTGGCATCCGGAAATGCATTTATAAAACCGATAAATCCTTTTGTGAATCCGTTGATACCCTTTTCTCCATTATCATTTACATAATCCTCAGATACAATGGATTGAATCTGATCAAAGGTCTTGTTATTTAGAAATCTGTACAGAGATTGTACTACTGTTCTGTTGGAATTTGTGATAGTTTCCATACTTTGATTTTTTACAGATGTTTTGATTACATTAGTTTGAATCATGATGTTGTTCAAACTTGTTAACACAAAATTCGTAGTTGCTTAGTTCAGCAACTTGTAAAAAATCATTGATTTTACCAGAAGAAGGGGGCTTTGAAAAAATCTGTAGGGGTTTGACCTGTAAAGAGCTTAAAGTCTTTATTGAAATGTGCCTGATCGTAATACCCGCTTTCCAGCGCAAGATGGGTAAGCGAAAGGGCTGGGGGGCGTTGACGAATCAGGGTGTTTATTTTTACAATTGATGAAAATTGTTTGGGTGTAACTCCGACCAGTTTCCTGAATCTTTTCTCAAAAGCATCCTGACTTATAAATAAAGATTTAGAGAGTTCCTCAATTCTTATTGATCCTTTTTGGCTGGTAATCCGTGAAACTGCTTCATTAATAAGCAGATCTTCTTTTTTGTGTAAAAGTTTAGTAACTAAAAAGCTTTCTATCACTTTTATAATAGCCTGATAATCGGAGGCTTCTGCTAATTGTTCTTCAATTATTGAAATCTCAGAGGTGGCAAATAAGTCGTCGAGAGCTAAGCTTTCTTCAAAAAACTCGTAGGCCGGTTGTTTAAAAAATGCAGCAATGCCTGTTTCTCTGAAGTGTATAATAATCGTCAATGAGTCGGGAGCATAATTAATTAATCTGGCTCCTTTTCTCAAACCTGATAGTGTGGCAGCAGGAAGTATGATTTTATCCGTTTTCTCAATTAAGGAAACCTTCCCTTTAAGCTGAAATACTGCAGTGAATGTTGTTCCCGGTAATACTCTGTTTACCATTTCATCTGCACTTTTAATAAACCTGTATGATTTAATAAAAGAAGCCAGAGCAGGAGAGGGAGTGTATTCCTGGAAATTCATTTATCTAAGTTAATAAAATTGCAGGTCTTTTAATCAGTTATAGAAATACATTGATTACTAGTTATTTATTTTTAATTTGAATTGTTGAAAGGTCTAATTTTGATATGAAAACTTTTGTGATTGGAGATATACACGGAGCTTTTAAGGCTTTACAGCAATTGTTAGTAAGAATGCAATTACAGCCTGAAGATCAATTAATTTTCCTTGGCGATTATGTTGATGGCTGGCCACAATCTGCTCAGGTAATTGAGTTGCTGATTGAACTGCAGTGCAGATACCGCTGCATTTTCATAAAAGGCAATCATGATGTGCATTGTGAACTATGGCTTCAGAATAACAGGAATAATAGTACATGGGCACAGAATAAGGGATTACCCACCATTCAGAGTTATGAACCGTTGAATAATGAAAACAGACTAAAACACCTGGAGTTTTTTTCGCGCCTGCAATTTTTTCATATAGATGCTAACGACCGTTTATTTTTACATGCTGGCTTTAAGAATGATAATGGACCAGCAGCTGAATCACCTGTTGAAAACCTGACACTAGACAGATCATTATGGGAATTAGCTTTAACTATGAATAAACGTGTAATCAGTCATCCGGCCCTTTATCCTAAACGATTGAAACTATTTAAAGAAATCTATATAGGCCATACTCCTACTTTAATTTATAATGAAACTATTCCAATGTCTGCCTGCAATGTCTGGAATATAGATACAGGTGCCGGGCATACAGGTTGCCTGTCAGCAATGGATATTGATTCAAAGGAAGTAATTCAAAGCGATATTGTGCAGGAGTTGTATCCGGAGTTTAGAAGATATAGGGAATGAGTGAATTGGGGTACGGTTTTCTTATTGCTCAAAACCCAAACCCATGTCTATGGCTAAAATTGTGCCTACAAAAATAGTATTTACTATGTACTATCTATCATGGCTATATTTTTTTTGATTTTCTGATTCTCTAAATTAACCATAAAGTTTAAGCATGAACATAAATGGATTATAAATAATCTTTTTATATTCATTATTGCTTAAGATTGATTAATTAGGTATTAATATATTTGGTTACATACTACCAAATGAAGGAAGTACAGTACAATAGAATTAAAGCCGTGCTTGCGGAGAAATGGTAAATCCAATAAGGAATTGGCTGAGGCTATGGGATTAACTGAGCAAACAATATTCCGTTGGTGCCAGAACAAAAGGCAGCCACCTATAGAAAAGCTTTATGAGATTGGGAAATATCTAAAAGTTAACAACCGTGAACTTCTTAATCCGACAAATTGGGTTTAGGGTTAGTTATATTTCCATCAATAATATTACCCTGAGATAAAAATATTGCATATTTTTTGGTATTGTGGAAAACTGATGTATATTTGCATCAGTTCTTTGAGCAATTGAGTTTTGCATAGCTGGAAATGGTGCTGAGTCTTGAAGCATAGAAATATGCAATCAGCGAAAGCTGATATTTCCCCCCTTTTCATTATTGTCTAAATGTTAACAGTTTTGATGATGGTTTCAATAAAGTGCTCACATAAATGGCTGCCGTAAACGGCACCGTTTCCGGCAGCTTTTTTTTAAATTTTTAATCAAAAGCTATATGAAACAACAAAACTCAATTAATGAGTTGATTCAAGGAATCAACAATCTGCTCTCAAAGAGCAGCGGCCGTTTTACGACCGATGAAATTAGCCTCTTGCAACAAATAGTTGACGAGCTGAAGCGACTTCAGGGACTTAGCAGGGAAAAGCAAGGCATTCAAATTGTGGGGATAATCATAAATCTGATGAGATTATTTGTGTCAGATGGAGATAGTCTAATGAATATGATAAGAGATTGGTTTGATAAATAATTCGTCGGTCGTACACTTTACTAAAGTTATCTAAAAAATTTTCGTATGAATATTGGTGGAGCTATTGAAGGGTTACGAAAAAAGAAGAATATTAAGCAAAATGTATTAGCTGAAAAAGCAGAAATAACCCAATCGTATCTTTCCCTTATTGAAAGCAATAAAAAGGAACCGAATTTAAAAACCCTAAAAGCAATTGCAGACGGTTTGGAGGTGCCACTTCCAATAATATTTTTTCTTTCTATTACTCCAGATGATATACCTGTTGAAAAGCAGGAGTCTTATAAGCTTTTATCACCACTCGTGAACAGTGTAATTAAGGATATTTTTATTGCATAATTATGATCAAATCATTACGCCATTTAGAGGCTGTTATTGGCTACAAATTGAAGGATATTGATGCGGTATTAGACAATTTACATAAATACTATAATTCATTTTCGAGAACTAAAAAGTCTGGAAAAAAAAGAGATATTGATTCAAGTGAAAATATACTAAGAGATCTGCACAACAGAATAAATGATCGTATTTTTTCTCAAATATCTTTACCCTATCATGTAACAGGATCAGTCAAATATAGGAGCGCAGTATTAAATGCAAAATATCACTCTGGCAAGAAGTATCATTTTCAAACAGATCTTGTCGGCTATTTTCAATTTGTTAGTAATCGCTTAGTTTACTCGACACTGGTTAGTTTTGGTTTCTCCGCAGATGTTGCATCATACATAACTAAAATTACAACTTATAAGGGGCATGTTCCTCAAGGGGTTCCAACAAGTCCGTTTCTATGTAATGTAGTTGGATTAAGAATATTGGATGGGGAAATACTGGAGTTCTGTAAAAGCAGATCTATCATTTATACTAGGTATATTGATGATCTTACATTTTCGTCAGATGTAGATATAAAAGATTTTATCCCGGACATTCTTCAAATAATCAACAATAAGAATTTCTTATATAGCCACCGTAAGACAATCTATAAAGCAGGTGATATAGTTGTAACTGGTGTCTTAACAACTTGTAACGGTTTAAAAATGCCAGAAAGGCTGATTGAGAAGATGTCTAATGAGGTTGATATTATAAAGAGGAAAGGTTATGAAAATTTCGCCAATCAGATACAACGCATTCACAAATTGGGAACATTGAATGCCATTGTTGATAGACAACGTGAATTGGTGTTTCCTGGAAGATTGAAGGATCGCAAGAAAAAAAATGCTTCTTCAGCTGTCTTGGATTTAGTGAGTTTAGAAAATAAAAAATTGGAAATCGAGCGTGAGATAAATTTATATTAACAGAAGCTAGATAATTTGAAAAATTGGAATTGAGAATTAGTTTCAAAAAATAACCTTACCCGCCATATTTCCCGCTTGGTATATTTTGACAACAAAAGTGACAACGGGCTAAAAAAATAAAAAACCGCAAACACTTTATTATATTGCGTTTGCGGTCATCAGGTGGTAGCCTCGCCAAGAATCGAACTTGGATCTGGAGCTTCGGAAACTCTTATACTATCCATTGTACTACGAGGCCAAAAAGTTGCGCAAATCTACATTTTCTGTTACAGAATCCCAAATCGCCTTACAGATTGATATTGCTTTTAAAGATTTTAACGGCTATTGCCAGCAGAATAACGCCAAAAAACTTACGAAGTACCATCAGCCCGGCTTTACCAAGCATCCGTTCTATGTAATTAAGGCTTCTTAACACAATATATACGATAACCAGGTTAAGTATAATTCCTGCAAGGATGTTATATTCGCCAAAATTGGCTTTTAGCGACATAATTGTAGTTAAGGTACCAGATCCTGCTACCAGTGGAAAGGCAATAGGAACAACGCTACCAGCTTTGGCATCCTGTTCGCTCTTAAAGAACTCAATACCCAGGATCATTTCCAGCCCAATTACAAAAATCACTATAGAACCGGCAACAGCGAAAGAATTTACATCTACGCTCAGTAACTTAAGAAAAGGCTCTCCTACCAGCAGGAATAGAATCATTAATACACCCGAGGCAATAGTAGCTTTTCCGGCATCTATGTGTCCTAATTTCTCCTTTAAAGAAACTAATACAGGAATAGATCCCACAATATCAATAACTGCAAATAATGTAAAGGTAACAGCAAGGATTTGGTCGATACTGAACATGGATGCTTAATTTGTGTAAAATTTGATGTAAAGATAGGGAGAATGCTTAACCTTCATCTATCAATCTTTGAAAACAAACCACGAAACGGCTTATGACAGAGGATATTATCATGCAAATCAGCAACAAGATTAAAGAGAAAAGAAAAGCTAAAGGCATTACCATTCAGGAATTGGCTGATAAGGCAGATGTGAGTAAAGGACTGATTTCTCAGATAGAGAACAATCGTACCGTTCCTTCGTTATTGGTATTGATCAATATTATCAAAGCTTTACAGCTGGATATGAACGAGTTTTTTAATGAAATTGATCAACAATCACCTAATTCAAAAGTCATTATAAAACAAAAATCTACCTATCAACCATTCGAAAAAGAACCAGCAAAAGGCTTTGCCTATAAGAGAGTACTTACCCGTAATATCAAAAACCTGCCTATTGATATTGTGATCCTGGAACTCAAAAAAGGAGCCTCCCGATCTCAGGTGGTAAGAACAGATGCCTATGAATACAAATATATTATTAAAGGTACTGTTGAGTATTTAATTGATAATGAAAAGCATATCCTGGAAGAAGGTGATTCCCTGTTCTTTGATGGGCGTTTAGGCCATAAACCCCGTAATATTGGAGAAGATACCGCCCAGATTCTTGTCATTTATTTCTTCCTGGAAAATGACAAATGAGTTTACAAATGCTTAACAATAAATTTAGTCCTGCTTAACAATTAGGTCATATTCGACCGCAATCTTTGCTAGTAAATTAGAGTTGTACCCAAACCTACATTTACATGCAATCAAATCTACATCGCGCTTTTAAATGGCAGATATGCGCATTATTCCTGCTGCTAATTATTACTACTTCCGCCTATTCACAGTCGGTTACCGGAAAGGTAATAGGCGAGGCTGATCAGCAACCGGTTATCGGTGCCACTGTTAAGGTAAAAGGAGCTAACAGGGGCACCACTACCGATCCAAACGGCAGATTTTCTATTACTGCTTCCGGTGCTGATATTCTTGAAATCACTTCAATCGGCTTTCTTTCCGCTACCTATTTGGTTAAGGAAGGATCTAATGTAACTATCACTCTACAGCCAGATAAAAAAGCACTGGATGAAGTGGTTGTTACTGCATTGGGTATACGAAAAGAAGTGAAAAAAGTAGGATATGCCGTTCAGGAAGTAAAAGGTGCCGATATGGTAAAAGCCCGCGAACCCAATCCAATCAACGGATTAGTGGGTAAAGTAGCCGGACTTACCGTTGGCGCTTCCGCCGAAATGCTGGCTTCTCCTTTAGTACTACTACGCGGAAGCCAGATCACTTTATACGTGGTGGATGGGGTGCCTATCAACTCCGATACCTGGAACATCTCACCAGATGACATCGAAAGCTATACTGTCCTCAAAGGCCCTACAGCTTCCGCTTTATATGGTTCACGTGGACTAAACGGAGCCGTAATGATCACCACCAAAAAAGGGTCTAAAGACAAACGTGGTGTATCCATTGAATTCAACTCCAGTACAATGTTCGAAAAAGGATTTAATGCGATCCCTAAAGTACAGGATGAATACGGACCTGGCGACCACGGAAAATATGCATTCGTAGATGGTAAAGGAGGTGGAACCAATGATGGCGACTATGATGTCTGGGGCCCTAAATTTGAAGGTCAGCTTATTCCCCAGTATGATAGCCCTATTGATCCGGTAACCGGAAAACGTATCGGTACTCCCTGGATTGCCCGTGGAAAAAATAATCTACAACGCTTCCTGCAAACCGGAATGTTAAGTACCAATAACATTGCTATTTCTGCTCATAACGATAAAGCAGATGTACGCTTTTCTATCAATAACTCTTACCAGAAAGGTATCGTTCCAAACACAGGACTGAATATCTTCAACGGTAGCTTATCCCTGGGTTATAACTTCTCTCCAAAACTAAGAGTTGAAGGATATCTTAATTATAACCGCCAATCCTCCAAAAACTTCCCGGATGTTAACTATGGCCCTAACAGCTTAATTTATAATACCCTGATCTGGGCTGGTGCCGATTGGAGCATGGACGATATGCGCAACTACTGGCAACCTGGTAAAGAAGGTATACAATCTATTTATGCAGAATACCAACGTTATCATAACCCCTGGTTTATGACCTACGAATGGTTGAGAGGGCATTATAAAACAGACGTAAATGGCTATGCTAAAATCACCTATAAATTCAATGATAAACTGGAACTGCTTGCCCGTAGCCAAATCACTACTTATGATCTGTTGAGAACTGAAAAAGTTCCATACTCTGCGCACCCATATGGTCGCGAAGAAGGAAAAGGTGATTATAGAGAAGATCGCAGATCTTTATTCGAAAATAATACCGACCTCCTTTTATCCTACACTAATACTTTCAGTCACAAAATCGGAATACATGCGTCTGTAGGTGCAAATGCCCGTAATTATAAATATAACTCCAGTTATGTAACAACTAATTACTTAAATGCACCGGGATGGTATGGATTCGCTAATAGCCGTGATCCATTGTTTGCAACCAATTACACGGCACCAATGCTGGTACTTAGTGCTTATGGATATGTGGATATCGATTTAGGTAAATATGCTACCATTTCATTAACAGATAGGGTAGATAAGGCTTCTAACCTGCCGGTAATGAACAACACCTATACCTATCCTTCAATCGCTCTGAGTACGGTAGTTTCTGATTATGTAAAACTACCGGATGTTGTAAGCTTCCTGAAACTAAGAGGTTCATACGCGAATGTTAAAGGTGGTTTTACTCAGGCTACCATTGGAGCCACTCCGCTGGCTATCTACCCATTGGGCTATGGAACCCAGTATTTGTCGTCCTATGACGGACCTATCTTTAATACCCTCGATTATGGAGTAGCTCCTGTTTATCAAAACCAGGCTGGCGCTATTATCGCTCAAACCATAGCAAATCCGGATCTTAAGCCATTCGCCAGCAAAATGTTTGAAACAGGAATGGATATACGCTTTATCCAAAATCGAATTGGGTTAGATGCTACCTGGTTTACCAGTGCTAATGGTCCTCAGATTTATGATGTAACTCCTTCCAGTGCTTCCGGATTTTCCAAGAATAGAATCAATGGGGTAAATACCCGTAAAACAGGTCTGGAGCTGACTTTGAATGGTACACCTATCAGGAGTGCAAATGGGCTTACCTGGAACGTTACTGCCAACTGGTCTACTTTCAAGGAGAAGTACGTGAAAATATCAGATTCTGATACTAAGCTCAATGCTTTTGTAGGCGTAGGCGACAGAGTAGATAAAATCTATGGTACTGCCTTCGTAAGAACCCCTGATGGAAAGATTATAAATGGTAATGATGGTCGCCCTATCAATAACCCTACTTCGCAATTCCTGGGATATGCAAGTCCTGATTGGGTTTGGGGAGTTAATAACAGCTTTAGCTACAAAGGTATTAATCTGAGCTTTCAGTTCGATGGTCGTGTTGGCGGTAGTATGATAGATTATATCCAGCAACAAACATTCCGTGGCGGACGTAATATCCAAACTGTACAGGGTGCAATGGGTGAGGCCAGATACCAGGACTATAAAGGAGTTAAATCATATTTAGGAGAAGGTGTTGTTGTAAGTAATGCTGTACCCATCCAATACGACAATAATGGTAATGTAACCAACTATGATAAGTTGCAATATTCAACAAATGTTACTAAAACCTTCCTACAGGATTATATCAGCGTTTACTATCGTACCAATGAAGCTAATGTTATCAGCAAAACATTCGCTAAGCTAAGAGAAGTGACCATTGGATATTCATTGCCTTCTTCCTTATTACGAGGCACTTTCATTCATACGGCCAACATCTCTTTCATCGGAAGAAATCTGTTATACTTCGCCAAACGTACAGATGTTGATTTGGATCAGTACCCTGACGCCAATCAAGGTTCTTCTACTTTACAAACGCCTACGACTAAACGCTATGGTGTAAATCTAAACCTCACCTTCTAAATCATTTGTATGAAATCCTTTAAAATATTAGCATTTGCCGCATTGGCCGGTATCGCTTTTACAAGCTGTAACCGTAAGTACGATGATTATGCTATCAATAATAATAAACCTACTAAAGTGCCTCCCAGCTTAGTGCTGGGCGGTGTATTGGCCAACATAAATGTAGATCAGCCATGGAGCCAGGTAATGCGCTGGAACCAGTTCGACTGCTGTAATTACAACTATTATGGTGATCAACGTTACGATTGGGGAGGAGTAGATTTCAGTAGCTATTATACCATGAATAACGTACAACAGATGGAAGCTGAAGCTGCCAGGCTTGGTGGACAAACTATCAATCCCTATACTTCACTGGGTAAATTCTTCAGAGCGCTCCTATACTACCGTATGACATGCCTGGTGGGAGATTTGCCTATGAAAGAAGCCTTACAGGGAAAGGCCGACCTGACCCCTAAGTATAGCTCGCAAAAAGAAGTATTTCTTCAGATTCTGAAATGGCTGGAAGATGCGAATACAGAACTTGGACAACAAGTTAATAATCCTGATAAAAGTGCTACGGCAGAAGGTCAGATTCTAAAAGGCGATTTTTATTTTGGTAACGATCTTGCAAGCTGGCAGAGAACTGTAAATGCTTTTCGTCTAAGAGTTTTAATTACACTAAGTGGAAAAACTGCAGATGCTGATCTGAAAGTGGTAGATCAATTTAAAAATATTGTAAGCAATCCTGCTAAATATCCATTGTTTGAAGCAATGGGGCAAAGCTTTCAATATTTATATAACAATATAAATAAGTATCCATCCAATCCGGATAATCTGGGTTTTGATGCCACCCGTTATAATATGTCGGCAACTTACCTGAATACCCTGGTAAACCTAAATGATCCCAGAGCTTATATCACAGCAGAACCGGCAACCGAACAACTTAACAAATTATATAAAACGCCGGCGGATATCACAGCCTATGTTGGTGCACCATCTGGTGAAAGTCTGGATAATATGTCGTCGAAGATGTCGAATGTTGATACTGCTGTTTATTCTGTACGTAGCCGTAGTCGATATTATAGCAATTACACAGCGGAACCGGGTATTATCGTTGGATACCCTGAGTTGTGTTTCAATATGGCCGAAGCAATTAATCGCGGCTGGATCAGTGGGGATGCTGAAGAGTGGTATAAGAAAGGTATTAAGAGTTCTCTGGGTTTTTACGGTGTTCCTACCGTTGCTGCTGGTATTATCACAAAATCCTATGCCGGTTTGCGTTATGATGTACCGTTCGACTTTGAAAATACCTATTACAAACAGGCTGCAGTAAAGTATAGTGGAGATAATGCGCAAGGGCTTAAACAAATTCTTACGCAAAAATATCTGGCATTTTTTGAGAATTCTGGTTGGGAAGCATTCATTAACTGGAGAAGAACCGGTGTACCAACTTTTAGTACAGGAACCGGAACAGGTAATAATACCATGATTCCGAAAAGATTCAAATATCCGGATTCAGAGAGATCAGCGAATACAACCAACTGGACCAATGCACTACAAAGCCAGTTTGGTGGAACTACAGATGATATTAATGCCGATATGTGGCTATTGAAATAACCTTTGTCGCAAAGACGCAGAGAAGCAAAGACGCAGAGAATTATTGATAGTGTTGTTGGAATAAGAATTCTTTGCCTCTCTTCGTCTTAGCAGGAAACCATTTACATGAACATGAACATACCCTTTATCAGACGCTGGTTACAGCAAACCCATTATCTTACTTTCTCGTTGTATGCAGGCCTGGTGGCATTTGGAACTTATTCATGCATGTATGCTTTCAGGAAACCATTTACAGCAGGAATTTTTGAAGGACAAACATTTTTAGGGATTGATTATAAAATTTGGTTGGTCATTACCCAAACAATAGGTTATGCGCTAAGCAAGTTTTATGGGATACGATTCATTGCCGAAATGAAGGGATCGAAAAGAGCCCGGAGTATTGTTACTCTAATAGCAATATCCTGGATTGCTTTGTTGGGCTTTGGTTTGGTGCCTCGTCCTTACAATATTGTTTTCCTGTTATTGAATGGGTTTCCGCTTGGAATGATATGGGGATTGGTTTTCAGTTATCTGGAGGGTAGGCGTAGTACCGAATTTATGGGAGCATTATTATCTATCAGTTTTATTTTTTCATCAGGGTTTGTTAAATCTGTTGGGAAGCTGACAGTAGTAGACTGGGGGATTTCCGAATATTGGATGCCCTTTGTTACGGGTGGTATTTTCGTAGTACCCATCTTGATTTTTGTGGTTTTGCTTGAACAAATACCCCCGCCTACTGAAGCCGATGAGAAATTAAGAACTAAGCGGGAGCCAATGAATAAAGAACAGCGAAGAAAGATGATTAAGCTGTTTTTACCTGGATTGGTTTTATTGATAGCCAGTTATGTTCTGTTAACCATTCTGAGAGATATGAGAGATAATTTTGCGGCTGATATCTGGAAGGATTTTGGGTATGGGAATAATTCAGGTATTTTTTTACAAACAGAAATTCCGGTATCTGTTGCCATTATTATTGTAATGGGTTTATTGATTTTTGTGAAGAATAATTTCCATGCTTTCATACTAAATCATCTTATTGTAATCACAGGGTTTATGATTGCGTTGATCAGCACCTGGTTATTTCAGCATCATAGAATGGGGCCGGTTAGTTGGATGACAATTTCCGGATTAGGGCTTTATATGGGCTATATTCCGTTTAATTGTATCTTCTTTGAAAGACTGATTGCAGTATTTAAGTATGTAAGCAATGTTGGGTTTATTATTTATGTAGCAGATTCATTTGGATATGTTGGAAGTGTGGGAGTGATGTTGTATAAAAATTTTGGTGGAACATCATTATCGTGGAGCCACTTTTTTATTGAGGTGGTAATGGGAGTATCGTTAAGTGGGATAGCGATGATGGTAATTTCAATCTGGTACTTCAGGAAGAAATACCAGGCTTCCAATAAAGCGGTTGTTTTACCTGCAGCTTCAATGTTAACAATATAAAAAAGATCGTGCATTACCTTATGCACGATCTTTCTGTTTGTCTTTATAACAGGAATCTAATTAATTATTCGTTATCAGAAGCTTCAGCACTCTTACCTTTCTTGGCAGGAGTATCTTTTGCATCTTTAAATTCGCGAATGCCGCTACCCAGACCGCGCATCAACTCTGGTATTTTCTTACCACCAAACAATAACAAAATAACTAAAGCAATCAGCAATAGTTCTTTAATACCAACTTCCTGCAAAAACAACAGCGGGATATTCAGAAAAGATGTTGTCATTTAAAACAAATTTTATGGTGTACTATATTATACAGTCATAAAGTTAGCACGAAATACCAGTTTTTTCGTTTTTTGATGTAATATTTAGAAATATAAATATAATTGTTTGCAAAACAACATATTATAAATTAGAAACAATTAATTCGAGTTGTTTGTCTTCATATTTAATAATAGAAATCTTACCAAAATCCATATTTAAACCGAAGGCATCCACTAAAGGAGTATCTGTAACCATAGCAAGAATACAACGGATCACTCCGTTATGGGTAACCAAAACGGTATCTTCCCCACTGGCAAGGCATTCTTCAAATATTTCCTTACTTCTGTTAAACAATTCCTCATAGGTTTCCCCACCCGGAATCCGTTCAAACACAATATTTAATGCCCATCTGTCTAAAGCATTTCTGCTAATATCATCCCAGGGCTTCATTTCCCAGTCGCCAAAATCCATTTCCATAAGCCGATCGTCTACTTCAAACTGATCGCCATATAGATATCTGGCTAGTTTAGCACAGCGTTGTAATGGGCTGCTAATTACCTTATACTGGCCTGGAGTTAACATCCCCTTTACTCTTGCAGCATCTTCTTCGAAGCTTCCAGCTACATCTACGTCTGAAGTTCCATAGCAAAACCCGGCATCAACTGAAGGGGTAGTATGTCTTATTAAATATATTTCCATGTAAGAATACAAAAGGATAAGTAAATAATTGTTTCTGATACTTGTTGAACGGCTCCCAGGCAATCGCCTGTATAACCTCCCAGCCATTGATTCATCAGGCGTACTAAATACCAGCGACCCAATAACAATGCTGGAATAATTAAGAGCAAAGTATAATTATGAAGATAGATCATTACGCCGACATACGGAGTAAGTCCTCCCACCGCTGCAATTAAAAGATCTGTTTTCGTAATTCCCTTAGCCAGAGGTTTGGCCTTGCTGTCTTCATTCTCCAGCACATATTTATGTGTATAAATCACTGTTACAGCCACAAACCGGCTTAATGGTTGCGCACTGGCAATAGTTAACATTACCAGAAATAAAGACATTTCACGTAACGACAAAAACTTTAATGTCATTATTAATAATAATCCAAGCATGCCATAAGTACCAATCCTGCTGTCTTTCATGATTTCAAGGATCTTTTCCTTTGTCCATCCTCCACCAAATCCATCACACATATCTGCAAATCCATCTTCATGAAATGCACCTGTAACCCAGATTCCCATAATTAATGAAAGTAAAATGGTTATCATCGGGGGGGCAATATGTCTGAAGATCAGTACTAATGCAATCATGATAGCTCCTGTAATCCATCCGATCAGCGGAAGATAACGGGTTGCTTTGTTCAACATTTCGTTGGAATAAGGAATAGTAGGAACAGGCAAACGAGTATAAAACATTACGGCTGTCAGGAATAGTTGCCATTGTTCTCTCATATTGTCCGGTTTGAGATTTGTGCGCTACTGAAACTTGCCATTTCATTTAGAAAAGCAGTAGCACTTTTTAACAACGGAATTGCTAATGCAGCTCCTGTACCTTCGCCCAACCGCATATCAAGTTGCAGAAGAGGTTTGGCATTCAGGAATTCCAACATAGCTTTATGACCTTGTTCTTCCGAACAATGTGCAAATACACAATAGTCTCTCACAGCCGGTTCCATAGCCATTGCCGCCAGTAATGCTGAGGTAACAATAAATCCATCAATCACCACTACCATCTTAAGTGAGGCGGCTTCAAGTATAGCACCGCAAATCATCGCAATCTCAAAGCCACCAAAGGTTGCTAACGCCTGTTCTGCACTGGGTGGAGTTGCATGATTATTCATTACCTGCTGCAAAACAGCTTTCTTTTGAGTTAACTGCTGTATGTTACTCCCTGTTCCGGTACCAGTGCAATCGGCAACCGGTATTTTAGTGAAGTGACTCATTAGCAATGCAGCAGCTGATGTATTACCAATCCCCATTTCTCCGAATCCAATAGTATTACATCCCTGCTCATGCAGTCGCTGTACTTCTTCAGCTCCTGCCTGTAGGGCAAGTCTGCATTGGTCGAGCGACATAGCCGGCATATGCAGAAAGTTCTGAGTGCCCATGGCAATCTTTCTGTTTTTTAGCTGTTCATGCTCCGGAAAAAGATGATTTACTCCTGCATCAACTACTACCAGGTTTAGCTGATGTAGTTTGCTAAACACATTGATGGCTGCGCCACCTTGCAGAAAGTTATAAACCATTTGAGCTGTTACTGCCTGAGGAAATGGGTTTACCAGTCCTTCGGCTGCAATGCCATGATCGCCGGCAAATACAATAATAGCAGGCTGGTTGATTGTGGGAGTCAGCGTATCCTGTATTAACCCTGTTTGTAGCGCAATCGTTTCCAGCATACCTAATGAACCGGGAGGTTTAGTCTTTTGATCTATTTTATCCTGTAAGGCTGCTCTTAATGTTTGTGCTACTGGTGTAATCGGACGCTGACTCATCATGGTTATTTTTCTTCTTTTATTACAACTGGAATACCAGATACCATTAATACAACGGTGTTGGCTATACGTGCAATGTATTGGTTTACCCATCCCTGGAGGTCGGTAAACTTTCTGCCAACACCGGTTTCGGCATGCACCCCCATTCCTATTTCATTTGTTACAAAAATGAAATCCGCTTTTTGTTTTAAAAGGGAATCAATTTCTGTTTGAATAGCCTGCAAGGTGCCTGCCTGATTATAATTATTTGAAACAAAGAAGTTGGTAAGCCATAATGTAATGCAGTCCACAACTACTGTTTTACCTTCCAATGGTAGTAAACTCAATTGTTGCTCTTCTTCATACAATTGCCACTGAGGGCCTCTGTCTTCCTGATGCTTCTTTATTCTTTCAGCAAAATCATCATCCCATATTCTGGCAGTAGCAACATACACCGGCTGTTCACTCAATGAAATAGCCAGATTTTGTGCATAACCGCTTTTCCCGGATCTTGCTCCTCCTGTGATGAGATATATCATAAATATTACCTGTTGAATGCTGGCATTGCAGGGAAGAAGAAACCTACATAGGAAACATTCTTCTTCAAGGCACCTGTAGTAGCATCGTAAATACCAAGGGTGTTTTGATTATTGTTGGCATACGGAGTTTTCAGACTGGTAACAACAAGTGTATTATTAACCGGATTATTTCTGAATCCGGCGCCATAAAGTTGTGTACCGGCAGCTATCGTTATAAATGGAGTCTGTAATGAAGAAGGTACACCAACACTATACTTATAAATCTCTCTTCCTTCTTCCAGCCAGCTGTTTGTTTTTCCTATAAATACCGCATTTTCCGAAGTAGATGCACTTAACATGCCTGGATTCCAGAAGCCCCATGAGGCGTAAACAGGGAATGGAATATTTACTGTATCAATCTTCAGATTCTCCGGGTTGATATTAAACAAGTAAGTATCTCTGGCAGCCCAGATAGTGCCATCCGGAGTTACGGCAAAACCTATATCAGCTTTACCGAAGTTCTTAACAATGCTATAGTTGGAAGGGTTTAAAGCAAGCAAACCACTTGTTTCAGACAATACAAAAATATAGGTACTGGTATTTACCATCCCGCCTACCTCACCATTGATTCCGGCAATTTTGCTACCTAAAGTAAGGCTTTGCAGATTTAAAGGATAAATTCCATCGATGGTACTTATTAATCCGGTATTGCTGTTTATTGCACAGAATGCATTACCATCTTTTGGCAATTGGTTAATACGCCCAACTTCTTTCATGGTACTGGCATCAGCCACTACAAAAGGTCCTTGTTTTGAAATGAGGTATAATCTGTTGTTATAAAATGCACCGTATTCAGTTGTAGTACCCAGCGTTTTACCTGGATTGTTGCGTGCGAAAACATATTGATAAACGGAGTCTTCACCATTGCGGTAAAAGTTTACATCTCCCGGGCTTACACCATACTGGCCTTCATTGATAAGGAAGAAGCCATTTTCGAACTTTCCTTCTACTTTTATTCTGTAGTAGAAAACAGCCATGCTATTTCCTGAAATAATTTTATAGGAGATAGTATAATTTCCTTGTTCAGTAGGAGTAAAAGTATAAATTGAATCTGTGCTGACCTGTACACCGTTTACTAACCATTGAAAAGTGGGATTCTTAACATTGGCAAGCTCCGGGCTAATTACTCTTGTATCGCCAACCTTAATGGTGTCGTATCCGTTTTGCAATCCCGGCGCTAGAATCTGAGGAACGATTACTTCGGCCTGGTTATCTTTAGAACAGGAAGCTAATCCTGCTACTGCCAATGCTGCTACAATAAATAAAAGTTGAAATTTGCGTGTAATGCTGCGCATGTAGTTTGTAATTTATGTACGTATAACTATTAACTGTTCAATTAGCGCTGAAGATAGTTGCTGAATGCAAGGGGCGACGATATCCCCCAAAATAATTTAGAGATTTAGAGCAGACATATATTCTGCCCGCTACTAAATCTCTAAAAAGATATAAAAACAATATTACTGAGCAAAACGCATACGCTGTTTTACCAGGGCAAAGCTGCCAAAGAAGATAGTGCTGTAGATAAGATTGCCTATCAGAGTATATTTCATAAAAGGAATACCCAGTACGTAGCAGTTGGTTAAACCTGCTAAATCACGGGTAAACGGAAGGCCGGTTGTTATATCTGTAGACCCGCTGGCCCATACACCAAAGTTGGAAACCAGGAAGTGAATCATCGCTGCTCCAACTGAAGCCATAACAATATTGCCTACACTCGCTTTTTTAATCATAACCTGACCTAATAACACAATCAGTATAAAGCTTGCATAGTTCCAGATCCAACCTTTATAAAGTAATCCAGATGCATATTCCTTATGGAAGAACTGCATCAAAATAATATCACTGATAAATAAGGTTAAAAGTGGAAAAGCATAAGATTTCCATTTCTGAGAAAATGAAGCTCCTCCAAATAAGGCCATTGCACCTACCGGAGTAAACATTGCGATGGGCGACATATTTGCATCTGCTCCCAACACTACACGGATGATTCCCGCTGCTATGATAAAGAGCAACAATACACCAAATTGCGGATTGAGATTCTTTAAAGACATTATATCGATTTTAAAGTTTACAAATTAACAATTAGACCTGTGGTAAAGTTAAATCGCTTGGTGTTATATCCCAAAATATCAAAATATTTATAATCTGTAATATTTCTTAACCCTGCGTAAACTTTCAGCAAGTTACCAAATTTATACTCACCATAAAGATCTATGGTATAATAATCTCCCATCGGGGCTATTGGCTTATCAGCCCAACCCACATAATCCATCCGCTCACCCATATACTTAAACGTAGTTGAAACATACAGCGATTTGGTAGCCTGGTAGCCCAAAGTCGCATTTACTGCACTCTTGGGGATTCTGTACAGATTGTTATAGGTAGTATCTTTCCCGTTTTGAGTTTCAACAATATTTCCATCAACATACGTATAATTGGCTGTTAATACCAGACCTTTGATGATAGTCCAATCGGCTTCCAGCTCAAAACCTTTTGCCTTTTGTTTATTGGCGTTATGAAATTGACTGGTAAAGGTTACCGGATCAAAGGCAAATAAAATCAGGTTATCAGTTGTTCTCTGGAATCCTGTTGCCCTTACATTTACCCGGTTTTTGATCAGAGATGCCTGGTATCCGGCTTCATAACTCATCGTAGTTTCAGGCTTCAGGTTTCTGTTGCCATAAGTATCATATAGTTGGTATAACGACGGGATACGGTAAGCCGATGATATATTGATGAAGAATTTATGTTGCTCATTCAACAGGTAAGAAGGGTTGAAAGAAAATGTTTGATTATTACCATAAATATTATGGTAATTATATCTTCCTCCCAGTTCCATATTAAATCCATTCAGGTTGTGCAACAACAAGGAAGCGTATAGGCTTGTCTGGTTAATATGGGCACTATCAGGCGATAAACCGGTAATGTATAAATTGGGATCCCAATTACTGATCAACTTATCATACCTCTCCATATTAGCTATACCGAAGGTTCCGCCACCGATTAGTCTCAAATTGCTTGTCAGATCCAGGTTTACATATGTTTCGAACTGGTGAAGGTTGGAAGTGTAAACTGTGCTGTCGAATTTCGCAAAGATATCAGGTCCATTGTAGGTACTGTCGTTCCTAATGGTTCTTCTGGTACGTTGATAAGTATATAAAAAGTGCCAGGAACCATGTTTGAATTGGTAATCACTTTTAATTCCGGCCTGCAGGTAACCCGATTTGCCTGTATAGTCGCGTTCATCGGTATATGCACCTTCATCCAGGTCGTTGTGGTAATTGTTGTATAGGAACAACGAATTCAATTGCCAGCGGGAAGAAACTTTATATCCTAGTTTCGCGAATGCGGAATGTTGCCTGAAACCATCATTATCGAAGTTGCTGATGTGTGTAGTATCATAGGCATCGGAGAACCCTCTTGTTTTTTCGTATTTATAGCCAGCCAGGTAAGAGAAGCGTTGAAGGTTTCCCTGAACACTTACATTGCCCTGCCAGTCGTTATAACTACCATAAGAGGTGTTTAACCCTACTCCGAATTTCTTATCTCCGGCGTTTTTTGTAATGATGTTGATAACCCCGGCAACTGCATTGGACCCATACAAGGTAGATTGACTACCACGTAGTATTTCAATTCTTTCTACCTGTTCGGGTATGATGAAATTCAGATCAAATGAATTGCTGGATAATGAAGCATCGCTAACCGGCATTCCGTCGATCAGTATAAGCGTATTGCCATTACTTGCCCCACGGGTGTATATGTTAGGTACGGTTCCTCTTGTATTATTGGCACCGTTGATGATCAGACCAGTTTGCTGATTGAGTATTTCAGCAATAGACTTACCGCTATTTTGCTGGAGGTATTGTTTGGTTAGAATAGTAACAACTTTACCGGTTTCTCCTGCTTTTTGAGGAGCCTTGGTAGCTGTTACTGTAATTTCGTTTAATTGATTGATCCGGCTGCTGTCCTGAGCTCTGAGATTGATTTGTAAACAAGTGAAACTAAGAAGTAGCAGGTAAATTTTGGTGTGCATTCACGAGATTTTAAATAAAGAAAAGGCGCGATGTGATTCTAAGTTTGGCTAAACCCTGGAAATCACATCGCGCCAATATATAGCAAGTGCTAATTATCAACCTGGCATTCTGGAGATATACTTATCCATTTCTTTGATCTGGCTTACAATCTGCGCAGTTGTTGGCTTTTGTTCCTTAGCCCTTCTGAAGTATTCTTTGGCAGATTTGAAGTCGCGGCGGCTCATGGCAATTGAAGCTAAAGTCAGGAGCGCGGCAGCTGTATTTTCTTTATCAGGTAATCCTTTACGCAGGGCTACTTTCAGGTTTTGGTCGGCACCTTTCAGGTCATTTTTCTGATAGGCAATTGTTCCCAATTGAAAATATTGCATACCCTCATACTCTTTCATTGGGCTGCCGGAATTAATACTCTGACGGATAGTGGTTTCGGCTTTATCCAGATCATTGGAATACATAGCCATATTACTTTGCATAAAATAATATACAGAGCGAATAGGTTTGTATAACAGTTTAGGGAATTTTACCATATTCATCAGGGCTGATGCTTTCTCAATATTACCAGCCTCCACTGCTTCCTGCACTAAACGCATTGGTCCAAACATGAAATGTGTAACCAGGCATATGGCTGCCAACACCAATACAATCGTAGCTTCCCACCAGCCAATTGTTGCTCCGAGCGCTATACCGCCTATTAATAACAGAATTCCGATTGGCAGGCGATATAGAATAAAAAAGTTAAATGCTTTCATGTAAAAACAATTCGTAAATCACTAATAGAGGGAGCAAAGATAAATAAAAAAAACACCTTATGGGTTTTCATTTCCTTTGTTTTAGGTTGGCCAATACTATAGCGCTTAAAATGATAATAACACCGGTAATCTGAAGTGCAGAAACCTGCTCGTGCAGGAAAATAGTAGCCGCCAGAATGGCCACAGGTAACTCTGCCGCACTTAAAATCGCTCCTAATGCCACGCCTGTTTGGGGCATCCCCTTAGAAAACAGGAAGGGCGGGAGCACTGTTCCAAATAAAGCCAATGGAATACCCCAAACCCATAATCCTCCTTCTATAAACCTCCCATTAAGCAGGTAAACAGGGGGGAAGATGATTGTTATAAGCAAAAAAGCTCCGGTTACAATCCAGGCACTTTTAAGAACAGGGCTAAGTGAAGTGGCAGCCCTGCCACTTACCACAATGAAAATGGTATAACAGATGGCGGCTATCATCCCGAAAACCAGGCCTTTCCAGTTAAGTGCAGCCGGTGTTTCATTGAATATTCCTCCTGCCAGCAAGGTACCGGTTAAAATAAAAACTACTGCCAGCCACTGACGGCCTGTGGGCTTCTTCTTGTAAATTACCCACTCTGCCAGCATACTTAACCACGTAAATTGCATGAGTAATACAATCCCAATACTTGCAGGAATATATTGAACGCTGTAGTAATAAGTAATACTTACCATGCCGGTAGAACTTCCCAGCAAAAAACAGGTGCGAACGGCACTATTTTTAAGCCCATAGGTCGGGCGCCCCGAAAATAACTGAATGGCCCATAGTGTTATCATTCCAAATCCCGCCTGTACACTGCATAATTCTCCTAATGTATAGCCCAGATGGTACCCCGATTTTACAATTGTTGATAATATTCCAAAACTGCAGGCTCCTACGAGTACCAGCACAATTCCTTTCCACATGACTTTAAATTGATATGTTTTCACGCAAAGCAACAAAGTTTTTTTGAAGAGGCATAAGGATTTGTTTGATAACCCTTCTTATGCTTCTTCAAAAAAACTTTGCAGGCTTTACCGGAAAATGTAGTTATTTTTTATGTTTCTCCAGATTTGGCAATAATCCAGTTAGGATTCCTATAAGTGGTAAATAGGCACAAACATCGTATACATAAGCTATACTTGTATTATCGGCCAGTTTACCCAATAATGCAGAACCTACTCCGGCCATTCCGAATGCCAGTCCGAAAAATAATCCTGCTATCATACCTACTTTTCCCGGAACCAGTTCCTGCGCATATACCAGAATAGCTGAGAAGGCAGATGATAATATAACACCAATGAATACGCTCATAACCGCTGTCCAGAAGAGGTTTACATGCGGCAGCAGCAGAGAAAATGGTGCAACTCCCAAAATGGAAATCCAGATTACATATTTACGTCCGATTTTGTCACCTACCGGCCCTCCGATAAAAGTACCGGCTGCTACTGCAAAGAGGAAGATAAACAGGTAAACCTGCGCACTTTGTACGGAGATATGGAATCTGTCGATCAGGTAAAACGTATAATAGCTGGTCATACTGGCCATATAGAAGTATTTGGAAAATATCAGTACCAGCAATATTCCCAATGAGAACAGTACCTGACTATTGGAGAGGTTATTCTCGGCAATAAGCTTTACCTGCTTAGGTTTGATGAGATGTGTATTATTTTGATACCATTTCCCGATATTGATCATTACAATAATTGCTACAAGAGCAGCCAGTGTAAACCAGATTACATTGAACTGTCCGAATGGCACAATAATCATGGCGGCCAGTAACGGGCCCAGTGAGCTCCCGGCATTACCTCCAACCTGGAATAGTGATTGAGCCATACCATGCTTACCTCCCGATGCCATATAGGCTAGTCGGGATGCTTCCGGATGAAATACAGCCGATCCTATTCCTACTAGGGCTACCGACACCAGCACCATATAGAAATTATGAGACATGGAAAGACTTACCAATCCAATCAATGTAAAACTCATTCCTACTGCCAATGAAAATGCTTTAGGTTTTTTATCTGTATAAAGGCCAACCAGGGGCTGTAGTACAGAAGCCGACATCTGAAATGTAAAGGTGATAAGACCTACCTGTGTAAAATTCAACTTCAACGAATCTTTGAGCACCGGATACATGGCAGGGATAAGCGATTGCAGCATGTCATTCAGGAAATGCGTAAAGCTCAGAGCCAGGAGGATAGACAAGATTGTTTGTCTGGCGGCTTGTTCTGCTACTACTTTGGGTTCGTCTGTTAACATAGTTGCCATTGTTGTGATTTTAAGATCAGATCATCTGATGTTTAAGGGTAAAAAAATTATTTCGAGAACTCACTTATTTTGGTTGCCCAAACGAGTGCTTTCTTCGGATCTTTATCTATAATACTTTGCAGTAGGGCATCATGGAAATGCTGGCTTTCTACAAATGTACTGGTGTCGGTATACCTGATTAGGAATGAATTTTTGAGATGGCCGGCTACGGTTTTATACAAATCCCGCATGATTTCATTTTTCCCGGCTTCCGCGATGGCAATATGAAAGTTTATATCGGCCTGTATACAAGCTTCGAGCTGATTACTGCTGGCATATTCGAATCGCTTTTTCAAAAAGCCTTTCATCCGCTCAATATCTTTGCTGCTTCTGTGTATGGCTGCTTTCTCCGCAATCTTAACTTCCAGTAAATATCTTACTTCATTCAGGTCTCTGAAATCGGCCCGCTGTAAACGTTGTGATAATGCTTCTCCACTTGGAGTCTGCGACAATACAAATGTGCCAAGGCCTTGCTGTACCCTGACTAATCCACGGTGTGATAATATTTTAACTGCCTCACGGATGCTACTTCTCCCCACTGCAAATTGTTGCATGAGCTCAGGTTCAGTAGGAAGTTGCTGACCAACTTTATACTTACCGCTGGTAATCAGCTCCTGCATACGCCCTGCCACTTCTTCGGCAAGACTTAAACGTTTTAATGGAGAATGTGCTGTATTCATCTTATCATCTGATGTTTGCAAACATAGAAAATTATTATTGGGAATTTATTTTTTTTCTTGATTTTGAGAGATGATTTCTTCTGAATCCTTTAATTAGCAAAGGAATAGCTGTAATATTATTTTTTTACTGAGCTTACCTAATGTCGCAGTTCCCCCACGTTCATCATTTTTTGCTTTGCGCTCTGTTGCAATAATTATATTTTGCCTGATTGCTTATCAACATCAACTGCTTTATGAGAAAATTGATTTTATCGTTGACCGTTTTGGTCTCGATCCGAGCCTATGCGCAGGATGCTTTGAAATATCAAACACCTCCCCAGAGCATCTTAGAACTCGCGATGGCGGCTCCAACACCATCAACCGACTTTAGTGGAAAAGGCGATGTAATGCTGGTCATGGAACGTGCCAGTTACCCATCAATTGAAGAATTATCACAACCCGAATATCGCCTGGCCGGATTGCGCATCAATCCTGCTAACTTCGGGCCCAGCAGAGCCAATTATTTTACCGGTATCCGTATTAAAGTAGTAAAAACCGGTAAGGAATACACTGTAACAGGCTTACCTGCCAATGCCCGAATCGGAAATATCAGTTGGTCCCCTTCCCAGAAGGAAATTGCTTTCACCGTTACCAATAACAGCTCTATCACCTTATGGAAGGCAGATATTGCAACCGGTGCCGCAATTCAAATGAGCACCCGTAAACTGAACGATATCATCGGACCTTCCTATACCTGGATCGACGATAACCGCATTCTCGTACTGGCGGTTCCTGCCTCTATCGGTAAAACACCTGAAAAACCATTGGCCGCTGATGGCCCTACCGTTCAGCAAACTTCCGGTAAAGCTGCTCCTGCCGCTACGTATCAGGATATGCTCAAAAATCCGTTCGATGAGCAACTGGTAGATTATTACTTCCAATCCGAACCAATCATTATAGGTAACAGCCAGGAGCTGGCAATAGGTAAACCTGCTATTTATGTGGGTATTAGCCCATCGCCCGACCAGCAATATTTACTGGTTTCCAGTATTCACCGGCCATACTCTTACCTGGTGCCTGCCGGCCGTTTCCCAACGGAAGTAGAAATCTGGAAAATGAATGGCGAGGTGGTAAAGAAACTGGCCAGCAATCCTTTAGATGAAGTACGACCTAAAGGTTTTGATGCTACCAGCAACAACCCACGCCGCTTCTCCTGGCGCAACGATGCTCCTGCAACCATTAGCTGGGTTCAGGCGCTGGATGGTGGCGATCCCAAAAAGGAAGTTCCATTCCGTGATGCAGTAAATCTCCTGCCTGCACCATTTAATGGCAACCCTTCCATCCTGGTTAAAACGGTCGACAGACTTTCTGAGATCTCCTGGGGTAATGAACATTTTGCTTTAGTTACTGATGCAAACAGTTCCAAACAAAAAGTTCGGGTGAGTAAAATCGATCCTTCAGATCCTTCTAAAACCCCTGTTACCATTATCGACAGATCGGAAAACGACAGATACAATGACCCGGGAACTCCTGTTACTGTTAAGAACCAATACAACAGATCTGTATTGTATCTTTCTCCGAAACATGAGCTGCTGATGATCGCGCCTGGTGCTTCTGCAGAAGGAGACAGACCATTCCTTTCTACTTTCAATACAGATAATAGTAAACAACAGATTGTATGGCGCTCACAGGCTCCGTATTTCGAACAGGTTGTGAATGTGATTGACCCCGCGAAACTGGTGGTGGTTACAGCAAAGGAATCAGTGAATACGCCTGTAAATTATTATTTGCAGGACATCAGAAAGAAATCATCTGTTGCTTTAACAGCTTTCCCACATCCTCAACCTTTGATTAAGGGAGTGCAGAAACAATTGTTGAAATACAAACGTAAGGATGGTGTAGATCTTACTGCAATGCTGTATCTGCCGGAAGGCTATGATCCGGCTAAAGATGGCCGTTTACCCGTATTAATGTGGGCATATCCCCGTGAGTACAAATCTGCCACAGATGCGGCACAGGTGCGTGGTTCTGCCTATAAGTTTACCCGCGTAACCTCTGGCTCGCCTATCTTCTGGGTTACCCGTGGTTTTGCGGTAATGGATGCCACTGAAATGCCGATTGTAGGAGAGGGAGATAAAGAACCTAACGATACTTTTATTGAGCAGTTGGTAATGAATGCTGAAGCAGCCGTTAATAAAATTACTGAAATGGGAGTTGGTGATAAAAATCGCATTGCCGTAGGAGGCCATTCTTACGGAGCTTTCATGACGGCTAACCTGCTTGCTCATACCAATTTGTTTAAAGCCGGGATTTCACGTAGCGGTGCCTATAACCGTACGCTTACTCCATTTGGTTTCCAGAATGAGCAACGTACCTACTGGCAGATACCTGATGTGTACTACAAAATGTCACCGTTTTCATATGCCGATAAACTGAAATCTCCTATTCTGATGATTCATGGAGAAGCAGATAACAACTCAGGTACTTTCCCGATCCAGAGCGAGAGATTGTACAACGCCATTAAAGGTAATGGGGGTACTGCCAGATTAGTGTTCCTGCCTCAGGAAAGCCATGGTTATGCTGCTAAGGAAAGCATACTCCATATGCTTTGGGAAATGGATGAGTGGTTGATGAAATACGTTAAATAACACCATAAATACTGATTTTGGCCGGATGTGCCAGCTATTTGCACTAAGCCGGCCAAAATCAGAAATAAGTAAAAAGTACCATTAAAGCCCCTAATTCCACAACCACGGTTGCCCCTCCCTTTGTACCTTTGCTACATCATGTCAAAGGCGCTGATTCCTACATATGATATTTGCTCTCTGGCCATGGGAAAACCAGCATCGGAAGATTTACTGGTAGCCCGGTTTTCAGACTATCTGGAGGCACATAAAGATATTCGGTTTCCACACCGCCACTCTTTTTATCATCTGGCATTTTTTACAGCTGGCAGTGGTGCCCACACCATAGATTTTGAAAGATTTCAGGTGGCTCCCGGACAATTATATTTTATGGTGCCCGGGCAGGTACATAGCTGGTTTTTTACTGGTAAAATAGAAGGATATGTAATGAATGTTTCCGCATCTTTCTTCAATGCTTTTTTACAGGATGATAATTATGTTGAAAGATTTCCTTTCTTCAGCGGAGTAAGCGCAGAAGGAGTGGTGCAATTGCCCAGGGAAAATATCCCGGCAATTTCTGAATTGTTCGAAAGTATGCTGACGGAAATTCAGAATCCTCAGGGTTACGGCCTCGATATGCTAAGGTTATTAACACTGGAATTGTTTATTAAAGTAAGCAGGGCCACAAATCCGGCCAGCGGCAAACAGGAGTTACCACATAACTACCTGCTGTTGCGGAATTTCAGGAAGTTGGTAGAGCAACATTATATGCAGTTGAGATTACCGAAAGACTATGCCGCTTTGCTGTATGTTACTCCTAATTATCTGAATTCATTTTGCAGGCATATGCTGGGCAAATCAGCCGGCGAAATTATTCGCGATCGCGTTTTGCTGGAAGCTAAAAGATTATTGACCAATGCTGATATGAGCATTGCTTCAATTGCCTGGCAGCTCAACTTTGCCGACAACTCCTACTTTACCAAGTTTTTTAAAAAATACACAGGTCAAACCCCCGAAGAATTTCGGAAGCATTTAGCCTGATAAATTTTTGATATATGTGTGCAGATAAAAATCACGAAAAACCCAGTATTCTTAAAAGTATTCTGGGTAACAAATGTGCGCGTTGCAGAAGAGGGTCTATTTATACTACTAAAAATCCATACAACCTTAAAGACTGTATGAAAATGCCTGAACATTGCCCGGTTTGCGGCCAGAAGGTTGAGGTGGAAGTTGGGTTCTATTACGGTACCGGCTATGTTAGTTATGCTTTATCAATAGCGGTTTGTGTGGCTAGTTTTATTGCCTGGTGGGTATTTTTTGGATTTTCGTTGTATGATAACCGTATTTACTACTGGATAGCAACAAATGCCGTACTGTTATTAGGAATGCAGCCTCTGATCATGCGATGGGCGAGAACTATCTGGATGGCGTTTTTTGTGTATTACGACGAAGATTGGGCATTGGCACGCAAAGCAGCATAAGCAGCAAAGAAGCAAAGAAGCAAAGAAATTTTAAGATCGAAGCGGATATTTTTAAGAAAAGTTGATGGAGATTAAACCAATCAATTTTTCTTAAAAATATCCGCTTCGATCTTAATACTCCTTAATAAATTTCTTTGCTTCTTTGCTGCTTATGCCTCTTTGCGAGCAAAAAACGAACAATTTCCCCTCCACGGCTGTATTCTCTATGTAAACCACAGCATTTATGAGAACGTGGGTCGTTCTGCTATTGGGAGGATGCCTGTTGCCTGGTCTGTTAACTGCGCAAACTTCTACCCCTAAAAAAGAAATTAAGGATCAATGGCAATCATGGACTTCGATGAATAGTAGTTTTCGGTTTAGTGAGCATTGGGGTTTTATTGCTGATTTACATATTCGCAGAACCAATTTTGTGGCCGATCCCAGCTTCTATTTTTTAAGAGGTGGAGGGAGTTACTGGGTAAACGATAATTTGTCATTTGTGGTAGGATATGCTCATATGTGGTTAGCTCCTTCCTCACCTGGGGCAACAGCATGGTCAGATGAGAACCGGCTATACGAACAAATTGCTTATGCCACAAAAGTGGGAAAAGTAAATATTCTTACAAGGCTCAGAGATGAACATCGGTGGAGAGAAATTATTACTAATGATAAAGCTACCGGTAACTACAACTTTACCAACAGGTTACGATACCTGTTAAGTGTAGGTATCCCCGTTTCCTCCAATCAGTGGGTACCACAAATCAGTATAGCCAATGAGGTGGCAGTACAGTTTGGACGCCCGGTTGTTTATAATACTTTCGATCAAATTCGTTTGTTTGGTGGGATCAGGCAAAGTCTTGGCAATGGTTTTGCTCTCGATTTCGGATATATGCTATTGTATCAGCAAAAAACTTCAGGGTACCAATACGACAGAAACCATACCCTTAGATTGTTTTTCTACTATAGCTTCGATAAACGTAAAGGAAAGAAAAATACCCCTCTTTTATTCGAAGACGAATAGCAGCAAAATAATCAGACTATTTAACTCCCTACACCCACAGCTTGCTAACATCAATGATTATACGATGATTTTAGTACGTCGACAGGCCATTCTGATTTTAACTATTTTCCTATTTATGTTCCCTCCTGCCACGCAGGCGCAGGACAGTTTGTATGCCAACCTGCCGGCACTTTGGAGCTTGCAGCAGTGTTTCGACTATGCGATGCATACCAACATTCAATTGAACAGCTTACGACTAACGCGTCTTAGTAGCGAGCAGGACCTGCTACTATCAAAAGCTGCCAGGCAACCTAATTTAAATGCCAGTTTAGCTCAATCGCTAACCGGTAGTAAATCCATCTCGGGTTTTGGTACAACAACCACAGGATCATACCAGGTAAATACTTCCGGTAATTACTCCGCCAATTCCAACGTAATCATATTTGAAGGAGGGTACATCAATTATGATATTCGCCAAAAAAACCTGGCTTACCAGGTGGCCGGGTTAAATATCGCCGCCCAGGTAAATGATTTAACAGTGCTGATTACTCAATCTTACCTGAATATTTTACTGGCTGAAGAAAATATTGTGTACCTGAAAGATGTGGTAACTACATCTGAAGCGCAGGTGAAACAGGCGCAGGATCAATACGATGTCGGATCTATTGCACTTGTATCTCTGATCCAACTACAGGCACAATTAGCCAGCGATCGCTATCTGTTAACAACCGGACAAACACTGTATCGTCAATATAAACTGGTGCTTAAGCAAATACTTCAATTGCCGAGCAGCTATGATTTTAATATCGTTGAACCGGATACACTGATTACCAATACACATTTAAAAGCCCTACAGGAAGTTCAGGATTCTGCCCAGGCCAACAGACCTGAGGTTAAAAGCAGTGAATTGGGAATAAAGATTTCACAACTGGATTTAGCGAAAGCCAAAACCGGATATCTTCCTACCCTCACGGGAGGTGCATCTATAGGTTCAAGTTATGCAGGCGGGAATAATGGGTATAGCTATTTTAAACAGCTTGACAATAATTTCTATCAACAAATCGGGCTAACACTTTCTATCCCCATCTTCACAAACAGGATTGTTAAAACAAATGTGGAAAAGGCAAAGATCAGTATCGATCAATCTAAATTAATCTTACAGGACACCAAAACAAATCTTAATCAAACTATAGAACAGGCATATATAAATGTGCTAAATGCTCAGGCACAATACGACGCAGCAGTAGAACAACTTAAATATTCACAGGAAGGTTATAGGGTGGCAAGTGAGCAATTAAAAATCGGAGCTGCAACCATTGTTGTATTTCTTCAACAAAAAAACCTGTATATACAAGCATTACAGGCATATATACAAGCTAAATACAGTGCTGCACTCAATGTTAGAATATATGATTTTTACATGGGAATACCTGTAAAACTATAAATGCATGATGGTATGAGAAAGTATAAAGGCGTTATAATAACACTGGCTATTCTGCTTCTTCTGGTACTTCTATGGTTCTTTTTTATCAGAAAAAAGAAAGAGCCGGTTTCATTTGAAACAGCAAAACCGGAATACGGAAAAATTTCTACTTCCGTTACTGCTACAGGTACAATTCAACCTGTTGATACCGTTGCTGTAGGTACTCAGGTTTCTGGTACTATTAAATATATCTATGTTGATTTCAATAGTAAAGTGAAGAAAGGACAACTATTGGCTGAATTGGATAAAGATCTCTTTCAGGCACAGGTAGATCAGTTTAGGTCGAACCTCCTTGTTGCTCAGACAAATCTTAGCTATAACGAAAATAACTATCAACGTCA
Organism: Chitinophaga silvatica; assembly: GCF_003419895.1. Taxonomy (GTDB): domain Bacteria; phylum Bacteroidota; class Bacteroidia; order Chitinophagales; family Chitinophagaceae; genus Chitinophaga; species Chitinophaga silvatica. The sequence continues at coordinate 136,089 of NZ_QPMM01000003.1, read as the reverse complement.
GGCTGCTTTATATAAAACCGGTGCTATCAGTAAAGCCGATTATGACATAGCCACAAATCAACTTGGACAAGCTAAAGCCACTGTATCCAGTGTAAACGCCCAATTGAAATCTGCATTGAAAAATTTCTCCTTCACAGAAATTTATTCGCCAACAGATGGAGTGGTACTTAATAGGAATGTAAGCGTAGGGCAAACTGTTGCAGCGAGTTTTAGTACTCCAACTTTATTTGTAATTGCAAAAGATATAAAGAAGATGCAGGTAGAAGCCAGTGTAGATGAAGCTGATATTGGTAATGTAAGAGATTCACAACGTGTAACCTTTACCGTAGATGCTTATCTCGAAGATGTATTTAATGGTAAAGTGCAGGAAATTCGTTTGCAACCTGCTGTCTCTTCAAACGTGGTGACCTACAATACCATTATAAATGCGCCGAACGATGATCTTAAACTTATGCCGGGTATGACTGCCAATGTAACCATTTTTACTGCCGAAAATGACAATGCATTACTTCTCCCGGTAAAAGCATTAAAGTTCAGACCAGATTCATCGATGTTGAGTGATTACTACATTAAAAGTGCAGTAGGACGAGGGCAGCGACCGCAGAAAGATACGACTGGTAAAACATTTCAGAGTGAACCTAAAATCGGAACCTCCAATTATGTATGGGTTTTGAAAGGAGATACCCTGGTACAACGACACATAAGAACCGGGTTGAATGATAACACACACATTGAAGTATTAAAAGGATTAACAACTGATGATATAGTTGTTTTAGGCGTGAATGCTCCGGGTACTCCGGTTGCTACCGGTAGTAGTGGAAGTAGTCCGTTTATGCCTAGAATGGGAGGAGGGCGAAGACGATGAGCGACAAAAAAATATTACAGCTGGATCAGATCAAACGTGAATTTGTAATGGGATCTGAAGTGGTGAAAGCCTTGAGAGGGGTGACGTTTGAAGTGAAGGAAGGTGAATTCGTAACTATTATGGGAAGTAGTGGTTCCGGTAAAACAACCTTGCTCAATATTCTGGGTTGCCTCGATAAACCTACTTCTGGCGAATACCTGCTCGATGGAGTGAATGTAAGTAAGCTTTCCCGAAATGAACTGGCGAGGTTAAGAAACAGAAAAATAGGATTTGTATTTCAGTCCTATAATCTGCTTCCCCGTACCTCTGCCTTGGAAAATGTAGAACTTCCGTTGTTCTATAATCCAGGATTATCTTCAGATGAAAGAAAGGTAAGAGCAATGGGAGCGTTATCAGAAGTGAAGTTGCAGGGTAGAGAAATGCATATGCCTAATCAATTATCGGGAGGACAGCAGCAGAGGGTAGCAATTGCCAGAGCATTGGTAAATCATCCTGTTATGATTCTTGCGGATGAAGCAACCGGAAACCTCGATTCACGTACCTCCTACGAAATTATGGCATTGATGCAGGATTTGAATCGGGAGGAAGGAAAAACTATTGTATTTGTAACGCATGAACCAGATATAGCTTCATTCAGTAACAGAACAATTATGCTGAAAGATGGAAGGGTTGTAAAAGACACTCAAAATGAAAATGTTCGTTCTGCTAAAGATGCACTGGCTGCTTTACCGCCAGCTGATGACTATTAACTAAGGCACCATGAGTATATTTCGGTTTATATTATTGGCATTGCGGGCACTACAGCGAAATAAGCTACGTGCTTTTCTCACCATGCTGGGTATTATTATTGGTGTGGCTGCTGTTATTGCCATGGTGGCTATTGGGCAGGGATCTAAGGAAAGTATACAAACCCAACTGAGCAGTATGGGTTCCAATATGATTACTGTGTTGCCAGCCAGTAATGTATCGGGTGGTGTGAGGATAGGAGGAGATACCTATCAGGTATTAACGTTGGATGATGTAAAAGCTATACAGAGGCAAGCACAATATGTAAGTGAAGTATCACCAGTATCTTCCACTAAAGGCCAGGCTATTTTTGGAGCCTTAAACTGGCCTACAACGTTGCAGGGAGTGGCTCCCTCATATTTCGATATCAGAAAGCTTACCATACAGGATGGTGTTAGTTTTTCCGATGCCGATGTGGCAACGGCTGCTAAAGTTTGTGTACTGGGTAAAACAGTAATTGATAATTTATTTCCCAGTGGAGAAAGTCCTGTGGGTAAGGTGATTAGATTTAACTCGATCCCCCTGCAGGTAATTGGTACACTTGTTCCAAAAGGGCAAAGCTCATTTGGGCAGGATCAGGACGATATCATATTATGCCCTTATACTACTGTTCAGAAAAGGATTTTAGCTACTATTTATTTCCAAAGCATTTATGCATCGGCAGTTAGTGAAGGGGCCTCTGATGCAGCTACAGACGAGATTACAGATATACTTAGAACCACTCACAGATTAAGACCGAGTGATGAGAATAACTTCCAGGTTCGCACAATGGAAGAGCTCATAAAAACTTTGAGTTCAACAAGTAGTTTACTGACTATTCTATTAACCGCGATAGCAGGGATTTCACTGATTATTGGAGGGATAGGAATTATGAACATTATGTATGTATCGGTAAAGGAAAGAACAAAAGAGATTGGATTACGTATGTCGATAGGTGCCAGGGGGATTGATATTTTACTTCAGTTTCTTGTGGAGGCAATTATTATCAGTGTAACAGGAGGAATTATAGGAGTGATTTTAGGAGTTACATCTGCTAAGTTGATTACTTTACTCCTTGGGTGGCCAACGCTGGTTTCGCAGTCTTCAATTATCCTGTCATTTTTAGTATGTGCCTTAACGGGTGTATTTTTCGGATATTATCCTGCACAGGCTGCTTCCAGGTTAGACCCGATTGAGGCGTTGCGTTATGAATAGCAAGGGTAGGGGGTTGCGGCTCCGGCCTTGATCCATTGTTCGAAAGCTTTTTCGTCGTCAAAGGGTTTTATATTAAGGTTTTTGCCGCTTATATCCTGAATTACAATTCCATCGGCATGAGTTTCTACGGCCAGGCGGGTAGCTATTTCCTGTTCTATTGAGGATGCTCCTATTATCTTTCTGAACTCAAATACGATGCTGTTTGAAGTGTCGTTGGCATGCAGGATAGAAACAACAAATTCAAATTCGCCAAACTGATTAAGAGATGGAAGAAAGCGGGAAGCTATCTTATAGCAGGTGCCAGGCTGTAATTGCATAGAGGTTTGTGTTTTGGTGTGATATGAATTTAGCGATTACTGTTTAGATTGATAATAACGTTTATGTATATACGATTTTATGTTGAAGTAAAAAATTTGGGGCATCGTTTGATGCCCCGGATATTAATTAATCTTTTTTCTTATCGTGAATCTGGCTTGGTTTCAGATAAACTTTTTTACCACGGTCATTGACGATAAACTTTCTATCCCGTTTATCTATATAAACAACCTGACCGTTTGGCCCTTCTTTACCTTTATAAATTTTATCTGTAAGGGTAGAGGTTCCTTTTACTGCGATAGAGGCAGTTTTATTACCAACTTTTTTTATGGCGCTATCTACGCCCTGGGCGTAAGCAGACTGGCTTCCTATCGTAAAAGTCAGGCCTAATGAAACAGCTACCAGCATTGCAATTAATTTTTTACGAGCTTTCATGGCTTAAATTGTTTTTTTGATAAAAAATTGTTGGCCTACACCAATTAAAAAATCAACAATAATGCCATAACAATTGTTAATTGAATTACACATTACTACGAATAATTTAATTGTATTAATTGTGGGAGAATTACCCGGGAAATTTCCCGGATGAATACACCGTTTTTTTCGTATATTCATTTACGATATTCCTATGCCATGAAATCCGCGAATAAAGGTCTGTTTCTATCTATTCCTACACCTTGTACGGAGAATTGGGATAACATGAACAGTAACGGGGATAGTAAATTTTGTACCCGCTGTAGCAAAAATATTATTGATTTCTCCTTGATGTCTGATAGCGATGTAATTGCTGCGATTAAAAGTCGGGGTATGGATGTTTGTGGTCGGTTTGGTGATGATCAATTGAATAGAATAATGGCTGAGCCTGCTAAACGACAAAGGAGTCTTTTACCGGTTACTATGGCTACATTAATCACAATTATGACAGTTACTGAATCCAAGGCGCAGTTGAGAGAGCGCGAACACACAATAATGGCAATTCCCACAGCTAAAGATTCAGTACAGCAGCGCCAGTTACCCGAGGTTGTTGTGACAGGATTTACTCCTGTAACCCCCAGAACCTTTACTACGGGTGTGGTATGCGTTATTGAAGGATGTACACTAAAGAAAATTGACTATGATCCAATGTATTTTTCGGGTAGGAAATTGAATAAGAGAAAGCGGCGTTAATCGTTATAATTCAGGAAGGTATCTTTATGTACTATACCCCATTTCTTCACGAAAATATAATCTCCTTTCTCTAAAGCATTTAAGTAATCTTTAACCCAGTCTTCAAATGACGGGGCTACGATAGCGCGATGAGCATCGTCGTGCCAGAGGGTAATAATTTGTCCGGGTTGGCCTTCTGGTGTAGGGTCCAGGTCGATACACAGGTGATTACCAAAGCCATCGCTGGTAATCGGGATCCAAAGGGGATTCCACCAGTCATTTTTAATGCCGGTATCGGGAGCAGAAAAGATCGGCTCTTCGTTATAGGTAAAAGTTTCGCTATCTAATAAGTCTTTCCAATGATGCCATTGCGTAATAATGTCGGCAACACTAAGTAATTGATCCGCATCTACGAGTCCGGTTCTGGCCTTTACCTGGCCATTGTGTACAGCATAAAAGGCTTTAAACGATGCTGGTAAAGTGGCATTTATCAGTTTTTCTAAAGATGCTACCGCTTCAAAGGAAGCTCCAGGCTGAAGTATTGTAAGTAGCCCTGGGGCATACTGTTTCATCCAGCTCTCCCATCTGATCCAGTATTCTTGCATGAGGTTCGAATTTTTGCGAGCATAAAGATTGTGAAAATTTATCAATAAATTTATTCCTTATCAGACCTTGTTTTTTATAAGTTTAATTATCAATATTTTTGTCTCTCTAATTGCATACAATATCATTCAAAATAAATCAATCCATTATGGCACAATTACCAAAGTTTCTGATAGCCGACGACCCGGTTACCGACCCTGAAAATGAGTATATCTTCCATACAGAAAAGCCTCGTTTCTTCGCAAAAAGAGTAGAAGAAGACGAGGAAACTGCATATATCGATATCGTTTTCGAACTCGATAATGTGGAAGAATTCTATAAAGATGCTCCTGAAAAGAAATTAGAGCTTCTCGAACAATTGGAAGACTGGTACTATTCCTATATGGAATGGCTGGAAGACGATGGAGAAGAAGATGAGGACGATGAATAACTTATTAAAAGGGCGGTATATCCGCCCTTTTTTATGCTGATATCGTTCCCTTTCTGTAGGCAGAAGGATTGATTCCCTTGTACTTTTTAAAGATCCTGTTTAGATGACTTTCGTCGGTAAATCCCAGTTCATCTGCAATCTCCCCAACTCTCATAGTGCTATACTGCAGGCGGGTTTCCACAAGTTTTAGCTTATATTGAGTGATGTATTGCTGCAAACTATCCCCATTTTTACGCTTAAAATACTCGCTCAGATAACTGGGCGAAATATTGAAATGTGCTGAAATCTGTTCTGCCCTTAATTTATCAGGTGAATAAATGTTTTCATGAATATAATGGAGAATGTCCATGGAGGTATCCTGTTTGCCATGCAATGGGTGGGTGGCTGGCAAATCCATCAGCGTATTCCTGGCAATAATCATGAGAATTGTATTTACAATCTGCTGTGCAATGGCCTGGTGGTAAGGCTGCTGGTTCACCAATTCCCGGATCAATGCTTCTACCAAGGCTTTAACAAGCGGTTTGTCATTTTTATTTTTAAGTATACAACCTGGTTGATGATTTGTATTTTGAAAGATGAATTCAAGCTGTTGTACCCAATCTTTTGACTGATTTTTCAGGTAAATATTATTGAAACGGATAAAGAAGAACTTAGTGCTCTCCCTTACCTCAAATGAATGACAGTCCTGAGGCATTACAAGAAACAATTTACCTGGGGCATATGGTAATTGATTCTTGTTAACACATTGAATACCATTGCCTTCTACAATATATACAATTTCGAAGAAGTTGTGTTTATGAGGATCTATAGGGCATTCGCTACATTCCCTGTATTCTATCTCAAAAGGTTGGTATAAGTTTTCTGCAATCATACCTGCAAAAATACAGAATGATCCTGTAAATGTACAAGCAGTTTGGTGGGAGAAGATGGATATTTGTATTAATAAAATTGTTACATAAATGGAAAACTACGGAATTGCCTATTTTTTGATGCGTCTGGGTGTTGCGATGAGCATGTTTGGACATGGTCTTGTTAGACTCCCGAAATTGCATGGTTTCAGCGGCTGGATGATGAAAAGTTTTGAAAACGCTATGTTGCCGCCGGCGTTGGTACAACCATTCAGTTATACTTTACCAATTGCTGAATTTATAGTAGGATTGTTCTTACTTCTTGGCCTCTTTACCCGGTACAGCCTTATTGCCGGAAGTGTTGTAATGATCACCCTGATTTTTGGAACTACATTAATAGAAAACTGGGATGCCCTGCCTTCACAACTTATTCATCTGGGGTTGATGGTGGTACTGTTGATATTTATACAGTATAATTATTGGTCGGCAGATCGGGTATTTAAGTTGTAATTGTTTTAAGCTATCTTCTAAATCCGGAGTTTAAATTCATCTTCTTTACCGTTCATTTGTCATATTAGGTTTATTGTAATTATATTGCTATTATAGAATAATTCTGTTGGGTATAGCAATAATGCTTTAACATGAAATAAACAGTTCTGCCAGGATAATTTTATATATTTAGCAGTAATCCCTACAATTGAAACCTCTAATATAACCGTTATGAGTATAGCTCAAATAATTAAGGCCATACTAAATGCAGGTACTCAACACTGTGAACGGAAAGAAGATGCAAAGAGAATTAGAATAATTAATTGTCTGTGCCTGATAACTGCGTTGGCAGCTTTTGCTATTGGAAACCTATTATATGCATTTACCCTCGATCTTAAAATAGAGATTCCTGCAATGTGCGAAGGCCTGCTCTTTTCGCTGGTTATTTTCTTTAACTGGAAACAGCAGCACAATATCGCAAGCCTGGTTTTTCTCCTATCACACACCATTTCAGCACTCTACTTCGGCGTGATATTAGGACCCATAATCAATATTTCCCTGATAGGCGTATTCCTTTTTGGATTATCGTTTATGGTTTTCAAATCCAGGATGCTGAGAACAATTGCCATCTCCGCAACCGGTCTGACATTGATCTTACTGGAAATAAATTTCTATAATCATATTATAGAGCCCATTTCGCTATCAAGAGAAAATCAATTTCTGTTAAGATGGATAGCTTTAGGAGCATTTCTTGGTTTTGATGTGCTGGTAATTACTTTTTATGTAAATGAGAATAACTCGTTATTATTTTCAACAAAAAGATATTCAAGAAAACTTGAGGCAACCGTTAAGCAATTAGAATTTGCCAATCTCTCAAAAAGAATTTATCTGAGAGAAACCAGCCACGAAATCCGTACTCCTTTAAATGCTGTTTTCGGTATCTCTCAATTGTTGGAAATAACAATGAAGAAGCTTGCCGACAATAACGAAATTACTAATCACAGGGAATTAAATGAAATGATGGATCTGGTTGTTAGTCTGAATGCCGCCAGCTATCATACCAGAAACATTGTTAATAATGTATTGGAACTCTCTACCATCGAAGCCGGGAAAATGGATTCACTGCAAAAAGTAGTATTCCATCTTGCCCCCTGGATCGAAAGTATTGTGCAAATGCACCGGTACATTGCTCAGAATAAAGGGATTACACTTACCCTCAATATCGATGAATCAACCAAATCAGCAATTCTCATTACCGACAAAGTAAAGCTAACTCAGATAGTTACCAATCTGCTGTCCAATGCCATCAAATTTTCGCCTGAGCTTGGAAAAGTTAGTGTTCAGCTATTCACTGGCGGAGCAAGTCTTTACATGAAAGTGAAAGATAATGGTGAAGGCATCAGCATAGATAAACAACAATCTATATTCGAACCTTTTGTAACAGGTAAAAATGGATTTGTGGAAGGAACAGGCTTAGGTCTATATATCACCAAATATCTGGTAGAGTTGTTAAATGGTTCGATTATTCTGAAATCACAACCTGGAAAAGGAACAACATTCGAAGTATGTTTCTCGGAAGTATTTGCTGATCCTGCCGTTTATGGTGATGTAAAAGAAGAAAGTAACATTCCGTTATGCAGCCTTAAAGAGAAAAAAATACTCATGATAGACGATGATAAAATGGCCCGCACACTTGTTAGTAAATACCTAATAGGTGCGGGCAGTCATTTTATCCAGGCCGAAAATGGATTTGAGGGAATAGAAAAGGCCCGTGAAGAAAAACCGGATATTATTATCCTCGACTCACACATGCCGGGCATGTCTGGTAAGGAAACACTATTGCAGATTCGTCATGATCAATCGTTATTAAATATTCCGGTTATTTTAGCATCTGGCGATGTCTATAAAGAATCAAAGGAGGAGCTGTTAAACGCCGGAGCGAATGACTTTCTCACTAAGCCTCTTAAGTTTATAGAACTTCACAGAGCTATCAGTCAGATTATACGTTAACTGATAACTTACCATCCTTTAATTCTCCGGACGGATGCCCTGTGGTGCCAACACTGTAACGCTTAGTAAGTGTTAATGTCCAATACAAATAACCATGTATCATTAAAGACAAATTTTGCACATAAGCATTTACACCAGCAGCATAAGTACCAAAATCCGGCAGATGCTCAGTTAAATAGCAATACCGCGCCAAATCCTGATCATGAAATGCGACGGCCTTTTTGTAAGCCTCTTCCATGCTACATTGTTCTAAATGCTCCATCATCAGAACGATGTTTAAAACATCATTACCTTTCTCCATATGCGCAGAAAAGTAATCATTGCTCCATGATAAAATCCGACAGGTTAATCTTGCAAGTTCCTGCAATACAGGATGCGCAACAACTTCGTCCGGCAATACCGTACCAGTAATTAATTCGGCGAAATTCACCAGTGGATAAACGTTTACAGCTTTTTCCCGTATCGAAATAAACTGATCCCAGGAAGGAAATACCAGGTTCTTTCTGAATGGAATTTCCTGTTGGATTCCATCGAAATAAATAGCTAAACTCGTGTTGAATCGATTCAACCATTCTTCAGATCCTAGCTGTAGTAGTTCTTCTCTTAATGTAGGGAGATGTTGGTACAAGGGCTCGTCGGTATTGGCCACTGTACCCTGTAAATATGCCAGGGCTTTACGGCAAATAATCTGGAGTTCGTCAACTGTCGAAAATTCAAATGAATCATCAATAGTAAAAGCCCAAAGAAAGAAGCGGCAAACGGCCGTCAATTGTGCTTCACTGGCGTTTGGAAACATACATCCTCCTGCATGACCAACACCGGTGGTGAGATACTTTTTTTTTACTTTTTCAGGAAGAAATGAGTACTCATTCTCTAACCATTCACTGATTTTTTTTTTCCATTGTTTCAGCGTGAGGATTGGTTGCATAAGGGAATGGATAACGCAGCGCGTTAGGATCAAATGTGTTCATAATAAACGGTTTTAGTTAAAAAAAAACTCTTGCTTTGAATTGTGGCTTTTGGTCAAATTGGGATAGCGAAAATGGACAAATCGGAAAAGAGGAATAGTATTCAGGTTATTTCAATTATTGTCCGGCTAAATGATGAATGAAGGTACATTCTAATGCGTGATAATATTAGGAATTTATTATGAATTTTTTACATTGGTGAAGAAAAATGGGGATTTTTCGTTTGGTCACTTGTTAAAATGAATGGCCATTTTTGGGTTGATTTTCTCTCTCGCTGAATAGCTAGACCAATTATTATATCCTGGAATTCAAATGTGAACCGGGGGTACGGTTTTGGGGAATTTGGGATAGTGTTTTAGGGTGAAAATGGGGTAGTTTGCTAAAAATAAAAAACCGTAAACGCAATACTGTACTGCATTTACGGCCATAAGGTTGTAGCCTCAACAGGGATCGAACCTGTATCTAAAGTTTAGGAAACTTCTATTCTATCCATTGAACTATGAGGCCATCCATCTTTTATCCCCAATCCTGGATTGGGTGGCAAAAGTAAGGGATTTAAATTAAAATTTAAACACTTTTTACCGCAGGTCCGGCATAAAGGCTCTCAATCTGATCGTGGTATTTTTGCATTATCACCTTACGTTTAGCCTTCAGTGTTGGAGTGAGTTCTCCTCCATCTACCGTCCATTCTGTAGGGATAAGTACAAATTTCTTGATCTGTTCAATGTGGCTAAAGAACTGGTTATATTTGTCCATTGCCTGTTTATAGAGATCGATTACCTGTTCATTTTTAACTAATTCCTCGTTGGATTTAACATTAATTCCATGTTTCTGTGCCCAATTACGAAGGTTATTAAAAGAAGGTACAATCAGGGCTCCGGTGAATTTTCTGTCTTCACCCACTACCATGATCTGTTCTATATAAGGCGATTCTTTAAACTTGTTTTCAATAGGTTGTGGTGCTACGAATTTGCCACCTGAAGTTTTAAAGAGTTCTTTTTTACGATCAGTTATTTTCAGGAATTTATTATCGATTATAACTCCAATGTCGCCAGTATGGAACCAACCGTCTGTGATTGCATCCGCAGTGAGGTCTGGACGTTTGTAGTAGCCGATAGTAACATTGGGGCCTTTACAAAGGATCTCACCGTCTTCTGCAATCTTTACTTCCACGTCACTGATAATCGGGCCCACAGTGCCAAACATCCTTTCTTTCACGTCATATCTGTTTACACTTATAACTGGAGAGGTTTCGGTAAGACCATATCCTTCCATGATAGGAATACCGCCGGCAGTAAATATTTTGAGCAGTCGAACCTGGCAGGCTGCAGCTCCGTTTACAATGGCTTGTATGTTACCGCCAAGGGCTGCTCTCCATTTACTGAATACGAGTTTATTGGCAATCTTTAATTGCAGATTATACCAGAATCCCTGGTTTTTATTGATCTCGTATTCTTTTCCTAATTCTACCGCCCAGAAGAATAATGCTCTTTTGATGCCTTTTAATTCAAGGCCGGTAGCCATAATTTTTTCGTATGTTTTTTCGAGTAAACGTGGTACTGTAGTAAAGATAGTTGGTTTAACCTCCTTCAGATTTTCACCAATAGTATCCATAGATTCGGCATAGTAAATAGGTACACCTGAGTAGAGATACAGATAGGTAACCATTCTTTCGAAAATATGGTTGAGAGGGAGGAAGCTAAGTGCTTTTGCATCTCTATTCAAAGGCAGATAAGGCTGACAGGCCACAACGTTGCTTACAATGTTATGGTGACTCAACATTACGCCTTTAGGAGTGCCGGTTGTACCGGAAGTATAGATGATGGTGACTAATTCTTCCGGACTTACATTCTTTTTTATTCCATCGATGGTTGCGTAATCGGCAGGATCGGCGAGGTCTAAGACTTCCGTCCAGTGTCTGGCTCCTTCTACTTTATTAAAGGTGAAGATTTCCCTTATGGTAGGGAATTTATCGCGCATGGCGGTAACCTTATCCAGGAGGTCTTTATCGCTAACAAATAAAATCCTTGCTTCCGCATCGTTTAAAACATATGCTAATTCATGTTCACTGATAGTTGGATAAATAGGTGTAAGCACTGCACCAAGTTGTTGAACCGCCAAATCGGTAATAATCCATTCAGGCCTGTTGGGAGAAATGATGGCAATTTTATCTTTCTCTTCATTGGATTTGATACCTGGACGAATGCCTAGTTTAAGTAAGCCTGAACTAAGGCGAAGCGTCATGTCACCCACTTCTTTCGTACTATATTTTCTATACGCGCCATTTTCCTTACCTGCCAGCATATCCTCTTTTGGAAAATTGGCGAGTTGGTAAGCAATCACATCAAATAGTCTTTGCGGTTGGTCCTTCATGCTGCTGTTTGTTTTTTGTTTTGGCCTGGAATTACAGGTAAATATGAACTAAAGTGCTTTATTCAGATCGTTACGGTGCCAGGCATTAAAATATTGATAAGTCAATGCACCGGCCCAGCCTAAGGATGGCCAGAATGGCCAGGGAATTCCGTTAGTTTGTCCACTGTCTGTCAGAAACCACAATGCCCACATCCCTATATTAACTATCAGGTATATAATAAGATGAGATTTGAAGCCAGCCTTTAATTTGGCGGTTCGCCAATGCTGGTCATCTCTTTCTAATTTCGTTTCCATCGAAGTCAGATTTTCACTTAAATGGTGTTGTTCTAATTTAATGTTTTTTATTGGTTTTTTTAGCAAAAAAATCCCTAAAAATGCGTACTAGCGGGAAGCTTTAACATGGAAGGTGATATTCACCTGGGAATTGATCAGTTTGTCTTGCAGTGATTTGTCGGCTCTATAGGTAATACCCCATTGAGTTCTGTCTATATTGAAATTAGCAGTTGTGATAATTTCTTGATTTTCAATTGTTATAGAAGCTGGAAAAGAAATATTTTTAGTAACTCCCTTTAAGGTCAGATTGCCTTTAATTATATGTGTGGCATGCAATAAGGTAACAGCTCCGTCTTTGGCAGGTTGATAAGGCGCAACTTCAGTTATTTCGAAAGTGGCAGTAGGGAAATTTTGAACATCAAAAAACTGTGATCCTTTAAGCTCCGCCTCCAATTTATTCTTCATGGCAGTATCAGCTACCAGATCAAGGTCTTGCATGGATTTCATATTCATGATCAGTTCGCCACCGGTAATTAAGCTATCTTTTAAATAAATAGCTCCTCCAGCCAGTTTAATGAACCCATGATGTTTACCGGTTGGCTTAGTGCCTATCCATTCAACTCTGCTGGTTGCAGTGTCTGGAATATAGGCTTGTCCGGTTCCTGCCTGAACGGTTTTAGCAGCGGTAATATTGGCTTTGTCGGCTTTAGGAGCCTGTTCGCAGGCTACGAAAACAAATAGGGAAAGCGTAATTAGCAACTGTTTCATATATCTGACTTTAGAGGGCAGGCATTTGTTTGCCTGCCCGGAAATGCTCTTTATTCTGCCAGCTCTCTGTTACCTACCCATACAAAACGCTTTACAATAAACTCCTGATTAGTAAAGCTGGCATTGCCTGCCGGATTTCCTCCGGTTACATGGAAATCAGAAAAAGCAGCATGCTGATTTACCCAGATTAATCCTGTAAGATTCAGAGATACCGGAGTAAACACACTGTTCATCTCATCAATTATTTTCTCTTTTATTGATTTATCGGTTGTGTATGCCCCACAGGTAATAGCTCCAAGATTGACCGCCATTTGCTTGGCCAGCTGAATACTATGATCTGTGTCTTTTGTTTTAATGATCAAAACAATAGGGCCAAATAACTCCTTCTCATATACATTGTTATCGGCACTTGTAACTTCAATGATAGTAGGAGCAAATACCCTGGCGTTGCTAAACTCTTCATTTTCAACCGGAGTTCCTTCCAAAATCACTTTACCTCCCAGCTGCCGGGCTTCTCTTGCTCTCTCCAGGGTTTCATCATTTTGAATAGCACCTAAAGTGCCTGCCCCCATTTTAGGATGTTTGGTTAATCCTGCCACTGCATCCCGGAAATGCTGTACCACTTCGTTGAAAGAGATTTCCCCCTTTTCGGTTTTAATCCCATGTTCGGGTACAAAGAAATTTTGAGGAGCTGTGCACATCTGCCCCGAATACAGGCTTACAGAAAATGCCAGGTTTTGAATAACAGGATCAAGATCTTTGACACTATCTAAAATTACTGAGTTAACTCCGGCTTTTTCAGTAAAAACTGTTTTTCCTGGTAACGATTCAATATATCCACCAAAGGAGCTGCCTCCTGTATAGTCGATAAGTTTAACAGCCGGATTTTCACATAACTCCTTAGTAATAAGATTTTTGGAACTATCCGGGGCAAGTTGACAGATATTCGGATCAAATCCATTATCCTGCAAGGTTTGCTGAATAACACTTACTACTATTGCGATAGGTAATATAGCTCTTGGATGTGGTTTTACAATTACGGGATTACCTGTAATCAGGTTCGCATATACACCTGGAAGTGTGTTCCAGACAGGAAAGGTAGAACAGCCTACTACTACTCCTACACCTTTAGGGATTGCCCTGAATGTTTTGTAGAGTTTAATGCTGGCCTTACCCATAGGCTTTTCCCAGGAAACGGTAGGCGGATAACGTAGCATTTCCTGATATCCGGTAGCTATTGCTTCCAATGCTCTATCATTGGCATGAGGACCAGAAGCCTGAAAGCTCATCATAAAGCTTTGGCCGGTAGTATGCATGGTAGCATTGGCAATATCAAAAAAGTAGTCTTTAATTTTCTCCAGCGTTTCTGTTAGCACACCAGCTCTTTCGGCCACAGGAAGCTTTTCCCAGGATTTGCCAGCCGCAGTGGCTTTTTTTACCAGATCATTAACCGCAAATTCAGGATAGGTAATGCCTAAGACTTCCCGGGTATAGGGAGAAACTTCTTCACCGCTCCAACCTGTTTCGTTAGTTTGAAGTAAGCTTTTGAAAGGTTTACCTAGTAGTTGCTGATAACTTTGAACTCCTTTGGCATGAGCCTCTTCTCCGTATGCTTTGGGATGTTCGGGGTATTGGGCATAAAATGCACGTTCATGATTTGCCTTCACGGCATTGTCGATGATGTTTTGGTGTTTAGTAGCGAGCATATTCAGAATTTGAGAACTACAATTTACGGATTTAGTCGTTTAGTTGCTACAGCAACTAAACGATTTATTACAGCCTGGATTGTTGTTCCCGCTCCTGCTTAGTATCCCGAATTGATCAGCGTAAACTTACCATCGTTATAGTATTCATCTGCTCTGGGTTTCAGAGGGTTACGACGCTGATACTGCTGGAAAGCATCATATTCCTGTTTGTGGAGGGTAGTCCAGGCTTTATAATTAGCCTGATTGGCAGCAGGGCCGAACAACCATTGATTATAAGCTTCATACATACCGGCTCTTAACAACTCTCTCTGGAAGTCGAATAGTGCGAATGGAAATTGTTCTGCAGCCTGGTTGTACCAGTCGAGCAAAAAGCGTGTACGGGCCATAATAAGGGCATCCGGATCAATACCACCGGTAATTACACTAATTTGTTTGCTCATACAATTTCTGTATGCCTCAACAAACTCACTATTACCTCTTTTGCTTTTTTTAGCCTCTGCTACTGCGCTTTCAAATAACGAAGGATCGTTGAATAGTTTTTTATATGACTCCAGTACAATAGTTCTGATTTCAGCAGTACGGGTTGTAAAACTTTCCATATTCATGAAAATTTCTCCGTACAGAATGCACCACAGCGGATTATTACTGTAGTTATAGGTTTTAGTTGCATTATAGTAGTTACCAGGGAAGGTAGGGTCTTGCTCTATTCCTTTTATCCAGCTTTTTAATGCTCCGTCGTAGAGCTTAATATTCATCAATAATGATCCATTGTCATTATATAATTCACCACTATTAGGGAATTTTCTCAGACCTCTTTCATACATCCGCTGGGCTACCTTATACTCTTCGCGGCCAATATATATATTACCTGCAATCTGGAAAACCTGTATATCCGCTTCTTTATTACTAAGTAATGGTTCTATTACGCTTTTGGCTTTTATTAAATCACCTTTCAGGTAATAGGTAAATCCTAATTGCTTTCTGAACTCAAAATTCTCCGGTTCTAACTGTAAAGCCTGATTGAATACCAGGATTGCATTTGAATAATCACCACTTCTCATAAATTTAGTAGCGGTATTATATAATTCTTTAGAATCTTGTGCAATGGCAGGATGGGCAGATAGAACACCCACAATCAAAAATGCTTTCAATAAAGAAGTCCGTATATTCATTCCCTTCTGTCAGTTTGCTGTAAAAGTAAGGAAAATGGGGTAATGTGCCATAGTTTTAGCTATAGTATTGGGTTAAATAAGACAGATATTAGAATGAGATTAAAAGCCTGTATTTAAATGAGGTGTGTGATTAGGCCATCTCTCAGTTTGGGCTCGAACCAGGTGCTTTTGGGAGGCATCACATTACCACTATCTGCTATATCAAAAAGTTGTTGAATCGTGACCGGATACAATGCAAAAGCCACTTTCATCTCCCCACTGTCTACCCGCTTTACTAACTCTTTTAATCCTCTTATACCTCCAACGAAATCGATTCTTTTATCGGTGCGTTGGTCTTTAATGCCGAGTATTTTATCAAGAATATTGTTAGATAGAATGGTTACATCAAGGATCCCAATCGGGTCTGTTGTATAAGTACCTTCCTTCGCTACCAATCTGTACCACTTGCCATCGAGATACATACTAAATTCATGTAGCATGGAAGGGGATTGCGGAAGATGCCCGATTTCTTCAACAGTAAAGTCGTAGTCGAGTTGCGAAAGAAAAGCAGGAATACTTAAGCCATTTAGGTCTTTAACCACCCTGTTATAGTCGAGGATGGCGAGTTGACTGGCTGGAAATATGGTTGTAAGAAAGTAGTTTGCCGGATCTTCGGCGCCTATAATTTTTCGGGTAGCCTGTAATTCTTTTTGTACAAGGCTGGCGGAAGCTGCACGATGATGGCCATCTGCAATATAGGTATGAGGCACTTTTTCATCAAACAAAATACTAATATCTTCTATGACGGAAGGGGCATCTACTACCCAAACCGTATGCTGGATATTATCATCTGCTATAAAGTCATAGACCGGACTATTGTGCTCCTGCCAGTGATCAATAAGTGCACTGATTTCGGGAACATCGTTGTAAGCAAGGAATACATTGCCGGTTTGAGCCTCGGTAGTTTTAATATGATTGATTCTGTCGAGCTCTTTATCAGGACGGGTAAATTCATGTTTTTTGATTCTCCCGTTATTATAGTCGGCAACCGAAGAAACAGCTACCAGACCGGTTTGTGCTCTTCCATCCATTACCAGTTTATAGATATAATATACAGGTTGAGAGTCCTGGATCAGGGTACGGTCTTTAATAAAGGTCCGTAGATTGGCCGCTGCACGGTCATAAACCTGTTGACTGTGAACATCTGTATCGGCAGGAAGATCTATTTCTGATTTGGAGATATGATAAAAAGAGTGGGGGTTGTTAGCTGCTGCTTCGCGGGCTTCATCAGAGCTGAGCACGTCGTATGGGCGGGAAGCGACTTGGGAAGCAAGTGCAGGATTGGGTCTTAATCCTTTGAAGGGTTTAATGATAGCCATAATGAACTAAGATGGGTGAGTAGTAAAAGTATAAAAAAAAATTACGAATTATGAAAGGGCGACTTTCATAATTCGTAATTTAATATACTTAGAAGGATATTAGGCCTTTTTCAGGGAGAAGTATTTCATGGCTTCAACCATTACTTCTACACTTTCATAAGGAAGTGCATTGTACATGGAAACGCGGAATCCTCCGGATAAACGGTGACCTTTTATACCTACAATATCTTCTTTTTTACAGAACTTGATAAACTCTTCTTCCATTTCTGGCTTATCCATGATAAAGCAGGCATTCATTTTACTACGATCTTCTTTTACCACTGTACCTCTGAATAGTGGGTTGTGGTCTATTTCGTCGTAAAGCAAAGCAGCTTTTTTATCATTTATTTTCTCGATAGCCGGAATACCTCCTTGTTCTTTTAACCAACGTAATGTGAGCATGGTAATATATACTGCAAAAACAGGAGGTGTATTCAGCATAGAACCGTTTTCGATATGGTTTCTATAATCAAGAATAGATGGTATTTTACGAGTTACTTTACCAAGCATACTTTTACGTACTGCTACCATAGTAGCACCGGCAGCTCCCATATTTTTTTGTACGCCGGCATAGATCAACGAGTATTTGTTGAAATCCATACTGCGACTTAAAATATCACTACTCATATCTGCTACTAATGGAATACTGCTCTCTGGAGTTGATTGCCACTGAGTACCATATATAGTATTATTGGTGGTAATGTGTAAGTAACTAGCCTGTTGAGGAATAGTGAATTGTTTTGGGATGTGGTTGTAGTTGCTTTCTTTGGAGCTTGCTATCACATCTGTATAGCCAAACAATTTTGCTTCTTTGATGGCTTTGCTAGACCATACTCCTGTGTCGATATACGCAGCGGTTTCACCATTTTCCAGCAAATTCATAGGAATTTGCATGAATTGCATAGTTGCACCACCTTGCAAAAAGAGCACTTCAAAGTCATCTTCCAGTTGCATCAGTTCCTTCACAAGGCTACGCGCCTCTTCCATTACCGCCATAAACGGTGCGGTTCTGTGACCAATTTCCAGTATAGACATTCCAGACCCTTCAAAGTCTATCAGCGCTTTACTGGCCTTGTACAATACCTCGTTAGGTAAGATAGAAGGACCTGCGTTAAAATTGTGCACCTTCATGTTGCGATTCAGATTAAATTCATTTTTTGATCTTTCCACTTTTTTTGGTTTTTCTAAGGAAACGGAAAAAAAACGGCACGGGCATAAAACCAGTGAGGCGTGTAGTGTAGGACAGGTTAAAAGATGGTATGGGCAAAGATAAAATATCTTTTCAAATTATTAAGGATTACCATAAATATTTTAGCTTCCACGCTTTATTCACCTGCAACAATCCAATATGCATCATTGTTGTGTGCCATTCATTTTTACCATCAGGGCTTTAGTATCTTCAATAATCCTATATCCAACACAGTTATACAAATCGTTTTATCATCGATGCTTTATTGTCTTCAATAATCCTATATCCAACGCAGTTACACAAATTTAATTTTGTCAACGAAGCTTTAGTGGCTTCAATAATTGTCTATCCAACACAGGCGCACAATTCGATATTACCATCAAAGCCTAATGATCTTCAATAATCCTCTATTAGCACAGTTTCACCAATCAGTATTACCCATCGAGCCTTATGATCTTCAACAATCCTCCATTAGCACAGTTTCACAAATTCAGTATTGGCATAGCGCTTTGGTATCTTCAATAATCCTCTATTAGCACAGTTTCACAAATTCAGTATTGGCATAGCGCTTTGGTATCTTCAACAATCCTCCATTAGCACAGTTTCACAAATTCAGTATTGGCATAGCGCTTTGGTATCTTCAACAATCCTCTATTAGCACAGTTTCGCAAATTAGTTTTGCCATCGAGCTTTAAGGCCTTCAATAATTGTCTATCCAACAGAGTTCCAGTGCCGTCAGAGTTTAGTCCTTACAACAATCAGATTGTAGCCAATATTACGATACTTGTACAACCAGCCCCTTGTTACCTGCAACGGTCTTCCATCCATCGTTGCTGCAATAAATCCAATTGTTGAACAGGTTCGGTTTCTGCAGTCGCTGACCCTAATAAACTCAAGGAAGGTTGACCAGCATTTACCCAGCAGGTATACCAGGCAGCCGCTACTGCAGCAATAGCATTTTTCATTTTTCTCTCCACCATTCCATTTAATAATTTGGAATATGAATTCGTGTATGCATTAGCGTAGGTTCTTATTAATTTACCATTCCTGTTTTCATAGGCAAATCGAGTGGCGGGTGGAAACTCTTGGCTCAGCTGCTTTTCAAGTGAAAGGACTGTATCTGCCTCTCTGCCACTTAATGAAATAATCTCCCAGATAAAGTTATCAGTTCTGGCTATATATGATGCCTTCCCTGCCCAGTAATCGAATTGCTGATCCGCCAGTTGTTCCGGAATGCTGGATTCCCACAATCCATGAATGCCATGTTGATTGGTAAGTTGCCCGTTATGATTAGAACAGGCATGAAGTGGTACATGAGCATCGGCCAGGTAATGCCCCAGTTCCGCGGAAAGCCTGAGTATCTTTTCCTTATCTTTTTCTTTAAATGCATTGGTCAGAAGTGCCAGCATTTTCCCCAGGTGCCAGGGCAGAATACCCATTTGGTTCAAAGAATCCATGCTATATTTTTCTACAGCATCTTTCCATAATCGTGGAATATTTTTATATGGGGGAGCATCCAGCAGATCTATATCTATAAAATGCCTGGCTCCTTCGGCGGCTACGGCATATCTGCGTTTATCGGGATCGGTAGCATGTTTACTGATATACTCAATACTGGGTTTGTATAACACCATCATTTCAGGTGGCAAACAATAAACAGCCAGGCGATTGATTCTTTCATGAGCGAAAAAGCCCCATGGATAAGTGATTGCAGGAATGATTAACAGAACAATTACTGCAATGCAGTAATATCGGAGTTGAACAAACATCTCATCATTTTTTGGGTAACAAACAAAAACATAAAGTAATCTGCGTAGTATTTTTACTACACAGATTACCCTGAATTAAATATTGGTAACGCCACCGCTAACAGCAAATTTCATTGCTTCTCCGGCTGAAATATCTGTAAGTGGTTTCACCTTATCTTTAGGTACCATAAATACCTTACCTGTAATAGCATAGGCATGTGGCACATATACAGCCATATATCCTTCCAGCCCAAAATTGCTGACATCCGTCTGGGTTATAAATCCCAACTCATAAACATCTACTCCATAGATTTGCACCAACACAGGATGATCGAATTTCTTCTTCTCACCAACAAATGCATCAAATACATCCTTAATTGAAGTATAGATATACTTAATAAACGGAGTTCTTTCCAGCAGATGATCAAACAAATCAAATATCCTTCCGATAATAAAGGAAGAACTGAGATAGCCTACCAATATGATTAATACCAGCACAATTACAAAGCCCACCCCTTTGTATCTGAGAAATCCATAGCCGGCATCTGTTGGAATAAGCTCTTTTGGAATAAGATTATCTATCGTAACAAATGCCCAGTACAAAGTCAGCGCTGTTATACCGATGGGTGCCAGTATAAGCAATCCCTGAAAGAAGTATCGCAGCAATCTTGATGCGAATACTTTAAATCTAAGTTTCGGCGACATGGTTCATAATTAGACCAGCAAAATTAGATAATAATAAGGAAGTGATCCCCGGATTTTTAATGGTTTATCATTAAAATAATTAAATGTTGCTACATATAAAAAAATATTACTGGAAACTTTGGAAGTTTGGAAAGTTTCCATAGTTTTGTTGTGCATAACGATAGGGTTATTGCGGTATAGCATATGGAAGTACAAGAACGCATAATGGATAAGGCTTTTGGCCTATTTCGTCAATTTGGTACACGTTCCATCACCATGGACGATATTGCCGAAAAGATGGGTATTTCAAAGAAAACTCTATATGCACACTTTACCGATAAAGACGATATGGTCACCCAAACCATCTCCAGATTTATCAGTATCATAACAGAAGAATGCTGGGCCGATAAAGAAAAATCAAAAGATGCAATTGAGGAACTCTTTCTCGTAATGGAAATGCTGGACAGAAGATTATTGAACATCAACCCGGTTATTCTTCTAGATCTGCAAAAATTCCATGCCAAAGCCTGGCAGGTATTTCTTGACTATCAAAATAATTTGCTTGCAACAATGATCCGCGAAAACCTGGAACGCGGTATCAGTGAAGGAGTGTACAGACCTGACCTGGATATTAAAGTACTAACACAATACCGCATACACGCCTGTATGATCACTTTTCAACCCGAAGTTTTCTCCGGTTCCTACGACATGAATAAAGTGCAGAAAGTTTTGTTGGAAAACTTCCTTTATGGAGTGGCCTCACTGAAAGGGTACCAGCTTATAGAAGCATATAAACAACTATCGCAAAACAAGTAAGGACATGAAATTATCAATCAAACGGCTCACCAGTTTCCTGCTGGTGGGAGCACTGCTAGTACTGGCGGTTAATACCAGTGCCCAACAGCAGCCAACTCCGGGGCCCATTAGTTTAACAGCCCAGGAAGCAGTAGAATATGCTCTCGCCAATCAAAGCGCTGTGAAAACTGCGAAACTGGATGAACTGATTCAACTAGCCAAAAATAAAGAAATAAGTGGCCTGGCACTTCCAGGAATCAATGGCTCCGGCTCTTATCAGTATAATCCAATCACACAAAAACAAATGTTCAACATGAGAAACTTTGGTATGCCCAAAGATTCTTTTACCGTTGTATCATTCCAGCTACCTCATAACCTGGTCGGAGAAGTCAGACTTACTCAGACCCTGTTCGACCCAAGCGTGCTGGTAGCCCTTCAGGCCCGTAAAACATTGGAAGACCTGGTTGCTAAAAATGTTACCAGAACTGAAATTGATGTAAAAGCCAATGTATACAAAGCCTATTATAATGTATTGTCGGCCAATAAAGCACTCACCATCCTTTCTGAGAATATTACTTCGCTCGAAAGAATTTTAACTGAAACAAAAGAGATCTATAAAAATGGGCTCGCAGAAAAATTGGACGTAGATCGACTCATCGTTCAATATACCAATCTGCAAACCGAGCAAACCAAACTCAGAAACCTGATAGAATTAGGTGTGGCTGCCCTGAAATATCAGATGGGTATGCCTTTGAAACAACAACTAACGCTTAAGGATACACTTTCAACAGCTCGTATTGTTGCCGATGTACTGGATATGGATAAATTCGATTATTCACAAAGAATCGAATATCAATTGCTTCAAACCCAAAAACAAGCCAACGAATACGATCTGAAAAGATACAAACTGAAAGGATTACCATCCTTACAATTATTCGCAAGTACCGGTGCATTAAGGGCCAGCGATAAATTCGACTACCTGCAATCTCAAATGTGGTACGGGTATGTAAACACCGGTTTAAATCTTTCTGTGCCAATATTTACAGGATTTCAGCGTAAACATCAGGTAGATCAGGCTTTCCTGGCGGTAAAGAAAAGTGAAGTAGCTATCGAAGATCTGAAACAAGGTATAGACGTTGAAAGAGAACAATCTGCTTCTACCTTCCGTAACAACGTGCTTACCCTGGAAGCACAGGAAAAAAATATGCAACTGGCGCAGGATGTATATCATACTACACAGATTAAATATAGAGAAGGAGTGGGATCCAGCCTGGAAATGACCACTGCTGAAAATGATCTTCTACTTGCACAGAATAATTACTTCACTGCTTTGTTTAATGCCATCGTAGCAAAAGTTGATTTACTGAAGGCATACGGCAAACTCTAACCATTTTAATCATCATTCATACTCATTATATGACTAATAGATATGCTTTACTGATTTCTGCTACTACGTTAATTTTCGCTGCCTGCGGTGGAGGTAACAACAAAGAGAAGAAAATGGCAGAATTACAAAAGTTAAAACAGGAAAAAGTAAAATATAATTCCGACATCGACCAAAAAATAGCAACGCTTGAAAAAGAGCTTGATATAAAAGAAGAAGTACGACTGAAAGATGTAACTGTTGCAGCTGTAAGAGATACTACCTTCCAACATTTTATTGATGTTCAGGGGAGCGTTGATGCCCGTGAAAACGTAAACGTTTCATCCCGCGCAGCTGGTGTAATTACTGCTATTTATGTAAAAGAAGGCCAGCAGGTGAGCCAGGGTCAAACGCTTGCCCAGGTTGATGATCAGTTACTGCGTGCAAGTATGGCCGAAGTACGTACTCAACTGGAATTGGCTAATACACTTTATGATAAGCAAAAGAACCTTTGGGCTCAAAAAATTGGTTCCGAGATTCAGTATCTCAATGCCAAAAATCAGAAGGAAAGCCTTGAAAAACGTTTAGCTACTTTACAGGATCAACAATCTCAATCCCGTATAGTTGCACCTATCAGCGGTACTGTAGATGCAGTAATCGCTAAAGTCGGCGATATCGCTTCTCCTGGTAATCCAACTTTCAGAGTAGTAAATGCGAATAACTTAAAAGTAACCGCAAATATTGCTGAAACATATGCCGGCCTTATTAAAGCAGGCGATGAAGTAGCTATTGCCTTCCCGGATATCAACCGCGAAATTCGCAGCAATGTAGGATTTGCTTCACGTACTATCGATCCCGTTAGTCGCACTATTAAAGTAGAAGTGCCACTGCGTTCCGATAATATGTTACGCCCTAATATGATAGCTCATATCAGAATCGTTGATTATACTGCTAAAAATGCAATCGTAATTCCTGTTAGTGTAATTCAGTATACTTCCGGAAAACCATATGTATTAGTGGCACAGCAAGATAAAGGCAAGATGGTGGCACAACGTAAAACCATCGAAATGGGACGTACATACAACGATAAAGCAGAAATCCGCGGTGGCTTGCAAGCCGGCGATCAGATCATCACTGCCGGATTCCAGGGATTGAACGACAATGACCTGATTAAATTGTAAAGCAACGCTGTGTTTTACACAGCAAAACTCTAGTGTATGCAAGACAACCTAAAGAAAGAATTTAAACCCACCAGTTGGGCCATCGATAATAAGATTAGCATCTATGTAGCTACTATTATTCTCGCCATCGCGGGTATATTTTCCTATATCAGATTGCCTAAAGAACAATTTCCTGAAGTAGTATTCCCTCAGTTTATCATCAATACCGTAAACGCAGGTACTTCTCCGGAAGATATGGAAACTACCATTACCAAACCGATTGAGAAACAACTGAATGGTATCTCTGGTGTAAAAAAATTGAAAAGCACCTCCATGCAGGACTTCTCTTCAATTATCATTGAGTTTAATGCCAATGAAGATATTGAAGCAGCAAGACAAAAGGTGCGTGAAAAAGTAGATGATGCCAAAAAGGACTTACCTCAGAATCTCACACAGGAACCTTCTATTATTAGAATAGATGTTTCGGAAATTCCGATTATGAACGTAAACCTGTCGGGCGATTTTGATCTGCAAACCCTGAAAAAGTATGCAGATGATATGAAAGACAGGATTGAAGGATTGAATGAAATTACCCGTGTAGACCTGGTAGGAGCGCTGGAAAGGGAAATACAAATCAATGTGGATAAGTATAAAATGGATGCTGCCAAAATTAGCTTTGAGGATATAATCATGGCTATTCAGGGAGAGAACATTACTATCTCAGGTGGTTTGGTGGCGATGGACGGACAAAAAAGAACGCTTAGTGTAAAAGGTGAATATAAAGACCCGGGAAAGATTGGTAACATCATTGTTCGTGGTCAGTCGGGTGCAGTTGTTTATCTTAAAGATGTTGCCAATGTAGTAGACGGATTCCTGGAGCAGGAGAGCTATGCACGTTTGGGAGGAAAAAATGTAATTACACTGAATGTAATTAAACAAAGTGGTAAAAACCTGATTGATGCTTCCGATAAAATACAGGCAATTAAGAAAGATATGCAGGAGCATTATTTTCCAAAGAGCCTGGAAATATCAATTACCGGAGACCAGTCTAAGTCGACCAGAGTTACCCTGCACGATCTGATTAATACTATTATCATTGGATTTGTGTTGGTAACAATCATTCTGATGTTTTTCATGGGAGCAGTAAATGCAATATTTGTTGCATTGTCTGTACCTATTTCCATGTTCATTGCCTTTTTGCTGATGCCGATGTTTGGTTTCACATTGAACATGATGGTGCTTTTCTCCTTCCTGCTGGCATTGGGAATTGTAGTGGATGATGCGATTGTGGTGATTGAAAATGTGCATCGTATTTACAATGAGCGGAAAGAATTAGGTATAGTAAAAGCAGCCAAGGTGGCGGCAGGAGAAGTGTTCTTACCTGTATTTTCCGGTACATTAACAGTATTGGCACCTTTCTTCCCATTATTGTTCTGGCCTGGAGTGATTGGTAAATTCATGTTCTATTTGCCGGTAACATTAATTACAACTTTAGGTGCTTCATTGATCGTTGCTTATATCATTAACCCGGTATTTGCAGTAGATTTTATGGATCAACATGAAGGAGAAGATCGTCCGAAACCGAAGTTCGACAAGAAGTTTAAAATACTTACAGCGGTTTTTGCATTGATTGCATTGATTGGTTATGCCAATGGAAGTATAGGTGTAGGTAATCTGGTTATATTTATTTATCTGCTGATTTTACTGGAACGTTTCTGGTTAGGAGGAGTGGCACGAAAATTCCAGAATACCTTATGGCCGAGAGTACAGGAGAGTTATAAACAGATACTTAAATGGTGCCTGGTGGGATGGCGTCCGGTATGGATTGTGATAGCGACATTCGGATTGCTGTTCTTCAGTATAATGCTAACGGCTATACGTAGTCCGAAGGTGGTGTTCTTTCCACAGGCAGATCCGAATTTCATTTATACTTATATAGAATTGCCAAATGGAACAGACCAGAAGTATACTGATTCAATCACTAAAATTATTGAGAAGCGTATTACCAATGTAGTAGGTGCTCATAACCCAATTGTAGAGTCTATCATTTCCAACGTTGCCAAAGGAGCCGGTGATCCTTCGCAGATGGATATGAGTGTACAACCTCAGAAAAGTAAGGTAACTGTAGCATTTGTTGAATTTGGAGCAAGACATGGAGAATCAACAGTACAGTATCTTGATAAGATCAGGCAGGCAGTTAAAGGAATTCCGGGAACTAATATTACTGTGGAGCAGGAGCAGGGTGGACCACCAACCGGAAAACCTATCAATATCGAAATCAGTGGAGATAATTTTGATGAACTGACGGCCGCTTCGTTTAATCTTAAGCGTTACCTGGATTCATTACATATTGCTGGAGTTGAAGAGTTGAAGAGTGACTTTGAAGCCAACAAGCCCGAAATAGTTGTAAACATAGATAGAGAGAGAGCAAATGCTCAGGGTATTTCAACCAGGCAGATTGGCGGAACATTACGTACTGCCTTATTTGGGGCGGAAGCTTCAAAGATAAGGGATGCGAATGATGAGTATAAGATAATGGTGAGATTGAAGGAAGATCAGAGGAATAATATCGACAACTTAATGAACTTAAATCTCGTATATAGAGATATGAATATGGGAGGAGTGATCAGGCAGGTTCCTTTATCGGCTGTAGCAGATATTCATTAC
Organism: Chitinophaga silvatica; assembly: GCF_003419895.1. Classification (GTDB taxonomy): domain Bacteria; phylum Bacteroidota; class Bacteroidia; order Chitinophagales; family Chitinophagaceae; genus Chitinophaga; species Chitinophaga silvatica. The sequence goes on along the minus strand of NZ_QPMM01000003.1, from coordinate 109,140 downwards.
TCCAATACCTATGCGGGGATTAAGCGTATAGATCAGAAACGTGTAATTACTTTGTATTCCAATGTGTTAACAGATTATAATGCCAATGAAGTAGTTCAGCATATTGAAGGTGCATTGAAGAACTTTACCCATCCACCATCAGTAACAATTAAAATGACAGGAGAGCAGGAAGATCAGATGGAAACAATGAACTTCCTATTAATGGCGATGTTGGGAGCATTTGGATTGATTTTGATGATTATGGTGACGCAATTCAACTCTGTTGGTCGTCCGTTAGTCATCTTTATGGAGATTGTGTTTAGTATCATAGGGGTATTCCTTGGTTTCTCCATCTTTAAGATGGATATCTCGATCGTAATGACTGGAGTAGGTATAATGGCATTGGCAGGGATAGTAGTTAGGAATGGAATTGTGTTGGTGGAATTCACAGATTTGTTGATACAGCAGAAAATGCCGGTGTATGAAGCAGTTGTGGAAGCTGGAAAGACACGTATGACTCCAGTAATTCTGACGGCGATTGCGGCAATATTAGGTTTGATACCATTGGCAGTAGGGTTGAATATAGATTTTGCGACATTGTTCAGCGAGTTTAATCCACATCTTTTCTTTGGAGGAGATAACGTAGCATTCTGGGGGCCGTTGGCGTGGACGATGGTGTATGGATTGGTGTTTGCAACATTCCTGACCCTGATATTGGTACCTGTGATGTATGCGATGAACAAGCGGTCTATAGATGTATTAGACAGATATAATTTGCCTAGAGGGTTGAAATACATACCATTTGTGGCATTGATCCTGAAGCTGTTTTTGAAGAAGGAAGAAGTACGTAAGATGCATGATCCGAAGTATGTGTCGAATCTGCCTTACAAATTCTTCCCGGAGCCGGAAGGAACTGAGGAGCATACGATTATGCGTAAAACAGTGGAGGGCATATCAGCGAATTAAATTTTTTTCAATACAGTGTAACAGTTGTAGGTTAACAGTCTCCGTCCTGAATCTTCAGGACGGATTTTTTTTGTATCTTGCATATGAAAACCTTTTTTTATCTTTATTAACAAATTTTAACATTTGCAATAGAGGCTAATTGAATACCCTTTATTACTTTTGATGCTACAGACAGTTGACACGTTACTAGCCATATACAGCCTTAGTCTTATATGCCATATGATAAAAATGAGGTAAAAAATTTCCGAAAAACAGTCTGATAGAAAACAGTTTAGGCCATTTCGCCTGTGATTATTATAGCAGTAAGTAGAAAGAAAAAAGAAATAGAACAATAATTATAGAACTGATATTAGAGGGATAACCGCCATTAATTATTAAAATAATATTGAAAAGATAGGCGCAAGATTGGAAGACCATGGAGTACGTAGCATCGTTAGCATATGCTAAAGAGAAGGACCAGGAGGATCCATTACATAAATTCAAAGAACAATTTTATTTTCCACAGCGTAACGGAAAGGCTGCTATTTATTTATGTGGCAACTCCCTGGGATTACAGCCAAAGAACGTAAAATCAGCAATAGAACAAGAGTTAATGGATTGGCAGCAATTTGCTGTTGAGGGGTATTGGGAAGCGAAGAACCCATGGTTATATTATCAACAATATTGTAGTAAGCCTTTAACAAATATATTAGGAGCAAGTCAGCAAGAGCTTTCAGTAATGAACACTTTAACGGTAAATCTTCATTTAATGATGATAAGTTTTTACCGTCCAAACAAACAGCGGTTTAAAGTGTTAATGGAGGCAGGAGCTTTTCCGAGTGACCAATATGCAGTAGAGACACAGGTTAAACTTCATGGTTTTGATCCGGCGCAAGCAATCATCGAAGTTTCTCCCCGACCTGGAGAGCATTTGATAAGATTAGAAGATATTTTGGAGATTATTAACCGAGAAAGTGATAGTTTAGCGCTAGTTTTATTTGGAGGTATAAATTACTATACCGGACAGTTATTTGATATAGCCGCTATTACAGATGCGGCGCATCGGGCAGGCGCATATGCAGGTTTTGACCTTGCGCACGTAGTAGGAAATATTCCAACATCCTTACATGACTGGGGCGTAGATTTTGCAGTTTGGTGCTCTTATAAGTATCTAAACGGTGGCCCTGGTGCAGTAGGAGGTGCCTTTGTTCATGAAAAGCATGCCAGCAACCGTGATTTTATACGTTTAGGTGGCTGGTGGGGAAATGACGAGAGTGCACGTTTTAAAATGGAGAAAGGGTTTGTGCCAAAAAAAGAAGCTGAAGGATGGCAACAAAGCACCGCTCAGGTGTTTAATATGGTTAGTCTGAAAGCATCCCTGGAATTATTTGAGGCAGCCGGTATCGGCGCTTTACGTAGCAAAAGCATTGGAATGACGAATTATCTTCTGTTCCTATTGCAACAGTTGAGTGGCATAAATTTCCAGATTATTACACCAGAAAATTGTAATGAAAGAGGCGCTCAATTATCTTTGTTCTTTCCAGACAGAGGTAAAGAAATACAACAACGAATGACCGATGCCGGTATAATCGTTGACTGGCGAGAGCCCGGGGTTATTAGGGTTTCACCGGTACCCATGTATAACTCCTATCAGGACGTATTTCATTTTTATGAAATCATAGCAAATATTGCTTCAAACGCTTAATCAAGTAAGATGAATTTTGAGAGAAACGAACGCCCCCGCAGGCCTTACTCTTCTGATACCAACAAAGAGAATGATCCCAATAAGGAGAAAGGCGATGACAAACCCAACTTAAATAACGAGCGGGAAGGCGGCAAACCCGACTACAACAGTGGTGGTTCCGAAGAAGGACGCACTGGTTACAATCGTGAAGGCGGATATCGTCCACGTGACTACAATCGTGATGGCGGTGGTGGCTATCGCGAGGGAGGCTATAACCGTGAAGGTGGTAGCAATTATCGTGACAGCTATAATAGCGGCGGAGGCTATGATCGCGGAGAACGCGGTGGCGGCGGCGGCTATAACCGTGGCGGCGGTGGGTACGACCGTGGCGGTGGCTACGATAACGGTGGCAGCAACTATGGTGGTGGTAACAACTATGATCGCGGTGAGCGCGGTGGTGGTTATGACCGTAGCGGTGGTGGCGGTTACAATCGCGGCGGCGGTGGTGGCGGCTATGATCGTGGCGACCGTAGCGGTGGCGGCGGTTATGATCGTGGAGACCGTAGCGGTGGCGGCGGTTATGATCGCGGCGGCAGCGGTGGTGGTGGTTACGATCGCGGCAGTGGCGGCGGTGGTGGTTACGATCGCGGCGGTGGCGGCGGTGGTTACAATCGCGGCGGTGGCGGCGGTGGTTATGATCGCGGCGGCGGTGGCGGTGGTTACGATCGCGGCGGTGGCGGCGGTGGTTACAATCGCGGCGGCGGCGGTGGTGGTTACAATCGCGGCGGTGGCGGCGGTGGTTACGATCGCGGCGGTGGCGGCGGTGGTTACAACCGTGGCGGCGGCGGTGGTGGATTTAATCGCGGCGGCGGACAAAGACCAGGTGGTCGTCCGGGTGGCAGAATGCAACGCTTTGAACCAAAACCAGATAATAAAATTTACTTTATCGCCCTGCTCCCTACAGCTGAGGTAGGTAAAGAAATCATAAAAATTAAACAGGAATTTGCTGAGCAATACGGCCCAATGTACGCATTGAAAGTATTGCCACATATTACCTTACAAGTACCTTTCACTGCTGATCCTGCCCTGGAAAAAGCATTCTGTGACGAACTCACCGAATTTGCTAAAACTCAGGCTCCTTTTGAAGTATCTCTGAAAGGTTTCGGTACATTCCCTAACAAGCAAAACAGAGTTCTATTCATCAACGTGGAAAAGAGCGAAACCATGGCTGCTATGCACCGTCAACTGATCAACTTCCTGCGTAAGGAATTTGGCTTCAGTACAATGCTGGCCCGCACCGGATTCACTCCTCACGTTACCGTGGCCTTCAAAGACCTCACTGATGACCAATTCAACAAAGCTTGGCCAGAATATGAGAACAAAGACTATGAGGCTACCTTTAAGGTAAATAACCTCTATTTCTTACGCCATAATGGTAAATCCTGGGAAGTACTTCAAAAATGTAAGTTAGGAGGCGCTTGATTATAGCCACTCCCTAAAATACCAAGAGGCTGTCTCAGAGATGAGGCAGCCTCTTTTGTGTAAGCATAGATCATTAAACCAATTAGATTTCTTCCTAAACTCTTCGAACGAATTTTCACTAATCAACCTAAACAATTATTCTTCAGTTCTTAACATAAAATCAAACAATTCAACCTAAAACAACTATTCAAAACCTCCCTGATTTACCTGATAATTCTTCCGGAACCCTTGATATCCGAAATAAGGGTTGCAGGCCCTTTAAAATGAATATCTCCACTTCCATGAATCTTAGCTGTCAGCTGTTCATTTACCACCACTCTGAAAGCTCCTGATCCATTGATGGTTAAATCTGCAAACTTGCAAGGCAAATCCCAGGCATCTACTCCTCCGCTTCCATTAATAGTGCTGTTGAATGTATTGGCACTTCCAGCAAGTGTTGTACTCCCACTTCCATTAATTGTAACAAACAGATTATCAACCTTTAAGGTTAAATCTGCCGTGGCACTACCGTCAAGCTGGTATTTGAAAAGAGTTGCCTGAAGTGTATCTCTGGTTGTAAGTTGTCCTGACCCTTTAAAAATCACCTCCTGGAAGAATGGATTGGAAAGATAAACCTTCAATGGTTTATGATTACGAAGTTGAACATTGCGCCTTATACGTATATATAAGCTATTGCCACTGATTCCTGTTTCTATTGCACCAATAACATTATCTTCTGCTTTAATCTCAATTTTCGGGCTGCTATTGGGGATTAATTCTACCTCAAATGGCCCCATAATTTCTACATCTGTAAAATTACCTACTGAACGTTGTTCTACAACAACATTTCCATTGCCTCGTATATAGTCTTTATGACAGCTAGAGAATAGGAAGAGGGCTACTGCACATAACCATATGCATCTAAAATTGGAGCTTACCAGTACTTGTTTCATATAACATATTTTTTTGGGAGTTATGGTTAGATGACGGTTCTGTTATGACTTACCCCTATGCCCCAAAAAAAATAAGCCGGCCGTACAGACGTACGGCACCGGCTTTCTGATTAACCCCTATGAAAACAAACTATTGCGCTTAATTAAAAATGAATTGATCTTTTAGTTTGAATCTAATCACACATTGTTCAAATTTCAATAACAGCTGTAGGTTCAGGTCAACTTCTGTTAATCGTTTTCAAACCGATATGCTTAAACGTTACTTATACTATAACGCTTATGCATATTAAAAATTCAATTCGTAATAAGAACTTGTTGCTATAGGTTTTGCAATTACGGTGCCACAATAAATGATAGCGGAACCATTTAACATATTTTTGAGGTTTTGGCACGTTTAGTCGTTCGTTTTATAACGAAATACGACCTACGAAACCGGGTAGGTATAAAACTAAAACGGGCCTGTATCAAGCGATACAGGCCCGTTCGGGAGCTTTAGGCTCTTAATATTCTTATCTTCTGTTTAATTTACTTAATAAACGAAGAATTTCGAGATACAGCCAAACCAGCGTTACCAACAATCCGAATGCTGAATACCACTCGAAGTATTTAGGGGCTCCCTGAGCAGCACCCTGTTCGATCATATCAAAGTCTAAAATCAGGTTTAATGCTGCAATAGCTACAACTACCAGAGAAAATCCAATTCCAATTAATCCACTGTCATAAATCATTGGCATCTGGAAGTTGAAAAATCTGAGTATGAATGCAATCAGGTAAAATACTGCGATACCCATGGTGGCAGTTATTACGATTGATTTAAAACGCTCAGTTGCACGGATAACACCTGTACGGTACAATACCAGCATAGCTATAAAGGTTCCAAAGGTTAAGCCTACCGCCTGAAGTACGATGCCATGAAATTTAGCTTCGAAAATAGCTGATATAGCTCCCAGGAATAAACCTTCTGCTAAAGCATATGCAGGTGCCAGAAATCCTGACCATTCTTTTTTAAAGATAATAACCAGTGCCAGTACAAATCCACCGATTGCTCCACCAATTGCCAATGGTAATACGCTGGTTTCATCTACCAGAAATCTGCCCCAGGAAAATACAGCTGAAGCTATTACCATCGCTAATAAAAAAGCCATTTTTCCAATAGTACCTTTGACAGTCATTGTTTCGCCCACAATATGCGGCGCTTTGTCGAAAATACTAGGTTTCAGTACAGGGTTGTTCGATTGAAATAGTGCCATAAGAATAATTAAAATTTTATGGTTAAAAATACATTTAGATTTAATACAAGAGTAAAACTCCTCTTGTGTTTGCTGTAAAAATACGGTTTTCTAATTAATAACTTTGAGTTATAACCCATAACAAGAAGTAATGAGAAAGCCGGTTTCTATTTATAATAGTCTACCAAAGTTGTGTACTTTTGTAGAGGTCGACAGGCCTAATTCAAATGGAATTGGATTACTACCTGCCGATTACCTAAATTTACACTTTCAAACGATTAATTAAAAGAATAATAGATGCCTAATACTTCGATTCAACAACTGGAGGATGTAGTGATCAAATTTGCAGGCGACAGTGGAGACGGAATGCAGTTGACAGGTACCCAGTTTTCTAATAATACGGCTTTAGTGGGCAATGACTTGAGCACCTTCCCTGATTTCCCTGCCGAAATACGCGCCCCGATAGGTACTTTGCCAGGCGTGAGTGGTTTCCAGTTACACTTTTCTTCCAATAGAATTTTTACTCCCGGTGATGCCTGCGATGTGTTGGTAGCAATGAATGCCGCTGCCCTGAAGGCCAACCTGAAAGGATTAAAAAAAGGTGGAATAATCCTCGCAAATACAGATGGTTTTGATGCTAAAAACCTGAGACTGGCCAATTACCCGGATGGTATCAACCCACTGGAAGATGGTTCCCTGGCCTCTTACCAGGTACATACCATGGATGTTACCAAAATGACCAGAGAAGCCTTAAAGGATACCACTTTAGGGATGAAGGAAAAAGATAGGGCCAAGAATATGTTTGTTCTCGGATTCCTATACTGGCTGTACGACCGTAATATGGAAAGTACAGAAAACTTCCTGCGTGATAAGTTTAGCAAAAAACCTGAAATCCTCGATAGTAACCTGAAAGTTTTGCATGCAGGCTACAACTTCGCTGAAACCGTTGAAGCATTTTCAACCCGTTTCAGAGTTGAAAAAGCTCGTATGGAACCAGGAACCTACCGTAGCATTACCGGAAATACGGCTTTGTCTTACGGTCTGGTAGCTGCTTCCCAGAAAGCTAACCTCCCATTATTCCTGGGAACTTATCCTATTACTCCGGCTTCTGATATACTCCATGAATTAAGTAAACTGAAGAACTTCGGTATACGCACCTTCCAGGCGGAAGACGAAATTGCTGGTATTACTTCCGCAATTGGCGCTTCATATGGCGGACATATGGGGATTACAACTACCTCCGGCCCTGGTGTGGCACTGAAAGGTGAAGCAATGGGACTGGCTGTAATGCTGGAAATTCCTTTGTTAATAATTGATATTCAACGTGGTGGACCATCAACCGGTTTGCCTACCAAAACTGAGCAGTCAGACTTATTACAGGCATATTATGGTAGAAATGGTGAATGTCCGATGCCTGTGATTTCTGCATCTACGCCAGCCGACTGTTTTGACGCTATTTTTGAAGCCTTCAAAATTTCGGTTCAGCATATGACACCGGTTATTTTCTTAAGCGATGGTTATATTGCCAATGGTGCAGAACCTTGGAGATTCCCACAATCTGCAGATCTGCCTGAAATTAAAGTGAAGTTTAAGAAAGAGCTGGCAGAAGGTGAGGAGCAATTCCTGCCATACCACCGCGACGAAAACCTTGTTCGACCATGGGCTGTACCTGGTACTCCGGGCTTAGAACACAGAATTGGTGGTCTGGAAAAGCAAAATATTACCGGTAATGTTAGCTATGATCCTGAAAATCATCAGTTAATGGTGAAAATCCGTCAGGAGAAGGTAGATAAGATTGCTGATCATATTCCTTTGCAGAAGATCGAATTAGGTCCTGAAAAAGGAAAAATCCTCGTATTAGGCTGGGGTTCTACTTATGGTGCGATTAAAAGTGCGGTTCTGGAACTGATTGCTGAAGGCCATGAAGTGGCACATGCACATCTGAGACATCTGCGCCCATTCCCTAAAAACCTGGGTGAAATCCTCCATAGCTATGACCAGGTGCTTATTCCAGAAATTAATAATGGCCAGCTTATCAAAATTATCCGTGATCAATATCTGATAGATGCTAAAGGATATAATAAGATTATGGGTGTACCTATTACCAAAGGTGAACTGGTAACAAAAATAAAGGAAATGCTGGCCTAGCTTATAACCAGCTCAACATATCTAATTTTTGCACAATAAAAAATCCTGTCAATCGTGGCAGGATTTTTTGTATTTTCCTATATGGGAAGATATTACAGCTACTCTCCCCAATTTTTTGGTTGTTTAAGCATATAGGTATGAACAGTTATTTTCGAGTATTCCTTACCATTGTTGCAATAGCTGTAGGAAGTTTACAGATCGCGTTAGCCCAGACAAATACCTTTGAAGTACGGGTAGCTAATCGTGCTGTAGGCACTATAGAGGCTAACAGAAAGCAAAATGGGCCATCTAAAAGTATTATTATCAAAACACGTATTCAGGTTATGCTATCGAAGATCTACAGCGATATCATCAATGAATACAGCAACAACATTCTTACTGTTGCCAAATCATCACGTATCTCCGGAAAAAGTGGGGAAGACAAAAGAACCACAACCAGCCGTAACACTAAAGACTATACGGTTGTCATGAATGGAGAGAAATCGTTACTGGCAGAAGCGGAGATCGTATCCTGCGTAGCCGATCTGTACTTTGCTGAACCCAAGCAGGTTACCCGTGTGTTTTCTGAAACACTGGGGCGTTTTCTACCTGTGAAGCCGTTAGGGGATGGACTATATGAACTTTCTTTACCTGAAGGGAAAAAGAATGTTTATAAGTATGAAAACGGAGTTCTGGTTCAGGTAGAAGTAAATCATTCTTTTGGGAAAGCTGTTTTTGTGAAAACAAGTTAGCTATCCTTATAACAAAACAGGACCGACAATTATGTCAGTCCTGTTTCAAAATTGTATAATTCTTTATACAGTTTGTTCAATAATTTGACCAGTAGTTTTGTCTTTAAGGATCAGTTTCCTGGCTCCGAAATGTGTCATTTCTTCTTTCACCAGATAGTATTGATCATTATATTCGGTAAGGGTCTTGTGTTTAGACAAGCCTTCCTGACCGCGCCAGATGTCTAGCTTTACTGGTTCCCATTGTTTACTGGCTGCGCTTTTATAGGCAGCATCAAGAATTGCGTTAACAACATATCCATCATAGAAAGTTTCACGAGCCTCAGTTCCTTTTTCCATGGCGTTGAACATATCTGTGAACATATGATTATATCCCAGCTCATTGAGTTCATCACCTACAGGGAATAACCAGCCGGAGTTACTTTCTGCTTTTTCAGCTACATAATCGGCACCCTTACCAGTGGTAAACATATCGAAACCTGTACGGAGGAAGCTATTCAGCCAGATAGTACCTTCACTTCCCATTACTTCATCTCTGAGATCCAGTCCGCCTCTGAACGTCCAGCTCACCTCAAACTGACCGATAGCACCGTTTTCATATTTTACCAGACCAATAGCATGGTCTTCTGCATCAATTGGTTTTACCTGGGTATCAGCCCAGCACATTACTTCAATTGGTTTGATATCCTTACCAATGAAGCTGCGGCCGATTTCAACACAGTGGCAACCTAAGTCGAGGATACAGCCACCACCTGCCTGTTCCTTATCCCAAAACCATTCGCTATGCGGGCCAGGGTGAGTTTCTCTTGATTTAGCCCACAGAATACGGCCTAAAGCGCCATCCTTCACACTTTGTAATGCTTTGATGAATTTAGGAGTATATACCAGGTCTTCCAGGTATCCGTGAAAGATTCCGGCTTTCTCTACGGCTTCCAGCATACGTTTAGCTTCTTCGGCATTACGACCTAAAGGCTTGGTACAGATCACCGCTTTTTTATGTTTACAGCAAAGGTTTACTGCAGCTTCATGTAAATTGTTAGGCAATGAAATACATACTACATCAACGTCCTGACGAGCAATTGCGGCTTCCATATCGGTAGTCTGGAATGCTACTTTGTAGTCGTCAGCAAATTTTTTTGCGCTTTCATCACGTCGGGAATATACACTAACTATCGTATCGCGGCTTCTTTGGCCGATGATGGAATCGGCATAGAAGCGAGCAATAAAGCCAGAACCAAGCATTGCTATGTTTGCCATAAAACTTTGATTTAGCACCCTGCAACGATAGGTGCGTTGCAGGGCTCGAAATGAAGAGATTATTTGTTATTGTCTTTGAAGAAAATCATAAACAGTACTAATACTACAGCTGCAATACCGGCAGGTATCAACCAGATGCTGTGCCAGTCGTGAGATGTTGCACTGGTTTTATACGCATTTACGATTGGTCCTGAAATGAGGAAACCAATCAACATACCTACTCCATAAGTGGCAAGCGTTACAAAACCTTGCGCAGAACTTTTAAATTCTTCGCCGGCAACCTTATCAGTATAAATTTGTCCGGTTACAAAGAAGAAGTCATAGCATATACCATGTAACAGAATACCAACTATCAGCATCCAGTAATTTCCATCTACGTTTCCATTTGCAAACAGGAAATACCTGATTACCCATGCAGCCATTCCGAGTGCCAGCATTTTCTTCACACCTAAACGGGCAAAGAATAAAGGCATTACGAGCATAAACAGGAATTCAGACATCTGACCCATAGATTGCTTACCGGCTGCTGCTTCCATACCAATTTCGTTGAGGAAAGGATTGGTGAAATTATAGTAGAAGGCCAGAGGGATACAGATCGCAACAGATGCGAGGAAGAACAGTAAATATGATCTGTTTTTCAGCATGCGGATGGCATCGAGACCCAGAATTTCTCTTACAGAAATCTTGGTTCCTTTCTTTGCAGGAGGAGTTTTAGGTAGTGAAAAACTAAATAATCCTAACAGCAAAGATGCCATAGCGGCCATTTTGAAGGTAAGATCCAGAGAATTGGTTTTCTCCCACTTTAACCATCCGATAAGTAAACCTGCAAGGATCCAACCAATGGTACCAAATACGCGGATAAATGAAAACTCCTTACTCGGATCATTCATCTGCCTGAAGGAAATTGAGTTTACCAGCGCAAGTGTTGGCATGTACAATACCATGTACCAAAGTACTGCCGGGTAGAAAGTCGCAAACTCAGTGAGCCCGGACATCAACCATAATAATGCAGCACCAATGAGGTGAATAATACCGAGAATGTTTTGGGCCGAGAAAAATCTATCGGCAATAATTCCTACAATAAATGGTGCAATCACAGCACCGATAGACTGAGTAAGAAAAGCTACCCCAACTTCTGTATCGGAAGCATGGAGGTTTTTCAGAACAAAGGTACCCAGTGTCACAAACCATGCTCCCCAAATAAAGAATTCGAGGAACATCATAAACGAGAGCTGTACCCTAACAGTTGATTTCATACGACGATATGTATTTTTGAAACTTTATGAACCGCTTAAGATAATAAATTTTGGAATCTACAAATGAAATTAATGATGGATAAAGGAAACCTGCAAGGTTTATAAAGGTATACTTCTGATTTTTCTTCCCGGCATTACTTCAATTTCTGAACCGGTAGCTAAGATAACGCTGCCGGGCTGTTGCAGAGCCGGTACAAAAGCTTCTCCGTATAAGTTAAGTGTATCACAATAATAGTTAAAGTTCCTTACCGGATGTACCATCCATTTAGGATGTTTAACTTCATATTCACCACTTAATTTATTATTGATCTGAGTATATCCCCAATAATGCTCGAGAATAAATTCATTTTCACTGTTGTCTTCAATTGCAATACTTTCTTTATTGGCAGTTGCAGTAAGGAAATTCCAGGTATCTTTTAATTTCCATTGATAGCTTATTTCAATTGCCTGATCGGAAAACTCCCATTTATGTTTCATGGGGAGCGTTGCATATTTTTCGTTGTAGAGTGTGTTGGCAACAAAAGTAATCATGGGTTTAGGAACCAGCTCCTTAATGAAAGCAACTCCTCTTTTCCATTTTCCGGCTTCCTTATATCTGACATAAAACCGAAGGTTTACTTCCTCAAAAGTCTGATGAGCGGGAACGCTGATCCCTTTGAGCTTAGTTTTTTCAAAGAGAAATCCAACCAGGCTTAGGTAGGTTTTACCGCCGAAGAAATCTAATTCTGTATAGGCTGGAAGATAAGGGCGCAGGAGGGCAGGATCTGCTTCGAAATTGAAAAGGAGCAAATTTTTCCAGTTGGCAGTTAAAAAAGGTTGCATATCAAACGGTTTACTGAGCTTTTACCAGCTTAGCATAGTATTTACAAGCCGGACGTAGTCCACATTCGCCGCATTTAGGGCTTCTGGCAATACAGATATACCTGCCATGCAGAATAAGCCAATGGTGAGCGATGTGAATTTTGTCTTTCGGAATATTTTTGATAAGCTGAAGTTCGGTTTGTAAAGGTGTTTTGGCGTTGGTTGTCAACCCGATACGAGCTGCAACGCGAAAAACATGGGTATCTACAGCCATATTAGGTTGGTGGTGAACAACGGACGTAATTACATTGGCTGTTTTACGGCCTACACCGGGTAGTTTTACCAGTTCAGCTACGGTGGAAGGGATTTCTCCGTTAAAGTCTTCCACAACCATTTGAGCCATTCCTATGAGGTGTTTTGTTTTGTTGTTAGGATAGCTGATGCTGCGGATTAGCGGAAAAAGGTCATCGAATGTAGCATTGCTTAGCGCGTAGACGTCCGGATATTGTTCAAATATAGCCGGGGTGGTCATGTTTACCCTTTTATCGGTGCATTGGGCAGAAAGGATTACCGCTACCAAAAGTTGGTAAGGGTTATCGTATATTAATTCGGTTTCGGCATTAGGAGAATGCGTCTCAAAGTAATTGAGTACAAATGCGTAACGCTCTTTCTGAGTCATGCCGTAAAGATACTATTTTTCTTCCCCGTTCTGTTTGTTAGCGGCGTAATCGAAGATTTGTTGCAGGGTAGTAGCTCTTGGTGCAGAATAAAGGGTGTTTAATGCTGTTTTGGTGTCTTCAAAGTTAGCTTGCTCTTCCCTGGATAAGGAAAGTTCCTCCTGTTGTTTGATATCACCTTTGGTAACAAGACACAGGGTTGAAAGTACAGAAAGTGTAAAATTACTCATGCAGATTTGTTTTAATACCAAAAAATAGGTTCTGTTTTATAACGATATAAGGGTTGAATCTATTGTTAAATTAGGATAATTTTTTAATACAGGCAAGGTCGGGCGTTATGGTTTCGCAGTGGTAGAAGGAACAATGATAAAAAGATCTTCCTCATCCTTTTTCATTAAGTATTTCTCTCTGGCAAATTTTTCCTGTTTTTCGGGGCTGGAAAGGAGTTCTTGTTGTTCTTCTTTAGTTTGCTGGATTTCTTTGATAAAGAATGCTTTCTGAGCCTCCAGTTTTAGTTCCTCAGATCTGAACTGGTATTGATACATGAGGTTTATTTTGTCTAAAAAGCAAATCCATATTACAAATGCGGCAGCAGCTATAAAGAATTTATTCTTTACAAATTTTGGCAATTTTATGGATTGAAATTTAGACATACAGCAAATTACAAAAAAATGCGGGTTTGAAAAGAATTAGATTCTCTTCAAACCCGTTAAATGTGCATTAATTAGTTTATTTAACACCAATTGAGTTGGTAGGATAAACTGCTACTTCACCCAAAGCTTCTTCGATACGGAGCAATTGGTTGTATTTAGCCATACGATCTGTACGGGAAGCAGAACCGGTCTTAATCTGACCGCAGTTCAATGCTACCGCCAGGTCAGCGATGGTAGTATCTTCAGTTTCGCCGGAGCGGTGGCTCATGATTGAAGTGTAACCAGCTTTGTGAGCCATGTTTACAGCATCGATAGTTTCAGTTACAGTACCGATTTGGTTTACTTTAATCAGGATACTGTTACCGATACCTTTATCGATACCTTCTTTCAGACGAATAACGTTAGTTACGAACAAATCGTCACCTACTAACTGGGTACGGTCGCCGATTGCTTCAGTAAGTTTTTTCCAACCAGCCCAATCGTCTTCAGCCATACCGTCTTCGATTGAAACGATAGGATATTTATTAACCCACTCAGTCCAGTAAGCAACCATTTCGTCGCTGCTGATAACTTTTTGTGAGCTTTTATAGAATTTGTAAGATTTGGTAGCCTCGTCGTACATTTCGCTGCTGGCAGCATCTAAAGCAATAGCCACCTGAGTTCCTGGTTCGTAACCAGCAACTTTGATAGCCTCGAGAACGGTTTCGATAGCTTCTTCGTTGCTTTGGATTTCAGGAGCGAAACCGCCTTCGTCACCTACGTTAGTGCTGTAACCTTTCTTTTTCAGAACAGATTTCAGGTGGTGGAAGATTTCCACGCCCCAACGGAGAGCTTCAGAGAAAGAAGGAGCGCCAACAGGAACGATCATAAATTCCTGGAAGTCGATTTTATTATCAGCATGTGCACCACCGTTGATGATGTTCATCAAAGGAATAGGTAAAGTAAATGCGTTAACGCCACCCAGGTAACGGTAGAGTGGTTGGTTGCATTCTTCAGCAGCAGCTTTGGCAACAGCCATACTTACAGCTAAAGTAGCATTAGCACCCAGTTTAGCTTTATTTGGAGTACCATCTAATTGGATCAGCATTTTATCGATACCTGCCTGGTCGGTAACTTCCCAGCCAACTAATTCTTCTGCAATGATTTCATTTACATTTTTAACGGCTTGCAATACGCCTTTACCCATGTAAACGCTTTTATCATTATCGCGAAGTTCAACTGCTTCGTGTTTACCAGTAGATGCACCAGATGGAACCGCAGCACGGCCAAAATGCCCGTCTTCTGTGGTTACGTCAACTTCAATTGTAGGATTACCACGGCTGTCGAGTATTTGCCTGGCATGGATTTCTGAAATAGTACTCATAATCGAAAAAAATTATTTTGTTATGGATGGATGCAATTTTCCCTTCATGATCCATATGAGGAGAAACCTTACACTCTTTTCGTCAATTCCCGGAAAATAGATTCGAGGCTTTGCGAATTGCTCTGCAAAGAAAGTATGTTCCTGTTATTAATCAAAGCAAATTGTAACAGGTTTTTTCTAACCTCATCTACCTGGGATGAAAACAACTGCCAATGTTGTTCGTCTTTCTTACTAACAGCCGCAACACCAGGGATTTTTGACAATTCTTCCTGACTAACCTCTTCGCCAAAACTTACAAGAATATAGCCGTTACTGCCACTATTCTGTTGTAAAGCCGCAAGTTGGTCATCTGCAATTATTTTTCCCTGATTGATAATTATTGCCCTGTCGCAGATCGCTTCTACTTCCTGCATAATATGGGTAGACAGGATGACGGTTTTACTGGCTCCTAAAGTTTTGATAAGTTGGCGGATATCAGCCAGTTGATTAGGATCTAATCCCGTAGTGGGTTCGTCCAGAATCAATACTTCCGGATCGTGAAGCAGAGCCTGGGCAATTCCCACTCTTTGCTTATATCCGTTGGAAAGTGCGCCTATTTTCTTATTTCTTTCGGGTTGCAGGCCTGTTAGCCCGATAACTTCATCTATTCGTTTGGTAGCTTGTTTTCCGATTCTGTGAATTCCGGCTACAAAGCCTAAAAATTCGGTCAGATACATATCGTAGTACAAGGGATTGGATTCGGGAAGATATCCGACCCTTTTACGTACTTCCAGTGATTGGGAAACCACGTCGAACCCGCATACAGTAGCAGTTCCGCTGGTAGGAGGCAGAAATCCGGTGATCATTTTCATGGTAGTGGATTTCCCGGCACCATTTGGCCCAAGGAATCCGGTAATTTCCCCTTTTTTCAATTCAAAGGAAATGGCGTCTACTGCCCTTTGCTCCCCATAAACTTTACTTAATTCTGAAACCTGGATAGACATGAAACTGCATCGTTTTTGCGGGAACTAAAGTACTATAAATCTCTTGTTTTTCCCTTTCTGAGACTGGAAAAGGATTGTTAAGGAAATATTGTATATATTTAATGATAAATAATACCTGTACCATATATGAAAATAATAACCTGCTTTTAAATTGGCATATAACTTGCATTTAGGGTGGCACCTATACGTTATATATAACCTATACAAAACTTCCAACGATATAAAATCTTCATAAATGTCTCAATCCAACTATTGATGTCAAACTTTCTGAAAAAAGCCATGGGCCTTTTTGTGGAATTTGAACCCGATGACAACAACAATGCAAGAGCAGCAGAACAACATCATGCTCTTTCGCAAAAATTCCCCCTTAGCAATCCTTCCGGTAATTCGTATCAACCAGTACAATCCGGACCACCAAATCTTTCAGAAGCGGAGCTAGATAAGTTCGAACAGCACTTCAGCGCCCTTTTTGAAAAAAGCAATTTGCCAGGGCCGGATTATTATGAATTCTGGAAAATGATGGAAACACTGGAAGCTCACGTGAAAGATGAAAATGCACGTATGGCTGCCGTGTACGCAACACTGAGCATTCAAGGGCTGACAAAAAACAGGCTGATTGAAAGCGCTGCACAATACAAACAAATTATTGAGCAGGATAAAGCAGAATTCGAAAAAGCAGCCAGCAGCAAAGCCGCTACCGAAGTCGATGGCCGCAACCAGCAACTGGAAGATCTGTCTAAGAAAATGGCCGATAATGCCGCTCTGATTCAACAACTGACTAAAGAAATCGCCGAGGCACAAACGCTAACAGAACAATTGAAAGGACAAATTGCTGAACAGGAAGCAAAAATTCATGCAAATACACAAGGCTATCAGGTAGCCTGTGAAGCTATGTTGAGAAAGATAAACACAGATATTCAAAAAATCAATACTTCGCTTTAACGATTAACACACCCATGGAAACACAGTACTTTCCTGCCACAGATTCCGGGCAGAAATTGAAATCCTATTGGAACAGACCTGGAGGGAAATTCGGAATCCTGATCGGCTTAGGATTACTAGTAGCTATAGGCTATTATGTAGTTCCTATTTTAACCCAAGTTGTATGGAATACCCTCAACTTCGGTATTGCCCTGGTATGTCTTGGAGTTTTCCTCTATTGCATTACCCACCGCAAACTCAGACTTAGCCTCTTCTATTTCTATGAATGGCTGATGAAAAAGTTAGTAGGACTCGTAATTGAACTTGATCCTTTCCTCATCGCTGAAGACTATATCAGCGATATGGAAGAACAACGCGAAAAACTCTATAAACAATCCATAGACGTTGATGCTCAGAAAGAAAAAATTGATCTGAAGATTAACGAAAAGGAAAAGGAAATGGGCCAGTTATTATCCCGTGCCAAAGCGGCAAAAGATAACAACATGCTGCCGGAACTGGGTAATGCCACCCGTCAGATTGCCCGTATAAAAGAATATGTAGCTCAGCTAACTCCAATCAGAGATAACCTCGCAAAAATTGGCGATTACCTGACCAAAGTACATAAGAATAGTGGTTACATGATCGAGGATGCACGCAATGAACTGGAACTGAAAAAAGACCTTTACAAGTCCGTTACTTCCGGTAACAAAGCATTGTCGTCTGCCCTGAAAATCTTCAACGGCGACCCTGAGAAAAAACTCATGGTAGAACAGTCGATGGAATTCCTGAAAGAAGATATTGCTACCAAGCTATCCAGCATGAAGAAAGCAATTAACTACTCAACTGATTTCATGCGTTCCATTGATCTGGATAATGCTACGTATGAAGTTCAGGGACTGAAAATGCTTGAAGCTTATGATCCTGATCAGACTTACAAATTGGATATACAAAGATGGGAACCGTCGAAACAACCACGCCTCCCGGGCTCTGTACCAACAGATAACTACAATGATCTCTTAA
This sequence comes from Chitinophaga silvatica, assembly GCF_003419895.1. GTDB lineage: Bacteria > Bacteroidota > Bacteroidia > Chitinophagales > Chitinophagaceae > Chitinophaga > Chitinophaga silvatica. The sequence goes on along the minus strand of NZ_QPMM01000003.1, from coordinate 91,082 downwards.
GCTAATCAATCTAATTAAACATCATTCAATCAATCTAAATAATTATCACTATGGCCGTGAAAGTAAAACCCGGTGGAAAGGTTTTAGGCATCGTATTGTTGTTAGGTGCCATTTATGCAGGAAAGGTACTTTGGTGGGATAAACGCCCGCAAATTGCAAAAGAAGCAACCGAAATCGGAAGGGTAGCATTACCGGATGCTCCTGAAGCTTCCCTCGCGGGTAATGCTTCCAAACTGGCACTCCCCGAAGGAGAAGAAGTACTGAATGGAGGTACTAAAATATCCTGGCGCGTAATGGCCTGGAACTCACAGTTTGCCCTCATGTATGCAAACGGTGGCCCTAAAACCGTGAAAAACTCCCTGATCGACAAAGCGAAATTACAGGTAGAACTGGTACGCCAGGACGATTGTAACAAATCGCTTGCTGATATGGTGAAGTTTGCACAGGATTATAAAAACAATCCTAATGCAACCGGTGTATTCGCCTCATTCATGGGCGACGGTATGCCAGCTTTCTTTGCCGCATTGGTAAAAGAATTGGAACCCCTAGGTCCGGATTATCAGCCTATCGCTTTCTACACAATGGGTAAAAGCTATGGAGAAGATAAACTGATGGGGCCTATCGAATGGAAAAGAGATCCGAAAACTGCAATAGGTAAATCTGTTGCCGGTGTACTTCGCGACGGCGATATCAACATCCTCCTGAAATGGGCTGGTGATAACAACCTGCGTGTAAACCCGGATGAAACTTCTTACGACCGTAATGCCATCAATATTATTTCAGCCAACGACTTCCTCGATGCCGGTGCAAAATATATCGCAGGCTATAAGGAAAAACGTAAACTGATCATCGACGGTAAGAAAACCAGCCAGGATACTGTTATCTCTGTAGATGGTGTTGCCACCTGGACACCAGGCGACGTAAATGTGGCGCAGAAAAAAGGTGGATTGGTAAACATCGCTTCTACCAAAGAGTATTCAGCTCAAATGCCTAACATCAGTATTACTATTAAAAAATTTGCATACGATCACCGTACCGATATCGAAAACCTGATTATGGCTTTGGCCCAGGCAGGTGACCAGGTACGTTCTTTTAACGATGCAAAAGCTTATGCAGCCGGTGTTTCTGCGAAGGTATACAACGAGCAGGATGGTGCATACTGGTTGAAATATTACAACGGTGTGGAAGAAAAAGATGCACAAGGCCTGAATGTACAGCTGGGTGGATCTATGGCATTTAACCTGAACGATGCTGCCAATATGTTTGGTATGGGTAAAGATAATATCGACCGTTACAAAATCGTGTATACCACGTTTGGTGATATCCTGACCCGTATGTATCCTGAAGTGATGCCTAACTATCCGGTATATACTCAGGTAGTAGATAAATCTTTCCTGGCTTCAGTTGTGTCTAATCACCCTGAACTGCTGACAGGTACTGCTATTAAGGAAAAGTATGCAGATAATATCACTTCCGAAGTTTCTTCTAAATCATACCAGATTCAGTTCGAAACCGGTAGTTCGGTTATTAAATCCGGCTCACATGCAGTGCTCGATGAAATCCTGAAAAGTGCCGTAGTTGCGGAAGGTTTGAAAGTGGGAGTTTACGGGCATACCGATAATGTAGGTAATGAAGCATCTAACCAGCGTCTTTCCAACGAACGTGCTGCTGCAGTTAAGAACTACCTGGTAGGTAGAGGCCTGGCTGAAGACCGTATCGAATCTAAAGGTTATGGTGATGCTAAACCTATTGCAGATAACAATACTGCTGAAGGTAAAGCAAAGAACCGCCGCGTACAGATTGTACTTGGTCAGTAATTGCATTTTCAATTTAATATCGGTTGCTGAATAACTTTCAGCAACCGTTTTTTTAAATCTATGCCTCGTGATTAAATCTTTTTTTGAGCCTTTACGTATCATTAATCGTAAGGCTATGCTGGCGCTGATTATCGTAGAAGTAGTAATAGCATTGGCTGCCTGGCAATTAAGCGGTGGTGGGCTGATTCCTACTCCTCTGAAAGTATTGCAAACCCTTGGGAAAATGGTACAGGAGCCTTCCTTTATCGATAACCTGTTTAGCAGTGTTGTACTCACGATTAAAGGGATGTTTATTTCTATCATTATTGCACTTGTAATCAGCTACCTTTCAATTATCCCATTTTTCAATCCTATTGCCCGCTTCGTCATTAAGTGCCGTTACCTCACATTAACGGGTTTGATTTTCCTGTTTACCTTACTGACCCAGAATGGCCATGAATTGAAATTGAGCCTATTGATTTTCGGTATTGTTCCTTTCTTCGTTACCTCTTTACTTTCGGTGATAGATGAAATCAATAAACAGGAGTTTGAGCTATGCACTACCCTGAGAATGAACAGCTGGAAAACCCTTTGGGAAGTAGTGGTAATCGGTAGGTTGGATCAGGTATTTGAAGTAATGCGCCAGAACTTTGCAATTGCCTGGTTAATGATCACTACCGTTGAGGGATTGAGTATGAGTGAAGGTGGTTTGGGAGTGATGTTGATCCGTGCTAATAAGTATGTACAACTGGATGTAGTATTCAGTACTCTGGTGGTTATTTTCTTACTGGGTATCTTCTTCGATTTTATTCTCGGTAAGTTCCGTGAATGGTTATTCCCGTATACCAAACTCTCAACTAGAAACTAATGAACGCAAACGTATATACGAAAACAGGACCCCTGGTATGCGCTGAAAACGTATCGCTGCAATATGGTACTAAAACCATATTAAGGGATATAAATTTTTGCATACATGATATTCACCGGCCTAATATGGAGCAAGGACAAGTGGTGTCGTTGATTGGAAGAAGCGGGATCGGTAAAACACAGCTTTTCAAAGTTCTTTCGGGCCTTATCCAACCTACTCAGGGTGTGGTAAAGATAGATACTGATCAGCATCCGGTAAGAGCCGGTGAAGTTGGAATTGTACCTCAGAACTACATTCTGTTCAATCACCGTACTATCTATCACAATCTGAAAATTGGGTTAGATAATGCAGCGGTGAAGCTGACCGATGCCGAAAAGAAAAGTATTATTACCGATTATGCTGAAACCTTCCAGCTAACAGAACACCTGCAAAAGTATCCTGCTCAGTTGAGTGGCGGGCAAAGGCAGCGTGTTAGTATCATTCAACAGGTTTTAACTGGTAATAAGTTCATTTTGCTTGATGAACCATTTTCTGGTCTTGATGTCTTGATGATAGACAGAGTAATTCAATTGTTAGTAAAGGTTTCTACCCTTCAGGAGCAAAATACACTGATCATTGTGAGTCACGATATCGAAAATGCTGCGGCAATCTCTGACACTGTATGGGTTTTAGGTTGTGAAGATGGGAAAGAAGGAGCTACCATAAAACATGAGTATGATTTATGTGCCATGGGTTATGCATGGCAGCCTGAAGTTCGCAAGGAGCCGGGATTTCAGGATCTGATAGCTAATATCAAGTCGCTGCTTTAAACCACATTTCAATTTAGACATAGGTTACGGATTTGTAATGAGTGATAAATTTATCACCCATTACAAATCCGTAACTCGTTTATAGGTAATTATCTACCTTTGCTGCATTATGAAGAGAGTCATCGGTTTACTTTGTTTATTACCGCAATTATTACATGCGCAATCCATTCCGGTAAAGGACTATCCGCAAGGCTATTTCAGAGTGCCGTTGAATGTTCCAATTGAGTTGGCCGGCAACTTCGGCGAGTTGCGGCCCAATCACTTCCATTCGGGGCTCGATATTAAAACCCAGCAACGGGAAAACCTGCCTGTTTTTGCGGCAGCGGATGGTTATGTAAGTCGAATCGGTGTTTCGCATACCGGTTTCGGAAACGTGCTGTATATAACTCACCCCAATGGATATACTACAGTTTATGCACATCTCAATAGCTTTTTCCCTGCTTTGCAGCAATATGTTAAAAAGCAACAATACCAGGCAGAAAGCTGGGCCAGTGATATAACTATTCCTCCCGGTACTTTTCCGGTTAAGAAGGGCGACTTTGTTGCTTATAGTGGCAATACTGGTGGCTCTGCCGGGCCTCACCTGCATTTCGAAATTCGTAATACTCAAACAGAGAAGCCTCTAAATCCGCTGTTGTTTGGTTTTAATATAGCAGACACTCATGCTCCTGAAGTTTACCGCATCGCAGTTTATGACCGCGACAGAAGTATTTATGAGCAGCAGCCAGTTACGCTGGCCGTAAAAAAGGTGAATGGAGAATATGTTACCACCACTCCCGTGATCAAAGTGAATGCTGCGAAAGTAGGGCTGGGGATTAATGCCATCGACAGAATGAATTCTGGTAATATCTACGGTATTTATGAGGTAGTGATGTCTGACAATGGAACACCGAATATAGATTTTCAGCTGGATAATATCGGGTACGATGAAACCCGTTATCTCAATGCGCATATCGACTATAAAATTAAAAAAGGTGGTGGACCATATTATCAGCTGTTATTTTCTTTACCAGGGAACCGGCTGGATATTTACCACGATCTGAATGGAGACGGAACGGTTGATCTGAGCGATGGGGCAGTACATAATGTTACATTACAGGTGAAGGACGCTTATGGTAATACTTCTAACGTAAAATTGGCATTACAACAGGGTGGCCCTGAAGAGCCGGCTCCGACTTGTGCCAATACTATGTATCCTGATTCCAGGAATATTTTTGAGAATAATCAGGTAGAATTTTATCTGGATGAAGCTGCCCTTTATGATGAAATCTGCTTCAGATATAAAGAACTGCCTGCAGAAAACGCAAAATACGTTTCCAACGTATATCAGTTACATACTCCATTGATCCCTGTTCATGATTTCTTTAACGTGCTGATAAAGCCTACACGTGATGTGCCTGAGTCTTTACGTTCTAAAGTAGTAATGGTGCGGGAAGGAATGGGAAGTAATGCTTCTGCAACAAGTATAGAGAATGGCTGGTATAAAGGAAACTTTAGAGATTTTGGAAATTTCCATCTGGAAATTGATACCGTAGCACCAAAGGTTACTCCATTAGGCATCAAGCCAGGGGCTAATTTATCGAAGGCTGCAAAAATCTCCTTTGCTATGAATGATGCCAGCGGAATTAAGGATTATCGTGCGGAGTTGGACGGGAAGTGGCTGATGTTTTCCCGCAAGGGCAACGTGCTTACTTATACGTTCGATGAGCATTGTGGGCCGGGAAATCATACACTGGTGTTGAAAGTTACAGACATAGCAGGAAATGTAGGATCTTATACCCTATCCTTTAAGCGATAGTTGTATTATATTTTAATCAGATAAAAATTTCAATATGGGAAACTTACAAGAAGGAGATAAAGCGCCTGTTTTCAAAGGGAAAGACCAAAATGGTAAAAACGTTTCTCTTACAGATTTTAAAGGTAAACGTGTAGTGCTTTACTTTTATCCAAAAGATATGACTCCTGGTTGTACAGCTCAGGCTTGCAATCTGAGAGATAATTATGATCAGCTCTTGAAGAAAGGGTATGTGGTAGTAGGAGTGAGTACAGATAGCGAAGAAAGTCATCAAAAGTTCATTGCCAAATATGAATTACCATTTACTTTGCTGGCAGATGAAGACAAGAAGATTGTTCATCAGTATGGAGTTTATGGAGAGAAGCAAATGATGGGTAAAACTTATGATGGAATTCACAGAACTACTTTTCTGATTGATGAAAATGGAGAGATAGCTCATATCATCAAGAAGCCTGATACTAAAAATCAAACGGAGCAGATATTAGAGCTTTGGGTGTAGCTCGCGAGCTCGCTTTTGTTTCTCGCAGAGAAGCAGAGTTTAATATTAAGAAGCATAAGGATCGAAGCGAATGTTTTAAGGACTTCCGTTAGGTTTCAATTATAACAGAAACCAGTCAGTAGTTCTTAATAACATTCGCTTCGATCCTTATGCTTCTTAATATTAAACTCTGCTTCTCTGCGAGAAACCGCGAGCTACGCGAGCTTATCTTTTTTGACGTTGTTTCTTAAACAGGTTACCAGTTTTAAACTTGTTACCTTCCGGGCTACCTACGCGGTCCATTGCGCAACGGAAACCTACAGTATTGGTTGCCATATCTTCCTGCATGTAACGGCGGGTACCAGGAGAGAGCCAGTAAGCACGGTCGTTCCAGCTACCACCTTTCACTACGTGAGATTTATCGTTGATCAGGGAAGTGATACCATATCCGTATTCAACCTGTGATAATGAGTCACCATCGAGGTAGTTGATTACATCACCTTTCTGATAGTTCAGACGGTTAGCACTTTCTTCGTCAGTAACGTCTCTCATTTTCAGATGTCCGAGGCTATCTTTTTCAAATTCTTTGTTTTCGTTTTGATAAACAGTTTGGAATTTGTTACCACGGAAGTAGTTGAAGTCTTCACCATCGATTGGGTTCAATGGTCTGTAAACGTCAAGTACCCATTCTGATACGTTACCGGACATATTATAGATACCGAAAGTATTAGGATAGAATGAGCGGGTAGGACCAGGGATAGAAGCACGGTCGTTCAGGCCGCCGGCAACACCCATGTTATCACCCGATCCGCGTTTGAAGTTGGCAAGGAATTGTCCTTGCATACTTCCACGACGGATATCGCGTAATCCGCTGGTATTTGTACCCCAGGAATACACCTGTTTGTTCATGATGAGTTCTTCCCCGTGTTTACCTTCTTTTTTAGAAGGGCCAGGGTTTTGGCCGATATATCCCAGTGCCGCATATTCCCACTCAGCTTCTGTTGGGAGGCGGTAGTTTGGAAGCATTACCCCATCTTCAAAAGCTGCGTTACGAGGAGTACCATCAGCATTTTTGAATTGAGCTTTTGCGCTTTTAGACATTTTACCGGGAGTACCTTCGTATAATCCTGCAGTATATGACTTGGTATCGAAGGTGTTATCATCAGACTGATTGTTAACATCTGCTTTGGAGAGCAGACCTTTATCCATCAGCATTTTTTCGTTTACACGGTTGGAGCGCCATTTACAGTAGTCGGTTGCCTGTTTCCAGGTAACACCTACTACAGGATAGTCGTTATAGGCCGGGTGACGGAAATAGTATTCTACAAGAGGCTCATTATAAGCCAATTCGCTACGCCATACCAGAGTATCTGGCAAAGCATTACGGTATACATCAGGGAATGACTCACCATAAACACGGTTAAGCCAGTAGAGATATTCACGGTAATGGACGTTGGCAACTTCAGATTCATCTATGTAGAAGGAAGAAACAGTGATGCGGCGCGGAATATTATTCCAGTCACCCATTACATCCTGTTCTGTTGCTCCCATGGCAAAAGTACCACCCTGAACGAAAACAAGGCCCGGACCTGTTTGTTGGTCTTTGTTCTTTGCTACGCTGAAACCACCCATTTTCTGGTCGTTATAAGTCCAGCCAGTAGCCGAAGAAGCTTCCTTCTTCTTACCGAAAAGTCCCCCGCCGTCTTTATGACAGGCACTCATGGATAGCATTACGCTGGTACCTACGAGCAATGATAAAGAGGTTAATCTACGCATGCGATACAGCTTTAGTCTAGTATATTTACAGTAAACGCAAATGTACTCTTTTTTATTTTATGGCGAAAAAAATTAATTTGTAATTTGCTGCCATTCGTATAGGCTATACCTATATCCAACTATATCTTTAGGCAGAAAACGGCGATTAAAATAATGAAACTCAAGCACATTTTTATTTGCCTTTTACTATTTTCTAAATATTCAGCAAATTTATTTGCACAGGGTAAACGTGAATATAAAGAAAGGTCGGTTTTGTCTTCCGGTTCCTGGTTTCAACTGGCTATCGGACAGCCGGGTATTTATAAACTTGATCTGTCTCTTCTTCAACGTATGGGCGTTGGAGGAACTCCTATTCCTATAAATCAGATTCATTTACATGGTTCCGGAGGGGCTATGATGGGAGAAGAAACGAGTGCTTCCTATACAGATGACCTCCCTGAGGTAGCTCTTTGGGCAGTTGATGATGGAGATGGCATCCTAAACGGAAACGACTATCTGTTGTTTTATGCCCCCGGGCCACATCGGTGGAAAGTTGATAACACCGGTAATTTTTATCATGAACAACATCTCTATTCCGATTCTTCCTATTATTATCTCAACATTGGAGGGGCAAATGGATTAAGAATCCGCTCGCAGGTTTCGCCCGGTCTTCCGGTCATCACTGAAACATCATTCGATTTTCATGCCTGGTATGAGCGTGATAGCATCAATTTTCTTAGTACCGGTAAGCAATGGTGGGGGCAGGAGTTTAGTAATGTAGTTGGGCTTTCAAGAAATTATAATTTCTCATTACCAGGTACGCCTGTTGAACCGGTGAGGCTGAAAATGAGGGTAGCAGGCAAAAGTATTGGTGGGTGTAACTTCAATGCGGCTGTTAATCAGGCTTCAGCAATTAATAATCTTTATCTGTTGCCGGTTACAGATAATGTGTTTGAAGGAGTAGCTTCTGCTTCCACCGGTGAAGGCAGTGCAAAGGTTAATAGCTCACAGATCAACGTTCAGGTTAGCCTGCAACCCGACAATATTAATGATAAAGGGTGGCTGGATTATTTAGAAGTACAGGTCCGTTGTCCGCTTACTATGCCTGATGGAATACTGGACTTCAGAAGCAGGGCTGTAGTAAACAAGACTTTGGTAAGGTTTGGGCTGAATAAGGCGCCGGATCAATTGCAGATCTGGGATGTAACAAACCCGATGGCGCCAGAAGAAATGCTGCTTTCAAGGAAAGTGGATTCAGTATTTTTTACCTCACCCGGCGATACTACAAGGGAATACCTGGCTTTCAGGATATCAGACGTAAGGCAACCTGCTTATAATGGTATTGTGCCCAATCAAAATCTCCATGGGCAGCATACGGTTGATATGCTGATTATTACTTATGGTCTGTTTAAAGCACAGGCCGAGCGACTGGCAGCATTTCACAGGGAAAAGGATCAATTAGCCGTAAATGTTGTTACAACTCAGGAGGTATATAACGAGTTTGGAAGTGGAACTCCTGATTTGGTGGCTATACGTAATTATGTAAAAATGTTTGCTGACCGGGGCAAGGCTCCTAAGTATCTATTGCTGTTTGGAGCTGCATCCTATGACTACAAAAATAGGGTTAAGAATAATACCAACCTGGTGCCATCCTGGCAAAGCTTCGCCAGTTTAGATGGCTTACGATCTTATGTGTCAGACGACTTTTTCGGGATTCTTGCGCCAGGTGGGGATATAAACAGAACAGATAAAGCCGATACACTGGAGACGGGAATTGGCCGTATCCCGGCTACTAACGCAAATGAAGCTACGATTGCTGTAAATAAGATTATCCGTTATTATGAGCCGGCAGCGCTGGGAAAGTGGCGGAACGATGTTATGATTATTGCAGATGATGAGGATAATAATTTGCATTTTAATGATGCAGAGAGGCTGGCAGAGGTTATAGCGGAAGCGGCACCGGTTTTTAATTTGAATAAGATTTATGTTGATGCATACCCACAGGTGATTAAATCCGGAATATCAACAGCTCCTGAAGTGAATAGTGCAATTAATAAAGGAATTAATCAGGGAGCATTAATTCTTAATTATACCGGGCATGGGAGTAGTATGAGGCTTGCTGCTGAAAGTATCATTGATGCGAATAGTCTTAGTTCCTGGCAGAATAAGAATAAACTTCCCCTATTCATTACAGCGACCTGCGATTTTGCACCCTTCGACGATCCGGGAATCACATCTCTGGGGCATAAAATTCTGTTTATGCCGGAGGGGGGAAGTATTGCTCTAATGACCACTACAAGGGCTGTAGTGGCTGCCTCTAACAGGATTATCAATGAAAACTACTTTAAAGCTGCTTTGATCAGGGAAGAGCAAGGTATGCCAACACTGGGAACGGCGGCCATGCTGGCGAAGAATCTTACTTACAGGCAGTCGAACGATTTTATCAATAATCGTAAGTTTCAATTACTGGGAGATCCGGCGCTTAGATTAGGATATCCAACGTTCAGGATAGTAACTGATTCGGTTAATGGATTGCCAGGTATTGATACCATTAAAGGGTTGGGTACTTATATAATAAAAGGGCATCTTGAGAAAATTGATGGAAGCAGGTATAAAGATTTTAACGGAAAGCTGTACACGACCGTTTATGATCAGCCATCCCGGGAGCAAACAAGGGGGAATGATGCAGGAAGTATTTCAGTACCCTGGCAGCAGCAAAAAAATATCTTGTTTCAGGGAACTCAAACTGTCGCAAACGGTGATTTTTCTTTTACCTTTGTGGCGCCCATCGATATACGGGCAGGAACCGGTAAGGGTAAGTTTAGTTACTATGCTACGAATGAGCAAATAGATGGAGCTGGATATACTAATAACTTTACAACTGGGGGAGTAGCTACTAACATTCCTGCGGATATAACCGGCCCCGTTATAAATGCCTGGTTAGATAGCCGAAGGTTCAAAAATAATGATATAGTAGGTCGGTCTCCATTGCTGATAATAGATCTTGCAGATTCCAGTGGTATAAATATAAGTGGGAATGATCCGGCGCATTTAGTTACGGCGCTTTTAGATGGAACTGAATATATTGTGTTAAATGATTATTTTGAAGCATATTTGGATAATTTTAGAAAGAACAGTATTTATTATCCTTTAAGCAGATTAGAGACAGGAACACATAATATTACTATTCAGGCATGGGACAATTATAATAATAAATCTACCACAACTATTGCGTTTACTGTATCAGAGGAGGGAATACTGGCTGTAGAGCAAGTAAGGAATTATCCAAACCCGGTTCAGGGAGCTACAAGATTTACTTTTATTCATAATCAGCAGGATGAGGAGCTGGATTTAACGTTGCAAATTTTTACAATAGAAGGAAGATTGGTAAAAACGATGCATGATACAATAATTTCTACCAATGGTCGTTATGATGGAATGCCCTGGGATGGTCGTAGTGATTCGGGAGCAAAGTTATCTTCTGGTTTGTATGTTTACAGGTTAGCAATCAAAACGAGTAAAGGAACGAAAGTTAAGGGAGGAAAACTGGTGTTGTTATAGCCTATGCAGGGAAATAATTTTTGCCATTATCCCAATAAACCCCTTTCTATTAAATTTTAATAAATTAGATTATTTTTACATTTTTATCAAATACTAAAATCTGCATGATCCGAAAGGTAATAATGGGCTTTGCGCTCGTTTATGGTACTTTCCTAAGTTTAAATACCTCAGCGCAAATACAAACGGGGCAGATAGATGGTCGTACTAATGTGGTGAATACTGCTGTGCCATTTTTGAGAATCACTCCTGATGCACGTAGTGGTGCAATGGGCGATGCAGGTGTGGCCATATCTCCAGACGCTTATTCTATTTACAACAATCTTTCTAAACTACCTTTTGCAGAGAAAAATGCAGGTCTTGCAGTTACCTATACCCCATGGTTAAAAGAACTGGTAAATGACGTTTTTCTCGCATCTCTCACTGGCTATACAAAGCTGGATGAAATGCAGGCTATTTCAGGATCTCTACGTTATTTTTCCCTTGGTACCATCAATTTTACAGATGTAACAGGAAGAGAAACAGGTGATTTCCGACCTAGGGAATTTGCATTTGATGCAGGTTACGCCCGTAAGTTAAGCGATCATTTTTCTGTAGGCCTTACTGGTCATTATATCTACTCAAATCTGGCTGGTGGTCAGACCAGAGATAATATTCAGATTAAACCAGCTAAAACCTTTGCAGTTGATGTATCAGGGTTTTATACCAAAGATTTTGAGAAAGATGATGGTTTAGTAAACCGCCTGAATATTGGGATGTCAATTTCTAACCTTGGTGCTAAAATTTCCTATACCAGTTCTGCACAGTACAAGGATTTTTTACCAACCAACCTGGCTATCGGTACTGCCTATACTGTATCGATTGACGAGAAAAATGATATCACCTTTGCATTGGATATCAATAAATTACTAGTTCCTACACCCGATTCTTCCGGTAATTATAAGTCAAAAGGTACTTTGGAAGGAATCTTCAGTTCTTTTGGAGATGCTCCGGGAGGCATGAAGGAAGAATTACAGGAGCTAATGTATTCTGTGGGTATGGAATATTGGTATAATAAGGCATTTGCTGTAAGAGCAGGTTACTTTAATGAAAATAAATTTAAAGGGAATAGGAAATACTTTACAGCTGGTATTGGTGTGAAATACGATATTTTCGGATTAAACTTCTCCTACCTGGTACCTTCAGGAACGGGTATTCAACGTAACCCGCTCTCAAATACCTTACGTTTTACACTGACTTTCGACCTGGGGCCCAGAGATGAAGAAAGCAGGACGGGGTGGTAAGGAGGTCATTTAATTCATTAAATAACAAAATTTTATGATAGAATCCCTCCGCTACCCGGAGGGATTTTTGTTTTTATTGCTTTATCTTGCAAGGTGGCAGGACTAATAAAACTTAAATTATGAGTAAGATTCGTATTGGCATGGGCATAGATTTTCACCAATTGGTTGAAGGACGCGAATTCTGGTTAGGAGGAGTGTTGGTACCTCACCATAAGGGAGCTTTGGGCCATAGTGATGCAGACGTACTTCTACATGCAATTTGTGATGCAATGTTAGGCGCGCTTTCGTTAGGAGATATTGGAATGCATTTTCCGGATACCGACGATACTTATAAGAATATAGACAGCAAAATTTTGTTGGCCAGATGTGCACAATTGATCGGTGAAAGAGGTTATCAGGTCGTAAATGTTGATAGCACCCTGCTTCTGCAGGCTCCTAAAATCAAGCCTTATGTGGCGACTATGCAGGAAGTAATTGCAAAAATATTACATATTGGAATTGATGATGTTTCTGTGAAAGCCACTACCACCGAAAAACTGGGCTTCATAGGCCGGGAAGAAGGGGTAACGGCTCATGCTGTAGTTTTATTGGAGCATCTTCCGGGGTAAATCAACGATCCATTCGTAATTCGTAATTATTTAAAATATCTTTGTCGAATGGCAGAAATAATTGTGAAAATCATTAACAAGTCTGGAAACGAATTGCCGGCTTATGCAACTGCAGATGCAGCAGGAATGGATTTACGTGCTCATTTGGAAACTGCAGTTACATTGCAGTCATTAGAACGTATGCTAATACCTACAGGATTATTTATGGAACTACCTGCCGGGTATGAAGCACAAGTTAGGCCGCGCAGTGGCCTCGCCATCAAACAAGGATTAACATTGTTGAATACGCCTGGTACTATCGATGCCGATTATAGAGGGGAAATCAAGATAATATTGATTAATTTATCTAACGAACCGCAGACCATCCAGCCTGGCGACCGTATTGCCCAAATGGTTATTGCCCCATTTGTTCAGGCAGTAATAGAACCGGTTACAGTACTCACGGATACCGTAAGAGGTACGGGAGGCTTTGGTCATACGGGCAAATCCTGATTAATGCGGATAACTTTAACCGTAATAGGGCTAACTGGAGTATTGTTGGTAGCTGCTTGCAGTGGAGGAAAACATGCCTCCCGCATTACTTCTGCCAGAAACGCTGCCGTACTTTCTCAACGGGCAGACAGCCTTTTCTTTGCCGCTCAACGTTCTAAAATGTTGGGTGACTATCATACTGCTGTTACTCAGTACAGCGACTATCTGCGGTTAAACAAACAAAATGCTACTCCATACTACGAAATGGCCAGATTACAGATGGAACTGCAGAATCCTGCCAGTTCCCTGAATTTTGCCCGCCAGGCCGTAGCCCTCGATTCTCAGAACCATTGGATGCTGGTGACTTTAGCAGATGCCTATGCTGTTAATGAAAAATATGATAGTGCTGCAATTGTCTTTAATAAATTAATTCAACAATATCCAGACAACGAAGACTATATCTATAACAAAGCTATTTTATTAGCTAAGGCAAATAAACCTGCATCGGCATTAGCAGTCTTAAATCAGTTGGAAGAGAAGGTTGGGGTAGTAGAAGAAATAGTTTATCAAAAACAAAGACTTTTACTGCGTCTTAGCCTCGTAGAGGATGCCGCCGCAGAAGTAAAGAAATTGATAGATAAGAATCCGGATGAAGTTAAATATTACATATTGCTGGCCGAAATTTATGACGCCAACGATATGGAAGCTGAGGCTACTAAAGTATATCAGCAGGCTTTAACCAAAGATCCTGATAACCCCAGAGCCTTAATCGCACTTTCTTCTTTCGCCAAAAAACATAATGATTCTAAAAGCTATTGGGCAAACCTCTCAAAAGCTTTCGCAAATCCTTATTATAGCATAGATGAAAAGGTGGCATTTGTTTATCCTTATTTACAAATGATGACCGTCGATTCAGGAAAGATCGATGAAGGATTAAAACTCACTGCGCTGATTATAAAGGCGCACCCAAAAGATGCTAAAGCTTATGCATTACGCGGGGATATGTTTTCACAGGCAGATCAACTCGATAGCGCAGAAGAAAGCTATAAAAAAGCTTTGCAGTTAGATGATTCCAGATTTTCTGTCTGGTATCAGCTCATGTGGATCTATTCCCGAAAGAATGATCCTGCTGCCTTGCTCACACTTAGTAATACTGTTACTAACAGATTCCCAAAAGAATTTATGGGCTACTACTTCAAAGGGGTAGCCAACTTCTTATTACAACAATATCCAAGTGCCATAGGGTCATTGAATACTGCATTGGATATTGGAAATGGTGAGAAGAGATTTATGGGTGATATTTATTCTCTTTTAGGAGATGCTTATCACGCAACCGGGCAACATCATCAATCAGATAGCAGCTACGAGTCGGCCCTTCGCCTTCGCCCGAAAGATGCCCTGATTATGAACAATTACAGCTACTATCTATCTCTCAGAGGCGAAAACCTCGACAGAGCTGAAGAAATGTCAAGAGAGTCGTTACAGCTGGAACCTGATAGCCCAACTTACATGGATACTTATGCATGGATATTATTCCGACAGGAAAAATTCAAGGAAGCAAAAGAATGGATCGAAAAAGCATTAGAATATCCGGACGCACAGAAAAATCCTAATGTTTTAGAACATTATGGAGATATCCTATATAATCTTAAAGAAGTGACAAAAGCAGTGGAATATTGGCAAAAGGCAAAAGATAAAGGAGCTTCTTCTAATGACCTGGCCCGTAAGATCGCTGAAAAAAGATATATTCAATAGGCTTTTAGCTATAAGAACATTGCTCGATGAAGGGAAAAATAACTACCACATTTTTAATATTAATTAATTTAACTGTCATGATGGCCTGCCGCCATCCGCGAAAGCTTGCCCGAAATACTTTTCCTGCAGCTGATACCGGAAAGGTTGCTCCCGTCAAAACAGAAGATAGCGCTGCTATTAAAGCATTACAGCTATTTACTTCGGAAATGTTGAAAGGTATTCATACCAATCATATCGATTTCAATACCTTCTCCGGAAGAATGAAACTGGCTTTTGAAACAGATAAGAAAAGCCATAATAATCTGAACGCTACCCTCCGTATCAAAAAAGATAGCATCATCTGGATTTCAGTTTCAGCGCCGATCGTTGACGAAGTAATCAGAGCTGTTATCACTCCCGATAGCCTTAAAATGTATAACAGATTGGATAAACAACTCTACCTCAGAAAAATGTCTGATGCTGAAGAATTGTTAAATATTCCATTCGATTTTAGTACACTCCAGGATATGTTAATTGGCAATCCTGTTTACCTGACAGATTCTATCTATCAGGTAATAAAAACACCTTCAGTTATTTCATTTAGTTGCGATCATAGCAAATTCACCAGCCTTTTCAATGTTTATGCTGATGATTATGTTTTGCAACAAAGTAAAGTGCTTGACAAGGATAGTACCGCTCCAATCAGACGCTCCTGCGAACTGACCTATGGCGATTACGCCAAAGTTGCCGGTCGTAAATTCTCTACTACCAGGAGAATTTATATAGAAGAGAAAAATGTTACGAAGGTATCATTAGACTTTACCCGCTACGACTTTGATATTCCTCTGACTTTCCCTTTCAGTATGCCATCTAGCTACAAAAGGATGTAATGCATTAACTTAGAAAGATTGTATCTTTATTTAATTAGTAGTTATTAAATTCAGTCATGTTGTATTTGAAGAAGCTTTTCCCATTCATGTTAATCATATGGTTGATGCCGACCGTATTGGTTGCTCAGTCTACTGGCCAACCCCAACAGTCGCGCGAAGACCTCGAACGAATGAAGAGAGAATTGCAACGCGAGATAGATGAAGCGAACGAGCAACTGAAAGAAACTAAGAAATCTACAAAAGAAAGCCTGGGCCAGTTACGGGCCCTGAGAGATAAAATCACTCTCCGTACCCGCTTGATCAATAATATCAACGGTGAAATCAACTTTATTAATGGCGACATTAATACTGCAACGAAAGATATTAAAACACTACAGAAAGACCTGGATACCCTTAAATCACAATATGCCCAACTCGTAGTTTATGCTTATAAATATCGTTCTTCCTACGATATGCTAAACTTCGTATTCTCTGCCGAAAGCTTTAATGATGCCGTTAAAAGGTTTCAATATTTAAAACAATACAGGGAATACCGCCGCAGACAGGCAGATAATATTGTAACTACTCAGGAACAACTCAATAAGAAAGTTCAGAGCCTCGAATCGCAGAAAGTAAAACGTGCAGATGCCTTAAAAACCGAACAGGAACAGCGCTCCACACTGGAACAGGATAAGAAGGAGAAAGACGAAGTACTGGATAAGCTAAAGGGAAGAGAAAAAGAATTAGTCGCAGATATTAATCAACGTAATAAAGATGCACAAAAAGTGCAGGCTGCAATCAGGGCTGTAATCCGTAAAGAAATTGAGGAAGCCCGCCGCAAGGCTGCCGAAGAGGATGCTGCCCGTAAAAAAGCCGCTGAAGAGAAAAAGAGAAGAGACGAAGAAGCCCGGAAAGCCGCTTTAGCCGCAGCAGAAAAAGAAAAAGCTGCAGCCGCTGCCAATAATAATTCTAATGCTACTCCAGCGCCGGTTACACCAACACCAACTCCGGCTCCTCCTAAACCAGCTCCGGCCCCTGAGCCAGAGAAAACGGTTACCAGAACTGAAAACGTATTGGAAGCTACGCCGGAAGCCCTGGCGCTTTCTGAAAGCTTTGAGGCCAACAGAGGCAAACTACCATGGCCAGTTGATGCCGGAAATATTATCGAACATTTTGGTATTCACCAACACGCCGTAATGGAGCATATTACTGTACCTTCCGACGGTATCGTTATCGCTACCAATAAAGGTGGTAATGTTAAATCCATTTTCGATGGTGAAGTAAAATCTGTTGTGGTAATGCCAGGTTCGGGATATGTAATTATTATTCGTCACGGACAATACTTTACTACCTATGTACGTTTGCAAACTACCCGGGTGAAGAAAGGTGATATGGTGAAAACAGGTCAGGTAATTGGTACTGCCAGCACCAATGATATTGAAAATACCGGAGAAGTTGAATTGCAAATATGGAAAGGTGTTAACAAACAGGATCCTGAACAATGGATTCGTAGAAGATAAGTTATAGCTTTCCAGAGTACTTACTAACCAAATGCATTTTTTTTGAGAAAGTTGATCCCTCTTTTGATGGCTCTATGGCTATTGCCTACGCTGTTATTTGCCCAGCGGGGCAACAAACAGTCGCGCACCGCACTAGAGAAACAAAAAGAACAATTACTTAAGGAGATAGCTGAAGCCAATAAAGCACTACAGTTAAACAGAAAGTCTGCTAAACAGAATCTGGTTTTACAACGTGGATTAGAACAAAAGATCTCTACCCGTAATAACCAGATCGCCGGTATTAATCTGGAGCTCAAAGCCATTGAAGGCGATATTTCCTCTACTAACAATAACGTACGTACGCTGGAACTGGAGGTCGACTCCCTTCGCGCCAGGTATGCCGAATTATTGGTATACGCCTATAAATCAAGAGATAGTTACGATGTGCTGAATTTCCTGTTTTCAGCAAATAGTTTCAATGATGCACTTCGTAGGTATGAATACTTGCGTCAATACAGGGAAAATAGGAAAAGACAGGCAGAAAGCCTTCTCTCTACCCGTACATTATTAAGCCAGAAGCTCGCAGATCTTCAGGTGCAAAAAGCCGAAAAATCCGGGGCTCTGAAAACAGAACAGCAACAGAGAAATGTATTGATCGCAGATAAGAAAGAAACTGATCAGACGATCGCACAGCTGAAAGACCAGGAAAAAGATCTGCAACAACAAATAGAAACCAGTAGGGCGGCTGCCAGACAGGTAGATAAAGCAATTCAGGAAGCTATCAGAAGAGAGATAGCAGAAGCGCAGAGAAAGGCCGCTGCTGCTGCTTTAGCTAAGAGAAAAGCGGAGGCGGAAAAAAAGCGTAAAGCTGCAGAAGCAAAACGGAAAGCTGAAATAGCAGCTGCAAAGAAGAATCATAAACCTGTAAAACCTGTTCCCGAGCCTAAGGAGGAAAAAGACGAAGAAGAAGATAATACTACTGCTCCAGTAAAAGTATCAAGTGAAGAAGCACTGGTGGCCACTCCGGAAGCCTTATCCCTGGCTCGTGATTTTGAAGCTAATAAAGGAAGGTTACCATGGCCTGTAGATGCCGGCCGTATTACCGGGCATTTTGGTGCCGGTAAAATCGGAAAGGTAGATGTAGATAATAACGGAATTATTATTACTACTGCAAAAGGGGCTCCGGTGAAAGCTATTTTTGATGGAGAGGTAATTATGGTATTTCAGGTACCAGGCGCAGGATATATGGTTACCCTACGCCATGGTAAATATTTTACAAACTATGTAAGACTGGTAAATGTGCGCGTAAACAAGGGTAATGTTGTGAAACGCGGGCATGTACTTGGTTCTGCGGCTCCTTCTTCCGCAAGTGCAAACGGAGAAATAGAACTACAGGTTTACAAAAACATGGCTAAGCAAAATCCTGAAAGATGGTTGCGTAGCCGTTAGAGCAACTGTACCTGGTTTTGCAATACTTCTTCGTATAATGCTTCATACTTAGGAATGATATTGTCGATATGGAAGCGTTGCGCTTGTTCCCAGGCTCCTTGTCTTACTTTTTCCAGTAAGGCTTCATCTTTAAGCAATTTAAGAGCATTAGCTGCCATGTTTTCAACATCACCAACATTGCTCATGTAGCCCGTCTGACCAGGAATATTAATTTCCGGTAATCCACCTGCATTGGAGGAAATAACCGGCACTCTTGCTGCCATTGCTTCCAATGCTGCCAAACCAAAGCTCTCATAATCTGAAGGCAGAATAAACAGATCACTGATCGACATAACATCTTCCAGTTGTTCTTGTTTACCTACAAATCTTACATCTTCACAAATTCCTAATTCTCTGCATAGGCACTCGATAGAAGGCCTGTCGGGTCCGTCACCCACCAGCAAGAGTTTAGCAGGAATTTCCTTACGTACCAATGCAAATACTTTAACTACATCAGGTACTCTTTTTACTTTACGGAAGTTGGAAACGTGCAACAGAATTTTTTCTCCATTAGGAGCTATAGCCTGTCTGAAATGCGGAAGATCACGACGAGAGAAACGTTGAGTATCCACGAAGTTGTAGATCACAGAAATATCTTTCTCAATAGGGAAAGACTTATAAGTTTCATCACGCAGGTTCTCTGATACAGCAGTAATTGCATCCGATTCATTTATCGAAAAAGTAACTACTGGTTCATACGTTTTATCTTTTCCAACTAAGGTAATATCAGTACCGTGCAATGTAGTAATGAAAGGCACAGTTCTTCCGTGCTTCTTTACAATTTGCTTTGCCATGTATGCGGTAGAGGCATGTGGAATGGCATAATGTACGTGTAGCAGATCCAGCTTTTGATTAATGATAACATCCACCATCGTACTACTTAAAGCCGATTCATAAGGCGGGAAATCGAATAATGGATATGTTGGAACCTGAACTTCGTGATAATATATATTAGCGTGAAACGCGTTTAGCCTTACAGGCTGTTGATAAGTAATAAAGTGGACCATATGGCCTTTGTCTGCCAACGCTTTACCAAGCTCTGTGGCCAATACCCCACTTCCACCATAAGTAGGGTAACATACTATTCCTATGCGCATGTTTATTTTTTTTGCATTCTGCAAAGGTACTAAAAAGCAAATGGCATAGTATCAATCCGCCGGGCATGATTCGTCATCGATATGTTAATTTTATATCATATTGATGATCTTAATTATTGAAAAACAAGAGATTTTAAAGAGAAGATTGCTTTTTTTCAAACAGTGATAGGCTTTTTTTAATTAGTTTTAATGATTAATTAACCTGTGTCAGCTTTCCATATGAAGAAATACTTAGCAGTTTTATGCTCCTGGGCCTTGCCATTGGTGGCATCAGCTCAGCATAACGACTCACTAACCATTAAAAAAATAGCCGACGAAGTTTTAACCCACAGTACGGCTTACGAAAATTTACGAGTACTAACCAAGCAAATCGGCGGCAGATTAGCGGGTTCACCACAGATGGTGAAAGCCGAACAATGGGGCGTTGCAGCCCTGAAAGCGGCTGGTGCAGATACCGTATATCTGCAGGAGTGCATGGTACCTCATTGGGTAAGAGGTGAAAGGGAAGAAGCCCGTATTATTTCTAAACGCCGCGATTTTATCCCACCGCTCAACATTCTTGCATTAGGCAATTCTGTAGGAACCGGGGCCGATGGCGTTACTGCTCCTGTCATCGAAGTTGCATCATTCGACGACTTAGAAGCGAAGAAAGACCAGATCAAAGGGAAAATAGTTTTCTATAACTATCACTTCAATCCAACATTCGTTAAAACTTTCCATGCCTATGGCGATGCTGTGAAGTATCGTGGACAAGGAGCCAGCCGTGCTGCCAAATATGGTGCTGTTGCCGTAATTGTTCGTTCAATGTCGCATGGCCAGAATAATTTTCCACACACCGGATCACTGCATTACGACAGCGCTTTACCGCAGATTCCGGCAGTTGCTATCGGACTTGAAGATGCTGATATGCTAAGCCAGCGTTTGAAGGATGATGCTACAGCCAACATCTTTTTAAAGACTAATTGCCAGATGCTTCAGGATACTATCGGGCATAATGTGGTGGCTGAACTTAGGGGAAGTGATCGTGCCAATGAGTTCATTACAGTTGGAGGCCACCTCGACTCCTGGGATATTTGTGAAGGGGCTCAAGACGATGGTGCGGGTTGTGTACAATCTATAGAGGTATTAAGAGCTTATAAAGCAGTAGGTATAAAACCATCAAGAACTATCAGGATAGTTCTTTTTGCTAACGAAGAAAACGGTGCCCGCGGCGGAAGCAAATATGCAGAACTGGCGAAGGAACGCAATGAGAAGCATATCATGGCACTTGAAAGTGATGCTGGCGGCTATACTCCGCGTGGTATTGCTTCAACAATGGATGCAGATAAGAGAGCAAAAATACTAACATGGCGCTCATTACTGGAACCGTATGGAATTTATGATTTAACAGAAGACGGAGGGGGCACCGACGTTGGCCCAATTCATAGAGCCCTTGGAGTACCAATGGCTGAACTAATTCCCGACTCTCAGCGTTATTTTGACGTTCACCATGCTGCAAATGATGTATTTGAAGGGGTGAATAAACGCGAATTGGAATTAGGAGCTGTTGGAATGGCAGGATTCATTTATCTTGTAGATAAATATTTCTAATCTTATAGCTAATTATTATCTCTATGGGCCGATTTCTATTTATTGTAATTGCTTTAGTTGTATTGATCCTGGGAGGAGTTTTCTTTTACAAATTCTACTTCGTGTTTGGCCGGGGAGTGAAGGCTGGGGAGTTAAATTACTTCGTTCAGAAAGGTTATGTTTTTAAAACTTATGAAGGACGATTGATACAGTCGGGATACCGGGGTAAAGTAGCCGGAACTATACAGTCGAACGAATTTCAGTTTTCAGTAACCAGCGAGAGAATAGCCCAGCAGCTAATGACAGCAAGTGGTAAAACCGTTGAGCTGCATTATAAAGAATATCTCGGTTCCTTACCCTGGAGAGGATATA
Organism: Chitinophaga silvatica; assembly: GCF_003419895.1. Classification (GTDB taxonomy): domain Bacteria; phylum Bacteroidota; class Bacteroidia; order Chitinophagales; family Chitinophagaceae; genus Chitinophaga; species Chitinophaga silvatica. The sequence continues at coordinate 69,033 of NZ_QPMM01000003.1, read as the reverse complement.
GCTCATTTATTGTAGATAGTATAATTTCAATCAGAGATAGTAATATGGGAGGTGGACAAATACCTTAGTCTCATGTTCTTCCAGTATATGGAAGGTAGGCAGAAACCTTAGTCTTATATTCTTCCTGCATATAACAGAAAAATCGCCGGTCTTTTATGAAGGTCCGGCGATTGTTTTTTCCAATCACGGACCGACATTGTTTTAATGAATTCAGTAGGAGCGGTTATATCCACAGCTATGCAAAGCTGAGTATGTTCCTTACAGGTATCCAGTAGATCTTTTAACAGCTGATTATTTCTGTACGGTGTTTCTATAAAGAGTTGGGTCTGGCTTTTTCTTTCTGATTCGAGTTCCAGCTCTTTAAGCATCTTAGTTCTTTCCGGAGGTTTAATTGGCAGATAACCAACAAACTGAAAGTTTTGTCCGTTCATGCCGGAAGCCATCAGGGCAAGTAAAATAGAACTTGGGCCAACCATTGGAATCACGGGTGCATTAATGCTATGTGCAGCTCTTACAACCAGGTGGCCAGGATCGGCAATTGCAGGAACCCCGGCTTCACTGATGATACCAATATCTTTTCCTTCGAGCAATAGTTTTTTAGCCAGTGCCAGATCCGGTGCCTGATTTTCATTCATAGGCACAAGGGTCAGATTATCTATATTGATATTTCGATCCAACGCTTTCAGGTAGCGGCGTGCTGTACGTTCATTTTCAACATAAAAAACACTTAACTGCTGTACCAGCGCAGTTACATAGGCAGGAATGGTGAAAAGAGTGTCAGGACTCAGTACAGTAGGAATGAGATAAACTCTCCCAATAGTATTGCTCATTATTTCAGTCTTTTATGTTGTAAGTCGATAGTGGCTGCAATTACTGCGTAAGAAGGAGCCAACATCCATCCGATTACAGGAATCAACATGAAAACATAAAATACCATGCCATTGCCCAGGGCCATGCCACGGTGTTGCCTGATAAAGTTAATACTTTGAGACATATTAAGACGATGCCGTTCACAACTATAATCCATCATTGAGAAGCCAAAGAAATAGGCTTCAATGAAAAATCCGATCATAGGAGTAAGCCAGCCTACTACAGGAATAAAAGAAACTAAGAGAAGAATCAGGATAGCACCGGTCTGATATACAATATTACGGCACGACATTTTGATGCCTCTTAGAATATCCTGGCCTAATTGAGTCCAGCTAAAGGGAAAATCTTTATGATCCAGAATTGCTTCGGTTTTTTCTGAGAGATAAGAAAATACCGGGGAAGCAACAATAAGAAAGAGATATTTAAAATAAGAGAAGTACCAGTAAACGAAGATTACCTGAACGGAAAACCCTACAAGTATGAATAGGAAGCTTACCCAGCTACTTTCAAGATCCTGCACCCAATCAGTGATGTGCAGCAATTTTGTAACGTAATTGACAAAATCACCTGAATATCCCCATACGAAATATACACCTAGTACGAATAGAATACAGTAAATGATACCTGGAATCAGTATCCACTTCCATAATTTGTTCTGCGTAATAAAACGGTGTGCTTTCCCATATGCCTGGACTGCCGACAGAACTTCTCTGAATGAAAACAACGCCTCTAAAATTTTATAGTAACGGAATTAGTTAATGTTCACGGTTAAGAGAATGCAAACTAAGGAAAGTATTATTAAATAAGAATACAGATTATGGATTTATCGGCATTTTTTCCAATAAAATCCATAATCTACAGGATTAAAATCTTGGGCACAAGGTTTTATACTTATTATTTTCGTTTCTCGAGTGAATATAGATTATCGATAATTCAACACCCCCACGATAATTAGAAGCTGGTTTTAAAGTAGATACGTTGGTGTCGTATGTCAACCCAATCTGAAATCCTTTAATTTCCATTCCTACGTATGGGATTACAGCATCTTTCAATCTGTACCAGCTACCCAGGTAAAAAGTGGTAGGTTTATCATCCATGTCATTCAACATAAATCCATACGCCCCACCGAAAGTAAACTCACTGGCAGTACTTTGTTTCATGTATAAAACACTACCATGGAAGCGATCGCCGCGGTCGTTAACCGGAACAGAACCCCCACCATGTATAGTCCAGCGATAGCTTAAACGATTCTGGGTAAGGTTCATGAAAGATTCGGTAGGTTGAGTGATATGATAATAGGAGGCACCCAGGTAAATATTGGAAGATTCACCAATTAAGCCATTATAGAGGATACCCACATTAGGATCGAAATAGGTGATTTTAGGATTTACCAGTATTTCATTACTGGGGATAGACGGATTATATCCGTTGTTATCTATCTGATTTTCAAATTGAAGTTTAGTATTATCGACCCTTTTTTGTACCAATGTTCCTTGTAATCCAATAGCCAGGGTATGATTACCTTCGGGATCAAGCCCCTTGTGATAAGCAGTACTCATCGAGAGATAAGTAGATGTAAGGGCGCCACCACCTGATCTGTCGTACATCGCCATTAATCCTACCCCCCAGATATCGGTGTAAGAAATAACATCCTTAAGAATTCCAAAATCTACAGCTGCAGTTCCGGTAACGAAAGGAGAGGAAATGCTACGCCATTGAGATCTATAGTTACCAGATAAACGATAATCTCCGGAAAATAGGCCTGTAAATGCCGGGTTAAGGGTAAGCGGAGAGGCAAAAAATTGTGAGAAATGCGGGTCCTGTGCCCGCAACGGATTAAAATAAAGTAATATGGTCAGGAATAGTAAAGCTCTTTTCATACGTAATAAAGGCTTAAATAGCATAGGATATGCAATACTTGTGAAGGTACGCTTTTAAAGTCATATCTCAAATTAAATTCATGTATTAATACGGGTATACATGAAAAAATAATAGCAATTCCATATCAAAAGATACGAAACTGCTATTCGAAAAACGTCAATTTTAGATTATTGTTGTAATTTATTTCCAAAAGCTAAATCACCGGCATCGCCCAGGCCGGGAACTATATACCCTTTAGCAGTTAATTCATCGTCGATATCTCCTGCCCAGATAGTGATAGGGGCAGTAATATTTCTTAAAACATATTCAATTCCAACAGTACAAGCTATTGCTACCACCAGGTGAATATGACTTGGTTTGCCTATTTCCGCCAGATGCTCGATGGTTTTTACCAGGGAAGCACCGGTTGCCAGCATTGGGTCTGAAACGATAAGTACCTGACCTTCAATAGAAGGGGTGCTAACATATTCCAGGCTAATATCGAAAGAGCCATCATGATTATGTTTTCGATAGGCAGAAATAAATGCATGATCAGACTTATCAAAATAATGCAGAACACCTTGGTGCAACGCCAATCCGGCACGCAGAATAGTTGCCAGAACTGGCTGTGATTTCAATACTCTGCAAGTAGCTATCCCCATAGGAGTAGTTACCTCTTTTTCCTCATACTCAAGTGTTTTGCTGATCTCATATGCAGCCACCTCTCCAAGGCGCTCCATATTCCGACGAAAGCGCATGCGATCCTGCTGCACATCCCGACTTCTAATTTCACTTAACCATTCTCCAACCAATGAATTGGTTTCACTAAGATTAATAATCATGGGCCATTTGCTTTGAGGCCGCAAAATACCGAAAAAATTGAGGAAATAGGTAGGAATAATAGGGTAGTAGCTTAGGACTTAATAATTTACCTTTGCCCAAATTTTTAGCAGATGGTATATAATGTGATTGGCACTATGTCGGGTAGTTCGCTTGATGGCTTGGATATAGTTTTTGCAACGCTTACCGAAATAAGAGGACAATGGACTTTTGAAATAAAAGAAGCCGAAAGCATTCCTTATGAACAGTCGTGGTCCGACCGCCTTGCAGATGCCGTAAACCTTCCGGCCAGAGAATATTTACTCCTGCATACCGCATACGGACATTATACCGGCCAACAAATTATGAGCTTTATTGAGCGGCATCAACTAGATCATAAAGTTCATTTTATTGCTTCTCATGGGCATACCTCCTTCCATATTCCTTCCCAAAAAATGACTGCACAGTTAGGAGATGGAGCTGCAATTACCGCAGTAACCGGCCTACCGGTTATTACAGACCTGCGTGCTGTAGATGTGGCATTAGGTGGACAAGGAGCTCCATTGGTTCCTATCGGAGAAAAATTCTTATTACCTGGTTATCAATACTATCTGAATTTGGGTGGTATCGCTAATATTTCTGCAGCAGCAGACGAGTATGTTGCATTTGATGTATGTCCTGCAAACCGGGTGCTTGATAATCTGGCCAGCGCATTAAACCGGTCTTTCGATGATGGCGGAGCCTTGGCCGCTGGTGGAACAATAGATAATGAGTTGCTGGCAGAATTAAATGCCCTTCCTTATTATGCCCAAAACTGGCCAAAATCATTGGCCAACGATTTTGGAACTGATACTATACTCCCGTTGATCAATAGTCGCAAAGTTTCCGTTCAGGGGAAGCTGAGGACTTATACAGAGCATATTGCACAACAAATTTTTAATGCAGTTACTAAGTTAAAGGCGGAGTCTGCCGATGCCACAAAGATGTTGGTAACTGGCGGAGGAGCTTTCAATACATTTCTGATTCAGCGGCTTGGCGACTTACTCGCACCTTTAAACGTAGAGGTAGAAGTGCCTGATGCCCAGATAGTGAAATTCAAAGAAGCATTGATTATGGCTTTTATTGGAACATTACGTTGGAGACAGGAAGAAAATGTTATGAGCTCAGTTACAGGAGCAAGTGAGAATTCTGTTAACGGAGCGTTGTGGATAAGCCGTTAAATAACTGAAGTTACTGTGATCAATTCGATCACAGTAACTGAAATTTATCTCCATCGAACAACCCGAGATCACTAAGTTTCAGGTGAGGAATTACCAGTAAAGCCATAAACGATAAGGTCATGAATGGCGCCCCCAGTTTAGACCCCAGCGCTTTAGCCGCATGATCAAGATTGCTGTATTGTTGTGCTACTGTATAACCATCCAGGTTACTCATCAGTCCAGCTACCGGTAATGGTAATACCTGAGTAGTGAGGGGAGTAACAACACTTACTCCACCTTGCTCTTTTATTACTGCATTTACTGCGGCGGCAATATTCTCGTCAGTGGTGCCTACAGCAATAATATTATGACTGTCGTGTGCCACGGAAGATGCGATAGCGCCTTCTTTCAGCCCAAATCCTTTAATGAATGCAACGGCTACAGGAGCTGGATTGTATCGGTTTACCACTACCAGTTTCAAAATATCATTATCCGGGTCGTTCTGAATAATCCCATCAGTTACCGGTACAGTGGCACTAATAGCATTAGTGATTAATTCTCCGTCAATTGCTTCAATCACCTTAATTGTAGCTAAGGTATCCTTACTTTTTTCGGCATGTACTACAAAATCTTCAGCTACTACCTCTTCGGCAGTGAAGTTATTGACAGGAGCCACATCAACAGATTGAATGAGAGAGTTCCCATTTTCGGCTACTTTAACACCATCGATGTAGGTAGCCAGTACATTGAATTGCCTGAGATCATCCACAACAATAAAATCAGCAGCATCATTGATGTTCAGCAAGCCATTCGACAGTTTATAGTGCAGAACGGGGTTGATGCATGCAGCTTTTAGTGCATGAAATACATCGATACCTTTAGCAACCGCACGTCTTACAAGCACATTTATATGGCCTTCCACCAGGCTGTCGGGATGTTTGTCGTCACTGCAAAACATTACTTTATCTGCATAGTCGTTCAGGAGCGGGTATAGTGCCTCGAAATTTCTGGCGGCGCTACCTTCTCTGATGAGGATATGCATATTGTAGTTTATTTTTTCAAGAGCTTCATCGAGTGTGAAACATTCGTGATCGGTGCTAATACCCGCATCAGCATAAGCTTTGGCGGCAGGGCCTCTGAGGCCGGGAGCGTGGCCATCAACTGGTTTGCCGGCAGCTTTGGCGGCCTCAATTTTCGCTATGACTTCGGGATCGTGATTTAATACACCCGGAAAATTCATCATTTCTGACAGGTAGCCGATTTCAGGGCGTTGCAATAGTTGTGCAACTTCTGCAGCATTGATAGTTGCACCAGCAGTTTCAAAGGTGGTGGCCGGAACGCAGGAAGGAGCACCGAAGCAGAAGCGGAAAGGAACCTGTTTCCCATTCTTCAACATAAAGTCAACCCCTTTCACGCCCATTACATTAGCAATTTCATGAGGGTCGCTAACTGTAGCAATTGTACCATGAACTACTGCCAGCCTGGCGAATTCGGAAGGAATAAGCATAGAGCTTTCTACATGCACATGAGCATCAGTAAAGCCCGGGAGGATGTAGTGATTGTATTGCTGAGCATCACGGGTTATCTGGGAGATCTTACCATCTGTTACCTGAATAGTAGCAGGGTAAATAGTTTTGGCAAGAATATCTACCAGGTTGCCTGAAATGTTAAAAGTCTTCATGCTGTAAAGCTACTGAATCCTGAATATCTGGCCTATTGGTACAGCATAGTCATGGCTTTGGCTTCCTCGGCTACTTTATCTGCCAGGTGTTGCGGAGCCAGAATTTTAACCTGGGCGCCATAGCTGAGCAGTGTCATTATGAGTTCAGGGTTGATAACTACGTTGAGGGATATCTGGCATTCATCAGCGTTGTCGGCAATAATTTCCTGAGAAGAGTGAATCGGTTGTGATTTGATGTATTTCCCTTGTCGTGGTGCAAAGCTGAGCATTACATTTTCGGGATCGGCATCATGCACGGTGATTCCGATGGCATGTTTGAAATAGCTGGCATCGTCGAAGTTCTGTTCATCGAAATGTTTCATGGTTGGCCATAGTTTTACTACCCTATCGAGGGCGAAAGTTACTACGGCGTTACGGGTTTGACTTTTACCGATCAGGTAGAAGCGGTGTTGATATTCCCGCAGGTGATAGGGTTCTACCCAGTGTTCTTTGGGTTGGTCTCTATCGAAGCTTTGATAGGCTATTCTGATGATTTCCAGGTTTTTGATGGCGTCAACGATTTCCGGAATGAATTCGGCTCCTTTGTATTGGGAGCTACGGGTGAATTTTATCAGGCCTTTATGTTGTTGCGCTTCCCTGTTCATTTTGAGGCTGGCAGCAATTTTTAGGATTGCGTCTTCAAATTGTCTGATTACCGGGAGGCTACGGAATTGTTCGAGTATGCCGATAGCGATTTCAAGTCCTTGCAGATCAGCTTCTTCAATAGGGGAGTTGCTGATAGAGAAGCTATCATCTGAATATTTGTAAGTGCCGCTGCTACGGTCATATACGATGGGGGCCATAAAGTTTAGTTCAGGATCATGTCTCATATCCTGAATATCTTTCTGGATTGTGCGTACAGATACATCAACACCCATTTTTTCGGAAACGTATTCGATCAGGTTCTCAAGGGTGGGTTTAGGTTTCTGCTTACTACGCAGGCGTTCATCGATCCAGCGGTAGCGGGAGACTGCGTCTTTATTCTTTGGCAAAAGTTAAAATTTTAGTTATAAAAATACATATTTCCCGATTTTGAAAGGCTGAATTAAAAAATTTAAATCAAATAATCACTACGCAAATTCTATGCGTGCAGCCCCGATATCTTTGTATTGTTCTTTAAACGTGACGGTTATGAATAAGCTTCCTACAACTACTTTAAACGAGCAGGTATCGGCCATATCTATTGGTCAGATCATACTGGATGATTCCAATTTCCTAACGCTTTGGGGTCATATTCTTCTGGATAATGGCACCTGGAAATCCTGTGATTTTGTTACTACTTACGAGGTAATGAATACTATGTTACGATATAGTCTTGAGAGGCATGATTCTGTTCAGATGATGATTGTGAATAAGTTGGAAACGATGTGCAGAGTGCCTGATATGATTGATCTGGAGGCTGAATTGGGAGGAGTTGTGATTTTTGATGAATTGATGTTTCAGTTGAAGCGACCATCACTGGAACTGGAAGTTTACACAGAAAACGAATGTTATTTTATAGAAAGTGTGTCCCAGACCTGTACTAATAAAGCGTCTGATACAATAACCCCAAATGATGTGGCGGCTGCATTGGAATGTTGTGTGCAGCTGCTCTCAGATACCTATAACCTATACCTGGGATACATGGAGGTGGAGCTTGGAGATGAGGCAGCCAGGAAAAAAGCCGGACTGGAAGACGATAATCGTTTTAGTATGGCTTATTACGCCTGGCAGCTTCATACCTCAAAAGGTTAAGCCCCTTGTATCCATTTTTCTACCATCCTTGTTGTTAGCCCTCATTATCCATTGAAGTAACCCTATAACTATTGTTTGTTAACCCCCGATTACGCAGTCTAAAGGTTCCTGAAAAGCCGCAGGAACCTTTATTCTTTGTAAAATGCTGTTTACCCGGAAAGTATAATTGCAGGAAAATTGCAAGTGCCGTAGCTAGGTAAGTATAGCTGGTGTAAAATCCTTTGTCAGAGCCAGTTTTAATGATTTTCTAATGGTTTGTGTTATTAAAAGATGAAAATCTAAAAAAAAACTCCAAAAGTCTATAAATCTTGTAGGAAAATACTATTTTTGAGACTCTAAAATCGTAAAACTATGAGTTTAAGACTGGGCGACATTGCTCCTAACTTCAAAGCGAATACCACACAAGGGGAAATAGACTTTTACGATTTCCTCGGAAATGGTTGGGGTATCCTTTTTTCTCATCCTGCCGATTTCACCCCTGTTTGTACCACCGAACTTGGAAAAACGGCTTTATTAAAAGACGAGTTTGCAAAACGTAATACTAAAGTGTTGGCTGTCAGCGTAGATCCGCTCGATAAACACTTAAGTTGGATAAACGATATTAACGAAACACAGAATTGTGACGTAACTTTTCCTATTATTGCAGATGAAAACAAAACAGTGGCAAATCTGTATGATATGATTCATCCAAATGCCTCTGAAACTTTCACCGTTCGCTCTCTGTTTATTATCGGACCGGATAAAAAGATCAAACTGATCATCACTTACCCGGCTTCTACTGGCAGAAACTTCTTTGAAGTATTAAGAGTGCTCGATTCCCTGCAATTGACCGCCCAATACAGTGTGGCTACCCCTGCTGATTGGAAAGATGGGGAAGATGTTATCGTTACAGCTGCAATACCAACAGCAGATATTCCTGCTCGTTTTCCTAAAGGCCATAAAATTATTAAGCCTTATCTGAGAACAACACCGCAGCCTAACAAATAGATTAGAAAGCCGATTGTCGGCTATTATATACATTTTTTTTAATGGTTGGTTTTTGATTTTTACGAAACGGGGATTTCTCCCCGTTTTTTTTGTTTCTCGCAAAGAAGCAGAGCAGCAAAGAGGCATAAGGATCGAAGCGAATGTTATTAAGAACTACTGACTGGTTTCTATTATAATTGAAACCTAACGGAAGTCCTTAAAAACATTCGCTTCGATCCTTATGCCTCTTTGCTGCTCTGCTTCTTTGCGAGAAACATTATTCTTTGCCTCTGTGCTTACGCAATTGCGTAAGCAAGGCACTCATATCTTTCGGTAACGGGGCCTCTATCCTGTACTCTTTTCCATCTAACCCCTTAAACATCAGGATAGCTGCATGTAAGGCCAGCCTGCTCAATATCGGGCGCTCTTCTTCTGTATACTTGCCTAACTTGAATTTCTTTTTAATGGTAGATAACCTGATAGGTTCGGCACTTCCATAAAACTCATCAACCGCAATAGGATGACCCAGGAATTTCATATGCACCCTGATCTGGTGTGTACGCCCCGTATGAATTTGAAGCTTAACAAGACTAAATAGCCCGAATTCTTCCAGAACTTCATAATCAGTAGAAGATGGCTTACCTTTTTTATTGGTTACCATCTTACCTTTTTGAACAGGATGCTCCATAATTCCTTCGCTGATATTCCCCTGTTTGGTAGCTAATTCGCCATTAACCAACCCCAGATAGAATTTCTTTACATCCCTGCTTTCGAACAACTGTGAATAATATTTGTGAGCAGCTTCTGTTCTTGCAAACAAAATTATTCCGCTGGTATCTCTATCCAATCTGTGTACTGTATAGATCTCACCATACGCCTTTTTCATCATGGCAATCAACGAAGTTAGTTCATTGTCATGCCTGTCTGGCAATGTAAGTACCCCGGAAGGTTTGTTGACCACTACAAAATCTGGTGTTTCTAAAATTATATGTTCAGCTAACCGCATCCGGTATTATAAGTTGGTTTTAAAATGTTTCAGCAGGATCACTTCTTTTTCAGTTAAAAAGCGCCACTGACCACGATTCAGGTTCTTTTTAGTAAGGCCGGCATACATTACTCTGTCGAGTTTCTCTACGGAATATTCGAGATGTTCGAATATGCGTCTTACAATTCTGTTCTTACCACTGTGAATTTCGATACCAACTTGTTTTTTGTCTTTAGGATCAACATATCCTAAAGCATCAACAACTGCAACGCCATCTTCGAGGGTTACACCGTTTATGATTTTCTCGAAATCTGGTTTGGTAAGGGTTTTATCCAGTTCTACCTGATAAATTTTTCTGATATTATGTTTTGGATGCGCCAGGCGCTGAGCCAATTCTCCGTCATTGGTCAACAGCAAAAGCCCGGAGGTGTTACGATCGAGGCGTCCAACAGGATAAACTCTTTCGTTTTCTGCTGCTTCTTCGATCAGGTCCATCACTGTTTTTCTACCTTCCGGATCATCAGTTGTGGTGATGTATCCTTTGGGTTTATTTAGCAGGATGTAGATCAGGTTTTTAGTGGGAGTAATACGTTTCTGCTGCATAGTTACCACGTCATCAGCCGTAACTTTGGTAGCAGGTTCAGTAACGACTTCACCATTAACAGTGACCTTACCTTCTTTGATATAATCAACAGCTTTTCTGCGGGAGCATAGGCCACAATGTGCAACAAACTTATTTAAAGGCATTTCACCTGGGCCAAAGATGCTTTCTTTAGGTTCTTTAGTAACCTTAGTTGCCTGGTTATCGTTTTTCCGTTGAATTTTTCTTTCCTGTTTATCTCCAAAGCGTTCATTGGTTTTATCAAAGAACTTTTGGCGGTTGAAACCACTTGGGGTGTCTTTGAAATTTTTACCACCTTTTTTGTTGTCGCCATGAAAATGGAAAGCACTATCGTCTCCGGTTTTCTTGTAAGTGCGTTTGCGCAACGGACGATCTCCGGATGGGCTTTTGAAGGAAGATTTCTCTTCAGACTTATTCCCATCAAATTTGCTTTTGAAGGGAGGTTTTTCTTCAGATTTGTCGAAACGGTTTTTGAATGCCGGTTTTTCATCTGCATTTTTGCTACCAAACTTGCTTCTGAAACCAGGTTTTTCTTCAGATTTGTCGAAACGCTTTTTGAAACCAGGTTTTTCGTCTGAATTTTTGTTACCAAACTTACTTCTGAAAGAAGATTTTTCTTCAGATTTATCGAACCGGCTTTTGAATGTCGGTTTTTCTTCCGAATTTTTATCGAAACGCTTTTTGAAACCAGGCTTCTCGTCTGATTTTTTATTGTCAAAACGGTTTTTGAAGGAAGATTTTTCCTCGAATTTTCCGAATTTGTCGTCTTTCTTTTTATCAAATCCTCCGGCTTTTTTATCGAAATTATCATCTCGTTTGAAGCGTGGAGTGAATTTATCATCTTTTGCAGAAGCCCTTTCAGATTTCTCGTTATCGGAGAAAGGACGTTTGCGGGTGCCTGCCGGTTTGCTGCCGTTACCAAATTTATTTTCCCTGGCTGGACCACTTCCCTTTTTAGCAGGTAATTTCTTCTTCATAATATATTATTAGTTAGTGATCATGGATCTCATGACCTTATTGGATTAGTATAAGTTAGATTAACCTTTATTGGCTAATTGTCCGCATGCTGCGTCGATATCTTTTCCTCTGCTGCGTCTTAATCTGGCGTTCACCTTGTTTTTACTCAGGTACTCCATAAACTCTTCGGCAGTTTTTGCGTCAGGTTTTCTGAAGAGTGCCATATCTATTGGGTTGTATTCGATAATATTTACCAGATCGGCAGGTACCTGACGGAAGATTCTAATCAGTTCGTCTGCATCCTGTTTACTATCGTTAAAATCTTTGAAGAGGATATATTCAAAAGAAATTTCGTTGCCTGTTTCTTTATAGAAGTAATTCAATGCATCTATCAATTCTTTCAGATTGTTAGAGTCATTGATTGGCATAATTTCACTGCGTTTCTTATCGTTAGCCGCGTGGAGGGAAAGGGCAAGGTTGAAACGTACTTTGTCGTCGCCCAGTTGTCGGATCATTTTGGCCACACCGGCAGTAGATACAGTGATGCGTTTTGGCGACATCGCTAATCCGTCAGGGGCTGTAATTCTTTCTATGGCTTTTAACACGTTTTTATAGTTAAGCAAAGGCTCGCCCATTCCCATAAATACAATGTTTGTTAATTTTTTGCCATATGATTCCATGGCTTGCTGATTAATTAAAGCTACTTCATCAAAAATCTCATCGTAATCAAGATTTCTTTTACGGTCCATATACCCTGTAGCACAAAATTTACAGCTGAGGCTGCAACCAACCTGGCTGGATACGCAGGCGGTTTGTCTGGAATCTGTAGGGATAAGTACCCCTTCTACCAAATGATTATCATGCAGGCGAAAACGGCTTTTTATAGTGCCGTCGTTGCTTTGCTGAACGGCATCAACCTTTACTGCTGGTAATACGAAATGTTCCGAGAGCTTGGTTCTCAGGTCTTTAGATAAATTGGTCATGGCTTCAAAACTCTGAGCATGACGCAACCATATCCATTCGTACACCTGTTTGGCTCTGAATGGTTTTTCACCAATGGAGCTAAAATATTCTTGTAATGCAGGTAAAGTAAGATGTCGGATATTTTGATTGTCAGATTTCATTATTGACTGTTAAATGAGCAAATGGCTGCCTTACGGCAGTCGGAAAGCAGCGGCAAAGATACGTTGTTTCCGGCAAAGCCGCAAAGATGAGGTCGAAAGCGAATGAGCGCAGAAGGAATAAGGATAAATTGGCCGAATAGCCCGGATGTACTTTATTTGCAGATAAACCAAAACAACCACATGCAAGTTGCTTACATTGTTGATGCGGTGCGAACACCTATTGGCCGTTATGGCGGGGCATTAAGTACAATACGCCCCGATGATTTATTAGCCAACCTTATTAAGTCGTTAATTAGCCGGAATCCCGGTTTAGATACTTCCAGGATTGAAGATATAATTGCAGGAGCAGCCAACCAGGCAGGGGAAGACAATCGAAATGTTGCCCGCATGGCGGCATTATTGGCCGGACTCCCGGTAACCGTTGCCGGAAATACTGTCAACCGTTTGTGTGCTTCAGGTATGCAGGCCATCATGGATGCTTCCAGAGCAGTTATGTGCGGAGAAGGAGATATTTACATTGCCGGTGGAGTAGAAAGCATGACCAGGGCTCCATTTGTAATGGCTAAAGCAGATGGTCCATTCAGTCGTAAAAACGAAATTCATGATTCAACAATTGGCTGGCGTTTTACAAATAAACGTCTTGCAGAAATGTATTATCCCTATTCAATGGGAGAAACTGCTGAAAATGTTGCAAATCAATGGAATATAAGCAGAGAAGATCAGGATGCTTTTGCCTTGCGCAGTCAAACGCTGTATAAACAGGCATTAGATGCGGGAAAGTGGAGAGATGAGATAATTCCGGTGGAAATTACGCCTAACAAGGAAGACCAGGTTATTTTTTCCAAAGATGAGCATCCGCGCGAAACAACGCTTGAAAAACTATCAGGCTTGCGTCCTGCTTTTGCGAAAAACGGAAGTGTAACTGCTGGAAATTCTTCAGGAATTAACGATGGAGCGGCGGCCGTTCTGATAGCATCGGAAAAAGCGGTATTGGAATTTGGATTAAAACCATTGGCCAAAGTTAAAAGCATGGCAGTAGCGGGAGTTGATCCTTCCATTATGGGCATTGGTCCGGTACCTGCAACGCAAAAAGCTTTGCTCAGAGCTGGTATTACGGTAGGAGATCTGGATCTTGCTGAATTGAATGAAGCATTTGCTGCACAGGCTTTGGCATGTATGCGGGATCTTGCAATAAACCCGGATATTGTAAATGTAAATGGAGGTTCCATTGCTATCGGGCATCCGCTGGGATGTAGTGGTACGCGTATTACAGCTACTTTATTGCATGAAATGAAGCGCAGACAGGGAGCGCGTTATGGGTTGGCTACGATGTGTGTGGGAGTAGGGCAGGGAGCAGCAATGATTTTTGAGAAAGTATAGAATAGCCATATAAATAGCGAGCGGTCGGACATTACATCCGGCCGCTCGTTGCTGGCAAGCAAAAAAAAGGGTTCATCATAGACAGATTTGTTTCTCCGTCATCATTTTACGGAGATTGATCAGGCCATATCTCATACGGCCTAATGCAGTATTGATACTTACTTGTGTAAGATCGGCAATTTCTTTGAAACTCAGCTCGGCGTAATGACGTAAAATTATGACTTCCCGCTGTTCATCTGGCAGCATGTCGAGCATTCTTCTTACCCGATCATGACTTTGACGGGTTATCAATTTATCTTCGGCGCAGCTGTCACTGAATCCAAGAACATCAAAAATATCTTTATCATCACCAGTTCTGATCATAGGAGTACGTTTGATCTTTCGGAAATGATCAACGCACAGATTATGTGCTATACGCATAGCCCAAGGTAAAAATTTACCTTTTTCGGTATAGCGGTCAGCTCTGATAGTGTCGATAATTTTAATGAAGGTATCCTGGAAGATGTCTTCGGCAAGATAAGGATCTTTAACCAATAACAGGATAGAAGTGAACACCTTGTCTTTATGACGGTGTACCAACTCTTCTAATGCGGAAGAATGACCCTTTTTAAAGAGAGTAATTAACTGCTCATCGCACAATTTGTACATTACTTGCATAAACTTCTACAACTAGGCAGGTTAGTAAATAATTTTTAACAGCCAGTTCGGTTGTTTGATTAAGTAGAGTTTAAGCGATAAGTAGCAGTTTTTGGTTAAGAAAAGAATTTCGGTAGCAACCTCAGCGAGATAGATCCGGTCTTATGCAAATATAACAGAATTGTTCAATAAAACAAATATTAAAAATAGCTTTTCGCCCTAAGATGTTAGCTTTCCTCGTTTTTGGGATCTGTTCGTAAAAAGCTAACTCCTCAACTAACATCTTTTCTCGTAAATTTGTTCTGTCATGGCAACAAAAGTTAAGAAACAAACGAGTACAATTGATCCTCAGGAGGTTAACCCGCAGGACAGTATTTTCATAAAAGGGGCCAGGGTACACAATTTGAAGAATGTTAGTGTAGCTATTCCCAGAAATAAATTAGTCGTAGTTACTGGTGTGTCTGGTTCGGGAAAATCTTCCCTGACGATGGATACTTTATACGCAGAAGGTCAACGTAGGTATGCCGAAAGCCTGAGCTCATATGCCCGTCAATTCCTCATGCGGATGAATAAGCCGGATGTGGATTATATCAAAGGTATTTGCCCGGCTATCGCCATAGAACAAAAGGTGATTACCCGTACTCCAAGGTCGACCGTTGGCTCTATGACCGAGATTTATGACTACCTGCGACTGCTGTTTGGCAGAATTGGAAAAACCTTCTCTCCAATTTCAGGTCAGTTAGTGAAAAAACATGAGGTGAGTGATGTTGTTGATTTTATCATGAAGCTCAAAAGTGGTAGTAAAATACTGCTGATAATACCTTTTCGCCGCCATGCCAAAAGGGATGTAAAAGAAGAACTGAATATTCTTTTACAGAAAGGATTTTCTCGTTTATACGTTCCCGGTAGTGAGAATAGTTTACTGAGAATAGAAGAGCTCCTGGAACAAAAGAAAATAACCGTTCCGGAAAATGCATGGATACTCATAGACCGTTTGGTGGCAAAGGATTTCGATGAAGATGATAAACATAGGATTGCCGACAGTGTGCAAACTGCTTTTTATGAAAGTGAAGGCGATTGTTTTATTGAGGTAGATGGAAAAACTCCAACACATTTCTCCAACCGTTTTGAACTGGATGGAATTCAGTTTGAAGAACCAATTCCTAATCTCTTCTCCTTTAATAATCCATACGGTGCATGTCCTACCTGTGAAGGATTTGGTCAGGTACTGGGCCTAGATAAAGACCTGGTTATACCAGACAAGCGACTGAGTGTATTTGAAGGTGCTATTGCACCATGGAGAGGCGAAAAAATGGGTGAATATAAGGAAGCCCTGATCAAATCTGCCCGTAAATTCGGATTCCCTGTACATAAGCCTATCGCTGAATTAACAGACGAACAGATAGAACTATTGTGGACAGGAAATGAACACTTCTACGGGTTAAATGAGTTCTTCAAAATGGTGGAACAAAACCTGTATAAAGTACAATACCGCGTATTACAGGCCAGATACAGAGGAAGAACAATTTGCCCAACCTGCAACGGTGGCAGATTAAGAAAAGAAGCATTATACATCCGCGTTGCAGAACGGAATATTGCTGAACTGGTGGATATGCCGGTTTCAGATTTGAAAACCTGGTTCGATCAACTCTCTCTGAATGAATTTGATGAGCAAATAGGAAAACGTATCCTGCTGGAAATAAATCATCGTATCAAAACATTGCTCGACGTAGGTTTGGGCTATCTGACGCTCAACCGTGTAGCCAATACATTGAGTGGTGGTGAAAGCCAGAGAATTCAGCTTACCAGAACACTGGGCAGTAATCTGACCAACTCTATGTACATCCTCGATGAACCTAGTATTGGTTTGCATGCCAGAGATACCCACCGCCTGATCGGAGTACTGAAAGAATTACGTGATCTGGGCAATACAGTTGTAGTGGTAGAACACGATGAACTGATGATGGAGGAAGCCGATTATATCATTGATATGGGGCCTCTTGCAAGTCATTTAGGTGGTGAAGTAATATTTGCCGGAACCTATCCGCAAATCCTGAAAGACCCTAAAAGTCTTACTGGTAAATATCTGAGTGGAAATCTGAGTATTGATCCACCGGCTAAAGTGCGGAAATGGAAGAAAGCTATAACATTGGAAGGTTGTCGGCAGAATAACCTGAAAAATATAACGGTAGATTTTCCATTAGGAGTACTCACCGTGATAAGTGGAGTAAGTGGATCGGGTAAAACTACCTTAGTAAAGCAAATTTTATATCCGGCACTGATGAAGTTGAAGGGTGAGTTTGCAGAAAGAGTAGGTAATTATAAAGCCTTATCCGGAGCTGTAGATGATATCACTTCAATAGAAATGATTGATCAGAATCCTATTGGTAAATCATCGCGCTCTAATCCGGTTACTTACATTAAAGCATATGATGAGATAAGAGATTTGTATGCTCGTCAGCCCCTCAGTAAAATGAGAGGATTTCAGCCTAAACATTTTTCTTTCAACGTAGATGGAGGAAGATGTGATGCTTGTAAAGGAGAAGGAGAGGTAATTGTAGAGATGCAATTCCTGGCAGATGTGCATCTGCTTTGTGAAAGCTGCAATGGCAAAAGATTTAAGGATGAAGTACTTGAAGTAACCTACAAGGGCAAGAACATCTATGATGTTCTGGAAATGGGTGTAGATGAAGCATTGGAATTCTTTAAAGATGAAAAGGATGTATGCAACAAAATCCGCCCGTTAAGTAGTGTTGGTTTGGGATATGTGAAATTGGGGCAAAGCAGTGATACGCTTTCCGGTGGTGAGGCACAGCGTGTTAAGCTGGCTTCCTTCCTTGGTAAGGGTAAGGCTCAGGGTCATATTTTGTTTATCTTCGATGAGCCTACAACTGGTCTTCATTTTCATGATATCAGTAAATTGCTGGCTTCTTTCAATGCATTAATAGAGCAGGGTCATACTGTTTTAGTAATAGAACATAACCTGGATGTTATTAAGAGTGCTGATTGGGTGATTGATTTAGGGCCTGAAGGAGGTGCTGGCGGCGGTAAATTATTATACGCCGGAGTACCGGAAGGGCTTAAGAATGTGAAAGATAGCTTTACCGGTAAATTCTTAAAGTAAATAGAAAAGGGCTTCCAGGAATATTTCCGGGAAGCCCTTTCAAATTATTTCACTAAGTTGCAAACGTAATTACAACAACAATTATCTAAGCCGATCAAGTGATTTGATCAATTTTTCATCTTTGTACATCCCCCTTGCTGCGAGAAACAACAAAATAATTATAACAATTGGTAAAAATGAGGCTGGTAAATAAGACGCTGACACGATAGTTGTACCTCCTTCCGTCAATTTATTAGCAGTTTTTTGAACTACAACATATTGATAAGCCAACGCTGCAAACGCAAAAAGAATGTTAAAAATAGAGAGCCTGAACTGCACCTTTCTTTTCTTATAAAGAAAAATGGTTCCTATACTCAACAGTATAATTATGATATATAATACAAACAGTAAATAATTGCTGGAAGCATTAACTGTCACCGGATTAGGATTGCTCGACAAAGTAGCTTTCCATAAGTTGAAAGACAGTGCGGCAGTGCCCGCAGCAGCAGCTAGGAGGAGGTAGAGGCTCTGAATGCGTTGTATCATGATATTTGTGAATGTTTAACGTTGTAAAAGTAAGTATTTTTTAATGTTTTAAATACCTATTCAATCGGGTTGCTTACACGATTGGGGTAAATCGGGTAATGCAATACTTCGTATATTGCAGGCCCAATAACAATCTTATAATTTGATATGGCAAAGAAACTGAATAAGCAGGATGCATTAGACTATCATGCTATGGGCAGGCCGGGTAAAATTGAAGTTATACCTACGAAAGACACAAAATCACAATGGGACCTTTCACTGGCCTATTCACCCGGAGTAGCAGAGCCTTGTAAAGAAATCTACAACGATCCCGAAAATGTTTATAAATATACAGCAAAAGGAAACCTGGTAGGGGTTATCAGTAATGGTACCGCCGTATTGGGATTAGGTGATATAGGTCCTGAAGCCGGAAAGCCGGTAATGGAAGGTAAAGCTGTATTATTCAAGATCTTCGCAGATATTGATGTCTTTGATATTGAAATAGATGCTAAGGACCCCGATACATTTGTAGCAGCTGTTAAGGCAATTGCTCCTACTTTCGGCGGTATCAACCTGGAAGATATTAAAAGCCCTGAGTGCTTTGAAATTGAAGACAGGTTACGCAATGAACTGAATATCCCGATAATGCACGATGACCAGCATGGAACTGCTATCATTTCTTCAGCTGCATTATTGAACGCGTTGGAATTAGTAAAAAAGAAAATAGATAAGATAAAAATTGTTGTAAGTGGTGCTGGTGCTGCAGCTATGGCTTGTGCTAAGTTGTATGTTGCACTGGGTGCAAAACCTGAAAACTTTATACTTTTCGATAAAGACGGTGTACTGAATAAATCCCGCAAGGATTTATCCGACAGGCATAAACAATTTGTTACTTCTTCCAAAGTAACCACATTGGCGGAAGCACTGAAAGGAGCCGATGTGCTCTTAGGGCTTTCTGTTGGTAATATCGTTAGTGCTGAAATGATTAAAACCATGGCTAAAAACCCAATAGTTTTTGCTATGGCCAACCCGGATCCTGAAATCGCCTACGATACAGCAATTGCTGCCCGTCCGGATATTATCATGGCTACCGGCCGTTCCGATTATCCTAACCAGGTAAACAACGTATTAGGTTTCCCATACATCTTCCGTGGAGCATTAGACGTACGCGCTTCTGTCATCAATGAAGAGATGAAACTGGCAGCAGTACGTGCTTTGGCCGAAATGACCAAGTCTCCGGTTCCGGATATTGTAAACCTGGCCTACAATGAGAAGAATCTCTTCTTCGGCCCTAAGTACATTATTCCAAAACCATTGGACCCACGTTTGCTTAGTACCGTGGCTCCGGCTGTTGCAAAAGCAGCTATGGACAGCGGGGTAGCCAAACGCCCGATTGTTGACTGGGAAGCATATAAAAATGAATTAAACCATCGTCTGGGATTGGATAACCAATTATTCAGAGCTATCGGAACAAAAGCACGCCGCGATCCAAGGAAAGTTGTATTTGCGGAAGCTGATAACCTGAAAGTACTGAAAGCTGCGCAGGTAGTGAACGACGAAGGTATTGCATACCCAATCCTGTTGGGAAATGAAGCTCGTATCCGCGAGTTAATGTTAGAGCATTCTATAGAAATTGAAGATGTTGTAATTATTGATCCTAAGAGTGAGCAGAACAAAGAAATGCGTCATCGTTTTGGTGATCTGTTCTTCGAAAAACGCAAGCGTAAAGGTTTAAACCTCTACGAAGCACGTAAGATCATGAGAGAGCGTAACTACTTCGGTTGCATGATGGTGGAAACTGGCGAAGCAGATGCGCTGATTTCCGGCCTGACACGCAAATATCCTGATACTATTCGCCCTGCCCTTCAGGTAATTGGTATGGAAGAAGGAGCGAAGAGAGTGGCGGGTATGTATATTATTCAAACCAAACGCGGACCGTTATTCCTGGCCGATACTACTGTAAACTTCAACCCTACAGCGGAAGAAATTGCAGATATCACTCTAATGGTGGCTAAAGAAGTGAAGCACTTCAATATCACTCCACGTATTGCAATGCTTTCTTATTCCAATTTTGGTAGCAGTCAAACCCCTGAAGCTCAAATGATGAGCAAGGCAAGAGAAATCGTGAAACAACGCGATCCATCTCTGATTGTAGATGGTGAAATTCAGGCTGGATTAGCTTTCAATAAGGAAATCCTGAAAGACAACTATCCATTTACTGAATTGCTGGGTGAAGAGGTAAATACACTTATCTTCCCTAACCTGGCCGCAGGTAATATTGCCTATAACCTGTTACAGGAAGTAGCTGGTTTTGATGCTATCGGACCAATTTTGCTGGGAATGAAAAAGCCCGTGCATATCCTTCAATTAGGCAGTACTGTAAGATCAATTGTGAACATGGTGAACATTGCCGTGGTAGATGCACAGGAGAAATGTTGCAGAGACGCAAAGGAAGAGGAAAAGGCAAAAGGAAAGGATAAGAAGAAAAAGAAATAAGCGAATTCGCTTTAACAATACTATAAGTAAAGATCAGCGGGGAACATAAGTTTTCCCGCTGATCTTTTTTTATCTTTATACTATGCAAACTATCTCCCGAAAAAAGATCTTTTTCCCAATCAATACCGCTTTCCGCAAATATCTGAAGTTATACGAGCGGGAAGTGAAATTACCATTGTCGTATGAAGAACTGCGATATTACGATCAATCTATTGCGGTATACGATAAGGAAGGAAACGATACATTATGGGAAACGGTTTTTTATCCGCAAAGTATGTCTGCTAATATTCATGCCGGGCTTAAGCGTATATATTCCATATTAAAGGCTGGTGGTGATCAGACAGCGGAGGAGCATTTGTTTATAGAGCGGGTAGATTATTGTGTATTTGGAAATTCGCACCCATTCAGGATAAAGATTGTAAATACATATAACGAGGTATACGATTATTTCTACATCAAGAAAGCAGATGCATCCCGTATTTATGGGTTGGAATTAGAGCATATTCTTTCTCCTTTTTGGATAAATTTTCTGGTAGATGGTACTACCCTGGTGGAAGAGCATATTGCGGGTGTGCCTGGTGATCAGTTCATCCTGCATTACCTCAACCGGCCTGAGTTTAACCCGAAACGTATTGCCAAAGAGTTTGTAAAGTTTAATGAACGTTGTTTTGTACGATTATTGGGAGATATGCGCTCCTATAACTTTGTATTTGATATTACCCCCGATTTCGACGATGTACAATTCAGGATTCGTGCAATAGATTTTGATCAGCAGTTCTATGAAGGCAGGCGCACATTATACATGCCCCAGTTTTTTAAGGAGAACAAGATATTTGTTGATCTGGCAATCAAGCACCTCAATGCAGAGGTAGTAAAGCAATACCAGCAGGAAGAGCGGGCGGTGATTGCCCGGCGTATCAAAACCCAGCGCCATAGAATTAAAGATCTGAGGGATGTAATTATGACGGATAGAGTATCCTTTCCGGAGAAAATTCAGCAATTGGGGAATGAGTTGGCGGAATATTATCATGATCCTATTTTTGCCCGTTGTAAAACAATGGGAGAAATCATTGAGCGTAGCCTGAAACGTTTACTGGTCAGTAGTTTCCGTTAAAGCGTAATATAAAATCGTAATTTCAGATACGATTGAAAAAAACCTTCCTATCTTTGAACAGTTATGGAGTTCAGATTCTTCTATCATTTCGGAAACTTCCTGATCATGCTTAAAGGCATGTTTTCCCGCCCGGAAAACATGAAGATGTATTGGAAGCAATTTATGCAGCAATGTGTGGATATTGGCGTTGGTTCGTTTGGGATAGTATTTATCATTTCCCTGTTTATGGGAGGGGTTACCACCTTACAAACAGCTTACCAGCTGGTAAGTCCTATCATTCCCAGAAGTACTATTGCTCAGATAGTACGGGATACTATTATTCTTGAATTTGCTCCTACCTTAACCAGTATTGTACTGGCCGGGGTTGTAGGATCTAAAATAGCCTCAGAGTTAGGTAATATGAGAATTTCAGAACAGATTGATGCCCTGGAAATCATGGGAATCAATACTAAGGGCTATCTCATAGCACCAAAAATTCTGGCTGGTATATTAATGATACCGGTATTGATATGCATTGCGGGATTCCTGGGTATCTGGGGTGGTAAAGAAGCCGGAGAGCTTTCAGGAGTAATATCCAGTGAGCAATTCATGCAAGGTTTACGACAGGAATTCAAGGCATACAACGTATTCTTTGCTATGGCCAAGTCTTTTTCCTTTGGTTTTATCATAGCCAGTGTATCGGCTTACTATGGCTATAATGTTAGCGGGGGCGCCCTGGAAATCGGTAAGGCAAGTACTACTGCGGTAGTGGTAAGTTGTATATTGATATTATTCATGGACTACGCGTTAACTGCTATTTTACTGTAATCATGATCGAACTGCAAGACATAAGAAAGAGCTTTGGCGACAAGGAAATACTGAAAGGCGTATCGGCTGTAATGGAATCCGGAAAGGTAAACCTGATCATTGGGTCCAGTGGTAGCGGTAAAACAGTGATGATGAAATGCATTGTTGGCCTGATGAAAGTAAACAGCGGTAGGATTCTGTACGATAACCAGGATTTTACAGCGATGGACGATAAAGCCAAAAAGACAATTCGCCAGGAGATTGGGATGTTGTTCCAGGGATCGGCATTATTTGATAGTATGACAGTGGAACAAAATGTGATGTTCCCGCTGGATATGTTTGGTACCGGAACGCTAAGGGAAAAGAAACACAGGGTTGCTGAATGTCTGGAAAGAGTGCAGCTGAAAGATGCCGCTAAAAAGTTTCCTGCCGAAATTAGTGGCGGGATGAAAAAAAGGGTAGGTATTGCCCGTGCTATTGTGTTGAACCCTAAGTACCTGTTTTGCGATGAGCCCAACTCGGGGCTCGATCCTCAAACTTCCCTCTTGATTGATAAATTAATTACATCCCTGACAAAGGAATATAATATCACCACAGTTATCAATACCCACGATATGAACACTGTAATGGAAAGCGGTGATAAGATTGTATATATGTATCAGGGGGTAAAGCAGTGGGAAGGAAGCAATAAAGATATTGTGTTCAGTAAAGACCAGAAGTTAAACGACTTTATTTTTGCGTCGGAGTTCTTAAGGGAAGCGAAGGAAATACGCCAGCTGGAGATGTTCAAAGACGGAAAATGGCGGGATCAGCTGAAGAAAGAGCAGGGGGATAAATAGGCGATTTTTTACAAAAAGCAATTGGTAGCAATAGCTTAAAGGCACTAAATTGCAGAATTAGTGATTTCGGCTTATTTTTGCCGTCCAGAATCCGATATATAATATTAAACCAATAAAACAAGCGCGATGAGTGTTCTAGTTAATAAGGATAGCAAGGTGATTGTTCAGGGATTTACCGGTACTGAAGGTACATTCCATGCTACGCAGATGATTGAATATGGTACCCAGGTTGTAGGTGGTGTTACCCCAGGTAAAGGTGGTACTTCCCATTTGGAGCGCCCTGTATTCAATACAGTAGCTGATGCTGTAAAAGCAACCGGTGCAAATGTTTCTATCATCTTTGTACCTCCGGCTTTTGCTGCAGACGCAATCATGGAAGCTACCGAAGCTGGTATTGCTCTGGTGGTATGTATTACAGAAGGTATTCCTGTTCAGGATATGATCAAGGCTAAAAACTTCCTGCAAGGATCAAATACTCGCCTGATCGGTCCTAACTGCCCAGGTGTTATTACTGCAGAAGAAGCTAAAGTTGGTATCATGCCAGGCTTCATCTTCAAAAAAGGTAAAATCGGTATCGTTTCTAAATCCGGTACTTTAACTTACGAAGCTGCCGACCAGGTTGTAAAAGCTGGTTTGGGTGTTTCTACCGCTATCGGAATTGGTGGCGACCCAATCATCGGTACCCCTACTAAAGATGCTGTTGAACTGTTGATGAATGATCCTGAAACTGAAGGTATCATCATGATCGGTGAAATTGGTGGTAGCATGGAAGCTGAAGCTGCAAAATGGATCAAGGAAAACGGTACTAAACCAGTTGTAGGATTTATCGCTGGCCAAACTGCGCCTCCAGGCCGTCGTATGGGTCATGCTGGTGCTATCATCGGTGGTGCTGATGATACTGCTGCTGCTAAAATGAAGATCATGGCTGAATGCGGCGTTCACGTAGTGGAAAGCCCTGCAAACATTGGTAGAACAATGGCTGAAGTATTATCTAAAGCAAAAGCATAATCTACGATCTAATCATATTTAAGGTGAAAAGTGAGGGCTAAATCTTCGCTTTTCACCTTTTTTTTATCATGAATATGGAATCCCGTTTTTCCCCGCATCCTTAAAATAAAAGGCTATATATCTGTAAATATTTATCGTATGAGGTTATTCATCAGAATATTCATTGTTTCACTCTTTTTTACCAATTCATTAATGGCCCAGTACAACTTTAAAGCAGCCTGGAAACAGGTAGATGTATTTAATGAAAAAGGATTGCCTAAATCGGCTCTCATCAAAATCGACGAAATCTCTAAAAACGCCACAAAAGAGAAAAATTATCCTGAGCAGTTAAAAGCCCAGATTTCCAGGATTAATTATACCGAGAGTTTTGATGATAGTAGTGAAGCTAAAAATATTGCTACTATCAATAAGGATATCTCGGCTGCTTCAGGAGCTCCAAAAGCTATCCTGCAAAGCATAAAAGCGGAGGTACTATACAACTATTACCAGCGAAACAGATACAAATTCTATCAGCGTACTGAAATACAGGACGACCAAAACACTGATTTCACCACCTGGACGCTGACTAAATTACTACGGGAAATAGAAGGGGCTTACCTTTCTTCCTTATCTCAGGAAATACTCTTAAAGCAAACCAATATTGCTGATTATGATACCATCCTGATCAAAGGAAATGCAAGAGAATTGCGTCCTACATTGTATGACCTGCTGGCTCACAGAGCGCTCGATTTCTTTAAATCAGGAGTTAGCGACTTTACCCAACCAGCCAATCAATTTACCATAAAGGACCCCATTGCTTTTGCCCCTGCTTCCGAATTTGCACATCATCACTTTGCTACTACCGATTCCAGCTCTCTGCAATACCAGGCAGTATTGATCCTGCAAAACCTGCTAAGATTTCATGCAAACAATCCCGCAGCGTTGATGGACGTAGATCTTGAAAGAATTGCATATATGAACGACGTAGCGGTTTTACCAAATAAAGAGAAACTCTACGTATCGGTACTGCAGGAAATTATAAAAAATAAAGGAAATCAACCTGGTGCAGTAAATGCTTATTATGCATTAGCCGAATTTTATATCAATCAATCATATTCAAATACTCAGGATTCTACCCTGCTGGTAAAAGCTATGGCTCTTTGTGAGTCGGCTCTGAAACTAAAACAACTGGAAGGGAAAGGGAAAAGCCTTATTCACAGTATTGAGCAAAAATCCCTGAATATCAGTACGGAAACGGTGAATATACCTGATAAGCCATTCAGAGCTTTTGTGACCTATAAAAACATAGATAAACTATATTTCAGGCTCATTAAACTGGATGATGCACTGGTTGCAAAACTTCAGAGTGTTGAAAATGATTACTCAGATAAACGTTATAAACTCCTGCTGGCTCAATCTGCCTTTAAATCATGGGAGCAGAAGATCCCTGATCCTAAAGATTATCTGACTCATAGAGTGGAGGTGAAAGTGGATGGGCTACCACTGGGCAGATATATGCTGATTTCAAGCAATTCTGCTAAGTATGATCTGGAGTCGGCTGCTATTACTACGCAGGAAGTCAATGTTTCCAACATCAGCTATATCAGTAATGATGAACTGATTTTCGTATTAGACAGAACTACTGGTAAACCGTTGCCTGGCGCAAAACTGGTGGTATATAAACCGAGTTACAGAGACCAGTCTAAGCTCGATACTACTGTTATTGCAGCGAAAGACGGAAGCATCAGACTTGGAAGATACAATGATTATTATACCAGTAGAAAATTGGTCTGGAGTTATGGTAACGATAGATTGGTAATAAACGACAGGCTCCCGTCTAAGTTTGAAGATCAACCTAAAAAACAAATCTCTACAATTCTATTTACTGATCGGGAAATTTACAGACCTGGTCAGCTAGTGTATTTTAAAGGAATAGTTGTAGAAAGAGATAAGCAAGGTAAAAGCACTATTCAACCAAACTTCCATACTACTTTAACATTATTTGATGTTAATCAACAGAAGGTCGATTCTATAAAAATCACTACAAATGAGTTTGGATCTTACTCCGGGAAATTTATTCTTCCAACCGGTAAACTGAATGGATATTTCAGATTGGATGATAGTAAAGGAAATGCGAATAAAGGCTTCAGAGTTGAAGAATATAAACGGCCTAAGTTTTATGTAGCTTTCGATACATTGTCTAATCAAATTCGTTTAGGTGATAACGTTACAGCGAAAGGTAAAGCACTTGCTTATGCAGGTAATAATATAGATGGCGCAAAAGTAAAATATACAGTATCACGCCAGGTGCGTTTCCCTTATCCATGGATGTTCTGGAAGATCATCGCTCCAATGCACGGCAGAACAGAAATCATCAATGGTGAAACAACCACAAATGCCGATGGTTCCTTTACTGTAGACTTCCCGGCAATCCCTGATGAAACTGTTGACGCATCCACCAAACCTATATTTACTTATGTTATACAGGCAGATGTTACAGACCTCAACGGAGAAACCAGAAGTGCAACTCAACAGTTGAACGTAGGCTACCAGGCAGTTGAATTAAAAATTGAAGCTCCAGCAGTTGTGAATAAATCACAATTAAAGGATATAAAAGTTTTCTCGGAAGGATTGAATGGGAATTACCTGCCTAATACGGTTGCTGTAACAATCAGACCTTTGCAACCTGAAAAACGTTTGTTAAGAGAGCGCTATTGGGGAACGCCAGACCAGTTTGTAATGGATGAATCAACATACGTCAATTACTTCCCGAATGATATTTACAAAGATGAAAATAAGCCTACTGTCTGGCCAAGAAAAGAGGTTGTATATAATCAGTCGTTTGTTGCACAGAAAGACGGAAAGGTTGATTGGAGTAAGCTTCAGATAAGCGAGGGGTATTACGAAATTGAAGTCACCACTACCGATCAGCATAACGAAAAAATCACTCAAAAATCTACAATCGAATTAGTAGACCCTGCGGCAAAATCGTTGATAGTACCGTCTTACCTGAAATTGTTATCTGCCGGTGATGCAGTGCAGCCTGGTAGTACAGCTACTTATTCTCTTGGTACTTCAGTAAATGATTTATATCTGATAGAAGTAAAATCCCAACCTGAGTATAAAAATGAATTGAATAACCTGACTATTTCTGGTTTAAAACAATTCAGTATTCCGGTTAAAGAATCTGATCGTGGTAATATTGTGCTAAACTATGTTGCAGTAAGAGATAGCAGATTATTTACTGTTCAGAAAGTAGTGGAAGTGCCATGGGATAACAAAGAGCTGGACTTAAAAATCGGAACACACAGAGATAAGTTGTTACCAGGAGAAAAGGAAAAATGGACGGTAACTATTACCGGAAATAAAGGAAGCAAGGTTGCTGCAGAAATGGTGGCAAATATGGATGATGCATCGCTTGATGCTTTTGCACCTAATAACTGGGAAAGACCTAACTGGCAGTTAATTACCGGGGAACCATCAATTTTCAGGGGGTATAATAGCTTTTATATTGAGCAATCTCAGTTGCATTATAATATGCCGGCAGAATCGTATGATAATATTACATACGATCAGTTAATGTCCGTAAATTCTATCAATACCTTACTACAGTCCTCTGCCATCTACGGATCGAGGGCCATGTCTTTTCCTGCTCCTCCACCTGCTGCATTGGCAAAGCGTAATTTTAGTGTACCGGTAGCCGCAAAAGCAGAAATTTCATACGCAGGAGATATGAAAGCTAAAAACGAAACTTATGCAGTTGCTGATTCTGCTGTGGCAGAGCAACCTGAAAGTGAACCTTCCGTTGCTCCACGTAAAAACTTCCAGGAAACTGCCTTTTTCCTTCCTGAGCTGAGAACTGATGACGCGGGGAATATTACATTTGAGTTTACCATGCCGGAATCCCTTACCAAGTGGAATTTCATGGCAGCAGCTCATACTAAAGACCTGGCATTTGGAATGGTGAATACGAGTATCGTTACTCAGAAAACCTTAATGGTGGCGCCAAATGCTCCGCGTTTTGTAAGAGAAGGAGATAAAATCAACTTTACAGCCAAGGTATCTAACCTTTCTGATACCTTACTAATCGGGCAGGCGAGATTGGAATTACTTGATGCTGCAACCATGCAGCCTGTAGATGGCTGGTTCCAGAACATCTTCCCGCTGCAACATTTTACAGCACAAGCCGGACAAAGTACTGTTGTTAGTTTTCCTGTTCAGGTGCCACACGGATTCAAGAGTGCATTAGTTTATCGTGTTATAGCACAGGCCGCACAATTCAGCGATGGAGAAGAAAATACTATTCCTGTTCTCTCTAATTCCATGCTGGTAACAGAATCTCTGCCATTACAGATGAGAGGCGATGGAAAGCAATCGTTCAAATTCGAAAAACTACTCCATAGCGATTCTTCTGTAAGCCTACAGCAGAAAGGGATTACTGTTGAGTATACCAGCAATCCTGCATGGTATGCAGTTCAGTCTCTTCCTTACCTGATGGAATATCCTTACCAATGTGCAGAGCAGGTTTTCAATCGCTATTATGCAAATTACCTTGCCAGTCATATTGTGAATCATGCTCCAGGTATTAAGGAAGTGTTGGAAAGATGGAAAACTACTGATACTGCTGCATTGCTGAGCAATCTCCAAAAAAATGAAGAACTGAAATCTATATTGCTGGAGCAAACACCTTGGGTACTGGAAGCTAAATCAGAAGAAGAACAGAAAAGGAATATAGCACTGTTATTTGATCTGAAGAAAATGGAATCGGAGCTTCAAAAAGCGATTGATCAACTGGCAGAAAAACAATTACCTGATGGTTCTTTCCCTTGGTTTGCAGGTATGTATGCCGATCGTTTTATTACCCAGTATATCGTTGCCGGTATAGGTCATCTGAAGAAAATAACAGGAAAGACAGATAGTAAAACGGATGTAATAGCCAGCAGGGCTATAGAATATCTTGATCAACAATTGAATCAAGACTACCGAAGACTGATTACTTCCAAAGTAAAGGTGGATCAGAAGCAAATAGGTTATTATCAGATTCATTATCTGTATGCCAGAAGCTTCTTCAATATTCCGGTAAAACCAAAGATGGCTAAAGCTTTTGAATATTATAAAGCTCAGGCTAAGAAGTATTGGACTAAAGAAGATATCTATGCTGAAGGAATGCTGGCAATATTATTCTCCCGGACCAATGATGCTAAAACTGCTGGTGATATAATCAAATCCTTAAAGGAAAAGGCTATCAATAATCCGGAGAGAGGCATGTACTGGAAGAGTGTTGAAGTAGGATATAGCTGGTATCAGGCACCGATAGAAACCCAGGCATTAATGATAGAAGCATTCAGTGAGACAGGCAATAATGCGAAAGAGGTAACCGATCTTAAAACCTGGTTATTAAAGAATAAACAAACAAGTAACTGGCGCACAACAAAAGCCACTGCAGATGCCGTATATGCAATACTGCTAAAGGGCGATAACTGGTTATCTACCTCTCCGGTTGTTACAATACAATTGGGTAATACAACGATACAACCAGATAAACAGGAAGCAGGTACCGGTTATATTAAACAACAAATAGAAGCCAAGGCAGTGAAGCCTGAAATGGGGAATATTGAGCTTACAGTTTCTCAAAGTAAGGGTCAACCTTCCTGGGGAGCAGTTTACTGGCAGTATTTTGAAGAGTTGGATAAAATAACTTTTGCTAAAACTCCGCTGGCCATTGAAAAAGAATTGTATAAGGAAGTAAATACGAATAATGGTCCTTTACTTACCAGGATTACAGAGAATAATGAACTGCGTGTAGGCGATAAAGTTAAAGTAAGAATAGTGCTGAGGGCCGACAGACCAATGGAGTACATTCATCTTCGTGACATGCGTGCGGCATGTTTTGAACCAACTGATGTATTGAGTACAGTAAGATGGCAGGATGGATTAGGTTATTATCAGAGCACCAAAGATGCCTCAACTGATTTCTTCTTCAACTATTTAAATAAGGGTACTCACGTATTTGAATACACGATGTTTGTAACACATACGGGTAAATATTCCAATGGTATCAGCATTGCAGAATGTATGTATGCACCGGAGTTCTCTTCTCATAGTGAAGGTATTAATGTGAAGGTTGTAGAATAGTATAATAAAAGAGTATGTTGAAATTAGATTAGGATTTTCGACATACTCTTTTATCTTCGCGTGAACATGAAGGAAGTAGATTACCTTATTATAGGGCAGGGAATTGCGGGTACCATGCTGAGCTGGTTCTTACTCGAGGAAGGGAAAAGGGTGATCGTGATTGATGACGCGAAGCCTAACAGTGCATCCCGGGTGGCTGCCGGTATTATTAATCCGGTTTCTGGCCGCCGGTTTGAGCCCGCCTGGATGTATGATACTATTTATCCGTATGCAAAAGCTATTTATCTGCAGCTTTCGGCTTTGCTGCAGGTGTCGGTTTTTACAGCGCGTCAGATATGGTCCGTATTCCCATCGGCCCAAATGCAATCTGCTTTTCTTCAAAAAACTTCTGACAGTGCTTATACCGAAGTGCCATCAGCCCTACGGTATGAAGAATTTCTGGATCAGCCTCATGGGGCTGCTATTGTGGAAGGTGCTACTATCAACTTATCTTCATTTCTGCCAGCCTACAGAAAATATTTGCATGATAGGGAAAGCCTGAAAGCTGAACATTTCGAGTTGGCCAAGCTTGAATTGTTGGAAAAAGGGGTGAGGTATGGTGACTTACTGGCAGAGAAGATTATTTTTTGTGATGGAGTAGCTACCTCAGCCAATCCATATTTTGAGAAGATCAAGTTTCTGCCAAATAAAGGGGAGGTTTTGCAAATAGAAGTGCCGGGGTTGGTGACGAATGATATTATCAAGAAAAGTATAACATTGGTGCCGCAGGATAACGGACTGTTCTGGGCGGGTTCATCCTTTGTGTGGGATTACACGGATGACCACCCTACAGAAGCGCAGCGGTTGATATTAGAAAAAAGCCTGAATCAGCTTTTAAAAGTACCATATATAATAAAAGGACAGTTGGCGGCAGTAAGGCCAAGTGGAAATGACCGCAGGCCGATAGTGGGGTTTCACCCGGAGCACCCGGCTATTGGTGTATTCAATGGGCTTGGTACAAAGGGCTGTTCCTTAGCTCCTTATATGGCTTCACATTTCAAGGATGTGCTTGTTAAAAACGCTGTACTGATGCCGGAGATTGATGTAAAGCGATATTTTTAACATAGTTCGGACAGGAAATGCCCGATTCAAACCTTATCTTTGCCACCTTTATGGGCTAAATTGAACAACTGGGTAGTGGTCGCCAATTCAGACAATTCATCCCGTAGGTCAACCATAAATTAAATAAAATCAATTATTTACGCATGTATAGGACGCACACTTGCGGAGAGTTAAGAATGGAACAGGTAGGTCAGGAAGTAACCCTGGCCGGATGGATTCAGACAGTGAGGAAATTTGGAAGTATCAATTTCTTTGATTTAAGAGACCGATACGGAATTACTCAATTATTATTTGGAGAGAACCTGAATCCGAAATTGGATGCTCAGCCTTTAGGACGTGAGTTTGTGGTTCAGGTAACAGGAGTTGTAACAGAGCGTTCTAGCAAGAATAAAAATATACCAACCGGTGATATTGAGATCACGGTTACTGATTTTAAAGTATTGAATGCAGCGAAGACTCCGCCATTCACTATTCAGGACGATACGGATGGGGGAGATGAATTAAGGATGAAATACCGTTTCCTTGATTTGCGCCGTAATATAGTAAGACAGAATCTGGAGTTACGTTATCAGGTGGGTCGTGCTGCCCGTAACTATCTTCATTCTGCCGGGTTTATTGATGTTGAAACTCCGTTTCTGATCAATTCTACACCGGAAGGAGCCCGAGATTTCGTGGTACCAAGCCGGATGAACCCGAACCAGTTTTACGGACTTCCGCAGTCGCCACAAACTTTCAAGCAGTTGCTGATGGTAAGCGGTTACGACCGTTACTACCAGATTGTAAAGTGCTTCAGAGATGAGGACTTAAGAGCTGATCGTCAGCCTGAGTTTACACAGATCGACTGTGAGATGAGTTTTGTAGAGCAGGAAGATATTCTGAGTACATTTGAACATATGCTGAAGCATATATTCATGGAAATAAAGGGTATTGAATTTACCGAGGCATTTCCACGGATGACCTGGGCAGAAGCCATGGAGTTCTATGGTAACGACAAGCCAGATATCCGGTTTGAGATGAAATTGGTAAATTTGAATGATACCGTAAAAGCAAAAGGCTTTAAGGTATTTGATGATGCTGAGCTTGTTGTGGCAGTAAATGCTAAAGGCTGTTCGGAATATACCCGTAAGCAGTTAGATGAGCTGACAGAATGGGTGAAGCGTCCGCAGATTGGCATGAGCGGTCTGGTATATGTGAAGTATAATACTGATGGTTCGCTAAAGAGCTCTGTGGATAAGTTTTTTGACGAAGAGCAACTGAAATTATGGGCTCAGCAATGCAAGGCAGAACCGGGAGATTTAATTCTGGTACTGGCTGGCAAGGAAGAGCGCACTAGAAAAGCGGCCAGCGAGCTCCGCCTTGAGATGGGAGAACGCCTGGGATTACGCAACAAAAACGAGTTTAAACCGTTGTGGGTGGTAGACTTTCCTTTGTTTGAATATGCTGAAGAAGAGAACCGTTGGGTGGCCCGTCATCATCCGTTTACGTCGCCAAAGCCTGAGCATATTTCCTTAATGGACGATCCTTCACAATATGGTAATATTTTGGCCAACGCCTACGATATCGTGTTAAATGGTACGGAAGTTGGAGGAGGCTCGATCCGTATTTTCCAACGAGATCTGCAACAAAAGATGTTTGCAGCGTTAGGTATGAGTAAAGAGGAAGCGGAACGCAAATTTGGATTCTTATTAGGTGCTTTTGAATATGGTGCACCACCACATGGAGGGATAGCCTTCGGATTTGATCGCCTGTGTTCGCTGTTAGGTGGAAGTGAAAGTATCCGGGATTTTATCGCCTTCCCGAAGAACAATTCCGGCCGCGACGTTATGTTGGATGCTCCTAGTGAGATCGATCAAGCACAACTTAATGAATTGAGAATCAGTCTTGTAAAAGAATAAATGCTGGTCATTAACGTATCAATAACAGCCTAAAAACTGGTTTGGCACTTGCCGGCATAGTCTTTGCAAGTATAGAGCTTTCGTAGCGAAAAATCCCCTTTGAGTTGGCAAACCGCCGCGTCAAAGGGGATTGGTATAAAATATTGTAACAATTTTTTTAACGAACGATTAACGAACGAGTATCGAGAAGAGAGAAGAAGAGTAAACTTATTATTTAATTTTTTAAAGTTAATATTGCGGTGTGATCTGATGTGATCATCGTTGATATGTGAAGTAAGAAAATGATGCTGAAAACAAACAAACTATCACCTACAAAAAGTAGTACTACCATGGGAATTTCTACATTCTTCAAGCGGACAGTATGGTCATTTGCGGTGTTAATTATGCTAATGCTCGGCAATGTTGGGTTTGCGCAACAATCAACAAACAATTACCTTTCAAAATTTAGTCCGGTATCTGTAAACCTGATGCAGGAAACCGGTATCCCGGCTAGCGTAATCCTTGGAGTAGCAATGCTGGAGTCAGGTACAGGCACAAGCCGAAATGCCAAACTGTTGCACAACCACTTTGGAATTGTAGGTAAGAACAACTTACACGAAATCAAACCTGGTCAACGTTCTGTCTATAAACAATATGCCAATGATGTGGCCTCTTACGAGCACTTTGTGGCAGTTCTGGCCAAGAAAAAATGGTTCGGAGAAATGAAGGGTAACCCTGAATTCTCTACCTGGTTGAAAAAAATGAATACTAGCGGTTATTCCTCTGCTGGTCACGAATGGATCAGAAGAGTTACTAACATTATTAATAAATATAAACTCTATAAACTGGACGCCAGCATGGATAGTGTTTCTGCGGAATCCGCTAAATGGTTAACCGTAGGAATGCCTGGAGCGAGCGAACAGGGTGCTGCTAACTGAAATTTATTATGTCCGGCAAAAATAAATCTGCCTATCCGTTCATTATTGTTATCGGAACTCTGGCATGTTTGGTGGGGCTCTCACAGCTCAATGTCAATCTTACTTATAAAGGGTTTCAATTTAGAAAACTGGACCTCCTCTCTGAGTTAAGATCACCAGACAAAAATAACCCGGACCAAGAAGAAATACTTACTGCTGCCAATAATGGCGGCAGTAAGCATTTTTCGAAAGACGACAGCACTACCACCACAACAACTACCGGCACTAACGCTGCCAATCCAGATCATACTCACGATTTCCTTTCCTATGCCGGAATTTTAGAGTATTCCTCTCCCGAAGCTGCCGATAACCCAGGACTGAAAAGATTCCTGGAGGCACTCAAAGATTTAAAAGCCGGAAAAAGAAATAAAGTGAGAATCGCCTATTTTGGAGATTCAATGATTGAAGGTGATCTGATTACCAGCGATTTACGCGATAGTTTACAACATTTTTTCGGTGGTGCAGGTGTTGGCTTCGTGCCAGTTACCTCCATTGTAGCTTCTTTTAGAACTACAATCACCCATACCTTTTCTAGAGATTGGAAGGATTATCATTATAAAAATTCTCCACCCTCAAACGTCCAACTAGGATTATCCGGACATACTTTTCTCCCAGGTAGCAATAGCTGGGTCAAATATTCTCCGGTTAAAAAACCACTACTGGACAAGTTTGATGAAATCTCTGTTTTATTCGGCCAGGGAAATAATGGTACTATCACAATTAATGACAGACCATATACATTAAACGGTAATCAAACCGTTAATAGACTGGACTTAAAACAAGATACTGCATCTCCATCTTTGCTCATGTCTTACTCGGGCAATACAATGCCTCTTTATGGCGTTTGTTTCGAAAGCGGAAATGGAGTGTACGTGGATAATTATTCATTCAGAGGAATCAGTGGAATAGAGCTCGGACATCTATCAGCAGCAATGATCCGGCAAATGCAGGAAGAAAGACACTACGATCTGATTGTAATGCACTATGGCGCCAATGTATTATGGAAGCCAGAACTGACAGATTACAGCTGGTACGAAAAACCAATGACGAAAGTAGTAGACTCTTTACGACAGGATTTGCCAGGAACTTCATTCTTAATTATAGGAACAGCAGATAAATCTTATAGAAAAGCGGACAAGTATGTTACCGCACCAGGAGTACCCGCACTCTTAAAAGTGCAACACGACCTGGCTGCAATACATGGTACTGCTTACTGGAATCTTTACGCCGCAATGGGTGGCGAAGGCTCCATGGTAAAGTGGGTAGAAGGTGATACGGTGATGGCCAACAAGGATTATACACACTTTAACAGAACCGGAGCAGCCAAAGTAGGTGCGCTGCTTTACAAAGCTTTAATGAATGAATACAGGCTGGCACAACAACCTTAAAAGGAAATTGGTAGCAGTACTCTCGTTACTGTTACTTGCTGGAACTGCAACCTATGCACAACAAAAGAATATTAACAGCATTGCTCAGGACTCCGCTCTTTACAATGTTTTCGATTCCTTTTCTGTTGCAAATACTAAGGTCATTTCCATAGTTCACCTGGGCGACTCCCATGTGCAGGCAGGCTATTTCCCTTTAGCTACTGCATCCCTTTTACAACAGGAATTTGGCTCCGCCGGAAGGGGCTACGTTTTCCCATATAACCTCGCCGGAACCAACGGCCCGGAAGACTTCAGATGGAATAGCACTGTCAGATGGCAATCTGAAAGAGTAGTGGATAGAAATAAATCCCCAATGCTCGGCCCTGGCGGTATTGTGCTTATTTCCCAAAATGATGCTCCCACCTTATCTTTTACCGGAAAACAAGACGCAACTATGGATAATAACTTCCGTAGAGTAAAGCTATTGTATGATGCCGGTAATACCAATAACTCACTGGTTGCTCCCGATGCTAATGTTTCTATCGCTTCGGTTGCCGATGCAGGCTCGCCTACTTTAAATCTGGCAACGCTCGACTTTCCGCAAACAGCTCAAACATTTCAGGCTCGCTGGGAAGGTACCGGCAATGGACAGTTCCGTTTCTATGGTGCCGTAATGGAAAACGGTAACAATGGTATCCTGTACAATAGTATCGGAATCAATGGTGCCATGTACCAGCAGTACAATGAAATCAGCAATACCCTGCTCACTCAGATGGCGGTACTTCAACCCCAGCTGGTGATCATTTCTTTAGGTACCAATGAAGCTTATGGAAAATTAGATCCTTTAGCTTTCAGAAATGAAATAGATAAAGCTGTTACTTTAATCAGGGAACACAATCCCAATGTCAATATCTTACTAACCACTCCTCCCGACTGTATGAAGGCCGTGAAAACTGCTCACAGAAAAAAGGTTGGTAAGAAGTACAGAACAACGTACACCACAAAGTATTACCCTAACCCATATATTTCGATGGTAACTCAGCAAATAATGGGATACGCCAGGGAACACGGAATTGCAAGCTGGAATTTTAATGCGGTTAATAAAGAGCAAAAGGATAGATTTGCAGGAGGATGGGCTCCCGATCATATTCATTTTAATGTGAGAGGATATCAAATGCAGGGTCAACTGCTGTTTGAAGCCCTGAACCAATCCTATACGCATTATATACAGCAAGTAAAGAAAAATTCACTGACTTCGAATGTTCAACGTTGATAAGCTCTTAAAAGAGCTTCTGTACGACCCGGCAAACCCGGTGCTGTTTAACAGCGGTTTCTTTTTTTACTTCTTCGCACTTTTTATTATGTGCTATCTGTTAGCCAGTAATAACAAAAGAGCAAGAGTTGTTATTTACACAGTATTCTCACTGTACTTCTTTTACAAAGCCTGTGATTACTATGTTGGGCTTGTAATCCTTTCTGCAATAGTTGATTATAACCTATCGCACTGGATACATAAAACTCCTAACAAGTCGACCAAGAAAACCCTGCTAGTCACGAGTATTATTCTGAACATAGGCCTGCTGTTCTATTTTAAGTATACCAACTTCTTTATAGGTATAGTAAACGATTTTACAGCAGGTCATATCCCGCTTTTAAACCTTATTCTGCCAATCGGGATTTCCTTCTATACTTTCGAAAATCTTAGCTACACAATAGATGTTTACAGAGATGAAATAGAACCGGTAAATGATTTCATGGATTATCTGTTCTTCCTTTCCTTCTTCCCTAAACTGATGATGGGACCTATTGTCAGAGCAGCCGACTTCATCCCCCAGATCTCCAAACCCTACAAACTTACGTCCGAAGACATCGGTAAAGGAATGTATCTGATCATGGCAGGATTATTCAAGAAAATGATCATTTCAGACTTTATCTATCAAAACTTCGTTCAATATATCTTCGACGACCCTAGTAAGCATACAGGTATCGAATGCCTCCTGGGTGTATATGGTTATGCACTCGTAATTTATTGCGACTTCTCAGGATATTCTGATATGGCATTGGGAATCGCCAGGTGGACAGGTTTCAAAATTCCACCTAACTTCGATTCTCCTTACCAAAGTTCCTCTATTACCGAATTCTGGAGACGCTGGCATATTTCATTGTCGAGCTGGTTGAGAGACTACCTTTATATCCCATTGGGTGGTAACAGAAAAGGAAAAGTAAGACAGTATATTAACCTGGCCTTAACCATGCTGATAGGTGGTTTCTGGCATGGTGCCAGCTGGAACTTCATCTTCTGGGGAGCATTACACGGAGGCGCACTCGCCCTGGATAAAGTGAGAATAGACTTCCTGAAAAAGAAGAAGGTTGTATTCCAGGGATGGAAAGCTAATTTATTTAAAATAATAGGTATCCTGGTCACCTTCCATTTTGTATGTTTCTGCTGGATCTTCTTTAAAGCCAGTACTTTTGGAGATGCCTGGGCATTAATTCATCAGATAGTCTACGATTTCCAACCAGAAATTGCGTTGAGTCTTTATGACGGATATACCGCAGTATTCTGGGTAATGCTTATGGGATTTGTACTACATTTCCTTCCTTCCAAAGCAGAAATCTCTATGGAAACGGTCTTGGGACGCATGCCGGTAGCAGGAAACATTGCGGTGTTGGTGATTTTTGTGTGGGTATTGGTTCAGGTGAAGACTACTGTTCCGATGATGCCTATCTATTTCCAATTCTAGAAAAATAACTAAACATATAACATGAAGGGCTAACCATTGGTTAGCCCTTCATGTTATAGTATATAGATTCTAAATTTTTAACCAGGGAATATAAACTTCACAGCAATTATCACTAAGGAGTGAGATAAAGAAGTGATTATTGCTCATTTTAAAATATCCTTCTCTGCATGAATTATTAATGAACTGATACATTGGCAAGCCTGCTTTTGCATAGCTCATTGGCATGATCAGCTTTTTATAATTACCGCCAGCTATACTTTTAGTATATAGCCTGAAATGCGGCTGAAAGTGACGTTGGATTTGTAAATGAGCTGCATTGTAGATAGGCAGCTTAGGAACCAGAATTCCTAAATACATTTTCATTCTGTGGTAGGGAGTTACCGGAACTACATCTAGAGTGCCTAGTACCACCATCGATTCATTGATGATCAGAGAGTCTTTAATTCCCATATGTTGCTGATGATACAAAGAATGGAAATACATCAGTTCCTGAATGGGATCGTTTTGGCCCGGTAGAATATTGTAATAGAGGGTACTCTCAGGTAGTTTGAGATCAATTGTTTTATCTGGATTGAAAATTAAGCTATTAGGGTCGTCATGCGGCGAAGTGATGATCTTTGCCCTGGTTAGCGTATTCTCTTCGTTCGAAAGGAATCTTCTGTTTCTGAAAGCGGTAGGAGATTCATTGTATAACTCACGAAAACCTCTGGAAAAACTGGCTAAAGTGTAGCCACACCTTTCGGCTATTTCAGCAATATTATAGCTGCTATGCCGCAATTCCCCGGCTCCGGCTTCCAGTCGCCTTCGTTTGTTAAAAGCTGCAAATGGTTCTCCATATAATGCAGCAAATTTATGAGAAAAATTATCTGGGGATTCATTGAGTCGATCTGCGACCTCTTTTAGATCAAGTGATCCAAAAGGGTCATCATGCGAAATTGCGATAGCATGCTCGATTTGACTTTTCCAATGAATTAGAGTGGATGGCTTCATATCATAGGAGCTTCGGTTGACTAATATACTAAAAATTCATCGATCAAATTGAAAATAGAAACCTTAATCTAATTATATTAACAACTGTCTGGTAAAAATAGAAATAGAGATCATATCTATAGATTTTTGATAAATTTGCGCAAAATTTGCTTGTTTCGATGCGTGCAGCCAAAATCTTGATTGTCATCGGTTTTTTCGTTTTTTCTTCCGTTTCGGCTAATGCACAATTTCTGATGGATATGATAGATACCACTACCGATTTGGGTAAGGGTATGATGTCTATGTACCAGAAGTATGATGCACTTAGGTTTAGCGGTTATATTCAGCCCCAGTTCCAGTATGCCCAGAGTAAAGGAGCAGCAAGTTATGCAGGAGGAGATTTCGGGCCGGCAGTAAATAACCGGTTTACGTTGAGGCGCGGCCGTATCCGGGTCGATTATGAGAGGTATAACAAAGTGGGAATGCCCGTTGTGCAATTTGCCTTTCAGTTCGATGGTACTGAAAGAGGGGTATTTATCAGAGACTTTTACGGTCGTTTTTTTGAAACAAAATTCAATTTGTTCTCCCTGGCTGGAGGAATGTTTGCCCGCCCCTTCGGCTATGAAGTAAACCTTTCTTCTGCCGATAGGGAAACTCCGGAAAGAGGCCGAATGTCTCAGATTCTTATGAAAACAGAAAGAGACCTGGGGGCTATGCTATCATTTGAGCCAAGAGTAAAAAATCACCCACTTGCTTTCTTAAAGATTGATGTCGGTGCTTTTAATGGCCAGGGATTAACCGGGCCAACAGATTTCGACAGCCATAAGGATATCATCAGCCGAATAGGTATCAAACCCAGGAAAATAGGACATTCAGGAATATTGTTATCGGGAGGGGTATCTGTATTATACGGAGGAATGGAGCAATTCACCAATAACATTTACAGGATGGGAACCGTAAACGGAGGTCCGGGTATGGTGGTGGATTCTTCAAAAAACAACGTTGGTAAAATTGCTCCGAGGCATTATTACGGTGCAGATTTTCAACTTAAAATCCCTAACGGAAAGGGAAAAGGGAGTACTCAGTTCAGAGCGGAATATATACGCGGACAGCAGACAGCTACTGCATTTACCACAGAAACTCCGGGTGTAATACCTGTTTTGCCTGATGGGAAATTGGCGCCACTTTACATCCGGTCATTCGATGGTGCTTACTTGTATTTTATTCAAAACCTGGGAAGTGACCAACATCAGGTGGTTGTACGCTACGATTGGTATGATCCTAATAAGAAAGTAAAAGGAACTGAGATAGGACGGCCAGGGGCAGGACTTACGCCTGCAGATATCCGGTATAATACATTGGGATTTGGATACTTATACTACGCAAACGAACATCTTAAATTCACCTTCTATTACGATTGGGTAAAGAACGAACATACTTTGCTCCCCGGGTATACAGAGGATCTGAAGGATAATATTTTTACTGCGCGAATGCAGTTCAGGTTTTAGGCTCGCGTTGCTCGATGGTTTCTCGCAAAGAGGCATAAGAAGCAAAGAGGCATATGGATCGAAGCGAATGTTATTAAGAACTGCTGACTGGTTTCTATTTGTGTTGAAACCTATCGGAAGTCCTTAAAAACATTCGCTTCGATCCTTATGCCTCTTTGCTTCTTATGCTTCTCTGCGAGAAAAAACGAGCAACGCGAGTTATTCTCTACCAGACTCGAGAGTAAATCCGAAGGTACTACCTATCTCGGGCTTACTTCTTACAGTAATTGACTGGTCGTGAGCTTCCACAATATGTTTAACGATAGCAAGGCCTAATCCTGTTCCGCCAATATCGCGGCTTCTGGCTCTATCGGTTCTGTAGAAACGTTCAAACACTCTTGGGAGATGTTCTTCAGCCATACCAATTCCATCATCGGAGATTTCAACAAGTACACGTTTGCCATCCATGCTATAGATGCTGGCAATGGTGTGTCCGTCTTGTTTTCCGTATTTGATGGAGTTATCAACCAGGTTTATTAATACCTGTCTGATTTTCTCTTTATCGGCATAAACCGGCTGCGGGGCTTCGCAACCTTTTTTAAAGCTAAACTTGATTCCTTTGCTGTTGGCTTTCAGGGAAAGTGTATCAAAAACATCTTTAATAAGGTCCTGGATAATAAATACTTCTGCATTTACCATCATTTCACCGCTTTCCAGTTTGGAGATCTCGTCGAGATCATCGATCAGCCGGCAGAGGCGATCAATATTTTTGGTAGCATTTTTCAGGAACAGTTTATTGACGTTTGGATCTTCCAGTGCGCCATCCAGCAGGGTGTGAATATAGCCCTGAACAGCGAAGATGGGAGTCTTAAGTTCATGGGAAAGATTTAGCAGGAATTCTTTTCTGAATTCTTCATTTCTGCGAAGGTTTTCCAATTCTTCTTTTTTCTGACTTGCCCATTTTTCAACGTCTTCACTTACCTCTTCTATTGTTTTTGAAGGGAGAATGTTTTTTTGAAAAAATTCTTCCCGTTTAGAAGCTTTAGTTTGATAAATGAATTTGTAGATCAGCTTTATTTTTCTGTAGATAAAGTTCTGAAGGGTATAGAGGTATAAGTAATAGGATACAAGGAAAGTAAGCACAAATGCGCCCAGAACTACCTGCCAGGAACCGTCTACCACCCAACTGCCCAAAGCAATGACAATTGAAATTATTAATGCAGTAAATCCCGCCAGTTTCTGCGGGGATAGGTTTTTAGCTTTAAACATACTCCAAAGTGAGTAATTATTATAATAATGGGAAATTACTTTAAATTTCTTACTTGCCATAAAAAGGAGTAGAACCCGCACGCCGGTGGGGCTACCAATGTTGAATTTTTTGTTTTGGTGGAATAGACAGGAGTTCGGGTATGCCTGGGTTTACATTTCGAATTTGTAACCCACTCCCTTTACTGTTGTTATCAGATCAATACCTATTTTCTGACGGATTTTTCGGATGTGTACATCTATCGTACGGTCACCTACAATTACTTCTGTACCCCATACCTGATTCAGTATTTCATTTCTGAGGAATACTCTGCCTGGTTTGGATGCCAGTAATTGTAACAGCTCGAATTCTTTCTTAGCAAGAATGATTTCCTGGCCTTTGTAAGTAACTGTAAACTTCTCACGATCGATGATCAGATCACCTAGAGTAATGCTTGTTTCTTCTGGTTTGTGAATACGACGGAAGAGGGCATTGATTCTACTTACTAATAATTTCGGCTTAATGGGCTTGGCAATATAATCGTCAGCACCCATGTTGAGGCCATCTACTTCTGATTTTTCATCGTTCAATGCTGTCAGAAATAATACCATAGTATCTTTAAACTCAGGAATTCTTCTGATTTCCCGACAAGTATCGATACCATTTTTGTTAGGCATCATGATGTCTAACATAATAAGATCCGGGCGGAATATTTTGGCTT
Organism: Chitinophaga silvatica; assembly: GCF_003419895.1. Classification (GTDB taxonomy): domain Bacteria; phylum Bacteroidota; class Bacteroidia; order Chitinophagales; family Chitinophagaceae; genus Chitinophaga; species Chitinophaga silvatica. Next base: position 25,690 of record NZ_QPMM01000003.1, on the reverse strand, counting down.
TTTGTATAGCCTCTATACCGTCTTTAGCAGTTACCGTGTCGTACCCCGCTGTCTTAAGATTGTAGCTGATAATTTCCAGAATATCCAACTCGTCATCTACTACCAGTATTTTTCCTGCTACCGCTTGGTCTACCATAAATATTGCTTTTAAAAAGACGCAACAAAATTAAAACGCCTAAACCGTGATTAATGGAATGATAACATTATTAAATTGTTAAATTCAATGTCAGACAGGCTTTCGGCGTGTTTCTGCAAATTTACACCATTATTCGAAAGCATTCGATATCGCATATTTCGGCTATTTATAGCAGAGTGACAACTATGATGTTAAAGGTTTTTTTTGTTTCTTACATCAAATTGTATCCTTTTATAGTCATCCACTTGAAAAGGAATATTGTTGAGAGAAAAAATTAATATTTAACTAGCTATAGATTAACAGATAGAAATACAGGATTGGCAAACTCTGTATTTTGGTTGTAAATTTGCTATTTCGTCCACCGGACAAGTATACTAGTATGAGAAGATTTATAACATTATGGCTGTTGGCAGTAATGTCGATTAGTGTGGCACAAGCGCAAGCTCAGAGTTCTCACTCCATTCCAATCACGCGACAAGGCTTTCACGATAATATCGATAAAGAACAATCTGCTGCCCTGCGATTCGATGGCAAGGCCGACGATCTTGTAAAGGTATCTGATGATCAGACTATCAACCTTCAGGTTACTAATGCCCTGATTAAGGAGGTAGATGATATGCAGAAGGAAATCGAGGCGAATGATTCCCTCGATCACAGGTTAAAGGTGAAATACCTTTCAGGGATTTATGTAGTACTGAAAGATTACAATTACAAGCGAGCTCATCATAATATTGAGCCTGAAGAAGCTGTTGTAATGATTCAGGCCTACGATAAAATGATGCATGCCGATATTAAAGGCCAGACTATTGCCCCTTATGTAAAAAGTCTTTCATACGAAGCAGCTGAAAAAATAGTTGAAATTTTTAAGGACAATCCTGGATATAAAGATGCTAAGGGAACAGTGTTTTCTAAGTTTGCGTTCAATAACCTGGAAAACATCATGCCGAGGTTGAGCGAGTATATCAATTATCCGGGTACAGATTCCATCATTGCAGCGGTAGCGCGTAAATATCCTAATCAGGTACTTACCTATGCTACCTCCTATACTCCGATGGCTAATACCATTAAAAGAAACCCTGACCCGATTGTACAAACGATTGTACGAATTGGCCAATCACCTCAAAGCACTAAAATTCTTCCATTTATCGATGAGATAATTGCAGGAACTATAACAGTAGACAAACTTGAGTCGATCGCCGATAACGACTATCTGTATTATAAACAAATGGTGAAATCTACCATCGCTCTTCAAAAAATGAAAAGCGAAGGTCAACAGCCCTTTGGAATAAAAACAATGAATGAAAACATGCAGGCCAAATCACTGCATTATATCCGCACAGTTAACGACCTGCACGAAGAATCTGCTCCGGTTAGGTTTGCAATTGTGAAAAACTTTACTCCCGAAGAGCTTTACTATCTGATTATCAACGGTCAGGAAGAATTATATACATCAAGCTATACCAACCACAACAATGCAGGCCTCTACGACCAGATGATGTTGCGTATGAAGCCTCCACGTGGCGATAGTTTGTTAATGGTCGTGAATTTCGACAGATTCAAGAAGTTCATCGCTATGGCTGCCGGCTTCAATACACTCGATAACTTTTTGAAGTCGATGGCACAGGAGAACTCCAATTATCTGATGCAGAAATACGTACAGAATCTGGAGAAAACTGAGGATCTGGAAGATGCAGTGGATGTAGCTAATTCTTTTGGTAGTATCCGCGACCCTAAGTTGCTGGATTTCCTTCGTCAGGAAGTTCGTAAAAACCTTAGCTACGTAAAGAAACAGAACGATAAAAGAGGTACCGTAATCTATCAGTTGTTGAGCAGCCTGTTCGAAACAGAGTCTGCCAATGAAAATGATGCATCCAAAGCGTCTGATATGTCGGCACGCCTGTCGTTGCCTCCGATCAATCACGTTGCCTTTAGTGAGCTGCAATCAGATAGTGGAAAGGTTTATCAGCAGGTATTCTTTTATGGAGATAAGGATGGTACTGAATCTTTTGCCAGCTTCATGTCTAACTTCCCATCTTCAGAATGGAAAATAAATAAGAACAAATATTGGGTAACAATTTCTTCTCTGAAAGGAGGTACTACCATATTCGCCAATCTCCCAATTGATGAGCCTGGTGATAAGGAGGCAATAGGAAAGTTGTCTGATTACCTGGATGAAAACGATATTCATCCATCAGTATTTATACATCGAGGTCACAGTTATCATATCAACACAACTTTAGAAAATCTGCAAAGCAGTGCTAAAATTGTGGTATTAGGTTCCTGTGGTGGTTATCACAACCTGGCAACTGTATTGGAAAAAGCACCGGATGCACATATCATTTCTTCCAAACAGGTGGGTACCCGTTTTGTAAACGAACCGATTATTCACAATCTGGAAGATCAGATTCGTGCAGGAAAGAATGTAGATTGGGTATTAATGTGGTCGCAACTGGCTAAGAAATTTGCCGGTGATGCCCGTAACCGGGAGTTATTTAGCGATTATATCCCTCCGCATAAAAATCTTGGAGCCATATTCATTAAGGCATATAAGCAGATCATGAAATAGCTCGCTGGCTCGCTTGTTTCTCGCAAAGGGGGCAAAGATTAATTAAAGGAACATAAGGATCGAAGCGAATGTTTTTAAGTGTTATTGTTTGGTTTTTATTTCAGATAGAAACTGATCGTAAAACTTAAAAACATTCGCTTCGATCCTTATTACGTATTAATATATCTTATGCCCCTTAATATTTAGTCTCTGCGCCTCTGCGAGAAATTTTGTAGGTTTGTTATATAGTTTAAACCTGGCACCATTGGAAAAACTCGCGGGAAAGAAAGTATTCGACTTTAGTTTATTACGCCGTATATTCTCATTTGCGGCTCCATATAAAGGCTCCTTTTACATCTCAATGATATTAACGGTAGTATTGGCAGCAATATCTCCTTTACGTCCGTATTTAATTCAGGTAACAGTTGATAAATACATTGCCAACCAGGTGATGAATATGTTGATTCTGGTTACCATCATACAAATAGGCCTGCTGATTCTTGAAACGATCGTTCGTTTCTTTTTCTCTTATCTCACCAACTGGCTTGGACAGTCGGTTATTAAAGATCTCAGGGTAACAGTGTATAAGAAGGTAGTACATCTGAATCTGGGGTTCTTCGATAAAACCCCGATAGGAACACTGACTACACGTACCATCAACGATATAGAAGCAATCAATGATGTGTTTTCCGAAGGGATTATTTCTATAGTGGCAGATATTCTGATGATCATAGCCATTCTTGTTGTGATGTTTATAGAAGATTGGAGGTTGACGTTAGTCAGCTTATCTCCGTTCCCGATATTGATTTTTGCTACTTATATCTTTAAGGAGAGCGTAAACAAATCGTTCTATAAGGTTAGAAATGCAGTATCAGCACTAAATGCTTTTGTACAGGAGCATTTAACCGGTATGGTGGTTGTGCAGGCATTTACATCGGAGAAGAGGGAATTCGCCCGTTTTAAGAATATCAACAAGGAGCATAGAAAGGCTAATATTGATGCCATTTTTGCGTATTCGGTATTCTTCCCGGTAGTGGAAATTATTCTGGCAATTTCACTGGGTTTGATGGTATGGTGGGGGGCCAACAAGGTCTTAAACTATGAAGTAACGCAGGGAGTAATGATTGCGTTTATCATGTACCTGAATATGTTATTCAGGCCGCTGCGGATGCTGGCAGATAAGTTTAATACCCTGCAAATGGGAATGGTAGCAAGTGAAAGGGTATTTAAGGTATTAGACAATGAAGATTACATTCCGGATAATGGTACCCAGTCTGCGGAGCAGATGAAAGGCGATATTTTGTTCGATCATGTATATTTTGCTTATGTAAATGAGCATTATGTGTTAAAAGATATCAGTTTTCATGCGAAGCCGGGAGATACAGTGGCTATTGTAGGGCATACGGGATCTGGGAAAACAACCATTATTAGTATCCTGAACAGGCTTTATGAAATTCAGAAAGGAAGTATTAAGATAGATGGGGTTAGTTTACCGGATTATTCGCTGGAGGCCTTGAGGAGTAAGATAGGGGTGGTGTTGCAGGATGTATTTTTGTTTGCGGGATCTATTTATGACAATATTACGTTGCATAATAGTAACATAAGTAGACAGGAAGTAGAAGATGCCTCAAAATTGATTGGTATTCATGATTTTATAATGCAGTTGCCGGGCGGTTATGATTATAATGTGATGGAGCGGGGGAGTACACTATCGTTGGGGCAGCGGCAGTTGATTTCATTTGTGAGGGCGTTGTTGTATAATCCGGCCATTCTGGTGTTGGACGAGGCTACATCGTCTGTAGATACAGAGTCGGAGATGATGATCCAGCGGGCAATTGATAAGCTGATTGCGGATAGAACCTCCATTATAATAGCGCATAGGTTATCTACTATCAGTAAGGCAGATAAGATCATCGTATTGGATAAGGGAGAGGTAAAGGAGATGGGAACGCATGATGAGTTGTTGAAATTGGAAGGATTTTATTATAAGTTGCATAGTATGCAGTTTAAGTCGGAGAAAGTGTAGTTGCACGCAAAATAAATGGTGAAAAAATATATATGACAAACTTTAGGTGAGCCTAAAAAAACTGGTCAATTTCTTTAAAAAAAAGTCAACTTTTTTCTTGATATAATAGACTGATTATCAATAACCTTATAATATATCTTCCTTTTTTTTCGTAGTCGCCTATTTTTAAAGCTAAAAACGAGTATCTTTGCGCAAAATTTCAGAAAACGGTGATTTCTTTCAATTGGTTAAAACATAGAATGGTAGCACTTGTGATGGTTATAGGCCTTCACGGTATTAGTAATTTTTCCTTTGCAGAGGAGGCGCATGCAACAAATGTTGAGAAATCTACTCCTGCAGAGGGAGAAGAGAAACCTAAGTTTGATGCAAAAGAAGTTATTCTGGGCCACGTTAAGGATGCTCACGACTGGCATTTGTTCAGCGTGGGAGAGAATCATGTAACGATGCCGTTACCGATTATTATCTATAATCCTACCCGCGGGCTTTCTGTATTTTCTTCTTCCAAATTCCATCATGGTCATGAAGCTTATGATGGGTATCGTTTGGTAGATAAGCATTATGTACATGAGAAGGGTTTAGACCCTGCGAAATATCCTACCGGTACTATCATCGCTGTAGATGGCAATGATAATCCGATAGAGGAGAAATTTTACGATTTCTCTATGACTAAGAATATAACTTCAATGATTATCGCTGCTATCTTGCTGATTCTGATTATGACCAGCGTAGCTAAGGCATACAAAACCCGTGGGGCTAAGAAAGCGCCTAAAGGGTTACAAAGTTTGCTGGAGCCGGTGATTTTATTTATTCGTGATGAAGTAGTTCGTCCGAACATTCCTGGTAAAAAAGCGGATAAATTCACTCCATTTATCCTGACTATATTCTTCTTTATTCTGATCAACAACCTGTTAGGACTGGTTCCCGGATCAGCTAACGTAACGGGTAATCTGGCAGTAACATTTGCTTTGGCGTTGATTAGTTTTGTGGTGACCATGTTATCTACTAATCGTCATTTCTGGGCACATATTCTGAATCCTCCTGTACCTTTCCTGATGAAGTTCATCCTGGCGCCGGTAGAGTTGATCGGAGTATTTACCAAGCCAGTATCATTGATGATCAGGTTATTTGCCAACATGATGGCGGGTCACATTATTATTCTGAGTATTATATCTCTGGTATTTATATTTGGAGCAATAAGCGCGGTAATTGGTTACCTGTTTCTGCCTGTAACTATTGGTTTTAACATTGTGATGATGATGTTGGAATTGCTGGTAGCATTTATTCAGGCGTTCATCTTTGCCAACCTGACTGCAGTATTTATTGGCCAATCAATGGAAGGTGCTCACCACGATGAGGCACACCATCACTAATAGAGTAATTATTTAAACACAAACATATATTCATTATGGCACTTTTGTCTATTTTATTGCAGGCTGCTGCTGCATCTGGTTTAGCTAAAGCTGGTGGTGCTGTTGGTGCTGGTATCGCAGCTATCGCTGCTGGTATCGGTGTAGGTAACATCGGTAAGAGCGCTCTGGAGTCTATCGCTCGTCAACCAGAAGCTGCTAACGACATCCGTGCAAACATGATCCTGGCTGCTGCGCTGGTTGAGGGTGTTGCCCTTTTCGGTGTAATCGCTGGTCTGTTGGCGGTAGTTATGTAAGCCAAAACTTTTTACTGCATCCTGCGCACAGGGCAAAGGATGCAGTAATACTTCAGATGAAGAGATTTGATGATTTTTGATGCTGAGATGATAAATCGAGATCAAAAATTTCGGGAGTCTTCACAATCAAAAAATCAAGCAATCTAAATAAATATCAAAATTCAAATAATATGGATCTGTTACAACCCGCTTTAGGCTTGTTTCTTATTTCATTGATCATTTTCATTATCGTATTTCTGATCCTGAAAAAATTTGCATGGACTCCAATTCTTTCCACATTGAAAGAAAGAGAGGGTTCAATTGCCGACTCTATTGCTACAGCAGAAAGAGTAAAAGAGGAAATGGCACAAATGAAAGCAGAACATGAGCATGTTCTTGCAGAAGCAAAGGCTGAAAGAAGCAAGATCCTGAAAGAGGCAAAAGAGGCGAAAGATATGATTATCGGCGAAGCTAAAACTCAGGCACAAGCTGAAGCTAAGAAAATCATCAGTGAGGCGTATGCTGCTATCGAAAACCAAAAGATGGCTGCATTAACAGACGTTAAAAACCAGGTTGGTTCTCTCGTAATCGAAGTAGCAGAAAAGGTACTGAGAAAAGAATTGTCTGATAAATCAGCACAGGAAGGTTACGTAAAACAACTGGCAGAAGAAATCAAATTGAACTAAGAATCAGCGATAGCTAAAAGCTTTTTTATATGCAGAATCCCCGTTTAGCATCAAGGTATGCAAAAGCATTGATTGATCTGGCTCAGGAATTGAACCAGTTAGAAGCGGTGAATACCGACATGCTGTACTTACATCAGGTATTGAAAAGCAGTACTGACTTGGTGAATTTGCTGAAAAGCCCTATCATCAAGGCTGATAAAAAGCAGAAAATACTGGCTGCCGTATTTGAAGGCCGCTTAAGCAATACAACATTCGCTTTCATTAATTTGCTGGTTAGCAAAAGCCGTGAAAGTGCATTGTATGAAATGACTGCTGAGTTCACCCGCCAATATATGGTGTTGAAGAATATCAGTAAAGTTAAGGTTACTACTGCAGTTCCACTGGATGCTGCTACACTGGAAGCTATTCGTCAGAAAGTGGCTAGTCAGAGCACCCAGGAAATTGTACTGGAATCAGCTGTAGATCCTGAATTGATTGGTGGTTTTGTTCTTGAAACCAATGGTCAGCTAATTGATGCTTCTGTTCTTCGTGATCTGAAAGACATCAAACAACAATTCTCTAAGAATATTTACGTATCTGATTTACGTTAATTAAATACAGCAGCCGCTGCGTACACGCAAAGCTGTTGTCGTTATTCTAAATTTTTTAACGACTTTTTTTTAAAATCATAATTATATGGTTGATATTAAACCAGATGAAATTTCGGCGATATTACGCCAGCAGTTAAGCAACTTCAATGCTTCTGCCGACCTCGAAGAGGTAGGTACCGTATTGCAGGTGGGTGATGGTATTGCCCGTATCTACGGTTTAGGAAATGTTGCCTACGGTGAACTAGTTGAATTCAGCAATGGCGTTAAAGCAATTGCATTGAACCTGGAAGAAGACAACGTAGGTGTGGTATTGATGGGTGAATCAACAGGTATTAAAGAAGGTGATAAAGTACGTCGTACCAAACAAATCGCTTCCATTAAAGTGGGCGAAGGACTGGTAGGACGTGTTGTAAATACTTTGGGTGAAGCTATCGATGGTAAAGGCCCAATTAAAGGTGAGTTGTACGAAATGCCATTAGAGCGTAAAGCTCCTGGGGTATTGTACCGCGAACCAGTAAAAGAACCACTGCAAACAGGTGTTAAAGCGATCGACGCTATGATTCCTATTGGCCGTGGTCAGCGTGAGTTGGTAATCGGTGACCGTCAGACTGGTAAAACAGCTATCTGTATCGATACCATCATCAACCAGAAAGAATTCTACGATGCAGGTAAACCTGTTTATTGTATATATGTAGCAGTTGGTCAAAAAGCTTCTACTGTTGCCGGTGTAATGAAAACATTACAGGAAGCAGGTGCTATGGCTTATACTACTATTGTTGCTGCTAACGCTTCTGATCCAGCTCCTTTGCAGTTCTACGCTCCATTTGCCGGTGCTGCAATCGGTGAGTTCTTCCGCGATAGCGGTCGCCCTGCTTTGATCGTTTATGATGATCTGTCTAAACAAGCAGTTGCTTACCGTGAGGTTTCCCTGTTGCTGAAACGCCCTCCTGGACGTGAGGCTTACCCTGGTGACGTATTCTACCTGCATAGCCGTTTACTCGAGCGTGCTGCGAAAATCATCAACAAAGATGAAATCGCACGTCAGATGAACGACCTGCCGGAATCTATCAAGCACCTGGTGAAAGGTGGTGGTTCCCTGACCGCTTTACCTATCATCGAAACTCAGGCGAGTGACGTATCTGCTTACATTCCTACGAACGTAATCTCCATCACCGATGGTCAGATCTTCCTGGAAGGTAACCTGTTCAACGCCGGTGTACGCCCTGCGATCAACGTAGGTATCTCTGTAAGCCGTGTGGGTGGTAACGCGCAGATCAAATCCATGAAAAAAGTATCTGGTACCCTGAAACTCGATCAGGCCCAATACCGCGAAATGGAGGCATTCTCTAAATTCGGTGGTGATCTCGATGCTGCTACTAAAGCCGTTATCGACAAAGGTCAGCGTAACGTGGAAATCCTGAAACAACCTCAGTTCTCTCCGTTCCCTGTAGAAAAGCAAGTTGCTATCATCTACCTGGGTACTAATGGTCTGTTACGTGATGTTCCTGTTAAACAAGTACGCGCATTCGAAGAAGCTTTCTTAAATGAAATGTCTGTTCGCCTGCCAGAAGTTCTTGCTGAATTCAAAAAGGGTAACTTACCAGAAGATGGTATCAAGAAAATGGTTACTTTGGCAAATGAACTGAAGCCTCGCTTCGCATAAGCACTGTAATTACATCGCTTAATATAATATAAAAGCCGCTGTCTTCTGGCAGTGGCTTTTATATTTTTAGGAATCCTAATATTATAGATTTATCACTTGTCAATAATAAATCTATTATCTTTTATTTTGTTGAATCAGGCTCTTGCTATACTTTTGAACCTATAAGATTTGTAACTATCCCCAATGACTATTCTTCGTTCGTAACCTCTCTCCATCACAACGAGTACCGTCTGGAAATATTTAAGAGCTGAATTTTTCTATTTACTAATTCGGAAACCAAAGTTTAGTTTGTAGCACTTGAAACTGTGTTTCGTTGTAGTTGTGACTGTTCTGCAGATTATCCCCAATCTACCTGCAAGTTTATGAAATTAAGTTGCCCCCGTTTAGCAAACATGCTATTGTTTAGCCTGTTGATGTCGTTTAATTATTGTCTGGCTGAAGGAAGTAAAGATCTTTATCCCGTTGGGGCATCAGGCAATAGATCCTATCTTACAAGTTCCAGTACAGCTACCAGTACGCTCATTGGGAACGTCTATAACCGCGGGAAAATGTTTGTTTATGCTGTCGCCGGTGAAACAATCTACCTGGGTTCCAGCGCCCAGGGAATTGGAACAGGTACTGTGCTGATTACCGCCCCTAATGGTAATACATATACAACTGGCAACTCCACAACTGTAGGGCGTATAAACAACAGAACAGAAGAACTGGCAGGACCTTCTGCTTTAGCAGTTGGTGGATATAATGCATACTCCAGATTAGTAGGTGCTGCAGAAACGGGAGTATGGACAATCGAATTTGTTTCATGTAATACCAGTGCAACCGCCCTGGGTAATGGTTTTAGCCCGCCAGCTGCAACTGCCAACTGGACTACCTCTAATCAAACTGCTGTACAAAGTCTACCTTTAATCGTTGCATGGGATATTACAGTTAGGAGTGCCGGAGTTTCGGTACCAGGTAGAGCTTATATCAATGTATTCACTGGAAATGCAGGTACTGCTGCCGCTACTTTTTATGGTAAGTTTAATGTGCTTACAAATGATGGGTATCAGTATACTGTTGCCAGCAACGGAATACAACCATTTCTATTCGCATTTTTTGCAAACAATAAAGGGGTAAGAAATAAATCAACCGGCGCACCTATTTATAAAAGCGTTGATCTGAATGCTGTTGTTACCAACAATGGTACATACTCTTATCAAAATCCAACTCTCCCGGATGATGCAACCAACGTTACTCACAAATTATTCTATAATACTCCTTCACTCACATTACCAGCTAATGCGTCAATTTATAGTAATGGAGCAACTGCCAGCACCTGGCTGCTGACTACTCCTGTAAATCCTGTTGTTTCCAATGTATATTTTACCGGACCGGAAGGAACTTTAGGTTACTCAGGTACTCCTCCTTTAGCAGGTGGATATATACATTTTACTGCCAATAAAAATGCAAGCTATAAAGTAGAAATAGATATAAATAACAACGGAAGTACTACCGACCCGATAGACAGAACTCTTATTGGGTCTGCTTCGGCGGGTGACAATGCTGTGTTTTGGGATGGAAAAGATGGATTTGGAAATGATGTTATCAATAATACACAGGTAAAACTCACAGTAAAACTTTTTTCCGGTGAAGTACATTTTCCATACCTCGATATTGAAAATAATGCAAATGGAATTATTATAAACAGGATCAATGGCGCCAACTCCCCGGATCCTACTGTGTATTGGAACGATCAACTATTAGTGGGCTCCGGAGGTACTCCTGCCGGCGCCTCTTCCCCAATTAATGCATCGGCCGATCCTGGTATCAATAGTATAACTAACGGTCATATATATACGAATAACTTTGGGGATAATAGCTTCCTTGATACCTGGGCATATATTTATAGCGCACCTATTGTACAAACACTCAATATAATTGAAAGACAGGCAGATCTTGAAGTTGTTAATAATCAACCTTCCATTACTACTGCCTGCGTCGGAAATACTATCACGTATACTACCACAGTAAGAAATAATGGGCCGGATTCTGCCAGGGGCGCTGTATTCTCATTTTCTTTTCCACAACAATTCACACTGGTAAACGTAAGCAATTCGCCAGCTGCAGGTGCGGTTGTATTGAAAGACAGCATTGGCAGCAGTGCATATTTTGCTACTTTAAGCCTGGCTAATAATGCCACTATTACTTTTACCATTACAGGTACTATAACTGCATTACCTTCAGGCAGTAATCTGATTACTTCTTCTGGTATCCTACGCCCTGCTGATGTTACAGATCCTGATGCTACGAATGGTAGCAACATTTCACCTACTGGTCCTACAGATGTTAATGCCGAGTGTAACGGATTGCCATCAGGCGCTGGATGTAATAATATCAAAACATCTACTGTTACTGTTTCACCAATCATTGTAAACAACACTGTTTCCACTCCTCAAATACTTTGTAGTGCCGGAACGCCAGCTACCTTAACAGGGCTGCAGGTTTCAGGCAGTCCAACATATTTGTGGCAAAGCAGTATTGTAAGCGCCACAGCCGGATTTACCACAGCCGGAGGAGCTAATAACGGAAAAGATTATACGCCGCCTTTAACTTCTCAGACCACCTGGTTCAGAAGAGTAGTAGTAGCAGGTGCATGTTCCGATACTTCAGCAGCTGTCAGGGTATTAATAAACCCACCTTTGTTACCAGGTGCGATTGCAGCAAATCAGAGTTTTTGTACATCCGGAGATCCACAAATCTTCACGGAAATAACTGCTGCAAGTGGTGGAAACAATACCTATAGTTACAAATGGCAATCATCAACCGATAATGTAATCTTTACTACTATCGCAGGTGCTACAGCTACAAGTTATGATGCTCCTGTAGTAACGCAGTCGACCTGGTACAGGCGTATTGTAAGTAGTACCGGATCGGGATGTACTGATGCTATCAGCGATACCCTTATGGTTAGGATTGATGCAGCTCCTACTACTTCAAATGCAGGACCAGATCAGTTTTTATGTAATGTTACTACTACAACTCTGGCAGGAAATCAGCCTGTTGTTGGTACTGGTAGCTGGTCTCAGATTACCGGCCCCAATACCGCGCTAATAGCGGCTGTAAACCAATACAATTCAACAATATCCAACCTGGCTAGTGGTACTTATACTTTTGTATGGAGTATTCAGAACGGAATCTGTGCAGCTTCCACAGATACAGTGTTAATTGTTATTGCTCCATTACCATCCGTTGCTAATGCAGGACCCGATCAGGTATTGTGTAATGCAACTACAGCAACGCTGGCAGCAAATACCCCGGCATCCGGATTAGGGAGCTGGAAACAGGTGTCGGGCCCTAATACTGCTACATTTGTTGATTTTACACAACCTGCAGCAACAGTGCAAGGACTGGTACCTGGTGTTTATACATTCGTATGGGGTATAAGTACAGGCTATTGCCCGGCTTCCACTGATACAATGGTATTGACTGTAAACATGCTGCCAACGGTAGCTAATGCAGGGCCAGACCAGACACAGTATAACAGCGGAGTATTTACCATGAATGCCAATACTCCTGCAAGTGGTACCGGAGTATGGAGCGTGGCCAGTGGAAATGCATCTATTTCAAATCCCAATAGCCCAACTTCCGTTGTTACTTTAAATCCAAACACCACTGCTACTTTAGTATGGACTATCACTAACGGAAATTGTCCACCTTCTACTGATACAGTTATCCTAATATTCAAGCAACAGGCAGATATTCAAGTGACTAAGGTTGCTGCACCAGGAAATACATATAAAACAGGTAGTCTGGTATCTTATACTATTACAGTTGAAAATGGAGGTCCTTCGGCCGCTTTAGGCTTTACTATCCAGGATAATATTCCGGCTAATATTACTAATCCTACCTGGGTTTCTACAACAACAGGAAATGGTGTTACAATCACACCTGCAAATGGTAATGGCCAATCTGTTAACGCACAGGCGAATATTCCTTTTGCTGCTGGAAATAAGATTGTGATAACGGTTCAGGGAATGGTTGCTTCTACAGCAATAGGAGGGGATAGTGTGAATAATACTGCCACCTTAGTAAATTCCACTGCTATACCTGATCCTAATACCTCAAATAATGTTTCTTCAGTGAGTGGAATTGTGCCTAACAATCCACCTGTTGCTGTACCAGATACATTTACAACTCCAAGGGATGTTACTGTAACAGGTAATGTAATTCTAAATGACCACGATCCTGAAAATGGAACGCTAACAGTTACTACAACGCCAGTGGCTGGGCCTACGCATGGTACTGTAATACTTAATGCTAATGGAACATTTAGTTATACACCAGGACCAGGATATACCGGTACCGATAACTTCATTTACCAGGTATGTGATAATCAGGGGGCGTGTGCTCAAACTACCACCACTATATTTATTACTCCTGCTATTATTGATTTAACTGTAGTTAAGACTGCCAGTCCGGCTACCGCAGTTGCAGGTCAAACACTCACCTATACTATAACAGTAACCAATAACGGACCGTCTACTATTCAGCAGGCCGAAACCTTTAATGTATCAGATACTATAGCCAATGGATTTATACCACAGGATTATATAGCTTCTTCAGGTACTTATTTTGGTTCCAATGGAAATTGGACGGGCGTAACATTGGCTCCAGGCCAGTCTGCTACTTTAACTATTCCCGGTACTATTATCGCTGGCTATACAGGTAGCAATGTATTTAATAGTGTTAGTGCCACGCCACCACCGGGAACTACAGACCCTACACCTGCAAGCAATAGCATAACCACTCCGGTAAACAGAGCGGTTCAGGTAACCGTGCAGAAAACAGATAATTCGGCATCCTATGTACCAGGAACAAATAATACATATACTATTACTATTAATAATGCCGGACCATCAGATCTTACAGGAGCTTCATTTATTGATAGTTTGCCGGTAGGAATAACCAGTGGTAATTGGAGCGCAACTACAACAAACGGCGCTCAGATCGGGGCTAATTCAGGAGTAGGAAGTATTAATCAACCGGTAAATCTTCCAGCCAATAGCAGTATTATAATTACCAGCACGATAATCATACCATCGGGCTACAATGCCTCATTGGTAAATAAGGCAGCAGTGGTAGTTCCATCAACCTACCAAAATATTAATCCGGCAAATAATACAGCAACAGATATTGATACCGCTTTACCAAAATATGATGTGCAAATAAATAAGACCGGTCCTGCCAGCATAATTGCAGGTACTTCTATTTCATATCATGTAACTGTGAGCAATAATGGACCATCGGATGTAAAACAAGCCCTTATTCAGGATATTATTCCTACTGCCATTGAAAATATAACATGGCAGGTACAGGCATCAGGATCTGCTACCTCAAATGTTAACAGTGGTAGTGGACCAGTAGTGATTACTGCTGGTTTACCGGCAGGTAGTAATAACAAATTGGATATTACCATTACTGGCACCTGTAGTTCTTCGGCCATAGGTCAGTTTACCAATACTGCATCTGTACAGATCACCGGACAACCAATAATCACATCTAACCAGGTAAATACTGTTGTTATAAATAAAACAGGTCTTACTGTTATTAAGCAATCCATACCTGAAGGAATTGTTAAGGCGGGTAATCCAATTCAATATACCATCACGATACTTAATAACGGCCCTTCAGATGCGACCGGAGTACAACTCCTTGATACTATTGCGTCAATAATTAATAATGTTACCTGGACTGTTGCTGCATCCGGAGGTGCAAATATTACCGGCGTAAATACAGGAAGTGGCAGAATTATCGGTTCTGTTGCTGATATTCCGGCCGGAGATGGAAATATTGTTACTATTACTGTAAATGGTACTGTAGATGCAGATGGAAGTGGAAATCTTAAGAATACAGCTATTGCTACGATTCCTGGTGTGGTTACAGCCAATGGCAGTAATATTATCAATATTCTGAATGCTCCTAATCTTCAGATCAGTAAAACAGGCCCTACTCAGGCAATTGCCGGCAGCGGAATTGACTATACGATTCTGGTCACCAATTCGGGTCCTTCCAATGCCCATAATGTGCAGATTAGTGATATACTATCCGTTAGCCTGTCAAACGTAAGTTGGTCGGCTGCTGCAAGTGGAGGGGCAACTATTTCAAATGGTATGAATGGTACAGGTAATACCCTGAATATTACAGGAGATATACCGGCAGGTGAAAACAGTAAGATTGTTATACAAATTCATGCTACCATTGCTTCGGCTGCTAATGGAACAATTAAGAATAGTGCAACGGTACAATTAACCAATCAAACACCTGTTACTTCAAATGAGGTAAGTACAACGATTACGAATCAACCTGGTATTACCATTTCAAAAATAGCACCAGCTATATCCCTGGCTGGTGGCAGATTACGTTATACTATACAGGTAACCAACCACGGGCCATCAGACGCATCTGGAATTATAGTTACTGATACAATTCCTGCCCAGTTTATCAAATCCACAAGTACAGCTGCTGCAAAAGGCAACGCTTCAGTAATTTCTTCTGGTATTACAAACGGAATTTTCAAATTAGTAGCAAACATCCCGGCGGGGGATAGTAATGTAATAACTATTTTACTTGGTGGCCTGATAGATCCTGCATATACTGGTCAGGTACTTAATCAGGCATTTGTAAGTACGGCAGATAGTATAGTGATTCCGTCGCCTCTTGTTTCAACAATTATTAATAGTGATTCAAAGATTCAGATTGTAAAGAGTGCCCCGGATACAGTAATTGCCGGTCAGCAAATAACTTATCAGTTAAAAGTTTCAAACTTAGGATTATCAGACGCGAAACAGTTGTTGATAAATGATCAACTAAGTAATTCACTTATTAACAGTAGTTGGACAGCCACATCTACAGGCAATGCCGGCATAGTATCTGGTGTTACAGGTAGCGGCAATGCGGTATCTGTAACTGGCAATATTCCTGCTGGTGCAAATAATACAATTACTATTACAGTAACTGGTACTGTATCTCCAACTTATACAGGTAAATTAAGCAACGTAGCTACAGGAAGTATTACGGGCAAACATTTAATTACATCTGATACAGTAGTATCAAATGTGATTAACAAATCAAGTCTGCAAATCATTAAAGGAGGCTCGCAATCTGTAAGTGCAGGTGGAGATCTTTTATATACTCTGGAAGTATCTAATAATGGTCCGTCTACCGCCTCTAACGTGAATATTACAGATATCATTCCTGCAGTGATTACCGCCGGAACGTGGACAGCTGTTACAAGTGGAGGAGCGGCCATTACAAGTGGGGGTAGTGGTGCTGGTAGTAATGTACTGGTAATTGCAAATATACCGACAGGAGGAGTTGTCAGGGTTACCATTAACGGGAAGATTCCTTCTTCAGCTACAGGATCAATTTTAAATACGGCTACCGCCCAAACTCAGGGATCTACAGTTAGTACCACTTTCAAAACAAATATCCTGGTTACACCAAAGCTGAATATATCGAAGTCAGGACCTGCTACTATTAATGCCGGAGAGAAAATTACATATCAGTTGGTTGTATCCGATTTTGGTCAGTCTGATGCCGAAGGAATTACAATTCAGGATACTGTGCCATCCCAACTAACTAATGTAAGCTGGACAGCAACAGGATCTTCAAATGCTAAAGTATTAAGTGGTAGCAGCGGTCAGGGTACTAATGTATTAGTCACAGGCACTATACCTGCAGGTACGGATAACCATATATTCATTACTGTTACCGGAACAGTGGCACCCGGATATACCGGTACTTTAAATAATCAGGCAATTACCTATACCCAGGCCGGAGATACAGTGAAAAGCGAAGCTGTTATAACAACTGTAAATAGCCGACCATCCTTGCAATTAGTGAAAAGTGCACCTGATACTTTAGCTGCTGGTAGTAAAATTAATTATACCATCGTAATTACGAATAACGGACCTTCTGATGCGAGTGCGTTTACTCTTTCAGATATTGTTCCTGCATTAGTTACAAATAGTAGCTGGACAGCTTCAAGTCAGGGAAATGCATCTGTAAATAACAGTAGTGGAACCGGAAATAATGTGAATATCAGTGGCAGTATTAAGGCAGGTACGGGTAATAGTATTACCGTAAATATTCAGGGAGCCACAGATCCGGCGGCTACGGGAACTTTGCTTAATACCGCAGTAGCAACCATTAACGGAGATACTGCAGCAGTATCAAATACAACACAAACATATCTGGTAAGCAAATCTGCATTGTTGATCAGCAAAACAGGTCCTGCTATTCAGCCGGCAGGAGGAAATATTTCATGGATCATTACCGCCTCAAATAATGGCCCATCAACAGCCAATGGAGTTTTGATTCAGGATACAATTCCTGCTTTAATAACTAACAGTAGCTGGACAGCCATCAACAATGGTACAGCTCAAATTACTTCTGGTAATTCTGGCACTGGTAACATTATTTCAGTGGGAGGAAATATTCCTGTTGGAGCTACAAATAATATACAGGTAACTGTAACAGGCAAATTGGCTGCATCTGCCTTGCCAGGTACCATAATCAATACTGCATTTGCATCGGCTGTAAATCAACCTACCGTAAGTGATACGGCGGTTACTACGGTTAAAGTGAAGCCTGGATTGGAAATAGTAAAATCGGGCCCTTCTGCCATAAGAGCAGGAGATATGATATCGTATACCATTGTCATCACCAATCATGGCCCTTCAGATGTGGTTAATGCCACAATTGTAGATTCTTTAAATCCGGCTATCCTGCATCCTCACTGGATTGCCACAGTATCCGGCAATGCAAGTGTAAGTAAAACTGAAGATTCGTCTGCTATTAATATTACAGGAAATGTAGGAGCGGCAGATAGTAATAAAATCCTGATAACGGTAACGGGCATCGTTGATCCTACCTATGCAGAAAATAGTCTTGTAAATATAGCAAGTGTAACACCGGTAGGATTACCTGGTTTATCTTCCGAAGTGACTAGTACAGTGAGCAAAGCAGCAGATTTACAGATTGTGAAAAGCGGTCCTGCTAAGGCAATAGCTGGTGAAACTATTACTTACAGTATTTCAGTTACCAATGCCGGACCATCTGTAGCCAATGGTATATCCATTACAGATATAATGCCGGCAGAATTAACGAATGTACAATGGTCTGCAACTGCAAAAGGTCAGGGTGCAACCGTATCGTCTAATTCGGGTACCGGAAACATTCAGGTAACGGCAGATTTACCAGCCGGTAATGCTTCTATAGATTTCACGGTAACAGCAAAAATACCTGCTAATACTTCACCATTTGATATGGTGAATACAGCAACAGCAACACCTCCTTCTGATGTAGTTGATAATACCCCGGCTTCTGCATCTGTAACTACTACTATTGAAAAGGCAGCAGATCTTGTAATCGTGAAATCAGGACCAGCAGATTTAAAGAAAGGTCAGGATATTTCATGGCAATTGGTAGTTACAAACAGAGGACTTTCAGATGCAAATAATATTTTGATAGAAGACACAATTCCGAATTTTGTTAAAATCAGTTCTGTCGTAGCTACAGTGCAGGGAGTTGCCAGTGCACAAAGTCCTGTAATCAATGGTAATGACATCCAGATAACTGGCGATATTAATGCAGGTGCAGGAAATGCAATACTAGTTACTATTCAGGGAAGAGTATCTACTGAAGTGCCGGCCAATAGTCTTACCAATACGGCAATAGTGAGCCCGGCAGCTGATACAAGGGAAACCTCTCCGGCTAATAATACCAGTTCAATTACAACCAAACTTAATACTGATGTAGGAATTCAGATCTCTAAATCTGGTCCGGCTACGGTAAACGTCGGAGATTCGATCAATTATGAAATTACAGTTTCGAATTCAGGATTTAGTGCTGCTACCGGAGTAATGATCGATGATATAGTGCCAGCTGGCATTACAGGAGTGAATTGGGTAGCATCCACTAATGGAGATCTGCAAATTACTTCAGCCGATTCGGTTGGAAATACTAATAACATCCACCTGGAAGCCAACATTGGAGCTTCTAATTCCGGTACTATAACAATAAAAATAAGAGGCCTCGTTTCCTCATCTGTTGGAGGTACAATTACTAACACGGCAAGTGCTACTTATGGAGGTGTGAAGAAAAGTATTGTAGTAACAACGGTGGATAGGTCGGTGCATCTGCAGGTAAATAAAACAGCTCCGGCTACTATTAATGCAGGTCAACAAATCACATATGTGGTGAAAGTCACAAATGCTGGTCCGGCTGCGGCTTTAAAAGCTAAAATTACAGATATCCTACCGCCAATTTTGAATCCTTCCTGGACGGCTACTGCTACCAGTGGCGCTTCTGTTTCTCCTGCAAATGGAACTGATCCGAATATCTTATTACTCGCTGATATTCCAGTGTCTACAGATACTATAACATTAGTAGTTCATGGAACTGTTGACCCCACATTTAGTGGGGCACTTACTAATATAGTTAAAGTAAAGGCTGATACCAACATTGTGAATACAGGAGATGCCGGAGTAACTGTTGTGACCAATGTAGTGTCCAAAGCAGGAATCAATATTCAGAAAGTAGGACCGTCAATTGTGAAGGCAGGATCTGAGATTAATTATAAACTGATTTTAACAAATAATGGACCATCGGCAGCAACAAGTGTTAAGGTTGAAGACCAGTTACCAGTTGAAATACTTAATAGCACCTGGACGGCTACAGCCGCTGATGGAGCATCAATCATAGGTCTGCAATCAGGTTCCGGTAATCCGGCAACAGCAGTTGGTTTACCAGTTGGAGGAACAGTTGTGATAGATATTAAAGGAACAACTGATCCGGCAGCCAATACTACTATTTCAAACGTGGCAACAGGCAGCAATAATGGCGAAGATTTAGTTAGTAATGTCTTGAATACACAGATTGTTAATAAACCTTCTATAGCGATTCAAAAATCGGGTCCTGCTAGCATTGCAGCAGGAGGATTAATAAGCTACCAGCTCAAAATAAGTAATAGTGGACCTTCTACTGCTACCGGAGCTAATATTTCAGATATCATACCTGTTGATATTGAAAATGTTGTATGGTCGGCTACTGCAGTGGGAAGCGCTACTATTAACGGGGGTAATATTGTAAATAGATCAGGAAATGTGATAATGCAGGCAACTATACCTGCCGGTGAAGCAAATTATATTCAGGTTGTAGTGAATGGACGGGTATCACAAGCTGCATTGCCTTGTAAAATGGTAAATAAGGCAGAAGTTGTGTTACCAGATGGTACCAGGAACGAGGATTCTATTGTTACGACTGTGAATAATGTAACCGGTTTAAGAATGGTGAAATCAGGTCCTGATACTATTGCGGCAGGAGGTACCATGAGTTATACAATAGACATCTATAATGATGGACCATCAGATGCTGTTTGTATACCTGTCATAGATGCAAACCCTCTGCTAAACGGAACCTGGTCGGCTACCGGAATTGGAGCCGGGGAAGTTTGCGGAGGAGATGTAAGTAATCAGACAGGAACAATGTTTATAGGCATTAATTTACCGGCTGGTAATCCAAACAACAGTATTCATATTGTAATGAGTGGACAGGTAGATTCTTCCTATACCGGTCAGATAGAGAATACAGCATTTGCATTCCCAACATATGATGTCAATAATTTTATTACCTCAAATACGGTTATTACAGAAGTAGTTAATAAACCTATAATAAATCTGGTTAAGACTGGTCCTGGAAGGGCGGTTGCCGGAGGGCCGATCAGTTATAATATTGTATTGACCAATAATGGACCTTCGCTTGCACAACATCTTGAAGTAACAGATACATTACCAGTTCAATTAATTAATACAAGTTGGTCTGCCACCGCAGAAGGAACCGCGACTATTGATGGAGGAAACAAACAAAATCAAAGTGGTAATATCAATTTCTTTGCAGATGTGCCGGGCGGAACTGAGAATCGGATCGTTGTTACAGTTACAGGAACTATTAATCCTGATTTTACAGGTACAATAACGAATATAGCGGGATATAAAGAACAAGGGAAGACAAATGTACAGTCAACACCTGTTAGAACTGAGGTTAGCGCGGAACCAGTTATTAGGTTCTATAAAACCGGACCAGATACTATAGCGGCTGGCACTACTATTACCTATACCCTTCATGCGTTAAATAAGGGATTATCGGATGCCCATGAAGTAGAGTTTACAGACACTGTACCATCATTACTCCAAAATGTGGTTTGGAATGCAGCAACTACCGGCGGCGCTTCAATTATAGGACCTTCCAATGGAAGTGGAAGTATCGTTAAACTTACAGGTAGCATACCAGCTAAGACCGGTGATATATTAGTTACAGTAACCGGCGAAATACCAGGAAGTGCAGATACTATTGTGCAAAACAAGGCAACCATAGGTGTTAAAGGAAATCAGTTAAGCGATTCTGTTACAACTGTAATTGTAAACAGAACAGGCGTAGTATTCACAAAGTCGGGTGCTCAGAAGGCCAAATCAGGAGATCAGATAAGCTATACAATGGATCTTGTTAATAGCGGTCCTTCTGCTTTGATTAATGCCAGAATCACAGATCAGATTCCTGCGTCGATACAGCAAACCAGCTGGAAAATAAGTACAATGGGATTGGCATCGGTGCAGTCAGGAACTAACTTAAACGGAACAGGAAATCTTATCGCCTTTAATGGTAATGTGCCTGCTGGACCAGGTAATGTAATACATATTCAAATTAACGGAACTATAGATCCAGGCTTTACGGGAATAATAACTAATACCGGAATAGTTACCAGTGCAGATGATTCGGTATATCAATCTGTTGCTACTACAATAGTAAGTAGAGAGGCAGCAATCGGAATAAGTAAATCTGGTCCGGCAACTGCAGCTGCAGGAGAAGTGATTTCTTACCAGTTGAATGTGACCAATGTTGGTCCATCTACCGCCAATAATATATCTATTACTGATCAGATACCTGCAATACTCGCAGATGTATCCTGGACAGCTACAGCTATAGGAAATGCTAAGGTTATTGGAAATTCAAGCGGTAGTAACTATAATCTTCAGGTATCAGGTAGTATAGATGCAGGAGCAGAAAATGGAATTCAAATTCTGATTAGTGGTAAGATACCTGCCAATGCAAATGGTAGTATTAAAAATGTAGGCTTTGCGCAACAGGAAGCTGAAGCAAAACAAAGTTCAGATACTATCGTAACAGTTATACAAAATAAACCAGCAATAACACTAAGCAAATTGGCTCCGGTACAGGTTAATGCTGGCGATAGTATAACTTATACTATTGTAGCCCGAAATATAGGTAGCTCTGATGCAACTGCTGTAAATATTACGGATGAAATAGCGGCATCAATAACAGGAATAAACTGGAATGCAACTACAACGGGCACAGCATCCATTGTTGGACCAAATGCAGGAACCGGAAATCATGTAAATCTTATAGCAAATATTCCGGCAGGTGAAAGCAATGTTGTTAGATTGATTATAACAGGTAAGGTATTATCATCTGCCAAAGATTCAATTATAAATCAGGCTACCGCTAAGGTGAATGACGTAGTTGTTTCTTCCAATAAGACAAATACTGTTGTTGATACGAAATCCAGACTTGTAATTAAGAAAACTGGAGCGAGTCAGGTTACGGCTGGTGATACAATTAGTTACCTGATCACTGCTACAAATGAAGGACCTTCTTCTGCATCAAATATTGTAATAACAGATGTTGTTCCGGTAGCAGTATCTGATGTGGTTTGGAATGCAACAGCAATTGGAAGTGCAGGTATAGTTGGCGCATCAAATGGTACCGGCAATAATATTACGATTAGTGGGTCTATAGATGCAGGGCCTGGTAATAAGATTCAGATATTGATAAAAGGAAAGGTTGCTGATACTAGTACAGTAACTACTATTACAAATACGGCTTCCATTAAACAGTCTGGTGAAGAGATAACGGGAACTTCAAGTGTGGTAACCGGAGTTAAGATTACACCGGATATTAAGATTGTGAAATCCGGTCCAGCTACTGTAGTTGCAGGAGATAGTATTACCTATAGATTAAAAATCACAAATACAGGTCTTTCAGCTGCTAAGGGTGTGGTGATTGCAGATAGCGTGGTGGCATCTGTTACCGGAGTTAACTGGAATACTATTGCATATGGTAAATCGCATATAGTAGGGAAATCTTCGGGGCAGGGTAATGTTTTATTTATTGCTGATTTGTTGATTTCTATTGATGATTCTGTAATTGTTATAATAAATGGATTGACATCTTCAAATCTTACAGGGTCAATAGACAATCGGGCAAGTGCTGCTTTCAACAATACTGTTGTACAGTCTAATGTTGTAAGTACGAATGTTGTAAATGAAGCTGGATTAAGTATTACTAAGGTTGGCGATAAAGAAGTAGTAGCAGGGGATAGTATTCATTACCTGATCACAGTAACAAATGCTGGTCCGTCTGAAGCCAGGAATGTGGCAATAACGGATGACGTGCCGTCATCAATCAGTGGAGTAAGTTACAGCGCATCCAATGGTGCTATAGGTACAGGTAATCATATTGCATTTACAACAGACCTGGCTGCGGGGGCTAGTCTGCAAATTCGAGTAGCTGGTAAAGTATCGAGTGACGCTACCGGTGAATTGTCTAATACTGCCAGTGCACAATTACCAGGCGAAAGACCTGTAACAAGTGTGGCAGCAGTAACAACAATTGCTGCAACATCTCAAATAACTATTACTAAGGTTGGTGATAAATCGGTAGTTGCGGGAGATAGTATTCATTACCTGATCACGGTAACGAATGCTGGTCCGTCTGAAGCCAGGAATGTGGCAATAACAGATGATGTGCCATCGGCAATCAGTGGCGTAAGCTATAACGCATCCAATGGTGCTACAGGTACAGGTAATCATATTGCATTTACAACAGACCTGGCTGCGGGGGCTAGTCTGCAAATTCGTGTATCTGGTAAAGTATCGAGTGACGCTACCGGTGAATTGTCTAATACTGCCAGTGCACAGTTACCAGGTGAAAGACCAGTAACAAGTGTTGCTGCAGTTACAACAGTAACATCATCATCACAAATCAACATTACTAAGGTTGGCGATAAACAAGTGGTAGCAGGCGATAGTATTCATTACCTGATCACAGTAACGAATGCTGGTCCGTCGGACGCTAAGAATGTGGCAATAACAGATGATGTGCCATCATCAATCAGCGGTGTAAGCTATAGCGCTTCTAATGGGGCTACTGACACAGGTAATCATATTGCGTTTACATCAGATCTGGCGGTAGGAGCCAGCATACAAATTCGTGTAGTTGGTAAAGTATCGAGTGAAGCTTCAGGTGAATTGACTAATACTGCCAGCGCACAATTACCAGGATCAAGTCCTGTAACTAGCGTGGCAGCTGTTACAACAGTAACATCATCGTCTCAAATCAGCATTACTAAGGTTGGCGATAAACAAGTGGTAGCAGGGGATAGTATTCATTACCTGATCACAGTAACGAATGCTGGTCCGTCAGAAGCCAGGAACGTGGCAATAACAGATGATGTGCCATCGGCAATCAGTGGAGTAAGTTACAACGCATCTAATGGCGCCACAGGCACAGGTAATCACATTGCGTTTACAACTGATCTGGCTGCAGGAGCTAGCATACAAATTCGTGTAGTTGGTAAAGTATCGAGCGAAGCTACCGGAGAATTGTCTAATACTGCCAGCGCACAATTACCAGGCGAAAGACCAGTAACAAGTGTTGCTGCAGTTACAACAGTAACATCATCATCACAAATCAGCATTACTAAGGTTGGCGATAAACAAGTGGTAGCTGGCGATAGTATTCATTACCTGATCACAGTAACGAATGCCGGCCCATCAGAAGCCAGGAATGTGGCAATAACAGATGATGTGCCATCATCAATCAGTGGAGTAAGCTACAGCGCATCCAATGGCGCTACCGGCACAGGTAATCATATTGCGTTTACAACAGATCTGGCTGTAGGAGCAAGTCTGCAAATAAGAGTAACTGGTAAGGTATCGAGCGAAGCTACTGGTGCATTGTCTAATACTGCCAGCGCACAATTACCAGGATCAAGTCCTGTAACTAGCGCTGCTGCAGTAACAACAGTAACATCATCTTCACAAATCAGCATTACTAAGGTTGGCGATAAACAAGTGGTAGCCGGCGATAGCATTCATTACCTGATCATAGTAACGAATGCTGGCCCATCAGAAGCCAGGAATGTGGCAATAACAGATGATGTGCCATCATCAATCAGTGGCGTGAGCTACAGCGCAACCAATGGCGCCACAGGCACAGGTAATCATATTGCGTTTACATCAGATCTGGCGGTAGGAGCCAGCATACAAATTCGTGTAGTTGGTAA
>NZ_QPMM01000025.1 GCF_003419895.1 Chitinophaga silvatica | reverse complement strand
GGTAGTGTAAAATTCTTTGTGTAAGTATGTATTCAACTGTATCGAGTTAATACCACCAGCAGGTGGAGTGAAGTGAGGCGGAGCGTAGCGGAGCCGAACGAAACGACACCTGCTGGGAACGGCGGCTGGATTTGCCCCGATATTTTTTAACTTTGAATACAGTACCATGGACAAACAAGAACCACAATTTTCAAAAGACTTCTTCAAGCAGTTTAAGAATAAAGAAGAGTTTCAATCTTTCTTCAACAACCTTTTTAAGCAAGGAGTAGAACAGATGCTGAGGGCTGAACTTGATGAACATTTGGGTTATGAAAAGCATAGCTCAGAAGGCCGTAATTCGGGCAATAGCCGCAATGGGTCTTACAAGAAGAAAGTAAAGACAGACACCCTGGGAGACCTTGCCCTTAATATTCCGCGTGACCGCAATAGTGAGTTTGAGCCGGTCTTGATTCCAAAAGGACAGCGGATGAGTGATAAGCTGGAAGAAGCCATCATCGGCATGTACAGCAGGGGGATGACTACTTCAGATATAAGCGATCAGGTTAAAGAGATATACGGAGTAGACGTAAGCGAAGGAACTATTTCCAATGTCACCAATCGTATCACAGAGCATGTAAAGAGTTGGCAAAACAGGCCTCTGGAACCAGTTTACTTTATGGTCTGGATGGATGGAATAGTGCTGAAAGTCAAGCAAAACGGCAAGTACATTAATAAGTGCATATACTTGGTCATCGGGTTGAAAAATGACGGATTGAAAGAAGTGTTAGGTATGTGGATGGCAGAAACCGAATCAGCCTCTTTCTGGATGAGCGTTTTGACCGATTTAAAGGCGCGTGGTGTGGAAGACATATTAATTGCCTGCACAGATAACCTAAAAGGCTTTACAGACGCTATAAAAGGTGTATTTCCACAGACAATTACCCAACTTTGTGTAGTTCATCAGATACGCAATAGCTGCAAATATGTGGTGTGGAAAGACAGAAAGGAGTTTTGCGCTGATCTGAAGCAGATTTACGGAGCTCCTAATCGGGCAGCTGCAGAACACGCATTAACTACCTGTTCCGACAAGTGGGGCTCAAAATACAGGCATGCGATCCAATCCTGGGAGAACAACTGGGATAATCTCACTAGTTACTTTGACTTCCCCCTGGAGATCCGTAAGATCATGTATACCACAAATACGATCGAAAATCTCAATAGAGGCATCCGCAAGTATACTAAGACCAAAATTCAATTTACTGACGATGCTTCGGCTCAAAAGGCCGTTTTCCTCGCTATCATGAACATTGAAAAGAAATGGAGCATGCCACTCCATAACTGGGGGCTGGTGCTCCATCAATATATTACTATCTTTGAAAACAGATGTCGAATTTGATCAGTTGATTATCTGTTTACACAATTTATTTTATAGTCTC
>NZ_QPMM01000023.1 GCF_003419895.1 Chitinophaga silvatica | reverse complement strand
CAAAGTAGTGTTCAGATAGTAATATTTGAGTACAAAATATTTAAAGCGAATAAGGGCGCATGGTGGATGCCTAGGATCTAAGAGGCGATGAAGGACGTGGTAAGCTGCGATAAGCTACGGGGAGATGCAAACGATCGTTACATCCGTAGATTTCCGAATGGGACAACCCGGCACGCTGAAGGCGTGTCACTCGAAAGAGAGCCAACGCAGGGAACTGAAACATCTAAGTACCTGCAGGAAAAGAAAATAATTCAATGATTCCCTAAGTAGTGGCGAGCGAACAGGGAAGAGCCCAAACCGGATCGAAGCAATTCTATCCGGGGTTGTAGGACTACTTTTAGAAAGCTAAATCAAGTTGAATCATCTGGAAAGATGAGCCTTAGCAGGTGATAGCCCTGTAGACAGAAATTTTAGTGGACGTGTAGTATCCTGAGTAGCGCGGGACCGGAGGAATCCTGTGTGAAACTGCCAGCACCATCTGGTAAGGCTAAATACTCCTTAGATACCGATAGTGAACCAGTACCGTAAGGGAAAGGTGAAAAGTACTCCGAACAGGAGAGTGAAATAGTTCCTGAAACCGTGCGCTTACAAGCGGTCGGAGCCCGTAAGGGTGACGGCGTGCCTTTTGCATAATGAGCCTACGAGTTACTCCTCACTGGCGAGGTTAAGGTCTTCAGTACCGGAGCCGTAGCGAAAGCAAGTTCTAACAGAGCGAATTAGTCAGTGGGGGTAGACGCGAAACTTTGTGATCTATCCATGGGCAGGATGAAGGTTAGGTAAAACTAACTGGAGGTCCGAACTCATTAGCGTTGAAAAGCTATGGGATGACCTGTGGATAGGGGTGAAAGGCCAATCAAACTGAGAGATAGCTCGTTCTCCCCGAAATGTTTTTAGGAACAGCCTTGGATATAGACGTATTATAGAGGTAGAGCTACTAATTGGGCTAGGGGGCTTCACCGCCTACCAAACCCTAATAAACTCCGAATGCTATAATATAATCTCCAGGAGTGAGGCTGTGGGCGCTAAGGTCCATGGCCGAGAGGGAAATAACCCAGACTAACAGCTAAGGTCCCTAATCGTATGTTAAGTTGAACAAACGCGGTTCAAATCCTAAAACAGCCAGGATGTTGGCTTGGAAGCAGCCATTCATTTAAAGAGTGCGTAACAGCTCACTGGTCGAGGGTTTGGGCACGGAAAATAATCGGGCATCAAACATACAACCGAAGCTTTAGGCCTAGCGTAAGCTAGACGGTAGGGGAGCATTCTAAACTGCATCGAAGGTGTGTTGCGAGACATGCTGGAGCGTTTAGAAAAGAAAATGTAGGCATAAGTAACGATAAACAAGATGAAAAATCTTGTCGCCGAAAGACTAAGGGTTCCTGATCAACGCTAATCGGATCAGGGTTAGTCGGGTCCTTAGGCAAAGCCGAAAGGCGTAGCTGATGGCAAGTTGGTGAATATTCCAACACCTGCTTAAAATTCGATGGGGTAACGGAGTAGTGAAAGGACTGCGCACTTACGGAATAGTGCGTTAAAGGGAGTAGTTATATTTCTGGTAGGCAAATCCGCCAGGGATGATGAACCTGATAGTACGGCAAAGCTTCGGCAGCGCTGATAATGTCCCTAATCAGACTTCCAAGAAAAACCTCTAAGTTATGTTTTAAGCAGCCCGTACCGTAAACCGACACAGGTAGTCGAGATGAATATTCTCAGGCGCTCGAGTGATCCGTGGTAAAGGAACTAGGCAAATTGACGCTGTAACTTCGGGATAAGGCGTACCACAGTGATGTGGTCTCAGTAAAATGGTACAACCAACTGTTTAACAAAAACACAGGGCCCTGCAAAATCGAAAGATGACGTATAGAGCCTGATACCTGCCCGGTGCTGGAAGGTTAAGGAAGGATGTTCGGAGCAATCCAAAGCTTCTGACTGAAGCCCCAGTAAACGGCGGCCGTAACTATAACGGTCCTAAGGTAGCGAAATTCCTTGTCGGGTAAGTTCCGACCTGCACGAATGGTCTAATGAGTTGTACACTGTCTCTACCACGAGCTCGGTGAAATTGTAGTATCGGTGAAGATGCCGGTTAATCGCAACGGGACGGAAAGACCCCGTGAACCTTCACTACAACTTAACATTGATTTTGAATGCCAGATGTGTAGGATAGTTGGGAGACTATGAAGCAGCTTCGCCAGGAGTTGTGGAGTCATCGTTGAAATACCAACCTTCTGTTATTTAGAGTCTAACCCGGGAGACCGGGGACATTGTTTGGTGGGTAGTTTGACTGGGGTGGTCGCCTCCTAAAAGGTAACGGAGGCTCGCAAAGGTACCCTCAGTACGGTTGGTAATCGTACGCAGAGCGCATTAGTAAAAGGGTGCTTGACTGTGAGGCATACAAGCCGAGCAGGTGCGAAAGCAGGCTAAAGTGATCCGGTGGTTCTGTATGGAAGGGCCATCGCTCAAAGGATAAAAGGTACTCCGGGGATAACAGGCTGATCTCACCCAAGAGCTCATATCGACGGTGAGGTTTGGCACCTCGATGTCGGTTCGTCACATCCTGGGGCTGGAGAAGGTCCCAAGGGTTCGGCTGTTCGCCGATTAAAGTGGCACGTGAACTGGGTTCAGAACGTCGCAAGACAGTTCGGTCCCTATCTGTTGTGATCGTTAGTAAATTGAGAGGACATGACCTTAGTACGAGAGGACCGGGTCGTACGTACCGCTGGTGTATCTGTTGTGCCGCCAGGTGCAGTGCAGAGTAGCTATGTACGGATAGGATAAACGCTGAAAGCATCTAAGCGTGAAACCTGCTTCAAGATGAGTTTACTTTTAAGGGCCGTCGCAGACTACGACGTTGATAGGTTACAGGTATAAGGGTGGTAACATCCGAGCCGAGTAATACTAATTGCCCGTAAGCTTTAACTTTATTATTATGTTGATTCTGAACAATACTTTTTTCCCGATATGTTACCTTATTAGTTTGCTGTAATAGCAAAAAAGATCTTATGGTGGTTTTGCCGAGGGTGTTCACCTCTTCCCATTCCGAACAGAGAAGTTAAGCCCCTCATGGCCGATGGTACTGCACTATCATGCGGGAGAGTAGGTAGCTGCCATACTTATTAAAA
>NZ_QPMM01000022.1 GCF_003419895.1 Chitinophaga silvatica | reverse complement strand
TCCAATATTAATTTTAACGCCTCCACTCTTGCTTATTTTAATATTTCAGATTCAGTTTTTCGTCTTTCTATTTATAGGTTTTGATTTAGGGTATAGATGCTGCCAAGATATGCTGTACTATGATTTTGCTATTGGATATTTCTATGTGCAACTGCATTTATTTTAGGTAGGAAGTTAGCGATTACTTTTGTTTTGCCAACCAGTAATTCTTTTATAAGTACTTATGGATCGAAAACAGATATCGGAAGTTCATTAACAATATGAGGCTATAATGGATTTATGGAAAAAAATGATAATGAAAAATGAGGTATAGGGAGGGTGGAATCAGCAGGATTATGGAATAGGGAAGTATAATCCAAGGATAACGTAATTTGGGCGTTTGATCCATTGCATGATAAATATCCTGGCAAAATAGAAAATGGAGTATGAGGAAAATTATTGTTAGTTTGCTTCTACTTTGTTCATGTAAAGGTTATTTTTTTGTTCCGATTGATAGAGTAGTAGTAAATAAACCCGGTTATCTGATGTTTTACGTCAGGCAAAATCAGGAAGCGATAGATACGCTAGATTATGAATCTCGTTATCTACTAAAGCTAGCTGATACAAATAAAA
Source organism: Chitinophaga silvatica (assembly GCF_003419895.1). Classification (GTDB taxonomy): domain Bacteria; phylum Bacteroidota; class Bacteroidia; order Chitinophagales; family Chitinophagaceae; genus Chitinophaga; species Chitinophaga silvatica. The sequence goes on along the minus strand of NZ_QPMM01000022.1, from coordinate 5,728 downwards.
TTACTAGTGTTTTCTGGGAGAGAAAAATTTCAGAGTCGTTTAACTTTTTAAGAGAAATTAAAGTTGAAAAGCCGATTTTCTATGAATTCGGAAACTTTAAGGATAGGGAATGGTATTTGTCCTATTGTGATACTTTAGGATATGACAAAAATGGTATTTATATGTATTTACCAGTGGTTATGGTCTACGTACCCCCAAAACATTTTTATGAACAAAAAAAGATTAAAAGACAAATTAATGATGACATTTTTTGGTTTGAAGTCAGAAAGTTTAGTGCAAGTGTCATTCGCGTAGATCCTGTTACAAAGAAAGTTTTTGAAAATTGATTAAGAATAGAATAATCAGCAAGTCAGCCTAATACTAAAGAATATGAATGATCCCTTTATAATTGGTGCTTATTGGGGAGAGAGGGCAGCATCTTTAATTCAAATAAAAGATCAAATATTACAAACATTAAATTGCCTGGCTCGTATAGATATCGAGTTTTCAAGCTGGTATGAAACAGGGATGAGTCGCAAAGATGCATTAGCCCAAAAGATAAAATGGGAAGATGATGTAATTATTCGTCAATGCATAGAAAGTGTAAGAAAAGGTGAATTAAATGAGCAGGGGTTTTCAAAAATGGGATTTTTGTTTAGTTTGTGGAATGGGCGTACTGATGAAGAGTCGAGTAGTCTATCTTTTAATGTGGGGAAATCTTCCCAAGTATTGATTAATAATTGTATAGTAACACTTCCTTATGAAGGGGTGGCTAAGGATAGATTGTTAGAACAGAAGAAAGTACTTGCAATAATGTCGATACTGATTGATATATGGAACCCTGATAATGCAGTGTTTAGCTCCGAGGCATTAAGAAGTAATATCGGAGGGGATATAGACGGAATTGGCTGGGTTACGTATTCACGATGCATTAAACACATGCCTAAAATTAGTCCTAATCTGGTTCATGAAACGAAGAATAATGGACATCTGTTTTATTTAGCAAATGGGCATAGTTATGATTATTCTTTACTCAATGAGTTGCGATCTTTGAAAAAAAGAATTACATAATGTGTAGGTGGTTAATGTGATTGGGTATGCAACCAGCGACATCTTATCATAGCACTAATGTTACAGTTTTTCCTTTTCCATCAACTTTTGGATGATCTACCTAAGACATTGGACGGCCTTAATGAATTAAGACAGGAAATTAAGGATAGCACAACTGCGAACAATGGTAAAATTAAGCCTGAACATGTAGAGTTATTACAAAAAATTAAAACGCAAGAAAAAGCGATAGGAGAAAGAAATAAGCAGAAAAGAAAGAAATAAAAATTAGAAGAATGAAAACACTTGAAGAAGTAAAAAAGTTATTTGAGAATAAAAGCTACCTAATTCGAAGTGAGTTTATAAACGATTATGATTTTGAAGATGATTATTTTGAATATTATCATCATTTTTTACTGAATGTAAAATCAATAAGAGATAAGTTTTATCTCTCAGATTTGATTGACTTGACTGGATGGCTTAATATTTATGATCTAAATATAAGGAAACGTTATTACGAGTTACTTTTTCAAAAAAGTAATTATTTGGTGAAATTGGCAGTCTTAGATTATTTTAAGTATTGCGAAAAAAATTTACTACCAAAGGGATATGTAAAGGATCTCAATTTACTATACAGCCATAGACAACCAGAAATATTAAGATCTCAAATATTGTTTAATTTGATAATATGTAAACAAGAAATTGATTCTCTTTATATTGAGTGTTTATCTAATTTAATAGAGAAGACTAAAGATTGGAAAATTTTGCATCGCTTATTAAGTAATCTAAATGAGATTAGGCTAAACAAAAAAGTGCATGAAATAATTTGTGGAAATTTGGTGAAAAAGGCAGATACATTTGCTTTTGAAGGGAGAACAAGAGAACTACTAAAATCTATATGTATTGATTCAAATCGTAATTGAACTAACAAGTATGATTAGGAACTTTCTCATAAACTGTTTAAGCCATAAATAATAAGGCCCTAGTCAACGACTGGGCCTTATTATTTATGGCTTATGATTTTGTTATTGAATAGCCTTTAGTTTTACGTAATTGATCATTGCATCCAGGGCGTAGATACAGTTTTTATCTAGCTCTGGGAATTTAGAAATATCATCCAGTCTTTTAAGCGTAGAGCTGGCTTTTAAAAGGGCTCTGTCTTTAGATTCTCCTAATAAATACCCTACGGTAGTCTCCAAGAGACATCGATACCAACATAAAGAGTATGGGTGCCGATAATTACCAATACGATAAATAGGTAATCTGAAAGTAATAAGTCTGCCAATATTACTGCCATAAGTATGGTCGGTATATGGTAAGGTTAAAAGTATTACCTCCAGTGATAGTAGTTCTTTGCAATATAAGTATGATGCAACTGGTAACCGAATCTATAAAGAGTACACGAAATCGGGTGTAACCACGAGAACCTGGTACATTCGTGATCCTCAGGGTAATGTACTTTCAGTTTACAGTAATAATGGAGGGGCTCAAACCTTCTGGAAAGAACAACATCTTTATGGTAGTAGCAGATTAGGAATGTTTGTTCCAGAAATGCAGGTTACCGGAACTCCAGGTAGTGCTACTACAATCTGGAATCAAAGTAACCGTATTCGTTATGAACTAACGAATCATCTTGGTAATGTACTGGCTACTATCTCCGATGTGCCTTCAACTATCTATAACATGACCGATTATGCTCCATTTGGAATGCAGCAGGTTGGAAGGAATTATAGCTTGAGCGGAACGTATAGGTATGGGTTTAATGGGAAGGAGAATGATAATGAGGTGAAGGGAGAGGGGAATCAGCAGGATTATGGAATGAGAGTGTATGATCCGAGGATAGGACGCTTTTTAAGCGGAGATCCTCTACAGGCACAAAGAACTTGGATGAGTCCCTATAACTTTGTACAAAACTCACCAATCATTAAGATAGATCCTTCAGGAGGATTAGACGATGATTATATGATTAGAAAAAATGGAGATATCATTGTTAACAAAACGGATGATAAATTTGATAGATTTTATGTGGAAACAAGTCAAAAGCAGGTCGATTATATGTTGGTCAGATCATATAAATTAGCTGGACAGTTAGAAAAAAATGGTAACGGGTTGGTCGCATTTCCAGAAAAAGGAGAAAATTGGGATAGCTATGGTGTTGTTGAATCCGGCGGGCAGTCAAAAGGAGTGAAAAATGGAAAATCATTTGATGAATTTGTCGGTGCTGGTGATAATTTTGTAAAACCAATTACAGCTGCAGGTTTATTTGGTATTTTGAATGAAGTAAAAGTAGCTGGAATTACAATTAGTTTTGGAGATATGTCTTCCAACAATGGTAGCGATCCGGCGGTGGGGGAAGATAATACTTTTCACCATGGAGGACATGGTCACATGGGAGCACGTTCAGGATTAGATGCGGATTTTAGATACGTTGGCAACAATGGACATAGTTTTCAGGGAACGATGGATAGTAAAAAGTTTAGTATAGAGAAAAATGAAATGGTCTATAGAGCAGCCTATAGATTTGGCTTTGATTGGAAAAATACTTATCAGGGAAAACTCGAAATGTTAAATGGAGTGAGAACAATGGGCGGACACAACGACCATGGACATTTGGGAATGAAGGATGGGAACCGAACAAATGTTAGTTCATATGTTCCGTTTAATACAAGTATCGTATTTCGACTGCCTGCTCCCTTGACAAAATTGCAATATAATTGGTTTGGGTATTAAAATATATTTAATATGTTTTTTAGAAGTACAATATTATTGTTTACTATTTTGACAGTTCTTGTCGCATGTAATAATCTTAGTTCATTTAAACAGCAACAACAGTTAGCCATTAAAAATGATTCGATGGCGTTAACTTCTGATAGTGCGACCGAGGAGAAAAACGTGACAGCCGTAGAAGGGATTGGAATTTTGAGACTTGACCCTAATTATGAAATGACTAAGTTGAATTTATACAACGTTGATAGTAGTATTTGGATGACTTATGTCTATAATGACACATTTGATAACGACTCCATTAGAGCCTATTCTATGAAGCCAGATAATATATTTCTTGTCTTTAGATGTCTCCAAAGGGCGGGAAATATGTATAAGATTGTTGTGAACGAACAAACACAAGAAGTTAAATATATCAGCGTTAATGCTGGTGAATTTGCATTTCAAAGCTGGGGGAAATATTTAATGGATGTCTTTGCAGTTGAATTTAATCAAACTAAAAATCCACTAAGAACTAATCCGAGTGACACTGCTACAATAATTAAAACTCGACACCAGGCAAAAGATTCAGAAGATCCTATTTTTTTTCATCCAATAAAATATAAGAATAATTGGCTGGAAGTTGAAACAGATTCGGGTATAAAAGGCTGGATTAAATATATTGACGATAACCATCTGGCCGTTACTATATTTAATGAGGCATAAGAGTAAACCTTGTACGAAGTTTTTTTTAGAAAATTGAAGGTAGAATATTTATTTATATCATAAATTTTGAAAAAAGTACTGATAGCTATTCTGTTTTTTAAAATAGAATATAAGTAATATAGAAAATCAGGGCAGGTAGCTGTGGAAACCCGGTATGTAAGAGATCCACGGTGCACTACACTTGGCATTTATGGTAATAATAGTGGAGCCCAGGTTTTCTGGAAAGAGCATCATTTGTATGGAAGTAGCCGTTTAGGTATGTGGCTTCCTGAAATGCAAGTAAGCGGTACACCAGGAAATGCTGTGACATTATGGAACCAGGCGAACAGGACGCGTTATGAGCTTTCCAACCATTTAGGTAATGTAATGGCTACTATATCTGATCAGCCATTAACAGTGTATAATATGACCGATTATGCGCCGTTTGGAATTCAGCAGGTGAGACGGAATTATAGCTTGAGTGGAACGTATCGTTATGGGTTTAATGGTAAGGAGAATGATAATGAGGTGAAGGGAGAGGGAAATCAGCAGGATTATGGAATGAGGATATATGATCCACGAATTGCTAAGTTCTTGAGTGTGGATCCAATAACTAAGAAGTATCCTGAATTAACGCCATATCAATTTGCTAGTAATAGCCCAATTTACGGAATAGATCTAGATGGATTAGAGTTATTACCAATGCATAGTTCTATGTATCAAATGGGATTTATTAGTGGAAAGAAACTTGCAATGGGTATAAATACAGCCACTATCTAATTAAGGTTGCCGTGAAAAAATACCAAGTGCTTTATCTGATGGAAATGGTGGCTTTAAATATACGAAAGGAGGACCTATGACAACCAATGGGCATGATTTGGAGGAACCATATTTAGCCAATCCAGGTAGATATAACAACAATGGTCCAGAATTTTCTGGTAAATATGGGGATGAAGCTGGAGAAGATCCAGGCGAGGCGAAGCAAAATGATTTTGGCGCTACTCCTAAAAAAGCAAACAATTTTATTTCAAAAGGCTTAAGTGTTATTGATGGGTTATCCAAGTTAAAATTGCTGGTTGATAATCAGTTTGCAGTGTCACAATGGGAAGCCTCAGAAGTTGAACAGAAGGCCAGAGCTGGATTTTATACGGCTACAAATATTATTAATGAATCAATTAAATCAGGCCTTTTGGTTAATGTGATTGGGTTTGCAACCAGCGACAACTTATCATAGCACTAATTTTACAGTTTTTCCTTTTCCAGCATAATAAAAATGAGAAATATTTATAGACTT
>NZ_QPMM01000021.1 GCF_003419895.1 Chitinophaga silvatica | reverse complement strand
TTATCCACGATTTCCTATCTAATTAGACTGCAAATCAAAGATTTTTAACTTGATTCCCCAAGTTTTCAACTTGATCCATATTATCTCCAAATTCATTTTAGTGCTTCTCCAATGCCATGCTTCCTCAATAGCTCTTCTTTATAGAATCTTTGACAGTCCTTCGATCTATCCTGTATTTCTCAGTGCCATATGCATCATTATTATCTAAAGCACCATATAAACTAATGAATTCTTCGAAACCTCACATCACGATCTAACGCATAAGTATACACGAAAGACTTGGTGCCAAACGTGGAAATACTATATCTTTTTTCGATTTAAAAATATCCGTTAGTTATTTTTAGCAAGGGGGCATTTAAAAAAACATGCCCGTATTTCTAAAATGCATAGCAAAGAAACTACAGCCGCGCTGCATATTAAATTACATGATGATCGAATCGCTGAATTTCATGCCTTAACTGTAGAATTTTCCCATCGAATTTCATTCGTTTGAAGTAGTAATATTTGCATATCTGAAGAGTACTAAGCCTATTAAAAACATCCCCAATACATTTTTAACTGAAAAACATCTCTAAAAAGGTTCATAATAGATTCTGAGCCTTTTTTTAGGCAAATACATAAGGAGGGGCATATAAATTCAAAAAAACATTAAATTTTTTCTTTGAAATGTGCAGGCTTTTAGTACATTTGCGACCCGGATGAACTAAAATTCAATCCGTTACACTCCTCCTTAGCTCAGTTGGTTAGAGCATCTGACTGTTAATCAGAGGGTCGCTGGTTCAAGTCCAGCAGGGGGAGCTTGGTTATCAAACATTTGAAAGGTCGCGTCAGCGGTCTTTTTTGCTTTTTGCCAACAATTTGTCAGCAGCGTGGTGAAAAAGCTTATTAATAACTAAGCTAATTTATTTTTCGCGATATTTTGTCAGTAGAAATAGGTAAAGATGCAAATAGTCTCTCGGTATTAAACACGCGCTTTTCTTGAGGAATAAGTAAATAGATGTGGGCAAATGACCACTTTGATAGAAAATTTTTTTCATTACAGTAATACCTTAAACGGTATTTCTACATTTTCCCAATTACCATCACCATTATTTCCTGGAATATGTATAGCCATCTTTTCAACTTTTATTTTATAGAGTTTATTATCTTCACCCAAATGCCAAAGGTGGAAAATAAAATTTGCACTGTTCTCCGCGGTGTTCCATTCATTCCTGGTAAGATGTAGTTTTGCATAACTGATTTCTGAAGTCGTCGCTTTAACTTCAATCTGAAGTTTCCTGTTTGATACCTTATCAGTAACTGACAAAATATCAAATCCTGATAGGTTAGATTCCACCGCTTGCCAAATGGGCTTTACGCCGGTTCTTTCCCACTCATAGTTAAAACTTAATTTTTCTCCAGCACGACCAATTTCTGTCATTTTCTTTTGCGAATAATTTCTATAGGCTAATGCTAGTTTATCCCAAAAAAGTATAATCTCATCATTAAGTTGATCGAACAAACCACTGTCTTTAAAACATTGAGCTACATCTGGAGGCAAAAAATTTTTAGCCTCTGTTCTACCCTTTAATAACAGCGATCCCCACACTGGATTGAAATTCAAAATCAAATCCTCCAGTTGAAAGCGCAACGCAGATTTATAATCAACAATTGAAATTTCCTTTCCCCTACTAGAGAGTATAATAACGCCGTCTTTTGACAACTTTGACCATCCACACTTAAATGAAACATCAAGAATTTTATCCGCTGTAGAATACTTGAATGTTTGAAAATGAGTCTTAAAGCTGGATGGGGTCATGCCTGCCTCAGGAATAAGATTTAAAAAATCGTGAACTGAATATAGTAAGCTAACTGAAAACATATTATAATTGACCTTTCAAGTGCCGTAATAATTGCTTTGCATCCTCTTCATCAAATCCTTCTTCATCTAATTCAACAGTTACAGGCTCAATATTCAAAGAAGGGTCTTCCATAATTTCCGACATACGTTTCACTTTCTCAATTAATCGAATATCTATAAGGTCATCAATAGAATTAGGAGAATGGACGATTTCAATTATCGTTTCAATACCTTTGGGCAAGCCTAGTCTGTGAATACGGTCCATAGATTGTAGAAATTGTGCAGCATTATATCCTCTATCGACATATATTGCATGATGACATATCATGTGCAAACTTATACCCTCCGAACATGCTGCTGGATTTGCAACTAATACCTGCATATTAGGATCATCATGGAAATCTTTAATAATCCTCTCTCTGGTATTCTCTTCTTCTTCACTACCAGCCTCCACTCCGCCATGAATACATTTGGCTCCAAGATCTGAAAGCATTTGAGTCAATATTTCCACGTTTTCTACAAAGCCAGACCAAATCAAAACCTTTTTCCCTTCTTTAGCCAATTTCCTCGCTTTCATTACTGTATAACTCAATTTATTGCTTTCCCCGTATTCGATTGCTTCGCGTAAAGCATCTGGAAAGTCGTAAATGGTTTTTAAAAGAAGTGAAGGATTTGTTACTACCTGTAGTAACCTAATATAGCTTTTACCCAAATGCCTGTATAGTCTTCGGGCATTATTTGCTACTCCCGAAGTTTGTCTTAATTCCTCAGAACGAATAAGGTTATATAGATGCCGCTGCGATTCATTCAATGGAATTGGAGTTCTTATAAATTTTAACGGAAAATCTTCAGGATTTAGTAATTCATCCTTTGTTGTCCTCACATAAACTCTTTTTAGCTTCTCTTTTACATTATCAACATTAAGGTTTCCATCCGTCGGAAATAAAAAAGAATATTGAGGAAGCAAATCTGCAATTCCCTGAGGCATTGGAGTTCCGGACATTATTAGCTTCCCAACTGGCAAATGTGAAATTCTTTGAATTTGTCGCCCTGTATCGGTCCTGTCTCCTCCTTTCATCCTATGACTTTCATCAACAAAAACAAACGTAGGATTTTGATCAAGATAGTTAGCAATGATATTAGAACAGCGATTAAATTGCTGATATGAAATCAAATAGACATCCTGCTCATTGAATGCTAAATCATCTTCAATTCGCGAACTTCCTTGAGTTAACCTTTTTACATTTAAATTATGATTGGGCAAACAAACTTGTATTTGTTCCTCCCAAGCAGGGAATGCACTTTTTGGACAAATTACCATGAGCTTTTGACCTTCCTTTCGATGCAAAAGCCAAAAGGCTATGGCCTCCGTAGTTTTTCCAGCACCTGGAACTGAAAAAGTAGCGCCGAATTGAATTCTAGAAAGCTTTGATAAGTTCCTAACTTGTTGTGGAGTAAGCTTACGACTAGGATTAAACCCCAATACCTCAAGAGTTGATTGTATTTGGGGTTCAGATATTCCAGTGGCTTCGTCAATAGAAGCTATATCCTTCTGGACTTTAACAGATTCTGAAAGCATCTGCTTTGCCAATTCAGTAAAGGATAATTCAACATTAAATAGACTTTCAATGTCAGCTAAGATATTCAAATTAGAAATGAATGAGTGCCATGGAAGCTCAATTGCGTTTTCGAATATCTCTGATTGGTCATTAATATCGCTATAATAAGACCTAATTCTTTTCCAATCGTTATTTGGAATATCTGTCGTAAGCCGACATGACTGACTTAATTTTATGTAATCTATCAATATCATTTATTATCTGCCCACTCCTTTAATTTGTTTAACTCCCTTTCAATATTGGTAATTTGACTCAACACTCCTTTGGTATCTATCTCACCATTCTTAATAGCATTAGCTTCTACCAATAGAGTATTTGCCTTTCGAACTCTTTCAAGCACGCTCGATTTCTTTTTCTTTTCCCTCTCCAATGCTAAATACCCTTCAATCCTATCTGTTATAATCTCAATAACCTTTTCCTCATGTTCTGGCTTCTCTACCAATTTATTAATGGAAACTGCAGGATCAGGGAAGAGATTTAATCCAGTCAACGGAGATTTTAATTTTTCAGTAGAATCAAATTGCTTAAATTCTTCCTCAAACTCACTTGCAATATCATTCTGAATTAAAGATTGAGCCTCATACATGATAGGAATGTTTTTATACATTCTATCAGAAAAAGCCCCCTTATTCTTAATAGCTAAAAATGCAAGCTTTTCGAAAGTAGTTTTCTTGGCAATGCTCCCGGCCTTATCTTTCTGTTGGCAAGTATAAATTTTCTCAAAAGCATAAAAATCATCGATTATTTGATTATAATCTTTCGGACAACCGATGAATTCAAGGTAACGATCAGCAACCTCAAGTTTATTAATCAACCCAATAATTTCTCCCTTCTTTTGCTTTGTAATATCTGTCAATTGCTCATCACTAAAGTTGTACCTTTGCATACGTCTCCTATATCCAAGCGCTCTGCTTACCCACGAGAAAGGTTCCTTAATATCCTTCTGTTGCTCTAAAAAATCTTCGATCTGATCTATTTTATCACCATCAAGACTTGGCAACACCACCACTCTGATATGACTAAAGCGTCTGTACTTTTCATAATTCCCTTCGAGTAGCACTCTAAATGCGCATAGCCTCCTGTTACCTGAAATCACAAATCCGTCATGAGTTAGAATTAGTGGCTCTGTTTGATTTTGATTTTCGAAATATTTTATTAAATCTTTATCCTTATCTGAAGAGCCAATAAGTTTTTTTAAAAACCCGTGCTGAATTTCCTGTACTCGATCTGATTCAACTTCATTAAAAAAGTCATCTGGAAGTTTATTATTATAAATGTACTGTTCCTGTAATGCCAGCGTTCTTGTATTATCTAAACGGTACTTTGGCAGTTCGATAGAGACATGGTATACCTCATATAATTCAGTTCCGTTAACTGTAGGGATGTCCCATTTAGTGATCGTGTTTGCTTGTTTATTGAAAAATAACTCGTTAAACTTTTGCAAACGTTCGGGTAATGAATGACCGTATTTCATAACTATTTGACTCCAATTATTAATGTTGGTATAGTAACAATATCTTTGAATAACCTTATTTCAAAACAAAATCTGTCGAAATGTGCAATATTGGACCCCATTTTCTTTGCAGCCTCTTTCGAAGGAATAATATAGAATGCGGCTTTTGCCTTTTTATTCTTATAAACAAACTGTAGTTTTAATAAGTCTGCATAAAATCGGCTCATATTTCCAGTTTGGAAACATAATGCATGATCATGATTACTGGACGTTAGTGATATTTGTGAATGCGCATCTAACTTAAAATCATCGGACCATCCTACCTCTTTCAGTTGCGCCAAAATCATCTTCCTTAATTTAACGGCACATCCTTCATATATCTCAAATTCTGTTGACTCGAGAATTTCAATAAGGGTATCCTTAATTGTTTGAGAAACAGCTTTATCTGCTTCATTATGCGAATAAAGTTCTATTGTCATACGCGAAATTCAATGGGAACTTGGGACAGTTTGGATTGTGTGTGATCATATATTGGGGTTCCTATAGGGCGAAATTGTAGGGTTCCATTTTGAAACGCTTGAACTCTTTCTAACCCAATATCCCTGTACTTCAATTCTTTCTCAATACCGATAACATTCCTATTGTTCTTCAAACTTGCCAATACAGTTGAGCCTACGCCTGCAAATGGATCCAAAACCCAATCGTCAGCATTTGATAACGCTAAAACGCATCGCTCTACTAGCTCTATTGGATACTGGCAAGGATGCTCCGTTTTCTCAACATGATTGGATTTAACATTGGGAATATTCCAAATTTCATTTTCCCAATCATTTAATACAATCTCCCAAATATCTGCAGGATTTTTACCTTTGGGGTTACCTGAATATTGGCCTTTCTTTGGTCCCTTAAAATGTTTCTTTCCTGGATACTTGGACTTAACTCTAACATCATCAAGATTAAAAGTGTATTTGTCTTCCTTGGTGAACCATAAGATAGTTTCATATCTGCCAGAGAACCTTTTAGAAGAATGTAAACCGTGTCCAAAATGCCATATTATTCTATTACGTAGCTTTAGGCCCAGACTTTTGAAAATATCATAATAGAAGAAATCAAGTGGAAAAATTTCGCCTTTATCAATATAATTACCCACTTGCCAACAGATACTACCTGATGAATGTAAAACTCTGATAAGCTCCTTGATAATAACCTTTTGCTCTTTTAAATAAGATTCAATTGACTTTTTGGTTTCGTATTCTTTTCCTACGTTATAAGGCGGAGATGTTATTATTAGTTTGAATTTGCCGTCCTCAATGCCTTGAAGCTTTTTATAAGAATCACCTAATATGTATTGATATTCCGACATGTTTAAATCTAAGTTAGTTATAAATACGCTGAGCTTGAGCTACAACTTTGGCAATAAGCGTTTTAGTTTTTAAGCTTTATTCCTTTGTAAAGAGCTTCAAGTAACTCACATGGTCCAACTCCAATGGCTAAGGCAATAAGATAAAGTTCTTCAGCTCTCAAATGGCTTCGATCATGTAAGGTGAGTTCATTCATTCTTGCTCTTGATAAACCAGTTTTACGGGCTACTTCCGATTTATTAACTGATTTTTGAGCTAGATACACTCCCAGCTTAGTCATTGTTAAGATTTTCTATGATAATTGATGGAACAAAAATAAAAAATTGTGGAAATACTTACTGTTAGATTATTAAATTATAAGAATATGCATAAATTATGTTGGATATTCTATATTAATTGACTGATAATATATCAATTCTTAGTTATGAAACTAAATACTTCATAGATAAACATAAGCTGCAAGGCTAAATATCAAAGTGTATTTGCTTTATTCTCGTTCTGGAAAAATAAGACCTTTAATAACGACGAGAAAAATAAGATGAATCGCTGACGTTTTCCTTTATAGCTTTTGCATCCTTATTTCATCGTCAGCGTGTCGATGCCATTCTGGAACGATAAGGACCAATCTACATGTTTTTTTTGCGTTGGGCGGCATCGGTCCTTACAGGCTTACATCTTTCACTCTTGAGCTGCCGACACGATGAGCTACTGCATTACTACTAGTACGCCGGAGAATCTTTTGTATTTCTTGCTCTTGCAAAAAGGTGAGGAATCAGGATTCACTTACATATATGAACACCTTTACTAACCGGTCCTCTATTATGCGAAACGCGTAACAGGAGATGAATTCGCCTGCACATATTTCGCTTTTATCAGGCTTTGTACCAGCTTGGGGTGCTATGACTACTTCAGGCAGCCTTCAAATCGCTTTTATCGCCAACTTATCCATCCCGAATAGCTTGAAGATTATAAGGCCGCTGCTTATGACCCCGAAAAAGAGGATGAACTATCTTGGGCTTCCAATAAGGAATAGGAACGAATCAACCTGGTGAAGGATGCCATACTATATCTACCAGGTAACCGTCAAACCATAATGACATTGCATTTCCATTATGGTCTTAACCTGAAGGAAATCGCCAGTCGCTTCACCGCCCCATATCAACAAATCAGCCAGGAAGTCCAAGAAAGCATATTCGATTTACAGAGGATGATCCTACGAATAAAACTGCTAAAAACTGCTTTTGTATATGCCCTGAGTGATTTTCTCCTTTCAAATATCTAGCTGTGAAGGTGCTTCATTTCCACAATTCTGTTAACCTATTTCCACTGAAATAAGTACTTAAAATGCCGACAAATTATTATCGGCTTTTACTCCTAAACACTTCACTGAATACGCAGATTCAATGCGCATGGTGATTGTATTTTCAACATGAATATGATCGGTAGTGATCGGCATACGCTCTCAGATTATTGTATCCCTTATTTACCGTCAATACGGTGTTACCCTAAAATCTTGTTTTTATGAAAAAACTAATCTTTATCCTTGTTTGTTTTATCTCCTTTCAAGCCATTGCCAAAAGTGACCCTGGTGTGGATGGGTTTAGAGACAGACACATCTTTTTAAAAAGCTATATTGAAAAATCCTCGAAAGTGGTTGCCGTTGGGAAATCACCGGGTTTCCCGGATAACATCGGGATGGGGATATTTGCACCTTTGGCAGATACTCTGAATTACATAGATGTAAAGACATTTGGGGCTAAGGGCGACGGTATTACGAATGATCTCGTTGCCATAAGAGCAGCAGCAGAACATGCCTGTGTAAATGGATTGAACCTTTATTTTTCTCCTGGTACTTATAATCTTGGAGACCTTGCTCTCCAACAATATGCTATTTCTATTCATGACGTGAATGGGATGGTCATAGCGGGCAATAACGCAATGCTGATTTGTAGAAGTACTGGTAGTAGCGATGATAACGGTACTGCTCCACCTCGTATCTTCCAGGTTTCCAGGGCTCATAACCTTACATTCAGAGGACTGCAATTTTTTGATAAGGGTTATTCAAATACTATTACCTATCGCGGCGCATATGGGATTTATGTGCCGGCAACTTCTGGTGATGTGACCAATATTGAGATCGTAAATGTACACGCTACGTCTATGTTAGGGTTGATGTTCAGGGCTTACTCTAACAGTCGTTTTGAGAATATTGATGTTCATAATACAGTGGTTGAAAGAGGATATTATGGATTAATCCTGAATGACCCTAGAAATCTTCACACAAGTACTTTTCGTACTGATAGCGTAAAGAGAGCAATGTTTCTTATCGGTGGCCAGTTTATTAATGCAGATATCTGGAGTAATAATCATCAGGCTGCAAGTGCAGAGGTATTGCTGAAATGCTATGGTATACCAATTAAAAATGTACGACTACATTATCGCAGTGATAGCAGTCAATCACCTGGTAATGCTTTTGTTTCCCTCGAACAACAGGGTGCCCCATCTGGTGAGTTTCTGATAGATAATGTAGATATAGATGTAGACTGTAGCGGAAGCTCTGTTGGTTATCCGGTGGCAATTAGGGCGTATGATGCTAATGGAAATCTCGAAACTAATACTACCAGGCATTGGGATAATATACGTATTCGTGGTTTATCTGCAGGCATAGCAGGCAGACAGGTACAGGTATTTTCTACACAAAGCACCCTTGGATTGATTGAGGTAGACCAACAGTTAGATCCAAATAATTTCTTTCCTCCTTATTTCCCGGGATTTGTACGTAAAGTAGGGAATAGCTGGAATTATACGATTGTTGGCCCTCTGACCACCGCCACACAGTTTGTTGACTTATCAAAATTCCCTGGCTTTCCAGGTAGAGTTGGTGTAATAAAAATGCGTGCAGTAATGATCGATAATACCAGTAGTGGAACTGCTACTAATATGACTTATCAGGAAGATGTATTATTTGTTTCCATTGCAAATAATGGAAATGTAAATATTATTGGACAAGCCAATTTACAGAAGAAAAATACAGTTACTGCTGCAACTATTACTTATTCAGCAAATACTAACGGTATTAATGCAACTTTTTCTAATTATGGAAATGCACTATCCCTGGCCTATTTAACAGTTGAGCCATTCCAATAGGCCAATTGACGATAGGAGGTTAGTGAAGCAAGCAAATAAAGCGGTCCAATAGAAATGCGGGCGGCTTTATTTGCTTGCTTTTCTGCCGTTATTAATGTTGGTATATATTAGTTTGTAGCTAAATATGCAAAAGAATATATCTCCCTCTTATCAACTCTTTTAAATTCCTTGATTGCTAAGGCATTAATATAATCTCATGGGAAAGTTGGTAAAAATGGAGCCCCCTACTCTATAGTTATGCTCGTAGCTTCGATAATGCCTAGGGTTTCTGCCGATCGTTTGAACATATAATGGCCATCAGGAATCAGGACGGCTGCCTCCAATTATTCACCTGGCAAGAATGGAGGAAATTTTTTATCTTTTCAACCGCATTCTGTATCATGAAAAGAATAATACTATTACTGTTGCTGGCTACTGGTTTCATAAATGCCTATACACAAACTGATAATCCCAATACTACAAGCAGCACTAAAGAAAATACCACTGGCCGAAAGATAAAAAAATTGTTGATCCTGACTGCCGGACCAATGTCTAGCAGAAAAATAGCACAGGACCTGAAATATGCGCTCGATAAGGAGTTTAAAAACAAAGAATTCATGTCATCGCTATCATATCTGGGAGATATCGACTATTTGACAGAGGAGAATATTCAGATAGCATCCAAAATGTATCCCCACGATGCTATATTATTGATTTCACCAGAACTTGTGGCCGACTCTACAAGAGATTATGTACACCGTACATTGGCCCACAACCTTCTGATCAGAGACTATAGCCGACCTGTTAAAAAGAAAAGAACAAAAGAATTCTCCACACAGGCTTCCTTTTTTAGCTTGTTGGATGATGCTAATCCTACCGTACCATTCTGGTCGACATACCTGGTGATATCTACAAACCTGGCCTCAAATAAGTATTTTGATGATCTGGTGAAAACATTAATATATTCCTGGAATGCGGAAAAGATCAGCATTGGTAGTTAAAGCCCCTTATATTACTTAGAGAAACAAAAGGTAGCCCATTTAGTAAATTAAGCTGTTTACCCAACTTTCAGTTACTTTATCTTTTACCAGAAGTATTGTATGCGGGAAATTTTGTATACTATAGTTAGTTTTACTGGTATCTAAAGCCTATAAAAATTCAGGAACTACAGAGGGAAAAACTATCCTTTAATGTTGATCTATACCAAAATTGATTTAGAGTGTGTGAAAAAGTAGCATCATGATTAATATTTCAAAAAAAATTGCAAAATATTAAGGTTTCAGAACTATAAAATTCTTTAAAGTGAATCAAACAGTTGAAGAAAGGCTCCTGGCGGTTATTCGCCAACAATTGGAAGGACTGTCTAATAAAGTTAAAACAGAGTTCTCACAGGAGAATTATGAGAAGGAATTGCTCTCATTAACAGGCGACCCTGTTTATTCGAAATTTTCTTTCAATCAGGCTGAGTATGTGCTTATCCGGTTTATGGGTCGCATCAGTATTAGTGTAGGAAGGAGATTAGGTGAGATATACGATAAAGTGCCCAGATATGCTGCCGCCGCACGATTTAATCTAACTCCTGTTCAAATTGCACCAACCATCGACGGATTAGAGCTCGACATTGCTTTAAACTTCTCGGAAGTTCCAGAATCCGAAGTCGTACATATTAAAGAGGTTTTTAAAAAATACTTTGACGGTATACCCGCAAATGGTATCGGAATAGAGATACGTTATAATTTCAATCCTAATGATAGTTCAAGATTAAGAAAAGATGTGAAAATGGGTGAGAATCTTGCTGCAGAGGGTTTAGCACCTGTTTACCTGATTTTCTCTTCTATTAGCCCCAGACAGGATGCAATAGCCAGATTAACAAATGCCGGATGGAAGTTTTTGATTGGTGACCCGGCGATAAACTTCATCAATGAATTGTTGAACCTCGATATCCAGTCAATACTCGACAGAACAACAATCAAAACAGAGATTAAAAGAATCGTGGATGAGATATTAAAAAATCTTGTTACTTCTCACGCATTCAACCAGGTTGTTGACAAGCATATCCCACCTACTTCCTAGCATATACGATAGATTCATATAGGTCTACACCACTGTTTCGTTTCCTAAATCTGGTAATTTCAAAGGTGGTGTAGCCTAAATTCAATCCCTCAAAAATTTTCCCCAGTAAAACATCCGTTTCAACATAAACACCTTTGATCTCAGAATTACCAACTACATAAGCAATTTTTACATCTGGAGACACTACCTTTTCCATTTCCACTATTTGCTTTGCTATTAAGTTGAAATACTTCATAACATAGTTCGCCATAAGATTATCGGTTTCCCGGATTCTGCTTACTACAGGCTCCACGACTTCTTTGATTATCTCATATTCAGGTGCTATAATGCCTTTCTGTAAATTGGAAGTTGCAACTCCCCATGTTCCACCGATGGTCTTTAAATCTAATGCTGATGCCTGTTTGGCGTTGTCAAAAATCTCTAAAAAATATAAATGTGGTCGTGTATTCCAAACATAGCTATAACGATTCGGATAGGGCGGAGATGTTAGAACAAGCGTTGCTTTTTTCTCAATATTTAAAGCAGCAATATCGGTTGAATCAGTGTGATAAAGGCTCGCTGGAGGCAAACTCTTATACTCGGCCTCAATTACCTTCAGATCATTGAGCATCATTTCTACCTGCTTGCTAAATGAACTAAAGACATTTATTTCGTGATTATCTCTATTGATAAAGTGTAGTTGTAGCTTTCCTAAAGTAACATTCGTTAAATCGGGAACTAATACTCCGGCAATAGCCAATAAAAAGAAATCCTTGTAAGGAGATTCCAAATCAGCAGTCCTAATAATCTGCCTTAATATTACAAGTTCTTTGAGCACATCTTTTCTCCACCACCTAAAAACATTATGAATTTTAGGTAATTCAATATCCAGATCTTCGACATCCTTTTCCCTCAGGGTTGTTGACCTCTCAGTATACAACCTTTCTATGTCCGAAAAAGCAGTTTCTACTACCTGAATATTCAAATTCCAATTGAGTGAGGTAACACCAACAAAGTGAAGTAATGGGTTAATTTCAAACCCAAAACATTCTATATTACTCAGTTTGCACTGTATTAAAGTTGTACTCGCACCACAAAACGGATCCAGAACTATATCTCCGGTTTGATAGTTCAGCTTCTCCAGCATTATATCCACTAAATCCGGTCCATAGCTGGGAGTTAACCTAAACCAACTATGAATTTTTTTATTAGTGCCGGATTTAAAAGTGGCAGATTTAGCAGAAATCGAATTGTAAACAATTTTGTCTTCACCACGTCCGCAGATTACCGACGGCTCCTTAAAAAGTTCTTGCTGTTTGCTCATAATATGCGAACTATAGTGTGTAAAATTAGGAATCTTAGACTAGATTAGAAAGTATAAATTCTCTACAATGGAAGTGTATTATTCTGAATATCTTGATCTAGGATCCATGCTTTTTTGACTGCACATCCAACTGTGAAAGTAAGTTGACGTTTTATTAAAGTTTACGGAATTTATCTTCTGATTACGTACGTAGTTTTCATGTTTTTACTGTCCTTATTCTGATATAACCCTCATTCCACAATTAAAACTGTTAAGATGAAAATTCCTACGTTTTTGAAAATCAGCATGTTCGCTGTTACTACCCTATTATTTGCCGCTTGTCAGAAAAAGGAAATGACAACAGGTAATGATGCACTACTTTCAACCAAATCTGGCCTGGTAACAATTAACTCTGTACAACCTGTAAAATCGGAGGCTTTGTTGGCAATGCAATGCTATAACAATGCTTTCTATAATCAGTATGGTACATATGGTCCTAATTTCAAGGCATATTATTATTCAGATGTCAATCACACCGGCCGGATGGACTTCTGGAAACAAGCAGAGGCTATTGAAACGATAATCGATGCCTATACTGCAAACAACGATACAGATCTTAAGAATAAGATGATTTATCTGTATAATGGAATGCGTGATAACTGGGGCTTGCTGTGGACCTCAAACATTTATAACGATGATGTGATCTGGGGGGCTTTAATGTGTATCCGTGCATTTCAGATCACTAATGATGGTGGGATGAAAGACATGGCGAAGAATAATTTCGACATGGTATGGGCCAGAGCCTGGGATACCAGCCTGGGTGGCGGATTATGGTGGACAACAGCCAAAACAACTAAAAATGCCTGTGTAAATGCTCCTGCGGCTATTTGTGCATTGTATCTCTATCAGGCTACCGGAGATGTAGGCTACCGCGATAAAGCCAAACAAATTGTCGATTGGATGGTTAGTAAACTTTATGTTTCTACCGGGGAGGTTAAAGGTGCAATGAATGCTGCCGGTGTAATTACAGAAGGCACACGTACCTATACTCAGGGAACTTTTATTGGTGCATGCAGCTTACTTCACCCCTACTTTACTTCTGGTGGCTATAAGACTATGGCAGTAAAAGTGATGGACTATACTAAAAATAGTATGTGTAATGCACAAGGGTTATTACCTGACGAATATGATAATGAAGACTGCCAGGGCTTTAAAGGAATATTTGCACGTTGGGCCTGCAAATTTGTAGCGCAACATGGTTACCAGACTACTTATGCTTCCTGGTTGAATTACAATGCGGCTGAAGCATGGAATTATCGTAACTCCAATGGCTTAATGTGGGGCCAATGGTGGCATAGAACTCCGGACACATATGTAAATGCTTTTGAAACCACTTGTGGAGTAGCCATGATGAATGGAGTTTGGCAGTTCTAAAAGTCTAAAATCAATATAAAAAACAAAAGGTTGAATTAATCAACCTTTTGTTTTTTATTTAGTGAGCAATCGCTCTAATAATCTGATTTTTTCGAGTGATGGGTGTACCGTGAAAATACCAGTATTACCGCTATTCCTTATACCTCTGATGAAACAGTATATTACTCCTCCAAATTGCTTTGCATAATTGAACTGCGGAATCCTGCTTTCGAGATATTTCTTAACGGCTACAGTATAAATGAGGTATTGTAAATGATAATTATTCTCGTTCATTGCCGCTGCAAGGCCAGAAGAATCATAATCTGTCAATGTATCACCCAGATAATTCGACTTCCAGTCGAGCACATAATATTTACCCTGATGTTCGAAGAACAGGTCTATTTTCCCATTCATAATACCTTCCAGCTCCTGACGGTGATGTTCATACAGATGCCGAACATTTACGGTAATCTCATCATCAGTTAAATCGGTGAGTCGATTCGCCTGAAAAATAGGCACCGGGAAATCGAACTCAAATTCAGCCAATCGTTGAAATCTGCCAACACTGGCCAGCTGAAATCTTTCTTCACCAATATTGATAGGAGCATACATGATATGCTGCAACATTTCGTTTAATGGTTCCAGGTAGGTTGAACGTTGCCCGGGAACAAAATGTCTGATAGCCTCTTCAATCCAATGGGCCCATTGACTATTGTCGGAGAAGTTGATATGCTCAAAAATGAAGTGTAACAGGTTACCTGTTTTGGCGCCACGTTTCAGCGTATTGAATATAAAATTATCATATCCTTCTATTACTGCTGTACTTTTTCCCTTAGATACTGTTGTGCCTTTGGCTGCCAGCATCGTGTAACTCATTTTACGCCAGTTTTCTTCCTGTAGGCGAAAATCGACATTGGGTGCCGAAATAGGTGCAACGGGGGCTTTCGACTGCTGATATTTTTCTGGTGAAAAATCAGGAATAGACGAAAGATTTATTAAAGATGCAGGTGCCGGATGCTGTGTAAGTGCAATTATAAAATCTGTTAATGATGAATTCTTATAATAATTGCTTCCGTTTTTATAGATAAAACATTTATAGACAGCCCTGGTAATTGCCACATAGATAAGGCGGCGATTTTCCTGTATAAGCTGCCTGGTGTAATACCCTTTTTGTTCATCAGTGAGTCGATTACTTTCCATATAGAAATACTGTCCGGAAACAGGATCTCTGAAGCTTACGAATTTTGGATTTTTAGGAGCCACAAGGTCGAGAAACGGAGCAAAAACGATATCGTACTCCAGCCCTTTACTTTTGTGGATGGTTACAATATTTACTGAATCTTCATCGCTTTCTACTCTTTGTGTATACTCATCGCCTTCGGTACTCATTCCGTCAATCCCTCTTTTCAACCAGGTGAGGAGATCACGTATAGAAAGATTTTTTCTACTCTGTACCTGGTGCACTAATTCGGCTAACTGAAACAGGTTAGTAATTACCCTTTCTCCAGTTGCCGAATTCTTATCCAGTAGTTTATGTCTTACATCAAAATCTGAAACAAACTCCATGATGGCAGTATATACACCATCTTTTAACCAATAGCTATTGTATTTATTAAATAGATTGAGCGTAAGTGCATCATCGAGTTGCAGAATTGTCTGGCTATTAAAACCAGTAAACGAACAAAGTAAAGCACGATTGATGGAAGAGCGATCAGGAGCCTCCATAGCTTCCAGTAAATGCAGTAGTTGTACTGCTTCGGCAGATGCAAGTACTTTGGATTCATCAATTGTAACAGCAGGAATACCAAGGGTAGCCAACGCTTTTTTAATTAATATACCTTCATCACCTGTTCTTACCAAAATACCAATGTCTGAAGATTTTATTTTTTCGCCATTAATTTTATATTGATGATCGGAAAGAAGTTCTGCTACCTGGGCGGCTACTGCTAATACAATCTGATCTTTATTGTTGCCGGTAAAAATGTCGATAGGTGTAACTTCTGTTTCCCCATAACATAAAGTACCATGCTTGTTGGGTTGTGGACTTTCTACATCTATATAGTCAATACTATCTTCTTCTTCTGCAAAATGGAAAGTATCGAAGCCCGAATGAGGCTTAAAGAATTTATTCATGGCAAGAATCAAATTTTCAGTTGACCTGTAATTCTGATTCATATCATAAAGTTCCTGTACCCCCTTCTTTGCATTGAAATAGGTATAGATATCAGCTTTTCTCCATCCATAAATACTTTGCTTAGGATCTCCGATATAAAAAAGGATGGTATTGCTTCCGAATGCCCGATCGAAGATCTCAAACTGCTGCCTGTCGGTATCCTGAAACTCATCAACAAATACTGCCTTGTATTTTTGTTGAAGTGCTTGTGCCAGATCAGTACTCTCTTTCTTCACTAAAGCAGTATGAAGATTATTGATAACATCATCAAAATCCATAGTACTACTATTGGCCTTGAGTTGTTGGATACTTTCTTCAACAATTTGTATAGCTAAGCAGTAGAAGTGTTGGGTAATATGGAGCTTGAAATTCTCTAATTCGTTCTTTATTTCATCCTGCTCGTCAAGTTTGGATAGCAGAACCGGAAATATTTTTTTTATGTAATCGCTTACTTTTTTAGTTCTTCTACGCTCAATAAGCTTTGCTACTAATAATTTCGGTTGGCCGACTATTGGAGCAAACTCGGTTTTTGCATTTTTTTGTTTAAGACATTCGGCGGATAAATGAATACTTTCAGTTATGATGTATTCATACATAGCCTGATTAATTGTTTCTATTTCATCCTCAAATGCTTTCAGGGATGAAATCCATTCGGCTTGCTGTGCTTCTGTAATATCAGTGGCAACAATATCAGTAAGATACCTCTTCCCACCAAGATGATCTTTAACAACAGAGAATAAATTGTCTTTAAGCTCCGGGTAATATATGTGTTTTAGAATCTCGGTATCAAGTGTTGTAATATGCCGACGCCAAAACTTATTTATTTCATTCTCTATAATAGGTGTAAGGTCTGGAACCATTTCGGCTCCAAACGGCTGATTGGTTTCAAAAGCAAATTCGGTGAGGGTTTGCTGACAAAATCCATGGATGGTGAGCACCGAGGTTTCATCCAGTAATAATACGGCATCTCTTAACCGTTGCTGTATGGGCTGCGGGTTTGCGGGGTCAATAGCATTCAAGACCAGCTCAAAAATTACGGGATCCTTAGGGTCTTTGCCTAAACTGGCCTTGTAGGCCATTCGAAGAAAACGGCGAATCCTGTCTTCCAATTCGGCTACAGCTGCTCTTGTAAAGGTAACCATCAATATTTCCTTAATCGATAGCTTCTCCTCAAGTATTAATCGTAATACCAGGATGGCAATCGAATAAGTTTTTCCGGTTCCTGCACTAGCCTCAATAAGGTTACTACCTTTTAAGGCTACTGTAGAAGCATCGAATTTATTATGTACCGCACTCTCTATCATTTTTTATCCGGAGTTTCAGCGTATAATGGTAGTATGTCCATTATTGGCATGATCAATAAATTATAAACAGTAATATACTGCTCCAGCACCTGTTCATTGTTGAAAAACTCTTGTTCAGTAGCCTGATTAATATAAGGATCCAGCGTTTTTATGCTATTAACGAATGTTTCCAGATCAATAGTTGATATGTTCTTAATATCTAAATCCGGAATAAATCCAAGCATCTCCCTGAAACCTGCTTTATAAACTGCAACTATTTCGGTTAGCCGCTTGAGTGCTTCTAACTGGCTTATAGCACCAGAGCGGAATGCAGCGCCTTTCAGGTTACCAGAAATAAAGTACAGATCATTTATCTGTCCGGCGGCAACACCAATCAGTAAACGGATATATGCTTCAATTAAATATTTCTGCTCACGTTTTGACCAGGATGTATGCAACAATGTTTTGTCGAATACCTGTCTTAAATTTCCTTTTAAAACAGATCCATCGACATTGAGTTCTATAGCTACCTTTTTATCCTGTTTGCCGTTGGTACCTTCGTTATACAGGCTCCGTACAGGTTCCACTTCTTCATTCACCAGTTGCATAGACACTGTAGCCATATTGCGAAGTGGAAGTTTACCTTTTTTTACCATACTGTTTTGCAAACCAGCAATGGCAGTTTCAGGCAACGGTAATAGCTCGCTTCTTACCAACCATTTTTGCAAGCTATCTAAATTGAATATCTCAGTTTCATTTAGCAACAATTGCCTGTCGTTATAAAAGATACCTAAAACCTTGTTATAGTATGATCGAACCGGGTTCTTAAAAAAGTTTACTAAATCATCAATATTAATCTCTTCAAAACTGATGGTTGAAGTAATCTTTTGTTGTTGAGTAAAATCAGGTGCGGATAACTTACGGGTATTGAGGTAAGTATACAGTTTTTTATCGTTGCCACCGTACTTTCTGCTAAAGCTTTGCAACGGCTGTAACGTAACCAGTTTTGAACGGATACCTTCCGGTTCTTTCACCCCGGCTTCTATATAATCGAGCAATTCGTCTACCAGTGCGGAAGGAGGCAGATCAGAGTTGTCCTTTGCATTTTTGCCAATATAACTGATGTATAAATAGTCCTTGGCAGAAAGTACAGTTTCCAGGAAGAGGTGTTTATCATTTTCCTTTACATTACGATCGCCCCTTTGGCGGTTCTGCATCATAATATTGAAACTGGATTTCTGTTCTTTACGAGGAAATTTATCATAGTTCAATCCCATTAGCGCCACTACTTTGAATGGAATACTACGCATTGGGATTAAGGAGCAGAATGTAATACCACCGTTGGCAAAAAGCCCGGCTCTGGTGGTGCCGGTCAGGGTTTCCAGGAAGCTATGACTAAATACATCATAAGTAACTTTCTCGCTCATAAACTGATTAAGAGCATTGTAGGAGGTCAATCCTCTGATTAGCGTATTATAGTCTTCATCTACTTCGTCGAGGGGTTCAAAAATCAGGTTGTGCAGGAGTTTTTCTGTATATGCTACCCATTCAACAATATTACGGGAGCGCCTCCTGTCGAGGATTCCGGACATCAGTACCTCAGCGAAATGACAGAATCGGATAATCTCGTGGGCATCGCTGCCTTCAGTTATATCTAAAGGATAAAAGCTATCAACACCTAAACCATATTCTTCTTCTCCACTCATACAAATACCATACATGATACGCTGAATACCGTATCTCCAACTCACCAGATGTGTTTCTTCCGAATGATTGCCTTGTATTCCAAACCGGATGTTTGCCGCTTCAATCAGTTTCCTGATTCGCACGGGATCGGTAATATTGAAACGTTTTCTGATATAGGTAAAGTCGAGCAGTTGCATTACCGATTCTGCTTTAAATCCCTCTTCACTAATAGTGAGGATGGCATGTAGAGCGTTGAAAAGATTATCGTTATCGGTATAGCTTTCATCTGCAATAGTATAGCGGAAACGGTATGGTGCATTATTGAATACAGCCTTAATGTAAGGGGCATATGCATCGATATCGCTAACCATTACAACAATATCGCGAGGCGATAATGTTTCCTTCTTCTGATCTATCAGGTGAACCAAATAATTATACAGTACTTCAACTTCCCTGGCAATTGTGAAACAGCTATTGAGGGTTAACGACCCATCATTAATATCGTTTGGTTTAATAATTTGTCTGCCCTTGGTTGCCGCTGAAAAAATATCATGTTGTATTTTGTGTAGTAGTGTATCAGGCAATGGTTCTTCAACATCAATTTCTTCATAGGCATTAATAAATGCATCATAGGCGAAGAATAATGCAAAAGTATCCTGAATTACTTTGCCCCAGCCGGTTAGCAATGCATTTCCGGCCTGCGGGTCGTCTAAATCATTTAGTCCTTTTTGTCGCCATCTGGCAATTTGCTTTTCATTTCTGTCATCAAACCAGAATACAGTTGGTGAAGGATTTATAATATGAAAATAGACATCAATATAGGAAGAAAGCTCGTGTAATATTTTGACGTGATAAGCGGTGATAATCGATAATCCAAACAAGTGTACGGCTGGAATACGAGAAGTTAAAGCTGTTTTAGGGCCCTGACCTCTTAAAGCATCTAAAATAAAGTTCCCTACAATAGTTTTATCGGGAAGTGAGCCACCAGATAGTTGTTTTACTTTCACCCACATCCAATGTTGCCAGCCGGCAGTTGCCAGATCGGGAGTATCGGTATGTGTCCATGCCTGAATCATTTCGGGTCGGTATACCTGGTACTGGTCGAACAGGTCGGCTACTTTTTCGGCCAGCGACATTCTTTTCAGATCACTTTCCGATTGTTCGGCGGTGTAATAGGCAGAAACTTTGGGAAATTTGTCGATAAACTCCTCTTGTCCGAGTAGTTTAAATATCAGCCAGCTTAGATTTTGAGGAGAAAGTACCTCAGAGTAGGGGCCGCCCAACAGCATATAAAGCTGATGCAGCAGATCGTTGGGTTTCATGAACCGGCAATTGGCGGTTATTCCCAGGTGATCTGCCAGCTGGAGCTTCAGCCAGTTATTCATCCCCTCTGTTTGGGTAATAATATAATGAGGTTGGAACACACTATTTTCTGCTTCCTGCAGGTTGGTGGCCAAACCGGTAGAAAGATTGGTTAATGAGTTCGAAACTTTTAAGAATAATGCCATTAATCCGTCCTTAATACAATTTAAATCAATTGATTAGCAACCGATTCCTTAAATCTGCTGCCTATTCCTGATGCTCTTTCCACAAATTTGCCGGCTGCAGAAAGAATGATTTCCGGTGAACCCTGTATATATACTTTTTGCTTTGCACGGCTTACGGCAGTATATATAAGTTCTCTTGTCAGAATTGGTATTTCCGGCGTATCGGGCAATATTATCATTACCTCTCCAAATTCAGATCCCTGGCTTTTGTGAACAGTCATTGCAAAAGCCGTTTCGGCCTGGGTAAGGTATCCTGGTAATACAGATTTTAAATTCCCGGTACTATCTATGAACCAGGCCATTAGTGTGTTGTTTTCGTCGAGCCTTATTATTCCTGTATCTCCGTTAAACAAACCATGTTCGTAATAATTACGGGTAAGGATAATGGGCCGGTTATTATAGAATTCGGCATTTGCATTAATGAGTTGTTTCTCGTGCAAATATTTTTCTATTTGTTTGTTGATGGTATACAAACCATGTGCTCCTTCTCTGATGGCAGTTAAAACTCTTTGAGCATTCAGAAGGAGTAATGCCTTGCTAATATCTTTTTCCTGAATAAAATCGGTATACCTGCTTACAAATTTTTCAAACAAATCAGTATTATATTCAGGGTCTATGATAATCTGATCATCGGCATTGGAATGGAAGAACGACCGGATGGCAGCTTCATTATTGGTGATGATAGCTTTACTAAACTTTCCGATGCCCTGATCGCCGGAGAACCTGTGACTATGTCGAAGTTCAATCAAATGTTCGAATAGAGGGTGAGCATCTGATTTCACCATGGAAGCCGGAATTTGTTGTTCTGCTACTGGAATGAAATTGTTAATAAACTGGCTTCTTTCAGGAGAAAAAAGATTCAGTTCGTCCTGGGCCTGGCATAAATCGCCAAATAGACTACCAGCTTCCACGGCAGCCAGTTGATCTTTATCGCCCAGTAGAATAAGCCGGGTTGTTGGCGGTACAGCATCTAATAGTTTTGCAAACAGGGCAACATCAATCATCGAAGATTCGTCTATAATGATTACATCATAGATGAGTGGATTGAGTTGGTTATGTTTGAAGCGGTGAGTATCCGGCAAAGAGCCCAGCAACCGGTGTATGGTTGATGGTTGCAAACGTTGGAATGCGGCCTGAGTTGACTCGTCAGATTCTATGTTGGTATTTCTCAGGCTTTCGGCCATTCTGGCGGCGGCTTTCCCGGTTGGAGCGGCCAGGGCCACTTTCAGGTTGGGTTCGGTAGCATATAATAATGCCAGTAGTTTAGCCACAGTAGTGGTTTTACCAGTTCCCGGGCCACCGGTGATGATGGTGAAATTATTAAGAACGCCAGTTATTGCGGCGGCTAATTGCCAGTCGATATATTTATTGGAAGAACTGAATAAGCGTTGAATAAGTGCTTTTTGTTCCTGTAATTGTGTTATTCTGTCGTTTAATACGGCTTTTTCTGCATCCAGGAAGAGCCTTATTTTGTTCAGGAAATTGCTTTCATATCTGAAGTAGCGCTGCATGTAGAGGCGATCCTGATACACAACAAAAGGTTGGTTGTTGTCTTCTTCCGAGCCTACGACAGGGAGATTTCGAAGTTCAACATTCCCTGTTTCAATCTTTCTATATGCTTCCGGAAGGGTATGCCATTCCTGTTCTAACTTGCTAAGATGCAGGCAAATATGACCCTCGCTCCCTTTTTTGGATAAAAGGTAAGCATAAGGTTTAAGAGCCGGTATATCGAAATACTCAGCAAATTGCTGGTGTACGTCATTCACAGTAACTAAGTTCCGCATTCTTACCTGTGCAATTGAAAAGGATTAAAATACAACATTTTTTAACTTCTGCAGGCTGCACGAAACAGGCCTTTTCTACTAGTCTTATGATTGAAGCTGGAGTTATAAATGATCGCCTAACAAGTTAACATACCGGCTGTAGTGCAAGAGTGCCAGATTATTAATAAAGGTACGACGGTAATGTTGTTATATTAGCAGGCTACTGGCCGATGTTAAGAAGTTGTGGATAGCTCAATCCTCCTCTCCTACTGCATCTGTTTCCACTACACGACCAATCTGGCCGTCTTCCAGGCGTACTTTTATTCCTCTCGAGTGGAATGTAGCGGAGGTAAGGATATCTTTTACTATCCCATATGTTTTTTTCCCGCTACGTTGGTCCTTTTTCAGGATTATGGCCACTTCCAGCCCAGGATATATGTCTTTGCGATATTGTCCGTCCATCTGCCAAAAAATAAGTCAACTGCAAAATTAATGCTTTTCATTTCCTGATAAAAATGATTGATGGAGGTATATTATTCTATTCTGTTATAAGTAGGCTAACAGAAAAGCGTCTCTATGCTGTAGAGACGCTTTTTTTATTTTGAAACGAAGATCTGACGGAGTTGATCTATCAATACTCCATTTCCATTTACGCTAATGTTATTTACTTTTTCGGCAATCTTTTCCACATATTCCATTTCCTTCAGCTTAAACAACATTGGATTATCTTCCATCAGCTTGGCGGTATTTAGCAAGCTTCTAGTGCTGGCAGTTTCTTCTCTACGCATAATGATATTGGCCTGTGCTTTCTTTTCAGCAATCAGTACCTGGTTCATTATATCCTTTATGTCGCCAGGCAGGATGATATCGCGGATCCCGAAGTTCAGTACATTTATTCCCAGATCGCTGGCCTTTTCATGTATTGCTTTCAGAATGAATGGAGAGAGGCTATCTCTTTTTTCCAATAATTCATCGAAAGATATGGCTGCCACATATTCTCTTAAAGCTAGTTGAAACAATGCATAGAGTTGCTTTTCATACTCTTTGTTTTGTAAAATTGCCTTATAAATATCAGTGACCTTAAACTGTGCCCAGGCGTTAATGCGGATAGCAGCCTTGTCTTTGGTCAGTATTTCCTGTCCGTTTAGTTCTACTTGTTGCTGGCGTGTATCTACTTTATTGACGACGATGGCCATATTGTTCTTCCACCAGGTATGCATACCATTGGATAAGGTTTTAACGTATTCGCCTTCTACCATTAACACACCTTTTTCGAAGTTGTCTACATAGTAGCTGCGAATAAACGGGGCTACCATAGGATGATAAAGCGTAGCTCTATCCAGTTGTTCTGTTATATCCACTTTGGAAAGGTCGGCAGTTACGAACTTGTAGTCCATAATGCTTTTCCAGAAGGCATATCTACCAGGGGTTAATACTTGCTTCAACAGACCGTTTTCGTAGTGCAGTACGATTTCATGCTGTTGAACATTAACGACGTACAAAGCAGCTGCTAGTTCTGCATCGGTCAGTAACAAGCTCAAATCAATTGGTGCAACAAAGGCTTTGGTGATATCGAACTTAATCACATCTTCATTCAGTAACCAATAACGACCTTCACGCAACATGCGTTGATATACTCCATTCTTAAATACCAGGCCTCTTTCATAGGCATTGATAGTAACCCTTTTCATTTTGGGATTGTTTTTTTAGGTTAACGAGATAAAAGACCCTGATCGGTGTCTATTTATTATAAACGGAACCGGTATTCAGACAATCTTCAGTTAAGCATTCCCATGGCGGAAGGAGGGCATAACTTTTAACTGTCGTCTACTACAGGTTGCTGGTTTATATCAAATTTGCCGTTATCGTCCTTTTGACGATAGTAGCCAGACATTACAATCCTGGTCTTTTTGTTTGTTTGAAAAGACTCATGAAAGTGAGTTGTCCATTGCTCTGCCACTGAGCTACTGTTTTTAAGACAGAGAGGAATTGAACCTCTGACCCATAGACTTATGGTGGAATATATTGCGGTTATACAACAGCATACAGTGATATTAAAAATAGCTGTACTGCCGGGCGTTGAGAAACCCTGGCCTGGGTTGTAACAATGCACCTATATTCAACTTCCCTACGGAAGCATCTTTAGTAAATCTTTTGGATTTACCTGGTGAACGAAACAGGATTCGAACCTGTACTGGTGGTGCTTCAAACCACTGCTCTACCATTGGAGCTATTCGTTCATTTTTGTTGGCCTAATCGGAGTTGAACCGATAACCGACTGCGTATAAGGCAGGTGCTCTAACCATTGAGCTATAAGCCAGTAGTGGGTTAACAAACCAAGGACTGGTGTGAGTAGCAGGGATCGAACCTGCTAAACCATAAGGCGATGGTTTTACAGACCATTGCGACTCTCCAACTTCGCCGTACTCACAGCTTTTGGGGTGCTTAATGGGATTCGAACCCATGTTACCCGGCCCACCACCGGGAGTTCTGACCACTGAACTATAAGCACCGTTTGCAGTTGTTCTGACTGGGATTGAACCAGTATTTACTGTTTCGTAGACAGTTGTTCTATCCGTTGAACTACAGAACAGTGATAAAAAAAGCCGGTAGGAATAATCCGACCGGCTTTGTTATTTAAGTAAGGATTGCTTACTTAATAAGGTAGAACGGTCGTTCCTTGCTTTTATAAAAGGCATACCTTTTCCATGTCGTAGCTGGGCTATGACTTATTCGAAAATGTATGTTCAAAATACCTGATCGCATGAATTTTAGTTATGTTTATTGCATAAAAAAAGCCCCGCAATTGCTTGCGGGGCTTGAGTTATATAGAATTCGTTTTTTTAAACTTATTCAGTAGCATAACATGCCCCGCAATCGAAATATCGCTGACTTTTGCCAGCTATATGTTCTATTGTAAAAAAATTATTTGAGCGGTACATGAGTTATTTATTTTGATGATGCAAAGATGGAAATATTTTTTTGATATGACAAAATATTTGTTAAAATTTTTTTTAGCTCGATAATAAATGGATCATTTTCGGCTCAAAACCTAACTAACGTTAACGCATGTTTTGTTAATACGTGATTAACAAAAACCTGACTAACGTTAACGTATACTTGTTAATTAGAGATTAACAAAAATATCCTTTACTAAATCTGTTTAGCACTGGTATTCCGGTATTATTGAATGTTGCGTTTAAAAAGTGAAAATCATTGAAAAATTCTTGGTTAGGTTTCTAGGTGATTCGATAATTGTTATTTTATTTTGAGTATAAAAATGGAGTTGTACTCGTCGTAATTGCAATTTGATCGATCTGGTTACGATTGGGGAATCATCCACAAAAAAATAAAGAATGAAAATGAAAATACTTCACCTGGAAGACGATATAATGTTTTCCCACATAGTCCGAAGCCATTTGGAAGGCAAGGAGATGCATGTTTATAGCGTTATGGACGGCGAATCCGCCTGGTCTGTTTATTTACAGGAGAAGCCCGACTTGTGTTTACTAGACATCATATTGCCTGGAATTAGTGGAATTGATTTAGGAGAAAGAATCAGAGAACTGGATTCGCAGATCCCTATATTTTATTTATCAGGAGAGTGCTTTAGTCAAATACAAGACGAAGTATTTGGCCGGGGGGGTGCTAATGGTTTTTTTAGTAAGACAAGAAATATTAATGAATTGTCTCAATGGATAAATCAACTTGTTAACAATAAATCTCGCGGTAATGCAAAGTATGGAAATCAAGATCGGAGACACGATATATCACGCAGACAAGGGGGTACTTGTTTATAATTATGAGAAGAAGCAAGGATTGTCGGGCAAACTAAAAAAGATATTTGAATGTTTGATAGATAACAAATATAAAATGGTACCAAAAGAGGATTTGTTTGCTGTTGCCTATGAAGATGAACCTCCAAACGATTGCAATTTATACTCATTAATTAGTAAACTTAGAGGTACATTAAGAAAGTGTGACCAGCAATTGTGCATTGAGAATGAATATGGTAGAGGCTATAGGTTATATTATGAGGTAAATTCCGATGCACTTTAATCATCAGCTTATAGGTGTTGATAAATACATTATTGATTAAGTAGTTTTAAGATTTTTTTCAATAATAAATTGATTAACCCAACCTATAACCAGTAGCAGCAGGTAATATAATTAGGATCTCAACTCTACCTGTTTGTAAATTCATTTTCGGGGAGCACCACTAAAATGCCATAAGTAAGCAGAGTGATAGGGTATTTTAATTACAATATTAAGTACAGCGCTTGTTATTGTTATTACAAGCTTTCACGTGATTAACAATTCATTTACTGATTACAACCCATTTGGGGTTGATTTGGAAATATTATTAATGATATGAAAGCAACTATTCTACTTTACATAGCTAATGGATTATGGCCTATACAATCGCCAGTAAAATTATTAGAACCAGAAGGGTTCCTGCTTATCAATGCTAATAGCATAAATGATCTTCTCAAACAATTATGTATCCATGATATTCATGGGTTCATCCTTTTTGCCCAAAAAACAACAGATGATTGGCTATATATAACCAGGGAAATTAGGAAAAGAGAAGCCCAGCGTCCAATTATTCATCTTTCTGCAACCAACAGCAGGAAAATGCTTATTGCTTCTGTAGAATGCGGAGGTGACGACTTCATTCCCATTACAAGAATGAACATGGAGTTGAGCATAAAACTTAAAAGGGCGATTAACCGCACCCAGGAAAGGATTAAGGCTGAGGAGAGTATACGGCTCGGAGAATGTATGTTTTATCCAAAGAAAGCTATTTTAACCACTGGCCATCACAAAAACATCGATCTGACATACTTTGAACATAGTATCCTTGAAAAACTATTAGAACAAAAGAATAATGTAGTAGAACGACAATCCCTCCTCGAAAGAATTGGCAGAAGCACCTCAGGAAGTTCTCTGAACATTTATATATGCCGGCTAAGAAAGTATTTTGAAGAAAGCACGATTAGAATTGAAACGATTAAACGCCACGGGTATAAGTTAATTATTAAAGAATAACCAAATATTGTAAGTATGAAAATCTATAGAACTCAACATCATCCGGAGGGAGCAGAGACTTTACCAGAATATATAATCCGTAACCAATCTGTTTTCCCAACTATTCATCATAAAAACGGACCAGGTGTTCTACCATGGTTTAGAATCAGGCAGAATAGGGTATTCCCTACGCTTCATCATCCTGAAGGGCTAAACTCTTACCACTGGTTCGATGTTCGGGAAAATTCATTAATACCCTCTATTCATCATCCTATGGGAACGGGTAAACAACCCTGGTATAAAATCCATTAAAAACCAGAATGCAGATTAAGTGATATCCTTAAGCCAATACCTTATCAGGTTATTGGTTGCTATTAATAAGCGATATCCCTACCATTGTTACTACTATAGTATAAACAGACCCTTGAGTAATCCTGTAAATCTTGTCATCTATCTGCTGGCTATTATCAGGCCAGCCAACAGTAATTATAAAAGCTATGAACTGTGTAGGTAATACCACAATCAATGGGATCATCCAGATTGTTAGCGAGGTGATTGCTATCGCTACAGAAGCATGAATAAGATGTATATACAGCAAGAGGGTAACGAAATATACCAGATACACTACCAATAATTCAAATGCACGCTTTTTCATAGGAAAATAGTTTAAGAGTAAAATAACAAATCCTATGCACAGATAATAGCCTGTGGCCGATTTTTGGGTAGTGTAAAATTCTTTGTGTAAGTATGTATTCAACTGTATCGAGTTAATACCACCAGCAGGTGGAGTGAAGTGAG
>NZ_QPMM01000020.1 GCF_003419895.1 Chitinophaga silvatica | reverse complement strand
TTATGCTGATGCTCAGCAGGAGCGATATTCTTTTCTTCTAAGTAAATACTAATCTCTGTATCTGTTTGAGATGCATCGGTCAGTTCAAAATAATATAGTATGCCTTCTGGCAATAGGGCCTCCAAGAGGAGATTTAAATTCTTATCCACGATTTCCTATCTAATTAGACTGCAAATCAAAGATTTTTAACTTGATTCCCCAAGTTTTCAACTTGATCCCCCATACATCAAAATCTTTAGCTCCCTGTACTGCTCCTGTAAGTAGAGGTAGCGGGCTAACCTGGTTGACACCAATGATAATTGCACATTTATTCATAATCTAAAATTTCTATAAAATGCATATAGAGATTTCGTATTACATGGGATTGTAACAATACGTACAATCGTTAAAGTTAGCATTTATAGCTCAAATTCCTTTCTTTCCTGAATTTCTTTTAGAATACCGCTGCGGAGTCTTTTAAGGCTAATAAAAAATATAGCAATGCTATGAGACGGGTTAGAGATGTTTCATTTTTCCTTTATAGATTAACTAAACCTTATGTTTAAAATTTATCTCTCCTTGATGTATAATTTACTTTTTTATAGCAAAAAAATAAGCCGTCTCTAGTGATCAGAGACGGCTTATTTTTTTGTGATCCCGTTGGGACTCGAACCCAAGACCCATACATTAAAAGTGTATTGCTCTACCAACTGAGCTACGGAATCCTTTGCTGTTAAGCGGTTGCAAAGATAGGAATATTTTTTTCGCTACCAAATTTTTATTCAAAAAATTCTAAAACACCTTTCAACAGTGTATTACAACAGTATAATCTTATAAAAGGTTTTAATAAAAATGATGTTACTATCATCTTCTCGCCTATTTTTGTGTGATTAAATTATACCCATGAAAACGTATTTTCAAAACAAAGTGGTAGTAATAACCGGTGGCTCTTCAGGAATTGGAAAAGCACTGGTAGCTGATTCTCTGTCGCACGGTGCTTCAGTTGCTGTATGTGGCAGAAAGCAGGCAGCATTGGATGAACTTCATAAAGAGTTTAATAATAGTAATCTGTTTACTTATGTTGCAGACGTAAGTAAGGAAGAGGACTGTAAAGCATTTATTGAAAATACAATAACGCGATTTGGGAAGATAGATGTATTAATCAATAATGCAGGTATCTCGATGAGGGCCTTATTTAAAGATTTAGATTTGAAAGTCCTGAAATCGCTGATGGATATTAATTTCTGGGGAACTGTTTATTGTACCAAATATGCATTCCCATCTATTCTTGCAAATAAGGGAACGATTGTAGGTGTATCTTCTATTGCAGGTTACAGAGGTCTTCCAGGCCGTACCGGCTATTCTGCATCCAAGTTTGCCATGCAGGGTTTCCTTGAAGCATTAAGAACTGAAAATCTTCATACCGGCGTAAATGTAATGTGGGTATCTCCTGGCTTTACTGCATCCAATATACGTAATACTGCTCTTAATCCGAATGGAGAATCACAAAGCGAAACACCATTGGATGAAGGTAAACTGATGTCGGCCGAAGCTGTTGCGGCTGCTATTAACAAAGCTATAGCAAAAAGAAAACGTACTTTGGTATTAACCGGGCAGGGTAAATTAACAGTGTTGTTAAGTCGACTTATTCCTGGTATCCTTGATGGAATCGTATATAACCATTTCAGGAAAGAGCCGGGATCACCATTAAGTTAAAAGCTGATTTGTTATATTTAGCCGTTAACGTTAGGCAAAAAAAT
The DNA here is from genome assembly GCF_003419895.1 of Chitinophaga silvatica. Classification (GTDB taxonomy): domain Bacteria; phylum Bacteroidota; class Bacteroidia; order Chitinophagales; family Chitinophagaceae; genus Chitinophaga; species Chitinophaga silvatica. Next base: position 81,913 of record NZ_QPMM01000020.1, on the reverse strand, counting down.
ACTTATTGAAAAAATGCACTGCTTTGGAATTTTGACGTTATTTGCAGGGAGATTGATTGAATTAACCCCCATGGCATCTTTTTTGGTTGGTAGCGCCCAATAGCTTGCTATGTAAAATGTGAAAAGGTTTGAATTCTGAGTATTTAGATTTTCTGGCATGTCCATTATAACATTAACATCAGACATAGGTATGCAGGATTACCTGGTAGGTGCCATCAAGGGGCAGCTCTGGCAAATCTGCCCGGAATGTCATGTTACGGACATTACTCACCATATCAGCCCATTCAATCTTCCTCAGGCTACTTACATCTGTAAAAGTGCAATTTCTTATTTCCCATTGGGAACATTCCATTTTATTCTTATCAATCTTTTTGATAAAAGACCAGATAATGTATTGGTAGCAGAACATAATGGCCAATATATCGGTTGTGCCGATAATGGATTGCTTACCATGATTGCAGGTGGAATGCCAGAAAAGGTGATTAAACTCCCTTTACCACCCGATGCTCCCAAAAATACCTTTACAATTGTTCAGCTCCTGGCCACTGCCGCCCGGGAATTAAGTAAGGGTAAAGCGCTGGGCGAATTAGGGCCGTTAACTCAACAAATACAAATAAAACATAATCTTCAGCCCCTGGTGGGGGATGACTTCATTGAAGGACAGATTATCCATATAGATAGCTTCGAGAATGTGGTGGTAAATATCACCAAGCAACAATTCATACAGCAATGTAAAAACAGAAGGTTTCGGATCCTCTTCCGCCGCAATGAAGTGATCAGCCAGATCAGCGAAACCTACGCAGATGTTCCGGAAGGCACCAAACTGGCATTATTTAATGCTGCCGGTTACCTGGAAATTGCCATTAATAAAGGAAATGCTGCCGGACTATTCGGCCTACAGGGATTTAAAAGAGAGCAACTCACCCAGCCTACCGGGTTTCAGCAACTATCATACTACCAAACTGTCAGAATTATTTTTCAATGATCAACCGTATCGTAAAAATGGAGTTTGACCCGGAGAAAGTAAACCAATTCCGGGAGCTTTTTGCACAACAACAACACCTTATACGCAACTTTCCCGGTTGCCTGCACCTCGAACTCTGGGAACACGAAGCATCAGGTAATATCTGGTTCACTTTCAGTCAATGGACCTCCGAAGAAGCACTGGAAAACTACAGACATTCAGACCTTTTCCGCCAAACCTGGGCAGCCACAAAAGTGCTGTTCAACGCCAAACCGGCAGCATGGACCGTCAAAAAGCAGGTGAGTCTTTGATAAATGCTTAGTTTTTAATTGCTTTTTAATATCTCCCAAACACAAAACTGTGGCGAATACCGCAGAAAATAGTTAATATCTGTGAAAAAGATATTTACAAAAAGTTAAAACTGTTCGCCAGATTAGCATAATTTGCCGTTTTTTATATTTTTGTCGGACCTTAAAACAACCTTATGAATTTTAAAAGGACCAACAACCTGGTCGGCTGGGTCATTTGTATTATTGCCTGTTTCGTTTACATTAAAACAATGGAAGCAACAGGTAGTTTGTGGGACTGCGGCGAGTTTATTTCAAGTGCATACAAAGTTCAGATCCCCCATCCCCCAGGCGCACCGTTATTCGTGTTGCTCGGAAGATTGTTTACCATGTTCCTCAAACCTTCTGAGGCTGCGTTGGGCGTAAACGTGATGACTGCCCTGGCAAGTGGATTCACTATCCTGTTCCTGTTCTGGACTATCACACACTTTGCCCGTCGTATTATGATAAAACCTGGTGAAGAAATTTCCAGAGAGAAATTAACTGTCATCATGGGTGCCGGTATTGTTGGCGCACTGGCCTACACTTTCTCAGATTCCTTCTGGTTCTCTGCTGTTGAAGGCGAGGTTTATGGTATGTCTTCTTTCTTTACTGCCATTGTATTCTGGGCTATCCTGAAATGGGAACATGAAGCGGATGAACCCTATGCAGACCGCTGGATCGTATTAATCGGTTATTTACTTGGTTTATCTATCGGTGTTCACTTGCTGAACCTCCTCACCATCCCTGCTATGGTAATGGTGTACTACTTCAGGAGATATAAACCAACCGGTTGGGGTACTTTCTGGGCTTTTATTATCGGTTGTGCAATCACCGGTATCGTTCAAAAATACCTGATCCAGGATACTGTAAAGGCTTCTGGTTATATGGATGTATTCTTCGTGAATAGCCTTGGCCTCGGATTCTTCTCCGGATTTATCTTCTACTTTGTTTTAATTATTGCATTACTTATCATCGGTTACAGAAAACCTAAATTCGGTTTCTATGCACCGTTTATTGTAATTGCTACCATTATAATAGTTCCGGCATTCAACGATACAAGCGGTATTGCAATAGTTTTTAAGGTAATACTTGCTGCCTTCTTCGTTGCAATTCCTTATCTCCTGAAAGCTTTCGGCGTAAAGCTGGATCCTGCAAAAACTACGCATTTCAGCCGTCTGACTATCTCTTTTGTGCTGTTTATGCTCCTGGGATACTCTACATACATCACTACAATGGTGCGTTCTACCGCAAACCCATCTGTTGATATGTACAATGTAGATAACCCTATTTCCCTTGTTGGTTACCTGGGCCGCGAACAATATGGCGACTTCCCATTGGTATACGGACAAGTATTTACCGCTTCTCCTACCCGTTGGAAAGAAGGTGGTAACATCTATGCACGTGGTGCTAAGAAATATGAAATCTCTGGTAAAAAGATGGAACCTGTTTATGATCCGGCTGATATGATGCTCTTCCCTCGCGTTTGGGATGCCAGCAACGATCAGGGCCATGCGGAGTTCTATCGCACCTGGCTGGGATTACAGCAAGGTGAAAAACCTAATTTCATCGATAATATCAGGTTCTTTGTTACCTACCAGGCCAACTTTATGTATTTCCGCTACTTCCTCTGGAACTTTGCAGGGAAACAGAATGATACCCAAGGTTATGGTAACGTAAGGGATGGTAACTGGATTTCTGGTATTCCATTCATCGATAACTTTATCTACGGCGATCAGAGTCTCATGCCTGACAGCTTAAAAGATAATAAAGCACATAATACCCTGTTCTTCCTGCCATTTATTCTAGGATTAATGGGCTTCTTCTTCCAATATAATCATCACCGTAAAGATACCCTCGTTGTATCCTTGCTCTTCTTCTTCACTGGTTTTGCTATCGTAATATATCTGAACCAGGCCGGTAACCAACCGAGAGAACGTGATTATGCTTATGTAGGTTCATTCTATGCTTTTGCTGTATGGATTGGATTAGGCGTACTCTCTGTATACACATTCCTGAAAAAGAAAATCAAGGGCAGCTTCACTCCAATTCTGGCAACCGTTATATGTTTGGTGGCAGTTCCGGTACTAATGGCCTTCCAGGAATGGGATGACCACGACCGTTCTACCAAAACAGTAGCAAGAGACGTAGCTAAAGATTACCTCGAATCCTGCCAGAAAGATGCTATCATCTTCACTGTCGGAGATAACGATACCTACCCTCTCTGGTATGCACAGGAAGTTGAAGGCATTCGCCCGGATGTTCGCGTTATCAACCTTAGCCTCCTGGGCGTTGATTGGTATATCGATCAAATGCGCAGAGCTGTAAATGAAAGTCCTGCCATCCCAATGTCCTGGACTCCTGATAAATACAAGGGAGAAAACAGAAACTATATCCGTTTCTTAGATCCAGGAAACATTCCGGCCGACAGATACTTCAACCTGAAAGAGATTGTGGACTTCATGGGTAGCGATGACCCTAACAGTCAGGCTAACCTGGGTAATGGAAACGAAAACTTCCTCCCTACCCGCCAGCTTTTCATTCCGGTGAATAAGGAAGATATCCTGAAAAATGGAGTAGTAAGTGCTAAAGACAGCGCTAAAATTCTGCCTGCTATTCAATTTAAGATCTCTAAGAATATCCTGTTTAAGAATGATCTGGCATTATTAGATATTATCGCAACCAACAACTGGAAACGTCCTATCTACTTTACCAGTCCTTCTGATCTGGGTCTTAACGATTATCTGCAAACCGATGGTTTGGCATATCACCTGGTACCTCTGCCTAAAGCATCTGCTCCAGATCCATTAGGAATGGATATTAATGCTAACGTTCCGGTTATGTATGATAACCTGATGCATAAATTTGAATTTGGTGGTGCTCAAACTCCAGGTACTTACTTCGATGAGCCTAACCGCAAAATGATTATGTACCTCCGTCAGGCATTCACTAAATTGTCGATTGCCATGACTCAGGAAGGAAAACCTAAGGACAGCGCATTAAAAGTTCTGAACTATATGGATAAAAATATCCTCGAACAGAACTTCCCTTATGCAATGACCAGCCCGGGAAATATGCATAACTACACCTCTTTACAAACCATCTACGCTTATTATATGGCGGGAGATGTTAAGAAAGCAGATGAAATTTCAGCTAAAGTGATTAAAGATTGCGAACAACAACTTCGCTTCTATAGCTCTTTGCCTGCAAACAGAATGACTGCCGACTTACAACGCGATGGTCAGAATGCTCAACAGTTTATTACCTGGTTGCACCAGATGAAGCAAGACTTCGGAAATGCAGCTAAGAAAAATGGTAATAACGAAGGATTAATCAATGTTGAATCAGACAGCGACCAACATTCTGCTCCTGATTCAGGAAAGAAAAAATAAGAATTTCTGAATAAGCATATTAAAGGGTCTCTACTCCGTAGAGGCCCTTTTTTTATTTGATTTTTATGTTGATGTTATGGCTATTGCTTTGTTTGATTGTCCTTTGGAATAACGGAGCTTCTGAGTTGCAGGAAGTATTCCAGATGTTATTATGAAAAGAGAATTGGATATTGAAAATTGATTTCTGTTATTGTTGGTAAGGCGCTATTACGTTTATAGAAATAGATACTGATTTTATTGTCTTTAAGTGAGTGTTGAATTTCATTTACCGTAGACTGGGCAGGGTATTAGGTAAGAGGAATAACCCCCGATTTTATTGTCTTTAATGATTGATAAATTTCATTTACCGTAGATTGGGCAGGGTATTAGGTAAGAGGAATAATCCCCGATTTTATTGTCTTTAAATGATTGATAAATTTCATTTACCGTAGACTGGGCAGGGGTATAAGGTAAGAGGAATAACCCCCGATTTTATTGTCTTTAAATGATTGATAAATTTCATTTACCGTAGACTGGGCAGGGGTATAAGGTAAGAGGAATAACCCCCGATTTTATTGTCTTTAAATGATTGATAAATTTCATTTACCGTAGACTGGGCAGGGGTATAAGGTAAGAGGAATAACCCCCGATTTTATTGTCTTTAAATGATTGATAAATTTCATTTACCGTAGACTGGGCAGGGGTATAAGGTAAGAGGAATAACCCCCGATTTTATTGTCTTTAAATGATTGATAAATTTCATTTACCGTAGACTGGGCAGGGGTAAACCCTGCCCCTACAGGGTTTCATCGAAACTATATTTTCATCTGGTAAGATATATTTCATGTTAAATGACAATCTACAAATTTCAATTCTTTAAAGAAATAAATCTACAATATTGAAACTGTAATGTGCTGAAGCCCTGTAGGGGCAGGGTTTACCCCTGCCCAGTCTACGGTAAAGGAAATTCAACACTCACATAAAGACATTAAAATCAGGGATTATTTCCCTTTATACAGCAACAAAAAGCAATGCCCCCTCCCAGCATACGGTAAATGAAATTCATCAATCACATACACAACAAAAAACTATTTCCTCTATCAAACTATGATTAAAGAAGTCCAATAAAGACAAGTAATTAATTCAAAATAAAAGTTCAAGCAACTACCATAAAAAAAGCTCCATGAATTTACATTCATGGAGCTTTTAAAAGATATTAGAACAGTGATTACAGGTTGGAAACGATAGTTCTCCAATAAGCTGCACTGGCTTTAACTTCAGGAACATTGAAATCCCAGTTATGCTCATATTCTGCAGAGAACAGACCTTTGAACTTCTGGTTTTTCAGGGTTTCCAATACTTTGCTGATCTGACAAACGCCATTACCCCAAACTACATCGTGTGAATCTGGAGATTTATCGTTAAGATCTTTAAAGTGAAGGCTATTAATTCTACCGTCCAGTTTCTTGATACATTCGATTGGATCTAAACCAGAACGAACCCAGTGGCCAATATCAGCGCATGCTCCCATTAATTTACTTCTGTTTTTAACAGCAGCCAGCACTAAATCAGGATTCCAATACATACTTGGTTTCGGGTGATCGTGTATAGCTAATTTAATCTGATATTGGTCGCAAAGAGAAGAAATCAGATCAAGATATTCTTGTTGTGGTTCAGAAGTAATAACCTGGATACCCATTCTGTTTGCAAAATCAAACAAAGTACGCCATTCAGCTTCAGATTGAGGTACTACTACTCCAAATCCGACCAGCACTTTATGTTTCTTTTTGAAAAGCGCTTTTACTTTTTCCTGCTGAGAAGGTGACATGGTATATTCGAATTTACCTTCAATACCACCCCCAATTGTTTGTCCAGGGAATGCTTCTACGTACATTATTCCGCAGCTATCCATTTTGTCCAGGGCTTCCGCTAAAGTGAAATGGTTGAAAGTCCATGCCTGAGCACCCAGCTTCCATCCTAATGCATCTGCTCTGCTCTGTGCAACCGAAGGTTTTGCAAACAATGCCAACATCAAGCCGCCAGCCAGTAAGAATGCATTTCTCAGTTTTTTCATATTGTTATTTTTTTGATGATTGAAAGTACTAGCTTTCAGAATAAAATGCAAGTTTTATAGCCCTTTTCTTATATACCCCTGCTAAAGTTCACATTACTTTCTGCTCTAAATGTTTTAAATTTATCATAGAAGACGTGCTATGAGAGGAATACAATTTTCCAGGTTCAACCCGGACGACAACAACGAATCTCCTTTCCAGCGCCTGCTAGATCTGTTTACTCAACTACTTACCTACACTAGTGGCGATGTTGCTGAGGCTTTACAGTGGTTAACAGAACTGGACAAGGAATATAATCTTACCAACCAGGATTACGGGATTGGTGACTTCATTCAGGAGTTAAAAGATAAAGGATATATTCGAGAAAACGAAGAAAGCGGTGAGATCGAAATCACCGGCAAAACAGAGCAAACCATCCGCAAAAGTGCGCTGGAGGAAATCTTCGGAAAACTTAAAAAAGCTACTTCCGGTAGCCATAATATCCGTAAACCCGGTATGGGTGATGAACTGAACTCCGAAACCCGCCCATTCGAATTCGGCGATGGAGTTGATCAGCTGGATATTACGGCCTCCATTAAAAATGCCCAGATCAATCACGGAATTGAGAGCTTTTCTATCAGCCAGGAAGATCTTGAAGTGAGAGAAACAGATTTCAAAACTCAAACTTCTACCGCCTTAATGATCGATATCTCCCACTCCATGATCCTCTATGGAGAAGATAGAATCACTCCGGCCAAGAAAGTAGCAATGGCGCTTGCCGAATTAATTACCACCCGGTATCCGAAAGATACGCTCGACATCATCGTTTTCGGAAATGATGCCTGGCAGATAGAGATCAAGGATCTCCCCTATCTACAGGTTGGTCCTTACCATACCAATACCGTTGCCGGTTTAGAGCTGGCTATGGATCTGCTCAGAAGAAGACGCAATCCCAATAAACAGATTTTTATGATCACCGACGGAAAACCCACCTGTTTGAAAATCGGTTCTCAATATTATAAAAACAGCTTTGGGCTTGACAGAAAAATTCTGAACAGAACCCTAAATCTGGCTGCTCAATGTAAAAAACTTAAAATTCCTATTACCACTTTCATGGTGGCAACAGACCCCTGGCTGCAACAATTCGTTCAGGAGTTTACAGAAACTAATAATGGGAAAGCCTTCTTTTCAGGTACAGAAAAACTGGGCCAATTCTTATTCCGCGACTTTGAAAGCGGTAAAAGAAAATTCTTTTAATCAGTAAAAATTAGCGATGAATACGAACATAAAAACTTTAGGCGAGCTTAAGAAAAGCGGTTACAAACCAGTTTCAGTGAAGGAAGAAATCAGAAGAAACCTGATCAAAAAATTACAATCAAAAGAAAATCCATTCCCAGGCATTATTGGATATGAAGATACCGTAATTCCTGATACAGAAAGAGCACTACTGTCCAGGCACAATATACTATTCCTTGGACTCAGGGGCCAGGCCAAAACAAGAATGGCCCGACAAATGGTAGATTTACTTGATGAATATATTCCTGTTGTAGAAGGTTCTGAAGTAAATGATGATCCATTTAATCCACTTAGCAGATTTGCCCGCGATTTAGTAGCTACAATGGGCGATAAAACCCCAATTGCCTGGTTACATAAAAGCGCCAGATACGGTGAAAAACTGGCAACTCCGGACGTTTCCGTGGCCGACCTGGTGGGAGATATCGACCCTATCAAGGCTGCAAATCTTAAACTTAGTTTCGCCGACGAAAGAGTAATACATTTTGGCATCATCCCCCGCTCCAACAGAAGCATTTTTGTAATCAATGAACTTCCCGATCTTCAAGCGAGAATTCAGGTTTCATTATTCAATATTCTGCAGGAAGGAGATATCCAGATCAGAGGATTTAAAGTTCGGATGCCTTTAGATATCCTGTTTGTTTTTACTGCTAACCCGGAAGACTATACGAATCGTGGTTCTATTGTAACTCCGCTAAAAGACAGGATAGAAAGCCAGATTATTACCCATTATCCTAAAACAATAGAAAACTCTTTACAGATCACCGAACAGGAAGCTGATATCCATGAGGATCAGCAAAGCAAAATTCAAATTGCCGATATGGTAAAGAGACTCATAGAACAAGTATCATTTGAGGCAAGAAATAGTGAATATGTAGATAAAAAAAGCGGTGTTTCTGCCCGTCTGACAATTGCGGCATATGAAAATGCTGTCAGTGCAGGCGAAAGAAGAGCAATTATCAATAAAGAAAAAGAAACCCAGGTTAGAATAGCAGACTTACAGGCTATTATACCTGCAATTACCGGAAAAATAGAATTAGTATATGAAGGAGAACAGGAAGGCCCACTGCAAGTAGCTCATAATCTGCTTGATAAAGCCATACGTACCCTGTTTACAACTTACTTCCCTAATCCTGATGCGTTTAAGAAGAAGAAACAAAGTATGCCTACAGAAAATCCTTACAGAACTGTAATTCAATGGTTCGACCAGGGCAATAACGTTCAACTGCTACAGGATATCAGTGATAAGCAATACGAAACCACACTTAATAAAGTAACCGGCCTGAAGGAATTGGTAAAAGAACGATTCCCGAAAGTCAGCAATAAGGAAGCATTGTTATTGATGGAGTTTGTTTTACATGGACTTGCAACCTATTCATTGATAAGTAAAAAAGTGGTTGAAAATGAAATCCGGTTTAGTGACTTGCTAGGTACTATGATGAACTTCAGTTTAAGTAACGAAGACGAAGAAGAGTAGTTGCTCGCAAAGGCACAAAGTTTAATATTAAGGCGCAAAGGACTTTTTTAAAGATTTTTAAGGATCAGAGCGAATATTATTAAGAATTAAGGATGGTTTCCAGATTAGTGGATACATAATTCCAATAATAATTAAAATACGCTTCGATCCTTATTATCTTAATAAAAAATCCTTTGCGCCTTAATATTAAACTTTGTGCCTTTGCGAGCAACCATATTTTTTATATTTTGTACGCTTAATTAATTCCACATTATGAATAATTCCCGTAGAAACTTCATCAGATCGGCCTCCACTCTGATGGCCGGAGCAGGTCTTGTATCCGCATTACCTGGCTCATTACAAGCATTCCCTTTGAAAATGGTAGCCCCAAGCGATAGACTCAATGTAGCAGCAATCGGCATTAATGGTATGGGGTGGGCAGATCTTACATCATTAATGAAAGTGCCTGGAGTACAATGCGTTGCACTCTGTGATGTAGATAAAAATGTGTTGGATAAAAGAGTCGCCGAACTGGCCCAGAAAGGTATTAAAGTAAAAGCGTATAGCGATTACCGTAGATTATTGGAAGATAAGGATATTGATGCAGTTGTAATAGGTACACCCGACCACTGGCACTGTTTACAGATGACAGATGCCTGCTCCGCCGGTAAGGATGTATACGTGGAAAAACCAATGGGTAACTCAATTATTGAGTGCCGTTCTATGGTAGCAGCACAAAAGAAATATGGCCGTATAGTACAGGTGGGGCAATGGCAAAGAAGTCAGCAACACTTCCGCGACGCTATCGATTTCGTACACTCAGGAAAGTTAGGACAGATACGTCTTGTTAAAGCCTGGGCATACATGGGATGGATGAATTCTGTGCCTGTGAAACCGGATGGCCCGGCACCGGCCGGAGTAGATTATAAATCATGGCTTGGTCCGGCTACTATGCGCCCCTTCAATGAAAACAGATTCCATTTTACTTTCCGTTGGTTCTGGGATTATGCAGGAGGTTTGATGACCGACTGGGGAGTGCATTTATTAGACTATGCCCTTTTGGGGATGAAATCTACAGCCCCTAAGTCTGTAATGGCGGCAGGAGGCAAATTTGCTTACCCTAAAGATGCATCAGAAACACCGGATACGCTCACAACCGTATACGAATTTGATGGCTATAATATTCAATGGGAACAGGCCGTAGGTATCTCTGGCGGTAACTATGGCAGGGATCATGGAATAGCATTTATAGGAAATAACGGTACACTGGTACTGGATCGAGGCGGTTGGGAAGTTATTCCTGAAGATAATAGAATGGCAGCCGTACCGCGTCAGAAATCTGTAGACAATGGATTGGATATGCATACAATCAACTTTGCCAATGCTATTAAGACCCGTGACTTTAGCAGTTTACATGCTCCGGTTGAAGTAGGTGCACTGGTAGCAGTTACCAGTCAGATGGGAAATATCGCCTACCGTACCGGTAAGAAAGTTTACTGGAACCAGGAAGCAGGAAAATTTACGGACAATGATGCCAACAAATATCTGGCGGCCCAATATAACAATGGATATAAACTCCCTATCATCAAGTGATTCAAAATTAAATAAGAACATGCGTACGTTACTACTTTCCGCCTGTACCTTGCTAACTTTAGCAGCAACTGCCCAAAGCAAACCTGAAGACACAGAAGTCTGGGATCCTGTACCTAAAGTAATCAATCCGGGAACCTTAATTCTTACAGCGCCATCTGATGCTATTATACTTTTTAATGGTAAAAATCTGAATAGCTGGACCTCAGAAGACGGTGGGCCTGCAAAATGGGAGGTTAAAAATGAAATCCTGACAGTTACACCTAAAGCAGGAATTATTAAAACCAAGCAACAGTTTGAAGATTTCCAGCTGCATATCGAGTGGCGTACTCCGGCAGAAGTGAAAGGAGATGGACAAGGCAGAGGCAATAGTGGCATCTTCCTGCAGGAACTTTATGAATTGCAGGTTTTAGATAACTATAACAACAAAACTTATTCTAATGGGCAGGCAGGAAGCTTCTACAAACAGAAAATTCCTTTAGTGAATGCTTGTAAAAAACCAGGAGAATGGCAAACATATGATGTAATCTGGACCGCACCACGATTTAATGACGATGGTTCATTAAGGTCTCCGGCCCGTGCTACAGTGCTTCAAAACGGAGTTTTGGTACAAAATAATGTAGAACTGGATGGTCCAACGCTTTATATTGGCAAACCATCCTACAGTAAACATGGCGCAAGGTCAATTCTCTTACAGGATCATGGTAATCCGGTAAGTTTCAGAAATATCTGGATTCGCCCATTGTAAGGGCACTTCACCGATTTGTGGATTTTGGAAAAATGGAGATTAATAGAAATGCAGTTATTGCAATTCCTGCTTCCAAAATCCGCAAATTTTGGTGTATACTACTTTTCAAGATTCAGCGACAAAAACACAGCATCACTGATTGGGTTATCGTAGTAGGCAGCTATTGGCTGAAAGCCCAGGGAAGTGTATAATTCGATAGCAGGCTTCATGTGGGCCAGGGTATCAAGAATTATCCTTTTGTATCCAAGCCTGCTGCTTTCTACTATAGCGGCATTAGCTAAAGCCTTACCTACTCCATGCCCCTTAAACTGTTCCCTAACAAACAGCCGTTTCATTTCTGCGGTGGTGTTATCAAATGGTCTGATAGCTACGCAACCCGCTAATTGTCCATCTACTTCGGCTAAGAATAATGCCCCGGTTGGCGGAACATACACTCCGGGCAAGGTAGCTACTTCTTCTTCAAACTGCTGAAAGCTCAAATCTACATTCAACCAGTTGGCATATTCTCTGAAAAGCAACTTTACCTGTTCCAGGTGTTTAGCATCATCGGTGGTTATTTTAATGATCTCTGTCATAACCCCTTCTTTTTAAATGTATATAAAACGCAAAGAGCCTCCTGTATTCAGAAGGCTCTTTGCTTGCATCATGTTGGCTAATTGCCGTATATCTTATGATAAATTATTGTATTCGGAAAATCATTGATAAAACTTCATGTCTGCTTACACCTCCTGTCCATTACGGGGTATGCAATATAAGGTATTAAAAGCATTTTTCAATTTTCTGTAAAAGATTTCTTTAAATTAACATAACCCCTTGTCAACAGTGGCTTTCAGAGTCCAGTTTAAGGTCGGTCAACCTGTTTGATCCTCAGATTGCCCGGTGGTTTCACTTTTTTAAGTGCTTACTCATCCTTTTTTAGAAAAGATTGTTAGAGAAAGATATCTGCCTTTGATGATTAGAAGTACTTTATTAACCCTTGTATTCTGCTGGCCATTCATTTTAAACGCCAGGCAACAGCCCGGAGATACAACAGCCCCTCCCCCTCCCAAAGGGCTGATTAACCGGGTTATTTTCTATTTAAAGCATACCCACGAAGAAAAAAAACATAAGAGATTCGACTGCAGCATAATTGGTGGTCCTTACTATGCTCCAGAAACCAGTTTAGGTATTGTATTAATGGCCGCAGCTCAATATAAAACCCAGCCACATGATAGCCTGCTAGGCATGTCTAATGCCTCCATTTACGGTTCTGCATCCCTTACCGGCTTTTATGGAATAGGTATTAGCAGTAACACTATTTTCCCTAAGGATAAATTTCGCTTATTCGGAAAAGCATCTTTTAGCTCATTACCCGATAAATACTGGGGTATAGGCTATGAATCGGCCGATGATAAAGACAACTACACAAAGTATACACTACTGACAAGTAAGATATCTGCCGATCTGAGCATGAAAATAGTTCGGCTCTTTTACGGCGGAATCGGAGTAAGTGTAAGTAACAACAGTGCCAGTAAAGTAGATACAGCAGCCGGACATCCGGTTATGCCCACTAAAAATGTATTGGGATTTGGGATAGGCCCTTTCCTGATTTACGATTCCCGCGATTTTCTTTTTAATGCATATAGAGGAATTTTCGCCAGGTTGGCTTACAAATACTTCCCCTCTTTCCTGGGCAACCAATCTGTTTTCTCTGCCTGGGAACTGCAATTCGATAGTTATCTACCTGTCTGGAACAAGTGTATCCTTGCCACCGATGTATTTGCAGAAACCAAACAGGGAGAGGTACCATGGGCATTAATGTCGCTCCTTGGTGGAGCTAACAGACTAAGAGGATACTATGAAGGGCGGTTCAGAGACAAGAGCCAGGTTGCATTACAGGCAGAACTAAGACAAAAGGTATTCGGGCGTAATGGTGTGGTGGCCTGGATTGCAGCCGGCAATATTTTTCCCGAACTCTCGCAGTTTGCATTAAACCAAACCCTGATCAGCTACGGCATTGGATATAGATGGGAGTTTAAGCGCCGTATTAATCTGCGGCTCGACTATGGCATTGGTAAAGATCAATCGGGCTTCTATTTCGGGATAAATGAAGTGTTTTAGAAAATTTTGCTTTGTTCAAATTATTTGATAAAATTGTCATCTTTGATAAATTGTTTTTTATCTGCCATCATACCAAGATTGCGGCAAGCCTGTTAATTTAGTACCTATATAAGTTAACTATCTGTTAATACAGACTTTTTTATTAGCCTAAATAATTATTATTCATATATTTATATTTGCAGCCCCTAAAAATATACTTCTAGCTGCTTCTGTATATCCTACCTGGGAACCTGCGAAATTCACATGGGATGGGATGAAGGAAGGAAGCTCGCGCTTATAAAGCGTGGGCTCTTCTTTGTCGTTCCATTACCCTCGCAGGGGTCCCAGGCGGCATTGTAAGAGTTCCCACGCTTTTATTTTTGCCCTATACAGTACTAGTAGCTAACCCTGAAAAATAAATCCCCTTACTTCGGTTCTAACCGAATAGAATAAACGTAAATACTAAACATATCCGCATGAGTGAAAAGAAAGGCATCCACCTTGAAATGTTGAGAATGGCAATCCACCAGGCCGTTACACAAACAGAGATGAATATAAAATCAGAGATGAATTCACAGATTACCTACTACCGTAAACTTTGTTTTGCGCTATTAATTCTCCTGAGTATTGTACTGATTTCGATTATCGTTCTGGGGGTGCAGCTATTATTGATAGAGGATATATTAATTCAATAATTACAGAATCAGATTGAGCTAGTTTGAAGCTAAACATAAAATTTCAGCAAAATAGAAATCCGGAATAAACGAACGCGCGTATATATTGTATGATTCATTTTACCATTAGCTAAGCAAAGTGTAGCCTTGAATCTGCACCTTGTGAGTTAGCTAATTAATTTTGGGTTATCGAACGAACGGGGTCTCAACCCCGTTCACGTTTTTTATAGACTTCCCTGTTATTATTTTGCACTCCGGAAGCAAAATGAAGTTGCAACAATAAATTGGATAAATTATTAATTACTCTCTTGTTGAAGGTGAATTTAACCTATCTCCTGGCGAATATTTTCACATTGTTGCGATAAGCTAAGTTCAGTTAATGGTATGACAGAAACAGCCTTGTTTATTATGATTGAACTCAGTTTAAAAAATGAGCAACAATTTTTGTAGATATTGATTCTGAAATAGGCAATTTTTAGAAGAATGTAAGTAGAATATTTTAACGATTAAACTCTAATACTGGCAGTAGTACAAAACTGCATTCAAGGAGTAACAAAAATCATTACAAACTGCTTTGCTGGTTAATTTATGGGAAAGCAGTACACACACTATTTAGTACAATTTCACTCTTCCGGTTAACAAATAAGCTAAATCATTTGCTATAAATGAAAAAAGTCGCCATTCCAGCGACTTTTTCTTTTAAACTCCGAGGTTCCGAGCGGATTCGAACCGCTGTACGAGGTTTTGCAGACCTCTGCCTAGCCACTCGGCCACGAAACCATTTTGTTTATAAACACCGGCCTTATTTGCCCCACTGGCCTGCATCTCATTCGTTTTGTGGGATTGCAAAAGTAGTAAATTTCTGATTACCACCAAATATTATTTAATAAATATTTAAAAAAAATATTTTGATAATAGTTCAGAACGAAGGAATATTGACTTCTGAATGCGAAAGAGATTAGTGTAATTTAAACTATTTAATGATGGAAAAACGTATTGCCGAATCAGAATTGATTATTAATAACAGAGGGGCTGTTTATCACCTGGATGTAAGGCCAGACGAGATTGCCGGCACTATTATCACAGTGGGCGACCCGGATAGAGTGGCCGCTGTAAGTAAACATTTTGATAAAATAGAAGGCAAATACCAACACCGCGAATTTGTTACTCACACAGGTTATATAGGTGATAAAAAAATATCTGTTGTTTCTACCGGTATCGGTACCGATAACATCGATATCGTGCTCAATGAACTGGATGCTTTAGTAAATATCGACTTCCAAACCAGATTGGTAAAACCTGAACTAACCACTTTAAAAATTATTCGCCTGGGTACCTCTGGCGCCCTGCAGGAAAACATTCCTGTGGATAGCTTTGTGGTTTCATCCCACGGGCTGGGATTAGATAATCTGATGGCCTACTATGATTATCAAAACACCTCCTCAGAACGTAATTTACTGGAAGCATTCAGAGGACAGGTTGCCTTAAAACCTGGTGGTGCTTCTCCTGTTATCTTTGAAGCCGCTGCTAATTTAAGTAAGCATTTCACTGATGGTTTTCATACTGGCATCACCGTTACCTGCCCGGGATTCTATGCGCCTCAAGGCCGCATCCTCAGAGGCCCATTAGCCAATCCAGGCCTGATCGATAATCTTACCGGTTTCTCGTATGAAAACCATAAGATCACAAACTTCGAAATGGAAACTTCCGCAATCTACGGATTAGGCAGAGTACTGGGGCACGAATGCCTCTCTATCAGCGCCATAGTAGCCAACCGCATCCGTAAGGAATTCAGTAAAGACGGAGGCGCCGCCGTAGCTGCACTGATCGAAAAAGGCCTCGGCATTATTGCCGGTCTGTAGCCTCTTTTGTTTATCTTTTTATCGATTATCTTTGGGGTATGAATACAATTCATTTCTATAAATATCAGGGTACCGGCAATGATTTCATTATCATGGACAACCGGAACGGGCAATACGACTGGCTTACAGAAGAGCAGGTAAATGAGCTGTGCGATCGCAGATTTGGAATCGGAGCTGATGGACTCATGCTACTCAATAAAAGCGAAGATTATGATTTCGCCATGAAATACTATAATGCCGACGGAAAAGAAGGCACCATGTGTGGTAATGGCGGCAGATGCCTCGTGGCTTTCGCCCATAAAATGGGTGTTGGCGATGGTAATCTGTATTTTATCGCTATTGACGGTGAACATGCTGCAACAATGGACGGCGACAATTGGGTGAACCTTAAAATGAAGGATGTTGATGCTGTTGAACACGGTCCGCTGTACTATTACCTCAATACAGGCTCTCCTCATTTCGTAAAGTTTGTAGAAGATGTGCAGGAAGTAGACGTTTTTAATGAAGGTCGCACTATCAGATATAACGATCGCTTTGCTGCCGAAGGTACAAACGTAAACTTCGTACAGAAGTTTGAAGATGGCATCTTTGTGCGTACATATGAAAGAGGGGTTGAAGATGAAACCTATTCCTGTGGTACCGGAGTTACTGCTGCTGCATTAACTTTCGCGGGTAAGGAAGAAAAAGAATATACAGTACCTGTGCAAACACTAGGTGGACAATTAGAAGTAAAATTTACCAAAACCGGTGAACGTACTTTCGAAAATATCTGGCTCTGTGGCCCTGCTACACTGGTATTTGAGGGAAACATTACTGCACAATAAGCCGCAGAAAAAATATGAATTACCACCTGATGGTTGATGACAAATTCATCAACGACTTTATTACAGATGCTGAAAAGGCGGCTCCGGGAAATAACACTTATATAATTGACACTACAAAAGATAAGTGCAGATTCGTGCAGTCAGACCTGCCCCTTTTTGTTCCTTTTTATACATCCAGATTTGCTGCCATCCTGAAGAGTATTACAGCAAAAGATAAGGTATTTATTCATTGGGCTTCTGATCAGGCTATAAAAGCAGTATTGGCCCTCCCCCCTGATGTTGTTGTTAGTATGTTCTTTTGGGGAGGAGATATTGTTGAAATACCTGTCTCCCGCTTTAAAACTACCACATTCGGCCCTTTAAGCCTGCAATACTTCCAAAAGAATGAAGAGCGGCCCAAAGTAAAATGGAATCCTAAAAGACCCAAAAGGCTACTCACCACTTTTGCACAACGTTATCTCAATTATAATGGCGTTGAAAAAGAAATAATTCGTACCAGGGAACTTTTTTTTAAACGACTTAATTTCTTTTTTAACTGGAGTTATATCGATTATCAGTGGGTACTCCGGCATTATACTACATCCGCAGCCTATAAATATTTCTATTATAACTTCAATCCAAAACCCAGTGCAGAAGAACAACAATTTCTGAATGCACCCAAAAACAACCAGGTAACAACCATCCTGGTAGGTAACTCGGATACTAGCTCCAACAATCACCTGGAAGCTCTCCAGGCACTTTCCGTTTATAAAGATCAACATATAAAACTTGTAATTCCGTTGAGTTACGGCAATAAAGAATATGGTGACCTTATAGAAAAAGAAGCCATTAGTATCTTCGGAAAAGATAAAGTAACTACCATTCGTGGTTTCATGGAACGCAGCAAATATTATGAGTTGCTAAGTACTGTAGATGTAGCTGTGATGTATCATTTCAGAACACAGGCCGCCGGTAATACGCTGGCCCTGTTATACAGAGGGAAGAAAGTTTTCATTCACAGCAATAGTACTACCTACGAGTTCCTGAAAACAAATGACATTACTATATACGACTCCGCGACTATTGAGCATATGGATTTTGCAACATTTGCCAAGCCACTAAATCCGGAAATCATTCAAAGTAATATAACAATCATGGATACACTGTTTGATCCGGATAAGAAAATGGCAGCACTGAAAGAAGCATTGATATAATGAGTGAAATAGAACCATACAAAAGACGCGATTGGGATAGCAATTTCCTGGGCTATGAAGTATATAGTACCAATGAGGCTGTACGTACTGCAACAGAGATCTGCGAGATACTGACTGATTTGAAAAGCAAGGCCCGCCTGGTATATGTATCGCATTCCGAACCCCTGGATATAAAGCAAACTATGGGCAGCTTTAATGGCATACTTGCTGATATCAAACTAACTTATGCAAAAAAAATAAATCCGCCATCTTCCATCTCTCCGGATATAAAATCTTATACTGCTTCCACAGCCAGCGACAGGCTCATACAACTCGGGTTGGCCAGCGGTATTTATTCTCGTTTCAGAACAGACCCTAAGATTGGGATTGATAAATATGAAGCGATCTACCGCGAATGGATAGTTAAATCTGTAAGCAGGATCATAGCAAGTGAAGTACTCGTATACGAACTGGGTGGCGAGTTGACTGGTATGGTGACTCTTGGCGAAAAAAACAATTGTGCCGATATCGGACTTATTGCAGTGGCTGAAAACTATAGAAGTCATGGTATCGGTCGGGCACTGATGCAAGCTGCTGAAAACTGGGGGTATCTTCAGGGATATACTAATATTCAAGTAGTTACCCAGCGAGCCAATATACCGGCCTGCAGACTGTATGAAAAAAATGGTTATGAATTGATAAAGGAAGAATACTTTTATCACTTCTGGCTTTAAACGATTACCAAAATATTTTTAGCATGATACCTTTTAATAAACCATATCTCACCGGAAAAGAAGCCCATTATATGTACCAGGCGGTTTCATCAGGGAAATTATCCGGAAATGGTATTTTTACCCGAAAATGCCAGCAGTTACTGGAGGAGAGATATGGCTTCAAAAAAACTTTGCTGACTACTAGTTGTACCGATGCACTGGAAATGGCTGCTATCCTCATAGATACACAGCCAGGCGATGAGATTATTATGCCATCCTATACTTTTGTATCTACAGCGAACCCATTTATTTTAAGAGGCGCTAAAATTGTTTTTGCCGATAGTGAAAAAGATACTCCCAACCTGGATGCAGATACTATCGAATCATTAATCACACCCAAAACCAAAGCGATAGTTCCTGTACATTATGCTGGTGTTGCCTGCGATATGAAAAAGATTATGGACATCGCCAACAAAAATCAGCTTTGGGTGATTGAAGATGCCGCACAGGCTATTGATTCTTATTTTGAAAACGTAAGCCTAGGGGCAGTCGGACATTTATCTGCCTTCTCCTTTCATGAAACCAAAAATATAATAGCGGGTGAAGGTGGCATGCTGGCAATCAATGATGAAAGATTTGTTCAACGTGCAGAGATCATCTGGGAAAAAGGCACTAACCGGGCCGCATTTTTCCGCGGCGAAATTGACAAATACGGCTGGGTGGATATCGGCTCCTCTTTCCTCCCTTCTGAAGTTGTTGCTGCGTTTTTATATGCACAACTGGAAAATATAGACAATATTCAGCAGAGACGACAAGAGATCTGGAATTTGTATCAGAAGGAATTACAGGAGTTGAACAATCAGGTAAGATTACCCTTTTTACCAGAATATGCTACCAATAATGCCCATATCTTTTATCTGATTTGTAAAAATGTGGAAGAAAGACAGGAATTAATCGCTTATTTGAAAGATAACGGGGTACATGCGGTTTTTCATTATCTCTCATTACATAAATCTCCTTTCTATAAAGATAAACACGATGGCAGGGAATTGCCATTGGCAGATTTTTATTCTGATACGCTGGTGAGGTTACCCTTGTTTAAGGAACTTACCAATGAGCAGGTATTGCATATCACCCATACCATCAAACAATTTTACAAGGGGGCCAGTTAGCCCCCTTTATTACTTCTTCAGGATACTACGAACTTTACTTAGCATTCCATACGCGGTGTCATTAATATCCCCCGAAATACGCATCAACAAAGTCAATGATCCAAAAATAAGCGTAAACACCGTTCCTTTCACCAAGATGTCTAAAAGTGGGTGTACCACAAAAGGAATCCACATCGTTGCCACAAAAGATAACAACGCCACCCCTATCGCTTTTACCGTATTCACAGTAAATGGCTGCAATCGGAACTTATACCAGATAAAAATATAGCGAATCAGATTAAATACCAACATAGAAAGTAATCCTGCATATCCGGAACCCAACAATCCATAATTATTAATAAGATAATAGTTTAACGGAAAAGATAACGCCAGAAAGATGACTGAGCTATACAGATCAAATCGCCATAATCGGGAGGTACTGAGCAACTGACTATTCAAACCCGTTCCCATATCTATCACCCTGGATAAACCCAAATAAAATACTACATACTTGCCTACTTTATAACTCTCCGGTAAAAAAGAAAAAATACTGTCAATATTCAGCCAGATAACCAGGAAAATGAACATGGCATACACCAACTGCAATACTGAAGATTTAACATATACTTCTTCTATCTTATCCATATCCTTTTCTTTCCAGGCCTTTGCCAAGACCGGAAGACCTATAGCTGCAATACTACGTTGTGGAACCAGGATCAACTGGGAAATATAGGTAGCAATGGTTAGATAAGCCACATTATCTAACCCTTTGGCGCTAGACAGAATTAATGCTGCTATATTCTGAGCCAGTAATGCAAACAGTGTAGCTCCAAGTAAAGACATGGAATAGGTAGACATCATGCCAAACAAACGCCTGGTAACATTGCTTACTTTAAAGGTAAAATGCAGAAAATGATGTTTGTACAGATATACCAATAAGGCCACCAGCAACATACCATAAAGTAAGGAAAATAACCAAAGAAAGAGGTCGAAGCCCACCCATTTGAAATAATACATCACTACCAATACGGTAGTGAGTATACGAAGTACCAGCTCTTTCAGAAAGTTAGGGAATACCGTCAAATGCCTGGATCCACTATAACTTTCAAAAACACCGAACAATGCGAATAATAATACGTTAGGATATAACAGGAAGAAATAACTGATAAATAGCGGGGAATTCGTAGCAAATTTCCTGATAATGAGATCCTTGAAAAAAATTGTTCCAAGCACAAACAGGAAAAACCCAATTATGGTAGCAACCACCGACCAGGTTAACATATCGTTATCTTTATCTTTCAAGTGACTTGAATAATAAGGAAAAAACCTGCTGATGGTAGGTACGCTACTCAAGGTGCAAACAGGCACCAATATTACTGCAATTTCCTGCAATAACCGGGTAAGCGCAAATTCGTTTTCAGTGAAAATATGCGGAAACAGAAATACCGTATTGATCCCTCCTATGGCAAATCCAATGTAAATCAGCACCGTAGATCTGATACTCTGTTGTTTTATGACGCCCATTTATATTTAAAAAAAATTTAACTCATTCAAGATGTACAATATTACATCAAATGCAAACATCATTCAACATTTTAACTACATTTGCGCCCAATGATTCAGTATTTTACCAATATAGAAGGCAAAACGGTAGAAATCAGCACGCCTGAAAATGGCGCCTGGGTGAATATTACCCCACCTCTGAAGCAGGCTGAATTTGAGCATCTATCTGAAGAATTGGATATTCCGCTCGACTTTCTCACGGACTCACTCGATATTGATGAAAAATCCAGGTACGAGCTGGAAGATAATGTGAAACTTATTGTCCTGAAAACTCCAACTGAAAACAACTCCATCAACGAAAGTGAAGCCTACTATATCACAATCCCAATTGTAATCATTCTTACCCACCACCAGATTATTACAGTTAATTCCTTTGATAATACTGCTATCAAGAAGTTCCTGAATACTTTCCATAACCGCTCTCCTGAAAAGCGGAATATGATGGTATTAAAGATCTTTGAGAAAGTAGTAATTAATTTCCTGGATTACCTGAAAGAAATCAACCAGCGAAGGAATATGCTGGAAGCTAAATTATACGACTCCAACAGAAATGAAGAGCTGCTTGGAATCATGCGTATTCAAAAAAGCCTGGTGTATTTCGTTACTGCGCTGCGAAGCAATGAGCTACTGCTGATGAAGCTGGAGCGTACAAACTTCCTGGGCCTCAACGAGGATGAAAAAGAATTCCTGCAGGATTTAATAGTAGATACCTCTCAGGCACTGGAAATGGCCAACGTATATACAAACATTCTTAGCAGCACTATGGATGCTTTTGCGAGTATCATTTCCAACAACCTGAATGTGGTGATGAAGCGCCTGACCTCTATCACCATTGTGCTTACCTTCCCTATGCTGGTAGCCAGTATATATGGTATGAACGTAGATATTCCCTATCAGCATACCGTACATGCATTTTATATTCCAATCATTCTTTCAATAGCCATTTCAGTTATCATTAGCTGGTATTTTATGAAAAAGAAATGGTTCTAAGCCACTTATAAAATGAATACAGGTTTTAACGTTAGAGTTTATGGTATCATGATCAACGACCAGAAACAGGTGTTGGTGAGTGATGAGTATATTCGTGGGGGTTATTATACCAAATTTCCCGGAGGAGGATTGGAATTTGGAGAAGGTACACTGGAATGTATTGTACGCGAGTGGCAGGAAGAACTGAACCAGGATGTGCAGGTAGTGGAACATATCTATACTACCGACTTCTTTCAGATTTCAGCATTCGATAACGAAACTCAAATCATTTCTATCTATTACCTGGTAACGCCGAAATCATCATTTACTGCTGCCACAATTTCCACCCCATTTGATTTTACAGTTCCAGAAGGTGTTTCAGAAGTTGAACGACCAAGATGGATTGACTGGGAAGATTTTTCTGCAGCAGCAGTAACACTACCTATCGATAAAGTAGTTGCTGATATTGTAAAAGAGCGTTACGCCTAAATGCCCATTGCAGCCGCCTTCATTTTGGTAGCTGTTTCATAGCCCAGGAACCGCTCAATTCTACTTTTCATAAAATAGATCAGTGGAGTAAGGGCAATAGCTATTACAAACTTATAACTGTAGTTTACCACACAAATAGCGAGTACCCGTTGCCAGCTCCAACCATTACCTATTTTAAAAGCTATAAATAATACAATGAAGCTGTCGACCAGCTGAGATACCACAGTAGACCCTGTAGCTCTCAGCCATACATGCTTTTCCCCTGTATGGCGCTTTATTCGGTGAAATACGGTTACATCTACTATCTGGCTCACCAGAAAGGCTACCAGACTTGCAAAGATGATCCACATTCCCTGCCCGAATATCCCAACAAACGCATCCTGCATATTTGGGATACCCTGGTCGGATTTACTACCCAGCCACCAGCCATCTGCCGGCACACTCATAGCCACCCAAAATGCGAAAAATGCATAGGAAATCATTCCTACGGCGATATAAGAAATGCGGCGTACGGCTCTGGGGCCAAAATATTCATTCACAATATCTGTCATCACAAACTCTAATGGCCATAGTAAAACACCCGCCGTAAGGGTGTAGGCAAGACCACTTTCCCCAAATAAAGTAAAAGTATGTACCGGCAGGCCAAACAACCTTTCCAATGAAAAAAGTTTTCCTCCAATACACTCTGCTATCAGTGCATTAGCAACAAAAAAGCTGGCGAATAACACAAAAAGCTTTGTTGGCCTATCTCTAAGAAGCTGATGGATCATTAATAATAAACTATCAATTGAACTATTAAAAAAATAATATTTAGCAAATATAACCAGGGAGGCAGACCTTTCCACTGAATTTTTCTTAATACCAGTAAAATACCGGTAATCAAACAAATCAGTCCATTAAGCGGAAACCCAATGCCAACGCCCAATACAAGGATGTGACTAACCACTGCATCCAACGAATGGCTATAATTAGTAATACGCAGGATCTCACTAACAAGAAAGCATAAATTACATATAAAAGCGAATTTTAACAGAAACCGTATCCAGCGCATATTGAAATTTCGGATAAATTACAGTTATTTTTGTTTCTTTAAAATTAAATCCAAAATATCCAATGAAGCAAAACTGGCTAAAAGCCATTCTTCCGCATCTGGCTGCGATAGGAATTTTCCTCTTCCTGGCATTTGCGTATTGCTCTCCTGTTCTTGAAGGCAAGGTCGTGAACCAGGGAGATATGAAGAATGTACAAGGAATGGCAAAAGAGGCAAAAGATTTCTACGAGGCTACAGGAGAAAGACCCTTATGGACAAACAGCATGTTTTCCGGCATGCCATCCTATGTAATCTATACCGGCCCCGGGGCTAATAAAATTGCCTATGTCAACAACCATGTAGTGTCTCTCTATACCCCAGCTCCTGTAAACATGCTTTTTCTGGCGATGCTTTGCATGTATATACTGCTTTGTGTATTAGACTTTAAATATTGGATAAGGATAATGGGGGCTATAGCATTCGCTTTCTGCTCCTACAACGTGATCATCATTGATGTAGGCCACATTACCAAAATGTATGACATCGCGCTGATGCCAGCTGTTATGGCAGGTATCATCCTTACTTACCGTGGCAGATTGCTGACAGGTGCTACACTTACAGCTCTGGCAACTGCAATGCTTGTTTATAATAATCACCTCCAGATTATCTATTATACCCTCATAATGGTATTATGCCTGGCTGTTGGTGCTTTTGTTCATGCCCTGAAGGATAAACAGATACCACAGTTTTTCAAGGCTTCTGCTTTACTCGTTGTTGCCGGTATTTTGGCTATTCTTCCTTCCATGGATAGTTTGCTGATCCTCCGTGAATATACCGATTACACCATGCGGGGTAGTCAATCTGAATTGACTTTAGATAAGGATGATATTAATCAGAAGAAATCTACCGGTCTGGATATCGATTATGCATACGATTGGAGTTATGGAAAAGCCGAATCCGGCACATTCCTGATTCCTGGTTATGTAGGTAATTCCAGTGGCCAGCGCTTAAGTTCCAAGTCTAATTTCGGGCAACAAATGGTAAGCCTGGGTGTTCCGGAAGCACAGGTAGAACAATTTTTAGGACAACAAAAGCTTCCACTCTACTATGGCGCGCAATCCAAAGGTACCTCCGGCCCTGTTTATGTAGGTGCCATTATTTGCTTCCTGTTTGTGCTTTCCATGCTCTTAGTTCGCAGCTGGCTGAAATGGTGGTTGGTTGCTATCAGCGCAATAGGCTTTATTCTCGCCTGGGGTAAAAACCTGGCGTTTATCAATGATTTCCTTTTCTATCATTTACCATTATACAACAAATTCAGAGCACCGGCTCAGGCCCTGGTAATACCTAGCTTTGCATTTGTAGTACTTGCCTGCTATGCATTACAGGAAGTGGTAAATGGCCAGTATTCCAAAGAACAATTATTGGCTGCACTGAAAAAATCGCTGTACATCACCGCCGGAACTATTGTTGGGTTTATTGTTATTGCCAACATGATCGGATTTACCAGCGCGAGCGATAGCACTATGCTGCAATATTTTGCTCAGATGATGGGTGGTGAGGAAAATGGAAAACTATTAATCCGTGCATTGGAGAAAGACCGTAGCAGCTTATTGCTTAAAGATAGCTTCCGTTCAGCAATATTTATCCTGATAGCTGCAGCTGCAATCTGGGCATTTATTCAGGGTAAACTGAAATGGCAGCCTGCAATTCTGATCATTACTGCTGCTGTGGCCATTGATCTTATTGCGGTTGATAAAAACTACCTAAACGACGAAAGCTTTGTAGATGATATGACCTACATGCAGGAGTTACAACCTACTGAAGCAGATCAGCAAATCAAACAGGACCCTGACCCTTATTACAGAGTTTTCAATGTTACCACTTCTCCATTCGATGATGCGTCGCCTTCTTACTGGCACAAAAACATCGGTGGCTATAGCCCTGCAAAATTGTGGATTTACCAGGATCTGATCACCCATCAGATTGCGAAAAACAATATGAAAGTACTCAACATGCTAAATACCAAGTATTTCATTGTTCCGGGTGCTAAAGGTCAGCCAATGGCACAACGTAATCCTGATGCTTATGGTAATGCATGGTTTGTAAAAGATATTGTTTGGGCCCCTGATGCCAATTCAGAAATGAAAACATTGGATTACCTGAATACACGCGATTCTGCAGTAATTGATAAACGTTTCCAGGCACAGGTAGGCAACTTTAAACCAGGAGCAGATAGCAGTGCTTCCATCAAACTAACAAAATATGGTCTGAATAAACTGGAGTATGCATCGCATAATTCACAGGATGGATTGGCTGTATTCTCTGAAATCTACTACCCTGCTGGTTGGGAAGCTACTGTAGATGGTAAACCTGCAGACATTATCAGAACTGACTACGCACTTCGCGCTATTAAAGTTCCGGCTGGCGACCATAAAATAGAAATGAAATTTGAGCCTAAGACTTACTTCAAAGGCTTGAAGATAGCTGGAATTTCAAGTATTACGCTGATTATACTGGTATTGGCGATGATAGCCTATGAGATATTCCGTTTCATAAAAACACAAAAGAATTAATTCAGATCAGATATCTAAAAAATAAGCTGCTCAATTGAGCAGCTTATTTTTTTTCAGACAATGAAGATAAAAACCTGCGGCTAACGCGGGTTTATATGTTTAATTACCAACTTCAATTACTCTGCATGCTGTTTCAACCAATTTAACCTGCGTTGATCGGGTAAATGGGTTACTTTAAATTCTTCAAATTTTGCCTGAAATCCTTTACCATCTGGCGATGCGGCCATTACTCCAACCATTACCGGACGGTTATCCTGCATGGGTGCATTCCTGGTCATTACATAATTTTTATCGTCGTACGAATAATAGATTTCAATTGCATCCAATCTCCTGACTGCTTTAACCCAAATAAACGGAGGAGTTTTATCGAGCGGCAAAACGCTCCAGTCACTGGTATGGTGCGTTACCACTGTACTTACATTATACTTACCCTCAAAGAATTCGATACCGGTTTTGATGTAATTCTCCTGGTCAATTCTGATCATTAAGCCCATTTGATCGAATCTTGCTTTATAATCACCGGTCAACTTCACCTTCACTTCAAATTCTCCACCATAAGTTGCATAATAAAATGGGGCATCATCTACCGTAAAACCGTAGTGGGAAATACGCCAATAATCTGTTTGTGGCGTAACAAACATCGACAAAGCATTGCCCTTAATATCCCATTTGGATGGTTCATTAAACCATTGCATCTTCTCCAGCGATTGCGCTGATAGTCCTTGCATCGCCGACATCATCAGTATACTTAAAGCTATCTTCTTCATATCATTTTATCAATTTAAAAATCACTAATTAACCATAGTAAATAACTAGTTTTGCAAAAGTAAATGCTTAATAATGAATGTACAATGGTTATAAATAACCATATTAACTATGAATATTTTACAACAGCTTAATGATAAATTACTCCTGCAGTCATTTGAAGATATAGACCTGCCTTCACAACTGGTTTACTGTCAGTTTATTGCTCAGGTTTATGCGCGCCTGGAGAATTCCATCAGTGTATTAAGCGATTTAAAAGCCAATAAAAGCTATATCTATACAGGCGGTACTGCTGCCGCTTTGGGGATCAGCTATCATGAAAAAAGTGAGGAAATAGCTTCCATCTGGGAAGAAGATATCTTTAAAAAAATACGGGAAGATGACCTTCTGAAGAAATATACCCTAGAACTCAGGTTCTTTCATTTATTGAAAAACCTGCCTGTGACCGAAAGGTCGGACTACCAGGTTGTAAGTACTCTGCATATGCTGGATAAAAACAATCAGTTGGTGAAGGTAGTACACAGGATGTTTTATGTTCAAAGCACAGAAGATGGAAATATCTGGCTGGCATTATGCCTCTATAATTTGTCGCACGATCCGGGCAATTCTGATGCCTATTACGGCGTAATTGTAAATACCAGAACAGGCACTGTGATTCCGCCGGATGAACATGAATTTAAAAATCTGCTGTCGCCCAGAGAAAAGGATATTCTTTCACTTATCAAAAGAGGCAAAAGAAGCAAGGATATTGCTGCTCAACTTTCAATCAGTATTAATACGGTGAACAGGCACCGCCAAAATATTTTAGAGAAGCTCCATGTACGAAATGCCATGGAAGCATGCCGCATCGCTGAATCTGTGAAGTTGATCTAATATCTCTTAGAGAAAATATATCTCAATCCAATAAACAGATGGTGAGTAAAATTTGGTAAATGGCCGTAGTATTTACTTAAAATCTTGTAACGTTCCTTCCAGGCAAGCTGCTGCCGTTGTTTGGAAGTACCACCGACTCTGAATCTGGCAACAACTATATGTGTATTACAAACAGAATGAGAACCTTTCAGGCTGCGAATCATCCAGTCGATATCTGCACACACCTTGTAGTTAAGATCATATAACGGACTTAATGACTTACGGATAATGAATGCCTGATGTGAAACCACCATGCCGTATTTCAGGCTTTTCCAGGTAAGCTGATCCGGTACTTTATGCGGAGTTTGAGTAGAACGAAGACCAATGTCTTTCCCCTCTTCATCCATAAACATTGCTTCTCCATAATAAACATCTGCATTATGGCAGGTCGACATCATAGCAGCAATAACATGCTCATCTGTTAGTACATCATCAGCATTCAAAAACAGCAAATACTCTCCTGTCGCCAATTGCATACCCTTATTCATTGCATCATAAAGTCCTTTATCCTTTTCTGAAACAATGGTTGCTATTTTAGAACGATATTTATTTACTACCTCCAGCGTATTGTCTTTTGAGGCCCCATCAATAATCAGATATTCGATATTCGGATAGGTTTGCGAAACCACGCTCTGAATGGTTGCTTCGATATATTTACCTGCATTGAAACATACAGTAATAATACTTACAAGTGGTTTTACTGAAACGCTCACTGGTCAGTTATTTTTAGATTTTATGACAGATTGAAATAGTTCATAGTACTGGCGTGCTACAACAGGCATTCCATAATTCGTGATTATATGAGCCCTGGCAGCTTTTCCAAACTCCTCACTGATTACAGGATTTTGGAGCAGTGTTAAGGTTTGCTTTGCAAATTGTTCCAGGTTACCAGGCGGAATAACATATCCGGTTTGCTGATCCAACACAATTTCCTTACATCCTCCAACATCAAAGGTAATACATGCCGTTTCACAACTTCCGGCTTCTATCAATACGTTTGGCAGGTTATCTGCGCGGGTCGGGTAAAAGAATATATCACTGGCACTGTAGCATTGCATCATTTTACTGGTTTCCTTCACATAACCGGTGTATATAGGTTTCAGATGTTTGAACGTTGCCGGTAATTCATCTCTACCTATCATTAATAAATGAACAGTTGAACTAAGCTGCTCATCTATTAGTTTCAATATTTGTAATAAATCGGCACCTCCTTTAAATTCGCTCTGGAACAACCGTTCAGAAACAAAAGTTATCACAGGTGCGCCTGCAGGTATTCCCAAAGCCTGACGGGCCAGTTCCTTATCCTGTGGTTTGAAATAATTTGTATCGATAGGATTTGGAATATGATAAAGAGGTTTATTCCTGGTCAACGGACTTTCTGTTGTCATCTCATATAACCAGTGTGACGGAGAAACAAAAGACAGGTCACTGTCGGCATACAGTCTTTTCTTCCTGTTTATTAAAAAATTGCCGGTTGGCAATCCCATCTTAGGTGAATGTTTATGTTCATTCTTCCCTACCCTTCCCTGTTTCCACGACTCTTCTCCAAAGGTATGAGCAGCATTCCCGGTTAGTGCCCACATATCGTGCAACGTCCATACCACAGGGGCTATTGCTGAAAGCTTTGGTAACAATGCCGCATCAAAGTAGCCACCATGAATATTGTGCAGGCTAATTACATCGGGTTTAAAGTATTGGGCATGTCTTAATATTGAACCGGTAGAAAAAGGGAAATACAGATATTGTAATCCGATTTTGTTGCTCAATACATTAATCCCTCTTTCGATTACATTTCTGATTGTTCCAGGTCGTGTAGCCGTTACATTTAGTCCTTTTACTTTATGTATACCGGCCAGGAAATGATTATGGGTATGATAATATTCTGCAAGTCCTTCTGCTATTCGTTGTGCCGCAATGGCTGCACCTCCGCTGTCTTCATATTTATTGATAAAAAGTACTTTCACCTAATTAATATTTAAAGAACTGTTGCATTTTATTTTTGAATTCCGGCAGTTCCCAGTTCCTTACAAGAATACGAGGCAAGGCGTAAGAGTTGCTCCACGAATGCACTTGCCCGTGGTAGTTGGCACATACCATTTTTAAACCGAGAGCTTTTGATGCCTTGATGCTGTCTGCATTATAGTATCGTTTGCTACCCAGAAACTTTCTGCTGCCAAAAGGATAGGAAAAATGTTCGATAGGAATGCGCAAATGCTCTTCCAATAAACGTTTTGATTCTCCAATTTCACTCAGTTGCTCATCGTACGACAGCATGCCTACAGCAGGGTGTCTGTGCGTATGGCAACCTATTGTAACGTAGGGCGACTGGCTCATTACCTTTAATTCATCCCATGTCATCATACGATGAGTGGGCCTGCCTTCAGCAGTAGTTCCAGCCCAATCATATAACTGCGCCATTACAGATTCTATTACATCAGGTTTGCAAAATCTCAGCACCTGTTGTAAAGCATAATAGGTTTCAGTAATTGCAGAGAAGGAGTCAGTTGGGTACTCCCATGCCTGGCCAGCTATATTGACATCTAATTTTAATGGTAACGGGTCTGTTGTAAGAAGTACCCGTTCGAGGTCATCCCACCAAAGTTCATAAGGAGTATTGAGCTTAGAGGTGGTGATATAAAACAGTGCCGGTACTTCATGTTTGGCATGAAGAGGCAGTGCTTCATGATAATTATCTGCATAGCCATCATCAAATGTTATAAAAACAGCTCTTTCGGGAAAGGGCTTTTTATTGATAACATGATCGAGAAATTGTGTGGCATCGAGAACATTATATTCAGCAGCCAGATGAGCGAGATGGGCATCATAATTAGCAGGTGATACTGCTAACTCCTGGGGGTCCTGCATGAGTTTTGTGACCCGGTGATACAGCAGGATCACTGCAGGGCGTTGCACCTTATTGGCAACATAATGTACAACATTGAATATTTTATCGCTTAATCCGCTCATCTGATTTTCGTTTATCTTTTAACAGCTCTTACTGCAATAATGATTGGATAAACAGGGTCCTGGTATTTTAATTCTTCTTCTGTAAGCTCTTCAACCGCCATGCCATGCAGGATAGCGGTACAGGTAAGCACATTGCCAAAAGAAGTTACTTCAATATTATCTGCACCAAAAACATCTCCAAAAACCCGGGTAGCTGATTGAGCTGTAAAACGCCAGTAATCGCCCCAGCGCTGTGCATCGTAGGCCGAAATTTGAGTAGCACCGGCCAGCGTTGCCAACAGCACTCCACCTGGTTTCAGTAAATGATAGGCTCCTTCAATTGCTGATTTAAAGTCGTAAATAAAATTGAAAGTCTGGGTACAGATAAAACAATCAATATTATTTTCGGGCAGCGATACCTTGTTGGTAAGATCACCTACAATAGTTACCTGATTACCGGCTTGTACGTGCAATACTTCAAAGCTTTTGACGTTTTCACCAAACTGTTTTGAGTAACTGCTTTCAGCTATTTCAAGTACGCTTCCTTTAATATCGGCTTTATGTGAGCCTAGAAAATTTTCTATATAATAACGATCTACGGGAGTGCCTCTATCGAAGCCAAAGGTTGTAGAAAGGGGCTGAAGTCTTCTCAGATTGTTCCAGGGTGCAGGAGCGATGATATCCCGCTTTACTTTCTTGAATATTTTCCTGAGCTTTTTAATCATGATCCTGCAATTTTTTTCCAGTATTGCTTTAATCTGTTTTTGATTTTAGCAGAAATTGTCATACCGGCATTATATCTGAGAAAATCTGCAAACACTTTTTCCATCTTCTCATTATTCTTTACAGGAATATCATTTACAGGTATTTCATGCTGATAGATTTCTGTATAAAGCCAATCTTCCTCTTTGAAATGATGGGTAGCAGCAGCTACGTTGCCATCATGTCTGACCAGTGAACGATTGGGATAAAGTGTAAGCATATCGTGAATATAAGCGGTTCCTCTCCATCTGATGGCCCAGGAGCTTACTTTTCCATTTTTATGTTGATGCAGCATTCTGAAGAAAGGATATGCTCCCCAGAAGTCGAACTGCCTCTTCAGCCTTTTGGCTTTGATTTGTTCAATTACTTTTTCGGTATCCGGTTCAAATTTGTTCCAGGCTCTGGCCCAGGTTCCCCATCCGAGGCTGCCCGGATCATGAATCAGGAAAGTAGAAGCAGTTTCACTGGCGGGTAGGGTTGCCGGGTAAAGGTAACCATGAACGGCCATCACCTTTTCTTCGTCAGCATATTTATTAAGCCCGTCATTCATGAATTTAAGGAAATAGGGAGAAACTGTAAGGTCGTCTTCCAGCACAATAACCCGGCCGTGGCGTGCAATAACTTCGGTAACACCATCAATTACGGCTGTTGCCAGGCCTTTATTCTGTTCGGCGGCCAGTATTACTACTTCCTTGCACCATTGTTTACTCCTAACAATTTCACGCACTTTATTGATTTGCGTTCTTTGTTCAGGACTTGCATTAGCTTTAGGACCGTCGCAATATACATAAAGGGTACTTTCACCGGCTTCTTTGTTCTGATTTAAATGTTGCAGTGTACTTAAAGTTAAATCAGGCCGATTGTACACAAATAATACGATGGGAGCTAATTCCATGATAGGTCTTATACTGCTGTTGCAGAGATCAAGTTAAAACAGTAAAAATCGGATAAAATTAACAATAAAACAAATGTATTGAGGGCTTATAATCTACCTCCTCCGGCATAATACTTCTTCCAGTATGGCTCTTTAAGATCGCTGATAATAACACCATTACTGGTAGAGGCATGCACAAATTTATCATTCTCGAGATATATGCCTACATGGGAAATACGACGGTGGTGAATTCTGAAAAATACCAGATCGCCTTCATGCAAGTCTTTGACACCCATTCGCTTAACCTGGGTAAACAAATCGGCCGAATTTCCCGACAATCCCATTGCGAAGACAGTATTCATCAGGGTATTTACAAAACCGGAGCAATCTATTCCTGATTTTGTTTTTCCTCCAAGACGATAGGGAGTTCCCCACCAATCTTCAATAAAACTGTATAAACGCTGATTCAGGACCTGTTCAACAGCTACATCCAACAGTTGTGCATATTTGAATTGCCAGCCTTGGGCCATTTCCAGGTTTGCACTGCTTCTGGTGATGTTTTTACTGATGCTGACATCTTTCTTCTCCGTTTTGGGAGTATAGGTATTACGTTTAGTAGAAATACCGTCTAAAAATTCTACCCGCCTGTTGGCGGCAGATTCTGTGGTTGTAGGTGTTGTGGCCTTTTTACTGGCGGTGGTTTTCTTCAGTGAAGCGCAAGAGCTAAGTGACAATGCACATATCGATAACTTCACAAGATGTCCCTTTACTCTGATCATAGTCGGTCTGGTAAAAATTTTCGCTAAAATACATGTCATTTCTCAAACTTTTGATTTTTAAGCGATTGAATTTTTAAGAAGAGTCTATTCTATTCAAAATCGAAAATAAACTCCTACTTTTGTCGCTTGACGAAATAGAATAGCCGATGATTTTTTCTCACTTACACGTTCACACCCAATTCTCCTTACTGGATGGTGCCGCAGATATAAAGTCGCTTTACAAAAAAGCGATGGCTTCCAATCAACCCGCCCTGGCTATCACTGATCATGGAAATATGTTTGGAGCCTTCCAATTTGTTGCAGAAGCCTATAACAACAAATTAAACCCAGGCGATCCAAAGGATAAACGCTTGAAAGTGAAGCCTATTGTAGGATGTGAATTTTATGTAGTAGAAAACCGGCATAAACGTGCCTTTACCAGGGATGAAAAAGACATTCGTTACCATCAGGTATTACTGGCAAAGGATGACGAAGGATATAGAAATCTTATCAAACTTTGTTCTTTAGGGTATATTGAAGGATTGTACGGTAAATATCCCCGCATCGATAAAGAACTGGTACTTCAATACCATAAAGGCTTAATTGCTACCACCTGTTGTTTAGGGGCATCTGTTCCGAAAACAATCCTGAAGCATGGAGAGGAAGCCGGTGAGAAGGAATTCCGCTGGTGGCTCGATATCTTTGGAGAAGATTTTTATGTGGAATTACAACGCCACGGAATCCCTGAACAGGATCAGGTAAATGTGGTGCTGTTAAGGTTTGCAGAGAAATACAACGTGAAGGTAATTGCTTCCAACGATTCGCACTATGTAGATCAGGCCGATTCCAATGCCCACGACATTCTACTCTGTATCAATACCGGTGAAAAGAAAAGCACTCCTACCAATAAAGAGTTTTCAGACGATGAGTCGTCTATGAAAAACAGAAGGTTTGCATTTTACAACGACCAGTTCTATTTCAAGACTACGGAAGAAATGACCCAGTTGTTTCATGATCTTCCGCAAGCTATCGACAATACGAATGAAATAGTTGATAAAGTGCAGTTGCTGGATCTGAAGCGAGACATTCTCCTCCCCAACTTCCCTATTCCCAAAGAATTCTTTACGCAGGATCAGTATTTAAGGCACCTGACTATGGAGGGAGCCCACAAACGCTATGCTGAGATGACTGCCGATATTGAAGAGCGGATCAACTTCGAACTTCAGGTAATTGAGAATATGGGATTTGCCGGCTACTTCCTTATTGTGGCCGATTTCATCAAGGCAGGACGTGATCTGGGCGTTTTCATCGGTCCTGGTCGTGGTTCGGCCGCCGGGTCGGCAGTTGCCTACTGTATTGGTATCACCAATATAGATCCTATTAAATACAACCTCCTGTTCGAGCGTTTCCTGAACCCGGAACGTAAAAGCATGCCCGATATTGATACGGACTTCGATGATGAAGGCCGCCAGAAAGTTATTGATTATGTGGTACAGAAATATGGTAAAAACCAGGTAGCACAAATCATTACCTACGGTACCATGGCCGCCAAAATGAGTATCAAGGACGTGGCCAGGGTAATGGACCTTCCATTACCGGATTCCAACGGCCTGGCTAAACTGGTGCCAGACAAACCCGGCATTCAGCTCAACAGGATCTTTAACGCCCCCCTGGAAGGTGAAAAGAGCCTTTCCGATAAAGAAGGGCTGGTGGGAGAAGATATTGAAAACGTAAAGAAGCTAAGAGAACTCATAAAAGGCGAGGATTTGCAGGGTGAAGTGCTGAGGGAAGCCTGCGTATTGGAAGGGTCGGTACGTAATACCGGTATCCATGCTGCAGGGATCATCATTGCACCACAAGACCTCTATGATCTGATCCCGGTATCTACAGCCAAAGATTCCGACCTGCTGGTTACTCAGTTTGAAGGAAGTATTATCGAATCGGCCGGTGTAATCAAGATGGACTTCCTGGGGCTGAAAACCCTTACCATTATCAAGGGCGCCCTGGAAATGATCAAGCAGAATCACGGAGTTGATATTGATATAGATTATATCCCGCTCGACGACGTCAAAACTTATGAACTGTATCAGAAGGGTGAAACCAATGCTACGTTCCAGTTCGAGTCGCCGGGGATGCAAAAATATCTGAGGGAGCTGAAACCCGATAGGTTTGATGACCTCATTGCCATGAACGCCTTGTATCGTCCGGGCCCTCTGGAGTATATCCCATCGTTTATCCGTCGTAAACTCGGGTTGGAGCCAGTACAGTACGATATTGCCGAAATGGAAGAATACCTGAACGATACCTACGGTATTACCGTGTATCAGGAGCAGGTAATGTTGCTCAGTCAGAAGCTGGCTGGTTTCTCTAAGGGAGATGCCGACGTATTGCGTAAAGCAATGGGTAAAAAGCAGATTGCTGTACTGAACAAAATGAAGGAACAGTTTATGAGAGGCTGTTCCGAAAGAGGGCACGATCCAAAGATTTGTGAAAAAGTATGGACCGACTGGGAAGCTTTCGCATCCTATGCGTTCAATAAATCCCATGCTACCTGTTATGCTTTCGTAGCATATCAGACAGCTTACCTTAAAGCCCACTACCCTGCTGAGTATATGTCGTCTGTTCTCAACTGTGCCAGCAACATTGAGAAGATTACTTTCTTCATGGAAGAATGTAAGCGTATGGGCATAGACGTATTACCACCGGATGTAAATGAATCGTTTAAGGGTTTTGCGGTAAACAAACAGGGACAGATTCGTTTTGGGTTAGGTGGACTTAAAGGAGTTGGTGAAGCAGCCATTGAGAACTTGTTGGAAGAGAGGAAGAAAGATAGCGCATTTACCTCCATCTTTGATTTTATCAAACGGGTAAATCAGCGTGCTGTTAATAAGAAATCATTGGAAGCCCTGGTGATGTCGGGAGCCTTTGATTGTTTCCCGGCGCTGCATAGAGCACAATATTTCCATAAGCCGGAAGGTGAAACAGTAACAGGTTTGGATAAGATTGTTAAATTCGGGCAGCAGGTTTCCGCAGGTGGTACCTCCTCCATTGGCAGTTTATTTGGCGCTGAAGAGATGCCGGATATCGAACCCCCGAAGATTGCC
Organism: Chitinophaga silvatica; assembly: GCF_003419895.1. Lineage (GTDB taxonomy): Bacteria > Bacteroidota > Bacteroidia > Chitinophagales > Chitinophagaceae > Chitinophaga > Chitinophaga silvatica. The sequence continues at coordinate 44,894 of NZ_QPMM01000020.1, read as the reverse complement.
AATTGTGATCCTTGGCCGTTGATAATGAAGCTGAATAACGAGCGGGAAATCACCGGTATTTATATTTCTGGGCATCCATTGGATGATTACAGATTTGAGCTGAAGCATTATCAAATGAACAGTATCCAGGAACTGGTAGAGTATCAGGCAGAAATTTCAACGCCTGGTTCCACCGGTGGAAGAGCCAGGGAACGGAATTTCAGACTGGCTGTTTACATTACCAATGCGCAGGAAAGGATATCCAGGAATAATCGTCAGTTTGGTGTTATGACCATTGAAGATTATAGTGGTAAATTTGAGTTTGCTTTGTGGAGTGAAGACTTTATTCGATTTGGTCCTTATCTGAAGCCAGGCTTATGCCTGTTCATAAATGGCGGGTTTAAATCGAAACGCTTCAATGATAACGAATACGAGTTCAAGGTGAATGGTATACAATTGCTTCAGGAAGTGAAGAAAACGCATACAAAACAAATATATCTGAATACCATGCCTCAGATTGTTACCAGGGAAACAGTAGATTTTCTGGTAGAGAATGTAAACAGGTATCCAGGTACCACAATCTTACATTTACACCTGACAGACAGAGATTTGCAAATGCAAACAAAACTACATACGTTTAACAGAAATATAGAAATGAATGACGAGTTGGCGGGTTTCCTGCACAAACAACCGGATATTGATGTCTATATAGATTTAAACAATAAGTAAGATGCCAAAAATGCAGTAATTTGCATCCGGATCGGGATTTGATCTTATTAAGCACGTAAAAATTAAATCAAAACAATCATTATAAAAACATTAAATCATAGTATATGGCTTTAGAATTCACTGACTCAAACTTTGAAACAGAAGTACTGAAATCCGATAAATTATCTGTTGTAGATTTCTGGGCAGAATGGTGTGGCCCTTGCCGCGCAATCGGACCAGTAATTGAGGACCTCTCCAAAGATTATGAAGGAAAAGTTAATATTGGTAAAGTAAATGTGGACCAAAATCCTCAGCTTTCCATTAACTATGGTATCACCAGCATTCCTGCTATTCTTTTCGTAAAGGGAGACAAAGTTGTAGATAAAGTTGTAGGTGCAGTACCTAAATCAGTTTTGGAAAAGAAGATCCAACAGCATATCTAATCTTTGATATAATAAAAAGATTAAAAAGCGGCTCAAATTGAGCCGCTTTTTTTTGCGCAATTTTTTACGTTACAACAAGTTCAAGGGTTTCAAAGCACTAAGTTCAGATATTTCAAATATTGATATCTGTATAGATTTAAACAATAAGCAAGATGTCAAAAATGCTGTAATTTTCAGATCATCAAAACAATCATTTTACAAACTTTAAATCATAGTATATGGCTTTAGAATTCACTGACTCAAACTTTGAAACAGAAGTTCTGAAATCCGATAAATTATCAGTTATAGATTTCGGGGCAGAATGGTGTGGCCCTTGTCGCGCAATCGGACCAGTAATTGATGATCTTTATAAAGATTACGAAGGAGTAGTAAATATTGGTAAAGTAAACGTGGAGCAAAACCCTCAGCTTTCCATTAATTATGGCATTACCAATCTACCCTCAATTCTTTTCGTAAAGGGCAACAAAGTTGTAGATAAAGTTGTGGGAGCAGTACCTAAGTCGATTTTGGAAAGGAAAATCCAACAGCATATCTAATCGTGATATTATAAAAAGATTAAAAAGCGGCTCAAATATCTGAGGCGCTTTTTTTATGCGTAAATTTTTCTCGTATCTTCAGTCTCAAATTTACTTTTTTGCGTCGCTATTTACTTATCCTACTTATCTCTTTTACAGGCCTAACAACCATGGCCCAACGTAAATGCGGTACTGCTACCGCACTGCAACAAAGAGTCAAAGAGATTCCTTCTTTACAGACCCTAATACAGCAAACCGAACAGAAGTTGTTATCAGGGCAAAACCGACCGCATGTTGAAGCATTGCCCCAGCAAGTAACAATTCCGGTAGTGGTACATATTGTATTGGATGATACATCCATGGTTACTACCGCACAAGTGCTCAGCCAGATCGATGTATTAAACAAGGATTACAATGCCCTGAACCCTGATATTTCAAAGGTCCCCCCGGTTTGGCAATCCATTATTGGTAATACCAGGTTCAATTTTTGCCTGGCACAGCGTACTCCAGGCGGAGAACCAACAACGGGGATTGTTAAAGTTAAAACAGCTCCGGGGCAAAGCTATCCTATCAGTAATGCCGCTCCGGATGTAAAATATAATAGTACAGGGGGTTCCGATGCCTGGGATACCCGTAAATATCTCAATATCTGGGTTACCCGCTTAGCCAACAACTTTTTAGGCGTAGCCGCTCCCAGAGGCTTTGGCTATCCTTCAGAACAGGAAGGCATAGTAGTTCACTACACTGCTTTTGGTACAACCGGTAGTGTAGGGAATATTTATAACCTTGGCAGAACTTCTACCCATGAAATCGGTCATTATTTTGGGTTAAAACATATTTGGGGAGATGATAACGGCGATTGCTCAGTTGATGACGGTATTGCTGATACCCCACTTCAGGGCAATAACACCTATGGTTGCCCGAATTTCCCGGTACTGGACCTTTGCAGCCCAACCTACCCTGGTATTATGTTCATGAATTATATGGACTATACGGATGATGCCTGTATGCATTTATTCACCCAGGGGCAGGTAGATAGGATGCGTTACTTCATGGAAAACATGGTAGTAACCTTAAGTGCCTCGGATGGATGTAATCCGCCTGCGATGTTTGATTTTGATGCTTCTCTGAGCAATATTTCCAATCCAATCGGTAAAATCTGTGATCCCGGCTTTTTGCCCGTAGTATTGCTCCGCAACAAGGGCATCCAAACTTTAAACACTGTAACTATCTGGTACCAGGTCAATAATGGTCCGCTTACCTCTATGAAATGGACAGGAAACCTGGCCAGCTTTGCTGAAACTCAGGTAACTCTTCCTGCCGCCAACGTAGGAATTGGGAATTATGTACTCAAAGCATATACACAGTTGCCGAATGGCCAGGCAGATCAAAATGTGAGTAATGATACTGCTACTAGCAGGTTCAGATATGATGCTGAAGTAACCCTGCCTTTTGAAGAAGGGTTCGAAAATGACAGTTTCCCTCCTCCCGGCTGGGATATTTATAATCCAGACCGGAGCTTTACCTGGGAAAGGGTGAGAGATGTAGGAAGAAATAGTAATGCTTCTGCTTTGATGAGAAATCTTGGGTACAATACCAATGACCAGATAGACGATTTGCTTACTCCGGTAATAAATGCGCAGGGAGCCGATTCGGTATTCCTGTTTTTTGATGTGGCAGCAGCAGTGTATTCTGATCCTAATTCCCAGCGTAATAAATGGGATACTTTGCAAATACTGGTGACTTCCGACTGCCGTAAAACAGGAGAAATGCTGTATTCCAAATGGGGGCCAAATCTGATTACCAGACAATCACCTACCCAAACCGAGTTTGTACCTACGCCACAGGAATGGAGAACCGATTCGGTTGATTTAACCGCTACTGCACTTAAAGGAAAATTTCAAGTAGCCTTCAGAAATATATCAAATTCAGAGAATAATATTTATATTGATAATATAAGAATTGTAAGCAGATCTCTCAATCCGCTCCTCAGACAAAACGGGGTTTTACTAAATCCAAACCCTAGTTCCGGTATTTTCTGGCTCACATTTTATCCCTGGCCACAGGATCTGATGCAGGTTTCTATTTACAACGTTCAAGGGCAATTGATAACCAGTCAGCCTGCCTCGGCTGTCGGAGCAAACAACCGCATGACCTTTAATTTGGTAAATGAGGCAAATGGTGTTTATTTTGTAAAATTAATTTACAGGAACGGGGCTAAGACCATCAAATTAATGAAAGTAAGATGACGATGAGAAATGATAATCCGGCTGTTTCAGTGCTCCTTCAGCAACCCAATCTAGATACGGAGCTGAAACGCATTGCTGAAAAGATCCTCCAACAGGAACGTATTACGCCCGCTGAAGGGCTCACCTTATTCGAGAAAGGCGATATCGGTATTTTAGGCGCTTTAGCCAATCATGTCAGAGAAAGGCTACATGGCGATAAAACCTACTTCAATCGAAATTTCCATATCGAACCCACGAATGTTTGTGTATTTACCTGTCATTTCTGCTCCTATTCACGTTTATATAAAAATCGTGAAGAAGGCTGGGAATTGAGTATAGATCAAATGATGGACATCGTAAAAAAATACGATGGACAACCAGTGACAGAAGTACATATCGTAGGTGGAGTGCATCCTAAAATGCAGCTTGATTTCTTCGTGGAGCTGATCCAAAAGATCAAAGCACATCGTCCGGATCTGCATATTAAAGGATTTACAGCTGTGGAACTGGATTATATGTTCCGTAAAGCTAAAGTTAGTGTAGAAGAAGGGATGCGCATTCTCAACGAAGCCGGTCTCCAATCGATGCCGGGTGGTGGTGCCGAAATTTTTGCACCTGAGGTACGCGCTAAAATCTGTCATGATAAAGTAGATGCCGATGGATGGCTTGCTATCCATAAAGCTGCTCATCAAAGAGGAATGCATACCAATGCCACAATGTTGTATGGTCACCTCGAAACGTATGCCCACCGCATCGATCATATGGAACGCTTACGCCAGCTACAGGATGAAACAGGTGGATTCAATACCTTCATTCCGCTGAAATTCAGAAATAAAGGCAATGATATGTCTGATATTCACGAAAGTTCCATCGTTGAAGACCTGAAACTTTATGCCGTAGCCCGACTGTATATGGATAATTTCCCTCATCTGAAAGCTTACTGGCCAATGTTAGGCAGAAATAATGCCCAGCTTACCCTTTCATTTGGTGTAAACGATCTGGATGGAACTATCGACGATACTACCAAAATATACTCAATGGCTGGTGCGGAAGAACAGTCTCCTTCTATGAATACCGCACAACTGGCCATGCTTATTAAACAAGCCGGCAGACGTCCGATAGAAAGAGATACTGTTTACAACGAAATAAAAGATTATACCGATATGGTATTCTCTGAAGAAGAATTGGCTCACTAAACAATCGTGTTCCCTTTTATGCAACTACATCTAAAATGTATTCTGATCGCCAGTTTGTATGTCGCAAGCTGCAACAACTCCAATACCAGCAGTAACAATGCTTCTGAAACTCCGGTTACTGAAGCAAATGTAGAAACCAGCAATGGCTCTGCATTCCGTAAAGAGGGAACCCTGGCTTTTGTTGCTAAATCCGGCGCCGATACTCTTCGCAAGATCGATATACAATTAGCGCAAACCGACGAACAAAGAGCAGATGGCTTAATGTACAGAAAGTCGATGAGCGACGATCAGGGAATGCTGTTCATCTTCCCCGATATGGATGAAAGATCTTTTTGGATGAAGAATACCTATATCTCTCTGGATATTATTTATATTGATGACAAGTTTGAAATTGTGTCGATCCAAAAATATGCAACTCCATTATCAGAAGAAGGACTTCCTTCTTTCAAGAAAGCAAAATACGTTTTAGAAGTAAATGGAGGGTTTTCCGATAAATATCATATAGCCTTCGGCGATAAGATCGTTTATCAGAAATTGTAAAATTCTTTCTTAAATAGAAAAAGCGGGAGTTTCAGGTTATCCTTGAAACTCCCGCTTTTTCTATTGATAGATTAATGATTTTTTTGGGTTGATTTGATTGATAAATTTTATTAAGAAGGAGCAAGCTCAATGCTTTAAAGTTAAGGTTCCTGTTTCTATAATTTGGACTTCTGTTTGTTTTCAAAACTTTTGTGACCGTAGATTGGGCGGGGGCAAGCTCCGCCCCTACAGGGTTTCATCAAAACCGTGGTTTCTGGCTGGTAGACAATTTTCGTTTAAAGTCAATCTTTTGATTTCAATTCCATAAAGAAATAAATCAACAATACAGAACCTGCAATTCGATGAAACCCTGTAGGGCACTACACTTGCCCCCGCCCTGCCAATGGCCGCGGAAAGTAAATCCAACAATCAGACATCAAGAATCATGAAATCTATTCCCTTAACTTAATAGCATTGGACTTGCTCACTCCCTTTCAATCTATCTATAATCAACACAATCATCAACCTAAAAATTCACTACAACGACGCAATCCTTTTCTTCAAATCCTGTTCCTGCCCCGTTAATCCCATTACTCCGGCTTTAAGCGCTGCCCAGGTAAAATACTTCTTAGCCTGATCTTTATTTGAATTCATCGCCATGTCTCCAACGCTACTAAGAACTTCTAGACTTGAATGTTCGTTCAGTGTTTCATCTGCCCAGTTTAGCAGCAATGCTTTTACATCCGGATTGTTCAACTCTTCACGGCCATACATTGCAATCATCCTGATATTATTGCTGCTCCGGTCTTTGTTGGCAATGGCAAATTCGATAAAAGGTTTAGTTTGTTTATGCGTTCTCACGAAGTAGCTGAAAGCAAAATCCATTTTAATTTTATTCCAGTCATCGCCCGTATATTCTTTCGATTTTTGCGCTATAAATGCTTCGAAGGCTGTTGCATCATAAGTAGCTGGTAAGGCTTTCAGATCAGCAGACATTAGCTTGTCTAAAATTCCAGCATTCAGATCTTTTCCAAAACGCTTGTTATATTCATTCCGATTTTGAAGATAATAGTTACGCCACTCAACCGGCATTTTACGACATATAGACATCGCTTTGGCCGACATTTCACTCATCTTATCTTTTTGTTGTTGCATGAAAGCCAGTACAACTGAATCTGAAGGCAATACCCTCTTCTTGGTATAAAGATTCTGATACCAGTCTGGCCCTTCCTTTACAATTTTAGTAGCAAATCCATTATGAAACTCAGATTTCTGGTATCTGGAATTAGCCTTCTTTAAAAACTCAAGAAAGTAATCGGCATCATTATATCCAAGGTCTATATCTACCAGCTTACCTTCCGGGGAAATCACCAGAAAAGTTGGGAAGCCATGTAACATATAACGGGAGCAGATATCAAAGCCAAATTCTTCCTTGAAGACATCAAAGCCTGTGTTAATGAAATTTTGCTTCATATACTCTTTTACCTCCTTGCTTGGAAATACTTTAACGTCCATTTCCTTGCAGGCAATACAGCCTTCGAAATAGGTGTCTACAAAAATTGGCTTATGTTCTTTTTGAGCTTTGGCTAACAATTCTTTCCAGGAAGCCTTGATAAATTGAGTGCTATCCTGGGAATAGGCAGCACACGGCAATAAACCTGCCAGTAGCAGGAATTGGATGGTTTTCTTAATCATCTTACTTTTTTTAATGGTGGTTTGGTTCAAATGTAGCAGGTCATATGCCTGCTCATCTGACAAAGAAACTAAAAAAATAATTATCTTATGGAATTCTATATAATCTATGCATCATCCCCTAAACGATACCCATGAATAAGTTTATATTTCTTATTGCAGCATACATGCCCATTGCGGTGATTGCCCAGCCAAAGAAACAAACAGTAAGCACTACAATCAGTAAAGTAACCGTATTTATTAAAGGCGCTCAGATCACCAGAACCGGCAATGTTTCACTGGCAGCTGGCAACAACCAGGTGACTATTACAGATGTCTCGCCCGACCTCGAAGAGAAAAGTATCCAGGTAAACGGAGAAGGTGATTTCTCCTTATTATCTGTATCCAGGCAACCAAATATTATCCGGCAACAGACAAAAAGAACTGAAATCGCGAACCTGGAAGCTCAGTTGGAAAAGTTGACACTGCAGTTGCAAAAAGAGCAAAGCAATGAAGAAGTATATAAAGAAGAAAAGAATATGCTTGTTAAAAATCAGGCTGTAGGTGGAAATAACGGATTAAAGGCTAATGATTTAAAAGAATCGCTCGATTTACAACGTGCCCGCTTAACTGAAATTCTGGCTAAACTCATTGAAATAAAAGAACGTATTATTAATACCAGAAAGGATATCTTGCTTGTAAATGAGCAACTAACAGCCTTAAATAACAAAGCAAATACCGCCACCAGCGATATTATTCTGGATATTAATTCCAAAAGCCCGGTTAATGGTAAGATTACAGTAAGTTATGTAGTAAAAAATGCCGGTTGGATTCCTTTTTATGATATAAGAGTAAAGGATATCAATAATCCATTAACCATGCTCTATAAAGCAAGCGTTTACCAACAATGTGGTGAAGATTGGAAAGATGTAAAATTGGCTTTAAGTACAGGTACCCCTGATGAAAGTAATACGAAACCAACATTGCAGCCCTGGTTTTTAAAATACTATAGCTCCATTGAAGATAGAAATAATGCCAAAACATTGGTCAGCAGCCTATCTCCGGGAGAAGTATCAGGAACGGTTGTAGATGATGAAGGACATCCACTTCCCGGTGTGAGTATTCAGGTAAAAGGCCGCAATTATGGTGCAGTTACTGATGCAAATGGTTCCTATAAACTGCAGGTTCCGCCAGGGAATAATAATCTTGTATTTTCTTACATTGGGTATGAGCGACGTGAATTAGCAGCCAACAACATGATGAAGGTGAAGCTTACTCCACAATCCACAACCTTACAGGAAGTAGTAGTAAGCGGATACGCAGCAGATGGGGAGATTGTTTCTGCACTTAGTGGTAAAGTGGCAGGACTAAATGTTACCAAAAAACGTCAGACCTTCAATGCTCCTGAAGAGATTCCTGAAATTGCAACTCCCACTACCATCACTTTCGACATTCCAATACCCTATTCTATTCCTCCTGATGGTAAAACCTATAGTGTTGGAATTAAGGAACTGGAAATTGCAGCCAACTACCAATACTATGCAGTGCCTAAAATTGAAAAGGCGGCGTTTCTGACTGCAGCGATTACAGATTGGGAATCGTTAAATCTGTTGGATGGAGAAGCCAGTATTTTTTATGAAGGTACTTATATTGGTAAAACACTGTTAGATCTGCAGGCCGGAACTGATACACTGCAAATATCATTAGGGAAAGATAAACAGGTAATTGTAAATCGTACCCTGTTGAAAGATGAGAGCAAAAAGAATTTTATGGGGTCAAAAACTACTTTCTCCAAGGCCTGGGAAATCAGTATCCGTAACAACAAAAAAGTGCCTATCAATATAACAGTACAGGATCAGTTGCCAATAAAAACCAGTTCAGATATGGAAGTATCAAAAGCTGAATATGATGATGCAACAATAGATAATGAGTCCAAAATATTGAATTGGGTAATGAAACTGGCACCTGCTGCAGAACAGAAGAAGCGTTTAAAATATGCGATTACTTATCCTAAGGGATCTATAGTCAATGCAGAATAATTAAAAAAAGAAGGCTGTCACGACGTCGTGACAGCCTTCATCATCATCAACCTTCCCATGACAGGATTATTCGTGTATTCGTACTTAAACACGATCTTTTACTGTGCTGCTTCCTGTGGTGCAGGAGTAACACTAAGAATATGTAATTGAGTTTTGCCGGCAGGCACTTCCCAATCAACCACATCTCCGGTGCTATAGCCCAATAAGGCAGTACCGATTGGTGATAGGATAGAAAGTTTGCCCAGCTGAATATTACTTGCTGCAGGCAATACTAATTGCACACTTCTGACAGCACCAGTTCTTTCATCTTTAAACTGTAAGGTCGAATTCACCTGTACTACCTCATCAGAAACTTTGCCTTTCCTGACCACGGCCCGTTCCAGTTCTTCTTTCAGTTTTTCACTTCCAGCAGAATGATAGCACAAGGTTTTCAAAATGTCGTAATCATGTTGCGATACTATGATCTGTTTCTTTTTCATGATATCCGGGTTTTATCAATTGTTAACAGAAGGCCCCGGGTACAATGCAGCACCTGAAGTACTTGCATGATCCGGTGCATATATTTGTTCGTATGATTTTATATCGGTTCTGGTGATCCGTCTGAATAATGCTGAAGGCGTTACCTGCGTTGGATGCTGGAAGCCACAGGCTCCCATTAATTCTGCCAATGCGGCGATGGTATTTCTGTGATAATTAGCTACCCTGATTTTCTTATCCGCTACATTAACAGCCTGGTACAAATGCGGGTCCTGTGTTGCTACACCAACCGGGCAGCTACCGCTATCGCATTGCAGGGCCTGAATACAACCCAATGCCAGCATCATCCCTCTTGCACTATAACAGGCATCGGCACCCATAGCCAATAATTTAAGTATATCGAATCCTGTAATTACCTTACCGCTGGCCATGATCTTGATATGAGAGCGCAGACGATGGTGTTTCAATAAATTAACCACCAAAGCCAAAGCATCATAAAGAGGCATTCCAACAGCATCGGTAAACTCGAGTGGCGCCGCTCCGGTACCGCCTTCCGCTCCGTCTATCGTGATAAAATCAGGATAGATTCCAGTATTTACCATAGCAATACAAATACGTTCAAACTCATCTGCACGGCCTATACATAACTTAAAACCAACGGGCTTGCCACCGGAAAGTTTTCTCAGTTGTTGTAAAAAAGCTAACATGCCATATTCGTCGGAAAAAGCGGTATGTCCGGCTGGCGACAAAACATTTGTTCCAGGCTTAATTTTTCTGATTGCTGCAATTTCAGGAGTATTCTTCGCAGCAGGTAATACCCCTCCTTTTCCTGGCTTAGCACCCTGACTCAATTTCAGCTCTATCATTTTCACAGCTGGTTCACTTGCTGCAGCAGCAAATAATTCGGCTGAGAAATTACCTTTATCATCGCGGCATCCGAAATATCCGGTACCAATTTGCCAGATAAGGTGCCCTCCATGCTGCAAGTGATAAGGACTAATTCCTCCTTCACCTGTATTATGCGCGAAACCTCCTATTTGAGCCCCTCCATTTAAGGAAGCAATAGCTGTTTTACTTAATGCACCATAACTCATTGCGCTGATATTGAGTAAGCTGGCATCATAAGGCTTATCGCACTGCTTATTACCGATGGTTACTCTTAAATGATCAGCCGATACTTTAACCGGGAATGCTGAATGGGCCACCCATTCATACCCTGGTTCATACATATTATCCAAGGCACCAAAAGCAACGGTTTGTTTTACATCTTTGGCACGTTGATAAACAACAGCACGTTGACGACGGTTGAACGGGCGACCATCGGTATCCGATTCGAAGAAGTACTGTCGCATTTCCGGGCGAATTTGTTCCAGGAGATAACGTGCACGCCCTAAAAGCGGATAATTGCGCAATAGCGCATGCTTACTTTGAAAGCGGTCATAGATCGTTAGCAATGTTAATCCAACTGCTACCGGCAATAAAAACCAACCACTTAAATAACCTCGTGAAATGCTTGCAGCAACACCTGCGTCTAGCAACAGGCAGATCAAATAGATTGCCCATCGTGCCATACGATGATTCATAAAAACTGATTTTATAAGATTGTTTTGGTAAAACGTAAAATGGAACTTCGCTGCCTAAAATAGCAGTCTATTCCCCCCGGGTCAATAAGAAAAGCATTATTGTTGCCCGGGTTTAATTGTTGAAGTCTTTAGGGCAAGATAAAAATGGCAATAGGAATCCCGCTATACCTGGAGCGGTACAGAATAACAAAATGGGTAATATGTTATTTGCCGAATGCAATGTGTTAATTCATTGTATCCGGCAAATATACGGGTTTTATTATCAATAAAACATTAATTAGTTAATTCAGCAGCTGTGAAAGGTTTCTGCCTTCCATTATACTGCTTACGTATCTGCTGCACATCAGCAGGAGCAACTTTCCCGGCATTATTTTTCCATGCACTGCGTAAGAAAGTCAGTAATTGTGCAATATCTACATCACTAAACTCATCACTTGCTCCAATTCCTGGCATATCGCCATTAATTTCAGGAGCTTTATAAACTTTACCATGTACTTCTACCGGGCCCGTTAATCCAAATAATACAATTGAAATAAGTTTCTTTTTATCGCCTGTCACCCAGTTACTTTCATTTAACGGAGGTGCCATTGCTGCAATACCTTCACCACTCTTTCCGTGGCAAGTCTGACAAACAGTATTAAATACCTTGTAGCCCAATGGATATGTTTCTCTCAGTTTATCCATTTTCTTAGCATCTGCCTGAGTATCCATATGTTTTAAAACTGTTTGTAACTGACGGCGTAATGCAAGTGTAGTATCCGGATTCCAGCCGATAACCTGTTTCAGCAAGGCTTCTTCCCTACCCGATGCATTATTTACAATTGCCGCACTGATATAACGGTTAGGGGCATACGCTTTTATCATTCGTTCTTCCAATGCCTGACCGATCGATTTATTAATCTTAGTAATAGCAGGAAGTTGGTAGGCGATAACAGGAGCTAAATAACTATTGTTAATAAGAGTATCCAGATCCAGGATAATCACATTGATATTTGAACCATTCATTACTGCCGGTAAAGCAGTAAGTGCCTGCTGCTTCAGTTCTGCATTATCTTTCTGCCAGATCTTTTCCAATACAGGAAGTGACAGGCTGTGAAGACCTTCCAAAGTCCAGAGGGCATGAATTCTGGCCAGCTGATTTTCCTGTTGCTCCAGTAACCCAAGCAATGCAGGTACGGCTGATTTATCGGCCCGATCTACGAGCAATTGTTGCGCTTTATCTCTGATTGTTCCATTAGCATTTTTCAAATACTCCACCAGGGAAGCGGTACTGGTTTCCATAACCGGCAATACCGGGTGGGTACCTTTAGGAACTATTCTGTAAATACGGCCACAATTTAGTGGTAATGTAAGGTTCCTCATCTTAATCTCATTCTTTAAATAGGGAGTGAGATAAGTTTTATGTTGAAGAATTCCTCTGTACATATCTATAATATATAGAGCTCCTTCAGGGCCGGTTTGTAGAGCCACCGGGCGAAAACGCTCATCGGTACTTGCCAGAAACTCTTTACCCTGATAGGCTTGTACCCCTCTTACAACATAGCTGCTATCTGAAAGGATATTCCTTTTAATAAGGTTTGCACTTGGTTCGGCTACAAAGGCATTGCCTTCATAACCTTTAAGCAGTTGGTCTCTGTAAATAGTTGGACCGCAGGCTGCTGTAAAACTCACCAATCGCAGGCTATCATTCAATGTGGTTTTCTGGTATCCTCTGTTAACACCCGGAGTAGCTCTGATTGGATAGGTACGATTATCCGGAACAATTCGCTGATCGAAACCGGCTGCATTCTGCTGGTGTGAATTATTGGCACCTAAACCAGGAGAGAAATAGTCGCCCAAGAGGTTTTCTGAGTTATTATTATAATATAAACGGCCGTAGTTGTCCTGGGCTATACCCCATTGTCCACGGAAATGGGTATTTTCTTTCAGCCATTTATTACCTTGTTTGCGATAGCGTTTATCGGATTTGGCATTATAGATCCAGTTATCCATTCCACGAAGCAAGCCATTAGGCTGATGCTCAACATTTCCTCCTGCGGCATATTGGTCATCTACCAATGTGCGTTTTCCGGGTTTATCGTTGTTGTTTTCGATATACCAAAGTTGAGGAGGTGTGGCAACCAGTACTCCGTTTTCAACCAGGCATACTGCCCGTGGCAATACCAGGGAATCCAGAAATACGGTTCTTTTGTCCATCACCCCATTTTTGTCGGTATCTTCCAGGATAACAATCTTTCCGTTGGGTTGCTCCTCTCCTGTACCAACGGTATCGGGCATAAATCCTGTCATTTCAACTACCCACATTCTTCCTTTTTCGTCGAAAGTTGATATAACGGGAGCCACGATGAGTGGTTCTGAGGCTACCAGCTGAACTTCCAGGCCCTCATCATATTGCATATGTTTGATGGCTGTCTGGGCATCCAGAACGGGAGAAGTGGCAAATTCCTTACGTGCAGCGATGGAATCCTGACCTGGTTGATGTGCTGTGTTTTTCTTGCCTTGCTCACAAGCTACTAGGCCAAATAATAACGCGGTAAAACTTATACTTTGTAGACGGCTCATTTTTTTTAAATCGATTGCAAAAGCTAAAAATACACTACTGATTGAATTTTTAACGAAAAATTACATGAGAGGAGAATAATGTGGTTGCGCGACCTATAAAAGGCTTATCTTCGTCGCCTGATTGCATACACTTTACGATTTATTTGCATTTATGGAACGCTTTCAAGGCATTATAGGCATTGTGCTGATTTTAGGGATCGCCTTTTTATTTTCCAACAACAGGAGTAAAATTAATTACAGATTAGTTTTCAGTGGATTAGGATTACAATTAGCCATTGGTCTGTTGGTATTTAAAGTACCACCTGTGACCTGGTTTTTCAAAAAAGTGGGAGACCTCATGGGTTTGCTCGAAGGTTTTGCCGCCAAAGGCGCCTCCTTTGTATATGGAGGAATTGGTGTAAAACAATTTGATGGAACCATAAAGGATTATACAGGAGGTGGATTTGTATTCGCCTTTAATGTAACCGCTACTATCATCCTTGTATGTGTATTAGTGGCTGTATTATACCATTTTGGAATTATGCAGCGGGTAGTTGCTGTTATTGCCAGAGCAATGAACTTCATTATGCGGGTAAGCGGTGCAGAAGCACTAAGTAATGTTGCCAGTGCATTTGTGGGCCAGGTAGAAGCTCAGGTAATGATTCGCCCCTATCTTTCAAGCATGACCAAAAGTGAACTCCTCGCATCTATGAGTGGTAGCCTTGCTTGTATTGCCGGCGGTATTTTAGTGGTGTATGTAAATATGGGTGAACAAGCCGGATTACATATTGCTCCATTCCTGATCACAGCCAGTTTAATGGCAGCACCAGGTGCTTTAGTGATTTCCAAAATCGTTTTCCCCGAAACAGAAGAGAGCCAAACAATGGGCCGGGTAAAACTGGAAGTAAAAAGTAATTATACAAACGTAATCGATGCCATTACCCATGGTGCCGGTGATGGTTTCAAAATAGCCATGAATGTAATTGCCATGCTCATTGGATTCATTGCATTTATAGCGTTTATCAACTGGGGCCTGGTAAATATCGGGCATCTGTTGCATCTCAACTTTGAGCTGAGTCTCGACTGGATCTTCGGTAAACTGTTTATGCCAATGGCATGGGCAATGGGAGTACCGGAAGGAGATGTACAAAGCGTAGCCACCCTGCTTGGGCAGAAACTCACTATTAATGAGTTTGTAGCTTTCAAAAGCCTGACCAGCAAGGATGTGCCTGTATTAACAGAAAAAGGTCTGGCTATCGTAACTATTGCCATTGCAGGATTTGCAAACTTCAGTAGCGTAGGTATGCAGATTGGTGGAATTGGTGAACTGGCTCCCGACAGAAGAACGGATCTAGCTAAATTAGGCCTAAAAGCTTTGCTTTGCGGAACACTGGCGTCTTATATGTCGGCTACCCTGGCTGGTATGTTGCTATAAATTATTTTTATTGTAAATAAACAAACTCCCTGTAGCCTTTCGGTACAGGGAGTTTTTATTTTGATAGATGCTTATCAGAGATCCACCGATATAGGCTATCTGAAATTCATCTTTATAAAAACGGATTTGCAATCAGCCATTATTATTTTCTTTTTGATCCTCATTATATTTTGATCTTTATCTGTCAATCTTATACCACTCATTCAGATAGGGTTGTATTGTCAAATTCCTGGAAGAATCTACCAAAAACTTATCATCATTATATTTATAAAAAATGACTTTATTCAACTCCGGAGCAAAACGGATATAATTAATGGAATTATTTTCATCTAAGGAGCTGATACAATAATTACTATTTGAGTATTGGTATCCCGGGAATTCAGTGATTATTGCGTTGTTATTATGAAAAAACCGAATCAGGAATCCTTTGTGGGGCACAAATGCAGAATTAGTTACCTGCGGTGAGCAAAAAATCAATAAATAGCATTCATTCAAAAATGTAAAAGTATAGAATGCTGAAATATAAATGTTTTCATTCCCTAGTAAATCAACCTTGCCATAGAGGGAATCCAGATGATATTGCCTCCCATTAAGATATAATGTATTCTTAGCTAACGAATTGCTTTTTTCAGTTCCAAATGAATAACTATTGTGTATTGGATCTATAGAACAATAAATGGTGTAGTTCCTAATTTTTATAATAGTATCAGCATTCTCGAGTGTAGAAATTGATACAGATTTTAAGTATTTCCTTCGGGTAATTAAATCATAGGAAAAAATATTGCTGAATTCTTTCATAGAATCCAATTCGGTCTTAGAATAATCAATTTTTCCATATCCAAAGTCTACATAAACAATCGAATCTGTTCCGGAATTATGCTGTTTATCTGATCCAGATTTGTTGCCACAACTTGCCAACAACACAACAGCTATTATCATGGAAATACTCAGTAACTCATTTATACTGGAATCATCAACCAATATATCTTTAAAGGAACGCTTAAATCTACCACCCAGCCATCTTACAAATGCTCCTGGAACCTTCAGGACAATCATGATAAATGATTCAATAGTTATATCAAAAATTGTCTGCATATGCTATAAATGATTTCATATTCCACCAATTTCAATTTTCCAGGAATTATTCTCTTTTCTGAAATAAAATTTCAGGTTACTATCACTCGAACACTCCACTTTAATATACTCTTTTGGAAAAAATTGATATTCAATACAAGTGCCATTAGAACACCTATATTGAGATCCTTTTTTTAAAATTCTATCTACAGTAGTAGCCCCTATTATTTTTTGGAATGTAGGATCGAATACAAAGTTGTAAAATTCAATAATCTGATTGCTATTAATATCAAAATTTCCATACATCTTCTCGTCATTTATAAACCTTACTGTATCGCAGTCATATGCAAATCTGAATTGTACAGGAAAGATTGCATGTATCGGAAAATCCAGGTGTTTAATAACCTCTTGCTTATTGTTGGAAATAACATTATCTCTGAATTCATTCCAAAACTGACTGAAAGAGGTAGTATCAGGTAAACTAGTATCTAATTCGAAGCTTTCAGACTGAAAAGTATTCAAATTATCAGGCGCGGCATAAGAGATTAATGAGTCTATAATCAGAAATAATACTAAAAAAAGCTTCATAGTATGAATTAGGGTCCTGGCTTCCAATGGTACTTCAATTTACGATGTACCACTTATTCGTGTATTTAAATATCAATAGTGCTGAATATTGTAGTTTCTGCATTTGAGCTATTTTATTCGATTTTAATGCATATGCGCTTAAATGGAAGGAAGCATCAGAATAAACTATAGTATCAGCTATCATAAACATCTGATTACCGCTTAGTTCGGTCTTTTCATCAAGATCTGCCAAGGTATCGATCTTATTATTCCGAAAATCAAACGAGCATAATTTACTATCGTATGAATAAAAATAAATTATGTGTTTATCAATAATTGGAATTTCACGTTCTTCATACTTAAACTCTTGTTCAAAGTCTGTTCTACCAGTTTGAGTATCCAATACTAGTATTTTCCCTCCTTTATAATATCTATTACTCCCAATGAATAGCTTTGTGCCATAAATTATACCTGGACCAAACAAGCCTTCCTTATTATTGGGGAGTTGCCATTTCAATTTCCCTGTTATTTTTTCATACACGCTTAAAGCACTGTTTTGCCAGTTACTAATATAAATATTATCCTCATCGTAGGTTAGTGGCCACGGAGAAAGATCAGGTGAATGTGTTTCCTGAAAACTATAATTCAAACTATATAAAATAGCTCCAGTTCGGGTATTAACGCCAATAATTCCAGCTCCTTTAATACTAGCAACAATAATTGAATCTTCAACAAAATCGAAATTACTGCAACGCCCATTCAATTTTAAACTCCAGATAGTATCCCCTGTTCTGGCAGATAAACAGACAAAATTTTCATTCGAAGATGGAAAGTAGATATTGTCTTTTTTAAACACCGCCTTAGCATAACATAAATCCTGTAACTTCCTGCTATAGGTAACCTTCCCGACTTTCAGATCATAGATCTTTAGAGTTGTATCCCAGCATGAATAGATCAAACTATCATTGAGTTGAGTAATTGTATTATCAATGGCATGTAACTTTAATATCTGGGTTGCCGGAATTGGTTGTTTTTTAGCGGTACAAGCTGTCAAAAAAACTATTATAATAGAATAATAAGCTCTCATTTGCCAAATTCAATATTTACTAGTGGTAAACCTGTAGCCCCTTTGTACACACCATAACAATACTATCTGATTGCAATGACATTCTATATACTTTGTTTTTAGGGTCTTTAAAATAAAACAGCCGGTATCGTCTTGCAAGGATATTATTAGAAGATTTTATCACCAGGTACCGATCATCTTCATCTTTTTCTATTTCCCAGGTACCATTTTCGGATCCTTTAAAGTCATATCTGGGTAGACTAACCTCTCCATTATTGTCAAAAACCATTGAATTTACACTTAAATAGACCAATCTATTAGCATCCCCAATTCTTATTACATCTATAGCCCACCAGCCTACCAGCTTCCTTTTGTCTTTACTACAAGCGGATATTAAGGTTGCAAAAGAAATTAGTAGAACAATAAATTTACCTTTCATTATTAATTAATTTTAATCTCCTTGGGCAATTCTACAATTGTAGCTCTATTAGGTATTACTTACATGGGGCTATCACAGGTACAACAACACGATATAGGAAAAAAAATTAAATAAAATCACGAAACACTTGAATTAAAAGCATTTCCATTTTATTTACCTAATATAAATAAAATATTTAAAAGTTAAAATAAGGAGAGAAAAACGGATTGATCTGCAAGTCGTATACCCGTTGAAGTAGTAAATGCCGGATATTTAATAAAATGGAAAACTCTAAATAAAAAAGCGCGGAAGAAGAATCCTCCACGCCTTATTCTTTAATTCACGTATTGCTAGACTTTTGGCGCCCAACCTGGTTCATACTGCCGGCTCCAAAATTTATTTGCTGCCGGATCATTCAGGATATGGCCATTACGTTGGTCTATTTTTAAGGTATGTCCTACGCGTTGTGCGATGTTACCCAACTGTACCCACAACGTACTCTTATGCCCTACTTCTACATCAGCATTAGGCACTTTGCTTTCACGAATACTGTCGATAAAGTTGGTTACGTGAATAGCATCCAGTCCTTCACTCGGACTGGCCGTATTACGTCCATCAATTACTGCATCGGATTTTATTTCTTTAATAATCTTATTTTTCTGATCGTAAATGGTATAACTATTTCCTCCAGTACTCATGCTGCCATTTTCGCCGTAGAATATCACACCACGATCGGCACCTTCTACCAGACGACCATTACAGCTGCGTCCTTCCCATAATACCGTTACATTATCCGGACAGTTATAGGTGATCAACTGAGTATCAGGAGTTTCCCAGTCGTCCTGGAAATGGAATCTTCCACCGGTTGAATTTACCAGCAGCGGGTAATCGGCTTTCAACCCCCAACGGATTACATCAATTTCGTGAGTACCATTGTTCAGCGCTTCACCAGTACCCCAATGCCAGAACCAGTGCCAGTTGTAGTGAATGAGATTACTGCGGAAAGGTCTGCGCGGTGCAGGACCTTGCCATAGATCATAGTTAAAGCCTTCAGGAGGAGAAGTGAGTTCACCTTTTCCAATAGATCCGCGGTTGTTGGTATACCATGCTTTAGCCATATGTACTTTACCAATCACACCGTTATGCAACTCCTGGATACCTTGAGTGAGCACAGGCCATGAACGGCGTTGGCTTCCCATCTGTACTATACGCTTATACTTACGAGCGGCAGCAACAGCCATTTCACCTTCATTTGGGTTATGGCTAAGCGGTTTCTCTACATACACGTGTTTACCTGCCTGGCAGCCCATAATTGTAGCGGGGGCATGCCAGTGGTCAGGAGCAGCTATCGCCAAAGCATCAACGTTTTTATCGGCCAGGGCTTTACGGAAATCCCCCTCTGCTATAGGATCGTTGGTACCACCTGCTTTCTTAATTGCCGCCAATCCTTTCTGAATTGCTTTCGTATCTACATCACAAACATAATGTACCTCTGTATTTTTCTGCTGAGTGAAAGCACGTGCGAGGAAAGATCCACGTCCGTTACACCCCATCAGCGCTACTCTTACTGTTTCATTACTGCCTACAATGCGCGCATAGCTTTTAGCTGAAAAACCGAGGCCTATACCGCCGAATGCTACGGCAGCAGAACCAGTTGTCAGTTTTTTAATAAAATCCCTCCTTGTATTTTCCATATCAGATCAAATATTTTTTGAGATGATTACAATGCCTTGATTTTGATGTTTCTGAATGCCACTTCATCACCATGCTCCTGCAGGAGTATAGGCGTTTCAGTTACCTCCGAAAACCCTTTGATATTCTTATACTTACTGGCAGCTACCAATGCTTTAAAAGCATCACTTCCTCTTTCAAACTCCACTACTTTTACACCATTAAGCCAGTGTTCTACGTGTGTACCTTTAGAAACGATACGGGCTTGATTCCACTCTCCTACTGGTTTATTCTCTTTACTGGCAGATGCGGTGATCAGATCATACAAGGATGCCTGCGTGCGGTTTCCATTCATCCCCAATTTAGCATCAGGGTGATTCAGATCATCGATCACCTGGAATTCCAATCCGAGTGAGCTATTAGGCAGCAGGTAATATTTAATACCGCTATTGGCACCTTTGGTAACGCGGAAGTCGAGCGACAATTCAAAGTCTGTATACTTCGTATCTGTAATGATATCGCCACCATGACCACTAGCCGGATCGGTTTGCAGCGTATAGTCTTTAATCACCCAACCTTTTTCAGGAAATGGTTTACCATTCGCTGCTTTCCAACCGTTAGTTGTTTTACCATCGAACAACAGGTGCCAACCCGCCTTCTTTTCTTTCTTTGTCAGTGCCGGTTTTTGTGCCACAGCAACTACTGTACTGAAGGCACAAGCCGTAAATAACAGAATTACCTTTTTCATTCTAAATGGTTTAGTATCCTGGATTTTGTTTAAGATTTGGATTTACACTCAGCGTATTATTTGGAATAGGGAATACTATACGCCAAGGCTCGGATTGTTTTTTATCCCATCCCGGATCAGTGAATTTTCCGAAGCGAATCAGGTCATTACGTCTCCAACCTTCCCATGCGAATTCACGGCCTCTTTCATTGAGCAGTTCATTCAGGGTAAGTGTACCTACAGTGTATTCTGCTTTTGGATCACCAGGGGCAAAATCTCTTTTACGTACAGCATTCACCAGATTTACTGCTTCCTGAGTAGCCTGACCACCATTTTTACGCATAATGGCTTCTGCCTTCATCAGCATGATATCCGACAGTCGATATACCGGAGCATCATTACTCATCTGGCTGATCTTACTTCCTTTTTGCAGTTCGTATTTCACGTTTCTTGCACCATGGAATTCCTTTGCAGTAATCATGGTAGCGGTATCGCCAGGAGCGTTAACGAAATAAGGGTCCAATACCAATGGTTTACCTTTTTGCGCACCACTCAGACATTTTAATGGCGTAACTCCATCGGCTGCGAATTGCGGACCAACCAACCATTGTTCTCTGCGCTTATCGGTAGCACCAAAAAGGCTAAAGAAATTGTTGTGAGTCATCATACGGTTTTGTGGTGTCCAGGTGAAACCGTATGTTTTCTGGTGTTCCTGATGTAACACTTTATAATTCCATCTCATTTCCGTAGCGTAAGTTGTATCATAAACCACTACAAAAATGTTTTCTTTAGATACCTCATTCTTGATCTTAAATGGATCATTCCAATTGGCATCCAGTTGGTATCCACCCCCACCGGAATAGTTAATTACTTTATCGCAGTAGGTAATACAATCATCCCAACGAGCCTGCCCGGGTTGCAGACCACTGGCGGTAAGCGTTCCGCTATATACCTGCGCATTCAGGTATAATTTGGCCAGGAGTGCCCATGCTGCAGGTTTAATCATATGTCCGTATGTGTTAGGTGCTCCTTTGTCGAGCAACTTATCCATATTGTTCACTACTTCCTTCTCGATATATTCGAATACTTCTTTTCTGGATTTTGTTTCAGGATACAATGGTTCTCCTACTTTTTCGGAGATAGGAATATTACCCCACATATCCATGAGCAACCAGTAGTACCATGCACGATAGCAATGCATTTCTGCAAGAACCATGTCTTTATCCAGACCTACGTTTAGTTTCTGGAAGTTTACAGACTCCATATTTTCGAGTGTAGAGTTGGTAAGCCCAACACCTCTGTAGATCGCATCCCAGGTATTTTTAATTTCAGAGTCGTCGGGTGTCCAGGTATGCCAGTGCATACTTACGATCTGATCACCACCATCAGCTGGCGCGTTACCATCGCGATACGGCATTGCTGCTTCATCGGTAGTTAAGGTATTCAGGTGCCAGATACGATACTGGTAACTTCCAACTATATGGGAATACGGACGAATGTAGTTGGCAATTACTTCTTCTTTGGAATTAAAGAAGGATTCCTTGGTAACACTGCTGTATACCTGTTCATCGAGATTAGTACAACCGCTCATTCCGATGCTGGCAGCACAGCCTAAAAGGCCTGCTAGTACTATTCCTGAGCGTTTTTGTTTTATATATTGAAATGACTTTTTCATGTGTAACTCTTTTTTCTGGTGATCAATTAAAACCCAACATTAACGCCTACAGTAAGGGTACGGGTACGCGGATAGAAATTCATAGTTCCGATACCTGGTTCCAATCCGTTTACTTCGATATCCGGATCACGACCGCTGTAACCGGTGAAGGTCAGCAGGTTTTGGCCAGAGACATACAAACGGGCCTTACGTACATACTTGATTTTGTTGGTATTGAAATTATAGCCCAGGGTAAGGTTATCCAGTTTAACGAAATCACCTTTTTCCAGGAAGTAGTCAGAATATGCATATGATCCGTTGATTGGCTGATCCAATCCTTTCTTCAGGAAGTTATCAGAGAAACGAATTTTGTTCATATACACCATATCAGTGATATTCAGGATATCGAACAGGAAGCTACCTCTCAGGAAGATCGACAAATCAAAACGACCATAAGAAAGGTTGTTGCTCATGCTCATGAACATTTTAGGCAAACCATTTCCGATGATTTTTTTGCCCTGTGCATCCAAAGACGGATCTTCTGCCTGCGTATAGAATATCCATTGGTTTTTACCAGGACCCTGTTTGTCGTCGAATCCTTTAAACACTTTACCATAGAAGTTACCGATAGCCTGACCAGCTTCACGGCGGAAAGCATTACCCATATTATTAGGTAGACTGTAATGCTCAACAGGCGCACTGTTGGCCGCTCCATAGGAAGTAGATACCAACAGGTTTTTATTATAGGAGAAAGTAAAGCTGTTACTCCAGGAGAACTTCTTATTTTCAATGATGTTGGTATTCAATCCCAGTTCCACCCCTGTATTTCTGATTACACCAAGGTTTACCACACTGGTTTGTGCAATGAGAGATGGCACAGGTGCGGTAGCATCCAGGAGCAGGTCGGAAGTTCTGCGATTATAAATATCGAGGCTACCGGTTACACGACTATTGTGGAAGGAGAAGTCGATACCAAAGTTGTATTCAGCTTTCTTTTCCCAACGCAGATCCGGATTAGGATTGGAGCTGTTGGAAGCGCCATATGTAGGAGTAAATGCACCATTCCACAGGAACTGAGCACCAGTAGTGAGGGTTTGCAGGGAAGCATAGGAACCCAGCCCCTGGTTACCAGTGATACCGAATCCGGCGCGAATTTTCAGGTCTTCAACCAGGCCTTTGCTGAAGAAAGACTCCTGACTGATGCGCCATCCTGCATTTACAGCAGGGAACCAACCCCATTTGTTATTTCTACCGAATTTAGAAGATCCTTCACGGCGTACAGAGGCAGATAATAAATATTTATCATCGTAGCTATAGATACCTCTACCAAAGAATGCAATCAGTTTGCTGGAGCTCTTGCTGCTACCCAGGTCGGAACCGGTACCTGGAGTTGCTTTGAAGGCCTGTCCGGCACCCAGGTTATTATAGCTCATTGCATCGGTGAGGAAGTTCTGGTTAGAAACGTTGAAACCTTCAGACATAAAGTCCTGGTAGCTGTAACCTACCAATCCGGTGATATTTTGTTTACCTATTGTTTTAGCATAATCGAGGGTATATTCAAAAGTCTTATCGTAATCGAAAGAAGTGCTACGGCTGGCGTTTCCATTCTGACCATTAATTTTGCTCTGCCATGCATCGCGTGACTGGTAGTAGTAAGAGATAACATCTCTGCGCTGCATTGCGAAGAAACCACTTACATTGAGTCCGGGTGCCAGGTTCAGAATACCTTTCAAACTTCCGTTCAGGTGTTTGATTCTTTCTCCGTCTTCGGTTTGCATGCGTCTTGCATAAGGGTTACCTACGCGGTCTACCGGATCTTCGAAATAGGAACCATCCGGGTTAAATACCGGGAATGTAGGGTTACGACCTACTGCATCCCCGAAGAGGGTATTATCGGTTTTATTGTATTGAAGGAAAGAGGTAGCGAAGTTACCCTGGATTGTTAATCTGTCGTCGATAGCTTTCTGAGTGAAGTTCAGACGTGTATTCACGATCTTTCTCCAGGTGCCGATAGCGATACCATCGAGGTCGCGATACGAAACAGCAGCACGGATGTTGGATTTATCTGTACCACCGCCAACAGAAATATTATGTACCTGACTCAAAGGCTTTTTAATCAGGGTTTTGAACCAGTCGGTATTTGCACCACCATCATTGAGTATAAAAGTTGGATTTATTTTTTTGTACTCTTCGGCATATGCACGGTATTCGTCAGCAGTGAGTACACGAGGGAATTTGTTTACCTGATCGGTATAAGCATATCCGTCGTAGTTTACGGTTGCAGCGCCATTTTTAGCACGTTTGGTGGTGATGATAATTACACCATTGGTACCACGGGTACCATAGATAGCCGCTGCGGAACCATCTCTCAGTACGTCCATAGAGGCGATATCTTCCGGCGAGAGGTTATTGAGGTTGCCACCAGGGATACCATCAATTACGATGAGTGGTCCACCACTTCCTTTAACGGAGGATATACCACGGAGCTGAACGGAAGGTTGTCCGTTTGGATCGGTACCCTGGTTATTTACGATTACGAGACCAGGCACTTTTCCTTGCACGAGTTGCATTGGAGAAACAACGGCACCGCGATTGAAATCTTTTTCAGAAATGCTGGTGATGGCACTAGTTACGTCGGTTTTGCGTACGGCGCCATAACCGATAACCACTACTTCATCCAGTTTTTTACGGTCCTCTTCGAGAATTATTGCGAATCCTGTTTTGTTAGCCACTGGCACTTCCTGAGGGAGGTATCCGATAAAGGAGAACAGGAGGATTGCTTTAGTATTGGGAACTTTTATGGAAAATTGTCCATTTGCATTTGTGATCACACCGTTGCTGGTACCTTTTACCACGATGGTAACACCTGGTAAGGGTTGACCGTCGCGAGTAGTTACAGTACCTTTTACAGTAATTTCCTCGGCAGCGGTGGCAGTGTTCATGTTTTTACCGGCATTGGCGCGGTTATCAGGAATGATAACGATATGCCTGTCGGCGATGGTGAAGGTGGCATTAGTACCTTTCAGGGCTTCTGTAAGGACAGTCTCCACACCACAATCGATTGCATTTAAATTGATTTTTTTTGTGACATCCAGTTGATCCTGTTTGTAGAAGATGGAATAGTCGCTGTTGTTTTCTATAACCCGGAACACTGAATCGAGCGTGCTGTTTTTGACCTTAACAGTCATTTTTGTGTGCTGCGAAAATACAACTGATGCATTCGCCTGCACAAGACAGCAAAACGTGAAAAATGCAGAAAGTTTCATAGCGAGCGGAATTTTTGGCCGGCACCATTGGGGTGCTGGTAAAAAGGATTTTTTTTTCATACTTTTACTTTGGTTGAGTATTGTTGATGACGATTTTAAAGTTGTATCAGCAATCATCCAAACGGGGAATGGTCCTAACATTTCCCGTTTTTTTTGCATAGGTGTAACTATAGCTATTGCCTGATACAATGCATTCCGAGTACATGAACAATCATGTAAATAAGTCTTGTGTAAGTGCTACAGGGATGGCATTCCTGTTTATTGCGGCGTTTTAGCCGATTGTTGCCAGTTGATAAAAATTTCGTTTCCAGTGTAAGTGTAAATAACAGGTGCAGTGAGGCGGATTACATCCAACGCTTTCCATACTGTTTCATCATCGTAGAATTTACCGGTGAACTTCAGATTCCTAAGGCTGTCGTCTCCCAGTTTTATTTTTATACCATAAATTGCTTCCAGTTTTTGTGCCAGTTCTCCCATGGTAATACCTTTGAAAGATAATGCCTCTCCTTTCATCTGCATACTGCGGGTAAGATCGGATGACTGCACACTCATCGTTTTATTTTCACGGTCAAACACAGCTTCATTTCCGGCTTTAAGTACCTGTACTTTTCCAGCACTATCATATCCTTCAATCTGAACGGCTCCTTTAACCAGGGTGGTTACAGAAACAGGATTACCCGGATAAGCCAATACTCTGAATTCTGTTCCCAATACCCGCACGGCATAGTCAGGAGTTTTTACGATGAACGGGGCTGCGGCATTTTCTGCTACTTCAAAATATGCTCCACCAGTAATTTCAACCTCCCGCCGATCTGTTCCAAATGCTGAAGGGTAGCGTAACACAGTGTTTCCATTCAACCAAACCTTTGTACCATCTGTCAACACCAGTTGCATACGCTGTCCTTTTGAAAGCGTTACCTGGTTATATCCTGCCACAGGAACTACTTTGTTATGAGAGATAAGTGTATACCAGGTGGTACCAGCTATCAATAACACAGCAGCTGCTGCGGCCCATTTCCACCAGCCGGTGTTGTGGCGGATGGTCAGGTTATTTTTGGGAGTGAGCATCATTTGCCGTTGCATTTTTGCCCATTCCGCTTCAAGATCTATCTGTTCATACATGGCTGATTCTGCCGCCTCTTGCCATAATTTTTTCCATTCATCGAGCAATTGTGCGTTAGCAGGATCCGCTGCCTCCCAGGCTAATACTTGTTCTACTTCCGCATCTGTAGCGGTTTTGCCCAAGTATCTGCTAATTAATTCCAGGTCTGTTTGATCAATAGGTTCCATAAATTACTTACAAGACATAAAAAGATAGGGGTACCCTTACGTGGACTAAAAATTTTTTTTCGGGGGATAATTATCAGTGTTGTTATAGTAGTTTCAAAAACATCAACAACATTGACAATGCACTGGCCAATTTTATTCGCAATACCCGTAAAGCCTTGCTGATCTGAGCTTCTACAGTTTTTACAGAAATTCCCAACCGGGTAGCGATTTCACTATATTTTAATTTTTCGAAACGACTTAATATAAATATGCGTTTGCATTCTTCCGGGAGCAATTGTATGGCGGCGTAGATCTGTTGACGTAATTCGGCATATTCCATTCTCGAATTCACTGCATCAGCCGTTTCCGTGAGCAGGCCTTCCATTCTTTTTTGTTTGGTTTTGTTTCTTTGCAATTCATTCAGGCAACTGTTTCTAACGGCATTAAAAAGATAAGATTTCAGTGCAGTATGGATCTGCAACGACTCTCGTTGCTCCCAGATATTTAATAATACAGCCTGTACAATATCTTTTGCCTGTTCCCGATCATCCATATAACCATTGGCAAACCCTGTAAGTGGAATAAAATATTTTCGGAATATTCCCTCAAAAGCAAGCTCGTTATCAACTTTTAAATAAGTTAACAGTTTTTGGTCGTCCATACCCTGACAGTGTGATTTAGAAATGTTTGCTCTGGTGTAATGCGTGCATTAATGGCCAATATACAAAGCCCGCTCCAATATAACAGCTTTTTTCCAGTATCGGGCATATTCGTATGTAATCAATGTATTTTAGCCAGGTGTATGGTCAAGGCTAATTTATTTGCTTCGTTTATTCGAGGTAGTCATATTGGTATACCTAATATATCTCCATATTTAATATTTTGCAAATACATGCCCTAACTCCAAAAAGCAAATGAGTTGAAATACCAGCGGTTTAATCTAATTTATAATCACAATTCAATACACCCACAACTGTTGCTAAATCCAGAGCCATCCTCTCCTGCTTCTTGCTTAAATGAAAGAGCTTTACATACTCACCTCTTACCAGGTATTCATATCTATAAATTGTGACAACAAAGATGTAATTATTGGATTTTAGTTTGATGGAAATTAACATAATATGATCTCTATTATAACTAAGTGGCTCATTGATATAGTCCTTCAACTGGAGCTCACCAGTTTCAATAAGATTGATACAGTGTTTAAACCTTTCATTCGAATAATTGCCTAATACTGCCATTCTCCCTTCCAAAACATCTTCCATAGAATATTCGGTATACTCCTTTAATACATTGTCGATAAGTTGACAGGGCAACCTATCTAACCATTTTGTATTTAACTCCTTTCTTACTTTGGATTTCTTAAAAATGGTTTTAAAGAAATTAAGGAGAATCATTGTTATATGATTTTATGAATGACTGAATAATTATTGCTTCCAATAGGTTGATTTGGTATTTATTCCTCTAATAATTCCTGTCCAAGCTTCAATGTTAATGTCCAGGCCCGAGTTTTCATTATATTGGAAGACATTACTGTTGAAACATTCTGTTATACTCATTAGCATCGCACTAACAGAATCGAAATAGGAATACATCGGATTTAAAGACAGTGCACTTTTTGAATATAAAAATATCATTTTATGCGTCTTACTTTTTGAATCGGAATTATATAATAGAAAGTCGCCCCCATAGTTACCGATTATTGGAAAGAAATTCTTTTTCCATAAATGATATCCATCATCAGGATTACATAATGAGCTTGCATACTCTAATGGTAATATTACTCCTTCTGCACTGTAATCATATAGGATTGTATATTCGATGGGATTGTAAAAAATTCCGTTTTTCCAGGAATACAATTCAACTAATTCCTCATCATAAATATTATGGGATTCTAACAAAGATAAAATCTGATTTTGGTCCAGGGGTTCATTATGTTTGTTGTATAAAAAAGTGGCTTTTTCGGCTATAACTTTATCAAAGTTGTTAAGAATAGATGTAAAGTTTTCTTTCATGTTATGATTAGCATTACAATGTAATGCCTGGCTGGATTCTATAAATTTCGATAGATAATTTTTCTCCATTATACAGGTACTTTAAACAAGTATTATCTGAGCTTATGAGCACTATTTAATGTTCCAATAAGTTGGGTTGAATATTTAGAAGCAAACTCAATATACTCCTGATCAACCACTTTGGTAAGCATTGCCTTTTTAATTGGACTACTAAAAACTCTAAGGCTCACAATTGTTGAAGGAAAATTTTCATCATTATAATAGAATCTCAAAGTTTTAGTTTCTCTTTGACCAACGTGCATTAGCTTACCCGGGATAATGGCGTTGGGAATAATAGAAGACCTAATGCTTTTACTAATTGGTTGGATAATGTCTGAAAGCTCAACTTCTGTTTCAAAAATAGTACTATCAATTTTATAAATGTAAACAGGAGTTTGATGTATACTTCCCCAGGTATTATCGATCCAAAGAGTATCTAACGAATGCTTAATTACTGGTATTTCTGGCAGCCATAAATCGATAGTTGAGTTATTTCTAAATAAGAGCAGATACTCAAATTCAGTGACCTTAATGCATTCATAGGAAACACTATCTGTGCTATTCTGACAAAATCCGGATTTTGAAAATAGCAAACATACAAACAGCATCATGGAATATTTAAATACTTTCTTTTGCTGATTCACCATTTATTCATTGGTTTATTTACAAGTTTTGAAGTTGATAATTCTTTACAATAGTCGAAATGACAATATGTTTTGAAATTAAAACTTTCTTATGGGCTCAAATTCAAACTTTCTCTTTTCTTTATTGTACCAGGATACTATAGAGGGTAATTCAATATTATAATAGACTGATAACCAGCCCAACATAGCATAGTACAAGCCTTCTTCCTGAAAGTATATAGGGTTCGTTACTACAGATTTAATGTGCAAGCAAATTTTCATGTTTGGCCTTTTCCTCAGTATTTCCATCGATAATTCTGAAATTGCCGGCTTGATATATTTATCTAATTCTTCAATACTTAAAAAAATAATTTCATCTTCTAGTTTAATATAGATTTGCTCAGATAAATAGATACAGCCAGTTCCTAATTCAGCATTAACTAATTCATCAATATCCAGAAAAATTGCAATTCCATTTATGCCTTTTAGCAGAGTAAATTTATGTACCATTATCTGTTAATTATTCATATTTGTGAATGTCATTCATTACTCAAATATGCCTTTATGTGTTATTTTATAATTCAACATTAATCCCAGATAAACGATAACTATACAAAATATTAGTACCCCTAAAGCTGTAAGTGTCTTCTTTCCTTTAACGGCATTTTTAAAAAAATGCCTTATTATTAACCATGTTGGAAGAAAAACAATAAATACTAACAGAAAATACAATATAAAAATGACAGCTAAGGCACTGTCATTAAATCCACTTAATAATTTCATATTCATGCTTAAAATAACAAAAAACTGAGAATAATCGTTAGAATGCATTAGTCCTTACTTTTGCAATATTATACTCCTTCAAAACTTTGTATTTATCTTCATATCCTATCCTCAAATTTTGATAGGCCAACAACTTAATACTGATATTGCAATATGCCTGATATCTGTTTCATTCACACGTAATCCACCAACTGGGTTATATCTGATAAACAATACATAATTATACAAATCATTGCATTCGAAATCGTTTGGCTCTAATCGTAAGTCGACACCCAAAAACGTTACTCTGTAATAAATTCCACCTACTACATTCAAACTATCGCCCTCGTCGATAACCGAAATACCAAAGGCTTTCTTAAAAACAATTTCTGCCACTACTTCCAGAGGTTTATCAATGTTCAGGTATAGTCTCATAATATTTCATAGTTAATAGGTTTGGGTTGAGGTTTAAAAATTCTATAAAAGGGATTCTGTTCAGATTAAAAACCAATCCATGCATAGAGAATTATAAAAAAAAGTAAAATGCTTACCAGCACAGTAATACCTAAGCCCATAATAATCTTTGTTGCTGCAGACTTTTTTGTTTTCCTAAATACCATGATAAATATCCCTACTATAAAGACAACCCCTATTAAAAAACATAACACAAAGAAAGAAGTGATACTCTCCCAACTCATAGATGTTAGTTGTACGATACATTCCATTATTTAAATTCTATTTGATTCAGATTTTTATTTCACAAATTATTAGATTTCTTGCCAATCAGCTTCAACATTTTTATATTGGTCTGGGAGCAATCTAATTGCATCTTCAACAGTACCATAAGGTCCATCCTGAGGCGACTCCCAATTTTTATCGCTGCTAAATCTATATAGATTTCCTGAATTCTCATATTTGCAAATGGCAAGTCCGTATACTTCCTTCCTTTCCTGGCTGTCCAATATCTCCAAAATACCAGCAAAGGCTTGATTATAAGTTCTTAAAAGAGAATTGTCTGTATTACTGGTATTTGTAAATCCAGATAAGGTTATGAAACCATAAAGCGGTATTGCCTGGATTTACGTATAGTCATATATGATAAAAGGTGTCATTTTTGATTCTGGCTTTGTTTATGCCACCTAAGTGGTATTTGTTTAATTCAGACGAATCGTTTATATTGCATTTGTATTAATAAACTGAAATCTAAACCAAAGAACTAAAATCTGAGCTGCTGTCAACTATAGATAATCTGTTACTCAATTAATTATGAATTTCAATGTTTTACTAGAGGTTTTTGCTTAGGAAGTATTTCATACAATAGATTACTATACTTTACAACGTCAATGTTAACTACGAAATATGTTCCTGTACTTTGTACAGCGCCAGCTTAATGCCATGCTGGTGAATGGCGTATTTCAATTACTTGTATTAAAATGCAAAACAGCATTCAATGATTTATTTAAACCAAAATCTGGAAGTACCAAAAACAAAGCTATTCTCATAAATGGGATGAATACATATTCGTCATAACAAAAAGTGTTTGCTTATGAAATTATTCTGGTTACCCCAAGGGGGACTATGAGATGTTTTTGCTGTTATTGAAAATGAGAGGAACCCTTGAATAGCCTGTAAGGCTATGAGAATCGCTATGATTATATAATAAATTAAACTTTTACACCAAGATCTGATTATGCAGATAAATAATAGACTTTAAATAAAACAATCAGTTTTTCCTGCACTTGCAAGGTATGCTTATGGAATCAATGTAGTTACCGGTTTGGTGACTAACGGCTATTTATTGCGTGTTATTTAAACATAATAAGGAATCCTAAATATTTTATCAACTAAAGTTAAGCTCAATTTTTATTTATGAAAAAAACACTACAATTTTTGTTACCCCTGTTGCTAATTGTATTTCATACAATAGCACAGGATCGTACCATAAGCGGTATTGTAACATCAAAAGAAGGCAATTCTCCTATGCCCGGGGTAATTGTGCACATTAAGGGCACAGCACTGGGGACCAGCACGGACCAAAGTGGTAAGTTTACATTAAAGCTAACTAAAAATGAAGTGCTGGTATTTAGCTTTGTTGGTTATATCGAACAGCAGATAAGTACTAATAACCGGACAAGCTTTAATGTTTCTCTGGAAACAGATCGCCGTGCACTCGAAGAAGTGGTGGTGGTAGGTTATGGAACCAGACAAATTAAAGATCTCACTGGATCAGTTGGGGTGATAAAAGGAAATAAACTCGCTGCAGAAGCTAATGTGAGCTTCGATCAGGCGCTTTCCGGTAAACTGGCCGGTGTGCAGGTAACCTCCAGCGGTGGCCTATTGGGTGATGGTATTTCTGTTAGAGTACGTGGTGTAAACTCTATCTCCGGAAGTGCTTTACCTTTATTTGTAATCGATGGAGTACCCATGATTCCGGAAGAAAATCTGAATCTTATGAATAGCGGTAATGGAACGCGTTTTAATCCATTATCTATGATGAATCCGAATGATATCCAGTCTATTGATGTTTTAAAAGATGCTGCTGCTGCTGTATTATATGGCTCCAGAGCAGCAAATGGAGTTGTATTGATAACCACCAAAAAAGGTAAACAAGGAACTGCAAAAATTTCATTTGATTCTAAAGTAAACTGGAGTCAGGCTACTAAACTACCAAGCTTGCTGAATGCACAACAGTTTACAATGATCAATAATGAAAAGATTGCTAATGCTGCGAATAAATTTGGTAACAATGTAATCATCGCAAAAGACACTGACCTGGATGGCGACGGAAAACCAGACGAGACAAATTGGATGAAAGCTTTGTATAGAACCGGTTTCGCACATGATAATGCAGTATCACTTTCTGGCGGTAGTGAAAAAGCTACTTACTATGCCTCTGCCAGATACGTTGATCAACAAGGTATCGTCTTTGGCAACCAAATGAAAACCGGCCAGGTACGTGTGAACATGGACGTTACACCTACCAAGTGGTTGAAAGCCGGAATTAATGTAGGTTATGCTAAAACATTCAACAAAGGAGTATTGAGTGATCGTTATTTAGCAGGTGTTGGTGTTTCTGGTATGAATGCATTTCCTAATGTGGCATTATATGATCCGAACAATACAACTGGTTTTAATCTGACTTCTAACGGCTTATTAGGTCTGGGAAATAACGTGACCACCGTAAACGGTACCAAACTTGTTTCCAATAATATTTCCAATGTATATGCAGGTATTGCTATGCAACGGAATGAAAATACGCCGCAGAATATGACGGGTAATGCCTACATGGAAGTCTCTCCTGTTTCCGGATTGAAACTGACTACCAAGATTGGAGTAAATTACCTTAGCAACTTTGAAGATCAGTACAGCAGTCCATATATTAATGGTTTGGGTAGTGCATATAATGGCATGGTACAGGACTATTTCAGAACTAATAACCAATGGGTATGGCAGAACTTTGCCACCTATGACCGCACTTTTGCAGATGCACATCGTGTATCTCTTACTGTAGGTGAAGAATCACAATTCAATAAGGAACAGCAAACCTTTGCTGGTGGTAACGATTTTGCAGATCCTTTCTATCAAACTCTTATTGATAATACCTATACTGGAATTATCGGAGGAGAAACGTCACTGTGGTCTGGCGGAGACCTGAAATCATGGGGAATCCAATCTTATTTCGGCCGTATCGGCTATACCTTCCGTAACAGGTACATGATTGAAGGCGCATATCGTACCGATGCTTACTCTGGTTTTGGTATTGATTCACGCTGGGGTAAATTCCCGTCAATTTCTGCTGGCTGGGTTGTAAGTGAGGAAAACTTTATGAAAAGCATTCCTGTTATCAGCTACCTGAAAATACGCGGGAGCTATGGTAGGGTTGGTAATATGAATGGTATCGATCCTTATGCTTCCCGTACCCTGTATGGCGGTGGATTATATGCTTCCCAGAATGGTTTTGCCACTTCTCAGGCTGGTATCTCTACCCTGAAATGGGAAACTTCTCAGAAGACCGATGTTGCGCTTGATATACATCTCTTCAAAGATCGTATCGGTATCGTAGCAGAATACTTTAAGAATAATATCAATGGTTTGTTGCTTGATGCACCGGTATTATACACAGTAGGTATACCAAATGCTTCTGTATATACGAATATTGGCGCTATGAGCAATAATGGTTTTGAGTTTACTGTTAATGCAACGGTATTAAGCCTTAAGAATTTCAACTGGACCAGCTCTTTGAATTTCACTGCAATTAAAAATAATATCAAAGCACTTGTTAATAACTCAGACCTGCTTGATCCTAACTTTAATCCAGGTAGGGCAAGTGTTGGTAAACCACTAGGCGAATATAAACTAGTTCGTTGGGCTGGTGTAGATCCTGCAAATGGTAATTCCAGGTTCCTGACAAGTGATGGTAATGTAAAATCCTATGACCCCGTAGCTCAAAAATGGTATGATGCTGAAGGAAAAGTAACTACTGCTATTGGTGGTGGTGATGCTGTTTACACTGGCAAAACCGGAATGCCAAAATATTATGGTGGTTGGGATAACAATTTCAGTTATAAAAACTTCGAGCTGGGCATTTCATTGGTATACACCGGTGGCTACTACATTTATAATTCTACCCGTGCAGGTATGTTGAGCAATAGCTTCCAGAACAACTTAACTGAAATCCTCGACAGATGGACTTCCGCAGGTCAGAATACCAATGTGCCAAAACTGTATATGATGGATAACACAGGGAACCAGACTTCTACCCGTTTTCTGGAGAAAGGTGATTTCCTGCGTGCCCGCACTATAAGTCTCGGATATACATTCAGACAACCTGTATTCACCAGACTGGGCTTCAATAACCTGAAAGTATATGGCCAGGTATATAATGCCTTCACAATCACTGGTTATTCCGGAATTGATCCTGAAGTTAACTACAACCGTAACAACACCAATATTGCAACAGCAGTGGATAGCCGCGGCGTACCGCAGCCAAAAACTTATACCCTGGGCTTAAATGTTGGTTTCTAAAAACTTGTTTCAATCAGAACACATGAAAAAGATGAGATTATTATTTAATATAGGCATGGTTGGATGCATGCTGACTTTAGGTTCCTGTGAAAAACAAATTTTTAAGGAACCCTATGCATACCTTTCCCCGGCTGATGCATTCAGCACACCCGATAAAATCAGTAAAGCTGCCACTGGTATGTACGACCAGCTGCAAAATGCTAACTTCTTCGGAGGAAGAGTATTGGTCTATGCAGACATTAGAGGTATAGACGCTGGTGTTCCGGCATATTTCGGCGACGTACCTAAATTTAACACCTTGTTATCTACTAATTCGTACGTTAACGATGCCTGGAGAGGTGCTTACCGTACAATTTACGAGGTAAACGTTTTCCTGAAAAACCTGGCTGCCAACCCGGGTAAAGTGTCCGATGCACAGGCCGCTCAGTATACTGCTGAAGGAAAGTTTATCCGTTCCCTGGTATATTTCTACCTGGTAAACCTCTGGGCGCAACCATATAAATTCACTTCCGGTGCCAGTCACCTCGGTGTACCTCTGATACTCACTGCTTCGGATGATCCGTTTTCTGCTTCTAATCAGGTTCCCAGGAATACTGTAGCAGAAGTATATAATCAGATTGAAAAAGACCTCCTGGAGGCAGAAGCCGCCCTGAATTACCCGAATAACACCCGTGCTTTTGCAGATGTGGCAAGAGCTACTAAAGGTGCTGCTCAGGGATTACTGATGCGTTTATATCTCTATAAGGGAGATTACCAGAAAGCATTGGACTATGCTAATAAACTGATCACTTCCGGAAAATATGCCATGAACACAGATGGTCCGGCAACTGCTTTCCGGAATTTTACCACCAATGAAAGCATTTTTTCAGTTGGCATGAGTGGTGGCGATAACCCTAATACTAACAACGCATTAGGACAGCATTACTCTCCGGATGGCAGAGGCGATATCGCTATCAGCCCTGATTATGTAAACTTGATGGAGGCTACCGATAAACGCAGAACAGACCTGGTAAGAACTTATGCTCCCGCACCTGGTACTTTATGGTCTACAAAATATGTAGGCGTGGCAGATTGGGTACCCGTACTGCGTTACAGCGAAGTACTGTTAACAAAGGCAGAAGCATTGGCTAATCTGAACACTGCTGTAGATGCAGACGCTGTGGCACTTGTAAACCTAGTGCGTAGCAGGTCTAATGCTACCCCTATCGCTGCTCCAGCCACCAAACAAGGGCTCATTAATGCTGTAATCCTGGAAAGAAGGATTGAACTGGCATTCGAAGGTCAGGGTATCCTGGATTTCCTGCGAACCGGAAGAAATATCCCTGCACATGCTACTGTGAATGAACAGGCTTACGGCTCCGATTACGTGGTATTTCCGATTCCGAAATACGAAACAGATATGAATCTGAAGCTGGATCAGAATCACGGTTATTAATACGATTGAAAACCTGAAAATAAAGGGGCTGACCAAAAAGTCAGCCCTATTTTTTTGCCAAAAAAATCTTGAAAAGATCTAAATGGAAGTTTTTATGATCATTTTGATTTAGTCTTTCTATTTTAGAACAAAACCGCCGAGCATCCTATTTTTAGTTATCCAATTTAAGAAATACTATTTCTTTAATCTGTAACTTATCTGGTATTTCATTTAGAGAGCTGACACCTTCAGTTAATGGGGATGTTTCTGGAAGATCCAGCAAAATGTTAATTCTTTTATCCCTTTTACTTGTCAGAGCAAGGACACCATCTGGGGAATTATTCAAATTTGTCGAATCAATGCTATCTTTTACTTCTTTAAATTGGCTACCTACACGGTAATTACCTTTACCAATACTTTCATCTACAATCGTAATTCTTGAAATTACAGTTTGATTTTCCCAATTCGTCTCCAAAATAGCCAGTAACCTGTTATTACCTCTTTCCTTAAGTAATACAGCTTTCCACTCAACGCCTTCATCCTCAATAACTGTATCTTTTAAATTGTACTTCTCATTCAGGACTAAATTAATTCTTACCTGCTCGATTTTACTATCTAAAATACTGTCTTTCAATACATCAAAGATATCTTTCTGAGAGCTTTCACACCCAAACAATATAAAAACTACAAAAGCTATTACTCCTATGCATTTTACTCTATTCATATTAAACCATATTTATTGTACCACTTTGGCCTAACATCATTAATCCATTGCCCGATCTTATAACCTTCGCTGCTTAGTGGAGTATTATTTTCCAACTAATTTCCTGCCTACTCAAAAAGACCAGGTTCTTCCGATGCGTTTATGGTAATTGGACCTGTAAACCCTTTAGGTTTTTCAGAAGATTCTTCCCTTTTTTTAGATCTATTTTCAGGAAGCATTGTTCCATCTCCTTAAAAACTCACTGTGACTCTTTTGCACATATTTCTTATTCTCTGAATCAATAGACTTACCTTTTTCATCTACTGCATCAACATGCAAATAATACCCTACCACCTGTAATCTATTGGTACACAGACTTTATAGGCACACTCAAACGTCTGGCAGCTATAACCAACGCCTAATCGGAGATTAACGAACTCCCTGATAAAGATAAAGAGTGCATTTACTCCCTCCTGGATGCTTTCCTTGCTAAATCTAAATTGCAAGCTATTTTAAAATAAAAAGCGTAGCCTAACGACTACGCCCAATATTATTCCCCTCTAAAAACTAGTGACTTCTCCAGGAAGGAAAACCAACTGTATCTCTTGATTTTACAAACTTCTCATAATCAATCAACAAACTATCTCTTGGTGGATCTATATGTACAGTTCCCTTATAAACTAATCCTCTCTTATAAGGATAATTATAAGCTGCTGTATCAATATCTATCACTTCGACTACATGTGACTTATCATCTAAAGCATAGTCATCCATCAGATAGACTGGGTTACTGAATGATAAATATTTGATTGAAAAATTAATCACCGCCCCCCTATCCTGCTTTTCTGATCTGGAATAAAATTCAATTAATGCACTAGTATCCCTACTATTGCTTACATACATTGCAGGATTCAATGTTTTATAGTAAGTATCATAAACATAAACCTTCTTATTATCCTTCACTCGTTGATACATTTTCTTTCCATCAAACCGTTCATGTAAATAAGAAGAATACCAAGTAATTCCAACGACAACAAATATAACCACCATTGAAGTGATCCATATTTTAAACTGACGTTCGTTAAACATATACTGTTTTTATTGAGGTAATATATTCTAAAATTCCAAATCTACTAATTATCCTTTGTTTCTTCTTGCACCTTATAATCATAACTTTTCCAATTATTTACCGGTTTGATTTCTAATAGGCACTATCAAATTTACACTCAACTGATCTAAATTCTATTATTAATTGAATTATATGATATCTTGTTCCCTAACGTTTTTTTCCTGGCAGAATAATAGGTGTAGTATCTATTTCATATTTATCCAAAACTGAATAATATGCAACTTTATCATAACCAAATAATTCCGCAAAACTCAATTCAATTTTCAAACTAATAAGCCGTGGTTTTGCTGCGCTAGTATCCTTTGATAGATCAAATGGTACTGTAACGATAGTCTCTCCATCTAATTTCCCATTTCTTATTTGAAATTTAGATTGATCTGGAATTCCATATTTCTGAAAATAGACCGCAAATTTGTTTAACTGATCTTGAAATATAAAACTATCTACCCCAAAATTTATTGGATCCATTGCAATTAATCTCCTTAAGCTATCCTCTTGTTTCTGCTCCAAAAACATCAAAAATTTATGAACAGTTTGTATTCTAGGATCTGGTTTAACAGCATTCTGGCATTGAGAAATAGTCAAAAAAAATAAAACAGATAAAGCGGTAAACAAAAATTGATTCATGATAATTTCGGTAATTATTTATACTCATAATCAAATTAATTCGAAAGTTTAGCCTGAAAATTATTACAAGAATTTATGCATATGAAAAGTAATAATCCCAAACTTTAAACTAGTGGATTTGACTAATAATTAATAGTCCACTTAAATCAAAACAATAAAATAGAATTATCAATATTCTAATTCTCCTCCGTTCTTTTTGTAAATATCCCTTATTTTATTATATTCTTTTACAGCGTCAGGTTTAATTGTTACCTGGTTTCTAATCTCCAACTGTATACCTAAAAACATAACCTGTAATGTATACTGAGCTTTGCTTACAATTTGGCTTGAAGAAAGACCTTTATCCCAATCTTTAGATAATGGAATGGTACCATCCATCACGTAATTAACCAAATCTGCTTTTCCTTGTCCTGTTCTAAATGATTCATCTACATCAACCAAAAGGCCTGATTTAATTGATTCATTAATAATATTTGTAGCCGTATAAAATCCAGCTCTGGCCTTCTGTTCACTTCTGAGGCCTTCCATTTTCCTCATTGACAATGTAATAAAGTACTAAAAAACTAAAAAGACATTTGATAAATAG
Source organism: Chitinophaga silvatica (assembly GCF_003419895.1). Classification (GTDB taxonomy): domain Bacteria; phylum Bacteroidota; class Bacteroidia; order Chitinophagales; family Chitinophagaceae; genus Chitinophaga; species Chitinophaga silvatica. The sequence goes on along the minus strand of NZ_QPMM01000020.1, from coordinate 4,925 downwards.
CAAACCCGGTCATCGACTGGGTTTGCTATTTATCAAATGCGGCTCCCAATGATAGACAACCTCTATTATATCATTATTTATATGTTTTCATAAATTGGGAAACCAGCAAGCAATCCTTTCTCATCAATCGATTTTTCTTCAACTAGAATCAAAATCAATTTATCATTAATACTTGGTTCAAGCTGCAATAGTAATCGCTTAGCTTTTTCAATTGTAGAATAATCCAATCCTGCAAAACCGAAACAAATACAATCAGCCTTTTCAAGATTTCGTAACAATAAATTAAACAAGATATTCGGTAATGAATATTCTAACCAACCAATACATGTAATATTATATTTATTCAATACTTTAGCAAATTTTCCTTTACGAAATTTCCATTTTGGATAGGAATATATCTTAAGACTTCTTTTAAAGGGGCAGTTTATAAAAGCTAACTTTCCATTCACTTTTATACTTTCAGCTTCTCCATAAGTGCTGACTACAAGTCTATAAATATTTCTCATTTTTATTATGCTGGAAAAGGAAAAACTGTAAAATTAGTGCTATGATAAGTTGTCGCAGGTTGCAAACCCAATCACATTAACCTTTTACACACTATCTAATTCTTTTTTTCAAAGATCGCAACTCATTGATTAAAGAATAATCATAACTATGCCAATTTGCTAAATAAAACAGATGTCCATTATTCTTCGTTTCATGAACCAGATTAGGACTAAATTTAGGCATGCGTTTAATGCACCGTGAATACGTAACCCAGCCAATTCCGTCTACATCCCCTCCGATATTACTTCTTAATGCCTCGGAGCTAAACACTGTTTCAATCAGCTTAATAGTATCTCGTTCTTTACTTACAAACATTGCAGGATTTAGGGCTCCATAAAAGGTGTCATAAACAAAAACTTTCTTATTATTCTTTATTTGACGATACATTCTCTTTCCGTCAAATTTCTCATATAAGAAAGATATAACCCAGGAAAGGTTAACTACAACAAATATTACGGCCTTTGCAGTGATCCATGTTTTAAACTGGCGCTCATTAAGAATAAATTACTAATTTGAATATCGTGGAATTTCGTACGTTCTTCAATTACCTCGATAAATTCCGTCTATATCAATACCATCACTTTATCTATTAATTGCAAACTGATATAGGAATCCAACTGTTTAGTTTACAATAAACATTCACCAGCAATAACCAATTGGTACACAGACTTTATAGGTACTATCATATTTACACTTAACCGATCTATTTTTATCATATTTAAATCGACCACCCTTAAGTCCAAAATAATGTACAGAGTCAATTTGTTGATTCAAAAGGAACAATTCACCTTTATTAATTCCGATACTGGTAGCTAAATCATCATTATAATTCACTTCATTAAATATAATATGGGCATTACCCTTCGTGGCTGCATTTATAATAATATTTACTGTTTGTCCATTTTTACCAAGCATTGGATTCATGGAGAATAAATAATACTTTTTACCTAAATACTTAAACTTCCTGATATCCTGAAGTTCATATATCACATCCCGAAAATTTGTATTCCTGGTAATTGGCATTTTGTTGTCATCAATTTGAATAAAGTCTTTCGAAGGATTATTAGATAAATAAATCTTTACATTCTTTTGAGGTAAAACGTAAAGAAATCCATTATTGATTCTTTCAACGTCATAACTAAGACTTCTACAGTTCAGTCGTTGCGAAATTATATCCTGCAAACCATCATCTAAACATTTATATTCCTTATTATAAATAAATAGAAAAAATGACAACATTAATATAGATTTCATTTTCTAATACATTTATTTTTTTGAGAACAGGGAAGTTCTTTCTAATACAATCGTACTCAAAGGACTTTCAGAATTAGGCAAGTTTGCTTAATAATACATTACTCTTTTAGACTATTAAAGAGTTCAATCAATGCTCAAATCTATGGAACTTGAATCTGATCTATTTATTTTATCATTGTAATAATCAACAATGATTGTTACAAGGTATCTACCTTTTTCTTTATACCTTTTTTCCAATGAAACTTTTTTAGCATATGGTAGATTATGAATTTCTTCCATTGAATATTCCTTTGAAGATATTTTATTAGGTACCTCTTCTTTATTCTCCTGTACCCTAACCTTAAAAGAAACCCCCTCAGGACCCCCCACAAAACAGTACATTTGAAACTCATCCCCAGCCTTCAAACTAGATGAATTATAAGCGATATAAATAGGCGCACCTTCCCATTTTACAATTTGTCCAGTCGAATCATAATTTACTAAAAAAAGTCTCCCTCCACTTAGATTTAGGAATTCAAAACTTCTAATTACTCCATTTTCATAATACAATTTCTGTTCTCCAAACCTATTGTGAATAAACCAGTTTTGTTGTTCTCGAATATTTCCATTTCTAAAATAATAAATCCATGTGCTATCTTTTTCCGCATCAGTGTAAAACCCTGTAGTTTGTAATTTCCCATCCGGATAAAATTTACTATACCTTCCATAAAAAACGGAATCCATATTCATTGTATATTCCTCATCCAGCTTATTGTTTTCATCAAAAATCTGCTTAATTAAAATGTTCTTTCCATCAATGACTTTCTTTTCTATCCGCACTTTGTTCATATTAGAGCAAGCAGCATTTAATAGTATAAGAATTAATAAAACAAATTTTCTATTTTGTACTCTCATATTATTTATTTCTTTTTGTCTTTCGTTGTACCTGCTTCAATAGCCATTAATTTATCAAATGCACCTGTACTATTATTCATATCGGCATATTCTTTATTCTCTTTAATGCAACATTTTTAAACAAAAAAACATTGGAGCTTAACTGAACGTCCATATTATTGTTGCAGTTCCAATTTAATATTTCAAAACATTAAGTGTAAGAAGAGAATCTGATACATTGTAAAAAGCCAAAATAGATTGATTAAAATTCAGATTATTGGCTCCATAACAAATAATTTCCGGAATACTATCAATGAATATGTATGCATTTTGCATAGACCTACCAGATTGTATGTAATGTAATTTGGTATCCTTGCAGCATTGCTGTAAAATCTTACATATCAAAGAAAGTTTGGAATGTTCAACCTTGCTTTGATATGTAAACTGAATTTTTCTCTTAAAAATCGAAGACAAATGTTTATTCCTGCGGCAAGATCAGACCTAAAATGTACCGTTTTATAATTTATTTGTCTACACAATTTAAAATCCAAAATAAACTATCAGGTATTTCCAGTTCGTAAGAAGTGAAATCACTTGGGCGTATCATCATTTTGTTTTCCGAAGGATCCTTTGAATTATATATAACCGGTAGAGATTTGCCAATAAACTGTCGATAAGTGTCAGGCCGAATCCCAATACCTGAAGCTTGATTTCTGTACTTTTTACCATCAACATAGAATTCATAGTTAAATGCCAACCTCCCTCTATAATCCCATCCCCGTTCAATAATGATACCTGTTGTCCAATATCCATTCTTATAAAGTCTGTTTTCCCTCTGGTTTCCCAACCAGAAACCACAGGTAGAGAACATCAGTGCTAAAATCACCATCCCAAACTTCTCATATCTCCTCAACTCATTTATCTTCTTTGAGAGCATCATTAGCTTTTTTTTGATCATTAAGATTAATTAGCATATTACCAAGTGAAGTACCAAAAAAGAATGAGGTAGCATTTCCACCCACCTCTCCAAAATGAGGTGTTAGTGCATTTGCGCCTTTACCGGCGGCAACATTTAAACTTCCTCCAACAAAAGTTTCAAATCCCCAGCGAGATATAGTTTTATTACCTAATAAAGAATTTGAAAATCCACTTTCTTGAGTATACTCCGCTGCTGAACCAATAGCAGCAGTTAATAACGGATTTGAAAATACTAAGTTTGCAGACATACTTGTATAATTAAATCTATCTAAACGTATTTCGCCGGTATTAATTAATTGAAAAGTTGATTGAACTGCCCCATCGGCAACTACTCCACCTATACCACTTCTCAATGTATTAGTAGCAACCAATGCAGTAAGGCTCGCTGTTCCGCTTGGGAAGGCTAGCGGTCCGGCTAATATGCCAGTTGCAATTCCTTTAAATATAGGATCATTAACAGCACCCTGCCCATAGTTAGGTCCTCCTCCTCCAACAGGCCCCATTATCGTCCTTAATGTATTCAACCGAATACTATGGTTTATAGCCCTTGTACGCTCTTCATTGCAAGATTGGCAAGATTCTGATGGAATAAACATTTGTTGCAGGCTCTTATTCCAAGTGTTCATTTGATAACTTTCAATAAGTATTTCATTATTAACTTGTAGAAACAATTTCGATTTAACCGATGATAATTCCCATCCTGCACTTTCTAACCCATATAAATCGATTGCCTGTATTGGAGTATTACTAGCAAATTGATATGGCGTTAATTCAGGATACTTCTTAGTTATAGGATCCACACTCAAAAACTTCCCTATCCTCGGATCATACATACGCATTCCATAATCCTGCTGGTTCCCCTCTCCCTTTACCTCATTATCATTCTCCTTCCCGTTAAACCCATAACGATAGCCTCCCATCGACAATAAACCACCATTACCAATTGAAGCACCGATTTTTAGTCATTTGTCATCATACATATAGGTGTAACTCTATAAATAAAGAATTCTAAGTGAGTTACTTTTATTTCTTATTTGAACAGCGAATGAAAAAAGAAACAAACATAAGAATGGGCTGTAGTACACTCAAAGAGTTTTCATAATTTGTTCATATACAATTACCAGAAAATGCCTTGTCTGTAAATAGATCAATATCAAATATGTAAACTTATTTCAGGACAAGACCCTAAATCAAAATCTATAAATAGAAAGACGAAAAACTGAATCTGAAATATTAAAATAAGCAAGAGTGGAGGCGTTAAAATTAATATTGGA
>NZ_QPMM01000002.1 GCF_003419895.1 Chitinophaga silvatica | reverse complement strand
GTACTGCTAATCCCACCTATGCAGTAGCTAATATTCTGAAGAAAATTACTTTTCCGACCGGAGGATACCGGCAGTTTATTTACGAGGGGAATACAGCGCTGTATTATGAAAGTCCGGATAAATATCATCCCGATCCCTCGTTTACTGCTGCCAGAAGTTTTTCCAACAGTACTTTCACAACTGGGAATATTGATCCTGATCCCTGCTTAAAGCAGAATTTTACAATAAGCAGCTACGATGGAGGGGCTTATTTTACATTCAATATTTTAGGATTGAATGGTATTACCTGTACCAATTACAGAGCGGCACTTTTCAGTGTAAGTTCACCATCCGACCTGACTGGTGGTACACAGATTCTGAATTTTGCCAATCAACTTACCGCAGGAAAAGAGCTGAGTAATGGGTATTATAGAATTGAAGTCTATAAACTATCGCCTACCTGTACCATGACGGGTATAAGTGGTACCTGGACAGAAAACACATTAACATCTACCCAGATTAGTGTTCCACAATATGGCTATGCACAGAAAGCAGACAGAAAGGTAGGTGGGGTGAGAGTACAGGAAGTGCGTGATTATGATCCTATAACAGCCAAAACAAGCAGTACTTACTATAAATATCAGCTTTATTCAGTGGATAGTACCCTGACAAGTGGGTTGCTCGTTTCACCAGTGGATATTCTGGGCTATACGACCCTACCAAATGGTTGCTCCTTTGTAAAACTAATTCCTCAAGGCTCCTATCCGTTATCCACCCAGGATAATTCCTTTGTTGTATATCCACAGGTGAGAACCATTGAAAGTGGTAATGGATGGATAGATAACACCTATAGTTATGTAAAGGAGGTGCCGCCGGTTACCAATCCAGAAACCCCGACATTTGATCAGAGTTACATGCGAGGGTTACTTACACAACAGGTATTTTATGATCAGACAGGGAAACTGCTTAAAAAATCTGTTTATGGCTATAGCTACTATTTAAGTACTCCTTCCCAGGTGGGAGTTAGAATTAAACCTTTTTGGGCATTTGATGTAGGGGCATATTCTGATTCCAGACCACCCCTGCATCCTAATGATCCTCCTGCGCTGGTATATTGTGCTACTTATAATGTTGCTCCAAATATTGCTTTGCCAGCATGGGTTAGCGATTCAACTATTACATCCTATGGTGTTGGCACAGGTGTCAGAACCGATTATAACTATATAGCTTACCAGAGGGGTTACCTGCTTAAAAGTGAGGTAACTACTATTAACAATGGGCAAACGAGAACACGAACATATAAATATGCGTCAACACCTCAGGCAGAATTCTTATTTCCCTGGTCGACTAATGAATCTGGTACCACTATCGCAAAGTTAATTGCAAACAATTACAGACAACCAATTGAAATAGTTGATTCTCTGAAACCTGCAACTGGTGCAGGGAGTTTTGTGAAAGGTGACAGATATTACTTTGGAGTATTTAGCGCTAAATATCATGTAGAGAAGATGAGAAGTTATAGTACTCCAACAATATACACAGAATACAATATCAGTTTGTATGATTCCAAAGGTAACCCTATGGAGGTTTCCAGAACAGGAGGCACTACAGAAGTATATCTCTGGGGCTATGGCAGATCAAAGCTGGTAGGCATAGTTAAAGGCGCTTCGTATTCAACGGTTAGTCCTCTGTTTGATCCAACCACACTGGACCAAAATCCTCCGGGGCCAACCACACTGAGAACACAGATGAACCTTATTCGTACAGGGCTGGCATCCACAAAGGCGCAGGTATCTTCCTTTATCTGGCATAGTAGCGATAACTATGATTGGGAGATAGATCCCGCAGGCAAACAGACTACCTATTTTGCTGATTTCCTCGGCAGGCTTTATCAGGTATCTGATTTTAATAATTATATCCGAAAGAATATAGAGTATAAAATAGCTGGTACTAATTAATTCATTCCCTCAAATCAGTAACTATGAAACATTATCTATTAATATTTATACTCTTTCTGGATATAGCAGCAAAAAGCCAGGATGCTACTCCCTTTTTGCCTGCTGCCTATCCTGCCAGTTCAGCTAACTATGTTCGTACCTGGGTTCCGGCAAGGCCGATGACCTCCAGTGATACCTTCTCAATATCGCTAACTACTCCGGCAGTAAAGACCACTACTACCTATCATGACGGATTGGGAAGGCCCATACAAACAGTTGTAAAACAAGGCTCCCTCATTACAGGTGGCACTGCTACTGATATGGTTACATCTGCCATTTATGATGACTTTGGCAGAGAAATTCGTCACTATCTCTCTTTTGGTGCCAATACCACCGGTGGAAATACTTCTGTTTCGGATGGGCTGTTTAAAAAGAATCCTTTTCAACAGCAACAATACTTCTATAGTAATAGTAATGCGGCATCTCCTATTTATGGGCAAGGTGAAACCTTCTACTATTCCAAAACCGATTATGAACCCTCGCCACTTGATAGAGTGTCGAAGGTGTATCCGGAGGGTAATAGTTGGGTGAACGCCGGTAGAGGTATTAAAACACTTTACTGGGCCAATACCCTGGCCGATTCTGTAAGAATATTTACGGTGACAGATGTTGCTGGTAGCTATGGTACTTATGCGACCAGCGCTATTTACGCAGTGGGGCAGCTTAGTAAAACAGTTACGCAGAACGAGCATAACAATCAGGTAATTGAGTTTAAAGACATGGAAGGAAAGCTGATCATGAGCAAAGTGCAACTAACCGCAACAGCCGATGCCGGCCCTGGTACTGGCTATGCGGGATGGCTTTGTACTTACTATATCTACGATTACAAAAACCTGCTACGTGCAGTTATTCAGCCTCGTGGAGTGGAGTTACTCCGAAATGCTGCCTGGGCTTTTTCAACTACTATCTTAAACGAATTTTCATTTCGTTACGAATATGACACCAAAAACAGGCAAGTGATGAAAAGGGTGCCGGGAGGAGGAGACTTCTACACGGTGTATGATATCCTGGACAGAGTGGTGCTAACGCAGGATGCCAATCAGCGTACCTCCAACCAGTGGACCGCTATCAAGTATGATATTATAGATAGAGTTACAAATAAATGGCTCTGGACCAGCACCACCACCCGTGCAGCCCATGCAACATCAGCGGATGCCAGTGGGGATTATCCGACCACTGCACAACTGTCTGGAGCTACTATGCTCTCAGAGGTCTATTACGACGATTACACCTGGGTACCTGCTGGTATAGGGCTAAGCAGTACTTATATTTCCAGTGAAGCCAGTAGCGGGTTTCTTGCAGCCTCGGATGTAACATTTCCTTATCCCAGAGCTATGACAGCTTCTACCACCTATATTAAGGGTTTAATTACTGGTAGTAAGACCCTGGTTTTAGGTACGTCTACTTATTTATATACCGTTACTCATTATGATGATTACGGCAGGCCTATACAAGTACAAAGCAAGAATATTACCGGAGGGGTTGATAAGACCACCACTCAATATAGCTTTAATGGGCAACCACTTGTTATAAAATACAATCATACGGCCACTAATACAAAACCAGGTACTATTACCGTAATTACCCGCAATGAGTATGACAACGAATGGAGATTACTGAATGTTTATAAGAAAATAGATGCCGGTGCAGAAAAGTGGGTGGTAAAAAATGAGTACGATGCTATTGGTAATCTCAAAAAGAAAAACCTGGCTCCCGCGGCAATAGTAGATACACTTACTTATACCTACAATATTCGAGGATGGCTCACTGGCATAAACAAACCGTATGCGAATGGTACACATAGTGATAACGTTTTCGGAATGGAGCTTTCCTATGATAAAACGTTTGCCGCTCCCGGAGGGGGAACTAACTTCAACGGCAATATTTCTGCTGTAATGTGGCGCACTAAAAACGATGGAGAACGTAGAGCTTATGCGTATACCTATGACGCAACAGACAGACTATTAAAAGCCTCTTTTACACAATATACCAGTGCCACCTGGAATACCACCGCAGGTAAAGATTACACCACCCTCATGGGCGATGGTACTACTACCACAACTGCTTACGATGCAAATGGCAATATTCAGAAAATGACCCACTTTGTAGCTCCGTCAACTAAAATAGATGAACTGATTTACAACTATAACGCAATAACAGAGGGGAATAAACTATGGTGGGTAACAGATAACTTCAACAACCCTGCTAGTACATTAGGCGATTTTAAGGAAGTGACATCTGGTCAAACACAAGACTATACTTACGATAACAATGGTAATCTGACAAAAGACAATAATAAAAATATTGCCAGTATTACCTATAACAATTTGAACCTTCCACAAACTATAACTGTTACAGGAAAAGGAAGTATAACATACACGGATGATGCTTCCGGTACCAAAATCAAGAAAACAGTAACCGAAGGTACTACAACTACTACTACCATGTATATTGGGCCATTCCAGTATTTAAGGGATACACTTTTACAATTCGCCCACGAAGAGGGCAGAGTAAGGCGCAAGCCAGATGGTAGTTACGTATACGACTATTTCGAGAAAGATCATTTAGGTAATGTTCGCGCCTCCCTTACCGAAGAAACGACAGTGGTACCCTATATCGCTGCCGGTATGGAACCTGTGAATGCCGCCACAGAAAATACTTATTATACCAACATAGAAGAAACGAGAGCTAAGAAGCCTATGGACTATCCGGTTAAGGATAGTAGTAACCTGTTTGCAGCAAAACTGGATGGAGATCAGAAGAAAACAGGTCCATCTATTCTCATAAAGGTAATGGCTGGTGATACTATCAGTATGGTGGCCAATAGCTGGTATAAATTTAAAGATGGCAATAAGAACACACGTAAAATACCCCTGGAGGAAATGGCTTTATCTCTTGCCGGAGTAGCATCTGGTACTGCCGATAAACTGGCTACTTCAGCATCTATGGCTGCTAATCCCCTGGCTGCTGCAATTTTCTCCTTGCTCAAATCCAGAGACTCAGAAACACCTGCCGCTAATACTAAACCTAAAGCCTATCTGAATTATATATTGCTCGATGAAGATCTGAAACCAATAGAAGATGACACTACTGATATCTTCCACCGTAAAGATTACAAAGGCTTCATGCGGGTAGGCGAACCAGGCGAAATAACTCAGCATATCAAAAACAAATGGGTGGTAGAAAAGAGTGGCTACGCCTATATTTTCACCAGCAATGAAACTCCCCAGGCTGATGTGTATTTTGATGATATAGGGATTATGGCACTTACTGGTTCCTTGCTCAATGTAACACATTATTACCCTTTTGGATTGGTGATAGACGGAATTAGTTCCCGGGCAACAGGGAAGCTGGAGAACAAGGTACTATTTAACAGTAAAGAGTTACAGCGGAAGGAATGGAATGATGGATCAGGACTAGAACTATACGATTTTGGAGCCAGGTTTTATGATCAGCAGATTGGAAGATGGCATAATCTGGACCCTATGGCTGATAAGTATTTCAACTTATCACCATTTAATTATGTCAGGAACAATCCGTTGAAATTTATTGATCCGAATGGAATGTCACCACTAGATAACTATAAATTACTGAGAAATGGTAATATTCAACTAATAGAAAAGACAATGAGTAATACTGACAGATTATATGCAACCGATAAGAATGGTAATATTATTTCTAGTAAATCGGTAAGTTTAAGCAAAGGAGTTTTAGTATCCGATGAAATTACAGGTAGAAACCTCAAAATGCAAGATGGCAACTTAATCCACTACAATGTATATGAATCGAGTAATAACTCTGAGGCATTGAATTTATTCAAATTTGCATCAAATAATACAGATGTTGAATGGGGGCTGAATAGATTTATGGATGAACAGAATTTTATCACTACTTCACATAATAAGTCAGGAAATGAAGGATCAATTGGATTATTTTATGATAAACGTTTGAATATTAATCCTCCACTATTGGAACAAATACATAGTCATCCTAATGGGATACATTATCCTTCAGGAAGGGTACCTGAAGGTTCAAATATAAGTCGAGGAGGTGATATATCAAACGCCAAATTTTTAAATCGATTATATCCAAATAGTACTATTAATTATAGTATCTATACTCCTTCAGATGGACAAATGACACCTTATACAAGCGAGTCATTCATGCCTCCATTACCTGAGATAATCATTACACCAAATAAAAATCGAAAAAACTAGGAATCCTAATTTGAATTGTATGCAGAAAATTATTTTCATTCTCTTAGTTATTTTAGTAACCAATAGCTATAATTGTAATTCTGTGAATGCGCATTTTACTATGCAAACTAGATCGGAGCGTTTAATAGAATATCAGGTAGATAAATGTGTGTATGATTTACTATTATCTATAGTTTTATCAAATAACCAATTTTATTCTCCATCAAAGTATTATTATTCATTTGAGTTTCATATTGATAAAGAACGCAGAGAATTATATATAGCGCCGGAAATGTGGAATAATGCCAGAACTTTGGCATATAATGGTGTTATTTGTATAAAAGGAAATATGTTTCTGTGTAAAGGGAATTATGCAGAGGATCCATTATTTAAAAAAACAAAAAATACGATAAACGTTACATTAAAGCTATCAAAAAATGAGGTTGGATTATTACAGAATTTTAATGAACCTTCATTGGAAGGAACAATGAATATTTGTGAAGGGATTCCTCTAGATATAAGTGTTTATACAAAAGGTAAGATATCAGGATATTCTACTAAATAGTTTTTGTCGATAGAGCTTGTAATTGTTGAAGCGGAATTGCCGATTACAAATTTTATATTATTGAAACGGTTTAAGAAAAACTGAATACGAAGCCATATTTGTTGAAATTTTGTTGAAATATCACAAGATGAGATAAATGCGACAGTCATCAACATAAATTCAGTAGAATGAAATTGCTATTTAAGTACCTAATTACAATATCAATCGCAACACATCCAGGCAATTTATTTGGACAAAGTGATAGCCTTTCAATGTTTGATTTTATTTATAATAAACTTTATAAAAATATTGCAGCATATAATATTAGATTCGCTAATATTCAATTAAATGGGAGAGATACTAAAGACCTAGTAGAAGATGGGTTTGAGTATTATAACGCATTTTTACCCGATAATGGATATAAACTTGCTATGGAAATTAGTGAGAGTAATTTAATTTATCCTAATAAGGAATACAAGGTATACAAGGTGTATGTAAATAATTTCAAATATGTAGATTCTGCCCATCATGCAGTCCGTAAGCTATTTGACGTTTGGACTAGAAAAGATTTTTTGGTGGCAGTTTCTCAAAATAACAATCGGTACTCTATTAAGTATTTAAGTGGTCAATTTTTTCCGTCAAAAATAATAAGTGACTTTAATACTACTCTCAATAACCCTACTTCCTATATCGATTACTTGAATTATAGAATGTATGAATATCAAATGAATAATATTTCTTTTGATAGAAAAGTCGGAGCTAATTTATATTTTAATGGATATTCAGATGTATTAGGAAATAAGGTTACCATCTTATTAGAAGAGAATAATATAGAAAGCCCCAAAATTTTGCAATAGTTGATAACTATAATCAGCTTCTCGGAAATATTGTAGTATAAATCGCAAATTTTGGTTCAAGCGTAATCAATACCTTATATTTGTATTGAAAGGTGAAGAAGTACTAATAAGTGTGTAAAAAGAACATTCTTTTAGGAATTTGAAAAAGTGCGACACTCAATTGACACCCAAGGTTTATAACACATTGATATTCATCCCCGGTTCGAATCCAGTTCTGGGCACTAAAGAGGCTTGTAAATCGAAAGGTTTATAAGCCTCTTTTCTTTTTCGTATAGTCTCAAAAAAATATAAGGTCAGAGGTCAAGTTGAAAAGTAATACTTACCAATATCTTTAACACGAAAAAACCTTGCAGAATAAGCTTCTGCAAGGTTTTAAGTAGAATAATTCCGATGATTTCCTATTGAGGAATGTTATAGAATTTACACACAGCAGCATAATCGTTGTAATCGGGATGCACCGCTTGTCTGCCAGCAACGCTACCAGGAATCAGGATGTAACGGTATTGTAGTGATAATGGTAACTCAATACTGCCACTGTTATCATAGGTAAAGCGTGTAATAAGTATATTACCTATCTCCGGAATAAATGAAATGAGACTAACAGTGCTACCACCCGCAGAAGCGGTATAAGGCAACACCTCTGTTCCACCTCCAAACTGAAGATATACCATTATTGCTCCTGTACTAAAAATGTTTGCCGTTAGGCTAGGTGCCGCTAAGTCAACTACCCACAGATTAGATTCATCTATCATCGTATCCCTTGGGTTAGAAGCATATTTCCAGGTGGAATAAATCACATTGGCGGTTCCTGCAGGACCTTGAGGGCCTTGTGGACCTACTGGTCCCTGTGGACCTGCCGGGCCTTGTAATAATAAACCAGCACCCCATGCGCCGGCAGTTTTAGGGCCATACAGTACATAGGTAGATTTATCCAGGTAATAATCGCCATTATTTCCTGTGGTGGCGGTAGGAGCGCCTGTACCACTAAGAATCTGGCTACCTGCTGCTCCAGTTGCTCCAGTTGCACCAGTTGCTCCTGTAGCACCTGTAGCACCTGTAGCTCCAGTTGCCCCAGTAGCTCCTGTTGCCCCCTTTGGACCGGTTGCTCCGGTTGCTCCGGTTGCACCAGTTGCTCCAGTAGCTCCTGTTGCTCCTTTTGGACCGGTTGCTCCAGTTGCGCCAGTTGGACCTGTTGCGCCAGTTGCTCCGGTTGGACCGGTTGCTCCGGTTGCACCAGTTGCTCCTGTTGCTCCGGTAGCTCCAGTTGCTCCGGTAGCTCCTGTAGCACCAGTTGCTCCAGTTGCACCCTTTAAACTAATAGGAGTTCCCCAGCCATTTGCAGTTTTTGGCCCGTAAAATTGTGAAGTGGAGAGGTTTAGATAGAAATCGCCGATACTGCCCAACGTTGCAGCAGGAGTTCCGTCTCCACTGTAAATCTGTGAACCAGCGGGTCCTGCTACCCCTTGAGGACCGGGTGCTCCTTGCTCCCCCTGTACCCCTGGTATTCCTTGGTCCCCTTTTTTACAGCCCATCCAAACAAAAAGTAAAATGATAAAAAACATGGTTATTTGTAATAGCCGTTTCATATTAGATAGTTTTTTTGGAGTGAAATGGATTTGTATTCAGTGATTTGGAAATATGAAGTAACAATAATGAGTAAAAAATGGTTGCAGGAATCGCCAATAACTATGTGGCCAGTACGGAAACGTACCAGTTTGGGGGGCAAAAAACAGTAAAAATGCGCAAAGCTGCCGCGCTACATTATAATTGGTACCTGGATTTAATGCAATGAAAATCCAGGTTTTCTGAGGTATATTTTTAAACAAAACACCCTTGTAGAAGCTTATTCTACAAGGGTTTAAGCAATATAATAACTGCCTGTCAGAGCAGATCTTCTCTAAAATATAGTTATGAACTGTATCATCAAGAAATTACGGTATACCAACCATCCTCGGCATGCCCTATAAACTTAATTTAATACAATTAATGGAAGCTAATATTGATATTATGCTTCATTCTTCTTTAATTCATCAATTTTAGCAGTCTGTTTACTAATATCCTCGTTCAACTTCTCAACATATTTTTTTGATTTCGCTATTTTCTCTGACTGTTTATGTGCATCATTGGCATACTTACTGGCATCCTTTGCAGAACGGTTTGCCTGCTTAGAGAGTTTTTCATTTCCGGCTTCCTCTTTATTCAGATTTGAAGCATCCTGCTTAGCAGTTCTCATTGCTTTTTCTGCCTTATCATTCAATTTTTCGGCTTCGGCAATCATTTTTTCCTGACTAAGTGTTTCATTCGCTGCTTTCAGTTTAAGCGAGTTTAATTTAAGTTCTTCATTCAGGATTTCTTTTTCTTTTTTCAATTTGGCGATATAGGCTTTGTCAACATTTTGGGCCATAGCTCCAAGGGAAGTCAATAAACTAATTGAAAGTGCGCAGACAACTTTTAAAATTCCTTTCATAAATAGGTATTTGGTTTGGCGGCAGGTTTGCAAGAAGGGTGCCAGAATTCAGTTGTCACTACGTCTTATCCTTAGGTATAAAAGTTCTGAAATATAAATTCCCTGCCTTTATTTTTCTTTTACACTTAAATGTATCAGCTTTGCAGTAACAACTGTTAACTTGTTTTAAGAACATTGCATAGGTAACCCAATGCTTCATTTAGAAGCATTTTTATGGAACACATTAGTATTAACCCGATTTTAAATGGTAAAATGTATTATCTCTTATTTTCTGTTGAGATAATCGGTTCATTAACAATTTATACACTGGTAATTGATAGTCAATCTATTCTACTTTCAGATATTTTACCTACTGAAGTAAATATATTTAGTATCATCTGGGGTACTTATTTTAATCAGAAAATTCTTTGGGGAGTAGATGGAAGAATACATACAGATGAAGCACTTGAAGTATGCCATGTTTGTTACCAAGAATTGTACAAAGCATCCTTATTAAAAGAAAAGCCTAAACCTCAAAGGGGATGGCTGAATAAGGGAAAGTAAAATTTATTTACAAATTTCCCGATCGTTTTGCCCGACTTAATCGTCAGAAGAGAAAGCAAAACAAAATGAATAGTTTAAAAGACAAAGTAGCCGTAATATTTGCAGCTTCAGGAGAAATTGCCGGAGCAGTTGCCCGTTCACTCGCTCAACATGGTGCAATCGTCTATGTTACTGCGCTGAATTTAGATGCTGTAAAAACATTGGCCGAGGAAATTAATACCAATGGAGGTATCGCTAAAGCAGCGAAAGTAGATGCTCTGAATGAAACGGAGATCGACAACTACCTACAAAAGGTGGTAGCTGAAAATGGGAAACTGGATATGGTATTTAATGGGATCGGAAGCTATTACAAAGATGCAGGCAGTGGTACACCTACTACTGTGGTCACATTCGAACAATTCATGAATCCATTGCAAAGGATTTGTGGATCACAGTTCCTCACTTCACGTGTAGCTGCAAAGTATATGATCCAAACAGGTTCTGAAGGCACCATCTTACTCTTAACCGCATCAATGGCAAAAACCAAGACCCCTAATATGGCTGGTTTTGCTTCCGCCTGCGCTGCAATTGAAGCCCTTACCAGGGTAATGGCAGCTGAATTCGGACAATATGGAATAAAGTCGATCTGCCTTTGTTCCGGTGCGTTGCTCGAGACAAAAAAGATTCAGGGAATGATTCATGATTTTGCAGAACTCTCAGGCATCAGCGAGCAGGAAATGACCAAACGATATACCATGCATGATATCCTCAAGGCGAAACCAACATTAAAACAATTAGGCGAAACAGCTGCTTTCCTCGTTTCTGAAAATGGAATTGCATTCAATAGTCATGTTATTGATTTCGATTGCGGCAAACTGAATGTATTATGATTTATAATCGGGTTGCAGAAACATGCAACCCGATTTAATTATTTATTAAATTGAAAAATGGAAAAAGAGGAACTACTCAAAAATGCCATTGCAGGAGATATTAATTCATTTCAAACATTATTTGCTGAATTTCAAAATCAGCTGAAATCATATCTCTACCGCCTACTCACAGATCGGAATGATGTAGACGATCTGACACACGATACATTTATCAAAGCATTTGATAAAATATCAACCTTTAAACAAGACTCTACTCTTAAGACCTGGGTATTTAAAATAGCCACCAATCTGGCTTATGATCATTTAAGAAAATTAAAACGCTGGCCTGTAAACGCTCAGGACCAGGGAGCCAATTTAGCCATCAGTACTAAAGAGGTCAGCCAATCGTTCCGCGTTGTTCATCAGTCATTCAATGCTGCTGCTTATGAGATGCGGGAACATATAGACTTTTGCTTCACCTGCATCTCAAAAACTTTACCTATAGAAAATCAGGTAGCTCTGATTTTAAAAGATATCTATGATTTTCAGGTCAGAGAAATTTGCCAGATTCTGGATAAAACAGAAGGAGTTGTAAAACATCTGCTGGGTGATTCCCGGGAAACAATGACAAATATTTTTGATAACAGGTGTGCCCTGGTAAATAAAAATGGGGTCTGCGATCAATGCAGTCAACTTAACGGAATATTTAATCCCAAACAAAATCAACAAGAGGAGCGAATGAAACTCGAGTTGGTAAAGGAATCGAAAAAATTTAACAGGTCTGAGCTTTATAAATTGAGAACAATACTTGTAAAAGCAATTGATCCTTTACGCAGTTCGGGAGCCGATCTTCAGGATATAATTATGAGATGTACCAGAACGGCAATAGGTGATGTAAGCGATTTTTTTGATACTGCTAAGAATAAGTCAAATTAAAAATTTTACTTTTTTTAAACCTACTGACATACTGTTGTCACTTCGGCATCAGAAATTTGTATTCTAATAAAAACCTGTAAAATTATGTCTGCAACAAACGTAGCATTAGCTGTTATTACACCTGAAGATCTTTTAAAACGCTGGCAAGGACACCGTGGCTTAACCCGTCGTGTAATCGAGGCATTTCCTGAGAAGGAATTGTTCGAATTTTCACTTGGAGGCATGCGCACTTTTGCAGGACTTGCTTTGGAAGTCTCAGGAATAGCTACCGGAATTGATGGTTTGGCTTATGGTAAATGGCAACCTTGGGAGGAAATTATGGCCAAAGAAGCAACAATTAAAACCAAAGCTGAGCTCTTAGCTTTCTGGGATGAGATCACAGAAAAGATTAATCGTGAATGGCCGGCAATGACCGTTGAACGTTTTAATGTAACAGAGAATTCCTGGGGCTTTTATCAGGGGCCGGTAATTTCTATTTTGAATTATTTTATCGACAATGAAATTCACCATCGTGGACAGGGGTATGTTTACCTAAGAACTTTAGGTATAGAACCTCCTGCTTTCTATGAACACTAAGGTTATGGATTCATTTTATCCAGAATCTCCTGCCAGATGAGGCGAGCGATCTGTTCCTGTTCAACTGTTTTCAGTTTCTCTTTTAGAGTGAGGCTGCCATTATAGTTAAACTCCAGATGTCCCGGAATAAAATCAGGATCAGGATGGGTATCAGTTACAGGATCAACCGAATAGGTTGTAGATTCGTTCTGTTCATCAACCTTCACATGAAAACGGTAAGGTTTGTCATCTATGTACACAGTGATATCGGTGGTAGTCATTGTACTAATGTTTTGTTTATTACAAACTCCCCCCTTCACTGGTTGAATATTTATTAAAAAAGCCGTCTCCACGCTGTAGAGACGGCTTTTTTTGTGATTTACAATGGTATGCCTGTATAGCTTATTGCGTCGCCATTCCAGATATAAATAGCGTTTTTGCCTTTGTCGTGACGTGCAACATACCAATCCTTATTTTCGATTGCATTTTTCAGGACAATCGGATAATCGGATTTCCCGGTGGTGGTCCAGCGACCGCGACGTTGTTCTCCATACGCCTCCCAGTAATAAGTTCCGTCTGCATTAATATGGAGGGGCTTCACACGTGCATTAACGTTAACCACCATAGTCTGAACTCCAGCTGTCGTAGTAACATAAAATGCATCTGTCACCCCCGTTTTCCATTTACGGATAAAAAACAGTAAATCTTTTGTACCAACTGTCTTAGAAACAGAAGAGCCTGACGTTGTACCTGGGGTACTGTTTACAACAGCAGCTGGTTTGTTGTTTTCCTGAGAGAGATCACGGCCCTTGTAAGGTGTTATCTCTTTTGATTGATGAGGTGTAATCTGTGCCTGAGAAAAGTGAAAGCTGCCAACAACTACAGCTGTTAGTAAAACATACTTCATAATGGAATATTTGGTTGTAGGTTTTTTAGTGCAAAACAGAAACATCTAATTTAATATAAATTATTATTCCATTAGCTGAATACCAAGTCATGTTAGGATATATTCAGAATCTCATTATCGTTTTACCACTTGTCATCGGAAAAAATATTGATAAACCACTTGCTAAGCGAGTGGCTTTTTTTATGCACTTAACTTGTTTTGTAAACAAATGGCTCAATACCACTCTGATTCCTCATTTAATATTTTGTATACATTTTCATAAGCTACTTACAGACATTATACGTGGAAAATCATGATATTATTGAGAATCAAGCTATCACATAATTATCTAGTACAAAAATTAAAATAGAAATAAAATTTTTGTGTTTACATAAAACTTATATATTTGTTTACATAAAGATTGAATTAAAATCAGCGTAATTCCACTAGAGTCGGAAAAACTACCTACTGAAATAGGACAATCCGCTTATTAATTGCTGCTTTTTAAAGTTTCCCGTTGAAAAACGGGCCGGTATTGTATTGAGGTAAAAATTTGACTAACATATAAAAGGAAGCCTATGGCCAACAATTAGACTATGCACGCGTTTTTCGCACGCACCTTTTTGCCCATGTCGGGCACGTATGCCGATCAATCAAAATCAACATTTCTTCATCTTCTATTTTAACACGTATGGATTACAGGATTCATATTGAGAATGGCCTTCGCATTTCCAGACTGGCGAAGATGGCCGCAGTTTGCTCGGTTGTAGCCGGCACATTAGCTGCATCCACCAATGCCTATGCAAGTGCCATTCGTTCCGCATCACCACTGTCCTATACCGTAATGAGTGTGAGCGGTATCGTTAAAGACGCTGCCGGTACTCCAATGCCCGGTGTAGTCGTAGCCGTTGCAGGTACATCACAAGCTGCTGTAACTGATGACCAGGGCCGCTACCACTTCAATCAGGTACCTGATGGTGCTACCCTTGTTTTTAAAATGCTAGGTTATGTAACCATAGAACGCCCTGCCGACAAAAACGTGATCAACGTTACTTTGCAGCAGGATGTTCGTACGCTCAATGAAGTTGTAGTAAAAGATGGTTACCGTGTCACCACTGTTGCCGCCAGCACCAGCGCTATCGGTTCAGTAAATTCAAAGGTGATGGAAAACAAACCTTTCGCAACTTTTGGCCAAACCTTACAAGGACAGATTGCCGGTCTTTCTGCTCCTACTACTTCCGGCCAGCCTGGTGCTGCTCTGGATATACGTATCCGTGGTCTGGGCTCTTTGTCGCTCAACTCAAATCCTCTGATCGTAATCGATGGAATGATAGTGAACTCCGGAAAGCTTGGCTATAACATGACTACAGCCAACGCACTTTCTGGTCTGAACCAAAACGATATTGAAAGCATCGATGTACTCAAAGATGCTGCAGCTACAGCCCTTTATGGTTCTCGTGGTAGCACTGGAGTTATCATCATCACCACCAAACGTGGTAAATCCGGTAAAACACAAGTGCGTGTAGACGTCGAAAAAGGATTCTCCAGCCAAATGGCTCCTCCGGCCGCCGGACGCCCATTATCTGGTCCGCAATACGCCGAACTGTTCCGCGAAGCACTTAAAAATGGTGGTGCTACTCAGGCTGATATCGATTCTAAAGCTGAAAGCTATGGTCTGAATAGTGGAAAATATTACGACTGGTACGACCTCGTAACCCGTCAGGGCCAGCAACAACAATATAATGTAAGCTTCAACGGAGGAACAGAGAAAACTAAAATCTTTGGTTCTGCCGGTTACTACAACCAGGAAGCTACTACTATAGGTGCCGATCTTAAACGTATTTCAGGTTTATTCAACTTCGATCATGAGTTAAATAAACGTATGACCCTATCTGCAGGTATCAATGTATCCAATGTAGGGCAGAATACTCCAACCAGCACCAACTACTCATCAAATCCAACCTGGGCTTCACGTGCTTTACGTCCTTTCCAGCGCCCTTACAATGATGATGGGTCCATCAATTCTAATACTCAGGGTGAAACTAATTTCTCCAGTATCTATAATCCATTATGGATTGTAAAGAACGATAAAAAGTATCTTTCTGAAACACGTTTACTCGGCAACATTAAACTGAAATGGAATATCTGGGATAAATTAAATTATACCTCTTATTTCAGCTCCGATTACAATACACTTGAGGAAACTTCTTTCTTTAACTCCACAATGGGAGAATATGCAGGTCAGAAAGGACGGAGTAAAAACTATTATGTTCGTTACTTCAACTGGCTGACACGTAACCAATTCGATTATCGTTACGATTTCAAGGGAGTTGAAAACTTCTATGCCACTGCAGCTGTAGGGTATGAAGCACAACGCTCCAAAGAATACCTCCTTGCCGCTGATGGTATCGGTTTCCCTGCTGCACACGATGGTCTTACCGCCTTAACAAATGCAGCTACACCAGTAGGAACTTATGGACAGTATAGCAATTATTCATTCGTAACATTATACGGATTACTTGATGTAAACTATCGCAACAGATTTGCCATCAACTCATCTATCCGTCGCGATGGCTCTTCCCGCTTTGCTGCCAATAATAAATATGCAAACTTCTATTCTATTGGCGGTACATGGAACGTACACCAGGAAGAATTCTTCAAACAACAACATATCCTGTCGTTCCTGAAACTACGCTCTTCCTACGGTACTACCGGTAATGCCAATCTCGGAAACTACGACTGGGTTCCACAAGCCAGCTATGGTGCTACTTTCGGGTATGCCGGACTTAATGGTCAGCAATACAATGTAATCGGTAATATTGATTTGCGTTGGGAAACTGCCAAAAAGTTCGATGTAGGGGCTGATTTCGGATTTGCAAATGACCGTTTCATGCTCACTGTAGATTACTACCGCAATAATATCGATGGACTGATTCGTCAGGTACCAACTTCCTACACTACCGGATTTGGTGCTGTAAATCAGAATCTCGGTGCAATGATGAACAAAGGATGGGAATTTACTTTGAAAGGGGATGTTGTCAGATATAACGACTTTACCTGGTATACCAACTTTAACCTGGCAATGAACCGTAACGAGATTACCAGACTCCCAGCTAACACGCCTGTACTGAACAATCTTTACTATCTGAAAGAAGGTTATAACTACAGCACTTATTACATGAAAGAGTATGCAGGTGCAGATCCTGAAAATGGTGATCCATTATATTATACTGATGGTACCCATTCTTCTAAAACCAACAACATTGCTAATGCTCAGTATGTAGTACTCGATCGTCAGGCTATTCCTAAGTATACAGGTGGTTTCAATAACGTTTTCTCTTATAAAGGAATCACCCTGGGTGTAGACTTTACTTATAACCTGGGCTATTGGGTTTCCAGCAATCAGGATGTTTATTTTACTAATGGTTCTAATTATCTCTATAATAAATACCAGTATATCTACGACAACCGATGGACTCACCAGGGTCAGGAAACTTATGTTCCTAAGTTCACTACCAAAAGCGATAACTCAGTTAGTACCTATCGCCTCTACAAAGGAGATCATATCCGACTGAAAAACATCAGCCTGGGATATGACTTCAAAAACATCAACATAATCCGTCAATGGGGCGTAAACAAATTATATGTATACGGAAGGGCAACCAACCTGCATACCTGGACATTTGACGACCGTCTGCCTTTTGATCCGGAAGTGAGCTTTGGTGGTGCGGATTCTCAAGGTATGTTGCAGTTCAAAACATACACCTTAGGTATCAATGTTGGATTCTAAAAATTGCGACTCATGAAAAGAACAAATGCATATATATCTGGTCTGCTCCTTGTAGCAACAATGGCCACTTCATGTGGTAAAGACTTTCTGAAAGAAGATCCTTCCGTGGGTGTTTCTGTAGATGGCGCTATTCTGAATGAAAGTAACATGGTCGAGGCATTGGCTGGCACTTACCGCATCCTCGACAACTATTACCTTTTTGGTCGTAATACCCTGGTATGGGGCGACCTGCTTGGCGACAATACTTACATCAGTGCTTCAAACTCTGGCCGTCTGCTGCCTTATAACAATTACACGTATGTATCTAATAATGCCGAAAACCTGCAACAATGGTCACAGAGCTATTTTGCAATTCTGCAGGCGAATCGTGTAATAGCTACCAAACTGCCGGAATCGAACAATGTGAATCAGTTTAAGGCCGAAGCCTATACACTTCGTGCATTACTGTATTTGAACCTGGTAAACTACTACGCTAAACCAGCAACTGTTTTCCCGGATGCTGATGGTGTACCTGTTGTTACCGTACCAACCAATATTGGTGGTGCCCTTATCAAACCAGCAAGAGCTAAAGTGTCTGAAGTATATGATCAGATCATTTCCGATCTGAATACCGCTTTTACCATCATGCCGGAAACTTCAAGCACCCTACATGCCAACAATACCAATTTCATTACCAAATATGCTATTAAAGCATTGCAGGCAAGAGCATATCTCTATAGAGGAGATTATGAAAATGCTAAAAGTGCAGCACTTGCAGTAGTAGAAAAAGGTGGCTATACACTGGCAGCAACCCAGGCAGCTTTCAATTCGTACTGGGGTTCCAATGTAGCCCGTGCAGATAAGTTGGAAACAATATTCGAGATCAATAATTCCACTACTGCCAATAACGGCCAGGAAGGAATCGACTGGATGTATTCACGCACCAACTTTGGGGATGTTCTTGTAACCGATGATACCTACGCATTGTATGCCGCCACAGATATCCGTCGCAACCTCATCGTACAGGCTCCCCGTGGTACCAATACCGTGAATTACATCAACAAATACCAGAATACAGCTAATGCAGATCGTGACGAAGTTAAACTGCTTCGCTATGCTGAAGTATTACTTACACTTTCTGAGTCTTATTACCGTCTTAAAGATGAAGGAAATGCACGCCTCTACTTAAATATGGTGGCTCAAAAAAGAGATCCATCTTTGGTTGCCTATACTTTTACCGGAGACGAATTGTTTAATGCCATCATTACCGAACGTCGTAAGGAATTAGCTTTTGAAGGATTACGATTCTTTGATCTGAAAAGATTGAATGTAGACTTCACCCGCCAGAATATGGGCGCTAAAGCATATACATCTTTCGAGAATGTGAAAAAAACAGATACACATCTTCAATTACCTATTCCTGAATTGGAGACTGCTAATAATCCAAATGTTTCACCGAATCCTGGATATTAATTTTGATTCTCTTAAATAGAATACAATTCCTCCCGCTTATAACGGGAGGAATTGTTGTTTTAGGGAAATCAGGTATTTATGAATTATCTTACCATTAATCGGATTTCCAATTAGCAGAAAAAATTGTTTTCTTTATACCAATCAGGAGAAGTTAGCGGACAGAATTTATGCTCATCGCCGGCAAATTAGTCAGAGTTCCATTTTAGATTCTCATCCCCAAAAATCGATTTCCAAATATTTATTTTTGCTATTTTCGTTTACTATTATAGTTAACCTTTCATTTCTATATCATATGAAACTATTTAGCAAATTATTCTTTGTAGCAATTGCCTGCCTATTATTTTCCCGTTCTCATGCACAAACTAGTAACCAGTATTTTAAAGTAAAGGGAGATAGTAGCCGATATTACCCTGTTGTGGTCACCGATTCAGGCTGGCGAGTTAATACAGCATCAGAAATTACTATTGGCAGATCCGATGCTCACACTGATAAACCTTCTTTTTATGGTTCTATCATTGCAACCTTTAGGTATCATACTACCAACTGGGGGCATGGTTCCAACTTTATTACTGCAGATATACGGCAGTTTCAGAATCCTCTTTATATTCCATTTGTTGCAAGCTTCAGAGATGCTTCCTTCGGAAATGGAACCAGATCAATTATTATCTGGCTTAGAGGTAATACATCCTACTATTTCACCTCTAAATATAAAGAGCAGCTTACAGTTTACGATGGCGAAACAAACCCACTTCCTTATGTTGAAATGTATAACTCTGATCAGATTCTCCATAATTATAAAACCGGAATAGATCAATGGCTTAATTCAAATGGGTCTTATTATACCGGGGATGTTTATCAAATGGGGAGTCTTAATTATTACACAGGGAAAGTTGGTCTGGGAACTAATGTTCCGGTTTCCAAACTAGATATAGTTTCTAACACAAACTGGACTTCCTCCAGCTGGGGCAGGTCTATGAAACTATACAAAGGGGGGTCAATTGAAATGGATGCCGGCTTACGCAAATTCGGTATGGGTGCCAGTAGCGATACTTTACTGTATATCTTTTCTTCCGAAACAGATACAATTGTAAAACCAGCCAACTATAACTTTATAATGCATTACAATGGTAACATCGGGATAGGAACATATCCAAGGGAAGGTTATAAAATGGCGGTAGAAGGAATGCTGGGAGCCAGAAGAATTAGAGTAACACAACAATCGGGATGGGCCGACTTTGTCTTCCATCCAGACTATAAACTCCCTTCACTTGGAGATGTTGAAGCATTTATCAATAAAAATGGTCATTTGCCCGATATTCCAACAGCCGAAGAAGTAAAGGAAAATGGAGTGGATGTTGGAGAAATGAATCGCCTGCTGTTGCAAAAAGTTGAAGAACTCACACTTCACCTGATTCGACAAGAAAAACTGATAGCAGGACAACAGGAAGAAATTAAAGATCTTAAGAAGAAGATTGAAAATCAACATTAGAAATTGCTTTCGCAGGGCTGGCTACTAAAAGTCAGCCCTTTTTAAAACATAAAACTTTACTGAGACCTGAATCAACCTTTACAAAGTACTTCCCACACTTCCCCGGTACCCAAATTCTCCATTGATCGAATCGGGAAACCCAATGATCCAATCCGGAATTTCTTATTGCTGATAAGCGCCAATTCATGGAATTGGTCAACTCGATTTTCTACTTTTGCGCAAATCAAATTTTGTTAAAAAGAGAAGTGAATTGTACCAACTGTAGAAAGTTTCTGAATCTTGTAGCGCTTTTTATCTTATTGCCAACAAGTATATTAGCACAACATGCTACTGGAATATTATCCGGCCATTTATGGGATAAGGATAGTTCCCGGGTCACCGATTCTGTCATTATTCTTGCTAAGAAAGATCAGGCTACTTATCGCACCGTCAGTGATACTAAAGGAAATTTCTCCTTTGGCGAACTTCCATTTGGTACATATAAAATCAACATACAAAGTATTCTCTTTAAAACTCAGGAAGTCAACATTCATCTACATAAAGATCAAAATCTGGAGTTAATAGTAGAAAAGATCCAGAGAACTTTAGCTGAAGTATATGTTACCGCCAACGAATCAAAAGGGATGACCAGTTCTTCCATCATAGATCGTAAGGCAATGCAACATCTTCAACCCTCCAGCTTCACAGACTTACTGGAATTACTGCCTGGAGGCAGAGCTAAAGATCCAAAGCTTACTTCAATGAATCAGATCAGATTGAGAGAAGTAAGCGACGCACCTGCCTCTAATTATGATATTTCATCTTTGGGTACTGCATTCCTTATAGATGGTAGCCCAATCAATACAAGTGCAAATCTGCAAAGTGCTGCAGCCTATTTTGCTTCAGACCCAAATTCATCAAGAAACTCAGTTAACAAAGGCGTAGATATGCGCACCCTGTCTACCGACCAGATTGAAAAGGTTGAAATCATTCGTGGTATTCCTTCCGTAGAATACGGAGATCTGACAAGTGGTCTTATCAAAATAGAACGTATAAAAGGTGCTACACCTATCAATGCACGTATGAAAACTGATGGTTTCAGCAAACTTTTTGCCGTAGGAAAAGGTTTCGATCTTCCTACCCAACAGCTAACAATTAATGCAGATTTAGGTTACCTGACATCCAAAGCCGATCCTACCAGCAGTTTCGAAAATTATAAAAGAATTAATGGTAGTCTGCGTCTTGAAAAACATTGGGTAAATAGTCGCTATTTATTAAAATGGAATACAGCAATAGACTATTCAAGCAATATAGATAACAAACGCACAGACCCGGACAACAGTTATGCATTGACTGATAAATATAAATCAACTTATCAGAGCTATGGCCTCGCAACGGGGATCAAATCCGAAATAACCAAACCTAATAGTTTATTGAAATCCTGGGAAGTTTCAGGAAAATTGAATTATCAGCACGACAAAATTGATGTTATTCAATGGACCCAAGCCAGAACTGCCACTGTATTACTTAATTCACTGCAGGCCGGAGAACATGACATACAATATCTCACTCCCAGCTATGCTGCCGAATTTACAGCAGATGGTAAGCCTATAACAGCTTTCCTTAAGGCAATGACACAACTGATGTTTTATACATCCGAGCTGCAGCACCAGCTTAAACTAGGTACGGAAACAAACTATAGCAAGAACCTTGGTAAAGGCCAGATTTACGATATCAACTACCCTTCCAACATCAATGCTGTATCATCAGCAAGACCCAGAGCTTTTGACACCATTCCGGGAATGCTAAATCAATCTGCTTTTGCAGAAGACATGGTTACCTTCAGTATTGGTCGTCATAGCTTTGCAACCTCTGTGGGTATACGAGCAATGATGCTTGCCGGAATGAGTAACAAATATAGTATCGCAAATAAAGTTTATTTCGATCCCCGCATCAATACTAAATGGACTTTACCAAAAGTATTTGTAAATAACAAACCTTTAAGCATTACACTAGGAGGAGGATATGGATTACATACCAAGATGCCAACTACAGATCAGTTACATCCTAATGCACAATACATAGATATTGTACAATTAAACTTTTTCCACAACAATCCAGCCTTCAGAAAAGCTAATGCCGTTACATATATCAACGACAGAACCAATTACGACCTTCAGGCCGCGATCAATAAAAAGTTTGAGTTAAATGCCGATTTTGCATTAAATCAGAACAGATTAACAATTACCTGGTTCAGAGAAAAATTAACTTCCGGGTTCCGTACTACCAATCAGTATAACGCATATTCATATAAAAAGTACAATCCAGCTTCCGTTGATGCCGCCAACCTTGAAACACCTCCTTTAACCAGTGATTTTACCTATGAACTTCTCAGCAGATATTATAATACCTCCACTTTCACTAATGGCAGTACTTTAATAAAAAATGGAATAGAATTTCAATTTTCCTCCAGACGTGTTCCTGTAGTAAATACACGGTTTACTTTAAATGGAGCATACCTGAGAAATACTTACATAAATACATTCCCTTTCTATAAAATCAATCAGGAAATCACTGTTAATAAAAACGTGGCCCAATATGTTGCGCTTTATAACGATACCGATGGTAGCTTTAAAGAGCAATTTAATACCAACATTACTACCGACAGCTATTTGCCAAAATTAGGGCTTACACTCTCTGCATCTATTCAAAGTATGTGGTTTACCGCAAGCCAAAATGCATGGAAATCCGGTACTCCAGTTCAATACACTGATATAGATGGGAAAACACATCCTTTTACTGAAGAAAGTAAAAATGATCCTAATGTCAATTATTTTAATGAAATATATAACGAGAGCCTTTTTCGTAGAAATAGAGTGCCAATCGATTTACAGGTAAATATAAAGGCATCTAAAGATTTTAAGAAAAAAGCAACTATTTCCATGTTTGTCAATCGCTTGGTAACCTATACTCCTGACTATACTGCTTATGGAATACTCAGGAAAAGAAGCGGCTTCAACTCCCCTTATTTCGGAATGGAATTAAACTTCAATTTTTAAAGATATAAGCATATGCATGTAACTAAACAATTCCTGGGTTTATTGGCAATAGCAGGATTAATAAGCTTCGCTTCCTGTAAAAAGGATAATGTTTCAATAAACAAATCAACAGTTGACGTATCTCTCAAAAATCCGGAAGGATTAAAGGATGTTAAGACATCAAACATTACAATTGATTTCAAAGAAATTAATAGCGGAGCAGTTACCAAAATCAATATTTCAACTGCAAACGATTTGGCTAATATCACCTTACCAGATGGATCTTATGATGTAAGTCTGGATGGAGATGTAGAGTATAATTTGGATGGAACAACTCAAAAAAGTAAGATTCGGGGATTTCAATCTGGTGTTGTAGTTAAAGGAGGTAAGGTTTCTCTTAATATTCCTTTATTCCTCTATAATATTAATTCAAGCTTTATCTTCAAGGAAATATTCTTTACAGGAACAGTTACGCCTGAAGGGAAACAATACAATGGGGATAAATACTTCATTCTTTATAATAATTCTGCAGATACCCTCTATGCCGATGGCCTGGTAATAGCTGAAGCTTCATTTCTCAGTACTACCAAAAGAGTATACACACCCGATATTATGGCAGAAGCATTTACTGCAGGATCTGTAGTAATGATACCAGGAACAGGTAAGCAATATCCTGTATACCCAGGCAAACAAATAGTTATTGCCAACAATGCCATTAATCATTTAGAGTATAATGCCAATTCCATGGATTTGAGAAAATCCGATTTTGAATTATCTCTTATCTCTTCCATTGATGTAGACAACCCGGAAGTTACAAATCTTATTAATGTTACCTCTGCGATGACTATGCATAATCGCGGCTTTAAAAGTTATGTACTGGCAAGATTTCCTGAAGGTACTAATGCCGAAAGCTTCAAAGGAAATAATCTTTATTCCTATTCCTACATTAACACAACAGGAAGCACTACTACTTCACAAGGCTACAAAATCCCTAATACATGGATTATTGATGCTGTAAACCTCTCGGTACCCGCTGTATTTGAATGGATACTTACCTCTCCGGCACTGGATATGGGATGGACTTACTGTGGTAAGAAAGATCAGGATAATGAGCGGTATGGCAAAAGTGTAAGAAGAAAAGAATTATCTACAAATCCAGATGGCCGGGTGATTCTGAAAGATACCAACAACTCAACGAATGATTTCGATCCCGAAGTTAAACCATCATTAATGCCATAATTATGTACTGGCAATCAAACATATTAGCAATCATTATCCTGGGCTTCAGCCTTACAGCTAAGGCCCAGGATTCTACCATTGTTCCCCTGGTGAAAGAACAAACTTCTGCAGTCGTAGAACTCCGGGATGATATCTATACCAGCCCCTCACTTAGAGTATACCAACGCCAAAATACCTATTCACAATTAGCTACCTCATTCCGAAAGTATACTCAAAATCAATACCTTCAGCAGGAAGGAAGCGGAAACCAAACATTTACGGTTTATTCAGAAACTTATCAGAAATACCCAAATAGCCTGACAATATGGGGAAATGCTTACTATAACAGTCAACAACTTTATAATGTAAAGTTTAACGAAACTGCCGACTATCACTTAGTATACCCTTATGTAATGGCCGATTCGGTTGGTGGAAATCTGAAAGCTGAAACATATGCATTCAGTGGTGGAATGGCCAAAGAAATAGGAAGGTATCAACTCGGCTTTAATATTGATTACAGAGGTCTGCAATCGTACCGCGACAGAGATCCCCGACCAAAAAACATTTCATCTGAAATTAATTTAGCTCTCTCCGCTTCGAGAAAAATATCCGACAAATATGCCCTGGCGCTGGATATTACAGGCACGAAATATAATCAAACCAACAAACTTACCTTTGTAAGTGAGTTAGGGCAGCCATTGGTATATCATGATGCCGGCTTAGGTGTTTACAATCAACTTCTCTCTGGTTCTCTTACCAGTGCGTGGTATAATGGAACGGGCTACAAAATAGGACTAACAATTAGTCCGGTTTCGTACCAGGGATTTTTTGGGGGCGCCATTTTGCAAAATTCAACCATCAGGAAAAAAACAAGTAAACTACAAGGTGTGGAAGTATATGATGCAGGGGAAATACAGGAACAAATTGTAAGTGCCAACACAGGATATCTTTTAGAAAAAGATAAGCATCAATTTATAATAAAAGCAACAGCACAATCAGTTAAAAGAAAAGGTATTGAAGCCATTTTTGATGTTAGGGATTCAGAAGTGGGTATTTATAAAATATCATCAGCTCCCCGCTATTTACATCAATACGAAATCTATAATCTTAGAGGCGTTTACGGAAGAACTGGTGGAGTAATAGATTGGTATGCCGGCTTAGAAGGATCTTGGGAAGATCATCAGCAAAAATATGCGCTGCCTGATAGGGAAATGGCTTATCAACATGCTAATGTAAATGCAGATCTTACCTTACGTAAACAACTAGGCTCTACCCTTTTAACGCTAACGGGAAATATTCAGCGTAAAGAAAATCTTAGCAATAATTTTTTTTGGGGGAATATCGACTCTAAGACCGCTATCTATAGCATGCTAAATAGCAATTTTACATACCTTACTACATCAACTACTGGTTATGGTGGTAGCATCAGAATTGATTTTCCGGTAACAAAAAAACTAGCCTGTTATCTTAAAGCTGCATATGATGTAAAAACATCAATAGAAAAGCAATCGTTCAATATCCTTGCAGCCTTTCAATTTTAATTGACAGTATTCCAAACATGAAAAGAACACTTAGCATATTTACAATACTAATTGCTTTCTTCACAGGAAGTAGTTTCTTATCTGAAACAGATCCTTCATATCTACGGGTATTATACCAAAAGCCAATATCGGAATGGCCTAAACCAGATATCGATTCCGGAATAATTTGGGCAGAATTCAAATCACTTCCCGGAACAGATACCTCCTATTTTAGTTTGATTGCACAACCAAAAGTAAAATTGGGTAAGTTTTTATTTTTCGACCCAATTTTATCAAACAGTAATCAGATCTCTTGCAGTAGCTGTCATGATCCTCATAATTCCTGGGGTGATGGCAGAAGAGTATCCCTTGGTACAGATCATCTGGAAGGTACCAGAAATACACCTAGTTTATTGAATATTGGTTATAGAAAATCATTCTTCTGGGATGGTAAAGCTCTTACATTGGAAGAGCAGGCAACTTTCCCTATTCAGGCCCATCACGAAATGGATATGAAGTCTTCTCAATTGGGGCCAAAACTCAGTGCCATCAAAGCATATAAAAAACTATTTAAAGAAGCTTATGGCACTGAGGAGATAACAACCCAGAAGATTGTACATGCCATCGCAGAATTCCAGCGCACAATTACCAGTAGGAAAAGTCGCTTTGATAAATTTCTGGATGGAGATTTTAAAGCATTAACAGATCAGGAAATCTTTGGTATGCATTTATTCAGAACCAAAGCCAGGTGTATGAATTGCCATAATGGCCAATACCTGACAGATGAAAGTTTTCATAACATCGGCCTGACCTATTATAAGCGTAAATATCAGGATTTGGGTAGGTATGAAATTACACATAATCCAAACGATGTTGGTAGGTTCAAAACACCTTCCTTAAGAGATGTAATGCATAATGCCCCATGGATGCATAATGGATTATTTAATGACATTACTGGTATTGTGAATATCTATAATAGTGGTATGCATATGATTGACCCAACTCCTGAACAAGCAGCAAAAGATAGTTTATTTCCTTTTACTGACCCTATTTTAAGGAAATTGAATTTAACTAAAGATGAAATTGCGGCGGTTGTAGCTTTTATGGATGCTATTTCTGCAACCCAATATAAAATGTCGAGGCCGGAACTTCCCAGAGATTAATAATGACTTAATATATAGTGGGATGGCTGAGTGATTTGAATATAAGTTATCATAATATTAAGAAGGTTATCTCTTAACTGCATATTCATTTCCATTTTGAACTTTTGTTAATCCCTTTACGGTTCCGGTACTATCGGTATCAAACCATAGTTGCGCATCTAAATATTTTGCGTAGAATTTATCTTTTTCAAATGGAAGGATAAGTTGCCTGATTTGTTGATTACCTTCTCCTAACCCATATAATTGAGTTCCATCTCTGATAATATGAAGTATAAATTTAGAGTTAAAGATATAATCTCCTGTATACTTATCTAAAATGGCGGGATTTACAGGTTGCTCAACCATAAATTTAAATGCTATTTCTGTGGGCATCCAGTGTTGAGTTTCTCCTGTTCCTGATGTTTCTAAGTATGCAATTCCATTCTTATTACTTTTGATAAAATGAAAAATTTCCAGACTATTTTTTGAAAAGAAAGTAGTTTCTTCGGCTGCATATAGTTTTTCTTTACTTCCTCCGGAAAAGTAAGAATAAAGTGCTCCGTCTATTAGTTCAATTTTCCTTTCAGATCCATCTTTTGATCTATATACCGCCTGATATTGCTGTAATTTTGCAACCGGGATAGATATTTCCTTACTTGGATAAGGTTTATTAATTACAATAGCGGCTAGTTTAGAACACAGATTCTCAGGATTAAAATTTTCACAATTGCCAAGCAAAATCACACAAACCTTTTCGGTGGGTAAATAAGTAATAAAAGACGTAAATCCATTAATTAATCCGTCATGTTTGATACTAGGCACACCTTGTATATTATTTATATACCATCCGTATCCGTAACCTGTAGATTTTCCATTAGCCAGGTGAAAAGGAGTTGTTGCAGCTTTAAAACTCTTTGCAGAAATAAATCGATTAGTCTCAAGGGCCAATATCCAGGTATAAAGATCATCAACAGTAGATAAAATTGCTCCTGCAGAATAAGGTTGTGTCATGCTAAGGAAATAGGCATTTTCATAAGAAGTCTGATTTATCTTACGATAACCTTGCACTCTGTTACTAATAAGCTTATATGGCTGATCATAACAGGAATTCATCATTTTCAGAGGTGCGAATATTTCCTCTTCCAGATAAGCTGCATATGGTTTCCCGGTGACCTTCTCAATGATGTAACCCAACAATACATAACCGTTGTTATTATACTGCATTTGAGTTCCGGCCTCAAATTCCGCAGGTTCTTTCTTAAATAGGTTTATTAACTCCTCGGGGGTAAAGTCTCGTTTTCTCAGCTCAGGATTCCAGTATCCCCGGCTCAGGCTAAGCCCGGAGGTATGAGTAAGTAGCTGTTCTATGGTAATTGAGCCGTTGGGAAAATCTTTTATATATTTACTGATACAGTCTTTCAGTGAAAGCTTCCCCTGTTCCGCCAATTTTAATATTATACTGGCTGTGAATTGTTTGGTTATGGATCCTATTCGAAATTTAGAATCAATTTTCATTGGAACATTCAATTCAAAATTTGCCATACCAAAAGCAGCTTTGTAGATTACCTTTCCTTCTTTGGCAACAAGTACCACATATCCGGGATCTGAGGTTGAAAAAGCAAGCTTTAATGTTGCATCAAATGCTGAATCGTATAACTGAGCATTTGCAGTTGTACCAATTAATAGCAGAAAGCAAAGCATTACTTTATTTGAAATACTAAACATAATTTTTACCAATTAATCGTTTAAGAATAAAAAAAGCAATGATCAGGCTGACCCCCGTAAATACAAATACAGTTGCCACAAGTAATACTACGGGATTCAAACCAGGCAATAGATTCTCTAACACAAGTCCGGTTATTGCACCCAGAGCAATCCCAATAAATACAATCCCCAATACCAGTAAGGCAGGTAAATAACTGATATGCTTACTAAAAAAATCAGCAGGCAATCCTTTCTCTAAAACCATCAATCGTTCCTTGTGCCTGGTAGTAAAGTAATAGTAACAAAAACTATAAATCGTAAGGGCGAGTGCGATGACTACAGCGGCGGAAGTAATTTGCATTGTTGTCTTATTTAATTATTTATATTGGTTAGACAGTATTTCATGTCAGGTGGTCACATGTGACCACCTGACATGAAATACTGTCTAACCTTCTGAATGAAATTTTTAAAGCCACATAACAAGGAAGACGAATTACTGGCCAGGGCTAAACTAGGCAGCGATATAGCTATCAGGGAAATCGTAGATTCCTATAGTAAATATGCATTTACTATAGCTTTTGGGGTACTCGCAAACAGGGAAGACGCGGAAGAAATCGTACAGGATGCCTTTCTGAAAGCATTTACATCTCTTGATAAGTTTAAACAAACCTCCAAATTCTCTACATGGCTATATAAAATTGTATATCATACAGCCCTGAATAAATATCAATCCAATAAAACAATTTCAGTTAATGCAACAATCTCAGACAACTTACATTACATACCCACAAATCTGCAAAGCTGGGACAACATTCTTAATAATGAGAGAAAAAAATATGTTGATTCAGCCCTTAGTCAATTGGAGCATACAGACAGATCAATTATCACACTCCATTACATAGCAGAAAAAAGCATCAGTGAAATATGTGAAATAACAGGATATAAAAAATCAGCCATTAAAATGAGGCTATTACGGAGCCGTAAACAACTTGAAGGATATTTCAACACATTGCTTAATCAGGAAATCAGGGAACTACTATGAATACAAAAAATGAAGTAACAATAAAAAAGATATTACAACAACATGCTATCCAGGAACCATCTGCCGGATTCAACGAGCGACTTAACATCCAGGTAACGCATCAAACAAAACTTAACTTCTCAAAAAAAAATGAAATAAAGCTTTCCTATGGAAAGGTTGTGCTGATACTATTAATCACCCTCAATACATTTATCTTATTTATACTAGGTCTTACAGCACTAACACCTTCTGTATTCATTCCTCTGATATTCCTGACTATCAGCGTAATTATTACCATGATTATCATTGTATCAATGGTAAAAAAGAAAATCATCACAGATAACCAGGATTAATGATAACCATAGCAGCACTTCAAAAAACACTAACGTATTCGCTTACCAATAATAGAAAATTTATCGGATTCAACTTTTATCAATCCCCCTACTAATTCAATTATAGAATAAGTATATCCTGTTACCCTTGTATTACTTCTGTTTAATACAGTCTTGTATCCATTATTCTCGACTTTAAAAACACCCAATCCCAGACTTCCGGTTTTATCATATTTTCCACCGAAAAGTAATTCTCCCGTAGTAGTAAAATAACCATAATGCTCTCCGTCAAAACTATAACTAGCCAACCCTGTCATTCTGTTAAATTTACCAATATGCACAAACTCTAATGGCATAATAGTTTTCCCTTCGCTATTAATCAATCCATATTTACCATTGTCCGCTACCATTATATAATAATCCTGAAAATCAGCCCGCTCAATGGATTCTAACGAATTATCAGCTGGTACTGTAGTTCCGTCTCTCAAAATAAAATATCCTCTATTTTCCAAAGTTTTTACATAATAAAACCCTTCATCTATTTTAATAAGACTATTGAAGACATCAGACTCCTTTCCATTTACTTTCAGTGTCTGAATTTTTCCGCTACAACTCATCCATTGTGTCATTACTGTATCCCCTCTAAAATCTGTTGCCAGAATACTATTATCTGCAGGTCCATAAAATATTCTCGAATATGCACGTTTCGTAAGCGGCTCAAAATTTTCATTCAATAAGGTTTCCCCTGCTTCATTAGAAGCTATAAATCCCTTTCCACCACAAATTCTTAATTTACTCAAACTCCTGAATGGCACATTCCTGATTATCTTACTATCTTTCAATGTAAATACATCAATTTTATATCTATTTGCATCTTTTAGAACAGCATAGCCCAACTTATCATCAAGAGTCCTGATATCTGTATACTTATTTGATAGCAAAGTTTTTCCGTCTTTTAGCCTGATTGTTCCCCCTAACCGTTCTTCATTTATAACCTGTACAACCTGATTATTTATGAATGAAGTCCGATAATATTTCGCAGGAACAACCCAGCTACCATTTCGATTTATTACTCCCCATTTCTCAGTTCCTCCCTGATCTTTCACCGATGCTACTGCATACCCGGATTCATTAAATTGGCCAATCGTTCCAAATACCTGATCAACAATAATCTGTCCTTTAAAATTTATCAGATACCTACCATCTTTCCAGCTTAAGTTTGCCAATTGCTTCTTCTCATCAATGATCTCAATATATACTTCTTTTTCACTGGTCAATTCTCTTTTAGTTTTAATATTGATGATTCTACCACCAAGTGTCCAGTACTCTGAGTCTATAATTTTAAGAAAACTTCCTTCATCGTTTATCCAAATAGTATCTTTAACATTCTGGCTAACATAATAGTATTTCTTAGCTTCAGGACTAATTTTATAGAAGAGCTGTCCTTGTTGTTCCAGAGGTTCAATATTATAGAATACCGGCTCAATAATTGTCTTATTAGCCGCATCTAAAACTCCAAATCCTTTATTATTTTGTATAATAAACGTGCTTTTACTTGTAGGAGTAATTGAATAATAATATCTGGAAAGTAGCGCTTTCCCTGTATTATCAAAATAATTACAGGTATCCGATTGATAACCTACAAATCCTTTCTCTTTTTTCTCAACAAAATCATACTTAGGAGCAGTTAGAATTGCGCCACCTGCCGACTTTAAACCATACTTTCCATTTTCACTATAAAGAAAATTTCCATCGGCCAATTGCAAGGTATCCAGAATAGGTATACTATAATTAGCTGCAAAACGTGAAGGGGTTTTAAATAATTCTTTAGTTTGCAACATCAGATTAGTAAGCTCATTTCTTGACCTGACGCTTGTCGAAGCCGGAATTCCCATGATACTTGAATAATCGGGCTCTAATGGAGAATTACGGGTCAGCTCACCCCCTTCTTTCATTCCCAATTTATTATAAATGGTCCGGGTTTGCGCGTGTATGCTCAATGGCAATACAGACATAAGTAACAACCAATAGCGGTATCTCATAAGTCAGGTTATCTAAATACAAAATTTGGGTATAAATATATTTATTTTATTAATACCTTTTTAATACTTAAAACCTTTGCTGCCATTTTGCAGCCACTAATCGTATTTTTAGATACAGACCCAGAGGCCTGTTACAGTTATATTCATCACCCTCGAATCTCTTGTAATATGCCAGCGCAATTAATATTCATGATCCCATTATGCTATGCTTGTCTGCATGCCCTCATCGGACTAAGCCTCTATTTGACTCATCGCAGTACCAGTTATTACCTTCCTAATCCTTATCATCATAATTTCATCCAGTTGCTTCTGCTATTCATTTCCGGAATAGGAAGCGGGTTTCTATTATCAATAATCCGGTAAACAGAAAATAGCTATAAATGGTCATTGCTTTAACTCACAATAAACCTTTCTTTTACACTCAGAAGAAAATAGAACTCATTTATAATCAAGCCCCAAAGATCAGAGCTGCTTTGCAGCTCTTTTTCATACCTGTACTCTCTTACACTGAAGGGCAATTTTGCACAAATGAATTATTATCCTAATTTTGCGCCGTTATGGTTCATCTGTCAGCTATCTTTTGCCAGATGATTAAAAGGGAACTTGGGTGCAACTCCCAGACAGTCCCGCTGCTGTAAGTCTCAATAATGTTAAGGCATTTCTATTAGCCACTTTCTCTATAAACCAGAGATGGGAAGGCTGCCCAAAACAGAGATAAGTCAGAATACCTGCCAGACAATTATAATTTTTAAGCTTTCGTGGAATGAAGCTTGGAATAATTTCAACCTGTGGAACAATAGTTTCCACACCTTGATATTTCCTTACTTTTTCGTGTGACGAAGGTAGTTATGTGAATATTGCGTTTAAGGGATCATGTATCCACATGGCCAAAGGCATTTTTTTGCCTATCAGGTATGTTATGTACAGAATTCACTCAACCGCAACTGATATGGATATAAAAACCAAACATAATGAGAAAAAAATGGCTACTCCTTGCCATGGCAGTAACGCTATTAGCTGTCAGTTGTTCGAAAAATGATGAACATGCAGCACCGGTTATTTTACCGGCTATCGATATCACAACTCCTGCAGGCGGTTTTAAGGCCGATAATATGCAACTTGTACATATCGACCCTACAGTTACAAATGCCGAGAATGCAACATTTACCTGGATGCTTGGTAAAGATACCTTAGCTACAACCAAATCGCTTTCCTATGCTTTTGACTCCATCGGAGTATTAACACTCAACTTCACAGTTAAAACAGCTGCAGGTAATACTTCCAGGGAAATACCGGTTACTATCTCTGCTGTAACTGTTCCTTACAAAAATGCAGTTACTCAGGTATTTGAGTTTTTTCCGGCCCCCGGTCAATTCACCAATACTTTGCCAACCTGGAATAAAGGTGAAACCGCTGAGGATATGGCAAAAAAAGCATTAAATGAACTTACTAATGAAAGAATGGTATCGTTAGGCGGCTTCGGAGGTTTTGTAACAATGGGATTTGATCATACCATTCTTAATAAACCCGGTGAATACTCCTTTATTGTTTTAGGTAATGCCTTTGCTAATAACGGAGAACCGGGAATTATCCAGGTAGCTCAGGATGTCAACGGAAATGGCCTGCCTGATGATGAATGGTATGAAATCGCAGGTTCTGAACACAATAATCCAAAGACTATTAAAAACTACCAGATTACCTATTATAAACCCGATGAAAACAAAACCCGGGTACCTAGTAGCGATAGAACAATTTCCGATAGCGCGTATATCAGATACAAGGATAACCAGGGCAAAGAAGGGTATTTGTTAAAAAATATTTACCATAACCAGTCTTATTACCCACAATGGAAAGGCGACAGTATTACCTTCACGGGTACACGGTTACGTGACGATCATATCGTTAATACTTCAACCACGCCAGGTGGACAATACTGGATATTACCGGCCTTCGATTATGGATATGCCGATAATCAGCCTAATAATAGCGATGCCGCTAAAATTAAGCTGGACTGGGCCATTGACAAAAATGGCAAGCCAGTTAAGTTAAGTGGCATCAACTTTATCAGAGTGTATACTTCTATCCGTAAAGAAGCCGGATGGCTGGGCGAAGTGTCTACCGAAGTTGCCGGAGTAAGAGACTTTAATATCAAATAACCAGATTATTATTCTGATTTGAAAAAGTCCTGGGATCCTCCCGGGACTTTCTTATTTTAGCCAACTATATGGACAATTTCAGTGAACAATGTTTAGGAATCTATGCCTGAAATCCATCCACGTTTATGTAACAATGAAAAAAAGCCAACGTATGCGTCGCTTAGTTATCACCAGTCTAATTTGCGGTGGAGCAGTCTCCATTATTATGTCCTGTGGCTCTTCGGGAAGCCAGCAAAAGAAAGCCATCGATAGCTCAGGTACTAAAGTCGTTACAGACTTCATTATTCCTGACACTACATTAATCCCTAATGATAAGTACGGTGAACTCGTACGCTATGGCAGGGAACTTATGCTCAATACGGCCAGGTACATCGGGCCGGATGGGAGTGCCGGAAAATACCTTGGCAACAAAATGAATTGTACCAACTGCCACCAGGATGCAGGAACCAAAGCATTCTCTTTCAATCTGATGACTTCCCACGATAATTACCCTCAGTACAGAGGCCGGGAAGGAAAAGTACTTACATTGGCCGAAAGGGTCAATAATTGTGTTACCCGCCCGCATAATGGTAAACCATTGCCGTTGGATAGTAAAGAAATGGTAGCTTTCTTATCCTACTTCCGCTGGATAAGCAGTTTTGTGCCTAAAGACAAACCTTTTAAAGGTGCGAAAAACCTGCATGTCACCTTCCCGGCTATTGCAGCTAATCCGGAAAAAGGACAACATCTTTATCAGGAAAATTGTGCCCGTTGTCATGGTGTTCAGGGAGAAGGACAATGGAATGAAGACAAAAGCACTTACATATATCCACCACTGTGGGGCAACTCCGCTTATCAGCCGGGCTCTAGTATGCACAGAGTAATTAAACA
This sequence comes from Chitinophaga silvatica, assembly GCF_003419895.1. Lineage (GTDB taxonomy): Bacteria > Bacteroidota > Bacteroidia > Chitinophagales > Chitinophagaceae > Chitinophaga > Chitinophaga silvatica. The sequence continues at coordinate 847,275 of NZ_QPMM01000002.1, read as the reverse complement.
GGCAGAATGGTTGAAAAACAATATGCCTTATGATAAAGTTAAACCTGGCGTTGCTTTTCTTACAGATCAGGAAGCGATGGATATTGCCGCTTTTGTGAATAATGATGAAATTCACCCTCGACCAAATCCTAAAAGCTTTGATTATCCTCACATCGAAGAGAAAGCTATAGATTACGATCACGGACCATTTAAAGACTCATTTTCGGTAGCTCAGCACAAATACGGACCTTATCAGCCTATCATAGACTTCTATAAAAACAATGGCCTGAAAGCTGTTTATTAGTTTCTCGCAAAGAACCGAAGATTAATATTAAGCAGCAGAGATTTTTATTAAGAGTTAAAAGAATGGGATGTAAATATCTTTCTGATTTGAATAATAATTATCAAAATTTCACATTCAAACTCTTAATAAAAATCTCTGCCTCTTAATATTAGTCTTTCCGCCTTTGCGAGAAACACTACCAGAACTTCACATACAATGCTGATAACAGCAATACTATCGTTGCGATTAATATTATACTGGAAGGAGATAATTTAAACATCCCCTTATCGAGTGTAAAGGCTTTAGGACTGATACGCGGACCAGCAAGACTTATAGCCACCATTACCAGTACTGTAGTCAGGAAAGACCAACCAAGACTAATAAAAAATGGTATTTCATACTCACCATGTGCATTTGGAAATGCACTATATAAAATAGTTTCAGGCCCCATTACCTTCACGGCAATCTGGTTGAAAAATACAGAAGCTGCAAAACCCACAATAATTCCCGCTATCGCAGCAGTACCACTTGTACGTTTCCAGAACATCCCCAGTATAAAAGTGGCAAAAACACCCGGGCTAATAAAACTTGAATATTTCTGTACAAAAGTATATCCTCCAGCCCCACCTATATCAAGTAAATCATTCCAGGTAAATAATACCCCAACAATAATGGCAACAACTATAGTTACCCGGCCTACCCAAACCAATTGCTTTTCATCTGCTTTGGTATGGATATATTTTTTATAAATATCCAGTGTAAAAATGGTGGAGATACTATTGGATTTTCCTGCCAGCGATGCTACAATTGCCGCTGTGAGAGCTGCAATGGCTAAGCCTTTAAGTCCGGCGGGTAATAATGTAAGGATAGCAGCATAGGCCCCATCTTTTTGCCCTCCTTCCAATTGAGGAAGAAACCCGCGCTGATATAATACATATGCAACAATACCTGGCAACATTACAATTACTGGCATCAAAATTTTCAGTAATCCTGCAAATAAAATCCCTGTTCTTGCAGTCGGTAAATCGGCCCCTAAAGCACGTTGAGTGATATACTGATTACATCCCCAATAATTTAGGTTACTGATCCACTGTCCGGCTATGTACATACCGAAACCAGGAAGGATCAGATATTTATTGATATACTCCTGGGAAGCTCCTACTTCAGGTTTGTTGAGCATCATATGGAAATGATCTGGTGCTTCCTGCATTAAAATATTAAAGCCGGCAACAATATCTTTTCCCATTCCAAATTTTTCACTTACTACGGTAAGTGCCATGCAGGTGGTTGCAAGCCCGCCGATAATCAGTACCCCTACCTGAATTACATCAGTATATCCGATTACCTTCATTCCCCCCAAAGTAATTACAACTGCAAAAATTGCCAGGGCAATCATCACTTCATGAAAATAAGCACCACCAAGTAATCCGTTGATTGCCAATGCTCCTAAATAAAGGATAGAAGTTAGGTTAACAAACACATATAAAAACAACCAGAATACAGACATTATGAGCGCTACTGTTTCATTGTAACGCATCTTCAGGAACTGGGGCATGGTATATATCTTATTACGGATATAAACCGGCATGAGAAATACTGCTACAATAATCAGGGCAGCAGCGCCTAACCATTCATATACACTCACGGCTATACCCACAAAGAAACCATCACCGCTCATTCCGATGAATTGCTCAGCCGAAATATTAGAAGCGATTATAGAAGCTCCTATTGCCCACCAGGTAAGTGAGCCTTCTGCCAGGAAGAAATTTTTCGACTCACTGGTCGCATTCTTCTGCTTTTTTCTATAGATCCAATAGCCATAAACGGCAACGATAATGAAGTATAATGCAAAAACGAGGAAATCTTTGTAAACAAGTTGATGCTTCATAAGTGGAATTAGGTGGGCAAACAGAGAATAAAAGACCTTCTCGACAAGCCCCTAAATGGTACTTATCAGGAAGGTCTTTGGATTACATTGTTCCCCGTCAGAATTTTAAGGTGGATGGCAGATACTTCGCTACCAGATCTTCATAATAAGGTTTAAGTACTTTCCAATCCGGAGGTGTTGGACTTTTAGAATAAAGATCGTATGGATTGAAAAGATTTACATATTTAAACATTTCAACGTCATGTTTATCCATCAGGTGTTCATACGCATGTTCTTTATGCTGAGGATAAAATGAGTGATAACGAAGCATATATAAGGCCGGTTCCGGCAAATAAGGCTTCATCATCTGATAAATGTATTCATCGTGGCCCCAACTCAAATGCACATTACGCAAACCGCAATTAGGTTCATACACTCCGTATTTCGTGTTATAATCCGGGTTATTGATATCAGGGTTATTTTTGAAATATTCTGAATATACGATTTTATCGGAGAATGCGCAACCTACGGGATAAGTATCTCCTACTACAGCCCATTGTGGCTCACCAAACAGGCATAATACCTTGCCCATGTCATGGAAAAGGCCAGTAAGCACCATCCAGTCGGGATGCCCATCGGCACGTATTGCCTCTGAAGTTTGCAATAAATGTTGAAACTGGTCCAGATCCGTATCGGGATCGGAATCATCTACCAGTTGGTTCAGAAAATTAAATGCATCCCAAACCGACATTTCCTTTTTATCAAAAGCAAGAAACTCTTTTTCTTTTTCTCTTACAAAAGCATATGATTGGTAGGTATGATTTAAACGGTAGAACTCGCGTACGGTGTCTCTTGGCGGAGCATCATAATTGCGGAACTCTGTTTGTTTCTTTTCCTGATTGATATTCGCAGGATCTGGATAACGCTGAAGCAAGTCATCTTCCCATTGATCTAACGACGTAAGTGGAGTTGCATTTGGTTTATCCATAACTAAATAATTTAAGGAATTCGTGGAAAACGGAGATTTACTTCCAATATGCGATCTTTTCAAAAAACTTCCGCATAAAAGAATAACTTTATTTACTTAACCGATTAAGTAACTATGGAAAATGTTACGATCAGAATGTTGGCGGAAAAACTGCAATTATCAACGGCTACTATTTCCAAGGCATTAAACAACAGTCATGAAATCAGTGAAGAAACACGCAAGCGGGTACAAGACCTGGCTAAGGAGTTGAATTATGTTCCTAATCCGTATGCCAGTAGCCTTAGAAAAAAATCAAGCAAAACAATAGCTGTAGTTATTCCTGAAATCGCTGATAGCTTTTTTGCAGAGGCTATTAACGGAATTGAAGCTGTTGCACAGGAAAAAGGATATCATGTACTTATTTATCTGACGCATGAAAGCAGTGAAAAGGAGCAGGCCATTCTGAAAGATTTCCAAAGTGGCCGAGTAGACGGAGTACTAATTTCGGTTACGATGGAAACAGCCAACTCAGAACATTCTCTTTCACAACTTTCTAAAGAGCTGCCGCTTGTGTTTTTTGACAGAGTTTGTGAAGAGGTAGCAACGGCCAAAATCACCACCAACGACAGTGAAGCAGCTTATATTGCAACCAAACACTTAATTGAGGTTGGATGCCGAAATATAGGTTTGCTGGCCGCATCAGAGCAATTAACCATTATGAGGGAGCGGATTAAGGGGTTTTATCGGGCTTTAACAGAATACCAGCTTCCTGTTACCAATAATTCAGTAACTTATTTTACGAGGGAAGCAAATCAGCTGTTAAGTGATACGCTCAGGCTCGGGAAATTTGACGGAGTAATTGCTACAACTGAAAAACTAGCCACGAATGTATATGAAGCAGCAGAAACTTTAAAACTTCAACTGCCAAAGGATTTAAAAGTAATTGGCTTCTCAAATCTCTCTACTGCCCGTTTTCTATATCCGTCATTAACCACTGTTTATCAACCCGCTTTTGAAATGGGAAAAGCAGCAGCTACTTTACTTTTCAAAGCACTGAAAAACAGCCATGTAACTTTAACCCAGCAGAGTATGGAAATTCCCAGCCAGCTCTTTATCCGAAATTCAACATTACAACAATAAGAAAAGGTGTTCCAGGTTTCCCTGAAACACCTTTTGTGAATACTGCTTTGCTCGCGTGTTATTGGTATTTAATCTTTACTAATCTTTGTACCGTACGGTAATCAAAGTTTGTCAAACTACCCACCATCAACAATGATTTCTCACCTTCAACCGGTATTATTTTCGAGATAAGACCAAAACTACCGTTCAGGAATGTTAAACCACCAGTTGTATTGTAAGTAGGATGAGGACTACCATCAGGATTCAGAACTATAAAACCATTGCGGTAATATTGTCCGAATTTAATAAAGGTACCATTCAGAATAATTTCTCCACCTGGCATCAAATCTGCATGTACTACTGCATCTTCAGTTCCCAGACCTACATTGAATGAAGGATCTACAGCCCCGTCTGCATTAATTCTTGTTACCCGCGGAGCTTTGGCGCCGCCATAGGTATTAAAGTTGCCAACAAGAATGATTTTGCCATCTGGCTGCCTGGTAAGACCAGTAACTTCTAAATCAGGTCCGGCAGCTGAACTGAAAGTATTATCCAGAGAACCATCAGGATTCAGACGTGCAATTCTATTGGCCGGCTGACCATTATAAGTTGTGAAACCACCTGCAATAAGAATTTTACCATCAGGTAACAGCAATGAGGTAGCGATAAAATCATTCGGACCTGGATTTCCACGATGATTTACCAAATCATAATTGAAAGTACTATCCAATGTTCCATCTCCATTTAGCCGGGCAATATTCCAGGAAACCTGTACGGAATCCAGATGCACTGAATCCAGCCCCTGATAGTTGAGCAACTGGTAATTAGGCTGAACAAAAAACCTGAATTTACCTACTGCCAATACTTTGGTCGACTTCAGATCAGCCCCTTCTATAACATCCATTTTATAAATCGATCCTGATAGTCCACCTTTGAGTGCAGAGGTTGTATACTCAGTATGTGTAACGTTATTGATTACTTTATCAGTAACCAGTCCACCGGTGGAGGCATAAATAGCAGCAATTGAGTTACAATTTGCTACAGTAGCAAAAGAGCTGAATGAACCTGCCACCAGATAATAAGGTGTGTTTTTCAACTCATAGCCGGATGTAACAGTACCATCACAACCATTTACCATTCCATTGGCAAATGTTTGGTCCCAGGTACCGTCAGCTTTAACTCTGACAACACTTTTCATTCCTTTTCCACTGTTATCCGTAGAACCATACCTGTTAAAATTCCCTACCATCAGATATTTATTACCCGAAATTGGAATGATGTCTGCAACGTAACCATTTGCCCCCTGTGAAGTACCCGGGTAATCTGTAACCATTTCGAAGACACCATTCACTCTAAAGAAAGGGCCATAATAATATTCCTGATTTACCAATACAGTAATATTTCCTGTTGCAGCAAATCCCGGCACCTTAAGCTTTGCAGTGGTATCAGTCAATTCTACAACTTCTGCTTTTACATTATTAAACAGAAAACTTATTTGGTCTTTATTCTTAAGGAAATTTTTTCCTCCCAGTGTAACTACATCACCCACCTTTCCGGAGGTCGGATTAAGTCCGTCCTTCTTCAGTGTAATGGCTGGTTGTACCTGATCTCCATATGGATTCTCACCGGAGGATTTAACTGCATCTTTTGTACAGGCAGTAAAACAACCTATCAAAAACGCATAGAAGTATATATATTTTTTCATACTGTGTCGTTAATTGAAATTATTGATTTATCAATGCCTGCTCTACGGCATCAGTAAAGTCACCTCTAAATCCAAACGTGTGTATAATCTTCAGTACATGCAAGACCCCATTTGTTGGCTGAATATCTGAAGAAGCCACCAATACCCATGGATTTGAAAGGAAATTGGAAGGATCGATGTTAATATCAGTAACCCTTAAAATACGGGCACCTACAGCCTCTACTCCACCATAGTCCTGATAGATCAACCCAATATTTAAAATGAAGCCGTTTCTGCTGATATAATTAATACCCGGATAGGCGTATATGTTATTAGGATCTACTCGGGCAAATTGTTTGGCCACGTGCTTTCCTTCAATAATATATCTTTCCAGAAACTTTTTCCAGATAATCGGAGGCACCTGGTCTAATGTCAAACTATCCTTGTAATATCTATTTCGATATCCGTTCAAAGCATTCATAGCTGTATAAATACTCTGATCTGTAGGACAAAAGAATGTCACATCCTCTTTCTCAAGTACTTCTTTCAGTCCGGCTCTTTGTACTATATAAGCTATCGTATCGAGTAATCCGGTATTACTTTTCTCGAGATACTGGTACATTGATCCATTATATTTTGGATTGGCCAGTCCTCCATCTTTATAATAATCCTTTTTACAGGAAGAAGTAAAGCAAGCGGCAATCAATAATATGCCAATAACAGGCAATAACTTTCTCATAGAAATACTTTTAACAGTTATTGTATCCAATATTGATTTCTGGTTAATAATGGGTTAGATGATACAGCTCCGGCAGAAATAGGCCACGTCCATCCTCCTCTGTCAAACTGATCCTGAGTCAGGTAATTTTCAGTGATATTCTTATCCAATATTCTGTGTGTTCTTACAAGATCGTACCATAGGTGCCCTTCTCCCATCATCTCTTTTTCTCTTTCAAAGAATACTGCATCCTGGAGTACCTGACCACCACCACCTGTATATTGTCTTGCACCTGCTCTGGTACGAACCATATTCAGTAATTTAACAGCTTCTGCATCATTGGTACCCAAATAAGACAATGCTTCTGCTCTTAGGAGTAATACATCGGCATATCTGAAGAAGATATAGTTGGCGTCGAAGTCACGGGAATCATGGTTTGTAACGGTATTAAATTTCATAAACATAGGAAACTGTGGTCTGCCAGATTCTGAATATGGATCTTCAAACCAAAGTGTTAATCTCTTATCACTTTCTCCTCTTGGATACATTCTTTCCATATGTTTTCTCATAGGAGTAATTTCAGAACCATATCCACCGTCAACACCCGCTCTGATATAAGGTTCATGTAATGTCCATTGAATAATCAGTGAGTGAGTTTGCTGGGCATTATAGTTATTATCCATGGAGAGCTCAAAGATACCTTCTTCTGAACGGCCCTTGAAGATGAGCGGATAAGATTCTTTTTCATATGGTAATAACACATACTGATTCAAGTCCTGAAGTTCTTTGATCAGTTTATCTGTTGCTTCGTAATGGCCATTCTCTTTGCCTTTATCAAAGCCGGCAGCCCACATATGGCAATGCGCCATAAGTGCTAAAGCACCGCCTTGTGTTCCTCTTACTGCCCTATTGGAAGGATCTTCATAGTTGAGAGGGAGGTCTTTATAGCTAGCCGCCACATCTTTCACTACAAAATCGAGCACCGTGAGCATCTTTTCTCTGGAGTGCATAGTAATATCATAAGCATCTGTTTGCAAAGGAACATCACCATACATTTTGCACATATAGTAGTAGATAAATCCACGTAAGAACTTCGCTTCAGCGATATACCGTTTTCTATCAACTTCTGAAAATGTAGCATCCTTAATTCCCGGAATACGATCAATAGCCAGGTTAGTGGAAGATATTGCTCTATAAAACTGAGTCCAGTCCTGAGGAATATCTGCATTATCTCCATTACCGGTATTCAGCAACCTGTTGGTACCTACTGCACGCAGATTATCTTTACCAAACCAGTTCCAGTTACCGGCTCTGAAATCTCCGTTATTATACATAATACCTGATTTGAAACGTTCAAGTACTATGCCGTATGCACCAATCATTGCACTTTCTACATCTTTCTTGGTTTTCCAGTAGTCATTACCGGAAAGCACATTCAGTGGTTTTACCTGTAAAAATTTTTTACAACTGTTAAATCCAATAGCACTGCATACCAATAAACCTATTATATACCATTTTTTCATGGGTAAATAATTTTAAACATCATTAAAATTGAGCACCAAAACCAATTGTAAAGCTGGTAGCGTTAGGATAACCATTGATATCATCTCTACCCAGCGACGAAACGGTTTCAGGGTTAGGACCAGAATATTTAGAGAACATGGCAACATTATATACAGTTCCGAAAGCTCTCAGAGCACGTAATTTCAATCTTCTCATGAAATCAAAATCTCTAAACTGGTACGCTAATGTTATCTGGTTAATTTTCAGATAAGAACCATCTTCCTGGAAGAGTGTCTGATCCTGACGATTAGGCTGAACAACATTATCATGATCGAATGATCCAACCAACGCAGGGTTTGAAGCATTCACACCCAGGCTTTTCCAGTAGTCGATCGTCGTATAATCGTAAACGTTAACCGGTTTATTATCGTAAGAGGTGAGATTTGCATATCTGAGTCTGTTAATCCTGTAAGACATTGCATTATTCAGGATACTACGTTTCATCAGATAGCTGGCATTAATATTCAAAGAGAACATCTGATAGGACAGAGTTGTATTAATACCACCAGTAACTAACGGATCAGGATTACCTGTAACTACATAATCAGCATCATTAATAATATAATCTCCATTCTTATCTACCCACATCGGATCTCCGGCCTGTAAATAAACCCCTGTGTTTCCACTAGTTCTTAGGCGAGTACCTGTGATAGGATCAACCGGCACTTGTGAATTGCTTGTATAAATACCTTTTGTATCATAGAGATAATTGCTCAGAGGATTGCGACCCACTTTCAACACCATAGACTGTTTGGTATTATTATCATACCAAAGGTAGAATGGCGCATCTCCTGGCAACTTAGTCAACACTCCTTTGTTTATTGCTCCATTGATGCTTAATGTCCAGTTAAAACCTCTAGGTTTAAGGCTGGTTATTGGTCGGGTAGTAATAGACAATTCGTGTCCGTAATTCACTACAGCAGCACCATTTACCTGCATTTTAGCAAAACCGGTAGTGCTGGATAGCAATTGTTCTCTAACCAGGTTATAGTTGTTTTTATAGTAGGTATCGTAAATAATCTCTAGCTTGCTTTTAAACAATCCCAGATCCACACCGAAGTTTACCTGCGAAGATTTTTCAGGTTGCATATTTGGGTTTGCTACCACTGAGAAATCAGGTGTAATAGACACACCGTTATTATAAGCATAGTCATTAATCTTATAAATACCCAGGGTATTCAAAATAGTAGCTGTAGGACGTGAGTTGTAACCATATGTTGTACGCACAGATCCATAATCCAGCCAAGACCATCTGCGCATCAGGTTTTCTTTACCGAAGTTCCAACGAAAACCTACTGAAGGGTTTTGGGTATATGGATTATTAATACCTGCAGAAGAGTTACCATCCAAACGGTAAGCCAGATCCAGGTTATACTTTGTTTTATAGTTATAGGAAAAGAAACCGGCCCATGAAGCTGAGTGATAAACATAAGATACAGGAGTACCATTATCATTAATTCCACCTGCATCATTCCAAACGTTTCCTGGATAGAAACGTGGAGAATATCCGCGTGGGCCCCAATAGTAATCACTAGGTCCATTACGTACATCTCTTATATGCTGGTTATCGGTTTTGATATTTATCTCACTAAATACACTGGCATAAATATTATGACCTTTTTCATTGCTCTTTCTGTCTGAATTATACGTATAGTTAATACCGTTACGAGTGTTTAATTCATCATGACGACCAACAAAACCATAGAGTAAGGTCTGGTTATTGTTTGTAAAGGCCATATTGAATCGGTCACGGGTATCTGTATAAAAATCGTAGGAAGTAGTTGAGTTTAATCTGAAGTTTGGCATAAACTCATAATCCATATCTAAGAAAGCGCGAATGTTAAGGGTATTGTTATCATCTATATTGCTTTGGTAACCATCCAGCTGTGGATTTCCGATAAATTTAGAAGGACCAGGCAATAAAGAAGAAGTAAAGGCATTACCAGCTCCGTTACCAGTTAAACCACCACCATTACCGCGTTGTTTCTGACCCAATGCACTGAATAACTGAGCACCAATACGCAGTTTCTGACTAGGTTGCATATTCAACTGAGTATTCAGACTATACTTATTAAAACCTGTATTTTTAATAATACCCTGGTTCAGCTGATAGGCAAAGTTGGCTTTATAGTTCAATTTTGGATCTCCACCACTTACCTGAAGGTTGTTGTTGGAGTTGAGGGTGGTTTGATAGAATAAAGCCTGCCAGTCTGTTGAGTTATTATAGAAAGCATTCAAACTATCTGTCAAAAACTGGGAGTCATCATTACTAAGCATTTTACGAGCTTCCTGCAGATCTTTGGATGCTGCCATAATTGTAGCAATCCTGAAGGCACGCTCCGTATTACCACCAATAGTAGCACGTAACTGAGGCGCTTTGTTCATAAAAATGCTACTATTCAGATCGATTCTGGGAGTAGGTGAATTTCCTTTTTTGGTTGTTACTACGATTACCCCGTTTGCTCCTCTGGAACCATAAAGTGCAGTAGCCTGCGCATCTTTCATGATTTCTATCGACTGTACGTCTTCCGGCGGAATCAGGGCAAGCGGACCAGTAGCAGCACCTGGCTGCAACATGCTTTGGGAAATACCTCCGTCAAAGTCTACCGGTACGTTATCAATTACCAACAGCGGGTTATTGGTAGCCAGATATGCCTGATCACCACTTCCACTTAATTCGAGCTGTGAAATACCTCTGATAGATAATGTTCCGCGGAATCCTGGAGCTCCTGAGTTATTCTGGATATTCAAACCTGCAACCTTACCTTGTAACAATTCCTGAATATTACCTACCGGAGCATCTTGCAAGGCTTTACCATCAATTACCGCAACCGAACCAGATACTGTTTCTTTAATACGCTTCTGATAACCTACTACAATCGCTTCCTTCAGAGATTTATTCTCTGCATTCAGAGAGATATTTAACGTAGCTGTACCAGCGCTCAACTTCACAGTTTCAAACTTATATCCTAAATATCTGAACTGAACAGATTTATCAGGAACTGTAGTGAAAGTGAAATGACCTGTTCCATCGGTCACCCCAAGTCCTTTATTATTTTTTAAATCTACTATTGTTACACCCGGGATACCTTCTTTATTAGAGGCATCTACTACCCTTCCTTTATAGGTCACAGCTGTTTGTGCTACAGCCACCTGACCCAATCCTGCCAATACTACCAACAGGAATAACAGTATATGTATGTACCGTTTACTCATGGCACGAAGTTTTTAATGTTTGTGAAATCAATGACAGATTAATCGTTTTCAAATCGGATATTCTTGTTGAACTTGACAATAACATCCCAGGCTCCCGCTCTAAAAAATGCTAAGGGAACATATATATTACTAATACTTCTCTGACCTTGAAAACGGCGCTCGAACGCAAGTGTTATTCCGGATCTTTCTCCGAATAAGTCGGCCATAATCGGGTAAGGATTAGTTCTGTCATAAGTCACAACAGTGCTATCTTCACTAAATCGACGATTAAATGAAATCGGTACATTCAGATTCGCTATAACACTGAAATATTTTAGACTATCCCATGTAGTTTTATTCATTTTAGACAAAGAAATAGGCAAAGAATCTTTATTGAACATTTTTATTGAAAAAGTGTTAGTTGCACTACTTTTCCATCTGTACCAGATTACTGCATCTTCGTCTTTTAAATTATTATTCTGATCATCCTGTACGTTATTTAAACTTGGGCGTGGATAATTGTAATTACTACCATTTTTTGTACGCTCTCCTGTTACATCATCAAAGTACCAAGGCTCATAAGGGCGCGGACGACGTACATGCAGCTTAAACTTCTGGAATGTTTTTTTGCCACCGTCATTGCTCACCACTACATCAAAAACGTAGTTACCTGGTTTTACAACAGCTGTATCTACAGGCCAGTAAACAATATCTCCGGAAGTAGCCCTTACATCAAAAGCCGGACGTTTGGCTGTTGTACGTTTTGCCTCAATTTCAGCTACACTTTTTTCCAAACCTGAATAATAATCTTTCCATTGAGCTGCATCTACCTGAGTAAATAATTCAGGAGCAGGACTACCGTCTTCATGTGTAGCATTGGTAATCTCCACCTTCATCGGTTGGGTAGAATTAGCCGGATTGAAAATGCTTATAAAAGAATTGATACGGTCAGGATACACTATAAAATCACTTTTAGAGAAATTACAGTCTTTATTAAAATACGGTTTCTCTCCCGGTAGCAGTTGTTTGTAACAACCGCTGATAACAAGAGAAATAAATCCTGCTATTAATATGCGGTATACATGCTTATTCATTACTGGTCTTTTAAAGTTTTTTGAAGATCATCCTGTGAAGATTCAGGTTTGCTTGTTTAATCCTAACAAACAAGAAGTGTTTTCCTTGTGGTAAAGTGCAGGTACTAATATTAGATCTCCAGGTCTGCCATCCGCCAGTAGACGGGGTAGGAATATCTGGTGATACTCTGTTACCATCAATTTCCAGATAAATAATACCATCACCACCTCCAGCAGTTCTTAAATTAACCTCATAATCTCCTGCTTCAGCAATATCAACAGTATATCTCAGCCAATCGCCTCCGGTGGTCCAACCAACATTATATAAGCCGCCCTTACTCACTTGTGCATCTCCGGTAGAACAGGTTTCGGTACCCGGATCATCAGGTCTGTAGGCATGGCCCCCAGATGCATTGGCTACTCTGTAGGCAATATTCACAGGTCCTTCATCAAAATCTGCTGCATTTACAATTCCCGGAATAGGAATAGGGAATCCTAAGTACGGCCCCTGGAATGGTTCAAGAGATTTCGGAAATGCCATACCAGTGAAGGAGTTAAATCCAAATACATGGCGTTCTTCAAGAATGTGTATAATTCCGTTCTTTGTTTTGATATCCGCATTTTGAGTATAGGCAAAACTCCAGTTACGAACAAATCTTGAATTATTCTTATCACTATACTGTAACAAAACAGTTCCACCTCCAACTGCTCCGGAAGCATTGGTTTTAACGGTTTTACCGTTCATTTCTCTACCATACAATGATACAAGATTACTTCCGTCTGCATAGTTTAATGAATCAGCTGTTACATTACCTCTGAGCATATATCTGCGCAACAAACTATCCCATACTATCAACGGAATACTGTCTATAGTCCAGTTACCTGCACTGTCCATTTTTTCTCTTGTATAGTTCAGATTCCTGATAGCAGCCTGTATACTGTTATCCTGAGGTACGAAAAATGTAATGTTTTGTGATTTTAAAGTATCCGTAAGATGCACCCTATCGATCAACAACAATAATGTATCGTATAACCCTCCCTGTTGTTTCAGGAAATCATATGTACTTACATCTGTTGCTGAAAGCGGGCTGCTATGACGATAGTCTTGCATTCCCTTCTTACAGGCAAAAAGACCGGTTATAACGAGAAATATTATTAAAACTCTTTTCATGGCAAATGATTTAATTACTTCCAGAAGCTGTTTTGAATCAGAGCACGGTTATTATTAAGCGCACTTTGTGAAATAGGCCATAAAGCGGCTCCTTTATCTACCTCTTCCTGTGTGAGTGGTGTTTGTTCGGCGATTTTGTTAAAGTGTACCAAATCATACCAATACCAGCCTTCACCTATCAGTTCACGACGACGTTCCAGGAAGATTGCATTAATCAAATCCTTCCCATCGGTTTCTACTTTAACATCTCTGAGCCCACGTTTATTTCTAACAGCATTCAAATCAGCCTGGGCAAGATCTTTCATTCCCTGTCTTGCTCTGGCTTCTGCTCTCAGCAAAAACAATTCTTCATATCGGAAAATCACAATAGCAGAAGAATAAAAGTCAAGCGGATTAGTAGCAAGGTCACTATTCAACTGTCTTAATTTATAGAACATCGGATAAACATCCTCCATCTTTGTAAACCAGTTAGCAAGTCTTTGCTCATGTGCTTCTCCGTAAATTTTCAGGATACTGTCTTTTGATACGTAAATCTCAGATTCCCTTTTAGGAATATAGGGTTCTCTTAAAGTCCAGTCTTCCAATTGCCCGGTTGTTGAAATTTCAGCATGGTCCAGGTTCATATCCACCTGGAAAATGTTACCATTATTTCTTCCTCTGAAAGTTCCATCGATTCGCGATACATCTGTGGTATTGGTGAAGTCGTACTGGGTGTTAGACTTTGCGTCTACTACCAGATTAGCATATTTTAAGGTATTCGGATAATCTCCTTTCCAAGCATAGATATGTGCGGCAAGGGTATACACCATTCCTTTGGTAATAGTAATAGAACGATGGTGATCAACACCTTGTCCGCGATATTGGCCAGGAGCTTCCGGGAACGAGCCATCATATCTCCATGGTAAACCATCAAAAGCTGACAATGCCTGTTGAGCAGCAAAATCCAATACCTTACGCCAATCTTCTCTGGCAATTGAAGTAGTGGTACCATCTCCAGCTTTAGTTACCAAAGGAACATCACCCCAGATTCTTACCATATAATAGTAAAGAAATGAACGGATATAAATAGCTTGGGAACGATCGCAATTCATTTCATTTTGTGAATAACGATAGTCACGACCCGGTATTAGAGGAAGCTTTTCAATAGTAGTGTTACACTGGGCAATAGCAGCATAGAATCTGCGCCAGTCGCGCCACTGATCCATTGTAGTAAAGCTCGCATTCAGATTACTTGCGGTAACAGCTTTGAGATCTTCTCTTTTTGTTACGGTAAAATCATTTCCTCTTAATTCTCCATGCACCCAGTAAGCATTTTCATTAGCAAGTGCAGCTCTCATCAAGCCATAACAGGCAGATAATCCCGAACGGGCATCATTCTTGTTTTGCCACATATTTACTTCAGTCACTGCTCTGTGCGAAGTAGCATCCAGCATCTTCTTACAGGAAGGAGTGCTAATTGCCAGCAAAGCAAAGAGTGTAGCAACAACAATATTTTTCATAATCATGTTTTTTAACATCAGAATTGAAAATTAAATCCAAGCGTATAACTGCGTGGAGCAGCCCAGTTATAATATCCTTGATCATATCCGAAATAGCTTACTGCTTCAGGATCACCGCCTTTATATGGAGTGATAGTTAAAAGATTGTTGCCTGTAGCGTAGATACGAATATTCTGGATATGACGCTCTTTCATCCATTGGCTATGGAGTGTATACGCCAGCGTTAGTGAGCGTAATTTCACATAAGATCCATTCTCAAGGAATAGTGTCTGGTTAGGTTGATAAGCGGCAATCGGGCTCCACGGATTATACATAGGGATTTTGCTGTAATCTCCTTCTACTTTAGACCACCAGGCAATCTCTTTAATACCTTTGATATCATTGGATGCTTCTCTGTTTACAAAATCAAAACGATTGGCCAATGCTTCGTTTATGATCTTACGGCCAAAAGCGTAAGTAAACAACGCAGAAGCTTCCCAGTTTTTATATCTTACAGTGTTACTGAACCCTCCAGTTGCAGCAGGAGATAAACGACCTTTCAGCTCACGGTCCTGGTCATCAATATTATAATCGCCATTCAAATCTTTCCATTTTGGATCACCTTTCTTCAACTCTACTCCCTGGTAAGACATACGCTTACCGGTTTTAGGGTTCACAGGCACTTCACTGTCTGAGTTATAAATACCTTCGTTGACCAGTAACCAATACCTGTCTGTAGGCAAGCCTACAACAAAACGATGATCATTCATCTTTAACTCAGTAAGCCCGTCAGGTAAGGCCATTAGTTTATTCTGATTAGTATAAACGTTCAGACCAGCAGTCCACTGAACATCATTTTTACGAATGATGTCACCTTCAATGCTGAATTCATAACCATAGTTTTTGATAGACATACCATTCTTCAGAATACCGGTATATCCTTCTTCTTCCATAGTAGGAATTTTTACAACCAGGTTTTTATCAACTTTTGAATAAACATCCACTGATGCTCTCAACCTGTCCTTAAACAGAGCGAGATCTATTCCCAGATTTGCCTGGTTTACATATTGCCAGGAAGTACCAGGAACAACATAACCTGTTCCATAGGCAACGTTAAGTATAGGGAAACCATTATAGGTTGCCATATTTGGAGTACCATTCCAACCGGCATCCACATTATAGATAGGACCACCTTTGTAGTATTCATCCATCATTAGTCTGCCTACCTTACCATAACTTGCTCTTAAGTTCAGGTTGGAAACTGTTGCATTGTCTATCAGGAAATTTTCTTTAGAAATTTTCCATGCACCAGAAATGGTTGGAGACATTAACCAGCGATGATCTGCATCGAGGTAGGAAGTACCATCTCTTCTAACATACAGAGAGACGAAATATTTCTGATTGTAATTATAGCCGATGTTAGCATACATAGAAGCCAATCTCGATTCTGTAAAGTCTTTGGTGTTAAAGGACAGGCGGAAATTCGCGAAACGTCCGGTATGCGCGTTATCATCACCAGGCACATATATTTTCACATAATCACTACTACCTCTGTAGGCTTTACCATAATCGTAACGCCATTTATCCCATTGGTTATATTGTCCGGCTGTTATTTCGAGGTTATGTCTGTTTAAAAATGAATTCGTATAACGTATAGAGTTATCCAAAATCATTCCGCGGTTCAGTCCATCAAAATTCGAAACAAAGGCATTTCCTTCACCCAGGGAAGTTGGTACGAAGAAATCGCGGAAATTCTGATTGTAGTCAATAGCAAAGCGGGTATTCCACTGCCAGTGATCATTCAATACATATTTAAGATTGGAAATGATACGTGCTGTATTATTTCTGTTCTTGTTAACTGTATTTTCAAGGTCGGTATAATACTGCTGCAGATATTTTCTGTTCGGAGAAATAGGCGCCTCATAGTTGAACAGGTAATCTTCATCTCCTGCTCTGTCGCGTATGAATTCATTACGCTTTCTGTTCATACTGGCACCGTATACCTGAGTTGAAAAAACAAGTCCCTTCAATGGCTGGATATTAATACCGAAGCTTACATTGTAGCGAGAAAACCCTGTTTTATCATAAACACCTTGTTCAGAAGCCTGTCCAATAGTGAAGCGGAAGTTGGCCATAGGAGTACCTCCTGTAACAGCCGCCTGGATACCATTGGTAAAACCATTTCTGAAGTAAAGTTCATCCCAGTTGGATGGGCCGTAATAACGATCCTGGGAAGAATCCGCCAGATACTTAGGGAAGGCACGCCATTGGTTATCATCGGCGTACATACGATAAAATGGCAGACGGAAATCGCTTTCATATCTGGCATTAATTACGTCTACTGTTGGCTTTTGGGAAAAACCAGCATAAGCATTTACGGATACATTCATTTTACCTGGATGCGAACCTTTGGTGGTTATTTTAATAACACCATTTGCTGCATTAGGTCCATAAATGGCACTTGCACCAAAGTCTTTTAATACTTCAATACTTTCTATGTCATTCATATTAAGGTATCCTAATAAATTGGTTTCGGTACCGTTCCTGTTAAAATCAAAACGCTGAATATCGTATGCAAAAGCATGTTCGTTAGTTAATGGAACACCATCAATTATATAAGTAGGCTGAATATAAAATATGTCTTTATTCCCTAACAGCAAGGAAGAAGCACCTCTGATAACAACGCTGTTACGCTTTCCTGGTTCTGCAGAAGGAGTACGTACATCTACCCCGGTAGTTCTGCCAATCAACATTTGATCAATAGAAATATAAGGTAGTTTAGTTACTTCATTCATATTCACTCCAGAAACTGCACCGTTGGCATTTGTACGGAGAAATATTTCGTTGTTGGGAATGTAGCCAAGAGAATCCCGCTTATCGGATTTCACTCTGGCAAGAAGAATGGAGTCCCTTGTCGAGTTATTAGTTTTATCATCACTTTTGCTCTTATAGAATGTACTGCGCTGCGCTACCGCTTGCGTACATACCAACAAAAATGCAGAAAATAAATAAACTCTCCTTGGGAGGAAAAAGTAAATGTATTTCATACTTGCAATATTTAGGAAAGAGAATCCCGGGCTGTAAAAGCTATCTTTACAGCAGTAATAAATTTTACGATAAATAGTAGGCAAAAAGCTCCCATCTGCATCCGACATTCAATGTCGGGACACAGCAATACGTCATGGAATACCAAGCAGCATAGGTAACCGCTATTAATGCAGATAATACCTTCTAACTAGAAACATAACGCACCGGGAAATGCTTAAGGGCAGCGTGTGTCCCTTAATGGTAGTGGTGAATGTAGAACCATGTACAAATAATTAATTAAACGTGAAATTTTTTTTCCGAACGCAAATGCTGGTTTTCAATATTTGCTAGTATGAAGGCACAAGAATTACACATACATCGGGGCGCTCACTGTCCGTCAATACTATCAATAATTACTATCAATGCTATTTAAATTCTGGTTGTTTGTTAACGCTACAATTCAAATGTAGTTAGCTAAAAGGATTTTTCATAGTTTTTTGTTAAATATTTTAAAAAAATTTTCCCGCGTAAATCTTGTCGTTTTAAATTTTTATTAGAAATAGAGATTTTTGGATTATTATTTATTAAAAATTGATTTTAGACCCGCTATTTAAATCCACAAATTTAAGCGTCAAAATTACGTATATACCATACCGTTAATTTTAGCTGAAACGTTTAACTACATTTGATTTAAACAAACAACACCAACTACACTGCACATATCTTGTCTTGTAGTTAATTTCTGATCCTATCCTTCTCTCCAACGTAAATGGTTACTTTTTAAATTTTCTTTTTATCATTAATTCAACTTTTACACCACTTCAATCTTTAATTATCATGATCCTATTTTCACGATTTCAATCATATATTTAGTGTAGAAATTTTTTTGCTCAATTACCTTTTACAAAATTAAGTTAACAGCATTTTTCTTCTTCTAATATCTATTACAACCAACTAATTGCGTCAACTAATTTGTCTACTATTTTCAGGATTCTATTTAATTTTATATTGATGAAACAACAGAAGATTTAAGGCTCCAAAGTGGGATTCCTTATTTTATCCTATTTTTGGGCCGTACCCAATGAAATAAGATATAAAATTGGCTCATGAAAAATGAAATGTCGCCAGTCACGTCCGTATACTTTGTAACATTGTTAAAAGCATATTTACGTGGAACTAAAACAAAAAAGGAAGTTGTAGATGAGCTTCAGCAAATAACACCTCTATCTATGGAGCAAGTGGCGGAAATGGAAGTCAGCCGCCTGTTGTATGCTACTGCAAATAAACTGAACGAACATTTTTACCAGGAAATTGTAACAACACTTTCTCAATCGGCCGATACTACCCCTACCCGGGAAGGGATCATCCACCAATTGCAGGCTTTAATAAATGAACAAATAACAATAAGTGAGTTTTACCAGTGGGCTACCTGGCATAATACCCCCGAATCGGACGACGAAAGCGTTTTCTTTAATGATATTGCTGTCGATTACTTCTGTACCCAACTCATGCCTGCCACTAAGGGCCTGCTAACATTAGCTCAATATCAGCAGGTTCTTAAAATATTTCAAGCCAATCCACCTAACTCGATGCGGGATAAGGTAGCATTGGTACTACTACCTGAAAACGAAAAACAACGCTTCCTGTTCTATCTGGGAGATTATATCCAGGGGCATTCATCAGCCGAACAATTAGATGTTTACCTGCTGCATAAATTTGGGATGGATCATCAATCCTTTCCCTATATGGCCGACCTCTCGGCAATCACACATAATCCGGGTAAGCTCCCGTCGCTGCTTAAACTGGCTGCCATGATCAGCTAACCATCAAACTACATCCTCTTAAAGCTGAATTATCTAAACGGCCAAGTACTTCAAAACGGCCATCAGCATGCATTTTGCCAATATCGTCCGTGGCAATAAACGCACAGGAATAAATATTGGCCAGATCTATGACATTAATAACCCCTGCACCTGCCCGATCAGACAACTGAAAAGGGTCGTTTTCATCCCGCAGTAATACTTTCATCCAGGATGGCGTTTCAAACAAACCATTCCCCATCGAATAGGCCTGTGACAATAATTCTGTCATCCCATATTCTGAATGGATCACCTGAACGCCTAATCTTTCTGTCAGATATTCATGCACTTCCTGCCGGGTCCATTCTTCTCTCCGCCCTTTCATACCCCCTGTTTCCATCACTATAGTATGCTCCAGCTTTAGCTCATACTTTTCAGCAAAATCCAATAATCCAAAGGTTACCCCTATTAATAAGGTCTTTTGCTTCCTCTTTTCCAGCTCTTTCAGTTGCTGAAAAAGGGCTTCATGCTCATATAAATAAAATCCACTTTCCGGCTGGTTGCTTAAAACCACCATTTCCTGAACCATTTTCACCAGGGAAGAATGTTGCCTTTCGAGGTAGGAGGGTAATAACCCTACAATCACATAATCTGTCACTGAGCCATACATTTGCTCGAATGTGGTCATGAAACTCCTGGTATATATATCTGCTTCCTTAACCAGGTGCCGGCTGTTCACCGTCTGGGTGGTTCCACTGCTCTCAAAAATCAGTTCCGGTTCAAATTGCCCGCATACCACTGTATGAGACTTAAAAAACTGGATTGGAAGAAAAGGTATCTCCAGGAGGCTGCGAACATTCTCAGGCCTTATATTTAAGGCATTGACATATGCCTGATAAATAGCATTTTCCTGGTATTGGTACTGAAATAACTCCAATGCCACTGATTCCAGGTCATTTGCCCCCAATGAAAATATACGATCTGATAACGCCATGCTCATGTGAAAAAACTTACTTAAACGACGCAAAGGTAGGGAGAAGAATAAATCTCCCCGTTTTCAGTAACAAATGTTTGAAAAAAACGTTTTGATAAAGATGAATAGTGATATCTGAATATTTGTATATTTCCTAAATTAATGTAGGTTTGTTTTATGAAGAAACTACTCCTTTCGTTCCTGTTGCTTGGATCATTGTTTGCCTGTAAGAAGGATAAAGTCGGTACTAAACCTGTCATTTCCTTCCTTCGATTTGGACTACCTTCAGTTGATAGTACTACTTCCCAGCTTGATGTAGTTTTCCGGGTAAAGGATGGAGATGGAGATATAGAAAACAGTATCAACTGGAAAATTAACTATGAGCAGCCACTTCCCGACCCTGTCGACAAGTTTGAAGTATGGCAGATGCCAGGCATAGGTGCAAATAAGGGGAACAGTGTTAATGCAGAAGTGACCATGCGGATGCAATCCATCGACTTCAAGGGATGGGTCGAAGATAGAGGTGCCCGCCCGGATAGTCTCTGGCTCACCGTTTTTGTACTGGATAATGCAGGAAACTCCAGTGATACGATTAATACTCCCAAAATCGTTATCTACAAAAAAAGAAACCAATAATTATAAATCAGTCCATTATATAAAAAAGCAAAGGGTAATCGCCCTTTGCTTTTTGTTTTATCCTTACCTTTACTTCTACCGTTTATTTTTTGCATATGGATAAAATAGAAGAGTTACAGTCGAAGATCTCCGAGGCTATGCTAGGTGGAGGCGAAGTACGTATTGCTTCCCAGCATAAAAAAGGTAAACTTACCGCCCGGGAAAGATTACAGCTTTTAATGGATGAAGGTTCTTTCGAGGAGTTAGACATGCTGGTTACTAACCGGAACAGGGGCTTAACCACCGATCAGGAACAATTTCTTGGAGATGGCGTAGTTACAGGCTACGGCACTATCAACGGCCGGCTCACCTATGTATTCTCTCAGGATTTTACAGTTTATGGCGGTAGTTTGTCTGAACCCCATGCCCGTAAAATCTGCAAAATAATGGACCTGGCTATGGAAAATGGCGCTCCGGTTATCGGATTAAACGATAGTGGAGGTGCCCGCATCCAGGAAGGAGTTGTTAGCCTGGGTGGATATGCCGATATCTTCTATCGCAATACCAGAGCTTCCGGAGTAATTCCACAAATCTCAGCTATTATGGGCCCCTGCGCAGGAGGTGCTGTATATTCCCCTGCGATTACCGACTTTATTATGATGGTGGAACAAACTTCCTATATGTTTGTAACAGGCCCGAATGTGGTAAAAACCGTTACACACGAAGAAGTTACCTCTGAAGAATTAGGCGGTGCTCAAACCCATGCCAGTAAAAGCGGGGTAACCCACTTTGCCTGCAGCAACGAAATTGAATGTATTCAATATATCAAACAATTATTAAGCTACATCCCTCAGAACTGCGAAGATACAGCACCTGTATATCCGTATACTCCCGGAGATGAAGTAAGAGAAGTACTGAATACCCTCATTCCGGCTAATCCCAATCAGCCGTACGACATGAAAGAAGTCATAGAAGCCCTTGTAGATAAAGACAGCTTCTTTGAAGTACATAAAAACTTTGCAGAAAACATGATAGTGGGCTTCGCCCGTATCGCCGGCAGAAGTATCGGAATTGTTGCCAATCAACCTGCCCACCTGGCCGGAGTATTGGATATTCACGCCTCCGTAAAAGGTGCAAGATTCACCCGCTTCTGCGATGCCTTTAATATTCCATTACTAGTACTGGTAGATGTACCTGGATTTTTACCTGGCACCGACCAGGAATGGAATGGTATTATTACCAATGGCGCTAAATTGCTCTTTGCACTTAGTGAAGCAACTGTTCCTAAACTTACCGTTACTACCCGTAAAGCATATGGCGGCGCTTACTGTGTAATGAACTCCAAACATATTGGTGCAGATTTAAATTACGCCTTCCCACAAGCCGAAATTGCCGTTATGGGGGCCAAAGGAGCTGTAGAAATCATCTATAAAAAGGAAATCGACAATGCGCCTGACCCTGAAGCCAGAATGAACGAACTGGTGGCTGACTATACAGAAAAATTTGCCAATCCTTACCTGGCTGCAGAAAAAGGCTATATAGATGAGGTTATTAAACCTGATCAAACCCGTATTAAACTGATTAAAGCCTATAAAATGCTGGAAAACAAAGTGGTTTCAATGCCAAGAAAAAAACACGGTAACATCCCACTGTAAGTTCATTTCTCGCAAAGAAGCAGAGATTAATATTAAGGCACATAAGATTTTTTAAAGGTATTTAAGGATAAAAGCGAATACTATTAAGCGCTTCAGATTCGTTCCTATATTAATGGAAACTTCTCTGCAATTCTTAATGATATTCGCTTTTATTTTTAAAAAGTCTTATGTGCCTTAATATTAATCTCTGCTTCTCTGCGAGAAACAATTTACTTTTGTTGAATGTTAAGGGGGTTATTCAATTTTTTGCTTTATTCATCGATCTTTATCTCATTGTGCGCCCTACTGATGATTTGGCAAACCAATGAGTTGTTGTATCTTCAGTACGATAAAACCACCTTTTACCTTTTCGTATTTTTCTCCACCATCTGTAGTTATAATTTCCACTGGTACCTTACCCCCAATACCTACTCAGGCTCTGAAAGGCTTCACTGGGCCGACAGGCACCGAAACATGATGATGGTATTTTCCGTTATTGGCCTTCTTGCCTCCTTATATTTCTTCTGGCAACTGAGATACCATTGGTTAGCCATAAGTGGCAGTGCCGTCCTAACCTTCCTTTATTCCGCCCCTAAAATCCCCCATCCCGCTTTCAGGTGGCTGAGTAAAATAGCAATAGGCAAAACGCTGTTCCTTACCGGGGTATGGACTTATGTAACCACCCTCCTGCCAGCGCTGGTAGCAAATGCCCCATTAAGTATACCCCTGATTAGTTTAGTGATCTATCGCTTCTGTTTGATCTACGCCATTTGTATTTTATTTGATTACCGTGATCTGGAGTCAGATAAACGGGAAGGTATCCGTTCCCTGATCACGTACCTGGACAATAAACAACTGATGAGATTATATTACATCTCATTATTGCTTGCCGCTGTTTTTGCAGGAATAATGGGGCCTTTCATCTCTTTCAGTGCAATCATTTCCTTACAAATACCAGTTATAGCAACTGCACTGATTACACGAAAAGCCCAAAGCAGTTCGGCAGATGTTCTCTACTATTTTGTGCTGGATGGATTTATGGCCGTTTCAGCAGTTGTATACTTCCTGTTACTGCAACTATAAAGCGTTTCCTATTTTTCCTTACATTTGTTCGATCACCATATAGTATGTAATTATGTCTAAAAAACAGAAATCAATACTCAATAAGGAATCTCTTGCATTCCTCTCGAAATACCTGAATAACCCATCTCCTACCGGATTTGAGAAAGAAGGACAAAAACTTTGGTTAAAGTATCTGACTCCATATATCGATGAGCACTTTGTAGATGCCTATGGCTCGGCTGTTGGAGTTATTAATCCTAAAGCTCCTTTTAAGGTAGTAATTGAAGCCCACGCTGATGAAATTTCATGGTTTGTAAACTATATTTCTCCGGAAGGCCTGATCTATGTAATACGCAATGGAGGCTCGGATCAACAGATTGCTCCTTCCAAACGTGTAAATATCCATACTGAAAAAGGTACCGTTAAAGCGGTTTTCGGCTGGCCGGCAATACATACCCGTCTGCGGAGTGGCGATGGTAAAGAGCCTCAACCTAAGGTAGAGAATATCTTCCTGGATTGTGGTGCCCGCTCCAGAAAAGAAGTGGAAGACCTCGGCATTCATGTAGGATGTGTATGTACGTTTGAAGATGGTTTCGAGGAATTAAATTACGACTACTACATCTGCAGGGCTATCGACAACCGAATTGGTGGTTTTATGATCGCTGAAGTAGCAAGGCTCCTGAAAGAAAACAAACAGGAACTACCATTTGGTCTGTATATTGTCAATGCCGTACAGGAAGAAGTAGGATTGAGAGGTGCTGAAATGATAGCCAAACGTATTAAACCGAATGTTGCTATTATTACTGATGTAACTCACGATACTACCACTCCGATGATTAATAAAAACATCGAAGGTGAAATTAAATGTGGTGGCGGTCCAAGTATTACCTATGGCCCGGCTGTTCACAATATTCTTCGTGATTTGATTATCAAAACAGCGAAGAAGAATGATATTCCACATCAGCTTCACGCGGTAAGCCGCAGCACCGGTACCGACACCGATGCATTTGCATATAGCAACGATGGTACTCCTTCAGCTTTAATTAGCCTGCCTTTACGTTATATGCATACTACCGTTGAAATGGTAAAGAAAGATGACATTGAACACACCATTCAACTTATTTATCATACGCTGTTAAATATCACGCCTAAAACTAATTTTCAATACTTATAGTTTTCAATAAAATGAAAGGAGGACGCATCCCATATGCGTCCTCTTTTCATTTTAGATAGGTCCATCATTTCCCGCCTCCCCTCCCTGTATTCCGGCGATTTCCTGTCCAAAAAAAACTTGTTGCTTTGCGAACAAAATTTCCTAGGTTTGCTTCTCAATAAAATCAGATCTATGATCCGTCATGATTGGACGTTAGATGAAATTAAAGAAATCTACAACACTCCTTTAATGGAGCTGGTATATCGTGCAGCTTCAATTCATCGCCAATATCAGGATACTGCTGAAGTACAGGTATGTACCCTTTTATCTATTAAAACAGGAGGATGCCCGGAAGATTGTGCCTATTGCCCGCAAGCAGCCAGATATAATACAGATATTAACGTACACGGACTACTCAAAAAAGATGAAGTACTTGAGTATGCACAAAAAGCCAAAGAAGCAGGTTCTACCCGTTTCTGTATGGGTGCTGCATGGCGCGAAGTACGCGACAACCGTGACTTTGACCGCGTTTTAGACATGGTTAAAGGCGTTAACGAACTCGGAATGGAAGTTTGTTGTACGTTAGGGATGCTAAATGAAGAACAAGCGCAAAAACTGGCGGATGCCGGCCTTTTTGCCTACAACCATAATCTTGATACCTCCAGAGAACATTATGGAGAAATCATTACCACCAGAACTTACGACGATCGCCTTCAAACCCTCGACAATGTCAGGAAAGCCGGAGTAAGTGTATGCTGTGGTGGTATTATCGGATTGGGTGAATCGCACGCTGATCGTATTGCAATGCTTTATACTTTAAGTAATCTGCCTCAACATCCTGATTCAGTGCCTATTAATGCACTCACCAGAGTAAAAGGTACTCCATTGGAGCATTTACCTAAAGTTGAATTTTGGGATATGGTGAAAATGATTGCAACTACCCGCATCATTATGCCAAAAGCAATGGTACGTTTAAGCGCCGGCAGAGCGGAAATGAGCATGTCTGATCAGGCACTCTGCTTCATGGCAGGAGCTAACTCCATCTTTACTGGTGAAAAATTATTGACAACCGGCAACCCTTCTTTTGAAGAAGATCACATGATGTTTGAGATCTTAGGTCTTAAAGCCCGTGAAGCTTTCAAAGAAGCAGTTTGCTAACTATATTTAATAAGAATAGAGGATGTATCAAAAGTAATTATTACCTGATTTTTCGGGTTATTGAAAAGAGAATTTTCATTAACAAATTACTTTTGATACATCCTCATCTTTTATAATCTACCAAATATCTGCCATTACTCTCCCTCCAATAACCTGATTAAACAAATCTTCATTCAATAAATCCTTAATTGATTGAATAATAAAATCAGGAGAATATCCGAAATGACCTAAATCTTCTTTCTTTGTAACACCAGTGAGAGTTAGTACTGTTGTGAATCCCATTGAGCCCGCACCCAAAATATCTGTTCCCATAGTATCTCCAATCATCACTGTTTCGTCGGTAGTTAACTGCAGCGCTTTCCGGGCCATTCTCATCATAATTGGGCTAGGTTTGCCAACACTGAATGCTTTAATACCTGTTGCAAATTCCAGCATAGCTACAAGTGCGCCGCAGCCTACCCTGTACTTGCCTTCGCCCATAGGGCAATTAGGGTCCAGATTTGTAGCTATTAACTTAGATCCTTTCATGATCATGTTGATTGCTTTATCAACAGATTCCAGCATAATTGTTCGGCCTTCTCCGATTATTACATAATCTGGCTGATCATCAACAATAGAATAACCTGCATTGTAAAGTTCTGTTAATAGTCCTCCTTCTCCGATAACATAAGCAGTTCCGTTTTCTTTCTTGGATGCCAGGTACCTGGCTGTAGCCATGGCACAGGTAAAAATATCAGTTTCGTTTACTTTGAAGCCCATTTTATTTAGCTTATAGCAAACATCCCTACCTGTTCTCTGGCTATTGTTTGTAAGAAATAAAAAAGGCAGTCCTTTCTCTTTAAGCCCATTAATAAATTCGACGGCGCCCGGAATGGGTTCACTTCCTTTGTAAATCACGCCATCCATGTCAATAAGAAATCCCTTTTTCTTCATAGCTTTTGATGTTGGTTAATAAGAATGTAATAGCTTAAAGCATGGAAAGAATAAAGGCGGGAAACTGCTTTAAATGCAGTGTAGAAAATTATTCGGGATCTGAATAACTTCTCTTAAAGATAAGAATAAAAATGATTAGTTGGTTACTTCAATATTAACTTATCGTGAAAATCTATATTTACCAGAGCGTTAAATAATCTGAACCCATTTAAATCTCACCTTCTGAATATTATATGCTGATATTATTATTGAAGAGGATCACTAACATTAAAAAATTAAAAACATATCCCATAAAATCCTTTCTGGATAAGAACTTACAGGAACACTCCCTCTATTTTACTATCTCAGCAATGCTAACTAATTAAAGATGAACATCAAACTAAAATCAGATTTTCGAGATTAAAAAATATCCTCTAAAATAATCTGATGATCAAAGATCTTTTCATAGTTTACTATGCCTTTATCTGATCCATTCCTTTAAACCCTTCAAAATTTCATCGTTATGCAACTCACAAAAAAAATTCTGACACTGAGCTCAATATTGGTTAGCTGCCTCCTGTTTGCAAGTTTTACAGTAATTAAACATAAAGATGTAGCTTCAGCAAAATTGAAAAGAGCAGGTACAATAACAGTAATTAAAAACGGACAACTTACCTGTCCGGGTAGCACCACTTTTCAAATCCAGACTGTATACAGTTCCGATTATAGTGATGCAACCAGCATTATGGCTTGTGGAGGATCATATACAAGTCCATACCTTATGAATACATTTTCAGGAACAAAAACTATAAATGTTTCGAATGCCATTACTGCCGACAGGCATGGTTATTATTATGTGTGTGCGTATGTTGACGGAACGCTGGCCTATAAAACCATTTTACAGGAATATGATTATGGTACCAGCTATCCGTTAATTACATTGTATGTACCATTAACTGCCACAGCCGGCACTCTGGAAATCAGGTATATAAATCTTTAATACTCAATGAGAAGATAAAGGTGGGAATGCTTCAAACTTTTAAGGTATTTCCTTAAAAAAACAGGGCGTGACTTTGGTCACGCCCTGTTTTTAGTTAAATATCGTTCATGACAAAATACTCGACACCCAGGTTATAGCCTTTAAGTCCTAATCCGCAGATTGTACCTACGCATTTAGGGGCTATTAATGAAGTATGTCTGAATTCTTCGCGGGCATAAACATTACTGATATGAATCTCAATTACCGGGGTTTTAATACCTGCAATTGCATCACGAATTGCAACGGAGGTATGTGTATAAGCACCCGCATTTAATAAGATTCCATCATAGGAAAATCCTACTTCATGTAAATAATTCACCAGTTCACCTTCTACATTGCTTTGATAATATGTAAACTTTATAGTTGGGTATTGCTGTTGCAAACGTTCGAAGTAATGTTCAAAAGATTCGCTGCCGTAAATACCGGTTTCACGTTTGCCTAATAAATTGAGATTTGGACCGTTGATTATAGCTATTTGCATGATGTCTCTTATTAAATGAATGGGCTAAGTTACTAATCCGTTAGCTTGTTTTCACTACCCCAACGATAGGTTTGTTGTTCTATTCCTGCCAGATCAATTACCCGATCTACTACTGTTGCAGCCATTTCTTCCAGATTTTTTGGTAAACTATAGAAAGATGGAGTAGCTGGACATACAATTCCACCTGCAGCTGTTAAGGCTTCCATATTTTTGATATGAATAAGATGATAGGGAGTTTCTCTTACTACACAAATGAGCTTTCGGCGCTCTTTTAAAACAACATCGGCCGCCCGGGTAATCAGATCATTGGATATACCTGTGGCAATACGGCCTAAAGTGCCCATAGAACAGGGGCAAATTATCATGGTATTAAACCTGCCGGATCCGGAGGCAAAAGGTGCCATAAAATCCTGTTGTGAATAAAACCGGAAAGGCAATTCCTTATAACCCTGATCCTGTAATTCAGTTTCCCATACAGTTTTGGCGTTCTCTGTCATTACAACAGCGACTTCTTCCAATTGAGAAGAGGCTGCATGTAATTTCTGCAACAATTGCCGGGCATAGATCGCCCCGCTTGCTCCTGTAACTGCCACTATTATACGATGCTTCATTGGCTATGCTCTTGTTAGCGCAAAACTAGCCTATTCTGACCGTTTTAGTCCAGAAAACTTAAGAGTAAAGCAATGAGAAAGAGGAGTTATATGTTGTTTCGTCCAACCTGCAGTAGATATGGGAATTTGGCTTAAAAGCCCGCCTCAGCTATAATTTCATCCATTATAATACCGGAATGACTTTCATTAAAAATACATTCACCGTTTTTTATAACCAGAATCTGGGGAGATTCGTGTGGTACATGATAGGTTTCAGCAATGCTGTCGGATACAGCTCTGTAGGCAATCAGATCGAGGTAATAAAACGTTAACCCTTCCGGAACTACAGCTCTTTCCAGCCTGGCTTTAGCCATAGAACTGATAGAGCATCGCGTGCTATGTTTAAAAATCACTACTGGAGCTATTGCAGATGCAGCATTAATTTCCGACAATTGTTCCTCACTGGTTAACGTTTTCCAATTCATTTAACATGTTTTGTTATGTTGTACTGTCGATTTTGCCATTCCTCTCATAGGGCAACCCAATTTCTGATGACTGGCGCAAGACGACATTAAAGCTGCAAAGATACAGATCATACCCATGTAGCCCAAGATTCTAACATAAGATTGCATATTCGATGTTTTAAATATTTTATTACTAAAACGAATTTTCAATAGAAATTATGATGCGACAACTTTTTTAATCGTCTTTTGTGATGTTATTTTGCAAATATAGAAAATACATTAAAGAAAACAACAATGTAATTTCAGATTAATAGATTTATGAATTTACGATTTTTTTAAATCTATAAGTCTTTCAATTCATGAAATGCGTCAGGGCGTTATGACTAAAGTACATTTTATTGCTATTGGCGGCAGCGTAATGCACCAATTAGCCATTGCATTAAAAAATAAAGGTTATCAGGTAACCGGCAGCGACGATGAAATTTTTGAACCCGCCCTGTCGAATCTCCGACATGCAGGTATTTTACCTGCTACAATGGGATGGGATGCCCAAAGAATTTCTGCTGATCTGGATGCGGTGATATTAGGCATGCACGCCAGAGAAGATAATCCCGAACTGATCAAAGCCCGGGAACTGGGTTTGAAGATTTACTCTTTCCCTGAATATATTTACCAGGAAAGCCAGCAAAAAACACGTGTGGCCGTAGGCGGTAGCCATGGTAAAACCACTACCACCGCTATGATCATGCATGTATTGCAGCAAACCAAAGTAAATTTCGACTACCTGGTGGGCGCTAAACTGGAAGGGTTTTCTCAATCCGTAAATATTACAGACGCTCCTATAATCGTTTGCGAAGCAGATGAATACCCGGCTTCTGTCATTGAAAAAAGGCCAAAATTCCATTTTCTGCATCCACAAATAGCTGTATTAACCGGAATCGCCTGGGATCATATCAATGTATTTCCCACTTACGAAATATATAAAGAACAATTTGCCATTTTCATCAGGGATATACAGCCTGGAATGGTACTGATTTATAACAGTAGTGATGAAGAGCTGGTAGAAGTGGTAAAAGCTAATGGAGAGAATCTGCAGCTAATCCCTTATGCTTTACCAGAGCATACCATTGAAAATGGTATTACGAAAGTAACATTCGGGGAGAATTCTGCTAACTTGCTGGTATTCGGAGATCACAACCTGCTAAACATGCATGCAGCTAAATTGGTCTGCAACCAATTGGGTATTAAAGACGCAGATTTTCTAAAAGCCATTCAGAGTTTCAAAGGCGCAGCCAAACGACTGGAACTGATTGCCGCTGATGATACCTGCGCTATTTACCGCGATTTCGCTCATGCTCCGTCCAAGGTGAAAGCCACCATGGAAGCAACCCAACATCAATTTCCGAATAGAAAACTGATTGCTATCCTGGAACTGCATACCTATAGCAGCCTAAATGCTGATTTTTTGGATCAGTATTATGGGGCACTGGACCCTGCAACAATTGCAGGAGTTTACTATAGCAAACATGCTTTGGAAATTAAACGAATGCCCGACCTGTCGGCCGATTTAATTGCCCAACGATTTGGTCGTAATGATCTGCATATTTTCAACAACCGGGGAAAACTGGAAAATTTCCTTAATTCCCAGTCGTATACAGACACCAATCTGCTGCTCATGAGCTCAGGTACTTATGATGGTCTGGATTTTCCTAAATTGGCAGCATTATTACCATCAAAACACTAATTCATTAATATAAACAGACAAATAATAAATATTATATAATGCCTTCTTTGCTCCTCAAAAGGCCGCTGGCCGTAATCGATCTGGAAACTACCGGCACAAATGTAGCCACAGACCGTATTATTGAAATTGCAATCATTAAAGTATTCCCAGACAAAACAACCCAGTCTAAGGTAAAACGTATTAATCCGGGAATACCAATTCCTGCTGGTTCTTCAGCTATTCATGGCATTAAGGATGAGGACGTAAAAGATGCTCCTACATTTAAACAGGTAGCTGGCGAATTGAAACAATTTCTGGATAATTGTGACCTTGCCGGTTATAACTCAAACAGGTTTGATATTCCACTGTTAGTGGAAGAATTTTTGAGGGTGGAAGTCAATTTTGATGTTAGTAAGCGAAAATTTGTAGATGTACAACGCATTTTCCACCTGATGGAAAAACGTACACTTGCTGCTGCCTATAAATTCTATTGCGACAAACAACTGGAAAATGCCCATAGCGCCGAAGCCGATGCAATGGCTACATATGAAATCCTGGAAGCACAGTTATCCCGCTATGAACACCTGCAGGAAGATATCGACTCTCTGGCCACTTTTACCAAAGAGGAAGATTACATCGATTTTGCACGCCGGTTAGTGATGCAGGGTGGACAAGAAGTCTTTAATTTCGGGAAATATAAAGGCCGCCCGGTTAGAGAGGTACTGAAAGCAGAACCTCAATATTACGACTGGATGATGAAAGCCGACTTCCCACTTAATACTAAGCAGAAGCTGACAGAGATTTTCCATAATATGATGTTAAAAAAAATGTAATGTTTTCGCGGAACATCCTATCTTGCAGCGGAATTGAATTATTTTCGCAGTCCAAAAATATCATCTCCAGCATTGGAAAAGCTTGTCATCATTCCCACGTACAATGAGAAGGATAATATCCGTAACATCATTGACGCAGTACTTTCACTGAAAGAAAACTTCCACATCCTGATTGTGGATGATGGATCTCCTGATGGTACGGGAAATATTGTAAAAGAATTACAGCAGCAACACCCCGGTGAAGTCTTTCTTGAAGAAAGATCGGGTAAGCAAGGATTAGGAACTGCTTATATTCATGGTTTTAAATGGGCATTGGCCAGAGGTTACCAATTCATTTTTGAAATGGATGCTGATTTCTCCCATAACCCCAAAGATCTACCGCGTCTTTACCAGGCTTGCGCCGTTGATGGTGCCGATGTTGCAGTCGGTTCCCGATACGTTAAAGGTGGAAAAACTGAAAACTGGCCCTGGGATAGAGCAGTATTATCGTATGGTGCATCTATTTACGTTGGAATGATCACCTGGATGCCAGTAAAAGACCCGACAGCCGGATTCGTTTGCTATCGCAACAGCGTATTGCAGGCCATCAATCTCGATCAGATTCAGTTTGTTGGTTACGCATTCCAAATTGAAATGAAATTTACTGCCTGGAAGCTGGGATTCCGCATTAAGGAAGTTCCTATTACCTTCAAAGACAGGAAAGAAGGATATTCAAAAATGAGCAAAGGCATTGTGAAAGAAGGCATTCTTGGAGTGCTCAAAATACAATGGCAAAGCCTTTTTAGAAATTATAAAAGACGAGTTACGAATTAATTTTGCTCCCAAAGTGGCAAAGATTAGTAGTAAGCGGCAAAGGATTTTTTTAAGGTTAAATAAGATTAAAGCGAATGCTTTTAAGAATTACTGAGAAGTTTCTTAAAACATTCGCTTTAATCGTAATAAAAAACTTTGCCGCTTACTACTAATCTTTGCCGCCTTGCGAGAAACGCTAACGAAGGTTCATGAAAAAAGCATTCCTCCAGCTCCACCTCTCTGTATTTTTAGCTGGATTTACTGGTATTTTAGGCAAGCTCATCACTTTAAACGAAGGCTTACTGGTATGGTATCGACTTCTGATCACCTCTATTAGTTTGTTCATTTTGTTTCGTGTCCAAGGCCGGTTTAAAAAACTTCCCTGGAAAGATATCCTGCCAATTGGTAGCACCGGAGTAATTGTAGCCCTTCACTGGTTATTTTTTTATGGTAGTATAAAATATGCGAATGTTTCGATCGGGGTTATATGCTTTTCCCTGACCAGCCTCTTTACCGCTATTTTTGATCCGCTGATTAATAGAAGAAGATTTGATCTGGCAGAAATGTTATTAAGTCTGCTTACCTTATTCGGAATACTCCTGATCTTCCATTTCGATAGCCAGTTCCGTACCGGTATTATACTTGGTATCATATCTGCCATGTTTGCCGCCCTGTTCACTGTTTTCAACAAACGGTTAATCAAGCGTTTCGATACTTACACTATTACGTTTTACGAACTTACTACAGGCTTTGTAGTGCTTACCGCACTAATGCCGCTTTATCTGCTGGCCTTCCCGGGAGCAAATCTTATTCCTTCTGTTCCGGATGTTATTTACCTGCTTATACTCTCCTGGTTCTGTACTATTCTTATGTACCTGCTGAGTATGAGCGCATTAAAAAAGATCTCTCCATTTACCGTAAACCTCTGCTATAACCTGGAACCGGTTTACAGCATTATTCTGGCTTTTATCATTTTTCATGAGAACAAACTCCTGAATGGAGCTTTCTATGCAGGATTAGCCTGCATTATCCTATCAGTTTTTCTCCAGATGTTCAGAGTTGCAAAGGGGAAAGACCTGAAGCTGGAAAGCAGCCATTAATTCTTTTCCGTTGCTGTAAAATTGGTGGACTAAAAGTCTCAATTTTCTTATTTTGCAGCAATGAGAAAAGTATTGTTAGGGGCCGTTCTTTTTGGAACCAGCCTGTTTACCTATGCGCAACAACAACCTGCTAAAAAGCCATTAGATCACAGTGTGTATGACAATTGGCAAAGTATCGGAACAAAAGTCATCAGTGCCAACGGACAATTTGTAGCTTATGCTGTTCTCCCACAGGAAGGAGATGCAAATCTGATCATTCATGATCTCAAATCCGGGCAATCTGTTACCATACCAAGAGGTACTAACCCGGTAATGAGCAAAGATTCCCGCTTTTTGATTTGTACGATTAAGCCACTATTTAAGGATACCCGTGATGCAAGGATTAAAAAGAAGAAACCGGCAGAAATGCCAAAGGATTCTCTGGCAATTATAGCTATGGGGCAATCTGCAGAACCTATTAAAATACCTGCTGTCAAATCCTTTAAAATACCTGAAAGTACTCTTACTACCGTTTCTTTAGTAGCCTGGTTACAGGAAATGCCGGCAGATTCTTCTAAAAAAGATAATAAAATTGCCAAAAACACTAAAAAAGATAACGATAGAGAGGACGATGATAAAGCTGCTGGCAGTGGAAGTGAAAACGGAATGCTGATCGTCCGTCAACTTGTGTCTGGCAAACAGGATACCATCAAAAATGCCAGCGAATATGTTTTCAATAAGGATGGACAATATCTCCTCGTTGAAACAACTATCAACAAAAAAGATTCATTATCGACCTCCAGTCTGATACGTTGGAACATAGCCAAAAGCAAGGCAGATACCTTAAGCAAAGGACAAACTGATTATAAACAACTGGCTATATCTACAAAAGGAGAACTGGCAGCATTCCTTGCAACCAGCGATTCTTCAAAAGCACAACAACAATTCTACAAACTCTATTACTTCGATTCAAAATCTGATAGTGCTAAAATAGTAGCTGATAAAAACAGTAACGGAATTCCTGCAAACTGGACTATCAGTCCAAATGCTACTCTTACCTTCAGTAACGATGGTAAACGCCTTTTCTTTGGTACTGCTCCGATATTACCAGTGAAAGACACCAATATCGTTGATTTCGAAGTTGCCAAAGTAGATATCTGGAATTACAAAGATGATTATCTGCAACCAATGCAATTAAAGAATGCAGATAAGGAACTTAAAAAGAGCTTCGCTGCTGTTTATCATCCTGGAAGCAACAGGGTAATTCAGCTGGGGAATGATGATGTAGAAACTGTGGTCTTTACAAAGGAAGATAGTCCTTATGCCCTGGGATATTCAGATAAAGGAGAAAGAGTTGCCCTGCAATGGACTGGTCGCACTCTTAAAACAGCTTACCTCATTAATGTAAACGACGGTACCCGTAAAAAAATTCAGGAGAAACTGAATGGAAATTATTACTTATCTCCTTTCGGTAAATATATCATCTGGTATGATCTGGATAAAAGAAATTGGTTTTCTTACCAAAATGCAACAGGTTTAACTGCCAATATCAGTGATAAAATTCCTACCAAAATGTTTGATGAGGAAGATGATCATCCTGATGTTCCTGAAGCCTATGGCATTGCCACCTGGTTACATAACGACGATAAAGTATTTATCTATGATCGTTATGATATCTGGTCTGTTGATCCAGCTGGTAAACAGGCACCCGTTAATTACACAGATGGAATCGGACGTAAAGAAAAGATTACTTTCCGCTATATACAGTTAGATAAAGAATACAAATACGTTCTTTATGGTTCTCCAATGGTATTAAGCGCATATCAGGAAACCAGCAAATACAATGGTTTCTATCTGCAGCCGGGTGTGCGTAAAGACGGTAAAAAACCGGCACTTAAACAATTGGTATTAGGTCCGTGGTCCTTTACTGATCTGCAACGCTCTTCAACTAATCAGGTGTATGTTTTCAATAAAGGCAGATATGATGTATCTCCAGATGTTTTTACTGCAACTGATGATTTCAACAAAGCTACTCAGCTGAGTCATACCAATCCTCAGCAAAAGGAATATAACTGGGGAACAGCAGAACTATACAAATGGACAACTTTCAGCGGAAAACACGCAGAAGGTATTTTGTATAAACCTGAAAATTTTGACAGCACCAAGAAATATCCTGTTATATTCTATTTCTATGAGAAATTAACAGATGGACTTTACAACTATCAGGCACCAGCTCCTACTCCGTCACGTTTGAATATTTCTTTCTTCGTAAGCAGAGGATATCTGGTATTTGCACCGGATATTACTTACGAAAATGGTTATCCGGGTAAGAGTGCTTATGATTATATTGTAAGTGCAGCAGAAGATATGGCTAAAAAATCCTGGGTAGATGGAAAACATATGGGTATTCAGGGTCAGAGCTGGGGAGGTTACCAGGTTGCATACCTGATAACTCAAACCAATTTGTTTGCTGCTGCATGGGCAGGTGCACCAGTTGCCAATATGACCAGTGCCTATGGAGGAATCAGATGGGAAAGTGGTATGAATCGCCAGTTCCAGTACGAACATTCTCAAAGCCGTATTGGTGCTACCCTTTGGGAGAAACCTGAACTTTATATAGAAAATTCTCCGCTTTTCAATTTGCCTAAAGTATCAACGCCTCTGGCAATTATGGCGAATGACGCAGATGGGGCAGTACCTTGGTATCAGGGCATTGAGCTGTTTACAGGTTTACGCCGCTTAGGCAAACCGGTTTGGATGCTGAACTACAACAACGAAGCACATAATCTGATTCAACGTCAGAACCGTAAGGACATACAACGTCGTGAACAACAGTTTTTCGACCACCTGCTTAAAGGAGCCCCTGCTCCTCAGTGGATGGTAAATGGTGTTCCGGCTACTGAAAAAGGAATAAATTGGGGCTGGGAATTAGTTCCATAGCTCGTAAACTCGCTGTTTCTCGCAGAGTGGTAAAGATTAATATTAACCTTAAAAAAAACCTTTGTTCCTTAATATTAATCTTTACCACTCTGCGAGAAACAAACGAGTTGGTAATATGATTTTTTTAACATATATTTACAATATGTGATCGTTGGATATGCT
Source organism: Chitinophaga silvatica (assembly GCF_003419895.1). Taxonomy (GTDB): domain Bacteria; phylum Bacteroidota; class Bacteroidia; order Chitinophagales; family Chitinophagaceae; genus Chitinophaga; species Chitinophaga silvatica. Next base: position 809,742 of record NZ_QPMM01000002.1, on the reverse strand, counting down.
GAAAGAGAATCCCTAACGCCAATTTATAGCACCTATGAATTTCCATATCTATCACCCTGCGGACGCTTTAAGACCATTTGTTAAGCAATATTATTATTGGGAAGATAATACCCGCGGTACCATACAGCTTCCACAAAACCTTTTTGCCCTGGGCGATCAGTATCTTATTCTGATGCTTGAAGGTAAGGGAGAAGTAAAACCAGCTGCGCACAAATCTTTTTCTTTAACAGGTAATTCGATCTTAGGTCATATTACTTGTGCCTCCCATTTTCAGGTGGAAGGACCGGTAAAAGTTGCTGTAATACAATTAAATGCCTACGGATCTTACAGGTTGCTGGGGTTACATAGTGAATGCTTTACCAATTACTACAGAGATCTGGATATACAGGATAACTTATGGAGCAATACTGCCAGTTCATTGAAACAAATTACAAACATGCAGGAAGTGGAAGAGTTGCTGGATAAAGCTTGTCTGACAGCTATGGAATCCAATAGCTGTAACCTGAAATCAGTAGATGATATTGCCGACTATATGCTGATTAAATTAGGAAACGTTAGTTTGGAAGAGCTTTCTGAACGTTATACAATATCTAAACCTACGTTAGAGCGATTATTCAATACAATTGTTGGCTTGCCTCCTTTATTATATGCCCGTATGATAAAATACAGGACTGCCATGAGAGCATTACAGCAATTAAATCTTTCTGAATGGCAACTTCCTATGGAAGCTACTCCATTCTATAACCATGCTATGTTTATTCATGATTACCTCCAGTTCAATCATCAAACTCCATCATATTTCGCATCAGCAACAGCTACTATTGCCCAAATGCCAGGTTTTAACCTCGATCAGGTAGCCGTTGCCAGCTAAAAAAGTATTTTGCATTACTTTTATTAAATAAATAGAGTAATGCCATGAATACAGTTACAAAAGGAGAATATAGTATTACAACAGACAAGACTCGTTTCGATCTGACGGTTATTCACAACTATCTGGCAAACGATTCTTATTGGGCACAAAATATACCCATGGATACTGTTGTAAGGATGATTGAAGGTTCTTTATGCTTTGGAGTATTTCATCAGGATAAACAAATAGGGTTTGCCAGGATGATTACCGATAAAGCCGTTTTTGCTTATTTGGCTGATGTGTTTATTTTACCGGAAGCCCGGGGTCAAGGATTGTCAAAGTGGTTAATGGAAACAATGCTACAACATCCCGATTTACAGGGATTGCGCCGTATTCTTCTGGTTACCTCAGATGCACATGGACTTTACGCTAAATATGGTTTTGAACCTATTCAAAACCCTGAAAAGTTCATGAACCTTCATAACCCTGATGTGTACACGAAAAAATAAACTTTTTTGATTATCTTATAGTTCTAAATTCCCCATATGCAACCTAATGCAGCCTTCTGGCGTGAACAATTGAATTTAACACCCCATGTAGAAGGAGGTGCTTTCCGCGAAACTTACCGATCTGACTGGATGTTGGATATGTCGACCCTTCCAGCTGGTATGGCTGGTAATAGAAATGCCTCGACATGCATTTACTTTTTGCTGGAATATGGTCAATTTTCGGCCTTTCACAGAATTGCCGCAGATGAGATCTGGCATTTCTATGACGGACAAACGCTGACTATCTACGAAATCGCACCAGGTGGCGAACTTAAAACGCATAAATTAGGAAGAGATGTAGTAAATGGGGATCAACTACAGATAGTGATCACAGCAGGCAACTGGTTTGCCTCCAGAGTGGAAGTACTAGGCGGCTTTGCTCTTACAGGTTGTACAGTGGCGCCAGGATTTGATTTCGCCGATTTTGAGCTGGCCGAAAAAGCGCCCTTACAAGCGGCATATCCGGAACATACTGCATTAATTGATAGCCTGACAAGATAACGCTTAAGTATATACGATAATTATAATATTCTTTTTTAGTACATTTAGCACATGAAAAAGATTATTTACTTAGTACTGTTGCTATTGGTCGCCGGATTAATATTTTGGCTTGGTAAACGTTTTGGCTCCACCAATGTTAGCCAGCAGGTAATTTCCAACAGCACTATAGTAAGAGAAATCGCTGAATTAGCAACACTGGATGTACAGGGCAGTGCCAGTATCAAGAGAAGTAATATTGAAGATAGTGGAGGATGGACAGACAACTGGAAGAAAGCTTTCTTTGAAAATACAGTATGGGTAAGCATTCCCTATCAGGCGAAATATGGAGTAAATGTAGACGAGAAAAATTTTAAAGTACAGCAGAACAATAAAAAAATAATTATTCAATTACCTGCTCCAAAATTATTGAGCTACGAACTAAAGGTTGATAAGATGGAAACTTCCAATAAAAAAGGTTTGTTTTTATTTCAGGATGATGAAACCTACACGGAAGTACAGAAGTCTTTGTATAAAAGCAGCAGGGCTCAGTTAGAGAGTAACTCAACCTATATTCAACAATCTAAAGAGAAAATTCAGAAACTGATGGAGCAATATTATGCCCCATTCATGAAAGATCATACACTTGAAATTGAGTATACAGATGATACCAAAGCTCCGGCCCTGAACTAGGCTGCTTGCTGAGCTATATATTTCACCAGGCTTCTTTTTGCAATAGGTAATAGCGTTTCATCTATTGGCATTACCAAAGGCGTTTCAATACAATACACAGCCGGGTTAGGCAATTGTTTCTGCTCTCTGATCAGCAGGAACTTAATATGGTTAATTGTATGCACAAAATCCTGCTGATAGGATGAAACGTAGGAGGTATGTATTCCTCTGTACTTTTCATCATGTCTTTCAAAAATAGTCAGCCGGTAATTATACACCAGTGTTTGCCTGTGACTTCCATCACAAAGCAATAGATAACCTTCCTGGCTTTCCAATGGTACCAGCCCAACAGGAAAGATAGTTAGTTGTCCTGCCACCCATTCATAAATATCTGTACCCTCTTTAATGGTGTTATTCATTTGGGTGATGGAATATTGAATAATATCTTCCAGTTCTTCCATCAGTTCATCATCAGCAATCATTTGTTCATACAATAGCTCCAGCTTTTGGAGATTTACTGCTGTGAGTCGTTTTGGAAACTGTTGTTGTAAATATTGTTTATTATCTCTGAATGCAATGAGGTTGTTATAGTGAAAGATGATATCGGTAAGCTGCGGGTACAGCTTGCTTTCATTAAAGTAGCGGTTGACGTCTTGCAGATAGGCCAGTAAGGTGTATTTTTTTAGTTCAAAATCGATGTATCCATCCGCAAACCAGGTCTCAGTTAAGCCTCCCATGTTAAAATATTTTAATGGATTACACTCTTAAATTACGAAAAAAATAACGGATAACCTGCAATAAACATAAAATAGAATGTTATTTTTTGTTAACGTTTATAACATAAAATGCGCTCAAATCGAGTACTTTAGCTCATAAATCGTTTAAAAAGAGGAATAAAAGTAAAAATATTTGAAGGCCTTCATTTTTATTAATAGAATTTCATAACTTCAGTATATTATTTTTCATTTTTTTAATTTCAGTTATCATGAACATTTACGTAGCCAACCTGCACTATAGGTTGAACGATGAGGATCTGCATCAGATTTTCAGCGATTATGGAGTGGTTACCTCCGCAAAGGTTATCAAAGACCACGAAACTGGCCGTTCACGCGGTTTTGGATTCGTGGAAATGCCTAATCAAGAAGAAGGAGCTAAGGCTATGGATAGTCTGAATGGCAGCGAAATAGAAGGTAAGCAATTAACGGTAAACGAAGCTAGACCTAAACAACCGAATAATAATTTCAAAGGGGGCGGTGGTAATAACCGTGGCGGCGGAGGATATGGTTCCCGCGACCGTCGTTATTAATTTTGACCCCATTATTCGGCACCAAGGAACTAAAAGAAAAGCTGTCTCTACTCTGTAAAGGCAGCTTTTTTTATTTTCTTATAAACTCAAACAAATTATTCGTATACTTACAAAACATCCCAATACCAACTATTAGTTGAATGACACAGGTAATCTTTTCTTTCTCCACCACGGAAGTTAATGAAGCCCTCCTCCATCGGAATGTACCTGTATTTCGGCAACTCTACCTGGCATACAGCCAACCCCTCTATTTACTGGCTTTTCGACTCACTAAAGATGAAAGCCTGGCTAAAGACCTGGTTCACAACCTCTTCGTTAATCTATGGGAAAAATCCTCCCAACTCACCATCACCGGAAATGTACAACACTATCTCTTCAGAGCTATCACTAATCTGGCTCTCAATGAAATAAAAAAAAGAAAAAAACATACCAGCGAAGAAATTCTTCAATGGATACCAGACGAACAAGCCCTCGACTCAACAGCCGATTTTCTCCTATTTCAACAGGAACTACTACAACACCTTAAAACATTACCTCCCCGCTGCCAGGAGATTTTCATCCTAAGCAGGGTACATGGCCTAGAACCGCCTGAAATAGCACAAAAACTCTCAATCACCTTAAATACCGTTTACTATCAACTCTCAATCGCATTAAAATCACTCCGCCAGGTGCTACTCGAAAAAAAAAGTTGACAGACTATCAAAGTTTCAGTTTTCTGAATTGTCATATTAGTATACGCATATGAAAAATGAGCTTCACGATATGATTATTGAGCATTTGCTTCATCCTGAAAATGAAGCTCTCACTCAATCTATCAATCAATGGATGGCAGAAGATGCCAAAAACAAACAAACCTATCAGGATATTAAATTCCTATGGGAAAGTAGTGCTGATTTGCCATCCAGCCTTCATGATCAGAATAACGGTTGGCAACAACTGGCAACCCAACTTCAACTCCCGGCTACTGAAAAGACAAAAATATTCAGACTGGGTAGCTACTGGAAACAAATTGCAGCTGCAGCAATTCTGTTGGTCGTCATTGGCAGTTACCTCTGGTTCAGTCATCAACCAACCGAACACTGGACTACCTTTGCTGTCAACAACCCGGTTATTGATAGTGTAGCCCTCCCCGATGGCTCTTCTGTAATAGCTCGCCCTGGTACCATCATTGCCTATACCACCAACAAGGGCATACGTAAAGTGAAACTCGAAAAAGGAGAAGCATTCTTTAATGTTACTAAAGATGCCGCCCATACCTTTACCATTGAGCTCCCACAAGGAATGATTACCGTTCTAGGTACTTCTTTCAATGTAAAAATTAATAGCAACTATACCGATGTTGCAGTCTGGGATGGTAGTGTGAAAATATCAGATAATAATACCCTGCAAAGCAAAATATTGTTACCCGGCAATCTGGGCATCCTGCATAATGATGGATCGCTTAGTCAGCCTGCCGGAAACTATGCCTACAGATGCGCCTGGAGTAATCACGACCTGGTATTTAAAGACCAGGAGATCAGCCAGGTAGTAGATGCAATGGCTACCTATTACGGAGCAAAATTGAAGGTAGAGGATCAAACTGTTCTTAAGAAAAAGATAACTGTCAGATTTAATAATATACCACTACAGGATGCATTATTAGTTCTTTCGGAAATGATGGATCTGAAAATGAAAAAGACGGCCGACTCAACGTATCTATTTACTAATCAATAAGCACAAACGAAAATATAACAACCAAAATTTAGAAAGTTCAGTAACCTACAACTGCTTTTACTTACACAGAATCAGTTCATGAATTAACGTTTTATTGCTGATTTGCCAGAATGGGATAGCTGTTATCAGCTGTAGGCTACCCTATTCTTACTGGAGAAGCTATATCTGTTACTGAACGCTGTTTAATCAACTTTCAAAAAAAATCTAAATGAAGATCAATTCCTGGATTCCACTGATCGTACTATGCTGTTTTTGCTGGCTTCCGCTGGCAGCACAGGACGTTAACAGTGTTCTGAATAAGAAGATTTCCATTGAGGTAAACGATAAACCAGCACTGGAGATTCTCCCGTTAATCGAAAAACAAACTGGTGTTTCCTTTGCCTATTCTCATGACGTAATCAACTCTAACAAATATACCATCCACGAAAAAAGTGTTCCTGTCACTACAGTTTTAGAAAAGCTTTTTCCCGCTTCTAAATTTACTGTTAAAGCTGTTGGTAACCAGATTATTATTAAATCTACAGCTCCCGCTCCTAAAAAAGTGGCCGACACAATTCCTGCTCCCAAGATTGTGGAAATGAACACTGTTGTTGTAACCGCTCTTGGTATTAGTCGCCAACAACGGTCATTAGGCTATGCCTTTACAGATGTAAAAGGTAATGAAATGACCTCTGCCCGCTCTAATAATCCACTGCAGGCTTTAACCGGTAAAGTAGCCGGACTGGATGTTTACACTACGAACAGTGGTGTTGGTGGTTCTGTAAAAGTTACTTTACGGGGCGTGAAAGTTATTGGCGGCGATAACCAACCACTCTATGTAATTGATGGTGTACCCGCTAATAATTCATCTCCCGGCCAGGCCGACAAATGGGGTGGTTATGATTTGGGAGATGGTACCTCTATTATTAACCCAGACGAAATTGCCACAATTTCAGTTCTGAAAGGTGGCGCCGCTACCGCTTTATATGGGAGCCGTGCCGCCAATGGTGTAATTCTCATTACCACTAAAAAAGGAGCAGGTCAGGGTTTTGAAGTAGAACTTACTTCAAATACCGTAGTAGAACGCCTGAACAATAATTACGATTTTCAGGATTCCTACGGTACCGGAAGAGATGGGCTTTTACCTAAAGATGTAACAGCAGCCATTGGTAGCTCTCAGGCCAGCTGGGGCCCAAAACTGAGTGCCGATAGCCTTGTATGGCTTTGGAACGGACAACGTGTACCTTACGTAAATGCCAACAACTCCATTAAAAAATTCTTCCGTAACGGATTAACACTTACCAACTCCGTTGCGCTTTCATCCGGTAACGAAAAAACACAGTTCAGACTTACCTACACAAATCTGAAAAACAATGACATCGTTCCAAAAAGTGGATTGATGCGTCATAACTTATCTGTTCGTGGTACTTCTCAGCTAACCAAAAACTTAAATATCGATGCTAAGGTTTCTTACGTAAATGAAAACGTAGATAACCGGCCGGCCTTATCCGATAACCCCAATAACATTGGATATGTATTAAGTGGTATTTCCCCTAACATCGATATAAACTGGTTAAAGCAGTACAAAGATTCTGTTACCGGAAATTATATCAACTGGAATAATAATTCCTATCAGGTAAATCCATATTGGGCAATCAACGAACAACCCAATAATAGTAAACAGGATCGACTCAATGGATTTGTTCAGCTTCGATATAAAATATCTCCGTCCTTAAGTGTTCAGGGCCGGGTAGGAACAGATTACTCGCAGTTTGGCTTCCGGGAATTTATGGAGGCAACAACTCCGTATAACGAATCAGGGGCTATTGTACTGAGAAGCAGAACATTGAGAGAAACCAACTCCGAGTTGATGTTTAACTACAATAAACAAATCCGTCGTTTTCAGATTAATGCCAATGCTGGTACAAACAGAATGGATTACTCCGAAAATCAACTGATTACCAATGGTAGAGATATCAGTACCAGAGGCGTTAAAAGCATTAATAACTTCCTTACAAAAACATCTAACGAGATTATTAATCGCAAACGGATCAATTCGGTGTACGGCTCTGTAAACCTGGGGTATAACAACTTACTGTACCTTGATCTTACCGGAAGAAATGACTGGTCATCTACCCTCGCAATGGGAAATAACTCTTACTTCTACCCTTCTGCTTCTGCAAGCTTTGTGTTTTCAGAACTGATGGCAAAAAGTAATTTCCTATCCTTTGGTAAAGTACGATTCTCTATCGCTCAAACAGGTACCGATGCCGTTGATCCATATCAGTTAACTCTCACCTACGGTAGCAATACAGATATCCCAACCATTGGCGGATATGCGATAGGTGGAGTATCTGTAGATAAAGTACCGCTGCATAGCCTCAAACCTAGTATCAGCAAAACTTATGAAACAGGTGCTAACCTCGTATTCTTTGATAACAGAGTGAATCTGGATTTCACCTGGTACCAGTCAAATACCCGCAATCAAATCCTGAGTGCCCCGATTTCTTCTACCAGTGGTTATACTTCTGCTGTAATCAACTCCGGAAACATCCGTAACCGTGGTATAGAAGTTACCTTGGGAGTCAAACCTATTGTAAGTAAACATTTCAACTGGGATCTGAACCTGAATTTTGCACGTAACAGGAATAAAATACTGGAGTTAAGTCCACTTGTTTCCGGTTATTACACGCTTGCCTCCGCACGCTGGGCTAATGCATCTATCGTAGCGCAGGAAGGAGAACAATACGGAATAATAGTAGGCCGCAAATTCCTGAGAAATGATCAGGGTCAGTTAATCCTTGATAATAAATTAATGCCGCAGTACGACCCAACAGATGCCGTATTAGGTAGCGGACAATACGACTGGATCGGGGGAATCAACAACAGATTCAGTTACAAAAACTTCGCATTAGGTGTATTGCTTGATATTAAACAGGGTGGCAATATTTACTCAATGACCAATCTGCTGGCCTATATGAATGGTCGCCAGAAAGGTACCGTTGAAGGACGTGATGAGTGGGCGATTTCTGAAGCAGCAAGAAAGAAAGCAAATAAAACACCCGAAGAGTGGACAGCCACAGGAGGAGTGCAGGTACATGGGGTACAGCAATCAGGGGTAGATGCATCAGGCAAGCCAATATACAAAGAGGTTTCAGGGTATGTAAATCCTCAAACCTACTGGCAGAAGATCTCAGATAACATTCCGGAACCATTCATCTACGATGCTTCCTTTGTGAAAGTTCGCCAGTTAACACTTGATTATCGCTTTCCTAAATCAATTATTGGAACCGGCATAGTACGCGAACTTACTGTATCATTTGTGGCGAGGAACCTGATAACCATCAGTAAGCATATACCAAATGTAGACCCTGAATCGAGCTACAATAACAGTAACGGACAAGGGTTTGAATATGGTTCATTACCAACACGGAAATCTTATGGTATCAATATTTACGCAAAATTCTAAAACAGGAAAAATGAAACGATACAAAAAGCTGATTCTATTATTCATTATCCTGATTGCAGGTAGTTGCACAAAAGATTTTGAAGAATTAAATACAGATCCAACCAGAGGTGCTACCATAGCACCCGGACAACAGCTAGCATCTGCTGCTTACTTCCTTTCAGGCGGCAGGGAGGCTGGATACCCAAATCTTTATCTGTTCCTGCCAAGGGTACAATATGTAAACGGAGCATATGGAATGCGAGCCGGTACTTTGTATGCACGCCAGGATTTTTATAACGACCGTGTCTGGGAAATATTCTACAATAAAAGCATCAAGCAATTAGTGGATATGCTCAACAGATGCAAGGATGATCCGGCACTGGTCAACTACGTGGCAGCAGGAAGAATACTGAAAGTTTATATCTTCTCAATCCTTACTGATTGCTATGGTGATATTCCATATTCACAGGCGGGTGCTGCCTATTACCAGAAAGTATACACCCCTGTTTACGATAAACAACAGGATATCTATAATGATTTTTTTAAGGAATTAGATGAAGCTGTCAAACAGTTCGATCCGTCTAAAGAGGCAATCGCCAATGATATCGTATATAAAGGTGTTATTGCTAATTGGAAGAAACTGGCCAATTCCCTGCGTTTGAGGCTCGCTTTACGCTTAAGCAAAGTAGCTCCGGAAATCGGGGAAAAAGAAGCCAAAGCAGCAGTAGCAGGTGGAGTTATGCAATCGGCCGATGATAATTTTAAGATGATTCATGAAAACTATAACTATCCGGATCTCAGAGGAAATGGATTGAGTCAGGCATTGGCAGAAGTAGAAACCTTCAGGTATACTATGGGGTGTTCCACTTTTGTAAACTATCTGAAAACTGAAAAAGATCCAAGACTCCCTGTTTACTTTTTAAACAGAGATGGGAATGATAAGGATATCACTGCATTAACAAACTTCATCCCTATTATTCCGGGTCATTACTGGTGGGATGACTGGTCTGATTATACCACTGGTGACGGTACCAACATTCCTCATTTGAATAAATTTTGCAGGATCAATACTGCTTTTGCGGATCTGAAAGCCAATTTTCTACATCTTGGTTATGCAGAAGTTGAGTTTCTGCTTGCAGAAGCAGCTGCAAAGAACTGGATTAGTGAAGATGCCAACAAGCATTATCAGTTAGGGATAAGAATGGCAATGAAGCAACTGGAAATGTATTCAGACATTAATCCGATAAAATCAAACCTGGTCGATGATTTTGTGAGTCAGCATGTCCTTGATCCGGTCAAAGCAGTTGAACAAATCAATATGCAGAAATGGGTTGCCTTATTCCCTAATGGTTTGGAAGCTTTTGCCAATCAAAGGCGTAGCGGATTCCCGGTATTAGCTCCAATTTCTGATCCGGCTGGTGAAAATGAAACAAATGGTAAACCATTCAAACGTTTATTCTATCCTTCTACCGAAGCATATAATAATACCAACAACTATCAGGATGCCCTCAAAAGAATGGGTGGACAAAATGATTGGTTGAAGCCCGTATGGTGGGATAAATGATTTAGTCAAATGTAGGAATATAGGGGTACCTCAGTTTTTGAGGTATCCCTTTTTACTTTTATAAAGTAGCCGGGGTGGCTTAATTGCAGTGGAAAATGCCGATATTTATGATATCAGCCAACAACAATCTAATTCTGCACTTATGGCAACTGTATTCAGAGAAAAATCGAAAGAAGTTTATTCCTAAGAATTTGAGCCTGTAGATCGCTCTTCAGTACGATATTTCGACGAAGGAATTTCCTTTGCCTTTTTTGCTTTTATTATATATTGATTTCAATTCAAAGGACTTGCTTACTTTACCGTAGGCTGACCCAATGCTATTAAGTTAAGAGGAATGGGCCCGATTTTATTGTCTTTAAGGGTTAGATAAATTTCCTTTACCGTAGGCTGGGCGGGGGCAAGCCCCGCCCCTACAGGATTTCATCGAAACTATATTTTCATCTGGTAGTAATATTTCATGTTAAATGTCAATCTACTAATTTCAATTCTTTAAAGATATAAATCTACAATATAGAAACTGTAATGAGCTGAAGCCCTGTAGGGGCAGGGTTTACCCCTGCCCAACCTACGTTAAAGGAAATTTATCTATCACTTAAAGTCAATAAAATCAACGCCCATTCCTCTTAACTTAATAGCATTGGGCTTGCCCCTGCCCAACCTTCAGTAAAGGAAATTTATCTATCACTTAAAGACAATAAAATCAGGACTTATTTCTTTTAACTTATAACATTGGGTTAAGCCTTTCCATTGAGGGTTTAGAGGCAGATTTGTAATTGTATTTTTTTTACGTGTTCCGGAGTATCATGCATTATTAAATTTTTTATTGGGGATGTTGATTTATGTTTAATCTAAACTCTCTGTTTATTTGAATTGATTTTTACAAAAAAAAGCTGTTTCGGATTGAAACAGCTTTTCTATTTTATTGAAAATCAGTTAGAATGATTTTTTCGGATCGAAATTTTCCAGTTCCTGAGCTACTGCTGTCAGGAAGGTAGCACCGAGGGAACCATCAACGATACGGTGATCATACGACATGGAGAGATACATCATGTGGCGGATGCCGATGGTATCTCCTTCCGGAGTTTCGATAACTACTGCGCGTTTTTTGATTGCGCCTACTGCGAGTATTGCTACCTGTGGCTGATTAATGATAGGAGTTCCCATCAGGCTGCCGAAGGTACCAACGTTTGTAAGGGTGAAGGTTCCGCTTTGGGTATCTTCAGGTTTCAGTTTATTCTGACGGGCAGCGTTGGCCAGGTGGTTCACCTGTTTGGTGATACCAACCAGATTGAGGACATCCGCGCTTTTAATTACGGGAACAATCAGGTTACCACTTGGCAAAGCGGTGGCCATACCAATGTTAATATCTTTTTTGATGATGATTTTATCACCATCCAGAGAGCAGTTGATCAGCGGGAAACGTTTAATACATTTCACGATAGCCTCGATAAAGAGTGGGGTAAAAGTAAGTTTTTCGCCTTCTCTTTTTTCGAAATCACCTTTTACACGATCTCTCCATTTCACCATGTTTGTAACATCTGCTTCAGCAAAGCTGGTAACATGCGGACTAACCTGTTTGCTCATCACCATGTGATTGGCGATCAGTTTGCGCATTCTGTCCATTTCCACAATTTCAACATTCCCGCTATAGGTAGGGCTGGCAACGGTGGTTGTTACTATTGGTTTTGCTGGTGCCGGAGCTGTTTCTCTTGCAGGAGTAACATCCGGGATAATCTTTCCTTCCTTGCGATCCGCAACATATTGCAGAATATCTTTTTTAGTTACCCTACCGTCGTTACCGGAACCGGGTATTTTATCAAGATCGGCAAAGCTAACTCCTTCCTGTTGTGCGATTGTTAGCACTAATGGGGAATAGAATTTTGGTCCGCTGTTCGTGGTAGCAGCGGCAGATTGTTCTGGTGTGTGTGCAGGGGTCGGATTGGCTACCTGACCTGAAGTTGCTGCAGCAGGTGCTGCTGGTTCTGTTGGAGCCGTGGAAACTCCCTCTTCTGCATTGGTACGGATACGGGCAATAACGGTACCTACAGGTACAACGTCATTTTCATTGAAAAGCACTTCTGTGATTTCTCCTTCTGCAATGGAAGGAACTTCACTATCCACTTTATCGGTGGCAATTTCAAGAACAGTTTCATCTACTTTTACGTGATCTCCTGCCTTTTTGTGCCAACGCAAAATGGTAGCTTCCATGATGCTCTCCCCCATTTTAGGCATTACCAATTCTACAATAGCCATAAGATTGAATTTAGCATTTATGCTTTAGTGCGGAACAAAAATAAGGTAATTGTCTCAAATCCTATTGAAGGATGAGCTTTCGCAGTTCGTTCATTGCGTAAACCGCTGCCATATTAGTGTTCCGCTCCCGGTCGTAGCGAAGATGATGTTTTTTTGTAATAATTGTGTTGGCATCTGCCACTGCAATCCATACGGTACCAACCGGCTTTTCAGGGGTTCCTCCATCGGGCCCCATTATTCCGGTTACTGCAATAGCATAATCAGTTTCTAATATTTTAAGCGCTCCGGTCACCATTTCTACTACTGTTTCCTCACTCACTGCACCATAAGCCTTCAGAGTAGCCGGATTTACACCGAGCAGTCTGACTTTCATTTCATTAGCGTAGGTCACTACACTACCCTTATAATAAGCGGAACTTCCGGAAATTGAGGTGATCTGACTGCTGATTAGTCCACCAGTACAACTTTCAGCTGTACCTACAGTTTTCCCTTTTTCATGGAGCAACTGCCCTATTACCTGCGCAATAGGGATATCCTGATCACTAACTGTAATATCTTCTACCAATGCCTTCAGTTCATGAAAAAGGGTGCTCATTTCAGCTGCTATTTCCAGTTTTTCACTTCCAAAAGCAGATAATCTGAGTTTTAACAGGCTGTAACTGGGCAGGTAAGCCAGGCTAAAATGAGGAGGCAAGCTGGCTTCAAATGCAACAAGTCGTTCTGCCACAAAAGACTCACCCATCCCCGACGTCACTACTGTCTGATGCATTACTGCCGGCGTTTTGAAATGCTTTTCCAATTGGGGTAACACATAACTGGTCATTACTCCTTGCATTTCATAAGGTACACCGGGCATCGACACATAAATAACCCCCTCTTTCTCGAACCACATTCCCGGTGCGGTACCCCAGTCGTTCTGTATAATAATGGCCGACTCGGGAACCATACTCTGTTCTATATTCCTTTCAAGTATTGGCAATCCCCTGCTTTCAAAAATATGAAGCACATTTTTTAGTGCTTCTTCGTTTTGAACCAGCTGAGTATTGAAATATTCACATAAGATAGGTTTGGTAATATCGTCGGCTGTGGGTCCAAGACCACCTGTAATCAATACAATCTGGGAAACCGATGATTCCTGCCGGAGAGCTGAAAGAATATCTTCCCGCTTATCACCAATTGCGACCCTTCTATGCACCCAAATCCCCATATCATTGAGGCGCTGGGCCATCCAGGCCGAATTAGTATCAATTGTCTGACCAATTAATAACTCATCTCCTATTGTGATAATACTGGTTAATATCTTTTCCACGGGTTTTATAGTTTTTGTTATTAACAGACAATCCTTTATTCTGCAAAAAATGGTTGCAGTCTCTTTTTCAACTCTTCAGGCAGCCCTGCTTTCAGCTTTGTTTTAGCATCTATGAATACCAGGGTGGTCACTCCCACATTCAGCAATTCGTTCTTTTCATTATATAACTCACTATGAAACTGGATCTTAGAGCTTTTGGGGAGCTCTTTCAGCATGGTTTTCACAGTGATCAGATCATCGTAATAGGCAGGCCTCAGATATTTAACCTGTAATTCGGCTACTGGCATAATCACTCCCTGATCTTCCAGTTCCTTGTAGGAAAAACCCAGTTCACGGATCGCTTCTGCCCTTCCTACTTCATAATATAAGCCATAGTTACCATAATAAAGGTATCCCATCTGATCTGTTTCACCATATCTCACCCGAATGGTTGTTGTACTAATGAACATAATTGTGCTATTGTTTAATCTCCAAACCTTTTTTTTAGAAAATTTTACTTTCCGATAGCGCCATCCAGAGAAAACTTGCCCGGACCTACGAAAAGGATCGCTACAAAGGCTGCCAGAAACATAAGTGGCAATTCTCTCTCATCCAATGGTTTAGCGCTATGAATTACAAAGGTAATTACACTCATAGAAATAATCAGGGGTATGCTGGCTAATCTTGTCAACAATCCCAAAATCACAAAAACTGCACAAAAAACTTCGGCAAAAACGATCAAACCCAAAGAAATTTTGTGTCCAACCCCTAAAGGATCTGAAAAAGTATTCATTTTGGCAGAAAAATTGATCAGCTTTGGCCATCCATGTAAAAATATTAGTCCGCCAAAGACTATACGAACAACTAACATGGCAAAACTAACGGCTCCATTGGAATAGCCGGAAGAAAAGAGTTTTCTCATAGTAGATAAGGTTTAGTGCTGTTTCGCATTTTTTTGCAAGATAAAAGAATAGGCTATGCCTTGCCTCTGTAGTTATCCACATTGTTAGAAACGCGTCTGGAAAAGAAAGGATATAACGTCTATATTTGACGCGGAGTATTGCACGCAGAGTGGCAAAGGAGGCAAAGAATTTTTTTTGCTCGCAAAGCGGCAAAGAAGCAAAGAGGCATAAGAAGTTAAAATAAAGAGTAAAAGACATAAGATTTTTTCACAACAATCGTTTAAAATAAAAATTCTTATGTTACTTAACATTCTTTGCTTCTTTGCAACTTTGCTTCTTTGCGAGAAACAATAATAATATTCAAGAAATAACAGCTATAGCATGCAATTTATAAGAAAAGTTATTATTCCAGGTCAACTGTATTTTTCCGTGCTGGTATTTACAGGTGCCGGTCTGACCGGGATCTCTACAGCCCATGCACAACAGACACGCGTGTATACAGATCCTGAAAAAGTATTTAAAGACGCCCAGCAACATTTCCAGCAAGAGAAATATGCTGTTGCTATGCAGCTTTTCAAACAAACAATCCAGAACATCGACTACTGGCATGAAACAAATCGCGACCTTGTCAAAACCGATGCCTTCTATTATTATACCATCTGTACCCTGAAATTACAGCAGGACAATGCAGAACAACAAGCCCTCGACTTCCTCAAAACGGCTAATAACAGTGCCAGAGAAGAACTCGTAAGCTACCAGCTGGCAAAATATTACTTCCGCCAGAATAAATTTAAAGAGGCCATCCCTCTGTATGAAAAGGCTAATATCGAAAACCTCTCCAATGCTGAAATAGCCGAAGCCAAATTCGAATTGGCTTACTGCTACTTCAACATGAAAGATTTTCAAAAGGCTTTGCCTTTGTTTTCTTCCATAAAAGATATTCCCGGCAAGTATAATATTCCTGCAAACTATTACTACGGCTTCATCGCGTACTACAACCACAAATACGCAGATGCCTTAAACAGCTTCCAGAAAGTTGTTCAGGAACCTAAATACAGCAATGTTGTACCTTACTACATCGCAGAAATTTACTACTTCCAGGGAAAAACAGATCAACTGATCTCCTACACCGAACCTTTAATTAAAGCTGGTGGACAATACTACGAGGCCGAATTAAAGCAATTGCTGGGTAAAGCATACTTCGAAAAGAAGGATTATCAGAAAGCATTACCTCTCCTGCAAGATTTCCAGGACAACTCGGAAGAAGTTAAGAAAGAAGATATATATCAACTCTCCTACGCTTATTATCAAACTAATAATTTTAATAAAGCAATCACAGGGTTTAAACAACTGAGCAGCTCTAAAGATTCTTTAGGCCAAAACTCTATGTACCTGTTAGGTGACTGTTACCTACGCACCGGACAAAAAGCCAATGCACGTAATGCTTTTGCTTTCTGCGCCAATAACAGTTCAAATGCCCAGCAGCAAGAAATATCCCGTTTCAATTACGGTAAGCTCTCTTATGAATTAGGTTATCCTGATGCCGCATTAACTGAATTAACACAATTTGTAAAAACATATCCGCGCTCTCAATACCATACAGAGGCCCGGGAAATTTTAGTAAATCTGTTTTTAAACAGTAACAACTATAAAGACGGTATTACTACTATCGAAGCCATTGATGATAAAAGCCCGGCTGTTCTGAAAGCATATCAGAAAGTGGCTTATGGCCGCGCCACTCAGCTAATCAATGATCAGCAACTGGCAGAAGCAGACAGACTACTGGATATTGCTATCAAAAATCCTTATGATCCGCAAATCAAGCAGCTGGCACATTTCTGGAAAGCAGAAATTGCCCTGCGTCAGAATAAAACAGATCAGGCAATCACTAACCTTAATGCATATTTAAATAGTAATTCACCGGTTTCCGGGGAAGCAAATCCACAAACTGCCTCCTACAATCTTGGATATAGCCTGTTGAAACAGGATAAATTCAATGAAGCACTTCCACATTTCGAAAATGCTCAGCGCACCAGTGGACCAAATGCTACCAGAATTGCAACTGATGCCGTATTAAGATCGGCCGATTGTTATTATATGTTGAGGCAGTTCCCTAAAGCACTTGCGCTTTACGACAGAATTATCAATAATAATGAACCGGGAGCCGATTATGCTACTTATCAGAAAGCTGTAATACTCGGGTTACAAGGTAAACAAGGAGAAAAACTCGCATTGCTGAAACAATTAGGTAATCAGTTTCCATCTTCCAACTTCTCTAATGAAACAGATATGGAAATTGCAAATACTTATCTTTCACAGGAAAAGTATACAGAGGCAATTCCATTCCTTGAAAAAGTATTACAGAAACAACCTAATGGCGCCAATGCCCCAAGAGCTTTGCTGAAATTAGGATTGTGCTATTATAACAAAGACAACGACAATAAAGCATTATCGTACTATCGTCAGGTTGTTGAAAAATTCCCGGATTCTCCGGAAGCTAATGAGGCGCTGCAAAGCATGAAAACAGTGTATGTAAGCCAGGGAAAAACAGACGACTATCTGGCATTCCTTAAAGCTAGTGGTAGAAGTGTTTCCGCTTCCGCAGAAGATTCTATTACTTATGCAGCTGCAGAAGCACGTTTCAGTAGCAATGACTATAACGGAGCTATAACAGCATTCAACGGATATATTCAAAGATATCCTAACGGCCAGTTTATTCTGCCGGCTAATTTCTATAAAGCCGAGTGTTTGTATAACAACAAAGATTACACGAATGCTTTACCGGCCTATGAATTTGTTTTGTCAAAAAATAACAGCATCTACGCAGAGAGATCTGCTTTACAGGCAGCAAGCATCAATTTCTATCAGGTAAAAAATTATGATAAGGCCAGAACTTATTATTTACAACTGCAGGACCTGGCTACCAGTAAAGAAAATAGCTTAAGCGCTACCAGAGGATTACTGAGAAGTACCTATCAGCTGAAACGTTGGGATGAAGTAGCCAACTACGCAGAAATGTTGCTGGCCGCCAATAATATCAGTACTGATGATCAGATTATTGCGCATTTCTACAGAGGAAAATCCTTACAGGAAGCAAAAAATTATGCATCTGCTATCAGTGAGTTTAAAACTGTTGCCGGCATGACAAAATCCGAAACAGGTGCAGAAGCCCGCTACAATATCGCTGCAAGCTATTTACAACAAAATGAGCTGGATGCAGCAGAAAAAGCAGGCTTTGATGTTATCAAAAACACGCCTTCCTACGAGTATTGGGTAGCTAAATCCTATATCTTATTGGGAGATGTTTATACCCGCCAGCAAGATTACTTCAATGCAAAAGCAACTTATGAAAGTATAGTTACTAATTCTACCATTCCTGAATTAAAGCAGGAAGCAAAGGATAAACTAGCAAAAGCTGAAGCAGAAGAAAAAGCAGCCGGTAAAAAACCTAAGAAATAAAAGGAACGGAATTTTGATTTTTGAAAATTAAGCGCAACAGAGCATGAACACTCTCAATATATTTAACAAACAAGCTTTATTTCTGGCAGCACTGGCAGTAGCCAGCTTACTACCAGTTAGTAAAACTTACGCACAGGAGGGCCTTAAACAGGAAACGATAGATATCATTTCTACCAATCAGCCTAAACTGCGCGATGCCTATAAACTTAACCTGACTGCTTCTTTACCGAACGTAGATACCAGTAAACCGGCGTTAAAGTATCAGATCCCGGCATTGAATCTGAATTTTATGTACCAGGCCACTCCTTTAAAACCACTGGCATTGGGAAAAGATTCACTGGGTAATCTGCAAAACAACTTCCTTAAACTTGGATATGGTAATCTGCAAACTCCTTATGTTCAGGCAGGATTTGGAAGTGGCAGACATGAACAATACAACTACGGATTATACGTAAACTATACTGGTTCCAAGGATAGCAAAATTGAAGACATGCAGTATTCAAATCTGAATGTCCTTGCTTCAGGTGCTTATCTGACTTCAAAACTGAAATTTGACGCCAGCCTCGCATACGACAGAAATACAGTACACTATTACGGGTATGATCATGATACCGCCAACTTTAAAAACAAAGATCTGGCACAAACCTTCAATCAGATTACCGCAATTGTTGGAGTAGAGAACCGTCCACAAAACGATTGGGCATTTACATTCAAACCAGATGTAAAATTCATTCTGTTCAATGATTCTTACAAGCGTACTGAGAATACTTTCATTTTCAAAGCTCCTATCCGCAAGCAAATCTTTGAGGATATCTATATCGGAGTAGAAGGCGTATTCGATCTTTCTACCTATAAAGTAGATAATGGAAAAGCAATCAATAATAATATAGTTGCCATCCATCCGGCTGTTGACATTATCAAGCCCGGATTTGTGCTGCATGCCGGCGTAAATCCAACCTGGAGCGATAATAAATTCAAACTATTACCAGATATCGTAAATGAGTCGCACCTGATCAAAAAGAAATTGATCCTGAGCAGTGGTTGGATCTCTTATTTTGAAAAGAATTCTTACCGTAATCTTGCTACTAAAAATCCATTCCTTGCCGGTTTGTCTGAAAACATGATGAATACAAGGGTAGAGGAAAAGTATACGGGTATTAAAGGTACTTTAGGTAGTCATTTCAATTATAATACAAAATTTGCTTCAGTAACCTGGTACGATCAGCCTTTATTTATTAATGATACGCTCGATACTAAACGTTTTATTACTGTTAATGAAACAATGCTGAGAGCATTTCAATTACACGCAGAAATTGGGTATATTGAAGAAGAAAAGTTCCAGGCCCGCCTGACCTTCGACTGGTATAACTACAATAAGCAGGAAACACAACTGAAACCCTGGCATTTACCACCATTTCAGGGAGATTTATTTGCTCAGTATACTATCGGCAGGAAATTTCACCTCAGAGCGGATCTTTTTGCTTTAAGCGGCACCTATTATCTGCTACCTAATAAAGATTTCAATAAAACAAGTGGTGCATGGGATATGAATGCCGGAGCTGCCTATGATATTGGAAAGAATTTTGGTCTGTGGGTGAATGCAAATAATATCTTTAACTCTCATTATCAACGTTATTACCTTTATCCGACTTATGGATTTAATATTGTGGGTGGAGTGCTGATTAAGTTTTAACTTTGTAACATAACAGGTTAAGCTATAATTTTTTATAGAGCAGATTAGCGAAAATGTAAGTGGTAAATGCCTCATATATCTTCGCTAATCTTTTTTAGCCTGAGAATATCCGGAAAAGCTCATTTGTCACCAAAAAAGTCTTGCTTTGATACTACTGCAATACGTTCAGGAAGTGCTGTTTAAACAGCGTGTTTGTGTAGTACCTTATTTAGGTACTTTTTCTATTCAGCATTTTCCTGCATTTTATAATACGAATACCCAAACCTTGACCCCTCCCCGTGACCAGATCATGTTTACTCAGCAGTGGCAAGATGATGGATCGTGCGTAGAATGGATTGCGCTAAAAGAAAACCTGGTACCAGCCGTAGCTCAAAGGAAGTTTGAGAAATACCTGGAAGAACTAAAGGAGGACCTGAAATTAGCCAAGCCATTGTCAATTCCCGGGGTCGGACAGTTATTGGGTGATTTTGCGGGTAATGTGCATTTTTATCCTGAAGAATTACCTGCGGAATTCGATACTATCGATATTTCACCAATAGAACGAGCCAAAGAAAATACGGCAGCAACACCTCCTCCGCCAGCTGTTGAGAAAGAAGCGCTAGAACCTATTATGACTCCGGAAGTTGAAAACGACCTGGAATTAGTAGAAGATGAGGGCGGTTTCAAATGGTGGTGGGCTGTGGTTTTAGCGGTTATTATCTTAGGTGGCCTGGGAGCATGGTGGTATGTAACTTATCAATCTAATCCTGCTTACACACCAGCACCTGCAGATAGTACCTCACAACATATGTCTGCTCCCCCGGTTGATACAACTGCAACCCAGGAAGTAACTACAGATACTCTTGCTGTAAAGAGTAACCATATGGCTGTAATCAAGATATTTAAAGATAGCCTGGATGCAGCCAAATATCCAGTAAGTCACTCAATGACAGGTCGCAAACTGGTAATTTATAAACGTGATAGTTTATTCTATGCCGGGATTGAAATTGCTCCGGAAGTTGATACCTCAAGAGTGCTCGATACCATCAGCAGATTCTACGGCAGACGTATTTATATGGATAAACAATAACGACTTCAGTATATAACTTTTAGGAATCCGCAGGTTATTACCTGCGGATTCTTTTATTATGCCGTTCTACTGTGGTTCATAAGGAAATATTATTGGATATGAAGGTGATATCAAAGAATTTTTTCTAGTGTATTCTTCACCCAGATAAATCAATTTCTCTCCTGAAATTGGGCAGTACTCCCAAAGATATCCATCCGTAAAGGTTCTGTCAATATCAAACCAATAATAAATTACTTGGAATTCCAGCTCTTTATTAAGTGCAGTCAGTGCATCAATTATTGACATATTTATGTCGTTCCTGATGTCATATATTACATTACTAATATCATTTAGCCATTCTTTGTACGCTTCGGCATATTTATTTTTCCAATTTTCGATATCAAAATATTTATTGAGTTGTTTATATAACTCAGTGTTCAATGGAAGCGGACTTTCATTATTTGCATGAAAAATTATTTCATCCTCTCCCGGAAGCCACATTATTTTGAATACATCCTTACTTATTTTTTTAAAATCAGTCATTATTCAATATTTTTTGTGTGAGGTCTGAAACTCAAATCAAAAAAAGGCAGTATGGATTATATTAATTTCATAGCAACTATATCGAGTATGGCTAGTTAGTATTATTTATATTTAAAAAATAATGAACTGCATACATGATAAATAGATTTTTCAGTTGGCATAAGCGTTAGTTCGCGATCTATTTTATTTCTACGGCCAGGATAGAAACATAGCTATAACAGTTTTTTACGTACCCAATTCAACAGTACCTCCTTACATTCTGGTGCGTATGGCACTTGGGAAGAAGGGCCATGGTAACATAAGTCAGCCAATTTAAAACTGTGGCTGGCACCAGTGATGGTAAGCGTATCAAAGTTACCGGGAATATTTCCGGGGAAATACTTTTTCAGGGATGCTTTACACCATTCAGGACTTACCAGCGGATCATTAGACCCCCATAAAAACAAAATAGGTGAATTGATTTTTTTAAGATAAATACCTGGGTCAAAGTCTTTTATCACCTGCAACTGTTTCCAGTTTGGCTGAAAGGGGAACAGACGGGTGATAAAAATGTTCATGCTTACTTGTCTTTCTGCTTTTTTCATGGCGTCGGCCTCGTTTAGTCCTTCCGCACAGTGATATTGACTCACATAATCATTGACCAGTTGCTGGCGTACCGGAAAAACGGGTCCAGCCAGCGAAATACCGGCAGAAAATATTTCCGGGTATTGTGCTAATCCAACCTGAGTAATCCACCCACCCTGGCTATGTCCGGCAATTGCGATGTGATGAGGATCGATGTATGGTAACGTGGCAGCAAAATCGGCGGCGGATTTGGCATCTGCCGCTCTTTGTTCAAAATCGGCCGTATACCAATCTCCTTCGGATGCTTGCAAACCTCTCTTTTCAAAGCATAATACAGCAATACTATCCATCGGCAAATTTTGCAGGAACAATGTATCAATCATTTTTGCATAATTGCTGATAGTAGAGCCATCCCCGGAGCCTACGCAAAAAACGATCAATGGTATTTTTCTATCACCGGATGCATTGGTAAAAATTTTACCCTTTAATACTGCATCACCACTACGAAAGGAAATATCTTTTCCTTTGTTCAGGAAGGCCGTATCAGTTTTAGATGAGAGTACTTTCTTAAAAAAGAAATGGGGATGCAAGTAATTGGCATACAATGATACCACTGCAATGAATAAAAACAGTACCAGAAGTAATTTGATAAACTTTTTCAAGTGATCCAGAATTTGTGGAAAATTAGGGCATTTCATTGGCTTCTGACATCCCATTTCGGTAGTATTTATATGGTGTATGAGGTCTGAAACTGCAGTCAAAAAGAGGAAGTATAAATTATATCAATTTATTAGCAACTTTAGGGTGTGGGGTTAAGATTAGTATTTTTTATACTAAATAGAATCGATTTGCATACTTTGATAAATATGCTTCACCAGTTGGCATAAGCTTTAGCTCATGGTCTATTTAATTTCTGCGGCCACGATATCCAGGCCTTCAGCAAAATTATGGGGCTTATAACCTAATTCCTGTGCGGCCTTGTTAATAACCAATCCGGTTTTAGCAGGTCTTGCAGCTGGTTGAGCCAGTGTTTTGGAGCTAATCTTCTCTATTAAAGAAGCATCGAGATTAAAATAGGCTGCGGTTTTAACGGCCATATCGTAGGGAGTGAGTGTTTCATCACCAGAGATATTAAATAACCCGGTTGCCTGTTTGTTGGCGATTAGCAAACATCCTTTGGCAAGATCGTGGCAAAGCGTTGGGGTTCGCCATTGGTCATCCACAACTTTCACTTTCTTACCTTGCTGGAGGTTATTTTTTACCCAGGTAATCATATTACTGCGCTGAGGATCAGCCACTACCCCATAAACCAATACGGTACGAACAATAGCCCAGTTGAGCTTACTGTTCATTACCAACCGTTCTGCGGCTACTTTACTGGTTCCATAATAATTAATAGGGTTTACAGGGTCATCCTCGGAATAAGGCCCCTGTAAGCCATCGAATACAAAGTCGGTAGATAAGAAAATAAAGAAAGCATTACAGCTTTCAGCGGCATGCACCAAATATCGTGTAGCCCCTACATTAGTATCCCAGCAGGCATCTTTATTTTTCTCACAATCATCCACCTGCGACATAGCGCCACTATGGATAATAATATCCGGCTGATATTTATCAACCAACCGCTTGACGCTACCAGCATCCCTGAGATTAGCTGTTTCGTAGACGTAGTTATCTTTCTTAGGGAAACGATTAGCTCCTCTGCCGGTGGCTATCACTTCGTACTGCCCATCCTGCAGAAAAAGTGGGATCAGGTGCTGTCCCAACAATCCGTTACTTCCAGTTATAAGTACCTTCTTCATATAAAACGCTATCTCTAAAGATAAGAAAAAAGGGGATTCATGAAAAGGTGGATTTTTTTTGTTCCACTTTTATACATGAATCCCCTCTGGTGGCGGATTATAATTATTTCACCTGCATTCCAAGGTTATACATGGTAAAGGACCATACATCGGTTACCTCCTCAATTTTCTTACTGGTGGGTTTACCTGCCCCATGTCCGGCTTTCGAATCAATTCTGATTAATACCGGATTCGGACCTGCATTATCTGCCTGTAAAGTGGCGGCAAACTTGAAGGAGTGAGCCGGCACTACTCTGTCGTCATGATCTGCAGTCGTAACCAGAGTCGCAGGATATGCGGTACCCGGACGAAGATTATGTAAAGGAGAATATTTCAACAAGTACTTAAACTGCTCAGGATTATCGCTGCTACCATATTCAGTTGCCCATGCCCAACCAATAGTGAATCTCTGGAAGCGAAGCATATCCATCACGCCTACAGCAGGTAATGCTACTTTAAAGAGTTCAGGTCTTTGAGTCATGCAGGCACCAACAAGCAGACCACCGTTGGAACCACCCATAATTGCTATTCTGGCCGGATTGGTGTATTTAGTTTGAATCAGATATTCAGCAGCTCCAATAAAATCGTCGAATACATTCTGCTTTTTCTCCATCATACCGGCTTTATGCCATGCTTCTCCGTACTCGCTTCCCCCTCTTAAAGAAACAACAGCATAAATACCGCCTTGTTCCATGAAGTATAAATTAGCAACACTGAATGAAGGGGTAATAGCAATGTTAAAACCTCCATATCCATATAATAATACCGGGTTATTACCATTTAAGCGAATCCCTTTCTTATAGGAAAGAAAAATTGGTACACTGGTACCGTCTTTACTGGTAAAGAATACCTGTTTGGTCTCGTATTTAGTTGGATCAAACTTAACAGCCGCTTTATCAAATAAGGTGGACTTCCCGGTTTTTATATCATATTTATATACAGAAGTTGGAATAACAAAGGAGGTAAATGTGTAATAGAATTCATTTTCATCCTTCAGGCAACCAAATCCGGCAGCCGAACCTATTCCGGGTAGACTTAGTTCATGTTCCAACTTTCCTTTGTAATCATATTGATAAACTTTTGAGGAAGCATCCGCCAGATAGGACAAAAAGAGTTTACCACCACCAGTGCCTGCACCTTCCAGGGCATCTTTTTTCTCTGAAACAATAGTTTTCCAGCTGGCCTCTTCAGGATGTTTCGGATCTATCAGTACCACTTTATAATTAGGGGCGCTATGGTTGGTACGAACCAATAACTTATCACCATCATTATCTATAACATCCGGTTCATATTCAAAACCTTTAATTAATAGGGCAAAGTCCTTTTGTGAAGCATCGTTCATATCGCGGTACCAGACTTCACGGCCGGAAGTTCCTTCAGAAGTGGATAGGATAAGGAATCGTTCATCTTCAGTTACACTTACACCACCCATTCTTAAAGGATGGGCATCATCTTTAAACACAAGAACATCCTTTTCCTGAGGATCGCCTACCTGGTGGAAGTATACTTTCTGGAATTCGTTTTTACGGGAAAGTTTACTTTTCTCATCAGGTTTATCGTAACGGGAGTAGTAAAATCCATGACCTCTCCAGGAAAGGCCGCTGAATTTAATGTAGTCTAATTTATCGTCGAGAAGTTTTTTGGTGGCCACTTCCATGACATAGCCCTCCTGCCAGTCGGAACCGGCTTTAGCGATCATATAGGCAAAATATTTCCCGTCTTTGGAGAAATTCATACTTCCGAGGGCTACGGTACCATCGGTAGAAAGCTTATTGGGATCAAGAAATACTTCGGGGGTACCGTTAGGAGTTGAAGAGCGGTAAAGGATGGATTGATTTTGCAGGCCATCATTTCTGAACCAGTAATAATAATCTCCGTGTTTTGTTGGAGCTCCGTTTTTGGGATAATTCCAGAGTTCCTCCAGTCTTTTTTTAATTTGGTTACGGAAAGGGATTTTTGAGAGATAATCTTCGGTTACTTTATTTTGGGCGATAACCCAATCTTTGGTAGCCTCGCTATTATCGTCTTCGAGCCAGCGGTAAGGATCGGCGATTTTGGTGCCGTGATAATTATCGACTGAATCTACTTTTTTGCTCTCTGGATAAGCGATAGGTTGTTGTTGTGCGAAGGCTTGCCCGCCTATCAGACTCATACTCATAATAATCCACCTCCTATTAATTAATTTTAGCATGCGTAATATTTTTTAAAAAAAATCCCTACTTTGTTTGATAGAAATTGAAAGTTTAGGTTATTTCATCAGATAATAGTTAGAAAACAATTGCAAAATGTTATTTTTGTGCGCCTTTAAGATATTTTTTTAGCAATTTATATGAAAAAAATGAAGAACATTGCAGTCCTTACATCGGGGGGAGATGCTCCCGGCATGAACGCCGCAGTTCGTGCAGTTGTAAGAACGGGCATTTATCATCAGCTCAATGTGTTTGGCATTATGTACGGCTATCGGGGGATGTTAAGTAATGATATCTTTCCGATGGAATCGAAATCTGTAGCCAACATTATTCAGCGCGGAGGCACCATATTGAAGACCGCCCGGTGCAAAGAGTTCTATGAATATGAAGGGCGAAAATTAGCTTATGAGAACCTGAAGAAACACAACATTGACGGTGTGGTAGTGATTGGAGGAGATGGTTCGTTCAATGGAGCACAGAAATTCAGCCAGGAATTTGATATTCCTTGTATAGGCTTGCCTGGAACTATTGACAAGGACATTGCGGGAACGGATTACACAATTGGATTTGATACGGCTGTAAATACAGCAGTAGAGGCCATTGACAAGATCCGTGATACTGCAGATGCACATGACCGCTTATTTGTAATTGAAGTAATGGGCCGCGATGCTGGCTACATTGCATTACACAGCGGCATTGCCACCGGAGCAGAGCACATTTTGATGCCTGAGCGTAAAACTGAATTAGATGAAATTGTAGAGGAACTACAAGCCAACGAACGTCGTAAGAAATTGGTTAACCTGATTGTTGTAGCCGAAGGCGACGAAAATGGAGGCGCCAATGGAGTAGGTAAAATCATTAAAGAGAGATGTCCGCAGCTCGATACACGAGTTTGTATCCTGGGCCATATCCAACGCGGAGGAGCTCCTACCTGCACCGATCGAATTCTAGCCAGCCGTCTTGGTTATGCCGCTGTAGACGCGCTCTTGGAAGGTGTTCACAACGTAATGATTGGTGTTGTTAACGACAAAATACATTACACGCCTCTTGACAAAGCTGTAAAAGCTAAACAAGAAATCGACCCCGAATGGTTTAAGATTGTTAAAATTCTTGCGAGTTAAAAATTAGACTTATGAGTACAAAGGATCTATCGAAATATTACCACAAGCAGATGGACAACGCTGCTGGTAGAGAGCATTCGTCGCACAAAACTAAGATTGTAGCGACCGTTGGACCAGCCTGTGATACCTATGAAGGTTTACTGGCACTGGTTAAAGCCGGTGTAAATGTATTCCGTCTCAACTTTTCACACGGATCGCATGAAGATAAACTCCGGATTATTGAATATATCCGTCAGATAAATAAAACTGAGCCTTACAATGTTGCCATCCTGGCCGACCTTCAAGGTCCTAAACTGCGTGTAGGCGAAATTGAAAATAACGCCCTCCCGTTGAAAAAAGGTGATATCCTTACCTTTATCAATGAAAAAGTAGTAGGAAACATGGAGAAAATCTATGTTTCATATCCAGACCTCTACAAAGATCTGAAACCTGGACAGAAAATTTTGCTGGATGACGGTAAAATTGAAACAGTTGTAAAAGAAATCACTCCTGCCGGAGAAATTAAAGCAGAAGTATCTTTACCTGGTGTTCTTTCTTCCAAAAAAGGATTCAACCTTCCTGATACTAAAATATCCCTCCCTGCCCTTACCGAAAAAGATATTATTGACCTCGAATTCATTATCGACCAGGAATGTGATTGGGTAGCCTTATCTTTTGTTCGTAGCGTGAAGGACTTAATCGATTTACGTAAACGTCTGCAGGCTCGTAACTCAAAAATGAAGGTGATCTCTAAAATCGAGAAACCTGAAGCGATTCAAAACCTGAAAGAAATTATCTGGGAAAGCGATGGCGTGATGATTGCCCGTGGTGACCTCGGCGTAGAATTACCTGTTGAGCAGATCCCAATGATTCAGAAAGATATTATCCGTAAATGTATTCACCGTGCAAAACCCGTTATTGTGGCCACACAAATGATGGAAAGCATGATCGACCGTACCCGTCCTAACCGTAGCGAAATCACTGACGTAGCTAACGCGGTTCTGGAAGGTGCAGACGCTGTAATGTTGAGCGGTGAAACAGCAACCGGTCAATTCCCTGAACTGGTTATTCAAACTATGAATAAAATCATTCAGGAAGTTGAAAAAGAAGCAATCATCTACAATCGTAACCTGATTCCTCATCGCCACTCTCCTACCTTCCTGAGCGATGCATTATGTTATAATGCTTGTAAAATAGCAGAAGACCTCGATGCTGATGCATTGATCGGTATGACTCAAAGCGGTTACACCGGCTTTATGCTCAGTAGCTACCGCCCACGCAGCCCGCTCTATGTATTCACCAAAGAAAGAACGCTGGTAAATCAGCTAAGCTTAAGCTGGGGCGTACGTGCCTTCTATTACGAAGAAGAAGAAAGCCTCGATGATATCATCTTCGACCAAATCAGTATCCTGAAAGAAAGAGGATTTATCAAACCAGGTGATGTTTGCGTAAATACCGGTAGTACTCCGGTTATAGATCATCTACCTACCAATACACTGAAAATTACAAAGGTAGATTAATCTGTTCCTTACCATTTTATCATACCAGGGCTGACTCACAAAGTCAGCCCTTTTTGTTGTTATTAACACCTAACAGGAAGCACTACACCGCTGAAACTATATCTTTTCTTTTATAGGTACTCAGGTAGATGATTAAAGCAATAGTTATCAATACCAGTCCGGCAATACATACTCCGGTCCATTGATTTATAGACCATACCCATAACCCAATACCAGAACCTAATGAAGTTCCTATAAAGCTGGTAGTCATAAATACAGTATTGAGCCTGTTTCTTGCTTCAGGAAGTAATGTATAAATTCTTGTCTGATTAGAAACGTGTATGCCCTGAAGACCCAGATCTATAGCAATTATTCCGATGATTATTCCTATAATATCTGCTCTGAAGAAATAAAACAGAATATAACCAATAAACAGGCAGATAATCCCATAACCAATTGCGATTCTTGGGTTCTTCTTATCTGCTATTCTTCCGATCAATGGAGCTCCCAATGCGCCTGCTGCTGCTGCCAATCCCATTAACCCGATTTGTTCGCTGGTATAATGAAATGGGGCATCTGATAATAAAAACACTACAGTAGTCCAAAACATACCAAACATTGCAAAGCAACAGGCGTTAATGGCTGATGCTTCTCTCAGTATCGGTTGCTCCTTGATGAGTGTGATCAACGACCCCATCAAATTGCCATAAGTACCTTTAAAGTTGGGTTTGCTGGAAGGAAACGACAGCATCATAATAACAGCCAATACAGCACTTATTCCTGCCGCAATCCAAAACATTGCTCTCCAGCCAAAGTGATGGCCCACAATTCCACTAAGCGTCCGGGATAATAAAATTCCGACCAGTAACCCGCTCATGATTGTACCAATAACTTTTCCCCTGCTGGCCGGATCTGATAAATGAGCCGCCATTGGCAGTATTAACTGAGGCACTACAGAGGTAAAGCCTATTAGTAAACCCGTGATTTTAAGCATGGTAACATTCGTGGATTCAGCGGCGGCTATTAAGGTAATAGCTGCGGCTAACGTCATTCCAATAATCTGCTTTTTCCGCTCGAGCTTGTCGCCCAATGGTACACAAAATAATAGGCCTAATGCATAACCCACCTGCGTAAAAAAAGTAATCTGACCTGCATTACTTTCAGAAACACCAAACTCCTGGCTGATCATTACGGTTAATGGCTGGCTATAATAAATATTTGCAACTATTAAACCGGTACAAAGCGCCATGATAACAATATTCCATCTACTTAACGCCATATAGTCTATTTATTTTGGGATGCAAAGATAGCAATTAGGTATCAGTAGTAGCCTTTAATCAGAAAACGGTAAATTTGTAACCGAATAATGACTTTTTAATAACAGCGAACAGCTTAAAAGCCCACAGTCATGTTTACAAGCATTAATCCATTTACACAGGAAACCATTGCTGTTTACACAGCACATACCCCGCAGGAAATTGATCAGAAACTGGAATTAGGCTACAGGGCTTACCGACAAATGTTGCAAATTCCACTTGAACAAAGGAGAGAGTGGATGAAGCAGGTAGCTCAATCCCTAAAAAAAGATGTTGATAAACATGCAGCATTAATTACCAGCGAAATGGGTAAAACTTTAAAGGAAGCCCGCGCCGAAGTACTTAAATGTGCCGCCACTGCAGAATATTATGCTGAAAATATCCAGGATATGCTGGCTCCCCGGCCAATTAAGTCGGATGCCTATAAAAGCTATGTATCTTACGAGCCCAAAGGTATTATCCTGGCTATAATGCCGTGGAATTTTCCTTATTGGCAGGTTTTCCGCTTTGCTATCCCAAATATCCTGGCAGGCAATACCGGCCTTCTGAAACATGCCAGTAATGTAAGCGGATGCGCCCTGGCTATTGAAAAACTCTTTGCAGAAAGCAATTTCCCAGAAGGAGCCTTTCAATCGGTCTTAGTTTCCTCCAAAGATCTGGAACCAATCGTTGCAGATCCGAGAGTTCAGGGTGTTACGCTAACTGGCAGCACTCCTGCCGGCAGAAGTGTTGCTGCGCTGGCAGGGAAATATATTAAAAAAACTGTATTGGAACTGGGAGGTAGCGATCCATTCATCGTTCTCAAGGATGCAGACCTGGAAGCCGCGGCTAAAACGGCTGTGCAAGGAAGAATGCAAAACGCTGGTCAATCTTGTATAGCAGCCAAACGCTGGATTGTAGAAAAGGAAGTAGTTCATGCATTTACTGCAGAAGTAAAAAGAATAATAGAAAGCCTTCAGCAAGGCGATCCTACTAAAGAGGCTACAAATATGGGTCCGATGGCCCGACTGGATCTGGCTGAAGAGTTAAATAAACAATTACAGGCAAGTATTGCAGAAGGTGCTGAATTGCTGACTGGAGGTTATCATGATGGCTGTAATTTTGCACCAACCTTACTTAAGGGAGTAAATGTCTCCACTACTGCTTTCAAAGAAGAAACATTTGGGCCATTGGCTGTAATTATCGAAGCCGCCAATGAAGAAGATGCCATTTCTCTGGCAAATGAGACTAATTTCGGGCTTGGTTCCGCACTTTGGACCAGTGATTTGGATAAAGCTGCCAGATTGGCCACACAGATAGAAAGTGGAAACGTTTTTATCAATGCAATGGTCAGATCTGATGCCCGCTTACCTTTTGGAGGTGTAAAAGAGTCGGGC
This sequence comes from Chitinophaga silvatica, assembly GCF_003419895.1. Lineage (GTDB taxonomy): Bacteria > Bacteroidota > Bacteroidia > Chitinophagales > Chitinophagaceae > Chitinophaga > Chitinophaga silvatica. Next base: position 778,114 of record NZ_QPMM01000002.1, on the reverse strand, counting down.
TATGGTAGAGAATTATCACTTGAAGGCACCCATGAATTCCTAAATATTAAGACCGTTTATATACAACAATAATATTTTCGGATGTTTAATGTTGGAATTTTGGCAACATATACGGAAATTGAGGCGTTTTTTTTAAAAGTCGCCTGGTTACAACATTAAACATCCGTAAATAACTAAACACGCAGAATGACCACTTCTTTGAAACGCGACCGCTATACTCCCTATATCTCTTTTACCCGGAAGGAATGGGCAGAAAGAAGCGGTGATGCTATGCTACAACTTCATGATTACGATCTGGAGGCATTGCACGGTATGAATGAGCCACTCACACAAGACGAAATTCAGCAAGTATATCTTCCTCTGGCACAATTGCTTAATTTATATGTTTCGTCGTCGCAGGAATTGCATGACAAAACAAGCAAGTTTTTAAGCAGCCATGAAGGTAAAGTTCCATACATTATAGGCATTGCAGGTAGTGTAGCTGTTGGAAAAAGTACAACCGCCAGGGTTCTACAACGCTTATTACAAGGATGGCCCAATCATCCGAAAGTTGATTTAGTTACCACAGATGGGTTTCTATATCCAAATAAGGTACTAGAATCAAATAACCTGATGAATCGTAAAGGTTTTCCGGAAAGCTATGACATTAAGCGACTGATTCATTTCCTAGCTGATGTAAAATCAGGAAAGGAAAAAGTGGCGGCTCCCCTTTACTCACATCTCGAGTATGATGTATTACCAGGTCAGCTTCAATGGATTGAACGACCCGATATTGTAATTGTTGAAGGGGTAAATGTATTGCAGGTGCGCCCTCGTCAACAACAAAAGGATCCTGCCGTTTATGTATCTGATTTTTTTGATTTCAGTATTTATGTAGATGCTGCTGAAAAAGATATTCGTAAATGGTATATATCAAGATTTGAATCGCTTAGAAAAACTGCATTCCAGAATCCAGAATCGTTCTTTCACCGTTATGCACATTTATCAGATACTGCAACTGTTGAATTAGCCACTCAGATCTGGGATGACATAAATAAACCTAACCTGGAGCAAAATATTGCACCAACCAGGTTTAGGGCAAGCCTGATCTTAGAAAAAGGCCATCATCATTTCGTTCAATCAATTCAGCTCAGAAAAATATAATAGCTGAAATCAAGGATATTATTACTCCCAGCTATTTTCTCCGGAAAAATCAAATGCAATATCATTTTTATAGAATTCGCGGTTAACTTATTTTAGGTTAACCGCGAATTCTATAGGCATAAAGTAATAGAATAAGTAAGAAACAACTGACATACTCCAGGCCTTTTATTAATACTGAATATAGGTTAAAAGGTGACTTATACCCACTCATTAACGTGTTTTGCATTTCCCATAATAATCTCGCGTGCTGAAATCGTAAATGATATTAGCATTGGGTATTCATTTTCATAATCAAATGATTCCTGAAACCTAACCAAATACCCTTCTTTAAATTCCAACATTTTTAATTTGGAATCATTATCTCTCTTGAAAAAAGTTATGGTTCCGTCCTTTCTTTCAAAATTATTAACCATCCATTCAAATAATTCAGTCTGACCGGTCGATTCAACTGTCATTCGAATTCTTCCTCCTCTTGTGATAGCTGATGGCCTGCCGGTAGCATCAATTTCCTGTGAGAGCTCATATGTTACATGCTGGATATTATATTGCAGCCCATTTACCTCTAATTTAGCTTTAAATGACATTGTAAATAATTTATAGGTTAACAATTAAGATTATACAGAATTGAATTATGCAGTTTATTATTAGTATCTCTATTTTTAAAACAAAGCTGAGTATATTCAGTATTGGTCATTAACAATGAAGAAGCCCACTATATACTTCATAGATTCTCCTACATAAAAACAATCCGTCAAATTTGTAATATAATCGCCAGATATTTTACAATCCATTCCTATTCAAATGTTGACCACCAGACATTTAAAATGTTATATTCCTAATTCACTTTACTATTCAGCAATAACATTTGTCTGCAATTATCAAGATCTCTACTTTTCATTTCCAGTTGTTCATTTAACCTTGCGGCTTTCTCTCTTAGCGAAATTATTTCCTCCTGTGCATGTAGTAAGGTTCTTAGTTGTTGTTTATTTTGTTGCAGCGCCAGAAATATCTGGATGATATTATCATAAAAAGGGAAATAGGAAGAAGGTTGAGGAATTTTACCTCTTAAATCTGCCAAAGCAGAGGCAACTATCTGATCTATGTATGACGCGTTCTGTTCCGGAGCATTCACAATATCCAGGTTCCGTTTGACCTCATTTATCCTTTTATGAAAATATTCCTGAAAAAGGAAGTCATTCTTATAACCATCTATTTCCTTCCTAAGAATTAGATTTTCCTGAATTGGTGCTTGTACGCTAAAAAATATTGTAATGATTAATAATGTAGCTGTAACTACAAAAAATAGCAAAAAGGTCCAAAAAGCCGCCATCCTTGCTTCTTTGTTCAATGCTTCCATATTCTTTAGATTATAGACTGATAATAATAACAATCATACTCTACTAGTCTCAATTTTAATCAGTGAAGAACCTGTTCTTAACTTTATGTTTATTCAGGTATTCTTCATCTGCCTGCGATTCTTCTTTCACAAAAATATTCCCATCATATTTCTTTCCAATCACATCCAGCTTCCATAACCTTTCTAATAACTTCGAAAATAATTCAAGAAAACTGACAGTTGAAACAATACTACTGTTCATATTATTATGTTGATAGTTCAGATTAGCGCATTGAATTGTAATGCTCTCTATTTCAGCAGGAGTATGACCACACCATTCCCAAAAATGTTGAAGTATTTCCGTTTTTCCATCATTCGCTCTCTGATCCATTGCGTTCTTGAATGTTCTAGCAAGACCAGCAACAATATCCAGCATAAAAACTGGCGGGCTTTCAGAAATCAAAAATTTGAAAAGGCCCATTTTTGTATTTAGGTATTGAATTAACTGATTAGCAATTTCCCAGATCCCTTCAGCCAATTCATTGCCTTGTTTTAAATGAATTTTCTGCATAATCGCAATCAGGTATAGCTCTGTCTGAGATAAAAAAACATTTACTCTCTCATACAATGAGAGTAATTTGGGATGTGCGTTAACCGTTGCGCATGGGGGAATATAATTGTCGTTCCACCTTGGAAACCCATCTACCAGATAAATCTGTCCAATAATTAAATCATATCCACTTGTTCTTAGTTTAGGAAGTTGCTCCGACGGTAATACCGACAATGTATTTGTAGATTGCGTAAATGGATATCTGGGAGGTATTTCTTCCAGTAATGGAATACCAGCTACCTGACGGTCAAATGGATTAGTAGAAATCAATACCAGGTATAGTACATCATCCTTAAACGTTTCCACATTTATTTTTGCCTCCACAAAAGCAGATGCATTTGTTATCTTATTGGCGGTATGTTGAGTTATTTCAATTCTTGCACCTGCAGCAGTAACGGCTCTGCAATTGGTAACTTTTAGGTTCCATTCACATTGGTTATCTGTACTAAACCAACACTTCAAGGACTCTTCTTCCCTTAAGGGCGCAATCAGTCCATAGTTATAACTGGTGAGGGGAATAGACTGGCAGTCTCTAAGCTCATCCCTAAACGCATTTTCAGAGTCAACAAAATGTTGCTTCATGATTTTCATTCCATCTATCCAGTTGGTTGGAAAAAATTGTAATGGCTCTATCATGCTCAATTAATTTTTCAATAATTAACTCCTTATTCAGAAACATAGATACTGTATCATAATTCAAAAGACAGTAATACCATGGTTTACTACAGAATGCGTTTACAAATAACTATGCTATTTTCTTTAAGTTGATTCATAAATACAGCTTTCCAGGGATCCAATACCCGCTTACTAAAGTAATACCCATTGCTATAAAACAACCATTGTGTGGGCGTACCTTCAATTGTAACCGAATCAATTGGCGTACCCGGATGCCTGTCGTTATAGTCGGAAACAAAATGATAAAACAGATCTCCTAAGTCCATTTTAATAGGAGCCTTAGCACGAAATAAAGTATATGCACCTCCCCTATTCGACTTCTGGATTTTAAATCCAATGATAACCGGGTCTTTCAACTCCTGATCGCTTACAGCAGGTATATCCCCGCTCGAGGGAAAATTCCAGTATTGATAAGTAACTAACGGAATAAGAATAGCCTTTAGAAAGGTATGATAAAATGATATTGGGAGCAGGAGAATAAACCCACTGGTTAACAAAGGATAAAAGAATATTTCATTATTCCAGAATTTGCAGGTCAGTAATAGAAAAACAAGTCCTACCAACAGCAGTAATACTAAAAACAATATTTCAGAAACCATATTAATTTCGAGCTTAATTGTTTGAGAAAATCTGAAGTAGCAATAGATACAACCTTCCGTAAAAAATATAAACAAATGCCAGCAATACAGTAATATCATATTCTCAGATGAATACGCGAGAAAAGAACAGCAAAACAATACCAGATAAAATATGCTATTTAGTGATAAATAGATATAAATCTTTCTTTTGATTGGATTAAAAGGAACGACTGATTTCGTAAAGAAAAAGTATATCAACAGTGCTGCCGAGAACAGTAAAATCAATACCAAGTTCTGCTTCAAATAATTATTCATCTACATCCACAATTAAAATACTTATAACCTTATATTATATCCTATAAAGGAGTTGCTGTGTTTTTGCTGCAAAAAGAAATCAGGTTCGGGTTTTTCAAACCTGAATGTAGTTTCCTCCTGAATATCTGCCGGCACTAGATATTTATAGCAGAGATCCAACATTCTTCTGTTTTCGCCAAATGGCCTAAATTCCATACTGTCGGATACATTAATAACAATTTCCCATATTGGCATATCGCTATGATAATATATCCCGGCAACCATATCAATTCCTAAACAGGTGTTTCCAATCAATGGCCCTGTATCAACAACTATGGTTTTACCTGTGATCTTTTGATTGATTGTAATAGATAAATCAAAAATCCATTGTAGTATCTGTTCAACATTTACACTGTTTAAAGAAAATAAATGAACATATGGCAGCATAACCGTAAACTTCTTCATAAGATGAGCCGGTAATTTCATATTGATATCTATCCCTATCAAACCTTCTAGTATCTGGGCTTCTCTTACCCAGTTTTTCTCATTTTGCTCAATTAATACTTGCTGAAAGAAGAATTCGTTCTCCCAGGGCATGAAAAATTTTCTTGCCGCTTGCTCCTCAGACAAACGTATTTTATAATGTTTAATAGCATTTCTGATTGTCATACCTTCTGCCTCCGAATATGAATTATACTTATGAAAAAGCACCTGAGGAAGTAAATCATAAAAACTATCTCTGGATAAAACCAAAGCTATTCTATACTGATGAATATTATCAGTCTGAAGAGAGATTTGCAAAAGATCCCGAAAATTAGGTTTACAAAAACCTCCTACTCTATTGACTATAATAGCCGATTCGGAGATCCCTGCATCAAGTAATAACCCAACAATTACTTCTGGTCTTATTTCTTCCGAAAATTGATATAAATGCTTAACATATTTTCCGGAATGGTTTAAGGTCGTATTACCTCTAATCATACATACAGCGTGTTAACAAACAATGCAGCAAATTTAATGAAGAATCAAATCGATTGTTGAAATATCGATGAGAAAAATCATTAAAATCTTTAAATGTTAGGATTGATTAATTCATCCAATTTTTAGCGTAAGATTGCCAAATAAATTAAGTGAGCATGGAATCCCCAATTTTCACATCTTCCTTTAGTTTAACCTATAAGCAACCATTAGACAAAATGGTGCTCAGAACCTTTGCTGTATGTATAAGTATTGTCCTAACCATCTTTTGCATTTACTACTACAACAGGAAAAATTGTTACGATACCGATATCAAAATCCCAGCAATAAATAATATTCATTTAGTAGGAGAAGTCATTACCCTGATTGCTAATGGGAAAAATATAACTGGGGCGGAATATCAATGGGAATTTGGAGATAACTATGCAGCCAAAGGCCAACAGGTTTATCATTCCTATAATAAAGCGGGTATCTTCAGAATTAGTTTACTTTCCGGCAAATGTAGATGGAGTAAAGAAATAAAAATCATCTCATTCCTCCAACCACCAAAAGATTCTGCAACAATATTCCCAACAATAGAAGGCCCTGCAAGTACCTTAGCAGGTAAACCTACTAAATATTTCAATAATACACCCCAGGCCAAATCCTGGTTCTGGTGCCTGGTAGACCAGGATACAACCACCTATTATTCAACTGCTAATATCGAATTACGTTTTACAACCGAAGGCGACAAGCTTTTATCACTAATTATCAATAATGATAGCAATCATCTTGTAAGTAAAAGAATTACTGTTATTGCTCCTCCATTAATAATCCCACAATCCAAACACTCCAAGCTACCAGATACACAGCCTGCCACCAACAGGAAAGCTCCAGACAAAAATATAAAGCCTGCCATCGAGCCAATTTCTGAAGAAGAATTTAAATTTCTGTTAACTACATTTTCAAACAAGCAATGTAATATAAAAGACCTGTTGTACTACCTCTGTAATGCACAGATCAAAGTTAATATAAACGGAAATGAAGTAGATAGCTTCAATCATTTTTGTGAACGAATTATTGGAAAAAAGAAATTACAGATAGACCAATTAACCTTCCTGAAGGAGGAAAATGGCTGCATCAAAGAAATTTACATTAGTTATAATAAAAAGAAAATTTTAGGATTATTCTAATAATACAAAAATGCAGACCAAATTATATAAGATACCAGTCAGCTTTTCTGATATACTTAATAACAAGGGAATATCAACTATTAATATTCGAAATAGCATAGAGCAAAATATACAATTATTAATAACTACAGTAAATGGAGAATGCAAATTTGATAAACTGTATGGTTGTAAATGGTGGGAAAATGATTTTAACTTAAAACAAACCATACTTGAAATAAAAGAACAACTGGAAGAATCTGTACGCCATAGTTTAGAGATATATGAAAAACGGCTTAATAACGCCGTAATTACAGCAACGATATTACAACCAGAAGTAAATCAGCCCGGGAAAATAAAAGTAGAATTGAATATTTCCGGAATAATTACTTCCAACAATCAATTTCTTAAGTGTAGGTATGTTTTCTTAATAAGCCCATTCTGCCAATATTAAATAATAAAACAAATAAAAAATCAGTTGCAGATGAAAGAAAAAATAAAAGAAAGTATTTTAAAAAAAGCTGCTAAAATTTGGGGATATGCCGATAGTACCATACCAACCGAACTAGATCCCATTGTAACTCTACTATTGGAAGCCTGTGCATTTGAATTAGAAAATATTTCTATGGTTGCTGATGAGTCAAAATCCCGAATGCTGGAAAACCTTGCTACACTTCTCCTACCTCATTCAATGGTAGGCCCCTTGCCCGCCAGTAGTGTTCTTCACGCCCAACCCAATAATGAAGTATTTATAATGCCCTCTGAATACCAATTTAGTTGTAACAACTCAATACAATCAGTACCTAAAAAAAGTATTTGGACTACCTTTACCCAACATTCTCTTTTTCCTTTACAAGTAAAATATATTCAAACTCACAATAAAATCTACCAACAAAGAGACGGCTGTTACAACGAGTTACTACAAGAATCAAATCTCAATGATCTCTCAAACTATAATCATATTTCAATTGGCATTAAAACAGATAATTTTAACCTTTCCCTATATGGGCTATCCTGCTACTTCGAAATCAGAAATTCTTCAGACAGCAGTAACTTCTTTCAATTATTACCATTCACAAAAGTATTAATAGGTAATTCACAACTTGTTTCTAAGCATGGTTTAAATCCTACCTCACCCCCCGAAAAATTAGCATATAGTTCCAATACCAATTTAGTATTCACAAAACATTCTTATGAATATAGGACTTATAAACAATTGGAAAAGCATTTCATTACTATAATCGATAACCGGTCGATCGGCGACTTAAATCCTCGCAGGAATGAAGATGAAAATATCTTCTGGCTCGATATAATATTCCCAACAGGTATTGAATATAGCTTAATTGAAAACTTATTCTTTAATATAAACTGTTTCCCGGTCATTAATAAGAAATTGGAAACCCATACAATCAAAACTATTCCATATCTAAATATTATTCCAATTGAAACAAATGATAATTTCTATGCTATCAAATCTGTTACAAATGATGAAGGACAGGTCTTTAAACCCGCTATACAAACAGATCCTAAACTCCTGGATACTTATGAGTTCCTACTCAGAACCAATGGAGTTTCCAGATTTGACCAAAGAAGTATAAGCGATTTGATAATGTGGATAATTAGAATTATCCAAACTGAGTGCATAGTTTTTCAAACTGCTAAAAATGATCATATAAATAATCAATTAGCATCCTTGCAACAAGCTATAACACATTTGGAAGAACTCGTGCCAAGGAATATTAATAATAACTCCACCACTTATTTAATTTTTAAGCCTGACTATAAGGCTTACCCACTGAATATTAGCTTTTATTCAACTCAAGGGTTATTAGATCCCATAAAAACCGGTACTCTTGCAATGGAATTAAACAATGCAAACTTGTTAACCTCCAGCATCCGGTTTGTAAGAAATGTAACTAATGGCAGAAATAAACAAAATGAAAAAGAACAAATGGAAACCTTCCGCTACCAATTTCTTACCCATGATCGCATAATTACTACAGCCGATATTGAGGCGTTATGCAGATATAAATTTAGTAGTTGTATTGATCAAGTAAATGTTTCCAAAGGAACTACCATACTTCCCGGTAATAATGGCTATTGCAGATCAATTAACCTGGATATTTACGTCAAATCCGGCTATCTGAGCATAGAACAAATTAATTATATGAAAGCCGATTTACATTTTGAGTTAAAAGAGAAATCAAGTAACCAGTTTCCTTATGTAATAAGAATTATAGAAACTAATAGCTATTAAGAAGTCAATAATACCAATCCCAAATTCCGGAAATATAACATTAGAAGCAATTGAGAGAACCTTCATCCCTGTTCCACCTATTTATGGGATCAACTAAATTCCTATCTCTGTTATTTAAGGGATTATCAATACCTGAGCCATTCAAAATGCCCGATTCAAATAATAATTTGACGGTGATTATTTTATATAAATACGTAGAAGTCTCAGAATTTAGCTTCAATTCATAATATCTCGATTTCCCCTGCTCAGCCAGTGCCTGTTTTATTGTACCAATTCCTGCATTATATGCTGCTGCTGTTAAAGACCACGAGCCCAACTTTTGTTGCATTCTTTTAATCAATTCAGCCGCTGCGCGAGTTGAGCTTAACAATTGAGTTCTCTCATCTTTTTGCTTATTAATGGTAAGCCCTAGCTCCAAAGCTGTATTCGGCATAATTTGCCAAACTCCTCTGGCTTGTTTTGGAGAGGTAACATTTCTAAGTCCGCTTTCTACAAGGGGTAAGTATTTAAAATCATTAGGGATATTATACTTTTTCAATATTGCTTCTATAACAGGGAAATATAATATAGCCCTGCTTTTCAGGAGTTCTATTTCTCTGGTGTGCAGATACCGCTCAGATATATCCATAAATTTATTCATATACTCAGCTTCTATAGGCATAGGTTCTCCACAAAAGTCAATAGTTTGTGCTTTTATAGAGGGATTGAATATGATTATATGAAAACCTGTGTTAAATAAAAGAAGTAATGTTCTTATAAACATAAATAGTATTTTACTACTTCATTGATCCCGGCAACACCTTCGTAGATAAATAAAATCCCAATATTAGAGTTCTTCTAATATCTCTCAACAATACTATTAATTTATCTTTCTTATGATACTTATGTGAAGAGGTTACTACCACCAGCTCAATTGCTGTACGTTTCCCCTTTATTGTTCTGTGATAAAATATGGGAACATTATATAAGCCATGCTGATAACCAGTCTCTTTTCTAACCAGATTGATATTCTGAACATCGATCGCAGCATCTTTTGATTTGACTCTCAAACACAAATAATCATATCCATTCAATGTCATAGCTTTTACATACCCTATTTTAAGCTTTCTATAATTAGTTCTATGTCTTGCTCTGTGTCGTAAATTTAGCCCAAAATTCGTGGCTATTTTTGAGATGGTATTAGTATCAGTTACATTTTCTTGTGCTGGAAGTAGCGAAAGTATAGAATCCAATCTTAGTATATCCTCTTTCCTTACTGAAGAATACAGGAATGAAGACTTAGCTACATTTCTGTTCTGCTCAATTTTAGCAGGTAAAGTATATTTCAGATTATTTAAGCCGGAACTTTCTTTTTGTGATAATATCAGGTAATGTACCAGGTCACCCGCTTTGATAACTAAATTAGTGGGTTTAGGATTTGTGCCTTGTGATCTGATCAGGATTATATTATTTTCAAGTATCCTGTAATCATAATCCTGATTTTTACCATCTCCCAATTGAACTGTTGATATAGGGTTATTACAATTAAGTACTGTAACAGCCCCTTTTGCTGTGAAAATGCTATCAATGTTTTTCTGAGCCAACAACTCAATTTGAAACAACAAGCATAAGATCAAGCAACTGTATTTACACTTCTTCATAACTCAATGCTTATTTCTTATTCTCTTGTTCATAATGGGTTTCCCATTCATTGCCATTATCCCCTTTCTGTCCGTCCATTTTTATTAGAAAATTTTTGGCAGGAAAATATGGCTTTAGAAAGATATCAAGATACACTCTGTCTTTCTGTCGTGGATCTTGCTCAAATCGTTGTATATTGAAGTCTTCAATCAGCTTATCGGGGCCAGAAATTCCATCTAAAAAACGTACAATCTGCCCCATTAACTCCTTTCTTGTATTGGCATTGAAATTTTCAAAAGCCCTGCGATTCAAAAAATCCATCAATACTTTAGCTACAAAATCAAATACCCTGACTACCGAATACGTTTGCAATCCAAGATTATCACCATTAAATAAGGTTTTTGCACTAAAGGCCATTACTTTACCATATTCCTTCACTAATGGCACCAGGCCCAACCTGTCTAACACTGCCACCTCACTTTTTTTCAACTCAAATCTTACACAATCCACTCCTACTAATGCCCCAAATTTTTTACCCGCCGAAACCTGCGACATCAAAGTATGATAAATCCTACCTGCTAAAGCTCCTGATGGCGGAACATAGAGATCATCCTCTTCTTCAATATTCATATGCCTGCTTCTCCCCATAATCCAGTTACAAGTCATAATGACGCTGGATTTGTACTTTTCCCCTCCTGTCAAATTGGATTCATCAAACAGTTCCATCACATCGTCGGGGGCATCTAAATGCGCATAATCTGTAATCAACATTACTTTATTATTATTTGCAATTTGCGCCCATCGCTCAACTACTTTATTGGCACCCAGATAACCTGAAACAATTAATAAACTATAGTTTTCCTTTAAATCCAATCGATCATAATGCTTCACCAATTCGTTACTTACAGTATCAATAAACTGAGGATTATCAAGATCTTTCACTTGTTCCAATCCGGCATTTAAAAATGTTACATTTTTTACTTTATCCTGATTGGTATTATTAAAAAAATGTGCAACATTCCGATATGATCTTTCAAGATCCCTACTACCAGAAACGGCTAACTGTAAATTCTTTTCCAAAGAAATTTCTGCCAGTGTTGATTTTTCTTCACAATAACTGATCATTTCAGTAACATCGCTGGTATCTGTTATCAATTGGTACCATAGCCTGATCAGCTGCTTTAAGTTTCCACGTTCTATTGTTCTGCTCTTTTCAGACAAAAAAAGATCTCGTCTTGCCTTTCTTTCAGGATTTAGATTTTGTATTCCTTCAATGGTATTTTCCAATAGTTCGAACCCACCAAACCGGCTTAGTATCTCCAACGATTTCCCCAATGCCGGAGTATTTAGTTTAGCAGTTTCGGATACAGTAGTAGTTCTTAACTTAGTCATTATTATCAATTTGGTTAACAAACAAATATTATCTTTCTAAATCACGCAGCATGGCCGCAAGGCTTTCCAATATAGCCTGCCTCGACTCATTATCTTCCAATGCTGCTACTAATAATTTATTAGTTTTTAACTGCATCATCATTCTTAAAAACTGGGTCTTTTCACTGGATAGGTCGTTCAGGAAGGAACTTTGTGCTACTATCCCTTTAATATCGAAATCTCCCAATTGATGAAAATCAAGTTTCTCATGGATATTTCTGCCACAGCCATCTGTAAACTCAATATTCACAGATGGTTTAAAATGATCAAACACCTGTACAAGGTTAGATAAGCCTTTAACAATTTCAGGTTTCTGTGGAAGTTGATTAGTTAGTTTCTCTACAAATAAAGTACGGTTATGTGAAATATCAATGATTGCTTCATTGGCAGATGGACTTAATTCCATACCACCAATATCTAAATTTTCATTCATTAAATGAAGGATTTATGATTGCTCAAAAGACAGGCAATGAGTTAACAAAAAAAATCGATTAACAAACTTAATAATCTAAAGATAAAATCATTTTTTCAACAACTGATCAATATCTAAAAAAAATATTTTCGAATCCTAACTAAATTTCTAATTCAACACGAGACCAGATATCTACATTCTTACTTAACACAGCTGTGAATTGTAACAATTCATTAAACTCAACATAAAATTGTTCCAGCAACGCTCTTACGTTTACTTTTTCTTCTTCCAACATTTCAAAATGATTACAATTATTATCTATTCCAAAACTTAGCTTATTCTCATGAAAAGCCAGTAAAAATCTATATTTCGTTCGTTGTTGCATTACGCAAAGCAATTCTATTAAATCATCAGAAAGTAAATTTAAAGCTACCATGCTATCTTTGGTATATACAACAAATAACCTGTTGAAATGCTTATTATTAGGCAATACTTTCCGACCAAGACTCCAGGTATCTATATATTCATTCTCAAATAACTGATCTGTTATTTTTACATCTTTTGACAGAATATAAACTGAAGATTGAAATACTGCCGGGAACTGAGCTATAAAATAGCTTCCTGCAAAAATATTGTCTGGCATTGAGTCTAACCCCACTTTTAGATTGCAATATTGAAACTGAGCTTCTCCTGATATGCCATAGATCAGATTACTACCCGTTATTCGATATGATTTATCTGCAAACAAGTGGTTTTCAAGAAACATTTCGCTTGAAATATGGTTCCAGGGCTGATAAGTATAATGAGAATTCAAAAAACTTACGATTGGTTTAACAAAAACCTCCTTCACATTAACTGGTGTTTCTACCAGATCCTCTTCTTCTAATCGGTTGCGCATATAATATCTGACCAAGTAACAGGTTATTGTAACAACAAGGATCATCCCGGCAATCCCGAATAATTTCCAGTATTCAGGATGCTCATAAGTATTCAACTCCTCTTCTGCTATTGCAAAATGGGATATTACAAAGAATCCCCAAATACAAAAAGGAAACAAACAGGTAATCCACATCCATCTCATACTATTGCGGATCAGAATCTGTCTGTCTTCCATCTTCTTCAGTTCATCCAATAATTGATGATCTATGAAGGTGTTTAATTCTTCCAGGGTTTTCATGTTTTCAGTAATTAATCATCACTAGTTTGCCGACCAGTGAGAAGTCGTTCCCCCAATGCCGTAGCGACGCGTGATTGGGCGGCTCAATAAAGATCTTAAAGGTTTAACATTTTCAATTGATATGGGTAATCTAAACAAGGAATGATTACTCTCCAATAAAATTTCTACATACTCAATTGAGTAAAAACGAATATCGAATATTCTTAGCTGTAAGAATATTTTATAATCTGTAAATGTGCTGATTCTGGTTACGATTTCTCCACTTTCAATAGCCTCTACCAAATCCAAAATCTTATTTGTTCTATGTAAAATTTGAATGAATCTGAAAAGAAATGGAATTGTAGTGCCGGCTGGCAATATCAATAGCATCCAGAATATCGATAAAGGCATATTCCTGTGCCTACCTTCAAATACCCCATAACTTACCAATAGGAAAATACTCAGAGAAAAAAACTCCACTAACAATAATGCATAAACCGTTTGTTTACTGTCTTGTCTGTGAGCTTCAAATAGTTTGGTTTTCAGGTCGAATAGATTATCCATCAAGTATCTCTTTTAGATCTTAATTTTATTAATCTGATAAAATTGCTAATAGCCAGATAAAACCCTGACAGGGCAACAATTGCATATATTACTAACAGAACAATATCTCTTTTACCGGCAACCTTATAAATTAGCATTTCTACTTTGGTAATTTCTGCGGCCGCGTTATTTATATGCTGAAATTGGTTATATCTGTAATATAAAAGAAATGCACCACCTATTCCCAGAAGCAAACCTACTACCACACCTCCCCAGGAAGGTGGATCATCATTATCCTGCCCACGCAAATTGAGGTTATCGTTCATAAAAATGGAAATGGTTATTACTTTAGGTACGCCGAGGTTAACCGATCGAACCCGAACATTCACTTTACTAAAATAAAGCAAAAAGGATTAATTCACAAATATCACTTATCCTTGTTTTGCAAATTCAACTGTTACTTCTACCGGGTATACGTAATCCTGCCAGGCAGCTTCAGCCTCCTCTACTGTTATTTCCCCTCCGTATACCAGAACACGATACTTAAGCTGGTAGCGGGAACCTGGCGACAATTGCCAATTCTTCATTTTGGTCGGAGAAAAGTTAAACATCAGTTCTCCTCCTTCCATATCCTCCGGCCATACACGCACCGGTTCAGGAGAATCGAAGTTATCAGGATAATTCATAATTAGCATTCCTGCCTTTCCATCCGGTGTAGTGCCATAAATATTCACCCATCTGGCCCTGGTACTATCTGCATCTTTTCGTGTTTTCCCCTCTGATGTGAGTACCTGACTTGTTTTTGCTGTAAATGCTGCAGTAGTCCTTAAACCAAATCCGCCGCCATATCGATATTGTAATAAAGTAATGCCACTTGGAGTTGCAGGGGTAAATGTGGTAGAGAAATCCCATAATCTTCTTTCTCCATTATGGGTAACCGGATATGCCTTTACCATCCAGGTTTCATGTATAGCCGTTTTTTCACGGCCATCAGATAAAAACGCAATATGATCCTGTGTGGCTCTAAATCCGCACCATACGTTTCCGGAAAAAGCCTCTAACTCTCCTGCCCATTTAACTTTTCCTTCCTTTTTTTGAATATTCCAGAAATCTGTTTCCCTCCCTTCAAACAGGGTGTGAGTCCACGGATTCCAGATTCCCATGTGATGCATATGTGGCACATTAGGAAAAATATTGGTCAATACTACCCCATTAGGTGCCCAAAGTGGATGGATATACGCATTTCTGTTATAAAGCGTATCTACTCCCGCAGGTGCCGGTGTTGTTTGAAAGTTATATTGTAAAATAGGCTGTTTTCCCTCTTCCAGTAGTAAATGACCACCGGAAACTACACTGTTCATCCGTGTTCCCTTATTCCCATGACCTTTACTTAATATATATTTTCTCTCCTTCCCCGCCAATGTTTCTCCTGACAGCACCCAACTAAGCTGTGTACCCTGGATGCTAAACGGAACCTCCCGACGCTTCCCATCGATTTCTTCCTCCAGCAGTAATGAATCCTTTTGCAGGTTACCTATAGTCGTATATACTATACTGTTATCACGTTTTACTTTTCCTGCCTTAACAGTAAAGTAGGCCAACGATTGTGCATAAGAAGAAATACTCGTAAGTAACAGAATTGGCAACAGGCTAAATCTTTTCATAACGGTGGAACGATTTCCTGAAAAATACGGTTTACTTTTCCACTAAGCAACTTAAATAATATTTAATATTTTTGACAGACAAATCCAGCGTAATGGCAACCCCAATAACACATATGCTGACTACCAAACTAATTATAACCAATAAATCTGCCCTGAAGGAAAAGTATGGCCCGGATTTTCAACTTATCCTGGATGACCTTAATGCCCTGAAGGCCGATGACAATGAAAGACATCTGGATACTCAGATAGTACTGATCGACGATGCAGATCAAATGCAGTCTTATCAGGCTACCGCTGTTACTACCGCCAATAATGAGGCACAATGTAAGCAGGCCATAGACGAACTATACAGGTATTTCACTCCCGGATATATCATGATTGTAGGGTCTCAGGACATTGTTCCTTTACAGCGCCTGAAAAACCTGTTGCCAGGTGATCATGATCCGGATGCCTTTATTCCCAGCGACTTGCCTTATGCATGCGATACTCCTTACAATACCGATCCTGGCGTCTTTGTTTCGCCTACCAGGGTGGTTGGCCGGCTCCCGGATATTCCGGCGGTTCCGGATGTTAGTTATCTGCGTACCCTGATAGCCAACATCATCAATGCTGTGCCCGGGGCTTTAAACGAATATTTGCCTTATTTCTCTATCAGTACCTTCGATTGGCAGGCTTCTACTCAAAATAGCCTGCTGAGTATTTTCGGAAACCATGATAAAATGGTGGTTTTCCCGGGAAACGAAGACCTGACAGGTACTAACTGGACATCCGAATTATTACCCAAAACTCATTTTATTAACTGCCATGGGGCTATTAATAATCCCGGTTATTATGGCCAGAAGCTAACCGATTTTCCTTTAGCACTACGCTCTGATATTTTGAAGGATAAGATTAGTAAAGGTACCATTGTAGCCGCCGAATGTTGTTATGGTGGTCAGTTATTTGATCCTAAGAAAAATGGGGCTAAAAGGATGAGTATTGCCAACAGTTACCTGTTAAATAATGCGCTGGCATTCCTTGGCAGTTCAAATATTGCCTATGGGCCGTCTACTGGTCAGGGTTTGGCAGATTTGCTTACTCAGTATTTTGTTATTAATGTGTTGAATGGGGCCTCCACTGGCCGCGCTCTCCTGGAAGCCAGACAGAAGTTCTTAAATGAAATGGGGCCAACCCTGGATCCTTTTGAACTTAAAACTGCGGCTCAGTTCTATTTATTAGGTGATCCTTCCTGGCAACCTGTGGTCAATGAAAAAGATCCAAGCGCCACACAGAGCGAATTATTCATCAATACTTTGCAAAACAGAAGGGATAATCTGGAAGCCAGGGGTAAAATGCTGGATGACTTTATTCATGTGCCAGAGCCTGTAGATCATTCCCAGGAGGTAGATTCTAACCTGAATTCGGCTCTTACCCAGTTATTGGAAGAAAAGAAATTCATTGATAAAACTGTTCCAAAAGTTTTCATCAACAAAAAAAAGAGATCGCATCATCAAGCCCATTCTGTTAAATTTCACGTATTTTCGGAATCAGCAGATCAGGGAGATACACCTCACAGAAAAGTATTAGTGGTAAAAGAAAAAAACAATCAAATCTTAGGTTATCGGGAGTATGTCAGCAGATAAAACTATCACACTAACAGGCCGCCTGGTCTTACGTACTTTTGGCCAATTCAGCAAAAGTGAACACCTGGGTGTTTTTCTGGTTACTGATAAAGGCGATTTCCTGATCAGGCAAGCCAATGGCAATCCGTTTATGTCTAACGACTTAATGCCAATGGCCGGTAAAATGATCATAGCCACAGGTATTATTGAAGACTATGTTTTTCTTGCACAAACCTGGAAAGAAATGGACTAAGCTAATAACTCAGCTCCCGTTCCTGTTCTATCTGCATAAAAAATACGGCCTTCCTGCATCGTGATACCCGTTGAGGTATCCGATGCCAGCAATAATGGTCCATCCATATCCACATAGTCGAGCAACGGTAATAAATGGGCAACAGCCGATGTTCCTACTGTACTTTCATTCATACTACCCGTCATTACCTTCATACCGTAGCTTTTGGCTTCCCTGATCATTCTCAGTGCCGGAGTAATTCCACCACATTTAGTGAGCTTTATATTGATACCATGAAATAAGCCTTTGCATGCTGCTACGTCTGCTTCAAGAATACAGCTTTCATCCGCAATTACCGGAAGAGCAGATTGCTCAAAAATTATTTTCATTCCTTCCTTATCATTTGCAGGCATAGGCTGTTCAATAAATTCCACTCCCAGCTTCTTTAATTCAAGCGCATTTCTCAGTGTTTCTTCCACTCCCCAGGCACAATTTGCATCTACTCTGAAAGTGGCATCTGTATGCGCTCTCAAGGCTTTAATTATTTCAATATCTTCTTTTGTACCTAGTTTGATTTTATAAATTGGCCATGGGAATTCTTTTAATTTCTGTACCATATTTGGAATTGTATCTATTCCAATGGTATAATCCGTCATCGGATTATGCGTTATATCCAGCCCCCATACCTCATACAATTTCTTCTGTTGCAGCTTGGCATAAAGATCCCAGGCTGCAATATCCAATGCACATAAGGCAAATAGATTATGCCCCAGCAAAGGATAGAGGTCTGCCCAGTATTGTTCGGGAGTCGATAAAGTGTAGTTTTCAATGAAGGAGCGGTGTTTTTCGATATCTGCCATTAATAACGGAACGGTCATGTTATAATATGCATTATCTGCTGTTTCACCCAGGCCATGCTTACCATCCTGCGCTAATCTGACTACCAGCAAGGGTTGCACATCTTTTGATTTACGGGAGATCGTAAAGGTATGTTTAAACTTTAGTTCAAATGGATATAACGTAAGTTTCATAAGCGTGTAATATCAACCGGCATTCTGTAACGCCAATAATGATTTGGGTTTGCAGGTATATTAATTCTTTCCTTTTCAGGTTCCTGCAAGGTATAACTTCCTGATGCAGCCAGCAAGTCCTGCAGCTGAAAGATTCTTAAAATAGCCGGTGCTTCTGTATGCCTGTCTATAATTTCCTGCATTAAGGCTGCAGTTAATATTTCTGGCGCCTCATCAGTTTTTTCCAGCACTTCATTATAGTATTTGCTGGTGATATATTTTTCTTCTTCCCACCAACCACGAAGTGTAGACATATCGTGAGTAGAAGGAGTAAGTACAGTAAGATAGGAAGCCTGCGAAATATCTGAAAACACAGTGTTGCTTGTTTTAGGCATACGCTCTACCATCATGCTCAATAAGCCTTGCGACTTCATTACACCAGGCAGGCAGTTGGGTACTACTCCCAGATCTTCTCCGCTTATCAACATATTCGTAGCGCTTCTTATCAATGGTAATTTAGTACTGGCTGATTTCTGCCAGATACTTTCCTGTCTGTTATAAAAATAATCGTTGTATAAATTTTTTAATTGTTGTTGTGTTTGCAGATCTAAAGCTGTGAATGAATTTGTTGAAGAAAGTTGATATCGGGGATGATATTGATTTTTATGTTGATGTTTAACTTTGATAAATAGTACATCTGTTAATAAGTTCAGCAGCACAGATTTAATGGCATCTGGTAACGTTGAAGCTACTACGTCTTTTTGTGTTGAATATTTTACCAGTCTGTAACGTCCATCTGTCAAAGGTTCCATCAATTCATCCCTGATTATTCCGGCGTAGTTTCCAAATGCTTCTTCAAGAATCCTATCAGTAATATAAGGCATGCAAAATCTATCTTCCTCAAAAGCTATATTTCGCTGCAAAATTTCTTCTTTGCTAATCGGGATAGCAGGATGAAAGTAACCAAGGATACCATGTATAGCAGTTTCCGGAATCTGCCATATGCGAAAGAATCCCAGCACATGATCTAATCTGAAAGCATCAAAATAAACCGACATATGCTGCAATCGTTGTTTCCACCATGTAAGATCATCCTGCAACATTACTTCCCAATTGTAGGTCGGAAAACCCCAATTCTGGCCATCTTTTGCAAACAGGTCGGGAGGAGCGCCTGCCTGCATATCCAGATTAAAAGCCTCGGGATTCTTCCAGGTATCAGCACTCCAACGGGCTACACCAATAGGAATATCTCCTTTTAAGGCAATACCCTGTTTATGTACTTCTTCAACTGCTTTTTTTAATTGCAGGTGCAGATGGAACTGAACATAAAAATAGAAATTCACTTCTGCTCCCAGTTCTTTATCGGCAGTTAATAAGTTATAAATAATAGTTGCATCGTATCGTTGATATTCGGGCCATTCCTTCCATTTAGCTGTCTGATATCTGTTTCTCAATGCACAAAAAACTGCATAAGGTAATAGCCAGTGTTCATTTACATCAAACCAATCCCAATAGGCAGGTGTTTGTAACTTCTCGTTTTCAAGTTCATGCAATGCTCTGAGATAGGCCAATTTATAGGAAACCACTGTTTCATAATCCACTTCTTCTTTCTCGTTTAGCCATTTGCGTAATCTGTTGAATTGCTTTTCAAGCAGATGATTATCGGGAAGTTTTCCTACATCCTGCAACCTGATATACATTGGGTGTAAGGCAAAGGAAGATATAGCGGCATATGGATATGAATCGAGCCATGAATGAGTCTGAATGGTATCGTTCACTGGCAAGAGCTGAATCAGTTGAAGGTTACGCTGGCTTACCCATCTGGCAAACAGTGGTAAATCGGCAAATTCTCCTGTTCCAAATCCTTCATCACTTCTCAGACTAAATACCGGAACAGAAACACCGGCGCCTTTCCATTCAGTAATAGGTACTCTTAAATACCCATCGTGCATAATTGTCTGCCGGTTAGTTGTAGCGATGGTATTTAAAATTCTGTTCGCTCCTTCCTCATATCTGATAAATTGCTGTGTTGCCGTGTCATAAATTCCGTATTTATAAGCCAGGGGCGACATTCTGCCATTCAGATTAATAGCTGCAGCAAACCATCCATTGCTGTCATAGTGCATTAAAAGAGGTTGCTCTGTGTTCCAGTAACCGGTTGGTAAATCGCTACCCATGATACAAACGGTCTGATGAACGGGCAACAGGGGAGCCTGAACTTTGAAGATATGGGTGGTATTATTTAATTGAAGAGAATTTTGTGGCCGTTGAAAAAACACTCTGGTAAAGGGTGCTGAGATCCAGGTACGGCGGGGATCGGAGGCATCCATCCAGGAATCGATGAATACTAATTCTTGTTGTGCATCGAGATGATTATAGTGATGAACTATACCGTCGTAGGTAGTTTCTGCTCGTTCCTGTAGAAAATATTGATAACTAAAAGATTGGATCGTGTTTGGAGGCACGTTGATCTCGGCATACCACCAATCATCGTTTAGCCATTTCATAGGGTATGTCTTTTCGGGCAGCGTACCTGTGAGATAAAGGTTTTGCCCATAAAAGGTATGATAACGTAAGTAGAAACGTATTCTATAATTCATTTGGTCTCCGGCTCAAAGCCACGCCAAAGTAATAAAATATGCTTAAACTATAAAACGAAAGCTGCAAGGGTTTTAAACCCCTTGCAGCTTTCACTATATTGATGATGAGAAAACTTACTATTTCACTTCTTCAAATTCAGCGTCAGTTACGCCATCGCCACCAGCAGAAGTCTGACCGGCACCGGCGCCTGCACCAGCATTAGCTTGTGCACCACCATCTGCCTGACCTTGAGTAGCTTTGTACATTTCTTCAGATGCAGCAGTCCATGCAGCTTCCAGTTCAGGCATTGCAGTGTTAACCTGTGCAACATCCTGAGATTTCTGAGCTTCTTTCAGTTTGTTTAAAGCTGTTTCGATAGCACCTTTCTTATCGGCAGGTAATTTATCTCCGTATTCTTTAATTTGCTTTTCAGTTTGGAAGATAAGGCTATCTGCTTTGTTAAGGATTTCGATTTTTTCGCGTTGTTCCTTATCGGCAGATTCGTTGGCTTTAGCTTCAGCTTTCATCTTTTCGATTTCTTCTTTGCTTAAGCCGCTACCAGCTTCGATACGGATATTTTGAGATTTACCGGTACCCTGATCTTTAGCGGTAACGTGTAAGATACCGTTAGCATCGATATCGAAGATAACTTCAATCTTAGGAACGCCACGAGGAGCAGGAGGAATATCATTGAGGATGAATCGGCCTAATGATCTGTTTTGATTAGCCATTGGTCTTTCACCTTGTAATACGTTGATTTCCACGCTAGGTTGGTTATCGGCCGCAGTAGAGAAGGTTTCAGACTTTTTGGAAGGAATAGTGGTATTTGCTTCGATCAGTTTGGTCATTACACCACCCATAGTTTCGATACCCAGAGAAAGCGGGGTAACGTCGAGCAGCAATACGTCTTTAACTTCACCGGTTAATACACCACCCTGAATAGCGGCACCTACGGCAACAACTTCGTCAGGGTTTACACCTCTGTTAGGTTTTTTACCGAAGAATTTCTCTACTACTTCCTGAATTTTAGGGATACGTGTAGAACCACCTACCAGGATTACTTCATCAATTTCAGAAGTATTCATACCGGCATCTTTCAATGCTTTACGGCAAGGTTCCAATGTTCTTTCAACCAGGCTATCGCTCAGTTGTTCGAATTTAGCACGGGTCAGTTTTTTCACCAGGTGTTTAGGAGCTCCGTCCACCGCAGTGATATATGGTAAGTTAATTTCTGTTTCCTGAGAAGAAGATAACTCGATCTTAGCTTTTTCGGCAGCTTCTTTCAGACGTTGCCAAGCCATTGGATCTTTGTGCAGATCAACAGCTTCGTCTTTCTTGAATTCGTCTGACAACCAGTCCATGATCACTTTATCGAAGTCGTCACCCCCTAAGTGGGTATCACCGTTGGTAGATTTCACTTCAAATACGCCGTCTCCTAATTCGAGGATAGAGATATCGAAGGTACCGCCACCAAGGTCGAATACAGCGATTTTGCTATCCTGGTGTTTTTTATCCATACCGTAAGCTAATGCAGCAGCGGTAGGCTCATTGATGATACGACGAACTGTCAAACCAGCGATTTCACCGGCTTCTTTGGTAGCCTGGCGTTGAGCATCATTAAAGTAAGCAGGAACAGTGATTACTGCTTCGCTCACTTCCTGGCCCAAATAATCTTCTGCTGTTTTCTTCATTTTTTGCAGGATCATTGCTGAAATTTCCTGCGGTGTATACAGTCTACCATCGATATCTATACGGGTAGTATTATTATCTCCTCTAACTACTTTATAAGTAATATGACTGATCTCATTAGCTACTTCGTCAAAATGGCGGCCCATGAAACGCTTCACTGACATGATCGTATTAACAGGGTTCGTAATAGCCTGCCGTTTTGCTGGATCACCTACTTTTCTTTCTCCATTCTTTAAAAAAGCCACTACAGATGGGGTTGTTCTCCTTCCCTCATCATTGGCAATCACTACCGGTTCGTTACCTTCCATAACGGCAACGCATGAATTGGTAGTTCCTAAGTCAATGCCTATTATTTTTCCCATAGTATAAAAGATTATCCTTTAGTTGTAAGTATATATGTGTTTGTCGTTGGTTTGTCAATGATTATGCCAAGCAAAAAAATATGAAATTATGTCAGTCGGGTAGATTATATTTGGGTTAGCGGTTTCATTATTAGTTATTTATAAGCCTGTTTTACACCGATTAACCGTGCCAGGTACTCCTTATCTATAACTAAATAAATAAATGCCAAAATTGTTCATAGCCACGCCTTCTCACCTGCTATTTCATTCCTGACCTATCCGTTGATCACTTTTAACCTTTATTCAATGAACAGAACCATTCTATGGAAAGCTGCCTGTGCTCTGCTAACAACAGCCCCAGCTTTAAGTCATGCCCAGAATCAGCCATCATCTACAATGAGTACCACTTATTCCCCTCCTCCAATGTTCAATGGCCTTAAAGACTATAAAACCTGGTCTGTTGGCGTAAATGGCGGTTTATTGGCCCCCGTTGCCGCTACCGGAGGAAGCAATGATTTTACCAAATGGAAAGCCAGCGGCGGATATGGCGCCTATGTTAAGTACCAGCTTCTACACTGCTTCGCCTTAAGAGCCGATTATGTTGGCGGAAAACTCAGAGCAGACAATAGCAAGAACCTCGGCAATGGCATGCCACCGGTTAGTCCGTACAAGTCTTTTGAAACCAATCTTAACTGGACAGCCAGCCTGAACGCCGTATTTAACATCACAACTGTCAACTGGCTATTCCGTCAGAACTTCGTACAGCTCTATGCATCAGTTGGCGGTGGGATTGCCGGTTATAAACCTAAACTCACACGGAAAGATGGAACTACGTTTCCTTATAAGGAATATGACAAAAGCATCCAGGAACTAATAATCCCGGTAGGTGCAGGCCTGAAATTCAGACTCTCAGAATACA
Source organism: Chitinophaga silvatica (assembly GCF_003419895.1). Taxonomy (GTDB): domain Bacteria; phylum Bacteroidota; class Bacteroidia; order Chitinophagales; family Chitinophagaceae; genus Chitinophaga; species Chitinophaga silvatica. Next base: position 753,897 of record NZ_QPMM01000002.1, on the reverse strand, counting down.
TCAACCTGGATCTGGGATACACCATGTACTATACAGATGGTGATAACCTAGACGGTTATCCGCATGGAGTAAATAAAGACAAATTTTCATATGGATATGCAGGATTGGAGTTTGCCATTGGCAAAAAGGGCAAAAGACAACTTCAATGGCATAATCCGGCCAAACAGCTATACAGAGAGGTACAGTATCAAAAAGCGATATTGGCATCCAGCCTCGATTCTGCTCAACAAATAAATGCCAGGTTGACGGCCGAAGTAGATAAACTGACAAAAGATAGCGACGGTGACGGAGTTTCCGACTATTTCGATAAATGCCCTGGCACTCCTCCCAATACAAAAGTTGATGGAGCCGGTTGCCCATTACCAGTTCCTGAGAAAATAGAAGAGAAAGTCGTAATCACAGAAGAAGACAACCGAATTGTAAAAGAAGCCATCCAAAATTTGGAATTCGATTTTGCAAAAGCTACTATCAAACCGTCTTCCTACCCGGCTTTAGACAGAGTGGCCGACCTACTCAAGCGCAAACACCTTAATCTGAAATTAAGTGGGCATACAGACAATGTAGGTAACAAAGAAAGAAATCTCGCACTCTCCAGGGAACGTGCGGAAGCTGTTAAAGCCTATCTTGTTAGTCAGGGTGCCAATCCAACTAAAATTGAAGCAGTAGGTTATGGCATGAGTCAACCTATTGCCAGTAACAATACAGCGGCAGGTCGACAAAGAAACAGAAGAGTAGAATTCTATATCTTCTAAAAGCTCGCTGGCTCGCTGTTTCTCGCAAAGAAGCAAAGATTAATATTAAGAAAAATAAGATCGTATTGAATTTTAAAAAAGTAACCCGTAAGAAGTTCTTACAAAGATTCGCTACGATCCTTTTCCCTCTTAATATTAATCTTTGCTTCTCTGCGAGAAAAAAGCGAGCTTGCGAGCTATGGAACCTATAATAAGAGAGATAACAGAGGCCGACGATTTAATTATTGCCAACATAGTTAGAACTACCCTTACTGAATTTGGTATGAACAAGCCAGGAACGGCCTATTCTGACCCAACTACCGATCATCTGTCTAAATTATTTGATAAGCCGAGAGCCATCTATTATGTAGCGGAAATAGACGGACAGGTAATTGGTGGTGCAGGTATACATCCATTGGATGGTGGTGCAGCAGAAATCTGTGAATTACAGAAAATGTATTTGTTACCGCAGGCCAGAGGAAAAGGCCTGGCAGGAAAACTGATTAATATGTGCCTTGCATATGCTAAAGAACAGGGATATACGCATTGTTATCTTGAAACCAGTCCTGAACTGGCAAGAGCAAGAAAAGTATATGAGCAATTTGGATTCGAATACTTAAGCGCTCCCTTAGGAAACACAGGGCATTTCGGTTGTGATAACTGGATGCTGAAAACACTTTAAACTTAACAGTTATTTAATCCGGCATACTTCTTGCAAAATAGCTAAATACAAAAATTTACATATCATGAAAAGATTTATTCTGACAGGATTTTTAGCTATAGGAAGTTTGCTGGCAGTACAGGCACAAAACGTAAAATTTGGCGTAAAAGGTGGATTGAATCTCTCTAAACTTACTAATGTTGATGATGCAAAAGTATTAACAGGATTCAATGCCGGAGGACTTATGAATTATAAATTCAATGATAGTTGGGCAGTTCAACCAGAGATACAGTATTCTACACAGGGTTCTAAAGCAAACACTATTCTTGGAAAAGGAACATTTAAATTAGATTATATCAATATTCCGGTTCTGGCTCAATATCATATCGAATCATTCTTCCTGGAAGCAGGTCCTCAGGTTGGGTTTATGACAAGTGCTAAATTAAAAGCTGGTCCTATCAATCAGGATGTAAAAGATCAGATGAAAACTGTAGATTTCGGACTGAACTTCGGTTTAGGATATAAACTGGATATGGGTCTGGGAATTGGTGCCAGATATAACTTTGGCTTAACCAATATTTACGATAATGGTAATAATGGTAAAAACTCTGTAGCACAGATCGACTTATTCTATATTTTCTAGTAGCCAACGAAAACTTCTTCTAACGGGTTGTCTTTTTTTTAAGACAGCCCGTTTTCATTTATACTCATGTTGTAATTGACTATCTTTGTTCCTCGCATTAATTAATTTCCGCATGAGTGTTGTACAATCAATCAGACAAGCTGCAGTCGTAGCCGTAAATTCACTGTATAATCAGCAGGTGACAGAAGCAGACATTGCTATCAATACCACCAAACCTGAGTTCGAAGGTGAATACACCATTGTTGTTTTCACATTTACCAAGTTTAGCCGACAAAAACCAGAAGAAACTGCTCAACGCATAGGAGAATACTTAGTTGCCCATAACCCTGAATTAATCTCCAAATTCAATGTGGTTAAGGGATTTCTGAATTTAAGCATCAATGATGCTTATTGGCTTAATTACCTTCAGCAACAATTTCAAAACACCAATCCCGGCATGCAGCCGTCTAATGGTAAAAAAATTATGGTGGAATATTCTTCCCCCAATACCAATAAACCACTGCATCTTGGGCATTTAAGAAATAATTTCCTGGGCTTTTCAATTGCAGAAATTATTAAAGCCAATGGATATGAAGTGATCAAAGCTAACCTGGTAAACGATCGTGGTATCCACATCTGTAAATCCATGCTGGCCTGGCAAATGTTTGCCCATGGCGATACTCCTAAATCAACCGGTATCAAAGGCGATCACCTGGTGGGAGATTATTACGTGAAGTTTGAAACAGTGGTAAAAGAACAGGCAGAAATAATCATAGACCGCGCATTGGAAAGCGATTTCCAGGATTTTGATGAAGCCGAAACTCAAAAACTCGAAAAGCTGGTCACTGCCCTTCATAAACCTGAAGTAAAGGCCGACAAAGAAAAAACCGCTAAAATTATGGGCGACATTAAAGAAATGTCGCGCAATAAAACAGAAATCATGCAGCAGGCTAAAATCATGCTGCAACAATGGGAAGCCGGTAATCCTGAAGTCAGAGAGTTATGGGGTACCATGAATAGCTGGGTGTATGAAGGATTTGATGAAACCTACAAACGCCTGGGAATTGATTTCGATCAAATGTACTTCGAAAGCGAAACTTACCTGTTAGGTAAAGACCTGGTTGCCGAAGGACTTAGAAAGGGCGTATTATTTAAAAAAGAAGATAATTCTGTATGGATTGATTTAACGGCAGATGGTCTGGATCAGAAGCTGCTGTTGAGAGGAGACGGAACTTCTGTATACATGACCCAGGACTTGGGAACTGCCCGTCTGAAATACGATCAGTACCAGATGGAAAAGAGCATGTATGTAGTGGCAGACGAACAGAATTACCACTTCAAGGTACTTCAACTGATCCTTCAAAAGCTTGGAGAACCTTCTGCCGATGGTATTGTACACCTGAGCTACGGGATGGTGGAATTACCAGAAGGTAGAATGAAGAGCCGTGAAGGTACTGTTGTTGATGCAGATGACCTGATCGATGAAATGATCTCCACAGCAGAACAAAAAACGCAGGAATCAGCTAAAAATCTTGATTCCTTTAGTGAAGAAGAATTGAGGGAGCTATATAAAACAGTGGGAATTGGTTCTATGAAATTCTTCCTGTTGAGAGTAGATTCTAAGAAGAAGATGATTTTTGATCCTTCTGAATCAATTGACCTGCACGGGTTTACAGGACCATTTGTTCAATACGCCTATGCACGTATAAAATCGATATTAAGAGATCCTGAACTTGGAGAAGTTCCTGATTTGTCGGCTTTTGATGCTAAGGAAGCACTATTACCGTTAGAAAAAGAGTTGATAATTTTAAATGAACAATTCTCCACAGTTGTAGCTGATGCATATAAGGAATTAAGTCCTTCTGTTATCGCTAATTATGCGTTCCAGTTAGCACAAACCTTCAACTCCTTCTATGCAGAAAAAGTAGATGGCATTCCTACTTATTCTGTAAAGCGTGCTGCAAGTGAAGACAAGAAATATCTACGTATTCAGCTGATCACTCATACAGCAAATACGCTTAAACAAAGCTTAAAGCTGCTTGGTATAGGCGTTCCAGAGAGAATGTAGGTGTTTCTCGCAGAGTGGCAAAGATTAGTATTAAGACATAAAATATTTTAAGGATCGAAGCGGATATTTAAGAGATATTGATTAATCAGTATTTCTTTAAAATATCCGCTTCGGTCCTTAATAGCTTTTACCAAAAAAACTGCATCTTAATATTAATCTTTGCCACTTTGCGAGCAAAAAAAAGCGCTGTGAGCCTTTACAGATCACAGCGCTAGTAGCTTTCAGCCACCGTGGCCAAACTACCGAAGAAAATACCACAGTAAGCAGCGCAGCGAAAAAGGAGCTTGCCTATCCTTAATGCGCTGTTTTTGAATCTCCACACTGTGGCAAATATTTTTAATTAGATTCTAATCCTATAGCTTTACTGCCTGATCACACAAAGCGGTTCCTTTCTTAAACTTACCTACACCCATATACGATTTTCCCAGCATAAACATAGCAAAAGCATTGCAAGGTTGCAAGTCTAAGACTTTTTTCCATTGTACAATAGCTTTTTTGAAAAATCCCTTGCTATACAAGTCGTGTGCCAATTGCTGATATTGGGATGCCAACTCCAGCGAATCTTTTACAACGTATATTCTTGTACGATAGTTTCTCGAAGGAATATGTTTTTCAACAAAGAAACCTGAAACCGGTGTACAACATATTGCAGTGAAAAATACAATACAGCATATGCAAGTTGTAAGTTGGCAGGATTTCATTAATCGCGTGACATGGTTGCGCGACAAATATATATATAATTAATAAAAATTATCGATAATATATTTTTAACGGTTCATATTATCTGCACTAAATCCCAGCGGTAACAGATCACCTGATCTATCCATGATCAGTACTTTCCCTTGCAGTCCGCCCATTATCAGACGTATCGGAGCATCCTGACGTTTCTCATATTCGCTCAGTGTCTGACGGCAAATACCACAGGGAGAAATGGGGGTTGAACTATCACCATTTAAATTGTGATAGCTTATTGCAATAGTTTCTATTTGAATATCCGGATAGAGGGAAGTAGCTGTAGATAGTGCTACTCTTTCGGCACAAATCCCAACAGGAAAAGATGCGTTCTCCTGATTAGTACCTGCGATAATTTCACCATTTGCTAAACGGATCACTGCCGATACCTGGAATTTTGAATAAGGTGCATAAGCCTGTGCCGTCACTGCTCTGGCCTCCTGGAGTAACCAGGCATCATCATCATCCAGCTCATGAATGCTGTCGTATGAATTAAAATTTATTTGTAGTTGCTGCTTTTCCATAATTGAGGTTCTCTGTTATTTCCTTACAATTTACGATATAAAAAGAAAAAGGACTGGCCAGCGCCAGTCCTTATCGTATATTCAATATCGTAATTACTTAATGGTTTTGAATATGCGGCTCCAGCGGATACCATTTTCGCCATAGCTCATCCAGATCAGCCATGCCTTACCTACTACGTGATCTTCCGGTACAAAGCCCCAGAAGCGCGAATCAAGGGAGTTATTGCGATTGTCTCCCATCATCCAGTAATAGTTCATTTTGAAAGTATAGCTATCGGTAGGTTGACCATTAATAATAAACTGACCATCCTTACGCTCTAAAGTATTGCCTTCATACACTCTGATAATGCGATCGTATATAGCAATATTACTTTCATCTAACTTAACAGTAGCTCCTTTTTTAGGAATATATAACGGACCGAAGTTCTCTTCTGTCCAGTGATAATGTGCTGTATCGTGCGGGAAAATTCCAACTGAATCAAACATCATAGAATTTTCTGAATCAATATACACAGATACGCTTTTTACCACAGGCTTTAATTCACTGATAGCGGCTGCAGCGGCTGGTGTCAGGTTATAAACAAATTTGTTATTACCCATCACATAGGCTTCACTATTGGTTACACCCAATTCTTCGAGACGGCTTGGATTGATAATATCACCTGTTGTTTCTATAATATATTTATGTTGACTTCCAGGCGGAACAAATGCCGGTTGGCCATTTACATATACTACACTATTGATGATCTTAAGTGTATCGCCAGCTTGAGCCATACATCTTTTGATATAGTTTTCTCTTTTATCTACCGGGCGTTGAATAACTTTATATGAATTATGTACAGCATTCCAGCCTTCTCTTCTTACCAGGTTATAATAGCTAGGTTCTTCGGTTCCCAGGGCTACAGAGTCACCTTCCGGAAAGTTAAACACTACCACATCGTAACGGTTAATATCTGAGAAACCAGGTAAACGTCTGTATTTCCATTTAATGGCTTCAGAATATGCCTTGGTAGATTTTGTAAAAGGCATAGTATGATGTACAAATGGCACTGCTAATGGAGTCATAGGAATCCTTGGACCATAACTAATTTTGCTTACAAACAAAAAATCGTTTACCAGCAAGGTCTTTTCCATGGATGGAGTAGGGATCGTATAGGCCTCAAATATAAAAGTGCGGATAAGCGTGGCAGCTATAATAGCGAAAATACCAGCGTCTAACCATTCTCTAGCCACAGATTTCTTCTTCTTAGGCTGATTGTCTTTATTTTTTTTCCAAAATGCCAGATTCATTCAGGTGTTTGTTAGATGCTTAAAAAGGCAAATATAATATTCTGTTGTTACCCTTAAGCTATTATTTAACAAAAGTTTTCTTAAAAATCAATTAAAGATAATTTATTAAAAAATTTTAACATACGGCAGAACTCGCAACGATTTGATTAAATTTGAACTCTTTACAATTCCGGATTTGAATACATTCACGATAAAAGATATTGAAGGATTTACTGGTATAAAGGCTCATACTATCAGGATTTGGGAGCAACGCTATAACTTATTTAAAGCCAGAAGAAAGGATACCAATCATAGAATTTATGATGGAGAAGACTTAAAGGTCCTTTTAAGAATTGCCTACTTATACCATAATGGGATTAAGATCTCAAAGATTGCCAGTATGTCTGAAACTCGGCAAAATGAACTTACTATTGAGATATCTCAAAGCTCCCAAACACTTTATCATATTCACGAACTCATTGATGCTACCGTCGATTATGATCAGGAAAGATTTGAAAAGGTATTTCTTCAGCAAATCACAGAATCCGGGATCGAGCAAACAATTACAACTGTAGTATATCCGTTCCTGGAAAAAATTGGAATATTGTGGCTAACCAATAACGTGATTCCGGCACAGGAGCATTTTGCTTCCAATATCATCAAAACCAAGCTGGTTTCGGCTATTGATGCCTTAAGTATGAACTATCAATGCCCCGAACATTTCCTGTTATTTCTGCCTGAAGGAGAATTCCATGAAATTCCTTTACTGTATGTACACTACCTGCTGAAGAAGAATGGGAAAATGGTAACCTATTTCGGGCCTAATATTCCCCTGGAAGACTTAGGTAATTTTATCAACACAAAAAAAATTACTCATCTATATACGCATATTCTCACACAATCACTCCCCTTCGATCTGAGTGAACTAACCTTGAATTTAAGTGAAAGATATCCCCGGCTACAAATTTTAATTTCCGGGCCGCAAGCCAACTTATTACAAGCTCCTCTCCCGGCTAATATCATCAGGTTAGAGCAATTAAATCAACTTACCAATTACTTTTAGTTAAAGTACTTCAGCGAGAATCTGGTTAATCACAGCTGCCCTGTTTAATACCATAAAATGACCGGCATTTTCAATCAGATGAGTTGGGGTAATATATTTGATAGGAAAAGGCCAATCCTTATTGCCATGAATATGAATTAAATTATCGGGTACCTCCTGATTTTCCCAGTTCAGAATTGTATTTACAGCCCAGCGGGTAAACGTATAATCCTGTTTTTGCAGGTATTCATTTACCAATTTTTTCTCCCACTCCGTTTCTGTATTCAGGAAACGCTTTACTATCAAACTTCTGTGCCGATATAAAATCTGATCAGGTAAATTTTGGATACCTAAACTTTTAATCCATTTGTAGTAGGGCGGTTTTTCATTACTATGCTTAATACTGGAGATCAGGATATTTTGAGACACAGGAATTTGCTTTGCAATTTCCTGACTCATAATTCCGCCAAATGAAACACCCAGTAAAACAACAGGCCCATCTACCTGTATGTTTTCTGCCATTCGGGCAGCATACTGGTTGATGGGCTCTGAGGGCAATGGACTTATCCAGGGTAAATAATGTATCTTATAATCCGCAGGAAAAATCAAATTTGCAAAAATTCGTTCATCAGCCCCTAATCCACTTATCAGATATAGATGCTTCTGCATAAACTATATTTAGCTAATCTATTTTCTATCTCGATTTGGAACAACAAAATCATTCACATCATCGGCAGTAATAGTTTTCCCGGAAAGAATCACTAATCTTTCCACCACATTGCGCAGCTCTCTGATATTTCCTGTCCAGTTATGCTGTTGTAATGCTTTCATTGCATCTTTATCAACGGCTTTCTTTGCAATTCCATATTCATTGCAAACACTTTCCAGGAAGCTATCTACCAGCAATGGAATATCTTCTTTCCTCTCATTTAATGAAGGAACATGAATCAGAATTACGCTTAATCTGTGATACAGATCCAGTCTGAAGTTCTTCTCTTCTACTTCCTGCAATAAATCTTTATTGGTAGCTGCAACCACGCGAACGTCCACACTAATTTCCTTATCGCCACCCACGCGGGTAATTTTTCCTTCCTGCAAAGCTCTCAAAACCTTTGCCTGAGCGCTTTGGCTCATATCTCCGATTTCGTCCAGGAACAATGTACCACCATTAGCCTGTTCGAACTTTCCGATACGTTGCTTAACGGCTGAAGTAAATGATCCTTTCTCATGTCCAAACAACTCGCTCTCAATCAACTCACTTGGTATTGCTGCACAATTCACTTCTACCAATGGTCCGGAAGCACGGTTGCTACGCTCATGCAACCAACGGGCTACCAGTTCCTTACCTGATCCATTGTCGCCGGTAATCAATACCCTTGCGTCTGTAGGTGCTACTTTATCAATCGTTTCTCTGATCTTCAGAATTGCAGCCGACTGACCAATCATTTCCGGAACTTTATGCACCTTACGGCGTAAAGTCTTTGTTTCAGTGACCAGTGTAGTTTTGTCTAATGCATTGCGCAGGGTAATAAGGAGGCGATTCAAATCAGGTGGCTTTGAAATATAGTCGTAAGCGCCTTTTTTAACAGCATCTACGGCAGTATCAATATTACCATGACCAGAAACCATTATAATCGGAACATCCGGATTCACTTCTTTTGCTTTCTCCAGAAATTCGAGACCATCCATCTTTGGCATCTTAATATCACACAATACAGCGTCATAGGTTTTAGCCTGAAACATCTTAAATCCTTCTATTCCATCCGCGGCTTCCTCAACCTTATATCCTTCATAACTTAATATCTCCGTAAGGGTTTTACGAATACTTTTCTCGTCGTCTATGATTAAAATGTTAGCCATAAATAGTTTTAGGTTGTATATAAAAGCTGTATACTGCTTTCTGTTTAACGGGCAAAAATAAAGATTCTCAATTAATATTGCAGTATAGTCAACTTCATTTAACATGTCTGAAACAATTCAAATTATTCCATGGCAATCCGACTGGGAAGAACGGTACCATCAAATTGAGACAAAAATTCAGGCGGCAATAGGTCATCAAATTAAAAGTATAGATCATATAGGCTCTACCAGTGTTTTGGGCTTGCCAGCCAAAGATGTCATTGATATTCAGGTAACTGTGGAGTCGCTGGCCGTTCCTATTCAGAGCGCACTAGAGAAGTTAGGATTCATTAAAAAAGAAATTTATGACGATCACAGACCTCCGGGAAGAGATGATATTCCAGAAAAAGGACTAAAAAAGCACTTTTACTCCCTGACTCAACCAAGAGTGAATTTACATATCCGGGTGTTGGGAGAGTTCAATCAACAATATGCAATTTTATGTCGCGATTATCTGAGGGCCAATCCGTATGCCGCTAAAGCGTATGCTGAGATTAAACAGCAGTTGGCAAGGTATTTCCCCGATAATATGGATGCTTATTATGATATTAAAGACCCGGTTTTCGATATTTTGATGGAAGGAGCTTATTTATGGAAAAAGTCAATAAACCTTTAGCTTGTTAATTAACGATTAGTCTACTAATTTTACAGGATAATACTTACTTTTCAAGATATCTTAAGTTGAGATACCTGTAATTCGTTCCTTATATGAATGATGAATTTTTTGAAGCGCTCAGACAGCGCCACCAAAAGGCGGCAGTCAATGCTTATCCGGCTACAGGTGCAGTAGACAAATTTGTTAGTAATCTACTCAATTGGTTATTTCCCGAACATACCGGACAAATCATTAAAGATTCAAATGCCTTAATAGAATATAGTAGTCAGCTCACCACTCAACTACAGCAATTGCTTGAGTCGATGGCCCCCCAATTACCCAATACGGCCATAGAATTGAGTAAGACGTTTATGAACAGGGTGCCACAGATCTATGACGACCTGGTGAAAGATGCAGAAGCTATTTTTCAGGGCGACCCGGCAGCTTCCTGTGTATATGAAATCATTCGTTCATATCCCGGATTTTACGCCATTGCTTTCTACAGAATCGGACATGCCCTGTATGAACTTCGTATTCCCGTGTTGCCAAGAATGGTCACAGAGCTGGCACATTCACGTACCGGAATAGATATTCATCCGGGTGCTATGATTGCCCCATGGTGTTGCATAGATCATGGAACAGGCATCGTAATTGGAGAAACGACTATTATCGGCCCACACGTAAAAATTTACCAGGGCGTAACCCTTGGTGCATTGAGTGTTGATAAAGATATGGCCAGAAGCAAGCGCCATCCAACAATTGAAGAGCATGTTGTTATCTATGCAGGAGCCACTATTTTAGGAGGAGAAACCACTATTGGCCATCATAGCGTAATAGGTGGTAACGTGTGGTTGATAAGAAGTGTAGCTCCGTTTTCCAGAATTTACTACAGACCAGAACACAGATATCAGGAATAAAACATAAATCATGGCATCTATTATAGAATTGATCGGTAATACGCCGATGGTGGAATTAAGAAAGATTTCCGTTAATCCTAACGTGCAGATTTTTGCTAAACTGGAAGGAAATAATCCGGCAGGTAGTGTAAAAGACCGGGCAGCCTATGGAATGATTAAAGGAGCTTTAGACCGTGGCGATATTAAGCCTGGCATGAAGCTGATTGAGGCTACCAGCGGAAATACAGGAATTGCTTTGGCTATGATTGCGTGTTTGTTTGGTCTTGAAATTGAATTGGTAATGCCGGCAGATGCAACCAGAGAACGCGTATTAACCATGGAAGTATATGGTGCTAAAGTTACCCTTACGCCTAAAGAACTATCTATGGAAGGCTCTATAGATTATGCCAATGAAAAAGTTGCCGGCGGAGGTTATTTTATGTTGAATCAGTTCGCCAATCCAGACAATTACGGCATGCACTATAAAACCACCGGCCCGGAAATCTGGCGGGATACTGCCGGAAGAGTTACCCACTTCGTAAGTGCAATGGGAACTACCGGAACTATTATGGGTGTATCCAAATTCCTCAAGGAACAAAATCAGAATGTACAGATAGTTGGTTGTCAGCCTACCGACGGCTCACGCATACCGGGCATACGTAAATGGCCGGAAGCTTACCTGCCTAAGATTTTCGACAAATCACGCATCGACAGAATTATGGATATCTCTGAAGCAGAAGCCAGAGCAATGAGCAAACGCCTGGCTAGAGAGGAAGCAGTATTCTGCGGTATGAGTAGCGGTGGCGCCGTTGCAGCCGCTGTAAGGCTTTCCCAGGAACTGACCAGAGGTACAATTGTTTGCATTATCTGCGACAGAGGTGACAGATACCTGTCTAGCGACCTGTTTTCTTAGGTTTCTCGCAAAGGCCGGAAAGATTAATATTAAGGAGCAAAGGTTTTTTTTAAGATTTTTAAGGATTGAATTAGCTATTTTAAGAAATATTGATTGGCTATAATTACGAATTAAACTAATCGGCAATTCTTAAAAAGATTCGCTTCAATCCTTAAAAATCTTAAAAAAAACCTTTGCTCCTTAATATTAAGCTTTGCTTCTTTGCGAGAAAAATAGAGCTTGCGAGCAAAATTTTATATTTTGGACAAACATCATTAGTGAACAATGAACAACCAAAACGCAAGAAGAGTATTTCTTAAACAAGCAGGATTACTCAGTGCTGCACTTTCCCTATCCACACTCCCGGTAGTAGGAAAGTATCTCCTGAAGCCTCAACAGCCTGGCCACAATATTCCCGTAGACAAGAATCTGGATCCACAATGGGTGCAATCATTATACAATCGGGAATCGAATCCTACGACTTATTTTAAGAGTAAAAATGAATTAAAGTATATAGGCATGCCCGTAGGTGGGCTGCATACTGGTACCGTATATGCAGGCGGAGACGGACGACTTTGGCTCTGGCAGATCTTTAATGAAAGCATGGAGGGAGTGCATGAAGGTATAAATCCTGTTACTGTTACATGGAATGATGGCAAGAGCAACAGACAAATCAGACCCCGGGATGGTGCGGCTTATGTAGCACCACCTGAAGCAAATAAGATGCGGGTATTGGAGCAGGGATTTGCCATTCAGATTAAAATAGGTGACAAAACAATCATTAAGGAATTAAAAGAAGACGACTGGGATGAAGTTAGCTTTCTGGGCTCTTACCCTACCTGCTTAATCAGGTATGAGAGTAAAGATTGTCCGGTAGGCGTTTCCTTAAGTGTGGGATCTCCTTTTATTCCACTCGATGTTGATAATTCCTCTTTGCCAATGACGTTTCTACACGTAATGGTAGTAAACAAATCAAAGGAAAATATATCCGTTACAGTAACCGGATGGTTGGAAAACGGAGCGAATAAGCTGAGCGCTAAGCCTGGTAACGGTAAAAAACACAATAAGCATATAGCAACAACTAACAACTCTTCCATCTTTATGAGTTTTGATGCTATAGATCCGAAATTGAAAACCTCAACTGATGCGGGTACAATGTGTTTAACACTACATGATAAGGCCAGTGGAGTTCATACAGGGTTTAATCCTACAATTAGCAACGATTCTTTTAATAAATATAACAACAATGATAGCTTAGCAGAAGCACCTGATAAGCTAATTGGAAGTATTAGCGCAACCAGTAAAATGGCTCCTAATGATTACTTTTCGCCTAAGTACAGTATTAGCTGGCACTTCAATCATCCCCATCCTCAATTGATAAAACTGGTACCGGATGCGGCGAAGGGATATTACTACGGAAAAAAATTTAAAGATGCCCTGGAGGTAAGTAAATATGTGCAGACCAATTTCAATTACCTGACAGATACTGCCAATTTATGGACATATTGGCAAAATGCTTCGACCTTACCATATTGGTTCCTGGATCGTACATTTCTAAATTTAGGTACGCTGGCCACTGCCAATACATATAGATTTGCAAGCGGCCGGTTCTGGTCGTGGGAAGGTATAGGTGCCTGTGCTGGAACCTGTACGCATGTTTGGCAATACGCCCATGCCATGGCCCGTGTATTCCCCACCCTGGAGCGTGATATGAGGCAACGCGTGGATCTTGGCACCGGATTTTATCCCGATAGTGGCGCTATCAGGTTCAGAGGTGAAAATGAGAATCGCCCTGCCATTGATGGGCAGGCAGGAACGATCCTGAGATTTTACAGAGAGCATCAGATGAGTGAAGACGATACTTTTCTGAAAACCAATTGGCCATCCATTAAAAAAGCTGTCAAATTTATGATGGCTCAGGATAAGAATGGTGACGGAATGATTGATACACCGATGGAAAACACGCTGGATGCAGTCTGGGAAGGAGAAATTGCATGGATAGTTGGTCTTTGTATTGCAGCTGCAGAAGCATCGAAAGCAATGGCGCTTGAAATGAATGATACTGAATTTGCAAAAACCTGCAAAACCTTCGTTACCAATGGCCGCAAAAATATGGAGCAGCATCTTTTCAATGGAGAATACTTTATTCACCGGCCAGATGCCAAAGAAGGAAGACAAAAACTCGGGTCTTACAATACCTGTCATATAGACCAGGTATACGGACAAAGCTGGGCATTTCAGGTAGGATTACCAAGAATATTGGATAAAGACAAAACTATTTCAGCATTAAAAGCATTGTGGAAGTACAATTTCACAGCTGATGTTGGTCCGTATATTCAAACCCATTTAGGCGGCAGACCCTATGTTTTGCCTGGCGAAGGCGGTATGATTATGAATACCAATCCAGCTAATGAGGCTAAACCTTACGGAGAAAATACCACCTGGCAGCTTGGTTATTTTCATGAATGCATGAGTGGCTTTGAACATCAGGTGGCAGCACATATGATGGCTGAAGGGATGGTTGATGAAAGTCTGATACTCACCAGAATGATCCACGATCGTTATCATCCTGCCAAAAGAAATCCATTTAATGAAATAGAGTGTAGCGATCACTATGCCAGAGCAATGGCAAGTTATGGAACGTTTATCTCTGCATGTGGCTTTACCTATCATGGTCCTAAAGCTACAATTGGATTTGCCCCTAAAATAGATCCTAAACACTTCTCTACTCCATTCATTACAGCAAAGGGATGGGGAAGTTATTACCAGAGTAGAACAGAAGAAGGCCAACATCATGGGATGGAAATTCTCTACGGAACATTAAAACTGGAGAAGTTGAATTTCGAGTTGATAAAAAAACGCGAGGTAAAAAGTGTGACTGTTTTAGTTGAAAGATTAACAGATAAACTTGTAAAAATACCAGTACCAGCTACATTTAGCGTTAAAGATAATCAGCTAACCATAACATTAAACTCGGTTTTTAATTTTATAAAAATGGATAGGTTGAAGATTGATGTTAAATGTTAGTTTTTAATTTAGTTTGATGATTTTGCAAATTAATAGCAATAAAAAAGGGCATTCTCTACCAGGTAGAGAATGCCCTTTTTAAATATTTTATACAGAAGACTATTTTCTCATGTACATTACTTCTTTCACCAGTTTCACAGTGCGCTCAATATCTGGCAGATAAAGTTTAACCAGGTTTGGAGCATAGTGCATTGGAGCATCAGCAGCAGTGATACGGCGGATAGGAGCATCCAGGTAGTCGAAACCTTCTTTTTGGATGCGGTAAGTGATTTCAGAAGAAACGCTGGCGAATGGCCATTGTTCTTCAACGATTACCAGACGGTTGGTTTTCTTAACTGATTCGAGGATGGTAAACCAATCCAGCGGACGAATAGTACGTAAGTCTATTACTTCAGCTTCGATACCTTCTTTTGCTAATTCTTCAGCTGCACCTAAAGCTACTTTCATCATTTTGTTGAAAGAAACGATAGTTACATCTTTACCAGCACGTTTGATATCGGCTTTACCGATAGGGATGATATATTCTTCTTCAGGTACTTCACCCATATCACCGTACATTACTTCACTTTCCATGAAAATAACCGGATCATCGTCGCGAATGGCAGCTTTAAGCAAACCTTTTGCATCGTATGGGTTAGATACAGAAACTACTTTTAATCCAGGGATATTAGCGTAATAGCTTTCAAATGCGGTAGAGTGCTGAGCACCTAATTGACCTGCAGATCCGTTTGGACCGCGGAATACAATCGGGCAACCAATTTGGCCACCACTCATTGCCAACATTTTAGAAGCTGTATTTAATATTTGGTCTAACGCTAATACAGCGAAGTTCCATGTCATGAATTCAACAACCGGACGTAGGCCGTTTTGAGCAGCTCCTACTCCAATGGCAGCAAATCCAAGCTCTGCAATTGGCGTGTCAATTACACGTTTTGGACCAAACTCATCCAGCATTCCCTGGCTCACTTTATAAGCACCATTGTATTCGGCTACTTCCTCCCCCATAAGGAATACTCTGTCATCACGACGAAATTCCTCCTGTAGGGCTTCTCTTAAGGCTTGTCTGAAAGCTATCTGACGCATGCTATTCTTATTGAAAAGTTTTTAATGCCTATAAATAAGGCAGGGCAAAAATATTGTTTGTAAATGAAAAAGCAAAGTAAAGAACGGATTAATAATTATCATAACTAATTCTTACATAGAAATCAAAGTTTTATTAAAACAAATACATATATTTATATTTTAATAATTTTATATTGCCTTCGCCAACTTTCTACAGGCCATGATTACTATTACTATTCTATTGCTGTGCTTTTTAGGTGCTCTCTCGTTAAAAATTAAAAAAGTAAGAGCCCCCGAAGCTTATGCTTTATTGTGGTATATACATATTATTTTCGGTTCCCTGGCTTTTCTTTGCCTGTTATTGATGTTAAATGACTGGGGTTTTAAAGGCACCCAAACCGAAAGAGTGTTCTTCACCCTTTATGCCGGTTCAGGGATGCTGTTATTTGGACTCACCAAGCCGGATAATGATGCCCGTTATGCTTATTTACTTTGCCTGTTTGGTTTTCCCTTTTTGCTACTACTAGGACTGCTTATTCCACCTCTGAGAATCATAACGTTGGTAATTGCCATTACAATTTTCTCCGACAGTAAATTTACCCGGTATAAAATTGATGATGATTTTGCCCTGCAAACAAAAACTACGGGGATTTTGTCGGCCTACCCGGTTTATAGCCTGGTAGAAGACAAATTATTTTTCTTTGAGAAAGTGACTCCGGATATAATTTCCCCGAAAGCGGAAGTAAGGCTGCTAAAGATGGATAAACAGGGGAATGACAGTGTAAGGATCCAACTTAAAAGCGCTAATAACAAAATTGATACTACGATAGCGTTGAAGCCTGGTGCTAAAACACATAGTTTATAAGTGGTTAGGTCCAGGGCTATTAACCCTCAATGCTGCGATTGCAATAAAGCCTGATGCTATGACACATAGTAGGTAAGCAGTTAAATACAAGCTTATTAACCATTAATAAGAACACATAGCAGGCTTATATCGGTCATTGATATTCACAATTCTAAATTTGCCAAATAGAAAGCGGCTGTATTATAACTTGATACAGCCGCTTTCTATTTTTATCTAAATGATTAATTTTTAACTCTTTCTATTACAATTGCACTGGCACCACCGCCGCCGTTGCAAATTCCGGCAACACCCAGATTAGCATTTTTACTTTGAAGGATACTGTTTAAGGTAGTAACGATACGGGCGCCACTACATCCGATTGGGTGCCCCATGGATACGGCTCCACCCCATACATTCACCTTATCCAGCGATACCCCAAGATCTCTCGCATTAGAAATAGGTACTACAGAAAATGCTTCGTTGATTTCAATAAAATCTACATCACTGAGCTGTTTTCCGGCTTTTTCAAGCGCTTTATTAATTGCCTTTACCGGAGTAGTAGTAAACCATTCCGGAGCCTGAGAAGCATCCGCAAAGCTGATTATTTTAGCTAATGGCTTCAATCCAAGTTCTTTCACTTTCTCGCCACTTACCAAAACAACTGCTGAAGCCCCATCATTGATATTTGATGCATTCGCAGCGGTAACTGTACCGTCTTTCTGGAAACTAGGCTTTAATGTTGCGATCTTATCAAAGATCACCTTTTTATAATCCTCGTCTTCAGTGACTGTAACAACTTGTTTACCAGGTACTTCCACAGGAACTACTTCTGTATTAAAAAACCCGGCCTGCCAGGCTGCTGCTGCGCGTTTATAGCTTTCAGCTGCATAGGCGTCCTGCTCTTCTCTGCTGATATTGTACTCTTTGGCACATAATTCAGCTGCATTTCCCATATGGTAATCGTGATAAGGGTCCCACAAGCCATCACGGATAATACCGTCTATAAGGGCTCCATGACCTAATTTATAGCCATTACGGGCCTTATCCAGATAATAGGGAGCTGCGCTCATATTTTCCATACCTCCGGCTACTACAATGTCATTGTCGCCCAGCATAATGCTCTGAGCAGCCAACATAATAGCTTTCATACCTGAAGCACAAACTTTATTAACGGTAGTACATGGTACTGTATTTGGCAATCCGGCACCCAAACTAGCCTGATTTGCAGGAGCCTGGCCTAGATTAGCGCTGAGAACGTTCCCCATATATACTTCGTCTACCTTATTGGCATCCACTCCAGCTCTTTCCAACGCGGCCTTGATAACTATAGACCCCAGTTTGGTTGCAGGAACACTTGATAATGCCCCATTAAATGAGCCAATAGGTGTACGAACTGTCGATACTATAAATACTTCTTTCATCTGATAAATTAAGATTGTTTGGCATTTTTTAATCTATCAAATATAAGAAAAAAGATGACGGGAACAGTTGCTGACACTAGTAAATCACTACTGGAATAGCTTTAGCCCCATTGACCCTTAAGTAATACAATCCTTTAGGCTGATCCCTTAAATCGACAGACATAGGCTGCTGCCCATCAAATACCTTTTTTTGCACTAAAGTTCCAATTGGATTAAATACTTCCAGCAATATCTGTTTGGCAGTTATGGCGGGTAATTGAAAATATACAATGCCTGTGGAAGGATTAGGATAAGCTTTGATAACCAAAGGCTTATCAGAATTATCGTCACCGGCCCTGGTTGGGAGGGTAAATGACAGTAATGAAATAATAAATAAAAGTAGATTTTTCTTCATAGGATACGGGGGTTTAAAGACGGTTTTTAATAGTATAAAAATACATAATCTATTTGAAATTATTATGGGTATTCTGATTCAATTCTCTCCAATAATGAAATTCCTGTAATTTCGCAGCGTGATATCCCAGCAATCCATACAGCAGATTCTTAACCGCATTGATATTGTGGAAATAGTTGGCTCTTTTGTGAAATTGAAAAAAAGAGGTGCCAATTACTTAGGGTTATGCCCGTTTCATAATGAAAAATCGCCCTCTTTCACTGTTTCTCCCGGGAAAGAAATCTATAAATGCTTCGGTTGTGGTGCCAGTGGCAATACAATCAACTTCGTCATGGAGCATGAAAAATACTCCTATGTTGAAGCTCTTCGTTGGCTTGCCCAACGTTACCAAATAGAATTAGAGGAAACCGAAGTAAGTGCAGAGCAGAAACAACAACAACTGCTGGCAGATAGCCTTTTCATCATCAATAACTACGCTAGAGAATATTTTACCGATACGCTTTTTAATTCGGAAGAAGGACAAAATATTGGATTAAGCTATTTTGAAGAAAGAGGTTTTACAGAAGAAACTATCAAAAAATTTCAACTGGGCTACTGTCTCAATACCTTCAACTCCTTTTCTCAATCGGCTCTGGACAAAGGTTACAACCTGGAGTACCTGCAAAAAACCGGATTGGTTACCATACGGAACGACCAGCCGGCAGATAACTATAGAGGCAGAGTAATATTTCCCATTCATAACCAGTCCGGGAAGATTCTTGGATTCGGCGCACGTATTCTGGGAAAATCAGATAGAGCCCCAAAGTATATCAACTCTCCCGAAAATGACATTTATGTCAAAAGCCGGGTATTGTATGGAACCTACTTTGCACGACATTCTATTGATAAACTCAATGAATGTTTGCTTGTAGAAGGATATACCGACGTTATATCACTGCACCAGGCAGGAGTTGAAAATGTTGTTGCTTCCAGCGGTACTTCACTGACGCAAGACCAGCTTCGATTAATAAAGAAATATACCAATAACCTCACCATCCTCTACGACGGTGATAGTGCCGGTGTTAAAGCCGCATTACGTGGATTGGATATGGCCATAGAAGAAGGACTTAACGTTAAACTTGTACTCCTTCCCGATAAAGAAGATCCGGATAGCTATGTCCAAAAAATTGGAGCTAATGCATTCCGCGAATTCATACAGGAAAATAAGAAAGACTTTGTGCTGTTTAAACTGCAAATCAGTATGCAGGAAGCAGGAAGCGACAGCACAAAAAAATCCCAGCTTGTTAATGAAATAGCAGAAACTATTTCCAAAATCGACAAGACGGAAGATTTTACCAGACAACAGGATTATATCCGTCAATGTAGTCAGTTACTGCATATCGATGAGCAGGGATTGATTCAACTGGTCAATAAATTCATCAGAGACCGACTTGTTAAGCGTGAAAATGCCCTGGCCAAAAACCAGGGAAGTGATGCTTTAAGCGAAGAAGCTATTGCGGCCATGGAAGCTGCAGAAACAGGGATATCTGTTGAATCTTTGCTCAGCGGCCATGAAAGACAGGAAAGAGAACTGGTTAAAATTCTGCTTCGTTTTGGCGATAAAACCTTCAATGATGAAGAAAACATTACGGTTGCTGATTATATCTTCAGATTACCTTACGACTTCGAAGCACTGGCTGAGAGTGAATTGGTAAAGCGTATCCTCAGGGAATATAAATTGAAATACGATACTGGCGAATTGCTGGACCGTAAGTGGTTTCTCTATCACGAAGATCAAATCTTATCCCGTCAGATTGCAGAAATCCTGGCAGATAAAGAAGCAGATTTAAGTATCAACTGGAAAGATCGCTTTGAAATTGATACAGTATATGGAGATAATGCCTACCTGAGAGATACTATCTCCACCACCAACTATCTTATTCTGAGAAAAATAAAGAAGCTAATCTTCGAAAATCAGGAAGAAGCCAAAAAGGCTACTGATATGGAACAACTGATGGTTTGTCTGGAAATGCAGAAACACCTGAATACATTGGAAAGAGAACTGACCAATGGAATGGGAACAGTAGTCTTTAAATAAGTTCAGACTATATTCTTTCCCAAACCTGAAAAGAGAAAGGAAACTCATCTTTCTCACTCAATTCATGGCGCTCATCACTAATCAATTCAAATTCATTTCCATCAATTTGCGGGAAAAATGCATCGCCATGTACAACAGCGTATACCCGTGTCAGATATATTCTGCTAACTAACGGCCACGCTTCCTCGAAGATTTGTGCCCCACCTGTGATAAAAATTTCTTCTTCTCCAAATGATTGAGCTTTACGAATGGCCTCTTCAATAGAGTTTACTACATAAACACCTTCGGGCTTAAAATCACGCTGGCGGGTGATTACAATATTGGGTCGTCCTGGTAACGGCTTACGTATGGAATCAAAGGTTTTACGTCCCATAATGATGGGCTTACCCATCGTAACGGATTTAAAATACTTGAGATCAGTAGATATTTTCCAGGGCAGCATATTATTTATGCCAACTACATTGTTTTCAGAAGCTGCAACAATGATGGATACTCGCATAATATTGAAATTATACCGCTACAGGTGCTTTTATAGCAGGATGAAACTGATAGTTTACCAATTCAAAATCTGAATATTGGAACGAAAATATATCCTTTACTTCAGGGTTAATTTTCATTACTGGTAACGGGTATGGCTTCCTGGTTAATTGCAGTTTCGCCTGTTCAATATGATTACTGTAGAGATGTACATCACCAAAAGTATGGATAAAGTCGCCGGGTTCGAGATCACAAACCTGTGCCATCATCATTGTCAGAAGTGCATAGGATGCTATATTAAAAGGAACTCCCAGAAATACATCTGCACTTCTCTGATACAATTGGCAACTAAGCTTTCCTTTTGTTTCACCTTTAGCAGTATTTGCTGGTGTTACATAAAACTGGAATAAGCAATGACAAGGACTCAGGGCCATTTTAGGTAAATCGCCCACATTCCATGCGTTCACGATAATCCTACGGGAATCAGGATTCTTTTTAATGGTATTTACAGCATCTGTAATCTGGTCAATTACATTACCGTCGCGAGTTTCCCAGCTACGCCATTGTTTACCATATACAGGACCCAGATCACCGTTTGGATCTGCCCATTCATCCCAGATACTTACACCATGTTCTTTTAACCATTTGATGTTGGTATCTCCATTTAAAAACCAAAGCAGTTCGTAAATAATGGATTTAAGGTGAAGTTTCTTAGTAGTAACAATAGGGAAACCTTCCTGAAGGTTAAAACGCATTTGATAGCCGAAGCAACTTGTTGTACCGGTACCAGTGCGGTCGGTTTTTACAGTTCCTTCATCCAGAATATGTTGAAGTAGAGTTAGATACTGATCCATAATTGAGGGCAAGTTAAGGAAGAATTGTGAAAAAGTTCCCAGGGTTAGTAAAGGCTGGTGAATTTTTGACAATAAAATCAATTGACTATCAATTAATTGCGAAGATTTTATAAGGAAATGGTGAGAAATTGGTGAATAAAATCTCTGATAAGACCTATTGATTTCAAACAGATGATGAAAACATTTAGTCAAAAACGAGTGAAGATGAAGCATTATTCCTGTAAGCAAAAATAAACTGAAATGCCAAACACTGCTTGTGTCTGGCATTTCAGTTATTATACTATTAAAAAGCAGGTTTAGCTTGTTCTAAGCTTCATTTTGGAGAGGATGTAATGTATCATTAAAGAGGATGTGATCTGGTTTAATTCCTATATGCTTTATCTCTTCGCTATTTCGACTTCTCTATTTTTATCTTTTGAGTGTAATTGATCTATTTGATATCTAAACCTTTTATCATTTTGAGAGTATATGATCAGTTTAGATTCTTCTACTCTGAATGTTAGCAGCTTAGATTCTTCTACGTTTCATCTCTTTGCGGATCAGGGATAATTCTCTACCCATTTGTCCGGCTATGGAAGTATTTTCCTGGGCGCGGCGAATCAAATATGGAAGCACTTCTTTTACTGGTCCGTATGGGAGATATTTGGAAACATTATATCCAGCATGAGCCAAATTGAAGGTAATATTATCACTCATCCCCAATAATTGGGAGAAGTTGACATGCTCATGATTGTGTTTATATCCTTTTTCATGCATTAGTCGGGCGGCCAGCATGCAACTATCTTCATTGTGAGTGCCAATGAAAACAGACAACTTATCCAGGTTCTCGATGCACAATTTTACAGCGGTATTGTAGTCGTTATCGGTAGCTTGTTTACTAGGCTGAATTGGAGTTGGGTAATTATTTTCAGCTGCACGTTTATTTTCCTTCTCCATATAAGCACCCCTTACCAATTTTGCTCCAAGCAGGTATCCGTCTTTCTGAGCGGCAGCCAGAGATACTCTGAGGTATTCTAGTCTGTCGTGGCAATACATCTGGAAGGTATTATAAACGATTACTTTTTTCTTATTGAATAAAGACATCATTTCATTGGTGAGGTCATCTACGGGGTCTTGAATCCAGGATTCTTCGGCGTCTACCAGGATAGCAACATCATGGTGAGCACCAGCCTCAGCAATTGAATGAATACGGTTTCTTACTCTCTTATACTCGGCCTGTTCTTCAGGAGTAAGGCTATCTTTGCGATGTAATTTTTCAAGCAATTCAAATCTGGCGAAGCCGGTAATTTTAATTGCAATAAATGGAATATCCGGACGGGTTGCAGCGTATTGAATAGCTCTGATAAATTCCGGAACAGCAGCATCATAGCTATTTTCACCTTCCATTGCTTCAACACCGTAGTCGAGTGCTACACCTACATGGTAATTTCCCAGCTTTAAAGCGGTAGCTGCAGCTTCTTCGAGAGATTCACCACCACAGAATTGTGCGAAGATGGTATTTTTAATTATTCCTTTAATAGGAAGACCTAGTTTGAAAGCCAGTGGTGTCATTGTTGCACCAAACTTTACTAACCAGGGTTTGCCTATATTGCTAAAAAGAAAGTTGGCCCTTTTCAGGTCCTTATCGGTTTTTGCTTCGAATGCAATTGCCGTATTATCGAAAGATAAAGATAGCTGCTTGTCCATGGGCCGCAAAGTTAGGGGGCGCCTGACTTCTAAACAAAAATCATTAGAATATCAACATAACTTTTTAATAGCGTTAACGAATATTGTCTATTGCTACTCATAAATTGTTTAAGCCTAACTTTTTGCCTCTGTTTATTTTACTATTTTTAGGGTTTTATTATTACATACAAAATACCTGGTATATGCAATTTAAAAATGATACTATATTTTTTTCGGCTTTTTGGGCAGGTATAGTATTAATGAGCTGTGGCACTAAAACAACTGAAAGTAAATTGGATTCTCTTAAGGTTCCAGGAATTACATATCATACCTATGAAGGCAAAATTGGGGTTAGAACCCCAGTAACATTGCCAGATAGCAGTACAGTTATTCTAAATTCAGCCACCTTCCTGGCAGTACCTGATTCATTTCCCGGAAACCGGGCTGTGCTTCTGGACGGAGATGCGTTCTTTGATGTAAAACCAGGCAAGGATACATTTACTGTAACTTCCGACAAACTTAAAGCTACAGTACTGGGAACTTCTTTCCGTATGAGATCTTTTGGTGCTCAACATGGGGCAACCTTTTACCTGTTGAATGGTCAGGTAAGGGTTAGTAAGTCTTATTATTCAGCAACAGATAATCAACCTGAAATTCTGGAAAGAGGACAAATGATTCTCGCCAATAATGAAATAGACCTTATGGAAAAAGAAACCTATCATCCTGAAGAGTTGGAAGCCTGGTTATCTGATTCCCTGATACTGAAGAATATTACAATTATGCAACTCTCCCGTACACTAGAAGATTGGTTTGGAGTAGATGTTGTTATTTCGGGAGATGGATCTAAAACTCCGGATATCAAAGAACAAATTTTCCACAAGGCTACATTGGAAGATGTATTAAGCAAACTAAGTAAGGATATGCACTTTACTTATAAGATTAGTTCCAAGGGAGTAAAAATAAATTTGTAATGATGTAACTGCTGTGCTGATTCCCTTTCATTTTGAAGTTGAATAATGAAATGGAATCAGTATAGTATGTTGAAATGATGAACAACTGTGTTCCTCTTGTAGCTTACAGCCATAGTAATAAAACACATAATCAGTACACTAAACTCAAGTATTTATTATGGTATCCACTCCAATTCCCTCCTTGGCATAAAATATCCTTTAATAAGATTAGGGTTTCTGATACAGATTTGAATATGTGTTTTGTTGTAGAATCCTGCGCCTTCATAAATTGGTTCTCCTTCAATAAAAGCAGCTCTGACAGATTCGAAAGGTTCAGTAACTAATAATTCATCAACAACAATACCTTCTCTTACAATTCTATGTAAATTTTTTATAACCGAACAATCAAGATACCTTAGTAAACGATCAATATCTTTTGAAGAAGATGCACCGATATTTTTCGGAACTTTTGCTCCTAAATCTTCTGATATTTTAATCAGGTTTCTATAGGAAGAATTAATATGCCTCAAACATTCTCTATCTGTAAGATCGAGGCAATTTCCAAGTGAAAATACGGCACCTAAAACTGCAGGATGTTTAATAATAATATTAGGTGGCGGATTAGTTGCATAATCTAATGCCCTGCTATAATTATTCTGCCAAAAATAAATGCCATCACCTAACCAATCAAAATTATTGTTACTGCCTCTTAATTCAGTTTCACCCAACAATACAGCATCTCTTACTGCTTTATCACAGCCATGAAAACCAAGTAACAATCCATGATCTGAAGAATAATTAATCTCAGAATTATGCATAAGATTTGACATAAACCAGCCAGAATATTTATGATATAATTTCTAAGATGGACTTTAAATTTTCACTTTAACAAAAGGGTTATTCTTAACCATATTCACAAAAATGAAAATCAATCAGACATAGTAAAAGCATCTGTAAAAAATGATCAAAATATTTGGTAATGACCAATACTAACTTTAATCGTACAGAAATAATGTTAATAATCTCTTTTTTTCTTTTTCTTTATTAATTCAGATTTCTCCACATTAACTGAAGTTCTTTTAACTTTCTTTTTTTCAGAGACATCTAATAATGGATTTACCACAATTCTTTGCCCGCAGCAAGAACAGATTTCAATTCCTTTTGCCTTTAGCCGTTTTATTTTCCTTTGGACCTTTCGTTGTTCTTCTTTTTCCTTTTTCTCCTGTTCATAAGCCTCCCTCATTTGTGGCAATTGCTCTTTGAACCCAAGTGCCTCCATTAATTCAAGGCAATACTCTGGAGATTCCTTTATTCTTTTCCGCTGAATCTTTAACAGAGTTTCCAAATTCCTGTGTTGTTGGTGTGTCATCATACTCAAATATAAATCCGCAAAGCCAATATCCGCGCAATCCTTACCTGATAAAATCATTTAAAAATTTTAATGTTAATTATCATCAAAATAATATGACATCCTAACATTCAATACCAACAAGCGATTCAGCTTGCTAAATCCAAAAAAATGTGCGAAGTTCGTTTTCTATTTGATCAAACTATTAACAGTTCGATTCAATAATAATCCACTCTCCTTATTCTTCAATTCGCTTAAAACTATTACTACTATGAAACTTCATTTATGGCTGTTATTGTTTTTCTGCGTTCCTGCAAAAATATTTGCTCAAACATCCCCTTGCTGTCACTCAGACGCAATCAAAGAATTCAGCATGCTGGCAGAGCGGGAAGACTTTAAAATGGCCCACGAAAATCCATTACCTTACAAATATGAAGGAATGGATGGCACTACCATTACCTTCCCCACACCAGACGGTAAAATGGGCTATGGATTCTTATTAAAAGCCAAAGAACCCTCAGATAAATACCTGTTTGTATATCAGGAATGGTGGGGTGTGAATGATTACATCAAAAAACAATCTGAAAAATTATATAACGACCTCAATGGTACAGTAAACGTACTGGCTGTAGATATGTATGATCAGAAAGTGGCTGCTAATCGCGAAGATGCTGCTAAATACATGAAGGATGCTTCATTGGATCGTTTAGAGTCTATCATGCAGGGAGCTATAAAATATGCCGGTCCTGATGCCGAAATTGCCAGTATCGGCTGGTGCTTTGGAGGTGGATTAGCTCTTCAGTCGGCCCTGCTTGAAGGTGAACATAATATAGGAGTTGTAATGTATTATGGAATGCCAGAGAAGGATGTCAATAAACTTAAAACGCTGACAGCTCCTGTTTTAGGGATATTTGGAACGAAGGATAAAGGTATTAATACGGAGTTGGTAGATGAGTTTGAAAAGAATATGAAAGAGGCTGGTAAAACTTTAATGGTTAAACGTTATAATGCAGATCACGGCTTTGCTAATCCAAGTAACCCCGATTATAATGTAGAAGCCACAGAAGATGCTTATAAGCATGCTATTGCCTTCTTACGGAAACAATTTGAATAAACGTAATGGGTGTATCAAAAGTATCTTTTTCTCTTATTGAAACAATTACTTTTGATACACCCCTTTTTATCTTTTATGCTTTACCATACTTCTGTAACAAAGCAATGGTTTTTCTGATTCCTTCTTCTTCGGATAATTGTTCTCCCTCATATTCAATACCCACAAAACCATTATAGCCGGCATTTTTCACTATCGATAACATTTTACCATAATCGATTTCCACTTCATTGCCATCTGGTCCGAAATTGTAAGTTTTAGCACTTACACCTTCTGCAAAAGGCATCAATTCTGCAACTCCCTGATAACGATCATATGCTTCTTCACAGTGCTCTGGTGTTCCTTTCAGACAGAAGTTTCCAAAATCTGGTAAAGTACCGCATTCCGGCATATTCACAGCTTTCATAATTCCACTGAGCCATTTTCCATCGGAAGAAATGCCCCCATGGTTTTCCACAATCACATTTATTCCATGGTCTTTTCCGAAAGTTGCCAGCTTAGTTAATGAATCTACTGCTGCCTGGGCCACTGCCTCCGGACTTCCCTCTCCCGCTGCATTTACACGGATCGAATGGCAACCCAAAAACTGAGCTGCTTCTACCCATTTATAATGATTCTCCACAGCCTGTAAACGCTTTTTAGCATCCAAATCTCCCATCTCCCCTTCTCCATCACACATAATCAAAACACTCCTTACATCCAAATCCTCACATCTCTTCTTTAGCTCTCCTAAATATGTTTTATCGTTTGCTTTATCTTTGAAAAATTGATTTACATATTCAACACCGCTGATCCCGAATTCCTTCCTGGCTCTTTCCGGAAAATCAAGATGACTCATTTTTCCGGCAAACAAAGCCTTATGGAATGACCATTCTGCCAACGAGATCTTAAAAAACAACCCTTCATCAATAGCTTGCAGCTTCTTTGATGTGATTGTTGCACTATCACTGTCCTCACCTGTCGACTTACCGGTATTACATGCAGCCAATGCTGCAGGAAGCATACCCACTCCCATTGTATACCATCCCAATTGTCTTAAAAATTCTCTGCGGTTATTTGTATTTCGCATATACGTGGTTTTATCATTCCAAAATATCATTTTAGAATTCCATATCCAAGTTTATTCATAAATAATTGTCTATACGACATCAATTTTCATGAATTAAAAATCTTTTCTATAGATGAAGCATAAGCTGCTCCAATAGGAATGGGGATATTTCTGATATATAACGAATTTCTGTCTGCCCGCTCTATCTTGTTATTCGCTACAATATATGATCGATGTACCCTGGTAAAGGTATTATCTGGTAATAAATCTATAGCCTCCTGCATAGAAAGTCTCGACATTAACTTTCGGTCTGCAAGAATGAAATTGACATAATTTCCGGCACTCTCCAGATACAGGATATCTTCCAGCATAACCCTGAATTGCTCATAACCACTTTTTATAAAGATATATTCCTGTAAGTCTTTTTGCGGAAGTCCAACCGTTTGTTGCTGTCTCAACTGCAACAAGCTATGAGCCTTATTGCAGGCCTTCATGAAGCGAATAAGAGAAAAAGGTTTCAGCAAATAATCAATAGCATCCAGCTCAAAACTTTTTACTGCATGTTCTGAATAGGCTGTGGTAAATACGGTCATAGGTGGATTTGGGAAACTAGTAATCAAATCCAACCCTGATATATCCGGCATTTTTATATCCAGGAATAGCAGGTCAACCTTCTCCTTGCTCAGAAAATCTATAGCTTCAAAAGCATTTGTAAAAAAGCCTTTCATCTCCAGAAATGGTACTTTGGCAGCATGATTTTCTATTACTGCTAAAGCTACTGGTTCATCATCTATCGCAATCGCTGTCAGCTTCATATAGCTTCTATATTTACCTTAACTATAAAAATAGCTATTCTTTACATTTTACCGATTAGTAACTTTTTGGCCTGTTGCCAGAATCTGCGGTACTGATTATCATCTTTGTTTCTCCATTCTTTCACCAGTTCATCTACCTGTTCTTTCCTCATATCGCTACTGGCTGCAAATAACTGATCAATTGTTTCTTTGTCTGATGCCAGCGCGGCTTCCTGGTAATGCTGTTGCAAGGCTTCTCCTTTATCGGCCTCCAATTGTGCACTAATGGCTCCCTGAGTGGTGGCAGCTGCCAATTTTTCGTCGTACTCTCCACGCGGCATCAATACTTTACTTAAAAGAGGCATTACTTCAATCAGCACAATAATAAAAACAATAAGTCTGTAACGTTGCTGTACCGGAGGGTGAGTATCCGTCAGTTCATTTAAAGCCTCAATCTGGGCCAAAAAACCGTTTGTAAGCGTTCCTAAATAAATAGCTTCTTTCAAGCTATCTTCACCATGTAACCTGTTGATCTGGGTTTCTAATTCTCTTTGTTTAGGTGCCCAGCTTCTTTCCATTGCCTGCAACTCTTCTTCCGACTTTAAATAAGCCATCTTCTTCACTTTGGCAATGGCAGATTCTCCAATTCTCCCGCTACCGCCTGTTCCATCGGTTTCATGAATATAGGCCTCTCTGTAAACCTTTAATTCTTCCGACTTATCGGCTAATTTCTGCTTACCTTCTGTTATACCCTGAGTATATTTACCCAGTTCTATTGCATTTAATTTAGTCAGTTGCTGCCTGTAGGCATCCAGTTTCGTTTGCCGGGATAGCTCCAGTTGTGCATTTATGTCTTTCTTAAACAACATAAGTACAACAGGTTGAGAAACAAAAAGCCCTATCGTAATAGCCAGCACCAGTCTGAAAATCAGGGGCATAATTTTTATTCCACCCTGAGCCCTCGACATGGCGGCTATCAATGTGCGGTCTATTGACAGAATAGCGAATCCAAAAAACAGGGCCAACAAACCAATGGCCAGATCATCATTCAGAATTGTTGAGAAAAAATACCCCCATGCCAGCGTGGCAAATATCCAGGTCACTAATACCGAAATACCAATGATCCTGAATCTTTCCTTTTCCGTGCGACATTCATTCAGGATGTCAATATCTGCTGCTGCCAGCCACCATAAAAATCTTGTCATGCCATCTGGAGAGGCCGACGGTTGTTCTTCTTTCTTCAACATTTGTGATTATTAATTTTCAACATTAATCGTTAAATGAACAAAATATTCTGTAGCCGTTTTGCGAATGCTTAATTCATGTTTGTTTGGATACAATAATGACAACCGTTCCTTCACATTATTAAGCCCTATACCCATTCCATCTTTTTCAGGATCATTTTCAGGTCGGGGATGTATACTATTATAAACGTCAAAGAATATCTGATTATGCGTACAACTCATAGAAATTGTGATCCTGGAACGATGCCGCAAACTAATTCCATGTTTGAACGCATTTTCAACAAAAGGGATCAGTAACATAGGTGCAATCTGGTGAGCGCATTGACTATCATCGATATTTACTTCTATTTGAATATCGGGGGAAGATAATACTCTCAAACGTTGCAATGCAATATAGTTCTCCAAATATGCAATTTCCTTATCTAGTGAAATTTTTTCAAGATTATTATCATGAAGCATGAAACGCATCATATCTCCTAACTTCTGAATTCCTTCACTGGTTCTCGAGGCATCTTCCTGTAAAGCTGTACCATACAGGGTATTTAAAGCATTGAACAAAAAATGCGGATTGATTTGTGAACGAAGAAAATCGAGATTCGCAGATGAATGCCCCAATGCCTTTTTCAATGTAAATACAGTTTTTTCCTGATTTAACTGAGAACGGAACAATAACCAGTCAATCGGCGATACCAGGACGAGAGACACCAAGGAGCCTATGGCGAATAATGCCCCCATCTGTGACCCATTTCCATGGAAAAATGCTCTGGAAACCATTGTCACCAGAAAGTTACAGATTAATATTATTAATGCCAGATCCCTGATAAGCTGCCATATCTTATGATGCCCGTCAACAAAGTCTGGAAATGCCTTATACCTGAGCAGGAAAAACACACTTATCTGGGAGAGCCCGAAAAAGAAAATCAGGAAAGCCAGATCTCTGCTATCACTAAATGATAGACAAAACAGCCCGACAAAAATTCCTGCTACCCACAATATTTCTGTAAGCAGTTTTTTGAATGCAGGATCTACAAAAATTCTTGAATAGCAATAATCAACAAACAACTTCCTGGCATAATAATAAACAACATACAAAACCCCGGAAAACAAGGTAGTAATGAAGGCTGATTTGGTAAAATGCATATTCGCCCCTCTTACTGTTCTGTAAACTCCGAATAAGTACCCGTTATAATAGGAATTAGCTATCAGGAAACATACAAAATAAAATAACCCAACCGGCACCAGTAACAATACACCAATGACCCAGTTACCTTTCTCGAGATATTTGGGCACAATGATAAAGTTGACGACAAGAAACGTAACATATATTGCCATAATTCTTGCAATAGAAGGCATCAAATAGTGCAAATAGTAGTCAAATACCTGATGATAAGTCGCGAAACTTTTCCCATATATTCTCTGGAGCTCGAATACATTGTAAATGATACTCGGATACAGTAAAGAAAACATTAATAAAAGAAAGATACCAGTGGCAATTGCAAATTCAATTCTTTTAAACTGAGCCATAACTCCGGATTTATTTCTGGCAATATTAAGGATTGTCTTCAGACCGCTTGTTCAAAATGGTACGAAACACAAATAATTAGGGGTGAAAGCTCAAAATTAAAAATTGTTGAATTGACAATTGAACTAGCAATTTTCGTTGATGTTTATTATTTTCAGCGCCAGAATATATTCACTATGAGTACCACAGACAGAAGAAAATTTTTAGGAACCGCTGCTGCTATCGCTGTAGGATCTACAGCCGCCGCAGCCATACCAACAAATAATATGGCAAAGAAATACCCAATTGCACACCATGTATTTTTCTGGTTAAAAAACCCAGACTCGAAGGAAGACAGAGATAAATTGATAGCTGGCGTTAAGACATTGGCTAAAATTGAAACTGTAAAAGAAATTCAGGTTGGTATTGTGGCCAATACAGAAAAGAGAGATGTAGTAGATACCAGCTGGGGAGTTTCTGAATTATTGTTTTTCAATGACCTCGAAGGACAAGCTGTATATCAGGACCACCCTATCCACCAGGAATTCATCAAAAATTGCAGTCACCTTTGGGATAAAGTTGTGGTTTACGATATTGCAACTGTTTAAAAATCACTCAAAATGGCCACAGAATTTTGGATGGCCGGACCAGTAGAAGGAGTTCCGGCATTACTTCAGCCTGTAGCCCATGCCCTGTTGCAGGCTAACCAGGAAGTAAATGAATTGATGCACGACTTTCCGGAATCCCTTCTCTGGATACCCCCTGCAGATGTAGCCTCGCCAGGCTTTCATCTACAGCATATGGCAGGGGTATTGGACAGACTCTTTACTTATGCTAATAATCAACCTTTAAGTCAGGCGCAGTTTAACTACCTAGCCACCGAAGGCAAGCCCAATGCCACACTTGAAGAATTATTAGAGCATTTCAACAAACAGGTACACAAATCCCTGATGCAATTGATTGTTACCCCTGAAGGCAGCCTGACTGACTTCAGAGGCGTTGGCCGCAAGCAACTTCCCTCCACAGTACTAGGGCTGTTATTTCATGCAGCTGAACATACTATGCGGCATGTAGGCCAACTTTTAGTTACGGTTAAAGTATTAAAATCAGGAATTACTACTAGATAAGTTGTAAATCTTTTACATTAGCCATATGAAACGCTTACTTACTTTAATGTTCCTTTTTACCATGGGAGCAACATATGCACAACAAACTCAGAAACCTCCCTTACACGGAAAAAACTGGATGGCAGTTACCGGCAAACCTTTAGCCGCTACAGCCGGAGCAATGATCTTCCAGCGTAATGGAAATGCTGTAGATGCTGCCTGCGCTATGCTGGCTGCAACCTGTACTATGTGGGATGTACTTAGCTGGGGTGGCGAAACACAGGCACTCATCTACAATCCTAAAACAGGAAAAGTAATTGCAATCAATGCACTGGGAGTTGCTCCTACAGGCGCCACTCCTGAATTTTACAAAGGCAAAGGATATGACTTTCCACCTGAATACGGCCCATTAGCCGCTGTAACTCCGGGTACTCCAGGCGGGTTATGCTATATGCTGGCAAATTATGGAACAATGAGCCTGAAGGAAGTATTGGCACCTGCCATGGAAATGGCCGCCGGTTATCCTATTGAAGCTCAAACAGCTAATAGTATAGAACGTGGAAAAAAATATATTAAGGAATGGCCATACAGCAAAGCCGTTTTCCTGACTCATCCAGGCAAAGAAAGAGAAGCCCCCGAAGCAGGAGAAATATTCGTACAAAGAGATTTACTGGCTACACTCACCAAAATGGTAGAAGCCGAACAAGCAGCACTGAAACAACATAAAAGTCGTAAAGAGGCTATTATGGCAGCTTACGACAGATTTTACAAAGGTGATATTGCAAAGGAATTTGTCAGAGGATGCCAGGAACAAGGTGGATTAATTACGATGGAGGATCTGGCCCGCTGGAAACCAGTTGAAGAAGCTCCATTGCATACCAACTATAAAGGAATTGAGGTCTACAAGTTACAGGAATGGACGCAAGGCCCTATGCTTTTACAAAGTCTGAATATCCTGGAGAACTTTGACCTGAAAGGTATGGGATATAACTCTGTTGACTATATCCATACCTTATACCAAACAATGAACCTAACCTTTGCAGACAGGGATTTCTATTATGGCGACCCGGCTTTTAATAAAAATCCGGCGATTGCGGGGCTTTTAAATAAAGATTATGCAAAGGCCAGAGCACAACAGATCAATAAAACGATGAATGATGCTCAGGCTGGTCCTGGTGATCCGTATCCTTATATGGGAAAAACCAATCCT
Source organism: Chitinophaga silvatica (assembly GCF_003419895.1). Lineage (GTDB taxonomy): Bacteria > Bacteroidota > Bacteroidia > Chitinophagales > Chitinophagaceae > Chitinophaga > Chitinophaga silvatica. Next base: position 719,833 of record NZ_QPMM01000002.1, on the reverse strand, counting down.
TATTTGCATTTCCTGAAAGAAAGGGCACAATTATCAGATACTACAAGTGGGCGTAAGCCGGGTGGTTTTGTACCTAAGCACGATGCTACAACATTTAATAATTCTGATCTTAGCACCCTGTACGCTTCCAATGAACCTGATAGTGCGTATATGGATCGTTTATGGAGAGGTACTACCAGTGTTGAAGCAGCCGACAAGGAAGGATGGGTAGTGTCTATCACCCCAAGCGGTGGATGGTTACCGGCATGTATTGCAGGAAAAACCGGGGTGGGTATGAGTCAGCGTGCCCAAAGCTTTGTACTGGATTCAGCTATATGTCCGTTTAACGTAATTGCTCCGGGTAAACGTCCTCGTGTTACGTTAACCCCGTCTATGGCCTTAAAGGATGGAAAACCATTCCTTTGTTTTGGCGTGCAGGGAGGAGATACACAGGATCAGAATCTCTTGCAGTTTTTCCTGAATGTAGTAGAATTTGGAATGACAGTTCAGCAGGCAACGGAAGCTGCTAATATTAACACGAATCAATTATGGCTTTCTCTTGGAGGAACAACGATTAAGGAGCGAATGCCGCATCCTGGAGAAATATTGCTTAATAAAAATATTCCTGAGGCTACCAGAAAGACATTGGAAAAGATGGGGTATCATTTGAGTTTTGGAGAAAGAACCAGTGGACCTATTAATGCAATCTTCTTCGACAGAGCGCATGGAACTTTATGGGGAGGTAGCAGTAATCATGGAGAAGATTACGGTATAGGTTGGTAAAAATATTAGAGGATGTATCAAGAGTAATTTTACCTGATTTATTGAAGAGAATTTACTACTCTTCTATTTTTCAGATTACTGTTGATACATCCTCTAATTTATTTGCGGCCTTTTAAAGACTCCAGTTATTGTTTTTTGGATAGCATTTACTTCTGCTGAGCATATACGCTATCAGTTTTTACAATTCCCCAGTCCTGCACAAAAATCCTCTTACCTTCTTCGATTGAAGTAATATAGTCTGATATCCATGCCTCAAATGAAGGTGCTAATAATTCTCTTGCCATACTATCATGCCACATGGTGATAATCTGTCCTTTGGTTCCACCGGGAGCAGGATCAAAGTCAATACAAATATTATTTCCGGAGCCATCGTATGTGATTGGGATCCACAGAGGGTTATACCAATTACCTTTTATTCCTTTATCGGGTTCGGTTACTCCAACTATATCCCCTTCATCAACTAAAAATTTGTTCCAGGTTTTCCATTCGTCAATTATTCCATCGATGCTTAGGAGGAAATCAGCATCCATCAATCCCATACGAGCTTCCTTCTGACCATTATGAATCAGATAGAAGTCGATAAGTGATGGAGGAAGTTTGGTCTGAATGAGCGTTTCCAATTCAGATAATTCGTTTAAAGTTGCTGGAGGGTTTAGTAGCTCTAGTAATGGAGCTGCTTCATTTTTCATCCAGTTTTCCCATCTGGCCCAGTGTTGTTGCATTATTTATTCTGTTTTGCTCCAGATTTCATGAATAGGTTCTCCTTTGGAACTTAAACCGGAGTGATCCCAATCATTTCCGGCTACCTTTCCTTTGAAGGAGAGTACTGCTCCTACTCTGGAGTTATCTCGTGAAAAGAATTCGATTTTTTCTGTGTAGGTACCGTTTTCAAATGTATAGGTACCACCACCTGAACCAAAGAATTCTCCGGTTTCTATGTTTATAGCGATCCATTGGAAACGGGTGCCGGTAAGAATTTTTAACGTTCTTCTGGCGGCCAAAGGCATGTTGTTCATTTTTCCATTCTGTTCCCTGGAGCTGATGCGCCAATTTCCAACAAGTGGGCCTGTACTATTGTCGATCTGTCTCCACTCCTGTGGGGAACCTCCCGGTGAAGTGGTATACAGGAGCCCGTTCTGAATACTTACAGCCACCGTAGAGCTTTGTCCGATCTGAGAACTGTTTTCTGTATTATAAACAATATCAATAGTAGCGTCTTGGCCCTTGTTGGCTTTATAGGTACCACCAAAGCTTCCCAGGAACTCTTTATCTTTATAATTAGTAATTGTATACCAGGTGGGGGTAATCAATAATACTGAAGTCACATCTCCTGAAACTGATTTCCATGCACCAGTAAGTGATTGCTGGGCAAATAAAGATCCGGTGCAAGTTAAACATAATGCCAGTAAGACAAAGAGTTTTCTCATAACGTATGTTTTAGGTTTTTGGATTGATTTCAAACGCCTGCCCATCCTTCCGGGTTAGAACAGCTTTCAATGCTATGGATAGTATATCTTTCAAATTCTTCATTAAATAATTCCTGATAAACCATGTATCCGATAAATCCTACTATTTCTGCTTCAGCATCATATGTTGCTGCAGAAGGGTTCTGATCTATCATCTCATAGTAATCTTTCCCCATACCTACAATAAAACAACGGCAATATAAAAAACCATCATTACTTCCGTCTGTATATTCCTGAATTTCCTTACGATCTATCTGAAAAAGTTTTTGTTCCATCACCAGATTAAACTGAATCAGTTCCTCTCTGTTAAGTTTTAATAATATATCATGTATATTATTTGTGATAGTTCCATACACTTCTCCTGTAAGGTCTTCAATTATTGCCGCATCATTTGTTCTTAAAACCTCATTGCGCTTCTCCAACAATGCAGGAGAAGCAGCCCAGGCATCTTCAATGATTTGCCAGAACTGAAATTCATTCATACTTATTGAGTTTAATATAACGAAGATATATTGCTGAAACGCATTAGATATGCGTATCACCTACTAATACTGGATGCAAAAAATCTAGATACTTCAGACACAATTGCATTTATATCGCCATGATAAAATCCTGCTGCATTAATACAATTACATTCAATAATAAATAAATCATCTCCTGCTTTTCCAATATCCATTACAAAAGCACCATAAGGCATGTACTCAAGGCACCGGGCTTCTGCAAAATCTTTAACGGATGGTGGACAACCTTTTTCTTTAGTTAATTTAAAATAAGTCCTGTACCTGGAGGATGCAACTACTTTTCCTTCTACTATCCATAACCTCCATTCCATTTCAATTTCATAAGGCTTTCCTACTACAATCTTACTTTCTGCAATTGAACGCGTTTCGTTGTAGTGTTGAAGTTGTTCGCACCAATCTGTCAGATCCGCAAATCGCTTTACAACTCCCGCAAAAGTCTTACCATCATCAACCGGCCGGATAAAAAATAAGGTATTGGGGTCTTCTTCTCTTAACAACAATGTTTTAAAATCAGTAATTGTAGCACCATAATTCAACATATAGCTACCCCATTGCTGAAAATAATTTTCCATTGAGAAACTTTCGGGGTCGAAAAATAATCCTGCTTTTAATTGTTCATTGGCTGCAACCAGATTACATAAGGTAGTAGAACCGTAAAAAATACTCTTTCTGCCAGCATCAAAATCAGGTAATTGTCCTGAAAATGGTATCACTCTTATTGGCTGAAATGTAACTCCTGCTTTTTTACACGCGGCTTGTAAATCATTGATATACTCGATATTCGTAAGGTTTTCCTGAACTACCCATTGAATATCCTGTAAGGCTACTGGCATAGAACTTAAACTTACATAATTATTTGCTTATATACAACAATTGCTGTTCCCTGCCGCAGTAGAAATTATTTTATTATTAATTTTCTCTCCCCTAAATTTACCAATTATCAGGTCACAATTTGTTCGAGATTAAACTAATCACTTTGTTAAATCTATTGCCAACAGACGAACTTCTACTTCTGCAACAGGTAGCCAAAGGTGATACAAAGGCCTACACGAAACTGTTTAACCACTATAGCCCAATAGTTTTCGATACCGCCTTTCTATATCTTAAAGACGAACAACTATCCCTGGAAATTGTACAGGAAATCTTCTTGAAAATTTGGCTAAAAAGGGAAACGATGAGCAATGTCAGAAATTTCCGCGATTACCTTTTTATCCTCACCCGGAATATTGTTTATGATGGATTCAAAAAACAACTGGTGCGACTTAAAGCTGCCGACTATCATCTGCAACACCTTCCAACCTCCCACAACGATACTGATCATCTCCTGCTGCAAAAAGAATATGCCGATATAATCAATAAAGCCGTTGAACAACTTCCTCCTGAAAGAAAAAAAGTCTACCTGGCCAGAAGCGCCGGTTGGAGCAATGAAGAAATATCTGAGAAATTCAATATCTCCGTCAATACCGTCAAAAAGCAGATGAGCCTTGCCCTGAATACCGTACGCGCCTTTGTAAAAGCCCAAACCCAAAATGATATCCTGCCCGCAATTATTATTCTTCTTTTCCTGAAAAAATAATTTTTAACTTTTTTTTCATTCTGCATACTCCTTTTTTATTTGTTGCTCGTCTTTACTTCTGTTAGTCACCTAATTCCTGATAATCCATGAACGAAGTACAGCAACTACTTGATAAATATAAACTTGGCCAAATCAGTCGGGATGAGCTGTTGCGACTATCTTCGCTTGTGGAAACCGGTGATTATGAACCGGAGATCAAATCAGCCATTTTAGATAGCCTTTACAGTGAGGTTCCTCAAAGTGGATTATGGACCAATCAAAAATCCGAAGCGGCGCTACAACATATATTAAGTAGTCCACATCGGCGATTAATTCCAATCCGGACCTGGCATATAGCAGCCGCCATAGCCGGCGTTCTTATTGCTGCTGCCTTCTACCTTAAATTCAATCCACCTGCTTCACCAGCTCCTAAAGCTGTTGCCCTAAACTTTGCCCCTGGTAGCAATAAAGCTATGCTGGTATTGGCCGATGGTAAAACCATCCCGCTGGATAGTATTAATCAGGGAACAGTAGCTCAGCAGGGAGATGCCAGCATCTTTAATTCCGGAGAGGAATTGTCCTATAAAGCCACTGGTAATAACAACCAGGTAGTTTTCAATACCGTAGTAACTCCCAGAGGTGGCCAATACCAACTAACCCTGGCCGATGGAACTAAAGTATGGCTGAATTCAGGTAGTAGTTTACGTTTCCCAACCTCTTTCAACGAAGCCGAAAGAAATGTGGAACTATCAGGAGAAGGTTATTTTCAGGTTGCATCCAATTCCGAACAGCCATTTAAAGTGAAGGTAAAAGGTAACTCAGAGCTTTCTGTTGATGTTTTAGGCACCAGTTTCAATATTATGGCTTACCCTGATGAACAGGGAATCGTTACCACATTGGAATCAGGCTCCGTTCAATTAGTTCACGGAACAACCAAAAGCATTCTGGAACCGGGTTATGGCGGTACACTGCTTGCCGGAGCTTCAGACTTCAATATAGAAAAAGCCGACCTGGAACAGGCCCTTGCCTGGAAGGAAGGAAAATTCCGCTTCAGAAATACCAATATCCAAACAATTATGCGCCAAATTGCCCGCTGGTATAACATAGAAGTGACCTACCAGGGCAATTTATCCGATAAAAGATTTACTGGTATCATTTCACGTAAAGAAAATGCTGCTTCCTTATTAAAAATCTTATCAACTACTCAATTAATTGATATCGAAACAAATGATAATAAAATTCTGATCAAGCCGCATGAGGCTTCAAATCAGCAGTAAACAAACTTGTCCACTTATGAATTAATCACTTGAATATGAATGTTATGAAAACTTAAGCTACAAATTAATGTTGCAAAAAAACCGGAAGCACTGCAATGCTCCCGGTTACGCTGGCAACCCAATTCCCATTACTCATTTAGAAACTGAATTTTTAAGCCAACAACACAAATGTATGGAACTACTCGGTACATCCAAAGTCCGTGGTCTAAACGGGCGTTTGCCAAGAAAATTATTCCTGATTATGAGATTAACTGCAATACTGACTTTAGTATTCACACTTAATCTGAGCGCCAAAACTTTTTCACAAGCTATTAGCATCAAAGGGAAAAACCTTGCCTTATATGATGTTTTTAATAGTATCAACCGACAGACAGGGTTTGAATTTATATATGATGAAAAACTGTTTCAGCAGGTCGCTCCGATAAATCTGAATATGCTGGAGGCTTCATTAACTGAAGTCTTAAATGCATGCCTGAACAAAAGGCTTTTTCAATATACTATCGTCGATAAAACAATAGTAATCAGCCCTAAAGGCATTGCCAACTCAATGATTGATATACTGGAACAAACCAATCCGGTTCATGGTAAAATCAGCAATACTGCTGGCGAGGCCCTGCCAGGAGTATCCATTTTAATCAAAGGCACTAACAGAGGTACTGTAACAGACGATAAAGGTCTATTCTCTATTACCGCCAACCCGGGAGATGTATTGTTAATCAGCATGGTAGGGTATGAAAGCAAACAATTCACTGTTGGCAATGATCGAACTGTTCAGATTTCACTGGCCGTACAGGACAATAAACTGGGCCCTGTTGTTATTACAGCCCTTGGTATCAAACGATCTGAAAAATCTATTACCTATGCAACTCAGCAAGTAGATGGACTGGAACTGACCAAAGCAAAAGATCCTAACCTGATTAATACCTTAAATGGTAAAGTAGCCGGTTTAACCATTTCTTCCAGTGCTTCAGGTGTGGGTGGTTCTGCAAAAGTAATTCTCCGCGGTAGCAAATCAGGCCAGGGTAGCAATCAGGCTTTATACGTGATAGATGGTGTGCCAATGAATAATAATATTACCAACCAACCTGGAAGTATCTACGGTGGTAGTACTTCTTACGATGGTGGCGATCCTATTTCCAATATGAACCCTGAAGATATTGAAAGCATCTCCATTTTAAAAGGTGCATCTGCTGCGGCTTTATATGGTAGCCAGGGTGCAAACGGTGTAATTTTGGTAACTACTAAATCTGGTAAAGCCGAAAAAACAGTAATAAACCTTTCTTCTGGTTTCAATGCGAGTACCGCTGCCTACAAACCTGAATTCCAGAATAGCTACGGACAAAAAACAGATGAGCCAACAAAAAGCTGGGGCGATAAAATTAATGGTGCCACTGATAACCTTTCTTCATTTTTCCAGACAGGTACCAATTTCACCAATGCTATCAGTTTATCGAGCGGATCGGAAAAAGCTCAAACCTATTTCTCCTATGCCAATACAAGCGCCAGAGGTATAGAACCAGGCAATAAGCTGGGCCGACATAATATCAATTTCAAAGAAACCGGTCATTTATTGAATGATAAACTAACTGCATCTGCTGATGTTAATTACATGACTCAGAAGATTGATAATACACCGCTTTCCGGATTCTATTTCAATCCGCTAACCGGGTTATATCTGTTCCCAAGAGGTAAGGATTTAAGTGTTTATAAAGACCAGTATGAACTGCCACTTGCTTCAAGAAATAATCTTATGTGGCAAAACTGGGCATTTGATGAAGATGTTCAGCAAAACCCATGGTGGATTATCAACAGAAATCCAAACTTCTTAAACCGTAACAGAATTTTGCTGAATGCCAGCCTGAAATATGATATCAACTCCTGGTTGAATGTGCAGGCCAGAGGTAATATAGATCGCATAGCTGATGATTACGAACAAAAAATCTATGCTGGTTCTCAGAATGCTGTATCTTCTCCTAATGGTGTTTATAATTTCAGCAACACAACTGTTACCCAACAATATGGAGATTTAATGCTGAATTTCAATATCCCAGCCAATGATTTCAAAATCACAGGCCTTGTTGGTACCAGCATCAGAGATATGAAAACCACCGGCATCTTTGCAAACTCTGGCAAGGAAGGATTAAAAATTCCAAACGTTTTTACTTTACAGAACTTAGCAACAATCAATGCCAACAACACAGGTACTTCACCTGAAAAACATGGTCAATGGCAGTCTGTTTTTGCCAGCGCAAATATATCCTATAAGAATTGGTTATTTGTTGACCTCACTGCCCGTAACGATTGGGCCTCCAACCTGGCGTTCACTTCACAGATGTCATACTTCTATCCTTCAACCGGTGTGAATGTGATTCTGTCAGAAATTCTGAATTTACCAACCAGTATTTCTTTTGGTAAAATCCGCGGTTCTTATGCAGAAGTGGGTAACTCGCCTCTAACATATCAAAGTAATGCTCCTGAAAACACACAAAATGCAGGTACAACTATCAAAGTAAATACTTCACTTCCTTTCAGTACTTTAAAACCTGAAAAAACGAAATCGCTGGAACTGGGTACTGAATGGCGTTTCCTGCAAAACAGACTTAGCCTGGATGTTACTTACTACAAAACCAACACCATCAATCAAACAATGAAAATTCTGGCTCCTTTCTCTTCACTTAAGGAGACATACTTCATCAATGCAGGTAACATCCAGAATAAAGGTCTTGAAGCAATGCTGAGATATGATGTATTTGCAACTGGTAAATTGAAATGGAATACCGGACTTAACTTCGCTACAAATAAAAACACGATTATAGAGTTAAGTGATAAAGTTGATATGTATTCCCTAAGTGGAGCATCTGGCGCGAACTATGCATCACAGTTTAAAGTGGGCGGCTCGTATGGAGATATTTACGGAAGAGTACTTGAAACGGATGATCAGGGTCGTGTTCTCATCAAAGATGGTAGTCCTGTAAGAAAAGGCGGGGATATGGTATACCTGGGAAATGCCAATACTAAATGGCAATTAGGCTGGAACAACAACTTCACATACAAGAACTTCAACTTCTCATTCCTGATCGATGGCAAATTTGGCGGCAAAGTAATGTCGGTTACCCAGGCAATGATGGATAGCTACGGTGTATCTAAAGCAAGTGGTGATGCCCGTGACGCCGGCGGTGTGAAAATTAATGGAGTTGATGAAAATAAAAACACAGTTAGCACAGTTGATGCTGAAAAATGGTATTCTGTAGTTGGTGGTCGTGAAGGCGTTTCCTCCATGTATCTCTATGACGCAACAACTGTTAGGTTGAGAGAAGCCGCTTTAGGTTATACCTTCCCGGTTTCCAATTCTGCAATCAAGGCATTAAGACTTTCGGTATCCGGACGTAATTTGATTTACTTCACTAAAAAGGCTCCTTTTGATCCAGAACAAACTATGTCAACCTCTAATGGTCTGGCAGGTGTGGATGCCTTTATGTTACCAGCTACCCGTAGTTATGGAATTACTTTAAATGCCTCATTCTAATTCGTCACTGAAATTCTGAAAGCAATGAAACTCTTTAATATACTACGTCAATCTACCGTTAAAAACATTGCCATTACTGGCTTAATGGCCACTTCTCTAATCGCTTGTACTAAAAATTTCGAACTGTATAATACCGATAATACAGGTATTACTGCCGGACAATTAGGTCCGGACTATAATGGGCTTGGGTTATATCTTAAATCGGCCCAAATGGCAATCTATAACTTTTCCGGAGGAGGAGACCCCAACTCCTTCCAGTTACAACAAAATCTAAATTCTGATTGCTACAGCGGATATTTTATGTCTGCTACCAATTTCAACAGCGGAACAAATAATCTGAACTATGGATTGTTAACAGGCTGGAATGGAGAAGCATATAAAGCTGGTTATCTAAGTTTACTAGCTCCCATCTTTAAATTGCGTCAGACAGGTATTGAAAATACTGCCCCGGCAGTCTGGGGAGTTGGACTAATTGTAAAGGTTGCCGGCATGAGCCGTGTAACTGAGATATACGGACCAATACCTTATAGTAAGGTTGGTGAAAATCTTTCCAGCGTACCGTTCGACAGTCAGCAATCTATTTACAACAGGTTCTTTTTAGAACTGGATACAGCTGCAAGATACCTGCGTACTCAGATTAGTGAAAGCAAACCATTACCATTTGATTTCAGCAGCTTTGATGGTGTTTACAATGGTAATCTTACTCAATGGTTGAAATTCGCCAACTCTCTTCGTTTACGTCTGGCAATGCACATCCGATATATAGATCCTGCCAAGGCGAAAGCTGAAGCTGAAGCGGCACTGGACCCGGTGAACGGTGGCGTGATCACTGACAATGTGGATAATATGACTGTAAAAATTAGCGAGGGCTTCACGAATCCTTTAGTCTTTATTTCAAAAATCTGGGAAGATACACATATCAACGCCAGTCTTCAATGCTATCTCACAGGTTACAACGATCCGCGTATCGTTAAGTATATGAGTAAATCGACTGATCTGGAATTTGCCCCTCAATATCTGGGTATCAGAATTGGTAGTGCTGTTGCAAAAGATAAATATGGTACCTACTCATTCCTGAATCATGATGTATTTACACTAAATACTCCTGTTCAACTAATGACAGCTGCAGAAGTATACTTCCTGAGAGCAGAAGCCAGCCTTCAGGGTTACAATAATGCAGGCGGGAGCAGCCAGCAACTTTATGAACAAGGTATTACTACCTCCATGAATCAATGGCAGGTTCCGATTGGTGATTATCTGATCAATAAGGATAGCACAATGCATGATTATAAAGACCCTAAAAACAAAGCAAATGATGCGCCGGCCCCTTCATCCATTACCATCAAATGGGATAATGCTGCTCCAGACAGCATTAAGCTGCAACGTATTATCACACAAAAATGGTTGGCAATGTTCCCTGAAGGACAGGAAGCCTGGACGGAATTCCGTCGTACCGGCTACCCTAAATTATTCACTGTCGTAAATAATAAAAGCGGTGGAACTATCGACACTTATATTCAAATCAGACGTTTACCTTATCCACAAAATGAATACAGCACCAATCCAGCTACTGTAGCTGAAGGTGTGAAATTATTAGGAGGTGAAGATAACGGAGGAACAAGACTCTGGTGGGATGTAAAAAATAAATAATCAGAGAAAGGGCTAACCAGTTGGTTGGCCCTTATCTTTTATGCACAATATCTTTTTGAATTGCTTCCATGGCATTCACTAAATATACCAATGGTGCGTTCCAGTTAATGGCAATTTCATTGGAAGCATACGAAGCATTTTGATCTGTATATGCCTGCTCAGGAGTAGTAAATGGATATTTACATTTATCTTCCATTTTAGGATTTGGTCCACCAACCACCAGGCCAGGAATAGGCTCTGTAATTTTATCTGCAATTGATGGCCGATGATGCGGATGCATAGGGCTTTTAGTACCAAATCCGGTAACAAAGGAATATCCCGTTGCATTTCTACCTAAAATATAATCAACATTATCAAGTGCTCTGTTTACATATGTTTTATCACCTGTAAGTTTATACGCAAATAACATTAGTACTCCCTGATGTGCCGCTACATCATTACTTCCCCAAACAAAATCCTTAACAGATTGCCCCATTACTGTATGAAAAGCAGTGTTTGAATTTTTATAGTGCGCCGCAAGTGTTAGCAATTGCTCTTTTAATTGTAATGATAATGCTGATGTTTGCTCTTTTCTAAGTATTGTATAATAGGCCATAGCCGCTACATTTCCCCAGTTAGGCAATCGTAGTTGCTTTGGGATATATAGTTTAAACATTTCAAGAAATGGTTGTTCATCAGTTGTCGCATACAATTCAGCTGCAGCCCAAAGCCATTCATCATAAAACTGATTATCTCCATATGCGCCGGTTTGAATGGCAGGTTTATAAATTTTGTTGATACTATCCTGATTATATGGTAAAGCCGGATTTGTATTTGCCCAAGCCCAGGCAGCTCTGGAAGCAATCAGACAACTATCTGCCAGTTGAGGCAGAAAAGGTTTGAGTACCCTCGCCGATTGTGCTGTAACAGCTGCAAAATCCAAAGTAGCCGCTGTGCCTTTTTGGACCAGGTACCTGGTAGTTTTAGCTTTATCAGGCATAATCATACCATCAAAACTGGCATTGGTACACTTATGATAAACACCTCCATCATTGGGGTCCTGCATCGTAAGCATCCATCTGAGGTTGTAAACAATTTCATTCAGAATATCGGGAATCCCATTCCCAGATTCAGGAAGATTGATTAATAACTTATTAAAGTAATCGGGATAGTCTTCATATGCAGCTAACAAGGTACCCATAGTAATACCGGAATTCACAATGTATTTATTATAGTCTCCTGCATCGTACCATCCACCGGGAGATGCTACCACAAAGCTTTCTTTACGTGTTTCATCCGCTGCATTGGAATGTATTAATACATTGGTATCGGGATGCCCTGCGGCTCTGGCCCATTTACCAGCATATTGTTGTAACAGTGGCATAGAGGCCCGCTGATAATAATATCCTTTAAGAACAGCTTTTGCTACTTCCTGCATTGCATCAGGCAAAATATTGAATTGATAGGAATCTGTATATCCGGGTACCAAAATTTTATATGATCCCGTATCCGTTAATGCTGAAAAGTCAATTAAACGGGTATGCAATGCTGAATTTAAAGATGCCTGCTCGCTCCCCAGCACTCCACGCATTACAGTATCCCTGGTTGTCTTAATAACATAAAAACTGTCGGAAGCTCCGGAAGTAATTACCACAGCCAATTTTGGCGCGAATGGATAATAACCGCATTGATTTATTCTGATAGGGTTATCTGTTTGTGCTGTAAGATTATTTGACAACAAGATAAAAATGGAAAAACAAAATATCAGGAAGCGCGACATAGATATTGTATTTAAAGGCGAAGTAACAATGTAAGATATTTTTCAGAAGGGTGTTTATTAAGAATTATTAAAAAAATATTTTTTATGTTATATTACAGAAACACACAATAGAGATCTTTCAAATGACACAAAACAAGGGCTTAAAGAAAACATTGACCCCCTTTATGTTGTGGGGGCTTGGAGTAGGGTATGTTATTTCAGGTATGTATTTTGGATGGAATCTTGGTTTGGAAAAAGGTGGAACGGGGGGTATGGCCCTGGCCACTTTGGTGATAATGGTCATGTACATCACCTTTACATTTAGCTATGCAGAACTAGCCTGTGCTATCCCTAAAGCAGGCGGAGTATTCGACTATGCAGGTAAAGCCCTGGGCCAACGATGGGGCTTTATAGCAGGAATTGCTCAGGTAGTAGAATTTATTCTGGCTCCCCCGGCCATTGCATTTGCAATCGGAGCTTATTTTAATGCCTTCATGCCACAGGTACCCATACTGGGTAGTGCAATTTCTATCTATCTGATTTTTACAGGGCTAAACATTTACGGAGTAAAAGCTGCCGCTAGTTTTGAAGTAATTGTCACTATCCTGGCAGTTGGAGAACTACTACTCTTTTCTGGCCTGGCTATTCCCTCTTTTAACGTTCAAAACCTTACCCAAAATGCATTGCCTAATGGCTGGCTGGGTGCATTCGCTGCCATTCCTTTTGCCATCTGGTTCTTTTTAGGTATTGAAGGTATTGCCAACGTTGCTGAAGAAACTAAAAATCCACAACGCGATATTAGTAAGGGTTTCGGCTGGGCAATATTTACCTTAGCCATTTTATGTGTACTGATCTTTGTTTCAGCTACCGGAATATCCGGATGGGAAGCAATTGTATATAAAAACGGAACAAGTGGTGAAACCTCCGACTCTCCCCTTCCTCTGGCACTCGCAAAAGTTACCGGGCCTAATCACCCAATGTATCACCTCCTGATCACTGTAGGGTTATTTGGCCTTATCGCCTCATTTCACGGACTTATTCTTGCGGCGGGAAGGTCGACCTACGAAATGGGCAGAGTAAGAAATTTGCCCCCTTTATTAGGCAAAATCTCACCACGCTTCCATACTCCGGCCAATGCACTGGCTGCAAACATGGTAATAGGTATATTGGCATTGCTTTCAGGAAAAACTTCCGAGATCATTATCTTATCAGTTTTTGGAGCACTTACACTCTATATTTTTTCTATGATATCGTTGATGGTACTTAGAAAAAAAGATCCCACATTACCTCGTCCTTTTAAAGTGGCCTTTTATCCGTTATTTCCAATATTAGCACTAATAATTGCCATCATCTCAATAGTGGCAATGCTTATATTCAATTTAACACTGGGATTGATCTACTTCTCCATACTACTTGTCACCTTTCTATTATACCTCTTCTTTAAACCAGCGCAAGTATGAATACAACAGAAATCTTAGCATACGTACAACAGCATCCTGCCGGCAAAGTGAAATTAGCCATAGCAGATATTGATGGGGTACTAAGAGGTAAATATATTTCTTCTGAAAAATTTGCCTCCGTAGTAAAAGGTAAATTAGGCTTCTGTGATGTTACCCTTGGTTGGGATGTAGGAGATATAGTATATGACAATGTTGATTTTACCGGCTGGCACACTGGTTATCCGGATGCTCTTGTTAAAATTGATCTGGCTACCTTTCGTAAAATTCCCTGGGAAAATGATATACCATTTTTCTTAGGCGAATTTGTAACCGAAAATGATCAACCTGTTTATGCATGTCCACGCCAATTATTGCAGAAGATAATTCTGGACGCAACACAAAATGGTTTCATTCCTTACTTTTCACAGGAATTCGAGTGGTTCAATTTTACTGAAACACCAGATTCGGCACAGCAAAAGAACTATCGCGACCTGGCTCCTATCACCCCCGGGATGTTTGGATACTCCATACTTCGCAGTGCGTTGAAAAATGAGTTTATGACCAACCTGTTTGAACTGCTTGTAAAATTTGACATTCCGGTGGAAGGGCTACATACAGAAACGGGTCCAGGTGTGTATGAGGCAGCTATCAAATATGCAGGGGCTCTTCAGGCGGCAGATCAGGCCATCCTGTTTAAAACATCCGTAAAGGAAATAGCTTATAAACATGGCATCATGGCCACATTTATGGCAAAGATCAATGAGAATCTCCCGGGATGCAGCGGTCATGTTCATCAAAGTCTCTGGGATGCCGCCGGAAACAACAACCTGTTCTATGATGAAAAGGACCCTCAGTTTATGAGTGATACTATGAAAAGTTATATTGCAGGTCAACTATATTGCCTGCCACATATACTTCCTATGATCGCCCCGACTGTAAACAGCTATAAACGCCTGGTGGAAGGTGCATGGGCGCCTACAACACTCACATGGGGAATTGATAACAGAACCGTAGCACTTCGTGCATTACCCGGAAACAGTAAAGCAACCCGACTAGAAACAAGAGTGGTAGGTTCCGATACCAATCCATACCTCGCATTGGCAGCATGCCTGGCAGCCGGATTATATGGAGTAAAAAACAAATTACCACTCAATAAAAAGAATACTATCGGCAACGGGTATAAAGACACCTCTAACGGAGTTCTGCCTCAGAATCTCCATGCTGCTACCCAGGAAATGAAAAACTCACCAATAGCAAAAGAATTATTCGGTGACTTATTTGTCGCACATTTCACTCAAACCAGAGAATGGGAATGGAGGCAATATGCTAAAGCAGTAACCGACTGGGAACTTAAACGATACTTTGAAATAATCTGATCTATATGATTGTCCAATATAACTTTCCAACCACTATCCGATTTGGCGTTGGTGCAATTAATGAACTACCGGCATATCTGCAACAGAATGGACTTAATAAACCATTAGTAGTAACAGATAGTACAGTAGCAGCACTACCATTTTTCAAAACCATTATCAGTGATCTTCAAAAGAAGAACATCTCTCCGGTAGTATTTCATAATATTCACAAAAATCCTGTCAAAAGCGATGTATATAAAGGTACAGAGCAATGGGATGATACTGCGAGAGACTGCATTATAGGAATTGGTGGAGGTGCTGCAATTGATGTAGCCAGAGCCATTGCATTACGTATCAATCACCGGGAAGATCTTTTCGTGTATGATGATCTTATAGGCGGTGATATTTATGTCACAAACGAGGTTCCCCCATTTATTACCATACCTACAACTTCAGGTACTGGTAGCGAAGTAGGAAGAAGTGCTATTATTGCTGATGATATTACGCATCAGAAAAAAATACTCTTTTCGCCAAAACTAATGGCTAAAATTGTTTTTGCAGATCCAATGCTGACAATGGATTTGCCTGCCTTTATTACGGCAGCCACAGGCATGGACGCCCTTACACATAATATGGAGGCATTTCTGGCAAAAAATCCGCACCCCCTCTGCGATGGCATTGCACTGGAAGGGATTTCTCTTATTAAAGATGCAATAACCAAAGCAACAAACAATCCCGATATTGAGAGCAGAAGCAAGATGCTCATGGCATCTATGATGGGTGCTATTGCCTTTCAAAAAGGGCTGGGTGTAGTACATTCTCTTGCTCATCCCCTCTCCTCTTTGTTGGATACACATCATGGATTGGCGAATGCAGTTAATATTCCTTACGGAATGCAGTTCAACATTGCAGGATTTGAAGATAAATTCAGACGCATTGCCAGAACACTGGAGCTCAAGGAAGAAACAGGAGAAGCCGTGGTTCGCTATCTGTTTGATCTCAATTCCAGCATCAATATTCCTCACAGACTACAGGAAATAGGAGTAAAACAGGAACACCTGGATACGCTTGCTGATCTTGCATTTGCCGATTTCGCCCATCCTAATAATCCTAAACCGGTAAGCAGAGAAAATTTCAGATCTCTTTATCAATCAGCATTATAAAGATCAATGAAAAAGAAAATCGGTATCAGCTATACAGAAACGAATTTTCAGAACTATGAACAATGGTTTACAAACACAGACCTCGGCGATGATCTGGAAATTATCATTCTTTCTTTTATAAAAAATAATACAGAAGATATCAGCAAGTGCAGTGGTTTTGTATTAACAGGTGGAATAGATGTTTTACCCTCTATATATGGTGGAAATACAGAATATCCATATCGCCCTACTGCCTTTCTTCCCGAGCGGGATGCTTTTGAAAAATTGATTTATGAATATGCACTCTTGCATAAAATTCCTATCTTAGGTATATGCAGAGGCTTACAGTACATTAATATTCTGGAGGGAGGAAAAGTATTTGAAGATATAGGCGAATCAGCCAACCAGACACATAAACGGGAAACAATAGATAAAGAACACACTGTTGATATTTTATCCGATACACTTCTTCATTCAATCACAGGAACTGATAACGGAGTAGTAAACAGTGCGCATCACCAGGCCATCAGACCCGACGAACTGGCCGACGATCTCGTTGTAAGCGCATACTCTTCTTCGGATCATATTATTGAAGGAATTGAGTATAAAGATAAAACAGACAAGCCCTTCATGATAGCCGTTCAATGGCATCCGGAAAGAATGAAAGAAAAAGAAAGTAACCCACTATCTCAAAAAATTAAAACTGCATTTATTCATGCGACCAAATGTAAATAGGAGCGTCAATGTTTTTAATCCAGCTACCGGAGAGTACATAAAAACAATAGATTCTAATTGGTTTAATGATCCGAGAGATGAAACTCTTACCATTAAAACCATGCATCTATCCTGGTTACAAACAACGCTGCAGGAAAGAATTCAATTAATGCAGAATTTCGGTAAGCAACTCGAAACCAGAAAAGATAAACTAGCCAATTTGCTTACAGATGAAGTAGGTAAACCCTTATGGCAATCTGTTAATGAAATTAATGGCGCCATCAGCAGAGTAAAGTGGATGACAGATAATGCCGAAAAATTTCTATCTGATGAATGGGTTACTCATTCAGATAACATGAAGGAAAGAATTTCATATGACCCAATAGGTATTGTTGCCGTAATATCTGCCTGGAACTACCCTTACCTCGTTGGAGTAAATGCATTTGTAGCCGCTTTACTTGCAGGCAATACCGTATTATACAAACCATCCGAATATGCGATGCTTACAGGAATGGAAATCGACAGGCTGATGTATTATTCCGGAGTGGGAAACAATGCTTTTAAATTAATTCTGGGAGGGAGTAATGTGGGCGAACAGTTGACCAGCATGCCGTTGGACGGCTACTGTTTTACCGGCTCCTATAATTCAGGCTTAAAAGTCCGTAAGGCAGTATCGGATCGTCTGATCCCTGTTCAGCTGGAAATGGGAGGAAAAGATCCGGTGTATGTTATGGATGACATACAGGATATTCCCAAAGTAGCTGCCGCTGTTGCTGATGGAGCATTTTACAACAACGGCCAAAGCTGTTGCGCAATTGAGCGTGTATACGTTCATGAAGCCATATACGATGAATTTCTGAAATCCTTTCTAGAAGTGGTTAAATCATGGAAGCTAGGATATCCTAAAGATGAAAATGTTTATTTCGGTGCAATAACCAGGAAAGAACAAATCAGCATATTACTGGCACAGGTAGAAGATGCTTTGAAATATGGAGCAACCCTGCAATTAGGGGGAAGAAAAATTGCACATGCCGGTAATTATTTTGAACCTACGGTTCTTACTGAAGTTAATCACAACATGAAAGTGATGATGGAAGAAAGCTTCGGACCAATCATAGGGATTATGAAAGTAAAGGACGACAGCACTGCTATAAAACTTATGAACGATACGGAATACGGACTTACTGCTTCGGTTTTCAGTACTTCTCAGGAACGGGCAGAAAGTGTCTTATCTAAAGTCAATTCCGGCACAGCGTATTGGAATTGTTGTGACAGAGTAGCTCCTGGGTTGCCATGGAGTGGCAGAAAGAACTCCGGTTTTGGAGGTGCCACACTTTCGCATCTTGGACTACGCCAGTTTACCAAGCCAAGAGGATGGCAGCTAAGATCTGTTGAAGCGCTTTAAATCTAGTATTTAACTTTAAACCAGGGCATATTCAGGCCGCCTGTATTATAAGTAATTGTAACAGGTTGGCCTATCTGCACCCTGTCGTATTTAGAATAGCCTATACTCTGAGTTGTACCAATATTAGTTGGCGGTTCTCCCCATGGCTCAAACTCTATATAATACACGATAGCAGATTTCGATGTTAATCCGGTATACTTTCTGTAAATCTTTGAGGAATAAACAATTGTTTTTTGGGGCAATGTTGTATTCAGATAAAGTATAGAACCAGCAATATAACCTCCGAACAGTAGCGCATAAGGCACTATGAAATATAGATGAGTGAAGGCATTTACAGTTTCTTTTTTTCTATTAATAATAAATACAGTTGCAACTAAAATTATTGTGCCAATTATAATAGGTCTCCTCAATTCATTCCCTATTTCCATCAATGATGAGCCAGAGTTCAAAATAATAAAAGATAATACCGGAATAATCAGCGGGAGTACAAAACCAGGGCGCGGATCTGATCTCAGATGATAGATACTTATTAAACCATCAGCCTTCCATAGAATATATAGCATTACAGGAACTGTAAATATGAGAATGCCCGAGAACCAGGGAATTATACTATGCACTGAAATTGCCAGAACTGATATCAGTATATTTCCGCCATAAAGCCACCAGATTTCATTATTCCAGGTTTTATTCAATTGTTCATCCAGAGGTTTGTCTGGCAACAATTTCATTAGTTTACTCTTTGTTTGTTCTTTCTTAACGGCCTCGATACTTCTGACATTTGATTTTATCCAACCATTTAGTTCAAAAGAGCCTTTAAAAAAGGCTGGTATATTGATAAATGTGAATCTTTTTCCAACAGGATAAATTATGATCGTTGATTTGGCGTACTTATATCCTCCCAACTCATCAATTTTATATATTGAATTAAACAGGAATAGTGTTTGATATCTAAAGGTTTCAGGGGTAATAGTTATTTTAAAAAACAGACGATCGATAGAGTAAACTAAAATTCCGGCCGGCACAAACAATGGTAGTGTGATAAAACTATCTTTATGCTCTGCGAAATTAAATGCAATAAAAGTTAATAATAAGACCAGAATAATGGAAAGGACACCAACACCAATATACTTATAGCTCTTAGAATATGAATACGTTTTCATTCTATTTAAATTAAGGCAAATTAATCAATTGCTTCCTGGCTCTTTAAAAACTTGGTAATAATTATACATAAACCAGGGAATACCCAGGCCTCCATTACCCTTCAATTCCATGAATTTTATATTCTCGATATGAGAACAATGTGCTAATCTGAATGATATTTCCATTTGCATTGACTTTCAAAAATATCCGATCAAGGTAATAAATGACAACAGCAGAAGATATTAAAAAAGCGCTGGTAATACCATAATCCAGGTTATTATTGTGTAGGTTAAATACCAGGTCTGTACA
Source organism: Chitinophaga silvatica (assembly GCF_003419895.1). GTDB lineage: Bacteria > Bacteroidota > Bacteroidia > Chitinophagales > Chitinophagaceae > Chitinophaga > Chitinophaga silvatica. The sequence continues at coordinate 699,834 of NZ_QPMM01000002.1, read as the reverse complement.
AACAACATAGAGGCAGAATAGTAGAAACAGGATAAAGATAAAAGAACAAGTAAGCAGAATTCTATAGGCAGTAGGCTGGGTATAGGTAATCATCGAAACATATTATAAACATAAATGTACGCGATTTTACAACCTTTCAACTTCCTTAAATAGGATTTGAAGGTCGTCTTTCCCATTGGAGAGATTCAACATTAGCTCTCCATAACTTATAAATAGTGTCACATCTACATTTGAGTCTTTAGCCTTCCACTTAGTATTTACCCGTAAATAATTACTGATTTTGGAGTTTAAGTCGCTGGTGGGTTTCCAGGTTTTAGCAGCAAGCTTATCTACATATACTTTATATCCGGGAGGTTGACTGGCAGCTATAAATAGTTTTTCTTTCTCTGAAGGTTGATAGATGTCGTAAATATGTTTTCTACTATCAGTGATATGCAAAAGATGCTCCTGAGCTGCACTGAGTTTTTTATATGGGGTGATAATAAAAGCTTCTTTTATTGAATCATCAAAATGGTCAATCCCACGGGGATAGCTTTGGCGTATAAAATAAATATAGCCATGGTTAATAAGTGCATTCAATAACAATTCGGATAATAACGCTAATGGATTATGCATTCTCCATTCAATTTATACTAAACAAATTAGCATTCAAAATAATTAAAAAGCCCCCAGGAAACGCCAAATGCAGAAATAGCGAGCCTCGGAGGCTTTTTTAATATGTCTTTTACAAAATTACTAAATTTATTAGTAATTCAAAATTTTAAGCAAAATAACTTTTAATCGCACTGCCAATCTTGAGCAGTTTCTCTGGTGGATTGGCAATATCGCGAGGTTTTATTTCACCTTCTTCATTGGCACAATACACTGTATCGGCATCGCATGCTTTCACGATGAAAAGCTGTTTGAAATTAGCTTCCAATGTTTGAATAGTGTAGTCTTTACCGTCGACGGTCACGATGATTTCCTGCATAACTTTAAGTATTGAAGGTTAACTGTAATCGGTTTTTCACTCCAATCGATAATTCACAGCCTTAATTACAAGTTAATCAAAAAAATGCAAGTTTTAAAGAGGTTTTGAGAAACTTTTAGCAATTTCTGCCGGTTGGAGGGATGGGGGAATGGGTTTGATACCAATAGTAATTATGTATTTATTTGGAGGCGAGTTTAACAACTTAATACCAGTAACGTATGTATCTTGATCTATTTTTTGTAATATTTACTCTTACAATTCTACTACAAATCCCTCTTTGATGAGTACCTTCAATAATATATTTTTCAAAACCAACATCTACATTACCATAGTTTTTTTTATAGGAAAGTACTGGCAGAAGCTCTTCCACAATTGCAGATGCCAACTTCTTTAAGAATAAACTATCTTTAGTACAAAAGTCTTCATTTTGAGAGTTTTCAAGTGATAGGTATAAGACTCCATTATTTTTGCTATTATTAATAGCATAATAGTCATGTGATATTACGGATGTGCATTTATATTTTTTAGCCAAATAACTTTCAAATTCTTTTTCTTTCGCACTTAATGGAATAACGGAGTGTTTACAACTTACAATCGCTACTCCTCCAATAAATAACAATAGCACCCGCATTAAGATCTTCATAGTTTAGTTTTTAGGTACAGAATTTTATGAATTTAGCTTTTTACAATGAAAAAAGAATATTAGCTATTCTATGGTGCATCTATAAAATTCAACTGTACAAAAAACAGCTTTTTTAATAGATTCTAATACAAATGGTTCAAAGTCAAGTTTTAAATAACTTATCAAGAAATATTTCTATCACTTTCCCCAAACAAAAAGGGATGCTTCAAATCGCTTGAAGCACCCCTGTAGATTTAGATAACAAGTGATTAGACTATTTATCCCACCAGATACGTCCTTTTGTATCTTGTGATGTAGTTCCGTATGCCGGGTCTTTATCTATCATTCCTTTTACCGCTGCATTGTAGTTTTCCTGGTTTAAAGTAGAACTAACATTCAGCATATTTCTGCGAGGAATTAACAGATTTTTACCACCATCCCAGAGGTTCTCCAGGTAAGCGATAGTAGATCCATCTCCAATAGTTCCGTTATTACCTGGTCTTGTATTGGTAAATTGAGGATAGCCTGTACGTTTCCACATTGCCCAGGCTTCATCTGGCTGCATCATGAAGTGTACCCATGATTGTGAATAAATGCTGGCCAAACCTTTGTAAGGCAATTTTGCCGGAGTGGCAAATGTGCCGATATTGGCATCCGCGGCATTGGGTACTTTTGTAGCAATACCAAATGAACGATATTGGTTAAAAGATGCTTCTACTCCTTTATAAAACCACTGCTGAGCAGTAGCTCCCAACCCGTTTCCACCTTTCTCTGCAATTTCTGCCATCATAAAACAGGTTTCTGCATAGGTCAGGAAGAAGGATTTCATTTTGATGGTAGATCCATCAGCATAAGTCTCATCTGTATGCATCAGTTTACGGTCAGACCTGGAATCAAATCCTCCAAAACCACCATTCTTAATAAATAAGCGGGTTTGTACTGCAGATAGGAAGCCCAGGTTTGAAGTAGACCCATCGGCCATTACAAACGCTTTGTTCCTGTCTCCTCCTGTTGAACCATAGCCCGGTTCACCTGCCGATTCAGGAGCTGCATGTTTACCCCAGTACCGTACTTTGTTTTCCGGTAAGGCCAAGGCTGCCAGTGTAGCTGCATTACCATTTGCTTTAACATTAAGATATTGAGTACTATTATCTCCAAAATCATTCTCTCTCAACATCAATGGCAAACGTGGGTCATTCATCGATTTTAAATATTCTACAAACGCAAATGATGCATTGTAGTTAAATAAAATTACATTGATATCATCCACATTATTCGCCCAGTCACGTGTGAAATTGATAGCAAAGGATCCATCACTGGCCGGATCTATTTGAGATGGGTTCATGATTTTGCTACCGAAATTTGTTGCAACATCATTCAACACACTTGTAAGTTGACCTGCATCTCTCTTCTCATAACGTTGAGCAATCTTAATTCTCAGCGTATTCGCCAATCTGTACCACGCATCATAATCTCCATTATAAAACAGATCCTGATTTCCAAGAGCAATCTGATTGGCTGTATTATTTTTCAGCAAAGTTGCTGCATCTTTCAGCTTCTGATCAAATACTTTATAAAGATCAAAATCAAAGTCATACTTCGGTAATGGAAATTGGGCATCATTAAATGCCTGACTGTAAGGCATTGCACCAAAAATATCGGCTACTCTCCAGGCATGATAAACATCCACAATCATGCAGATGCCTTTCAAACCCTGATATTTAGTCTGTTGCTCTCCAGTCAGTGAATTGATTTTTTCAATGATCCGGCCCATATCCCGACCGGTAGATTTAAAATAATCACTGTAGAAGATGAAATCCGGACTTGGACCAGTTGCTTTATTAGGATCACAATATTTCCCCGATAAAGACTGCGTGGTAGATGCATCCGGAACCAGGTACTGCATGTAGGTCATGGTAGCACCATAACGCTGGGAAATGCGATCTCTGGATCCAAAATTAATATCTGTTGTAGAACCGGTAAATAAGTATTCAGGCGCTACATCATTTAATAAATTTGGGTTTGTATTGATATCGATTAATGTCTTTTTACAAGACTGACTTAGTGTTCCTAGTAAAAGTAATCCTGCTATATATTTATTGATAATTTTCATGTGCACAAGGTTTACAGAGTAATGTTAAGGGTAGCTGCATAATTACGGGAGAATGGAACTCCACCTGTTATGAATGGTCTGAATGGATCATTACTTTGTAATGATTCAGGATTTTGTCCACCTGCCAATGTGCGGTATAAATAACCAATATTACGGGCAGAAAGATTCAATCTTGCTCCTTTCAGGTGCAGACGTTGACTAACGGCAGCTGGTAAACGATATCCAAGCGTTACTTCGCGGAGCATTACCCATGAATTCTTACTGATTACTTCTGTAGTATTTAAATTGGTTTCCCAACCGTAGAAAGTATTATAATAAAGCGATGCTTTCATTGGCTCTACTAATTTCTTCTCGTAGGCCTCTTTGAATGTCATTCCTGCAATGCTCGTTCCTGGTTGTAATGGACTCATCTGACCTTCATCAAATACTGCATTTGGAATTATACCATCATAGATTGGTTCGCCATTGTTCCATAAAGGATCTGTACGAGGTAAACCACCATGTTCCTTATCTCTTCCTTCCAGCGTTTTGAGTGTAGTACCCTGACCAGTGGCATAGGCATATGATTCAGAGAATACATAACCACCAAAACGTCCATCAACCTGCGCAAACAAACTGAAGTTTTTATATCTTAAAGTACCGCTGATACCTCCAGTTACATCTGGTTCCACTTTACCGATACGTACATTAGGAGCGCCCTGTGGAATTACCTTTAAGCTATAGTTAGCCATATCGTACTGGTTAGCTGTACTGGTAAGTCTGCCATCATAGGTAATGATAGGTAATCCTGTTTTAGAATCAATAGCTGTACTTGCGTAGTAATCGTTATTGGTTGTCAGAATTCCGAAATCTCCACCTTCATATGCATGAACGCTTACACCTTCGTAGTTATCACTGAGGTTCCAGTCGGTAATGCCATTTCCAAATTCGATGATCTTACTTTTGTTACGAGCCATGTTTACAGCGAAATCAAGACCCCAGTCTTTGCTGCGAATCGGTGAAACATTCACTAACAATTCCCAACCTTTATTCTGGATATTACCGGCATTAAAGAATACCTGGCTATAACCGGTTTCAGGAACTCCACCTAATTTGATCAGCTGATTGAAAGTATTGGTTTTATACCAGGCAAAATCTACATTAATCAGATCATTAAACAATCCGAAATTGGTACCAAATTCCCAGGTGCGGCTGATCTGTGCTTTAAGATTCAGATTAGGTTTGGTATCTGCATTATACTGAGTAGCAGTACCTACAGAAGCACCATTTTGATTATAGATAGTAGCTGGTGAATAACCAACTCCTGTTTGATAAGGACCAGCAATACCGGAATTACCTACATAAGCCAGAGATGCCCTTAAGCGACCTGCAGATAACCACATTGGCATACTATTATGAAAATGATCATAGAAAGAGTATGAAAGGTTAGCTGCCGGATAGAAAATTGAATAATTATTATGTGCACCAACTGCCGCTACAGGATAGGTAAGTGTAGATCGCCAGTCGTTACGCCCTGTCAACTCCAGATTCAGATATTGTTTATAGTTCAGATTCAATATACCACCTACCCCAATTGTTAACTGAGAAGGGTATCTCGGACCAGGAACATCCTGGGTACCATAGTAATATTTACTCTGAATATTTTGTGAGGAGTTACCCAGGAAAAACTGGTTAGGAACACTTAAAGCACCATTGATGCTGGCACCATAACTTTCGTTATACATATCACCGAAATCTTCGTTATACAAGCGCATATCGATAGTCAGGTCATTATTCATCGCAGTTTTTACAGCATGGGCCATAAACAACATGGTGTAATCTCCTGTATAACTTCCGCCACTTGCATAATAACCACCGGCATTATTAATATCATTGCCGTAGTTTTTCTCTTCAGTACGGATTTTATATAGATTCAGATTACCTCTGGCAGAAAGGTCTAACCATGGATTAACCTGTGCTTTCAGTTGCAGGTAGCCCAGTACAGAATTTTCATGTCTGTAGTAGTTATTCTTATCAAATCTTGCGAATGCATTCTGAGCAGAGATCAGGTTGCCAAAAGCATTTCCGTTGATTCCGTTATCTGCTCTGCGATAAGTATTATGCCATTCCTGGAAATCAATGTTTCTAGGCAGATAATAGGTATTGAAGGCAAGGTTTTGCCCACCGCCATACGCCCATCTTCCTTGTGAGAAGAAGTTCTTTGCAACGGTATTAGAATAGCTCACACCAAAATCGGTAGAGAAAATATCATTCAGTTTTGCACCAATTTTCAGTGCTACTGAATTTCTCTGCATACCATTGTTGGGTAAGGTACCATTGGTATGGTTATTAGAATATGACAAGCGATAATTAAACTTATCAGTTGCGCTGGATATTGCGATATTATTGTTGATAAAATTACCATTCTGATAGAATGCCTTCCAGTTATCTGGCTGAGGAGAGTAAGGCACCTTAATTGAAGGATCATATACAGCAGGATGCAGGCTACCATCCATTTTAGGGCCCCAGCTGGCGGTAGTTTGAGACTGAGTACCATCAGGTCTGAAATTTCCTTCTCTGGTTAATGCACTACCCTGGCCATAAACATTCTGAAGATCCATTGGAGCTCTGTAAATCTGCTGGGTTTGATAGGTAGAACCCAAATCTACCTGAAACGCTTGTCCGACTTTCGCTTTCTTGGTGGTAATTACTACTGCACCATTAATACCTCTGGAACCGTACAATGCGGTTGCAGCAGCACCTTTAAGGATGGTTACAGATTCATAGTCATCAGGGTTCAGGTTTTTGAGCTGAGATCCAGGATCTGCATCATCTGCATTGGATACGTTGTTCGTCAGCACATTACCATCAATAACAAAAATTGGCTGGTTGGTATTATTACCCGGAGTACCTAATACTTTGGCACCACGGATCTGAATAAACGGAGACGTTTGTACCCCGGCGGCGGTCATGGTGCTTACGTTTACACCGGCCACCTTACCTTGAAGTGCGGTAATAGGATTTACAGTATTGGTTCTGGTTAGCTCCTCTCCTTTAAGAGTAGTGATCGCATAACCCAATGTTTTATCATTTTTGCCGATACCAAGAGCGGTAACAACTACTTCACCCAGGCCACTGCTACCGGTTTCCATCACAATTTTCAGTTTGGAATCCTGGCCGATGGTTACCTGTTGTTTTTTGAAACCTACAAATGAGATTTCAAGCACATCGCCTGGTTTTGCGTTGAGGGTAAATTCACCTTTTTCATTGGTTATAGTTCCTTTATCTGTTCCTTTAATTCTTACAGAAACACCGGCTAAAGGGAGTTTGCCACCATCAGTTATAACACCGTTGATAGGTGGATTGGCTTGTGCAGCAGAAATAGGCGCTTCTTCGCGAGGCTTTACAACCACTGTATTTCCAACAATGCTATAAGTAAGCGGAAGGTCCTTGAAACAAATATCTAAAGCGGCTTCCAGGCTGACATCTTTCACATTAATAGTGATTCCTTCAGCTTGTTTTAACCAGGCTTCGTCAAAGAAGAAAGAAAATCCAGTTTGTTTTTTAATAACGCGGAAGACTTTTGATAAACGGGAATTACTTTCTGACAATGTAACCTTTTGCGAATAGCCCTTTGCACTAATCTGAAGGCAAGTGGCCATTATGACAACGGCTGTTAACTTCATAAACAGGAATGTTTTGGGAAGTACGTGACGGCTGAAATACCAGGCGGTACGTAATTTTTTTTTCATACTTTAGTAGTGGTTTTGGTTGAGTAATCAGCAATTCGTGCCAAACAAATTGTTATATAGAGTATTGACCGAAACTTTCGACCGCTCTGTCTCTCACCTCAGGGCGGTTTTTTGTTTTATGGTAATACGACGATCCTGTGTTCTTCCTGTCTAAAATGTATCTTACTTTCTTCCAGTATTTTCAATACCTGAGAAACATTGGTATTACGTGAAATCTCTCCTCCAAAGCGACGATTAGGCAATTTTCCTTCATACACGATATCTACATCATACCATCTGGATATCTGGCGCATAACGCTGAACAGATCGGTATTTGTGAACGAGAAATAACCATTTTTCCAGGCTACTTCGCTATCAGTATCTACATCTTTTAAGAGTGTGAAATTGCCGTTATGATCCAGCTGCAATTGTTCACCTGGTTGTAAAACCTGTTGTTTGTTTGTTTTAGAGACTATTACTTTCCCTTCCAGTAGGGTAGTTTTAATAACTTCTTCATCGGCATATGCATTAACGTTGAAGTGCGTTCCCAATACCTTTATTTCTACACCATTTACGGAAACAATAAAGGGTATGGGATTACCATTTTTTGATTGTTGAGCTATTTCAAAGTAAGCTTCACCTGTAATTTCTACTCTTCTTTCATTATTGTTGAAAGTAGTTGGAAAGCGCACAGAGGAAGCGGCATTTAGCCAAACACCACTTCCGTCAGCCAATACAAGCTGAAACTGCTTGCTCCTTGGGGTTGTAATAGTGTTGAACATTTGTGGTTCATCGCCTCTCTCGAAAGCGTTATAAATTATACGACCCTGACGGTTGCTGATTTTAGTATTGCCTTGCATGGCCAGGGTTCCATTTCCCATGCTATCCAGTTGTATTTTACTGCCGTCTGCAAGTATCAGAATACCGCCATTGCTTCCTGGTTGTTTGTCAAATTGCGTTGTGGCAGTAATCTTTTGTTGTTTATTGTAGTAGGTAGAATATGTCCAATACCCTCCTACCGAAAAAATTGTTAACAGACAGGCGGCTAACAGCCAGCGTGTCCATCTCCCCAATCCTTTTTTTGAAGAAAAAGCGGGTGAAGCATTAATAATAGCCTCGTAGTGAGCATTCCAATCGATACCTGAATTATCTGTCTGCGATTCTTCGTGGTTCCATTCTGTACTAAGTATTTCATGTAATGCATCGAGATCTTCTTCATTCTCTACTTTGCGTAGCATCTCTGCCAACTCGGCCCTGGATATTTGATTATTCAAATACCTTGTTATCAGATCTTTCCAGTTGTGTGTTTCTGCATGCTTCATAGCAATAAATAGATACTCCGTTCTTAATAAGACGGAGAAAAAATGATGAATAACTAGTGTGAGATGAAATTTTTTTTAAATTTTTCCGAGAAGCAGGATAACGATGGCCAGATCTATCTCTTTTGAAAGGAAGTTGCGGATAAATCTTTGAGCCATAACTATATGGTTATTAACGGTTGCTCTTGAAATATTGAGTTGTTGTGCAATCTGGTCGTGCGATAGTTCTTCTTCCCGGCTAAGGGTGTATACTTTTTTGCATTGAGGAGGTAATAAGGCTATGGCAGCCCTGATTTTGCTTTCATATTCCTGTGCCATCAGGCCGGTATCGGCTCCAATTTGATCGGCCAGATCAATTTTATCCCACAATAGTTCCTGCAGTCGTTTATCACCGGCTGCAGAACGCAGGAAATCAATACTCTTATTATGTGCTATACGAAAGAGGAAAGCATCAAAATTTCGGACCTGAGCTATCAGGTCTCTTCCGATCCAAATCTTCATAAATACATCAAGCACCAATTCCTCGGCAATCGTTTCTGATTTTACAAAGCGGGAAATATAATTAAATAACTTCCCTCTATATTGTTCAAACAGAATTTTGAATGCCTTTTCGTTACCTGCAGCAACCTCCTGCAGATCTACTGATGATGTAAGTAAATGTTGCACTGTCGAATGGGATATCAGGTAAAATAACTAAGTGATTTTGTGAAATTACAAGCGAAAATTGTTGGACTTATACGTGCATAGCTTTCATGTCTCTAAAGTAATTAGATAGATTTCAGTTGATCCAGAGTAATTATTATCGTTCTGACCCAAACGTAAAATAAAAAAATTGATTTACCAAGAAAACTTAAAAAGTGGAACTCAAAGGTTATGATTTTTTTGGTAAATCAAGAATTATGTCAAATTGAAAAAATTAAATCTAATTTTATTTAAAAATAAATTAAATGTATTTTATATTGATTTATAATATATAATATTATTTTTTTAATTTAAAAACTAAATTTACCAGGTATTATTTTTGATACAATTTTTATATAAAATTGTATCAAAAATTTGTATCTTAGTATTATAATTGTAACATATGGAATCAGTTAAAGTAAAGCTATACCAATCAATAAAACGTAAAGGAAGAGGTAACTTTGTCTTTATTGATGATTTCATTGGAAGGATTGAATATGATCAACTTCGAATTGCTTTATCGCGATTAGTAAAAGAGCAGAAACTTTTACGATTAGGTCATGGAATTTATTATTATCCTGAAATAGATAAAAACTTAGGAATATTGTATCCTAGTATGGAAGATATTGCCTATGCAATTGCAGCCAACGAGAATATCACAATAACCCCAACCCGGGAATCTGCATTGAATAAATTAGGATTATCAACTCAGGTTCCAATTCATGTCGTATTTTTGTCAAATGGCCCAAATAAAGTAGTACGTATTGGTTCCAATAAGATTATTTATAAAAGTATATCTAATAAAAAAGTAAGCAGGGCTAATAGTAAATTAGAGCTTATTGTTAGCGCTCTTGAAACTGGTGAATCAACCAATCAGTTATTTTCGACTTTAGATAATTATAGCAAGAAGGAGATTATCAAAACCGCAAGAAAAATTAATCGAAAAACTTCACAATTGTTAACTAATTATCTTAACAAACGATATGATCGAGTGGCTCAATCTGCCTGAAAAACAAAAGAAAGCATTAATTAATCATGCAAGTTTTCTTTCTGGATATTCTCCAATTGCTTTAGAAAAAGATTGTTATGTAACCCTGGCTTTACAAGCGGTTTTCAGCACAACTTTTGCGAAAAATATCATATTTAAGGGTGGTACATCTTTAAGTAAAGGATGGCAATTAATTAAAAGATTTTCTGAGGATGTAGATCTCGCAATAGATCCAGTAATTCTAGGTTTCCAATCAGAAATAAGTAAAACTCAAATAAGAAAACTGCGTAAAGCAAGCGCTGAATTTGTGGGTGATCAATTCCTATTCACTTTAAGAGAAAAATTATTACAAATTGGAGTAAGCAAAAAAGTAATCACTGCAGATGTGAGAACAACAAAATCCAGCGATGCTGATCCCAGAATCATTGAAATGGAATATACTTCCCTATTTTCCGATTCAAACTATATGAGATCAAAAGTATTACTGGAATTAGGTGCCAGATCATTAAAAGAACCCTTCTCTGATCGCCCAATTTCATCATTACTTAATATCATTCCGAATAGAAATTTTAATCTTCCCATATTCCCAGTTCCAACAGTACTACCAGCACGAACAATGCTTGAAAAAATGTGGTTGTTGCATGAAGAATTTTCCAAGCCTTCAAATGAAATTCGGCATATACGTCTTTCCAGGCATATGTATGACTTATATTGTCTTAGTAATTCTTCTCACGCTGAAATAGCCAGAAATGATGAATTACTCTTTAATGCCATTCGTACTCACAGAAGCAAATTCACTCCTAACAAATATGTAAATTATCTTCAAACATCAATAACTGATCTAAAACTTATACCACCTCCGGAAGTAAGGGAAAAATGGATGGAAGATTACCTGCTAATGAAACGTTCAATGTTAGATAATGAAGCTCCGGATTTTAATGAATTGATCGAAAAACTTAGCAAGTTCTCTGAAAACCTAAAAAATTGAAATTTCCCATACGTTCATAACCGTACATTTTCATGCATCAAAAACGAACAATATCTTACTTCTAACTTCTCTAATAATCTCATTATCAATAACATCTGCTCTCTGGCATTTTTTTGGCTGACCTCCGGCATTCCGTCATACAGATTTCATCAATTATGATAAAGAACTATTTAAACCTGGCATTCAGGAATATCTGGCGCAATAAGGGTTTCTCGTTTATTAATATAAGTGGCCTTATTATCGGTATGGCCAGTGCCTTGTTAATCTTACTTTGGGTACATAACGAATTAAGCTACGACCGTTTCCATTCGAAACAGGATAGATTATACCAGGTTTGGTCTAACGATACAATTAACGGAAAAGTAAGATCCATGACTTTTACACCCGAAATCATGGCTCCTACATTGAAAATTGATTACCCCGAAATAGAAGGTGTTTCTAGAGTAAGATGGACACGCAACCTCCTATCCTTAAATACACCAGACAAAAAACTCTTATCTACAGGCGCTATTGTGGACCAGGATTTTTTATCTATGTTTAGTTTCCCTCTTCAATTCGGGAACATAAAAAATGTACTTAGTGATCCTAACTCAATTGTACTCACACAGCAACTGGCAACGAAGCTTTTTAAAAATGAAAACCCTATCGGTAAAACTGTGGTAATGGGCAACTCACAGAACTATATCGTTACTGGTATCCTGAAAAATTTACCTAACAATACCCAGTTCAATTTTATTGAATACCTGACTTCTTATGACAAAGAAACACTTTCCGGCAACATTGATAAAGACTGGAGCAATTTTTCAGTTTCAACATATGTGCTGTTAAATCCTAATACTTCTGAGGAAACTATCAATAATAAATTAAAAACCATCATTCATCAACATACCAGCAACGTTGAAAAAACTGAGGAATTTCTATATCCTGTAAGCCAATTATGGTTGTATGACAAATTTGAAAATGGAAAAGCTGTTGGTGGTCGCATAGAAACTATAAGAGTATTTATACTCATCGCTGTATTCATCCTTCTGATTGCATGCATCAACTTTATGAATCTTTCTACTGCCCGCAGTGAAAAAAGAGCCCGGGAAGTGGGGGTACGAAAAGTTATAGGTGCTTCTAAAGTATCACTTATTATTCAATTTATGAGTGAATCATTATTGTATGCATTTATTTCCGGAGTATTTGCTCTTCTTGTTGTGTTACTTGTTCTGCCAGCGTTTAATTCATTGGTTGGAAAACAACTCAGCATAGAATTTAACAACCTTAGTTTCTGGTTGTCAGGTATCGGATTCATTATGTTTACAGGTATTCTGGCAGGTAGCTATCCTGCATTCTTTCTATCCGGATTTAAACCAATCCTGGCAATTAAAGGGCGCATTAAGAACAGCAATACAATGTTGGCACCCCGCAAACTGTTAGTTGTGCTGCAATTTACTTTTGCGATAGTCCTTATTATTTGTACCCTGGTGGTAACTCAACAAGTTAAATACGGTCAGCAAAGGAAAACAGGTTACGATATGAATAACCTGGTTCATATCATTCTGAATGATGAAATGGAAAAGAATTTCAACATAATAAAAAACGATTTACTCACCTCCGGCTACGCCACCTCTGTAACTAAAACCCAATCTCCTCTTACTGAAAATTGGAGCTATGGCCTTAGTTTACGTTGGCAAGGGAAAGATCCCAATCTCCAGGTGCAGGTTAATAGATATACTACAGAAGGTGATTTGGTTAAGACAGCTGGACTGAAACTAATAAGAGGCCGCGATATCGATATAAAAAATCATCCTTCCGATTCTGGTGCCTGCCTTATCAATGAAACTGCTGCAAAACTCATGAAATTTAAGGACCCCATTGGTCAGCTGATTTATGATGATGAAGAAACCTGGCAAATTGTTGGAGTGATTGGTGATTTCATCCAGGAATCTCCTTATGCAAGCGTAAAACCTCTTATTGTCAAAGGCCCTAAAAGCTGGATGGGTACTGTTATTGTAAAACTTAATGATAACAATTCCAGAACTACAAATATTGCAGGTATGGAAAGCATCTTCAAAAAATATAATCCTGCTTATCCATTGGAATTTCATTTTACAGACGATGCCTACACAAACAAATTCAATAATGAAAAGTTAACCGGTAAATTAACGGCACTTTTCTCTGCGCTTGCCATCTTTATTTCCTGCCTTGGTTTATTCGGCTTATCAGCTTTTCTGGCAGAAAACAGATTTAAGGAAATAGGCGTAAGAAAAGTACTGGGAGCTACTGTTACAAGTCTAACTATTCTACTATCCAGCGACTTCATAAAACTGGTAATCGTTTCAATTTTCATTGCATCACCATTCGCTTATTTCATTTCAAACCAATGGCTAAAAAGCTTCCAGTACCATATTGGAGTCAGTATCTGGATATTTATAATTACAGGGGCATTAGCAATCTTAATAGCCTTATTGACGGTAAGTTATCAGGCAATAAAGGCCGCATTAATGGACCCTGTGAAGAGTTTGAAGTCGGAATAACCACTTTAAATTTTTACTTTTGTTCATTCAGATAAAATTCAGCATGATAGAACAGGTAAATACATTAATTCAACAATTAAAAGACAACTCACTTACCTTTAAAGAAGTGATTACATTTATTGAATCTGCATATCTGCATCAGCCTACTGCTTTCAAAAATGGGGATGCATATAATGAGGCTTCTCAAAATCAGGGTAGTGCAAAAGTGTTTTCCTTTGCTCTTTTAAACAACCTGAGCAAAGAAGATACACTCTACTTATTTGCAGAACATTATCAGTCAGTACTCCAGACTCCTGATGCTGCTGATCATCAGAATATCAGACAGTTTATGATTCATGGTTGGGATGGGATAGCGTTTGAAGGACAGGCACTGACAGCAAAATAATTAGTATTTAAGCGTGAAAAAGAGGATGGATCAAAAGTAATTTGATGGCTCTGAGAATAGCATAAACGAAAATTCTCCCCATCAGGTACCCGAATAAAATAGGGGAAAAATTACTTTTGAGACACCCTCTTTTTGTTTTATGTAATTAGTTTGAATTAGTCTATTGATATACAGTCGATTATTTTTTTACAAAATAGATTTCCCAATATTATACTTGAAGTATTGTTCTCCAGATGGGGGATCAGAAAAATAGATAGATAATATTTCCTTTACTACTAATAATCACCAACGATTTAATTCAATCCGATATTAAAAGCGTTCAGACTTTCAGAAATTATTTAATTATGAACCTCCCTTATAAGTCATAATTAACATTTCTATTTCATTATATAAAAGACAGTATCAATAAAAAATAAAGTACCATCTTTTGATATCACATTTTCATCATGCATATCTTCTAATACTAATCCAAATTCTTCATTATAATAATCCTGTCTTCTAGTATTTTGAAATCCATTAAAAGTTAATAGCTCTTTTATATTTGCAAGATCAGCTTGTTCACCTTCAATAAATGGTTGTTTAAGTATAATGCAAAGTGTATCTTCCTTGCAGGAAGTAAAACCTAAAAATTCATAAGCTGTACTAGGAAATAATAAATTATGTATTACCAGGCTATTAAAGTATTCAAGCCAAGTAGCGTAATAAATTGCGTCATTGACCTTAATCACATGCCGATGATCTGTAGCGAGGAAAATTTCAGATTCTCCACCTCTGGTCAAATATTGATTACCAGAGGATAAGGTTTGGATCCAAAAATTATTATTTTTTGCGTAAGATTTTAAGAGGCAAGCCTGCTCTTCTTTGAGAATTGATCGACTTTCGAATTCTCTTTTAATAGTTGGATTTGAGCCAAAGCTTTGGCTAAGGAGATTTCTGATTGCTGAGCAATGATCTTCTTCCCCCTCAATGAGAGCTCCTCTAATGATATTTTGAAGTTTTCGCCGGATTTCATTGGAGATCATCTAAAATAATATTGTTATTAAAAAACTCAGAATATACCAACAATCCAATATATTCTGAGTTTGTGGAGATGGCGAGAATCGAACTCGCGTCCAAACACAATCGCCGATAGCTTTCTACATGCTTATTTACGCATTGCTTTGTCGGAACCTGGCAGGGGCGTAACGAACCAACCCTGTTCTTATCCGTTGTTGTTTCAGCATTCACTCACAGAAACCATGAATGCCTATCCCTATGGTTTTATGATTCAGCGGCGGGAGTCGCATAAGGCGACAACTCCAGGCGGCTATAATGGGTGTCTAATCTCTGATTAGGCAGCCATGGCGTAATTAGATTCGCCAGTTAAATTTTGAATATTCAGATTATCGTGCTAATTATCCAACGCACGGCATGCTTACACTATCAAAGATCTATGCTGTCAAAACCAGGCATCCCCGGTAATTAGAAGTACAAATATACAGCTTTTTTATGATAAAACCAGCAAGAAGCGACCTCTTGCTGGTTTTATAAAATAATTCTAGAAAAGTCCTTTAAGCCATCTCCAAACGTCGAGCCCATTGGCAAACAGCAATAGTGCAAGAACGAGGAGCATGCCTGCTACCTGGGCGTATTCCAGGAATTTCTCGCTAGGCTTGCGGCCGGTAACAATTTCGTATACAAGGAATAATACGTGTCCTCCATCCAATCCTGGAATGGGCAGAATATTCATAAATGCCAGTACAATAGATAAAAAGGCGGTCAGATTCCAGAAGGCAACCCAATCCCATTTAGCAGGAAATAAGTTGGCAATACTTGCAAAACCTCCAACAGATTCAGTTGCTTTAATTTCTTTCGACACAAAAATCAAACGTAATTGGCTAACATAATCCTTCAGCTTATCAATTCCTTTATGGAAGCCGGCAGGAAGTGATTCCAGGAAGGTATAATGAATGGTAGAAAGTTCCAATACTTCTTTACCCCCTATACCTACGGTACCTTTATCGCTTAATGTTGCATTTACATGCAGGGTATCTTTTCCTCTAAGTACGCCCAAATCTACACTTTCACTTTTATGCTTTCTCAGTTCAGTAGTAAATCCACTCATAAACGGTGTTGGCACACCATTTACTGCAAACATAGTATCCCCTTTCTGTAAATTAGTTTTAATTGCAGCACCATCCGGGAGGAGGGTATCTATTACAAAAGGTCGTCTTGCTTCTACAAAAGATGATTTACGCTTAATGAGCTTATTCACAAAGCCTTCAGGAATAGGCAGGTTGATAACCTGTCCGGCTCTGTCGACCTGAATTGATTTCACTTCTTTCAGGATCACTTCAGCAGTAATTCCATCGAAATACTTAACTGGTCTGTTATCCAAAGACACTATTTTGTCTCCGTCCTGAATACCAATACTACGGCCTAAAGAATCGGCTTCTACTCCATAAACAACACTGGCATTAGGTAAACGGGTTTCACCATAGTGCCATAAGAGCATAGCATAAATAAAGAATGCCACCAGAATATTTACGACTACACCACCAATCATGATGATAAGACGCTGCCAGGTTGGTTTAGAACGAAATTCGTAGGGTTGCGGAGGTTTTGCCATCTGCTCTGTATCCATGCTCTCATCGATCATTCCGGATATTTTTACATATCCACCCAGGGGCACCCATCCAATACCATATTCAGTTTCTCCTTTTTTAAATTTCAGGATAGAAAACCAGGGATCAAAAAACAAGTAAAATTTCTCTACTCTCGTCTTAAATAATTTAGCAGGAATAAAGTGCCCCAGTTCATGTAAGACTACCAGTATAGAGAGCGACAATATCAATTGTGCCGCTTTTATTAAGATTTCTTCTGTACTCATTTAAAGTAATTTCTTCTTTAATCGCGTAATATATCTGTTTTAGCAGATATATCAGATAAAAGTCTTGTTAATTTTTAACTGCAATTTATATAATTATAGCATTGATCAGGGATGCAGCATGTTCTCGTGCAGCACGGTCGCACTGATAATAATCATGCAAAGTTGGCTGCTCTATAAATGGTATTTTCACCAATGTTTCTTCGATCACTTCAGTCATTTGCAGGAATCCTATTCTGTTTCTCAGGAAGGCATTCACTACTTCCTCATTCGCTGCATTCATAACACAGGCAGCGTTACCGCCCTTATACATAGCATCAATAGCAATTGCCAGATTGCGGAAGGTTTTGGTATCTGGTTGTTCAAATGTTAATGCCGGATAATTCTTGAAGGAAAAGCGGGGAAAATCATTAGCCAGACGGTCAGGATATCCCAGTGCGTACTGAATCGGCAGTTTCATATCTGGTAATCCCATTTGTGCTTTCAATGATCCATCTACGAATTGCACCATAGAATGGATAATAGACTGAGCATGAATCACCACTTCAATATCCTCTGGCGATAGTCCGAATAACCAGCGGGCTTCTATCATTTCCAACCCTTTGTTCATAAGGGTAGCGGAATCGATAGTTATTTTAGCACCCATGCTCCAGTTAGGATGCTGTAAAGCATGGTCTTTTTTTACATTAATGAGGAAGTTTGGTTTCTTCCCGAGGAATGGACCTCCTGAAGCGGTAAGAATCACTTTTTCCACTTTAGTCATTGGCTCACCGAGGAGACATTGAAAAATAGCGGAATGTTCGGAATCTACCGGGATGATAGGCACATTCTTTTTGCGGGCAGTTGCCATTACAATATCACCTGCAACTACCAGGGTTTCCTTATTAGCCAGGGCAATAGGAGTACCTTGTTCAATTGCTGCCAAAGTGGGAGCTAAACCAGCAAATCCCATGATGGCGGCTAATACCATATCTATAGAATTCCAGGCAGCTACTTCCACCATCGCCTGAGCACCGGCAAAGACTTTGATGCCTTTATCGAATAATACATCTTTAACCTGCTTATATTTTGCTTCACTACCTATTACTACAGCATTAGGTTTAAACTTAAGCGCTTGCTCAATTAACAGGTCTGCATTTTGTTGAGCGGTCAATACTTCTACACAAAATCTGTCGGGATGCGCCGCGATCACCTCCAGTGCTTGTATGCCAATAGAGCCGGTTGACCCGAAGATGGCAATTTTTCGTTTATTCATTACGGTGATTTACTTTTTTTCAGGTTAACATAAACATGATGAAACAATTATCAATACTGATAATTGTAATGGTTATCTGATTGTAATCAATATCATTGCTGTATATAGGCCGATAGTTCGTCGGCCAGCTTCCGATCATTACTTAACCGAGGTACTTTGTTTTGTCCTCCGAGTTTACCTATTGCTTTCATATAATCGATAAAGCCCTGTTTCCGGATGTTCCTGATTTTAAGAGGTTGCAAAATATTACCTCTCAGCAAGTCGTCGTAATATATATTCTTCTGGCGTAAGTTAGCATCCACTCTATTTGCAAACGCAGAAAGGTCGGCAGGTGGATTTTCGAACTCAACAAACCATTCGTGATATGGTAATTCTCCTGATGTCTGAACTTTTGGAGCAACAGTAAATTCGGTGATCTGAACATTTTCTTCAGCTGCAGCTCTCATCAGACTATATTCTACTTCTTCTCCGATAACGTGTTCACCAAAAGCTGAAATAAAATGTTTAATACGGCCGGTTACCAACAGTCGATATGGATTAGTGGAAATAAATTTGACGGTATCTCCGAGGTTATAGCCCCATAATCCTGCATTACTGTTGATAATCATAGCGTAATTTACGCCTGTTTGAACATCTTTCAACGATAATCTGGTAGGATTTTCATTGAAAATCTCATTTGCGGGAATGAATTCATAATAAATACCAGAATTGGTATTTAATAATAGTCCTTCCTGTTCCTGAGAATCCTGGAAAGCAAAAAAGCCTTCTGAGGCGGGGAAAGTCTCGATAGTATGAATAGGACCACCAATAGAAGCCATTAATTTAGCTCGGTAGGGTTCAAAATTCACCCCTCCATAAACCATTACATCAAAGTTCTTAAAGATCTCTTTGATACGCTTCCCGTTTGTACGTTCGATCAGGCGATCGAAATACATTTGAACCCAAGGTGGAATACCACTGATCAGGGTCATATCCTGATTAATGGTTTCTTCAACTATTTTATCCAGTTTGGTTTCCCAATCTTCAATACAGTTTGTTTCGTAAGAAGGTAACTGGTTAGTACGTAAATATCTTGGAATGTGGTGATTAACAATACCACTTAGCCTTCCGGTAGGTATACCGCCAACACGTTCCAGCTCCGGCGATCCTGAAAGAAAAATCATTTTCCCGTCAGCAAATGCTGAATTCCCGGTTTCGCCCATATAATTTAATAAGGCGTTACGGGCTGTATCTATATGATTATTGACAGAATCTTTAGAAATCGGAATGTATTTAACACCACTGGTAGTGCCTGAAGTTTTCGCAAAATAGATAGGCTGTCCTTTCCATAATACATTTTGCTTACCTTCTTTAATCCGCTGTATATAAGGCTTAAACTGTTCGTAATCCCTCAAAGGCACTGCTTGCTTAAACTCGTCGTAGGATTGTACAGCGTTAAAATGATGCTCATTACCAAATTCAGTCTTTCTGCCTGTCTTTACTAATTCCTGCAGGATTGCCTCCTGATCTTCCACCGCCTTCAACATTTCCTTCTTTATCTTATTATGGACAATAGAAGCAAATGGTTTGGCCAGCAGTGATTTAAACTTCATGCCTGTTATTTTATGATTGAAGACTAAAGATTAGGAATATTTTTGGATTTTTTGTGGCAAGATCTGATTAAAACCCTGCAGCTATCCAGCTCCACATTTTCGTTACAAAATATTCCGGCTCCTTCACTATTTGCATAAACGACAAATGTAGGCAAAATTGCTTTGGTTTGTTCAGTAGCGGACTGTTTTATGAGGAAATGACAAAGGGAAAATAATTCTAATAATAATAGGATTATTTGTTAAATTAATTTAAAATTCAAGAAAGTATGTATCTTTGAAAATATTAAGTTTTGGATGCTTTTTTCCATTGATTTATACATTGGATATTAAAAAAGCCCGAAAAACTTTGTCTATTATAAAACAAAAGGTTACTTTTGCGGAAATTATATTTTGGATAATTATGTTTGCAGTTGTAAAAATCGCAGGTCAGCAATTTAAAGTACAAAAAGACCAGGAAATTTTTGTACAACAGTTAAAAGGAAATATTGGAGATAAAGTTGAATTCTCTGATGTACTGTTAACTGACAATGCTGGTACCCTGTCCGTAGGCACTGATGTAAAATCAGTAGTAAAGGCAGAGATTCTGGCTCATGTTCAGGGCGACAAGGTAATCGCTTTCAAAATGAAGAGAAGAAAAGGCTTCAGAAAGAAAATCGGTCACCGCACCCACTTTACAAGAATCAAAATCAATGAAATAGCTTAATTATCATTATTAAGCTAAATTTTTTTATCTAAGACAACGTTTTATTAAAGTTATTATACAATGGCACATAAAAAAGGTGAAGGTAGCGTAAAGAACGGCCGCGACTCCCAAAGCAAAAGGCTTGGAGTAAAAATCTTTGGTGGTCAGCCTGCGATATCTGGTAACATCATCGTTCGCCAGAGAGGTACGGTTTATCATCCCGGTCAAAACGTAGGTATTGGTAAGGATTTTACCATTTTCGCAGTTGCAGACGGTGTAGTTGAATTCAGAAAAGGTCGCGAAAACAAGACTTACGTTTCTGTTAAAGCATTTGACACCACTGCTCAGGCAGAAGCCTAATCAGTGTTAGCCATAAAGTTTTTTTTAATACCCAATTATTTTACTAACCCAAATTCAAAAAACAATGGCAACAATTAAAAAAGCAGCTGCTAAGAAAGCTGCGCCTAAAAAGAAAGCTGCTGCTAAGAAAGCCGCTCCTAAAAAAGCTGCTGCTAAGAAAGCTGCTCCTAAAAAAGCTGCTGCTAAGAAAGCCGCTCCTAAAAAGAAAGCTGCTGCTAAGAAAGCCGCTCCTAAAAAAGCTGCTGCTAAGAAAGCCGCTCCTAAAAAGAAAGCTGCTGCTAAGAAAGCCGCTCCTAAAAAAGCTGCTGCTAAGAAAGCCGCTCCTAAAAAGAAAGCTGCTGCTAAGAAAGCCGCTCCTAAAAAAGCTGCTGCTAAGAAAGCCGCTCCTAAAAAGAAAGCTGCTGCTAAGAAAGCCGCTCCTAAAAAAGCTGCTGCTAAGAAAGCTGCTCCTAAAAAGAAAGCTGCTGCTAAGAAAGCCGCTCCTAAAAAGAAAGCTGCTGCTAAGAAAGCTGCTCCTAAAAAGAAAGCTGCAACTAAGAAAGCTGCAAAAGCACCTGCTGCTCCAGCAACTCCTTCAACTCCAGCTTCTAACTAAGATTAGATTACAAAATGTAGTTATAAAACTCCCTCTACACGTAGAGGGAGTTTTTTTATGCCTCCTGGCCCCTGGCTCGCAAAGCCTTATAAGTTTTTTTAAGAAGCATAAGAACTTGTAATATTTCAGCCCTATCCTAGCTAACTCATCACGCTTGTTGTTTTATCAAACTTTATAACTTCGAAGATTGCCTGAAAGGATCACCTCCCTATCCCAACCAACTCACCTCGCTTATTATTTTATCAAATTTTATAACCTCGAAGATTGCCTGAAAGGATCACCTCCCTATCCCAACCAACTCACCTCGCTTATTATTTTATCAAATTTTATAACCTCGAAGATTGCCTGAAAGGATCACCTCCCTATCCCAACCAACTCACCTCGCTTATTATTTTATCAAATTTTATAACCTCGAAGATTGCCTGAAAGGATCACCTCCCTATCCCAACCAACTCACCTCGCTTATTATTTTATCAAATTTTATAACCTCGAAGATTGCCTGAAAGGACCACCTCCCTATCTCGACCAACTCATCTCGCTTATTATTTTATCAAACTTTATAACCTCGAAGATTGCCTGAAAGGAAAATTTCTATTTCACCTTCCATACCCTTCCTATACTCACATCTTAAATGTTGTTCTAAAGTTCTTGCCATCACCTCTTCCTCCAACCAAATCCCTCCTCAACTATTTTGTTAGCAACTATAAAAAAAATTAAAAACCCTCCTCTTACCCCTCTTAAAAAAACTTGGCCGCTTTGCGAGAAACCGTATTTTTACCTCATGGACAATTACGCTATCGCAGATAACTTTTCCCTGCTATCCAAACTAATGGACATACACGGCGAAAACAGCTTTAAAGCTAAATCATTCGCCTCTGCCGCTTTTACAATAGAAAAACTCCCTTTCCAATTATCGGAAATGCCTAAAGATGAAATCTTTAAAGTAAAGGGTATCGGAGAATCTACCGGTAAAGCCATCCTTGAAATGCTGGATACAAACACCTTCTCATTACTCGAACAATACCTCAGCATCACCCCTCCAGGTATTCTCGAAATAATGAAGATAAAAGGACTGGGTCCAAAAAAAATTGCCACCATCTGGAAAGAACTGGAAATCGAATCCATGGGCGAACTGCTTTATGCCTGTAACGAAAACAGACTAATGCTCCTCAAAGGATTTGGTGCCAAAACTCAGGAAAACGTTAAACAAAATATAGAATTCTACCTGGCAAATCGCCACCGGTTCCTTTTTGCCGAAGTAGAAGAACCAGGTCATAACCTGGAACAAAAAATAAAAGATTTGTTTGCTCCGGCTCTTGTCTCTATTACTGGTGCTTTTCGAAGAAACAGTACAATAATTGAAGAAATCGAAATTCTGATAGCTGCTTCCGCTGAAGATGCTCAACAAAAACTAAGTACTCTTCCAGGCTTTACGCTTAAGGAAACCAATCAGCATAATGCCGTTTGGCAATTGGATGAGAAACTTAAAATAGTTACTCACTGCTGTGAAACGAAAGACTTTTACGCCCAGTTATTCACTACTACCGGAGCTGCTGCCTTTATAGATCATTTCAATGCTGCCGGTGGCGCTACCTGTATTAAGGAAGCCATCTCCGAAGAAGCTATCTTCAGCGCTGCTGATATGGAATTTATCCCTCCGTACTTACGCGAAGGAGCAGCAGAAATTGAACTGGCCCGTCAACACCAGCTGCCTAAGGTGATTGTTCCTTCTGATATTAAAGGTATCATCCACTCACATAGTAAATGGAGCGATGGAGAATCGTCAATCGAAGAAATGGCACTGGCTGCCAAAGCACAGGGATTTGAATACCTGGTGATCAGTGATCACAGCCGTACTGCCTTTTATGCAAATGGACTTCACATAGAAAGAGTATTACAGCAACACGAAGAAATTGAAGCGCTCAATATAAAACTCGCTCCCTTTAAGATCTTCAAAAGCATCGAATCTGATATTCTGAACGATGGAATGCTCGACTATCCGGATGAAATCCTTGCAAAATTCGATCTGGTCATTGCTTCTGTTCATTCTAACCTGAAAATGACCGAAGAAAAAGCGATGAGCCGACTAATGAAGGCTATAGAAAATCCGTATACTACCATACTCGGACATATGACCGGGCGCTTGTTGCTTAGTAGGAATGGCTATCCCGTAAATCATAAGGCGATCATTGATGCCTGCGCTGCTAATCAGGTAGTTATTGAGTTAAATGCTCACCCGAGAAGATTAGATATCGACTATACCTGGTTGCCTTATGCCATAGAAAAGAAAGTGCTGATCTCAATTGATCCTGATGCTCATAGCATTCATGGCTTTAATGATGTGAAATATGGAACATTAGCTGCACAGAAAGGTGGACTAACCAGCGCAAACAATCTAAGTAGTTATACTGTTGACATGCTGGAGGCTTACCTGCATCAGCGTAAGCAACTTAAAAACATCCATACATGATGCTATTGGCTTTAGCTGTGGCCCCGGGATTTGCTATCTGCCTGTTTTTTTATGCGATGGACAAATACGACAGGGAGCCAGCTGGTTTACTTCTGAAGAGTTTTATATTAGGAATGTTATGTGTGGCTTTTCCTTTGGTAATCCAGGGAGTAGCATTAACATTAGGCTTTAAAGAAAATAATGGTACCCTGATAGGCACCGCTGCTTTTGCTTATGGTATTGTAGGGGTGTCTGAAGAAATGGCCAAATTTCTGGTTCTCCGGGGTTATGCCTATCCTAAAAAAGCATTTAATGAGCCACTGGATGGAATCGTATATTCAGTAATGATAGGAATGGGGTTTGCAACCCTTGAAAATATTGCGTATGTTGGTAAATATGGCATTGGTACTGGTGTTGCACGTATGTTTTTATCGGTTCCTGCACATGCTACCTTCGCCATATTAATGGGATATTATACCGGATTGGCCAAATTCATACCCCAAAAAAATACGATACTCTTATTAAAAGGATTAGCTGTCGCCATCTTCTTTCATGGAACTTTCGATTTCTTCCTGTTTTTGGGCAACAACATATTCCTCGTCGGAGCATCCATTATAACACTTGTTTTTGCTGCCCGCCTATCTATCAGAGCAGTAAAAAAAGATACTGCCTTATCCAAACAACTGTATGAACAGCATTTTTTTGACGATAAAAATAACGAACAGCTTTAGTAAATACTATGTATAAGATTCAACTCGCAACAGTAGATGATATCCCTTTAATTCAGGGTTTAGTGGAAGTAATCTGGCCTCCTTCTTATAAAGAAATCCTCACCCCGGAGCAGATTACCTATATGATGGACATGATGTATAATACCAATGCATTAACTCAGCAACTCAATACCTTAAACCATCAGTTCAATATTTTAAGTGACGAAGATAAACCTATTGGTTTTGCTTCGTATAGCCATACTAATGAACCTGAAGTATACAAACTTCATCGCATATACTTAGATCCTTCCTACCAGGGTAAAGGCGCCGGAAAATGGCTGCTGCTACAGGTTATTGAGCAGGTAAAAGCAAAAGGCATCAAAATATTGGAACTGGATGTAAATCGCTTTAATAAGGCTGTTAACTTCTACAAAAAGATGGGTTTTAGTATTTATAAAGAGAAAATTACCGATGTCGGAAATGGCTTTGTAATGGATGATTATGTAATGAGATTACCATTATAAAAATAGTAAAGCCCGGTAAGGATATACCAGGCTTATTCCCAAGTTAACCATTAAAAGACACAACTCTTTTTATATTGAGTAAGTTTGATCGTAGTGTTATGCTTTATTTACGATAACAAATTCTGCCTGGATTTGATTCAATAAAAAAAAATAGCATCTTTTATATTTTAATATAAAAGATGCTATTTTTTAATGTATTGATTATAAAAAAAGAGGCTAACCAAAATTACTTTTGGTCAGCCTCCGTAGGTGTGCCTGAAATGCGTATATCGGTTAATCCAAGCCTGTTTTATTTGGCAGTTGCCATCTTACTACCTTCGTCGTTATCATCGTCGTGGATCACTGCAACTGCCTTATTAAGTTTTACATCCGGAGATATTTTCAACATACCAGAATGTGCTGCTGCTGTTACATCACGGAGTTTTACTACCACCAATGCATCATCTTCTTTAATACGGTCGTTTACCAATGCTACCTGAATATCGGTTTCACTGAATGCACAATCTCCCGTAATCTTCACCATATCTCCATTCATGATAATGTACTTTCTACCGTAAGCCGCAGTGCTGGAAGAATCTACCCCAAAGTAAATATTGATATCACTACCCGTACAATTGGTTTGTACAGTCTGATCTGCTGCTTTTACCAGAATACATTTAAACATACTAACCGGTGCTGTTGCTGATTCATTAGCATCGGTGAGTTTTACCAATGTAACATAGGCAGCCTGATCCTGAATATACTGTGACGCTGAAATAGAGGTTACATCCCCGGTATATCCTACAATCGCTTCATTCTCTGCCTTAATTTCGCTCAGTACCAATACTACTGTTTCAGCCAGCTCAAAACGGTTATCGTCTTTTACTTTAACGTTCAGACTCGCCGTTGAAGCACCACTGTCAATTACGAAAGGTGCTTTGGTACTGTTTACAAAATCAGCTCCAGGCATTGCTGTACCATTACCAAATTTGTAGGTTAATCTAACTGGTTTTGATGTTGCATTGATTAATGGAGAATTATCTCTTTTAAACAATCCTGCAGAAAATACGATATCTGTGTTCGGCTCAGCACCATTACTGCCTCCAATAAATTTTACAATAGCAGGTTGATCTAATATTGTAACCTCTCCTTTGGATTTGGTAAGATGTAAATCAGAAGCGTCTAATATTTCAACGTGGAACGTTTCTTTTCCCTCTAACAGATTATCACTTTTAATCGGAATTTGAATGGTTTTAGAGATAATTGCGCCCGATGCAAATTCTGAAGGAACAAACGAGATAGTACCTTCTGTAATATCAAAATCATTAGCTCCGGCACCACCTTTATGAGGAATTGTTTTATAATGAACATTTACCGGTGTTCTAACTCCATTATTTCTCAAAAATCCGGATAAGGTAATTGTAAGGGAAGCATTACTTAAACCATTCAGTGGTTCAGATACTGCAATATCATTAATGGTAACTCCATGGCTGATTTTAATGATACGGTTACCATCTTCATCTCCACCACCAGCTGCAATGATTTCGCCGGAAGGGCTCATCAGTAATGAAGCCAGTGAAGTTTTAGCATCATATTTTCCTAATTGCTTGTCGAACATCATTTCACCATCTGCACTTACTTTAATCAGGCGGTAGCCATCTTTTGCTACTACACAGATTTCGTCGTCTTCTGTTAATAGGAGATGTTGAAATGCTGATCCCATATTTTTATCAAATACGGTTGTACCATCTGGTAAGAGTTTTACAATTTTACCAGTGTTGTTGGTAAGGTTACCTCCTGCAGCAACAACTTTACCATTCTTTCCTACTTCCAAAGAGAAAAGAGCGCCATCTGTTTCTTTATTGAATAATTCGGTACCATCCGGGCGAAGTTTCACGATACGACCTTTATCTTTCTCTTCTGCGCAAGCGAAAATCTGACCCAGGTCATTAACTCTGATAGCATTGAATTTACCATCGGCAGTACTGTATTCTTTATCAAATACTACCTGACCTTCGTTATTTACTTTAGCAATACGACTGGCATTTCCCGTACCATAGGCACCACCACCCATTGCTAATATTGCGCCGTCTTCCAGCAACAACATTTTTTCGAACATAGCTCCTGGCTTACCGAAAGAAAGGTCGAATTGTTTTTCACCCTTACCATCTACTTTCACCATAAATGCTTTACCCTGTCCGTCTCCCACATCTCCACCTACTGCAATAATATTCTCATCTTCATCAATCAAAACATTAGTAAATACATTATGAGAACCAAATCCTTTGTCGAACTCTATTTTCCCGTCAGGTGCCATTTTTGTTATGCGTGCCTGAGCAGGTTTACTACCGTCAACGCCTACTGTAATATAGTTACCATGGCGGTCGGTTATGATTTTTGTAAAATAACCTCCCTGGCCATTTCCAATGCTTTTATCGAATATTACCTCACCTGTAGATGATAATTTGGTAATACGTGCGTTACCGTAGGCAATTGTTCCTCCTCCAACTGCTACCAGTTCTCCTTTTGGTAACAACAACATATCCTGAAATGCTACCAACCCACCTTTATTCAGTTTGGCATTATAGATCAGGTTACCGGTGGCCGATAATTTAGTGATACATCCATTATCACTACCCCCTCCAATTGCAACAATGGCATTGTTTTCCGCAATTGCCAGCTTCTTGTACTGGTTCTTCGGGCCACTGAAACTCTTGTTAAACACGACAGGCATTTCCTGTGCGAAGGCTTGTGTACCTATCGCAAGGAAAAGCATTAGTGAAGAAAATTTGTTCATTAGTTTTAGTTTGATATACGCGAATAATAATTGACTATTGAATATTGATTTCACAACGCCTGTTTACTCCCTGTAAACGGATAAATATTTCTCTGTTACTCTCCAGACTATATTGAGATGCTACGAATACCGGTTTAGTAGATCCGAAATAGTTTATTCTGATTTTGCCTGCATCCACTCCTCTGCTTCTCAGACACTCCTGTATATACACTGCCCGGTTCTTAGAGAGGGAAAGGTTGTACCTCTCTGTTCCTATCACATCTGTATGCCCATTTACAACTATAATCTTACCCGGATTGACTTTCCAAAGCCTGAAAATAGAATCGATTTTTCTCCATTCCTGGTCCTGTGGTACAAATGAATTAAGGTCATAATAAATCACTCCGGGAACTCTCCATAACTGATCAACCGATTTAATGGCACTGTCCTGGTTCATCATATATCTGATACCGTTAGCTACAATGGTATTTTCATCGCGCCATGATACCAGCTCCGGGCTGCTATAGGCCGACTGTGACGTTTGTGAAGCAGTAGTGTTGGTAGTAGTGTTGGTAGTAGTGGAATTGGATGACGTAACTGGCATAGCGGTAGTATTGGTATTGCTACCTTGCCATTGAATCATTTCCGGATTGCTGTCTTTAATATCATTGGAATAATCAACGACGGTTCTTTCCGCAGGCGCAGGAACTACAGCAACTGCCGGTGCTTTAGGAGCAGCTTCTGTAACAGGCTTATTCACAGGAATTCCATCATATTGTTTGGTTCCTACTAAAGTTTGCATCTGGCGGTTGTCCACCTCGTTCATAGTATAAGGTACTTTATCATCATCTTTTCCTGGTTTACCAAGATCCAGTTGTTTCAAAGGATTCTTCTTAAGATTTAATACATAGATATGGTCGTTATCATGTACTCCCGAACGATCTGATGTAAAATACAACAGGAGTTTCTTTTCATCCAGTACAGGATTCAGATCATCAAACTGTGTATTTACAGGGAATGGCAGATGTTCAGGTTCTTTACCTAATTCCTTGATATTAATCACAAAGATATCAAGTCCTCCGAACCCACGAAGCCCATTTGACGAAAAAAATAATTTTTCTCCAATGATGAACGGATACAACTCATTTCCGTTAGTATTTACAGTTGGGCCAAGATTCACTGGTGCTTTCCACTTTTTCTCTTCTTTATCCCAATCTGAATAATAAATATCGGTTCCACCATATCCGCCTGGCATATCGGATGCAAAGTACAACCGTTTGCCTGATGGAACAACTGATGGATGCAGGAAAGAGTATCCTTCCATGTTTTTGCCCAGTTTTACCGGTACTGGCTTTGTCCAGGCATCACGATCCTGTTGATAATATGCCGCCAGTAACTGGGTTCCGTTATTATAATTGATATAGGAGTTCTTATCGTTCTTTACATCTGCAAATCTGTTGGAGGTATAAATTACCCTTTGGCCGTTATCGAAAAAAGATGCCGGCCCAACCTGTAATACACCTTTCAGACTGTTATTAAATGGTTCTACCCCATCTTCCGAAATCTGATAAAGTTTTGAGTTGGTATAGAAAGATTGTTGTTCTTTCTTTTTAATATCATTGGAAAGAAACACGAGGTTGTCTTTATACAATGCCAATCCATACTGGTAGCCTGTAAGATTCAGGCGCAAACTATCCACTCTCACACTTTTAGAAGAATCTCTGTTGAAAAAACTATAATAATTTTCCAGGGATTGTTGTTGATTGGCGAAGCGGGCATTATTCTTATAATTATCGGCATAGGTAGCGCTGATTTCCTGTGCCTTATTTACTCTACCGGTGCGTTTAAGCAAATCAATATAATTTGTAACATCGGTAACCAGGATATCCTTCTCTGGTTTGTATAATAGCTCATCATACAAGCTGATAGTTTTTTCGAACTGGCGGGTTTCGAAATAGACACGAGCCAATTGCAATTTTGCGCCTCTTAAAACCTCCTCACTTCCTCCGTTATTGATTACACTATTGCATAGTGAAATGGCTTTATCATATTCCTGTCGTTTATACAATCTTTCTGCACGTTTTACTTTTGCCATACCGCCAGATTGGAGGTTATCTTTAACAAAACTGCAGGAAACAAACAGCAATATAAAGCTCAGGAAGAGTATGAAGTTGAATGAACTAAATTTTCGCATACTATTCTTGAATTAATTTGTTTAGAAATAACGAGGTGCTACCACCTTCCATTTAGACCAGGAGAAACGGTAGTTAAGCATAATTTCATGCGATACCGTTTGCGCACCTTTCAGATTCGATTGCATTGGTGCATCATAAGAGTATCCCAATTGCAGATTTTTTGTCAACTGCACCTGTATCAATCCTGTAAGGGTTTTCTCCGAACGCCAGGATGCTCCTAACCATACAGTATTCTTCAACAGAACATTGGCGTTAAGATCATACTGAACACCGGCACCTTTTACGGCTCTTAACAAAACGTTAGGTTTAAGCTTAACATCGTCATTGATATTGATCAGGTAACCAGTTTGTAAATAATATTGGGAAGCTACTTCCACTTTAAACTGACTACTTCCGAGATCAAAGCTTTTAAAAGCCGGTGAAGAAAGCCCTATAAAGAACCTGTCGGTGAAGATCATAAACCCAAAGCCAACATCTGTTTTCCAGTAGCTTTGGTTATGTGCAAATACCGGATCGGTTGTAGATAACCTCGTATTATCTTCCCGGTACTGTGACATTCCCCCTTTAAGGCCCATAGCGAGATATATTTTCTCGTTTAGCTTTACCCGTTGTGAAATATTCAGGTTCACAGCAGTTTGGGAATTAACTGTAATCTTTTCATTCATTAAAGAAAATCCCAAACTGGTATTTGTAGCCTTGATAGGTGTATAAAACGAAGCTGTTGCTGTTTTTGGCGCACCATCAACTCCTACCCACTGGTTACGACCTACCGCCGTCAGGCTGGAAGACTCGTCCATAGACGGGTAAGCCGGATTGATTACCATGCCATTAAACATGTATTGTGAGTACAGAGGCTGTTGCTGGGCATTCGCACCCATACAGTACAGGCATAAAACAGCCCCTCCTAAAGTTCGCATAAGATACTTTTTCATAGGTATCAGCTTAAAGTATAGCATTAGCGTTTAATCACAATAAATCCTGTGTATTGTTCCCTCTTTCCGTCTATTACTACATTGATATTGTAGAAATAGGATCCTTCCGGTACATCATTTCCTGACATACTTCCAGTATTGGCTTTACCTCTAAAGTTTCTGGATTTATTGTCGTAATTCTTCAATTTAAATACTGTTCCACCCCAACGGTTAAATATTGTTACCTCATTATCCGGGTATTTATCAATATTCTCAACCCACATTAAATCATTACCCAATCCATCATTATTCGGAGAAATAGCCGGATGCACTCTCAGTTTGCCACTATTGTTGTTAATTACTCTTTTATCGGTAGAGAATCGCTCAACAGAATCGGGAACCCCATCGCCATCCGAATCCAGATCCAGGAAGTTTGGAATACCATCTCCATCGGTATCATCATCAAACGGATCGCCATTCTGGTTGATATCTTCCTCTTCATCTGTCAGCCCATCACCATCGGTATCACAGGTTTTACACATAGGATCATCATTCAGAATTACACCGGTTGCACTATTAGGAGTACCTATTGTTGGCACATTTTGTCCTGAAGGTACAGTAGCATTCAACATTTTCACAATAAATGTTTCATTCTGTTCAAAAATATCGTCACCAATGATATTCACGGCAATCTGTCCATTCATTTGTAATGGGGCTATGGTAGCCTGTTTAACGGTATTATCAAAGTCTACTCCCGGAGTTGCCTTGAAATCCATGAACGGAAAGGATACTCCATCTGTCGCTTCTTCAAAGTCGTAGCTGATAGTAATAGGTCTGGAGCTTTGTCTGTTCATCTGAACATTGAACTTCAGAGGCGTTATATCTCCGGTATTTCCTTCTTTCACACTGAACTTCTCGGCCGCAAAGCTTAGGGTCAGCGGATCATTATCTGTAATTGCTACCTGTGCTTCATAGTTTGTACCTGGTTTATAAATCAACGAACCTGTACCACTCAGATAAGGCAATATTGTGGCTTTAAGGAAACCATTATCATCATTTATATCGTTGTCCTTAGCTGCAATCGTAAACGAATGTTCTTTACTGTTAGCCGGCATCATCACAGTAATAATATTACTGTTTACAATGCCTTCGCTGGTGGTAAAGGTGCGGACAGCATCCTGCAATACCTGCACACGGATTGGCATATCATGTGCCGGCCTGCTTGGCGAAGTGAGTTTGAAAACAATATCCTTACCTTCCTCAATGGTCGTAACAGTAGTAGTCAGATCCACCACCAATGTATCATTGTCATGGATGTTCATTGTTGCTGATGAAGAAGAAGAGATAGGCCAGGTAACTCCTACCATTGTACTTGCCACAGATTTCAGATCAACAATCACAGTTTCATCACCTTCCACAATGTCATTATCTATTGGCGCTACAGTGATATCTGCACCATTCTGACCAGCCGGGATTGTTACTTTACCTGATAATGGATGATAACGAACAATTGGAGTGGCAGTTCCGCCTACTGCATAGGTGATTTCAACGTTTTTAGCAGCAGTAATTGCCGCATCGGCAAAATGTACCCTGAATATGCCGTTAATAGATGGCTCAGAAGCATCGCTGATCTTTTCAATCATCATTTCTCTGCCAGGAGATTTGCTCTCATCATCAAAAACTGTGAGCTTAACGGTATCCTTATCATTTACATCAAGCGGAATATTCCTGTTGAATCGTTTCATTTGAGCCAACATCAGTGCCACCGAAACTGTTTCATCTCCGTCAATCACCTTATTATCTATTACATTAACAGGAACGGATACACTGTTGTCTCCGACCAGGATAGTTGCTGAAGTTTGAATCGGGGCAATATTGGTTGTTCCTGCAATACTGCTCACATAGAACACAACTTTTACATCAGCTGCAGCAGTGCTATTTCCCGGCAGCTTAATAATATAAGAACCATTTGTTGCCGGTTCTGCTGCATCTGCACCTTTCAACAGTTGTACACTCATGTTGCCGGTTTCAGGAATAAGCACCATACCAGGCTGCGTGATCGTGTAACCTGCGGTTACCAGTTGAACATTAAACTGTAATTGCTCATCTCCTTCCAATATATTATCATCCACAATTTGCAGAGATATTGTTTTATTATGCTCACCTGCCAGTAAAGTCATCTGAGCCGGAACTCCGGTATAATCAGCAGCATCAGCGGTAGATGTAGTATTATTCAGAGAGATATTTACTACGATATCTTCATCTGAAGTAATCTGACTATTTACAAAACCATAGGTTACCGCACTGGCACTACCTTCATGGATAAGAGAAGAATCTATTCTCCACTCCATCTTACGGTTGTCGGGGTTCAGGCCAGTAGCATCATCTATGATCACCGACAATTTATCGCCCTGCATACCTGAAAGGTTTGGAGTAGCAGTTATCCACAGTAGTTTAGGTTTCTCTATAATGAAGTCATTCTTCGCTATGAAAGTAAAGGTTGCAGAAGGCTGACCCGCAGCTATTACTACTGTATCAGGTAATTGATCAATATCGGCAGCCGTAGCAATGGAGCCGGCTCCGATTGCCAACCCAACCTTTACATCTTTAGATGAAGTAACTCCTGGTGCCAGGCTTACCTTCATTGTGTAACTATTGCCTTCCAGCACATGAGTGCCGGTAGTTACAGCGGTAAGGTGTACAAAACCAGTGGAAGGATCATCATGCGTATGATCTTTAATGATTATCGTAGTGTCTTTAACCGTTGCAGCTGCAAATAGTGGTTCAACTACACTTCCGGTAAATACCACTGTTTCATCATCTTCCAAAATTAAATCCAACAATGCTTTTAGTTCGAAGGCATGCTGACCAACATTCTGTCCTTTTTTAATCACGATATCGTAAGGAGAAGGTATTACATTATGATCTGCATCAACCGCGGTACTACGGGCTGCATCTTTAACTACACGTACGGTGATATCACGACCTGCCTGCAAATTATTTGGCAGTTGTGCACTTAAGGTAGCCCCGGTTGCCGCGCCTTCATCAATGCTGGCTACTGAGCTATTCAACACTATAGGAGCCGGAATCGGATATTGTAATGGATCGTCCTCAATCGTAATTGTAGGAATATTAACCACATAGGAACTAATACCATCAGTGGCAGTAGGCGTAATTACTATGGTTTCAGGACCTTCTATAAAGTTATCAGTATTAATCTTTAAGCTGGTAGTAGTAGAATTTCCACTATTAATTACTACCTGAGAAGCTAATACATAATCAAGTCCTGCTTCAGCTGTTCCCGAAGTTTGAGGTAACTGAACAGTTATAGGAACTTCTGTAGTAATGCCTGTTGGCAAACTAAAGGTTACTGTTTTGTCATCTCCCTCTGTTAATGGACTTGGCACATTAACAGTAATAACTCTGTTTGCAGCAATAGTTCTGGTTACATCTGTAATGGTAACAACAAGGTCGTTAATCGTATAGCCATTAACAGTAGCATGAACATTGATCTTCTCATCTGCTTCCAAAACATCATCAGGCAAGATATCGAGCAGTTCAAATGTTTTAGTTGTTTCGCCAGGTTGCAGCGTTACTGAAGTATTGGAAATTGTGTAGTCTGTATTTAAGGTAGCTGTAGAACCAGTAGCAATACTAAACTGTACTGTAACCGGCTTAGTCGAAACATAAGGTGCTTTAACTGTTACATTATATTTATTGCCTTCTGCAATTGTTGGAGTAGCCGGAGTAGCGGCCAACACTCTTGCATTTGGCAGTTTCTCAGTTTGATCCTTAATATAAATTTCAGTTCCCTTAGCCGGCATATTTGTATTACCTGCATTGGCAGTTACTACTATTTTACCTTCATCATCTAATATATTATTAGTATAGGTTGAAATGTTGGAAGAAGTGCCGCTGGCCTGGCCATCGGAAATAGTGATAGTAGCAGGAATGGCCGAATGACGCGCATCCGCAACTGTAGATGCAACAGCATCCTTGGCAAGTGTAATTGCCCAATCTCTACCTGCTTTCCAACCATTTGGTAATGTTGCTGTAATCTTAGAAGCCCCTCCTTCATAAATACTATCCGGATTGCTTGTAAGTATTAT
Organism: Chitinophaga silvatica; assembly: GCF_003419895.1. Lineage (GTDB taxonomy): Bacteria > Bacteroidota > Bacteroidia > Chitinophagales > Chitinophagaceae > Chitinophaga > Chitinophaga silvatica. Next base: position 664,533 of record NZ_QPMM01000002.1, on the reverse strand, counting down.
ATAATCTCCTGCCGGGAACGGATACTGTGCATCCTTGATAGTCATGCGAAGGGTGTCTATGCTTGATGTATACGCGGTACTGTATGCATCAGTAATAACAGGCCCCACATATATCGTCTCATCTCCTTCTACCAGGATATCTGGTTTAACTACCAGGGTTACACTACTCGAATTACCAGTGCTTAATGTAGCTGGTGTTGGAAGTGTGTAATCTGTACCGTTAATAGCCGTACCCTTAGTGCCACTGAGATTTATTGTAATAGGTATTTCAGTAGTAATGCCAGTTGGTAAAGCATAGCCAATAGTCTGGTTGCTGTTTTCCGGCATTGGAACTAATGGATACGTAAATGTAAGTTTGGTATTGGCGGCAGTACGACGGGTTTTATCCAGAATCTGAAGTTGTGGATAAGCGTCAAAACCATAACCGGTGGCGGTGGCGGAAATCTTAAGTTGTTCGTCTTTCTCTATTATGTTATCGGCATTGGCTTCTATTACGTCGGCGATCACATCCGAGTTTTTATCATGATCCAGCGTAATTGTCGACAGCATAGTGATATCTCCGTCTCCCGCTTCTGAACTGGTATTTCTGGTGAGATTTATTACGATGTCTTTTGTTGATGTATATCCACTAGGTAACGATACCTTGATTCCGGTTTTATTGCCTTCAAATAAGGTTGTACTATCTGCTACTAATGTCAGTACTTTCTTACTGGCATCTGTAGCGTCTTTGATTTGAAGTATTGCACTGGTAACCGGCATATCGGTATTGTGCATGTTGTCATCGATCTTCAGAATACCATCATCATCAAATGTATAGTTTGGTGTGATAGTGATTGGAGCCGTGGAACCAGAAGCCGATCCATCTACTATTGTAATATTAGTTGGCAAAGCTGTATGACGACCTGTGGCTACAGATGCTGCTGCATCTTTTGTTATAGCAATATCCCAGTTCTTTCCTGCTTTCCAGCCATTAGGGAAAGTTGCAGTAATGGTGGCTGTAGCTCCCTCTGATACCGGATTTGGTGAAGCACTCAGGATCACCGAATCTGTTCCCGTGAAAGGATACTGCGCATCCTTGATAGTCATGCGAAGGGTGTCTATGCTTGATGTATACGCGGTACTGTAAGCGTCTGTTATAGTCGGCCCTACATATATCGTCTCATCTCCTTCTACCAGGATATCTGATTTAACTACCAGGGTTACACTACTCGAATTACCAGTACTCAAGGTGGCTGGTGTTGGAAGTGTATAATCTGTACCGTTAATAGCCGTACCCTTAGTGCCACTCAGATCTATTGAAATTGGTATTTCAGTAGTAATACCGGTTGGTAAGGCATAACCAATTGTCTGGTTGCTGTTTTCCGGCATTAGACCTAATGGATAGGTAAATGTAAATTTGGTATTGGCGGCAGTACGACGGGTTTTATCCAGAATCTGAAGTTGTGGATAAGCGTCAAAACCATAACCGGTGGCGGTGGCGGAAATCTTAAGTTGTTCGTCTTTCTCTATTATGTTATCGGCATTGGCTTCTATTACGTCGGCGATCACATCCGAGTTTTTATCATGATCCAGCGTAATTGTCGACAGCATAGTGATATCTCCGTCTCCCGCTTCTGAACTGGTATTTCTGGTGAGATTTATTACGATGTCTTTTGTTGATGTATATCCACTAGGTAACGATACCTTGATTCCGGTTTTATTGCCTTCAAATAAGGTTGTACTATCTGCTACTAATGTCAGTACTTTCTTACTGGCATCTGTAGCGTCTTTGATTTGAAGTATTGCACTGGTAACCGGCATATCGGTATTGTGCATGTTGTCATCGATCTTCAGAATACCATCATCATCAAATGTATAGTTTGGTGTGATAGTGATTGGAGCCGTGGAACCAGAAGCCGATCCATCTACTATTGTAATATTAGTTGGCAAAGCTGTATGACGACCTGTGGCTACAGATGCTGCTGCATCTTTTGTTATAGCAATATCCCAGTTCTTTCCTGCTTTCCAGCCATTAGGGAAAGTTGCAGTAATGGTGGCTGTAGCTCCCTCTGATACCGGATTTGGTGAAGCACTCAGGATCACCGAATCTGTTCCCGTGAAAGGATACTGCGCATCCTTGATAGTCATGCGAAGGGTGTCTATGCTTGATGTATACGCGGTACTGTAAGCGTCTGTTATAGTCGGCCCTACATATATCGTCTCATCTCCTTCTACCAGGATATCTGATTTAACTACCAGGGTTACACTACTTGAATTACCAGTACTTAATGTAGCTGGTGTTGGAAGTGTGTAATCTGTACCATTGATAGCCGTACCCTTAGTGCCGCTCAGATCTATTGAAATAGGTATTTCAGTAGTAATACCGGTTGGTAAGGCATAGCCAATTGTCTGGTTGCTGTTTTCCGGCATTGGAACTAATGGATACGTAAATGTAAGTTTGGTATTGGCGGCAGTACGACGGGTTAGGTCCATGATTTTAACCTGCGTCTTTTGGAAATCATATCCGGTAAGCGAACCATCAATAACGGCTATTTCATCCTTTTCGATTACATCATCAGTGAGTGCAACCAGAACATTATTAGTTTTCTGTGAGTTCTGCCGGTGAGTTAGTGTAATCGGAGTAAGCAGGGTAAAGTCTTTAGTTAATTTTGCTTCAGAAGTCGAATGCTCTACAAGTGCGATCTGAAGGTCTTTAGCAGAAGAATAACCGGTTGGCAATGAAGCAGTGATACCTGTTTTATTACCTTCATTGATTTGTGTACTATCTGCTGTAAGTGTGATTACCTTTTTGCTGGCATCTGTTTTATCAACTATAGTTAGTTTCAGGCTACCATTTACGGTGATATCAGGATTAGCACAACTTCCAACCAACACTAAATCTCCCCCATCATCAAATACCAGGTTAGGTTGTACATGAATATTTACTTTATTCGAAACAGTTTTGGTAGGGTCAATGGTCACAGAGCTGGTATAGGTATAGCTACTGGCATCTACAGTGGATGTTGCATCAACAGCAAAGTCGATTGTAATTGGAATAGCGGTATTGATACCTGCCGGTAAAGATGCCCAGATTTGCGGATCTGTTCCTCCTTCATCTACAGAGCTTGCAGAAATATGCAGCTGGATTGGCGGAGTTGGTGTTTGTGCATCAATAATTGTAATGGTATCCTTCCAACCTTTATACACGGTACCTGCAACTCCATCTGTGGCAGTCAATGAGAGATAAAGATATTCCTTGCCTTCAATCAGGCCATCATCAAATATTTTAAACGGTACATCTACCGAGCCATTACTGGCAGTAATAGTTGCAGTACCGGGCAAGGTATAATCAGCGGTCTCTGTGGCAGTAGAAGTTGGATCTTTGGCGATTGTAATGTTAATAGGTAAATCGGTAGTTACATCTGTAGGTAATGTAACGGTAAGCTTGCCATCAAATGGTTCTTTTAATAACGAAGGATCAGGCTTAATGAGCCTAATCTTTGTTAAACTGGTATCTCTTCTTGTAGAGTCCTGAATATAAATAGTTAAGTTGGAGCTTTTTGCTTCTCCCATCACAGTTGCATCGGCTTTGAATATGATGGACTCTTTGTCTTCCAGGATTTTATCCAGGAGAGCTTTCACCGGGATGTAAACACCGTTGGAATCTTTGAGGATGGTGCTATTAGCCTGGAAAGTATAATCTGTGTTCAGAGTGGCAGTACCACCGGTAACGGATAAAGTAACACCAGTAGGTTCTGAAGCTGCAACACCGGGAGGTAAGGTTACACGAACAACTTCGTCTGTTAAACCTTCCAGCAGATCACGACCGGAAAGAGTGATGTCTCTTGGCTCGTCGTCAATGATGGTGTATACACAGGAAGTAAAACCAGTTTTATCGATGCTTACGAGTTGTGAATAATTGGAACAGATAGAATCCAGTTCTACAGTAAATTTTCTACTGTATTCAAGCGTATTATTTCCAATTATTTTGATATTATCGATATCAATTGTTTTTCCGACAGTATAATTATCCGGAGGAATCACCAATACGCCAGTGAAATTAAAATCTGTACCTACTACTGCAGGATGAGCTTCCAGAGGATCTGGTTTTAATTTCATTTTCACATAAAGCGGAACATTCAACAACCCGGCCTGAAGTACCTTTAGTTTAATTTTTGCATTGGAAAGAGCGTTATTATTACCCTCATCTCCACTAGCAGTGGCACTTTCGAAGCCTATTTTAATTTGGGTTGAGTTGGTAGCTGTTTGAGTCGGCAGAGTAATATGGACAGGACTTGTATTATCGGTGTATCCAACACCTACACGTGTACCAACGGCACGCTTGGCATCCATCTTATAATCCATCGTCACTTCTACACCAATACCTCTGGGGTTATTAGGATCAGAAGCGCCAGCTACTGTGTTGTATAAATTAAAAGTTGAATTATTAACGTCTTCCATTTCATACTCATATCTTGCACTATATGAAGCAAATGTGTTTAGAGCATGAAAAGTATGTGAAAACGACCCGGGGGTTGCATTCAAACCATTATTCCTGGAAAACCCTACCTGATTAACTGCCCCTACTGGTGTAGCAATACCAATACCTGCTTCCTGGTTACCTGACATAGATGCACCAATCGGATCCTGCATATTCAGCGACTCTGTTAGATACAATCTTGGATTGATTCCATCATCATTGTTAAAGAAAATATAATCCAGCGTGAAATATTTATCACCTTTTACATAAGTTATGATGGTAGTAACATTAAGTTCAAACAGATAAGTATATGAATAATAGGTACTTCTTCCACTCATAAATACTTTAAAAGTATCGACAGTAGGTCCTGGTTTCACTACTACGGGGGATACATCACAGTAAGTTATAGAAATGGGATTATTAACATTATAATAATTTCCATAGGTAGACTTTGTACGAAAAAACGCATTTATCCCGGCATCGGAGCTTTCTGACCTCCCATTCCGGAAAATTTTGAACGTACCATCATTATTTACTTCAATTCTTAATCCATTACTTGCATTAGTTCCACCGGTTGGATTAATAATGACCTGCGCTATAGCTGCAGTGGTAAGTATGATGAAGAGAAAAACCAGATACATTACTTTGCGTAGAAATGCATAGTACCGAGTAGGCATACCTAGCTCATTAGATCTCATAGGATAGGAAAGGAGTAACATATAAGCGTGTAAATTTCTATTAATACATATAGATTTTTAAGTCCAAAAATGTGAAAAACAGTCCTTGTAAAACCCTATATGCGAATCTCTGTAAATTGGCTCTCCCGGCAATTTACCCTAACGGATAAATGAAAAACCTTTGCCGGCGTATCTAATCTTCTAATCTATTCTAAAACAAGGAGTAAGACATCGATTCTGATAATACGTGATCGTCCTTAAATTAATTGATATACCCTTCCACGTGTTTCTTACATCCTAACAATTAAATATAATATTATATATTTTAATAAGCAAATCTATAATATTATTTATATTAAATCAAATAAATTTATGTAAGACGTTAACAATTGGAGAATAGCTATGATTAACAAATTTTTAGGCTCCAAACTTCCATCTATTCGGGGTTAATGATTATGTTAAAAGTTAAAATAAACATAGATTTGCAAAAAAATATTCTGAATGTCTACAATTTCAAAATCAAACATTGACTTTAGCCTCGGATATAAGGTAAAAGACATGTCTCTTGCGGCTTGGGGTCGTAAAGAGATCGAACTGGCGGAAGCTGAAATGCCAGGTCTGATGTCATTGAGAGAAGAATATGGAAATAGCAAACCTTTACAGGGTGCCCGTATTGCCGGTTGCCTTCATATGACTATTCAAACCGCTGTATTAATCGAAACATTAGTACATCTGGGTGCGGAAGTTCGCTGGAGCTCCTGCAATATCTTCTCTACCCAGGACCACGCTGCTGCTGCTATCGCTGCTGCCGGCATCCCTGTTTTCGCATGGAAAGGCCTGAATGAACAGGATTTTGACTGGTGTATCGAACAAACTTTATTCTTCGGTAGCCCGGATCGTCCTTTAAATATGATTCTCGACGATGGTGGTGACCTTACCAACATGGTATTCGACAAATACACAGAACTGGTTCAACACGTTAAAGGATTAAGTGAAGAAACTACTACCGGTGTTCACCGCCTATACGAAAGAATGAAAGCTGGTTCTTTACCTATCCCGGCTATCAATATCAACGACTCTGTAACTAAATCCAAATTCGATAACAAATACGGTTGCCGCGAATCCTGCGTAGATGCTATCCGCCGTGCTACTGATGTTATGATTGCTGGTAAAGTTGCTGTTGTTGCTGGTTTTGGTGACGTTGGTAAAGGTTCCGCTGAATCTTTAAGAGGTGCTGGTGCCCGCGTTATCGTTACCGAAATCGATCCTATCTGCGCTCTGCAAGCAGCTATGGAAGGTTATGAAGTGAAAAAAATGAACGATGCCGTGAAAGAAGCTGATATCATCGTTACCACCACTGGTTGCCGCGATATCATCACCGGTGAGCACTTCAAACTGATGAAGGATAAATGTATCGTTTCAAATATCGGTCACTTCGATATCGAAATCGACGTTGCATGGTTGAATAAAAACTACGGTAACACCAAAGTTGAAATCAAACCTCAGGTTGATAAATATACCATCGATGGTAAAGATATCATCCTCCTCGCCGAAGGCCGCCTGGTAAACCTGGGTTGCGCTACCGGTCACCCTTCTTTCGTAATGAGTAACTCTTTCACCAACCAGGTTCTCGCTCAATTAGAACTCTGGCTCCACAGCGAAAACTACGAAAACAAAGTATACGTATTACCTAAACACCTGGATGAAAAAGTAGCCAGACTTCACCTGAAGAAAATCGGTGTGGAACTGGATGTACTGACTTCTGCTCAATCTGAATACTTAGGTATTCCGGCTGAAGGTCCTTTCAAACCAGATTACTACAGATACTAGTAGCGTTTTTCTCGCAAAGGCGCAAAGATTAATATTAAGAAGCAAAGGACTTTTTTTAAGATTTTTAAGGATCAAAGCGAATATTATTAAGAACTACTGACTGGTTACTATTATTATTGAAACCAATTAGAGGTCTTTATAACATTCTCTATTCCTTAAAAATCTTAAAAAAAGTCCTTTGCTTCTTAATATTAATCTTTGCGCCTTTGCGAGAAATCCTTTCCCAGAAATGTTTTAGCTTTGCAACATGACTAAGCTGAGTGTTAACATCAACAAGTTTGCTACCCTGAGAAACGCCAGGGGCGGCAATTTGCCGGATATATTAAAAGTTGCTCGGGATTGCGAGCGCTTTGGCGCCGATGGTATTACCGTTCACCCTCGTCCCGATGAACGTCATATCCGCTACCAGGACGTGCTAGACCTTAAACCATTGGTTACTACTGAATTTAATATTGAAGGATATCCTTCCAAAGAATTTATGGACCTGGTATTATCCGTAAAACCAGACCAATGTACACTGGTTCCGGACCCTCCTAATGCTATAACTTCCAATACCGGTTGGGATACCGTAGCCCATCAATCACAACTCAAAGAGGTTATCTCTGCTTTGAAACAAGCTGGTATCAGAGTTTCTATCTTCCTAAACCCAGATATTACAAAAGTAGAAGGTGCTAAAACCGCAGGCGCAGATCGTATTGAGCTCTATACCGGCCCATATGCCGAAGAATATACTAATGCCCGCACCCAGCCTCAAAACCTGAAACTTTTTAACGATTATAAAAATACCGCCAGGGAAGCTACCAATATCGGATTAGGGCTCAATGCAGGTCATGATCTGAATCTGGATAATCTACGCTTCTTTAAGTTACATATTCCTCAACTGGCAGAAGTATCTATCGGCCATGCTCTCGTTGCAGATGCCCTCTACTTCGGCCTGGAGAATACTATACAATTGTATAAACGCCAATTGATAGATTAGTTTTCTCGCAAAGGCGCAAAGATTAATATTAAGAAGCAAAGGACTTTTTTAAGCTTATAAGGATCGAAGCGAATATTATTAAGAACTACTGACTGGTTACTATTATTATTGAAACCATTTGGAAGTCATTATTATGTTCTTCATTTCTTAAAATCTTAAAAAAGTCCTTTGCTTCTTAATATTAATCTTTGCGCCTTTGCGAGAAAAATAAAGCCATTCCAGCATCACCCGGAATGGCTTTATCAACCCTTAAAACAATCAACATGAAGCTCATAGCCGGGGTCACAACAAAACCGGATATGAACATATATAAATTGCCGTCATGACTGACAGCAATGGTACGCGTCGTTATTTCTTTAATAACGCAATTTCAAGCACTTGGTTCATTTCCCTTACATAATGGAATTTCATACCCTTAATGTAAGATGGATTAATATCCTTGATGTCCTTCTCATTCTGCCAGCAAAGAATCACTTCTTTAATACCAGCCCTTTTTGCCGCAAGGATTTTTTCCTTTATCCCACCAACCGGCAGTACTTGTCCACGTAAGGTAATCTCCCCAGACATCGCCAGGTACGATTTAACTTTACGTCCAGTATATAAGGATGTCAGAGCAGTGAGCATGGTAATACCCGCACTTGGACCATCTTTGGGCACTGCACCTTCAGGAATGTGTATATGCACACTCTTTGAAGAAAACAACTTGGAATCAATCTTCAACTCAGCGGCATGTGACTGTATATAAGTCAACGCTGTAATCGCAGATTCCTTCATTACATTACCCAGATTACCTGTAAGCTTAAGATCTCCCTTTCCTTCACTTAAACTGGTTTCAATAAACAGGATATCGCCACCTACATATGTCCAGGCCAGGCCTACAGCAACACCGGGAGGATTTCCAACCTTATACATCTCATTGGAATATCTGGATCTTCCCAGGATATCCTCAATGTTTTGATCAGTAAGTGTTTCAGGCAATTCTTCTTCCATTGCCACCTGTTTCGCCAGGTTACGCATTATAGCAGCTATCTGTCTGTCCAACTCCCTGACTCCACTCTCTCTGGTATAATTGGCAATCAAATGCTCAATCACATTATTAGGAACCTTAATCTTAATATCTTTCAGTCCATGTGCCTCTTTTTGTTTTGGCAGCAAGTGACGTTTAGCAATTTCTATTTTCTCTTCAATAGAGTAGCCGCTCAGATCAATGATTTCCAGACGATCTCTTAACGCAGGATGTATAGCATTGATATTATTGGCAGTTGCAATAAATAATACCTTGCTAAGGTCATATTCCAGTTCCAGGTAATTATCGTAGAAAGTGCTGTTCTGTTCAGGGTCCAGTACTTCCAGCAATGCAGAACTAGGATCTCCTCTAAGGTCATTTCCGATCTTATCGATTTCATCGAGGATCATAACAGGATTAGAGGATTTCACTTTACGGATCGACTGCACCACCCTACCAGGCATAGCACCGATATAGGTTTTACGGTGACCACGGATTTCGCTTTCATCATGCAGTCCACCTAAGCTCAATCTAACATATTTACGACCTACTGCATTAGCGATAGAGCGACCCAGCGAGGTTTTACCAATACCCGGAGGGCCAACAAAGCAAAGAATAGGAGACTTCATATCGCCTTTTAGCTTAAGCACTGCCAGGTATTCGATAATACGTTCCTTGATTTTGTCCATACCATAATGGTCATGGTCCAATATTTTCTTAGCCTTCTTCAGATCATAGCTATCGGTTGTATAGCTATCCCATGGCAGATCGAGCAATAGATCGAGGTGATTATAAACAACGCTGTAATCCGGTGTACTAGGATGCATTCTCTCGAGTTTTTCTATACCCTTAGAGAAAGCTTCAGCAGCAGCTTTAGGCCATTTCTTTTCTTCCGCCTTACGCTTCATTTCCTTAAGCTCGCGATCATTGCTATCGCCACCTAATTCTTCTTTGATAGACTTCATCTGTTGTTGCAGGAAGTAGTCGCGTTGCTGTTTGTCCAGATCTGCCTTTGTTTTATTGGTGATCTTATTTTTCAGCTCTGCCAACTGTAATTCTGTCTGCAATAATTTCATCAACAATTCTGCTCTGGTACGCAGATTATTGATTTCCAACAGCTGTTGTTTGTCTTTAACATCAGAGTTCAGATTAGAGGACACGAAATGTACCAGGAAAGAGGCATTTTCAATATTCTTAAGAATGATGCTGGCTTCTGAAGGTAAATTCGGGGATAATTGAATGATTTGTCCGGCTAAATCCTTGATAGAAGAAATATATGCATCAAATTCAGAATCATCCTCAACAATTTCGTCTGTTAATACTTCAATTTTAGCTTTGAAGTAAGGATCTTCTGTCAATATTTCATCTATTCTGAAACGTTTCCTGCCCTGGATAATGATGGTTGTGCCACCATCCGGCATTTTGATGAGTTTTACGATACGGGCTATAGTACCAACTTCACTTAAATCTCCTACTTCCGGATCTTCTATTGTACTGTCTTTCTGGGCAACAACGCCTATCGACTTATCTGCCTTATAGGCATCATTAACAGCTTTTATAGATTTATCCCGGCCTACAGTAATAGGTAGTACTACGCCAGGAAACAATACGGTATTTCGTAATGGTAATAATGCCAATTCTTCCGGGAACTGCTCATCTTCCTGTCCTTCTCCCTCTTCATTTAGAGGGATAATTGGCATGAACTCCATTTCATCTTCTGAATTTCCTAAATAAAATTTGTTCATCTGAGATATTTAAATCCGTCCGAGGACATTCTGACAGTTTAATCTGTATCTGTCCTCAATTTAGTATGCGCCCTACTATTGTCAAGTTTGGTGCCAAGTGACGGGTTGGCAGTGTTTTTTCTCGCAAAGCAGCAAAGAAGCAAAGAGGCATAAGGATCGTAGCGAATGTTTTTAAGAACTACTGACTGGTTTCTATTATAATTGAAACCCAACAAGAGTTTTTAATAACATTCGCTACGATCCTTATGCCTCTTTGCTTCTTTGCTGCTTTGCGAGAAAAAAACTTCTTAGAAAGTTACACCAACACCCAGTTGAATGCCCTGGTTCTTCCAGTTACTGGTACTGGTTACGCTATTGATACCTTTAACATCGTTAAAGCCAATAACATACCTTGCACTCACATTTACAATCGGGAGTTGGAGCCATAAACCTGCGACACCGGAAATTTCACCTCCTTTAAATGCTTCATTGGCAGCTCCAAGAACCTTCCTGTCACTTACCAAAGCCCCGAATTGAGGACCTACCTGTAATTTCAACCGTGGGGTTCCCAGATCAATGTTAGCTAACAATGGAATACTCAGATAATTGAGGTTAATTTTTTTGCGGTTATCTGCAGTACTTACACCTTCATAAATCTTGTCAAAACCTTCTGTTGTTTCTGTTTTAGTAGAAGAAAAGATTAACTCTCCCTGTACCCCAAAACCTTTTACCAATTTAAGCTGGGCGAAAGCTCCCAGATGGTAGCCTAATTTAAATCCGTCCTGAAAGCCGGTTCCATCAAGTTTTCCGAGGTTTGCTCCTCCTTTGATACCAAAACGCAATACTCTATCCTGCGCATTAACAGTTGTTACAGCAGCCAACAATAATACTACTGCGGCGAGAAACAGTTTTTTCATAATAAATCTTGTTAGTAATGGTTAAAATATAGACGTACCTGATGTCCTATACCCCTATTTGATAATAGAGTTTCCTTAAATACAAATTCCGTGCTATTTGTTAAAAAGGATTAAAAACTATAGAACACTCCTGTAGTGAAATAGCTCATAACTGATTGGTTAGTACCAGTGAATGGCTTAAATAATGCAAAGGTTGGAGTAACGGTGAAGGGGCCTATGAAGTAAGAAATATTTAATGTCAAATCAATTGCTCTGGCTTCAAAATCTGAATGATCTTCAAAATTCATCTCTTTTCCCGGAGCATGATTTCTCGTTGGTTTGGTATTCCAGACAAGATATTGAAACGCTTTAAGGTTGCTGAAATAATTGGCTGTTCCGAATGTCAGGTTCACAGCGGGAGTAATAATACAGGCATCTCCCAAATGAAAAATACCGAAGAATTTGAAAGGATGCCTTACCGAGGCTATAAAGTTAAAATCATTCCCTTTAAGTGTTTCCCTAATCTGATTATTCTGGCTTATGTGTTTCCCCCATCCAAAATCCATTGCTGCACCAGGTTGTAACCACCATTTTCTATAATAGAAATAAGCATACAACTCATTCTTAATTGGGGTGGTAGGAACATCAGAAGAATCGGCAAACAGATAACGGGTATACGAAATACCGGTCAACAGGTTTTTATTTTTCGTATAGTCATAACCGCCTGTAAGATCCCATTCGAACCATGGCTTACCTTCAGATTTGAGCATGTAATAACTACTGGCACTGCCATAAAAACCGCTTTTATGATAATAGGAAATTGAAGGAGCCAGATAGGGCTTAAGCACTATTGGAAGGTCAAAACTATTGACCTTACTACTATATGCAGGATTATTACCGTAGCCTATTCCAATCATTACTTCGCTGCGTTGTTTCTTTTGCAACAAAGAATCGAGTTGTTGTTCCAACTCTGCTAAAGTTTGGCCTGCGGCAATCTTGCTACATAACAACAATAAGGTAAAGAAGTATAGGCGCATAAGTTAAGTACGTACACGCAAAATAAAGCAATAGCACATTTAAATCACAATGTTCCCGTGAATAAGGTATTTGTATGGGTAAACAGACTATATCTGTCGGTCAACCTGCCTATACCAGATCTATTACCGTGATCTCTGGTAAAATTCCCACTCTTCCGGGATAACCCAGGAATCCAAAGCCTCTGTTGACATACAATAGTTGCTTACCGGTCTTATATAATCCTGCCCATTCTTTATAAAAGAATTGTGCCGGGCTCCATTTGAAGCCAGGAATTTCAACACCAAACTGCATTCCGTGGGTATGCCCGGCCAGCATCAGGGAAATGTCGGGATACTCCGGACGTACCTGTGCATCCCAGTGTGTTGGGTCGTGTGAGAGCAATATTTTAAATGGAATATCCTGAGTGCCTTCGTAGGCGCGTTTCAGGTCACCATATCTTGGAAATCTTTTTATGGCGCTCCAGTTCTCGATTCCAATCAACGCAATTTTTTCATTGTTTCGTTCGAGGATTACGTTTTCATTCATCAGCAATCGCCATCCGAGTTTACCATGTACAGCTTTTAGTTGCTCCAGGTTTTCGTGTTTCATAGCACTGAAACCATCCGGAGTTTTATCGGGCCAGGGATAATAATCGCCATAATCGTGGTTACCAAGGGTAGAATAAACGCCCATAGGAGCATTGATCTGATTGAATACGTCCATCCATTCGTCCATCTCCACTGCCCGGTCGTTTACCAGGTCGCCGGTAAACAGCACCAGATCAGGTTTCTGGTCATTGATCAGTTTAATTCCCTTCATTACAGCAGCTTTATTGGTAAAACTACCTGAATGCACATCTGAAATCTGGATAATGCGCAGACCTTTGAACGAAGCCGGCAGTTCTTTAAATGCCAGTTTTACCTTTCTGACATGATAATTATATTTATTGGAGAAGCCGTAGATGAGGGAGCCGAAGAATGCCCCACCGGTTAACAAGCCAAGTTTTACAAGGAACTGGGAGCGGCTAATTCCGTCGGTGGCGGCGGTAGTGGCAGTGCTACTGCCAAACTTTCGGATCAGGTAAACGACGAGCCGTCTTAAATCATCAATCAACAAAAATACTGCTACAAATAACTTAGCTAAAACCAGCCCAATGAAAATAGCCATGAGATATGACTTCAGATTGGATGGCCAGTTATGCCAGTTGATATACGGTAGCAACGCAATCATTGTGACGCAGATAGCTGAAACAGTCCAGTAACTGGTATAGGTTATTGTTCTGATCCGGGGGCTGGACAAATAGACCAATGATCTGATAGCCATGAACACGTATACGTCCAGTAATAAGAGGAAGAGAATCAGTACTATAGAGTTTAAGCCGGGTCGCATTATGAAAATTTAATATAGCTATGTAATAATATTTTAGCAATTTAAGGTAACTAAACTGCTCCAAAAAGTTAAAACAACTTAATAACAGATATACAGACGAATAACAACGGGAAGAATTGTATGTTTTATTTTTTTTGTGGCGTAGGTAGAAACTGTACTTTTGCTATTTGCCTGAGGGATAAAATAATTTTAATATTTTAGTAATATAAAAGGCCAGAACTTCTGAAACCGGCTAAAAATTAACCCATTGAAAAAATAGGGGGCACAACATTGCGGACACTTTGTGTATAAATAAATACAAGGTAGTACCTGATTTTTATCTATTCGTTGTATTTTTGGCCGATTGAGCTATTTTTATTGGAAATTGGGAATTATTGAATCATGATTCCGGCATTTTTGGGAAAAAGTGATAATTTTTCTTATCAAATCCGGTGATCAATAAATTGATACGCATGAAGTATACTTGTTACGGCCATTCCTGCTTTGCTGTAGAAATTCAGGGTAAAAAGGTGCTTTTTGACCCATTCATCACGCATAATGAACTGGCTAAAAAGGTGGATATCAGTAAGATAGAAGCAGATTATATCTTTGTGTCTCATGGGCATGATGATCATACTGCCGATCTGATAGAACTGGCCAAACGTACTGGTGCTAAGGTAGTTGCCAATTATGAGGTTGCGATGTGGGCGCTCAAAAACGGTGTTGAAAAAGTGCACCCGATGAACCCTGGTGGTAAATGGAAATTCTCTTTTGGCACTGTTAAATGCGTAACTGCTCAACATTCCAGTAGCTTACCGGATGGTTCATATGGTGGCTGTCCTGTTGGTTTTGTATTTATGACGGAAGATGGTAATTTTTACTATTCCGGCGATACGGCACTGACGTTAGACATGGAGCTGGTAGCTGCACTCACTACACTTGATTTTGCCGTACTTCCAATAGGTGACAACTTTACAATGGGCATAGAAGATGCAATAGCAGCTTCCGAACTGATTGAATGTGATAAAATTATTGGTGTACATTATAACACTTTCGGATATGTGAAAATTGATACTGAAGAAGCAGTAAAACAATTTGACGATGCCGGAATTGAGCTGATACTTCCTGAAATTGGAAGCACAATAGAGGTTTGAGGAAGAAGAGATTTGAGTGATTTATCCTTTATCCTATAAATAACCTTTGAATTTTTAAATTACACAATGGCTAGAATAATCGCAATCGCTAACCAGAAAGGTGGCGTAGGAAAGACTACAAGTGCTATCAACCTTGCAAGCAGCCTGGCTGTGCTGGAATACAAGACACTGCTGGTAGATGCCGATCCACAGGCCAACAGTACTACCGGACTGGGTTTTGACCTGCGCAATGTGCAACAGAGCCTATACGATTGTATGGTAAACGATGTGCAGGCCAAAGACGTGATCCTGGAATCTGATACTCCTAATCTTAAGGTATTACCTTCACATATCGACCTGGTAGGTGCTGAGCTGGAACTGATCAATCACCCTAGCAGAGAAAGGGTAATGAAACAGGTTATTGATTCTGTAGAAGCAGATTATGATTTCGTGATTGTAGACTGCTCCCCTTCATTAGGACTTATCACAGTTAATGCATTGGTAGCTTCTACTTCCGTAATCATCCCTGTGCAATGCGAATTTTTCGCATTGGAAGGTCTGGGTAAATTACTCAATACAATCAAAATCGTACAAAGCCGCCTGAATATTGAACTTGAAATTGAAGGTATTCTGATGACCATGTACGATGGCCGCCTGAGATTAAGTAACCAGGTGGTTGATGAAGTAAAACAACACTTTGAAGAAAGCGTGTTCGATACCATCATTCACCGTAATACTAAACTCGGAGAAGCTCCCAGCTTCGGTAAATCCGTTATCATGTATGATGCGGCAAGCACCGGTGCTATCAACTATCTGAATCTGGCCAAAGAAATTTTGCAGAAACACGACTTCACTAAAATTAAAACTAAAGATAAAATCCTAGCTATCAACGATGACCAATCCAAGTAAGAAAGAGGCGTTGGGCAAAGGCATTCGCTCACTGCTTCAAAATATCGATACAGATCTGAAGCACACTGCTGGCGCCCTAGGTGATAAAGTAGTAGCTACGGCTACAGGTATTGAACGCATCCCGCTGGAGCAGATTGTTACTAATCCTAAACAGCCGCGCCGCGACTTCGATGAGGTGTCTTTACAGGAGCTGAGTACGTCTATCAAAATACACGACATTATTCAGCCTATTACTGTTGCTAAGATTAACAATAAAAAATATCAGCTCATCGCAGGTGAAAGACGTCTCAGAGCCAGCAAACTTGCCGGCTTAAAAGATATTCCTGCTTATGTGCGCCAGGCCAACGACCAGGAACTCCTGGAACTGGCACTCCTGGAAAATCTGCAACGCGAAAACCTCAATGCTATTGAGGTGGGCCTCAGCTATAAAAGACTGATGGATGAATGCAGCCTTACTCAGGAACAAGTGGCCGATCGTATGGGCAAAGAAAGAAGTACGGTTACCAACTATATACGCTTGCTTAAACTACCTCCCGATATTCAGGTAGCTGTAAGAAATGGCCTCCTCAGCATGGGTCATGCCAGAGTACTTACCGGTGTGGAAAACGTAGAAAACCAACTTTTCCTGTTTAATGAAATCCTGAAAAGTGGTTTGTCTGTTCGCCAAACCGAAGAACTGGCCCGCAAAATGAACCAGGCTGGTAAAACAACCACTGAGGCGGCAAAAATTAAATTACCTCCATCGTTTCAGAAAATACAGGACCAATTGGCTTCTCACTTCTCTACAAAAGTGAAACTGGACAGAGGAAAAAATGGTAAGGGAAGTATTTTAATCGAATTCTATTCTGATGATGAATTGAATGGCATTCTGGAAAAAATAGATATTTACGGTGGCTAATAAGGCTGGATACATAACTCGATTGTTACGTTATTTCATATTGTTTTTGCTGGTCGTTGTGCTGGATGTTCCGCTGCAGGCGCAACACGATACTTCACGCCCTGTTTCTAAACCCACAGACACAACTTTCAGTATCACTGCTACTCCTATTCCTGCGGCCGATACCGTTAAAAAAGCCAATAGCGGCCTTTTTACCGATTCTGCTTACGTTCCAAACTCTAAACTGCCTCATAGCCCCAGAAAAGCAGCGCTCTATTCTGCCGTTTTTCCAGGCCTCGGACAGGCATATAACAGAGAATACTGGAAAATGCCGCTGGTTTATGCAGCGCTGGGAACCTGTACTTATTTCTTCATCGATAATATGAAGGTCTATAAAATGTTCAGGGATGCATATCGATTGAGAGTAGACGGCAACCCGGATACTAACGATACCGGAGAAACTGTACCCTACGACACTGAAGCCCTGAAACTCAACAGAGACCAGTTCAGGCAGTATGTAGATTATTCAGTACTTTTCTTTGTATTGGCATATGGACTAAATATCGTAGATGCCACTGTATTCGCGCATCTTAAGAATTTCGATATGTCGGATGATCTGAGTATGAGAATCTCTCCTACCCTCATTAATGGTCGTACCCTCGGTGTAGGCGTAAACCTTACTTTCGGTGGTAAGAAATCTGGCAAGAGTAAATATTTTGCCGGCCGTTAATACTAATTATTATTTATCAACCTAACATACAACTACAAAAAGAGTCATGAAAATAGCGCTTATAGGATATGGTAAAATGGGGCAGGCAATCGATGCTATTGCTACTGCAAAAGGCCATGAGGTAATATTGCGTGTAGATATCAACAGCCAGCACCTGCTTGAAAAAGAACATTTAAGCAAGGCTGATGTTGCCATCGAATTTACCACTCCTGAAACAGCCTATCATAATATTCTTAAGTGCTTTGAAGCAAATGTTCCAGTAGTAAGCGGAACTACCGGATGGTTAGAAAAACTGCCGGAAATCAAAGCCCTTTGCAAAGAAAAAAATCAGGCTTTTTTACACACTACCAACTTCAGTGTCGGTGTAAATATCTTCTTTGAGGTAAATAAAAAACTGGCTGCTTTAATGGCAAGCCAACCACAATACAATGTATGGATGGAAGAAATTCACCATACCCAAAAGAAAGATGCTCCAAGCGGTACTGCTATTACATTAGCCGAACAAATCCTGGAAGCTGTTCCACGCAAAAAAGAATGGGTAAACGAAACCACCGAACAATCTGAGGTAATGGGTATCGTTTCCAAAAGAATAGACCCGGCTCCAGGAACCCATACAGTCACTTACACTTCTGATATTGATGATATTACCATCACTCATACAGCACATTCCCGTCAGGGCTTTGCTGCAGGTGCTGTAATAGCGGCAGAATGGCTAAAAGATAAAAAAGGCGTATTTACCATGCGCGATGTGTTGAATTTAGGATAAGACGACAGCATTACCTATTGATTTTCAATGGGTAATATTGCATTTGAACGCAAACTGGAAAAACTGCTTATCTTTGCAGCCAGATTTTAGTGGTCACCAACACTTAAAGAACATCCTGGAGGGATGAAATAGTCAGTATGTTATCGAAGAAAACACAATACGCATTTCACGCATTAATTCACCTGGCAGAGAATGTAGATAAAGGGCCAATCCTGATATCAGAAATCGCTCTGGAAAAAAATATTTCCATCAAGTTTCTGGAAAATATCCTGTTGGAGTTAAAGAATGCCGGTATTCTGGGTAGCAAGAAAGGAAAAGGCGGCGGATATTATCTGATGCGCCCTCCTAAAGAAATTGCATTGGCGAAAATCATCCGTTTATTGGATGGTCCTATTGCCTTACTCCCATGCGTAAGCTTAAACTATTATGAACGCTGCGAAAATTGCAGAGATGAAGCCACCTGCGGGCTAAATGAAGTAATGGGAAGAGTACGGGATTCTGCGCTGAAAATATTAGAAAATAAAACATTGAAGGATATCCTCACTAAAGGATAGTAAAATCATTTAAAACAGGAAGAGCTGCTTCTGAATCAGAAGCAGCTCTTCCTGTTTTATTTTAGTTCTAAATCCCCAAAACTTCATTCTCCATTCACCCTTTTTACATTTTTAATTGCCTAAGGCTAAGGCCAATCTCCAATCCTTAAGATTGTTGTGAACACAGAATCACTTAAAACTTATGCTTAATATCAACCAAATGAAAAAATCAGGCAAAATCAAACAATTAAGCCTCGCGCTTCTATCTTTCCCAATATTTCTCACCAGCTGCGAAATCTTTAAAAATCCACAGCCAAAACTGCCGGCTAAACTGGAAGTAAGAGTATTCAACATTACAAATGAAAGACCAGCTTTAAAAATTAATGGCGAATACTATAACGCCAATAACTATAGCTTTACTTTCAAAGGAGGGGATCTTGACTTAATGCTGGACTCTTTCTTTCTAGGTCATGTACATATCGATACCACCTTTAATGTTCCTGCTAATTCCTTATTCACCGTTCCGGTGGTTGTAGAACCAGATTTTGAAGCATTAGGTAAAACAAACCTTAATCTGGCCGATTCTGTGTTTATTTCTTTTAAGGGAGATATGAAAGGGAGCGTTGGATGGTTTTCCAGGAAAGTACATATCGACTATAAAGGAAAGCATTATATAGATTTGAAAATGTAAATACAGGATCGGGTGTAATAGTATTACACCCGATCCTGTATTGATACAGCTTTGATGTATCCTGTATGAAGTGATCTAAATAAAGATTAATAGGTTAATTATTGCTATAATCCTGAAATAGCTCCATTACATCCTTTATTTCCTTAACAGGTAAGTTACCAGGAGCCTTCTTGTCAGAATAATTCTCAGGTAGAGGGCTTGTGTTAATAACTTCAAATATTAAATGCCCCAACTTAGTTGTATTTGACCAGGTAGTTGTGGTCCTTACAGAAGTTACAAAATAAGGGAAATCAGCAGGTACAAAACTGTTGAGAGGAGAATAAACAGGAACTTTTTCTTTAGAATAATAAAAAGTCAAAGTATCTGACCCTTTTACAGTCTTTCCCTTGAATGATTTTTTGCCTCCAATCATTACTGCTAAATCTTCTTTTAATTCTATAATCCTTGCACTGTCTTCTTTACCAATCCTACGAAAAAACATCTCCCTGGTATCCTTCTCTAAATCAAGTACACCAATAAAGGTTTTAGAAATAGAATAGCTATATAGCCTTTTCGCTCTCCAGTCGATCCAATAGGTTGGATGCAATATTGTAAAAGAGAAATCAGTGGCAATTTCTTCACTTTTTGTTTTGGTTCTACCAAAGTCATCACCAAATTCATCTTTTTGTTGTATCCAATCTCCATCGATATAGTATGTAAACCTGTTAAATAATTGCTTTTCAGATTTAGTAACATTATAATCTGGGGCCTGCTGATCAGGTGAATAACTGTAAGCCTTAATTTTTACAACTCCTCTGCCAAAATCTGAGATTTGAGCGTTTAGAACAATTGAATATTTAAGGAATAACAGACATAATAACAGCTTCTTCATAAATAGTTATTAATTCGGTATTGTTTTCGTTTTCAAAATCATAAATAATTGATTTTGAAATTAAAAAGAATAAAATATTATTATATATAAAAACAAATGAACATTTTCCTTAACAGATAAGGAAATACGGGTTAAGAATTCATGACCTAATTGTTATGTTGATTCTTTTGCTTCTTGTAGGGTAGATTAGAAAACAAAACCGGATTAACATAGGTAATGCTCAGAATTTTAAATTATTGGGTAGTTAATTTAAGCTGTTGGTTTGAATTAGTATTAATAATGTTTAATAAGTTAGATCAATATGGTTGACTGTTTAAAAATATTATAAAAGACTGAAATACTATGGATTAATTTAATCCTTGATAAGAATTTTATCTCAAAAATTCATCCCAAAAAATTAGTCTATCTTTTTTATAGGATTTATGTATTTTTGTCGATGAAACGATGAAAGTTGTTTCGCTGGCACCTATCAATCAATCGTATCGAAATGACAGACATTACCACCGCACTGGTCAACAAACCGGTTGAGGAAGCCATCAGCTACCTGCTGGAACAATATCCCGGAGGCGTTGCCTTTTCTACCTCTTTTGGCCAGGAAGACCAGGTAATATCAGATATTATCTGGCGCAATCACTTACCGGTAAAAGTATTCACCCTTGATACTGGCCGACTATTTCAGGAAACTTACGATGTAATGGACCTGACAATGGCCCGTTACAACCAGCCTATTGCCGTGTATTACCCTGAAACTGCTGCAGTTGAAAAGCTGGTATCAGAAAAAGGCCCAAACAGCTTTTATGAATCCGTTGAAAATCGTAAAGAGTGTTGTGGCATCAGAAAAATTGTACCCTTAAACAGAGCCCTGGAAGGCGTAAAAGTCTGGATCACCGGTCTACGAGCCGAACAATCCGAAAACCGCCAGGGAATGGAAATCCTGGAATGGGATGCCCAAAAACGATTATATAAGTATAATCCGTTGATCCATTGGGGTTACGACGAAGTATTAGCTTATCTCAAAGAACATAAAGTTCCTTACAACAAGCTGCACGACAAAGGCTTTATCAGCATTGGCTGTGCTCCTTGTACCCGTGCTATTGAAGCCGGCGAACATCCTCGCTCCGGCCGCTGGTGGTGGGAACAATCTCATAAAGAGTGTGGCCTCCACGGTTAATTTTCATTTGCGTTAAATCAATATAGTCTATGACTAATAAAATAAATTGGGAATTCCCACAAGCATTGGAAGATGAAGCTATTTATATCCTTCGTGAAACCGTTGCTCAATTCGAGAAACCTGTGCTGCTTTTCTCAGGCGGAAAAGATTCTATTACCCTTGTGAGACTTGCTCAAAAAGCCTTCTATCCGGGAAAAATTCCTTTCGCTTTACTACACGTAGATACAGGCCATAACTTCCCGGAAACAATCGCCTTCCGCGATTGGCTGGTAAATACACTCGGCCTCGATATCATCGTTAGAAATGTACAAGACAGCATTGATCAGGGAAAAGTGCAGGAAGAAACCGGTAAATATGCCAGTCGTAATGCCTTACAAACCGTGACCCTCCTCGATGCTATTGAAGAAGGTAAATTCGATGCCTGCATCGGCGGTGCAAGACGCGACGAAGAAAAAGCCCGTGCAAAAGAAAGAATTTTCAGCGTACGCGACGAATTCGGCCAATGGAACGCTAAAATGCAAAGACCTGAACTGTTCGATATCCTCAACGGTAAAATTAATATAGGCGAAAACGTAAGAGTATTCCCAATTTCTAACTGGACAGAACTGGATGTCTGGAATTATATCGTCAGAGAAAAACTGGAAATTCCTTCCATCTACTTCTCTCACGAAAGAGAAATTATTGAAAGAGATGGTTTATACTGGCCATATTCTTCTTTCCTCAATACAACAGCCGACGAAGTTCCTTTCCTCAGTAAAGTACGTTTCCGTACTGTAGGGGATATGACCTGTACTGCTGCTGTTCTCTCTGAAGCAGATAAACTGGAAGATATCATTGCTGAAATCATGGAAGCAAAAATATCTGAACGTGGAGCCAGAATCGATGACAAACGCTCTGAAGCTGCCATGGAGAAAAGAAAACAAGCAGGATATTTCTAATTCAACATTCATTCAAAAACCAAAAATATATGGAGGTTTTACGTATAGCCACCTCAGGAAGTGTAGATGATGGAAAAAGCACGCTGATCGGTCGATTACTCTACGATACCAACTCAATCCCCCAGGATAAAATGGAAGCCTTACATGCTGCCAGCAAACGTAAAGGACTCGATTTCACCGACCTGTCGCTGCTCACCGACGGACTGGTTGCTGAAAGAGAACAAGGTATCACTATCGATGTGGCTAACATTTACTTTTCTACTCCTACCCGCAAATATATCATAGCAGATACTCCCGGACATATCGAATATACCCGTAACATGGTTACCGGTGCTTCCAATGCCCAGGTATCACTGATTCTTATTGATGCACGTAAAGGAATTGTGGAACAAACACATCGCCACTTCTTTATCGCTAACCTGCTGCGTATTCCTTATCTGGTAGTTTGCGTTAATAAAATGGACCTGGTAGATTACAACCAGGCACGTTTCAACCAGATAGTGGAAGACTTCCAGCAAATGCTCGATAATGCCAGCTTTAAAGGCCAGGCAGTACAGTTTATTCCAATCTCCTCTTTATACGGCGAAAACGTTGCATCACATAACGGAGCAATAGACTGGTATAACGGCCCTACCCTACTCGAATATCTCGAGGAAGTGTCGTTCGACCATGAAGATAAAAAGCACCCTGCAAGATTTCCGATTCAAAGCGTGATTCGTCCTCGTACTACTGAATATCACGATTTCAGAGGATTTGCCGGTAAAGTAGCCAGTGGCCATTTTAGTGTAGGCGATGAGGTAGTTTCACTGCCAAGCGGACAAAAAAGCAAGATCAAGACAATTGAGCAATTCGAAAAGCAATTGTCTGTTGCCCATACTAAAGAAAGTGTGGTAATCACACTGGAAGATGAGATTGATAGCAGCAGGGGTAATATGCTTGTAAAAGCAGATTCACCATCGGAGCAACTGAAAGAAATCGTTGCAGATGTTTGCTGGATGGATCAACAAAAATTAGTTGCTGGTAAAACTTATTTACTGCAACATGGCGTAAACAGGGTAAAGGCTAAAGTACAGCAAATCCAGTATGTTACCGATGTAACTACCCTTACAGAACACGCTGGTAAAACAGATATGGGCCTGAATGATATTGGTCGTATAACCATTAAAACCGCTGCTCCTATTTTTGCAGATAAATATGCAGAAAACCCGGCTAACGGAGCATTTATTCTAATAGACGAGTTTAATAACACTACCGTAGGCGTAGGGTTTGTAATATAACTTGTATTCACAACGAACAACAAAACACCCCGATCAGCGCAGGCAGATCGGGGTGTACTATTTTTATAGATATATTTTCTGTACTTAAATATTCTGCAACATATCGGCTGTCATTTTTTCGAGATCATATTCTGGCTTCCAACCCCAGTCTTTGCGTGCCAGGGTATCATCCATACTATCTGGCCAGCCATCAGCAATTTGTTGACGATAATCTGGTTCGTAGCTCAATTCAAAGGAAGGAATATGTTTTTTGATTTCTGCACCGATTTCTTTCGGAGAGAAGCTCATAGCAGAAAGATTGTAAGCAGAGCGAATAGAAATCTTCGCAGCATCGGCTTCCATCAGTTCAATAGTAGCTCTGATAGCATCAGGCATATACATCATTGGCAGATAGGTATTTTCTGACAGGAAGCTGGTATATTTCTGATTTTCTTTAGCCTCATGGAATATTTCAACAGCATAATCGGTAGTACCGCCACCAGGAGCAGATTTATAGCTGATCAGGCCAGGATAGCGCAAGCTACGTACATCTACCCCAAACCGGTGGTTATAATATTCGCACCAACGTTCTCCCGCAAATTTGCTGATACCGTAGATGGTAGTAGGTTCGATGATAGTATGCTGAGGTGTTTCCTTAGCAGGAGAATTTGGTCCGAATACCGCAATGGAGCTTGGCCAATAGATTTTGTCGAGATTTTCTTCCTTTGCAATATCCAATACGTTTAAGAGGCTTTGCATATTGATATGCCATGCCAGTAATGGATTTTTCTCACCGGTTGCAGAAAGGATTGCAGCCAATAAATAGATCTGGGTAATATTATGGCGGATCACCAGCACATGCAGCATTTCCTTGTTCATAACATCCAGCGACACATAAGGGCCGGTGCCTTTCAACAAATCATGTTCTTCTCTCAGGTCTGATGCTACCACGTTGGCATCGCCATACATCTTCCTCAATGCTAAGGTCAGTTCTACACCAATCTGGCCACATGCACCAATTACCAGGATCTTATCTTTCTTCATACAAAATTGAATTGTAAGCTATTTTAAAATTGGACCGTAATATTAAATGCTTCCAGGATATTTACGTTCAATGCTCTTCACAGCATGACAATGTCATAACAATGAAAGCAAAAGAGATGATGAATGAAGATAGGTAGATTACAATCTCATGACAAATATAGTTTTTTATAGGTTTAAAACGGGATCAAGCCCATGAAAAAGCCTTATCTTTGCCCCTTCTAATAAAGACCCATAAAAATGAAGCATTTAAAATCATTGTTCAAAGAGCAGTATAACCCGGAGAATTTCTTTCTTATTGCTGGTCCATGTGTGATTGAAGAGGAAGAAATATTGATGGAAGTTGCAGAAAAGGTAACGGCGATATGTAAACGCTTAGAGATTCCTTATATTTTTAAAGCTTCCTATCGTAAGGCCAACCGTACAAGTGTTCATTCTTTTACTGGTATAGGAGATGTAGAAGGATTAGAATTATTGAATAAAATTGGCAAGACCTTCCAGGTACCTGTCACTTCAGATATACATTCAGCTGCAGAAGCAGCGATGGCGGCAGCTTACGTAGATGTATTGCAGATCCCTGCATTCCTCTGCCGGCAGACAGATATTTTATTGGCGGCAGCGGAAACAGGTAAGGTTGTGAATGTAAAGAAGGGGCAGTTTCTGAGTGGAGAGTCGATGAAGTTTGCAGTAGAAAAAATTAAGGGAGCAGGTAATGATCATATCATGCTCACGGAGCGAGGCACTACATTTGGCTATCAGGATCTGGTGGTAGATTACCGCAATATTCCGATCATGAAGCAATTCGGAGAGCCGGTGGTAATGGATTGTACACACTCCCTGCAACAGCCGAATCAAACCAGTGGAGTTACCGGTGGTAATCCGCATATGATTACAACAATTGCCAAAGCAGCTATTGCCACAGGTGCTGATGGTTTATTCATAGAAACTCATCCCGATCCATCCAAGGCTAAGTCTGACGGCGCAAATATGCTACGTTTAGACTTGCTGGAAGAGCTGCTGGAGAAGCTGGTAGCTATCCGTAAAGTGGTTCGTTAGGTCAGGATTCCTTTTTTGCTGCTTTACGGTCTTTTATGTAAATTCATAGTGCACTAAATTCAGCTCACTATGATTAACATTCACGATTTAAAATCAGGTGATACCGTTATCACAAACTATGGAGGAGCAGAAAAGAAAGGAACCATTTTGCAGGTAGATCATTACGGAAATAAAGTGTTGGTATCAACCGGGGATGACAATGAATATTGGTATGATTTGGATAACCTGGTGACTATACATCTGACTCCTGCCACTTTATTGGATTTGCAGTTTCATAAAGACGAAGCTGCTTCAACAAAGGGAGGTGGTACCTTATATGTAAGGGGGCCTTTTTCCGTAAGGTGGTTTGAAGAAGGGCATAAACCTTTACTACAGTTACACTACAGGGATGAAACCCGTAGCCTGAACGACCCAATAACATTGAACGAGCTACAGAATCATTATCACGCGATGACTAATTTCCATCTGGAGTAAGAATAATTTCTCGCAAAGAAGCATAAGAAGCAAAGAGGCATAAGGATCGAAGCGAATGTTTTTAAGAATTGCTGATAAGTTTCAATTATAAATAGAAACCTATTGGCAGCCCTTAATACATTCGCTTCGATCCTTATGCCTCTTTGCTTCTTATGCTTCTTTGCGAGAAACTAGTGCTTATAAATAGCGTAGGGGGTTTCTTCTGGCGTTTTGGATATATGCTTTCATATTAACCCAAAATGCAAGAATCATGTAAACAATGAGGGGTGAACCCATTGTCAAAAAGGTGGCATAGATGAAAAAGAAGCGAATACGGGAGGATGCCACTCCTAGTTTTTCTCCAATAGCGGCACAAACACCGAACGCTTTCCATTCCACGAAATCTTTTATCCGGTTCATAGTTCAAATTTATCAAATTCTTCCTGATAAAACAAGAGCTCGCCGTTCCCTGTTTTATATACATAAGTATATGAATATCAATTATTTAAAAACCAATGATATATTATTTCAGTCGTTATACCCATAAAACAGGGAAGTTAGCTTTAATATGAAATTTTTCAATAATTTCTGAGGGGGGTATATTGAAGCTCTTTCCTTACCCTGAGAATCTTTCGGGGTACTTTAGAGGTACTAAAAGTTCCTGGTCAAATAATTATGTCTTAACTATTTAATTTAAAAACTTCATGTTTTTAGCTAATTTTGCAAGCAATTTTTAACCGCTCTTAAAATATTTTTTTTCCCATGGTGTTTGATATTGACATGATTAAAAAAGTGTATGCGGCACTACCGGGTAAAGTGGAAGCGACCCGTAAGATGCTGGGTCGTCCGTTGACACTTGCCGAGAAGATTTTGTACGCTCACCTGTATGCACCTACTACCACGCCCTACGAAAGAGGTAAATCCTATGTGGAATTTGCTCCCGATCGCGTAGCTATGCAGGATGCAACCGCCCAGATGGCATTGCTCCAGTTTATGACCTGCGGCCGTGATAAAGTTGCGGTTCCTTCTACTGTTCATTGTGACCACCTTATACAAGCAAAAGTTGGTGCAAAGCAAGACTTGGCAACAGCTATTGATACAAATAAAGAAGTTTACGATTTCCTTTCTTCTATTTCCGACAAATATGGTATTGGTTTCTGGAAACCAGGTGCTGGTATCATTCACCAGGTAGTACTGGAAAACTATGCATTCCCTGGCGGTATGATGATCGGAACCGACTCTCACACCCCTAATGCTGGTGGTTTGGGTATGGTGGCTATCGGAGTAGGTGGTGCTGATGCTGTAGACGTAATGGCAGGCTTACCATGGGAACTTAAAATGCCTAAACTTATCGGTGTTAAATTAACCGGTAAAATGAGCGGCTGGACTTCTGCAAAAGATATTATCCTGAAAGTGGCTGGTATCCTTACTGTAAAAGGTGGTACCGGTGCTATCGTTGAATACTTCGGTGAAGGTGCTGATAGCTTCAGCGCTACCGGTAAAGCTACTATTTGTAACATGGGTGCTGAAATTGGTGCTACCTGCTCAATTTTCGCTTATGACAGCAAAATGGCTGATTACCTGAAAATCACTGGTCGTACAGAAATCGCTGCTGCTGCCGATGTAGTAAAAGATCACCTGCGCCCGGATGCTGAAGTATATGCTGATCCTGCAAAATACTACGATCAACTGATCGAAATCAACCTGGACGAACTGGAACCATATGTAAATGGTCCGTTTACTCCGGATCTGGCATGGCCTATCTCTAAATTTGCTCAAGCAGTTAAAGAAAATAACTGGCCTGAGAAATTGGAAGTAGCATTGATCGGTTCCTGCACCAACTCTTCTTACGAAGATATTTCCCGTTCTGCATCATTAGCTCAACAAGCTATCGATAAAGGCCTGGAAATGAAATCTGAATACACTATCACTCCAGGTTCTGAACTAGTACGCTATACAATCGAAAGAGACGGTTTACTGAATACTTTCGATAAAGTTGGCGGTGTAGTACTGGCTAACGCTTGCGGACCTTGCATCGGTCAATGGGCTCGTCATATCGATGATCCTAACCGTAAAAACTCTATCATCACTTCTTTCAACCGTAACTTCGCTAAAAGAAATGATGGTTTAGCTTCTACTCACGCATTCGTTGCTTCTCCTGAAATTGTAACCGCTCTGGCTATCGCTGGTGACCTGACTTTCAACCCATTGAAAGATACCCTTACCAACAAAAATGGTGAGCAGGTTAAACTGGATGAACCTAAAGGTTTTGAACTGCCAGTTAATGGCTTCGCAGTAGAAGATGCCGGTTATCAGGCTCCTGCTGAAGATGGTAGCGGTGTTAAGGTAATCGTATCTGAAACTTCTGATCGTCTGCAATTACTGCAACCATTTAATGCCTGGGAAGGTACTGATCTGAAAGGTCTGAAACTCCTCATCAAAGCTAAAGGTAAATGTACCACTGACCATATCTCTATGGCTGGTCCATGGTTGAAATACCGCGGACACCTGGATAACATCTCTAACAACATGCTCATTGGCGCTGTAAATGCGTACAACGATAAAACTGATACCGTTAAAAATGCTTTAACCGGCGAATACGGTGCAGTTCCTGCTACTATGCGCGCTTATAAAGCTGCTGGTTTCGGTGCTGTTGTTGTGGGAGATGAAAACTACGGTGAAGGTTCTAGCCGCGAACACGCTGCAATGGAGCCTCGTCACCTAGGCGTTCGTGCAATCCTCGTTAAATCTTTCGCTCGTATTCACGAAACTAACCTGAAAAAACAAGGTATGTTAGCACTTACTTTCGCTAACAAAGAAGATTACGATAAGATCCAGGAAGATGATACTATCAACATCTTAGGTCTTACCTCCTTCGTTCCAGGAAGTCAACTGACTATCGAATTAGTACATAAAGACGGTTCTACAGAACAATTCCCTGTAAACCACACCTACAATGAACAGCAAATTGCATGGTTCAAAGCCGGTGGAGCACTGAATGTAATTCGTTCCGAATTTGCGAAAAAAGCATAATTGCTTTTGCTGCTCACAGCGTAACAAAGGTTTGTAAAGAATTAAAGGGAAGATAATTAAGGAAATTAATTTCTTTAATTATCTTCCCTTTTTCTTTTTGTTTCTTTCTCGCAAAGGCACAAAGATTAATATTAAGGCGCAAGGGATTTTTTTAAGATTTTTAAGGATTTCTCACAAAAGCACAATAGTTTTTTGAAATAGTTTGTTGCTCTAAAGATTATAAAAATGGATTGCATAAATAACATAATAAAAAAACTTTGCCCTTTTGCCTCCTTTGCAGCTCTGCGAGAAACAAACGTTAAACTAAAGTAGCTGGTATGTTAACTAACGAACTAAAAACATATTGGTTTCAGCTTCACCAGGCATGGACTTCCGACAAGGATTTTATTGAACAATCCTTCATTCAATTATTGACTGCTTATGCCCAAAAAAAGCGATATTATCACAATATAAGTCATATTCAAAGCATGTTCAGTAGCCTTAATCAATGCAGTCATGAAGTTGATGATGCAGAGATTATTGCCTTTTCGATTTTCTTCCACGATATTGTTTACGATGTAAAGAAATCAGATAACGAAGAAAAAAGCGCTGAAAAAGCAGAACTTCACCTACTTAAAATCGGATATCCAAATTCCAGAATAACTGCAGTAAGAGATTTTATTATTGCTACCAAAACACATATTAATTCAATTGGCAGCAAAGACCTGAATTACTTTCTGGATATGGATCTGCAAATATTAGGGGCCGATGAAGCTACGTATCGTGCCTATACTCAACAAATCAGAAAAGAGTATAGTATCTACCCTGATTTTCTTTATAAACCAGGTAGAAAAAAGGTACTTCATCATTTTCTTGAAAAACCTTTTATTTATCATACACCCGTTGGTAGAGCAGCTTTTGAAGAGAAAGCCAGAAAAAATATATCAACAGAAATAACCACCTTATAAGACATGAAAAGTATTGTTGTTTTTTGTGGATCCAGTGCCGGACATAACCCCGTTTATTTAGAACAGGCTACGGCTTTAGGCAACGCCCTGGCAAAACGTGGGCTTACCCTCGTTTATGGAGGAGCAAGAGTAGGATTAATGGGCGCAGTAGCTGATGGCAGCCTGCAGGCAAATGGTAAGGTAATTGGCGTACTGCCATATTTCCTGCAACGGAAAGAATTAGCCCATGATAATCTAACAGAGTTAATACTGGTAGATACCATGCATGAGCGGAAAACCAAAATGAATGAACTGAGCGATGCAGTAATTGCATTACCCGGTGGTTTTGGTACGATGGAAGAATTATTTGAAATGCTTACCTGGGGGCAATTAGGACTGCATGGAAAACCCATTGGCCTTCTGAATACCAATGGATTTTACGACTCCCTTATTCAGCTTTCTCATACTATGACGGAAAATGGTTTCCTTTCTGCTGAAAACCGGGATATGCTTTTATGTAGCGATAATATTGAAGATTTATTGTTAAAGTTGGAACAATATCAACCTCCCGTTAAAACCAAATGGATAACTCCTGAACGGAGCTAACTTTGTTTCATCTTCCATAGCGGCTGTTTCAGGGTAAAACGCTTTACAAGGCTAACCCTGAAATTCCCTGTTCCGAATGTCTGATAAGTATGTGGAACCGCCATACCACTGCGTATAGCCATCCCTACATAGTGTATACCTGCAAAATAACGATGAGAGTTATACCCAACAGAAGCCCTGACTGTATTACTGAATTGCAATCCAACATTATGTTTTATTGATCCATCCTCCAAAAAGAAGGTATTGGCATTACCGCCAAGTCCGGCTGTTAGGGAAAGAGATAAAAAGAAATGCTGTCGTACCACGAAAGTATGTGCATATCCAACATTGGCAGCCAGTGAAGATATGTTGGTCTTATAAAATCTAAGATCATGTAAAAACATTGTATCCTTCATATTGGAAGGAACTAGAGAAGAATCGCCCTTAATTCTGCCTAAAAACATTTCTCCACCCACAATCAAGGAGCCTGAACTTCTGCGCTGGTATTCATTCTGCAGATTTGGTGCTCTGTAAGAGAACCGTTTGTCATTAAATACATACTGCACATTTAGTCCGAAATCCACATTCCTTAAATCAGGTCGCTGTGGGTAGGGGTTCAATTTAGCATACTCTTTTCCATAGACAACATCGGGATTGGCTATATAATAGCCTTTATAATACTGACCGTAAAAATCTACCACTATCTTACGCAGATAAATATGCGATTGTAAATCGAGATATTTGGTTTGGCCATATTTGTCGTTTTGCCGGTTTATGAAAGGCAGATTAAAGCCAAGATTTACCCCAATAAACCTGTAGTTTGCACCAAATCCTATATTAAAGGGGGTATTAGGGCGGTAAAGGATATCATTTTTCTCCTTTCGGTCTATTATATCGTATTTAGTATACTTCCTCGACCCATATAATCTGAATGTAATATCTTCGGTATGATCGGCTATATACGCCGAATCATTCTCAGTTTTAAACCATTTAAGAAGTTTCTTTTGCGCCTTTGCCTGCCCAATTGTTGTTATTCCTAATAAAAAACATATCCAGTAACGTTGACTCATAAAGTTGTAGGTTAGAAAAAAACTTGGATTAGTAACTAGGACGGAAGTTCAATTACTTCCAGTTGTTGAATGTTACCGGCATCTAGTTGAAAGCGTAATAGAGTTTTCACTTTATGCCAGCCTTGTTGCCCACAGGCCCCGGGGTTCATATGCAACAAATGCAATGCCGGGTCGGGTACTACTTTTAAAATATGTGAATGCCCGCTGATAAAGAGCTTAGTTGGTTCCTGCTGAATCAGTGCTTTTACTCCCGGGGCATATTTCCCCGGATACCCACCAATATGTATCATCATCACGGGTACATCTTCCACAGTAAAACGTAAGACTTCAGGATAACGTATACGAATATCTGCACCATCTACATTTCCGTATACCGCTCTAAAAGGTTTAAATCCTTCCAACTGGTCTGCCACCGCCAGATTACCAATATCTCCGGCATGCCAGATTTCATCTACCTCTTCAAAATACTTAAATACCTGTGGATGCAGATAACTGTGAGTATCTGACATCAATCCTATTTTTTTCAAATGAGATGCTATTTATTTTTATATTTTAGGGCTTATGCCAGATAACAACTCACAATATCCCACTGCCTGCCTGCTGATATGCTGCCCTGATAAGCCAGGAATTGTTGCAGGAGTGTCGCAGTTCCTATACCAATTAGGTGCAAATATACTAGATGCCAGTCAACACAGTACCGACCCCCGGGAAGGTTTATTTTTTATGCGAATGGAATTTCATTTGCCCAACATGGATAAAACGTTGCTGGAAGCAGAGTTCCAGGCAAAAGTTGCCACTCCGTTAAAAATGGATTGGCAAATCGATTACAGCGACCATCGGAAGAAAATGGCCATTATGGTTTCGGCATATGACCATTGCCTGCTGGAACTGCTTTGGAGATGGAAAAGTGGTGAATTAGCCGTAGATATCCCCCTGGTAATATCTAACCACCAAAGCCTGGAAAAGGAATGTAGCGCAATGGATATTCCTTTCCATTATATTCCGGTAACTGCATCAACTAAAAAAGAACAGGAAGAAAAGGCTATCAGATTACTGGAAGAGCAACAGGTCGACTTTACAGTATTGGCCAGGTATATGCAAATTCTATCATCCGATTTCGTACGTCGATTCCCTCAACGCATTATCAATATTCACCATTCATTTTTACCGGCATTTGCAGGAGCCAAACCTTATCAAAATGCCTATACGAGAGGAGTAAAATTAATTGGCGCAACAGCCCATTATGTAACAGATGAATTAGACGAAGGACCAATTATTGAGCAGGATGTAGCAAGAGTAAGTCATAAACATACCGTAGATGACCTGGTAATGCTGGGAAGAGATATAGAAAGACAAGTACTTACCCGTGCAGTGAAGGCACATATTAATAATCGCGTAATCCTCTTCGGAAACAAGACAATTGTTTTCTAGCGAGCGTTGCTCGCTTGTTGTTTCTCGCAAAGAGGCATAAGAAGCAAAGAGGCATAAGGATCGAAGCGAATATTTTTGTGGACTTCCAATAGATTCCAGTTAATGAAAGGAACTTATCAGAAGCTCTTAATAATATTCGCTTCGATCCTTATGCCTCTTTGCTTCTTATGCCTCTTTGCGAGAAACAAGCGAGCAACGCTCGCTATTTACGAATAAACTTCGCTAATTTCTTTCCAGAAACCGCATAAGACTCGGTGATACGCATACCTGTATCGAAGTCGAAGCCCATCATGCGGCCAGGTGCATTATCAATAGAAATTTTTGCTACTTCTTTTTTGGAGGCTGTTTCCACAATAGAAATATCAGCATCGATGTAGGAATTCTTTCTTACAACTCCAACATTGAAACCTGGTTCAATGAAGGTGGTATGAAATACCAGTGTATACTTAGCATTAGGAAAGCTTCCAGCCTTAATATCGCCATTATCATTAAACAGCTCATCAAATTTAGGCTCAAATCTGTCTTTTCTATCAGCAACCCAGGCTTTAGCCCAGGTATCACCTTTACCAGGTTCTTTGCTGTTTAATTCAGAAGTTCTTCTTTTTACATAAGCTTCTTCTGTTTCTTTACCAACATTCAAATTATCGTAGGTAAATTCAACATTCAATTCTTTCTGGTCTTGAAGAGAAGATAGGTCGCCGCTTTGTAATTTGATTTTTTGGGCATAAACGGAAGTTGACAAGGATGTTAGTAAAGCTAACATCAACAATTTGGGGAATCGTTGCATGACATATAAGTTTAAGGCGCAAATATATTAATTCTTGTAATAACTCTCAAAACCCATAATTTTTTTTAACTTAGAAAGATGCTATCCAAAGCGTTATATGAATACCTGCAACAGGAGAGCAAAGCAATCCTCCTGGCATATGAAGCGTTGCTAAAACATCCTTCTGATCCCAAAGCTATTCATGCACTCAGAGTATCTACCAAAAAACTTCGGGCTTTCTTTTCGTTGGCTAAACAATTACCAGGATACTCCTTTGGAACGAGTAAGCATCTTCATACCTTAAAACTGATCCAAAAAATAGGTGGGGCAGCCAGAGATATTCATTTACAGGAAATGCATCTCAAAAGCTATGAAAGAAAAGCCAAAACACGCTTTTCTCATGCACATTTATTATTAAATACAAGGCAAACTACTGCCATTGAAATGCTGACAGATACCCTTAAGCATGTAACCCTTAAAAAGATCAAAACACTGCCCGACAGGTTTCTCAAATCTATTCGGGATCTGGATAAAGATCGCGCACTGACCGATCTGACAAGATTTTTGGATCAACAACGAAAGAGTATTATCCTGCCTGCCAGTAATGCACATCATAAGATCTGGCACGAAGAAAGGAAAAAGGTAAAGTCCTTATATTATCAGTTAACCATTTTATCGGAGGTATTACCTTCGGGCTACGGTAGCAAAAAACTGATTGCAGAAATGTATAAAGGAGGTGAGATATTGGGGAAATGGCATGATACCAGTATGCTTTTACAGTATGTGAAACAGTTAGTATCCTGGTTAAAAAAGGAAAACATCAATCTACCTGTTAATACACACAAACTGGTATCACTTATTCAAACAGATGAAAAAGAACAATTGGCTTTAGCTTCAAAGCAATTACGAAAACTCTCGGTCAATCAGGCTGCTTCACCGCAATAAGCCATCACGATCTCAAAAACTAATGCAGCAGCTAGTTTAGCTGTACGTTTATCAACATCATAAGTTGGGTTCAACTCGGCAACATCAGCACTCACCACTTTACCACTGTTCAAAATCTGACGAAAAGCCTGTAACATAAGTCCATTTGGCATTATTCCGTTATAGGCAACAGCACTTACTCCCGGTGCAAAAGCCGCCGCAAAAACATCCATACA
This sequence comes from Chitinophaga silvatica, assembly GCF_003419895.1. Lineage (GTDB taxonomy): Bacteria > Bacteroidota > Bacteroidia > Chitinophagales > Chitinophagaceae > Chitinophaga > Chitinophaga silvatica. The sequence continues at coordinate 629,181 of NZ_QPMM01000002.1, read as the reverse complement.
GGTTGTCAGATATACTTTATCTACCTGGCTCAAAAAATGTTGAATAGCTGCAAATAGTGTATCCTTATCGTTTAGTTGAAAAGCATCAGCTCCAACATAGGTTACATCTTCTTCCCCAGCAATATTGAATAACTGCCTGGTATTGCTGTTCTGCTGTATTCCCAATGCCAGATAGTGGAATAGCTGATTATCTCTTTTGCAATCCTGTGCCAGCTGCCAGAATCCGGTACCACTACTTGGGCCTTCAGCCTCAGGAATTCTGATATCAAAATGTGCATCAAAATTTATAAATCCAACTTCCTTTCCTTTAGCCCACTGCCTGATACCACTGGCATGACCATACGTAATTTCATGTCCGCCGCCCAGTAACACCGGAAAATAGCCAGCTTCAAGCAATGTTGCAACAGCATGGGCCAATACTTCCTGTGCATCTTCCAAAGCTTGCCCAACACATAAAATATCACCTGCATCCAGCAACATGGTTTGCTCAGGAAAATGAACCGGAAAGTTCGACAATACGCTTCTCAAAGCAGCCGGGCCATCTGCTGCGCCTACTCTTCCTTTATTCCTTCTAACACCTTCATCGCAGACAAATCCTAATAGTGCCACTCCTTTTTGTTTGGGAAGCAATGGAGGTAATGGCGACTGCAAAAGATTCGCAATCCTTACTACCTGGTGCCACCTCAGTTGTTCTGGTGCTGTGCCATCGATCCTGCCTGTCCATATCCCGGAGGCGGTAGCATTATAATTAGCTGCTGTTATCATATTAAACTGCCATTTTTCCAGACCATCGCTGGTTTCATTTTCCCTTGATAATAAAGTATATCCCGGTAATCGTTTGTTGGGTATGCTTGTAAATCCGCCTGGTATCCTGGTTGCAACCTACCAATATTATTAAATTGCAATGCTTTTGCTGCTCTGAATGTAAGTCCGGCCATCACTTCGGCAGTAGATAGTTTTTCTGCTGCACTCAATACAGCGGCTTGTATTAAGAGGTCGCCCATTGGAGCCGAGCCAGGATTCCAGTCACTTGCAATTGCCACACATGCTCCGGCATTTAATAGCTTTCTGGCTGGTGCATACCCCATTCCCAATCCCAGGGATGCACCGGGCAAAACTACTGCAACTGTATCTGCTTTTGCTAAAAATGTTATTTCCTGATCAGTACTTGCCTCGAGGTGATCGGCCGACACGGCGCCTAATTCTGTTGCGATCCTGGAACCACCGGCAGTAAATTGGTCTGCATGTACTGTTGCTGCAAATCCTTTCTGAATAGCCTGTTGCAAAAACCAGGTAGCCTCTTCGGGTGAGAAAGCCGTTTCTTCAACAAAAATATCTACTCGCTTTGTTAATTCTTCCAATTGAATTACTGGTAATAATTCTGTAACAATCCATTGGAGATATTCTTTGGTAGAGCCTTCAAAATCGCGGGGTTTCATATGAGCTGCCAGGCAGGTAGATACTAAAGTTGCTTTGGTGTGCATTCCCGCTTTCTGAATAGCTCTGAGCATTTTTAACTCTTCTTCCAGGTTAAGTCCATATCCGCTTTTAACTTCAATGGTAGTTACACCTTCCTGCAATTGTCTGTTAGCTCTTGCAACTGTATTTTCTGTGAGGTTAATAATATCTGCTGCTCTGGTTTTTGATACAGAATCCCAGATGCCGCCACCTGCACGTGCAATATCGAGATAGCTTTTACCTGCAATACGCATGGCATAATCACGGTTTCTATTCCCATCAAAGCAAATATGTGTATGACAATCGATGAAACCTGGCACTAATACCATTGGGGAGTCTATAAACGAAATTTCACAACCCGGATATTTTTGCTGCAACAGGTGGTATTCTCCAACTGCTATAATTTCGGCCCCTTCAACTACAATCCCTCCTTTTTCTATTACTTCCAGCTGTTCATCGTGTAATGTACCTTTCTCAGCGAGATTGGTAAGCGTAACTATCTGTGCAAAAGGTCCTATTAATGTTTTCATATACTGATTTTTTTTCACGCAAAGAGGCATAAGAAGCAGAGACGCAAAGGAATTTATTTGTGTGTTTAGAAATAAGATCTTCTATTCAAATACTCTGCTTCTCTGCTTCTTATGCCTCTTTGCGTGAAACTTATTAGTAAATATTTATTCCAAAGCGTTTTCCCCATTCCTGGGCTTTTTCATAACCTGCATCAGCATGTCTGAAAATTCCCATAGCCGGATCATTGAAAAGCACTCTTTTTAAACACTCAGCAGCCCTTTCTGTTCCATCTGCCAAAACAACCATACCGGCATGTTGAGAATATCCCATGCCTACTCCACCTCCATGATGGAATGATACCCAGGTAGCTCCGCCACCGGTATTAGACATAAGATTTAATAAAGTCCAGTCACTCACTGCATCAGAACCATCCTTCATTGCTTCAGTTTCGCGATTCGGTGAAGCAACAGAGCCACAGTCGAGGTGATCGCGGCCTATTACAATTGGGGCTTTCACTTTACCTGTTTTCACGAGATCGTTGAATATCAAGCCGGCCTTCTCTCTTTCTCCAAGTCCTAACCAGCAGATACGTGCAGGTAATCCCTGGAATGCGATCTTCTCTCTGGCCTGTTTCAGCCAGTTGATCAGGTGTGTATTCTCCGGAAATGCTTCGATCAATGCCTGATCAGTAGTATAAATATCTTCGGGATCGCCTGATAATGCTACCCAGCGGAATGGGCCTTTACCTTCACAGAAAAGTGGACGTATATAGGCAGGGGTAAATCCCGGGAAATTAAATGCATTGGGTTCTCCTCCTTCTCTTGCGAATTCGCGGAGATTATTGCCATAATCGAAGGTTACAGCACCTTTTTGCTGCATCTGCAACATGAAGCCAACATGGCGGGCCATGCTCTTTAACGACAACTCGCGATACCTTGAAGGGTCCAGTTTGCGTAATTCAGTGGCTTCAGTTAAAGTAAGCCCGTTTGGAATATAACCATTCAGCGGATCATGAGCTGATGTCTGGTCTGTGAGAATATCGGGAATAATATTGTCTTTCAACATTCTTTCCAGCATATCGCCGGCATCGCTAACTAAACCGATAGATAAGGCTTCCCCTTTCTCCTGAGCCGCTTTAGCCCATTGGATTGCTTCTTCATAAGAAGTAGTCATTCTATCGATATAGCGGGTATCCAATCGTTTTTGGATACGGGTAGGATCAATATCGGCACCAATAAACACTGCACCGGCCATTGTAGCTGCCAGTGGCTGAGCACCACCCATACCACCAATACCCGCAGTTACTAACAATTTACCTTTCAGACTACCATTGAAATGCTGACGTCCGCACTCCATAAATGTTTCATAGGTTCCCTGTAAAATACCTTGTGTACCTATGTAAATCCAGCTACCAGCGGTCATCTGGCCATACATCATGAGTCCTTTGGCTCTCAGTTCATTGAAATGTTCCCAGGTAGCCCATTTAGGTACCAGGTTACTATTGGCAATCATTACACGTGGCGCTTGCGGGTGAGTACGAACAATTCCAACCGGTTTTCCAGATTGTACTAACAGCGAATGATTATCGTCTAATTCCAGTAGTAATTCAATTATCTTTTGTAATGACTCCTTATTTCGGGCTGCCTGTCCGATACCGCCGTAAACAACCAGTTCGTCGGGGTTCTCAGCTACTTCGGCATCCAGGTTGTTCAATAGCATGCGAAGCGGGGCTTCAGTTTGCCATGATTTAGCATGAAGATTATTGCCACGAGGGGCTTTGTAATGCGGGTGAGCCGCGTATTTATTAATAAAGTCCAAACTGGTCATTGTATAATCCGTTTAAGTTAAGTTGATTGTTAAGAGCTGCTTCATTGGCTACACGAACAAGAGACTGATCTTTGATAATTTCATACAATGCTGCGATATCATTGGCGAAAATTCTGTCTTTATCCGCAAAAGCAACTTTTTCTCTGGTGTATTGATGCACTGCTTCCAACACCGGGCCCGATTTAAGCGGGCGGCGGAAATCTACTGCCTGAGCGGCATACAGCAACTCTATAGCTAATATGTATTCCACATTTCCGATCACCTGGTTTAATTTTCTTCCGCTGATAGAACCCATGGAAACATGATCTTCCTGACCAAGGGAAGTTGGTATGCTATCGGCACTTGCCGGGAAACAAAGTGTTTTGTTTTCTGTAACCAATGCGGCGGTGGTATATTGCGGGATCATGAAACCTGAATTCAACCCTGCATCCTGAATCAGGAGTTTAGGTAATCCATACCGGCCTTCAATCATCATATAGCAACGGCGATCAGAGATATTTCCCAATTCGGCAGCAGCAACGGTAGCATAGTCTAAAGGCAGGGCCATTGGCTGTCCGTGGAAGTTTCCTCCACTAATGGTATCGGTGGCTGAGAAGATAATCGGATTATCGGTTACGGAGTTCAGCTCAATATTGGTTAGCTCAGTGAGATGCAGCCATGCGGTGCGGGATGCACCATGCACCTGTGGCATACAACGCAATGAATAAGGGTCTTGCACCCTGTCACAATCGATATGCGACACCATGATTTCAGAATGGTCCAGCATCGTTTTGAGTCGATGTGCCACAAGCTGATTTCCGGGGAAAGGACGAATATTATGTAAGCGTGGATCGAATGGTTTTGCAGTTCCCATCAGGCCTTCGAGCGATAAAGCCCCAACAATATCAGCTGCTTCCAACAGATTGTATAAGCGCTGTACGGCTTTTACTGCGAAGGAGAGAATAAACTGGGTACCATTAATTAGAGCCAGGCCTTCTTTAGGGCCTAATACAACAGGTTTAATACCTTCTTGTTGCATCATGGCAGCTGTATCGGTTTCCTGGCCTTTGTACCAAACCTTACCCAGGCCAATTAAAGGCAGGAAGAGGTGAGATAATGGAGCCAGGTCGCCCGATGCGCCAACAGATCCTTTTTCAGGCACCAATGGAGTGACCTTATGATCTATATGCCAGATGATACGTTCGAGCGTTGATAAAGCGGCTCCTGAATATCCCTGGGCCAGTGCATGTACTTTAGTAACAAGCATGATACGGGCAATTTCTTCAGGGATAGGGTTTCCGACACCGACGCTATGGCTTTGAAGGATATTATATTGGAGTGCGCGGGTATCTTCTTCTGAGATTTTGGTATCGCAAAGCGGACCAAATCCGGTGTTGATGCCATATACAGTGGTATGCTGGGAAACAATCGTTTGTACATAACCGTAGCTGGCCTGCACCCGTTCAATTACTTCAGGTGTAAGAACGCCTTTGATCTTACCGGCAGCAATATCTATTGCCAGGGGAACGGTAAGCTGGTCGATTCCATATTTAAATATATTACTCATTGTTTTGGTGTATTTATAGTTGTTCTTTTATCCTTTCAGATAAAGGTTTCGATTGTACTGATTGTTCGATTTGGGCAATGGCAGCAAGTACTTGCTGGCTCTGCTTGTTGGTAGAAACCAATTCATCCATGGCAGCTGTGATGGCTGTCCAGATAGGTTGTATCTGATGCAGCATTTCTTCTCCTTTTTTTGAAAAAGCTACTAGTTGTCGTCTGCCATCTTCTTTGCAGGGAGTAGCTTTAACAAGTCCTTTCTTTTTCAGGTTGGTGATCATCTGGCTGACAGCGGAGTGGGATATTTCCAGTTGTTCAGCCATTTCAATCAATGAAATGGGCTGATGTTGCGATAATAAATAGAACACCGGAAACCAGCTGGCATCGAAGGGGATGCCTTTTTGTTCGTAAACTTTATTTACTTCCATGAGGAAATATTCGCTGAGGCGGCGCAGGCGGCTGCCAAATACCAGATAGCCTAATGATGGGTAAAACGACATGCTATGGTTATTAAACTATTACCAGTCAATAATTTCGTGCTTAATCATCAAACTATATAAGCACTTATACAATGTAAATGTATGAAATTTATATAAGCACTTATATATTTTACAAAAAGAAAAACGAATCAAATAACATTTAATTCGTTAAACTGCCGCTGGGGCTATTCTTCTTTTCTCTTTTTGATATCGAACCAAACAGGGGAAGTATCGGTCACATCACCATTATAGTTGATGGTAAGCTCTTCACCTTTTTTAATATCCCGACGGGTAATAATGCTCATGGTTTCGGCATCAAAGTCCATTTCATACTCACAATTAGGGTTATAATCATGATTATAGATAGAGCAATACCCCAGTGCAATGCAGGAACGTGTTTCTCTTACGCCCCAAAGGAAGATGTAGTTATGGAGTTTTGTTTTGTCTGCAATTGCGGTATCATCGTTAGAGAGGACAAGTACAGGAGAGGTTTCGATTCTGGTGCCTGCAGGAATTTTATCCTTTGTAAAAACACCTCTGCCTCGTCCTTTAGACTTATCAATGTACAAGTATGGCTTTATCATAGCGCTATTTCAAATAAAAGAAAGACGTAAAGTAAAGTTAAACCAATAAGTTATCAAAATCACAATCAAAAATTTTAGGTTTGCGACCCGAAAAATATTTTTTTTGCGGCATCATCAACCCAGATATATGATTAATTATAATCCAAAAGAGTGGTTCACCTTTATTTTCCGTATTCACAAAGCTGATACTGTACGCAAGCTATTCCCTATGTTCATTGCATTATCCATCTATTCAGCCCTTATAGCCTGGCTGGAGCTGGAAGTATGGAAACTATCTGCCAACAGCGAGATTAAAAATATTTCCCTGATGCATGGACTACTGGGCTTTGTAATTTCCCTGTTACTTGTATTTCGCACCAATACGGCATATGACCGCTGGTGGGAAGGCAGGAGGCAGTGGGGCACCCTGGTAAACAGTAGCCGTAATCTGGCTATGAAACTGCAAGCCATGCTTCCTGGTACCAATACAGAAGCAAGAGCGTATTTCAAGGTAATGATCCCCAATTATGCTTTTGCCTTGAAAAATCATCTGCGCAAGACCTTTAACCCGGATGAATTTCAGCCGGTTCCGGGAGAAGGACCAGTATCTTTGGACCCTGAGAAACATATTCCTAATCAGCTGGCCCAGCAATTGATGAATAAAACGATGGAATTATATAGAAAAAATCAATTAACCGGAGAGCAATTAATTGTGTTGAATAATGAGCTACAATCCTTCACGGAGGTTTGCGGGGCTTGTGAACGCATTAAAAATACTCCTATTCCCTTTTCTTATAGCGTGTTTATAAAGAAGTTTATTTTTTTCTATATCATGACCATGCCCTTCGGATATGTCTTTAGTTTAGGTTATCTAATTATACCGATGGTAGTGTTTATTTTCTTTGTACTGGCGAGTCTTGAGCTGATTGCCGAGGAAATAGAAGATCCCTTCGGCAAGGATGCAAACGACTTACCAGTGGATACTATGAGCAACAATATCAGGTTGCATGTATCAGAATTATTATAGGAAGAGGTTCGACAGGAGCCTATTTTAAGTTAATTTCGCAGTCAGAGGCAATTGTACATGGAAAATGAAGCTTTACTGGAAAGATTCCGGACCCTGGTTAAAGAAAAGAATTATCGTGAATTGTCGGTGTATCTGGATGACCAGTTGATCACGGATATAGCCGAATTAATTCACGAAGAGCCGGACGATGCCGGCATCATCATCAATAATTTGTCGATCAGCCGGGCGGCTGCGGCTTTTCGTATCCTCGATTTTCCACTACAGGAAGATGTCATTAAAGCCCTGACACCCTCCAAAGTTGCAGAATTGATGAATGAGCTTCCAGCGGATGACCGTACCGCCTTCCTGGAAGAACTGCCAAGTGAAGTGGTAAAAGAGCTGATTAAACTGTTAGACCCCGAAGAAAGACGAATTACCCTCTCCCTTTTAGGTTATAAGGAAAACAGTGTGGGTCGTATTATGACCCCCGACTATATCGCTGTCCGTGAAGAATGGACGGTGAAACAGGTACTGAACTTTATCCGTGAATATGGGAAAGACAGTGAGACCATTGATGTTATTTATGTTATTGATGAGAAAGGGATTTTGCTGGATGACTTCCGAATCAGGGAATTCCTTCTGGTATCGCCGGATACCGTAGTGCATACCCTGATGGATGACCGTTTCGTATCACTACATGCCAGCGACGACCAGGAAGAAGCTATTCAGGTGTTCAGAATGGAAAACCGCGTCGCTTTACCTGTGGTAGACGACAATGGCATATTACTGGGTATTGTGACCATCGATGATATGTTATGGATTGCCAACGAAGAACACACAGAAGATATCCAGAAGATTGGTGGTACCGAGGCCCTGGATGAACCATACCTCGATATGCCCTTGCTCAAGCTGGTGAAGAAGCGTGTTGGCTGGCTGGTTGTTTTATTTATCGGAGAAATGCTTACTGCTACTGCTATGGGCTTTTTTGAAGATGAAATAGCTAAAGCGGTTGTACTGGCACTGTTTATTCCTCTAATCATCTCTTCAGGAGGAAACAGCGGATCACAGGCCTCCACCCTTATTATTCAGGCTATGGCACTGGGAGAAATCACAGTAGCCGATTGGTGGAGAGTCATGAGAAGGGAAATCATTTCAGGCATTTTATTAGGTAGTGTATTAGGGTCAATAGGTTTTATCAGAATACTAATCTGGAGCTCATTCTTCCATAGTTATGGAGATCATACTATCCTGATTGGCGCTACTGTTGGTGTTACCCTGATAGGCGTAGTTTTATGGGGAACCCTTTCCGGTTCCATGCTTCCGTTAATACTAAAGAAAATCGGAGCGGATCCGGCTACTTCCTCTGCCCCGTTTGTAGCTACCCTGGTGGATGTGACAGGGTTATTGATCTATTTTACAGTAGCTTATTCTTTCCTGAAAGGAACTTTATTATAAAATCATTCTCTCAAAAAATTATAGTTAAAAGCTGGCCTGTTTGGGTCAGCTTTTTTAGTAGTGAATGCAAACCAATTACCCTATTCTGCTTACTAACTACTCCATAATACACGAAAAAGGGCAAATAATGCCATAAATGTCATTCATCGTCATATACCTGCTTTCTATTGTCGAAACACCTGTCTATATCTCAATCATTTCCTTCCTGTTTCAATACGGTCTTTTTTTGTAATCAAAACTCTGATTAAACGCGAAAAGCATGAAAAAGAACTGTTTGCCCTTCTTCGGTACGAAATTGTATCGTGTCCTCTTATGTGGTTTGCTTTTAAGTAGCTTCGCAGCTTGCAAAAAAGATCCTGATAATTCGATCAATGCAGATTCCCCTCCTACTGTTTTTGAAAAAGGAGCAGCTGTTGGAGCCCCTATTACAAAATCCATAGGACCTGCTGGTGGTACTCTTGCAACTACTGATAATCGTATCACTGTAACCGTTCCTCCGGGTACTGTTACTGCTGCTACCCAGTTTAGCCTGCAACCTGTTAAATCCACACTCCCATTGAATGGTGATACTATTTGTTATCAATTACAACCTTCAAATGTAAAATTTGCAAAACCGGTTTCTATCCAATTTAAATATTCGGATCTGGATGTAGATGGTAGTCACCCGGAATTACTGGTTGTAGCATATCAGGATGAAGCTGGTTATTGGTTTGGTAAAGAATCTACCGTTCTTGACAGTATTCATAAAACCCTGACTGTAACGACTACCCACTTCAGTACCTGGGGAGTGTATCGTTCTTTCACACTAATGGCCGATCATACCTCTTTGAATGAAGGAGAAAAGGCTCAAGTGGGTATAAGAAAGGTTACAAGTGCGAAAGATATACCGGAAACAGATCAGGCATCGGATTATATAATGTTCCCTTTAATTGGGATTGAAGACTATAAAAAAACAAGTAATGTTTCAGGCTGGAAATTGCATGGTCTTGGTACTATGGCCGCTAATGGAGATAATGTGTCCGTGACATTGACCGCACCAAACAAACTGACCCGTAGCAGCACTTCTACTGTTGAAGTTACCCTTTCCAATCTTTTCGACAAAAAAGATCCTACCCGTCCGGGCAAAACAGGTAAGATGATCCTGTTAAAGGATATAAAACTTATTGCAGGGAAGTTCGATATGTACGTAGGTGGACTAAAGGTTAATCTTAAAGATGTTGCTATTAGTGGAAACAATCAGTCTTTTTATATTGCAGGCGAAACTGAAGATGGAAGCTTCCAGTTTACTATGGGAGGCGTAGGTGTAGGAAGTTATCCGTATGGCGATGTTGGAGCTACCGGTAAAGCATTTGGTTATTATGAATATAATGATGATGACCTTAACTTCTTATCTTCTAATAACATATGTAAGGCAGATGGTGGTGTAGAAAAAGTAGCATCCGCCGGTGCTGTAAACATAACGCGTTGGGGAAATGTAGGTGAACTGGTAACAGGAACCCTTGAAGCTACATTAATGAGACCAGATAGAAAAAAACCTATTCCTTGTCGTGTATTGGAAGAATTAAAAGTAAAGGCTGAATTTTCGATGAAACGAACACAATAATTTTGCACTGCTGCTATAATTTTAAATAGGCTGAATCAAAGGTAATCTTTGCTTCAGCCTATTTCTTTATGGATAACAGCTCTCTGTAAGCTCTGATTTTTCCCTGGTCATTCTAACCCTGTAAAATCTTTCAAAATCGTTTTCATGTATAGGCGATAAAGGCCCTTCTACCTTAAGACTCCTCAAAATGGGGATGATAGTAGTGGAGTGACCAATAATTAAAATACGTTTTCCCCAGTCATCATGCCTGGTGATCTGATAAATCAGACTTTCACCTGTTGAATCTGCTGTATAATAACAAGTATCAATATGCTGGTATATTCTCAGACTATCGGCAGTTTGAATACTTCTTTTAAATGGAGTAATATATATTTTATTGATAAGGGAATCTTTTAAAAGATGATAAAGTGCACCAGCTCTGTGCTGCCCCGCTAAAGTTAGGGTAGAATCGCTCCCCGGGTTCCGCTCTGCATGTCGTACCACGAAAAAGGTGCCCGTTAGAAAAACGCTATCGTCCGATACTTCAATAGGTTGTTTGACTGCTTGTTTAGGCTTGCAGGCAACCCATACCAGAGCAATTGATATGAATATTACAAATATGCGCATAAGGCGAAATTAAAGAAGAAAATCAGCATACGCCTATCCAAAAAAAACGCGGGTTTAGGAATAAACAATTACATTTATTTGCAACAAAATAAATAACCGCTATGAGAAAATGGGTAATTCCCGTCGTTATTTTTTTATCAGCCCATTCCGCCTATGCTCAGCAAAAGAGTGCGCTAACTGTAGAAAAAATCATGCGAGATCCAAAGTGGATCGGTACTTCGCCAGATGCAGTTTTCTGGGGATCTGATAATCAGACCCTTTACTTTAACTGGAACCCGGATAAGCAGATTTCCGATTCTCTCTACTTTTCAAGTATTAAAAACAGCAACCCTCAAAAAACCAAAGCTGCTGAAAGGTCATTAATTCTGGCCCAGTCTCAGGGTACCTACAACCGCGATAAATCTTTATTGGTTTACAGTTACCAGGGAGATATTTATCTGTTGGAAACTAAAACCGGTAAAGTACAGCGACTTACCAGCACTGTGGCCCGGGAAGTAAACCCTGTATTCAGCTTTAGTGAAAAACAAATTGTGTACCAGCAGGATGATAATCTGTGGGCCTGGGATAAACAAAATGGCCAAACCACTCAATTAACTAATTTCCAGTCGGGCAATCCGTCTGATGATAAAAGTAAAAGCAATGCGCAGGAAGAATATCTTCAGCGTCAGCAACTCGAATTACTGGACATCATCAAGGATAAAAAGGCTAAAAAAGATGCAGCTACTGCTTTCAATAAAGCTCATGATGCCCCTGCCCTGCGAAAATTATATACACAGGATAAAAGGCTAACAAACGTACAAATTAGTCCGGACGGCCGTTTCGTTACCTATACTTTATACTCCGTACCTAAAAATGCAAAAAACACCATCGTTCCCGAATTTGTAACGGCTACAGGATTTACCACCGATATACAGTCGAGAGAGAAAGTAGGTGCTCCGCAGGAAAAGTATGAGAGCTTTGTATTTGACCGGCAAAAAGATACAGTATTACCAATCATTACAACAGCATTACCGGGAATAAAAGACCTACCGGATTACACAAAGGATTATCCTCAGAAAGATACAGCGGTTACAAGACAAGTGATTGTAAATGGTCCTTATTGGTCGGAACAGGGAAGATATGCGCTGGTAGATCTCAGATCCCAGGATAATAAAGACAGATGGATAGCTTTACTGGATGCAGGTACAGGTACTTTAAAATCGATTAACCGGCAGCGGGATGAGGCTTGGATAGCCGGGCCCGGAATTGGCTGGAGCCAGGGAGGCAGCAATATTGGCTGGGTTGATGAAAACACCTGCTGGTTCCAATCTGAAGCCACAGGATATTCACATTTGTATACCTATCAGGTTAGTACTGCCAACACAACACAATTAACCAAAGGTAATTATGAAGTGCAGGATGTGCAGTTATCTCCAGATCACAAACAATTTTACATAGTTACTAATGAGGTACACCCCGGAGAAAAGCAGTTCTATCATTTGCCGGTACAGGGCGGGAAAGCAGAAAGGATTACCAGTCAGACCGGGGCGCATGAAGTAACGGTGTCGCCCGATGGGAAATGGATAGCATACCGCTATTCTTATTCCAATAAGCCCTGGGAGCTGTTTATACAACCAAATGAAGGGAAGGCCAAAGCAATACAGGTAACCAATCTGGCACAATCTGAAGAATTTAAGGCTTACGGATGGAGAGATCCGCAGGTAATTACTTTTCAGGCAAGAGATCAGCAAACCGTGTATGCAAGGCTTTATACACCGGATCCGGCAAAGAAGAATAATGCAGCCATTATTTTTGTGCATGGAGCAGGATACTTACAGAATGCACATAAGTGGTGGAGCAGCTATTTCAGGGAGTATATGTTTCATAATATGCTGACGGATGAAGGCTATACGGTTATTGATATTGATTACAGGGGTAGTGCGGGCTATGGTCGTAACTGGAGAACCGGTATTTACAGACATATGGGAGGAAAAGACCTGGATGATGAAGTTGATGCAGCTAAATATCTGGCAGAAAAATTGCAGGTCGACGCAAAGCGTATAGGCATTTATGGCGGAAGTTATGGAGGTTTTATGACGTTGATGGCTTTATTCACCCAGCCAGATGTATTTGCAGCCGGTGCCGCTTTAAGATCAGTAACAGATTGGGCTCATTATAATCATGGATATACCAGTAATATCTTAAATGAACCGTTTACAGATAGTATAGCATATCGCCGCTCTTCGCCTATTTACTTTGCGGAAGGGTTAAAAGGAAAACTACTGATGTGCCATGGGATGGTAGATACGAATGTTCATTTCCAGGATATAGTACGTTTATCGCAGCGATTAATTGAGTTAGGAAAGAACAATTGGGAATTGGCAGTTTATCCGGTAGAAGATCATGGTTTTATTAATCCAGCCAGTTGGACGGATGAATACAAGCGGATACATCTGTTGTTTAATAGTACCCTGCTGCAACCATAAAGATTTTAATTTTTTTTATTTTAATGTTTTTTAGAGAGCTATTCGTTTCTTTGCAGATTCATAAGTAAAATGTGATAGTTAAATAAGAAAAATTTTTAATATAATTTATCAAATATAGATTGTCATGCTAGTATTCTACAGACTATTCTATTTAGATAAAAAGAAACAGGGAATACGGTGAATAATGTTTGAATATTAAGAAATCTTAATCTTCAAGTTATTATGCACCATATTCCTTTTTTCGTTTTAATTTGAGATCTTCAAAATACACCATATAAAACCATATCTGACAATACAATATTCACATTTTACTGATGGAATATTAACAAATTAAATGCGATATTGCAATGATAAACCTTAGCACAAACCCAAAAATCGTATGTGTGGAATAGTAGCTTATATCGGGCAAAGAGAAGCCTACCCGGTAGTATTAAAAGGATTAAAAAGACTGGAATACAGAGGATATGACAGCGCAGGTGTAGCCATTATCAATAATGGATTACAAGTTTACAAACGTAAAGATAAGGTAGCAGCGCTGGAAGATTATGTTGCAGGAAAGGACATGCGAAGCCATATCGCTATCGGACATACCCGCTGGGCCACCCACGGAGAACCAAGTGATAGAAATGCTCACCCTCACAAATCCGGAGATGGCAAATTAGCAATGATCCATAATGGTATCATTGAAAACTATGTGCAGCTCAAACAGGAACTGGAGAAGAAAGGGCATGTTTTCACCAGCGATACTGATACCGAGGTATTATTACATTTCATTGAAGAGATTAAGAAACAAAACCAATGTTCACTTGAAGAAGCGTTGAGAATTGCCTTGAAGAGAGTTGTTGGTGCATATGTTATTGTTTTGATAGATGAGGAAAATCCGGATACCCTGATTGCTGCCCGTAAAGGTAGTCCTCTGGTTATTGGAGTAGGAAAAGGAGAACATTTCCTGGCCTCAGACGCCTCTCCTATCATTGAATATACCAAGGAGGTAGTGTATGTCAATGATTATGAAATTGCAATAATTAAGGCAGATGAACTGATCCTGAAAAATATCTCCAATGAAAGACAAACTCCATATGTGCAGAAGCTGGACCTGGAGCTTGCAGCCATTGAAAAAGGTGGATATGATCACTTCATGCTGAAAGAAATATTCGAACAACCGCAGACTATATTTGATAGTTTACGTGGTAGGTTGGATGCCAAACATGGTACACTTACGATGGGCGGAATGCGCGAATATGCAGAAGCACTTATCAATGCAAAACGAATTGTAATTGTTGCCTGTGGTACCAGCTGGCATGCCGGTCTGGTGGCTGAATATATGATTGAAGAATTATGCCGTATTCCTGTGGAAGTGGAATATGCATCTGAATTCCGTTATCGTAACCCTGTAATTGGTGTAGGGGATGTAATCATTGCCATCTCCCAATCAGGAGAAACTGCCGATACATTGGTTGCTTTGGAAAGTGCAAAAGAGAAAGGAGCAATTATTTTGGGCGTATGTAACGTAGTTGGATCGTCTATCGCCAGAATGTCGCATGCCGGAGCATATACACATGCCGGCCCTGAAATTGGTGTAGCCAGTACCAAAGCCTTTACCGCTCAATTGGCTGTGCTTTGCCTCATGGGTCTGAAACTCGCAGCAGACAAAGGTACCATCAGCTCACAACGGTTCCAGCATTTGCTCGACGAACTGGATCAAATTCCTGATAAAGTTGCTACAGCCTTAAAACTGGATGACCAGGTCAAACAAATAGCAGATAAATATAAAGATGCACGCGATTTCCTCTATTTAGGCCGCGGATACAACTTCCCGGTTGCACTGGAAGGCGCACTTAAATTAAAAGAGATCTCATATATCCACGCTGAAGGCTACCCGGCCGCAGAAATGAAACATGGTCCGATTGCACTTGTAGACGAAAGTTTACCTGTCGTAATTGTTGCCACAAAAGACAGCTACTACGAAAAGATTGTTTCCAATATCCAGGAAATTAAAGCACGTAAAGGAAAGGTTATTGCCGTTGTTACTGAAGGTGATACTACCATTCCTCCAATGGCCGATGATGTAATCGTTGTTCCTGCAGCCGACGAATTGGTTGCCCCTATCATTTCTGTCATTCCACTACAATTACTCGCTTATCATATCGGCGTACTGAAAGGGCTTGATGTGGATAAACCACGCAACCTGGCAAAATCAGTTACGGTAGAATAATAAACTGGTTACTCGCAAAGAATGTAAGTTCTTTGAAGAGTCATAAGATTATTTATATAGAAAAAAGGATTAGTAATTAAACCAATTACTAATCCTTATGTTTCTTTTAAAAGCTTTGCTGCTTTGCGAGAAACATCGTTAAATTGACGTATCCTCATGAATAAAATTCAAAAGAAGCCATTATCTGCGCTGGGATATAACTTTATCGAAACACCTTTACCAAAAGGAAAAGATGAATATTATCTACGCAACGAACAATGGAGCAGAAAAGACCAATACAGAAAACTAACAGCATATGAAGTTGAAGCATTGGTCCGCAACGATAATACTTCTGACGATTGGAATACTATCTTTGTTTCAGAGGAATTTAACCCCCAATTAGTACAGCACTGCCACTTCTACGGCATGGTACGAATTGGAAAATTGGAACCTTATTACCTCGAATTCCATAATCTCAGACTACCGGTTGGATTATATAACAGCACTATCTGCGCCTGCGATTTTGGCGATAATGTGGTGGTGCATAATGTAAACTACCTCTCCCACTATATACTTGGCAATGAAGTGATCATCGCCAATGTAAATGAGATGGCAACAACCGACTATGCCAAATTCGGTAACGGTATCGTTAAAGAGGCTGAATCAGAAAATGGCCGCATCTGGCTGGAATTGTGTAACGAAAACGGTGGCCGCAGAGTAATGCCATTTGATGGTATGCTACCCGGAGATGCCTATCTCTGGACCCGCAACCGGGATGATGAACAACTTCAACAACAATTCAAGTCATTCACAGAAAAACAGTTTGATAAAAAACGAGGGTACTACGGAATGGTAGGTGACCGATGCGTAATCAAAAACTGTAAGATCATCAAAGATGTGACCATTGGCTCAGATGCCTATCTGAAAGGAGCTAATAAGCTGAAAAATCTCACCATCAACAGTAGTATGGAAGCCTCTTCACAAATCGGAGAAGGTTGTGAACTGGTGAATGGGATTATTGGCTATGGCTGCAGAGTATTCTATGGGGTAAAAGCCGTTCGTTTTATCATGGCCTCCCACTCACAGCTGAAATATGGCGCCAGGCTAATCAACTCCTATCTGGGAAGTAATGCCACCATCTCCTGCTGTGAAGTACTTAACTCACTTATCTTTCCAGCTCACGAACAACATCACAACAACTCTTTCCTTTGTGCTGCATTAATCATGGGACAAAGTAATATGGCGGCCGGTGCTACTATCGGATCTAACCATAATTCAAGAGGCGCAGATGGTGAAGTGATTGCCGGACGGGGTTTCTGGCCCGGACTATGCGTAAGCCTTAAACATAATTCCAACTTCGCTTCCTTTACATTAATTTCTAAAGGAAATTATATGTCGGAACTCAATATTCCCATTCCTTTCAGCCTTGTGGTTAATGATGAACACGACAACAGACTGAAAGTAATGCCAGGTTACTGGTTCCTGTACAATATGTATGCTATTGCCAGAAATTCCTGGAAATATGTAGATCGTGATAAACGTATCGATAAAACCCAACAAATCGAATACGACTACCTCGCTCCGGATTCTGTGGAGGAAATGTTTAACGCCTTATCCATCATGGAACTGGCAACAGGAAACGCCTGGTATGCTTTAGCAGAAAATGCTTCTAAAAAAGCATTAACGGAAAAGGATATACGCAAAAAAGGAAAAGAACTATTGCTGAATAATCCTGAAGAAGTAGCTAAATTAACCATACTTGTTAAAGGCTTTGAAAACAGCTCCAGAGAAGTACAATTGTTAAAGGTGCATAAAGCATATCCTCTTTTCAGGGAATTAATTGTATTTTATGGAATCAGAAATATTCTGGCCGCCAATAAACCATCTTTCCTGGCATTACAAGCTGCCGTTAAGAATGCCAAACGAAGCAACTGGCAAAATGTAGGTGGACAGCTAATGAAATCTGAAACAGTAGAACAGCTGAAATCGAAAATTAAGAAAAACAGAATCAGTAGCTGGAATCAATTACATGATCAATATGTTGAAATCGGAGAAGAATATGCAGCAGAGAAATTACAGCATGCTGTTGCTTCAATGATGGAAATTAAAGACGTAGCAATCAAAAATTTAAGCCCAGAGCTACTATCCGCCTGGCTTACTGAATCCATCAATACAATGGAATGGCTTACTGCACAAATTAAGCGTTCCAGAGAGAAAGATTATATAAATCCGTTCAGACAAATGACCTATCAAAGCACTAAAGAAATGGATGCAGTGATAGGCAAACTGGAAGACAATAGCTTTATCAATCAAACCGCTACAGAGCTGGAAGAATATAAAAATAACATTCAAAAAACTATCCAGGAATGGGAACTGTAAAACAAAAAGAGAGATGTGGCTGGTCAAATAAAGACGAACTATATCAGAACTATCACGATCATGAATGGGGCCAACCAAACCATGATGATAGACATTTGTTTGAAATGTTATGCCTGGAAGGAATGCAAGCAGGTTTAAGCTGGTATACCGTACTTACAAAACGTGAGAATTATCGGAAAGCATTCAATAACTGGGATGCAAAAAAAATAGCTCAATACGATGAAAGTAAGGTAGAAGCTTTAATGCAGGATGCTGGTATTATCAGAAACCGGTTAAAGATCAATGCAGCTATTACCAATGCGAAAGCATTTCTTGCAGTTCAAAAGGAATTTGGAACATTCGATAAATATATCTGGTCGTTTGTAAATCATAAACCGATTATCAATCATCCGGCCAAAATGAGTGATGTGCCTGCAAGTACCCCTATTTCAGATACAATGAGTAAAGATCTGAAAAAGCGTGGGTTCAAGTTTATTGGTACCACTATCTGCTATGCATTTATGCAGGCCACAGGAATGGTTGATGACCATGTAGCCAATTGCTGGAAAGTAAAAGAAAAATAATTTATAGAGGATCTATTAACTGTAACGCGAAGGCTGTGAGAATTAGGTAATAAGAATTCTCATCACCAGGCACCTGAGTAAAATCAGGCAAAATTTACTTTTAATAGATTCTCTATTTTATTTCAGTTATAGTATAACTCCCAAAACACACTTTTTAAATATAAGTCGGGAATAAATCTATTTATTGAAATTCGGAACTCCAACTTAAGACATATAGCCTTTTTAAAGAACTAGGAATTGAAGATCTTTAATTAATCAGAATCTCAGATAACCCTTCATTTTTAATAAAAGAATCATCAGTCAGTGTATTCAGGAAAAAATATAGTTGTCTTTTTTCCTGGGCGTTTAAGGATAAACCATCTTTTACCAACGGATCGGTTGTTGCAGTAACCTTTATTCCATGATCATAGAAATCAAATACCTGGAAAATATCAAAGAAACGACCGTCATGCATATAAGGGGCACTCTTTAATACATTCCGTAAAGAAGGTACCTTAAATCGCAAATTATCATCCGTACTACCCGTTATTTTCATTCTGCCTACATCATTCAGGGCTTCCAGGTATGGTAACCCATTACTACGATAGCTGAAATCAGTAAAAAGAGGCTCTTTATGGCAGGCTGCACACTTCTTCTGATATATCTTATACCCAGCCGCTTCTTCGGCCGTAAAATCGGCTTTATGCAGCATTACACTATCATACTTAGCATTGGCCGAAATCATAGTAGCAACAAACTGACTGAATGCCTTAAACATTCTTTCGCTGGTAATACTATCTGACCCATATGCTTCCTTAAACATTCTTCGATATTGTGTATCAGAGCGCATTTTGGTCAATAAATCAGGTAAATCAGATGCCATTTCGTTTCTATCGGTAAGTGGAGTAAGTGGCTGGATATCAAGATGATTAACTCCTCCATCCCACATAAACTCTTTCTGCCAGATCAGATTAAACAAGGTTGGAACCGATCTTATCCCCTGCCCTCCTGCTACCCCATGTGCCAACGCATGATCGAAATGCCCGAAAGCTGCAAACTGCTGATGACAAAAACCACAGGAAACAGTACTGTCTTTTGATAATCTGAAATCATAAAACATAAACCTACCCAGGGCTATACCCTGCCTGGTAAGCGGATTGTGTTTAAAATCATAAACCGGAGGAGGAAAATGCGCTGGAAAAATCAATTGAACCGGCATAGGTTTTTGCTGTACAATTGCTCCTTGTACCAATACTATCAACAGGCAGAAACCTGCAACTATATAGGTTGCTTTATATTTCATTTTTGAATACCAATAATTTGAAACATATGCTGATAGTTTGCCGCTATTCGCTTCGCCTGGTAAGATGGTGCCATAATTACCGGTTGTTGTTGAAATCTGATG
Organism: Chitinophaga silvatica; assembly: GCF_003419895.1. GTDB lineage: Bacteria > Bacteroidota > Bacteroidia > Chitinophagales > Chitinophagaceae > Chitinophaga > Chitinophaga silvatica. The sequence continues at coordinate 609,150 of NZ_QPMM01000002.1, read as the reverse complement.
GTATCTGGCAGAAACCATTTATTCAGATCGGCCGTCATTTGTAGCGTAACATTTTGCTTACCCGATAGTTCTAAATTCTCCGGAAATGTTAAACTAATATATTTGAGAATCTGATCTTTTACTTTATATCCGCCTACATGAAACACGAATTCCCGGGTGGGAGATTGAATTAAGGGTGAATGGCCTTCTACCTGGGCCATAATATAACCACTGTTCCAGGACCAAAACATACCAGATTCTACTGCCAGGGCACCGGATTGTGGCCCGCTCACATTTTTGATACTATCTACTCCCAGTAAAAACCTGACTCCTTTATATTTTCCTGATGGAATATCAGGTAGCTCAATAATTTTACTTGCAGGCTTCGATTCATCTATCAAAAAATAGGTAGGTGCCAAAGAAATATATTTATCATCTGCAGTTAGTAGTGCAAAGTTGCTGAGGAAGTAACGGAAACGACTAATGGTAAAAGGTTCACCAGTCGGAGTATAATAATTCGTTTCCCGTTGCATGGTATCATTTCCAACCATATGCGTAATTGACATTCTGAAGAACGAAGACTGTCCTTTTACCGATGTTACAATGCCGACAACAATGATCAGAGAAAGAAAAATCCGCAAAATCATGTAAGGAAGTTACAATGATTTTGCGGATTAAATGGAATTCGGCTATATTAATTCGCTTTATATCCTTTCCATCCAAACAGGAAAACTATAAAGAAGCAAATGGCAGGGATACCATAAGAAATGGCTACAGACTGCCACTCAACTACAATTCCCATCAGGTATGGTACGCTGGCTCCGCCAACGATAGACATGATCTGGAAGGAAGATGCTCTTTCTGTATGTTTACCTAATCCTCTGATCCCTAAGGCAAAAATTGTAGGGAACATAATAGACATAAAGAAGAAAATAGCAATTAATGCACAAACAGCTACCGGTCCTGCTCCTGTCATAACTATCAGACACAAGGCAATACTAATGACAGCATAAATTGATAACAATTTATTAGGTGCAATCTTTCTCATTAATGCTGTACCAACAAAACGGCCCACTGTGAAAAGTCCTAATGCTAATGATAACATCAGGGATGCATTCTTAGATTCCAGTCCATTCCAATAAGCAGTTGCATAATTGATGAATAATGCACCAACTCCAACCTGAGCAGCAACATAGAAAAACTGTGCAAATACACTCCATACAAAATGCTTACGTTCGGAAAGAGGTCGATTATCTTCTGATAAAACATCTGACTCTTCTTCAGTTTTTATAATCTCCGGTAAAGGAGTTCTGTAGAAGAATGCAGCAATCAACAATACCACACAACCAATTACGATATAGGTTAGCTGAACAGATGTCAGATCCCTGGATGTACTTCCAAAAAACAAGCTATGACCAATAATAGGACCTAAGAAAGATCCCAGTCCATTAAAACATTGGGAAAGGTTAAGTCTTTGTGTTGCTGTAGCTGGTGATCCCAATACCGTAACATAAGGATTTGCAGCAGTTTCCAGACAGGCTAGTCCACATGCTAATACAAACAGGGAAGCCAGAAAGAAATTGAAACTCTGTGCGCCGGCAGAAGGATAAAACATGAATGCACCGGCCGCATATAAAAATAGCCCCAGAATAATACCACTTTTATATCCAAATCGTTTCATGAACATACCGGCAGGAAGGGCCATTAAAAAGTAAGCTCCAAAATAAGCTCCCTGCAATAATGTTGAACGTTTGGCTGTAATATTTAATACCTCCTGAAAATGCTTGTTCAACACATCCAATAACCCATAAGCCAGTCCCCATAAGAAAAACAAGCTGGTAACCAGAATAAATGGAAAAAGAAACTTGTTGGATTTAGCCTCAGTATTTGTAGTAGTGTAGGAAGAATTACCTACTGCGCCTCCTGCCATAACGAAGAATTTAAAAGATTTAAAAGATAGTAAATTGTTGGCTGATGTATTAACTGATTGATCTGTCGAGATGCGTATATCCTCCATCTACATACAGGATTTGACCTGTAGTATGGGAAGAACGTTCAGACAGAAGAAATACGGTTGTATTGGCAATTTCTTCTGATGTGGTCATTCTTCTTTCGAATGGAATTTTTGCTGTAATAGAAGCTAATTTTTCGGTTGGATTAGGTAAGGAATTAATCCAGGTTTCATAAAGTGGCGTCCATACTTCAGCAGGGATTACTGTATTTACGCGTACACCTGCCGGCAGTAATTCCACAGCCCATTCGCGGGTCAGTGCATTAATAGCGCCTTTGGAGGCAGCATAACCACTGGTATTACCCTGGCCGGTGGTGGCTACTTTTGAACCAATATTCACAATATTACCTTTAGTAGCTTTAAGATAAGGTAATGCGAAGTGTGCAAGATTATAATAGTGACTTAAATTAAGCTGGAGCGATTGCATGAATTTTTCAGGAGAACCATTTTCCAAACCTACACCATCATTGGCGCCTGCATTATTTACCAATCCATCTATCTTTCCATATTTGGCAATCGTAGCAGTAATCACGTTGCGACAAGCGTCAACGTTGCCTAATTCGGCTGTTACTGCTGTTGCTTTACCACCACTTGCAATAATTGCATCTACAGCTTTATTGTTGTCGGTTTCGCTCCTACCGGCTATAACTACACTACCGCCTTCTGCTGCGATTAATTTTGAAATGGCTTCACCAATACCTTTAGCGCCTCCGGTAACAATAAACACTTTTCCCTGTAATCCTAAATCCATAATACTATGTTGAATAATAATTTTTAGAGTTGATAGAAGGTAATGGCATTACCTCCCATTATGTTGGCCTGCTCATTAGCAGCAAGGGTGCTAATGAAATCGTTGATTAATTTCTTCTGTTCATTATAAGCAGCGGCTACCAGACATACAGGCCAATCTGAACCATATACGAGTCTTTGCGGTCCGAATGCTTCCAAAACCGTTTCGAGGTAAGGTCTGAAATCAGCAGGCTTCCATCTTTCCCAATCAGCTTCGGTTACCATCCCGCTTACTTTACAATATACATTTGGTGATTGGGCAATCTTTTTCATATGAGCTGCCCAGGTACTGAATTCCTGGCGTTTAATTTCCGGCTTCGCCAGATGATCAATAATCAAACGTTGATCAGGGAATTTCAATACAAATTCTTCAACAGCCGGAAGCTGTTTGGGATAAACAAGAATATCGTAGGTGAAATTGAAATCAGATAATGCACTGATTCCTCTGCAAAAATCATTTCCTAAGAGAAAGCGGTTATCCGGTTCTCCCTGTACTATATGCCTAAAACCTTTTAGCTTAGGAAACTTAGTATATTGTTCCAGCTGCGCTGAAATATCATCTGCACGTAAATCTACCCATCCTACAACTCCTTTGATAAAATCGTGCTGTGCTGCCAGATTAAGCAGAAAAGTGGTGTCGGCAGGTGTTTGATCTACCTGCACAGCCACACAACCATCTATACCATTGGCAGCATAAACAGGTGCAAGATCTTCAGGCATAAAGTCGCGGCGTATACGGTGCATAGTTTCATCTATCCATGCATCGCGTATTGGATCATATTGCCAGAAGTGTTGATGAGAATCGATTATCATAACATGAGTATTAGAAATTTCACGCAGAGCAGCATAAGAAGCAAAGGCGCAAAGATTGATTGTAATTGATTTTTAAGTTTATCAATAATATTCAAAAAACGTTGCTTCTTTGCTTCTTACGCGCCTTTGCGTGAAACTATAAAGCAAAGATTTGGTCCATGATGATCCATTTTTCACCTGCTTTGGCAACAGGGAGGGCTTGTTGATATTTCCACATCAACTGCTCCCATACCTGTACGGCAGGATTTGCTGCATCCATAGCATCCTTGCGTTCAAAAGAAAAAGTATCGTCTACTTCCATAATCATAAACAGACGGTTACCTGCCCTATAAATGTCCATCACAGTAATGCCACTGTCGGTGATGCTTTTTTTGATTTCAGCTGAAACAGTTTTATGATGTGCTTCGTATTCGCTGATCATTTGAGGATCATCAACCAGATCCAGAGCCAGACAATATCTTTTCATATAGCTTATTTATAGGCTACTGCTGTTTGTTTTGAAGTACCTAAACCGTCGATTCCCAATTCAATTACGTCTCCTGGTTTCAGGTAAACCTGTGGATTCATTCCTAAGCCTACTCCAGCTGGTGTACCAGTAGAGATTACATCTCCCGGGAGCAGTGTCATAAACTGACTTAAATAGGCAACTACATAAGGAACATTGAAAATGAAGTTGGAAGTATTTCCATCCTGCATAGTTTTACCATTAACGGTAAGCCATAAACGAAGATTATCTACGTCTGCAATTTCATCTTTAGTAGCTAACCATGGGCCTAATGGAGCAAAGGTATCACAGCTCTTTCCTTTAACCCACTGACCACCTCTTTCGATTTGAAAAGCTCTTTCGCTGTAATCGTTATGAAGGCAGTAACCTGCAACATAATCCAGCGCATCTTTTTGTTCTATGTAGCTGGCTTTTTTACCAATTACAACAGCCAGTTCCACTTCCCAATCTGTTTTCTCACTGTTACGCGGAATAACCAGATCATCATTCGGTCCTACCAATGCGGAAGTACTTTTGAAGAATACGATTGGTTCAGCAGGAATAGCTGCTCCTGTTTCACGAGCATGATCTGCGTAATTCAAACCAATGCAAATAATTTTTGAAGGTCGTTGAATTGGTGAGCCCAAACGGGTACCTTCAGCAACTTTCGGGCATTGGCCAGCATTAGCGGCAAACCAGGCAGTCAGGCGATTAATACCGTCTGTTTCAAAAAAACGTTCTCCAAAGTCTTCACCGAATGCACTTACATCAAACATGCCAGCACCAGTTACTACACCCGGTTTCTCTTCTCCCGGTAATCCAAACCTGATCAGTTTCATTTCACTACTTTTTTATTTGTTAATTTTAGTTGATTTCCTTTAATGTTTTTACCTGCAGTCTTCCATTCTCCACATACAAATCAATTATTGGGTCTACCTGTTCACCTTTTACAAAAGAGAAATAAACGTGACTATCGTCTTTTGTTGGCTGTATCATTGCTTTAGTATCCAATGGCAGGGTAATGTTCATTTTTTTAGTTACTCCTCCGAACTCCACATAGAGTTCAACATTCTTCACTGAATCAATTGGTCTTACTTCTGCAATAAACTGACCCAATATTTTTCCCGACTGTATATCTTTACGATATGAGGCTACCAGGCCTTTTGCACCTGATAATTTGCCCAGGCCTAAAGAATCTTCCATATACATCCAGATTCTTTTTGGCGGTGTTGCAGCCACAAATATTTTTGCTTCTCCATCACTGATAGAACCGTGATAATATCTGGCATTATGGCTAGGTTTCAGCACTGCAACATAAACACTATTCGGTTGGTCCCAAAGTACTTTAAATAAGTCGGTATCTGAAACATCTTTTAAAATAACCTGATCAAAGGTTTTCTCCTTTTTCAGGCCTTTTACCTGAAACGAGATAGTAATCTGTGAAGTATCTTTCTCGCGGTCACCGATTGTTACTGAAACAGTTCCATCAGGTGTTGCGGGATGCACTACGTTTGCGCTATCGGCACCTTTGGATGCCTGGTTTCCAGAGTTACAGGCGGATAGTATGGTGATGGCAATTGCCATCCCTAATCGAAATTGTTGCATGAGTTAATAATGATTAATGAACGATGGCGAAAGATACGTGGAAACCATCTTACATTATTCATTAATTATTCAGGCGGATAAAACCTCCATCGATCGGATAATCTGTTCCTGTAATGAATCCGGCTTCGTCAGAACACAGGTATAATGCCAGATTACCTATTTCTACAGGTTTTGCCATCCTGCCTATTGGTTGTGTTTTACTTAATTTTTCAAATATTTCCTGTTCTTGTCCAGGATAATTTTTAGCTATAAAACCATCTACAAATGGAGTGTGTACCCGTGCCGGAGAAATGCTATTGCAACGAATATTAGCACCCAGATAATCCTTTGCTACGGATAATGTCATGGTAAGCACCGCCCCTTTACTCATAGAATAGGCAAAGCGATCAGGAATCCCTACACTGGCAGCTATTGAAGCTACGTTCAGGATTACTCCTCCACCTTGTGCCTTCATTGTATTAATAACGGCATACATACAGTTGTAAGTGCCTTTTACATTTACCTGATACACTCTGTCGATATCCTGTTCGGTTGTATTTTCCAGACTCCCTACATGCGCAATTCCGGCACAGTTGACAAGTATATCCAACCTTCCGGCTTTTTTTGTAATCCCCTCCATTACGCTTATAACAGCAGCCTGATCTGCCACATTACAACCATGAACAGTTGCTTTACCTCCTGCCGCAACAATCGCTTCTGCCGTAGACTTTCCACCTTCTTCATTTAGTTCTATAATATGCACATCTGCTCCCTGTGCCCCGAATGTTGTGGCTATTGCCTGTCCTATCCCGCTTCCTCCACCAGTTATTACTGCTGTTTTGTTATCTAACCTGAACAATTCCATCATTAAAAATTTAAGGGTTCTAAAATACCTATTAAAATAAGGTGTTTTAGATTCTATTTTCACTGTATTTTATACTTTCTTGCCTAATTTTGGCAAAATTCAATAAATTGTAAGTTTTCTACCCTTATTAAGACATGAAAATGACCTTATTGTTGCTACTTACCCTTGGGATTACGGGTATAGCAACGGCACAGAAAATACCTGTAAATAAATACGGCCTGGCTGTTATTAATACTAAGGAACAATATGAGATGCAGGTAAAGGCAGATAGTAACCAGTTGCTGGTAAACCTTGAACAATTTATTCCTGGTATCCGCAAAGATGTTCGCTATGCTACGACCAATAACTTTACGCATCAACTCCTATATTCAAATACCAGTATTTATATGCGCCTCCCGGCAGCCAGGGCATTGAAAGCCGTGCAGGACGAATTACGTCAGAAAGGCTACGGACTTCTAATTTACGATGCGTATCGCCCCTACAGAATAACAGAAAAGATGTTCACGATTGTACCAAACGACCTATACGCCGCCGACCCACGCAAGGGATCAGGACATAACAGAGGCGTGGCGGTTGATTTAAGTATGGTAGATCTGAAAACAAATCAACCTGTTGCAATGCCAACAGATTTTGATGATTTTACCTATAAAGCACATCAGAATTACAGACCAGCGGACCCCAAAATTCTGGCCAACAGGGATTTACTACGCACAACAATGGTAAAACATGGTTTCAAAGGCAGTTCCACAGAATGGTGGCATTATTATCTGCCTACCTATAAAAAATATATGTTAATGGATATTGTCTTCAATTAACGGATCTTAATTGTATCGGTTCTATTATCAATACCTTTCCATTTAAGATAATAGGTACCAGGAGCCGGTGGGTTAAAAATATAGGTGATAGACTGGGTTGTAGTTGTTTCAACACACGGCCCGCAGGCATTATTACCCACAACCACCGTAATATTAACATCCTGGCCTTTACGTTCTTCAGTTACACCGTTTATAAACATGCAACCATCGGGAAATTTACAGATTACATCAAATCTGGCTCCATCCATCATACCCAGATAATTAACATTATAAATGTTTCCGTTCTTAACCTGAATACAGCTAGAGTTTAAGCCCTGGGTATTATCATCTTTTTTGCAAGATGCCAGCAAAATTAAAAGTGATAGAAAACAAAATATTCTCATGCTCCTTAAACGAGACTTCTATAAAAAAGTTACAAGCCAACTGTTAATTTAGGTTAAAGTATCATATGATCAATAAAAAAGAGGCTGCATCCTATTGAACAGGAGACAGCCTCTTTGACTATTTAAAATTATCTAGTAAATCTTATTCAATGCATCAACATAGGCGTGAACAGAAGCATTAACGATATCTGTAGAAATTCCAAATCCATAGTAAGACTGGCCGTTATACTTAACACGCATATTTACTTTACTTACATCTTCACTACCACCTCTCATAGATTGAACGTTATATTCGTCCAGTTCAATATCATCTTTGATAATTCCATGAATGGCGTTGATAGTTGCATTTACAGGACCGTTACCTGCAGCACTTGCCTCCTTCTCTTCTCCTTTAATCCTCAGCTTGATGGTGGCCATAGGACGCAGAGGATCTCCGCATACCACCTGCAGTAAGGTTACCTTAATAGCCTGATCATCGTAGGTTTTGGCATCTCCATCGCCCATTAATTCCAGCAGATCAGCATCATTGATTTCTTTTTTGCTGTCAGCCATTACCAGGAAGCGTTGGTAAACCTCATCGAGATTGATGCGCTCCAGGTTATAACCTAAACGTTGTAAGTGATGTTTCAAGGCATGACGACCACTTCTTGCTGTTAGGATAATGGCATTTGAACTAATACCAACATCTTCCGGATTGAGGATTTCGTAGTTTTCACGATGTTTCAATACTCCATCCTGGTGAATACCAGAACTATGAGCAAAAGCGTTTCTACCAACAATGGCCTTGTTTGGCTGCACTGGCATATGCATCATTGTTTCTACCAGGTTGCTGATTTCGTAGATACCTTTTGAATTGATATTGGTATGATAACCAAGGCTATGATGGGTTTTCAGGATCATAGCTACTTCTTCGAGAGAAGTATTTCCTGCTCTTTCACCAATACCGTTGATGGTACACTCAACCTGTCTGGCTCCATTTACAATACCTGCAATTGAGTTAGCCGTAGCCAATCCCAGATCGTTATGGCAGTGAACAGAAATAATAGCTTTATCTATATTCGAAACATTATCTACCAGGTATTTAATTTTAGCACCATATTGGTCTGGCAAACAATAACCATTGGTATCCGGAATGTTTACAGTGGTAGCACCGGCAGCAATAACTGCTTCAACCATACGGGCCAGATATTCGTTATCTGCACGGCCGGCATCTTCAGCATAGAATTCAATATCATCGACAAACTGACGGGCATATTTTACAGCAGCAACAGCTCTTTCCAGGATATCTTCGCGGGTGCTGTTGAATTTGTATTTGATGTGCATATCAGATGAACCGATACCGGTATGAATACGTTTACGCTTTGCGAAACGGAGTGCATCTACGGCAGCATCAATATCTTTAGTATTGGCACGGGTTAGCGCACAGATAACCGGTTCACTTACCGCTTTGGAAATCTCCACAACACTTTGGAAATCACCAGGGCTGGAGATTGGGAAACCGGCTTCAATGATATCCACACCGAGAGCCTCTAATTTTTTTGCGACTTCAATTTTCTCTACTGTCGTCAACTGGCATCCTGGCACTTGTTCACCATCTCTAAGAGTGGTATCAAAGACGTATACACGATTTTTATCCATGACTATAAATATTTTTATCGAATAATTAATTCAGGTTTTCTAATACTTTGGCGCCCATTGCATCGGTGCCCATAACGAATTCATTTGGCGTATGTTTATTGGCAATATCCATGGTTCTGTAACCCTGGCGCAGCGTTGCTTCTACAGCTTTTATTACACGTTGCGATTCGGTTTTCAGTCCAAATGAAATATCTAATAAAAGTGCTGCAGATAAAATGGAAGCCAGTGGATTAGCAATTCCCTTTCCAGCAATATCATGTGCAGAACCATGTATTGGTTCATAGAAACCTGTACTGTCGCCTACTGACGCTGAAGCCAGCATACCCATAGAACCAGCTATCTGAGAAGCTTCATCGGTAAGAATATCACCAAACAGATTTCCGGTAAGCACCACATCAAATCGTTTAGGATCTTTGATCAGCTGCATTGCTGCATTGTCGATAAACATATGTTCAGTTTCCACATCAGGATATTCTTTAGCGACATCCTGCACTACTTCTCTCCAAAGCCGGCTTGCTTCCAAAACATTTGCCTTATCTACCGAACAAAGCTTCTTACGTCTGGTGCGTGCTGCCTCGTAGGCTTTGCGGGCAATACGCTCAATCTCATATCTGTGATAAATCATCAGATCTGAAGCAGTATTGCGATCTGCGGTTCTGATCTTCTCGCCAAAGTATACATCGCCTGTTAATTCTCTAAAGAAAAGAATATCGGCTCCTCTCAGAATTTCCGGTTTAATGCTGGATGCTTCCAATAATTCGTCAAACAGCTTAATTGGGCGAAGATTTGCATATAATCCCAGTTCTTTTCTGATTTTTAGCAAGCCCTGTTCTGGTCTTACTTTCAACGTAGGATCGTTATCATATTTAGCATGACCGATAGCACCAAAGAGAATAGCATCAGATCTCCTGGCTTTTTCAAGTGTTTCATCAGGCAGTGGATTACCAGTGGCTTCAATGGCAACATGCCCCATGATACCTTCTTCAAATGTAAAAGTATGGTGGTAGTTGGCCGCTATCGACTGCAGCACTTTTTGTCCCCATGCTGTAACTTCTTGTCCGATCCCATCACCTGGTATTACTAGTATTTTCTTCTCGACGCCCATAAATGGTTTTAAACTTTATTTAGAAATTATATGGTCTGGTTGTTTCGTATTGTTCAATGTTGGTACGTAGACTTAACAAATAGTCTATATCATCATATCCGTTGAGCAGGCAAGTCTTCTTATATTGATTAATATCGAAGTTGGCTTTTAATCCTGTGCCAATAATATGAATAAACTGATCTTCCAGATCTACTTCAAATGTGGCTGCCGGATTTGCTTCAATAGCCTTGAAGATCTTATCCAGAAATTCGTCGGTCACCTGTATTGGCAGAATAAAATTATTCAGGGCGTTGTTGCGGAATATATCTGCAAAAAAGCTGCTTACAACTACTTTAAATCCTGCATCAGCAATAGCCCATGCAGCATGTTCACGAGAAGAACCACAACCAAAATTTTTACCGGCAACCAAAATCCGGCCTTTGTAAAGAGGGTTGTTCATTACAAAATCCGATTTAGGTGTATTATCTGCTTCGTAACGCCAGTCACGAAACAAATTTTGTCCAAACCCTTCTCTGGTAGTGGCTTTTAGAAATCTGGCAGGAATAATCTGGTCTGTATCGATATTCTCAATTGGAACAGGTACTGCAGAAGAAACTAAATGTTTGAATATCTTACTCATAAAAATCTTTCTCTTTAAATTTTAGTGGCGGCAATACGCAGACGAACATAGTCGGCATATAACTCCCCATCGCGGATCAGCTGTGGTGCTACTTCGTGTTGCACTTGTTCCATTATTGCGCTGGCATCTTTTTCAGGTACATTAGCAAAAAAATGGCCTGCAAACATTTCTAACCAATCAATGATCCCGGTATCTTTATTCACTAATTTAGACGGACGCTTAAAATACTGCAGCTTATCTACCGTAAATCCGGCTTGCTCCAGTAATGTGGCATAGGCAGCTGGGGATGGGAAATACCAGAACGGCTCATAAGTATATCCACGTTGTTGCATGGCTCTTTCCAGGCCAATTACAATACTGTCGACATTTCCTTTTCCTCCCATTTCAATAACTAATCTGCTGCCCGGATTCAGGTGATGTGCCATTCTCTCAATTGCTTTCTCTTTTTCTCTTACCCAATGCAAAGCAGCATTGGAGAAGATGCCATCAAATTTTTGAGGCAGTGAAAAAGTGGTAGCATCAGCTACTTCGAAATGTACCTGAGGAAAGTGTTTGCGTGCACTTTCTATCATGGCTGCAGATGCGTCTATGCCGGTAACGGAAGCTCCTTGTAGTGCCAATTGCGCTGTGAGTTCTCCTGTGCCGCAGCCGAGATCAAGAATAGCTTCACCGGATGCAGGTTGCAACCAGTCGATCAGGCTATTACCATATTCGAAAACAAAAGCGTGTTTTGACTTATACAAGTCGGCATTCCATTGGTCCATATACTTAGTTTTATTGCATAAATGATCTTATATCTGTTACTTTTCCTGTGATAGCCGCAGCTGCTGCTGTTAAAGGACTAGCCAGGAATGTACGTGCATTAGGGCCCTGGCGGCCTTCGAAGTTTCTGTTGGAGGTAGAAATACAATACATATCGGCAGGCACTTTATCCTCATTCATAGCCAGGCATGCAGAGCATCCGGGTTCTCTTAGCTGAAATCCGGCATCTGCAAAGATCTTATCAATTCCTTCGGCTTTAGCCTGGGCTTCTACCTGCTTGGAACCTGGTACAATCCATACTACCACATCACTTGCTTTTTGCTTACCCTTTACAAAGTCGGCAACCAGTCTTAAGTCTTCGATTCTGGAGTTGGTGCAGCTTCCGATAAATACATAATCCACTTTCTGGCCAAGCAAAGGTTTACCTGGCTGGAGATGCATATAGTCGAGCGATTTACGGAAAGAAGGTCTTTCCTTCTCTTCTATTTCTTCCAGTGCAGGAATATGGCCGGTTATGCCAATTCCCATACCAGGGTTGGTTCCATAAGTAATCTGAGGCTCTATATCAGCAGCATCAAAAGACAGTACACTGTCGAAATCCGCATCTGCATCTGAATATAATGTTTGCCAATAGGCTAACGCATTATCCCAATCGGTTCCTTTAGGGGCAAATTCACGTCCTTTGAGGTAAGCGAAAGTTGTTTCATCCGGGGCGATTAATCCACCGCGAGCGCCCATTTCAATGCTCATATTACAAATGGTCATACGAGCTTCCATGCTCAGGTTTCTGATGGCATCTCCGGCATATTCAACGAAATAGCCGGTAGCTCCTGAAGCAGAGATTTTGGAAATGATATATAAAATAATGTCTTTAGACAGTACTCCTTTTCCCAGCTGGCCATTTATTTCGATTTTCATCCTTTTAGGCTTATACTGGAGGATACACTGTGTGGCCAATACTTGTTCCACTTCGGAGGTACCGATCCCAAAGGCAACGGCTCCGAAAGCACCATGAGTACTGGTATGGCTATCGCCACAAACGATAGTCATTCCTGGCAGGGTAATACCCAATTCCGGCCCAATCACATGCACGATACCCTGGTAACGATGGCCTAATCCATATAAATCGACTCCAAATTCTGAAGTGTTTTTTGTCAACATTTCCACCTGATGGCGGCTCAAAGCTTCTTTAATGGGTTGGTCTTGGTGTAGAGTAGGTACATTGTGGTCTGCGGTTGCTTTGGTTTTTCCTGGTCTGAATACCGGAATACCACGTTTACGCAATCCATCAAATGCTTGTGGGCTGGTTACTTCGTGGATAAAGTGAGTGTTAATATACACGGCATCAGGGTGACCGGCTTTTTTAACTACTACGTGGCTATCCCAAATCTTATCAAATAACGTTTTTCCCATCCTTGATTGCTTCCTTTTAAAAATGTTTATACCTTCAAATCTAATGGTCATTAATTAATTGGCATATCGTTAAATTTGCTTTAATTACAACCTTTAAAAGCCCGCGATATTCACCAACTAATTGTCTATCAATTGCTTATAAGATTTAATAAACGATGCCCAACAGTCAAAGTGATGCGTTATTCGTATTAATAAAAACATTAACTAAAGCGGAAAAGAGGAATTTTCAGCTTGCGTTTAATAAAAATAATACTAAGGAAGATGTACTGTTTATTCAGCTCTTCAACACGCTCGACAAAATGAAAGAGTATGATGAAGAGTTGATTCTCAAGAAGATAACTGATATTAAGAAGCAGCAACTGTCAAATGTTAAAGCACATCTCTACAAACATCTGTTATCCAGTTTACGTCAACTTTATAAGCAAAAGGATCCTGTAATAGAATTACGGGAGCAGATGGACCATGCCCGGGTGTTATATAATAAAGGATTATACAACCAAAGCCTGAAGCTTCTGGCCAAAGCCAAATCCATGGCTATGGAGCAGGAAGAAGTAATGCTGGCCTGGGAAATCGTTGAATTTGAGAAATTGATTGAGGCCCGTCATATTACCCGAAGCCTGGAAAACAGAGCAGAAGTATTGAGCTGTGAATCGCGGCAGATCGAACAACAACTTACAAATATCAGCCGCCTGTCGACCCTTTCATTAAGGATGTACGGACTTTACCTGAAATTGGGTCATGCACGCAATCAACGCGACGCTGAGATGGTTAAATCTTTTTTCGAAAGTCAGCTCCCTCCTTTAAAACATGGAGATATGAGTTTCTATGAAAAGATCTATATCTATCAGGCATCAAGCTGGTATTATTATATTCTGCAGGATTTCCTGATGTATTACCGGTATACCCAGAAGTGGGTGGATCTGTTCAAATCCTATCCATCTCTGCAACGTACGGATGTTGATCTCTATATTAAAGCTCAGCATAACTTACTTACAGCCCATTTCTATACTTCTAACTTCGAAAAATTCAAATCAGCACTTAGTGATCTGGAAACCTATATACACGATAACCAGGATAACTTCCATGAAAACACAAGAACATCTGCGTTTGTATATCTGTATACCGCTAAAATAAACAGGTATTTCCTTGAAGGTACGTTCACTCAGGGGCTAAACATGGTGCCGGAACTCGAAACAGAAATCAGTAAACATACCCTCAAAATTGATCAGCACAGAGTATTGGTATTCTACTACAAGATCGCTTGTTTGTATTTCGGAAGTGGTGATAACAGCAAGGCAATTGTTTATCTGAATAAAATCATCAACCTCCGCATTGGTAATCTAAGAGCCGATATACAATGCTTTGCACGCATACTTCATTTGATTGCACATTATGAGCTGGAAAATTATAGTCTGGTAGAATACCTGATCAAATCAGTATATCATTTTATTTCAAAAAATAAAGACTTAGGATTGATGATGGAAGAGATTATGAAATTCCTTCGTCGATATATCTATGCAGATCCAAAAGCATTACGGAATGCCTTTATAGAACTGAAAGACCGATTGGTGGAAATATCTGAAGATCCGTACGAAAGACGTTCGTTCCTATATCTGGATATTATTTCCTGGCTGGAAAGCAAAATCGCCGGAATACCTGTACAGGAAGTTATTCATCGAAAATTCATTAACCATGAAAAACGTATATAGAATCATTCTGTTGATTCTATATACGCTTCATATTTCCTGTACTTAGCGAAAAATATTATAGCTGCAATCAGCTGCATTAACAGAATTGCTATCCATTCATAATGTGCCAGTATCATAAATAATACTATAAAAGAAATGGATAAGGTATATCTGATATGAATCTCAGTATTCATCTTAGGGAAGTATAGGAAACTACGAAATATCACCAGCAAAGAAAGGCCTATGGCAATAGTAGTTACAATACCCAATATTGAAGTATCTGCATAGGCATTACATATTATCATTAAAATTTCAGGCAGAAACAATAATAGGTAAACCCCTACCATTCTGCTATAGTGGCGCCATACCGGGATAGGCAGATTTTCCATGAAACTTAAGTAGGTATCGTCGAAAGCCCTGTGATGAATCATCAGTTGCATATGCAATAACGCACA
Source organism: Chitinophaga silvatica (assembly GCF_003419895.1). Taxonomy (GTDB): domain Bacteria; phylum Bacteroidota; class Bacteroidia; order Chitinophagales; family Chitinophagaceae; genus Chitinophaga; species Chitinophaga silvatica. Next base: position 593,747 of record NZ_QPMM01000002.1, on the reverse strand, counting down.
TACAATTACTCCTATCTGTAATCCGCGTAAATCGAAGCTTTCATTTCTGTGCAGCAAAAGGAATGTAAGCCATAATATCGCTGTTGATGCCAATTTGGTAGAAATAATGCGCAATGGGAAATTAATCAGCAATTCATATATAAAGAACAGGACCGGAGGTTTGGTAAAATGCTTATTAAGCCATCTTTGAATATGGCCAATAAAAAAGATAGTGTCGGGGTTCCACAATTTCTTTTCGTATAACAGCAAGGGCCACACGCAATTAATGATATTTACTGCGCCTATAATAACAGCCGGCATCCATTTATGAGAAGAAATGGCTATAAATATGGCAATCCCGGCATAGATCAGTACGGGCAGGTATATATTAAATTGTATAAATAACCAATGCCGTCTTCTTTCCCCGGTTGGGATACTTCCCATAGTTGTATAAAGGAAATCATAGCCCGGCGACTGCAAAGTTTTCATGACAAAAGCTGTACATTTCAATGCATAGGCCGTCCAGATGCCAACCATAATCAATAGAAAGCTGGTACTGTTTAAAAAGCCGCGAATTAACGAAAGATGATAATTCAGCAGATTGGCTCCGTTGACGGTACCAAACAACAGATAAAACAATACTAAAAAGAAACCAAGGTTTTCGACATAGAAACGTTGAGTGAAAATCTTACTTAATATTTGCCTGGTGGTTCGCATATCAATTACGGGTAATAGTTTTATCGGCAACGATTAATTTACCGGTTAAAGTGATTTTCTGCTCATCGAATGGCTGGTGGGAGGTAATAATAAAGGATACTCCTTCATTGTTTTTTTCCCGGATGAGGTTGTATAAAGTATCAACTGCCGCGGTATCGATGGTAATTAAAGGTTCATCGAGCAGGATCAGTGCCGGGTTACCGGTAAAGGCGAGCAAGAGTGATAGTTTTTTTAACATCCCGCTGGAATAGCTGCTAACCGGGTTATCTATATACCCCTGGATGCCGAGGATATCTACTATATCGGTTATCCAATCTTTATCCCCACCTTTAGTATTGATATATAGGCTAAGCAAATCCCTGCCGGTGAGGAAAGAGGGAAAAAGGGGTTCAGCTTCCGCATAGTTGATTAAACGTCGTAATGTGACCGGATCCTTTTTGCTGCTGACCTGTTGCTGCAATAATATTTCACCCGAAAAGGGAATCAGGCCGGCTATTACCTTCATGCAGGTAGTTTTACCCGCGCCATTTTGTCCCTGTAGCCAGTGTATTCCTGCTGGTATTTCCAGGGAAGGAACATCCAGAATGGGGATACCTTGGTAATTTTTCTTAACATCTCTGAGAGTAATAACCGAATCGGACATAAAAAGTGCTTGAAAAATGTAAATATGAAAAATTAGCACATATATATGCAAATTTTTTTTGGACGATTTTTATGTTGATGTTCATGCATTTAGCTAAAGTTTGAATTATTGTCATAAAAGCCTCTTTTTTATTCACTCGTTTTTCACATTGAAAACTAACCTTATATACTTTTGTGAACATTTCCTGTAATGCTTACTGGTACTATGTTATAATACTGTTCACATTCTTTTTCCACACCTGTTGAAAACTATCTCTTTCATCCCTTAACTGGATGCTTACATTTGTAATCCTGAGCGTATGGTTTTAGAAAACAGGGATGATGAAATTTGTTATGTGCTGTAAGAAAGATGAGGAGATTTCAGATGACTGACCCCAAAAAGAAAAACCAAAAAACTTCGACAGTACCCATATAAATTTTAAACGATGAGTAACGAGAATGAAATTCTTTTAAAAGAGAACAAGGACCGCTTTGTGTTATTGCCGATCAAATACCCGAAAATCTGGGAGCAATACAAAAAACATGAAGCAAGTTTCTGGACCGCGGAGGAGATAGACCTGAGCGCTGATTTGAAAGACTGGGCAGGGTTAAACGATGGTGAACGCCATTTCATCTCTCACGTATTAGCATTTTTTGCAGCAAGTGATGGTATAGTAAATGAAAACCTGGCTGTTAACTTCATGAGTGAAGTACAAATTCCTGAAGCCCGTTGCTTTTATGGTTTCCAGATTATGATGGAGAATATCCATTCTGAAACATATGCCCTACTGATCGATACTTATGTAAAAGATGCAGTAGAAAAAGATCGCTTATTCCATGCTATTGATACCGTTCCGGCAGTAAAGAAGAAAGCAGAATGGGCATTACGCTGGATTGAAAATGGCTCCTTTGCTGAGCGCCTCGTTGCTTTTGCTGCCGTAGAAGGAATCTTCTTCAGTGGTAGCTTCTGCTCTATTTTCTGGTTAAAGAAAAGAGGATTAATGCCCGGATTAACCTTCTCCAATGAGTTGATCAGCCGTGACGAAGGATTGCACTGCGAATTTGCTTGCTTGCTGTATAGCATGCTGGAAAATAAGCTTTCGGAAGAACAGGTACATACCATCATCCGTGATGCAGTTACCTACGAAAAAGAATTCATCACCGAAGCATTACCAGTAGCTTTGATTGGTATGAATGCCGATCTGATGGCACAATACATCGAGTTTGTGGCCGACAGATGGTTATCCGAATTAGGTTACAGTAAAATATATAATGCGTCAAATCCTTTTGATTTCATGGAAATGATTTCACTACAGGGTAAGACGAATTTCTTTGAAAAACGTGTGGGCGATTATCAGAAGTCAGGCGTTATGGGCGGTACCAAAGAAGCACAGACCTTCAGCCTGGAAGAAGATTTCTAATTTAAACAGACATTACTAACCTCTTAAATCACAAACCCATGTTCGTAATTAAAAGAGATGGAAGGAAAGAAGCAGTGAAATTCGATAAAATCACTGCACGTATCGAGAAGCTTTGCTATGGCTTCAATACCGAATATGTAGACGCAATTGATGTAGCAAAAAAAGTAATCCAGGGATTATACGACGGTGTTACTACCAGCGAACTGGATAACCTGGCCGCTGAAACAGCTGCCTCCCTGACCACCAAACATCCCGACTATGCCCTGCTTGCATCCCGCATCGCAGTAAGCAATCTGCATAAAAATACTATCAAGTCGTTTTCTAAAACGATGAAGAAACTGTATGACTATATAGATCCTAAAACCGGTAAACCGGCAGCTTTGCTGTCTGACGAAATTTACGAGATCATTAAAAAGAATGCAGATATCCTCGATTCCAGCATTATCTATGATCGCGATTTCGCTTACGATTACTTCGGCTTCAAAACATTAGAGCGCTCCTACCTCCTGAAAACAGATGGTAAGGTTCAGGAACGCCCTCAACATATGCTGATGCGCGTTGCAGTAGGTATCCATAAAGACGATATCGAATCTGCAATTAAAACATATAACCTGATGAGTGAACGTTGGTTTACACATGCTACTCCAACTCTCTTCAATGCAGGTACTCCCAAACCTCAGATGTCATCCTGCTTCCTGCTCACCATGCAGGACGATAGCATCGAAGGTATCTACGATACATTGAAACAAACTGCCAAGATCTCCCAAAGCGCCGGTGGTATAGGATTAAGCATCCATAATATCCGCGCTACAGGTTCATATATCAGCGGCACCAATGGTACTTCCAATGGTATCATCCCAATGCTGCGCGTATTTAACGATACTGCCAGATATGTAGATCAGGGCGGTGGTAAAAGAAAAGGTGCCTTTGCAATTTATCTGGAACCATGGCATGCCGATATCTACGAATTCCTGGATCTGCGTAAGAACCACGGTAAAGAAGAGCTCAGAGCCCGCGACCTGTTCTATGCACTCTGGATGCCAGATTTATTCATGCAACGTGTAGAAGAAAATGGCACCTGGTCATTATTCTGTCCGCACGAAGCACCAGGACTACACGAATGCTGGGGTGAAGAATTCGAAAAACTTTACAATCAATACGAACAGGAAGGACGTGCACGCAAAACCGTGAAAGCACAAGATCTCTGGTTCGCAATTCTCGATGCACAAATCGAAACCGGTAATCCTTACCTGCTGTATAAAGATGCGGCTAACCGTAAATCCAATCAGCAAAACCTGGGAACTATCAAGAGCTCCAACCTCTGCACCGAAATCATCGAATATACCGATGCTAATGAAGTAGCAGTATGTAACCTGGCTTCCCTGGCTTTACCACGCTTCGTGATCGACGGACAATTTGATCATCAGAAATTATATGAAGTTACCTACCAGGCAACACTCAATCTGAATAAGATCATCGATTATAACTACTATCCGGTTGAAGAGGCAAAACGCAGTAACCTGCGCCACCGCCCTGTAGGATTGGGAGTACAAGGACTGGCCGATGCATTTATTTTAATGCGTTATCCTTTCGAAAGTGAGGAAGCCAAACAACTAAACAAGGATATTTTTGAAACTATTTATTTCGCATCCTTGTGTGCATCCAATGATCTGGCGAAAACAGAAGGTGCCTACGAAACCTTCCCTGGTTCTCCGGCATCAAAAGGTATTCTGCAGTTCGATATGTGGGGCGTTACTCCAACTACCCGCTGGAATTGGGATAAACTTAAAAAATCTATCATTAAGGATGGTATCCGTAACTCACTGCTGTTGGCTCCAATGCCTACCGCATCTACTTCTCAGATACTTGGCAACAATGAGTGCTTCGAACCATATACTTCCAACATCTATACACGCCGTGTATTGAGTGGTGAATTTATCGTGGTAAACAAACACCTGCTGAAAGATCTTGTAGAATTAGGCTTGTGGGATAATGATATGAAAAACAAAATCATTGCCCATAACGGTTCTATCCAAAATATCGCTGAAATCCCGGCGAATATTAAAGAGCTGTATAAAACAGTATGGGAAATCAAACAACGTAGCCTGATTGATATGGCCGCCGACAGAGGTGCCTATATCTGCCAGTCTCAATCTCTCAACCTGTTCGTAGATACTCCTAGCACTGGTAAACTTACTTCAATGCACTTCTATGCATGGAAGAAAGGACTCAAAACTGGTATGTATTACCTGCGTACACAGGCCGCTGCCCAAGCTGTACAATTCACTGTTGAAAAACAAGGTGGACAACAAATCCAGCCGGTTGTTGCTCCAAGTGGTGAAAGTGTAGAGGAAGAAATTGTAATGGGCGCTGTATGTACTATGGAAGAAGGTTGTGTTACTTGTAGCGCATAAGGGTTTATGTAAGTATAAATGTTGGTCCCTGGCCTTTTCGGCCAGGGATTTTTTTATGCAGATGCTTAACCCGAAAAGTATAATACATTGATTCGGAATCCAAATCAATATAATTTTAGAAGGAAAATAAAACGCAAAAAAATACCATCGGACTCGATGGTATTTAAAATATATCAGGTAGCTATTAGCCTAAAAATCAGTAGTATTTTTACTACATAGAAGAAAATAAGATCACAACAACTCCTCATCCAATTCCTCTCCCCTGAATCCCCATTCTTCCAACAGGGAATTATACTGCTCGACAGGTAAACCTGGTTGAGCATAGTGCCCTGCCAGCGTTTTTTGGCGCATCGCCTCATAAATACTTACAGCACAGGCTACAGAAATATTTAAAGAGCGAATTATCCCCATTTGCGGAATGATAAAATTACCATCTGCCAATGATCTTACCTTTTCACTAACTCCATTGCGCTCATTTCCAAAAATTAGCGCCACTGAATCTGTAAAGTCAATATCATACAAACTCACTGAATCTGAAGCCAAATGAGTGGTATAAATCTTCCTGTAATTTTTTCTCACATCAGCAATACAGGCCTCCGGATCGCTATACTGGTGAATAGTAAGCCAGCTTTCCGCACTACTACTGCTTCTATGGCCCCACTTCTTCCGGCGGGGTTCGAGCGTAGTAATAATATACAAATCCTGAATCCCAACTGCATCGCAAGTACGCATTACTGCTGCCACATTATGCGGGTCCTCCACATCTTCCAAAACTACTGTTAAATTTTTCTGTCGCTTTTGCAATACCGACAGCAATCTATCTCTTCTTTCTGGTGTCATAATATCGGTGTTGGTGCAAAAATAATTCTTTCCCTTATCTTCACGTTAAAATACAATAGTAAACCTATGCTCAAAAAGATCCTTAAAATTGTGGGCATCACCATTGGAGTGCTAATAATAGCCGCTATCTCCATCCCTTATCTCTTTAAAGATAAGATTATAGCCAAAGTTAAAAGTGTAATAAACGAAGAACTTACTGCCAAAGTAGACTTCACCGATGTTGATATCAGTTTGTTCAGACACTTTCCTAAACTGGCTGTAGGACTTGATAACTTACAGATTATCGGTACCGGCAACTTCGCGAATGATACACTCGCTGCTGTAAAACAAATTGATGTTGCTGTAAACCTTATGAGCGTGATTAAAGGAGATAAGATGGAAATTTACCATATTACTGTCTCTCAACCACGTATACACGCAATTATTGATAAAGACGGACAGGCCAACTGGAATATCACCAAACCAGACACCACTGCCGCTAAGGTAGATACCAGCCAAAGCAAATTTGCTTTAAGCCTTCAGCAATATAAAATTGAAGATGCATGGATTAAGTATGAAGACCGTCAGGGTAATATGGAATTAACAGTTGATGGCCTTACCCATGAAGGACAAGGCGATTTTACTCAGGACCAGTTTTTATTACAAACCCATACCACTGCAAACGGCATTAGCTTCAGATATGGACTTATTCCTTATCTGGCAAACGTAAAAACAGCCCTGGACGCTGGCATTCAGATAGATAATAAAACCAGTACCTATACCTTCAAAGATGGTAAAGCAAGCCTGAATAATCTACAACTTGCGTTGCAAGGGTTCTTCAAACTGGTAAACGACTCCACTTATGGTATGGATCTGAGCTTTAAAGCTCCTTCTACCAACTTTAAGGATTTGTTATCATTGGTTCCTGCTATTTATAAAACCGACTTCGATAAGATTAAAACAGGGGGAAGCGCCAACTTTGATGGATATGTAAAAGGAAATTACAGTCCGGTACAATTACCAGCCTTTGGTATTAACCTTGGTGTAAAAGATGGTTTCTTCCAATATCCTGATCTTCCAAAACCAGTAAAAAATATCCAGATCGCTTTACAGGTAACCAACCCTGATGGCGTGCCTGATCATACTGTTGTAAATATGCCTACAGGGCACCTGGAAATGGACAATACACCACTTGACCTGCGCCTACTGGTTAAAACTCCTATTTCAGATATGTATGTTGATGCTGCTGCCAAAGGAAAACTGGACCTCTCAAAAATTACTGAATTCGTAAAATTAGAGGCAGGCACCAATCTAAGCGGCTTACTGGATGCCGACATCAATGCAAAAGGAAATATGAGTGCAATTGAGAAAAAACAATATGATAAATTCTATGCTGCTGGTACATTGCAACTTAGCAATATGCTTTATAAAAGCAAAGATTATCCGGATGGTGTAAAACTCAACAATCTCTCCCTCCAGTTCAATCCTAAGAATGTTACAGTAAAAGACCTTAGTGGTCAGTATCTGGGAACAAACTTCCAGGCAAATGGTGAGGTTAATAACCTGCTTGCCTATACATTTAAAAATGAACCTCTGGAAGGTAAACTGCAATTCAAAGCAGATGAAATCAATTTAGACAAATGGATGGGAACAAGCAGTACTACTACAACTGCAACTCCAGATACCGCTGCAATGACGGTATTTGTAGTTCCTGCCAATCTGAATTTAGGGCTGCAGGCACTTGTAAATAAAATTCACTACGATAAGGCTGATCTGACCAATGTTTCCGGTAATCTGGCTGTAAAAGATGAATCTGTAGCAATTCAGCAACTGAAAGCCAATGCCTTACAAGGTACTATGGAAATTAATGGTAGCTACAGCACTAAAAACAGCAAAACCAATCCTGATATCAATCTTGCCTACAACGTTCAGGATCTGGATGTTCAGCAAACCTTCAATACTTTCAATACAGTTCAGAAGTTAATGCCTATTGGAAAATTCCTGTCGGGTAAAATTACTTCCCAATTAACTGTACATGGAAAGTTAGGAAAAGATATGTCGCCCGACCTCAGTACTCTGAGCGGTGACGGTAGCTTATTACTGATCCAGGGATTTTTGAAACAGTTTGCACCGGTAGATCAACTTGCCAGTACCTTAAATGTATCGCAGCTTAAAGATTTCTCATTAAGAGACATTAAAAACTATTTCTCTTTTGAAAATGGGCGTGTAACTGTGAATCCGTTTAAAGTAACTGTTAATGGAATACAGATGAATATTGCAGGTTCACATGGTTTTGATCAATCATTGGATTATACTTTGCAACTGGCACTTCCACGTAGCCTGATGGGTTCTGCCGGAAATACACTTGTAAATAATCTGGCGTCACAGGCGCAAAGCAAAGGAATACCAATTAATATAGGCGATAGCGTTCATTTACAGGTATTAATGGGTGGAAATATTCTGAAACCAAATTTGAAAACAGATTTGCGCGAATCTGCCAATAATCTGAAAGATCAGGCTGCAACACTGGTAAAAAATAAAATTGATACCGTTAAAGCAACCGTAAAGGATAGTCTGAATCAAATAAAGAATACAGCCGTAAATTCACTGAAAGATGAACTTAAAAATCAGCTGAGCGGTAAGAAAGATTCCGGACAGACTGCTACTAACGGTAAGCCGCTGGAGAATATAGGAAAACAGGCGGGAGAAAGTGTTAAAGGCACTTTAAACAACTTGTTCAAGAAGAAAACAACCGACACAACCAAGCAGCAATAAACTGAAATATACGAGGGAAGGTGGCCATCAACCTTCCCTCTTTCATTTTTTTTCAGTAACTTAAAGAAAACCCCGTTATATGTGGTGGCGTATACTCCATAGTACCTTCTTTAACGCAGGTATTTTATTCGGATTATTGTTTGTGCTCATGGGCTTTTTAATACATCGTTTCCCTCCCAAAAGCACCCGTTCCTGGTATGGATACCGAAGCTTCTTATCTACACGCAATTTGGATATGTGGCATGCTGCGAATGAATATGCAGCATATACTTCCTTAAGAATTGGTGCCATCTTAATACTTATTGGAGTAATATGTGCACTCGTTTATGAGCGCCAAACCGATTGGTTCTTTTATATTACCGTTGGGGCGGTTGTTTGCGGAACCATGTATATTGTTGGAAATACTGAATGGCAATTAACACAGCATTTTGATAAAGATGGAAATAGGGTTAAGTCTGATGTATTGTGAGGCTTTGTTTCATAAAGTTATCATATATAAAAAATTGTTTTTATTCTATATAAAATCTATTAGTTTTGTATCTGTGGATGTTTGTATCCTTATAAATCTAACCTATAAAGTAATCTTGTTTAGTATTTAAGATTTAGTTATCCCTTTAAACCAAAAGTCATACATCTCATTAAAATATAATTATTAGCTATGCTTTTACCAAAAACTCTAGGAAAATTATCCCTTATCAGTGCGATAATATTGTCAATGTTTGCCTGTGAAAGAACCGAACCAATTAGTATAAACAAACCCATTGATGAGCCTTCCAATTTATTGACGGACAGCCTAATTGCTTATTGGCCGCTTGATAGTAGTGCTCTGGCAACTGATGCTACCGGAAAAGGCCATAATGGTACATCTTTTAATACCACCTTAACTACTGACAGATTTGGCAGAACCAAAGGTGCCTATTATTTCAATGGTACAAACAGCTATATTTCTGTAGAAGATCAGGCAGATATTAGATTAACCAACACCAGTTATACACTGAGTGCATGGGTAAAATTGGAAAACTACAATACATCTTCAGGTTCTGATATTTTAGCAAAACGCAACGATCTGCCTGTAGGCATTGGTTTGTCGATCAATGGACAGATTTCCTCTCCCACTGGTGCTGTGTTTATGGGCGCAGGTGGTGGATCTGTTAATGCTCATGGTACAAAAGTAGTGACCTTGAATAGTTGGCACATGGTTTCTTGTACCTATAACTATACAACCCAGCAAGTGAGGATTTATGTTGATGGAATACTTGATACAGTTTCTGATGGTGTTCCTCCGGCAAATGCTCCAACAAGCAAATTATTCATTGGTAGAGATGATCCTGCAATGCCAACAAACGGATATTTCTGGCAAGGCGCATTGGATGATATCCGAATTTATAAGAAAGCTCTGACTGCTACTGAAATTCTGGCCCTGTATCAACAAACTGCAGCTCCAATCCCGGGCTTAATTGCACACTGGCCACTGGATAGCAGTGCACTGGCAAATGACATTACCGGAAATGGGCATACTGGAACTTCTTATAATACTTCCTTAACAGCCGACAGATTTGGCAGAACCAAAGGCGCTTATTATTTCAATGGTACAAACAGCTATATTTCTGTAGAAGATCAGGCAGATATTAGATTAACCAATACTAGTTATACTCTTAGTGCCTGGGTAAAGATGGAAAACTACAATGCATCTTCAGGTTCAGATATTTTAGCAAAACGCAACGATCTCCCTGTTGGTATTGGCTTATCGATTAATGGACAGATTTCTGCTCCTACCGGTGCTGTGTTTATGGGTGCTGGCGGTGGATCTGTTAATGCTCATGGTACAAAAGTAGTGGCCTTGAATAGTTGGCACATGGTTTCTTGTACCTATAACTATGCCTCCCAGCAAGTGACTATTTATGTTGATGGAGTACTTGATACAGTATCCAATGGTGTTCCTCCTGCAAATGCTCCAACAACCAAATTATTCATTGGTAGAGATGATCCTGCAATGCCAACAAATGGATATTTCTGGCAAGGAACATTAGACGATATTCGCATCTATAACAGAGCTTTAACTGCAACTGAAATTCAACAACTGTATAGTGCTTTAAATTAATGATGAAATGCTTTTATTCATATTTAATCATTCTTTAGATGACTGAATATGTAATGTGGTATTTTTAATAGAAATATTGATTATTATGAGCCGATTAACTTGTTTAATCGGCTCATTTATTTCGTGTATATGAGATGATTAAGTAATTATGATTAGCAACTTAAGGAATAGTCATTTTTAATTTAATCCAATGCACGGATAAAGCATAAAAACAAGTTGTTTATACAATAAAAACAAAGAAGGCGTTGCCTTGTGCAACGCCTCTCTGTGTACAATATAAACCCTAAAAATGTAGTTATAATTTGCCCTGAATATCATGCTCCGGTACTGCTCCATATGTTTCCTTCATCTTCCTTAACTTCTCTTTACCATAAGCCAGGCGTGTAATTACTACATACAAGACCGGTACGATAAATATTGCCAGGAAAGTTGCTGTAAACATACCGCCTAATACAGTCCATCCCATTGTCTTACGAGCTTCAGCACCCGCACCCGATGAGAATACCAGTGGCAGAATACCTAACAGGAAGGCCAAAGAGGTCATGATAATCGGACGTAAACGCAACTTCGCCGCCTCAACCGCTGCTGTTACCAGGTCCATACCTCTATCTACCCTTTCTTTAGCAAATTCCACAATCAGGATAGCGTTTTTGGCCGATAGACCGATCAAGGTAATCAAACCGATTTGTGCATATACGTTGTTGCTCAATTTCGGCAGGAAAGTTAATACAGTGATTGCACCAAATGCTCCGATAGGAACCGCCAGCAATACAGAGAACGGAACCGACCAGCTCTCATATAATGCAGCCAGGAAGAGGAATACGAAGATAATAGACAAGGTGAAGATATATACAGTCTTGGAACCTGATAAAATCTCTTCACGGCTTAAGCCCGAGAACTCATATCCATATCCTGCAGGTAAAGTTTGTGCAGCTACTTCTTTCAACGCAGTGATAGCATCTCCACTACTAAACCCTGGCGCCGGGTTACCATTTACCTCAGCCGAACGGAACAAGTTATAGTGAGAAATTACCGGTGCACTTTCAATTACCTTATAGGATGTAAGTGCACTAAGTGGCACCATTGTGCCTGCTGCATTACGTACAAAAAGCTGGCTCAGATTTTTGATATCACCCCGATAGGTAGAATCGGCCTGTGTAACCACACGGAAGTTTCGGCCATAGATCGTGAAGTCATTGATATAGGCACTACCCATATATGTTTGCAGGGCAGACGCGATATCAGAAATTTTAACTCCCATCTTCTTTGCCTTCTCTCTGTCGATATCCAACTGATACCCTGGCGTACGCGCTGTAAAGAAGGAGAATGCCTGGGCAATTTCCTTTCTGTTCCGCACTGCCGCAAGGAATTGTTGTAATACCTTTTCAAACTCCTTGATATCCCCGGCTCCTCTTTGCTGTAATACAAAGGAGAAACCAGCAGTTTGCCCTAAACCAGGAATAGCCGGAGGAGGAATTACTACCACATTAGCTTCTTTATATTTGCTGAACTTCTTCTTCACAGCTTCAACCATTCCAAATATCTGCAACGAATCGGCCTTTCTTTCGGACCATGGTTTCAGCGAACAGAAGATAGTGCCACTATTGGCCTTGGTAGCAAAGTTTACAGCATTTAATCCACCTAATGCAGCATAGTGATTGATTCCGGGTAGTGCATCCAGGTCTTTCATCATTTCCTTCATCACAGCAACAGTACGTTCTGTGGAGGATGATTCAGGCAAATCAAATGTGATGATCAGTCGGCCTTCATCTTCTGTTGGAATAAATCCTGTTGGTTTAGCCTTAAATAACATCAAAGTACCTACGCAAATGCAAAGCAGTAAGATGATGGCATAGCGGCCGTATTTAATGGTTTTCTTTACTCCCATAGAATAGCGGGAAGTAGTATGGCCAAACCATCTGTTGAATTTAAAGAAGAATTTATTCAAACCTTTTGAATCCTTATCCAGGTGCATTGGTTTTAGCAACAGGATACACAATGCAGGCGTAAGTGACAATGCCACAAAAGCCGAAATCATTACGGAGATTGCAATAGTGATAGCAAACTGTTGATAAAGTCGACCTACGATTCCCGGGATAAATCCTACCGGTACGAATACCGCCGCCAGAATCAATGCAATGGCGATAACCGGCCCTGAAATCTCTTTCATTGCCTGTGCTGTTGCATCCCGCGGTGTCATCTTTTCGTGGTCGATATTATGCTGCACTGCTTCCACCACCACAATGGCATCATCCACCACAATACCAATAGCCAGTACGAAACCGAATAGGGTAAGTGTATTGATGGTAAAGCCAAGTGGTATAAAGAATATAAACGTTGCAATAATCGACACTGGAATAGCCAATACCGGGATTAAGGTTGCTCTCCAGCTTTGCAGGAAGAGGAATACCACAATTACTACCAGTATCAGAGCTTCTACCAGGGTATGTACCACTTCTTCGATAGAAACTTTTACCACGGAAACTGATTCAAATGGTACGTTGTAATCCACATCAATCGGGAATTGCTTTTTCAATTCTTCCATCGCTGCAGTTACGTTAGCGGCAGTTTCAATTGCGTTACTACCAGGTGCCTGGTAAACGAGCAAATAGGAAGCACGCTTTCCGTCTACGAAGTTATTACCTGCATAATTGAATTTACCTAGTTGTATGCGGGCAACATCTTTCAAATAAACTAAAGCACCATCATTAGGGCGGGTTTTCACTACTATATTCCCGAATTCTTCAGGAGTAGATAAACGGCCTTTAGTGAAAATGTTGTATTCAAAAGTCTGACCGGTTTGTTGTGGAGGTGCACCAACGGAACCTGCGGTGATCTGAGCATTTTGCTCAGCGAGTGCCGCGCGGATATCATCAGCTGTTACTCCCATTTCAGCCAGCTTATCAGGTTTTAGCCAGATACGCATACTGAAGTCATCAGCTCTTGTAAAGATATCACCTACCCCTTTTGCTCTCAGCAATGCATCTTTAACATAAACGTTGGTATAGTTGTCGAGGAAGGTAATATCGTGTGTTCCTTTCGGTGAATAAATGGCCACCAACATCAGGATACTAGGGTTACGTTTTCTAACGGTCAACCCTAAACGCTGTACTTCCTGAGGCAGGGTAGGCTGAGCAATTCCCACGCGGTTCTGCACATCCAATGCAGCTATATTAATATCGGTGCCTACTTCAAAGTTCACCGTCATGCTCATTTGGCCACTACTGGTGTTATTGGTACTGATGTAGGTCATACCCGGAGTACCATTCACCTGCACTTCTACCGGAGTAGCTACAGTTTGTTCTACTGTTTGCGCATCAGCACCGGTATATGTACCGGTTACCTGCACAGTTGGGGGCGAGATTTCTGGATACTGACCAATGGCCAGGTTCATCATCGCCAATAATCCCACCAATACCAGCACAATAGAAATTACTATTGCTGTTACGGGTCGCTTTATAAAAGTATCTGCAATCATGATTCGGTGCTGTTGATTCTACTGATAAACTATTTCTTCATTGCTCCTGGAGCAGCTGGCATTCCTATTACAATTTTACCGCTATCGCGCAAACGCTGGAACCCTTCTGTGATCACTTTATCACCTTGTTGAATGCCTTCCATGATCACAATTCTGTCGCCCAGTTTAGGCCCCAGGTGTACTTTCTGTTGAGTAGCGATTGAGTCTTTCGCCACAAAAACGAAGTATTCGCCCATCTGCTCTGAAACGGCTTTATATGGTATGATCAGACGTTCGCCGGATTGATCATTTAACACTCTTAAAACGGCACTCATTCCATCTTTTAACTGATCGTTCGGGTTATTGAATTCTATACGCACTTTAATAGTAGCCGTCTGGTTATCCACACCTCTGTCTATTGCCAGTATTTTACCGTTGTGTGCATAGTTAGAACCGTTGGATAATTGCAGCCGGAATGTTGAGTCAACTGTATTCCCCTGTAAGGCTGCGTATCGGGATATTTCATTTTCATTGATTACGAAATCCACACCGATGGGGTTTTCACTGCTGATAGTATTTAACAGGGTAGTACCCGGACTAACCTGGGCACCTAATTTCACCTGTGAAATACCAATACGGCCAGTGAATGGAGCCTTGATCAGTGAGTAATCGAGATCAGTACGTACGGCAGCCAGATTGGCTTCTGCAGCAGCAAGTTGGCTACGGGAAGTTTCCAGCGTAGCTTTTGCATTGTCGAGAATCTGGCGGGCAACTGCATCCTGTTCTGCCAGTCGCTGATATCTGTCGTCGTCTTTCTTCGCTCTTTCATAACTTGCTTTAGCACTGGCAACATTAGCCTGAGCCTGCAGGTATGCAGCTTCGTATTTACGGCGATCTATCTCATATAATACTTTTCCTTTTGGTACGATCTCCCCTTCTTTAAAGAAGATTCCGGTAATAAATCCTGAAACCTGAGAACGTAATTCCACCTGGTTTAATGCTACTACAGTTGCCGGATATTTATCATAGTAAACGGCTGTTGACACTACAGCATCTGTAACATTTACCGGTGTTGGAGGCATTACCGGAGGTAATTTCTGGGAAGGACCTTTACAGGCAGCAAATCCCAGCATACTTGTAGCACTGATTAAGACAATATTGTTCAATTTTTTCATATCCGTTCCGGTTACCATTTAATAATTAGTTGTTAATGTTCCTAATGCTTTCTGCAGATCTATCCTACTGGATAATACCTGAAACATGGAATTGTAGAAATTAAGCTGAGCGGTGCGTAGCTCTGTTTCAGATACCAAAACATCCAGATAGGTTTTAATACCTTCCTTGTATTGCAATTGCAGTGTATTGTATACCTCTTTAGCCATCTCCACATTGTCTTTCAATGTCAGATAGTCGTTATAGTTACTTTTATAAGCTGCCATTGCCTGCACGTATTGGGAATTGATCTGGCTTCTCAATGCTGCAAAATCCCACTGGCTTCTTTGCAACTGTAGTTCAGCCATTTTGATATTATGCACTCTTTTACCTCCCTGGAAGATGGGAATGGATAGTTTCACACCCAGAAAGGAGTTGGGATAATTAGCATTATATAGCTTACTAAGCTGTTCATTTTGATATACAAATGAATAGTTCATGAAAGCTGATACAGTAGGAAGAAAGCTCCATTTGTTATATCGAAGATTCGCTTCCAACAGGCTCTGCTGTGTTTCCAGTAATTGATATTCTATCCGGCCTTTATAGTCGGCAACGAGCAATGTATCGGCACCAGAAACTTCTGCATTGGTTTGGTTAGTACTCTGAACAAGCGGAATATCAGGAGCATTATCCGGATACCCCATTAATTGTTTCAGGAATGCTTGTTTGGCAGTGAGTAATTCACGGGCAGATTTCTGCTGGGCTTTTGCATTATTCAATGAAATAGCAGCGCGTTTAGCATCAGTTTTGTCTACAACTCCGCTGGCATATTGATTTTTAGCATCCTGCAAACTTCTTTCCAGGCGTACGATATCTTCACCCAAAACTTTAATTTGTTCGGTAGTAAGCAGCACATCATAGTAAGCTTTACTAACATCCGCCACCAGGTCGATTTGATTTCTGGTAGTATTCTGATGACTTTGTTTTCGTACTTCCTTTGCAGTTTTGGAAGCCAGTAATAAATCTCTGGTAAAGAGATTTTGATTTAGGGAGAATTGACCGTTAGACGTATTGGAAACTCCAACTTTGTTGGGAGTTCCAGAGAAAATACTGGTAGGCAGTTCCAGGTAATGCTGAATATTAGCATCCAGGTTAATCTGCGGGTACCAATCGGCCAATTTACTTTTCACATTATGATCGGTGATCGATTCATCGATCAGTGATTGTCGGAGGATCGGCTGATGAGCAATGGCATAGCGGAGGCAATCCTCAAGCGTGGCATTTACTAGCAGAGAGTCCGAAGATTGCTGTGCAAAAAGGTGTGGGGAAATAGATAACCCACATAACACAACTAACAAATAAAATGCTCTTTTCATAAAAGGCTTTTGACATTCAATACTTCATAATTCCAATCGAAGAAAAATAATGGGATACCAATGAAGAAGCTGGCTTATTCAAGTAGCATAGCATTAATTTTTCTTTTTGTAGGCCTACGGGCCCAGCAAATTTTTATTACTGCATAAAACATGTTAGGCCGTAATCGCAACAGCAAACAGGCAGGTTGATGGATTGTTGTACGTTAAAATTTACTGAAACCAGGGCTTCACAATTCCAAAAAGTTTCAGGTTATTGAAACACGATAACAGAGAAGTAGTAGGTTAAACAACAAACTGTTGTCAGGTAAAATGAATTCGGGCGCTAAGATAGTGTTATACAAACAAAAATCCACCCTTTCGGATGGATTTTAACAATTACATGAAATTAAGGACCGGTCATCATTTATTCCGACCGCTGAAAATATGCTTTTCTGCATGGTAAGAGGATCTAACTAACGGGCCAGACTCAACGTAATCTAAACCAATATTGTATCCGATTTCTCTTAATTCTGCAAATTCATCAGGATGAACGAAGCGAGCTACTGGCAGGTGCTTAGGAGTAGGTTGCAGATATTGGCCCAATGTTACCACATCGCATCCATTATCATACAAATCCTGCATTGCCTGCACTACTTCTTCTTTTGTTTCGCCAAGGCCCAGCATAATACCGCTTTTGGTGCGCATTCCACCATCTTTAAGACGGCGGATTACTTCGAGGCTACGATGGTATTTGGCTTGAATTCTTACTTGTTTGGTAAGGCGTTCTACTGTTTCCAGGTTATGGGAAACGATTTCCGGAGCAACATCAATGATTCTTTGGAGATTTTCCCAGATACCGCGAAAATCAGGAATCAGCGTTTCCATAGTTGTTTCAGGGTTTAGCGCCCTTACTGCATTAATGGTATTTGCCCAGATGATAGATCCTCCATCTTTTATCTCATCGCGATCTACAGAGGTGATTACAGCATGTTTAACCTTCATGAGATAGATAGCTTCAGCAACACGCTGAGGCTCATCAAAATCTACAGGAGCCGGGCGACCTGTAGCAACGGCGCAGAAGCCACAGCTACGGGTACAAATATTACCCAGAATCATAAAGGTTGCAGTACCGGCGCCCCAGCATTCACCCATATTAGGGCAATTGCCGCTTTCGCAGATGGTATGTAATTTATGGGTATCTACCAGGTTACGAACCTGTTTGTAGTTTTCGCCTATAGGTAATTTAACGCGAAGCCAGTCTGGCTTTTTTACTCTTGTTGTAGCCGGTTCGGCAGCTATTACGGGTAGTTCTTGCATCGCTTATTCCTTTCTTTAGAAAAACAAAGGTAATACTTATCTCTTATTCCAGCGCTTACCGAATTGGATGCTTACATAACCATTGAAAAAGAACTGTTTAGCCTTTTCCCCGTTATCCGGCACCATTATATATATTTTTTTTGTATATAGTTCTGCATTCATACCAACTTCCAGGGCGCTTACTACTTCGTTGAAATGTGCCCAATCGAAACGCATACCCAATTTGGCATGTAAGCCCGGAACTACACTCATATCGCTCCATCCTTTTCCAAATCCTGCAGCCCCATTAATTTTATCGGCAGCCAGGAATAAATCAGGATTGCTGGTATATTTAATGTCGGTATTATTACCATTTACATCTTCAACATTGAGATAATAGGGTTTTAACAACCCAAGAGAAAGCCCTCCATAATAAATGGCATCTACTTCTACTCCATTCTTATTGCCTTTGCCTCCAATAAGATAGCGTTGCCCTACCCCCAGCTTGGCTTGATAAAAATTATTTTGCTTACCGAAGATAAAAGGGCGTTGAGTAAAGGCGAAGGCGTTGTTTGTCTTTACTTCCTTATTACTTTTCTTCTCAGAAAACTCAAATTGGAAGTAATTAACAATTTTCCTGCTTTTACGATATCCGAATTCCAGAAAACCAGACCATCCATCTGTATTTAACCTACCCCCCAGTGAAAAATCCCGTTGAAATACATTTTCTCCCTCTTCCTGTTCCTTGAAAATTGAAATCCGTTTTAGCTTACGCTGCTCTTTCTCTGCCTTCTTATTCTGAGCGTTGCTATTGGTAGTTTGAGCAGATAAACCACCGAAAACCAATACTAGCAAAATGATAATGTATAA
Organism: Chitinophaga silvatica; assembly: GCF_003419895.1. Classification (GTDB taxonomy): domain Bacteria; phylum Bacteroidota; class Bacteroidia; order Chitinophagales; family Chitinophagaceae; genus Chitinophaga; species Chitinophaga silvatica. Next base: position 574,770 of record NZ_QPMM01000002.1, on the reverse strand, counting down.
TTTTTTCACAGCGGGCTATATTATGGTATAATAAATAAACGCTTTTACAAAGGTATTGTTATGTATATATTACAAACGTAGCTAATTTTTTTTTAGTTTAACATATGTTCGTTGACTTTATGGGAATCTTAAAAATACCTTTATTTTTGAGGGTGATAGAACAACTCAAAATTTTATAACTATATGCAAACTGCTTCCATCGTCTATACAGGAGAGTTAAGAACAACTGCTACTCACCTGCAATCAGGCACTGTAATAGAAACTGATCCTCCTGTAGATAATAACGGAAAAGGAGAAAGATTTTCACCTACCGACCTGGTTGCTGCAGCTTTAGGATCCTGCATGCTTACCATTATGGGAATCAAGGCCAGAGACAATAAATGGCCAATAGAAGGCACCAAGGTAAGTGTTCAGAAAATCATGGGTACCGATCCACGTAGAATCACCGGACTTAATGTAGTTATTGATTTCCCTCAAGGACTGAACCTTGGCGAAAAAGAAAGAACTATACTTGAACGTGCTGCTCATACCTGCCCGGTTGCCCATAGTATTCACCCTGAGATTGCACAAAACGTAACTTTTAACTGGTAATTTTTCTCGCAAAGGCGCAAAGATTAATATTAAGGCACAAAGGACTTTTTTTAAGATTTTTAAGGAAAAAAGAATGTTTAAAAGATTTTCAATTGGTTTCAATACAATAATATTAGTAACCTGTCAGTAATTCTTAATAATAATCGCTCCGATCCTTATTAATCTTAAAAAAATCCTTTGCGCCTTAATATTAATCTTTGCGCCTTTGCGAGAAACCTCCGCAGCATTCACTCAATAATTTAACCCCTACTGCACATTTAAGGCATTGTTTCTCCTCGCAATAATACCTCTTAAGTTGCAACAAGGCCTGCGACTCAAAAGCATTTACAGCAGTGACACCTATACTTTTCCAGCTTTTCGTGATTGAATTTTTTTCCGGAGGTAATTGCTGCAAAAGATCTATTGCCTTTTGCTGATAATACGTTTGCTGTTTTATTCTTCCATACAGCTGCAACAAGGGCAACACCGTATTTATAAGAATATTATTTACTATTTGAGTTGCAGGTAATTGAGTAGAATCTACTTCCTGATTAAACCGGTAATGCCGATGCCAGTACGGAGATGGGCATATGGAAAATAACTGCTCCAGCTCCTTCAGACTCTCAGCTTCCAGGAGTTTGGAAAACAAACGGGGTCTTTGCTGTAAAAGACTTGCAAATGTGGCTATACGAATAGTTGGGAAAGCCGATGGTCTGACTCTTAGCCAGTTCCAGAGATCGGCAGATATTGGAAGCAACTGGTGCTTATGCTGCATATGTGTATAAATCTCCTGTAATTCCAACGGATATGAATCGGTAAAAGAACCATTTAGCATGCCTGCCTGTCCGAATACCAAAGCCTCCATTTGCAAAAGATTATTGCTGTATCTAAGCAGAATCTTATATGATACAGATTGTGCCAGTTGCAGGAAAGGCATGGCGTTTACAGGAGTACCATAACTCTGTGCCAATGCCCAGTAACAAACTTCTTCCCAATTATAATTATTGCATTCTAGCCAGGTTTTAAAACTTTCTGTTTTGCGCTCCCAACGTTCTGCCAATAGCCGCTCCTTCCAGCTAACCCAGGTCAGATGAGGCAAGTGATCAATAATTGGAGCACAGGGAACAAAAGGCGATAATCGCCTTAGTTGTTCATAGCGCTGCAACAGAATTTTGGGGATATATTGTTGTAGCTCCAGACAAGGTACATCCGGATGATGCGATGAAGGCAGATCATGAACAAATACCACATGCAGGATAATCCGCTGATACTGAGGATTATTCTGGTGGTGATGTCTGAACCAGTCGGAGGTTCTTAAGTGCAGTTCTACATTTCCTATCCAGAGTACGGAACCTAATCGGATTTTCGCAGCTTCAAAATCCGGCCCGGCATGTCGGTTAATCCGGCCAGGAGATAAGATAGTCAGGCTTTCTCCGGAGGTTGTGGTAAGGTTGTCTTGCTGAAACAGGCGTAGTGCCCAGATGTGCTGGAATAGCTCCTCTGTGAGCGGTAGGTTAACAAACATATTATACCGGTTGATTATCATTTAAAGTTAAGAAATCGGGAGGATGAAAAAATATTTTTAACAGAAGGATTTGGAAATCTGATCAAAGTACCCTTAACTTTGCGCCAGTTCTTACACAACACTTATCCAGAAAGGCGGAGGGACTTGGCCCTACGATGCCTTAGCAACCATTCCTGATTATATCAGGAAAAAGGTGCTAATTCCTGCTCTCGACTCAGTCGGGAGAAAGATAAGTTGGCAGAGATTATTCTTCATAGATATATATAACTTTCTAAAAGAGCTCTTCCAACATAGGGAGAGCTTTTTTTATGCCTTCTTCTCTCAAATTTCTTAGGATTAATGTTGTTTAAGTTGATCTTTAATGATAAAGTTGCACCATAAAACGGCTTCTATATCATTAAAATATTTAAACAAATGAAAACAGCAACACAACTGATTCATAGCATTCCGGTAGATGAACTGACAGGCGCCATATCCGTGCCTATCTATCAGACGTCCACTTTTGTGCAGGAATCTCCGGGCATTAATAAGGGCTTTGAATTTTCCAGAGCAAATAATCCTACCAGAAAAGTACTGGAGGATCTGATCTGCAATCTGGAAGAAGGATTTGCTGGCTTTGCCTTTGCCAGTGGCATGTCTGCCATTGATGCTGTATTAAAATTATTGAAATCGGGCGATGAAATTATGGCGGTGGAAGATACCTACGGAGGCATCTTTCAAATATTCAACCATATGTTTGAACGCTTTGGTATTAAGGTAAATTTTGTTGATACCAGTAATATTGATAAAGTATTGGCTGCTATCACACCTAAAACGAAAGTGATTTGGTTAGAATCTCCTACCAATCCTACTTTGAAGGTTTCTGATATCAAATCGATCAGCAAAATTGCCAAACAACACGATATCCTGCTGGTAGTAGATAATACTTTCAGTACTCCATTACTTCAACAACCCTTAACATTAGGCGCTGATATAGTTATCCATAGCGCTTCTAAATATTTGGCCGGTCACTGCGATGTAATAGCCGGACTGGTAGTTGTCAACTCCAAAGTGCTGGCCGATCAGATCAGATATAATCAAAATATTTCCGGAAGTATTTTAAGCCCGTTTGAAGCATGGTTAACAATCCGTGGAATTGAAACGCTGTATTTACGACTGGAAAAACAGTGTAGCAATGCCAGTACTATCGCTAATTGGCTGGCAACTCATCCTGCTATAGATAAAGTATTCTATCCCGGATTAGCCACACATAAAAATCATCATATTGCCCGCAAACAACAAAAGAACTACGGCGCATTGGTTAGCTTTTCATTAAAGAGCGACAACATTAAAAATGCTATCCGTATTGTGAATGCAACAAAGTTGTTTAAGCTGGCAGAAAGTTTCGGCGGTGTAAAAAGTATGCTGGCCCACCCGGCCACCATGACTCATAGAAACATTCCCGAAGATTTTCGGAAAAAAAGCGGGTTACAGGATTCATGCATCCGACTATCCATCGGAATTGAAGATGCAGAAGACCTGATCAATGACCTGAAACAAGCGCTGGATAAATTAAACCATCCGGCTGGCAAGCAAATCACTGTTTTACAATAAAGCTGCCTGGTAACGGAGCCGGATATACGCAACCTGTAATCCTGCATGCAGCATTAAGTTTGAAAAAAAAGTATGGAAAACAAGATCATCAATCTAGGTATTTTTGGATTCGGAGTGGTAGGACAAGGACTGTACGAAGTGCTTAACAGAACAAAAGGTATTAATGCACGTATCAAAAAGATATGTATTAAAGACCCTAATAAAACAAGGCCTATCGACAGCAGTTATTTTACCACTGATAAAAATGAAATCCTTGAAGATCCGACTATCGATGTGGTAGTAGAACTGATCAATGATACTGAAGCTGCATTTGAAATTGTTAGCACAGCACTTCGCAATGGTAAAGCCGTAGTAAGTGCCAGCAAACGAATGATTGCCGAAAACCTGCCAGCTCTTTACCAATTACAGGCAGAAAATAAAGTGCCTTTCTTATACGAGGCCTCCAGCTGCGCTAGTATTCCAATTATTCGCAACCTGGAAGAATACTACGATAACGACTTGCTCAACGCTGTTGAAGGAATCTGTAATGGATCTACCAACTATATTCTTACCAAAATTTTTGAAGAAAATCTCAGCTTCGAAACAGCACTGCAACAAGCACAGGATCTAGGTTTCGCAGAAACCGACCCTACACTGGATATCGAAGGTTATGATCCAAAATTCAAAATCGTAATTCTTCTCCTGCATGCTTTCGGTACTTTCGTGAAGCCGGAAGAGGTATTCAACTTCGGAATACATCACCTCAATGATTTCGATATTCAATTTGCCAGACAACGTAATAGTACTATTAAACTGATCGCACAATGCCGTCGTCAGAATGGCCACGTATTCTCCTACGTATTACCGCATCTGGTAAAAGAACATAACCTATTATACGACGTGTATAACGAGTACAATGGTATTCTGCTTGAAAGTGCTTTCACCGACAAACAATTCTTTGTTGGTAAAGGTGCCGGTGGTACTGCTACCGGTAGTGCTGTACTCTCCGATATTTCTGCTCTGCTCTACAACTATAGGTACGAGTACAAAAAAATCAAACAAAATAATCAACCTAGTTTTACAAACGATGTTCAACTGAAAATATACCTGCGTTATAAAACTCAGGGCCAGGTTGACCTAACCGAATTCTTCCATATATCAGAAAAATATGAATCAGCCGAATGGCGCTATGTTGTAGGAACTATCAACCTGCAAAAACTCAGAGAAGCCGGATGGTTGAAAAATAAGGATGTGAATATCCTGGTATTGGAATAACGCTATTATTAATGAAGCAAAAACCAACAAAATACGGCGCAGATCTCTGCGCCGTTATTCTTTGAGGGGAAAGTAAAACAGGGTATCAGGAAAAGGCCTCCAGTTCTGTAACTACATTACTCACAGGTAAGCCCATTACATTATAGAAACATCCATTAATTCCCTCTATCGCTACTGCCCCAATCCATTCCTGAATCGCGTATGCCCCGGCCTTATCAAAGGGTTTGTAATGGTCTACATAATAATAGACCTGTTCCGGGGTTAATGGTTTAAAAGTGACGTAAGTAATTTTTGAAAATGCTTTCTCTTTATCTCCCTGCTGTATTATCACACCGGTTATAACCCTATGTTCTCTGCCACTTAATGTAGTAAGGATTCTGACCGCATCCGCTCTGTCTTTGGGCTTTCCGATAATAACGTCATCCAATACAACCACTGTGTCTGCCGCAATTATGATATCATTCGGGCTACACAACTGCTGTACAGCCGCAGCCTTCTGTCGGGCAATCCAAACAGGAATGTCGGGAATCTCCAACCCTTCAGGATAAGTTTCAGCAGTTTCAACAACTTTGATTTCAAAAGGAATGCCGGCCTGCTCCAACAGTTGCTTACGACGGGGCGACTGTGAAGCCAGCACAACTGGTTTACCAGAATACATTTATAAATAAATTTTAAAGAAGATCATAGAAAGAATACCTGTAAGCATCACCCATTTAACCAAAGAACTAACTTTATGATATTCAGGTGGCAGGTTAGCTTTTTTCAATAACAGATATATATAAAAGCTCGGCAACTGTACCAATGCAATGAGATAAATAATAGCGATATACCATCCCAAAATCCACACTCTTACTTCAACCAATAAAATAATACCTATCAATCCAAAAATCAATGCACTGCATAATCGTTTGGTAGGTAATACTCCCCAAACAATTGGAAATGTTCTGCAGCCATCTTTACTATCTCCTATCATATCTTCCAGGTCCTTCACTATTTCACGGACCATTGAAATAAGGAATGCAAAGAGAGCGTATACTCCTATTATCTGAATCAGCTTTCTGCCAATCGGAGAAAGAATAGCTTCAAAACTCTGATAGATTTGTTTTTCATAAAATCCAACTACTACAACCGATAATGCTGTTAATATAGAAATTACCACATTACCGATTATTGCCTGTCTTTTAAAAGAGGTGGAATAAAACCAGAGTAACAGGGAACAGATCACTTGTGTAAAACCCAGGTAGAATTGTCCTGTTTTCCAGGCCACCAGAAAGCCAAGCGATACCCCGGCCATATTCAGGAATGTATGCCAGGCCATTGCCCAACGGCGACTAATTACCTTATCCAGCACCATTTTATCGGGCTTATTAACAATATCGATATTGATATCGAAGTAATCATTAATAATGTATCCCGCAGCAGCAATTAAAACAGTGGATATAGAAAGAAGCACGAATAATGGAACTGATAAAGATGGTTCCTCCCCTTCACTACGTAATACAGGCTCAACTACACAATATTGCAGTAGGAATTGGGTAAGCGCTATATATATTAGATTAGGGTATCTGATTAGTTTGAAAAATGCAGCCCAGTGCTTCATAGTTTCTTTTGTTGATTATTTTGATGCTATGCCTTCATCCATAAGCCAATGACCATTCAATTTCAATACCTTTTCCATTACTTCTCTCACGCAACCATGTCCGCCTGGTAAAGGGGAAATATATTTTGAGATACTTTTAATTTCTGGTGCGGCATCGGCAGGGCAAACAGGTAAGCCTACCATCTGCATGGGCATATAATCAGGAATATCGTCACCCATATAGATTATTTCTTCCCAGCGCAGATCATTTTCAAATACATAATCCTGCAGTTTTTCTTTCTTCTCCGTAATTCCGGTAAAAATATCTTTAATGCCAAGCCCTTGTAAGCGACTTACCACGCTTTCTGATTTTCCGCCTGATATAATTACTACCCGATAGCCTTTCTTAATTGCCAATTGCATTGCATAGCCATCCTTAATATTCATCTTGCGCGACATTTCCCCACCTGGCAAAAGTTGCAAAGTTCCATCTGTAAGTACCCCATCCACATCTAATACGAAAGTGGTGATCGGTTTGAATAAAGCCAATACGTTCATAGGGCTCAAAAATAAAGATTTATAATCTCTTAAAAGACACAGGAATGAATGGTCATTTCAATTTTATGAAATGACCATTATATATAATATCCTAATCGCTGCTTAAGATTTGTGATGAAATTGAAAAATTGCATCCGACAATACCTGGTATACCAACTGCATATATTCGTTTCCTTCCAGTAATGAACGGTGCAAATTCATAGTTACAATATCCTGCCGGATTGCCGGCCCGGTCTGTACTGCCTCCGGAGGATATTTCTCCAACCGGTCGAAAGTTTCTTTAATAATCGGCTGAAGCAGGGAAAAGTCGAGATGCTCCTTTTCGCAGTAAGCCTTAGCCTGGGCAATTAAATGGTTCGTGAAATTATTACAAAGCACCGCGGTGAGGTGGTATTTAAGTCGCTGAGTTGAATCGGCGAAAGTAACTGTACCAGAAATACTTTGGGCAAGCGCCTGGAGTCTTCTGAGCACTTCGTCATTGCTGGCTTCCAGCATTACCGGGATGGTTGGGTAATTTTTTACTTCCTTACGGATAGATTGAAGCGGATAGATGACGCCAATATTGGAGGAAATTTTCGAAATAGCGCTTAGAGGTACTGCACCGGCAGTATGGGCAACCATTCTTTTCCCCAGCCGAAGTTCATCGTTCAATTCGGAAATGGCGGAATCACTAACTGCCAGAATATATATATCTGCTTCCATATTAATATCCTGAATATCGGTTGTATGGGAAGCATTTAACATCTCACCAAGTTCACGGGCGTGTTCGGGGTTGCGGCTAATGACCTGGCTAATCTGGTGACCATGAATTTTCATTAATTGCCCATAACAATGCGCTACGTTACCTGTGCCAATGATAACAATCTCCATTAATTTCTAATTTAAAAAATTTTGAATGTTATGATTTTAATATTTGAATAAGTCACCTATCACACAAATAGGGTATTCGGAACCTTAACTAATCGAATATACGTACTTTAAACCCAACCCCGATTTTTTCGTTACATTAGAAGGTATTTTAACATTTAAAGGCCCCTGATTTTTTAATTTCAAGGTACTTTTATATCATTGCAGAAATTCATTGAAGTTATTATTTTCCAGAATTTTGCGTATTTAGCAGTATATTAAAGAAGCATACATGGCAAAAAAAAATCTAGTTATAGTTGAGTCCCCGGCAAAGGCCAAGACCATCGAAAAAATATTGGGCAATGACTTTGAAGTAAAGTCTTGCTTCGGTCATATACGTGACCTGGAGAAAGACGATATGGGGATAGACATTGAAAATAACTTCAAGCCTAAGTATGTGATCCCTGAAGATAAAGAGAAGGTTGTCAAGGAGTTAAAGAAGTTAGCGAAGGATACCGACGAGGTTTGGTTAGCAACGGATGAGGACCGTGAAGGGGAAGCCATTTCATGGCATTTATGTGAGGTGTTGAACCTGGATCCTAAAACAACCAAGCGCATCGTTTTCCATGAAATTACCAAACCGGCCATCGAAAATGCCGTTCAACATCCGCGTAAGCTGGATATGGATAGGGTAAATGCCCAGCAGGCCCGCAGAATACTCGACAGAATCGTAGGTTTTGAAATCTCTCCAGTCTTATGGCGAAAAATGAGTATGCGTAACTCATTATCTGCCGGTCGAGTGCAATCCGTAGCTGTTAGATTGATTGTTGAACGTGAAAGAGAAATCAATGCTTTCCATTCTACCAGTACCTTTAAAGTAGATGCCTATTTTACCGGAAAAGATATTAATGGTAAAAATATCTCCTTTAAAGCTGAAGGTCCTAATAAGTTCAAAACGGCAGAGGATGCTGAAAAATTCCTGCAGCAATGCGTAGGAGCTGCATATACAGTTAAAGATATTCAGGTAAAGCCAGGTAAAAAATCACCGGCTGCTCCTTTCACCACTTCTACCTTACAACAGGAAGCCAGCCGTAAATTGGGCTATAGCGTATCTAAAACCATGCTTTTAGCGCAAAAACTGTATGAAAGTGGGAATATCACCTATATGCGTACCGACTCCGTAAACCTCTCCGATACCGCGATGCAGGACATCGAAAAATCGATCAAGGGAACATTCGGAGATAAATATCACCAACACCGTAAGTTTAAGAATAAGAACGAATCGGCTCAGGAAGCTCACGAAGCTATTCGTCCTACTTATATGGAGAACACGACTGTTGACGATAGTGATACCCGCCGCCTCTACGAACTGATCTGGAAGCGTACCATCGCCAGCCAGATGTCGGATGCGGAACTTGAAAAAACCATCGCTAAAATAGATATCAGTACCAACCACGAGGAATTATCTGCCAGTGGAGAAGTATTGAAGTTTGATGGCTTCCTTAAAGTATACCTCGAAAGTAATGATGACGAGGAAGAATCAGAAGATCAGGAAGGTTCTTTACCTCCACTGGCTGTAAAACAGTCGCTGGATCTTAAAGAAATGAAAGCTACTGAACGCTTCTCCCGCCCAGCTCCTCGTTATACTGAGGCCAGCCTGGTTAAAAAACTGGAAGAATTGGGAATTGGACGTCCATCTACCTACGCTCCAACTATTACGACCATACAAAAGCGTAATTACGTTGAAAAACGTGATAAGGAAGGAGTGAAAAGGGATTACAGAGTTTTATCACTTAAAAATGATAAAATCTCCAAGGTTACAGAAACAGAAAATACAGGAGCTGAGAAATCGAAGTTATTCCCTACCGACCTGGGTATGATTGTTACAGATTTCCTGAACCAATATTTCAATAATGTAATGGATTATGGTTTTACTGCTAAGATTGAAGAAGAATTTGACGAAATAGCCAGCGGTAAAAAGCAATGGAATAAAATGCTGAAGGAGTTTTATTCTCCATTCCATAAAGATGTGGAAAACACATTGGAAAACGCAGAAAGAGTAAAAGGAGAACGTCCTTTGGGTGTGGATGAAGCAACAGGCAAACCAATCGTAGCCCGTATGGGTCGTTATGGTCCGATGATTCAGATTGGTAGTGCGGAAGATGAGGAAAAACCTCGCTTTGCAAAACTGAAAGCAACCCAGAGTATTGAAACAATTACATTGGATGAAGCAATGGAACTCTTCAAACTACCACGAAATCTGGGGCAGTTCGAAGATTCTGATGTTATAATAAATATCGGTAGATTTGGTCCGTATGCGCAGCACGACAAGAAATTCTATTCCTTAAAGAAAGAAATGGACCCATACACCGTAGAGTTGGATGAAATTGAACCGTTAATTGTTGAAAAGCGTGCAGCCAAAGACGAGAGAACGATCAAAATATTCGAAAAAGAAAAAATTCAAATTCTCAAAGGTCCTTATGGCCCATATATCAAACAAGGCTTAAAGAATTTCAAAATACCGAAAGAAAAAATTGATAACGCAGCTGATTTAACAGTGGAAGAAGCTAAAGCTATTATTGAAGAAGCTAAAGCAAATCCACCTAAGAAAAAAGCAGCGCCAAGGAAGAAGAAAGCTGAATAACGCGGTGGTAAAAAATGATGATGAAACAGGCAATGGATAATTACTGCAGTGCAATTGATACGCGTATTATTTAATTTGCCAACTGGATCATTATTTAATGATTACCACTGATCATAATAATGGTATGAATGAAAACAGAGAAATAAATGCTTTGTTCCACCTGTTGGATGATCCAGATGTAGAGGTATTTGATACTGTTGCCAATAAGATTTTGCTTTATGGCAAGGAAATCATTCCAAACCTGGAGAATTTGTGGGAGAATACAATCGACGAGGCTATTCAGGAAAGGATAGAATTGCTGATTCACCGTGTGCATTACCAGGACCTTCAATCGGCACTTCGTGGATGGGGGCGTTCTGAGATGCCGGATTTACTTCAAGGAGCTATTTTAACTGCTAAATATCAATTCCCTGACTTGTTAGATAACCAGATCCTGACAGAAATAGATCGGATTAAACGAAATATCTGGCTGGAGCTGAATAATTATCTAACCCCGCTTGAGCAGATCAATGTACTGAATAGTATGATCTACAACTATTTTGGGCTTAAGGGAGAAGAAGTATCGTACCAGCGAAGAAATCAGTTCTTCATTAATCAGGTTATTGAATCGAAGAAAGGTAATCCTGTTACTAACGGTATTATCTATCAGACGCTTTGTGCAATGCTTGATTTACCAGTTTATGCAGTAAAGATACCCCGACAGTTTATTCTGGCGTATTTCGACAGTTTTATAGACTTTTCCGGGCCTATAGATCCATCTGATTACAGGATTTTATTTTTTATTGATCCGATACAAGGTCAGATTTACACACAACAGGATGTGGACACCTATTTAAGACGGGTATCAGTACCTCCGGTACCTTCTTATTTCAAACCGCAATCCAATAAGCAGATTATTCAGTTCCTGCTGGAAGAGCTATCGAAATGTTTTCAGGACGAAAAAGATAGCTATAAGCAAAATGAGCTTATAAATCTGGCGAGTATTCTGGAAGATTAAAATTATGAAGAAGTATAATTGAAAAGGCCATCTCTACTAAGTAGAGATGGCCTTTTTCAATTTCTTGCAAGAAAGATTTATTATCAATTATAATAATCTCTTACTTAGCTGGAGTTGCAGCTGAATCACCAGTAGCTGGAGTTGCAGTAGAATCCAGGTGAGCAGTAGAATCAGCAGCAGGAACCTGAGCTGGTTCAGCGTTCATTGTGTCTACAGGAGCAGTTGCAGTAGAATCAGCAGCAGGAGTGCTACCACCGTTACAAGCTACGAAGAACATACCAGCAGCGATAGCGAATACAAATACTTTTTTCATGTTGATTTTGTTTTGTGTTTTTAAAACCGCCGCAAAGTTATGCACAATAATTATAAATTACAAAATCTACTACTCTATTATTTTTTCCTGAAGAATAATTTCAACGGAACCCCTCTGAAATCGAAGTGCGAGCGAAGTTGATTTTCCAGGTAATTACGATAAGGAGTCTTTACATCATCCGGTAAGTTACAGAAGAAAGCAAACGCAGGCGTATGAGTTGGCAACTGAGTTACATACTTAATACGGATAGGAATACCCCTTACAACAGGAGGGTGATATGCTTCAATAGCTTTTAGCATTACATCATTCAGTGTAGAAGTAGGAATGCGGCGCAGGCGGTTTTCGTAAACTTCGAGCGCTGTTTCAATAGCTTTGAATATACGTTGTTTCTCGGTTACAGAAGTGAAGATGATAGGCACATCAGAGAATGGAGCAAGTCTGTTTTTCAGTTCTTTTTCATAATCTCTGGCGGTGTTGGTAGCCTTTTCTATCAAATCCCATTTATTCACCAATACCACAACACCTTTACCTTTACGTGCAGCAAGGCTGTAAATGCTCAAATCCTGGGCAGTAATACCTTTTTCAGCGTCCAGTAGCAACATTACCACATCAGCCTCATCTACTGCCTTAATAGCGCGAATTACAGAATAAAACTCAAGGTCTTCCTGCACTTTAGCTTTACGACGAATTCCGGCGGTATCTATCAACATGAAATCCTTCTGGAACATGTTGTAATGAGTATGAATAGTATCACGGGTGGTACCAGCAATATCAGATACGATATTACGCTCATCTCCTATCAGTGCATTCAACAAAGATGATTTACCAACATTAGGCTGACCAATAATCGCAATTTTAGGAATATCGGTTTCCAACGTGGCTTCTCCCATTTCAGGTGTAATATGAGATACTACAGCATCCAGGAGTTCACCTGTACCACTGCCCGACATAGAAGAAAGGAAGAAAATATTTTCGAATCCCAAGCTATAAAATTCGGTAGCTTCCAATTGGCGCTGACTGTTATCAACTTTATTAACAACCAGGTATACAGGTTTGGAAGTACGACGTAAAACATCAGCAACATCTTCATCCAGGTCGGTAATTCCGGTGGCTACGTCGCACATGAAAATAATGAGATTTGCTTCTTCCATCGCCACTTTCGCCTGTTTACGAATTTCACGTTCGAAAACATCATCACTATTAGAAACAAATCCGCCTGTATCAATAACGTTAAACGTTTTGCCGTTCCAATCGGCGATGCCGTACTGACGATCTCTGGTTACCCCACTCTGATCGTCTACAATTGCTTTACGTTGTTCAAGCAAACGGTTGAACAATGTTGATTTGCCTACGTTCGGGCGGCCTACAATAGCTACTGTATATCCAGCCATTTTTATTATTATTTCGAATGATCAATTAATAACCGTATTCTTTCAGGAATGTATCGTTATCGCGCCATTTACCGCGTACTTTCACGAAGAGTTCCAGGAATACTTTTCTTTCGATGAATTTTTCGATGTCCTGACGTGCTAAAGTGCCTATCTCACGAATTGATTTACCTTTTTCACCAAGAATAATTGCTTTCTGCGTTTCGCGGGTAACAATTATTTCAGCTGAAATCTTCGTCAGTGTGTCTTTTTCCTGGAATTGATTAACGATAACCGTAGTATGGTACGGAATTTCTTCTTTGAACAGTTGAAATATTTTTTCGCGAATAATCTCAGCAACAAAAAAGCGTGTAGACCTGTCCGTTAGTGTATCTTCCGGATAGAAAGGATTAGCTTCCGGCAATAGTTTTACAATAGTTGCCAGCAAGTCCTTCACTCCTTTACCTTGCATAGCAGAAATAGGTACAACAGCCGTAGCCTTCCCCCATTCTTTAGCTTTAGCTTCTAATTCGGCTTGTTCTTCCTTAGAGAGCTTATCGATTTTATTGAGTACCAGGATCACCGGTACTTTCAATTTCAGGGAGTCGAATAATTCAAGATTTTCGGCTAAAGAGTCCTTTACATCAAGGATGAGTAAAGCAACATCAGCATCTTCGAGTGCCGACTTCACTGCTCCCATCATTTTCTCATGCAGCTTGTATTTAGGATCAATAATACCCGGAGTATCGGAAAATACAATCTGGTAATCGGGTTGAGTGAGTACCCCGGTTATACGGTGTCGGGTAGTTTGCACTTTAGGAGAAATAATAGCGAGTTTCTCGCCAATTATAGCGTTTAACAAGGTGCTTTTTCCCGCATTGGGCTTACCGAAAATATTTACAAAACCTGCTTTGTGCATGACATCTAATTAGGAGGCAATGGCCTCAAACTTACGCAAATAAAAAAAGCCGAATTTCTTCGGCTCTAATCTTTATCGCTCTTCAGCGTTTATTTGTAGCGAGGAGCGGATTCGAACCACTGACCTTCGGGTTATGAGCCCGACGAGCTACCTCTGCTCTACCTCGCAATGAGGGTGCAAAGATAGGGTACTTAAATTTAACTAACAAATAATTCTTAAAAAAAGTAAAAAAGCCAGCAATTGCTGGCTTTATAATGGAATACAAATACACTTAAATTAAAATGGAAGGTCGTCAGCGGGCTGCTCTACGGATGGTTCTGTTTCTGGAACCGGCACCTCTGAAAGGATTACTTTTCTTCTTTCTTCATCTCTGCTGCTTAGCAGTTGAATAGAGAATACTCTAAACTTAATTGCACCTGTGAGTACTCCGGCTTTTGAAATAAAGGCCTCCACTTTGGGAACCCCGTCTAAAAAAACCATTGTTCCCTGCGTTAAATAGGGTGCAACGTTTCCCCGATCCCATAAAGAGCAATCTACCCAGGTAGTTCTTTCCTCCAGGACACCCTGAGCATTTTTAAAACGCTCATTGACGGCTACCGGGAAAGAAAATACAACAGCACCGTTAACTTCTCTTTTTACTACATCGCGGCCTAAATGCCCGATTAGCTGCATTCTGATCATCAGTAATAAAGATTAAATGGTTAAAAAATTTAGAAATGATGACCTAAAGAAGTACCTATTCAAATTACACTATTTTATTCATCCGAAAAATAATTTCTTATTTTAAAATTCACATCTATACCTTTGTACTGCGTTATACGCAAATACCATAAATGGGGTGCCTTACTTTTCAGGCTGAGATCACACCCAAGGAACCTTGACCAGGTAATGCTGGTTAGGAATGACTAAATAGAAAACAGACATAATTAAATGAGACAGCTAATGTTATTAGCGCTACTTTGCATAGTTGGCGCTGTAAACGCACAATCGCTTGTCACTGGTACCGTTACCGACCTTTCAACCGGAAAACCTTTAGAAGGGGTAACTATCAGCATCAGCAAAACCGGCGATCTTACCAACCAGGAAGGACATTACAGCATCCGTCTTTCCAAACAGGGAACTTATACCATTAATGCCAGCTATATTGGCTATAAAAATTATACTGCTACCATTACCACCACTGGTCAGCCACAACAGCTCAATATTTCCCTGGAAGCAATTACACTCTTTGTAAAACCTGTTGAGATCAGTAGTTTGAGAGCCGGCAAAAATTCTCCATTTGTTAGCACAACACTGACCGCGGCCGATATTAAAAAACAAAACCTGGGTCAGGATCTGCCACTATTATTGGATCAGCAACCCTCTGTAGTTACTAACTCGGATGCAGGTACGGGAATCGGATACACCGGAATGAGAGTTCGTGGCTCAGATATTACCAGAATCAATGTTACCGTAAATGGTATTCCTATTAATGATGCCGAATCCCAGGGAACATTTTTTGTGAATATGCCGGATTTTGCTTCGTCAACGAATAGCATTCAACTTCAAAGAGGTGTTGGTACTTCAACCAATGGTGCCGGTGCTTTCGGAGCATCATTAAATCTCTCTACCAATGAATTCAATGAAAAAGCGTATGGAGAAATCAGTAACAGCTATGGCTCATTCAATAGCTGGAAACATACTGTTAAAGCAGGTTCAGGACTTATCAACAATCATTTTACCATTGATGCCCGATTGTCTAAAATCTCTTCAGATGGATATATAGATCGTGCGACCTCCGACCTCCGTTCCTTCTATACCTCTGCAGCTTATATCTCCGACAATACCGCCATAAGACTGAATGTTTTCTCCGGAAAAGAAAAAACCTATCAGGCATGGAATGGTGTACCGGAAGATAAATTACTTACCGACAGAACTTATAATTCAGCCGGTACTAAAAAACCAGGAACTCCATACGACAATGAAACTGATAACTATCAGCAAGATCATTATCAGTTGTTCCTCAACCAGAAAATCAATTCACATCTCAACTTCAACGTAGCTCTTCACATGACCAGGGGAAGAGGTTACTATGAACAATACAGAGCACAACAGGAATACTCGGAATATGGATTGGAATACCCGATTATTAATGGAGATTCAGTTCACACTACAGATTTAGTCAGACAGCTTTGGTTAGATAATTATTTCTATGGTACTGTATTTTCTGTTAACCGCACCGGCAATAAATATAACTGGAGCCTTGGTGGTGGATGGAACAGATATACCGGCGATCATTATGGTAAAATCATCTGGGCACAAGTTGGTATCAACAAAGATCAGGAGTATTACCGTTACCCAGCTCAAAAAAATGATTTCAATATCTACTGGAAAAACGAATATAAATTAACTCAGCAGTTAAGTTTATTCGCGGATGTACAATATCGTAACATCATGTACTACATGGATGGATTTGAAGCTGCACCAACATATATTGAGCATGTGAATTACAACTTCTTCAATCCTAAAGCCGGTATTTCCTACAATATCAATGCAGCTAACAGAGTATTTGCATCCATAGCATTAGCGCACAAAGAGCCTACCCGCAGCGATTTTGAAAGCAATTACGGAGCCTCAGTTCCTAAACCGGAAGAACTACAGGACCTGGAAGCCGGGTATAGCTGGAGAAGCAGTAAAGCAGCTGTAGAAGCCAATGTTTACTATATGCGCTATAAAAATCAGCTTGTACAAACCGGGATGTTAACAGATGTAGGTGCCTACATCCGTACCAATATTCCTAAAAGCTATCGTTTAGGCGTTGAAGTGAATGGATCAGTGAATCTGTCGCCAATGTTCAGTATTGCAGCCAATGGAGCTTTAAGCAGTAATAAAGTTCTGGATTACCATGCTGTGACCTATGACGAAAATGCCGACGTCCATACACAGGTGATCAATAAGGCTAACATTTCCTTCTCACCGGCTTTTGTTGGTGGCGCTACTTTCACAGCAAGACCAGTTAAAGATCTGAATATAGATTTAATTGGAAAATATGTAAGCAGACAGTATATGGATAATACATCCAATATAGCTGGTAGTCTTGATCCATATTTTGTCAGCAATTTGCGTATCAATTATCTGGTGCCTCAGAAACTGTTTCGCGAACTGGGATTGCAGTTTATGCTGAATAATATTTTCAACAAGAAATATGAGCCTAATGGAAGCACCTGGCCATACTTCGATGCAAGTCAGAATAAGGTGATCTACGACAATTACTATTACCCAATGGCAGGAACCAATTTCTTTGCAGGAATAACAATTGGGTTATAGCCATATCCTAACCATTATACAAAAGGTCTGACATTCACTGTCAGACCTTTTTTCTTTTAATTATATTGATGATCATTTTATCTTTTTTATATTGAAATTATCACCTTGATTTAATCTCTATTCATTAAAATATTTTAAGTCAAGGATTGCTCGTTATTTAATTTGGAGTACTTACATTAGCGCCTCAAAATTGTTAGCCCAAATGAGTTGTTTGAAAATAAAACCAGATCTGCCAGATACTTTTTCAGTTAATCCTTATATACAAGCAATATGATTTAGAGGCTAGTATATATACCTCATGAACTTTACATTTTTACAATCATATGAAAGATGATCAAGTATTCATTTATCAGAATTCAGAAGGTGATTTAAGAATCGATGTTAAGTTGGAAAATGATACTGTTTGGCTTACTCAGGACCAGATGAGTTTTTTATTTCAAAAAGCAAAAAATATACTATTAATGAACATATTAATAAAATATATAAAGAAAAAGAAATTGATCAGGAATCAACTATGAAGAAATTCGGAAATTCCGAATTTGCTAAAAAACCTATTAATTTCTATAATCCTGATGTGGTAATTTCTGTTGGTTATAGGGTTAAATCTCAACGTGGCACTCAGTTCCGAATTTGGGCAAACAAAGTTTTGAAAGAATACCTGATCAGCGGCTATTCTATCGACCAAAAGCGCTTTCAGGAACAGTCACGCAAATTAGATGAGCTGAAGCAAACGGTTAGATTATTGGGAAATGTTATGGAAACTCAAAACCTAAATACTGGTGAAGCAATGGGTTTATTAAAAGTTATCACGGATTACACCTATGCCTTAGATGTGTTAGATCAATATGATCAACAAGTTTTGCAAATTGAATCGACTACCTCAGTTAACTTGTTTGAAATTAGCTATCCTTCTGCAATAGAGGCTATTAAGGAGCTCCGGAACAAATTTGATGGAAGTAGTTTATTTGGAAACGAGAAGGATGAATCGTTTCAGGGTTCTCTGGCTGCTATTTACATGACATTCGGAGGTCAGTATCTTTATCCAAGTGTAGAAGAAAAGGCAGCTAACCTGCACTATTTTGTTATTAAAAATCATTCTTTTACTGATGGCAATAAACGCATTGCGGCTTTCTTATTTGTGTGGTTTTTAGAGAAAAATAATATCCTTTATCATTTGGATGGTTCAAGAAAAATTGCTGATAATGCATTAGTAGCGATAACTTTAATGATAGCTGAGTCTAAACCTGATGAAAAAGAGATGATAATTAAAGTGGTAGTAAATTTAATTAACCTACGTAATTAGTAAGTTTCAAGTACAATGCATCCAGTTCAAAAAATCAGAAGAAAAAATTACAAGCCGATGATTATTTTATCGTATTTATATTGAAAATATCCTTCTGATTTAATCTCTATTCATTAAAATATTTTAAGTTAAGGATTGCTGGTTATTTAATTTGGAGTACTTACATTATCGCCTTAAAATTGTTAGCCCAAATGAGTTGTTTGAAAATAAAATCGGAGATCAATTTTAATGCTGCCAGGCATTTGCAAATGAAATATTATTATCCGTCTGTGGTACATTGTGCATATTATAGCTGTATACAGTTAATGAGGCATGTATTGATATTTAATATAGGGTTATCGGATAGGCAGATGGAGGAAGATAGGAAAGAATACTATCCCAGTTTAGGGGTACATCAATATTTGATTGAAAGGTTAACCCTTGAATTACAGAATGGTGATTGTGATTGGAAAAAATTTCATAACGAAATTGAAGAGTTAAGAAAATTAAGAACGAGGTCTGATTACCAGGATAAAGTTATTAGTGAGAATAACAGTCAACGGTCTATTATATTATGCTACTCAATCATCAATTGTTTAAAAACATTTTTTATTCAGGATTCAGTCAAGTCTATTTAAAGGTTATAAAATACAACTACAATCAAATCTTATGACATCAAAAGAATATATTGAAAATAAACTTATAGAAGCTGTTAATCTCTTTCCCAAAATTCGTTGCCGTTGCGAATATGACATCTTCGCAGAAGCATATTACATTGAGATTTGCCCCTCTTCTTTTTATAAAAACAAAGAATTTGATAAATGGTTGGACACTACAATAATGTCGTTTTTTAAACAAAAATATCCCGTAGGTATTTGTATTCATCCAAGAGGGAGATCGAAAATCGTCGAAAATTGTGAGTTTGAGATACAAGGAAGTTTATATAAAAGTAGAAAAAAAGTTACAACACAATTAGCTAATTTATGAGAAAAGATATTTTTCTAACAATCAAATGACTTCAAAATAATATCCTATTTATCGTTTCAAACAAAAATTATCATTCTTAACCAATTTGTATTCGTTAAATTATTTTAAGGTATGAATTGACTATTATTAGCAAGCTAGTACTTACATTGCTGTTTTAAATTTGTTAGCCCAAATGAGTTGTTTGAAAATAAAATCGGAGATCAATTTTAATGCTGCCAGGCATTTGCAAATGAAATATTATTATCCGTCTGTGGTACATTGTGCATATTATAGTTGTGTACAATTAATGAGACACATTCTACTTTTTAAAATAGGATTATCTGACAGACAAATGGAAGAAGAGAGAAAAGAAAGTTATCCTAGCCTGGGGGTGCATCAATATCTGATTAAACGACTAACTATAGAGTTAATAGACTGTGGTATAGATTGGGAAAGGTTTAATGAAGAGGTTGGAGAATTAAAAAGATTAAGAATACTATCAGATTATCAGGAAAGACCTGTCGATAGAAATAAGAGCCAACGTTCTTTGCATCTATCAAATTCTATCACTAATTACCTAATAACAAACTTTATTCTGTAAATAAAATTGGAATAATTCCCAAAAAACAGGTAATCAATTATTTACATTTAAAACCATTCTTATGACATCTCAAGAATATGTCGAAAACAAATTATCAGAAGCTGTAAAGTTATTTCCTCAAATACATTGCAGGCAGGAACATGATATCCATTCTGAAATTCATTTTATTGAAGTTACCCCAGCTTCATACTTCAAAAAAGATATAAGCTTCAAAGAATGGAGGAAAAAAACCTTTTTTGAATTCATTTCGTTATATCCGGAAGGTTTATGTTTCTTTCCTAAAGAGAGAAGAAAACATATCATTGAAAATTGTGAGTTTGAGATACAAGGAAGTTTATATAAAAGTAGAAAAAAAGTTACAACACAATTAGCTAATTTATGAGAAAAGATATTTTTCTAACAATCAAATGACTTCAAAATAATATCCTATTTATCGTTTCAAACAAAAATTATCATTCTTAACCAATTTGTATTCGTTAAATTATTTTAAGGTATGAATTGACTATTATTAGCAAGCTAGTACTTACATTGCTGTTTTAAATTTGTTAGCCCAAATGAGTTGTTTGAAAATAAAATCGGAGATCAATTTTAATGCTGCCAGGCATTTGCAAATGAAATATTATTATCCGTCTGTGGTACATTGCGCATATTATAGTTGCGTACAATTAATGAGACACATTCTACTTTATAAAATAGGATTATCTGACAGACAAATGGAAGAAGAGAGAAAAGAAAGTTATCCCCAGACTGGGGGTGCATCAATATCTGATTAAACGCCTCAATATTGAGTTACAAACCTTTGATTGCAATTGGAAAAAGTTTAATAGAGAAATTGTAGAGTTAAAAAATTTGAGAACCCTTTCTGACTATCAGGAAAGAATGGTTAGTAGTAGTAATGGTGAACGCTCCATTCTATTATCTATTTCAATTATCGATTGCTTAAACAATTATTTATTTCAATCTACAAACTAATTTTAATCATAGCTAAAACCAGATCTTATGACATCTAGTGAATACCTTCAAAACAAACTTACAGAGGCAATAAAGTTGTTTCCAACAATATGTTTTCGACATGAATATAATATTTATTCAGAAACGCATTTTATTGAGATGTCTCCAGCTTCATTTTATAAAAATGAAAAATTTGATAAATGGATAGATGAAACCTATTTCACATTTATTAAAATATATCCTGATGACCTATCTATCTTTCCCAAAGAGAGGAGAAAATTGATTGAAAATTGTGAGTTTGAGATACAAGGAAGTTTATATAAAGAACCCAGGAAAAGAAAAGCTCAATTAACAGACACTATCTCATAAACTGTGTAAAGTCAAAAAATCGGTGTTCGGGCTCCGATTTTTTTAACTTTACACTCTTAGTGAAATAGTTCTAATTAAAATGATTAAGCTCCAAACAACCGCAATAAAAAAGCAGCCGCAATAACCCTTGCAGCTGCTTAATATCAAACTAATAATCAATTCTAACTATTCAATAAACGCTCAATTGCCTTATCTACTGCCTCAAACGGAAACCCTTTTACAACAACTTCCATTTGCGCCGCAATCTGAGCAGTGCAAAGATTTCCAATACTACCTGCATGCGTATGTGCTACCTCTTTCGCAGGAGAAAATGTACCATTTTCAATATCCATTCCTATCTGCTTATAAGCCTCTCTGAAAGGAACTCCCTGCAACACCAGATTATTCACTACCTCCACACTAAACAGATACTGATATTTTTCATCATCCAGAATATTGTCTTTAATTCGGATGTTTTCCAACATCAATCTGCTCATGCTGATACAATCTTTCAGCGTCTGAAATGCCGGAAATAAGTTTTCTTTCAACAGCTGAAGATCACGATGATAGCCAGATGGCAAGTTAGTTATCATCATCGCAATTTCATTTGGTAATGCCTGCAATTTATTGCCATGAGAACGAATCAGTTCCCAAACATCAGGATTCTTTTTGTGCGGCATTATGCTGGAACCGGTTGTCAACTCATCCGGAAAACTTACAAAACCAAAATTCTGGTTCATAAACAGTGTCATATCCATCGCCATCTTTGCAATGGTAGCAGCAATTCCTGATAATGCAAATGCAACCAGCTTTTCAGTTTTACCACGGCCCATCTGTGCATACACCACATTATAATTCAGTGCCTCAAAACCCAGCAAAGAAGTGGTCAGCTCACGATCCAACGGAAAAGACGAACCATAACCGGCAGCAGAGCCAAGTGGATTTTTGTTTACCACCTTATAGGCTCCCTGAAGCATGGTCAGATCATCCACCAGGCTTTCGGCGTATGCGCCAAACCATAAACCAAATGATGAAGGCATCGCAATCTGTAAATGCGTATAACCTGGCATCAGTTGGTTTTTATAGGCTTCGCTTTGTTGTTGTAATAAATGAAACAAAGCAAGAACTTCTGTAACTATTTCCTGTAATTCGTGGCGCAGAAAAAGCTTAAGATCTACCAGCACCTGATCATTCCTTGATCTGCCACTGTGAATCTTTTTTCCAACTTCGCCCAGGCGACGGGTTAAGAGTAATTCTACCTGGGAATGGATATCTTCAACTCCGTCTTCCAGTTTAAAATCACCGGCCAATATCTCCTGGTAAATATTACGCAATTCCTGTTTCAGAATTTTCAGTTCTTCTGCTTCCAACAACCCAATAGATTGCAGCATTGTAATATGAGCCATAGAGCCCAGTACATCAAACGGCGCAAGGTAAGCATCCATTTCACGGTCTTTTCCCACCGTAAAACGTTCTACCGACTCCAATGCTACTTTATCTTTTTGCCACAATTTCATTGTAAATATGTTTTATCAAGTTTTGAATAAACACATTACTGGATCATTTCCAGTAACCTGATATAACTATCGATACCTTCTTTAATTTCATGCAGGTGAATATATTCATCTGCGGTATGAGAGCGGGCGGAATCGCCAGGTCCCATCTTTACTGAAGTTGCTGGTATCAAAGCCTGATCTGATGTGGTAGGAGAACCATAACAAGTTTTACCTATTGATAGTCCTGCTTGCACAAATGGATGATCCATCGGAATAAATGATGGTCTCATTCGCATAGATCGTGGCTTTACTTCGCAGGAAACATTTGCTTTAATGGTTTCCAGCAACTCTTCAAGCGTATATTGATCAGTAGCCCTAACATCCACTACAAAAGAGCAGTCGGCAGGTACTACGTTATGTGCTTTATTTGAAGTATTAATGACCGTTACACTCATTTTAACCGGACCTAATGTTGGAGAAACATTAGGGAAACGATAGTCCTTGAACCAATTCAGATCTGGCAAGGCTTTATACAAAGCATTTTCGCCTTCCTCTCTGGCAGCATGACCAGCTTTTCCATAGCTGGTGCAGTCTAATACCATGAGGCCTTTTTCTGCAATTGCCAGTTGAGTAAGCGTAGGTTCACCTACAATAGCGAAGCTTATTTCCGGTAGTTTATCAAGAATGCTTTCTATTCCGTTTGCTCCGCTAATTTCTTCTTCCGCTGTAGCTGTTAGAATTATGTTATAGCCAAGGTCTTCGCGGTGATAGAAATGCAGGAAGGTGGCGATCAGGCTAACCAGACATCCACCGGCATCATTACTGCCTAAACCGTAAAGTTTTCCGTCAACAACATCCGGACTAAACGGATCGCGGGTATATTGAGGATTAGGTTTAACAGTATCGTGATGTGAATTTAACAGTATATTACGTTTAGCGGGATCGTAATGTTTGTTGTAGGCCCAAATATTATTGAGGTGACGCTCATGAGGAATATCCATGGTAGTCAGGAATTCGCTGATCAGCGTGGCTGTACCATCTTCTTCCCGGCTTAATGAAGGGGTGGCAATCATTTGCTTCAGCAAAGCCACAGCCACATCATATAGTTTTTCGTTCCACATTTATTAGCATATTAAAGTACCTGCTACTGTTGCAGTTGTGTTGCTTAGTACATCATCTGCATGTCCGATCAATACTTCTTTAACACCGTTGTCTATTGCTCCGAATGCATTTTGCAGTTTAGGCAATATTCCGTCTGACAGTACTTTATCGGTTAGTAGTTGTTGGTAAATATCTTTATTGATGAGGTTAATGACTGCATTATCGTCTGTTGGATCACTTAACACTCCTTTTTTCTCGAAGCAATAGATCAATCGAACCTGATAGTTTGCAGATAATGCGATAGCCAGTGATGATGCAATGGTATCGGCATTTGTATTTAATATTTGTCCTTTACCGTCATGTGTTAAGGGAGCAAATACAGGAGTAATACCGGCATCGAGCAGGGCTTTCAGGGGAGCTGTATTTAGTTGTTCGGGATATACATCTCCAACAAAGCCATAGTCGATGGTTTTAACAGGGCGTTTAACGGCCGGAATGATATTGGCATCTGCACCGGTTAAGCCTATTGCATTGCAGTTATTGGCTTGCAATTGGGCTACCAGTTGTTTGTTTACCAATCCTCCATAAACCATAGTCACTACGTCGATGGTTTCTGCATCGGTAATGCGGCGACCATCCACGTATTTCGACTCAATTCCCAGTTTATCACCGATACGGGTAGCAATTTTTCCGCCACCATGTATCAGGATTTTTTTTCCGGGTATTGTTGCAAACTTTTGAAGAAAAGTTTGCAACAATACCGGATTATCAATAACGTTTCCGCCTACTTTAATTATAAATAGATCGATCATTTTCCTTTCAGTATTTCGCTTAAAACAGCCTGTGCAGCCCAAACACGGTTACCTGCTTCCTGAATAACGATAGATTGAGGACCATCCAGTACCTCGTCTGCTATTACTACATTTCTTCTAACAGGAAGGCAGTGCATTACTTTCGCAGCATTTGTAAGTGCCAGTTTTTCGTTAGTGAAAGTCCAGGAAGGATCAGAATTGATAATCTTACCATAATCGCGGTAGGACGACCAGTTTTTCACATAAACGAAATCAGCACCTTCCAGGGCTTTGTTCTGGTCATACTCGATACGTGCATTTCCTGAAAATTTTTCGTCCAGTTCATATCCTTCAGGGTGCGTGATAACGAAATCTGCTTCTCCCCAGGCATTTATCCACTGAGCAAAAGAGTTAGGAACCGCCTGAGGTAATGCCTTCACATGAGGAGCCCAGGTCATAACCACCTTTGGTTTACGTGGTTGATTCCAGTGCTCTTTAATAGTGATAACATCGGTCAGACTTTGTAAAGGATGCAAAGTAGCACTCTCCAGACTTACAACCGGTACACCAGCGTATTTAATAAACTGATTAATGTATTTTTCTGTATAATCTTCTTCTTTATTCTTCAACCCAGGAAAAGTACGGATAGCCAGTATATCGAAATACTGCCCCATAACCGCTGCTGCTTCCTTAACATGTTCTGTAGTGTTACCATTCATAACAACACCATCATTCATTTCCAGCGCCCATCCTTCTTTATCGATGTTAAACACAATTGCTTCCATCCCCAGGTTTTTGGCCGCAACCTGCGTACTTAAACGAGTACGTAAACTTGGGTTCAGAAATATCATGCCCACTGTTTTATTCTTCCCTAACTCCTTATCTCTGAAAGGATCTGCTTTGTAGTTCAACGCAATGTCAACTAGTCTCGGGACACTGGGAACATCTGCTGTAGAAATAAATTGCTTCATTTATTTTTATTTCACTTCTTTACTAAATGCTTCTAAAAACTGATCTGCATGCTCCTGAGTTAAAGCCAGTGAAGGCAGTAAACGGATAACATTAGGTTTGGCTTCTCCTGTGAAGATTCTGTGTTTGAATAACAGATCTTTCTTCACATTAGCCAATGAATCTGGTAATTCGATACCTATCATTAAACCGCGCCCTCTTACTTCTATTACTTCTTTGAAATTGCGTAATTGCTCAATCAGATAGTTTCCGATTTTTGCAGCATTGGCCATCAGGTTCTCCTGCTCAATTACTTCCAATACCGCCAGCGCTGCAGCACAAGCCATATGATTACCACCGAAGGTAGTGCCTAGCATACCGTAAACAGCTTTAAATTTAGGAGCAATGCTAATACCTCCGATTGGGAAGCCATTACCCATACCCTTAGCCATTGTGTAAATATCCGCATTTACACCTGCATAATCATGTGAGTAGAACTTACCGCTACGGCCATATCCACACTGAATAGAATCTGCAATAAATACAGCATTGTATTCATCACACAAGCTTCTGATCTTCCTTAAAAAGGATTCGCCGGCTACCTGAATACCACCTACTCCCTGAATGCCTTCAATAATAACCGCTGCTACTTCATATTGCTTAAAAGCAGCTTCCAGTGCAGCTTCATCCTGCCATGGCAGAAATACTACATTATCGGTTTCATTAACAGGAGCAACAATTTTTGGATTATCAGTTGCTGCTACCGCCAGGGAAGTACGACCATGGAACGATTTTCTGAATGCAATGATCTTTTTTCTACCGTTATAGAAAGAAGCAAGTTTCAGTGCGTTCTCATTAGCTTCTGCACCTGAGTTACAAAGGAATAATTGATAATCTTCTTTCCCGGAAACTTTTCCAAGTAAAGCAGCTAATTGTTCCTGTAACGGCATCTTAACAGAGTTGGAATAAAATCCTACTTTATTCAGCTGATCTGTAAGGCGCTTTACATAATGAGGATGTGTATGGCCGATAGAGATCACGGCATGTCCACCATACAGGTCGAGATACTGTGTACCTTTATCATCCCATACATGAGAGCCAAAGGCTTTGTCTATAATAATATCGTTGAGTGGATAAACGTCAAAAAGTTTCATGTTGGCTAAAAAGTTAAAAATAATCAAACACTTAGAACACGATCGACTTCAGTTTAAGTCCGGCTGTTTCATCCAGTCCGCACATCAGATTCATATTCTGAACTGCTTGTCCGGAAGCTCCTTTCAGCAGGTTGTCTTCAATAGAGTGGATAACTAATTTGTCACCAATTTTCTCCAGTTGAATTAAACATTTGTTAGTGTTTACAACCTGTTTAAGATCTATTTGTTTTTCACTCACATGAGTGAATGGATGGCCATCGTAATAATCTTTATACAGCTTCACTGCAGCCTCTAACGAGAGATCGCTTTTCAGGTAAGAGGTTATCCAGATTCCTCTTGGATAATCTCCACGCACCGGAACGAAGTTTACATCGTCACTGAAGCCAGGCTGCAATTGCTGTAGGCTTCGTCGGATTTCTTTCAGGTGCTGATGATCTAATACTTTATAAGTAGAGATGTTGTTTGCTCTCCAGGTAAAGTGTGAGGTAGCCTGCAGTTTCTGACCAGCGCCGGTTGAACCGGTAATACCGGTTGTATGTACATCGGTCAGTAATCCATTTGCTGCCAAAGGCAGTAAACCTAACTGAATAGCGGTAGCAAAACAACCCGGATTCGCTATATTTTGCGCGGTTTTAATAACGTCGCGCTGCATTTCCGGCAATCCGTATACAAAGGTTCTGCCTTTCACCGTTTCGCCTAAACGAAAATCCTGGCTCAGGTCTATTACTTTAATATGTGGTGCCAGATCTGTTGATTCCATGAACTTTTTAGATTCACCATGCCCGAGACATAAGAATACAACATCAACGTCATTGCTCAATTCACCGGTAAATACCATGTCGGTATCTCCTAATAAATCGGCATGCACTGCATATAACGGGTTACCGGCATTGCTACGGCTATGAACAAAAGAAATGGTTACATCAGGATGGTTGAGTAACAACCTGATCATTTCTCCGCCCGTATACCCGGCACCTCCGATAATTCCTGCTTTAATTTTTTTTATCTCTCCCATTAGTTAGAGTTTTTAACCTGGTGCCAGATCATTGTTTGGTTACCAAAGATTTTGCTAAATCCTCTTACATCTTCACCAGACCAGCCACTGTTCATTTCTCCGTATTTACCGAATTTGCTGCTCATCAGATCAAATGGAGAGTTGATACCAGTAACCTGGAAACGATAAGGCATCAGCGTTACAAACACTTCACCAGTTACATTTTCCTGAGTATGTTGCAGGAATGCTTCAATATCACGCATTACAGGGTCCATAATCTGACCTTCGTGCATATAGTTGCCATAGAACTGTGCCAGCTGGTCTTTCCAGGTAAGCTGCCATTTGGTAAGAACGTGTTTTTCAAGTGCATGGTGAGCCTTGATGATCACCATTGGAGCAGCCGCTTCAAAACCAACACGACCTTTAATACCAATGATGGTATCACCTACGTGAATATCACGACCAATAGCATAAGCACCGGCAATAGTTTGCAGGTATTGAATTGCAGCCGCAGGATGATCGAATGCTTTATCATTCACGCCTGTTAATTCACCTTTGGTAAAAGTAAGTTTTACCTGTTCTTCGCCTTGTTTGGTTAATTGAGTAGGCCAGGCCTCTTCTGGTAACATACCGTTAGAGGTCAGGGTTTCCTTACCACCAACAGAAGTACCCCAAAGTCCTTTATTGATTGAGTATACCGCTTTATCGAAATTCATCTGCACACCTTTTGATTTCAGGTAAGAGATTTCATCTTCACGGCTTAATTTCATATCGCGGATAGGAGTAATGATTTCAACTCCTGGTATCATTATATGGAAAACCATATCAAATCTAACCTGATCATTACCAGCTCCGGTACTACCATGAGCTACTGCATCAGCACCAACCTCTTTCACATATTCGGCGATGGCCAGTGCCTGGCTCATGCGCTCTGCGCTCACACTCAGAGGGTAAGTATTATTTTTCAATACGTTACCGAAGATGAGATATTTGATCACGCCATCATAATAAGATTGTATTGCATTAACAGTTTTATGACTTTTAACGCCCAGGTTATAAGCGCGTCTTTCTATTTCCTGCAGTTCTTCTTCTGAAAAACCACCTGTGTTAACGATCACAGAATGCACCTCGTAACCTTTATCATCGGTCAGATATTTAACGCAATAGGAAGTATCAAGTCCTCCGCTAAATCCCAGTACTACTTTTTTCATTATGACATCTTTTTTTATAATTCCAGATAACAATATTTACAGCCTGTTCAGAACAGGAAAAATTTCTTTTTAGAGCCGGTAGCCCCGCCTTCTTTTTTGCTTTTCAATAGCACATATCGTTTGAATCGCAGCCATCGCTCATATAACTTAATGTTGCCTTTGAAGCCACGAAGACGGCGATCTTGCTGAATTTGTCCTTCAGCACTAACAGAGAGTTGATTTTGTTTTTTTTCTTCTTCAGCAGCTTTATCTGCCATTGCTCTTTCTTCTGCCTCTTTCAGCTTTTCGGTAGGATCATAGAGCATAGCGGTACATAAACAGTTTTTTCTGTTTTTGCTTGTGAGAATATCAAAGTTTACACAGCTTCTGCATCCTTTCCAGAATTCTTCATCATCAGTCAGCTCTGAATAGGTAACAGGTTCATATCCCAGCTCTGAGTTGATTTTCATAACGGCCAAACCAGTCGTTAATCCAAAAATTTTGGACTCAGGGTACTTTTGTCTGGATAATTCGAAGATCTTTTTCTTGATCGATTTAGCAACACCATGACCTCTAAAGGCTGGATTAACGATCAAGCCGGAGTTAGCAACAAACTTTTCATGGCCCCAAGCTTCAATATAACAAAAACCAACCCAGTCACCCGTTTCCGTGACAGCTATCACGGCTTTTCCTTCCCTCATTTTGAGCTCTACATACTCAGGCGAACGCTTGGCAATACCAGTTCCACGCGCCTTTGCAGAAGCTTCCATCTCGTCTGTGATGATGTTTGAATAGTGAATGTCGTCAGGCGTGGCTACCCTAACGATGATATGTTGATTTTCCAACTTTTTAAATTGAAATCGTGAATCAATAAACTACATTGAAATTTTTCCATTACAGGAAAGGCTCACCGAATGATTGGGAAATCACGGTGCGATAGCGATAGTTTCTACAACTATGTCGCTATCAAATTCTAGGTCGTCGGAGCAGAAATCTAAAGACATTGAACCCAACAGAAGTCACCCCTTTATTTAAACGGGCATGATATGCGGAGATGTTGGTATGAGTTGCGGTTTTTTCCAACTTCAGTTCAGCGTTAAATTGTTATAAATATTGTCTTTAGTTTAGATTACCCGCAAAGTTATAATATTATCTTTTTAAATAGTCGATTTTTTTTCGGGGATTTTCCTTGCAAAGCAGCAAAGTTGCATCAGCGGGCCAGGATTTTATTTTTGTTGCATTTTTAGATTGATTATTAATCAATTATATATTTTCAGAAGAATGTAAAAATTTGAAAAATTTAATATTGAGCGAAGAATTTTTTGTCCAAAAAGACAGGAAGCATAAGAATCTGGTTAATGCTAGTTACACATTTACTTTAATTCTTATGCTTCCGTAATATTTACTTCCTCAAAAACTTATCTGGTCAAAATTCCCAGCTCAGCAATTGCCACTGATTTTGATTTCCCGTCAGATGGAGCTGTTGATACCAATTTAATATAACGGGCATCCGTTGCCTGAAACTTCACCGTCTGAATAACCGGATTATTTTTAATGTTGGCAAATTGGCCAGTAGCCACCTTACTCCACTGCTCTCCGTCTTTACTCACATAAAACTCATATCCATAAATGGATATAGTTCCCCCATGATCATCAGATTCAGGTGGGGTATAAGTAAATCCTTTCAGGTTAAAGGTTTCGGCTAAGTCGATCTGGATCTCGTTTTTATCAGTTACATAAACAGACTCAACATTTCCATCAATCGCTTTCCTATTTGTAGAACCAACAACTTTCCAGGTACCAGAAGCTATGTCAAAATCCTTTGTTACAACTTTCCCGGCAGTTTTGCCCTGATCTACGTACGCACGCGCTTTCACAGTTCCTCCTCTCGGTAGTGAGATATTCGAATTCCAGTTGTAAACCGGCGACTGAAAGTCCGGCTCCGTACCATCGGTGGTGTAGTGAATCGTTACATCCGGAGAGCTTGCTCCGTTAATAATCACCTTTCCTCCCTCCTGTCTCGAAATTTCAGGAGTAGTAATAACTCCCGGTGCCTTAAATAATTGTATTTCACTAATTACAGGTGCAGCTTTAGCATCCAGGATACTAATACGGATCTGGGAAGTGGTAGTAAGCGGTAAACGGAGTATACGCTTATGTCCTATTGTTGTTTCATTTGCTACTTCCTTGAGTGAACCGTTGTCCAGGACCTCTACCTTAAAAGCTTTAACACGTTGGCCGAGTGCAATGAATTCCTGCAGAACCAGGCGATTAAAGGTAACAGGTTTGCTATATGTCAGTGTAATTACTGCATCATTCTTTCCTTCGCTGGCAGCCCAGTAAGTTTTGTTATTGCCATCAGTAAGATTTGAGACTTTAACAGCTGTATTATTACTGCGGGTATTGGTTGCCGTAACCTTAGCCTGTCTGGCCAGGTTATCTTTGAAGGAAGCATCCAGCACCTGACGTAACTCCATCAGCCTGGTAGAATCGTTCGGATGTATGAGGCCATCTCTGTCGACCGGCACATTCAGGATCAGATTTCCATTTCTTCCAACCGAGGCATAATAAATATCCAGCAGTTGGTTCAGTGATTTCACCTTATCGTCGGTATCCGGGCTATAAAACCATCCCGGGCGGATTGATACATCACATTCTGTTGGCACCCATTTTTCGCCGTCTTCATTTCCTTCATTCAGCGATTTGGTATCAGGGCCACCAACTCCAGGGGTAAAGCCTTTTACATTCAATGTACTCCAGTTGGTGGTACCGGCATATCCATTTTCATTACCTACCCAACGGCAACCCGGACCTACATCACTGAATATAACCGCATTAGGCTGATTCTTATATACTACGCTATGAAATAAATCCCAGTCGTAGGGTTGTTTAATATTTCCTCCGTTTGCTCCATCGAACCACTGTTCAAATACCGGCCCGTAGCCCGACAGAACCTCGTTGAGGGTTTTAGCAAAAATCTGATTGTATTCGGCAGTTCCATAGGCCGGGTGGTTACGATCCCAGGGTGAAAGGTATACTCCGAATTTTAGTCCGTATTCCTTACACGCTGCAGAAAGTTCTTTCAATATATCGCCCTTGCCATCCTTCCAGGCACTTTCCCTAACGGTGTGGGTACTATATTTACTTGGCCACAGGCAAAATCCATCGTGGTGTTTGGCTGTAATTACAATACCTTTCATACCAGCCAGTTTGGCTGTCCTGGCCCATTGACGGGCATCCAAGTGTTTGGGATTGAAGACTTTTGGATCTTCATCACCATGCCCCCATTCTTTATTGGTAAAAGTATTGGGACCAAAGTGAATGAACATATAATATTCCAGGTCGGCCCAGGCAACCTGGGGTTTAGTTGGTAAGGCACCATAAGGTTTGATATCCTGAGCAGAAGCTACAGCGCAGCTAAATAACCCAGCAAATAGCAGCCAATTTTTTTTCATTGTCGGAATTAAAAGTAAAAAACTAAAGATAGGATAGATATACAAACGTAATGATTCGAATTTCCCTATTTATAATCAAAAATTATCATTATCATGTAATACCTATTTTAAAATAATAAAAAGATGATTGGTAACACACCCAAAAGCCACCGTTTATCACAAAAATGTAAGATTATTGTTAAACAGATTGGTTTGGATAAATCAATTTTTATAAATTTAGTGCCTTCTAAACGTATTATAATACGCAGATAAACTTTGAACAATGAATAAACAACCACTGCATCGCAGAAGCTTTCTGAAGAATACAGTAGCAGCGGGCGTAGGGATTTCTATGCTTGGCTCATCTACCAAACTGTTTGCCAGCGAAAAAAAACCAAAAGTAAGAATCGGATTAATTGGTGTTGGAGCAAGAGGACTCGGACACCTGAATTTCTTTTTACATCGTGAAGATGCAGAAGTAATTGCTTTTGCAGATCCCGATACCGCTTTCACAGTGCCTAAGGCAAAGGCAATGATTGAAAAGGCCTATGGTGCTAAGAAAAAAGTAGCAGAATATACCAATGGCCCGGAGGATTTCCGCAACATGCTGAAACGCGATGATATCGATGCTGTTGTTATTGCTACTCCCTGGGAATGGCATACAATCATGGCTGTTGCAGCCATGAAAGCAGGTAAAACTCCAGCTGTTGAAGTATGTGGAGCATCCGATATTCAGGAATGCTGGGAACTGGTAAATACCAGTGAAGCTACTGGTATCCCGGTATTCGGAATGGAAAATGTATGCTATCGCCGCGATGTAATGGCAGTATTGAATATGGTTCGCCAGGGAATATTTGGAGAACTGATTCACCTGCAGGGAGGATACCAGCATGATCTGCGCGCCGTAAAATTCAATGACGGTAAGCAGTATTATGGTGGTGGAGTTGAGTTTGGTGAGAAAGCATTATCTGAAGCTAAATGGAGAACTAATCACTCTGTATATCGCAACGGTGATCTGTATCCTTCTCACGGCCTCGGTCCTATCAACAATATGATCAATATCAACCGTGGTAACCGTTTGCTGTCATTAACTTCAATGGCTACCAAATCCCGCGGCTTGCATAAATATATCGTAGATAATGGTGGTGCAAACCATCCTAATACGAAAGTAGATTTCAAATTGGGAGATATTGTTTCTACACTAATCAAAACCAATAATGGAGAAACGATCATGCTATCGCACGATACCAACTCTCCACGCCCTTACTCTCTGAACTTCCGCGTACAGGGAACTAATGGTTTATGGATGGATGATCAGAGCAGCATTTATGTAGAACATAAGAGTCCACATGATCAGTGGGAAAAAACCGGCAGCTTCGAAGATCCTAACAGCTACTTTGCGAAATACGACCACCCATTGTGGAAACGTTACAGCAAAGATGCCGCAGGTGCTGGTCACGGAGGTATGGACTGGTTTGTATTAAACTCATTCCTGGAGTGTGTAAAACGTAATGCACCGTATCCGTTGGATGTTTATGATATGGCTACCTGGTATGCGATTACTCCGCTTAGTGAGCAATCTGTTGCTGAAGGTGGTAATGTTCAATTCATTCCAGACTTCACCCGTGGTCGCTGGATGAACAGAACTCCGATCTTTGCATTAGATGACCAGTACTAGCGAGCGTTGCTCGCTGGTTTCTCGCAGAGAGGCATAAGTTTTTTTTAAGCAGCAAAGGGATTGAAGCGGATTTTTTTAAGGACTCTTTCAATAGGTTTATATTATTGATAAAAACCTATCAGTGTACTTATTAATATTCGCTTCAATCCCTTTGCTGCTTAAAAAAAACTTATGCTGCTTTGCGAGCAACTAAACTGCGCTTGGCACCATCACTTTAGCACCATCTTCAATAGTGGTCACGTATACTTCTGGTATTTTTCCGAATTTGGTTTGATAGTTAGATTGAATATAATCTACATATTCATCTACTTTATCGTTCTTCACAAGGTTGATGGTGCAACCGCCGAATCCTCCACCCATCACTCTAGCACCGGCAACTTCTGGTCGGGTACGCGCCAGGGAAACCAGGTAATCCAGTTCAGGGCAGCTTACTTCATATAATTTGCTTAGGCCTTCATGTGTGGCGTACATCAGTTCACCGAAAGAATTGATATTTCCTTCTTTCAGGAGTTTGGTAGCATCCTGTACGCGCTGAATTTCAGCGATTACATAGGCACAGCGATTATAGACAACCGGAGATATTTGATCACGTACTTCATAGAGCATCTGCATGGTAGCATCGCGAAGAGATTTAACTGCAGGATGTTTTGCCTGGATGGCCTTCACACCTTCTTCGCATTGCTGGCGGCGAACATTATATTCGGAAGACGCCAGGGAATGATGCACCATGGAATTGCACAGTACAATTTTATAGTCAGGGAAATTAAAGGGGAAATATTCAAATTCGAGGCTGCGGCAATCGAGGCGCATTACCTGATCTTTTTTGCCGTGTAAGTTGGCAAATTGGTCCATTATCCCGCATTTCACTCCCGGGAAAGTATGTTCGGCTTTCTGACCGATGAGGGCCATATCCATTCTTGATAACTGATACCCAAACAAATTATCTAGTGCGGCTACTAATCCACCTTCCACTGCAGCAGAGGAAGACATACCGGCACCTACTGGAATATCTCCGGCGATTACACAATCGAAGCCGGATACTGGTAATCCGCGCTCCTGTAATTGATATACAACGCCCATGATATAGTTAATCCATCCTGGGGTAGGTTTTACAGCATCTAAACTGAATGATTGTGTTTCGTTGGTAAAAACGGCATGCACAGTGCACTGACGGGTATGATTAGGCGCAATCGCATATACTATCTTCTTATCTATAGCAGCGGGCAACACAAAACCATCATTGTAATCAGTATGTTCACCTATTAAATTGATCCGACCTGGGGATAGCACCATTGTTGGTTCTTTTTCAAATAAGTCGACAAAGAGTGCTCTGGTATGTTGTATCATTCAAAAAATATTAAACGTAAAATTTACACCTAAAAATATAAAAAAAACGAGGATTAAAATGATTTTTTCTAATCTATCTGCTAGATAATACTATACGCTTGAAAATCCGGAGAGGTACCAGTGCCAATAAAAAAAGATCAGCAAAAACGGATTTCTCCATTTCTGCTGATCTGCTATTATAGAAGACAATCTTTTAACCGGTAATGGTTATTTCCTGCCTACTTTATCACCTATAAATGCATACAGGAGAATATACAGGTAACAAGGAACCATGCAATAGAGGAAGGCATGGCGAAAATCGATATTTGGATTATATAAAAAGCTAAACATACTTTCTTCGCTAAACATACCGCTATAAACCTGCGGTATAATTGCACCACCGGCAATACCCATGATCAACAGGGCAGAACCAATTTTAGTAAAACGGCCCAAACCATCAATTGCCATTGGGAAGATGGCAGGCCACATCAATGCATTAGCCAAACCTAACAAGGCAATGAAAATAATAGCTGAATAGCCGGTTGACATATATGATGCTACGGTAAATAAGATACCTAAAACAGCTGAAATCTGCAAACTCTTCTTACCATTAAGATATTTTGGAATGGTTGCAACACCAACCAAATAACCGATCAGCATAGCTGTAAGGGTAAATGGCGTAAAGTATTTAGTCTGATCAGTACTCAATCCCAGAGAGTGACCGTAAATACCGATTACATCACCTGCCATTACTTCTACCCCAACATACGTAAAGATACAAAGTACACCCAGCGTCAGTTGAGGGAACTGTAATACATTCGTTTTACCTAAGGTAGCTGCAGCGGTAGATTCATCTTCCTGATTGGTATCAATCTCCGGTAATGAAGAACGCTTTAATAAAAAAGCCAGGATTACCAGTACAATTGCAATAACGATATAAGGAGTCTGCACTCTGGCAGCCAGTTCATTCAGCAAAGTAGTTTTTTCAGCAGGATCAATGGTTGCAGCGATCTTTGTTTCGAGTTCAGTTGCATTTTTCAGAACAATTGAACTAAGAATAATCGGAGCCAATATTCCGGCGGTTTTATTACAGATTCCCAAAATACTAATGCGCTTTGCAGCACTTTCTTTTGGTCCGATGATACTGGCATAAGGATTAGAAGCAGTTTGCAGCAAAGCCAATCCGGCACCCTGCACAAACAATCCGGTCAGGAATATTCCAAAATTACGTGAGTTGGCAGCAGGGATAAAGATTAGTGAACCTATCGCAATAATAAGAAGGCCTAATGCCATTCCATTTTTAAATCCGGTGCGATCAAGAATATAGGAGGAAGGTATTGCTAATACAAAATAGGCCATGAAAAATGCCATTGTCACCAATAATGCCTGTGCAACATTCAGTTCACAAACTATTTTGAAGAATTGGATCAAGGTGCCATTTAGCCAGGTAACAAAACCAAATATGAAGAATAACATGGCAATGATAGCCATAGATTGTGCGTACCCCGTCTGTTTTGGAGGGGCTTCCATTGTTACTGTTTGGTTGGACATAATGTGGTCAGATTATTTTTAGATGGACACGAACTTAATCAAACTTCTCTTATATTTCTTGTATATTTCTCAAATATTTTTGCTAAAACGTTTTATCTATATAGTATATTGCAAGAAAAATTATACTTTTTAAAAAAATTTAAAAAAAATAATTATACATTTAACCGGCAAAAATTTCACAGTAACAACACGTTTATGACTCAGCATTCAAAACAAAATTCACAAAGCACTCATCCTTCGTTCTTTGTGCTTATTCTGGTTTTCTTTTTCTGGGGATTTCTGGCTGCGTCCAACAGTATCTTTATCCCTTTTTGTAAATCGCATTTCAACCTTACCCAACTGGAGTCCCAGTTAATTGATTTTGCCTTTTATAGTGCCTACTTTATTGGTTCTTTGCTTTTATATCTGTTTTCTGCTGCCAGAAAAGTAGATATCCTGAACAAGATCGGCTACAGAAAAGGTATCATTTACGGTCTCCTTATTTCTGTACTGGGTGCAGGTATTATGATTCCATGTGTCAACAAAGAGAAAATCGTTTCTATCTCGGAAACCGTGAAAGACATCAGCAGTTTCCAGGTAGATCAGCAATTGCAAACATCCGACAGACAAGTAAAGATCCGTCGTGAGAAAGCTCCGGACACTTATTCACTTTTAATTAGTGAAGGAGACAAAGCTGATCAGTACATTTCCAATCAACAGTTATTGTCTGCTGTAGCAGGTGGATTTAACAAAGATGATGAACATCATCAGTATGTTGCCACTTTCAACAAAGCCAATGTTGAAAAAGTAACAACGGTGTTGGCAAATGATTTCCAGCAAACAGTTACTTTCGGTTACTTTGCGCTGATCCTGATGGCATTATTTATTGTGGCATTAGGTTTCTCTCTGCAACAAACAGCCGCTAATCCTTTTGCCATTCTGTTAGGTGATCCTGCTAAAGGTTCTCACCGTCTGAATCTGGCTGGTGGTGTAAACTCATTCGGTACTACTATTGGCCCGATCATCGTGAGTATGTTGTTATTCGGTAACATTAAAGGAGGTGATGTAAGCACTGATATTAGTAAGATCAATACTCTTTACATCTTATTAATTGTTCTCTTCCTTGTTGCTGCTGCTATTTTTGCCTTTGTAAAAATGCCTGAGTCTCAGGATTCTGAAGTTTTCGAATCTTCTCCGAAAGCTACCAGATCACTGCTTGGCATTACCCTGATGTTCATTCTTATCCTTGTGGGATTAATTATGAAGATCGAATTACCATTCTTCATTGCAGGTATCGTTGGTATTATCGGCGTACTCTTTTATACAAAACAAGCTTCTGCCAATAATAGTGAAGGTTGGGGAGCGATGAGATATCCACAATTGATTTTGGGTATGCTTGCTATCTTCATCTATGTTGGTGTTGAAGTAACCATTGCCAGTAACCTGGGTGCATTATTGAAACATCCTGGCTTCCTTACCGTTAATGGTTTGGCTGAATCACAGCTCGATCCGTACGTTTCCCTGTTTTGGGGTAGTATGATGATTGGTCGCTGGACTGGTGCCATCTCTGTATTTAATGTATCTAAAACAGTACGTAACATTCTTTGCGTAATTGTACCATTCATTGCTTACGGTGTGGTATTGGCAGCAAACGTCATCAGAGGAAACGATATTTCAGTTTTATATCCATATTCCATTTGTATAGTAATCCAGATTATCGGTTTCTTTGCCGGACAGGATAAGCCAGCAAAAACACTGATGGTATTTGGTTTACTGGGTATTGGATCTATTTTGATAGGTTTATTCACAACCGGGCCTGTTGCTACTTTTGCCTTTATCAGCGGCGGTTTATACTGTTCTGTAATGTGGCCTAGCATCTTCGCATTATCTATTGCCGGTTTGGGCAAATATACTGGTCAGGGCTCTGCCTTCCTGGTTATGATGATTCTTGGTGGTTCTTTGATCCCTCCTGTACAAGGTGGATTGGCAGATATTCCAAGCATTGGTATCCACGCCTCTTACATCATTCCAGCCCTCTGCTTTGCTTACCTGGCCTTCTTCGCATTTAGAGTTAAAACCATTTTAAAATCTCAAGGAATTGATTATGAGTCAGCAATTAGTGGTGGGCATTGATATTGGGGGAACTAATACAAAATTCGGCGTTGTAGATCGCAGAGGAAATATCTTGTGTGATGGTCGGATGTTAACAAATCAGTATGAGGATGTAAACGATTTTCTGGACGAATTACATCAACACCTTTCTGTTTTAATTGAGCAGGCTGGTGGTATGGAAAATATAAAAGGAATTGGCGTTGGTGCTCCTAACGGTAATTACTATACCGGAAATATCGAATACGCTCCAAATTTACGTTGGAAAGGTATTGTGCCACTGGCTAGCCTTTTAGAACAAAAATTTGGTGTACCTACTGTTCTGACAAACGATGCTAATGCAGCTGCATTAGGTGAATTGATATACGGTGCTGCAAGAGGCATGAAAGATTTCATCGTAATAACACTCGGAACCGGAGTTGGAAGCGGCATTGTTGCCAACGGTCAACTCATCTACGGTCATGATGGTTTTGCCGGTGAACTTGGCCACTGCATCGTAATTCCGGATGGCCGTCCACACCCTGGTACCGGCGCATTAGGTTCCTTGGAAGCCTATGCATCTGCTACCGGTGTTACTGCTTCAGCGTTGGAATTTTTAGCTACGCGCCCCGATACTCCTAGCATATTGCGCGAACATAGTAAAGAAGAAATCAATTCTAAAGTAATCTATGAAGCAGCGATGAAAGGCGATCCGCTGGCAACGGAAGTATATGAATTTACAGGTAAGATCTTAGGTGAAGCCCTGGCAAATTTCGTTATGTTCTCAAGCCCGGAAGCTATCATCCTCTTTGGTGGCTTAACTAAAGCCGGTGATCTGATCATGAAACCAGTTAGGGAGCATATGGAAAAGAACGTGCTTCCTATTTTCCAGAATAAAGTTAAATTGCTGTTCTCTGAACTGAAGGAAAGCGATGCTGCTATTTTGGGTGCCAGTGCACTGGCGTGGGAAATGAAAGATTAGCATAGCCGCACTTCAGCAAAATTGAAGTGAATAACTAAATGCTATTTATGAAAGATAGAAGATCATTTTTGAAAACAGCGGCACTTGGAGCCGCTGTTTTCTCATTAGATGGGGTTACTGCCGCACCTACCCGCAGAACCGCCAAACCTGGCCAACCAATCGTTGTATCCACCTGGGATTTTGGTAGAGCTGCCAATGCTGCCGCCTGGGAAATTCTTAAAAAAGGGGGCCGCGCCCTTGATGCTGTAGAAGCTGGTGTAAAAGTACCCGAAGCCGATCCCAACAACCATACTGTCGGATTCGGTGGATTTCCCGACCGAGACGGCAGAGTTACCCTCGATGCTTGTATCATGGACGAAAATGGTAACTGCGGCTCTGTTGGCGCCCTGGAACATATTACCCATGCCATCTCCGTAGCCCGACTGGTGATGGAAAAAACACCGCATGTAATGCTGGTTGGTGATGGCGCTCTTCAATTTGCACTGGCAAATGGCTTCAAAAAAGAAAATCTGCTCACCCCTGAAGCCGAAAAAGCCTGGAAAGAATGGCTGAAAAAATCTGAATACAAACCCATCATCAACATAGAAAATTCTTCCTACGGACAAGGAAATAACCCCACCACATTCAATCCGCTGAAACTTCCTGGTAACGTTTACAATCACGATACCATCGGTATGCTGGCACTGGATGCTCAGGGCAATATGTCCGGAGCCTGCACAACCAGCGGTATGGCATTTAAATTACATGGCCGTTTAGGAGACTCTCCAATTATCGGAGCTGGCTTATATGTTGATAATGAAATTGGTGGTGCTACCAGTACAGGCGTTGGTGAAGAAGTAATAAAAATTGTAGGCAGTCACCTCGTCGTGGAATTAATGCGACAAGGGTATCCTCCGGAAAAGGCATGTAAAGAAGCCGTTGAACGTATTGTAAGAAGAAGCCCGGCTAAAGCAAAAGAAATTCAGATAGGCTTCCTTGCATTAAATAAAAAAGGACAACATGGTGCCTATTGCCTGCAACAAGGATTCAATTATGCAGTTTGTACTGCCAACAACTGCGATACATTGATCGATGGCAAGCACTATTTTTAATTGTTGCTCGCAGAGAAGGTAAGTTTTTTGAAGAAGCATAAGATATTTATACAGAAAAATATTAATTACAAAAGTCTTATGTCTCTTCAAAAAACTTTCCTTCTCTGCGAGCAAAACCCAAAACATTACTTATGGCATTTACGCTCGAAATATGCGCCGGTTCTGTTGCCTCCTGCCTGGCTGCTCAAAATGGAGGTGCCAATAGAATTGAGCTTTGTGATAATCTGTTGGAAGGAGGTACTACTCCGTCTTATGGAACAATTGCCCTCGCAAGAGAGAAAACACAAATTGCTCTCTACCCCATAATCAGGCCAAGGGGTGGCGATTTCCTCTATTCCGATCTGGAGTTTGAAACAATGATCAAAGACATTGAACTTTGCAAACAACTGGGATGCAATGGCGTAGTTGCCGGAATCCTGACTGCAGACGGAAGAGTTGATAAAGTAAGATGCAAAGTACTGACCACCGTTGCTGCTCCGTTGAAAGTTACCTTTCACAGAGCATTTGATATGACCGATAATCCGTTTGAGGCTTTAGAAGATATTATTGCTCTTGGCTTTGAAAGAATCCTCACCTCCGGAGGCAGAAATACCGCATTGGAAGGTGCTACCCTGCTGAAAGATTTACTGATTCGCGCCAACGACAGAATTGCCATAATGGCTGGTTCAGGAGTACGATCCGGTAACATAGAACAATTAATTAAAAGTACCGGAATTACAGAATATCATACCTCCGCTAAAGCCTATGAAGACAGCAAAATGGTTTACAGAAACCCAAATATAAGTATGGGTGGCATACCGGGAGTACCTGAATATGGCATTTCAGAAACACAGCAAAAAGAAGTAGCCCTTATACGTGAGATTGCAGAAAAAACATTATTATCTTAGCAACCAGCTATAGTAGAATTAAGTCAGCGGAGACTTTATCCGCCCAAAAGTGAACAACGAATGAAAAAATTGATTTTAGCAGTAAGCCTGCTAGTTAGTAGTTACTATGCGCAGGCCCAGATAAAAGGTGTGAAACACGTCATTCTTATCGGTATGGATGGTTTCGGCGCCTACAGCTTTCAAAAAGCTGATAATCCTAATATGAAACAAATGATGCAGGATGGCAGCTATACACTGCAGGCTCGTAGTGTACTTCCCTCCTCCAGTGCTGTAAACTGGGCATCAATGGTAATGGGTGCAGGCCCTGAAGTTCATGGATATACGGAATGGAATAGCCAGAAACCTGAACTACCCTCCAGAGAATTAGATAAATACGGCCTGTTTCCTTCCATCTATACGCTGTTACGCGAACAAAAACCTGCTGCTGAAATTGGAGTTATCTATAGTTGGGATGGTATCGGTTATTTGTTCCCCAAAGAAGCAGTAAACAAAGCTGTTGCCTGCCATGATAATGATAGCCTGGCTTCAGCTAACGCAATTGACTATATCAAATCTAAAAAACCTGACTTCCTGTTCATCCATTTCGACGAACCGGATGGCACAGGACATAACATCGGACATA
Source organism: Chitinophaga silvatica (assembly GCF_003419895.1). GTDB lineage: Bacteria > Bacteroidota > Bacteroidia > Chitinophagales > Chitinophagaceae > Chitinophaga > Chitinophaga silvatica. The sequence goes on along the minus strand of NZ_QPMM01000002.1, from coordinate 531,839 downwards.
ATACCCCTGAATATTACAACCAGGTTCATATTAATGATATCAGACTAGGTGAAATTTTTCAGGCAGTAAAAGACGCCGGCATGTGGAATAATACCATTATTTTGCTGACAGCAGATCATGGTGGTATTAAAAAAGGTCATGGTGGAAAAACTATGGAAGAAATGCAAATACCCTGGATTATCCGTGGCCCGGGAATTGCTAAGAACCATGAAATAAAGAATAGTGTCGTTACTTATGATACCGCAGCCACTCTTGCCTGGATTTTTGGATTGAAAACTCCGGCTGTCTGGACAGGTAGGCCAGTGAAAGAAGCGTTTAAATAAAGAAAGGAATAAACTATCCCTTTCCTTCTAAATATTACTATTATGAAAAGACTGCTGCTTATTACTGCTGTATGTTTATTCAACTTTTATGCTCAGGCTCAAAACCAGCGAATAAAAGTATTGACCTACAACATACATCATGGGGAAAATATGAAACAGGAGGTAGATCTGAAAGGCATTGCCAATGTAATATTAGCCACAAACCCGGATCTTGTTGCCCTACAGGAAGTAGACAGCGTTGTGCCCCGCTCTAAAAGTGCTGATCAACTCAAGGAATTAGCATCAATTACCGGCATGTACACCTACTTCGTTAAAGCACTGGATATCGAAGGTGGAGGATATGGAACCGGCATTCTCTCCCGCTTTCCCATTAAAAACAGCATTACTATACCACTCCCTACCAATAAAGACAGCGAACCAAGAGCAGCTGGTATTGTAACCATTCAACTGCCCGGCGACAGCGATATCCATTTCGTAACCACACATTTTGATGCAAGCAGAAAAGGAGCCGAAAGAATAGAACAAGCCAACACACTGGCCAGATATTTTGAAACCGCCAGAACTCCGGTTATTCTATGTGGCGATTTGAATGCAGCTCCCAATACTAAAGAAATAAAAGTACTAAAACAGGTATTTACTGATGCTACACATCAATCCGGTCCTACTTTTCCTTCAGATACTCCTAAAACAAAGCTCGACTACATTTTGCTTGCTCCTAAGGGCAAATGGAATGCTTCAGGCGCAAAGGTTATCGAAGAAACAGTAGCATCTGATCATCGACCTGTCATTTGTGAATTAGAGCTAGTGAGATAAGAATTATTCTCTTATCCATACCAACAATTAACATGCAATAATTATGAAATCAGTGAACTACCTATGCTTAGTTATAGCCATAGCACTCTGCAGTTGTTCCTCCTTAAAACAAGCAGATATCCCTAAAGGCCAGATAAGCATTATTCCTTTGCCTGCAAGTGTTAAACCAACTGCCGACTCATTCCTGCTCGACAAGCAGACAGTTATTGTAATTGATAATGCCCAGGATGAACCAACAGCAGCATTACTGAATGCATGGATCAAAGAATTGACAGGATACGAGCTATCTATAAACCATTCTGGTACAGATAACGCCATATTTCTGCATAGCGGTAATGATACTACTCAGCCGGAAGGCTACTCCCTTAAAGTAGAAAACCATAAAATTAATATTACTGGTAATTCTGCTGCAGGAACCTTCTACGGTGTTCAAACACTTATGCAATTACTTCCATTGAGTAAGTCTGCCGCTTTATACATTCCGGGAGTAGGCATCACAGATAGTCCAAGATTTGCCTATCGTGGATTACACCTCGATGCTGGTCGCCACTTCTTCCCAGTATCATTTGTTAAGAAGTATATAGATCTCATGGCTTTTCATAAGTTCAATACCTTTCACTGGCACCTTACTGAAGACCAGGGCTGGCGTATTGAAATCAAGAAATATCCCCGCTTACAGGAGATAGCTTCCAAACGAAAAGAAACAATGAAAGGTAAATATTCAGACAACCAATATGATGGAAAACCATACGGCGGATATTATACCCAGGAAGAAATAAAAGAAGTTGTAAAATATGCACAGGAACGATTTGTAACAATCATTCCGGAAATTGAAATGCCCGGTCACTCCCTTGCTGCTCTGGCAGCCTATCCTGATTTAGGATGTACTGGCGGCCCATATGAAACCGGTACGCGTTGGGGAGTATATGATGACGTATACTGTGCCGGTAATGATAGTGTATTTGTTTTCCTTCAAAATGTATTGGATGAAGTAATTCCTCTTTTCCCTGGAAAATATATTCATATCGGAGGAGATGAATGTCCTAAAGTTCGTTGGGAGAAATGCCCGAAGTGCCAGGCACGTATGAAACTTGAAGGATTAAAGAATGAACACGCATTACAGAGCTACTTCATTCAAAGAATGGAAAAATACCTCAATAGTAAAGGCAAACAAATTATTGGATGGGATGAAATATTAGAAGGTGGGTTGGCCCCAAACGCTACAGTAATGAGCTGGAGAGGTATCCAGGGTGGCATTGCAGCTGCTAAACAACACCACGATGTAGTTATGACACCGGGTGATTTCTGTTATTTTGATCATTACCAGTCACTGGGCCCTAACGAGCCTTTGGCTATAGGAGGTTTTCTTCCTGTTAAAAAAGTATACGAGTATGAGCCTATACCTGCCGCTTTAAGCGCAGATGAAGCGAAGTATATCAAAGGAGCGCAAGCTAACTTATGGAGCGAGTATATTTCAAACAACGATTATATGGAATATATGGTGTATCCACGTGCCACAGCATTAGCTGAGGTTTTGTGGTCACCGGCCGATAAGAGGAATTACAATGATTTTCTGGAACGTTTAAAGATTCACGTTGCACATCTCGATAAAAAGAAAGTCAATTATGCCAAACATATTTTTGAAGTAACAGGTCAACAGACGTTTAAAGATGGAAAAGAGTTCCAGGTTTTGGATAGTAAATTACAAAACGGGAAAATATTTTTCACAACAGATAGTACCGCCCCTACTCCACAGTCGACTCCTTACACAGAACCTATTGCAATTAATCAAACTGGAACAATAAGAGCGCAGGTATTTCTTGATAAAAAGCCTTTTGGCAATGAATATAACCAGCATTTTATCTATCACAAGGCATTAGGCAGGAAAGTAAAGCTAACAAATGAAGCAGATGCAAGCTACAGACCTGTAGCAACAACAATATTGGTAGATGGTATAAGAGGTAATGAATCATATAACGACAATCAATGGTTTGGATATAAGGATAAGGATTTTCAGGCGATCGTTGATTTAGATAGCGTGCAGGACATAAGCAATATTAGTATTAGGGTATTGCAAAAGAAAGGTGATTGGATTTATGCTCCCGGCAAGGTAACATTCTCTGTTTCTGAAGATGGAGAACATTATAAAGAAGTATTTCGCCAGACAACATTCAATGGATCTGGAATCATCACAGTTAATGGCGTATTTAATACGTTTAAAGGCAGATATGTGAAAGCGGATGTACAACGGTTTGGTAAGATTCCTGCAGGAGCAGAAGGGGCCGGTGATCAGGCATGGTTAATGGTAAATGAACTGGAGGTACATTAAAAAAACCGTTCGAGTAATACTGCGAACGGCTTGTATAATGACTCCTACACCAAAAAATTTTAATACGGCCTCATCGGCTGTTATATAAACATATTAACGGAATGGAATATCAAATGGTTTGATTAAGCTACGGAAATATTAATTAAATTTTGCTAAATAAAACTAGACTTTAGCAGTAAATTTTTTTAATTTTCCGGCTCGTTTTTAAACCGCATCTAATCAAAAACGTTTACAATGACGATTAATCATCAGGAAATCGAACTGATTGACAGCTTTGAACAAATTGCTGTGGAAATACACCCCTCTGCCAAAGAGGGTTCCAAAGCAGTTGCCCAGGAAATTGCCAAACTTATACGTGAGAAACAAGCAGCAGGACAAAAATGTGTATTAGGGTTAGCCACAGGCTCTACTCCTAAATATATGTATGCTGAATTGGTACGTATGCACAAAGAAGAAGGGTTGAGTTTTAAGAATGTTATTACATTCAATCTGGATGAATATTATCCGATTGAGCCAGACGCTTTACAAAGCTACAACCGCTTTATGAAGGAACATTTGTTCAATCATATTGATATTCCGGAAGACCAATATTTTATTCCTGATGGAACTATTCCTAAAGATCAGATTAAAAAATATTGCGAGCAGTATGATAGAAAAATAGAGGAATTCGGAGGAGTTGATTTACAGGTATTGGGTATTGGAAACAATGGCCATATTGGTTTCAACGAACCGGGTTCTAATCTGAACTCTCATACCCGTCTTGTTACCTTAGATAACAGCACTCGTTTAGCAAATGCTTATGAGTTCCCTAATATGAGCCAGGTGCCACGCCTTGCCATTACTATGGGCTTAGGTTCTATCTTTAAGGCTAAGCGCATTCTGTTAATGGCCTGGGGTTCACACAAAGCTAAAATTGTTTGCCGCTCAGTTGAAGGACAAACCAGCGATCAGGTACCTGCTTCTTTACTGCAGCAACATCCTAATTGCCAGTTTGTGATCGATGAGCAAGCTGCAACTGAGCTGACCCGCTTTAAAGAACCTTGGCTCACCGGTGACTGTGAATGGACTCCTAGTCTCATTCGTAAGGCAGTTACCAGTTTAGCACTGAAACTCAACAAACCAATCCTTATGCTCACAGATAAAGACTATAACGAAAATGGTCTGAATGATCTGATTGTGCAATACGGATCGGCATATGAACTAAATATCGAAGAGTTTAACAGCATCAGAGATACTATTACCGGTTGGCCTGGTGGAAAACCTGGTCCTCAGCTTCCTAACCATCCGGAGCGTTCCGAACCTGCTAAAAAACGTGCATTAATTTTTTCTCCGCATCCGGATGATGATATTATCTCTATGGGCGGTACGTTTATTCGTTTACACGAACAGGGTCATGATGTTCACGTTGCCTATCAAACTTCCGGTAACATTGCGGTAACTGATGAATTTGTACTGAGATTTATCGACTTTGCCGTAGGCTTTGAAGGAATGTTTGATATCGATAAAAGCAAAAGCTCTCAAATCCTGGATGAGGCTAAAGCTTTTATCCGTACTAAAAAACCTAGTCAGAAAGATACTCCCGAGATTCGCGCGATTAAAGGGTTGATTCGTCGCTGCGAAGCTAAAGCTACCTGCCGTTATGTAGGTATTCCTGAGGAGAATGCTCATTTCATGAACCTTCCTTTCTACGAAACAGGGTTAGTAGAGAAAAAGCCAATGGGGCCTGAAGATGTAGCCCTTACTGTAGAATTACTGCGTAAAATTAAACCACAGCAAATCTATTGCGCCGGCGACCTGGCAGATCCACATGGTACTCACAAGGTGTGTCTCGACGTTATTTTTGCTGCTTTGGATATTGTAAAACAAGATGATTGGGCAAAAGATTGTTGGGTATGGTTGTATAAAGGAGCCTGGCAAGAATGGGATATCCATGAAATTGAAATGGCCGTTCCAATGAGCCCGGATCAGGTTTTACAAAAACGCCTCGGAATCTTTATTCACCAAAGTCAGAAAGACGTAGTTCCTTTCCAGGGAACCGACTTACGTGAATTCTGGCAAAGAGCCGAAGATCGTAATGCCAATACCGCTGATCTGTATGATAGACTAGGCTTGCAGAAATATGCTGCAATGGAAGCCTTTGTACGTTATCATTTTATGTAATAAAGCTGGAGGGTGTATCAAAAATAATATTTAACTGGTTGTACCAGGTAAATTGTGAAGTGAATTCAAGCCTTTACTAAATTATTTTTGATACATCCTCTTATTCTGTTAGGAGCCTGACATATATCTACAGAACTTTTTCCATTCCTACCAAATAAAAAGACTAAATTACAATAGTAAATATCATAGCCTTCAATGGAAAACGACATCCTCATTGACTTTAAATTTAGGGCAAAAGAAAAACCGAAGTTTGGTGATTTATTTTTAATCACTGGGGAAGAACACCCAAAATTTCCGCCGAAAAATAAATCTTTTGCACAATTAGCACCTTTAGGATTCGAGCAGCTCGATGACTTTTTTGGAATTCTAAATAGTGAAGACACTGGAGACGATGTTCTGATCTGGTTATTTCCCATGCTAAATGGGGAAGAAGTATTTTTGAACAGTGGTCCTTTTGACGCTATTCGTTTGTCTTACAGTGCTTTACGTAATGCTCCTGCAACAATATCTCTGTTAGAAGAATGCTTTAGAGCATTTAAGAGTCTTCCCGATACTACAGTAGTTTTTGAAGATCAACCTATTACTGATTTCTCTCCTATCCAGGCCAAAGCAAATGAAGTGGTAGCCCACTGGAGAAGTAATGGTGTTGAACCCGGATCCGAACAAAGTATGCTAATAGAAGAAGATGATGATGAGGATTGGGAGGATGATGATGAATGGGATGATTGGGAAGATACCGAACAAGACTATAAAAAGAACTAAGCATATTGATGGAAGAGGCGATTATCTCGCCTCTTTTTATTCAGCCTAAATCCACAAATACCTTTAAATAGGATTATAATTCATTATTTCGATACCCACAATAAGTCTATTTCTCATTTTATTTCTCTGATCCTGCTTGCATGAACGAAGCCTCTGGTTCCATCCTTCTTTTCAACTATCCACCAATTACCCGCTAGTGGCCAATAATAAAACGATTCATTAGCCATCAGTTTTGCAATAATCGCTGCAGTTTTACTATTCATAGAACGACGGATATTCGTATACCCATCTTTATCCTGGATTATTCCAATTTTAGCCAGGGATTTATCTTTCAAATGGCTTGTCAATTCCAACAAATAATATTCACCATCTTCCTGTCTATCGATGGCTCTTTCTTTTGGGGTTTTATAGGTATCAACAAATTCCTGCAAATCATTTAGCTTATAAAACTGATGCTCTTTCCAAAGTTTAATCAATTCGGGATGCACATCCAATCTTTGTTCACAGTATCCTGTTATTGAACTTTGCAAGGAAGCATCCAATAATCTTGCTATCGTTTCCTCGGGATCTTTGTATTGCTCTTTAGCGTTATCTATTCTTTCTAACAAGCTATATGTGAGATACATTAAGTTAGGTTGATATTCGACCACCTTCTGCAACATTGTTTTTCTTAATTGCCACTTACTTCCTTTGTCAAACAGTAAATCATGGATTTCCACTGTTCCGGTTTCGTCATTAATATGCCTGAATGTAAATTTCATCCATTCTGGATTACCTGTGTAACCAATTTCTTCTACCAATTCATAAATAACCTCAGGATGTGATGCCTTAAAATATGCAAAGGCTGCCTGATCATCATACAGCACCATTTTATTGTAGTTACATAAATCCAACTGCACAACTCCATCTTCATGGGATGAATACGCAAAATGAATATACCTCGCATCTTTAACAGCAACAGTAAGGCCCATATTGTCTAATGCCACATAATTACCGGGAGATTTCAGAATATCAACACTATAGATTCTTTTAATTTTTGCAGCGAAATCCTCAAGGCTTAAATCATGTAGTTTACAGGCTGTTATCATTTTCCTGCCCGACTTAAAAAATCTGGCTTCCACAGCGGAAGAGAAATATGTTTTTTCTTCTGTGCCGGAATTCTGTTTATTGGTTGATGATTGTGCTTTTGTCATACCGGGTAACAACAATATTATTAGTATAAGATTTTTCATAAATTGAATTTATACAGATTAGTATTCGGGGCTCTTAATGCTCTAACATATTTATAGCTACTAAAGAAATTTACAGAATAAAAAGAGGAGCTATTATTGTAATACATGGTTAATCTATATCACCTCCTATCTAGCTCAAGCTGCATAATTGGCCTACCCTCCCGTATCCAAAACACCCATCCACTTAGTGGTACCATTTCCAGCCTTTTTCCAGGTAGAAGTAGCCACCTTTCTCTCCTCAAGAATAATCCTTACAGGCCTGGTTCCCGACTGAAAAGTTAAATCCGGAATCTCTCTATACAATGTACTAACTGGTTCTCTATTCTTTCCGGAAACCAATGTCAGACATCCTTGTGAATCATCTGGCGAAAAATGATGAATAGCTATGCCATCACGCTTTCCGTGTATCCCATTAATGGAAGAAACTCCGGGAGTATCACCGATATACATGCTATACTTTTGGGTAGCTGTACCACTAAAAAGATAATATGTTCCGGGGGGCACCTCATTACAACTACCATAACGCCTGTTGTCGTGCTTCACCGTAATTATATCACCGGTAACCTCATCCAAATAAGTAGTATCCCAGGCATCACGCGACAGATATGTGATGTAATCAGGCTCAGGAAGACAATCGGTCGATTTTAACTGATTATATTTTTCCAATGTAAGATTTCTCCAAACTATTGTTTCATAAACTACATATTTATCAATCTTATGATGTCCGTTTCCCCTTACTACTACAATGCTGCCTATTTGATCCTTCCGGGCATTGTAATGAATACAATTATTTAACCTTAATGTTTTCACTGCCCTATTAAAGAACTCAATTCTTGTTTCCAAATTCTTTAGTGCTGTATTTAAGGGTTTTGTAACAAATGCTACTACTTCTCTTGAAATACCTATATCTGCCCGGGCATTCAACTGATGCTTCTTCCAAAAAGATAGGGCAGAAGACATTGCACTTGCCGAATCATTTTCCAATAAGGAAGGATTACTAACCCAATCAACCTTCTTATCATTAAAATACTTGTTGAAATATTCCGACACTTGTTTATAATTCTCTTTTCCTGTTAGTTGTATAAATCCACGTCCTTTGTATCTCCAGCCATCACCTGTCTTATAATCATGACTATTTCCATTGATCCCGGCATATGCCCAGTTGGCAATGGCTGTTTGTCTTTCAATCCCCGGAGGAGCCTCATTATTCTGACTCCTCCCCCATTCCATGGCTCTTTTCCGTCCTTCTGCTGTTTTAAATCTCCTAAATGTCTCGATCAGTGAGTTAGCAGAATAATTGAAGTTTTCATTTAACTGATAAAATCTGGTTTCCTCGGCTATTTGAGCTAAAAAATGTGCTTTTCTTATGCACCTGGATAGTCCTACAATTGGTCTGAATTTATTGAGGGTTGAAATAGCATCTTGAATCTTTGAAAGATCATTGATCAGTAAATTCCCTTTATTATCAGAGCATATATCCATTATCTCTTCAACTGTAATATCAGCATTACAGGCTGGACATTGATTTACTTTACTGTGTTTATTATTCTTCTGTATTTGGGAGATTGCACTTGTTTTCCCTTTTTTACTGTTCGTCAGTTCAGGAAAAGCCATTATCATTGCATGAGCTCCAAACCATGATTCCTCCTTTATCTTCACATAAAAAGTATGAAACTCTTCTTTGTATTGATGGCGAAAAGATTCCTGTAACTTGAATTGAAAAAAAGCCAATCCATCTTTATTGACATGCGTTCTGCAATTAAAAACCCTCGTATCTTTTCTTAACCAATCTTTATTACCTCTTAACTCTTTTCTATATACTTCTATTTCTAACTCACTAAACAATAAATTCCTTGCATATACTTGTCCATCCAGAGTTTCCCCATATCCCACACAATAAACCTGTTTATTATTTTTCAGAAATTTGATAGATACAATTTCTGGTACAGATTTAAGCTTCAGCAATTTAGCTGGTTGCAATATTGTATCCTGGTATGAAGCATAAACCGGATTACTGAATTTTACCTGTGCATAAAATTTCATCCCGTCTTTGACTTCTTTATGTTTTACCTTATCAGGAACAAAAACAATCCCAATATGGTCGTCAGCTACTCTTTGCCTGTAATGCTGAAGTGATATCCGTTTACCACTGGTTTCATGAATGGCTCCTATTGTTACATCTACCGATAGGTTGTTTGAATGCATGAATGTTAAACTCAGGTGATTCGTTTCACCAAACCCTGTAATAAATTTCTTTAAGCCCTGAGTATCTCTCCAACTTGCAAATTCCAAAGAAGGTCGATTTACGAAAACAGTAACCTGCAGTTCCTTACCCATAGTCTGGAGGTAGGAGTATAATTGATAAGTTCCCGGCATGTCAAATGAATACCTGATTCTGGCTCCTCTGAACGAGTTAAGATCAGGTAGTGTTTCACAATGCCAGCAAACTGCATTAAGCTCAGCCACATCAGGGGGTAACTCAAAATAATCGCTGCTATCCAATTCTATCGTCTCATGAGTTCTGCATTGCTTATCCAGCTTCAGAGATTTCAATTTATTCTCCAGTACAACTATCGTTGCCGATTCGATACGTTTATTGTTGCAATAGGCGATTACACTAAAAGCAGTATTAGGGGTATCGGCTTTTACTAAAACTGAAGTATTTCCTGCCATCACTATTTCTCCTTTGCCAACAACCTGCCAGAAATCCGCTGGATGCCTGTCCATGTGCTTGTTTAGCTCAAATGTTACTACTTCATTCTTTCTTATTTTTCCATTGTAACTATTGTCTTTAATGGGTAAGGAATTTTCATCTCTGGCTTCCCGAATATTAGGATTAGTAGTTATATTGGCTTCAGTATTTTCTGTAGCTTCTATTGACTCATTATTCACCGGGGTATTTTCTGATTGGCTGTTTGTTGCTTGAAAGGAGTCTTTATTTATATCAGTCTGATGGTCTGGAGATTTGAAGCCTGCTGTTTGGCCATTTCTGATGATCTGGATATTCCCACCTTTATTCAAACAAATAGCTTTACTGTTTTCTGTTAATGGATAAGTATTACCTGGTAGGTGAATATGTTCATAATAATTTATCCACTTAAGATTTGCGGTACATGGCACCGGATGCGAAGGGTCCGGAACTTTACAGGTGCCAAAGTTTAATGCAGAAGTATTATTCTCTTTGGTTGTTGCCAGCAGTTTGGTATTGCTTAATGTAAATTTATGGTGACTGATTACCTTTATTTTTTTAGGTGCAGGATTTGTTGCCATAGTACAGGTACAAGTGGCACCATCACAAACCAATAACATTGGCGTTCCTTCACCAGAAGAGGCAGATGTATCATTTGTATCAGCACTCCTTGTTTCATCATGTTCTTTCAATTCAGGCATTTCAAAACTTTTTCTCAGTAATAAAACATCTATTTTAAAACAGGCATATATTGGATTAACAATAGCAATTTGTCATTTGCTTCAGCACAGCTTATTTCATCAAGTTATTTGAACAAAACTTTTTCTCAGTAATAAAACATCTATTTTAAAACAGGCATATATTGGATTAACAATAGCAATTTGTCATTTGCTTCAGCACAGCTTATTTCATCAAGTTATTTGAACAAAACTTTTTCTCAGTAATAAAACATCTATTTTAAAACAGGCATATATTGGATTAACAATAGCAATTTGTCATTTGCTTCAGCACAGCTTATTTCATCAAGTCATTTGATCAAAACTTTTTCTTAGTAATAAAACACCTATTCTAAAACGGGCATATATTGGATTAACAATAGCAATTTGTCATTTGCTTCAGCACAGCTTATTTCATCAAGTTATTTGAACAAAAATTTTTCTCAGTAATAAAACATCTATTCTAAAACAAACTTATTTTCTCTTTGCTCTGAATATCGATTTGCGCAGCACAGATGATTTCCAGGTTTTCCTTAGTGCTTTCCAGTTTTATTTTACCAGCTGTACATTCTACTTCTTTCGCGTGAATTGTATGCTTTTCTGCTACCAGGTTATTTTCGCTTTCAGCTCTCAGCTGCAACAATTCGGTAGCCTGTAGGTTAAGATCTTTTCCGGTATAGCAACTAAAACTTTCACCTGCACATATTGCTATGTTTTCCTGGGTATTAATAAACAATTGTTTCGCTTCCAGATAAATACTTTCAGGCGATTTAATTGAGATGCTTTTATCCCAGCTATCAAATGTGATGCTGTTTCCTACCTTATTGTGAATACTGATTTGCTCTTTGCCAGCCGAATCATTAAACTGGATAGTATGGCCACTACGGGTTTTTATTACTTTAATATTGTTCTCACTATCGTTCCATTCCGGTGTTTCCCTACCATTATATTGGGCACCCAAAACATAGGGCAGTTCAGGATTTGATCCTTCAAAGGCAACCCAAACCTCTTCATTAATTTCAGGCACAAAGTATACCCCCTTTCCTGGGCCGCCATAGGGCATCACAATTCTGATCCAGGGGGAGCTTTCACTCGTCTGCCAATCGAATCTGACCTTTACTCTGCCTAATCCTTTCGGATCATTATTATCAACAATTATAGCCCGCTGTGATTCACAATACGGTGAGTTATCCAGTACTACTTTTGGCATGGCCGTTTCTGCTGCAATTCCCTCAAACAGATTATAATAAGTACCATTTCCAGAATAATGATGATGAACTTTGGTAAGTAAAAAACTACCCTGTAATCGTTTATCTTTTCCGTTGCTTAAATTAATAATATCCCCAACTCTGACTCCTGCATTACCAGACTTTCCTTTTACAGTTACTCTGTTTGCTACAATATGTTGCTCATAAATAGCTACAAGCCTGGAAAGTTCGGATTGTGCCTGACTGCTAAAGCTATCCCGGCTACGGTAAAGGGAAGGTTGATTATATAGCTGATTGCTAGCTGAACAAGCCTGCTGAACATAGCTACTACCATTGTTTAAAGATGGCCATTCTTCGGTATACAAACATCCCTTCCTGTACTCATAATTTTTATGAATTCCCTTGCCTGGTGAGATACCGGCATTAATGGAAAATTCCTGCACATTTAATGGATAGTTTACGTTCCATTCTTTAGGTTTATATTTCCCGAAAAACAGCTGCTGCCCATTGTAAAAGAACCATTCTCCCCGCTGTTCTGCCAGTCTTCTGATAAACCGGTAGCTACTTTCCCTGTACTGAACCGTATAGCGCAACAAAGAATCGGTAGCCGGATTTATTTTTATCTCATTTACAAATCCTTTACAAGCTTTCAAATGCTCTTGTATTATTACAGATAACTTTTGCTGCTCATAACAATGAATATCAGGGTTATTGTCCATCAGAATAGTTGGGCATCCTCCATTTACAATACAGTATTCCAGATTCCCATCTGCTGTACCGCCCATAGTTACATTACTAACAATTCCATTGAAAAGTAGCCCTTCTGTTCTACCATTATCCAAAACAGCATTAATCGTTATTAGTACTTCTTTTCCCAACAATGAAATAGCAGTTCTCCCTAGCGCCAGAAGCCAATCTGTATAGATATGTACACTAAATTCGTGATGCCCATCTATAGGCTGTAAGAGACTAAGATATTTAAATTGTCTGAACTGTTGGCCATCAATAGTAATGATGGCAGATGAATTTAAAGACATGGTTAACAAACATTAAATTGTGAACGGCTATCGTTCAATAAAAGGCTAACATCAACATAACCCTATAAAAATAAGTTCTTCTATTTAAACTACCATCAATCCTGAACAATTATTTTTCCTACATCATAATATTCTGTAATTTGAGGTTACCTAACCTACTTTATGCCAGCTCAGTATGAATAAAAAAGCTAACCAAAAAGGTGTTACTGCCTTATTAATTGCTGCTTCCTGTATCTTAGTACTTTTGATTTCAGGAATGCCTTCTGTCAAAAAGGCTACTAAACAAAATTGCACTTCTATTACAGGTATTGTTGCTGAAATAAAAAGTGGGTCGCCTGGTCTGATTATCCACCTGCAAGACAATCCACATATTTTTTATATTTCCTCCAAAACCAATATTCACCTTACTTCCACAGAATTAGAAAAAGCTATTAAAGGCAAATACATTCAACTTTATACAATACAACACTGGTCGCCTCTCGATCCATTTTCCAGTATGCAGGAAATTCACAGATTACAACTAGGCGACAACGATATTATCTTTTCAGAATTCTAGGCTTGATATTTGAGCAATGAGCGGCAGAGTCATGAATCTTGTTAAATATGAACCGTCTTTCTATTGCAGTATTAATGCTGCTTCTATCTGCCTGTGACTTAAAATACAGGCCGGATAAGTATAAGAATGAAGGGAGCACGGAAGTTGATCAACCAACTCGTTCTGCTAAACCTACTTCAACCCCAAAAAACACTTCACCTGCTCCCATTAAAGGAGAAAGGGTCAATCAATCCGCCATAGTTCGGGATCAGCCAAACGGCGAGCCTATCGTATCATTGCTCGATTACGTTCCGTTGCGCTGTGCCCCCGTTAAAAAAGATTGGTACCAGGTAAATGTGGATTTCGATATCAGTAAGGATGAATTTAGCAAACCTATCTTCCGAAAAGGCAGGAAAATTGAAGTAAACGGAGTGCCGGCCGGAACCCTGGAAAGAGATATTAAACTTCCGGTGGCCACCAATGGCGAGAAAATGTGGGCTACCATTAATGGTTATACTGAAAAGAAAAGCCTTAGAAGTGGTAGTATTATTGAATCCGCACTCTCCGTTTTTCTCAACCAGCATAAAGGAAGAAGCACCCAGGACATGCAACCTTTTATTCATAACTTCCAACTGGAAGAAGAAACTGTTCTTAAACCTTATGTACTGTTTCTAAACTATGAAAGCGGTATCGATGACCCAAGCCCTTTATACCGGCTCGCTCTTATTTTTCAGGGCCAGCAACTCATTGGCATACTGCACTCCCGCCCTTTTGAATTGGCCGGAAGTAACACCCGCCGCTTACAACGTGGGTTTACAGTTAATTTCCTGAATGGAATAGATCAAACTTTAAGAGAAGATTTCGCTACTAAATTTAATAAGTTCATCGTGTCTGTAGACTAAAAGATACCGGGAAAAATCCCCGATAATAAGGTTATCATTTTTATATATATTTGATCATTACATTACTATCATTCTCAAAATAACCAACGATATATTTTGTAACTATGAAGAATATACGTTAAATGAGCCGGTTCCCATCTCGCAATATGGGTATCTATATGGCTACCTTCCGGGCTATTGAAAGTACGAAACCTGAAACTGAACGATTGTTATTCGACCCTTATGCGGTCAATTTTTTGTCGGGGTTTCACAGGTTCCTTATAAAACTTTGCCAAATCAGATTTATTCGTTCCTTCTTCATCAACTATATTCAATATAATTGGCCTGGTACCTATACCGCTGGCATTGCACGTACCAGGTTAATAGATGATATGTTGATGGAAGCGGTAGTTAAAGAAGGAATTAACCAGATCATTATTCTGAATGCACGTTTCGATACCAGAGCACATCGCTTAAATATTGCTAAACGTGTGAATTTTGTGGAGATAGATCATCCGCAACTCCAACGAGTAAAGAAAGCGGTTATGCATCCTTATACCAATGAAAAAGCAATTCCGGTCGATTATCTGGAATTAGACCTCAATTCAGAACGGCTTGCCGATGTAATGCCTTCACCACTTCTTCCCAAACATTATAAAACCCTCTTTATCTGGGAAGCTCTTACCACTAATCACGAACTACAGGAAGCTGAAGCCATTTTTGAATACCTGAAAGACTTCCCTTCCGGTACCCAGGTCATCTTTACCTATGTGAATAAATCGGTTTTTGAAAAACCTGCCGAGAATTTTGGCTTTTTACAAATCAATTCACTGCTCAAAAAAGTAGGAGAAGAATGGGATTTTGGATTAAATCCGGCTGAATTACCCTTATTCATGGCCCAAAGAAATATGAAAGTCAGATACGATGGCGGAGCTGCCGATTACCGTGCCACCTACTTTGGTGATGCTAGTGCCAATATGAAAGGTTATGAATATTTCAGACTTGTTAGAGCAGAAGTAAAATAGCCGACGTATCTTCGTTCTATGCACATTCATTACTTTCAACACGTTCCCTTTGAAGGCTTGGGCTGCATCGCTGACTGGATCAATCAAAGAGGTCACCAACTTTCCTGCACCCGCTGGTACGAACAACAACCCGATAAACTTCCCGAAGATATAGACTGGCTGATAATTATGGGTGGAATAATGGGGGTTTATGAAATTGATACCTATCCATGGATCAAAACTGAACTCGAACTAATTGCTTCAGCGATCCGGGAAAATAAAAAGGTACTCGGTATCTGCCTTGGAGCGCAGCTAATGGCTAGTGCATTGGGAGCAGATGTTTACCCCCAAAACCAGAAAGAAATAGGTTGGTTCCCTATAGACGTTAGTTTCCAGAATCAGGCAGCCACCCTGGACAAGGTGTTCCCACACCACTTTCCTACCTTCCATTTTCATGGAGATATGTTTGATATTCCGGCCGGAGCTACCCGATTTGCTGCATCCGCGGCTGGTGTGCATCAGGCCTTTATCCTGGGCGACAGAACAATTGGTCTGCAATTTCATATGGAAATGAAACCTGAAAATATTGAAGAAATAATTGGCTATAATACGGCAGTTCTTGAAGCTGGGGGGCCTTTTGTTCAGCATGCCGATATGATCAGACAACATTTTGATCTCTCGTCAGTTAATAATGAAATAATGTTTCGACTGCTGGATCACATGGCAGCTTTATAATAAAACGATATAAGAATGAATGCGTTTGATGTTTTGATTGTAGGTGGTGGACCAATAGGTATTGCATGTGCCCTGGAAGCAAAAAAAGCTGGTCTTAGTTACATTGTAATTGAAAAAGGATGTATTGTTAATTCTCTGTATAACTATCCGCTTTACATGACCTTTTTCTCAACCTCCGAAAGGTTGGAAATAGGAAATATTCCTTTTGTTTCCATCAATCCTAAACCTACCCGCCCGGAAGCTTTGGAATATTACAGAAGAGTGGCAGGTAGTAATCACATCAACCTAAAGCTTTTTGAAGAAGTTAGAAATATCAATCCTAACGCTGGCGAGTATATCGTTCATACCAGTAAAAGCACTTATCACGCCAGACATATCATCCTGGCAACAGGGTTTTATGATATCCCTAATTTGCTGCAGATACCAGGAGAAGATCTTCCTAAAGTAACTCACTACTATAAAGATCCACACTTTTATGCAGATCAGGATGTAGTTGTAATCGGAGCCAATAATAGCGCCGTAGATGCAGCACTTGAAACCTATCGTAAAGGTGCCAGAGTAACCATGGTTATCCGGGAAACTGAAATTGGGAAAAGAGTGAAATATTGGGTTAAACCCGATATCGAAAATCGAATTAAAGAAGGATCTATTAAAGCATATTTCAACAGCCAGATAAGCCTGATAGAGGAAGATAGTGTAATTATTAACACCCCTGATGGCAGTATCACCATACCGAATGATTTTGTAATAGCCATGACAGGCTATCAACCCAACTTTTCACTGCTACAGCAGGCAGGAATTATTTTATCGGACGATGGAATGAAAGTACCTGCGTATGACCCGGTGACTATGGAAACCAATATGCCTCATATATATTTAGCCGGCGTAGTTTGCGGAGGTATGAACACTCATGTCTGGTTTATTGAAAACTCAAGAGAACATGCCGGAAAGATTATTACTCATATTAAAGGCAATGCCTAGATAATATTAACTTCTCTTTCCAGTTGTACACCAAACTTTTCGTGTACACTTTCGAGAATCTGTTGAGAAAGATTATAGATGTCTTTTCCGCTGGCATTACCATAGTTTACCAATACCAATGCCTGTTTGACATGCACTCCGGCATCGCCGCTACGGTAACCTTTCCAGCCACATTGTTCTATCAGCCAGCCTGCAGCTAATTTCATCTGGTTATCCTCTACCGGATAAGCAACAATCTTGGGGTATTGAGCCTCCAGCTGTTCGTACTGCTCTTTGGAAACTGTGGGATTTTTAAAGAAACTTCCTGCATTACCAATTTGAGCCGGATTAGGTAATTTACTGCTGCGAATATTAATAACAGCCTGGCTAATTGCCTGAATAGTTAATTTCTCAGTTCCCATGCTTTCGAGCTCATTAAAAATGGCTCCATAGCTGGTATTAAATTTCGGGGTTTTATTCAATTTGTAGGTAACCGAAAGAATAGCAAACTGTCCTTTGTATTTCTTCTTAAAAACACTTTCTCTATAGCCAAATTCGCAGGCTTCATTATTAAATGTAACGAGCTCCTGTTCTTTAAGATGGAAGGCCGTTAATTCATGAAATACATCTTTAATTTCAGCTCCGTATGCGCCAATATTCTGCATGGGGCTTGCTCCTACATTTCCCGGAATAAGCGAGAGGTTTTCTACTCCGGCCAGTTCAGCATCCAGGCAGTATTGCACGAACTTATGCCAGTTCTCGCCAGCACCTGCTTTAACGTACACATGCTCATCATCTTCTCCTATTATCTCAATTCCGGACACTTCATTCTTTAAGACATATCCATCGAAGTTCTGGGTAAACAGAATATTGCTGCCTCCCCCAAGGATCATCATCGGTGCATTTTCGGCTTTCTGATTTGTTGTCAGGGCGGCTAAGTCTTCAACAGATGAAAATTTAGCGAAATATTTTGCCTTAGCTGAAATTCCGAATGTATTATACGATCTGAGAGGAACATTTTCTGATACCTGCATAATAACTTAAATTTATGGTCAGCAAAGATAGCCGCAAATCTCATTTGAAACATGCTGATCTTGAGATTTATGGTTTATTCACCAAATAATGAGAACCTTTATGGGTAAAACAGCAATTGTATTAGGAGCAACAGGATTAACAGGTACTCACCTTGTATCCGCCTTATTACTGGACCCCGATTATGATACTGTAAGGGTATTGGTACGCAAATCCTGGGTTAATCCACGCCCTAAACTCGAAAGTGTGATCGTGAATTTTAAAGATACAGCCTCTCTTACTCCCCATCTGAAAGGGGATGTTCTGTTTTGCTGTATCGGTACTACCATTAAGAAGGCCAGAACTAAAGAAAAATTCAGGGAAGTAGACTATGGGATTCCTGTGTCTTGTGCCCAACTCGCCCATGCTGCCGGAGTGGAACAGTTTCTGGTGATTTCTGCTGTTGGGGCAAATGCCCGCTCAAGAAATTTTTATCTGAGAACCAAGGGGCAAATGGAGCAGGCAGTATTAAAAGTTGGATTTCCAAGTACTTATATTTTCAGACCCTCCTTTTTAATTGGCAAAAGACAGGAATTTCGCTTTGGAGAATGGATAGGTAAATACCTTATTCAACTATTTTATTTTTTATTGCAGGGAAGATGGAAAAAATATAGGGGTATTAAAGCCGCAACTGTTGCCAATGCCATGATTATAGCTGCAAAAAATAACGAGAAAGGGGTTCATGTTCTGGAATCTGATGCCATTCAAAATTTGGGCGCTTTTTGATGTTAGGGATTTCCTTATCTTAGCCACATTATGAAAAAATGGATCTTTTTTCTGACTGTAGGCATTTGCATTGCTAATATCACAACGGCACAATCAAATAACTATTTCCAGGATCTCTGGAAAGAACAACCCGAACTTCATACCACAACTTCCGACGCCCCTTTCACCGTACTTAACTACAAAGTGGTGAGGGATTTTAATGTTACCCGTAAGGATAGAAGTTACAGGTGCTTTCAATATAAAGCTATCTATAAATCTATTAAAGTAAACACCCGGCAAGGTGCCGATAGTCTTCATCAAATCATGCTCTCGTTTGAGCAAAATGAAGAACTTGTAAGCATGCGCATAAGGGCTATCAATGCTAAAGGAGAAGTTATTAACCTCGATCAGCAGGTTCGTACAATTCGTATGCCCGATAGTAGAAAAGTAATAGTTGTCAGAGACTTTGGCCTGGCACCCGGTTGGGAGATCGAATATGAATTAATCATGAAAATACTGTACGATCTCTCGGGTTCAGACTATCTTCAATCAACTACTGAAGTTGAAAATGCAAGCTTTCAGCTAATTGCTCCTGCAAGCTATAGCTTTAAAGTTAAACCAACAGGAGGGCTTCCTCCTGCTACTGATAGCACTTCCAACTACCTGAGATTTTACACCGTATCTGCCAGAAATTTAGCTCCGTTAGTATATAATGAATTATTCTACTTTTTGCCTCAGCTGCAAAGAGTTGACTTCTCATTAGATCAGGCTATCGAACAAAAGGATACCGTGAGATCGAGCTGGCAACACTTCGGACAGGAAAATTATATTCCCTATGTCTCTATTTCAAAACCTGAATACAAACAACTTGAAAAAGAGCTAAAACGCTGGGGATTTTTACAAAAACCGATGCCACTACCTCAACTTATTTATCAGGTAGAACAATATGTCAAGAGCAATTATACAATTGTAGATCCGGTTTATACCAAAGAAACTTTTGATATTATCAGCATCCTGAAAAGTAAACGTGTTGAAAAAGCCGGAATGGTCCGACTGCTGAGTGGAATATATTACCTTTTGAATGTGCAATCGCAGATATTACTTATGAGTAGTAGAGATACCATTCCATTAGTACCTGATGTTGTGGTTGGAGAGGTTCCTAAAAATATACTATTATATTTCCCGCAGGTTCAACAAGCACTTGCTCCTACTGAGATGGATTCCCGTTTTCCTTGTTATCCGTCTATCTGGTCGGGTATCACAGCACTCAGATGCCGCGATACTTTAATTGGTGAGGAAAGTAAAGTACTTACTGATTTTATTACTACTCCCGTTGTTCCTTATACTAACAGCAATATCACACTTGAAGCAACATTAAACGACTGGAACAATCCTTCCTGGGAAGTAAAACAATCGTTTGGCGGTTATCCTGCTGCTAATATCAAAGCTGCTTTTACTAATTCAGAAAATAACCAGGAGAATAAAAATAAGATCCTGAATGTATTATTACCTTTTCAGGGCGGCAGCAGAAGACCTTCTGCAATTCAACTTGAGAATGAAAAATTCACAAACATCCCACTCAACAAACCTGTGCTTTTACAAAGTACTTTATCTACTCCCAATCTCATCAGTACAACAGACGGACAAACAAAACTGCATATAGGAGAATTAGTGGGAGGCACTATGAGCACAGCTTTACAGATTCCGCCGGGTGATTTGCCTATTCAGCTTTCATTCCCGTATTACCAGGAGAAAAGAATTAATATAACTGTACCTGCCGGTTTACGTCTGACAAATATCAATGAATTTAATACCGATATTAATGATCCGGCTTTGGGGTATAAAATTAAGTGTACACAAGACGGACAACAGTTACGTGTATTCATCATCGAATGGTACAAAAATGCCGATATTACCGGGAAGAGTAAACAAAGCTTCAAGGCTATTCAACAAAAGGTAAGTCAGTTACAGAAGCTGGATATGGTATTTAGCAAATAGCATTATACTCCGTCAACATCCGGAATAATAGCCACGGTGCGGAATCTTTTCTCTGTTCTTAACTGAGTAATATAGTCCTGAATTCGTTGTTTGATTTGGGCTATAGATTTCGCATCACGGGGCAGTTTTATTAATAATTCCTGCAGATAATTATTTCTCACTCTGGCTACCAAAGGCACAGCCGGGCCCATTAACTGATTGCCTAACATAGGATGTAACCAGCTTGCTAAAATATGAGCGGCCTGTTCTGCCACTTGTTGGTTCTTATGCTTGATAGTCAGTTTTAGAAGCCTGACAAAAGGAGGATAGGAAAACGCATGTCTTTCAGCTATTTCAGCATCATACATAGCTTTATAATCATGTGCTGTAACGTAGTGCAGCACAGGGTGTCGGGGATTGGCTGCCTGAATCAGTACCCTGCCTGTTCCATGTTTTCTGCCGGCCCGGCCACTCACCTGCTCCATTAACTGAAAAGCCCTCTCATGCACTCTGAAATCCGGAAAACTCAGCAGGCTGTCTGCACTCAGAATTCCTACCAGATTCACATTCTCAAAGTCGAGCCCCTTCACTACCATTTGTGTTCCTACGAGAATATCTACACTTTTATCTTCCAGTCGTTCAATCAGTTTATTATGGCTGTCTTTATTTCTGACAGTATCCACATCCATCCTGGCAATTCTGGCTTCTGGGAAGGCTATTTGCAGATCGTCTTCGATTTTTTCAGTACCAAAACTTTTTGGTTCAATGGTTTGTGATCCGCAAGCGGTGCAGGTATGCACATAAGGATATTTAGTGCCGCAATAATGGCAATGCAGTTTATCCTGGTTTCTATGATAGGTTAATGATACATCACATTGCTTGCAATGAGGAATCCAGCCACAGGTAGTACAAAGAAGAAAAGGAGCATAACCTCTTCGATTCTGGAATAATATTACCTGTTTGCCAGCTGCAACAGTATCAGAAATAGCAGTTTTAAGTGCAGAAGAGAAATTGCCGTCCATTGTTTTTTCTGCCATCTCGCGTTTGATATCAATCAGCTCAATTGCCGGCATCTCAATACCTCCAAATCGTTCTCCTAATGTAACCAGGCCATATTTACCCTGTTGAGCATTATAATAGGATTCGAGAGAAGGAGTTGCTGATCCTAACAATACTTTAGCCTTAAACTGAGCGGCATAATAAATAGCAGCATCTCTTGCGTGGTATCTGGGAGCCGGGTCCTGCTGTTTGTAAGAAGCATCATGTTCTTCATCCAGGATAACGAGACCCAGATCTTTAAATGGCAGTAATAAACTGGAACGCGCTCCCAGTATTACTTTAAGTTCCTGAGATTTTACCTTGTTCCAGATTTCTACTCTTTCGTTGTTGTTGAATCGGGAATGATAAATACCCAGGATATCTCCAAAATGTTTTTTTAATCGTCTGGTTATTTGAGCCGTAAGTCCAATTTCCGGTAACAGGTAAAGCACTTGTTTACCAGCTGCCAGGTATTCTTCTATGAGTTTTACGTAGATCTGGGTTTTACCACTGGAGGTAACACCGTGTAGTAACGTAACTTGTTTATCCTTAAAATTATCCTGAATTGCTGATAAAGCTACAGTTTGGGCCGGACTCAGGTCAAAATCGATTTGGGCAGCAGTATTGCTTCCGGGTAATCTATCGACTGTTCTTTTTTCTATCCATAACACCTGTTTATCTACCAGCCCTTTAAGCTGAGCTGTTGTGGCGCCAGACTTTTTAAGCAGTTCTTTCTGTGAAACGCTGCCGGTTGTTTTTAGTAGATGTAAATAGGCCAGGAGCAGTTCCATTTGTTTTGGAGCTTTTCCCAGTTCGTTGAACAAAGCTTCCAGCTGAGCATCTTCCTGATATTCGGCATGGAGCTGCACAAAGCTTTCTTTCTTCTCTTTATAAGCTTCCTTCAACTCTTCATACACTAACAGAACTTGTTTTTCTATTAGTTTTTTGATGATGGAATAGACAGATGATTTATCGAGAATTAATTGTACTTCTTCTATTCGTAATTCCTTTCGAACAAGCAAAGCCTCAGCAATGAGATATTCATCGTCATCCAGTGCCGAAAAATCTGTTCCATAGGCATCGTTATAGAGAAGGATTGTTTCGCTCGACAGCTTCAGATGCGCAGGCAGGGCAGCATTCAGCACTTCCCCTTCTGTGCACATATAATAGCTGGCAATCCAGGTCCAGAAGGCTAACTGTGTAGGATATACGACAGGATTAGTATCCAGCAGATCGAGGATTGGTTTGGTTTTATAAGGAGGAGCCTGCTCATGTACAGCCTTTACAATACCTGCATACTTCTTTTGTTTTCCTAACTGAACGGCTACCCGACTGCCTGGTAGCAGGGAGGTTTCCATTTTTTCAGGAACGGAATAAGTATAATTCTTTGGTAACGCTAATGGCAATATTACATCTGCGTATTTCATCCTACGGGTTGCAAAGTTGGGTATTTACGGTATTTACGTAATTCTTTGTCCATGATTTCATACACCTGTTGTTTAAGGGTGTTGATATCATCTAAAGTAAGGCCGGCAACGGGTACCGGAGGCAAAAACACTACGCGGCATTTACCTGGAGAGATATTCATGAGCCCTGTATGCGGCAAGCGGTCGCCAGCATCCAGATATAGTACAGGCTTTATTGGAATCTGTAGTTCTATAGCCATTCTGAAAGCACCGTTATGAAAAGGGCGGAGTGGTTGATCAGTATCGTTGGTAGTACCTTCTGGAAATACCAGGATAGAAATACCGGCTTTAAGGGCCGACATCATTTCGCGCACACTTTTAGCCCTGGCGGGAGCGCTCGAGCGATCTACCGGAACAACGGAATTCTTATAAATAAATCCGAAAAACGGAATTTTAGACATTTCAATCTTCCCCAGTGGTCTGAAAGGTAAGCGCATTACTTTAACAGCAATTGCAGCATCCAGGTAAGAACGGTGGTTTACAACAAAAATACACGGATCCTTATCTTTCTCACATTCATATTTACGGGTTACCGGCATACCAACCAGCGGGAACCAGGTATGTGCCCAAAAACGAAGAAAATAAAATATAATGTTCCCTCCCCTGTGCTTACCAAGCAAAGAAGCCAAAAATATAGGCGGCAATATCAAAAACATGATACCCAGGAAGGTAGCAGCGGCGTATATCACATATATAACACGCAACGGTTTCAATAACAATTTCATAAACGCCTCTGTGAAAGGTTGAAATAAAGGTGGAAAACTACGAAGAAAATCGTTAATAAATGTAGTTTGTCCTATTCGCAGTTACAAACCCAATCCTTATCAAGATCTATGCAGGTAATTACTTTGGCCTTTTCGTCTTCGCAAGGTGCTATTATGATACGGAGGTGTTGGCCTTCTGTAGAATACCCTTCCAGCGCATAAGTAGGGCAGGGATGGTCGTTGGGATTAGATTTCTCCGGATTTATCTTTCCCACGGCAAGGATTTCTTCGACTTCACTGGTAGTCACCTGTCTACATTCCATCCGACAAATGGCATGTTTAGTATACTCTAGTTTGGCATGTCTGTTTATAACAGCACTACCTACATTTTTGTCATCCAGAGCGCCCCTGGCTACTACTGGCTTTCCTACCGGCCCAAGTGATTTATTGGAGCTTTTCCACCAACGCTGGTGCCACCCGGCAAGTAATAACAAGCCAAGAAATAATACAGGGAGATATTTTTGTATGGATTTCATAAAATTAGAACGCGGCGCAAAATACTTAAAATTCCTTACCTAACTATGACATAAAAAGTTCCTACCTTTGCTTCCCCTTATGGAACAGGTAAAAACAGTAGCATTTCATACTCTCGGCTGTAAGCTGAATTTTTCAGAGACCTCTACTTTGAGCAGGTTACTGGAACAGGATGGTTTTATCAAGAAAGATTTTGAGGAAACTGCCGATGTATATGTCATTAACACTTGTTCGGTTACCGACAATGCCGACAAGGAATGCCGCATGCTGGTAAGGCGTATTCAACGCCGTGCTCCTGGCAGTATGGTAGTAATTACCGGCTGTTATGCCCAGTTGAAACCTGAAGAAATTGCAAATATCGAAGGGGTTGACCTGGTTTTAGGTGCTGCCGAAAAGTTCAACATTACCGAGCATCTTAAGAATCTGACCAAGGGAGATGCCGCAAAAATCTGTTCCTGCGATATTGAAGATGTTAATACCTTTCACTCTTCTTACTCAGTAAACGACCGTACCCGTACTTTCCTGAAAGTACAGGATGGTTGCGATTATACCTGTGCTTTCTGTACCATTCCAATGGCCCGTGGAAAAAGCCGGAGCGATAGTGTTGCCAATGTGGTAACACAGGCTCAGCAGCTGGCAGCCAATGGGGTAAAAGAAATTGTACTTACAGGCGTAAACCTGGGAGATTTCGGAAAAGGCTTTGAGGGTGGAAAGAAGAAAGAAGAATCTTTCTTTGAATTAGCCCAGGCGCTGGATGAAGTTGAGGGTATCAGCCGCTACCGGATCTCTTCCATAGAACCTAATCTGCTTTCTAATGAGATCATTGAATTTGTTGCAAAAAGCAAAAGATTCATGCCTCATTTCCATATTCCGCTTCAAAGTGGAAGCAATGAAATTCTGGGTAAAATGCGCAGACGTTATCGTCGCGAGCTTTATGCAGAAAAAGTAGCGCTTATTAAAGAGGTGATGCCTCATTGCGCCATTGGTGTAGATGTAATTGTAGGATTCCCTTCTGAAAGTGATGAAAACTTTAAGGAAACCTACGACTTCCTGCACGACCTGGATGTTTCCTATCTCCACGTTTTCACTTATTCTGAACGTGCCAATACAACAGCACTGGAAATAAAACCAGTTGTTCCTGTTCCGGTTCGTCAGGAGAGAAATAAGCAACTACGAAACCTTAGTCATAAAAAACTTCAATTCTTTACCGAACAACATCTGAATCAAACCAGAAAAGTATTGTTCGAATCATTAGGTAAAGATGGAATGATGGAAGGGTATACAGATAACTACATAAAAGTTACCACTCCTTTCCGCAAGGAGTGGCACAATCAGTTGATCGACTGGGAACTTCGTTAATCCTCATTTAGGAAAACCAGGACTAGCCATTACTTCTCTTAATTGCTGTGTATGCCTGTTTGTATGGGCAGCATCCATTAATAAAATCTGATAGGCATCGGCGGTGCCAAAAACCGGTAATTCGGTAACATGATCTCTCAGATTGTCTTTCGTGTTTTCCAGATAGGAAATCAATTGGTTACGTTGATCAGTAAACGCTTTTATTAATGCAGCGTTGGAAGAATACTCGTGCGTAGGTACCAGCATGTCTGGAGCTTTGGCTTTATGGCTGCGATCTTCCACTCCTTTTTCAATCATTTCGTCAGTAACTTTAATATCTTTCCGTTTTTCAGGATTAGCCGGTTGATTTACCGCTTGTTGCTCCATGTTCCAGAATATTTTTTCTGTTTTCATGATATGCTCTACACATTCTATAACCGACCATCTGTCTGGTGCAGGCTTATAGGTAAGCTGAGCATCTGATAATCCATTCACAGCCTGTAACACACTGTCTCTCGTTTGTACAAGCAAATGAATAAGATATTTGTTGTCGTTATCTTTTTTTGGTGGAACAGGTATAGTAGCATAACTACTAACGAAAAATGCTGACAATAGCAGCAGAAATACTGACTTTTTCATTTTGTTTGATTGTGGGTAATTAACTGTTAAACCTTTTCGTATTAGCCTTTTTTATTTTGAAAGTTTGACAAACATATTATTAAGACAGAACTTTTAAGGGGTGTTGAATAGACATTTTGTCGGGGCAATTCGGACAAAAAATTATGCAATATTTTCTATAAACAAAAGCTTTGTATCAACATACTAAAAAATAAAAAGGAGATTACAGGAAGCCAATGATCAACAAAAATTCTTCTCTGGAAATAAACGTGGCACCCAGAGACGCCAGATGATCTGTATATACCTGGCAATCTATCATCTGCAATTCATTGGCATATTGCTGTACAAAAGTGATAAATGCAGTTTTTGAGGCATTGCTGACATCAGAGAACATAGATTCTCCAAAAAAGAAAGCACCTAATTTAACACCATATAAACCACCCACCAGTTGGCCATCCTGCCAGCATTCTACAGACATGGCGTGACCTTCACGATGTAGTTTTATATATGCCGCCTGCATTTCGGGGGTAATCCAGGTACCTGCCTGCCCGGCACGGGGAATGGAGCTACAACGTTTTATAACGGCTTCAAAAGCCTGATTATAGGTAACCTGAAAAGTTTGTTTACGAAGAATCTGCTTCATACTTGCAGATACTTTAAGCTGATCGGGGAACAATACAAATCTGGGATCGGGGCTCCACCACAGAATAGGCGGTTCGTCGTACCACGGAAAGATACCGGAGCGATAGGCCAGCAGTAATCTTTCAGTTTTTAAATCTCCGCCTACTGCCAGTAAACCATCTTCTTCTGCCAGCTGAGGCGGGGGAAATATCAGCCGTTTATCTAATCGGAAGATTGTCATCAGCTCCCAGCCATTTCTTCAATTGTTGCGCTTAAACCTCTTTCCTGCAGGGCTTCGCATTGCGGTTTCAGCTTATAATATTCACCTTCCTTAACAGCATATTTGCCATTAAAGTGAATGATTAAAGCACATTGTTCTGCTTGCTCATGACTGTGCCCGCAAACTTCCATTAATGAAGAAATTACCCAATCGAAGGTATTTACGTCATCATTCCAGACAACCAGGCTAAACGGGAACTGTTCATCCTCGGCCACCAACACATCTTCTTCTTCCTCTGGCAATCCTTTTGTGCTTGTATGATCGTTCATCTTTTTATAAGCTTTCCACAAAATTACATGGATTATTCGTTAATTTATCCATATTTGAATGGGTTTTATGTTTTAAAATTGGCAAAAAACTGGCTTTTGTTAGTGTCACTGCCTAAAATGGATTTATATGAAAGGATTGGTTTTATTGTTTAATACCAGTTTACCACTTAAAGATCCTATACCGATCTTTTCTTTGGTATTATTTATCATTTTGCTGGCCCCCATCATTCTCCGTAAGTTCAGAATCCCAAGTATCATTGGGTTGATCATTGCCGGAATGCTGATTGGCGATAATGGCTTTAAAATAATAGAAAAAGGAAGTATAGATCTTTTCTCAAAAGCCGGATTATTGTATATAATGTTTTTGGCGGGTTTGGAGCTGGATATGGCTGAATTCAGGAAAAATCGCTACCGAAGCATGGTATTTGGCGGCTTTACATTCCTAATCCCGCTATTAATGGGATTTGTGGTCTGCCATTATGTTTTGCATTTCAACTTTATGGCTACCCTCCTCGTTTCAAGCATGTTTGCCACCCATACCCTGGTTGCCTATCCTTTGGCCAGCCGGTTGGGTATCACTAAAAATGAGGCCGTAACAGTGGCCGTAGGAGGTACCATCATTACAGACACCCTGGTTCTCTTAATTCTGGCTATCATCACCGGTGCACAGGCAGGAAACCTAAACACTTATTTCTGGATTCGATTAGGTATTTCATTAACCATTTTTGCAGTAATAATCTTATGGTTGATGCCTATGCTGGGCCGCTGGTTTTTTAAGAAGATAAAAGACGATAAAACCTCTCACTTCATCTTTGTATTAGCGCTGGTATTTGCATCAGCTTTCCTGGCCGAATTAGCAGGAGTAGAAGGAATTATCGGAGCTTTCCTGGCCGGATTGGCCCTGAATCAGCTTATCCCACATACTTCCCCATTAATGAACAGGATAGAATTTGTTGGTAACGCGATATTCATTCCCTTCTTCCTGATAAGTGTGGGAATGCTGGTGGATCTGCGGGTTTTATTAAAAGGACCTGAAGCTTTGCTAATTGCAGGTGTTTTAACCTTAATGGCATTAAGCAGCAAGTGGCTGGCGGCTTTCTTTACCCAACTGGTTTTTAAATACAGCCCTACTCAACGTAACGTAATCTTTGGCTTAAGCAGTGCACATGCTGCAGCAACAATAGCTGTAATCCTCATTGGTTATAATATGGGGATTGTTGATGAAAATGTATTGAATGGTACGGTAATCCTTATTTTAATTACCTGCCTGGTAGGCTCATTTGTTACAGAAAATGCTGGTCGAAAGCTCGCTATTAAAGAGGCTGAAAGTAAGCCTGAATTATCCGAGCAACCTGAGCGTATTCTTGTGCCGGTAGCAAATCCCGATAAGCTGGAAGCATTGCTCGACTTTGCTGTAATGATAAAAGATGCTAATGCTCCAACTCCAATATATCCGCTCGCTGTTGTACAGGATGATGCTGAAGCAAAGGAAAAAATTCAGCTGACCAATAAAATGCTGGAAAAAGCAGTCATCCATGCTGCGGCTACTGAAAGCGAGGTACAGGTCGTTACCCGGGTGGATCTTAACGTTTCTGATGGCATTACAAGGGCAGCAAAAGAACTGTTGATAACTGACCTTATTTTGGGGTGGACCGATAAAACAAGCACTACTGATCGCTGGTTAGGAAATATCTTCGGTACTACATTAGACAACGTATTACAAAGGGTATGGGAAACTGTATATGTGTGTAACTTCCACACTCCACTGAATACTACTAAAAAGATGGCCCTGGTATTGCCTCCCAATACAGCCTATGAGTTAGGTTTTCTGCACTATATCCAGAAAGTATTCATCCTTTCCAAACAGGCAGGAGCCAGACTGGTGCTATATTGCGACAGTAAAACACAGGCAATTGTGCAGGCATATGTAGATCAGACTAAAAAAAGTGCTGATTTGAGCTTTAAACAGATCTCAGGATTTGATGATTTTCTAGTAACAGCCTCGAAAGAAATAAGCAGTGATGACCTGGTAGTTGTGGTAACTGCCCGTAAAAGCACCTTATCCTACAATGCAAATATGGATAGTGTTCCGGCCAAACTTCAAAAGCATTTTAAGGATAATAATGTGATCCTGCTGTATCCTGAACAAAGAGAATTTAACTCTCTCGAAGCAGGCTTACAACCGGAAGACCTCACTCTGGCACCAATTCAGGAACAAATTGCTAATCTGAATAAATTAGGAAAAGCGGTTAAACGTATTTTCAAGAAGTAGCTCGCGGGCTCGCTTATTTCTCGCAGAGAAGCATAAGATTAATATTAAGGCGTAAAGGATTTTTTTAAAGTTTTTAAGGATTGAAGAGTATTTTTTAAGAATTGCCGATTAGTTTAATCATAATTATAAACAAATCAGTAACCTTAACAATATTCGCCTCAATCCTTAAAAACTTAAAAAAAATCCTTTACGCCTTAATATTAATCTTTGCGCCTTTGCGAGAAATAAGAGCAAAAAAAAAGCGAAGAATAAATCTTCGCTTTAAATGTTGTGGGAGCTACTGGATTCGAACCAGTGACCCTCTGCTTGTAAGGCAGATGCTCTGAACCAGCTGAGCTAAGCTCCCTCTTTATTTCGTTATTTCCTATCGCCCCTTTCGTTCGATTGGATCGCAAAGGTATAAACTATTTTAATTCTACCAAATATTTTTTAAAAAAAGTGATTTATCAAACTTCATCATCAAAATAAAAAACCCATAAAACACAATACTACAAAGGGTTTCAAAAAATCACTACTCTTTAAAAATAAGTTTATTCAAAACAAAAGTAGGGAACTTTATTCCCTACTTTTTACGTTTATGCTTTCTTTTTTTTCTTTTCTATTTTCTTTGCAAAACTACCTTCAAAGAAACACTTGATACCGCGATAAGCACCGCAACCTCCAATTTCCTTAATACTTACATGCGTTGATGAGAACTGAAAACTTAATCCGCATGCACTGCCTTTATCGTTATACTCTCCTTTGTTACCAGGCAGATATTCCCCTTTTCCACTCAACTCTCCTTTACAGTTTCCATTATCCTTTGAGAAGCTGATAAAGAATAAAAATGTTTTCCCATCATTACCATCTCTGATCGAAAGGATACTCATATCTCCTGCGGTATAATCGCCGGAAAACTTATGTTTACGCGGTAAAGTATCAATAGGATTAAAGATCTGGGCAGCCGTCGTAGGACCATTGGAGTTAGTCATAATCAGGGTAGTGCTTCCATCGGCATTCACCATATAGAAGTCTTCCTTCAACGCTGTTTTACCCCCTGCAACCTTTGTTTCACTACTTATTTTAATTACATTTTTTGCATCAAGGTTCAACGACATTATAACACCATCATCACTACCGGTATCGGCTACACGTAGTTTATTGAGATACTTCCCTTTTTTGTCAAGGAAGCACAAATAACCTTTAGCTTCCGATTTTGAGGTCGCTTTAACAGCGAAGTAGTCTACCAGATTTCCCTTTATTTTTTGAAGAGGGAAATATTTAACTCTCGTTCCTCTATCGAAATCACCCTTTGAAAGTGTATCGGTCAAAAAGCTAAGGCCTGCCGAATCGAGCGCCAGTGAATCGGCTGTTTTTAACAGCAAGGAATCTGGAGTAAGTCTATAAGGCAGGGTTCCCGGCGTAAACAATGCCTGGAAATCATCAAATGTCATTGGCTCGTTGTCCTGGCCTGTACCCTTCTTCGTTTTACAGGCTGCAAATACCCCGATAGTCAACAATACTAAAAAGAAACGCTTCATTAGAAAAATAAATTCTGGGCGAAAAGTTAGATATAATTTTTATATGTGAGGCATAAAAAAAACAAAAAACATACCGGATATTGAAAAGTTCAGTTTTATGATTTAGATTTGTCTAAATAATATTTTAGACAAAATGAACTTATCTATAGCGGAAGAAAACTATATTAAATCGATCTACAAGCTGCAGGAAGGTGATACTGTTGTCACAACCAATGCTTTAGCTTATGAGCTGGAAACCAAACCAGCTTCCGTAACAGATATGGCTAAGAAGCTGAAAGACAAAAAACTCATCGATTATGAAAAATATAAAGGCTTTACCCTATCTGCCGAGGGTAAAAAAATTGCCTTGCAAATCGTCAGACGCCACCGCCTTTGGGAGTGCTTTCTCGTAGATAAGCTCCATTTCTCCTGGGAAGAAGTACATGAACTGGCTGAAGAATTAGAGCATGTAAGAAGTGAAAAACTCACCAACAGACTAAGTGAATACCTCGGTAATCCACTGTTTGATCCACATGGCGATCCAATTCCCGACGCTAATGGGAAACTCACTAAACCACGACCGCAAACGTCTTTAGACCAGGCTACCGCCAAAAGAGTGGTGGTAACAGCCGTTACCGATCAATCTACCGCCCTGCTGGCATTTCTGAATGCTAAACATATCAAACTAAGCACCCAGCTGGAAATAGTTGAGCATTACGAATACGACAATTCAATCGAAATCAAAATAAAACAACAACCTTCTATTACAATCAGTGAACAGGTTGCAAAAAATATAATGGTTAGACCCGTCTGAATAGCATTATGGAACATCATTCATTAAGCGACGTACATCAAAGTGTGGATGTTAACGGAAAGTCGAAATGGAAAAGGATTTTCGCTTTTCTCGGTCCTGCTTATCTCGTTAGCGTCGGATACATGGACCCTGGCAACTGGGCTACAGATCTCGCAGGAGGAAGCCAGTATGGGTACAAATTACTCTGGGTACTACTCATGAGTAATCTCATGGCTCTCCTGCTGCAAAGCCTGAGCGCCCGCTTGGGTATAGTCAGAGGACGCGACCTAGCACAGGCCAACAGAGAAACTTATCCCCCTGCCGTCAACTTCATTTTATATATCCTTGCAGAAATAGCTATTGCCGCCACAGACCTTGCCGAAGTACTGGGAATGGCTATAGGCCTCCAATTGCTGACAGGTTTGCCTTTAATCTGGGGCGTTAGCCTGACTATTCTTGATACCTTCCTGTTGCTCTTCCTGCAACAATATGGCATCCGAAAAATGGAAGCATTTATAATTGCCCTGGTTGCCATTGTAGGTACTTCTTTCCTGATAGAATTACTATTGGTTAAACCTGAAATGAGTGAGGTAGTACAAGGATTTATTCCTACTATTCCAGATAATAATGCGCTTTATATCGCCATCGGAATTATTGGAGCCACAGTAATGCCACACAACTTATACCTGCATTCTGCCCTGGTTCAGACCCGAAAGATTAAAAAAGATAGTAAAGGTATTCGTCAGGCTATCAAAATGAATTTTATAGACAGTACGATTGCTTTAAATCTGGCTTTTCTGGTAAACGCTGCAATATTAATTCTTGCAGCTGCTGCCTTTTATAAAACAGGAAGAACCGATATAGCTGAAATTCAGGATGCACACCAATTGCTGGATAAACTACTTGGAACCAAGCTGGCTCCCATCCTGTTTGCAGTAGCATTAATCGCAGCAGGACAAAGTTCTACCGTTACAGGAACTTTAGCCGGCCAAATAGTAATGGAAGGATATTTACGCCTTCGCATTAATCCCTGGTTGAGAAGAATAATAACCCGCCTGCTGGCAATCGTTCCGGCCCTACTTACCATCCTTATCTTTGGCGACAATGAAGTTGGAGCCCTACTGGTATTCAGTCAGGTATTATTAAGCCTCCAATTGGGTTTCGCTATCATTCCGCTTATCCATTTCGTAAGTGATAAAAAATTGATGGGCGAATTTGTGATCAGCAACACAACCAAAGTAATAAGTTGGATTGTTACTGCTTTATTGGTGTATCTTAACTTAAGAATGGTTTTTACAGAAGCATTCGATTATATGTCCGGTACCGGAAATATGGCTATTGATACCCTGGTCATCCTGGGATGCCTGGGATTTGTGATATTACTGGCTATCACAATACTCTATCCTTTGCGCCAGCGTTACCGTGAAGATGCTGCCGCTGGTATCCATAAAACACAAGTATCGCTGGGCGATATGGAAACTCCTGTCTACAACCGGATTGCCATGGCACTCGACTTTACAGCCAAAGACCGCGACATCATCACTAACGCCATTGCACACGGAAACGAACATACTGAATATATACTCATACATATAGTTGAAAGTGCCTCTGCCAAATACTCCGGCAAAGAGTCCGACGATTTGGAAACAAGAAAAGACCAGGAACAACTGGATACCTACATTACCTTACTCAAAAGCAGAGGTATTCATGCAAAAGGAGTACTGGGATTCCGTAGAAGAGCTAAGGAAATTGCCAGAATAGTTAAAGAAGAAAATGCCGATTTCCTGGTATTAGGAGCACATGGACATAAAGGATTTAAAGATTGGTTATATGGTGAAACTGCCAACCAGGTAAGACATCACGTAAACATCCCTGTATTATTGGTACAATAATTCTAAATCATGCAACACTTATTCGGGATTGGAGATCAGCAAATGTTTTGCAGAGAAGTGAGGAAGGAAGATTGTGCAGCTTTTGATACCGGAGAAGTACATCCGGTGTATGCCACCTTTGCACTGGCAAGGGATGCAGAATGGTGTTGCAGATTATTTGTACTTAAAATGAAAGATAATACCGAAGAAGGAATTGGAACTCATCTGAGTATCGATCACCTGGCTCCCGCAGTATTAGGGAGCCAGGTGAATTTTGTTGCTACAATAACAGCAATTGTTAACCATACCATTACTTGCAGCTTTATTGCTACCTGTGGCGAACGATTGATCGCAAAGGGAACACAGGTTCAAAAAATTCTTAAGAAAGAAAAACTCTCCAGACTCTTTACACAGCAATCATAAACCTAATGCTGCCTTCAGCTTGGGATAGCCTGTTTTACTTACCAGAACTTTTGCTCCACTACGTAAAATGGCAAGATGATTCTCTTTTTCATATGGCTCTATACGCGTTACCTGGGTAACATTCAGAATATAAGATCTATGCACTCTTGTAAATTGTGCCGGATCTAAAGTTTTCTCAAAAAACGCCATTGTCTTATTCTTCAGAAAACTCCCTTCTGCCGTTATTACCTTCACATAATCATCAGCTGCTTCCAGGTAATGAATATCAGGAACCGGAATAATTTTAATCTTACCATTAAAGCGAATAACAACCCTGTTATTTTGTACAGGATTAGCTCCTGCAGCTTCCAGCAAAGAGCTGGTATCCGGCATTTCCGCTGGTTTATGAAAATGATCCAGCCACTTCTGTACAGCTTTATCGAACCTATCGCTTCCAAATGGTTTCAACAGATAATCCACTGCATTCACTTCAAAAGCCCTTATAGCATGTTCTTCAAAAGCAGTGGTAAATATTACCGCAGGTAATTTTTCTACCAGTTCCAACATTTCAAATCCTGTGATCTTAGGCATTTGGATATCGAGAAAAATAAGATCAGGCTGATGTTGCTGAATTGCTTTCAATCCCTCAAATCCGTCGTTGCACTCCTGTACAACCTGGATTTGAGGAAAATTGAGCAAGTACTCTTTTACTATTTCCCTGGCTAATGGTTCATCGTCAATTATTACTGCTTTTATCATTGGTTTGTGGTACTTTAATGATGGTAGTAAATATGCCATTTGCTGACTTCGTCTCTAACAAATCCTGGCGGGCAAACAACAGATAAAGGCGGCGCTGGATGGAACTAAGTCCGAAACCTGTTCCTTTATTGGGAAGCGATGATTCGCTGTCGAATGGATTTTCGATTGAAATATATAATAACTGCCCTTCTAACCACGAACGAATACTGATTACGATTTCTCCTGTTGTATCGTATAACCCGAATTTGATTGCATTTTCCACAACAGGTTGTAGCAACATCGGAGGCATTAACAATTTCTGTGTCGATTCCTCACGCACTACATTGGTAGACAAGCGATGGCCGAACCTGACCTTTTCTATATCCAAATACAATTGCAGGTATTTCAGCTCCTCTTCAAGCGTGATCCAGTGGTCATCCTCCTGCTTCAACGATCCTCTTAAAAAATCCGAGAGTTTCAATACCATTTCTCTGGCTTCTTTAGGCCGAAGCATGATTAATGCATTGATTGAATTTAAACTGTTGAACAGAAAATGCGGTTGCAGTTGTTGTCTTAATTTAAATAACTCTGCGTCCTTTACAATCTTTTGAGTATCTTCTTTTCTTTTCTGATCCTTTTGCTGATCAACTGCGTCGTACCACATCTGACTTCTGAAACCGGTTCCTGAGATGGTCATCCAGCCAACAAAAGCATGGATTGGGATGGCATTATTCAACCAGTTGAGATATTCACTATTTTCCGGGTAAGTAGTCACTAAAATCCATCTGCTCAAACATACCCATAAAATTGCCAATGCAAAACTTAACAACCCAACATATCCAAATTTCATTGCATCGGCAGAAGGGCGATAGTAAGCAACGTTGTGGGAGATAATAACACCAGCAGCTCCCAATAAAATTACATGAACAGAGCTATCGGTCAGAGATAACATCAGCGGCATGCCAAACCAATAGTAGAGCAAAGCCCAGTATAGTATCATCCATACTACAAAGCTGGTGGTGAAAACCCAAAGAACGTTTCCTTTTAGAATGCTTTTCGACAAAACAGCAGATTTTAGAATTTATACATTCAGCTCAAAATATTGCTGACCCTGCAACTGTGCAGATTTCATCTGTAACCAGGCAATATAGGAATTTGGATCTCCCGGTTCTTCAATCCTGGAATAAAGCTCCATACCATCGGTCAATTGGTCGAGGGTATAAATTTCCGGAACATTGATGAACTTCCATTGTACAAGTTCCTGTTGTTGGTTTTTGAAAGCATATTGCTCCTGCATACCAATTTCACGAGCCTTATCCCAGGCATCTTTCTTAGTAACAGCGCTGATCAATCTTAATTGTTCATCGAATTGCGGAGTATGAGCGCCATTTCCGCAAATAATCTGATATACTACTTTCGCAACGAACCAATGCATAACTTAAGAATTTAAAAAGTTGGAAGAAAACGGTTATTTTTTGGGGCCTTTGATCAGGCGTAGCTTTTAATTTCTACACCTCCCATTACACAGTCGCCTTTCAATACCAATGTTTTTTCACCACCCTGACCTACAGGAGAGAGAAATTCGAGCGGACGCTTATCTTCTATACCTCCCATAATGGTCGACATTTCTACTTTGATTTTCCAATTGGAGGGAACAATTATTTCGCAACCACCCATTACTACTGATATATCCAATATTGCGACTTCATTAATATCAGACTTCATAAAGTTCAGTTCTACTCCACCAAAAATGGAAGAAATCTGACCGCCTTTGAAACTCCTGGAAGTTATAGTTCTGCTTACACTTCCGAAAACTGCTGAGACATTTAGTATGTCATCTGAAGATAAGGATGAAGTATCCCCCTGTGAATAGGAAGACGGATCATCTGATATAAAATTGGATGATTTATATCTTTTTTTCGAGTGATCACAATTTTTTGAAACAAGTATGGAAACCCCAATGCCTATTAATACTACGGGCCATATGAACTTAGCGCTGTTATATGGCCATCCATATATATCACCCATTAAAAAAATGCCTCCTACGACTACCATCGGGATCCAACCTCCAGGTCTGAAATTATGTTTGAATCCAACAACCAGTCCAACTGCTATTACAATCATCTGCCAGGAGAATAGCCAATATGGCAGATCCAGCTCCATTTTCTTTAGCAGCAGGGCAGTACCAATAATAATCAGGATTATCCCCCCGATATGACGGCCTTTTCTTCTCTCCCTGATTATATCTTCAGTATTTTTCATTTTAGTGCTTTGTGTTGTGTTTTATGTTGATGTTTGGTTTGATGATACAAATGTAGAAAGCACTTTAGAAGAGTAAAAGGGGGTTTAGGTCAAAAAAGTAGCATTACCGGTAAAAAGCAGGAATTTGCCGGTGAAAATTATTGAGCGGGGTTATGTTTAATTTTCACCGGCTTATTAATAGTAGTTATAAAGATTGAAGTAGTAACGGAGCCAATGCTTTAGCCCAGCGCTGGTAGTCTTTCCCAGAAGGGTGTAGGCCATCTTCAGCTACCAGAGAGAGATCAGAGATTGCTTCTCTCGTAAACCCGGTAATATCGAGGTATCCGACTCCATATTGAGTGCTGACCTCTTTGTTTACAGCATTAAACGCGTCTATTTCCGTTGCGATCTGCTGCTGATCTCTGTCTTTAGCAAAAGGCGTAACACCCCAATCAGGAATAGAAAGCACAACAACAGCCTCTTTTCTGTTTCCGGCAAATTCTATTGCCTGATTTAGCAAGGCTGTGAATTCGCGCCTGTATTCGTCTGATGACCGGCCTCTATATTGGTTATTTACTCCAATCAGCAAGGTTACCAGGTTATATGGAGGATGTAGTGTAGCAGCTTTTATTCCCTGAGTTAGCTCGTCGGTTGTCCACCCGGTTACAGCAATAATTTGTGGCTCTGTAATATTGATACCATCTTTTCTTAATATGTTGGCTGTTAATACAGGGAATGAACAAGAAGCTGGTACAGCTTCTCCAATAGTATAGCTATCGCCCAATGCGAGGTAAGTAACTGGATTCATAGATTTTGTTGTAGAAAATGCGAGGCAAAATAATATTATTCTTAACATAACCAAAAAATGATATATAGTATGAGAATTTGCATTTTATTGACGGGTGAATAACCTGAAAAGCGTTACCTTTGCGCTCGATTACAACAATTACGTAACGCATAAAGAAACCGTTTTATGCCGGCAGAAAAAATAACGATGAACAACGGCCTGTTACAGGTCCCTGCACA
Source organism: Chitinophaga silvatica (assembly GCF_003419895.1). GTDB lineage: Bacteria > Bacteroidota > Bacteroidia > Chitinophagales > Chitinophagaceae > Chitinophaga > Chitinophaga silvatica. The sequence goes on along the minus strand of NZ_QPMM01000002.1, from coordinate 492,992 downwards.
ACCCATCATCCCATTTATAGAAGGCGACGGAATAGGTCCGGACATTTGGAGAGCCAGTGTCAGAGTTTTCGACGCAGCTGTTGAAAAAGCCTATGGTGGTGATAGGAAAATTGAATGGAAAGAAGTACTGGCTGGTGAAAAAGCTTTCCAGCAAACAGGCGAATGGCTTCCAAAAGAAACATTGGATGCTTTAAAGGAATATCTGGTATCCATTAAAGGACCATTATCTACACCTGTTGGTGGAGGTATCCGTTCCTTGAACGTTGCAATGCGCCAGGAGCTGGATCTTTACGCCTGCGTTAGACCAGTACGTTGGTTCAATAAAGTACCTTCTCCTGTGAAACATCCGGAGAAAGTTGACATGGTTATTTTCCGTGAAAACACAGAAGACATCTATGCCGGCATCGAATATATGACAGGTACCCCGGAAGCAAAAAAACTGCTCGATTTTCTGCAAAATGAAATGGGAGTTAAAAAAATCCGCTTCCCGGAAACATCTTCTCTGGGTATCAAACCTGTATCTATTGAAGGAACTGAAAGACTTGTACGTGCAGCCATCTTATACGCTCTCGAACATAAACGCCCATCTGTAAGCCTTGTTCATAAAGGTAACATCATGAAATTCACTGAAGGTGGTTTCAAAAACTGGGGATATGCTTTAGCAGAGAGAGAATTTGGTGATAAGGTTTATACCTGGGAACACTGGGAAAGAACCAAGAAGGAATTAGGCGAAGAAGAAGCTAATAAAGAGCTGAAAGTTGAGCTGGCTAAAGGAAAACTGCTGATCAACGATGTAATCGCCGATAACTTCTTACAACAAATTCTGCTGGCACCACAGGATTATTCAGTTATTGCAACGCTTAACCTGAATGGTGACTATATTTCTGACGCATTGGCTGCTGCTGTAGGTGGTATTGGTATTGCTCCTGGAGCAAATATCAATTACGTGACCGGTCATGCTGTTTTTGAAGCTACACACGGTACAGCGCCTCGCTTCGCTAATACCAATACCATGAACCCATCTTCCGTTATCCTTAGCGGTGTTATGATGCTGGAATACATGGGATGGAAAGAAGCTGCCAAAATAATTATTGATAGCCTTAGTACTGCTATCATGCGCAAACGCGTAACCATCGACTTCTACAAACTGATGGACGACGCTACACTGGTTAAAACCAGTGAATTTGCAGATGAGATCATCAAACAAATGCACTAAACCCGCGTTGCGGGTTTTTTCTCGCAAAGGGGCATAAGATTTAATATTAAGGGGCATAAGATTTTTTAATATTTTTTAAGGATCGAAACGAGTAATATAAGAGCTTTTAATTGGTTTTATTCTTAGTTAAATACCACTTGAAGGTTTTTATAAAATCGCTTTGATCCTTAAAAAATCCTAAAAAATCTTATGCCCCTTAATATTAAATCTTATGCCCCTTTGCGAGAAAAAAGCGAGCCCGCGAGCTAATTTTTTTGTTTTTATCATAGCTATTCGTATTTTTCGGGATTATCCCGTAACGGGATTCGCTTGAATAAGTGTGTGAATAGCTTTTAATCTAATTTTTTAAAAAACCCGAAATGGCAGAAAAAATTAAAGTTGCTAATCCGGTAGTTGAACTGGACGGAGATGAGATGACACGGATCATCTGGAAATTTATTAAGGATAAACTGATACTTCCATACCTGGATGTTGAAATTAAATATTATGACCTGGGCATGGAGCATCGCGATGCCACCAACGACCAGGTTACTATCGATGCAGCCAATGCAATCAAAGAAGTGGGTGTAGGTATCAAATGTGCTACCATCACTCCGGATGAAGCCCGCGTAAAAGAGTTCAACCTGAAACAAATGTGGAAGTCACCAAATGGTACTATCCGCAATATCCTGGATGGTACTGTTTTCCGTGAGCCAATCGTAATGAAAAATGTTCCAAGATTAGTTCCTAACTGGACAGCTCCAATTTGTATTGGTCGTCATGCTTTTGGTGATCAGTATCGTGCTACCGATTTTATAACTAAAGGAAAAGGTAAACTCACTATTAAGTTTGAAGGCGAAAATGGTGAAGTAAGCGAATTTGAAGTTTATAACTTCAAAGGTGATGGCGTTGCACTGGCAATGTATAACACCGACGAATCTATCAAAGGATTTGCACGTGCATGTTTCAACCAGGCTTTGATGAAGAAATGGCCGCTTTACCTGAGCACCAAAAATACCATCCTGAAAAAATATGATGGCCGCTTCAAAGATATCTTCGAAGAGATCTATCAAAATGAATTCAAAACTGCTTTCGATGCTGAAGGCTTAACATATGAGCACCGTCTGATCGATGACATGGTTGCCAGCGCTCTGAAATGGCATGGTAACTTCGTTTGGGCATGTAAAAACTACGATGGCGACGTACAATCTGATACCGTTGCACAAGGTTTTGGCTCACTCGGTTTAATGACTTCTACTCTCATCACTCCTGATGGTAAAACAATGGAAGCTGAAGCCGCTCACGGTACTGTAACTCGTCACTTCCGTGATCACCAGGCTGGCCGCCCTACTTCTACCAACCCAATCGCTTCTATCTTCGCATGGACTCGTGGTTTGGAATTCCGCGGAAAACTGGATAATAACCAACAACTGATTCACTTCTGTAACGCACTCGAACAAGTTTGTATCGAAACCGTTGAAAGTGGTAAAATGACTAAAGATTTAGCCGTTTGTATCCATGGTAATAAAGTAGAACATGGTAAACACTACCTCTACACTGAAGAATTCCTGGAAGCTATCGATACTAATCTGAAAGCTAAACTGAGTAAATAAGGTTTACTTTATATAAAAAGGAAAGAGAAGATTTATTTCCCTTCTCTTTCCTTTTCTTTTTCCTTTTCTTTTTCCTTTTCTCTTTGCATTGCCAGAAATGCTTCCGGATACTTAGGTGGTGTTGATATTATCTTGCTGGAACCTTCCCAAACAATATCTGGATAACAAATAATAACTAGTGAATTATCAACTCCCGGATAATTCGGGGGCTCGTCCTTAAACTTTACAGGTCTGAAAATAAAAGACTCAATTTTATCCAAAAACTTAAACATAATTAATTCTTTTTTTGAATAGGAAAGTTAGAGAATTTCTTAGTCTCAACTTCTCTTGAAACCTGTGCATTTTGTTCATTTTTTATGATATGGAATATTAAGCAAACTATAAAAGGCACAGCCGATAGCAATCCTAATCTCAATGCTCTTATATAAAAGGAACTTTTCCTCAGGTAAATTAACCTGTTTACTTCCAATGAAAACTCTAATTCAGAGATATAAGATATCTGTAAAATTATATCCAACACTTCTTCACTACCCACCATTTGTTCATACTTCAAACGAATGTTTTTATAATACACACTCGGAACTGTAAGATACCCGACTGCATATGGTATAATCAATCTAATAGCATAGTAAACTGAGGAAGCGAAAAGCAACCAAAAGACAATAAAAGACCCTATCATGAAAGAATTTAAAATCTCTCTCTTGAAAATATCCTGGCAAACAGGAATCAGAAAAATACCAATTGCTGAATAAATGATTACTAAGTCAGTAAATCTTTGAAGTACAAATTGATAAGCTGAGATATATTCTGCTATTTCTCTTCTCATTAATCTCAATAATATAATCAAGATTGCAAAATGATTTTTGGTTCATAAGATTGCAGGTTTAACAAACAAAAAAATTATAACGTTTAAGCATAAACGTTAAGTGGTTAACAAACAATCTCAATTTAAAGAAAATCTTAGAACCTCATCAACTTCCTCAAAACTTTATCTTCTCCATAAATATCATCATAGAAAACAAGATTACCATTTTGCCCTTCTGCAGTAAAATAACGAAGGTAAATAGGAATATGTCGAGGTAAATCTACCTGCCGTTTCTCCTCTCTTGCCAACCAGACTTTTATACTGTCGGACTTATGAGAAGTTGTATCCGCTTTTACCAGGTATTGAGCCAGGCTATCCCACTGTTGCACTCTCACACAACCATGGCTCATTGCCCGCATAGAGTTTTTAAACAATCCTCTGTTATTGGTATCGTGTAAATAAACACTGTATTTATTGCGGAAATTGAATTTCATAATACCCAGGGAATTGTCTAAACCATCCATCTGGCGCAATACGTAAGGGAAATTGCCTTTAGCTAATTTCTGCCAGTTTATCGTTAACGGATCAACGGTATTACCATCCTTATCTATTACTTCCAGATTTTTAGACGCCAGATAATGTACATCCTTTTTAATGGCCGGCAACATTTCTTTAAACACAATGCTGTAAGGCACTCTCCAATAAGGATACATCATAAAGTTGGTCATATATGAATTCAGCACCGGAGTACGGGTACGTGGAGTTCCTACAATCACTCTCGATTCCATTGCTATTTTCCCACTATCAATCACCCTTAATGTGTAACCCGGCAGATTTACCATTATATAAGTCGATGGTAAGGTATCTGGCAACTTGCGCCATCTGTCGAGATTAACGCCTGCCTGCATAACCCAGTCGTGCATCGAACGGTTCAATGCCATCACAGTTCTTCTACCGGCAACACCATCCGGGTAAATATTAAATTCTTTCTGAAAGGCTTTAACTCCTGTTTTAAGCGCAACTGTATCTGTTCTACCGCCAGTAGTATCGAGGTGGCCGGATTGTACCAGTCGATTTATCACCAGCTGTCGGAATGCTACTGTATCCGTATAATTTAGTGGCAATGTATCCCAATGCAGCTCCTGATATTTGGCTTTAAATGACTGAATTCCTTCTTTTAAAGCTAAATACCCGACATGTGTAGGTTCCAGTGAATGTAGCTGAGAAATCACATTCTGGTTTTCCAGTGCCGACTGTAACTGCTCAACCAGTTGTGTATCGGTAAATAATGAGTCTTTTTTCAGTGAGATAGAATCACGTGGTGCTACCCCAAAACGCAGATCTGACGACATTCTCATGAATGCATCAGTCATTAACACATCAATTTTGGCCCAGAGAGCAGCATCCTTTTTGGCATTGGCATCCTGGCTGATCTGATTCCATGCATTGGTGAGTGTGGCACTATGATATTGGGTAGATAACAGCCCAACATCCTCGGCATGTTGAATCAGATAAAGCATAGAATCGACCATCGGACTTGCCTTTCCATTTTTAGACCAGTGGCTTACGGGCTTATCTTCACCATAAAAGGCAGCAATAGCCGGGGCACTGAAAGCATGTATGCTATCTTCCAGCTCTCCTTCATTATCTTTTAAAGCCGATAATCTCTCAGTAATACTTTCGGAAATAACCTCATCTAATTGCTTGATGTTGGCTACAATCTGTTTTTGTTTTGGGGCGGTATGCTTCTTCTTATTGACACAGGCTAACATAAAGCACAATCCTGATCCGCATAACAAAGTGATAATTAAAAATTTGTTCTTCATCTGCAGTAAATCGCTGGCGTAAAGATAGTTTTTTCCCTGAAAATAGCGTACCAGGTATTTTAACCGATACAACTATGATGGCATCTTTTAGTCGGGAATTAATTTTTACAACAGTCTTTTACAAAAAACGACTGTATAAACTTCCATAAACCTGTTAATAATTTTTTCATGTTCCATAAATTTAAAAAAAGAGGCCACGGTATTCAGCAGCCTCCTTTTTTACACTAAAACTAAAACAACTAATTTTTATATTTTCCCTGATAGTTATTACAATTTATCTATTGATATACGCTCAGGGGCTTTCAATTGTTTAAATTTACTTGGAGTAAGCCCAGTTACTTTTTTAAACTGTGCTGATAAATGCGCTACACTACTATATCCTAATTTATAACTTATTTCACTCAAACTCAGCTCATTATATACCAACAATTCCTTTACCTTTTCAATTTTCTGCTGTATAATAAATTGTTCTATAGTAGTGCCCTCCAATTCTGAAAAAAGATTGCTCAAATAATGGTAATCCTTAAGCAACTTTCCTGCCAGTAGTGAAGAAAAGTTTTCTTTCATATCGTCTAATTCCGAATGATGAACCTTATCTATAACTATACTCTTAATACTGGCAACTATTTGCTGCTTTTTATCATCGATTAAAGAAAATCCTTCTTTTTCCAAAGCTTCAGACAATTGCTGTAACTGATCTGCATCGGGTGTACCTCCAACAACTGCCTTACCCAATTCGATTGATTTTAAATTAAAATGTTGCGCTTCCAATACACTACTCACCACTTTAATGCAACGTGGGCAAACCATATTTTTTATGTACAGATTTGTTTCAGTCATCTTCCGCTACTTTTTAATATTAAAAATATTATGCTCAAACCTTATCAAAAAAGAATTGAACGTATTTCTTGGCATATTCCCTGCCATCTGAGTCCGGTACGATAAATCCAACCGGGTGGTACTGTTGAATATCAATTGCAATGCCGGAGCTATATCCAGGTACGAGCCTCTTGCCACGTTATCTGTATTGGTTTTACCCAATAACTCTACATAGAGGTTCAGATTGGTTTGCTGAAAACTTTTATACTTTACCGGTAATACCAGCAAACCCGCAGATAAGCTGTAATTAATGGCATTCTTCGGAAAATCTTCAGGAACATTATCTTTTATATTATTCATATAACGAGTATATCCCAAAGTAGAAGATAATGCTAGTTTATGTAGTAACTGAGTAGCTATTATCCCTCCGTTAACACCGCTATTGCTTCCTTCCAGATCCAGATCCTTATTGGAATATGGGCGTCTGGCCCCCTGTTCCATAACCGGATAAAAAGGATTATCGATCAGTGATCCTCTTACATATGCTGCCATCCGGAAATGTGCATGTGGCTGATCATTTGACAGGAAACGATATTTTGCGTAAACGCTTCCTCCTTCGGCTCTGAATGAAGGTTGCATCATATTCGATGCATAACCGGTAAGATGTAGCATCAGTTTCTTATTAACGCCCCACATCACTTCAGGCTCCAGGCGAATCCCTGTTTCTCCCGAATGCTCCATATTAAAGATCTTATTGCCTAATCTGATCCCGAGCGAATTGGCTGGCATATTGCTTGCCGGCTCTGTATTTACATATAGTTCCTGTGCTGTTACAACTTTCCCTATGGCCATTAGCATAGCCACTATTAAAATTCTCTTCATACCAATAACTTAGCTTAAATGGTGACGTGATAAATCCGGTTAGCGGCTTTTGCGCCTTCTGGTTTGCAACAATCACCCATTTTTCCTGTCTGGTAGCAAGACATTGTTGTAGTTGTACTGAATTTTTTGAATTGTTTATTGGAGACAAAATCTTTGTCGATAACTGTTAACTGCTTTTCTCCATTTAATGTTTGAGGCTTAACATCCATGAAGTGAAGAGTGCTTCCTGCGAAGGATACATGCTCATCATTCTTTACATTCAAGCCTTCGAAATTAGCTGTCATTACCAATTTAGCCACTGAAAACCCCGCATCTTCCACTTTATTTTTGATGGCATCAATGCTCACCGGAACATCGGGTTTGAAAGACAAAACGAAAGAAGTATTGTCAAGATCTGTGTCTATTTTATCTACAAAAGGCAATGATGCCAATGCTTCGAATGTGGCTTTCTGACACATGGCACAGGTAAGGCCGGAAGCTTGTAAACTAGCTTTTTTGAATTGTTGGGCATTTGCTGCAAAAGAGATACCTATTGCAAGAATTATAAGAGATAAGAATTTCATGATTATTGATTTGATACCTAAATAAATATGTAATACATAATGGCATAACAATGCCATTCAACAACTGATTAAGGTTGCTGGTATCAAATCCTAAATGTGCAATTGCGAATAATAAGCGAAGAAGCGCCTATATCTGGTGGGGCGTGTTGCGCATCAGATAAAGCCACCAGGCTTTGAATTGATGGAACAGGTAAGATTTTTACAGGTAGTTGTAAATCTATCGGTGCAGAGAAAACTTGTTGGGCAACCTTTGCGGCCTGATGTGATGAAGTGAGTTTACAAAACTTCACTTCATCTTTACAACAATCCATGCCTTTCGCCGGCTTTTTGCATTTATTGCATAAGTCAACCGGCTTGCTTTGTAAATCAACTGCTGCCAGTTTTCCCATACAATAATGCACATTCACTGCAACCCCGCCCGTGAGCGTGATATACAGTGAAGCAAGTAATATGGCGAAAAATCGTTTCATGATGATTTACAAAAATACTAAAAAAAGTGGTTCAACCTTAATTAATGAACCACCACCGCAGCCCAAGTCTGAATGCAAAGTTGTTTTCAGGATATAAAGGAGCAGCAAAGTTATTTGTACTTATGAAGGTATTCAGATTTTCTGCCCTAACATAGGCTGTGAAGGATTTAATCCTAAAGTTCGCAAATGCAGCAATATCTGGTAAATTATTGGTTATTTTCTGGTTTTGCTGATAGATAAACTGTCCTAATAAAGGAGAATAATCATCGGCAAAATACCCTGTATTATATCTTAATTCCAGACCTGTAAACAGGTTTAGGTTCTTATATATAGTTTTCTCGAATCCGATTCTGTTTCTTGTCCATAAAGCTGGTACATTAAGAGGAGCGTTACCATGAATCTGTTGAAATGCCAGATCAAGATACCAGCTGAAAGCATTGGCACTGAACTTCTTACTTAGTATTACCTGCAGGAGGTTAAACAGGGAATTGGATTGGGCACTATGAAAATAATCACGGAAATAGGTGTAATTAGTAAACAGATAATAGTTTACAGATAAATTGTATTTTAATTTTGTATTATCTGTAGCAAACTGTAATAAAGTGATATTTTCTTTGGCCAGGCTGGTATTATACCAGGCATCTCTATTACTGTTAAAATATTTATAAACGTAGTTTGGTTCTCTATTTACGTTAATGGCCGACAATCTGACATCTCCCAGTAAATCATTGATATGTCGTTTTAACATACCGGAAACGCTATAATCTCCTATATTTTGTCCAACTACATAAAATTCACCTTTGGCGGAGAAATCCCATTTCTGGTTCCGGGTTTTATTCCGGTATTCTCCATGTAAAGCCAGGTTACCAAAGTTTACACTTGCATCCAGGAATGTACCATTCAGGGATTCGAACCGGGCCCCTACATTGATAAAGTGGCCGAGGTTGCCTCGCACGGGAAACTGAATGAGTGATAAATCATTGGAAATCATTCTCCATACATGCTGGGCACGAACAGTATCTCCTGGTTGGAAATTGTAATGGTTTACATAGAAGGCGGTATCCGGTGTATTATCTATAAACCCATAGTTCCCATTTTCGAGGTTGAATGTATACTGTATTCTGAAAACCGGATCATACTTATAATAATCCGTTGTATCGTTTACATGAATAGTATCGCCATGGCCAAAGTCGTACTGTTGTTGAATGAGGAAACCGGTTTGTTTATAGGTCGATTTGGTAGGAATAACGCTGTTGAAGAGTGAATAGGTTTGAGAAGCGCTGTTACCAATATTAACCGGAATGGTTTTCCGTTGTTTAAAGTTCGAATTATCCAGGAAAGTATCGCTTCTGATACCGCCATTTTCTCCTCCATTAATTTTATTAAAGTAGAAGCTCATGTAGGTATTGGCGCGTTTATTCTTAGTTTGATACCTGCTGGTGATTCTATAAAAATCGTGGCTGGTATTCTGAGAACGGAAATAACCCTGTGTATTTATTTTTCTATAATCGAAAGCAAAGTTGAAACGTTCGGTACGATTCTGAGTATGACTTACCCCAATAACCTGTTCCTGTTTACTTCCTACCAGATATTGCAATTCGGTATAAGGCCTGTTGGTATAATAGAATTTAGCATCCTTATGAGTGTTCATATACACATCATATGCATGAAAACCGGCATCAAATCCGGGTTTTAAGATAGGAGTATAAATAGTATTATATGCAGGATTACCTATACTTCCCAATAAAGTATAGTTAGATGGTACTTTCTGATAATTAGTCTGAAAGTCGTTAATCGAGGAATCTATTCTGTATGAAGTTGGCTCACCGAGTAGTTTATACGTAATTGTTAAAGTATCCGGTTCGTGTTCGTGTTTGGAAGTATCGCGCTGCATTTTGCTGCTGCCGCCACCGCCCATACCGCCGCCCATATTGCCAAAACGGCCCGAATTAAATTGGGCTTTTAATTGATTCCCACAAAAAAACAGCAGCGCTGTAAAAATGAAAAATTGCCTCATCCGAAAGTAACAAAAGCGTTTATAGTTGCCGGATTAATTCTCTAAAGATAAGTGTTAGCTTTGGTTCTGCGTCTTTCGCTGCTGCCAGTACTTCTTCATGTGTAATTACGTTTTCCTCCTCACGGATACCGATATCGGTAATAACGCTCATGGCAAATACTTTCAATCCGGCATGCACAGCTACTATCACTTCAGGAACAGTACTCATTCCAACAGCATCACCACCTATGATATGCATATAGCGATATTCTGCTCTTGTTTCAAAGGTTGGTCCCTGCACCCCAACATAGACACCACTGTGCAAATGTATGTTATTCGCCTTTGCAATTTCAAAGGCAGAAAGAATTAACGTTTTTGTATAAGGTTCGCTCATATCCGGGAACCTTGGACCCAGGTTTTCATCGTTTTTACCTCTCAGCGGATGTTCAGGTTGCAGGTTAATATGGTCTTTAATAACCATTAAATCACCCACCTTAAAGCCGGAATTCATTCCACCTGCGGCGTTTGAGATAAAAAGAGTATGGATTCCCAGTGCTTTCATCACTCTTACAGGAAAAGTAACCTGCTGCATGGAAAATCCTTCATAAAAGTGAAATCTTCCAGCCATTGCAACTACCGGCTTGCCCTGCATATACCCCAAAATCAGTTGGCCGGAGTGGCCTTCCACTGTAGAAACAGGAAAATGTGGAATATCGCTGTATGGTATAGCAATAGGTTGCTCAATATCTGCCGCCAAATTACCCAGTCCACTACCTAAAATAATACCAGCTACGGGTTTTTCATTCCAAAACTTCCTGATATACTCCTCCGCTGCCGCAATGTTTGCTGTTAATTCACTCATTAGTTTATGCTATTAAATAAGATCGGAACAAATTTATGCCCGTGCAAAGTTATTTTTTAATTCACAAATGAATGCAGTTTTATATTTAAAACATAATGACCTATTTTAGCGGCAAATTTTATTCCGATGAACTTACACGAGTACCAGGCTAAAGAACTGTTGAAAAAATATAATGTACCGGTACAGGAAGGTATTCCGGTGGATACTCCTGAAGCGGCTGCGGAAGCTTATAAGCAGCTTAAAGTACAATTTGGTAATGAATTTGCCGTTGTAAAGGCCCAAATCCATGCCGGAGGACGCGGTAAAGGTAAAATCCGTGGTACTGAGCAAAGAGGTGTGGCTGTAGGAAAAAATGCTGAAGAAATTAAAACCATTGCTGGAAATATCCTGGGCGGCACTCTGGTGACCATCCAAACCGGCGAAGCTGGTAAATTGGTAAACAAGGTGTTAGTAGCACAAGATGTTTACTATCCTGGCGCAAATCCGGTAAAAGAATTCTACCTGTCTATTCTGTTAGACCGCGCTAAAGCCGAAAACGTTATCATGTACTCTACCGAAGGTGGTATGGATATCGAAGAGGTAGCACATTCTACTCCTGAAAAAATCTTTAAAGAATGGGTTAAGCCTAATATGACCCTTCAACCTTTTCAGGCACGCAACATCGCTTTCAACTTAGGTTTGAGCGGCGAAGCTTTCAAAAACATGGTAAAATTCGTTACCAATCTCTATAATGCATATGTAGGTCTGGATTGCAGTATGTTGGAAATCAACCCACTGTTCAAAACCAGCGACGATAAAATCATTGCAGTTGATGCAAAAGTAAACCTGGATGATAACGCCTTAATGCGTCATCCTGATCTGGAAGCATTACGCGATATTTCTGAAGAAGATCCTACAGAAGTAGAAGCCAGCAAATACAACCTCAACTTCGTTAAATTAGATGGTAACGTAGGTTGTATGGTAAATGGTGCTGGTTTGGCCATGGCAACTATGGACATGATTAAATTAAGCGGTGGCGAACCTGCTAACTTCCTGGATGTTGGTGGTACTGCAAACGCTCAAACCGTAGAAGCAGGCTTCCGTATCATTCTGAAAGATCCTAAAGTAAAAGCGATCCTTATCAATATCTTTGGTGGTATCGTACGTTGCGACAGGGTTGCTCAGGGTGTAATCGATGCTTACAAATCTATCGGCAACATCAACGTTCCAATCATTGTACGTCTGCAAGGTACTAACGCTGCTGAAGCTAAAGCGCTCATCGAACAAAGCGGTCTGAAAGTACAATCTGCTATCCTCCTCAGCGAAGCTGCTGACCTGGTAAATAAAGCAGTTGCTTAATTACAAATAACATAATTCTCTATAAAAAATAGGCTGGATCATTTGATTCAGCCTATTTTATTTTTATCAATATACTTTTCTTATTGATTTCTAACTACTTCTATCATCTATCTACAATATCAAAATTAAAATCACAATCTAAATATCAAGGGCTGACCAATTCTTGGCCAGCCCTGTTTATAATAATGTTACAGCAGCATCGATAATTACAAAGCCTTATAACGGAAGTGGTAATATGGGAAAGGTCCACCTACTACCTGATTTTGATAGATAGAAATAATTTCGAATGCTATCAAAGTACTTCCTGTTTTAAACAACAGGGTACGATTACTAACCGGTATAACAGTATGCCCTAAGCTCCAGTTATAGGTATACCATCCTTTGCCATTGGCTAAAGCCAAAACTGCAGGAGGTACACCGGTACCGGTTACACTATTCATACCTATAGTGTTGGCTACCGGTACCTGCGCCGTAGCCCAGTTGGATGCAGTTACACTTGCAAAAGCTATATCTACATACCTTAAGGTATCTGTGCTGGCAGCGGAAATATCTCCCGTTGCAACACCCGAAAACTTAATATTATAACTGGTAATAGTTCCGGCATCATTGTCTGAAAAACGCCAGAAGAAAGTACCGGCAGCAGGTTGCCCGGTATCTGAAACATATGTTTGTCTGAAATTCTCTACACGGTAAACGCTACCATCCCGGTAAACTTTACCCTGTCCATTATTGTTTGTGATATTTGCACTTCCTCCGTCCGGCACCGTAATACTTGCATGGGCAGTACCACTAAGAGGTTGAAGAGTTGGCGCAGTCACATTCTGATCCTTTGAGCAAGATGCCAGGAACAGGAACCCTGCTCCTGCCAGCATCCAAGTTAACTTACTAAAGTTTCTGGTTATTTTGGTCATAACAAATAGGGGGATTGAAAAAAGTGAACTAATACATAGTTTACTGCTGTAACAAGTTTATATCTAATCTGTAATTGTGATCTTTGCAGATCCGTTTACATTTACATAATTCTTTGTTGGATTCAAATGATTCCAGCTTCTGAAGAAATCACTGGTTCTGAGCTGAATAAACATTCCGTGTTCATCATAGCCATCAAGTTGATAAGTACCTAAAGGAAAATCTGCAGGTACCTGATACGTAGTAGTAGTACCCGTAGAACTTACTGCTTTAAATGAACCGATATCATGAATTTGCCAGGTAGCTGTATAACCCCAGATATAGGCATCCTGCATACCAATAAAGCCTGTTCCCTTGAAAACGATATTCCCGCCTCTTTTAACCGTAACATCTGTATTCAAAGCATCTGCTTTCGGATAATTAACCACCGGATAAAGAATACCCACAATAGCCGTACTGGTTGTAAAAACTGATTGGCCACTACTAAACTTCAGTTTATACCCTCCTTCACTTAAGCTGATATTCTGAGGTACCGTTATATCAGCAAAACGAATACCTCCTCTTTCATTAAAGGCTAAAACCAATTCCACTTCCTTGTCATTATTATCTACCAGGAATACTTTTGTTTTTGCAACATCCTCGATAAGAAATTTTACATCTCTGTTAGTATTTATAGAAAAAGTGCCGCCTTTTTCAACAGCGTAGGTGGCATTTTCATTAATCTGAATACCAGGTTGATTGATCACCAGTTTGAGAAAGTAATCTTTCGTTTTTCCCTCCTGTGATTTCACTGTGTATTTAGTACCTGTTGCCAGTGCCACACCTGTTCCGGAAGCCGGAGTAAGTGTTGCATTTTCTGATACTTTAACTACAGGCGATACGGTTTCAGGAAGTACTATGTATGCAGGCCAGTAAACAATGATACTGTCTCCGCTCAACGCTGCACTTATTGTATTACCACTTGTTGTAATAGCGAAGCTTTCAATTTTATTATATGGAGAATTAGCATATTCTGTTTCTTTCTTACAGGAGATGATCAATGCCACCAATAAGCTTAAATATATAAATCGGTTTATCCGGTTCATGCTTAATAATTATTACTTGTTAAGAAGATTTATTCGAATAGAATTTTGTGTAGTAGCCACTTTCGCGTATGAATAAATTCTTACCTTATATAAGCCTGTAGCAGGTAAAGTAGCCAAAATAGCACTCGACATATTTTTATATTGAGTGATGCTGAAAGAAAGAGTAGTGAGATCTGTTGTATTAAACTGGCTAATATCCAGCGGACCATATTCTTTATTTTGTTCATCAACCAATACAACCTTTATCATATCGAGATTGGAAGCGAAACCAGCGCCATTTAACGTGAAGCTGAAACTATCGAAGAATGCCTTCATGTCTATATTATAGGTAACCGGATTTGCAGGATCTGTTGTTATTTCCTTAACCGTCAGATCTGGTTGTTGCACCTGAATATGTAGTGTATATCCTTTTACATTACCGGCCTTTCCTTTTACATTGTATTTTATCGTTCTGCCATTGCGGAAAAAATCCAGCAGATCTTCAATCATAGTACCAGATGCGGGGGTAATGGTGGCACCGTCACTTACCTTAAGTTCGGGTTCCAATATTGTCAGCTGTAAATAAAAGGGCAGATATATAGTTACAGAACTATCTGCCTGGTTGATTGCTCCATAAATCGGAGTTCCCTGAACATTCACAATTTTATATTCCAGCAGCTGGTTGTCTGCTTCCGGAGTGAATGGAATGGTTTCTGTTTTGGTGCAGGCCGAAAATATCAGTAATACGGCTGCAAGTCTTTGGTAAATTTTTTTCATAATGGTGCTGTCAGGCAGGATTATTGAATGTCTAAGTTTTTACTACCATCCATCTGAATGGCGTAACGGAATGTTACATATCCGGGCTTATTATCCCTGTTCGGATTTTCCGGATTGTCTTTGTATATATTTTCTATAATAACTTTCGCATAATGTCCCTTAACTGTTTTTACGATGATTACTCTCGGTAACGCATACACGACATGAGTTTTCTTAGGATCGCCTGGAAACAGCGACCCATAGAAGTCGTAGTATCCCCAACCATCGAAGTTGTTTTGAAAGTGATCCAGTCCTGCATCTCTTACAACCATTTTCTCATCGGTAACCGGAACTGTTTTTACTGCATTGAATGCAGTGTTCCATAATTCCCTTGGAATGGGAAGGCTAATAGGTTTGAAGTTGGTTACATCATAATACTGGGCATCGAACTGCCGGTCTGTTACAACGTAAATCCTGGCGGTACCGGGGCCACCATAACCCGGAGATCCAACAGCAGCGCCATTATTAGGATATACACTACTGTTATAAATACCATAGAAAACTATATCCCATTTGTTGGTTTGTTTTAGCGAAGCAGGAACTACTTTGTTTTCTTCAAGATTATAATAGAGTTCTACTGCGTTACCTGCAGATGTTGCATTAGTATCTGCTACCAGGTTTACAACCTTGTATATGCCTGTTTTTACAGTAGTGGAGGTTTCTCCGGGATCTATTATTTCATTTTTGTTGTCATTCTTCGAGCATGCCACGATTGAGCAGGCGATAAACAGCATGGCGGTAACTGTTCGCCAGGAAAGATGCGAAATCATAATGAATAGAATTTCAAATAATGTTTACCTGTTTTTAAGATTTCTGCTACCGTCGGTTTGTACATAGTAGCGGAAAGTCAGGTAAGGCGCCGGCCAGAAAAGATCTGTTACCACCGGCGGATTACCTTTATAGATATTTAGCAGTTCCAGTTTTGCGTAGTTTCCTGTAGCAGTTTTCAATACATAAGTACGGTTTCTAACAGGCACGCATATATGATTATTGAGGGAATAGAAAAACCAACCCAGGCCATTGCCGTTATCCCAACCCACACCAGCCAAACCATTGTTTTCAAATTCAGTGTCGGCCGGTGCTGAAGTCACCTGGTCAAAAGGTTTGTCTACAATTACAAGATTACCAACACCCGGCCCCTGATAACCAGGAGTACCTGCAATGCCTCCATTATTCACCACTACAAATGAATTGTACTCCTTTGAAAAAGCAATATCCCATTCTGCATTTTTCAGATATTTTGCCGAATCAGCTGCATTACGAATTACATGCGTTTCTTTAGTTTTAAAACTAAAGGTGATCGTATAAAACTGACGTTGATCCTTTCCGTCTACCCCTTCTCCCATTGATGCTGCTGTATCTGCAGGCAAATCAAAAATCATCACGGCAGCATCTTTTGGATCAACAATCTCCTTATCTTTACCCGAACAGGAAACCATCAACGAAATAGTTACTAAAGGAATCGCTATCTTTAATAAATGCTTAATCATAAGAATATTTGGATGTCGCAAAGGTCAATATTCCTATTGACCATAACCGGAGAAAAAGCAACCACCGAAGGAAAAACTGCAATTTTCCGTTTATGGTAAACTTAATTCCCAAATAGGCAAATGACAGTAACATGACAATAGTACTTTTGAGGTATCAAAAAAAGTAAACTATCATGAACAAGCATTTTGTAGCTATCAATTACATACAATGTAACAGCGACTACACCGAAAGATTTGAACAATTATTCAGTTCAAGAGCTCATGCTATCGATACCATGCCAGGTTTTGTGAATATGCATGTTTTACGTCCGGCAAAACCAGGAGATGATTATCTGATAGTGAGCTATTGGGAGCATGAACAAGCATTTAAAGATTGGACCAAATCTGAGGCCTTTATTGCAGGACATAAACGTGGATTTGAAGATCTTGCAAAAGCAAAGGCTGAAGGAAAACCGGCTCCAATGCATAGCGATTTCAAAGTTTATCAGATAATAAGCGAATAATGGAAACATCCCGACAACAAAAGATAATTCTATGGCTTAAACGTGTGGGCTTCTGGGGATTTATGTTCTTCCTCATAAAAGGATTGGTATGGCTTTATCTTATTTACTGGGTTGCTAAATAATATTTGATTGGGAGATGTATCATAAGTAATTCGAGATAGGAAAACCTTTTCCCTTAAGATTACTGCTGATACATCTTTCTATTCAGACAAGAGATTCTCAAAGCCATGAATCCCACCTATTTCTTAATGACCCCAGGAGAGAATCCAAAATGCTTCTTAAACGCCCTGGTAAAATGGGCGGTGTGTTTATATCCCGATAAATACGCTACCTCAGATACACTCTTACCTTCCAACATTAACTCTCTTGCATGTACCATTTTTATATTCTGCAGGTAGCCATACACCGTAGTGCCAAACACTTGTTTGAAATGGCTCTTCAGATAAGCATCGTTGGTACCTACCCGGTGCGATAAATCGATCAGGGTACATGGACTGTTAATATTCTGCGTAATAATATCTCTGGCCAGATACATTCTTTCTATATCTTCTTTCTTAAGCGTTCGGGAAGTGAGCTCTTTGGTTTGTATTCCTGCCACCTGCTCATAATGTGTTAATTGAATTGCTAAAAGTTCAATAGTTTTTGCTTTAACATAAAGTTGTTTGTATCTGCCGTCTAACGGGCAGTTTAGCATATCAAATAAAATAGGGCTGATGTTGGCCTGTAGAGGTAAGTTGTTTTTACTTAATGGTACAGGTGTGTTATCACTAATGCTTTTTTGGAATACCGCAAAGAGCGGATGTTCTTCCGGGAGAAAATTCAGTAAAAGGTCAGGACTCACACCTAACTCAAAAATCTCCAGTGGTTCACCAGGCTGCCAGCTAAGCTGAATTTCCTGTTCAGGAAAGAAAAGATAATTGTATTGTTGCTTACTTAAACTTGCCAATACAGTCTTGCCACTATCTACATGATAGCTTTTATTTCCACTAAGGGTATAGCTCAGCTGGAGGAAAGGTTGTTGATTGCTGAAAACAATACTTCCTCCTTTCTCGGACTTAAGACTGTAATACCCCAGAGCTATACCATCAGGACTATGCATTTCCTGCATAGTACCTACATGCCCCTGATGACTTAGTTCACGTTTTCTCTGCTTCAGGATCTCCTCACCATGGATGTTAAATGGGCATGCATTGAATAGTTTACTGTGGGTAGATGTTATTGCAGACAATGGCATACTTATTAATTACAGAATATTTGAACTAAGCAATATTAATTCATTGCATTGTCAAAGAATTTGCGCAAAGAGGAACTTATTTTATAAATATGGGAAGACCCTTTGTCATACTATCTCTGACAATTCACTATTTCCGTTTGGGGTAACATTTTTTCCGTCTCAGGACATCCAGCCAGGCCTGGTTTCTCCGCAACTGGTAATTATTTCTCCATTACTGGAGAACTGAAATTTACATCTTGCAGCTTTTAAAAGCGCTTTTGATAAGTGATGTATATCAAACTACTATTTCCCATTTTACTGCTTGCCGCAGAAAACACTAATGCTACTACTCCCCTTTCTGACACAACAGGTCAGCATACTATGCGGCAACTGAAAGGCATCGATGTATATTCCCAATCCATTAAAAAAACAGATGATCTTATTGATATAAAAAAGATTGCAGCACCAACACTCATTATAGATGGCAAAACCATCCAACAGATGAATAGCCGCCGCCTCGATGAAGTATTACGTGAACAAGTGGGAATGGCAGTCGTAAGTGATTTGGGGGCAGGTAACAGAAGTATTGGTATTCAAATGCAGGGATTCAGTTCTGCCTACATACTTATACTACTTAATGGGCTTCCCCTTAGCGGAAGATTTAACGAGAACTTCGATATCAGCCGGATTAGCGTTCATGATATCGAAAGGATAGAAATAGTAAAAGGTGCTTCCAGTAGTTTGTATGGCAGTGAAGCCCTTGGTGGAGTTATCAATATAATAACCCGGCAAAATATTCCTAAGCCCCAGGGAACAATATCCGCCCTCTATGGCACCTATAATAATACTGATCTCAGTGCTTCAGCCGAAACACCATTTGCAAAGAAAAAAGGGGCAATTTATTTTGGAACCGATTACTACAGAACCGATGGATTTAATGTAAATACACAATATCTGAAGGAAGGGAAAACAGCCCCTCCTTATCAAAGCGTTAGCGGACAATCGAGAGCTCATTGGCAGCTTAGTGAAAAGAATACGCTGCAACTCAGTGCCCGGGCAGCCGGCAGAAATTCGGTAATGACAAGATCATACGGCACTCAGCCCTTCAGCGATGAGCTTAGTGAAACAGATTTCAATGCAGCCTTATCACTACGTACAAATCTGAATGATTTTACCAAACTACTTACGAGGTATTATTTTACACATTACCTAACCGATCAGGATGTTAGGATCACTGAAACCGGAAAGTTGCTTCAGGAGAATAAATTCTCACAACAGGTTCAAAGACTGGAAATTCAAGGCAGCCGAATCATAACAGAGACTGGTCTCACATTTACAGGTGGACTTGGAGGAGAATTACTACATATGAATAACAAAGCAATAGCAGCAATCCCTGATCAGCAGAATTACTTTGGTTATTTGCAAGCCAACTATCACCCCAACAAAAATTATGGAATAATAGCCGGCTTACGTTATGATGGAAATAGCCTGTATGGTGGGAAATTGAATCCTACTGTCGGAGCTGAATATTCACCGTTTAGCTGGTGGCAGCTCAAAGGAAGTATTGGGCAGGGATTTAAAGCTCCTACTTATGCACAGGCTTACCAGGTATTTACAAATATTACGCAGGGATATACGGTGGTTGGAGCTAATATCTTTAACCATGCAATAGAAGATCTGAAAAAAGCAGGATTGATCCAATCTGTATGGAGTAATTCAACAGCTATTAAAGAACTACAAGCTGAAACTTCTGTTTCCTATAACCTGAGCAGCAGATTTAAAATCACAGATGGATTTACAATTTCAGTAAATGGATTTTATAATAATATCCATCATCTAATTAATACAGAACAGGTAGGAATTATGCGCAATGGCCAGCAGTTATTTTCTTTTCTCAACCAGGGCAGAACATATACCAAAGGGGTAGAAACTTCAGTGGAACTAAATCCTATTCCCAATTTCAGGATTGCTGGTGGCTATCAATATCTGATAGCTAAGAGTAAAGATGTAGAAGATAGTATCCGGAATAAATCTGGTGCTTATTCCAAAGTGCGTGGTGAGAATGGAATCCGCACAGCTACTATAAATGATTACTTTGGGTTACCCAACAGAAGTAGACATATGGCTAATTTGCAGGTATTCTATACATATCGGCCCTGGGGAATTGTAGCCTCTGTAAGAGGTACATACAGAAGCAAGTATGGTTTTCTGGATATTGATAATAATGGTTATATAGATAAATATGATGTTTTTGTGAAGGGATATACGTTGTTATATTTTTCTGTTCAGAAGTCTTTAATCCGGGAAAAGTTATCAGTTAAATTTTCGATAGATAATCTTACTAATTACACTGATTATCTTATGCCGGCTCAGCCGGGGAGAGTATTAATGGGAGGCGTAAGCTACAGGATTGGTAAAAGTGGAGAGTAGTTTTTTGATAAAATATAAAGGGCAGGACTAAAATCCTGCCCTTTATATTTTAATTGCTGCTATCCCCTTTTTTCGGTTGTGCAGGCATAGTAGCTTTTGGAATATTCTTTTGCTCTTCTTTTGGTTTAGGAGCAGATTCTTTAGGCTCTTTTGGTTTTGTTACCGGCTCAGGATTTTGGACACCCGGATCTGCATAATCATTAGCATCACCGGAACCATAATCGTCTGCTGATCCGTTACCTACATTTTGTGACTCGGCACCTGGTTGTACATTGGAGTCGTAATTCATATAGATATCATCTTCATTCATGTTCGGAGGAACAGGGAAGTGATCATTAGAACTGATTTTCAGAGTTGGATCAGCATATACCTTTTGCATAAACAAGGCCCAGATTGGTAATCCGGTATTAGCACCCTGACCAATTGCAGTAGTACTGAAATGTATAAAGTTATTTTCGCAACCTACCCAGGCACCAGCCAGGAGTTTAGGAGTGTACCCCATGAACCAGCCATCGGTATTATCGTTGGTAGTACCTGTTTTACCTGCAATTTCGCCCTGGATATTATAACGGCTGCGAATACGAGCTCCGGTTCCTCCCGGTGCTACAACTCCTTCCATCATTTTCACCATGGTATAGGCTTCTTTCTCGTTTATTACTTCTCTCTTAACAGGAGCAAATGTTTCCAGAATATTTCCATTTCTGTCTTCAATTCTGGTAATATAAATAGGTTTGGTATTGATACCGCGGCCAGGGAACATGGTATATCCCTGCAATAATTCATAAAGTGATATTTCAACTGCACCCAATGCAATAGCTGGGTAAGCCGGAATATCGCTGCTAAAACCAACTTTATTTTTTGCAAAATCGGCAAATGGTTTGGCTCCAATCTGCTTAATAAGATAAGCCGCTACAAGGTTCAATGATTTTGCAAGCGCTCCAGCCATGGTGATGCTTCCACCAGTGCTACCTTCAGAGTTGTGCGGAGTCCACCCATTGATATTTATAGGTTCATTTGGCAGAATAGTGTTGGGCGACATTCCATTCATGATGGCGAAGCAATACAGGAACGGTTTGAATGTAGAACCAACCTGGCGGCGGGTTTTAGCTACGTGATCATTCTTGAAATAACGAAAATCAGGTCCGCCAACCCATGCTTTCACTTCCCCGCTTTCCGGGTCCATTGCCATAAAGCCTGCCTGCAATACGGCACGCATATATTTGATGGAATCGATCGGGGTCATTACGGTATCAATCTCATTCAGGTCGGATTCTGTAGCACTTTTCCATCCAAAAACCTTCATTCTGGTTGGAGTATTAAATGCTTTTGTAATGGCAGAATCGGAAGCTTCATCATCTTTCATTGCTTTGTACCTATCTGACTCTTTCATATATTGGTCCAGGAACTTAGGCCATTTCTTCCATACATTCCCGGTTTTGATATCATTTTGTGCGAAAAGAGATTTCTGCAATACAGCCAGATGTTTTGCTACGGCTTCTTCAGCATAAAGCTGCATTCTTGGATTAATAGTGGTATAGATCTTCAATCCATCTCTGTACAAGTTATAATCTATACCATCTGCCTTTTTATGGTTTTTACACCATGTTTTAAGCTCATCTCTTAATACCTCTCTGAAATAAGGGGCCAATCCTTTGTTATGATCAATCTTATTATAGTGAAGTACAATTGGTTTGCTCTTGGCAGCTGCGGCTTCAGCTGGAGTAATAAAATTCTCTTTCTCCATGTTATCGATTACCGTGTTCCGGCGGATCAATGCATACTGCGGATTACGGCGGGGATTATAAATGGTGTTCCCCTTCAACATACCTACCAGTACTGCAGCTTCTTCAATGGAGAGGTGACCGGCATCTTTACTGAAAAAGGTACGGGCTCCATTTTCAATACCATATACGTTATCTCCGAAAGCAACAGTATTCAGGTAGAGCGTTAGTATTTCCTGCTTGGTAAAATTTCTTTCAAGTTTTATAGCGATGATCCACTCCTGAATTTTCTGGAAGGCACGATGCATTGGATTGGAGGAGCGTTGCTTACCATTATCGGCCTGTAGGTTCAGCGCCAACTGTTGGGTAATGGTACTGGAACCTCTTTTCTTACCGATTAACAGATAAAAAGGAATCGCCAAAGTTCCTTTAGGGTCAATTCCCGAATTATCATAGAAACGGGTTTCCTCAGTAGCTATCAGTGCGTTGATGACATTTTTGGAAATCTCATTATAGTCGCTGCTGGAGCGATCTACCTGATAATATTTTCCCAGAATGGTACCATCTTCGGCTATTACTTCAGAGGCAAGAGCGGCACGGGGGTTTTCCAATTCTTCCATTGGAGGCATTCCTCCAATAACCCGGAAGTTGATCAATAGAACAATGAGAACAATAAAACCTAAAAATCCAAAAGCCACCCACCACAATATTTTCACCGATTTTTTCATGCGCTATAAAAGTTTGTTTAACGATTGCCTTTTGCACTAATGAAATGGCAATTTATTATTATCTGTTGGCTATATAATATTTTTTTTCAATAAAGTTCTATTGCAATAAACAAGCCTGTTTATAACAATTTGACCGACAAAGATATTTAAAATCCAGGGGATTTACAGATTTGCTGAATTTTAGGATTTTGTTATGAAATCCTATTGTGTTGTTTCATAATTATCGGCAAAAAATTTTCGATAACCGGTAAGATCCTTAGTGCTGTTGAGCAGGATAAAATTATCTCTCGAAATAACGAAGAAATCGTATTCCTTACGTTGAATTCTTGGAATAATGTTGGCCGCTGCTTCGTCGCGGATCTCATCGAAATACGCCAGTGCTTTATCTTCTGTCGGGAACATCCTGAAGATAAGCATAACGTCGTTTGGTGTTAATACAAAACTACCTACTTCTATTTTCTCTGCCGCATGTTTATTGGCATTATAACGGGCAAACTGGTTTAGGCCTTCATCCATCTGCTCTTTGGATACTCTCTGGAAGGAAAGCACTACAAAAAACGGATTATCGGCAGTCAGTTTATAAGGTGTTACTGGTTTCGCTGGCTGAATTGGTGTTGGCGGAGCCGGCAAAGGCGAAGTCATTTTAGCAATGATCTTGGCGGAATCGGCGGGTACCTTAGCAGTATTCACTTTATCCGTAAAAACAGGTTGTGGATTTTGCCAGGGATAGCGCATGGACACATTTTCGTCAAGAATTGGATTTCCGTCTGCTGTTCTTCTGATATCCAGCTTTGCCAGGTAATTGGTCAACTCAGCTTTCCTTTCCAGCGCTTGCATTAATGCCGTGGCCTGAGCAAGCACTTCTCCATCAGCTGCATATTTATTTAATATTTGCTGAACCGCTTTACGGGATAACTGCAAACTGTCATTAGCTGCTATGGTATCCATTTTTATGGTAAGCATAGCATCGAGGAGATCAAATTTAGATTGAAGGAAATTGATGCCATAAGTGCTGTCTGCCTTGGTCTTAAGTGCTTTTGCCTCATCATAATTACCTTTTTTAAAGGCAGTGTAGGCATCATTATAGACCTGTGTTATTTCTTTTTTCTTCTGATTATCAATATCTTTTACTCCACCAGCTCTGATAATATCGGCAAAATTGGTATTTCCGTATTTGGTCATTACCAATGTTTTATATCGCTCTGCTTCAGCACTATGATTAGCTTTATTATGCCAAACATAGAGGGAGTAAATTACCTCTGGCTTGCGGGGGTGCTCAGGATAGAGAATCAGCAAAGAATCATAAGTTTCTATCGCCAGTGGATTATCTTCCAGTTTATCATGATACAATTTACCCAAATCGAACCAGGCATCTTTAACTGAAGTGCTGGCAGCAGTCATTTTCTCTGGAGTTAATGGTAAACCGGCCGCCAGTTTCTCGACAGTCAGACTATCGGTTGGAATATTTTCAGTAGTGGCCAACGCCTGTTTTTCTTCCGGAATCGTAACAGGGGAATTATCAGTAGGGTTCATTACACCATTCTGGCTGCGACGCCAGTTATCGGCGATAGTTCTGCTTCCCCATTTACGTTTAAATTCGGAATAACCGGCCGATTTGCTCGCAGGGTTATAAAAATACCATTCACCCTTTTCTTCCTTGGGAGCGTAGGCACCGCCAGGATTATTGAGAGATGCAAACCCTTCTTCAGTAGTTGGGGTATTTAAAGCATCTTTAATTTTCTTCTTTGCCGAGTCACTTTTCAGGCCGGCCAAAAGTTTCGACAGGTAGATATTTCTTTCGGAAGGCTCCATGGAGGCAATGCGCATGAGGCTATCCTGTTTGTGGATAATATCGAGTTTTGCCACCACGTCGGACAGTACTTCTTTCCTGGTATTCACCAGTGCCGCATCTCTGAAATCCTTGTTCATTACGCCAGCTGTACTGTCGTAATACATTTTGGCATTCGGATAATTCCGTTGTTTATAATATATATCGGCTATTCCTTTATAGGTAAGGGCGCGTTGCATGAGATTATCACTAGGTTGTTTCAGTGACTGTTTCATGAAATTAACAGCGGCAGCGGGGTCTTTTTCTGCTACCAGGGTGCCCATAGTATAAAAAATTCCGTCGCGGTATCTCTCAAACTTTTGCTTTCTGAGCATATGCTTAAGTCCAGCCAGGCTTTTATCTATATCGCCGGTGGTTTGTGCATTTGTTTTAGCAATTTGGATTCTGGCCTGGAAATCCATCATTGGATCTGGTTTCAGGCTTATGACATGGCGAAAAGCGTCGAGAGCAGAATCGGCATGCTGTTGTTGAACATATAATTGGCCCAGGATGAATGACATTCTGGCTTTGGAAACTTTATTAGAGCTTTTTTCGATAGCCAGTTTCATTGGCTCAATTGTTTCGGGGTAGCGCTTTTGGATATAATTGCTGTAGGCGCGTACTTCAGCCAGATCACCATCGAGGCGGTGCGGGAAATTAGGATCGGCATTGAGAACACTGAGTAAAGACTGAACTTCATCATATTCCTTCATTGCCAGGAGGGTGCGGGCTTGCCATAAGAAGGCATCGTTGCGCACTTTTTTATGTTTTAGAAAAGCCAGCAGACCTTTTCTTTTTTCTTTTGTAGCGATTGAAATCTGGTCATTTTCGTTGGCACCAACCACTGTTTTATATTCTGATTTCTTTTTGGGGGCAAAAGTTATGTTGATGTATTTAAAAGTTTTGGTAGCGTTATCCAGATCATTTTCGTAGAAGTATGCTTTCCCCATGAGGAGGAAGCAATCATCTATCCATTTACCGCGGGGGTCATGTAATTGGATACCCATAGAGCTTTTTTCGATAACGGAATCGAGTTCCCCTTTACTGATACTGCTGCTTTGCAGGCTGAATGGGTAGAAAGGTAAAAGAACTGTATAATCGTCTTGTCCGTCGCGGTTGGCGGATTTAACTACTTTATTGAGTTTAGTTTTTGCGTTATAGTAATAATTGAAGCGGGTGGTCATATTTTGGAAAAACATTCTTTTCCAGGTCCACTTTTTCTTTTCGAGCATTACTTCTGAAGGGGGGCGCCTATCCTGAACTTTTTGTTGAGGTGACTTAAACAGGGGTTTAAGACCTGCATTTTGTTGCCGGGTGCTATCTATCGGACCACGTGTGGGAAGATTTTTTGACTGATTTTGAGGCCTGAGTTGCGCGATGGCTGTTAGCTGCAAGCAACATGACAAAACAACGAGTATCAGATTTTTATGTAGCAATTTGATGCAATTCATGGATGCCAGGGTGTGTATAGGCTATTATATATAACTCTTTGTTTGGAAAAATATTTTAAAGATAGGATAAAATACTTGATTGCAATGGTTGATTTCAAAGCAATTAGCGAATTTCTGGCTCATAAGGGAAGATTTAATAGACTGGTTTTCAAACCTTAAAGAACAGAACTTTATAGATTCCCTAAAAAGGCTGTTCAATTTTACAATATTGTTTAACTTTATCGCCTTAAATTCCTTTAAGCAGTATCACAACATGGCCCGTAAGGTGAATAAAAACAACAGAAGAAGCTTGGAAAAGTTCAGTCATAAGTACCGTTTGGTGATTATGAATGAAGATACCTATCAAGAAGTAACCTCGTTCAAGTTAAGCAGAATGAGTGTGTATATTGCTTTCAGTACCTTATTTGTGTTGCTTGTAGCCATTACTGTAGCTACAGTTGTATTTACACCATTACGTTATTACATCCCGGGATATGGAGATTTGAAGCAACGTAAGGAGTTCATTCATCTGAAGATGCGGGCCGACTCGCTCGAACATGCTGTTAATCTTCGCGACAAATACCTGGATAATATTAAACAGGTAATTAATGGTGAATTCACCGGGAAATTAGACACTACTCGTTTAAAAGTTCCGGCTGTTGATAACAGTACCTATTAATTAGTAATTGATTAATTATTATTATTTAAATATTTTAGTACTTCGAAGTGGTGTGTGTGGCGAGAGCCTGCCCTATTTTTTTCAAATGTCAAATTTTTAATATATTTATTAACTTGCAACACGTAAACTTGAAAAACCTAACTCCCTATGTTCAATAACAATACGAAATCGAAAGGTGACAACAAGGCAATGCTGCCATCATCTACAATCAACATTATTGGTACTGGAACTACAATCCAGGGTGACATTGTATGCGAAGGAGATATTCGCATCGATGGTCAGGTTAATGGATTAGTATCTACCAAAGCCAAGATTGTAGTAGGTCCGGAAGGCGATATTATTGGTGATCTGGTATGTCAGAGTGCCGATATCCTGGGTAAAGTAACAGGTATCATTAAAGTGGAAGAATTATTGTTCCTGAAAGGAAATGCATTAGTAAAGGGTGATGTTTACACCGCACATTTTGAAATGGAGCCAACTGCCAAATTCAATGGCCGTTGCTACATGGATGAGGAGCACAGACCTGATTTGCAAAAACATGGAAAATCCGTCCTCCAGGAAGCAGAATAACCGAAAATTATTGTATCGGTATGCCGGATTGGCCTTTCAGATGATGGCCACTCTTGGTCTGGGTGTATTTGCAGGCTATAAACTAGACCAGCATATCGGCTGGCGCTTCCCTATATTCCTGCTTATTTTTTCTTTCATTGCATTAGCCATAATTTTGTGGCAAATTATAAAAGACACCAGACGGCATGACTGACAGATTTTTTATTCGCTTATTCGCATTATTCGGAATTCTAAACGGATTATTATTCATATTTAAACCCAAATTATTAGATCAGGGAATGCACGTAACTGTGCTGATGATCGGTAATTTGTTAATGGCGTTCATTTCCCTGGTGTCTTATATCATAGGCCGCCAGGGACTGGCCTCCTCTAACCATAATGCCTTCGTAAGAGCTATCTACGGCTCTATGCTCATCAAGTTTTTTCTTTGCATTGTAGGCATCGTTGCTTATGTACTATCCTTTAAGCCAGACTTTAGTAAACTCACCGTTTTCTCTTTATTATTCATTTATCTGATCTATACTATTTTCGAAACACTCAGTCTTTTCCGGCTGACGAAGCTTAAAAAGTAATCACTTGAAAAAAGAGGCGCCATTACACGCTTTAGCAAGTTACCTGCCCGAAGGTACCTTTGATCAGGTAATGGAATTTATTGTCACTTTTAAAGTACATCTGACTATTACCCGCGAAAGGGCCAGTATCCTGGGCGATTACCGTCATCCACACGACGGGAAAGGACATCGTATAAGCATAAATGGCAACCTTAACAGGTACGCTTTTTTAATCACGCTGTTGCACGAAATTGCCCATCTGACCACCTATAATAAATACGCCAATCGTGTTGCCGCTCATGGTAATGAATGGAAGCAGGAATTCAGTAATATATTAAGAGGTTTCGTAGGCAAAAGCTATCTGCCTCCTGATGTTGAAATGGCCATACGCCAAAGTATGTCCAATCCGGCTGCCAGCTCCTGCGCTGATGAAAATCTTATGCGCGTGCTAAGAAACTACGACCGTAAAAAAGAAAACCATGTACTGATTGAGCAAATCCCTCAACATGGCTTCTTTAGAACAAAAGATGGCCGGATATTTCAACGGAACGAAAAAATCAGGAAACGATACAGAGGCACCGAAGTAGCTACAGGTAAAGTATATCTTTTTAGCCCGGTGTATGAAGTCCAGGCTGTCTCGCAAAATGCGGAGATGTAACTCGCAGGCTCGTTTTTTTTCTCGCAAAGAAGCAAAGATTAATATTAAGAAGCAAAGTTTAGTATTAAGTGACAAAGGATCGAAGCTTATTTTTTAAGGTCTTCCAATAGGTTCTTATCTTGGAATTAAACCTATCAGCTGTTCTTAAAAAGATTCGCTTCGATCCTTCTTTATTATTCTTAATAAAAACTTTACTTCTTAATATTAATCTTTGCTTCTTTGCGAGAAAAAAACGAGCAACGCGAGTTACAATTTCTCCATCTTCCTTATTTCAGCGAATAGGGCCTTAAATGTATCCACGTTGTCCTGGGTGCCTTTACGTACTCCCTTTCTGTTGTAATATCCATCTATAAACTCACGTGTACTAACCCACATCGTTTCAAACACCCCAGGCATACGCTCCGCCAACGTTCTCGAAAATTCTGCTCTCAATCCATTTTTACGCGCCGCATATACCTGTTGTAGCTGTGCTAACGCCACATCAGTATTTCCACAGGCCGATGGCAATACATTAAACCCCTTCACCGCAAAATATCCCGGCGTTGGTGGAGCATCTTCATACTTCCAATCACAAATCATAATATCCTTTGGAATCATATCAATAGCTCTGGCCGTATTATTCATACTTGCCTGCCAGGCCAACAGATTTGTTACCTTCCCATCTATCAGCCGGTCGCTCCACATCCACATCTGACATTTCTTTTCTTTCAAATGCTGATGTAATGCATTTACATATCCGGCAAATAGTTCGGCCTTATCACGTCCACCGCAACGAGGACATTTATCATACCCAATAATCCAGGCTTCATCCAACTCTACGTGAAACGCATCTGCTCCGCTCACCTCTATCAACTCATCCATCAATGGAAAAATCACACTAAACAAATCGGGATGCTGTGGACAAAGACATTTACTGTAGAAAACAAACATTCCTCCATCTTTCCAGGGAACAGGAGGACCATAATCCGGCGACTCATCAAACTGCGGATAATGTTTCAACAAGGGGAGCATTTCCGATTGTTCTGATTGATGAGCCAGCAGATTCATCATTGGAATAAACCTGATGCCGGCATCTTTACAAGCCAGGGCTATCTGTTTCAGATCCTTTTCAGAAATAATATTTCCTTCTCCCAATTCAGGATGCGACTTAAACCTGTATGCATACCCAATTCTAAGTACCAATGTGTTTACTCCTTCTGCTTTCAGGGCATCTTTAATAAACTTACATAACATTGGTACATCTTCCGGAGGAGGAACACTAAGCAATAATCCTTTAACCGGAAGAACATTCCATTTAAATTCTGTTGGTTGCTGGGCAAATGCAGGGATTTGCATCAACCCAAAAACCATCAGCAACACAAATGCTTTTTTCATAATTATTCAGCTACTACCTTTCGAATACAATGATTGTTTCTGTCTAAAACATATACTACACCATCTTTATCTACAGCTACTCCGGTTGGGGCATTAAACAGGGCAGCTGCTCCCGAACCATTGGCCATACCCGGTGTACTTCCGCCAATGTAGGTACTTACATTCCAGTCGTTAGCCGTAATTAACCTGATACATTGGTTGGTATTTACAATAGAACCCTCGTTATCCCCGTTGCCGGCAACAAACAGGTTATTTTGTTTGTCTACTGCAATTCCCCACGGATGATCAAATCTTGAATCAGCACCTTTTCCATTTACCAAACCAGTTTGCCCTTCAGCACCTGCAATTAATTCAGGTTCCCAGGTACCCGCCCTGAATTTTTTAATAACAGATTTTCCATTTTCAGTAACAAATAGATTTCCATCACTATCTACCGCCACATCAGCAGGATACTGAAGACCTGTGATGATCTGTTTGGAATCGCCGGTTGGTGTAACCTGATAAATACTTCCGGGATTTCCAGCGTTGGCGTAATACATCATTCCATTCCGCTTGTCTATTCCCATTCCCCATGCTTCCCCCCAACACACAAGGGAAGTGGTGCCATCAGGAGTGATTTTACGGATTGTCCAGGCAGCCGGATCAGTCACAAACACATTACCATTATTATCAGTAGCAATGTCCAAAGGCAGATAGAACTGTGCATCTGCACCTTTACCTTCCTGGTAACCATAGGTACCACCACATAGAGTAGTAACCGTACCATCCGGAGTAATTTTTCTAATACGCAGATTACCAGCATCAGCTACATAAATATTACCATCGGCATCCACATCCAGTCCACAACGCTTATTAAAATTAAAGAAGGCATTTGTGCCCTTACCGTCTGAAAACCCTGCTGTTCCATTACCAGCGAGGGTGGTTACTTTATAAGATGATTCATACTGAAAAGCATTAGTCGTTTCAGTTGT
Organism: Chitinophaga silvatica; assembly: GCF_003419895.1. GTDB lineage: Bacteria > Bacteroidota > Bacteroidia > Chitinophagales > Chitinophagaceae > Chitinophaga > Chitinophaga silvatica. The sequence continues at coordinate 461,688 of NZ_QPMM01000002.1, read as the reverse complement.
TTTACCATTAATGGTTACAGATATTTTACCAGTGCCTGCTTTTTCCGGGATTACAATCAGAATATGATCACTGATAATACCCTCGATCAGGGCTTTTTTTCCATTTACAGTTACAGTAACACCGGTGGTATCTGTACTGAAATTGGTACCGTAGATCAATACTTCCGTACCGGCTGCACCATTTTCAGGAGTGAATTTATCTATTACAACGGGTGCGTTGTTGTCGTGAACAAATCCTTTGTCTTTCTTACAGGCAACAGTTGTTAGCAGTAGCACAGCCACCAGCAAACGATATATAATAGTTTTCATTAGTAGTTAATTTAGTTTTACCAACCGGGATTTTGCTTGAAATCAGGATTCTGACCACCAACTTTATCGATTTCACTTTGTGGAATTGGTAACCAGTAATTCTTGCGTACATCAAACACTCGTTTGCCTATTACCGGATAAGTATAGGTTACATTGCCGGAACCGGATACAGCTACACCATGTACTTCTTTATTATCTACCTGTTCAGCAATCTTCCAGCGACGTACATCCCAGAAGCGATGATCTTCCAATGCCAGCTCAATTCTTCTTTCATGGCGGATTTTAGCTCTTACAGCTATTTGATCTCCACCACTGTAATCAGGCATTCCTGCTCTGGCACGAATTGCATTCATTGCAGCATAAACATCGGCACCCGGACCTTCAGCTTCATTCTGTGCTTCTGCATAATTGAGATATAATTCAGCGGTTCTGATCAATACCCATTTTCGATCGGAAGCTCCTGTACCAGCGTATAAGTCAACAGATGGCAGCAGATATTTACGAGGCCAATAATTGGTTGCAATTTGGCCGGAGCGTGGAGCATCGGCTCCATTAGGATCTAAAACCCTGTTCTTCCAGGTAGCTCCAGGATATAGAATAGTAGCGTAAAAGCGTGGATCTCTGCCTTCATAGGGTCGTTGTGCGCTATAGCCAGATCCGGGTTCTGTAATTCCCAGCCCGGAAGCTTTCATTTCATAATCATCCACCAATTCCTGTAGTGGTGTAACATTTCCATAACCATTGGCGCTACGAGGATTCATTTCACGATCTATTCCTCCATCACCGAAAGCGCCTGGGGCACCACGACTCCAGATCACCTCCTTATTGAAATACTGGGTAAAAATATCGCTGTAGTTCTCATTTAACGTATAGCCGTTATTGATAGCAGTATCGAGTGCCGCTTTACAAGCTGTAGCTGCTTCTTTCCAGCGTTGAGCCACATTATTTGGATTAAATAACGGGCTTGCATAAAACAATCTCACTCTTCCTTCCAATGCCAGGGCTATCATCTTAGAACTGCGGCCCCAGTTGGAAGGACGATCGTTATATGTTACGGGTAGCAGCGTTGCTGCTTCCTGTAAATCTTTGATTACGCTTGCTGTTACTTCATCTATGCTATTACGTTTGTAATAAATACCAGATGGATCATCAAAAGGATTTTTTTCGTCCAGCAGTAAAGGAATTCCTCCAAAAGCACGCATCAGTTCAAAGTAATAAAATGCTCTTAGCAGTAAGACTTCTCCTTTTAACCGACTACGACGTTGTGGATAATTAGGATCATTTGGTACCAAAGAATACTGACCCAGGAATTTATTACATGCACGAATCTTTCCGTAATAATCTCCCCACCGGCTTTGCAAAGGGAAATTCGAAGGGCTCATAGAACCAGTATTGAAGTTGCCGGCATAAGTATCGTTGGCCTGGTTGGTTTCATCAGTTGCACTGCATAATCCCCAACCATAAGGTTGAAAGAGATTAGGAAGACTTTGATATATAGTATTTACAAATCGTTCCGCATTTTCAATATTAGAAAATACTTCCTTTTCAGTAATCAGATCACTAGGTTTTCTATCGAGATAATTTTTCCCGCAGGCTGTAATACCAAGCATTAGTACAGCTGCGACTCCTATTTTAATGACGAATGTTCTCATGGCTATTGTTTACCGCAGATGATTAAAGATTAATAGTTATACCAGCATTGAATATGCGCATAATCGGATAAGGCTGCCAGCCCCAACGCCCACCTGTATTAGATTCCGGATCAATTCCCAATTCTTTTACATTATCCCAGGTGAGCAGATTCATTCCGTTTACGTATACACGCGCACTCTTGATCTTTGCTTTTTTCAGCCATTGTACAGGCAAGCGATAACCGATTTCTGCATTCTTCAATTTCACATAATCAGTTTTTCTGATCCAGTATGTAGACTCCATAAAGTTGTTGACCATATTACTTTCAGTTAGGTGAAGTGCCGGGAAAGTAGCATTGGCCGCATTTTCGGGTGTCCACCTTCCTTCATGAAAAGGGCGATAGCTTTCGCGATAATTGGCAGTTAGCTGTGCAGAGAATATTTGTCTGCCACCTCCGGCTCCCTGAAATAAAACACTAACATCAAATCCTTTATAATCGAGCCCCAGTGTTACTCCATAATAATTGGTTGGCACATTCATCATAGGTAACATAGTTCTATCAGCTTCATCAATCTTTCCATCTTCATTAATATCCTTGTACCTGATATCGCCGGGAATAAGTGGAGAAAATGTTTGTTTAGGACTCTTATTAATCTCGTCCTGGCTCTGGAATAATCCTTCTGCTATATATCCAAGACCATAGCCAACAGGATAACCAACAGCACTTTGATACTGATAGGCTAATTTGGGTTCATCCAGTTCCAGTATTTTATTCTTCACATACTGGTAGTTTACTTTTGCAAATAAACCAACCTGATGAACATTGGTGTTTATATTGAGTTCTCCTTCTATCCCCCTATTTCTGATACGACCGAGATTTCTGTTAAGTGAAGCAGTGATTCCCAAATAAGATGGAATAGTACCGGCATAGGTGAGAATGTCTTTACGTAATTCATTGAAGAGATCTACGGAGAATTTCACTTTGTCTTTCAGAAATCCTGTTTCAATACCTAAGTTGGTTTTCGCTGCTTTCTCCCACGTGATGGCTGTATTTCCGATTCTGTTTTCGTAGTAACCTCCCACGCTGGAAGCCACGCTACCAAAAGTAAAGCCATCTCCTCTTGCATAGTCAGACATATACAACCAACGGTCGCCACCAATCTGATCATTTCCTACATATCCATGAGAAAATCTCATTTTCAGGTAACTGAAAGTAGATTGTGTTTTCATAAAATCTTCGCTACTCAGCACCCAGGCAGCAGATAAGGCAGGGAAGAAACCATAGCGTTTGCCCGGAGGGAAATTCTCAGACCCATTATATCCGGCATTGAACTCGAAGTAGTATTTAGCTGCATAGTTATAAGCAACCCTACCTACAAATCCTTCATAAACACGAGGCAGGTTACCCGATTGTGAGCGGTAGTTACGGTTGAAAAGATATAAAGCACTAACTGCGTGTTTACCAAAGTCGCGATCATACATCAACTTAAAATCGTAGTAGTAATATCTTTCACCACTCGAATAACCGGAGCGTTGTAAACTGGTTGCCTTACGGTGTTGGGTATACGTACCCTCTGTACCGGGAGCAGATTTATAGCGGTAAGAATCGAATTCCTGATCCAATGCAAAGTTGATATCTCCGTAGTTTTCGAAGGTAAAAAGACCTTTAACTTTTAATCCGGGAGTAATGAAATCGAGTTTTCTGGTTAATGCCACACTACCATTGGTACTATGCCAGTAAGCATCTAGGTATCCGTTTCGGGTAAGCATACCATAAGGATTGTAAAAATCCTCCCTCATTGTACCGGAGGCGATGGAGCCATCAGGATTCAGTCGTGGAGTAAGACGATTAGTCATTTGTGATAAAACCACCCAAAGGAATTCATTACCATTACGATCACTTGATGGACCAGTTCTGTTTTCGAGCCGGGAGGCCAGATCTACCTGCAGGTCAGTGTTTTTATCAAGCGTAACATCCACATTCGAGCGGAAGTTGAAACGGTCGTATTTATACTTGATGCCGTAAATATTTTCATCGGCACGTTTATAAAGTGGTTCCTGGCGGAGGTAAGATCCGGAAACGAAATATTTTACATATTGAGATCCACCACCGATATTAACATTCAGCGTTTTTTGTGGTGAATTTTTCCGAATCATTTCCTCGTACCAATCGGTGTTCGGGTAATCATAGGGCTTTAATCCGGTTTTATAATATTCCAGTTCCTGATCGGTAAATACAGGAGCCAGCCCATCATTTTTCGCTGCCTCATTTTCCAATAAACCAGATTGATAAGAATTCAGGAAGCGTGGAAAATTAGTTGGCTGCTGCAAGGCATACTGACCATTTACCTGAATGTTTGGAGGACCGTTTTTACCACGCTTGGTAGTAACCAGCACAATACCGTTAGCACCCTGGATTCCGTATAAAGCGGTGGAAGAAGCATCTTTCAGGATGGAAACAGATTCTACTTCGTTGGGATCTAATTGTCCGATGTTGGCATCTCCCCTAGGCAACCCGTCAATTACGACCAATGGGTTGGTAGCACCGATGGTGCTGATACCACGAATAAACAATTGTGCATCATCGCCACCGGGGCGGCCGGAATGTTGAGCAGTGATAAGTCCGGGTAATCGACCTGCCAATGCATTGGATAAGTTGGCTACCGGACTTTGCTTAAGTTCTTTCGTTTGAATGCTGGAAACAGCACCAGTAATACTTTGGCGGGTTTGTTTCTGACCATATCCGAGCACCACCACTTCATTTAATCCGGATTCCGAAGGTTTTAATCTGATAACCGGAAGTTGCTGAATCCCTTTTACCGGTACTTCAACAGATTGATAACCCAGGAAGGAAACGAGGAGAACAGCATTTTCAGGAACATTGAGCGTGAAGTTACCATCAACATCGGTGGCAGTACCTTTACTGGTACCTTTAACCTGGATGCTTACGCCGGGAAGTTCCTGTCCGTTTTCGGAAGTAACCTTACCCTTCACCGTTATATCGGCTTTTGCATCGGAAATAGCTACCATTCCTCCTTCCAGCATTTTATATCTGAAATTGCGGCTTAATACCTTGTCCAGAATTTCTTCCAGGGTAGCATCTTTAAAATTTACGTCTACCTTTTCATCTTTCGGAAAGGTTTTGTAATTGTAAAGGAAACGGTAGTCACTTTTCGTTTCAACCCACTCTAACAGCTTATGTAGTGTGATTTGCCGGCTGTTGAGTGTAAATTTACTTTGTGAATATGCCTCGGCACGTACCTGTAAAATTGAAACAGTAATGAGAATCAGACAAAGCTTCATACACATGAATGTTTTTCTCACTAAATAGTTGGAAAGGGCTGTTTTTAAACACAGCGTTTTTTTCATACATTTGAAATTGAACGTTAGACATTAGAAACAATAAGTATCCCGCACGGAGCTATTGTTTCGTTCCATGTTTAGCTTTGAAGGGAAGGTGCAACTTCCCTTTTTTTAATTAAGGCGGAAGAAGTAGTTATTTAGTTTTCATACGTAATAATTTTTAAAAGATTTGGTTGATTAATGATGGAGAAAAATAGTATCTCCTTTGATTGTATAACGAAAGTCGGCGGTCACCTGTAAGGCTTGTAAAACCTCGATTGCAGTTTCCTGTTTAAATGTGCCTTTAAATTTGTAATCTTCCGGAAAGGTATCTGCCAGAATAATTTTTCGATTGTACCAGCGACTCATTAGTCGTGCCAGTTGTGGAAATGATTTGTCTTTAAATGACAGTTTGTTATCTATCCATTCAAGTTCACTGTTTTTGCTATTAGCTTCCGCATTCAGTTTTTCAATAATTGCGATTTTATCTCCCCAATCTAAAGCTTTACCATCGGAGAATATTGGTAGTGCCTGATTTTTCTTTCTTAATGTTAGTTTTTCCCCGGCTTTTAATGTAATGCTGTTTGCCTGATAAGTAATGGCTATACTACCTTCTACCAGAGAGGTTTCCAGGGCATCTTCATCTTTATATGCCTTTACATTGAATTTTGTTCCAAGTACCTTGATATTCAGATCTGCCGCATGAACAACAAAGGGTTTACTGCTATTTTTAGTAACCTCAAAAAAAGCTTCACCCTGTAAATCTACTGTTCGCCTATTGCTCATTGTAGCCGGATAACTCAGGCTACTACCAACATTCAGCCAAATTTCCGTACTATCCTGCAGGACTATTTTTTTTCGTTCACCCTTTCCCGTATTCAGTACCAGTTGTTGCTCCGGGCTGAAATTATAGAATTTCAGGCCCCAAGCTGTTATTAGCATCAATAATGCGGCAGCAGCGCCAAGTTTCCACCATTTATATTTCACAACCTTTACTGTGGTTGTTCTGTCCATTCACTTTCTGATTTCAGCCTGTCTGCAATATCGTTATAGAGTTGTTGAAGGTTTGGTTCGGTATGCTCTATAGTCTTTGCTCTATACCCTTCATACCAGGATTCCAGCGACACTTTTTCTTCCTGCGTACAATTTCCCTGCAGGTATTTTTCCAGTAATCCTATTAATTGTTGATCACTCATTATTTTGGTTGTCTGAAACTGTAGACACATTATTGGCTCACTACCCTACCCCTTAGTGAAAATTATTTCAACAGCATTGTTAGGCTAAACCTTCATTTTTTCCTATCTTTTGCCCTTTAGGGAAAGCACACTATCCAACTTCACTGGCACAAGAGGAAAGAATGACCGAGTATATTGCATTACAGGATGAAGATTTAATAGTTTTACTGGCGAACAATGACAACAAGGCTTTTGAAACCTTGTATCAGCGTTATGCCGGGAATCTGTATCATCATGCGTATAGCCGTTTCCCTGTTCCTCACCTGGTTGAAGATATGCTACAGGAAATCTTTATCAACCTATATAAAAAACGGCACACACTCACTGACGTAAAGAATATAAAAGCTTATCTGTATGGCGCAATGCGCAACCGTATTTTTAATGAAATCAGGAATTCGCTGATTCATGAGGAACATCATCAACATATACAAACGGCTAAGAGTTCTGAGACCGAAATCACTTATGATGTGAAGGTGCTGGAGAAGAGACTGGCACAGGCACTGGATAAATTAACGGAGCGTAGCAAGGAAGTATTTTTATTAAGCAGGCAAGCGAATCTGAGTAACAAGGAGATAGCGGAACGATTGGGTATTACAGTGAAGGCTGTGGAAAAGCACATGGGAAAAGCATTACAGGTAATGCGTTCGGAGTTCAAGGATTATGGAATGGTATTAGCGCTACTGGTGGTATTACATCAAATAAAAACGTAAACATTCTGAGGAAGATTAATTCTATCAGGTAGTCAAAAATAAAACGAGGCTGTATCAAATATGATACAGCCTCGTTTCTATTTAGGTTAATACTATTTCTTCTTTTGTTGTATTTCCTGTTGGCGTTTCTGAACTTCTTCCAGTTTTTCCTGCCATTTAGATTTACTCTTTGGCTTTTTCTTGTTCTCCTGGATTTGAGCATGAATTTTATCGTGGTTGATGATAAATTTCTGAATCACAAATTGTAACAGGATACTGATTACGTTAGAAAGGAAGTAGTAGAAAGTAAGCGCCGCAGCCAGGCGGTTGAAGATACCTAACAACATGATTGGCATGATGTAAGGCATATACTTCATTACCGGGTTGCTTTGATCAGCCATACCACGATTGTAGAAGGCAAGAATCAAGCTGGTGATAGTCATAAGAATAGTGAATAAACTTACGTGATCACCATATAATGGAATATTGAAAGGCAAATTGAGGATAGAATCGTAAGTAGACAAATCCTTTGCCCACAGGAAGCTTTCCTGACGCAACTCGATAGATGAAGGGAAGAAGCTATACATCGCTACCAGGATAGGTAACTGTAAAAGAGCTGGCAAACAACCACCTAATGGGTTTACGCCTGCGCTTTTGAAGAGCTTCATTTGTTCAACACCGAATGCTTGCTGATCATCTCCATGTTTAGCTCTCAGGGCATCGATTTCTGGTTTCAGCACCTTCATTTTAGCCTGAGACACGTAGCTCTGGTAAGTAAACGGAGCGATCAGTAAACGGATGAAGATAGTAAGCAAAATGATAATGATACCATAGTTGCCGATAAATCCGCTGAGGAAGTTAAATACAGGGATAATGATGAAGATATTGACATATTTCACGAAGGCGAAAATACCAGTACCTAACGGGATGATTTTTTGAAGGCCTATATCAAAAGATTTCAGTGTTTTATAATGGTTAGGACCATAATAAATTTCCATAGGGAAAGAGAAATCATTTGCTCTGTTGTAAGGCAGTTGCAGGGTAGTAAGAGCCTGACCAACGATTTGCGGACTTTCAGGAACTTTTGTATTGATATCAGCGCTGGTGAACTGGTCGTTCTTGGAAATGATAGTAGTATTGAAGAACTGTTGCTTAACACTTAACCATTTTACTTTTTTATCCAGTTTTTCGTGGCTGGTTTTACTTAAAGTAAAGTAATCGTGTTTATCATTTTCCAGCATATAGTGCACCTGGTTGTTCAGGCGCTCGTTCTGCATATCGTGTTCCTGTTTATCGTCCTGGGTATTCCACTGGAGGCTCAGATAGTTCTGATTACCAGGCAGGTATTTTTGTAATCCAACAGCGTGGATGGTATAATCTACTACATAGCTACCGGGTTTCAGGGCATATTGAAACTCGAGGTAAGCGGCAGGATCGTTTGTATTCAATCGGTAAGCGATTGTTTTAACGCCGCCCGGGCCTTCCTGAGGTTTGCCGGCTGTAAAATACAGGTCGGAGCTGTTGAGCATTTTTGTAAGGCTGGCAGGAACTTCAACAGATAAACGGTTGAAAGAACCTTGCTGTAACATCAAAGGTGCGCCTTCGTAAGTTTTATAATCTTTCAGTTGCACGCTGGCTGGTTGCCCTCCTTTGTTGGTAAAGTCGATCTTTACTACATCATTCTCTAAAGTGGCTTTTTCTTCTGTACCGGCAGCAGCAACGGCAAATACACCAAATTCTCCGCTTAATAAGGCCTGGTGAGCCGAATCTAACGGACCAGCAGCCAGAGAGCCTACGCTATCTGAAACCGGAGTTTTAGGCTTATTCAGCGCTAAAATAGAATCTTGTCTGGCTTTTTCTTTTACATACGCCGATTGCTGTTTCGAATTGTAGAAAATATATCCTACCGTCAAAACACCTAACAGTAAAAATCCAATGACCGAATTTCTGTCCATGAAATGCAATTAAAATTTAGGCAGCAAAGGTAAGCAGGATTTTATGAAATCCGCGCTTTTCTAGGTGAAAGCCCTGTTAAATGCGGTTAAAATAACAAATAAAAATACAGTATATGTATATATATGATTGTCAATTATAAAAATGCATTCCAAATAGAGTAGCTAACATTCCCAACTTTCCTGATATTAAAAAAGATCAGTAAGAATAACTTCCTACTGATCTTTTTCAAGTATTGTTAATAATTATGCTATTTGTTCTTCAAGTTTGGTTTTGCCATTTTTGCTTTCAGCATATTGTTTTGCTGCTTTCACAAATGAAACAAAAACAGGAGCCGGGCTTTCTACTGTACTTTTCAGTTCAGGGTGGAATTGAACTCCCACAAAGAAAGGATGGTTAGGCAATTCAACGATTTCCACCAGTCCACTTTCCGGATTTTTACCAGAAAGTACCAAACCGGCATCTTCGAACTGTTGAATAAAATCTGAGTTAAATTCGTAGCGGTGACGATGTCTTTCACTGATAGCAGTAGCGCCATAGATTTCAGCTGCTTTAGAACCAGGAACCAGTTCGCAGGCATAAGCGCCTAATCTCATAGTACCACCTTTTGCAGTTACTTTCTTCTGTTCTTCCATCAGGTTAATAACCGGATGTGCGGTATCAGGATTCATTTCTACTGAATGTGCATCTTTCCAACCGAGTACGTTGCGGGCATATTCAACGACAGACATCTGCATACCTAAACAAATACCAAAGAATGGTAATTTATTTTCACGGGCATATTGGATGGCAACAATTTTACCTTCAATACCTCTGTGACCGAAACCCGGAGCCACTAAAAGTCCGTCTAATCCTTTCAGTTTTTCTGCTACATTTTCAGATGTAATATGCTCAGAATGAATATTTTGTACAACTACCTTACATTCGTTCTGCGCTCCCGCATGAATAAATGATTCGAGAATTGATTTATAAGCGTCCTGTAATTCAACGTATTTACCGATCAAACCGATGGTAACTTTTGTTTTAGGATATTTCAATTTATCGAGGAATTCGCGCCATTTAACCAATTCCGGTTCTTTTTCAACAGGCAATCCCAGTCTTTTTAATACAGAAACATCCAGTTTTTCGCGCATCATTTCCAACGGTACTTCATAAATAGTAGGTACGTCGTTGGCTTCAATCACAGCATCTACCTGTACATTACAGAACAATGCTATTTTCTTTTTGAGATCGCGATATAAAGGTTCTTCAGTACGACAAACGATAATATCAGGATGTACTCCATATTCGCTCAGTAAGCGAACAGAGTGTTGAGTAGGCTTGGTTTTTAGTTCTTTTGCCGCTCTCAGATAAGGAATAAGCGTTAAGTGAACAACCAGGCAATCTTCTTCGCCCAATTCCCATTGTAATTGACGAACTGCCTCGATGTAAGGGAGAGATTCGATATCCCCTACTGTTCCACCTAATTCAGTGATCACGATATCATACTTGCCATCTTTTCCTAATAAGAGAATGCGACGTTTGATTTCATCAGTGATGTGAGGGATTACCTGAACGGTTTTACCCAGGTAAGCTCCTTCTCTTTCCTTGTTTATTACTGTTTGGTAAATACGTCCGGTAGTCACATTATTTGCCTGTGAGGTAGGAGTATTTAAGAAACGCTCGTAGTGGCCCAGATCCAGATCGGTTTCAGCGCCATCTTCCGTTACATAACATTCACCATGTTCATAAGGGTTTAACGTTCCCGGATCCACATTGATATATGGATCAAATTTCTGAATAGTCACTCTAAAGCCACGAGCTTGCAATAATTTAGCAAGTGAAGCAGCTATAATTCCTTTACCCAAAGAGGAAGTAACACCTCCCGTAACGAAGATATATTTTGCCATAAAAACTATAATTCAGCTAATTGTACTTGACCTATATATGGGGAAGTGCCGGACTGCGTTTGGTGTAACCGATCAAGTAAACTACTTCCGAAGGTCATGCAAAGTTACACAAATTTGCGTCGCTCCCAAGTTTTTTAACCTCTTGCTTTATTTGTTTGTTAATTTTTAGTTGAATATCTTTCGCTCTGATCACTGATCTAATGGGCGTTTTAAAGATTTTTCAAGCAGCGGAAATTATTTGTTAAAAACCTTCATTCATTCAGGATGCATTCCAGGTAATATGCACCACGTTAAATATATAAACTGTAAATTTGCGTCCGAAATACAATAAAAAAGATGACTTTAACGCCGAAAAGAGCCCAGGACTCACTGGTACAAATGACCGAGTTAGTATTGCCAAATGACACTAATACCTTTGGTAATCTAATGGGTGGCCGCCTGATGTATTGGATGGATATTGCGGCCGCACTTGCCTGCATGAAACATTGCAGCGCCCCCGTAGTTACTGCTTCAGTTGATAATATATCTTTCGAAAACCCAATCAAACTGGGTAATGTAGTTCATATAGAATCTAAAGTAAGCCGAGCCTTTAATACTTCTATGGAAGTACATATCCGCGTATGGGGAGAAGACCCGGTTCAGCAGTATCGCTATAAATCAAATGAAGCTTTTATGACATTTGTAGCACTGGACCCAAATGGGAACTCCCGCCCGGTTCCGAAAATTATTCCGGATACTGAAGAAGAGAAAAAATTATACGATACCGCTATGAGCCGCAGACAACTTCGTCTTATCCTCGGTGGCAAACTGAAACCTGAAGACGCTGATGCTCTGAAAGCATTTTTCTCTATATAATTATTGCTCGCAAAGGCGCAGAGAAGCATAAGCAGCATAAGAAAATTATTAAAAAGAGCGAAGATTATGTAATCATTAAATACATAATCTTCGCTCTTTTTAATAAAATTCGCCTCTTTGCTGCTTATGCCTCTTTGCTGCTTTGCGAGCTACCACCATCCCATTCCCTATAAAATTGGTCCAGGAACCCTTCCATATATTGATGCCGCTCCTCCGCCATCTTTTTTCCTGTTTTAGTATTCATCCTGTCTTTTAGCAACAATAACTTTTCGTAGAAATGATTAATTGTTGGAGCTGTACTCTTTTTATAGGCTTCCCTGGTTAATTTTAAATCAGGATCTATTTCAGGATCATAAATTGCCCTGTTCTTAAATCCACCATAGTTGAAAGCCCTTGCTATTCCAATAGCTCCAATAGCATCTAACCTGTCGGCATCCTGAACAACAGACAATTCGGGTGAACTATATTCCTTTTTTTCATTTCCACCTTTAAACGAAATATGCTGCACAATTTTCACCACCTTGTCAATTACTTCTGCTTCCAGATTTAATGATTGCAGAAATGCAGCCGTTTTAGCCGGACCAATTTCCTCATCACCATTATGAAATTTTGAATCTGCGATATCATGCAATAATGCACCTAATTCTACTACCAACAGATCCACATCTTCGCTTTTTGCAATATATCTGGCATTATTCCATACCCTGTTGATATGCCACCAATCATGCCCTCCTTCTGCCAACCTCAATTCGTCCTTTACATATGTAACCGTTGCGGCAATAATTTCCTGATTTGTCATTCTGCAATTATAATTTTTTTTGAGCAGAGTACGTTACAAACAAACAGTAATCTGCCTGTGTTACAGCTATAAAAACAATCGTTATGCTACAAATAAAAAGAATTTACGAGCCTTATGATAGCAAAGATGGTTTTAGAATATTGGTAGACAGGCTCTGGCCAAGAGGTATTTCAAAAGAAGAAGCACATATAGATGAATGGGAAAAAGAAATAGCTCCCAGCAACGAATTAAGGGAATGGTTTAACCACGACCCTGCTAAATTCGCCGAGTTTAAAACTAAATACAAACATGAATTACAGGATAAGAAAGAATTGTTGACTGCAATAAGGAAAAAAGCGCAGCATCAAAAGGTTACACTACTTTATGGGGCTAAGGATACGGAACATAATCAGGCGCAGGTACTGCTTGAACTGATAGAAAAATAATCAGGACTTTTCCTTGTCCGATTTTACCAATACATCTGTAATATTATTCAACTCTTTTACTTTACTGGAAAAGTCTCCAGCCAACCGATCCCTGATCACCGCTAGTTTATTAAGGATTTCATCGATGCTATCCGGAATAGCTTCCTGTAATACCTGTTTCAAACGTTTTGCCATCGTAGGTGATTTACCATTAGTAGAGATGGCAATCTTCAGATTTCCTTTACGAACGATAGAACCCAGATAAAAATCGCACAATTCAGGAGTATCAGCCACATTGATCAGCACACGATTTCCCTTTGCTTTTTCCCAGACATAATAATTGAATTCCTTAATGTTGGTAGCAGCAATGACCAGGTCTTTTCCCAGTAAGTCGCCGCAGGAAAAGGATTTTTGTACTAAAGTAATGTTAGGATACTGATGGGTCAACGATACCAGTTCAGGCAAAAAATCCAATGCTACCACTGTAATCGTTGCCTGTGGGCAATTTTCGAGCATAGCATTGGTTTTTTCCAATCCGATATTCCCCCCTCCTACTACCAGTACATGAAGTCTGTGTAGCTTGAAAAAAACAGGGAATAAATGATTTTCTTCCATTATACAGCAATTTTTAGTTCTTCCACTACCTTCTGTTGTAATGACTGAAAGTCTTCATGAAATCGGACTACCTCGCCAATAACCAGGATAGCCGGGTTATGCAGATCCTTTTCTGCGGCTATTTTAGGTAGAGAAGCAACCGTTCCTAATCCGATTTTCTGTGTTGGCAAAGTTCCGTTCTGGATGATAGCAGCAGGAATTTCACCTTTACCTGCAGCGGTATAGATACCAGCTATTTCGTCCAGTTTGCTCATTCCCATCAGTATTACTACTGTGGTATTGGCGTTGATAGCATGTTGAAGATCGCGTGATAAATTACCGTTTTGAGTGTTACCGGTAATTACCCAAAAACCTTCGCTTACATTACGTGCTGTTACTGGAATTTTATTGATTCCCGGAACTGAAATGGCGCTTGAAACACCTGGAATTACTTCGGCAGTAATTCCAAACTGCTGTGCAAAAGCTATTTCTTCCTGACCACGACCAAATACAAAGGAATCGCCTCCTTTCAGTCTTACTACACTACCATAAGTTAATGCATATTTTACAATCATCCGGTTAATTTCATCCTGGGAATAGACATGCATACCGGCGCGTTTACCCACAAAACGTCTCAGGCAGTTAGCCGGCGCATGGTCTAGCAATTCGTTGCTAGACAATGCATCGTATAATATAACCCTTGCATTCTGGATGGCTTTTAAGCCTTTCACTGTTATCAATTCAGGATCGCCTGGTCCAGCACCTATCAATGTGAGTTTCGGTTGTATATTTTGCATTTGTAGTAGTATTTAGGTAGATGAAACTAATTATGCCTGTGCAGGCGCTGTCTGAGCTGCTTTTTCACGATAAACCTGCGCTGCTTTATAGAAATCTGCAGCCTGAGCATAGTATACTTTCGCAAATTGCTCTGATGGCTCATTAGCGTTTAGTTGCAACACCACTGATTTAAAATCTGTATCGAAAGTAAATTTACCGGTAGCGGTAAAATGCTTATCAAAATCGTTGATAATACCAATTTGAGTATTACCGCTAACTCCCTCGCCTAACAACAGTGCTTTCGCGCCCTGTACAAAAGAAGCGTAAGCATGATAGATAGCATCTGAATAAGCATTATTAGCCAGAGCAGCAGCACCTAATTCCAGTTTCTCATCAGCTTCCAGCAGCAGGGTAGCTACCAGGTCGATGATTACACCGGCGCACTCTCCTACTCCGATAGCAGTAGCATAGTCCTGAGCCTGGCCCCAGTCGATGAAATCGTCTTGTGTAAGGGTAGTCAGATCTGTTAAAGGTTTCAGCAGTTCGTAGAAATATTTCTCTCCATTTCTGTCGTAATATTCGTTGAACAGTTCATTTTCACCACCGTTTTGATCGTAGTCGTTCAATAAGCTGCGTAAAACATCCGGGCCACGTCTGCTTGGTACTTTAATAACCTTATCGGCTACACGACCAACGCCATCTCCAACAATACCACCACCCAGCAATACCTGGAGAGCAGGTAATACCTTACCGGCACTCTTCATGGAAGAACCATGGAAGCCGATGCTGGCGATGCCGTGCTGGCCGCAGGAGTTCATACAACCGCTTATTTTAATCTTAATATCTTTATTATAGATCAGATCAGGATATTCCTGGGTGATCACATCTTCCAGCACCTTAGCAATACCAGTGCTGCTGGAAATACCGAGGTTACAGGTATCGGTACCCGGGCAAGCGGTGATATCGGCAATGCTGTCGAAACCCGGTTCTGCGAAGCCAGCCGCTTCCAAAGCGCTGTACACATACTCGAGATGCTGAGGTAAAATATATTTCAGTAATAAGCCCTGGTTAGCGGTTACCCTTACGTCATCGGCAATTACGGGGCGAAGTGCCTCAATCAGCTGACGGCTGATTGCTGAACCGATGTTACCTAAAGTGATTTTCACATAGGCAGCGAAGTAGCCTTTCTGCTTTTGTTCGAAGACGTTGGTTTTCTTCCAGGCTTCAAATTTTGCAGGGTTCTTAACAGTATATTCCGGTAAAGAAGTAACAGGAGCCGGAGGTTGTGTTTGAGGCCATGCTGCTGCATCTACAGGAACTGATTTAGTTTTGATAGCAGTATATTCTTCTTCCACCAGGCGGTTAAATTCTTCGAATCCAATTTTTTGAACGAGGAATTTCATACGCGCTTTATTACGGCTTGTTCTTTCGCCATAGCGGTCGAATACGCGAAGTACATTCTCGATATACGGGATGAGCAGGTGAGTTTCCAGGAATTCGTGAGCTACTTTAGCAAGGAAAGGCTGGGCACCTAAACCGCCGGCTACCAGTACTTTAAATCCTCTTACTTCCTTACCATCTATGATTTTCACTTTAGGGATCATGCCGAAATCGTGCATGAAAGCCCAGGCGGTATCTTTTTCAGAAGAAGAAAAGGCTATTTTGATTTTACGGCCCATTTCCTGACTTACCGGATTACGCAGGAAGTAACGGAAAGTAGCATCGGCGTATGGAGTTATATCAAATGGTTCTTCAGGATCGATACCAGCTCTGTCGGAAGCTGTGACGTTACGTACGGTGTTACCGCAGGCTTCACGGATTGTAATATCGTCGAGCTCGAGTTTTGACCAGAGTTCAGGAGTTCTTTCGAGACTAACGTAGTGTATTTGAACGTCCTGACGCGTTGTTAGGTGAAGGTTGCTGGTAGCATATTCATCAGAAACTTCGGTGATACGGTGCCATTGTTGCAGGGTCATTTTACCGTAAGGTAATTTGATGCGCACCATTTGTACCCCTGGTTGACGTTGGCCGTAAACCCCTCTGGCAAGGCGGAGGCTACGAAATTTTTCATCGCTGATAGATCCTTCGCGGAATAGACGGATCTTTTTTTCCAGTTCGATGATATCTTGTTCAACGATCGGATTTTCCAGTTCTGTTCTGAAGCTTTGCATAAAAAGTATTTTCAGGTGGTGGTAAAAAGCAATTCTAATTTTGGTCGGGGGGTATATAAAAGCCCCCGTTTGAAGCGGAGGCTTGTCTATAATGATTTCAGTATTTACTGATTACTCGTTATTAGGCACGTCTCTCCGCCAGTATACAACAACACGGATTTCCAATCATACTGCGGTTTTCTTTCCAACTATTACCCATATTCCCTATAATTTTAGTAGAGTAATACAAAGATAGAAATGTACTTCATCTTTCCAAAACTTTTTTAGGATGAATAAATAATAATGATTATTGGAGTTTTTCCGGGTGTGGCAATGCAAACCCGCTACTACACGTAGTTTTATAGCATTTACAGGTGAATTCAGAATAACCTCCCTTTATGTGGTATAACTTTTTGTTATGGGTAGGCACTGAAATTTATCTTCTTATCTTTGCGGCGCATACGAAAACAGCGCATATGATTGATACGGTTATATTTGATATGGATGGGTTATTGGTTGATTCTGAACCACTTTGGGGAGTGGCCATGCGGGAAGTATTTGCTTCAGTGGGCGTAACATTATCTCCGGAGCTCACCCATCTCACAACGGGTCTAAGAACCAAGGAAGTAGTTAGTTACTGGCATGATTACTTTAAATGGGAAGGTAAAAGTTCTGAGCAGGTAGTAAATGAGATTATCGACAATGTTACTCAGAAGATTATAAAAGAAGGCAGGCCTATGGAAGGGGTTGAATATATTTTGCAATATTTCCAGGCTAAGCAATTTAAGATAGGCTTAGCATCTTCCTCTCCTTTGCGTTTGATTACTGCGGTATTGCAGCACTTTGAGCTGGCGCCGTATTTTCAGGCAGTGTATTCGGCAGAGTTTGAGGATTATGGTAAACCACATCCGGCAGTTTATCTGGCTTGTGCACAGGCGCTGAACAGTAAGCCACTGGACTGTATAGCATTTGAAGATTCAGTTACGGGTATGATTGCAGCCAAGGCAGCCCGTATGACTACGGTAGTGGTGCCAGAGGCCCATAACAGGCATAATCCGAGATATGTGCTGGCAAATATGCAGCTGGATAGTTTGTTGGATTTTAATGATACGAAATTGGATCTGCTTATTATGAAATAGTAAATCTCTCTGGATAATGATATATGGAAGCATAAGCGTTAAACATCGCTTATGCTTTTTTGCTTTAAATAAAATCACCGGTTATTAGCCAGATGGATCAATGTTGATACTGTAAAAATTTGCTGATTGAATGAGCAAAGGAGTTAGCAATAAGCAAAAAAAATCCCGCCTCTACGGAGTAGAGACGGGATAAATATTAGATGAAACTTACTTATTGTGCCGCTTTATCGTCACCTTCAGATTGTTTCAATTTTTCTCTTAATTCAGCTAAAGCACCAAGATCACCTAAAGTAGCTTTTTCAACTTTGCCCTGGATGTTTTTCACAGCCTTGCGAGTTTTGTCAGCTTCTTCTTTCTTTTCTTTGATGACAGCTTGTTTTTCTTCAGCCTGAGCTTTTTCCCAAACGCGGGTGTGAGAAACCAAGATACGTTTTTCGCTGCGATCGAATTCGATGATCATGAATTCTTTCACGTCTTCAACGTTGATTGGTTTGTCATCTTCAGTTTTCAGGTGACGAGCAGGAGCGTATGCTTCCAGACCGTATTGCAGTTGCACGGTAGCACCTTTATCATCTTTCTTCACAACGGTACCTTCGTGTACTGAGTTGATAGGGAAGATAGTTTCAAAAGTGTTCCATGGATCTTCTTCGATCTGTTTGTGACCGAGGCTGAGTTTACGGTTTTCTTTATCAATACCCAGGATTACTACATCAATTTCGTTACCTACTTTAGTGTATTCAGATGGGTGGTTGAAACGTTTGATCCAGCTCAGGTCGGAGATGTGAATCATACCGCCGATACCAGTTTCCAGTTCAACGAATACGCCATAAGGAGTGATGTTTTTCACGATACCTTTATGACGGCTGTCAACAGGGAATTTAGTTTCGATAGTAGACCATGGATCTTCTGTCAGTTGTTTGATAGACAGAGACATTTTACGCTCTTCTTTGCTCAGGGTAACTACCACTGCTTCGTATTCTTCGCCTAATTTGAAGAATTCCTTAGCGTTGATTGGAGTTGAAGCCCAAGAGATTTCAGAAACGTGAACCAGGCCTTCTACGCCAGGCATGATTTCCAGGAATGCACCGTAATCTTCGATGTTAACAACTTTACCTTTTACTTTAGCACCTTCAACGATGGTAGCAGGTAAAGTATCCCAAGGATGCGGAGTCAATTGTTTGTAACCCAGGCTTATGCGACGTTTTTCGTCGTCGAAGTCGAGCACCACAACGTTGATTTTCTGATCCATTTGGAGCACTTCGCTTGGGTGAGAGATACGGCCCCAGCTGATATCGGTGATATACAGTAAGCCATCCAGACCACCCAGGTCGATGAATGCACCGAAGTCGGTGATATTTTTGATGGTACCTTCGAGCACCTGGCCTTTTTCCAGTTTGCTGATGATATCCACTCTTTGTTGTTCGATATCGCTTTCGATAAGTGCTTTGTGGGAAACAACGGCGTTGCGGATAGTTTCGTTAACCTTAACCACTTTGAACTCCATTGTTTTACCAACGAACTGATCGTAATCGGTAACAGGTTTCACATCGATCTGAGAACCTGGTAAGAATGTTTCCATTCCGTAAACGTCAACGATCAAGCCACCTTTAGTTTTGCTGGTAACAGTACCTGTAACCACTTCACCAGTTCTGTAAACTTCAACGATTTTTTCCCATGCACGTTTTTGGCGAGCTTGTTTACGGCTCAGGTGCAGGTTACCGTCTCTGTCTTCTTTTTCAACTACCAGTACTTCAACTTCGTCACCGATTTTCAATCCTGGTAAATCACGGAACTCGTTCAGAGAAATCAAACCATCAGATTTGAAACCGATGTTGATAACTACGTCTGTATTAGTCAAACCAACTACAGTACCTGTTAACAGGCTGTTTTCTTCAAACACTTTGAAAGTGCCTTCGTAAGTTTGATCATACTTTTCTTTTTCTTCTTTGCTGTAAGAAGAAACATTACGTTTGTCTACGCTCCAGTCGAAATCGTCATGTGCAGTTTCAACTTTTGCTACAGGCGCTTTTGTTGTCGCTGTTTCTGCAGTTGCCTGCGGAGCCTGTTGCTCAGCGTTTTGTTCGTTAATAATGTTGTTTTCGCTCATAAAAAATTTTAAAATTTAATCCGGAATACCCGGACTCCCTGTTTTATGGGACAGCAAAGGTACGGAAATTCCGGGTGTTTTCCGCAGTGAAACCAAGATTTTACAATTATAAATACCTACTATTTTAAGCAGATGGAAGCGTAGGTTTTTATATTGATTTTTAATTTGTATGTTGATGAATATCAACCATTAACATAATTATTAATCTATATTTTGAGAATCAACATAAAAATTAAATAATAAACATATACATACTAATCATCAACCCAAACAAAAATCTATTTCCATCTCCCTGATCACTCTAAAAAATACCTGCAAATTCTCTTAAGAAAATCTTAAAATGTAACAACCAGAACGCCGATTAATTGTTGGTATAATAGAAAGAAAAGCCTGTTATTCATTTGCAGTAAACAGCTTTACTTTCCCTTTGTATAAAATGTTAATTACTATTCATTAATCCCGGATTTTTTTTAATTTGTGTATATGAACGGGACCTCTTTTCAATCGGATATTCGCTATTGGCTAAGGAAAGGAAATACAGTAAATCATTTACTATTCTGGAATATTGTTATTTTCCTTGTAGTCAATATACTCAAACTCATTGCTTTTGTTTCCCATCAGGCAACCCCATTTAACTGGACGTTAGAACAATTGGCATTAACAGTTCCTTTCAGCAGTTTTATTCGTCAGCCCTGGGGTTTATTTACCTACATGTTTACGCATGAAGAGATCTTCCACCTGATATTCAACATGATTTCTCTATACTGGTTCGGAAACCTTTTCAGAGACTTTCTGGGAGATAAAAGAGTACTGCCGCTCTACCTGCTGGGCGGAATCGCAGGTGGTTTATTATACCTGATTTCAGCATCTGTCATTCATACCCCATACCTGGGTTCTGCATTAATCGGTGCTTCTGCCTCCGTCATGTGCATACTCGTAGCTGCCGCCACCCTCATGCCTAATTATGAGATAGGATTAATGTTTTTTGGAAGTGTCAGACTTAAATGGCTGGCTATCGCACTAATTGCCCTGGGGCTTATTTCCATTCCTAATGGCAACGTTGGTGGCATCATTTCCCATATGGGCGGAGCGCTGCTAGGCTTCTTCTACATACGTATTTTACAAGCCGGTACAGATCTTTGTAAACCGCTTATCTGGTTATTCAACAGTAAAAACAGAGCTGAAGAAAGAAAAACCGCCGCTAAAAAATTCAAGCCTAAAAAATCACCGCTCAAAGTGGTTAAAAAAGCCGAGGATAGCAATCCTTCCAAGTTAGATCAACTATTAGATAAAATAAATGAAAAAGGCTACAACAGCTTAAGCGCTGAAGAAAAAGCCTGGTTAGAGAAAGTGAGCAAAGAAAACTAATTACCTTTGCCTATATTTTAGCACATGAAAACATTTAACGTTCCGGTTATATATAGAAGTCCGCTTATCAGCGCCATCAAAAATAAGCGCAAGGGGCAGGACAAGATGAAGAAAGATTTTACACCTACCCTTCTCGATTTTGGAGCTATCAGAATTTTGCTGGCACGACACTTCGGCTTCTGCTACGGAGTAGAAAACGCAATAGAAATTGCATTCCGCACAGTTGATGAAAATCCGGGCAAACGCATTTTCCTGCTCAGTGAAATGATCCATAATCCACACGTGAATAACGACCTGCTGGATCGTGGTGTTCAATTCCTGATGGATACCTCCGGCCGTCAGCTGATCCCCTGGGAATCTCTGCTACCTGAAGATATCGTAATCATCCCTGCCTTCGGTACTACACTTGAAATAGAATCAAAACTTTCGGCCCTTGGAATAGAGCCGCTAAAATATAATACTACCTGCCCTTTCGTAGAAAGAGTATGGAATAAGGCAGAACAGATTGGTAATAAGAACTATACAGTTATTGTTCACGGAAAGCCTAAACACGAAGAAACAAGAGCAACTTTCTCACATAGCCAGGCCGCAACTCCAACCGTTGTAGTTAAAGATATGGAGGAAGCAATACTGCTGGGCGAGTTTATCAGTGGAAAAAAAGATGCTTCTACTTTCTCTACTGTTTTCAAAGGCCAGCATTCCGAAGGCTTTGATCCGGCAAAAGATTTACAAAGAGTTGGTGTTGTAAACCAGACAACCATGCTGGCCACCGAAACACAAGCTATTGCCGATTATATCCGTCAGGTAATGATAGATACCTTCGATCTTAGCCCTGAAGCTATTCCTGAAAGATTTGCAGATACACGCGATACACTTTGTTATGCAACCAACGACAACCAGTCTGCCGTTCTTGGTATGCTGAAAGAGCCAGCCGATCTGGCTATCGTAGTTGGCGGGTATAACAGCTCCAATACTTCTCACCTGGTAGAGTTGTGTGAAGAAAAACTTCCCACCTACTATATCTCTTCCCCGGATAAATTAAGATCAGCCGAAGAGATTGAGCACTGGGATTTCCATCATAAACAGGAATTAATGACCACAGATTATCTTACCAGTAAGAATCCTGTCACTATTCTGCTAACAAGCGGAGCCAGTTGCCCGGATGCTCTGGTGGAAGGAGTCATTCGCAAACTGCTCTCTTTCTACGGAGTTGAGCAACAGGCCGACGAAATAATTTCCCAACTGTAAAGGATACACGATTTTATTTTTACATAGCAAAAAAGACACCTTCCGGTGTCTTTTTTCTTTGGGGCTAATCACGCTAGTAATGCAGAGTATATAAACTTTTATATTGCGTGTATGAAATTCATATTGTTAGACCAAAACTATAATTTCTGCTATATGTCTGCAATCCCTATTTAGTAGATGGTAGCTAAATTCAAATAAGTGGTATGAAAATGCCTAAATCTGGAAGGTCAAATTTTTAAAAAGTGCTGATTTTCAAAACTTAGAACTGCATCGCCTTTTTCAAAAATTCGGCTTTCCGGCGCCTGGATACTTCAACCTGAGTTCCATCACTCATTAAGGCAAAGCCCCCCTCTCCCTGAATATAGGACTGCATTTGCTGCATATTTATCAAGTGAGAGTTATGTACTCTGAAGAAATCGACATCCGACAGCAACTCTTCAAATT
Source organism: Chitinophaga silvatica (assembly GCF_003419895.1). Lineage (GTDB taxonomy): Bacteria > Bacteroidota > Bacteroidia > Chitinophagales > Chitinophagaceae > Chitinophaga > Chitinophaga silvatica. The sequence continues at coordinate 438,754 of NZ_QPMM01000002.1, read as the reverse complement.
CTTTCAAGGGTCGGGATACCATCAGATTCTTCTTATCTGTAAAGAAAATTCTTGTGTAGTTGCCGGTCGACTCACAACGCACGATATTTTGAACTGGCATAAAAACCAATCCATTGATCGTAGGTAGTGCAATTTTTTTATGAGACTGTTGCAGTGTTTTCATATTCTGCAGGAAAACATCCATTGGAGATTGCTGCCCTCCTTCTTTAACCTTATTGGATTTTTTATCACGACTTTTATCGAGAGCATCCTGTAATTCCTTTATGCTAAAGGGTTTCAACAGGTAATCCAGCGCATTGAACTTTATGGCCTTCAGGGCATATTGTTCATAGGCCGTTGTAAAGATCACTTCAAAATTTACTTTTTCGAACTGCTTTAACAATTCGAATCCGTTTTGGTAAGGCATTTCCACGTCTAAAAATACCAGGTCCGGAGCTCTTTCATCTATTAACTCTTTGGCTTCTTTGACACTTTTTGCAGATCCTATTACTTCTACTCCGGGGCATTTTTTCTGTAACATCGTTTGCAGGGCATCAATGCAATGTTGCTCATCATCCACGATGATAGCTTTGATTTCGCTCATACAAATAGCTTTTAGCTAAAGTTTTTTGGACTTAATTGAATAAAAATAATTGATCCTAAAACACAAATTCTGCCGGCAGAATAATGCTGACTCTGGTGCCGGTAGGATTACCCATTTCATCTTCGAGATCGGTTATCGTTACATTTGCTTCTTTATTATTAATCTTACGAATAAGATCAATTCTTCCCTCCGTTACTTTCATACCAACGGAATTATGTACTCTTCCTTTTCTTTCCTTGATCTCCATAGCTTTTTTTCTACCTATCCCATTATCAGTGATAGTGCAAATCAGACTACGCTTCATTAACAAAATCTCAATATCCAGGAGCCCTTTTTCAGAAGGTTGCTTATGCACCAGTCCATGCCAGATTGCATTCTCGACATATGGTTGCAGTATCATTGGGGGAATCAGGACTTCTTCCTCGTTAATATTGGTATCGATTAAAAAACGGCATTCAAAAATCCCGTTGCATCGTAACGATTCCAGATCAAGATACAGCTTTAACGATTCTAATTCTTTATTTAAAGTAACAAAAGTATGTTGGGTATTATCTAAAATCAATCGCATTAACCTTGAAAATTTAGTCAGGTAATCTGACGCTTCTTCCTGATTATTACTCCATATATATCGATGGATAGAACTTAATGAATTAAAGATGAAATGCGGATTCATCTGTGAGCGTAAAGACTTTAACTCTAGCTGCAAGGTTTGCTTCTTGGATTCGAGGTTACGGTGCCGGATATATAAAATACCGCCAACTACGGCCATTAGGAGGAACCCTGCCAGCAGGAATGTAATAATTACATTACGCTTGGTTCTAAGGTCATTTACCAGCTTATCATGTTCGAGAATACGGATATGATTATCTTTCCGGTCGACCTCATATATCGCCTGCATTTGGGCAATTGCCATTGCAGATTTTTCATCAAGGATACTGTCTTTATAAAGCAGGGATTTATCGGCAGCCTCCAGCGATCGTTTGAAATCACCACTCGTCTTGTAATCCTGTGCCAGAGCTTTCCAGGCTTCCAGCAGCATAGATTTGAAGCCCCAGAAAGTGCTTACTTCCATTGATTGCTGAATATATTTCCGCCCTTCTTCATGCTTTCCTTCTGCTCCAAGTAATTTACCGATATTGAGATAACTTTCTGCCACATGCACTTTATCATCTACTTTTCCATTGGCTTCCAATGCTTTTTGTAAGCATTCCATTGCCTGGGCATAGTCTTTCTTTTCTTTATAGGCATCTCCCAAAGCATTATAACAAATAGCCATGCCCGTGGGATTATCCAGTTTTTGGTTAACAGCCAGAGATCGTTTGTAGTATTGAATGGCCAGATCCAATTTATGTTTGCCCTGGTATGCATATCCTAAGTTGCCGAGATTAATTGCAACACCTAAGGGGTTATTACTTTTTTCTTCCAGTGCCTGGGCTTTTTCGAAATGGCTGATAGCTTCATCATAAAGTTCTGTGGAGAGCTGAATATTACCTATACTGTTGGTAGCCACGCAGATATTGCGGATATCGCCAATCGATTCGGCGAGTTTCAGTGCCTTTACGTGATAGTCGAAAGCTTTCTGTAATTTATCCTGACGCCGGCAATCGACCCCCACATTATTAAGTGCAAAAACGATCAGTTGAGTATCTTTAGCCTCTTCAGCAGCTTTAAGTGCTTTTTCGTGCAAGTCTTCAGCCAGGAGGTAAAGGGATTTATTTCGTTTATTGGTGCCGGTTTCATTATAGATGGCAGCAACGCCTTTATGGAAACGTAACTGATGAGCAAGGGTTAGGCCTTCCTGCCAGAAAATATTTTCAATCTTCTGTTTATCAAAGTATTTAGCATTTGATTTTCCTTCTTTCAGGAATGCCGATACTTTAGCGGTATCCGATGGTAAGTGACGGATTTGCTCTAGCTTCCGATAAACCTGCAAAGAGTCCTGGGCATGCAATTGAGAAAACAGGAACAACAGGCAGATAATACATACACCTTTTATAGACATTGGCCGCTTTGTGTAGCACAAGTTAAAAAAGAAAAGCGAAAAATTGGTGTTCCCCTGTTCGTGCAGCCTATTGAGTTGATACACAGTTGAATTAACGGTTGCTCTTATTTCGGGGCTTATTAATGCCTCATTGTTAAATTAATATCTTCATGATGGATGCTCCTCTGATTCCGGATGTGTCAGCGACTTTTATAAAAAGCGAAAGGGCGAAAGAATTCGCCCCTTCTTCCTATTAACCGAATACACCTACTGAAAATATGAGATAGACATGGATTCCATGCTTTCTCACATTACCTTTTACAACCTACAACAGCAGGAAATCTGTTATAGGGTTGATTTTTATATTTTAAAAGCAATACTGATAATCGGTTAATAGCAAAGGGTCCTTTTGTGGATATAGCTAGGATAAGACCTTAACGAATCACGATACTGAATATATAACGCGTCGAATACACTTAATCAAATTGTCTTATACTGAACAACAGCACTAAATCATGATAGCACTTAAAGATTACCAATGCAGTAATTTCAGGGAGGATAAAGGTTAAAACAATGCAACTAGTTCCCACTATGGACAACGAAGAGGCATAGAAATAATGAAAAGTTGGAAATTCTGGAGGATGTGGAAAAATTATTCTGGCATTCTTTCAGCCACAACGCAAATGTATAAAAGAGTTTTAATAAAAGAAAATAATCTTTTATTTGGTAGTGTCTCCGTTTAAAATTTAATACTTGAAAGGATTAAGACATACATCGGCAAAACTAACTTGAAGAAGCGAGGCGAAACCCGATTGAGTGGTAGCCTAACCTGTAATTTGGACGAGATGCTACGCGGCTCTGAGCAGATCCATTGCCTGAGTTACCACCGCGGACAACACGAAGCGGAGCAATAAGTCCATCGTCGTTCTTCTTGTCGGGCGGCTTCGTCGCCGGCCCAGTCGGATTATTTTTCGGACTTTTTCGATAATAATTTTCATCATACCAATCGTTGCACCATTCCCATACATTGCCTGACATATCGTACAATCCTAGTTCATTGGGCTTTTTTTGTCCAACAGGATGAGGATTTAATCCGCTATCGAGGGAAGTCCAGGCTACCGCCTTGATATCATTACTACCTGCAAATTCAAAATTCTTACTTTTTCTGCCGCCTCTTGCAGCATATTCCCATTCTGCTTCTGTGGGCAACCGATAGTGTTTACCGGTGAGCCTATTCAACTTTGTAATATATGTTTGTACCATTTCCCAGCTAACACTTTCTACCGGGCAATCTGCACAACCTGGATTACTGACAGGATTTTTACCCATGACCTTTTCCCATTGTGCTTGCGTAGTTTCGTACTTGGCTATTTTGAAACTGTTTAAAGTAACATTATGGATAGGCTTGTTATTTTCTTCATTGCCGCCCATGGCGAACGTGCCACCTTGCACGGTTACCATTTCTGGCTCAATGTCAAAAGCGGTTGCGTTTAATGATTTTTTCGAATTGCTTTGCGAGCACGAGATACTTAAAGCCGTTGTGACGAGAACTACCATGAAAATGTATTTCATTGTAGAGATTTTTAAGAGAAGTGGAAGAAACTCAAAACGAACAGATTACAGTTTTAATAAATCGAGTTAAGCAGGCTGTGAACTAAACTGACTTCTTTTTAAACAACGGCAGCAGGATTCTTACCTGCGTTGTTCGCCCGATGTTTCCCCGGTTAGCAAGTCTAGTATTGCCTTAGCATTATTGTTGGGATCGGCGGAAAGTTTTTTCATTGCCATGAGATAAAGATATAAAATGCCATCCTTATCCGGTCAAGCATCAAATATCAAAATATTTATGATGAATGTGCCATAGTTGCATCTTCTACCCATTGCATAACGAGTTGCAACTGATCATCGTGAGTTAAATGGCTGTTATCCAATATTATAGCATCTTCGGCTTTTCTAAGAGGGCTGATTTCACGATTTGCATCGATATAGTCTCTTAATTCGAGGTTTTGTTTAACCTCATCCAGGGTGATATTCTTGTTCTTCTCATAAAGTTCCTTGAACCTGCGTTGTACTCTTATTGCAATTTCAGCAGTCATGAAAATTTTCAATTCTGCATGCGGGAAGACAACGGTACCAATGTCTCTTCCATCCATTACAATGCCTTTACGGGTACCCATCTTTTTTTGCTGGGCAACTGCAAATTCACGCACTTCTCTTACGGCTGCCACTTCAGATACTTTTTCGGCTACAATCATTTCTCTGATTGTATGCTCAACGTTTTCTCCATTGAGATTCATTTCACCCAAACCAGTCAATGAGTTTTGTACGAATTCGAGATGGATATTGCCCAGGGCTTCATGCACCTTTTCAGGAGCTAACCAATCAACGCGGTTTTGAATAAAATATAAGGTAACCGCACGATACATTGCACCACTATCTATATACGTATAATTGAGCTTTTTAGCCAATTGTTTCGCAAGTGTGCTTTTGCCACATGATGAGTAGCCATCTATCGTGATGATTATCTTTCTCAAAACTCTCTTATTAATTGAAAATATCTGTATAGGAAGAACCCTACAAATTTGGGGCAATTTGCTCAAATAACAAAGAATTTCCTGCGAAACCAGCATAATGCTGCGTTTTCGCAGGAAAATTCATTATTGTGCAACAATAACTTTGCAGGTATAGGCAACCTTCATAGTCTCTTTCTGGAACAACACCAGGAAGTAAGCTCCGGAAGGTAAATCGGTAATCTTAATATCTGTATCCCCACTCTTCGCTTCGTAAGATCTCACTACCTGACTCCAGGTATCCCTGATTTGAATAATCATATCACCTCGCATGCCATGGATAGTAACTTTGAAATTACCATTATTCGGATTCGGATATACATTAACCTGAATAAATGGCGGTACAGCACGTATTTCAGAATACACCACCTGTCCGTTTTTCCCTATTGCCTTAATTCTATAATAGGTCCAGTCGTCGTAATCATTCAAATCCTGATAGGTATATCTGATCGGCACGCTGCTATTTCCATTCACTGCCTTAGTAGGAATGCTGGCTATTTTGGTAAAGGTTTCCTCACGCTCATATCTGCGTTCTACTTCAAATCTAAGATTATTGACCTCCCTACTGGTTGTCCAGTCGAGCTGCGCAATTACCGGAGAAATGCGATAAGCTTCAAAACTGAGGAACATGGCAGGTTTGGCATTACTAACCAGAATGGTTTTAGCCATGTATTCGCTGGCTCCCAGGCTTGTGAAATGTCGTAAATGCATCACAGCCGCTTCACTCATAGAGCTTTCAGTAAGTGTACCCGGTAATGGTTTATTGGGAATAGTAAGCAAGCGATCCCATACTCCACCTACAAACTGAGTAATATAACTACTGTCTCTGTTTGCAGCATAAGTCGGTAATTCACTCGACTCCATATGCTGAAGTATGACATCTACTTCTCCACCATTATTATTAATGCGTTGTATATTCCATGATTTATTTACAAAGCTGTCTTTATAGGCAGTTCCGGCGGCCGCGATGGTATAAACACTATCATAGGTTCTTACCCCAAAATCATCTTTTCCTCCAGTCATTAATACAGCAGCCGGAGAGTAGCTGTTATCATCAGTTCCTACGGGGAATACAACTTTACCCGCAGCATTATTGATAGCTGCTCGGTATAGCAATCCTCCCGCGGGAAGCGGACCAGTAACTACAAAACGTTTATCATTATAGCCGGTAATACTGCCGGGAGTGTTATTTCCAACCATCATATTCCATCCATTTAAATAAACACTACCATTGGCAAAATGCAGGTTATTTCTAATCTTCAGATCGCTAAAATCATCCAACCATAAACCTGAAATATTATTGATCTGCAAATTTGGAAATGAGGCTCCGGTTTTAGCAATCAGGCTATATCCGCCAAACACACGTTGTTGTCCGGTTCCGGAAAACACAAATACGCCACCTGTTCCTGAAAGGCCATCTGTACTTTCATCCGGCAACGTAGCAGCATTACCGTTAGTCCACAATTTACTGAGGAAATAAAATGTACTGTTAGGTTGTGATCCTAGTATTCCATTATTGGTCATATCTCCGAAGATGCCCACATTTGTGTTGGTTGAGAGCCAAACGGTATCGCCCGCAGGAATATATACACCCTGCTGAGCGGAGAGGCCCAACGAGCAAAGAAGAAATGTGAATATGATCAATAAATATTTCACGTATGCAGTTACTTAATTAAGGGATATAAGAAATCATTATCCAGGCAGCATCCTGAGCCGAATAAACAAAATTGGCACTACCGGCTGCTGCAATAGTTGTATCACCATTTAGTGTAAGTATTTTATTCGCCCCGGTGACATTATTGTTCTTAATGGTAATATTGCCATTTGCAGCAGTAACATATAATGTTACTGCTTGCCCATCAATCGGAGTACCAGTACCATTTGTCATCCCATTTATATAATAGGTTGTATTAGCTGCGGCAGGATTCAACTTAATCATACTATAAGTAGTTCCTACGTTGAATGCTGTATTAGAAGTATTGGCACTGGTACCAGTAATGGTTATAGTTGTATTAGCATTGTTTCTAACTGCTCTTACATCTCCATTAGCATCAATTGTCAGGAGTTTTGAAATGGCAACTGTATCCATCAGATTTTGTAAACGTATCGGAGTATTTTTAGTATCTACATGGAAGCTTCTTGCAGGTTCTGCAGTTAATCCAATCCCTACTTTTCCTCTTTGAATGCGCATCATTTCGGTAGTGGCCTTTGTTACATAGTAGTAACTTTTAAAAACGATTGGTTCATCTCCATCATCTCCCACAATAAAATCGAATCCACCATCATTTACTACTTCACCCGTAGCACCGAATTCGAAAAAGTCATCATCCGCCGCACAACCTTTCATCCTGAAGTTTCCAAATTCATTTACATAAAACATTGGTTTATACAAACGGGAAGGAGACTCGAATTGTAAGGCCGACCGCATATGAGTAACTTTTTGGTTAGGGTCGGGATATCCATAACCAGCAGATTCGGTACTGGTTAATCCTAACAGATCTCTTCTACCAAATTCTAAATATGGCTGATTATTAGATTTCATGGTCATGACAACATCATCTCTGGTACCCAGAAATGAACCCGCAGCAATACCTGTATTCCCTGTAATGAGCCAGTTATTGTTCGCTGGATTTTTAGTTAAGATAACATCACCTGCACTATTTACAGACAGTACGTTTGCATTAGGGTTATCAGGAGTAGCCGTTGCAAGGTTAGTTAATCTCAGACCAGAAGTTCCTCCGGTAAGTGTACCGCCGGTATATGTAGGAGCTGAAATCTCTAATGTGTTGGCAGGAGTATTATTACCTAATCCCAGGCGATTATTTGTATTATCCCAGAAGAACTTTGCATTTTTTTCTGCAAGTGCTTTACCTGTACCTACAAATACGATAGAGCCCAGTGTAAGATTAGATAATGTTAATCCACCTACCGTTCCATTTCCAGATATATTAAAATTGCCTGTTTGGGCAGTTGTTCCGTTTTGAATATAAAGGGATGCCAGAGAGGGAATATCTGTTGATGTCAGTTGTCTGAAAGTTGGAGTAGCATCGGCACCACTAACCGGGCCAGCTAATACCCTGGCAGCAGGCTGCGTGTTTAAACTTACGCCAAAGGCACCGTTAGCAGTTAAAGTTGGATTTGTAACAGTAAAGATAGTTGGCGGCATCGAAAGACCAATGGATGTTAGTCCGGATGCCCCGCCTGGTTTTGGTTCCCATTGGGTTCCATTAAATGTAAGCACATTATTCGTTGCTGGAGCAGTGGTAACCACTGGCACGCCGGCTATTTTATTGGCATTCCATACCGCACTACCACTTTTTGCAGATAATGCTCCTGAAGTGAGGTCAAGTGTATTTGCATCGAGTGTAATATTACCAACATCGCCGGTTGCCGACTCACGCCCCAGGATATTGTTAGGGGTTCCGGCACTACCTGTTACACGTAAATTACCGTTTACATGCAATGATCTTGCAGGAGTATTGGTTCCGATTCCCAATCTTTTATTAGTGATATCCCAGAAAAAGTTTGCATAATCCTGTTTAACTTCTGAAGTAGCATCACTGGATTTTTGTCCATATAATACTCCTCCATTGGTGAAGCTGCTATCTCCATGGGTAACCACTACTTTGTACCAGAAGTTACCGGAATTGGAAGTTAATGGAGCTGTATTGCCACCCCATTCCTTAATGGCAAGGTTAGCCTTGTCCATAAACATTTGGGTAGTGTAGCCTCCATTTCTAAAAGACAATACCGACCAGGCGCTGGCATCAGTACCAAGCGGTCCATTGATCGGAGTGCCCGTTCCGGGTCCTTCCCAGATTTTCATTTTCATTGCTTCCACCGGCTGGTCGGCATAACTTAAATCCCTGGTAATCAATTTTTCAAAAACAACTCCACCTGTGCTATCATTTGCAGGTTCATATAAAGAAGTAGTGGAATTCCATTTTAGAATTTGTCCGCTTGCGGGAGCTATAGTACTAATAGCTTTTCCTTGTAATTTATTGGCATTCCAGAGTGCGTTGGTATTATCAATATCTATAGTCCATGATCTGTCGACGCTTAAATCTTGTTGAACAGCGGGGGTAACTTGTTTTACACCGACACCCGGATTGATTGATAATTTACGGGAGCTGGTAGTTTCTGATCCTACTACCCATTTAGTTCCATCCCATTTTAATATTTGGTTGGCAGAACCACCATCTATCAGTTTAAGAGGAGAGAGAGCTGTGCCCGCACCGGTTAAAGGAGAAGAAACACTTATGCTTGTAAGTGCGGCTTTATTAGACCATTTGCCGGTAGTCTGATCATAAGTCAATACCTGGTTTGTAGCCAATGTTCCTGTACTTATTGCTACATCAGATAATTGAGTGAGGCTATAATCTCCGGTAGCTGGTACAACAGCTCCGGTTCTTGTATTAAAGGAAGTAACCCCTGTGTTGGAGATTACACCAGTAGTTGAGTTGATTGCAATTCCTGTTCCTGCAGAGAAGTTAGTGAAGTCAGCAATTTTTACCCATCCTGTTGTTTTTTTCAGATAGAGGCTTGTTTCATCTGTTACATAAACCAGCATTCCTGGTTTTGCATTAAACAACAAACCACCGCTAACGATCCTGCTTTTAAGAACTCTGGTCAGTAATAATCCTTGTTTATCACTGTTGAGTTCCAGTACAGCATCTTTATCCAGGATCGTAGGCTGCACACCCAGCTTTAACTGCTGAGCACTTAATTTATCTGCAAAAAGGCAACACAAAGCAACGACGAGCATCGCTTTCCATGGTAGCAACTTCATACTAAATTTCTTTATGGGAAAATGACCGATAAATGGATAGGAGACAGGGAAACGGTGAGGCCATCACCGTTTCCAATTACTATATCCTTAATTATTTCTTGATGATATACCAGCCTTTCACTCCATCTGATTGGAGAGTAACGAAAGTCCAGTCATTGATGATCTGGTAAGAGGCACCACCTTCAATATTATCACCGGAACCAGAAGATATATTGATTGTAACAACGTTATCCGTGTTATCATCAGTAGTTGCAACTAAAGGAACCTTTTTAATATTGATGATACGGCCTTCGCTGCCTACAGCTTTAGGTAATTCCAGGGCAACCGGAGTACCGGATTTTACAATAACAGTATATGCATCACCGACAGCAGTACTGCTGGATACCACTTTGATTGGCATGGAAACGGTACCGGTACCACCATAACCTACCTGGAGAGTAGAGTTGGCACCGTGAACAGAATCACCTACCAACATAGATTTTGCAGTATAAACTGAATCTCCGAATTTTTTCACACCACCAATGTTTTGGTTGGTGTTAGTTATCAAACCTCGTAGCGTAGAAGTAGACGCATTGGGAATATTCAGATTAATAGCCATCGGAGTGGTAGTTGCGTCGGTAGAGATATTAAAATCAGTACCAGTAGTACCAGTTTTCAGATCTACTTTAGGTCCAGTCAGTGAGTTGATGGTAGTGATTGATCCATCGAACGCAGCATCATTCAGCGTACGGGTTACAACTTCACCACCAGTACCGTGCAATAATACGGTAGTACCAGTAGTTGAAGCGGCAGGACTGGTGAGAATAAGTTTATTGTTGAGTGTTGCATCACCATTTACTGTAGCGCCTCCATTGATAGTAGCACCAGCATTGATAGTAGCGCCGCCATCAACAACAGCACCACCTTTGATTGCTGCACCACCGGCAGATACATCCAAACCATTTTGTGCAGTAACCTTATCTATAAATGTTTTCGCCCCTTTGAATGTTTGAGCGGCAACAGAAACACCACCCGGATTAGTTCCATCGGCAGGGTGTAATACAAGGCTTGCCTGAGCACCGGTATTATCGATAGATAAACCTTTAGGGTCAGAAGCAGCAGCAAAGTTGCCGATTACGATTGCTTTTTGAGAAGCCTGAATTTTATTCCAGTCGGCCAGGCTGAGGAAACCATAATTCTGTGTTGTTTTGCTCATAATAGGCACAGCCATATTCAGGTTAGTACCTGAGGCGGTTTTGGTAACAACATCCAGGGTTGCATCACCGGTGAGGGTAAATGTCAGATCACCATCCAGACCATCAAGAGTACTAACTACCTTGTTAAATGCGCTTGCATTCATTTTACGTTGAGACACGGTTCCATCAGCAGCGAGTACGAGTACATCCAATACAGAAGTAGCAGCAGTAGGGATATTAGCATTAGCGCCAGCTTGTAATTTACCATCGCTGGATATAATGAATCTATCCTGATTATTTGTTTTAAAAGTAATAGGGGCAGCATTTTTGGTACCCAGGAAATCACCTGCAGCGCCAGTGTTTCCAGAAAGTTTCCAGTTGCTGGCAGCATCTGCAGCGGAAGCCAACAGTACCCATGCACCTGCCTGGCGGATGTAAAGACCTTCAACACCATCAACAGCATTCATTTTATACACTAACATACCGTCTTTAACAGGGATTCCCATACCGTTGATTCCATTAAAATCGTCGAGACGTGGCAGCAAGAGACCTTGTTTTTTGCTTTCCAGTTCGAGAATTGCATTTTTTTGGATATTGGTAGGATTAGAACCTACTTTGAGCTGTGCATCAGCTTGAGAAGCAATGAGGCCTACACCGCCCAATAAAATAACGCGTAAAGCAATACGTAGAGAATTTCTCATAGAATTAATATAAAAGGATAAATAGTAAGCAATTAAAATTCGTAGCAATACAATAAATACACAACTGTCGTCAGTTCAGCTTTGGATTAATGAAATGGCGAAATATAGTAGGTTATTTGAGAATATATAAAATTCACGTATTAGGATACATAAATAATATATTTTAAACTTAAATGTTATATCCTAATTTATATTCGGTTATATAGGGTATAAAATATGTATACTGCAAAAATGATATTTAGTAAATATTAAAAAAATGGTACTTATATACCATTTTTTTAATAGGGGGTTAAAAGGCTACTTTACCAGTTTATTGATTATTAAAGCTCATATACTCATATTAGTCAAGTTATAGAAACCAAACATATAACATTTTAGTAGTATGTAGTAAAATTACTACAAAAAAAGCCCGCCTCTACAGAGTAGAGACGGGCTTTTATGTTGAATATCGCATAAAGCCTTAAGCTTCAGACTTTTCTGATTTACTCTTGGAGGAGTTGTTTTGAAGAGTGAAAATCAGTTTTTGATTTTCCTTATCCAGATCGGCTACTAAAATATCGCCGTCATGAATGTTCATATTGAGTATTTCTTCAGCCAGTGGATCTTCGAGATATTTTTGGATAGCTCTGTGCAGTGGTCTGGCGCCGAATTGCTGATCGTAGCCTTTATCTGCCAGGAATCCCTTGGCATCGTCTGTTAATTCGAGGCTGAAGCCCAGGTTATTCAGACGTTTCAATACGCTCTTCATGGTGATATCGATGATGGTATAGATATGCTCTTTTGACAAAGAGTTAAAGATGATCACATCATCGATTCTGTTTAGGAACTCAGGAGAGAAAGTACGTTTCAGTGCTTTTTCAATAACTGATTTAGTATTTTCTTCTTCGCTTTCTGCTCTTGCGGAAGTGGAGAACCCAACACCTGCACCGAAGTCTTTCAACTGACGGGCACCAATGTTAGAGGTCATGATGATAAGTGTATTTTTAAAATCCACTTTACGGCCAAGGCCATCGGTTAGGATACCATCATCGAGCACCTGTAACAGCAGGTTATAAATATCCGGATGAGCTTTTTCGATTTCATCCAGGAGGATTACGGAGTAAGGTTTACGACGAACCTTTTCGGTTAATTGTCCACCTTCTTCATAACCAACATATCCCGGAGGCGCACCGATTAGTCGGCTTACGGAGAATTTCTCCATATATTCACTCATATCGATACGGATTAGGGCATCTTCTGAGTCGAACATATAACGGGCAAGAGATTTAGCCAGCTCGGTTTTACCAACACCGGTAGGGCCGAGGAAGATGAAAGTTCCGATAGGTTTTCTTGGGTCTTTCAATCCAACGCGGTTACGTTGAATTGCTTTGGTGACTTTGCTGATAGCATCGTCTTGGCCCACGACAGCACCTTTCAGGTCTTCGCCCATGCGACGGAGTTTTTCAGTTTCGGCCTGTACCATGCGTTTCACAGGGATACCGGTCATCATACTAACAACTTCGGCGATAGCTTCCTCATCGATTGGGTAGCGTTTATGCTTAACTTCTTCTTCCCACATTGCTTTTGCGCGTTCCAGGTCTTCACCCAGTTTCTTTTCAGTATCGCGTAAAGCGGCGGCTTCTTCGAAGCGTTGGCTTTTAACTACCTTATTTTTTTCCTGTTTGATATCTTCGATTTGTTTTTCAAGATCGAGGATATTTTGAGGTACGTTGATATTTTTCAGGTGTACTCTGGCACCTACTTCATCCAGTACGTCGATTGCTTTATCGGGCAACAGGCGGTCTGTCATGTAGCGGTCGCTGAGTTTAACACAGGATTCAATAGCAGCGTCTGTATAACTAACGTTATGGTATTCTTCATAACGCGGTTTGATATTATTGAGGATCTGAATGGTTTCTTCCACGCTAGGTGGTTCTACCATTACTTTTTGGAAACGGCGATCTAACGCACCATCCTTTTCGATGTACATGCGGTATTCATCGAGAGTGGAAGCGCCGATGCATTGGAGTTCACCTCTTGCGAGAGCTGGTTTGAAGATATTGGAAGCGTCCAGAGACCCGGAAGCGCCGCCAGCACCAACGATAGTATGAATTTCATCGATAAACAGGATTACGTCTCTGTTTTTTTCGAGTTCATTCATGATAGCTTTCATTCTTTCCTCGAATTGGCCACGGTATTTGGTACCGGCTACCAGAGCAGCCAGATCCAGACTTACCACTCTTTTATCGAACAGCACGCGGGAAACTTTGCGTTGAACGATTCTGAGGGCCAATCCTTCCACGATTGCAGTTTTACCAACGCCTGGTTCCCCGATGAGGATAGGGTTGTTTTTCTTACGACGGGAAAGAATTTGGGAAACTCTTTCGATTTCCTGTTCACGACCAACTATAGGGTCTAAACTTCCGCTTTCGGCAAGTTTGGTGATGTCTCTACCAAAATTATCCAGTACCGGAGTTTTAGATTTAGTGTTGGTCTGTTTGGCTTTGGAGGCGTAGCTCTTTCTTTCGTCTTCAAACTCTTCTTCGCCTGGATCATCGAATTCAGACTTAGGATCTGCAGACTTAACAAAGCCTAGTTCGTTTTTAAAAGTATCGTAGTCCACGTCAAATTGTTGTAAGATTTGAGTACAAACGTTTTCTTTATTCTTAAGTATTGAAAGCATGAGGTGTTCCGTTTCAACAGTGGTACTTTTCAGTGCCTTAGCTTCCAAAACGGTTACCCGTATTACTTTCTCTGCCTGTCTGGTAAGTGGAAGGCTATTGATATTTGCGATGTTCTTTCCAGTCTTATCCTTAACAGCCAATTCTACTTCTTTACGTAATTCATAAAGGTCTACGTTCAGAGCCTGCAGAATCTTTACGGCCGTTCCCTCTCCTTCTCGTATAATACCTAGCAGCAGGTGTTCAGTACCTATGAAGTCATTTCCCAGGCGTAAAGCTTCCTCTCTGCTGAACGAAATGATCTCCTTAACTTGCGGTGAAAAATTCTGGTCCATTGTGAGAATATTAAATTTATCAAAAACCCTTACGGGGGCTTGCTTATACAATAATAACGAATAATTCTGACTTAAGATTATCACGCTATCTAATTGCGTTGAAGTTATTTCTTTTTTAGACTCAAACAACTTACACTTTAATAGTATAAGAGTTATTTTTGCGTTGATGCGGGCACGTTCGTTTAAAAATATTTTCGAAGAAAAAGCGATTTTGATCCAATCTCTTACGGTATATTTTATAGGCGGATTCCCTATCTTAAATTCTAATTAACTAAAGTATAAAACAACGTCCATCGCATGAAATTCAAAATTGATACCAAAGAAAAAATAGTTATTTTCTGTCCGGAAGTGGAATCTTTGGATGCAAATTTGTCAGATAACTTATTATCAATCATTAGCGTTCTTCCTGAGCTTAATGGACGTAACCTTATACTGGATTTAAGTTCAGTACAAAAATACGACGAAAAAGGATTGGACGACATTTTAGCAGTCTATCAATGGATGTATGACAATAATAAATCATGCGCAATTACAGGAGTTAACACAGCTTTAACAGTTCCATTGAAAGCAGCGGGAGGAGAAATGCTGAATTTGGCTCCAACCATGGCAGAAGCAATTGACCTGGTGATGATGGAAGAACTTGAAAGAGAATTATTAGATGGGCTGGAATAAATTATCTTTGAGATGTTGACCTCCCCGAAAAAGAAATAGCATGTTTGCAGTTACTATACTTGGTAATAACTCGGCCATTCCAACATTAGACCGGCATCCTACCGCACAGATCGTTACCTGTAACGACCAATTGTGTTTAGTAGATTGCGGAGAAGGCACACAATTACAAATATCCCGATATAAAATCAGGCGCAGTAAACTTCGCTATATTTTTATCAGTCATCTGCATGGCGACCATTATTTCGGCTTAATAGGGCTGTTAAACACCCTTAACTTAATGGGAAGAACAGAACCATTAACGATATATGGACCAGCTCCATTAGAGCAGATTATCCAGATACAATTGGACAGTGCTGAAACTCAATTGCGTTTTGAGTTGTCTTTTGTTCATTTACAACCCGGATATAGCGGTGTAATACTTACAGATAAAGATCTGGAAGTAACCTGTTTTCCTACCCAGCACAGAATCCCCTGCTTTGGGTTTTCATTTGAGATGCAGAAGAAAAAAAGGAAGCTTTTGCCAGATCAGGCGAGAGCATATGAAATTCCGGCTGCTTATTTTTCAAAATTGCAGGAAGGCGAAGATTACCGGAAAAAAGACGGCAGTATAGTTAAAAATGACTGGGTTACCCTTCCTCCCCCACCAGGTAAGCGGTATGTATATTGTGCCGATACCATTTATGATACTGGTTTAATTCCCTGGTTAAAAGATGCAGATCTGATGTATCATGAAACCACTTACCTGCATGATTTGCATGAAAGAGCAGCTGAAAGATATCATAGCACTTCTGTTCAGGCAGCATCATTAGCGGCAGCGGCACAGGTTAAACATTTGTTAATTGGTCATTTTTCATCGAAGTATACGGAGCTTGAGCCATTTTTGGAAGAATCGAGGCCTATTTTCCCGAATACGGAGATTGCCGAAGAAGGAATAACTTTCATAGTATAGCAGGTTTTCAATCTAAAATAAAAGCAAAAGGGTGTTTCATAAATGAAACACCCTTTTGCTTTTATACCGAAATTGAAATAATTCAATTCTTAATAGTTCTTTAAAAAAGTATCAATTCTTTTATAAAGTTCATCGCTCACTGGCATCACTGGTAATCTGAAATAGTTTTCAATTATACCAGCATGATGTAAAAATGCCTTAATCCCAGCAGGATTATTTTCGGTAAACATCATATCAAATGCATCCAGCATTTTGTAATTGAGTGTACGGGCTGCAGGGAAATCGTTCATTAATGCAGCATGAACCATGCTGGAGAAATCGGCAGCGAAGAAGTTGGCAGCTACAGAAATAACGCCATCCATACCGCAAGCCAATTGGCTTAAAGCCAGCGCATCGTCGCCACTTACAACGAGGAAATCTTTAGGCTTATCCTTAATAATTTGCATGCATTGTACCATATCGCCAGAAGCTTCCTTCATGGCAACGATATTTTCCACTTCGTGAGCCAGGCGTAAAGTGGTAGCGGCAGTCATATTTCTGCCGGTTCTGCCGGGAACGTTGTAAAGAATGATTGGCTTAGGAGAAGCCGCGGCAATTGTTTTATAGTGCTGAATAATGCCTTCCTGGGTAGGTTTACTGTAATAAGGAGCCACGCTGAGGATAGCTGCAGCCTCATCGAGAGGGCATTTTTCCAAACGTTTCACTACATCCCTTGTATTGTAATCACCAATGCCCACTACTACCGGCACCCGCTTCGCTACCTTCTCGAAAGTAAACTTTATTAAATCCAGCTTTTCATCTGATGAAAGAGTAGGAGTTTCACCTGTAGTGCCTAATGACACTACGTAGTTTACGCCGCCGTCAATTACATAATTGATCAGCCTTTCCAAAGCATTCCAATCGATGCTTTCGTCTGCTTTAAAGGGTGTTACCAGAGCTACACCTGTGCCTTTGAGTTGTTCCATTGTGTTTACGGGAAAATAAAAATTTCGAATTCCGAAGGCCGAAATTCGAAATTTTTATTGTGATCTCTAAATATTTTTTATTTTTCTTCGAAGAAGCCCATGTTGGAGAATTTGTCGATCCTTTGCTGAATGCGGGTATCAGCATCGATCTTTTTAAGTTCAGCCAAAGTTTCCTTAATTCGTTTTTTCAATATGATGGCCATTTCATCCGGATTGGTGTGAGCACCACCTAATGGTTCATTCACTACACCATCTACAAGTCCGAATTGACTCATATAGTCTGAAGTCAGTTTCAGTTCTTCAGCTGCTTTTTCTTTAAAGTTCCAGCTACGCCAGAGGATAGTAGAGCAGTTTTCAGGCGAAATAACAGTATACCAGCTGTTTTCCAGCATTAATACTCTATCTCCGATACCGATACCTAAGGCACCGCCGGAAGCACCTTCCCCGATAATGATGCAAATAACCGGAACCCGGAGTTTCACCATTTCGAAGAGGTTACGGGCAATAGCTTCGGCCTGGCCTCTTTCTTCGGCTTCCAGACCAGGATAAGCACCCGGAGTATCAATGAGTGTAACGATAGGCTTATCAAAACGTTCGGCAAGTTTCATCAAACGTAAAGCTTTGCGATAGCCTTCAGGATTTGCCATACCAAAATTTCTGAGCTGACGCATTTTGGTATTAATCCCTTTTTGCTGACCGATAAACATAACAGTTTCTCCGTCGAGGTCGGCAAAGCCGCCTACCATCGCTTTATCATCTTTGACGTTTCTGTCGCCATGCAGTTCCACAAAATTGGAGCACATTTTTTCAATATACGCCAGTGTATAGGGCCTATCAGGATGACGGCTCAGCTGCACACGCTGCCAAGGGGTGAGGTGGTCGTAAATATTTTGACGCGTTTCCACTATTTTCTGCTCATATTCTTTGACGGTTGCAGAAACATCTACGCCTGATTTTTCACCATTTTCCTTCAGCTTGCCCAGTTGTTCGTAAAGGTCAGCGATAGGTTTCTCGAAATCCAGGAATTGCATAATTTGAATAAATTGGTTAAAGATCGGCTGTAAAGATAATGCTGAAAATATTTTTTAAAAAAGATTTGCTTAATTGGGAACTTTGTTGCTATCTTTGCAATCCCAAATCGATACAACGTAACGAATTGGAATACAGAAAGATAGTTAGTTTTCACTAATATATTTTTTTTTGAAGGATCGGTAGTTCAGTTGGTTAGAATGCCGCCCTGTCACGGCGGAGGTCGCGGGTTCGAGTCCCGTCCGGTCCGCAAGGATCAAATAAAAAGTCACATCGGAAGGTGTGACTTTTTTGGTTTAAGGCCCAGTCACGGTCTCTACTCAGTAGAGACGGGTTCGAGTTCCGATTAAAAGTATCTAAGAAAAGTCACATCGGAAGGTGTGACTTTTTTGGTTTTAGGCTCTGTCACGGTCTCTACTCAGTAGAGACGGGTTCGAGGCCCGATTAAAAGTATCTAAGAAAAGTCGCAACGGAAGGTGTGACTTTTTGGGTTTAAGACCCTGTCACGGTCTCTACTCAGTAGAGACGGGTTCGAGTTCCGATTAAAAGTATCTAAGAAAAGTCGCAGCGGAAGGTGTGACTTTTTTGGTTTGAACCTAAAGACTCATTATTCAATGCTCTTTAGCCTATAGCTTGTACTTTTCCCACTACCTTCCTGTTCCAAAATATTCTTATTAACTAGATCCTGAATATCTCTTAATGCCGTATCTGTTGATATTTTAGTCATTTTGGCCCACTTTGAGACATTTAATTTTCCAAAGAAATCATCTGAGAGTACTTGCAACATTTTTTGCTGTCGAACATTAAATTTCAAATCACGATACCTTTCCCAGAAATGGCTTCGTTCTATTATCTTATTTAAAGTTTGTTCGGTATAATCCATAGATCTATACAAACAATTTAAGAACCATTCTAGCCACAAGGTAATATCCAAATCACCTTTTTGAGTTTTTTCAAGTGTATCATAGTATTGGTTACACTCTTTTTGGATTTGGGCAGACATAGAATAAAAACGTTCTTTATTCTGATCTGCCCGAGCTAACTGCATATCTGCAATAGCTCTTGCAATACGCCCATTGCCATCATCAAATGGATGAATAGTAACAAACCATAGATGTGCAATAGCAGCTTTTATTACAGGATCAATTTGTTGTTCTGAGTTTAACCATTGTAGAAACTTAGACATTTCACCGGGAACTTTATCAGCTGATGGAGCTTCAAAATGAACTTTTTCCTTACAAATTGGGCCAGATGTTACCTGCATAACATTATTACGCATAACATTATTACGCCAATTGGCCACCGTTATTTTATACATCCCACTACGACCTGTGGGAAACAACGCCGCATGCCAATCAAACAATCTTTCTTCTGTTAATAAGGACTTATAATTCTGTGTTGCATCCAACATCATCTCTACCACACCTTCTACATCCCGTTCACTATATATTGCTCCACCAATATCGATACCCAACCTTTTTGCTATGGATGAGCGCACTTGCTCAGGATTTAATAATTCACCTTCGATTTCGCTGGATTTTAACACATCCAATGTTAATGTTTGTAACATTGTTTCTTCCTGTAGTTTAAATCGAAAGGTCTTCATCTGCCCGAGTATTTTTCCCTGGCGAAATCTTACTTCTCCTAATTTTGGTTCAAGCTTATCCTTATTCCAGGTAAAGAAAGGCCAACCATCTAATTGATGCATGTACATATTCACCGCATTAATGCGGTGAATATATTACGAATTGGCCAATAATTGATAGGATTCCGGTGATTTAGTTCATTAATTACCGCAAAAATGCGGCGATTAATGAACTAAATCACATTTAAGTCATCATGAAAAGTTCGTAATTACTATTACTATAGTCTTTCCCAATAACTACCCAATTTCCATTTCTTACTCTGGAATGCCCCTTATTTCTATTAAAATCGCAGTTTTATTAGCCATTTTTCAAGTTCTTTGCTAAAACAACTATGCTGAAGTCATTTTAGCAATATGCTAACTATATGGAACGTCTATTAACGCAACTAACAAAAATCCATCATATCGGAGAAAAGGCAAGTAATGATCTACGTTCTTGCATTAAACAAACCATCTTACCCAAGAATGAAATGCTTATTTCAGAAGGGAGAGTGTGCAGACATCTATATTTTGTAGAGACAGGCAGCCTACGTGGCTTTTATAATCTTGATGGCAAGGAAGTAACACACTGGTTTAGTTTTGAAAATGACTTTGTCACTTCTTTTCACAGTTTCATAACCGGACAACCAGCAGTAGAGAATATACAATCGATGAATGGAACTATACTCTGGGCCATTTCAAAAGAATCGCTTACAGAACTGATGGACAAATACCATGAACTGGAACGCCTTGTACGCTTAGCCTATGAACGATATTATATTCGACTTGAAGAACGTTTTGTAAACTCACATTTCAAATCGGCAGCCGAACGCTATGAACAATTGCTTGAACACTCCCCTCATATCATTGAAACAGTGCCATTAGGATATATTGCTTCCTATTTGGGCATTTCACAGGAAACACTTAGCCGTGTCCGTAGCCGGCTTTAACAATTACAAATCAAATTTTTGACTAAAGTCAAAAGTATTGCTATCGGCCACTGTTAGTTTTGCTGTATAAAATAACCACTATGGAACAAAGAAATCAGCAACAACCATCAACCGCCTTCGTAGCCGCTGCCTGGATCGCCTTAATTGCAGGAATAACCTCCTATATTATTGGTTTATTCAATGTAGAAATGGCACTAAACGAAAAAGGATATTATTTCACAGTGTTGATGTTTGGACTCTTTGCCGCTGTATCTGTACAAAAATCAGTAAGAGACCAATTAGAAGGCATTCCGGTTACTAACATTTACTATGGATTGTCGTGGTTTTCCACCTTATTATCGATCGTTTTATTAACAGTTGGTTTATGGAATGCCGACATCACAAAGAGTGAAAAAGGGTTTTATGCAATGTCCTATACCTTAAGCCTGTTTGCTGCAATTGCTGTGCAAAAGAACACACGCGATGCCCGACAAAAGCAAAACAATTCAACTCATAATGAGTAGTCGGCCTTCATTCTGAAAGTTAATCCTAATGCACATGCTTAAAAACGTAATTCAGAAGCATAACAAATCATAAAATGTTTCTGGAAACATTTTTAGTACTCAATACTAAACCGACAAATTATACCGGAAGCCAAGGATCAAATAGAAATTGTTTCTCTTCTCCGCCAGCATCAAAAAAAAGTCACACTGCTTGTGTGACTTTTTTGAGGTTCATTTATCCAAAAGAAAACGAAAAATACTGCTTTACATACGGCCTCTCTTCTTCCCGGAGACGATTATTTGTGGATAACTCATACTCTTTATCTCTTTCCAAAATCTTATACCACTGCATGGCATTAATATTCTTATTGGAATGAAGCTCAAGGCGAATTAATATTTTATCATTAGGTTTCCTATGACCATTAAGAATATGACTTAACTCAGAAGGCTCCATACCCATTTGTTCTGCAAAATCTTTGTTCTTTAGTTGCAGCCTGATAATGTATTCTTTTAAAAAGTAACAAAAAGAAGTCTCTTTATTATATTCATTTTTCTTTAAATAATCCTCTATTTCAAATCTTAATTGAAGAATTGATGATAGTACTCGTTTCTCATTCGACAAATTAGACAGAGCCTTTTTTCCTTCTTCTCTAAATTCTTTAATAACTTTTGCTCTTTCATTCTTACTCAAATTCTCAGATAAAATATAACCGTCTGCAATTTCATCAAGAGTAAGTTTCTTCAATTTTCTATCGTGATTCATGATTTACTTCCTGTGTTATCGATTTTTCAAAGCAATTATAATATGATTTCCAGTATATTTTTCTTCAATATACCTGACAAAACTTAATTGAAAAAAATTACAATTATTTACATAAAACGTAAAATTAAATTTACATTTTTTGTAAATAATTGTAATCAAATATGAAACTTAGTTATACAATTCCAGTCATTATACAAGCCCTATGCACTCAAAGGAGGACCAATATGCCTAACTCCATGTTTCAATGCAAGCTTATTAATTTCATCTTCAGTTGGCATTTTTAAATCATTTACTTCCTTGAAGAAATCTTCCAGTTCACCGGCCGGGTTCACTGCATAAATTAGTTTTCCCTGATCTGAAATCTGCAGCCATTGATGCGGAATATTTCTTGGCAGGAAGATGGTATCACCTACATTCAATTCGCCTTTCATATCGCCACAAACGAATTTGTATTTCCCTTCTATCACTGTAAAAAATTCATCCTGATGATAGTGTATATGCAAAGGAGTTCCTACTTTGCCAAAACCCGTAAATAAAAAAACAGACAACTGATTGTTAGTATCATGACGTGAGATCACAACATCATTGGGGTGGGCTCCCATGTATTTCATCATTGGCTTGCCCGAACGGTTCTCACCTGCCGGAACAATAAAGGGTTGGGATATACTCTTTCCGGTACTTGCTAATTTTGCTAAAGCAATAGCTGGCATGGCTGCAAGGGTAGTTAGTAAAAATTGTTTTCGTTGCATAGCTGAAAATTTACTCCCAAAGTTATTTTCAGATCTAACGAAAGTATTGGTAGAAACAAGACATTTTTAAATGTCAAATTTCTACATCTCCCAAAGCTCGTTCAGGCGCTTTGTTATCTATTTCAAAAAACTGAACGGGAGTATGCCCGGTAAATTCTTTATAATCCTTGGTCAAATGCTGATAATCGTGATACCCACAATGTAATGCGATAGACAACCAGTCTTTATGTGGAAAACGGTTCTTCATGCGGAAAGCTCTGTCGAAGCGTATAAGTTGCAGAAACTGCTTTGGAGGCATGCCAATTCGTTCTTTAAATTTTCTATCAAACTGTCGGTGCGAAAGAAAAGCCGAATGTAAAAATTTATCCACTGAATACAATTCTTCTTCCTTAATCATCTGAATACTTATTTCATCTACAGAATGTTTATTCATCTTACTTTTTCGGATGAGATCTGTAAGAAATCGTTCTACTATCTCAATCATCTCCGTATATTCCTTAGCGTGAAACAATTGTTCGGTAATGAGATTAATATTTTTACCGAAAACCTCTTCAGCATCCATATACTTATTTGCCAGATATTCGGATGGAATATTAGTAATTCTGTAAAAGCCGCCAGGTTGAAAAATAATTTGCAAACATAAAAACTCCCTACCGGGGTATCGATGAATTACTTTAGAATGCTGGCCCATTATTATCGTCCTCTTCTTTCCAATTGTTAACCTGGAATCAGGATACTCGGCGGTTTCCATATCTTTTGGAAAAAACTGCAGGCAAAATTCAGGTCTGGGTGGATATACCTTACAAGGAACAATCAGACTATCAGGAAAGCGAAAATCGATAATCCTGTATAGTCTGATATTATCAGCTAATAAAGAACCTGGTTTAATTTCATTTAAAAGCACAAATTCAGATTTGTATCAGTTCTTAATAAATGTCAATGAGTTATGAAAGATGGAAAGAGTCGGGGTACTGTCTTAAGATTCAATATTATTCCATAACTAAGCTACACATTTATCAGGTACTTACAAATACCTTCAAACTACTTTAATCTGTCAATCAAAAAATTATAAAACTTTTCAGTTAAAACAGAAGGGAAGAAATCAAAAATATGCAAGGCTCCGGGAACTACCCATAATTCTGTTCTTATCCCGGCTTTGTAGAGCAGTTGAGCATATTCGATACCTTCATCCCTCAATGGATCTAATTCACTGGCAATGATTGTTGTTTTAGGAAGTTTTTGAAATTGATCATAGAACGTAAGATCTGCATACTTAATACGTTTATCAGCATTTTGTTTCCCAAGGAAATGTAACCAGGCTATTTCTGCATACCTTTTATTCCATAATGGAGCATCCACAAATTCTTCCATAGAAGCAGTGGTAAGTTTATTGTGTATAACTGGATATAAAAGAATTTGATGTTTAATATTCTCAATCCCATTATCAATAGCCATTTGAGTGATTGCAGCTGCTAAATGTCCACCTGCACTTGCGCCATAAACGGTAATAGCAGCAGGATCAATGTTTAATTCATTGGTTCCTTTCGTGATTGTCCATATTAAAGCATCGTATCCGTCCTGAATAGGAATTGGAAATTTATACTTTGGAGCCAGGCGGTAATCAACAGAAATTATAGTAGCTTTTGTTTCCCTGGCTATTCTGTACATCTGTCCGTCGCCATGTTCGGGAGTTCCAAAAACATACCCTCCACCATGGAAATAAAGTATTACATTGTTTTTATGGAAGTCTGAAGGTTGATATATATGCAGTCTGATCTCCTGCCCATCTTCAGAACTTTGTATGAAAAGGTCACGGACATTAATGCCATCCGGCCTAACATATGGGTTATTCTTTTTAAATTCCTCTCCGTAGGCCTGTAAAATTTCAGGAGTATTCCGGAAGATATCAAGATCTAATTCAAAGGAAGGACTGTTGTCTAAGCTTAACTTTAGGTCGGCGTCTATTCTATTAAGATTCATGGCGATTTATATTATAATTTGAATAATTGTTCGCGATTCCGGTTATCGCTATTTTTCTGTAAATTTAAGGAAGGAAACCGCATATAGGCAATAGCAATGCGGTTTGTAAGGAACGAACATTTATGTAAGTATGGGTAAAATCAAGACTAGTTCAACAAATTTTGAAAACAAAAGTAACCTCGCAACTGGTTGCCCGGAAGCCTACGCAGTTAACCTGATTAAGGGGCAATGGATTCTTTCTATCTGCTATTGTTTAAAAAATGCAAGATTAAGGTTTTCAGAAATAAGGAATCAAATACCTAACATTACGGAACGTATGCTTACTCTCCAACTAAAACAGATGGAGGAAAATAAGCTAATACTGAAATATGTATATGCAGAAGTACCTCTGAGAGTAGAATATGAGTTATCGGAAATAGGTAAGGGTTTATTACCAATTCTGGAGCGATTGGGAGATTGGGGGCAGCATCATAGGGAATACTTAGAAGCTGAGGCATTCAAATGAGTATTTTTCTCATTACACTTTATTGCTACCATAAAGTGTAATGAGAATTTTTGCTTCCTTACTTTACACTTATTACATGGTACTTATAATTAGTTATGTTTCCATCTTGTTCGATGCGGCGTTTTTCCAGCATCTTAGTAGAACTGTTGTAGGTATTGGTAATTATAAATCTTATAGTATCATCTGAAAGAATATTATTATTAAAATATTTCATCTCAGTAATATTATTCTCAGAAAATAAATGTAGCTCCTGGTTCTTAACATTTAGATACAAAATTTGCAAGGCAGGATTATTCTTAAATACACGGGTATAAAATGAAGGTTTATCATCGTATTTAAAAGAATAGTGGAAGGTAGACAAATATTCTTGTCCGTCAGGTTCTATTGAATACCAATAGTGATTCCATTCCTTCAAATTATTTGCTTCATATTTAAGATCCCTGTAGTAAACAGCTTTAGTGGGAGTTTCCTTTAGTGTATCTTTTGAGCCAACAAAAATCACTTGATTTTTATTATCCAGTGTATATTGAAATGTACTTGTCTGAGAGGTGTAATCTGAGGATAAAATCAGTTTAATTCGTTCCTGGTTATACTCAAATGAGTAATATATATTTTTACTTGTAGCGCCATTATTTTCTGTTTGTATTATTTTTGAACACTTCTTATCGCTTCCATATTGGAATTCAAAAATATTTAACCACCTGTTTACAGATTTCCCACTAAATATTTTATCGATTGTATGATCACTGTTATAAGCAAAACTATCCACAATTCTATAATCATCTTCGACATACAATGGCAGATATCCTTGTAGTGTATCTGGTTGCTCCTCTGGTGCCGGTGTTGGAGGTAAATCCTTGTCTTTTTTCTTACAACTCAAAACAATTGTACCTGTAAACAATACAATTGCGAAATATAGGAGAAATTTAGTTTTCATATGATATTTTATTAGTTAACTTTTTTGGGTTTAAAAGATGAACAGCGATTACTTTACCTTCAATGCATAGTACTTATACGTATCAACGACTCCTGAAAATGTAAGACGACGGGTAGTGATCATTCCGGTTAACAGTAGGTACAGAAATAAGCTTTTCATTAATGTTTTATTATTTTTTGGGTCCGTTCTCGCTAACCATGCTTCTATTCGATAAAGGTTTACCTGTTTATTGCAATTGAGCGTTATAAGCTTAATCCAATTTAATCTTTAGAACTTTTTTATATAAAACCTATACATATCGTCAATTCCAATCTTTCTTGCAGAAAGCATACCTGTATTATTGTCGAATACATTATTGATTGGAAGTTTGGTTGTATCAGTATGCCCAAGCCATTCTGTAACGATTGTTATATCAGTAACATTATTTTTTGCGAATGTGTATAGCTCTGTCGGTCTTATTATCATAAACAGCATTTGCAAAACGGGGTTTTTAGCAAACAAGCGGTTAAACAAAGATGGCTTATCATCATACTTCATTGTATACAGGGTTGTGTACAGATTTTCATCTCCATTCTCCCATTTCGTATAATCGTAATCTATCCATTCTTCAATGTTATTGTTGTTATATTTAAGCTCTGTGTAATTCACATTACGGTCTGACTGTGTATATACTGTATCTTTAGATCCGCATAAAATCACCTGACCTTTATCGTTCATCGTAAATTCTAAACTCCGAACAACTTCACCATTCGAATTGCGCCTGGTGACATTTACATGATTATTAGTGTATGTAAATGAGTAAATATTTTTTTTCCTCCCTGCAGCCAAAACAGTTTCTGTAATTACATTACATTTCCCTTCAGCATTATAGCTAAAATCATAGGTATATTGCCAGTCACCCAGCATCTTCATAAAATACCATCTGGCAACTGTTTGATCATTATTATAAATAATACTATCCAATTTATAATTATCTGCTTCAATAAGTACCGGTAAATAAGCATGTTGACATTCAGTATTATCCTTCGGAGGATCATCTACTTTTACATCATTCTTTTTTTTACAACCAAATGTAAATGTTCCAACAATTAACAGGGGAAGAAATAGTTTTTTCACTGATAATATCTTTTAAGTATTATTATTACCAGCCAAAGATATGTTTAAAGAAAGGGGAAATTATTAGTAGGAAGGCTAACGTAGATGAATACATGGATATCGTCGACAGATCACATTCAACCTCTGATGAACGAAGAAATAAAACAGCCCACCGGCAAAATAGGCGATTACATCAACCCAATCGGCCGTAGTAGTTGATATATAACGAGGTAGTACCAACTCAAAGACTACAGACGTGTATAGGGCCATCAGTAAAAGGTAGGATAATGGGTAACGGTAGTTGGGGTTCTGAAGAACAAAATACCGACTAAACACCAGGGCGAGATGTGCAACAACTGGTATGAATAAAAAATCTGTCAACCAGTTATTGATATAAGGAATAGGTAACCCTATCTCTCTACATAATCTGACTATTGTATATAATATGCAGTAAATAATAAACAAAGTATCTGCCAACGCCTTTACAAAGCGAAAGAAATGGCTGCCGCCAATACTAATGATACGCATGAGAATAATATTAAAAACATGACAAATCCCACATTCTTAGTTACTCTTATAAATGCCTTATCGCCCGGTTTCACCGGTAATACGGCTTCGCGGAGCCTCTTCAGGAGTGGCTTACTATCTTCCTGTATTTTATCATTCAGCTCTTCCATAATTACCAATATTTAGAACAAATGTACTAATATTTTTTGATTTAGAACAAATGTTCTAATTTTAAGTATGCAAACAAAAGAAAAGATATTAGAAGCCGCACTATCATTATATAATGAAAAGGGTGTAAATACCATCACTACCCGACATATTGCCGCCAGTATTAACATCAGTGCCGGGAATTTGCATTATCATTTCAAACATACAGACGATATCATTCAATCGTTATATAATCAACTTGCCGGGGAATTTGACGAGCAGGTATCTGAAATGGAATCAGCCAGGGTAACGGATCTATCTGCCATTGTCGGGTTTGCTGAAAAATCCTTTAGCATTGTTTATAAGTACAGGTTTTTCTTCCTGAATTTTGTGGAAATAGGCAACAGAATTCCTGCTATCAAAAAGGCATACCAGCAATTGACAGCCAGGCGGAAGAAAGAATTTACCGGGGTTTTTCAGTTACTTATTAGAAATGGAATTTTCAGGTCAGATATTCCTGAAAACATCTGGTCGGCGCTCCTCACCCAGATATTTATAGTAGGTGATTTCTGGTTATCGAATAATGAACTTACCAATCAGTTTCAGGGCAAAAAAGCAGCTAAGGAATATGGGAAGATATTTGAAGCTATGTTTTATCCCTACTTAAAGTAAGGTCTTATAAAGAACATGCTGTTTTAGCCAGTGGTTTTCAGGCACATTGGGATGATCGAATTCCTTTATTTTCTCCATTCCAATTTTCTGCATAACCCTTTCTGAGCGCTTATTTTGAATAGCGGTAAATGAAAAGACCTCTTTAAAAAACAGGTTCTTTTTGGCGTATTCAAGACATCCCTTAGCCGCTTCGGTTACATAACCCTTGTTCCACTCTTCAAATTTTATGCGCCATGCAATTTCAACACCCGGAGAAAAATCGGCCAGGAAGTTGAAATTATGAAACCCGGTAAATCCCAGAAATGCATTATCTTCCTTACGTTCAAGAACATAGAGCCCATATCCGAAATCAATAAATTCCTCGTTAATTCTGTTATATTGGTCCATCGTTTCGGCTTCAGTATAAGGATGAGGGAAATATTCCATTACACGTGAGTCGCCGTTCATAGCTACTAAGGGAGGGATATCACGTTTTTCCCAGTCACGAATTCTTAGTCGGGGTGTTTCTAAATAGATCATAAATTAATCATCATTTCAAATTCACAAACAAGATATGACCTAAAAGAAAACTTCCTTAAAATCATACTCGATAAAACAGGAAGAGGTATAATCTGTTTATATCTATTAAGGATACAAAGGTATTATAGTAATTGTTCAGGAAAGCATTGAAGACATGAAAATACTCTGGAATTATCTCAAGCCACATAAATGGTTGGTTATATTAGCCCTACTCCTAGCTGGTCTTAGCCAATTATTAACCATGGTAGATCCTATTATTTTTGGTAAAATTGTGGATGACTATGCAGGCAACCCACATAACAGACCTCAGCCGGAACTGGTAAAAGGCGTACTCTTCTGGTTGGCCATAGCTATAGCTGTTGCATTGGTTGCCCGCCTGTCGAAATCCTTTCAGGATTACATGATAAGGCTGATCGTTCAGCAATTTGGCATGCAGGTATTCAACGATGGACTCAAGCAAACACTTCGGCTTTCCTTTGAAGAATATGAAGAACAGCGCAGCGGGGAAACCCTTGCCGTTTTACAGAAAGTAAGAACTGATACCGAACGATTTATTACGGCCTTTATTAATATACTCTTTACCTCCCTGGTTGGAATGGCTTTCCTAATCTGGTACGCCATCACCAAGCATTGGGCGTTAATCCCGGTTTTTGTTATCGGAATTGTATTCCTGGGCGGACTAACCGGCTTATTGAGTAAGAAAATGAAAACGGTGCAGAGGGCCATCAACCGGGAAACCTTGCAGCTTTCCGGCGCTATCACCGAATCACTAAGGAATATAGAATTGGTGAAGAGCCTGGGTCTTACTTTTCCGGAAATCAGACGACTAAAAACATTTACCAGAGAGATTTTTGATCTGGAAATGAAGAAAACCAAGCAAGTAAGAACCTTATCATTTCTACAGGGTACTACCCTGAATATTTTGAAACAGTCTATTCTTTTCATTCTCCTTTGGCTTATTTTCAGAAATATTCTGACAACCGGTGAATTAATCTCCATGCAGTTTATAACTGCCGCCATATTTGTTCCCATGCAGGATTTAGGCAACATCATCATCCAGTATCGTGAAGCCGAAGCCTCTTTGCAACTATTTCACCGGTTGATGCAAAGACCTGTAGAACAACGACCTGATCATCCTATTGAGATAGGCCATTTACAACAAATCAGATTCGAGAGCGTAGTATTTCATCACAAAACAGCTACTTCCAACGCTATAGACGGCATCAGTTTTTCTGTTGAAACAGGAGATACAATTGCTTTTGTTGGTCCATCTGGTTCGGGGAAATCGACCCTCGTGAAATTATTGGTAGGATTATATAAACCCAATTCGGGAGAGATTTATTTTAATGATATTCCATCTTCCAGAATCCGCTACAATGCCCTGAGAAGGCAAATTGGCTTTGTAACCCAGGATACGCAACTGTTTGCAGGCACCATAAAGGATAATCTGCAGTTTGTAAAACCAGATGCTACAGACCAGGAAATTCTTGAGGCGCTGGATAAAGCTTCCTGTACCTCTTTATTATCGAGGTCTGGTAAAGGTATTTATACCAAATTAGGTGAAGGAGGAGTAAAACTTTCAGGAGGAGAAAAACAACGTATATCCATTGCCAGAGCCCTGGTACGGAAACCCAGATTGTTGATCTTTGATGAAGCTACAAGTGCGCTCGATTCTCTTACCGAAGAAGCAATAACAGATACAGTAAGAAATATTTCTGCCCTAAGGGAACAAATTACGGTATTGATAGCCCATCGCTTATCCACGATAATGCATGCAGATAGAATTATAGTACTGGAAAAAGGAAAGATCGATGAAATAGGAACACATGACGAGCTACTGGCTAATAAAGGTCTCTATTATGCCATGTGGAGGCAGCAGATCGGCGAGCGCAGATCTGTTATTCCTAATCCGATTTCATCCAACGAGGAGGAGGAAGAGGAAGAAGACCGACTTACTTTTTAAATGATAACCCTTCTGCTGCCAGCGCACTCTGAAGTTTTGGAATTGCAGAAGGACCAACGCCATGCCACGAAAGTACCTCTGCCTCCGTATGTTTGGCAAGTTGTTTTAAGGTTTTAACTTCATTAGCAGCCAAGGCACGTTGGGCAGGGGCCGACAGGGCCTTCAGAAAATCGTCCGGCGCCGGTTTAGCTTTCCTGGTTTGTTCTTCTATCCTGAATTTTACAATTTTTGTTACCAGTTCTAATGGTAATGGCTGTGTATAAGGAAATTGAACAGCGCCTTTCGAATTCTTAAATTTTGATAACTCTTTTTTAAATGATTCTATCCCATTGGGTGTAGGATAGAAACCTATATGTGCTTTAAATGCCGCAAAATGGACGAGGTTTCCATTTAATGTAAATGTTGGCAACCCATAGGCTATCTTCTCCCCCGCTGCCGGTGCGGCTTTTTGAATGGTTTTCCTCATCGCTGTTAATAACTTTTGAATCTCTGGCGGAAACCCATTAATATATTCATCAATATTCTTAGCTTTATTCATAACTTAAACTTTAGTTGAAGTTAGGAGATTTCATTTTTACTATAGCAGGGAAAACACGACATTAAACAAGGGCATTTACGACAATATTTAACCTAAGCTAATATCCCAAATATCTCAATGCGCATTTTTATTCCTATACTCACAGTCATAAGCCTTAGCGGCTGTATAACATCTAATTTACTGGATCGGGCAAAACAAGATCGTCAACCTCAGAAAGCAATTGCAATTAAAGCAGCGGAAAAGGATAGCCTGGGAAATTTAAAGATAAATTTTATAGCCCGGTTATCTAATAAAGAAAGACGTGTGCCCGTGAATGTGAGTATACCAATGGATAGTTTATCCGGTAAAAAAATATTATCCCATTACCGATTCTCCAATAGAGATAGTATTATTGTAATAGATGTAGCAAGAGTGGCGAGAGGATTTATTGATATGCAATCAGACAGCTCCCTGCAAAAAGTCGGGATTCCTGCAAAACAGAATAGTTTTTCTGCTTATGTGGATGGGCCCTATAATAACGCAAAAGGAGCAAGAATGGCACTACAATATAAAAATGATACCACCGTTTTTATAGTATTTAGCAGGTCGCCCAAACGAAGATATGCCCGTTATTGGCTAACCCCATTATCTGTACCTGCAGACGTTGTTACTTTTCCAATTCAGCTAATCCTTGGAATATATGCTATATTTAAATTTGGAGACAAATTTTATTAAAATAATTATATGGATATAAAAGCATTAAGAAACGAAACACCAGGTTGTAAGCATGTTAATCACCTGAATAATGCAGGAGCGGCACTGATGCCTCAACCTGTCATTGATGCCGTTCAGAACTACTTTCTTGAAGAAGCAAATTACGGAGGGTATGAAACAGCAGCCAAACACGAGCGGGAAGTAGAACAGTTTTATGAGGCAAGTGCCAGGCTGTTAGGCTGCAAACCAACTAATATCGCTTTTACGACCAATGCCACCGATAGCTATGACAAAGCATTGTCAGCTCTAGAATTCAAAGAAGGAGATGTGGTATTACTGTCAAAAAATGATTATCCATCTAACTTCATCTCTTTGCTTTCAATTCAAAAAAGAATAGGTATAAAACTGGTTGAAATAAATAATACTGATACCGGAGAAATAGACCTTGAAGATCTGGAAGCTAAAATAAAACAGTATCACCCCCGATTATTATCTATCACTCATATTCCTACAAGTTCGGGATTGGTTCAGCCAGTAAATGAAATAGGCAATATTGTAAAGAACTACGATTTGCTTTATCTTCTGGATGCCTGTCAATCTATTGGCCAGATGGAAGTAGATGCTTTATCCACCCAAGCCGATTTTATCAGCGGCACTTTTAGAAAATTTCTCCGTGGCCCCAGAGGCAGCGGTATACTTTATGCCTCGGACAAAGCTCTCACACAAGGCCTCTCTCCATTATACCTCGATATGCGCGGCGCAGATTGGATCAATGAACAACACTATAAAACACGGGATGACGCTCGAAGATTTGAGCTATGGGAGTTCTCTTATGCCAATATCCTTGGTAGTAAAGTAGCCATAGAATATGCGCTGAAATTGGGGATGCAAAATATCTGGGAAAGAAACCAACATCTGACAGCCCTTCTAAAAACGGAATTGGCAGCGGCAGGCATGACATTACAGGACAGGGGCAAGGTTCAATCTAGTATCGTTACTTTCACAATGCCAGTAAAAACTACAGGTGAAAAAGTAAAGAAGTATTTGAACGATAAAGGGATTAACGTCAACTTTACTTCGAAAAGTGTAGCTATCATAGATTTCGAAGAAAAAGGAATTGATTGGGCTGTACGGGTATCGCCACATTACTACAACACTGAAGAAGAGATATTCTCATTAGTTGAAGCCTTAAAAGAGTTTATTTAACCCGGCGGCCTTTAATTGTTTCCAATAAAAATATAGAGAAACAATAAAAAGTTATCCCATCAATCAATAATAATTGGTATACATACCTATGTTCCATTTTGAAAAATTCACCAATGGAAACATAAAGGTAATGAAACCAGTTATATCCCAGCAAATACATCATAAACATTAGAAAAGCACAAATTAATATAGCTCTCAAGTTGGAATAATAAATAAATTTTCTACTGTATATAATTACTAAAATACCCGTTATTACAATAATAGCATTGTACCAATTATTGTTTTCAAGTAGATAAAAATCATTCTTAGAAATAGCTGTTAGATATGAAAAAATAAGAGTGATAATCAGAAGGAATACAAAGCTTAAACTAAATACCTTTAATTTTGAATTCATAGGAATGGATAAATTTGAAGCAAATTAATTTATAAAATTTTAATATGCAATTACCTGCATCACCGGCATTCCAACATTGTATTAAACATTATCTCTTTATCACCACAGGAGAGATGGTTAATTTCCGTTTATTTGCCGATGGAAACCCAGGTATTGTATTCACCGTTGGCCAATTTACCAATGGCGAGCAATCTTTATCAGGCTCTTTTATTTATGGCCAGATTTCTGATTTCCAGGATTTATATAGCGATCGTTTTACCCAATTAATGGTTGTAGTATTACAACCGATTGGTTTACAATTCTTACTCGACATACCAGCATCCGAACTTCAGCAACTAATCGTTCCCTTAAATACTATTTATGGGAACAGTATTAATCACCTCGAAGAACAAATATTTGCCGCATCATCTCCTTCACAGAAAATAAAAATATTCGAATCCTTTATCCATAATCAATTAACCAATTCTATAAATACAGAAATGGAATTGCTGATGAAACATATTACCAGGAATAAAGGAATGGTCACAGTAAAACAACTTACTGAATATACGGGTTGGCAGGAAAGAAAACTGGAAAGACAATTTGCTGCAGCTATAGGATTGTCACCCAAGCGATTTTGCGATATTATAAGGCTTCAATCATTTATCCATCATCTCAAAGATAAGGTGAGCCTAACTTCGGCCAGTTATGAAGCCGGATATAGTGATCAACCACATCTTATCAAAACATTTAAAAAATTTACCGGGCTAACACCCACTCAATATCTTTCCTCCCACTCCCTGGCCGTAAACTTCCTCGCATTTAACAACCCCAATGTCGGAATTGTACATTTTTAATTTTAGCAAGGCAGCTAGCTTTGAAAAATGGAAAAGTTAAAAATTGCTACCGCCCAATTCGAAAACAGAAGTAATGATAAAAGTTACAATCTTGCAAAAATAGAAGAACTATCTGCCCAGGCAGCTTTACAAGGTGCCAAAGTTATTGCCTTTCATGAATGCTCTGTAACGGGTTACACTTTTGCCAGAAAATTATCAAAAGAAGAAATGCTGGCACTTGCTGAACCAATCCCTGATGGTCCTTCTGTTGAAGCTTTGATAAATATTGCAACTAAAAATGATATTACTATTCTTGCGGGCCTGTTTGAAAAAGATGCCGACAATAATCTATTCAAAGCATATATCTGTGTAGATAAAACTGGCCTGGTTGCCAGGTACAGAAAGTTGCATCCATTTATCAATCCACATCTTACACCGGGTGACAGCTATTGTGTCTTCGATTTATATGGTTGGAAATGTGGTATCCTTATCTGTTATGACAACAATATCATCGAAAATGTAAGAGCTACCAAATTATTAGGAGCAGATATTATTTTCATGCCTCATGTTACCATGTGCACTCCATCTACCCGTCCGGGTGCGGGGTTTGTAGACCCTAAACTTTGGGAGAACAGGGAAAGTGATCCTACCTCGTTAAGACTGGAATTTGAAGGCATGAAGGGGCGCGACTGGCTGATGAAGTGGTTACCTGCCCGGGCCTATGATAATGCAGTGTATGTAGTTTTTTCAAATCCTATTGGGATGGATGATGATCAGTTGAAAAATGGTTGTTCTATGATTATTGATCCGTTTGGAGATATTCTGAGTGAATGTAAAAAACCGGGAGATGATTTTACCACTGCTGTTCTTATGCCTGAAAAGCTAACACAGGCAGGAGGGCACAGATATCTTCAGGCGAGAAGACCTTCGTTATATAAAGATATTATTGGTCAGGAACATGAATCTGTACAGAAAGTTGTGTGGTTGAAATAGGATTTCAAGCTTGATGCTTTTAAGTAAAGGTTCCTGTTTCTATAATTTGGGGCTTCTGGTTGTTTTCAAAACCTTTGCGACCGTAGGCAGGGCGGGGGCAAGCCCCGCCCCTACAGGGATTACATCGAATTACAGTTATAATATTGTAGAATTATTTCTTTACAGAATTGAAATTAAACTACCAGATGAAAACATGGTTTTGATGTGACTCTGTAGGGGCGGGGCTTGCCCCCGCCCTGCTGGCAACCGTGGAAAATAAATCCAACAATTAGATATCAAATATTCATAAAATCTATTCCTTAACTTAATAGCATTGGGCTTACCCCACCCTCTTTTTATCTATGAAATATTTTTACAAATTACCTTTCTTCATTTCTTCAGCTGCATAATTAGCAGCTCTGGCGGTGATTGCCATGTAGGTAAGTGATGGATTCTGATTACCAACAGAAGTCATGCAGGCACCATCTGTAACAAATACATTGGGGCAGTTATGAAGTTGGTTCCATTTATTGAGCATGGAAGTTTTAGGATCTTTACCCATGCGCACCCCTCCCATTTCATGAATATCAAGACCCGGGGCCTGGTTGGTATCCCAGGTTCCGATGTCTTTACATCCGGCTTTTTCAAGCATTTCAACACCTTGAGTCTGAAAGTCTTTCATCGACATAACATCATTATCATCATACCCGATAGAAGTGATCAGTAAAGGCATATCCCAGGCATCGCGTTGGTCGGTGCTCAGGCGTACATGGTTTTCGTGTTTAGGAATAGTTTCACCTTGCATCCCCATGTATACAGACCATGTACCTGGTTCACCAAGACCATCTTTCCAGCCGGCACCAATACCATCTTTTCCGAATGCATCTCCCCAGCCGGCTCTGCTAACACCATAGTACATCATATAGCCACCGAGGAAGTCCATATCTCTTTTGAATACATTTCTGAAAGAAGGAATAAAAGCGGCGGTTGGACGGCGGCCGTAGTAGTATTTATCCTCAAAACCTTCCATCCGGGCACCAATACTTCCTCTGTAATTGTGAAAAGCAATATATCTTCCCAACAGATCATTTTCGTTACCTAGTCCATTGGCAAATCGTTTGGAAGTAGAATTAAGCAGAATCAGATTGGTATTAAGCGTACCAGCATTTAGGAAGATGACGCGGGCAAAATATTCAGTCGTCTTTTTTGTGTGTGCATCAATCACTCTTACGCCGGTTGCTTTTCCTTTTGCTTCGTCGTAGATTATAGAATGTACGATAGCATCGGGTTTCAGCGTCAGGTTACCGGTTTTTTCGGCCCAGGGAATAGTAGAGGAATTGGAGCTGAAGTATGCGCCAAATGGGCATCCGCGTTCGCATAGGCTTCTGGCCTGGCATGGGCCGCGACCCTGTTGTAAATGAATTTCCTGAGGTTGGGTCAGATGGGCGCAGCGCCCTATAATTACGTGTCTGTCTTTATACTGTTCTTTTACCTTTTGCTGGATATGTTTTTCTGCACAATTCAATTCCCAGGGCGGAAGGAATTCGCCATCCGGTAAATTGATTAATCCGTCTTTATTGCCACTAATTCCAACAAACTTTTCGACATGGCTATACCATGGAGCCAAATCGGAGTAGCGGATAGGCCAGTCAACCGCATAACCGTCGCGGGCGGGAGACTCAAATTCAAATTGGCTCCAGCGTTGGGTTTGGCGGCCCCAAATGAGTGACTTCCCTCCTACCTGATAGCCTCTGATCCAATCATAGGGTTTCTCCTGGATGTATGGATGTTCTTTATCTTTTACAAAAAAGTGGGAGGATGTTTCATTGAATGCATAGCATTTACCGGCAATGGGGTTTTCTTTACTTACTTCCAGTGGGAGGCGGCCACGATGTGGAAAATCCCATGGATTATTGGTAGCAGTGGGGTAGTCTTTAAGATGCTTAACATCCCGGCCCCTTTCCAGCACCAGTGTTTTCAGTCCTTTTTCGCAAAGTTCTTTTGCGGCCCAACCGCCACTGATTCCAGAACCAATAACAATAACATCAAAAGTATTTTGCATTGTTCCTTTGCTATTGATTTGTAATGTGTCCACTGCTGACATAGTAATATAGAGTTTGATAAAAAATAGCGTGTATACCTAATAAATAGAAGCTACCAGTAACAGTTGCGCCTTCATAAGGTGGAATTAAAGTCGATCAATCTAAATTAAAAACCTTTTTTACTAAAACCAAGGTAGTTGTAAATTTTTTTTATTAACTACAAAATTATCATGCCCCAGATTAATTAGTTTGTAAAAAACAATGGGTATTTGATTAAAAAATTTTAATTTGTTCTAACAAGCAACCAAAAAGTAGCAGCAAGCAGATGGCAACGAATAATTCGTTTTTAAATGACCTGTATAATGAGCAAATTTCCGGCGTAGCATATAAAAACCTTCAACTTAAAAAGAATATCCTTTCCTATTTCGCCAACCATGGTAACAGCACCATTGCCGATTTAAGTAAGATATTGAATGTAAGCTCTCCGAAGATCACGGAATTGATTACAGAGCTTATAACCTCAGAGTTGGTAATGGACTACGGAAAAACGGAATCAGCAGTAGGACGCCGGCCAAATTTATATGGCCTGGCTGCCGACTCTCTTTTATTTCTTGGAGTAGAGGTAAAACATGATCACATTAATATAGGATTACTCAATTTCCAGAAAGACCTGGTCAAATTTCAGGAAGGCATCCCATACCAGTTAGCCAATACCTCCCAGTCGTTCGATGAAATGTGTGCAATTATCAATCGGTTTATAAAAGATTTCAAGGGTATTTCAAAGAGGATTTATAGTGTATGTGTTAATATATCAGGGCGAATAAATTACCGGACCGGATATAGTTACAGTTTTTTCTATTTTAATGAAGAACCATTAACACAGATTCTCACAAACAGATTAGGTATTAAAACTTATATAGAAAATGACTCCAGGGCTATGGCATTCGGAGAATTTTGCAGCGGATCTGTTAAAGATGAGAAAGAAGTAATTTTTGTAAATGCAGATTATGGAATTGCTTTGGGAATAATGATAAACGGAGAATTGCACTATGGCAAATCCGGTTATGCCGGGGAGTTTGGACATATTCCTTTTTTTGATAACGAAATAATTTGTCATTGCGGGAAAAAAGGTTGCCTGGAAACAGAAACCTCCGGGCTCGCATTAGAGCGTCAATTTAAAGAACGGCTCCAGGCGGGTGCCGCTTCTATTATTACCTCAAAAATACAAGACCCGGAACAGATAAGTATAACTGATATTTTAGAAGCCGCCAATAACGATGATACCCTGGCGATGGAATTGGTTTCGGAAATTGGGGAGAAACTTGGAAAAGGAATTGCAATCCTGATTAACCTTTATAACCCTGAATTGATCATTCTTGGAGGTGCATTATCCACAACCGGCGAATGTATCTTTCTTCCATTAAAAAGTGCTATCAACAAATATTCCTTAAGCAAAGTAAACAACGATACTCAATTCCGTTTATCGAAGCTTGGAAGTAAGGCAGGAGTTATTGGAGCTTCCATACTGGCGAGGAACAAATTATTTAATATCTAAATACCTTATCTTTTTTAGCCCCAATTAGTAGTATTTGCTAAAAATTAGCGCATTTGTTAGGTCATCAACTCTAATTTTAACGCCCTAATAATTATTATGATGACAACTGAACAATTGCTTAATTCCACTGCAAAATTTCTTCAGTCTACCGCTTTGGTGCTGGCCGTAGGCATGAGCATTCCCTCTACTTCCCAAGCCCAGTCTAATCCATTTATTACTCATATGTATACTGCCGACCCTTCTGCACACGTTTGGGCCGATGGTAGATTATATGTTTATGCTTCACATGATATAGACCCCCCAAGAGGATGTGACCTGATGGATCAATATCATGTCTTTTCAACTGATGATATGATCCACTGGAAAGATCATGGAGAAATTCTTCGTTCGAGCCAGGTTCCATGGGGCAGAAAAGAAGGTGGATTCATGTGGGCTCCCGATTGTGTGTATAAGAATGGAACGTATTATTTCTATTTCCCGCATCCAACCGGGTCGGGCGACCAATGGAACAATACCTGGAAAATCGGGGTTGCTACCAGTAAGAAACCAGCCAGTGACTTCCAGGTACAGGGATATATCCAGGGCCTGGAATCGATGATCGACCCTACAGTTTTTATAGATGACGACGGACAGGCATACTTCTACTACGGAGGCGGTGGTACCTGTAAAGGTGGGAAACTAAAGGATAATATGATTGAAATTGATGGAGAGATGAAGAAAATGGAAGGACTGGAAGATTTTCATGAAGCAACATGGGTACATAAAAGAAAAGGTATTTACTACCTCTCGTATTCCGACAATCATGATGTAGATGGTAAA
Organism: Chitinophaga silvatica; assembly: GCF_003419895.1. Classification (GTDB taxonomy): domain Bacteria; phylum Bacteroidota; class Bacteroidia; order Chitinophagales; family Chitinophagaceae; genus Chitinophaga; species Chitinophaga silvatica. Next base: position 398,418 of record NZ_QPMM01000002.1, on the reverse strand, counting down.
CACAATCAGATGAGGTATGCTACCAGTAAGAGCCCATTAGGCCCCTGGACCTATCGCGGTATTTATATGGACCCTACCGATAGCTATACCAACCATGGAAGTATTGTGGAATATAAAGGGCAGTGGTATGCTTTCTATCACAATAGTTCAATATCGCATCACGACTGGCTACGTTCAATTTGTGTAGATAAGCTCTACTATAATAAAGATGGTACCATAAAGAAGGTGATACCAACAACGGGTAAAAAGTAACATTCAAATAAAGGCGCAAAGAGTAACGCTTTGCGCCTTTAAATCAACCATTTGAAAATCCAAGTTGTTTTATCAAAAAAGATTCATGAACAAGGTAGTATTAATTACAGGAGCCTCTTCAGGAATTGGTAAAGCAACGGCATTGTTGCTGGCACAAAAAGATTATAAAGTATACGGAGCTGCCCGCAGATTGGATAAAATGCAGGACCTCCGCAATGCAGGCATCCAAACACTGGAAATGGATGTTACCAAAGAGTCAGAAGTATTAAGCGGCATTGAACATATAACAAAGGAAGCGGAAGGAATAGATATTCTTATAAATAATGCCGGTTTCGGCGAATATGGTGCCATTGAAGATGTGTCAATTGAAGATGCAAAGTACCAGTTAGATGTTAATTTGTTTGGCGCAGCCCGCTTAATTCAGCAAGTTATCCCCTACATGCGACAGCAACACTGGGGGAAAATAGTCAATATTTCTTCTATTGGTGGGAAAATAGCCACTCCATTAGGAGGCTGGTATCATGCCAGCAAATTTGCATTGGAGGGGCTCAGTGATTCTCTTAGAAATGAAGTAAAATCATTTGGCATAGATGTAATTGTGATAGAACCTGGTGGAATAAAAACTGAATGGGGAACTATTACCTATGATAACCTGATGAAATCGGCCAATCAAAGTAATTACCAGTTACTGATAGAACGATTTGCCAAAGCCTTTAGGGCAACACTTACGAAAAACTCTGCTCCTGAAATCATTGCTAACCTCATCCTTAAGGCAATTGAAGCCCGCAAACCAGCCACCAGATATTCCGCTGGTTACATGGCCAAACCTATTTTATTCATGCGCAAAATATTTACAGATAAGACCATAGATAAAATAATTATTTCCCAGCTCAGGGAATAGCACAGTAATTGTTGCCTCTGTGTTATGCCATCGTCTGTAGTTGCACATATGGTTTATAAGGCTAAAACACATACCCTGAGAATCGTTTTCGTTTCAGGAATGATCTACGATTATATCCAGGTTCCTGAAGAAATATATCTTGAAATGAAATCGGCAAGCTCTAAGGGCACTTTCCTCAATAAAAAAATTAAGGGTTTTTATCAATATAAAAAAGTCAATTAACTTATCATATTATAAAAGTTCAGACTTCATTTTGCCAATTTCTATATCAGTATACCTAAATTAAAGGCATCCGTTTATTAAATTTTAATTAGTTGACATACCCTCCCACGGAAATCACTGTACGATTATTTCTCTTCTGAATGGAAATTAAATCATAAACATGATCTGTAATACTCGTGTCTGAAGTATTTACCTTAATATATTTTTCATTTACCTTACTGGAATCAATTTCAAAGGATCTTTTTTCAATTCCGTTACTAAAATAAGTATCAAACCCATCCTTCAGAAATGTAGCGGCTAATCAACTCGATTTTCTTAATAAAAATTCATTATTCAAATAAGCAGAAGAATCTGTCGAAAAGGTTACATAATATCCAAAATGGTTACAGCCTCCGATATGCAGACTTAGACTATCTGTATCATTAAGTACAGTTATTGCCTCCTGATTGGTACTATCCCAAAAGAACTTAATATCGCTTTTATAGGAATACAGTTTCTCCGATGTAAACTTATAACTACTTGTATCAAATACGCAGTCGGCAGTTTCACCTGCTTCCAGGATTGCTGGTGTAGAATTAACCCCTTTATTGGGGTTCTTAACATTACAGGCCCAAATAATTGATACTAAAAGTGTAAGTATGGGATATTTCATTAGATATAAATATGCAGGTAAAATATAATAATTAATCTATACGTCCTACTTTTTGTAAATTGTGGAAAATCTATAAACCTGATCCTTCATATTTTGTTGATACCTCAATAAAACATCAACCATGAGCTACAAGATTTACCAGGTAGATGCCTTTGCAGATAAAATATTTAAAGGAAATCCGGCTGCCGTTTGTCCTCTTCCTAATTGGCTGGATGATAATATCATGCAGAAAATTGCAAAAGAGAATAATCTGGCAGAAACAGCTTTCTATATTAAAAAAGGGAATCGATATGAAATCAGATGGTTTACACCTGAAGTGGAAGTCGACCTTTGTGGCCATGCTACCCTTGCCTCAGCTTATGTTTTATTCCACCTGGAAGGGCACGATAGCAACCAGATCAATTTTTATTCTCCCAGAAGCGGAGAATTACCGGTAACCAAACATGGAGAGATCATAATGCTAAACTTTCCGGCAGATACCCTGGAGGAGATAACTACGCCTCCGGAATTGCTGGCAGCATTTGAAGTGAAGCCAATAGCTGCCTTCAAAGGTAAAACTGATATCATGCTTATTTTCGATAAGGAAGAGGATATCAAAAAAATGAAACCTAGCCTGGAAGAGATTAAAAAACTACCGGTTAGAGGGGTTATCATTACCGCAAGAGGTACGAATACAGATTTTGTATCAAGGTTCTTTGGGCCAGCAGTAGGAGTGGATGAAGACCCGGTTACCGGATCGGCACATACCAGCCTTGTACCTTATTGGGCTAAGCAATTACATAAAGAAAGCTTCACAGCTATTCAGCTTTCGGAACGAACAGGAGTTCTTACCTGTAAACTGCTTGGCGACAGGGTAGAAATCGGAGGCCAGGCTAAACTTTATCTCCGAGGTGAAATTTATTTCTAAGAACTTATCACTACTCTGATTTAAAAATTTCTTTTTGTACATTTAACCGTAACCATTCTAAATTGCTATTTCCGTCGCAGGAACCGAATGCCTATGGGCCGCTTGAATGAACTTACGGACGAACAACTAAGCATCTTGTTGCAAACAGGTGATGAAGCAGCATTCACCACTATCTACAACCGATATTGGAGCAAGCTACTTGCAATGGCTTATCACTATACTAAAGATAAAGCAGCAGCCGAAGAAGTATTGCAGGAGGTTTTCATGCAATTATGGGATCGAAGAGAAATATTAGATATCCAAAATATTGGTGCCTATCTGGCAACAGCGGTAAAATTCTCGATCTTCAATCAGCTCCTCAAAAATAAACGCCGTAAATCCCTCGCCGCAGCCAATTACATCCAACCATCGGTACAATTCGATGAAGAACTTATTGAAGCAAGATTCCTGGATGAATATATAAAAGGCGTTGTATCCAAACTTCCCGAAAAATGTCAGCTGGTATTCAGATATAGCCGGGAAGAAGCATTACCTGTAAATGAGATTGCCAGCACGCTTAATATTTCTCCTAAAACTGTTGAAGCTCATCTGACGAAAGCTTTAAAAATATTAAGATCATCTCTCCGCCAATTTAAAACTTTACTCCTGATACTGATACTAATAATACTCTATACTTTTCAAGTGTAATTTTTTTTTAAATCTCACTAAGGGATTATCCTTTCTCATAACACTATATAAGTACATCATCACTAATGAACCAGGAAGAATTATCATATTTAATATCTCAATACCTGCAGGGAAAAGCCACCCCTGAAGAAGAAGAGCAATTACTAAACTGGTATAGGAACAATGAACCAGAAACAGTGGAATGGGTAAGTGATGATGTAAATGAGTTACAACAGGTAAAAGAGAGAGTAGCAGCCGGCTTAACGAAGCATATTACAACCAGTAAGAAAAAGCGTTTTTCCATTGGTCGTATAGCTGCTGCAGCCAGTATATTAATATTGATCAGTGCAGGAGTTTACCTGTTATCTTTGAAGCCGGTTGAATATCTGACCGTCAGCACCCCTACCGGAAAAATCAGGCAACTTCAACTCCCTGACGGATCTGTTGTCTGGCTGAATGCTGCTACCACAATCAGATATCCTAAAAGCTTCAATCAGAAAAGAACAATTGAGCTCGATGGGGAAGCTTATTTTGATGTAAAGTCTTCGGCCGGAGAGCCCTTCATTGTTGTTACACGCTCAATTAATACAAGGGTGCTGGGTACTGCATTTAACGTTAAATCATATAGTAAAGAAAATAAAATATTGGTTGCAGTAGCAGAAGGAAAAGTACAGGTAGCTGATAGCAGTTCTACCCTTGCAACCATACAGCCACGTCAAAGGCTAACCTACAACCTGCAGGATGGGAAAGGTATTCTTAGTAAAGTAAATAATGCCGATGCCTTTTCCTGGAAAGACGGTGAACTTAGTTTTGATACGCAACCTTTAGAAGCTATAGCACTTGTTCTGGAACGTTGGTATAACGTTCGCTTCGAATTTAAAGATCAGGTATTAAAATCATGTACCTACAGTGCTACATTTAACAGTAATAAACCGTTGAATGAAATACTCACATTACTATGTGATGTCAATAATATACATTTCAATATAGATGAGACAAATAGAATTGTAAAACTGTGGGGACGAGGATGCCAATAATGTAGAATCAAATTTATCAGCCGGAAAAAGTCATGATCATGCCAACTTCAAAACAGCAGGATATAGGCCTGCAAGGAATTCCTATGCCATAGAAATCCAAAACCAACGCGCTGTGGTGCCGGCGCATGTGCCGGTACCGCAGTCTGTAAGTCAAAATTATGTATCAAATGTTGCTAAACTAAATCAGTCGAATTATGTATGTAATTGGAAAAGGAAAACTATTCCTTAAGGTCAGGAGTTTCCCCCTGCCATTTAAACCAAAATCACTACAGATGAAACAATTGTTCATCTGCCTTTTTATCCCGATACTGCTTATATTTTCAACACTGTCCACCAACGCACAAAGCAGCAACCCGGATATTAGTCTGCATGTCGACAATGCAAATCTAAAAGACGCTTTAAAACAAATCGAATCACAGGTTCCGTTTCGTTTCATTTACAACTCAAAAGAAATTGCCCTTGAAAAGAAAATTACACTACACTTATCTAAGAAGCCATTAAATGTTGTACTAAACCAGCTTTTAGTAAGCAGATCATTCAGCTATAAGATTTCAGGTAATAACATTCTCCTGAAAAAAGAAGCTGCCAGGCCTCCGCAGAATAACATTACCGAACCAGTAGCAAAACCCGAAGGTCCTAAATTGGTAAAAGGAAGAATTGAAAATGAAAAAAGTGAGGCAATGCCAGGGGTTACGGTACGCGTACAAGGCACTAATATGGCGGTACTTTCAGATGAAACCGGGAGCTTTCAGATAAAGGATCTGAACAATAACAGCGTACTAATATTTCAATACATCGGATACAAACCAAAAGAAATAACTGTTGCACAGCAAGACTTTATCAATGTCAGAATGCTTCAGGAAGAAAGTAAATTAACTGAAGTAGTAGTAACGGGAGTGGTACAACGTAGTTATGAAAGCTTTACGGGAGCGGTAACCAGTATCAATGCCCAGCAACTCAGAGCTGCAGGTAATCAGAATATCGTTGCCAGTTTGCAACTGCTGGACCCTTCCTTTCAGGTATTTCAAAATAACCTATCAGGTTCCGACCCAAACAAATTGCCGGATATTCAGCTTAGAGGAAGTAGTAATCTCCCAAACCTAAAAGGTCAGTATCTTTCTAATCCGAATCAGCCACTTTTTATTCTAGATGGTTTTGAAGTGCCTCTTCAAAAGATTATGGACCTGGATATGAACAGAGTGGAAAAGATCACCATTCTTAAAGATGCAACAGGAACAGCATTGTATGGTTCCCGCGGCGCCAACGGAGTGGTAGTAGTTTATACTAAACAACCTGTTCCAGGTAAATTACAAGTATCATATACGGGCGACTTTACCGCTAGCACTCCTGATCTAAGGGATTATCACCTGCTGAATGGAGCACAGAAATTACAGGCTGAAAAAGCCGGTGGGTTATATACATCCGAAAGTAAAGATCCGGAGTTCCAACAATGGCTTAATGAAGAATATAACCGACATGCAAAAGAAATAGCACAGGGAGTAAATACCGACTGGTTGACACAACCTCTCCGCAATTCCTTTGGTCAGCGACACTTTATCTACATTGATGGTGGCGATTCTTACTTCAGATATGGAGTAGATTTATCGGTGAACCAATCTAATGGTGTAATGAAAGGTTCAGGGAACATAAAATATTCTGGCGGTAACACTTTATCATACCGTTATAAATCACTGATGATCCGCAACTATCTTTCTGTTTCTCAAAGTGATGACTCCTATTCTCCCTATGGCGACTTTAGTGATTATACTGTGATGAATCCATATTGGAGAGTTAGAGATGCAAATGGGAAATATTTAAAAGTTGTGGATTTCATTAACCATACAGGCATAAGGGATACTTCCAAGATAGCGAATCCGATGTATAATGGGGATATTAATACCAGTTTTAAGGGTACAACTCAAACGGTTATGGACAACTTTTCGTTGGAGTGGTCTTTATCCCGGGCATTTAAACTACGTAGTAACGCAAGCCTGTATCAAAACAGACAGGAAGCAAATAATTTCTGGCCAGCCGATCATACCATGTTCCTGAACTATGGAGAAAATGATTATTTCCGCAAGGGGCAATATAAACAGGGCCATTTAAATATGTCGAGCTATGAAATCAATTCCTATCTCGACTTCAACAAGCGTGTTGATGCACATATGTTCGTTGCTACTGTGGGTTTTGATTTAAGTCAGAACACACTTAACAATGTTATGGTTACAACAGAGGGATATCCGAACCAAGACTTAAACACTCCAATTTTTGGAGCTAAATATCTCCAGGACAGCAGACCAGAAGGGTATGAATCGCTTGTTCGTCGTGTTAGTGTTCAATCAAACTTCAACTATACCTATAACAACAGGTACGCAGCAGATCTATCTTTAAGTACAGACGGTTCTTCTCAATTCGGAACAAAAAATAAATTTGCTCCATTTTATTCGGTAGGTGCTGCATGGAATGTTCATAATGAGGAATGGAGTAAAAAATTGAATATTAGCTATTTAAAAATACGCACTTCCTATGGTAGTACAGGAACTCAAAACTTCCCTTCCTACCAGGCGATTACTACTTATCAATACTTCCAGAATGTACGCTACCTCGATAGAATTGGAGCCTATATGCTGGGGATGGGAAATGAAACCCTGAAATGGCAGCAGAAAAATACCTGGAACATTGGGGCTGATGTTAAGATATTTAAAGACTACCTCTCCTTTACCGCCAACTACTATAAGGAAAGAACACAAAATCAGCTGATCGATCTTACCATTGCCCCTTCTCAGGGTTTCCTTTCCTATAAAGAAAACGTAGGCGAAGTCGAAAACCAGGGATATGAATTTGATGTACGCCTGATGCTTATTAAAAAAGAAAAGCAGAATATTTTCTGGAGTGTAAACGGAACTGTTTTTCGTAACAAAAACGTCCTGAAAAATATTTCAGCAGCCTTAAAAGACTACAATACACAACAGCAAAGCAAGCAAGTAAGCGATAGCAGCAGCGCCCCTGTACAATTATACCAGGAAGGACAATCTATGACTGCCATCTTTGCCGTACCATCTTTAGGTATAGACCCAGCCAACGGCCGGGAAGTATTTCTTAAACAGGATGGTTCAAGAACCTACATCTGGGATGCTGCCGATAAAAGAATTATGGGCGATGAATTGCCTAAATACCGCGGTATATTCGGTACTACTCTCATGTATAAAGGTATAACTGCCAGTATCAATTTCGAATATCAATTAGGAGGTCAGACTTATAATCAAACGCTGGTAGATAGAGTTGAAAATGCCGATTTACGCTATAATGTAGATATCCGTGTACTAGAAGAAAGATGGCAAAAACCAGGTGATCACACTTTCTTTAAAAATATTGCGGACAAAAGCAAAACCTTGCCAACGTCCAGGTTTGTACAAAACAACAACCAATTGAATTGCAAGCTGATTTCACTGCAATACGATTTCCTAAGCAGCAGGTTACTAAAACGTACCGCACTCAAAACACTTAAAGCCAGTTTCTATATGATTGAGCCTTTCCGTATCACCTCAATCAAACAGGAAAGAGGATTAGCATATCCTTTTGCACAATCATATTCACTTGGTATTCAAACCAGCTTTTAAATCGAATGATTATGAAATTCAAATACACTCCAATATATATAACAATAGCTTTGGGTATGCTTAATTCCAGTTGTAATAAATGGCTGGATGTTAAACCTAAAGCAGAAGTTCATCAGGAACAATTATTCAGTACTGCCACCGGTTTTAAGGATGCATTGTATGGTACTTATAGCCTAATGGGAAGAAACGATATTTATGGAGGAGAAATGACGATGGGCTTCATGAGTGTAATCTCGCACGATTATGACCTCACCGAAACAAGAAGCTTCTATTACAAAGCCAATCTGCATAAGTATACAGAACTAGATACCCGTGGATATATAGATAAGATTTGGGAGAGAAGCTATAATGCTATTTCCAATGCCAATAATATCCTTGCACAGATTGATGGAAAATCATCGGTTTTTGGTGCCGACGATTATCGCCTGGTGAAAGCAGAAGCGCTGGGAATAAGAGCTTACCTGCATTTCGATATTTTCAGACTATTTGCTCCTGCATATGATGCCGCTAACAGTAAGTTGTTAGTACCTTATATAACTACTATCAGTAAAACGCCTACTGCATCTTCTCCTGCCAAACAATTTATAGACCAGTGCTTTGCAGATTTAAACTTAGCAGAAACCCTGCTTGCCGATGATCCAATCAATAGCCCGGATAAAGCAACAAATACAGACATGGCGACCAGAAGAAGTAATCACTTCAACATCTACGCTGTAAAAGCGCTGAAAGCACGGATCTATCTTTATATCGGTGATAAAGTGAATGCGCTTAAATATGCAGATGAAGTTATTAACAGTAAGAAGTTTCCTTTAGTAGTCAATAGTGCAGTTAGCGGGCCAGAGGAAAGAATCGACAGAACATTCTCATCCGAGCATGTATTCTCTTTGTATATAAGTGACCTGGTAAATAATGCCAATATGCATTTCAGAACCACAGATGCCAGATATCTGCTAAATAATAATTCAACTGCGGTTAAAGCTCTATACGAAGTAAATAGCGGTGGTAGCACCGACTACAGGTATGTATACCTATGGAAGCTATACAATGGAACTCCTTTCTGCAGTAAATTCTGGCAACTTGATGAAGCACCATCAAACATTAAATATTTAATGCCATTAATCAGGGTATCCGAACTCTACTACATAGCCGCGGAATGTATACAAGACACGAAAGCAGGATTCAATTATCTGAACCAGATCAGAGAACATAGAGGAAGAGATCCACTTAATAATAGTGGTACCAAAGAAGAATTACAGGAAGAAATCAGAAAAGAGTATCGTAAAGAATTTTTTGCCGAAGGTCAAACATTCTTCTACTATAAACGTCTGAAGATCACCCAACTTCCAGATAGTAATATACCTGGTACCGATAATGTTTATGTGTTACCTAAACCAGAGTTGGAAACCGAATATGGCAAATAATAAACCTTGTACTATGATCAAAAAATATTGTTTATATATCTGTTGTCTGTTTATGTTTTTTGGATGTAAGAAAGATGACAACCTGGTATGGAATTCTCAAGCCGGTGCTTATTTCTATACTGAAGCATTTGATTATGTTTTCATAAAAGACAGTCTGACCTATTCCTTTGCTATACGTCCTCAACAATGGAATGAAGACACTGTGAAAATACCGGTAAAAATAACAGGTTCACCAGTTGCTAATGACAGAACAGTAAATATAGTAGCGAATGCTGGTTCAACTGCAGTAGAAGGCAAACATTACCGTCTGCTCCCTTGCGTGATTAAAGCAAATAGCTTTATTGATACCGCTAAAATTCTGGTAATGAAACAACCGGAGTTATTAACAAGTGAAGTAAGTCTCTCATTGAAGATCAATAACAATAGCGATTTTACTGATGCTGTAAAGGAGAATAGTAAATATCTTATTAAGATCAACAACATCATTACCAAACCAGCCAATTGGGATAACATACTCGTAGGCTTCTTTGGAGTTTATAGCAAAACAAAATATCGATTTATCATTGATGTAACAGGAATTTATGAATTCAATTACCTAACACCGGTTGGGGGAGTAGATTTCCAATTCTATTTGTATATAAAGCAAATACTGAAAGATGCGCTTACAAACTATAACAATAGCCATGGGCCATTGCTCGATGAAAACAATAATCCTGTTACTTTTCCAAATTAAATAATCTAACATGCAACGCAACTATAAACTCTTCTTATTCCTTCTGGCATTAGTAATTATTGCCAATGCTTGTATGAAAGATAAAGGTAATTATAGCTATAAGGAATTAAATAAGATCGATATCTCAGTGTCATCCGATACCGTGTATGTAACACAATTCGACTCACTGAAAATAGCTCCGGTAATTTCTCAACTACCAGATAAAAGCCAGTTAACATATTCCTGGTATTACTATTCACAAAGGCCCGATTATCCAGGCATCAATTATATTTCCACTTCGGAAAAGTTAAATGTTCAGATTGGTTCTTTACCGGGAAGCTATACACTTTATCTGAAAGTTACAGACGAAGCAACGGGAGTTAACTCCTGGCATCGGTTTACGCTTATCGTAACAAGTAGTATTTCCAATGGTTGGTTGGTTTGGTATAATACAAGCGCAGATTCTTCTGATGCTGCCATAATTCAGCCTTCAGGAAAAACTCTTTATAACCTCTTCCAAAATGCCAATGGGCGTCAATTGCCTGGAGAAGCAAGACAAGTAACCTGCCTCACTGCCGGTTGGATGAAACAATACATCTTCTGTCTTACCGATAAAGCAGGAGCATATATAAATCCATTTGATTTCCGTCAGCTTGTCTCATTCAACGATAGTGGTTTCTATACTAAGCCTACGACCTTCGATTACCAAGCACTTTATCCGAATCCTGGCAAAGATTTTATTTCAGATTACCTCTTTAAAGAAAAGAAAGTATTAACCAGAATTTGGACGGGCCCCTTTGCTGTAGCCAAGTACGGAGCTGCATTGGGTGGAGATTATGAGGCCGCTCCTTATTTAATGGGTTCTCCGTATACCGACTTTGGTCCATATCCGACAGTAGTTTTTGATGAAAAGCATCACCGTTTCATCTATACTCCACTGAATGAAACCACCTTTTCTACATTCCCATCAAATCCTAAGGCAGCATTCGATATAAATAATGTTGGCAACAGAACCATGCTATATGCCTACAACTCACCCAATGGGCAGTCGACCGCTTTGCTGAGAGACAAAAGCAATGATTCTGTATTTATTTACCAACTGGATTTCAGCAGAGGAAATAGTGATAAGAATCAAACACCAGCCATTAGTGTTATGGGAATAGATAAAAGTCCGGATATGGCTAAAGCCAAATTCTTTGCCCTCTCTCCTATTTTGCCTTTGTTATTTTATGCCAACGATAATAAAATATATAAGTATGATATAGCCGCCAATAGCAGCACCTTACTTTATACTTTCTCAGCTGGCATACAAATAACGGCATTCAGCATACTTAACCCACAGCTGATTTCTAATCCTATGTTTACTCCGGCCAACCTGGGTAAACGCCTGGCTGTAGCTACAACAGATGGTAAGACTGGTAGTGTATACGAATTTTCTATCCTGCCATCCGGTTCCTTTGAGGGAGCAACATATACAAACAAATATGATGGATTTGGGGTGATCAAATCAATCTACTATAAAATAAATCTCTAAAACATAATACCGTAATTCCTTTGGCTTATCCGCTTCTGCGGAGCGGGTAAGCCATGCTCATTCTACATACAAAACAATATTTATGCAACTAGTCATTAACGACCTACGGAAATGCTATCCAAATGGAGTACAGGCACTCAACGGAGTATCACTACAAATCAACAAAGGAATGTTTGGGCTTCTGGGCCCGAATGGTGCAGGAAAATCGAGCCTTATGCGTACTATATCTACCTTACAGGATGCAGATAGCGGTAGCATTAAATTCGGAGAGATTGATGTACTCTCTCAAAAAGAAGAAGTAAGACGATTATTAGGTTATTTACCTCAGGACTTTGGAGTATACCCTCGTGTAAGTGCCGATACTATGTTGCATCATATTGCTGCACTCAAAGGAATCAATAATAAAAAAGAAAGAAAAGAAATTGTAGAGGCACTTCTCCACAAAGTAAACCTCTATAATGTAAGACATAAAAATCTGGGCACTTATTCAGGAGGGATGAGACAACGATTCGGCATTGCACAGGCAATGATCGGTAACCCGCAACTCATTATTGTAGATGAACCCACAGCCGGATTAGATCCTACTGAAAGAGTACGTTTTCATAACCTTTTATCAGAAATCGGTGAAAATGCGGTAGTAATATTAAGTACACATATTGTAGAAGATGTAAGCCACCTATGTACCAATATGGCTGTAATCTGTGGCGGTGAAGTAATGCTGCAAGGAGAACCAAAGAAAATAATCAGCAGTATGCAAGGTAAGATTTGGAAGAAAGTAGTTGAAAAACATGAAGCCAAAGATTATGCCTCCCGAATGAAAGTGATTTCTACCAATTTACTCGGGGGCAAAACCATGCTCCATGTGTATAGCGAAAGTTTACCTGAGTCCGGATTTAGTCCAATAGACGCGGATCTGGAGGATGTATACTTCCATGCTATATCCAGCAAAGTGAATCTGGTAATGCTGTAATTCTATTACTTCAAATTTTTCCGATGCAAAGTTTTATCAAGATATTTCAATTCGAACTCCAATATCGCTTCAGGCGGTGGGATACCTATATTTACTTTCTGGCCTTTCTGCTATTTAGCTTTTATTCTATTCATGGGTCTACATTATTTGTAAACTATGGCGGAGCCGGACAAAGAGTTTATGCCAATTCGAGCATAACTATCAGTTACTTCATTTCACATATGAGCATTTGGCTGATTGCTATTGCAGCAGCCTTAATGAGTGTTCCCGTTATCAGGGATAGAGAAACAAAAGCAGCTAATTTTTACTTTGCTTTACCAATTACCAAAAGTGGTTATTTATTAGGAAGGTTCTTAGGTACACTTGTAATACTTCTGATTATTGCAACAGCAGTATTAGTTGGGATTACAATCGGCTATCTGATGCCTGGTCATGATCCGGCGACCTTACAACCATTTAAGGCAATATATTTTATATGGCCATTTTTTGTGTTGATCATTTTTAATATTGTGATTGCCAGCCTCATTTTTTTCTCTATGGTTACGCTCACGAGAAACGTACTTGGAGGTTATATGACAGCGGTATTGATCATTGCCTTAAACATGATTGCGCAACGCTTCTTTAATCCGGAAGATCTTACCTTATACTGTTATCTCGATCCCTATGGCGAGCATGCTTTCTTTACTATGATCAGAGGATGGAATATAGTGCAAAGAAACACTGCCCTCGTGCCTATGGAAAGCTGGATGCTTTATAACAGGTTATTGTGGCTGGGAATTGGACTTATTTTATTTCTGATAGGATATATCAGATTTGATTTTGGGAGATGGATGCAAGACAAGCAATCGGCCAGGAAAATTAAGGAAGATACCTCGGCCAAAGATGCGCGTATAGCCATCCCAACTGTAAACAGAACTTTCAGGTTCAAGGATAATCTGCACCACTTATTTTTCCAGACAAAGCTGGAACTCTCCTATCATCTCAAAACTATATTCTTTATAGTGATGATATTTGCAGCCGGATTCATTCTCTTTTATGATGGCATTTCACTAACCTATCCAACCACCGGATATGTGCTTGAAATAAAGAATGGCTACTTCAGCATCTTTGCATTAATCATCCTTGTTTTCTTTGCCGGAGAGGCAGTAAACAGAGAAAGGGAACTTAAACTTGCACATATAACAGATGCATTACCGATTCCAGACTGGATATTCACAGGATCAAAGTTACTTTCAATTATAGGAATTGCTTTCATTCTCAGTACATTAGTACTAGTTGCAATGTTCTTTTCCATCCTTTACAAGGGCTACCCCATCTATAATCCGGGAGTTTATCTTTTAGAATGCTATGGAATTGTATTCCCATACTATGCCCTCCTGGCGGTATTAGCATTTGGTATTCAGGTTTTGGTAAAGAATAAATTTGTTGGACATACGATAATGATTTTGTTCTTTATTCTGAATGTTATTGCAAAAAGTTTGGGTATTGAGCATAATTTGCTTTTTTATGGAGCACCACCCAAACCAGGCAACGGTCCTTTATCTGGCTGGGCGGGTTACAATATCGATTATTCAGAGATGAATGGTTATGAGCCTTACCTTGCCGGACGTACCTGGTTTACCATTTACTGGTTAATATTTGCTATACTTCTGACAATTGTGGTGAACCTTTTGTGGAAAAGAGGTATTGAACTGAATTTCAGAGAAAGACTTCGTTTAATGAAGAGCAGAATTAATAAAGCTGCAATCCTGGCATTCGGAGTATTCGGTATAGCGCTGATAGCCTGCGGAAGCTATATATTCTATAATACAAACGTACTTAATGAGTATCTGCCACAAACCAGTGAAGTACCATTTCAAAAAAGGGCCGACTATGAGAAGAAGTATAAATCCTATGCCGCCTTACCAGTTCCCTGGGTAACGGATATTAATGTTGATGCTGATATTTATCCTACAGAAAGAAAAACTGTAATGAATATACGCTATTCAATGGAAAACAGAACCACAAAAGCCATTGATACTTTAATAGCAACATTACCACCACAATTGAAACTGGAAAGCTTTACGGTTAAAGGGTATGAATCACAATCAATCGTTCACGATCCACGCCTGCAATTTTTTGCATTAAAACTTGCAAAGTCCATATTGCCGGGAGAGCATTTTGAAATGGTACTTAATACCAAAATCCACCCGCAAGGATTTAAAAATGAAACGCAGTCAGATATTGCCAGATTCTCATCTAAATATATGTCGATCTCCAGTGATATGGATTTCCCGATTTTAGGATATGAGCCACGTGTAGAAATCGGAGCCAACGATGCAAGGGTAAAATATGGTTTGGCCCCACGTACTGCCAGTAGCAGTCAACAACCAGACACCACTGCCAAATATAAAAATATCTGGTCTGCCAATAGCGATTGGGTGAATATTAATATCACCGTGAGTACCGACAATTCACATACTGCTATTGCACCAGGAAAATTATTAAAGCAATGGAGTGACCACCAGCGCAATTACTTCAGTTATTCAACTGCCGGAAGTAAACAACCTCCAAGTTTCGATATCTATTCAGGTCAGTTTCTGAAATTAGAGCGATATTGGGTAAGCAAAGATATGCAGGATAGTGCCAGAATAGAACTCTACGTTCATCCTCGTCATACTACCAATGCTGATAGCGTTTTTAATATCAGTAAAAATTATCTGGATTACCTCCATTATACAGGCGGGAAACAGCCGCTTAATTTATTAAGGTTTGTAGAGATGCCATACAACGGAGGTTCATTGTCTGAAAATTCTATGCTGGCACATTTCGACTATGCAGGTCCTAATTTCATGGATTACAGGGTTTCCCAGGCAGTATTGAAAGAGTATTTCAGCAATGCCCTTGCCCCGGCTGCATTTGCAGGCGCAGGTGTATATGGTAGCCTGACAAACAAATATACATCCAGCGGGATCTCCTGGAAATATGGAAGTAATGCAGATGGTAAGATTTTCTATCAGCCACTTCAGAATTATTTAACAGGAAGAGCAGAGGAAAAAATACAGGAACGACCAATTTTCAATACCTATAACATCACCTATATGTCGGGGAAGATGGACATGGCTTTCGGAAATCTTAGTGCCATGCTGGGCGATTCCCTGTTAAATACCTACCTGCTTGAATTCCGTGAATCCCATGCGTTTCAAGGACCTCCATATCTACTCTCAGAAGATCTGATCACCTTCCTGCGGACTCATGTTCCTGATTCCATGCATCAGCGCTTTGATGAATATTTTTACAAGGTAATTGTATATAGAAATAAGGTAAGAAGCATTAAAGCCACACAAACCGACGATAAAAGATATCGTATAGAAGTGGAAGTAGAGAAACATAAATTTGAAGATGATGGTGCAGGTAATGAGAAACCAATTAAGGATGAGGAGTATGTAGACATGGGAATTTTCACTATGCGCAATCCACCTGAAGCAAGGATTCCGGACATCATCACTTCAGTAAAACTTACTGATGGCATTAATCGTCTTGTTTTCTATTCGGATGCGCCTCCAACTAAAGTAATGATAGATCCACGCTACCTGTTGGTGAATCTGAATTTGCTGAGTGGTAAAAATGATGAATGGAAGAAAGTGAATTTGTAGGATGATGAATTGATGGAGGTGGATTGTACGACAGAACTAAGCCCTGTTTTTCATCCACCTTCCTCAACCTAAAAAAACAAACCTCAGGAACCCGCAATCTCATTCAGGAATGCAGACATTGATTGTTCTGTTTGTAACTGCAATTTTTTTCGGATACGATATCGTTTAATTTCCACTCCACGTACCGAAATTGCCAATAATTGAGCAATTTCCTTGGTGGATAACTGCAATTGGAGATAAGCGCAAACTTTCAGATCGGTATGGGTAAGGCTTGGATATTTATTCTTTAATTTCTTAAGGAAATTATTATTGATTTCATCGAAGTGGCCGGCAAATTTATCCCAGTTATCGCTATTCTTTTCTGCGTCATTAAGCAGTAATAATGCATCCTTGATTTCCGGATTATCAGATTTTTTATAAACGTTTGCCAATATATCCTTTACTTTTCCAAGTGCATCTCCTTTTTCCACAAGGTGCATAGAAGCATCTGCCAAAGCATTATTCTTATTATTTATTTCACTAGCCAGTTTATCATTTTGTAGTTTGATGATCTCTTTTTCATTTTTCTCTATCTCGAGTTGATGAATATATTTGAGTCGCTGCTGTTCCTCATCAAATCTGCGTTGCTGAACTGCCAGGTTTCTCAGTTGCCAGTGATAGAGTAAATACAGGATGGCTCCAAATAGCAGGAAGTAGCAGATATAGGCCCAGAATGTTTTGTACCATGCCGGAGCCACAATAAAGCCATAAGTCACAACTGTAGATTCATGCCCCAGGTTATCATGCGCCTTTACTTTAAAGGTATAATTTCCATCAGGCAAGTTGGTGTAATCCTTTTCCGGCTTCGGCGACCAGGCCGACCATTTATTATCATACCCCTCTAGCTGATAACTATATTCGATATTGTTTTGTAAGCCATAAGCCGGAGAGCTATACTCGAAATGAAAGGAGTTAAAGCTACTCGGAAGAGTTAACAAATCATTTTCATCCTGAATATAACCAGCAGATGTTTTTGCTTTAAAGTAACCGCCAAAAATAATGCTGTCAGATTTCCCGAAAGCTTTTACCTGGCCTAGCAATACTTTTATCACCTGTTTACTATTGGTATATTTCTTATAATTAAGGTGAATAATGCCTTTTTCAGATCCTATAAATACATTCTCGTTATTAAAAGGATAAATATTTTCGAATCCCAGTAAAATTTTGCCATTTAGTTCTGGAATTCTTGTAATGGTAAAAGGTTGCTCACTGCCAGGAGGATTATAACTAACTACACCAATGGTTTTACCACTACAAAACCAGATGTTGCCATCAGCATCTTCATTGAGAAATCGTATTTCCATATTCCCGAAGATGGGATTAAGAAAATCTGATGGTTCAAACCTGTTGGTGGTTGCATTAAATTCATACACTCCCTTTTGCGTACAGAATACTACCCTGTTTCTAATTTTAAACACATAGTTACTAAGGGCAGAAGGCAACCCGCTTTCGGTATAAAGCTGATAGGTAATATTTTTCTGATTGGGCGACCATTGAAGTCGGTATACCCCTCTATAGGGGTGTGAGGCCCAGATGTTATTGTTATTATCAATTTCCAGGAAGCGTAACGATTCTTCAGGCCCATCTGCCTTGAGTGATGGTTCAAAATTTCCGCCCTGAAACGACAGTCTGCTTATCCCGGTATATGTACCAACCAGGGTTTCGGTAGCAGGAAAAACGGATGTCAATGGTTTATATAACCAGGCACCTGCACGGTCAGATAACATTATACTACTATGATCCCGTAGTACGGCTATCCCGGTATGCTGACCTAACAACAGTTGATTATTTACTTCATCCAATCGCCATACTTCGCCTCTGCTGTTCTTTACCCTGCTGAAATCACCTTTGGAAAAGCTAAGATCGCCGATGTTGTTGCTTAAAGGAACATAGTATGCTCCATCCGAGGTGGCAATAAAAAGTTCGTTGTGAAAAATGCGGGTTGAATATCCTGATAATTCATTTTTAGTATTTGGAGTGATAAACTTTACTGCCGAATTATAAGCTATCATGCTTATTCCATTATTCAATCCTACCCATACATTATTATTACGGTCGAGGAATACGCTGATAATGTCATTGTTTTGGAGCCCCTCAGTGCGGGTAATCTGTTGAACAATATTTCCGTTAAAGTCGGTAATAATACACCCATCGGAGGTGGTACCTACCAGCATTTCTGTGGAATTAATACGGGCGGCAACGTTAGCGTTGCTGGTAGATAAAGGAGACTGATGTCTGATTATTGAGTCTTTATATAGAAAATAGATACCGTGCGCCTGGGTGCTAATTAATACGCTATCCTCTCCTATGGAAGAAATACCGGTAATTAATGTATTGGTAAGTTGGGGTTTTGTATGTACGGGTACCCATTCCTGTCCTTTCATTTTGAGCAGGCCATTAGATTTATCCTGTGCATAGAGTGTATTATCTGCCAGTCTAAAATACTGCCAATCGTTTGCGTATACCTTTATACGTTTGTTGCTGTATTCAAAAATCCTATCGGAAGCCTGGAAGAAAATCGATCCTTTATAGATTTCTATACGCCAGATATCGGCAAATTTGTTGTATTGCGCAGGAATCTGATCTTTTAATGAGGTATAGGACAAATTTCCATTAACGGTGCTGAAGTAACCTATTTCCCCTTGTCCACCTACATAGATATTATCATCGCTATCAATTCCCAGGGCTCTGACGATAGTTCTGTTTGGAAGCGGATATACTTTCCAGTGACTACCGTCGTAGGTTAGCATTCCTTCATTATTGGCGAAGTAGAGAATGTCGCGGCTATCCTGTTTTATATCCCAGGTTTGCGTACCTGCCTGATAATCGATCTTACTATAATTAATGATCTGAGGCAGGCCAATGGTATTTTGGCCCCCGGCACTCCAACTGTAAAAAAAACATAGGGCAAATAGTAAATAATGTTTCATAACGCTGGCATTACTTCGGTTGATGTAGTAATGATGTAGTAAGTATTTATTAAAAATCAATCACTTACTCAAAAATGATGTAATAGAGTTGTATCACAAAAGTTGTTCTCAATTTTGGCAAGTCCTAACTTCATTCCGTCAAAAGTTATATGAATATAACGACAAATATCGACCAAGAACAACAAAATTAAGCGTAAAAAATACGCCCAACGCTGACGATAATATGAAAATCATCCCTTAACGATTAGACATTAGCCTTTGTACGAAACATTATCAAAAACAATTTCACGTATGAAACAAATCTTACAAAGAATTCCTTTGCTGGTACTTTTAATGTTTGCCCAAATATCCTGGGCACAACAAAGAACTGTGACAGGGAAAGTAACAGACGAAACCGGCTCCCCTGTGCCCGGAGCCTCAGTACTCGCAAAAACATCAAAGAAAGCTGTTGCTGCAGATGAAAATGGAAACTTTAGTATTTCAGTTGGAGCAGAAGACAAAGTGCTTACTATTTCAGCCATCAGCTTTGCCCAGCAGGAAGTAGTAATTGGAAATAGTCCAATTACCGTCAGACTTAAAACATCTGATAAAGAATTGAGTGAAGTAGTAGTAATCGGATACGGTACCCAAAAAATCACCAAGGTTTCCGGTGCCCTTTCAAGTGTAAAAAACGAAGATATTCAACGCCTTAAACCAGTAAGAATAGAAGAAGCGCTACAAGGTCAGGCTTCCGGTGTAAATGTGATGCAAAGTGGTAGTCCGGGTGCTAAACTTACGGTTATTGTTCGTGGGATTCCTTCCTTTTCCGGTGTAGAACCATTAGTAATTATTGATGGAGTACAACAGTCGCTCGATGACCTGAATGCCCTCAATCCGGCCGACGTTGAATCCATAAATGTCTTGAAAGATGCAGCAACCACTGCTATATATGGTATCAAAGGCGGCAACGGCGTGTTGGTAGTGACCACCCGCAGCGGTATGAAAAATCAAAAACCGGAAATCAACGTTAATCTCAATTATGGCTCCCAGGAAGTTTTAAAAACCATCGGAGTCCTAAATGCTACCGAATATGCAGCTATGCTTAATGAAGGTAGCACCGCATCCGGTGGAAATATCATCTTCCCGGATCTTTCCAAGTTGGGTAAGGGAACTAACTGGCAGAAAGAAATCTTCCACACCGCCCCAATGCAGAATTATAGTGTAAGCACCCGGGGAGGTAGCGACAAGATCACCTATTTCGTATCCGGAGCATATACAGGCCAGGATGGTATTGTTGGAGGCGGTGATAAATCCAACTTCAACAGAATAAACGGAACAGCCAATTTAGCTGCTGATATCACCAACAAATTGAAATTGATAGTAAATACCAACTATGCCAATCTCAAGAGTAAGGGTATCCAGGAAAATTCCTTTAACTCTATCATCGGTAGTGCTTTGAACTTCGATCCTACCGTTCCGGTATATAATGATGTACCTAACACAGTTGGAAAATATGGGTTCAGCAATCTCTTATTATCTGAAATCTTTAATCCACTTACCAAATTGGACAATACTTATGGAAAATCCAATGGTAACAAATTATTTGGGAAAGTAGAACTCCAGTATAATATACTCAAGAACTTAAAGGTAACCACCCGCTTTGGTTATACCAATTGGAACCAGATAGGAAAAAGTTTCACACCACTGGTATTCTATGGTCCGTTGAATGTGGAAAATACCATGAATGCAGATGGATCTACGGTAGCGATAAAAAATGGACTGGGTGGAATTTCATCAAGCGCACATAATAGCGTAAATGAATATACGAACAGTGCTTCCAGCATTATGTCGGAAACCTTCGCCAACTATGATTTCAATATAAAAGAAAACCATCATTTTGAAACAGTGCTTGGTATTGGTTTAACCAAAAGCAGTTACTACAACATGAATGTCACTGCTCAGGATGTACCATTTAATTCATGGGATTTTGCAGATGTAAATACAGCAACCGGAACCAATTCATCTGGTGTTATTTATTTCCGCGATACTGTAATCAATGGAGTTTCTACCCAGGTAAGAGATTCCAGAGGTGATGTTGCAGCCAACCTGAATGCCAGAACTATGGGTCAGGGAAGAGGTTTCAGAAAGAACCTTTCTTATTTTGGTAGAATTAACTACGATTATAAAGAAAAATACCTGGCATCTTTCAGTATGCGTAGAGATGGTTCTCATATCTTTCCAAAAGGTAAGTTTGCCGATTTCTATGCAGGATCTGCTGGTTGGGTAGTTTCCAGGGAGGATTTCTTTGAATCCAACTTCATCGATTTCTTAAAAATCAGAGGTAGCTATGGTTCTATTGGTAACGAAAACTCAACACCTCCTTTCGTAAAAGTAGTAACCGGAGGTCCGAATTATGATGATGCCAACAATAACGGGTATACGTTCGGAAATACCTTCGTTCCGGGTTCCACAATAGGATCGTACGCGAATCCAGACCTGAACTGGGAAAAACAAATCCAGATGAATGTGGGCTTTGACATAACCTTCTATAAAAATAAATTCAACGTTGCAGCTGATTATTATCGGAAAGATGTAAAGGGTTTATTGTTTAAACCACTTGCATCGCTTTACTTAGGAACCGCTAAAGTTCCGGATGCCAACATCGGTTCTACAAAAGTTGAGGGTCTTGATTTGACAGTGGGATATACCGATAAATGGTCTAAAGACTTTACCTTCAATACTAAAGTAACATTTACAACCAATAGTAGCGTTGTAACACAAACCAACTCCAACAATACCTTTGTACTTTATGGAGGTAATTACTTCAATGGTCAATCTCAGAATGTTACCGCTTTTGAAGTTGGAAAATCTCCCGGCTATTTCTATGGATACAAAACAGATGGTTTGTTCCAAACTCAGGATGAAATTAATAAAGCTCCTAAACAACAAGGTGCTAAACCTGGAGACATTAAATACGTAGATGTAAATAATGATGGCGAAATTACTGCCGCAGATAAAACCCAGATTGGTAATCCTTTCCCTAAATTCGTTATGGGTTGGAGTATTTCACTGGCGTACAAAAACTTTGACTTTAATATTTTCACTTATTCTTCATATGGTAACGATGTATACCGTGCCTATGAAAGAAATGCCAACTACACCAATAAGTTCCGTAATATCCTCGACAGATGGACCGGTCCGGGTTCTACTAATGATGCCAAAAACCCTCGCTACTCATTTACAGATGACAACAATAATGCAAGGGCTTCAGACAGATATATAGAAGATGGTTCTTTCATCAAACTGAAGAATATACAGATTGGCTATACTTTCCGCCAACCATTCTTCATGAAAGCAGGGTTTAAATCGATCCGCATTTATGGGCAGGTTAAAAATGCCTATACTTTCACCAAGTACTCAGGATATGATCCGGAAATCGCCGGCGATGTGATGAATACCGGCATCGACAGAGGTGCTTATCCACAATCCAGAATATGGGCATTGGGAATTGATTTCAAACTGTAGTACACCACGTAAAAACATCAACACATGAAAAACATACTTAAAATAGCAGGTGTAGCACTCTTTCTCATTACTTCACAATCGTGTAAGAAATGGTTGGATTATACACCGCACGACGATTTCCAGGTAACAGATCTTGATTACTTAAAATCAGAAAATGATTATCGTACAATGGGTGTAAGCTGTTATACCCCTTTACAATGGCTAAACCAGGCAGTTCCGATTGGCGATATTGCTTCCGACAATTCTGTAACCGGAGGTGAATCTGCCAGTGATGTATTAGGTTTGCAACAAATAGATGACTTTACTCTCACAGCTAACAACGATTATCTTACAGAACTATGGAAATCGGCCTACGAAGGTATTAACCGTGTGAATTACCTCACCCAGTACAAGGATAAAAATCCAGGAGGCATAGCTGTAGATTTCTCCGGAAAAGATGTCATGTATGGAGAAATTTATTTCCTCCGTGCCTATTACTATTATACATTAGTTAGATTTTTTGGAGATGTTCCATTATTTACAGATCGCAGGTTAACGCTGGGTGATTCTAAAACTTTAACCAGAACCCCTAAAGCCGATGTTTATAAACAAATTGAAGCCGATCTGAATAGTGCAATTGGTACATTACCTACATCCGCCTCTCAACCTGGCCGCGTTACTAAATATGCAGCGCAGGCTTTACTTGGCAAAGTGCTTATTTATCAGCAAAAATTCGATGCCGCTGCCACTGTTCTTGAAAATGTGATCAGTGGTCCGTTTACCCTGGTATCCAACTTCGGAGATATCTTTCTTCAATCAGGTGAAAATGGCCCGGAATCTGTATTCGAAATTCAATACTCTAATCTTTCCCCCTACTACAACTGGGGAGGAGCCACCCGCGGACAGGGCAACTATGCTGTTCAGCAGTGTGGAATACGAGGATTAAACGGAAGCTCTCCTTATGCCGCCGGATGGAGTACTAATCTGCCATCTACCGATCTGGCAAAAGCCTACGAAGCTGGTGATCAGCGCAAAGATGTTACAGTACTCGATATTGAAGCATATAAAACCGCTCATCCGGAATTTAATATCTCCTACCAGGTAGCTCCTTATAAGAATACAGGCTTATACAACCAGAAATACCTTCCAAGAAAAGGCGAAACATCCGGACAGTTGGAACTGAACTACCTTAACAATTTCAGAACTATTCGTTTTGCGGAAGTGCTATTATTAGCTGCTGAAGCATATAACAGATCCGCTACGCCCAATGACGCCAAAGCACAAACTTACCTGAACAGAGTAAGACAACGTGCATTTAAAGATAACCTTCATAATATCACTCTTACCGGCACCGCGCTAACAAATGCCATATGGAATGAACGCAGACTCGAATTGGCAATGGAAGGCGATAGGTTCTTCGACCTTGTAAGAATCGGTAAGGCAGCCAGTGTACTAACAGGTTTCAAGCAGAATAAACATGAACTCTTCCCTATTCCACAGGATGAAGTTGATATTTCTAAGCTTAAACAAAATGATGGTTATTAATATTAAAAACTTCCACGAATGAAAAAAGCAATCTTCATACTAACAATATTAACTGCATTCTATGGTTGTAGTAAAATACCGGATGGGGATCTGGATTTCCTCCAAACGGAACAAGCTCCATCCTCCAGCTCTTTGCAGTTCAATGTAAGCAATGATAACTCCGGACTGGTTACCATTACGCCCAACAGCGCAGGTGCCAGTTCTTATGAAATCAACTTTGGAGACGGAACAACATCAACAGAAACTGTTTTGGCAGGTAAGCATACCACACACGTCTATAAAGAAGGAGTTTACGCAGTAAAAGTAACAGCTAAAAGTTTGGGAGGTAAAAAGGCCGATACAACAGCACAATTGGCCGTTACATTCAGAGCTCCTGAAAGTGTAGTTATTAATGCAAATACAGATTTGCATAAAGTTACAGTGTCTGCCACCGCTTTATATGCAACAGGAGGATTTAAAGTTAGCTTTGGTGAAACAGCCAATGAAACACCTACATTGATTGCATCAGGCGCCAGTCTTGAACATACGTATGCCACCGCCGGAACCTACACTGTAAAAGTTGAGGCTTTAAGTGGTGGTGCTGCTACTACTGTTGTAACAAAAGATGTCACCGTTTACGATCCGCTTACTTTGCCAATGACCTTTGAACTGCCAACCGTGAATTATGCATGGGGCGATTTTGGAGGAAGTTCTACAAGCGTGATTCCAAATCCATATAAAACCGGCATTAATG
Organism: Chitinophaga silvatica; assembly: GCF_003419895.1. Lineage (GTDB taxonomy): Bacteria > Bacteroidota > Bacteroidia > Chitinophagales > Chitinophagaceae > Chitinophaga > Chitinophaga silvatica. The sequence goes on along the minus strand of NZ_QPMM01000002.1, from coordinate 373,159 downwards.
TAAGTAACACCGTTGGTAAAATTGTAAAAAATGCTGGAGAAACCTGGGCAGGTAACTACATCATTCTGAGTAATCCAATGGACTTTACCACCACCAGAGTATTCAAGGTAAAAGTTTACTCATGGCGTGTAGGCATGCGCGTATTACTTCAATTAGAAAGGAGTGGTGACAACACATTTATGGAAAACCTTGAAGTTGTTACAACCAAGGCCAATCAATGGGAAACACTGACTTTCGACTTTAGCGCTATAATAAAAGACAACAGTAAAAAACTTCAAAACATCCTATTCTTCCTCGATAATGGGACGAAAGGAGATGGCTCCAACAATTACACTTTACTGTTCGACGATATTGAATTAACTAATTAATGCGGTAATACGACTATTATGAAACACATAATTAATAAATTATCCTTTCTGTTACTTAGTATCATTCTGGTAGCAGGAGCTTGTAATAAAGATGATCACCATTTCGGCGATATGACTGCACCATCTAAACCCGTACTAAATATTGCAGTGACAGGAAAAGACGATGCGCATCCGGATGGAGATGGTTCAGGTGCAGTTAATATTTCTGTGCAGTCTCAAAACGGAATCAATTATAAAATAGATTTCGGAGATGGGGAAGCACCTAAAACCAGTACCAATAGTTCTATTCATTACCAGTATAAACATACAGGTACTAAGAAGTTTACCATTACAGTAATGGTATATGGTAAAGGAGGAGTATCCAGCACCAACAGCTCTGAAATATCTGTATTCCGTGCATTTGAGCCTAATCCTGAATTAGTGACCATGCTCACTAATAACAGCAGTAAAAAATGGAGGGTAGATAAAGATGCTCCAGGCCACCTGGGTGTATCTGATGCAAGCACCTTCACTCCAGCCTGGTGGGCAGCAGGTCCGAATGAAAAAGATGGATTAGGTATTTACGATGATGTGTATACGTTTACTGCTCAGGGAAATGTATTTGAGCATACTACCAACAACGACATCTTCGGTAAAAAAGAATACCTGACAGATTTTGATCCATCACTTAGCGGAACCGGTGACTTTACCTTAACTGGCCCTAAAGCCGCCAATTATACTACTACTTTCAGCTATGATGGTAGTGCAACAGAAGAATTTATCATCTTCTCCGGCAAAGGCCATTTAGGTATGTATTTAGGAGCGCATAAATTTCAGGTATTAGAAAGATCAGCCACGCATATGTCATTGCGTTGTTTGCAGGATCCTGGTGCCTGGTATGTTAAAATTGTAGCAATCGATTAGTATATGAAATATTTAACAGGAATAATGCTGGCGTTACTGATTAGTACCGCCAGCTGTGGAAAAAATGATAATGCTCCACCAGCCAAGGTAGCTCCTTCTAATCTGACTATCAACGCAGTTGTAGCAACAGATAGTAGTGGTACCGTATCATTCAGCGCCACTGCCCAAAATGCAGTGAGTTATGACTTTGATTTTGGAAACGGTAAAACAAAAACCGTCACCAATGGAACGGTAAAATATACCTATTCCGGCAGTGGAGAACAGAATTTTACAGTGAAAGTCACAGCTAAAAGTGCAGATGGACTTACTGTGAGCCAGTCGACCAGTGTAAAAGTGAGCATTTCAAAACTACTGGTATGGTCTGATGAATTCACAGAAGATGGGGCTCCTGATAGCAATAAATGGGGTTATGATATTGGCACCGGAGATAATGGCTGGGGCAATAACGAAGCGCAGTATTATACAGACAGGGCTCAAAATGTAATAGTATCTGATGGTACACTTAAGATTACGGCTATGAAAGAAAACTATCAAGGCAAATCTTATACATCAGCGAGATTACTGACCCGTGGGAAGTTTGAGTTTACATATGGTAAAGTAGAAGTAAGTGCGAAACTGCCTTCAGGTGTTGGAGTGTGGCCTGCCATCTGGATGTTGGGAAGTAGTGTAAATACAATTGGTTGGCCGGCTTGTGGGGAGATTGATATAATGGAGCATAAAGGAGTGGAACCACAGAAACTTTATTCTACCTTACATTATCCAAATCATTCAGGAGGAAACGGAGTGGGTAGCACAACAAATGTCTCGAACATGAGTAATTCTTTCCATAAGTATACACTCGACTGGACACCAACTGCGCTTAAGTTTTATGTAGATGATCAATTGTTCTTTACATTCAACAATACTGCAAGTCTGCCGTTTAATGACAAGTTTTTCATCCTGTTGAATTTTGCGATGGGTGGAAACTTTGGCGGGTCAATAGATCCGGCATTTAATAAATCTACTTTCGAGGTCGATTACGTAAGAGTTTACAAAAACTAGGAATCATCATAGGACATTAACCATGGGAGCCTGCACATCGGTGCAGGCTTTTTAATTTTCCTGCGAATATCTTTCCAGCTTTTCCCTTTCACTTTTCGACAAGCTATTTATTCCTTTCAGATGAATTTTTTCGAGGATTGCATCCAGTTCTTTTTGCTTGTTTGCTTTTTCAAAATTATATCGATGATCAATATCTGAAAGCAAATTAATTTGTTTGTAGTAGAGATTATCGACCAGTACTATATATGGTTTGGTGGTAATTACATAAATAGCAAAACTGGTTACTCCAAGTATTAATACGATCAGGCCTGTATGATACATTAGTACATAAGGATTTATTACACAGGCAATCAATACCCCAAGGATAATTCCTCCAATATGTGAATCGTGTCCAATATTTTCTTCTTTTGAGCGGATTCCATAAATGGCATAAAGTACATATAGTAGTCCATAAATCCAGATTGGAATATTCAATATTCCGAATAAATTGACCAAGGCTCCGGGATTAAGCACTATTGTACCGAATATAACTCCACATATTGCTCCTGAAGCTCCTACAGAGCTATAGGTTGGATTATTCCGATGTAGAAATAAGGAAAGCAGGCTACCGCCTAAAAGGCTACCAAAATAGAGCGCCAGGTATCTCAGAGGTGTAAGTCCGTCATCGAGGTAGAAGCTGAACAGCAATAAAGAAAGCATATTAAAGAAGAGATGCAACCAGTTGACATGCAGAAAACCGGCAGAAAATAATCTGATACGTTCTTTAAATTTTAGGATTCTTTCGACTTCAAAAGAAAATCTGTTGAAGAAGGAGCGGTCTTGCAGCCCTTTCCAGGAGATAACAAAGTTGGCTAAAACGATTACCAGGCTAAGTGAACCGATATAAATCATAGAATAGGAAGTTCTGGAATAAATATATCAAATTAGTAGCGGTTCTGGAAAAAAATGGATTTTCTAAAAAAATATTTGGATTGTAATAAATAATGTTGCTACATTTGCACTCCCGAAACGGTAGAGCTAAAGGCTCTTCTTTCTAAGGATCGGTAGTTCAGTTGGTTAGAATGCCGCCCTGTCACGGCGGAGGTCGCGGGTTCGAGTCCCGTCCGGTCCGCAAGGATCAAATTTAAAAGTCACATCGGAAGGTGTGACTTTTTTTGTTTTTGGGAATTCGAGTAAAAGCATTGAAGAGAGGAAATAAACGATATTTTGAATATCTGTAGAACCAACCACAAAATCTTCTAAAATGATGCCGCCTTGTCACGGTCTCTACTCAGTAGAGACGGGTTCGAGTTCCGTCCGGTCCGTAAAGAAATGAAAAAAATATTGCGACTGTCGTATCACAAATGATTTTGACTGTAACAGATACTGGGATTCGAATGCCTTTCGTTGCGCTAAAAAAACGATAATGGTTAGCAAAATATTAAAGGCCTTCAGCTTATCCATTTTCTATTGTGGTCTAACCCACAGGTAGCTGGAATCAGTAGCTATATCATACAAAGTTATTTCACGACTCAGGATATCGACTGATATCACTTCAGCTGTTGAAAATACTGTACCCTCTCCGTTGTAGGAGTCCGCACCTAATCGTACACTAACATAACCACCAGTATTTGTTTTTTCATACCCGTCGTACATAAATACAATAGAGCTGTCCTTAATATAGAGCTTCGTCATTTCATTAGTTGAAAGCTGAATATAACTACGAATGGTATCTGCAAGCCATGGGAACTGATTATTTATCTCAAAATAGGAGCTATCAATAAGAATGGCTGGATGTTGCGCCCAACTGGTATCTGAAATGGAGCCCGGCACTGCTGGGGATACAATTGTATCTGATTTACTTGTTACATTGGTACTATGACAAAATGCAAACAGGGAAAGTGACAACACAAAAAAAACTTGTTTCATAAAAATGGGATATTTTATGCATTTTTAAAAAATGCTTACACAACAGGGAATTAATTGGATACTAAGTAGCGATTCAGTTGATCGTTCCCTTTTACTCCGGGCTTTGATACCGTTTTTATGGATCTTCTCCAACTCCTTTGTTTTTTAGCAATCCTCGTTAATGACGGAATTCAGTTCTTCTATCATAGCAGGACGACGAGGGTACTTAAGGATTAGCTCTTTTGCCACAGCAATCATTTCATCTTTTCCTTCAGGAATAGCTCTAATTACCTCTTTCATTTTGATAGCCAAATTTGCATACTCTCTACGATTTCCTACCACTTTTCCTTTATGTTCAAATGCAGGAATATATATTGCCAAAAGCTGTATCGGATATATCTTTATCAAATAGTTATGATACTGTAACAATTTGTCCAAATCTGTTTCCTTGCAAATAAGTGCAAATAGCCTGTTCCAATATTTTTCTTCAATATAAATTGGGGCAAGTAAATCTAGCAACAACGTATCTTTCGAATACCATACCTTGCCCTTATTTTTTTGATATTGCAATTCTACATCTGCTATTCGTTCCTCGATATATCTTTCTATTTCCTCTTCCCATTCTTCGATGGTGAAGGTATTCTTCCATTGATTGTAGTAAACCGTATCAAATCTATGGTCAAAAGCAAAATACTTCGTGTAATGCCGGACTTCCTTTATGTCGTTTTCTAAAATGGCTATGCGCAACAATTCTTTCTGCCACTCTACAACGGTTCCAGGATGATTTTTCTTTTCAGCAATTTTAATTCCTCCAGCTATTAACTTTTTCGCTGTGGGGAAATCATTGTCTTCTATTAAACAGTTTATCTCCCCACGTCTTACTTCAACAATATCTAAGTTTTCACGAACAAGTTCCTGCGCACCTCTAACGTTTCCTGTAGCTCTCAGAAATGATATTTTTTGGGCAATGAAATATTCTTTTCTGTAAGGATATTTATCCGCTGAGGCCATTTTAATTTGATCATCAACGGATTTCAAATAAGACCTTTCCCTATTTAGTTTTATGGCAAGAGTTTGATACAAATCAAATATCTCATATCCAAAGTCACCATAATCAAAGTATATAGCATTATTTATCGCCGATTGTACAAAATAAAAGACTTCCTCCTGCAAATCCACTGGTAGGCCTTCAGTTTTAGCTATGATCCCTATCAGTTCTATAGAACCGTTGATAACATCACCAATGCGCCCACTGGAATCATCACAGTAAGTAATAAGTTCGATAACTTCTGTTAACACAGATCTTGCCACCATAAAAGCATCTCGAAAATTGCTTTTATATATCTGCCGCTGGCCTTCATCAAGCAATCGATTAACCTCATTTGTTAGCCTGTGAACTGATCGATAATCAATAAAATCTCCATTTGAATGACTCCTTATCAAACTTTTAAGCTGTTTCGCATATTTATCTCCAAGATCAATGCCGCCGCTTTCCTTATCCGCAAAGTGACGCTCAAACAGAGATTTAAAGGTTTTATCCTTTGTAGCATAGGCCAACACAAAGTTCTGGAACTCCTTTAAGCTTATTTTTTGTACTAACTTGTCAAAATCTGCTTTGGAAACTACTTTTTTACGAATATCAGTGTTTGTAATTTTTTCCCTCAGAAGAAATAAAACAGCTACGACATGCTTGCAAATATCACCGTCATAAGGACAGTCGCATGAATATGATTTTACATTGTTCTTTTTGAAAATACTAACTTCCACTGTATATAATTCAGTTCCCATTACTTCTGCTATCCAGAAGTCTTTTCCTGTTTCCTCAAGCTCAACAACAGCACCACTTTCATAATACTCCCTTCCTCTATATACAATTGTATCACTTATCTGCAATTCAAAGTTTCTCAGTGCCAGCATAAGAAATATTTAAATCAACGAAAAAAATCATCCATGGTTAAACTATTCTGAACTATACTATTAGAATGCATATTTCTCACTATTCCAAAAGTAGTAATCATAGTTAAAAAAATGGATTTATTAGTATGCGTTGCTGTTCGGAATGTGTCTATTTTATCCTGTAATTCTGTTTGATACTTTTTATCAATAGTAAAAGGATTAATAGAGACCTTCATTTCGCATATATTAATAACATCGTCCTTTCTATCTATAACCAGATCTATTTGTCGCTTACTCCCTCACCTGTGTTGATCCAGGAAGAACTACTTGTCTATACATACCAAGAGCGTGTTTAATCTCCATTAGTTGAGCAAGACAAACCTGCTTAAATACATAACCACTCCAGGCTCTCTGTCGTGGTGAATCTAGTCCGTTAATCCAGGTATTCTCATTCAGTGCATGATTTCCGCGTATAAATTTGATATAAAACAAGGAATAAAAATCACTTAATTGAAAAAGACTATTTTTCTCAATTAGAAATACTTACGTATGAAACCACTTTCCTCCAGTTCATTTAATATTCTCGTTGTACTTCCTGCATTAGGCAACCCTGTATCGTCAATAATTTCGGAACGTGTTAAACCTTTTGCTTTCTTACTTAATGTTTCAATGACAGAAAGATATTTCTCTGCTTTATTGAAGTATAGAGATTCCTAAACTCTTCTGTCAATAATCCATCTCGTTGAAAACATAATCGATTTATATTTTGAGAGGCGCTCATACTTACATCAACATGATCAAGATAACAAGGTACGCCTCCCATCACCATATATGATTGAATTATTTGATATCGACTAAATACTCCACCACGGCTCTGAAAAAAAGTCTCACATTCCTTCAATGAAAAGGGGGCCAGACGTATCCTGTGAGTAACTCTGTTATGTAACCCTCTCTTATTATGAATAAGTGTATTGATCATCCATGAAGCAGCCGATCCACACACAATCAGGATAACATCTTTTCTTGCACTAGCATTTGAATTCCAGAAATAGTCGAGAGCTTGAATAAAACCAGATTACGCAGTATCCAGCCATGGGAGTTCGTCCAGAAATACTACTTTCTTTTGTTTCCCGCTTTTTGATAATAATTCTTCCAGTTGACCGAAAGCTGTAAACCAATTATCCGGAAGGGGTGCAGTTTAATCAGGATGATATTTCTGCATGGCTCTTTGAAAATTCGACAAATTCTGTTGTAGATTTATATTAGCTACACCAGTAAGGTAGAATGTAAAATCTTGCTGAAAAGCTTCTCTGATTAGAAAAGTCTTACCAACTCTTCGCCTTCCATATGCTGCAATAAACTGGGAAGTCTCAGATTTTGTTGCCTGATCAATAATTTTCAGCTCTTTCTCTCTTCCAATTATCCTCATTACTTACAATTTGGCTTTAAATATATTTATTTAAGCACTTAGAGCCAAATAGACCATCAAACTCGCTCTAAGTCTTACAATAGATATAGGTAAAGCCAAATAGATGGCTTATATAAGGGCCTATAATACATTGATTTATCCTACAAAATTGATTTCGTTATTATTATAATTGTTTTTCAATTAATTACACATTAATAAAATGAACAAATACTAGTAATATAAAACGACAAGTATTAAATATCCACAATGCTCTACTGTCATTTTAAACTTAAGAACCATAGACTATGAGAGTCTGAGAGCTAGTGGTACTTATATTTATTTACTTTTACTTCTACTTTAACTTTCAGAACTAATTGTTGGGCAAACAAAAAAAACCGGAGCTATAAGCAGGAGAATTAATGTGGAGAATTTTATCAAGATTAATATCCTCATATTTCGACAACTCACAATGGGTTATCTTCCAATAACTTTCTGGTATAATCTAACCCTACTTCATAAATTGCTTCTAACTTTCCAAATTCAAACATACCAAATTTACCCAGTGCTGTTGGTTCTACAAAATAGCTACATAAAAGCCTGTTTTTTAAAACCGGCTCCCTGATTGCCAGATGTAATGTTCGCTCCAGATTAGCCAGAAATCCGTCTGTTGGATTATATGGGGTAAGCGGATTTACATGCACACCAATGATTCCTTTGTACTGCTGCAATAATGGTTCAACTGGCAGATTACTCGATAATCCGCCATCTACATACTCAACACCCTGAATATCTGTTGGTGGGAAAAGCATTGGAACAGAGGATGCAGCCAATATTGCCGGAATCAGCGGACCAGACTCAAATACCTGTTGTTCTCCATTTATAAAATTAGTGGCAGTAATATATAGCGGCGTTTTTAGCTCTTCGAATGTCTTACTTCTTAAAGTTTGTTTAAGTACATCTTCTACCTTTTTTAAAGAAAGCAAACCACTTCTCCAGTTCTTCCACTGCATCGACAATCCAAGTTTACTTTTTGCAAAAAACTCCCTGATATCGAATAACCATCACAAATATATGCTGCGGCAATAGAACCAGCGCTGGTAGCAGAGATCACTTCTGGATAAATATCCTTTTCAATAAATGCTTTCAATACTCCAAGGTGGGCAAAACCCCGGGAACCACCACCCGATAAAACAAAAGGACGTTTAGTTATAGTATTCATAATTTCTATAGGGATATATTTTCAGATTAAGCTGGCTTCTTAATATTTACCTGAATGAGGTTACTTGTTCCTTTGGCTATCAACCGGCTTTTATCTTCGGAAAAAATCTCGCAAGATACATTTACAATTTGCTTACCCTTCTTCACGATTTGAGTATCGGCGATTATAGTTTCACCCAATCGAGCTACCGAAAAGTAATCCACCAAATTATTAATCGTCGTATAATAATACTCTTCATTTAATGTAAACATAGTAGCTCCAATTACATCATCAATTATTGCAGCCGTTACCCCACCATGCAAAACCCCGGATGGATTTAACATCTCCTCTCTAATCTGATAACTAAATGACAAACTACCCCGACTGGCAGATAAGATTACTGGTCGCAGCCATCTCATAAATGGTGAAGGCGAATTCGTGAATTCCTGATTAATATGTTGTTGTAAAACTTCCAATTGGTCCTGGTGCCGCATTTCACTATTTTTTCCTGTAATTTAAGAAAATAGAGTAATGAATGGTTATTCAGATTTCCAATTTTTTACTTTAAACCAATCCAATATTCTTATTCCATCAATCGTGTTCTTATAATAATACTCATTGGTATAACGATCATAATAATAGTCTTTTTCCCATTCTTGTATATTTTCTATAGTTATTTCAAGCGCATCCAGTATGAAATGTATTTCTGCATTTGTCATTGTAGGATGAACAGACAATCGAATCCAGCCCGGCTTAGAAGATAAATCTCCAACTTGTATAGCTTCCAGGATACTGTAAGAATGAGCTCTATCCACATTTAGTAGTTTATGGCCATAGGTTCCGGCACAGGAACAACCACCTCGTAGCTGAATACCGAATCTATCGTTGAGTAATCTTACTATTAAATTATAATGCACTCCGGTTACTATAAAGGAAACTATTCCCAAACGTTGAGTAATATTTTGTTGTAAAATTTCTACTTTCTCGATTCCTGTTAACCTGGAAAAAATAATAGCTAGCAGTTCTTCTTCTCGTTGCAGGATATTAGTTACCCCCATTGCTTCTTTAAGCCTAATACACATACCTGCTTTAATTCCCTGAATAAAGGGGGGAGTACCTCCATCTTCCCGCTGTTCAATATCATCTACATACACCCGTCCACCCCAGGGATTTGTATATTTCACAGTGCCTCCGCCAGGTTGATCAGGAACTTTATTGGTATACAATTGCCTGTTAAAGATTAATACACCCGGGGTAGCAGGCCCTCCTAAAAACTTATGACAGGAAAAATATATAGCATCCAGGTGCATTCCGGGAGCTGGTGGATGCATATCTATCTCACAATAGGGAGCTGAACATGCAAAATCTACAAAGCATAAGCCATTATACCTGTGAATTAGCCTGGCAATTTCATAATAAGGGGTTTGTATTCCTGTCACATTTGAACATGCTGTAACAGCCGCTATTTTACATTTATGCATTCTATACTTTTCCAGCAACCATTGGAAATGTGTCATATCAGGTAATCCTTCCTTATCAAGATCAATCATCTCAACAATAGCGCCTGTCTCCAACCAACTTATATGATTACTGTGATGCTCCATTGCCGTAATGAAAACTACCGGTCTCAGATACCCCAATATACGCTGAAGCTTATTGACGGCTGATGTCATGCCACTCCCACAGAACAGCAACATATCATCATTTCCGGCATTTACATGCTGTTTGATAATAGTTTTTGCGGTTTCATAGGCATCAGACATAGCCCTGCCGGTAATTGTGGTACCAGTATGCGTATTGCCAATAATGGGAAGGATCTCATCCTGAATAAAGCCCTCAATTGGTGCATAGGCCCTGGCTGTTGCTGTCCAATCTGCATAAATAATTCGTTTGTTACCGTAGGGCGATTCAAAGTGCTTGTTATTCCCTATGATATCTTTTCTATAGGTTGAAAAGTAGGTTTCCAGATTCTTGGTGAGCATTTAAAGTTGTTTAAATAAGGCATGAGGAGCTTTACTATATTGCTCATTTAATAAGAGGATTGCAGCAAGGAGGATTACAAAAAAAAGCATCAACATAAGAATCTGTACTTTTGAAACCTTTTGAATATGCTTACGCTCACTAACTGTACATACTTCTCCCGTACAATGCCCTACTTTTCTCTTATTAAACCATGGATAAAAAATACAACCAAGGCAAATGCCAAAAGCCGCTTCAAAAAAGAGAAATAAAAGACAGATCAGGCATATTAATGCAGTAATAGGACTATAGGCATTAACAACAATAAAAAAGAAAAACATGATGGAGGAGAGAACAATACCAATCGTCCATGCAAACTTTTTCTGTGGAGCCCCAACATACTCAGGGTGTTGATTGCGAACAATTAAACGTCCGGCTATTAGCGATGGAGAAAACCGTGGATTTATCAAAACCCGGATCAATAAGTCGAGCAAGAAAAAAGTGATTACAAACTTTACAGGAATGAAGTTTCCTTTAAAAGCAATAAACATTAAAGAAGTATAGGTAGCCAGAAACAGGAGCCCGGCGGCGGCACGTATTTCCCTTTCATTTAGTACAGGTATCTCGTATCCTTCTACTTTTTCTCCGAATTGTATCAGCTTATTCATGTTTTTATTAACTTTTAGGATACAAGGATAGAGAATAGGGCTGATTACAGAGCTGGCTGGTCAACATACCACCGGGTAAAGTCAACGAACCACGGAATTCGGTCAATTAATATTGAAAACAAGCGACTAATAAACATTTTATCGACCTTTATCAAAATGAAATGGTTATCTCATATAAGACGATATAAGTTATATGTCTGGTTGGTTCCGGCATTCATACTATTGAATCTGTTGACAGATGCAATAGAGAGTACCCTCAATTTCCCCGCAAAAGCTGTGAATGAAATCTGGCTGGCGGTTTACCTTTCCGTGGTCAACTATTTTCTGTTTGAATATAGTATACCAGGTATGAGCTGGAAAAAGGTTTTCAGATCAGTACTGCTTGTAGTATTATACTTTTTTGTTTACTCATTGGGCTTCTTTATTTGGAGGCAGATAGGAATCGGGATCCATGTATATACAGTATTAGATAATACGATTTCTGTACAGAATAGAATTGGTGGATTGTTAGGTTATGGTATCGGATCTGTGATTGTATTTGGAATAGCCAGGCATATTTATAACTATATCAACCTAAAACAGATTTCACAACAATTGAGAATTGAGAGTCAGCAAGCTGAGTTGAATTATCTTAAGTCTCAGACCAATCCGCATTTTTTATTTAATACCCTGAACAATATATACGCACTTGCCAGAGATAAATCTGATCTGGCGCCGGAATCGATACTAAGATTATCAAAAATTCTGCGTTATATGTTGTACGAAACCAGCGCACCCAATACTTCCATAGAACAGGAACTCAGGATTATTGAAGATTATATTGCTTTGGAGAAACTACGGTATGACGATTCCCTGAATGTAAATATTAGTCATGATCTCGAAGATGCCAAGCAAGGAATACCGCCACTCTTATTCATTCCATTGGTAGAAAATGCATTTAAACACGGGGTATCAGAAACCAGGGAGCATCCGTTTCTGAATATTCATATTTCTTTAAAAAACAGAAGATTGATTTTTACAGTTCAAAACTCAACCGGAGAGCCGGCCACAGATATAAATATAAAAGAAAATATAGGTTTATCGAATTTACGCAGGCAGTTGGCCTTACTATATACCGACTACCATCTTCTTATTGAACCAGCAAATTATAAATTCACGGCTACTCTGAATATAAATCTCAACAGTCATGTCTAGAATCAAATGTATTGTTATAGAAGATGAACCATTAGCAGCGAAAGTGTTAAAGGATTATATTTCAGCTGTTCCTTTCCTGGAATTACAGGGCATTTTTAAAGATGCTATTCTGGCTTCTGAGTTCTTATTAAAGAATGAGGTTGATCTGATTTTTCTCGACATTCATCTACCCAAATTAAAGGGGATGGCATTTCTCAAAACGCTTACGAATCCACCTTCTGTAATTGTTACCACAGCATATCATCAATATGCGGTTGAAGGATTTGCTCTCAATGTAACCGACTACTTGCTGAAGCCTATTGAATTTGAAAGATTTCTTACAGCTGTAAATAAGGTAAATGTAGATAACCGTGGGAATACTGAATCTGTATCCCGGGATTTTATTTTTGTGAATGTACAGAAGCGAAAAGTAAAAATCCTGTTTGAGGAAATTTTATATATAGAAAGTCAAAAGGAGTATGTTAAAATTGTTACTACCAAGCATGAGTATCTATCTAAAATGAGTACTAATGATATAGAAGAACTATTACCTGGTCATATTTTTAAGCGTATCCATCGTTCTTTCATTGTTTCAGTAAATCATATTGATGCATACACTGCTGAAATAGTGGAGATAAAAGGCATTTCGATTCCTATCGGGCGTGGATATAAGGATGTGATTGAGCGGTTATGAATTAATTTACTAGCTCCATAATTTGTAAATCAATTGTTAATATAAAATCATTTAATTTTCTTGGCTCTTAAAATAATTATTCACGTAATATTTTCGCATAATAAAATAAAGGAGTAGTTAACCCCTCCTTAACTATATTCTCATTATGAAACAAAGTCTTCAACAGAAAATAGATCGGTATAAGAAATTAGCACAAAGTCAGGGAAGTAATTCAAAACCTGCACAATCTAAGTCTGTTCGTGTAGATAGTTTAGCACAAGTAATCCGTTCTCAAAAGGATGCAGAAAACTTTATGGCCGAACTTAATAGTATTGTTAAAAGAGCTCAATAATTAATTATTTTATTAAAGTACCTAATCATTGCTCATGAGTCTTCCGCTGATTCATCGTAATCATCCAGAACAGTATGCCTCAGATTACCCAAATGTCTATCTTCCGCTAGAGTTATCACATTTTCATAACTAAGATATGTACACGTATTTTTCAGCGGTCCATGTTCCATAAAGGAAAATACAGGTCTTGTTATTTCTTGAAAAACCTTATCTCTTCTTTCCTCTGGTGCAACAATATGCAATTTCACATTCATGTTTGGCTGTAGTGCCAAAAGGTCGGCCATCCGAAGAATACCTGAGTATACTGACGTTGTATGTTCCACCTCGAAAGCTCTAATTATCATATTTCTACTAATCCAGAGTACATCAATATTTTCGATTGTTTTCAAAACAGCATTTACATAATTTAAGGGAAGTCTGTCTAATAAACAGTTCTCACCTGCCTGCCAATGCTCGAGTACACGTTGTCTGTCTGCCCTTGGAAGCCAAATTTTGAACCCCATTTTTTCACCCATTTCGGCAAGTGTGGCTTGTATCTTAATACTGTCTCTTGATGATGATTGATTAGGAATTATATTAGTTTCATCTCCATCAGGAATGGTAAGATCAATAGCTCCCGTACTTTGAAGCGCTGTAACATTTGTTCTGATCTTTTTCAAGTCAGCTTCCGTAAGAGGATAGCTTACAGGACTGATCATCTGACTCCTCATTATTTCTTCCAGGTATTTACCATCTTCATCTTTCAATTTCCTTAGACTACTTCTCACCTGCATAGTCCAAGCATTACTTCCCGGAGGCAGCCCACTTGTAAAAGATAAATGATCCCAGCTTTTACTATCCGTAATAGGAATACTATATTCAAGTGGTAACCAGACTGTTGATTCAATCTTAAAGCGTAAGGTAAACGGATCATTCACGGGGTAATATATTGGCTTATCATCTTCATACATGCTGCTATTTATTTCAATTACACCTATCCATCTTGATACCTTAGTTACATAACATATAAGTTTATCTCCTGGTCGAAGACCATTCGCAATTGATCGCTTGTTTTCTGCGAAGCCAGAAATGGTTTTGTCAGAGTTAGTAAATGTTTCGTATGTAGTCGGTGAAAAGAGGTTTATATAATAGGCCATTGTTATTGTATTCAATGAGTTATTGGGTAAGCAAGTATAGGTTTTTTTAATGACTATTTAGAGAACATAAGAGAGCGTCACACAAAAACAAAAAAGTCACACCTTCCGATGTGACTTTCTTTTCGATCCTTGCGGACCGGACGGGACTCGAACCCGCGACCTCCGCCGTGACAGGGCGGCATTCTAACCAACTGAACTACCGATCCTTCCCTAAGGGGCTGCAAATATAGAATAAAAAAAACGAATCTTCCAAACCTATTTTAAAAAATTATTTCTTGTATGCTAAAAGAGCTAATCTACCATAATGATCAGCAACCCTGGTTGTTTCAGGTAAACGATACTGGGTACAGAGTTTTAAGACTATATCCGTTGCCGTTGCAAGCGAAATTTTATGCCCTACGGATACAAATACAGGATTGATTCCTGCCTGGGTTCTTAAGGCATTGCCTATTGTTTCTCCGTTATCGGGAGCAATTAAGGAAGCCACACTTCCTCTCTCTTCTCCCAAATCCTCATATACTCCGTACAATTTTGTTTTACCACATCCTATAACCGGATAATTTATGCTAACCCCAAAATGACATGCTAGCCCAAACCTTCTTGGATGGGCCATACCCTGAGCATCACAAACAAATAAATCGGGTTTTACTTCCAGTTTATTAAAGGCTTCCAATAATGGTGGCATTTCCCTAAATGAAAAAAGCCCGGGGATGTAGGGAAAAGTAACTTCCATACAATGGGTAGCGACTTCTATTACATTTAAAGTCTTATAATCTAATACCGCAATACTTCCGGCTATCAGATTTGTATCCTTATCGTATTCGACATCCGTACCTGCTATATAATTAATAGTAGCTGGCAATTGATCTGTTAGAATAACGGCTCGACTTAATTCCTCCTGTAATGCTATTGCTTCTTCTTCCGTAATCATTTCACGAAATTATTTTTTTTAGCCTATACAAAATAAAACTATATTTATAATTATTCACTTACTAAAGTGTAACAGTAACGCTTCAATCAAAACAACTAATGCATTAGAATGAAATAATTTACAAATTAGAGAATAGAAGATTTAAATGAATCATAGGTGATAGGATTGTCGAAGTATCCGATGAAAAAATGATACCTGAGAATGAGTTAATATCCACGTAATATTGATCTATTATTTTTGGTCCGACTGTTATATAGCGTTATGCCTGCGTATCAGAAATTAAATCCCCCCCACTCTAGTGCCAACAATATGTCACAAACAGCTTTTGAAGCTGCAGTAGCATTACATTGGAATAAACTTTTGGGTATTGCTGCCGCCAAAACAAATTCACACGATGCATTCGACATTGTGCAGGATGTTTTTTTGTCTTTATGGGAACGCTGGGAATTAGTTCCAAAAGATGAAGAACTGGAATACTACCTGCTGAATGCTCTAAAATTCAGAGTGTATAATTATTACCGTACTACCGGCCGCTATACTGCCCATCTTAAAAACCTTGAAATCATACTCAACGAAACCCTCGAAACTGCCGACGCCCTCGCCCAGGAAGAATTACATGGACTAAAAGAAACCCTTGTAAATGAAGCATTAGACACCTTATCTGACAGTCAACGCCAACTATTCATACTAAGAGTAAAACATCACTATTCCTACCAGCAAATCGCTCAACTACTAAATATAGATGCTGCCTCGGCAAGAGTTTTATATAGCAGAGCCCTGAAACAGGTTAAAATGCATATTCAAACTAATCCTTCTCTCTCTGTCAGTCTGTTATCATCCATGTTATTGTTTACAATTCGTTAACATTAGACCAGTTAACATTCGTTCATCATCGGTTATTCTACCTATAGATGGAACGACAAAAAAATCCCAAGGCCGCTGCCTTACTAGACAAATTTCACGCAGGGAAATGTACTCCCGAGGAACTTGAGCTTTTGAGCAAGTGGTACGAGAACATTGACTCAGCGGAAAATAATCCGATCGATCAACAGCTGTCTGACACCTATCAACAACAGTTTCTGCAAAACTTCAGACAACAGATCCAAAAACCACAACATACTAAATTCAGAATGTGGCGCTGGGCTGCTGCCGCTGCAATCCTAACCGGTATTGGTATCTGTTCTGCATTATTACTAAACAATAATAGCCTGGATAATTCGGCATATGTTATTATCACGAATACAGATAAGTCTCCTAAAATTATTACCCTTCCCGATAGCAGTACTGTTTGGCTCAACACTGCATCTACCATTCGCTATAAAAAAGATTTCAGCATGCAGCAACGTCGGCTACAACTGGCCGGGGAAGCCTATTTCAATATAAATGGAAATGAAAGCAATCCTTTCATCGTCCGAACCCGCGATATCGACATTAGTGTATTAGGTACACAGTTTAATGTTGAGGCCTATGCGGCCGAAGGACTCACCAGAGTAGCGCTGAGTCAGGGTAAGGTGAAGGTACAATCATTGAAGGATAAGACTATAAACACCATACTGAAACCTGGATATGCCGCTTCCTACATCAATGAAGGTCAGGCTCTCAATATCAGTGCTGTAAATATTTCCCAAATAACGTCATGGAAGGAAGATGCTTTTGGTGCTAATGATATCTCGTTTAAAGATGCAATAGGCCGCTTATGCACACATCATGGCTATACTGTAAAATGGCAGACTACAGACAATATAAACAAGCATATTAATGTACTGTTCGAGCATTCCGACTTTGAGACTGTACTTAAAAACTTATGCTACATCACACGCAAAAACTATCGAATAACAGACAATCAAGTAACTATTTTTTAACGCATCGAACTATCTGAAAAAACTAGAACATGAACATTAAGTTTACCTCTTCAGATCAATTTACTCTGTTACCCAGAGTAATTGCCAGACGTATTAAACGACTAGGCTTAGTTGGAGGAGCTTTACTACTTTCACTCACTTCAACCGCCAGACAAAGTGGGTTGACAGAAAGAGTAAAATTAGATATTACAAGCGCCTCTCTATCCCAGGTTCTTATGGCTTTAGGCAATCAAAGCTCTTTTACATTTAATTATGTAAAACAGGATTTTGATCACATAATCGTAAAGGATTATAAGCCCAATAATATTACTTTAAATGAAGCATTAAATATGCTCCGTACTAAATCAGGTATAGAGTATAGTGTTAATGATAAAGCTATCTTACTTAGAAAAGCAGAGCAGGACGTAACTACCGAACCGGTACAAACAGTGAACAGAAAAATTACCGGTCGTGTTATCTCCGAAAGTCAGGAAGCCATTCCTGGTGTTTCTGTATGGGTAAAAGGAACTCAGATTAGAACAGTGACAGATGCTGCAGGGAGGTATGAAATAAATGTCCCAGACGAGAAGGCCGTACTTTCGTTTAGCTTTATTGGTTATACAACCACTGAAGCTGTTGTTGGTGGACAGAGTATTGTTAACGTTTCCCTGAAATATGGGAGTAGTGACCTCGATGCCGTTGTGGTGGTAGGTTATGGTACTGCTAAAAAAGGAGACCTCTCTGCTGCTGTTAGTGTAATCTCAGACATGAAAACACTGAAAGAGCGGCCTGTAACCGATCTTGCTAATATGTTGCAAGGCAGATTAGCCGGGGTAACTGTTGTGAGTAATGGTGGTCATACTACTGATGCAAACCGTATAGTAATCAGAGGTATGGGCTCCCCTACCGGTGAAGGGGTACTGTATGTAGTAGATGGAGTACCTGGTGCTCCTTTTAATCCGGCGGACGTAGAATCTGTAACCGTTCTTAAAGATGCTGCTTCCGCGGCTATCTACGGAGCTTTTTCTGGTTCTTCGGGTGTTATTCTGATTACTACCAAACAGGCTACCAAAGGCGATCCTTCTGTACAATACAGTGGATTTGTAGGTGCCAAACAGGCCTGGCGTACTTTACAATCTCTGGATGCATCCCAGGAAGCTCAGGTGGCTAACCTGGCTTACAAAAATGCCGGCATGCAACCATTGGATGGTTGGGATATCAATAAAAACCCATATGCCCAGGTTACACGTACCGACTGGATGAAAGAAATTTTCCGTACCGGTTTGGTCCAAAGACATTCTATCAGCGTAAATGGAGGTAACGATAAATTAAGTACTTTATTCCAGGGCAGATATGAAAATGAAGAAGGAACTTTATTAAATACCTATAATAAGAATATCTCTCTTCGATTCAATGCCAATTATCAATTTACCAATAAACTAAAATTCAGGGAAGATATATTCTGGAATAATAACGACAACCGGGATGCACAAACATCAAGTGGTTATAGTGGTGTTATTCTTTCTGCCATGTATATGCCACGCTCTGCTACTGTTTATTATCCTGATGGCACCTTCGGTGGTATTGGTCCTATTGGCTCAGATTACCTTGGTATCCACGGAGATGCTATCAATCCGGTAGCTATTCTTCTGAGAAATAAACCATTTAATAAAGCGACTGGTATCCAATCTGTTTCTGAATTATCTTATACAGATATTATTCCGGGGTTGTCTGCGGTTTCAAGGTTTACTTATCGCCAGAGCGATACTTTGTATAGAAGTTTCAGTCCAATGGTTACTGAACCGGGCAAACCAAATCTTGAAAATATGCTTAGCTACAAAGAAGGTAGAGGTTACAAATGGATTTGGGAAAATACAGTAAATTATTCCAGAACCATAAACAGGCATAGTATTGGCGCGATGGCTTCCATTACAGCTCAGGAAGAGAATGGCCGTGGTTTTAATGGTGCTGCAAGAAACTTTGAAAATGAAGCCGATTGGGCACAATACTTTGTGAATGCGAGAGAGTTTACCAAGGATCTTATTAATGATTGGAATAACTTAGATAGAAATGCCTCCTATATTGGGCGTTTATCTTATAGCTGGGCCGACAGATATTTTGTTACAGGAAGTTACAGATATGATATTGCAGGCCGACTGGCGCCAGGATACAGAGGGCACGGATTCCCTGGTATTACCGGTGCCTGGAAAATCAGTTCAGAACCTTTCTTCAATGTGCCGCAGGTCGATCTGTTTAAACTAAGAGCCAGCTGGGGTAAGGTTGGGAATATCGGATCTGTTAGATGGAATTATGGATATGCAACTTTAGGAACAGGCGAAACATTCCAGATAGGAGCAGACGGTACGCAACGTTCCAGATCATTATCTATTAACGAACAAATTAATCCAAAATTAAGTTGGGAAACATCTCAACAAACTGACGTGGGAATTGATATCAGTCTGTTAAAACAACGATTAACATTAACCGCTGACTATTTCAACAAAACAACCTTCGATCTGATTTATCGCCAAACTAGTGGCTGGCCTGTTACATACGGCATAGATGCTCCGCTTATTAATCAGGGTAAGATTGGCAATAAAGGTCTTGAGTTCAGTGCAAATTGGCATAGTAAGGTAGGCGCAGTAGGTTACAATGTGGGTACTAACTTCACTACTTTGAAAAATACAGTGCTTGAAATAGATAATAATCCTAATTCTGTAATGCAATTTGGAGATGCATTCAGAGGAATTCTCAAACCTTTCAGATCAAAAGTAGGTACCCCGTTATACTCTTACTGGCTGGTGAAAACAGACGGTATCTTCCAATCAGATGCAGAAGTTCAGGCCTATCAGAATAAAGGTAAAGTAGTACAACCCTATGCTAAAGCAGGCGATATCAAATTCGTAGATCAGAACGGTGATGGCGAAATCACAGATGCAGACCGCGTATATATGGGTAGTGCATTCCCTAAAATCACCTACGGATTTAACGCCGGTATTACCTGGAAAAACTTCGACTTAAGCCTGTTTGTTCAGGGGGTTGGTGGTGTAAAACTCTTCAACGCATTTAAGATGACAACCCTCAGCGGTGCTGAGCAAGGTTATAATCGCTGGAACAAAATTCTGGATGCATGGTCACCTGAAAACAAAAACGGAACTATTCCACGCATCTCTGCCGACGATCCTAACAAGAACTTCGGAACCAACTCAGATTTCTACCTCGAAAATGGTAACTACCTCCGTGTTAAAAACATCCTGATTGGTTATACATTCCCTAAGATGAGCTGGAACAAAGGTCTTCGTATCTACTTCAGTGGTGATAACCTCTTCACTTTCACTAAGTACTCTGGTATGGATCCTGAAATTGGTTCAACGGGTCTGGATGGTGGTCAATTCCCGATTTCCCGTGTGTATTCTATTGGTGCAAATGTTAAATTCTGATCTAAACTAATGATGTCATGAAAACTTTCAAATATATTCTACTTACTTCCCTGATCGGGCTTAGTTCCTGTACCAAGTGGGTGGATACTAAACCTAACGGTGTTCCAACTACAGCACACTTCTGGCAAAGCGATAACGATTTGCAAAAAGCTACTGCTGCAATCTATGAGTCGATGAATGAGGAAGCTACCTGGGGAAGAGACTTATTCTGGGTACAGGATGCAAGCGACGATTTAATTGTAGGTAGAGCAAAAGCTGATGGTGAAAATATTAAAAACTTCATTCCAAGTGGAAATGAGGATTATTTAAAGGAAGGGTGGAGATTTCTTTATATCACACTGAATAAAGCTAACCAGGTAATTCAGGGTGTACCTACTTCAAAAAACACCTCCGAAGCTGCCCGTAATCAGGCGCTGGGAGAAGCATATTTCATGAGAGGATTTGCTCACTTCTGGATAGCATACATCTGGGGCCACAAAGATCAGGGGGTTCCATTTATCGGTGCCGAAGATCCTGCATATGGTATGAAAATGCCGCCGCAGTTACCTTCCGTAATGGAAAACTATGCACAAATCATCAGTGACCTCCAAAAAGCAGCCGACCTTTTACCTTTCTTTGAAACATATGGAAATAAAGATAAAGGCCGCGCTCATAAAGCGGCAGCATGGGCATACATGGTTAAGACCTATGCATACTGGGCTCAGTATGATGAATCTAAATGGAACCTGGTTCCTGCATTATGCGATAAAATAAGAGACGAAGGTCATCGCGCCCTTATCAAAAATGCAGGCAGTTTCAAAAACAACTATCAATCCGTATTCATAACAGCCAGCAACTGGAGTTCAGAATATATCTGGTCTATTACTTCCAGCGCAGTTAATGGATGCGAATTTCCTGGGGTTGTTCTTGAAAACAAAGGCTGGACAGCCTACAATGGTTGGGGATATTTCCAACCTACTGAAGAATTGTACGACGAGTACGAAGCAAACGATCCAAGAAGAGAAGTGACTATCCTGAAATTCGGTGATAAATTTACTTACTTTAGCCAGGAGAGATCTTATTTCTCTACCAACAGCATTTCTGGTTTCCAGATCAGAAAATATATGGAACCATTTAGCTATGGCCAGTTTGGTGTTGCAGGTTCCAATCCGTTTATCAACCCTAGCGGTGACAACCCTACTACAAGCCTGAGTGTTCCGCTGATCCGTTATGCCGAAATTCTGCTTTTCAAAGCCGAAGCACTGATTAAAACCGGTAAAAGTGGCCTGGCTGCCGATCCGCTGAATGAAGTTCGCAGCCGGGTTGGACTTAACCCGATACCTAATCCTACTATGGCAGATCTGAAGCATGAGCGCAGAGTTGAATTAGCTTGTGAATGGACAGACCGACTTGCAGACCTCAAACGCTGGGGCGATTTTGATAAAATCAATATGCCACTGCATGGTCGCGAACATGCTAATAAAAATGATCCTAATTCTACCTATACCATTAAAGAAGTATGGCCTAAAAGGAATTTCGATCCTAAAAAACATATGGCCTGGCCTATGAGTCCGGACGATGTTGCTAACAGCAACGGCGCCTACAAACAAACTCCGGGTTGGTAATATTTGAGTAATAAAGATGAATTTTGGGATTATGTTCACTACCTTAGTCAACTATTCCCAAAATTCATCTTTCTTTTATGCCAACACGATTTCTGTACTTTATTTTCCTATTCGCTGTTAGCTGTGGCGTTTCCAACGCCAATCAACCCCCTGAATCTTCCGCTTCCAAACCCCTCTTTAAAGATTTTATGGGCATCAATGGCCACGTTACGTTTAAACCAGCACTGTATGGGCAGGTATGCCGACTGGTACGCAACTACCATAATATGAACTGGGATGCAGAAAAACCAGGCGATTCCCTTCATCTTCCCTTCACAAACAATAATATCAACTGGCAGAAAGACGTCTATGGGCCATGGAAAGAACATGGATTTGAAACTGATATCTGTCTTCAATTCCTGGGATTTGGCCCTTCTGTAAAGGATTACCAGCAACGATGGGCCGGAAAGGAAAGCTGGGCACGTGAGTATGGTAAGGTGATGTCGGCCTACTTCGGTCCTTCCGGTAGCGAGAAACTCTGTACCTCAATGGAAATCGACAACGAACCTGGTAGCTTCTTTGATAGTACCCTCTTCAAAAAGCTTTTCAAAGAAATGGCGCAAGGTATAAGAGAAGGCGATCCTAAAGTTAAAATTCTTACCCCGGCAGTAAAAGCTGGCCGCCTCGATAAGTACTCCCAGGATCTGGGTTCTATGTATGGCAGCGATGAGATGCTACCTCTATATGATGTAATTAATGTGCATACCTACCCAACAATTGATAAAGGTATGTTTGATGAAAATGTTTGGAATAGAAGCTTTCCTGAAGACAAAGACCTTTATTATTTCAAAATGGTCACCGAAACTATCGACTGGAGAGATAAACATGCAAAAGACAAGGAAATCTGGGTAACGGAGTTTGGATATGATGCATGTACAGATTCCGCCATGCTTAAACGAAAAGACTGGGCATTAAAACTGAATTGGCAGGGAACCACAGATTTGCAGCAGGCACAGTACCTGGTAAGATCATTTTTATTATTTTCTGCATTAGATATTCAGAGAGCCTATCTATATTATTATGATGATAACGATGAAGCATCCGTACACGCTGCATCAGGCATTACCAGACATTTTGCACCCAAAACAGCATTCTGGGCTGTGAAACAATTATACCAGACTCTTGGTGAATATCGTTTCAGAAAGATTATTCAACAACAACCCGGCAAAGCATACGTATATGAATTTGTAAAAGGAAGTGATAATAATGATATCATCTGGGTTGCCTGGTCTCCTACCGGTGTAAGAACCGACAAAAAGAAAAATTATCAACCTGTACAAACAACCATCGCATTATACAATATTCCAGGAGATGTAGTACAGATACAAGGAATGGCAGTTAATGAGAACAGCTCCCAGAAAATAGATTTCAAAAAAAATAATCAAACTTCTATTTCATTAACAATAAGTGAAAGTCCTGTTTATATCAATATAAAAAAATAGGATATCAAATTTGACATCCTATTTTTAAATCAGATTACAATTTTATCTTACTAATAAAATCCATCCTTTATACTTTTTAATCTCTCCAGTATCCAGTCTCAGGTTGAAGATATAGAAGTAAGTTCCTTCATTCAATCCATCTCCTGTCCAGCTATTATCATAGTTCTTGCTTTGATATACCTGGTTACCCCAGCGGTTATAAATATACATTCCGGATCCCGGATATTTTTCCAGTCCAATAATTTCAAACCGATCATTCTTTCCATCGCCATTTGGACTGATAACATTTGGAATATAGATGATATCATCACCTTTTATTCTCACTAACAAAGTATCAGTAGTTACACAACCGGAAGCCATTGTCATATTTATCAGGTATTGCTGATCGTTGCCCAATATTGCTATTGGAGTTCTGATAGTGTTATTATTCAAACCTGTTGCAGGTTCCCATAAATAAGTACTATTACCTATATTTCTGGCTTCCAGCTGAGTAGGGCTATTAGGAACTGTGTTAATAAGCGGTAGTGTTATACCAGGTTGAGGTGCTTCAATATTAATTGCCTTAGTTACACTATCAACCAACGATGGACAGCCTAACGGAGTAACAATAAGCTGCATATTATAAGTACCTGCCTGAGTATAAGTAAATATTATAGAGGTATCGTTGCTTGCATGTCCGGCATTATCGGCCCATCTGTAGGAAACATTACCCGATTCATTTACAACTGACGTATTAGTAAATGTAACTGGCAGATTCACACAATAACGATCGAAGGTAAAGTTTGCCACTGGTTTAATAGCCGCCGTCAACACCACATTTCCTGCCTTTTCAACAAAGCAACCCAGATTTGTAAATACAGAAACAGAATAAGTACCACTTTCACCCGCCAGGTATATTGCTTTGGTTGCACCACTAATCTGTGTTC
Source organism: Chitinophaga silvatica (assembly GCF_003419895.1). Classification (GTDB taxonomy): domain Bacteria; phylum Bacteroidota; class Bacteroidia; order Chitinophagales; family Chitinophagaceae; genus Chitinophaga; species Chitinophaga silvatica. The sequence goes on along the minus strand of NZ_QPMM01000002.1, from coordinate 348,274 downwards.
CATTTCTATACCATTGATATCTGTCACCCCCCGTAGCAATCAGAGGAACAGTATTTCCCTGGCAGAAGTTAACACCCTTAGGCAATATAATATTACCTGTTGGAGTCGGATTTACTGTAATAGTAAACTTAGCAGGTGTAGTAAGTCTGCAACCCTGAGGAGTTACTCCATTTACTACAATAGTACCTGCAATAGTTGAATTAAAGGCCGTTGAAGTTTTAAATGCCGGTATATCTCCTGTTCCATTGGCTGGTAAGCCAATATTCTCATTGGTGTTGGTCCAGGTAAATACCGTACCTGCCACGTCACTCCTCAATGGTACTGCTGTTGTAGTTTCCCCGCCACATAATGTCTGATCAGCAAGTTCCGAGCTTAATAGTGGTGCAGGATTCACAACTACTGTTATATTTTGTTTAGCCTCACATCCGTTGAATGTTAAAGTATAAACATAAGTAACAGTAATTGGTGCGGCAGTTGTATTTGTCAATACCTCATTAATCGCTCCGTTTCCACTTGTTGCGGCCTCATTGATGCCGGCAATCGCAGCTCTGCTCCATGTAATTACAGCTCCCTGAACATTTGTGACTGGTTGATAGAAGAAAGTAGTACCAGAACAAATTGCCTTTGTTTGTATGCTACTGGTCAGGAGAATTGTTGGTGCTATAACTACAACCACATTTTGAGTATTGAAACATCCTCCTGCATCAAGTGTATACATATATATCGCCCTGGTAATATCATTAGTGATATTGTTCAATGTTTCATCAGGACTACCCGAACCTGTAGCAGCCGGATTACTAAGTCCACTACTTGCCTTTCTTGTCCAGGAGAATTGGGTACCTACAACTGAGGATGTAGGTTCATAACTAAACACAGTGTTATTACATATATCAGGTGGAGATACAGAACTTGTTAAGGATGGTATAGGATTCACTACTACACTTACAGTAGCAGTAGCGGTTCCACAACCAGGAGCATCCACTGTGATTAAATATTTTACTGTTATTGGAGTATTGGTTGTATTGATCAGTATTTCAGAGATGCTATCTTCTCCGGAAGCTGCAGGATTACTAATACCAGGTACTGCTGCCCTGCTCCATTTAAAGGTTGCATTAGCAGTATTGCTTGCAGGAACATATTTGAATGGAGCCTTGCTACATACGGCATTTGGAGTTAGTGTACTTGTTAAACGAGGTGCTGGATTTATTGTATAGCTATATTGTATTGCAGTGCCAGAACATCCATTTGCAACCGGCGTTACTGTAACCGTAGCCGTAACCGGATCAATACTATTATTAATTGCAGTAAATGCGGCAATATTTCCTGTTCCGGCAGCGGCTAATCCAATTGATGTATTATCATTAGTCCAGTTACCTACAGTACCCGTTACAGCACTGATAAATTCAACTAGCATTGTCTGATTATTTGCACATAATATCTGGTCGCTAACTCCATTTAATACCGGAACAGGATTTACTGTGATGGTAAATTGTTGCGGGGCACTTGCACAATCATTGCTTACGGCCGTTGTGGTGATTGTTGCCACTATCGGCGCATTGGTAGTATTAATAGCTGTAAAGCCTGCTATATTACCGGTTCCATTTGCAGCCAATCCAATTTCAGGATGATCATTTGTCCAGCTAACAATTGCGGAAGTCTTCTTAACACTAAAGTTAATATTGGATATAGTACTACCGGCACATGCAGTTACATTAGCCGGTGGAGTAATAACAGGCATATCAAATACTTCTACACTGCTAGATGCAATAGCTATAAATCCAGTATTTGTCTGAACAGATAATTGAACAGTATAGATACCTGGTGCGGAATAAGTATGAGTTGGATTTTCGAGAGTACTTGTGGTTCCATCTCCAAAATTCCAGGTATAACCAGTTACGCTTGCACCACCAGAAACTGTTGTGGTATTGGTAAATTTAAATTGATTACCCACGAGGCAAAGCGCTGTGGTATCGATTTTAAATCCAGCTACTACATTAGGATTCTTAGTCACCTTAATAATGGCAGAAGCTGTATCTGTACAACCATTGTCGGCAGTTACAATTAGTTTCACTGTATATGTTCCACTTGCCGTATAAGTATGACGAGGATTCGGATCGGTGCTGGTACCTCCATCTCCAAAATTCCAAAGATAGTCCAGAGTTGTACCTCTGCGCAATCTTGTTCTTGAAGACAGGAATTGATATTGATCATTTGAATTCGGAGCAATAATAGAATAGGTAATTATTGCAACCGGTGAAGGAGTTACCGTTACTTGTTTGGTAATACTGGTATCAACACATCCTGTAGCACTTTGTACGGTTAGCTTCACATTAAATGTTCCATCAGTCCTATAAGTATGAGTAACATTTGTAGTGGTAGCAACAGTTCCATCACCAAGGTTCCAATTGTAAGTACCGGCGCTGGATGTATTTGTGAAGATAAAGTTATTGCCATTCAAGCACTGACTAGGATCATTGATATTGAAATTAGCAGCAGGTAATGGATTCACAACTACCGTTACATTTTGAACAGAACTACATCCATTTGCAGTAATAGTATAAGTATACACTACCGGAATCGGAGCATTGGTTGTATTGTTTAATACTTCTCTGGGATTATAATCTCCCGACGCCGGAGGATTACTAATACCAGCGATGGCAGCCCTGGTCCAGCCAAAGACCACTCCGTCTACATTCGTTTCCGGTGAATAGTTAAATTCCTGACCTGAACAAATAGCAGGAGGTGTAAGACTACTGGTCAGAACCGGGATTGGGTTCACAACCACTACCACATGATAGGTAGTACTACTGTTACATCCGTTAGCCGACAGGGTATAATTATATGTTACAGCTATTGGTGCATTAGTAGTGTTAACCAATGTTTCGGCCGGATCACCTGTTCCACTGGCGGTTGGGTTACTGATACCGGTAATGGCTGCACGGGTCCAGTTAAACGTAGTTCCCGCTACAGTACTTTGAGGTGTATAGTTAAATACATTTCCGCCGCAAATATCTGCCGGTAGCAAGGTACTTGTTAATGATGGTGTTGGTTTTACCGTGATTTTAAATCCTTGCGCCGCACTACTACATCCATTAGCTGCAGCTGTTACCTTAATATTTGCAACTTCTGGAACAGCTCCTGAATTGATACCCTGGAATGATGAAATATTACCAGTTCCCATGCCAGCCAAACCCATTCTTGTGTTGTCATTCACCCATGCAAAGGTAGCTCCTGTAACATTACTGCTAAAGGTAACAGAAGGTACCGTTTCTCCATTACAGAGCACATAGTCTGATATACTGTTTACTGATGGTGTCGGATTTACCGTAATAGTAAATGTTTGAGAAGTACCTGTACAACCTTCATAAACCGGACTTACGGTGATTGTAGCAACTATTGGAGTATTAGTTGTATTCGCTGCTGTAAATGCAGGAATATTGCCGGTTCCTGATGCTGCAAGGCCAATTTCCGGATGATTGTTTGTCCAGCTATTAACAGTGCTTGAAGGTGTAGCAACAAAATTCACATTTTTAGTACTGCTACCATTACAGATAGTCTGATCAGCTGGTTTTGTCAGTACAGGATTCATAAATACAGCAACTGTGGATGTTACAGCAGCTGAGTTACTAACATTATCTGTTACTGTTAATTTAACTATATAAATACCAGGATTGGTATAATGATGTGTTACAACCTTTCCTGTACCGGTTTGTCCGTCACCAAATTCCCAGTCATATGATACAATTGGATTTACCGAGGTTGTTGGAGAGGCGTCGAACGTAAAGTTATTCGTGTTTAAACAATTACCACCAGCACCAGGATTTATAGTAAATCCGGGCACTATATTAGGATTCTTGGTAACGACTATTGACGCCGTAGCAACCGCCGTACAATGAGTTGGCGCTATATCACTTGTAACTGTTAAGGTAACAGTGTAAGTACCAGCTGCCACATATTGGTGAGTTGGATTCTTGGTAGTGCTTGTACTTCCATCTCCAAAATCCCAGTTGTAAGTTAATGTACCTGATGAAATTGTAGAGATATTAGTAAAGTTATACTCGTCGCTTATAACAGGATTAACAGTACTGTATGTAAAGGCAGCAACAGGGTTAGGATTCACTGTTACAATTTTCACATCACTTGCTTTCACACAACCATTGCTTCCTGTTACCTGCAATTGCACATCATAACTACCTTCCGCCAAATAACTATGGGTTACACTGCTGGTAGTTGCTGTAGTACCATCTCCCAAATCCCATGCAAAAGTACCAGTTCCGCCAGTGGAAGTAAAGGCAAAGCTATTGCCTGTTAAACATTGTGATGGGTTATTAATATTGAAATCTGTAACCGGTAATGGATTTACAATTACAGTTACTTTACTTTCATTTACACAACCATTAGCTGTTATCGTATAATTATAGACAACTGGTATTGGAGCATTTGTAGTATTGATTAACGTTTCTTCGGGATTATTTGTACCTGTGGCAGCAGGATTACTAATACCCGTTACTGCTGGCCGGCTCCATGCAAACGTAGCTCCAGCAGTATTACTGGTAGGAGAATAACTAAAGAGAGTACCGGAACATATTGCTGCAGGAGTTGAGGAACTGCTCAACTTAGGCAATGGATTCACGACAACTTTAACTTCATATATCTCGGACGCCGGGCAGTTGAATGCCGTTAACGAATAAACATATGTAACAGTTATTGGATTATCTGTTGTGTTGATTAATACTTCATTCGGATTTCCATTACCTATAGCTGCAGGGTTACTTACACCAGCAACAACCGCACGAGACCATTCAAAAGTTGTACTAGCGGTACTACTGGCAGGAGTATAGCTAAATGTGTTATTACTGCAAACTGCAGGTGGTAATAATGAACTGGTGAGCTTAGGTGCCGGATTTACTGTAATTGTAAATGCTCCTATAGCGCCCTTACAGGTATTTGCCACAGGGGTAACTCTAACATTTGCTATAACAGGTTTAGCTCCTGGATTCTTAGCCACGAATGCAGGAATATTTCCAGTGCCAGATGTGGCTAATCCAATTGTAGAATTATCATTTTCCCAGGTAAATGTTGTTCCGGCAACATTACTTCCGAATATTATTAGTGAAGCCAAAGAATTATTGCATACTACAACGGGAGCTACAGAAGTAATTATCGGTGTAGGATATACTGTAATGGTAAAGGTCTTTGGTGTTCCAGTACATCCTGGCAATCCGGGAGTTATTGTAATTGTTGCTACAATTGGTGTAGTACCTGTATTCACAGCTACAAACGGAGCAATATGGTCATTGCCTGAAGCGGCCAATCCAATTTCCGGATGATCGTTTGTCCAGGTAAATGGAGTTTCTGCCGGCACCACTTCGAAGTGAATATAGTCGGTAGTTGTGCCATTGCACAAAGAAACATTAGGAATTGGATTTACAACAGGTTGCGGAACTACTTCAATGGATGTAGAAACCTCATCCACATAGCCATTGCTCCCTACTACCGTAAGTGTAACAGAATAGTTACCAGGGGCAATATAGCTATGTGTCGGGCTTTTCTCTTTGCTGGTATTTCCATCTCCAAAATCCCACATATAGCTTGCAATGGTTGCACCACCTTCAACCACTGTTGTATTTGTAAATATAAATTCATTACCTACAAAACACTGTACTTTATTATTAACCGTAAACCCGGCCACAATATTAGGATGTCTGGTTACCTTAATATTAGTTTGCATGGTTGCTGTACAACCTTTACTATCGGTAACGGTTAGGGTCACCACAAACGTACCGCTGTCGGTATATTGGTGAGTAGGATTTGGTAATGTACTGGTAGCACCATCTCCAAAATCCCAATGATAGGTTAAACCACCATTTGCACTGGTAGATGTATTGGTAAACTGAAATTCATCATTAGAATTTGGAGCAATAATCTGGTAGATGAAGCTGGCCGTTGGAGCGGCATTAACGGTTACGGTTTGTGTGGTTACAGCCGTACATCCTTGCGCCGTAGTTGCTTTCAGTGTTACGGTATATCTTCCGGTGGTTGCGTATACATAGCTAGCATTTTTTGTAGTTGCTGTTACGCCATCTCCAAAATTCCACTCCCAGGTTATATCTGCTCCCGGAGTTGTATTTGTAAAGACAAAATTATTATTGCCAATACATTGCTCGGCACTGCTTATATTAAATGCAGGTTTAGGTAATGGCGATACTGTTGTAGTAACTACATTATTCTGATTACTACATCCATTTGCTGTTAGTGTATAGATGTATTTTACATCATGAGATAAATTATCCCCAACATTCAGTACTTCATTAATACTATTGGAACCACTCCCTGCCGGATTAGTTATGCCGGGAACCACAGGACGGCTCCAGCTGAATATTACGCCAGGAACATTACTCTGTGGAGTATATGTAAAAGCAGTTCCTGAGCAGATTCCGGGAGGATTCAGGGATGAACTCAATGCAGGAGATGGTTTCACAGTAACTACCACATTGGTAGTGCTCTGGCAATTATTTGAATTTAGGGTATATTGATAGGTAACATTTACCGGAGCATTTGTACTATTAATCAGATTTTCACTGATAGCACCAGATCCGGTAGCGGTAGGATTAGTAATACCTGCTACTGCACTTCTCACCCAGGTAAAGGTTGTACCATTTGGAGACGCGGCAGGAACATAATAAAATAATTCACCACTACATACAGGTGCAGGAGTTAAAGTACTGGTCATAGCCGGGGTAGGCTTCACTATCAGATTTACTTCCTGTAAATTATTACATCCGTTTGCTGATAATGTAAATACGTACTTGACAGTGACTGGCTGATTAGTAGTATTATGTAACACCTCATTTGGGTTACCAGTGCCACTGGCAGCCGGATTTGATATACCGCTAACAGCAGCCCTCTGCCAGGAAAATGTTGTTCCCGTAGTCGCACTGCTAGGTTGGTAACTAAACAATGCTCCATCACATATTGGTGTCGGGATCAGGGAATTATTCAGAGTTGGAATCGGATTTACAGTGATTGTTGTCTGTTGGGTTTTACCTGCGCATCCCTGTGCTGTTGGGGTTGCAACAATAATTGCAGTAATCGGATTAGGAGTTGGATTAAGCGCTGTAAATGATGGTATATTACCTGTACCATTAACAGCTAATCCTATCATTGTATTATCATTCTCCCAGGTAACTGTAGTTCCGGTTACCGGTGTAACAAAGTTGATGGCCTGGGTATTAGCTCCGGCACAAAGTGTTTGTGCAGTAAGCGCATTGATAGTTGGCGAAGGTTTTATAGTAATGATAGTAGTTTGCGCAACACCCTCACAGCCTTCAAACATTGGTATCACTGTAAGTGTAGCCACAGCATTGTTTGTAGTAGTATTTTGTGCAACAAAGGAAGGAATATTTCCGGTTCCTGATGCAGCCAGGCCTATAGCAGTGTTGGAGTTAGTCCACCTGTAGGTTGTACCGGCAATGCTTCCCGAAAAATTGATTGAATTCGTAGAAGATCCTGCACAAAGGGTTTGAGCGGCAACAGTATTAACCGTTGGTATTGGTTTCACAATTACTGATTGTGTAACTGTTTGCTTAAAACCTGTATTAATAGTAACCGTTAGGGATACTATATAGGTTCCTGACGCACTATAAGTATGTGTAGGACTTATGGTAGTTACTTTTGCACTATTATCTCCAAAATCCCATTCATACCCTGTTACTGTAATACCTGGTTGAGTAGTGGTTGTATTGGTAAATACAAAAGTATTGTTGGTCAGGCATTGTTCAGCATTATTAATAGTAAATCCACCTTTGACATTAGGATTTGTATTCACTATTATTTGTTCAGAAAAGCTGGCAGAACATCCGTTATTATTAGTTACAGTAAGGGTAACAGTATAGGTACCATTTGCTGTATACTCATGAATCGGATTTTTTTCTGTGCTACTGGCACCATCTCCAAAATCCCAGAAGTAGGTAGTATTTGCATCTATTGTTCCGGGATCTGTTTCATCTGTAAATTGAAAACGTGAATTGTTATTTGTAGAAATAACATTATATACAAAATCAACTATCGGTGATACAGTAACGTTCACTGTTCTAATAAGAGAATCTTTACACCCTGAGGTACCAGTAGTTGAAAGTTTTACAGAATATGTTCCAATATCTGTATAACTATGTGTAGGAGAAGTTTGAGTACTGGTTGTACCATCACCAAAATCCCATACAAAGTTTCCGGTAGTAGTTGCATTGGTGAATACAAATGAATTACCTTTTAAACATTGAGAAGGGTTATTGATTGTAAAATTAACATTAGGTCGTTGATTCACTGTTATATTAAATGAATCCTTCGCTTCACAACTATTCGCTGTAGCAGTTACAACTATTTTTCCTGTTATAGGAGATGCAGTTGTATTGGTTGCCCTGAATCCATTAATAGAGTTTCCTGTTCCACTGGCCGCCAATCCTATTGCAGTATTATTGTTTGTCCAGGTAAATGTTGCTGTTGTGCCATTTACCAATCTTATTGGCAATACTGTATCTCCGGCACAAACAGTAATATTATTTAAGGCATTTATCGTAGGAAGTGGATTAACCGTAATAGTTATACTTACCGGATCACCCTCAACATAAACGGGGGCACGATCTTTTGGATTAGTATAAGTATAGGATGGAGTAAAGGTATACGTAACGGTACCCGGAGTATTCCCTGTATTTACCAATGTAGGTGAAATACCAAGTAAACCGGTATTTGAAGCGGTTGCATTGCCGTCTGTTGCTCCTGTTATATTACCGGTAGTAGTAACAGTCCATTTAATATTTGCATTGATCAACGTCTGCAAATTGATAACAGCCGGCGTACCACTACAAGTTATAGTATTCGTATTGATGCTGATTGCAGGTTTGCGATAGCTATAGAAAACAGAAGTATCATTACTCGGATCAGGATCATCAAACCCCGAAGGGGCTTTCGCAAATGCAATGTTTTTAAGTATGGTAGGCAAACTATCCTGGAATACTACTTTTCCTGAGAACCTGAAAGTACCTCTACTATATGCCTGCAGATTTACTTTACCCCCGGAAAATATTCTTCCATTAATTTGTCCGTTACCATCATATGTATTTGAAGCATATCCATCATTGCTAAAAGTAACGCCACTGGCCTGAAAAGCAGGCGGCAAGGTATCTACAACAGGAATACCGGCTAAAGGGTTTTGAGAATCGTTAAATACACTTACATCATAAGTAGCATTCTGATTGTTTGAAACAACTAACTGACCATTCTTCTCCGTATGAACTGCACCGGGTGTTGTGATATAAAGATTCTTTATCTCATGTGTGGCATAATATAATCCGGTTGATGCGGCAAAACCCAATTTCAGATATGCAGGTGGCGGATCTGTAAGCACAATAGGTCCGAATACTGCATTCATTGGGCCATTTTCAGCTACCTGCATGGAAACGGTAAGTTGATAATTGGCTCCAACCTTTTCAATTAATATTCTAACCTTTCTGTAAAATACATTAGAAAGGGGTCTGGTAGCCGTAGAAGTTCCATAACTAATTCTCTGCCCGGCATACACTGTACCGCCCAAATTTGCACCCGTTCCAGCAAGATAGGTAGTATGACTACCTACTGGTCCTCTAACTGCAATTGCATTCGCTCTCAAACCCGGCGCCAGGTTATCTGTAGTAGTTTGCTTTACTGAATAATTTCCAAATTCATCTAACCCCAATCCTACATACCCTCCTGTTAGACCAGGCCCCAGACTCCACCCTGTAGGGTGTGTAGCCGCATCCACTTCCCCATATCCCAATGCTCCTCCATCCTGCCCCAGCTGGAAAGTTCCCGGAACATAGGACGAATCAAACAGGAAGACAGAAAACCCATCTGCCTCTGGTACCGCATTGGTAGTTGACCAGGCGGTATACTCAAATTCTATAAAGACCCCTAGATTTGCGGGGAATCCTTCATTTACAAAACAATAGCCTGTCTGATTAGTAGTAGCGCCAGTAAGCCGTAACCATCCACTACCCAGCGGATCGACTCCGGAAGCTGCAGTTAATTGTGCAGCTCCACCTAATACTAACCGGCTTGACACTAATGAATTCTCACCAAAACTTTCACGGATAGTAAATTGTGCTTGAATCTCAGACGTAAAAACTGTAACTAACAGTAAGAAGAAAGCAAATCTTCTTAGAACATGGTTGATACTGAGCATATCTCAGTTTTTTTTAACTACAAACAACAGATGTTTTCTTTTGTTTAATACACTTGAATATTATACGGATATATTGAAACCCAAGTTTTCGTATATACATATACTACTATAATATTCTTCAATATTAAATCCATATAATTTTAGTAATAGCAGATAAACTGTTTTATTTATATCTATCATCTATCCTGGTTAGTATATCAGAAAGTGAGGCAAAAACAATAATTAAGGATATTTTGTAGGTTTAATTTATATAGTCTGATTTTCCCTGAAGAATAGCGCCCCATACAGATATCCTACAATTAATAGATATGATATAGTTCCTGAACAATGCACGCTTGCACTATAGCTTACCGACACGTATATTTATATGATCAGAGACATCTTAACATTATTGCCAAAGAGTTCTGGTACATTGATTCTATAAACCCCTGAACAATATGACCATAAAAATATATCTTGGGTAAATGGTTTATCGTCCTTTAATATTAATGCCTGCCTGTTTACTCTGGTGTCAGTTGCTGTTTGCACAGTTTCGAAACGCGGTTCAACTCACATTCGAACAACAGGGGCATACTTTAAACAGTACTCAGTGCTTTTCTGCGAATGATAGTCTGGTAGTTTTTGATACCCGGAATGAGGATACAAAAATTGCTTCTACCAATACTATAGGCATTCTGAATATATACACGAAAGAAATTAAAATCCTCTACACCATTCCCAATAATACGGAATACGGACCGGGTGTAGGTGCAGCTACCTTCTCTCCCAGAGAAGATCGTGTTATGTTTATTCAGGGTATCTTAAATGCAGATAAATCAAACCCTTACAGCATAACCAGGCGTACCGGAGTTTCAATAGCACTGAAGCATCCGGATAATGTAAGGTTTATGGACGCGAGGAACATCTATGCACCTTATACTCCAGGTGCTTTAAGAGGTGGTACGCATGCCCATTCCTGGAACTATGATGGTAAATGGATCAGCTTTACCTATAATGATGCAGTAATGGAAAAATTAGGCAGGGATAGAAGAACAGTTGGAGTTATGTTTCCCAAACGTGTTAGGGTACCCAAAGATTCTGCCGGCGAAAACAATAGCGGCGAAATGTATTCAGTTGTAGTGGCTAAGGTAACAACATCTCCTACTCCAGGGAGTGATGAAATAGATAAAGCTTTTGATGAATGTTGGATAGGCACTGATGGATATGAAAAAGAAAATGGTTCCCGGCAAAAAAAAGCTATAGCATTTCAGGGAAATGTACTCGATTCAAATGGCGTAACTAAAACTGAAGTTTTCGTTGTTGATCTTCCTGAAAAATTTGATTTAAAAAATAATAAAACACCACTGGAAGGAACTTCTCAATCAGCCCCCAGAGCTCCCGCTAATGTAACTCAGCGCCGGATTACATATACCGAGCGTGGAATCGAAGGCCCCCGCCATTGGCTGAGAAGTACTCCAGACGGTAGACTAATCGCCTTTCTTGCTAAAGATTCCAAAGGAGTGATCAATGCATTTGGTGTATCCCCCAATGGTGGAAATGTTAGCCAGCTAACATTTGAACCCAGCGATATTCAAGGTGGTATTAATTTTAACCCCGATGGTAATTATCTGGTATATTTTGCTCAGAATACTATTCGGGTAACAAATATTATTACGGGTGAATCTTACAGAATTATTGGAAATCTTGAACCATATGGAGCAGTAAGCTGGTCGCACAATGGAAGTATGCTGGTATATAATCAGTATGTAACGGGCACCGATGGAAAAAAATGGTTACAGATTTTCTCCTATAAAATTAAATAACAGAGAGCATAAAATGTAGATTCTATGCTCTCTATTAAATTAATATAAGAACCGTAGTTGAATAGTATGCGGAATGCTTTTCATTGTTTTAAGCATTTGCTTATCATATTGCCCACTGATATCAGTAATCACATAACCAATCTGAGAATTGGTCATTAAGTATTGAGCAGTAATATTTAGCTGATTGTCTGCAAACACCTGGTTCACTTTAGCCAATACACCAGGAACATTCTGATGTATATGAATAAACCTATGACCGTTTACAGAAGGAAGCTGGAGATGTGGAAAATTAATGCTTTTAATTGTATCTCCATTATTTATATACTTTGCAATACGTTTACCTAATGATTCCGGTTTTTTACCCGACTCAAAGATCGCCACTCCATGTGCTGTACATAACTCAACCGGCAAACCGGCACCTTCTGCTGTTCCTATTACCTTTAGCTTTGTAGCATAGGATAACAGTTCATTCGTTAACGTTAGTTTATTACCTATAAGCAGGATTCCTGCTTCCGCAATGGATGCTTTAGTTAATTCGCTTACCTGTTTAACAGAAAAACCATCTTTCTTCAATAACTTAACGGAAGCTTCTGGTATATTTTCTCCTGCAACCAAACAAACAATCCTGTTTTTAGGATAAGAAATAGCTGCCGGAATTTTATTAATAAATAAAACCTCATCAAGACTTGGAGTAATGTGATCTGCCCTTTCGGTCACAGATTTGCGCTCTACATTTTCTGTAAAGGCATAAAACTTCTTAATCATTCCGGATTCCTTCAGCTGAAAATCGGAGTAGCCATCTCCAATTCCGTGTATCTCGCCGGGTAATTTCAGTTCTTTTAATAACTTCACCTTTCCACCTTCAAAAGATAATGGATTGGTATCATCATATCCTATAATCTTTCCTTGTTTATCAAACACAAAAGTGTTGGCATAAATATTCTCAGATTTGATATGATAAGGCAATACAACAGGAGCTATAAATTCTTTAAATCCACCACTAACAATCAATACTTCATTGGCATGTTGTTTAAAGAAGTTCTTATTTCTGGCAAAAGAGGTAGAAACTAAGGTTTTTAAATGTTTAACCAATAATTTCAGGTGAGACTTATCTGCTTCCAGTAATTTTACACGGGCTGCCAAACTTTCACGAAAAGAAAGTTTTCCTTCCATTGCCTGATTCGTATAATCTTCTATTTTCTTATAGATTTCTTCCTTATCTGCTCTGTCTTGCAGGGAAATACGCGCCAGCTCATCAAGTGCCTCTACCTGGGTAAAGGTGCTGTCAAAGTCTATGATAAAATACTTTTTGCTCACAATCTGAAGTTTATTAGGCCGTTATACGGCAACATTTGAAAAGAAGCACAAAATTAGAAGTTTAGAGAACATTTAAAAGCATATATTTTACGCTGATAACTTGCATAAATGATACTTATATCTTATTTTGATGTTACCCTGAATTTTGACCCCACCCTATAAAAAACCAACTATTCCTCCGGCAATTTAAATATGCTATACCATGAGCTATCAATTATTAAAAACAGATATTCTGTTTTATCAACGTTTGCTCAAATCCACAGGCTTTTATACAGGTAAGCTTGATGGAAAATGGGGCCCCCTTACAGATGCGGCAGATAATGCATTCACCGCTCAAAGTCAGCAAATCGCCCTCCAATATGGAACATTCGACCCCCGAAGCGAGAGTAACATTGTAACACTTATCCCCAAAGCACAAATTCTTGCCCGCCAGGTGCTAAAAGCCTTTACTACAACTGGCAGCGATGTAAGAATCATTTCCGGAACCAGAACATATGCCGAACAGGATATGATCTACAAACAAGGAAGATTTGGGAACAAACTGCCCAAAGTAACTAATGCAAGAGGAGGTCAGAGTAACCATAATTTTGGCCTGGCATGGGATATAGGATTATTTGAGAGTGGGGCCTATATCACCACAGATACTAAGTACAAGGCATTAGCTGCAAAAGTACTTCCCTTATTTCCAGATCTTTTATGGGGTGGCAACTGGGTTACTTTTAAAGACAATCCACACTACCAGCTAAAAGCCGTATCTGATAGCGTAACCAAACTCAGAGACCTCTTTGAAAAGGGCATCAGTTACGCTTAGTTTTTCTCGCAAAGAAGCAAAGAAGCTAAGCAGCAAAGGAATTTTTTTATAAGGAATAAAGGATTGATATGAATATTATCTGAAAAACTATTGATCGGTTTATATTATTATTGAAACCTATCAATAGCTTTAAAAACATCCGATTTAATCCTTTATTCCTTATAAAAAAATTCCTTTGCTGCTTAGCTTCTTTGCGCCTTTGCGAGAAACTACTTCTTCTCCCTAACAGCTTTTACCTCCGCAGGGGTAACTGCACTTGCTTTGTTGCCAAAATTGCTGCGAACATATGTTAATACGTCTGCAATTTCCTGGTCTTTCAAAAAAGCGTGTGGAGGCATATTATTAGAGTAGTACTCATCATCAATGGGTACTGAAGCATCCATACCTTTTAAAACCACATTGATCAAAGGTTCTTTTTCTCCTAATACATAGGATGTTTTGATCAATGGAGGATTCATACGTGGCACACCGCTTCCGTCGATCTGGTGACAGGCAAGACAATATTGTTCATACACCTTCTTTCCTCTGACGGCCGAACTTCCGGCAGCTGCAGGCTTTTTGGTCTGCGCGGCAGCCATTGTCCACAATCCGCATACTACGCCTACCAACATCCATTTCTTCATATCTACATTTATTTACCGTTATAGGTAATTTTATATACCGTTCCTTTAACATCATCTGTTACGTACAACGAACCATCAGGACCCTGAGCTAAGCCACAAGGACGATGTTGGGCCTGCCCTGGTGACTGAATATCTTTTATTCCTGCAAAACCATCGGCAAATACTTCCCATTTACCACTTGGCATCCCATCCTTGAAAGGAACAAAGGCTACAAGATATCCTTTTTGTCCTTTCTGACGGTTCCATGAACCATGGAATGCTATAAAGGCACCATTTTTATACTTAGCCGGAAATTGGTTACCGGTATAAAACAATAATCCATTCGGTGCCATATGCGCAGGGAAAGCAGCTACTGGGTCTATTGCATTTTCTCCACCTGTTTTCTTTCCATCACCACCATACTCCGGAGCCAGCATTTTCTTGTTCTGAATTCCATCATAGTAGATATAAGGCCAGCCGGCATCATCTCCCTTATTTAATTTATACATACACTCTGCTGGCAATTCATTACCCTGTTCAAGTGAATAGTACTCAGGCCACATATCAAAAAGCCCGTCTCTCCCATGTTGCATCACAAAGAGGTGGTTGCTTTGATTGTTCCAGTCGAGCCCTACTACGTTACGTAAACCAGTAGCAAATTTGCTACCGTCACCATACGTCTGGTTAGCCTTATCTGCTCTGAATTGCCAGATTCCTGCCGCTGAATCACGGATCGGACAACCAGGTATACCTTTAGAGCCTTTTGCTCGATCCTGAACCTGACAGGAGTTAGAATAAGCCCCGATATTCACATAAATATTACCGTCATTATCCAGGGCTATTGACTTCGATTCATGCTGCCGGCGATTGATCAGCCCGGTAATAATTTTCTCAGGTTGATCTTTGTTGATAACCTGAAACTGATCGTCCAACTTGTATCTGAAAACGTCCTCATCAGAGGAAGCATACAAATAACCATCTTTTATTGCAATACCAGTTCCGCGATAGGTACCAAATGTTTTAACATCCATTTTTCCGTTATCATCATGCAAAACGGCAATGGCATTTCCGGGTTTACCTGAAGAGATTTTCACATAGATGTCTCCTTTAGGAGTTACAGCTATATGTCGTGCTGCTCCCAGATTTTCAGCAATAGCCTGGGCATGAAACCCTGCAGGTAATGTTAACCCTGCATTACCAGGATCTACTTTGGCATGATTACTACTGTCTTTAGTTTTATGATCGGCAAAACATTGCACGGATAATAATCCAAGTAAGGAAACGCATCCCAGAAGGATCATTTTAGTTCTCATATTTAGTAATTTTCAATGATTGAAAAAGATGCTCAAAAACCAGTAACTAAAAATAACAATCATTTTAGTTAATACATATGAATTATGTTGAATGGCCTAGCCCCTTGCAACTACTGAAGAATAGTACTTCATCAAATAATGGTAAATAACCAATTCCTGCATTCTGGCATTAGCTGTAAACATCCGGTTCAGGAACATATGCAGATAATGCGGTAGTAAAAACTCAGGTATCTGCCCATTGAACACTTTTTGGAGTGAACTGGTTCTTCTATCAAAAATGCTTGTGGAAATCTCATTCAGCGCATATGCTTCGCTGTTCTCTAATGCCAGTTCTATCTGTTTTCTATGTTCCCTGAATTTCTTGTTAAGTTGCAACATCAGATCATCGTTTCCTCTATGTTCGGTGAAAAATTGCTGCTGCAATTGCTGGAATAAGGCCAACTTTTGTACAGGAGATAAACCCGCCGCATCCAGGAGGGTATTGGCGCCCTTTAGAGCCAGCAACCAACGGTCGACTGATCTTAAGCCCGGAATGCTCAATAAATAGGCCACCATTTCACTGTCGTGCCAGAAAAACTGCTCTGATAGCTCCATATATTCTGCCGCATAGCGTTCTGTCTCCCTGACATAGGTATCTAATTGTATACGCTGCACTATTTTCGCATCGAGATAAGACTGCAAAATGTTATGTACTTGTTGTAGCACATAGCCCAGCTGGGTACCCGGATCGGTCAGATGCAGCCGAATCCGCAAATGAGCATCAGGATCCTGATATCTGATAAAGAACCATCTGTCTACCATCCCTACTGCCTGCAATTGCTGGATAAGCGGATATAAGGCATTTACAAGCAGCTTATCAATCCAGGCAAAACCACAGTAAATTTTAATATACAACCATTCACTACCAGGCGGAAAACTTCGCTGTATATGCTCGGAAATAATATTATTACTTATTGAATCGTTGTGATGGTAGGCCGAATTTTTCAATGGAATGATCAGCTCATTACAGAAAGAACCATCCTCATTAGACAGTAATCTGTCATTATCATCCATTAATGTTTCATACAATACAACATCTGCCTTATTTAATTTATCAATTAATAAGGTGCATGCAAATTCATTGTTAAGATCAATCAGTAATTCGTTATCGCCCTCGGTCAGGAAAACAAAATCAGGAGCATTATATTTTTTTTGCCATACCTTCAAAGCCTCTTCAGGTGTATATTTCAGCAGCAACTGCTGATAGTATTCTGAAGTAATATACCAACGTGCTCTTTGCAGAATCAGATGTTTAAACGCTACACGCGGTAAGAATGGTTGTTCGAGAAGAGCCCCCCAATTCCATTGTATGCCAATAGCTACCTGTTGTTGTAAATCTGCGAGGAATTTATAGATCGCTAATCCCCTTACAAAATTATGAGCACTGGTAAGTCGGGGGATTACTTCTTTGTTTAAGCGTTGGGATCGCAATACAACTTTATCATTTCGTACACTTACATACAAGTCACTGACAGGAATCTGATATGAAGTATCAACACTGCTTTTACCCAGAAAATGAATTTCGTAATCGTAGATCTTCGGACGCAGTAGTACATTTCCAATTCTACCTTCCGGCAGATGAATGATTTCAGCGAATATTTTTTCCGGATCAATAGATTGTTCTGTTCTGGCAAAGTTTCTCATGTAAGTGGCCAGTTCAGGATTACCGGCGCCAAATCTGCCGAGTAGTGCAAGTGCATTAGGGCCACTACAGGTTTTGAGTAAGAATTTATAATCTTTATTCTCCAGTTGTTGAGTATTTTCAGCCATCAGGCTTCCCATTAAAACAAGGGAATTAGGCATAGTCACAGTGGGCAGTTGCTCAGAGAGTTTTTGGAGATCTTCTTCTTTTATGGTGATGATCTGATTTTCCTGTTGCTGTGATTGCAGAAACTGTTGCCATACAAACTGGGTAAGGCTATTCCATTTTAAAGACTGTTCAACATCTTTACCTGGCAATATCAAATCATCTACCAGAGGAGTATAGTTTGCAATTCCGCCTGTAATCAGTCCATATCCAATTCCAATATCGCTATCCAGGGCTATCATTAGTGGAATTTCCTGTTGTTCGTACCGTTGCAGGAATTGTTCCTTAAAAAGGTTAAGATCTGTAGGGATATGAGCAGAGGCTAATGGAGATAGCTTTTCAAGATCTGAAAGTAAATCTACTATTACTGTATTTGAAATATTGCTGTTGATATTTGGGTAGAATAGATCTACCTGCACGGGGGCCTTTGCTGGTACGGAGGGAAACTGCTCATCCAACAGTGAAGATATTTGTTTATAGCTAGCTACACCGGTTTGTTGAATTTGTAACAATTCCTTTATAGGTGTCAGTTTTTTAAAGAAGGTGGTAAACTGTAAGTCTCCAGGTTCGCTGATAGCAGGTACTAATCCAGGTACCAGAACCTGGTTATTGATGAGTGTATTAATAAACTCCTGAGCATCGGGTTCTGCTATATCCTGGCTTGTTAATACTTCGGAGAGGGTGTTTAAGGAAGCGCCGTCTGTAGCGGTTTCCAGGAGTTCATCTATAAACTCATTTCTGGCAAAAGCGCTGATAAAGTATTGTCTACGTTGTTGAGACAATTGATATTCGAAATATCTGGAGCTATCACCAATATTATAGATACTATCATTGGGATAGAAAAGAATTTGTTCACGTATGGTGGGGGTATTGACTAATTCATTCAACAAAGTTGACAGATACCCCATATCGAGGCGTTTTATTTTTTGGTGAATGATTTTTTGGGGTAGATGAAAGGAAGAGGGTTTATCAGATATTGTACCCGTTGTACAGCCGGCAAACAGGCCATATGGAGTACATCGGGTACACATTCTGATAAGATACCGGTATAAAGCTAACGGTAATTTGAGGGAAGAATCATTTGGGTTATTTAGCCATTTTAATGTTTCGTCGTAAAGTGGTACACTAGCCAGGAAAACGGCTTCCTGCATGAGTGGATCACTAAATAATCGGCGTAATTCGTCAATAAATGACTGAGTATTGCGATTAGTAGTTTGATGAAAATGATGTACCGTGTTAAAAGGCAGTAGTGGAATTCTAATTAAAAAGAAGTCCGCTGGTTGTAATGCACATGTCATATCTAAACAGTGGATCGAAATTTTTTGATCGCGTGTTTAAATAAAGGTACTTTCTTTTTCTAAGAAAAAACTTATGAAGAGGCAATCTTCAATCGTTCCATTTCTCCGACAAACTTTTTATAGCTTGCGGGTTTTCCCAAGTAACCACGTTTTCCACGATGAAAAAGGTGTTGCACTTCGCGGCTCGAGTATGCCGTTACGAGAATAAAAACACAATCATTTTGCATAAGTCGTGAGATATATTCCCGATTATCACCTCTTAGATTAACATCCATAAAGACAACATCCACTTTCCTTTCAGCAATTAAATCAGCTACGGTTTTCAATTCCAGGGATTTAGTAACAAGTTCCAGATAGGGTGTTCTTTGGATATAGCTTTCTAGTATGTCTAATGCAAGTGGCTCGTCATCAATTATCGCGCATCTGTATTGCATTGTATCACAAGGGGGGTTAAGCACAATGAATAAATTTAATTAAGGTTTACCGGTAGTTATTGTGGTAAGAATAGTTGTAGTTGGTGAAGTTTCGTAAGTGGTAGGTTGAGTAGGTAAACTCATGGCAGCTGTACCTCTGGTTCTACCAGCTTTCAGATTTTCAATTACAGCTACATCAGCTTTCATAACAACTTCTTTCTCGAATTTCAGCATTGAACGGCTGATAACAGCGTTATCTTTTAACATGATAAACAAATTTAAAAGTGATTAATTGTTTGTCACGCCGAAATTCGTTCAAGAGGGTTAACTCTCACAGTTTATTAGACGTAATTACCGAAATTTTCGACAAACAGTTATTCTTCCTCATCATTAAATCCTGCAATTCCCAATAATCTTTTCAAATCTTGCCTTGCAGTTTTAGAAATAATAATGTTCTGACCATTCACTACTTCAACTGTATTGCCCATTAAAGATTTAATTGCCTGCAGCCTTACAATATAGGATTTATGTATTCTGAAAAACTGATCTGAGGGGAGTAAGTCTTCGATTCCTTTCATTCGCATGTAAGTAATGATCGACTTATCCTGGCAGATAATCTTTATATAGTCTTTCATTCCCTCAATATAAAGAATATCATCGAACAGTATTTTGGTAAATTTATTATTATCCTTTACAAACAGATGATTATTCGCTGCTGCCTTGGGTTTAGCGGCTTCTGCGGCGATAGATTGCAGACTTTTCTGCTGAATGGTTGTTCTTGCCTTATTAACTGCTTTCAGAAAACGTTCGAAGGAAATAGGCTTTACTAGATAATCTACCGCATCGAGCTCAAAACCAGCAATAGCATGATCTCTGGATGCTGTTGTAAAAATAATAAAGGGAGGATTACTAAGCGATCTGATCATTTCAAGCCCATTTATATTAGGCATCTGAATATCGGACAACAGTAAGTCGATCTGTTGTGTCTGCAACACCTCAATGGCTTCCATAGCGTTTTCACAAAATGCTACAGGATGTAAAAAAGGAATCCGTGAAATATAGTTCTCCATTAGGTCTCTGGCAAATGGCTCGTCATCTACAACGAGACATTTAATTGTTTGCTCCATACTTTAGCTTAAGGTTATTGTCAGCACTACTTTATAAGAATCTGATTTATTCTCAATCTGTAGATCATGCTTACCAGGATATAGTAATAATAGGCGTTTTCTTGTGTTTACCAATCCGATTCCTCCAACTCCCTGCTTTTGCTCCGGCCCCTGCCCTTTGCTGTTTGCAATTTCAAATCTGAGTTTATCGGTCACTTCAATCTTTGCATTCACCCAACACTCAGCAGAATTAGTGCTGTGAGAATATTTGAATGCGTTTTCTACAAAAGGGAACATTAATAATGGAGGAATGGTCAGATCTGTCATCTGATCAGGATCATAATTAAAGGTGATGCTTGCATTCTTACCATATCTTACGGATTCCAACTCAATATAGTTTTTAAGAAACTCCGCTTCCATCTGTAATGGTACCTTATCCGTATTTGAATCATACAATGTATAACGCATCATTTCCGACAGGTGCATAATAAGATCTGAAGCCAATGCATCATTACGAATAGATAAGGAATAAATATTATTAAGTGTATTAAATAAAAAATGAGGATTTAACTGAGATCTTAGAAAATTGACCTCCAAATCCAGATTATCTCTCTCTAAACGCAGCTGACGCGTTGTACCCCTTATTATATCGAGCACCAATTTTAAAATCATTACTGGTCCGATCGCAATAATCACTGGAATAAATAAACGTAAAAGATTGGAAATCGACAGTGTTTGGGCCCATCCTCCGTCTACAACCCTTTGCATCAGTTGCCTCGTTCCCAGATCCGATACCTCAAAATGCGACATCGTATAGGTTGCACTCAAATAATTGAGGACCGCCCAGAATACAAATGGCAGGCAAAACCCTATAAATGCCAAAAACCAATGCCCTTTCAGCAAAAGCTTAGGAATAGTAAAATAAAAGACAGTATAAAACGCAAACATACTGCCGAAAATATTCCTGGCCAGAATAGAAAAGGCTACCGGTAACGATACCATGAAGCCCGAATAAAACATGATAAAATTCATCACCGCCAGACCTACCCACATAATTATATGTGTCCATAACCGTGCATTAGTCTTATAATACCGGTCAGACATAAAAAATGAAACCCAGGACGCCAGTTTCTTTTTTACCCTGGATTCATCTAATTCTGCCGTGTTACTTAATATTCCAGTCATTACTTCTGTGTATATCTATTTCATTTAAAAAAGCAAGTAATAAAAAATACCTGATCTGTCTGTTAATTTCTTTTCACATTAAATATACTTATAATTTAATTATCATAATTCCTCTGCAACTTCCAGATTCCTAATTGATTATACCCTATATACTACTTCAGTTATTGGATAGTACCGTATTTTCATCGTGTATATTAGTTACTTCATCTAATAAGTTTATCAAACAGATAATTTATGCTCACTTTTGATATCAGAAAGCAGTGCTAGTGAATGACACTGTATTGAACTCAAAAACAATGATGAATGTTCGTCTCACAAACGTACTTAATACTTTCATCCATTGTTGTTACCATTGTGCTATTTGTACCAGAGCATTAACATCATTATAATTCATTTACAATCTATAATTCGTCTCAATATCTATTAAAGACATTTGATTCTATGAAGCCCCCTTTGAAGAGATAGACAATAGTCTATCTCTTTTTGTTTGCCCACACCATCAGCATTGTAAACAACTGAACTATCAGTATAATACTCAAATATCCTATAGAACGCCCATTATAAAGCCCCTGAGTCAACCTTACCATCCCTAAAACCATCACTCCGGTTGTTACCCACCTCAGTAAATCGACCCGCGATTCATTTAATTTTAACAACCACCTCACGTCTACCAGGTTGACCAAAAACAGACTGCAATAGAAACTTAAAAACTGCTTCCCATCCAAATTATAAGGAGAAATTCCACCACTTTTTATATAAACATATATGAAAGGTAAAAAGTAGCCGATATATACCAGATCTAAGACTTTTGTATTTCTCATAGTATTCATGTTTTAATCTCCCCCTCCACCGCATCCGCCACATCCACTGCCACAACTACTACCGCAACTGCTTCCACAACTACTTCCACCGCCACTCGTACAGGAACTCGTTCCACCTCCACTACCATCAGATTTTCCTCCTCCTAATGTGGAAATAAAGGCAAAGGCTGCTATCATCAGGCTAATATAAAAGACGGGAGGAGCAGAGGAACAACCCGTAAGTAGTACTATAAAAGCTAAGAATATTAACAAAGGCCATTTAAATTTTGGTAACTTTTTCACCGGCTTGCTCACTTCCCAAATGTCGGCCGGTGGGGTTTCTCCAAACTGCTCCACATACGAACTAATAGTTGCCTGCTGCCATTCCTTATGCTTAGTCCGCTGATCAGCTCCGCCGGTACTTGGCTCGTGGTGAAGAGACTGCTTTAATGTCTGCCCGCAAAATACTTCCCAGTAATTTCTTGTGTAGAGTAAGTGTAAATGCCAGACTTCATCAATTACCTGGCTGGGGGAGGCTCCCGTTGGTGAGATACAACATAGGTAAACAAACTTTTTATATTCTTCTATTGCCCGATCCGTAAAGCTTTTATCCCATTTCTGCTCTTTTGCCAATCGCCCCGAAAAAGGAACTAACGCCAACGGATCATCTATCTCAAAGGCCACTATCCTATCCCATAACTGCTTGCCTGGTGGCAACTCCATAAATTTTTGACTTGTACTCATATCTTCTTTTTTTATGTTGAACTAAAATTGAAAAATTATATTAATACAGAAATCTTATACGTATCTTATCGCATCTTATTTCTGTATTATAATCGTCTTATTATGACTAGGGAAGAATTTAATAACTTAGAAAGATTAGTGAACTATATATCCTGGCATTTCCTCAAAAAATCGTCCTGGGAGCATGTCAGCAAAGCCGAATGGACCTACGCAGCACAAGAATTAAATGCTATAGCAGCAAGAAAACACAGTAAGAAAAACATACTGCCTCTACTGGGAGATAATTATTTATATGAACACATCATCATCAAAAAATTAAAAGCAGGTAACAAACAATCCTTACAAAGTATAAGTAGCCCCAATTTCTCAAAGCTCAACCAAATAAGCTTTTTACTGGGGTATCACAATTATATAGATTTCCTCAACAGCGCAGCTACCAATCACCCTTTCCAGGAATTGAAAATCAATATTCCTCTGGCTTCTCCCAATCGTCAGCTGTTAGACCAGCTTGTAGGGCATTGGTATTGTTATAACCGCAACCTCTCCTCTGAAACAAGTAAGAAAGCCGAGGAAAGAATTATGCGCTCATCGCTGGAAATCTATAAGTCGGGGGAAGAATATCTGGTAGAAAGAAGTGGTAGAGATAACCATATTTACTACGGGAAAATCACCTGCTTCAACAACTTCATATTTATTATTCTGAATAGTACTACGTTTATTCGCCAACGTCATTTTATTGGGAAAGTAAATGATATGGAAGATAAATTACATCGCAACGGATATAAGATTGATGAATTGAATTTTGTAAGCACCTGCGTTAGTTTTAATGAGGAGCCAATTGCACTCTATGAGATCTTTCACCGGATTAAGCCTAAGGAGTTTCAGCGCCAATCGATAGACCTGCCATTTGATAGTCCATTGTTACCACAGCGCATTTTGGAGCAATTGAAGGATAGCGAGCAAAACCGGATTACTCAGCACTAGATTCATACAAAAGCAGCAGTGATAAGCTCCCTGCTGCTTTGCAAATACATCTACTATTTTCCTGGTTCCGGTGCTACATCTGGTTTTGTCTTTGGCTCTTTATTACCATTATGACAAGTGTAGCAGGTAACAGACATTGTTGCACTGCCTTTAAAGAACTTCTTATTAATACGTTGGCTCATACGCATCATATCTCTTGCAATTCCTTTATGCTCATTGGCATCGCTTGCGAAATCCAGTTTTTTGGGATCATCCTGACGAGGCTCGTGACAGAAATTACATTTTACGCCTAATGCAGCGTTAAAACCACGCATAACAGTGATAAGCTCTTCATGCCCAATATTTTTAGGCAGGACTTTTAGATTAGTCGCCTTCTCCGGCTCCTGGGGCAGAGTAAGAGAACAAAGGGTACCTGCTGCAACAATAGCAGCAACTACCACGAAACTTTTTCTGATTTTCATGACCATAGGTTTAATTAGTCTGTTAAATGCTTCCTTCAGACAGGTAATCTACAAAAAAGAATAATATCTTGTTATGTCCGTTAGATTTAATCTAAAGCCATGAAATACATGGGGTAAAACCTTAAAATTTGATTATATAACGCTAGAGGCTGTATTTAAAAAAACTTATATAACAAAAGAAGGGCTGCCCGGTTAAGTGGACAGCCCGGTTTTTGCTTATGAAAAAAGGACCAGCACTAAAAAGTGCCTGCCGGTTATACGAAAGAATAATTTTTGTGGCCATAAAGAAAGTAGTTAAAACCAATACCTGCTATAGTTTGGCTAATAATTTTTAAACATGATCCTTGAAACACTTAGTCAGATAATGGTTTTGCTATTTATCAGATTTTACCAGCAGCAAGTATAATTGTCTAGTATTCGGAATTGGAATGCTTAAATTGCTAACGACAGTATTTTTTTGGTTGAAGCTTTCTTAAATTTAATCAATTATTCATCAAATCGCAACACTGGTGTTACTACACCTATTTCTGATTTTGTTACAGAACCCGAATTAAGTATCTTCGGAAGATGAAACCCGAAGTTGACCATACCAAACCTCATTTTTTTAAGGGTATTATAAGCCCAACGTACTTTTCTTACGTGTACCTTTGAGGTACAAACAACGAAGAAATACGGCACAAGAATTTATGAATGTGAATAGCATAGTTAAAGGGCCCCACCAGCCAGAACTTATCCACGATGAAACCTTGGCAGATCTATTTGCTGCCACTGTGACGTCGAATCCTCAACACACCGCCCTGATCTTTCAACAACGATCATATACTTATCAGGAATTAGATAACTGGAGTAATGCTATTGCTGCTTTCCTACAGGAGAATGGTATTGGCCCCGGCAGCCTTGTAGGCGTCTGGTGGCCTCGTGGTGCCGAATTACATGCTGCCATTCTTGGCATTATTAAAGCCGGTGCCGGATATGTACCTCTCGATAGTGAAATGCCTGCTGAAAGAGTGGAAGGCGTATTAACAGAAGTACAAGCTGCCGCCTGCTTTAGTCAACATGCTTTACAAATCCCGGCCCCTATTTTAAGTGTTCCGGCTTTCACCAATAAAACCGAAACCTTTACACTTAAAGGCAGTACTTCACCGGATAACATCGCTTACGTACTCTACACTTCCGGAAGTACCGGCAAACCCAAAGGAATTCCAATCACCCAACGTCAGATCTGCCACCTAATCAGAGCTGAACAAACGGTGCTGAATATATTACCAACAGATAAAGTATACCAGGGCTTCTCTGTATCATTTGATATGTGGTGCGAAGAAACCTGGGTTAGCTACTATGTAGGAGCTACCATCTGGGTTGCTGATGCCACCACTGCTAAAGCAATAGATGAATTGGCCAATGTCCTTAAAAAAGAACAGATTACTGTTTTACATGCTGTTCCCAGTTTACTGGCAATTATGGACAACGATATTCCATCTATTCGCTTAATCAATGCAGGTGGTGAAGCCTGCACTCCTCAGGTACTCGCCCGCTGGGGAAATCCTCCCAGAAAGTTTTACAACAGCTACGGTCCTACGGAAACTACCGTGAGTGCCACCTTTGCTGCTCTCAAACCTGGCGACTATATCACCATCGGCCAGCCATTGCCCAACTATAATATGGCTGTGGTAGATGATCAGTTAAATATTCTTCCCGCCGGTGAAAGGGGTGAGCTAATTATTTCAGGACCAGGTGTAGGATTGGGATACATTAACAATCCCGAACTCACCAACGCTAAATTTGTAGATAAGCCAGCCAGGATGACCGATTTACCGGGTACAAGATTATATCGAACCGGTGATGCTGCCATCATTATGCCCGATGGAAGCATCGACTTTCAGGGGAGACTGGATGATCAGATAAAACTACGTGGTTACAGAATTGAATTAGGCGAAATCGAAAACCAGCTTAATGCGAATGAAGGTATTGTGGCCGCAGCTGTAGCCGTGAAAAAAGATAATAACGACCAGGATCAACTGGTTGGTTATATCGTAAGTGAAGCCGGCATAAAACAGGACCAGGCTATCTTAAGAGCCAACCTCGCTAAGGTTTTGCCAGCCTACATGATACCCGGAATTATTGTAGAACTGCCTGATATGCCTCGTTTGCCAAGTGGCAAAATTAACAGGAAAGCCCTACCGCTTCCCGAAGCTTTTAAAGAGGTGGCATCTCACGAAACAATAGATCCTAATGCTCCTTTACAGGAACGTGTACACGCTATTCTTAAAAAAGTCTTTCCTGACCGGGAAATCAATTGGCAGCAAGACTTCTTTACAGACCTGGGAGGCCATTCTCTATTGGCAGCTGCATTTGTTTCCAGACTTCGGAAAGAAGCAAATGTACCTCAGGCATCCTTAAAGGATATTTATATGCACAGGCCGCTCCAGAAATTGGTGAGAGCCTGGGAAAGTGCCGCTCCCGTTACTAAACCCAAAGAATCTACTTTTCAGAAAGTGCCGGAATGGCGCCATTTGCTATGTTGGTTTGGACAAACTATTTCTGTTTTGGTGATATACGGACTTTTCGCCATGCAGATTTTCTTTCCTTATCTGGGTTATTATTATGTTCAGGAAAATACAGAACACCTGGGTTATGGTATACTTACTGCCCTGGTATTATTCTGTTTATTGCCACCTATATTTTCAGCATTAATCATTATCTCCAAAAGATTAATTATCGGCAAAATGAAAGCCGGAGATTATCCCGTTTGGGGAGGCTATTACTTCAGATGGTGGTTGGTAAAAACAATACAACGACTGATGCCAAGCCAGTTTCTCAACGGAACTCCGCTGTACCCAATGTACTTAAGGGCATTGGGAGTAAAAATTTCGCCGGATGCGCAATTGGCCGCCGTAACTATTGGTGCCGAAGATCTGGTTACTATCGGAAGTGATGTAAGTATCAGTTCTCAGGTAGTAATTAATAATGCAGTGGTGGAAGATGGATTGCTTAAGCTTCGCCATGTTTACCTGGGTGATCATGCTTATATAGGTAGTAGTGCAGTAGTAGCAGGAGATACTGTAATGGAGCCATGGAGCGAACTACAGGACTTAAGCTATCTCTCAGCCAATAATACTATTAAAAGTGGAGAAGTTTGGTACGGTAGCCCTGCTGTTTTAAAGGTAACAAAATCGCTGGACGAATTACCGCAACCACTGCCTGTATCGAGGGCAACCAGAATAAGGTATAGTGTAATCTTTTCATTATTCCTGCTTGTATTTCCATTTACGGTTTTACTTCCGCTGTTGCCTACCATTATTGCAATTAACAGGATGGATGACGCTGCCCCCGATTATAATTTCAATTACATGATCATCGTTCCGGCTTTGGCGTTGAGTTATATCATCCTGTTTATAGCACAAACGATTATACTAAGCAGGCTGCTGCAAACCGGCATAAAACCGGGTGTTTATCCGGTATACAGTGCTTTTTATGTACGTAAATGGTTTGCAGATCAATTGATGTCATTATCCTTAATTGTGATCCATCCGATTTATGCAACAGTTTATATCTCCTCACTCTTCAGAGCTTTAGGAGCTAAAATCGGGAAGAACACAGAGGTTTCGACTGCAAGTAGTGTTACACATCCGCTACTGGAAATTGGCGACGGTGCCTTCATTGCTGATGCCGTAACATTAGGGGAATCGGACGTAAGAGGACAACGATTAATTCTTGAAAAAACAATTATTCATAATACCAGTTTTGTTGGTAACAGTGCTCTGATTCCTCAGGGCTACGAGTTACCCGAAAACATGCTGATCGGTGTTTTATCCACACCTCCGGATAAAGAACAATTGAAAAGCGATAAATCACGCGATTGGTTTGGCTCTCCTGCGATTGCCCTGCCTCGCAGACAGGCCAGTTATTACTTCCCTCCGGAACTAACAACTAACCCTTCTAACCGAAGAAGAACAGCAAGGGCATTCGTAGAATTTGTAAGAATTCTCATCCCTGAAACAGTTGTTATCTGCTGCAGTATTCTTTTCATCGCCTATAGCCATGATTTGCTTACTCAGAAGCCTATGTGGCAGGTATTATTGAAATTCCCACTTTACTACCTATTCTTCCTGGGCCTTCCTGCATTTATGTTTACAGTAATTGTAAAATGGCTGTTGATAGGTAAATATAAACCTATCCAAAGCCCGATGTGGACCAGCAAAGTTTGGTGCAGTGAATTGATCACTGCCACTTATGAGGCGCTTTCAATTCCCTTCCTGCTCGATTTTCTGAAAGGTACTCCCTGGTTACCTATGTCATTGAGATTATTAGGCGTAAAAACAGGAAGAAGAGTAATAATGTATACAGCAGATATCACTGAATTTGATATGGTGAGCATAGGTAGCGATAGTGCACTAAATGAAGACAGCGGCCCTCAGACACATCTGTTTGAAGACAGAGTAATGAAGATTGGAGCTATTAAAATAGGTGACCGAAGTAGCATCGGTGCAAGATCCATCATCCTTTATGATAGTGAAGTGGGAGACGATGTAAATATCGCTCCGCTTTCATTGGTCATGAAAGGCGAAAATTTACAATCTGGTACCAATTGGACGGGTAGCCCGGTTAAACCTGCATAGTTATGAGCATCACCATTGTACCTGTACAGATCAGAGATCATTATACTATCATGAATGATCTGATGCGAGAATTACATATTTCAGAGAAAATGTTCTTCGCTCAAACGGCCGACTGGGATAGCATTTCAGGCGATTATCTTGATCATGTAATTGAAATGCAGGAAAACTATGATGGTACTTGTTTAATGGCTTATGTTGATGGAGTTCCTGCAGGATTTATTTTCGCATATATCGAAGAACCCGACGAGAGCAGAATTGAAGCCTATACCGGCAATACATTGTATGTCTCTGATGGATATGTTCAACCAACTTTCAGACGTCAGGGTATTTACAGAATGATGAATGATGAACTGGAGAAAATATACCTGGCAAAAGGAGTCAGAAGAATAGTCAGGTATACCCTCACCAACAATCACAGAATGCAGGAATTCCTGGCCAGCAAGGAATATACAGCGGTCAGGATTGTATACGAAAAATGGTTGGATGAAGACGGCACAAAGACAATTGATTTAGGTCTTCAACCTAAACAATAATCAAAAGTCAATTGCATGATCTTTCATCACATTTTCACCACCCCATACTTTTTTTGAAGTCCATGCTGCCGCCGGGTCAGACCAGAAAGGATGCTCCGGTGGCAGGCCAAGAGCCAGGAACCCGGTAGTACATAAATACAGGCTGCCCGTAGAAGTATAAACATCTGCTATATCCGGCTGGTGGCCACATACTCCAATTCTTAACCACCCATTTTTATCGAAAGTACCAGGAGCTTCAAATAAACGTTTATTCACTGCCGTTAGTGCAGCTCTTACTTGCGCACCAGTAATTCCTTCGGGAAGTTTATCTGCCAGTGCCACTTGTGCCAATGCCTGGAATGCACCATTTCTGTAAGGCATAGATCTGCCAACAATGGGAAATGTACCTTCTGGTGAAATCTGCCTTTCTAAAATAGCACTGTAACGCTGCATACGTTTGAATGCCTGTTCATAAGCCATTACAGGCACTTCATTCTTATCGGCCATTACTTTAAGAACATCAACCAGCATGGGTTGAATCACAAACGAGTTGTAATAATCGAAATGGAAGGCCGCCCCATCTCCATACATACTATCTCCTTTATACCATTCCTGCATCTTCTCTACTGCATAGGTAACAGGTTTCTTTTTCCAGGCTGCCCCGAATTGTAACAGCATTGCTTCAATAATAGCTGAAAATAATAGCCAATTGCTGTTTCCAGGTTTTATACTACGCAAACTTATTAATCCATCGATTACCTGTTGCTGAGTTGTTGCTGAAAGCTTTTGCCAGATTTGCTTAGGCGCTCTCAACATTCCATGTGCCAGGAATGCACCATCTACCAATGGCTGCCCATCGTACTTCCCGGTAAAATTCATATAATCGGGCGACCGTGGGTCTACAGCCTTTTCTATGGCTTGCAGAGTTAGGGTTAATAAACGTTCTCGTTTCTTTCCTTCCACCGTATTATCGGGCCCCAGTTCCAACCAGGGAGCCAGACCGGCAAGAGTTCTTCCAAACGCTTCCAGATAAGTAACTTTATCTACCTGCTTGCCATAATGCGGAGCTACTTCTGTAGGCATAGTAGCTTTCAGATTTCCTGCACTTAATTGTTTGATAACCGGATTTACAATTTTAATCAGCAGATCTACATTATAATCTCTGTCCGAAACGGGAGCAGGGGCCGCAATAGCCTGGGTGATATGGCCACTACCGAGGGTAGTAGCCACACCAGCCATTGGAACGGCTTTAAGAAAAAAACGCCTGTTCATTGTTCTAAATATTTATACTCTAAAAATGTTAAGCATCAATCTAAAAACTATTTAGCAAGATTTTTATATCTCAATAATGCCTCAACAAAATAATAATCTGCATAGGTCAATGGTACATCTACTTCTGATTTATGAGGTATAGAACCAACACTATGCATCAGTATGAAATGATTATTTGTTCCTTCCTTAGCGAGATAGGCATCGCTGCATAAGCTATTTAAAATCTTTTCAGCAGCCGACCAATAACGTTTGCCTTCCGTTTTTCCGGCATAACCACTCAACTCAAGAAGAGCCGAAGCGGTGATAGCACCGGCAGATACGTCTCTGAGCGCATCCGGAATACCAGGAGCATTAAAATCCCAGTATGGAATGAGGTCGGCCGGCATATTTGGATGATTAAGCATATAGTCGGCTATCTGCTTGGCTTGCGCCAGGTATTTTTTATCTCTGGTATCGCGGTACATCATGGTGAATCCATACAAACCCCAAGCCTGCCCTCTTGCCCATGCAGAGCTATCTGCAGCTCCCTGAGCCGTTTTTCGCTCATTTATTTTTCCGGTTGCCGGGTCATAATCTACTACGTGAAAAGAACTATAATCATTCCGATAATGATTCTTAATAGTAGTGTTGGCATGCGTACGGGCTATTTTGGCAAAAGACTGATCTCCGCTGGTTCTTGAAGCCCAGTTTAAAAGTTCCAGGTTCATCATATTATCAATAATAACGGGGAACTTCCAGGTACCATGATCCCAGGATTTTATGCAACCAACAGTTGGGTTAAAGCGGGTACATAAAGATCTTGCACTTGTTAATAAAATGGATCTGTAAGCAGTATCTTTTGTAATACGCAAGGCATTGCCAAATGAACAATACATCATAAACCCAAGATCATGGGTAGATGTATTGAATTGTTCTTTTTTGACTAATTCCATCCGCTTCAGTGCTTCATCTTTAAAGATGGGGTCTTTAGTGTATTCATACAGGTACCAGTTGGTACCTGGATAGAAACCGGATGTCCACCATCCTGAATTGGAAGTTTCCAGACTTCCGTCTTTACTTTTGGTAGTTTTGGGTAATACATTGGCAGGCAAAACTGCCATCATGCCTTTGTATTGCTTGGCGGCTAGTTGCAGTGCTGCATCAGCTTTTGCAAGTAACCCGGCATTAGCTTTACCGGTTTGTGCATACGTTTGCATAAAAGGAACCAGCAAACAGAATAAGGTTAGATAACGTTTCTTCATAACAGTGGATTATTATTTAATCATTTCTTCTTTCTCCCATGCTTCACCGGAGCAGCAGACGATTCGCGCTCCAGCAGTTGGATAGGTATAATTTCCGGAGTGAACTTTGTTGCAGCAGTTGGAGAATTTATCAATTCCATCAGTGCTGCCACTACTCTTTCACCCATCATTGCAGGATATTGATCCACACTAGAAATAGGTGGTGAAATAATTTCCGTTCTCGGATCATTAGAATATCCTACTATTTTTAGTTCTTCGGGCACTTTTACCTTTATTGTTCTGCAATACTCCATAACAGTAATGGCAGTGGTATCATTGGAAGCGAAAATCCCATCGGGATAAGGCTTCTGGGAAAATATCTTCTTACAGGTCTGCCAGGCACTTTCACGGGTTAATTCCTGGTAAAACAACCTGTTTTTCCTAACCGGAATCTGATGTTGCTGCAATGCTTTCTTATAACCTGCAACTCTCTCTACATACAGGTTACAGGACAAGGGCCCTGAAATATGCACAATATCACGGCAGCCACGTTCTATAAGATGGGAGGTGGCCAGGTATCCTCCTAAATAATCATCCCCCTTAATTACTTTAACATCATAATCTTTCGGAACCCTATCAAAAAATACGACAGGAATATTGTTTGTTCTGAAAATATCAAAATGCGAGAAGTCGGTGGTATATAAAGTAGTTGAAACCACCAAACCATCTACCCTGGCCGAATACAATGTATTGACCAGTGCAATTTCCTGTTCGTAGCTATCGTTCGATTGGCAAATGATCAGGTGATATCCATACTCCTGGAGTTTGTTCTGGATAATGGTACTGATAGTTGCCGGAAAGAACATAGAAATACGCGGCACTATCAATCCGATAGTTTTGCTTTTATTATTTCTAAGTCCGGCTGCCAGTGCATTGGGTCGGTAACCCAACTTACGAGCCATTTTCTTCACTTTCTCTTTCGTACGTGCGCTAATGTTTGGATTATCATTTAAGGCGCGTGACACGGTAGATACGGAGAGGTTTAGCTCTTCTGCAATATCAACAATAGTTTTTTCAGTACGTTTGCTCATGTAGTTCCTTATTATCTTCCCATCCAACCTCCATCAACAATCAGGGTAGTACCGTGTACATAATCGGCAGCTTTGGAAGCCAGAAAAACAACCGGCCCGGCAAAATCGGCGGGTGTACCCCAGCGACCAGCAGGTATTCTGTCGAGAATTGACTGACTGCGGTCTTTATCTGCCCTTAATGCGGCTGTATTGTCGGTATCTATATATCCTGGTGCTATTGCATTTACATTTACACCCTTTGAGGCCCATTCATTTGCAAATGCCTTCACCAGAGAGCCTACAGCCCCTTTACTGGCCGCATAACCCGGTACGTTTATTCCACCCTGGAAGGTTAGCAGTGAGGCTGTAAAGATAATCTTTCCGCTCCCTTGTTCCGTCATTCGTTTACCAATTTCACGGGTAAGAATAAACGGGGCATTAAGATTGGTATCAATTACCTCATCCCAATATTCATCAGGATGTTCGGCAGCCGGTTTTCTTTTGATAGTACCAGCATTATTGATTAGGATATCGATAACCGGAAAGTCTTGTTTCACCTGTTCAATAAACGTGTAAAGGGCTTTACGATCAGAGAAATCGCATTGATATGCTTTGAAGTTACGGCCTATAGCGGTAACCTCTTTTTCCACTTCGCTGCCTTGTAGTTCCAGGGAGGCAGATACTCCGATAATATCGGCTCCTGCCTCTGCCAGTGCAATAGCCATTGCTTTACCAATGCCACGTTTACAACCTGTTACAAGGGCTATCTTTCCGTTTAGCTGAAATAAATTCATGAGTTTATTGAATCGTTAATGGTTGTTTTAATTTCTGTGCAAATGATTGCAGATAATCGAACCAGGCATTGGCAGATTCTATATTTCCACCCTTACTCCAGGCAGCACCAAAGTAATAACTATAGGGCTGTTGATTATTTGCCGTTCCTTTGCGCAATAGATGCACTTTATCGGTCTGAAGATTTACCGGAGAATTAAACACACATCCGGTTCCAATAGTTCCATCTGCGCCGTGTTGAGGTTCCCAATATCCCATTATCCCATTTTTTTCGTCGAGTAGCAGGGTTCCTGGTTCGTCTCGTTTGATGATGCCTGTAACTACCGGTAAAGAATCGCCTTTAAAGCTGAATTGCATCTGCATTTTGTTGAGCTGGGAACCCGCGTCTATTGTCACTGTTTTGGTAACGGTTACAGGAACATTACCAGCATTCCAGGCTTCATAAGTTAAAACGAAAGTAGTGCGTAAGGGTCCATTATCCAATGTTTTCCATTGCCTGTAGTTTTTTGGATAATAGATTGAATCTTTTCCATAGGGCGCGGTATC
This sequence comes from Chitinophaga silvatica, assembly GCF_003419895.1. Taxonomy (GTDB): domain Bacteria; phylum Bacteroidota; class Bacteroidia; order Chitinophagales; family Chitinophagaceae; genus Chitinophaga; species Chitinophaga silvatica. The sequence continues at coordinate 313,345 of NZ_QPMM01000002.1, read as the reverse complement.
TCCAGCACCTAAGGTAAGATGTACACTAAAGAAATCGAGCCCCTGACCATTATCGTGGTGATAATTATCCAGTTTATACCAGGTATCTATTACCAGGTCATTTGTACGTTTAGCCCAGACATCAATACCATGTGCCATTTCATTAGGCACCTGCTCCAATGCTTTTCCGTACATTCTAAAAGCAATTTTATCATTTTCCCAGGCATAATCGTCCTTTCTTTCAGGTACGTATCTGCCGTAGGTTCTTGCTTTAACAGGAGCCGGAGTACCTGCAGTAATAGCTGCCGGGATGCTGGCTCCGGGAGGGATGGTAACCAGAAAAACTATTTTCTGAGGAGTAGTTTTTCCTTCATAAACGAGTTGATATGGAATTTCGACGCCTCTTAACAGGTCAGTTACTATAAAGCTTTTGGAAAGCTGCTTATTTAGCTTAGCTGCAAACTGTGAATAGGGTATTTCCACTACTTCCGTTTCTCTGCTTAAGCCGGTATTATTAGTGATTGTGAGTACCGGAGCTTTTTGCTGTTGAAGATCATATTTAATTAACTCTGATCCTGCCAGTAGAAAAGCGCCTATGCCATAAACGTCGGTATCTTCCGCTGTTGCTTTGCCTGGAGCAGCAGCTATTACCTGTACGAAGCCAAGTTTACCATTGGGTTGTACGCATCCGATAAGGGCCTGCCAGCCTTTCTGTACAACAGGCAGAAATTCTGCCGCCGGAAGTATATTATTATTGACTCCCCACGTTAATGCATATACGTAAAAACCAGTGCCGCTTGTTTCTTTTGCAGGATAGTTGTCCGGGTCGAGCAGGCTGGCATGCCAGGTACCATCGGCCGATTGCAGGCGTTTAATGCGATAGGCCATTTGCTTATATAGCTCTATGAACTGCTGCCGGGAAGGATGATTTGCAGGCAGATTATTCAGCATACGCACCAATCCACCCATTACCCAACCATTGCCTCTGCTCCAATATATGTTGGCATTATTCTGTTCTTTCTTTCCAATAAAGCTACCATCACGATAATACAAACTATCCTGCTTATTGTACAGGTAGTCGGTAGTTTTCCACCAGAGTTTTATAGCTGTTTCAATATAACGGGGATCTTTGGTTGCTGTGCTTAAGTAAGCCAGCGCCGGTGGGCCCATGAACAAGGCATCGCACCATGCCCATTCTCTGCGATGAATGCTATTTTTCCATTCGAGCGATTCGGTATGTGGAGCAGCCACTATACTATCCGCTAGCTTCCTCCATTTAGCAATCATCGATGGATCACTATATAGGGAAGAGAGTTGTGAATACATTTGGCCAACACAATAGTCATCTGCAAAAAACCTGTCTGGTCCTGTGTTCCAATTATTTCCTTTAGCAACCTCCAATAATCTGTTTATATAAGCAGCATTGTTGGAAACGGTGGTAAGGGCCATCATACCAGCATACATAGCGCCGTTGGTCCAGTCGGTAGGGGAATGGTTCCAGCCTCTGTCGGTAATGCGTTGCCACTGCCAGGAAGCTACTTTTTCCATTTGCGTCACTATTTGTGGTGCGCTATACTCTGAAATTGGTTGTTGAGCCTGCAGCGCTAAACCGGATAGTAATAAAGCCAGCAGGTTACTTAATTTCTTTTTCATGTTTTAGCAGATGTTATCAGTTCATTAACGTAGATCGTTGATCCTGCAATGGTCCATATCTCCATAATCCATATTTTCACCAGCCATGCCCCAGATAAAGGTGTAGTTACTGGTACCGGCACCGGAGTGGATAGACCATGGTGGGGAAATTACAGCCTGTTCGTTCTGCATCCATATATGGCGGGTTTCCTGAGGCTGGCCCATAAAATGGCAGACAGACTGGTTTTCTGGTACTTCAAAATAGAAATAGACCTCCATTCTTCTGTCGTGAGTGTGGGCAGGCATCGTATTCCATACACTACCAGGTTTCAGTTCTGTCATTCCCATTTGCAGCTGGCATGTTTGCAACACACTGTTTACAAGCAGTTTATTGATAGTGCGATGGTTTGAGGTTTCCAAAGCTCCCAGCGTTACAACCTCTGCATCGAGCCTTGACACCTTACGGGTTGGATAAGTATGATGAGCAGGAGTACTATTCAGGTAAAATTTAGCCGGATGTTGTGGATCTTTACTGTGGAAAACTACCTGTGTTTCTCCTTTTCCTATATATAGTGCTTCTTTAAAAGCCAGTTCATAGGTGGTATCTCCTACCTGCACTATTCCGGTGCCTCCTACGTTGATGATGCCAAGTTCTCGTCTTTCCAGGAAATACGGAGCTTTGAGCAAATCTATTGTTTCGAGTTTAATTGCTTTGGAAACAGGCATTGCACCACCAGCCATAAAGCGGTCGTAATGGGTATAAGTCCATCTACACTCCTCTGCTTCAAAAATCTTTTCTATCAGGAATTCCTGTCTTAATTGTGCGGTATCAAATTGTTTAATTGCTGCCGGGCTGTTGGCATATCTGGATTCAAAGATGGTACTCATAAATTCGCGCTGTGTTAATTGACAATAAATTTATGCAAACGTTTGCAAAAATCAAGGCATCAATATAAAAAAAATGTACTTTCTTACTTAAGCATGGTAAATACAATATGGCTACTACCCTTCAGGGTATTGGATTTAGGCTGCAATGAAATACGTCCGATATGATCTCCCCATACTGGTGTAAGCCTTCCGTCTGCCACCTCCTGTTTTTCGATCTGCAGCTCAAAGGCAGCAGCATTATAGGAGATCTGGAGAGTAGCATCTGCACTTTTCAACAGAATGCGGCCTGGTTTACTGGTATCGGCTTCCAGGGAAGTAATAAAATGTAGCCTGGTGGGTTCTTTGTAAGCAGAAAGTTCCCACTGATCATCTAACTGTAAGGAACGTTTCGCCGGCTGAAAAATAAAGCTACGCTGCCATTCCTTTACCGCGGCAGCTTCGGGATAGGCAGCCGATAAATCCATGCTCAGCTTATTTTTTATAAAGGAAACATTCTTTGCCTGAAACTTTCTTCCATCATGTTGTTGTACCCCGTTGATTGTCGGGCAATTATGCCATTGCGACTGCATAAACCATAGTTTGTATCTGTCGGCACTAAATGTTTGTTTAGTATAGGTTCCCACACCCACATCTATAATAGCGGGTTTACCATTCATATAGAGTACAAAATTGCCTACATCGTTGTGATTATGGCTTTCGGCATTATGTCCGCCCTGGGCAGCAAAGAATAAACCTTTTGCAGTACCAGCTTCAGACCTCATAGATAACACCTGCAGGTTGGGCAACCAGTTTACTGCAGTATACGGAGCTGCCGGTTGGGTGGCCAGCATAGCCCGGCGATATTCCAGATTATAGATAAAAAAGGCAAGTGAAGGGTTCTTAATCTTGTTGCTGTCGGGATTCTCGATCTGGGCTAAGTAAGCCCCAAAATGTTGCAATGCCGGGTCATTGAATGCAAGTCCGTATAAAAACACGGTATGTGGTGGTGGAATCGTTTGCGCAGATGCATCGGCGAAATTTACGTACCGGTTACTATCTACATGCATCTTATAGATATAGTTTCCAATCTGATGAATCAGTTCATTATTGCTCCAGTTCAATTGCTGATTGGAAGCTATTTGCAACCAGTTAATAAATTCAATTAGTTTACCACCTGCATGGCCCCAATAGGTGGGCCCCTCATCGCATCCACCATCTTCGGGGTAACCATTCAGGAAGAAATCGGCGCTTCTGATAGCCTTGTCTATCATTTTATTTCTTGTATCAGTATCCTGTTCACTCAGCAGGGCGACCTGCAACACATTAGTATTGATCCATATATTCCAGTTGTTCATTTCACGGCCATTGAATCCCATCCACCAAAAATCATTTCTTGCTAAAAAAGGCTCTGTAATACGATATTTTAGCTCAAAATCGATTCGTCTGTTTAGCTGAGGCGAAAGCTTATCCAGCTCCTTTCGTAGGAGAAACTGTGTATAGCTGATAGTGGCAGCGGTTTCACCCGCAAATAAATCCACTACAGGTTCGGAAGGATCCGGCAAGCCGCTGCCGGCTTTTTGTGCGCCTATATGGGCAGGTAAAACCCAGGTACTTTCTTCCAAAATCAGCCATAAACCATTGGCTATCTGAGGTAAATACTTACCATTTCCACCTGCTAATTCGCCGGCTACAAGGGCAGAAAGAACTTTTCTTCTTTCAAATTGAGCATTTTCAAAATTTACCCGGTTTCCGTTATCCCGGTATTGCAGATATAGGGCGGCTGTGAGAGAGGGCCAGTTAAACTCCCTTGCTTTATCGGCTGCCGCAAGGATATTGGCTTTTGCTTCGGCTGGCAAACTAGCCATATCGCTGATAATAGCTGAATACTTTTCCTGTTTCCATTTTTCTATATCAGCAAAAGCAGTAGTTCCACCTGCCCTCCGGAACTCTTTATAAAGGTAATCTCGCTGGCTATAGGCATTTACCCCAATACCGAGAAGCAATACCAGTATTATGAAAGTCGGCTTTATATTGTACATTTGACAGTTAATTTTATAAACAAGATACTCTATAAATCGAGGGATAAAACCATTTTTTTACCAGTGGCAGTATGGCTTTTCGGCTGTTGAATAATGATTGGACAAAATGTTATCAAGGATTAATATTATAGTATCATCAGCCAGAAACCAGATTTACTACTTTAGCTCTATGAATACTTATCTTCAAATACATCCGGATGACAATGTGCTGGTAGCATTACAAGACTTACCGGCGGGCACTAATATCTCATTTAAAGGGCATGAAATTCAACTAAAAGAAAATATTGCAGCTAAACATAAATTTCTGATAAATGATGTAGAATCGGGTGCTCCTATTACCATGTATGGAGTGCTGGTAGGTAAATCAAATCAACCTATCGGGAAGGGAGCCAGTATAAATACCAAGAATGTAATTCACGATGCTAATGCTTTTCATGAAAAAGAAGGAGCTATCGACTGGCAGGCTCCGGATGTTAGCAGTTGGAAGAACAGAACCTTCATGGGCTACCAGAGAGCAGACGGACAAGTAGGTACCCGCAATTATTGGCTGGTAATTCCTTTGGTTTTCTGTGAAAACAGGAATGTAAGTGTAATTAAAACAGCTTTTGAAAAAGGGCTGGGATTTGCTCCTGCAGAGGTTTATAACGATCAGGTTCATGAACTGGTAGATCTTTATAAAAAAGGAGACCTTGAGGCTGTTCGTAATTATCAGGCAAAAGAACTAACGTCTACGAATCAACGTAGTTCTATTTTCCCTAATATTGATGGTATAAAATTCCTTACTCACGAAGGTGGTTGCGGAGGCACACGTCAGGATTCAGATGCCCTGTGTGCTTTACTGGCAGGATATATACATCACTCAAATGTAGCCGGAGCAACTATTCTGAGTTTAGGTTGCCAGCATGCCCAGGTTTCTATTTTACAGGAATCGTTGAAGAAGCTGAATCCATCGTTTAATAAACCTGTATTGGTTTACGAGCAACAAAAAAGTGCTTCCGAATTTGCCATGTTATCTTCAGCTATTAAAGATACCTTCCTGGCACTGGCAGAAGCAAATAAATTAACCAGGCAGCCAAGTCCTTTATCGAAAATCGTCATAGGCCTGGAATGTGGCGGATCCGATGGCTTCTCAGGCATCTCTGCAAATCCGGCTGTTGGTCATACCTCCGATTTATTGGTTGCATTAGGTGGCACCTCTATCCTCTCCGAGTTTCCTGAGTTATGTGGAGTAGAACAGGAACTGATAAATCGTTGTCAGACTACTGAAATCTCTGATAAATTCATCAAAATTATGCGGGCTTATGAATCACAGGCCCAATTAGTTGGTTCAGGGTTTTATATGAACCCTTCTCCTGGTAATATCAAAGACGGATTGATCACCGATGCCATTAAATCGGCCGGTGCTGCTAAAAAAGGCGGTACCTCTCCTGTAACTGATGTTTTGGATTATACAGAATACGTGACCAAACCCGGACTAAATTTACTTTGTACCCCCGGCAACGACGTAGAGTCTACCTCCGCGGAAGTAGGTTCCGGCGCCAATGTAGTATTATTTACAACCGGATTGGGTACCCCAACCGGTAACCCTATTGCCCCTGTTGTAAAATTAGCTACCAATACCAAACTCGCTACCCGTATGAAAGATATCATCGATATCAATACCGGTACAATTATCAGCGGGGAAAGAAGTATTGAAGAAATGGGTGAAGAAATATTAGAGTATGTTATTAAAACAGCCAGCGGGGAAGTATATACGAAGGCAGAACTTTTAAATCAGGATGATTTTATTCCTTGGAAAAGAGGGGTTTCTTTATAGATTTCTCGCAAAGAGGCAAAGAAGCAAAGAGGCATAAGGATCGAAGCGAATGTTATTAAGAACTACTGACTGGTTTCTATTAAAATTGAAACCTAACGGGAGTCCTTAATAACATTTGCTTCGATCCTTATGTCTCCTAAAAAAATTCCTTATGCTTCTTTGCTTCTTTGCCCCTTTGCGAGAAATCTACAAATTTACTCTCTCCATCTTAGGTGCAAAGAAATGCATAACAGTCCATGCTACTAAATACGCTACTCCGCACATTGTAAAGAGAATATTGTAGCCGGTTCCGATATTACCTAAAAGTTTATAGTGATCCAACATTGCTCCAATAACCATCGGGAATAATGTACCTCCGATTGAACCTGCCATACCGCCTATTCCAACAACCGAACTAACCGCACGTTTAGGAAACATATCTGATGCTGTAGTGAAAATTGTTGCAGACCAGGCCTGATGCGCAGCCGTAGCCAAACTAATAAGTGCAATAGCAATCCACAGGTTATTGGTGTATTGAATTAACATAATAGGTACCACGCAAATAGCAAAAATCAACATAGATGTTTTTCTTGCTTTAAAAACAGGCCAGCCTGTTTTAATCAGATGGGATGATAACCATCCACCTCCAATACTTCCTAAGCTTGTAACTGAATAGATAATAATAATCGGAAGGCCCAGATTTGCTTTCAGATCCATATGGAATATAGATTCGAGATAACCTGGCAACCAGAAGAGGAAAAACCACCAAACCGGGTCTGTTAATAACTTTCCGAATACAAATGCATAAGTTTGTCTTACGCCTAAAAGTTTGGCCCATTTAATTCGTTCACCAGTTCCTTCTTCTTCCTGATCTGAATGAATATGATCGTATTCTTCTTTTGAAAGTTTCTTTTGCTTTGAAGGCACTTCATAATAAATCCACCATAAAACCAGCCATATAAATCCGATGGCGCCGGTCCATACAAATGCACTTCTCCAGCCATGATTACGAGCCAGCCAGTATACCAATACCGGGCCTACAACGGCTGCTATATTTGATCCTGAATTAAAGATTCCGGTTGCCAAGGCACGTTCCTTCTTTGGAAACCATTCGGCAGTAGCTTTAATTGCTGCTGGAAAGTTGCCGGCTTCACTTACTCCTAATATCGATCTTACAACACCAAAACCCAAAGTACTGCGCACTATACCATGTGCCATGGCAGATAAGCTCCAAACAGCAATAGATACTGCATATCCGAGCTTAGATCCTATTTTATCTATTAAGGCACCAAAACACAGTAAACCAACTGAATAGGCTGCAGAAAAAGCCATTACAAGGTTACTGTAATCTGTTTCAGTCCAGTTAAATTCGGCTGAAAGATCAGTTTTTAATAGTCCTAATACCTGTCTGTCGATGTAATTAATTGTTGTGGCAACGAAAAGGAGTGCGCATACCCGCCACCGATATTTACCTAAAGTTGTGGAATTCATTTCAGTCCGTTTGACATTTATAAAGGGCATAAGTTACTTCATCGTTCTGACAATTGCAAACGATTGCAAAACTTTATCTTTCAGCGTTTCCCAGTCTCTACTTTCAATCAATGTTTTTGATAATAAATTAGATCCCATTCCCACACAAACCACTCCCGTTTCTAACCAGGAAGCAATACTGTCCTCTGTTGGCTCTACACCTCCGGTTGGCATAAATTTAAGATTAGGGAACAGCGGCTTTATAGCTTTTACATAACCCGGGCCCAGTACATTACCCGGAAATAATTTTATCAGCTTAGCACCCTGCTTTTCTGCCAGAGAAATCTCGGTAGGCGTCATGCATCCAGGAATCCAAAGCAGCCTGGCCGACCTGCAATATTCTGCAGTTGCAGGATCAATAATCGGGCTTACTATAAAATCGGCCCCTAATCCTGAATAAATCGCAGCATCTTCCGCCTGCTTTATAGTACCTATTCCCAAATACAGGTCAGGCATTGAAGCCAGTTTCTTCTCTCTTAAGATGGTAAAGTTCTTACGCGCATTGGCACCTCTGCTGGTAAACTCAAAAACTCTCAAACCGCCATCATAGCAGGCTTGCATAACTGCCAGGCAAACGTCTGCATCATCATGATAAAATACAGGGATAATTCCACTCTGCTCAAATGCTGCTATAATAGTATCTGGACTAGTAGCCATAAGATTAAATAAGTTTTAGTATATCTTTTTCTGATGTTGAATTAAAATCACCCTTTACAAAGAATTTGGAATAGGCTGCAGCAGTAGCAAAATCAATGATCTGCTGATCATTTCCCCCTTTTAGTTGCATGTGAATAAGTCCGGCCATGAAGCAATCGCCACTTCCTACTCTATCCACCACTTCATTGGTTTCATATTCTTTGGAAATACTGATTACATTATCATGATTATAGAATGTATAGTATCTGTTATGGGTTGGCCCGTCGCTAAACCTGAAGGTAAATGCTATCCTTTTACATTTTTTATATTGAGAAAAGATAGCAGTAGAAACAGCTTCCGCCTGTTGCAGATAGGCTTCCTTCGTATTGGTACCGATGGCATCTTCGTCGAGTTCCGTATCCAGCATCAGATTAGCAGCCCAGATATTACCCATAATCACATCGCAATATTGTACGAGAGTTGGCATAACGGCAATCGGATGTTTGCCATATTGCCAAAGTTTACTGCGGTAATTCAGATCCGTAGAAATGGTCATTCCCTTACGGGATGCAGCTTTCAGTACTTCTTCACAGATAGTGACCATGTTTTCATTCAGTGCCGGAGTGATGGCGCTCCAATGGAACCATTCAGCATCTCCCAGCAAAGCATCCCAATCCTGAGTTTTGGCCTCAATCGTGCTAAAAGCCGAATCAGCACGGTCATATACTACTTCCGCATGTTTCAGATCACTTCCTTGCGCAAGATAGTATAGCCCTATACGTTCGCCTCCCCAGATCATACGGTCTGTTGCAATCCCCTTCAACCCCAACTGGGATACAATATCTTTAGACAACCCATTTTCTGGTACTTTACTGATATAAGCAACATCAGTACCCCATTGTGCCAGTGAAGCAGCAACATTTGCTTCTGCACCTCCAACAAAAACAGCTGCCGAATTTTTCGCAAAATCGGGTGATAATCGTAGCAAGATTTCACCGAACGTAATTACTTTAACCGGTTTCATGAAAACTCGAAATATGCTTTAGCGTTATAATAGCAAATATCCTGTACCATCTTTCCTAACCAGGCCACATCGTTCGGTAATTCTCCATTCTCCACATCCTTACCTAACAGGTTACACAAAATACGCCTAAAATATTCATGTCGCGAATAAGAAAGAAAACTTCTTGAATCGGTGAGCATGCCTACGAAGCGGCTCAGTAAGCCCATATTGCTCAATGCGTTCATTTGTTTTTCCATTCCATCTTTCTGATCGAGGAACCACCAACCAGAACCAAATTGAATTTTACCCGCAATCTCCCCATCCTGGAAGTTACCTGCCATAGTAGCAAATACCTCGTTATAAGCTGGATTAAGGTTATAAACAATGGTTTTAGCCAGTCTGTCTTTCCTGTCCAATGCATCAAAGAACCCACTCATGGCTTCGGCAACCGGCCAATCGCCAATTGAATCTACCCCTGCATCGGCACCTAATTTCGAAAGCAGCCTGGAATTGTTGTTACGAATAGCACCAACATGAAATTGCTGAGCCCAGCCTGCCTGGTGATTCCATTCTGCAACAGCCAGTAATACAGCAGTTTTGAATTGTGCATTTTCTAATGCAGTGGCAGGTTGATTGCTTTTGGTATTTCTAAAAATAGCATTCAGTTCCTGGGCGCTTGCCTTTGTGAAGTAGAAAGTATTTAAGCCATGGTCGCTCAGTCGGCAACCAGCAGCATGAAAATGATCATGTCTGCTTTTTAAGGCATCCAGCAAATCTTCATATGTATTGATTTCTTTTCCGACAACAGCAGAAAGCTGATCAATAAACTGATTGAAGCTAACTGGGTTATCTACAGCCATGGCCCTGTCTGGGCGGAAAGTAGGAAATACTTTTGTTCCGAAAGGATTATTTGAAATATGTTGGTGATGCACCAGGCTATCTACCGGATCATCGGTAGTGCACAAGGCTTCAACCTTATAATGTTGTAATAATTTCTGCGTAGTAAGGTTAGGAAGCTGGGCATTACAATCGTGATAGATTTTCTCAGCAGTTTTTTCGCTCAGTAATTCGGTAACACCAAAAGGATTGCGTAATTCCATATGCGACCAGTGGTATAGAGGGTTGCGCATGGTATATGGCGAAGTAGTGGCCCAATGACGAAATTTCGTATAGTCGTCGGCGGTTCCGGTAATAAACTCTTCTGATACCCCGTTGGCACGCATTGCTCTCCATTTATAGTGATCTCCTTTCAACCAGATTTCATATAGGTTTTCAAAGGCTTTATTATCGGCTATCTGATCGGGAGGAAGGTGATTATGATAGTCGATAATTGGCATATCTGCGGCAAACTCGAAGTACAGGCGTTTAGCCGTCTCCGTTTGTAACAAGAAATCTTCTGACAAAAATTCTTTCATAACGATGATTATTATAGGTTCTGCGATTTAATGAATGCAGAAACGCCATTATCTTTTAAAGCGGATAAAAACATTGAAACTTTAGATACAAATCCAGGAATGACAGACAAATCTGTTTCCCATAAACGGGTATCTGAAGCAATTTTATTTACTAAGCTATTAATATCCGTTTCATTTTGCCAATAATCAGCAAAAATTGCGGCATTATCATCAGTAATAACATATTCGCCAGCCTCTCTGTTACCGTAGTACTTGCCATCTTTATTAATACCGGCAGGACGGAGGAAGAGCAGCATAGCGGCGAAGCCCAGACAGATATTTTCCGGAAGTTTATTAAATTTTTGTTGATAACGCAAGAGCGTCTTTACGTTTCTGGCGTTCATCTTTGAGCTTTCCTGGAAGGTGATGCTGATCAGTTTATGCTCAATAAATGGATTGGCAAAGCGGTCGAGAACATCATTGGCGAAAGCGGTGGCGGTTGGACAATCGTCTTGAATAGTGGGCAGAATCTCCTCCAGGACTACTTTTTTGAAGAAGCCGTTCATGTAAGGATCACTCATACATTCGTATACCGTATTGAGTCCACTTAAGAAACCCAGCGGCACGGCGGCAGTATGGCTTCCATTCAGTAATCTGAGCTTTTGCTCTCTGAATGGAGTGATATCGCTTTCAATCAGCATTCTTTCATCGGCCTGGTGAAAAGAGAGTACAGATTTCACGTATTCATCCCCCTCAATAGCCCAAAGAAGGAAGGGTTCTACTTCAATCCATAACTGATCGGTATATCCGGCTTTGGCTTCAGAATCGGCCAGGTTGCGGGGTTTACCCGGTACAATTCTGTCGACCAGTGAATTACAGAATCTGTTGGCAGTGTTGATCCACTGGATGAAGTTATCAGGTAGTTCGTTGAAGTTGGCCAGTTTGATAATGATTTCTTTGAGCAGATTACCATTATTTACTATCAGTTCAGTGGGTACAATAACGAATCCGGCACTTGAGTCACCCTTAAAGTGATTGAAGCGTTCCCAGAGGATGGCCAGTAGTTTACCTGGAAAAGAGGTTGGTACACCTGTATTGATCTTTTCGGCGGAGTACTGGATTCCTACTTCTGTAGTATTTGAAATAATGGTTTTTAAGGCGGGCTGATGCACGCAGGCTAAAATCTCGCTCCACTCTGCATTCGATTGCAAAACACGGGAAATAGAACTGTTAATGAGCACATTATCCACCAATTCGCCTTGTGCCACGCCTTTAATATGAGTGGTAAACAGGGAATCCTGGCTGGAGAAGTCGCTGGTGCTACCGTCAGTTGATTTAATTACTACGATTCGCCCTTGGTACAGATTTTTCCGGTTGCCTTTATCTACTAAATAATCTACCAAACCACGTAATAATACGCCGGTTCCGAATTGGAGAATTGTTTCCGGAAAGGAAAAAACGTCTTGACTAACGTTGGAATTCGCGTTGCTTTGAATTAGCGTCTTGTTTAAAATAGGTAGCATTTTAGTTGATTTATGCTAAAAAAGGTGGCTAAAACTAATAAATTTATTCCTGAAGGAGTAGAGATTCTTAATATTTTTTAAAAATAAAACGTTGATATCAATAGAATCGATGCCAGTATCGGCAGGATTGATGGGGTTGGTATGGCGATTGGCTGGAATTAACGTAAATTTGCACCCATAAACAATTTAAAATGAGTAAGCACGGTAAAGTGCTGGTAGCCATGAGTGGCGGTATAGACAGCACTGTTACAGCATTAATGTTGCATGAACAGGGGTATGAAGTGGTAGGTATTACCATGAAAACCTGGGATTATGCTTCTGCTGGCTCCAGTAAAAAGGAAACCGGCTGCTGTAACCTCGATTCTTTCAATGATGCCCGCGCAGCAGCGGTGCATCACGGATTCCCTCACTTTGTACTGGATATCCGTGATGAATTTGGGGATTTTGTCATAAATAACTTTGTAGATGAATACCTTGCAGGTCGCACTCCCAATCCTTGTGTGCTTTGCAACACCCATATAAAATGGCGCGCGCTCATGAAACGTGCCGACGCTATGGACTGCGAATTCATCGCAACAGGCCACTATGGTCAAATTCGCCAGCACGATAATGGCAGATACGTTATCAGCAAAGGAATAGACGAAACCAAAGATCAAAGCTATGTGCTTTGGGGCATAGAACAGGACGTTTTGGCACGTACAATACTGCCATTAGGTAAGTATCGCAAAACCGAAATCCGACAAATGGCCTTCGATTTTGGCTACCCCGAATTAGCCAAGAAAGCCGAAAGCTATGAAATATGCTTCGTTCCAGACAACGACTATCGCGGTTTCCTGAAAAGGAAAGTAGATGGACTCGAAGAAAAAGTGCAGGGTGGCAACTTCGTTTTAGCAGATGGCACCATTGTTGGAAAGCATAATGGGTATCCTTTTTATACAGTTGGTCAACGTAAGGGATTAATAGCATTAGGCCGACCAATCTATGTAACTGAAATCATCCCGGAAACTAATACAGTAGTACTGGGAGACGAAGATGAACTGCAGAAAAGCGAGATGTTTGTAAGCGGTATTAATATGGGTAAATATGCGTCTATCCCTGATGGTATGGAAGCTGTAACCAAGATCCGCTACAAAGACAAAGGTGCTTTAAGCACACTCAATAATGAAGATGGTAAAGTAAAAGTTACTTTCTTCGAAAATGTAAAAGGAATTGCTCCTGGTCAATCAGCGGTTTTCTACGAAGGCGACGATGTAATTGGCGGAGGTATCATTCAAAGAAGTACTCCTTTATTTCAGTAGATTTAATTTCATAAGATAGATATAAAAATTGGTGAGCATCCCAGCTCACCTTTTTTATTGCATTCGCACAGCAAACATCGTATCTGCATTCCTGTCATATCCCGGAATTACTCCTCCCTCCTGTTTTCTCAGCTTACTGATATTCTCTATATATTCCACCATCTGATCATTCTCCTGCTTAAATACCGAACAGGTAATGTAAATCAATGCTCCCCCTTCCTTCAAATAAGGTATCACGTTCTTTACTATCTGCTGTTGTAATGATTGAAATTTATAGATCTCATCTCTATTGAAAAAGCTGATGCTTTCAGGCGTACGCCCCCAGGTTCCTGAACCACTGCATGGCGCATCCAGGATGATTCCATCAAACTTTCTTTTACCCAACAGAGCAGGTAGCTTGTCGGACGTGAGATCAGCCACGATAGATTCGTACTGTTTTATTCCCGCCGTTTTAAATCGCTGCTGCAGATTATCGAGGATCGATTTCCTGATGTCTGAAACTACCAGCCTAACATCCGGTTGCTCGTCTTTTAACAGCAGGGATTTTCCGCCACTTGCTGCACAAGCATCCCACCATTGCTCATTCTTATGAGGTCTGAATAACTCGCCGGTAGCCTGGCTGCTGGCGTCCTGTACCTCATACCAGCCTTTATCAGGGATGATTGTTTCTATTTTTGTACTATTTGGAAGAGAAATAGTATGGGTATTTAGGACTTCATACTTTACTTCATTCTTCTCTAACAATGCTAATATCTTCTGAAGTTTATCATTTCTGACACGAATAAACAATCGTGGTTGTTTCAGTAATGCCTCTGCAAAAGCTTTTGCATCTATACCCTCCGACAATTCACTTATCCACGGGAAAAGCATACTTGCATCCAAAGGTAATGGCAGTAGTTGTAACTTCTCTTCCAGAGATAAATTCGCCTTATCATTTAATTCGGGTCTTATTGCCTTGAGAAAATCATTCTCAGACGTTTCTCCAACAAATACTCCTGTAATTATCTTTTCCTTTACGGGTAAAGACTTGCCCCAATATCCCAATCTGAAATATTGATATACCAGTTGCGATATCCATCGTCTGTCTCTTCCCCCCATATAAGGATGTTCCTTAAAAAAAGATTTCAGGAAATGATGAAGAGGCAAGCTGCCATTATAGCTTGCGATAATTTTTTCTGCTGATGATAAGTAATTTTCCCACCGGGTCATGCAGCGAAGATAATCGATTTTACAGGGTTGGCGGATTATCTTTTCTAAATGAGTAATTAAAAAGATATAATCATTACAGATATTGATGGATAATTATGAATACTTAAAACATTCAAGTATTTTAGACTGAAATACGCTATTTCTTAACGTCGAATTGCTAAAAGCTTATCCGATTAAATAGCATAACATTATTACCTAGTCAATTCCCTAATCTATGAGTTATTTTAAGTTCAGAAGTCTATTCCTTGCCTATGCCTTTGCAATACTTCCATTAGGCATCATACTATCCTTTCTCGCTCTTTTTGAGATAATACCGATAAATTATAACAATGACAACATTGTAGGATTACAAGGATTAATTATAGGTCTTATTTTTACGTTATCCGGAGTAATAATGTTTACTGTTATTAACTGGTTATATTTAAATGTTGGTTGCTTCCTATATAATTATTTCAGGAAACATTTTATGGATTAGTGTAAAAAGGATGTAGCCTAGAAAGATGATCCGGTCAAAAAATTGATTAAATATCAGATACATAAAATGAGAATAATGGTAAAGGGATTATTTTTCATTACAGCTTTATGCATACTACAGTCATGCCACTCCTGTAAGGAGTTTGCCGAGCAGTTCAAGGCAAATTCATGCCATTTTGTAGTAAAAGAAAAGTCTAGACAATTCAGAATGATACTTATAAAGGGTGTGAATATTGATGGTAAGTATGAAGAATATAGGACAACTGGCGATTACAAAATTTATGATGCAGCAGAGCCAGGCGATACGATACTGAAGATACTAGGAGAGGCTAAAATCTCCTTAATTAAAAAAGATACGACTATAGTTACTAAATGGATTTGTAACGAATAACAGATAGAATAAGGAGTATTATAATTCTAGAATAAATTATCAATGTAAACTGATGATGTAATTTCTCCCATCAGATTTCGAATTGAATATCCGCGTTTCTACATTAGGTAGTAAAAGACAATACTGGGAAAGAGGAAGAACTAAGCAGAGAACAGAAAATTACACTTAAACTACGAGATCTTAGAAAATGTAATTATTCTCTAAATACGCTGAATAATTTAGTGAACTAAAAATTAATTAGATTCAATAATTCGAAACCCTGAAAAAGTGACAACACAAAATGCAGCCAATTAATAATTTAATGGACAATTTAAATAATAATGTAGTATATATTTTAGGAATAATAGCTTTATTCGGCCCGGCATTTTTGATATTTACATTGTACATAATGATAAAGTTCAAAGAATACACATCAATAAATATATCCAGAACAATTATTTATTCAATATTGATTGTAGTTGCCAATTCATTTTTAAACAAAACACAGCGCCTTAGTATTAATCTATATATACTAATGTGTGCAGTACTTCTCTTTATTATTTTTGGTTCAATATGGCTAATAAAAAAAATGATTCATCTCCAGAAAAAAAATCCGTAAAATTAATTAAGTGTATTAAAAATGTAGTTCAGATTATATATAACAATATTACTCAATGAGAAGGAAAAAAATGTGGATAAAACTAAAAAAATGGTTCAAAAATCCAAGAAATATAGTTTTTACAATTTTAATGACAGGCGTTGCAATTATTGCAATCAAAGAGAATGCTATTGAAGTTTACTTTATGGTTTTTGCTTTGTTGTACTTATTAGGAATTATAGTCGGTTTACTCATCAATTTATGCCATAAATTCTTTAAATAAGTACGACTCTAATTAAACACAATTTAATTAATCTGGTAATTGTTCTAACACTCAAACTTATTTAGAGATTTTATCAAACACTATTTCATACGGCTTGAAGAATAAACATCTTACAAATACCAATGAAGTTATTACCTCGTCATTATCTCCTCTAACAAAAGTTACTTCTTTATAAGGACGGCTCCTTGGCTTGAACCAAACGAAATTTCTCCAATCCAATTCAGATAATTGACTTTTAAAAACAAATGATTTATAGGTATCATTTATTGAAACTAGCTGGCAATCATGCTCCTTTAAAATTCTCGAAATTTCTTTCTTAATATTCCTATCAATCAAATCACCTGCAAATGCCAGAGGTATAATAATACTTGCAAGGATTAAATATCCAGTTAATAAATAAACTATCATTTATTGAGTTACTATGTTATGAAACAAAGATAACCCTGAATCATTATAAATTCTCTTGCAGACATCTTCCTCAATTTAACCGGCAAATATCAGCTACGTAAGTCTCACACTCCACACAATTTATATTTATGAAAATTGAAACCAAACAATCCACATGAAAACATTATTACTATTTTTTCAATTCAATTGATTACATTAGCACCAATAAAGAATTAATACACAAAATCAAATATTAGAGTAAAAATATGTGAACCCGCTGTTAGTTTCACTTGCTAACAGTTTAACCTATACGAGGAAACTATACTTATGAACAAGTTAAAATCTGTACTGGTGCTAACCGCACTATGCCTATCTCTTTTGACCTATGGCCAGGTTCCGGAACAATCAGCATTAAAGAATTTAGTTCCTAAAAATCCGGTAGCTACAGCATTTGATAACTATATTAATACCCCTGTTAGTCTAACCACTGGCATTCCGGAAATTTCAATACCAATTTACACGTTGGAAGTAGGGAGCTATAAACTTCCTATTACTTTAAGCTATCATGCTTCAGGTGTAAAAGTAGATGATATTGCCACTGCTGCTGGTTTAAAATGGAGTTTAAATGCAGGTGGTTCGATTGATCGTTCCATAAACGGTGCCCCAGATGAGACTTACTTCTTCCAAAACTATAAGCGCTATACTCCAGCATATATAGATAGCCTTAAAACTGTTTTTATGACTTGGGGAGCTCAGGTGACTTATGAGGCCATGAACAAAAATATTATTGATATTCTGACTGATGAATATAGTTATAGCTTGCCTACTGGGGGTGGAAATATGCTATTCAATCATAATAATGGCAAATTTTACTCAGAAAATCAATCTAGTGACTATGACATCGAAACAAACATTAATGGGTTAAAAAGTTTTGTTATCACCGATAATAATGGTAACAAATTTTTCTTTGGAGGCCAATATATAGAGTATTCAAATACACATCTAACAGGTGCTACTGCAATAAGTGATGATGTTATTCCAGGAAGTATAGATGGAAATGGTGTCAATTCATGGAAACTCTACCAGATCATCACACCTGAAAAGGATACGATCAAATTTGACTATGAACTTTATAACTATAATTATGAAACAGCAAAAACGTTTGTTTATGCAAGTCTAACTCCTCCCGGACCTGGATCTGAATTATTTAATTGTGGTTGTGGCTCATCTCAAGGCACTATTAGATGGCTTACTTATTCAGGTGGTACTTATCTAATAAAAAAGATTACCTCTAAATATGGTAATATCACATTTAATTATGATGATTTAAATACTGCTGATGTATGGAAAAGAAAACTTACCAATATTATTGTTAGTGATGCTAATAACAGCGCTATCCATAAATCAAAACTAAATATAGACGATTCGCTAGGTAAACTAGCACTTAAAAGTATTCAGGATCTAAATCCTCAAACTGATGCCGTAGTTTCTTCTTATCAATTTTCATATGGGAGTATGGGCGTGCCTAATTTGGGAGACCTGTCCAAAGATATTATGGGTTACAACAATGGTGCATACAATACCAGCCTAATACGACCATTATCTAGTAACGTACCTTTTACTCCAGCAAACAGAGACCCGAACCTTAATGCATTATTATATGGAACATTAAATGAAATAACCTATCCCACAGGCGGTAAAACCAGGTTCACTTACCAGCTGAACATGGAAGGAAATATCTATGGCGGTGGAGTAATAGTCTCCAAAATTGAGAATTTTGATCAGAAGAGTACCCTGATTAATAGAAAATCATTTAGTTATAAAGGATTTAATGGGCGATTCAGTACAGTTCCTGCATACACGTATCAGGCACTTGCATCTGATGGAAATCACGGCTGCGTAAGGATTGATTATAACTCTAGTATGCAAGGTGACGATGTTTTACCTCGTAACTATTTCTATAATGAAGTAATTGTAACAGAATCAGGAGAAGATATCAACAAGGCACAAATAACTAAAGAGATTTATAAAGGCGATTTACAAATGTATAATGTTTACAAACCATATCTAAGTGCCAGGTATGTATACAAAGGTACATTTCCCACAGATGCAAACATTCTACAACAGACAACTTATAATTATACAACTGTCGAAATTGATAGCCTTAAGCAATACATTTATGCTAATGCCGGAACTTACCTCACTCCTCCTGGAACCCAGTGGGACGGATTGTGGGAATATTATTGTGCTACACATTACCATCAGTCATATATTGGAAATATAGTAAAAGCCAGACAGCTACTTCAATTGAATTCCACTGTCACTGAATTTGACAGGGTTAATAATACTTCTATCAGCCAGATAACTCAATACTATTACGATAGCAAATCACATTTTTACCCTACTAGAACCGTGCATTATTTAAGCAATGGTGATTCCAGTATACTGAAACAAGTTTTTGTATCGGATACATTACTTACGGGTACTGAAGAAACTGCAAGAAATTTCATGCAAAGAAGAAGAATAGTAGCCTCGCCGATTGCCTCAATTTATTCAATAAATAATAATCATATTAAAACTTCCTACACAAGTTTCAGTGTCGGTACAGATAGTATTGCTCTTGTCAGAAAAATTTCAGAGAAAACTGGCAATAATACCCTGGAAGAAAGAATCACATTCAAACAATATGATAACGAAGGCAACATTTTGGAGCAAGCCAAATATGGGGATGCTAATGAAGTATATATTTGGGGCTACAACAAACAATATCCCGTAGCTAAAATTATTGGAAGCGACTATAATACAGTAAAAACCTATTTTGATAATAGTATACTCCTTAGCAATAACCCCAACGAACAAACACTGAGAAATGAATTAGATAAAATCAGAGTAGCACTAAAAGGGAAAGCACTAGTTTATACCTATACATATAAACTTCTGAGAGGGTTGAGTAGTGAAACAGATCCAAGCGGCCAGACTATTTACTATGAATATGATGCCGTTGGACGTCTTATAGCCTTAAGAGATATGGATCAAAAAATAATAAAAACTTTTGATTACCAATTTCAGGCCCCTCTCAATAAATAATCTATTCTCCCAAAACGCCTATTACATGAAAATTCAACAAGCTATAATATTCACCATAATATTTACTGCAATATCAACTACTCTATGGGCACAAAATAAGCCCGATGGAAGCTTTGCCCCTACTGCAGTAGCACGTCCTGTTCCTAGTACTTATAACTATAATGCTGTTAATTACAGACGAACATGGTCGCCCGCACTTCCTACTACCGATACTGCGATTGTTAGATCAACTCAACGTACTACTGCCGAGGTTCAACAACAGACTGAATATTACGATGACTTTGGTCGAATTTTACAGACAGTAAAAAAAGGAATTAATAGTGGACAAGATGAGGTAACTCCTGTTCTTTATGATGAATTTGGACGAGAGGCCTTTAAATATCTTCCATATACCCAACAAATGGGTAATTTGAATGATGGCAAATTTAAATCAGATCCTTTTTCTGCACAAAATTCATTCTACTCAAATACCACATTAAATCCAGGTATCAACGGAGAAAAAATCTATTACCAGGAAATGGTTTTTGAACAATCATCATTAAATCGGCCTACCAGTAACTATTCTCCAGGAAATAGCTGGGGAAAGACTGGGGGTAATCGACCTGTACTCATGGATTACATGACCAATACCGATAAAGACTCCGTAAGAATTTGGAGAATTAATAATTCAGATCAGGTAGTATCTACAAGTTCATATGCTGCCGGACAACTTTATAAAACTATTACTACAGATGCAGGCGGCAACAAATCAATCACTTATAAAGACAAAAGTGAGAGGATTATACTGGTAAAAAAACAGTTTCAATCCTATACGGCTGAAGGCCACTTCGGGTGGCTTTGCACCTATTATGTATTTGATGATTATAATAATCTTCGCACCGTTCTCCCTCCATTAGCCGTAGAAAAAATAGCAGGCACCTGGAATACCAGTAGCGTCCTTAATACATTATGTTTCCAATATAGATACGATACTAAAAATCAGGTGATTTCTAAAATTACCCCAGGTTCCGATTCTGTTGAAATGGTCTATGACATTAGAGGAAGGCTCGTATTTTCAAGAGATGGAAATCAAAAACAGGATGGAAAATGGTTAGCTACCTTCTATGATGACCTCAATCGTCCAGTTCAGACAGCGTTTTATAATAGTAACGCCAGTAGAACTACATTGCAAAATAGCATGAATGCTATTCTACCATCTTCTTCATTGAGCTATACTATACCTGCAATTCAGGATTTGGAGACTGCTGTAAATACTCAAAGTAGTTATGTCGCTACCAATTCTGTCACTTTACTACCCGGTTTTGATGCAGCTACTGAGATAGATGTATTTATAAACCCATCTGCTGCTGGAGAAACAATAGTAAGTACTGTATCTAATCCGCTGCCATCTATTGATCCGGCTCAACTGATGCCATTAACCTATACATTTTATGATAGCTACAACTTTTCAGGGGTACATGCTTCCTTGCTTACCGACCTTTCCAAACCGGAGGCAGGAAGTAATTTGTATGCAGAACCTGCAACCTCCACCAGTACTGCAACCACAGGACTTACTACTGGCAAGAAAGTAAGATTATTAGGCACAGATCAATGGTTGACTTCAACAAATTTCTACGACAAAAAGAATCGCGTTATACAAGTAGTAAAGGACAATGAATCTGGAGGAAAGTCTATTATCTCATCGCTTTATGATTTTAATAATAAGCTACTAAGTACCTATGAGCGTCATAATAATTTAAAAAGTGGCATTACTCCGGTAACTACTATTCTTACTATTAACGAATACGACGAATCTGGTCGGCTTGCTAAGCTGAGAAAAAGAGTCAATGATAATACAAACCTGGAAAGATCTGTCAGTGTAAATGAATATGATCAATTAGGTCGGTTAAAAAATAAAGTTTTAGGGCAAGTTTCAGCGTCTCAGGGTATCACCCAATTAACTTATGATTATAATATCCATGGATGGATTAAAGCTATAAATAAAGACTACCTTGATAATGGTAATGCTACTTCGCATTTTGGAGAAGAACTTTACTTTGATGCAGGATACTCAACTAAATACTATAATGGAGATATAGCAGGTATCAAATGGAAGGGATTTAATGCTCCTATACAGCGCTCATATGGTTATACATATGATCAGGCCAGTAGATTATCCCAAGCAGACTATCTGCAAAATAATAACACAGGCACTACAACCTGGAGTAATACTGCAATAGATTTCACCGTTCCATGGATTAGGTATGATGCAAATGGAAACATTACCAAAATGGCCCAAAAAGGAATGAATGGTACAACCAGTACATATATCGACAGATTCCAGTATAGCTATGAAAATAATAGTAATAGACTGGCATCTGTATATGATAGCTCTGGTTTTGTTCCTATGTTAGGAGATTATAAAAATTCTTCAAATACTGCAGATGTAAATCTTTATGATAAAAATGGTAACCTTTTTAAAAATCCTAGCAGATCTATTTCAAATATTATTAACAACCATCTGAATCTACCATCACTTATAACTATTGACAATAAAGGCACAATACAATATGTTTATGACGCAGAAGGAAACAAAATAAAAAAGGTAGTTACCGATAAAACCTCTAACCCAGTCAAAACTACTACAACCAACTATAGTAATGGTCTGGTATTTGAAAATGATAGTTTAAAATTCTTCGGACATGAAGAAGGAAGGGTGAGGTTAAAATATACTGCAGGTCAAACTCCTGAATATATTTTCGATTATTTCGTTAAAGATCATCTAGGAAATACACGCATAGTTCTGACAGAAAAAAAAGAAATATCCAACTATGTAGCAACAATGGAAACACAAGCTGCCAGTACAGAAGTAGCTTTATTCAGTAATGTAGATGAAACAAGAAGTGAAGCTCCTGTCGGATATCCTGAAAAAGATGCAAATAATAAATTTGTTGCTAAGCTAAATGCTAAAAATGGCAAGAAGGTTGTTGGTCCGTCTATTGTATTGCATGTAATGGCTGGTGATACTATCCGTATTGGCACAAAAGCTTTCTATAAATCACAGGGCCCTGAAGAAAATAAACCTGCATCATCTGTATTGGAAAGCCTTGCTGCCAATATACTTCAAAATGGCACCGGCAATAATTCAAGTGTCGCTGCACACGATGTACAAGCCAGTGGTATTGATGCTATACAAAACAATGAATTTAACAGCAAACAGTATGAGTTATTAAAAGAAAAAAATACCGATGCCAACAATCCAAATAAGCCCAAAGCCTATCTCAGCTATGTTCTGTTTGATGAACAATTTAAAATGGTTGATGAAAACAGTGGTGTAAAACAGGTAAAAGAAACTCCGGATGAGGTACAGGTATTAGCTCAGGATGAAATAGTCGCTTCAAAATCAGGATTCATTTATGTATATACCAGTAATGAATCTCCATTAGATGTCTATTTCGACAATTTAGCAATAACTTTATCTACCGGAACAGTTGTAGAAGAAACACATTATTATCCGTTTGGGTTGACGATGGCAGGGATTAGTTCTAACGCAATGAAAGGATCAAATTATCCGAAGAATCGAAATGAGTATAATGGTATAGAGCATACCACCGATTTTGATCTTAATATCTATGATGCTAAGTTAAGAAACTTGGATCCACAAATTGGGAGATGGCTACAAAAAGACCCCAAACCAACTTATTATTCTAGTCCTTATGCAAGTATGGCTAATAATCCTATTAAATACTCCGATTTTTTGGGCGATACTATTGTAAATAATGACGGTTCAAAAGTCAGCTACAGCATAAAAAATAGTGGGCTTGAATGGTCAAATAATGTATCTAGTGATATTATGAGAATCGGAAATGCAATGGCTCAAACAGAAATAGGGCTCAAAACCTTGGATGATATGTCTAAAGCTAAACACCCAATTAAGATGATCATCAACACAACTGATGATATGTATTTTGATGGCAAAGGGCGTACTACTGATAAGGGTATGGCTAAACTACTTCTATTTGGTTGGACAGATAATATTCGTGATAAGGATAAATTAATAGGTTCAGAGATTACTATTTATGAAAAAAACATAAAAAAAATAGATAATGCAAAATCTCAAGGGAAGAATGTTGAAAAAGACTTTAATGGTACTAAAGTAAATTTGACAGATTATTCTCTAGAGGACCATATTGGCGCTAATGGAGTACATGAAGGAGTACATGCAACCGACAAAAAGTCCATGACTGTATTTACAAGTGGGGGTACCGAAGATAATCCTAGGAAACTAGAATTAATTTACTATAATCAAAGGAAAAATCCTTAATGAGTATTAAAAATAAAACTTACTAAAATGAAGGTCTATAAATTTTTCGCATTAGTTACGTTTACATTTTGCATGTTTTATTCCATAAATATATCTGCACAGAAATTTACTACTGATAGTAATATCCTTAAAATAGTAATAAAATATCTTGCCGAGAATGATAATTTTAAATCATCACAAAATGAAGCCATAAAAAATGGACAGATAGAATTGGCTAAAGACCAATATTACATTTTCAGGCTCTTCAAACTTAATAATAAAAAAGGAGATGCAGTTTATGTATTTGGCAATAATGGGGCTCATAGTAGACGTTATCTACTTGTTAATGAAAGTAAAAATCATACCTTCTATGGCAATGATAAATTAGAGTCTGATTTATTAAAATTCAACTCTTTTACCAAAAAATATAAACCTGATATTTCATGTAAGAAAAAATTAAAAATATACCAAGTACTTATCGAAAACTACGAGATATTAGAAAATGTAATTATCCTCTAAATACATTGGATACTTACTTATTTACTTTTACTGAATACTTTGGGCACTAAAAACGGGGGCTGGTAAAACAGCCCTTATATAATCCTCCCCTCTTGCAGGCATCTTCCTCAATTTAACCGACAAATATCCCCCCTACACAAATCCCTAAATCTCCCACTCCACCTAAGTTCTACTTTTGGATTGTAACAAAACAAAGTATCATGAAAACATTATTAACCTTATTGACAGTAATCGCCTGCCTCAGTGCCTGTAAAAAAACAGATACCACAGTAGATGAAATTAATGGAAGCTGGAAGCTCAACGACTTAATGCAAGTAAATGATTCTCAGGGAACACCAGAAAATACCGATCTTGCAGCGCTGAATTATTCTACGGTTGCTTTTAATGCCGACGGAAGTTTTATAACTTCAGGAAACTCCCAAGGTCGATGGATCAGGCAAAACGAAAATATAATACTTAAGCTCAGCAACGGACAAGAAGTTTCTATGAAAGTTGCTGAAGTAAGTAAGCAGGAAATGACCCTGGAACAAAGTTATGCTCCATCAGGCAATAAAGCCGGAGGAAGTATTTACTATCAATACGTGAAAAAGTAGAAAATGAAAATGCGCTGTTCTCAGCGCATTTCACCCTTTTAAACTTGCGACTAATGAAGAAATATATCATAATGCTGCATATTCTCTTCTGGATATCAGTGCCATTTGTTCTTACTTTTATTAATTGGCTTCAGATTGCGGCTCTCACACCTTTAAAAAGTATTCCTATCCGTAGTTATTCTTCTTTGCTGAGAGAAACAGCACTCATTAATTTATTTATCGTATTTGTTGGTATAAATTCTTTTTATCTTTCTGAATCAATAATTCTATATCCTTCAAAGAAAAAGATCATTTATAAAACCATTTTACTGCTAAGCTTTCCGGTGTTACTCAACCTAAGCCTAACCTACCCATTTTTTGCAGTATATTGGTCTTTCCCCTATTTTGTAATCAGAACCTACATGGTAGTTTTACCTTTTTCTATTATGGGGTCACTCTCTGCAGTTATTAAAAAATTTATCCGGGCAAAAGATGAATTGTTAATGCTTGAAAAGGCTAATACTACTACGCAATTAGAGCTGGTAAAATCAAAAACTGATCCTCACTTTTTATTCAATACAATCAACAATATAGATGCACTGATATCTCGTGATCCGGAGCAAGCATCGCAGTATCTCAATAGGTTATCAGGTTTGCTCCGGTTTATGCTTTATGAATCTTCTAATGAAAAGATTCTGCTTACTTCAGAAATTAATTACGTACAGGAATATATTAACTTAGAGAAGATAAGATCTGTAAATCCTGAATTTATTAATTTTCATATTACAGGTAGGGTAAATGGGCAGCTAATTGCACCAATGGTACTAATACCCATTCTCGAAAATGCATTCAAACATAGCAGTCGAATGCAAACAGATGCAATTGTTTTAAATCTGAATGCAGATGATAAGCAGATTTTTTTTAGTTGCAGAAATAAATATGAAAATAGAAACACTAAAAATGGTGGTCTCGGTTGGCAGTTATTGAAGCAAAGATTGGATCTTATTTATGGTTCCTGTTATTCTATGGAAATAAATAAAGATGAACACTATTATGAAGTAATCTTAAAGTTGTTTTAGATGCTTATAGATTGTATTATCATTGAAGATGAGCCTCTGGCCTTGGAAAAGACAGCCGATTTTGTCAGAAAGGTACCTTACCTTAATCTGATAAAGGGATTTCATAATAGTATGGAAGCCTTTCTTTATTTGAAAGAGAGTCCGGTACCTTTAGTGTTTGTTGATATAGAGATGGAAGCATTGAATGGGATTGAATTGATCTCTTCATTAAATAATATACCTTATATCGTTATTACTTCTGCGTATGAGCAATATGCCTTAAAAGGTTATGAGCTCAATGTAACCGATTATCTGCTTAAGCCATTCGATTTCGCGCGCTTTCTTAAAACTTCCGAGAAGATACAGGAATTGTTTTTGGCTAAGCAATCAGAAACAAGGGATTTCTTCTTCATACAATCTGAATATCGAAACATTAAGCTCTTTTACAAGGATGTGTTATATATAGAAGGAATGAGGGATTACCGTTGCATCTACACAGAAAAAGAGAAAATCCTCACCCTGCAAACATTTAATGAACTGGAATCTATAGTTGCAAGAGATAAGCTTTGCAGAATACATAAATCCTTTATGGTAGCAATAGATAAAGTGGAGTATATAGAAAGGGGGCAGGTAAAAGTCAGGGATAAGATCTTCCCAATCAGCGAAACTTACAGAAACAGTTTTTACGCCTTATTAGGATTCAAAGACAGTAAATAAAAAGAGGCAGCCTCTACTTAGTAGAAGCTGCCTCTTTTCGTATTATAGGATTATAACTTCAGCAATGCTTTCAGTGGATCTTTACCGAACAGCAGTTGCTCCGGATTTTCGAGCATTTCTTTAACTCTCACCAGGAAGCTTACAGACTCGCGACCATCGATAATACGGTGATCATAGCTAAGGGCAATGTACATCATCGGGCGAATAACTACTTGTCCGTTGATGGCCATTGGGCGATCCTGTATTTTGTGCATTCCAAGAATGGCAGACTGAGGAATGTTGATGATTGGAGTGCTCATTAAAGAACCAAACACACCACCGTTGGTGATAGTGAAAGTTCCTCCGGTCATCTCATCCATTGATAATTTATTGTCTCTTGCTTTGGTAGCCAGGGCCAATACTGCTTTTTCAATTCCTGCCATATCCAGGCTTTCTGCATTACGGATAACCGGTACTACCAGTCCTTTTGGTGCAGATACAGCAATGGAGATATCGCAGTAATCGTGGTATACCAATTCTTCTCCGTCGATATACGCATTAACAGCCGGGAATTCCTGCAGGGCGAAGCAACATGCTTTGGTGAAGAAGCTCATGAAGCCAAGGTTCACATCATGTTGTTTCTTGAATACCTCTTTATATTTCGCACGCAATGCCATGATTTCGGTCATATCTACCTCGTTGAAGGTAGTTAGCATAGCTGTGGTATTTTTAGCTTCTACCAGGCGGCGGGAAACTGTTTTACGCAGGTTGCTCATTTTCTCACGACGTTCTATGCGGCTAAACATTTCATGTCCGATAGCCACACCTGGGTTTTGCAGGGCTGCATAAACGTCGTCTTTCATGATTTTACCATTTGCACCGCTACCTTTGATGCTGGTAGGATCCACGTGTTTGTCGGCCAGTACGGCGGCGGCAACAGGTGAAGCTTTCACATCATTAGGAATGCTGGTTACAGGAGCTTGTTGGGCCTGAGGAGCGGCTTTAGGAGCTGCAGGGGCAGCAGCCGGGGCGGCTTTACCGGCAGGGCGTGGAGCGCTGGTATCTATCTTGCAGGCAACATCACCTATTTTTAAAGTATCACCTTCTTTTGCTACAGTAATCAGTACACCGGCTTCTTCTGCATTCAGTTCAAAAGTTGCTTTTTCTGATTCCAGTTCGCAAACTACTTCGTCACGTTCTACATAATCACCATCTTTCTTTAACCATTGTACTAAAGTCACTTCGCTGATAGACTCTCCCACCGTAGGTACTTTCATTTCAATGGTCCCTTTGTTGACAGCTGGAGCTACCGGAGCAGCTTCAGCGGCAGGTGCAGCAGCAGCCGGCGCAGCAGCGGGTGCAGGGCTGGCAGATGCAGCAGGGGCAGCGGCGTCTGTATCAATTGTGCAGGCAACATCACCAATCTTTAGTGTTGCTCCTTCCTGTGCGTTAGGCGCTATCTTCAGGATACCTGCCTTTTCTGCATTCAATTCGAAGGTGGCTTTTTCAGATTCCATTTCGCACAATACCTCGTCCTGCTGTACATAGTCTCCGTCTTTCTTCAACCACTTCGCAATTGTTACCTCGCTAATAGATTCTCCTACCGTAGGGACTTTGATTTCGATAACCATATTTAATCAGTTGATGGTGATACCAGCTTTTAGCCTAAACATAAAACCTGGTTATTCTGTTTATAGTTTCAATTTTTTTAGATGTTAAAAGCTGTATCAATGATCTGCTGTTGTTCACGAGCATGTACTTTCGCATAACCTGTAGCTGTTGAAGCACTAGGGTTGCGGCTAATAACACCGTAGTTGATCTGTTTCAGATTCATTTGTAAGTAAGAAGCAGCACCCATGTTCAGTGGTTCTTCCTGTACCCAGAAGAATGTTGCGCCCTTATACTTCTGAGCAATAACATCCAGCTGTTTCAGTGGTAATGGATAAAGCTGTTCCAATCTTACAACTGCTACATCTTTACGATCATCTTTTGCCTGCTTGTCACTCAGGTCGAAATACATCTTACCGGTGCAAAGCAATACTTTCTTCACTACGCTGGCATCTTCAATGAATGGGTCATCCAGCACTTCCTTGAAGCCTCCGGATGTAAATTCTTCCATTGGAGAGTAAGCACCCACATGACGCAAATTCGCTTTTGGCGAGAAGTTGATCAATGGCTTACGGAATTGCCAGGTAAGCTGACGGCGCAATGCGTGGAAGAAGTTGGCTGCTGTAGTAATGTTGGTAATTACCATGTTTTCTTCAGCACATTGTTGCAGGAAACGCTCCGGACGGGCGTTAGAGTGATCTGGCCCTCCTCCTTCATAACCATGAGGCAATAACATTACCAACCCATTCTGAGTAGTCCATTTTTGCTCTGCACTGGTTACATATTGGTCGATCACTGTTTGAGCACCGTTAACGAAATCGCCATACTGTGCTTCCCACAGCACCAGGGCATTAGGATTAGCCATTGCATAGCCATACTCAAATCCTAATACTCCATATTCACTCAATAAAGAGTTATATATTCTGAATTTACCTTGATTTTCCTGAAGATGGTTAAGACGGTTGTAAGTCTCATTCGTGTTTTCATCGAACAATACTGCATGACGGTGAGAGAAAGTACCGCGTTTCACGTCTTCCCCACTCATTCTTACATCCTTGCCTTCAATCAAAAGACTGGCATAAGCCAGAAGTTCACCGGTTGCCCAGTCAACTTTTCCTTCTTCCTGATACAATTTGATTTTATCCTGAAGCAGTTTGCTCACTTTACGTAATGGCACAAAGTTTTCAGGCCATTTCATCAAACCATCGAATAAACGTTTGAAATCTTCTTCCTTAATAGCAGTAGTAGGAGAAGCGTCAAAGTCCTGCGGGGTAGCTTTACGTAAAGCCAGCCACCATTCTTCTGGTTTCTGATTAAAGTAAGGCAGCGGATGTTGCTTTACTTCATCCAGGCGGGCTTGCAACTCATCCCAGAATCCTTTCTCCATTTCCTTAGCTAATGCCTGGGCATCAGACTCACCATTATTCAGTAAGAACTGAGTATAAACCTCACGAGGATTTGCATGTTTCTCGATCAGTGCATATAAGCTAGGTTGGGTAAACTTAGGTTCATCACCTTCGTTATGACCATGCTTACGGTAGCACACCATATCAATGAATACATCTTCGTTGAACTCCTGACGGTAACGGGCAGCCAGTTGAGAAACTTTTACCACCGCTTCAGCATCGTCGCCATTCACGTGGAAGGCCGGAGCCTGAACGATAGAAGCTACGCTGGTACAGTAGTCTGAAGATCTTGCATCATCGAAATCGGTAGTAAAACCAATTTGGTTGTTGATTACAAAGTGAATGGTACCACCTACGTAGTAGCCTTTCAATTTGCTCATTTGTTCTACTTCATACACGATACCCTGACCAGCAACAGCTGCGTCACCATGAATGAGAATAGGCAATATTTTATCGTAATCGCTATCGTAAATAACATCTGCCTTACTGCGGGAGAAGCCAATTACTATAGGATCTACTACTTCGAGGTGAGAAGGGTTTGGCATCAGTTGCAGGTTTACTGCTTTGCCATTTTGGGTAGTTACCTGAGAACGGAAACCGAGGTGATATTTCACATCGCCACTTCCCATGGTCATATCCGGTACTGCTAATCCTTCAAATTCGTTGAAGATTTGCTCATATGTTTTACCGAGAATATTAGCCAGCACGTTCAGACGTCCTCTGTGTGCCATTCCGATCACAGATTCCTGAACACCGTAATCGGCTGCCACATTAAGCATTGCATCCAGCGCCGGAATAGTAGCTTCACCACCTTCCAGACCAAAACGCTTCTGCCCGATATATTTTGTATGAAGGAATTTTTCGAAAATTACGCCCTGATTCAATTTTTGCAGAATACGGCGGCGTTGATCGAGCGATAATGGCTCTGTCATGATTTTTTCAAATTCCTTTTCAAGCCATTTCGACTTTTCGCGGGAATTGATATAGGTATATTGGATGCCTACAGAACCGGTGTATATCTTCTTCAGGTAAGCAACGATATCTTCTAGGGTTGCTTTTCCCAAATTGATAGCTGTACCGGCATAGAATGTGGTTTTTAGATCAGCATCGCTCAAACCATAGCTGGCGAGATCCAGATTGGCCTTGCGGTCCTTTCGTTCACGGATGGGATTGGTTTTTGCGACTAAGTGGCCTTTTTTGCGATACGCCTGTATCAGACGGTATACGCCCAGTTCTTTTGCCAACTGGTCGTCACTCACCGGCAAAGAGGTGCTGCCTCCTGCTGTAGGCGCTCCGGCCTTACCGTTTACATTGGATACTGCAAAATCAAATCCTTCAAAAAATTTAACCCATTCTGGGTCCACAGAATTGGGATCTTTGCGGAAATCCTGATATAACGATTCAATGTAAGCAGGATGTGAGCTGGTGACGAATGAGAAGTCCTTCATTTACAACGAGTTTTGCTGATCTTCAGTTCAAATACTTTTCTTCAGTGTTCCCTATATATTAATATATGGGATTGCAAATATCGCACGTTTTTCAATACATAGGATCGAAAAAATTAGAAAAAATCAAGCAATTATCTGTGATAAAAGGTACTTATATTTGCAGCTTGACGGAAAAACTACTTTAAGTTTGTTTTGTAAAAGGAATATCTTTACCTTTGCCGTCCGAAACTTGAAATTTGAAAAATGGCAAACCATAAAGCAACGAAAAAAGACGTACGTCAAAGCAGAAAACGTAATGAGCGTAACCGTTACTACGGTAAAACCACTCGTAACGCCATCCGTGACCTGAAAGCCGTAACCGATAAGGCAACAGCGCAGAAAGATTTGGCTGAGGTAGCTTCCATGATCGACAAATTGGCTAAACGTAACGTTATCCACAAAAACAAAGCAGCAAATCTGAAAAGCAAACTGGCTAAGAGAATCGCTACTCTCGCTTAATTGCTTCAGTAACAATATTTATAGCTCTTCCTTACACAGGAAGGGCTTTTTGTTTTTCTATCAACTTTTGTGAAAATGAAGAAAATCTGCCTGCTAATAGCCATTTTTATCCCTTTCCTGGCCTTTGCCCAAGATCTGACAACCCGTTACGAGAAAACAAACGGACAACAAACCGCCACTTACAACGAAGTAATCGACTATTATAAACTCCTGGCCAAACGTTTTCCACAAATCCACCTCCAAACTATAGGAAATACCGATGCCGGCTTCCCCCTGCACCTTGTCACCTATTCTACCTCTAAGGTATTCGATTTCAATAAATTACGCCAACAAAACAAACGTATTATCCTGATCAACAACGGAATACATCCCGGGGAACCAGACGGAATAGATGCCTCAATGATGCTCCTCAGAGACCTGGCACTCAAACGTATCTCTATCCCCGATAATATTGTTCTGGCCGTAATCCCTGTCTATAATATCGGAGGTATGCTAAATCGTTCCCCTTATTACCGGGTAGACCAAAATGGCCCCGATGCCTTCGGATCGCGAGGAAATGCCCAGAATCTGGACCTAAACCGCGATTTCATAAAAACGGATTCCAGAAACGCCCTGGCCTTCCAGCAAATCTATCACCTTACCGATCCCGATGTCTTTATCGATAACCATGTTAGCAATGGTGCCGATTATCAACATATCATCACCCTCCTCGCCACTCAACATACTAAACTGGGTGGCCCAATGGGCGATTTTCTGCATAAAACCTTCGAACCCGGCCTTTATTCCCTCATGAAAGCTAAAGGTTATGACCTTGTACCATACGTGAATCATTTCGGCAACACACCAGATAGCGGCTGGACGGAATTTGCCGATGGCCCACGCTACTCTTCCGGTTATACTACCCTATTTCATACATTCGGATTTGTACCCGAAACACATATGCTGAAACCATACCCACAAAGAGTTAAAGCTACTTATGCGCTCATGGAATGCTTCATTCAGTTTACCTCCGAACATAGCCAGGAAATAAAACAACTGCGTGATGCTACCAAACAAGCCAGCATCAATCAAACGTCCTTCCCGCTAGCCTGGAAAGTCGATAAATCCCAACACCGGTTGATTACCTTCAGAGGTTTTACTGCCGGTTATAAACCCAGCTCAATTTCCGGATTACCCCGACTATACTACGATCGCGCTGCTCCTTACGTAAAAGAAGTAAAGTTCTACGATACCTATAGCCCCGAAAATTTTGTGAATAAACCCCAGGCATATATTATTCCTCAAGGTTGGTGGGCAGTCATCAATTTGCTCAAAAACAATCAGGTGAAACTCCAACAATTGCAAAAGGATACTATTATGGTAGTGGAAACCTATCATATTACAGATTATCAATCATATCCCAAACCATTTGAAAAACATTATCTGCACACTAACGTCAAAGTACGAAGCAGCATGGATAGCATCCGGTTCAGAAAAGGCGATTATTATATCCCTATGAACCAGACAGCAAATCGATACCTCATGGAAGTGCTGGAACCAACTGCTCCTGATTCCTACTTTGCCTGGAACTTTTTTGATGCAATTCTTAGCCAGAAAGAAGGCTATAGCCCTTACGTTTTTGAAGATACAGGCGCCGAATGGTTATCTCAGCACCCTGAAGTACAGGAGCAATTACAACAGAAAAAAGCAGGTGATTCCACTTTCGCCAATAGTGCAGGTGCCCAACTCGAATTCATTTTTAATAGCTCTCCCTACGCAGAGCCAGAGTATATGAGATATCCGGTGTATAGGGTTTTCTAAGATGATTTTATAGGCTTTCTGTGATTGATAAATTTCTTTTACTGTAAGCGGAGCAGGAGCAAGTCTAATGCTATTAGGATTAGGTAGGGGGTTGATGGAATATTGACTTCAATTTAATTGGCTAGTTTCCTTTACCATAAACTGGCAGGGGTAAACCCTGCCCCTACAGAGTTTCAGCGAAACTATATTTTCATCTGTTAGATATATTTCATGTTAAATGTCATCTACTAATTTCATTTCTGTAAAGAAACAATTCTACAATATAGAAACTGTAATTCGCTGAAGCCCTGTAGGGGCAGAGTTTACCCCTGCCCAGTTTACGGTAAAGGAAACCAATTATTTAAATTGAAGTCAATATTCCATCCCCCCCTTCCTTAACTTAATAGCATTGGGCTTGCCCCTCCCCTGTCTTCAGCCACGAGAAACACACATACAGATACTTCAATTTCATTCCAATTAATCACATAATCATCAACATAAAAAAGGCTAACCCAAAAAGGTTAGCCTTTAAAATTCGCTTCAGGAAAACTACACTCGCTCTAACAATATAAACGCATGTTGTTCTCCGTAAAAATGATTGTATAACAGTATTTTGTTAATTGGTTTAGATGGATGTTGATCCTTTGCAAACCAGGCTTCAGGAAGTTCCTGGTGTTTCAGCAAATTAGCACCCAGCCACATTCCAAACGCACTTGCTGTATCATATTCACCACATAAATGTTTGAATGGAATATGAGGGATATTATCAAAATGCTGCTCAACAATATTATAAAAATGATTGAACCTGCAATCTCCGTTTCTACCTGTTATTACTGCATCTACTTCAGGAGCAAATGCCTGTAAGGTAGATAACACTTTCTCCGCAGAAGGCTTATACAATAGCTTCAAACCATTGATTGCTGCATAACTTTGATCGGTTGGCTCTTGTGTGAGCATGAAGAAAGCTGCACCCTCTCCGGCAACAGAGCCTGGAGTATTGTGCAACAACAATTCACGACTATCTATTTGCTCGGATTTCCAAAAACCGATTCGGCTCTTAATATAAAAATGCTCTGCGGTAATTTCTTCAAAAGCGCCTGTCAACACATGATCTGAGCCTTCCTGTAACAACATCATACTATCTAACAATGCATTCTCAAAAGAGAATCCACGATGTACAAAAGTGTTGTTATAGGCAGTACATTTCTGTTGTAAGGCTATCAGACCATTTACAGAATTGTAGGTCGACTGAATAAACGGAGTTGGATTCAGAGCAGTTTCCTGATAGGTTACTATCTCTTTCAGAAATTTCTCTGTATCCTGTAATGATCCTTTTCCTGTTCCGGTTACAATTGGTCCCTGGACGGTAAGATTACTATCTGTAATCGCTTTCAGTGCGGTTGTCAGACCAATTTTCAGCATGCGCGACATTCGGCGCAGACTATTTGCCGGAATGAATGGTTTATAATCGGGTTCCTTACAGGGAAGGAGATTGTTATCTGTATATAATAACTGAGCTGAAAAGAGATTCTCTTCAAATGTTGGCTGCGGCGAAATTGCTGCCATTCCTTGTATGTAGCACTTACCCTTCATATTTACTTATCACAAGTGAGGCGTTATTACCGCCAAAGCCAAAAGAATTTGAGATGACGTGATTTACAGTTACGTTTTCCATCAGCGTGGTAACAGGTGAAATTTGTAGTTCTTCCATCTGTTCAGAAAAATTCAGATTAGGGAAAATAAGCCCTTGTCTGATTGCCAGCAATGAGTAAATAGCCTCAATTGCTCCGGCGGCAGCCAGCGTATGGCCGGTAAAAGGCTTGGTAGAACTAAACAGCGGAACCTGGCTTCCAAACAATCTTTCCAGGGCTTTACCCTCAGAAATATCATTATTCAACGTAGCAGTACCATGTACATTGATATATGAAACATCGTTACTGGTAATGCCACTCATTGCCATTGCGCTCCGCATTGCTTCCAAAGCACCATCTCCATCCGGAGAAGGCGAGGTTGGATGAAACGCTTCATTGGTATTACAATAACCTGAAAGTTCTCCTAAGATCCTGCTATTATTTGCTTTTGCAAATGATTCTGATTCAAGTACCAGATAGGCTGCACCTTCTCCCAGATTCAGGCCGGTGCGTTGCTGATCAAATGGGCGGCAAAACTGCTTATCCACATTTTTCAATGAATTAAATCCATTTAACGTGAAACGTGTCAGTGCTTCAGTACCACCACAAACCATACGATCGTACAATCCCTGTTTAATCATTCTGGCGCCAAACATCAATGCATTGGCAGAAGAAGAGCAGGCTGTGCTGATAGTTGCAATATGTTCACCAAATCCAACTATATCGGCTATACGTTGAGTACAATCCGCACAATCGAGTGTATCAATAAACTTTAAGAACGACCCATCTTTTTCAGGGTCAGTAATATCGAAGTATACCTTTTCGGTATCGCACATCCCTCCTACGGTGCTGGCATTAATGAAACCGGTAGGCACAGCATTGAGATCGCCGATCCCGGCTTGCTGTAAGGCTTCACGCATTGCCACCAGTCCTAATAAAGTAGTACGGGTAAGACCTTCCTGTATTGGAACTCCGGCCAGTTCAAACAACGACTGATTCGAATGTTTTACTTCACCAACCGGTAGTACGTTTTTATAAACAGTATCGATATAACGAGTATATCCCAGGCCGCTTTTTTGGGCATGCAGCTGCTGTAAATTTCCGGCAACGTCATCACCTATGGCGGTGATCATTCCTACCCCTGTTATATACACTCTTTCCGCCATCTGCTTAACTTAAACTTATGCTGGCTGTTTTGATTTAATAAAATCGGCCATAGACTGAACAGACGTTAGTATCTTGCGGCCTTCCCTTGGATCTTCCACTTTGATATGATATTGTCTTTCCATTAACACCATCAATTCGAGAGAGTCGATGCTATCGAGCCCCAGGCCCTCGCCACCATCTCCGAATAATGCTGCGTTATCATCAATATCTTCTGGTTTAATATCCTGAAGGTTTAATGCCTCAATGATTTGTACTTTCAGTTTTGTTTTTAAATCTTCCATAATGTTGTAGGTTTATCGCCTGTATTTAGAAGGCGAATGCCCTTGTGGGGAGTAAAAATACGGTTTTACAGTTGTTTTGAAAATATTTATCAGGCCATTCTCCTTTTTTCAATATATCCGGCAATTGTCAGCATGGCTATACTTACCAATACTAACCTTACTACCTTCATCCATACAAACCCGATATCTCCGTTTCGCAGATAGATATCGTTGATTGCATCTAATCCCCAGCTCAATGGTGATAAGTGGCCAATAACCTGCATCTTTTCCGGCATTACTTCCAGTGGAATCCAGATTCCTCCGATGGCAGATAGGATTACTATTGATATTGCTCCAAAGTTGAGTGCCTGATTAGGCGTTTTAAAAATCGTTCCTATTAAAATTCCATATGATGTTGCAGCCAGGCCTATACCAATAGCAACAACTAATGTAGCACCCTGATGAAATCCCATCACCAGTTTTGGTAAATCCAGCAGTGGCATTAAATAGATGCCTACCAACATCATCAGGTAAAACTGAACAACACAGATTCCAACAAAGAACAACATTTTTCCTGCGAGTATATTCAAATAGGAACCAGGGATCAATTTCATTCTCAACAGGCTACCATCTTCCCTTTCTCTGATCATATTACCAGCAATAGGTATTACGATAAAAAACATGGCAAAAATGCTCCAGGCTGGTACATTATGCTGTACCGAATTGGAAATAACATCTAACTGCTTTCCCGTTCCGGTGCTTTGTTCTTTTAATCCAACTGCCTGCAGGCGAATTGATAATGTATCGGAAGCTACATGACTGCTATCTTTACTGTTTAGCTGTCGCTGAATCCGATCAATCAGCATATCTGTTTCTACCTGTGTCAGAAAATTATCGACCGCCTGATGTATAGCGCTTTTAAAAGCCTTCTTAGCAGCAGGGTCGAAATAAATGGTGACGTGCAAAGAATCTGGTCTTAGCTTTACCGGCAAAGATCCCGGTATCCCCATTCTTTTGGTAATATCATTGACAATTCGATTAGCATTGCTGACAATCTCCGCTGTTGATCCTTTCGGTACAATGATGCTGATCTTATACTTACCAACGTTTACCAACTTCCTGGCCTCATCTTCTGTTAATGGTTTACCATCAATAGAATCTATTATATTGAACTGACCACTTTTAGCCAATCCCTCTTTTACAAATGCACCAAGCTTACCGTGATCATTATCCACCGTCAGCAGATCGAACTTAATATCCTGATAATCCTTAAACGGGGCGTCCTGAATGAGTGCCATTACAGTAATGAGCACCACAGGCATGACGAACAACAGTATAATACCTGTTTTATCGCGTAACAGCAGTTGCCATTCTTTTCTTATTGTTGCCAGTAACCTTAACATAGCTGTTAGTCTCTTAGTGCTTCACCTGTATAATACAGGAATACCTCCTCCAGATTATTGCATTGTGAATGTTGCAAAATCAGATCATTCGGATTTCCCTGTACAATTAACTGGCCGGCATCCATTATTGCAATTTCATTGCAGATAGATTGTGCTTCTTCCAGCAAGTGTGAAGTATATAAAATACTTGCGCCCTGCTGATTGTAGTCACGTAAAAACTGGAGAATCATACTGCGGGATTGTACGTCAACCCCTGCTGTTGGTTCGTCCAGAATCAGCAACCGGGGTTCGTGCAAAATTGCAGCAATGATATTCGCCCGCCTTTTCATTCCACCACTATACTTATAAATTTCTTTATGTGCATTTTGTGCCAGCCCGAAAATTTCCAGGTAGTGCATAATCTTTTCTGTGAGCGCCTTACCTTTGAACCCATACAGATTTCCAAAGTAGGTAAGGTTTTCGAAGGCCGACAATTGAGGATACAATGCAATTTGCTGAGGCACAATACCTATTAATTGTTTAATAGTTTCCCTGTTAGCTGCATCCTGATGTTTGCCGAAAATGGTGACCTCGCCGCTATCGGCTCTTACGATACCACACAGAATTGAAATAGTAGTTGTTTTTCCGGCTCCATTTGGCCCTAATAACCCGGCAATACTTCCCTCCCTAAACTGAAATGACAATCCTTTCAATGTAGGTTCAAGATTACCTTTATAGGTTTTATTTAAATCATTAACAACAATGCCGGACATAATAATATCATTGGGGATTCTGTAGAATTAGCCATAGAGGCTGGTCAAAATCCGTGCTTGAAACTTAGAGTTGTACCTGTGCCAGCTTTCTGAAAAATACTTCTTCTGAAGCAGCACATTGCAACAGCATTTCGCTTAACTCTTTATATGAAACTGAATCAACAGATCTGCTTTTACAAACTCTTCCGGCAGCAAAAGCAAAATTGCGCCATAAATCGCCTGTTTCAGTAAATTCAGTAGCCAATTTGCTAAGCTGATCGTTCTTCAGAACGGTGGAGGCTTCCTGCAAAAAAGCTGAATATAGGAATCGGAATCCGGCGCCACCGGTACCAATTTCCTCCTGCATGCGGATCACATTACCCAGATAAAG
Organism: Chitinophaga silvatica; assembly: GCF_003419895.1. Classification (GTDB taxonomy): domain Bacteria; phylum Bacteroidota; class Bacteroidia; order Chitinophagales; family Chitinophagaceae; genus Chitinophaga; species Chitinophaga silvatica. The sequence continues at coordinate 273,792 of NZ_QPMM01000002.1, read as the reverse complement.
AGTAGCCTTGCGATCACCTGGTTTTTCGGCATAATGCTGTACTTTTTTAGCCAGATACCGAATACCTTTTACCCCAAATAACGGAACCGGGATTTTTAGCATATAATGACAGGCCTGCTCAATTCCGGCTTTTATTGGTTTCTCAAAAGAAACCGAGTCAGGAACACTTACGGGGTAATACATTTTTCCTTTAGGAGCAGGAAACCCTTTGGCAAAACGAGCTTGAGCAAGACTTTCGGGATCTATGGTAGTAACGGTTTCCATAACCGGATCGCTTACCAGGTACTGACCATCTTCTTTGCCATAAACAACCAGGTTATGTGCATTGAAGTGAAACCGATAGGAAGGTGGAAAATAAGGCAGATAGTATACACTGGATAGTAATCCAACCGGCACTCCTTCTGCAATAACCTTATCCAAAGCCTGCATTCCTTTTTCCGGAGTAGAAAATTTCTCGGCCTCCATTTTTACACCCAGTCTTTTACATACCCGTTGAAAAATAGCTCCAGGCCAGATTCTATAGGTAGTACCCGGTACCCCGTTCACTTTAACAAAAGGAAGATGACCGAAAAAAATACCGGCACCAATACCAAAAGCCATTGGTTCACTGATTTGCAATCCATAGTGGCCCAATAAATTGGAAATGACACCACTTTCACAATGAGCAGTTTGTGTGTGCTGGAAAAAGGAATTACTCATATTGTTATATTGAGAAAACGCAATTGAAATTCAATTGCGTTTTCAAGCTGGTTGTATTAATTCAGCTACACTGACCTTAAAAGCAGCAGCATAGCGTGACAACATTTTTTGAGAAAGATTTTTAAATACTTCAGGTTTAAGATGTCTTTTAACCTGCCATTGAAATTTACCTACGTAACTGGCCAACAGGGGCAGGTCCATCAAGGTTTTTTCCATATAGTAGGCAACAGGACTAATTTCACCTGCATGTACTCTTGCGAGCGCATTTTTAACTTTTTCGTTCACTTCTTCCCAGGCTTGTCCCAAGGCCACATTCTCCGGTTCCCAACCAGAGCTTGGTACCTGTACATAATTCCCGGTGTTATCCACCGCGTACATAATCTGTTTGAATGTACCCTGGTGAAGATTATCGCCATCCTGTGGTACTTCGTCTTGTTTCATGACACAGTTTTTTAACAATGATTATTAAACCACAGTAATGTGGGCATAAGCATAAGAGAAACGTGCACTCTCAGGCACCATCAGCACTATCTTCTGTCCTTTCTTCAATCTACCGGTATTCATTAGTTCTTCCAGCATCAGGTAAGGAGAGGCAGTACCTACGTTACCTACATTTGCCAGGTTGGTAAACCATTTGTCTAATGCAATAGGAGCACCGATACGAGAGATTTCTTCTTCAATTTTTAATCTGAAGAATTCAGAAGAAAGGTGTGGCAGGAAGAAATCAATTTCATCGAGATTGATGTTATGACGTTCTACCAGTTCTTTCCACATCACAGCACCGGAAGGAACGATATTTTTACCTAAGAGGCGGGTATCCTGTTTGAATGAGAAAACACTATGATGGCCCCATTCGTCAGGAGTCATATCTATCCATCCTTTGGTAGTACCATCTGCATTTTTAATGGCACCTGCATACATACAGGTTTCCAGTTCATTGGCATAAGAAAGGATTTCTACCCAATCAACTCTCAGCGAGAGTCCATCTTCATTAGGTTTATCCTGGAATAATGCAGCACTGGCACCATCAGACAACATCCAGCGGAGGAAGTCTTTTTCAAAGGCAATGATTGGATTTTCATCGAGATTCTTCAGATTCTCAGCTTCCGGCTGGAATTTGCGTGCCAGCATCCAGGACGAGAATTTTTCGGAACCGGTACTAACTGCATTGGATGTATTTCCGCAACGGATCGACATCCAGGCATATTTGAAAGCCTGCATACCAGCAGCACAGGCACCGGTAGCTGCGATGAGCTCAACGGGCTGACATCTCAGAATACCATGAACCATTGCAGCATGGTTAGGCAGCAATTGGTCTGGCGAGGTAGTTCCGCAAGCCAGTAATTGCAATTTGCTTATAGGAAACTTTTCATCAAATAACTGGCTTACCGCATTTGCTGTCATTTCAGCGTTGGAATGAGTAGAGTTGCCTTCGTTATCTAATGAATAGTAACGTGTTTTAATTTTATTATTACCCAGAATTTTTAACCGGGCACGAGAAGCTTTGCCATCAACCATGCCGAGAATGCTCTCCATTTCATCATTTTCAACAGGCTTGTTGGGTAAAAACTTAGACAGCCTGGTAATATAAACTTCCTTCATTTGAATATTATTCGTCTTTAAGGCTAATATATAAACCTGAATAGAACCAACCTGCCTCACTTGGGCCAGTTCACAGTGATGATTTGTGTTTAGAATTAGTTGTACATAGGACGTAAATATAGAATTCTAAGCGGAATTACAGTGTTTACGTTCCCGTTTTTGCTACAGCGGTAAAGTATTGGCGTTACTTAACGTAAAGCAATTCCTTTATAGTATTCTACTTCCTGCGTTAGCTGTTTTTTTCTGAAGTTCAATTGATAAACTGAGGAAACGAATGTAATAGGTGATAAAACAACTATTCCTGGCAACAATAAACTTCTGTACATAGTCACACGACCCTGGCGGGAAGATGCTCCCGGCCCTCCTTTCTCACTGATAAATTTAGCCCAGTAACGGAATGCTTTTATCCCTCTGTTTTCCAATATAACCAAATTAGGCAATAACTCTACGGAGTTTAACTCTAATAATTGGGGGTGTAGCGTATCCCATTGCTGCCTGGTCAACGCATTTTCTATTGGTGCTGCAAATCTATTTGAAGTAAGAATTTCATTTTCCTGAACACCGGCCTGTGGTAAATATTTGGTAGCTTCTTTTTTACCTTTAAAAGCCCAACGCAACACTGTTATCAATGATACCAGGTTCGGTGATTTATCTACCAGCACAATATTTCCTACCAACTGAGCACCTGCCTGATGAAGATATTGTTTTACTTTTTCCTGTGCATTCAACCACATATTCCGGCTTCCCAATAAGGTAATTACCTTTTTTCCTTTCAACAGTTGTTTCCCTGCCTCGCTTTGTAAAAATGCAGCAGTGGGTTGAGATGGTGATAAGAACCAGGGTTGGTAAGCTAAAATTACCAGATCGAAATGAGTATTCGGATCTACTTTTATGGGTTCAATTGCCCGGGGTACACCTCGAACTGATTCCGGCATAGTATCATAAAACTGCTGTTTCCCCCATGGAAAAGGGAACGGTGTTACAGGTACCAGCTGCTCAAAAGTAATATCTGCTTTGCCTTCCAACGGAGCCAGCACATGATCAATAATCCTTTTTAATTGCCCTGTTTGCGTAAAATATACGACCAGGACCTTCGGTCTTTCGTTCATAAAAGGAATAAGGAGTTCAACAATTCAAACTGTAAACATACAAAAAAACACAATTATTCATGTGATTTAATGATAACTTGATGTGAAAAGTTGATGGATTGGGGTTAGTGATAATAAGTGAAGTGGCTTTGTGCCCCAGCCAGGTACAGCATCAGCCGGCATAATGTTGCGAATGCGGTACCTGGTCTCAAGGACTTTTGAATGAATAATTTGAATATTCTAATTAACTCACTTTCAGTCGAAAATATGATAATTGAAATGTTAAAAATTTGCAAATATTCTGCTTATTTCTGGCTAACAGTACCAGAACCAGCTATATGGGTGGAGATCTGTGGAGTACCCTTATAATTTACATTTCCACTTCCGGCAATTTTAGCATCCAGTTTTACACTGGCAAACAAATCTACATCCCCACTGCCGGCAATTTTAACTGTTGCGTTCTCTGCCATTAACTCATATCCATGATAATTTCCACTACCAGCAATAGACACGCTTAAATCTTTAGTTTCACCATTTAATGTTATATCTCCTGAACCCGCAATGGAAGCACGTACAGCAGGGGCATTTATAGCTCCGGTAATATTTCCGGAACCAGAAAGGCCAAATTTAACCTCCCTGTCAGAGTTGAATTTATTTATAATCTTAAGATCGCCCGATCCGGCCATACTGGCAGCTTCAATTTCATTCGTAGTTAAGTAAACGACCATTCGCTTACTATTGCTAACATTATATCCTTTTTTAATTCTTACAACAAGCTGATCACCCTCCTCCTTTAGCTCGATAAGCGGAAGAATATTGTCGTCGGCCTCCACAGCTGCAGAGGTGGATGTTCCCTGGGTTAATTCAACATCCATACTTCCCAGTACTTTCAGTTGATGAAATGAGGAAATCTGGCGTTGTTCCTTTACTACATTTCCACTGCCTTTAACACGATTTTGGGCGATATCGCAGGAGGTTAGATTAACTAAAGCCAGCAGGGCAAGGCTAATTCTTGGGAAAAATTTGGTTGCTATCATCGGTTTAGATTGTGAGGAAAGATACATCAGAATTTTATGAAATTCGAATTTCCACAACCCGAAAATTGAAAGAAGGAGTATATCTTTGCACCACCATGACAGAAAAGATTCTAATCCTCGATTTCGGTTCCCAGTACACACAGCTGATTGCTCGCAGCATTCGTGAACTAAATGTTTATTGTGAAATTAAGCCTTGTCTTCAGCCCATCCAATGGGATGAAACCATCAAAGGTGTTATTTTATCCGGTAGTCCATTTTCCGTAAATGATCCTCAGGCACCCAATATTGATATTGCTGCCATTGCGGAAAAAGTACCGGTTTTAGGTATCTGCTACGGCGCTCAGCTAATGGCAAAAAACTTTGGCGGAGAAGTGGCGAAAAGCAATATCCGTGAGTATGGCCGTGCATTTATGCTACATTCCGACAAAGAGGAGAAATTATTATTCGATATTTCTGCCAAGAGCCAGGTTTGGATGAGCCACTCCGATACCATCAAACAAATCCCGGCGAATTTTGAGGTCATTGCAACAACCGAAAACATTCCGGTTGCCGCTTTCAAAAGCCTTACCGCTGCCCAAAATCCAATATTCGGGCTGCAATTCCACCCGGAAGTAACCCACTCCCTGGAAGGAAAACAAATCATCCGCAACTTCCTCATCCATATTTGCAATTGCAAACAGGATTGGACCCCTGCTGCATTCGTGCAGGAAACAATCGAAAAAATCAAAACCCAGGTTGGCGACAAAAGAGTGGTAATGGCACTTAGCGGAGGCGTTGACTCTACCGTTGCCGCTGAATTGATTCATAAAGCAATTGGCAAAAACCTTTTCTGCATCTTCGTAGATAATGGTTTATTGAGAAAAGATGAATACACTACCGTTCTTGAGTCTTATAAACATATGGGTCTCAACGTGAAAGGTGTTGATGCCAAAGACCTTTTCTACGGTGAACTGAATGGTGTTTCTGATCCTGAACAAAAAAGAAAGATCATTGGTCGTTTATTCATAGAAGTATTCCAGCAGGAAGCCACTTCATTAACAGATATTTCATTCCTCGGTCAGGGTACTATCTATCCCGATGTAATTGAATCCGTTTCTGTTAACGGCCCTTCCGTTACCATTAAATCACACCATAACGTAGGTGGTTTACCGGAAAAGATGAATATGCAGCTGGTAGAACCACTCCGATTCCTGTTTAAGGACGAAGTACGCCGCGTTGGCCGTGAAATTGGTATCAGCGATATCTTCCTTGGCCGCCATCCATTCCCTGGCCCGGGCCTGGCTATCCGTATCCTGGGTGCCATCACCCCGGAAAAAGTACAGATGCTGCAGGAAGCTGATGCTATTTATATCGAAGGACTCCGTGAAGCCGAATTATATGATAAAGTATGGCAAGCCGGTACCATTCTCCTCCCTGTTCAGAGTGTGGGCGTTATGGGTGATGAACGTACCTACGAATTCACCGTTGCTCTCCGTGCTGTTACTTCCGTAGATGGTATGACTGCCGATTGGGCGCATTTACCTTACGAATTCCTTGCTAAAATGTCTAACGACATCATTAACAAGGTAAAAGGTATCAATCGCGTTGTATACGATATCAGCTCAAAACCACCAGCAACTATCGAGTGGGAATAGGCTCGTAAACTCGCTGTTTCTCGCAAAGGGGCAGAGATTAATATTAAGGTACAAAGGATTTTTTTTAAGATTTTTAAGGATTGCAATGAATGTTTTCAAGAACTTCAGATAGATTTCAACAATAGTAGAAACCAATCAGTAGTTCTTAATAATACCCGCTTCAATCCTTAAAATCTTAAAAAAAATCCTTTGTACCTTAATATTAATCTCTGCCCCTTTGCGAGACACATACGGAATGATTTTTGTAAATTAGCGCCAATTATGAATTATTTAGCTGTTACAAAACAATTATTGGCTGGAATAGCTTGCCTGGTATTTATTACCTCCTGCTCTTCCACCCGAAAAAGTTCAGGAAAAGTAGACGGCCCACCGCCATCTTTGAGTAAACCTGCTCCGGCTAAAAAACCGGAAGAAACCAAGACAATAGCAAAAGCTCCTTTCAATGTACCTGCATTTGCAAAGGAAGTAAAGAAGCCTTCTTATAATATCGCCATCTTTGCACCTTTATATCTGGATTCAGTTTTTGCAACATCTACTGAAATTCCTGGCCGTACTATGCCAAGATATGTAATGCCAGGGCTGGAATTTTACGAAGGAGCCCAAATAGCTCTCGATAGTTTGCAACAACTGGGCTATAAACTGAAAGTAAATGTTTACGATAGCAAAGGCAAACAAAGCGTAGCAAGTCTGATTCATAGCAAAACCCTGGACAATACAGACCTCATAATAGGCTCTGTTAACAATCCAGAACTGAAAGACTTAAGCGATTTCGCTAAAACAAAGGAAATCAACTTTGTTTCTGCCACATTCCCTAACGATGGCGGAATTAGTGATAATCCATTCCTGTATCTTTCCAACAGTACTCTTAAAACACATTGCGAAGCACTCCAAAACTATGTTCAGGAAGCATTCGCAACTAAAAATATAGTACTGTTCCGCAGAAATACTCCTTTTGAAACAAAACTGGCAGCCGATTTCAAAGCATCGTACGATAAACTGCAAAGCAGCAAAAAAAGCCGGATCAGAGAAGTTGTATGGAACGATAACACCACTACAGATGAAATTTCAGCATCCCTGCTTACCGATCGCACAAACGTAATTATCGTTACCGCTTTAGACGAAGCAGGCGCCAAAAACTTACTCAGGAAATTAAGCAGTATTTCTTCTACCTACCCAATGCAAATTTTTGGTATGCCTACCTGGGATGTTTTTAAATTCAAAGAACCTGAATTTAAAGGATTACAGGTATATTACTCTACTCCTTACTTCAACGACAAATCTGATAGCTATAGCAGATATCTGAATGATGTATTCAGAAAAACCTATAAAGCAAGACCTTCAGATATGGCTTTCAAAGGATTTGAAAATACCTTCTATTTCGTTAGGCTGCTTTATAACAATGGTGTTTATTTCAATTCGAAAGTTGAAAATGCTCCTAAAGTGATTTCAAATTATGATTTCCAGCCTGTTTATATCAAAGAGAATGAAACAACACCATCCTACTTTGAAAATAAAAACATTTTCATCATTCAGAAAGGCGATAGCACCGATATTAAGATGAATAAATAGGTTGCTCAGGCATAGCCAGAAAGGCATAAAGATTGAAGCGAATAATATTGAGAAAAGCTCTTAATATTATTCGCTTCAATCTTTTTATTTTATACCGACCCCATTGATATGAAACTCCTGGAATTCACTGATAAAGGCATTTATTGCTCCGCCGGTGATTTTTATATAGACCCCTGGCAGCCCGTTAAAAGAGCTGTTATTACTCATGCACATGCCGATCATGCCAGATATGGAAACCAGTATTATTTATGCGAACACGCTACTGTTCCCTTACTCAAATTGCGTTTAGGCAGTGATATCAAGGTTCAGGGAGTAGCATATCATGAAACAGTTATCATAAACGGTGTCACACTCTCGCTTATACCCGCCGGACATATGATTGGATCGGCCCAAATTAAAGTAGATTATGGCGGAGAAGTATGGGTAGCAAGCGGAGATTATAAGTTAGAAAATGATGGCCTGTCGGTTCCCTTTGAACCTGTTAAATGCCATTCATTTATTACAGAATCTACCTTTGGTTTACCCATCTACAGATGGCAACCCCAGGAACAAATATTCAGTGATATTTTTCAATGGATCAGTAATAATAAACTCGATGGTAAAGCCAGTGTATTGCTCGCTTATAGCTTAGGAAAGGCCCAAAGATTATTATTTCAATTAAAAGATAAGGTAGATAGATTTTTAGTTCATGGAGCAATAGCAATACCTCATGAAACCTTATTATCTCAAGGCTGGTTACTGCCTCCGGTAGAAAGGATTACACCGGAAACTCCCAAAGAAGACTTTAAAAATGCTGTAATAATTGCTCCCCCATCTGCAGAAGATCATGTATGGCTGAGGCGCATGCAACCCTATTCTCTAGGCATATGTAGCGGATGGATGCAAGTCAGAGGAAACATGCGTCGCAGAAATGCTGATGCAGGCTTTGTTTTGTCTGATCATGCCGATTGGAACGGATTATTAAAGGCGGTGAAGGAAACCAGCGCAGCGCAGGTATTTGTAACCCATGGTTTTAGCAGTGTGTTTGCCAGATACTTAACAGAAAATGGAATACTTGCCTCTGCTGTTAGTACAGATTATGGCGATGAAGAAATAATTTCTAACCCTGAACCTTAAACCCCAAAACAAGTGCAGCAGTTTTCTCACCTGGTAAAGCTTTTAAGCGGCAGCACAAAAACTAATGAAAAGTTAGCTGCCCTGAGCCAGTATTTTGCAACTGCCCCGGATAAAGATAAAACATGGGTCCTTGCTTTATTTTCGGGCCGCCGCCCCAAAAGAACTGTTAATAGCACTCAATTAAAAAACTGGTGCATTGAAGTAAGTCATCTTCCTCCCTGGCTCTTTGATGAATGTTATCATACCGTCGGTGATCTGGCAGAAACTATTGCCCTACTATTGCCTCCTGCTACCAAACTGGTATCTGCTCCTCTCCATTACTGGATGGAACAACTGATGAGATTGGATAAGGCAGACGAATCTATTAAACATGATTTTATAGTACAGTCGTGGGAGTCGCTAGACCATAATGAAAGATTCATTTTTAATAAACTGATCACCGGTGGATTCAGAATAGGTGTTTCTCAAAAAACAATGGTTAATGCGCTGGCTGAAACCTATAAAATTCCAGCCCCCACTTTATCGCATATGCTTAGTGGTAATTGGAGCCCCTATCGGGTTACCATAGAAGATTTATTACATCTGCATACTTCAGGAGCTGATGCATCGCGGCCTTATCCATTTTATCTGGCTTATGCCCTGGAAGAAGATCCTCATTTACTGGGGAGTGTAAAAGATTGGCAGGCAGAATGGAAGTGGGATGGAATCAGAGGACAGATTGTTAAAAGAGAAGATAAACTCTTTGTGTGGTCGCGAGGTGAAGAATTAATCACCGAAAAATTTCCGGAGTTCCAACCATTGCTCAATGCACTACCCAATGGTACGGTCCTGGATGGTGAAATACTCACCTACAACAATGGTAGCCCTCTGCCTTTTCAAACTCTTCAAACCAGGATTGGAAGGAAAAATATTACCAAAAAACAATTGCAGGAAGCTCCTGTCATTTTCTATAGCTATGATCTTTTAGAGTATGAAGAAACTGATATCCGCGACCAGCCACTTGCTGAAAGAAGAGCACTGCTTGAAAAAATAGTACAGTTAGTTGATCTCCCAGTTTTGAAGCTCTCACCGATACTGGAGTTTGCAACATGGCAAGAGTTGATTTTGCAGCGTTTAACTGCCCGGCAGTTTGGAAGTGAGGGGTTGATGTTGAAAAAGCTCAGTTCTTCCTACCAGGTGGGTCGTAAACGAGGTGACTGGTGGAAATGGAAAATAGATCCATTCGTTATTGATGCCGTAATGATCTATGCCCAAAAAGGCCATGGACGCAGATCTAATCTTTATACTGATTATACTTTTGCTGTGAAAGATGGTGATAAACTGGTACCATTCACCAAAGCATATTCCGGACTTACAGATAAGGAAATTACAGAGGTAGACAGATGGGTCAGACAACATTCCCTTGAGAAATTCGGACCTGTAAGAACTGTGACTCCTTCCCTGGTTTTTGAAATTGCTTTTGAAGGAATAGCAGCATCCAATCGACATAAATCTGGTGTGGCATTAAGATTCCCACGTATTAAACGGTGGCGGCATGATAAACCACTTGATGAAATCAATACACTTAATGACTTAAAAGAATTACTTCATCGATATACTTCTTAAAAAAGTAAAAACATCTGGCATTAAAATAAAAAACAGACATTTGTTCTAAAAAATATAATGTCCACCAAACAATCTACCAACCAGTTACCCATTCTTCAGTTAGATGAAAAGGATATGGCTATTTTAAAGTTATTGCAGATAGATGGCAAAATGACAATTCGTGATATTGCCTCAAAACTTAATCTAAGTACTACTCCTGTATATGAGCGAATCAAAAAAATGGAACAGGCTGAAGTAATTAAACAGTATGCTGCAATTGTGGATCCCAAGAAGATTAATAAAGGCCTTACCGTTTTATGCTATATTACTTTGAAAGAACATAGTAAGAAGTATGGTAAGAAATTCATACAGGAAATACTTGGCTTTACAGAAGTTACCGAATGCCTGAATATTTCAGGCGAATTTGATTTCATGATAAAAGTTCAGGTAAAAGATATGGACGAGTATCGTGAATTTTATGTAAATAAATTGGGAGAATTAGACAACCTAAGCCATACACAAAGTATATTTGTAATATCAGTAATCAAAACAACTCACCAGGTCGTATTTTAATAACAAACTGAATATTAATAAACCTATTTGACCTATGCTTAAGAAATACACAATTGTATTGTGTAATGCCTTATTAATACCATTTACAATTAGCGCGCAATCCAACCATTTTTCACATGCTATAGGAGCTGGTATTTATACTGCCAAACAGTTCCTGGGGGCTGCTGCAGTATATTCACCGCGTTTTAACTTCCTGCATTTAAGCGATCGCTCTACCCTTTCCCTTGAAAGTAATATTGCTGCCGGAATGAGTATTGGCGATAATTATAATAGCAATACAGGTGGCAACTCTACCAGTATTTTTATGTTGAATGTTCCCGTATTATTATCCTGGCATTTTGGCCATAATGCTACACATGATGTACATAAGAAAATTGGTTATTCAGCAGGTATAGGCTGGGGCTTTCACAATTCTGCCCATGGTATTGTGGAAGTATCGGAAGATGAAGAAGCTACCCCCGCACAAATTCACGTATCCGGTTTATCTTTAAGTGCCGGAGTATGCTGGCCGGTTGGCAAGAAAACTTTAGGGCTCAGGTTCAACTGGTTAAACAACAACAATCAATACAATGCCGATATTAAAGGCATCGGAACTATCTGCCTGGATTATGGTATTAATTAAGAATAAATTGTAACATTTAATATTGGATATACGTACTATATGGGTAGCACTTTGATCAGATTTTAGGAAGATTTAGTGATGATTCCCTATAAATTGAAAAGTTCCTGTTTGCAAACGTAACTTGAAACTATACCAAACCTCAAAAACAAATTATGTACAACCGATATTTATGTATTGGCTTACTATTATCAACCTTTTCGTTGGCTGCCAGTGCCCAAAAAATTAGCATTCAACAAGCCGGTGGTATAGGAGGATTTTTTGCTCATCAATTCGCCGGATTTAACCTGGTCAATTATGAAGCCCGGCTAAATTATGAACTTACTCCCGCTTCTTCCATATCACTAAGTGGCAGAGTGACTGTAGGGTATGGAGAGAATGACTATAGAAAAGAAAAAAAAGCTTTAGACTCGGTACTTCATGAATATGATGCCCTTGGTGTTGGATGGGGTTCCGGTATTGGTACATTTGTAAGTTATAACTTTGGAAATGCTGCAACAAGAACTGCCTATAAGAAATTTGGTGGCGCTGTAGGCATTGGATTTAACCACAAACGAGGCAGACGATTTGTTGATTCTACAACTATCTGGAACGGTTCAAAAGTAAGACTGTCCGGTATTAGCCTAGATACGAAATTCAATTTTCCTCTTCGCAATACTTCCTGGACTTTTAATGCCAATTATACTTATGATTTGCAACGATATAATCCTGATATCAAAGGAATATTTTCAATTGCATTGCTTTATAATATAGGTATTCACATTCATGAAACAACAGGTATAAGCAGGCATCAACGTGCTATCAGGCAAAAACAAATCAGACAGGAAAACAAGGAGCAGAAGCTCAGATCCTTGTGAAGATTCTCTCATCTCATCGGTTAGCCGACAAATAGAGCATTTACCTACAACAATTTATGAACTTCCGTCACTTCTGTACTCGGTTATTAATAGCCTCATTAGCGGTTATTCCACTTGCAACCAGGGCTCAAAGAAAAGTAAATCTCGTGCAAGCTGGCGGACTGGGTGGATTTTTTTCACATCAGTTTACAGGCTTTAATTTCTTCAATTACGAAGCACGACTTAACTATGCGCTTACTCCGGCTTCTTCAATATCATTAAGTGGCAGATTAATTTCAGGAGTGGGAGAAAATGATTACAGACAGGATAAACGACCTATAGATTCCATCCTTCATCGTGGTAAACCTTTGGGTAATCTGTCTTTTGGCTTCAGCGGCCTGGTAAGCTATAATTTTGGGAATGCTGCAAATAGCTACTCATATAAAAAATTTGGCGGAGCTCTTGGTGTTGGTTACAACTACAAAAATGGATGGAGGTTTGTTGATTCTACAACTTACTGGAAAGGCTCGGAAATCATCGTTTCCGGAATTTGCGTGGATGCCAAATTTAACTTCCCTGTATTCAATACTTCATGGACTTTAGATGCCAATTACACTTACAATTTATTCAACAAAAATCCCGACATCAAAGGAATGTTTTCCTTTGCGCTGCTTTATAATATTCATGTTCCAATTCATGAACCCAAAAGAAAAAGCAGGCATCAGCTCAAAAAAGAGAAGTACAATAAATTTATATGATAAGCTTCGATAAATGAAAAAGTCGACATCCAAAAAATTAAACGAAACAAATACAACAACCTTTATGAATATACGTAAATATTACTATGGCCTGGTACTCATTTTAGCACTTATTTCAACCACTGTAAACGCCCAGAACAAAGTATCTTTTCAGCAGGCGGTTGGGATAGGTTACTTTACCGCCCACCAATACAATGGCTTTAACTTTGGAGAATATGAAGCCAGGCTGAACTATGCATTCTCTTCCACCTCTTCCATTTCACTAAATTGCAGACTAGGTATTGGATATGGCCGTAATGAATACAATTCCAATGCAAAAGACTCATTTGATATATATGAAATTCGATTTCTGCCAGTAGGTTTATCGGCCAGTTTTAAAGGATTATTTTCCTATAATTTCGGCAATGCAGCCACCAGGCGGGCATATAAAAAATTGGGAGGTGCAATTGGCTTTGGATATAGTGCCTACGGAGGTTCCCGTTCTATTGATGATTGGAGCCAGGAGGTAGACCCCGAAGGGATTTGCATAGATGGCAAATTCAACTTTCCAATCGGAAATACTTCATGGACTTTTAATGCCAATTATACCTTTAAAACTTATAGTTATAGCGAAAAATCTTCAGATATCAATGGTATTTTCTCCTGTTCAATATTGTATAATATCAATACTCCTATACATCCGAAAATGAAAAAGCGGCATAGGCTATAAACCTCATTTTATAGCTTTGCCGGCACCATTTCATCGAAGCCGACATGATAATCCAAATAGCCTTCAGCTGAATCTCCCGGATCAAATACCACAACCATGGAACAAAGTGGTATTTTATTTTTCGGGTTGGCAGTTTCAAAGGCTATTCCCATTTTTTTATCTTCATATACATCAATTCGTTTCTTATGATCGGCAGATTCATAAGCCTTCGTCAGCTTTAATCCGGGATATGCCTTGCGTATAGCCCTTATCGTACTTCCTGCACCTAATCCCTGTGGAGTTCTGAACTGAGGAGAAGTAACCCTGATTTGCTTAACAAATTGCGTATCCTGATCCCTCATGGCAGTAAATACTGCCAAAATATGTGAGGAATCCCTTTCACCATCAGCCCTGCGACCATACCATAAATTCCATGCTTTCATCATAGCAGCATCTCCTGCATCCGATGCTCCTAAAACAACAGATAAACTATCCGATGGCCATCCGATTTTTACCTGACCTATCGACTTGCCCGGTACTATAAGCCAGGCCTGCTGTTGCGCCTGAGAAAACAAGATACATATACACAAACTCAAGGTTAACATTATCTGTTTCATGCAAGTATTTTTTGAGGTTAAAGGTCAAAAATATTGCCATCAATATCCTAACTTTATAGGATGCTTCTAAGATTCCCAAACGAGGCTGATGGACAACAAATATTGAAAGTCGATAATCACCATTATGCCCTTCTAAAACAGCGAACCCGAGCAAGTAAGCGAACTATTTTCCTGCAGGAGAATACACTTGTATTCGTCATTGAAGGTCATAAAATGCTCCATTTCGAAAATCATAATATTAAAGTTAATTCAGGCTCTTTATTATTCCTGAAAAGAGGCTTTTATGTCATGTCTGATTTTGTGGATGATGGACTTGTCTTTCAAAGTTTGTTGATTTATTTTACTGATGAGCAAATCAGGAAATTCCTCATAAAATTTAATTATACTGAAGCAGTTTCTCAATCTACAGATTCTTATTTATCAATACCCATAAGTAATGGGCTGGAAGATTTCAGGTTGCATTATATCAAATACTTCAACCAAAACATAAATACCCTTTCTTCTATCCTTCAATTAAAGCTCAATGAGCTTTTTCTGCTTTTAATGGCTACTCCGCAACAGCAACAAATACTGGCTTACCTGCAACAGATAGCCTTTCAGCAACCTGCCGATATTAGCTACCTGGTAAAACAATACCTTTTCCAACCACTTTCACTACCCGAATTAGCCAAACTGTCTGGCAGAAGCCTGGCCTCTTTCAAAAGAGATTTTGTTCACCAGTTTAATAAAGCCCCCGGGAAATGGATTAATGAACAAAGACTCATGCATGCCCGAATGCTTTTGAGACAAACAAACAAGCAAGTTGCTGAAATAGCTTACGAATGCGGATACAACAATATCCCTCATTTTATCAAGTCCTATAAGCAAAACTTCGGCATTACGCCAAACCAGGATAGAGCTAATTAAATAACTATCTGAGCTAATACCATAATCGGATCTAAAATATCCACAATACTTTTGTTTCAAATATTTGAAACATGACTACACAGGAAAAAAACAAAATAATCGTCAGAAAATTTAATGAAGAATTTCTGATGAATGGAGATCTGGAAGTATTTGAAACAGTGGTAGATAAAGATTTTATCAACTATAATTTTCCTGCCAGCGAAGACACCAGAACTATTACCCGCGATTTTATTTACACCCTGCATAAAGCTATTACCAACAGGAAACTTACCATCATCGACATGCTAACGGAAGGAGACAAAGTGGTTACCTTCAAAACTATTGAAGGAACTCTCTCAGCCCCCTTTATGAATGCAACCGTCATAGGTAGTAAAATCACCCTTAAAATCATTGATATCGTGCAGTTAAGAGATGAAAAATACATAGGACATTGGTCGGTCCGTGAAGTAATTATCTAAAGAATATTGCTTACTTTAAGCAAATGAATCGCAAACATTTTTTGTCGACACTTCTTACGACCAGTGTTGGTGTCACAACCCTTTCTTCATTTGCCAGTTCCGGTTTTTCGGAGTTGCCCGATAAGCCGGAACATCGTCTTCCCCCTTATCTGCAACCTGGAGACACAATTGGTATTACCTGCCCTGCAGGTTATATCAAGCGTGAAGATATAATGCCTGCCATACGTCTTTTAGAGAGTTGGGGATTTAGTGTAAGAATAGGCAAAACAGTAGGAGCCCGTGATTATACATTTGGAGGTACCGATGCCGAAAGGGCCGCCGACCTTCAAAGCATGTTAAACGACGACAGAATCAAAGCCATATTATGTGCCCGGGGAGGATATGGATCTGCCAGAATTATTGATCAGATAAGCTTTTCTCATTTTCAGCACCACCCAAAATGGGTGATAGGATTCAGTGATATAACAGTCTTGCATTGCCATATCAACAGGCATTTCGGAATAGGCACCCTGCATTCGAAAATGTGTAATAGTTTTCCTGATGATTTTTCAAAAGCAGAACCGATAGTTCAGGATACAATTATGTCTATTTACCAGGCGCTGACCGGTAAAAAAATGAAATATACAGCCCCTGCAGATATCCACAATCGTCGTGGCGAAGCCAAAGGCGTACTTATCGGTGGCAACCTGTCTATTATTCAGGGAATGTGCGGCACAAATTCAGAAATTGTAACTACCGGTAAATTACTCTTCCTGGAAGAAACAGGAGAATATCTTTATAACCTCGACCGACTAATGGGCACCCTGCACAGGGCGCACAAATTAGATAACCTGGCAGGCCTCATCATTGGTGGATTTACCAAGATTAAAGCTGATGACCCCGGTGAAGAATTTGGAAGAAGTGTTTATGATATTGTAATGGAAAAAGTAAAAGACTTCAAATATCCTGTATGTTTCAACTTCCCGGTTGGGCATCAAAAAAATAATTACGCATTAAAATGCGGAGCTATGCACACATTAAACGTGACAACCAGTGGCACTACTCTAAAAGAATAATTATTTCACCAGGAATGTAATGATGAAAAGGATCGACAAAACGTACATTACAGGACTGATACTTTTGTATTGTCCGGTTAATACCTTCAACAATACATAAGACAACATTCCAAATACAATCCCTTCAGCAATGCTATAGCTATAAGGCATCATAACAATTGCCAGAAATGCCGGAATAGCTTCTGTAACATCATGGAAGTCGATTTTCGTAACCGCCCCCATCATCAACATACCAACAATAATCAATGCAGGAGCAGTTGCAGCTGCAGGAATCATTGCAAAAACAGGAGCAAAAAACAGGGAAAGTAAAAACATTACGGCCACTGTTAAAGCTGTTAGCCCAGTTTTACCTCCGGCAGCAATACCACTGGCACTTTCTACATAAGCAGTAACCACACTGGTACCCAGCAATCCGGCTGCTGTAGTGCCCACAGCATCTGCCATTAATGCCTGCTTAGCTCTGGGAAAGCGGCCATTGGCATCCAACAAACCAGCTTTATTACATAGCCCTATAAGGGTTCCTACTGTGTCGAAAAGATTTACCATTAACAGCGTAAATAAAATCAACAGCATATCTAACGAAAAGATCTCATCAAATTCCAGCTTAAAAGCAATGGGAGCAATAGAAGGAGGCAGGCTCACAAAATGTCCGTTTGCTGGTAAATGTGTTAACCCGATCGGGATACCAACCACGGTTGCGGCAAGTATTCCTATCAGCAATGCAGCATTTACCTTTTTATACATCAGTACGCCACTCACTACCAGACCTGTTAGTGCAATAAGCGGACCCGCGCTTGTTATATCTCCAATCTTCAGGATTACCCCATCCAACTTGCCCTCACCAACATGATGCATACCTGTTTCTATAATCCCTGCATTTGCCATCCCAATCAATGCAATCAGCAATCCTATACCCACAGATATGGCATGCTTCAGATTATGCGGAATACTGATGATTATAGCTTCCCGAATCCGAAACATCGACAAAAAGATAAAAATCACTCCCTCCAGAAATACAGCTGTCAACGCAAACTGCCAGCTATATCCCATGGATGAAACAATAGTATAGGCGAAGAAAGCATTTAAGCCCATGCCGGGTGCAACCCCAATAGGTAGATTGGCATAAAATGCCATTACCAGCGTACCGATGGCTGCGGCCAGCGCTGTGGCAGTAATCAGTGCAGAGAAATCCATTCCGGTGGTAGATAAAATCCCCGGATTCACTGCCAGAATGTATGCCATTGTGGAAAATGTTGTAAGTCCGGCAAGAATCTCCTTCTTCGCTGTAGTATTATTTTCAGATAGTTTGAAATAAGAAAGCATATGCAAAAATAAGCGATTCAATATTTATCATTTTGTCCTAATTTCATACCATGCAACAACGTTCGGGTGGCTGGAAAGTGATTAATAAATGGCTGGAAGATAAGGAACTCAAACCCTTTAAATTCCAGGAAGATGCATGGAAAGCCTATTTGCAGGGCAAATCAGGTATTGTGAATGCTCCCACAGGATTCGGAAAAACATTCTCTCTCTTTTTAGGAGCCGTGATCTCCTGGATTGATAATCATCCAAAAGATTATAAGAGTAAAACAAAAAATGGCCTGCAACTTTTGTGGGTAACTCCTTTGCGTGCCCTGGCCAAAGACCTTGGCAGAGCAATGGAAGCCGCATTACAGGAACTGGATATTCCATGGCAGGTAGGTATTCGAAGCGGAGATACAGCTGTAGCTACCCGTGCTGCCCAAAAACGACAAATGCCGGAAGTCTTGATCATCACCCCCGAAAGTCTGCATTTGTTATTAGCTCAGAAAGAATACCCGGCTGTATTTAAAAAGCTGCATACAGTGGTAGTGGATGAGTGGCACGAACTGATAGGCAGTAAAAGAGGCGTATTGGTAGAACTGGCACTTAGCAGACTTAAAGGACTCAAAGCCGGTGAACTTAAAGTGTGGGGTATTTCAGCCACCATTGGCAACCTGGATGAAGCACTCGAAGTATTATTGGGGCCTTATCACGGAAATGGAATAATCATCAGATCTAATCTTAAAAAGAATATTGCACTCAAAAGTGTTATTCCCGAAGAAATTGAAAACTACCCCTGGGCCGGACATTTAGGAATACGAATGTTGCCTCAGGCATTGCCAGTTATTGAAGAAAGCCAAACTACCCTGATCTTTACCAATACCCGTTCTCAATCAGAAATCTGGTATCAGGCATTACTGAAGTATGATCCAATGCTGGCAGGAGCCCTGGCATTGCATCATGGATCTATTGATCAGGAATTGAGAATTTGGGTGGAAGAAGCCTTACACAATGGTATACTAAAGGCAGTGGTTTGTACTGCCAGTCTGGATTTGGGAGTAGATTTCCGGCCGGTCGACAGTGTTATTCAGGTAGGTAGCCCTAAAGGAGTAGCCCGGTTTCTGCAAAGAGCCGGACGTAGCGGCCATCAACCTGGAGCTGTGAGTAAAATATTCTTTTTACCTACCCATGCATTGGAATTAGTGGAAGCGGCTGCATTAAAAGCTGCTATGGAAGAAGATCTTATCGAAAGCCGAATGCCGGTGATGTTGGCTTTCGATGTATTACTTCAGTACCTGATGACCCTTGCTGTATCGGAAGGCTTTAATTCTGATGAAATCTTTGAAGAAGTAAAGAAAACCTTTTGCTACCAGGATCTTACAGAAGAGGAATGGATATGGTTACTGGCTTTTCTCACAACCGGAGGAGATGCACTTGGCGGGTATGATGAATTTAAAAAAGTAGAAAGAACAGGCGATTTCTATATCTGCAGGAATCGAACTATGGCAATGCGGCACCGGCTGCATATTGGTACCATCGTGAGCGATGCTATGCTTAAAGTGAAATTTCTCAGTGGAGGCTACGTAGGCGTAATAGAAGAAGGATTTATATCCAGATTGCAGGCTGGTGATACCTTTACACTGGCCGGACGAAACCTGGAATTTGTGATGATCAAAGACATGACAGTACTGGTGCGTAAATCCAATGCTAAAAAAACAATAGTGCCAAGTTACCAGGGAGGCCGAATTCCGCTGTCTTCGAACCTGGGCAGGATGCTCAGGCAGAAATTCAATGAGGCACTTTCCGGGCGCACCAAAGACCCTGAATTAATCGCATTGCAGCCGCTTTTCAATTTACAGGAAACATTATCACATATACCTAAGGATAATGAATTGCTGGTTGAAAAAATAACTACAAAAGATGGTTACCATCTTTTTGTTTATCCTTTCGAAGGAAGGTTGGTACACGAAGTAATGGCTGCATTATTAGCATACCGAATCAGCCAGATACAACCGATCACTTTTTCCATAGCGATGAATGACTATGGGTTTGAGCTTTTATCTGACCAGCCAATCCCATTAACTATAGAGAATGCCAAAGCATTATTTACTACAGATAATCTGCTGACAGAACTTCAGACCAGTGTTAACGCTACAGAAATGGCCAGAAGGAAATTCAGAGACATAGCAGTGATAGCCGGACTGATATTTCAGGGCTATCCGGGTAAACATAAAGCCAACAGGCACTTACAATCTTCGGCCTCCTTGTTGTTTAATGTTTTTAAGGATTATGATCCCGATAATCTTTTGCTTCGCCAAGCCTTTAACGAGGCATTCTTCTACCAGATGGAAGAGGCCAGGTTAAGAGAAACCCTTGAGCGTATTGCAGTTAGCCATATTGTAATCACCACCCCTGAGAAGCTTACACCATTCTGCTTCCCGATTAAGGTAGATAGTTTAAGAGATACTATGACCAGTGAAAAGCTGGAAGACCGTATCAAAAAATTGATAGCGGTGAACGGTTAAGAAATTAATAATTTGCACCCCATTAAATACAAGGTTCAGTGGTAGGGGAAATATTTAACTTTCAGGATCAGCATTGGCATTTGTTGGCCGAGCGGGCTATTTTTTGGGAAGAAGAAAAAGCATTGATTGTATCAGATCTTCATCTGGGTAAGGCAACGCATTTCCGTAAGTCGGGGATTGCCGTACCATCGGGTATTGGCGAGGAAGACTTATTTAGGTTACAGCAGCTGATCATCAAATTTCTGCCCCGGAGGATCATCATTGTAGGCGATATGTTTCATAGTGCAGAGAATAATGAAGTGCAGTATTTTAAGATCTGGCGCCAGCAATTTGCAAATATTGATTTTGATTTAGTTGAAGGAAATCATGATATCATGGCAGAATCCGTATACGAACAATTAGCAATAAATGTGCATGATACGCTGACAATAAGGGATATTCACTTCATCCATGAACCTTGTGAAGAGGCTAATGGGTATAAATATACTTTTTCGGGGCATTTACATCCGGCGTTTGTAATGCAGGGGGCCGGCAAGCAGCGACTGAGAGTACCCTGCTTCTATTTTGGTGAACATTGCGGCATTTTACCCGCTTTCGGACACTTTACTGGCCATGCGAACATTAACCCCTCAGAAGATGACATCGTGTTTGTAATAGCCGGAAAATCCATAATTCGGGCGCAGTGAACCATACATTCATGAAAATAGCATATCATCCGATTTATACACATCCGTTACCGGCCGATCATCGCTTTCCGATGGTTAAGTATGAATTAATACCAGAGCAGTTGCTGAGAGAAGGTGTTATTCAGGCTGAACACCTCTTTGAACCTGCACCTGCTGCGGAAGAGGTTATTTGTTTAACCCATAGCAAATCCTATTGGCAGCAACTAAGAGACCAGACCTTACCGGCCAGGGAGCAGAGAAAAATAGGTTTTCCGCAATCTCCTGCATTAACATTAAGAGAAATTGTAATTACTCAAGGTACGATTGATATTGCGTTGCATGCGCTTGAGCATGGTATAGGTTTAAATATCGCCGGAGGTACCCATCATGCATTTGCAGACAGAGGAGAAGGATTTTGTTTGTTGAATGATTTTGCCGTAGCGGCCAATTATCTGCTGGAACAGAAAAAAATTAAGCAGGCGCTGATCATTGATTTGGATGTGCATCAGGGGAATGGCAGTGCGGCTATCTTTGCCAATAACCCCAATGTATATACGTTTAGTATGCATGGTGCACATAACTATCCATTCCACAAAGAGGTGTCGGATTGGGATATTCCATTGCAGGACGGAATGGATACATCTGCCTATCTGGGTTTATTGGCCGGAGCCCTGCCTAAGTTGATAAACCAGGTGAAGCCTGATCTCGTATTTTATCTTTCAGGGGTAGATATCCTGGAAACAGATAAATTCGGAAAATTGAAAGTAACTCCAGATGGCTGCCGGCAGCGTGACGAGCTGGTTTTTGAATGCCTATATAAACATCAGATTCCCTGTGCCGTAGCAATGGGAGGAGGATACTCCCCGCAGGTAAGGGATGTGGTGAATGCCCACTGTCAGACTTTTAAGGCAGCCGCAGATATCTTTGGTCATTAAATAATTCTTCCATCTTTCATCACCAGCTGCCTGTCGCTCATTGGCGCCAGTTCTTCGTTGTGCGTTACTATGATGAAAGTTTGCTTCAGTTTATCCCTTAACTCCAAAAAGAGGTGGTGCAGTTCATAAGCATTCTTAGAGTCTAAATTGCCTGTCGGTTCATCGGCCATCACCACATCCGGATTGTTGATCAGGGCACGGGCAACGGCAACGCGTTGTTGTTCACCGCCCGACAACTGATTGGGCTTATTATCTAACCGGTGTTGGAGGCCAAGCGTTTCGAGGAGGAAAAGTGCTTTTTCTTTGACCTCACTCTTTTTGGTACCAGCAATATAGCCTGGAATGCAAACATTCTCGAGTGCTGAAAATTCTGGTAAAAGGTGATGGAACTGAAAGATAAAGCCTATATGCCGGTTCCTGAAATCGGCCAATGAGTCGCCTTTCAGATCGGCCAGATTGACATCATTCAGAAAAATTTCTCCTGAAGAGGGAGTATCCAGTGTGCCAAGAATATGCAGCAAAGTGCTTTTCCCAGCGCCTGAAGAGCCTACGATGGTTACGATTTCTCCTTTGCCAACAGTAATATCTACCCCTTTCAGAATGGGTAAATTGGAATAATTTTTGGTAAGATTGCGAGCGGTTAGCATAACCCAAAGAAACGTAATTAACCAATAAAATAGTAAAAGTTGTTTATTTCAAATTAAATAATACTTTTGCGGAAAATTAAAAAGTAAAAATTTTAATACGATGTACTGGACATTAGAATTAGCTTCATACCTGGAGGACGCTCCATGGCCAGCTACAAAAGACGAACTTATCGACTACGCCATTCGTTCCGGTGCACCGATCGAAGTAATCGAGAACCTTCAGGAGCTGGAGGATGAGGGAGAAATTTACGAGGGGATTGAAGATATTTGGTCTGATTATCCGTCCCAAGACGACTTCTTCTTTAATGAAGATGAGTATTAGACAAGTGTTTGTTTATTGTTCTCCCACACTATGACAAATAATATTTAAGCCGTTCCCGGAAGGAAACGGCTTTTTATTTTTTAAACAAAAAAGGTATGGCCAGGCCATACCCATTTGTAATTATTTCTCCATCTGATTAATAACTCCCTGAGAAACTCCGGTAAAGGAGAAACCTCCATCATGGAACAAATTCTGCATAGTAACCATTTTGGTAAGGTCTGAGAACAATGCCACTGCATAATTAGCGCATTCGTCTGCAGTTGCATTACCAAGAGGGCTCATATTCTCTGCATAAGCCATAAAGCCATCAAAACCTTTTACCCCACCACCTGCAGTTGTTTTAACAGGAGATTGAGAGATGGTATTGATACGTACTTTCTTATGAGTACCGTAGTGATAACCAAAACTGCGGGCAATAGACTCGAGTAATGCTTTAGCATCGGCCATTTCGCCGTAGTCAGGGAATACGCGTTGAGCAGCTATATAAGATAATGCAATTACAGAAGCCCATTCGTTTAATGCATCGAGCTTGTAAGCTGTTTGCAGAACGCGGTGTAATGAAATTGCAGAAATATCGAAGGTTTTGTGATTGAAATCGTAATCCAGATCCATATAACTTCTGCCTTTACGGATATTCATACCCATTGCTACTGAGTGGAGCACGAAATCGATCTTGCCACCAAAATGCTCCATAGATTTGTTGAACAGGTTGGTCAGATCATCCATATTGGTAACATCCGCAGGAATTACAGGTGCTTTACAAGTTTCCGCAAGTTTGTTGATCTCACCCATACGGAGGGCAATAGGGGCATTGGTAAGCACAATTTCAGCGCCTTCTTCTACACAACGAAGTGCAGTTCTCCATGCAATAGACTTTTCATCTAATGCACCGAAAATGATACCTTTCTTCCCTTTTAATAAGTTATGAGCCATTTGGTCAAAAATTAATTTCGGCAAAAATAGTAGTTTCTCGCAAAGAAGCAAAGAAGCAAAGAGGCATAAGGATCAAAGCGGATGTTTTTAAGGACTTCCGATTCGCTCCAATTATAAAAGAAATCGGTCAATAGCTCTTGAAAACATCCGCTTTGATCCTTATGCCTCTTTGCTTCTTTGCTTCTTTGCGAGAAAAACGCGAGCATCGCGAGCTAGAAACTCGTCAGCATTTCACGTGCATTCTCAAGCGCTGCAGCAGTTGGTTTTTCACCGCTAAGCATCTGAGCAATTTTATTTACACGTTCCTCCACCGACAATAAACGTACGCTGGTAGTCACTTTATCTGCCTTTGCATCTTTAAAGACAAAATAATGAGCATCTGCCTTACCGGCAATCTGCGGCTGATGTGTAATACAGATGATTTGATGAGATTTAGCCAAATCTTTCAGAATAATACCTACCTGACGGGCGGCTTCTCCGGAAATACCAGTATCAATTTCATCAAAAATGAGGGTTGGTAAAGCCACTGATTTAGCAACCAGAGACTTAATACACAGCATAATCCGGCTTAACTCACCGCCGGAAGCCACCTTACCCACTGGCGCAAATTGATTGCTTTTATTGGCATCGAACAGGAAATCGATAGTATCCTGACCATGCGGATTCAGTTCACCAACAAGAATATCGACCTTCAATCTGGCATTTGGCATGCCTACCTGGGCCAGCAATTCATTGACACGTTGAGCAAATGGCATTGCCTGTTCCTGCCGATGTGCAGTAATAATGGCTGCCGTTTGCAGCAAATGTTCCTGTAATCTTGTCTGCTCCTGTTCCAGCGCCAGTAACTGATCGTCGAGGTTTAAAACATCGGCAACCTTTGTTGACAGTGCCTCTTTTATTTCCAGTAATTCATTGGTTGTTTGAACGCTATGCTTTTTGAACAGGCGATACCCCATAGTAAGTCTTTCATTTACGACTTCTATTCTGGCAGCATCATAAAATACCTGGTCGTTGATCCCTTCTATTTCCCCGGAAATATCCTGCAGTTCAACATAAGTCGATAATAATCGCTCTGCTAAACCGGGAATTTCCTTATGGAAGTTCGCCAAGCCATTCAGGGAGGCCTGTAGTTGTTTTATTTGCTGAAGAATTGGTTGTTCATCTTCTTTAAGCTGAAAGTAAATACGATTCAGGGTATTCTTAATTTCTTCGGCATGGCTGAGGGTTTGCAGCTCAGCATCCAGGTCCTCAACTTCATTCTGATAGAAATTAGCTTCTGTCAGCTCATCCAGCAGAAAACGATTATAATCAAGTTCCTTGTTAGCGCTATCTCTGCTTTCAACCAGGTGTTTATATCGCTTTTGCACCTGTGCATATTGTGAATAAACTTGTTGATATTCTTGTAAGACAACGGGTTTATTTACCAGGGCATCAATTACTTCCCGTTGAAAATCGGCATTTGCCAGTGCGAGGGTATCGAACTGCTGATGCAGATCTACCAGGTAAGTACTTAGTTCACCGAGTTGTGATATATTAACGGGAGTATCGTTAACGAATGCACGGGATTTGCCGGATGCACTTATTTCACGCCGGATAATGAGGAGTTCTTCCAGGTCGAGTTCATGTTTTTCAAAGAAAGAAAGCACCTGCGCTTTTTTCACTTTGAAGAACCCTTCGATAATACATTTCCCAGTTTTATCGAATAAAACGCCAGGATCGGCTCTGTCGCCCAGGATTAGGGAAAGAGCACCCAGGAGAATAGATTTACCCGCACCGGTTTCACCGGTGATCACGTTGAGATTTTGGGAAAAATCGACTTCCAGATAATCGATAATAGCGTAATTCCTGATAGTTAATCGCTGTAACATAAGTAATGTAAAATGCCCGGCTGCCCGGATTGACTTACCAACCAAAGGAAGGAACAGTCGTTAATTTTAAACTTCTAGGTCAGGATCCGCTCAACCGCTGTAGCCCGGCTTTGGCTCTTTGGTCGAGGGAGTTTTTATAATCATGCCCTTTCATGTTCAGACATTGCTGATAACATTCCTGGGCTTTGGTTTTATCTCTACGTTTTTCGTATATGTATCCCATTTGGAGGGCTGCTCTTGCAGCATAGTATTCAGGGCGGTTGCTCCCTACCTTTACTGTGGCCTCGTACATGGTAATTGCCTGATCATCCTGTCCGTTTTCATCATAAATACGGCCTAGTCGATAAGCATATTCCAGTTTATCTTCTAAAGCGGTGAATTCGGAAACTTTTTTGGATAAGAGCAAAGTTAAGGCCTTGTTGAAAAATCCTCCATCGCTTAGTAATCTAACTCTAAGTAAAAAAGGATTAGGCCATTTAGTTGTTTTAGCTTCTTTCAAAGCCTGTTTGTCTGCATCGGTTTCGGTTCCGCCTTTAGTCAGGATCATTGCCCGGTATTTATTGGCCATTGCCTGATTTCCTTCCAGAAAATAGAACCAGCTAAGGCGTTGCAGACATTCTTTCACATAAAATTTACCTTTAAAACTATTAATGAATTTTTCAAGATAAACATGCGCATCGGGATCCAGTCTGCTGAGTTTTAGTAACCCAACTACATAATTATAATATTCAATATCAGCGTATTCCGGCGTATCGTTTCTTTCCTCCATTACCTTCAATCCCATGGCAGCTTTCTGATTGTTTAATGCCAGGTTAGCCACCATTAAGGCAAACAGGTAGTTATTTTTAGTATCTAACTGTTTTCTTTGCAAAAATGCCCAGGTTTCTTCGGGCTTATTCACAATAAACAATGTGAGATAGCAGTAATAGTAATAAGACTCTTCCCTGAATAATTTTGCTTCCGGAGCGCCGCTTTCAATAAACTTGTTCACATTGGCCATTCCTTGTTTAATGCTTCCTTTCAGGCCCAGGATGTTGGTAATCCATTTATAACCTTCGGGGATAGTTCCAAACACTGTTTGCATGGCTCCCATCAATAAATTATTAGGAACGAAATCAGGGAATTTCTGCTGGTTTTCTTTCAGGAGCATATAAGCTTTCCGTACTTCCCAGGTAGCATCCCATTTTTCGTCGAATTTAATTTTGATCATCGCCCATTGAAACTTGATAGCAGCTTGCGTATACAAGTAGTAGGGAGAATCTGACGAGCCTTCCTCCATTTTACTTAATCGGAAAGAACGCATACTTCTTTTACGGGAATATTCTGAAGGGTCTTCATTAAAGAAGAGCGTAAAAAAGTCTGCATAATTATCCAGGAAATAGGGTGCTAAATTATCAGGATGTTCTCTTTTTTCTGCCTCCAGCAAAGCTCTACCTGCGTTTAGCCGTAGCTGCATGATAGCATCATAGGCTTGTTCACAGCGAGGATTAAAATCGTAGACTTTCTGTCTGGCGCTAACATTCAATACATTCAGCAATAGCAACAAAGAAAAAATAATACGCATAAGGGCAAGTATTCCTACAATTAATGGTCAAATCTCACATAATCGCTGCACATCCCAAAAACAATTCACAATTTATGCCTAATCGCTTATCCAATTCCCTGCCATAAAATAAAAGAACTTTTACGCATGCTACCTGCGTAGTGGCAGGCTGGCACAAAGCTAATAAATTTAGTAAAACAAAACTAAAAATATTGGGAAAAAATATAAAGCGTAAAAATTCCTTTAATTATAACTACAGAAATAAAAGAAAGTTCTGGCATGAAAAAACGGTTAACAGCTATAAGCCATTAACCGTTTAAAATACTGTTTGTCTGTCGTTTATTAAATAGTGACAGTGGCATCCAGGTCGTTATCTACCAGGATACGGCCACAATGTTCACAAACGATAATTTTCTTGTGTTGACGAATTTCAGCCTGACGTTGAGGAGGAATCGCATTGAAGCAACCACCGCAGGAATCACGCTCTACTGTTACCACAGCCAGACCGTTACGGTAATTTTTACGGATTTTCTCGTAAGCCTGCAATAAGCGTGGATCTACTTTAGTTTTAGCTTCCTCACTTTCTTTGCGATAAGCTTTCTCTTCTTTATCTGTTTCAGCTATGATCTTTTCTAGTTCGCCTTTCTTGTGCTTAAGGTTAGCTTCTTTGTCAGCAATCGCTTTCTTAGCCATTTCCAGGACTCTGCTCTTATCCTTAATCTCTTCATTGGCATCTTTAATATGCTTTTCTGCCAATTTGATTTCAAGGGCCTGCATTTCCATTTCCTTGGTAATTGCTTCAAACTCACGGTTATTCTTTACATTGTCTTGCTGCTTCTCATACTTCTTGATCAGCGCTTCCGCATCTTTGATAGCGTTTTTCTTGCTGGCAACGAAGTCTTGAATTCCTTTCACCTCGTTTTCAATGTGTGCCTGACGGGTATTTAAACCTTCGATCTCGTCTTCCAGGTCTTTTACCTCCATCGGCAACTCCCCTTTCAACACCTGGATTCCATCCAGCTTGGAATCAATCTTCTGCAATCTGAGTACAGAGGCTAATTTTTCTTCAACGGAGTATTCTTTTACAGTTGCCATGTATTATAAATAATTTACCGGGTTTGTTTTAATCGTAGATTTTAGAGGCGCAAAATTACGGAATTTTTCAGTCAATATATGATAAAATAATTCCACTGTAAACTGCTCGCTCTCAAAATGTCCGATATCTGCTATAATTAATTGATTTTCAGCATCAAAAAATTCGTGATACTTAAAGTCTGAAGAAACAAAGGCATCCGCTCCCGAACTAATCGCCGACTTTAATAAAAAGCTGCCGGCACCTCCACATAACGCCACTTTCTTAACCTGCTTACCTCTCAACGGGGTATATCTTACGCATCCCGCCCCAAATCGATCCTTTACCAGCTGCAAAAAGGCCATCTCATCCATAGCCTCCGGTAAAAGCCCTACCATTCCCGAACCAACCTGCGAATAAGCATTCTCCAAAGCCACTATATCATATGCCACCTCCTCATACGGATGATGACTTAACAGGGCCTGCAAAATTTTGCCTTCCAAATATACCGGAAAAATTACTTCCAATTTTATTTCTGCTTCAAAATGTCTCTGACCCTGAACCCCTACATAAGGATCTGTTCCCTCCCCCGCTTTAAAAGTTCCTTCTCCTGCCCCGTTAAAACTACACTCACTATAGTTTCCAATATGCCCGGCCCCTGCTTCAAATAAAGCCGATCTCACCTTTTCTGCCTCCGCCTGTGGCACAAATGTGTATAACTTCTTCAACAGCCCCTTCTTTGGCTGTAAAACACGGTAATCTGTCAACCCCAGCCTGGCCGACATTTCCATACATACCCCATTCCTCACATTATCCAGATTCGTATGAGCCGCATAAACCGCTATATCGTTTTTAATAGCTTTTATAGCCACCCTTTCAACATAATTCTTTCCATTAATCTTCTTTAATCCCCCAAATACTATCGGATGATGCGCAATCACCAAATTGCACCCCTTCGCTATTGCCTCGTCTATTACGGCTTCCGTGGTATCTAAGGTTAGCAGCACCTGGGTCACCTCCGTTTGCGGATCCCCGAAAATTAACCCGGCATTATCATAGCTCTCCTGATAAACCGGTGGAGCATAAGCTTCTATAACCTGAATAATCTCTTTTATCTTCATATCTCGGAAAATTATAGCATCAACCTAAATTTGTAAAAAATTATTTTTTATGGCTGGCAACAAATCTACAGCAGAACAATATGCAGATTATAAAATAAAAATGCAAAAAATCGCAGATGTTAAAAATGCGATTGCTGTACTGGGATGGGATCAGGAAACCTACCTGCCCGAAAAAGGCGCCGAATTCAGAGGACAACAAATCACTACTCTCAGCGGTATTGCCCATGAATTATTTACGTCGCCAGACCTTGAACAGATCATCCGATCTCTGCACCAAAACTCCGATCTTAACCCAGTGGAGCTGAAAAATGTTGAGCTTTCTCTCGAAGATGTGGAAAAAAATAAAAAATACCCGGCCGAACTGGTCGCCGCCCTTTCCAATATTACAAACGAATGCTATCATGCATGGATAAAAGCCAGGAAAGCAAATGACTACCAGATCTATGCTCCTGCTCTTGCCAAAATGGTGGACCTGAAAAAACAGGAAGCCGAACTGCTGGGATATACCGGTCACCCTTATAATGCCCTGCTCAATGAATATGAGAAAGGCATGACCACCACTGAACTGGATGCTATCTTCAAAGAGGTTAAGACTTCCCTGGTTCCCCTACTCGAAGAAATTGAGCTGAAACCTGAAATAAACAAGGATTTCCTACATCTCCATTATGGGAAAGATGCTCAATGGAACTACGGTATTACCCTGCTTAAACAAATGGGATATGATATGAAGGCCGGTAGACAGGATATTTCCGAACACCCGTTCACTACCAGCTTTAACCCACTGGATGTCAGAGTTACCACCAGAATTGATGAAAACGATTTTGGCAATATGACCTGGAGCTGCATTCATGAAGGCGGACATGCACTTTACGAACAAGGCCTGCCAACCGATGAATATGGCCTCCCCTGCGGAGAAGCCACCAGTCTGGGAATTCATGAATCTCAATCACGCCTCTGGGAAAACAATGTTGGCAGAAGCCTCAATTTCTGGCAATCCCGTTATCCACAACTCCAGGAATTATTCCCTGGAAATCTGCGTACCGTATCACTGCACGACTTCTATAAGGCTATTAATAAAGTACAGTCATCCCTCATTCGTACCGAAGCCGATGAATTGACCTACCATTTCCACATCATGATCAGGTATGAAATTGAGAAGGGGCTGCTGGACGGAAGTATTGATGTGAAAGATCTTAATCATGTTTGGAATGAGTACTATCAGCAATATTTGCATATCAAGGTACCTAATGATGCGCAAGGCATCTTACAGGATATACATTGGTCTCATGGCAGCTTTGGATATTTCCCAACTTATTCTTTAGGAAGTTTCTATGCTGCACAGTTTTTTGAAGCTGCACAAAAACAGGTTCCGGGTTTGGATGAAAGTATCTCAACCGGCGATTACCAACCACTCCTGACCTGGTTACATACGAATATCCATCCGTTTGGCAGGTTTTATACCTCTAACGAATTATGTAAGCGGGTTACAGGAAAGCCACTGGAGTTCAGTGCTTTCATGAACTATGCAAAAAAGAAATACAGTGGTATTTATAGCTTATAAATTTTTCAACATAAAAAAGACCAGAGCAGTTTTGCGCTGGTCTTTTTTTATGTTGATGATAGCATTATATAGTTACATGCTGCTCTAATTCTTTCAATTCCAATACGCCCTGTTTTCTCCAAACTTCTTTCCCGTCTTTATATATGATGAAAGTAGGCAAAGTAGTAGCATTGATTGATTTCATTATTTCTGTATCCTTTCCTCCGTCTACCAACACCTTTTTTACATTCTTATGTGAGTTGAAGAATTTTTCCAATACAGGTTCCATCTGCCGGCAGGGAGGGCACCATTTAGCACCAACGTCTGTAAGCACATAACCTTTTGCGGCTATAGCCTTGTTATAATCTTCAATGCTTTGCTGAGATTTGCTGTCTGTTACTCCATCCAGCCCTTTACCGGCTTGTTTCCAGGCATTTATACCCCCTTGAAGCTCCACCACATTGGCAAATCCATTTTCGCGCATCCATTTGGCAGCGGCACTGCTTCTGCCGCCACTAAGGCAATAAACATATACCGGCTTCTGCTTATCCAGATATTGAACTCTTGACTTAAACTCATCCTGCTTTGTATAATCTGCCTGTAAAGCGTTGGGTAAATGACCTGTACTAAACTCACCGGCTGTACGCACATCAAATATTTGTACACCAGCCTGTTGAATCCCTTTCTCAAAAGCAACAGCATCAATGCTGCCAGATTGTTGGGCTACTAACGTGGACGTGGAACACAGTGCTATTGCAACTGCTAATACGAATTGTCGC
Organism: Chitinophaga silvatica; assembly: GCF_003419895.1. Taxonomy (GTDB): domain Bacteria; phylum Bacteroidota; class Bacteroidia; order Chitinophagales; family Chitinophagaceae; genus Chitinophaga; species Chitinophaga silvatica. The sequence continues at coordinate 241,701 of NZ_QPMM01000002.1, read as the reverse complement.
ATAGGTGTTTGATTTTCGGCATTAAGTTAATAAACAATTCACAACCCTTACGGGCAGGGTGAGAATTGTAACACGGTTGTAATGTCTTTATGTCAAATAATGTTGAGAATAATTTTTCATATTCTTCCTGGCTACCTCCAAAAGGCGGGCCACTTTGTTCGAATGTTCTGTCGAAAAGCACACCTGCCAGATGGCCACCAGGCTTCAGCAACGAATACATATGTGCAGCATATTCTGGTCTTTTTGCCGGATCAATCGCACAAAAGAAGGTCTGTTCCAGCACCAGGTCATATGATCCTGTATGTTCAAAGAAATCGCCGCAGATCACCTTTATTCGTGTATGCTTAAATTGTTCCTGTAGCTTTTCTACTAAAGACGGAGCAATATCAATTACTGTAACATCACCAAAAGCCTGACTTGCCAGATAGGCGGCTTCATAGCTATTTCCTCCACCAGGAATCATAATACTCAAATCCTTATTATGGATCTGATCTATATATGATTTTAAAGGAGGTGATACTACTCCCATATCCCACCCGGTTTCGTGATGCAAATACCTGTTATCCCAATATTGACTGTCCAAATTCATCTTAGTACTTTCTGCAAAGTTACGGTCATTCGGTTATATACATTAAACTAATGCGTTTTACAAACATTATTATTATTTTTATACTTTGAACATACCTATGACCGAACCGGCCCCTTGGCCATCCTATGTCAAATGAAAAACCTACTTCGAATTTTTTTATATAGCCTGATGCTTATTGTATTGGCATTCAATGCCAAGGCACAAACAGTTTCAATACAGGCAGATAAAATGGCAGGATGTCCGCCATTTCTTGTTAATTTCAGTGCAACTGCTGATCCCGGATATCAGAAACTGGAATGGAGCTTTGGACTTGGCGCCAATGTTATCAACGAGTTAAATCCTTCCAAATCTTTTCAGAACCCTGGTATCTATCATGTTACCCTAACAGCTACCTATCCGGGTGTTGTGATTACCCGGCAATTGGATATTCAGGTTTATAACAAACCAACCGTAAAAATAAATGCCCTGAATCTTTCCGGCTGTGCACCATTTATGGCTTCATTTACCGACCAGTCTATCCCTGGAGATGGAAGCATTAAAAGTATTACCTGGGATTTCGGTGATGGAAGCGGAGCTACAGGTCCTAATGCCGCACATACATATACGCAGGCAGGAACTTATAATGTGATCAGCATTGTTACCAACACTATGAATTGTAGCAGCAATGGTGATCCGGTACCAATTAAAGTGGAAAGTGCTCCAACACCTTCATTTACAGCCGATAAAACACAAAGCTGTACAGCTCCTTTAACAGTCAACTTCTTCAATTCTACTGTTAATAATTCTCCTGACCCGGTTACCTATACCTATGATTATGGAGATGGTACTACTGGTCAGGATTTCCAACATACTTATACCCAGGAAGGAAGATACACCGTTACACTTACTGCCCATACTCCTTCCTGCTCCAAACCTCTGGTAAAGAAGGATTATATAGTCATAGAAAAAATAAAACCCTCTTTTACAGCATCTAATCAATGTGCCGGCCAATCTGTGATCTTTACCAATACTACTATGCCTATTCCTGCAAATGTATTATGGACTTTCCCGGATGGCACTACACAATTTACCAACAATGCAGTTAAACAGTTTAATGCACCGGGTGATTATATCATTAAAATGAAAGCAACAATTGGAGCTTGTGAAGAGGAAATCACCCAAACAATTCATATAAACCCATCACCAACAATTGATCCTGTTGCTACGCCACAAAGTTCATGTACCGCTCCTTTCACCACTCAATTCAATGCTCAGTCGGCCAATGCTACTTCCTGGAACTGGACGTTTGGTGATGGCAGTACTTCTAATGCTGAAAATCCACCGCATACCTACACTCAACCTGGCAGCTATAGCATCAGCCTTAAGGCTACCAACGCCGAAGGTTGTACGCAAACAATCAGTAAAACCAACTATATAAGTATTGTGCAGCCACAAGCAACTATACAGCCTGATGTAATTGAAGGTTGTATTCCTCTGGCTGTAAATTTTAATGCAAGCATCAATATTCCAGAACCAATTGCCAGTTATGAATGGGATTTTGGAGATGGAACTACCGGCACAGGAAGTCCGGTTTCCCATACTTATATTAATGAAGGAGATTTTATCGTAACCGTAAAAATCAAAACCCAAAGTGGATGTGAAGCTACTACTACCACCGCTCTTCAGGCGGGAACCATGCCTATTATTGACTTTACCGCCAACCCGCTTAAGTCTTGTGCCAAAGACCCCATTCAATTTACCAACAATTCAACTCCTGTAAATGAAACTGTATGGATATGGGATTTTCCACAAGACAATAGCAGCAGTTCAGAACGAAATCCCAATCACACATTTAATGTAATCGGGAGTCATGATGTGATTCTAACGGCCATCCACAAGGGATGTCAAAATCAACTGGTTAAACTGGACTATATCCAGATTATCCCACCAATTGCTAATTTCACTACAGCTCCGGACTGTGTTAATCCTTATCACAGGAAATTCACTGATAATTCAACATTTGGGCCTATTCCTACACCTGTTAAAACCTGGTATTGGGAATTTGGAGAAAATGGGGCTACCTCCACTGATCCAAATCCCGATTTCACCTACACTACAACCGGCGATAAAGTAGTAACACTGACGATCGACAATGGCGTATGTACTTCTACTCACAGTGAAACTATTCATATCATTGACGAAATACCAGTAATCGCTACAGCGAAAAATAGTGCATGTATAGGCGAACCTGTAAATATTACATTAGGCCCATTGATCGCATCTAACATTCAGGACTATACGTGGGATTGGGGATACAACTTCCTTGAATATATACCAGGCGCTAATTTCGACCCAACACAGGGTAGAAGCAATACCTACACTACTCCCGGCCAATATAATATAGTATTATCGATCACCGATAACAATAATTGTGTTCGTACTTCCAACGCTTTAAGTGTAACCATAAATGGTCCCGTTCCGGATTTTGATTTTACAGGAAAGCTCTGTAAAAATGAACCTTTAACATTTACTGATCATTCAACTACCAATACCGGCAATCAATTAACCGACTGGCATTGGGAGTTTGGAGATGGAAATACCACTGATAATACTACAGGAGCAAATGTTACCCATGCATATATAAATGATAACAACTATACTGTTAAACTTACGCTGACAGATAAATTTGGTTGTAAAGCATTTACCACCAAGCCCGTAAAGTTCGAAAAAATAAAAGCCGATTTTACAGCGCCATCAAATATTGCCTGTAAGGATAAGACATTCGATTTCATGGATCAATCTACCGGCACCATTAAAGATTATGTCTGGGATTTCGGTGATAATACTACGGGAACAGGAGTACAACCGGTTAAGAAGTATTCGGTTCCGGGCAACTATGATGTAACATTAAGTATTCTCAGCGTTTATGGATGTACAGATCAGATTACTAAACCGGCTTTTATAACTGTACCCGATCCGCAGGCCAGTTTCACAGTTCCTTCAGACCTGGATTTATGTCCACCGGTGAAAGTACTTTTCACCAACACTTCTACCGATTTCAAATCAGCCTTGTGGGAGTTCGGAGATAATGGTATATCTACCAAAAATGATCCTGACGAACATATTTATACCAGGGCAATAACCTATAATGTAAAACTTACAGTGTATGCCGATGGAGGCTGTACCAGCAGCACCACCCTGCCAATCACTATTAAAGGGCCTGATGGAGCAATGAAAGCAACTCCAACACAGGGATGTGTGCCAATGGATATAAGCATTAGTGCTACTGCTGCCAAGACTAACAAATATATGTGGGATTTTGACGACGGTTCCGTGTTAATAACCAATACCCCAACTTCTCCTGCACATACTTATACGAAGCCTGGAATTTATTATCCAAGAGTATCACTGGAAGATGATCAGGGATGTATTGTTAAAGCCCAGGGTAATGACAAGATTATAGTAGATTATGCGAAAGCAGATTTCAGCATAGACAATTTCAGTGCATGTGGAGGCGGATTAATCACGTTCCCTAACAACAGCAAGACACTTACTAATGATTCGCTCGGATTACCATTCATCAATGCATGGGATTATGGAGTTTCCGGAGCTCCGGATAACAACGGTACTACACTGGATGGCTCCTTTAATTATCCACAACCCGGAGCTGCCAATGTAACACTACAAATTACCAGTGCCTATGGTTGTAAAGACCAGATGACGCTGCCCTTAACGATTCCTACACAATCGAAAGCTACAATAGATCCTATAAATCCGCTTTGTGTAAGTGGACAAATACAGTTATCCGGGATCGATGACAGTCATTTACCTACCGCCAAATGGATCTGGAGAGTGGGCAGCAATACCTATAATCAGGTAGTGCCGCCACTGATTTCATTAACTGCTCCGGGTAATATACCAGTATCTCTGACCATTACCAATGAGGATGGCTCCTGCCCTTCGGTTGCCAATAGCACGATGGTGGTTAATCCATCGCCAGATTTAAATCTAACTCCTACCACCGCTACTATTTGTAAAGGCGCTGCCTTACAACTGAATGCATTAACAAACAATAATGTAAATGTTGTCTGGACAGATTATAAGATCTCTGATCCCTATGATTTGCATCCAATGGTTACACCAGATATTGATACTACCTACAGCGTTGTAGCAACTAACCAATATGGATGTACGAATACCGGAAAAATAGGCATCAAGGTTAATCAACCTTTTAAAATTTATGCAGTAGATCAGGAAATTTGTCAGGGAGAAAGTGTTCAAATGCAGACCGGAGGCGCATTGACTTATAAATGGATTCCAGACAGGGGGCTTAATCGAAGTGATATTGCCAATCCGGTTGCCAAGCCAGATGGGAACATAACTTACCAGGTAGTAGGCTATAACGATAATACCTGTTTTACAGATACTGTTTTAGCAAGAATTTATGTTCGCACCGCTCCAACGATTGATCTGGGGCCGGATATAGTTTTGCCAACAGGGTCGGTACTACAAATACCAGCTAAGGCAAGTGAAGATATTATTAGCACTGAATGGTCGCCACAAACCGGATTAAGCTGTTATAATTGCCTTACTCCTACAACTACACTAACAGGAAATATTACCTATCGTGTAAAAGTGACTAACAGATTTGGTTGTACGGCTACGGATGAATTGAAAATATCTACTGTCTGCGAAACCGGTAATGTATTTATTCCTAATACCTTTTCTCCTAATGGAGATGGGATGAATGATATATTTTATGTTCGGGGGCAAGGGATGCAGACCATCCGGGCCTTCAAAATATTCAACCGCTGGGGACAGTTGATTTTTGAGCGATATAATAGCAATACCAATGATGCTTCCAAAGGGTGGGATGGTAAATTCAAAGGACAGCCACTTAATCCGGATGTATTTGTTTACTATGTTGAAATTGTGTGTGATAAAGGAGAAGTAACACTTATAAAAGGTAATGTTACACTCATCAAGTAATAAAAAAACGAGGTAATCATATATATTTTTTGTTAATTTGTATAATTAATCGTAAATGGAAAACCTGTGTACCCTATGAAATACCTACAGGCAAAGTGTTTATGGACTTTTCTGGTTTTTATTCTTTCTGTAAGCAATGTGTTGGCGCAGAAGGCCGACTTTAGTTATACGGCATCATCGGCCAATTTGTGTACGCCAGTGGAATTGACATTCAAAAATACCAGTACTGGCACCGCATTAGGGTACAAATGGGATTTTGGGGATGGACGTACATCGACTGAACCTAATCCACAAATTACTTTCACGACTGGGGGCATAAAAAGAATTACACTTGAAGCACAGTATTATACACCAGGAGGTATTAATACCAGTAGTTATTATAAGGATATTACCATCGGTGGTACACCTGTCATCAGTTTTTCAGCCGATGTTACCAAAAGCTGTAAAACGTATACTGCTAATTTTACCGATGCTACTCCTAATATCGCCACCCGGGTTTGGGATTTTGGCGATGGAACAACGCTTACAACAAGTAATCCGTATATTCAGCATGCCTATACGAAAGCAGGTAAATTTGATGTAACGCTTACTGTTACATCAAGTAGTGGATGCCAGGCTACTCTTAAAAAAACAGAATATATAGACATATCCCTGCCAGACGTAGTGCTGAGCAGTCCTGTATCCGGTTGTGTACCATACAATGCAGTATTTACAGCTACTTCTACTAATTCTACCAATGATCCTACCACCTCTTATACCTGGAATTTCGGGGATGGTCAAACTGTGACTCAATCTGGTGGAAATCTAACGCATCAGTACACTCAAACAGGCACCTATGATGTTGGAGTAACTATTACTACAGGTAGCGGATGTACTGTTACAAAAACATTTTCCAAACAAGTACGTACTGGCAATCCTCCTGGCAACGTAAGTTTCACATTGGCACCAACGGCTGCTTGCGTTGGCGAACCGGTAAGATTAATTGCCAGCGCCAGGTATGCGGATAGTTATAGCTGGGATTTTGGTGATGGTCAGACGCTAATTGGTCTGGAAAATGATATCAGACATAATTTCAATGCCAATGGTACTTTAACTGTAAATATGAAGGCAGGCAACAATGGTTGCTATATCGCTGCAACTCCTGCTACCGTTGATATTACAGGTCCAATATCCCAGTTCAATGTCATTCGTGACTGTAATAATAAAAGTCAGTTCATCTTTACCAATAGCTCGAGTGGTATTACTGCCAACACTAATTTTGAATGGGATTTCGGAGATAATACTCCAATTGTAAAAAGCAGAGATGCTTCGCATATATATACTGTTCCTGGTGATTATACTGTCAGACTTACAATTAGTGAGAATGGCAAAGCGTGTTCACATAGTAGTTATCAGAAGATTTACTATTTCATTCCCGACTTCACTTCAGGGGTAAATGCTATATGCCGTGGAACTAAAGCAACCTATGAAGTATTAAACGTGCCTTTAGGGCTGGTTTCGAGCTATACATGGAACTTTGGAGATGGCACCTCCATGACAACTACCAGTCAAACGCAAATCAAAACCTGGAACAATGCCGGATTATTTGCGAATCAGTTAGTTATTCATTATAAAGATCCGGCGTATTGCGATGATGTTGTTACTAAAACAAATGATATTAATATTCTCGCACCACAGGCCAACTTCACAACCAGCTCGTTGCTGTGTGCTGGTCAGCCTGTGACCTTTGTGAATCAAACGATTCCATCACCCAATATTCCAATTGCAAACTGGCAATGGGATCTGGGCAATGGACGTAGCTCTACCGCCCTGACACCACCACCTGATACCAAATTTAGTGCATCCGGAAATCAGTCTGTTAAACTGGTAGTGGTAGATGCCCGTAATTGCAAGGATTCCATTACCAAATCCATCAACATCAATCCAACTCCATTTGTAAAAGCAAATGCAGCACAATCAAAAATCTGTGAAGGCAATAGTGTTTCCCTGAAGGCAATTTCTGATGGTACAGTTCAATGGCTTACAACAACCAATATTAGTTGCAACTTCTGCACAGATGCAATTGCCAATCCAACTACCAATACAAGGTATATAGTACAGGCATCCAACGTTTACGGATGTATGATGAAGGACTCAACAGATATTACTGTAGTTCCGAAAGTAAACCTCACCGTAAGTAATGATACTATTGCATGTTACGGAAGCTCAGTACAGTTGAAAGCTGCTGGTGCAGCCTACTATAAATGGACGCCGGTATTAGGATTAACCAACGATAATGTGGCAGATCCGGTAACCACTCCAATTGAAGACATTACCTATCAGGTAACAGGAACCAATGATCCTATTTGCCCGATGAGCGCACCGTTATCAGTAAAAGTGGAAGTTAAACCAGTGCCACAGGTATACGCAGGGAAAGACCAGACGGTGATGGTTGGAAGCATCGTTTCATTGCGGGCAAGCGGTAGCCCGGATGTTATAAAATACACCTGGTCACCAACCGAGTACCTCGATAATCCTAATACCCCTTACGCTATAGCAGCGGTTCGTAAACCCATGACTTATAGCGTTACGGGAACCAACCAATATGGGTGTAAGAAAAGTGATGTTGTAAATATAGACCTTGTCTGCAACTCGGATGTGATGTATATCCCTAATACTTTTAGTCCTAATGGAGATGGCGTAAACGATATCTTCTATGTAAGAGGAAAGGGAATCAATTTCATCAAGTCATTCCGGATTTTCAATCGTTTAGGACAGGAAGTCTTTCATCGTGAGAAAATAAATATTGATGATATCAATGCCGGATGGAATGGCAACTATAACGGAAAGCCGATGCCAGCAGATGTTTACATCTACTTTGTTGAAGCTTATTGCGATACGAATGAATTTTTCCAATTAAAAGGGAATGTAACCTTACTCAGATAAACCAATTAACCTGGATAACATGAAAACCATATGCCGGATACTACTGATTGCCTGCCTTTTAGGTGTAAAGTCTTTGTATGCCCAGGATATACATTTATCTCAATTCTACGAAACGCCGATTTTAAGAAACCCGGCGCTGATAGGTATATTTAATGGAGATGTGCGTGTACAGGCTGTTTACAGAAATCAATGGAACAGCGTAACAGTACCTTACCAGACAGGTACCTTGAGCGGAGAAATCAAATTTCCGATAGGCAGGGGAAATGATTACCTGACAGCAGGATTGCAATTTACCTACGACAGAGCGGGTACTTCAAAATTGCAGGCTACCCAGGTATTGCCGGCACTGAACTATCATAAATCCTTAAATGAGGATAAGAGCAGTTTCCTATCGCTTGGTTTTATGGGAGGATTGGTACAACGGCAGTTTGATCTTACCCGGATGACATTCAACAACCAGTATACGGGCGGGCGGTTTGATGCTGCTGCCGCTACGGGAGAGGAAGGTAAATTAGCTCTCAAAGGCTATTCTTATCTTGATGCCGGAGTTGGATTAAGTTATAATAGTGTAATTGGGGAAGATGTAAATTACTTTATTGGAGCCGGATATTTTCACTTTAACCGCCCTAAGATTTCCTTTTATAATGATAAAAACATTGAGTTAAACCCAAAGATTACCTTTAATGCGGGGATTACGATACCTGTAGAAGAGCGGGTAAAGGTAATTGCCCAGTACAATCAATTACATCAGGGTACTTATTCTGAGTTTATTGGTGGGGCATTAATTGGATATGGGTTGATGGATCGTGGATTAGAATCCACAAGAGCGATTTATGGGGGTATTTTTCTGAGATGGAATGACGCAATTATACCTACTGTTAAGTTGGATATGGACAAGTATGAGATTGCTATGAGTTATGATACGAATATTTCCCAGCTAAAAACGGCGAGTCAGAGCTTTGGAGGGTTTGAAATATCATTGGTTTTCAAAGGATTTTTGAATAGTAGGAACTCGACTTTGGAGAGTGTGAACTGTCCGCGTTTTTAACTACTTGATTTTCAATATGTAACGAAAAATCTTTTCAAGCGTTAAATTTAACATAAAAAATAACGAGAGATTAACAAAATGGCCTGCCGTTTGTTATTTTTACAAGGTGTGCAATGTCCTTAGATGGGAGGAAATTATCAAACGAAAATTAGGATATATTTGAATAAAATTTTATTTTTATAGTACTATGTGGAAAACCTCTACCCTACTTCTCATAATGGTTTTTAGCCTGACGTCATTTATTGGCAAGGCTCAAAGCGATAAAACCCAACCTAATACGGATGGGGGTAGTAAGATTGTGAAGTTATATCCCAACCCCGCTACCACGATTATCAATTTCGAAATTCAACAGCATAATAACGATCGTTTGTACGATCTTATTGTATATAATTTTCTGGGAAAGAAAATTGAGCAGTTGAAAGGCATTAGTAATAGAACAACTGTAAGTCTGGATAACTATTACAATGGCCTGTATATTTTCCAGCTGCGCGATCAGCGAGGGAATCTGATTGAATCGGGGAAGTTTAATGTGATAAAATAAAGTAACTTATATAAAAGGTGAAGGGCTTAAGTTGTAATACTTAAGCCCTTCGCCTTTTTGGGATTTAGATGATTAATTTAACATTTCTTTGTTGTCAATCCAGGTTCTTATATCAACCAAACCTAGTTCAACATTGCCTAGTCGTGAATCTACATTACCCAGTCGTGACTCTACTTTATACAATCGAGATTCTACACTATTTAATCCATACTTAACTAATCCAACCTCTGATTCTAAGACTGATAATCTATCATCTATTTTATCAATTCTCTCATCCATTTTATCAAATCTCTCATCCATTCTATCAAACCTCGCATCCATTCTATCAAACCTCGCATCCATTCTATCAAACCTCGCATCCATTTTATCAAATCTCTCATCCATTTTATCAAATCTCTCATCCATTCTATCAAGTCTCGCATCCATTCTATCAAACCTCGCATCCATTTTGTCAAACCTCTCTTCAAATCCGCTCATTTTAGTGGCTACGGTTTCCATCAATACCGAAATCATTTTGAACTGATCTTCTGACATAAAATAATTTTTTATGGTAATAAAATTCGTGATTAACAGAGCGAATTTATTCTGAAAAACATATTCAATGATGAATCCTGAACATAGAAATTTTTTAATACTATAAAAATGAGAAAATTGGTTACAAGCTGAATCACTTGATATTATTGCGATCCAGCCGTTCTATCATTGAGAGGTTTTCTTTCTTTAGCTCTATGATATAGAGTGTTAGTTCTTCTATTTTCTTTAATAAAATTTTATTCATATCTCCTAAATCAACCTCTTCAGTTTTTCGTATATCCGTTTCCGATGGTACTTCCGGTAAGTGTTTATTCTTTTCAATAAACGCTGCTACTTCCAGGATATCCATCAACTGATAATCTTTACCAAAAACATAGTCTGGCCATTCCGTAGCTGTGACTCTGAGCCTTTTTGCCTTTATATCACCATTTACGGCTAGTTTAACATTTGGTGTACTGGTTCCAATACCAACGTTTCCATTCGAAAGTATCCTGATTCTTTCTGTTCCCAATGTTCCAAATACTATATTACGATCCATATCCGGAGTTGTTGAATATCCCGAAATATCAATATAGGTTTTTGCTGAGGCATTTGAACCTCCTCCTGCACTTAATCTAAAAAATCCATCATCTAAATCCGCTCTGTTAGGACTCATTGCTCTAATCTCTCCTCTGGCTGTACCTGCAGTAATTGCAGGACGAGGATTTCCCGAACCGACTAAAGACCAGATAGCTATTGAACCATTAACAGTTAAAGCTCCAGCAGATGTACGTGTGCCTATTAATACATTTCCAGAATCCGGGAAATTATTTTGTGCCTTTGCGTGTAATGCTGCTACTCCAATTAGAAGTAATAGAAAAATTCTTTTCATGATAAATTGGTATAGGTTAAATTTGAATTGTGAGAAATGTGGTTAACACTAGCTATAAATGTAAAAAAAATCTCCCTTAGAAAGGGAGACTTTTTTTTAGATGCTTATCTACTATTTTTTAAGATACTTCTACTATTAGAAACTTCAGATACGTTGTATTATCAACGTTTCGAAGAATTGGGTGATCCTGGGCCTGGGCCTGGAAAGTAACCTGTTTCAATCTTTTCCTGGCGTCACGTGCGGCTGCATCAACGGTCTGTAAAAACAGGTCTGGTGATACAAGATTAGTACAGGATGCTGTTACCAGAAAACCTCCCGGTTTCAGTAATTTCATTCCTCGCAAATTAATCTCCTTATATCCTGTCACAGCTTTTTGAATGTTCTCACGGCTCTTTGTGAAAGCAGGAGGATCAAGCATTACAACGTCAAATTTTTTGTCTTCTTTAGTCCATTGCTTTAATTGATCGAATGCATTCAATGCTTCAAACTTACAGATATCGTCGAGTCCATTTAATGTTGCATTTTTTCTGGCAGTTTGAATGGCAGTTTCAGAAATATCTAATCCCAACACGCTTTTAGCGCCATAGTAACCAGCATGGCAGGAGAAAGTACCGGTATAGCAGAAAGCTTCTACTACATCTGCACCTTTAACGATGTTCTTAATTTCTCTGCGATTATCCTGTTGATCCAGGAAGTAGCCGGTTTTTTGTCCGTTTACTATATCTACATGAAATTTTAAACCATTTTCATTAATGATGATATTTGTATCGAAAGGAGCGCTTAAAAACCCTTTTTGCTGGCTCATTCCCTCTAATTCGCGTACTGGCACATCATTTCTTTCGTATATTCCTTTAGGTTGGAAAATACGATTCAGTGCCGCAACAATGGCCGGTTTCCATCTTTCAATGCCCAATGCAAGGGTTTGCAACACCAGGTAATCGTTGAACTTATCAATTACCAAAGCCGGTAAATCATCTGCTTCTCCAAAAACCAAGCGGCAGTTTTCCACATATCCTATCTTTTGGCGATACTGCCAGCATTTCAGAATACGTTGATAAAAGAATTCATCGTTTATTACTTCATTCCTGTCGCGGGTCAGAATGCGCACCAGGATTTGAGATTGCGGGTTTATATATCCTCTACCCACAAAGGTGCCTTTATGAGTAAATACCTCCACTATATCTCCAGGGGTTACGTCACCTTTGATTTCGGCTACTTCATTACCAAAAACCCAGGGGTGGCCTAGCAGCACCCTGCTTTTTATTTGTTTCTTTAAAAAAACTTTCGTCATTGACTATAATTCGAAGCGGCAAAGTTCCCACTTTATTTTGGGATTTTTGAATTTATAAAAGAACAGCTGACTGAACTACTTAAAAATTCTGCCTTTTTGTCGGCAAATTCCCTATTGGCAAAGAAATTGACTGAAATGGTATGCAGACAATTATTACTTATTATGGCAGAAAACGAAAAAGACATGCAGACAAACGGTCAGGCTACCGACAGTGAAAACGAAAACAGCATGCCCGAAGAAAACATGAGCAATAATTCAGGTGAAAGCGAGCTGGAAAAGAAGGAACAGGAAATAAGTGAGTTGCGTGATAAATATCTGAGATTGCAGGCTGAATTCGATAATTATAGAAAACGTACAGCAAAAGAAAAGATGGAACTGCTGCAAACCGCAGGTAAGGAAGTTATCGTATCTTTGCTCGATGTTTTAGATGATAGCGATAGGGCTATTAAGCAACTGGAAAATACAACTGATGTTGAAGCAGTTAAAGATGGTGTTAAATTAGTATTTAACAAGCTAAAAAACACCTTGCAAGCCAAAGGGCTTAAGCCAATGGAGAGTATAGACACTCCTTTTGACCCGGATCTGCACGATGCAATTACCGAAATTCCTGCTCCAACCCCGGAACAATCCGGCAAAGTAGTGGACGTATTGCAACCAGGATATTACCTGAATGACAAATTAATCCGTCATGCAAAGGTAATTGTAGGCAAATAAAGTGACGATGTGGCATAACCTCCATATTTTATTGCCTGTGCCTAAAGCCGACGTATAACAATATTTTTTACAGTTAAAAGCTGGTGCCTCGCACCAGCATTAAGTGATTTTTATAATGTCTACCAAGCGAGATTATTACGAAATACTGGTTGTTGCCAAATCTGCCTCCCAGGATGAAATAAAAAAGGCTTACCGCAAAGTAGCTATGCAATTTCACCCCGACCGCAACCCAAACAATAAAGAGGCGGAAGAAAAATTCAAAGAGGCTGCAGAAGCATACGAAGTATTGAGCGATCCTGATAAAAGAGCGCAATACGACCGCTTTGGGCATGCTGGTATGAATGGCAACCGTGGAGGATTTGGTGGTGGCATGAACATGGACGATATCTTCTCCAATTTCGGAGATATTTTCGGCAACGATGATATCTTCGGAAGCTTCTTCGGCGGCGGCGGTGGCCGTGGTGGAAATCGCCGGGGGCGTGGTACCCGCGGATCAAACCTCCGCGTAAAAATTCGCCTCACCTATGAAGAAATAGCTAAAGGCGCCAATAAAAAAATCAAAGTAAAAAAATACGTTCCTTGTCAACATTGCGGCGGCTTAGGAGCTAAAGATAAAAATGCTTTCCAAACCTGTAACACATGCGGCGGTTCAGGCCAGGTTAGAAAAGTAACACAGACCTTCCTCGGTCAGATGCAAACCGTAACCACCTGCCCTACCTGTCAGGGTGAAGGCCAGATCATTACCAGCAAATGTACCCACTGTAAAGGTGAAGGACGGATGTATGGTGAAGAAATGGTAAGCATCGATATCCCGGCTGGTGTTCAGGAAGGTATGCAACTCAGCATGAGCGGTAAAGGTAATGCCGGCGAAAGAGGCGGCGCTCCCGGTGACTTGCTAATCCTGATAGAAGAAGAACCACATCCTGAATTACAAAGAGATGGATTAAATGTTGCCTACGACCTTTATATCTCCTTCCCGGATGCGGTATACGGCACTTCTGTTGAAGTTCCAACTATAGACGGTAAAGCTAAAATTAAAATACCTGCAGGTACTCAAAGTGGTAAAATATTCCGACTGAAAGGTAAAGGATTCCCTTCCGTAAACTCTTACGAAAAAGGTGATCAACTCATTCAGGTGAATGTATGGACACCACAAAACCTCTCTTCGGAAGAAAAAACAATGTTAGATAAATTGCAATCTTCCGAAAACTTCAAACCTAATCCTGAAAAAACAGAGAAAGGGTTCTTCGAAAAAGTAAGAGATATTTTCAGCTAAATATTTCTCGCAAAGGCGCAAAGATTAATATTAAGGCGCAAAGGATTTTTTTTAAGATTATTAAGGATCGGAGCAAATGTTTTAAGAACCTCCAATTGGTCTCTATCTAAAGTGAAACCAATTAGTAGTTCTTATAACAATCGCGATTCCTAAAACATTTCCAATTTCTTAAAAATCTTAAAAAAAATCCTTTGCGCCTTAATATTAATCTTTGCGCCTTTGCGAGAAAAAACACAATTTCATGGATGCTAAATTGCAAATGTTCGAGAATAGGTTAACGAAAGTTTTCCGACATATTTCTAAATCTGCCCGCCGTCAAAACATCACCTGCTACAGGGTGTATGACGACGATATTCCCGAATTCCCATTTAGCATAGAGATTTATGAAGATTATGCCTATATCGCTGAATATAGCCGTAAACACACCATGGACGAAGACGCCCATGAAGCTTGGTTAGATAACTGCCTGGAACTAATCAGCAAAGTACTCGATATCTCTCCTTCAAAAATCTGGGTAAAACAACGGCAAAGAAAAGAAAACCGACAAAGTCAGTATGAAAAGCTGAGCCAGGAAAGCCATATTCTCACCGCAAATGAAGGTGGATTAAAATTTAAGGTAAACCTCTCCGACTACCTGGATACCGGCCTGTTTCTGGATCACCGTATCACCAGAGATATGGTAAGAAGTGAAGCTAAAGACAAAAAAGTACTGAATCTTTTCTGTTACACCGGCTCATTTTCTGTATATGCTGCCGCTGGTGGCGCGGCATCTGTTACTAGTGTAGACCTCTCTAAAACCTATCTCTCCTGGGCTGAAGAAAATATGCAATTGAATGGCTTTAACGGCCCACAGTATACTTTTGAGCATGCAGATGTTTTACAATACCTGGATAATCTAAAGATCAATACCTATGATCTGGTAATCATGGACCCTCCTACCTTTTCCAATAGTAAGAGAATGAAGGATTTCCTGGATATACAAAGAGATCATGTAACTCTTCTCAATAAAGTATTGATGGCTACCAAAAAAGATGGAATAGTATATTTTAGTAATAATTACAGACGATTTGTACTTGATTCAGAAAATATAGAAGCCAGTAGCATAAAGGATATTACAGCCCAAACATTGCCATTCGACTTTCAGCAAAAGCTCATCCGAAAATGCTATAAGCTGATTAAATAGATTACTTCTTTCGCTTTACCAGTTTCAAAAGCTTCAGAAATTCTTGTCGGTATCCTCCCGGATCCTCGCCAATAGATCGTTCTGCGATTTGCTGTACAAGTTGCAAATCACCTTCTCCAAGATAGACAGATTGCCGTAGCAGCATGCCGAAAAGCGCAACAGCTGCTGCAAAACGATGGTCATCTGACGATGCATCAAATGAGTGTGTAGTTCCCTGAATTACTGAGGTTAGTTTGTAAACTGTTGTATCACCTGGTAATCTGTATGCTATACTTAAACTTCCTAATGATGAATTACCACTCATTGCAGCGGGGATAATTTCGTACATCGCCACAGCACAATGGCCACTACCAATGATTCCGCCATCATATTCTTTTCTGATAGTGCTATCAGCAGGCAAAATTTTATTCTCATAACCTATAAGCCTATACGACTTTACGCTCTCTTTATTAAACATTAAAGTAGCCTGCACATCTCTTGCCACTGTAAACAATGTACTGCCAAATTCATGTGCAAAAATCTTGCTTGCTTCCTCCAGATCGTCTATATACGCAAAGTTTCCATTCCCTTTCCTGGAGAGACTTTGCAGTTTCGAATCTTTATAGTTTCTCATTCCAAAACCCAGACAGGTAAGCAATACACCACTTTCTTTCTGCTCTGTGATCAGCTGTTCCATTTCCTCATCACTAGATTGTCCTACATTAAAATCTCCATCAGTAGCGAGTATCACTCTGTTGTTTCCTTCAGTAATAAATTGCTCTGTAGCTATTTTATAAGCCATTTTGATAGCAGCTTCTCCGGCCGTAGAACCACCGGCATGAAGGTTATCTATTGCATTCAAAATCTTCTCTTTCTTGTCTCCGGGTGTAGATGCCAATACTAATCCGGGCTTTCCGGCATAGGTAACAATTGCTACTTTATCTACGGGTCGGAGATTATTGGTTAATATTCTGAATGCTGCCTGTAATAATGATAGCTTAGCTGGTGCTCCCATTGATCCTGAAACATCTATAAGAAACACCAGATTACACGGTGGCAACTGTGTTACATCCAATGTTCTTGCATTAATGGCAATTTCAAGTAATTGATGCCCGTTTGCCCAGGGGCAATCGGTATACCAGCTACTAATACCTAAAGGCTGATTATCGGGAGGAGCGGGATATTTATAATGGAAATAATTAATCATTTCTTCTATCCTTACTGCATCAGCAGGAACAGGCTCTTTCTGTTTCAGAAAGCGTCTTACATTACTATATGCAGCTCTGTCTACATCTACTGCAAAAATAGATGCCGGATGTTGAGCAGTTTTTACAAAGGGATTTTCAAAAATAGTTCCATAGGTTTCATTATAGAAAGAACGGGTACCCATGGCATTATTGCCATAGTAAGGATTACTACTCTGTAATATTCTTGCTTTGGCTTTTGCAAGCTTTACAAGATCATAATTCTGATTTAAGGATAGTGGAATCAGCGGCTTTTCAGATGCTTTTACTGTTATTTGTTTTGGTTGATAATGTTGATGTGTTAATATTAAAGTAACAGTAGTAGCCTGACGAATCGTTATTCCAAAAAGCCCGAAATTGTTAGTTACTGTAGTCGCAGAATCATTTACTACCCGAATTGTGACTCCGGCAATCGGGCGATGTGTTATACTATCTTCCACAGCACCTGCAATCCATACAGTTTGTGCTGTTACGTTTCCACCTGCGATCAGTAGAAGGAAGAATAAAAATCGCATATATTAAGTTACTATTTTTCTCGCAAAGCAGCAAAGGGAGCAAAGGTGTTTAAGGATCTTTTCCTTTACAACTTTGCTCCCTTTGCTGCTTTGCGAGAAAAAACTACTCTACCAACTGGTATATTTCAGGCAGATTTCGTCCGAGGCCATCATAATCTAATCCATAACCGAGTAAGAACTTATTTGGAACGGAGAATCCTAAATAATCTATTTTAATAGGATGGGTAATAGCATCTGGTTTGGTTAATAAGGAAGTAACCATTAATTTTTTAGGTTGCTGATGCTCCAGTTGTGGAAGGAACATGCTTAAAGTCTTTCCTGAATCGATTATATCTTCCAGGATCACCACTGTACGACCATAGAGATCTTCATCTAATCCAATAGCGGTAATTACATTACCGGTAGATTTTGTGCCTTTGTAAGATACCAGTTTAACGAAAGATATCTCTGCCTCAATTGAAATATGTTTAAATATTTCGGCTGCAAACATAAATGAGCCATTCAGAATGGCAATAAATAACGGACGTTCTCCATCCAGATCCTTGCTGATCTGCTCAGCCATCTCCTTGATGCGCTGTGTTAATTCTTCAGCACTGATATAGGGTTGAAACTGCTTGTCATGCACCTGAATCACTGACATAATACTTCTACATTTCCTTTATTAACAATTACAGCGAACAAATGATCGCTTATTTACTGACCACCAGACGTTGTCCGATTTTGATGTCAAAGTTCTGAAGATTATTCCATTCCTGTAACTGTGTTACAGATTTATTATACATTTTAGCGATCCCGTATAATGTTTCTTTTGGTTGTACATCGTGATATTTTGATGATATTCCCGGAGATACAGGTTTAGGAGCTGCCGGAACCGTTGGAGCTGTTGATGGGGCCGGTTGAGGTGCTGCAACGGGGGCAGATGGCTTTGAAGCAGTAGAGTTAGGTACCATGCCAGCCTGTTTAAGATCTTCCAGCATTCCGTCGGGTATGCTGCTGGTAGTTTTCTGAACTGGTGGCTTGGTTTCAGTTTTGGTAACTTCCGGTAAACTTCCTCCTAATGCCTCAGACAAAGTAGAAGGCGGCTCTTTATCCTCTTCTTTCACAATTCGGGCATTTGAACTCAGTCGTGGGGCGCTGCTGGCAAAACCTTCGAGTGTTAATCTCTGACCACTTGCCGGTTCTTCACCTTCGCGCATTTTATTACGACGGCGTAACCATCTTAGCTGAATTCCTTCGGCCTGTGCCACATCGTGCATGGTTTCTCCGTTACCCACGCTGTGATAGGTTTTAGCTCCTTTCTTGCTTTTCTTTTCAAGGAAAATAATCATATCGGCAGCCAGGGAGTTATCACCATCCAAATCATTGAATTTTACGATTTTACGCAACTTCTTATTGTATTGGTCGGCCAGCTGGATCAGTGAGCTACCTGCTTTTGCATAAACGGCTTTACGCCCGTTGATGGTAAAAATCCCTTTAGGGTAAGAAGTAGGAGAGGTTTTACCTGAGGAGGTATTACGATTGCTGGTATTATGAGTAGATTTATTATCTCTTGGAGTGGCTTCAGCGTAAGAATCGTTACCAGGCAAGGCATCCGGAGGGGCGGCCATTTTACCCATTGCAATCAGGGAGTATTGTTGAAGATTATTATCTTCAATAACCTTTATAAGTTGCTGTGGATAGGTTTTGTTGGTAGCATATCCTGCCTGTTTCAAACCAAAAGCCCAGGATTTGTAATCATCGCCATCAAATTGGAATAAAAAGGCATATCTCGGATTACTTTTCAGGAATTCGGAATGATCGCGATAGGATTCTTTTGCTGTTTCATAAACCCTGAAGCATTCCTGAGCGGCATCATCATCATATCTGATAGTTTTACCGGTCCAGGTATTTTTACACTTAATACCAAAGTGGTTATTGGATTGTAAACACAGGGTGCCATTACCGGATTGGGTTTCAACGATTCCCTGTGCTAATTTGATTGCAGCAGGAACGCCGGTACGGCGCATTTCTTCAATGGCTAAGTTTTTATAGGTAGCAATGTACTGCTGCGTAGTAATTTTCTGCGCAAACAAAGCGTTCACAAAGCCAATAAGAAAACAGATCAGTAACAAGGATTTTCTTACTTGCATGTATGTATGGATTTAATGGGCGTATTATTTTTTCCTGATTACCAGCAAACCATCTCTTATGGTAAGCAGTACTTGTTCTGCACGATCATCGGCCAATACCTTCTCACAGAATTTCACCATTGCTTTAGCCTGGCGACCTTGTTGTGCCTCAGTATCCAGTACCTGGCCATGATATAGTACATTATCGGCGAGAATAATCCCACCGGTACGTAATTTATCCCAAACCAGGTCATAATATTGTTCATAACCAGATTTATCTGCATCGATAAATACAAGGTCAAATGTTTCGTTTAAGGATGCAATTACATCTGCAGCTTTCCCAATATGCATTTTGATACGGTTTGCATTCCCGGTGGCTTCAAAATATTTGCTACACATTGTTTCCAGCTCTTCGTCGATATCTACCGTATGTAAGATACCACCTTCTGCTAAACCTTCGGCCAGGCAAATAGCAGAATACCCGGTGTAGGTTCCCAATTCCAATATACGTTGAGGCCTGATCATATGGCTGATCATACTTAATAAACGGCCTTGCACATGACCACTCAGCATATGCGGCTGTTCAACCTTCAAATGAGTTTCCCGGTTTAAACGGTAAAGTAACTCATTTTCAGAACTGGTATACTTTTCAGAGAATGCCTCCACTGCTGCTGGTATGAGCTCCATACATTAAAAAAATTTATGCAAAGCTAGGGATAAAGCGGGAAAGCATAAAGAGCTATGCTATAAAATACGAAAGCTATCGCCGGAACGGCTAGCAGCAAATATATTTATAAACGTTAGAACTCTTGTATTTATTCTCTAAACAAGGCTATAACGTAGTTTTGCTGTAGGCTCGGGAGATAGCTTTCGGGCTTTTAAAGCCAGTTATCAGAAGTTTGGTCTTAATTTGTTGGTTGTATAGAATACCCTGAAATATTCCACTACTTCGTCGGCTGTATCGAAGAGCTGAAGCAACCCTAAATCTTCCGGATTGATGTTGCTTTCCTTCTCCATCATTACATTACGGATCCATTCCAGCAACCCGCTCCAGTACTCTCTACCTACTAATACCAATGGTGTTTCTTCCATTTTCCGCGTTTGGATAAGAGTGGCTACTTCAAAGAATTCGTCCATCGTTCCAAAACCACCTGGCATCATTACAAAACCCTGAGAGTATTTGGTGAACATAACTTTACGAACAAAGAAATAGTCGAAGTTCAGGTTATTCTGAGGATCAATATAGTCGTTAGGTCGTTGTTCATGTGGTAAGGTGATATTGGCACCAACAGATTTACCGTGTGCCCTTTGCGCGCCTTTATTAGAGGCTTCCATAATACCAGGGCCACCACCGGTGATGATTCCGAAACCTTCATCTGCCAGTTTGGTAGCAATTTCCTCTGCTAAATTATAGTATTTGCTACCTGGTTTTGTGCGTGCGGAGCCAAATATAGAGATACAAGGACCAATTTTAGCTAATTTTTCAAATCCATCAACGAACTCTGCCATTATTTTGAAGATCTGCCAACTGCTGTGAGCACGTGTTTCTGTCCAATCTCTTTCCTTCAGATTTTTAATACTACTGTTCATGCGATTTTTTTTAGTTTATCTACTTCCATTGGCATGCAGCCATGTAGAACTATTGTAAGTTATAATAATTGGCTTACAGTAGAGTGCAATAAACAAAAAAAGCAGGTAACTATAAAGGTTTTGCATCGCTACAGAAACGATACAGATAAGACGCATAAAAGCATTTTAAACAAAAAAGCGGGTAACTATAAAGGAACCCGCCTTCCATTTAACACGTTATGAACGTGCAGCGTCGTTGAATAAACATCGCTGCAGAAACGTTGCTAATGTTGGCAATGGACCAAAATAATATGCTAAAATGTATTGAGAAGCTTTATTACTATCGTTATGGTCTCGTATATACTTTGAATTTATTAATAATTCTTACAATATCCTAATTTATCTTGTATAGGCAGCCGTTACTTCCTCTGCCAGACCGAATGCCAGTGTCATTCCGGCTCCTCCCAATCCGTTTACTACCGTGACATTTTCTTCAGGTGAGAAAACAAGATCCGGTTGCCCGTTGGTTAGTTTAGGATAGATACCATGCCATTGTTCCTGAATTGTATATTCAGGTGCTTCGAGAAAGGTGTGCATATAATCCAGGATGAGATCATTGATTACTGCCTTATCAAATGGTTCGAAATCCTGGCCATATTCATGTGAATCACCTATTGTTAGCTCGTTGGCTCCATTTTGTGATATTAACAAATGTATTCCCCACTTTACATATTCAGGCATAGTAGCTGCAAATCTCTCTTTTAATGGAGCTAAAGCCTTGCAGCTTTCAAAGGCTGAATAGTGAGTGAGGGTGAGTCCGGCACATAAAGCCGGTCCTAATTGCCAGTTGTTGGGTTGAGAAACTGTACGCATCATCTGCAGCTTGCACTTTTTAAGAGGTGCAGCTGCAAACGCAGCGGGGTAAAGGGTTTCGAAGTCGGCACCACTACATATAAATACCTGATCTACTTTCCACTTTTCATCTTTAGTGATTATAAACGGATATTCTATACTATTTACAGCTGTACCAAATCTGAAAGTTACCTGCATTTTCTCCTGAAGATATTGAGCGATAACAGCACTGGCCTGACGAGGATTTACTGTCATTTCGGTAGGACTCCACAATGCTCCTTTCAATCCTTTGGTTTTAACAGCCTGAGTATACTTGGCAATGTTTAAGGGAGATACTAATTCACAATTATACCCGTTATCTGATGCTGATGCTGCAAATTCTTCTATTACTGCCAGTTCATCTGCTTCATAAACGAGATGTAAGGAACCTGTTTCCTCGCATTGCAGCCCGGTTTCAGCTGCAATTTTCTTCCAGGTACTTCTGCTTCTCATTGCTCTGTCGTACATTTTTCCGGCAGTTTGCCCGATAGGCCATACTAATCCGAAGTTGCGAATAGATGCACTGATTGCTTTGCTATTTCGTTCGAAAACTACTACCTTTTTTCCTTTAGCTGCCAGGTTGTATGCCATGGCCAATCCTACAATTCCGGCACCAATTACAGCTACTTCTGCTTGTTGTTGCATATAATGAGTTAATTATGAAAGAATAGGTAACAATTCTTCTAAAGAGGCTATTAAATGGGTATGAGGACCTTTGGTTAGTTCTTCTCTCGTATATGCACCAGAAGTAACTCCAACAACATATTTACAACCTGCATTGGTTCCTTCTTCAAGATCACTGATAGTATCTCCAATTTTAGCAACAGACTGTATGCTGCGTATATGAAGCTCCTCCATGATTTTATAGATCATATATGGATAGGGCCTTCCATAGGCCACTTCATCGCTGGTAGCAACAGCATCTATAAGTCCGCTTTTCAACCAACCGACCCTTTCCAGAATAACGTTGGTAATTTCTCTGTCGAAACCAGTATCCAGTGCTACTTTTATCCCCTTTTCGCGGAGTGTATGAAAAACAGCCGAAACACCTGCTTTCTCTCTAACTTCCTTGCTTGTGGCATAATGCTCCTTCATTGCAGTTACAAAGCGATCGTGTAGCTGAGAAATGAAGCGCTTATCTGTATATCCATCATGTTCGTGTTGTTGTAACAGGTAACGGATTGCATAAGGCTTAGCATACCCCATTACTTCATTTACCTCAGGTAAGGATACACTTACCCCTTCAGATTGCAAGGCTGCCTGCAGTACTAATGCAACGTTCGACTCATCGTGCAACGTTGTACCGGCAATATCAAATACAGCTAATTGAATTCCCATTTTTCTAATCTTTGAAAGGGCAAAGATATAAATGTTGTAAAATAAAGTTTAGCCTTTATAAACATTTAACATGCGGTTAATATTTCACGCAGAGAGGCAAAGTTTAATATTAAGGCACATAAGTTTTTATTTAAGTAAATAAGGATTGAAGTGAATATTATTAAGACTCTCTAATTGATTTTAACTATGATTAAAACAAATTAGCAAATCTTATAATTTCTACTTCAATCCTTAAAAAACTTAAAAAAAACTTATGTGCCTTAATATTAAACTTTACGGCTTTGCGAGCAACTAGAAGCCTAAACCAGCTCCCACACGATATACTATGTTATTACGATAAGGAGAACGATCGTCCTGGATTACATCATATAGAATTGAAATGCCAATACCTACTCTGCCACCAACACTTTGCGTGTAGCCAGCACCTACCAGCAGGCTTGGAACACTATAGTTGTATTTAAAAGTTTGTTTATCACCCACTGAATTATAAACAGTACTAGACTGATTAATAAAATTATATTCAGGTTGTACATGCACAAACAGCATAGGAAGTGGATATACACGGCCCCAAACCCCTGCGCCAAAAATTGTATACTTATCTCTTTGTGAAGTGTTACCGGTGTAATAATCTCTCAATCTATAACTACCATATTGAGCATTTACGTTTACACCCGCGGCAATATATTCTGAGAACCGATATCCTATTATTGGAGAAAGATCAAGGTTGGTATAATCTCCAAACACTGCCCCTAAAGAACCTCCGAGTATCAGACGGGAACGATCAAATCCTTTGGCTGTATCAGTTTTATAATATTGTGCATGTAGCAGATGCACGCTCATTAAAAGCAAAAGACTAAGCAATATACGTTTCATATTCAGCTATATATTTCTATTAAACCTACCGAAAAAACTAAAGTTTAATCGTCGGAAAATTTGATCAAATATCTGCTATTTGTTTTTATAAACAGCAGAGATATTTGATCTGAAAAAGATTATTGCATATTGCTACCTAAAAAGACGGACAAATAGTAGATCGTCGGGCATGCGAGAAGGAAAGATTTGGATACAATCCGGTATATACCAGTCCAACTTCATAGGCACCACGTCGATTATTTGCGGCTGATAAATTTGAGGTAGTAATATCGTAGTTAAACATTATTTTGAATTGCTGGAGCTGATATCCTACCAGGAAAATGGCAGCATCATTGGCTCTGTAGTAAAGCCCTCCATACAATTGCTGCACCCCATCGCCAGAAAGATTATAAGCGGCATTAAGGCCCAACATAAATTCTCTGGAACCTGCTTGTTTGGCATAGTATGCTCCGGGATTCAGTATAACCTTATCACTTACTTTCAGGCTTGCATTCAGGAACCCGATATACCGACGCGGGATAGTATTGTTTCCATCAAAAAATGTTTCTCTCGGTGTATTGATATGTTGTACTGAAAAACCTGCATTCACATAGATATTATCTGTAGGAAAATAGGCATAATTCATACCTGCTTGTAAATCGAAATAATTCACTTTGCTTTGAGTGATCATCTCACCTGTTGGAATCTGTGAATCAAAGAACTTTCCATTCCATTGATCCGGAAAAAGCAATTTGGTCATATCCACTCTTTTACTCGCAGAGCCGGCATTGAAGCCTAATGATAATAAGCTACTGAATCCGAGGAGCTGATGGTAAGCAATAGAGCCATATGCCTTGGTAGAAGTAAGATTTCCGGCACCCGCCACATCTCTTAAAATCACTCCACCTACCCCTACCCAACCGTATTCGAGTCGGTCGCGGAATAATTGGAAATCACCATATGCCGACATTGTTTTGTACGGCACCGGAATACTGGACCATTGGTCTCTGTAATTAATACCAATCCGGTAATTTCCATCAGGAATAAAACCGGTATTAGCAGGGTTAGTTGTCAATGGCGAATTAAAGAACTGTGAGAAATGGAGATCTTGTGCAGATACTTCCATCGCAACAATCAACAAACCTGCCAGACAAGTGAATAATTTAACAATCTGATTCATGTCTCATCATCTTAACAAAGTTACACTACCTGATTTGCTGGCTTTAGTACCATCAGTAAACTCCAGATTTACTACATAAGCGTATGCGTCCATCGGCTGCAGATTTCCTTTGAATGTTCCATCCCATCCGATTCTTGGGTCTGAACTTTCAAAAACCATTTGTCCCCAGCGATTATAAATTTTCATATTGAATTTGGTAGCGCCAAAAGCTTTCACATAAAACATATTGTTCTTTCCTGTAGGCGCAAAAGCATTTGGTACATCATACAGCGGCACAACAATAGCACTTACTTCCTTACAGATATTTTCTGTACAGCCAGCTTTGTTGGTAACTGTCAGACATACGTGATAAGTACCTGTTCTAAGGTATTGGTGTGATGGATCTCTTAAACTGGAAGTATCTCCATCTCCAAAATTCCAAAGATATTGAGTGGCGTCTTGCGACATATTTACAAATTGAACCGGCGTGTTTTCGACTGGTTTCAATGGAGTGAATTCAAAATCAGCAGTAGGCGGATTTACTACCAGAATAGTTTTCTCTATGCTGTCTATTTTATTACAGGTATTCGGATCATGAACTACCAGCTTTACTTTCCAGAGACCTGCAGTTTTAAAAGTATGTAACGGATAAGGGTCTGTAGGTTTGGAACCATCATCCTGGAAGGTCCATTCAAAACTTTCACCACCTAATGAAGTATTGTCTAATTGCAATTCTGTATCTCTACAAATTGTATCAGGCAGATTAAATCTTGCTTCTACGTTAATGGCTACACGTAATTGCTTTGTAATAGTCTGCGGGGCATTACAGAAGTTCGTATCCACAAGTGTAAGTGAGGTAGTATAGGTTCCGGCTGCTTTATAGTAGTGATAAAGCGGGAAAGTATCTATCCCAACGTAAAACGGAGGAGTACCATCACCATAATCGAGGATGAAGGAGCTATCTTTAAATTGAGCCGCAGGAGTTGAATTATTGGTGAATATATACTTCAAACTATCACAGGGAGGATTCATCCTTTTAGCATCGTATTCCAGATCGGCACGATTAGTACCTAATTTGATCTGCAAATATGCTGTATCCGATACATTACAACTATTAGGATCGAATTTAACAACCATAATAGTGAATGGACCAGTTTGTGTATACTGGTGAGAAACAGTATCTAATTCAGGTCCTCCTTTCAGAACTTGTGAACCATCTCCAAAATGCCATTCATAAGCAGTTCCTGGTAGGCCGGTGGTATCAACAAATGTGATATTATCGGGTACACAGTAATTCTTTCTTCTGTCTAAGGTTTTAATACCAACTTTTACCCCATCCAGGTTAAAGGCAATTTTAAGTGCCCCAAAATTACAGGACATTGGAGGGGTGCTTGAGTAAGCACCGGGAGTTGTAGGATATCTTGGTTTGGAACCGCTGGCATCCACGTTACACCAGGCACAAATACCCTGATAGATAATTCCGTTGCGGTCGAACCGGCTGGTTCCGCCATCTACGTGTTCGTATAAACCGGCACCGCCAAAGTAGGAACCGTAGAGTGGAGATACTCCATCTCTCTTCATAACAAAGAAATAAAAGTCCTTGGTATCTGTAGTTTTTTGTAAGGCATCATTTGTTACAAACAAACCGCCAGTACCCGAATTCGGATATCTCAAAGCCTGGTTAATACCACCTCCCCAACCAGATACATAAACATTTTCACATCTGTCTACCAGGAAAGCGGTTGGTGAAATATTAGGAGAAGTAACTAAAGTACGGGAACGGCCGAAAGTTGTAGAGTATACGAAACTGCTAAGATCTGGTTGCAATTTCGAAATAAACTGTAAGCCATTTCCATTATAATTGCTTGGATCCAATAATTTAATAGGCCATGCTCCTTCGGTAGTACCCATCACATATACAAACCCTTTTTTATCTAACTGAATACCGTAAACCTGATCGGCAGACGGATTATCGGAACCCAGGTAAGTAGCTTGCATAATGCTTTTTCCATCATTGGTTATGTGAGCAATAAAGCCATCGCAAACACCCCCTCTGTAATTTGGATAAATAGATCCCTGCGTAACAGGGAAATCAGTACTTGCAGTACCTCCGGCAACGTATAAGGAATTAAGACCGTTTAATGCTATAACATAGGCAGCATCTTCGTTTGATCCTCCAATGAAGGAAGTCCATACCAATGCCTGACACAGTGGATTAATCTTCATAATTACTCCATCCTGCTTACCTCCGAATTTCGTTTGAAAACCGTTGCCCCGCATCGGGAAATCGGCAGAGCGGGTACAACTTGCAACATAGATGTAACCTGCATCGTCTACCACCACTTCACTACGGGCATCATCACCATAATTTCTCAGGAGTATATAATCCCCGCCTTCTCTGTTTTCACGCATATTCACACCATCGTCGCTGGTTCCTGCAACAATCAGGCTACCGATAATACCATTACCAGCAGCATTCAGTTTGGTAACAGCAATATCCCATCCTCCTCGGGAACCTTCCACTACGGCTTTTGGATAATTGCCGCTGGTAGTACGTCCTGAGATGACGAGGTTACCCTGGGGATCAACAAATAAGCTATGCGGCTGTTCTAATCCATCCCCCCCGATATAGGTGGCATAAATGAGCCGGGTTCCGTTAGAACTGAATTTTGAAATACCTATATCAAATCTGCCCCCACCATAAGCACTCTGTACAGCGCCTGGAGTGACCGGATAACCTGTACCGAATACGATACCACCACCATAGAAATTCCCTGCTTCATCATAAGTTGCAGTAAATCCCCAGTTATCGGACCGGGAACCAGAAACTGTTGAGAAAACATATACCGGATCGATCACCAATGTATAGGCAGGATTATACTCACCAGATACTTTGAATCCCAGTTTATCTCCATTCAGGCGATAAGTGACTTTTACGGGTACACGTTGATTGTTGATATATTGATAGGCAAATGGAAGTTGTTCAATAACATCTCCTACAGTAGTATGTATATAAAGCTGCCCCTTTTTGAGTTCCATTCCGGTAGTTCCGTCATATTTCATTTGAATATTATCGGGATTGGAACCTGGATGTACAATCAGATCGTATTTGAGTTGGGAAGCTTCAGAATATACATGCGCATCTATACCCGGGTAAAGATTTAAGTAATTGATGTTTTGAAAAGATTTTACATCTGTAGCCCATTTAGATGGATCATTGCCAATAAAGTAGTTACTAAGATTTTCCTGTTGCTTATCCGGAGATACAGCAACATTTGGATTGGCATTCAGAAATCTAACTTTATAGGCATGCCCTCTTACATCCGGGAAAGAAGTTGGGCGTGGAGGAATCGGGGTATTCGCAGGAGCGCTTCCACCGCGGGGAATGAAAATGGTATCACCCCGATGTGAATGGCCATGAACAAATTCGTTTAACTGGTATAGATCATCTCTGTTCAGGAGCAGAAAGGTAAATGCATTTTTCTCGAGAAAAACTGAAGCACCGTCCAATTCTGATTTGTAAATTACTTCTTTCTCCCACTGTCCTTTGTTTTCAATAAAGTTCAAAGGATTGTAGTTCACATATTGCTTTTGCGCCTGAATGGTTAATACGGGCAACAAAAAGCAAATCATCATTCCAATAAGGCCTGTCGGGAGAGTAAATTTCAACGGTATCAGATTTAATTTTAAACTTAAAAAACAATATACCACTTATAAACGCAGCAACCATATAAATTGTTACGCCTCAAAGGCTGATAAACTAAATCACAATGCGACTTTTCCGCATAAACGAAAAACTAGCCTATAGCTATTTCTCACTCACTTTAATTAATAAACGTTAAAATCATCAGGAAATTTTACTCCATAAAGATTTACTACGCTGAGATGCCAGAAAATCCTTTAAGCCCTGATTCTCAGGCAGTAACAGGTCGGGATCATTTTCAAGAATCTTTTCGGCGCTAGTCCTGGCAGCATCTAAAATTGGCCTGTCTGCAACAATATCAGCCAGTTTAAAATCGAGTATTCCGCTTTGACGGGTACCTTCAATATCTCCCGGCCCTCTAAGTTCCATATCTTTTTCAGAAATAATGAAACCATCATTTGTCTGAACCATAACGTTTATGCGTTCCTTAGAATCTTTGCTTACTTTATTTCCGGTCATTAAGACACAAAAAGATTGTTCGGCACCTCTACCCACCCGGCCTCTTAACTGGTGAAGCTGTGACAAGCCGAAGCGTTCGGTACTTTCGATGACCATTACGGAGGCGTTAGGAACGTTAACGCCTACTTCAATTACCGTAGTAGCCACCATAATATGTGTATCTCCGGTTACAAAGCGCTGCATATTGGTCTGGCGTTGGTCGGCTGGCTGGCGGCCATGAACCATACTTATATAGAACTTGGGTTCAGGAAAAAAGGCTTTAACTTCTTCATACCCTTTCATAAGGTTTTCATAATCCAGCTTTTCGGAATCTTCAATCAACGGGTATACGATATAGGCCTGCCTTCCTTTTGCCACTTCATCTTTGATGAAGTTCATCACCTGTGGGCGTTGCCACTCTGTTCGATGAACGGTGGTAATGGGTTTACGGCCCGGAGGCATTTCATCGATCACGGAAACATCGAGGTCACCGTAAATAGTCATGGCCAGGGTTCTTGGAATTGGCGTGGCAGTCATAACCAGGATATGAGGTGGTATGGTATTCTTTTCCCATAGACGGGCACGTTGGGCCACTCCGAAGCGATGTTGTTCATCTACAATGGCCAATCCGAGATTTTTGAATGCCACTTCATTCTCCAGCAGGGCATGTGTACCCACCAGGATGTCAATCTCCCCGTTAATTACTCCTTCCAGTATCTTTTTTCTTGCTTTTCCTTTAATACTGCCGGTGAGCAGGGCAACTTTTACGTCTGTAGGCTCAAGTAATTCGGCAATACTTTTATAGTGTTGCTGGGAAAGAATTTCTGTTGGGGCCATCAGACAGGCCTGAAAGCCATTATCTTTTGCCAGTAGCATAGCCAGTAAGGCCACCATTGTTTTTCCACTTCCTACATCACCCTGTACGAGGCGATTCATTTGGCGCCCATGTACGGTATCGGTTCTGATTTCTTTTAGCACTCTTTTTTGTGCTCCGGTTAAGGAAAAGGGAAGATGGTTATTGTAAAAATCGTTGAAAGTATTTCCTACTGTGGAAAATACAAAGCCATGCGATTGTTGTTGCCTTTTCAGTTTGAGTCGGCATATGCGTATTTGGGCAATAAAAAGTTCTTCAAATTTAAGCCGGCGTTGGGCCTGCCTTGAATCTTCTTCTCCGGTTGGCAAATGTATTTTGAAATATGCCATAGCTCTGGGCATCAGTCGATATTGCTGAAGAACTTCCAGCGGGATATTTTCTCTGATTTCCAGGGGTGATAATTGTTCTAAAAGATTGCGGGTTAATTTTCCTATAGCCTTAGCCGTTAGACCTCTTGCTTTTAATTTTTCGGTTGTATAATAAACCGGTTCTAAAAACTGCTTACCGCTGGCTATTTCTTCGGTGAGTAAATCCATTTCGGGATGGGCAAGTTGAGTTACCCCATTGAAAACGGATATTCTGCCGAATACGAGGTAGGCTACATTTTCGCGCAGGGATTTTTGCATCCACTGCCAGCCCTGAAACCAAACCAGGTCTATGGTTCCGGATTCATCTTTAAAAGTAGCAACAAGGCGTTTGGATCTGTTTTCGCCCATCACTACCATATTGATAATTCGACCACGTATCTGCACAAAATCTTCATATCCATTAAGATCAGCGATCTTATCGATACGGGTACGATCTACATATCTGAAGGGGAAGTATTGCAGGAGATCTCCGAAGGTATAAATCTGGATCTCTTTTCGCAGCAGTTCTCCTTTTTGTGGCCCAACACCTTTCAGGTATTCGATGGGATTGGATAATATGGCGGTAAAAGTTGAAATAATATTTCTCGTTTGGTAAATAGCAAAAGTAAAAAAAAGGCAAATGGTAAAAATCTACCACTTGCCCTTTTTTGTAAAAAACAATTATAACTATTCGGCTATTGCGTCTACTTTTCCTTCAACAAACTGTTTCATCCACTCAGTAGTAACGGATTTAGGACGTTCTAAAGAAAGTCCTAAAGCTCTATCCCAGCAGAGGGAAGCCAGTACGCCCAAAGCACGGCTAACACCGAACAATACGGTATAGAATTCATATTCTACCATTCCGTAATGAACGAGTAATGCACCTGAGTGAGCATCTACGTTTGGCCAAGGGTTTTTTACTTTACCTAATTCCTGCAGAATTGGAGGCACTGTTTCATAAACGGTCCATACAATTTTTACTAATTCGTCGTTAGGTAAATGTTTTTTCGCGAATTCCATTTGCGCGGTAAAGCGAGGATCGGTTTTGCGCAAAACGGCATGACCGTAGCCTGGAACTACTTTACCATCAGCTAATGTTTTGCGAACATAAGCTTCGATTTGTTCTTTAGTAGGAGCGCCGCCACCTAATTCTTCGCGCATCTGAAGAATCCATTTAATCACTTCCTGATTTGCCAATCCGTGTAACGGACCAGCCAGGCCATTCATTCCGGCGGCAAAGGAAAGATAGGCATCACTTAGAGCAGAACCTACCAGATGAGTAGTATGAGCACTTACGTTTCCACCTTCATGATCGGCATGAATTGTCATGTAAAGGCGCATTAATTCGGCAAATCCGGGATCGGAGTAACCCAGCATGTGAGCAAAGTTACCTGCCCAGTCGAGCATTCCGTTGGGTTGAATATGTTGGCCGCCTTTATATTTACGACGGTAGATATAAGCAGCAATACGAGGCAAACGCGCTATGAGATTCATTGTATCTTCATAGGTGTAGCTCCAGTAGTCTTTTTTATTGATTCCTTCTGCATATGCTTTTGCAAAGGAAGATTCGGTTTGTAATGCCATAATACCCACTGTGAACATAGTCATCGGGTGAGTAGTGATAGGCAAGGCATCAATAGCATCAAAAACATGGTTAGGCACATGAGAACGGCGGCCCCACATACTTGAAAGGTATTGTACATCTGCTTCGTTTGGTAATTCACCAATCAACATCAAATGAAAAAGACCTTCCGGTAAGGGTTCAGCACCACCAGCAACTTTCGGCAAATGATCCCTTAATTCCGGAATAGAATATCCACGAAAACGAATACCCTCGTTAGCATCCAGAAGGGAAGTTTCTGTTACCAGACCTGTAATTCCGCGCATACCCTGATACACCTGTGCTATCGTCACATCTTCTATTTTCCTGGTACCATGATTCTTGATCAGGTCTTTTACTTCAACGTTAAGTTCATCTGCTTTACTCTTGAACTTCTCTTTTATATACCCCATTTTTACAGCTATTGTTATGAATGAAAACAAAAACGATCAATAGTCAAAAGTAACGATTTGTTAACGAAGTTACCACCCTTAAACAGTATTTAATGGCAAATTAACAAGAAAAAAGAGCCGTGTCAGGTAATCGAAGTTTTTAAACTAAACGGCATTCAACATATGTTAATCATCAACATACAAATAAAAAATAAAAATAATTTAAATGGACGTTAAAGAAATGTAAATTTTTCAGAATGAATTGAAAATTTTGAAAGAAAAATTTACAGAACTCGCAGATATACTATTTCTCGCAAAGGCGCAAAGATTAATATGAAGGGGCAAAGGATTTTTTTAAGATTTTAAGGATAGAAGATAATATTATTAAGCAGCGAAGCGGATATTTTAAGAGTTACTGATGATTTCTAATATTGTTGAAACCAATCGGTAGTCCTTAAAACATCCGCTTCGATCTTTATATTTCTTAATATTAATCTTTGTGCCTTCGCGAGAAACAGCGAGCCAGCGAGCTATTTCGGTGCTTTCTTATACAGATAGAATGCTAATCCACCGAAAATAAAATTGGGTATCCACACCGCCAGCAACGGGCTTAAATCGGCCTTCACCGAAAATACGGTGGCAAATTGAAGGAATATTATATAACTCGCACTGATTACAATTCCTAATGCCAGGTGCAATCCACTTCCTCCTCTCACTTTCTTGGCAGCAATAATACCACCAATCAGCGTAAGAATCACTACGGCAAAAGCTGAAGCGGTTCTCCTGTAGTATTCTACTCTATAGGTATTTAACCCTTCAGAGCCCCGGATGGCTTCCCGCTTAATATATTTCCTCAACTCAGGCGTTGTCATTGCTTCCTGCAGATTCTTCTCTTCTACCAGGTCTTTAGGTACCAGTGGTATTTTAAGCAAACTATCCTGTTTTGAATACCAATGTTCATGCAATCCGTCCATCGTGCGCATCGACACAAAATCGAGCTTCCATTTTTTAGTGGCTGTATCCCAGGAAATTCTGTCTGCTTTCAGTTTGGAAACCATTTCCTGCTTATCAACTGTAAACAGCTCGAAGCTGCTACCAGTTTTATAGTTAGGATCGTAAGTACCGAACATTACATATGCGAAGCTATCGATACGTACAATCTTATTGTATTGCGACCGCTGATCTTCATGATTATGAAGAT
The DNA here is from genome assembly GCF_003419895.1 of Chitinophaga silvatica. GTDB lineage: Bacteria > Bacteroidota > Bacteroidia > Chitinophagales > Chitinophagaceae > Chitinophaga > Chitinophaga silvatica. The sequence goes on along the minus strand of NZ_QPMM01000002.1, from coordinate 207,551 downwards.
ATTTGTTTTCGAAGGTGGTACGCACCCTGTTGGCATTTGGTACTACCCAGAAGTTGGCCAGCCACAGGATTCCGCCAAACAGAAATGCTCCAATCCAATATGCTCTTAAAAATCGGGAAAAGCTGACACCTGAACTCAGAATGGCAATGATCTCTGAACGATAAGCCATTTTGGAGGTAAAGAATATTACCGATAAGAATATAAAGAGAGGAAATAATAGCGCCAGGATATGCGGAATAAATCCAAAATAATAATCTACAACGATTTCTTTTAAAGACAGATGGTTCTTCATAAAGTCGTCGACCTTCTCCGTAACATCTATCACAACAGAAATCAATAGGAATATCATTAGGGAATAAATGAATGTACCTATCAGCTTTCGTAAAATGTACCAATCTATTTTAGTGATCATATGACCCCAAAGATATTAGATTATTTTATAGTTAGAGGCGCGTTCTTAACTGGTTAACCATGCTGTTCTTCCAGGCAGCAAATGTACCTGCAAGGATCTGTTTTCTCGCTTCTGTAACCAATTCAAGATAAAATGCAAGGTTATGGATACTCGCTAAAGTCATGCCCAATATTTCACCAGCCACAAACAGGTGACGAATATATGCTTTTGTATAATCACGGGTTGCAAAACATTCGCTATTTTCATCTATTGGCGTGAAATCAGTAGCCCATTTTTTATTTTTTATATTGATAACCCCATTCCAGGTAAAAAGCATACCGTTACGTCCATTTCTGGTAGGCATCACACAGTCGAACATATCTACTCCCAAAGCAATATTCTCCAGGATATTCCAGGGGGTTCCCACTCCCATCAGGTAACGGGGCTTATTTTCCGGCAGTATTTCACAAACCAGTCCACACATCTCATACATTTCCTGCTCAGGTTCTCCCACGCTTAATCCCCCGATGGCATTACCTGCACAGTCTCTGCTGGCAATATATTCTGCAGAAGCCTTGCGCAGATCCTTATATGTACTACCTTGTACGATCGGGAACAACGTTTGTTCATGACCGTAGGCCGGCATAGTATCCTTTAACCGGTGAATACAACGATCCAACCACCTGTGAGTCAGATCCATAGATTTACGGGCATAACGATATTCGGAAGGATAAGGAGGGCATTCATCGAATGCCATAATAATATCGGCACCAATGGTACGCTGAATATCCATCACATTTTCAGGTGTGAAAAGGTGTCGGCTTCCATCGATATGTGATTGAAAAACAACCCCTTCTTCTTTAATTTTCCTGTTGGCAGCCAATGAAAAGACCTGATAACCACCACTATCAGTAAGAATAGGACGGTTCCAACCATTAAATTTATGTAGCCCCCCGGCGGCAGATAAAACTTCCAGGCCCGGACGCAGATAAAGATGATAGGTATTACCCAGGATAATCTGAGCTTTTACCGCATCCTTTAATTGTTCCTGTGTTACTGCTTTTACGCTTCCTACTGTGCCCACAGGCATAAAAATAGGCGTAAGAATTTCGCCATGATCGGTTGTAATTTTTCCGGCCCTGGCTTTACTATTTGTGTCGATTGTTGTCAGTTCAAAGTTCACACTTCAAGTTTTCAGGCCGCAAAGATATTGAATTGATTCGGGGATTCAGGTTATTTTAGCAGTAAGGTACAGATATTCCGTTCTTTTTAACGGGGTTTTAAGACTAAGGAAAAATGATTTAATTCTTTTTACAGATAACAAAAATTTTATATTTTTGCCAGCATTATGCTTGACCATCTAGGTGAAATTGCCTTATACTTTTTTGCTACCGTAGCAGGGATTCAGATTATATACTATCTATTTATCTTTTCCCGGGTAGCGTTTTATAGACGTAAATTTGACCTGGACCAAATACCGGACGGGCCATTCTCTGTTATCATCTGTGCCAAGGATGAGGAATTGAACCTGCAAAAAAACCTGCCGGGCGTTCTGCAACAGCGCTATCACCAACATATGAAACCCGAATACGAGGTGATTGTGGTGAACGACAACTCAGAAGATGACACCAAGTACTATCTGCGCTCCATCGAGCCAGGTTATCCACATTACAGACATATTGAGATTAAACAGGCTGCCAAATTTATTCCTGGTAAGAAATATCCATTATCAATCGGTTTAAAGGGCGCACAATATGAAACCGTATTGTTAACCGATGCCGATTGTAAACCCGGTAGTACACATTGGTTGTCGTTGATGAGCCAGGGCTTCAGAAATGACAAGGAAATTGTACTGGGTTATGGTGCCTACCACAAAAAACCTGGTTTCTTAAATAAGGTAATCCGCTATGAAACCTTTTTCAGCGCATTACAACATTTATCTTTTGCCATGAGTGGTATGGCTTATATGGGTGTAGGCCGCAACCTGGCTTATAAGAGAGAATTATTTTTCAAGCATAAAGGGTTTACCGGCCACCAACACATCGCCAGCGGCGATGATGATTTGTTTGTAAACGCTGCTGCCACCAGAAAAAATGTGGGAGTAGTGATCAACAAACAAGCCTTTACCTATTCAGAACCTAAACAAAGCTGGAAAGGCTGGTTCTTACAAAAAACCAGGCATATGTCTACCGGTAAGCATTACCGCTTCTGGCACAAGCTGGTGTTAGGACTATTTTCACTTACCCATTTCTTATTCTATCCGGCATTTATCTTCGGATTATTCTTTACCCCTCCAATTCTTTGGTATGTTCTGGGTATTTTCGGAGCTAAAGTATTGATCCAATCAGTTATTACCTATGCTGCAATGAGGAAACTCGATGAGGTTGACTTATTTAAATTCAGCTGGCTGATGGATATTTTCATGGTATTCTATTACATTATTTTTACCCCTGCCCTGCTGTTTAAATCTAAAAACAGGTGGTAATCACTGGAATACTGGTTACTTTTGCCAAATGGAAATTATTCTGAAATATTTCAGCGACTTTACGCCGGAGCAATCGTCGCAATTTGGAGCATTACAAGGATTGTATCAGGAATGGAACGAGAAGATCAATGTAATATCCCGTAAAGACATCGATTCATTATATGAGAGGCATGTATTGCATTCTCTTAGTATAGCCGCATTGGCAGATTTCCAGCCCGGCACCCAAATATTGGATTTAGGTACCGGAGGTGGATTTCCTGGTATTCCACTGGCCATTTTCTTTCCTGAAGTACAGTTTCACCTGGTAGACTCTATCGGTAAAAAGATAAAAGTAGTGGAAGGAGTGGCAGAAGCCCTGCAATTAAAAAATGTAACCACCGCACATAGCCGGGTAGAAGATATAAAGAACCGGAAATTTGACATCGTAGTTTCCAGGGCAGTGGCTCCGCTGGGTGACTTATGGCGCTGGAGCAAACCATTGCTGAAAAAATCCGGAGTACAAGGCAAACAGTTCGATAAAGGGCTGATCTGTCTGAAAGGTGGAGATCTGGCACAGGAGATCTCAGAAAGCGGACTAAAGCCTCAAATGGTAAAGGTCTATGATATCTTCCAGGAAGAGAGTTTTAAAGAGAAATTTGTAGTATTAGTAAAAAGTTAGATAGAAGGCCGGTAAAACTACCGGCCTTTTTTTTGCTCCATTCTATTGTACTTTTATCGTATCTCAATTTTTTTTCTAAAAAATAAAATATCCTATTTGCTGCTTCGTCATCCTTATTAAGATGAAACAGCTTGTCCTTTCAAGAAATATTATGGCCCTGGAACAGAACGAACGTATACAGGCTACTGTAAAACAGGAGCGCAAACGATTACTGCATTTTATCCGGCAGCGGGTAAATAATGCGTCGGATGCGGAGGATATTTTGCAAGATGTTTTCTATCAATTCACTGAGTATTTAAGGTTAGGTAGTCAGATCGATTCCATTACAGGTTGGCTGTTTGCCGTTACCCGTAACAGGATTACTGATTTTTTCAGGAAAAAGAGAGAATCACCGTTTTCAGACCATACCAGAGAAATTGAAGGAGAAGAAGTTTTATTATTACCAGAGCTCTTGGCTAGCAGAGGGCAGGAATCAGATACTCCATTCTTCAGGAAAGTAATGTATGAATCGATTATGGAAGCAATTGCAGCATTACCACCTGAGCAAAGCGAGGTATTTATCGCGCATGAAATAGAGGGTAAATCCTTTAAGGAGATCAGTGCCGAAACAGGTATTGGTGTAAATACCCTGCTATCGCGTAAACGTTATGCAGTACTACTTCTGCGCGAAAAGCTGGCAGATTTGTACAACGAATTATTAGACGATTAAATTCTTAAAGTTATGTACCGTAGAAATCCGGGAAGAAAAGCAGCACATATAGCCAAATTTATAGTTTTAGGTTTAGTATTCATCACCGTTGTTGGTTTGGTGACAATGAGCCTGTGGAATTGTCTCATCCCTGAATTATTTCATGGCCCTGTAATAAGTTTCTGGCAGGCATTGGGATTATTATTGTTAGGTAAACTACTATTTGGCTGGCATGGTGGCCCAGGCGGCCCTAAAGGAAGAGCGTGGAAAAATAAATTCCGCGACAGAATGGAAAATATGTCTGAAGAAGAAAGAGAGAGAATGAAAGAAGCATTTAAGAATCGCTGCAAAAGCGGATTCAATGCTTTTGCTGAAGAGTTTTGTAAAAAAGATGAACCGAATAAACCAGCGGATACCAGTAAAGATCAACCTACTCTTTAATTTTAACCAACATGATCGGGATATTTAAGACCAATGTAGCAACCTCTGAAGCCAGCAGAGCTTTGATTCAGGCGATTTCAACAAGTTTTCCGGTAGGAAATTGTAACGTAGACCTGGAAGACTGCGATAAGGTATTAAGAATAGCAGATCTCGGTGTAGAAGAGCAAGTAATAATTGCTTTTGTTAGGAAGCAGGGGTTTATATGTGATATTTTAGATTGATGTGATTTTATTTTGATTTTTGATTGATTTATCACAGAACTCCCATCAAAATACACACATAATACAAATTAATATATCCTAACAGAATTGGCTGATACGCAAAACTGGCGTATCTTCAGGTAGATTGTAAAGGGCGCGGGTATATTGAATATAGTGCCTCGAAAATGTGTTTTGAACCCTTAAATGTTCTTCCTATGTACCTGAACCAATTAGAAATTCGTGGGCTCCTCGATAAAGGTTTCGATGATTTCGTCGATTACATCAACACGCTTCCGGATATACGTTTTACAGCGGCTCTAAATGGCCAGTGGTCGGCCGGCCAGCAGCTCGAGCACCTCGTAAAATCCATCAGGCCAATATGTAACGTAATGGCCTATCCTAAACTTACCCTGCTTTATTTTGGAACAAGCCCATTGCCTTCCCGATCTTATGATGAACTGAGCACCAACTACCGGGCTCTATTGGGCAACGGCTGTAAAAGCATCAAAATCTGGAAACCAGGCATAACTTATCCGGGGCAAAGAGTAGTATTATTAAGTGCACTACTTTCTCTACGTATAAAATTACTGGACAGATTAAAACGATGGACAGAATCGGATCTCGACAAGTATCGCTTACCTCACCCTTTGATGGGGAAACTGACAATCCGGGAAACGCTTTATTCCATCATTTATCATACACAACACCATTTGGGAAAAATGCAGGACCAGGAGCCGGTCGGACAGTCTTGGGAAAATCAGCTGCAACAACTGATTTTTTAAGTAAATTGGTGCCAGCAACCTAAAAAATCGTCATGGCTAAAACTGCGTTAGTCCTTTGCGGTGGTGGTTCCAGAGCTGCGTTTGCAGTAGGTGCACTGAAATACATACATTCGCAACGTTCCCCAATTCAATTCGACATTTTTTGCGGTACCGGCACCAGTGCTATTATAGCTTCCCTGGCTGCATTAGGAGAAATCAATTTACTGGAAAAGCTCTTTACCAGCAACAGCACCGCTGATCTGCTTAATACCAGCACATTGTTACAACGATTCCCTAACAGCAATTCCCTCTATAATACCACGGCTTTCATTCAGAAAATCAGTAACATCTTTACTGATGCCAGATTCAACGCATTAAAAGAGTCTGAAAAAGAAGTCCTTATTGCAACAATGGGCCTGCAAACAAATCAGATTACCTATTTCACGCCCAATGAAATCCCCGTAAAAAAAGGACAAAACATTCATCAAACCCGCCAGATCACCGCATTCCGACAAGCAGTACTGGCTGCTTGCAGTGCCCCCGTATTTATGCCCCCCGTTGAAATCAATTCCCAACAGTATTTCACCGGTGGAGGGCAATTATACAAACCAATAGAAATGGCTATTGAAAGAGGCGCTACCTCCATCTATCTGATTCAGCTTACCCCTGTTACCTCTTCAAATAAACAAGTATTCTTTCAGGACCTCATCGACATTCTCGAACGGCAAATAGACCTGAATACAGTTTCCATCAACGAAGCAGATATTTCAACATTACAACTGCAAAATAAAGCACTGAAATACATTTCAGCCGTTAAAGCCAACCTGGAAAACAATGGTATATCTGCCTCCGATGTTAATAAGTATTTTGAGATTCCTGAAAATCCTTTTGAAGAAAAACTCCCGGTAGATCTGCAAATTATCAGACCGGAAAAGGCATTGGCAGCGGCGTTGGGTGGATTGGAATTTTCTCCTCCTGTCATGAAGGAAATGTTGGAGTATGGGCAACAAATCGCTCAAAAGATATTAGGTTAGGGAATAGTTTTACTATCCCCTAACCTATTTATTTTAGAATACAACTGTATTATTACTTCTATCCATGTCTGCCATCCTTTCACTAGGATCAATTTCCAGTTTCTTGATCTCAGTTAATGGCATATTAATTTCTACTTCATAAGTAGGATTGGTCCAATACCAAACGTTATCGACTACACGCCTGATAGATGGATTTTCATTTGGCTTCTCTCCAAACATAATAGACAGCGGTATATAATGCAGCAATTTGTTGTTTTGCTTACTTGTAACCATCAGGTCTATTGGCATTGGCATCAGGCCTATTTTACGTAACCTTACAATCGTTTTATTTCCATTGGCATATACACTATCAATTCCATAATCGATATGCTTGGTAGAATTAATAAAGTATTGTTTATACCAATCGAGCATAATACCACTTTCCTTCTCCATTACACGAATAAAGTCGTTTGCATTCGGATGTTTGAAACGCCATTCGTTGTAATAACGAAGCAGACCGTTATCTCTGTTTTTTGCACCGATTACATAACCTAATTGCTCAAGGAATACAGCTCCTTTGGAGTAAGCAGTCAGACTATACCCGTAATTGGTATTATAATGATCTGCATGTGTAGATGCAGGTTCTTCATATTTGCTGTTTGCCAACGCAAAATAGCCATCATACTCGCCCGCTTGCGGATTGCGACCTTTCAGGGAATCTATTGTATTATAGATCACATTATTTTCTGCGAATGTGGTGAAACCCTCGTCCATCCATGGATACAGGCTTTCATTAGTAGCCAGCATTCCCTGGTACCAACTGTGCATCCATTCGTGCATAGCTACACCATAAAGACCCGACATAGTTCCATTACCCATAATAAGAGTGGCCATCGGATATTCCATACCGCCATCTCCACCCTGAATAAAGGAGTATTGTTTGTAAGGATAAGGGCCGTAGTGAACTTTAATATAATCGTAGGCTGCCGGGATCATCTTTGCCAGTTGTGGCCATGTCTCACGGGTTTTATCATTTTCTATATAGAAGAAATGTGCAGTGAAGCCATCTACTTTTTGTGTGATGTGCTTGTAGTCCGGATCTGCTGCCCATACGAAATCATGAACATTAGGCGCAACAAAATGCCAGGTCATTTTATCACCAGCCGGGCGATTTACTTTAGTACCAGGCGCCTCGTAACCATAGCCAATTTCGTTTGGATTCTGAAGATAACCAGTACCTGCAATCACATACTTTTTGTCCATGGTAATTTTCACATCATAGTCGCCCCATACACCGTAAAACTCACGAGCGATATAGGGAGTTGGATGCCATCCCTCATAATCGTACTCACACATTTTAGGATACCATTGTGCCATTGAGAAATCGACACCTTCCGAGTTGGTGCGGCCACTTCTACGAATCTGAACAGGAACCTGCGATTCAAATTCCATATCAAAAACTACTTTCGAATGAGGCATAATAGGTTTGTCCAATTCTACTACCAGTATAGTTTCAACTACTTTATAGGATTGAGGCTTACCATCTTTCTTTAATGAAATAATTTTCTGATAACCTATTTCATCGGGAGTAAGTTTGGAGATGCGATCGCGTACGCGTGCATCCCAGTCATACCTGTCGTTTCCCTTTTTATCTTTACCTAATAAAATTTTCCCTAATTCTCTGCTGCGCACATCCATCATACTATTGGGCTGAAACGCATTCCAATACAGATGATAGAATACCCTCTTAAGAGTGTCCGGAGAGTTGTTGAAATACTCGAGATGCTGTTGCCCTTTAAACTGATTAGCAGGTGCATCTACCTTAACATCCATTGTGTATTTTACGCGTTGCTGCCAACGGTCCGACTGTGCATGAACCTGAGACCAGGCTCCGGCTAACATGCTAAATGCCACCAGGCATCCTGTTGTAACCCGAAAATTCATTCCTTCTCTTTTTGATTGAAGGGCTAAAATAATCAATTTACCACTTGAGTAATTTACAAAATTGATAATCGGCGAGGTCAGCTGATCTCCAGCCGCTTCAATGGGAGTTTCATAAAATGGGCAAATTCCTCAGCTTTTTCTTCAAACATCCTCATTTCTTTCTTAGCAAGTGCTTTAAATGGTTGTAAATTCATTTCTATGCCCGATTTAATGGTTCTTCTCCATAATCCGGCTATTCTACCATTCAAAACCATTATAGGGTTAAAAATCCCGTTCTTAGTCATAATTCTTGAAATGAATTCCTGATCGATCAGCTGGCTTCTGTCTTTATATCCCAGAAAATATTCATCGAAAGCCGGTAGAAGGAAGGCCGATGATATAGTTGATTGTTTTTTATGTACAACCGTATATATTTCTGTATTATTGATTGAATATGCTGATAACTGATCTTTGATACCCTGCAATGCCAACTTAGCTTCAGTAACAGAAAGCCCCGACCAGAAAGCGAAATCGGCCAGGGAAGCGGGGCCATGGCTCGAAAAATACTGTTTGGCAAGTATTCCGGACGCCATTGCTCCGGTAATATTTGTAGCAGGAGGTAGCCAATCTTCCTGTAGTACATATATTCCTTTGTCAGGTGAATTACATATTAAACCGGATATGGCGGCTTCGTACAAAATATGGTTCATCCTGTTATCTTCAATATTTACACCATGTTGGTGGAGATAATATGAGAGTTCTTCCCTGCTTAGTTGTTTCTTTTTTAGTGCCTTTACAATTAAGGAGTTCGTTTTTGCCAGCACCTTTTCATCCATCTCCAGTTTCTTTTGCATGCTTTTTAGCTTGATTCTTACCGCAGGCGCAATTACCTGCAATATTGCACGTACCTCTGTTGCTGCAACAACATGAAGAGTACCTCTCAGGCAGGTTATTCTAACAATTTCCTTATTAGTGAAAGCTTGTTGCACATCCTCAATAGTACAATTGGGAAGTCGGGCGCCTATAGCCCAATGGCTGCTACCATATTCCTGGGCCTGAATGGGCCCCATATGGCTAACGATATCGAGAGGGGTAGATAAAGAGGTGGAAAGAAGTTGGTGATTGGCCAGTCGGTATGCTAAAAATTCTTCGGGTTTCATGAAAGTTATTTGCCGTATAAATTACGCCAATCCTTGCACTACTACAACAATTTCACCTTTAACACCTTTCTGGGAAAAATAATCATGTACTTCCTGTAATGTGCCGCGTTTAGTTTCTTCAAACATTTTGGTAAGCTCTCTGCTAACGCTGCAAGGGCGTTCTGGCCCAAAGTACTGGATGAAATCGGCCAATGTTTTTACCAAACGCATTGGAGATTCATAAAAAACTATAGTGCGTTCTTCGGTAGCTAATTGCGTGAGCAGGGTATGCCGGCCTTTCTTCAGAGGTAAGAACCCTTCGAATGCAAACCTGTTCATAGGAATTCCGCTATCTACGAGGGCAGGAACAAAAGCGGTAGCACCAGGCAGGCATTCAACAGCTATACCGGCTCTGGTACATTCTCTTACCAGGAGGAAACCTGGGTCAGAAACGCCTGGAGTACCGGCATCGGTTAATAATGCCATTGTTTTGCCATCAAGTAATTGTTGTACGAGATGCTGAGTGATTTTATGTTCGTTATGCTGGTGGTAAGGAGTGATAGGCTTATTGATCTGATAGTGTTTCAGTAAAACGCTGGAGGTACGGGTATCTTCAGCCAGCACCAGGTCAGCTTCTTCCAGAATTTTAACAGCTCTGTAAGTGATATCAGCCAGATTACCAATGGGCGATGGAACGATGTATAATTTCATGATCAGCAAATTTCAACCAGGGAAGAGGGAAGATAATTAAGAGCGCAGAGGAATTAAGATAGTAGCTATCATTCCTTTGCGCTCTTAAGAAAATAAATTGCTTTCGGCAATTATTGTATTACTACTTCGAAAGATTCCATAACCTGATTAGCCAGCAATTTTTGGCAGGCATTTTCAGCGATCTGTCTAGCTTCTTCCTGGCTGGCGGCTTCAATTTGAAGCGTAATGTGCTTACCAATCCGCACATCTTGCACCTGGCCCATTCCGAGATTCTTGAGCCCACCCAGTACAGCTTTACCTTGAGGGTCCAATAATTCTTTCAGTGGCATCACATTGATAAGTGCAGTAAATGTCATTGTATTAGAAATTTTGCCGCAAACCTACATCAAAAATTTTGTAATTCTTGGATTTTTAGCGTGTTGTTCATGATTTTGGCGTCACTTTAGGCGGTACAATGATGGATAGCAGCACATAAACGACGAAAATAAACGGAACAGCAGCAAATTTCAGAACTGGAATACTTAGTAATGTAAGTGCGATGAGCAGGAAGCGAGGCCAGTTGTCGGCCAGGCTTTTATTTTTGAATTTCAGGCTTATCATTGGTATTTCTGCTATCATCAGGTAACATAAAGCTGCAATGATGATATATAATACCCAGATATTCTGAAGCCAGTGCGCCAGATTAAAAGGATTAAATAGTACTATCAGCGGGAAAGAAGCCACCAAAAGGGCAACAGCCGGTGTTGGTACTCCAATAAAACTTTCGGACTGACGGGTATCTATATTGAACTTTGCAAGGCGGTAAGCCGCAAAGCAGGGAACCAATAAGGCCGGAGCCAGGTTGATAATAGATACTTCAAAAACATCGGGCGATTGATAATAGGCGCTTTTTAATAACCTGTATAACATCATTCCCGGTACTACTCCAAAAGTAACTACATCCGCTAATGAGTCGAGTTCCTTGCCCATTGGTCCCGAAACACCTAATAAGCGGGCAACCATGCCATCAAAGAAATCAAATACCCCGGCTAAAACTACTAGAACAGATGCCCAATAAATTGGTTCCGGAGTAATTACCGTATAGTCGGTTCCGTTAATTTCTGCTCTGTATTCAGGTGCATGGAGAATGCAAATAATCGCCAGTGCACCGCAAAAAAGGTTCGATAGGGTAAGAATATTGGGTAGTTGTTTCATTTATAGATTTTTAAATAAACGGATGCCCGAATTTGGTATCAAGATATACTTAATCCCAAACTCCTGCATCCGTTATCCATAAATTTTTTAAAATCAGGCATTCATGAGTGCTTCGATCTCATCTGCCGTAATAGGAATATTCTTCATCAAATCCACATTGCCGGATGATTTCACCCAGATGTTATTTTCTATACGAATTCCCATTTGTTCCTGTTCTATATAGATGCCTGGTTCTACTGTGAGTACAGCACCTTCAGGAATTGGCTGATTGAAAGACGGTCCCAGATCATGAACATCTACTCCCAAATGGTGAGAAATTCCATGATACAGGTATTTGCGATAAGCAGGAACTTCAGGGTCCTGGTTTTTCACTTCTTCTTCCGTAAGGAGCCCCAGTTTGATGAATTCTCTGGTAGCTTCCTCTCCCATCATTTCATGATATTTTGCAATGGTTAATCCTGGTTTCAGGATACTTTTTGCATACATATGAAGATGCAGGCAGGAGTTGTATACTTCTTTCTGGCGCGGGGTAAATTTACCGCTAACCGGTACCGTACGGGTAAGATCGGCATTATAACCACCATATTCAGCACCAAAATCCATTAATATAAGTTCACCTGCTTTACATTCCTGGTTATTGGAAACATAGTGTAGTGTACGTGCGCGATCGCCAGATGCGATAATAGAGCCGTAAGCTTCTCCGGCAGAGCGATTGCGAAGGAATTCATGCAATATTTCGGCATGAATTTCATGTTCCCATACACCTGGTTTAATGAACTTCAGAATACGGCGGAAAGCTTTTTCTGTAATATCAATTGCTTCCTGGATTACTTTAATTTCTTCAGGAGTTTTTACTGCACGAAGTTCTTTAAAGATAGTAGCTGCGCGAAGATAATTATGCAAAGGATAACGTTGTTTCATCTCCTGTGCATAGCGGTAATCCCTTACAGGTACGTAATTGGATTTACGGTTATTTTCGTTGGTATTCAGATAGATATTGGTAGAATCATGAACCCATTGCTGCAACAACCCATCCAACGCATCGAGCCATACTATGGTGGTCATGCCAGAGATAGCGAAGGCTTCATCCTTGCGTAGTCTGTGGCCATCCCATTTTTCCTTTAACTCGTTAGGGCGTACCAATACCAGTACTTCACGGTATTTAGGATCCGGATTATCAGGGAATAATACTACCATAGTATCTTCCTGATCGATACCGGTTAACCAATACAGGTCGGAATTTTGCTTAAACTTATAAAGGGCGTCACCGTTTGTCGGTAATTCGTCGTTGGAGTTTATAATAGCGATTGAGTGTGGCTGCATTTTCGCCACAAAACGTTCACGGTTCTTTACGAACAACTGCGGATCTAAGGGCAGATTTTTCATATCTCTTTATTTCTAATGATGGTCCAAACCTATGCAAATTTTCGGATTTACTAAGAACAGGCCAATATGTGATAAGGATTAGGACAATTTAAATGCTATGCAAATTTGTGGTAAATAGACAAATCAAAAAATCCGCAAAACTCGCTATACGAACCTGCAATGAAAATGGAACATATTGAAAATATCTCAACAAACAAAGGGATTTTAGTTATCAATTTCTAAATTTTAAGGAGATATGGGGGTTTAAATTTGACAATATCAAAAAATCCCTAGTTTTGCTAATACACCAAAACAATCTTGCTTTTATGCAAATAAGTAGCGTAAGGAATCCTGTTGCTGACTTGAGAGCACTGGGAATAGAGAACGCATCCCGCGTTTTCTACCAGTTATCTCCGGAAGAACTGGCGGAGCAAACGGTTGCCCGTAAGCAAGGAGTATATGCCAATTCCGGCGCCTTAGCAGTAAATACCGGTAAATATACCGGACGTAGCCCAAAAGACAAGTTCATCGTAAAAGACGCCATCACAACGAACACAGTAAACTGGAACGATTTCAACAATCCAATTTCAGAAGAACATTTTGATCGCCTGTACCAAAAAATTACTAAGTATTTTACCGGAAAAGAAGTCTGGGTACGTGATTGTTACGCATGTGCCGATCAGGATTACCGCGTAAACATTAAAGTTATCACCGCTCTTCCATGGTCTAACCTGTTTGCCTACAATATGTTTTTAAGGCCAACAGAAGATGAACTGGCTTCTCAACAAACTGAATGGGTGGTTATTCAGGCCCCTGAATGTCTGGCTGATCCTGCAACAGACGGCACCCGCCAGGACAACTTCTCAATTGTAAGCTTCACCAAAAAAGTAATCATCATTGGAGGAAGCGCCTATACAGGTGAAATCAAAAAAGGAATTTTTACTGTGTTGAATTACATTCTGCCTCACGACAAAAAAGTACTCAGCATGCACTGTTCTGCCAATATGGGCGACGAAGGTGACAGTGCCGTATTTTTTGGATTGAGCGGAACCGGTAAAACTACACTGAGCGCCGATCCAGATAGAAAATTAATCGGTGATGATGAGCATGGATGGACTTCCCAGGGCATTTTCAACTTTGAAGGTGGTTGCTACGCTAAAGTAATCGATCTCTCTGCTGAAAAAGAACCTGAAATCTTTGGTGCTATCAGGAAAGGATCTCTTTTGGAAAATGTGACTTTCTTCCCGGGAACAGACGAGGTGAATTACGCGGATAAATCCATCACTGAAAATACACGCGTGTCATATCCTCTGGAATTTATAAGTAATGCAAGAATTCCATCCGTTGGTAGTGTTCCAAAGAACATCTTCTTTCTGACCTGTGATGCATCCGGGGTATTGCCTCCTATTGCCAGATTAACACCAGGACAGGCTATGTACCAGTTTATTTCCGGGTATACTGCAAAAGTTGCAGGAACAGAAGCCGGAATAATTGAACCAACATCTACATTCAGTGCCTGCTTCGGAGCTCCGTTCTTACCGCTTCATCCTGCTCAGTATGCTCAGATGCTCGGTGAAAAAATGCGCGAACATAATGTTCATGTCTGGTTGATCAACACTGGCTGGACAGGTGGTCCTTACGGCACCGGTAACCGCATTAAATTGAAATATACCCGTGCATTAATCACAGCTGCATTAAATGGCCAACTGGATAATGTAACTTATCAAACTCAGGAAGTATTCGGATTTGCTATGCCAGACAGCTGCCCTGATGTACCGGCAGAAATCCTGAACCCACGTAATACCTGGGCCGATAAAGCGGCGTACGATGTTAAAGTACGTGTGCTGGCAGAAAAATTCATTACAAACTTTGAAAAATACTCGGAAGCCGCAGATAAAGAGATACTGGCGGCCGCTCCGGTGATATAGCTGAAAACTGGTACTTTCAAGTATCGTACAAAAGATATATATTTATCTTTTGCCTTATAATTTCCACTGATTCATACGCAAGTTCCTGACGGGCGCAAGGCTCGAGCAAAACAAGTTTCAATTAATGAAGCTTGTTTTGCTGGACTTCGGAGAAAATTTTTCACGCAAAGGCGCAAAGAAGCAAAGAGGCATAAGGAATTTAAGGATCGAAACGAAAATTATTAAGAAATGCTATTAAGTTACTAGATTAGATAGATATCAATCAGAGATTCTTACAGCGGTTCTTAAAAATTCGCTTCGATCCTTAAATTCCTTATGCCTCTTTGCTTCTTTGCGCCTTTGCGTGAAACTCCTTACCTTTGCACATGCAAATTTTAGACGGTAAACTAGTTTCTGAGGCTATTAAAGCCCAATTAGCCACTCAGGTGGCTGAATTAAAGGCCGCTGGGAAGAAACCTCCTCATCTGGCAGCCATCCTGGTAGGTAACAATCCTGCAAGTGAAACCTACGTTGCTTCCAAAGTAAAATCATGTGCAGCTTGCGGCTTCGACTCCACTTTGCTGAGATTTGACGCACAAATCTCTGAAAAGCACCTGCTCGACCAGATCAATCTGCTGAATGAAAATCCGGAGGTAGATGGTATTCTCGTGCAACTTCCTTTACCAAAACATATCAACGAAGAATTAGTGATTAACACCATTCATCCTAGTAAGGATGTTGATGGCTTCCATCCAATGAACGTTGGTAAAATGGTAAGTGGTTTACCTGCTTTCATTCCTGCTACTCCTTATGGTATTATGCTGATGCTTGAGCATTACAATATTCCAACTAAAGGAAAACATGCCGTAGTAATTGGCCGCAGCCATATTGTAGGTACACCAATCAGTATCCTGCTTAGCCGTAATACTAACCCGGGAAACTGTACCGTAACACTTACCCATTCTCAGACTCAGAACTTAGCTGAAATTTGCCGCCAGGCCGATATCATCGTCGCTGCAATCGGAAAACCTGATTTCGTAACTGCCGACATGGTAAAAGAAGGAGCTGTGATAATTGATGTGGGTATCAACAGAGTTGAAGATGCCAGCAAAAAAAGCGGTTTCCGCCTGAAAGGTGATGTGAATTACGAAGAAGTTGCTCCTAAAGCTAGCTATATTACTCCGGTACCAGGAGGCGTTGGCCCTATGACCATTGCAGCATTATTGAAAAACACCTATCATGCTGCGATTGGTTTAAAAGGAAGCATGAATTAATATTTTGAAAATGTCTGCTGTTCTTACAAATAGTAACACTACTGCGCTGCCTGTTATGGAGCAATTCTATACCATTCAGGGCGAAGGTCTGTATCAGGGCCATGCAGCCTATTTTATCAGGCTGGGCGGATGCGATGTAGGCTGCGTATGGTGCGATGTGAAAGAGAGCTGGGATGCCGACAAACATCCTGTCGTGGAAATTGCTGATCTTGTAAATGCAGCATCCTCTTATCCTGGTCGTATTGCTGTAATCACAGGTGGTGAACCACTCATGCACCAACTGGATGGTTTAACGGCTGCTTTACAAAAAGCCGGCTTGCGCACGCATATCGAAACCTCCGGTTCTTCTCCCCTAAGCGGGCATTGGAACTGGATTACACTCTCTCCCAAAAAATTCAAAGCACCATTACAGGAAGCCTGCGATGCTGCTAACGAATTAAAAGTGGTTGTATATAATAAATCCGATTTCGCCTGGGCTGAAAAATATGCCGCCCTCGTAAAACCCGATTGCAAATTATATCTGCAACCTGAGTGGAGCCGTAGCGCTGAAATGACACCATTGATAATTGATTATGTAAAAGACAATCCTAAATGGACACTCTGTTTACAAATTCATAAATATATCAATGTACCATAAACGCTGTTTCTCGCAAAGGCGCAAAGATTAATATTAAGGCGCAAAGTTTTTTTTAAAAGAATTGAAGCGAATGTTCTTAAGAACTGAAGAGATATTTCTATTAAATTAGAAGTCAATCTGCTATTCTTAATAACATTCGCTTCCATCTTTATAATCTTAATAAAATCCTTTATACCTTAATATTAATCTTTGCGCCTTTGCGAGAAATCTATACAACTTTGTAATCCTTAGTTCGTTAATACTATAACGAATAAAACTATGAAACACTATATCCTGCCTTTTCTGCTCATTGCACTTAGCTTTTCATTGAAAGCTCAAACTGTCACATATGAAACAGCTCCTAAAAAAGCCGTGGCCAGTTTCGATAAGGCCATCGAAGCCGCAAGAGTATACGAATACAAATCAGCCATCAACTATTTACAGGAAGCGCTTAAAACAGCTCCCAACTTTGCAGATGCATACGGACAAATGGGCTTGTGCTATGTTGAAATGAAGAATTATGCTGCCGCAAAACAGGCTTTTGAGAAATTGATCCAACTCGATAACAATGGACTGAAAATGGTTATGGTGCCATATTCTAAAGCATTGGCAGGAACGGGCAACTTTAAAGAAGCCCTGGATCTGATCAATCAATATCTCAGTATCCGAAAAAGCCCGGCTGCTGAAAAACTGAAAGAAAACTATTCTTTTGCTGTCAACAATTCTAAAAATATTCCTTTCCAACCACAAAATATGGGTGATGCCATTAATAGTAAGGATGGAGAGTATTTCCCTACATTCACTATCGACAGTCGTACCCTTATTTTCACACGTAGAATTAACGGTAGAAATGAAGACTTCTTCATCACACACCGCGATGATCAGAATCGCTGGAGTACTGCCGTAAATATGGGCGAGCCAATCAACTCTTCCTATAATGAAGGTGCCCAAAACCTTTCCCAGGACGGTACTCTGCTTATATTCACCGGTTGCGACTTTCCTGAAGGAAAAGGAAGCTGCGATCTTTACTACTCCGAAAAAACCAGCAATGGATGGACAGCTCCCAAGAATATGGGGCCAGCTATTAATACAAGAGATTGGGAATCGCAACCCAGCCTCAGTGCAGATAAACAAACATTATATTTCTCACGGGAAACTCAGACCAATGGCTCAGATATTTATGTAAGTCAACGCCTCCCTAACGGACAATGGGGCGTTGCACAACCGCTTGGCCCAAATATCAATACTACTGGTCATGAAAGAACTCCGTTTATTCACCCCGATGGACAAACGCTATACTTTGCCTCTAATGGCCATCCTGGCTATGGTAATATGGATATCTATTATTCACGTCGCCAGCCCGATGGCTCCTGGGGGCCTGCTATCAATATCGGATATCCGATAAATACAATAGACGAAGATGCTTCTTTAGTAGTAGATGCAAATGGAACAACTGCCTACTTTGCATCTGAAAGATCCGACTCCCGCGGCTCACTGGATATCTATAGCTTTGAATTATATCCGGAAGCCCGGCCACTTAAGACTTTATACGTAAAAGGATATGTTTATGATTCACTGAGTCATGATCGTTTAACCGCCAAAGTAGAAGTAATAGACCTGCAAACCGGCAATAATATAGCAACAGTAAACACTGATGTAACCGGATTCTATCTTGCTCCATTGCCTGTAGAACATGATTATGCTGTAAATGTGAATAAAAAAGGATACCTATTCTACTCTGATAATTTCAGTCTGAAAGATCATCCATCAACAACTTCATTCGAAAAAAATATTCCGTTGCAATCACTTGCTCTAAATGCCAGTGTAGTACTACATAACATCTTCTTCGACAGTAATAAATTTGATCTTAAACCTGAATCTGTAATTGAATTAGAAAGATTAGTGGCACTGTTAAAAGAAAATCCTGAAATGAAAATTCAGATTGCAGGATATACAGATAATGTTGGTAGCGATCAGGCCAACCAGGTGTTGTCGGCAAACCGTGCGGCTTCAGTGGTGAAATATCTTACCAGCAAAGGTATAACGGCCGAGAGATTATCATCTAAAGGGTTTGGAAAAAGCGAACCGGTGGCTAGTAATGATACAGAAGAAGGACGCGCTCAGAACAGGAGAACAGTATTTAAAGTTACAAGTCTGTAAATGTTTGATTATTTAAGGAAGGACATGGGTAAACCCTGTGCCATTAAGTTAAGAGGAAAGATGTTGATTGAATATTGAATTCTATTTAAAGAACGGGTTTCCTTAACCGTAGTTAGGGCAGGGTAAAACTCTGCCCCTACAGGATTTCAGTGAATTGCCGTTTCTATATTGTAGAATTGTTTCTTTACAGAATTGAAATTAGTAGATTGACATTTAACATGAAATATATCTACCAGAAGAAAATTTAATTTCGATGAAGCCCTGTAGGGGCAGGGTTTACCCCCTGCCCTACCTACGGTTAAGGAAATTTATTAATCAGATAAAGGCAATAAAATCGAAACCCATTCCCATTAACTTAATAGCATTGGAGCCCCCCACGGTTAAGGAAATTTATCAATCAGAATCAATAATTCTTCATACTCCTCTTCATAATACTATCTTTCTGCTGAGGGCTAAGTTTATACTGAAAATTATAGATGGCTCCTTCCCAGTCGCCATACATCGGATTAGGCAGAACAATGTATTTACTTCCGAAGAGGCTTGCTTTATTCAGCGCATTACTATTACGTTCTTCAAAAGGTTTCTTGTCAAAGATTTCGTTGAAATCGCTGAGGTTATCACCAAATAACATTACAATATCGAATTGTTGTAAAACCTGCTGCCGACGTGGTTCTTTACCGGAAGTAGTGGTTTTAAGCATTAAATGCTGATCGTCTGCAAACGGAAAATTGTATTTACGCAGGTTTTGCAGAGTAGCTTCTCTTTCTGCTTCTTCACGATTGGTAATATAAAATACCTGAACACCTTTACTGGCAGCATATTTAAAGAATGCCGGAGCGCCGGGAACGGTATCAGCAATGGCTTTTGCAGTCCATTCTTTCCAACTTACGGGATCATATCCTTTGCCAGCCAGGGCCTGGTGAACACTATAAGGACTATTATCGAGTACTGTTTCATCTATATCAGTAACCACGGCTAATGGTTTATCTGATTTAGTTTGCAGGTATTGATCCAATCTCCAGGTAGCAAGTTGATAGGCCTGAAAGCATAAAGCTTTATACTCGCCGGATTGTTGTTGCCATAGCGCCGCCCATGCAGGTCCGCTTGTTAGCAATGGAGGTTCTGTAGGTTGATGACTTACAGATTGTGTTGTTTTACATCCAAAAAATGCTGTGATAAGCAATCCAAATAATATCCCATTTCTCTTCATAACAGATGCTTTGTAGGTTGCAAAAATAAATCAGTAAATGCATTAAAAGTGAAACTGGAAAAATTGTAATTTCAGTTCTAATATATTGTTTGTTATGCCTTCAGAACTCATGTATCAACTTGCCTTAACCCGTATTCCTTTAATCGGCGATGTGATTATTAAAAAGCTGCTAGAGCATTTTAGCAGTGCAGAATCCATCTTTAAAGCCAAAAAAAATGATCTTGAAAGAATAATGAATATTGGAAGTATCAGAGCCGGAGCTTTAAAGTCTTTTAATGATTTTGCGGGTATAGAAGCGGAAATTAATTTTTTAGATCGATATAAGATCAAACCGTTGTTCTGTACCGATTCGGGCTATCCCCGACGCCTGCTCGAATGTTATGATACTCCGGCTATGTTATATTATAAAGGCAATACAGACCTGAATAGTTTAAAAATGGTCAGTATAGTTGGTACCCGTAAACCCAGTGCTTATGGAGTTATGCTAACGGAAAAGCTGGTTAATGACTTTAAAGAAGCAGGGATAATTATTGTGAGTGGATTGGCATATGGAATAGATGTTATTGCCCATGCCAGTGCGCTTAAAGCAGGGATTCCGACTATTGGGGTATTGGCACATGGGTTAGACAGGATTTATCCGCCTGTTCATAAAGGAATTGCGGCTCAGATGGTGGAAAATGGTGGTTTATTAACAGATTTCCCCAGTGGAACTTTACCGGATAAACAGAATTTCCCGAGAAGAAACCGTATAGTGGCGGGATTATGTGATGTGACAATCGTTGTTGAGAGTAGTACCAAAGGAGGGTCATTAATTACAGCAGACCTGGCTAACGGTTATAATAGGGATGTTTGTTGTTTTCCGGGGCGAACCACCGATTTATTGTCTGAGGGCTGCAATTGGCTGATCAGGCAAAATAAGGCGGCATTAATTACCTCTGCAGCCGAAGTGTTGGAGATGATGGGTTGGAATGAAAGGAGTCGACATATCAAAAAAATAAGCCATACACTGTTTCCTGTACTTACTGAAGCAGAAAGGGGGTTATTGGATATATTACAGGAAAGATCTCCCAGGCATCTGGAGGAATTTTACAGTATTACAGCCTTTTCGGGTAGCCAGATAGCCAATGCCATGTTTGGGTTGGAAATGCAGCAGCTAGTGAAGCGGCTACCGGGGCAGATGTATGAATTAATGTAGGAAGTTGTTAAGAATTTCTTAATAGTCATTCTATCGTCAGGTTGGGTTACAGATTTTATTTATTGCGTAATAAATCGTACATTTGCGTGCAATTATTTTTTAACTGATTAATAGTTGCATCATGCCTTCGGGAAAATCTAAACCCAAATTTGTAGCTGACGGACTTACATTTGATGATGTACTCCTGGTACCGGCCTACTCTGAAGTACTACCAAAAGAAGTAAACATTAGTACGCAATTAACAAAAAACATACGTCTGAATATACCTATGGTATCTGCAGCGATGGATACTGTTACTGAAGCCACTTTGGCTATTGCGTTAGCTCGTGAAGGGGGTATAGGGATTCTCCACAAAAACATGAGCATCGAAAGACAGGCAGAAATGGTCAGAAGAGTGAAGCGTAGTGAAAGTGGAATGATCATGGACCCTGTTACCTTAAAACCAGAAGCCACTATTGGCGAGGCTTTAAGACTAATGAAAGAAAACGGAATTGGTGGTATTCCAGTAATTGACGATAACAATAAATTAGTAGGAATCCTAACCAACAGAGATCTTCGTTTCGAAAGAAATAAAAAGCGCCTGGTTAAGGATGTAATGACAAGTGAAAACCTCATTACAGCACCGGAAGGAACTGACCTCAAGAAAGCCGAAAAAATCCTTCAGCAATACAAAATCGAAAAGTTACCGGTTGTTAATAAACAAGGTAAACTCGCCGGATTAATTACTTACAGAGATATATTACAATTAACCAGCTATCCAAATGCCGTTAAAGACGAATTTGGACGTTTGTTGGTTGGTGCTGCCCTGGGTATCACTCCAGATGTACTGGATCGTGCACAGGCTTTAATTAATGTTGGAGTAGACGTAGTTTGTCTGGATAGCTCCCACGGCCATTCTATCGCTGTATTAAACAGTGTTAGGAAATTAAAGAAAACCTTCCCTAAACTGCAGGTAATTGCTGGTAACGTTGCTACAGCCGAAGGAGCTTTAGCATTAGCACAAGCAGGTGCCGATGCCGTTAAAGTAGGTGTAGGACCAGGTTCTATCTGTACTACCCGTATCGTTACCGGTGCTGGTTTCCCTCAGCTTTCTGCTATTATGGAGGCTTCTGAAGCCCTGAAAAAATTAGGTATTCCGGTAATCGCAGATGGTGGTATCCGTTATACCGGCGATATGGTTAAAGCCCTGGCAGCAGGTGCTTCTACTATCATGGCAGGATCTATCTTTGCAGGAGTAGAAGAAAGCCCTGGAGAAACAATCATCTACGAAGGACGTAAATTTAAATCCTACCGTGGTATGGGCTCTATTGAGGCTATGCAGGAAGGTAGTAAAGATCGTTACTTCCAGGACGAAGACGATATCAAGAAATTAGTACCGGAAGGTATTGTTGGCCGCGTACCTTACAAAGGAATGTTGTCTGAAATTGTACAGCAATTCGTTGGTGGATTACGCGCTGGTATGGGCTTAACAGGTTCTAAAGATGTGAAAGCTTTACAAGCCGCACAATTTGTAAAAATCACAGCTGCTACTGTAAAGGAAAATCACCCGCACGATGTGGTGATCACTAAAGAAGCTCCTAACTACAGCCGTTAATTTCTCGCAGAAACGCAAAAGATTAATATTAAGGCACAAAGGACTTTTTTTAAGAGTTATAAAGATCGAAGGTAATTTTGTTAAGAACATCAGAAATCTCCCTTAAAAATGGGAATCAATCTGTAACCCTTAATAACATTCGCTCCAATCCTTATAACTCTTAAAAAAAGTCCTTTGTGCCTTAATATTAATCTTTGCGCCTTTGCGAGAAAGAACGAGAAACCGCAAGCAGAAAACGTCTATCTTCGCTTCGACCCTCAGGTGGTCAGATAATTTAACGACGAATGAAAAAACCTTACCTCTTATTGAGTTTAGTAAGTGGACTGCTATGCTGGCTGGCCTGGCCCACTATGCCATTAACACTGCTGATTTTTGTTGCATTTACTCCCTTACTCTACATTACAGATAAAGTATCCCATGCCGGAAAATATTTCGGACTTATCTTCCTTTCATTTCTTGTATGGAATGTTGCATCTACCTGGTGGGTTGGCAACACTACCCTTCCAATGAGTGGCGTATTTGCCAATGTATTCAATGCGCTGTTAATGAGCATTCCGTGGATGGCATACCGGCAAACTAAACATCGTTTATCCCCCAATGCCGCCTACTTTGCTTTAATTGTATACTGGTTAACCTTTGAATATATTCATCAAACCTGGGAATTCAGCTGGCCATGGCTGGTGCTTGGCCATGCGTTTGCAATGCACCCGGGATGGATTCAATGGTACGAATTTACCGGTACCAGTGGTGGTACTCTCTGGGTAATGTTAGCAAATATAATAATCTATAATGCCTGGAAACGGGCACGGATATACGACGCAACCAGTAAAGAACTATTGCGTTATGAAGCCTGGAAACCATTGCTGGTGATTGGTTTGCCACTGCTGATTTCAGCTTTCATCAAACCAGCTCCCGATAACCCGGATAAAAAAACCAGTATAGTAATCGTTCAGCCTAATATTGATCCATACGACGAAAAGTTCAACAATGGCACTTCTATGGAGCAGTTGAGGAAATTATTACAATTAACCTCTCAAAAAATTGATAGCAATACCAGTTATATCATCTGGCCGGAAACTGCATTATTTCCTACAGGTGCATGGGAGCACGAGTTAAATTATCAACCTGAAATAATTGCTATTAAAGAATTACTTCGCAAATACCCTAAAGCCAAACTTATAAGTGGCGCTGCTACTTTTAAGCTGTATAACAGCACTGACGAGGTTCCTGTAACAGCAAGAACATTGAATGATGGAGCCAGATTCGATGCTTATAACAGTGCCCTACAGATAGATACCTCCAATTCGGTACAGGTTTATCATAAATACGAATTAGTTCCTGGAGCTGAATTAGTTCCATATGTACGTTATCTTTCATTCCTTCAAAAGGTAGCACTTGATTTCGGTGGTATCAGCGGAAGTTACGGACGCGAACCTGGTGTGAATATGTTTACGAATCCAAAAGACAGTATCAATATATTTCCTGTAATCTGCTACGAATCTGTATTTAGTAATTAT
Organism: Chitinophaga silvatica; assembly: GCF_003419895.1. Classification (GTDB taxonomy): domain Bacteria; phylum Bacteroidota; class Bacteroidia; order Chitinophagales; family Chitinophagaceae; genus Chitinophaga; species Chitinophaga silvatica. The sequence goes on along the minus strand of NZ_QPMM01000002.1, from coordinate 183,109 downwards.
GTGGCAGAACATATTAAACCTGGTGCAGATTTGTTAGTCATTATTACTAATGATGGATGGTGGGGAAGAACAGAAGGACATCGTCAACATCTCCGATATGCCAGTATCAGGGCTATTGAAACCCGTAAATGGATTGCACGAAGTGCCAATACCGGAATTTCCGCAGTAATTGATCCTGCGGGAAATATACATGATCCTCAACCTTATTGGGAACAAGCTGTTTTTTCAACAACTGTAACACCAAGGGCAGGAAATACGTTCTATGTGAAAAATGGCGATTTACTGTCGAAAGGCGCCTTAATTTTTTGTATTTTGTTGATCATACAATCGCTTATTTCACGTTTTATACCCGGCTTAGGATATGCGAAAGGCAATTAATAACGGAAACATTACATGGATAGAGGAAGGAACCGGTGCTGTTGTAGTATTAATACATGGATTCTCTGAGAGCGCAGGTCTGTGGCATCTACAGACCAACAGGCTAAAAAATCATTATCGGGTTATTGTACCTGATCTTCCCGGTACATTGGCCGCCCCATTAACTCAGCCTCTCAGCATAGAATCAATGGCTGATTACGTTTATGCTATCCTGTTAGAGGAAGATATAAAAGAAGCAGTGGTTATCGGACATTCTATGGGTGGTTATGTTGCGCTGGCCTTAGCAGAGAAACATCCCGCTCTGATAAAGGGACTAGGTCTTTTTCATTCTACCGCAAAAGCTGATAGTGAAGAGAAAAAAGAGAATAGATCAAAGTCAATCAATCTGATGCAACAATATGGAGCTGATACGTTTCTGCGTCAAACGCTTCCAAATATGTTTAGCCCAGCTACTAAAAGTAAGCACCCGGAATTAATAGACGCTTGTATAAAAATGGGGCAGGAATGTTCTTTATCTGCTTTAATTGCCTATTATGAAGCAATGAAAGAACGCCCCGATAGAACAGCTGTATTACAACAGTTAAAAGTTCCCGTACTATTTGTGGTAGGTAAAGATGATAATGCTGTGCCATTAGATAATATCCTTCCTCAAATTGCAATGCCGGCAGTTAGTAGTGTGCATATTTTTGAAGAAGTTGGACATATGGGGATGTGGGAAATTCCGGCCGCCAGCAACCTGGTATTAGAGCAGTTTATTTCATTTTGTCAACTATAATTATAAAACTCTCATTTGGTGAAGAAAACTCTTGTCATCCTACTATGCCTTGTATGCGGCCTTACAGCCCATGCCAGCCACATAATTGGCGGACAAGTGTATTATAAATTCGTTAGTAAAACCGGGAATTTTATCACCTACCGGGTGTCGATGAAGTTGTACAGAATTTGTGGAAGCGGGCAAAATATCGCAGAAATGCCTAAGGTCATCTATCTGGCCTCCTTCGACAAAAGTAACAACAGAAAAATTGATAGTTACAGGATAGATATTACCGATTTCCAAACCAAAAATCTGGGACAGGTAGATCCCTGTATTGTGAATCCTCCTCCGGTTTGTTTCCAGGTTGGTTTATACGAAACCGATATTACGCTGGAAGAAAATAATGCCGGTTATACTATTTCTTTCCAAAGCTGCTGCCGGGATCCGTATATGATGAATATAGTGGCAGAACCCGTTCCGGGTGGCCGCCCGGGCGATCTGGGCACCGGCGCTACATATTTTATAGATATTCCGGGCAAAGATCTGAATGCTACTAATAATTCAAGCCCTGTATTTAATAAAGAAGAAGCTACATTGGTATGTGCCGAAAAGAAATTTACCTACGATTTTTCGGCTACTGACCCTGATGGCGATAAACTGGTGTATGAATTCTGCGATGCTTACAAAGGAGGTAGTACTACCGACCAAACAGGTATTCCCCCTGTTGCCGTAAATCCTCCTTATAATTTCGTTTCCTACATTCCGCCCTATTCAGGTAGCAGTCCTTTAGGCCCCAATGTAAAAATCGATCCTAATACCGGCATTATTTCAGGGATTGCACCGGTAGCTGGTAAATATGTGGTGACAGTTTGTGTAAATGAATATCGAAATGGTATTAGAATTGGCATATTACGCAAAGATTTCCACATAAACGTAACAACATGCATGAAGCAGGTAACTGCTGCTATGCCTGATAAATATGCTGATTGTAATAGTCTGACGGTCACTTTTACCAATAACAGTACCCTGGGCAAGCCTTACTTCTGGGATTTTGGGGATAATACAACTTATACCACAAATAGCACAGATCCGTTTACCCATACTTATGCCCAGCAAGGAACCTATACGGTAAAAATGTATGTGGATAAAAACAGTAATTGCGGGGATAGTGCAACAGCTATCGTTTATGCCTACCCCGTGTTTAAACCTTCATTTGTAAGTGTAGGCGCCTGCACCAATAAAGGTACGCAGTTTACTTCCACTACCCGCTCAGACGCCGGAAATATCGCCTACTATAAATGGGAGTTTGGAAATGGTGATACCAGTAATCTTCCTAATCCGAATTATACCTATAAAACACCCGGTAACTACGATATAAAGCTATACGCAAGAAATGAAAAGGGCTGTGAACAAACCTTTACAAAAACACTGACAATCTACGATAAGCCACCTTTTACAGCTACATCAGATACACTGTTATGCGCCAAAGACAGTTTGCAGATGTGGGCAACCAGTTCTTTACCTGGGCAGTATAGCTGGACACCCAGCAACTACTATATTTTACAGCCCAATACTCCTAATCCTATTGTATTTCCACCTAATGACCAGACGTATCAGGTGACCTTTACAGACAATCAGGGCTGTGTGAATACCAAGGATATTTTTGTAGATGTACGTGCAAGTATCAATGTAAAAACGATCTCCGATAGCACAGTTTGTACAAGTGATGAAGTGCATTTACCATCATACAGTGATGGATTATATGCTTATCAATGGACTGAACTTAGCTCTCAAAAAGTTGTATCGCGGGCTTCAGATGCAATTGTACTCCCTGCTCCACCTATCCAGAGTTATGAAATCATGGCTACCCTGGGCAAATGTAAAGCCTCAGATACTGTGACATTGAAAGTTGTTGATCCACCTAAACCTACTGCTGCGCCCGATACAACAGTATGCTTCAATGTTCCGTTAACCTTGCGGGCAACCGGTGGTGCATATTACAGATGGAAACCTTCGTATTATGTAGATAATGCTACCCAGCCGGTTACAATAGCCCATCCTCCCGATACCATGTTATTTACAGTAACAGTAACGGATACTTTGGGTTGTCCTAAACCGATGATTGCAACTGCCTTAGTGAATGTTGTTCCAAAAGTTCATGCTTTTGCCGGAAACGATACAATAGTAATGCTAAATACGCCTTTCCAGTTACATGCAACCGGAGGGGTCAGATATACCTGGACACCACCTTCCGGACTGAATATCAATAATGTAGAAGATCCTATTACAACGTATAACCGTGATATCAGGTATACCGTTACGGCCTATACTACTGAAGGCTGCACCGGAACAGATGATATCTTTGTACGATTCATCAAAGGTCCTGAAATCTATATCCCTACTGCCTTTTCACCAAACGGAGATGGGCAGAACGACATTTTCCGCCCATTGCCTGTTGGAATTATCTCACTTGAATACTTCCGGGTGTTTGATCGCTGGGGAAAACTCATGTTCGAAACTACTGCCTATATGAAAGGCTGGGATGGAACGGTAGGCGGAGAGCCAGCAGGTGTAGGCACTTACGTTTGGGTTGTTCAGGGAAAAGATATCAACAATAACACTATTCAACGCAAAGGCACTGTTACCCTCATAAGATAAAGTGGACCCGATTGAACCTGCTCAGTGTTTTTTTTGTTAAATTCAGAGAGCAGTAACCCCCCATCATGAAGATAGCAGTACTACTGATACTCTGCTGCTGTTTGTACCCAATTTGTGCAGCTGGATATCATATCATTGGTGGCGAAATCTATTACAAAACGTTAGGAATGAATGGAGATAATACCCGCTACCGTTATCTCGTAACCCTCAAGTTATACCGCGACGCAGATTTTACGTGCGGCGACAGGCAAGGTTGTATAGATCGGTTTGAGAACCCAGTTTCAGCAAATATATATGCTGCATCAGGTGGTCAGCTCATGTCATCTATCTATTTAACAATAGCCTTTACGAAACCATTGATCGATACTCTTAAGAACCCTTGTCTGGCCCCTAAATCACAGCATCTTGAGGTAGCATTCTATACAGATACAGTTGAACTTCCCCCAATTCCGGGAGGGTATTACATCGTATCCCAAAGATGTTGCAGAGGAGAAAAACTTAGCAACATCTACGACTCCGAACATGAAGGTTCTACCTATTATACTACCATCCCCGGATCAGATGTCAAGCCTGGTAATAACAGCGCCTATTTTGATAAGGATACCGCCATTATCATTTGCAATTCAATGCCTTTTACATTGAACTATGCAGCACGTGATGAAGATGGCGATAGCCTTACCTATCAATTATGTAATGCGCTTACAGATGGCACAAGCAATAATGATAATAACTCCGTAACTCCCCCTCCCTACGATGTTTCGGTAAGATATATATCACCTTACTCCGGTAGTAACCCAATTAATGGTAATCCGGGCATCAGTATATCCAATCAGGGATTAATTACCTGTACACCTTCCAAAGCCGGGAAATATGTAGTAACGGTATGTGTAAACGAATATGACAGGGCAACAGGTAAGTTTCTGGGGAAACATAGTAAGGATATCCTGCTCACAATTTTCGATTGCCAAACTAAAATAACAGCACAATTTCCCCCTGTCATCACAAATTGCGCTGAAGATCCATCATTGAGTATCCCGATGAGCAATTCGAGTGTAGCGGGCTTTACCTCTACCTATTTTTGGGATTTTGGAGACGGAACTGATACGCTTACTACAAGTCAGAAATTATTCTATCATGCATTTCCGGATACCGGTATTTTTAAAATTAAAATGGTAATAAATCCCGGGTTATCATGCACTGATAGCGCAGTAGGAGTAGTACACAATTTCCCAGGCCTGAAGGTCGATTTTACGGCAGATGGACTTTGTAAAGGAACTCCAATTCAGTTTACTGATCTATCTACCTATCAGTATGGTAATATCATCAGCCAGAAATGGGATTTTGGAAATTCAGATTCAATGACCAGCAATCCCGACAACAGAACTGCCGCTTATACCTATTCAAGCGGTAATACATATACGGTTAAACTGACTATCAAAACTGATCATATTTGCGAGAAAACAGTTACAAAAGACCTTAAAATATATGAAGTAAAACCCTTTGCCGGCAATGATACAATTCTTGCCAAAGGGCAAACAATGGTAATGCAGGGAAGCGGAGGAGATTACTATGCATGGGAACCCGCAGAAGGACTCAGCAATCCATCTATTGCCCAGCCAATATTAACTTCATCTAAAGACATGACCTACAAACTTAAAGTATCCAATCAACAAGGCTGTGTTGGTTACGATACCGTTCATGTCAAATATTATACAGGACCGGATATGTATATTCCTACAGCCTTTTCACCAAATGGAGATGGACAAAACGATCGTTTCAGATTTGTTCCGGTAGGAATTACTACCTATAAATTTTTCAGGATTTATAACAGATGGGGAGTTGAAGTCTACTCCTCTACAGATTTTCATGCTGGCTGGGATGGAACCTTTAAGGGCGAACCGGCACCTGTAGATACCTATATATGGATACTTGAAGGCGTTGATTTTAATGGTAGAGATATTACTAAAAAAGGAACCGTTACCTTGATCCGGTGATCCTTAGTAAATTGCATAAAAAATTGTTTCATGGCTATTGTTCTTGTTACCGGTGCTACTGCTGGTTTTGGTCAGGCTTGCGCAACTACTTTTGCAGCAAAAGGATATGATGTAATAATTACCGGCCGCAGAAAAGAGCGGTTGGAAGAATTAAAAACCCAGTTGAGCCAGGAATTTGGAATCAATGTACTGGCGCTCAACTTCGATGTTCGGAACGAAGAGGAAGTAAATACTATATTGGGAAATATCCCGGAAGAATGGAAGAAGGTAGATATTCTGATCAATAATGCAGGCCTGGCTGCCGGTTTAGACCCCATCGAGAAGGCCGACCCGGACGATTGGAATGCAATGATCGATACCAATATTAAAGGGCTTTTGTATGTATCGCACGTGGTAATGCCCTGGATGACATCCAGGACCAGCGGACATATTATCAATATCGGATCTACCGCTGCCAAAATCGTATATGCGAAAGGGAGTGTCTATTGCGCAACCAAAGCGGCCGTAGATGCTATTACCCAAGGCATGAGAATAGATCTTTTACCCTATCATATTAAGGTTACCGCCGTACACCCGGGTGCCGCCGAAACCGAGTTCTCCATGGTACGGTTCAAGGGAAATGAAGATAAAGCCAAAGCCGTTTATGATGGTATGATTCCCTTATCGGCCCAGGATGTTGCAGATGTTGTTTACTATTGCACTACCCTTCCCCCTCATGTATGTATAAACGATCTGGTAATGACACCAATTCAACAAGCCAACGCTTATTATACCGAAAGAAAATAAATAACACATTTATGTGATACTGTGCATTGGGGATAAATTTTATATTTGAAAACTATTATATATCTTTCGCCCATACTGTGCTTTGGAGGGAGATCTATGCCATTAATCTAACTAGACTAGAACTATCCAATAACTTGAAACCATATCCCTATGCTTACATTTATCACTGTGTACTTGCTACGCCTGTATTACCCAAGGTGGAAAGCAGGATGGCGCTTCTACTTCGGTAACTCCAGAAAAGGAAATTATGGCCGTTGGGCCTCAGGGAAAAATTGGGGCGGTCAGGAATCCTATTCACTGGGTTACAACTGAGAGACTACAAGATTTGGGATTTAGCGAACTAATTATATTAGTTGGCTAAATCCCAAAACATTTATAAGAGTTGTTAATCCGCCTTCACTGTCTTCACCACAATCTCCCCCTTTCCATCTTTTATTTGCTTATAAGCCACTAACGCCGTACTTCCATGACTTCCAATCACCGGGTAACTCGAATAGGTAGTACTATCTGTTAATACTCCTTTATTAAATATTGTTCCATCAGGTTTCCTAACCTGAAATCCTATCCTGCTATTAAAACTTTGTTTATAGGCCACCGGTTCATCCCAAACCAATAACAAATTGTCCTGAATCGATGCAATCTGCGGATGCTTTGCCATAGGAGCATCACTCAACGACTGTTTCTTTGTGTAAGTCTTACCCTGGTCGGTAGATCGACAATAGAATGCCCCCTGGCCATTTCCCATTGTAAACCATGCAAAATGCAAGCCTTCACTATTTGAAGTAAGCGTGGGCCCTGTATGTGGGCATCCACGAACTACCCAGTTATCGGCACTGATTCTTACAGGGTCAGAAAATACGTTTCCCCCATCTGTGGATAACTGATGTACCATATCACGAATAGAATCATTTAAGATAGCTCTGTATACAGTATGAATATCTCCTTGCGGAGTAACGTATAAGCGGGTACGACAACATTGGCAAATCCTGGTTGCAATTCTCCTCTCATTCCTGAATCCTTCCTCTCCCCTGGCCTGTGCATAATAAAGGGAAGAACCTTCATCAGAAGTTGTTTTTCTATTATCTAACCAAACAACAGCTCCATCACCATTATGTAATAAGGCTACATCAAAATAGCGCTGATCATACCCGGCAGTATCATTGACCAATGGAATGGCCTCCTGCCAGGTTTTTCCTCCATCAGTAGATTGGGTATACAACACTTTGCCGGCATATTTATTTCTTACATCGTTGGTCTCTACACCAAAAACTGCAATCACAACATTATCTGGCTTAAAGAGTATTTTAGGTAGGTTCTCGTCATGTGGTACCACACCTGCAGATGTAGGTATAGCAATTGGTGCATTAAAATTCAAGCTACCAGAATCAAAAACTGCATAATACATCATTCCGGTTTCTGCAGCACTATCGGTCTCTATCCAACTTACTACAGGTAAGCCCTGAGCAGTTTTCGTAAAATAAGGACAGGAAGCATCTTTATTCACATGCGAAACTATTAGTGACTTGTTATCTGTCACCGTGGTATTCCTACAAGCAAAGAAACCCAATGCTATCAATACTATAAAAAACAACTTCTTCATCAAGATTCATTATTTACCGGTAAAAGTGTAAGCTATCCCAAAGTTAAATGTCTGACGCGGCCCTACCCTGTATGTTGCACCATACGCAGATTTTTCTGCAGTTGTTGCATAAAGTTTATCGCCCAGATTCATTGCATTAATCCATGTTTCAAATCCCTTCCACTCATAGCCAATTCGTGCATTAAATAAATCGTAGCCGCCATACTTCAATGTATTTGCCGGGTCCATAAAATAATTTCCCAAATGCTGCCATTCAGCTCCAATCCTAAACCCTTTTATCAACTGAGGTTTCCAGGTAATTTCAGTATTGGTGATCCAGCGAGGTGCTCCGCTCATTTGGTTATCAGTATATACTTTTGTTCCATCGGCATATGCCTTAAATAAATGGATGGCGTAAGTACCGCTGGTTCTCACAAACAAACTACGTATAGGCGTGTACTTTACATTCCATTCAATCCCCTTATGCGAAGTAGCGCCGGTATTTCTATTCTCATAAGACCCATCTGCATTTCTGACACTTATAATTTCGTTACTACCCTTCATATAATAGGCACTAACATCTATATAGCCTTTTGAATCTGCAAACCCAAGCCAACCACCCACTTCGTAGTTATAGTAGGTAGCAGGTTTCAGTACCGGTACTTTTACCCCTGTATATAATTCGGAAATATTTGGTGGTGCAAAACCCACGCTGTAATTAGCATACAATCCCCGGTTATTCATCAGATCATAGGTTAACCCTACTTTTGGGGTAAGCGCATTAAAATTATTTCTTTCACTAGGCGCTCCGGTATATGCAGAAGGTGTAAGATGATTGGTGAAATTATAATCCATTCTGTCATATCTCACTGCCGCCAATACTTTCAACCTTTCAACAGGTACAAATTCAAACTGCGTATATGCGGCACTGTTAAATAATCCCACATTATAGTTTGTAAGTGCAGAATCTGTTCTCACAAAACTTCTGTAATATCCATCAGCATCTTTCGTAATATTTATATAGTCGGCCCAGAAAGAAGCCGGGCTATAATCGGCGCTTACACCGGCAATCAGGGCTGCCTGCTTCCAGTTGAATTGTTTCTTGTGTTGTATAATAATTCCATAACTATTAAAGCCATCGCTATTGATTTGCCCATTGGCATTTAAGGTGCCTCTGATATCCTTAATAGCATAAAAAGGATTCTGACCAATTGTATTATTTCTGAAAAATGCCGTAAAGGATGTATAGTTAGATTTGTTCCACGTATGATCCCAGGTACTTCTGATACGTAGAGAATTTACTTTTCTATATGTAAAAGTCTGAAAGTTCTTATAGTCTCTGGCATAGAAATGTGCACTGTCCAATCCCCCGATCTGGTCTGTCTGGTAATCGACATACGAAATAGCATTGGTCCATTTATTACGATCATTAAGCTGGTAAACAATTTTTCCCGTTAAGGCCAGCTTATGAAAATCGCTATGATCCATATATCCGTTATGCTGATTAGCATAGTACCCACCAAATACATAACCTACTTTTCCGGAAGTGCCGGAGATGTTCACATCTGCCCTTCTATATCCCCAGTTGCTTCCTTCCAGCTGTACTTTAGCTGTGGGCACTAAAGCAGGGGCACTTGTAATAAAATTAATAGCTCCGCCAACTGCTTCACTTCCATAAAGGGAAGAAGCCGGTCCTCTTATTACCTCTATATTCCGGAGTGCGGCCATATTAATTTCTATCAGTGCATTATGGTTGAAATCCCCGATGGTTCTGATAGGAATTCCATCTTCCAGGTAAAGGAATAAGCTTTTATATCCTATTGGCTGTCTAATAGCCATAGTATGTTGTTCATTCCCGAGATCCACCATATACACTCCGCTCACTTTATTCAAAACCTGATCCAGAGTAGTAGGCTTTGCTTCATTCAGCTGTTGTGAGGATACCGTACTAATAGCAACAGGGGCTGAAGTACGGGGTTGCTGATCTCTTGCAGATGAAATAATAATTTCATTAAGATTGGTAGAAGAAGGTTGAAGATAGATTACACTCTTTGCAGAAACCTCTCCTGCAGGCATTTTCAAGCCTATATATCCCATATAGGATAGTTCAATTGAATCGCCGGGTGTTGCTGATAAATCAAATTTTCCAGCCGAATTAGTAGTGCTTCCGTTAGGGGCATGGCATAGCCGTACCGAAACCCCGGGTAATGCTTCCCTGGTTTGTGCATCAGCCACACGCCCATGTATCTGCTGTGCATAACTGCATAGTACAGTCATACAAGCAATGATGAGTAAACAACATTGTCTCATGTGCGTAATAAGTAGCCTGATTCGTACTTTTAATACGAACAGTGGTTAGATAGTAAGGTCATAATGTTTATGCAACTACTACCTGCGGTGGATGGAAAATGGAAAATACAGGAATAATGAAGATGGGGTCTTGATATCCAGCAAATTTAGTGGTATGTTCTTCAAAAGAAATGCTCTCAAAAACCGGAACATTCTCTACAAACATCACTTCAAATTTCTCTTTGCTGTTGCTATTACTTTTCTCTTGTTGGGTGTCTTTTTCAAGCTCTTTCTTCAGGTGACATTTACCATTACAATGCAGCTGGGGTTTATCTCTGTTTTCACAAAGATTGTTCGCGATATAGGTCTCATTTGCCCAGTATTGCAAAACAATAACGCTTTTGCTGAAGTTTTGCAGCAAAAGCCCCATGAATATGCATATAATTGGAATGAGTTTCACGCCGCAAACCTAATTCATTTCAAGCAAAACCACAAAGAAAAAATGCCGGAGCAATAAAATTCGCCCCGGCATTTATTATGATTTTTACACAATTATTATTGCGATAATATGAATCTGAATGTAAGACCTCCATTCGTACTGGTAATAGGATATGCTGTTGAAATAACAGGAATAGTCTGTCTTCTGTCGAAGAAGAAGCGCAGATTTAATCTGTTATTTACTACATAGTCGATAGATGGAGAAATACCCACTACCTTCTGCCCGCTCGTTGGAATAACAAGATCGGCATCCAAACGATTATTAGCTGTCTTATCATCCCTGAAACTTAAATCCAAACGGATATTAAGATCGTTCTGCAATTTGCGCGCCCCACTCTTATTAACAGCAAATGGCAATTGTAAACCTCTGATTCTATATCCACCACCGATTATTATTTCACTGGATTTTACTTCTGTCAGCTGATAATCGATAAGACTTAAACTGAGTGAACGGGTTTTCCTGAATTCTACTCTGGCATTCAGACTATTTATGAAAGTCATATCTACACCGAGAAGCGGAGAGAATGATTCGGTAAGTGTCAGGTTTGGCACCATAAAGTATGGATAATAATTACCTGATACTGTATCTCTGAAGGCAGGGAAACCAGCCAGTCGCGGATCTTCAAAGTACATGGATGTATTGTATGAATCCATTCTTAATGAACCAACATAAGCATGTCTTAAAGTAAAGTTTGTAAGGAATGACTTAAATGGTTCGATCTTCGTTAATCCATTATAAGTCAGGCTCCAGTTTGGTTTTGGAATATAGTTACTAAACGGATTACTTTTTACATTATCGTTTCCTTGTTTCAACAACGAAATCTTATCAGGATCTTTACCTGTGTATGCAGCAAGGAATGCAGGAATCAACACATCCTGTGCATAACGGGTATACCCGTACGCATATGTCGGATCTTTAGGATCGGTAGATGGAACACCCGGATCTTTATTGTAAGGGTTTAAGGCACCCAAACGTTTAGATATTTCATTACGATAAGATTCGAAATTGCGGAAAGTCTGCGAAATACCATCCTTCGTTTTAATGTTTCCAAACATTGTCTTAATAGCAATGTAGGATATTTCAAATCCACCTGCGTCATAAGGGCTCAGGTGCTGGAAGTCTACAGGATCTGTCAGGTTCTTAAATAACTCAGTATGGGTTTTAGTGAATGATTTAGTCATTGTTAAATCAACTCTTAAATCATTAACCGGCTCTAATTGGGCCTGTAAATCCCAGCGCACAGTATATTGCTGCTGTGCCTGAATATTGAACATAGTATCCGGAGTTACCAATCCTTTCTGAGCAAATTTATCGAACCATTTTCTGTCTGGCTGATATCCCAGAACGAAGTTCAAACCTGGCGACATTGAGGCCCAGTTCATACCTAAAGCCTTTGTACTGTCTATATATCCTGGTAATCTTGTACCGGCATTTTCGTTGAAGTTAAAGCCTACACGTTTCAACATCATTAATGGTTTCAATATACCTTTCACCCATGGAGAGATTTCATTGGATGCTGTTTGTTGTTGGGTAGATTGATTTTGTTGATTATTGTTAGGTTTTTTATTGTTATTATTTTGATTGTTATTATTCATTCTGCGAGGATCATTGATATCGCGCAGGAACTTAGATTTGTTATACAATTCGGTAAACTTAAACTCTGCTCTCAAAGTCTTCTGCTGAGAGTTTTCGATAGCATTACCCAGGTATAATGCCAATTGTGATGCACCTGTCCATCTATACTCTGTACTATATCCCAATGAAACATTGGTCCAGCTTAAAGCAGGGAATTTTGAAGTAGGCAGTGTATAAGTGAAGTTGGCATTATGCATGTAGTTGGTGTTTCGACCTCCTTTAAAGAAGTTTCGACGTACCGTATCTTTCTTCTCTGAATTATCGAGTCTGCCAAATGGTTCATCAATTCTCGCATTATTAACCGCATTAAACTCAAAATTTATGCTACGGGTAAGATCCCACTTCACTGTATAATATCTATCAAAAGTAAAGTACTTATTGTACGTTTCCGGCAACTGGTACTTCACATCACCGCCCACATTTCGAACGCGTGTAACTCCAAACTGTCGCGACACGTCTGCCCTGAAGCTAAGAATAGCCGGCACATAGTTGAAGTTAAAGTCCTTGACCAGATCAAACCAATGTGTCTTGGTTTTTATAAGTCGCTTAAATGGTTCTATATAATGTGGTTGTCCTGCGTAGTTATAGCCTACCCCGCCTCTATGCTTGGTAAGCATATCGTTTTGAATAAGTGGATTATGGCGCATAATCTGCGAGAAGGAATAACTGATATCAAAGTTTTCCAGATCCCATAGCCTATGTTTTCCGTTTCCTCCTAAATTCAGTTTACGCACATTTGTGAAGTTCAGACTCTTGATTGAAGTGAAGTCCTGTGCATCCCGTCGAATAGAATCTTTTTCTCTTCTATTTCTTGCCAGCGCGATTTTATCTTTTAGTTTGATGTCGAGGTCGTAAGGGTCGTATTCCGGATTACTTACAGCTTGTGAATAGCCGGCATACACAGGAATTGACAGCCCTACTTTCTTTGGTAATAGTTTACCCAGATCAAGGTTTGCAGCAGCATCATACTGTGTGAAGTTATCCCTGAAACGTTCGTTTACCCGCTGGTCTATATTTCCAAATCCGGCTGTGTGCATATTTCCGGAAACTGAAATTGTTCCCAGATCAGACAATTGAACATCTACTCTTGCCAATGCCGCATATCCGCCTTTTTCATCAAAATCAGATAACCTAAGTTCATCAAACCACACTTCTGCACATTTAGGCATTCCGTCGTCTTTAGGGTTCAGGATACCAATCATCATCGTTCTTGCATCACCCAAACTAGGGTTACCCATTACAGTCATATAGTTACCATATTCGTCAGCAACCGGGTTCTGAGGATATGGAAGTAATGGTGAGCAGGAATCACACATATTTCTCTTCTGTTTCAATGCACTCAACTGTGCCAATACCAGTTCGAGATTATTTCTTTCCGGCCAGATATCATACGCTGTTTTAGCACCGTTCCAATCTGTTACTTTCAATGGAATGCGATATTCGTAATAGTTGCTTACGAAATCACTACCAATACGGATTACTGCCTGCACCTGTCCGTCTCTCAATCCGGTAGCAGAACCCATTGCTTCGGCGTGCATATACATCTGCATCTTTTTATACTGACGCATATCCATATTCAGTGTCTTGTACAATGCTCTGATTTCTCCATCTTTCAAATCACAAACCTGTACAGACAATGACTGCTCGTTCAACTGTAATGTAGTGTTATTGGTGCTGATAGTGTTTTGTCTTACCACTCCCGGAGGCAGTACATAAGGGATAGGTGTACGGCTGGAGTTCTCTTCGATATTAACAGCAGAAGAGTTGAATGTGGTGCTGTTATCGATAGGAATAGGATCTCCGGGTTTTACTTCATACATATACCTGCGCCATTGGTTACGTACCAATTCCAGTTTCGCAAAACGTACTACAACAGAATCAGTGAACCCGGTCAGGAACATACGCATAAAGCGGATAGACTTAAAGTCGGGGATATTTCCAACTTTATTATTGTATTGATTGATAGGAACTTTAAACTGATACCATGTTTCTGTTACTTTATTATTGTTTGGTAGCGTAACATCTGCTTCAATCTTATCAACAATAAAGTTTGTTCCTACCTGCATATTAGGCTTCAGGTCTACTCTATATTGGAAATACTCCTCTGTTTCATTCATTGTATTATCCCTGTTCAAATCTTCAGATTCAGGAATGTTGGTTGCAGCTGAAGAATACTGGGATTTAGAATCGGAAACAGGAGAGTTACCTTCCGGATTGCTATAATTTTTATAGCGTTGCAGAATAGGCAAGCCATTATAGGATGGATCGCGGTAATGCTTATAGTCGTCGTTCGATGGATCTTTGAGTGCCTGATTATAAACCGGAGTTCCTCCAAAATTCATTCTCAGGGTATCCATATATTCATGATAGAACGCAGCTTCATCCTGAGATTTCAGACCATCATAACCAACGTCCTGATAATTACGGATGTTTGGATCATTATCAAAAGCCTGAGTGATCTGTTGCTGGAACTTAGGGAAACGGCCCCATTTAGATGAGTCGATCTTATTAGGGTCCTGGTTTGGATCTGGCATTCCGTTTTCAAAAAACTTCTTACCGTCTTTCAGGATATCTTCCGAAACGTTACCGAGGTTGAAATAGAGGGCACCACCGGTGCTATTCTGTTGTTTGATAAATGGATCCTGTATCCAGAATTCGATATACTCAATGTTTGAAGTCTCGAAATCACTGTTATCAATCGCCCTCATGATACCTCCCCAACGGGTTTGCGGGCGATTCAGCAATCCGTTACGGTCCATTTGCAAATTCGAAGAAGTAAAGTTATACGGACCTCTTTCTGTTGGATAGTAAGCTAAGTCGAGCGTACTAAGCTGACTTTGACCAAAATCGGTAGATCTGTTTTTGAATACTTCTTTCTGGTACACCATTCTTACCCGGGGATCTGACTGATCATCCAGAGAGATACCAACCGGAAGGTTTGGTGATTTTGGCAACTGCAAGGTAGGTTCTATGATATACCAGGCTATTTTCGCTCTGTTTTTACCATAGTCGAGTACATTGGTTGCTTCAGCTTCAGGGAACATTACCTGTCCGCTTGCACTGGTTGCACCTTTCGGTGTAGAAGCCAGGGCCCAGCTGGTTGCAGGGAACTTAAGATCGTAACCACTTTTCACCCCTTCAAAATCATCTATATATGCAGTACCCTGTCTTGAACCTGGCTGATTTACTAATTTGCTATGACCAGGAAATAATCTTGCTACCTCCCCGGTAAAGAGAATGGTAGAAGGAGAAGTGCTGGTATAGTTAGGTAATTTATCAAGGAATTTATTGAGTCCTTTCCATTCAGAAGCGTAGTTAGCGTCGAATCCCACCATTGTATTCTTGATTGGATCTTCACCGTAGTTCACTTTCTGATAGTAAGGGCGCTCGCTCATTCTAACTACCGTACCACCCAGGCTAAATTTATCGTTGATCACATAATCGAGGCGGGTACCAAAGTAGTTTCTGACCTGCTGACCGAATAGGGCATTATTCTCGAACTGTACATTAATAGGTACTCCAGAATTCAGGATACCTGCATTAATAACTTTCAAACGACCCAGGTTATAATCGATAATATAATCCACATTTTCCCGGAGAAGTTGTCCACCTGCGGTAACAGTAACCGAACCTGGAGGAATGGTGATACCTGCTCCCAGCAATATTTCGGAGGAGTTGGTTGATTTATAGGAACCTCTGATTACAAACCTGTTGAGTTGCGGAAATTGCTGTGCAACCACCTTGATTGAATCGTAGAGTACTCTGTAGAGATATTGTTTTTCCAGTCCGGCATCGTTTCCAAAAGCCTTTTTCAATCCATCGGCAAAAGGTTCCAATGTTGGGAACATGATTTTACCATTGAGGGAATTGATGGTATAGCCTTCAACATAGTCGAATACCCCATCTGGCTGAGGGTCTAACTGGTTATTGAGTCGGTCGAGGCCCAGGATGGAGATAATCGGCGCACCGGCATAATCGCCTTTCGCATCAGGGATATATCTTTTATCGCTGGGTGGGCGTCCTTCGGCCCCCGGATCTTTGTAATAAACATCCATTCTGAAATCTTCCTTGCTTACCTGGTAAGCACCGGTAGCATAGATGTTTTTCATCATCAGGTTCCAGATAGGCAGAACAGGGCGGGCGGAAGTTGCTTTCAGGAGTTTCAGGAATAATACGGGTTGGTTGGCACTATTATTCTGATCAGGAGGTACATCCTGAGAGAATTCACCGACCTGGTATACCCTACCATTGTAGGTATATTGATAAGCAACTGCCAGTACCTCATCGGGTTGGAGTTGCTGATTCAGAGAGATGAAGCCTAGTTGTTTATTGTAAATGTATTCGGTAGAATCGAGCTTACGGGCGAAAGTTTTTTCAAATTCCGAGACAGGTTGCAGGCCTAAAGCCAATAAGCGGCTGACGACCGTTCCGGTATTTCTGCTGGCCGGGTCACTGATCAGATTAGCATATAAGTTGTTAGTTCCTCTGTCGGGCAGGTGAGAACTTGTATTAACGTGAATGCTCTGGTTATATGGTTTGTACTCTGCAAGGTCCATCAAGCCCACGATATCGCGGGTTTGAGTAGTAGCACCAGTTTTATTGGTAACCCATACTTCGAGGCGTGTAATATTCGCCATTGAACGAATGATGGGGAGATTAGACATTGCATAATTGAAGGTATCCCGGAAGAACTGTGCCAATAAGAAGTGTCGGTTATCTTCATATTCATCGGCTCT
The DNA here is from genome assembly GCF_003419895.1 of Chitinophaga silvatica. Classification (GTDB taxonomy): domain Bacteria; phylum Bacteroidota; class Bacteroidia; order Chitinophagales; family Chitinophagaceae; genus Chitinophaga; species Chitinophaga silvatica. The sequence continues at coordinate 165,801 of NZ_QPMM01000002.1, read as the reverse complement.
GATATTGTAGTCCTGTACCTGGGTACCACCTTTCAGCATCATATTCTGCTTTTGGGATTTTTGGTTAGACAGAACACTGGTTACTGTTAACCTTCCGAATTGCAGTTGTGTTTTCACCCCGAAAAGGGATTGAATACCGGAGATGAGGGTACTGCGGAGGGGGAAGCTCACGTTACCGGCTTCTATTTTCTTGATGATTTCATCATTATAGCCGGTATATTCGAGTTTAACCTGATTTTCGAAATCGAATTGTGACTGGGTGTTGTAGTTGGTGAGAAGTTTGAGTTTATCACCGATTTTACCAACAACGTTCATATTGATACCCATATCGAAATTGAATCCGCCATTTCTTCTGGCTTGTTCGACCAATACGGGGTTTTTGATATTCTGGCCCTGGTATCCGAAGGTGAGATCGAGGCTTCCTTGAGGGCGTATATCTACTTTGCTACCGCCAAAGATTCTGTCGAACAGGTTATTACCATTGTAGAGGGTAGGACCATTACCACGTTGGTTGAGGTTTCCCAGGGTACTGGCACGTTTTTGCCAGTAGTCTTGTTCGCTTTGTTGTGATTGAAGCTTATAGAATTCGTCGAAACTGAGATAGGTAGGGTTACGATAATATTGATTACCAATCTTTTCGGTAACGGTATATTGTTTAGTAACCGGGTCGTATTCCACAGTTTTGTTAATATTGGAAGGATCTTTAAGGTCAATAGCTGATCCTGCCCCCTTATCTGTTAAATTGGGGCCACGTCTATCCTTTAGGGGGTATTTCAGTGTATCTTTCTTTCCGGTAGAATCGATTTTGGCTTGCCCGTTGATAACAGAATCGGGCGTCACAGGTCTTATCTTCAGTAAATTCGGATCCCACGAACGATTTCTAGCGGCAGTATTAACAATTAAAAAGGATACGATTGCTGTTACTGCAATAGCACCATAGTATGTTTTTCTTGCCAAGAAAAATAGGTTTTATAGAGGACTTTAAATTTTTATTATAAACTTTTCAGGGCTTTTTTGATCAGCTCTTCCAAGTTTTGCAATAGTGGCTCATTTTTCATGACTTTCTGGATTGCCGATTCGGCCATGTTTCTGGTAATACCCAGAGTTACCAGAGCATTTAACGCATCTTCCTGCATTGTATTGTTTACGGCAGCAGATAAATGTATGCCCGTTTCCTTGATCTTCCCTACTTTGTCTTTCAGTTCGAGAATAATTCTTTTGGCTGTTTTTGCACCAATTCCCTTAATACTTTCCAGCATTCTCTCGTTTTCCATCATGATGGCGCGCTGGATATCTTCCGGTTGAAGAGAAGATAACATCATTCTTGCAGTGCTGGCCCCAACTCCTGAAACGCTGATTAGCAATAAAAACAGGCTTCTTTCAGCTTCTTCAAAAAAACCATATAAGGTGTGTGCATCTTCTTTTATTTGGAGGAAGGTTAATAGTTTGCAACTTTCCATGTCCTGAATCCTGGAGTAGGTATTCAGACTAATTTGCACTTCATAACCGATTCCATTCACATCCAGATGAACAAGAGCAGGTGACTTATACGCTAATTTTCCATTGAGATAAGCAATCATACAAAGGTAAAGGTTCAGTAATTTAGTAAACTTACGGAAAATAATATACCGCGTAAACCTGCGCAAAGATGCTAACTTTTAACGGATTGGCAACCTTTAAAGTTCAACATATTCTACTTTTTTAGGAAATATACGTTTATATCGTATTTTTACGCCTCGTTTTAAACACATATTTAGTTTATATGAATAAAATAACGGCCGCTATTACAGCGGTGGGTGGGTATGTTCCCGATTACGTGCTAACTAACCAGGAATTAGAAAAATTAGTAGATACAACAAACGATTGGATTTTAACCCGGACGGGTATTTCGGAAAGAAGAATTTTGAAGGGAGAAGGCAAGGGAACATCAGATTTATGTGTACCTGTGGCGCTCGAGATATGCAAGAAAAGGGGCATAACTCCTGAAGAAATAGATTTGTTGATTGTCGCTACTGTAACTCCGGACATGACATTCCCTGCAACCGCTAATGTGGTTACTGACAAAATCGGAGCAAAAAATGCTTTCGGTTTCGATATCAGTGCAGCTTGTTCTGGTTTCCTCTATGCATTGGATACAGGCGCCCGCTTTATTGAAAGTGGCCGTTACAAAAAAGTAATGGTAATTGGAGCCGATAAAATGAGCTCTATTATCGATTACACCGACAGAACTACCTGTATTATTTTTGGTGATGGCGCCGGTGGCGTATTGCTGGAGCCTAATACCGAAGGGTATGGACTGATCGACAGTATCCTGAAGAGTGACGGACATGGTCGTGAATACCTGCACATGAAAGCTGGCGGTTCTGTTAAACCTGCTTCAATTGAAACTGTTACCAATCGTGAACACTATGTTTACCAGGAAGGTAAAATGGTTTTCAAATATGCAGTGTCTAATATGTCGGAAGCGGCTAAAAACCTGATGGACCGCAATAATCTCAATTCCGGAGATATTGCATGGCTGGTACCTCACCAGGCAAATAAACGTATCATCTCTGCTACTTCTCAATACATCAATGTTCCGGATGAAAAAGTAATGATGAATATCCAACGCTATGGTAATACCACAGCCGGTACTATTCCATTATGTCTCTGGGATTATGAAAAACAATTGAAAAAAGGAGACAATCTTATCATGGCCGCATTTGGCGGTGGCTTCACCTGGGGTGCCAGCTACATCAAATGGGCTTATGATGGAGACAAAGTCGGCAAATAATTGATTTAGTTACATACCTCCAACCAGAGAGGGTGTCTCAAAACTAATTTTGAGACACCCTCTCTTTGTTATTTACTACTTGTCTTTTGACAACATAGCATGAAAAACTAAATACTTTTCCTCTGCTGCAATTACCTCTAATGTTCCCTCCATTTTCTGAATAAAATCCTGAGTAATTGCATAGCTCAAAGCATACATATTGTTCTGCCAGTCTGTAAGGTTCTTTATTACCATTGATACTGGCATCGAAGGTTCCGTAATCAGCCGGATATGCGACGTTGCGTCGTCTTCCCAGGCAGATATAACCAATAACTTTCCCGGCTCTGTAAAGTGGATAGACAATTGCATCAAGTGCTGCTGCACCATTGTAAGCATTTCTGCATCAGCCAAAAAAACAAGCTGCTGAGGAATCTGATTCACAAATAGGATGTTCCTGGATTCGATATCCAGAGAAACATGCTTAAGGACTCCCTTTAAAATCTCATAAGGTTTACAAGGTTTCCGGGAATATGTAAAACCAGATAATTGCAATTTTACCCACTTTAAAATATTATCAAAAACACAAAGAGAACCCCGAGCAACAACCGCTATTTTTTTTATATGATTAATACTTGAAACCTGGTCAGCATCAGATACCTTAAGCTGTCCGGTAATCGCCGAAATCTGCTTCAATGGTGCACTGAAATCATTGGCTATGATAGCAATCAACTTATTCTTAAACTCATCATTTGCCCTCAGTTTAATATGTGCCAAAGAAACACTGGCATTTTTTATTATCTGTATTTCTTGCTGCCGTTTCAACAAATGGTAAGAACGATATTTACTTATCAACAAAATCACAAGTAACATCAGAATAATAATACAAGCCTTGAATATCCACTTACGCTGTGCTGTTGTCATTTTAATTTCATTCAGCTCGCTCTGCATTAACTGATTACTGCTAGCCAACTGATAAAGCGATTTCTCTTTATTGAAATACTCAAGAAAATTAATCATGTGTACTTCAGGATCATAGCGGTTATTTGACGAAATAGTAAGTATTTCTTTAGTAAAACATTCCAGCTTTTCTGTATCTCCCACCTGTTTATAATGATCAAATAATCCGGCCATAGCAGCAAGATTCAACTCAAGACACTTACACTGCTTACCCAACTCAAAAATTAATTCCTGATAATGTATAGAATCAGTAGGATACCCCAAATCACTAAAGGAAATAAGCCGGTTATACAGATCAATAGCCACAAGTGGCCAGTTGTTATGAATGGCTATGGTAGCCAAAGAATTAATAGAATCTTCAGCCAGATGCCCCTGCCCGGTTTTAAGCAAGGTATCAAGGTCATAAGCCTGCAAGTAAATAGACATACTGCTACCCGGATACTTTCTGCCTATCGGGATAGCTTTCTTCAAAGCCCAATCAACAGAGTCTCTGTACTTATAATCTCCATAATACTTTCTAACATAACTTGTTAGCATTTCACCATAGATGGAATCAGCAACCGGACTGATTTCTTTAGCAATTTTCAATGCTTCATAAAAGTAATTGTTAGCATCACTAACTCTTCCCTGAATTGCATAATAATTACTTACCTGACTCAGTGAGTTACAAACACGAATACTATCATTCAGCTCCTTGTATAATTGTAAAGCCTGATATGCATAAAGAATTGCGAGGTTATAATCTGTTCTTAAAGCATAACTATCACTTAATACATCATACGCATCTGCCTTACCTGCTTTATAATTTATTTTAGCGGCAAGCTTTAGTTGCTCGGTGGCATACCTGATACTACTATCTGTTTCAGAGAATTGATAACACACCGCTATTGCGCCAAGGGTATTGGCGAGCTGAATACTATCATTACAAGTAACAAGTTGTTTGTATAATTTACCTACGCAATTGCGCTGAGCCTTAACATTGCTGACAGGCAATATTAAAATCAGGCATATGATAGTAAAAACACAGCTGCGAAAGCTTGTTTTAAATACATAAGCCATCGATCGAACACCCAATGTTATATCATGCAGATACGATTAAATTTCAATGCAGGGTAGTTGATAATAAAATGTGCTTCCTTCATCTTCATTATTAAAAGCACCTATAGTACCATTCATCTTTTCTATAAAATCTTTACAAATTATCAATGCCAAACCTGCTCCTTTATTCATCCGGTCCTTATCTTTTGTAGTGTTATTCCAAATAAATAATTGAGGTAAAATATCTTTATCAATTCCTGCTCCTTCATCAACAAACAAAATTTTTACTACGCCATTTTCCTTTTCACTAACAATTCTGATAATTCCGTTATCAGATGAAAATTTAATAGCATTATGAAGGAAATTTCTATGTATGAACTGAATCATTTCAAAATCTCCCAGGACGTATGTAGATGGCGGAATATCTACTACCAGTCTTATATTTTTTTCATGGAGTGTTTGTCCTAAACTTTGTTGTGTTTTTGAAATTAATTCATTAACAGACAGGCTGATTGGTTGATATTTGAAACCTGAAATCTGAGTACGGATCCAACGCGAAATTTCCTCAAACAATTGCAAAGTATATTCCGCTGTTTTATCAACCTGCTTTATCATGGCGGCTGCTTCTGTAACTGTTAATACTTCTTCATTTACAAAACCGGTTATACTAACAATATTATGTAATGGGGTTCTAAAATCGTGAGCAATCATGGAAATAAGCTTATTCTTGAAATCATCATTTTGTTGTAATGCCCTATTCCCTATAACCAATTCATGTTGCCACTCCTTTAAAGAAACTGTGCTGCTATAAGATAATTTATACAGCCTGTAAATTACCGACAGGAATATTCCTAAAATCAATACTGCAATTATTATCAGGATCATCTGGTAATAGGCAAAACGACTATTGGTAGAAGTGCTGGCCAATAAAGCAGATTGAGATTCGTGTTGCCGCTTTAATGTTCTCAGCTTTTCATCCCCAAAAAAATAAGACAGATAATCAGCTTCCCCCTGTTTTATTCCCTCCTGTTGCTGCTGCATTATTTGCAGGGCTATCCGGCTATATTCTGCCGCTCTCGTCTGATCATTTTTCTTTAAATAATAGGATGCCAGCTTATTTACTGTTCCTAATATTAAACCAGTATATCCCCCTTCTACACCGTATTCTATCATTTTTTGCTGATAGAATATGGAGTCTTTGTTCCTATTGACTGCCAGTTGAGTACCTAAAAAATTGCAGGTATATAACGACATATACGTCAGTCCGCTCGTATCGGATTGCTGCAAATTATTTTTTAATAACCCAATAGCAGTATCCATTTTCCCTGCTTCAATCAGTTCTTTGGCAACGTATAACTGTGCTAAGAGTTTGACATTCAGGGGTACTGATTGGCTATTTAAGCTATTTAGCTCATTTAGAGCTGATTTTGCGGCCCTACGAGTGGTACTGTCATTAATAAATACAGCGTAGTAAGTGACCAGTAAAAAACTTTTAATGGAGTCTGAAGGTTTTATAACACTTTTGAAAGATGCTGTAATAGAGAGATTGGCTCCTACCTGATTTCTTTGAAAGTGATAACAAACAGCGAGCTGTGCCAATGTCAAAGCTACCCCCACAGAGTCGCCGGCTTGCCGGTAGTGAATCAGGGCATGATCAAAACATCTGGTAGCCAAATAAACCTGCGGACGCAGTAAGTAGTATCTGCCCAGATTTCTATTAGCATCAGCTATGCCTTTCAGATATTTGTTTCTGGCCGCAATGTTATAGGCATTATGGGCATAAATGCCCCCACTATCCAACTGGCAATTAAGGTACAATGCAGATACTTTATTCAGGGCATCTACATATCTGATACTATCGGTGGCAGATGATAGCAATTGTTTAGCAGTCCTGATTTCATAACGTTGGGCGTAGAGTGTAGTATAAACGAACAACAGACCAAGAATGCCCACCCGACGGATGTAGCGCATATAAGGGTATTTTACGCCCTATAAAAGTAGCACTAAACAAAAGCAAAACGGTTAGCCATTTTGTTCATTTTCCTAAATCTCGAAAACTAACCCTTTGCGTTTTAATGCTTCATACTTTTCGGGATCGAAACGATAGAGATGTGCCCCTTTCTTTGAAGATGTTTTATCCTTTTCTTCTAATTTCTCTATAACATCCAGAGAAAGGATCTTTTTCCGGAAATTACGCTTATCGAGGGTGCGTTGATAGATCTCTTCGTAAAGGCTACGGAGTTGGGATAACGTAAATTTCTCCGGTAGCAGTTCAAAGCCAATGGGATGGAATTGTGCATTGTTGCGTAAAGCCGCCAATGCATCTTCTATCATCTTATTATGATCAAAAATCAGTGTAGGGATTTCATGTAATTCTAACCAATGGGCTCCATGTTCTCTTGCCAGTGGCCTGTTATGGTCTTTAATCCTAATCAGCGCATAGTAGGCTACAGAAATTACCCTTGCACCCGTATCGCGGTTAACACTTCCATAGCAATGAAGCTGGTCCATATAAATATTATCCAGACCCGTTGTAAATTCCAAGACCCGGGCCGCGGCTTCATCTATACCTTCCCCTTCCTGTACGAAGCCTCCAACCAATGACCACTCACCGGCCATAGGAGCCACTTTACGTTCCATTATCAACAGCTTCAACCGACCTTCATCGAAACCAAAAATGATACAATCTACCGCCACCAGGTGTCGTGGCGCTTTACTATAAAATGAGGAAGCTGCATTCATAACGGAACTTTAATAGGCAGAATATCTGGTAAAAATAATAAAAACACGTTACTTTTTAGGCTTAAAACTGCGATAAGCTATTACCGGCAACCTGGTAACCCCTATTTGCTGCAATAAACCGATTAGCTGTCCACGTAGCAATGAACTTCCATTGCAGACCTCCAGCAACACATCCCGAACCGACGTTTTGAAATGTTCATTCTTCTTCAACGTATAGGCCACCGTATGATCCAACCGGGCCACTGTTGCAGTGTTGACCCAATTCTCCAATAAAGCTGATTGCTCCAGACATCTGCTGCATAACCCTTCAAAATCCCCCTCGAAACCGGCCGACGGGTCCACCACCTTCTCTACCATCAAAAGTCGCTGATACCAGCTAAATTCAAAGGTCCATAACTGTTTTACCAATTCCCGGACCGAAATTTCTGCCTTACCCCAGGTCATATCCACCTGCTCAGGCTTTAACTTCAATAAGGCTTTGGTCAATTGTTGGTTCGCCCAATGATTATAGGAAATGTACGGAAGAAGAACATTTTTCATATTCGCTCTCTTAGAATTCATACAAATTACAATATTGTTTGATTTTGCTACACGATATTTGTGATGCCATTGATTTCTATACCATGAACAAGCTTATTTATCTGAACAGGTGTATATTTCATAATGTACCCCGCATTACTGACTATCGGTACTTTCCATTTGCCACTATTAAGAAAGGGCCTGCAACTACAAGTTTTATCCCGGCCCCGGACATCTGGCAGCCCCCAACTATCGAATATCAGTTTAAACAACAACCGCTGAGTGCTGAACTTATTCCTCTGTTAGATCAAACAGGAACTACTGCCTGCATTGTCATGCAACAAAACCAGATTTTGTTTGAACATTACGCCAATGGTTATACTAAAGATTCTATAAACACCTCTTTTTCAGTTGCAAAATCGATGGTTGCAGTGCTGGTAGGAATCGCCCTCGATGAAGGTTTAATTACCAGTATTGAAGACCCTATCGGTAAATATCTACCTCATTTTCAACATGGTTCCATTACCATCGGACATCTCCTTACTATGTCTTCTGGCTTATCATATCAGGAAGGGGTAACTCCCTGGTCTGATGACGCCAAAGTTTACTACGGCCTAAATCTCCGTGAACAAGCTTTAAAAGCCAAAGTCATTGAAAGTCCAGGTACCACCTACCACTATAACAACTACAATTTACTGCTGCTTGGATTAATCCTGGAAAAAGTTACAGGTGTTCCTGTTCCTCAATATTTTCAGGAAAAAATATGGCAATACATTGGTGCTGAAGCCGATGCTTCCTGGAGTTTGGATAGTAAAACTTCAGGGTTTGCCAAAATGGAAAGCGGCTTTAATGCCCGGGCAATGGATTTTGTGAGGTTTGGAGCACTATGCCTGCAAGGTGGGAAAATGAATGGCCGGCAAATCGTTTCAACCGACTGGCTGCATGAAGCAGTTTGTCCACCAGCTACGAAGCCCGACAGTAAAAAGTACCTCGGGGTATTGAATCCTCCTCTTAGCCGTTGGACAGCCAGTAACCATGGTTATTACAAATACCTTTGGTGGGGATGGAAAATTGATGACTCAACTTTTGATTACTTTGCACTAGGTGCAAAGGGGCAGTTTATTTACATTTGTCCGCGTACCCAGGCCGTTATAGTTCGTTTTGGTAAGAAATGGGGGTCAGTAGATTGGTGGCCGGCTATTCTGAAGCAAATTGGGGATTCGTTGGGAATTAACTCGAAACCAACAGACTAAAGTTTCAAAAGATAAGTATGGAAGATATTAAAATAAGAGTTGCGCGTAAGGAAGATTGCCCGCGTTTAATGGAATTAGTAATGGAACTGGCCATTTATGAAAAAGCGCCGGAACAGGTTACTGTTAGCCTTCCACATTTTGAAGAAGCCGGATTTGGCCCAAATCCTGTGTGGAAAGCATTTGTAGCAACAACCCTCGTAGATGGGAAGGAAGTAGTACAGGGATTTGCGCTTTACTATATTCGCTATTCCACCTGGAAAGGATGCAGAATGTATCTGGAAGATATTCTTGTTACCGAAAGCTTCAGAGGTAAAGGGTTAGGCAAACTCCTTTTGGATCAATTAATTGTGGAAGCAAAGGAGAAGAATTTTAATGGGATAGTCTGGCAGGTATTGGAATGGAATACACCAGCTATCAACTTCTATAAAAAATATACAGATAAATTTGATCCTGAATGGATCAATGTCAGCATCGATCTATAATATTATTCCATTCATATAATTCATGAAAGGTATGTCATCAATCCTTCCTAAATTGTTGACATACCTTTTCTAATATGGCTGAGTGTCCAAACATCAAAACGTTACAGGGAGTTTCAATTAATTATTTATGCGATATTTTTAATACCGCATTCAGTGATTATGTAGTTCCATTACATCTTACCCCTTCTATTCTTCAACAAAAAATTGAAGCAGAAAACCTGCAATTACCACATTCTATCGGAGCATTTTTTAATAATGAACTTGGAGGTTTTATTTTACATGCTCCGGATAACGACAAGCATCCAAAAATCCTGTACAATGGAGGTACCGGAGTTATAGCTTCTCATAGGGGGCAAAGGTTGGTACAGCAGATGTATAATAAGTTTATTCCGGTTTATCAGGAGAGAGGAATACAACAATTGTTACTGGAGGTTATCAGCACCAATTTGCCTGCAATCAAATCCTATTCTTCCACTGGTTTTAGGAAGCTACGCCTTTTTCAGTGTTTTAAGGGCGATATAAAGCTTTCAAAGAAAGTTCCGGATATCAACATCATTAAAAACAAAAACCCTGATTGGGCAGCATTAAGTAAGTTTTCTGATATGACGCCATCCTGGTCCAATACGATAGTAAGCATGATCCGTGAAGCAGCCTATATTATTACCTGGGAAGCAAAAATCGACGATAAAACAGTGGGGTATCTTACAGTGCATCGCGATACGAGAAGAATACGCAGTATTGGAGTAGCAAAGGAATACAGAAGACAGGGAATAGGAAATGCATTGCTGAAATGTGCAGTAGAGCAGCTTTCCGGCCCCTTTTCTATTATTAATATCGATGACGAACAAAAGGGAATTATTACATTTCTTGAACAGGCAGGATTAACTCAATATATTTCCCAGTATGAGATGGGGATGGATATTTAAAAATAAAGGGTGGAAAATTTCCACCCTTTAAAATATTAGTTGATGCCGTTTACTACAGCTTCTTTATTAATCTTTTGTACTAACCCTTGCAACACCTTACCAGGACCAACTTCGGTAAACTCAGTTGCTCCGTCAGCAATCATTGCCTGAACGGATTGAGTCCATCTTACAGCACCGGTAAGCTGATCGATCAGGTTTTGTTTAATTTCAGCAGGATTGGTTACTGCTTTTGCAACAACGTTCTGATAAACAGGGCAGCTTGGAGTATTGAATACAGCAGCATTGATAGCAGCTTGCAGTTCTTCTTTGGCAGGGGCCATTAACGGAGAGTGGAAAGCACCACCTACAGGTAATACCAGGGCTCTCTTAGCTCCAGCAGCTTTCATCCTTTCACAAGCAATTTCAATACCCTTTATAGAGCCGGAAATAACTAATTGACCAGGACAATTATAGTTTGCAGCTACAACTACTTCACCGGTTTCGGCAGTAACAGCAGCACTGATTTCCTCAACCTTAGCATCATCCAGTGCTAAAATAGCAGCCATAGTAGAAGGCTGAACCTCACAAGCTTTCTGCATTGCATTGGCGCGGATTGCCACCAGCTTCAACGCATCTTCAAATGATAATACACCATTGGCAACTAAAGCAGAAAATTCACCCAGCGAGTGACCAGCAACCATATCGGGATTTGCATGATCTGTACATAGAAACGCAATTACAGCATGTAAAAAAACAGCTGGTTGAGTTACTTTGGTTTGTTTCAGATCTTCTTCAGTACCATTGAACATGATATCCGAAATTCTGAAACCTAGGATTTCATTAGCTTTTTCAAAAAGATCTTTGGCTTTGGTATTTGACTCGTACAGATTTTTACCCATTCCCGGAAATTGAGATCCTTGTCCGGGAAATATGAAAGCATGCTTCATGTAAGTTTAATTATCAAATTAATAATTTTCAAATATAAAATGTTTCACGAAATTTTCACGCAAAGTAGCAAAGAAGCAAAGTGGCAAAGAATTTAATTTTAGATTTCTTTGCGTCTTAGCTTCTTTGCTACTTTGTGTGAAAATTATTTACCTATTAGTTTCATGAATTCGGCCCTGGTAGTTCCGTTACCAAATTGGCCACTGAAGGCGGAAGTAGTCGTAAGAGAATTTTGTTTTTGTACCCCTCTCATCATCATACATAGGTGTTGGGCCTCAATAACAACTGCTACTCCCTGTGGTTGCAGGGTTTCCTGAATAGCATCCAGGATCTGGTGAGTTAGTCTTTCCTGCACCTGCAATCTGCGGGCAAAAACATCCACTACTCTGGCAATTTTACTCAAACCAGTAATATAACCGTTAGGTATATAGGCAACATGCGCTTTACCAAAGAAAGGCAACATATGGTGCTCACACATAGAGTATAATTCTATATCCTTTACGATCACCATTTCGCTATATGCTTCGGTAAACTTAGCTCCTTCCAGAATTTCCTTAGCATCCTGCTGATAACCCTGGGTAAGAAACTGCATAGCCTTAGCTACCCGCTCAGGAGTTTTTTCAAGTCCCTCCCTTGCCGGATTCTCGCCCAATAGTCGTAAACAGTCTTTATAGTTGTCTATAAGTCCTGTTGTAATGTTTTCATCGTAAGTTTCTATCTTATTATACGCCATTCTTATATGTTTTAAACAGGTTCCAAAGTTGGCTATTTCATTTACTTACCGCCATAGTATTCTACGTATATCCTAGGCGTTTCGTACAATTTAATACAGTGCAACTGAACTTCTGCTGGTAAATGTTTTGCTAATTGATCCCAGATGGCAATAGCAAGGTTTTCTGCGGAGGTGAATTTGCCTTTCATAAAATCCACGTCCAGATTCAGATTACGGTGATCAATCTTCTCTATAATTGTATCCCTGATAATAATTCCTAATGTTTTAGCATTAAAAACAAAGCCTGTTTCAGGATCCGGATTTCCCTTTATTGTAACGTGTAGTTCGTAATTATGACCATGCCAATTTTCATTAGCACATTTACCAAAGACTTCCTCGTTTTTTTCTTTGCTCCAGCCCGGGTTAGATAACTTATGCGCTGCATTAAAGTTCTCTACTCGCGTTAAATAGATCATTTTTGAAAAAAATTTTCGCAAAAATACCACTATTAAATGAGTACTGCCAATTTATCCTAATTCCTGTCAATTGTTTTACATGGCCAACTCAGTAATTAATGTACTTTTATGCCATGAAAATATTGGTTACTGCGGCTACTACATTGGAAATACAGCCTTTTATCGGGTTTTTGGAGGAGTTTCGCCCAACTTTACCTGCCAATTGGGAAATAGAGGTCCTTATAGCCGGTATTGGTATGATGCATACCGCTTTTAATTTAGGTTCCTATCTGGCCTTAAAACAACCCGATATCGCTATTCAGGGTGGAATTGCCGGGAGTTTCGACCATAATAAAGAACTGGGTAGCCTGGTACTCGTGGCAGAGGAAAATCTGGCCGATCTGGGAGCTGAAGATAATGATCAGTTTAAAGATTTATTTGATATAGGCCTCTGGCAACCATCTCAGGCCCCATTTACTGAAAAAAGCCTGGTTAATACCTTCAATAGTCTTCCTTATGTTCCAAATTTGCCCAAAGTAACCGGGGTAACCGTAAATTTGGTCAGCGGTAGCGAACCTACCATCGCCAGGTTAAATGAAAAATATATCCCCGGCATAGAAAGTATGGAAGGGGCCGCTTTTCACTATGCTTGTCTGACTGCCAATATTCCATTCCTGCAGATACGTAGTATTTCAAACTATGTAGAAATCCGCGATAAAAGTAAATGGAAAATTCCTTTGGCCGTTAAAGCCTTAAATGACGAATTAATTCATACTATAAAAGCACTGGTCGGAAATCAATAACAGATCAATCTAAAAAGACTCAATATGCAATTATCATTAGGTTTTTCACCCTGCCCAAACGATACTTTTATTTTCGATGCATTGGTGAATAAGAAAATTGATACCAGCAATTTTTCATTCGACACACATCTCGAAGATGTTGAAACACTGAATAACTGGGCTTTACAGGGTAAATTAGATATCACCAAACTTAGCTTTGCCGTATATTTAAAAGTAAAAGAGAACTACGAATTGCTCAACTCCGGAAGCGCATTAGGTCGCGGATGCGGGCCACTTCTTATAGCCAGAAAAGATATTCCTTTAGATGAAATAGCGAATCTGACTATTGCAATACCCGGAGAAAATACTACGGCAAACCTACTTTTCTCCATCGCCTTTCCTGATGCCAAACAAAAAAAAATAATGCTGTTTTCCGATATCGAAAATGCAGTATTAAGCGGTGAAGTCGATGCTGGTGTAATTATTCATGAAAACAGGTTTACCTACCAGTTAAAAGGACTTGTAAAGCTGATGGACATGGGCGAATATTGGGAAAAAACTACCGGTAATCCTATTCCATTAGGAGGCATCTTTATTAAAAAAAGCGTGCCTGCCGAAATTCGTAAGCAATTGGATGAGCTGATTCACCAAAGCCTTCAAAATAGTTATACTACTTATCCTAATCTCTCCTCCTATGTGACATCACATGCACAGGAGATGGATGAATCGGTTATGCGTCAGCATATCGATTTGTATGTAAATAAATTTAGTCTTGATTTGGGAGATGAAGGCAAAGCTGCCGTAACTGCTTTAATGAGTGCTGCTGAAAAGTTGCAATAACTTATATGTAACAAAGCGGATCATGATCCGCTTTGTTTTCCTATGAATGTTTCAATGCTTTAGAATAAACCTCCAACGCGCGTTTTCTTGCTTCCTCATGAGACACTACCGGTAGCGGATAATCCGGGCTCTCGAATTCCGGCACCCATTTACGAACATATTGCAGATCCTTATCAAATTTCTGCATCTGTAAAGTTGGATTAAACACCCTGAAATAAGGCGCGGCATCGCAACCCGAACCTGCAGCCCATTGCCAACCTCCATTATTGGCAGCTAAATCATAATCCAATAGTTTTTCTGCAAAATATGCTTCTCCCCATCGCCAGTCGATCAGTAAGTGTTTAGTAAGAAAACTTGCGGTGATCATACGCACTCTGTTATGCATATATCCTGTAGTGTTAAGCTCCCTCATTCCTGCATCCACAATAGGATAACCTGTGGTTCCGGTACACCATCTTTCAAACTCCTTCTCATTGTTACGCCAGGCAATTTTATCGTATTCCTTTTTAAATGATTGGGTAACAACATGCGGAAAATGCCAGATGATCATCTGATAAAACTCTCTCCATACCAGCTCCTTCGCATATGTTTCGTTCCATTCCAATGCATGCTGCATCAATTTTCGAATACTGATTGTTCCAAAGCGCAGATGTATTCCTAATCTGGATGTTCCGTTAATTGCGGGAAAATCACGGGTTTTATCGTAGTGCCTGATAAGACTTTCTTTCAATGATTTGGATGGAAAATGTTTCTCTCCTTCCTTGAATCCTAATTGCGTCAATGATGGTAATGAGATTTTAGATTGATGATGAAGTTTGTTCAGATATTTTTTAACCGGATATTGTTTCAGATGAAATGCCGTAAGCCTGTTGTTCCATTGTCTGCTATACGGAGTAAAAATGGTATATGGATTTCCATTATCTTTCAATACTTCATTTCTATCTAAAATAACCTGATCCTTATACGAGAAAAATTCAACACCTTTTTCTTTCAGATGCCCGGCAACTGAAGTATCCCGCTCTGTTGCATAAGGTTCATAATCGCGATTCGTGTAAACTGCATGAACCTTATATTTACTAATCCAATGATTAAAAGCAGCGGCCGGTGTGCCATGAAATACATCAAGGGAGGATTTGTGTTTAATTAATTCGGTCTGTAATTCTTCAATTACCTCGTAAATAAAGGTCACACGTCGATCATGCTTGTCGGTTAAATCATTCAGAATATTAGTATCAAAAACAAAAACCGGAACAACCGGGAACCCCGATTTCAGTGCATGATATAATGCGGCATTATCATCCAGACGTAAATCTCTTCTCAGCCAGCAAAGAACCACTTGTTGAGACATGCAATTGGAGTTTAACAAATATTAAAATAGAATATTCTCGTGTAGTAATTCATGTAAAATTGTTGCCTTCGCATTTCCGTAAATGGTTTCCCGAAACTGCTTCACCCAACGGATTCCGTATATCGCGTTGGATAAGAACATTTCATCCGCCTTCTCAAGATCTTCAATTGTTAATACCTTCTCTGAAACAGGAAACGGAAAATCTGCATTCAGCAAATATTTGCGCATCACTCCACATACTCCTCCTTCCGTAGAAGGTGGCGTATATACATTTCCGTTATCAATTATAAAAACATTAGCAATGGTACTATCCGCAATTCTTCCATATTGATTCAGTAAAATAACTTCGTTCAACCTGTTCTCCTTTGCATACATTGCTGCCATTACATAAGGGAGGCAATTATTTGATTTTATGGTAGATAATTTATCACACGACTTTTGAACATCTGGAAATATATCTACGATTAAGCCTTCCGAATTTAATTCAAGAACAGATTTTGGAAGTTCCCAACACTGAATTACATAATTAGGAAGATTATTGACAGGATCATACAGTCCACCATCCGAGCGAAAAACAGCTACCCTAACCCTTGCGAGATCGGTAAAGTTATTTTTATTGCAGAGCTCTATTATTTGTCTGACAAAAAACTCTTTAGTGAAGGACGGCGGTATATCAAAATGCAACAAATGCATTGTGGCCAATAATCTTTCAAAATGAAGATCTGCCAACAATACCTGACCCTGGTAAACTTTTAAGGTTTCAAAGAAGCCGTCACCATACCTGAATGAACGGTTGTCTGCAGTAAAAATAGGGTCAGCTGCAGGAATATATTTACCATTATAACAAAGAAATCCAACTTGCACCTCAAACAATTTTATCAACTCTACAAGTTACCAAATTTATCACAAAGAGGCAAGGAAAGCAGAAGAGGCATAAGGATAACTCCTTATGCCTCTTGCATTTGCAACTGCAAATGTTAAGTTAATTATTTATGCTTTTTCAGTCCGCCGGCATGGAAACCAATAAACCCATCCAATTGATGTGAAGATCCCATTAAGGCACTCAAAATACTACCTGATCCAATGAAGAAAGGACCCACTCTGAAGCTGGCTCCAGCGGTGAATTTAGTCAACTCGTTATATGATATTGGCAAAAATGCACTGAAGATTCTGTTCTCATAACGAGGTGTAACGCTAAATCCGCTAAAATACTGAACGTTGTATGCTTTATTCTTTCCGTTGGTTAGCGCCAACTGAGCATCCAGGTTTACATACAATCCGTTCAGGATATGATAGTCACCATCTACTCTTAATGAAGTAGGCATACTTACAGAGTAAGAGCTTTTATCATCAACCGGCGTAAAATATTGAGGATAACCTGAGAGCGTTGATTTATAATTATCCAAATCTACACCATCCAGGTTTTTCAGAGAGAATTGCTGACCTGCAGGAATATTGATAGCGAAAGTTCCGCTACGGGTTACATCGCGCTCGTATTTGATCTTACCTGCATCTACCAATGATAAACCAAAGCGATATTTATATTTACCACTGGTGCCAGGGCGGTATTCATATACCAGACCTAAATCCGCTCCGAAACCATGACCTTTGAATTCAGCCAGTTCAGTTCCATTAAAATCAGATACATTAAAACCAGAGAAATTCATACCAATAGCACCTTTTGCATTAGTAAGATAAGCATCCTGTTTTCCTTCATCTACATTCATGGTTGCATGCAGCTTATCAATGTTAATAGACCCATTACCCGCACCTGCAAGGTATTTTAAAGTAATACCAGCTCTCAGGTGGTGAGGACCAACTGCCAGTATCTCACGGGCAACTGTACCTCCGTACTCAGCCCATACGTTCACGGCTATACCCATGTTATCGTTGGAGGCAATAGTATAAGGCAGGTTGGTATTATCTGAAAGATCGTTTACTACTCTATCTGCCAGCTTCCCATCCAGGTTGGTAACATTCACTGTGCTTCTTACCCGGGTAGTAACTGCAAATGAGAACTTAGCCACATTAAACATTACAGAAGGAGTAAAGACACTTAAGTTTACCAATGCTTTTGTAAGCCCTTTACTCTGGCCAAATAGCTGGTTCTTGATTGTGTCTCCGTTAAAAGTGTTACCAGCATCATTCAATTTAAACTTTATCTGATTGTTGCCAACACCTGCATTGATTCCAAGAATGTTGACATCAAAACGATAAGGACTGTTAGCAATATTGGCCGGGTTGAAATATACACTGTTTACACCCGCATAATTACTGGTACGGAAACCTGCCAAATCCTGGGCATGAACATACATAGCACAGCACGACAGAAGTAGGCTCGTAAAAATCCTTTTCATAGTTACTTTTAAATCGGTTAGGAATAAATAACGTTCGGGGATCAACGTTAGGGCGCAAGGATATAAACATTTAAATTATTTACCAAGTATAAATGGTTTTTTCTTAAAAAGAAAGATGCCCTGCCTCTCTGGTAAAGAAAAGCAGGGCACGCTATATTAAAAACGTAATTATCTAGGTTATCAGATTTTCATTTCCGGAATATCGCCTTCCACGATAAGTCGGCCAGCGGTTTTGGCCTGAATTTCCTCTACGCTGATACCAGGAGCTCTTTCAATCAGTTTAAAACCATCTGGAGTAACATCCAATACAGCTAATTCGGTTACTATTTTTTTCACACAGTTAACTCCGGTTAATGGCAAAGTACATGCAGGCAACAATTTACTTTCCCCTTTAGGATTTGTATGCATCATAGCAACTATGATATTTCTTGCAGATGCAACGAGGTCCATTGCACCACCCATTCCCTTAACCATTTTTCCAGGAATCTTCCAGTTGGCGATATCACCATTATCAGAGACTTCCATTGCTCCTAATACAGTCAGATCCACTTTTCCTGCACGAATCATCCCGAAACTTTCAGATGAATCAAAAAAGCTTCCGCCAGGTAATATGGTAACTGTTTCTTTTCCAGCATTAATCAGATCGGGATCTACTTCCGCATCGGCTGGATAAGGCCCCATGCCTAAAATACCATTTTCAGATTGCAGCATGATAGACACACCTGCAGGGATATAATTGGAAACCAATGTAGGAATTCCGATACCCAGGTTTACGTACATTCCGTCTTTTAATTCCTGAGCAATTCTTTTGGCGATGCCAAATTTATCTAAAGGCATAACATTACAGATTTGAGAGTGAGGAAGTAATTGAGGTTAGATTTTAACGGTTCTGCGCTCAATTCGTTTTTCATAATTACTACCCTTAAAAATTCGGTGTACATAGATGCCCGGAACGTGGATATTGTCTGGGTCTAACTCTCCTGGTTGTACTAATTCTTCTACTTCAGCAATAGTAATTTGCCCGGCTCTTGCCATTGATGTGCTAAAATTCCGGGTGGTTTTACGAAACACCAGATTTCCCATAGTATCACCTTTCCAGGCTTTTACGATTGCAAAATCTGCATGCAGGGCAAGTTCCATCAGATGCGGCTTGCCATCAAATACCCGCACTTCTTTTCCTTCAGCCACTTCCGTACCATAACCAGCCGGAGTAAAAAATGCCGGAATCCCCATTCCTGCCATTTGAATACGGGTAGCTAATGTACCTTGTGGAATTAAATCTACCTCTAACTCTCCCGCCAATAACTGACGTTCAAATTCTGCATTTTCGCCGACATAGGACGACATCATTTTCCTGATCTGTCTTGTTTTCAATAACAAGCCCAAACCAAAATCATCTACTCCTGCATTATTGGAAATGCAGGTGAGGTTTCTGATTCCTTTTCTTACCAAAGCGGCAATACAATTTTCAGGAATGCCACATAAACCAAATCCTCCCAGCATCAGCGTTGCATTATCCTGTATATCATGTATGGCATCATCGGCATTTGATACTACTTTGTTCATGTTTTGGTGTTTTAATAATTAGGGATGCCTTTTTATAAATGGAATTACGGTATCAGTTTTCGGCAATAGGATTAAACTATCTGCAATAGGAACCATGTTTTTGATTCGGAATCTTACTGGTGCATTTTCATCTGCCAGGCTACCCAACTTATCTTTTCTGGCAGTAATATCGTCCTGCACCATCTGCAATACTTCTTTTAATCTGTCGGGATGCGATTCATAGTATCTGTAACTGGTCATAAATTCGGGTACAGTTACCTTATGCAGATCGAGTATCTGCTTGTAATAGACTTTTAAAGTATTCTGACGGAGCGAATCGCTGAATGTGTGAAAGGTACTCATCATCTGCTCATTGCTATAAGCATCTGCAATGGCCATATCTCTTAAAATACCACTCATTTCCTTTTTCGACAAATATTGTCTTGGCACGTTTTCACCATCGCCACACGCGAATAAAAGTAATCCTAGCAATGCCACGGAGGCATATTTCAATATATTCTTCATTATACCGTTTACTTCATCTGTTGATATTTCTGGGCATTAGGAATATCCATTTGCGCCAGTAGCTCTGCAGCCCTGCTTTTTTCCTGAGGCATTGCCTTTGAAAACAGCTTTTGCAACTCATCAGCTTTTGCACTAAAAAACACCTGCATTAGCATAGAGTTAGGAATATTCTGATGAATAGAATAAAGCATATTAATGCAATTTAATACAGATGCCCTACCCTTGTTTACATCATCATACATCAAATCTAACCCCTGACGGTGATATTGATACATCACATCATGGAATTGCAGGAATTTTGCACTGAGTAAATTATCCTGAAGCCAATAGCGGTTACGGTTACCTTCAAAAGCTTTCCAGCCAGTAACGTCTTTGCCATCAGGAGCATTATTAACAATATTCAAGGCTTTCTTAAAATATTCATCCCCCCCTCTTGGTGAAAACGAATCGTAATCCAGTCCTAAAATAATATTTACATAATAGGCCAGTATAGCGGTTAAGTTGGCGGCCATCGGATCATTCCCGGCAACTCTGGTATCGCTGAATTCGAGTTGCTGGAATTCTGTATATTTGAAAGCCACATTATTATCCTGGATATTCAGTAAACTGGTTACATAGCTACTGTTAAAAACGGGTCTGGTAGCATGAATTGTCAGATTTGCCTTATATACATCTCCTCCACTGGAACCGGTAATATTCAGCAGAAAGCTACATTCAATTCTTTCGCCCTGCGTAAAGGCATCTTTTGCCCAATGTCGGTTATTCAGAAACTCCTTTATGGAATTCTGGAGAGAAGTAAACACCCGCCTGTCGACCCCTTGCACCTGATTGGCGATAACCGAAACATTGGCTCTGATTTCCTGAGCCTGGGTAAACTGACAGTAGCAGGCAAGTACTGTCAATAATGCGAAGAACTGGAAGCGTTTATGCATGTTGCAATTCAATTATAGCGGAAACGATGTCTTTAGCAACTTCAAGTTTGGATTTAAGCGGCAGGCTGCGTTCCATACCGTTTTTACCGAACAGGGTTACTTTGTTGGTATCATAATTAAATCCGGCACCTGCATCAGCCAAAGAATTCATTACAATCATATCGAGGTGCTTATCATTTAACTTCTTCAGTGCATACTCTCTTTCATTATCAGTTTCGAGAGAGAAGCCAATCAGGAGTTGATGTACTTTATGTTCGCCGAGATATTTCAGGATATCCGGTGTTTTTTCAAGGTCGATGTGGAGTTGCGCCTGCCCTTTTTTGATTTTTTTATCCGCAATATTTACTGGTCTGTAATCGGCAACAGCGGCAGCGGCAACAACCAGGTTGGCGGCTGAGTAGAGGGAAGTTACTTTTTCAAACATTTCCTGGGCGGTTTGCACAGGAAGGGTAGTAACTCCGGGATGATTGGATACCTGGCTGGTTGGGCCCAGTACCAGATTCACGTTAGCACCTGCATCAGCCAGGGCAGCAGCAATGGCAATACCCATTTTTCCACTGGAATGGTTGGTGATATAACGCACTGGGTCTATATGTTCGATGGTTGGGCCGGCGGTTACTATAGCCATTTTACCGGTAAGTGGCCGATCGATGGTAGTTCCTGTAAAATGTTGCGATAACCAATTCACTATTTCTTCCGGTTCGGCCATCCTGCCTTCACCAAAGAGTCCGGACGCCAGTTCACCGGTGGCAACGGGGATTTGCTGATGGCCGTAAGACCATAACTTATCCACATTGGCTTTGGTGGCGGGGTGGTACCACATATCCTCGTCCATTGCCGGGGCAAACATAACGGGGCAGGTAGCGGAGAGATAGGCAGCCATCAGGAGATTATCACAGAGGCCATTGGCCATTTTAGCGATGGTATTGGCAGAAGCAGGAGCAATGATCATTACATCGGCCCATCTGCCCAATTCTACATGGTTATTCCAGCTGTTGTGGTCACTGATGTTCACCATTACCTCATTTTTAGAGAGGGTAGCGAGGGTGAGCGGAGTAATGAATGAAGCGGCACTTTGGGTCATGATTACCTTTACCTGGGCGCCGGCTTTAATGAGCAAACGTACGAGGGTAGCGGCTTTATAAGCAGCAATACTTCCGGAAACGCCTAAAAGTATTTTTTTGTCCTGTAAGATATTGGAATTAGCCATTTGACAATAAAAAAGCGGCAGAAATATTATTCTGCCGCCATGAAATTAATATTTTTTACCGTTTGCAAGACGAGGCTTGCAAAATTATGCGAGTAGATTAGCTAAATAAATCGTCGTCGTTCTTACGGAAATAAATTTTATTGTCCAGGAATTCCTGAGTTGCCTGAATAGCTGGATTAGCCATTCTTTCGTAGAAACGAGAAATTTCGATCTGCTCCTTGTTCTCGTGCACTTCCTCGAGGTTGTCAGTATGGCTGGCAAACTCTTCCAGTTTGGAATGGAGCTCCTCTTTCACGGAGATATTGATCTGATTGGCGCGTTTCGCAATCACGGCAATAGATTCATATAAATTACCAGTTCTGTTCTTAATATCGGTAGTATTTTTAGTTTCTACCCATGGATTAAGGCTACTGGTTAGACTGCGCTTTAGTTTGCTCATTATCCAGTGATTTTATATTGTTTTGTGCTAAGTTATACAATTTTTCAGCTTCTGGCTTCAATTTACTATTAGGATAGTGATCGGCGAAGTCCAGATATTCTTCTAAAACGGTAGCATACCTTTCTTTTTGTCTGTCGGGGATGCTGTTTTTAGCGTAGTTAAAATAAGCTCTGATAACTTTTATTTTATACCCGTCGCTTTTATCTGAATCCGGATAATTGCGCATCAGGTTTTTGAAAGCGATACCAGCGGCTTTATAATAACCGAGGTTATAGTAGAGTTCGGCTGCGTTGAACTCTTTTTGTTCGAGTTTCTTTCTGCAGAGTTCGATTACCAGGTTTGCTTCGGGCACTTTATCGGCTGTTGGGTAGTTGTTAACGAAGGTTTGCATGGCAGCAATGGCCTTCATGGTATTTGTTTGATCGAGCGTAACCTTAGGTGATTGTTTGTAATAGCAATAAGCCTGCATGTAATCTATCTCAAGCGCTCTTGGGCTGTTAGGGAAAATTTCGAGGTAGTTTTTAAAGTGAAAAGCTGCCTGAACATAATCTTTAACGTAATAAGAGCAATATGCGTAATTGTAGTACAGTGCTTCAAACTTATCAGTTCCTTTATAAACCTGTAAAAGGTCACTGTAGAGTGTTTGCGCAGTATTGTATTTTTTCTTCTGATACAACTTATCGGCATAGGCCAACTTCTTTTCGAAGTTATTGCTTCTCTCTATCCTCCTAAGTTCTGTGTTACAGGAAGTAGATACGATAAGCGCAAGTACACTGATGTACAATAGAAATTTCCGCATAAAAAGAATGGCAAAATTAAGAATTAAATGTAAATGTAAGGCAGAGATATGATGAAAGCTGTTAAAATTTTGCAAAATGGCCTATTAAATCGCTGAAAAAGAAGATTTTCTCGTTCGTTGACTATAGAAAAATATTTTACATGATAAGTTTCCAACATACTGAATTGCGAACCGGAGGTCAAATTAGGAAAAAAAAGTACACATAAAACTGTCTTTCCTTAAAAATTCCAATCTCATCAATTGTCTTCAAATCAGCCTCAATCAACATTTTAACAACAAACTCACACATCGATATAGGTTATAAACATTTTATAAACATATCTGCACACATAATACACATAATAAGTGCATAATTATCTATTAAAGTCCAATCCCTCACGGTATTTCACCTGTGGAAAAAATTTATAAAGTATTTTTTCGTTAAAAAGTGGGAAAAAGTGTTATTTTGTGTTAGAAAATGGATTTTCAAGGACTTTGCCCCATGGTATGACAGGATTTCTCGGCGAATATGAGTCAACGCTGGACGCAAAAGGACGCTTTCTGTTACCTGCTGGATTTAAAAAGCAGCTCTCAGACGGCGCCGGAGACCAGTTTGTGATTAACCGAGGGTTTGAAAAATGCTTGTCCCTGTATCCCATGAATGAATGGCAGCCCATTTTTGAACGGATCAGCAAATTGAATGACTTTGACCCTAAGGTAAGGGAATTCAGGCGCTACTTTCTAAACGGGGCTACTATTTTGGAGTTAGACAGCGCGGGAAGATTATTAATTCCCAAAAATCTGTTGTCATACGCCAGTCTGGAAAAAGATATTGTGCTGGCAGCAGCTACAAATAAAATCGAGATTTGGGATAAAGGTAAATACCAGGAGTTCTTTGAAAATTTCTCACCAGGAGCTTATAGTGATTTGGCACAACAGGTAATGGGTGGAGGAGATAATAACATTTCAATTTAAACGGAAGCATATGGGGGAACAACAATATCACTTACCCGTGCTGCTTCAGGAAACAATTGAGCTGCTACAAATTAATCCGAATGGCATTTATGTAGACGCTACTTTTGGAGGAGGAGGCCATTCGAGAGCCATACTGGAGCAACTGGGTGAACATGGGAGACTAATAGTATTTGATCAGGATGAAGATGCTTACCGCAATAGGATCATTGATGACCGCGTAACATTTGTACAACAAAATTTTCGCCACCTGCAACGCTTTCTGAAATTACATAAAGCCGAGCTGGTGGATGGCATACTGGCTGATCTGGGAGTTTCTTCCCATCAGTTCGATACCGCTGAAAGAGGATTTAGCACCCGCTTTGAAGGCGATCTGGATATGCGAATGGATACCAGAACTGATTTTACCGCTGCTCAATTGATCGCTACTTATAGCGAATCCAGGTTACAACTCATCTTCCAGGAATATGGAGAGGTAACCAATGCTAAAACACTGGCCCAAACAATTGTAAAGCAACGTAAAACACACCCCATGCGCACTATCACAGCTTTTAAATCTGTGATTCAGCCTATCGTAAAAGGCAATCCGCAAAAATATTTCGCCCAGGTTTTTCAAGCCTTGCGTATAGCCGTAAATGATGAAATGGGCGCTCTGAAAGATTTACTGGAGCAATCAGCGAATGTATTAAAACCGGGTGGCAGACTCGCTATTATTACTTTCCACTCGCTGGAAGATAGAATGGTGAAAAACTTTATGAAGACAGGCACCTTTGTTGAATTACCGGATGATCCTTTCGCTAAAGAAACACCCCCTAAATTGTTCAGATTAATCACAAAAAAACCGGTGACCGCCAGTGAAGCAGAAGTCAAACGCAATGGAAGATCCAGAAGCGCCAAACTGCGGGTAGCCGAAAAAACAATTTGATGCGTTCTATCGCCTCATCGATCCTACCCTATCCTATTACACATCTGCTAATAGCTGTCAGATTATATTGTCAATTTTTTTAAAAAGGCATAAAGTGTTGCAGGAAGAAGCATTAGATACGATCCAGGAAAATCCGGCCAATGAAAACATTCATTCCCCGGAACCACGCAAAGAATGGCGGCTTCGCATCAACTATAGAATGTTGGTTCGAAACATGCCCTTCATTGGTTTCCTTGCTGTTTTGGCGCTTATCTATATCGCTAATAGTCACCTCGCCGAAAAACGAATCAGACGTATTAACAAACTAGGCAAAGAAATCAAAGAACTTAAGTGGGAATACCTGAACGTGAAAAGTCAACTCATGTTTCAGAGCAAAATGAGTGAAGTCAGTAAAGCTGTGGAACCGCTAGGCCTTAAACAACTTAGCTCACCCCCACAGAAAATTGAACTCAAAAACGAAAATAATTAGGAAACTGACGCCTGACGCTGCCCGCCTGACCATTTTATCAGGTCGGGGATGCTGAAATCAAATTCTGGCAAGCATCTCAATTATAATAAATGACAGCCAGTGTCAGGTGTCTTTCTAAAACAACATAGTAACATCCTGTTAAGCGCACCTATCAATGCTCCCTTAACAGGTAATCGCAATAGCTAAAGTGGCATTACAGTGGATGTAAAAAAGGACATATTGTGGAGAGTGTATCTATGCCTGATAGGCATGGTCCTCTTTGCCGTGGCTATCCTCGTAAAAGTATTTTATATCCAACAAGTACAAGGCAATTACTGGCGAAGCATGGCCGATAGCCTCCACACAAGCTACGTTGCGCTGGATGCGGAAAGAGGTACCATTTTCTCTGAAGAAGGCAGAATGCTCTCCACTTCCATCCCGTATTTCGATATTCGTATCGACTTCGCAGCCGATGGACTCAGAGATAAAAAAGGAAAAGTATTCGACGAAAATCTCGACTCCCTTTCCCTTTGCCTCTCCAATACGTTTGCTGACCGCACCAAAAATGAATACAAAACACTGTTGAGAGAAGGTTATAAATCGAAAGACCGATATTTTTTATTGAAAAGAGACGTTCCATTTAATCAATATCAGGCCTTACGTTCTTTCCCAATGTTCCGCCTGGGTAAAAATAAAGGTGGGATGATCGCCGAACCTAAAAGCAAGCGTATCAACCCCTTTAAACTACTCGCCAACCGTACCATCGGCCTGGCCAGAGAAAACTCCCAAAGCGTTGGACTCGAAAGAACCTATAACAACTTTCTGAAAGGTGTCACCGGTAAACGATTAATGCGCAGAATCGCCGGAGGTACTTACGTACCTGTTGATGGTTATGATATTGAACCCGAAAACGGACGAGATGTTGTAACCACGCTAGATGTTAATATGCAGGATATCGTCGAATCTGCCCTCATGAAAATGATGGTCACAAACGAAGCCGAACATGGTACCTGTATCCTAATGGAAGTGAAAACCGGCAAAATCAAAGCTATCGCTAACCTGGGCCGACAACCAGACGGCAGCTACTGGGAAGATATGAACTATGCCCTTCAAGTTGGGGAACCTGGTTCTACTTTCAAACTGGCTACTGTTATCTCAGTAATCGAAGATAAATATGTTACCATGAACAACATGGTGAATATGGAAAATGGTCGCTGGCAGGTAGGTAGAAGAACCGTATTCGATTCTGAACCTCACCCCGGCCCTCAACTGGTTACTGTAAAACATGCCTTCGAACTTAGCTCGAATGTAGGAATGGCCAAACTGGCATATCAATATTATAACCGCCAGCCTAATAACTTTGTCGCACACCTTAAAAAATTAAGGCTCGATCAAAATACGGGCATCGATTTGCTTGGTGAAGGTAGCCCGGTTATTAAAACAACTGCCTCCAAAACATGGAGTAATACTACTCTCCCCTGGATGGCTTTTGGATATGAAGTGCTGGTTAGCCCGCTGCAAACTTGTATGCTCTACAATGCTGTGGCTAACAATGGTAAAATGATGAAACCCTACCTTGTCAATTCAATTCAGGAATATGGCCAGGTAGTAAAACAGTTTGAACCTACTGTACTCATGGACAGCATCTGCTCCCAAGGTACTCTCAAACAGGTGCAAGCAATGCTGGAAGGGGTTGTAACCGATGGTACAGCAAAAAAATTGCGCTCACCCTATTACAACTTCGCCGGTAAAACCGGTACCGCCCTCGTTGCCAATGGTAACAGAGGGTATGCCGATAAAATATACCAGGCTTCTTTTGCCGGTTATTTCCCGGCCAAAGATCCACAGTATACCTGTGTTGTTGTAATAAAAAATAAACCGCATGCCTTACGCTTTTATGGCGCCAGCATTGCGGGTCCGGTGTTTAGAGAAGTTGCAGACAAATTGTACGCTCTTGCCGTTGAAAAACAAAAACCAATGCAGGCATCTCTACAAATTGATACCCTGCTGGCTTTGAAAAATGGGAAAGGCGGCGAATGGAAACAAATACTGAACACCTTACAGCTACCTGTAAGTACTGCTCCCGCCAATAACAGCTGGGTTAGTGCTAAAGTAACTGATAAAAAAATTGCTTTCAATCCTGTTGCCCAAACTAAAGGCGCTGTTCCCGATGTAACCGGAATGGGATTAAAAGATGCTCTCTATCTCCTCGAAAACGCTGGACTAAGAGTAGTAATCAAAGGAGCCGGAAAAGTGAAAACACAATCACTCCCCGGCGGATCTAAAATTGGAAACGAACAAACTATCGTAATAGAATTGAGTTAGATGAAGACATTGCGTGACATATTGTATAATGTAAGCATTCAATCCATTCATGGAAGTAATGATATTTCCATAAATGAATTAACTACCGACTCCAGAGCCGTAAAGCCTGGAGATGCTTTCATTGCCGTGAAGGGAGTGCATGTAGATGGCCACCAATACATTGATAAAGCAATTAGCCTGGGCGCTGTTGCCATTATCTGTGAAACACTGCCCGCTCAATTAACCAGTAACATTTGCTTTGTACAGGTAAATAATAGCGCCGCCGCCACAGGAATTATGGCCGGCAACTTTTATGATAACCCGTCAGATAAAATACAACTCGTTGGGGTAACTGGTACTAATGGTAAAACAACTATTGCTACCCTTTTATTCCGTCTGTTCTCTAAACTGGGTTATCATTGCGGCCTCTTATCTACCGTTCAGAATCAAATCGGAGACACTGTAATTCCATCTACCCATACAACTCCCGACCCAATCAACCTCAATGCCCTTCTGGCAAAGATGGTAAATGACGGTTGCCTGTATGTTTTCATGGAAGTTAGTTCCCACGCTATTCATCAGCAAAGAATTGCCGGACTTAAATTTGCCGGCGGTATTTTCAGCAACATCACCCACGATCACCTGGATTACCACAAAACTTTTGATGAATATATACGTGTAAAGAAATCATTCTTTGATAATCTGCCATCCAATGCCTTTGCTCTTACCAACCTGGATGATAAAAGAGGTATGGTAATGCTGCAAAATACCAAGGCTAAAAAAGCAACTTATAGCCTCCGTACCCTGGCCGATTTTAAAGGTAAGATCCTGGAAAATAACCTGACCGGACTGATCATGTCTGTAAATGATACTGAAGTACATTTTAGATTGATCGGCGAATTCAATGCCTATAATCTGCTGGCCGTATATGGCACCGCTATCTTATTGGGCATGGATAAAGCCAAAGTATTACAGGCCCTCAGCGATATTCAGGGAGCAGAAGGACGGTTCGATTACATCGTTTCAGATAAAGAACAAATTATTGCAATTGTAGATTACGCACATACGCCGGATGCATTGAAAAATGTACTGGCTACTATTAAAAATCTGCGTAAAGGACATGAACAAATCATCACGGTTGTAGGATGTGGTGGAGATCGTGATACCGCTAAACGCCCGATAATGGGAGATGTAGCCGCTGAAAGCAGTGATAAGGTAATCCTGACTTCAGACAATCCACGGTCTGAAGACCCGGTTGCTATCATCCACGAAATGGAAGCTGGTATTCCCGTTCATCTGAAAAAGAAAGTTCTTTCTATCACCGATAGAAAAGAAGCCATCAAAACAGCTCTCTCACTCGCTAACAAAGAAGATATCATTCTCGTTGCAGGTAAGGGACACGAAAAATACCAGGAAATCAATGGGGTAAAACACCATTTCGATGATAAAGAGGTATTGAATGAGTTGATGAAACTGATGGAGAAATAAAAATAAAGAGACTAAAACTAAGTATAATCCAATGATTAAAAATCCGCTGGTTGCCCCGGCACTGGCAGATTACGACTAAAACGTATATGTTATATTATTTTTTAAATTACCTGAAAACAGAATTTAAGATCAACATCATTGGTGGTGGTATGTTCCAATTTATCACCTTCCGTGTAACGATGGCGCTATTGCTGTCGCTCGTGATCTCATTGCTGTTCGGTAAATGGATTATCAGGTTTCTGCAACGTAAACAAATCGGAGAAACAATCAGAGATTTAGGCCTGCACGGCGAAAATACCAAGAAAGGTACTCCTACGATGGGTGGACTGATCATTCTTTCTGCGATTGTTATCCCAACCCTGCTCTTTGCACAATTAGCGAATGTTTATATCTGGTTGATACTATTTTCAACCGTATGGCTTGGATTGATCGGATTTTTGGATGATTATATTAAAGTATTTAA
This sequence comes from Chitinophaga silvatica, assembly GCF_003419895.1. GTDB lineage: Bacteria > Bacteroidota > Bacteroidia > Chitinophagales > Chitinophagaceae > Chitinophaga > Chitinophaga silvatica. The sequence goes on along the minus strand of NZ_QPMM01000002.1, from coordinate 135,685 downwards.
AAAGAATAAAGAAGGACTTGCAGGTAGATTTAAGATCATGGGCCAGGTGGGCCTTGGATTAATTGTAGGATCCACTTTATACTTTAATACAGATGTGGTTGTATCACGTGAAGTAATGGGCGCTAAAAAACTGGCTCCCTACGAAAGACAGATTGTTACACATCCCGAAAGAGTTACAAGAGATGGACACAGGTTTGTGGATGTAAAAACTCCAATTACCACCATCCCTTTTGTGAAGAACCACGAATTCAACTATTCAAAATTAATATCCTGGATTCCGGGCGCTGAGAAATACACCTGGATCCTTTATATCCTGATCGTAATATTCATTATTACTGCCGTCTCAAATGGTGCAAACCTCACAGACGGGTTGGATGGACTGGCAACAGGAGTCTCTGGGATCATTGGAATAGGACTTGGAATATTTGCCTATGTATCTGGTAATATTCAGTTTGCGGAATATCTCAACATCATGTATATCCCGAATCTGGGTGAATTATCCATATTCATTGCAGCATTTGTTGGGGCATGTGTTGGTTTTCTTTGGTACAATGCTTATCCGGCACAGGTTTTCATGGGCGATACCGGTAGCCTGGCATTGGGTGGTATCATCGCTGCTCTGTCGATTATTGTACGTAAGGAACTATTGATACCAATCTTCTGTGGCGTGTTTCTGATTGAGTCATTATCTGTTATGTTACAGGTATCTTATTTCAAATACACTAAGAAGAAATATGGAGAAGGACGTCGTTTGTTGAAAATGTCACCTCTTCACCACCACTACCAAAAGCTGGGATATCATGAAAGTAAGATATCCGTACGTTTCTGGATTGTAACAATTATGTGCGTGGTAGTAGCTATCGCAACATTGAAAATGAGATAACAATTTAAAATCTATATAAGAAGAAAAAACGAATGGCACACAAACTCATCATATTAGGAGCTGGAGAAAGCGGAATTGGAGCGGCTTTGCTTGGAAAAAAGCAAGGGTATGATGTATTTGTATCCGACGGAGGAACAATAAAAGACAACTATAAACAGGAACTGGCGGTAAACCAGATCTCTTTTGAAGAAGGTCATCATTCCTGGGATATTATTTTAGGATCGGACGAAATTGTAAAAAGTCCGGGTATCCCAGAAAAATCGGAACTGATGAAAAAGGTACGCGCGGCACGCATACCTGTAATTTCTGAAATAGAGCTGGCCTACCGTTTCTCGACAGGTAAAAAGACTATTGCTATTACTGGCAGCAACGGCAAAAGCACTACTACTGCATTAACTTACCACATCTTCAAAAACGCAGGTCTGGATGTGGCAATGGTTGGCAATATTGGTGTAAGCTGGGCAAGACAGGTAGCAACTGAACCGGCAGAGTATTATGTGATTGAAATCAGCAGCTTTCAGTTGGATGACATCAAAACATTTAAACCAAATGTTGCCATCTTACTGAATATTACCCCTGATCACCTGGATCGCTACGATTACGAAATGAAAAATTACGTAGCCTCCAAATTCAGAATCGCCATGAACCAAACAGCAGAAGATTATTTCATCTACTGTATGGACGATCCTGAGATCATGGAACATTTAGCTCAGCAACCCATTTATTCAGCATCAATACCTTTTACCATCATGAAACCACTTAAAGAAGGCGGCTTTATCGACAACGACCAGTTGCATATTGATGTCAACGGAGAACCGGTGATCATGTCGATGTACGACCTGTCGTTAAAAGGAAAACACAACCTGTATAACTCTATGGCGGCTGCAATTGCTGCACGCACCATGGATATCCGTAAAGAAAAAATACGTGAAAGTCTTACTTCCTTCGAAAGCCTCGAACACCGTATGGAGTACGTGGCTACCATTAAAGGAGTTGATTTCATAAACGATAGTAAAGCTACCAACGTCAATTCAGTATGGTTTGCACTCGAAAGTTTCGAGAAACCAATTGTTCTGATCATGGGTGGAATTGATAAAGGAAATGATTACAGCGCAATTCGTGATCTCGTTAAAGAAAAAGTAAAAGCAATCATTTGCATGGGAGTAGACAATAGTCCTATCATCAATGCGTTATCGAATGATACACCAGTGTTGGTTAGTACTGAAAGCATGCATGATGCCGTAACCGAAGCTTTCAAACAGGCAACCAAAGGAGATATCGTATTACTTTCTCCGGCTTGTGCCAGCTTCGACCTCTTTAAAAATTACGAAGACAGAGGCAGGAAGTTTAAGGAAGAAGTAAAGAATTTGTAGCAAAGATTGGGGTGCTGAATAAATCATAAATCAAAAAAGTATGACAGAACTGCTCTATAAAACAAAAGGAGATAAGGTAATCTGGACGATAGTATTATTTCTATCGCTGGTAAGCCTGCTTGCCGTTTATAGTGCAACCGGCTCTTTAGCTTATCGTGAAAGAGGTGGGCATACTGAATATTACCTGCTCAAACAACTCTCTGTGTTGGTAATGGGTCTGGTAATCATCTATTTTGCTCATCGGGTAAATTATACTATTTATTCAAGAGTAGCTCAAATAGGCTTTTTATTATCGATTCCCTTGTTGATGTATACATTGGCATTCGGATCAAATATCAATGAAGCCAGCAGATGGATCAGGCTTCCGATAATTAACCTGACCTTTCAGACATCAGATGTGGGAAAACTAGCCATCTTCATGTATGTAAGCAGACAATTATCGAGAAGGCAACATTTAATTAACGATTTCAAGAAAGGTTTCCTACCTATTATTGCACCCGTTGTACTTATATGTTTTCTGATCATGCCTGCCAATATGAGTACGGCATTGTTGCTTGGCGCCAGTTGTATGATTCTCTGCTTTATTGGCAGGGTACCAATCAGGTTCCTCGCATCAATGATTGCAGCCGGAGTAGTTATGGTTGCTTTACTATTTCTTGTAGCTAAAGTAACCGGGCTTGAAATGCGTACTAAGACCTGGGAAAAACGTATCGATAATTTTCTGCATGGCGATCATACAGAAACACCCTATCAGGTTCAGCAAGCCAACATCGCAATTGCAGGTGGAGGCTTTTTAGGTAAAGGCCCCGGTAATAGTACTCAACGTAACTTTTTACCGCATGCCTATTCCGATTATATCTACGCAACGATTATAGAAGAATATGGCATGTTCGGCGCATTCCTGATCCTGGCAGCTTATCTAATATTGTTGTTGAGAAGTATCAGAATCTACCGGCGTTGTCCATACGCTTTTGGAGCATTCCTGGCAGTTGGGCTCAGTGTTACATTGGTGATACAGGCACTAACAAATATGGCAGTAAATGTTCAGTTATTTCCGGTAACCGGAGTAACACTACCGTTAGTGAGTATGGGAGGTTCCTCCGTATTGTTTACCAGTATGGCAATTGGAATTATCCTGAGCGTTTCAAGGAATGTGGAAGAAATGGAAGGTAAACGTGCAGAAAAAGAACGATTGGAAAAAGTTATTGCAAATACAGAAAATGCTGCAGTAGCATAATAAATATAACGATCAAACTAAAAGAATAGAAGAAACAGATATGCAACGCAAAGTGATAATAGCAGGTGGAGGAACGGGAGGTCACATCTTCCCTGCAATTGCGATTGCCAATGCTTTGAAAAAAATACAACCAGATATAGATATTCTGTTTGTGGGCGCTAAGGGAAAGATGGAAATGGAAAAAGTGCCACAAGCAGGTTACCCGATAGAAGGATTGGAAATAACAGGATTCAATCGTAGCAATATCTTTAAAAATATATTGCTGCCTTTTAAAATTCTGAAAAGCTTAGGTCAGGCTAAATCCATTCTTAAACGTTTTAATCCGGATGTTGCAATCGGCGTTGGTGGTTATGCCAGCTTCCCGGTTTTGAACAGGGCGCAGAAGAATGGAATACCCACATTAATTCAGGAGCAAAACTCCTTTGCTGGTAAAACCAATATGATATTGGGAAAAAAAGCAGCTAAAATTTGTGTGGCTTACGATGGAATGGAAAAGTTTTTTCCCGCAGATAAGCTGGTAATGACTGGTAATCCGGTTAGAAGTAATATTTCGCAATCGGCTATCACCCGTGAAGAAGCACTGAAGCAATTTGGGTTAAAACAGGGAGTTCAAACTGTATTTGCAGTAGGAGGAAGTTTAGGAGCTAAATCAATTAATGAAGGATTAGCCCCATTACTGAAATCTTTTGCTGAAAAAAATATACAGCTGATCTGGCAAACCGGTAAACCATATTACGAAACTGCAGTTCAGGCAGCCGCTCCGTATAGTGAACATATCAAAGTATATGATTTCATCAATACTATGGATGCAGCTTACAAAGCAGCAGATGTGGTACTGTCAAGAGCCGGAGCGCTGGCCATTGCAGAACTTTGTGTAGTGAAGAAACCAGTGATTTTTGTTCCTTATCCGTTTGCAGCAGAAGATCATCAGACTTCAAATGCAATGAACCTGGTTAACAAAAAAGCTGGCCTGATCATTAAAGATGCCGAAGTTGAAGCTCAATTGGGTACTACCCTGTTTAGCCTGTTACAGAATAAGGCATTGATGGAACAACTAGAAAACAATATAGGCAAACTTGGTAATCCTAATGCTGATGAAGTGATTGCCAGGCAAGTGTTAGAGCTTATTAAATAAGCGATAGTGAATAAAAAATGATGGATCTGAATAACATAAAAAGAGTTTATTTCATCGGTATCGGTGGTATCGGAATGAGTGCTATTGCCCGCTTCTTTAACGAAAAGAAAATTGCGGTGAGTGGTTACGACCGAACAGCAACCCCATTGACCAGGCAACTGGAAGAGGAGGGAATGAAGATCCATTATACAGATGATATTGAATTGGCAGATAAAGAAGCTAACCTGATAGTATATACGCCAGCAATCCCTGCTACGCATTCAGAACTGAAATGGTTCAGGGAAAATGGTTACGAAGTGGTTAAGCGCAGTGATGTTTTGCAGGAAATTACCCGGTCACTTTTTGCTATTACGGTAGCAGGAACTCATGGTAAGACAACCGTTTCCACAATGATTGCGTATATACTTACAGATAGTGGATATGGATGTAATGCATTTTTAGGTGGAATCAGTGTCAACTACCATAAAAATTTCTGGAGCAGTGAGAAGGGTGTTGCTGTAATAGAAGCAGATGAATACGACAGGTCTTTCCTGAAATTAAGTCCGGATATTGCCGTATTAACTGCCATGGATGCAGATCACCTCGATATTTACGGTACTCCGGAGGCAATGGAAGAAGCATTTATTCAGTATACCCATAATATTAAGCCTAATGGCACGCTGATTGCTAAGTTCGGCCTGCATCGCAATAACGAGCTTGCAGCACCTAACAAATTGCTATACAGTTTGCAAAACGATGTTGCCAACGCCTATGCCGAAAATATACGCATGAACAATGGAGGTTATGTATTCGATGTAGTGTTACCAGGCAAAAGAATAGAGAATGTGGAGCTACATCTGGGAGGAATGCATAACGTAGAAAATGCAATAGCTGCAATTTCCGTAGCACAAATTCTAGGTATCGATAGCGATAAAATCAAAGCTGCTGTTAGCACATTCAAAGGCATCAAACGCCGATTTGAATATGCTGTAAAAAGTGATGACCAGGTGTATGTGGATGATTATGCACACCATCCTGAAGAATTACGGGCTTTGATCAATAGTGCAAAAGCACTGTTCCCCGGCAAAAAGGCTACAGTTATTTTTCAACCACACCTTTTTACCAGAACCCGCGACCTGGCAGACGGCTTTGCCGAAAGCCTCTCACTGGCCGACGAAGTAATATTACTTCCCATTTACCCGGCTCGTGAATTACCAATCGAAGGTGTAAGCAGTGAAATGATCGCATCAAAAATAAAAGTACCGGTAACGATTGTACCAAAAGATAAAGTACTGGAATACCTGCAAACGCAGGAAACTCCATTACTCATAACAGCAGGAGCAGGTGATATTGATCAGTTAAAAGATCCGATTGCCGCCTTGCTTCAAAATAATAAAAAGTAAAAAATGAGCAAAACCACCAACATATTAAAACGTGTTGCTACTATAGGCCTCTGGGCCGTAGGGGTAATAGGCTTTGTAGTGTTGCTGGTGGCTGCAATCCAGGATAAGGATGCAGGTAAATGCAAAAATATTGTTGTAAAATTTCAAGGTGCCGACGATAATTTTTTTATTGGATCGAAAGATATCAAAGCTTTAATAACTAAAGACAAAGCATTGAACCCAATAGGAAAACGAATCAGTACAATTGATATCAGGAAGCTGGAAGCTATTGTAGATAAAGAAGCCTGGGTAAAAAACTCAGAGATCTACATCGATAATGGACATAACCTGAATATTAAGGTAGAACAGCGGGAACCAGTGGCAAGGATTTTTACTTTTTCAGGAAATAGTTATTATCTGGATATCACCGGAGAACATATTCCTGTATCTAGTCGTTATGCAGCTAGAGTACCCGTGTTTACAGGCTTCCCTACTGATGCAGCAAAACTGCAGCAATCAGATAGTTTGCTTAGTATGCAAATCGTGGAAATGGGGTCATTCATTGGTAAAGATCCATTCTGGATGGCACAGGTAGAACAGTTGATGATAACACCAGACCGTAAATTTGAATTTATTCCCAAACTCGGTGACCAGGTGATTGTATTTGGAGACGGAATAGATATCGAAAAAAAATTCAACAAGCTACTTGCCTTCTATAAAGAAGGGTTAAATAAGGTAGGTTGGAACAAATATAGTCGCATCAACATTGCGTTTGAAAATGAGGTGGTTTGCACTAGAAAAGAAGGAGTTGCACCTTTGCAGCCAGTTCTGACTAAAGATAGTATAGAACTACCTGCAAAAGACGAACGACCTATTTCAGATGAAGACGATGAGGCACCAGCAGAAGCAGCAACGGCATCAACAAATCCGATTGTAGCTCCTGCACCAAAACCAGCGGCACCTCCAAAAGAAAAAGTGGAAGCCGCAAAACCAAAGGCAAAAGCGCAACCTGCAAAAGAAGTGAAAGCAAAAGAGAAAGCGCCAGCCAAACAACAGCCCAAGGCAGTGTATAAACCAGGGAATAAATCTGTTAACACATCAAAAAAACAAAAAACGCCATGAATCAGGAAGCTCCCATCATTGTAGGACTCGACATTGGTACTACGAAGATTGCTGCCATAGCAGGAAGGAAGAATGAATACGGGAAACTGGAAATCCTGGGATTCGGTAAAGCTACGTCGTTTGGTGTGCAGCACGGAATGGTGCTGAACATAGATCAAACTATTAAAGCTATCAGGCAAGCACTCGAGAATTGTTATGCGTCCAACCCCAACCTGGAAATTAATGAAGTTTATGTTGGCATCGCAGGCCATCATATTAAAAGTTTGCAAACCCGTGGAGATATCGTACGCAACGACACTGATGCTGAGATATCCCAAAAAGATATTGACCAACTGATCAACGATCAGTATAAAACAGTTATTCCTGCAAGTGATCAGATCATTGATGTGATCCCTCAACAATACATTGTAGATAGTCTGCAAAATATCACCTACCCAATCGGAATGTCTGGCGTGAAGGTAGGGGCAAACTTTCATATCATTACCGGCGATAAAAACGCCATCAGAAATATTAACCGTAGTGTGGAGAAATCTGGTTTGAAAATACGCGATCTGGTATTACAACCATTAGCTTCCGCTGCTGCTGTAATGTGTGACATGGATTTTGAGGCAGGTGTTGCCATTGTTGATATCGGAGGTGGTACAACAGATCTGGCGGTATTCTATGAAGGTATTCTGAAACATACTGCTGTCATTCCTTATGGTGGTGAAAATATCACCAATGATATTAAAAACGGCTTGGGTGTACTCAAAACACAAGCCGAACAAATGAAAGTGCAATTCGGTTATGCACTTGCAGATGAAGCCAAAAGTAACGCATATATAACAATACCAGGATTAAGAGGCCAGAGCCCCAAAGAAATTTCAGTGAAGAATCTGGCCCATATTATACAAGCACGCATGAGCGAAATCCTCGACTTTGTGGTGTATCATCTGAAGCAAATTGGAATGGACAACAAAATGCTGAATGGTGGTATTATCCTTACTGGTGGAGGATCTCAATTAAAGCACCTGATACAGCTGACAGAATATACCACCGGTGCAAGTGCACGTATAGGATTCCCCAATGAGCACCTGGCGAGCGGGCATATCGAAGAATTAACCAAACCAATGTACGCAACTTGTGTTGGCCTGATATTGAAAGGGTATAACGACTTCGAAAATGATCGGAAAGCGCTGGAAGAGAACTATGTAAAAATTAATACAAGCTATTTCGCAAAAGAACAAGCTTCACAAACTGTTGCTCCGCAAGAAGAATGGATAGAAGAAAATAGTCCAAGTTCCCAGGAAATACAGGACCGTAAAGCAAAAGAAAGGAATGCATCCCTTAAAAATTTCTTAGATAAAATGAAAACTAAGATCATTGATATGTTTACAGAAGAAGAAGATGCAAAACTTTAACGGAAATGGCGCAATTGTTGCAAAAACGAAACGTTTTATAATTAAGAACTAAAGCACACTAATTAATAATGAAAGGACTAAAGTACCATAGTAATAGAATAGCACCTACGCACCATAGTTCATTATTAATTATTCGTACTAACCCATAAAAGTATAGAGTCATGATACATTTTGATCTCCCTAAGGAAAAGTCTTCTATCATCAAAGTCATCGGTATTGGTGGCGGTGGTAGCAACGCTGTGAATCATATGTATAGCCAACGCATTGAAGGGGTAAATTTCATTATTTGCAATACCGATGCTCAAGCTATTGCTAACAGCCCCGTTCCCAACAAAATACAGTTGGGCCCCCATCTTACTCAAGGGCTTGGAGCCGGTGCAAATCCTGAAATAGGAAAGCAGGCTACAGAAGAGTCCTTTGAAGAAATCAAAAAAATATTAGAGGTTAATACCAAAATGGCCTTCATTACGGCAGGCATGGGAGGTGGTACCGGTACCGGTGGCGCACCTATCATTGCACGTATTTGTAAAGAGCTGGGTATTCTTACTGTAGGCATTGTTACCACCCCATTTTCTTACGAAGGAAAAAAACGGATGCTTCAGGCAGATGAAGGTATTAACAGATTAAAAGATTATGTTGATACTCTTCTGATCATCTCTAATGATAAATTACGTCAGAAATTCGGTGACCTTAAATTCAAGGCTGCATTCGAAAAAGCTGATAACGTTTTAGCTACCGCAGCTAAATGTATTACCGATGTAATCAACTCCACCGGCCAGATCAACGTCGATTTTGCGGACGTTTGTACGGTTATGCGCGATGGTGGTGTGGCTATTCTCGGTTCTGCTCTTGCTGAAGGTGAAAACCGTGCTCAAACCGCAATCGAAGATGCATTGTCTTCTCCATTGCTGAATGATAACGATATCCGCGGCGCTAAATGGATTCTTATCAATATCTCTTCTTCTGAAGGTGAATTCGAACACACCCTCGATGAAATGGATATCATCCAGGCTTATGTCCAAAGCCAGGCTGGTGATGATTGCGATATTATCCTTGGTGTGGGTTACGACACTACCCTCGATCGCCAATTAAGTGTTACCATTATTGCTACAGGTTTCGAACAAAAACCTATTACTCAATATAAATCAACTCCTTCCAATCAGGAAAAAGTTGAACCTAAAATTGTAATGCAATTAGGTAAAGATGGTGATGAAAAGAAAATGAATGTACAACAATCTCAAGGCGTATTATTCCAGGAATCACAGGATATTATGGCTCCGAGATTAATGGAACCTACCACTGTACATCCTGAAACTTCTTTCAATCAACCGCAGCAACAGATGCCAATTGCACCTTCACGCCAGAATTATGTGCTGAATGTGCAACAGGTACCTCCTGCTCAACCAACTCCATCTCCTGATCCGACACCACAACAGCCGCAGATGTACTCTCAACCGATTCAACAACCGGTTTATCAACATCCGGCAACTCAAAGTATTCCACAGCAGAATATAAACGTTATTCAGCCTCAAACTGGTAGCGCTTCTGGTGGATACCTGAACAGGCCAGCACACATTTATGTGGAACCAGGATCTACTCCTGCTCCCGAAATGAAAATGGTATTTAAAGAAGAAGAAGAAAATAACATAAATACTCCACCTGCTCCTCCAGAGGTTCCAATGCACCAGGCATATGAAGATCTGGAAGAACAAAAACGTAAACAAGCAGAAAGAGTTGCCAAGTTACGTAGCATCAGCTTCAATGTAAAGAACATGGAAAATAACGCTGAACTGGAAAATGTTCCTGCTTACCTACGTAGGAATGTAAACCTGGAAAACGGTGCAGGTTCTGCAGAACAATTCTATTCAAATTATACTGTTGGTGATCAGGGCCAGAATTATCACCCTGAAATCAATACTATCAATACCTTTTTAGATGGGAAAAAGCCCGATTGATGAACGATATTTGATTGTTTTTTAGTTGTGTTAAAAAAAAATCCTCCAGTTCCCTGGAGGATTTTTTTATGCTATCTGCAATCTCTTATAATTCACTCAATTCCTTATTTGCCTTTGCCAGTATTTCAGCTGCCGGCTTAGATTTCAGATCTCTTATTTCAAACATTTTAAGAATTTCATCAATCTTCGCCAGCGCTCCAGAATTATTCTTCAACAAAGCTCTCAGGATCCTGATCTTTTCATAAGCTTGTACCCCTTCTACAATTTTTTCAAAACGTACTGAAGATCTCGGACCTGGATAAACGAAATAGGTATCCCCGGCCGCCCAGCTCCGGAAACGTGAGTCTCTCAGCGGATCAGGCACCCAGCTATTATATGCCCATCTCAGATATCCATTATAACCTTTATTTGCAGCATACCAACCCATAAAGGCCGATTCTCCGGGCGGGGAGAATGAAAAAGTATTCGGATAATCTTCTGCACAATAAGTATAGAAGGTAGTGGGTAATCCTTTCTCTACCCTGTTCTTTAATACATCCGCAGGATATGTTTCTGCTGATGCAATACAATAATCATATAGCTCATATGCCAGCGGAGCATGATAACTGCCTGCCAGTGATAGTCTATAGTCCTTATCTGCACTTCTTGCTACCTTAATTGCCTCCTGCATTGCATCCATTGGTCTTTCATCCATCGCAATAGTTGCAATATTAAACCAACCTTTAGCTTTCAGGTGAGCAGCAAAATCTTTTAACATCGGTTCCCAATGCGAAGTATATTCTTTAGTTCCAGGTTTGGCAACTATAAAGGTATCTTTAGCCAGTGCTTCATCATAGTAATAAAACTTAAGATTCCACGGAATCATACTGTAACAATTGATTTCCTTTTTTATACCCAGATTCATCATGAACTGCACCCACTTATCGAAAACCGTATAATCGTATTTCCAGCTTCCATCCTTCTTTTTGGTCCATTTAACTGTGGAGCCGTAAATATCCTGTGTCTGACCATTCCAGGGATCGTAGATAATAGCGGTTGTAATTACTTTCTGTCCTGCATTTGCCAGCATTTGCATATAAGGTTTCATAGCCTTAAAATGCTCATCAGACCATGGCTTTACCCGATGAATTCGCGCTATCGCATCCGGACTTTGCCATAAATCGAGGTGAAACTGCCAATCCTTCGGATCAGGTAATAGATGTTCTGAAACCACTATTTCATACGGAAGACTTATTGGTTCTTTTCCACCGGTAACGGTTACCTTACCTTTATAAACACCGGCTGGAGTGGAAGCAGGCACCTGAATGCTTAACCATACTGGTTGAGTAGTTGCAGCAACCATAGCTCTTTTATTAATGATGTCAATTCCATCAGCTACCAGGGAAGAATCATATTCCCCGGGTTTGCGATATCCACAACCTCCACCGTTTTTATTCAGGCTATCTGTCATTACATATCTTATAAACCCTGTAGTTATGGCTGTTGCAGGGATTTTATTCCCTTTTTCGTTAGTTAGGGCTTCTACTTTTATACTAAGCTGTGGTTGTGCGGTTGCAGACCAAAGCAGAAACTGTGTATGCACTCTTTCATTTCTCCAGGCATTTACAGACCAGTGGGTGGATAATTCTTCTGAAGGAGCCTTTCTTTTTTCATAACGCAGGTTGGAAGAACCGAAAGCAGCATGCAACTTAGCATCTTTTACTGCATTCCAGGATGCCTGATTAGCGGGTCGTGGATCGGGAAGTTCTGCATAGTCTTTGGCCGGAGATTGAGCCAATAAGTTTTGTTGCAATGCCAGTAATACCAGCATGCCAAAAAATTTGTTCACCATTGCTACATTTTATATATGTTTTTCATTGCAGGGGTTTCTGCCCCTGGTTTCCATAAGAGTTAAATATCCAAAAAAAATCGGGATTTTTCATGTAAAGCTACTGAGAGCACTCGTAACAGGCCCTAAATTTCAAGAGCGATGATTATGTATTGATCTACTACATAATCCTCGCTCTTATCAAGCTAATATTATACTCCAAACCAGCCTATAATTCGCTTAACTCCTTGTTAGCCTTAGCAAGTAAATCAGCTGCTGCTTTTGATTTCAAGTCTTTTATTTCGAACAGTTTAAGGATCTTATCGATTTTCGCCAACGCGGTAGGATTACCCTTCGATAAATCCTTCAGGATTCTGATCTTTTCATAAGCCTGTATACCTTCTACCATTTTTTCGAAACGCATAGAAGATCTGGCACCAGGATATACGAAATAGGTATCTCCGGCTGCCCAATTACCGAAACGGGAATCTCTTAGCGGATCAGTATTCCAGCTATTATATGCCCATCTCAGATATCCATTAAAGCCTTTGTTTGCAGCATACCAACCCATGAAAGCTGATTCTCCCGGCGGAGAGAATGTAAAGGTATTCGGATAATCTTCGGCGCAACAGGTATAGAAAGTAGTAGGTAATCCTTTTTCGATTCGATTCCTTAGTACATCTGTAGGAAATGTTTCTGCTGATGCAATACAATAATCATATAGTTCATATGCCAGTGGAGCATGATAACTGCCTGCCAGTGACAGTCTGAAGTCCTTATCTGCACTCCTTGCTACCTTAATTGCCTCCTGCATTGCATCCATTGGTCTTTCATCCATCGCAATAGTTGCAATTTTAAACCATCCTTTGGCTTTCAGATGAGCAGCAAAATCTTTTAACATCGGTTCCCAATGCGAAGTATATTCTTTAGTACCTGGTTTGGCAACTATAAATGTATCTTTTGCCAGTGCCTCATCGTAATAATGAAATTTAAGATTCCACGGAATCATACTGTAGCAGTTGATTTCCTTCTTTATTCCCAGATCTATCATGAACTGCACCCACTTATCGAAAATTGTATAGTCGTATTTCCAGCTTCCATCTTTCTTTTTGGTCCATTTAACTGTTGAGCTGTAAATATCTTTTGTCTGTGCATTCCATGGATCGTAGATAATGGCGGTAGTAATTACTTTCTGCCCAGCATTTGCCAGCATTTGCATATAAGGTTTCATTGCCTTAAAATGCTCATCAGACCATGGCTTAACCCGATGAATTCGTGCTATCGCATCCGGACTTTGCCATAAATCGAGGTGAAATTGCCAGTCTTTGGGTGCAGGTAATAAATGTTCTGAAACTACTATTTCATAAGGAAGACTTATTGGTTCTTTAGTGCCAATAACGGTTATTTTTCCTTTATAGATACCGGCCGGAGTAGAGGCTGGTACCTGGATGCTTAACCATACCGGTTGTGTGGTGGCAGCAGCCAAAGCTCTCTTGTTAATAATATCAATTCCATCAGCTACCAGAGAAGAATCATATTCTCCGGGTTTGCGATATCCACACCCCTCGCCTTTCTTATTCAGGCTATCTGTCAATACATATCTTATAAACCCCGTAGTTATGGCTGTTGCCGGGATTTTATCCCCCTTGTTGCTAGTGAGGGCATCTACCTTTATACTAAGTGGTGGTTGTGCGGTTGCAGACCAAAGCAGAAACTGGGTATGTACTCTTTCATTTCTCCAGGCATTTACAGACCACTGGGTTGATAATTGTTCTGACGGTGCTTTTCCCTTTTCATAACGCAGATTTGAAGAGCCGAAAGCAGCATGCAACTTAGCATCTTTTACTGCATTCCAGGACGCCTGATTAGTGGGCTTGGGATTGGGAAGTTCTGCATAGTCTGTGGCTGGAGATTGAGCCAATAAGTTTTGTTGCAATGCCAGTAATACCAGCATGCCAAAAAATTTGTTCACCATTGCTACATTTTATAGATGTTTTTCATTGCAGGGATTTCTGCCCCTGGTTTTCATAAGAACTAAATATCTAAAAAAAATCGGGATTTTTCTTGTAATACTGTTATGGGATAAATAATAAGAGCGAAGATTATGACATAATCTTCGCTCTTATCATGATCAGTTTATTCTAAACTAGTGAATAATACGCCGGAGTTGCAGGTTGGTAACAGGAGCTACAACTAAAGGATACTTTTCAATAGTAACGTAGCTAGAGTCGAGACCGAAGCCTTTTTCTTCAGAAAGGGAGATTTTCTTCAGGAAGAAATACATTTTCATGATCATACGTTCATAAAGCGGCAGATCATTATCATGTGACAGGAATTTTTCCATTACGATGAATTGGAAGTCTCCTACTACATTATTCTTGCTTAATGATTCGTAACGGCTGGTGATGTTCACCTCCTTATTGCGCACCATATCTTCCACTACCATTCTGAACATCAGGTTGATACGTTGTTCTACCTTAAACCCTAAACGGAATTCTACCCTGATTACTTCATTTGGAATGATGGTTTGAACTGAGTATTCGCTCAGATACGGTTCATCAACCACATCTACGTGTACAAACCAGTATATATCGGCCCGTTTAGGCTTTTTATTAAGGATACTATAGATAATTTTATGTTCTATCTCTTTAGGATTATCTGCACTGCTCATATATACTAGGTGAGTAGCATATTTAGGAATAGAAGTATCATTACTTAATTCCTGTATAATTGGCAGGTAATCTTCCAGTCGTACGAATTCGACATATCGATTTTTAATCTTGCGGGATTTGAACCAAACAATCATCACCAGGAAGAGTCCACCGGCCACAATTACAGTTACATAACCACCGTGAGTGAATTTCACCATATTGGCAAAGAAGAACGAGAATTCTATAGTGAAATACACTGCCATATATAGGAGAATCCATCCGATCCAGACTCGTTTGGTGTATAGATAGAAGGCGAAGAGGCAGGAAGTCATGAGCATACAGATGGTAATAGACAATCCGTAAGCTGCTTCCATATTGCCAGATTCCTGGAACAGGAGCACGATAGACACGCAGCCAACAAAGAGCATGGTATTAATACCAGGAATGTATAATTGGCCACGCATTTCTGTCGGGTAGTTCACTTTCATTTTAGGCCAGAGATTTAGGCGCATAGCTTCGGCTATCAGGGTAAATGAGCCGGAAATCAAGGCCTGGCTGGCTATAATAGATGCCATGGTGGCTATAAGAACCCCAAAGATGACAAACCATTCAGGCATAATTGTAAAGAATGGATTTTGATCTTTAGGGAGAATCTGACCTTTTTGAGTTAATAACCAGGCACCTTGACCCAGATAATTAAGAATAAGGCAGGTTTTCACAAAAATCCAGGAAACGCGGATATTTCCCTTACCGCAGTGGCCTAAGTCGGAATAGAGGGCTTCAGCCCCGGTGGTACAAAGGAATACAGCGCCCAGGATAAGGAAACCGCTGGGGTATATAGTAAGAAGTTCGATAGCATAGTGAGGGCTGAATGCCTTAAGGATGCTAAGGTCATCGGCAATATGTGAAATTCCCAGAACACCGAGCATAGAGAACCAGAGGACCATTATGGGGCCGAACATTCGGCCAATGGAAACGGTTCCGAATTGCTGCATGATAAAAAGACCAGTAATGATTGCGAGTACAATTTTTACGATGGTCATTTGTCCTAAGTCTTTAAATACCTCCAGGGTTCTAAGTCCTTCTATTGCGGAGGTAACGGTGATAGGAGGAGTAATGATCCCATCTGCGAGGAGGGCAGCACCGCCGATCATACCGAATATTACAGTCCATTTAGCGTGGCGTCGGACGAGTGCATAGAGGGAGAAAATACCACCTTCCCCTTTGTTATCGGCTCGTAGGGTGAGAATGACGTATTTAACAGTGGTTTGTAGGGTTAGCGTCCATATAATACAGGAGATACCTCCGATTACCAGCAAATCGCTGATAGGATTACCACCCACTATGGCTTTAAAAACGTAGAGAGGAGAAGTACCGATATCTCCATAGATAATTCCAAGAGCTACAACCAATCCGGCTACTGTAACCTTGTTAATGTTAATGCCCACGTAATAAAAAGTTGGTTAAAAAAGCCCACAAAATTATGGGGAAATATTGATACTCCAACAATAAATTGTTGGGAGGAAAAAAATACGGGGTAAGAAAAAACCTCTCCCGAAGATCGGGAGAGGTTTGAGAATATTTACTCGATGAGAGGTAATATTAGTTAGCAGGAGCTAAGTCAACAGTACCAGAATCACCAGGAGTATTTTGTTTGATGAAGCGACCGCGATCGATACCTTGTTTATCAGCCAGGTAGTCGATAACTGCGTCTACACGGCGGCTGCTCAGGTCAACACCACCTTTCTTACCTTTTGCACCAGCGTGGCCAGTAACCAGCACGTTGCAAGAAGGATTAGCTTTCAGAGTAGAAGCAACAGAAGCGAGGATAGCTTCTTGATCTTTACCTACTTTAGTAGTAGTGCCTTTGAAAGAAACGCTAGGCAGCACCAGGCTTGCGCAAGCAGGAGTGATGTGTTTGCAGCACTCAGGATCTGGGCATTTACCAACGCCATCAGCATCAACTGGTTGGCAGTAAGTAGGAGTGATCAGTTGTTTGTCTTTGTAATCAGGAACGCCATCACCGTCTGTATCTTTAGCAACACCGTGAGAATCAACAGGTGCACCAGCAGGAGTGTTAGGTTCGCGATCGAATTGGTCAGTTACGCCATCACCATCAGCATCAGGTAAAATTGGTGCTGGGAGTTTCATGTGACGAGGAGCGCTGAGCTCGCTGTAAGCATACTCCAATGGGTTGATCCACCATAATGGTTGAACTCTTTTAGAAGAGTTACCCAGGTTGAAGTTCAGGCGTAATGAAGTGTAAGAATAGAAGTCTTTGGTAGAACCACCAGGACCAGGATAACCATCTAAGTAAGCATCAAATGGCATGGTAAGTTTTTCTTCCACACCCAGGTTGAAGCGTTTAGAGATTTTGAACGCGATACCAGTACCAACGTCAAGAGCGTGACGAATCAGTTGGTTGTCGTTGTGACGGCCAATAGCGATTCTGTTACCTTGAGAAGGAGCATTTTGCTCATATTTCTTGTCTCTCAGGTCGTTCAGTTGTTTTCTGATATCGCTGCGTTTAGCACCGAAGTTGATACCAGAATAGTCATAACCGTTACCGTTAGCATCTAATGCATCAACGTCAACGTCAGCAGATACAATAGAGTAACCAGCTAATACGTACCAGTTGATTTTTGGTTCAGCTCTGTAGAACAGGATGTTGCTCAGAGACGCGATCATGTCTAAAGACAGTTGGTGATTTTGTGATCTGTAGTTAGGAACGATATAACCACCATTCAGAGCAGCAGTTTTAGCCCATGGATTACCATTAGCAATAACTGTTGGACGCAGTTTATAGTCCTGACCTTTATCGATAGAACCGATGTATTCAGCTCTAACAGAGAAAGTATGACCCAATGCTTTTCTCAGGGAAATACCACCACCGAAACCAGGCCAAGCAGGAACAGTTCCGTCGATCAGGTGAAGACCACCAGAAAGACCCAGTTCCCACATATCTCTCGGCTTAGCCGGGAAATTTGATTGGTGGTTCAGGAAGTTAGTTTGTTGTACCATACGGCCGCGCCCAACCTTAGTGGAGTCTAGCGCATCATAGCCGGTTGGTGTAACCTGTGCAAAACTAGTAGATGCTGCCAGTAAACCCACAGCGCCTGCCAGTAATAAGTACTTTTTGCTTGCCATAATTGTTTTTTTTATTAAAAACTGTTAAAAATTTACTAATAACCCGTTTTTTACCTAGCAAAGGTAAATATCATAAATGAATATACAAATTTTTCTTGCAATATTATTTTCATTGATAAGTCCTTCACTAACAAAGCTTAAATGAAACTATTTATATACCTTAATTCCAGTTCTGTTAAGGTTATGTGTATACTTTGTTAACAGATTCCTTAA
Source organism: Chitinophaga silvatica (assembly GCF_003419895.1). GTDB lineage: Bacteria > Bacteroidota > Bacteroidia > Chitinophagales > Chitinophagaceae > Chitinophaga > Chitinophaga silvatica. Next base: position 117,401 of record NZ_QPMM01000002.1, on the reverse strand, counting down.
CTGCTGTTAAAGGAATGTTATACTCCTTATACAAATTAGAGGCCAAAATGTTAAAATGTGATAGATAAAACCTAGCTTAGCAATCCTTTTTATTTGAGACATGGACGAGATTAAAAACCTGATAAGTAAAGAATTAAGAGATTTTGAGCACAAATTTGCGGATTCAGTAAAAAGTCATGTGCCGTTGCTGGATAGGATCATGCATTACATTGTTAAAAGAAAAGGAAAGCAGATCCGTCCTATGTTCGTTTTTTTATCTGCCAAACTCTTTAATGAAGAAGTCAATGAAAGCACCTACCGGGCTGCTGCCCTAGTAGAACTGCTTCATACTGCTACTCTCGTGCATGACGACGTTGTGGATGATGCCAATGAAAGAAGAGGCCTTTTCTCTATTAATGCCCTCTGGAAAAATAAAATAGCCGTCCTGGTCGGCGATTACCTCCTGTCTAAAGGTTTACTGCTATCCCTTAACAATAATGACTTCAGAACTTTGCAATTATTATCTGTGGCCGTTAAGGAAATGAGCGAAGGAGAACTCCTCCAAATCGAAAAAACCAGAAAACTCAATATTAAAGAAGATATCTATTTCGAAATAATTCGCAGAAAAACAGCTTCCCTCCTCGCCTCCGCATGCGCTGCAGGCGCCTGGGCAAGCTCTGGAGACGAAGAAATTACCGAACAAATGCGCCTTTTTGGCGAAAAAGTAGGGGTTGCCTTCCAAATTAAAGACGACCTTTTCGATTATGGCTCCGCCAAAATCGGAAAACCCACCGGTATAGATATCCGGGAAAAAAAGATGACGCTTCCCCTAATCTATACCCTCGATAATGCTTCTACCGAAACCCGTCGTAAAATTATCAATATTGTAAAAAATCATAATACGGATAAAGACAAGGTAGAAGAAGTAATTAACCTGGTTAAAGCCTCCGGAGGCATCGATTATACCAGACAAAAAATGTTTGAATACCGCGACGATGCATTAGCAATTCTTAAAAAATTCCCTGATAATGAAATCAGAGGAGGGCTCGAAGCCCTCGTTCGTTTTACTACCGACCGAACATTTTAGAAAGAATAAAAAATAATGTAATATGCAATCGCCATAAATTCTAATGATGCAAAAGCGCTGGTCAGTAAAGGCATATCAACCAAATCAGGAACAACTCCTGCAGTCTTCGTTACGTATTCATCCCTTACTCTGTAGATTACTGGTACAGCGTAATATCACTACCTTCGAAACTGCACGGCAGTTCTTCAGACCTTCCCTCCAGGACCTTCACGATCCCTGGACCATGAAAGACATGGATAAGGCCATCTCCAGAATTGAACTGGCGTTCTTTCAACATGAAAAAATCCTAGTATACGGCGATTATGATGTAGACGGCACCACCGCTGTTGCAACTGTGTACGCTTTTCTACAAAAAATCTACACCAATATCGAATTCTATATCCCTCACCGTTACAGAGAAGGATACGGTATCTCTAAAGAAGGGATAGAATATGCACGTGACAATGAGTTTAGCCTGATCATCGCTTTGGATTGCGGTATCAAGTCTATCGATCATATTTCCACTGCCAGGGAATGGGGAATAGATTTCATTATATGTGATCATCACCTCCCGGATAACATTCTTCCTCCTGCAGTTGCAATCCTAAATCCTAAACAACACGATTGCCCATACCCTTTTAAGGAATTAAGCGGATGTGGAATAGGATTCAAACTCATTTCTGCTTTTGCTCAAAAGAAAGGACTGCCCGTTTCTGAGGTCAATCAATACCTCGATCTCGTTGCTACCAGCATCGCCGCCGATATTGTTCCAATGGTCGGTGAAAACAGAATCCTTGCATTTCATGGGTTAATTAAAGTCAATGACAACCCGCTCCCGGGTATCAAAGCACTGATAAAACTCAGCGCCCTGAAAGAAAAACTTACTATCTCCAACCTCGTCTTTGTTATTGCACCACGTGTAAATGCCGCCGGCAGGATGGACGATGCCCGAAAAGCCGTGAATCTCTTTATTGAAACAGATGAAGAAAAAGCCGCTGCAATCGCCGCTATTTTACACGCCGATAACTTCGACAGAAAAGAAATTGACAATACTATCACCCAGGAGGCCATTTCAATTCTGCAAAACGATTCGGAAATCGCTACCCGGAAATCCACTGTTCTCTATCAGGCACACTGGCATAAAGGTGTTGTGGGAATTGTTGCATCCAGATTGATTGATAAATATTACTACAGGCCTACCATTATTCTGACCCAGTCTAATGATAAGGTTGCTGGGTCCGCACGTTCTGTCATGGGTTTCAACGTCTACGAAGCAATTCACCAATGTAAAGATTTGCTCGAAAACTACGGTGGCCATTTTTATGCTGCCGGAATGACCCTGAAAACAGAAAACGTTCCTGCATTCCAGGAACGTTTTGAACAAGTTGTTGCGAATACTATTCAGCCCGACCAACTCGTGCCTGAAATAGTAATCGACTCAGAAATCAGATTTACAGATATCACTACTCCTTTCTATAATATTCTTAAGCAATTCGAGCCTTTAGGCCCAGAAAATCAAAAACCTGTTTTTCTGGCAAGAAATCTTTCCGATAATGGCTTCTCCAAAATTGTGAAAGATGAACATATCCGCTTCGCTGTAAAACAAGGGAAGTATGGACCCACTATAAATGGCATTGGATTTTATATGGCTGATAAGTTTCATCTTATCAGTAATAAACAACCCTTTGATCTGGTATTTACACTCGATGAAAATGAGTGGAACGGCCAAACATCCATACAAATGAAAGTAATTGATATACGTGCTGCTAAGCACTGAGTTATTTATGTTGCTGCAACAACCAGGTATATAATTCTGTAGTGTTATAAGCACGCGTCCAGGCATCATGCCCTCCATCCGGATACTCTGTATATTTTACATTTGAACCTAATTTCTTTAATGCATCAACCAGAACCCGCGATTCCGATACATTTACGGTACCATCATCCGCACTATGAAAAACCCAGATAGGCATAGATTTCAGGCGTTGCATTCTATCTACTGATCCTCCTCCGCAAATTGGCACCATCGCTGCAAAATGCTCTGCATAATAGCTACCCCAATCCCAGGTTCCATAGCCTCCCATACTAAGACCCGTTAAATAAACCCTGGTAGTATCTACATGCAATTCTGCCATCACTTCCTTGTACAGTTTTTCTAAAGCTGCAGGATTCCACCACCCCTTGTTGCAAAGAGGTGCAATCATAATAAACTGTTTACCCTGAACCACTTTCGACAATCCTACCTGTTTGAGAACACTCACATTTGCTCCCATCTCTCCTACCCCATGCAGAAAAAAGACTATAGGCCATTTATATGTCTTTTTTTCGTTATACCCTTCAGGAATATACATCAGATAGTCTGTAATATTATCTGTTGTTGTAGCAAGCTTCTTAAAACTAAAGCCTGCATCCTGAGGTGTAAACTTGTCTTCTACTGGAGGAGGTGTCTTATCCTCGTCTACTAAATCCTTTGTTTCATTTTTAGAACACGCCGTAAGCACTAAAAATAAAGAGAGAAATACATACACAAAATTCTTACTTTTTCTTTTTTTCATATAGATGGTTAAAATTAAAAATCCCCTCTACTGAGTAGAGGGGAGCAGTTTTCAATAAATTCTATTTAGAAACGTAAGGTAATAACTGTTATTATATCTCCAAAAAAAAATTCGAAGATAATTCGGAGTACTATTTATTCTGTATACCCATCAACTCCACACTTCTGTTTACAAATGCAGTCAGATCAGCACCTGTTAAAAGGCTTTGTGAAAGCAATGCCAGATCAGCCAGATTGCGGATTTGCTTTTCCTGAAGTTCCTGATTATTCTCTTTTAAGATTTGTGTATAAACAGGGTGATTGGCATTAACAGTCATGTTAATTTCATCCGGCATACTTGCATACCAGTTCATTGAACCTCCACCAACAGCTGCCATATCCTTCATTCTGCGCATAAATTCAGGACGGGTAACTATTACAGGTTGTGCTTCTGCACTCAGGCCTTTCATCTCTACTTTAATATTAGGCTGAGTAATCTGTGAAGTGAAAAGTCCTTTTAGCGTAGTTTCCTGTTCCTGAGACAATACAGTAGTTTCATTATCATTCTTGTCGATCAGGTTATCAGCAATATCGGCATCTACACGGGTGAATGCTACATTCTCCCACTTCATTTCCATATTGTTGATAAAGGCTGCATCTACCAATGTTTCCATCTTTACAACCTTATAGCCTTTCGCCTTCGCAGCCTGAACGTAACTATCCTGTTGCACCGGATTCGTTGCATATAAGATTACTAATTTATTTTCCTTATTGGTTTGCAATGCAGATGCAGCTTCACGATATTCCTCAAGCGTATAGAATTTCTTATCATCTACCTCTTCAAAAATCATGAACTTATTGGCTTTATCGAGGAATTTGTCGTCGGTCATCATACCGTACTTTACAAATAAGCCGATTGAATCCCATTTTTCCTCGAAAGATTTTCTATCGTTACGGAAAATTTCGTCTAATTTATCAGCCACTTTTCTGGTGATATAGCCGTTAATTTTCTTCACATTAGGATCGCCCTGTAAATAGCTACGGCTAACGTTCAACGGAATATCCGGACTATCGATAACTCCATGTAAAAGCATTAAGAATTCCGGAACGATATCTTTCACCTCATCGGTAACATATACCTGGTTGGAGTACAGGCTGATTTTATCTTTCTGTATTTCGTAGCTCTTGGAAATCTTAGGGAAATACAGGATACCTGTCAGATTAAATGGATAATCAACATTCAGGTGAATCCAGAATAATGGTGGTTCTGAGAATGGATAAAGTTCTTTATAGAAGTTCTGATAATCTTCAGTGGTTAATTCGCTAGGTTTCTTGGTCCACGCAGGAGAGGTGTTATTAATCTGCGCGCCTTCAAACATAATTGGAATTGGCAGGAATTTACAGAACTTCTCAAGGATATTTCTGATTCTGCCATCTTCCAGGAACTCCTCGCTTTCTTCATTGATATGCATTACGATAGAGGTACCACGTTCTGCCTTGCTGGTATCTTCCAGGGTGTATTCAGGACTTCCGTCGCATTCCCAACGTACGGCGTTTGCATCTTCTCTCCATGATTTAGTAAATATTTCAACTTTACTACTTACCATGAATGAAGAATAGAATCCTAAGCCAAAGTGGCCGATTATGTTTGTACCATTTTCCTGGCCTTTATATTTTTTCAGGAACTCTTCTGCCCCTGAAAAAGCAACCTGGTTAATGTATTTATCTACTTCTTCAGCAGTCATACCAATACCATGGTCTGCAATAGTAATGGTTTTCTGCTCTTTATCTACCTTCACTTCAATGGATAAATCGCCCAACTCCCCATTAAATTCTCCAGCACTGGCAAGTGTTTTAAGTTTTTGAGTTGCATCAACTGCATTACTTACCAGCTCACGGATAAAAATCTCATGATCGGAGTATAAAAACTTTTTAATGATAGGAAATATATTCTCTGTCTGAACACGAATTGCTCCTTTTTGCATTGGTAATCTGATTTTTTTGTTTTTTTTCAAAGTGTATGCCAGTGGCCAAATGGCTGACAAGATGTCAACTATTTTTTCCTAAGATATCAATAACTTTAGAATTCTGATCAAACGTTAACCCTTCAATCATGGAAAAACCTATATTATCAGCCTTGCTGTGCATTATTTCTGTATGCCCGGCCAATGCCCAACAACCATTACCTTATCAACAGGATTTCTCCGAACTTTCCAACCAACATCTGATTTATCCGGCAGGATGGCAGGGATTGGCATTTTCTCACGGCATCAATGATACTACGCTAACCCAGTTAGCTTTGCGTGCAGGAACCGCCAATTCTACCAGTGGTGGGATTTATTATTATGGCTCAGGCATCGGATGGCTTAATACTAACACCAACGACTATGCTATTACGCTTGCCATAAATTCATCAAAAACTGAAAATATCATTCTGCAATACGATATTAAAACAATAAGGAATCCTTATGACAATTTAAAAAACACAAGGATTAATGAAGCTATTGTTCAATATAAGGTTAATGAAACAAATCAATTTATCAACCTAAATAATAGCAAATATCTGTCTGATACTCTAAGTGCATTTAAAACCATAAAGGTTACTCTTCCTTATGCGTGTAACAATAAAGCATTGATACAACTCAGATGGTTATCGAAAGATCTTAGCGGAACAGGAAACAGACCTGCATTTGAAATAGATAATATTTTTATTTACAGTGCAGGAAAAGACAGTACAGCACCGGATTTGATAAAGATATCACCTTTTCAGACAAGCGTTTATCCGGTAAGTATTTTACAGGCCGAATTCGATGAGCCTTTACAGGTTGGGGATGGCAACATCTATATAACTGATCTGACAAACCAAAAGACAGATACACTGAATATAAAAGATAAATCGATTACCATTTCAGACCAAACAATCATCATTAAAAGAATTTTAAGTTCCAAACATCAATATCAAATCACTACAGATAGTGGTATTGTAAAGGATTTCTATGGAAATAGTTTTAATGGTATTGGTAAGGAAACGAATTGGAATTTTAATACTGATTTGACCGATTATTTGTTTTCGTTTGATGATTGTGGCGGAAACAATTACAGTTCCTTCAGTGTAAAAGGCCCACAGCATTGGGTTTGCAAAGGAAATATCATCCAAATGAATGGGTTTGAAAATAAGCCCATAGAGAATGAAGATTGGTTGATTTCACCAGAACTGGATATCAGCAATTTTAATTATCCTGTGCTAAGTTATACTGCAAAAAAAGAGTTTGAAGGACCAGATTTGGAATTAAATATCTCTGGAACATATAAAGATGGAGATCCGCGAATGGCAGACTGGAAAGGAGTTTATAGTCGATGGCCTGTTAATGCAGATTCAGGATTTATGAAGATCAAGGATATTAATCTGGCCGCGTTTAAGAATAGTAAAATTCGTATTGCTTTTGTATATAACTCAGATAAAATACAACAGGCTGCCAGATGGTCGGTGGCAGAAATATCCGTAAAAGATGTTGTTGCTGAGCCCTTACCCTGTCTTACTCTGGATAGAAACGAGATAGATTTTGGTGCTGTGAAAACTGGAAACCCAAGTACTGAAATAGTGCATTGTTATGTTGAAAATTTACTGACCAATATTGAGTTGCAGGCCCCTGAAGGGTTTGAATTATCGATCGATGGGGAGCATTTTACTAATAGAATTAAATGGTCTGTGGGTGCAAACACGCTCTATATCAGGTTCGTTCCAAGGGAGGTAAACAAATCCTGGTCGGGCGAGCTGATATTTCGGTATAAGGATTTGAAGTTGGGCGCGCTCCGGTTGAAAGGCAATACTTACCGGTCATTAAAAGTAGTAAACTGGAATATAGAATGGTTTGGAAGCCCGTCGGCGAAGCCAGATAACGATAGTTTACAGCAAGCTAACGTATTTACGATTTTGAAAAAGCTGGATGCAGACATTTATGGGTTAGCAGAAATAGTGGATACCAACAGGTTAAGAGAAGTTGTTCAACAATTACCGGGTTATAAGTATGTTATTTCTTCGTATGCCGACAGTTTGTCGGGGCCTTTACAAAAACTGGCATTTGTTTATAAAACAGGGGTTTGTCGTTTTATCGGAGCAAGGAACTTACTGCGATATAATAGCAGTGATAAGGCATTTTACAATTGGGCATCGGGCAGGTTTCCATTTTTAATGCAGGTGGAAGTGCATGAACAAAAGGATACTATGCTTTTAAATCTGGTATTGGTTCATGCGAAGGCGAATACAGGAGATCAGGTGGCAGCCTGGCAAAGGAGAAAAGATGGGGTAAGGGAATTGAAAGATACCTTAGATAGATATTTCGCTACGGCGAATGTTTTGTTATTGGGCGATTTTAATGATGATCTGACTAAGAGTATTGCTAATGGAAATATGGTAACAGGAAGTTCCTGGAAAGATTTTCTGGAAGATGAGAAGTACCTGGCGCTTACGTTGCCACTAAGTATGAAGGCTGAGCAATCAACCATTGCATTTCCTTCAATGATAGATCATGTAATTGCAACAAATGGGTTAATGGTGGCTGATAGAGGAGTTGCAAAAGTTGGGAAGGAAGTGAAGGATTGGATATTTGCTTATGGAACAACTACCTCGGATCATTATCCGATTATTACATACTATAATTGGGAGATAATGGGTAACCCTTATCCGGTAAGGGATTTAACGGCACAGGCTGAAGATGATCATATTATTATCAGATGGGATATGCCATATCAGATCAACTGCGAAAATATTACAGTAGAGCGGCAGAGGGATAGATTTTATGAATCGGTAGCGGTCCTACCAGGTACAATTAACGGAAGTACGAAGCAGGAAAATCACTACTGGGTAAGGGATTTGGAGGCGCATAGTGGAATTAATTATTATCGTTTGAAAATAAGGGGTACGAATAATGAATTACGATATACATCCCCTATCTTTGTTTTCAAACCAGATAAAGACAGGACATTAAAAAGCATATGGCGTATATTTGGCGGCCAACTGCAATACTGGATAGATTGGACACAACGAGAAAGAGTTTCTATTCAGCTCATAGACCTGCATGGACGAATAAGTTACCAGGAGATTACAAACCTGGAGCAAGGATATAATTACAAAACAATTGTTATAGACCAGTTGCCTACAGGTATTTACTTTTTAAGGGTGAAGTCCGGGGGGCAAGATTTGGTCATGAGGATTCTCGTTAACCACTGATCTTTTTGAAAAAACCATGCAGACGAGAGGCCGTCTCTACTTGATAGAGACGGTTTTTTATTATTTAATAGATTGATTTATATTCATTTATATATATCAATATAAATATCATAAGATATTTAAGGAAAAGGGGGCAAAAGGTGTGGAAATCAGGAATAGTTCTGTATCTTTGCGGTCCTAATTTTTAAACCATTTAAACAGGGAAATTATGAACTATGAATTGATGGTGATCTTTACCCCTGTGCTTTCTGAAGACGATTTCAAAGCGGCTCAGAAGAAATTCGCTGATTTCATTAAAGAAAACGGCGGAGAAGTAACGCACGAAAATCCCTGGGGATTAAGATCACTGGCGTATCCAATCCGGAAGAAAACTACAGGAATGTATGTTGTTCTGGAATACAGTGCGCCATCCGACCTCAATGAGAAGCTGAAAATCCAGCTGAATCGCGATGAAAATGTATTACGTCACATGGTAACTGCGTTGGACAAATATGCTTATGCATATAACAACCGCAAAAGAAATGGCGTAAATGCTGAATCTAAAACCACTGAAGCTTAAAATTATGGCAGTTAAACCTAAACAAGAAATTAAGTACTTAACAGCCGTAAAAACTGAGAAACGTCAGAAGAAATACTGCCGTTTCAAGAAAATGGGCATCAAGTACGTAGATTACAAAGACGCGGAATTTTTGAAGAAATTTTTGAACGACCAAGGTAAAATGTTACCACGTCGTATTACGGGTAACTCCCTGAAATTTCAGCGTAAAGTAGCCCAGGCTATTAAGAAAGCTCGTCAAATGGCTTTATTGCCTTATGTTACTGACCTTTTAAAGTAAGAAGTTATGCAAATTATCTTAATACAAGACGTAGATAACCTGGGTCAGAAGAATGAACTGGTTAGCGTGAAAAATGGTTACGCCAGAAACTTTCTGATTCCACAGAAGTTTGCAGTTGAGGCTAGCCCTTCTAATCTTAAGCAACTTCAGGAGCGCCTGAAAGTGCAGAAAGTTAAAGAAGAGAAATTACTGGCTGAAATTGCTAAGGTGGTTGAAGTATTAAAAGCTTCTCCAGTTAAAATCGGTGCTAAAACCGGTACTTCTGGCAAAATTTTCGGTAGCGTAACTGGTGTTCAGATTGCTCGCGCAATTAAAGAACAAAAAGGTTACGAAATTGACCGTCGCCGCATCCACATCCTGGATGATGTTAAAGAACTTGGCACTTACAAAGCACGCCTCGATTTCGGTAAAGGAAACGAAACCGAACTGGAATTCGAAGTTGTTGCTGAGTAGTTTTCCAACTTTGTTTGGATATAAGATCTTCCCGGGCCTAAAAGCCCGGGATTTTTTTTGCTTCTTCTCTAGTCAAAAAGCGCTGCCGAATACATAAGAAAATTTAGTACTTTCAAGTACCTATTTTCATACCATGAGAAATGTACTTTTTTGTCTTTTAGCTACCATCCTGGTTTCTGCCTGTAATACCCGTAAAACACCAAGGATTACAACCATCGGTATTCAGGGAGAAGTAACCCCGCAATACTCCTTTCAATATAATGAGAAAGGAAACCTGGTTGAACTGATCCAACATTGCAATGGTGATAGTAATCAAACTACCTTTCAATACGACGATACCAACCGCATCACCAATATTGTATTTGTGGAGCAATCATCAACCTCCCCTAAAGTAAAAGCTAAAGCAACTGTTACAGAATGGGATAATAACGGCAATGTTGCTGCCATTACCTATTATGATGCCCTGGATAAACCACTGAGAAAAGCGAAAATCCGCTGGAAAAACGGATTGCCGGTTGCTATGAAATTCTCAGATTCTACATTAGCCTGTGCCTGGAACAATGATCAGAAAAATCCTCAGCGAAAAGATATCTATATAGATTCTTCCAATGGTACTGCTGTTTCTCCTTTTGTAACACTAAAAACAACACAGTATGAAATGGAGGATTCTCTGAATCCCCTTAAACCGCTGGCAAATCAGATCATTATCTGTCAAACTGCCGCTCCTGCCAGCATTACACCGGTTGGAGATTTATCAAACGTGTTCTTAAATGTCAGCAATAAAAGTCCTTACCTGGTAAAAATTGCAGAACGGGAAAAAAAGGTGAACCAGGAATTTGAAAGTCATAGTACTTATCAATACTTCTATTCCCACAAAAATGCCAGCAGCTACCCCGATAAAGCATGGGTGCATTTAAGTTGTCAGGGGTCTACCAACCTGGATACAGATGCAAATTTCATTATGTTTTATAAATATGAATAATTTCACTCCTGTTTTTTCGTTACCTTTTAGGTAATGAAGGGCAGCGACAAATTGCGACAAATTCCGGTTACTCTTACTTTGTTAGGAGTGAACACCATTGCCTTCATTCTTATTACTTTAAAAGGTGCAGATTTTTGGAAAGGAAATGGTTTGCTGCTATTACATTATGGTGCTAATTACTGGCCATTCACAATACTGCGCAACGAGTACTGGCGGCTAATTTCAAGTATGTTTTTACATGCAGGAATTATGCATCTGACAACTAATATGATTGGATTAATAGTGGGTGGTTATTTTTTAGAGCCTGTTTTAAAAAGATGGAAATTTGTAACACTTTATCTGCTAACCGGTATTATCGCTAATTTCATCAGTATCTACTACCATAGAACTACAATCGGTGTTGGCGCCTCTGGTGCAATTTTCGGGATCTATGGAGTTTTCATTGCATTATTAACGACGAATTTATTTCCATCAACCATAAGAAAAACCTTTTTAGCATACATAGGCTTGTTTATTCTTCTCAATGCTATTACCGCATTAATTGCAGAAGATATGGACAATATAGCACACCTTGGTGGCTTTCTAAGTGGAATAATACTGGGATATATATGCTACTTTATATTGAGTAAAGAAGATGGAAAAAAAATCATCGAATAATCCCAAAAAATTAAATAATTACATTTGTACTTAAATCAGCTAGCAATGTTTAATAAGTTATGGCTTTTACTATGCGCTACTTTAATAGTATTTGGTTGCAAAAACAAATCTCACGATCAAAGCAGCGTCGCCAACGATTCTACTCCACCTGCCATACACAGCACACCAGACGATACCGTATCAATTGGTAACAAAACCTTTCTAGTTTATTTTATTGAAAAGGCCGATTTTGATAAGTATCCATATCCAGCTATGGACACTAGTGAAGCTGCTGCCCTGGCAAAAGATTCAACTGTAAAGCGCGACAATGGGAAGCTCATTATACGCCTTGAAAATGGGAAAGAAAGAATTCTGACCAGCAATATTCATGATGAAGAAAATTTTATAGACTATAGCTATATAGCTAATTATCCTTCTATTAAAAGAAAAGGATTTCATCTCTCTTATTATGAAGGAAGTGGTTTTGCACTGGTAAGTACTGTAAATGGCGACTCAATGATCACCTGGGCTGCTCCTGCTATTTCTCCGGACAAGCAATATATAATCACTGCCTCCATGGATCTGGTAGCAGCATTCGATCCTAACGGATTTGAGCTATTCAGCATCAACAACAACGACATAAAGAAAATAGGAGAAGCAAATCTGGAAAAGTGGGGCCCTGGCCTTGTTCAATGGATTAGCAACAACACGCTCATCTCTGAATATATTACCGTAAATGACGACGGAAATACACAAGTTCAGTATGTTAAAATGGTGATGCAATGATGACTATTTAGTATATTTAAATAGACATCAACCCTAAATTCCACACCATGAAATCGACATTAAAAAAATTATTTACCAGCTGTGTAATAATCATCTTCAGTGCTTTATCTTTTACTGCCTATAGCCAGGCTCCTACAATGAATATTGAAGGTACTGCGGCATCTATTGTCAGCAAACTGGATAAAGCACTTATATTATCAGAAGTCCAGAAACCTAAGTTATCCACAATTGTTGCTAATTATCTCCGGCAGAAAATAAATATTCAGGATCTTCAAAAAACTAACGAAAAAGCATATACAACCAAGCTAAATAGCATGCAAAATGGCTTGCAATCAAAGCTAAAACCCTTACTGTCATTAAACCAGTATAGCGAATTTCTTTCGCTCAAACCTAAAACTTTTGATGAAACGAATGTACTGTCACAGCTATTCTACTAAACAATAATTTGCCTGTCGCGAGCTACTATTTGCCAGTTTGAGACAATTTCTCCTGAATTGGCAACATAAGCCTTTTCATAAAGGGCAACAGTCGGACAAATATGTTTTGGTATGCCATAGAACACTGTGCCAATAGGATATTTACTGATATCATCCACTTTCAGCACCAAATGCTCTTCGCTCTGAGAAACCGGAACAGCTTCAGGTGCATTTACAAAAAATACGCGGGGCTGCGGATTTTCTGCGGCTATGGATTTATGCCCAAGGTCCAGACAGAGGTGATTAGAATCAATTACTGAAATTACGCGGCTAATGACAACAGCTGCCCACTGAAATGTTTGTTCCGGAAAGTTATTGGCGTAACCCCAATCCCAGAATACGAAGGTACCCGGGCTACATTGAATACCAGATCTAAGGGCATGAATCGGGAAGGTTGGAGTACCACCTGCTACGATCTCCGGTTCAGGAAATCCGGCTTCCATAATCTGATCTGCCAGATTTTCCACCAATGCAAAAGCAGCATCACAACGCTCTATTCGTATACCCATATCTGTATCATGAATATGTCCGTCGTAGACATGCAATCCAACCGGTTTAATACCAGGAAGCGTTAATATTTTTTTATATAGCCCGAAAGCCTTAACAGGTACGATTCCAGTACGGTTCATACCAACATTCAGATCGATATATACCTGGAGATGTTGTGATTGTGCATCAAATACCTGGCTGATGGCCTGTGCAGCATCTGCACTATCTACCAGGCAGGCAAATCTGGTTTTCGGATACTTCAGTACCAATTCGAGCAACCGGGTTACTTTGGGCCCTACTGGCTGATATGCCAAAAATACATCGTCTGCATTCACCATAGCCAGCATTTCTGCTTCTGCAATGGTAGCACACTTGTAGCGGCTTATCCCGGCCTGCTGCATAAGCTCCACTACCTCGGAAATCTTGTTCGTTTTAACATGAGGGCGTAATCTGCCTATGTCGTCGATCATCGTTTTCAGTAATTCGATGTTCTCTTCGATACGTGACCTGTAAAGGATAATGGCAGGTGAATCTACCTGTTCTACATTAGAAAGCTGATACCATTCCATCGGTGTTTCCGTTTTATACGATGAAGCTTAATAATAAACAACCAATCAACCCGGTTACTGAAACAATAGTTTCCATTACAGACCAGGTTTTGATGGTGTCTTTCACCGACAAGTTAAAGTATTCTTTGAACATCCAGAAACCTGCATCGTTGACATGCGAAAACATTAGGCTTCCGGCACCGGTGGCCAATACCATCAATTCAGGTTTAACTCCGGATGCTGCAATTAATGGAGCTACTATTCCGGCTGTGGTAAGTCCGGCTACCGTAGCTGATCCAATGCAAACCCTTATTATCGCGGCAATACCCCAGGCCAGAATCAAGGGATGTAAATGCATCCCCTGCAAGGTTTCTGCAATGTACTTACTCACCTGGCTATCATTCAATAGTTGTGTAAATGCCCCGGAACCACCAATAATAAGGATAATTACAGCAATATCCCTAACTGCATCATCCATGATGGACATTACCTTTTTAACCGGCATTTTCCGTCTTAAACCTAACCAATACATTCCATTAAGCACAGCCAATAGCATTACAATAAGCGGATCTCCCAACCATGTTACCACTTCATTGATAAAAGTACCTGATGCTGTAAGTGATTTTATACTGGCAGTTACAGCCAACAGAAAAACTGGTAACAGAGCAGCAAACAAACTAACAAACATCCCTGGCAACTGATCGTCTGGCAACGGTTCGATCACAAACATTTTAGACGGTGGACTTGTATACCCTCTTAAAAAACGTGAAAATACCGGTCCGGCTATTATAATTGCAGGGATAGCTACCATGAGTCCATATACCAAAGTCAACCCCATATTTGCGTGAAATTGCTCAACAAGTGCCGTAGGCGAAGGGTGAGGAGGCAAATATCCGTGTGTTACAGAGAGAGAGGCCAACATAGGAATTCCCAAGTACACTACCGGCAATTTAGTGCGGGCAGCTACTGTAAAAATCAGTGGTACCATCAACACAAAACCAATATTATAAAACAGAGGTATTCCAACTATAAAGCCTGTAAGCATCAGCGACCATTGTACATACCTCCGGCCGAATAAGTTCATTAATCCTGTAGCAATTCGTTGTCCTGCGCCGCTTTCGGCTACCAACTTACCCAACATACTACCAAATACAATGATTACAATGAGTGAGCCAAGGGTTTTACCAATACCTGTTTGAATAGATTTGGTAATATCTGTTATTTTCATTTGCAAGGCCAATCCCATGAGTAACGATACTATGAGAAAAGACAGGAAGGTGTTCAGGCGGCACCAGGTAACAAGAATTACTAACAGTAATATTGCCGCAATTACGATCAATAATGGCATACGGTTGACTGTTTACAAACGTGGAAAATAACAAGATAACAAAAATGCCCGGTAATATTACTCGTAACGTAAGGCAATAATAGGATCCAATTTTGCAGCTTTATAAGCCGGGTAACTTCCGGATGCCAGCCCTACAATGGCACAGATAGTGATTCCTATCATAATCCAAACCCAGGGAATTACAAAAGGAGAACTGAGGATTAAGGAAACGACATTGCCCAGTAGCATTCCAACTAACGCTCCGATAATTCCACCCATTACGCTGATAATGGTTGCTTCATAAAGGAATTGGGTACGGATCACTTTTTTTGTAGCGCCAAGAGCCTTTGTAACGCCTATTTCGCGGGTTCTTTCTGCTACGGAAACCAGCATGATGTTCATCAATCCGATGGCCGAACCGAACAAGGTGATAAAAGCAATAACTACTGCAAAGAGGTTAACTTTACTTAAGCTGCTAAAAAGCATTTCAGCGATATTATCGCTTTTACTCATCTCGAAATTGTTGTCTTCATTCAGCGCTAATCCGCGTATTATTCTGAAAATTCCTGTAGCCTCTCCCTGAGCAGCCTCCATCTGTTTAATATCATTCACGGAAACGCCAATCTGGTAGCTAAAGTTCCGATTAAACACCCGTCTTACGTTATTCACTGTGGTGATAATAACGTTGTCGGAACTCATCATCTTACTGCTACCCTTAGGGGCCAGCAGACCTACAACTCTGTAACGTACATCACCTACTCTGATAGAGCTATTGACAACGTTTTTTAGATTTTTACCAAACAACTTTTCAGCAACATCAGTTCCTAACAAGGCAACATTACGGCCAGACTGCACATCCAGCTGATTAAAGTTTCTGCCTTCTGCTATTTCGTAGTTAGAGAATTTCAGATAATTTTCATCGCCCCCATAGACTCTAACATTAGGGTTTGTTTTTTTGGTGTCTTTATATACAGTGGCAATTCCGGTAGCCTGTACAGAAATACTAACAGTAGCAGGAAATTTAAACCTGTCTTTGAACTCCAAAGCTTCCTGGTAAGTGATAAGTTTGTTGCTGATAGAATGTCTTACTTTCTTATCTCTTTTATTGCCTTTGGATGCTTTTCCATTATCATCCCCCATTCTTACCTGCATGGCTTTATTCCTGATAGAGAAGCTATTAACCCCCATACTGGCAAAGCTACTGTAGATACTAGCTTTCATGCTGTCTATAGCCGTAAGAATACCTACTAATACTGTGATACCCAATGCGATAATTGAGACGGTGAGACCAGTTCTCAGTTTATTACTGGTAACAGAGCGGTATGCCAGGGAAAAAATATCTTTTGACTGCATATAGACGGGTTAGTCCTAAAGTTAGCATTTTCTCTCGGAATTTTCTCGCGATGAAGGGATAGGAGGCAAAGGAGGGTAAGTATTTGGATTGATATAAAAGCGAAGCGAATATTTTTAAGAATCGGGAAATGATCTTAAAAATATTCGCTTCTATAAAAATTTTCCTGTGTCTTAATATTAATCCCGCGACTTTGCGAGCAACTATTCTATAACCAGCAAAGCAGCAGGTTAGGGAATATTCCCAGGGCAAGGATCAGCACAACAGTTAATATCAAAGCAGCTTTAAAGCCTCCGGAAACAGGTAATACTTCAGGTTCTCCCTGTTTGAAGTACATAGCCATGATTACACGGAAATAGTAGTACACACTTACTGCAGCACATAACACCGCCAGTATTACTAACCACAGAAGATTACCATGTTGGATGGCAGCTGAAAGCACAAAATATTTTGCAAAGAAACCTGCGGTTACCGGAATACCAGCCAATGAGAACAAGCATACCGCTACGGTGAAGGCCAGTAAAGGTTCTTTACGGGCAAGGCCGTTAAATCCTTCAAAGGTATAATCCTTCAGTTTCATCAACACAGCAAAAACGCCGATGGTAGCGATACTGTAAGCAGCAGCATAAAGAATAATACCTTGAGCTCCCATGTTATTCAATGAAATAACAGCAAATAACATAAAGCCTGCCTGAGCGATACTGGAGTAGGCCAGCATACGCTTAACACTTTGCTGAAACACGGCGCTGAAGTTACCCAGGATAAGGGTTGCAGCGGTGATAATAGCAAGGATAAGAGTCCAATGTTGACTGATAGCACCACCAGCGAAACTTACATGGAACATTCTCAGGAATGCAACAAAACCTCCGGCTTTCACAACTGTAGACATAAATGAGGTGAATACAGTAGGTGAGCCATCATAAACATCCGGAGTCCAGAAATGGAAAGGCACAGCAGAAACCTTAAATGCCAGAGCAAATACCAGCAGAATGATACCGCACAATGCCAAAGGATGTACAGGATCCGAACCCAGTCCGAGTTCTGTAATATTGAAAGAACCGGCAGCACCATAAATCAGGGTGATACCCATCAACAATATACCGGTAGAGAAAGATCCCATCAGGAAGTACTTCAGGGAAGCCTCATTACTTTTCAGATTCTTTTTATCAGCTCCTGCGAGAATATATTGAGGAATAGATAAAATTTCGATAGCCAGAAACAGCATTAGAAGGTTGCTGAAGCTGGAAGCAAGCGTAATACCTGCCAGAATAAAGAATATCAGTGCAAAATAATCTGCTACATGCTCTCCTACCTTTTCAAACTCACTACCTGATAAGAGGAAATATAACAAAGTAGCGCCCAAAACAACAGCATTGAACACCACACTAAATTTAGTCACTTCAATCATGCCATAGACGATGTATCCACCATGTTCAACAGTAGGATACAGGGCCAGATTAGCAATAAATGCTACAATAATGGCCGCGATGGCAAAAAATTTAATATTCTGCTTATTGCGTACAAATAACCCAACAAACATCATTACAACGCCCGATAAAGCAGTAGAAATTAGTGCATTCATATTTTTGCGTTACAAAACCCCGTTACAAATTTTATGGTTTTGATATCTCCGGTTACAGAACCGGAGTTATCAAAATAATTTATTCACTACGTCAGTGGTGTTACTTACCAGATCCAGCATAGGTTGTGGATAAACACCCAGAACGATGATCATAATTACGATCAGGCTCAGTGCCAGTATTTCACCGGCATTTAAATCTGTAGTAGTAGCTGTCAGTTCATTTTCCTGACCAAATATTACTTTCTGAATCATACCCAGGGTATAAATAGCAGAAAGGATAATACCTAATCCGGCAAATGCCATCATCCAGTGATTATATTGGAACAATCCGCTAAACATCAGGAATTCACCAATGAACCCGTTGGTTAATGGTAAACCAATGTTAGCCAGACAAATAATTACGAAGAAAATAGCCATGCGTGGAGCCTTGCGGGCCATGCCACCCAGCTGGTCCATATTCTTAACACCCAGGCGTTGCTCAATCACTTCCACGATAATCCAGAGACCAACGATATTGATACCGTGGTTGAACATCTGAAGCAGGGCACCTTGCAGGCTTTGCTCATTGTTGGCAAAAATTGCAGCGGCCATGAGACCAATGTGAGCGATAGAAGAATAGGCAATCAGTCGTTTCAGATCGCTTTGTACCATAGCTATGCAGGAAGCATAGATGATACCGATGATGCACAATACAATTGCTACATCAGACCAGATCATCACTCCATGAGGCAGAATTGGTAATAACCAGCGCAACAAACCAAATAATCCCATTTTCACCATTACACCAGAAAGGATCATGGTTACAGGAGTTGGAGATTGTTCGTAGGTATCTGGTTGCCATGTATGGAAAGGGAAAATTGGCATTTTAATGGCAAAAGCAATGAAGAATAGCCAGAAGAGCCAATTTTGCTGATCCTGACTCAACTGCAGACTGGCGAATGATGTCCAACTGAACGAATGATCAGGAGTTTGGAAATAAAGGTAGATAATACCTACCATCATCAGCAGTGAGCCCAGGAAAGTATAAACGAAGAATTTAAAGGTAACGGCTATACGTTTTTCTCCTCCCCAGATAGAGCAAAGGAAATAAACGGGAATCAGGGCCAGCTCCCAGAAAATATAAAACTGCAGGGCGTCGAAAGCGGTGAAAACACCCGTCAACCCGGCCTGCGTTAATAACATCAAACCGTAAAAGCTACCTGGTCGTTCGAATTTACGGCTATAGATAGTAATAAAAACAAGTAGAAAGGCAATCGCTGTAAGTAAGCAAAGCATCACACCCATTCCATCTAACCCTACGCGAAATTGACTTCCCAATTGCGGAATCCAGTTAGCTACCACATTAAGACTGTCGGGAGCTGTACGAAAACGGCACCAAGCACCGATTGCTAACACCACTGTTGCCAGCGATGAAATAATGCTCAGCACTTTTGGTCCGGATCCCTTCAGGCCAAATGTAATAAGGCCCGCGATGAGAGGAATCAATATTAATAAAACTGTCAACATAATTTATCTGCGCTTGTAACTTCAGCTATTGATTTATAATAAGAATCCGATCACAAATAATACGATCATACCAATTACCATGGCGAAGATGTAAAATCCTACCTGTCCGCTTTGAACAAGGCGGATTTTCTGACCGCCCCATTGTACACCACGTCCGATGCCATTTACCAGTCTGTCGATGCCAGACTTTTCGATAGTATCACGGAAGAAGCGGGAAAGCTCGTAAAGAGGTTTTACAATGATTGCATCATATATTTCATCAACATACCATTTGTTTTCGAGCACTTTGGCCACGCCTGTGCTTTCTTTTCCATTATCTTCATAGTTGGCAAATCTCTGACGAGCCAACAAAATGAATACAATAACCAAAGCACTACTGATTCCCATCAATAACCATTCGGTACCGTGTGACAAGTGATGAGCCACAGCAAAAGGAACAGAAGGAGCAAAAACCGGAGCCAGATATTCTGCCAGTAAGTTCTTACCAAATACTTCAGGTAAACCAACATATCCACCGACGATAGACAGAATAGCCAAAATTACCAGAGGGATAGTGATGGCTGCAGGGCTTTCATGTAAATGATGTTCCTGTTCGTGTGTACCACGGAACTTACCGGCAAAGGTGATGTAGTACAAACGGAACATATAGAAAGCTGTCATTAATGCACCTGCCAGTCCTAATACATAGAGAACCGGATTATGTGCAAAAGCTGAAGCAAGAATCTCATCTTTAGAGAAGAAGCCGGAGAAACCTGGAATACCGGCAATTGCCAGACATCCAACCAGGAAAGTCCAATTAGTGGTAGGCATGAATTTCTTCAGTCCACCCATTTTACGAATATCCTGTTCTCCGCCCATTGCGTGAATAACTGAACCGGAGCCCAGGAACAACAATGCTTTGAAGAAGGCATGTGTCATTACATGGAATACGGCAGCACCATAGGCACCAACACCCAATGCAAGGAACATATATCCTAACTGGCTAACTGTGGAGTAAGCCAATACTTTTTTGATATCGTTTTGCTTTAAGGCAATAGAAGCTGCAAACAATGCAGTTGCCAAACCTATAATAGCAATAACAGTTTGAACATGAGGAGCCAGTGTGTATAGGATATTACTACGGGCAATCATATAGATACCGGCAGTAACCATCGTGGCAGCGTGGATCAATGCAGAAACCGGAGTAGGACCCGCCATTGCATCCGGTAACCAGGTGTAGAGCGGAATCTGAGCAGATTTACCAGTAGCACCCACAAACAACAATAAAGCGATGATGCAGATAACTCCGTTATTCATGCCTAATGCCGCTGCTTTAGAGAATACTTCAGGATAAGTAACTGTTCCGAACTGGGTAATAATAAAGAAGATTGCGATCAGGAAACCTAAGTCGCCAATTCTGTTCATCACAAATGCTTTTTTTGCAGCATTTGTATAGTCGATATTTTTAAACCAGAATCCAATGAGGAGATAAGAGCATAAACCTACACCTTCCCAACCTATGAACATCATTACATAGTTAGCTCCCAATACGAGGATCAGCATTGAAAAAACGAAGAGGTTCAGATATGCAAAATATCTGGCAAAGCTCTCGTTACTTTCATCATGCATGTAGGAGGTGGAATAGATGTGAATTAAAGAACCAACACCTGTAATGATCAGCAAGAAAAGAGCGCTTAACTGATCTACCTGAAAGGCAAAAGGAATTTGGAGGGAACCTACAGAAATAAAATTGAACAGGTGAACAACCTGTGCAGAGAATCCCGGGGTTTTAACTTCCCAAAATATTAATAAGCTAATCACAAAGGACGCCAGTACTGCGCCACTTCCGACAATTCCAACCAACGACTTGGATAAAGATCTGCGTCCTAATCCATTCACCAGAAAACCCAATAGTGGTAAAAATGGTACCAGCCAAACTAGATTAATCATTTATCAATTCTATTTACGACGACGAAAAATTTAATAATCAGGAATCCGAATTATTAATTTTTCAACCTGTTAAGAATGTTAATATCTACTGAGCGTGTGTTTCTGTAGACCATAGTAATAATAGCCAGGCCAATTGCTACTTCGGCTGCGGCTACCACCATTATAAAAAATACAAACAGTTGAGCTGAAGAGGCATCAACCCTGCCTGCATCTGCCCACATTTTGGAGAAAGCAACCATTAAGAGGTTTACAGCATTCAGCATCAGCTCTATGCACATAAAAATTATGATCGCATTTCTGCGCATCAGTACACCCATCACACCTATGCAAAATAAGGCGATACTCAGAAATATGTAATATTGAACAGGCATAAAATAAGTTACGATTTACGAATTACGAATGACTGTAAGTGCTAGTCTTTTCTACCAATTACTACAGCTCCTATCATTGCACTCAGAAACAAGATGCTGCTTACTTCAAAAGGAACAACATATTGTTTGAATAATGCAAGACCAAGATTATGAATCAGGCCAATCTCATTAGCTTCCGGACTCAGGGCAGGCATACTTGCATCCCGCAATGCAGCTACCAATACTACCAGTAATGCACCACCACTGATGGCTCCTGCATACTTTAACCAGTTACGTTTCTGTGGTTCCAGTTCGGCATTAAGGTTCATCAACATTAATACATACAGGAACAATACCATGATTGCACCTGCATAAACAATGATATGTACTACTGCCAGAAACTGAGCATTCATCATTATATAATGGCCAGCGATGGCAAAAAATGTAATAATGAGGCACAATACACTGGTCACAGGATTTTTACTCAACACCACTCCTAACGCTGAAGCCAGCGCAACCACCGACAGCACCATGAAAATTATTTGTTGGATACTTCCCATCTCTGCTTTTGTTTTTTATTATTTACCCTGTGCTTTAGGATCAGGAATCAGCAAATCGTCTTTACCATAAATGAAGCCTTTACGTTGATAGTTTGCCGGAGCAAATGTTTCAGAAAGGTAGATAGCATCTTTAGGGCAGGCTTCTTCACAGAAACCGCAGAAAATGCAACGCAACATATTGATCTCATATCTTGCTGCATATTTCTCTTCTCTGTAAAGATTTTCTTCTCCTGGTTTTCTCTCTGCCGCTTCCATGGTAATGGCTTCAGCAGGACAAGCTACAGCGCATAAGCCACAGGCAGTGCATCTTTCGCGTCCTTCTTCGTCACGGTTCAGGATATGTAATCCACGAAATACCGGGCTAAACTCACGTGTTTGATCAGGGAAGCTTACTGTAGCCTTACGCTTGAAGATGTGCTTAAAAGTAATACCCATACCTTTTCCAATAGCAGGAAGGTATAACTTCTCTGCGAGCGTCATCGGCCGGCGGTCTACTTGCTTTGCCCTGTTAGTTAATGGTTGCATAATGAATGCTTTATTTAAACCACATTAAAGTGGAATGAATTAAAAATTAAGAATGATGTCTGAACAACTCGATTGCTCCGGTAATCAGCATATTAGCCAATGATAAAGGAATCAATACTCTCCAACCCAAACGCATCAGCTGATCGTAACGGAATCTTGGAACTGTCCAACGTACCCACATAAAGATGAATATGAAGATGAGCGTTTTTATAAACAAAGCCAGGAATCCTATTATTGTAATCAGGTTTGGTGATAATGAAGATGCCAATGAAGTCATACCAGGGAAACCATAACCACCCCAGTAAAGAGTTGCCATCAATGCAGAACTAATAAACATATTGATATACTCTGCAAACAGGAAGAAGCCCAGTTTCATAGAAGAGTATTCGAGGTGATAACCACCATTCAGTTCATTCTCTGCTTCCGGTAAGTCGAACGGTGCACGGTTACATTCTGCAAAAGCACAGATCAGGAATATTAAGAAGCCTAAAGGTTGTATAAACGCATTATAAACACCACTGTTAATCTGTTGTTCTACAATTGTTTTAAGGCTAAGCGTTCCAGTGGTCATTAACAAAGCAATCAGTGCAAGACCCATTGGCAGCTCATAGGAGATAATCTGTGATGCAGCACGAACAGAAGCCAGCAAGGAATATTTGTTATTCGATGCCCATCCACCTATCATAATACCATAAACACCCATGCTCACAACCGCGAAGATGTAAAGGATACCAATGTTTACATCTGCTACCTGTAAAGAAACTTCACGGCCAGCGATGGTAAGCGTACCTCCCCATGGAATAACGGCACTGGTCATACAAGCTACCACCATTGCAATGGAAGGGCCTAATACGAACATAAACCTGTTAGCGGAGGTAGGAATGATCTCTTCTTTAAAAAAGAGCTTTCCACCATCAGCCAAAGGTTGTAATAACCCCATAGGACCTGCACGGTTAGGGCCTAAACGATCCTGAATCCAGGCTGCTACCTTTCTTTCTCCCCAGGTAGCATACATGGCTACTACCAATGAAAGAACCAGTATCACTGAAATCAGCAATATCTTTTCAATTAAAAAAAACCAATCTATGCTTAATAAGGTCATCTCCTTTTACGAATTACGATTTACGAATTACGATTTCTTTATAATAAAATCATCAGAATGTGCCGGTCCCTCAATCTTCGACAAATCAATTTCCGGTCTGTTAACCTGACTTTCAGAGTGAATATTAAACAGCAACTTTGGTTTTCTACCATCCAGTACATCCACCAATGGATCCAGAGGTTTCACGGTATTTACGTACTGGCCTTGAGAAATAACGCTATGATGATTTATTTTACGAGGGCCTTCAATTACCCAATCATTTTTATCTTTCTTCTCGAAACGGCATTCATCGCAAATGAAGTTTTCCACTTCTCCGTATTCATCCTTTCTGGCAGTTACCCTGAACACTTCATCACCACGCATCCACAATACTACTTTACCGCAGCATTTAGGGTTGTTGCAATTTCTGTGGGCATCTACAGGTTTCAGGAACCATACTCTGTTTTTAAAGCGGAAAGTATTATCAGTTAACGCACCAACAGGGCATACATCAATTACGTTTCCGATAAAATCGTTATCAAGTGATTGTTTGATATAGGTTCCGATTTCGGCAGCATCGCCTCTACCCAGGATACCATGTTCTCTTTTTTGGGTAAGCTGATCGGCCGTAAACACACAACGGTAGCAGAGAATGCAACGGGTCATGTGTAATTTGATTTTATCGCCCAGATCTACTTTATCGAAAGTTCTGCGTTTGAATTCGTAACGGGTAGCTTCAGAACCATTCTCGTAGCCAAGATCCTGTAAGTGGCATTCTCCGGCCTGATCGCAGATAGGGCAATCGAGCGGGTGATTGATCAGCAGGAATTCTACTACACCTTTACGGGCATCCAGTACTTCAGGAGAAGTAATGTTAGCGACTTCCATACCATCCATAACGGTGGTACGGCAGCTGGCTACCAGTTTAGGCATTGGGCGCGGGTCTGCGTCTGAGCCTTTAGTTACTTTTACTATACAGGTACGGCATTTACCGCCACTACCTTCAAGTTTAGAGTAATAACACATGGCTGGCGGCACCACTTCTCCTCCAATCAACCGGGCCGCATTCAATATGGTTGTACCGGGTTCCACCTCTACTGAGATGTTATCGATTTTAACCTTAAACATTTTTTTATCCTCCGCCATCTTACTTATATATTTTTGCTTTTGCTCGCAAAGTTTTTAAGGACTTTTAAGCTCGCGAAGCTTTTTCTAGAGATTATTAACTATTCTGTGTATTCCCAATTTTATCAGAGGAACATTGAAGTTTACCAGTAATCCCAATTTCAACTCCATTAACTTCAAGTAGGTAAGTACTTGTTTATAATGTAAATTTTTCAGTTCCTCAACCGATTTAACTTCTATTAAGACCTTTTTATTAATCAATAAATCCGTTCTAAATGCCTTTTCGAAAATCAAATTTTCATGAATCAATTTCACTTCCAACTGCCTTTCACAAATAAGATTTCTCTTCTTTAATTCATAATCTATCAGTTCTTCATACACAGATTCATACAAACCTGGTCCAAATTTCTGATGAATCTTGAAACAAACATCTACAATCTCCTTAGAGATTTCATTTTCTGTCATGGATGAAATTTATTTAGGTTAACAATTATCAGAAAACATCTTATGAATCTTAATTGATCTCTGCTTCTCTGCGAGCAACTACACTGCAGCTGGTGCAGGGATTGGATCAGCGTAATGAGCTAAACCGAAGTTGCGTTTCTGAGATTCTTCAGGATTTAAGACATGCCATTCGAATTCATCGCGGAAGTGACGGATAGCTGCTGCTACAGGCCATGCTGCTGCATCACCCAGCGGACAGATAGTATTACCTTCAATTTTGCGTTGAATATCCCATAACAAATCGATATCGCTCATTTTTCCTTTTCCGTACTCGATGTTCTGCAATACCTTTTTCATCCAACCGGTACCTTCACGGCAAGGGCTACATTGGCCGCAGCTTTCGTGATGGTAGAAACGAGCAAAAGTGAGTGTATTACGAACAATACACTGGTCTTCGTCCATTACAATAAATCCGCCTGATCCGAGCATTGAACCGGTAGCGAATCCGCCATCGGCCAGGCTTTCGTAAGTCATCATACGGGTTTCGCCTTTAGCTGTTTTCAGCAACAGGTTTGCAGGTAATACCGGAACTGAAGAGCCACCCGGAATACAAGCTTTCAGGCGTTTGTTGTTTTTAATACCACCGCAATATTCGTCAGAGTAAATGAATTCCTCTACTGAAATGTTCATTTCTATCTCATAAACACCTGGTTTATTGATATTTCCGCAGGCAGAAATGAGTTTAGTACCGGTAGATTTACCAGTACCGAATTTAATATATTCGTCACCACCGATGTTGATAATAGGTACTACGGCAGCTAATGTTTCAACGTTATTTACAACAGTTGGGCATTGGTACAGACCTTTTACAGCAGGGAAAGGAGGTTTGATACGAGGATTACCGCGTTTACCTTCCAGGGATTCTATCAAGGCAGTTTCTTCACCACAGATATAAGCACCGGCACCGCGTTGTACATATATTTCGAGATCAAAGCCGGTACCGAGGATATTTTTTCCTAACCAGCCTTTATTTTTAGCTTCAGCGATAGCTTGTTCCAGAATTTCAGGGATCCAGGCATATTCGCCACGGATATAGATATAGCAACTGTTAGCGCCGAGTGCGAAGCTGGAGATGAGTAAACCTTCGATCAGTAAGTGAGGGATAAATTCCATCAGGTAACGATCTTTGAAGGTACCAGGTTCGGATTCGTCGGCATTGCATACCAGGTAACGAGGTACGCCTTCTGGTTTTGCAATAAAACTCCATTTCATGCCGGTAGGGAAACCAGCACCACCGCGACCTCTAAGTCCGCTTTTCTTTACCTCGTCCAATACGCCGTCAGGGCCCAGATTTTTCAGCGCCTTTTCAGCAGCAGCATAACCGCCATTGCTCCGATAGGTATCGTAATAGCGGATACCTTCAATATGTGCTTTATCTAACAATAATTTGCGTCCCATTTTCTTCCTTATGGTGTTTAACAGATAGGTTTTCCAACCTGCTAACAGATTTTTGTATATATCTTTTATGCCTTACGAATGCCGTGATTGGAAATTCTTTCTCCGATACGATAGAATAATAATCCGGCACTTAGTCCGCAGATAAAGGAAATAAAGGAATTATCTATGCGCCACAGGGCGGAAAGTAATCCTACCAGCAGTAAAACTTCGATGATCTGAAGTTTATGTCGCAGGTATATTTCCTTTAAGCGAATGAATATAGAAAACAGCTGAAGCATTAATTAGCGTTTGCTTTAGCTCTGCATTCAGCAATTATTTCATCCACTTTGGCAGGAGTGAGATGCTCACGGTAATGTTTGCCCAATTGCATCATTGGAGCATAACCACAAGCCCCCAGGCATTCAACTGTTTTAAGTGTAAACAGTCCGTCTGCGGTTGTTTCACCAACTCCTATACCCAGTTTACCTTTTATATAGTCAATGATCTGATCGGAGCCACTTACCATGCAAGGGCCAGTTTGGCAAACTTCAAACATATAGGTGCCTACTGGTTTCAGGTTAAACATGCTATAGAAAGTAGCTACTTCATACACTTCGATTGGTTCCAGTTGCAAGAGGGCAGCAACATAGTCCATTGTTTCTGCACTTAGCCATCCACCAAATGCTTCCTGGGCCAGGTGTAGCACCGGGATCAACGCACTTTTCTGCTTTCCTTGCGGATAGCGTGCGATGATTTCTTTTACTTTATTCAGTTTCTCTTCAGAAAATTGAACCACAGCCATTATATTTTAATCAGCTTAAATCTTCAAATATCAATAGACAATTACGCATCCAGCTCTCCCGCGATCAGGTTCAGGCTACTCATAACAACGATAGCATCGCTGAGCATTGAGCCTTTAATCAGTTCGGGATAAGCCTGGTAGTAAATGAAACAAGGACGGCGGAAATGCAGGCGGTAAGGACTGCGGCCACCATCGCTGATCAGGTAAAAGCCTAATTCACCATTTGCGCCTTCTACGGCGTTATATATTTCACCAGGAAGGATATCTGTTTCACCCATCACTATTTTAAAGTGATAAATGAGTGCTTCCATCTTGGTATAAACATCTTTCTTGTCGGGTAGGTAATAAGCAGGAACATCGGCATGATAAACATCTTCCGGTAATCCTTTTAATTTTTCCATTGCCTGACGAATGATGCTGATACTTTCCCACATTTCGGCATTTCTAACCTGGAAACGATCGTAGCAATCGCCGGTCGTTCCTACAGGGATAGAGAAGTCGAAATCTTCATACGAGCAGTAAGGGTTAGCAACTCTCAGGTCGTAATCCACACCGGCGGCGCGGAGGTTAGGGCCTGTAAAGCCGTAGTTCAGGGCTCTTTCTGCGCTGATACCACCTACACCCTGTGTACGATCCATGAAGATACGGTTACGGGTAAGTAAGGTTTCAAATTCTTTCAGAACAGCAGGATATTCGTCGAGGAATCGTTGAATTTTTGCGAAAGCAGCGGGGGTAAAGTTTCTTTCGAAACCACCGATGCGGCCAATATTGGTAGTAAGACGGGAACCGCAGATTTCCTCATAGATTTCATAGATTAATTCGCGGTAGGTCATTACATAAACGAAACCGGTGAGGGCACCGGTATCTACGCCCATTACAGAACTACAGATAAGGTGGTCTGCAATTCTGGCCAGTTCCATGATGATAACACGCAGGTAATCAACTCTTTTAGGGGTTTCGATACCCAGGAGTTTTTCTACGGTCATCAACCATCCCATATTATTAATTGGGGCAGAGCAGTAGTTAAGACGGTCGGTAAGTGGAGTGATCTGATAGTAAGGGCGGCGTTCTGCGATTTTTTCAAAAGCCCGGTGTATGTAACCTACTGTAGGAACAGCGGAAACGATACGTTCACCATCGATTTCCAGAATATTTTGGAATACACCGTGAGTTGCGGGGTGTGTAGGCCCGAGGTTCAGCGTTGTAGTATCCTTTTCTATTGAGCCTTCCGGCAGTTTTACATGTAGTTTCTGATCTAGCATAACCTGGTAGTATTAAATGGTTCCTCCCCTTCCAAACATTTCATCATCTTTATCTATACGGGAAGCATCTTCCAGTGGAAATTCCTTTCTCATGGGGAAATAGGTCATTTCATCCACATTCAGCACCCGGATCAGGTTAGGGTGGCCTACGAATTCGATTCCATAGAAATCATAAGTTTCGCGTTCCATCCAGTTGGCAGATTCATAAAGTTTAGTAGCAGTAAAAACTTTAGGTGAAGCTACCGGTACAAATATTTTGAGTCGTAATCTTACGTTATCCTGCAGATTATGAAGATGATAAACAACTGCCAATTCTTCATTTTTTCTTTCAGGATAATGCACTGCTGTGACATCCGTTAAAAAACGAAAACGCAATTCCTCGTCATCAAACAGGAATTGCATTATTTTAAGGTTAGAATCTTTTTCTGCAGTAAATGTGAGCATTCCAAACGGCTCTTCAAAGCCGGTTAGCGCTTCCCCGAATTTCTCCGTCAGGCGTTGCTGTATGCGTTCGTTTGTTAAAGACATTAACAATTTGAAATTTACGGTTTACAATTAACCATTCTCAATCCTTATCTGATACCGTAAGACTCCATCAGTTCTTTATATCTGTCGGAGTTGCGGCGACGAAGGCTTTCCTGGCCTACTAATTCCTGAATTTTCATGAATCCATCGATGATCCCTTCTGGTCTTGGGGGGCATCCCGGAACATAAACATCAACAGGGATTACCTGATCTATACCTTGTAACACAGAGTAAGTATCGAAAATACCACCGCTGGAAGCGCAGGCACCTACTGCCATTACCCAACGTGGTTCGGCCATCTGCAGGTATACCTGGCGAACAACAGGGCCCATTTTTTTGGAAATAGTACCCATAACCATCAGCAGGTCACACTGGCGGGGTGTAAAAGCCATACGTTCTGCACCAAAACGTGCAAGATCGTAAGTAGCCGCCATGGTAGCCATGAATTCAATACCGCAGCAGGAGGTGGCAAATGGTAAAGGCCAGATTGAGTTCTTACGAGCCAATCCTATTGCCTTATCAAAAGAGGTGGCATAAAATCCTTCACCGGAATATCCATCAGGGATTTCCACCATCTTCACTTTGGTATTATATTGAACTGGACGAGCCATTGAATTAAGTTTAGAGTTTTAAAATATTAGTCTTCCCATTTCAAAGCACCCTTCTTCAGGATATATATAAATCCACACAAAAAGAAGCCCACAAACATCAAAACAGCAAAGAATCCTTCTGGTCCTAACTCTCTGAAGTTGACTGCATAAGGGTAAAAAAAGATAACCTCCACATCGAATAATACGAATAGAATAGCTGTCAAAAAGTACTTAATAGCCACTGGTTGACGAGCATTTCCTTTCTGCTCAATTCCGCTCTCGAAGTTAATAAGCTTATCGCTTGTTTTACGCTTTGGGCCAAGAAAGTGTGTGGCTAACATGGTAATACCCACAAAACCCAGTGCAGCAATTAATTGCAGTACTATAGGGAGATAGCTAAAAGGAGTAGTCGTTGCTGACAAAAATACAGTTTCTGTATACATAAGCTTCCCGATATAAACATTGTCCGAATGCGCAAAAATACTGTAAGTAAACCAAATATCAAATCTATCTGAAGTTAAAATATTATCTTTTTTTACCAACCGGAAACTAAAAAACCTCCTGTTGGTACAGGAGGTTTTTATATAAACTGTAAAATACAGTAATACTATTTTTTGTTTTGTGCTGGCTTAGCTGCCGGTTTAGCTGCTTTTTCGCGAGCCGCCATGTTTTCTGTGATTTCTTTAACAGTTTGGCTGTTTGGATCAACAGAAAGCAGTTTTTCAGCATAAACCTTCACATTTTCCTTATCTTCTTTAAAATAATGATAAAGTAGTTCGTAAGTATATGCATTGATCAGGGTAGATCTGTTTTTAGCAGGATCGCCACCAGAAATCTCGATGTATTTATCGAAATAAGGTTTTGCCAACCCTTCCTGTGCCTGCTGATCTTTTGCATAATTAGCCATACCTCTCCAGTAGTAACCACTACCCAGGTCTGGTTTCAGCTCAATTACTTTACCAAAAGCTTCGTCAGCTTGTGTTAAGAGCGCCTGGTCTGCAGGTTTTGATGCCAGAGCACCATAATATTTATACAAACCAACGTTGTAGTAATCCAATGCACCTGGTTGCTCCTTATTAGCAATCATCATATCGATTGCCTTTTGGTACCATTCACCGGCTGCAGCGTATTTCTTAGCATTTTTCAGCGCTTCTGCAATCTGGCTGTAAGTTTCAGCATCTTTAGAAGTGATGGAATTAGCATACTTCTGTAAGTAGTCAACTGCTTTATCTGAGTACTGTGCCTGAGTAGCTTCATCGCTGGATTTTAAACGCATGTAGATATTGCTCAACAATTTGTAGTCGTTGGAATCCAATTTGCTTTCACCTACTTTGCTAACATACTCATCCATAGTCTTCTGAGCATTCAGAGAGTCGCCTTTCTGAAGATAAGCATCACCTACCAGGAGGCTCAACTTATTGGTATAGTACTCATTAGCACCTGGCATAGCAGCCTGACCTTTAGAGATTGCATTGTCATAATCTTTCTTGAAGAAAGAGATATATGCAGACAGATATTCGTTCTTGGTTTTATCAGCAGGATCAGCTACTTCCATGTATTTTTGGAGATATTGAGCTGCATTATCCCAGGAAAGTTGATCTTTTCTTGGAGTGATATAGAAATTAAACAGCTCGTAATAAGCAGGACCGTATTTAGGGTCCATGTTTGTAGCCTTAGCATAATCTGCCACAGCTTCAGCTTTCAGGCGAGCGTTGTAGTTTACTAATCCTTGTTTCATTACAGCTTCAGCATTATTAGGATCGAGGTCCAATGCTTTTTCGTAGCTGGTAATGGCTTTACCACCATTTTCACCACCTAAGTAACGGTAAGCGTCACCCAGTTCGATGTAATCGGCAGCAGTAGCGGTGTAAACTTCTTTTTTCTTACGGCCTTCGTTGTTCAGGAGTTTTTCCATTACAGCGAGAGCATATCCGCGATCACCACCTTTAACTTCGGTGTTTGCGTCAGCAATTGCGCGGGCAACATCACCATCACGACCCTGGGTAGCAGTGCTGGCAGCTTCAAATTTTTGTTTCGCAGCTGCAGCGTTACCATTAATCAGGTCGATACGCCCCATACCCACTTGTAATAAGTTGGAAGTTGGAACTGCCTGTAAGCCTTTTTGGAAGGTAGCAGTAGCACCAGCTACGTCTTCAAGGCCTAACTGGGCTATGCCGAGATAATAATAAGCTTTGTCATCTGTTGGTTTCGCCGCTATCACTTTCTCTAAGTTCTGTTTGGCAGACAGATATTTACCATAATATAGGTCTTTCACTCCATCTTCCACAGATTGAGCCATTACACTACTTGATGCAGCGCATAGCAATGCTACGATTAAACTTTTCCGTTTGTTCATGCAATCTGGTTTTTTAGTTTTAGTTGTGTTTTTTCTACTACTTAAGATTGGCTTCCCTGAATACTACATTTAATCTGGCAGGGAATAGACGAAACTGTTTGATAACAAGTTGTCCTTCATAACTGCCCAGAAAAGTTGCAAATCCTGTGCCTAAGCCGTGATACGGCTCTTTCAGACAAAAGAAGAAGCCACGTTTTAATGGATAAGAACCAATGCCAATATAGGCCTGGTAAGGTTTTACGAACTCTGATCCGTAATCGGCTCTCAATCTCACAACAGATACTTTTTCAGTAAAAGCGATTGAAAGAGAATCGTTAGGGTCTGAAATCCAACTAACACCAATTACCCCAATTGCATCTTTGTTCTTAGACACATAGTCCACCACTTCAGGATTAGTTTTGGCAGCCATTGTATTAGGCGGCAAAGGTTTTCCTTTATTAATGGAATCCATGATATAACGTACTGTGCTTGAGTTGGCATTATCAAACACCAGTTGCCATTTTCTTTCTGTGTTGGTACCTGCCATGATACCCCTCACCTGATCCATAGTAAGAATAGAGTCAGGATTGGCTTTGTTCACTATCAATGCTAAAGCATCCCACGCGAGTAACAAACTGTTAGGTGTTACTTTTTGCTTTTTAATATACTCACGTTCTTCCTGATTGAAATCGCGGGTAACGATAATCATTCTGGCACTATCGTCTAAAAGATCTTTAAAACATTCCGCTTCCGGCTTGTAGGAGGCTATAATATGAGCTTTCGGATACAACGACTCGAAAACTTTAATCTCAGCTTCCATCAAAGGTTGATATGTTTCATCAACACTGATGTGGATTGTTCCTTCTGTTGCCGTATCCAATTTCTTGGTATTCGTATTCTGACCACAAGCGGCAAACATTAAAGCAATTGCTGCTAAATATACAGCATTCAGCTTATTAATTGTGAAAAACATATATCTCCTCTTTAGTTCCTGTGAAAAAAAAGTTTTCTAACACCGTTAACTACTCTAAAGAGGCCGTAAATTACTAAAACCAACCCTACTATCAGCATCGTAGTATGAGATATACGAAATTCTCCCAATCCCAGCTTCTCCGCAAATATTGCGAATAAACCAAAGAGAATAAAGAATATCCCCCTTATCAATTCACTAATAGGCCGATACCTATTCTCCAGTCTCTTGCGTGTATGTTCTTCGTGCGTTTCCATTGTTAAATTACAATTATACAAAAAAAATATTTTTAATCTTGAAATGTGATTTTTAGAGGAATGTTAAAAAACTACCGTAAAATCATGCCCTTTTCCGCAACCAGACGCAATTTCAAGTATTTTTTCAACATCAAATAATTTTTTGATTCACAACAGCATCATTTCGATTATTTTATAATTAATGTACAATAATGCTATTGTTATAAAAAACTCATTCCTAGAAGATAATCTACACTATTAAGATGCAAAGGGATGCAGATTTCCATAATATCTTGTAGGTTTGCGGCCGGATAGCAAAATACCCGATACATGAAAATTTTGATGGTTTGCCTGGGGAATATCTGCCGTTCTCCCCTGGCTGAAGGAATTATGAGACACTTGTCGGACAACCAGGAGCTTGGCTGGGAATTAGACTCCGCCGGCACCGGTAACTGGCATGTTGGTCATCCTCCCGACCACCGGGCTATTAAAGAAGCAAAGAAAAACGGTGTGGATATCTCTATGCTCAGAGCCCGACAATTTCAAACTGCCGATTTCGAACTGTTTGACAAGATATTTGTGATGGATCGCAGCAATTATAATGATGTATTACGCAAAGCTGCCAACGACGCCCAAAAAGCAAAAGTTGCCTTTCTCCTGCCAGACGAAAAGGAAGTTCCGGATCCCTGGTTCGACGATGCCCTGTTTGCTCCCGTATATAAACTGATCTACAATGCCTGCAAGCAAATTGCAGACAACCAACAATAAACGTTCAAACTTATTATAATGATAAAGCCAGGTATTCCTAAAGGCACCCGTGATTTTGGCCCCGTGATAGTTAGAAAACGGAATTATATTTTTCAAACCATTCGGGAAACTTTTGAGGTTTTTGGATTCCAACCCCTCGAAACCCCGGCAATGGAGAACCTCAGCACACTCACCGGTAAATACGGTGAAGAAGGCGATAAACTTATCTTCAGAATTCTGGATAATGGCGAAATCTTCGACAGAGCTAAAGAAGCTAAGGATAATAAAGAACTGGTTAATGCCATCACAGAAAAAGCATTAAGATACGACCTTACCATTCCTTTTGCCCGCTACGTGGTGATGAACCAACACGAACTGGCTCTCCCCTTCAAACGCTACCAAATGCAACCGGTTTGGAGAGGCGACCGCCCGGCCAAAGGCAGATACAGAGAATTTTATCAGTGCGATGCCGACGTTGTTGGCAGCAACTCTTTACTCAATGAAGTGGAATTGCTCCTTATTTATGATACCGTATTCACTAAATTAGGAATGCAAGGCTATGAGCTGCGCATCAATAACCGTAAAATTCTGGCAGCCCTGGCCGAATTGGTAGGAAAACCGGAATTACTTACTGATATCACTATTTCCATCGATAAGCTGGATAAAATAGGAATGGCAGGTGTAGAAAAAGAATTACTTGAAAGAGGCCTGACTGCCGATGATATCCGTATCATTGAAAACTTCCTGAACATTAAAGGTGATAACCAATCGGTACTCGAACAACTCCGAACCCTCCTAGCCAATTCGCCCGTAGGTATGAAAGGTATTGAGGAATTGGATTTTGTACTGCATTCCGGTTATACTACCTATAACACCACTCCTATCCTTGATCTGACCCTTGCCCGTGGCCTGAATTATTATACCGGGCTGATTGTAGAGGTTAAAGCTCCTGCTACCGTTAAAATGGGCAGCATCGGTGGTGGTGGAAGATATGATGATCTCACCGGGTTATTCGGATTGCCAGGACTTTCAGGTGTTGGTATTTCATTCGGGGTAGATAGAATTTATGACGTATTGGAAGAACTGAACCTGTTTCCTGAAACAGCACAACAGTCGACCCGCGTATTGTTCCTTAACCTGGGAGAAGCCAGCGCAAAGAAGGCTTTCGGATATGTAATGCAATTGCGTAAGCAGGGGGTGGCAGCTGAACTTTATCATGAAAGCAGCAAAATGGATAAACAGATGAAACATGCCGATAAACGCAGTATTCCGTTTGTGGCCATTCTGGGAGAGTCTGAGCTGGCAGAAAACTGCATCAGCATAAAAGATTTAAAAAATGGAAAGCAGGAGAAGATTAATGGAGATGAATTATTAACATATTCATTCTAACATAATCATCAACCTAAAAACTTAATAAGGCTGTATCAAAAGTAATTTTACCCGTTTCCGGGTATCTGAAGGAGAGAATTTCATGCACACAATTCTCAAGTCCTTCAGCTTACTTCTGATACAGCCATTTCTATTTATTCTTCCGACGTATTGTTTCGCTTCTTTTCTGTTTGAACAACTTTACGGTTGGCCAGATCATATTGCTGCCCGGCGCTCAGTAAAAAGAATGGCCCCGAAGAAGCAGTATAATCTTCTTTACTATCGGTAGAGATATGCTTATTATCACTTTTTACGATCGTATTATGATCATAGATTACCACGTAGGATTTTCCGATTACCTCCAGCGTATCCTTACGTACCACTACAGCCGTAGCTTCATCTAATCCCAGCCCGATGAGCTGGGGAGATTTCCTGATAAAATCGACCAGGTCAAATTCTCTGTTCCGTTTCAGCAAATGCTGGTCAATAGCCGAATTTTTCAGAAAACCTAAGCCCTGGGTATGATCTCCCACCAGAATTTCCGGTCCTTTGGTATCGCCTCTCCATAGAAAGGAACCCTGTATGGAAGCACCGGCAGAGCTGCCGGCAATTACACCACCCCGCTCCAGCACATCCTGAAATGCCTGATGGGTAAGTGTATTCAGGTAAGAATCTGCAATTCTCCATTGGCGTCCTCCTACGAAATATACTCCCGTAGCTGTTTTAAGGGGTGCAATAAACTTCTCGCTGTTGGCTTCTTTCAGATCTGATGTATGTAATAACGTTACCTGGCGGATACCTGTTTCCTTTTTTACTATCTCCACATCTTTCTGATCAAAGGCTGCTGAATCGCCTGACGCAGTGGTTACTACTACTATCCTGGCTTTCTCTTTCCCACCAGCGAGTTCTGTAAATTTTTCCCATACGGAAGCTGTACTTCCGACATTACCACCAATAATCAATAGTGTGCCGTTTTCGGGCCCATGACGGGTAGTACCTTTTTTTATTTTAACAGGAGGTTGTTGCGCCACTACCTGCATGCCTATCAGCAATAGCAGGGGTAATAGATGTTTTTTCATGAGGTATTGTTATGTTGATGAATTAATTAATAGCCCGGATTTTGATTTTCTCCACCCAGGTTTGCAGGATCATTCAATACAGCACTGGCAGGAATTGGAAAAATCCAGAACTTCGAATCTGTCAGCTGTTTATTATAAGGTCCGAATACTTCGGCAGCACGGCCAGTTCTTACTATATCCACAAAGCGGTGACCTTCAAATGCCAGTTCATATCTTCTTTCGCTCTCAATAGCTTGTAATACTTCAGCTGGTTTGGTAGTAGTTGTGAGTTCAAATGATATAAGGTCGGCACGCCCACGAATTTCATTCAGATCAGCTACTGCACCTTTCAGATCGGGAGTTGCTTGTTTTACGCGGGCTTCGGCGCGAATCAGGTATTGCTCCGCAATCCTCAGGATGAAAATAGAACTTGTACCATCCTGCTTTCCGTATTCCACTACTTCCCAGGAAGCATCTGGCAGTTGTTTGATCAGACTACGTCTGCTTCCTGCCTTTGTTGCGTCGAGCAACAGAGCTGTAAAATCTCTTGCCGGTACATAGTCACGGCGCCCACCTTCGGCAGCCGACAGCCAGTTGGTAAAGAAGGTATTTTTATTTGCTGTACTGAATGCCAGTTCAAAGACCGATTCTGTAGTATTTTTTCCGGTGAAGAAAGACGAGAAAGGTTTTACCAGCACAAAGTTGTTATTGCTGATTACTTTGGTTGCGTACTCTGCTGCTTTATCCCATTGCTCACGATAAAGGTATAATCTCGCTTTCAGAGCATAAACACTGAAGCGGTTGGCAATATTGCGGTTTACCGTTTCTGTCAACAGCTGCTCAGCCTTATCCAGATCTGATAATACCTGATCGTAAGTCTGGTCTTTTGTACTGCGTTTAATACCTGTATACTTCAGCGGGTCCAATACTACCTGCACCCCGCCATAGGTTTTTACAAGGTCGAAATAGCCAAGAGCCCTGAGAAAATATGCCTGCCCAAGGATCTGGTTCTTTTGTCCGGTTGCAAATAATGCGTCTGCCAGTGTTGGTACCTTTGTAATAACAAAGTTCGCACGGTTAATCATGGTATAGATGGATGAAAATCCACCACCGGTACTAGCCGCAGTTTTGGTGGCCACCACAATATTCTGGTTGTTATAATTTACTACATTGTCGCCAGCCAGGTCTAGTGCTATGATCTGAGAACTGGCATATCGCTGAAGCCCGTCATACACACCCGTAAGTGCAGCCTGTGCAGACTTTCCGTCTACGATTGCTTCTTCATCAGAGATACTGGTTTGTGGATCGGTGTTCAATAGTTTAGAGCAGGATACCGAAAAGATTACCAGCACAAATATTCCTAAAATATTAAGTCGTTTCATGGTTGATGCTATTAAAGTGTAAGACGGATACCCGCAGTAATGGTTCGTGGTTGCGGCGTAGTGTTAAAGTCGAGCCCCTGAACAATACCATTGGTATCTCCAGCGCTATTGGCTTCCGGATCAGGACCTGTGTAACGGGTGATAAGGAATAAGTTGCTTACGGTTAGATAAATATTAGCCTGGTTGATTCTCCACCGTGACAGCAGACTTGCAGGGAGTGTATACCCCAGTGTTACATCTTTCAACCGGATGTAGGACGCATCTTCCATATATCGACTGGTAGCGCTGTTGTAGTTGTTGCTACCATCAGGGTTGGGCAAAGAAGTAGGGCGTGGCAATACCCCTTCATCTCCGGGCTTTTTCCAATAGTTGAGCGAGCTTTTCTGGATAGAACGGGTTACGCCGCGGGTGCCACCCGACTCCAGGAAGTAGCGGGTATAGTTATATAATTTGTTGCCGTACTTATAAAAGATATTCACATCAAGATTAAAACCTTTGTAACTGAAGGAGTTTCTCAGGCTACCTTCTGCTTTAGGCCAGATATCGCCTACAATCTTTTTGTCGTCCTGAGTGATTTTACCATCAGGTACACCTTTAGGTCCGCTGATGTCTTCGATTATTACATTTCCGGTTTCCTTATCTACTCCCAGTTCATTCCAGAGGTAAAGCGAATAGAGTGGAGACCCCTGCTCAATACGATACATACCATAGCTACCATCAGTAATGGGGGCTATCAGCTTTTCTACCCTGTTACGGTTTCTGGAAACCGTAAATGTAGTTTTCCAGGTGAAGCGTTCATTGGTAATATTCTGGCTATTGATTAATAATTCTACACCCTTGTTGCTCATGGCGCCAACGTTACTGGTGATAGAGCTGTATCCTGAAATCACTGGTATAGCAGCAGGGAGCAACAGGTCGCTGGTATATTTATCGTAATAATCTGCTTCGAGATTAATTCTTCCATCCAGCAAACTACCGGCAACGCCT
The DNA here is from genome assembly GCF_003419895.1 of Chitinophaga silvatica. Classification (GTDB taxonomy): domain Bacteria; phylum Bacteroidota; class Bacteroidia; order Chitinophagales; family Chitinophagaceae; genus Chitinophaga; species Chitinophaga silvatica. The sequence goes on along the minus strand of NZ_QPMM01000002.1, from coordinate 77,908 downwards.
ATATTAAATTGTCTGGTAGTTTCCCATTTAAGATTGGGATTGGCCGGCTGGCTGGGGCCAGTACCCGGTTGGTCGAGATAATTTCGACCACCATTCCATAAACCTCTTGATGCAAAATCGCCGATATATTGGTTACCTGTTGATCCTATGCTGGCTTTCAGTTTAAGATCATTGATCAAAGCCTGGGCAGGATAAAAGGTTTCCCGACTGATATTCCATCCGGCACCTACTGCGGGGAAATATCCCCAACGATGATCACGACCAAAACGGGAAGAGGCATCGGCGCGGATATTCACATCCAGGCTATATTTATCCTTGTAGAGATAGTTGGCACCCGTAAAGAATGAAACTAACCGGGAGGTAGTACCGGTAGAAGAACCTGTTTGCACAGCTGCAGATGCTATGCGTTTAAACTGATTACTAGGAAACCCGGTACCAGTCAGCGATACGCTTTCCTGGGAGTCGAACTGCAAAGTATTTCCCAAAACAACAGACAAGTCATGGTCTTTGCCAAAGGTTTTATTGTAGTTGAACAACTGTTCTGCCAGGATGGTTTCTCTGGCAGTAGTAACATCATTGGATTCGCCGGCTGGTTGCCCGTATACCAGGTTGGTATTGTAATAGGCCTTCTCATGATAGTTGGAATAATCACTACTGAGAGTAGATTTAAAGGTAAGCCCTGATGCCAGGTTCACAGATGCGAAAACACTGTTCAAGCTACGGAGTGCGTAAGCGTGGTTGTCTGAATTATTAAGAATAGCATATACATTATCAAATACACCTACTTTATAATAGCTGCCATCTGAGTTATATAGCGGATAAAAAACCGGAGTATGCAAGGCAGCCTGGAACAGGCCGGCAGGGCCATCTCCTACTCTTACTACTGTTCTTGGAACATAAGAGATGCTATTACTGGTTCCTATTTTAATACGATCAGAGATACTATGGTCGAGGTTTACACGAAATGAATACCGGGTAAAGTCTTGCAACCGCAAGGTGGATTGCGACTTTTCATAATCGCCACCCAGGTAGAAGTTTGTTTTATTATCTCCACCGGTAACGGCTACACTATATTTCTGATTGATTGCCGTTCTGAAAATCGGGGATAATCTGTCGTAGGTTTGTTGTTCTTCGGGTGTGCCATAAGCCGGGAATCCTGATACCTCCTGGCTTTTAGGTCTGAAAGGTAATTTATCGGCAGCAATACCATCGTTAGATGAGGCAACATTTACCAATGCTGCATGTTCAGGACCGGTAACCAAATCCCAGACTTTAGGAGTAGTAGCCCATCCTTGCTGGGCATTAACGTTGACGCGGGTACGAGAGTTTTTATTACCCCGTTTGGTAGTAATCAGAATAACGCCGTTAGCGCCTCTGGCACCATAAATAGCGGTGGCATTGGCATCTTTCAAAACAGTAATGTTGGCGATATCTTCCGGGTTGATTTCAGCAAGGGGGTTAGACTGTTGTCCACCCAGCCCTCTACCGAGGTTCTGCATATCTCCGGTGTTCATAAATATTCCGTCTACTACATATAGCGGATTATTGCCGGCAGTAATAGAAGTAGCCCCACGAAGTCTTACCAGTACTGACGTTCCCGGAACCCCTGAGTTGGCAGAGATCATCAGGCCCGGTACTTCTCCCTGTATTTTTTCCACAATGCTGGTAACGGGAGCTTTAGAAAAGTCATCTGCCTTTATGCTGGTGATAGCACCATTGCGGGCATTAGTACGGGTACGTGTGTATCCTACAACCGTTAGTTCATTGAGCTTACTGTTGGTTGCTTCCAATAAAACCGTTACCGGTGTATTACTTGGAATCACTACTTCCCGGGCATTATATCCCACATAACTGATAACAGCAGTAACAGGAAATTCCTGTCCTGTCAGGAACTTAAATCCACCCTTTTCATCGGTCAATACCTGATGAGTTGTGTTTTTGAGCCGCACAGTAGCGCTTACTAATGGTTCTCTGGTAGTGGCATCTATTACGGTTCCTGAAATGGAAATGTTCTGGTGTTGTGCGGATACATACGACGCAGATAAAATAAATAGAAAAATGATAAATAAACGGCTGCTCCATGCCGTTGATGACATTCGGTACATGCAATAAGATTTTGATTCCGGTATTTCACGGATCACGTAAAGAAATGAATGGACATAAGAATCCCTCGGCCCTGATGGCCGGATAAATGGCTGATAGCTTCTGTAGTTTAATACTGCTGTTCCTTGGTGGTAGGAGTTATAGTAACAAAGGCAAAAGACAATACAATCAGCAGTTTGTTAAATAACTGCAACAGGTGGCGTAAAACATTCGCATACAAAAAATTATTAAGTGATAAATACTGTATTGTTCTGCGGCGTAAATAGTCTACTGTATTTGTAGGGTAAAGCTAGTAAATAGTTTTAGAAAATGAAAGAAAAATCTCGCAAAAAATAATTTGATAACCCGGAAAGAACAGATGTAGTAAGGTTTGGCAGCCAAAGTGATGATTTATTAATTGACGTGCAGCCTACGGAGTTAGTTAAAAAACTGAAAACAAGCTGGCAGAAATCATATTCCAGTAAAGGACAAATTTGTTGTTGCAAAAAATAAAACATCAGATGTTTAATAAAACATCATACCTTTATGTCAATTTACCGGTATTTATGGAAAAAGCGTCTAAACTTTCAGACAGGGTCATCATTGCCATTCAGAAAGACATTTCACAGGGAAAATATAAGCCAGGTCAGAAGATTCCGGCAGAACCAGAGCTGATGGTACAATATGCAGTAGGGCGGAGCACAATCCGCGAAGCCATTAAAACATTGGCGATATCAGGAGTGCTGCGTGTGCAACAAGGGGCAGGCACCTTTGTAAATGAAGCAATCACAGCCGAATCGCTGGACCAGCGTCTGCGGCGGGCCGATTTTGAGGAGATCAACCAGGTACGGCGGATGCTCGATTTCGAGATCGTAAAACTGGCAGCAGCCAACCGTACGGAGGAAGATATGCAACAGATGGAGAAACAATTGAATCTCCGTAAAAAAGCGATCCTCGATCAGGCTTACCAACCCTGTGTAGAAGCGGATATTGCGTTCCATATGGCCATTGCGAGAGCTTGTGGCAACCAGGTGATGGCAGATCTTTACCAGTCATTTACCTTGGTTATCAGAAATTTCTTTGCAAAAAGAGATACCCAAAGTATCAGTCATTTCGCCATCAGCCATCATTTACATGAACAACTGTTTAAAGCTATAAAAAATGGAAATCAACGCCTGTCGAGGCAGGTGATGGAGGATATCCTCGACAATAATTATTAATCTGATTTATATGAGTATGCTGATTTTCAGCCTTATCCTTTTGATAGGCGCCTATGCAGCCGGTTTATTGGGTTCACTTACCGGGCTTGGAGGAGGAGTAGTAGTAATTCCATTGTTGACATTAGTATTTCATGTGGATATCCGGTATGCTATAGGGGCTGCATTGCTGGCCTCCATTGCTAATTCATCCGGCGCAGCAACAGCTTATATCAAAGAAGGTATTACCAATGTTCGTTTAGGAATGTTTTTGGAGATAGCAACAACTGCAGGTGCTGTAGGAGGTGCGTTGATAGCGGTTTTTACACCTGTAAATACTATTGCCATTCTGTTTGGAGTAGTGTTGATATTTTCTGCATTGATGACGGTACGCAAGAAAAATGAACATCCGGAAGAAACAGGAAGCAAATTGTCATATGCCCTGAAACTAAACAGTACCTATCCTACTGCCAACGGAGAAGTAGCTTATAAACTGAAGAATATAGGCGGAGGTTTTTCCATTATGTTGCTGGCGGGAGTACTATCCGGCCTGTTAGGCATTGGCTCCGGCGCACTGAAAGTACTGGCGATGGATGGAGCCATGCGTATACCCTTTAAGGTTAGTACTACTACCAGTAACTTCATGATAGGCGTTACAGCGGCAGCCAGTGCGGTGGTATACCTTCAACGAGGCTACATCGATCCTGGTATTGCTTTCCCGGTAGTACTCGGTGTATTGGGCGGTGCCTTTTCCGGCGCCAGGTTGCTAACCATAATGAACCCCCGTACCCTGCGTATCATTTTTTGTGTAGCTATTTCTTTTGTAGCACTGGAAATGATTTACAACGGATTTAATCACCAGTTTTAATGCATTATGAAACAGCTAAAAAGTTTAGTGGGCGACAGAGATATAGCCCTCTTCATAGGTCGTTTTCTTCGCATAGGTGTATTAACTGCCTGCAGTATTGCTCTGATAGGTGGTTTCTGGTACCTTGTGCAAAGCGGTGCAGCCGATATGCCTGATTATAGTCACTTCACCGGTGAGGAGGCCGGTTACACCACGTTTCACGGGATATTTAAAGGGGTAGCCGAAGGCAGTGCCACAGAGATCATTCAGTTGGGAGTGCTGGTATTACTAGCTACACCAATATTCAGGGTTTTCTTTTCATTGTTGGCATTTGCCCTGGAAAAGGATTGGTTGTATGTAGTTATTACCACCATAGTATTGGGAATTATCCTCTTTAGTATGTTTGGAGGATTGAAGATATAGGTAAAAAAAGAGCGTCTCAAAAGCAATTGAGACGCTCTACTATTTATGTTATCAGTACTTATTACTTAGCGCTACGTTTCGCAAATTCAGCTTTAGCATCTTCCAGATACTTAACGAATGCGTTAACATCGTTCTTCGGATCATAGCTATAACCGGCGTTCATCAGGGCTTTACCTTGTAAATCAACCGGAATATAATATGGTTGAGAATTACGGTTGAAATTCATTACCTGGAATTCTGCATTGAAATTTCCCACATTCTTAATCTTGCTGCCGTCTACTTTAGAAACTGTTTGTTGTTCATGTGGAAGAGGTGTTTTATCGTCTGTATACAATGAAGCTACGATGAAATCATTTCTCAATATTTTCATTACAGCTTTATCAGACAATACAGATTTCTCAAACTTACGACAGTTTACACAGGAGTGGCCGGTAAAGTCGATCAACAGTGGTTTATTGGTTGCCTTAGCAGCTGCAATAGCTTCTTCATAGTCGAAGAAAACATTTTCAACACCAGGAATTTCGGAATGCAGTACATCTACCAGTTTTTTAGGTTTAATTGTATTTGCTTGTCCACCACCAGCATTACCTCCACCACTTTCGAGTGAAGCCTGAATATCGATCAGGGATCTGTTCAGATTAAAATCCTGAGATCCTTCATGAGGTAGGAATCCGCTGATTCCTTTCAGAGGAGCTCCCCACATACCAGGAATCATATATACAACGAAAGTGAAGGTAACTATCGCGAAACAGAGACGAGTAACAGATAAGAATGGAACATCACTATCATGGCTGAATTTCAGTTTTCCAAGCAAGTACATCGTGAGTAAACCGAAGATTGCAATCCACAGAGCCAGGAATATTTCTCTGTCTAACAGGTTCCAGTGATAAGCCATATCTACGTTCGACAGGAATTTCAGGGCAAGTGCCAGTTCCACAAAACCTAAAGTTACTTTCACTGCATTGAGCCAGCCACCAGATTTACCGATCTTATTCAGCAGGCTTGGGAATAGCGCGAATAAAGAGAATGGAATAGCCAATGCCAATGAGAATCCGAACATACCTACCAGCGGGCCAGAGTTTCCACCTTTAGCAGCCAATACCAGCAAGTTACCGATGATTGGGCCTGTGCAGGAGAATGAAACAATAGCCAGGGTAAGCGCCATAAAAAAGATTCCAAACAAGCTTCCCATACCAGCTTTAGAATCGGATTTATTTGCCCAGTTACTAGGCAGAGAAATTTCGAATGCACCGAGGAAGGAGAATGCAAAAAGCAGGAATATGGCAAAGAATATCAGATTGGCAATACCATTACTAGCCAGCGAGTTCAGGGCGCTTGCACCAAATACCTTGGTGATAACGAACCCTAAGAAGGTATAGATAATGATAATAGAAAATGAATAAATGAATGCATTCTTGATTCCTGCGGCTCTGGTAGCACTACGTTTTGTAAAGAAGCTAACAGTGATAGGAATCATAGAAAATACGCATGGGGTAATCAGGGCAATAAAACCACCACCGAAGCACGCCAGGAAAATCCACATCAAAGATTTGTTGGAAGCATCATCTGCGGCAACATCTCCACTTGCGGCGGAAGTACCTCCGATAACTTTAGTGTTGAAGCTAGCTTCTTCAGGAATTGCTTCTTCTCCTTTCAGTACCATACTGGTAACTGTTCCTCCAACTGTTTCCAGAGGTTTAGAACTTTCGATCGACACTGCCAGATCAACAGTATTTTCGAAATATTTGATATTTAAACTGTCGAACAACGCTTCTTTGCGTTGTTCCAGTTTACCATTTTCTGTAATACCGGTAATATGAGCAACAGACGCGGTGGTACTATCCAATACGATGCGGGTATTAGGATCATCGTTGCCCATGGTAGTAGAAAAAAGTATCCAGTCCTTTTCTACTGTTCCTTTCAGATGCAGGATATATTCCTTATCAGTTTTCTTCTCGGCAGAAAATTCCCATTTAACAGGTTGGGGATTATTTTCCTGGGCCTGAGCTGATAAAGAAAAACTGGCAAAGACGGCTATAAAAAACGAAAGCAAATGCTTCATAAAGTCAATAGGCTTTAAATAATATCATTCTGAGTAAACGAGAAACGAGTTCCCGGATAGAGGAACTCGTTTCTAAAAATATTGTTATTTGATAGCGGATTCAATTATTTTCCTCCTACACTTACCGCAAAATCAATATCCTTCGGTGGTAAACATTGGTGATCATCACAAACCATAAATGTAACAGTACCTTTTACTTTGGTAGCCGCTTTACCTTTCACAGTAACCTTTTGCACGAAATCTACATTGTTTTCGTAGTATTTCAGTTCAGAGTTAAAGTTTTTGTCGAACGATTTATGCAGTTTACCCACTTCTTCAACTTTACCTTGTAGAGTTGCTAATGGATTTTTAGTGAATTTGAAGGAAGTTGGTTCAGGACCTTCTCCGGCTTCCTGTGCATACAGATGCCATCCTTTTTCGATGGTAGCAGTTGCATGCACCTCGTAGGTAGTAGCATCTACTTTCTTAGCTGTAAAGCTCCATTTTACCGGATTCTCTATCTGAGCGCTGGCCAGGATAGGCAGCGCAAACAAAGCCAGTGCTGTTAATAATCTTTTCATGCTTTTCTTTTTTAATTGGTTGGTCGTTTTGATTTAATCTATTAATTGTTATTAATAAGACTTTGTAGGATCAGCTGTCCATCGGTATTTCCCAGGGCGAGGCTGGTAGCTCTTTCCGGGTGAGGCATCATTCCAAAGACATTTCTGGCTTTGTTGCAGATACCTGCGATATTATGGATGGCTCCGTTAGGGTTAGCAGGTTCAATAATATTGCCAAACTCATCGCAATAGCGGAAAAGTATCTGATTGTTGTTGAAAAGCTCTTCCAGGGTAGCATCATCTGCATAATAGCGACCTTCACCGTGAGCAACTGGTATCATAAGCGGGCGGCCTACTACATCCTTAGTCAGGGAAGCAGAGGTATTTTCGCTCTTCAGATAAACATTTTTGCAAATGAATTGCTGATGGCGGTTTTGCAATAATACACCTGGCAACAGGCCAGCTTCACACAATACCTGAAATCCGTTACATACGCCGATCACACGACCACCTTTATTAGCGAATTCAATAACACTTTGCATCATTGGACTAAATCTGGCAATTGCTCCGCAACGCAGGTAATCGCCATATGAAAATCCACCAGGTAATACAATACAGTCGGTTGTATTGAATGCGCTCAGGTCTTTCTCCTTATGCCATAGTTCAATTACTTCCTGCCCTAAATCATTACGGAGGGAATCAATCATATCATGATCACAATTAGAACCGGGAAAGGTGACAACGCCAAATTTCATCTGAAAATTATTTTGTGTTTATGTGTGTAAATAATGCTTAAAACTCATTTTTCCCGCAATTTTTACCAATTAGCAAAGCTAGCGGGAAAGGACAAAATTACTTAGCCGTTCGCAATTTTCCATTGCCGTTTGTCCTGATTTAACAAATTACTGGTAATCAGCCCCTTGGAAGTGGCATTTTAGCTGAAATATTGCATAACTATAACATATCCAAGTACCAGAATGTGAATTATGTTGGCAAAAGTGTCGCTGGTAATCGACCAAAATACATTTCCTGCAAACATTGAGATAGGCAAAACTGCCAAAACCCAATAGGAAGGAGAAAAATGTATATTGAAGAAAGGAACCAATATGGCTACTAAAACATATATAATTAAAGCTGCCCATATTTTCCGGCCCTGAATAAGCATCTTCTTCAATGGTCGCTGTAATAACAGCCATCCCAGTACAAAAAAGAACAAACAGGTGATAAACGCTCCCCAAACCTTATAATCTGATATAAAAGGCTGGACTAACCCAATATTAGGGATTTTGATTAATAGCCCCATCTGATTGGTAAGGAACAAATATGTTCCCATCAGGTAAATAGGGCAAATAAGGCCTAAAACTGCAATTATCCATTCAGCCAGCCTAAACGCTCTCATGATAAGCATGCTTACCAGGAGTAACAGGCAAAAAATTACTGAAGGGAAATAAAACAATCCACAAACCCCTAAAGCAAACCCAATATTAAAAACCACATCCCGGGCAGAAGTTCGTGTATATAATTCTGTTATGCTCGAAAATACCCAGAGCATAATCAGGTTTACCAATAATGCAGGAGAGAAAACATTCCAGCCTTCCAGCAAAGAGGTAAACAGCAGATAACACATCGCCGGCAAATAGGTAGGCTTGGAAAACAGGCGATGATGATTAACTATTCTGGTAAAGAACAACGATTGAAGCAGGAGGAGTAAGACAGACAGAGAAGTAAAAAACAAAGGTCCTGCCCCTACTACAGATTGCAACCATTGCACCAGCAGATGGTATAACAATCCTTCTGAACCATCCGCCAGGAAAGTAGACGGATGCAACAGATAATAAAACTTAACCAGTAGTGTATATAATAACAGCAGCAATACCGTTAACGGATTGCCTGAACGGAAAAAACGTATCACAGTACAAAGGTGTGATTAAAAGTCAATTTTAGCAAAGCAAATATAATTCCTGTAAATACAAGGTACTACAACTGTACGGCCACTGATCTGTTTTCCATAACGGGGCATCCAGGTAAAACCTTTATCCAGATTCCGCAATGTAGGCATACGGTTAACTTTACCACCAGGGGCTAAACTAACATCCGTAAGCATGTAGTTTCTTCTATCCAGTTCATTGAATAAAAAGCGCAACTCACTTCCGACATTCACCATCAGGTAGGATAAATACAGATCTGCATTATCGTCGTACTGACTCTTATGCACAAAGTTATTCCACTGCATATTTCCTTCGTCATCGAACGATAAGACAGCCACATTATCGTAGTGATATCTCAAACCTTGTGAATTATTCCAGTTGTACGGATTGTAATACATTGAAGAATAGGGAGAATAGTAGTATGGCGAATACATTCCGCCGTAAGGGCTTCCATACATATAATTCCAACGGTTCCATGGCTGATACCTGGAGGAAGTTGAAAAAGATTCGGCAGTCAGCAAAAAGCCTCCGTTAGCGGTATTGATGATCTTACGAATAAAGTAATCATTAAACGCAGCATTGGTGCTCGACTCTCCGCGTGCGTTAGCCTTCAGTTCTTCGGAGAATGGCTGCGATTTTTCGTAAACAGGGGTATGAGTACCATAATTGTATTTGTAGAGATACAATCCGTCTACATTCCCTCTTTTCTGTTTATAATAGAAGGCAGTTACTAGGGCTGTGTTCCTGGCATTATCAAGCTTCATTTTCACCTCATCGATCAACTGAGATTTAAACGTCATTGGCGACAATTCAAAGCTATCAATCAATGGACGTTTAACGATCATGCTGCCACTTACAACATAATCCTTGTTACTGGTACGCTCCAACTTATTAAAGATGAAATCACCGGCATTACTGAGGTTAAAATTGCTCAGAAACTGCTTTCTCGATTGCATGGGTAAAGAGAGGCGACTGTTATTTACCAGGCTTACGGCACTATCGTACAGGAAAGTATAGAAAACATTATTGGATTCATTATCCTGATTGATTTTATAAACCATTATCCTGTTCTTATCTTCAGATACCTCCAGCGAGTAAACTTTATTTTCTTTTGTATAGGAGCCTATACGTGTAGAATCTATCATTATCGGAGCATCATAAAATTTAGCATCCGGAGTCATTGTGGCACAGAAACTAAATACTGCATCCTTACGCTGAAATTGGTAGAACATCAGTACTTTATTGGGATAGGCAACGAAATCCATTGAAATGACCTTACGGGGTAAAAAATCCAGCTTTACCCGATCAATCATTGTCATACTGTTATCATACACAGAAACAACATAATCGCCTTTGTCAGCCTTATAAACCAGGATATTACCGGCTACTCTGCCAATAATCTCAAATTCGGTGCTTTTATAATCGTCTCTATCCGGCTCAGAGTAGGTTATTTTTTGTGCGGAGACAGCGGTGCCTGCCATCAGCAATAAAAAAAACAGCGATAAACGGTATAGCGTATGCATGTGGAAATATGGATTTCAAAGCTATATTAATAATGTTGGCACATAATACATGGACCTTTTTCAAACTTACATCAAAATTTTTCAATTTGGATGAGTTAACTAATGCTTTTACTTAAATTCAAAAACGACTGTTTTATTGTGTACTTTTATTAAAATTTTTTAATTGAAGGAAATATAGGATGGAAACGGTTGCTATTACAGGAGGAACAGGGTTAATAGGCAGTGCATTAACAGCATGGTTGGTTGAAAGGGGCTATAAAGTTATTATACTAACCCGCAAGCCTGAAGCAGGCACCAACAAAGCTGTTACATATGCGCACTGGGATATTAAAACCCAGACGATCGACAAAATGGCGATCCAGGAGGCCGATTATATCGTGCATCTGGCAGGAGCCAATGTTGGAGAGAAAAGATGGACAACCGCACGTAAACAGGAAATTGTAGAAAGTCGTACCCAAAGTAGTGAACTGATTTATACAGCATTAAAAACATTTCCCAATAAAGTAAAAAAAGTGATCAGTGCCTCTGCCACAGGTTATTATGGCGAGTATAAGGATCATTCATTTGTTGAAACAGACCCACCAGCTACCGATTACTTAGGTACAACTACAGCGCTGTGGGAACAACATATTTCTAAAGTTACTTCACTAGATAAAAAGCTTGTAATACTACGTACAGGTATTACGTTGAGCCGTGAAGGCGGTGCGCTTAAAGAGTTTTATAAGCCATTGAAGTTTGGTTTTGCCACTGTTTTAGGATCAGGAGAACAGTTTGTTCCCTGGATTCATATTCATGATTTAGTGCGTCTTTATTTCAGTGCCATCGTAGATGATAATATGGAAGGTATTTTTAATGCCGTATCTCCAAACCCGGTTACCAATAAGGAATTAATTCTCACAATGGCGAGAATAGTTAAGGGTAAAAGTTTTATGACAACCTATGTTCCCACTTTTGTATTAAGGACGATGTTGGGAGAAATGAGTATTGAAGTATTGAAAAGTGTTAAAGCCTCTCCCGAAAAAGTACAAAAAGCCGGATTTCAATTTTCTTATCCTACAATAGAACAGGCAATGGAGCAATTGTTTAGCCTATAAGTACTTTCTCTAATGCCGCTGCCTTAAGCATACATTCTTCCCATTCTTTTTCCGGATCACAGTAAAATGTGATAGCAGATCCTGTTTGGAAAGAAAGGTACCGGCTGCTTTCATTATATAAAATGCTTCTGATTACAACATTAAAATCGAAATCGCCCTCCGGGGTGATATATCCTAATGCGCCGGAATATAGCCCTCTTTTGGAGCGTTCATAGGTTTCTATCAGTTCCATCACCCTAAGCTTGGGAGCACCGGTCATAGAACCCATAGGAAAGGTTGTTTTCAGTATTTCAGCAAATGGAGTAGCAGGATCGACAACAGATCTGACAGTAGAAATCATGTGATGCACATGCGCAAATCCGTAAATTCCAAAGAGTTCTGAGACTTCTACAGATCCCTGCACCGCAGTATGTGAGAGGTCGTTTCGTACCAGATCCACCACCATTACGTTTTCAGACCGCTCTTTAGGATTATTGAAGAGTTCCAGTTGCAAAGCCCGATCGATCTCGGGATCAGGATCTTTCCGGCTGGTACCCTTAATGGGTTGAGAGATAACGGTAGTTCCTTTTTTCTGAAGGTATCTTTCGGGGCTTGAACAAGCCATGTAGCGATCGTTGAGCCTGTAATAGGCAGCAAACGGTGCCGGCGAAATATTATTTAACTGTCTGAATAACGCAGGTGGATAAACGTTAGCATTTTCTATAAAGTTTTCCCTGCAGAAATTGACTTCATAACAATCGCCCTGCTGAATATGCAGGCGGAGTGCTTTTACGGCATCCAGATAATCCTGTTTAGGTAACCTGCTTTGTACAGGAGGGAGCGGGGAATCGGAAATGGGTTGAGAGTCTGAGATAAAATTGCAGCAATCGTTGTAGAGTTGTTCTGCTGCGTTTGCTGTCAGGTTAATTCCACCGATTTCTACGGTTGTATTTCGGAGTAGGAATATTATTTCCGGCCGGAAGAAGAAGAGATCCGGAAATCCAATCCCATCGGGGTGTTGGGATTGTAGTGGAGCCACTTCATTCTTTAAATCGTAGGCCAGATGACCAAAAATCCAATCGGGGTTGGCATCATGAAAAGTTTGCAGTGCCTGAAATGCATTACCTGCGGGTGCGCTGATAGCATCTAGTGCATTAAAGGCCAGAATGGCTTCGTATTGGTGCCAGTGAGAGGAGTAGTTGTTATTGTCTAAAAAACAACAAATGTTGAACTGGTTGGCCCAATTCAACATTTGTTGTTTAAATATCCTCCGATCATCAACCGGGAATGTGTGAAATATCCTGATAACAATCGTGTTTAATGCTTAAAAATCATCATCATCATCATCGAAACGATCGTTGAATAAATCCATGTCTTTGAATTCATCATCGATTCCCAGATCGTCATCATCGTCGCTTTTTTTGGTACTAGGGCGACCACGTTTTCCTTTAGATTTAGGCATGTCGAACTCCTCGAAGTCAGGATCGTAATCATCATCTTCTCCTTTTTCCCATGCATCTTCTACATCTTCATCATCGTCGTCACCATCAAAATCTTCATCGTCATCATCCTGACTTTTAGATTTTGATGCAGATTTATCTGATTTTTTTGAAGAAGATTTCGAAGGCTTGTTTTCCTCATCATCCTCATCATCATCGTCGTCATCCACCTCTTTCTTGCGCTTAGCCGCAGCTTTAGGAGCGTCTTTTGCAGTCTTAGGAGAAGTAGTTTTTTTGGTCTCTTTCTCTTTATCAGATTTTGATTTCATAATAGGTTACCTTATTTCTTTGCCGTAAAGTTTTAATAGTTTTTTTTATTCGCCAAATTTTTTTTGCCGTTTTTTTTTCTTACTTTTTTCCTTCTACTTATCCAGGATTTGGTCGCGTCCAGGTCCGTTGGAAACGTATTTCACAGGAACGCCCAGATAACTTTCTACCGCAGTAACGAATGATTTCATTTCAGCAGGTAACTCATTGAAATGCTTGCAAGTAGCTGTTTTTTCGGACCAGCCGTTGAATGTTTCGTAGACAGGTTTCAGTTCCAGACCATTTAATTGGAACGGCATTTCTTTGGTTTGTTGGCCATCAATTTCATAGGCGGTACAAGCCAAAACCTGATCGAATTCGTCTAAAACATCGCTTTTGGTCATTACCAATTGGGTAACACCGCTAAGCATGCAGGTATAGTTCAGTGCAACGAGGTCGATCCAACCGCAGCGGCGAGGGCGGCCGGTAACGGCGCCAAATTCGTGGCCGGCTGCTCTGAGTTTTTCACCGGTTTCGTCGTGTAATTCAGTAGGGAAAGGGCCACCACCAACGCGGGTGCAATATGCTTTGGTAACACCAATTACTTCTTTGATCCATTTAGGAGCAATACCCAGGCCAGTACAAACGCCGGCAGATATTGTGTTAGAAGAAGTTACGAAAGGATAAGTACCAAAATCAACATCCAGCATACTACCCTGAGCGCCTTCAGCTAAGATTTTGCTACCATTTTTCAATTTATTGTTGATCCAGTATTCTCCGTTTACGATGTTCATAGTGCGGAGGAAAGGAATAGCTTCGAAGAATTCTGCTTCCCAGGCAGCGATATCTGCTTCAAATTCGCTGATATCGTACTGGCAGAGGAGATCGAGGTGTTTTTTCTTTAATTTCTCGTAGCGCTCTTTAAAATCGGGAGCTAAAACATCCCCAACGCGTAAGCCATTTCTACCGGTTTTGTCCATATATGCCGGACCAATACCTTTAAGGGTAGAACCGATCTTATCATTACCTTTTGCGATTTCAGACGCTTTATCAAGGGCTCTGTGAGTAGGAACGATGATATGCGTTTTTTCTGCGATAAACAGCTTTTTGGTAAGATCTACGCCAAGAATAGCGATATCTTCACTTTCCTTCTTGAAAGCTACAGGGTCTAATACCACACCATTACCGATAAGGTTGATGGTTTTATCATGGAATACACCAGATGGGATTGTACGTAATACAACTTTTTGGCCGTTTACGTAGAGTGTATGACCGGCATTCGGGCCACCTTGGAAGCGGGCAATTACGTCGTATTTTCCGGCAAAATAGTCCACAATTTTACCTTTACCTTCGTCGCCCCATTGCAGGCCTAACAAAACGTCTACCATAATGATTTAATTAATTATCGGAGGTTGTTGCGTTTAAAAGAAGTCGCAAAATTAAGGCGAATAATTACAAATACAAATTTTCGCACCAAAGGAGAATGTTTTTAAACAGATGTGGCGCTGCAAAGCAATAACTCTACGGCGCCACATTTTAATCTATAAAATACAATTAATTTTCTTCCAATCGTTGTACTGTCTGAATACCATCCAGCTTTTTAAGCCTTTCTACCAGTTCATCCAATTCTTCTTTATCGTGTACATACACTTTGATGAGTCCTTCAAACAGGCCTTCTTTTGATTCGATGCTCAGTGCAGAAATATTGATCTTTAATTCACCGGAAATGATATTGGTAATTTTATGAATAACACCAACATCATCCATACCGATGATACGCATACCAGTCAGGAAGGATATTTCGCGGTTTTTCACCCACTTGGTTTTCACCACTCTATGTCCATAATTTGCCAGTAGCTGAGCGGCATTCGGGCAATTGGTTCTATGAATTTTCAGACCTTCACTGGCAGTAATGAATCCAAAAACATCGTCACCGGGTATTGGGCGGCAACAGTTTGCCAGTTTATAGGCAATTTTATCTGAGCTTTCACCAAAAATTATCAGTTCAGCATCCTTCTTGGAAGGTATCTGATGTTTAACCTGTTCTTCCGATACGTGTTCCGGCTGTTTTACAGGTTTTGGAGGTTCTAATTTATCGCCCAGAACTGTAAACTGTTTCAATTCTTTCAAATCAATATTCTTCACAGCAATCTGATAATACAGATCCAAAGGAGAAGATTGTTTGTAAAACTGAACCAGTTCATTGATATTATAACTGCTTGGGGTAATATCCATATGCCCCAACTTGCGTTCCAGAGCGGCTTTACCATCCATGGCCACTTTTCGCTTCTCTTCTTTCAGCGCATCTTTAATCTTTGATTTAGCCTTGGCGGTTAAAACAAAGTTGAGCCAATCTTCGGATGGTTTTTGTTTATTGGAGGTAATAATTTCAACCTGGTCGCCACTTCTCAGTTTATGGCTAAGCGGCACCAGTTTGTAATTGACTTTAGCACCTATACATTTGTTACCAACGGCACTGTGAATAGCATAAGCAAAATCCAGGGCTGTAGAGTTTACAGGCAGTATTTTCAGGTCACCTTTCGGGGTGTATACGTAGATCTCCTCGGTGAAGAGATTGCTCTTAAAATCGGCCAGGAAGTCGAGCGTATTGGAATCAGGATTGCTCAGGATTTCTCTGATTTGCATGAACCACTGATCGAATTTCGACTCCTGTTGGGCGGTGGTGGCACTACCTTCTTTATAACGCCAGTGAGCAGCCACACCTTTTTCGGCATAATCGTTCATTCTTTTGGAACGGATCTGCACTTCCACCCATTTACCCTGGGGCCCCATTACAGTAACGTGCAGGGCTTCATAACCATTTGATTTAGGGTTACTTAACCAATCGCGGGTTCTTTCAGGGCTTGGGTGATAAAAGTCGGTGATGATGGAATATACTTTCCAGCAATCGGCTTTTTCCTTTTCTATCGGAGAATCAAGGATGATACGAATGGCGAAAAGGTCGTATACTTCTTCGAAAGCAACATTCTTTGTTTTGATTTTATTGTGGATAGAATGAATTGATTTCGGGCGACCGTATATTTCGAACATAAAGCCTTCTTCCTGAAGAACTTCCTTGATAGGTTTTATAAACTCATTGATATACCGGGTACGTTCGCGCTTTGTTTCCTTGAGGCGGCGGGCGATTTCACGATAAGTTTGTTCTTCGGTATATTTCATGGCCAGATCTTCCATCTCGGATTTGATATTATATAATCCGAGGCGGTGAGCTAATGGCGCATAGATGAATACAGTTTCAGAGGCAATTTTGAGTTGTTTTTCTCTGCTCATGCTGTCGAGGGTCCGCATATTATGCAACCTGTCGGCCAGTTTGATCAGGATGACTCTTGGGTCATCGGCCAGGGTGAGTAGAATTTTTTTGAAATTCTCTGCCTGAGCGGTACTGGTACTGGAATCTATTACGGTAGATATTTTTGTGAGGCCATCTACTATATGAGCGATTTCGGTACCAAATTCACGAGTAACATCTTCCAATGTTACTTCGGTATCTTCAACGGTATCGTGTAATAGGGCGCAGATAGCGGAACGGACACCGAGTCCGATTTCTTCCACGCATATCTGTGCTACGGCCAGCGGATGCAAGATGTAAGGTTCACCTGATTTGCGGCGCATTTCCTTATGAGCATCAGCTGCCATTTCGAATGCAGTACGTACCAACTCTCTGTCGCCTTTTTTCAAACGGGGTTTTAATGCTCGTAGTAAAGCGCGATAGTGCCGAACGATTTCTTTCTTTTCCTGCTCTTCGTCTAAATTATATTTTTGAACAACCACTGTTTCCATCGGTATAAAGTTACGATTTTATCTAATCTGAATAAAATAACGAAAGGGTAGGAAGCACAAAACCGCCTGTACCGCGCTTTTGGGGCGGAACAAGCGGAGTTGCGCTACGGTTCAGGCAACTAAATCGCAGGGGCACATTAAAATAAAAGAATATTTGACAGCAAATTAGCTTAAAGGCACTGTGAGTTTGACTGGCAATAGCTCTTCAGGTACATTCAGGCGTAAGCCGACATTATAAACGGTTTCCAGTTCAACGTGGGGGGTAAGTTGTTTGAGCAACTTCCTGATACGGCCGATAAAGACATCCATACTACGGCTGGCATAAAAGTCATCCTTGTGCCAAATTCGCAACAGTACTTCTTCTTTCTGGACAATTACGTTAGGTCTGCTAAAGAAATGACGTAACATTTTGGATTCGATAGGGGAGATTTTCCCTTTTACCATTTTTGTTTCCGTTTCATAAATCTTCAGCTTTCTGTAATGGAAAGTATATTTCCCGATTTCGTGACCAATCAGCAGCTCAGTTCTGTTAGGACGGGTCCATTTCAGGATTACCTGCATCCTTTTGATCAGTTCTTCGAAACTGAAAGGTTTCACCAGATAACCATCTCCCCCGGCGCTAAAGCCGGTAATTCTGTCTTCATCCCCTATTTTTTCAGAAGACAGAAAGAAAATGGGCGTTACCATGTTTTTCTGACGGATCTCCTTTGCGAGGTCATATCCGTTTTTCTTAGGAATTACAATGTCGATAAGACAAATATCATATTTGTTCCTATCGTATAGGTTCCAGGCATCCAAGCCATCGAGGCTATGTTCCACATTAAAACCGGAATTTTCCAGATAATGTTTTACTGTTCCTCCGAAAACCTTATCATCTTCAACAAGCAATACTCTTGGGTTCCTATTCATAATGCGGCCATTTGTGTGACGGTGATGAATATATAAACCTGAAAAAAAGCGGTGCGGGGTAATGTGCTCCGAACTTTTTTTTGTTACTAACATCAATCCACACAAACTCATCAATATCCACATGCTTTTCCACAGGCCAACAACCTCATAATCATCCATACAAAACCCTTTACCACAAACAATTAGACAAGTGATAAACAGTGAACAAAACCTTCAGTTATCCACATTTAACTGAACATATTTTTTTTATCGAAAATTGAATGCCGGAATAGCGCATCCAGGGGCTTTATTTGCCATTTTTCAGTTGCTCTTTTAACTTATTCAGATCTTCCTGTTGCTGACGATTTTCATTTTTTAATTCTATCAGATATAAGGTCAATTCTTCTACTTTTTGTAATAATTTTTTATTCATTTCTCCAAGATCCACCCCTTCCTTCTTTACCTCCTCAGCAGCGGGAATTCCGGGAAGATGCTTATGCTGCTTAATAAATGCAGATACTTCCTGCAATGAAGGCAAAACATAATCTTCATCAAATACAAAATCTGCCCAGCTAACCTGCTCAACTTTAATCCTTCTTGCCCCCAAAGTTCCATCCACCGCCAGTTTATAAGCTTTACTATTGCCGGCACCTATACTAACATTTCCGGCTCCATCCACTCTCAACATCGTACTGGTATTATTTTTTAGTGTCAGTAAATCCCAACTGGTATTGGCTCCATTATCTACATGCAATCCTCTTTTCAGTGTGCCGCCGGTAGAATCATTAACAGTTCCGGGCCCAAAAAAGGTTACAGGCCCTGTATTTCGTAAAATCCCGTCCATATCCAATCTTAAAGCTCTTGTAGATGGTTTCCCAATAGATATATTTCCATATTCATTTATTGAAAAAAGTGTCGAAGTATTACCTTTAAAGTTATAGCCTCTTACTATTGAATTATTAAAGAAATTGACGCCATCATCATTCACTCCGATATCCAGTTTGTAACCAGATGTACTGGTACCTGTACCCAGGCGAATTTCCTGTTTCCCATTTATTATATGAACCGGGGCCGTAGCCGTATCCATCCCTACTCCCAGTTTCCCTCCAACATAATAATTTCCCTGTTTATCGACATACGGCAACGGATAATAAACACTGTTAATAAAATCGCATTTCATCCCAAATCCATTTATAGATTTAACAAACCCTGTAGGTGCAGTAGTTGTCTGACTAAATGGCGATGCGGTAACCGGAGAGTTATTAAAATCGGCCGCCGAACGGTAGTAAATATTTCCACCTTTATAATTCGCTCTTAACCAAAGCGCATTATTGTAAATATAGAAAGATGCAGCAGCAGCATTTCCTGAAGTACACCTGACTTCCAGTCCATCGAACCGGGTAGTTGTTGCAGCCGCTTTATCAATACGCACAACAAAAGTACCCTGCTGCTCATAAAATTTAGGATCTCCCTGTATACTTATTTCCAGTATTGAAGCATAGGTATCTGATGCATTATTGATCTGTGCTACTTTGTAGTAGTAAAAATCGTTGGGTGCAGAAGCGGCATGAGTAGAGCCAAGAAGCTGCCAATCGCCCGGGGCATAGGCACAAACTGTAACTGAAACAGCACACAATAGGGATAATAATAGGTAACGCATAAAACAAATGGAATATTTAGATTGATTAATAATCAAGATAGGGATAACTTATCTTTACAAAATGAAAAGTATATTCAAACAAATACTACGATACTTTTATATAGGTAAAAAAGATCCTAATGCCCCAAAATCAACATATTTGTCGATGATGCATGGCATGAACAGGATATCAATAATTCTTTTTTTGCTGGCTCTAATACTAATGCTGGTAAGATTTATAAAGCATCATTAACTGATTGCATATTCGTAAATAATGTCGGCAGCTCTGCGGGAGGCATCTTTTTCTCCTAATTTATGCCATAACTCTGCATAATCTTTCTTTACCCTGTTTCTCACAGCTTCATCTTTCAATAAAAGTCCCAATTCCTTCAACAAATTCTCTTCAGTAAGATCATGTTGAATAAGTTCTTTCACAACTAATTTATCCATTACCAGGTTAACAAGTGAGATATACTTTACCTTGATAAGATGTTTTGCGAAGAAGTATGAGATAGGATTTCCTTTATAACAAACTACTTCAGGCACACCAAACAAAGCAGTTTCCAAAGTAGCTGTTCCAGAGGTCACCAAAGCAGCGGTAGCCTGTTTGAGGAGGTTATAAGTCTGACCTTTTACCATACTTACATTGGGATGCTGGCCAGTAAGGCTTTCCAGGAAATGATCATCTAACCCCGGTGCTTGTGCTACAACAAATTGATATTCAGGAAAATGTTTTGCCATCGTAAGCATGATAGGCAATTTAACACTCACTTCCTGCTTTCTGCTACCTGGCAAAACAGCAATAATAGGTTTGTTTGCCAATGGACGCTCAACTGGTTGCTCTTTAAAATCTTTAATAACTCCCACCAGTGGATGACCTACATATTCTACTTCGTAATTCCATTTTTGGTAGAATTCTTTCTCAAATGGCAGGATGCACAGAAGCTTATCTACTGATTGTTTAATTTTCTTTACTCGGTTTTCTTTCCAGGCCCAAACCTGTGGAGAAATATAATAAACGATTTTATATCCTTGTTGCTTGCCCCATTCTGCTATTCTCATATTGAACCCAGGATAATCTACCAGTACCAATACGTCAGGTTTAAAGGCAGTAATATCTTTTTTACATTGATCAATATTCTTCAGAATGGTACGTAAATTCATCACAACTTCCACAAATCCCATGAATGCAAGGTCTCTGTAATGCTTTACAATATTGGCTCCTGCATGTTCCATCAGATCACCGCCCCAGCCACGAATATTGGCTTGGGTATCGACTTCCCGAATTTGTTTCACCAAATTGCTTCCGTGTAAATCACCTGACGCTTCTCCCGCAATAATGTAATATTTCAAAATCTAATGCTTAAATTAATTGATCAGTTTAACCAGCAAAATGCCAACAGCATAAAGCATGGTAGCTAAAAAGATACCTTTTGATGTAATATCGAGCTTCTCTCTGGTATAAAGATAAAATACCACTCCATTCAATAACAAACATACACTTCCCAATTTAGGAATCATCTGGCGATTATCGTTTAAAATACCAAGAAACTGAGGCAGCGACACATGATTGTGCGGCCTGATTCCAAAGTAATAATACCCGAGAAACATCACTAATGGGGTTAAAAATCCCAAAACGATACCTAATTGAAGATTGTCTTTTTTTAACATAGTGCTATTATAATGGCGATAACGATTGAATTACAGGTCTTTCCAGTCTTCTGCTAACTTCTTTTTCAATGAATAGTTGGTAAGGTCGAACTGTACAGGTACGATGGAGGCATAATTATTTTCCAGCGCCCAAACGTCTGTATCGTCTCCACTATCGCGGTTTTTGAACTCACCTGTCAACCAGTAATATTTTTTCCCATGAGGATCCCGGCGTTCATCAAATTCCTCCACCCATTTAGCATCTGCCTGGCGGCTCATTCTAAGCCCTTTAAACTCTTTTTTGCTAACCACGGGAATATTCACATTAAACAGTGACCCGGCAGGCAAATCAGATTCCAGCATCTTTTTGGTTACTTTATGCGCAATTTCCTTTGGCAAGGAGAAATCGGCCTCGTAACTATATTCAAGATAAGAAAAACCAACAGACGGAATTCCTTCAATGGCAGCCTCCATAGCGGCCGACATAGTACCGGAATAAATCACATTGATAGAGTGATTAGCTCCGTGATTGATCCCGCTTACGCAAATATCCGGTTTACCATGCAATATTTTATCCCTTGCGAGCTTTACACAGTCGACAGGCGTACCTGAACATTGCCAGGCTTCAATTCCTTCAAAGATATCGACCTCATTCAACCTTAAAGGCACTCCTATTGTAATAGCATGCCCCTTGCCCGATTGTGGACTATCCGGCGCCACTACTACTATCCTGCCCAATGATTTCACCGCTTCAATCAATGCACGAATTCCCGGGGCGGTAATCCCATCATCGTTTGTTACCAGTATTACAGGTTCCTTCTTTGTCATCTCACTAAATTATCTTTCTTTACAAATTTAAGAGCAATATCAGAGATTTTGCTTTAAAAGAATGTAAAATATATCTATACCCCTATAAATCGTATTTCATTACCCTCCTGAAAACCAAGTAAATACCCAAAACAATATACAATAACATAACACCAACGTAAATGTATGTAGGATACTGATCGGTACTGATCACCAGATTTTGAGAAGGGAAAGGCAGTAATTCATCCCCACTTTGTAATGGGAACAGGCTACCGATTTTTCCGATATATTTTTTGATCAGGAAAGAAAACAGCTGATCAAGCATTATTACATAAGCAAAAAAGAGAATAATGCCCATTCCGGCCCTTCGTGTGAAGATAGCTATTACCAGTGCAATGGTAAGCATAACAAGTACCTGCATGAAATAATAGAGCATATATTCAAAGCCTGAAAAGCTAAGCGGCTTTCCACCATAAATCAACCCTATCAGCATTGCCGAAATCGTTGCCTGTAACAAGGTTACTATCGCTAAAAAGAAAACCCAGAATAATTTCGACCATACAAATTCCTTTCTTTCCCATCCATCTATTACATTTTGCCGGTTTGTACGGAAGGAGTATTCATTAGTAACTAAAATGATCAGTAGAAATCCTGGAACCTGAGAGTAATAGCTGTCTATTACCGCCATCAAACGCCAAACATCAGGGAAACTAAATGGACTGCCAGCCATCTTGGCCAACATTTTCAGGTTGCCGGTAATGATTTCAGCCAATAAAAAATTGCCGGCCGGGATAATTATTAACATCAACCCTATCATAATCCAAAAAGTACGATAGGTTTTCACTTTCAGCCATTCTGTATAGATAATTGATTTCATGCCTTAGGGTTATTAGTAATTTCAAGAAAAGCTGTTTCCAGGCTTTTTTTACGGACTTGCAGAAAGGTGAGCCAGCAATTATGCTCAGCGCAATATCGGTTGATAGCTGCGGGATCTATTGCTATATTGAATTGGGCTCTGAGGGTATTTGACAATAAATCCACAGCCGTACATCCCGGGTATGCCTGCATTATCTGAAACAGGTGATTCATATCTGCGGCCGCCATCTCGAGGAAATCGTTTCTGGCAATCACTTCATTTACAGGTCCGGAAATCAGTAATTTCCCGGTTTGCAGGATCGCAACATGAGTACATACTTTTTCCACTTCATCCAGTAAATGGCTGGCCAGGATGATTGTTTTGCCACTTGCAGATAATTGGTGGATCAATTCCCTTACTTCAGCAATCCCGGCAGGATCGAGGCCATTGGTAGGTTCATCGAGGATCAGCACATCCGGATCACCCAATAAAACGTTAGCTATGGCCAATCGTTGTTTCATACCTAAAGAATAGGTTTTGAAGGCATCGTTTTTTCTGTTGAGCAGTCCGGTAACCTTCAGCACTCTGTCTATATCTTCTTTGCCATGTTTCTTAATGGTAGCAGTAATTTCCAGGTTTTTGTAGGCACTGAGATAGTGGTAGAAATTAGGAGTTTCCAATAATGTTCCGATTTGCTGTCGTTCTTTGGCAGTAGGGGGTTTATCGAATAACTGAAAGCTTCCGCTGTTTGCTTTCAATACATCTGTTACAATTCCCAGCAAGGTAGTTTTTCCACTACCGTTAGGCCCCAGGATACCAAATACACTACCGGCAGGTACACTGAAGGAGACATCCGATAATGCCTGTAGGGAGCCATATTTTTTGGAGATATTGTTTAAGGTAAGAATTGGCATCGGATAGTAATTTTTAGCATAAAAAAAGGGAAATGCAGTAAATGATCTTATGGCTAATCACTCTACATTTCCCTTTAAAAAAACTGGTAAAAGTTAGTTTCTGATTGGTCTACCTGTTTTAATCACGCTTTGCAGGCGTTCCAATGTTTTACGCTCACCGCATAAACTGAGGAAAGCCTCTCTTTCGAGATCCAACAGGTATTGTTCGCTTACCAATGATGGTTCGGTGAGGTCACCGCCGCACATTACATAAGCCAGTTTATTCGCCACTTTCTGATCGTGTTCAGAAATATAGTTACCAAACTTCATTGCATATACGCCAGAGAGTAATGCACCTAATGCACTACGGCCCATTACCTTAATATCGGTTCTTTCTACCGGGCGGGTATATCCTTCGTCTGCTATTGCAATGACGCTCTTCTTGGCGTCGGCAATCAGGCGGCCCGGGTTCATTGTAATTTCATCATGACCTTTGCGCAAAACACCCATATCGTAGCCTTCGAAACCGCTGGTAGCCACCTTTGCAGTAGCTACGGTCATGAAGTAGTCTTTTAACGGTTCTTCTTCGATACGGCCAGGTTTAAATTCGAGGCTTGCACGGAGGGTCATTTCTTTAGTACCGCCACCACCAGGGATCAGCCCAACACCTAGTTCTACTAATCCGATATAGGTTTCAGCAGCAGCCTGCACTTTATCTGCATGCAATGCCATTTCGCAACCACCACCCAGTGTAAGTGCATGTGGCGCCACCACAACGGGAATAGAGGAATAGCGCAGGCGCATAGTACTACGCTGGAATAGTCTGATAGCCATATCCAGTTCGTCGAACTCCTGTTCGGCAGCCAACATGAATATCATTCCAACATTAGCACCTGCAGAAAAGTTAGTGCCTTCATTGGCAACTACCAATCCGCGGAAGTCTTTCTCTGCCCTGTCGATGGCTTTATTGAGGCCATCCAGCACTTCTCCTCCGATGGTATTCATCTTTGTTTTCCAATCGAAACATACAACACCGTCGCCTATGTCAATTAAGCTACAAGCACTGTTCTTCCAGACAACATTATTGGAGTAATTCTCCAGAATAATGAAGTCGCCTTCTCCAGGTAACTGTTTGTAGGTTTGGGTAGTAATATCGTAGTATAATTTTTTTCCGTTTTCAATTTTGTAGAAAGATGAAATGCCTTTGACGAGCATATCTTTCACCCATTGAGCAACGGTTAAACCTTTTTCTTCAATTAGTTTTACGGAAGTTTCCACTCCTAAAAGATCCCATGATTCGAATGGCCCGATTTCCCAACCGAAACCAGCTTTCATGGCATCATCAACTTTATAGAGGTCATCCGCAATTTCCGGAATTCTGTGAGATACGTAGGAGAACAGATAAGCATGGAAGCTGCGATAGAATTCACCCGCTTTATCTGTTGCAGCGGCAAGCATTTTGATACGTTTCTTCAGATCTTCTACTGGTTTGGCGGCATCTATACTTGCGAAACGGGCCTTTTGTTTAGGTCCGTATTCCATTGTCTGTAAGTTGAGCGTTAAGATCTCTTTACTACCGCCTTCCCCTTTTGTTTTCTTGTAGAAGCCCTGGCCGGTTTTATCGCCCAGCCAATTGTTTTCTACTACTTTTTGCAGGAAAGGAGGAATTTGGAAGATGCCGATAGCTTCATCCTGCGGGCAATTATCCATTACTCCTTTAGCCACTCTTACGAGAGTATCTATACCCACAACATCGGCTGTACGAAATGTAGCGGATTTTGGCCGGCCGATTACTGGTCCGGTTAATGAATCAATTTCATCGATACCTAATCCCATTTCCTGCATGATATGGAAAATAGCCATGATAGAAAATACACCTACCCTATTGGCAATAAATGCAGGAGTATCTTTACACAGTACTGTTGTTTTCCCAAGATATAAATCCCCGTAATGCATGAGAAAATCTATTACTGCAGGATCGGTATGTGGAGTTGGTATAATTTCTAATAAACGGAGGTAACGAGGAGGATTGAAGAAGTGAGTACCGCAGAAATATTTCTGGAAGTCGGCACTTCTGCCTTCCGTCATCAGGTGAATAGGAATACCGGAAGTGTTGGAAGAGATTAGTGTTCCTGGCTTTCTAAATTTTTCGACCTGTTCAAAAACAGTTTTCTTAACATCAAGATTCTCAACAACTACTTCAATGATCCAATCTACCTCGGCGATACGTTTCATATCGTCGGTAAAATTCCCTGTTTGAATACGTTTTACAACGTCTTTGGTATATACTGGTGAAGGGTTTGATTTTATTGCGGCCTGCAGCGCATCGTTCACAATCCGGTTCTTCACAGCGGGATTATCTAGCGTAAGATTTTTTTTCTTTTCAGCATCGTTCAGTTCTTTCGGTGCTATGTCCAGCAGTAAAACCTGAACGCCAATACCTGCAAAATGACAGGCTATTCTTGATCCCATTACTCCCGAGCCTAAAACGGCTACTTTGTTGATGTGTCTTTGCATAGCTTTATTGACTTTTAACCTATCCTTGAATTTAGGACTTTTTTCTACGCAAATAGTAAAGAAAGGGTTAAAGTTTCTTGCAAAAGAGTAAAGAATGTCAAGAAGCTAGGAATTTAGGCTTCGCTAATTTTCATTATATGAAAATTAACATGATGATATTCATTGATTTGATATTAACGGAATAGCCAATATAACACCACCATTATCAGTATTAAAAGCAAAGAAAGCACTTTGTAATTGGCTATCCCTGGCCAACCTTTATCCCGTAAAGGCGCCAAAGGACTCTCCCAATAGAGCTTACTACTTGCAGCAGTATGCTGCATTGGATAAACGAAAGATAGCGTCACCTGTAAGAATACACAGGCCAGAAACAGGTAAAATGCAATTAACAATGCAGGAACATTCAGCGGATAGATCTTTCCCACAAAATAAACTGTGGCTCCCAGCAGCGACCCAATCCATAAGGTATATTGCGCGGCCCTGGCTGAAGCCTTCTTCCAGAAGATGCCTAACAGAAATACACAGGTTATTGGTGGCGCAATATGTGATATAACGTCATTAATCCCTATAAAAAGACTTTCATACCTATTTAATAAAGGCAAGAGTCCAATAGAGAGCAATAAGGCCAGTACTGCGGCAATTCTGCCTACTGTAACCAGCTTACTGTCTGTTGCCTGTGGTTTATTTCTTTTATACAGATCGTAACTAACCAATGTGGCTATTGAGTTCAATGCTCCGGAAATCTGGCTCATAAGTCCGGATATCAAGGCTGCCACCAACACGCCAACCAATCCTTTGGGTACTAACCGGGTGATCATCACCGAATAAATTCCTTTGGTATGCAGCTGGCCGTCTGCCTGCCGTAATACTTCCAGATCCAGGGTTCCCTGCTTGTACAGCACATAAGCAAACAAACCAGGCAGAATAAAAATAAAAACAGGTAGAATTTTTATAAAACCACAAAACAAAGCACCAGTACGTGCATGATTTTCATCCTTAGCACCCAATACACGCTGCACAATTGTCTGATCGGCACACCAATACCAAATTCCTATAACCGGATAACCTAAAAATACAGCATACCAGGGGAGACCATTAGGATCTGATGGACCATGCAACATAGAAAGCTTATCGAGTTGCTGATTGCTGCTGAGTACTTCCAACACGGGTTTCCAGCCTCCTGCATGATGCCAGGATAAAACTGTAATAATTACAGCTCCTGCCAGCAAAACAATGGTTTGTACTGTTTCCGTTACCACAACAGCTCTAAGTCCACCTACCACGGTATAAGCACCGGTTACCACTGCAATAGCAATTATACTGGTAAACATATCAATGCCAAACAGGGTTTCCAGTACAATTCCACCAGCCAAAAATGAAAAAGCAATGTGTATAACTATAGCCGATACAACTGAAATTAATGCCAGCCAATCGCGGCAGGCGCGATTATAACGTTGTTCAAGAAAATCAGGCAGGGTAGCAACTTCCGATCGAATATAGAATGGTACAAAAAATAGTGCAAGTAATATTAATGTGAAAGCAGCCATCCACTCAAAATTCCCGGCCAGTAGCCCCGAATCAAATCCGCTCTGTGCAAGGCTAACCAGGTGAAGGCAAGATATATTGGTAGCAAATAATGCCATGCCTATTATCGGCCACTTTAAGGTTTTTCCGGCAAGGAAGTATTCCCCGGCTTCAGTCTTATTTTTTTTGCCAGACAAGCCTGCCCAAAAGCCTAATGCTACAATGAAAATAATGTAGCTGATGCTGATGATAATATCTGTGGTTGCAATCATCCTGCAAAAGAATTTATAGAAAGTAAGTCACAACTACTACCAGGTTCCTGAGGTGTTTGATAATGTCCATCAACTATAGAAGCAGGATTTACGAAATATTCGCGCAGGTGTGGAATATGTTCAAGAAATAAGGCTTCATGCCCCATACCAATATGATTAAATAATACCAGATGCTGATGTAACTGCCCCATATCGCCAACATGCGGCACAACAGGTACTCCAAATTTTTTACAAAGAAGACTTACAGTAATAAATTCACTTACTCCACCTACCCTAACAGCATCTACCTGTATAAATCCTGCACATCCGGTTTGCAAATAGTTTTTAAAAATTACTTTATTCGGAACATGCTCACCAACAGCCAGCTTTAATGGCGCCAGAGCATCAGCTAATATTTTATGTGATAGCACATCATCCGGATGTGTTGGTTCTTCTATCCAATAAGGATTAATATCCGCCAGCCTTTTACCAATAGAAATTGCCTGCGGTAAATTCCATTGCTGGTTTGCATCCACCATTACTTTAATATCCGGCCCCACTACATTTCTCACAATATTAGCTCTACGTATATCCGTATCCGGATTTCTGGAACCTACTTTTAATTTCAGCGCACGAAATCCTTTCTCTAATGCCTGTTTGCAATTTGCTTCCAATTGTTCATCGGGGTAGTTGAACCACCCGGCAGATGTATCGTAGGCAGGATATCCATTTTGAAGTATTTGTTCACGGGTATTCCGACTATCAGAAGCTTCTGCAAGCATATCGATTGCTTCTTTTCTGCTAAGCACTTCTTCCAGATAGGAAAGATCGAGTGTATTTACTAATTGTTCAGGACTCAGATTTAACAGGAGTTTCCAAAGGGGTACCTGTTGTTGTTTGGCCCACAGGTCATAACAGGCATTGGTAACAGCAGCCAGTGCGAGATGCACTACTCCTTTGTGTGGGCCTAACCATCTGAATTGTTGCTCATCAGACCGTTGCCTAAACCAATCTCCGAATGATGCCATGATCTCTGTAAGGTCTTTCCCTATTAGTTTTTCGCCATAAAATCTGGCGGCGGCACATACCAGTTCATTACCGGCGCCGAGAGTAAAAGCCAGGCCGGTTCCGCAATTGCCCTTATCATCGTATAAACAGGCTACAGTATAAGAATAAATTGGATTTTGATGTACCGCATCACTACCAGCACCGCCTTTCAATGGGAACCGGGCATCCTTTACAATTATGTTTTTGATCATTTATCTTTCGTTTATAGAGAAGTTGGGTTCTTATTTCTACATACTATGTTTATATCCCAGTTCAGCACCACCACTTACAGGCATAATACAACCAGTAACAAAACGTGCCTGATCTGATAAAAGGAAAACACATACGTCGGCTATTTCATTGGCTTCGGGGCAATAACCAAGTGCATGAATATTATTCAGATATTGCTCAATTTTGCCGGGAACAGGTTGCTCCTGGCTCCATTTGCGAAGCATTGGCGTCCATACTCCAGCCGGAGCCACAGCATTTACACGAATACCATAAGGTGCATAATCGAGGGCCATAGCCTTAGTAAGTGCACTCACGGCTCCCTTACTAGCTACATAAGCGGCATGATTATCCTGCCCTATTTCTCCTACCATACTGCTGGTATTGAGTATACAACCTTTTACAGCTTTTAGTGCTTCGAAACCAAAACGTGTAGTATAATAGATACTTCGAATATTTACATCCATAATTTCTTCCCACTCATCTTCACTGGTTTCATGTAAAGGTTTGGAAGGAGAAGCAATACCTGCATTGTTGTGAATAGCATGAAGATGACCATAGGTTTTTATCACTTGCTGAATAGCCTCTCGAATCGCATTGCTGTTTTTCAAATCTGCCAAAATAAAACTATGTGGTGAACCTAATTGGGATTGCAGCAGCTGCAAGGCAGTTTCATCTTTATCCAGTACAGCAACTATTGCTCCTTGTTGTGCATAGGCTTCTACACAAGCCTGACCAATACCAGAGGCCCCACCGGTAATCAGCACTATTTTGTCTTTCAAGCTCATTATTTCTCTTTAACGTGGATGATGGTAATCTAATGTACTTCTCCAAAAGTAAGCAGGGATTACCGAATTGCTACTGGGTATATTGACTTAAATAAACACTATCTTGACTTTATTTTCCAATTTCTATATTTTAGTATGGTAATATGAAGCCTCTTTTTGCAATACCTGGTGATAAAGCCTTAGAGCAGAGTGTTTTCCTGGTTAAGGAAATTACTCAGCCTTTCTTTTCCACTGAATTTCACTTTCATCACGAGTGCCAACTGGTATATGTAGTAGAAAGTGCCGGCCGCCGAATCATAGGAGATAATATAAGTTATTTCGACAGTGGTGAATTGATCTTTGTAGGGTCGGGTACTCCTCATGTCTGGATTAATGAACAGAAATATTTTGAAGGCAGGGATAAGTTACAGGCAAGATCTTTAGCGCTTTATATTTCTCCTGATCTTTTGACCGAACATTTATCATCATTTACCAATACTAACGCGGTTAAATCCTGGTTAAAAAAAGCCCAGCGGGGAGTACAATTTCATGGGCCTGTAAAAACGGAGATAGTAGCGCTAATGCAGCAAATGTTGCAGCAACAGGATTTGCAACAGACTATTTCCTTCATCACTTTATTACATAAAATGATGACAGCTAAAAGTTATGAATTTCTGGCCGGCACTAATTATGTAAATCCATATAACGATAAAGATCAAACCAGGATGGATGATATATTTAAGTATATTTTCCGACACTTTAAAAGGGATATTCCTTTATCTGAAATAGCTGCCATAGCAGGTATTAATGTACACTCTTTTTGCAGGTTTTTTAAGAGCAGAACACAAAAGTCATTTACCTATTTTGTAAATGAATTAAGAATAGGGTATGCTTGCAGATTATTACAGGAGAAGGAGATGTCGATGGTTGAATTATCGAATAAGTGCGGATACCGAAATACCACGCACTTTAATCGATTCTTCAAAAAAATAAAAGGTAAAACCCCTCGTGAGTATAAACGAGAGGTTTCTTCACTATAACTAAATCTTTGTTGGTATAATTTCTTTGATAGCTCCATTCACCCGCACTTTCACTTTCTGATTGTTGGAGCTGCTAATCTTATAGTTGGTTACTATTCCATCTTTCCATTTAAAATCCACTAAATAGTTACCTCTTGCTTTCAGACCTTTGATTTCTCCACCTGCTTTCCAGGCATCAGGTAAGGCAGGCAAAATATCAATAAAACCAGCATGGCTTTGCAATAACATTTCAGCGATCGCTGCTGTTCCGCCAAAGTTACCATCGATCTGAAAAGGGGGACCGGCAGAAAACATATTAGGATAGATTCCGCCGCCCGGGCCATAGTTTATATCAGTATTATAGGTTGGTTTGATTAGCCCTGCGAATAATTTAAATGCCCTGTTGCCATCATGCAATCTTGCCCAGAATAATTGTTTGTAGGCAATAGACCAGCTGGGGCCATCATCGCCTCGCACATTGAGCGACTTTTTGCAGGCTTCTGCCAATTCAGGTGTGGCTTCAGGAGTAAT
Organism: Chitinophaga silvatica; assembly: GCF_003419895.1. GTDB lineage: Bacteria > Bacteroidota > Bacteroidia > Chitinophagales > Chitinophagaceae > Chitinophaga > Chitinophaga silvatica. The sequence goes on along the minus strand of NZ_QPMM01000002.1, from coordinate 46,072 downwards.
GAGCGATGCGGGATATAATCCGTACAAATGTGAAATATGGCGATGAGTGGGTTCAGTTTCCTTATATTCTTCCAACCATTCCATTAATCTTCCATCCTTTCCAATCATTCCTGCAGGTGGTAATTCTTTTAGTCTTTGTTCCAATGTAGCTGCAAAGGCTGCATCATTCCCAAGTGTTTTAGCTGCAGTGATCACATTCATGAATAGCTCTCTGATGATCTGATTATCGATTGTAGGACCGTTGCAAATACTTGAATGTTTACCATTTGGCAGATAGAAGGAATTTTCGGGAGATGAAGAAGGAGAAGTAACCAACCATCCTGTTTTATCATCTTTTACAAGGATGCTATTATAAAAAGCCGCAGACCCTTTAAGCACAGGGTAAATATCGGCCAGATACTTTTTATCGTTTGTAAAAGCATAATGTTCCCAAAGATTATTACACAACCAACCCGAACCAGATTTTGTAATTCCCCATGAAGCACTTTCACCAGGTTCTGTGAATCCCCATACATTGGTAATCACATGCGCAACCCAACCTTCTGCATTATAATATGCTTTGGCAGTTCTTTGTCCTGGCTCCACCAATCCTTTAACCAGCGCTGCAAGAGGTAGATTAAGCTCTGCCAGGTTGCTTACTTCCACCGGCCAATGATTCATCTGTACATTTACATCGAGATGGTAATCGCCATTCCACGGTGTTTGTATCTGGTTGGCCCATAATCCCTGTAAATTAGGAGGCAGCAAACCCAAACGGGTACTGCTGATACTTAAATATCTTCCAAACTGATAAAACAATACCGGCAATCCGTTATCTGCAGCAGGCGCGGTGTGAAAGTTCAGCATCCGTTTATCTGTAGGCACATCTATCGCAGAATTTCCTGTTATAGATACATTAACGCGATTGAACAAACGTTGGTAAGCCAGAATATGTTTATTTCTCTGCTTTGCATAATCCTGCTTCAATGCATCTGCCATCAGGCGCTGTGATTGTTCTTTATAACCCGGGTTGTTAAAATCAGTAGACGTTGATATATAAATAATAGCCTCAGTTGCATTTTCAATAATGAGTGTATCCTTCTCCGTTAGTAATGATCCACCTTTTAATTTAGTTTGTACTCTTGTGAGGTATTTCATACCAGGATTGGCATTACCGCTTTTTAGCTGGCCAGACATCCGGAGTTCCTTACCCTCCATATGTACTGTAGCATTTTCTGGTCTGCCAATCGCGATTCTGCAATTAAGCTTCCCGGCTTTATCTGCTTTGAGCAGAACTACGGCAACATCGCCATTAAAATCAGTAAAATATTCGCGCGAATAATTGACACCATTTAACTGATAGTTGGTTGTAGCAACTGCATCATTTAATGATAAAGTACGTTTATAGTTGGTGGCTGTACCTGAAGTAGTATAATCGAGATATAATTCACCTAACATTTGAAAACATCCGAAAGGCACATCTGCCGAACCTTTGCCAGTGCAAACAAATGATTTATCCATTAATGCCTGTGCTTCATCATTTCTTCCATCTTTAATCAGCTGTCTGATAGCCGGCAATTGTTTGTACGCCTCATAATTGTTTGCATCCTGAGGAGCACCAGACCAAAGAGTAATATCATTCAACACAATCTTCTCCCGGTTCACGCCACCATCTGGTGTCATACCTAAACGTCCATTTCCTAATGGCAATGTTTCTTCCCAAACCTTAGCAGGTTTATTGTACCAGAGCTTTAATGTTTTTTCCTGTGCGATGCTTGTTTCCGGCCACAGAAAGGCTGAAACTATAATCAGAACGAGATACCGTAAAGAAGATTGCTGTTGAATCATTATGCTTTATTATTTATTTATAAACTGGATTCTGGATCAAGATCCCATTATTTTTATCAATTTCCGACTGTGGAAGTGGCCACTGGTAAAATTTGTCCTCGAAGTGGTAAGCAACTACTCCATCTTTCACATTATTCAATACCTGACCTGCAATATGCCATCTACGGAGGTCATAGTATCTCAACCCCTCAAATGCAAGCTCAATACGTCTTTCATGCCTGATTCTCTCGCGCATTTCTTCTTTACTCAGGTTAGCAGGATATTCCGGCATATTTACTCTTGCTCTCAGATCTTTCATGGCTTTGTATACGGTAGCATCAGCACCAGCTATTTCATTCTGTGCTTCAGCATACATCAGTAGTATTTCACCTAGCCTGAATACTACAGCATTCTGCTGACTTAAAGTAGAAAAACCATATGGAATATTTTCAGGAACCAGGAATTTTAATACCCCATACCCTGTTGGTCGGCTATTAGAAGGAGTATGTACTTTACCACCTCCAAAATCCGGATGATCTACAAATACCGTTTTAGCCAATCTTGGATCTCTGTTCTTGAATGGAGCAGAAGCATCAGTAAGCGGAGAAACACCCCATGGCAGGCCATCGGTACACTCAAATGCATCTACAAAATTTTGTAATGGGCTGGCTACTAACCAGTCGCCATAATACATATCCCATGGAGCAGTATTATTTGGCGCCAGGAAATTCACAGAAAAGATAATTTCAGGATTATTCTTTTGAGAAGCATCCCGAAAAATGTCTTCAAATTTAGCACTCAATGTATATGACTTTTGAATCTCGATGGTAAGATCTCTTACCTGCTTCAATATTTCGATATCCGGAGTACCGGTTTTTCCATAAGCTACAAATAAGAGAATGCGGGCTTTCAATGCCTGAGCTGATGTTACAGCTGCATGCCCTGTATTCTGAGGATACGGAGTAGCATTCAGATTCGCTATACTGAAATCGAGATCTGTCATGATCTGCTTTAAAACATCGGCAGCAGCAACCTTTGGCTGGAACTGAGTTTCAAGTGTCAACGGCTCTAATACCAATGGCACATCCCCATACATCTGATATAGTTCCCAGTAGTAAAAAGCTCTTAAAAAGCGAACTTCAGCTTCACATTTCTTTTTGTCTTCGTCCGAGAAATCATTTTTCTGATAAGCCGCCATCTGTTTTAAAAACAGATTTACTCTGGCGATTGCGGTATAGCTATCGTTATACATACCACTAATATAGCCACCGGTGGAAGGGCTTATACTTCCGGCAACAATTTCTCTGGCTGCTCCTGAATTGTGCTGGGCAAATCCGTTATCTGTAAAGCAATCCCACACAGGAATTTCTACGGCCCATTCAGCAGCCTGCAAAGAGGCATAACAAGCAGTCAGGGCTTTATCAAAATCTCCACGGCTTTTCCAGAAGGTACCAGAGGAGATTTTATCTTCCGGATTCATATTCAAACTTTTGGTACAACCAATGAATATGGTTCCTATTAATATTATTGAGAGATACTTATGCATTTTCATAACCATGGAATTAAAACTTGACATTGATACCGAAGGAATAGATCTTATTCTGAGGATACTGAACAAAATTACCGCTGCTGTAACGTTCAGGGTCTAAGCCTTTGTATTTGGTAGCAGTAAACAGATTGTCGCCCGAGAAATAAACACGCAGAAAATCTATACCAACGCGGCGTGTAACCGTTACCGGTAATGTATAACCGATAGTGAGATTTTTCAGACGTAAATAAGAGGCATCCTGTAAGTAGTAAGAAGAAGCACGACGCACCCTGTCTGGCGCATTCCAACCCCAATAGATCCTTGGCATAGTGGTAGAGTGGTTGGTTTCGGTCCACCTGTCGCGCCAATCAGTAGTTGGAGGGGCTCCCTGTACAAATGGAATTGTTCCCCATTCGCTCACATAGAATTTCACATTATTCACACCCTGAGCCATTGCAGACAAATCGAACCGGTTCCATTGTAGAGCCACTCTTAAAGAGTAGTTTAGTGCAGGATAGTTGCCCGACATAGTAACTCTATCCAGATCATTAATCACACCATCACCATTCTGATCTTTATATTTCAGATCACCAGGTACAGTGGCATCATTAAATTGTTTAGGAGAGTTTTTGATTTCATCTTCAGACTGGAATATTCCAATTTGCTCCAGCATGTAATAGGCATTATATTCCTGTCCTTCCTGGCGAATGCGGTATCCATCTATCTGGCGCGGGCCAAAGCTTACCAGTTTATTTTTGTAATGTTCCAAGGTACCGCCAATAGTATAGCTAAGGCCTTTCAGTGCACCTTGCTGAACTAAATGATTGTATGCTAATCCTAATTCTATACCTGTATTATCCAACGTTCCATTATTGATAGTTGGAGGTTGTAGACCTACTGCCGCAGTAACCTGAGCATTGGCTAAGATATCAGTAGTGCGTTTTTTATACCAGTCGGCTGTAATATTCCATCCTTTCAACACATCGATATCAATTCCTATATCACTGATAGTAGTTGTTTCCCAACGAATACCTGGGTTGGCTAATTGTTCCTGTGCTACACCGGTATTAAGAGTGGCATCGTCAAAAGAATAATTACCGGTGAAGCTAAGAATAGATTGATAAGGATAGTTACCAATGTTCTGATTTCCCAGCTTACCCCAGCTACCACGTAGTTTCAGGTTATCTAACCAGCTAAGCTGAAGGTTTTTCATAAATGACTCCTCTGTTACTCTCCAGGCTGCTGAGAAAGACGGGAAAGCGGCCCAACGGGAAGCAGGTGTTAAACGTGAAGATCCATCATATCTTAAATTCGCTTCCAACAGATACCGGTCTTTAAAATTATAATTGAGTCGACCGAAATAAGACATTAGTGCCCATCCATTTTTTGTACCATTGGCATATTGGATAGAAGGGCTTCCGGCATCTAATTGTCTGAGATCATCAGTAGGGAAGTTTTTACGCGCCGCTTTCAGATATTGATAAGTACTGCTTTCGTTATTGTAACCAGCCATTAGTTTAAAATTATGGCCATTGAAAGAGCGTTCGTAGTTTAAATAGGAATAAAGGTTGGTATAGATATTTTGTTGATCCTGCATTTCCAGACCACCACCCAGATCGAGGGTTGTCATAAATTCATTTGTTTTGAAATTATACAACTGTAAAGGGGGTCTGAAATCGTTATATTTATCGAAGGCTGCATTCACAGCCGCTTTAGTATACCAGCTAAGATGTTTGGTTATTTGTACTTCAAACCAGCCTTGTGCATTTACAGCATAATCGTCGGTATTATGATTGATTTTGCCGTCGAGTAATGCAATAGGATTTTTGTTATTGTATTCAAAATCATATGCCTTGTAAGTATATCTGCCACTGCCATCAGCTAGTTTTGGAGAGTAAGTTGGAGCCTGTGCCATGGCAGACAGGAACATATCTTCAGCCCCGAATACAGGAGCTTCTTTCTTACCTGATTTCAACGCTATATTTGCTCCGAACCTGATAGCCTTATTTACTTGTGAAGTGATATTCAGGCGGGCATTGTATTTTTTATAATTAAATCCCTTCATAATCCCCTGCTGATCTACATACCCAATAGAGGCATTATAGGTAGTACCATTACGTCCACCACTAAACGAAAGATTATGATTTTGAGTTGGAGCTGTCTGGAAGATCAGGCTAAGCCAATCGGTATTCGGATAGAGATTGTGATCAGTCGCATTTCTATAAAGATCGATCTGATCCTGAGGATACAATCCGTTATTCAATCCCGAATTGATACGGGCTTCATTATACAACTCCATATATTCGGCTGAATTGGTAATGAGCTTGAACAATTTTGTTGGTTTATAAATGCCGTAATTACCATCATATTGAACCACCATTTTGCCTTCGGTTCCTTGTTTGGTAGTTACCAGAATTACGCCGTTAGCAGCACGAGCCCCATAAATTGAAGCTGAAGCCGCATCTTTCAGGACAGAAATATTTTCAATGTTGTTAGGATTCAGATCTGTGAGTTTTCCTTCTACCCCATCTATCAGTACGAGTGGGTCTACACCCGCGCCGCTGTAGGTACCGGTTCCGCGGATGCGGATTGATACCCCTTCATTACCTGGTTCACCAGTGCTTTGTACTACCTGTACACCGGCCATGGTTCCCTGTAGCATGGCAGCTGGGTTAGTAACTGGTCTGGTAAGGAGGTCGGACCCTTTCACCGTTGCTACAGCACCCGTAAGATTTACTTTTTTCTGAGTACCATATCCTACCACTACTACTTCATCAAGAGCTTTTGTATCGACTTCCATTATAACGTCGATGGACGTACGATTATTTACCGGAATCGTTTGAGGCTTAAAGCCATAGGCAGTGAAAAGCAAGGTGGCATTAGCGGAGGCAGTGATCTTAAAATACCCGGCAGCATCTGAAGTGGCACCTGTAGTAGTGCCTTCTACCCTAATAGTAGCACCTGGTATAGGATTACTTTTGTCATACACCCGCCCCTGAATGGTAACAGGTGACTGTGCATACAATACCTGGGAAAGCAACAGGCCCAGGAGAATTGCAAATAGTGACAAACCGTAATGGTGTAGCCACTTTCGTGGAACTGGTAATAGCATTGTGGTTGATTTAAATTTTTTCAAAAACGTGAATTATCCTACCTGTGAATAATCCTTTGGATTTTTTATTGGCAATACGTCTGATTGTGGAAATGTATGAGATACGTTTATTCCGTGGAACACTAAGTTTGATTGTACGATTCCAAAATTAAGAGCAGAAGCAAATCAAGCAGCCGAGGAAATTGACTTAAATCAACACTATTTTGACTTTATTTAGATTATATACTATTCATGACAGGTAATCTGATGCGGTTACGGAGAATTCATCACACAAAAAAGGTCGCAGTGGGAAGCTGCGACCTTTTAATATTTAGCTCATTGATTACTCAACTTACTCCACTACCAGGCTTTACAGCCTCAGCTGGATTAACAAAAACCAGTTTGCCATTATCTTCAGCCATCAGGATCATTCCCTGGCTTTCGATACCTCTCATCTTACGAGGAGCAAGGTTAGCAACTAAAGTCACTTGTTTGCCTACTATATCTTCAGGGTTGAAATGCATAGCGATACCTGAAACAACTGTGCGTTTCTCTGTTCCGATATCTACCAGCAGTTTCAACAATTTGTCTGCTTTTTCAACTTTCTCTGCCTGTAAAATTGTACCAACGCGGAGATCCAGTTTGGCGAAATCATCGAATTGAATTTCCGGTTTAGCAGGAGCAGCTGGTTTTTCTTCAGCTACCGGAGCAGGTGCATTTGCAGCAGCAGCCGCTAATACCTCTTTCTTAGTTTCAGCCAATTTTTCCAATTGTTTATTTATAATAGAATCATCAATCTTGCTAAACAAAATTTCTGAAGGGCGTAATGAATAACCTACTTTCAATAAATTACTTGCACCAGCATTTTCCCACTCCAGCATCTTATCCACCACTTTAAACATATGACACATTTTCTTAGCAGTAAATGGCAGGAATGGATTAACCAGAATAGCCAGATTAGCTGCTAATTGCAGACAAACGTGCAGGCAGATATCAATTCTCTTCTGAAGCATTTCGATATCTGCTTCAGTATATTTTTCATGGGTCTCGCCTTTCTTAATTTTTTCTATAGCCTTAGCAAGAATCCATGGTTCATTCACCTGCATGTACTTATTACCTACAGAGGAAAAAGCCATTACTTCAGATAATCCTTCCCTGAATTTATAGGCTTCCAGGGCATTTTCAACCTTTTCCTTAGCAAATTTAAACGAGGCAACGGTTTCCCTATCATAATCTGTTATCAGATCGGGATGTAAAGGAGGTACCTTACCACCGCAAAGTTTATGCATTAACACCATAGTACGGTGTACGAAGTTGCTGAGGTTATCGGCTAGTTCGTTATTGTTTCTTGCCTGAAAATCCTTCCAGGTAAAGTCATTATCCTTGGTTTCAGGAGCGGTGGCAGTGAGCACATATCGCAGAATATCCTGTTGGTCAGGGAAATCCTGGATATAATCGTTTACCCACACAGCCCAGTTACGGGAGGTAGAGATCTTATCACCTTCCAGGTTTAGGAATTCGTTTGCCGGAACGTTGTCTGGCAGTACGAATCCACCATGTGCTTTCAGCATCGCAGGGAAAATAATACAGTGGAAAACTATATTATCTTTTCCGATGAAGTGCACGAGTTTAGTATCTTCTTTACACCAGTAATCGGCCCAGTTTTCTGTCAGTTCCTTGGTAGCAGAGATGTAGCCAATCGGGGCATCAAACCATACGTACAGTACTTTACCTTCAGCATCCTTTAAAGGAACCTGAATACCCCAGTTGCTGTCGCGGGTCATAGCTCTTGGATGCAGGCCACTATCCAGCCAGCTTTTACACTGTCCGTAAACGTTATTTTTCCATTCTTTATGGCCTTCCAGTAACCATTCATTCAGCCATGGCTCGTAGTTCTGCAGGGGCATGTACCAGTGCTTGGTTTTTTTCTTGATAGGCACAGCATCGCTGAGGGCGGAATGTGGGTTGATTAATTCATCCGGACTTAAGCTGTTTCCACATTTCTCGCACTGATCACCATAGGCTTTATCGTTGCCGCAATGAGGGCAGGTGCCTATGATATATCGGTCGGCCAGGAACATATTGGCTTTAGGATCGAAGTATTGTTCGGATTCTTTTTCTTCAAAAAGTCCGTCGTTATACATTTTCAGGAAGTAATCCGAAGCAGTTTTATGGTGAACCTGGTTGCTGGTACGGGAGAAGATATCGAAAGATATTCCCATAGCAGCAAAGCTATCGCCGATGATTTTGTGGTATTTGTCTACAACATCCTGTGGAGTAACCCCTTCCTTCATTGCTTTGATGGTAATAGGTACGCCATGTTCGTCGGTGCCGCAAACAAATTTTACATCGGCCTTTTTGGCGCGAAGATATCGCACATAAATATCTGCAGGGATGTAACAACCCGCCAGGTGCCCGATATGTACCGGGCCATTGGCATACGGTAATGCCGCAGTTATTAAATATCTATTAAATTTTCCCATATTCTCTTAAAGAATGCTTAAATAAACTTTAAATCAGATGATTGTTTTGGTATCACCATTACAATTTATCATCTTAGTTCAGTAAAAACTAAATTATACTAACTAATCTGCAAAGGTAAACAAAAGGTACAATGGTAAAAATTCCGCCATATTTGAAAAAGGGTGATTTGATCGGAATTACTTGTTCTAGCAGCAAAATGGAATTGCAGGCAGCCAATTACGCAGCTGAAGTTTTAACCTCATGGGGCTATAGAGTGCATCTGGGAATCACAGTAGGCACCAGCTTCCATAATTTCTCGGCACCAGACGAACTTCGGTTGGAAGAGCTCCAGGATATGTTAGATGACCCCGAAATTAAAGCTATTATTTTTGGCCGGGGAGGCTATGGAATGGTTTGTATTATAGACAAGCTAGACTTTTCCACATTCCGCAAACATCCAAAATGGCTGTGTGGATACAGTGATGTTACCACATTGCACGCTCACGTTCAGCGTCGATATCGTATTCCAACCCTCCATTCGCTGATGTGCAGTGGAATTACACCGGAAACGGTAGATAACGAATACGTTCACAGCCTGGCAGCGGCGCTTAAAGGCAAAACTTATCGTTATACCGCTACTGCACACCCTTTAAACCGCGAAGGTAAAGCAGAGGGAATACTGGTTGGAGGCAATCTTTCTATACTGGCCAATTTATCAGGAACAGCTTCACAGATCGATACAAAGGGGAAAATACTGCTGTTGGAAGACATTGGCGAATATAGGTACAATATAGACCGGCTGATGTATAACCTCAAAAGGGCCGGCTGGCTGGATAAACTGGCAGGGTTAGTAGTAGGAGCTTTTGTAGATGGAAAGGAAACCGCTACTCCATTTGGCCAGACGGAATATGAAATAATCAATAATCTGGTAAAAGATTATGATTATCCTGTCTGCTTTGGTTTCCCATCTGGCCATCAGGATGCGAATTATGCCCTGAAATTAGGCATGAAGCACGAACTTAAGATTGGTGCTAAAACAGTATTGAAAGAGATTTAATTAATCTTCCACGTCGGGAACGATTTCCAGACCATATTCGTCGGCTGTCAACACACCGGCAGTGCGAACACTTTCTATAGCCGCATTATCTGCCTGCAACTCTAAAACAGTAGTTTGTTTGTGCAGATAATCGGTTCCATAGAATTTGCCTGCTATACCTGTTTGAATACCCATGATATACTTAATTGCTTCGCAAGCCATCTGTATACCCGTTGCACCATGTGTAATACCAATAGCGCCGGCATCGAAATTACGATAGCTTTCGGCCTGTTCGGAGGCACAACGATAGGATGCAGTGAAACCGCCGTCTAATTGCGGCATATTGAAGCCGGCAAACCACGACAACCAGTTGTGTACTTCACCAATAATAAAAGGCTTATTGTGTACAATGCAGGCATCATTAACAACCAGATGAGTAGGACGGTGCTGAGAACAATCTATTACCAGGTCGAAGCCTACCAGCATCATGGCAATTGTTTCAGGTTTTACCTGCATTAAAATCGGATAATGCTTGGTATATGGGTTTACTGCCCATAAACGGCTGGCGGCCATTTTAGCCTTATGTTTCCTGACATCCTGCATCTGATAAATAGGTTGCCGGGGCATATCTTCATCATTAATCACTCCATAATCGGCAATCCCTATTACCCCAACCCCACTGGCGCTAAGATATTGAATAACAGGGCTTCCCAAGCCACCTGCACCTACTACTAAAACTCTTGCCTCTTTCAATTTTTCCTGCATAGACACACCCATGCCAGGAACTGCAATTGGCAATTTAAAATGTTGCAATTCTTTTTCGCTCAGTATCATAATTCTGCTTTAATCTTATTCCTGGGGAAATTCCAGTGTAAACTTACTGCCTTTGCCCAAAGTACTTTCAACCTTAATTTTTCCTTTGTGTGCATCTACAACTGCCTTCACATAAGTGAGCCCAAGACCAAATCCTTTTACGTTATGGACATTACCGGTATGGGCGCGGTAGAATTTTTCAAAGATACGTGAAATCGTATCTCTGCTCATTCCGATTCCATTATCAGTGATGATTATAAAGAGGCTTTTGCGGGTATTATAAGTTTGAATAACGATTTCCAGGTTGTCGGTGGAATATTTGATAGCATTATCCATCAGATTAAAGATCAGATTGGAGAAATGCACATCATCGGCCATGATAATCGGGTTAATGGCATCGAGCTGGAGGTCTACGATTCCATTTTTACTGGCAAGCTGAAGCTGTAGATTTTCGGTGGTATTGTGGATAACCGAATGAACATCAGTAGCCTGTAGCTTCATGCCTATTTCGTCTTTCTCGAGGAGGGCAGATTGCAGGATGCTTTCCACCTGTTTATTCATTCTTTTATTTTCTTCTTTGATTATACCAGAGAAGTATTCGATTTTCTGAGGCTGAGCCAGAACTTTTTCGTTTCTGATAGCGTCGATGGCCAGGGAGATGGTGGCCAAAGGCGTTTTCAGTTCGTGGGTCATGTTGTTGATGAAATCTGACTTGATTTCAGAGAGCTTTTTCTGGTTAAGCATTGTTCTTAACGTCAGAGCGAAAGCGGTAATAATGATGATTGTAAACAGGACCCCACCTGAAATCATGATACCCAGTTGTTTGGCAATGGAATCGTCTGTAGGCATGATAATAACGAGTTTTTCGGCCCTTGGGCTATAGTCGTTCTGTTCTGCCAGTGGAATTACCTGAATAAGATAGTCTTTGGTTCCTTTGAGGCTATCTTCTTCATTTTTCTCATACATTTTCACGAAGCCGGCCGACTGCATTTTTATGTTAGCGAGGTTGGAGCCGGGTACGATACCGAGAATTGCGAATTCGAATTTTGTAGAATCGAGGTGATTTTTCCTCATGTTGGTCTGGATACAACGTTTCACTTCCTGCACGGTGAAGAAGTCGCTCACCGGAGGATTAAACGGTTGGCGGTTCATATCGAAGCTGAAGCCTTTAGTTACAGGATCTTTATCCAGTTTGAACATAATGGCGGCTTGTCTGCGATACATCATATCGTTATAGACATCGTTCGACATGCTGATGGAACGTTGCAGGAGCTGATCTTTTTTGATCAGGATTGCATTTTTGATCCAGTTGTATTGGATATAGATAATCCCCAGGAGGGATAAGGTAATGAGAGTGACAATAACAGGAAAAATCCGCTTTAAAGGTATCATGTAAAAATTGATCAGGCTTAAATATCTACCAAAGATAAGCTGGAGGTAGTATTAAAATTTGTTAAAAAAGAAGCGTGAAACTGCGGCAATGATACAAAATTCCAGGCGAAACTCGCAACCATTGGTTATTCCCGCAATAGACCATCACTTTAACGTAATTTTAACTGGCCACTGCTGAATTTATTAATCCTTCTTTCATTACCTTTGCTTCAGAATCCTGGTACTAAATTTGATTAGTCAAGGATCATGACAAAGTAATTAAACTTTCTACATACATCGATGTGGATTCGTTCCATAAGCGATTTAGATTTTGGTTGATAAAATGGTAAGGAGGTTTTCTAGCCTCCTTTTTTTATTTTCTACCTCTTCCTTTCTTTTTTCCTTTATATTCAGTCATTTAGTAAATTTGGAGTAGCTATAAAATTGTATGTCTATGGTACCGTTGACGCCCGGCCTTTTATTAATAGCTGATCCATTCCTTAAAGATCCAAACTTTTCCCGCACGGTAGTATTGTTATGTGATCACCAGGAGAAGGGTAGTATAGGATTCGTAATCAACAGGTTATTTGAGCAGCGGTTGAACGAGCTGATACCTGAGATATTATTGAATAATATTCCGGTGTATTATGGAGGACCTGTGCAGATGGATACCGTTCATTTTATTCATAGAACTCCTGAGCTGATAAGCGGGGGGCAGGAGATATTACCAGGAGTATTCTGGGGTGGGCGTTTTGAGGACGTAATCGGTGCATTGAATAAGGGATTATTAGACCCGAGCCATGTTAAGTTCTTCCTGGGATATGCAGGATGGACGGACGGGCAGTTAGTAGAGGAAGTAAAGGAGAAGTCGTGGATTGTATCCCAAACGGGGGCATCATTGATTTTTGACCCTAATGAGCAGCAAATCTGGCAGCAATCATTAAGAAACTTAGGCAGTTCATTTGCCATGATGGAAAATTACCCGATAGACCCGTCTTTAAATTAGTAAGAATTAATCTTAAAAAATGATCCATCAGGATGCTATTTATTAAAACAAATTAAATATCTTGCTAAAGTAATTGGTAAAAACAAAGGCAATTATATTAACCCGATTTCAGGTAAGGTAAGTAAAGAATAAAACCGAGCAGAATACACCTATGAAGGCAAAACCTATGAAATACACGTTGATCCTTCCATAGACCGAATTAATTTTTTACCTGAATACCAATAAGTTAATTATCGTTAAAGGCAATATTCATTAGGTAATATATGCAGCCTTGACATGGCTGTCTATTGAGTGTACAAGTTGTAACTCGGCTATCACGTATAGTCGTACTGGTTATATTTTGTATACAGAGGGCAACCCGAGCGGATAGTCGTATTTATTCGGGTTCATCTAAGATTGGAATAGTTAGGACAAAAGCGAAGGCCGGGTAATCTTACCCGGCCTTATTATCTTTGTAGCTGGTATAGCTTATTTATCTACGGCAACCGCACCTTCAACCAGTACGGTAGCTTTATTGCGCAGAACTTCAACGAAACCGCCGCTGATGGTGAAGAATTCTGAATGATTTTTATCTTTCAGAACTTTCATTTTACCATTTCCGAGAGCAGCAATTAATGGCGCATGTTTATCCAGTATTTCAAAAGAACCGTCAATACCAGGCAGTTGTACTCCGTACACTTCGCCGGTATATAATTTTCTTTCTGGTGTTAATACTTCTAATAGCATGTTATGATCGTAAATGGTGAAAAATGATCCCGACAGCGCCGGGATCATCATTAATTAGTTTTTAGCTGCTTCCAGTAATTTCTTACCTTTTTCGATAGCCTCTTCGATAGTACCAACGAGGTTGAAAGCTGCTTCAGGATATTCGTCCACTTCTCCGTCCATGATCATATTAAAGCCACGGATAGTTTCTTCGATAGGAACGAGTACACCTTTCAGACCGGTAAACTGTTCTGCCACGTGGAAAGGTTGTGACAGGAAACGTTGAACACGACGAGCGCGTGCTACAGTCTGTTTATCTTCGTCGCTCAATTCATCCAAACCGAGGATGGCGATGATATCCTGTAATTCTTTATAGCGTTGCAGGATCATTTTAACGCGTTGAGCAGTATTGTAGTGAGCTTCACCAACGATAGCTGGTGTCAGGATACGTGATGTAGAATCCAGAGGGCTCACCGCAGGATAGATACCTAAGTCGGAGATCTTACGATCCAATACCGTGGTAGCATCCAAGTGAGCGAAGGTGGTTGCAGGAGCAGGGTCGGTCAAGTCATCCGCTGGTACGTATACCGCCTGTACGGAAGTGATTGAACCATTTTTAGTAGAAGTAATACGCTCTTGCATCAGACCCATTTCAGTAGCCAGAGTTGGTTGGTAACCTACCGCTGAAGGCATACGACCTAACAACGCAGATACCTCAGAACCAGCCTGGGTAAAACGGAAGATGTTATCAACGAAGAAGAGGATATCACGGCCACCACCTGCAGAACCGTCACCATCACGGAAATATTCTGCGAGTGTCAGACCAGATAAAGCCACACGAGCACGTGCTCCTGGTGGTTCGTTCATCTGTCCGAACACGAAAGTTGCTTGTGATTGTTTCAGTAAGTTTTTGTCAACTGAATTTACATCCCAGTCGCCATGCTCCATAGATTCTTTAAACTTATCACCGTATTTTACGATGTTAGCTTCAATCATCTCACGCATCAGATCATTACCTTCACGGGTACGCTCACCCACACCGGCAAATACTGATAACCCTTCGTAACCTTTAGCGATGTTGTTGATCAACTCCTGAATCAATACGGTTTTACCCACACCAGCACCACCGAACAAACCAATCTTACCACCTTTTGCATATGGCTCGATCAGATCGATTACCTTGATACCAGTAAACAATACTTCTGTTTCTGTAGCCAGATCTTCGAATTTAGGCGGTTCACGGTGAATAGGATAACCATTGGAGGTATCAATATCTCCTAAACCATCAATAGCCTCGCCTACCACATTAAACAAACGACCTTTAACCTGGTCGCCAATCGGCATTTTAATAGGCGCGCCTTTATCTACTACCGTCATTCCACGAACCATACCGTCTGTGGAATCCATTGCTACTGTACGTACACTGTCTTCACCCAGGTGTTGTTGTACTTCCAATACTACCTTCTGACCATTTTCGCGGGTAACTTCCAATGCGCTGTAGATTTCGGGCAGTTTGTCATCAAAATGCACGTCCACTACGGGACCGATTATTTGCTTGATCTTACCTGTGTTAGGCATATTTTAAAGTGGTTTATAAAATACTAAAAATAATCTCAGGCACTCAGCTCTATGCATACAGTTTCTGAAATTTGCCGCAAAGGTAAGTGTAAATGGGAGAATATCAAAACGACAACGATGAAAAAAAAGCATTTCTCTACCCATTTTTTTGCCAATTCTTCGTTAAGAAATGTTCCATTCCCCGCAATTTAAAGAGTAGCCTGTGATATTAAATAAAAAAATTATCTATAACTAATCAATACCACTCATATAAAAATCACCCTTCCTTCTCCTCACAATATTATTTTTATTCATCTATCCGTCTGATATATATTATATTATCATATGAACAACAACAGTGAACATCCAAGAAGAAAGTTTCTTGGCCAAATTTCCAAAGCCGGAATAATCGGGCTCACCGGGCTCAAAGCTTCCTCCAACAGCAATAGGAACGCCCCCGAACCCGACCACATTTTCCTCTGCAAACCTTATCTCCAATTTCCTGGTCCACAAACCATCTCGGTAAATTGGCTGACTGCCAAACCATGCTACAGCTGGGTAACCTATGGCACAAACGGACAACTTGATAAAAAAGCACATCACGTTACCAATGGCCTGGTCGATGCCCATAATCGCCAACACTGCATCCGACTCGATAACCTCGAACCAGGGAAACAATATCAATATAAAATATTCTCAAAAGATATTCTTTCCTTCGAGCCTTATAAACTTACCTACGGCGAAACTATCGAGAGCCCCGTATACGCTTTTACAGCTCCCGATCCTAACGCCAAAGAAGTATCCTGGCTTATTCTTAATGATATTCACGACAGACCAGCCTCTATCCCGCACCTGATCAGCCTTCACGGAAATGATCCCTATAACTTCGTATTCCTGAATGGAGATATGTTCGACTACCAGGCCGACGAAAAGCAGATCATAGACCACCTGCTTACTCCCTGCGGCGAGGCTTTCTCTACTCAAACCCCCTTCATGTATGTAAGAGGAAATCACGAAACCCGCGGAAAATACGCCAGGGAATGGCACCAATACTTCGATAACCCCGGCCAGGGTTATTACTTCTCCTTCCAGGCAGGACCAGTTGCCGCCATCGTCCTGGATACCGGAGAAGACAAAGAAGATAATACCCCCGTTTACGCCGGAATAGTGGATTTCGATAACTACAGAGAACAACAGGCGCACTGGCTCGAACAACAATTGCAAAGCAAAGCCTTCAGAAAAGCAAAATATAAAATCGTAATGATGCATATTCCTCACTACCAATCGGGCGACTGGCACGGAGTTATGCATTGCCGGCAATTATTCGGACCACTATTTAATAAGTATAAAATAGATATGCTCATCTGCGGGCACACTCATAAATATGGCGTTTATGCTCCTTCCAAAGGAGAACATGAATACCCACTAATCATTGGTGGCGGGCCACAGGACGGCAAAAGAACCCTCATCAAAATAAAAGCAGATCAGTCTCAGTTAAAACTCGAGATGCTAAGAGATGACGGAACTAAAGTTGGAGAATATACGCTTAAATAATTCTTAGGGCTGGCCTTCCACAGGCCAGCCAACTACAACTGCTTTACATTGATCAAAAAATTGGCTTCATCAACCTTAAAATCACTCGCCCGAATATTCTTTATAACAATAGTTTTTAATTCAGCAGTAGGGTAAAGCATCTGTTTCTCATCTTCCGAAATACTTGCCCACACAGGCATTGCAAATCCGGCTACTACATCCTTCCATTGATAACTAACCTGTAAATCATTCCCTAATTGTTTTAAATGATAAGAAAAAACAGGTATGGCTGTCTGATGTAAATACTGCTCAAACACAGGTCTGTAGTCTGCTTTCAGCTCTTTGCAAATAAAACTTATCAGTGTATCAGCACTGATAGTCTGATAGCGGAAATATGTCTGTATATTTTTAAGTAACGCAAACCAGCTACTATCATTATTCAGGCTATTCCTGATTGTGTGCAGCATCAGACTGCCTTTGGAATACATATCTCCAATATCATAATGAATATGATTGACGTTGTATACGCCCGTCACCGGCTCTTTGTTAATAATACTCGTACGCTGGGCATTCAGATATTCCGCAGCGCTTTCTGTTCCAACCATCTCTTCCATCATCAGTGATTCGGCATACGTTGCAAACGCTTCATGAATCCACATATCGGCTATATCTTTTGATGTAATGGCGTTCCCCCACCACTCATGCGCGGATTCATGCCATACAATCGGGGGTAGCATTTCCAAAGAAGTATCTGCCAACACCTTTCCGATACAAACACCACTTTGATGCTCCATGGGATAAGGACTTTCTATCAACCTAAAACCATCTTTGGGAAAGGGATAAGGACCAAAATACTTCTCATAGATCTTTAGCATCTGTTTTACTTCCGTAAATAGTGTTTTTGCTTTCTCAAGATGCTCAGGCAGTACGTAATAATCTAACATTAACGTATCAACGCCATTTCGGATATAGATATCGCGAAAATTGGCATAGGAGCCAATAATGAAGCTAACGTTGTAATTATTTATTGGATAAGAAACCTTCCACTCATATCTCATTTGGTTGCCCACGGGAGTTTTACTCACAAGCCTGCCATTAGATATCTCAGTATAGGTATTTGGAATGGTAATGCATATTCGCATGCTATCAGGTTCGTCTGACTGATGATCTTTATTCGGCCACCAGACACTGGCGCCAGAGCCCTGGCAAACCATTTGAGCCCACAGTTTACCTGTTGAAGTAGTATCCCAAAGCATACCGCCCCACATTGGTAAATCAAACCTGGCCAGCTGTGGGCTACCTTCGTAATCAATTTCTACGGCCTCTGTATTTCCGGGCTTCAACGTTGCAGGTAATTCTATGAATACAGCGTCATATTCGCGTGTATACTTCACCGGTACCCCATGAAACCTGATCTGGTTAATCTTCATATTGCTATACAGATCCACTTGCATTCGCGTAAAGGGTTGCAGCACTTTAAATGTCATAGTATTACTTCCTTTCAGATATCTCTTATCAGGATCAATATCAACATCCAAATTATAATAACTAACATCATAGCACGTACGAAGATCCGTAAGCATACCTCTCAGCGTATCCCCCCGGTTGAATCCCTGTTGCCTGTTCCCTAAATGAACAAGCGAATCCCTACTTTTTACAGTATTTTCAGGCAGTTGAAAATTATGATGCTCCCAGAATGAAGTATCATAGATATTCCTGATTTGCGAATTAACAGATGAGAAATGATTAATAACGCTATCTCTGAATGGCTTTACCGAATCGGTATTAATATCAGTGATCTGCATGGTAAACAAGCCCACCCACGGAGCATTTTTAAATCCACGTTTGGGGCTATTTATATCTATATTCCAATGTCTTTGAATCCCTCCTAAATACCATTTGCCACGATATTGTTTATAATCTATCACCGTTTGTATACCCACAAAATCCATAGAGGCCTTTATTAAAAAGGTTGTAACCTTGTATCCCATTCCACCTCTCCCATGCTTGTTGACATACCAAATTCCGAAAGGGGTTGCTTTCCACTCACATTTTACAATGGCATAAGAAGTAGCATCGAGATACAGTTTACCACTAACGGTTGCCTTACTTTTAGGGGTTTTAGGCCCAAATGAAATTACAAACAGATTGATATTACCTTCTTCTATCATCCCTTCATAACTATATTTATAATCCTGGAAGTAGTCTTTATTCAGGAAGGAATAAGGATAGTTTGGGGTACGCTGAATATCTTCCATGAGAGAACTGTAGGCAGTATTCATAATATTACTTATCCATCCATAGAAGCGTGGATCGCCATGCTGGTCGAACTCCAGTCTTCGCCCCTTGATTAGTTTAATCTGGTTTGCCTTGACAGACTGATAGTAGGGAGATTTATAGATATCCAGAACTGATTCATTATAGTTGATAGTATCTGATTGTAGTTTGATGAACTCCCTGTAAAAAGCGGTAGCCTTATTAGCAGCGGTATCATAATTATCAGGAATTCTCACAATTACCTCCTTAATAATATCGAGTGCATCAATAGTTTTAACTGTTATACCCTCCAGTAAGATTGGGGCTGCCTGAAGTTCAATTATGACACTGGTATGAGGGATTGAAATTGTTTGTGTTTTATAACCGACAGATGAAATTATAAGTGAATCTGTCAGCAATGCTTGTGGAATTTTTAAGATAAATTCTCCGGTTCCATTACACGCGGTACCAAGGCTGTGATCTTTTAACTGAATAGTAGCATAAGGGATGGGAGATGAAGATGCTGCTTCTTTAACTTTTCCAATGATAGTTTCATAATTCTCCTGGGCAGAGAGAATCTTACATGATAAGAATAAACAAATCACAAATAGTCTGATGGTCCTTTTCAGCATAGTTTTTTTTAAACCAAAGGACGCCGAAAACGTTTATCAGACCTATTCAAATCCGGATTTGAGTATTAGTTTTCAACCTTTTGTGTATTCTGTTGAATGAATTCACTGGGGGATATACCAGTTTGTTGTTTGAAGGATCGCTGGAAGGTTGCCTGGGAATTAAAACCCGATTCGAATGCAATTCCCATGATCGTCATATTTTTAAATTCTCCACTCAGTACTCTTTGTTGAAAGGAGCTTATTCTGTAGCTATTGATAAATTCATTAAAGCTTTGATGTAAATGTTGATTAAGGACAGCAGAAATAGTTTTTGCGGGAATACCGATATGTTTGGATAATTGGGTGAGGTCTAGAGCCGGATCGAGATATTTCTTATCTTGTTCCATTGCCTGAATTAGGAGCGGTACCACTTCATTGACAGTAGATTCAGGAGGTGGAATTGATTTTCTAACAATTAAAGGTTCCTGAGCCGGCAGTAAATAGCCTTTCAGACCTAGCGTATAAATAAGGACAACCATTGGTATATATACAGGATACCAATCGAAGGTATTTAACATAAAATCTGTAAAAGCAGGAATAACATACGGTATCAGGTATATTCCCCAAATCGCCTGAAAAACCATAAAAATCTGAAGAAACTGCCGGAACCACTTCAATCTGTTATTTGTAACTCCGGTTACTGAACGCAGGTATTTAATAGATGTCCAGATATAAAGGCTAACCGAGAGCCACCTGGGAATATCTGCATAAATGTTATAGGTATCAATAAATATAGTCCAGGGTCCGGGATTATTCCTTATAGTATTAGTTAATACACCAATGACAAAAATTGCAGCAGTCAACTGCGGAACAATGTCGATGATCGCAGGAGCAAAATGCCAGCGTTGATTTTTATTTAGTTTGAAATCAGGTTCAAAATTACTTCTGACATAAAAGTAGATCAGCGGCCCAATTGGCATTACAAGGATTAGCGGGATAAAATTTAAGGCAAAAAATAATATTGGTACGTTCTTAACAGCGGGAGAATAGTAAATAAATAAATTAAGTGAAGCCAATGCAAATAGCAGCATTACTACGGCAAGGAATCTGTTAGCCCTACGATTCTTTTTTGTGAAGAATAATAGTACTGACAGGATCAATCCTTGTAAGGTTCCTAATATTAAGAGGGTATTAAAAACGTCGGCAAAAGACATAGAATAATTACTTGAGCTACCAGCACAATTTAATAATTATAAGAGATAATTTGTCGGCCTTACTTCAATCATAAAATCCAAGGTATATCGGGAACTGGATAAAAACGGCAAGAATCAGTATGGTAAAGGGAATAGCGATTTTGGAATCATTTTTGTCATATAGCTTATAAACGAGGAAAGATCTTTACACGTTATAAAATTTTTAACATAATCCTTTAACATTTAAAGTATGCCACCAGTTATACATTCATAGAACCAGCTAATCAATTAGCCATCATTATTATTCTCCTATATCCCGTTTATTATAAATTAAAGAGTCATGAAAACATATATAAAATATACAGGAGTAACACTTTTCATCATAGCAGGATTTTTCAGTGGCTGCGCAACAGCAGCATATGTACCAGCCTATGATGATCAGTATGGAACGTATCCTTCCGGGCCACAGGTTCAGGTGGGTGTATCTGTTTCTTTCTATGATGCGCTGAGTCCTTATGGTACCTGGCAAAGTTATCCGGGTTATGACAGAGTATGGAGACCAAATGTAGGATCAGATTTCAGACCATATTACTCTGATGGTAACTGGGTATATACAGATTATGGGTGGACATGGGTATCGAACTATTCATGGGGATGGGCGCCATTTCACTATGGACGTTGGTTATATGATAATTTGCTTGGATGGTTATGGATACCAGGTAATGACTGGGGTCCGGCATGGGTAAGCTGGAGAACCGGAGGCGATTATTACGGTTGGGCACCTCTGGGTCCTCAATACGATTATTCCTATAATTCCCCGGCTGCATATTGGACATTCGTACCAAGACAATACATTAATAGTCCGAGAATTAGTAATTACTATGTAAACAGGAGTAGAAATACCACTATTATTAATAATACAACTGTTATCAATAATTATAATAACTATCAGGGTAATAGAATTTATACTGGTCCAACTGCCCGTGATGTACAAAGATATTCAGGTCAACAGATCAGGCCAATAAGAGTTGAGAATTCAAGTCGTCCAACTCCTAGCAGGGTTAACAATAATCAATTAAGCATTTACCGTCCAGACAGAAGTGCCATTCAAAGAGGTCAGGAAGCGGATCGTAACAGACCTGTTCAACCAGGAAATAATCCTTCCAGACCAAATAGAGTTGAGAACAATAATAATAACAATGGCGGTAGAGTAAACCCTGGCAACAACAATCCAGGTAATATTCCGGGTAGAGTAAATCCAGGTAACAATAATAACCCGGGTAGAGTAACCCCTGGAAATAATAATCCTGGTAATAATAATAACCCTGGCAGAGTTAATCCAGGTAACAATAATAATCCTGTAAATAATAATAACAGACCAACAAGAGTAACACCTGAACAACAGCAACAGCAACAACAACAGAGACAACAAGAACAACAAAGAGCTCAACAGCAACAACAACAGCAGCAACAACAGCAAAGAGTTCAGGCAGAACAAAGACAACAGCAACAACAACAGCAAAGGATTCAACAACAGCAACAGCAACAACAGCAGAGAGTTCAGCAGCAACAACAACAACAGCAGAGAGCTCAGCAACAACAACAACAACAACAAAGAATTCAGCAACAACAGCAACAGCAGCAGAGAGCTCAACAACAACAGCAACAACAGCAACAACAGAGGGTCCAACAACAACAACAGCAGCAACAAAGGGCGCAACAACAGCAACAGCAAAGGGTTCAGCAGCAACAGCAACAACAACAAAGACAGCAACAGCAGCAACAAAGACAACAGGAGCAAAGACCGCAGCAACAACAACGCCCTCCCGAACAACAACATCAACGCCCACAGCGTGAAGGATAAATAGAATAGGAAAGCCGGCTAATTGCCGGCTTTCCTATTTATAAACAGTACTGTAAAGTTCATTTTTAACCTCCTCATAAGTCAGTTCCGAAGGTAGGTTCAGATACATTAACCGTAGTTCAAGAGGAGGGTTATGCGGATTATACGGAGGTTGGAGATACGTATCATTAAATGTTTGATATCCTAACCTTTCATAGAAATTAATTCTACGCTTAGCCATTTCAGTTAAAGGTGGCTCCACTTCAAGAATAATAGTTTTTAATATCTCTGCTACTTTATTCATTACTTGTGATCCAATCCCCCCTCCCCTGGCATTGGGGTCTATTGCAAAATGTTCTATAAAGGCAAATTTGTTGAGCTGCCAATAAAATATAAATCCGACTTCCTGTTCTTCATTCAGAATTTTTAAGAGCTTTAATTGATTTTGTTTTAGTAGTTCCAATTGTTTGGTCCATAATCTTCTTTCATGTTTGGGGAAAGAATTTATATAGAGGTGTTTGGTATATTTATCGGCTGTAAGAGTTGGTGTAAGATGGATCATTAGCTAAGTTACCAATTATTGGTGGGATGACGGAACGCATTCGTAGGGGTCGGGGTTTCCTGCCAAAACGGGTTTGGATACCGCATAGCAGAAATTCATAGCCTGACTGGTGATGCTTTCCAATTTCACGTTCACTTTGCTGCCTTTACGGCTATTGGAAGCGGCGATACTTCGAACAGATTTTTCTGGAATATTACTGATTGTATATTGTTCAGTTTTAAATACTTCGTTATTATTGCGTAAATATTCAACGGTTACAACCACATTATCGATAGCATATTCGGTTTGATTACGTACCAGGATGTGAAGATTTTTGATGCCCCCCAGGAACCCTGTTTTATAATCATCGGCCGAAACGGCAATAAACTGCTTCCAATTGCGGCGATAATAAGCGCGACGTTCAATAAACTGACCAGCGGTGCGCTGTTGAACCGCCTGATGACTGGCTATTTGATCGTCAATAGCCCCTGCTTGTTGCAAACTTTTACGCAAATCACGATTTTCGTTCCAAAGTCGCTGATTTTCTGTCAATATCTTACGTGAATGGCGTTGCTGCTGGCAATAGCCCAAACTAAATATTATAACAAGTAAAAGAAGGACAACAGGATATACGACATTTCTCTTCATGCTTAGCAGAAGAGAAAAAATAGTGCCAATACAGTTTTTATTTATTTTTGTACAAATAGTCTAGTCACAATGCAACTAACAATTGTAAACAATGAACAAACAGCCAGGCAGTTTCTCGACGTACATATTGCATTGAATAAAGATGTACCAGGGTATATCAGGCCGCTGGATAAGGATATCAACCAGGTATTTGACCCGAAACAGAACAAGGCATTCAGACATGGAGAGTGTATTCGGTGGGTACTTCAGGACGAAAAAGGTAGTCTGATCGGAAGGATTGCAGCATTCGTAAATAAGAAATACAAATCCAAGGGTGACCCTGGATTAATTGGCGGTGTGGGATTTTTTGATTGTATTAATGATCAGGATACTGCTAATTATCTTTTCGATACAGCTAAAAAATGGTTGGAGGAAAGAGGAATAATTGGCATGGATGGCCCCATTAATTTTGGTGAAAGAAATAACTGGTGGGGTTTACTGACAGAGGGTTTCAAGGAACCTATGTATTGTATGAACTTTAACCCTCCCTATTATATTCAATTGTTTGAAAATTATGGGTTTAAGTTGTTTTTCAACCAGATCTGCTATAGCATGGCTGTTTCGGAAGAATTGCAACCTAAATTTTATGATCGTCATAAAGCTATTGCTGCAGATCCTAATTACAGGGCCGAACATATAAGCAAAAAGGATCTCAATAAGTATGCTGATGCTTTTTGTACCGTATATAATAAGGCCTGGGCAAAACACGCCGGAGGAAAGGATATGCCCAAAGCACAGGCTTTGGCACTCTTCAAACAAATGAAGCCTCTGCTGGATGAAAAAGTTGCCTGGTTTGCTTTTTATAAAGATGAACCAATCGCTATCTGGCTAAACTTACCTGACCTGAATCAGTATATTAAGTTGATGGATGGGAAATTTGGGTTATTGCAAAAACTCAAATTTTTATGGTTGAAAAACACTGGATATTGTAAAAAAATCGTAGGGATTATTTTTGGTGTAGTACCTGATTTTCAGGGCAAAGGGGTAGATTCTTACATTATTGTTGAAGGCGCAAATATTATTCAGCATCACACTAAATATATAGATTATGAGATGCAATGGGTGGGAGATTTTAATCCCAAGATGATGAATGTTTGTGAGAACCTGGGAGCTGTACCATCGCGAAAACTGACAACTTACAGGTATTTGTTTGATAGAAATGCACCATATGAAAGACACCCAATAATTGGATTATAATTTTATTTAATATATTTTTAATATGGAAGATGCATGGTTGTAAAATTGACTATGCATCTTTTTTTTGAAGAATCTGACCAAACATAAGTGCATTTATATATAACTTTAAAAAAAATATCAATTTAAAAAAGTTTCAAACCCTTACCGATGGCCCACTTACCCCAATCATATGTTTATACGAGTGCTATTTGGAGCAGAAGAAATAGTGAATATTACATACATTTAATTCCTTTTTGCTGTTACGATCTTTTCTAACCGGATGTTTGCTATGACCAACTTCTATCCCGAGTGCCAGAGAAACGCAGGCTTGGCACTCATCGAACCCACGTTATTGTTTAAACAACAAATAGTAAAGGCGATCAGCTGTGTGGTGTTGTTTTTTATCCTTTACGTGGTTTTGTTACTTACAGCCGTGGCCCTGGCTGTTGCTTGCATATCAGGTGGTGCTTTATTATTTCGTACCTATCCTGGTTGGCTCACTGGTGCAATAAGCATTAGCTTTATTGTGCTGGGGGGAATGGTATTGTTTTTTTTAATGAAGTTCCTGTTTAGTAAACGTAGCAGCAGCAACCCTTACAGAAGAGAGATACTGGCAGCCAATCACCCTTACCTGTTCGATTTTATTCAACAATTGGTAAAAGATACCCGTATTCGTTTTCCTAAAAAAATTTTCCTGGTTCCTGATTCAAATACCTCGATGTTTGATGATCCCAGTTTACTCAGCCTGTTTTGGGCGCCCCGCAAAAATCTTGAAATTGGAATTGGTCTTATCAACAGCGTGAATCTGAGTGAGCTTAAAATGCTGTTGGCACATGAATTTGCCCATTTTTCAAAAAGAAGCATGAAACTGGGCTGCTATGTTTACACCTTCAATAAGCGATTGTATAACCTGTTATATGAAAATGAACAGTGGAACGAAATAGAAGCTAACTGGCAGCATAAAAATCATTTATTCAGTTTTTATGCCCATATAACAAGTAAAATTCTGCATGTTATTCAATCTATTCTAAAAAAATTCTATTCCATAACTAATCAGCAATACCTTGAGTTAAGCAAGGAAATGGAATGGTATGCCGATACAATTGCCGTAAATCTTAGCAGTACAGAAACTGCTATTTCCGGCTTACGTCGCCAGGAAATGGGAGCATATTGTCTTGATCATTGTTTTCATAAACTTCCTGACCTGGCAGAAAAATCATTGCGATTTGATAATATTTTTCTCGTTCAGCAATCATTGATTCATTATTATGCAATGCAACATCATCTGTCGTTAGATGATGCCGGTTTACCAATCATTTCAGATAATTATTTTCAATCCTTTCTTAAAAGTAAGGTTCAGCTGCGGGAACAATGGACCTCTCATCTTACCCGCGAATCCCGGGAAACTCATTTCAAAGATGCCAACATTACCTGCGAACCTTTATCATTAAGCGCATGGGTGTTGTTTACAGATCCCGAACAACTGCAGCAGGCCATGACCAACCATATATATGAGCTCACCACTCCATCTTTCGATAGTCTGGAGATGATCAGTGCTGATGAATATATTGATGAACTGGCAGAACGTCATCAGCTTTATGAGTATCCGTGTGTATTTAATGATTATTACGATAACAGGGCTTTCAGCGAATTCAATGAATCGTACTCCACCCCTTTAAGCCGGGAGGATCTGACCAGTAATAATATGGCTACAATTTACCATCCGGCAGTGGTGCTCCGGATGCGCAGCTTCTACAGGGATCGTCAGGATGCCGAAATGCTGCAAGCCATTAGTAATGGGGAGTTGAAAACAAAGCATTTTGAGTTCAATGGCCAAAAATACAGCGCTCCCAGAGCCCAGCAATTATCCAGAATGTTGTGGGAGCACGTGAATCAGGAGCAGGATTGGTTGAAACACCATGATGAATTTGCCTTCAGATATCATTATACCATTGCCCAACAGGAAAGTCAGGAAATTGCAGATTTATTGGTAGAACAGTATACAGAAATATTAAAATACCAGCAGAGCGGGCAACGATTAAATAATCAGGTAATAAAGATTATCCACTGTGTAAGCCTGATTTTCAACAGTAGCGATCAGCATTCTGCTATTCTTCCAGACCTGTTTGATGTATTATCTACAGAATGCTGGAATTTTAAAATGTTATTGGCCCAACTGGTTAACTCCCCGATTTACCATTCATTTCCAGAAGAAGTAGATGATAAAATCAGGAAATTCCGGGAACAGGATTGCCGCTTTGTAGACGATATGGTTCCTGATTATGTAGCTATTCAGTCGCTACATGAAATCAGTTCTACATTAATGGAACATTTTAACAGCGGAATAATATTATTGAAAAAAACATATCTTGATTTTATTCTGACACTTGAACCAGGCAATTAGCTTCTGAAACCCTTATTCTTACTCGTTATTTTTCTCTTAGTGAATTTGTGCGTATTTTCGACGCTCGCGAATGCGTAAGCCGTTATATGGAGAATTTTATCGTTTCAGCCCGAAAATACCGTCCACAAAATTTTTCAACCGTTGTCGGACAAGCACATATTACTACCACTCTGAAAAATGCCATCCGCAATCACCAGTTGGCTCATGCCTTCCTGTTTTGTGGGCCCAGAGGTGTGGGGAAAACTACCTGTGCACGTATTTTAGCTAAAACTATTAACTGTGAAAACCTCCAGCCAGACGGGGAGGCATGTAATGCCTGTCATTCCTGCACCTCCTTCAATGAAGGTAGTTCATTCAACATCCATGAACTGGATGCGGCTTCCAACAATTCGGTAGACGATATCCGTACCCTGGTGGAGCAGGTTCGTTTTGCTCCTCAAGCCGGAAAATATAAGATATATATAATAGACGAGGTGCATATGCTTAGCTCCTCGGCTTTCAATGCTTTTCTGAAAACCCTGGAAGAACCGCCATCATACGCAATCTTTATCCTCGCTACTACAGAAAAGCATAAAATTCTGCCTACGATTTTAAGTCGTTGCCAGATTTTTGATTTTAAACGGATTACCATTCAGGACACTGTAGATCATCTGCAGGAAATCTGTACCAAGGAAAATATCCAGGCTGAAGCTGATGCCCTGCATCTTGTTGCACAAAAGACTGATGGTTGCATGCGTGACTCCCTCAGTACACTTGATAAGATTGTAAGTTTCACCAGTGGTCATCTTACCTATCAGAATACCCTCGAACACCTGAATATCCTGGATTATGATTATTTCTTCAGGGTAATGGAATCGGTATTAAACCAGGATGTAGCTACTGCCCTCCTGATTTTTGATGAAGTTTTGAGAAAAGGATTTGAGGGAGATAACTTCCTTAACGGGTGGGCCGAGTTTCTGCGTAACCTGTTATTATGCAAAGAAGAGAAGGCCTTACACCTGGTAGAAGTATCTGGTAATCTGAAAGATCGATATAAACAATTATCCGGGCAGGTAAGTCCTGCTTATTTAATAACAGCGCTTCATTTGCTGAATGAAACGGAGATTAACTATCGCATGGCCCGCAACAAAAGGTTGCATGTGGAAATGGCGTTGATTAAGCTCTGTTATCTTCAACAGGCGGTTGTTTTGGTGAGTGACGATAGTAATGGAGAAGTAGCAAAAAAAAAATTAGTTCCTGATGGCAGTGCGCCACAAAAGCTAAGAGCCCCTGGTGTTCAACCAGTTACGGCTAAAACGATAGTAAAACCTGCTACTGTAGAATCTATAGGTCAGCCTGTTCCGCAGGTGCCTGTATCCAATCCGGTACCTCCGACGCCATTACCTGCACAAACGTCTGTTACTCCGACAACACCAGCTCCACCGGTGGCCACCCCTGTTGGCCAGCCAGTGACAACAGCTCCCAAGCCAGCCGCCGCTACCACTACATCAGCCACCACTACCAAATTAACTGGTCTGGCAGCTATGAAAGAGGCAATGGCAGCAAAACAACAGGTAAACACTCAGGTACAGGCACTTCCCCTGACAATGGGTGCTTTACACGTATATTGGGAAGAATTCATAGATCAGTACCGCCAGGCCAACAAAATGACGGTAGTAAGTAACCTTCAGTTAGCACAGTTAAAAATACTGGAAGGGAAAGATGAGGTAGGAATCGTGAGCCGTAACATCGTGCAACTGAACTTTATTGAAGAAGAAAAGCTGGCAATAGCCGATTATTTTAAAAAGCGCTTCAGCAATCAGAGTATTGTTTTGACTTTATCACTGGACGAAAGTCAGCAAACTCAGGATATTGGGCCCGCCCCTCTTTCGAGCCGGGAGCAGTTTCAGCAGATTGCCGACAAATATCCACTGGTAAAGGAGCTAAAAGACCGGTTGAATATGGAGCTTGATTTCTAAGGGAGTGATCTAATAAATAATTAACAGACAACATACATTTTTAAACGTTTACAATTCCTTCTTTGCGTTTTTGCGCAAAAACTTGTAGGTTTGAGCAAAATTTTGAATAAGCATTATGGCAGAAGTTATCAGAATGCCCCTTTTGAGCGACACGATGACAGAAGGGGTGATTGCGGAATGGCATAAAAAGGTGGGCGATACAGTAAAGGCAGACGATGTTATAGCTGAAGTAGAAACAGATAAAGCTACTATGGAAGTAATGGGGTATGTAGAAGGTACCTTATTATATTTAGGAGTAGAGAAAGGAAAAGCAGCTAAGGTTAACGATATCATTGCCATTGTTGGAAAACCAGGAGAAGATTATAAGTCTTTACTGGAAGGTAAAAATGACGCACCTGCCGCTCCTGCACAGGCAGCCGCTGCGCCGGCACCAAAAGCCGCTCCTGCTCCAGCAGCTGCACCGGCTGATGATGCTGCCTTAAAAGAAGCACTAAAAAATGCAACTGTTATCAGAATGCCGCTCCTGAGCGACACTATGACAGAAGGAAAAATAGTAGCCTGGAATAAAAAAGTAGGCGACACCGTTAAGAGTGATGATGTATTGGCTGAAGTGGAAACCGATAAGGCTACCATGGAAGTAATCGGATATGCCGATGGTACATTATTATATGTAGGTGTAAAAGAAGGCGATGCTGCTAAAGTAAATGGCATCATTGCAATAGTTGGTAAACCTGGTACAAACGTAGATGCTATTCTTGCCGGTGAAGGCGCCGCTCCTGCTGCTCCTGCCGCCGCTGCAACTTCAGCACCTGCTGCTACCACTACCGCTCCTGCCTCAGCTCCTGCTGCTGCAGCAACCAGCACTGACGGAAGAGTGAAAGCTTCTCCATTAGCTAAGAAACTGGCTGCAGAAAAAGGAATTGATATCAACCAGGTTTCCGGTACAGGTGATGGTGGTCGTATTATCAAAGCAGATGTGGATAACTTTGTTCCTGCTGCTAAAGCTACCACTACTTCCACTTCAGCTCCTGCTGCCGCTGCGTTCACACCAGCTGGTCAGGAAGGCCATACCGATCACGCGCTTTCTCAAATGCGTAAAGTAATTGCTAAGCGTCTCAGCGAAAGCAAGTTTACTGCTCCACACTTCTATCTGAAAATAGATGTGAATATGGATAAAGCAATGGAAGCTCGTAAATCTATCAACGAAATTTCTCCTGTTAAGATTTCCTTCAATGACATGGTGATTAAAGCATGCGCTTTAGCACTGCGTCAGCATCCTGAAGTAAATAGTAGCTGGATGGGTGATTTTATCCGTGAAAATCATCACGTACATATCGGTTCTGCAGTGGCAATTGAAGATGGTCTGATCGTTCCGGTTATCCGTTTCGCAGATCAGAAAACATTGAGCCAAATCGCTGCCGATGCGAAAGTGTTGTACGATAAAGCTAAAAATAAGAAGCTGCAACCACAGGAATTCAGCGGTAATACTTTCACCGTTTCCAACCTGGGAATGCTGGGTATCGACGAATTCACTGCTATCATTAATCCTCCGGATTCAGCAATCCTTGCTGTAGGTGGTATTAAAGAAACTGCAGTTGTAGAAAAAGGACAGATTAAAGTTGTTAACATCATGAAGTTGACAATGAGCTGCGACCACAGAGCTATCGACGGTGCTGTAGGTGCTCGTTTCCTTGCTACACTGAAAGGCTACCTGGAAAATCCGGTAACCATGCTGGTATAGTTAGTTTATAACTTACTTTATATAAGACGGGGCTGATTGAAAACTTTATGTTTTTGGTCAGCCTCGTTTGTTTTTTATACATCCATTGCCTCTCCTTACCCGTGTTCTCACAAAAAAGGAACTCCCCTGCCAAAAAAAATCTAAATCGCACTAGTTCAAATTTGAGTGCTTCACGTTCTATCCTGTGATATATCGATTCATTGACAGTCGCCATTCAAAACCAACGATTGGTAGCGTTATCAACAGCCAACAGATCTAAATCGTTTTCGAGACATGCAACTAGTATTTCTTTTGAAGCGCCGACGCACTCAAACAAACAACTCTATGCACCTTCGATTCCGGCCAGGCATATTGATGTTCCTGGCATTATTTTCCACTGGAGCCATAAGCGCTCAGACAGTGAACCTAACTGTAAACAAGATGCCACTCGACAAAGTGTGCAAGGAAATTGAAAAACAGACAGGGTATTATTTTGTGTACCCTAAAGACCGTATTTCACAGCAACTGGTAAGTGTAGAACTTAAAAACACCGGTGTGCAAACCGCTCTGGAAAAAATCTTTGATGGATCTCCTTATCAGTACAAAGTTGTGGATAAGGTAGTAGCCGTACAGGCAGCAGGTAATCGCACTAAAGATGTAACAGCCGAAATTGCTGTGGATACTCTTACTGTTACCGGTACTGTTTCCAGTACAGATGGAGGTTTTTTACAAAATGCTTCCATAACAACTTCAAGAACCAAAAAGAACGCACTTAGTGATGTGAAAGGAAACTTTGTGCTGAGAGGAGTAGAAAGAGGAGAAAATATACAGATTACCTATGTAGGTTATAAGCCCAAGATAGAGCCGGTTGTAAATCCGATTGTCTACGTAGTGATGATGCGGGCAGAGAATACATTGGATAATGTAGTAGTTAAAGCATATGGAACTACTACCAAACGTTACAGCACCGGAAATATCGTTACCGTATCGGGTAAAGATATTCAAAACCTGCCTGTTCAGAATCCATTGGAAGCATTGGAAGGAAGGGTTCCCGGGTTAGTAATTGCAAGAGCCAACAACTCCCCCAGTGCCCCTTTCAGAATGGAGGTAAGAGGTCGTAATGCGTTGAATGCGCAGATTTCCAGTGATCCGATGATCATTATTGACGGAGTTCCTCAAACTATTCTGAACTTTAATACAGGTGGCTATGAAGGTACTCTTTTAAAAAAAGCTTTTGTACAATTTGGATTAGATCAATCGGGTAGTAATATTGGTTTAAACCCACTTTTTGGTTTGAATGTAAATGATATTGAATCTATTTCAGTATTGAAGGATGCAGAAGCAACTTCTATTTATGGTAGCCGTGGTGCCAATGGAGTAATCCTTATAAATACAAAAAAAGCAAGAGCAGGTGTATCCAAATTAGATGTTGGATTTTCAGAGGGTTTTACCAAAGTTGCCAGATATACAGACGCACTAAACCTCCAGGATTATCTTCAGATGAGAAGAGAGATGTATCAAAACTCAGGAGTAACACCATCCAAGGTATTGGGTTCTCCGGGTTATGCACCAGAATTAATGATTTGGGATAGTACAAGGTATACCGACTGGCAAAGGTATTTCTACGGTGGAACCGGCAAATATACTACCGCCAATTTAGCGCTTAGCGGAGGATCAGGTAACAATTCATACAGGATTAGTGGTGGATACAGCAAAGAAGTATCCTTATCTACTGTAAGCGGTTCAGATCAGTCGGGAAATGTGTTGGTTAGTTTATCTAATACCAGCTTGAATAACAGACTGAGAACCTCTCTGCAATCGAACTTTACTACTACCTCTTCTAATTCTATCAAAGTACCCTCTCTTTGGAATTACGCGCCAAATCTTCCTGACCCTTTTGACAGTGTGGGAAATATCAATTGGAACGTTTTAAAGCAAGCAAGTATTAATACTTCCTCATTTAATTATTTAAAACAAACTACTTCCTCCAAAAGCAACCGGTTAAATTCTAATCTGAATATCGGTTATACTTTAATGAAAGGTCTTGAGTTTTCAGCGATAATGGGGTATTCATATTCAAATACCAATACAGAAAGTATATCCCCACGATCCTCATATAATATAGCAGCAGGAGAATCGAAAGGATTACATAATGTTGGGAATTCCGTGTTAATCAATTTAAACTTAGAGCCTCAGATTAGTTATAGCACAACAATCGGTCAGGGCAATTTAAATGTTCTCGTTGGGGGAACTTATCAAAGTACTTCCTCTAAAAATCTGTACATAACATCCTCTGGCTATAGCTCTGACGACTATATCAATTCATTAAGTAATGCCGGTACTTCAAGTACCTTTAATCGTAACGCCCAGTATAAATATTCAGGCGCATTTACAAGTATTGGCTATAATTATGCAGGCAAATACATTGTAAGCCTAAGCGGCAGAAGAGATGGTAGCAGCAAATTCGGACCCAATAATCGTTTTGGGAATTTTGGTGCAGTGGGCCTGGGGTGGATTATTACTGAAGAATCTTTTGCACAGAAATTTCTTCCTAAAGCCATTAATTATTTAAAGCTACGCGCCAGCTATGGAACAACGGGAAGTGATGGAGTTGGAGATTATCAATACCTGGCTCAATGGGGTAACTTCTCAGGCGATTATCATAGTGATTATGATGGTTTAAAGCCCAATGTAGTAAAGTTGGCAGCTAATCCATCATTTCACTGGCAGCTAAATAAGAAGTCTGAAATTGGAATTGAATGGGAATTATTTAACAGATTCAGTTTTTCTGCTGATGTTTATGACAACCGTTGTAATAACCAACTGGTTGGTTATCCACTTGCTTCTTTCACAGGTTTTACCACTATTACAGCGAATCTACCAGCTAATGTTAAAAACTCAGGATTCGATTTTGCTGTCAATGCCCAACTTGTTCAAACTAAGGATGTAAGATGGTCATTTAATTTAAATCTCAATCTGCAGGACAATAAGCTTATTTCTTATCCGGGCCTGGAAAATTCTCCATACAAAAATGTATATAAGGTCGGCGATCCATTAAACAATAACTATGTACTTAAATCATTGGGCATAGATCCACAAACAGGTTTGAGGATGTACGAAGATGCCAATAAAGATGGTAAGATCTATGTGAATAGTGAAGTATTAGCAGGTACGGCAGATGACGACAGAATTATTACATTAGATATGAATGCTAGATTTAACGGGGGTTTTGGAACATCTTTCAGTTTCAAAAGATGGTCTGTAAACACACAATTTGCATTCAGCAGAAAGTATATGTGGAACACTATGCTGACTATTCCAAATACAAATTTCTACAATACGAGTTATTATTCATTCAACCACAGATGGACATATCCTGGCCAAACAGATGCTACAATTGCCAAACCTACTTTAACGGGTGATGCTCAATTTGCTCAGTCAGATGCCAGTTATCAGATGGTGAATTTAATAAGATGTACGTCCCTCCAATTGGGTTGGAGTGCACCTAATGCATTTATTAAAAAGATGAAATGTTCATCACTTGTAGTAGGTATGAATGCAAGGAATCCTTTTCTAATCACCAACTTTATTGGAATAGATCCTGAAAACGGATTTCAGGGTGGTGTGCCACCAACACGTGCAATTACTTTCAGTATTAACGCTTCTTTCTAAAAGATTCTTGTCATGTACTCAATAAAAAATAAAAATAACGTATATACATTACTGTTAGCAATCATTATAGCTGTAACGGGTTGTAAGAAATTGGTAGAAATAGATCCACCAATCGATACAGTAGGTCCAGAAATCGTATTTAAAACTAACGACAATGCAGCCAATGCCATTGCAGGATTATATAGTTATATGATTTACAATGAGGATCAACCTTGTTTGACCAATGGTATGATGACAATAGGCGGAGGATTAATAGGAGATGAATTGATTCCTACCATGGGAGCGCAGGATTTAGATGCCTATGAGTTATACACAAATAAAATTCGCTTATCTAATGTATGGATAAATGGAATGTTTTGGGGGCCAACTTATAAAGTAATCTATACCGCCAATTCAATTCTTGAAGGAGAAGCTGCATCCACCTCCGTTTTACTTTCGGATAGTGCAAGAAATCAGTTAAGATCAGAGGCCAGGCTGGTAAGAGGATTTAGTTACTTCTATCTCTATAATTTATATGGGGATGTTCCAATGGTTACTTCTACAGATGTGTTAGCACACTCGGCTATGCCAAGAACAGCTATTGATCTTGTAAAAAAGCAAGTGGAAGAAGATCTCCTATTTGCTTATCAGCATTTACCAGCCAATTACGATGTATCGAGGGGAGAAAAGATCAGGCCTAGTTCCTATACCGCAGCAGCATTACTAGCAAGATTTTATCTCTATGAAAAAAGATGGGCAGATGCATTGGCCATGGCTGATGTGGTGATCAACAGCGGCAAATTTACATTAGCAGCTACAAACAAGGTTTTCAAAGCCAACAGCAGTGAAGCCATCTGGCAATTAAAACTTAGTGCCAACGGAGATAAGTATTTGCAGGAATCCTTCTATCTGTCACCTCAGACAGATGGATCAATGTTGTCTGAAGCTGATTTAGAAATGCTTTTCCAAATTGATCCCATCATTCTTATAGGCCTCATTCCTAACTATTATCTGACTCCTTCGCTAGCCGGATCATTTGAAAATAATGACCTGAGGAAAAAAGATTGGATAAGGAGTTTAAAAATGCCAAATATTGAGCCTTACAATGGGATCACTTATTCCTGGCCAGTAAAGCATCCAAGACTTGATCCGGAGACTTATGATGTTTTTAAGCCTTATTATACAGTAGTGCGATTTGCAGAATTATATTTAATCAGTGCAGAGGCAAAAGCACAATCAGGAGATCTGAGTGGCGCTATCACTGATTTGAATACCATCAGAAGCAGAGCGGGCCTCAATGGCACAACAGCTACTGGTAAAGAAGATCTGTTGACTGCAATTTTGAAAGAACGTAGAGTAGAGTTCTTTGCAGAATGGGGTCACAGGTGGTTTGATTTGAAACGTACAGAAAAATCAGCTACAGTATTAGGGTCACTAACACAAAAACAACCATGGTCCGATCATTCGTTATTACTATTTATCCCGACTGCCGATATAAAAGCAGATCCTAACCTAAAGCAAAACCCAGGCTATTCTTACTAAGTTGGTTTGAATTCGGAAATTAAAGGGCGTCTCATTGGGTAGAATGGGGCGTCTTTTCCGTTTATAGTCAATCTCTTAAATAAAGTGTTTGTTAATTTCTTTCATTATATTTTGAAAGTTCAAAAACTAGATATACATTTGGCGATATAATCATTGTTTTAGCTATAAATTACAACCTACAATGAACCTAGCAGAAGCAAAGGCACAATTTATTCAGACCTGGGGGTCGCTCGGGGCGCAATGGGGCATTAATCGCACTATGGCTCAGATCCACGCGTTATTGCTGATCATGCCGGATCCATTGAGCGCAGACGATATTATGGAAGAGTTGAATATTTCCAGAGGAAATACCAACATGAACGTGCGTGAACTGATTAATTGGGGCCTTGTAGAACGGATTCTTATTCCTGGCGAAAGAAAAGAATTCTTCGTAGCAGAAAAAGATATCTGGAAAGTAGCCACCTATATTGCCCGCGAAAGAAAGAAACGGGAATTAGACCCGATAATGAAAGTTTTGAATCAATTACAACAGGCGGAAGGTGATCCTAAAGACAAGGAAATGAAAGCCTTTAAAGATTCAATTAACAACATTACCAAGTTTGCTGCGCAAACAGATAAAACTATCAGCGCCTTTATTAAATCAGAAGAAAATTGGTTCTATAGCAGCCTGATTAAGCTGATAAAGTAATTTTTTTTGCCCCTATATTTCAATATTTTCTGAAAATTCTGAACACAAAAACTTCTATCTCTTAAGTTCATTCAGCATTTTTTTCTTTCAAAATTTCAAATTTTACTG
Source organism: Chitinophaga silvatica (assembly GCF_003419895.1). Lineage (GTDB taxonomy): Bacteria > Bacteroidota > Bacteroidia > Chitinophagales > Chitinophagaceae > Chitinophaga > Chitinophaga silvatica. The sequence goes on along the minus strand of NZ_QPMM01000002.1, from coordinate 8,785 downwards.
AAAATTCAGAAACATGAAAAATATATTATCAATCAGAATCAGCCCAGTAATTATTGATCTATCTGAAATATTGCTGGCCATTGGAGTTATATTCAATAGAGCAGCGCTTACAATAGTAACATTAATTCTTTTACAGGTCTTTAATTCATTACTACAGTACAAACACTATAAACCTAAGCTGGTATTCAAACTTGAAAAAATATTTCAGGTATCGGCAGCTGCCAGTCTGGCTTTATGTATCGGATCTGCTCTTTTAGGTTTGGCAATTCCGCCTGTTTTTGTATTTGTATATCTGTCAATTATATATCTCCTTCCCGCATTAATGGCCTTTCATCTATTTATCCCTGTAATCAGGCTAACCCATTTATTCTATTCATCAATTAAATCTCTATCAAAATGAAAAACAAAAACATTGTAATCGCTGGTGGCAGCGGCTTTATAGGCAGAAGCCTGGTTGAACTCTGGGAAAAAGACAATCAAATTACGGTGATAAGCAGGCAGCCCGTAACTGAAACAACCAATGTCAAATACCAGCATTGGGATGGTTGTACCATGGGTAACTGGAGCCAGGCACTCGAAGGAGCCGACCTCCTGGTTAACCTTGCCGGTAAAAGCGTAAACTGCCGATATACCGAAGCCAATAAACAACAGATCTTCGATAGCAGAACAATTACCACTACCCTGTTAGGACAAGCACTTACAACATTAAAACAACCGCCTAAAGTATGGATCAATGCAGCCAGTGCAACCATTTACCGGCATGCGGAAGACAGGCCAATGGACGAATTTACAGGCGAGATGGAGAACGACTTTTCCGTACAGGTCTGTAAAAAATGGGAGAAAACTTTTCTTGATATCACGGCACCGGATACACGAAAAATTATCATGAGATTGGGAATTACGTTAGGATGGCAACCTGGTGGCGTTATGTATCCCTATCTAAACCTGCTCAAATTTGGCCTGGGTGGTTACCAGGGAAATGGGCAACAACGTTACACCTGGGTGCATATTGCCGACGTAGCAAATATGATGGAATGGCTATATGAAAATAATAATCTTGAAGGTACCTTCAACTGCACCTCTCCCAATCCTGTTTTAAATAAAGATTTTATGAAAACATTGAGAAATGCCACCGGCCATCTATTTGGATTGCCTGCACCAGCATTGATGTTAAGACTGGGTGCTTCACTCATAGGTACAGAAACAGAATTACTCCTAAAAAGCAGATGGGTAGTACCAACAAAAGCGCTTCAGGCTGGCTTCAAATTCCAATATCCACAGCTTCCCGGAGCCATTAATGATATCATTGCACACCTGCCACGCAATGCTTACCACTTGTTCTGAAATCAGTAACTTAGAGGTATGGAAAATACCGAAAATAAAAAGCTCACAGTAGTGTTAGGTGCTTCCCCTAATCCTGAAAGGTATAGCAATATGGCTGTAAACAGATTACAAGCCAAAGGTCATCCTGTGGTGGCCATAGGAAAGCGTGAAGCAACGATAGGTAATACTCCTATTATTGCTACACATCCTCCGCTGGAAAAGGTAGATACGGTAACAATGTATCTGAACCCAATAGCTCAAAAAGAATACTATGATTATATTCTGCAGTTGCAGCCAAAGAGGATTATTTTTAATCCAGGTGCCGAGAATCCCGAGCTCGAAGAAATAGCCCGTGAACATAACATACAACCAGTAGAAGCTTGTACTCTGGTATTACTTAGTACTAATCAGTTTTAGCATCAATTGCTCGCAAAGGCGCAAAGATTAATATTAAGGCAGCAAGGATTTTTTTAAGATTTGAAGCAAATGTTTTTAAGAATTGCAGGAAAGTTTCCAGTAAGTTAAACCGTTGAAAATTCCTTAATAAAATCTTAAAAAAATCCTTGCTGCCTTAATATTAATCTTTGCGCCTTTGCGGGAAATATTCGTATATTAGTGCAAATAGCTGTTATCCCCCATTGAACATCCCATTCTGTTGACCCACCCAGCATGGCTTTACTTCATCAGGCAGGCAGTTAGTATAAACCCAATTACGCATGTTCACCCTTTAATTATACATTTTATGATCTGGAGAAGATTTAATGGAGAAGCGATCCATCTTCCAATCAAGGAAGAAGTACGCCAGGCCATTATTAGAGAATCAGCAGAGGGATTTCATCTGAAAGTTTGCATTGGCACCGATTCTCAGGTAAAAGGTGTAGATACGGAATTTGCTACCGTTATCGTATTCCTGAGAGAAGGTCATGGAGGTTTCATGTTTATCCACAACGAAAAATCTAAAGAACGCTATACCATCAAAGAGCGTATGTTAGTGGAAGTAGCTAAAAGCATTGAAATTGCTTATGAACTCTGTGATCTGTTTACTGAGTATGATGTTGACATGGAAGTACATGCCGACATAAATACTAACCCACAATTCAAGAGTAATCTGGCGCTTCACGAAGCTATGGGTTATATTCTTGGAATGGGCTTCGCATTTAAGGCCAAGCCCGAAGCATTTGCCAGCAGTAGCTGCGCTAATAAAGTAGTTAATTAGCGCCACTACTAACTGTTTGTGTACCTCTCTCAAATTATATTATCAACGTGCTATCACGTTGTAAGGCTTTTTCTCCCCTATGCAATAGCTCTGAACTGCACATTTAATTCTTCTATATAATCCAATATCTTATCCCTCCCACTTTTCTTTACAGTAGATGTTACAAAATGAGGTGGTAAGAATTCCCAGGATTCTTTCATCTTGTTAAGGAAAGACTTGATATTCCGGCTTACCTCAAGCTGTGTGCTCTTATCGGCTTTGGTAAATACCAAGCTAAAAGGAATCTGCCATTCTCCCAACTGATTAATAAAATCGATATCGAGTTTCTGAGGACTATGTCTGCTATCTATCAATACAAACACATTCATCAGGTTCTCACGTTTGCGCAGGTAATCTTCAATCATTTTTTCCCATTGCTTACGTTGCGACATACTTCTTTTCGCAAATCCATAACCGGGTAAATCTACCAGATACCAGGCATTATTGATCTCAAAATGATTGATCAGTTGAGTTTTACCTGGAGTACCGGAAGTTTTCGCCAGCTTTTCATTATTTGTCAACAAATTGATCAACGATGATTTACCAACGTTGGAACGCCCGATGAATGCGTATTCGGGATAATCAGGCTTTGGACATTTCGTCCAGTCCGGGCTACTAATAAGATATGTTGCCGTTTTGATAACCATATTGAAACTGCTTTGTTATATATAAAATCTGATACAGCATGCCGACATTTCACTTAACTTTGCGCACTATGTCAGAAATGCAAGATGTTCAGAAGATTGTACCCTTCGAAGGGTCAAAATTAAGCAAGAAGGAGCAGATAGCGACCATGTTCGATAATATTGCTTATCGATATGACTTTCTTAACCATTTTATGTCGATGGGTATTGACATTATATGGAGAAAAAAAGCCCTGAATTATTTACGTTCCATACAGCCTAAAACCATGCTTGATGTAGCTACCGGCACCGGAGATTTTGCGATTATGGCAGAAAAAAGGCTAAACCCTGAAAAAATCGTAGGGATTGATATTTCTGAAGGAATGCTCGCTCATGGCAGAGAAAAGGTGGAAAAGCTGGGATTAAGCAATAAAATTACCTTGCAGGCCGGAGATAGTGAAACAATAAGTTTTCAGGACAAAACGTTTGATGCCATAACCGTTGCTTTTGGGGTTAGAAACTTTGAAAATCTGGAAAAAGGACTGGCAGAAATGTGCCGGGTGTTAAAACCTGGTGGCAAATTAGTGATATTAGAATTTTCTAATCCGACAGTTTTTCCTATTAAGCAATTATATAATTTGTATTTTCGTTATATAACTCCCCTGATCGGTAAATGGATCGCTAAAAGCCAGGAGGCCTATAGTTATCTGCCAGAATCTGTAAAAGCATTTCCTCAGGGCGAAGCGATGAAAACTATTTTAAATAACGTTGGTTTCCAAGCCGTTACATGCAAAACGCTATCATTCGGCATATGTTCCATCTATTGCGCTACTCGCTAATAGTCATTTTTTCGGTGCTGGCCCTTACAACTAAGGCACAGCAAAACCTGAATATGATTGAACATGATGCAAAACCCTATTATTTCGGAATTACACTGGCCGCTAACCAGTCGTATTTCAAATTAGAGCATTCACCGGCTTTTCTGGCAACAGACTCTATTATGGTAGCAGAACCTCTTAAAACTATGGGGTTCAACCTTGGTTTGCTGGCTAATGCCCGCCTTTCCGAACATTTCGACCTTCGATTTAATCCACAGTTGATTTTCGCTTCCAAGAACCTTTATTATAGAGATACCTATCCAAAACCCGAGGATACTGAGAAAAGGATAGAGTCTATCTTATTAAGCTTCCCGCTGCAAATTAAATTTAAGTCGGATCGTATCGGCAACATGAGGGTTTATACCATTGCCGGCCTCAAATACGATTATGATCTCTCTTCCAATGCACGGCTTCGCCGGGCAGATGACCTCGTTAAAATCAAGAAAAGTGATTATGGCTATGAATTAGGAGCTGGCTTTGAGTTTTATTTCGAGAGCTTCATTTTTAGCCCTGAATTCAAGATCAGTAACGGATTCGGCAATGTGCATGTAAAGGATCCAAATCTCAGATACTCCAATGTGATAGACAAACTACAATCACGCATGTTTGTCTTTTCCATCCACCTTGAAGGTTAATAGCAATCTATTTGAGGTATAGTTTTACCTTTGTGCCATGCAAAACTATCTTATACGAAATATAGCTGTGGTAAACGAAGGTAATACCACAGTTCAGGATGTTTGGATCAAAGATGGCCGTATTGAAAAAATGGCCCCGAACCTTACAGTAACTGGAAATTATACAGAGATAAATGGAGAAGGAAAGCATCTGATCCCTGGCGTTATTGATGATCAGGTACACTTCCGGGAACCAGGTTTAACGCAAAAAGCTACCATCTATACAGAAGCCCGGGCAGCAGTAGCAGGCGGTACTACTTCCTTCATGGAAATGCCAAATACCAAACCTGCAGCACTCACTCAGGAGCTACTCGAAGATAAATATGAATTAGGCCGTCAGCACTCCCTCGCAAACTATTCTTTCTTCATGGGAGTAGCCAACGATAATGCTGAAGAAGTACTTAAAACAAACGCAAAGAAAGACAGTGTTTGTGGTATAAAAATATTTATGGGTTCTTCTACCGGTAATATGCTGGTAGATAATTACCTCACACTGGAAAAAATATTTGGTAATAGTGAATTGCTGATCGCTACCCATTGTGAAGATGAAAAGATCATTCGTCAGAATATGGAAGCCTTCATCAAAGAGAAAGGAACAGAAAACCTGACTACAGCAGATCATCCGCTGATCAGAAATGTGGAAGCCTGCTTCGAATCTTCCTTAGTAGCCATTCAGTTTGCCCAAAAACATAATGCCCGTTTGCATATCCTGCATATCTCCACCGGGCGGGAGCTGCAACTCTTCAGCAATATGCTGCCATTAGCGGAGAAAAGAATTACCAATGAAGTATGCGTGCATCACCTGCACTTTACTTCAGACGATTATGCGAAGTATGGTAATCTGATCAAATGTAATCCGGCTATTAAATCTCCCGATAACAGAGATGCCCTCTGGCAAGGATTGCTGGACGACAGATTGGATATTATTGCAACAGACCATGCTCCTCATACCTGGGAAGAGAAACAACAACCTTATACCCAGGCTCCATCAGGAGTACCGTTAGTTCAACATAGTCTGCTGCTCATGCTCGAGTATGTGAAACAAGGAAAGTTAACACTGGAACAACTGGTAAACAAGATGTCACATGCTCCGGCTATCTGCTTCCAGATTAAGGAAAGAGGATTTCTGCGGGAAGGATATTATGCCGACTGTGTAATAGTAGACCTGAATGGAAAAAGCACGGTAGAAAAAGATAATATCTATTACAAATGTGGTTGGAGTCCGTTTACCGGTCATACTTTCCCTTCAGCCATCACTCATACCTTTGTGAGCGGCCATCTCGCCTACGAAAATGGTATTTTCAATGAGAATGTTAAGGGCCAGCGCTTAGCATTCAGCAGATAAATTTTATTCGATGCAGGGTTTTTTATTAAAAAAATCCTGCATCTGATATGGATTTTTTTTATCCTTGCATCTATCAACGTATAGTCACTAAAACGAAGCTGCATGCAACTGGACAAAACCTCCTATTACGATCTCTCTATTTTCAACCGCGAGGAAGAGTATTCTCTCTTTCACCGGCTTGATTTTACTACTACAGCAGGCGGCCGTGAGCACCTACGTTATCTTTTTAGTAATCCGCTCCAGAATATCCAGGAAATAACCAACAGACAGGCAGCAATCCAGTTTTTGTTAGAGAACGAAGGTAACTGGCCAGTTAGCATTTCCAACGGTACAATAGTAGTAGTAGAAAACTACATGGAAGCACAGATAGAACCTATCGGCCATGCAGATGGAGTGGCACTCTATATTCAGGCTGCCATCAAAAAAACCCTGTATGCACCGGATTTTGGGTTTATCAAATTCTCTTTTGCCCAACTTATAAACTTGCTTAAAGGCTACAGAGAATTAATCAACGGCTTCAATACAGACAAGACCCCTAAGACGCTGAAAATACTGTTAGACAGAGCCCAGCAACTGCTTTCAAGAAAAGATTTTTACGAAATACTTAAATCGGATGAAACAGGGAAACTCAATTTTATTGAAATCCTGCGATTCGATAATTTAATCAGATCACAACACCGCAAAGCGGTCAATGAACTGGTGGTTATTTATCAGCAACTGGATGCCTTCTATTCAATGGCCAAAGCCGTAAAAAGCTACAAACTGACCTTCCCACAGTTTATAGAGACTGAGCATCCGCTGATTATAGCAGATCAGTTATATCATATTATTCTTAGCAATCCTGTTGCCTATGATGTAAGGCTCGATGCAATCAGTCATTTTATGTTCCTCACCGGTGCAAATATGGCAGGAAAAACTACCTATATCAAAGCAGTGGGAGTAGCTACATTCCTTGCCCATATTGGCATGGGTGTGCCTGCACAAAAGATGCAGCTAAGCTTTTTTGATGGCATCTTCAGTAACATCCAGGTACAGGATAATATCTTCAAGGGGGAAAGTTATTTCTTTAGTGAAGTATTAAGGATCAAAAACACAATCATCCAGATCAATAACGGTAAAAAGTGGTTGGTGCTGATAGATGAAATGTTTAAAGGTACTAATATTGAAGATGCCCGAAACTGTTCTCTGGCGGTAATCAGAGGTTTATTACAAAGTTCTAATTGTCTCTTTATCCTAAGCACACACCTGTATGAAATTGCAGAAGATTTAAGCGGAGAAAAGAGAATTCAATTTAAATATTTTGAATCGACTGTAATTGATGATGATCTTCATTTTACCTATCAATTGAAAGATGGAATTGCAAAAGAGAAGATCGGATATCTCATTCTTAAACGGGAGAAAGTATTGGATTTGTTGAAGGAGATAAAGTAGATATTTTGATAGATATATTTTAAAGAGATTGCATGAGTATTTTCGCTTTTGCAATCTCTTTTTTTTGTTAAAAAAATAATATCCTTAGCCTGTGATCACAATAGCTAAAATCACAATATACCTGCGATTTAATGGTGACATTGACGGTTGGGCAAGAGTTGGATCTAACGAAGAAATGATTGGTATTTAATTGAAGGATTAATTCAGTATCTCAATCTTATAAAAAAAGGTTTTGCTTCTGATACTTTTGTGCTTTCAATAAAAGATTGAAAAACAGTGCGATAGTGAAGAAACAATTCAGGCGATAAAGGATTTGGCACACAACTAAATATTTGAGTTACCTATAGATTGCGTGATTGTAAAATTTTATTCATGTTAAATGAGATACAAAATAAATACGAACAGTTTTCAGATTCAATAATTTTGAAGTTCGAATACTTCACAAGAGGAGCTTCTAAGGAAATTATAGTTACAATTGATTGTATGAACAAATTAAATGACTATAAGTATGAAACAATTAAACTCTCATTTAATGATGTGATTTCCTTTCGATTTATTGAAAATGAAAATGAAGCTAGTGTTTCTATCAATGAAGCTCTTTTGATCAAGGAAAATGGAGTTTTGACTTTTGATTTCTTTCCCTTAAGACTCGGAGCATCAACTTTGAAAGAAAATAAAGACTCTGATTTGATAATCAGATGTAAAGACGTGAGCTATGTTAAAATAGAGAGAGTATCATTGTAGTATACTTGTAAGGTCTCTGTATGGACGTTGGAAATTGTAGAAATTTTATTTTGGAGTGATTTCTATTCCTTCTTGGTTCTAAAATGATTGGTAGATTGTGTGGAGGCAAAAGCCATGTTATTAAATTGAATTCAATTTAAAGGACTGATTTCCTTTACCGTAGACTGGGCAGGGGTAAACCCTGCCCCTACAGGATTTCATCGAAACTAAATTTTCATCCGGTAGATATATTTCATGTTAATATCAATCTACTAATTTCAATTCTGTTAAGAAACAATTCTATAATATGGAAACTGTAATTCGCCAAAACCCTGCCCCAACAGGATTTCACCGAAACTAAATTTTCATCCGGTAGATATATTTCATGTTAATGTCAATCTACTAATTTCAACTCTATTAAGAAACAATTCTATAATATGGAAACTATAATTTGCTAAAACCCTGCCCCAACAGGATTTCACCGAAACTAAATTTTCATCCGGTAGATATATTTCATGTTAATATCAATCTAC
>NZ_QPMM01000019.1 GCF_003419895.1 Chitinophaga silvatica | reverse complement strand
AGTTTGGATACCTGAGCTTCCCTGCACATAAGTATAGGTAAACTTATTTTCTTCATTCATATCATAGGCCTCGGTCAAATACCAGGAGACTGAAGACATGGCCATTTTACTATTAATACCATCGGAGTAGGTAGAGGTATTAATCAGTTTATAATTAATCGTACCAGCTTTGTTTTGCCCGAAATAAAATTTATTGCCTTCATCGTCTGTCAGTATCCATTGCTTAATTGATTTGGGGGATGAGTTCCAGACATAACTAAGACTAAAACCATTATTATCACAAAATGCAATAGTACCATCCTCCTTTAAAATGAATTTTCCTGATTTGCCTTTTACATTGTAATAATATTCATCTGGCTCAAGATCTAAAAAACTTTGATCTTTAACATTTGCCATGGCCAGATCTCCACATAGCCAGGTGCTGGGAGTAACGGTATAAGGACTATTAATCATCCCATAACCCTGATCGTCCGGCAAATCTCTTACCTGTTGGGTAATTACACCTGCACCATTGGATAAACTAAAGCCCAGGCCTACTGCACTGGCCACTTCCTCTACTCTAACCCCACCAGTGCAATTGTAATTCAATGACAGATCAATACTCATAGGTCCGGCATGTAGGCTTGTTAATGGAAAAGAAACAGGAACGGTTCCTGTATAATTGCCAAGGGGGCGATCTACCACTTTGAACAAGGCTGTTTCATTAGGTGGCAGGGGGCGGGCAACAGGTACCTGGGGTAGTTTGGTTGATTGTGCGATGCTTTTAGTGCTCAGGCATAGCAGCAGGAACAGGGTACAATAACGCATGAAATTAAAATTTAGTTATTTGAGATTATATCCAAAACGAATCAGAATAGGCTGGGAACGGGGAATATTACCATAGCTAAGAAAATCCCATAATATTTGGATTTTGGCCTCTTTCTTTCCAGCTTTATACTTTTTACTTAAGCCGAGTAGTCCGCTTTTCTGCCAGATATCAAGATTGTATACAGCTCTCAGACTGGCAAAAGTTTGCAGATAGTTGTATTCAAATCCTCCACTAATCCAATAGCCTTTCCAGAATTTTATATCAACATAACTACGAAACGATACACCTTCATTGGAAAGTTTTATATTCTTAAAAGGTTTGCCAACCCCTAATCGATAAGCAGTGCCAAGGCCGACAACATTATTATCATTTATGCGGTAACCTACCTGTATCGCCAGGTTGGTACTACCTGGCAGGATACCTGTACTTCCCTCAGGACCTATATTATAACCTACCTCTAATCTTTTAAGAAAACTTTTATTATGCTGGGAATTAGGCTTAAAATCAGGCATCTTCTCATCGTTTTGCTTTTGTAATAAATCAGATGACCTTTGTTGTAATTGTGATAGTTCCGATGTTGCAGCATCTAACCTGTTTTGTATAATTGCGCTATTACTTAATCGTTGTGCAATGAGTTGTTGTACCATTGCCCGTGTTTGCATCTCAGGATTAGGAGAAGCGGGAGAATTAAAGTAAGAGGCGAGCGTAGAATTTTGTTTAAAAAACTGAGTAAACCGTTTATTCTTATATAATGCAGATAATACTTCAGCCGTTAATTTCTTTCTATCTTTTAATAAAGATTTGTATTCTTTTATTTTGGAAGAAAAATAATAAGCCTCTTTATTAATGTGTTTGAGATACTTATTGATCTCACCATATCCGGGAAATTGATTTTGCAATGCTTGCTTTAGCAGGTCCAATCTACCGGCTATTTGATTACTTTTCAATAAGGTATTTTCTACATTCTTTATTTGTTCAATTGCTTTTACAGAATGATGGTTGAGGGGATTTTCAGCAGTAAGAAATCTGATTGACCAGGTTAAAGTGTCCAGATAACTATTATAGGCGCTTTCAAAATGCTGAGTTTCATTTTCAGCCAATCCTAATAAGCTGTCTAACCGATAGGCTAAAGCCGAATCCTTCTGCATTAGCTTATTTCTAAGTTTACAAGTCTTTCTATTCATTCTTGCAAGCACTTTAGCATTCGTCTTATCTATACTGCTGGTTATTTTGTAGGATTCTTTAAAGATATTATTAACAAAATCGCCTACAGGTAATTGGGGCAGGGATTGTGCATATAGATTTTGCAGACTGAATAAAATCCAGTAGCTAAATATAACATGACGATACATAAATAAACAGCTTTAACTGTTAGCCAAGTAAAGAAGAATAATGAAAAATAGAATGCGATTAATAGGGAACATATCCAAGCTAGAGTACCATAACAAGCAGTTTAAATTTGTCTTAAACTGCTAATTGAAAATAAAGAGAATACGATTAATGGGGTAATAATCCAGACTACAGTGATAATATTTTGAAAATCAAAATGAGAAGAATATTCACAGGCTACCGAGGGATACCTTATCAATTTGTACTTCTAAGATAAAATTATTTTCGAAATTTCAAAATCAATTTTTCGAAATGGTTAAAACATATCTTTTAAAATGTGTACGATGTAAATTTTTAAAATAACTCTCTGCTATATAACAATGCATAAATAACTACCAAAATTAGTTGGCATGACCATGATTGTTTGTTGTGAAAATTTCTTTCAAGGATGTTTAGAAAGAGCAACCAAAGTGAGTGTCATAAATAGTGGGAAGAAGCGCAGATTTTTGACACTACGCGGAAATAAAAAAGGTTGCAAGTCAATAGCTTACAACCTTCTTTAGTGCCCAGAACTGGATTCGAACCAGCACACCCTTGCAGGCGCTGCGACCTGAACACAGTGCGTCTACCAATTTCGCCATCTGGGCATTCAGGAGCGCAAAGATAAGCAGACAATTTATTCTACCAAATTTTATTTACCAGAAAACTATCATTATGTTGGTGAAAATTTTTATAGCAATGATTTTATCTTCAATTTTAAAGGTATCGATAAGATCGCCAAAATTTTTGGATTATCAGAAATGCTCTTGGTAGTAATAAAGTTATTAAATAGCCAAAACTGGGAATATAGCTAATTCATTTAAGCGTAATAATCAAACCGTCCAACTGGTAGTCAGAAAGTTTGATTATTATCAACATAAAAAATTCTTATACTTTCCCTTTATCAAAAGCCATCTTTACAGCAAGAACTCCAAAAACGCTGGCCATAAACCATTTCTGAATGCGTACCCATTTTGGATTAGCCGTAAACCAACCGGTTACCGATGCTGCAAAAAGAATAATCAGCGTATTTACAGTAAGGCTTACTATAATTTGTGTACATCCAAGGAAAAAGCTCTGAAGTAATACAGAACCATATTCGGGATGAATAAACTGTGGAAAAAGTGAAAGATAAAACACTGCTACTTTAGGATTAAGCAGATTAGTGAATAATCCTACAGTATATAATTTAAAAGTACTATCTGGTTGCAGATTAGAATTAGTTTGAAAAACGCCTTTACTTCCGGGTTTAATAGTTTGCCATGCAAGATAAAGCAAATACAGGCTACCTATCGTTTTAAGAATAGTGTAGGCATATGGTACTGCCATTAGTATTGCCGTTAGTCCAAACGATACCAGCGTAATATGAAACAAAAATCCTGTGATCACTCCAGCTAAAGAAATAAGACCAGCTTTTTTTCCTTGAGTAACTGATCGGGAGATCAGGTAAATCATGTTGGGTCCGGGAATAAGCACCATTAGTAGTGCCGAAAAAGCAAATAATAATACTTGTTGAAGTGGTAGCATAGTCATAAATATTATAAGTCCATAAATTCCCAGGCGCTAATGTAGGCTTGTTGTTCCTCAGCATAACTTATGAAGCCTGCATAAAAATCGAACCCTGATAGGGTACTACTGTCGCCTATTACGATGAGTTTTTTTCTTGCCCTTGTCATTGCAACATTCATACGGCGGATATCAGATAAGAAACCAATTTTGTTTTCGCTATTACTTCTGGTCAGGCTAATATACACAATATCTCTTTCCTGCCCCTGGAAGCTGTCTATTGTATTGATGCTGATTTTTGATGTATATGGTTGCAGTATTGGCGCATGTTCCAGTAATTCTTTTAGGATTACTACCTGCTGTTTGTATGGCGAAACTACTGCAATTGTAGGAAATTTTTCAGGAGTGTACTGAGTTCCCAGTGAAACTACCAGTTGAGTAAGATGCTTCAGTAGAAATGCAGCTTCTTCAGGATTGCTGGTGCTGGTACCTTCCAATTTTTCTTCAAAACCACATCCGGCAGTATCAATAAACGATAAAGGAATATCAGTTTCAAAAAGCAGATGTCTGGCAACAGATTGATGGGCTTTGAGCTTATTCTGATAGAAAATTTTTGCTGAGTAACCCATAATTGTTTCGTGCATTCGATACTGCTCTTCAAGTAAAGTCACAGTTTCGGGATGGTGAACTACATTTTTCTCGAGTAAGGTAGTTGACAATCCGTTTCTGGCTGCTTCTTCCGATTTAATAGTAGGAGGGAGCTGCTGGTGATCGCCGGCCAGGATAACTTTTTTAGCTTTAAGAATGGGTATCCAACAGGCAGGCTCCAAAGCCTGGCCTGCTTCATCAATAAACACTGTATTATATTCAAGTTCCCTTACTGTGTAATGGTTGGAACCAACCAGGGTAGCTGTAATCACCTGAGCTTTGGAAATGACGTCGTTCATGATATACTGTTCGGCGTTACTTACCTCTCTCATGATTTTACGGGCTTCTTCAAACAAGGCTTTACGTTGTTCTCTTTCAGCTTTCCCGAAATTGCGCTTGTATTTATGCGCCATATCCCTGAATTCGTTAGCTTGTTTCCTAAGCCGCTTAATTTCTTTCAGATTGGTATGACCTGCTACTTTGCTGTCTAAGGTCAGCGACATTAATCGTTCTGAAACCTTAGCCGGATTGCCAACTCTTAATACATTCATGCCTTGCTCCGATAATTTCTCGCTAAGCAAATCTACAGCGGTATTGCTGGGAGCAACAACAAGAATTTGTTGTTGATTTAGTTGCCATACCGATTTAATTGCCTGAACCAGGGTGGTAGTTTTACCTGTACCGGGTGGGCCATGAACGATAGCTATATCATTAGCAGCAAGGATATTATTGATGGCTGCCTGTTGGGATATATTAAGTTGATTATTAACATAAGGAGAAACAGGTATTTCAAATGTAGGCTTTCTGTCGCCGGTCAGTATTTGGATTAAAGGAACTTTTTCGTACAACGTAGAAGCCTGTTTAAGGGCTTGTTCCATTTCCTCGTAGCTATTTTCATCAAATAACAGATCTATCCCCAATTTGCCGTTGTGAGCCCATTCTGGTAATTCATCCGTTAAAAGCGTAATTTTTAATTTATTGCCGCTCTGGTAGGAAATGGTGCCTTCCAGGCGGTCGTGTTGTGGATCATGATTAGAGAAGAGTACAGCACTGGAGCCAAAGCGTAATTGATGAGGTACTTCAGTATGGGTAGTTCTTTCCGCTTCAACGATCAGGTAATCACCTCTTCCCATTTCGGTTCCTTTAATGGCAATGGGGTACCAGGTAAGTCCATTTGCCCTTCGCTCAGTTACCGAAGAATTGCTGGTCATTTCCTTGTATGCTTGTCTGTCTGCTGCTCTTTCAGTTTTTAGTAAATCCAGCTGCTTTTTAAAATAATCCATTGTGCAAAGGTAAGATGTTCTGAATTTGTCGCAACCAGCCACATAGTTTGTCGTTTTTCCCCTCTAATAATGCAATTTTATCATTTTAAGTTTGCATTATTAAAATATTGATTATGGAAACTCCTAATGTATATCTTAACAAGAAACCTTCGTCTAAAGGCGCATTTATTACTGGTTGGGTAATATCTGGCCTCTGTATTCTGTTTTTATTATTTGATGCAATAATGAAAATAATATTAAATCATTATTCTGTAGAAGGCTCAGTTCAGTTGGGCTGGCCGGCAGAGCATATCCAGGGCTTAGGTATCACATTATTGATAGCTACTATTCTCTACGCTATTCCACGTACCGCTGTATTAGGTGGGGTATTGATCTGCTGCTATCTTGGTGGTGCTGTAGCAATAATGGTCAGAGTAAATGCACCGTTTTATTTTCCAATTATCATGGGTATCCTTATTTGGGTTAGCTTATATCTTAGGATTCCGGCAATCAAATCTATATTCCCATTTGTTAAAAATTGAATTTAGTAAGGCAACTGGTATCTTTGTAAACCTACCGGTGGATAAATGAAATTAAATAAAAACAAAATTGAAAAAGGGCGGAGATTCTCCGTCCTTTTTTTTGCAATCAACAAATGTAAAGTTTGAATTATACCAACAGGTATTCAATCTTATAAATCTGAAATTGATTATTATTAAAGCATTCTGGTGATACTGGGTTATCCTGCACTGATATTGGATTTCTGAAAATGAGAAACCTGTAAATAAGTCTGGTAGTATGTTACAGTATTGGTTCAATCTAAAAGTACTATTAGTAAAGGCTATGTTATTCATTCAGATATGACAAGATTAATCATGGTTGTCATGAAAATAATAGCTGTGATATCCCTTCAGAAAGTCGGAAATAATATGTAAATTGGATAATAATCGGACCTCAAAAAAGATGTTACACTTATTGTTAATCCAAAACCTATTCTAAGCATAGAATGTTCCCTGATTCCACTATTTATTGCGATAATTAAATTCTTATTCCTCTTAGTACCTATTTAATCTTGTAGAAAATTTATTATCAATAGTAGGTGCTAGCCAAAAACATGAATTATGAAGAATGTGCACTATCAGAAAGATGGATTGTTTTTGCATATCCCTATACCTAACTCGAAGAGTATAATTTTAGGTCTTGTAAATAGTATTATATGTGCTGTCTGGTTTCGTAAAGGACAGTCAAATGCTATTCAGATCCGGTTAAAGAAAAAAAACTATTTTTCTCCAGGAACGTTTATTCACGCTCATTTGGCAAATGTACTACTATAGCAAATGTAAATGATTGTCAATCATCTCGGGATGGTGTATCAATAGTAGTTTTTTTCTCCGATTTATTGGGAGACTGTTAATAAAATTTTCGTTAATCCAATTGTCAGCGCTATCAAAATGCGTTTGATATACCCTCTTATTATTTTTTTTATAATGAAAGGATCTCAAAGATTATTCTCGCAATTATTGCCAACTAACGGGCAGGATGTTGGCCGCCGCACTCCTGGACGGAGTAAGGAGCTTCTCAGGAAAAGAGATGAAAGAATGGTTTATCGCCACTATTATTATTTACGTATATGTAAAAAAAGATATGACGAAATCATTCAAATGTTGTCTGAAGAATTTGACATTTCCGGGCATACTATCATCGAGAGGTTACAGATCGATATAAATCTTCAATTATTAAAGCAACTTGCTACTCTTCAACCTGATTTAAATGACTTGCGGAAGATATATCCATGGTTGGTATGGAAGTAATTCCCTTTTCTTGATATTCGGTACTTTAAAAAAGTATATGAGCTACGGGCACTTAAAGATAAGTGCCCGTTTTTAATTTATTAAACTCCCAACTCATAAAATAGATGTGAAATTAATTGCCACTTCAGTTTTGGCCAGAATCTTTTTTTGTATGATACTACCTGGTGGGGAGTATCATACTTTAATAACTGAAGTGTTATTAAATCCTTATTTGTAAAGGGTTTTGTAAGATTGCATATTTGTAAAAGGAATCAGGAGAAATCTAATATAACCTGAATATAATTAATAGAATAAGGTTGTACTGATGGGTTAGTAACATTAAAATTTCAATAGTTTTTCTGTTTGTAAAAGCCAGAAAAATGTAGGAAGAACCAATTAAAAAAATCTCATGAAACGGTTTATAAAAGAAGTGAAAGAACGGATAGCCTCTCCAACACCGGGATTTTTCAGGAAGATTAAAATTGCCGGAAAAATATTGATGGGAGGTTCCGGTGCTTTGCTGGCACCCACCACTGCAGGTATAGATATTCCTGATCTTATACTTGAAATTGCAAAAGGTTTATTTATTGCAGGTTCTGTGATGGCGGCTGTTGCAGCTGCTGCTGTTGAAGGAGAATAGAAATAAATTCCCTATAACCCCAAATAATCATTTTAATTATAGGAGCTAAATATTGTTATCCCTTTTCACTGTAAACAGATCCAAAATCAATAAACATCCTCAATACACTTGAAAAAATTATTTTATGCTGCCATTATTGACAACGCTTTTCATTCCGAAAATAGATGAAGCAGAAATTACCTGGCAATTATCCAATGAATTGGGTACCAGGGTATCTTATACAGCTATCAAAAATAAGATAACAGATCATCCTTATTTTCCCACTATGCTCAGCATTAGTGATGTACTACACTCTTTCAGGATAGATAATGTAACAGCTGTATTTGATAAAGAACAGTTACTACATATACCCACTCCGTTTATTACACTTATTAGGGGGAAGTCGACATCTCAGAAGCGGTTTGCAGTGGTTAAAAAGGTGAATCATGCAATTGTTGAATATTTTAACGTTGAAATACGAAAGTGGGAAACAGAAGCTTATGGTGAATTTATCAAACGGTTTGATGGTATTGCTATGGTTCCTGAAGCAATGAGTGAGGCAGGAGAAGCGACTTATGAATTAAACATTCGAAAGGAAAAAAAAGCGCGGTTATCAAAATACCTGTTAGTATCCTTGCTTCCCTTGGTATTATTGCTATCTGGCTTTACCTCCATATTCATTCAGGGCTTGTCTGCCTTATTACCTTTTCTGTTTACTTCGTGTATGCTTCTCGGTCTCCTGGTCAGTATTTTATTATTGATGTATGAAATCGATAAGTATAATCCGGCCATCAAACAAATTTGTTCTACGGGAAATAAAGTTAGTTGTAGTGCAGTTTTATCCTCTAAAGGTGCCAAATTTTTGGGCATTAGCTGGAGCAAAATTGGCTTTACTTATTTCTTCGGTAGCCTCTTTTTATTACTTGTGGGGGGGCTTACCAACCCGAATGTTTTAACTGTATTATCCTGGCTCAGTTTATCCGCGCTTTCATATATAGTCTATTCTGTGTATTATCAATGGAAGGTGGCCCGTCAATGGTGTGCGCTTTGTCTTTCTATTCAGTTTGTATTATTGGCTGCAGGAATAATCGCTTTAATTGGTAGTTGGATTAATTCAGAGATTCCTTCAATAGAATGGCCTGTTTTGTTCTGGCAGTTAGTGGCTGCATATACATTTCCTGTAATAATAGTTTATTTATTAATTCCTGCCTTAAAGAATGCCCGGGAAGCCCGTGAAACTAAATTGGAATTGCAACGACTTAAACATGATCCTCAAATATTTAAAGCACAATTATTACAGCAATCCAGATTGGAAGAAGTGGCAACCGGACTTGGAATATCAATGGGAAATCCTGATGCTGCACATAAAATTATCAAAGTGTGCAATCCATATTGTGGCCCATGTGCAATGGCACATCAACCTTTAGAGGAACTGCTATCAGCAAATCCCGACTTACAGGTTCAAATTATTTTCACAGCAACTAATAATGAGCAGGATATTAAATCCTATCCTGTAAAACATCTGATGGCAATTGCAGCACAATACCCTGAAGAAACAGTTAAGAGGGCTTTGGACGACTGGTACATGCCTGAAAAAAAGGATTATGCACTATTTGCAGCAAAATATCCAATTGCAGAAGAAATCTTGTTTGCACAAGGATTTAAGCTTGAAACAATGAGTGACTGGTGTAAAAGGATAAATATTGAATTCACACCTACATTCTATATTGATGGTTACCAATTGCCATCTATGTACTCCATTGAAGATCTCTCTTATTATTTAAATAGTTAACCTCAGGGCTGCCCTGGCCCTGATTTTTTTCACAATTCAAAATTAAAAAAAATGACTAAATCAAATTTGACGGCTCAGCAATTGGGAGCCAAAGAAATTCTTAGCCGTGAAGAATTAAAAACCTTGTCTGATACGGGTAGTGATGGTTGTTCTGCATCAGTTGTGTGTTCAGCCGATAATGGTACAAAAAGCTGTTCATGTGGTAAGGGTGGTACTTGTTCATCTACTGCTACTAGCGTATCATGTGTCTGCAAGGTATCAGATACAGATACCGTAACCTGGTCATTACAATGCCCTCCTGATAAAGGTAGTGGCAGCGGTAGTGGTAGTGGTAGTGGCAGCGGTAGTGGTAGTGGTAGCGGAAGTGGTAGCAATGGAGGAGATCCAGCTACCTATTTAAGCAAAATAGTTAATAATTCTAATGCAGTAGTCACTATTACTGTTGATGGCTATCCTCGCACCGTTAACCCACTTAATACAATTAGCTTTAACCTTACCGGAGGAAATCACTCGTTTATTATTCCTTGCATGGCATCCGGATCCGCGTTAAACTACCAGCTAACTCCGTATTTTAATTTTTCTTGTAATGTTAGTTCCACTTTCCTTATTTCTGGTCCATTAGAGATTGTAATTTCCTAATAACTTAATTCCGGGATCACCTGTAAACAGGTGATCCCTTTCCATATAATTATAAAGCGGAAAATATGGGGAAATTGAAACTATTAGCAAGAGAAATGGGAATAACAGAGGTGCTTAGCCGGGAAGAACTAAAAACAATTTGTGGTGTTCCCAAAGCATTTCTACCTGGCAGTTGTTCGGCTAGTATTGTTTGTAAAGATGGAACTTCTAAGGAATGTTCCTGCACAAATGGAGTATGTGGATCAGTGGCATCGGCTGTAAGTTGTGCTTGCCAGACAGAAACTGAAACTAATGTTGTTGTTTTAAGTTGTAGTGGTCTTGATTAAGAAAATGTTTTGTTCTCATAATAGCATCAGTGGGGGATTGGTCTGGCCACCTGCTGATGCTTCATTTACCTTAAAATCATTAATACAATGGATCTGATTAACCCTCTTGTACAGGTATATGCTGTAAATCTGAAAAAAAGATCTGATCGTAGAGAGCACCTGAAAACAGAGTTTGCAGGAAGAACAGGTTTTTCTTTGCACATAGTTGAAGCAATAGAAAACTCTTTTGGTGCATTAGGATTGTGGCAAACTATATGTAAGATAATATCTAATTTATCGAAACCTGAAGATGATTTTATTATTTTTTGTGAAGATGATGTTGAATTTACAGAACATTTTACTCATGAATATCTACTCGAAAATATTGCAATGGCAAAAGAAAAGGATGCAGATATGCTTTTAGGAGGTGTAAGTTGGTTTGGAAATAGTCTTCAGATAACTGATTCCCTCTTTTGGGTAGAGAATTTTTCAGGATTACAATTCACAATAATATTTCGTAAGTTTTTTAACACTATTTTAAATGCATCTACTGTTGTAATGAAAGCTACCGATTTTCATCTGGCCTCGCTTACAAACAATGTTATGTTTATGCATCCATTTATTGCAGTACAAAAAGAGTTTGGTTACTCTGATGCAACTCCTGATAATAGCATGGAAGGAAGAGTAACTGCATTGTTTAATACCGCGGTAAATAAGGCCAATATCCTGAAAACAGTAAGGCAGCAGTACATGCAAATAGAAAAAGAACAAACAGGGTCAATTATATCTTTACCCCCTGACCTGACAATTCCAACCTATGTTATTAATCTTCCTGAGAGGACAGAAAGATTATCTCATATCATCGATCAATTTAAAGAGCGTAACGAATTTGATGTTACTATAGTTCCTGCCGTAAAACATTCTATAGGAGCCTATGGCCTTTGGTTGAGCATGAGAAAAGTGATTGCTCTTGCTATTGAAAATGATGATGATGTAATTGTTATGTGTGAAGATGATCATCAATTTACAAAAGACTATAGAAGAGAACATTTTTTGAAACAGGTTCTTGAAGCTCATGATCAAAATGTTTATTATCTATCTGGTGGTACTGGAAAGTTTGATCATGTAGTACCAATTACAGAAAACAGATTTTGGGTAAATCATTGCTTGTCCTGTCAATTTCTTGTCCTTTACAGACCTTTTTTTAAACATATTTTATCCAAATCTTTCGACGAAAAAATAGTTGCAGATCTTGCCTTTCCTCTTATGACAAGTAATAAAATGATATTATATCCATTTATCTCCACACAAAGAGATTTTGGATATTCGGATGTAACAGAACTACATAATATTGAAAAGGGCATTGTTGATAACCTATTTACTGAAAGTGACAGAAGACTGGCGAAGATTCAGCAGGCATACCTACGATATCATAATTTCTCTGCCCAATTAATCCCTGCAGGCAAATCCTGATTACTCAATTCTATATGAACTACACGCCTGTTCTGATTATTTGTACTTCTGGATGAAGCATGTAAAAGTAATGGTTGCATAATCATTATTCCTCCTTTTGCTACTTCGCAGCTAACTTCAGGAGTGTTTTGAAGATCGATGGACGATGGTCTGATAATCCCTTTCTTATGGGAACCTGGGATTACTTTAAGAGCCCCATTCTGGGTGGTAGTATCATCGAGGTGGATACGAATGGTATAAATATTTTCCAATAAATCTACCGGTGGCTGAACGGCATATTGGTCTGGTTTAACTGTCCATGGGCCATAGCCAGGTATTTCAGTTTTTTGATCTACAGAAATTGTAAGGTCCTGGTGCCAGGCTACAAACCAATTTGAATTACCGGGTTTATCAAAGTAGATCGACTTTACAGTGAAATAATCACTTCCGAAAAGGGTATGAATAATATTTTTTAGTTGTTGATTGAAGATGATGGGAGATGCTTCAGGAATTACATTCAAAAATCGACGAATGGCAAATAAATCGGCAGTTTTTCTGAATAAGGGATGATTAGTATCGGTATTATCAATCAAACTAATTAATTCATTAACAACGTCAGCTGAGAAAACCTGTTCAATTACTGTAAAACCATTTTCAGAAAGCTGCTGTTTATAAATCTCGTACATAAAATAGTCGTTGTGCCAACAAGGTACAACGACTTTCTATTTTTTTATCAATCGGTTTATCTAAACCCGGCAGCTAATCCCAATTCTAACCCTCTGAGTTCTGCGAGTCCTTTTAACCGTCCAATGGCTGAATATCCCGGGTAGGTGCTTTTATGAAGATCATCCAGCATCTGATGTCCGTGGTCCGGGCGCATAGGAATGGATACTTTTCGTTTCTGCATTAATGTTAGTATCTCTTTTACTATGTGTACCATATCTACACTTCCTGCAAGATGCGGTGCTTCATAGAAATTTCCTGCTGTATCCCTGAATGTATTTCTGAGGTGTAGAAAATGAATATTATCTCCAAATTTACTTATCATCTCAATCAGGTTATTATCCTCTCTTACGCTTAAAGAACCGGTACAGAAGCATAACCCATTGGCAGGTGAAGGAACAGCAGAGAGTATTGCAGCAATATTTTCTGAATTACTCACTATACGGGGTAATCCCAAAACCGGATAAGGAGGGTCGTCCGGATGTATTGCAAGTTGTAAACCCAGGGCTTCAGCCACCGGAACAACTTCTTTAAGAAAGTAAAACAAATGCTGTTGCAGCTTATTAGCATCAATATCCCGATACGTTTCGAGTGCCTCCAAGACCTGGGAAGTTGTAAAGGCTACGGAACTACCTGGAAGTCCGAGTAACGCGTTATTATATAAAACAGCTTTCGTTTGTTCGGAAGCATTGGCAAAGTAATCGGTAGCCAGTTCTATTTCCTTTGCTGTGTAGTCCTTTTCTGCATTTGGGCGCTTTAATTGAAACAGGTCAAATGCAATGAACGCTGCCCGTTCATAACGCAAAGCCAGACTACCATCAGCAAGAGGATACCGAACATTCGTGCGTATCCAGTCGAGAATCGGCATAAAGTTGTAGGTAATCACTTTAATACCGGCTTCTGCCAGGGCACGCATACTTTCCTTATAATTGATAATATGCTCCTTATAGTTACGGGATTGAGTTTTAATATCTTCACTAACGGGTAAACTTTCGACAACAGTCCAGTTCATACCGGCAGCATTGATCAACTCTTTTCGTTTAGTTATTTCCGATAGTTCCCATTTTTCGCCAACCGGAATATGATGCAGTGCAGTTACCACGCCCGTGCATCCGGCTTGCCTGATATCCATCAGACTTACCGGATCATTAGGGCCAAACCAACGCATCGTTTGTTCCATCATATACATATCACCTAGTGTATTTTTCCTGCATTTAATGTTAAGGTACAACTGCCGGTTTCATCAGAAGAGGTACCTACCATAATTGTAAATGTTCCCGGTTCTGCTATCCAATTCATATTCTTATCATAAAACGAAAGCATTGCTTTGTTGATCGAAAAGCTTACTTCTTCAGATTGTCCGGGCTCCAGCTCTATTCTTTTAAATCCTTTTAACTCTTTAACGGGGCGGGTGACACTTGAGTAGTCGTCGCGAATATACAGTTGTACTACCTCTGTGCCTCTAAGTTTACCGGTATTTGTAACGGTTACTTTAACCTGTGTTGTTTCAGCCAGATTGATACTGCTTTTGGATAACACTGGCTGGCTATAGTTGAAGGTAGTGTAGCTGAGACCGTGACCGAAAGCAAAGAGCGGGCTTACTTCATATCCCAGGTTATATCCTCTGCGGGCTGAAGGCTTATAATTGTAATAAGCGGGTATATGACCAGCGGAGCGGGGGAAAGAAATCGGAAGCTTGCCACCTGGATTGATGACGCCAAACAGCGCATCCACCATTGCATAACCGCTTTCTTGCCCCAGGTACCAGCATTGAATGAGAGCAGGAACCGCATCCACCAAACCGTTAATTGCTAACGGTGGTCCACTGTTCACAAAAGCACACGTTGGTTTGCCCAGGGCAGTTATTGCGGAAATTAATTCTTGTTGTCCGTTCAGTAAGTCGAGGGTGGGTAAGTCACCCAGGTGATTGGATGCCCATCCTTCCCGGCTCATGGTAGGTTGCTCGCCTACGAATAGTACAACTGCGTCGGCTTGTTGGGCGATTTTTATAGCTTCGGCAATTTTCTCTTTATTAGTAGTATTGTTTACCAATCTCACTGTATCTGCGAACCAGTTATCGGTATCGGCCAATGAAACTCCTTCTGCATATAAAATTTTAATATCGTTACCATAACGCTCGCGCATAGCCTGTAACGGAGAAGTAGTAACACGTGGAGTTCCTGAGTAACCGCCTAAAAGGCATTTATTGGCATTAGGTCCAATAAATGCGATGGTTTTAATATTTTCTTTATGCCATGGTAATACCTGATGATCGTTTTTCAACAATACCATAGATTCCTGCGCTGCTTTATAGGCAATGGCGCGTTTAGTCGGGCTGCCTACAATTTCATCTGCTTTGGCATCCTCCACGTATGGATGCTCAAACAAACCTAATCTGAATTTTGCTATCAGTATGTGGGTAACTGCGGAATCCAGATCAGCCAATTTTAGGTTGCCCGACTTAACGGCATCTTCCAGGAATTTGAATCCATCCGGATCGGGGGTTTCAACTTCTATACCTGCATTGAAAGCCAATGCTCCGGCTTCTGCCAGGGAAGGAGTTATTTTGTGGAGAGTTTGTACATCTCTTACTGCATAGTAGTCAGATACTATCACTCCTTTAAAGCCCCATTCTTTCCTTAAAATATCTTTTAACAGATAACTGTTGATATGTGCCGGCAATCCGAAAACTTCATTATAACAAGCCATTACATTCATGGCATTACCTTCCTTTACGGCGGCTTCAAAAGGCTTGAAGAATACTTCTCTGGCCGTACGTTCGTCGATATTACTTGGAGCAACGTTCAGTCCACCTTCACTTTGACCGTGTATGCCAAAGTGTTTAAGCGTTGCGGCTACTTTATTGGGAGCCAGGTAGGTACCATTACCTTGGTAGCCTTTAAGTGTAGCAACTGCCAAACGTGAAGTCAGGTAAGGATCTTCGCCCAATGTTTCTTCCGTCCTTCCCCAACGTGGATCTCTTACAATATCGATTACGGGAGCTAATACCTGATGACCGCCTCTTGCCCTGATTTCTTCGGCAACATTGCTATAGATTTCGGTAAGCAATGCTTCATCCCAGGTACTGGCTAAGGCAATGGGAACAGGAAAGTTGGTAGCATCCTGAGTTTGTTGTCCGTGTAGCGATTCTTCATGTACGATAACAGGAATGCCTAAACGTGTTTTTTCGATGAAGTAATGTTGGATTGCGTTATATAAAGCTGCCTGTTCGGCAGGATGTCTGCCTGTACTGTTAGGGCCGTATCGTTCATTTAAGCGGGCCAACTGACCTAATCCGTTTTTAAGAACCGGTGCGGCTTTATGAGGATCAAAATTGCCCTGTGCATCCAGGATCTGGGCTTTTTGGCCCCATAAGCATTGGGTTTGCATTATCTTTTCCTGGAGGGTCATTCTGCTCAGCAAATCCTTTGCTCTGGCATCGGGCGATAAGTGTGCGTTTTTATATGCTGGTAGTTGTTGCCCATGCCCTAATTGCACACATAGCAGGGCAACAGCCAGCAAAAATTTTTGTTGCATAGATATTATTTACCTGTCAGACCTTGCAGCATTGCACTGTAGGCAGGTTTTTTATTGTAGTTGTTATCGTACAATAATGGATATTCTTTACCGCCGTTATACAACCAGCTATTTTTGTCGTTCACACCCCATACGGTGATTCCGGCCTGTTGTGCAGCTGGTATGTATTTCATATAGGAGGCTACAACATATTTGTATATAACTGCCTGATAAGCGAGTAATTCAGGAGTTGGTTGAGGAGCTGCACTTCCAGCCATTGCTTTTACATCCAGTTCTGATATTCTGATTTTGAGGCCGGTTGCTGCCAGCTTCTTCATCATATTATCGATTCCCGGAGTAGCGGTTAAGCGGGAAATATGCATTTGAGTACCGATTCCATCAACTTTCGCCCCCTGATCTTTTAATTCCTTTACAAAAGCAATTAAGCTATCCAACTTTGCATTATTGGATTCCAGTTCATAATCGTTGATATATAACTCGGCAGATGGATCTGCAGCCTGCGCATATTTGAATGCTTTTAAAGCCCATCCTCTGCCCATGTAATCAGACCATACCAGTACATCATTAGCTGTATTGGCAGTATTGTTATTATTTCTGATAGCTACCGGGCTCGATGAGAATGGTTCATTTACTACATCCCAGGCATGTACTTTATCTTTATAGTGTGAAACCATTCCGGTGATGAACTTCTTCATGGCTGTATCCAGCTTCAATACTATCTGGTCTGCACCTCCGGTTTCAATTACTTCCTGAACGCTTACATCATCGATATAATAGGTGTTTGCAGCCTGCCCCATATCAAAGAGAAAGGTAGTAGAAACCAGATCTGCTGTGATGGTCCAGTTTACTTGTTGCCAGCTGGTACCGATAGTCTGATCACCCTGGTACTGAGCATTGGTAGGACCAGAGGATAATCTGATAGATCCGTTGGCAGCCGCGGCTTTTACCCAGTAGGAAATATTGTATTTCTTGCCGATGGTAGTAGCGAAAGCAGTACTTGATACCTGAACACGCCATTGGCTACCAGGATATCCAACCGGGTTTACAACTTTCATAGCACCGCTGCCTGAATGAACATCATTTTTATCGTTGGTAGCTGTAATGGTAGAAGTACCGGCCGGGTTACCGGAATTAAAGATGCTCCATCCGGTCAGGCCATTTTCAAATCCTCCGTTGGTAGAGAGTTCTACAGCCTGTGGTTTAATGATACCTGCATAACGCTTTAAGTAATCAGCATTTTGATTCTGGTGCCAGCAAAGGGTATGACCAAATACAGTCATACCATTCACTGCGTTCATCATTGCATCGGCATTAGTGAAGTTCAATGATCCGTCGCTTTGTACAATTGCTCCATGCTTCATTTCGTAGCCAAAGGTTACAGAGTTGAATGCATTTTTAACGATGGAGGCAAACTGCCCCTCATTCATGAGGGGAGTATAGTTGATAGCAACGCCAATTGGAAATTTTGCTGCATCTTTTAATGCCATAGTTGAATCACCAAAATTGCCGGTTGCCTGTATATTTACTTTTACTTCTTTATTGCAGGCGGTATTTAAACAAGCAGCTGCCAGTAGTAAAAGGGATGTATATTTATTGATAGTAAGCATATCTGTGATTTAAAGAGATTAATTATAACCTGGATTTTGATACTTTGCTTTATCGTCGTCTGCTACTGCATCCAACTGTCCTTTCGGAATCGGACGAAGCATGTGGAATGATTGGATTCGTGCAGCACCATCCGGGTTATTTTTCTTTACACGATCTACCAATACACCTCTTACTGCCAGGTCGGGCCAGCGGCTGGTTTCACCACAAAGCTCTCTGGTTCTTTCGTCGAGTATAAAATCAAGGGTTATCTCTGCTACTGAGTTTACTTTAATTCTGTTATACCGGGTTTGTATTTCGGTTGAAGAAAGTCCTGCTCTGCTGGCAGCTCTGAGTTTTAGTACATTGATATATGTTACTGCATCATCAGGATGTCCTGCTTTCAGTGCGGCTTCAGCAGCCAGTAGGTAGAGCTCAGAGAATTTGCTTACAACAAAGGGGCGGCCTCCCTGATCATTTGCAGCCAGTTTAGCCGGATCTTCATATTTGCTAAGGCTTGGATACATATTTCTGGTAGCAGTTGCATCTGTAGATCCACTAATGATGTAAAATTCACTCGGGCTAATTACTCTGTAAGGAACCAGGCGTGCACCGGCAGGCTTTATACCATTCAGAGAATCGGCTATTCTGTCTGTTTTTGCAAGTATGAATGCAGTATCCTTATCGGCAGTAAATCCGCCTCCGGTAACAGAAGCCATGTATACGGTACGGAAACTTCCGTCATATCTGCTATCATTATCTTTATCGGCAAATGCAGTTTCATAGAGCCATTTGGTAGGACAAAAACGTCTGATCGGGCGTCCGTACGTTGGTGTACGGGTAGAAACAGGTTGAGTGGAAGAGCTGTTTAAAGGCGCCCTTACAGAAGTATAGTCACCAACGAAATCGTTATTGGCATCTATTCCTTTAGAGCCACCAATGCTGCCCGGATCGCCTACTTCATTGGCAATATTGTTTCCTGGGATTCTTTCAACTGCATAAAGGATTTCTGAATTGTAATCATTCCCAGGTTTGTGAACATCCGCATAGTTTGCCTGTAATGCTACTCCATATTTTGCAGGATTGTTGATTACCTCTGTTGCTGCGGCATATGCCTTATTGAAATCATCGGGCTGTTTAGCAGCTGAATAACCTCTGTGTATATATGCTTTGGCTAACAGATGAAATGCTGCGGCTTTAGAAAGATTAAATGCTTTCTCGCTGCGTTTATCCGGCAGGTTTTGCGATGCGAAGATTAAATCTTCTATAATAGCATTGTAATTTTTTACAAGTATTTCATTAACCGGCAAACGGTTGAATCCCTGGTATGGCTGCTCATTAAATTTTAGGTCGCCACTTCCCAAATCTACAGGCACTGCACCAAATTGTTGTACAAGCAACATATAGTACTGTGCTCTAAGGAATCTGGCTTCTCCCAGTTTAGGCGCTTTAACTGCATCCGGAAGATTAACAAAGGAAGCAAAATCAACTACAGCATTAGCCAAATTGATATTTGAGTAGTTACGGTTCCAGGGAGTTTGAATAGCACCGTTAGCGAAATCCAGCGTATAATTACCTAATGTCAGGTAGTCGGCTGTACCACCGGCTCCATTTCTTGGCTGTTCTCCATAGGTAAATTCATCTGTACCATCCACTCCGATACCAGTAGCACCTTCAGGCCCGAAATTGTAACGCATGCCGGAATAAAGCGCATAGATCGCATTTTGCCAGCCTTCAGTTGTTTTAAAATAATCTTTAGTAAAGACAGTATATGGATGTTCTTCTAATTTCTTATTACAACTGCTGGTAGTAAGCATTAGGCTTCCTGCGGCAGCAAAGAGGAATTGATATATTGACTTCTTCATAATTCAAATGTTAAATCCGGTTAAAGTGTAATGTTAGCGCCAAAAGTGAAAGAGCGGGTAGGAGGAGTGCCTGCACCGATGGTTATAGCACCATTTCCACTACCATTAGCTCTTAAATTGCCCGGGTTACCAACACCCTGGTTGCCAACTCCGGTACCTTCAGGATCTACGCCTGTTTGTTTGAAGAAAGGCGAGAACAAGGTAGCTACGTTATCAACTGTGAAGTACAAACGAATTTGTTGGGCTTTTAACTGATTTAATAAATGACTGTTGAAAGTATATCCGAGGTTCACACTTCTGATCTTAACGAAGCTGGCATCATAATATCCGAGAGTAGTCCATGCAGTACTGATAGTACTGATAGTGTTGGATGGCATAGGGAACCAGTTACTTGGATTGGTAGGTGTCCAGTAATCTACTTTGATACCACTGCGTTTACCATCCATGTTGGTTAGATAGGAAGCTACCGGCTGATGCAACTGGCTTACTAACAATCCCCCAAAACGTGCATATAATACAAAGCTGAAATCTATTCCCTTGTAGGATAATCTGCTGGTGAAACCTCCCTGTAACTTAGCATCCATACTACCGATAACATATCTGTCGTATGCCTCACTTATTTTACCATCCGGTTTACCATCCGGGCCACTGCGATCTTCCAGCTTTATCATACCCGGAGATGCACCATATTTAGCGGCTTCCTCAGCTTCATTCGACTGCCATATTCCTAGCTTTTTGTAATCATATATAGCAGTCATAGGATAACCTACGAATAACTGATTCGCAATATCCTGTGTAACCTGGTTACTAAGTTTGAGGATTTTGTTTTTGTTGAAGAAGAGATTAAGATCGGTTGTCCAGGTAACACCACTGGCCGAACGAATATTAACCGTAGATAAGCTCAACTCCATTCCTTTATTTTCCATTTCTCCGATGTTGGTCTGATAAGCACCTGCAACACCACTGGTAGGAGGAAGTTGAACATTATAAAGGATATTGTTTGTTTTAGTATGATAGTACTCAATAGTACCGGTGATACGATCTTTCAGTAAACCGAAATCCAATCCTATGTTATTGGTTTGAGTATACTCCCATTGCAGGTTTGGATTAGGAAGTGTAACCAGTTGGTAGCCTGTTTTAATATCTGATCCGAAATTATATCTGATAATATTACCTGGAGCAGTGAGGTAGTTGTTGTTGGAAACCAGGCCTAATGAAGCATATGGACTAACCGCCTGATTGGATGTTTGACCCCATCCCACTCTTAGTTTCAGGTTTGACAGAACAGGAATATTCTCCATAAAGCTTTCCTTGCTGATGATCCAGCCAGCAGAAACAGCAGGATAGGAGTGCCATTTTCTGCCGGGAGCCAAACGGGAAGATCCATCCATCCGACCAGTAAGCGTAAGTAAGTAGCGATCATCGTATGCATAGTTTACTCTGGCCATGTAGGAAATCAGTGCCCATGAATTTTCTCCACCACCCAGTGTTGGATATGGGGTGGCATTGGAGAGAGATAAATTATAGAACTGTACGAAATCATCTGCAATAGAGTCTTTGGAAGCAGAGGAATTGTGTAAATGATTTTCCTGTATGCTATATAAACCGGTGAAGCCTATACGATGTTTACCAATTTCTTTATCGTAGTATAACAGGTGTTCGAGTGTATAACCCCATGCTTCTTCGTTGAATACAGAAGCGGTATTACCTCTGTTACCTCTGAAGAAGGCTGGTCTTAAAGCAGTATTGCTGCTCTGGAACTGATCATTTTCCTGCTGACGATAGCTGAGGCCCAGGTTCATTCTATATTTCAATCCATCAATGATCTGATACTCGCCATAAAAACTATTATTGGTAGTTAAGCGACGCATTTTATCAACCCAGTTGTTATCATTATTCTTTAGAAGAAGTGGACTATAGGTAAATGCGTTGTTATCGTCGAGGTTTCCATTTGGTAACGGAATAACTTTTCCTAAGCTGTCGTAAGCCGGCATCAGCGGGCTATTGGCAAGAATAGGGAACATTGTTTTACCAGCCACGAACTGAGCGCCGTTAGTAATACTTACCTGGTTTAAAGTAGCTAAACCAACTTTCAGTCTTTTACCAATGCGGGTATCAACAGTAGCTTTAGCAGAATAGCGAGAGAAATCTTGTCCGGGTAACACTGCTTTTTCGTTGTAATAGCCACCGCCGAGTGAGAAGGTATTGCCTTCATGGCCACCGGAGATGGTTATATTATTATCGGTACGATGACCGTTTGAGTACATCAGGTCTTGCCAATCGGTAGTTCTGCCGGTAGCCATGGATTTTATTTCTTCCGGCTGATATCCGCCACCCCAGGTAGAGATATTACGCATGGATTGATATTCAGAGGCATTGAAGACAGGATATTTATTGGCAACCGTGCTGATACCATAGTATCCATTGTAAGCGATGCGGGTTTCTCCGTTTTTACCACGTTTGGAAGTAACGATGATTACGCCGTTGGCGCCTCTGGAGCCATAGATGGCGGTTGCAGAAGCGTCCTTGAGCACATCAATGCTGGCAATATCGCCGGGGTTCAGGTCATTGAGGCTTCCTTCGAAAGGAATGCCGTCAACTACCACCAGAGGATCGTTGGAGCCACTGATAGAGCGTGTGCCTCTGATCCTGATTTGAGCGCCGGCTCCGGGAGCGGTTCCGGTACGTTGAATTTCGAGACCGGCAGCGCGGCCCTGCAAGGCTTGCTGGATGTTGGCTGCAGGTACTTCCCGTAATGCAGCATCATTAACGGAAACGATGGCGCCGGTAATATCTTTTCTCTTTTGAGTACCATAGCCGACAACAACAACTTCGTTCATGTCTTTGGCTGCGGGAACTAGTGCAACAGTAAATTTTTTGGAAGCATCCTCTACTATCACTTGTTTTTCAGCGAATCCCATGCTGGTGATAATAAGCGTATTGCCTTTGGAAGCAGAGATAGAGAATTCACCTACAGCGTTGGTAACGGTGCCGTTACTGGTTCCTTTTATTTGGATAGATGCGCCGATAACGGGTTGTCCGCGTTCGTCGGTTACTAATCCTTTTACAATAAGGTTACTAAGTTGTGCTGTGGTTAAAAGAGGTAATTGGCAAAGTAGGGCTGCCAGTATGAGGCTGCATAGCAATTGCCATTTCTTGGTATAGCGTGGAAGAAGTGGATTGATCATTTTTCCATATTTTGATTGATAAAATGAAATCGGTTGTAATAACGTGTTGATCAGTCGGTTAGTGGATGCTGTAATGTTTCTGATCTCCTGAAATATAGAGTGGTGGCTTATATAAAGCGGGCTATCCATCAAATACATGATGGAGGCCTACCAAAGTATGAGCTAACTTCCTGATTGGGCAGCAGTTGGCAGCTTTTTTCATAACGTCTAAATCGTGGAGCGTGGAAAATAAGATAAATATTGAGTCCTATGCACTATTCATTTCTCAGAACGAATATAGTGTAAATTTTAAAAAATACAACCGATTGTATTTTTTATTTAGAATTTTTCCTCTTTTATTTGTGTTGGAATTATATTTTCCGGCTACCGTTCTATGTCAGAAGAAAAAGAAATCACTATATACGATATAGCTAAGCATCTGAATATTTCCGCCACTACTGTAAGCAGAGGCCTGAAAGATCACCCCAGCATTAATATCCGTACCCGTAAAAAAATTGCGGAAGCGGCCAGGCAGCTGGGTTACCGCTCCAATACTTTTGCCAGCAGCCTGCGTAGCAGGCGTACCCAAACCCTTGGCGTAATAGTGCCCAGGCTGAATAGTAGCTTCATGTCGGCCGTTCTGGCCGGAATGGAAAATGCTGCCAGCAGGGAAGGGTATAACCTGATCATCGCCCAGTCGCTCGAACAGGCTAATAAAGAAATGGAGAACGCTGAAACCATGTTTAATAAACGGGTGGATGGCTTACTGGTATCTCTGGCCTATGGCACAGAAAGTATTCAGCATTTCGATATCTTCTTTAATAAAAAGATCCCTGTCATCTTTTTCGATAGGGTTGCTGCCCATCCCGATGGCGCTAACGTAGTTATAGATAACTATGGAGCCGCATACCAGGTTACCAGGCACCTGATTCAGCAAGGCTGTAAGCGAATTATGCACCTCGGTGGCAATACTTTGCTCAACGTGTATGCCGACCGGTTACGGGGCTATAAACAAGCCCTGGCCGACCATAAACTGCCCTTTGATGAGAAATTGGTATTGAATGGAAATCTAACAGAAGAATGGGGTACGGAAGCAGCTCAGTATATCCTTCAATTTAAAGCCAAAGAACGCCCCGATGCTGTATTCAGCGCCAACGACACCGCGGCTGTCTATTGCATGATCGCCCTCAAGGCGGCTGGTATTAAAATACCCCAGGATATCGCTTTCGCCGGCTTTAATAATGATCCAATCAGTAAAGTTATCGAGCCTAATCTTACTACTGTCAATTATCCAGGATATAGCATGGGCCAGGCTGCTGTTACTTCTCTGGCCAATCACCTGAATGGAAATACCGATATTAACGCAACGAATACCATTGTGTTACGCTCAGAATTAATCATTCGCGACTCCTCTTTGAAAAACAAATAGCAGTAATTCCAAAATTTTTTCTGATTTTTACGCAACCGATTGTATTTTTATTGCAAATCGTCAACCGTAAACGTTATGAAAAAATTAAGCCTTATTATCCTCTTATGCTTATCTGTACTGCATTTGAGTGCAGAAGACGGGTATGAACTATGGTTGAGATACCGGCCAGTGAATGACCCGGCTCTGCTAAAAGAATATAAAAAAATCACCTCAGCCGTCCGGATTTTAGGAAATACTCCAACGGATACTGCTATACGTAATGAAATGCTTGCAGCATTACCCACTATGTTGCAAACCAATATACCTGTCAACACCCCGGCCGCTCCATCCCTCCTCATCGGAACACTGGATCAAATCAACCGCCAGATCGATCTACCTGTAATCCATAATACAAATGATGAAGGCTTTATTATTAGTAATGCTACCATTAAAGGAAGAAAAGTAACGATCATTACAGGTAAAACTCCCATTGGTGTATTGTATGGCACTTTTCAATTCATAAGAATGCTACAAACCAATCAATCTGTTACTGATTTGCCTGTAGTTTCTTCTCCCAAAGTACAATTGCGATTACTTAATCACTGGGATAATCTTACCAGATATGTAGAGCGGGGTTATGCCGGAATCTCCATCTGGAACTGGCACTTACTGCCTGCATTCCTGGACCCGAGATATACCGATTATGCCCGCCTCAATGCCTCCGTCGGAATCAATGGGGTAGTGCTAAATAACGTGAATGCAAATGCCGATATCCTTACTGCTCCGTATCTCGAAAAGGTAGCTGCTTTGGCAAAAGTATTCAGACCTTACGGTATTAAAGTATACCTCAGCGCCAGGTTCTCTGCTCCCATAGAAATCGGGCATCTCTCTACCGCCGATCCACTCAATGATAGTGTAAAGCTCTGGTGGAAAAATAAGGCCAACGAAATCTATTCCCAAATCCCCGACTTCGGCGGCTTTTTGGTAAAGGCTAATAGTGAAGGTCAACCTGGCCCACAGGCTTATGGCCGTAATCATGCCGATGGTGCCAACTTACTAGCCGATGCTGTGGCACCTCATAACGGAATTGTTATCTGGCGTGCTTTTGTATATGATCCTGAAGCTAACGACCGGTTCAAACAAGCCTACGATGAATTTAAACCACTGGATGGTCGCTTTCATAGTAACGTGCTTGTACAGGTGAAAAACGGACCTATAGATTTTCAACCCCGTGAACCTTTTTCACCTCTCTTTGGCGCCATGCCCAATACTCCTTTAATGCTGGAAGTTCAGCTCACCCAGGAATACCTGGGCCAGGCTTCTCATCTCGTTTATGAGGCACCGTTATTCAAAGAAGTACTGGATGCGGATACTTATGCAAAAGGAAAAAATAGCCAGATATCCAAAATAATTGATGGCAGCCTATACGATCATAAAATTTCAGGTATAGCCGCCGTTAGTAATATTGGTAATGAACAGAACTGGACTATGCACCCTTTTGCTGCAGCCAACTGGTACGCCATAGGCAGGTTATCTTGGGATCATAGCCTCTCCAGCGAAAGTATTGCCAGCTCCTGGATTAAACAAACATTTGGTAACGATAAGGATATTCAAACGCCAATCCTGAATATGATGATGTCGTCGCGCGAAGCTGTGGTAAACTATATGACGCCGTTAGGACTGCATCACCTCATGGGAAATGGCCATCACTATGGCCCTGCTCCCTGGAGCAATAATTTACCAAGAGAAGATTGGAATCCGGTATACTATCATCGTGCAGATAAATTTGGTTTAGGTTTTAACCGAACAAGTACCGGTACCAATGCTTTAGTGCAATATCAACCTGCGGTTCAGCAACAGTGGGCAGACAGCAATACCTGCAGTGATCAGTATCTGCTTTGGTTTCACCATGTAAGCTGGTCGCACCGCCTGAGCTCCGGACTCAATCTCTGGGAAACCTTATGCAAAAAATATACAGATGGTGTGAGTGCTGTAAAGGATATGCAACAAACCTGGCAATCTTTAAAAGAGAAAATTGATGGGGAAAGATTTGAGCGTGTAGCCATGTTGCTAGCTATCCAGCATACAGAAGCACAGTGGTGGAGAAATGCCTGCCTGCTATATTTTCAGACGTTCTCCGGACAACCCTTCCCTTCAAATTTTGAAAAACCAGATCATACATTGGAATATTATCAACAATTAAAATTCAGGTACGCTCCGGGTAACTAATAATATTAAACAGGAACATTACATGCAAATGCAAACTAAACGAGTAGCGATCATCACGGGAGGTGCTTCAGGAATAGGAATGGCTATTACTGAGAGATTTGTAGCTGATGGAATTCATACAATAATCGTGGGAAGAGATGCCGAAAAATTAAATCAGGCTAAAAATAAACTTGGTAACTTATGCTATCCATACGAATTTGATCTCAATCAACTCTCTGATATTCCTGTATTAATCAAAAAAATAAAGGAAGAACATGGGCAAATTGATATACTGGTTAATAATGCAGGCATCAATATGAAAAGAGATTTTATGGAAACTTCGGATGAAGCATTTCAACAAATCATTACCACAAATGTAAATGCTGTTTTTGCAATCTCCAGAGAAGTGATCAGCTACATGCTTCCCAATAAAAAAGGAAGTGTGTTAAATATCAGTTCAATGGCCGCACAATATGGTATGCCCCGCGTAATTGCCTATAGCGCCAGTAAATCGGCGATTGATGGAATGACAAGAGCAATGGCAGTGGAACTATCGCCAATGGGTATACGAATAAATGCGATTGCACCCGGTTTTATTGAAACTGCCATGACAGCGGTAGCACTAAATTCAGACCCAGAAAGAAAACATAAAGCTATCAGTCGCACCCCTATTGGCCATATGGGCCAACCCCTGGATGTGGCTGAAGCTGCCCTGTTTTTATCGTCAGATGCTGCTAAATTTATTACCGGTGTTATTCTGCCGGTCGATGGTGGTAACTCTATCGGTTTTTAGAAACTTTTCCTATGCGACGGATCTTTTTCTCTTTGCTATTATTATACGGCTCTCCTGCTTTTTCGCAGATCAGACTTCCTAAACTGATCAGTGATGGAATGGTGCTACAGCGTGATGCAACTGTTAATATCTGGGGTTGGGCATCAGCAGGCGAAAAAGTTACGCTGACTTTTAACCAGCATGTATATACAACAACCACTGATACCAATGGCAGATGGGAGATCAAATTACCATCTCAAAAGGCTGGTGGTCCGTATACTATGACAATTAATGGCAAGAACAATATAAGCCTGAATAATATCCTGATTGGAGATGTATTTATTGCCTCCGGGCAATCGAATATGGAATTGCCAATGGAGCGTCTGAAAGATTATTACCCGGAAGAACTGCTGACAGCCAGTAATGAAATGATCAGGTATTTTGCTGTTCCATCGCGCTATAGCTTTAATAAACCTTTAGAAGATTTTGAGAATGGTAATTGGGTGAAAATTGATACTTCTACTATTCGTAAAATATCTGCTGTCGCTTATTTTTTCTCGAAATCGATTTACCAGAAATACCATGTGCCTATAGGCATTATCAAAGCCGCTCAGGGTGGAAGTTTGGTTGAAGCCTGGTTAAGTGATGAATCCATGGAAAAATTTGATGAACAACGGGCATTGTTGGCTAAACTGAAAACTGGCAGTTATCTCGATAGTATCAGGCGTACAGACAGTGCTAATGCTGCTAATTGGTATACTCACTTATGGGCTACCGATGCTGGCATACAAGCTGCAACTCCCTGGTACTCTTCCTCATTGGATGATAGCAATTGGGATCACATCAAGGTGCCTGGTTATTGGAAAGAGCAAAAACAGAACGACTTTCATGGTGTAGCATGGTATCGCAAACATTTTACAGTTAGTGCTCAAATGGCTGCCGGAGCAACTAATTTATGGTTAGGGAATTGGGTCGACCGGGATTCCGTATTCCTGAACGGTAAATTTGTAGGAACAACAGGTTATCAGTATCCCCCCAGGAAATATACCATCCCACCGGGTGTATTAAAGGAAGGAGAAAATATTCTGACGGTAAGAGTAATAAATTATACCGGTATGGGTGGAAGTTATGAAGATAAGCCCTATAAATTATTTAATGCTACTGATACAATTCAATTATCCGGTACCTGGAAGTTTAACATCGGGTCAGCAGTGCCAGAGATAGCAAAACAAACGGCATTATACCGGCTGCCAGCAGGCCTCTTCAATGCAATGATCAATCCTCTGCTTTCTTATACAATGAAAGGAGTGATCTGGTATCAGGGAGAATCAAATGCAGATGAATTTCCGGAAAGCTACGATACTTTATTTCCCGAATTAATAAAAAGCTGGAGGAAACAATGGCGGCAAAACAATGATCAATTTCCCTTTATCTATGTGCAACTGGCCAATTACATGAAGGCGAGTGAAGTGCCGCAGGAAAGTAATTGGGCACGAATCAGGGAAGCGCAACGGAGAGCATTGAAAATTGGGAATACGGGAATGATAGTGGCAATGGATGTAGGAGAATGGAACGATATTCATCCTTCAAATAAAAAAGTAGTAGGAGAGCGCTTGTCGTTAATGACACAGCAATTAATGTATCATGAACCGAACATTATAGCATCAGGACCATTGTATGAGAGTAGCAGGATTGCTGGAAATCAGATTATTCTGAAGTTTAGGAATACAGGCAGTGGACTGATGGCAAGAGATGGTGAGTTAAAAGGTTTTGCAATATCGGGAAAGGATAAACGATTTGTGTGGGCATCGGCAGTCATAAAGAATAATACTATAGTAGTGCAATCGCCTGAAGTAAAGCAACCATTGTATGTCAGGTATGCATGGGCAGATAATCCGGTTACTGCAAATTTAATAAATAGGGAAGGCTTACCAGCCGCTGCGTTTACAACAGAGAAATAGCAGTCTGTAACGTTTGGAATCCTGATTAATTCGTAGATTTATAGAACATAAAAACTTTAAACTATGAGTTCAACTGCAGTAAAAGACGCGACTAAAAATCAGATGGCGCAAGTTTCTCAACTGTTTGGAGATATGTTTTCTTTCAACAGCAGTCTTAAGCTGATCCATTGGGGTATAACCGGGAAAGGAAGCTATGCAGCGCACATTGCACTTGATCAGGCCATCAAAACCCTGCTAAAAACTACAGATCGTTTGGTTGAAACCACGATGGCTACTTTGGGTGATTTAAACATTGTTATCCCGGAAACCAGGAATCCTAAGGATTACATTGGTTATATAGAGGGATTTTATGATCACGTAGATGATATGAGAGATAGTTTTAAAGAGAAGTTTGCTCAATCAATTATTGATGATTACCAGGAAGGAATCAAACAATTATTGTTTAGATTGAAACGATTAATGTGAATATAGTATTATAGTTTGTTAAATTAATACCGGTGGACAATGCCTGCTTAAAAATAATTGAAAGATTCCACGTTGGCCCTGAAAAGAGATTTCTGAATAAGAAATCTCTTTTTATTTTTGGGATTCACCCTTTTTAAAATTCTGATTGTCTAAATAGAGAATGAACGGAATTGGCAGATAGTAAAGTAACTTGAATTATCAAATATTGGTCATTTGAATGGTCTGGTCACTAGTTTTTAAGCAATTTTTTGATTTTATTTTTTAGAAAGATTAATATACAGCTGTTTTTAGGGGATTATTTTATAGCAGTACAAACGGACCTATGTTTCAACCAGACATTAATAGGTCGGAGAATTTTGAAGAATTGTTCAGGTTACACTATTCCAATCTATGTGTTACTGCTTATTATGTAGTGGGCGATGAAGAAACTGCAAAAGACATTGTACAGGATTTCTTCCTTTATTGTTGGAATAAGCGCAATGCGCTGTCTATTGCCAATTTTGCCAGTTATGCATCCAGATCAGTAAGGAATGCTTCACTGAATTACATTAAGAAAGCAGGCCGGATAGATTTTGAGCCGCCAGAGACGATAGTGGTAAGAGCCGAACAAATTCCCGACGAGGATTATCAACCAGATGAAAGTAAGAATGCTGCCCTTTGGGCGGCCATTTCGCGTTTGCCGGAACAGCGGCAACGTATTTTTTTAATGAGCAATAAAGATGAGTTAAAATACAAGGATATTGCCGACAAGCTGGGGATTTCAATAAATACTGTAAAAACACAGATTAAGCTGGCTTATCAGTTTTTACGTAAGGAATGTGATTGGGTCATAAAAATTTTAATTTTTATAAATTTTTTGCCCTGATCAGGATTTTCATTCACCCTTTTAAAAACCTGGATTGTCTATAACAAGTAATCTGAATGGAACACGCAGATAAAAATATTGATTGGGATAAGCTTTTAGCACTCTCGGATGGTGACCTATCCGGGGAAGATATCATGAATTTAACTGAAGAAGAACGTGAACAATTAAGAGTAGCCGTTGAATTAAAGCTTCGGATTAAAGAGGAACAACTGTTGGCAAGGTTCCCTGTAGAAGAAGGATGGAAACGATTTCAGAACAGACCGAAGGTTCATAGGACTATTTTCAGCTATTGGAAAATGGCTGCCGCTATTTTATTGCTGCTTACTTCCTCAATAACAGTATGGCTTTTTACCACCAAAAAAACTCAAACTCCACAGCTGGCGAATTATACCCCTTCACATAAAGCGGAAATCCGTTTGGCTAATGGTAAGGTTCTGGTTTTATGTGATAGCGCTGAAACAGAAAAGCAGGGAATTGTAGATATAAAGGCTACAAATAATGCAGTGGTTTATGCTGCAAATAATGCATCAAATACAACCGTAAGAGTGGATACACTGATAGTACCCCGGGGAAATAAGGTTTCTCTGGAGCTTTCTGATGGTACTAAGGTTACATTAAATGCAGCTTCCAGTCTGATTTTTCCTTCTTCTTTCAATGGAAACACAAGATCTGTAACACTTACAGGAGAAGGGTATTTTGAAGTAAATGGAAATGAAAACAGTCCGTTTATCGTTCAGACTGCAGGTATAAATGTTAAGGTATTGGGCACTGCGTTTAATGTAAACGCATATGATCAAACAATTTATACTACGTTGGTAAATGGTAAAGTTCAGGTAGCTACTCCAGGTAAACTAACAGTATTAAAGCCCGGAGAGCAGCATTTGTATGATATAACGGATAGGAAAGAAGAAATAACTAAAGTTGAGACGCCTTTATATACAGCCTGGCAGGAAGGTATAGTTTACTTTGAACATAGTAGTTTATTATCTATTACCAAGGTGCTTAGCAGAGATTATGACTACGATTTTGTATTTAATGATAAGGAGTTGATGGATGCTCAATTTAGATTGGAGATACCACATCCAACTTCATTACAGTTATTATTAGACCAGATTAGCCGTATTTCCGGGAATATAACCTTTACAGTAAAAAATAGAGTTGTATACATTGATAAAAAATAGCATCAACCATTCAAAGAGGATTGTCAACTGATGGCCTTTAGTATTAAATAATCAACCAATGAAACGAAAATTAATTCCGCCCTGCAAAGGGGCCTGGCACTCCTATGCCTTTTTTTTATTGCTCGTATTCGGGTTATTAATGGCAGCCGGACCAATTTATGCTCAGAAAATTGTGCTTGATACAAAAGTTTCCTATAAAGCAAATAAGAAGCCTTTGTTATTTGCACTGAAGGATATCAGGGTCATTACTAAAGTAAGGTTTACCTACAACGAAGATCTGATCAGACGCCAGCCACCTGTTACTATAGATGTTAAAGATG
Source organism: Chitinophaga silvatica (assembly GCF_003419895.1). Classification (GTDB taxonomy): domain Bacteria; phylum Bacteroidota; class Bacteroidia; order Chitinophagales; family Chitinophagaceae; genus Chitinophaga; species Chitinophaga silvatica. The sequence continues at coordinate 83,481 of NZ_QPMM01000019.1, read as the reverse complement.
AAACCTTAGAACAGGTTTTAAAGAAGATACTAGGTTCAGAGCTTGAATTTGCGGAAAACTTCGGAGGCATAATGATTATGCCAAAATATAATCCGGAAACTCCTGTAAACGTCAATAAGCTTGGGTATATAATCAACGGACGAGTAGTAAATTCCGATGGTGAACCAATACCGGGAGTTGGTGTGCAGGCGCAAACTTCCAGGCAAGGTACGATGACAGGAAGTGACGGATTATTCTCTCTTTTGGTTGAAGAAGGGGAGACTATGAAGTTTTCGCAGATAGGAATGAAATCTGTTTTTATAAAACCCTCACAATCTGAATCATTTTTGAAGGTAACCATGGAGGCTGCTCCTATGCAGGTTCAGGAAGTTTTGGTGAATGGCTATCAGAGAATTGAACCCAGATTAGCAACAGGCGCTTATTTTAAGATCAATGCGGCTGAAATCATGCAACCGGGCGTACCAACAGTAGATAAAATGCTGCAAGGTAAAGTTCCCGGGTTGATGATCATTAATAATTCAGGTAGTGTAAATGCTGCACCAACCATGAGATTGAGAGGTACCAGCACATTTATGGGAAATGCTGCTCCACTATGGGTAGTAGATGGTATGATAAAACAGGAGCCGGTAAATATAAATGCAGCAAACCTAAGTGGTTTTCTCGGAGGTAATTATTCCCTGATGGGAAATGCAATTTCCGGAGTAAATCCTTATGATATTGAAAGTATTACAGTGCTACGCGATGCAGCTGCCACATCTATTTATGGTGTGCGTGCCGCCAACGGAGTTATTGTGATCACCACCAAAAGAGGTAAACCGGGCCCGGTTGAGGTTACTTATAATACTTCTGTTACTACCAAACGTGCTCCAAGATATAGTGATTATAACCTGATGAACTCTGCTGAAAGAATTCAGTTTTCAAAAGATATGGTGGCTGATGGTGTTCCTATTGGCCAGACTAATGCATTAAAAATACCAGGTTCTTATGAATATTTGCTTGGTCAACTTTATGCAAAGCAAATAACTGAAGAAGATTTTAATCGTCAGGCTGAAGTCTTATCATCCAGGAATACGGATTGGTTTAAACTATTATTTCGAAATGCTTTGAGCACCTCTCAGAATCTTTCTTTTAGCGGAGGAAATGGAACTACTAATTATTATATAAGCCTTGGATACCTTAAAGACCTGGGTACAGCTAAACTTGATGAGAATCAGAGATATACTTTCAGTGGCAAGGTAGGTACCATGTTTGGTAAACGCCTAAGGGTAGATGTTAATTTCGGAGGCAACCTTTCTAAAAAACTTGGATATGCAGATCAGATCGAAAATGCTTTTAACTATGCATACAGAACCAGCAGAACGCTTGATCCATATCAATCTTATCCAAAGGCATACAGCGTCTTTCCTGCTGTAACCGAGCCACTCAGGTTTAACTATCTTAAAGACCTGGATAATAACTACCTGGAAAATAATGGCCATTCTATTTCTACCAGTGTACAAGCTTCATATAATATAGGTAAGGGATGGAGATTGGATCATCAGACAAGTTTTTCAGTTGATGCATTCAATTCCTATAGTTATGCTACCGATCAAAGCTATTATATAACAGGAATCAGGGGCTGGAACCTCGGAGAAATTTATCCGGAGAGTTTAAAAAAGCAGACTTCTATTCCGAACGGGGGATTGGGTGCAGTAAATTATGCAAATAGTTTGTTTCTTCAAAACGTTACTACCCTGGCGTATACAAGATCTCTAAGACAGAGTAAAGATCAGGTATATTTCAACCTTGGTCTTGAAACCAATGCGAGAACAACAAAAGGAGCACAGGAACAAAAATCCGGATTTTACCCGGATAGAGGAATGCAATTCTTTCCTACTGAAATGGGTAATTTCGTTTATGGAAAAACCGGGCTTACAGATTTGAAAGAAAATGCCCTCGGAGTTTATTTTGCAACCGGCTATAACATTAATAATTTATACACCATTAGTGCAAACGTCCGCTCAGATGCCTCTAATCGTTTCGGACAGTATTCTAACCAGAAATTCTCCCCTAACTATGGTTTTGGTTTCAGTTGGCTAGCCAAGAACGAAGCCTGGCTGCGCGACAGTAAATTAATAAGTGATTTGCGTTTAAATGCTTCATATGGTATTCAGGGAAATGTAATTTCATCAGTTGGACCTGAACTGATTGCTACATATGCAAGTGGTAGTAATCCATTGATCAATATTTATGACAGACCAAATGTTCAGTTAAAAAGTTTACCATATCCAGATCTCAGATGGGAAAAAACTCATCAGTATAACGCAGGTTTATTTGTTGGTTTTATTGATGGAAGGATTAATGCAGATTTCAACTTATATAAGAAACTGGGTAAAGACCTGGTAGTGACGCACGATGTTGCCTATGAAAATGGTGTTACCAATACATTTTTGAATATTGGAAGAATGAATAATACCGGAGCTGAATTGAGAATTGGTGTAGTGCCGGTAAAAACACGGGATATCAGATTGGCTATTAACTTCACAAATAGCTGGAATAAAAATATGATCGTAGATACAACCATGCGAAATGCAAGGGGTAACTACCTGGCTGGTAATGCGAATGTTGGCGGAAAATCTATCGGATCGTTCTATTCCTATCCATACACCGGATTGGATAAGGAGGGCTTGCCAACTGTAAAAGATGGGGTTTATGATATGCAGGAAAGTTCAAAAGAATTGCTCCCTATTACCTCATATTTAGTGTATTCCGGACAAAAGCTGCCTAAGTTGCAGGGAGGTTTCTCCCTTGATTTCTCTTATAAGAGTTTTGCAGTTAGCGCGATGTTTGTCTATCATTTTGGAAATCATATCAGGCTAAATTATTTGTACTCCAATAATGGACTATTTGGAACTTATATGCCAATCAGTGAAGTGAATGTGAACAAAGACATGGCTAACAGATGGAGAAAACCAGGAGATGAGCAGTTTACAGATATCCCTGCACTTAAAACCTTTAGAGGTGGAACTGCACCTTATGTTTATCTGCCGGTGTTAGACCAGAATGGAGTTAGGGAACGTATCGATGTATATAGTATTTACGATTATGCCGATAGTAGGGTAGTAAGCGGTAGTTTTCTGAAATGTACAAATATTTCTGCCAGCTACACCGTACCAAGCGCAATGATTCAGAGGTTAAAATTAAAATCGCTGAACCTGGGTTTATCTGTAGCCAATCCCCTTACGATAGCATCACGTAAACTTAAAGGACAAGACCCCGAAATAGACGGAGCCGGATCTGCTGCATTGCCAATTACTCCAATGTATACAGGTAGTGTGAATTTAACTTTCTAAAGTCTTAAAGTCAGAAAACATGAAAAGAAATATATTGCTGTTGATAGTTATTACTACTTTCTTCTGCTCCTGTAAGAAATTTCTGGAAGAACAATCAAAAACAGAAATTATCCCTAAAAGAACTTCAGATTTTGGAGATCTGCTAGCCGGACAGGGATATCTCTCGACAGATAATTATATGTTTATAGAGACGATGTTGTTGAGTGATGATATTCAGTATTTTAGTAGTACAACATATCCACCAACTCCTACTGCGCTGGCAGATTACCCGGTTTTCCAATGGCAGGCAGATTTTATTACACTTTGCCAGCAATCAGGGAGCTTGTCTATAGACCGTTTCAATACCTGGAAAACGGCTTACAAATGTATATTAGGTTCAAATATTGCGCTGCAATATTTGGATGGGTCTATAGGATCTCAATCAGAAAAAGACTGGTATAAGGGGCAGGCATATGCATTAAGAGCTTTTAATCACTTTATACTGGTAAATACTTACGGTAATCCGTATAACGATTCTACAACTACTCCCGATAAATCTTTAGGCGTACCAATAAGACTGGATGCAAATGTGACCGAAAAACCAATGGCGCGTAATACTGTGAAGGAAGTATACAACCAGATAACTCAGGATCTCGACAGTGCAATTACTTTGCTGGAAAGAGAGCGTCGCAATTTTTCTCCGAGAATTATAGACCGTTCCAGTGCTCATCTGCTGGCCAGCCGGGTATACCTTTATATGGAAGATTGGACTAAGGTTGTGGAAAATGCTTCTAAAGTGATAGAAGTGCATCCCGATATCCTCGATCTTAATAGTAATACTAATTCTATTATTTCAACAAGTAATATTGAGTGTTTATTCTGGTACGGGGATTCAAAGAATTATTTTGATAACATCAATAGAGTTGTATCCTTATCTGATGATCTGAACAGAAGTTTTGAAGACGACGATCTTAGGGTAGCAGGGTTTTATTGTGATCGTACTCCTGATTTTCTTAAGTTTCTTTTCCCATCCGATTTAATGGACAATAAATGGCAGGTCGATAACTCAAATGGTCTGACATGGAGAACTTCAGAAGCATATTTAAACAGGGCAGAAGCAAATATTCAGTTGTATCGTATAACGGGTGATGTTTCCAAAGCACAAGCGGCCCTCGATGATCTGAATAAATTAAGGGTAAACCGATACCTGACAGGTACATACAAACCATGGACACTTGTAAGCGGCGACAAGCTGCTTCAACAATGCAGAGATGAAAGACGCAGGGAGTTTACAATGGAAGAAGGTCATCGTTGGTTCGATTTGCGCAGATATGGTATGCCAGAGATCAAGCATATCTATACTCCGGCTCCGGGTGAAAATCAGATTTTTACCTTAAAGAAACACGATCCTCAATATACCTTGCCAATTCCGCCAGATGCGTTACAACGGAATCCCGGACTTGTACAAAACAAACAGATTACAACGCTGAGAAAGCCCGATTGATCACTTTAAATCATTAATTCATGGCTAAATACTTTAAAAAATATATTTTTCTCTTTGGAGCTTTCCTGTTAGTTGCTGCCTGTAAAAAGAATGAAAAAGTAGAAGCACTTAAATTCGGGAATCTATTTGAATTACCACAGGGGAACCAACCTTACGACGATTCTATAGTAGCGTTTTATAAACAGTATGCTACATACGCCGTATATAAATTCACGAATGGCGATTTTGTAGGCGGATATACCTTAAGATTAACAGATACTGCTGCCTTGGGTGATCCAAAGTATGTAGGCAAAGCATTTTCATTCTTTAAGAAGAATTGCCTGGGTTATTATCCCGATTCCGTAATAAAGAAAACTATACCAATATCGATCCTGCTTTCGTCAGGAATATCAAAGCTGGATAAAGTAGGAAACTGGATACCAGTTGATGGCGAATCCAGATCTACTCAACGAATGCTGGCAATTGGATTTGCTAATCAAAGCATGGATACTGCATCTGCTGCCACCCTCAAAAAGTATATCGGTAGTATGCACAGATATTATTTCTATAGTTTATACCTGAATAATAAGTTACAAATTCCTACTGCCTTTAGGGCAATGTATCCTACACTTATATTCTCATACGATCTGGATAATCTTCATTCATTAGGTCTGTTGGAAGCTTCTCCAACAACTGAGGATGTAAGTCTTGATTTTGCTTGTTTTGTGGAACTTATTACAGCCAATACAACTGCTGAACTGGAAGCTGGTATTCTGAAATCTAATGTAGATACATCAGGTAAGATCAGGAAAAAAATAAAAATGGTAGCAGATTTTGTTAAAGCTACCTATAATATAGATCTGATTGCAATCGGGAATAGTCAACCTGTCTTTTAGGGAACGATTTACCCTAAATCACAAGTTTGTTGTCTTCTATGTGCAGTAAGAAATTTTGTAAGTGCAATAAACCATTATGAAAACAGCTATTCACGATTAACCCTAAACAGAAAGGGGCCAGGTTTGTCCTGGCCCCTTATATTATTAAGTACTTTATTCTACCAGGTTGCCTTGTTTAATAAATCTACAATTACTTTAGCCTCCTGTCTGTGCTTAGATTCTGCAAAGATGTATTGCTTACCATTTTTTAGAATAACATAATAATTATATCTTATCATAAATCCCTTTGAAGCGTTATTAGATTCAAATCTAAAACCGGCAATCTCAGAAATGGGGAATACAATATCTTTATATAGAAAAAATAATAGGAATCTAAAAGGATTTTTACTCTTTAATGTCGATTGCTTATTGATAAAATCTATTTCAAAAGTCTTAGCAGCTTCAAACAAAGTCGTATAAGCGTAAATTAAAACGAGAGCATAAATCAGACCCAGAATAATATTTTCTATTATCATCAAAATTCCCGGGGTTATCAGCGTTAGTAACACAATTTTTTCAATACTAAATGCCTTGGAATTGATGATTAATCTCTCATTATCTAATTTGACTTTAGGAGATGAAACCTTCCCATATTCAATAAATTTCGCAATCTTCCTCAGGTATATTCTTTTCATAATGCGGTTGTATCATGGTTTCACATGAATTCGTTGGCTTCCATTTTTAGTCAAAATTATTTTTTTTATGGATGATCTGAAATTTAATTTTAGAGGTTACAATTTTTGTTAAGAATTACAAATCCACCATAGATATTGCTGGATTTGTAATTTTAAAAAGATAATTTTTGCCAAATAGCATTATTCAAATATTTCACAATTTCTCTTGCATGGTCTTCTGATTTAATATCTGAAAATAGATATTCAGTTCCATCTTTGAGGAAGACATAAAAACGATATCTTCTCATATCACTACTGTGACGACTAGATCTGTAACTAAAGCTGGCAATATCAGAAATTGGAAATGTAATTTCCTTTCTCATGAAAAAAAAGAGTACCCTAAATGGATTTTTTCGGTGAAGAACACAATGTTTACTATCAAAATCTATAACGAAATTATTAGCTACTTCTAAATCATACCATAATCCATAGAATCCAAATCCAAATAAAATAAGACCTACTAGCAGGATATATTTTATCATTAAAGCAATGCTAAGTCCAATTCCAAAGAGCATCCAGAAGCTATTGGAATTTAATCCAGAGGTTGTAAATTGTACTTTCCTGCCGTCAAATTGAATCTCAGGGAAAGAGATACTTTCTTTAGTAATGAACTCTTTTAGTTGGTCTAATGGTTCTCTTCGCATATCTTGTTATATATATTATTCAAAAGTACTAAGCCGGCTGACTTAGCACTTTTGAATAATATAATTTTATCTAATTGCATTATTCAAATATTTCGAATCTCTCTTGCCTGCGCTTCTGAATCAATATCTGAAAATAAATATTTGTTTCCATTCTTGAGAAAGACATAAAAACGATATCTTTTCATACCAATTTTATGATCTGTAGACCGGTAGCTAAAGTTGGCAATATCAGAGGTTGAAAATGCTATTCTTTATTCAGGTTGAAGAGTAGCATTCTCAATGGATTTCTCCTTTCGAGTGTTGACTGATTATTCTCGATGTCTATTTCAAAAATATTAGCTATCTCCAGATATTCCCACATTACATAAATCATAAAGGTCAATAAAAGAAAACCTATAATGAAATTGTAGTTAATCATCAAAACAATGCTTATAGCAGCAAGAAATAATAAGATAATACTATAAAAATTAATGCCGGAGCTGTTGAAACTTAATTTCTGGTTTTCCAGTCGGATTAAAGGGTAAAAGTGTACTTCCTTTGCTGTATAATCAATGAGCTTATCTATATAATCTTGTTTTATATTGATTAAGAAAGTGTTACCAGACAGCTTTCAAATTTTTAGAAAACTATTTTGCTAAGAAAATTTGTTCTTCTACTGCCTAATGTTTCAACCCCCAACTTTGTAAAATACTGTCGGATTGTATTTTGGTAAGATTTACTATGGAAGTTGCATTTGTTTCATTGTAATATTTGTATCCCCATTTACTCGTTTCGTATTTAAACTCAATTGTTAATAATTCGACCTGTCCATTAACGATATGTTTGTATGTATCTCCTTCATAGATAATTTTACCCGAATTTATGTTTATCATTTTATCATCTCTAAAGCTTCCACTATCTTGTCTGTTCGGAGGATACCAAATCTTCGATGTTTTATATTTATCCTTTGTTGTCCATGTTGCCGGTAAGGTATCGATACCTAAACGTTTTCTTTCGGCATTAAAAGCAACACCATATTTCTTTCCTGGAGGAAATACTAAATTGAATATTCGTTCCTTAGAAAAAATGAAAATTACTACCAAGATTAGGTATAGTGGATATTTAAGGTTTTCCCAAATCTGCTTCAATATAAAAAATTACGATTTTAGATAATTTGGTGGCTTGTACTTTTTTTATAGATAACTATTACCAAAAAGCACTATTAGGATATTTCACAATTTCTCTTGCCTTCTCATCTGATTTGATATCACAAAAATAGATATTCAATTCCATTTTTGAGGAAGACATCAAAACAATATCTTCTCATATTTCAACGGTGATCACTAGCTCTATAGCTAAAGCTATCAAAATTAGAAACTGGAAATACATTACTCTCAAAAATACTAAGCCTCTATGAATTTTGTGGGTGAATATTTTTGAGAATAAGATAGATTATTTATCCGCATGTATCATTCATATCTTCCACAATCTCTTTTGTCTTGGACGCAAGTATAAAAATTGATACCTGAATACTTAAAGCTTAATTCCCGCTTCTCTAATCGGATTAAATGGTAAAATGTCACTTCATTATGTAACATAATCTCTTGGTTTATTCTGATGTTCTTTTTTCAAATCGGGTGAAAATTAATGAATCGTTCACCATTTCATCTGGTCTTATTTTACTAAATAAAACCTTCCTGGATTTGAGCCCGTTAATCATTTCATTAGCTTCATAAAGAGTCTAAATATTTGCGGGCTTCTTCATATTTTTCCTCCTTGTATGTGAAATCAAACATTGAAAATCCAGGCTTGTCATTAATGAAAGGGAGGATTTTGTAAGTATAATAATTCATAATGAAAACAGATATCCACGATTGGTTCTTGAAAGGGGCCTTGCATACCCAGGCCCTTTCCAATGTGTTATTAATCTTTCAACCCCCAAATTTTCAAAATACTGTCGGATTGTGTTTTGGTAACGTTAATATTGGAGGGTGAAATATTTTCATTGTAATACATATATTCCCAATTATTAACAGTGTCAAATTTACATTGAACTGATAACAATTCAGCCTTTCTATCTATAATACGTTTATAGGTATCTCCTTCATAAATAATTTCACCAGATTGTATTATTACCATTTTAGAATTTCTAAAGCTTCCACTGTCTTGTCTGTTCGGAGGATACCAAATCTTCGATGTTTTATATTTATCCTTTGTTGTCCATGTTGCCGGTAAGGTATCGATACCTAAACGTTTTCTTTCGGCATTAAAAGCAACACCATATTTCTTTCCTGGAGGAAATACTAAATTGAATATTCGTTCCTTAGAAAAAATGAAAATTACTACCAAGATTAGGTATAGTGGATATTTAAGGTTTTCCCAAATCTGCTTCAATATAAAAAATTACGATTTTAGATAATTTGGTGGCTTGTACTTTTTTTATAGATAACTATTACCAAAAAGCACTATTAGGATATTTCACAATTTCTCTTGCCTTCTCATCTGATTTGATATCACAAAAATAGATATTCAATTCCATTTTTGAGGAAGACATCAAAACAATATCTTCTCATATTTCAACGGTGATCACTAGCTCTATAGCTAAAGCTATCAAAATTAGAAACTGGAAATACATTACTCTCAAAAATACTAAGCCTCTATGAATTTTGTGGGTGAATATTTTTGAGAATAAGATAGATTATTTATCCGCATGTATCATTCATATCTTCCACAATCTCTTTTGTCTTGGACGCAAGTATAAAAATTGATACCTGAATACTTAAAGCTTAATTCCCGCTTCTCTAATCGGATTAAATGGTAAAATGTCACTTCATTATGTAACATAATCTCTTGGTTTATTCTGATGTTCTTTTTTCAAATCGGGTGAAAATTAATGAATCGTTCACCATTTCATCTGGTCTTATTTTACTAAATAAAACCTTCCTGGATTTGAGCCCGTTAATCATTTCATTAGCTTCATAAAGAGTCTAAATATTTGCGGGCTTCTTCATATTTTTCCTCCTTGTATGTGAAATCAAACATTGAAAATCCAGGCTTGTCATTAATGAAAGGGAGGATTTTGTAAGTATAATAATTCATAATGAAAACAGATATCCACGATTGGTTCTTGAAAGGGGCCTTGCATACCCAGGCCCTTTCCAATGTGTTATTAATCTTTCAACCCCCAAATTTTCAAAATACTGTCGGATTGTGTTTTGGTAACGTTAATATTGGAGGTGAAATATTTTCATTGTAATACATATATTCCCAATTATTAACAGTGTCAATTTATATTCAACCTTTCATTACTCTTTTGCATTTGTAGTTATTTACTAATTACTTGATCCGCATATATGCAAATTGCTATTCAAAATTAATACTAAGCAGAAAAAAGCCAAGTGGTGTTGGGCTCCAAGTTTATTTATTACAATTTATTGTTTGATATTAAAAGTTTATGTTCCCAATAATTTAAATCGGAATCTTTAAGTTTTTTTTGCCATTGCTCTTGATCGGAACGGATAAAGACAATAGCACTCTTTTTATTTAACTCATATAGTAATAAATTTGCAGCCCAGTCGGTATTCGGATTATTTAGTGCTGTAATCCAAGCCTCAGGAGTCATCCTCGCAATGAGAATAGAGTCTCCTTTCTGTTTGTCTACACGCACAAGAAACGAAGGCCCTATCCATGTTCCATTTTTAAACTTTGAACCAATCCATTTGATTTCATAGGATATGTTTTTATTATCAATGTGATCAAAAATATTAATTTCCTGACCATCAGCCACTATATTTAATACAAGCAAATACAATAATAAAATTCCTCTAAACATTTGTCAATTTTTTAGTGATATATTATTTTATTATCATCTATAAGTGGACCTTCTTCTTTTGTTTTTCATAATCTTGTTTATATTGATCAGAGGCATTCTTTCCATCTTCAGTTACAGTAGTATTAAGACTTGTATTAACTATCCTCATTAAAGCACTTTTATTTGAATTATTATTATGGTAATAATCCAAAAGCATATCTAGTCCTTCATCATTTGTTTTTATACGTAATTCCGAGGCGACAAGAATTTGATAACTACTTAAGACAGGAAAATTTGTATTGCATAGGTTTCCATTTCCTCAAATAGGTAACTGCACAATGCGGGTTAAAAAAATTTAAAGAATATAGGTAAAAAAAAACGTCTGTTCTGAAACATTTCAGAACAGACGTAAATATATTTAATTAATTATGGTTTAACAAATAGCATGGTAGCTTCGCCATTTTTTACCTCTTTCACTGCACCTGTTCCTAAATTCACAAACTTACAGGTAAATATCATTTTCACTTTCAGGTAGTAGATACCTGTTAAATTCAGTGGTTCGGCACTCAGTACTTTAAAGGATGTATTACTTTGAGCGGTTGCTGATGTCCAGATTGTATTGTCAACATCACTCATTGTAATTATTACTCCGGTAGTAGCAGCAGCACTTTCCGCTATAGGATGATTAGTGGTGGTAAAGAAACTCTTAAACTGATCAGTGGAGGCAGTTTGAGCATTTGGCATTAATCCGATATCCACCATGAAGACTTTTGTTTTATCGCCAAAAGGATTCGCTGTATTGTAGATGGCGGATGAAAATACTCCTACGGTAGTAGAGTTGGAACTAGCCCCGCAGGTATATCCTGAAGTGTTAGTCGCTAACTGCTCATAGGTTTTGCCATCAATAATAAATTTGAAGTGGAAGTCGTCAGCGATGTTAGTGGGGGCGCTGTCTTCAACCGTAAAATTAACACTGCAGTTACCGTTGGAAGCAGTCATCGCAACGGTAGTTACCTGAGGTTTAACCGGAGTTCCGGTAGCTGGGAGTTTAATTGATTGAAGGCCAGTGGCAGTAAATGTTCCTTGTCCGGAAAAGCTAACTCCATTGGCAACAGGGGTAGTCATACTCCAGGGGCCAGTTTTGGTAACGTAAACGGTTACAAGTAAGAAGTTAGTTTCAGTTACTGCTTTCCCTTCAGTAAAAATCCCTTCGACAGTAGCATTGGAACAGGCACCATTCACTGCTACAAACTCGTACTTCGAGTCGGCAGGCTGATTGGGAGTGGTGGTAGTACCATTTGGACCAGGATTTAAACTTAAAGGATAATCACTAACAATCTCTTTTGCACAGGACGATAAAAGGAATACGAAAATGATTTGCAAGGATAAGGCCAGGACATTTTTTTTCATAGTGTCAGGGAGTTAATAGACTGCAAGATACTCAGCTTATCCCATTTTATTATAAAATATTTGTATTGGTCCTGTTTTCAGGTAGATATCAAATTCGTAATGTTATCAAGATTGGACAATGGTAACTTTTACGCCCATATCTTCCAATTGTTTTACAATATGAGAGGGGATTCCGCTGTCGGTTATTATTTCATCCACATCTTCCAATCCGCATATTCTGCCAAATCCACGTTTCCCAAATTTGGAGGAATCGGCCAGTACAATAGTTTTTTGAACTGTGTTGATCATTTTTTGGTTCAGATGGGCTTCCAGTATATTCGTGGTAGTTAATCCAAATTCCAGATCTATTCCATCAACTCCCAGAAATAGTTTACTACAGCTAAAGTCTTCTAAAATCTTTTCGGCATACGGGCCGGTTACAGAAGTAGAACTATTGCGTAGTTGACCACCTAACTGTATTACTTCAATGTCGGAATGTCTTAATAACTCCATAGCCACATTAAGCGCCCCGGTTATAACGGTGAGGTTACCACGGGGTTGAATATGTTTGGCCAGAAAATGTACGGTAGTACCCGAAGCAATGATGATGGCATCGTTAGGATCAATTAATGCGGCACCTGCAAGGCCAATAGCAGATTTGTCTTCCTTTCGGATATTGGCTTTTTCATTGACAGGTTTATCATTGGTATAAGGATTATGAATGGTTGCTCCTCCATGGGATCTGAATAACAAGGCCTTATCTTCCAGCAATTTCAAATCCTTTCGAATTGTTACTCCGGAAACATCTAAATCTTTACACAGCTCCAGCACATTCACATATCCCTTCTCATGTAGTTTATCTAAAATATACTTATGACGTTCAGCAATATTGATCATAGACATAACGTAAAATTAACTTATAAAAACCTCATCAGGTATTTTTTTTCCTGGTATTTACGATTCGAAACTTTTGGCTTACAAATATTGCCATTTAGTTTCATTTTGCTTGATGAAAGCTAGAATTTAGTAATTAATTAACGCCTAAAACAATGAACATACGATTCATAAAGAAAGTAAATGAAACCGTATTCTGATTGCATTGAATTTTTTTAATGTATTTAAATAATTTATAATCAATAAATTAAATTTTTTGTTGAAATTTTTGTTGCCTATCATCCAAATTTTTTTTGGCTTTTCGTTTTATTTTCTAATTTGGTTTCGAATTGTTTCTTTTTATTATTATTTGTAATAATCAGCCAAGCAACCGAAATCAAAAAAAAGTACATCGCTCAATAAAATGAAGAGAATCGAATCGATACAGCAGATCAGGCAGTCAGTTTCGAAAAGCTGGGACATGATTATCATCGGCGGTGGCGCCACCGGTTTAGGTATCGCCATGGACGCAGCCAAAAGAGGTTTTAAAACTATCCTGTTAGAACAAGCCGATTTTGCTAAAGGCACTTCCAGCAGAAGTACTAAATTGGTACACGGAGGAGTAAGATACCTGGCACAAGGCGACATTGCCCTGGTTAGAGAAGCCCTCTACGAAAGAGGTTTATTATTAGCCAATGCCCCGCACCTGGCACATAATCAACAATTCGTTATTCCACAATACAATTGGTTCGATGGCCCTTTTTATACAATCGGACTCAAAATCTATGACCTGCTCTCCGGTAAACTTAGCCTGGGAAAATCTATGCATATCAGCAAAGCAGAAGTAATTAAACGATTCCCTAATATTCAAAGCAAAGGCCTCAAAGGTGGAATTGTGTATCACGATGGCCAGTTCGACGATGCCAGATTAGCTATCAATATTGCTCAAACTGCCGCAGAAAATGGCGCAGTTCTGATCAATTATTGTAAGGTGAAAGCCCTGGAAAAAGATAATGGTAAAGTAAATGGCGTATGGGCCGAAGACCTGGAAACCGGTGAACTTTACAAACTTAGAGGTAAAACAGTTATCAATGCCACCGGCGTATTCGTAGATGAGGTCTTACAAATGGATAACCCTACCGCTCCTAACATGGTTAGGCCCAGTCAGGGTGTTCACCTCGTACTCGATGCTTCTTTCCTCGATAGTACCAGCGCTATCATGATCCCTAAAACATCTGACGGCCGCGTGCTATTCGCCGTTCCATGGCATAATAAAGTATTGCTCGGTACTACCGATACACCGTTGGATCAGCATAGCCTCGAACCTGTTGCGCTCGAAGAAGAAATTAACTTTATCCTGAATACTGCCGGCCAGTATCTAACGAAAGCGCCTCAACGTAGTGATGTGTTGAGCGTCTTTGCCGGACTAAGACCTCTGGCAGCTCCTCAAAAAAATACAGGTAGCACTAAAGAAATTTCCAGAAGTCATAAAATACTGATAGCCGATTCTGGCCTCATCACCATCACCGGTGGAAAATGGACTACCTTCCGCAGAATGGCTGAAGATGTTGTAAATACTGCTATTGAAACCGGTGGACTCATGTCTGTAAACTGTGCCACTAAAACATTGCGTATTCATGGCTACAGTCAGGGCAAACTGGCTCCCGTTCCATTAGATGTTTATGGTTGCGATGCCGCTGAAATTGAAGCATTTATGGTACGTAATCCGCAAATGAGTGAAAGACTGCATGCTGCATTACCTTATTTGAATGCACAGGTAATCTGGGCAGTTAAATATGAAATGGCTATTACTGTAGAAGATGTGCTGGCAAGAAGATTAAGGGCCTTATTCCTGGACGCTGCTGCTGCTATCGAAATGGCTCCTAAAGTGGCAGCCCTAATGGCTGCTGAAAATGGTAAAGATCTGACCTGGCAGGAACAACAGGTTCAATCTTTTACTGAAATGGCCAAACATTATCTGTTGAACAGTGAACACATGAAACAAGCTCCTATGACTGCTTGAGTGTAGCAATACCTATTTTTAAATTAATGCCAACTAAATAAGCTCATAGTAATATCCACGAAATAGAAAATCATGAACAAATACGTTATGGCGCTGGATCAGGGAACTACCAGTTCCCGTGCAATTATCTTTGATAAAGCAGGAACACTGGTTTCCGTGGCGCAAAAAGAATTTACTCAGATCTTCCCGCAACCAGGATGGGTAGAACATGACCCAACCGAAATCTGGAGTAGCCAGATCGGCGTAGCCACTGAGGCTTTAGCAAAAGCCGGATTGGAAGGAGGTAATGTTGCCGCCATCGGAATCACTAACCAGCGCGAAACTACCATTGTTTGGGATCGGGAAACCGGCAAACCTGTCTACAATGCTATTGTATGGCAAGACCGCCGTACTGCTTCTTTCTGCGATAGCCTGAAGGCTGCCGGTAATGAAACATTGGTCAGAGAAAAAACAGGTCTGGTAATCGACGCCTACTTCTCTGGTACAAAAATCAAATGGATCCTCGATAACGTGGAAGGCGCAAGAGAAAAGGCAAATCAGGGTAAACTTGCTTTCGGTACTGTAGATAGCTGGCTTACCTGGAACCTTACTCACGGGCAGGTACATGCAACCGATGTCACAAATGCTTCCCGTACCATGCTGTTTAATATTCATACCCAACAATGGGATGAAGAATTACTGAACCTCCTCGATATTCCTGCTTCTGTTCTTCCCGTTGTAAATGAATCGAGCGCCGTTTATGGCCATACTGCTCAAGGCGTATTTGCAGCTCAAATCCCTGTTGCTGGCGTAGCCGGTGATCAGCATGCTGCCCTTTTTGGCCAGATGTGTGTGGCTCCGGGAATGGTTAAGAATACCTATGGTACCGGATGTTTTATGTTGATGAACATCGGCAAACAACCAATTATCAGCAAGAATAATTTGCTGACAACCGTTGCTTGGAAAGTAAATGGGGAAATCAATTATGCATTGGAAGGCAGCATCTTTATTGCCGGTGCCGTTGTTCAATGGCTGAGAGATGGATTAGGTATTATCCGCTCTTCTTCTGAAGTTGAGGCATTGGCAGCCAGCGTACAACAAAATGATGGTGTATACCTGGTTCCTGCTTTTGCCGGGTTAGGTGCTCCACATTGGGATCAGCATGCCCGCGGTACGCTGGTGGGTATGACCAGAGGTACCAACTCCGGACATATTGCCCGCGCTGCTTTGGAAAGTATTGCTTATCAGACTATGGACGTTTTGAAAGCAATGGAAGCTGATGCAAATCTTGAAATTAAAGAACTCCGTGTAGACGGTGGCGCTACCGGAAATAACCTCCTGATGCAGTTCCAGGCAGATATCCTGCAAACTAAAGTAGTTCGTCCGGGAATCACTGAAACCACTGCTCTGGGCGCTGCCTATCTGGCTGGCCTGGCTGTTGGTTACTGGCAAAACCTGGAAGAAATACGCAGCCAGTGGAATATGGAGAAATGCTTTACTCCTGACGGCGATGCCGCTCAGCGTAAGCAATGGATTGAGGGCTGGAATAAAGCAATTGCTACAGCTAAAACCTGGGCTCAACTTTAATTCATTTTAAAATCAAGTCTAATGTCTCCTTTTCTCGCTGAATTTATTGGCACTGCAATTCTCATCCTGATTGGTAATGGGGTGGTAGCCAATGTAGTTTTAAATAAAACAAAGGGCAATAATAGCGGATGGATTGTTATTACCACTGCATGGGCTTTAGCTGTATTTGTAGGAGTTGTCATCTCCGGACAGTTTAGCGGCGCGCATCTGAATCCTGCTGTTACTATTGCTATGGCTGTTGCTCACAAATTTGCCTGGGCTGATGTACCAACCTACATTTTTGCACAATTATTAGGTGCAATGACCGGTACTTCCCTGGTATGGATTAACTATAAAGACCATTTCGATATCACAGAAGATGGCGGAGCGCAAAGAGCTGCTTTCTGCACGGAGCCGGCTATACGAAATATTGCCCGAAACTTCATCTGCGAAGTTACCGGCACTTTCGTACTGCTGTTCACCATTTTCTATTTTGCCGATCCTGCAATGGCCACTACGGAAGGTGGTAACCTCCCAATTGGTATGGGATCACTGGGGGCTATTCCTGTTGCTTTCCTGGTTTGGGCTATAGGCCTTGCTTTGGGTGGAACTACCGGTTATGCCATTAATCCGGCAAGAGATCTTGGGCCTCGCATCATGCACCAGTTATTGCCAATCAAGGGCAAGACCCACAGCGACTGGAGTTATGCCTGGGTTCCAGTGCTGGGGCCTGTATGTGGTGCTGTTTTGGCTGCTATACTGTATTTGGCTATTCATTAATAAGAAGCAGGAACCGGTTAGTAAAGGCCGGTTCCTAAACGGAAACCATGCTTATGTATCTATAACGGAAACTGATACTTAACGCTTATAATTTACGGAAACGACCATGCAAACAACCAAACACCTGTCTCTGGCAGTTGTGGCTTTATCTGCCTGCACTTTATTTGCAGCATGTAAAACTATTAAGTCGGCCCACCAGGGTTCCACTCCTGCTGTATTTAAAGTAGGACATCGTGGCACCCGCGGACTTATGCCTGAGAACACAATTCCCGCTATGTACAAAGGGCTCGATGTAGGAGCCAACACAATTGAATTCGATATTCATATCACCAAAGACAAACAAGTTGTAGTGTATCACGATGCTTCTTTTACCCCATCGTATACTACCATGCCCGATGGTAAAGATATTCCCTCAGCAGAAAGAGCGAAGTGGACATTTTACCAGATGAACTACAGCGATATCAGAAAATTTATCATTGGTGAAAAACCCTATCCTGCATTTCCAGAACAACAACGCATGCGTAGCTATGCTCCTCTGTTGTCTGAAATGATAGATTCTGTAGAAGCATATACCAGGAAGAATCACTTACCTCCGGCTAACTATCTGCTTGAAATAAAATCTTCCGAAAAAACTGATGGGGTAGAACAACCCTCTCCGGAAGAATATATCGAAAAGATGATGGCAGTGAAACAATTGAAAACACTGGGCAACAGACTATTTGTGCAATCGTTTGATATACGCCCACTGCAAGTGATGCATCGGAAATATCCATCTATTAAACTGGGCTTCCTTACATCAGATAAGAAACACACTTTTGAACAACATCTCGAACAACTCGGATTTACACCGTTTTTCTACAATCCCGCTTACGAAATGGTAACAGCTGATCTGGTTAAAAAATGCCACGATAAGAAAATTACCATCGTACCATGGACTGTACAAACGGTTGAAGAAATGAAACGTCTTCGTAGTATGGGGGTAGATGGTATCATCAGTGATTATCCAAACAAATTCCATGAAGCAGGGCTTTAACCAAAATCACTTTTCTACAGTAATCTAAAATTATCTAAATGAAATCTTTGTTTCGAATGCGCCTGTGCAAACAGGTAGCAATGCTATTGCTTTTTCTTTCGGTAACGTTAGGGCAATTCTCTCTATACGCACAAGGTATTCCTGTAACCGGCCGCGTTGTCTCTGAATCCGGTACTCCACTCATCGGAGTTAGTATTCAGATTTTAGGTACTACCAAAGGAGTTAGTACCGATGCTGATGGTAAATTCAAATTGGATGTACCTGCAGGCGCCACGTTAAAAGTAACTTATATCGGATATCTCACTAAAGAATTGAAAGCTGATGCTTCCAAACCTATACAGATCACTTTAAGTGAAGATATTCAGAAACTCAACGACGTTGTTGTAGTAGGTTATGGTACCCAGAAGAAAGTTTCTGTAACTGGCGCCATTACCACCGTTTCAATGAAAGAAAAAGAAGGTCAGCCTATCACCAACGTAAGTAATGCATTGCATGGAGTACCTGGTTTATCTGTAAACCTGAGTAACAGCCAACCGGGTGTAGATAGAAGTACTATCCGCATTCGAGGTATCGGTTCTGTAAATGGTGCCGCTCCTTTAGTATTGGTTGATGGGGTAGAATATTCAATGGATGAATTGAATCCTAATGATATCGAATCTATCACTGTACTGAAAGATGCTTCTGCTGCCATCATGGGCTCCAAAGGTGCAAATGGGGTTATCATGGTTACAACCAAAAAAGGAAAGGGCAGATCAAAGGTAGATTATAGCTATAACTATGGTCGCCAGCGTGCTACTTATATCCCTGATGTAATTGATGACCCTATCGCTTATATGAAGCTTAAGAATAAAGCGCTGAATAATGAAGGAAAACCAGACGAGTATGCTGCGGCGGATATTGAGGAATATATAAATGGTATGGCTAAAGATCCATACACCCTGCTAATAACTGGTACGATATCGCATTGAAAGATGGAACAATGTCGAAACATGATCTCAGCGTTTCTGGGGGTGCCGATAAATATCAATATCGTTTATCCCTCGGTTATTTAGATAGAGATGGAATTTTATTCGGACCTGGTAACCATGAGAAAAAATACTCTTTAGGAGTTAATATTTCTGCTGATGTAACCAAACGTTTGAAAGTAGGAGCTACGCTTACTGGTTACTATCGTAACTATACCCAACCTTTTTATACCGATTCCTGGAACTACCTTGCACGTGCATTGCCTATCCTGACGGATACCTTGGCTGATGGCCGCTATGGTAATTCCTGGTTGAGAACTGCCGGACGTAATAACTGGGAAAATCCACGCATGCTGGCTTTCAACGGTTTACAAACAAAGGTAGTACAGCGTTTCCTCAGCACTATTTCCTTAGAATACAAATTGCCATTTGATCTGAAATATTCTGCTAAGTTTGGTGTGGATAAATATGATGGAATGTTAAGTGGTTTTACTCCACGTATGCAAACCTGGAATCCTAAAAAAACTACAGAGTTTATCAACTGGAATAGTCCTGCTACTGCTCCTCGTGCTGCGAAAAATGATTACAATGATCTGAACATTACTTTCTTCAATACAGTAGACTGGGTACGCACTTTCGGCAAACATAATTTGTCTGCTATGATCGGTGCTTCCTATAATAATTTTGCTACAGATACCTGGGCAACAAGCTACTATGGCTACCTCGATGGAACACTCGATGCTTTTGATGCCGGAAATACCTGGAATGCTACATCCGGTAAACCAACCGCTGACGTATTGGAATCATACTTCGGACGTTTCAACTACGATTATGATGGTCGTTACTTTTTTCAATTCACTGATCGTAGCGATGGTTCCAGCCGTTTAGGAATTAATACCCGCTGGATGAATTTCCCATCTGCAGAAGTAGGATGGCGTGTAGATAAAGAAGCATTTTTTAACAGCGACTTTGTTACCTTCCTGAAACTTCGAAGCTCTTATGGCGCAATGGGTATGCAAAATATCGATTTATACAGCTACACAAGAACAGTAAAACCTGGGCAGGATTATAGTTTCAATGGTACAATTAATTCAGGAGCAGCTATGTTAACAGATGCTGATCCAAATATGCGCTGGGAAAGAACAGTTACCGCCAACATTGGTGTTGATGTAAATATCTTTAAAAACAAAATCGCATTGTCTTTAGATGCATATCACAGAAATACTATTGGTATGCTCCGCCAGATTAATATTCCCGCACAGGTTGGTGGTTTAGGGGGCCCTATTAAAAATTTGGGTGGTATGATTAACAAGGGTATTGAATTTACTGCCCAATACAATGATAAAATCGGAAACGTCAGCCTGACTCTATACGGAAATGCTGCTTACAACTATAATGAAGTTACTAAGCTTGGTGATGAAGTGATCTATTTTTCTGATGGTACTATCCTGAAACAAGGATATCCTGTAAATGCATTTTATATTCTTGAATCAGAAGGACTATTTCAATCGGCAGACGAAGTAGCTAATCATGCTTACCAAAGTCCTAAAACTATTCCTGGGTATATCAAATATAAAGATCAGCCAACTAAAGACAACAAACCTGATGGAATTATTAACGGAGATGATCGGGTTGCCATTAAGTCTTCTTCACTAATTCCTAAGTTTAACTATGCTTTTGGCTTTACAGTAGGTTATAAAGGATTTGCCTTAAGTACTGCGTTTCAGGGTGTTGCCGGTATCAAGGCTTTACCAACTGCCAACCTTATTTTCCCATTCAACAATGGCGCTAATGCTACTAAGGAGTGGTTAACTGATGCCTGGACACCTGAAAATCCAAATGCAAAATTACCTATAGTAACTACCAGTACACTGGGGGTTGACAATTACCAGCGCTCAACTTTTTGGCTAAGAGATGTTTCTTACCTGCGTATGCGCAATATTCAACTTGGTTATGCTTTACCTGAGAAACTAGTTTCAAGAGCTAAGATTCAGAAAGTAAGCGTTTTCATTAACGCTGAAAATCTGTTGACTTTCTCTCCATTCAAAGACTTCGATCCTGAGTCTATCATGAATTCGACTAACCTGTACACTTATCCAATGTTGAAGACATTTAATGGTGGGATTAACGTAACCTTCTAATTCAAACAATCATGAAAAATATTAAAAAAATATATGTGCTTTTGGCCTGTACAGGTTACCTGGCTACAGGATGTAATAAAAGTTTGTTGAATACAGAACCACATGACCGTTATACCGAAGAAACCTTCTGGCGTACACCTGAAGCTGCGGCAGCCGGACTTGTAAGTTGCTATAGTGTATTGCGTAACGATGGTATGTATGGTGGAAAAGGTTCTAACAATGCTACTGCATTGTGGGATGAAACCTTATCGCCAAATGCATATAATCAGACAGACTCCTATAGTTTTAACACAGTTGCAAGTGGTGCCGTTAGTTCAAGTACTGGTGGTATTGTTGTGAACAGATATAAGGATGCTTATACCGGGGTAGGACGTTGCAATACCCTGTTGGATAGAGTTGATGGCGTACCAGGTATGGACCCTGCTGCTGTTAGAAAAATGAAAGGTGAAGCAAGGTTCTTAAGAGGACTTTACTACTTCACCCTGGCTAGTTACTACGGTGGTGTACCATTAATCCTCGAAGCACCAGATAATGATAAACATGGTAAATTACCAAGAACTGCCAGAGAACTGGTAGTTAAGCAGGTGATCGAAGATTTGGATAGTGCTGCAAATATGTTACCTGTAAAATATACAGGCGGAGATATTGGTCGCGCTACTAAAGGTGCTGCTATGGCTCTGAAAGCAAGAGTGTTGTTGTACGAAGCCAGCGACTTGTTTAATACAACCAAAGAAAATGCCAAATGGGCAGCCGCTGCCGCTGCTGCTAAAGCAGTAATGGATTTGAGTGGAACCGGTTATGATCTGTTCACCGACTATAGAAGTTTGTTTTATCAGGCAAATGAAAATAACAAGGAAGTTATTTTTGATGTGCAGTACTTGTTTCCAAAACAAGGTAGTTCTTTCGATCTTATCTGCACTCAATACAATACCAATGCTCCGTTACTCGACCTTGCGAATACGTATTACATGAAATCTACCGGCTTACCAATCTCCAATCCGGCATCCGGATATGATCCTGCAAAGCCGTATGAAGGCCGTGACCCCCGTCTGACCGGTACCTTTACTTTTCCGGGCGACATTTATAAAGGAGCAAAGATTGATAATAAGCGCTTTGCAATAACTGGTTATGGTATGAAGAAATATAGTCTCTATGATAGTATTGCTCCGCCAAAAGATAAAGCAGATTTGAAAGATGGTCAGTCTGAAATCAATTTTATTGTTTTACGGTTTGCTGATATTTTGTTGATGTATGCTGAAGCACAGAATGAAGCTGCCGGTCCTGATGGAACAGTGTACACAGCACTTAACAGGCTTCGCGACCGTATTGGTATGCCTCATTTCCCTGCTGGTTTAAGTAAGGAAGAAATGCGCCAGGAAATACGTCACGAACGTCGTGTTGAATTGGCTGGTGAAGGTCTGTACTATAATGATATCCGTAGATGGAAAGCTGCTGAAATTGTTATGAACGCAAACATCCTGAAATATGATGGTACTTTCATTGAGAAAAGAGTATTCAATGCAGATCGTAATTACCTATGGCCTATTCCTCAAACCGAGAAGGATTTAAATCCTAACCTTGAGCAAAATCCTAACTACTAATCCTGGATTTAGTATAAATAGCAAACGGTAACTTTAAAGGCGAAAAAAGGGAGTCTCACAATTGAGACTCCCTTTGTATTTCTAAACATATCTCCTTTATACTCTTCCCATAAACGGATCGGTAATGCCAACTTTCCCCGATTCAATTCTACCTGCATAACGTCTCCTGTAACTCTCATTATCTTTAACACCTACACTGAAATCGTACCAACTCTGACTTTTAGTAAGTGGTAATGATACTACAACATTAGATTTAGCTGCAAGGTTTATGCTTACAGGAGCATTGCCATAGGCATTGTCACTGATTAAAATAGTTAGTGCTTCCTGCTCGTTGTTCTGCAATGTTACTGCTATATTGCCGGTTGCTTTTGATCCTCTGCTATCTGTTTGTGGCGCTACACTTACCGTTAACTGAGGGTCGATAGCTTTACCGGTAAATTCCCTGAAGAAGCCATTGGGACCATGCAGGTGAAGGTGATAATTACCAGATTCAAATTCATCTATATTCCAATCATAGCTTATACTATCCCCGGGTTTAACAGCAAATGACCAGTTCCTGTTTTGTTCACCTTTATACTTGTTGCCAGAATAGACAGTGAACGGAGAACCTGCGGCCGATTTACCAAATATTTTGTTACCTGCTTTAAAGTCTACCTGTAAAACTTTATTTGAATTTAATTTTGCATCAGCATACAATTCATAAGGCAAGGCACAGGATAGACGTGTTCCTTTTTCCTGTAAACCAAGCCCGTTATGCGCAATTGCTTCAATATCACTTTTCGAAAGTTCTTTATAATTGCCAGGCAGTGCTTTGAACTTAGCATTATAAATTGTTTCAACTGTTTTATGCTGATCCAGGAATGGTAATGCATCAGAAGCTGTGGCAAATGGACTAAACACAGAAGTGAGGTCACCACAAATAGCTCTGCGCCATTGACTGATATTGTCTAAATGAATTTTCTTTTTGAATTTTTGATTGAGGAAAGTCTCCAGGAATTGAAGCGTAGAGGTATGATCAAATAGTTCAGAACATACTTTACCACCTCTGCTCCAAGGTGATGCAACAACTAGTGGCACTCTGTAGCCTAATCCAATAGGAGCCTCCCTGGCTTGTTTAGGAGGTACTCCTTGTTTTAGTTCTGCCTCTAATCTAACGTGCTCTATTTCGGTTTCGATACCGGCAGAACATTTACCTGTTTCCGGTTTTGAGGAATCGCAAATAGAGAATGGAACAACGTGGTCATAGTACCCATCGTTTTCATCATAGGTAAGAATGAAGATTGTTTTCTTCCATACTTCCGGATTTTTAGTGAGAATGTCGATGATTTCTGAAACATACCAGGCACCGTACCAAGGTGCGCTTGGGTGATCAGAAAAATTCTGTGGACTTGAAAACCAGGATACAGTTGGAAGTTTACCTTCATTCACATCTTTGCGGAATTGATAGAACAGATCCCCTGCAGGTACTGTAAGCTCTCTATCTTCATTACCGTCTTTATATTTCAGATCGGTGATATTCCTGAAGTTAGGGTCGCCTGTATTTATAACAAAGGCTCTTTTGAAAAGCTCTTTTTGTTCGGCTGTTAATTTTTCGAAACTCTCTTTATTCCATTTCTTTAATTCTGCTGTAGCATTATCCAGTACTTCCTGTTTCTTGGCGATATCTGCTCTGCTTTTTTTGGCTGCTTCTTCAGAAGATGGACTGGCTTCCTGGATCTTATTGATTTCATCCGGTAATGTTTCTATCTGATTGATCAGGCTTTTAACATTACGATCCGAAAACTTTACATTATAGACAGCGAAGAATTCGAGCAGGTTACAGCCGAAGTTGGCGAGCCATGCTCTTTCTTCACCTTTAAAACCGCCACCGCAGCTAACATCATTCTGATAGAATTTCCAGCTGATACCATTCTTTTGCAATAGTTCAGGGAAGGTTGTCCAACCCAGTTTTCCGTAGCTGTAATCGTCGTTGCGTATATGCGCTTTCATTGCACCCTGTTCTTCATGCGAGATTTTACCTGTCCAGAAGAAAGAGCGATTGGGTGTGGTACTTGTCATTGCAGCGCTGAAGTTCTGATCGCATACAGTAAAAGCATCAGCTAAAGCATAATTGAATGGAATATCTTCTCTTGTATAATAGCCTAGCGTCAGTGGCATATGTGCATATTCTTTATGCCCTGATCTTTTGGCTAATAACCAGTTGTCGTATTTGCCGAAATTCCAGGAATCTACCTGACTGGGGCGGGAGTGCGGAAGGTCGCCCATCCAGGCTATACGGGAGTCCTTAATGTTGAGCCGGAAAGGAGAATAGGTTTTACCATCCTGGTCTGTCTGGCACCATACCGGATTACCGTTAGGTAGTCGTATAGCTCTTGGATCATTGAATCCGCGAACCCCTTGTAAGGAACCAAAACAATGATCGAAGGAGCGGTTTTCCTGCATGAGAATTACAACGTGCTCTGCATCAATGAAAGTGCTGCCGGGAGCTGGATTAATAGCTAATGCTTTTTGAATGGAGGGAGGTAGCATGGTGGCAATGCCTGCGGCTCCGGATAGTAGTGCTGATTTCTTGAGAAATTCTCTTCTTGTATCCATAGTGTAAATAAGAATGCTGGCCTTAAGATGGAGGAAAAAATAATAAAGTTCTTATTGACCTGCCTCTTTTTTATGATGGACGGTGAAGATGTAGAAAATTATAAATGAATAAAATGAGAAAGCCATACGAACTATTGCGTATGGCTTTCCTGGTATAGGGATTTCGATACTATTAATAACCTGTATTTTGTTTTAATTCAGGATTAGCAACAATATCAATTGTTGGAAGTGGTAAGAGTAAATAGTTATCAGACCATGGTTGTTTGTAATCAATTTTGCTAAGTGCTTCGGTTGCTTTGTTTAATCTTTTCAGATCAATAAATCTTGTACCCCATTCACAGAAAAGTTCTGTCTGACGTTCATGATAAATTGCTGTCAGCATAGCCTCTTTTGTAGTGGCGGTTGTATTTGGCAATCCGGCACGCTTGCGGATGATATTCAGATCTTCTGCTGCACCATTGATATCCCCGATTTGTGCTTTCGCTTCTGCTCTGATCAGGTATTGTTCTGCCAGGCGAAGAACATTGTAGTATGGGGGGGCATATGTTTCCATTCCTTCATTTATGAATTTTTCATGTTTTACTGATTCATAGATTGTTTTGCCATAATAAGGTGCAACCTTCGGAACAGGAATGCTATCCATCCATTGTAGCTTACGCTGATCATTTGGTTCGAAAGCATCTACCAGGGAATTGGTCAGATGATATTTACCAAGAAAATATATAACAGCCATTTGTGAGAATAAATCCGGATCTTCAACTATTGCATCAAAAAAACCTGGAGGGGCAAACTTTGTTCTGAATATTCCAACAAGATCATCTGGTTCATAAAGACCACTGAAGGCATCATTTAGGGTAAGTTTTAATTGCCAGATAGCTTCATCACTGTTTGGTTGAAATACCTTGTTAAGTGGAGCCAGGTTATATTTGCCACTGTTGATAACTTTATCCGCTGTTGCAATAGCTTCTCCCCATTTATGATCGAAGAGATAAGCTCTTGATAGGAGGGCGGTTGCAGCCCATTTATTAATGCGTAATTTTTCTCCGCCTGAAACTTTATAATTTTCTGGCAATAAATCAACCGCAGTAGAAAGATCAACAATCATTTGTTTGGTAACATCTTCTAACGAACTACGTTTCAATCTTGTAGTTTGTGTAACGTCGCTCGTCAGCGGCATAGGTACAGGGCCATACAGATTTATCAGATAATAGTAACAAAATGCTCTTGCTGCCCTGGTTTCCCCTGCAATAAGTCTTTTTGTACTATCAGTAAGATTAGGTGAAGTAGAAGCTGCAGCGCCTTCCATCACAGAATTAGCATAAAAAATGGTTTTATACAAATCCCGCCAGAAAAAATCTGATACTCCATTTTGTAAAGTTATATGGCTTGTATAAAACTGATAATATGGATATTCAGGAAGCGCAATCGTTGGTGTTAGTTCATCGGCCATTAATCCGGCATAAATGGTAGTACCGCCATTGGTTGCATTTTCTCCCTCGGTACTCATTAGCAATGAATATACCGACATAAGTGCTGATGTAGCATTTGCATCATTTTTAAAAGTTGTTTCATTACCGGTTGAGTTGATTGGAGGATTGATGGAAATCAGTTTTTTACAACCGGAAACGGGTAATAGACTGCTGATTAACAGCAGGCATTTAATGAATGGTCTGTTATATTTATGAATTGAAAACATTGGCTTGAATTTTTGATATTAGAAGGTAGCACCCAGTGTAAAAGTTATAGTGCGGGTAGGCGGGTTACCACCATAATTCAGATCATGATCCGGATCCAAACCCTTATAATTTGTGATTAATAAGAGATTATTTGAATTCAGTGAAAGATTCAGATTTGCCATCTTTACAGCCTGTGCCCATTTAGCAGGCATTGTGTACTTGAATGATGCATTGCTCAATCTTATTACATTAATCATTTCATATCTAATGTCAGCATCTGAGAAAAGATCCCTGTCAATAGGTAATGTACTGGCTTTAGGGGAAGTGGCGATCTGACCCTCATACTGCCAATGCCCTTTCACCTGTTCATGAGAATAGTTTCTCAACTCACCAAGTTTGCTTGTTAGCACGTTCAGCTGATTATTACGTTTATAACTGAAAACCAGGGTTAGACTGAATTTTTTGTAATTGAGACTGGAAGTTAAGCCTCCTGTAATAGGCGGTGTTGTATTAACAATTTCTGTACGGTCATCTTTTCCGGTTCCTGCAGGTACCGATAAATCATAATCAATTTTGCCATCATTATTGGCATCCTGATAGGTTGGTTGTCCTGTTTTAGGGTCAATACCCGTGAACTTATATTTATAGGCTATGCTAAGTGGATAACCGATCTTATAGGTTGTATAATATGGTGAATACTCAAACAATGGATAGGAAAGCAGTTTGTTTCTATTGATTGAAACGAAGCCGGAGAGCGTCCAGTTGACCTTCGATGATTGAATGATTCTACTGCTCATACTGATATCCCATCCTGAATTCTGTACATTGGCCGGCGAATTGGCTGTATAGCTCATAAATCCGGTATAACTGCCAACAGGATAACTTACCAGCTGGTTATTGCAACGATCTATATAACGCTGAGCATTTAGTAAAATACGGTCTTCCAGCAATCCCAGATCAACAGAGAATTGCATTTTCTTATTTTGCTGCCAGTGATAATCATTGTTTGCCAACAAAAGAGGATAAAGGGATGGGATACCATTATACATCTGTGGGGTAGTACCTGTATTACCCCAACTCGGAAGATATTGATATTCGCCTACACCATCGCTTCCGGTTATACCATAACTACTTTGTACTTTCAGACTACTAATAAATGACGGAAGAATCTTCTTAGCAAAGGCTTCATCACTGATAATCCAGGCAAGACCAACAGACCCGAAATTACCAAACTCCTTACCGGGGCCAAACCGGCTGCTGCCATCTCTTCTTCCGTTCAATGAAGCAATGTAACGGTCTTTTAAGCGATAGGTAATACCTGCGAAAACTCCTGCATATTTATATTCAGTAGAATAATCATGTCCTAAAATTTTTGTGGCATAAGATATAGAACCCATGAGATCGTCAGACAAATATCCATCTGCATTGATGCTATTGGCAACAGTTTTGTTGGCCTGATAGGTCGCCCCGGCAAATGCATTGATTACACTATTTTTGATAGTTACATTATAGTTTAACCTGGGTTCTACGCTGATATTAGTGTTATTGGTATGACCATTGTTGGTTTTACCTGTGTGCGATCCGGGGCTATAAGGGTTTATTCCTTTTATTGGATTGAAGCTAGAACTGTTATTCAAATTTTGTGTTAAACCAAAAGTAGTTGAAAAATCAAGCCCACTTGTAATATTATAGTTTACATCAAGCCCGCCTCTTATATTGTAACTCTTGGAAGTCATACCACTATATAATCCAGCGAATGGAGGTAAATCATTACCATAAGCATGGTAATCATCGAAGTTTAAACTTCCATCCGCTTTTTCAAAATCCGGAGCATTGGGAGGAAGAAATATGAGTTGAGGAGTGTAACTGCCCAATTTATCTACAGTCGTGAAACCATAAGTACCATTAAAGTTTATCTTCAATTTATCGTTAAGGGCCTGAGTTCCTAATGAAACGCCTACACTGGCCGCCTGATTATTACTTCCATTTCCAGAAATATCATTTGCCTTATTATAGTTACCACTAATCCGATAGGTGCTTGCCAAACTTCCACCTGAAACAGAAGCACTCACATTGGTGAAACTGGCAGGATGGTTCCATAATAATTTTTGCCAGTTAACATCTCTTGTAGAATCCCATAACATCAGATCTGGTGCAAAACCTTTTTGCCCGAAAGTTTTGCTCGGAGTAATGCCATCATTAGCAAAAGCTTCCCTTCTCAATGCCAGATATTCAGAGGTGCTTAGCATATCTAAGTAGTGGGTAATATAGGTCTGACCTTGAGTTAGGTTCACATTTATATTGGTTCTTCCCGATTGCCCTCTTTTGGTATTGATAAGAATTACCCCATTAGCGCCCCTGCTCCCATATATAGCTGTTGCATCTGCATCTTTTAATACAGTTATAGAAGAAATATCATCCATGTTCATTCCGTATAATGGACTGATACCTTTAGTATAGCCGCTGGTAATCCCCGTTTGATCCAGACCCGATGAAACAGTGGTGTTATCAGTTCTGTAAGTTTGCGGTCCTGCATCCATGACAGAAAATGGAACACCATCAATTATGTATAATGGTTCACTCGTCATATTCCGATTCAGGGAATTTCTGCCGCGTATTTCAATTTTTACAGGAGAAGCCGGATTTCCATCAGTTTGTGTAATTACCATCCCAGGCACTCTGCCCTGCAGAGCCATAATAGGATTCATTACAGGTTGTTCGGCAATTTCTTTACCACTTATGCTAACAATGCTACCTGTACTGAAACGCTTGGTAGTAGTACCATAGGCTTTAATTACAACATTATCGAGGATATTTTCGCTCGGCTTTAACGTAATGAAATAATCATTTTTTACTTCAATAATAATTTTGTTTTGCTCGTACCCTAAATAGCTGACAATAATTAATTCTCCTCTTTTTACTCCCTTTAATTTGAAACGGCCATGTACATCAGTCATTGCACCACGTTTGGTAATGCTGGTCATAACAGAGGCATTTTCCAAAGCACCTTTGCCTGTTCCGTCGTAGATGATACCAGTTATCGAAATAGTATCTGCTGGTACCGGATCTGCGATCCTTGTCTTTTTTGCGGTATTAACTGATACCAGTTTATCATTTACCTCAT
Organism: Chitinophaga silvatica; assembly: GCF_003419895.1. Lineage (GTDB taxonomy): Bacteria > Bacteroidota > Bacteroidia > Chitinophagales > Chitinophagaceae > Chitinophaga > Chitinophaga silvatica. The sequence continues at coordinate 52,899 of NZ_QPMM01000019.1, read as the reverse complement.
AAGCATAGGGAGTACCTTCAAAGATCTTCTCCAACGCTTCTCTGACAGGTTGATTTTTGATATTTACACTTACCGGATAAGACTTATCCTTCAGGTCATTTGCATAAATGAAATAGAATCCGGTTTGCTTTTCAATTTCTTTACAAACTTTTGTAATAGGTTGATTGGTGACAGAAAGGTTCACCAGCTGCGCCTGTACAGTAAATGTCAGAAATGTTGCAAAGACTAAACTAAGCATAACTTTCCCAACACGCTTGTAGCAGCGTGACTTATATTTTGGTTGATTCATGACGATAGTAGTTTCTTTTTTTAGTTTGATGATTGAGCTGTTGGATAAACAGTAACTGTTTTCCCAACTACTTTAAATTGAACCCAGCCTGTGGATTCCAATGCTTTCAGGACTGTAGAAAGCTTCGTGTCGCGCGGAATTTTCCCGTTGAACTGTTTATCTGTTTTACCTTCAAAAATTACATCTACATCATACCACCTTGAGATTTGTCGCATTATTTCCTCGAAGTTGGTATCTTCCATATAAATGAATCCCATCTTCCAGGCTATTGTGGCCTCCATATTGGCTTGCTGTACTTTTATATCTGCATTCTTTGTTAGCAAGGCTTGTTTACCAGGTTGTAATACCACCGCCTGGTTGTTAGTGTTTACACTCACCTTACCGCTAACCAATGAAGTTGTCAGGGCTGGTTCATCGGCATAGGCCTGTATATTAAATTCAGTACCTAAAACTTCAATGTTCATTGGTAAATGCCCGCTAACATTGGTGTTTACACGAAAATGCTGGTTGGCATTCTGTGCAACTTCAAAATACGCTTCCCCACTTAATTCCACGGTTCGTTCATTACCTGTGAAAGCAGTAGGATAGCGTAGGGAGGAGGCAGCGTTTAGCCAAACTTTAGTGCCATCAGGTAAAGTGATAGTATATTGTCCACCTTTCGGCGTTACGATTTTATTATATACAGGAGCCTGATTATTTGTTGATTCATAAGTCAATACCCCTTCTGCATTTTTGACAATCCTGGCATTCCCCTGAATGGTAAGTTCACCTTTGTTGGCGCTATCTAATGTGATGGTACTTCCATCTGCCAGTTGCAGTAGGGCTTTATCGCTGCCCGGTAGTACCTCGTTCTGATAACGCGTGGCCTGTGGCTGACTGGTTGGCTGCTTATTTTCGGGATGACTATTGATATACCACATGCCCGTACCTATAAATAGCAATATTGCGGCAGCAGCTGCCCAATAACTCCAGATCACACGTTTTCCGGGTTTCTGCACATTCAGCCACTCCCTCATTTGTTCTTCCGCTGCTTTGTCATCTATATTATCCAACTTCAGTAGCTCAGCTTCAATCTCTGGCCAGCTGGTAATTTGTGCATAGAATTCCTGGCTGGCTGCCGGTTGTTCTTTTAGCCATTGATTTAATAAGGTAGCTTCTTCTGCTGTTATAGTGCCTTGCAAACGACGTAACAACAGCCTGGCTATCTGTTGCATGGCCTGAAAATCCTGTTCATCTGTTGATGTCATACACTATTCTTTTGGTACATTTTTCTCTTTAAGTTATGCTGCTATAACTTTCAGGTTTGATAGAGTCAGGTAGTAATCAAAATGAGAGCAGCTAAACGGGTAAATGCGGCATCGGTATATTTCGTTCCTGGTAGATTGGAAATAGCATGGTTGATAAAGCACTTATTTTTCCCTGCTGCAAATTACAAAGATCTCGCACAATTATTGCACTTATTTTAAAGCTGTTGAATGGCTTTTTCGGCCACAGACCCGGCATTCGGGCTCTATACAATATGATTTTTTCTAACATAATTCCCAATTAAAGATGATTCATAATCCCTATAAACACACTGAAGTTGGGTTGGAACTACAAGGACTCAGAAAAAAAATCAAAAATTAACATTTGTCAATCTTCCATTGCTGAAATCAGGAATATTATTTAGCTTTAGCCGCTATGAGAAGGCAGCTTCCTGCCAAAAATCTGCTAACAATGGAGAGTCATGACCTGGATGTATTGATGCCCGCTTTTAGAAAGGGCAATGCTGACGCTTATATGGCTTTTTTTAAAACCTACTATAAACCACTGGTTTATTTTGCGGACAAATTTTTGAACGACATACCCGAAGCAGAGGATGTGGTAAAGGATAGCTTTTTCAAATTGTGGTCGAAACATTCAGACTTCGAATATGCTCAGGCGGTAAAAAAATTCCTCTACCTCAGTACTAAAAACGCCTGTCTGAACATTATCCGTCACTCTAAAGTAGTAGGTACTTTCCGCAAGGAAATGGAATATCTCGACTCCCAAACCGATGAGAATCTGGTGCTGCAGAAAATGATTCATACCGAATTGTTACAAGCGATCCATGAAGAAATTGCCAGGTTACCGGAAAAAAGACAACAGGTATTTCGCATGTCTTTCTTCGAAGGATTGAAAAACGAAGAAGTAGCTGCAAAACTGGGGATCTCAGTTTTTACAGTGAAAGAACAGAAAGCCAGAGCCCTGGCACAACTACGATTGAAATTTACGGATAAACAACTCCTGCTATTCCTTGCATTTTCGGCTTTAAATCCGATGCTCATAAAACATTAAAAAATGACTAGTTCATTTTACTGGTTAAAGTGTTTAAGTATTTATCACATTAATTCAGTAAATCAATAATGAACATTACAATTTCAACCAAAATGGGCGCTTGCTATGGCTTACTTGCGCATTTAATTATTCTAATCGGTGGACAATTCATCGCGCTGCTGGTTTTATTCTTCTATCATATTCCTTTTTCTGCAGGCATAGAAATGCTCAAAATCCTGGAGACCAACGTATATGCTTATATATTTTTTATTCTACTCTTAGCCGGTGGATGGATCATGGGTCGGGTAGCCACCAAACAGATAGGAGAGCAAAGGAAAGGTGCTTTTAAAGTTGGTTTGGTTTCAGGGTTTCTGATAGCTACAGCTACAATGGTTTACTGGATTACAATTGACCTGGTAATGAGCGGAGGTGCAACCACTAAATCAATGTTCAGAGAACCAACCGCAGTTGCTTATGGGGTTTTTATATTGAACTGGTTACTGGTAGCAGCGCTTATCAAAAAGAAAATTAAGTAAAATACTTTAATAATAACACGTCGCTTCTCCTTTACGAAGCGGCGTGTTATTATTAAAAAAGATATTTATCGTTTTTAGTTTATCCTTCTTTCAACAGCTTCTTAATAATCGTAATCTGCCCCAAATGATAATGTGTATGTTCTGTTACCCCCAGCAGATTACGGAGATAATTACCATATTTGGCATCAGTAAAGTCTTCAAATAAAATTCCTTCATCCAATTTCTCTATTTCTGCTGCTAAGACTTCAGCTTCCTGAAGTACTTTATTCACAAACTGCCGCCATTCCTCTTCTGTGGTAATTGGAGGTAAATCGAAGCTGAATTTATCTTTAGCATCTAACAGACCACCCTGTAATACTTTCAGGATTGCCCCTACGTAGTAATTGATATGGAATACTAATATGCCTATGGTATTTAAATTTTCGACTTGGGTCAGGGCCTGAGATAGGGTAACATCGGCCAGTGTATCCTTTAGGTTTACAGTAGTCCAGTTTCCGCCAAAATGTACGTCTCTGAAGTGTTTGGCTACTTGCTGTACTTGTGAATGGGTTTTACCTGCTTGCATGTTGAAATATTAAATTATATATTTTAAAATACAATTTTTATTAAAATTCGGTTTCAATATTTTGAGTTTACCTCCGAATAATTAACTTTAAGGTAACAATTAGCCGCTAACTTTGCGGATCGTCAATAGGCTTAATGCTGTATACCACGTGTATGAAATAAAGAGTGAGTTCAAAAATGATGGAGATTTCTGACCAATATCTGCTGACACAAATTGCCAGAAAGGATTTAAAGTGCTTCGAGTCTTTCATGTTTCGTTACGAAGAAAGAGTGTATAATTTTGTGCTAAAACTGGTGAAATTACCGGAGTTGGCCGAAGAGATCACACAAGACACTTTTATCAAAATCTGGGAGAATGCCGGTAAATTATCAGATTTGCAATCTATTCCTGCCTGGTTATATACTACAAGTAAAAACCATTCTCTGAACATGCTTAAACAAATGGCTGCCAGATATTTCAGAGAAACCACTTATTCTGCCTCCCTGCCTCAAACCTCAGATGAAGGCGAAACAGCGCATGAGTATAAAAACCTGCTGTTTTCTTTTGCCAATCATTTACCCCCTAAAAGAAGAGAGATTTTCTTATTGAAAATTGAGAAAGGCCTTACAAATGAAGAAATAGGAAACCAGTTACATATTTCTCCACATACGGTTAAAAGCCAGTTACAAAAGTCTTTTTTTACAATCCGACAACTGCTCTCAGATAATATTACTATCGTATTGATCCTACTTTATTATCGCTCTGAAGATTTTTTTTAATCAGAGTAATCCAATAATCAATTTTGCTTTGTCATATTAGTATGATGGATGAATTAAGGTTGAAAGAACTGTTTGAAAAATACCTGAATGGCCATCTGACAGCTGAAGAGAAAGAGCTTTTCTTTAAAGCAGTATTAGATTCCCGGTATCAGGAAGTGGTAGAAGAAATGGTAGGTACGCTATGGAACAATGGAAACAATAGTATACCAACCGAGCCTTCACCTGAAAGTATCCAAAGAATTAACAGGATCATAAAAAGTGTGCGACCGCCGGTATATAAACGGCTGAATTGGTACAAAATAGCAGCTGCCGCAGTATTGATATCTGCTGTGGTAACAGGTTTGATTAGATTTAGAACGTCAAAACCCACAGCTAAATACCTGGTTACTACGCTAAACGGTGAACGTAAGAATCTCACTTTACCGGATGGCTCACAGGTTTATTTAAACGCTGCCAGCTCTATTGAGTATAGTAAGGATTTTAACAGGAACAATCGAATAATAAAACTAACGGGTGAAGCCTTCTTTGAAGTATCGCCCGCCGGTAATAAGCCTTTTATTGTTAAAAGCAGCCACCAGATCAATACGCAGGTGATTGGTACCTCTTTTAATATTAAAGATTATGAAAACGAACCATCAATTAGCATAGCAGTTATTTCAGGAAAAGTAAAAGTATTAAATAATGATGTTCCACTAAGTGTTCTTGAGAAGGATACCAAATTAATATATGAAAAACAAAATCGGCACTTTCAGTTAGAGAAATCCGATACAACAAGTTGGAATAATGGTTTCCTTGTATTTAAAAATGATTCACTCAAACACGTTATGTCTACGCTTTCAAGAACTTTTGCAACCAAAATTTCAATTTCGCATGAAGTTCCCGACTTCCTGCTGGTTAATGCTTGTTTGGATGAAAACCTGGGCTTACACAAAATACTGGAGCTTATTTGCAAACTCCATGAACTCAAATACTCGGAACGCAATAATCAGATTATAATTTATAAGTATAAATAGATAGACCATGAGTTTCTATTACACAACCTTTAGACCAAAGGGTGAACGGGATAGGCATTTCAAATTTGGCTGCTTTTTCGCTCTGTTATCCTTAACTGCCACGACCCACGTTGCTGCAACAATACCAGCAAGGGCAGTTGTTGTAAGCCAGGGAATCAGCGGCATTGTAAAAGATGAAAACGGTGAACTTGTACCTTTTGTAGTTGTAACCACTTCTAAGAAAAACGTTCATGCTGAAACTGATACCAATGGTAAATTTACAATTAATGCAACGGTAGGGGATACACTGATTTTTTCTGCTATCGGGTATGAGAAACTGGAAGTTGTAATCAAATCAGAAAAACAGTTAAGCATCATCCTAAAAAGGAAAATAAGTGCTATCAATGAAGTAGTAGTAACAGGTTATGGTACTCAGAAGGTAGTAGAAGTAACTTCCTCTATTGCTCACGTTGGAGCAAAGGACTTTAATCAGGGAGGGGTACAATCGCCCCTAGATCTCGTTAGAGGAAGAGTGGCAGGTTTGAGTATTACCCGCCCGGGAAGTAACAATAATCCTAATTCCGGCACTTCTGTTCAGCTCAGAGGCGTAACAACAATAGTAGGTACCAACGAGCCATTAATTGTAATTGATGGAATCCCCGGTGGAAACCTGAATCTGCTGCAACAGGATGATATTGAAACTATCGATGTACTGAAAGATGGATCCGCAGCTGCTATTTATGGTACCAGAGCCAATGCCGGTGTAATCCTGATTACTACTAAAAAGGGAAAATCAGGCACTCCTCAATATGCCTATTCTGGCTATGTTTCACATGATGCCATTCGTAAAAGACCAAAGGTACTAAGCGCCCAGCAATATCGTGATCTCAAAGCCGATCCAAATAATTCTGCTGCTTCCCGTATGTCTGATTTGGGCGATAATGTGGATTATTTTGACTTATTGATCGATAAAAGCAATCTGACACAATATCATAACCTTTCTGCTTCCGGTGGTTCTGATAAAAGTAATTACAGAGCCTCGCTTTTGTACTCAGATAATAATGGTATTGCTTTGCAAAATGGTAATGAACAATACGGCGGACGTATAAATATTAATCACAAAGGGTTGAAAGATATGTTGGATATGCAATTCAACCTTGCTGCCAATATCCGCAGGCAAAATCTAAATGGTGGAAATAGCTCCGACTTTGAACAGGCAATTCAGCAAAATCCTACTCAACCTGTCTTTAATCCTGATGGTACTTATAATGTGCTCACTGGTTCCGGAAGCTATTATAACCCTATCGCCAGATTGAACCAGGAAAAGAAAATGGGAGAAAGAACCCTTCTTTCCGGAGATGCAAAATTTACACTCCATATTCTGCCAGGGCTTAATGCCAGCGTATTTGGTGCCATTACCCGCAATAATTATGGAGAAGACCAATACAGGGTAAGAGCATCCAAATCTTCACTGGAATCTTATAACGGTGGTGGATACGCATATAAGTATAGCGCGTTAACGGTAGACAGAGTATTGGAATCGACTATCGATTATACTCATACTTATGATGGTATGCATACTATCAGCTTAGTTGGAGGTTATAGCTACCAGGATAGAAACTATAATAACTTCAGCGCTAACAACTCAGGTTTCCTTACAGATGCATTACAGGAAAATAACCTTGGTGCAGGTGCTGATCTGCCTTTAGGAAAGGCTGGAATGAGCAGCTCACGTTCCAATAACCGCCTGGTTGCATTTTTCGGAAGAGCCAACTATAGCTATAAAAGTAAATATATGTTATCGTTGATTCTTCGTCATGAAGGCTCTACCAGGTTTGGCGCAAATAACAAATGGGGTAATTTCCCGGCTATTTCTGCGGGCTGGAATATCAGAAGCGAAGAATTTATGTCGGGGGCCAGTTTTATTGATAACCTGAAACTGCGTGCCGGTTATGGTATTACCGGAAATCAGGATCTCGATAACTACATTTCCTTAGTGACTCTGGGTACCGGTGGACAATATCTGAACAATGGTACCTGGTTCCAAACCTATGGCCCGGATAAAAACCCTAATCCAGATCTTCGCTGGGAAAAAAAGAAAGAATTGAATCTGGGGCTTGATTTTGGTTTTTTTCATAACAAGTTGACAGGTAGCCTGGATGTTTATAACCGCAAAACTGTAGACCTGTTGGCCGAGTATAATACTCAGGTTCCGTCTTACGTAATGCCTAAATTATACACCAATGTGGGTACAATTGGAAATAAAGGAATTGAACTTGCCTTACAGGGTGAACTAATGAAAACAAAGGACCTGGTCTGGAGAGTTAATTTCACCGGAAGCTACCAAACCAATAAGCTGATCTCTCTGTCCGACGATATTTATAAAATAACTTACCTGACTTATGGTTCCCTTCCGGCGCCGGGTTCATTGGGTGATGCCATCAGAACTGTTGAAGGAGGTCCTCTCGGTACTTTCTATGGTAAACGATTTGCAGGATTTAATGATAAAGGGCAATGGTTATTTTATAAGAAAGATGGCACTACCGGTCTGGCAAAGGATATGAAAACTGAAGATCAGAGCTTCATAGGTAATGGTGTTCCTAAATATATGTCCTCTCTTGGTACCAGCCTGTCGTATAAAAACTTTGATCTAAGTATCTTCTTCAGAGGTAAGTTTGCTTTTGATGTGCTAAATACTCAGGATATGTATTTTGGTAACCAGAAATGGCTAGGTAGTAACATCTTCGAAAAAGCCTTAACCAAATATGCTCAAATCACAGAAGATCCTCAATACTCAGATTACTATCTACAGAAAGGTGATTTCGTAAAGCTCGATAATATCACCATCGGATATAATGTACCATTAAAAGCTGGTAGCAGCGTCAGAAGCCTGCGTGTTTATGTAAGCGGTCAAAATCTTGCTGTTATCACCAAATACGATGGCCTCGATCCTGAGTTACAGGATACTGGTCTTACCACTGGTATTGATAACCGTAGTTTTTATCCTCAAACCCGTACGTTCACTTTCGGGATTAACCTAAACTTTTAATGAATTGATATATGAATACGAAAACGTTTTTATTATCAGCATTGCTATCAACATCCCTTGTAGCATGTACGAATCTTGATGAAGAAGTATTTTCAAATATTGTTGCCGGTAACTTCTATAAAAGTAAACAGGAAGTAACTGCAGCGGCATTAAGGCCATATACTCACATTGGTGCAAGTATGTTTTCCTGGGGTGGACAAAGAAATTTCTGGCGGCTTAATGAACTGACTGCCGATCAACTGGCCCTTCCTCAGAAAGGCACCAACTGGTACAACGGTGGTGAATTTATTCGCCTTCATTATCATACCTGGACACCAGATGAGTTGAGCATCCAAAACCCATGGGATTTGCTTTACAGAGGGGTTGGGTTTTGTAATAACGTGTTGAGTGAACTTAAAGGAGTAAATCCTCAGAAAATTGGAATGACAACAGCTGAGCTGGATGCTATTAAGGCGGAAGTTCGTGTACTACGAGCGTTTTGCCACCTGAAACTGATGGACCTTTTTGGTAATATTCCAATTGCCACAGAAATCGGTGTGCCTAGCATTCCGGCCTCTCCAAGAAAGGATGTAGTGGCATTCATCGAAAAGGAAGTAAAGGAAGCAGTAGAACAACTGCCAGTACTAAACGATGGTAATATCGGTCGTATGACAAAAGCTGGTGCCTATGCCGTGTTGGCGGAATTATACCTGAATGCTGAAACCTGGACAGGTACCCAACGTTGGGATGATTGTATTGCTGCCTGTAATAAAATATTGAATGGAGAAGTAGGTGGGCAAAACGGAGTGGCTAAACTGGAGAATAATCTGACTTCTATGTTTAGCACGAAAAATGACAAATCTCCTGAAGTTCTTTTCTCAATTGCCTATAACTTTGCGGTCACCAATTATCGCTTCCAATGGAATAATGATTTATGGCATTACAATCAGAAAGATTTCTATAATGCTAATCAGAGCGGAAATAACGGAGTAGTTGTTGCTCCCGATGCTTATGACCAGTTTAAAGATAATGACCTGAGAAAAAGCACCTGGATGCTGATAGGCCCTCAGTATAAATTTGGTACTACCACTCCTGTTGTTGGTACCCAGGAATATAAGGGGAAACCATTGGTTTTTGTAAAGGAAATACGTCGTAACTCTGAAGGGAAAACAGTTTCAGATATGACTCAGGGGGAAGAGAACAGTGGCGCAAGATTCAATAAGTATGTTCCTGGTCAATATACCGATGGAGACTATTGGAGTAATGATCTGGTGATTTACCGGATGGCCGAAATCTATTTCGATAAGGCTGAAGCGATTATGCGAAAAAATGGAAATCAAGCTACTCCTGAAGCAGTAGAATTAATTAATACTACTAGAAAAAGAGCCTTTAAACCAGAAGATTGGGCTACGGAAGCTTATACGGTCGGCACTTTAACAATGGATGAATTGCTGGCAGAAAGAGGAAGGGAATTTATCTTTGAAGGCAAAAGAAGAACCGATTTAGTGCGCTTCAACAAATTCGCCGAAGGAAGCTGGTGGGATCATAAACCTACTGCCACTACAAAGAAGGTGTTCCCGATCCCGGCAACTCAAATAGCAGCTAATCCTAATCTTCATCAAAACGAAGGGTATTAAGGGCGCTGTCATATTGTTTTATGATGCGTAAATTCCTGTCATGTACTATTGTACTATTGTTGATGCACCTATTTGTATCGGCGCAGGAGAATAATGCTTTAAAATTAAAAATTTCAGTAAAAGAGAATAGCTCTTTAACAGATTTACTACAGCAGGTAGAACATCAAACTTCCTACAGGTTTCTTTATGATCCCTCGGAGCTGAAGAAGAACTGTAAACTTCCAATAGCCGGAAGCTATACGTTTACACTCTCTCAGCTTTTATCCAATCTGGGTTTATCTTACCTGGTTGATGGTGTTCAGGTAATTCTTAAACCTGCTGTAGTAAATAAAGATCCCGGAGTACTTAGCGATACTTTGTTGCCATTGCAATTGCTCAATGAAGTATTTGTAATAGGTTATGGAACTATCCAATCTAATTATGTTTCTTCATCTATCAGCAAAATCAATAGCCAGCAATTTCATAAAGGCAGCGTAATTTCCCCGCTTGAAATGATCAGAGGCAAGGTTGCCGGTCTTTCAATCACCCGCGTAGGAGGCAATAATAACCCCAATCAGGTAAGTACCGTACAGCTCCGGGGCGTTACCACACTAAGCTCCTATGATGCCTCCAATCAGCCGCTGATTGTAATTGATGGCGTGCCTGGTGCAAGTCTCGACTTAATTCAACAAGACGATATTTCCTCATTTGATGTACTGAAAGATGGCGCCGCTGCAGCCATATATGGTACCAGGGCAAGTCCGGGGGTGATTCTGATCACTACTAAAAAAGGACGGCCAGATTCAACACTGCTTGAATATAGCAGCTATATTTCTACAGATCAGTTGAGAAAACGTCCTGAAGTCTTATCGGCTGAAGATTACAGGAGACGGATGCTCGACCCGCACAACTCAAGGAGAGGCATAATGATCGACTATGGAGCAACAGAGGATTATTACTCGCAATTAGTGAACAAACAAAACTTAACTCACTATCACTACTTATCCGCCTCCGGAGGAACAGAAAAGAATTTATACAGGGCGGCTCTGTATTATAATTCCCGACAGGGAATTGCCAAAGAGAATGGTAATAATCAATATGGTGGCCGTTTAGGTCTTCAACAAAAGAATAAGGACAATAAAATAGGACTACAGATAAATCTGGCAGCCAACATTAAGGAAATAAATTTAAATGGTGGGAACCTTGAAGATTTTGAACAGGCATTGCAGCAAAATCCTACTCAACCTGTTAAAGATGCCGACGGTGAATATTTCTACACAAGTGGTACTGGCTATTATAACCCCATAGCCAGATTAAACCAGGAGCAACGCTCTGCTACCATCCAAACCCTGGCAGGCGATGTAAAAGGTACCTATCAGCTGCTTCCTCATCTCGAAGCTGCGGTTACCGGGGCTTTTTTTAAGCGCAACAGAACTGAACATAACTATATCAGCAAAAATGCAAAAAATTCTATAGATAACTATAAAGGTGGCGGATTTGAGGAACAGAGCAGCCTGATCGATCAAACACAAACCCTGGAGGCTACATTGAATTATAAACTGGAAAAAGATAAGCAATACCTGAATGCCATTACGGGTTATGCCTATCAACGAAATGTTAGTACCTCTTTTTCAATAGGAAATTCAGGATTCATGGGTGATGGTCTGCCTTGGATTAATATCGGAAGTGGTACAGATCTCGCATTGGGTAAGGGAGATATGAAGAGCAATAAAACGGCTAACAAGCTTGTTGCCTTCTTTGGTCGACTCAACTACGTTTATGCCGATAAGTATATTGCAGCGGTGACTCTCAGAAAAGAAGGCTCTTCGCGTTTTGGTACAAATCATAAATGGGGCATGTTTCCGGCCTTCTCTTTTGCCTGGAATATCAGCAATGAATCCTTTATTCAAGAGTTTTCATTTATAGATGTTCTGAAAATTCGTGCAGGGTATGGTATTACCGGAAATCAGGCTATCCCGGAATATCAATCTCTCATCACATTAGGAACAGGAGGAGCCTACCTCAATAATGGTATCTGGTTCCAGACCTATGGCCCTAACAAAAACCCGAATGTAGATCTGCGATGGGAGAAGAAAAAGGAGTTGAACTGGGGATTGGATTTTGTGTTGTTTTCCAACAAACTCTCCGGAAACCTTGATATTTATAACAGAACAACTATAGATTTATTAGCGAATTACAGCACTCAGGTTCCAACACTTATCACACCAACTATCTATACCAATGTTGGTTCAATAAAGAATAAAGGAGTGGAGCTTACCTTACATTTTAATGCAGTCAGGAAACCTGATTTTAGCTGGAACATAGATTTTATTGGAAGTGCTCAACGTAATAAACTTACAAAACTCTCAGACGATCTCTTCAAAGCTACCTATTTCCAATATGGCTCATTGCCAGCTCCTGGCTCATTAGGGTATGCAATACGCGCAGAAGAAGGAGAGGCGCTTGGTAGCTTCTATGGAAAACGCTTTGCCGGGTTTACCAACGATGGTAAATGGTTATTCTATAAGGCTGATGGCAGTAAAGGCACAGCAGCTGAAATGTCGACAAACGACTTAACGTATATAGGAAATGGAATTCCAAAGTATATGTTATCGTTAGGCTCTGAATGGAAGTATAAACAATGGGAATTCCGATTGTTTTTCCGAAGCAAGTTGAAATATCAGATCCTCAATCTCCCTAATCTTTATTATGCTAATAAAAAGATGCTGGGAAATAATATATTATCCGCTGCCTATTCCAAATATCAATCTCTGAATGATGATCCTCAATATTCGGATTATTATTTAGAGAAGGGCGATTTTCTGAAACTCGATAATGTTACCTGTGCCTACAATTTCAGGACGCGCAATAAGCTTATTCGTGCTGTTAAATGCTATTGTTCTATTGATAATATAGCTACTCTTACTTCCTATTCCGGCCTCGATCCTGAAACAGAAGACACAGGTTTAACAACGGGAATAGATACCCGCGGTGGTTATCCTCCAACCAGAACAATTACAATAGGCGTTAATCTCTCTTTTTAATCTTTTGCTAATAATTTTCTTTGAAGGTTTCGCAAGTCCTGCGGATCATAATGAGGCTTATACCATTCTGTGGTCTGAAGATAAATTGAATCTTCTTTCTGTACCCTGTTGCGGAAATGATAATGATCAATTAGTCGCATTGCTTCTATAGCAAAGGCAGTTACTACATCTTTATCTCTTATTTCGATGAGATTATCTCCATTCTCTGATTCAGCCAGTTGAGCAAGATTACTGCTTCCGCAATAAACAACAGGATTCTTACCTTTAAAGTCGACCACTACGAATTTATGGTGAACACTGATGCCTGGTGTTTTATTTTCTTCTTTAAAAGGTGGTGGAAGTTTACTACCAATACCTTTACCTGCAACCCTAACACCATTGAGTTTTCCAGGTTTGTATAAGGTAACATCCTTGCTGCTGTCAACTATGCCATAGGTAAAAATATCGGTTCTTTTATGGGCTTCTCTTATTTGTTTTAATAGCTCTCCACTTCCAGTTGTATCGTTCATTACAGCAAACAATACATCACTTTTTGCATCAATTACTTTTTGTGCTATTTCATTTATTTCATCTTCCGCGAATGCTTTGTTATGTGGAGAAAAGCGTATCGTTATTGCCGGTATATTCTTTTCTTTACTAAAATCATAAGCCTGCGTTGCGGTATCTGATTTGGCGAATGTCTTCATTTTATCTGTTCCGAAGCTATTTTCAAACACTTCATCATAAGTTGCAGCAATCTTTTTATTTTCAAAAATGATTACGTGGTTGGCGTTTATATATAGTCCATTAGTTGAAAAATTAGTTGATCCTGCCAATACCTTTTCTGCTATACCATTTCTTTTTTGTATAAAAACTTTACTATGGCTAAATCTTTTAAAACGCCCCCTAACCAGGTCACCAGCATTTTTTGCCTGTTTGGAAAAAAGTTTCGCAAACTTGTCTTCAAATTGAACATTGCCTTTACGATCCTTCCCGGTGTGTAAACTTGCATTATCCAGAATAATTCTTACCCGACCCTCTGATGCAAGTGCCAGCAATTGCTCGCAAATGTATGGTTCGTCGAGGTCGTAGGCGAAAATATCTAATGTTAGTGTTTTATCTTTTACTGCTTTATCCAATAGTTCGTAGATTCTTTGGCGTGCCTGCCAACCCATCCATTTAAACTGATCTTCGTAGGTATATGCTTTGATTTTTTCGTTTTTTTCTTTAGGTGCCGGACCACTTTTTTCGCCCAAATCAAATATGAGATCTTTCTCATTAGGTCTTACCGCATTATTCATTCCGAAATGATCTACATAGGCCTGCGATGCCACAAATCCGCGGGTAAACCCAAGTGTAAGATCACCTTTTCTGAAAGGGGTGATTTTGATGGTTGTTTTCACGGTCAGGGAACTATCCAGGGGTTGCAACTCGTTATCTATCAAATATCTTGGAGTTACTTCAAAATTATAATCTCCATAGAAAGTTTTTTTAAGATTGTGCGAAGTAGATGGAACATAAATCCAGTTGAATTTTTGGATAGGTGAAAATTCTGTTGTGATTGGATTATCGTTCTTCTTCTGCGGAACTTTAATTTTATTGGGATCAAAAGTCAGGCGGTTAAATATGAAATATCCATTATTAGTATCATATTGTACTTTAATACTAAAGCCTGCGAAGTTGTTTAACAGTGATTTGTCAAGATCAAATGCCAGCAATGCCATCGCATCACCAGAATAGGCCTTCACACTCACTCCATTGGCTGAATGTTTTGATTTCATAAGGGGATTATTTGGGGAATAAATAATTGAAGGTTACAGTTTGATCTGCAACCTTTCTAAGGTAAGAAGAATTTATAGGGCTGTCAACCGTATTTATACGTATTTACATTAAAATAATGATGAATCTTTTCTTTTAAGTTTCTTATATACAAATAGGTGTTCTATCTATTAAAATCTCCCATCTGTTTTTGATCCATCCCAATATAATTAACCTCTTATTGCAATATTCTGGCTTCCATTCCTCTTATTCCCATATCTACTACTTTTTCGCCTTTAGCTGGTTGCCATTTTCCATCAGCGATTACTTCTTCCCATTCAAAACTATTATTGGTACTCAAAGAAACTTCTATTATAATATTTTCAGTTTCCTGCCCGGTGATTTTCAATTTACTATTTTTAAATGCACCGGTAACTACACAGGAACCGGCTGGGATTGGCGATGTAGCGGCAAGTGGATTGGGAACTGTAGTACTTCCTGCTGGTGCCTGCCCTTCTACCAGGTAGGAAACATTACCAACAGGTGTTGGAATCAATGATTCAAAAGCCCAGTAGCCCTGTAAGCGATTGCCATTAACGGTTACGGATTTATCTTTCACTTTAAAGGATTTAAGATAAGTATTGAATCCAATAAAACTGGCAATAGTACCTGTATTTTCAAGTTTGAATATTTGTCCGCCTATGACCGTATCTATTTGAAATTTTATGGAATAGTTTTGGTAGGCGAGTGAAACCCGCAGGTAATTATATTCTCCTGTTGCTATGTCTTTTAAAGGAATAGAAAAGAACTCTTCGTTATTCCCATATACGGCTTCCTTTTCGAAGTCTATAGCTTTAGTACCTCCGGTGGTTGTTTCATCTGCATAATATAATACCCTGCCAGATCCTAAAGGAGTTGTTGCAGAGGGAGCCAGTTCTATATAATGTGCAGCCATATTATTAAAAACCGGATGCTGACCAGCATGATTAGTTGGCATATTTGCAGCTTGCCCCAGATTGTTTAAACGCTGCTGTGTGGAGTCGAATTTAAATTTAAAAATTAGCCTGGCTTCACGATCGGATGACTTGCTTTTTTGGCAGGAAATCAGTGAAAATGCACTAACTGAAATAATTAAAAATATTAAGAAGTTTGTTTTCATAGATAGGTTTGACTATTCAAATTTATAAAGAAATTATCTACATATTAATTACTGAACGTTGATGTTGCATTTTTATTTTTTTATAGTATCTTAACATCGCTACTTTTTTAATGACCCTCATAAAAAAGTATAATAACCCTGATATCTGTGAAGAGAACTCAATCCCTATTTTAATTTTTTCACTTAATAATATCTGTATTGTTTTAATTCTACCCTATATGAGTTATGTCAACTTTCGTTGTATAAGGCTCTCTCTTATACTACTCATCAGTTGTATTTCTATTTCAGCTTTAGCCCAGAACATTGATCTTTCAAGACCGGTAGGTACTTCCAAAGGGGAGGGGAAGGTCGACAATGCCGGTGCCGCAACGTATAAGATTCCTATTAAAATGTTACCGGGATTACATGGACTTCAACCAGATATAAATCTTGTTTATAATTCCAGGGGTGGTGATGGAATAGCTGGCATTGGCTGGCAGTTATCCTGTATGTCTATGATTACCCGTGGAGGTAAAGACAATTACTACAATGGTATAACTGCACCAATTAAGTTTACGAATGATGATGCATTTGTATTGGATGGGCAACGTTTATTTCCTATTACAGGAGATAATGGTGCACCAGGTACGATTTATGGTTTGGAAGATGAGAATTTTTCAAAAATAGAGTCTATATCTGGCTATGAAACAACAGGGCCAGATTACTTTAAAGTGACTCTAAAAAATGGTACGGTAATGGAATATGGCCGTTTGGAAACATATGGTACCATACCTCCATTTAATTTTCCGAGAACCTCATCTTCAAAAATAGGGGATGGTATGACCCAGCAAAATATGATTTGGTTATTGAACCGGGTAACTGATATTGATGGGAATTATATGAGGTTTAGGTATACAATTGATGTAGCGGAGAGAACTTTTGTATTATCCAATATATATTATTCCGGAAACTCAGGTATTGGTACTCCAAATGAAGTTGTCTTTTATTATGATGTGCGAAATAATTGGGCGAATAATATCACATATGATGCTGGTGCTTCATTGTGCAGTAAGCATTATCTTACTGGAATTAAGATTTTTAACCCAACCCAAATGGCGGCCGGTTATGACCTGGTTTATGATACAACGCGCAGAGGACAGTATTTCCTTAAGTCAATAACTGAAAAAGGATCTGATGGTACTGCCTTAAACCCAATCACATTTACCTATGGTAATAATACCACTGCACCAGATATTGTTACTTCAATTCAATACTCCGGTATGCATATCGGAAACGTATATGCCGGCGATTTCGATGGAAACGGTAAGCAGGATATCCTTTCATCCAACTACTATATAGACAATAACAAAATTCCGCATTATACTTCTTATGATGTACTAAGTAATTTTGGTGTATCTACCCCATCGATCGAGTTTTTTTACAACTATCCAATCACGGATGCTGGTGCTGTGGAAGTTACAGGAACGAGCAATGCAAGTTTTAGCTTCCTTACAAACGATTATGATGGAGATACAAAAGAAGATGTATTATTGATTAATAGCCTGATTAGTGGGGCCGACAGAATTTTCAACGGTATTAGAATCAATTACTCCCGCTATTATAGCGTTTATACCGGTAATAATTACCAATCTGTTGCTTATTCAAGTCTCCCACACTCTATCTCGTATGTACAGGACTTCAAGTATGTTTACAAAAACGGAACTGATTTCGGAAGTTTCTTTGTTCCTGGAGATTTTGACGGAGACGGCGCACAGGACTATATCCTGATTTTAGGGATTAACAATAGCAATGCCTTTAAAGCATTCTTTTCCAGCCCTAAGCTAAATATCTTTAATCAGGAAATCGCACAATTCGGGGTTGAAGGAACAACCTCTGATCCTTTTTATGCTAATTCTGTTGCCAGTGCAAAGCAGCTCATTCCTATTGATTTTGACGGAGATGGTAAACAGGAAATTCTGGTAGTTAAAGATAACCAAAGCTATGTGTTATCAGTTTTCCCGGTTTCCATTACCAGTGGATACAACTATGCTGCCCAGGTACTAGCTACAGTTCCGGCTATTAAAGGTAAATATCCTGTGTTTCCTGGCGATTTCAACGGCGATGGAAAAACAGACCTTCTTTACAGAAATACAGAACATGACGCCTATGCAGGTAACTGGTACGTACTTACAAGTACAGGTAAAGCCTATAACTCCTCCTGGTTTGGTTTTTTAAACAGGGTATTCCTTCCCAAAGATAATGGCGGTAGTGCACATCATCTGATGGTGGCAGATTTGAACGGTGACGGAAAATCCGATATCTGGCATTCCATGGATTTATCCGGCAGTACTTCCAAACACGTAGCATATTTTAGTAGCGGTCTCAATTTCCGCCCTGGAGAAGTTTATAACCAAAATGTTAGTATTAACGGTAGTGAAGATGGTAATACAGTCGTAGGTGACTTTAATGGTGATGGTAAACCCGATATTTTTGGGGTAAACAGTGGAGCATATGGCCGATTTATTTATCCAAGACCCTTCAAGGAAGAAAAGTTGCTTACTACTGTGTATGATGGACTGGGAGCATCTACCAGGTTTAATTACTCTTTGCTTAATCAAACAGGGTCTTATAACCGTACTTATGAATATGAGTATGATGTTAACGGTACTCCGATAGGAAACGGCCAAAATGGAAAGCCTTATAACGTAATGAATATACCCATGTATGTTGTAACGCAATCGTATAAATCAAATGGCTCTTCCTCGCAATTTAACTTTTACCATAATTATACAAACGCTGTATTTCACCGTATCCGAGGGTTCCTCGGATTTAAGAAAATTGCATCAACAGACGAAATCGGATTACAGACTGTTACTGAAATGGAGGTTGACCCTGTATTTCTGGTACCTCGCGTAAAACGTCAGTATACTGCAAGTTTACCTGATTATGTTACCGATACCAAAGTAACAGATACTCTGATGAAGGCTTCTACTTCTTACTCCGATAAGCGGTTTGTTCGTCAGCAACTTAAAACTCTTAATCTGAAAGGACTGACAGGTGAGGGAACTGAGATAACGAATACTTATGATAATTATGGTAATATTACCCAATCAATAATTAAGAAAGGTTCAATTACCAACGATGTAATTACACCAATTGAAACAACAACCGTTACTGCTGTTATTGGAACACACGGAACTCCTTTCCCTGCTTCCATTGAATCGGCCACGGAAAAGATAACACGTAGCGGACAACCAGAGTTTAGTAAGATTACTAATTATACTTACGATGGCAGGAACCGGGTTACATCAAAAGTTGAATTCGCTTCAAAGCCCAAAGCCGTAACTACTAATTATACCTATGATAATAATGGTAACGTAACACAGAAAGATGTTTTAGCTGCCGGTCTGACCACTCGCACTGAGAAATATACATATGATGCTACTGGTAGGTACCTTACCAAAAAAGAAACTGTTGGTAGCGACCTTCCCAAAATTGAAACATATACCTATGAGCCAATATTTGGAAATATAGCCAGCAAGGTTTCAAGTGATGGCCTGACTACCACATTTACCTACGACGTGTTTGGCCGATTGGCAACTACCACTTTGCCTGAAGGATATGTCATTACTCAGTCGCTCGGTTGGGAATCTACCAATGGTAGATACTTTGTAAATGTTTCACGACCCGGCGGTGGAAGGAATGTGAAAACATACTATGATGTAATAAACAGAGAAGTCAGGAAAGAAGAGTCCGGATTTAATAATGGTACTTTAATTTCTACTAAGACATATAACTGGCAAGGACTGGAAGCGTCTTCCACTGAGCCTTATTACGGTAGTGAAACTCCTGTTACCACTTCCAGTCAATATGATTATTTCGGTAGGCTAACTCAGCAAAGCAGAGGAACCAATTCATTAACTTATACATACACCAAACTGGCTGCTGGTCAGTTTAAGGTAACTGCTACAAATGCAGCGGCACAGAGTAATTCTAAAACCCAGGATGCCGCAGGTAAGGTAGTTACTGCAACAGATAATGGCGGAACACTAACATTTACCTATAATAGTCAGGGCAACGTGTTGCAGGCGTCGCTTAATGGTAATCTTATGACCACAACGGCTTATGATGAATATGGAAATCAATCCAGTCTGGCCGATAAAAACGCAGGCACAAATACCTACGTTTATGATGCATTCAAACAGTTGGTAAGCAAAACTAATCCTGCTGGCCAGACTACTACCATGACCTATGATCCTTTTGGCAGAATGGTTAATCGTACAGGTCCTGAAGGTGCTACTGGATTTGAATACTGGAAGGAAGCCGCAACTGGGTATGTTAATGATAACATTACTAAAATATCCGGATTTAGCGGTGAAGTAAAGGAATATACATATGATAATTTGAGAAGAAATACCAGTGAGAAGGTAACGGTAGATGGATTGGCCTATACTACTCAATACGGGTATGATACTTATAGCAATGTTGCTAAGACAACCTACCCTTCAGGAATTATTATTACACGTGTCTATGACCATGATGGTACCGTCACTTCTGTAAAACTGGGAGAAGGATCTACTGCTTCTAATTTGTTCACCGCTACCGGTATGAATGGTTTAGGAAAGTATACCAATTATAGCTATGGTAATGGGAAAACTACCACAGAAACCTATGATCCTGTACTCGGTGCATTAACACAAAGCGTTACTTCTGGTATTCAGCAAATGTCCTTTACTTTTGATCAGACAACGGGCAACCTTACCAGCCGTAAAGACCTGATCAAAAATCTGGAGGAAGTTTTTACCTATGATTATCTTAATAGGTTATCAACAACCAAAGTAAATAATGTACAACAACTGGCAATTACCTACGACGGAGGAAGCGGGTCTTCTGTTGGAAATATAGCTACAAAAACAGATGCCGGTAATTATGTTTACAATAATCAAAAAAATAACGCACTCGCATATATTACAAACCCGGCCGGTGCACAAACGCCTCCTTCTGTAATTTCAACACAAACTCAAAACCTTACTTATACAGGATTCCAGAAAGCAGCTACAGTTACTGAAGGTACCTATGCCCTGGATTATACTTACGGTAGCGATTATCAACGTATAAAGAGTGTTCTTAAGAATAATGGCGCAGTTGCTGAAACCAGGTATTATTTGGGGGATTATGAAAAACAAGTAAAACCAACAACTACCAAACATCTGCATTATATCCAAGGTGGAAACGGAGTTTGCGCAGTTATCAGCCTGGAAGGCGGAACAACTACATCCTTATATACTTATCAGGATTATCTTGGCAGCATCCTCAATGTAACTGATGCTACAGGTGCTGTTGTTGCATCTCAGAACTTTGATGCCTGGGGAAGATACAGGAATCCAACTAACTGGACTTACACAAGTGTGCCTCTTCCTCCGGAGAATATAAGGGGCTTTACCGGTCATGAACACCTAAAAGAGTTTTCACTGATAAATATGAATGGCCGTATTTATGATCCTATACAGGCGAGAATGATGAGCCCTGATAACATTGTGAAGGAGCCCTTCTATTCTCAGATGTATAACAGGTATACCTATGCATTAAATAATCCGTTGAAATATTCAGATCCTTCCGGGAATATCCTTTTTGAATTATTCCTTGTAGGATTTATTGATGGATTCTTTAGTAGCGGTAGCAACAGATGGCAGAATGCGTTGAATGGTGGAGTAAAAAGAGTGGAAACTTTCCACAAAATTCTGGAAGGTCAGATTAAAGGAAATTTCGGTCAGATCTTTAGCAGGCATACCTGGGAGTCGTTCCAAAATGGAATTGGATTGCTATATGCCTTGCATCAAAATGCTGTGAAAGGCGATCTTAATGTAGAGTACTTCGATGGTGCAACTGTTATAACAAGTGATCATATCTTTTCAGGTAAAACTGCTGTTACAATGGGATCATACATTTTTGGTAATAGTAGCAAGCTAAAAGTGGATATTACAAACGATATCTTTATGCATGAATACGGACATTATTTGCAAAGCCAAAAAAGTGGACCTCTGTTTATGTATAAATATGGATTGCCGAGCGCCTTTAAGGTAAACGATCATGATCGTTTCTGGGTAGAAATGGATGCTAATACCCGGGCTTATAATTATTTTTCCACTAAGTATAATGTAACCTGGAACGAGAATGAGAACCCGAGAGGAGAAATAAGAGATTTCCGTTGGTGGGAACCATTCGCGTTTATTATTGATCCGTTATCTGTAATTAGATTTAATATACCATAAGTTATGCTGAAGAATATCTCGAATTGTATTTTATTGTTGCTGCTTTTTGCAATCATAATAGGTTGCAGAAGAGAGCCTCATCAAAATATAAAAATTCGAAATAACTCCGGAAGAACCATAGTAACAACATATTCTCCGGATTATCCAGACAGTATACATTATCAGTTGTCGACCTGTGAAGTAGCAAACGGAATAAGATTTATCTCCTCCGGTGTAACCTGGGTAGATATCTGGCGCAGACCTATGGTTACTGTATTGAATGAGATACCATCTAAAACCCTAATGTACTTTGTTTATGATGCCGATTCTGCAAAGAAGTATTACGAACTGTATCGAAAGGTAAATGGTGCAGATGGCTGTGATTCATTTCGTGTACATACTGAACTGGTCTTAAAGCGATTTGACGTAACAATTGAGTACCTGAATAGTCACGACTGGACGCTGGTTTATCCTTAATCAAACTAAATCTGAAATATTAATGAACACTATAAAATATTTAATATTATCTCTTTTCCTGGTAAGTGGGTTGGCGCTAAATGCCCAAACCCGTATGTTTGAGAAACCAGTAAAAGTCCCAACGGGTAAGGTCTCTATTCCTGCTACAGGAACTGTTGCAGCTATCCGATTATTTGTAGCAATACCAGATACCCTGACATTAGGATATATTCCTGCAGAATCAGGGAACGAAGCATTTAAGTTGATAACTGCAGGTAAAAACAACAGGTGGTTGGATACCCTGGTGGAAAGTAGATATGGAAGCAGTTTTTCACCCGGCGGTAAGCGCCTCCTGTGGGTAATCAGGGATCTATCTATTACCACGGATCTTGATGCCCGGGTTGCCTTCACCCGCTTACGGGCAGAGGTATTTAGCTCCGCTGGTATTAAGCAGTATCACCAGCTTTTACAGGTAGATACTGTGTTAGCCGCTCCTCTGACAGATAAAAGCTATGCCACCTGCGTGACTAATGTATTAGATGAACTTTATAATCTTTCAACCGGCCACATTATTAATCCTGATTCACGGTTATCTGTTAGTAATGCTTATTCTGAAGATACTGTAAATATAATGGCGCGTGAACGCCCGACTATGGCTATCCTTCTTGATTCAAAAATCCAGGCAGGCGTGTATTCATCCTTTTCAGAATTTACCAGAAACAACCCTTCTGTAAAAGGTACATTATGGGCTACCCCTGATACTTCCCGAAGCAGTGGTTATGTGAAAGTTTTCTCAATGGGAGAAGATAGTATTCCTGTACAACATACCAATATCTGGGGTGTTTGTTTCGGAAGAAATGAATTGTATAAATATGAAAACGGCTTACTGATTCCAATTGAGAAAGCAGGAGATGGATTTGTATTATCGCGCTACCAGGAGCCTTCTATACGTAAAAATCAGGCAGTTTATTGGGAAAGAATTGCCAGCTACGGCTGGCCTGGCGATTCAAATCCATTCGATAGAAAGCATTCAATTACTTATAAACAGGTAAAGGCGACAGCAGGACAACAACCAATTGCCACCCGTGTAGACATGCGGACAGGTGAACTTACTTTTTAAGTTTAAAACATTTAACATGAAGAACTTATTGTTCCTTTTAATATTAGCAATCTTCCCACTTGCAAAAGTTTGTGCGCAATCCTTGCCACCCAATACCTGTGGGCTTGTTTATACTTATGATGCAGCCGGTAACCGTACTCAAAGAATGTATGTCTGCAATAACGCCAGAGTAGGTAGGGATACTGCGACGGCAGCAGTGATGAAAGAATTGAATGCAGATGCTATTGTTCAGGTGAATGCAATTTACCCTAATCCAACTACGGGTATATTTCAGATAACATTTACCAAAGCTTTAAAACAGGCAAGAGTATCTTTAATTGATTTAAGCGGACATATCTTAAAGCAACAGGTAGAATCGGGGAGTATCCTGACGTATGATATCTCTAACTATCCGGCGGGAGTGTATTATATTAAGATCACTGAAGGCAGCTTCTCGATTACGCATAAGCTAATTAAACAATAGAATAGAAATCAATATAAAAAGAAAGAAGATTCACAGGAATAACTTCCGGGAATCTTCTTTCTTTTTTATGTGGAAAAATTACTTGTTTGAGACTTCATTTGCAGCCTGCATAATAACAGCAGCTACTTTTTGTGGTTGAGAAACATAGACAGCATGACTCCCCTTAATTTCAGTAACTTTTGTATTGGATCGTTTGTACATTGCCCTCTGGATCTGGGGATTGATACTTTTATCCTCTGTGGCAACTATGCCATATGTTGGTTTTTTTCTCCAGGCAGCATCTGTAATTGGAGTTACAAAACATTTACCATAGAATTCCCCTTGTGAAGCATACATAAATGCAGCTTCCTCCTTGCTTAGATCGCCACAAAAACCGGCGTGGTATTTAGCTTTGTCGTAATAAACAATTCCTTTGTCATCAGCTGGTAGTACACCATTTTCCGGAGCCGGAGGAGCAGTCATAAACCATTGCAGAGCTGTTTCCCCATTATCTGGTTGGAAGGCAGCGATATACACGAGGCCAGCAACTTTAGGATGATTTCCGGCTTGTGTAATTACTGCACCGCCCCATGAGTGACCAGCAAGGATAGTAGGCCCATCCTGCGCATCCAGTGCCACTTTTGTAGCTGTTACATCATCTTCCAATGAAGTTAAAGGATTTTGTACAACAGTAACATGATAGCCATGTTTGGTTAATGCTTCGTAAACGCCTTTATAACCTGAGCCATCGGCAAAAGCGCCATGCACTAACACTACATTTTTTACTGCTTGTGCGTTGGTACTTACTACGGCTGAAGAAGCTATTGTTAATGCTAAAATTGCATTTTTCAGAGTACTTAATATTTGCTTTATCATCTTTTTAGTTGTTGAAGTTTTTGTTTGAATCAACAATACAAAGATGCGATACAAAGCACGTGCAGAAGATTTACTAAATTCCCGGTTTCTTGTAATTATTTCCCTTCTTTAGGTAGACCCATCTTATTTCTGTAGTCTGAAGGGGCAGAGCCCGTGTTTTTTTTGAAGAAGTTAGAAAAGTAAGCGACATCTTCAAAACCTAATTCAAAGGTAATATGCTTTATAGATCTGTCTGTATAGCACAGCAGACGTTTTGCTTCCACTGTAATCCTTTCCTGGATAATCTGAGATGGAGTTTTCTGATTATATAGGGCAAATAGATTGGATAATGTTTTCGGGGATCTGCATAACTGTTGGGCATAAAAATTTACAGAATGTTCTGTTTTAAAATTTGCTTCTACCAATAGGTTGAATTTTCTGACGATATGAAACCTTTCATCCTGCATCTTTTTAGTTGGGGCATATCCTAACTTTGCCAGCTGTGTTACATAAATAATAAGACGTTTTAATAGTACTAATAGCATTTCGTTCTGAATATGATCGGAAGTATTAAATTCTACTATGAAAACATCTGATAATAGTTGCAGTTTTTGTTGTGCTGCTTCAGTCAGATTTACAAATAAATGTTCTGTACTACTAAAGAGGAAGCCTACACAACTCACTTCACTATCGTGATCAATAATGCAATAAAACTCTCTGTTAAATTGCCAGGCAATAATAGTTTCGGAGTTTTCGAAACTAAAAGACTGATTAAATAAAAGGGTTAATAATGAGTTGGCCGGAAAGTCGTGTTCTTCGCCGTCTATCATTACAGTTTGTGTATCTCCGGGGTTCCATGCAATGGTAAAGTATTTATTGAATTTGTCTCGTGAATAAAATAACCTGTCAAAACCTTCTTCATCCTTAAAAAGCAAAATTTCTCCGCCTGTATTACTGTCACTTAATTTGAGTTTCATTATAAGTCGAATGAGGTTATTATAAATTGAAGGATTAATGATACTAAAAATACAAAAGAAGATACTAAGCCCAAAGTTTATAATACTAAAAATGAGAACCCCCATTTACCAACGGGCAAATGGGGGTTCAGAAAAAATAGAAAATCGAAACTATTTACTACCTACTTCAGTAGCTGCTGCAGCTATGAACTCGGCTACTTTCTGTGGCTGAGAAACATAAACGGCGTGACTTCCCTTTACTTCTATAACCTTGGTGTTGGAATGTTTATACATGGCTCTCTGAATGTCGGGGTTGATACTTTTATCTTCTGTTGCGATAATTCCAAAGGTTGGTTTACTTCTCCAGGCTGCATTGGAGATAGGGGTTACAAAACATTCGCCAAAAAAAGCACCTTGGGAAGCATACATGAATGCTGCATCTTCTTTACTAAGGTCGCCGCAAAAGCCAGCATGATATTTATCTTTGTCGTAATAGACGATGCCTTTATCGTCTGGAGGCAGAACTCCATTTTCGGGAGCCGGAGGAGCGGTCTGAAACCATTGTAATGCAGTTTCTCCATTATCTGGTTGGAAAGCAGCGATATATACTAATCCGGCTACCTTAGGATGAGTTCCTGCCTCAGTGATTACTGCACCACCCCATGAGTGACCAGCAAGGATAACCGGACCGTCCTGGTTGTCTAAAGCCAGATGTGTTGCTTTTACATCATCCGCAAGGGAGTTTAAAGGATTTTGTACTACTGTAACCTGAAATCCTTGTTTGGTAAGTGCTTCATATACACCTCTGTAACCAGAGCCATCAGCGAATGCACCATGTACTAATACTATGTTTTTTACTGCTTTTGAGTTTGTTTGATTTTCCATTTTGTTTAAGGTTTAAAGTTTTTTGTGTTGTGTTAACAATACAAAGGTGCGGCTAAAAGAGGGGGTAGGTTATGTAGTTATTTCCCGTCTGTTTGTAATTTTTTCCCTTTTTTAGAAAAATGCCATGGGCTATAATGAGTAATGTTCATAACAAGGGGAAAGGAAAGTTGTTTAAGTGCTACAAAATGAAGAGCTTGTAGTATACTAACTCCAATGACTATGTGAGAATCCAACTTTTTTTCTTATTTACTGTTATCTCAACTGCAATTTTTTACAGCGAATAATATAATCAATATTAGTTTTTATAACACTGGGTTTTTAGCTCTGCTTTTAAGTATTTTTTATTTATAAACCTCAAAATCACTACAATGAAACGTATCTTATTAATTGGTAACAAGTCATGGGAAGTAGAACCTATCCTGAATGCCTTGTTAAACACCAGAATGAGGCCAAGTGAATTACCTAATCCAACTCATTTGAATTATCCATGGACCTTCTTGCAGGGTTCTCCACAGCCACGCGCAATTTGGGATAACTTTCCGCAGGTAACTGTAGAGCTCTGGTGTATTCAGGATATAATGGACAGCCAGTGGAATCCAAGTAGTTCACAAGGGAAACACGAATGTTTGCCTAAGGTGCTTAATTACAGACAGGAGCCACCAGATCTGGTAGTTGCACTTGGTACGGCAGCACTGGGCCTCGATGGTGGTAATAATAATGGTTGTGTAGTAATGGGTAGCAACATTTTTATTCATAATTTTCATCCTAATGGTACAAATCCCCAAAGCGTTTGGGATGATCCCAAAGACTTTGAAAAAGTACTTCCTTCTTCTATATCACCTGATTTCTTCAAGTTGCTGGATAGTGCAACAGCTAATTCAATTGCCTCGCGCTTGCTGAAACCTTATCTGCATCCATCTCCTAATATTGAGATAATGTCTGATAAAGATTATATAGGTCTCAGCGTTGTAAATATTACAAATTATGCCGATTATCAGACTTCTGATCAAAGTGGACTACAGGCTTTGGCCAATACTGGTAATAAACTGCCGGTAGGATCAGTAGAAACTACTCATGGCGTTATCAGACTGTTGTGTGATGCTCCGTTTATTTTTATGTCAGGGATTACCGACCGTGAAGGACATTTTGATGATGATGTAAATGGTAAGGATGCTAACGGAAATGTTAAAACAGAAGCACAGAATTTTACAGCAGCATTTAATATAGGTATTAGTTTAGCATTTATGATTCCTAAAATGGTATCGTATGTAACAACTAAGCAGGCAAAACCTGTTCAGAAAAAAGTGATGGCGTAATCCTGAAGCCTTTAAATTTAGTTATTCTGAACGAAGTAATAAGATTAATAAATTAATTAAATCCCCGGAGCTTAAACTCCGGGGATTTTAGTTATTGGTAAGGGAAATCATTAATTGAAGCAACCATTTGTTTGAATAATTAAATTGTTTTGGAAATGCTGGAATGGGGAAGATGATGACTTTTTGAGAAGCTGCGATTTTATGGAACTGATAGTAAATTAATTATGTGTTTGTTATAATCCATAGATTTTTTTGTATAGTTTGCAACCAGTCTCGTAATTATCAGATAAGTTGTCAACTAGTGAAAAACATAATGAGAAGGAACTGCTTCAGCGTATAGCTGAAGGGGATGAGCAGATTTTTGCCCGGTTTTTTAAAGAAAAAAGCCCGCTAATACAGCATTGGATACGTAGTCTTGTCAAAGACGAAACAGGTTGTCATGAAGTTCTTCAGGATGTTTTTATTCAGATATGGGTATATAGAGATAAGTTGGCAACAGTAGATAATTTAATTCCCTGGCTGAAGAAAGTTACTACCCATCAGTGTTTTAAACATCTGACACGTTGGAAAACCTATTACTCCCGCTCCGGAGGAGATATTGCATTTCATTCAGATGATCTTAGTTCAGATTCAAGAGTAGATGATCATCTGAGTTTCAAGGAGATGCAATCTATTATCCAAGGTGTAATAAATACGCTTACTCCACAGCAAAAACAGATTTACCAGCTAAGCCGGGAAGATGGGCTGAATTCGGAGCAGATAGCGTCCAGACTTCATCTTTCCCGTGGCCACGTAAGAAATACCATTAGTATTATTCTTGCTTTGATAAGGACTCATTTATTACGCACTGGAAAGATTACTTTCATTGGCTGGTTAATTTTTTTAAAATAATTTGCCTTTTCGACATTACACCTTGCTATTTACCTGTCTCTTATATACTGAAGGAACACTTAATTTTCATTAATAATGGAAAAAGAAGAAATCATTTACCTTATTAAAGGATATGCCAACAATTCGCTGAACGAAGCGGAGTTGCAAACTTTTTTTAATGAGGTGATCAAGGAAGAAAATAAGGAGCTTTACCAGGAGGTGGCCGCCACACTGCTGGAAGAAGCACCTGTATTGGATTCATTCGATGAAAAGTTGTGGCCTTTATTTGAAAGAGTACTGCAGGTAGATCGCCCGGCGATAAAGGAAGAAGTACCAAAAGTAAATCACTTCCTGCGCAAATGGGGATGGGCCGCAGCTGCAGCTGTTATATTCTGTATTGGCCTGGGGGCTTACTTCCTGACTGCTAACAGGAATATAGCTCCTGTTGCACTGAAAACAGAGATAACACCGGGAAAAAATGGTGCTATTCTGATGCTGGCAGATGGTAGTAAGGTGGTGTTAGACAGCCTGGGAAACGGTATTGTAGCTTCTCAGAATGGTGCACAGGTGGCATTGAAAAATGGAGAGCTTACTTATGATCAGGTCGGAAATGTTTCCGGTGAAATGGTTTATAATACCATGACTACTCCGAAAGGAAGAGAGTTCCGGATTACACTCCCGGATGGCACACAGGTTTGGCTTAATTCGGCCAGCTCGATCCGCTATCCTACTATATTTACAGGAGCTGAGCGGAAAGTGGAGGTAAACGGAGAAGCATATTTTGAAGTAACGAAAAATGAAAAGCAGCCTTTTAGGGTCATTGTCAATAACAGAGTCGAAATAGAAGTACTGGGTACACATTTCAATGTGAATGCCTATAGGAATGAAGAAATAATCAAAACTACTTTATTGGAAGGAAGTGTGCGTGTGAATGGTATAGTAATCCGGCCAGGCCAACAGGCACAGGTAGCTGAAAGTGTTTACGTAGTAAGCAATCCGGATATCGACAAAGTAATGGCATGGAAAAATGGATTGTTCTATTTTGAAGGATCAACGCTTGCTGAAATTATGCGACAGGTTGAGCGTTGGTATGATATAGAAGTAGTTTATGAAAACGGAATACCAGTACGTGAGTTTGAAGGGAAAATGACAAGAGGAGTATCATTGGATGGGTTATTGATGGTGTTACAAAAACTTGGAGTACACTATAGATTGGAAGGTAGAAAGCTATTTATTATGCCTTAACAACGAGTAAACAATCACAAATTTTACGGAACAGCAGCAATGACTCGTAGCATATTTACGGCTACGGTAAGGGAACATTTTGTTTATACATAACCGGAATTAGTAGAGATTTCATTAAAAGACATAAAAAACATTCTTAATCAACTGTAATCCAAAACTGTAATTTAAATCACGTCTATTCTCAAAACAAAAACCGGAAACGAGTCGATACGTTTCCGGCGAATAGTTCTAATTGGTCCTAAAAAAAGGTCTAGGCAACCACTTTTATTAACAACCAAAACTAAGCGCAAAGCTATGCTAAAAACGGCTATTTGTCGTCAGTTCTTTCATGCTTTATCTTCTTCGCAGGTGATTTATTCTGATCAACCTGGTCGTAGATCCCGCCCCGCGGTCCGCATGTTCCGGCTGCCAACACGAATCCTGAGGGTTAAGAGTGCCCTCTCATTTATTATTTTCGCTGCCTGCCTGTGTATTCCTATTGCCAGCATTGCTCAAAATGTCTCCATTTCAGGTAAGGGGTTGACATTAAAACAGGTATTCTCTGCTATTGAAAAGCAAACAGGTTATGTATTTCTAACCAACAAAGGAGCGCTTGACGGAGCGCAGACAGTTTCTCTTACTGTGAATAATTTACCGTTGCGAAAGTTGCTGGATATCGCTTTAAAAGACCAACCTTTAGAGTATGTTATTCAGGATAAAACCATCATTATTTCCCGGAAAACTCCTGATGGTTCTTCTAAAAATCCTTTACAGGCAGCTACTTCTATTACTTCCATAAGCGGTACAGTGCGCGATATGGATGGAAAAGCGCTGGAAGGTGCCTCTGTCAGATTAAAAGGTATAAACCGGGGAACTACCACAGATGCATCCGGAACGTTTACGTTACGGAATATCGATGATAATGCCACCATTATTATCTCCTCCCTTGGATATGGTGTATTATCGGTACCCATTCCATTATTATCGAGTACTGCCAATGGTGATGTTATACGCCTGGAAAAAGGAAGAATATTAAAAAAATCGACTGTCGATTTTATATTCTCCCTGCAAAACGAAAAAAAACAACTCGATGAGGTGACGGTTAGTACCGGTATGTTTGATCGTAATAAAGAAACATTTACCGGGTTAACCAAAAGCTATTCAGGTAAGGATATAAGAACTGCCAGCCGTACAAATGTTTTGGAAGCACTTAGTTTACTCGATCCCTCCTTTAAGGTAATTCGGGATAACAATCTGGGTTCCGATCCAAATCAGGCTCCAAAAGTGGAGTTAAGAGGTAGCAGAACTGCCCCTCCGCCAACTCCACAGAAATACAGTCAGCAACTGAAAATGCAATATGAAGCCGATCCAAATCAACCCCTCTTCATTTTGGATGGTTTTGAAGCAAGTCTTAATACCATCGTCAATCTGGATATCAACAGGATCGCAAGTATTACTCTATTAAAAGATGCTGCTTCTACTGCCTTATATGGTTCCAGATCAGCAAACGGAGTAGTTGTCATTCAAACCTTAAGACCAGCTCCTGGTAAACTGATGGTTAGCTATTCAGGAACAGGAACGTTAACTATGCCCGATTTATCAGGATACAATATGATGAGCGCGCAGGAGCTACTAAAATTCCAGGAACTTGCCTCACAAGGTACAAATGCTCCGGGACCTTTTGCAGTAAGCTCAACGAACCAGGTGTTGCCCGGTATAAAATATGCATTCAGGAAAAACGCCGTATTGCAAGGTGTGAATTCTGACTGGATGAATGTGCCTCTTCAGAACAGCGGAGTTTTAAATCATAATTTATCCGTTACCGGTGGAGATATCTATTTTACCTATATCGCCGGAATTTCACGGAATTCTACTACTGGGGTAATGAGAGGTTCTGATAACTCAAATACATCAGGTTATCTGAATCTGCAATACCGTACAGGAAAGATTAATGTAGCTAATAACCTGACAATTGCCGGGAATAAACAAAACGGTAGTCCATATGGTTCTTTTGCGGATTATGTAAATGTTCCTTCTTACTATGTAATCAATAGTAAAGACAGATATCTGGAGTCACATGATGTCAGTTACTACGATCCAACAAGTGGTTCTACTGTACCCAACAGTTTCCGTTATCAGAATCCGCTTTATAACGCTACACTGCCAAGTAAAAACACAGTTTCCGGACTTAGTATTACCAACAACATAATGGCTAATTGGGATATATTCCCATTTCTGAGACTATCCGGAAACTTCCAATATAATAAGACAACCGGGGAGACGGATTATTTCATTTCTCCATTAAATACTCAGTTTGATAATACAGAGGCCAACTTAAAAGGGTCTTACAATTATAACAAAAGCGGAACAGAGGCATATAATGGGAATTTTACAATAACCTATAATAAAGTTTTCGCTACAAAACATATTCTGAATGCCAATATCCGAAGTGGATTCTCCCAAACAACAGACAATAGGCTAGGGTTAACTGCTGTAGGATTCTCTGCCACTTCTGAACCGTTGATCTACCTGGCCAATTCCTTTCAGCCGGATGCGCGTCCTGGTGGCTCAACACTGAAAAAAACTTCAATGGAATTGATCGGAAGTGTGAACTATTCATACGACATGAAATATAACCTCGATCTTTCCTATAATATGTCGGGAGCCTCCAGCTTTGGTGTAGATAATCCTTATAAATCGTTTTATGCAGCCGGAATTGGCTGGAACTTAGGTAAGGAGAATTTTCTGAAGCATTCGAAATGGGTAGATCAATTATACCTGACTGCAAATCTCGGGCTCACCGGAAATCAGAATGCCGGAAGCTTTGGATCCCGTACCACTTATATTCTGAATAATACCCCGGTTTTCTTTGGTGAATCAACTACCCTCAAAGGAATTGGTAATCCAAATCTTAACTGGACCAAGACTTACAATCTGTCGTATAACCTTTCCGGAAAATTCTTCAACAATATTTTGTCTACAACCCTTTCCGGTTACCGCAACTTAACCGATCCGCTGATCATGGCGATTCCGGTACCTCCTTCTCTGGGAATAACAGATGGAATTCCGAAGAACATAGGAAAAATAACAACCGTAGGATTTGAAGTGACAATTGATGCGCGTGTGATAAATACCCGTAACTGGACTTTGAATTTAAGTTTTAACTCACCTGTGTATTACAAAAGCAGATATAGCGCGCTGGGTGATGTGCTCAGTAAGTTCAATGACTCTGCACGTAATAATGGGTATATGCAACGCTACTATGATGGCTCCAGTCCTGATGATGTTTGGGCTGTTCGTTCACTGGGCGTTGGGCAAACAAGAGGTTTTGAAGTATTTCTCGATAAGAACGGGAAATCAACCTTTCTGTTCGACAAAAATAATGAAGTTGTAGTAGGAAGCAGCAGACCCGTTACACAAGGGAACTTCAATGTAAGGCTCAGGTATAAGAAGTTTACCATAGCCGTTTATTCTCAGTATATAATCAGTGAGATGAAGTTTAATGATGCTTTGTACAATAAGGTGGAAAATATTTCTGCAGCCGGAATGGAGAACAATCAGGATAAAAGAGCGCTGTATGTACGCTGGAAAAATCCCGGTGATGATGCATCCTTTCTGGGGATTACTAATTTAAGTACAGGTATGTCTTCCAGGTTTCTGCAAAAGGAAAATGCATTGAATGTAAGCAATATCACATTCAATTATGATATACTGGATCAGTATTCCAAAGGTGTGAAATCATATATCAGAAAGAAACTGGGTTTACAAGCCTTTGGTTTTGCATTATCTACTTCCAATATTTTCCAGTTTAAATTATCGAACATTCAAAGGGAAAGAGGTCTGAATTATCCTTTTGCCCGCAGTGTTACTTTAAATCTAAACGCAACTTTTTAACTCAATGATATGAGAAAGATAAACTTTTGTAAGTCTGCTGCCTCCATTTGTATCATTGCTGGCTTCATGACTGTTTTAGGTACTTCCTGTAAGAAATTTCTTCAGGTGCAGCCCAGGGATTATATGTTTGAAGATGAAGCATTTTCTACTGTAAAAGGTACCCAGTCTGCATTAAACGGTATATATCAAACATTAGCTGATTCCGTTTTGTATGGAAATATGCTAACACTAAATGTGACAGAACAACTGGCGCAATATTATGCTCCAGCGAAAGGAACAATTGGTAATTTTTCCTATTATTATTTCCTTGATCCGTCTACTGCCTCGTTGTTGAATACAATGTGGACCCAGTCTTACCATCAGATACTAGGAATTAATAATTTTTGCACCAAACTGGAAGACCCCTCTTTCAATGTGGTAACAGGTGAGGATAAGAATATTATGTTGGGTGAAGCCTATGCTATCCGTGCTTTTCTGCACTTTGATATGTTACGGGTATTTGGACCAGTTTACTTAAAGAACCCACAGAATATTTCCATTCCATACTACCGTCAGGTAGAACGGGTGGCACAACCTATTCTGCCTGCTGCAACAGTTATCAATGAACTTATTCATGATTTGGATTCGTCTTTGGTACTGCTTAAAAATGATCCGGTTCGTACAAAAGGACCCGATTGGTCTAATACTACGGAAGGCGGAGCATCTATTAACTATTTCTCGAACCGCCAACGCCGCATGAATTATTTCGCAGTAAAAACATTGCTGGCACGCGTATTACTCTATGCTGGTAAAAAATCAGATGCATGGACAGCTATTCAGTCAGTGATCGCAGAACAGGAACCTTTCTTCCCCTGGTCGACCGAAGCAGATTATTCAAAAGATCCTTTGCTAAGTAAAGAGACTTTCTTCGGAATCGAGAACAGAAACCTGTATAACAACTACCGGCAGCTTTTCAGTCCTATGTTGAGTGATGATATTATCTATGCACCCAAACCGGGTCGCTTAAATGGAATGTATACCTCTGCATCTGATCTGAGATTGAAATACTGGTTTAACGTTGGGTCTGATGGTAATAAATCATACAAGGTTTTTATCAAATTCAACAATGCCACGATATTGGATAATACCCGAATGTATTACCAACCAATGATACGTAAAGCAGAATTATATCTGATTGCTGCGGAAACAACACCCGATTTGGCAAAGGGATATGATTATCTGAATACCCTGCGTATTAATAAGGGGCTGACACCAATCGCATTTCAAGCCAATAGCAGCTATGGCGAATTACTGACCAAAATTGAAGATGAGTATCAACGGGAATTTATCGGGGAAGGACAAACGTTTTTCATGATTAAACGCCTAAATCTTTCGCCTATTCCTTCATTCACGGATGGTAGCCCCAGATATCTGAGCGCAAACCAATTTGTACTGCCAACTCCGCAAAATGAAACCTATTACCGTTGACAGGCGTGACGTTCTAGTTAATCAACTTTTAATTATCAGATATGTCTGGAAAAATAAATCAATTATATAAAAGTCTCCTTTTGCTAACATTTACAGGCGTGGTTTTAAATGCCTGTAAAAAGGTGGAACCAATCAAATTTGTGGGTAATGATTTTGTTTATTTTATAAACAACCAACAAACCACAGATGGATTGAATACCACCAATATAGCTCAGGGATATGTTAATAGTCAGGAATTTTCCTTCCTTCTATATTTCTATCAGGTAGATACACTTAAAACCAATACTTTCTATGGTGGATGGAGAATGTTCCCGCTTTTTATTGAAGCGGATGGACATATGTCCGATAAAAACAGGCTTGTTAAAGTGGAGGTAGAAGGAGATGGTAAAGAGTTTATCATTTTGCCTAATCCGGATTCAATCTATATTCCGGCGAATGGACGCGAGCGTAAACTGACGGTGCAGATCAAAAGACCTCCGATATCAGATACAACTACTAAAACGGCAACCATTATACTAAAAGACAATGATCCGTTTAAACCAGAACAGCATGTTTGGAGTAAGGTTACTTATAGATTCGGTAATACACTTGTTACGCCTGTTGCCTATTTATGGCTGCAAAGCAGGTTTGGAACTTACTCAGTTCCTAAAATGCTTGCCATTCAGGAGGCGGTTAGCAGATCAGATAAATCTGCATGGGCAGCAGATCCAAATGTGAAGCTCGTCAACCAGGCATTACACAATGTAAATCAAAGAGATCTAAGCTTCGACCCTTTTAACCTCAATGAATTGTATTATTTTATGGATATAGGAAATGCCGCTCTTGGTGTACCCTACGGGTATCCGGATGTCACAAATGCTTATTGGGGAATATCCAACAAAATAATTGCACTGACAAAGGTACTCATTGCAGAGAAAAGGGCTGCCGGACACCCGATCCTGGACCCTTCAGGTGCTGAAATCTCTTTCCCTTAGAATCCATATTATTAACAGAAGAAACTAAAAATAACTAGTATGAGCCATATGCCCCCGATTTTTATATCCAGGCATTCAGGGATATTCAGAAATAGCAGGCTTGCAAAAATAGCACTATGTTATTTGTGTGTCCTGGCCACCAGTGCCTGTCAAAAGGGCCTTAAAGATTTCAATGAAACTGCCCCCACTCACTTCTCTGTTGTGTTGCCAACGAAAGAAACAACAATCATCAGAGGAGGGGTAGATAAAGATACACTTAAGGCACTAATCAAACTACCGGAACAAAATGCCACAGAAACAGATACTTCTCAATATTCCTTTGTCTGGACAACACTTTCAGGCACCCAGGTACTTAGTAGAAAACCTTATCTGACAGTTACTGATTTTAATGGTATTGATCCTACTAAAAATACAGTGCAGCTTACAGTTACTGAGAGAAGTACCGATCTTTTGCAAAAGGTAACTGCTGATGTATTTATTACCACACCAACCCGGGAAGGTTGGATGATTTTAGGAGAAAAATCTGGTAAGGCGCAAATAGGAATGTTGACATACACATCAAATGGCTACAAAAAGATAACAGATGTGAATACTGTTCTTGGAAAAAATATTCCAATAAACGGTAAACCGTTATCTATCAGCGCTATTGGAAGTGATAAGAAATATAATCAGAGCTTACATCAATGGGTAGGTGTTTCTACAGACCAGGAAATCAAAATATTTTCCAGTTTGGATCTGACTGTGGAGACAAATGTTTCCCAGGCTGTTACCAATTCAATGACTCCAAGCGCAGCATCCCCGGTGATAATTGAAAAAACTGGTTATAACTATTTCATGGCCAGGAAAGGAACAGATATGTTTCAGATTGATCTGTATTATCTGAAAAGCCTAAATCTGCCAAGCAAACAGCCAATGAACTCCATTTCAACAGGTGGAGTAAGTAAGGTATTTCCTGTTTCCGGTATAAATGTACAGGTGGGCCCTGAAGTACCTAATTATGCTGGTTGCTATTACCGGATTATATATGATACCGATAGTTGCAGCTTTGTTTGGGATGATGCCTACAATATGTATACCTCCCAGACAAAGTATTTACCGTTGCTATTACCATTTTCTCTGAAAGGATTTCAACCTAAGGCAATCCGGAATACAATGGCTACAGGAACTGTAACGGATGTTTTATATACGTTAATGCATAATCCTTCAACTAAGGAAACATACTTTATACAGTTTCTGTCCAATGGGCTCGTAAAAGATGTGAAACAGCTATCTTTTACAAAAGCCTCGGAAATACTCAACTCTCCGTTTATAGAGATAGATTATAATACTGGTTATGTTATTTATGTCAAAGGTAATGCAGTATATGCTTATGACCCAGGAGCCGATCAGGCATTTTCATTAATAGATTTTGGAAATGAAGCTATCAGCCTTGTAAAATTTGAAAAATTCAATCCGGGTTCCAGCAAAGTACCTGGACGTAAAGAGGTATATACCGAATTGTTTAAGCGATTGGTAGTTTGTACCTACGATCCGGCGAATCCTAATACCAGCGGAACAATCCGCTTGTACAGAATACCGTTGGGACATCAGGCTCCAATTGCAGAAACAGTGGAAACAGGTTTTCCAAAAATCATTGATACAGATTTTATCCCTATCCACTAGCAGGGTTTAACAGGTATCTGTTCAATTATCATTTTTATCCCCGCAGGTTTCAGGCAGCAGTGCCTGCGGGGAATCGTTTGCTCTTACAAAAAGCAATAGTCAGCTATAGGATCGTTAATTCTTTTAATTCAGCAATAAACTATGAGCAGTATTTTAAAAATTGAAAACCTCTCACACAGGTATAGCACGAGTTGGGCTATACGGGATATTAATCTCGAAATCAACCATACGGGTGTTATCGGTTTGCTGGGGTCAAACGGTGCGGGAAAGTCTACCACCATGAGTATCATTTGCGGTGTACTGAATCAAACCGAAGGACAGGTTTGGATTCATGGAAAAGATACACGTAAAGATTCGGAAGCCGCAAAATCAAATATTGGTTTTCTCCCTCAAACACCTCCGTTGTATAACGATTTTACAGTAATGGAGTACCTGACCTATGCTGCCGGATTGAGACAAATTGAATCTCACCGGATCGGGGAAGCTGTATCAGAAGCCATGGAACGTACTGGTATTGCTCACTTTCAATCGAGGCTAATAGGAAATCTGTCGGGAGGCTACAGGCAACGTGTAGGTATCGCACAAGCTATCATTCACAAACCAAAGTTGGTGGTAATGGATGAACCAACAAACGGATTGGATCCCAACCAGATTATTGAAGCCAGAAAACTAATCAAGGAAATAGGAAAAGAGCATACAGTGCTATTGTCTTCCCATATCCTTTCTGAAATTCATCTGCTTTGTAAGGAGATTATTATGATTGAGCAGGGAAGAATTGTATTCTCAGATACAATGGATGCATTCAATAATTATATCCAGCCTGGCTCTCTCTTACTTCGTATGGAAAACCCTCCCTCAGTGGCCGAATTACTATCAGTTGCCGGGGTTACAAGTGTGGAATATATCTCTGAAAAGCAAGCCAGAGTCAATTTTGATGGAAGCCAGGAGGTAAGTGAGCGGATTATTGAAACAGGTGTCAGAAACGGGTGGAGAATCCGGGAAGCCAACCTGGATAAGAATTTACTGGACGACATTTTTAAACAAATATCTACTCAATCAGCCTTATAACATTTAAGACATGAAGACAATTTTTCGGATAACGAAAGCAGAACTACGAAACCTTTTTTATTCGCCAGTGGCCTGGTTCCTGACGGTAGTATTTTCTATACAATGTGGCTATTATTTCTCAGGATCAATTCTCAGATGGACCAAGCAGCAGGAAATGATGCAAAAAAGTCCAACATTTAAAGAGTTTGATTTGTCTCTGACCAAAGATGTTTTCTTATGGGGAGGCGGAGTGTTCTCTAACATTCTTGAAAATCTATACCTGTTTATCCCTTTGCTTACCATGGGTATTTTAAGTCGTGAGGTTAGCAGTGGCAGTATCAAACTTTTATACTCATCACCTATTAAAATCAGGCAGATTGTTTTGGGGAAATATCTCGCCATCATGATCTTTAACTTGTTCCTGGTAGCTATAGTTGGCATATTATTAATTACTTCCTGCTTCAACATTAAATCAATCGATTACGGAATTCTTTTTTCCGCTTGTGTTGCATTTTATTTGTTGACCAATGCCTATGCAGCTGTTGGCTTATTGATGTCGAGTCTTACAACTTACCAGATTGTATCGGCAATATCCACGTTTGTTATCGTTTTAATTTTGAGTAAAATCGGTGGTCTATGGCAAAACATTGATTTTGTACGTGATCTTACCTATTTTCTATCGATGTCCGGACGCACAGGAAAGATGTTATATGGATTGTTAACTACAAAAGACATCTTCTACTTTGTGATAGTGATATCGTTGTTCCTGATGTTTACCATGCTTAAATTACGCTCTGTTAGAGAAACCAAGCCCTGGTATGTGAAAACTGCAAGATATTTAGGAGTTCTTGCCGTAGCATTGATGATAGGATATATTACCTCTCGCCAGGCATTGGTTGGTTACTGGGATACTACAAACCAAAAAGTAAATACAATCCATCCACGGGTACAAAAAATTATCCAGTCTCTTGATGCTCCGCTTGAAGTAACGCTATATACTAATCTTATTGGGGATATGTATTACAATGGTTTACCGGAGTACCGTAACCGTTATCTGTCTGAACTCTGGGAAAAGTATCTGCGCTTTAATAATAATATTGAATTTAAATATGAATATTATTATGATGCTTCGCCCAAGGCTCATTGGTATAAAACATTTCCAGGTAAAGATGTCGAATTTTTTGCCAAAGAACAGGCAAAGAACATAGGAGTTAATGTCGATATGTTCAAAAAGCCAGAGGAAATGAGAAAAATCATAGACCTGGCACCGGAAGACTACCGACTAGTGATGCAATTAAAGTATAAAGGAAAAACTACTTTTTTACGTACCTACAATTATGGAGGTGTTTGGCCTGAGGAAGAACACGTTGCTGCCGCAGTATCGAGACTCCTGATAGATAAAATGCCAACAGTGCTCTTTACTACTGGTAATCTGGAAAGAGGTATTGATATACGTGGAGAAAGAGGAGTTTCCATTGGAACAACCGATAAGTCTGACAGAACATCTTTAATAAATAATGGATTTGATATAGATACTATATCATTAGCTACTCGTGATATTCCTTACGATTCACTGAATATCGCAGCACTGGTATTGGCAGATCCCAAAACTGCATTAAATGATACCGTGAAAAGAAAAATCCAGGAATATATAGATCGTGGTAAAAGTTTTATGGCACTGGGAGAGCCTAAAAAGGCAGCTATCCTGAATCCTGTTTTACAACCATTGGGAATTGAACTGGTTGAAGGTACCTTAATTCAGATTAGCAGAGATAATCCTCCGGATATACTTCAACCTTTCCTTACTAAAACTGCTTTAAACCTGGCAGATGAGCAGGTTTACTATTCAGCAAGACAACGAGGCGGCGGAGATGGAAGTATCTGGATGCGCATGGAAACGGCTATACCTTTTGCCCGTACAGACAGCGCAATTTTCGATATAAAACCTATAGTAACTACAGATACTACTGTATGGTTGAAAAAAGGAGTACTGGTTAGAGATTCCGTTCCTCCTGTCTTAAACCCTGCAGAAGGAGATAGAAAAGACAATTATTATGCTATTGGGCTATCTCTGACCCGTCAGAAAGGTAATACAGAACAGCGTATCCTGGCTCTCGGAGATGCAGACTTTATGAGCAACAAAACACTCGGTAGAGGAAGTGGTGGCTTCTTTGTCAGAGGTTTGTTCAGCTGGCTGGATCATAATCAATTCCCGATTTATGGCCCTAAAGATCCTCCTGAAGATACCTTAATGCTTATTGGCTCTACAACAGCTGAGATTCAAAAGACATTCTTCGTTTGGATTTTCCCGGCAACAGTGCTTTTAATCGGAACCATCATTCTTATCCGCAGAAAAAGAAAGTAATATGAAACTGCAGACAGACGAACAAACTATAGAGGATTTAGGGATTTTCAGCAGAAAGGAAACTCCTGGTATTTATGATCTTTATAATGAAACTAATACCCGCGGTGGAGAAGCCCTGTTGCAGGAAATGTTCCGTAATCCTTTAGGAGAAAGAGATTTGATTAATCAGCGAAGTGCTGTTATTGAAGCCTTTTCACAAGTGAAGATCGCCTTTCCTTACAGCGCATCCTCTTTTGATATGGCTGAAAAGTATTTGAGAAATGCCAATGAATCTGACAAACACTCACCGAATGCTCCGGCATTCGGTGAGAAAGAAATACAGAATGGGGTAACTGGTGTAATAGAACTTATTAAAATAAGCTATGAATTCTATCAGTCGAAAGATATTGCTGCGCTGAAACCCTTTACGGAAGAACGAAAACAAGTATTGTCCTTACTCGCCGATCCGGCTTTTGAACCAGTACTTAAAGACAATAGCCGGCAGAAATTATCTTTTGCTTCCATCACAGCTTTCGACACGCTTTTCAGAGTAAAGGAACACGCTAAGGTCAACAAATTGTTGCAGGCTATCTATTACCTGGATGTTTATATTTCTGTGTCGATAGTTGCCAATAAAAGGAAATTTATATTCCCCAAAGCATCAGCAAAAGGATCTTATGAATTAAAAATAGAAGGCTTGTATCATCCTGAATTAAAAAATCCTGTCAGCAATGATATAACAATGAATGATACTCATCCTCTTCTGTTTCTTACCGGTGCTAATATGGCTGGGAAGTCTACTTTCCTACGAGCCCTAAGCACAGTTGTTTACATTGCACATATGGGTTTTCCGGTTGCTGCCCGTTCTATGAAGTTTCCGGTTATGGATGGTATTTATACTACCATAAACCTACCAGACAATCTGGGAATTGGAGCCAGCCACTTTTATGCTGAAGTATTGCGTGTGAAGAAAGTAGCTGAAGAACTCCACAAGGGTAAAGCTTTATTTATCATTTTTGATGAGCTGTTTAGGGGTACTAATGTAAAAGATGCCCATGAAGCAACTGTAGCTGTTACCGCCTCTTTTTCCAGAAAACGTAATAGCCTTTTTGTAATCTCCTCACACATTGTAGAAGCCGGAGAACAGCTAATGCAAAAACCGGAGATAACTTTTCAATATTTACCCACTATTATGAAAGGGAAAATGCCTGAATATACTTATAAACTTGAAAAAGGAATTACGGAAGACAGGCATGGTATGATCATTATCCGAAATGAAGGAATATTGGAAACCTTGCAGAAAGGG
Organism: Chitinophaga silvatica; assembly: GCF_003419895.1. Lineage (GTDB taxonomy): Bacteria > Bacteroidota > Bacteroidia > Chitinophagales > Chitinophagaceae > Chitinophaga > Chitinophaga silvatica. The sequence continues at coordinate 9,832 of NZ_QPMM01000019.1, read as the reverse complement.
GGCAGACGCAGACAAAAGGCAGCTTCTTTAAACATCAAACATTCGCAGGCATGAGTTTTATTATAGACAAACAAACATTGGAAGAATTGAACCTGCTTGGGAAATTCAGGCATGGAACGGTTTACCATCTGTTTAATAAGGTGAAAACAAGAGGTGGCGAAAAAATTCTGGATGAAATGTTTCATCATCCGTTACTGAAAGAAAATGAAATTAACAGACGAACAGCAGTGTTTCGTTACTTTCAGAATGCCAGGCTTGAGTTTTCTTTTGATGTAGTTCAGATCAATCTGATGAGAGAATACCTCGACTCAGGGTCTTCAAGCAATATGCTAACCGTATGGGCAGATATGCTTGTCAAAAAGGTGTTATCCACCCTCACACGTGACGATCGGTTTAAAAAGGTAGTACTTGGGTTTCAGGCAACTATTGTGACGCTGAAACGATGCACCCTTTTCCTGCAATCTATGCCCTCATCGCATGGTGTATTGGATGGTCGAATCAAAACAGTTAGGCATATTTTAGCGAATAAGCATATCGAAAATCTGTTGAATATAGATATCTATAAAGATCTACCGCTCAATACCATTGCGCATTTCGATTATCTGCTAAAGAATACTCTCTTCAAGGAGATGAAGGAGATCATGCAATTTATTTATGAATTGGATGTAAATATTGCAGTTGCCAATGTAGCCGAAGCACATGGATTTACGTATGCAAGCGCATGGCCTGCCGAGCGGAATATGTTTATAGCAGAAGATCTCAGGCATCCTTGCTTAAGTGCTGCTGTTGGAAATACAATCCAATTGACAGAAGCGCAGAATGTAATATTTCTGACTGGTGCTAATATGGCTGGAAAGTCGACATTGATGAAATCCATTGGGATAGGGCTTTACCTGGCACATATGGGCTTTCCTGTTGCTGCTTCGCAAATGGACTTTTCAGTAAGGGAAGGAATGTATACCTCCATAAACGTTGCAGATAACATTGGTTTGGGATACAGTCACTTTTATGCAGAGGTAGTGAGAGTTAAACAGGCCGCAGAAGCTGCTGCATCCGGCAAAAGATTGTTACTGATGTTCGACGAGTTGTTTAAAGGAACTAATGTTAAGGATGCCTATGACGGTACCCTTGCTGTTTCTGAGGCATTCGCGGAATATATCGACTGTGTCTTTGTTATCTCCACCCATATTATTGAAGTAGGAGAGGCGTTGGCAGGAAACGAAAATATCCAGTTTACTTTTATGCCTACTGTGATGGAAGGACATCGACCGCGCTATACTTATAAGTTACAGCAAGGGATTACGGAAGATCGCCAGGGGATGATGATCATCCGGAATGAGGGAATATTGGAACTCCTGCAGTAATCCGGTATATCGATTTTCAATCTAAAAAATTTTCATTTAATAATGCAACAAATATTTAAACCTGTTCTTCTCAGTACGTTACTGATTGGAGCAACACTTTTTTCATCTGCCCAGGTAAACAAGTTCAGTGATTTTACAAAAGAAGACCTTGTAAAAGATTACAAACTGGCGATGGATATCTTAAAAAAGCAACATCCAAATCCTTATAAATTCATTGATTCTGCAACTTTAGATAAGAGAGTAGATTCACTGATGCAACTGGCTTTGGCACAACAATCGCCTTTGAGCGGCGTGCAATTTTCTCCAATCTATCTGATCAGAGATGTACATACAAGTTGCCGTTTTTCTGAGGACGTTGCAAAGAATGTATTGGGAAGCATGTACTTTTTTCCTTTACCAGTACTTATTGAGAGAGAAAAAATCATTGTTAATATAAAAGGAGAAGCAATCCCTTTTGGCTCAGAAATTTTGTCTGTCAATAAACAAACAGCCAAAGAATTAATTGCTTCTCTGGCTGCTTCTACATACAGCGATGGATATAGTAATACTGGTACAGACAGAGTATCAGGCAATTTCCAGACTATTTTAAGTATGAAATCCCCAGATTGCCGGGAATATGAAATATCTTATACAGAACCGGGAAGTAAAGCAGTGAAAAAACTGCGCTTACCTTCTCTTTTACCCTCTCCTGCCTTCCATTCTACCAAACAAGCCGTTTTACCTGTAAATCAATTAGCCAGATCTTATTGGATCTATAGCAGTTATGAAGATCAAAATAGCACCGGTATACTCACTGTTAATTCGTTCAATCTTCAGGAGTCGTATGCCTATAAAGAGTTCAGCAGCTTTTTTAAAGAAGTAAAAAAGCGTGGATGCAAAAATGTAGTTATTGATATTCGTAGCAACGGTGGTGGAAATCCTGCCATTTCAGCACTGCTCTTTTCTTTTTTAGCAAAAGAATCTTTCAAGAATGTATATAACTACAGGACTAAAACTATAGACCTGGCATACAGCGAATACGCCACAATGGATGGCAGAAAATATTCGGATGATGATATCCGAAACAATAAGAATTTTCTTTACCAACGATTCGATAAGGATAGTGCCTCAGGATTTTATATTGGTAATGCACGTTTGAAAGAAGGACAAATGGAGAACTTCCCGGCCGATAAAGATGCATTTTCCGGAAATGTATATGTATTAACCGGCGGTGGTACTGTATCTGCTGCCACTTACTTTGCTACATTAGTTCAAAAAAACAAACGCGGAATCATCATTGGAAAAGAAACAGGTAGCGGAGAACAATCAACCACGGCAGCCTGGTTTGTCAATTATCAGCTGCCTCTTACTAAGTTTATACTTACCATTCCAATGACAGAGTTGAACTTTTTTAATGCATCTACAGATAATGGCCGTGGAGTTATTCCAGATAAGGAAGTACCATTGGAAAAGTATTTGTCGTATGTCCGGGAGAGTAAGGACCCTGAAATGACATTTGCTTTGGAATATATCAATGGAAAATAACCAACCAACCGTTCAATAGTGATAGTGCTGCACCAGTTCTTGGTGTGGCACTTTTTGCTTTATAAATATATGTACCCCATATACAATAAAATGTTCACTTCCTGCTGGTAAATACACGAATAAGAAACTTACATTGAACATCTCCTGTGTTGTATTATTTTTTGATTAATGATGATAAAGCAATTGGGAAAAGTGCAGAGTAAGTTGCAGGGAAAAGGATTTTATATAATAAAGAACAGATACCAATATTAAGAATGTTTTATACAAAGCAAAACGACCTTAATTCGTTATGATATCGAACTAAGGCCGTATTGTATGAATCTTTTATCTATTTTATCAGAATTTCAGAATAATGAATTCTGTTCGTCTGTTAAGCAAATGTTCTGCTTCGGAACATTGTACTCCATTAGCGCATTTGTTTATCAATCTTGTTTCTCCGTAACCTTTAGCTGTCAGACGTTTGGCATTAATACCTTTTTTAACTAAATAAGCAACAGTAGCGGTTGCACGACGTTGTGAAAGCGCCAGATTATAGGCATCATTGGCTCTCGAGTCGGTATGTGCGCCTAATTCTATTATCCATGTAGGATTATCCTGTAAGATAGTGACCAGCTTATCCAATTCTCTGGCAGCATCTGGTCTGATATCAGATTTGCCTAAGTCGAAGTAAATATTTTCAAGCCTGATAGGTTTACCAATTTCAGGTTGTTCCATTACTTTATCATGCCGGATATTTACGGATGTTGTATAGCCTTTTAATGATACAGTATCACGGGGAATGGTGATATATCTTGTTTTGGTTATTTTCAACTCATATATTGCTCCGCTATCTGCCGGGAATTTATAAGTGCCATCCGTATTCGTTTGTATTAGAGTATCGACATTAGTGGTTTTATTTTTGAATAAGATTTGGACAGTAGGTAATGGCATCCCTGTTTTTTTATCCGTAATGATGCCATTGATAACAAATACAGGCCGCGATGGGGGCACAGGCGCCGGAATAAACCTGTAAATATCATCGCTTCCTTTACCGCCTTCCCGGTTAGATGCAAAGTATAATAAAGTATCTGGTAGGGAAGGAGCGAAGTCATCATGTGTACTGTTTACCGGCACTCCTAAATTTTTAACTTTCCAGGTGTCTGCGTCTCTTACAGCCATGAAAATATCAAGTCCTCCCATGCCGGGATGTCCATCACTGGCAAAATAGAGATCGCCACTTTTACTAAATGTTGGGGTGCGCTCATTACCAGCAGTATTGATCTCTTTTCCAAGATTTATGGGATTTCCCCAGGTCTCATTATTCTTTACTGCATAATAAATATCGGTACCTCCCTGATGGTCTGGGCCCTGACTGGCAACGAAATATAATGTATCTCCACTTGCATTGATCCAGGGATCACCCACAGAATACTGCAGCGTAGCATTAAATGGAATTTCAGGAGCTACTTTCCAATTTTGTTGATCATGTTTTTTTAGCTCTCTTACAGAGATGTTCATGGTAAGTATGGAGTCTTTACCCAAAGCTGAAGCTGCCCTTTTTTTCAACCTGGTAATTGCAAGGAACATTGCATTACCATCTGCACTGTAAGTGGCATTACTACTATGGTATGCTCCGTTGACACCAAAGCGTTGCATAGGTTTGATATCTGTACTGTCGCCATTACTTTCATATAAGTGAAGATAACTGTTACCTGTCCAGGTATACATTTTCTTATGAATATCACTTTCATTGGTAAAGAAAGGTGATTTACGTATATCCTTAAATGGCCTGTCTGAGGCGAAGATGAATTTTTCCTGGAAACGGGTGATGCTCCAATCGCTATAGGGTGAGTTAAGAGCAACCATATTTTCGAGTTTACCGGCTACAGGACTGGCGATCATTTTTGGTGCGGCTTCGCTACCCGAAATCATATTTAAAGCCAGTTGATCAGCTGGTTTTTTTTGCAGGTAATGTTGAAGGTGAACAATGGCTGAATCGTACTTGCCATTGTTCATTAATATAGCTGCATAATTTAATTCTTCTGCCGGAGCATATTCTCCTGTTTTCAATAAGCGGGCATACCAGATTTCGGCTTTTAGATAGTCTTTAGTGAGTCGGTAACTATTTGCAGCGCCTAGTGCGGCTTTAGCTGTAGGTTTCTTATTATAGGCTTTCTCAAAAAGCGGCTTTGCTTTTTCAAAGTTGTAAACTTTATAGGCATTTACAGCTTCAGTATAAACATATTGGGAATAAGTATGAGTGCTTATCCCAATTGTAACCATCAAGGTAGCCAGACGAAGTATATATTTATTACAATGATTCATGTACAAACTATTGGTTAACTATTATTAGAAATAGCGTGGCGATAACATCCTGGCATTCCTTCGTTTGAAGAAATAGCCAACCGATAACTCATGAGTAGGGTAGTTGGTAGCAACAGTTCCATTTACCGTCATGTCATAAGCATACCCTAATCTGAGTTTATCATTCACAAAAACTTCTGCCATAAATACCAGAGCTGAAGGCTTCTTTAAATCTGATGCCAGATTGGATTTTTTAAGAAAGGTGGTCCGGTAGGATGCTCCCAGCCAGAGCTGCTGACTGATCAGCATAAAAGCGTTGAGGTCTAAGCTGGTGGGTCCGGCAAGGTCTTCTTTGATCAGCATGCTTGGCTTCAGTAATAGTTGTTCTGATAATGGTAATAGTCCTCCTATCGTAAAGTAGAGATGTGGTTTTAAAGGAAGATATTCTTTTAAAGCCTGTGATTTCTGGAATGACTGTGAAAGAAGATTGGATGCAGATATCCCGGTAAAGAAACGTTCCCGGTTGTAAAAAATACCAAACCTGGCATCGGGCATAGTTCTGTTGTTTTCTCCATTTACCAGAGCAGGATCAGGAATAGAAGAAGAAGTTGTGAGTAAGGAAATATCAAGCCTTTGCTGGAGGAATCCTCCACTAATACCAACCGCCAGGCGGGAGGAGCCATCTTCGTTCATTGGAATTCGATAAGCATAGGTAAAATAGGCAGAACTGGTATTGGATGCTCCCAATTTATCGCTCATTACCTGTAAGCCAAGACCTACCCGATCATTATTTGCTGTGCCTTCAACCGCTACTGAAAACGTTTTGGGAGCGCCAGGTAAATTAGCCCATTGATTACGATAAAATGCATGGATATTCCATTGTTCCCGATAACCAGCATATGCGGGATTTACATAAATCCCGTTAAACATATACTGGCTAAACTGTGCATCTTGCTGTGCGGAGGCAGTTACTCCGCACAGGATGAAAAACAGAACAGTCAGAACTTTATTCATAGGTATTAGTTTCTGTTTATTGTATTGCATATAACTTCTGTCTTTGTCGGTGGTTATCGAACTAATTGCACCCATCCTTTCATAGATATTTTATTATCGGTGGTCGGACAGATTAATTCATAATAGTATGTTCCTGCATTCAGGCCGGAACCATCCCATTGATTTCTGTAATCGTTGGAACGATATACCACGTTACCCCAGCGGTTCCAGATGATTAGCTGTGAATTTGGATATTTGTCTATACCCAGTATTATAAATTTGTCGTTGATCCCATCACCGTTTGGTGTAAAGGCGGTTGGAATAAAGATATCGGCGCCCTTTAAAGCTGTGCTAACACTTGAGGTGTTATTCTCCGGATTAGGATCTGCATTTTTACCTTCAACAGTCGCTGTATTGTTTATCTGTCCACCGCTTATTAGTTTAGCCACAAGCAGCAACTTCACAGTCTGACCCGGAGCCAGTGTATCTATTTGCCAACTCATGGTTTTAGTTACCGGATCATAATGCGTCAATCCATGATCTGTTTCGGTTTTGATTTCAATATCCCCGACATTATTAGCTAGTATATCTGTAACCACTACGCCACTGGCCCCTTTACGACTATTGTTACTTACTGTAAGTTCGAAGGTGACGTTTTTACCTACTGCAATTTCTGAAGCAGGTGTAATAATCACTTTCTTAATGGAGAGATCAACCTGGCGTTTAGTTACATTAATAGTAACTGTAGAAACATTGGATGCAAACCCTGATTGATCCTGGATATAATAGGTAAAGTAGTCAATGCCGCCAAAACCAGCTTCCGGAGTATAGATGACTGTTCCATCTCCATTGTCTGTTAAGGTACCGTGGAGTGGTTTATCTTTAATATATACGGTATGGCCTGTGTTTCCATAGATGTCATTTTTCACTACATCAATAGTTACAGGATCTGGCTCCTCTGTACTGGCCGCATCATCATTTGTATGAAGTGCTACCGGAACTGGTGTCACCGAGCTACTATTATTGGCAGTATTTCTATCTGTTTCATTTCCTTGAATTACAGCAGTATTGGTATAACTACCTGTTTTATTAACACTGGCGATTATTGTTAAGGTAGCAACAGCATTTTTGGTCATACTACCAATCATCCAAATACCGGTGGCAGGATTATAATTACCGGTTGTTGCTGAAGCAGATTTATAGGAATATCCTGCCGGCAGTATATCTGTTACTGTTATACCTGTACCATCGCTTGGTCCGTTATTCCCGGCCACAATGGTAAATGTAACGTCGGAGCCATGTGGAGGAGCCATATTAGAGACAGACTTATTAATATGCAGATCAACAATAGGATCGGCAAGTATGGTAACAGTACTATTATTGTTACTATTATCGGGATCTTTCTCATTCCCTTTTACAGTAGCAGAATTGGTATAGATGCCGGTGGTATTTACCCTTACATCTACCTGGAGTGTAGCAGATTCTCCTGCATTGAGTGTTCCGATTGTCCAGATACCGGTATTGGCAATGAAGTTTCCTTTATCTGCTGTCGATTGTTGATAGGTGAAGCCATTTTGCATAACATCCGTTACTACCACATTAGTGGCTTTGCTTGGGCCGTTATTAGTTACAACAACCTTGAAGCTAACGATATCACCTGTACCTGGTTTATTGTTACTAATGCTTTTAATTATCTGTAGATCAGTCACCGGTACGGGTACGGGAGGTATTATACTGCTTGCATCATCAGCCGGAGTTTTGTCTTTTTCATTTCCTTTAATCACAACTGTATTAGAATAGTTGCCAGTTGGTAAAACTGTTGCTATAATAGTCAGTGTCTCCTGCTTGTTGTTATTAAGTCTGCCAATGTTCCAGATTCCAGTGGCGATGTCATAGTTACCTGAAGTAGGAACAGCGCTTTTGAACTGATAACCTGATTGTAGTACATCCGTTGCAGTTACATTAGTGGCATCACTAGGCCCTGCATTGGTGGCAGTGATAGTAAAGGTTACTTCACTACCCACATCAGGCGTGCTGTTACTGATAGTTTTTACAATGCTGATGTTGGCAACAGGTACCGGTACCGGTGTTACGCTGCTGTTATTGTTGCTTGGCTTTCTGTCGATTTCATTACCACTGATAGTAGCGGAATTACTGTAGATACCAGTGGCCAGTACTTTGGCAGTAATGGTAAGAGTGGCAGCGGAATCTTTTTCCAGCTCACCAATCGTCCATATACCATTGGTGTAAGTACCAGCAGTAGCGCCTGTATTAACCAGGGAATATCCACTTTGCAGTACATCATTTACAGTAACCCCGGTAGCCTTGCTGGCGCCATGGTTTATTGCTTTAACAGTGAATACAACATTGGTACCTACGTCAGGCGTACTGTGATCAACTGATTTGATTACTTCCAGGTCTGCAACCGGTATACGTGTTACAGTTACATTGCTGCTGTTGTTGGAAGTAGTAGGATCGTGTTCATTGCCTGTAATGCTAGCAGTATTAGTATAATTACCTTCCGGATTTACTGTGGCGGTGATTGTTAAAGTTTGAATATCTCCGCTGCTCATTGTACCGATAGTCCATTTTCCGTTGCTTGCATTGTATGCTGCTGCCGGTGTAGCACTACCGAAAGAATACCCTGAAGGTAAGAGGTCATTCACCACTACTCCGTTGGCGGTACTCGGACCATTGTTAGTAGCGGTTAGCGTAAATGTTACTTCTGTTCCTGCATCGGTAGTATTGTTATCTACTGTTTTAACGATACTGAGATCAGTAATAGGTCTAACTACCGGAGTGGTAATAGTTGATGTATTATCTGTCGGGTCAGTGTCTTTAACCGGTGAAGTAATAGTTGCGGTGTTATTATAGTTACCAGTTGGAAGCACCTTCGCTCTGATGGTGAGCTCGGCCAACTGCCCATTGGTCATAGTACCTATATTCCATATACCAGTAGCATCATCATACGTACCAGTAAGTGTGGTTGCTTCAATTAGTTGATAACCCGATTGCAGTATATCTGTTGCCGTTACACTGGTAGCTTCACTCGGTCCTGCATTGGTGGCAGTGATAGTAAAGGTTACTTCACTACCCGCATCAGGCGTGCTGTTACTGATAGTTTTTACAATGCTGATGTTGGCAACAGGTACCGGCACCGGTGTTACGCTGCTGTTATTGTTGCTTGGCTTTCTGTCGATTTCAGTTCCACTGATAGTAGCGGAATTACTGTAGACGCCAGTGGCCAGTACTTTGGCAGTAATGGTAAGGGTGGCAGCAGAATCTTTTTCCAGCTCACCAATCGTCCATATACCATTGGTGTAAGTACCAGCAGTAGCGCCTGTATTAACCAGGGAATATCCACTTTGCAGTACATCATTTACAGTAACCCCGGTAGCCTTGCTGGCGCCATGATTTATTGCTTTAACAGTGAATACAACATTGGTACCTACATCAGGCGTACTGAGATCAACGGATTTGATTACTTCCAGGTCAGCAACCGGTGTACGTGTTACAGTTACATTGCTGCTGTTGTTGGAAGTAATAGGATCGTGTTCATTACCGGTAATGCCAGCGGTATTGGTATAATTGCCTTCCGGATTTACGGTGGCGGTGATTGTTAAAGTTTGAATATCCCCGCTGTTCATTGTACCGATAGTCCATTTTCC
>NZ_QPMM01000018.1 GCF_003419895.1 Chitinophaga silvatica | reverse complement strand
ACTTAAAGATAATTAAACCGGGGCCTATTTCCCTTAACTTAATAGCATTGGGCTTGCCCCCGCCCAGCCTACGGTAAAAGAAATTTACCAATCACATAAAGCCAATAAAATCAGGACCCCACTCAGTATAAAATAATTCCAAATATTAGATGCCAATCAATAATTAGTCCTTCCAAGTCTATAAAAAAAACTCCATTCAAAACAAATTTTAGGTAAATTATGGAAAATCAAAAACGAGTAATACCTGACAAAATGAAAATATCCATAGAAACAGAGCGGCTCCTGATACGTGAATTAGAGTATACCGATGAAATGGATCTTTTTGAAATGGATGCTGACCCTGATGTTCACTTGTATATTGAAAATCATCCTGTAAAATCAATCGACGAAATAAAGAAAGTGATCGAAATGATTAAAGAGCAATATTCGAAAAATGGAATTGCTCGTTGGGCAGTAGTTGATAAATTTACCAACGAATGTATAGGTTGGGCAGGGCTGAAATATTTTAGAGAACCATTAAATAACCAAATTAATTTTTATGAACTTGGTTTCAGGTTTAAGAAAAAACATTGGGGGAAAGGTTTTGCCACCGAAGCTTCAAATGCAATCCTGGATTATGGATTTAATAATCTGAATATCGATTCCATCTTTGCTATAACAGATCCTAAAAACCTGAATTCAAAAAAAGTCCTGACCAAATTAGGATTTACCAACCTGGAAACTTTTGATTACGAAGGCGACCCAACAGATTGGTTTGAATTAAAAAAGAATAATTGGAAGAATAAAAGTTGATATTCCTGTGCTTACTGAAGTAAGTTAAATCTAGTTTTATGAGAAAAAATTTAATAACAATTGTAATATTCTTTTTCTTATCGATCAATAATACTCAGGCGCAGCAACCAACTGAAAGTGTAAAACTAATTCTATTGGAAGCGAGCAAAATGCCTCCATCCTGTGGTATTTTGTCTTGGGCAAAGGCATATAAATGTAAATTGTTATCAGGGAAGGATAGGGGTAAAATAATAATTGGCTTTATTATGTGTCCTGATTCTTATGAAAAGATTTTAAAAAAATCTGCAAAGTTTAATGCCGAATTAGTGGCTGGATTGGAGCTGCTAAAGGTAGATGTAATACTCAATGATTATAATAAAACTGATTACCCTAAATACACAATAACCAGACTAACAACAATAAATTGACCCTAACCTTTAATGTAATGAAAACTATCCCTATAATATCAATCTTCCTATTAATAAATTTAAACCTCAGTGCCCAGATACGTGGGTATTTCAATTTCGATACAGCAGTAAATTAAATTAAGCTCAATAACTATAAAAGTACTGAAAACGCACTAGGTGAAAATTGTTGGAACAAACAGTTTGAACAACCTGGTTCTTTGCCTGCAATAGAAGTAGTAAATAAAACAAAAACACAGGTGCTTAGCTTGCTATGTAGTAAAAGGAATTGGAACTAGCTACAGGACTAGTGTTAAGGAGAAATTAGAACAGGTCGTATATACATTTGATAGAGATAACTATTTTGTGAAGAGGTTCAATCAACATGGATATTATATCAAATGTACTATTAGAAATAATCTTTTAATTAAGTATTCATTTGGATTTGAAAGCGAATGATTCAACATTTCTAAAACACAAAGGACTGAAATGAGTATCTCACTTCAATCCTTTGTATTCCTAAAAAAAACACCGCTTCCTTAAATCTATCAATACTACAATTGCTTAATCATAATTTTACGATACGCTACTTTGGAAGGTGGACCAACATGCACCTGCATTCCAAGGTAGCCGGAAGTTTTACCATTTACTTTATCATTATCAGTAACATCGCTCATCAATACTCCGTTGATGTAGTGTTGTAAGTGATTGCCTTTGATAACAAGTCGGCAGGTATTCCAGTCTTCTTTTTTGATCAGCGTTTTTAAAGAATCAATATCGCCTAAAGAGCCAACGAGTTTGGCTGCTGGCCAGGCATTGTTCTTTGGCGATTCCTGTCCGCTAGGCTGAGGAATTACCGTTTTCTGACCACGATACGCCAGGGTAGTTCTGCCTCGCTCTTCGTAGTTCTGACCTGTATAGTTGTTATTACCGTCGATATCTGCCTGGTAACCTTTAAGTGCAAAAGGTACGTTCTCTACTTTATCACTGCGGTAGTTGATGCCACTGTTACCACCTGCACTTATTTTAAATTCACAGGTAAGCTCAAAGTTAGCTGGTTGACCACCTTTCCAGATGATGAAATTATTTGTTTTGAGAACGGTTTCAGGAGTTATTTCACCTACCAGGTTTCCATCCTCCACTTTCCAATGCACACCGTCGTGTTCCCACCCGTTTAATGTTTTACCATCAAAGATTGAAACAAATCCTTTCTTGTAATCCATACTTTGAGTGGTCTTCCATGCAACGGAGGTTCCGATTAAGGCTACTGCCACCGACAGGCATAGCACACCTGTTTTTTTCCGCATAATTGGTTATTTTATGATTTATGAATGAATTTCTTTCCAGGTACCACTAGCGGCAGACTCTAAAACTGCCTGACAAACGAGTTGAGTCTCCAGTGCTTCACGGAAGGTAGGAGAGCAGCTACCGCCTGTTTCCAGGCTTTGCAGAAAGTCTGCTACCTGGTGTACAAATGAATGCTCATAACCAATTCCTAAACCTGGTACCCACCATTTATTCATATATGGCTGATCACCATCAGTTACATGAATGGATCTCCAGCCTTTAACTACAGAAAGATCTGAGTTGTCGAAGAACTCCAATCTGTTTAAATCGTGTAGATCCCAGCGGATGGAGGCATGTTCCCCATTGATCTCAAACGTGTATAAAGCTTTATGTCCTCTCGCATAACGGGTAGATTCAAATAAACCTAATGATCCGTTACGGAACCTGCACATAAATGTACAGGCGTCATCTATCCCTACTGGTTGTACGGTTCCGGTTAGCTGGTGCATACGTTCTTTAACAAACGTTTCCGTCATACCCGATACATTGGTAATACTGCCATTTAACCACAGTGCAGTATCAATACAATGTGAAAGTAAATCGCCTGTTACACCTGATCCGGCAACTGATGCATCCATTCTCCATAATCCTTCACCTCCTTGCGGAAGATTGGCGTTTATAGTCCAATCCTGCAGGAAGTTTGCACGAAAATGGAATATGCGACCCAGCTTACCACTGTCTATAATTTGTTTTGCCAGTGTCACAGCTGGCAGCCGGCGATAGTTGTACCAAACGGTATTAGGTACCCCAGCTTTCTCAATTGCGGTTACCATACCTAATGCTTCTTCGTAGGTACGTGCCAGTGGTTTTTCTGTTAATACCATTTTTCCTGCCTCCGCTGCTGCTATTGCTATTTCTGCATGCATATCATTTGGAGTGCAAATATCTACTGCATCAATATCTTCTCTCGCTATGAGTTTTTTCCAATCGGTTTCAATGGATTCGTAACCCCACTGATCAGCAAAAGCCCGGGCTTTACTTTCTGTACGGGCACAAACGGCCTTCAGTACAGGTACATATTGTAGTTCTGGAAAAAAGTTTTTAACACGCAGATATCCGTTGGAGTGGGTTCTGCCCATAAAACCACAACCTATTAAACCTATTCTCAATTCTTTTTTAGTTGCCATAGTTCGCTGTTTTTAATGCTAAGGAATTATTCCTGCCATCCGTGTTGCTGTTGCACTTTTACCATTGCAGCCAGTATATCATTCCAGGTTTGTTGTTTGGTCATCACTTCATTAGGGAACATACATCCATCCCAGCAGATATGCTTAAATTTCTTGGTAAGGTTCCCATTTTCATCACGAAGCCAATGTCCAGCGTCTATGGCAATATCCAGTTTGCCATTAGGATCAGTGGCTAGGCAATGCCTTCCTGTTTTATCGTGCGATCCGCTGCCATATACCGTTCCATCATTCTGAGCAACGTGGAAGTCGATGGTCCATGGCCTCAATGCGGCTGTTAATGTTTTTAAAGCAGATGTTAAAGTGGCCCTGTCGTTCCAGTCAAAATCAACAGGCAGAATGCGGTCATCCGGACTATTATACCCTAACAGATACAGAAAGGTGTGCGACATATCGGCCTGAAACCCGATGTTGGAACGATTTACTGCATTCAGTGTATCTATCATGGCTCTCCAGCTATGCATACCTCCCCAGCAGATTTCTCCTTCTGCGGCAAGTGATTCACCATAGTCTGCGGCTACATCGGCTGCTTCTCTGAATGTTTGTGCAATTAGTTGTGTATTAGCTTTTGGATCTGTTGCCCAGCCCTCAGGTGAGGAAGCCGAATCTATACGCACAATGCCATGTGGACGTATACCTAATTCCCTTAGTCGTTGTCCGACTTTACAGGCTTTTCTGACTTGTTCTACAAATCTTGTCCGGTCTTCCTTGGTTCCCATTGCCGAACCTCCTTCGGGAGGCCAGATAGGTGCAACCAGGCTTCCGATTTCCAGATTATAACCAGCCACTTTATCTGCCAGTCTTTTCAAATCATCGTCTGTACTGGTTACAGGAACATGCGGATCAAATAATCCTATATCAATTCCGTCGAATTTTTTACCGTTTACTTCTGCGGCTGCAGTCATCTGCAACAGGGTATCGAAAGGGATGATAGGTTGTGAACTATCTCCTTTTCCTACTATACCTGGCCAGGTAGCATTGTGGAGCTTTGGAAAATTATTGTCTTTCATAACGCAGGTTTTTTATCAGAGTTTAATATCTGGATTACCCGGACCAAAATGTTTCAGCATCACGATTGGGTCGGTTGTTGATGCATTGGTGATAGTTACACCGGCAACAGCAGCAGCTTCGCTAACGAAAAATTCATCGTTGGTAAACTGGCCGTAACGAATCAGGGCAGGGGTTTCTATCTCCCAAACGCCCATTGTTCCTCTTCCCTGCATCATTATCAATCCATATGCTGCGCTATCTTTGATTACTACTGTTGCTCCTGGTTCCACAGTTAATTCTTTGGCACTGAAATCTGCCGATTTATAGCAAATCCAGTTTTCAGTGTAACCTTTAGCGTTAGTAACTGCCGGAACAGGCGGCATGAAACGGTTTTGGAATAACATTGGATCTACATTCAGTTCCCAATCTATTACATCCAGCAATGCATCATAATCGCCAATGCTTTCGGCTGGTGTTCCTTGCCATAAAAGGTTTTCAGGAATAATTGCCTCATTTACCAATGATTGGTACATGGCAAAAACATCTGATGCTTTTTGCGGCTCATAGGTACACAAGCTACCTGGCGCATGTAATAATCCGGGAGGTACATCCCAGCCTGTACCTGGCTCGAGGCGGTAAGCCTGGGAATAATTAGTGATCTTATTATCACCTTTACTGAAGTTCATCAGGCATTCCTTGATTTGCTCACGGGTTGTACCTGGTGCAATTCCCATGAATGTATAAGGGAAATCACCTCCATGATTATTCAGTTGTGGTGGAAAGTAATAGGCTTCGGGTTTACCTGCTTGACCGATCAATGCTGCTTTTTCATCATTATGATGAATATGATGGGGGAGTGGGCCCATATTATCAAAGAATTTGGAATACATCGGCCATGCCTGGTAGGTATCCCAGATTCGTTTTCCAAGTAATTTATCTTTTAATTCATCAATTGCATCTTTTAACAGAATTTGATGGGTTGTGCTGCCATCGTTGTATACGATTTGGCTTAATCCCTCATTTTCGCCTGTTAAAGGACCGTTTTTAGCCGGAGTGGTACTTGATAGCCAACGCTCATCAATACCTCCCCGTTCGCCTCCTAAAACGTAATAATCATCCGGATGTAATTTGATCCTTCTGCCAGGAACACAAAACGAACGTGGAACCCAGGTAGGCGCCAGTCGGAGTATTCCCTTGCCTTGCTCTAATGCTTTTTCAGCTAAGCTTAATTTTTCCATGGACTTTAATTATGTAGTTGATGAAAGTTCTGTTCGGAATTGCCAGATGGCCGTTGGTGTAGAAAGTATATCGAACTGTAACTCGTAGTTCCTGCGTTCTCCGGGTGCCAGAAAAATCAGATTCCCTTCACGTCTGGCCCTGGCTTGCCCGGTAGGAGGATGTGTTCCGGGCTCTAATCCCGTTACATATTCCCCTTTACCCCAATGTTGCCAGTTAGTAAGTATTGGCAATTGCGCCTTCTTAAAACGTACGGATAATGCAATCTGCAATCCTGGGTTGTAAATACCACAGGTACACCAGCCGTTACTATCTGTAACCGGATCTATAATCGCTGCCTCTTCTCCTGAGCCGGCATGACTGTCTAACGGCGCTGAACATAGGTGGTAGTTATTATCTTCCCTGAAAATTATATCCGGGTTACCGTCTCTTGATTTCCATTTCCCCTTCCAGCAGATTTCAGCTCCTTCGTCTACCAACGGATAACCAAAATTCAGGTGATACAATAACATATGTGGTGCTACTGTATTGCCTTCATTTATTACTTCATCGTGTATACGAATAGAGGCTTCACCAAGTGTACCGGAAATGGTACGTTTTAGGATCAGTTGATCCCCCAGTACAGAGGTTTGTCTGATAATTCCTGTGATGCTCATGTCCAGATTTCCGGCTACCAGATCAGGTTGAATAATGGAAATGATTTCAGCCGGACTATTACTGATGGGCCCATGCAATCCTCTTTCTCCATATTCGTCACTTTCGGGGCCACCAACGTGAGAGAGCCCGCAGGTGGTTACTAATCCACCGCCAAAGGTCTGGAGCCAATCCAGACCTTTGTTGAGTGAATAACGAGGTGCTGTTACACCATTATGACTTATCCAGGCAAGACTGTAATGTTGATAGAATGCATCAACAATATCCATAGCACGATCTATTACTACCTTATAACGTAACCCGGTTCCGGTATTAACCCACGCAATCCTTGTTCCTCTTCCGGCGCCGTTATCCAGTATCGAAGTCTCTATTCCTCCTAATTGGGAGTAATGAGAAACCTTTTCGTGCCAGGGCTTCTTTTTTACATCCATACCTGTATTGATTACTTATTCGTTAATTGATTCGTAGCTACAAAAACGCTGTCTTTACTGTTACCACCTGATTTCAGGTAAGCAAGAAGGTCTTTCAGTTCCTCTTCATTTAATCTGTTGATCAGCCCAGGCAGCATTACAGAAACATTTGAAGTTTTAATGTTAGCAACTTCTTTCTTCAATAAAGTACGTGTTTGTTGCGGCGCAAATGGATTTTGTGAGACAACGTATTTCTCAGCATCCTGACTCACCAGTCGACCTACTACTGAACCACCTTTCTTCAGTGCAAAAACGGTAGCGGCATATTGATCAGAGATAGTTTTGCTTGGATCAATGATAGCTTCCAGGATATCTTTGTCTGAGAAACGAGTTCCAAGCTGAGTAAGATCCGGACCGGCAGTTCCTCCTTCTCCTTTCATACCATGACATGCGCTACATAATACAGTATTAAACATTGCCTTTCCTTGCTCAAAATTTCTGTTGGCAAGGCCACCTTCTACTGCTTTCAATGCTTCATCTACTTTCCAGTTTCTACCCGGACCTTTAGGTTGTGCATATCCTTCCATCTGCATACTACCCATATTGGCAACTGAATCCAGCTTTTTCATATAGGCATAGTCTTTCTTAGGGAAATGAGCCATAGCATTGGTGCGGGCATTATTAATGAATCCGGCAAAACTATGTCCTCCCTTGTAGGTGAAGGCTTTTATATACCAGGTGAAATATTGTTCCTGCAGTTCCGGAGTCCAGCCATTTTTAGCCTGACTTAATACTGTTGCATACCAGGTTTGTTGTAATGGCGGTGTTTTAGAAAGCATGCCTGCAATGTCGAGACCATATTGCGGATTACGCATGATCAGATCTGCCGATTGCATGGCAGTTTGTTGCAAAGTTGAATCGTCTTTTGCACTTAACAGTAAGGCCATTGTTTTTTCTGTAGACTTAGGTGCATCCAGGTATACCAATAGTTTACTGAGCGATTTATTATGCTCATTGTCTTTAGCCGGATAATGTGCATCCAGGTAAGCTACAACCTGATTCTGCAATGCACCTGCAGGCTTACCTAATCTGGTAAATACAAGTTCAAATGCTCTGAGCAAATCAATTTGCTGATCACCGGTAAGCTGATCGTAGTTGATTGTCATTAACTGTGACAGTAATGGAGCTGAAACATTTTCCTTGGATTGTCTGGCCAATGCTATAGCACTTTGGATAAGTGTTACAGGATCTTTTTCCTGCAATACTTTACTTTGCCATTGAGCAGTTGGTTGATTTTCGACAGCAATTCTGGCAGCAAAGCGAATGAAACGATCCTGGTGCTTAAGATATGGCCATGCAAAATCTATAGCTCCCGCTTTTGCACCACCGTGGTAGCCTTCCAGTTGTCTGCGGATTTTAGCTTCTTCTGTGATAGGCGCCACTTTCAGCGGTGAATTACTTTCTTTATTATCCTTATAGTATACACGATAAAGATCAGATTCCAGTCTTCTTCCTCCGGTAAGGAAATATAATGCCCCATCTGGTCCGATTGCTCCATCAGTTAAAGGGAGAGGAGAGCCGGATACAAATTCTTCAGCGGTTGCTTTATAGGATGCTCCCTGAGGCTGTAAACCGATTGCATATATAATTCCAAAACTCCAGTCGAAAGCCAGCAATCCTTTACGATATTTTTCAGGGAATCTGGCATTTGCTGCACTGATAAGATTAGTAGGAGAACCCTGGCCAATATTGATTAATGGAGGTAAGTTATCTGGATAGGCAGGCGACCATTTTTCGGTACCCGGACGCCATCCGTATTCACTACCACTTGTTACCTGGCAAATACGGGTTGGGCGATACCACGGTGTACCAAAATCCCATTCCATATCTGAGTCATAGGTAAACAAATCGCCGGATTCATTAAACGCAATATCAAATGGATTACGATAACCGGAACTGATTAATTCCCAATTGCTACCGGTAGAATCCATATGAGCTACCCAACCTCCATGATATCCAACAGTATTATCATGACCGTTAGGATCTTTCAGATACGGGAATATATTGTCTATAGCATCTACACGCGGAACTTTGTAGTTATCCATAATTGGAATCTTTGTAAAGTTTCCGGCTACAACGTAAATCGACTTCTTATCAGGAGACAGTATGATACTGTGCGGTCCATGTTCTCCCTCACCCTGTAGGGTTTTGATAAGGGTAACTTTATCAAACTGATCATCTCCATCGGTATCCTGTAAACGGTATAATCCACTTGTTTTCTCAAAACGGGAATCCGAATTGTGATTTACCATTACATACAAACTATTGAACGCATATAGCAGTCCATGAGCATAACCCATTGATACCTTCTGAGCGCTGGTATCTTTACCGATGTTTAGTTGCTCAATTTTTAGCTTGGAAGAATCTTCACCAACTGCAGGTAAGTGCAGGCGATAAAGATAACCATACTGGTCAGACACAATCATTCTGCCCTTATCATCGAAAGTCATGGATACCCAGGAGCCTTGCTTATTGTCGCCTGGACTATACAGTCTTTCTGCTTTGAAATTGTCTGGCAGTTTGAGCTTGTCGATCTTCGGGTTGCCAGTCGCTTGCTCTGCACTGTTGTTGGCATTGATGCAGGCAAGGGTCGTGACTAAGGCAGCGGATACACCTAGCAGCAGCTGCACGGGCTTTTTTCTTAACGCGGTCATAAATATGTACTTGAATAGATTTCCGGGATGATAGAAACGTTCACTATAGCTGAATATGTAGCTTGCAGTAAGATAGCAAACGTTTCTTCTTTTTTCTCATTTTTTTTACCAGCCTTCGTTCTGATCAAAACCATTCAAACGGCATTCCCTTTCCGGAAGAGGATAAAGTAATTGATAATCTTTGATGTTATAAGATGCCGGACTTAATCTGGTCAACCTTTTCTTCTCATCAATTCCGTGTTGTGTCATTACACTGATTGCTTTTCCTGTTCTTAATAACTGATACCAGCGATTGTCCTCAAATGCCAGTTCAACACGGGTTTCATGAAAAATAGTATCCCTTAGGGCAGGTTGACTTAATCCGCCTACTCCATCTAATCCGGCACGTTGTCTTACTAAATTTAAATATGGATATGGATCTCCTGTTCCACTTTCATTAATCGCTTCAGCAAGCATTAATAACACCTGCGCATAACGATACACTGGCCAATTTTCGTTGGCACGGCCATCTAACGCATAGGGTGGATGGTAGAATTTTTTGATGAACGGTATTTTACCTCCGAATGCAATTGATTCTGCAAAGGAAGCATTGGTAGGGCTATCATACATTGAGATGGAGGCCGCCTTTCTTTTATCATTTGGTTCGTATGCATTTACGATACTAGGTGTTGGAATATTATTTCCTCCCAGATTACCGTTAAAACCGGTTAAATCTTTTTTACCGTTACGCGGACCAAACATAAAAATAAAGTTGCTGCTTTCTGTTTCTAATCCTGAATTGTATTGTACTTCAAATACTGCTTCCGTATTGCTTGATTTTTTAGCAGGATCAAAATAATCACCATATTCCTGCATCAGAATATAATTCAACTTGGTCACTTCCTGCAAGGTACTCACTGCTTTAGGATAGTCTTTCCTTGTCAGATATACTTCTCCCAATAATGTGAGAGCAGCTCCTTTTGTTGCTCTTCCTTTATTGGCGCCAGTAAAGCTTGATGGCAGATTGTTTGCAGCATCTGTTGCATCGGCAATGATTTGCGAATATATTTCATCTACTGTTGCTTTTTTAGCTGTGGCAGCATCTTCCGGCCCGGTCACTTCTTTTATTTTCAAAGGAACACTTCCGAACAAACGTACCAGATGGAAGTAATAAAATCCACGCAGGAACTTTGCTTCTGAAAGATACTGGGCCTTGGTTGCATCACTTTTAAATTTCACATTGTCTATTCTGCTGATAATAACATTGGTTTGCTGAATGTTATAATATAGCTGAGCCCAGACACTGTTTATATAGTTATTACTTGGAGTGATCAGAAATTCGTCTATTTCCTCTCTTTGTTGCGCACCTCTGTCACTTTCATCGTACTGATAATTTGTGTTATCTGCACGCATCTCTGTCATAGCCCAGAAATCACTGGTGTAAAGCGATTGTAAGGTGCCATAGCAACCATTCACAGCCCGGAGTATTTGCTCTTCTGTATTATAATAATTATTGCCACTGGAAAATGAATTAGGCTTTACATCTAACAGCTTATTACAGGCAAACAGAAAAAAACAGGATAATGTAGCAGTATATAAGATCGTTGATTTCATAATGCATCGTGTTTAAAGAAGTTAGAAACTAAGATTAGCACCAAAAGAGAAAATTCTCGGAACCGGGTAGTTAGAATAATCAATTCCCGGTACCAGGGCGCCGCTACCTCCTTTGCCCAGATAGTTGGTCACTTCAGGGTTACCATCATAATTGGTAAACAGGAAGGCATTCTGTATACTTATATAAACACGGGCACTCTGCACAAATGAAAACTTTGGCACACTATACCCTATTGCAATATTTTTTATCCAGGCATAATCATTCTTTTGTATTGTCAGAGAACTAACATCTCTGTACATCACACGGCCTCGTCCGGAACCATTGGTAGTAGGAATTCTTCCATTACCAGGGTTTTCTTCTGACCTCCAGCGATTAGCTACATCTTTACGTACATTGAATACTCCATCTATGTTTCCGTTGTAATCATTGGTTGCATGAAGTCTGTCTGCTCCCATTGATCCAACTACAAGTACACGAAGATCAAATTTCTTGTAAGTAAGTGTATTCGTTAATCCCCAATTGTATTTAGGATAGGGATTTCCTATGATATCGAAATCTTCACGCGGATTAATTACGCCGTTTCCACTGATATCTTTATACCTGATGTTTCCTGGAATAGCGCCCGGAAATGCCGGTCCTTTATCTACTTCTCCCTGGTTCTGATATATTCCGTCGAACACATATCCAAACAACATAGCCAAAGGTTTACCCACCATGGATACGTTGGTCGGATTTCCTTCACTACTGTTTCCCGAATAAATAGGGGCATTGTCTTTTCCTAATGCCAGCACTTTATTTCTGTTGAAAGAAATGTTGAAGTTGGTGGTCCATGTTAAGGATTTAGTTTCAATATTTCTGCTGCTGATTCCAATTTCCAATCCTCGGTTTTCCATGTCACCTTTATTCATGGTAACAGTTCCAAAGCCGCTGGATTGTGGAATTTCAACGTTCAATAATAGGTCTTGTGTATTACGTTTGTAGATATCTGCTGTGAGGTAAACCCTGTCTTTCCATAATCCAACATCAATTCCGATGTTCAATTCTTTCATCTTTTCCCATCCAAGATTTGGATTTCCAAGAGAATTCATTACTCTTCCACCTGCCAATCCTCCACCTAATACATAATCGCTTGTTCCGATATTACTCATATAAGAGTAGTTACCGATATTGAAGTTACCGGAGAAACCATAGGATACTCTGATTTTTAAGTCGCTGATCAGCTTTGAAGATTTCATGAATTCTTCCTGTGAAACGCGCCAACCCAGGGCTACAGAAGGGAAAGTACCCCATCTGTTGTCGGGTCCGAATCTTGAAGATCCGTCACTTCTTACGGTAGCAGTAGCCAGGTATTTATCTTTATATGCATAGTTTACTCTGGCCAGGTAAGAAAGCAAAGCCCAATCGGCAATATCAGTACCACCTGTAATAGTAGCCGCTCCATTTAAGGTTTTAATATCATCGTCACGATAGTTGTTTCCTGTAAAACCTGCACCATACTGACGTTGAGACTGTACAGAATATCCTAGTAAACCAGTGAAGGCATGTCCGTTACTGGTATTGTATTGATAGGTGAGTGTATTTTCGTTTAGCCAGTTCAGATAGTTATTGTTGGCATACACGCCAACTGGTATGCTTGGCGGAGCAGCATTGGTGCTACCAATAGTGGAAGGAATAAAATAATTGTATACATCTTCCTGATAATCGACATTAAAGGTTGATTTCAGTTTAAGATTTTTAATTACTTCCCATTCTCCATAAGTGTTAAATAAAATCCTGTGATTTGTATTTTCATTTTTAACCTCATTGAGGAACATCACCGGATTTGGTAATCCAAAGGTGCCAGGGCTCTGTATGAAAGCATTGTAAGTGCCATCGGCATTGTATATTGGCTCAATAGGGCTGGCTATTCCAAAATAACTTCCTCTTCCTTCACCTGTTGTATTTCCTTTACGGGTGTAGTAGGAGGGTGCAATGTTAAATCCAACTTTAAACCTGTCTGATAAATTCGCATCTACATTTGCTCTCACCGAATATCTGCGATAGCCTGAGTTAATCACAACGCCATCCATGTTATAATACCCGGCAGAAATGTAAGACTTCACTCTTTCATTACCTCCTGCAACACTTACATTGATATCCTGCACCGCTGATACTCTGGTAATTGCGTTAAACCAGTTAGTACCTTCTCCAATTTTAGATGGATCGCGATATATTTCAGGAATATCATCCAGCGTAGGTTCTCTGTGTTCCGTAAAGCGGATATTATCTTCTATTGATTCTTTTCTGAACTGAGCGAATTCCTGGCCGTTCATGAGATTGGGCCTTCCTTTTTGAGGGATAGATTGAATGCCGTAATTAGCGGATAGTTGAACATTTGGAACGCCTGCACTGCCTCTTTTGGTAGTGATCAGCACAACTCCGTTTGCTCCTCTTGAACCGTAAATAGCAGTAGCAGATGCATCTTTCAAAACTGCCATCGATTCAATATCCTGTGGGTTAATAGCATTCATCGGATCTGCTACCTGATCTGAGGAAGTTGCTAACGGATATCCATCCACTACGTAAAGTGGCTGACTTCCTGCTCCAACGGCTCCAATACCACGAACTTGTACCTGAGGGCCCCCACCCGGAATACCATTAGAGGTGCTTACCTGTATACCTGCAATCTGCCCGGCTAATGCCTGATCGGGCCCGGTTACAGGCATATCTTTAATGTTTTTCATTGAAACCAGTCCTACTGATCCTGTAACATCTTTCTTTTGTTGTGTACCATAACCAACTACTACTACCTGGTTAAGTGTTTTGTTACTGGGCTCCAGTTGTACACTGATTTTAGTACGACTGCCAACGTGGATTGTTTTAGGAAGATAACCAATCATAGTAAAAACGAGCGAATCGTTTGACGATGCAGAGAGAGTATATCTTCCGTTTGCATCTGAAAATGTGCCTGTAGAACTACCTTTAATCCCAATTGTTACACTAGGTAAAGGTGAAGAGGTGCCGGCATCTGTAACCTGTCCGCTTATACTGTTTTTTTGTGCATAAACAGTCACGCAACTACAAATCATTGTAATTAATATAGCCACGTGGCGAACTGGAAAAAGAGTGCCTTTACGACAAAGAACGGGTACTTTGATCATAACAAGTGGAATTAAGTTGAGAGAAATCTGTATTACTTTAACGGTCGTCTAATTTAATTTCAAAAAAAAAATTTCCTGTCCTGTTGCATCCTGCACTGTCCTGCACTGTCCTGTTTTTGCGCTTCGCAAATGTTGGCCAGTCTGCATATTATTAATTGAAGGATATACTAAACTTCAAATTTTTATCTATTTTGTACACAAAAGAGAAATATCAGTATCCATGAAATTGAAAAAATTTTGTTTGCCTTTGCTGGCAATGATGCTAATAGGAAGTGCCGCATGGGCACAAAGCAGTGACGATGTTGAAGCTGCACGTAAGAAAAAGCAGGAAGAAGAAAGAATGAACCAGGATTGGGCCTGCCTGAAATGTTTTGCTGAAGCAAATTCGAAAGTTGTTCCACCGGCAGCCGGAGAAAAGAGAGTTGTATTTATGGGTAACTCCATTACCATCGGATGGTTGAATACCGTGCCTGAATTCTTTAATGGCAAGCCATATATCAACAGAGGGATTAGCGGACAAACTACTCCACAAATGCTGATTCGTTTCAGACCCGATGTTATTGATCTGAAACCTTCTGTTGTTGTAATTCTGGCTGGTACAAACGATATTGCAGGTAACACTGGTTATACACCTGTAGAAACTATTTATGGCAACATCGTTTCAATGGCTGAATTGGCAAAAGCTAATAAAATCCGTGTAGTACTGTCTTCTGTTCTGCCGGTATTCGATTACCCTTGGCGCCCGGGATTAGAACCTATCCCGAAAATAGCAGAATTAAATGCTAAGGTTAAAGCATATGCTGAAAAGAATGGCTTTGTATATCTGGATTATTTCTCCGCTATGGTGGATGAAAGAAAAGGACTGAAAGCTGAGTTGACTTATGACGGAGTACATCCAAACAAAGCTGGATATCTGGTAATGCAACCACTGGCGGAAGCAGCAATTAAAACTGCATTAAGCAAAAAATAACTCAATCTGTTTCTGCAAAATAATAAGGCATCTTAGTCATTTTGGGATGTCTTATTATCCTACCCAGCTTCCAGTTAAATATAAATTCAATAGAAACAACTGTATAAATAGGTTGACAATATAAAGTAAGATATATAGTAATTTGTGTATATTGTGGATGTGATATAAGTATAGATATAACGTCATAATGAAAAAGTAAACTATTGTATAACAATAGGATTTGTCCTCATATAAGTTAGTTGATAATCCGAGAAATAACCAGGAAATAATTGTCATTAAAAGTAACAAATAGCTGTTTTTAAATTTGGCTTGAATAGTGTTTAGACTAGCTATCCCACTAGTAAATATGATAAAAAAAGGACCCGCAAAAATATACCTGTTAATGCTCATTAAAGAGGTGCCTGAATTAGTTTCCCAAGATCCACTAAAGAAGCTGCATATGAATCCAATAACTGTTAAATATACCAATGAGAAGGAGGTACTAGGACTAAATGGTACTGTCTTGTTTTTAAGGAAAAAATAGATAGTGGATTTTAAGAGTATGCAAAAAGAAATAATTGAAACTAAAAGTGCCAGCCCATCAAGCCATAATATTTTTGTTCCTGTCATTGTGGTGAAAGGAAGTTTGGGAAGGCTCAAGCTACGGTTCCAACTTTGTTGTACCTTAAAAAAAACTAACCATTCTCCAGTTTCAATATATTGAAAAAACAATACTAGGATTGTAGACATAATAATAATCACACATGGCCATAATGTGTTAGATATCCATTTGCTATTAGCTTCCGGATCATTTTTCTTCCAATTAATTACAAGAAGATATATTAAAGCAGGAAAGAAAATTATGCCAACAGAACGTGTAAGGCTCGTTATTATAGTACCTATAGCTATGTATGGGAATTTCTGTTTGTCAATGCCGATCAAAATAAATGTGGATCCTAAGAAAAAAAAAGCTTCTGAATATGGGATATAACAAAAAAAAAGCGATGGAGTTGAAATAATAATAAGCGCTTTTAAAAATGATAAGTTTAAATGCCTGATAATTAAAGTTGTTCCAAGTAGAAATACAAAGCCATTTAAAATACTGATACCGATTGGTGTTAAATCCAAAAACTTCCATACATATGGGAAAAAAGGGAAAAATGCCATAGAATTCATTCTCCCTTCAGAGTAATAATAACCATCCTCTACTATACTTAAATACCAAATAGCATCATTCCTTATCAAATTTTGATTACTTGGAAAATGGTGGAATACACCCGTTATCGTGAGGATAGTATAGAGTATCAGAACACAGAATAAATGAATGCTCAATGCAAAGTAAGGAGAGTCGATCGCAATCTTATACCTTTTTAGCATGATTTAACTTCTTTCTATTAAATTGATAATTATTGAAACAGTATCGATATAAGAGAGTACCAAAATTTATTGCAATCTTCGTTTAAGGAAATTTGATTTTATATCTATTGCCAAAATCATAAATTGAAATGGAATTTTTATATAATCAAGAATAATTAATTTCGATCCTTTTATTTCTTCCCATCTATAAAGAGGAACTTCTTGCACCAATTCTGATAAGCGGGATGTTCCATAAATGTTTTTTGCCCTGGCAAATATTTCAACATCGAATAACCATTTTGTACGGAAAGGATACTTAAAAACCAGCGCTGCTAAATCGGAATGAAATATTTTAAGTCCACATTGGGTATCATATATATCCATTTTTAAGGCCCGTCTGGCTAGTTTAGCAAAAAGCTTTCCTGTCCATTGCCTAAATCTGCTTCTCTTAATATGAGGATTGTGCAAAGTTGCTCTGGATCCAAAAACTAAATTCAACTGCTTCTGGGTTGTTATTATCTCAAATAATCTTTCTACTTCTGACATTGGAGTAGGAAGATCAGCATCGATGAATCCTATGTATGTAATTTTGCAAGTCAAAAAATAATTCATACCAACTCTAACTGCTTCTGCTTTTCCCTGGTTAATAGAATTGTTGAATACCACTACCTTGTCAGGAAATTCATCCTTCAAAATGGCTAATATTTCATGTGTTCTATCTGTACTACCATCGTTGACAAAGCAAAAAATGTAATCTTTAGATTCATTAATATATTCACGAAATAATTGCAGATTGGCTCGTTTTCCTTCATTAAAACAAGGAATAACAATGCCTAATTTGTATTTGGCTGACACAAATGAAATTTTATACTGAGAAAAATATGATTCTACCTGATTAGAAGGTAATAAAGTAGGCCGAATCTGCATCCTTTTGGATATACAGATCACAGGCCATTATTTTACTATTTTTGAGCCAGATATACATTATTTTTTCGTTTCTGAATTTTACCGCTACGATTTCATTTTGTATATTCTTATCAAATGGTACTTTGTATGATGAGGGAAGTTGAGAATAAGGGATTATCGGTATAGTGTCATTATATAAATCCTGATACTTATTTTTAGTTTCTTTTAGGAAGGCACTAAATATTTTATGTCTTTCCAGCTTCTTTACTTCATTTAAATTCTCATTTAGAGGATCAAAACAAAAATATTTATTAGCGACTACAATTTCATCGACTTCTTGCGTAGTGAAAATTGTGTTTAAAAAGGCCCTTACAACATTTTCATTAGAAGTTTGAGCCATAGAATTTAAACTTATCACATTTGCAATCCCCAATAGTATTAATATATGTAATGTTTTCATTGTGTAATTATTTGGTATTTAGATAAAATACTTAATTACAAGATCCTGCCTTTTGAGGACCAGTTCCTCCTGTCGTATTTCTTGTAGCACCTGTTGGCAAAGTCATTGACCGAATATCTTCACCTAAGTCGCCTGGATTATGGCCGATAATTTTCACAAAGAATAGCAGAAATGTTTTCACAATTAAATCCACTTTCAGTATAATCATTAAATATAAACCACTGATCATCCCAACCTATCATGAACTGTAGTTTATATACTGTCCAATAAACAATAATTGTACTCAGTGTAATTAAAAAGATGTGGAATAAGTATATTGTTTTCTGATTCGAATACCTGCATTTTAATTGGAACAATAGATGCTCAATCATAATAATATCGATATAAGGGTTCACTCAAAAATTAACAAGCAGCAAATAGGTTAATGTTAACATACAATACCAGCAGATCAGGTAATCTACAACTGGGATAAGATTTAAATTTATTCAATAATCATTATGCAAGTATATTCAAGATAAAAAAATATATATATGAATGTACTTGGTATGATAGAAATCTAAAATAGGAAATATTATTAATAATTTTTTTTTAAAATCGATTCATAATCTGGTTTTACAAACTTCCCTTTTGAAATCCTATTATTTATTACATTTAAAGAGAAGATCGCATTGTTACATAAAATGGAACTTCTATCTGTGCACGACTGTTTTCCTGAATCAATTGTGCTGCCATTTCTCCCATACTCTTAAAATCAGTGGAAATAGTAGTTATCCCATTGAGAATGAATTTCTTCAAAGGTGTTTCATTATAGGAGATCACGCCCACATCCTTACCGATTTTTAGGTCCATTGAAATAACACGTTCTATCAGCAATACCAGATCACTCTCCCGCATGTTAATATATACATCGCCTGGTTGCATTTCTTCCTCGGTAATATCATCTACCTTTTTACTGTTAAAGGCGTAATTCTGGCAGAATTGTACAAAGCCTTCATAAATTTCTTCAGGATAATAGGTGTTCTCCGGAAAGATTATTTTAAGTGTATGATATTTTTGTAATTTATCCTTTGCCTGTTCCAATGCTCCATATATATCCTCCTGGAAATTCTCATATACAGCGCCATAATCACCGGTTACACCTTTAAGTTTTTTGTCGAGCAGTATCAGTTTTTCCTTAGGAATAGTATTTATAACTTCATCTACATGCTCCCATCTCTCCCGGAAGTGAGGAAGAATCACAACATGAGTATATTCATTCAGGTTCTGTGACAGGAGTTTTTTGAAAAGACTGAAATCACTGTTGTAGATGTAGAAATCAATATTTGACTGCTTACCTAGCTTATCAGCAAAGGAATCATAAATTATTTTTTTATGTTCACTTAATTTATTGAAAAGAAGTAATACCTTATATCGCTGATCGAGATTTGTTTGCTGTACGTAGTACCCTTTGCCAGGCACAGAGCCAAGGATCCCCAAACCCTTAAGATACTTGTATGCTTTTTCTGCCGTATCTCTGGATATTTCGAAAGCGTAACTTACCTCGTTGATAGAAGGTAAGATATCATCCTGCTGCACTTTTTTATCTACAATCGCTTTAATAATTGAGTTAGCGAGCTGATAATATTTAGGTGTTGCAGAAAAATCATCTATATATAAATACTTGAAGATAGGATGTTGTTTCATGCGTGGCGGCGGTGTAATTGGCTATATGAATAAGTATATTTCCAGCAATGATAAGGATTAAATTCAATAATAAAAACGAATTAGCGAAAGCATGACAGTACATGACAGTTTAAAAAATTGCTTGTCCTATTTTTATGCTCAATAGTTCTCCACGTTATAAATATTAGAAACATTATGCAAGCTTTATTGGGTGTTTTATTTCATTTTATCGGCGGTTTCGCTTCGGGTAGTTTTTATATTCCTTACAAGAGAGTGAAAGGCTGGAGTTGGGAAAGTTATTGGATAGTAGGAGGTGTTTTTTCCTGGTTGCTTATTCCATTTATTGCTGCCTGGCTCACAGTACCAGGTTTCATGGATATTATTGGTGCTACTTCTGGTAGTATATTATTTTGGACTTACTTCCTGGGTGTATTATGGGGAATTGGTGGTTTAACTTTCGGCTTATCCATGCGCTACCTTGGTATGTCTCTGGGGATGGCTGTAGCCTTAGGTTTCTGCTCTGCTTTTGGGGCTTTAATACCACCTATATACCGCGAGTTTTTCTCTGATGATCCGAATAACTTAACGGCCATGCTTCATAGTAGCAGAGGATTGTTTGTATTGCTGGGTACTCTTGTTTGCCTCGTTGGTATTGGAATTTCCGGTAAAGCAGGAATGATGAAGGAGAAAGAATTATCTCATGAACAAAAAACTGAAAGTATCCAGGAGTTTAACTTACGTAAAGGCCTTGCAGTTGCTATTGTATCTGGTATATTGAGTGCTTGTATGAGCTTCGCCATCTCTGCTGGTAAAAGTATGGGAGATGCTGCTGTAGCAAATAATGCGAATCCTCTCTATAAAAATAATGTGATCTTTGTTGTGAT
The DNA here is from genome assembly GCF_003419895.1 of Chitinophaga silvatica. Classification (GTDB taxonomy): domain Bacteria; phylum Bacteroidota; class Bacteroidia; order Chitinophagales; family Chitinophagaceae; genus Chitinophaga; species Chitinophaga silvatica. The sequence goes on along the minus strand of NZ_QPMM01000018.1, from coordinate 99,271 downwards.
TATGTTAGGAGGATTGACAACTAATCTGATCTGGTGTATTTTCCTGAATAAACGTAACCAATCCTTTGGTGATTATACAAATAAATCAACCCCATTAGGACGAAATTATTTCTTTGCGGCGTTGGCCGGTACAACATGGTTTTTGCAATTCTTCTTTTATGGTATGGGCGAAAGCAAATTAGGCAACGATGCCAGTTCCTGGATCCTGCATATGGCTTTCATTATCCTCATCTCTGGTGTTTGGGGCTTTATTTTGAAAGAATGGAAGAGTGCAAGCCGCAAAACCTTAATGACTATTTCCCTCGGTATATTCACAATCATTTTATCTGTAGTGCTTGTAGGGTATGGTAATTCTCTCAGTAACTAACCTGCACATTTGCAAATTAAAAACGTTAAAAATTATATAGTATGTCTTTAAATGGAACTACTACTCAATTCAAGCATGTCAGCTATTTATGGGATGAAGCAACAGCTGCCTCTATGGCTGGTGATGAAGTTGCCTTGCTGATCTATCGTTCCAACTTACTCGGTGCCGATCTGCGCCTCACTAATTATGGGGGTGGCAACACTTCCTGTAAAGCTATGGCTAAGGACCCGCTAACAGGAGAACCGGTAGAAGTAATGTGGGTAAAAGGTTCGGGTGGAGATTTAGGCACCTTGAAAAAAAGTGGTTTGGCTGCCTTATATGTTGATCGTCTTCGTAGCCTGAAGAATATCTATAAAGGTATTCAGCATGAAGATGAGATGGTAGAACTGTTTAATCACTGCATCTATGATCTGAATTCTAAAGCTCCATCCATTGATACCCCATTACATGGCTTTCTTCCTTTTAAACATATCGATCACCTGCACCCCGATGCCGCTATCGCTATAGCTGCGGCCAAAGACGGCAAGCGTATCACTCAGGAACTCTTTGGTGGAAGCATCGGTTGGGTACCATGGCAAAAGCCAGGCTTCGATCTTGGCCTGCAATTAAAACAATGTCTCGACGAAAATCCAGGCATCCGCGGTATTATGCTGGGCTCTCACGGCCTGTTTACCTGGGGTGATACTGCTTACGAAAGCTATATCAATACCCTGGAGGTGATCGAACGTTGCGCTGCTTATCTGGAAGAGAACATAGGTAAGAAAGCACCGGTTTTTGGCGGTGCCAAAATTCAATCTTTGGCTCCCGATGCCCGTAAAAACCAAGCCGCTGCACTGGCTCCGGTATTACGTGGATTCTGTTCTTCCTATCAACGCATGGTCGGTCATTTCACCGATGATGAAAGAGTATTGGAATTTACCAACTCTAAAGACCTGGATCGTCTGGCCCCTCTCGGAACCAGTTGCCCCGATCACTTCCTCAGAACTAAAATCAGCCCATTAGTCCTGAATTTAGCTCCGGATGCTGATTTAAGCAATGTAGATGCATTGAAAGCTGATCTGGCTCCTTTATTTGAAGCTTATCGCCAGATGTATGCAGATTATTATAATGCCAGCAAACATCCTAATAGCCCTGCTATGCGTGATCCTAACCCGGTAGTTATTCTCTATCCCGGTGTTGGTATGTTCACTTTCGCAAAAGATAAACAAACTGCAAGAGTAGCCGCCGAATTCTATATTAATGCTATTAATGTAATGAAAGGTGCGGAGGCTGTTTCTGAATATACTTCCCTGCCTCGCCAGGAAGCCTTTAATATCGAATACTGGCTCCTGGAAGAAGCCAAATTGCAAAGAATGCCTAAACCTAAAGCACTAACCGGCAGAATAGCCCTGGTAACTGGTAGCGCTGGTGGTATTGGTAAAGCTATCGCTAAGAAATTTGCTGAAGAAGGTGCTGTTGTTGTCATTAACGATAATGATTCTCAACGCTTAGCTTCTGCAAAAGAAGATTTTGGCCGTTTATTCGGTAAGGATGTTTTTGCCGCAGAACTTTTGGATGTAACTGATGCTGCCACAATCCGCAAGGCTTATAACACAGCTGTTCTGGCTTTTGGAGGTGTAGATATCGTAGTGAATTGCGCCGGATTATCAATTTCCAAACCATTGGAAGAACATACAGAAAAAGATTGGGATCTGCTATATGATGTACTGGTGAAAGGTCAGTTCCTCGTAACTCAGTTAGGTGCTGATATTATGAAGAAACAAGGCACCGGTGGGGATGTACTGAATATAGTAAGTAAAAATGCACTGGTATCTGGTCCTAATAACGCTGGCTATGGTTCTGCTAAAGCAGCTCAATTGCATCTGAGCAGATTAAATGCTGCTGAATTAGGTAAGGATCATATCCGCGTAAACGTTGTGAATCCGGATGCTGTAATTTCTGATAGTAAAATCTGGGCCGGTGCATGGGCTGAAGGAAGAGCTAAAGCTTATGGTGTTAAAGTAGAAGAATTACCTGCTTTCTATGCCAAAAGAACGCTGTTAAATGAGATCATTGTTCCTGAAGATATCGCAAATGCATGCTTTGCCTTCGTAGGTGGACTCCTAAATAAAGCAACAGGAAATGTTTTGAATGTTGATGGAGGTGTAGCTATGGCTTTTGTGAGATAAAGTAATTATCTTTTCTGACCCACAAACAAACAACGATGCTAATTGAAAAATATAAAATAGCAGAACATAACGATTCATTGGCCCCTTCTCAGAAGAGGGCCTTTGAATACCTTGCTGGTGAAATCAAAGACGTTGAAGGAATATTGGAGAAATTAGCAGCATTTCAGGTGGCTATTCCAAGTTGGGCCTTAGGTACTGGTGGCACCAGGTTTGGAAGATTTCCTGGTGGGGGAGAACCTCGCAATCTGGAAGAGAAAATTGAGGATATAGGATTGCTGCATCAGTTAAATCAATCTAGCGGCGCCATTAGCCTGCATATTCCATGGGATATTCCGTCTAATCCTTCTCATATCAAAGCCCTGGCTGCACAACATGGCCTTCGCTTTGATGCAATGAATTCCAATACTTTCCAGGATCAGCCAGGTCAGGCACTAAGCTACAAGTTTGGATCTCTCCAGAATGTAAATAAAGACATTCGCAAACAAGCAATCGATCATAATATTGAAGTGATCAGACATGGGGTAGAATTAGGTTCCGAATCACTAACTATCTGGTTATCTGATGGCTCCTGCTTCCCCGGTCAGTTAAATTTCCGCCATGCTTTCCAGAATACATTGGAAGGATTACAGGAAATTTATACCCATCTGCCTGAAAACTGGAAAATGTTTGTTGAATACAAGGCAGCTGAACCAAATTTTTATTCAACTACAGTAGGAGATTGGGGACAGTCTTTACTCTATGCTTCAAAACTGGGCCCTAAAGCTTATACATTAGTGGACCTGGGACACCATCTCCCCAATGCGAATATCGAACAAATAGTTTCGCTGTTGCTGATGGAAGGCAAATTAGGTGGTTTTCATTTCAATGATTCCAAGTATGGAGATGATGATCTGACAGTAGGTTGTATGAAACCTTATCAGTTGTTCCTTATTTTCAATGAATTAATTGAAGGTATGGACGCAAGAGGTATGAATCATAACACAGATTTGGGATGGATGATCGATGCCTCTCATAATGTAAAAGATCCGCTCGAAGATTTGTTGCAGTCAGTTGAGGCCATTATGATTACCTATGCACAGGCTTTATTGGTGGATCGTAAGAAGCTATTGGCAGCACAACTGCAAAATGACGTAGTTACTGCACAGGAATTACTGCAACAGGCTTTCCGTACAGATGTCCGTTCTTTGGTGGCTGAAGCAAGAAAAAGAACAGGTGGTGCATTAAATCCTATTGCCCTGTATCGCTCTGAGAAAGTTCGTGAACATTTGATAAAAGAAAGAGGAGCCAAAACAATAGCAACTGGTTTGTAATTTTTAGTGTATTTATGAGTCAAATTCCCGTTATAGCCATCTTTGATGTTGGCAAAACCAATAAGAAGCTGTTTCTGTTTGATGAAAATTACAGAATAATTCTTGAGAAAACAGCCAGGTTTACTGAAACTACTGATGAAGATGGCGATCCTTGTGAAAACCTGGAAAGCCTGAGATTATCTGTGTTTGATTCCCTGCGTGAGGTATTCAGACGTAAAGATGTAGTGGTGAAGGCAATAAATTTTTCTACATATGGTGCTAGTTTTGTGTATATTGATGAAGAAGGAAGACCATTGACACCTTTGTATAATTATCTGAAAGAATATCCGGAAACGCTAAGCGAGCAGTTTTATAATTCTTATGGTGGGAAAACGGCTTTTTCAGTAGAAACAGCATCTCCGGTTCTGGGTTCCCTGAACAGTGGAATGCAGCTCTACAGATTAAAATATACCAAACCTGAAATCTATAATAAGGTTAAGTATGCATTGCATCTGCCTCAATATATGAGCTATCTGGTTACCGGGCAGGCATGCACGGATATTACCAGTATCGGATGCCATACCAACTTATGGAACTTTCAACAAAATAACTATCATACGTGGGTAACAAAGGAAGGGGTGCTGGAAAAGCTGGCACCTCTCCTTATTTCTTCTGACGTATTACCCGCAACTTTCCCGGGAAGTAATTATTCAGTAGGTATTGGTCTGCATGATAGCAGTGCTGCACTTATACCTTATCTCGTAAATTTTCATGAACCTTTTGTACTAATCTCTACCGGCACATGGTGTATTAGTCTGAATCCCTTCAATGACACACCTCTAACTAACGATGAGTTAACGGCAGATTGTTTATGCTATATGACTTTTCAGGGAAAACCTGTAAAGGCTTCCCGTTTGTTTGCCGGCTATGAACATGAGCAACAGGTAAAACGTATCGCTGCCCATTTCAACCAGCAACCAGCCCGGTATCGGACAATCGAATATGATCAGCAAATTATCCGCTTACTGCAGGAAAAAAATAAGCAGGATACTCACAGGGCTCCAGATAAAAAGTTAATGCAGTCGTCGGTATTCGCACAAAGAGATTTAAGTAATTTTACCTCTGATATTGAAGCCTATCACCAATTAATGCTGGATATTGCCAATGAACAGTATATAGCAACTAAACTGGTATTGGATGGTGCTTCTGTAAAACGTATATTCGTTGATGGTGGTTTTAGCAAAAATGCAATTTATATGAACCTACTTGCTGCATTATTCCCTGATATTGAAATATTTGCAGCCTCTATGGCGCAAGCTACTGCAATGGGAGCAGCATTGGCAATTCATAACACCTGGAATAGTAAACCTCTGCCCAATGATCTGATTGAGCTGAAATACTATTCCGCTACTCATGACGCTACCATTTAAGATATAAACCAATGCTATGATGCGTTTCTCCTTGTTGCTTATCAGTTGCCTCTTATCGGCTTATGCTCACGCTCAAACAGTAATTCCTTTATACCGGGGGTTACCTCCGGGTGGTATTGCAGGAGCTAATGCTGAGCAGATCGATGAAGATGATAACCGTTGGCTGGTTAGTGAACCTACGCTTACAGTTTTTCTTCCCCCTAAAGAGAAAGCTACCGGAACTGCTGTTGTCATTTATCCAGGCGGTGCCTATAAAACTGTAGTATACAAAGGAGAAGGTACCAATATGGCAGATTTCTTTGTAAAACAAGGTATTGCTGCTTTTGTAGTAAAATACAGGCTGCCATCTGATAAAACAATGAAGGATAAAAGCAGCGGCCCTTTACAGGATGCTCAGGAAGCATTTAAAATTGTAAAGTCCAGAGCTGCTGAATGGAATATCGATACAAATCGTATTGGCATCATGGGATTTTCTGCCGGTGGCCATCTGGCTTCAACGGTTGGAACACATTTCGACAGACCGGTATTAAAAGAGAATGCCGGCATTAATCTTCGTCCTGCCTTTATGATTTTGGTGTATCCTGTTATTAGCATGGAAAAATATCTTACTCATGCAGGTTCCCGCAAAAACTTATTGGGCGAGAATCCAACTGAGGAGACGATTAAATACTACTCAAATGATCGTCAGGTGTCGTTACAAACACCCCCGACAATCATCTTTCATACAGAAGACGATAAAGTGGTGGATGTAGATAATGCCATTACTTTTTATCAGGCTCTCCGTCATGCTCACGTACCTGCAGAAATGCATTTATATCCTGAAGGTGACCATGGATTTGTATTAAAGCTACCACGCGACAGCTGGATGCAAATCATCATGAAATGGCTTGGCCGTACAGGTAATTTAAATGCCAATAATCCCTTACTACAGGGAGGTACAGGACAGTTATACTAATACTCTTTTATATTTTGGGAATTCCATGCAGAGGCGCAAAGAAGCAAAGGCGCAAAGATTATTGTGTTTATCTGAATACTCAATAATTTCTTATGCTTCTTAGCCTCCTTATGCCCCTCTGCGAGAAATCAAAGTTCTACTTATGAATCAACTGAAATTACGAAAATCATTTACATACAGCCTGGCTGTGGGATTACTGTCGGGATGCCTGGCCGCCAACGCACAACAGTCAACTTTCCTAAAGGGATTTACAGTTCCTCCTGAAAATATTAAACCAAGTGTTTACTGGTACTGGATGAGTGATAATATTTCTGTAGATGGCGTGAAAAAAGATATTGAAGCGATGCATAAAGTAGGCATTGGACGCGCATTTATCGGTAATATCGGCTATCCTAAAGAAGAAGTTCCTTATGGAAATGTCAAACTCTTTTCTGATGAATGGTGGAATGTAACTCATGCTGCCATTAAAGCCGCAACAGAAAAGGGGATCGACATCGGAATGTTCAACAGCCCTGGCTGGAGCCAAAGTGGTGGGCCCTGGATTAAACCTTCCCAATCTATGCGTTACCTGGCTGGGAATGAATTTACAGTACCAGGCGGACAACAAACTGAAATCAAACTCTCTCCCGTTGAAAAAGATTTTCAACAGGTTGCAGTTGTAGCTTTCCCCGAACCGGAAGCCGATAAAGAAAGCATTTCAAAGTATGCTCCTGTACTTACTTCAAATGCGAATTTCAGAAGTATTAAGCAGCTGATTGATGAAAACACTGCTGAAGAAGCACAAACAGATAAAACATTAGGTAAAGGTAATTATATCGATTTTGAGGTCAATAACGCCTTCTCTGTAAGAAGCCTGGTGATCTATCCGGCTCATAAACCGGCTAAAGGCCAGCTAGCCTTGCAGGTTAAGGAAGGCAATGATTATCGAACAGTGACTACTTTTGAACTGGATCGCAGCAATCCGCAGGGGAACGTAGGTTTCAAACCTTACGCCCCTGTGGCTGTATCCTTTGCTGAAGTAAAAGGAAAGAATTTTCGATTAACCATTTTGGATGGTCATGCTTCACTCGCAGAAATTAAGCTGCTGGCGGCACCAAGAATTGAAAGATTCGAAGAAAAACAACTGGCAAAAATGTTCCAGACTCCTTTGCCTCTCTGGAACGAATATCAATGGCCACAACAACAACAAGTCAACAATTCCGCAATGGTTGTTGATCCTTCCAAAGCTATTGATCTCACCAAACAGGTTTCTGCCAATGGCGTACTTTCCTGGAAAGTTCCCGCCGGTAACTGGATTGTAATACAATACGGAATGCTACCGACCGGTGTAACCAATGGCCCTGCATCACCGGAAGGTATGGGGCTGGAGCTCGACAAAATGAACGATGCCTATATGCAGCATCATTACAATTCATTTATCGGGAAGATCAAAAACAGTATGGCGCCTGCCGACAGAAAAGCATTGAAATGGGTAGTAGCCGATAGCTATGAAACCGGTTCTCAAAACTGGACCGATGGAATGGCTGATGATTTTAAGAAGACGTATGGCTATGATCCATTACCATGGTTACCTGTTCTTTCTGGTAGAGTAGTGGGCTCTCCCGAACAATCCGATCGCTTTTTATGGGATTTAAGAAGATTGATTGCCGACCGTGTCGCTTATAAATATGTAGGAGGTTTACGTAAGGTTAGTAATAAAGACGGTATGAAAATCTGGTTGGAAAACTACGGCCATTGGGGCTTCCCAAGTGAGTTCCTGAAATACGGAGGCCAGTCAGACGAGATAGCTGGTGAATTCTGGAATGAAGGCTCCTTAGGAAATATAGAATGCCGAGCCGCCTCTTCTGCCGCTCATATCTATGGAAAAACAAGAGTAGCCGCCGAATCCTTTACCGCTGGTGGTAATGCATACGGACGATATCCGGCTTTGTTAAAAAGACGAGGTGACTGGTCATTTACCGAAGGAATCAACCATACTTTACTTCACGTATTTATAGAACAACCGTATGAAGATCGTGAACCAGGCGTTAATGCCGGTTTCGGTACTGAATTCAATCGTAAAAATACCTGGTTCTATCAGGGCAAAGCATTTGTAGATTACATCAGAAGATGTAACTATTTGCTCCAACAAGGTAAGGTCGTTAATGATATTGCATATTTCATCGGAGAAGATGCTCCTAAAATGACAGGTGTAAGAGATCCTGAATTACCAAAAGGATACTCATTCGACTATATCAATGCCGAAGTAATCTTAACCCGCGTTCAGGTTAAAAATAATAGATTGGTACTACCTGATGGTATGAGCTATAGTATGCTGGTGCTGCCAAAACTGGAAACAATGAGGCCTGAACTGTTAGAGAAAATTTCTCAACTGGTAAAACAAGGTGCTGTTATTCTCGGTCCGGCTCCTAAACGCTCTCCAAGCTTACAAAACTATCCGCTTGCCGATACGAAGGTTCAACAATTGGCTGCCTCTCTTTGGGGAAACAGCAATGAACGTCAGCGAAAAGTTGGTCTGGGTACGGTACTTAGCGGAATGACAATGGAAGAAGCTTTAGATGTAGTGAAGCTGAAACCTGATGTAATGCAGTTGCCTGCTGAGGTATTATATATCCATCGTACTACTCCTGAAGGGGAATTATATTTCGTGACCAACCAATCGGCAAACGAAATCTCTCTTGATCCGGCATTTCGTGTAACCGGCCGCCAACCAGAATGGTGGGATGCGGTAAATGGAGATACCAGAGAGTTGCCGCAATTTACTGCTCAGGGCAACCACACCGTTGTGCCGTTAACGTTGGCACCTGCACAAAGTGGCTTTATTTTCTTCAGAAAGAAAACTACCGCTAATGGTACTTCTGTCAGAAAAAATTTTCCTGCTGCTACTCCGGTACTTGAATTATCAAATCCATGGGTGGTGACTTTTGATGCGGCTAAACGTGGTCCTGCCGGTCCGGTTACTTTTAATACGCTCACAGATTGGACAACTAATAGCGATGAACGTATTAAATCATATTCCGGTACTGCTGTTTATGAAACTTCATTTAATGTAGATGCTTTGCCTTCAGCTTCTGCGTGTTATTTAGACTTAGGTACTGTAAATGTAATGGCAAAGGTAAAACTGAATGGAGTTGATCTTGGTACTGTATGGACCTCCCCTTACCGGGTTGATGTAAGGAAAGCTTTAAAACAAGGTTCTAATAAATTAGAGGTTGAAGTAGTAAATACCTGGATTAACAGATTGATTGGCGATAGCAAACTACCGGCGGCTGAACGTAAAACATGGTCTAATGTAAATCCTTACAAACCAACAGACAACTATCAGCCATCTGGCCTGGTTGGTCCTGTAAGCCTGGTTTCTGTTAATTATTAATCACAAACAATGAAAGTAAGAAATATAATACCTGTAGCTGCATTGGTTTTTAGTACTGCTTTAGCTAATGCCCAACAATTACCTCCTGTATTCGACAACAGCCGGCTTGCCACATTGGAAACAACACCAACTGTAAGAAAATATTTGTCTCCAGTAAAAATTGTATGGCAATCCTCTAAAGAAGGTGCTAATATCCATAATGCGGAACGCTTCCTTACTAAAGGTAACGGACAAGCTGATCTGGCCAACAAGAATATGTGTGTCTTAACCAGCACTTCTTCTGTCCGTCCGGGTATTCTGTTCGATTTTGGTACAGAAATTCATGGTGGCCTGCAACTGGTGACCGGAATGAGTAAGGTCAATAAACCAATAAAACTGCGTGTACGCTTTGGTGAATCTGTTAGTGAAGCCATGAGTGATATTGAGCCGGAGAAAAATGCAACTAATGATCATGCTATGCGTGATATGATTGTAGAGGTGCCCTGGCTGGGTAAATTGGAAATAGGTAATACTGGTTTCAGATTTGTTAGAATAGATTTGGTTGATGCTGATGTTCAGTTACAATTGAAAGAAGTTAGAGCCATCTTTGTTTACAGGGATATTCCTTATCAGGGAAGTTTCAACTCCAGTGACCCGCTACTCAACAAAATCTGGTTAACAGGTGCCTACACTGTGCATCTCAACATGCAGGACTATTTATGGGATGGCATTAAGCGCGACAGACTTGTATGGATTGGGGATATGCATCCCGAAACTTCAACGATCAGTGCTGTATTTGGTAATAATGAAGTAGTACCTAAATCACTGGATCTGTCGAGAGATATTACTCCGCTGCCTGGGTACATGAACGGAATGGTTTCTTACTCAATGTGGTGGGTGCTGATTCAACGCGACTGGTTTATGCATACCGGTGATATGAAGTACCTTAAAGAACAAGGGGTGTACCTGAAAGGATTATTGGCGCACTTCATCAGTAAAATTGATCCGGTTACCAACAGCGAAAAACTGGATGATGGAACCCGCTTCCTGGATTGGCCTTCCAGCGAAAATAAACCGGCTATTCATGCCGGATTACAGGCAATGATGGTAATGACCCTGAAAGCTGGGGCTGATTTGAGCAGACGGTTAAATGACCTGGAAACCGCAAAGAATTGTGATGAAGCAATCGCAAAGCTGAAGAAATATGTGCCGGCCATCAATGGTTCTAAACAAGCAGCTGCATTGATTGCATTAGCTGACATGGTTCCTGCTGAAAAGATTAATAATGAAGTTTTATCGGTAGGTGGAGTGAAAGACTTTTCCACTTTCTACGGCTATTATATGCTACAGGCTAAAGCTAAAGCGGGCGACTACCAGGGAAGTATAAACGATATCAGAACTTACTGGGGTGCAATGCTAGATCTCGGAGCTACTACATTTTGGGAGGATTTTAATATGGATTGGCTCCCGAATGCTTCAAGAATCGATGAAATGGTTAAACCCGGGCAGAAAGATATTCATGGCGATTATGGTGCCTATTGCTATAAAGGATTTCGTCATAGCCTTTGCCATGGATGGGCATCTGGTCCTACCGCCTGGCTGACAGAGCATGTATTGGGTGTAAGTGTTGTTGAACCTGGTTGTAAAGTATTGAAGATTGTTCCTCACATGGGTGATTTATCTTTTGTTGAAGGAACTTTCCCAACTCCGTATGGGATAGTAAAAATAAAGCATACCAAAACCGCAGATGGCAAAATAGTGAGCGATATTAAAGCCCCTGCACAAGTAAAAGTTTTACGTAAATAGGTTTTGATTTTTTGATGCAATGTAAAAAGCCCGGATAAAATCCGGGCTCTTTCATTTATGCAAATGGATGAATCCATGGACTTCGATAAGGTCTTTTTAATAATGCTGTGGCAGCCGGATCACCAACTATAATTTTTTGTTTTGGATCATAAACAACCGGTCGGCCTATTTGCATGGAAACATTGGCTAAAATACAACTGGCTGTGGATATATGTCCTTCTTCAATATCCGCAACAGGTCTGCTGTTTTTCTGAATGGCTTCCAGGAAATTGAGCATATGTAACCGCGTAGCTGGTGCCGCATGAAGCTCAATACTAGGCTCTGTTACATCTTCCGGATATTTCTCTCTCTCGTAGGTTACATCTTTATGGATAGGTGTACCATTACCTTCAGGAATAAAATCGTACGACATAGGGCTGCCCATAAGGGTTCCTTTTTCGCCATACAATTTAAAGCTCCATGGGTATTTCGGGTCGGCAGGTGCTCCCCAGCTGCGATGTTGCCATACACAGTTTAAATTATCATACTCAAATACCGCCATTTGGGTATCTGCAATATTTGATTTTCCTTCTTTCTGTACATAAATCCCACCAGTGGAACTGATACGTTTAGGCCATCCTAACTGCAACATCCATCTAACAGTATCGAACATATGAATACACATATCGCCCATAATACCATTTCCATATTCCATAAAAGTCCTCCACCAGCGTACATGCGGCATCCCGTCGAATGGTCGCATTGGAGCCGGGCCGGTCCACATTTCATAATCGAAATAATCAGGTACTTCCTGTAACGGAGGGTTACCGTTATTACGCATATGGTAATAGCAGCACATCTCAACATGGGAAATTTTCCCTAACAGTCCTGCATCTACGATGTTTTTCTTTGCTTCTATCAGATGGGGAGTGCTTTTGCGCTGTGTTCCTACCTGCACTACTTTATTGTATTTCCTTGCAGCTGCCAACATCGCTTCTCCTTCCAGAACATCTACGCTGATAGGCTTCTGTACATATACATTGGCGCCCGATTTAAGCGCTTCAATTGTCTGTAATGCATGCCAGTGGTCTGGAGTTCCAATTAAGACTATATCAAGCTGATTTTCGGACAGGAGTTTGCGGTAGTCTTTATATAATCGTGGGGTTTCATGGGAAGCCTGCCTTTGTCTTACCATTTCGGCAGCGGCAGTAAGTAACTGCTGATCTACATCACACAAGGCTACCACCTTTACCGGTGCAACCTGTATAAGCCTGAATAAATCACTTTTCCCATACCAGCCAGTACCTATTAGTGCTACTCTTAGTGGTTTGGCAGGATAGATAAAATCTAGTGCACTGGCCCCAATTGCCGATAAGGCTAGTGTAGCCGAAGCGCCTTTCAGAAATCTGCGGCGGTTAATGTTAAACTGATCCATACGTGGAATATATTTTTATAGGTCAAAATTCAGAGAATCTATTCTCTGCTCATCAACATACAAAAAAAATCTAAATATTTTCTCCCAGTAATAAAAGCAATACCACGAGTTCCTGACCGCTAAATTCCTTTCTGAGAATAGCGAGCGCTTTACCAATATGCTTTTCAACGGTATTAACGGAAATACCTAATCGTTCGGCAATGGATTTGTTGGTAAGATATTCAAACCTGCTTAGTTCATATACTTCTCTGCATTTTTCCGGTATATGTGTAAGCGTTTGCCTGAATCGCTGTTCCAGCGCTTTTACATCAATAGTTGGGTAGATAGATAAAGAGGTGTCCTGTGTGGCAGCAATATTAGCATGGTGGGAGGCATGAATCAACCGGTTCCTGAATTCATTCAGAATACGGTTTTTCAGGCTGGTCAGCAAATACGGCTTAATCGGAAGGGTGGGTGATAAAGTATTCCTCTTTTCGTAGAACCTGACAAATATTTCCTGTAAAATATCATCGGCCGATTCCTTCGACTGCAATCGCTTATAGGCAGCCCGATAAAGTACATCAATATACCGGTTGTAAATAGCCTTAAATGCCAGACCATCGTCCTGCCTTAATGCAGTTAATAGCTGTTCATCCGTATAATTGGCATATTGGTCTATCGATTTAGTCATGGGTACGCGCGACATATTACAGGTTCACGCCTGAAAAGTATTCAAAAAAAATGATAAATCCTTATTCCAAAAAAACTTCAAAAAAAATGAGTCAAAGAATGGCGGTAAAGTTTAAGTCATGTGTTTAGATAGAAAGACCTCCACTTTATGAATGCAAAAAAATTGGCTGAACTCCTTCAAAAATACGAGGATGGACAGTGTAGTGAAGAGGAACAGCTAATGATAGATAAGTTCTATCAAGACTTTGATGCAGATAGGGATACATTGCCTGATGAAATACATATGCAGCCATCGTATGATTCGCTGTATGAAAAAATATTGCAGCAGAAAAACAATTCTGCGATACTCAAACCTGCCGGGAGTAGGTCGTGGTATTATGCCGCTGCCGCTGCAGTTTTACTGTGTATAGCTGTTGGAAGCTGGTTTTGGATAAATGTTAATGATAGAAAGATCATTGCCAAAACTCCGGTGAATAAATCTGAGAAGGTAAAGAAACACTTTATAAAACTACCCGATGGCAGCACTGTGCTGCTCAACGAGCGTAGCAGGCTGCAATACCCTGCGAGCTTCGATGGCGCACGAAGGGAAGTGCAGTTATGGGGAGAAGGCTATTTTGATATTGTAGCGAATAGCAAACAACCGTTTATTGTTCATTCAGGAAACGTTTCTACTACGGTATTGGGCACTGTTTTCAATATTAAAGCCGATCCCAATGAAAAACAGGTAACCATTACGGTAGAAAAAGGAAAGGTAAAAGTTGAATCTGCCGGCAAGCAATTAGGGATTATTGAATCGAATCAGCAAATTAAGGTAAGTCAATCTGCGCTTTTCGAAAGAAATGATACCATAAAAGCTGAAAGTATTACCGATTGGGTAAAAGAAGACCTGATCTTTAATAATGTTACCTATGCCGAAGCTGCCAAAGTTTTAAAGGCCCAGTATGGTATAAACATCATATTTAAAGATGCTGAATTGGAAAAAAACAGATTTACCACCACATTTAAAAATCAGTCTTCCCTGGAAGAGATTTTAATAGTGCTTTGTGAATTCAACCAATCCTCCTTTTCTATTCAGGACAGTACTGTGATCATTCAAAAAAGAAATCAATAATGTCTATAGCCTAATACTAAAAAGAATAAAAAAACGATCCTGGCTGCCACCAGAATCGTTAAACGGTCTTAATTATTTGTAGAACTCTTAAAACCAATTGCAATTTATGCAAAATTTTAATTTTTTGCCTGGAGAGCCAATCCCGGAGAAATCCCCGTTGGTACAGCGAAGGGCGGTTATCAACCAAAGAACACTGCAACAATTTATGAGATTAAATGTAATGGCTGCTTTTATTACTCTTGCCAGTACCCAACTACTGGTTGCGGCTCCCAGCCATGGGCAGTCAATTGCAGCTACCAAAGTTACCTTTTCTGTTCAGCACGAATCCCTTAAATCGGCACTCACCCGAATTGAGCATCTGACAGAAATCCGCTTCCTCTACAACCAGGAGCAGGTAAGTACCTATAATAATATCTCTATCCCTAAAGGTACCCGCTCCGTTGAAGAACAGGTGCAGTTACTCCTCGCCGGTACTCCCCTGAAATACCGGACAGTGAATGATCATATAATTATCTATAATCCGGTGCAGGACGCCTTTTTATCCAGTATGGCTACCAGCATCCAAGAAGAGCATAGTATCAGCGGAAAGGTCACCGATACTAAAGGAAACCCTATTATTGGTGCTACCATTCATGTTAGTGGAACAACTATGGGCGCTACTACCAATACAGAAGGCGTTTTTGTGATCAAAGGACTAAAGGCTGGGCAAACATATACCCTTATAGCTTCCTACATAGGATTCGAAAAAGTTACTAAAGCTATCACTGTTACCCAAAATGATCAGTCACTCTCGTTTTCATTACCAGATGGACTCAATCCGCTGAATGAAGTAATTGTAGTGGCTTATGGAACGCAAAAAAGAGGCTCATTTACCGGTTCTGCTGCCACTGTTAAGCCAGAAGCTTATGAAGGATCTACCAGGGCTACTTTGCAGGAAAACCTACAGGGTAATGTGGCAGGTGTTATTGCCAGCAATGGGTCCGGACAACCTGGCGCCGCACCTAATATCAGGGTCAGAGGTATTGGCTCCGTAAATGCTGGTAGCGCCCCTCTATATGTTGTAGATGGTATTCCATTAGCCGCTACAGATCTGGCTGCCCTAAATAATGCGGATATTGAATCATTTACTGTATTGAAAGATGCTTCGGCTGCCTCAATTTATGGTTCCCGCGCTGCCAACGGTGTTGTGCTTATTACAACCAAAAAAGGAAAAAGCGGTAAAACAAAGTTTAATGCGGCCGCTCAATATGGTTTCAATAAAGTAACCCTCACCAAAGATTTGTACCCGCTGAACACCTCAGAGATGATTGAATTACTTCGGGAAGGTGCTAAGAATGCGGGTGTTACTGAAGCTAAATTCTTATCTGATCTGAAGGGGGCCGATGTAGATACTACTGTTAATACGGATTGGTTTGATGTGCTTACCCGCCAGGGCCAATTTCAGCAATATGATCTTTCTGCCAGCGGTGGAACCGAGAAAACTACCTTCTATGCTTCGGGAAGCTATTATACAAGCAAGGCTGCCCTCGAAGGAAGTGAGTTTAAACGTTATACCGGTAACTTTAAATTAAGTAACCAGGCAACTGATAAACTGTCGTTCAACCTGGGTTTACAATTGAGCTACCGCCAGATGTTTACGCAACCAGACGAAGGTTCTAACGGTAATCCTGTTAGAATGTATAAACGTTATCAACCCTGGTTAAGAGTATACAACCCCGATGGCACCTACGATCTGAGCTATCTTAATAATTATAATCCTTTAGCAGTCGTAAAAGAAAATTTTAATGCAACTTCCGATTATGGAGCTGTAGGTATTGCCAGTGCAAAGTATAGCTTTACAAAAGACCTGACTTTGGAGAATCAGACTAGTTTTGATTTTGATTATAATGATAACAAGGTCTTTTACAAAGGTGGCATCGGAACTGCCAGAACAAATGGCGGTGTAGGTAGCTATTCCACCGTTCGTACCCTGAATTGGGTAAACACCAGCATCTTACGTTATAATAAATCCTTCGGGGAACATGCCCTGAATACTTACCTGGGCTACGAAGCTCAAAAAGTTACTGCCTCCGGAAACAGTACCAGTATGCAGAACTTCCTTCCGGGTACTACTACTTTAAATAATGCTGCTGTTGCTACTTCAGGCGGTTCAAGTGAAACAGCGAATTCCCTGAATTCCGTTTTTGCCAATGCTGCCTATAATTTTAAATCTAAGTATTATCTCAGCGCGTCGGCCAGACGTGATGGCTCTTCCAGATTCGGAAATAAAACCAGATTCGGAAACTTCTGGTCTGTTGGGGCGTCCTGGAATATTTCTGATGAAGCATTTATCCGCTCAGTAAAATCGATATCTGAACTTCGCTTACGCACCAGTTATGGGGTAAACGGAAACCAGGACGTCGATAATTTCATATCCCGCGCTTTGTATAGCTCTGGTGATTATAACCTCATGCCAGGATACGCATTTTCCAAGTTCGGAAACGATTACCTGACCTGGGAGAAAAATTCACCATTCAACGTGGGGCTCGACTTCGGGTTGTTCGCAAACAGAATTACGGGTACTGTGGAGTATTATACAAGGAAAACTTCCGACCTGCTGCTCGATTTCCCAATATCAGCAACAAATGGTACTACCTCACTAATGTCTAACATTGGAGAGATGAAAAACAGCGGTTGGGAATTCACAATCAATACACAAAATATTGTTACGAAAAACAATGGTTTTGGATGGAATACCAGCTTCAATATTTCTACTTTAAAAAATCGTATTACCTCTCTCATTAATCCATTCATTAAAGACAGCTATAACAGGTATGTAGGTGGAGATTTTTACCAACTTTATATCAAGGGATATGCTGGAGTTGATCGTCAAACTGGTGAAGCACTTTGGTATACCGATGAAACTAAAACAAAAACTACCAATAACTATGGTGAGGCGGCTCAGTACAATCA
The DNA here is from genome assembly GCF_003419895.1 of Chitinophaga silvatica. Classification (GTDB taxonomy): domain Bacteria; phylum Bacteroidota; class Bacteroidia; order Chitinophagales; family Chitinophagaceae; genus Chitinophaga; species Chitinophaga silvatica. The sequence goes on along the minus strand of NZ_QPMM01000018.1, from coordinate 81,758 downwards.
GGGTAGCGCATTACCTGCATTCTTTGGTGGGTTAACCAATACGCTTACATGGAAAGGTATCAATCTTAGTTTCCTTGTATTCTTCAATTATGGTAATAAAATCTACGATAACTGGGGCTCTAATGCAAATGGTGATGGAAATGCCGGTTTTAATGGTGCTTCAAGCCTGCCAAGATATACTTACCTGCATCGTTGGCAGAATGTAAATGATATCACCGACGTTCCAAAGATAGATTACAAAGGTTCTCAATCTGGTTCTTCTGATTATAATTCTACCCGTTTCCTCTATAGCGGTAACTATATCCGCCTGCGTGATGTAACACTGTCTTACAACTTACCTCAGCATTTACTAAAAGCTGCCCATATGTCTGCTGTTCGTGTATATGCACGGGCTAGTAACCTATATACCTATATGGAAGACAAACGAATGAACTTTGATCCTGAAGTGGGAATTGATGGAAAAACAGACCAGAATGCTCCAATGTATAAAACACTGGTACTGGGCCTTGATATCAAATTTTAACCCGAAACACAACTAGCAATTATGAAGAAGTCTATATATTTATTTGCCATAGCAGGGATGTTGTTTACAGGTTCCTGCAGCAAAAGTTTCTTACAAATTGATCCACAACAACAAACGGATGTTGAGCTGGTGATCAAAGATTTGCCTACTACCAGAGCTGCTATTACAGGTACTTACAACCTGATGCAAAGTGCGGGTTTATATGGTAGAAATGCTATGGTACTTCCTGATGTAATGAGTGATAACGTTTTCATAAGTTCCAAAAATCAGGGCCGCTTTTTATCCTATGATCAGTATATCACTGTGGCTACAGAAGGTTATGCTGCCAGCTTATGGAATCAGCTCTATAGAGTTGTTGTGAATGCAAATATCATTATCAGAAAAGCTGAAGCTAATAATTATGCGGATGCCGATAAAGCTGAAGCTCAATTTATTATTGGTGAAGCTTATGCATTAAGAGCATTGGCGTATTTCGATCTCATGAGATTTTTTGCATTACCTTATAACTACACTGCAGATGCTTCACACCTGGGTGTGCCATTGGTTTTAAAAAGTGGTACAGATAAGAACGAGGTGATTTCTCCTAAACGTAATACTGCTAAAGAAGTATACACGCAAATAGTGGCTGATTTTAATACCGCAATGTCGCTAATGCCTAAAACACCGGTTGGATTTAAAGCTTCGTTCAGAGGACGGGTATCCTATTATGGGGCAAAGGCCTTATTGTCGAGAGTGCAGCTTTATCGGGAAGATTGGGAGGCTGTTGATTCTCTTGCAACTGATGTGATCAAAAATGGTGGCTTTTCTTTGCTGACAAGAACTGCCATGTTTGAGGATTCCAAAAAACAAAACAGTAGTGAAGCTATTTTCGAGATTCAGTTCAATCAGACGGATAATTTAGGTAGTGACGCTTTGGCAAATTTTTACTGGCAATCCGGTAGCTATGGAGACGGTTTGGCAACTGAAAATTTATATAGCACCTATACAGCAACCGACGCCAGGAGAGGATTTGTGGTAAAGGGTTCCCGTAAATCGGGCGAAAATCCTGCCTGGCTGATCAACAAGTATACAAATAATACGACGTTTGAAGAACCTTCCCGAATCATTCGTTTGGCTGAAGTATATTTAAACAGGGCAGAAGCAAGGGCACATAAAAATCAGGATGGTCTGGCAGCTGCCGATTTGGATGTTGTTGGAGGCAGAGCAGATGCCGATTATAAACCAGCTACTGCAACCGGCGATCCACTCAAAGCATTGATCCTGCTCGAAAGAAGAAAAGAGCTGGCATTCGAAGGCCACCGGTTATTTGACCTTACCAGGAATAAACAGAGCTTTACTAAGTATCGTTCTTCCAAAACTATTCAGATCGATTATCCAAATCTCAAAACTATTCTGCCTATCCCACAAGCGGAAATGAATTCCAATAGAAATATGGAGCAGAATGATGCTTATAAAATTCAGTAAATTCAAATGCCGTCTCTACCTGAAAGAGACGGCATTTTATATTCATTCCAATTCAGGACAATGTTTCCAATAATATCCCTGCTACATCGGCCGATGATGCTGGGTTCTGACCTGTAATCAGCAACCCGTCTTTTAATGCATACGGATGCCAGTCTTTCCCTTTGCTATAATAAGCACCAAGCTCTTTGAGCTTATCTTCAACCAAAAACGGAACTACCTTTGTAAGTTCTACAGCTTCTTCTTCAGTATCGCTAAATCCTGTGACCTCTTTTCCTTTAACCAAAGGTTGTCCGTCAGGTGTCATTACCTTGGCCAATGCAGCGGGGGCATGGCACACAAAGGCAATAGGCTTATGCTGGGCATAGAATGTTTCAATCAATGCAATAGAATTAGGATCATTGGCTAAATCCCATAACGGTCCATGGCCGCCAGGATAGAAAACTGCATCATAATCCTCTGCCGAAATATCAGTCAGTTTCTTTGTATGAGCAAGCTTATTCTTCAATGCTTCGTCCTGGTTAAACCGCCGGGTCGACTCGGTCTGAAAGTCGGCCAGCTCACTTTTGGGATCAATAGGAGGTTGACCTCCTTTAGGTGATGCCAGGGTGATTTCAGCTCCAGCATCCGCCAAAACATAATATGGTGCAGCAAATTCTTCTATCCAGAATCCTGTTTTTTTTCCTGTGTTGCCTAGTTCGCTATGTGAGGTTAAGACCATTAAAACTTTCATGAAAATTAGTTTTATAAATGTTAACCCCGAAAGATGCTTATTGTTGTGTTGAAGAATTCTGTTTAAAGCGTTCAATCACCAATAGATACTCTTGTAGAATCTTGCCCTTGCCAGCTTCCTGTTCAGATAAGTAAATAATTATACCATTTACCGGAATTTCCAATCAACTATTGGAAATTCCATTTTTTTGATTTTACTTTGCGTCATAATGACGTAAACAATTTTGTAACCGCAAACCGGATTGTGTTAACCTACGTTGATTTTGCCCCGGTAAAAATTTTTATACTATGAACAGAAACAAAAGAGTAGCAACTGCCTATGAAACTTTAGACATCCTGGAAAAGGGTTTTTATGTAGATAGAAATAATCAAAAAGTAGAAATCGCTATTGATCTTAAAACCAGTATTGATGGAACTATTCATTATAAAACAGGCGATTTTGAAAAGGTTTTCATAGAACGTGATAGGCTATTGGCTACTGGTATGACTAATAATTGTCGTATATCCGTTACCGATGAAACTACCTTTGCTGCAGCACGCAGATTAGTTGTAAAAGAAGAAAAAAAGAATGTTTGTTGCCTGAACTTTGCTTCAGCTAAAAATCCAGGTGGTGGCTTTTTAGGTGGGGCACAGGCGCAGGAAGAAGCATTGTCAAGAGCGAGCGGCCTTTATCCATCCCTGAAAGCAAAACAGGAAATGTACGATTCCAACAGAGCTTTAGGTACTTGTTTGTACTCCGATCAGATGATCTATTCCCCTAATGTACCAGTATTCAGAAACGACAGAGATGAATTGCTTGATGAACCTTATTGTGTGGCAATTCTTACTTCTCCGGCTGTAAATCGTGGTGCCCTTCAATCCAATGAACCTGAAAAACTAGGAATGATTGCACCTACAATGCTTTCCAGAATTGAGAAGCTGCTTTCATTAGCACTGATCCATGGCCAAACTACCCTGGTGCTTGGAGCCTGGGGCTGTGGGGTATTCAGGCAAGACCCAACTGAAGTTGCAGAGTGGTTTGCGCAGCATCTTTTAAAGAACCCAATCTTCAAAGGTGCTTTTGAAGAAATAGTATTTGCGATCTATGATAGTTCCGAAAAACAAGTAAATAAGAACGCATTTAAAACCGTTTATGAAGCATATGGTGTACAATAATGAATGGACAATTACACAACTGAAGGAGGGTAAAGAATTAGATTTCCTGTTCTTTTGGGGGCATACCCCCGATAAAGAAAACAGGGTCACAAAAAGTTGCTTTAGCCAATGGTGGCTATCTGATTTTTTGGTAGATGGAATTTTATATCCCACTGCCGAACACTGGATGATGGCTTGTAAAGCTAAACTGTTCAATGACCGGCAGATATTTGAAAAAATACTGAAAACTCCCTCTCCATCCAGTGTGAAAAGCCTGGGCCGCAAAGTGAGTAACTTCGATGCCGGGGTTTGGGATAACCAGAAATTTAATATGGTGGTTGAAGGAAACTACCACAAATTTTCACAACATCAACCACTAAAAAACTTCCTGTTGAATACAGGTAATAAGATTCTTGTAGAAGCATCTCCTTACGACTCCATCTGGGGTATTGGGATGTCTGCCAGCCACCCGGATATAAATAATCCTGAGAACTGGAAAGGCCGGAACCTATTGGGATATGCGTTAATGGTGGTTAGAGATCAATTAAAATCAACATGAAAAATATTGAAGTAAGTAAACTTCTAAGCTATTTGCTCAGACACAATCCGGGGGCTGTAGAGCTACAGCTGGATGAAGAAGGATGGGCTAATGTTACAGAGCTGATAAATCTCTGCAATAAGCATAACTACCATTTTAAATTTGAGCAATTAGAGCAGGTTGTAAGCGAAAATGATAAACAAAGATTTGCCTGGAATACAGATAAAAGCTGTATCCGGGCAAGTCAGGGCCATTCGATTGAAGTAGAATTAAACCTGGAACCTGTGATTCCTCCTGATGTCTTGTATCATGGCACGGTACAACAATTCCTGGAGGCAATTTTTGAAAATGGTATTAAGCGGATGAACAGGCAGCATATACATCTGAGTGCAACCTTAGAAACGGCAAAACAGGTCGGAAGCAGGAGAGGAGAACCCGTAATTCTGGTTGTTGACAGTAAAGCGATGTTTAAGGATGGGTACCGGTTTTATCTCTCCGCCAATGGGGTTTGGCTCACAGATTCCATTCCTTCCGGGTATTTATCAATTTTATGATACCCGGATTTTATATTTTTGTATAGATAGAAATCTTTAAGGGGAGTATTGTCATCACTCATAAATTAATTTATATGTCTATTACAAACCAGGCTGAGTTCGAAGGGATTCAAAAAGTAAGTGAAGTGGTGGCCTACACACTTCAGGCAATGAGGGAATATGCCCGCCCGGGAATAACCACAAAGCAGCTGGATAACTATGGTTTGGATGTATTACAATCTTTTGGTGCCAGATCGGCTCCATTGTTAACCTACGGTTTTCCTGGTTGTACCTGTATCAGTGTCAATAATGAAGTGGCTCACGGGATTCCTTCGGCCAATAAATACCTGGCAGAAGGTGACCTGCTGAATATTGATGTATCTGCCGAACTAAACGGCTTCTGGGCCGATAATGGCGGCTCTTTTGTGCTGGGTAGAGACATTCACTCTCACCAGAAATTAGTGGATGCTTCCAAAAATATTCTGTTCAAAGCTATTCAGAGCATTAGCGCCGGTGTACGCATCAGGCAATTAGGCCGCTTAATTGAAACGGAAGCACAAAGTGCAGGTTTCACCGTTATCAGAAATCTTGGAGGACACGGGGTTGGAAGATCTTTGCATGAAGAGCCGGAAGATGTGCTCAATTGCTATTCCCGCTATAATCGCCAGCGATTTAAGGAAAATAGCGTTGTGGCTATAGAAACATTTATTTCTACTCGATCTAATCTGGCTGCTCAGTTAAGCGATGGATGGACGCTGGTAGGTAACAAAGGAGGTTTTGTTGCGCAGCACGAACATACCATTATGGTTACCGACAAGGAACCTATTATTCTAACTGCCTCTAATGGTATCTGGAATTAAATATAAAAGGTGGTAAATTTGCCGCCTTATGTCTTTATATACTAAAAAAGGGGCAGTTACCGTTACCTGCAACAAACGATTAACCCCATTCCTTGAACAGGAAATCAGGGAATTGGGCTTTAATATAGAAGAAACCTTTGTAACCGGTGTACGGATTCAGGCTTCCATCAATGAATGCATCAGGCTCAATCTGAATCTTAGATGTGGTAGCCAGGTGCTTTACAGCCTTAAACAATTTACGGCTCAGAATGCCGACGATATTTATCAGGAACTTCACAGCTATCCCTGGGAAACAATCTTACCTCCCGATAGCTACCTTTCCATTACCAGTAATGTATTGAATGAAACTATCAATAATAGCATGTTTGCCAATCTTAGGGTGAAAGATGCTATTGTAGATCGTTTGAGAGAAAAAACCGGCAAACGCCCAAGTACTGGTGCCGAATTAAGCGGTGCTGTTATTAACCTGTTCTGGAAGAACGAAAATGCAGAAGTGTTTCTGGATACCTCTGGCGATTCGCTGGCCCGACATGGCTACCGCAAAATCCCTGGTCGTGCCCCCATGTTGGAAGCCCTTGCTGCCGCTACTATTCTGGCTACCCGCTGGGATAGAAAAAGCCCGTTTATCAATCCAATGTGTGGTTCGGGAACTGTGGCTATCGAAGCAGCCCTGATTGCTACCAATACCCGCCCGGGCCTTTTCCGCGATAATTACGCTTTTATGCATTTAATCGGGTATGATGAATCGGTTTACCTGGCAGAACGTGGCCAGTTGGAAAACCAAATCAAAGAAGTTCCGGGTTTAAAAATTATTGCTTCCGATCTAAGCGAAATGGCAGTTATTAATGCCCGCAAAAATGCTAAAGCTGCTGGGGTTGCTGATCTTATTACGTTCAAAACCTGCGATTTTGCTCAAACACCTGTACCTGAAAATGAACAGGGCGTAGTATATATGAACCCCGAATACGGATTAAGGTTAGGGGAGATCCAGGAATTGGAAGAAACGTATAGTCGCATAGGTGATTTTCTGAAGCAACGTTGTGGGGGATATAATGGTTATATTTTTACCGGTAACCTCGAATTGGCAAAGAAAATAGGCCTTAAGGCAAGTAGAAGAATTGAATTTTATAATAGTACGCTCGATTGCCGCTTATTGGAATATGAACTCTATGCCGGCACCAGAAGAAAAGATAAATAACTCAAAAAGGCAGGAACTTCCTGCCTTTTGAATTACATCACTTCACTTACATTCACTGGTCTCGAAAAACTTTCTTCCAACGAAATAATTGTCTCCGTTCTTTCAATTCCTTTGATATGCTGTAAGTCTTCCTGCAATATTTTACGAAGCTCGCTGCTATCTCGGCAAATTATTTCTGCAAACATGCTATAAGCACCAGTTGTATAGTTTAATCTTACAACCTGAGGTATTTTCAATAACTGTTTGGAAACGGATTCATATAATGAACTCTTTTCAAGATATATCCCAATAAATGCCAGTACATCGAAGCCTATCGCCCGTAAATTGACCTGTAAACGGGTACCCTTGATAACTCCCATTTCATGCAGTTTTTTTATTCGCACATGGATGGTTCCCCCAGATACAAATAGCTTTTTGCCAAGCTCTGCATAAGAAATGCTTGCATCTGCCGACATTTCTGAAATGATTTGTAAATCTAATTTGTCAATATTCAATGGCTGGGTCATTTTTATAATCAGGTTTAGAATTTTTTCTAAAATTAGGTATTTTTTTAGAATTATTCCAAATATTCACCAGCATCCTCCTCTCACCAATGCTTTTTTAATAGGCACAAATGATTTTTTTTAACTAAATTAATGACACAAAATCCTTGGTAGCATGAAAGATGATGTCTCGAGTCGAACGGCGCAATATATGGCGCTTTTCAGAGCCCTTGAAACTACCCGCCCTAAGAGTAGCAGGTTATTTACCGACCATTTTGCCCATAATTTCCTTGATAATCAATTAAAACTGCATGTTTATTTAAGTAAATTCATTCCGGGTTACAGATCAATGGTCGAAAAAATTATCAGAAAACGAATCCCTGGCGCCCTATCCTCCGGGATTGCCCGCACCCGGTATATCGACGATCTGCTCGAAAAAGCAATTCTCGAAGGAAATCAACAGGTTTTTATCCTCGGTGCCGGATTCGATACCAGATGCCTTAGATTACCCTTTTTAAAAAATATCAAAGTTATCGAGATTGATCATCCCTTAACTGCCGCTTACAAACTGGAACGTTTGTCTAAACGCCATATTCCTGAAAAAGTATTTTACCATCAGATCGATTTCAATAAACAAAGCCTGGATCAGCTTAGTGTTATCAATAACTTCAATTTTTCCCTGCCAACCACCATCATCTGGGAAGGGGTTACAAACTACCTGACCCAGGAGGCAATTGATAATACTTTCGAGTTTCTAAAACGCTTTGCTCCGGGTTCTACTGTTCTTTTTACCTATGTCAACCAACAGCTACTCGATGACCCTTCTTCTTATTTCGGAGGTACTAAACTGTTAGAGGATGTTTCAAACATCGAGGAAAAATGGCTAACCGGATTTTATCCTTCCCAGCTTGCCAGCTATCTTAAAAAATATCATTTTGAACTGATGGATGATCAGGGTGCTGAAACATATCGTCAACATTACTTACCCGACAGAACTGAAGCCGGGTACGAATTCTACAGAGTCGCTTCAGTACGTCGTATATCCGAATAGGTCATATCACTATTAATTTTTCTTTAATGGAAAACGTTAATAGATTTCCATTGATAAACCTTTTTCCAGCACCCTTGTTTTCATAATAGATCTAAAACTTGGTTTTATGAAAGCAATTATTAATTCCGCATTGGTGGGCATCTTACTGATATTATTCGGAGCATGCGGTACTTCTGTTCAAATGACTGGAACATGGAAAGCTCCTGAAGCCCCAACTTCGGGGTTCCATAATATCCTGGTAACAGCAATTACTTCAAATTTAGGCGCCAAGCAATCTGTAGAAACACAGATGGTAAATGATTTAAGAGCACATGGTATTATGGCTGGTAGAAGCGTTGATATCTTTCCTCCTAAATTCAATCCGTTAGACGACAACGATAAAGCACAGGCCGAACAAACAATGAAAGCACAGGGTTATGATGCTGTTCTGACTGTTTCTTTATTGAGAAAGGAATCTGAATTAAGATATGTGCCTGGTACTATTGGCTATGCTCCTTATCCTGCCTATGGCTGGTATGGTGGTTTCTGGCCTTACTATGGTTATATGTACGGATCTGTTTATTCTCCTGGATATTATACTACAGACAAAACTTATTTCCTGGAAAGCAACCTGTATGATCTGACAAACAACGGTAAACTGGTTTGGTCCGGTCAGTCAGAAACTTATAACCCGGGAAGTCTGGAGTCTTTCTCCAAGGCTTATGCAGCAAAGGTTTCAAATGCATTGCAACAGGGTGGATTATTAAGATAGTTTAAACTACTTGCGTTCAAAGTAAGTATTGTTTTCTACTATCTTACCGTCCTTTAATGTGAATACTGCACATTGTGCAAGTTTCATTTGAGAATTTCGGGCGGTTCCAACTGCAACAAACTCAACGATGACGTGATTTCCATCGCTGTAGATATCCTTGATTTCTGCTTTCATATCCGGATATTTTTGGTGCAGTGCCTGATATCTTTTTATGGTAGCTTCCTGTGTCTGGTAAATGGCGCTATCGCCTAAAGAGGCGTCAAGAAACAGGGTGCTATCTGCATAACAGCCGGCTACTGTTGCCCAGTCATGATTGTTATATGCTTCAAACAGCGATCTGATAACCTCTTTATTGTTGTTAAAGCTGATTTTACCACCGGGTTCTACACAGCTTAAAACGAAGAATAAAAGCAGGGAAAGGGGTATATACTTCATATGGGGCTTCATTAGATACACTACAAATTACGAAATAGCAGAGAGAAATCAGGCAATCCCTTACATTTGCAGCCTAAATCAGATGTTATGGAATTGTTCCAGCCAGATCCTCAGTTATTAAAGCAATTGGTTGTAATGAAAATGCCGTTTGGAAAATATAAAGATGTAGTGCTTTGTGATTTACCGGTAAGTTATCTCGAATGGTTCCAGCGTAAAGGATTTCCTCAAGGTAAATTAGGGATGCTGCTGGAAACTATGTTAGTGATCAAAATGAACGGACTTACCAAGTTGTTAGACCCTCTGAAACGAACTATGTAAAAAAGGTGTCTCTACAATAGAGACACCTTTATATTTTTAAATGAAAGTATTTACTAAAACCAGCTGTCTTGCTGTTCCTCGGTTGGGGCTTCCTTAAGTTCCTCGGTTGGTACTTCTGCTTCCATCTCTTTCTGCTTTCGCAAATGGGCTTCCATATCAGTGATATTCTTTTGGATGGCTCCTCCAATCACTGCACCTTCCTCAATTTTTAACATTAAAGCATTTACATCTCCTTTCACCTGTGCCTTATTACTGATGTGGGCTGTCTTGCTGGCATATACATCTCCATATACTTTTCCATGTACTACCAGATCAATGGCATGTACATCTCCCCGTATATTGGCTGTTTCACCAACAACCAGTTTACCGGTTGTTTTAACTGCGCCTTTCACATCACCATCTATCCGTCCGGATACCGATGCATCTATGTTACCATTAACAGACACGGTTTTAGGAATACGAAAAGCTCCTGGAACTATAAGATTGCGGAAAATATGTCTGATATCGATCACAAGAATAAATTAGACGGTTACTGGATTAGGATTACTTGATGGCAATGGCGGAGGAATCGATGGTGTATGAACTGTATTATCCTCAAATGTTGAAATTATAGAGCTTGAATTTCCAAGATCCAACCCTACACAACGATTCGGTTTGTTATCTGAAATACGCATTGAGTTATGCAAGTATCCGATGCTCACCAGTTTCTCTGGTTCTGGAGCTACTTCAACCGGGATAAAGTCCTTGAACTCTTCCGCAAATGCATCGGTAAGTTCGCGGTAATGTGCGCCACCTCCCATTAAATAGATTTTTTCGCAGGTCTCGAAATCAAGGTCAGTAAAGTAAGCACGCATCAATGGAGATACCACTTCTTTGTAATACTGGGTAAGTACTCCTTTACGCATATCTTTCAGGTCAATTCTCTTACGATTGGTGAAAATTGATCCTTTCATAAATGCATCGTCAACCTGGTGCTCATTCTTCATTTCCAGATAATGCTTTTGATTCAGCTCACGGGTCAGGTTATTGATGGCATAACGAATACCATGTGAACTAAAGCAGGTACGATGTACCAAACCCTCTCCGGTTGCCATTCCGCCTTCAATGGTTCCAAAACCAAAGCTAATAGCAATGAAATTTTCTACCTGTGGCTCATTAATGGTCTTTTTCAAACCAATAATACCTCCCACAACTTCCGGAATAACTTCGTACTTCTCAATGTCGAACATCGCTTTTTTGAACGACCCCTTGTTGTTGTAGGTCTGGCTGTCATAATCAATCAGGAAATGACGCTTACTCAAAAACTGCTCAGCTGCGGTTTTGTAAATGTTGTAAGTAGAAAAGGGGAAACCAACGGTCAGGGCTATTGGTTGCTGTACCTTGTCGATGGTGTTTAGCATGGCTGCTTTAAACAAAATCTCATAATCTTCCTCTGTTGGAGCGGCATTGGTTACTCTACCAGGATTAATACCACCTCTTTTGGCCAGGTTACCAACCATATACCAGGTGTCATCTTTCTTGATTTTTAATCCGTTGAGCAGGTCTTTACTTGAGTTTTCTGTGTTTCCGAACGCTGTCTCAAAAACGCTAGGGAAGCTGGTCGTAGATACTTTCATAGTATGATGTTGATAATAGTAACGAACAACACCTCTTTCAGAGGGTCTTCATCGGGATTGAAATAGTAAAATAGTAAAATAGTAATTAAAGATATAAAATATTAATTCGGGATTGACAACCAGTGAATTTTGCTTAAAATTACTACAGCAATAGTATATTCCAAAATTCAGAAATAAATTTTAATGTTAAACGTTATTAATCTGTCTGTCGTCCCTTGCCTTGTATTTACCTTAGTAACCATAATGTATGAAATACTTGGCCCTGATAGCATTGCTGGCAGCTGTTGCCTGCTTTTCTTCCAATAAAATCTATAAAGCTCCTGCAATTGGCGCAGAGGCTCAATTCGATAAGGGCCTCAGACCCGAAAAACACCCCCAATATTTGTTCGATAAGAAAACCATGAACGCAATGAAGAAAGATGGAAATGTTGCCGCTTACTCTCCTAACCGCCGTAATACAGCACCTACCATTCCCTTGCCTAAAAAAAATAATGAAGCAACTGATTCCCTCCGTAATTCTGCTGATAGCTTACAAACCACCAATGACACTGCTAAGGTAGTGCAGCAACGTACAGATACTTCTACCAACATTCAAAGGTAATTCCATAAATTTGGGCATACTGCTTATTCCATGAGAAAATTAATCCTTTTAGGCAGCCTGCTATTTTGTATGCTCGCTGTCAATGCCCAGACCCCTTTATATATGCCCAGAAACTTCGAAAAGGCATATCAGAATCAGACCCGTAGTTATTCCGGAGCGCCCGGACCAAAATACTGGCAAAATTCAGCTACCTATGATATTCAGGTAAACTTCGATCCGGCAACTAATTTAGTTTCTGGTAAGGAAACTATTGTTTACACAAACAATAGTCCTGATAATATCTATATGCTCAACTTCAAAATATTTCCAAATCTCTATCAAAAAGGAAATATCAGGAACATGGCTGTTTCCCCGGAAGATATAACCGATGGAGTAAAAATCACAAACATCAACATAAATGATTCAATAAACCCTCCGAATCCGGACCGTATCGCCGGTACTAACTATTTTGTAGGGGTTCCGGAACTAAAAACCGGGAATAATGTAAAGATCTCAATGTCCTTTTCCTATACCCTCAATAAAGGATCACATATAAGAACCGGATCTGTGGATAGCAGCTCCTGGTTTATTGCTTATTTCTTCCCACGTATTGCCGTTTATGACGACATAAACGGATGGGATATTAATAGCTATAGAGGAATTACAGAGTTCTACAACGATTTCTGCAATTTTCGTGTATCCATCACTGTCCCCGGCACCTTTCAGGTTTGGGCTACCGGCGATTTGATGAACGGAAAGGATATTTATACCGACAAAATTCAGCAACGGATAAACCTGGCAGAAAAACAGGATGCCATCATAGATATTATAGATAGCCTCTCGCTGAAAGACAAGAGCATTGTACAAAAGCAGCCTTCCCATACCTGGATCTTTGAAGCTAAGAATGTGACTGATTTCGCGTTTGCTTTAAGCGATCACTACCTCTGGAAATCTACCAGTGTAGAGGTCGATCCGGTTACCAAACGCCGCACTAGGGTAGATGCTGTCTTTAATCCAAGTCATGCCGATTATTATGAAGTGATTAAATATGCAAGAGGTACTGTATATAATATGAGCTACTTCTTTCCTAAATGGCCTTTCCCATATAGCCACGAAACAGTGTTCGACGGGTTAGACCAAATGGAATATCCAATGATGGCAAATGATAACCCATTGGCCAATAGGGCAGAGGCAATTGAGTTGAGCGTTCATGAAATCTTTCATACCATGTTTCCATTTTATATGGGAATCAATGAAACCCTTTATGCCTGGATGGATGAAGGATGGGCCTCTATTGGTGAATGGCTGATCACCCCGAAAATAGATTCTTCTATTATAGATAATTACGGAATCAACACCTACAGCGCTTTCGCCGGTAATTACACCGATCTGCCAATTATTACTCCTTCAACTCAGCTTACCGAATCGGTTTATGCAACTAACTCTTATGGCAAAACAGCCCTGGGATATTTTTATGTAAGGGATATGTTGGGAGATAGTCTTTTTGAAAAAGCCCTGCATCTTTATATTTCCCGCTGGCATGGAAAACACCCTGAACCTTATGATTTCTTTTATAGTATGAACGAAGGGGCCGGACGTAATATGAATTGGTTTTGGAAAAGCTGGTTTTTCGATAGTGGATTCCCTGATCTGGCAATCGGAAAAGTATCCCAGAATAATAAATCTGGTTCTGTTGAAGTTATCTCAAAGGGTAATAAACCTGTACCTGTTGACCTCACAATCGAGTTTGCCAATGGAAGTACAATAAAGGTGCATAAGGCCATCGACTGTTGGGAAAAAGGTAATAAAACAGTGACTGTAACATTCCCTGCTACGCAGAAAATAATGAAAGTTGTATTGGGTAATAACAGAACCGCGGATGTTGATCCTTCAAATAATGAGTATGTTGTAAAATAAATACAGGGGTTGCAGGTAGATGAATACCTGCAACCCCTATATTCCTTATAATTTGTCGTAGTACAGATAATATAATTTCTGATAACTTCCTCCAACAACGCCTAATCCTCCAATGGCATTACTTCTGAGCTGAATCGCCTGAATAAGGCTGTTAAGCCCTGGATTCCGCTTTACTTTCTCATAGGTAAGCAGAAAGTCGTAGTACTCTTTTGATACCGATTTAACATACACCAATACTCTTCCTATCGGAGCAATAGCTTCCGTAGGATTGGAGCTCAATGCTGTTGCATTGATATAGAAGTCCGTAGTTAATGGTTTGCCATTTTGGGTAAACAGAATACTGTTATAGTTTTCGTTTAATCCCCCTATCTGGTTGTTATCCGCAGTTTCGTCCTGGGTATAGCATGGAATTCTCAGGTAATCATTTTGGAAAATACTGTCCTTCCTGATATCTGCTTCCGGCTTATTCTTAACCTCATCAAACCATGATCTGTGTTCACTTTTTCTATAACGGGCTCCCTTATACGTAAATGAAGTATCAGTAATTACGCTTTGTTTCAATGCTTCCATTACTATATACTGCTTTACTCCCGGAATTGGAGAAACCGTGAAATGAAACCTTAATACAGGTCTGCCATTTAACAGGGTTCTGACAGAATCCAGCAGCTCCACCTTAAACGGAGGCGGAATGGTTGCCATTGCATTAACCGGTTTCAGTTCGGGAACTGTAACCTGTAGCTTATAGTTTTTACCCGGATCAATAGTTGATTTTCCCACGTAAAGCCCCATTACATTACTGGAATCCGGGGAGTAGGTGAGCGTTTCTATCAGGCCACCGTTTCTATCCTGAAGCTGCACGATAGCGTCTGTTGTAAAAACAAAAGCATTGTCTATACCTGGCCCTACGGCTTTACTTCTTCCAACTCTTACTTCTGGCGTTGTTCCTGCAATCAGTTCGCTATACACAACAGCACGGGGCATTCCATTGCCAGCTGGTAATGGCAACTCCTGTTCACAACTTGTGATTACTCCCCAACAAAACAAGCATCCTATAATATGCAGATACCTCATATCTAAAATTTCAATGTGTAACTCAAGTATGGTAACGTCTTAAACAAACTATATTGATATAACTGAAGCGGATAAATTTCATCATACGTAAAGTAAGAGAACTGGTCAAAGCTTACGATGAATGGATTGCTTCGGTTGTAAATATTATATACCCCGGCGGTAATTATATGCCTGAATTTTTCTTTTCCTAAGTTTACGGTTCCGCCTATATCCAGGTGGTGTATAGGTTTTAACCGGTAGTTATTTAATCTGGCAAAGTAAGGCAAATAGTTTACCTGGTTGGTAGAGAATGGTGAATATCGCTCATCGAGATACCCTTTAATATTTCGGGCCCAATCGAAGTCCGGGAATATTTGTACTGGTAAGGTGAAAGGCGCACCGCTGGCAAATTTCCAGGAAGCAGCAAGGCTCCATTTGGGATTGATACGATATTTAAGTGCCAATGATAAATTATGTCTGCGATCTTCCTTATATGGAAACATTCTGCCGGCATTTAGGCGGTCGAACTGCCTCCAGGCCCAGGAAAGCGTATAGGAAAATACTCCTGTCAGCTTTCCCTGAGTTTTCTCTACCAAGAGCTCACTTCCATAGTTGTAGCCGTTTCCGGCAATTACTTTCTTCTCCCACAAATCGGAGTTATCAAATATATTCAGTACCGTATTGGTAGTTACCAGATCCTTGAGTTGTTTGTAATAGAGGTTAATATTGAATCTCCACAAATTACTCCACTGTTTTTGATAACCTAAACTATACGAATATGCATGCTCTGGTTTTATATTTTCAGTGCTGGGAACCCATAAATCGGTTGGTAGATTAATTACCGGAGTAGTTAACTGATGCAGAAACTGGGTCATTTTCGCAAAGGACATTTGTATGTATTGCGAATGTGGTAACTGCCATCTGGCCATCAACCTCGGTTGGGCACTGGCATAAACTGAAGAATATTGTAGCAATGCTCCAAAATGCAGTCCGGGTCTTACTACCAATCGATCGTTCAGTAAGCTGAGCTCATCTTCTACATAGGCAGTTACATCCGACATATAGTAAATAGGGGCCTGTCGCTGTAAGGCATCACCTGCCGAAATATTGGTATGATATGCGGTAGGGGCGAAGTTGTGGTAGGTATATCCTAATCCGAATGAGATATGCTGGTTATTGCTGATAGCATATTCCGTTTCATTCTTGGCAGCAATATCACGTATCCTTGAAACTCCTTTTCCTCTTACAAATAATGAATCATAAAATGATAGGGGAATGATGGAGTTTTGAGTAAAGAGATTGTAAAAGCGACTATAGGAAACAGTTGTATTGCTGAAGATCTTTGGATTTATTACTCTGGTCCATTTTGCAGCTGCAGAGATATTACTCCAATCGAAATTATAGTCGTCAAATAACTGGATAAGTGGGTTGTTACTTCTCACAAACATCTTATCCTGGCCTTTATAGAAACTCACATAAATTCTGTTCCTGTCATCTATTACCTGGTTTAGTTTAAAGTTGACATCATACAGATAATATTTACCATAGTCGCTTAACAGGGTGCTGCCATATAGTAAATCTACCAGTGAGCGGCGGATAGATAAGGATGCTGAACTCTTGTCTTTCTTTATGGGTCCTTCCAATAGTATACTTGCCGATACCGGGCTAACAGTGGTACTACCATGCCATTCTTTCATATTACCATCCCGGGTACGGATATCAACTACCGAGGAAAGCCTGCCTCCATATTTTGCAGGGAAGGCATCTTTATACAATGACACATCTTTTACTGCATCGCCATTAAAGATTGAAAATAACCCGAATAAATGACCGGTATGATATAAAGGAACTCCATCAAGGAGGTATAAATTCTGATCACTTCCTCCTCCTCTGATCAATAGGTTACTGCTGCTTTCCAATGAACTACTGGTACCAGGGTAGAGCTGCAATGATTTTAATACGTCTTTCTCTCCAAGCAGAGCCGGGAAATTGGAAACATAACCTACTGGCATATTCAGATAGCCAGCCTGAGATGAAACGTTTCCTCTATCAGCATTTACGTTAACCGTTTGCAGCATTCCATGCGGAGCAAGGTAAACATTCAGCTGCCCATCGTCTGGTGGTGGGAGATGCTGGTAAAGTGTCTGATAGGCGATATGAGAAAATACAATGCCCGTACAGGTATCTGGCACCTGTAAAGTATAGAACCCGTATGCATTGGTTTCAGTTCCCTTTCTGGTAACAGGATCATATACAGAGGCTCCAATGATCAATTCATTACTATTGCTCTCTTTTACAAACCCACTGATCGTATAATATTGTGTCTGGGATTGTTCCCGAAGCAGGAAAATCTTCCCGTTTAAAGATGCTGCCTGTATACCTGTTCCCTGTAAAATTGCTGCAAGTACCTGTCCTGTGGTATTTTCCTTACCGGTTAACTGTACTTTTTTATTTAGGTGAAGAAAACTGGAACTATAGGATACAGATATCCCGGTTTGTTTTTGGAGATCCTGAATATAAAAGAGAATAGTTCCCTGGTTGAGGGGAGGTATATATTTAAGGTAAAGTAGGTTGTCTTTACTGGTTTGAGCAGTTAGGCTGGCTGCTGGAAAAAGGAACAGCAAATAAAAAATTAGAAAATAGCCCTTTTTTATACTACTGACTGATGACGATGGTGTCTTCAGTTTGTTTATAGTTGAACCCAAGCAATAGTTGTAATTCATGCAAAACGTCGTCACAGGACTGATTAGAGAACGTTATCGTAGCTTTTTGCTTCGCAGCGGTCTCCCTGTAGTTGGCATCAACCCTGATATCTTTTGCGTAAAAGTCGGCTAATTGTGGCAATATTTCAAGAAGTGATTGGTCATTAAATTGCAAAACCCCTGTTTTCCAGGCAATAAAGTTGGGGTTCGTATTATTTCGGGAATAAATTTGTCCATTTCCCCATACACCTCTTTGGCCGGAGCTGAGTATAACGGCAGCAGTATCGTTTTCTGCGCCAAGTCGTACTTTTCCTGAAGCAACAATAACAGCAGTACTATCTTTATCTGTTTGTACGGTAAAAGAAGTACCCAGTACTTCTACGAATGATTGATTGGCTGTTCTTATAAGAAAAGGATGGTCAGGATCATTTGCTACCTCAAAGAATGCTTCTCCTTCGAGTTCCACTAACCTGTTTTGATTGTGATAGCCGTTTATATATTTTATTCTGGCGCCCTGGCGAAGGGTCACTAAGGATTTATCGGGAAGTTCCAGGCTTTTTATTTTCCCTTCATTCGCCACCAATTCATGTTTTTTGATGGAATTATGGCTAAAGATAAACCAGGATGCAGAACCAATAACAGCCAGCACAGCCGCTGCCACACTAAGTTTCTTCCAGTTAAAAATAGGTTTAATAACAGCTGCAGGCGCAGTTGCCAGTTCTACCTTTTTCCATGCATTGGCCGCATCATATGCTCTTGGTTTCGCGACAGGCAGACTATCTTGCCAGAGTTTCGACAAAATATCATATTCTGCCTGGTGGTCAGGGGAAGCAGCCAGCCATTGCTCCAGTTCAGAAAGTTCTGCTGCAGTACAGTGGCCAGATAGCTTTTTGGCCATCAGATCGTAGTAATAAGTGTCAAATTGCTCCATAATAATATTGTGCTCTGCTTGTATAACGTCTTTCTATCGTAAAACCCTCTAATGTGTCTCTAATATTTTTAATAAAAATAATATTCCAATTGGCAGACCGTATTTATAAAGATACTTCCGTAACAGTTTCAAGGCCCTTCCCATATAGTTTTCAACAGTTTTAGGCGATAATCCTAATTTCTGTGCAGTTTGTTGATGCGTCATCCCCTGAACCCGGCAACAAGTGAATACTTCCCTGCATTGTGGTGGTAATTGCGCAATTGCTTCGTAAATTAATTTATCATAATGCGGTTTGCTGGCTGCTATTTCATTTGCATCAGGGTCTTCTGAACTATCCTGCAACCATTCATAGCCTTTATTTCCATTGTCTTCAGTCGACTGCTTTCTGAGTACCGATATAGAGTTATTCCTGACGGCTCTGTAGAGGTATGCCTTGATATTGGGCATTTCTATCAGTTCGGGATGCTTTTCCCAAAGTTTGATGAATGTTTCCTGTACTACATCCTCTGCAACAGCATCGTCCTTTAAATAACTATGGGCATAGTTACATAAGTCACTATACTGCGAATGAAACAATTCTTTATATGCCGCGTAAGAAGGCGTCGTAACCATTTAACCTTCAGAATATTTTGATATATGAATACGTAGCTGCGAATGTAATCAAACAATTATAAATTTTAAATCAAGAGTAGATTTTTAATTCTCAAATAACCTGTTTTACATTCTTATCTTGATGAAAATAAAAATAGAGGGATTGCAAAAATCCTGCGTTATAACTCTAATATCAGCCATGATAGATAGTTTTAAAGCAGTAGACTATTTTTTGTTTGCTGCTTTCTTTCAATTTTTCTTTTAGTTGTGTTTTTTAATAAACCAGTGGGTGTCTCAATTTTTGAGGCACCCTTTTCATTTTAAACCTACCAAACCCCAACTTTTATCTTTGCAAGCTATCCGAAACACTGTATTTTTAAAAGAAATACTAATTGTCATGGCAGGAACTTTCTCTAAACTTAAGCAGGCATACCATTTATTAAAAAATATTGATCTGGCAGCACTTTCCCGATTATCCGAAAAAGTGGACCTCGCCAAGGTTATGCATGCTGTGGGCCATATGGATGATACACAATTGAATGGCTTAATGAAAATGTTGACTGGTGGCTCCGGTAAGAAAAAGGAACTTCCACCCATCGATGGCGACTTCTATGACCTTGGCGGTAAGCTTAATGAGGAAGACAGGGCTTTGCAGCTCCAGGTTCGCGCTTTCATGGAAAAAGAAATTAAACCTATAGTAAATGAACATTGGTTAAAAGCATCTTTCCCTTTTGACATCATTCCCAAATTCAGAGAACTAAATATCTGCGGTGTTACCTATAAAGGATATGGCTGCCCTAACAGGTCCTTTTTGATGGAAGGAATTATTGCCATGGAAATGGCCAGGGTAGATGCTTCTATTGCCACTTTCTTTGGTGTTCAAAGCGGCTTGGCCATGGGATCAATTTATCTGCTGGGATCTGAAGAACAAAAGCAGGAGTGGCTACCTGGCATGCAACAGCTAAACATTATCGGGTCTTTCGGTCTTACCGAACCTGAAGTTGGATCTGCTACAGCAGGCGGACTCACTACCACGGCTAAACGGGAAGGGGATACCTGGGTTATTAATGGCCAAAAGAAGTGGATAGGCAATGCTACTTTTGCTGATGTAAATATCATTTGGGCAAGGGATCTGGATGATAATCAGGTGAAAGGTTTTCTTGTAAGAAAAGGTACTCCCGGCTTCAGTGTAGCTAAGATTGAGGATAAGATGGCACTCCGGATTGTTCAGAATGGATTAATTACACTCGATAATTGCCAGGTTGCCGAAAAAGATCGCTTACAACTGGCCAATTCATTTAAAGATACAGCCAAAGTTTTGCGTATGACCAGGGCTGGTGTTGCCTGGGAAGCTGTTGGATGCGCACGGGGTGCATACGAAAATGCCCTGGCCTATACTCGCCAGCGTAAACAATTTGGAAAACCAATTGCTGCATTTCAGTTAATTCAGGGCCACCTTGTTGAAATGCTCTCAAATCTTACTGCAATGCAAACACTCTGCTATCGCTTATCTGAACTCCAGGATGCTGGCCAGTTGACAGATGAACATGCCTCACTGGCTAAGGTGTTTTGTACACTGCGTACCCGCGATGTGGTAAGCCGCGCCAGAGAAGTAATGGGAGGGAATGGTATTTTACTGGAATATAATGTTGCCCGATTCGTTGCCGACGCAGAAGCCATTTACTCTTATGAAGGAACTAAAGAAATTAATTCCCTGATAGTTGGAAGAGGTATTACCGGCTTCAGCGCTTTTGTATAATAACAGTCCTGATTTTTCTAATTCAGTGTTTCTACTGAAGCACAAATGCACTCTAGCCGCTAGTTTTGCTGTCATAAAGTTGATGTATGAAACAACAATCTTATGATTGCACTTCTGGCGGTTTAGTTTTTTTATTGCTATGCTCCGGTTTACTTAGTTAACCGGTTGCCAGCATCCCGGAACAAATTCTTCTAAAGCTGATGTTGTCAGAACAATTATTGCAACAGTCGACACATTTTAACAAGAGAAATCTCAATCATATTTAACTATTAAGCAAGGACACCGGACAGGAGCTGCATTTCCTGTCGGTTAGATTGGCAACTACGGCTTCCCTTTTGGGAGGCTGTTCTTTTATCTGCCCCCGACATTTATTACATTTGTTCATACTTGTAAATTCCAGTTATGAAACAATTATGTACCATTTTAATGATGTTAGGTTTGAATGTAGTAGTCAATGCTCAAAAGAAAACAACCATCCATTTATGGCCTGATACAGTGCCAGACGAATCCGCCGCCAAACACGCTGCGGTAGTAACTCCGGATACCAGTAATAATATTGTAAGACTAACCGACGTTACCGACCCCATTCTGGAAGTATTCCCGGCTTCTTCAAAAAACAGAAATGGTAAAGCTGTTGTAATTTGTCCGGGTGGTGGTTATGCTATTTTGGCAATTAATCATGAAGGCTATGAAGTGGCTGAATGGCTTAATAAACTTGGCTATACCGCTTTTGTATTACAGTACAGGGTTCCTAAAAAAGAATCAGGCGCCCTCCAGGATGCCCAGCGTGCTATGCGGATAGTACGTAGCAGGGCTGCTGAATGGAAACTCGATCCCGATAAGATCGGGATGCTGGGGTTTTCTGCTGGTGGCAGTCTTACTGCCCGTGCTTCAACCAGGTATAACGAGCCAACATATACGCCGGTAGATAAAGCAGATAGTGCTTCTGCCAAACCAAATTTCTCAGTGCTTATTTATCCGGCTTATCTGGATAAAGGGCCGGGTAATTCATTGACACCCGAATTATTGGTAGATGCACAAACGCCACCTGCCTTTTTGTTTGCAACGGCCGATGACCCTTATGCCAATAGTGCTTTGGTAATGGCTGCAGCCCTTCGTAATGCGAAGGTAAACGTGGAACAGCATCTGTATCCCAAAGGAGGGCATGGCTATGGCCTGAGAACAAATAATGCTGCCGGGGCAACCTGGCCATTGCTACTAGAAAAATGGTTGGTTTCCATCGGTTATTAATTAACTTTTTATTATCATTTTTTCGAAAAAATAATTCTCTAAATTTGAGCGACGATAAAATCTGAAACTATGGGACTATTTGATAAACTCAGAAATGAATTTATTGATATTATTGAGTGGACAGACCCCTCATCTGACTTGATTGTGTGGAAGTTTCCCCGCTACCAGAATGAAATAAAGATGAATGCTAAACTGACGGTTCGCGAATCTCAGATAGCTGTATTTATGAATGAAGGTAAGATTGCGGATGTCTTTCAACCAGGAATGTATTCGCTGACTACTCAGAATATGCCTATCCTTAGCACATTGCAGGGATGGAAATATGGATTCAACAGTCCATTTAAAGCTGATATCTTCTTTATCAGCATGCGCCAGTTCACTAACCAGAAATGGGGTACTAAAAATCCGGTGATGCTTAGAGATGCCGAGTTTGGGCCGCTCAGGCTCAGGGCTTTCGGTAGCTACAGCTTCCGGGTAAAAGATGGTGCTCAATTCCTGAAAGAAGTGGCAGCTACAAATCCTGAATTTACTGTTGAAGGTATCAATGAACAACTCCGTAACCTCGCCGTTTCCCGTGGTATGGAGGCTATCGCTGAAGCTAAAATTCCGGTATTAGACCTTGCCGCAAACTACGAGGAAGTATCTACGCAGATTACTGGTAAAATAGGTAGCGAGTTTAATGAACTCGGACTTGAACTTACCAAGTTCCTTATCGAAAATATCTCCTTACCACCTGAAGTGGAAGCAGCACTCGATAAACGTAGCAGCATCGGAATTGTTGGTAACCTGGGTGCCTATGCACAATTCCAGGCTGCCAGTGCAATGGAAAAAGCAGCCGAAAATCCTTCAGGCGGCGGACTGGCAGCCGCTGGTCTGGGTGCCGGTATGGGTGCTGCAATGATGGGACAGGTTGGAAATATCTTCCAGAATAATAATAATCAGGCTGCTGCCAATGCTGGTGGGGCCGGAGCTCCTCCGCCATTGCCAACAGTAGGACCGTATTACGTGGCTATTGATGGTAAGCAAAACGGACCTTTCGAGGTGGAGCAACTTCGCCAATTAGCTGCTGCCGGAAACCTTAACGGACAAACACTGGTTTGGAAAAATGGTATGGCTGCGTGGGCGGCTGCTTCTACAGTGCCTGATCTGGCCCCTGTTCTGGCAACTATTCCTCCACCTTTACCGTAATTAATTATAGAATTGAAGAATGAAGTTCACGCACAATGGCATCAATGCTTAATGCGTGAATTTCTTTCTCTGGCAATATATTCCTATGTCTTTTGAGGAAAAAACAAGTGAGACGGTCAATACCCTGAAGTGCCAGAATTGTGGCGCTATTCTGCATTATGCTCCAGGTACCAACAGCCTGCAATGCGAGTATTGTGGAACTGTTAATCAGATTGAAGATACTACCGATCCGCTGCTGATTGCACCTGTCGATTATGAGTCATTCATTTCCGATCTGCATAATCACACCGGCGCTACCCAGGATGCTGTTGTTGTAAAATGCACGGGTTGCGGAGCTTCTACAACCATGTTGCCGAATGTAACAGCCGATTCCTGTCCGTTCTGTGCCTCTCCGCTGGTCGTAGATACCTCTCAAACTACCAGCATTCTGCAACCGCATTATGTACTGCCATTTGTGGTGAAGGATTCTGAAGCCTTACAATATTTCAGAAACTGGATGAGCAAATTATGGTTTGCTCCTTCTGATCTGGTGAAAAAGGTAAGGAGCGGAGCATCCCAGCAACTTAAAGGGGTATACATTCCGCACTGGAGCTACGATACTGATACAGACACCTCTTATGTTGGTCAACGGGGCGAGTACTACTATACAACTGAAACTTATACGGAACAAGTTAATGGTAGAACGGAAACGCGTACACGACAAGTAAGACATACAGCCTGGTATCCGGCTTCTGGTAGAGTAGCCTATGATTTTAGAGATGTATTGGTCTCTGCCAGTCCTTCTTTGCCCTTAAAAATGGCTCAGATCCTGGAACCCTGGCTACTGGATCAATTGAAGAAATACGATGGCAGATATCTGAGCGGTTTCAGAGCGGAAGTTTATCAAACAGATGTTGAACAGGCATTGGTAACCGCCAAAAAACGAATGGACCCTGTAATATGCCAGGAAATCTATAGCGATATTGGGGGAGATGAACAGCGAATAGACCGTTATCAGGTTACCTACAACAAACTGGGTGTAAAGTATCTGCTTTTACCCGTGTGGATTAGCGCATACAAGTATAACGATAAGCTCTATCATTTCGTTGTTAATGCTTGTACTGGTGAAGTAACGGGCGACAGACCTTATAGTTGGATAAAGATTGCTTCTTTGGTTATTGCAATTATTGTAATCATCGCACTGATCTATCAATATTCACAAAAATAAAATTACTATTGAGGAGATTGCTAACGATCTCCTCAATCTCCTTTCTGGGAAAAATTATCTACAACCCTTTTGGTAATCCCCTTTCTTCGTATATCCGTCTATTTCCCCTATGGTATTGTGTTTTGTTAATTAGGCTATCCCTGGGTATCCTTTTTGTAAAGAATGGTGCAACGCAATCATTCTTTATTTTAAAACCCAAAAATTCAATACAATGAGAAAGCTAATTATTCTGTCTGTTGCTTGTTTGTCGATATGGTTCCTTCAATCATGTGGCAATGGTGGTAACAAACAGTCAGAAACACCTGCAGACAGCGCTCAAAATATTAACGAAGTAGTTAAGCCAGTTGATGAGCATTCCTCACAATTTGCTGTTGAAGCAGCTACCGGAAGTATGATGGAAGTTGCTTTCGGTAAATTAGCCCAGGAAAAGGCTACAAATGAGCGTGTTAAGGCTTTTGGGGCTATGATGGTAAACGATCATTCAAGACTTGAAGACGAAATAAAATCTATAGCGAGCAAAAAAAATATTACATTGCCAGCCGATTTATCTGAAGAAACTAAAAAGCATATGGAGGAATTAGGTAAGAAATCAGGCAAAGACTTCGATAAATCATATATAGATATGATGGTTGATGACCATGAAAAAGATGTGAAGGCATTTGAAAAAGCATCAGAAGATTTAACTGATGTAGATTTGAAAGCCTGGGCTGGAAATACATTACCAACACTAAAAATGCATCTCGATTCTGCCAAGGCAGTGAAAGAAGCACTGAAAAAAATGAAGTGATTAACTAGTGAATGCAGAGAATACAATTAAAGGGCTGATCATTTAATGGTCAGCCCTGCTTTATTCACTAAGCTGAAGAAATGCTGTATTATCGGTTTTTTAATGAGGAAGCTTATCACTAAATAATCCGTATACCCAGGTGCCTAAAATCGCAAAGAATAGCGTAACTATCACCACTGTAAATCCACTCCCAATCTGTGCAAACAAAGGCCCCGGACATGCTCCTGTAATAGCCCATCCAATACCGAAAATAAGCCCGCCAAAGATCTGACCTTTATCAAAGCTTTTGGGAGCAACTTTAATAGGCTCTCCGTTAAATGATTTGATCTTAAAACGCTTTATTATTTGTAGGGAGATAATTCCGGTAATCACAGCTGTGCCTATAACTCCATACATATGAAAGGAGGTGAGTTGAAACATTTCCTGAATTCTGAACCAACTGATCACTTGTGCTTTAACCAGCACAATTCCAAAAAAGGTTCCGGCAAGTAAATATTTGAGATATTTCATTAGCTGAATAATTTAAATACATAAGGAATAATAATGTTGGCAGATAAGAACCCTCCGGCCATAAAACAACAGGTAGCCACAAGTGATGGCCATTGCAGGTTAGATAAACCCATAATAGAATGCCCTGAAGTACAACCACCAGCGTATCTTGTACCAAACCCTACAAGAAATCCGCCTATCATAAAGAAGAATCGTCCTTTCCAGGTAAAGATATTAGACCATTCAAATATCTCATGAGGTAATAGGAGACTATAATCCCGAATCCCATAATTAGCAAGCCTTTCCTTAGTAGGTGCAGCAACTGTAATATCACTGCCATCCTGAAGATAATTTGCTGCAATGAAGCCACCGATTATTATTCCGGCAACAAAGAATAAATTCCATGCTTCTTTCTTCCAGTCGTATTTAAAGAAGGAAATATTAGCAGGCAAACAGGCAGCACATATATGCCTCAGAGAAGAAGAAATTCCAAAAGCTTTATTACCGAGAAGTAATAGTAGCGGAACAGTTAGCCCTATCAAAAAGCCGGATATCGACCAATGCCAGGGGCGTTGAATAATATTTAATAAATGTTGCATAGAGGTTGATTTATAAAAAAAACGGACAACGATTGTTTCGTTATCCGTAAAAAATTAAAGCAAGTCGTTATATTCAGGATGCCTTTTCATATAGGCATGAACGTAGGGGCATAAGGGCTTCACCTTTAAATGATTTTCTCTTGCATATTCCAACACATATTTAGCCAGTTGACCGGCTATTCCTCTTCCTTCCAATGCTGTTGGTACTTCTGTATGAATGTACGCAATACCACCCGGAAACAGGGAATAAACAATGAATGCTTTTTGTCCGTCTACTTCAGTTTCAAAGCGATGTTGCTCGGTGTTATTTAGAATCGTTAATGTTTCCATTATTAGTTAGGATTTATCAGAGAAATTGATTTTTGTATGGGTTCCGTCACAGTAGGGTTTATTGGAGGATTCTCCACAGCGACAAAATGCCGTTACCTTATTTTTATGGGTTTCTTTTCCGTTTGCATCTCGCACAACGATGTTGCCATATACCAGCAACGGTCCGTTGGGTAAGGGTTCAACTATACTTTCGGCAGTAATTTCCGGTTCAGTGCCATGAGCTGCTGTAACCTCTTTATTCATGAAATAGGTTAAAGCGCCGGATGGACATCTTTTTACTTGGTCAACAATGTTTTGGGTACCGGCTCCTTCAGCATTGATCCAGGGTTTTTTATGCGGATCAAACACTGTTGGCAGCCCGTGAAAGCATACTTCAGAATGTACACAAACATTTGGCTTCCATACAATGGTAACTTCACCGTTACTATAATGCTTAGTGATGTCTTTTTCCATTTTTAAACAGATTTATTATTCATAATAATGGGGTTGCTTAGTAGTTTATGCACCGGGCAGGACTTTGCAATCTGCAATAATCTGGCTGTTTGCTCCTCATCTAAGTTACCATTAAAATGAATATCCAGATCAATGACAGTTGTAAGCGGGTCGGGTTTGGCCGCACTGTTAAATCTAACTTCCACTTCTATGCTTTCCAGTGGCCACTTCTTACGGTCGGCATACATTTTAACGGTAATAGCCGTACAGGTACCGAGGCTGCTTAACAACAATTCACCTGGGGCAGGGCCGGTATCTCCACCACCAACTTCAATAGGTTCGTCTGCCAGCCATCTATGGCCTCTTGTTTCGATGGAAGCCTGATAGTGCTGTCCACCGAGTGTTACTTTAATTTCCTGATCCATATTTGTTTTACTAAAAATTGTCTTTTAGCCATTGTGCGGCTAAGGTAATATCCTGTTGCACCAGATTATGCCCGGTAGGAATATTGTAGTTGCTTACTTTAAAACCATTGGCACTAAGTAATGTAGCATACGCGGCTGTAGCAGCCGGATTTACAGTACCATCCTGTGTTCCTGAGCTCATAAATACAGGTTGCTGACGCTCAGTTTCAAAGCTATCTTCAAGCCCTGTTAACGGCTGCATAGGTCTGAATAAAATGGCGCCTGCAAGTAGTTCAGGGTATAGGATTAAAGCGGCTCCTGCAATATTGGCTCCGTTGGAATAGCCAACTGCAATTAGTTTGTTTATGTCAAATTCTTCTTTGGTTGAAAGTTCTTTTAAAAAATGAACCATTTCATGTGTTCTGAAATGAACATCTTCTTCATCAAAAACTCCCATAGCTAAGCGACGGAAAAAACGAGGCATTCCATGCTCACTTACATTTCCCCTCAAACTCAGAATATTGTATTTATTCCCTAATTCACCAGCCAATGGCAACATATCACGTTCGTCACCTCCTGTTCCATGCAGCAATAGCAACGTATAGTCGTTATTGTTGCCAATGGGCTGATAAATATATTTCATTGGTTTAAAATCCATATTAACCTAATTTTACCAGTTTCGCTTCAATCTCTTTCCTCATTGGTTCATACTGTGCAGGTAACATCAGATGCGTACCCAATTCATTCACCGGTTCATCTACCGTAAAACCCGGAGTATCTGTTGCCAATTCAAAAAGCACACCTCCGGGCTCTCTGAAGTAAACAGACCTGAAATATTTACGATCCATTTGTGGTGTTGCTTCCAGGCCACGGTCTTCCAGCAGCTGACGATAATGTTTTTGCATTTCATCGTCCTTCATTCTGAAAGCAATATGATGTACACTACCTCCGGCAACATGCCCGCGTGCTTCTCCCTTCGCTTCAACCAAATCAATGAAATTGGCTGTATCGCCCGCCGGACTGGCAAATCTGTATCGATTTACATGGTTCTTTACCAGTTTATAATCGAATACCGAAACCAATATATCGGCTGTCGGCTGAATATCTTCAAGTGTAAGGGTTACATGATGGAAACCCCTGGTCGCATGTTCCTCGCTTACTTCATTTGTAACCCAGGGAACGCGGGAATCAGGGTACTCAGGAACAGTAAGTTCCACTTTTAATCCATCCGGATCTAAAAAAGTAAGATACACCTCTCCAAATTTGGAGGCAGGTTTGTTATAAAGTACATTCTCCTTTTCAAATCGTTTAATCCAGAAATCAATACTGCCTTCAGGTATAGCATAACCTATTTCGGTTACCATATGTGTACCCCGGCGGCCTGTCATGATATCTTCCCAAGGAAAAAATGTAAGAATAGTACCCGGAGTTCCTTTTTCATCTCCATAATAAAAATGATAGGTAAGAGGATCATCAAAATTCACTGTCTTTTTAACAAACCTCAAGCCCAGCACTCTGGTATAAAAATCAAAATTCTTTTTCGCATTGCCTGATATTGCTGTTATATGATGCAGCCCTGTTATCTTATCCATATCGAACTTTTTAGGTTGCACGAATGACGAAAGTGCCCGCCATTCGTGCATCTATTACTTTTTAATCAGTTGCACTTCACCGTTGATCTTCACATCATCACCTACCATTACTCCTCCGGATTCAGTGGCAGCATTCCAGGTTAGACCGAATTCTTTTCTGCTGATTTTACCATTAACAGTAAACCCGGCTTTTGTATTACCCCATGGATCTTTTACTACACCCCCAAACTCAATATGCAGCTTGATGTTTTTGGTTATACCCCGGATGGTAAGATCCCCATATAGTTCATAAGATCCATCGTTGTCAATGTTCTCATATTTCGTTGCAACAAAGGTGATATTGCGATGAGCATTTACATCAAAGAAATCCGGAGACCTTAGATGTTTATCCCTATCCGCACTACCTGTGCTGATAGAATCCACATCTATGGAAGCTTTAACTTTGGCAGTCATGAAATCTTCTTCTTCTGTTTCTGCTTCCACAGTAAAGTCGTTGAATTTACCACTCACATTGGTAATCATAAGGTGACGGATTTTAAATCCAAGCTCACTGTGACTAGGGTCCAGTACCCATTGTTGCTTAGCCATAAATAATTGAGATTTTATAAGTGATTAATTGTGTTAAAATTCCTCGAAAGTCGCTTCAGGACTATATTCTAACAAGATTTAGTACTGATTGTTCATTTCTTTTCATACCACAAATATCGTGCGCGCTCAGTTGGGTAAAAATGGATGATTTACAGTTAATGGTGTACAATTTTTGGCGGTTTCTAAATATAACGATTTTAACGGTAAGAGATTTATTATCATATAATGTGAGAGTTTTTTTAAATACTTCAAACATTATTCATGAAAAATTGTTTGGGTGTGTTGAAGCCATAAGCCTTTCAGATGAAATGAACCGGTATGAGATATTTCTTATTTATTTTATCCTTTCAATTGGCCATATCAACCCAAGCTCAGGAAACAGGTAAAAGCCTTACTTTAAAAGATTGTTATCAACTGGCCAAACAAAACAATTCGGTAGTTCAACAGGCTCAAAAATCCCTACAAGCCAGAGAGTTTTCCCTCCAGGCTGAAAACCGGGCATATTACCCTAATCTCGATTTGCTGGCTGGCTACAATTATCTTAGCAAACCCCTTAAAATAAATCTGCAACAGGTGAAAGATGGGGTAGTAAATGGCTCTTCTGCTCAAAGCGTAAATACTGCCAATACCGTGTTCCAGGAAATTACAGGTCAGCCTCTTCCTCAGAATGTACAGGATGCTATCTATAATGCATCGAAAGGAATTATTAATGCGTTATATCCTGATTATAATCCCGAACTCTCCAAACAATCCTACTTTACTGCAGCTTTAGCGCTACGGCAACCAATCTATCTGGGTGGAAAAATTAATACAGCTCAACAATTGGCAAGAACCCAGGTGGCAGCAGGAGAAATTAATCAGGAGGTAGTTGAGAAAGGATTGTATTTCGCTATCAGTGCTCAGTATCTGCGGATCATGTATCTGAACACCATTTTGGCCCATGAAGCAGTGATAGTTGATGCATTTTTGAAAAACAGAAACTATGCTACTTCTTTAAAAGATAATCAAATCCTTCCTCCATATCTCCTCAACTGGGCACGTGTATCCTACGTTCAGGCAACTAACCGGTATAATAACCTGGAACTGGAAAAGGAGAATGCAATGCTCGAACTCAATCAGCTATTGGGTCGGCCTATCGACGCCCCGCTTATAATAACTGATACTTTAGGTTATGAAGTAACTACGGCTCCCCCTACAGAGCAGCCGGATGTATTACAGCATAACCCAACCTATAGATTGGTTACCAATAAAACAGATCTTGCAAACGTTGCTGTAAAGGCTTCCCGCTCCTTAGCCCTCCCCAATATCTTTGCAATTGGTAGCCTTAATCTTTATCAGAAAGATTTACCAATTACAATTCCTCCCTGGTTGGTAGGTGTAGAAATGCAATGGAACATCTTCGACGGTTTTCAGAAATACAAGCGTACTAAAGCCACTAAAATGCTGGTAGAAGAAGCCCGGATGGCTGCTGAAAACACCAAAACAACTCTTGAACTTAAGCTTAAGGTATCACTCAATAAAATGAAGGCATTGCAGAATGATGTTGCATCACTCGACAGTGCCAGGCAACAGGCCCGCATTACTACTGTACTTGTAACAGACAGAATGCAAAATCAACTGTCTTCTGTCAAGGATGTAAACGATGCTTTACTGCTACAGGAAGAAATGGAGAAAATATACTACACGGCTGTAATGGGCTATTATCTGGCTATGGCAGAATATTACAACGTTATCGGTACACCAGAACAATTCGCTACATACATTGATAGATAAACAGCTTTTTCATGAAAGATGTATTTAAAAATTATTGGGCTTTGCTGATTCCTGTAATAATACTGGTTATTGCCCTCTTCTTTTTCATTAAAAAACCACCGGCAACCGATAAGTCGGTTATTGGAATGGTAGATGCTGATTATGTAGATGTTGCCGCCGAATTCCCGGGCAGACTTGATAGCCTGCTCGTTAAACAAGGTGATACTGTAAGAAAAGGCCAGCTTCTGGGCGTTTTAAGATCTACTGAAATAAATGCTATCCGTAACCAGGCATTGGCTGCTATTGATGCGGCTAAAGGCCAGCTAAGCCTTTTGGAAAAAGGTGCCAGGCCGGAGGCTATTAAAGCAGCCGATAATTTATACAACATCACTCAGCAGCAATATGACCTGATGCAGAAAACCTATAAAAGAATGCAAAACCTCTTTAATGATGAAGTGATTTCAGGCCAGGAGAAAGATCTGGTATACTTCAAACTACAGGCTGCAAAAAAAGAGATGGAAACGGCAAAACTAAACATGGATATGTTACAGCAAGGTTCCAGACCTGAATTAATTACCACTGCTTCTGCAATAGTTCGACAAGCCGAACAAGCATATGAACTCACAAAAGCTCTTTCGGATAATACGTATATCCATGCCCCCGACGACGGAATAATCTCCTCTATGGTGATTTCCCAGGGCGAAATTGTGGCAATCGGATATCCACTTTTAACGATCCAAAAACCATCAACCTACCATATAACTTTCAATATAAGACAGGATGATATGCAGGATTTTCCATTAGGAAAGAAGTATACTGTTACTATTCCAGGTTGTGAACCCGAAAAATTTGAAGCAGATGTACATAAGGTTTCACCTTCTCTGACATTTGCAAACTGGGTACCTGTAAAAGAACAGGGGAAATTTGAACTAAGAACTTTCACTGTAGAATTACGTCCTGTTAATCAGGCATCCATCAAAGGATTACGCCCTGGTATGACCGCCTCTATGAATCTACCATGATAAAAACAGTTTTCAATATAACGATCAGGGAATGGAAGCGCATTTTATCGCGTCCACAGCTTTATGTTGTATTACTTATAGTGCCCCCCGTGATCTGTTTCCTGTATGGATTTATTTATGAGAAAGAATTTGCAAGAGACTTGCCTGTAGCCATTTGGGATGAGTCTAATTCCCCATTATCCAGGCAATTTACTTTTATGCTTGAAGAAACTGAAAGCATCCATATTACGAGACAGGTGCATAGTGCTGTAGAATTAAAACAACTGATGGAAAGAGGCGAAATCCAGGCCGGGATACACTTTCCTAAGAGAATGGATGATGATATAAAGAGCAGGCGAACAGTATATATTACTCTTTATACAAATACTTCCATGGTGGTAACAGGCAAACTAATCTATAAGGATGCTGCAAAAGTGCTTATCACCGCCGGGTCGGGAGTTATATTACAAAAATTTGTGAAAACCGGTATGGCAGAGGATAAGGCGATGGCCTTAGTACAGCCCATCAGGTTAACTACCTACTTCTTATATAATGCGCAATATAATTACATGAAGTATCTGGTACCCGGACTTATAGCCATGGGATTACAAATGATTATTTTAATGGTAACCGTTATTGTAATTAATGAAGAGGAAAAGGATGGAACGATAGGGGAGTTGAAGGTAATGGCCAAAGGAGCGGCATCGAATATCATGATAGGTAAGGGGCTGGCCTATCTTGGAGCCAGCTGGTTACACTATCTGCTGGCTACTTGTATCGTTTATCCCTTTTTCGCGCAGGGACAGATTGGAGGCTCTGTTTCACTGTTTATTCTTTTTAATTTATTGATAATAGCCTGTATAAGTATTGGGATGATGATTTCAATACTTGTTAGTGATGTGATGGTGGCCTGTGATCTGGGTGTTTTCTATACTTCACCGGCTTTTGTTTTCAGTGGATTTACGTTTCCAAGATGGGGGATGCCGTGGTACGATCAGTTTTATGCATGGATTATGCCTTTTGCTCCTTTTGTAGATGGCTTCTTCAAGGTTTTTTTTATGGAACTCCCTTTAAAATATTTACATCATGAAATGGGGGTATTGCTGTTGTATACCATCATTGCCTTTCCCATAGGGCTATTCGTTTTGCAACATAAACTCAATAAACTGTCATTGCAGCATGTTTAATACTTTTAGAAATATTATTAAGGTTTTTCTGAGAGAAATCAAACTGGTAGGTACAGATCATAGTCTCCTGCTTACGCTGCTGCTGGCCCCTGTATTTTATGCATTCTTCTATGGTAGTATTTATAAATTTAAGGTTGAAGAGAAAGTCTTGCTGGCGGTGGCCGACGACGATAAAAGTGAGCTTTCCAGAACATTCGTTTCGGAGTTAAACAAGATGCAGATTGCATCGGTAGTGGGAGCAACCTCACTTCAGGATGCAAAAGAGAAAATGTATTATGGCGATTGCCAGGGGTTTCTTTATATCCCTTCGGGGCTCGAGAAAAAGGTGCTGGGGCTACAACAGGCAGATATAGTATTGGCAGTAAATGCTGCCAGGTTTTTACCTTCCAGTGAGCTGGCAGGAGCCGTTACAACGCTTGCCTTAACAGTAGGAGCGGGAGTTCGGCTAAAATATAATGAAATGCAGGGTTATAATACCCAAATGGCCATGCAGGAAACCCAACCTGTAAACCTGGATTATCGCCCGGTCTTTAACAGCAGATCAAGCTACGGGGCTTTTCTTCTACCAGGCTTGCTGGCCTTAATATTACAGCAGACTTTATTGATTGGGCTGGCAGAAAGTGTGGCCCTGGACAAGGAAAGAGGGCTTATTCCATCGGTAATTCAGTTGGCAGGGGGGAGTTTCTCTGCTGCTTTATGGGGGAAAGGCTTGTTTTACCTGTTGCTCTATGGTTGCTATACTCTATTTTTTTTGAATGTTAACTATTCCATCCTCGAAATTCCTTTTAGGGGGCATGTGGGGGATGTGGCTTTTGTTTTCTTTCTTTTCTTCCTGACCCTAATTCCTCTGGGTGTTTGGTTGGGAACCATTATCCCTAATCAGCTGATGGCGGCCCAGATAATGGTTTTTTCCACCTATCCGGTATTCCTTATTGCTGGTTATGCCTGGCCGTATGAAGCCTTGCCGGTATTTATGCAAGGGCTTTCATCTCTGATCCCAACCACTCCATTTATGAAAGTGTATATCTCAATCGTACAAATGGGGGGAACCTTGTCAGACAATGTGGAGGCTATTATACATCTGATTATGTTATGTGGATTATATGCATTGTTAGCAATTTGGGGAATCAGGCGCTTGAATAAAAATCAACAATCCCTATCTTTGTGATGCATGTATGCAGTTGTAGATATTGAAACCACCGGCGGTCACGCCAGCGCAAATGGCATTACCGAGATTGCCATTTATTTATATGATGGAAAATCAGTTACCCAACATTATCAAACCCTGGTAAATCCGGGTATTCCAATTCCATATTATATCACTACCCTTACTGGCATCAGTAATGAAATGGTGGCAGATGCTCCTCCTTTTGAAGCTGTAGCTCCTTTAATAAATGATTTGCTTAAAGACAGAATCTTTGTTGCCCATAATGTCAACTTCGATTACTCCTTTGTGAAGCACCAGCTGGCCAGTGCCGGGTTTGAGTTACGATCAAAGAAACTATGTACTGTGAGGCTTGGGCGTAAAATCTTCCCGGGCCTGCCTTCGTATAGCCTGGGTAATCTTTGCAGGCATCTAGGAATCCCCATCCGGGATCGCCACCGGGCAGGTGGTGATGCGGAAGCCACGGCTCAGCTGTTTGGACTCCTATTGGCCAACGATACAGCTAAAGTGATAGCTACTGCCCTGAAAGGTGGGTCTAAAGAGCAATTTCTTCCTCCGAACCTTCCTCCGGAACAGGTTAAGCTGCTACCTTCCGGTTCTGGGGTTTACTATTTCCATGACCAGAAAGATAAAGTGGTATATGTTGGGAAAGCTAAGAATTTAAGCCACCGGGTCAATAGCCATTTTACAGGAAATAGTACCAGCCGCCAACGCCAGAACTTCCTGCGTACAATTCACCGGATTTCCTATCAGGAAACGGCCACTGAACTAATGGCTGCTATTTTGGAGTCGATTGAGATTAAGCGGTTATGGCCGGCTTTTAACTACTCCCAGAAGCGGATCGAGTATAAATACGGCTTTTATCTGTTTGAAGACCAATCCGGGTATTTACGTTTGGCTATTGAGAAGAAACGGAAGTATTCCAGTCCTGTTCATAGTTTTCAGCTATTGATACAGGGGCAGCAGTTACTTAGGTCTATGATCCGGCAATTTGAGCTTTGCCCCAAGCTGTGCTTCTTACAGAAGGGCAATGGTACCTGTTCGGGCATTACTGCCGAAATTTGTAAGGGCGCCTGTGAACAAAAGGAACTCCCGGAACTTTATAATGATAGGGTAAAAGCTGCAATCACCTTTTTACAGGAACAGCAACCTTCTGTAACGATCATAGATAAAGGAAGAAATGTTGGTGAAAAAAGCTGTATTCTGATGGAAAAAGGCCGGTTCTACGGTATGGGCTATATTCCGGTAACTGTAGATACTACACAGGATGAGGTACTGAAGTCTTACCTGACCGAGTATGCTGAAAATGAAACTATAATCAGCCTTTTAAGGCCGTATGCAAATAACAGCAGACAACTCTCAGGGGTATAAAAATCATAATTCAAAAAAATTCATTTGTTCATTTATTAAAATGAGGTGAAACGTGATTACTTTTGCATCCTCAAAATGAATGATTCATCTTTAATTACTAATAATTTTTATTCATGTTAGAGTCAAATTTCAAATTACCAGGTCAGACTGCCTTTTATAAAGGAAAAGTAAGAGACGTTTACACTATTGAAGACAGACTGATGGTGATGGTTGTAAGTGACCGTATCTCAGCTTTTGATGTGGTGTTGCCTCGCCCGATTCCTTACAAAGGTCAGGTGTTGAACCAAGTGGCAGCTATTATGCTGGAAGCTACCAAAGATATCGTTCCTAACTGGGTAAAAACTTCTCCGTTGCCAAATGTAACTATTGGCTTGAAGTGTGAAACCTTCCCTGTTGAAATGGTAGTTCGTGGAAACCTCACTGGCCACGCCTGGAGAACCTATAAAACCGGTCAACGCGTTTTATGTGGTGTTACAATGCCAGATGGACTGAAAGAAAATGATTTCTTCCCAACTCCGATCATTACTCCAACCACCAAAGCTCATGAAGGTCACGACGAAGATATTTCCCGTGAAGAAATCATCGCGCAAGGTCTGGTTAGTAAAGAAGACTACGAACAGCTGGAAAAATATACGCTTGCTCTCTTCCAAAGAGGTAAGGAAATGGCTGCAGAACGTGGACTGATCCTGGTTGATACCAAATACGAATTCGGTAAAATCGGTGATACCATCTACGTTATCGACGAAATCCATACTCCTGATTCTTCCCGTTACTTCTATGCAGAAGGTTACGAAGAAAACCAGAAAGAAGGAAAACCTCAACGTCAGTTAAGTAAGGAATTCGTAAGAGAATGGCTGATGGAAAATGGCTTCCAGGGTAAAGATGGTCAGCAAATACCGGAAATGACAGACGAATTTGTAAACAGCGTGAGCGAACGTTATATCGAACTGTTCGAAAATATCACTGGTCAGAAATTCGTGAAAGAAGATGTGGCACCTGCGGAAGCAGAAGCAAGAATTATTGCTGCATTGAAAAGTTTATAATACTTAATCAGCCTCTACTCAGTAGAGGCTGATTTATCCCTTGTGCGCGCGATGAAAGTTCAATTTGTTTTAGCTATTAGTTGTTGTTTGTTAAGTTTTACTGCTTGTCATAATGCCGATAAATCTCCTCAGGCATTAAGCAGTTCTGAACTACTGGAAAGAGCTGGTAAAGCTCCGGGTATGAATGCCGGAAATGGAAAATTTACGGTTAAAACACCCGCCGGTTGGACTAAAACCGATACGGTTATCAGTCGTATCGAATATACATTTATGCTGGCACCAGCCTCTCCTGGCAGTCAGTTTCAGACTAATGTCAATATCGTTACTCAACAAATCAAAGAAGGCTTTACTGTAGATAAATACATGCAAAGTACCAGGCAGGAAATGGAAAGCTTTTTTGCCGACTTTAAATTGTTGGAAGAAGGTACCCGCACCGTTACCGGTGTAAAGGCAAAATGGATGAGATGTCAATACATTCATAAAGAAACCGGTACACTGCTCAATGGCCAAATTACCATCCTGGTAAAAAATAATATTGCATACGCAATAACCATGACTACCCTGGCCAATGAACTGGATGAATATACACCGGCTCTTGACGAAATCCTGGATTCATTCGAAGCCCAGTAACGTTATTACTACACGAAAGGTTATGATGTCGCAAAACCGTATCTTT
The DNA here is from genome assembly GCF_003419895.1 of Chitinophaga silvatica. Taxonomy (GTDB): domain Bacteria; phylum Bacteroidota; class Bacteroidia; order Chitinophagales; family Chitinophagaceae; genus Chitinophaga; species Chitinophaga silvatica. Next base: position 43,534 of record NZ_QPMM01000018.1, on the reverse strand, counting down.
GCGTCAAATCGTATTCGTTTGTGAAACATTTGGCCGCGCTTAATAAATACTTCATTTCCTATAAATGGCGATTAATACTAGGGCTCTTATTTACTGCTATTTCCATTGTATTTAGCGTATTTCAACCTATTATGGTCAGACAGATCTTTGATCTGCTTTCCCATAATATTGATGAATACAGAATATTGGCTCATACAGGCTTAGTCGGCATTTTTCGTTCAGACTTTACTCATGTTCTGGCATTCTATGGTATATCGATTCTGATATTCGCATTACTCAGTGGTTTCTTCCTGTTCCTGCAACGGCAAACACTAATCGTAATGAGCCGGCATATCGAATATGACCTGAAGAATGAGATCTATCAGCATTATCAACAGCTGGATCTGAACTTCTTCAAGATGCACAGAACTGGTGATCTGATGAGCAGAATTACTGAAGATGTATCACGTATAAGGATGTATGTGGGCCCTGCTATTATGTATGCAAGCCGCACTTTATTCCTGATGGTAATTATCGTTTACCTGATGCTGAAGGTAAATCCTCTGCTAACCTTGTATACTATATCACCACTGCCTTTGCTGGCGCTTACTATTTACTTTGTTAACAGAGTAATACATCGTAAAAGCGAGAGAATTCAGTCTCAATTATCTAATATTACCAGCATTGCCCAGGAATCATATTCCGGTATTCGTGTAATAAAATCATATATTCAGGAAGACGCAAGTACCAAACATTTTGATGAGGCCAGTGAGGCTTACAAGGAAAGCTCTATCAGTCTTGCTAAAACCGATGCCTTATTTCAACCAGCCATGGCGCTGATGATAGGCCTTAGCGTTATTCTAACCATTTTTGTCGGCGGTATCCAGGTGATTCAAGGTAATATTACGGTAGGTAACCTGGCCGAGTTCGTTATTTATGTGAATATGCTGATGTTTCCATTCGCATCAGTTGGAATGGTTGCAACAATGGTACAACGTGCTGCTGCCTCACAGCAACGGATAAACGAATTTTTACAAATCAAGCCGGAAATTGTAAATACTCCGGGTGCGAAATCATCGCAGTTGACAGGTGATATTAAACTGGAAAATGTGAGTTTTACATACCCGCATACCGGTATCACTGCTATCAAAAACTTCAATCTGCATATCAAAAAAGGCGAAAAAGTAGCCGTGATTGGCAGAACAGGTTCAGGCAAAAGTACCCTGGCTCAATTACTGATACGCATGTACGATCCTCAGGAAGGTGCAGTGAAAATGAGTGATAAGAATATCAGAGAGTTAGCACTGGATGGACTCAGAGAACAAATCAGCTATGTTCCTCAGGATGTATTTCTGTTCTCAGACACTATTGCAAACAATATCAGGTTCGGAGACCCTACGGCGAATATAGAGAAGGTACAACTGGCAGCCCGTCAGGCTTCTGTTGAAAAGGATATCCTTTCTTTCAACCAGGGATTCGAAACCGAAATAGGAGAGAGAGGTGTAACACTCAGTGGAGGCCAGAAACAAAGAATTTCAATTGCCAGAGGACTCATTAAAAATCCTAATATCATGATTTTTGATGATTGCTTGTCGGCCGTTGATGCAAGAACCGAAAAAGAAATCATTGGTAACCTATACGCCTATCTCAAGGATAAGACCGCTATCATTATTACACACCGGATTTTTGCACTATTCGAATTCGATAAAATCATCGTATTAGAAGAAGGTCGTATTGTTGAATCAGGAACGCATGAAGAATTATTATCATTGAATGGATACTATTCTGAACTTTACGCAAGGCAGCAACGAAACGAAGAAGAAGAAGTAAATTCCTAATTTTCAGATGCTTATCAGAGCTTGTTTTCAACAGTTATGCAAGAGATTTTATGATTTTTCAAAATCATTTAAAAATATTTTGATATTTGTAAAACAATAGTATATTTGTCTCTTATTGTAACAGGATTTGATTCGTTAACACTTAAATCTATCAACTGTGGCGTACGAAAACAACAATCAACAGGAAAGAAACAATGATAGCATCTTTTCTAAACGATTGAAAGCGGGTAAAAGAAGGACATACTTCTTTGATGTAAAGACCACTCGGGGAAACGACTATTTTCTTACTATCACAGAAAGTAAGAAGCGTTTTAATGACAATGGCTATGACAGGCACAAAGTATTCCTGTATAAGGAAGACTTCAACAAGTTCCTGAATGCATTGACAGAAACTATCAACTACGTTAAGACTGAGTTGATGCCCGATTTCGACTTTGATGCCTACAACCATGACTATGTGCAGGAGGATCAGGATGATGCTGAGACTGATGGATCAGAAAGTCGTTCTGAAGTTGCCGCGCCAGTAGAGGCTACTATCGCTTCTACCAGTTCTCATAGCTCAGACGAAGTAGACAAATGGTAAAATTTTACTTGAAATAATTGGTCAACCCCTGGATTTTTCCAGGGGTTTTTTATTGAAATTTATCGCCTCAAATACGCATTCAAATATCTGCCGGTTATAGATCCCTCACATTGTAATAACGCTGCCACAGTGCCCTCAAATACTATCTTACCCCCATACTTTCCAGCGCCCGGACCCATATCAATAATCCAGTCTGCCTGCGATATGATATCAAGATTATGTTCAATTACAATCAGTGTATTACCTGCATCTACCAACTCATGCATTACCTGAAGTAATTTCGCAGTATCTGACGGATGGAGGCCTGTACTGGGTTCATCCAATACCAATACTGCCGGTTGTTCTTTCAACTCCTTCGATAATTTTAATCGTTGTCTTTCTCCCCCTGAAAAACTGGATAAACGTTGGCCAAGCGTAATGTAATGCAATCCTAGTTTTGTGAGTGTTTCAAAATCGGCCAACAAATTACGCTCATCAAAAAACTCAATTGCCTCCAATACCGTTAATTGCATTAACTCTACAATATTCTTACCCCGATAGGTATACTTCAGCATTTCAGGGTTAAAACCGCTGCCATCACATACATCACATACCTGCTCTATATCATCCATAAATGCCAGATCAATCTTTTGAATGCCTGTTCCATTACAAGCCAGGCAAGCCCCTTCACTGTTATTACTAAACAAGGATGCATTAACATGATTGGCCTCTGCATAGAATCGCCTGATCTGATCTGCCACTCCTAAATAAGTTAGCAGTGTTGATCTGATACTTCCGATAATAGGAGATTGATCAATTACCTTCGTATAGGGATGCTGGTTAGGTAATACTTCACTGATCAATGTGCTCTTGCCTGAACCTGCAACACCCGTTACTACAGTAAGCACGCTTAAGGGAATAGATACACTAACATCTTTCAGGTTATGCATACTGGCATCTGAAAGTTGGATAGATTCGGTAAACGATTTGGGATGTTGGTTATAGGTAGGGTGCGTATGAAAGTATCTGCCGGTTTTTCCTGCTGAATTTTTCAATCCTGAAAACGTGCCCTGGTAAACGATTTGCCCGCCCTGCTTACCCGCTTCTGGCCCCATGTCTACTATATGATCCGCAATACTGATGATATCCGGATCATGTTCTACAACCAAAACAGTATTGCCTTTATCTCTGATCTGCTTGATGATGTTGATGATATTATCTACATCTGCAGGATGCAGGCCAACACTGGGTTCATCGAGTATGTATAACAGGTCGATCAGGCTGTTGCTAAGTTGCTTCACCATTTTGATCCGTTGCGACTCGCCACCAGACAAGGTTGCAGTAGTTCTGTTGAGGGTTAGATATTGCAACCCAATCGTAATAAGATTTTGTAACCGTTTGATTAATTCCTGCAGTAATGTTTCATAACCTTTTGCATGAATGCTTTTTAAAAATACCTGCAAATCATCTATCGCCATTGAACAACAATCTGCAATATTTTTTCCCTGAATCTTACAGGAAAGCACTTTTTCATTGAGGCGTTGACCATTACAAACAGGGCAGGTAGCTGCTGTTACCAAATCAGAAAGGGTGTCTTTTCGTATATCCGTTTCCTTTGAGTCTTTCTTTAGGAAAGCCTTTTCGATCCGGGGAATTATGCCTTCATACAACACTGTTTTACCCCAGTTTTCCGAAGGTTTAGCTGGTTTATGCTCTTTGGCATACAATAAAAGATCCCATTCCTGCTTACTGTAATCTTTCAGTATTTTATCATTATCGAAATACCCCGATTGAGTATATCTTGTTAATCTCCATCCCCCGGGTTGAAAAGTAGGGAACCTGATAGCTCCTTCATTCAGTGATTTCGATTTGTCGATTAGTTTATTTAGGTTGATAGATTGCACGTACCCTAACCCTTCACACTCGGGGCACATGCCAGCGGGATTATTAAATGAGAAGATGTTGCTATACCCTACAAATGGCTGCCCAATGCGGGAATATAGCAGTCTGAGTTGTGCATAAATATCCGTTACCGTACCAACGGTAGAGCGTGCATTTCCACCAATCTTTTGCTGATTAATGATAATGGGAACGTTAAGGTTTTCAATCTTATCTACATCTGCAATCCCCAGATGGGTTAGCCTGTTCCTTACAAAACTATTGTGGGTTTCGTTTATCTGTCGTTGTGCCTCAGCCCCGATAGTAAGAAAAACCAGGGACGATTTACCAGAACCTGAAACGCCAGTGAAAACGGTAATTTGATTTTTAGGAAGCTCTAATGATATGTTCTTCAGGTTATTCTGTCTGGCTCCTGTAATTATGATGTTTTTCATAGCCAAATAAATTTCTCAAACCAAATGGATCGTAAATGAAATTATTGCAATTATCCTTAAATTATCTTTACAATAATCTCTTTGTCAAAATTTTTTGAGAAACTAATGGTAGTTTAAGCGCCAGACATCATTTGTGATGAATGTTTGGTTCTCTTCAGAACTTGAATAGAAAAAGTATATTTTCATAGTTTATTCAGATTTAAGTTAGGTTACCTTACTTTAATTTATCTTATCTACAAACTGTTTATCAAACTAAATAATTGTTACCCCATAATTCCGGATCAGATATTCGAATTAATACGAATTAATCCCTCAAGATAGACCAACAACCAAAAACGACCCTATGCGGTATTAAGCAGTATAAAATGGTTGTTGGACGATAAATCCGGCTGTATATCGCTACCGCTTGGGATGCCCCCAAAATCAATTGAACTTTGCATTTCAGAACCCAATCAAGTTTATAATCAAAAACAATTTCAAAAATGCAAACAGTAGAAACTTCTCCATTCAGAAGCTACCAGGGAGGATATTTTAAAACGCTGATAGCACCGGAACAAACCAACAATGCGTTGGCCCTACTCGAAATTACTTTACCTAAAGGGGCAGAACCGCCACCTCATATTCATAACAATGAAGATGAAGCCTTTTACATTGTTGATGGTGAAATAAGCCTTAGAATTGCCGATAAGGTAACCGTACTTAAGCCTGGCGATGCTATGTTTGCTCCCCGTAAAGTGCCACATTCTTTTGAAATACTCACTGAAAGAGCTACCATTATGAATTTGATAACACCAGGTACGCTTTGGAATTTCTTTATGGAATTTAGCCAGCCATTGTCTGTACTCCCGGAAAAAATTCAGGCTCCAGGACCTCCGCCAATCGAGATATTACAGGCACTGCAGAGCGTGATGGTCAATAAATACCAATTGGATTTTGTTAACTCTTAATTATAACCAGATAATGATTCAGAAGATTTATTCCTTGTTTTTCGTTCTTGCTGTACTGACCATATTTAGTTCCTGTTCACGAAAAGATTCGAATCTTACAATTAATTCAACCGTAGACGAAAGCCTTTCGTCTATAAAATGGACGGGTAGTGCTCCCACTCACTCTCATGAAGGCGCTTTTAAAGTTTCCGGAAGTCTTCAATCCAATAAGAACAGCAAAATTACTGGCGGTAGCTTTACCATTCCGATTGGAAGCATCACCAATTTTGATCTTACCGATGAGGCTCTGAAAGAACAATTATTGGAGCATCTATTGAGTGATGAATTTTTTGATTTAGTTAAGTATCCCGAAGCAAAACTTGTAATTAAAAAAGTAGAAGAGTACAGTGATGCAATATCTTCAGCTAATACCATGATTATTGCTGATTTCACAATGCTGGGGCAAACACATAGCATTAATATACCAGCTTTGGTAAAAGGTGAGAATGGTAAATTCTCTGCTGAAGGGAGTTTTAAAATAAATCGCCTGAATTGGGGAATGAATAGTTTTAATGATCCTAACGGTACGCTATATATTTTACCGGATGTAGAAATTACCCTGGATCTTTATTTTAAATAGTACAACCTATTACTAAGCGCCAGCCAGGCGCTTAGTATTCTTTGATTATCCAAAGAAAATAAATGCAATATGAATACAAATAAATTAGTTCAGCTATTTTTTATCGCGGGTTTAATCATTCTTGGTGCTGCCTGTAAGAAAAGTAATACCGATAAACCAGATAACTCCAAACCTTCAGTACCTCTGAAAACTCCACGTGGCCAGGTAGTCGGAACCCCTAAAAAAGTTACTATCGGAGCCAATGGAGGTAGTATAGCCATGCCCGATAATTATATTTCTATTCAGGTTCCTGCAGGGGCTGTAGATAATAACACAGAATTTTCAATTCAGGAAGTGCAGGCAAATGCAGGTATCCAAACAGGTCGCTTGTTTAGAATACTTCCAGAAGGAATTACCTTAAAAAAACCGGTGGAAATTACTTTCCATTATACAGATACGGATATTGAAGGATCTAACGAAGATTATTTATATCCCTGTTATCAGAACAGTGAAGGAGGGTGGCATAAGATTATGGACTGTACGTTAGATAAATCACAGAAAACCTTAAAAGTATCTACCACTCACTTTAGTGATTGGGCATTATTGCGGGATGTTGCTATTAAGACTACAAAAAATGCATTGGGATCGGGTGAGGAAGCCACACTGGAAGCTTATGTTATAGATGAAGATGAAGACGGAACAATTCCTGAATTCATAGGGCTGAAACCGGAACAAATTGTAGAATGGAAGGTTGTTGTTGGGGGTGGAACAATATCCGGAGGAAAGAACCCTATAGTAACTTATAAAGCCCCTAATACAAGTGCTCAAGTTGAGGCGATGGTTGAAGTGACGGTAAAGAATGTAGTAAAAAAATCGGACCCTAAACGCCCTGGGAATGGTGGACTTGTGATCGTTAGAAGAACTATTACTGTATTACCAGAGGAGTATGTAGTATGGAAGATTTCCGGTGGAGAACAAAAGGCTATGTTCTTTAGTATGGGCGTGTTTAACGGAAAAGCTATCCTTTCAGCAACAGCAACCAATGAGTCTGTTTCTTTCCAAACTAATTCATATGTAATTGGGAAATTTAGTGTTGGAGATATGAGCAAACCTAAAATGGCAGATTTAACTGCTACCTATGAGCATAAAACTTATGAAAGTAAGTATACAGAATGTGATACCTATAATAAAGTATATGCCAGTGGTTCTATTATTTATGATATGGTTTCCGATACGGTTGGAGGACTTGTTCAGGGAAGTTTTGAAGGACAGCTTTTTAAATTGGAGAATTGTGTGCTTGATTATAGGAATGTATCGGGGAGATTCAGGGTAAGAAGAGGGCAATAATCTCATAAATAGTTAGCCTCAGAAATTTTTCCCAAAAACAAAAGGATTGTAGAGAAATACTTTCTACAATCCTTTCTGGTTTTATTTATTAACGAAACTATTACTGTTTCATCTGTTTCCATGCATTGATGAGGCCATTTGTACTGGCATCATGATTCGCTACAGGTTCGTTATTTTCCAGTTCCGGCAAAATTTTGCTGGCTAATTGTTTACCTAATTCAACTCCCCACTGGTCGAAGCTGTAGATATTCCAGATCACACCCTGTACGAATATTTTGTGTTCGTATAAGGCTATAAGTGAGCCAAGGGAATGTGGAGTGATTTTCTTCACCAGGAATGAATTGGTAGGCCTGTTACCGGTAAATACCTTAAATGGTACCAACTTTTCTATTTCTGCTTCCGGAGTATTGGCTTTTTTCAATTCAGCTCTAACTTCATCAGCAGTCTTACCATTCATCAATGCTTCGGTTTGAGCAAAGAAGTTGGAGAGTAGTTTTACATGGTGATCTCCAATCGGGTTGTGGCTGATTGCAGGAGCAATAAAATCACAAGGTACTATTTTAGTTCCCTGGTGGATGAGTTGATAGAAAGCATGCTGACCATTGGTCCCGGGTTCTCCCCAAACAATTGGTCCGGTTTCATAACTAACAGGTTTGCCGGTGCGGTCGGCAGATTTACCGTTGCTTTCCATATTTCCTTGTTGGAAATAGGCAGGGAAGCGGTGCATATATTGGTCGTATGGCAAAATGGCTTCGGTGGCAGTATCAAAGAAATTGCCGTACCAAAGGCCAATCAGCGCCATCATAACCGGTATATTTTGTTCGAAAGGAGTTTCGGTGAAATGCCTGTCAACTATATGAGCTCCCTGGAGTAGTTCTGCAAAATTATCGAAGCCGATTGTCAGTGCAATGGATAATCCGATGGCAGACCAAAGAGAATATCGTCCACCAACCCAATCCCAGAATTCAAACATATTCTTAGGGTCAATTCCAAAAGCTGTTACTGCTTTTTCGTTGGTAGATAAGGCTACGAAGTGCTGAGCAATAAACTTTTCGTCGTGGGCATGGGAGAGGAACCATTCGCGTGCAGTATGTGCATTGGTCATGGTTTCCTGGGTAGTAAATGTTTTGGAGGCAATCAGGAATAATGTTTCATCCGGAGTAACCAGTTTCAGTGTTTCGGCGATATGAGTGCCATCAACATTAGAAACAAAATGAGGTTGTATTCCTTCTTTCCAATAAGGTTTTAAGGCTTCTGTAACCATTACCGGGCCTAAATCAGAACCACCAATACCAATATTTACGATATAGCGTATAGGCTTTCCGGTATAACCTTTCCACTCACCAGAATGTACTTGTCTGCAAATGTGATCCATTTTATTCAGTACAGCCTTTACATCCGGCATAACATCTCTGCCATCCAGCATAACTGGTTTGTCGGAGGTATTTCGCAGGGCTACGTGTAACACTGCACGATTTTCTGTAGCATTGATTTTCTCACCACCGAACATCGCCTTTATAGCAGGAGCAACCTGGCATTCATTGGCCAGGTCTAGCAATAGTTGCCGGGTGTCTTCGGTAATAAGATTCTTCGAATAGTCGAATAAAATATCTTCCAATTGCAGGGAAAATTCACTGAAGCGTTCTCTGTTTTCCATGAAAAGGGCACGCATATGCTGCTTTTTCATTTCTTCAGCATGTTGCTTTAGAGAAGCCCATGATTTGGTGGTTGTTGGATTAATAGAAGGAAACATAGTAGTCTGTTAATATTAAAATGCGGGTCAAAAATAATCTTTTAGATTTATGATTTCTGTTTCCTATAAAATTGCCAGGAAATTGTTATTGCAATCAGCCCTATTCCGATCACACATGCATGAATAATGCTGCTCTCATCCATTACATCCGCTGCTTTTCTTTTTATCAGAATACCATAAAATGCCCAAACACTAACAAGTGCATAAATAATATTGTTTCGCAGCAATATCATAAGTATACTGGCTAATGTGCCTATTCCGATAAAGGCAGTTGTAGTGATTACCTGTGCATGATGTTCTCCTTCCCATCCTGCAAAAACCAGTAGGGCAGCAGCATTGGCTAAGGCCGCAATTACAATCCAGCCAAGATACAAGCTAAAGGGTAATTGAATGAAGACCTGCTCCGTAATAGATGTTTTTACTATATTAATTTGTAGGTTAAGATGAATAATGATTAGTGATACCAGCAAAATAAGCATAAGCGCCATACTTACCGGGATTAGCTGATAATGCCAGGCGAAGAGCCAGCAGGCATTTGCAACTGCCGACACCAGAAACCAGTCCTTAATTCCACTCATCAGTTTATTTAGCTTCTCGGGTTGTTTACCTGCAAAAGCTAACCTAAGTTGATATACTATAAAACCTAATAGTGTGAGATAAATTAATCCCCAGATCGAAAAGGTGAAATTGGCAGGAGTAAAGAGGGTTGGATATTCATCCGAAATCTCTGCTGTTGTTTTACCGTTTATAGGAAGTAAAACAGCCAGCATATTAGCTCCAAGCATCAATAAATAACCTATAGTGTTGAATATAGATTTGTTTTTCAATTGAAGGGTCTCGTGGCTCGCCATAGCGGAACGATGGTTTTTTGAAGGTTTATGACATGGTTACTTATGTTACAACACAAAAATTATGCTAAATGAAAGATGAAAACACATATATAATACATAATACATTAGCAGATTACTACATTTTTAACTACTTTTGCCGGCTATGACATCAGAGCAATTAAAAGCTATGAGGGACCGTCTTTTTGTCCTGGGAGGTTTTCTTTAACGTCCAGGACCGGTTATCCAAAATAGAAAATGACAAGCAATTAAGTCTATCCCCCGGATTCTGGGATGATAATAGCAGGGCCACGGCGATTCTGAAAGAAATCAAAGTAAATAAATACTGGGTTGATCTTTATAATCAGGTGAATGCTGCTATCGATGATAGCGCTGTACTTAACGACTTTTTTAAAGAAGGAGAAGCTACAGAACAGGAAGTAGAACAAGCTTATGAAGCCGCATTATCAGCTTTAGATGATCTCGAATTCAAATCAACTTTGAATCAGCCTGAAGATGAAATGCCAGCTGTATTAACCATTAATTCAGGAGCAGGTGGTACCGAAAGCCAGGATTGGGCCGAGATGCTGTTACGTATGTATCGTATGTATGGCGAAAAACAAGGCTGGAAAGTATCTGAAATAGATACCCAATATGGTGATGGTGCCGGAATTAAATCTGCTACACTCGAATTTGATGGCGATTTTGCTTATGGCCATCTTAAAGCAGAAAGCGGAGTACACAGATTAGTGCGTATTTCTCCTTTCGATTCCAACGCCCGCAGACATACTTCTTTTGCCTCCGTATATGTTTATCCGTTAGTAGATAATACTATCGAGATCGCAGTGAACCCTGCAGATCTTGAATGGGAATTCTATCGTTCCGGTGGAAAGGGCGGACAAAACGTAAACAAGGTAGAAACTGCCGTGCGTCTGAAACATATTCCTTCAGGTATCATCGTGGAATGCCAGCAAGCCCGTACTCAGGGTGAAAACCGTGAAAAGGCGCTGACCATGCTGAAATCTCAACTCTATGAAGAAGAATTGAGAAAACGTGAAGAACTCAAGAATGCTGCAAATGCAAGCAAACGTAAGATCGAATGGGGCTCCCAAATCAGATCCTACGTTTTCCATCCTTACAAAATGATTAAAGACCACCGTACCGATTTTGAAGTCGGAAACGTGGGGCCCGTGATGGATGGTGAGCTGAACGGCTTTATCAAAGCCTATCTCATGATGCAGAAAGAAGAAGACAATAATTAGGAGGATGCTGAAATAAGAGGACAATAATTAATAAGTATCGACTAATTATTAATAAGCCTGTAGGCCTCGTATGCCTTAATTTTGCAGCGGAAACATATTTTCGTGGTCTTTATTGGCCTGATTATCTGAATAATTTTATTATACAGATAATCAGGTCGATAAATATAAATTAAGCTTACAATGAATACAGGATATTTCGAATACGCAGCGCCTGCTAATGAGCCTGTGTTATCTTATGCTCCAGGGTCACCCGAACGAGCTGCATTAAAGAAGCAATTAGCCGCTTTTAAGGCTGAAGTAGCCGATATCCCAATGTACATCGGCGGTAATGAAATTCGTACCGGAAATACAGTAGATCTCCGCCCCCCACATGAAATCAGTCACAAATTGGGTCACTTCCATATGGGAGATGCCTCTCACGTTAAAGATGCTATCGCAGCCGCTTTGGCAGCTCGTGAAAAATGGGCAGCAATGGACTGGGAATCACGCGCAGGCATCTTCTTACGCGCAGCCGACCTGTTAGCTACTAAATATCGTTATCATATCAATGCTGCAACAATGCTTGGGCAAAGTAAAAACCCTTACCAGGCAGAAATTGACAGCGCATGTGAATTAATAGACTTCCTGCGTTTTAACGTTCACTTCCTTAGCCAGATTTACCGCCAACAGCCTATTTCCTCTCCTGGGGTGCACAACCGTGTTGAGTACCGTCCTTTGGAAGGTTTCGTTCTGGCTGTTACGCCATTCAACTTTACAGCAATTGCCGGTAACCTGCCAACTTCTGCTGCAATGTGTGGTAACGTTGTTGTCTGGAAACCAGCCAACACACAGGTATTTGCTGCTCAGGTATTCATGAAGGTGATGATAGAAGCAGGATTACCAGCCGGGGTTATCAACCTGGTGTATGCAAACGGTCCTGTTATCGGTGATGTATGCTTTGCAGATCCTCATTTTGCAGGGATTCACTTTACCGGATCTACCGGCGTTTTCCAAACCATGTGGAAAACGATCGGTGAAAACATCCACAAATACAAAACTTACCCACGTATCGTAGGTGAAACAGGAGGTAAGGATTTCGTACTGGTACACAAATCTGCTGATGTAGATGTTGCTACCATCGCCCTGGCACGCGGTGCTTTTGAATATCAGGGACAAAAATGTTCTGCCGCTTCCCGCGCTTATATACCAAGCAATCTTGCCGACCAGATAAAATCAAAATTGGTGGCTGAACTGAATACCATGAAAATGGGTTCTACAGAAGACTTCAGCAACTTTATCAATGCTGTGATCGATGAACGTTCTTTCGATAAGATCGCAAAGTATATCGATAATGCAAAGAAGGATGCTTCCGCTACAATCCTTGCTGGTGGTAATTATGATAAAGCTACAGGCTATTTTATTGAACCTACGGTTATCGTAACTACCGATCCGCAGTATGTAACTATGCGTGAAGAAATCTTCGGCCCTGTACTGACCATCTATGTATACGATGCAGAACAGTTCGAAGAAACCATCAAACTGGTGGATAGCACTTCTGAATATGCTTTGACTGGTTCAATTATTGCGCAGGATCGTTATGCAGTTGAACTGGCAACTCATAAGCTGGTTAACAGTGCCGGTAATTTCTATATCAATGATAAACCTACTGGTGCAGTTGTTGGTCAGCAACCTTTTGGTGGTGCCCGCGCTTCCGGTACCAATGATAAAGCAGGTTCCATGCTTAACCTTTACCGTTGGTTAAGTGCAAGAAGCATTAAGGAGACTTTTGTACCGGCAACGGATTACAGATATCCTTTCCTGAATGAAGCTTAGTAAATGTTCATGATTTATAATAAGGCGGTGGAAGCGGATTCCATCGCCTTTTTTTGTACCTTGCGGTCCATTATACTGAATTATGGAGGCAGAAATAATTAAAACCTACTTCGCAGAAAGACATAAGCAATTTAGAATAGCCGTTTTGGAACAACGATTGGAAAATGCAGGTGTTCCTAAACCACAATCTTCTACGCTCGCTATTGAAGCCTTTCAACAGTTTTTTAAGAAAGAAATGAAATCCAAAGGCATTAAAGCCGGTTTATTCTTCGGAATCGGATTAATTATGCTGATTCGTGTAATTACTCTTACCAATCAGCAGCAGGGTAGTAGCTTCATGCAGGTTTCTTTTTCTCTTGCTTTGGTTGCCTTTGCGCTGGTGCAGGGGTTAATATGGGGGATGCAACTCTTTGCCCTGAAAGAAGAAATCTCCTCTTTCAGAGAACTTAGAAGATTATAATTCAACTTAATATGGATCTTTTTCCCGCAAAGCCATAAGTATCGTAAAGAAGCTTAAGAGATGACTAAAAATAATATTTTAGATCTTAAAAACCTTAAACAAATCTTAACGGCTTTGCGAGAAAAAAAATTATTGCATTTTCTTTAGAGCATCGAGCGACTCCTGTACATGCTTCTCTCCATCCTTCATTGAATTGAAGGTATGTACCACAACTCCATCCTTGTTTACTATATAGGTTACACGCCCGGGAATAATAAAGGTTTTAGGCACTCCAAATAATTTTCTGACATCATTCTTAGTATCACTCAAAAGCGTAAACGGAAGCTGATGATGGTCTGCAAACTTGCGATGAGAAGCAACATCATCTGAACTGATCCCAATTACCTTTGCTCCATATTTCTGAAAATCCTGGTAATTGTCTCTGAACGAACAGGCCTCTTTAGTACAAACACTGGTTTCATCTTTCGGATAGAAGTAAATAACCAATGGCTGCTTACCCAACACCGTATTGATATCAAACATTTTTCCATCCTGATCAGGAAGTGAAAATGAAGGAACTTTATCCCCCACCTTTATCTGAGCATCCGCATCTGGGCTCCAGAACTGAAAGAAGGCCGCCATAGTAATTAATAACTTGAATATTTTCATATGATGGTATTGTCGACACTAAAGTACGAAGAGAATCATTATTTTTGGCTCCTAAAACATTGTGTTTTGAAAACTATACTAAACGGCAAGCAAATGGCTATTACGATCGACAGGCTCTGTCATCAGTTAATAGAAAACCATTTACAGTTTGAAAATACGGTGCTGATAGGACTACAGCCAAGAGGGATCTATTTATCAGGCAGGATGCATCAAGCTTTAATGAAATTACTACCAGGCGCACATATCGATTATGGCAAACTGGATATTACTTTTTATCGCGATGATTTCAATCAAAGTAAAACGTTGCATGTACCTAGTGAAACAAGTATCGACTTTTCTATTGAGAATAAAAAAGTAGTATTGATAGATGATGTATTGTATACCGGTAGAACCATCCGTTCGGCACTCGATGCAATGCTGGATTTTGGCAGACCCGCTTCGGTAGAATTACTTACACTGATAGATAGGAGATTCAGCAGACAATTGCCTATCCAGCCAGATTATACCGGCAGAACCATAGATGCTCTTATCTCTCAAAAAGTAAGGGTATTATGGCAGGAACGGGATGGTAAAGATGAAGTTATATTGATTGATTAAGAATCGAATTTCAGAATTCAGATTGTATCCTTTATATTTGCACATTAATGTCACTTTCTGTAAAACACTTACTCGGAATTCGAGATCTGCAGCGTCAGGATATAGAGCTTATTTTCCAAACAGCCGACCAGTTTAAGGAGGTGTTACAAAGGCCTATTAAAAAGGTTCCTACGCTTCGAGATACCACCATCGTAAATTTATTTTTTGAGAACTCTACCCGTACCCGCATTTCATTCGAATTAGCGGAGAAAAGGTTGGGTGCCGATACCATCAACTTCTCTGCTTCCGGCTCTTCCGTTTCAAAAGGCGAAACTTTGATTGATACCGTGAACAACATCCTGTCTATGAAAGTAGATATGGTGGTGATGAGACATTCGGCCAGCGGAGCTCCGCATTTCCTCTCAAAACACATTGATGTTCCTATCCTGAATGCTGGAGACGGAATCAATGAACACCCAACACAAGCCTTACTGGACTCTTTCTCTATCAGAGAAAAATTAGGCACTGTGGAAGGAAAGAAAATCGCCATCTGTGGCGATGTTATGCACTCCAGAGTTGCATTATCTAACATCTATTGCCTGAAAAAACTCGGTGCTGAAGTTACTGTTGTCGGTCCTCCAACCCTCATTCCTAAATACATGGCTGCTGCCCTGGGGGTAAATGTTACCTACAATATGAGAGAAGCCCTGGAATGGTGCGATGTTGCCAACGTATTACGTATTCAGCTCGAAAGACAAAATACACCACTATTCTCTTCATTAAGAGAATATTCGCTGGCATATGGCGTGAATAAAGCATTGCTCGACAGCCTGCATAAAGAAATAATAGTAATGCACCCTGGCCCGATCAACAGAGGTGTGGAACTTAGCTCCGATGCTGCCGATTCAAAACAATCTATCATTCTTCAACAGGTAGAAAATGGTGTGGCCGTCAGAATGGCAGCGCTGTATCTCCTCGCTGGTGAAAGAAAAAGATCATTAGTTGAATAGTTAATCTACCTATCTAAGGCGGGGTAATACCCGCCTGTTTTTATAAATATTTTAAACCCCCGTTTGTTAATCTCTCCCCATCATCTATCTAATTCTTCAATCCCTATATTTAAAAATTCATAAACAAATGAACAAGTATGAAAGGCTCAGGTCTGAGCTTCAGGAAAAAGGCACTGGTAAAATGAAAGCCTTTGGAACATCTATGCTGCCTATCCTAAAAAGCGGAACTTTACTCACCTTCATAGCTGCACCTGAATATAAAGTGGGTGACATCGTATTTTGTAAGGTAAAGGGGCATTACATAGATGCACATAAAATTGTAAAGCGCGATGCAGGTAAAGGCTATCTGATCGCCAATAATCATGGCTTTGAAAATGGCTGGACACGAACGATCTATGGCAAGGTCATTTCCGGCGAATATGAGAAAAGGATTATTTACACCAGTGAATAATCCTTTTTTATTTAAAAGCTAACCCCCAATCCCAATGTATAGGATCTGAAGAAGGGATATAAATTTCCGTTATAACCACCAGCCTGCTCCGGATCATAGTATTTGATCTTCATCTTGGTAGTTTCCCAGAGATCCTGCCCCGAGAAATAAACCCTCAGATGTTCAATAAAAATCTTCTTCAGCCAGCCAGCTGGTAATGTATAGCCGATTTGGAGGTTTTTAAGCCTTATATAAGCCCCATTCATGACCCAATGGTCTGACGGCAGTGTATTATGCTGATCGTTTAAATATAGCCTTGGAAACAGCGCATTTGGATTTTCCGGGGTCCAGTAATCCTGGTTGATATCCCAGGGTTGCTGCCAGGTACCAGTGAATGGAATATTATATCGCGGATCAGGCATTACTTTTCTATTACCTACTCCCTGGAAAAACACAGTAAAATCAAATCCTTTCCAGGAAAAGCCCGCTTCCAGTCCATATGCGATTTTAGGATCTGTACTTCCCAGGTATACCAGGTCGGCCTGATTAATCTGATGGTCTCCGTTCACATCCACATATTTTAAATCTCCAACACCGGTATGACTGCTTTGAAATGCATGCTGCTGTACTTCTGCATTACTCTGGAAATAACCGTCGGTCAGGTAGCCGAATAAAGAAGAATAGGGATAGCCTGCAATACCCTGGTTCCAACCGGCCTGTGGCTGTACATGATCATTATTCAAAACCTTATTCTGACTGTTGAACAGGTTGGCATTTACATACCAGTTAAATGGCCCTTTATCCTGCCTCCAACCGATATTGAATTCCCATCCCCAGGTCTTCATTTCTCCCTGATGAAATCTCAATGGTAAAGCTCCTTCTGTAGATGCAGATAACTGTGGAATCTGCATATTGGTATTACGCTTGGTAAAATAGTCGGCAGCTATAGTTAATCTACCCCTAAGTAAGGTCATATCCAATCCCCAGTTATTGGTAGTAATATCTTCCCATCCATGGGCCTGTGGAATCGGGTTCTTATATGCAAAAGGAAGAAAACGGAGATAGTTATCAAAACTAAAGATCTGATACTTTTCATCATTTGGAATACTATTCCAGCTGTTTACATTTCCTAAGCGACCCCAGGACCAGCGAAGTTTAAAATCATTAAATACCGGGAGGAGGTGATTAAACCAGTTTTCATTATTTACACGCCAGCCGGCTGAAAACGAAGGGAAAATCTGCCATTCTTTTCCTCCGTTGAATGAAGTGCTGTATTGAGCAAGCCTGGCGCTAATCAGATTGGCTTCCAGCAGATATCTGTTATCATAATTGTAGTTGACCTTCCCAAACAAAGAAGATAGAGTACCGCTTGCTTTTAAAATCTGCGTATAGGCAGGAGGGTTATTGAAATAGGAACCATCTATTTCAGCCTGTGTAACCTCATAGGAAGCGTCGGTATTTTGAGTGGTGTTATAGGTTTCCTGCGTATAACCACCAAGGAAGTGAAGGGTGTGTAAACCTGCTTTCAGATCATAGTCAGCAAGGAATTGAAGATTACCTGCATTTGAAACCAGCTTATTTTTTTGAAGCATGTTATTCGCCTGAACAGCTCCAACTGGTGCAACCCTGTTCCACAATTCGATGGTATTTCTTCCCAGATCGTCGCGCAGTGTATGATTTTGCGGACTATATATAGCCCTGAGCGTTAGTCCGTGTACCAGGCTATCGATTCGTAAGGTAAATACTCCATCGATATAATTATTCTTCTCATCACGCTTCCCACCATCTTTCAATATTGCATAAACAGGAGCACTTTCTACAGTATAATGATTAGTGCCGGGAACATATACCGGAACATTTCCAGGGCCTCTGTAAAGTCCGGCCAGTAAGCCATTGGGGCCCTCTACATTTTGTGAAGGAGAAAGTGTATTGGTATTGGCATAAGACAATCTGGTTTCAAGGCTCAGATGTTTGGAGATACGATTGTTTAAATTAACCCGGGCATTGATCCGGTGAGTACGATCCGGCCCAATGGCCAGTAATCCTTCTCTCCCAAAATACCCCAGGGAAGCGGAAAACTGATGACTACTATCACCGCCTTTTACAGATACATTGTAATTATTAATACCTGTTTTACTTTTTGTGATAGTAGTAAGCTGGTTGAAATTGTAATAGTATTTATAATAATCAGGATTGTTATAATCAATGATATAATGATTGCCTGTTTTCATCAGCTCAATCTCTGCATCCTGCCAAACAGGGGGTTGGCCTGCATTTACAGCCGCAATATTTTGCATGGAAGCAGCTGTGTAGGAGGCAACTCTGTTAGGAAGCCTGATCGGAGTTTCGAAGCCACCCATCATATTAAAGTCTACTCTTAATTTACCAGGTTGCCCGGTTCGGGTAGTCACCAATACAACACCACCAGCGCCTCTGGCGCCATAGATGGAGGCTGCGGATGCATCTTTTAGAATGGAAACCGATTCTATATCATCAGGATTGAGCACAGCAAGAGAACCGGGTACACCATCAACAATCACGGGGGTGCTACTTCCGGCACTAACACCTCTGACCTGCACATTAAACCCCTCCCTGCCGGGTTGTCCGTTACTCCTGGTTACAATTAATCCGGTGGCTGTTCCCTGTAAAGCAGCAATAACATTTGAAACAGGCCTGCTTCGGAGCCTGACACCATCTACCTGCGCAATGGAGCCAGTGATGTTTGCACGTTTCTGCAAGCCATATCCGAGCACTACCAGTTCATTTAAGCGATGCAGATCGGGTTGCAATTGTACCTGAATATTTTTGCGATCATTAACGGGAATTTCTTTTGTTTCAAAACCTATCAGAGAGAATTGCAGTACTGCGGAACCATTAGTAACGGCTATTTTGAAGCTTCCCCTCTCTCCTGATGCTGTTCCGTTGGAGGTGCCTTTTTCCCGGATAGATACGCCACTCAATGCTTCGGAACCATCTGTCACAACCCCTGTAATCGTCCATTTCCTGTTATCCGTCTCGGTATTGATATTGATAGAAGGGGCTGTTGCAATTTCATTCAGAGGAATAACGATGATCTGTTTATCTTTTATCTCTACTTTATACTTATTAGGAGGAAATATTCGGGGCAAGACTTCAGGGAGAGACGCATTTTTGACGTGTAAGTTAATACCCCTGCGGTTTTCAAGTTCATCTGATGAAATGGCGAAAGTATAATTGGTTTGTCTTTCTATTTCTCTGATTACAGTTTTAATACTTGCATTGTTAAACTGTAGTGTAATGTTATTAGTTGTGGGAATAGGTTGTTGTGCCGCAAGAGGAGATGCGACAGATACCAGGATAATAACTAAAAGGAGGAAAAGCACGTAACCAGACCTGGTATTGGTATAACGCGCCGGTAGCAATAATTGCGGCATATATACAGGCGCGTATTAGTAGATTTCTACCAGGTCATTTGTTTTAGTAATATTTACTTGTAATGTTTTACGGATAATGTCTAATACTTCATCCAAAGACAGATCCGGGAAGGTTGCAAACAGTTTTTTATCGGCAACTTTAGGATTGTCTATTTTTATTTTGATTTGATAAAAATCTGATAGGGCGGCGGCTACATCAGATAATGATGTATCGTCGAAGGTTAGTGTTCTGGTTTTCCAGGCCAGTACATTATTTTGTTTATTGTAAGTTTTGGTATCAATTTCATTTTGATGCAGTCTCAGAGAGGCTTCCATTCCTGGGGTAAGAATCACCTTTTTATTGGATTTTTTGTAGGAGGCGCTTACTTTTCCTGATTCAACAAAGACTTTGACGGTATTATTTTCAGATTTTACATTGAAGGAAGTACCGAGTACTTCAATGGCTACTTCAGGAGTATTTACAATAAAAGGAACATCCTGTTGTTTGGTAACATCGAAGTATGCTTCACCTTTATCTATTTTAATATTTCTGCTTTTTTTACCGAATTCTCTTGCGTATCGTACGCGTGTATTGGCATTGAGATAGAGCATGGAGCCATCTGAAAGTCGGATACTGTCGCGCTGTTGGTTGGTAGCAAAAGTTTGATATCCGCCAGGCCAGAAGAATGTCCAGGTGGTAGCGGCAATCAGTAATACAGCAGCGGCAGCCCACCAGTAGCGGCGTTTCATTTGCACTACAGGAGCTGAAGCAGGAGTGGAGGTAGTAACCGGGGTAACCAGTTGCTTGTTCAATTCCTGCCATTGGCCATGAGTATCGTAGGAGGAAGCAGCAGGCAATGGATCACCTTGCCACATTGCTTTCATATCCAGGAATATATCCAGGTTGGCGCTATCCTGCTCAATCCAGTCATTGAGCTCAGATTTTAGCTGCTCATTTTCCGGATCTTCCAGATAACGGACTACAATGTCTATGTCTGTATGCTTATTCATGGCTTCTTATTAGTAATACAACCGAATTAATGGTTACCATTAGAGGTTTTAAAAAAAATCTTTTCTTTAAGATTTATTGACGAGATCTACCCGTAATCGCTTTAGAGCAGTGGTAAGATGAGCGTATACGGTATTAATGGAAATATTGAGTTGTTTTGCAATTTCGGCGGGGGTAAGGCCATTGCCTCTGCTCATTTCGAAAACACGTCTGCACTGTTCGGGTAACTTCTCCAATGCCGAAAGATATTTTGCTTCCAGCTCCTTGGTTTCGATTAGGGTAGTAGTATCGGTTTGCGGAACGTTTTGATGTAATTGTTCTTTCGTATAGGCCTCTTTGCGCTGTTCTTTTTTAATTCTATTCAGGCAGGTATTCACAGTTGCCCGTGCCAGATAGTGATTGATCGGAGCGCGATCGTCAAGGTTTTCAGCACCTTTCCACAAATTGAGGAATACATCCTGGACCATGTCATTAGCTTCATCTGTATCCTGTACATACTTAACGGCTATATTATACATGGAAGGGGCGTACTGTTTAAAAACAGCCTCAAATACATCTTTATTTCTACTCCTGATGCCTTTTACGATTTCATCATTACTCAATTGCAACATTGCTTAGTCGTTTGTATTTGTTCCGTGGTGCGAAGATAATTTTTAAAATACTAAATGGTATTCCTACTTTTTTTCACTTTAACATTTCTTTGACTAATGGTAAACCAATTATCGGATGTATTCTAAGTATAAGCCACCAACGAACAGGCATTTAACAAAAATCATGCTGATTCGGGCCGGTGGGTATTAGATTATTATTTTTTTTTAACCATACAAAAATTGAAAGCCATGAAAAAATCAATTGTAGGAACACTCGTTTTAGCCGCTATGGTAATTGGATTTTCTGCTTTTAACAACGCAGATGCCCGTATTTCAAACGCTGTTGATTCAGCAGCAGTAAAAGCTATAGACACTGCAGCTGTAGTAGTGGCAGATGGAGGCACTATAACTGGTAAAATAGTTCCGGGAGATGGTGCAGCTGAAGTAGAAGCAGCTCTGGGAGAGGAAAAATTAAAAGGGGCCGTATCTGAAGGTACATTTACCATCCCTGCTGCCAAATCAGGCACTTACACAGTAACAATTTTAGGTAAGAGCCCTTATAAAAACGCCATCATTAAGGATGTGAAGGTAGAAGAGGGCAAAGCTACTGATCTCGGCGAAATTAAATTGGAACAATAGTATTGTTCATACAACAACGTAATAGCAACCAACAACACAAAACATCCAAATGGAAGCTCCATTGGTTTGATGCAGGGAGGCCCTAATCGGCTTCCCTTTTTATTTCTGTCTATTATTCTCCTATATTTGTCCGCGTAAAATTGCCGAATTTATAATGCGGACCATCATTCTACTGTTTATTTCCAATTCATTTATGACATTCGCCTGGTATGGGCACCTGAAGTATCAAAATGTTGCGCTATGGAAGGTAATACTGATAAGTTGGGGAATTG
Source organism: Chitinophaga silvatica (assembly GCF_003419895.1). Lineage (GTDB taxonomy): Bacteria > Bacteroidota > Bacteroidia > Chitinophagales > Chitinophagaceae > Chitinophaga > Chitinophaga silvatica. Next base: position 21,250 of record NZ_QPMM01000018.1, on the reverse strand, counting down.
CATTCTTTGAATACTGCTTTATGGTACCAGCCAACAGATTTGGTGCCCAGGAAGGATTCACCGGATTTCAGCTTAAAACGATCCAGGAAGTCATTACCCTAACGGTTTTTAGCATCTTTGCCGTTGTTTTCCTGAAAGAACCATTGCGCTGGAATTATCTTGTGTCTTTTGCCTTTTTGATAGGAGCTGTCTATTTCATGTTTAAAAAGTGAAGTATACCCGCAGTAGTACAAGTCTTGCGCTTTTGCATGAAAACATATACCTTTAGGTGTCGATATTCAACCAAAATTAAAATCACTTGAAGGAAGAAGCTAACATTCAACTCCTGGCTGAGCGTATTGGGTCTTTAGGAGATGAACAGGCTTACAAGGCATTATTCCGGTTATTTTATAAGCCACTAAGCCAATTTGCCTTTTCTATCATAAAATCCTGGGAATCAGCAGAGGAAATTGCTTCAGATGTATTTTTAAACATCTGGAAACATAGGGAGCGCCTTCTACAGGTAGATAATTTGAAAGTATATCTTTACGTCTCCACAAAAAATATTGCCCTCAATTATTTAAATAAAGCTGCCAAAACCCAACATTTCAGTCTGGATAACCTGGAAGTAGATATTAGCGTAAATCATGCAACTCCCGAACAGATCTATATTTCAGGAGAAATGGTTAAAAGAATTGAAGCCGCCGTCAACGATCTTCCCCCTAAAAGAAAAATGATCTTCAAATTAATCAGGGAAGACGGCTTAAAATATAAAGAAGTAGCCCAGATCCTGGATATTTCTGTCAATACAATTGATGTTCACATGGCCCAGGCACTTAAAAAAATAAGTGAAAGCATCAATCTCACCTTTACGAAATAAAAAAAATTAAAAAAAAAGTTGAAAGCGGAGTAGTAGATTTTTAAAATTTACTTGTCCTTCTATTATAATCATGCTTTTGAAGTATTAAAACATGGAACAGGAAAGAATATGGCTTTTGATGGGCAGAAAGGTATCGGGCGAGGCCACGATGGGGGAACTCCGTGAATTGGAAGAGCTGTTGCAGAAAGATCCGGACCTCAGGTATAAGCTTTCTGTTCTCAGTAACTGGCCTGCCACCAAGCCGGATGCCAAATGGGAAGATAGAACAGAAGCCGCATTGGATAAACATATGCTTCGAATGAAGGAGGTTTTTGTAGAAGAAAACCTGCCTGTTAAAAAAGTTCAGAAACGATCACTTAAAATAGTTGCTGCATTATCTGTGCTGGTATTGATGTTAGGTGGATATTGTACCTATTTGTTAGTAAATAAGCGCCTCCCACAAGAAGGAAAGCCTGCTTTGGCCGCAATTTTTACCAGGGATGGTTCCAAAAGCCGTGCACAATTACCCGATGGTACGGAAGTTTTGTTAAATGGAGGCAGCCGCTTAACTTACGATCAAAATAAATTCAATCAGGATACCAGGGAGGTAACACTTGAAGGAGAAGCCTTTTTTGATGTAGCTAAAAATGCCGATAAACCATTTTATATTCATACCGCCAAAATGGATCTGAAAGTTTTAGGCACTTCATTTAATATAAAGGCCTATAATCAGGACGCTACTACAGAAGCTTCCCTGATTACCGGAGCCGTGGAAATCACTGTTAATGATGGTAAGGAACACAATGTAAAACTCTTGCCCAATCAAAAAATTATTCTGGAACATACTACTAACGTTAACCAGGTTATACCCACAAAACTAGTAGCCAGTTACAGGATCGAAAATATTAGGAATACTCAGGATAATCTAATTTATGAAACTGCATGGTGCGACAACTATCTTGTATTTGACAACGAAACATTAGCTACAATTATTCCCAGGATGGAAAGTTGGTATGGTATTAAAATACATATCACTGATTCCCACCTGAAAAAATATTCCTTTACCGGAACATTTAAAAACGAATCGTTCAGGGAAGTCCTTGAAGCACTGAAGGTTACAACATCATTACATTGGAGAATAGAAGGAAATGATGTTTTTATTACGCAATAATAAAAACAAACAACAAATCGATACCGCTCAAAATGAGAAAAGAGGGCAAATGCTGGAACATTTACCCCCTTTCATTGAGATCAAAACGGCAGTAGCTTATCGTGGTAATGTAAGTCTGTCGTAGTTTTATGACCTTTTACAACCTAAATGTATGGAAAAAAATCATACATTAAGTAATCCTCTTGCTTTAAAAAATCAATAGGAAAAGTTGTATCGATGATGAAACTGGTGTCCTTTTTTATTCTTATTACCTGCTTGCATTGCACTGTTGACGTTTTTGGGCAAAACGGCTCAACTATCACCGTGCATGCAGATGCCTTGCCGCTTGGGAAGTTCCTGAAACTCTTGGAATCTAAAAGTGGTTATCGTTTCGTCTATAGAAATGATCAACTTCCTGATAACAAGGTAACTGCCAACATGGTAAATGTGCCGGCTGAAGAGGTCTTAAAAGCTGTACTCAAAAATACGGGGCTCACTTTTAAACAACTGTCTGCCAACTTGATAGCTATAGGACCTGATACTGAATCATCCACCACCATCCTGGTCAAAGGTGAAGTGAAAGACAGAACCGGACAACCATTACCTGGGGTTAGTATCAGAATAGCCGGACAAAACAGAGGTACATTTACTGATAATAATGGCTTATTCCAATTGGAAACTCAAAGTACTGCCGTTTTACTTTGCTCCTTTATAGGATATGAAGAACAAAGAGTGGCAGTCAACAACAATACTAATTTCAGTATTACACTGAAAGATGATGCACACGGGCTAAATGAAGTTGTAGTAGTGGCGTATAGTGTGCAAACAAAAAGTTCTTTGACAGGATCAGCTGCTACAATTAGTACGGCTTTATTTGATAAAGCCCCTCGTAGCAGCTTCCAGGAAAGCTTACAAGGTAACGTACCAGGTTTACAATCTACCAATGGTTCAGGGCAACCAGGTTCCATTCCAAGTGTTTATATTCGGGGAATCGGATCTATTACCGCCGGAAGTGCTCCTTTATACGTTGTTGATGGCGTTCCGGTGATTACCGAAAGCCTCACAGATTATAATGTAAATACCCTGGCAGGTATCAATAGCGCCGATATTTCTTCTATCACTGTATTAAAGGATGCTGCTTCCGCCTCAATTTATGGAAGCCGAGCCGCTAATGGCGTAATTCTTATTACTACCAAAAACGGCGTTGCCGGTAAAACCAGAATTTCCGCAAGCATACAAAGAGGGAGTAATCAACTGACTATTCCTAAAGCCAATTACCCTTTAAATACAAAGGAAATGGTAGAACTGCTGCGGGAAGGATGGATGAACAAAGGCGATGGCAGCACAGAAGCTGGCTTCCAGCAGGAATTGAAATCCAGAGGCGTGGATACTACGGTAAATACTAATTGGATTGATGTATTAACCCGCCATGGAGCCTATTCACAGGCCAATTTATCTGCAGCAGGGGGATCAGAAAGAACAAAATTTTACGTTTCAGGAGGTTTTTATGATTCTCAGTCTGCCCTTCGCGGCGTCGATTATCGAAGAATGACAGGGCGATTGAACCTAACCAATAAGGCAACAGACAAATTATCTTTTCACGTCAACCTTTCCCTGAATTATCAGAAAGCAAATGCCGTAGGAGATGTTGGTCTGATGGCCAATCCGGTTAGATCATTAGTACGTTTACAACCCTGGCTGAAAATTTACAACCCCGATGGAAGCTACGATTTCAGCTATAATAACACCTTCAACCCGGTAGCTGTTCTGAATGATGTTTCCCGTACAGGTAGCATCTACGGTTTATTGGGCGGTGCTGGCGCAAAATATATGATCACCGATTTCATTTCATTGGAATCCATGATCAGCCTGGATCTTAACTATGCAAGCAGCAACTCGTTTTTTGCCCCGGGATTTGGCGATGGCAGAAATACCAATGGTTGGGTATCCGCCAGCAATAACCTCTGGAATAATTGGGTAGCTACTAATATCGTGAGATTCAATAAACATTGGCGAAATCATGGCATTAATACCTTCATCGGTTATGAAGCCCAGAAAACAAGTGCTGCTGGAAACTCAGCAGAAGCTTCAAATCTGTTACCAGGATTAAAACAGTTAACAGATGCTTCAAAACCCGAAAAGGTGGCCTCACTCGCTACTGCCAATTCATTGACAGGATTGTTTTTGAACAATAGCTATGATTTCAGACAAAAATATTACCTGACTACTTCAATCAGAAGAGATGCCTCTTCAAGATTCGGTAACCAGAGAAGAAGCGCGACTTTCTGGTCAGTTGGCGCAGCATGGAATATTTACCAGGAGCCGTTTTTGCAACAACTAGATTTTATTGAGGAATTAAAGATACGAGCTAGCTACGGCAGCAACGGAAACCAGGCTATTGAGAACTATGCTTCCTTGTCGCTGTATAGTCCGGCAAATGATTATGATGGGGGCCCGGGGTATGTGCTCACACAATACCCCAATCCCTATCTTACCTGGGAACAAAACAAGCCTTTTAATATTGGAGTAGATGTCTCTGTGTTGAATAATAGAATATCAGGATCTTTGGAATACTATAATAGAGTAACTTCCCGCCTTTTGCTGAATGTACCGGTTTCATCCTCAAATGGAGTGACCACCATTTTCAAAAACAACGGGGAAATGAAGAATAGTGGAATCGAAGCTTCAATCTCAACACGAAATATCATTGCAAAGGCGCCTGGTCAATTTAGCTGGAGAACTGATGCCAATTTCTCTACGCTTAAAAATGTGATCACCAAATTGGATAATCCAATTACGAACCTGATTTACAGAAGAGAAGTAGGCAGCGACTTTTACCAGTTTTTCCTGGTTGGATTTGCAGGGGCAGATCCTAAAACCGGAGAAGCACTTTGGTATAAAGATGCCACCAAAACTAAAACTACCAACGTTTATGGGGAAGCACAACGCTTTAACCAGGGAAGTGCTTTACCGAAATTTTTTGGAGGTGTTACAAACTCTCTCAGCTATAAAAACTTTGAATTGAGTTTTCAGATTTACTATAACTGGGGTAGCAAAGTATACGATAATTGGGGCCCATTTACGGAATCAGATGGTAGCGGTGGTTTTGGAGGAAGTTCAAAAATGTCGCGAATTACCTACGAAAACAGATGGCAACAGCAAGGAGATATTACCAACGTACCTAAAGTGGTATTTGGCGGAACACAATCAGGATTAAGTAATCAGGCTTCTTCCAGATTCCTTTATGACGGTAGCTTTATAAGGCTCAGAGATCTAATGATTGCCTATTCTTTGCCACAACCCTGGTTAAAGAGAGCAGCAATCAATGATGTAAAGGTTTATTTAAGAGGAAATAATCTCTGGACCTATATTAAAGATAAATACCTGATTATGGACCCGGAAGTACCTGTAACAGGAGATTATGATCAACGGCCACCAGTATTTAAAACATTTTTAGTAGGTCTGGATGTAAACTTTTAAATTATTTCATGCGTACCGTGTTCAAATATGCTGTAATAATCTTGTTAGCCTATTTGTTTGGGGCCTGCAGTAAAGGTTTTTTGGAGCTAAAACCTCCTCAGTCAACTGAAACTCATGATGCCATTAAAGAGCTGCCAGGATTACGTTCTGCAATTAATGGAGTGTATTCATTATTGCAGAATGAAAACTATTATGGTCGCACTATGCCATTGCTACCCGACTTACGTGCCGATAATGAATTCATCAGCGTGATTAATAGTAACAGATATAGAAATCATGATCAGTACATTGTTACTGCCAACGATAGCTATACAACCGATAGCTGGAATTTGATGTATAGTGTTGTTGCCAATGCCAACATGATTATCACTCATGGTCCGCATATCTCGCTGCTACCTGCAAAGGAGGATAGTATTGAAGCTACCAAGATTGTTGCTGAAGCCTATGCATTAAGGGCTTTGGTGTTTTTTGACCTTTGCAGATTATTTGCACAACCTTATAATTATACAGCCGGAGCTTTACATTTGGGAATTCCAATTGTAACAATAACGAAGATAGATTCCGTTCAATCTCCAGCCAGAAGCAATGTAAAAGATACTTACAACCAGATTATCTCTGATCTTAATAATGCAATTTCAAATTTTGAAAAAAGTGGTAGTAGTGCATTTTCATCAGGAAGAATAAATATTTACAGTGCTAAAGCACTACTGTCGAGAGTTTTACTTTATAAAGAAGATTGGAATGGTGCCCTCGAAAAAGCTGAAGAGGTAGTGAATAGTAAGAAATATAGCTTACTAACGAATGAGAAATTAGTGAATGATTTTAAAATGATTGGGAACGGTGAAACAATATTTGAAATAATTAATACCGCAGTTGATAACCGAAATACAGACGGACTAAGTTATATATACAGCCAGGAAGGATATGGTGATGTATTGGCCACCAACGATGTATTTAATATTTATTCTGGCTCGGATGTAAGACTGGGATTTTTAACAAAAGGAAAAAGAGCAGGAAACGGAGGGGAGAACCCAGCGAATATTATTACTAAATATAGTAATGTAACAACATTTGCAGAAGCCATTAAAGTAATGCGTTATGCTGAACTGCTATTGATTAAGGCTGAAGCAGAAGTACATCTGGGATTGGAAGATAAGGCAAGGGCAGATTTAAACATAGTTGTACAAAGAGCAGATGTAAATGCTATACCTGTTACTGCTACCGGAGCTAAGCTACTGGATCTGATCCTGCTTGAAAGACGCAAAGAGCTTGCCTTTGAAGGGCATCGCTTATTTGATCTGATAAGAAATAAACGTTCATTCACCAAATATCTGGCGAGTAACAAAATAATATCTGTGGAATGGCCAAGTACGAAAGTCATTCAGCCTATTCCACAAAGAGAACTGGATGCTAACCCCAATATTCGCAACCAGCAGAACGAAGGATATAATTAAAATCTAAACCGCCTTTGTTAATAATTGGTTTTTGCACTTATGCTGGTTGGTTTTTGCTTATGAAAAAAGAGGAAGGTTCCGGTAAATCGCCGGAACCTTTTATTTTTTTATCGCTCATCATATTTCCTTTTTCCCCCTCCAATTAATTATTACTTTTGAAAATCTGTAAATCACGTAAGTTTAATGGTTTTAAGACACTATACCACACTGCTGTTTATATTTCTATTCAGCCACTATGCCTGGGCACAGCCATCTCCTGTCTGGAATGCTGCTGATATCAGACTTCAAATGAGAAAGCTGGATACGCTTGGTAGCGTATTATATATTGCTGCCCACCCCGATGACGAGAATACCCGATTATTAGGTTTTCTGGCCAGGGAGAAATGTTTTAGAACCGGTTACCTCTCCCTCACACGTGGAGACGGTGGTCAGAACCTGATAGGCAACGAACAGGCTGAATTGCTGGGGTTAATCAGAACACAGGAACTACTGGCGGCAAGAAGAATCGATGGGGCAGAACAATTTTTTACCAGGGCACAGGACTTTGGATTTTCAAAAAATCCGGCTGAAACTTTTACCATCTGGGATAGAGAGAAGATTTTGGGAGATGTGGTATATATGATCCGTAAATTTCAACCCGATGTAATTATCTGCCGCTTCCCGGCAGATAGCCGAGCCGGACATGGACACCATACCGCATCTGCAATGCTGGCGGAAGAAGCATATGCCGCTGCCGCTGATCCCAAAAGATTTCCTGAGCAGTTGAAATATGTACAGGTTTGGCAGGCAAAACGCATACTTTGGAATACTTTTAACTTTGGCTCTATCAACACTACTGCCGACGACCAGTTCAAAATGGATGTAGGTGCCTTTAATCCTCTTCTGGGTAAGGGATTTGGAGAAATTGCCGCTGAAAGTCGCTCCCAGCATAAAAGCCAGGGATTTGGAGTTGCTGCAACCCGTGGCGCCTCACAGGAGTATTTCCTCACTATTAAAGGAAGCACTCCTAAAACAGGGCTGATGGACGGTGTAAATACTACCTGGAGCCGTATCCAGGGCGGAGCTGCCATTGGTACAATGGTAGATAAAGCCTTAGTAGCCTATAATATGGAAAATCCTGCGGCGTCTGTACCTGCTCTCCTGGAAATCAGAAAGGCAATTATAGCTTTACCCCAGGGATACTGGCGGACGCAGAAACTCAAGGAAACAGATCAACTGATTTTTGCCTGCGCAGGCATCTGGGCCGAAGCATACAGTACTACTCCTGTAGTGGTTCCTGGAACTAATATGGAGGCCAGCGTGCAAATGATTAACAGAAGTGATGTAAAGGTTTCCCTAAAAAATATAATGCTTCCCGGAAATACGGGCGTTTCAGCTCCTCAGATACTGGAAGATAATAAGCTGGTTACCATCAATCGTACTCTCGGCATTCCTGCTAACACTCCTTTCTCCCAACCATATTGGCTGGAAGGTGAGCATCCGTATGGCATGTACAATATTCCAGATCCATTACTGGTAGGAAATCCTGAAAATATACCGGCATTACAGGCTAAAATTAATCTGACAATCGACGGACAGGATTTCTCAATAGATCGTCCGCTACAATACAAATATACCGATCCTGTTAAGGGAGAGCTCTACCAGCCGCTTATCATTGCACCTCCTGTAGTGGCGGATGTGGCCAACCAGGTATATATCTTCACAGATACAAATCCTGCTACTGTAGCAGTAAAGCTCAGGGCAATGAAAGATAATGTGCAGGGAACCATTCAACTTAAATTACCTGCATCCTTTATATCAACAAATAATAATCAGGAGTTTCATCTGGCTCAGAAAAACGATGAAATGACTTTACAGTTTAGCATTAAACCGGCAAAAGCTGTTACCACCAATAAAGCTGATACTTTCACTGTTGTTATGAATACTGAGGGTAAAACCTATACCCAAAATATGCAACAGATCCGTTACGATCATATTCCTCTTATCACATTATTCCCACAGGCCGAGGCCAGATTGGTTACCGTGAATCTGAAACATAATGGTAATAAGCTCGGCTATATTCCGGGGGCTGGCGATATGGTGGCAGCTTCTTTACGCCAGGTAGGCTATGAAGTAACTGAATTAGGTGAGAAAGAAATTATGTCTGGCGATTTAAGCAAGTATGATGCGATTATCACCGGTGTAAGAGCCTATAACGTAAATGCACGTATGAAATACTGGCAACCTAAACTGATGGAATATGTGCATAATGGAGGTAACCTGGTAATTCAGTATAATGTAAACAGTCCGTTGGTCATTAATGATCTTGGTCCTTATCCTTTCTCCTTGTCGAGAGATCGGGTAACGGATGAAAATGCAGCTGTTAGCTTTATTAATCCTAAAGATGCTGTACTGCATTATCCAAATGAAATCACAGATGCTGATTTCGGCGGCTGGGTACAGGAAAGAGGATTATACTTTACATCCGGTGTAGATAAAGCCTATAGTAAAGTATTTAAGATGAATGATAAAGGAGAAGCATCTATGGATGGTTCTACGCTGATAGCAGAATATGGCAAGGGAAATTATGTTTATACCGGATTGTCGTTTTTCAGACAATTACCTGCCGGAGTACCGGGCGCGTATAGATTATTCGTAAACTTGCTCTCTTTAAAAAAGCGATAAATGGCAAAGAGGCATCAACAAAACCGTCCTCGCTTAAGAATAGCAGCAGGCTTATGTATAGCAATAGGCTTGCTGCTGGGTATTAGTATTAAGCGTGTACATGTTGGATTAATCATAGGTATTGCACTGGGATTATTAACTTCCGGAATGTGGACCAGAGGTAGTTCTAACGACTAGAGATATGGAAAATAAACACAATACAGACGAAAAGCCACCTTTATTTCCTAGCTGGACGTATTGGTATGTATTGGTAATAGGTTGGTTGCTATTACTGATTGTGCTTTTTTATTGCTTCACCAAAACTTATTCATGAGTGTATTAGACTGGGTGGTTCTAGTAGGCACCCTTACCATCATAATCCTATACGGCGTTTGGAAAAGCCGGGGCCAGCGAAATATGGAGAGTTATTTTCTGGATAACCAATCTATGCCCTGGTATATAGTACTTCTTTCAATTATTGGAACACAGGCAAGTGCAATAACGTTTATCTCAGCACCCGGACAAGCATATACGGATGGAATGCGCTTTGTACAATACTATTTCGGGTTACCGCTAGCAATGGTAGTGTTGTGTATCACTTTCGTTCCTATCTTCCATAAATTAAAGGTTTATACAGCCTACGAATTTCTCGAACAACGATTCGATCTGAAGACACGTACTCTTGCATCAAGTTTATTCCTGATTCAAAGAGGGTTGTCAACAGGTATCAGTATCTGTGCTCCATCCATCATTCTTTCTTCTTTATTAGGCTGGAACCTTTATTGGACGAATATGATAATGGGAGGGATGCTTATTATTTATACGGTGGCTGGTGGAACCAGGGCCGTAGCATATACGCAAACCATTCAGTTAATCATCATCTTCTCAGGAATGTTCCTGGCAGGCTGGATGGTTGTTCATTTACTTCCTGCAGATATTGGGTTTAAACAGGCCCTGCAGGTTTCAGGTAAAATGGATAAGCTGAATGTAATCGTCACAAAATTCGACTGGAAGGATAAATACAATATCTGGAGTGGAATAATTGGTGGTTTCTTCCTGGCATTATCTTACTTTGGAACAGACCAATCCCAGGTAGGGCGCTACATTACAGCCAAATCAGTAAAAGAGAGTCGATTGGGGCTGTTGATGAATGGCCTGGTAAAAGTACCTATGCAGTTTGTGATTTTGTTGATAGGCGCCATGGTATTTGTATTTTACCTGTATTTCAGAGCACCTATATTTTTTAATGAGGCTCAGCTGGCCAGGGTTCATAACACGGAACAGGGAACGGCATTGAAAGAACTGGAAAAGCAGTACGACGATTTAGGAAAAATAAAACAACAACAGGTAAAGGATCTGGCTTCAGCTTTGGAACAGAACAACCACCAAAGTATTGGCCAGGCCAAAAAGGCTTTGCAGGAAACAGATTTCCGTTCCCAGGAGGTCAGAGCTTCTGCTATTTCATTGATAAAAAAAGCAGATCCGAATGCCGATACAAACGACACCAACTATATTTTCCTTCACTTCGTTGTAAATAGTTTACCTAAGGGGCTGGTTGGATTATTGATTGCGATAATTTTTCTGGCAGCCTGGGGAAGTATTGCAGCCGCATTGAATTCTTTGGCATCAACAACCGTCATTGATGTGTACCAGCGAATATATAATCCGCATGCCACACCTGAGCATTATCTGAAGATCTCCAAATTATGGACATTGATCTGGGGAGTGTTTTGCATTGTGGTAGCACAGTTTGCAGGAAGCCTGGGAAGCCTTATTGAAGTGGTAAATGTTTTGGGCTCATGGTTCTATGGTGTAATACTCGGTATTTTCATGGTAGCCTTTTACATGAAGAAAGTAGGAGGTACGGCTACCTTCTGGGCAGCAATTGTTTCGGAAGCTGTAGTATTACTTATTTATTGGACAGGTGGGGTTTCATTCCTTTGGCTAAACGCTATCGGCTGTTTGCTGGTGTTGTTATTAGCGTATATACTTCAACAATTTTTAGCTTCGAGAAAAGCTGTTTAATATTGGGGCTTTTATACCCACAAAAAAAGGATGTCTTTACAGCGTAGAGACATCCTTTTTTATTTAGGCCAAAAATGATTATTTCAAAGTAGCCAGAAGTTTTTTATTCAAAGTAATATAATCATCGTTTTTAGCTGCAGTAGCTAATTCGATTGATTTCTGAGCTGCTTCTTTTGCTGCTGATGTATTTTTTGCTTTCGCATTGATACGTGCTTTTTGGTACCAAACCCAGAAAGCATCAGGAGTTTGAGAGGTAGCTTCATTAATCCATTCTACAGCTTTGGTCAGATCCTTATTATTTTCGAAATAATAAACTGCCGCCTGGAAGTAAGGCTTTTTATCTGATTGCATAGCTGATTCTATCTGAGAAGTAATGCTAGCATCTATATCAGCAGTAATTTTTACAGGAACTTTAGTTTTATCCCAGATGATGTCTAATTCCACGGAATTAGATTTTACATTGTCGAAGCCCAGGAAGAAGCTTTCCTGGCTAAAAGGCAAAGCAACCGGAGTTACCTGTACGCGAGCTACATCATTTTCTTCTTTGTAGGCAGCAGGGCTGGTTACATCCAGGCTCTTAGTCAGTATAACTGTCCATTGTTTAGCGCCAGGAATACTAAGTAAGCCATATTGACCAGCTTTAACCGGAACACCGCCGAAGCTTACATCTTCTCCGAAGGTGATAGTAGTAGCGCCATTGGCACCTGTTCTCCAAACTTTACCAAAAGGAACTAAATCTCCCATAATAGTACGTCCATTTTTTTGAGGACGGGAATAATTCAGTTCAATAGAAGAAAGGGCAAAGTCTTGTTTCACGGTTTGCTTAGGGCTTGGAGCAGGCATTTTGATTCCTTGTGCCAGGGTGCTACCAGCGTAGAGCAATAACATTGCGCCTGCAGTAGCAGCGAAAGTTTTGATAGTTCTCATAATTGAAGGTCTGGTTTAAATATTAGATATTACTACAGTACATAGTTTATTCGATAATACCGTTTCGGAAAGCATATAACACTAATCCTACGCTATTTTTGACATTTATTTTTTCAAGAAGTTTTTGTCGGATACCTTCTACTGTACGAGGGCTGAGAAATACCTGTTCAGAGATTTCCTGAGTGGTAAGCTCATTACAGATAAGTTTAAGTACTTCCTGTTCCCGGTCGTTGAGTTGAATTTCGTTCTTGAGAGTTGGCTTGAATTGCTGTTTATTTTTATGAAGAACTTTCTTTAACAAGGCCAGGTTTACGTTTTCATTAAAGTAGAAACCTTTATCGTGGCTGGTGCAAATAGCTTCATAAATTTCTTCCGGCTCTGCATTTTTCAATAAGTAGGCATTAGCTCCATTTTCTATTAAATGCACAATAAAATTATCATCCTCATACATGGTAAGGATAATAACTTTTACCTCAGGATATTTTTCCTTTACCTTAATGGTAGCTTCAATACCATCTAAGTTTGGCATTTTCAGATCCATTAAAATAACGTCTGGCAACTCTTTTTCCATAAGTTGCAAAAGATGAAGACCGTCATCAGCCTCATAAATGAATTTGATGTTATCATAAGGAGTAAGTGTGTTTCTTACTCCGCTGCGAAAAATCTTATGATCATCCGCAATAGCCACTTTTATGTGTGCCATAGGTGGACAGTTTATAGCAGATTGCTATTATTTTATTTTAAATAAATTACTATAAGTCATGTCGTTATGACGGGTTCAACACAACCGGACGGCAATTTAGTAATAAAACAACATAAGTATCAACTATTCTGTACTGATTGGTAATTATCTACACTGATCGTAGCAATAGTACCTTGTGGTGTTCTTGGGGTGAAGTTAATATTTCCATTGATAATATTAAGACGACTCTCGATATTTTTAAGTCCCAGGCTGCCAGTTTTCTTACGGGAATCGGCCAACGAATTAATTAAAGCGCCATTACCATCATCTTCCACTGTGATAGTAAGATTATTGGGGGTAGATTGGTAAGTAATTGTAACGGCTTTTGCCTGTGCATGTTTGAGGATATTATTGATAAGCTCCTGCACAACGCGGTAAATATTCAGTGCTTTGTCTTTATCGATTGCCTGTCCACTGTCTGATGTCTTAAAGGTTATCTGAACTTGTTTATTCTTATTCATTAAGTTACAGAATGAGTCTAACGCATGGGAAAGACCCAGATTTTCTAAAGCTTGTGGATGTAAGCTTTGGGAAATAAAGCGTAACTGCTGAATAATTGTATCAGTAAAATCTTTGGTTTCTTTGAGTCTTTCGGCTTCACCATTGCCAGTTTTGAGTAGTGGTTGTAGTCCTCCAAGGTTTAATTTCAATACAGAAAGTTGGGCGCCAACTTCATCATGCAAATCTTCTGCAATTCGTTTGCGTTCCTGTTCCTGGCCTTGCAATACTGAAATCAGGCGTTCACGCTGCAGTTGCAAGTCCTTATTCTGCATAGTAAGTTTATGCTGTATTACTAGTTTTTGCTGCCAAATCACAAGTCCAACCACCAACGCACCGAGTAATATCATTGCTATAGCACCAATTATAACAATTTCTCCAAAGCTCATTTTCTCTGTTTAGTTATTTTCAGGAGACCAATATAAAAAAGGATCATTTCCAGGATACCCCCAATAAAGGTAATACATAACGTTGCCGGAGGTACCGGTCCATGTGCTGCAAGATAGTTATAACTAAGAGAAAAAAGGAATGAGCTGCAAAGGAAGATAAACAATCCGGCATTATACCAGAAGTTGGGGAGTGAGTTAATAAAAATAGCATTCTCAATTAACTCATTATCATTAAGCAATTGGAGAAAATAGATAATGGCGTAAATCAATAAAATGAAGGAGCGCAGGGTCGTGAACAGGGAGTTGTAGTTCTCAAATCCTTCGATGTGAAATAAATCCAGAATAAAAACGATCAACACAGGAATCGGCAATATTTTTATTACTGTTTTTATCTTTTTGTTTTTGATGACGATATGATAGAAATAGGAGAGAATGAGAAATTGAACGAAATACATAATGGCAAAGAACCACATATTATTGCCTCCTACTGAGAGATATTCAATTACATCGGCACCTACTGCAAAAATTATACTACTAACAATATAATAATAAATACTTCTGCCAGCCTTATCGAGCGAGTTAAACTTCAATGTAAAGGGGATCAGTAGCGCCGCTTCGATCCCCATCATTACATAGACTAATATTCTGAAAAGTTCCACTTAGATGTTTTTATTTGCCAGAATCGTTTGTCCAGTCTTAGAGCTTTCCTCCTTTACCACCGGAACAAAATGTTGGACACGGTACACCTGCGTCCAGGATTTTTGCAGAAAGCTCTTTGGATTGAATTCCGGCAGCAGCTGCTGCTTTAGCTTGTTCCGCGCTTGGAGGTAAAATATCATTTCCTTCTTCATCCACAGCTACCAGGACCATTTTCTTTTCTTTGATTCCATCGCCATCTGTATCGATTTTCAGACCGTAATAGATTCTCAGGGCTACTGCTCCTGGCTGATCTAATAACTCAATGATCTTGTCTCTGCCAAAGCAAATTGCTTTAACATGCTGGCCAAAGGATTTCTGAGCTGCAAATTCAGCATCATGATTGTCTGTTAAAACATTCATTTCTTCTAAAGAAATAAATGCACCCGTATCTGCGGGAATTGGTCTTTTTTTGGATTCGCTCATAGAGGTTAGTATTTTAAATTATGCCGTTAAAATTATTATAAATTAATTCACTTGCAATGCTTCATCTATTAATAGCTATATTATTTTTTGTTGATGCGGTAAATACTTCCCCTTTGGTCATACTGGTTTTATCCTTGGTTTTCATCAGTTTCATGAGATAATAATTCAGTGTTTCCCCCATCGGATTGCGTATTTATACGCATGATAAGTTTTGCGTTTAGCCGTAATAGTGGAACCACAGGCATCGTGCGTAGAAATACGGAATGTAATTTTTCAGGTTTTTAACGCTTGACTCCTTTTTAAAACTTCCCAACCTTTGTAACTCAACCAACTGGTATGTAGAGCTTTGGAAAACGTTATCGTTGAGGCCTTTCTGCCTTGTTTGAAAATGACTGGTAAAATGCAGTATAGTTCATCAGAAAATGCGAGTTAACCCATTTTTAAAAAATTAATTTATGAGCTATCTATTAATCGGAAACATTTCAGCACTAATTGGCCATGATTGCGTTGAGCCTTTAGTGAATGCACGGGTCAGAATTTATCTGCCAGAGTTATCTGCTCAGGTGATACGGCCAGCCTCCAAAGGCATTTTTAACGATATGGTACCCCTTTCTGCGAAAGAGGTGCTGATGAAGGCAGATAGGTTGTTGGCTGAAGCAACGCTCGATAGCAAAGGTAATTTCAGCGTGTCGTGGAAAGAGATCCATCTGTTTACAGAAGAACTGGAGTTGGATCTCTGCCTGGATCAATTGCCTGGTAAAAATGGTGCCACAAAGCCAAGAAATTTTCACCTGAGCAGGCTGGTATTACATTGGAAGAGAAATACTATGGGGTATGTTGGCGCTTACGCCTATGTAATACCTGCAGATATCTGGCAACAGATTTATGCAAATGCCGGTGCATGGGTAATTACAGGCCTGGTAAAAAATCATGAAAGCGGGCCCGGACTACCCGATTTGTCGGTAGAGGCCTATAATGCAATAAACGGACAGGTAATCGGGCATGGATTTACAAATGAAGTTGGGAGGTATTACCTGTATTTTTCCAGACAACACTTAAGCAGTGGCAATTTGCAGCCGATAAGTTCTGAAAGGGTGAACATGGGCCCGGATGTTTATTTTAAAATATATCAGAAAGGTCAGCTTATCTGGGAGGAAGACGAGAAAATGGCCAATATGCCGGAACGTAAAGATGTAGGCCACTGTGCCCAGCTAAATATAATTTGTAAGCCTTCGAGAGTCAGGAAAGCTTCAGGACAAATAGGGAATTGGTTAACAGAAATTATTACGTTAACAGGTACACGGAAAAAGAAGAGTGACACATTTAGACTATTAACACATCCAAGCTTATTGTAAAAGAAGTCATAGTTCGAAAAACCCAATCCCCGAAATGGCAAGATGATCCTCTCTTGTTTGTACCCGATATAGCAAAAAGGGCAGCTACCGGTTCTACGGTAGCTGTTTGCTTTTTAAAACCTGGGGTGGAATTGCCTTAAGGTGTCTCTCAGAAACTCCCGGTCGATATGCGTGTAGATTTCTGTTGTGGTAATACTTTCATGCCCCAGCATTTCCTGCACTACCCGCAGATCAGCTCCTCCTTCAACCAGATGCGTGGCGAATGAGTGCCGGAATGTATGTGGAGAAACATTTTTCGTGATACCAGCTTTTTCTGCTAATTCTTTAATAATCAGGAAAATCATGACCCTGCTTAAAGCCCGGCCACGGCGATTTAAAAACAACGTATCCTCATCCCCGTATTTTACCGGAAATTGGGGTCTTACCCGTTCGAGATAATGTATAATCTCTTTTCTGGCAGCACTGCCCAGGGGTATAATCCTTTCCTTATCGCCCTTTCCGATCACTTTTACAAAACTAACGTCAAGGTATACTTGTGAAATCTGGAGGCTGGTAACTTCACTCACGCGCATACCGCAGCTATACATGGTTTCAAGTATGGCTTTATTGCGGTGACCTTCCAGGCTCACTTTTTCATGGCCTTTGGCATCCATTTCAATCAGGTCTATAGCTGCAATCATCTGTTCAATTTCGTCGAAGGTCAGCACATCCGGGAGCTTCCGGGTGGTTCGGGGAGTTTCAAGCAGTTGGGAGGGATCGTCTTTGATCATGTCTTCCAGCATCAAAAATTTATAAAAGGCCTTAATGCCTGAAATAATTCTTGCTTGTGAAGTGGCCGACATGCCCAGTTCAAAAATCCAGTGAATACATTTTTGAAGATCTTCCAGGGTAACATCCTGAGGTCTTAACTTTTCTTTGCCATTTGCCTGGAGGTATTGTTCCAGTTTTTCAACATCTCTGATATATGCTTGAATGGAATGATCGGAGAGTGATTTTTCCAGTCTAAGGTAATTCTTAAATAAGGTTCTGAATGATTCCCACATAGGGGAGCAAGATAGTTTTTTTGCTTGAAAAGTCTAAAAATGCAGGAAGATATATTGATTAAAAATATCTATCTGAATTACTTAATAGAATACTTTAATTAAATGGTCATAATTTATTTTAAATCAATTTATTAAGTTGATGATATTTTCGATTGAATCTTATATATCGGAAGGCGTTTTTAGTTATTTTTTTATTGATGTATTATAAAAATTTTTAGGTGTACAGGTCAATTTGGCAGACGTAGGCTTTTATTTGGAGTGATACTTTAGATATATAGATATAAAATGTTTATTATCAATTTTATATATTGAATTTGACTCTTTCTGTTTGAGAAAATCTCATAATTTGATTTAAGGATAAAAGAATGAATAAAATGATAGCATATTTCGCAATTTGGGAGGAACAATTATGTCAAACGAAAAGGAAAAATGATGACTTGGTGAGATGGTGCAATCAGAACTAAGGAAAAGTATAATATAGCCATTAGTAATGCCCGGGGCTCGACTTAGGGGAATAAAGAAGGGCTGACCATACTTAATGGTCAGCCCTTGATGATTTAAATTCTTGAATTAGAATTTTTCCAGACCGCTGAAGAAGAAATCACCTTCAATAGCAGCATTTTCATTAGAGTCGGAACCGTGAACAGCATTACGGCCGATAGACTCAGCATATTTTTTACGGATAGTGCCTTCTTCAGCATTAGCTGGGTTAGTAGCACCGATTAATTTACGGAAATCTTCAACTGCGTTGTCTTTTTCCAGGATAGCTGCGACGATGTGGCCACTGCTCATGAATTCGACCAGCTCACCATAGAAAGGTCTTTCTTTGTGTACTGCATAAAATTCACCAGCTTTTGCAGAAGAAAGCTGGGTCATTTTCATAGCTACAATACGGAAACCTGCCGCATTGATCATGTTTAAAATGCCACCAATATGCCCGTTTGCTACTGCATCAGGCTTAATCATAGTAAATGTTCTGTTGCTCATATATGTTGTATTCCGAATTACAGATTAGGCCGCAAAAGTAATTACATTTTCTTTAGCTGTAAAAAATTTTGAAATTCTACACCAAATGAAGAACTTCGCACTTCGTTTTTGTTTCAATCGCTTTTTGTGGTTGGAAATCAACTCTTAACATTACAGTTTTTTAATGAAGCCGATCGAGGAAATTAAACCTTTACTTGAGACCCCTAAGAAAGTGGTGATAACAATGCATCAAAAACCCGATGCAGACGCTATGGGATCTTCTTTAGCGTTGTACCATTATCTTATTCAGAAAGGTCATCAGGTATCCGTTATTTCACCTACCAACTTTCCGGATTTTTTAAAATGGATGCCGGCCGCCGACCTGGTTATTGACTTTGAATCCTCTACAGACAAAGCATTACAGGCTCTTGATGGAATTGATTTATTATTTTGCCTGGACTTTAATGCGTTTTACCGCACAAAAAATCTGGCTCCATATCTTGAAAAACTGAATTGTATCCGTATCTTGATCGACCATCATCTGGAACCTCAACCGGTTTTTGATTATGGAATCAGTGATACCAGCGCCAGTTCAACCGCCCAAATGGTTTATGAAACAATCTATAAACTGGGAGATGAACGGTATATCAACCTGGATATTGCACAGTGTATCTACGCAGGCACTGTTACTGATACCGGCTCTTTCCGTTTTGCATCTACTACCGCTGCTGTTCACAGAATGGTAGCAGATCTGATGGACAAAGGCCTGAAGCATGAGGTTATTCATCAGGCGATCTACGACAACTTCCTGGAAAATCGTCTGCGATTCCTGGGTCATAGCCTGCTCAACCGAATGGAAGTATTCTATGAATACAATACCGCCATGCTCGCTATCCCATATACCGATCTCAAAAGATTCGACCTCCAAACAGGGGACACGGAAGGATTGGTAAACTTTTTACTGTCAATTCAAGGTATTAAATTGGCAGCGTTGATCATTGACCGTAATTCCGAGGTAAAACTCTCATTCCGCTCAAAAGGCGATTTTGATGTGAATTCTTTTGCTCGTAAATACTTTGATGGTGGTGGGCACTTTAATGCTTCCGGTGGCCGTAGTACCGATCCGCTCGAAAAAACTGTTGAGCGCTTCATTAAGGCTATCGAAGAAAATGAAAATCTGTTGCAATAAACTATAACCACAGTATTTCAATTTACTAATACAATCAAATGAAAAAAAACAATCAGTTTTTAGTTGCTACTGCTGCATTCGGCTTACTGATAGCCAGCTGCGGTACAGGTGTTAAAAAGACACCGGGCGGTATCGAGTATATCGTTCACAAGTCTGGAAGTGGCCCTCAACTGAAAGAAGGGGATACTGCCTTTGTAAACGTTACCCAACGTTTGAATGATTCTATCATCGGCGAATCCCGCAAAGTATTGGGTGCTGCTTTCCCTATCGTAGTTAGCAAACCTCAAGGTAAGTACGATCTGATGGAAGGTATCGCTCAACTCCACGAAGGCGATAGCGCTACTTTCATCGTACCTTGGGATTCAATTCCTGCTCAGCAACGCCCTCCATTCGGTAAAGGTGGCGATAAGTTGAAAATCACTTTCGTCGTAGAAAATAAATACTCTGCTGCTGGTCAGCAGGCTACTGATGAGAAACTCATCAAGGAATACCTCGAGAAAAACAAAATTAAAGCTACCAAAAACGCTGAAGGTGTTTACGTAGCCGTTACCGAAGAAGGAAACGGTGGTACCCCTAATAAAGGCGATACCGTTGTTGTTCACTACACCGGTAAACTGTTAAATGGTAAAGTATTCGATTCCAGCACCGACTCAACTATGCGCCCTGGTCCGCTGACTCCTCTCAGATTCCCAGTTGGTCAAGGTATGGTTATTAAAGGTTGGGACGTTGGTTTCAGCAGCCTGAAAAAAGGTTCTAAAGCTATCTTGATCATTCCTTCTACTTTAGCTTACGGTTTCCAGGGTAGTCCTCCGGTTATCCCAGCTAACTCAGTACTGGTATTTGATGTTCAATTATTAGACATCGTTCCGGGTTCTACTGCTCCTGAAGCTCCGGTAGCTGCTCCAGCTCCTAAAAAATAACTGCTTTAGTATATAAAACAGGCTGACCAAAAAGTAAAAATTTGGTCAGCCTGTTTTTCGTAAAAATGATCATAAAAACATCTGTTTGGATATTTTTATGATCATTTTGATTTTATATCCTTTTAGTTTGATTTTATTATTGTTAAAATGAGTTCATTTTAGTCAAAATGCTGGGTTTTATGTAACCATTGTCTGGTTATGGAGTTTGATACAGATTTTCCTTAAGTTATGTGCCATAGCAACAAGCCCAAATGCTGTCTGGACCTTCAATATACCTTTTAGATTAAAACGTCTGAAGCTATTATTCATCTTAATATACCCAAAACAAGATTCAATTTCTACCCCCGTTGTCGTTTTAATGTATCGCCTGTTTTTGTTGCAAAATTCCTGCGTGCCAGCTCTTTATAGTGTTCAAGTACTTCATTTATTCTGATAGTTATGTTTTCTGTTTGAGATTTTTTACATTTTTTAGCAAACGGGCAGCCCTGGCAGTTTTCGCATTCTTTTTC
>NZ_QPMM01000017.1 GCF_003419895.1 Chitinophaga silvatica | reverse complement strand
AGGAATGTAGCAATAACAGATGATGTGCCATCATCAATCAGTGGCGTAAGCTACAGCGCATCCAATGGCGCTACCGGCACAGGTAATCATATTGCGTTTACAACAGATCTGGCTGTAGGAACAAGTCTGCAAATAAGAGTAACTGGTAAGGTATCGAGCGACGCTACTGGTGCATTGTCTAATACTGCCAGCGCACAACTACCAGGATCAAGTCCTGTAACTAGCGTGGCAGCTGTAACAACAGTAACATCGTCTTCACAAATCAGCATTACTAAGGTTGGCGATAAAGCAGTAGTCGCTGGCGATAGTATTCATTACCTGATCACAGTAACGAATGCTGGTCCGTCTGAAGCCAGGAATGTGACAATAACAGATGATGTACCATCATCAATCAGTGGAGTAAGTTACAGCGCATCCAATGGCGTCACAGGCACAGGTAATCACATTGCGTTTACAACAGATCTGGCGGTAGGTGCTACACTGCAAATAAGAGTAGTTGGTAAGGTACCTAGCGAAGCTACCGGTGAATTGTCAAATACTGCCAGCGCACAATTGCCGGGGTCAAGTCCTGTAACCAGCGCCGCTGCAGTTACAACAGTAACATTATCGTCACAAATCAGCATTACTAAAGTTGGTGATAAAGCAGTAGTAGCAGGCGATAGTATTCATTACCTGATCACGGTAACGAATGCTGGTCCGTCAGAAGCCAGGAATGTAGCAATAACAGATGATGTGCCATCATCAATCAGTGGCGTAAGTTACAGCGCATCCAATGGCGCTACCGGCGCAGGTAATCATATTGCGTTTACATCAGATCTGGCTGCAGGAGCTAGCATACAAATTCGTGTAGTTGGTAAAGTATCGAGCGATGCTACCGGTGAATTGTCTAATACTGCCAGTGCACAGTTACCAGGCGAAAGACCGGTAACAAGTGTTGCTGCAGTTACAACAGTAACATCATCATCACAAATCAGCATTACTAAGGTTGGTGATAAAGCAGTAGTAGCCGGCGATAGTATTCATTACCTGATCACAGTAACGAATGCTGGTCCGTCAGAAGCCAGGAATGTAGCAATAACAGATGATGTGCCATCATCAATCAGTGGCGTAAGTTACAGCGCATCCAATGGCGCTACCGGCACAGGTAATCATATTGCGATAACAACAGATCTGGCTGTAGGAACTAGTATACAAATTCGTATCGCCGGTAAAGTATCGAGCGATGCGACAGGTGAATTATCTAATACTGCCAGCGCACAGTTACCGGGAACAAGTCCTGTAACTAGTGCAGCAGCAGTAACAACAGTAGGCTCATCGTCACAAATCAGCATTACTAAAGTTGGCGATAAACAAGTGGTAGCTGGCGATAGTATTCATTACCTGATCACGGTAACAAATGCCGGCCCATCTGAAGCTAAGAATGTGACTATAACAGATGATGTGCCATCATCAATCAGTGGCGTAAGCTACAGCGCATCCAATGGTGCTACCGGCATAGGTAACCATATAGGATTATTGGTAAATCTAAATCCGAATGAGATATTAACTATTAATGTAAGTGGGGTTGTTTCTAGTACAGCAACGGGCCCGGTTTCCAATATTGCATCAGTGAAAAATAATGAAATAACAATTTCATCTTCACCTGCAATTACAAACATTATAGTACCTCAACAAAGAGTAGATCTGGCAATATCTAAAAATGGCCCGATCGCGAGCTTAAGTGGAGAGGAAATTGTATACACATTGGTTGCGAAAAATAATGGTCCGGATGCCTGTGAAAATGCTCTGGTTATCGACGATGTGCCTGCCGGAATTACCCAAATCCAGGTAAGTGCCAGTATAAGCGACGCTAAAACCAGTGTGGATGGTAACCTGGTGAGAGTTACTATTGGTAAACTAAATGTTGATCAGGAGGTGCTAATAACTATTAAAGGTATCTTGACTATAGATGGTGCGATTGCAAATAGCGCTACAATTAAAGCCCCTGACGGCGTTACTGATATCAATTTATCAAACAACACAAGCAATATTGTCAGAACAAATGTTAGCAGAAAAATTGAAGCAGATATCGAATTACAAAAAACATTGAAAAACACCGGTCCTCTGAGTGTCGGAGAAAAAGCAGGATTTAATATTGTTGTTACCGACTTAGGTCCGTTTACTGCTCATCAGATTATTGTTCGAGACACACTACAGGATAATCTTGATGTTGTTGGAGGCTTTAATGTAAGTACAGGTAATGTTTCATATGATGCAGCAACAAGGATTATTATATGGACTATCGATAGTCTGGCAGCCTCTCAATCCGCTACACTGGAGTATACTACTCGTATTACCCATACGGGTACTGTAATGAATGTGGCCTATGTGAGTGCTGCAACTCCTGATCCTAGAACTGCAAATAATATTGCAGCAATAAACCCGGTAATTGTTACGGGCGATGACCTGTATATTCCTAACATTATTACACCTAATGGAGATGGAAAGAACGATAAGTTTGTAATTATTGGATTATCTCATTTCCCTGGTTCCCAACTATTTATTTATAACCGTTGGGGTAATCTGGTGTACCAGGCCAAAAATTATCAGAATGATTGGGATGGTATAAATCTCAATGAAGGTACCTACTTCTATATACTGAAGGTAAATACCCCTACAGGTGAAAAATCTTATAAAGGGTGGGTAGAACTGCTTAGATAGAATAGCTATAGGTTTAATGTTAGAAGTTCATTGGTGGGGATTTCCCCACCCATTTCTTTTTAAAAGAAATTTGGTTTATACAATAAACTAGTTTATTTTTGAGTATAAATTAAAAGTAATGACCAAAATCGCTTTAGGAACGATCCTGTTAGCATGTTGCCCCCTGTTCCTTCTAGCCCAGTTCACAATAAGCGGAATAGTAAGTAACGCAAAAAAACATCCCTTATCTGGTGTAAATATCTCTATAAAAGATTCTTACGATGGTGCTACAACAAAGGCTGATGGGAGCTTTACATTTACTACCTCTGTATCAGGTGATGTAATTCTAACAGCAGGTCTGATGGGTTATCAGACTTTAGAAATGCAAATCAATACCAATGCTGCTCAACAATTAAACATAGTTTTAAAAAATGCAGTAAATGCCCTTCGTGTTGTAACCATTTCGGCAGGTAGCTTTGAAGCAAGTGATGATAAGAAAGGAACAGTCTTAAAACCATTGGATATTGCTACCACTGCAGGAGCGGGTGCCGATATTGTAAATGCTATAAAAACATTGCCCGGCGCCCAACAAACAAATGATAGGGAAGGCCTTTTCGTACGTGGAGGTACCGGTTATGAAACACAAACATTAATTGATGGAATGTTGGTTCGCAACCCATTTTTTAGCAGTTTGCCAGATGTTCCTGGCCGTGGTAGATTTTCTCCATTCCTGTTTAAAGGCACCACTTTCAGCAGTGGCGGTTATTCTGCTCAATATGGTCAGGGTTTATCATCTGCCTTAATATTAGAATCAACAGACCTGCCACAACGTTCTTCTTCCTCTGTAGGGCTTTCAGTTATTGGTGCAAGTGGTGGGCTGGAACAACTATCTAAAAATAAGAAATCATCATATGGGATTGAAGCAGATTATACTAACCTGGCTCCTTATTTCAAAGTGCTAAAACCCAAACAAACCGTATCATTAGGCCCGGAAATAATTGGAACGTCCGCCAACTTCAGAATCAAAACTTCTTCCACCGGGATGCTTAAATTTTATGGGTATGCCAACTGGAGTAAAATGGGTTTCGATAATAATAGTATAGAATATCCTGGTTATACAGAATCCTTTAAGTTATATAACAATAATGTTTATACGAACCTGACCTATAAGGAAAGTCTGGGCAACAATTGGCATCTGTATATAGGAGCTTCATTCAGTGCAAATAATGATGATATCCGCGCTGATACAATATCTAAAAATCTAATTCCCACTACCATAAAAGTACATTCAGAACTTAGCCAGGGCCGTTTGATGTTTTACAAGAACATTGGGCGTTTCTCAGTAATAAGGATGGGCACTGAGTACCAAAATGCAGTAGAGCGTTCTGCATTCAATACATATAATGCAAATTATACGGATAACTACAATGCCGGGTTCCTGGAAGGAGATATTTATTTTACCCCTTTCCTGGTTGGACGAATCGGAGGCAGAACAGAGCATAGCTCCATAATCGATAAATGGAATGTTGCACCACGTGTGTCACTGGCTTATAAGCTAAATAACTTTAGCCAGTTTTCAGTAGCGTATGGTGATTACTACCAAAAGCCGGAACCACAGTATATTCGTTACGACAGAGGGCTCGATTATATGAAAGCAACTCATTATATCGTCAGCTATCAACGTGTGGCCAGTGATTATACATTCAGAACAGAGCTTTTCTATAAGAAATATACGGACCTTGTAAAAACTGTTCCATCCTATAACAATAATGGTAGTGGTTATGCACAGGGAATTGAATTGTTTTGGAGAGATAGGAAAACAATCAGAAATGCAGATTATTGGATCTCTTATTCTTTCCTGGATACAAAAAGAGATTATCTGAATTATCCGTTCCGGGTACAACCCGACTTTGCGGCAAAACATACAGCAAGCCTGGTTTATAAACACTTTGTAGAAAAGATTAAAACTAATCTTGGAGTCACTTATTCTTTCGCAAGTGGAAGACCATATTACAACCCGAATTTGCCGGTAGATAAATTTATGTCAGAAAAAACGATGACGTATAACGCGCTAAGTTTAAGTGGCAGTTATCTGACCAGTATTCGTAAGGCATTCACCATCCTTGTAGTATCTGTAAGCAATGCAATGGGCAACAAACAGGTATTCGGATACCATTATTCTACTGATGGATTGAGGAGGAGTGAAATTGTACCAAATGTCGGAAGATTTATATATCTGGGAATGTTTATGAATTTTGGAATCGACAGACGTCAGGATGTTATTAATAACCTTTAATCAATAAATATGAAACACACTTTTCTGGTTCTTTTCTTAATGGGTAGCCTGGCTGTTTCAGCACAGAGCTCCCGTTATACCGAAGCAATGGCTAAACAGACGGCAGATCTGGATAGCAGCAGCACTTTTAATCCTGAAAACCTTCAACAAAAAAGCAATACGTTTGAACGAATTGCTGAAGCAGAGAAAACTCAATGGTTGCCTTATTACTATGCCGCCTACATGCAAATTATGCAGGCATTTACATCAAAAGATAAGTCGCAGATAGATCCACTTACAGAAAAAGCAACTATAAACCTGGATAAAGCAGAAGCATTAATCTCTAAAAATAGTGAAATAGCCTGTTTACGTTCATTGATCGCATCAGCCAAATTAACTGTAGATCCAATGAACCGTGGACCGGTATACGGACCGGAAGCTGCAGCACAATTAGTTACAGCAAAGACTTTGAACCCCGAGAACCCACGGGTTTATATGTTGGAAGGCCAGGCACTTCTTTTTACACCAGAGCAGTGGGGTGGTAGTAAAACTAAAGCCAAAACGACCCTAGAACTGGCATTAACAAAATTCGCTGCATTTAAGCCAGAAAGTGATATTTCTCCAAAATGGGGAGAAGCATATACACGTGGTCTTTTGCAAAATGCGTCTAAATAGTGTTATTTTGTTGTAACGAAGCAATTATTGAAAAACAGGATAGCATGGATTTTAAAGATCTGGACCCAGTATTACACTCTCAGTTAAGACTTGCAGTAATATCAGTATTATTACGAGAAGAGGAGGCAGAATTTACATTTCTCAAAGAAAAGACGAATGCTACTGCAGGTAATCTTAGTGTTCAGATAAACAAGCTGCGTGACGCCGGATATATTAGTGTTGTAAAGCAGTTTAAAGACAATTATCCTCAAACCATTTGCAAAATTACTCCTGTTGGCAAGAAAGCATTTGAGAACTATGTGGCTTCAATTCAATCGTATTTAAATACTGGAAAGAAATAATTACTTTAATATAAAAGAGAAAGGTGGAAGATATTCTTCCACCTTTCTCTTTTATATTAAAGTATATCTTACTCCGAATCCAATACTGTTTTCTTAAGTGGATTGGCAGTTTGCAGGGCATATCTTTCTCTTTGTTCGAGAATATCGAGGCAGGTAAAAATAGCCTGACGGAATGAATCCGGATCTGCAATGTTTTTACCAGCAATGTCGAACGCAGTTCCATGATCCGGAGAGGTTCTTACGATATCCAGGCCAGCAGTATAATTAATACCGTTTCCGATAGCTAATGATTTGAAAGGAATCAGGCCCTGGTCGTGATACATGGCTAATACGCCATCAAACTGATTATACATCTGTCTGGCGAAGAAGGCATCTGCGCTGTAAGGGCCAAAGGTTAAAATACCTTCGTGTTTGGCCTGGTTAATTGCCGGGAAAATTGTATCAAGTTCCTCGTGGCCAATAAGACCGTCGTCGCCGGCATGTGGATTAAGCCCTAACACCG
Source organism: Chitinophaga silvatica (assembly GCF_003419895.1). GTDB lineage: Bacteria > Bacteroidota > Bacteroidia > Chitinophagales > Chitinophagaceae > Chitinophaga > Chitinophaga silvatica. The sequence continues at coordinate 137,743 of NZ_QPMM01000017.1, read as the reverse complement.
CGATTCTTGGATTATCTATACCAAAATCCTTGATCAGGCTTTCATTCATTAAATGAAGCTTATCGAGGATATTATCAACTGTTACAAATCTGGAGACCTCTGCGATAGGTACATGCTCAGTAAGTAATCCTACCCGCATATTATCTGCTGTCATAAACATCAGTACATCATTTGCACCGAATGCATCTCTCAGGAATGGAGTATGACCAGTGTAGGTGAATGTAGCGCTTTGGATGTTGTTTTTATGAATAGGAGCAGTGACAAGGCCATCGATATATCCTTCCTTGATACATTTGATAGCAACTTCCAACGCTTTGGCAGCGTATTTACCGCCTGTTTCATTTAAGACGCCGGGAGTGATCTGAACTTCTTCTTCCCAGCAGTTAAATACATTCACCTGCTTGTGGTTAAGACGGGAGAAGTCTTTGATACTCTGGTAGTTAAAGTTATTTTCATTCATCAGCTTCCGGTAAAAGTTGATGGTCTTGTTAGATGCAAAGATTACTGGGGTGCAAAACTCCATCATTCTGTTGTCAAGGAACGTTTTGATGATAATTTCGGCACCAATGCTATTGATATCACCGATGGTGATGCCTATAACCGGTTTATTGGTCTGGATGTTACTCATGCTTATTGCCTCAATGTGTGGCAAAGATAGTATTTCTGGGAGAGATATCTCTTCCAGAAATACTATCTTTGCGGGGCATAATGTATACACTTAAGAAATCACTCGGCCAGCATTTTCTGACTGATGAGAATATCAGCAGAAAGATTGTGGAATCGTTACCTGTATCAGAAGGCCAGCAAGTGCTGGAAGTTGGTCCGGGTGCCGGCGCCATAACTAAATATTTATTGCAGATTCCAGGCATCCACTTTAAGGCTATAGAATTGGATACTGAGAAAGTAACTTATTTGGAGAAAACTTATCCAGCTATCCAAGGTAAGCTTATCAACGAAAGCATATTGGATGCAGCTTTACCATTTGAAGGGCCTTTCAGAATTATAGGAAATTTCCCATATAATATATCAACCCAGATTATGTTTAAGGTGTTGGATTGGCGCTCACAGGTGGATGTGGTAGTTGGAATGTTCCAAAAAGAGGTGGCACAGCGTATAGCTTCTCCTCACGGCAATAAGGATTATGGCATTTTGAGTGTGTTGTTGCAGGCTTTCTATAAGATTGAATATTTATTTGAGGTGCATGAGAACTGCTTTAATCCTCCTCCTAAAGTAAAATCGGCGGTAATAAGACTTACCCGATTAGAACAGCCGGCAGATATTGCTTCAGAGCGTAAGTTTTTTGTTTTGGTTAAAACAGCCTTCGGACAACGTCGTAAGCAATTGCGTAATCCGTTAAAAACTATGTTTAGTAAGGAATTACTGGCAGAAGATCCAATTTTTTCTAAAAGAGCTGAAGAATTAAGCGTAGCTGATTTTGCAGCTTTATCCCATAAGATGATATGAGCAGGAAAGTATTAGTAACAGCTAAAACGCATCCATATTTAGTAGATCAGCTGGCCAATCATGGCTTTGAGGTAATATATATGCCTGCGATCACATATGATGAGGTTTACCGGGCTATAGGTGATTGTGTAGGCCTGATCGTTACTACGAGAATAAGGATAGATAAGCATATATTAGATAATGCCGGGCAGTTGGAGTGGATAGGCCGTTTGGGTTCCGGGATGGAATTAATAGATGTGCCTTACGCTCAGAGTAAGGGTATTCATTGTGTTAGTAGTCCGGAGGGCAATCGTGATGCCGTAGGAGAGCAGGCGGTAGGAATGTTGTTATGCTTAATGAATAATATTCTGAAGAGTAATTTGGAGTTGAGGGAAGGTATTTGGGAAAGAGAAGGGAACAGGGGAACAGAGTTGAATGGTAAAACTGTTGCCATTATCGGCTTTGGTAATACAGGTAGTACTTTGGCTCACAAGCTGGAAGGTTTTGATGTGAAAATACTGGCTTACGATAAATATCAGAAAGGGTTTGGAACAGGTCATGTGAAGGAAGCTACATTGGAAGAAATTTATAGGGAGGCAGATATTGTTAGTTTGCATTTGCCGTTGACCGAGGAAACAAGATATATTGGTAGTGCTGCTTTTTTTGCTTCATTTTCCAAGCCGATTTGGTTTATGAATACGGCCAGAGGTAAGTTGGTGAATAACCGGGATCTGATAGCAGCAATAGAGAATGGGCAGGTTCGTGGGGCTTGTTTGGATGTTTTGGATAATGAGAAGCTGGCTTCCTATAATGAGGAAGAGAAAGCTCAGTTGGCGTGGTTTTTAAAATCACCTGATGTAATTGTGACGCCGCATATTGCGGGATATTCGCATGAAGCGAGTATTAAGATGGCGAGGATTGTATTAGAGAAATTGAATATATTATAATATTATTGGAGGAACTGTATCCTCTTAGTTAAATTATTGATAATCAATATGTTTAGCTAAGAGATAAGGGTGTTTTTTCTTTATATTATTTTCATTATATTTGCGGTAATACCAGTAAACAACGCTTTCATGCAAATGGAGGCGTTGATTTTTTTTTCTTATAACCAATAAAACAGCAACAGGTTATGTCTGGCGTAAATTACGTTACTAAAGAGACCCTTGATCAAATGATGAATGAGCTGACTGTTCTTAAAACTAAGGGTAGAGCAGAGATTGCACGGGCTATTCAGGAAGCGAGAGAGAAGGGCGACTTAAAGGAGAATGCCGAATATGATGCTGCAAAAGAAGCTCAGGGCCTGCATGAAGCGAAGATTGCCACTTTGGAGGCGGCTATTGCCACTTCCCGTATTTTGAGTGCAGATACTATAGATACATCAAAGGTTTCTATTTTATGTAAAGTAACGATCACGAATATGGCAAATAAGAAATCTGTTACTTATCAGATTGTTTCTGAAACGGAAGCAGATCTGAAAGCCGGAAAGATTTCTATTACATCACCAATTGGGAAAGGCTTGCTGGGTAAGCAGGAGGGAGAAATTGCCGAAATTCAGGCTCCTAATGGTCTGATTAAATTTAAAGTTGAAAAGATAACTATATAAGTACTGTACTTTTAGGATATTTGCAAGGGTCTCTATTGAATAGAGGCCCTTTTTTACAGCCATAAATTAGTATTATGACCATATTTACAAAGATCATTAACGGTGAGATACCTGGGTATAAGATAGCGGAGAACGAGCATTTCTGCGCGTTTTTGGATGCTTTCCCATTGGTAAAGGGGCATACATTGGTGGTTCCCAAATCTGAAACTGATAAGTTTTTTGATGTATCTGATGAGTTAATGGGAGAATGGCTATTGTTTGCCAAACCTATTGCGAAGGCAATCGAACAGGTTATTCCATGCAATCGTATAGGTATTAGTGTTGTTGGATTAGAGGTTCCTCATGCACACATGCATTTGATTCCTATTAACTCAGCAGATGATATGAATTTTTCCCGTAGTAAATTGGAATTGACCGCAGACGAATTTAAAGAGGTACAAGCGAAGATCAAGGCAGCGTTATGAGTTGTCTTTATTGTCTTTATTATCTTTATTGTCCTTGTTGTTATCTTTATTTTTATTCTGATTAGGATTTGGGATATTAAAGCGGAAGCCCACACCATGTACGGTTTCCAGCCTGATTTGCGGATCTGCTTTAAAATGTTTCCGGAGTTTAGTAATAAACACATCCATGCTTCGGCCCAGGAAATAATCATCTTTCCCCCAAACATGGAAAAGGATATCTTCTCTTTTTAATGTTTTATTGGGATTGAGACAGAAGTATTTTAACAGGTCCGCTTCCTTTTGAGTAAGGGAGATAGATACCTCGCCATTGGCGGTGTATAGTCGTAAGTCTTCGTAATCGAAAGTCATTAAACCGATTGGATACAGTGTAGATTTCGATTTAGCCGGAGTTCTGGAGCGTTTCAGGAATACTTCAATTCGCAGGATCAGCTCTTGCATGCTGAATGGTTTGCTTATATAGTCATCTGCGCCAATTTGTAAACCTGCTATTCTATCCTCTTTTTCGTTCTTAGATGTGAGAAACAATATAGGAACATGGTCGTTACTTTCACGGATCAGTTGTGCTAACTCCAGGCCGTCTTTTTTGGGCATAACTACATCCAATAAGCAAATATCAAATGAACGTAATTGAAATTGTTCCCATGCTGCCTGGCCGTCAATACTGTGCACTACATCATATCCTGCCTCTTCCAATCGTTTTTTTGTAACTGCACCAATATTCTGATCATCTTCCACCAATAGGATTCTTGCTTTCATATCTGCTTGATGCTGATTAATGTAAAAAAGCTTGTTATAGTTTGTTCATAGAACCAATGAAGGTCATTTTTCATAGTTAAGCTATCGCTTATACTTCTTAACAGTTGTTCGGGTGTTAAATTTATACCACCAAAGTAACTACAATTTACGGATTTATAAAATAACCTGCTACATACGATTAATTATCTGACAATCCTTTCGGGGTGTTGTTGCAGGAATTGTTCCCAACCTTTTGATTTGCTCATTCCTGCTAAAGGATTACTCTCTTGGTAATAGTGACAAACTGCTACCGCCAGGGCATCTGTAGCATCAAAATAAGTAGGCTTATCTACTATTTTAAGTATGTGTTGCAACATTTGCCAAACCTGCTCCTTGTCTGCATTCCCATTCCCGGTAACAGATTGCTTAACTTTCTTAGGTGAATATTCTGTAACAGTGAGGCCATTCTGGATGGCAGCGGCAATAGCTACTCCCTGTGCCCGTCCTAATTTCAGCATACTTTGTACATTCTTCCCGAAAAATGGGGCCTCAATGGCAAAAGTATCCGGTTTATGTTGCTCAATAAGTGTATTTACACAGCAGTGTATCTGTTGTAAACGTTCATAATGGTCTTTATACTTAGATAACTTCAGCACATCCATTTCAATCAGGCTTATCTTTTTTCCTGTTACCAGTATTAAACCGTAACCCATTACTAACGTTCCTGGGTCTATTCCGAGAATTATTTTTGACTTGTTTGCCAAGCACCCATTATTTTTGCCAAAAAATTGACTATCTGAACAAAAGTACCAAAATAATTCTCAATTACTTATTAGGAACAGTGCTTTTTGCATGGTTAACCTATTCTATATACCACCAGTTGGTAAATCGCGATAATCTGCAGATATCATTGGAGCATATGGGCGATTCGCTGCGCCGTAAAGGGTGGGCAGGTGTTGCTCTCGTGTTTATACTGATGTTTTTTAACTGGGGATTGGAAGCCAGAAAGTGGCAGAAATTGGTTCGCCTGCTCGAAGATGTATCCTTTTTTAAGGCCTTTAGCGCTATTCTTTCCGGCGTATCCCTTTCCATTAATACTCCAAATCGTATAGGCGAATACGGTGGCCGTATCCTTTACCTTAAGAATGAGAACAAACTGAAAGCCATAGCCGCTACTATTGTTGGTAGCTTCAGCCAATTAATCATTACCATCATCTTTGGCCTCATTGGGTTACTCTATTATGTCAATAATTTCCCCCCTTCCTCTGAAAGCATTTTCCTGGATCCGGGGTTCTGGCATAAATTACTGTTAAGTGTGCTGATTGTTATTTGTGCGCTGACTGTTTTGTTATATTTTCGGTTACAAATAATACTGTGGGTATTCGACAAAGTACCATTTCTTCGAAAAGCGAAGGTCTATATTGAGATCATTGTTCAATATCCACCTAGTGAATTACGTTATCTGTTGCTGCTTTCAGCGTTCCGATATATTGTCTTCTCGGCACAGTATTTGATTTTGTTGGATGCACTCGGTATGGAATTCATGTGGTGGCAAGGATTTTTACTTAATAGTGTTATCTATCTGGTAATGGCTGGAGTGCCCACCATTGCCATCGCAGAATTGGGAGTTCGTGGCAAAGTGAGTATTTTTTTTCTTGGATTACTTAGCACAAATACAATGGCCATTATTGCCGCTACTGTAGGTATCTGGCTAATCAACCTTGTACTGCCAGCTTTCTTTGGAAGTGTGCTTTTATTGGGCGTCAAAATTTTTAAGGAAAAATAGCTTCCACCGATGAAGTATTTGTTACTCATATTTTTAGGACTTTCCTGTTTTCTTACCGTTGATGCGCAAAATGATTTTTGCTCTATACGCAATTCCAGCTTTAAAGCCGGCGAAAGCATCACTTTCAAAGTTTACTATAATCTGGGAAAAATGTATGTCGGCGCCGGAGAAGCCACTTTTAATGTTAGCCTCGATAAATTTGCCAACAGAGACGTTTACCATATTGTAGGCGATGGAAAAACCTTCAAAGCATACGATTGGATCTTTAAAGTGCGCGATAGATACGAAAGTTATGTTGATACCGCTACCATGCAACCCCTGAAATTTGTCCGGAATGTAAATGAAGGGGGGTATAAAATCTATAACAACGTTGTTTTCAACCAGGTAGGGCACCAGGCCATCAGTACCAATGGTACTTTTCCGGTTCCTCCCTGCGTTCAGGACGTCATCAGCGCTATCTACTACGCCAGAAATATAGATTTCTCAAAATATAAACCCGATGATAAAATACCCTTCGCCATGTTCCTCGACGACCAGGTGTATAATATCTATATCCGGTTCCTGGGCATAGAAGAAGTAAATACTAAATTCGGGAAATTCAGGGCTATCAAATTCAAACCCCTGCTAATCAAAGGAACCATCTTTGAAGGTGGTGAAAAAATGACCGTCTGGGTAAGTGATGACGAAAATAAAGTACCACTCCGTGTAGAAAGCCCCATCTCAGTCGGTAACATTATTGTAGACATGGTCAACTACGGCAATTTACGCTATCCCTTTTCGTCGCTTTTGAACAAAAGATAATCTCAATAGTTTTAACAATTCATTTGATAGAACTAGACTGAATTTTAACGACCTTACGTACCGTAGAAAAATTTTATATTTGTTATAATCAATCTCTTATAATCATGGAAGAACGTAAACCAAAGATATTACTGGCTGAGGATGATACCAACCTGGGCATGGTACTGAAAAACTACCTTGAACTGAACGATTATGATGTGGAGCTATGCAGGGATGGTATTTTGGCTTTGGCAGCCTTCCGCCGTGAAAAATTTGATATCTGCCTGCTCGATATCATGATGCCGAATATGGACGGCTTTAAACTCGCAGAAGAAATCAGAGACGTTGATCCTGATATTCCTTTATTCTTCCTCTCTGCAAAAACAATGAAAGAAGATATAATCCAGGGCTACAAGCTAGGAGCCGACGATTATATCTCCAAACCATTTGATAGCGAACTTCTTTTACTCAAAATCAAAGCAATCCTGAAACGCAACCAGGAATTAAACAGTAAGGAAGAAGAAATACATGAATTTGTAATCGGTTCATATACTTTTAATTCCCGACTACGTACGCTTACGCATAATGGAGAAACGCATACCCTCTCTCCTAAAGAGAACGAACTACTGCATATGCTCTGCGAACACAAAAATGATCTGTTGCCTCGTGAACTCGCTTTGAAGAAAATCTGGGGTAGCGATACCTACTTCAACGGAAGGAGCATGGACGTTTACATCGCTAAACTGCGTAAATACCTGAAAGAAGATCCAAATATCGAAATCGTAAACATACACGGTAACGGCTTCCGACTGGTTGTAAAAGAATAGCGGAACTGCCTGAAATAACTAAGCGGATACAGGAAATTATCAAGTTGCCTGTATCCGCTTTTTCTATCTATCAATTAAAATAATAAATTACTTCCTCCTCTAAATGAAGTCTTCCCCAAATGCACGTATGCTTTCTCTGTAACTTCCCTTCCTCTTGGGGTACGCTTGATAAAACCCTCCTGAATCAGAAAAGGCTCATATACTTCCTCCAGGGTGCCTGCTTCTTCTCCTACTGCGGTGGCAATAGTTGTTATTCCCACTGGTCCGCCTTTAAAGTTCTCAATGATTGTATTTAAAATACGGTTATCCATCTCGTCTAGCCCATATTCATCTACATTCAGCGCTTTCAGGCTTAATTGAGCGATGTCCATATCAATTACTCCATTTCCCACCACCTGGGCAAAATCACGTACTCTTCGTAATAAGCCATTGGCAATACGTGGAGTACCTCTAGATCTTCTCGCTATCTCAGATGCTGCATCTGAAGTAATTTTTGTATTAAGCAAGCCCGCCGCCCTCCAGATAATTTTCTGTAAGGTAGCTGCATTATAATATTCAAGTCTCGATTTTATCCCGAATCTCGACAACAATGGAGCTGTTAATAATCCTGATCTGGTAGTAGCTCCAACCAGTGTAAACGGTAACAGGTTTAATTGTATAGATCTTGCACTCGGGCCGGTTTCAATCATAATATCTATCCGGTAATCTTCCATGGCCGAATACAGATATTCTTCCACAACAGTACTTAAGCGGTGGATTTCATCTATAAACAACACATCCTTTTCTTCCAGATTAGTGAGTAGCCCGGCCAAATCTCCTGGTTTCTCAATCACCGGACCAGATGTTTCCTTGATATTTACCCCTAATTCATTGGCGATGATGCGCGATAAGGTAGTTTTTCCTAATCCCGGAGGGCCATGAAACAGCGTATGATCCAATGCCTCTCCTCTCAGCTTAGCTGCCTTGATAAAAATCTTGAGGTTCTCAATAATCTGCTCCTGCCCGGAAAATTCAAGTATTTCCCGAGGACGAATACTGTTCTCGAATTCTTTCTCAGCATTACTGAGTCTGTTCTCTTCTGGTCTTAAAGGTTGATTGGACATAATTCAATTCCATCAAAAATACGCAAATATTCAAGATAGCAGTTTAGTTGTATTAATCAGTCTGTATAATTATCTTTTCTTAAAATAACCCTATATGCGCAAATTTATCTGGTTAGCCTTGCTCATGGTAATACCGATACTGTCGTCAGCACAAAAAAGTAAGACATTCCTGTACCACTTTTTAATAAATGATACCTTACCACAAGGCACTCAGATTATCAATAAATACTATCGCATCAAAATCTCAGATAAAGATAAAAATGGAAATCGTGATCTGGTGTGCGTCTTAGAATCTGCCAACCGAGTGGGAATAGGCGATTACAAAGTAAACCTCACAGATACCCTGGACCCAACACATATAAACTATGGCCAGTTAGCTACTATGCAAATGTGGCATCTGCCTGTTCATTTTCAGGTAAATGCACAAGGTGTCGTAAGTGAAATATTAAATGAAAAAGAGTTAAAACAAATTATAAAAGACAGAACTGGAATCTATGACTATTACAGCAATTTTCTGAACGGTGAACCAACCCAGCTAAATACGACCGATCTACAGCCACTGTTCAGAGAGTTACCTGCCAGCAGGGAAATAGGCTACACCTGGAAGAAAGATGATATTGAGTATAAAATAACAGAGGCTTCGAAACGTAAACTAATTATTCAGGGCAAGCTTAAAACAGAATCGACAGATTATCAGTTGGATGAAGAATTCTTCGGTGGATATCCTCAGACTGTAAGCTGGAAGAGTATCTGGCAACATAAAGAAGGTGAAAGAGGCGTAAATCATTATAAGGTACGTGTAATTAATCCAGATACTGTATTTACGGTTCCTGATACGGCCATGTTCAATACCATGTTCCATATGAGTGGAATAAGTGATCGGCTAAGTATTAATAAACAAATTGATTCAACCAAACTCGCCAATTTTCTTGCACTAAATGATCCTAAATATTTGAGTATCCCTAAATATAAGAGAGCAAGAAGACAAATAATTCATATGTGCAAAGAATGCTGGGAGCAATACAAAGAGGAGCTGGAAAAAAGTACTACCTCTGAATTACAATCAGATCCCAGTGATTTATTTAATAAGCTACAGTTTATCACTTTACCAGTAGCAACTTCAATAGAAATATTAAATGCCTTTAAAGCCTATCCAACCAGATTAGACGACTGGGTGGATACACAGATGTCACAACGATTCAAAATTATTGACGATACCACCTGGGTGAATGAAGCAAAGAAGGAATTTGGAGAGACAGAATTCCAGGAGTTTCTTACAGCAACCAAAGCACGTACAGACAGCTTTATATTAGTGTTGGATCAGTTAGGACAAAGTAATGATTCTCTATTCCAGGCGATTCTAAGACCACAATACTTATGGGTAAAGGCTTTACGCACAAAAGATAAATCTCAGTTGCTCCAGTTGAAACAACAATTTGATAGTATTACAACTGCTTCCTTCGCATATGGTAAACCCGCTAAATATAAGTTACTGTTTTACGATCAGCTGAATAAAAATGGTTTGAATAAGGAAGCAGATTCCTTACTCGACAGGCTTATTGTTGATCTAAAGGAAAATCAGACAGATACGGCTTTCTGGAGTAGATATACTAGAATGAACGACAGAAAAAAAGCTAATAAATTGTTATTGGCACATAGCTACTATTTGAAATATAAACGCACTTTGCCTGAGAATAAAGAGGCTGCACTGAATTTCCTCGCCCAGGCTGCCTCATATTCGCCTTCGAGTAAACAGGAAAGTCCACATGAAGGATTTTATGACAGACACTTATTGTCGGCTTCCGAAAGTTATTCACCTTTATTTGCTGAGGAATTGAATAAAATTGGAAAACCTGAACTGGCAATTAAGGTGATGGCTCAGCAATTACAGGTAAATCCTAACCTGATGGACTCCCTTGAACGGCAATTTAACCGTCAGTTTTCCGGTAAATCCTTTCATCAGTTCTTTAAGGACGTAGTTGTAAAAGGATGGACTAAAGCACCGGACTTTAAGCTGAAAGGGCTGAATTCAGAGGATTATCAGCTGAGTGATTACAGTGGAAAATGGTTGCTACTCGACTTCTGGGGAAGCTGGTGTAGCCCTTGCAGGGAAGATTTACCGAATATCAGCAAACTTGTTGAGGAGGTTAATGCTGGAAAGCATCCCAATTATGCAGTTTTACTGGTATCCTGCCATGAACCTCTGGAAATCACAAAGCAATTCTTGGATAATTCACATTACAATTTTCCTAATGCTGTATCAGATTCAAAAATAGAAGATGATTATAAAGTTTCCGGATATCCTTCAAAAATATTAGTTTCACCAGCAGGAACTATGTTGTTATTACCTTATGGTACGGACTATGCTAACATATTAAATGTTTTTAGTTCAACATATTTTAAACAACAGGAACCACCAACAACCAAAATCACTAATACAAAGAACAACTAACCATTATGAGAAGAATATCCTTGTTACTTGGGGCAACCTTATGCTTCATGTCATACACCAACGCACAGGAAGTAAAGGAAAAGGAAGTAAAGCGTATCGTAAGTACATTGGCAGCAGACGATATGGAGGGCCGAGCTCCCGGCACTCCGGGAATAGAAAAAGCAGCTGCATTTATAAGCAAGGAGTTTGCATCTGCAAACCTGTTGCCATTACCCGGAGAAAGCAGCTATCTGCAGAAGTTTAATAAATACTTTCTGTCAACTACTTCACATTTATTAAAAATAAACGGTGAAAGCAAAGACTGGATAGTAATGCCAATTGGCAACAATCCGGATATTAACTGGACCATTGACGGAAGTTATACCATTGTGCATGTGAAGGATCGCAGAGATTTGATCAAAGCATTGAGGAGTGGTACTCCTGAGAAGAATACACTGGTGTTGATCGATTCATCTCTAACCGAATTTGTTTCGGCTATTCATGGGCATTTTTCCGAGAAGGTATTTGATACCAAAGAAGCATTGGAATCAGCTGTGGAAAAGGCTAAAAGCGGAAGCCAGATAGTTGCGGTGTTAGAACAATCGCCAATTGCTGATGATGCAAAAATTGAAATCAATATTAAGCGTACTATTTCAGTTAAGCCCTATGAGAATGTAGGTGGAATGATAAAAGGAAGAAGTAAACCCAACGAATATGTTGTATTTAGTGGGCACTACGATCATTTAGGAATTCTTCCTCCGGTAAATGGAGATGCAATTGCAAATGGCGCAGATGATGATGCTTCTGGTACTACAGCTGTAATTATGCTGGCTAAATATTTTTCTAAACTCAAACCTGAAAGATCTGTAATCTTTGTTGCGTTTACCGCTGAAGAGTCGGGCGGTTACGGATCGACATATTTTTCTGAGAACCTTGATCCTGATAAAGTGATTGCAATGTTCAATATAGAAATGATTGGTAAGGAATCTAAGTTTGGGAAAAACAGTGCTTTTATAACGGGGTTTGATCGTTCGGATTTCGGACCAATTTTACAACGTAACCTGAAAGGTTCTGTATTTAATTTTTATCCTGATCCTTATCCTGAGCAGGATCTGTTTTATCGTTCTGATAATGCAACCCTTGCCCGCAAAGGAGTTCCTGCACATACAATTTCAACCACCCAGATAGATAAAGATCAGTATTATCATACTGTTGATGATGAAGTTGAAACATTGGATATTAAGAATATTACCAGTATTATTAAAGCTATAGCGGCAAGTTCCACTTCTATTGTTAATGGAACGGAAACGCCTACACGAATAGAAAAAGAATCATTAAAAAAATAATAGTGATCCTTATATTATGATCTGGTTGAGCTTACTTCAACCAGATCATTTTTTTATTATTTAATATAACGTTGCTGCATATTCGAAATTTGTTTATTAAATTTAACCCTGAAGACTTTCCCCATAGTCATTTAAAACCATATCAATATATGAGAACCGGAATCTTTAAAAGATGCTGTACTATCGGCATTGCCACAACTTTCCTATTTTCCTGTACGAATCAGGAAATGGTGAAACCAGATCAGTCAATTGATGACGCTGAAAAGGCCAGCGTTAATTATGAGATCTCGATCGACAATCCTACGTACACATTAACTCCTGATGCCGCAGGCAGGCTTTCCGCTATTACTGGTGATGCAGCTATGGCCAAAGCAGCAACAGGCGGGTTTGATGTTACCTGGGATACTGCCACTGCCAGACTAAGAGAAATTCGCTTCGATGCAAAAAGAGGCAAGGATGAAGTAGAATTCAAATTAAAAACCGACAGACAAATTGATCTGAAGAAAGCACCTGCATTTATAGGAGCTATACAGATTCCTAAGGGTACCTATCAGCAGGTGAAAGTTTTTGTTTTGGCAGAAGGAGATAAAAAAGATCCTGCTGTTAGATTTAAAGGTTTCCTCACCTGGGATGGTAAGAAAATACCAATGGAAATTCAGTTGGCCGGAAAAATCGAACTATCTGCAAACGGAAAAGATGTAGTGGTTTCTGATACCGGTATTGACTGGAAAGGTAGCCTGAAAATTTCAATGGATATGGTACTTACCAAACTGCAGATTGGTGATTTTACAGGTTCTTTTGCTAATGGTAAATTATTTATCAGTGTGGATGTAAATACAAATTTACACGACAAAGTGAAAGGTGCATTGGAAAACAGTATGTCTGTAGAACATAGCCACAACTAATTTTTTTTACTAGGTGCAGGTCCGCTTGCCGCGCTGCACCTAGTATTTACGGAAACCAGCCAATAATAGAATCAAAGCACCAGTAGATATTTGCATGATGTCTCTTAGGCTTTGCAAAGCCCGTGCAGATAATTTATAAGCGCCTTTAACAGAAATATTCATCATTTCTGCAATAACATCATAATCCAATTCTTCGAAATAGCGGAGATAAATCATTTCCTTTTGCCGGGCATTTAATTGATTTAAGGCCTGTAGGAGCTGTTGTTGCTGTTCCTGTATTTGCTCTTTTTTTATATAGGCAGATTCTGAAGAGAAGTAAGCCAGGAAATCTTCAGGGGCCTGGTCGAGCCCCACTACCACAGCATTGCGCCTGGGCCGCTGCTGATTGTAAATAGTACTTCTTAATGCTACTAATAAATATGGACGGATGTTGACAGTTGTACTAAGGGTTTGCCTGTTTGTCCATAATTTGATGAATAGTGCCTGTATGGCATCTTTAACCAGATCTTCATCCGAACATAATCTCATACCATACTCATAGAGCCGCTCAAAATAACGGTCGTAGATCGTTTCAAAGGCTTTCTCCTGGCCTTGTTGCAACGCTTCCCAAAGTACAATATCACTAGATTCAGCAAAATCCATCTTCCTGGTTAATCGGCTAAAAATACAAAATAACCTATTGCTTGTTTCAACAAAAATTATCTCATAGCTACTACAACAACCATTATTTTATATGCAATTTTTTTCTGCATAAAAATTAATGAATCTCAACACTCTATAAGTTTTAATTAAAAAAGTATAAAAAAATTGAAAAAAAGTGGGGTGTTTTGCAAATCCTTTGTGTTCTGTAATTAAGCAGCAAAGGTTTTGTCTACTTTCCTGTGATTGATTTTTGAGGTGCCAACGGATTTATAATTGGAACATAACAACTATCATTTATTTACTAAAGAAGATTTCCTCGAGGATACCCGGTTCCTGGAGTGGGTAAGGTATGCACACCCTGAAGCATCAACGTTTTGGGAGGCATATCAACAAAGTAATCCTCCTAATCTGGAAGCCCTGCAGCAAGCCAGAATGATGTTGTTATCTATATATTCGATGGAACGGATAACTCCACCAACCAGGCTTAAGGCTTCACTGTGGACAGATATTCAGCAGGAATTAAAATCGGTTCCCGTTGTGAAATTGGTGCCTAAACGCCGTATCTGGTGGGCAGCAGCAATTCTTTTACCATTAGGTATTCTGACAGCCTATATTATAAAAGAACGCAATGCAACAAAAGTAATAGCCAGTAATTATGGAGAGCTACTGAAATTCAGATTGCCAGATTCAACCTTGGTACAATTAAACGCAAATTCTGAAATCAGCTATAAGAACTGGGGAGATGGAAAACGTGAAATATGGTTGAAGGGAGAAGCTTTATTTGAAGTAACTACCATACATCCAATAGCCTCGCCATTTACAGTGTTTGCCGGTGATGTAAAGGTAGAAGTACTCGGAACAACCTTCAACATAAAAGAAAGAAGAGAAGAAGTAGCAGTTTTCTTAAAAGAGGGAAAAGTAAGAGTGTCTACATTCAATGGCGACAAATCTGTAGTGCTTCAGCCAGGCGAATACCTGAAGTTTACTAAAGAAAAAACGTTGGTTCCGCAGGGTAAAGCTAAAGCTGAAAATATGCTGTCCTGGACAGACCATAAATTACAACTGCATGAAACTTCTGTAAGAGATATTCTGACAGCTCTTCAGGATACTTACGGATATAACATAATACTTGAAGATGGTTCCTTGGCTGATAGAAAGATCAACGGAACTTTATCAATCAATCACTTGAATAATGTATTGTTCGAGTTATCAACAATTCTGAATGTAAAAATTGAGAAAAGCAACGATACGCTAACCTTCAGGAATACAGGTCAGCACGGTTATTAAACACATAATACTAAAACCAAAATCAATGGGGATTTGTATCAAGCAAAGCCTTCGGGGAGTCCTATGCCTGGGCTTGGGCGTAATAACAGGATACGGAGCAGTAGCACAAACTAAAAGCATGCCTGCAGTGGCAAATGAAAGTGCCGCCCGCGTTCCGATTAAGTATGCCCTGGACAAAATAAGTGCTCAATACGGCACCACCTTTACTTATGAAGCAGTATTATTAAAAAACAAATTTACTACTGCCAAACTCCTGGCTGCCAATGGAAAGCCAGTTGAAGAGCTGTTGAAAGAAATCCTTTATCCTTCTGAATTGTTGTTTTTGTATGTAGACAAAAACCATTACACCATCGTAGCCCGTCAGAAAAAAGATGCACAAAACATGTCCTCAATTGCTATGGCCAATGACGGAGAAAAGCGCTCATTAAATGGTATTGTAAAGGATGCAGATGGAAATCCCTTACCAGGTGTAACCATTCAGGGAGAAGGAGAAAAATCATGGGCAATCACTGATAACAACGGTTACTATATTATCTCTGTACCTATTACAAGCAACTCCCTGTTATTCACTTTTGCCGGAATGGAACAGAAGAAAGTACAAATCGGTAAACAGAATACTATCGACGTTAGTATGGCCAACAAAATACTTAACGAAGTAGTTGTTACCGGTTACCAGACACTTTCTAAAGAACGCGCTACTGGCGCCTTCTCAACCGTTAAATCTGCTGATCTCGAAAAACGTAGAATTCAAAGTCTCTCACAGGTACTGGAAGGTAATCTGCCCGGCCTCGTTACTTATAAAGGAGATATCAGTGTACGGGGTATCAGTACATTTAACGCAGGAAATTCTCCACTATATGTAATTGATGGTTTCCCTGTTGAAAAAATCGGATACAATAGCAATAACAGACTGACGGATTATGTTCCGGATATCAACCCGGAAGATATTGAAAATATTACTGTGCTGAAAGATGCTGCTGCTGCTTCTATTTATGGTGCCAGAGCGGCCAATGGAGTGGTAGTAATCACCACCAAAAAAGCAAAGTCGGGCCCTATGAAAATTAATCTGTCGGGCGATTTTGCAATAACTTCCAAGTATGATCTTTCCTACCTAAATAAAGCTGATGCTAATGAGTTGATTGATCTGACCTATGATTATTACGATAATAATCCGGCAATTAAAACTAATCCGATAGCTGAAGCAGCACGCTTAAGAGCTGGAAACGGACTTATTACTCCGGCATTGGATTATCTGTTGCAGGTTGCTGAAGGGAAAATTACCAGAGAAGAAGCAGATGCGAAATTAAACGGACTCAGAACCCAGAATCTGTATAATCAGCAGATCAAGGATAACTTAATGCGTGCGGCTTCCAATCAGCAATATAATCTCACTATGTCTAAAGCTACGGCCGGTAACGCTTTCAATTTCTCAGCTACCTTTAAAAACATGCAGGGTTATGATCTGAAAAATAATTCTAAATACCTGGGGCTGAACATTAGGAACAGTGTTAATATCAATAAGTGGCTGTTAGCGGATGTTGGTGCTTTTATCTCTTATGGAGATGTTACCAATCCGGGTTCTTTCTCAGTAAGTGATATTTTTAATCAGCAATTACCATACGAGCCTATTTATGATGAGAAAGGTAACCCACTGCCATTAAGGAATGCACTTAGCTCACAGCAAATTGCCGACTACCAGAAATACAATCTGTTTTCCGCTGATCGCTACTATGCAAATGAAGTGGATATGAATCTGATTAAAACAAAGACCCTGGCAGCGCGAATGAATGGTAGATTAAATGCTAAGATTACCTCCTGGCTGAACTATGATATCATGTTCCAGTATGAGAATATTGGTAACAACGGAGAGCAGTTAATGGATGTAAACTCCTACTATATGCGTAATCTGCTGAATACCTACAGTGCCCTTGATGCTAAAGGTAATGTGGTATATAAACTTCCGGTAGGCAATTCTTTCAGAAAAACTGATGATTATTACAGAGCTTATACATTCAGAAATCAGCTGAATTTTAATAAGACAATACATAATCGTCACGACATCGTAGTAATAGCCGGTTCTGAAACCCGAGAAACGAAACTGAACCGTAATTATAATGCATATTTCGGCTACGACCCGCTTACCTTAAAGTATATACCTTTTAACGTGGCTGATCTGACAAACAGGTTTACCGGCTTAAACCAGAAGGCTGCACAGTTAACTGCAAGTGACCTGGCATTTATGATGGAAAACATAAACCGTTACTTCTCATTCTATTCCAATGGAAGCTATACCTATAATGATAAGTATATGGCTAGCGGTAGTATCAGGTATGATCTTTCCAACCTATTCGGTACAAATCCAACTTACCAGTATCGTCCGTTATGGTCTGCCGGTTTGAGCTGGATTATGAGTAAGGAAGAATTTATGGCTGGTATTAAATGGCTGGATTATCTGAAATTACGAGGTTCCTATGGTGTGAATGGTAATGTGGCCAGAAATGCTGGTCCGTTTATGGTGGCAAGCTATGGCTATAATTCTCTTACAAATAATCAATCTGGTAATATAGGTACGCCTCCTAATCCTAATCTTCGTTGGGAAAAAACAACTACTACTAACATAGGTTTTGATTTCAGCATATTCAGCAACCGTTTATCCGGTAGCGTTGATGTATACAATAAGAAGAGCAATGACCTCCTGAGCACAGTTACCATCAATCCTGCTCTGGGCTTTGTTTCGGCTTATGTTAATAACGGAGCAATGTTGAACAGGGGGATAGAGCTTTCATTGAAATCTCAGGTTATTCGTAACAGTGCTTTTGGCTGGGAAGTGGTGCTTAACAGCTCTTACAATAAGAATAAGGTTACCAGAGTGGATTATACTCCTCAAACGGCTTCAGAATTGGTTAATAATGTTGCTAATTATTATCTGCAGGGTAATCCGTTTAAAAGCCTATATGCATACTCCTACATGGGCTTAAACGAAAAAGGAAATCCTACAATTTTAAATAAGGAAGGAAAACCAACAGATGCTCTTGTTACTTCTCCGGATATAGCACATTATATGGGTTCTTTCATCCCGGTATACAGTGGTGCTTTAATCAATAACTTCAGCTATAAGCGTTTCCAGCTCTCTGTAATGTTTGTCTACAATGCAGGGCATGTACTGAGAGATAATATGCCATACTCGATCAGTTCTTTCCCTAATGGAGTGACTACTGCAGGTGTTAAGGATGCATGGAAAAAACCAGGCGATGAATTAATTACCAGTGTTCCTCGTATTAGCTGGGAATATGATAAAACTGCGGCAAATAACAGAAGTGGTTATTATCTCTATAGCGACGCAGCAATATATGATGCATCATACATTAAGGCAAGAAATATAGCATTGAGCTATACCCTTCCCAAGAGCTTATTACAGCATGTAAATATCGGTGATGTTCGAGTACGTGTACAGGCAGATAACCTCTTCTACATTGGATTTAATGGTAAAGGTATAGATCCGGAAGCCACTGGTTATTCTGGCTCGGGTCGTACATTACCAATAATGCCTACTTACAATTTTGGATTCAATATTTCACTCTAATTCATGGCTGAAAAGATTAAGATATGAAGCGTTTAATTTATTTAGCATTGTGTGGGGCCATGATGACCGGCACAATCAGTTGTAAAAAATACCTGGAAATAGTACCGAAAGGACAAAAGATTCCTCAAACATTCAACGATTATAAAGCACTGGTAGAACATTCAGATGCGCATACATTCGATTATGGTAATCAGATCTATGTATCAAATGATTTCTACATGCCGCTTTTCTCTCAGCCTACTGTGAACCTGAGTACCATCAATTTTAACTGGCAGGAAGATAAAAGCAGAATCGATTTCCTGAATAATGATGCCGGATACAATGCAGCATATAGAGGGATATTTGTCTACAATGTGATTATCAATAATATTTATGCTGCTACCACAGGTACTGAGGCAGAGAAAGCACGACTAACAGCACAGGCTAAGCTGGGAAGAGCTATGTTTTATTTCTACCTCATTACCAGTTATGCAAAAATGTATGATCCTGCCACTGCAACCCAGGATCGTGGAGTGCTGCTGAATACTTCCGATAATATGGAAACAGTGTTAAGACAGGCATCAGTGCAGGAGATTTATGATTTCATTCTGAATGATCTGAATGCTGCATTACCTGATTTGCCAGCTACCAGCGAAGATGTATTCTTTGGTAATAAAGGAGCAGGTTTTGCAATGCTTTCAAGGTATCATCTCTTTATTAAAGATTATACGAAAGCAGCTATGTATGCGGATTCTGCATTGAATAGAAAAAATACTTTATTTGATTATGTTGAATATTATAACCAGAATAAAGTATTGGCTGATGGAAATGCAACTTCTATCAATATACCTCGCTTTGAATTCAACAATCCAGAGAACTATATATTCCATTATGCGAGCGCTTATGTTCAAACCCAGGGCTTTTATATCAGCATGCTGAGAGAGTCTGATTCCACACAGTATGATATGGGTGATGCCCGTTTCAAAGTGAATTATGCGTTAACGCCTTTTGGAACTGAGAAGGTTTGGGCTTACCGACGTAACGACAACGTAAATGGTGGAGGTATTCGTACTCCTGAAATCTATTACATCAAAGCAGAATGTCTGGCACGTGCAGGTAAGTTCAATGAAGCTATGGAGCTTGTGAATACAGTTCGCCGCAAGCGTATCAGACCAGAGTTCTATTCCGATGTTTCAGCTATAGATTTGAAAGGAGCAATGGCGCAGATTTACCGTGACCTGAGAAACGAATTTCGTGGTACCGGATTAAATTATCTGACTTTGAGAAGATTGAACAACGATCCTCAGTTTGCACAAACGCTTACGAAGAAAGAAGGTGATAATACCTACAGTATTAAACCTGACTCGCATATATGGATTATGCCATTTTCAATTAATGCAATAGCCCAAAGTAAGGGTGTCCTAACACAAAACTCTAAATAAGCAAAAACCAATCATTAAGAAAAGGTTGCCTGTCCAGGCAACCTTTTTTAGTGGGTATACTGATTAAGTTGTAAAATCAAATCCGGATCAGGGCAATTTTGCAAATACTTCTCTTTTTCACTGTAGCGGCAAACTCCGGGATAATCGCCCCGAAATCCTTGCATATCTTCTATAATCTGAAAATGTAAGTGTGGTGGCCAGCCTCCATTTTCAGCTGGAGTACCGAAATGAGCTAAAAGCTCACCGGCCTTGATTGGCATATGCTCGTATAACCCCTTCAAATTAGAGATACTCAGATGTCCATATAGCGTGTAAAAGGTGAATCCATCCAGCTGATGCTGCAAAATGATAGTGGCTCCATAATCCCCGAAATGATCATTGAACCTAAAGCTATGTACATGCCCGTTGAGCGGTACATAAATCTGTGTACCTGCTTCTCCCCAAACATCAATTCCTAAATGCAACCTGCGGGGCTCATCTCCTGCATCAAAATGCGGACTTACTGCATAAATAGTGCGATGTTCTGCATATCCACCAATTCCAAGCCTGCATCCGGCATCTTGTAAAGTATGCTGAATATACCTGCTGAACTTATTAATATCCTGTAGAATTACTTTTGTCAGAACAGTATTATTGGCCGTAAAATCCATCACCCAAAGGGTTTCATGCTCATTGATGAGCGGTACTATTGGCCGAAAAGTTGACTGGTGCTTTTTTAGTACCTCCTGTAACATTTTTTTAGGCGCTTGATGTTCATCTAAATATAAATATTAATTTGAGTATAAAATAATCATCCGTTGCACTTTCCGGTATATATCGATGTCTTATCCTTGCATTTTCCCCTGCATGCATTAACTGAAACATTAGGAATGTTTCTTGGTTTCAGGTATTTTCTCTTCCTGCGTAAGCAACAGGGCGATCTTATTACAAATAACAACCGGATCTGGATAATTATCGGAGCTACATTCGGAGCCTTGGCTGGCAGCAGAATACTTGGAGCATTGGAAAACCCGCTGGCGTTGTATCATTCCGATAATCCATTACTATATACGTATTTAAACAAAACAATTGTTGGTGGGTTAATAGGTGGACTAATAGGAGTGGAGTTAATGAAGAAGGTTGTTAAAGAAAAAACCTCCAGCGGCGACCTTTTCGTATATCCTTTGATTTTTGCCATGATTATTGGCCGCATTGGCTGTTTTTCAATGGGCGTACATGAGGAAACTTATGGTATTCCTTCTGCATTACCCTGGGCTATGGACCTTGGAGATGGGCAGTTAAGACATCCTGTTGCCCTGTATGAAATAATCTACCTGTTAATATTATGGTTTATACTAAGCCTGGTTTCACGTAAATGTAATCTGGAGAATGGCGCAAAATTTAAACTATTTATGATAGGTTATCTGTTGTTCCGTTTATTACTGGATTTTATTAAGCCTGGATATCGTTACCTGTTTGGACTGGGTTCTATACAATTGGCCTGCATTGCAGGACTACTTTATTATTCACGAGATATTCTTTTTCCATCACGTTTGATTCAAAAACAATATGCCTGAGAAAAATTATACTTATTACGATTTTACGCTGAGTATCTGTAGTACCTGTTTGAGAAGGGTAGATGCTAAAATTATTTTTGAAGAAGGAAACGTTTACATGGTTAAACATTGTCCTCAGCATGGAAAGGAAAAGGTAATAATCGCCACGGATATAGAATACTACAAGAATACACGCAACTATAACAAGCCATCTGAAGCTCCGTTAAAAACTAATACTAAAACACATTATGGATGTCCATATGATTGTGGTTTATGTCATGATCATGAGCAGCATTCCTGCCTGAGTGTTATTGAATTAACAGACCGTTGTAATCTGACCTGTCCAACCTGTTACGCAATGTCGTCGCCGCATTATGGCCGGCATCGTACATTGGAGGAGATCGAAGAGATGCTGGATATCATTGTAGCAAACGAAGGACAGCCAGATGTTGTGCAACTGAGTGGAGGAGAACCTACTATTCATCCTCAGTTTTTTGAGATACTTGATATAGCCAAACGTAAGCCGATCCGCCATTTAATGATCAACACCAATGGTGTCAGAATAGCAAAGGATAAAGAGTTTACTGCAAGATTGGCTACCTATATGCCGGATTTTGAAGTGTATCTGCAATTCGATTCCTTCAAACCTTCGGTTCTTGAACGCATGAGAGGTAAGGATCTGACGGATATACGCAGGCAGGCTATAGAAAACCTGAATGAAGCAGACCTGAGTACTACACTGGTAGTAACGCTGCAAAAGAACATGAATGATGATGAAATAGGAGAAATCATCGATTATGCCTTGAAACAACCTTGTGTCAGGGGCGTTACTTTTCAACCTGTGCAGGTGGCAGGAAGAACAGACGATTTTGATCCGGCTACTGATCGTATAACTTTAACGGAAGTACGTCAGCAAATCCTTGCTCAATCACCTATCTGGAAGGCCAATGATATTATTCCTGTTCCCTGCAATCCCGATGCTTTAGCAATGGCTTATGCTCTGAAAATAGACGGACAGGTTTTTCCACTCACCAGATATGTTGATCCTGCTGTGTTACTGAACAATGGGAAAAATACAATTGTATATGAGCAGGATGAAAGGTTACACCAGCACGTACTTAAAATATTCAGTACAGGTATTTCAACAGATGCAGCAGTAAATGATATGCAGTCGCTGCTTTGCTGTTTGCCACAGGTACAGGCGCCGGGGCTTAGTTATAAAAACTTATTTCGCATAGTGATCATGCGTTTCCTGGATGCTTATGATTTTGATGTTCGCGCCATTAAGAAGTCATGTGTTCATATTGTGCATAAAGATGGGCGTATCATCCCATTTGAAACTATGAATCTTTTTTATAGAGATGATAAAGAAGCATATTTGAAGGAATTGCAGAAGGAGAGAGAATCCATATCAATCATTTAAACAAGTTGTATGAGCAGTTTTGCCAAGAAAGTACTGATCTTTATTTTAATACCGCTTGGGGTGCTGGGATTATGTTCGATGTTTGGTAGAAATGGTGAGGGTTTTCTGACGGGATTAGCATTCATAGGCTTTTTATTAATAGGATATTTTTTTGCCTCAGTAGTTATGTTTATAGCAAACCGTAATGAGATAGCAAAGGCGCTGCTACTGGCTACAGGAATAATTTTGCTGGTAGGGTTATCTATTTGCGGGATTATTTTGGGGGGAAGTTGATTAACAGGTGGTTTGATGTTGAAACCTAATATGTATCATTTTCAATGGAAGAGAAACTTATTCGTCGTTACCAGAAGTTAATTTTTCTATATCATCTAAATCCTTATGTCGTCCTACTGCCTTTTTGGCTTCAATAAGATTATTTAAATGCAAAAATCTTATCATTAACCCTTCATCATTGAATAACTGAGCATTTGCAAATGCGGAATTAAATTCTACACCTTTCAAATTTGTTATAATGTCGATGCTTACTGGAGGACGTCCATAAGAAAACACATCTATATTATCTGCAAAAAATTTAGCTTCAGTCATATCATATATTGGAAGGCCGAACTCCATAAATGCAAGAGTTAACTTAAGATAATTTTCTTTAGTTCTGTTTACCCAAATATCCATATCTCCGGTAACTCTTCTATAACCATGAAGGATTACAGCATATCCACCAACCAAGATGTATTCTACATTATGTTTATTCATTGCTTGAATAAAATCTCTGAAATCATCATTAAAAATGGTTCCCATTAGCGACCAAATTTCTTAATAATAAAGTAGTTTTTATCAAGTTTAGGCTGGTTTTGCATTGTAAATCCATACGCCTGAGAGATTAAATAATATGCTTGACGCAAACGTTCAGCATATGGGGTATCTTTGCTAAAGATATTTCTATTCTCTGCTTCTTCAAAAGACTGGATTTTAAATGCAGATCTATCTAATTTAAAATCTTTCATGATTATTATTTATTTATTAAAGATAAATCTTTTCAGCTTGCCGACATTAATAGTAAACCATACTTTAATTGGCAATAATCTAATTTGTTATAAATCAATATATTGCAATGATATTTTTAGATAGAAAAAGGGGTGTCTCAAAAGTAATGAGACACCCCTTTTCTATTATTTAAGATTCAATTATATCACCACATTGATCATCTTTCCTTTAATGACGATCATGCGTTTAGGCGTTTTCCCTTCCAGCCATTTTTCAACAACCGGGTTAGCCAGTACTGCTTTTTCTATTTCCTCCGTTGCCAGATTCAGATCGAAGCTCATTTCAGTACGGGTTTTACCGTTGATGGCAATTGGGTAGGTAAATGCAGATTCTACAGTGTATTTCTCTTCAAACACAGGGTAAAGTGCATTTAAGATGCTTTCGTTATGACCCATATATTGCCACAGTTCTTCGCAAAGGTGTGGCGCATATGGAGTCAGTAAAACCAGCAAAGGTTCCAGAATGGCGCGTTTATGGCAATTCATGGAAGCCAATTCATTTACACAGATCATAAACTGACTAACAGCTGTATTGAAAGAGAAGCCATTAGTATCGTGATCTATTTTCTGAATGGTTTTATGTAATACTTTCAGCTCTTCAGGAGTAGGAGTCTGTTCGTTTACCAGGATACCTTTTTGCTCGTCTGCAAATAAGCGCCACAGCTTTTTCAGGAAGCGGTGAACACCTTCAATACCTTTGGTATCCCAAGGTTTGGATTGTTCTACAGGACCCAGGAACATTTCATACATACGGAAGGTATCCGCACCATACTTGTTTACCAGATCATTCGGATTAACGGTATTGAATAAACGTTTACTCATTTTCTCCAACTGTACACCACAGATGTATTTACCATCTTCGAGGATGAAGGTAGCATTAGCAAAATCCGGTTTCCATTTCTTCAGAGCTTCAGTATCCAGTTCCAGACCATCTACGATATTAACGTCCACGTGTAATGGATCGGTTTCGTATTGGTCTTTCAGGCCATGAGAAACATATTGGTTAGTACCACGGATGCGGTAAACCAATCTGGAGCTTCCTCCGATCATACCTTGGTTGATCAGTGACTTGAAAGGTTCCTGGAAGCCGATGAAGCCCAGGTCGAACAATACTTTTGTCCACATTCTTGAATATAACAGGTGGCCAACAGCATGTTCTGTTCCTCCAACATATACATCTACCTGATTCCAGTAGTCGGTGGCTTTACGATCGGCGAAGGTATGGTTGTTATGTGGGTCCATATAACGCAGGAAATACCAGCTACTACCGGCATAACCAGGCATTGTGTTGGTTTCGCGTTTTACTCCCGGAGAGACATTTACCCAATCGGTAACATTGGCCAATGGTCCTTCTCCTTCTGGTCCTGGTTTGTAGTTTTCCACATATGGCAATTCTACTGGCAGGTCTTTTTCGTCCATGGCATAAGGAATACCATCTTTATAGAGAATTGGGAATGGTTCGCCCCAATAACGTTGACGGCTAAATCCGGCATCTCTCATTTTATAGTTGATCTGCCTGCGGCCGATGCCCATTTCTTCCAGCTTATTGATAACTACGTCCATCGCTGGTTTCATTTCCATACCGTTGAGGAAGCCGCTGTTTTGTAGCTTTGCTTCTTTGGTTGGATTAGCTTCAGTACCATTAAAGGCATCTCCAATTATGTTGGTAATCGGAATATTGAAGTGTTGAGCAAAGCCATAGTCGCGCTGATCGCCACATGGAACAGCCATGATTGCGCCAGTACCATAACCGGCCAATACATATTCTGCAATCCATACGGGGATTTCGCGTCCATCGAATGGGTTGATGGCGTAAGCACCGGTAAAGCAACCGGTAATTTGTTTTACGTCTGCCATACGTTCTCTTTCAGAGCGACTTTGAACGTAATCCAGGTATTTATCGATTGCTTCTTTTTGTTCCGGAGTAGTGATTTTAGCTACCAATTCATGTTCCGGAGCCAATACCATGAAATCGACGCCGAAAATGGTATCAGGGCGGGTGGTATATACTTCAATCTTTTCGTTGTTGCCTTTCAGATCGAATTTAATCTCAGCACCCTGGCTTTTACCAATCCAGTTGCGTTGCATTTCTTTCATGGCATCGCTGAAGTTTACTGTTTCCAGTCCTTCCAGCAGTCGGTTTGCATATTCGGTGATACGCAGGAACCATTGGCGCATTTTTTTCTTAACTACGGGATGACCACCACGTTCGCTAAGTCCGTTGATTACTTCATCGTTGGCCAATACGGTACCTAATGCTTCGCACCAGTTTACTTCTGCATAGGCCAGATAAGCCAGTCGGTACTCCATCAGAATGTGCCTGCGGGTAACTTCATCGTAATTTTTCCAGTCTTCGGCTGAGAACTGGATGGTGCGATCGCCAGGGCAAACATGATTTTTATTTCCTTCCAGCTCAAAAATCCCGATCAGAGTTTGAAGAGGAAGTGCTTTTTGCTGTGATCTGTCGTACCAGCTTTCGAACAGTTGCAGGAAGATCCATTGAGTCCATTTGTAATATGATGGATCGCTGGTATTTACTTCTCTGCTCCAATCGTAGCAGAATCCAATATTATCTAGTTGTTGTCTGAAGGCTTTAATGTTTTGTTCAGTAGTAACAACAGGATGTTGCCCGGTTTCGAGGGCGTATTGTTCGGTTGGGAGGCCAAAAGCATCGTACCCCATAGTATGGAGCACATTATAGCCTTTGAGCCTTTTATAACGAGCATAAATGTCTGTTGCAATATACCCCAGTGGGTGTCCTACGTGCAGACCCGAACCCGATGGGTAGGGGAACATATCCAGCACGTAGCATTTCGGCTTGGCACTATCATTACTTACGTGGTAGATATGGGAATCTTCCCATTGTTGCTGCCACTTTTTTTCGATTGCCCTGAAATTATATTCCATATCGATTGAAGCTGGCCTTAAAGGACCTTGTGTAAACAATACAATTGGTCGTTAAGGCGTTATCATTAAAAAATTAAAAACCTATTCGGCAAAATAATGTTAAATTCATTAATACACCAATGTCAATCCCTCACAACTACATATCTTGCTTTTCCATTGCCACCTGTTTGGGATATTAACTGATGGAAGGGCAAAATTAAACACATAACTACTATTTTTTATTATTTTCGCCGATAAACTGCAAGATTAATGGCGCAATCCGGGAAATCATCAGCAAAGAAGTCTAAACCATCCTACCTGTACTCCATCATTGGTGTAGCACTGGTATTGTTTTTACTGGGCACATTGGGTCTGGTGGTCATACATGCCAACAAATTAAGCATGTATTTTAAGGAGAGCATTGAAATACAAGTGATTTTAAGAGACAATGTCCGCGAAAATCAGGCTTTGGCACTTAAAGATTCAATTGCCAATAAGCCATATATAAAATCTATTGAATATGTGTCTAAAGACATGGCGGCTGAGAGATTTAAGAAAGAATTCAGGGAAGATTTTCTTACCCTGCTTCAATATAATCCTCTTTACAGCAGTATAAATATCCGGGCTAATGCCGGATATGTGAATAATGATAGCTTAAAGATTATTGAAAATAATCTGTTGCAACAGAGCATTGTAAGAGAGGTTTCCTATCAGCGCTCTTTGGTGAGCAAGCTGAATGAAAATGTGAATAAGATAGGATTGGTGATTTTACTTATCAGTGCATTATTGTGTCTGGCAGTTATTTTCCTTATCGATAATACAATCAGGCTGGCAATGTTCAGTAACCGTTTCCTGATCAAAACCATGCAAATGGTAGGAGCCACCAGGTGGTTTATTGCCAAACCATTTGATATGCGCAGCATTATAAATGGAGCGATTAGTGCGGTAATTGCAATAGCTGCACTGGTTGGAGTAATGTCTGCTGCCGATACAGTATTACCAGAACTTGCCGGATTAAGGGATAATCTGATGATTGCAGTATTGTTTGTCGGAATGCTTCTGATTGGAATTAGTATTTCATTAGTTAGCACACATAGAGCAGTAATGAAATATCTTCGTTTAAAACTAGACGATCTTTATTAATAATATTATTCAGAAAATAATAACATCAAACTTATGGCTCAAACAACCGTTAAGTCAACAAACCAGGTATCACCAGAAGGTAAACCTATTTTCCCTAAAGAGAACTATAAATTCATGCTGATCGGGATTATAGTGATCATTATTGGTTTTCTGTTAATGACAGGTGGAGATTCTCCTGATCCTAATACCTTTAAAGCATCTGATGTTTATAGCTTCCGCAGAATTACCCTGGCACCAATTGTTATTGTATTGGGCCTGTTAATAGAAGTTTATGCCATCATGCGTCGTCCTAAAGCCAACGCGTAATCAACAACAGATAAAATATTTAATAGCGATGAAGACCCTCATCGCTTTTTTTTTCACTATTAACCATATTGAATTCGATGAATGCTTTTCAGGCTATTATCATTGCCATAGTAGAAGGATTGACAGAATTTCTGCCTATTTCCTCTACAGGCCACATGATTATTGTTAGCTCTCTTTTAGGAATTGGCAAAGATGATTTTACTAAACTTTTTGAGATTGTTATTCAGCTGGGAGCAATTCTGGCTGTAGTGGTATTGTACTGGAGAAAGTTTTTTGTTTTTGATAAGAATAGAATGCAATTCTATTTTAAACTAATCATAGCGGTAATCCCGGCCCTTATTATGGGATACCTGTTTAGTGATAAAATTGATATGTTGTTGGAAAGCCCTTTAACAGTAGGTATTACCTTATTGGTAGGAGGGATTATTCTTTTGTTTGTAGATAAATGGTTCAATAAACCGGAAGTACTGAAAGAAGAAGATATAAATGTATTTCAGGCCTTGAGAATTGGGTTATATCAATGTTTGGCCATGATTCCAGGAACCAGCCGTAGTGCGGCTTCTATTGTTGGAGGTATGCAGCAAAAACTTTCCCGCGACGTGGCAGCCGAATTTTCCTTCTTCCTGGCAGTGCCAACAATGGCTGCTGCTACCGGTTATAAATTGTTGAAAGGCAGAGAATTGTTGATGGCGCATCCGGAAAACCTGAAACTATTACTGATAGGTAATGTTGTTGCGTTTGTAGTAGCATTGCTCGCTATCCGCTTCTTCATCGGCACTGTAAAACGTTTTGGTTTTAAAATGTGGGGTTACTACCGTATTGTAGTGGGTATCATCATTATTGCAGCTATTTTGCTGGGATATCAGTTGGAAGTATAGGTTATTTATATAAAAAGCAGAAGCCTCGAAATCACTTCGAGGCTTCTGCTTTTTATACAAATATCTATTATCCCTTCACTGCCAGGAGCAGCTCCAGATCAGTATATTTTAATTTAAAACGTTCGCTGAGGTGATAATTGGTTAAAGCCCCTTTATATAGGTAGATGCCATTTCTTACCCCACGCTTAATCCAGACAAGGTTTTCGAATCCTCCGTCATCGGCGGCTTCTACAAGCAACGGCATCAGCACATTGCTGATAGCTTCAGATGCCGTACGGGCAAAACCAGAAGGAATATTTGGTACACAATAGTGTACTACATCATATTTCTTGAAAACCGGGTTTTCGTGAGTGGTGATTTCCGAAGTTTCGAAACAACCGCCCCTGTCTATGCTCACATCTACGATCACAGAACCAGCTTTCATATTGCTCACCATTGATTCTGTTACAACAATAGGAGTACGCCCGCTTTGAGAAGAAAGGGCTCCTACAGCCACATCTGCATTTTTTAATTGCTCGGCAAGTACTTTAGGCTGAATTACGCTGGTAAATACACGAACTCCGATATTATTCTGCAGACGCTTTAATTTATAGATATTATTATCGAATACCTTCACGGAAGATCCTAAGGCCAGGGCTGTGCGGGCAGCAAATTCGCCAACAATACCTGCACCGATAATTACAACTTTGGTTGGTGGAATACCGGTGATTCCTCCAAGCAAAATTCCCTTCCCTTTATTATCATTACTCAGATACTGGCCGGCAATTAACATACAGGCTCCTCCTGCAATTTCACTCATCGCCCTAACGATAGGATAGGTGCCCGCATCATCTTTCAGGTTTTCGAACGACAGCAGCGTAATACGCTTATCCATCATTTTTTGCACCTGGTGAGCTTTCAGAGCAGCCAGATGTATAGGAGAAATAATGATTTGATGAGGATGAAGCAATTCTATTTCTTCATCATTAAGAGGGGCCGACTTCACGATAATTTCTGCTTTAAAAACTTCCTTTTTATCGTAAAGGATTTCTGCACCCGCCTCAGAATAGTCGGTATCGTAGTAATGCGATCCATCGCCAGCTTTATGCTCTACTACGATATGATGCCCATGCGCAGCCAGAATGCTGACAGCATCCGGGGTTAGAGCGATCCTGTTTTCCTGAAAAGAGGTTTCCTTGGGTATACCTATGTATAAACGGGAATTTTTTTGTGGAATATCCAGCGTTTCTTCCAGTGTTGAATAGGTAAAGCCAGCACTTACTACAGGTTTTTGCCTCTGCTCCATAAAACGGTTTATTGTTTTAATATCGAAGAATTCAAAGATACGTTATTTAGTAGAGGATGTTATTTCACTTAATATCCTTTTTTGGTCTGATTGCACCTCAATTTGAAGATGAACCGTGTCTTCCGGTAACATTCCAGCAACTATATCAGGCCATTCAACAAAACAAATAGCATCCTGGTATAAAGTGTCTTCCACCCCTGCACTGATTGCATCATCCTCATCCTTAAGCCTGTACAAATCCAGATGAAATAGCTGTCGGGGGTTCCCATTTTCATCTCTGTACCCATATTCGTTAATGATAGAAAAGGTTGGACTGGCGGTAGTATCGGCAACTCCCTTTGCTGCACATAAAGCTTTTACTAAAGTCGTTTTTCCCGCTCCCATGGCGCCTGTTAAGGTGAACACTCTTTTCTCCGGATATTTATCCCAAAATTCTTTAGCTATAACAGCTAACTGATCCAACGTGAAAGTCCATTGCATCTGCGAATTTAAAGATTTCCTGCCTGATGAGTTATAGTCATATTTTTACGAGCCCGACTTTGTTAATTGATTGATTTACATT
The DNA here is from genome assembly GCF_003419895.1 of Chitinophaga silvatica. Taxonomy (GTDB): domain Bacteria; phylum Bacteroidota; class Bacteroidia; order Chitinophagales; family Chitinophagaceae; genus Chitinophaga; species Chitinophaga silvatica. The sequence continues at coordinate 106,326 of NZ_QPMM01000017.1, read as the reverse complement.
GAGATACTATTATAGTATATGTTTTTTTAATATTTTTATATATTGATTTATAAATATTTAGATAGCAAGTCTAAATGCGTCTTTGTTGCATTAATATTTTACCCAATTCATCCATCAACGAATAACTTTGTAAGAACGGAGGAAAAAGGGAAATGACAGCCATAAATTGTAAGGTTGAAGGCATGCATTGCACCAATTGTGCCTTGAGTGTTTCAAAATATCTGGAGAAAAAAGGGATGCAGGAGGTGAACGTAAGCTTCGCCACCGAAGAAGTGAGTTTTATTGCTCCCGAAAATGCCGATTCAACCGAAATATTAGCAGGAATTAATCAACTGGGTTTTAGGGTAGTACTACCTGAAGATACTACAGTTAAAAATGTTCCATTCTATACTACCCTGGGTTTTAAATTTGTTTTCTGCGCCATATTCACGTTGCCCCTGCTACTTCATATGTGGGTAAACTGGTCCTGGCTGCATAACCCCTGGGTACAATTAACACTTACACTCCCGGTATATATAACGGGAATGTTGCATTTCGGCAAAAGTGCCTACAGATCCCTGGCCAACAGATTGGCTAATATGGATGTATTAGTCAGCCTGGGAGCTTCTGCTGCATTTATTTATAGCCTCATTGGCACTCTGGTATTCAAACAAACCGATTATCTCTTCTTTGAAACTACTGCCGCTATTATAACATTAGTATTCCTGGGCAATCTATTAGAAGAAAAATCTGTAAAACAAACTACATCCGCTATTACCGAACTGGCTAAGATGCAGATTACAACTGCAAAGCTGATCAATACAGATCATGGCCACGAACACATATCAGAAGTAGATAACCGCACACTGAAGTCAGGTGATTGCGTACTGGTAAATACCGGCGACCAGATTCCAATGGATGGTACTATCTATTGGGGAAATGGGCATGTCAATGAATCTATGATATCAGGAGAAAGTGCTCCTGTTGCCAAAAGCATAAACGATAAAGTAATTGGAGGCACCCTGCTTGAAGAAGGTAGTATTAAGATGTTTGTTACTGCTACAGGTAAAGATACAGTGCTGTCTTATATTATAGAATTGGTAAAACAAGCCCAGGCCGATAAACCACCTATGCAAAAACTGGCCGACAAAATCAGTTCCATTTTTGTACCGCTGGTATTAAGTATTTCGCTTGTAACTTTCCTTGGCTGGTATTTTATTGGTCAGATTCCTTTCTCTTCTGCAATGATGCGTAGCATAGCCGTGCTGGTGATTTCCTGCCCTTGTGCAATGGGACTGGCTACTCCGGCTGCTGTAATGGTAGGATTAGGAAGGGCCGCGAAAAAAGGAATTCTGATTAAAGGAGGCCATACCCTCGAAATGTTCAAAAACATTAAACAGGTAGTGTTTGATAAAACCGGAACCCTTACTACCGGCAAACTACAACTCAATGCTTACCACTTCAGTGGAATGACTGAAGAAGAATTTAAACAGATCGTATATAGCCTCGAAAAATATTCCTCTCACCCAATTGCTAAATCCATCGTTAAAGCATGGAAATCGCCAGCCCTAACCCTGCAACAGATCAGGGAACATAAAGGTCTTGGCATGAAAGCTCAAGACAAGGATGGAAATCAATGGCAGCTGGGATCATTTAAACTGGCAAACCAGGTAACGACAGACGATAGCCATAATCTATACCTGCTGAAAAACAATGAACTGGTTGGATGGATCGATTTTACAGATGAGATCAGACCCGAAGCAGCAACGGTAATTCAGCAACTTTTACAGGTAGGGATCAAACCTATTTTACTCAGTGGAGATACCAGCCGCAAATGCTCTGAACTGGCAGGAAAACTGGGTATCAGGGAAGTATACGCCGAGCAAACTCCCGACCAGAAATTAGAGCAAATAGCACGACTAATGGAAATTGCTCCTACTGTTATGGTAGGTGATGGCATCAACGATGCTCCTGCTCTGGCTAAAGCAACTATCGGCGTTTCACTCAGTGATGCCACTCAGGTTGCCATGCAAAGTGCCAATGTGCTTTTACTGAATAATAATCTCGGAGCGTTGCCTTTAGCATTAGGCCTTGGAAAGCATACCTATCTTACAATTAAACAAAACTTATTCTGGGCCTTTATTTACAATGTTGTAGCCATCCCGGTTGCCGCACTCGGACTATTAAACCCGATTATCGGAGCCGGAGTTATGGGGCTCTCTGATCTTATATTGGCAGTGAATTCTGTAAGGTTACGTTATAAAAATGTTTCCAAATAGGCCAGTGGAGTGAAATGCGTATCTTCGCGCGTAACCATTAGATTATTTTTGAATTCTCCGGCTACCATATTAAAACTATATTGGGGATACCAGCAGTTTCGGCCCTTACAGGAAGATATTATCAATGCTATTCTTGCAAAACAAGATACACTGGCTTTGTTACCTACCGGTGGTGGAAAATCGATTTGCTTTCAGGTACCTGCATTAATGCGCCCTGGCATCTGCCTGGTTGTTACCCCGCTCATTGCTTTGATGAAAGATCAGGTAGCCAACCTTAAGCGCAAGAATATAACAGCGTATGCTATCTATTCGGGAATGCCATTCCAGGAAGTTGAAAGGGTGTTGGAAGCGGCGAGACGTGGAAAATGCAAGTTTTTATATGTATCTCCCGAACGCTTACAGAGTAAGCTGTTTCAGACCTATTGTGATGGATTGCCGGTAAATCTGATAGCGGTAGATGAGGCTCACTGTATTTCTCAATGGGGCTACGATTTCAGACCGGCCTATTTACAGATTGCCGATATCCGTAGCTTTTTCCCCGATGCACCTGTTTTAGCACTTACTGCTTCTGCCACACCTAAAGTTCAGAAAGATATTTGTGAGAAGCTTTTATTGAAAGATCCTAAGGTTTTTACGAAAAGCTTTGCCAGGTCCAACCTGTCTTATAGTGTGCTGGAAGAAAGTACTAAAATCAATAAAATACAGCATATCCTGTCTAAAGTAGAAGGTTGTGGCATCGTTTATTGTCGTAACCGTCGCCGTACCAAAGAAATTGCAGATTTGCTTCAAATGCAGGGAATTTCTGCCAGCTTCTATCATGCAGGCTTACCACAGGCCGATAGGAATGCAAGGCAGGAAGCCTGGATTAATAATGAAACCAGGGTAATGGTTTGTACCAATGCTTTCGGAATGGGAATCGATAAGCCGGATGTACGAATTGTAATCCACTTCGATACTCCCGATAGCCTCGAAGCATATTATCAGGAAGCCGGGCGGGCAGGAAGGGATGAACAAAAAGCTTATGCTGTTGCCCTTTTTAATGATGATGAATTAACAGAAATGCTTGGCCGGGTTGATCTGCAATTCCCTAACCTGGAAACAGTAAGAACCGTATACCAGGCAATTGTTAACTACCTCCAAATCCCTGTTGGTAGCGCAGAAGGCGAATACTTCGATTTCGAAATCAATGATTTTGCCCGCACATTTCAACTGAATCTTACCCTCGTTTATAGCGCCATCAAGTTACTGGAACAGGAAGGATTAGTGCAGCTGAGTGAAAGCGTATTACTTCCTTCCAAAGCGATGTTCCTTGTTGAAAAAGAAACACTATACGAATTTGAGGCTAACTATCCGGCGCTGGAAGAAATTATTAAAACATTGTTGAGAACCTATGAAGGGATCTTCGATAATGAAGTACCAATCTATGAAAGACAAATTAGCCGGTTGCTCCTGATTGAGGAAGATGAAATTATTACATCCCTGAATCAGTTAAATCAGGCTGGAATCCTGCAATATCAACCCCGCCGCGATAGTCCGCAGATCTGTTTTTTACAGGAACGCTGCTCGGCAGCACGGCTCCACATCAACATGACTAAAGTTGAAATTCGTAAAAAAGCCTACATAGAGAGACTTGATGCGATGATTGCTTATGTCAGAAATAAAAGTAACTGCCGCACTGTTCAATTGGTAAACTACTTTGGAGAAAGGGATACAGAACCTTGCGGTGTATGTGATATTTGTATTCAAAAGAAACAAGCTCCCTTTACCCGGCAGGATTTTAAGCGTTTAACAGAAGAAGTAATTGCTGTATTGGAAAAAGATGCGTTATTGCTTAGTGGCTTACAGGGAAAATTCTCCGGAGTCGCTGTTCATCATCTGCTGGAGGTTTTGCAATTTCTGAATAGCGAAGGTGTTGTAATACGTAGTGAGGCTGGAGAATATTCAAAAATCCGCCGCCGCCTTTTATAAAAGAACAACAGCGGATTTTAGTATAATTTTTATTTAGATAGATGCACTACTTTACCAGTTTCACTGCTTTCAAACGCTGCTTCAATAACTTCAACAACTCTTATTGCATCTTCTGGTAATACAGGATTCGGTGCATTATTGGCAATGGCTTCATAAATTCCCTGGTAGTAATCCATATAATTACCACTCCCGCCCGGAACAAATTCTTTCACCACCTTTCCGTTTATTTCTGTGTGCAACAAACCCCATTCATGCGGAGCTTCTGCACCCCAGTCCGGACTGTTAGGGAATAATCCTCTTTGTAACTGAGCTTCCTGGATATCGGATTTGGTTTTGATGAAGGAACCAATGCGGCCATGGATCTGGTATGCAGGTAATGCTTCTCTTACGAGGTAGCTGCACTTTACGCGGGCACGTAAATTATCGTAATAGAGCACCAATTCAAAATAATCATCAACAATTGAATCTTTGCGAATGATACGGATATCGGCCCACACAGATTTAGGCATTCCAAAGATCGTTAATACCTGATCTATCAGGTGAGAGCCCAGATCATATAATGCTCCGGTACCAGCACCACCAACTTCTTTATGTTTCTTGTAGCTAAGTTCTTCTTTAAATCGATCGTAGTGGATTTCTGCTTCCAGTACATCACCTAACTGACCTGATTCAATTACTTTCTTAACTACTTTATAATCGCTGTCGTAACGACGATTGTGGTATACGCTCAGTAATAATCCTTTTGATTTAGCCAGTTGCGCCAGTTCTTTACCTTCGGCAGAATGTACTGTGAAGGGTTTTTCTACGATTACATTCTTACCTGCTTCCAGTGCGGCTTTAGCATATTCGTAGTGGGTGTAGTTAGGAGTATTTACTACAATAAGCTCTAAAGTTTTATCTGCCAGCATTTCTTCGATGCTTCTATAAACTTTTACATCCGGATAGCGTTCCTGTGCCAGGTTTTTGCTTCTTTCCATTACTGCAGTAAATTCAAATCCTGGATTTACGTGCAGGAACGGAGCATGGAAAATCTGGCCAGACATGCCATACGAGCATACGCCCGTTTTAATAACTTTACTCATACTTTTTGTGCTATATATTTTACTATCGTTTTAAAACCAACTTTTCCCTTTTTTGCTTCTACCGCCTAATCCTAAAGCTCCCAGTATGCTCCGGGTAATAACGCTGGCGGCAGTACGCCCAGCCTGGCGGGCTGCCGGGCTATTCAATACTTCTTCCAGAAATCCTTTTTCCTTTTTCTGAGAACTACCGCTCGTTGTATTCTGATTGGAGGTATTAGCTGTTTTATCGGCTGCTTCCTGCAGCTTAGCTGTGAGAATCTCATAAGCGCTCTCATTATCTATTACCTCACTATACTTTTTCACAAGCTTTGAATTATTCACAATTGCGTCTATTTCAGTCGGTGTAAGTACATCCATCCTTGAACGAGGCGATACCAGCATCGTAGCGGCTAAAGGGGTAGGAATGCCTTTTTCGTTTAAACAGGTAATCAGCGCTTCCCCAATTCCAATCTGAGTTAACAGTTCATCTGTTTTATAAAAATCTGAAAGCGGATAGTTTTCAGCTGTTTGTTTGATGGTTTTGCGATCATTAGCTGTAAAGGCTCTCAGGGCATGTTGTACTTTCAATCCTAATTGGCCCAGAACAGATGCCGGAACATCCATTGGATTTTGAGTGCAGAAAAATATCCCGATTCCTTTTGAGCGAATGAGTTTTATTATTGTATCTATTTGTTTAAGCAACGCATCACTGGCTTCATTAAAGATGAGGTGAGCTTCGTCTATAAACATTACCAGCTTAGGTTTATCAAGATCTCCTTCTTCAGGCATGGTTGCATAAAGTTCGGCCAGCAGGCTAAGCATGAATGTGGAGAAAAGTTTAGGCTTGTCCTGTATATCGTTTACTCTCAGGATAGAAATAATACCTCTGCCATCATCGCTGATCCGCATCAGATCATCTACTTCAAATGATCTTTCTCCGAAAAACAAATCTGCGCCCTGTTGTTCCAGTTCAATTACTTTTCTAAGGATTGTACCCGTAGAGGTAGTAGATATTTTACCGTAGTCCTTTTCCAGATCGGCTTTTCCCTCATCGCTGGAGTATTGCAGAACTTTTTTGAAGTCTTTCAGGTCTAGCAGTGGAAGTTTGTTATCGTCGCAATATTTAAATAGCATGGCTACAAGCCCTGCCTGCGTATCGTTGAGTTCTAATATTTTTGAAAGGAGAATAGGGCCAAATTCGCTGACGGTGGCTCGTAGGCGTACTCCTTTTTCCTGGCTTAAAGAAAGAAGTTCAGCAGGGTAGGCAGCAGGGCTCCAGGAACCTCCAATTAACTTATACCGTTCTTCAATTTTGGGGCTGTCTGTACCGGCGGCAGCAATGCCACTTAAATCGCCCTTAATATCCATAAGCAATACAGGAACACTGGCATCGCTAAGACCTTCAGCAATAATCTGAAGGGTTTTTGTTTTACCGGTTCCGGTGGCTCCAGCAATCAGGCCATGACGGTTCAAGGTTTTTAACGGTAAATAAACGTCGGCACCCGGAACAACTTCACCATTCAACATCGCACATCCTAACCTAAAATGCTCTCCTTTAAATGAGTAGCCGTTTTTAATGTATTCGAGAAATGCATCCTGATTGGCCATGAGTATTTTTTTATGAAGATAATAAAAACAAAAAAGAGTTTTCTCGCAAAGGCGCAAAGATTAATATTAAGGCGCAAAGGGTTTTTTTAAGAAAAATAAAGATCGAAGTGGATATTATTAAGGATGTCTGACTAGTTTCTATTTAGAATAAAAACTTTCCAGCAGTTCTTAATAATATCCGCTTCGATCCTTATTTTTAAAAGTCCTTTGCGCCTTAATATTAATCTTTGCGCCTTTGCGAGAAAATCAATTATAAATCTTCTTCTCTCTCCAACATCAAAATTGCACCCTGGGGAACTATATAATAGGTTTCTTCCTGATAAACTACCTCTGTTGAACCACTTACAAGGAAGATAGCCAAATCTCCTTCCTTAACCTGTAATGGGATATATTTTACTTTCTCCTCTTCAGGTTTCCAGGCTTCATCGCTATCGGCAGGGAGGGGAATAGCATACCCGGGGCCTGTTTTAATTACATAACCTCGTTGTACCTTCTCTTTTTCCTGAACGCCGGGAGGAAGATATAAACCACTACTGGTGCGGTCATGCGGAGTAAGAGGTTTTATAAGCACTCTATCACCTACAACGATCAGTTTTTTCAATTTATTCTCTGGTGTTATATGAATAGCCATGTGTTCATTCTATCAAATTTAATGCTGGCCTGAAGCAGGTGACAGACTGACAGCACTAAGCTAGAGATCTTTTAATTTAAAGGTTTCGTTTGCTCTGATGCCCTTATCTGTTTGCTGTAGGGTACAGCATTCATTAACGGGATCATGCTCAAAGAACAAGATGTATTGCTTATCCAACGCTTCCTTTAAAAAACTTTTTTTCTCCTGCAAAGTAGTAAGCGGGAACATATCGTAAGCCATTATATAAGGGATCGGTATATGTCCTATTGATGGCAACAGATCTGCCATATAAAGGATAGTTTTTCCTTTATAGTTAATTTGCGGTAACATCATAGCATCTGTATGGCCATTTACATATCTGACAGAGAAATTGTCAGTGAAGCTGACACCATCTTGATGATCCAAAAATTTGAGCTGACCACTTTCCTGAATTGGTAATATATTGTCCTTTAGAAATGAGGCTTTCTCCCGCTCATTTGGTTCGGTAGCCCATTTCCAATGGTCTGCATTACTCCAGTAAGTAGCATTTTTAAATGCAGGAACGAGTTTGTCACCTTGTTTTACTATGCTTCCGCCACAGTGGTCGAAATGCAGATGGGTCAGGAAAACATCTGTAATATCATCCCGATGAAAGCCATGGGCAGCCAGTGATTTATCCAGGGTAGCATCGCCATGCAAATAATAATGGCTGAAGAATTTGGCATCCTGCTTATCCCCAATTCCATTATCTACCAATATCAGACGTTTACCATCTTCTATCAATAAGCAACGCATCGCCCAGGAACAAAGATTGTTTTCATCGGCTGGGTTCAGTTTATTCCAGATAGTTTTAGGAACTACGCCAAACATAGCTCCACCATCTAATTTAAAAAAGCCGGTATCTATGGTGTATAATTTCATAAAGCATTGATTAATACTTAACAAATATACTTAAACCCCTTGTTTTTGTTTTTTCAAAGCAGAGTAGGTCCAAATAAGGCCAATCAAAAAGAAAATAACCAGAGCTAAAACTGAGAAACGAATATTTCCGGTTACGTCTTCAATATAGGCAAATGTGAACATACCAATTACAATTGAAATCTTTTCAGTTACATCATAATAACTAAAGAAAGAGGCTGTATCGGTAGTTTCCGGCATCAGCTTAGCGTAGGTAGATCGACTGAGGGATTGAATTCCTCCCATTACCAAACCAACAGCGGTAGCCAGGCAATAGAAATGTATGGCTGTTGTCATCAGATAACCTGCAATACAGATCAGGATCCAGAACAAAATAACGGCAATCAGTACACGTAAATTTCCAAAGATTCCTGAGAGTTTGGCTATCAGCCATGCTCCAGGGATAGCCACCAGCTGAATGATTACTATGGTAAAAATAAGGTTGGAGGAAGGGAGTTTTAATACTTTATCGCCAAATATAGCTGCAGCCAACATTACCGTTTGCACTCCCATACTATAGAAGAAGAATCCCCGCAGGAAACGTTTTAATACTGGCATTTGTTTTACCTGTGCAAAAACTTTGCGTAGTTCTTTAAATCCATCGGTGATAGCTTTGCCTTTGTGAGCATCCTTAGAAGCAATGCTATCTGGTAATCTTTTGAAGGTAATCTGAGCAAATCCTAACCACCATATACCTACTAATAAGAATGTTATTCTTACGGGTAATCCGCCGTCCCAGCCTAGTGGTTCTGCCATCAGTACTAGAGCAAATCCTAATAGTTGGAGGATTACACTTCCGATATAACCCATGCTGAAACCTTTGGCACTTACAGTGTCGCGGTCTTCAGGCGCGGCAATTTCCGGGAGGTAGGAGTTGTAGAAAACCAGGCCACCACAATAGCCGATAGTTGCCAGAATAAAAGCAAATACACCCAAAGCCAGGCTGTTGTGATCAAAGAAAAACAGAGTACAGCAGGACAGGGAGCCTATGAGCGTGAAAAACTTAAGGAAGTTCTTTTTATTTCCTCTTGTATCTGCAATGGAAGACAGGATAGGAGAGGTAAATGCTACAATCAGGAAAGCTACAGCAGTAGCGTAACTATACAAAGCAGAATTTAGAAACTTCATTCCCAGGAACGTGAGATGTTCGTCTGTCACCGCTAGAAAATAGATAGGGAAAAAGGTAGTAGTGATAACAAGGTTGTACACGGAGTTGGCCCAATCGTACATTGCCCAGCCATTAATAACTTTCTTACTGGCAGTCTTCATATCATGCATTTTAGCATGGGCGAAGATAGTATTACCTTTTAAATGATGAAAGCTATTTATAGTGTGATATGTGAATATAGTCTTTACACATAAAGTACTCCTGTTCGTCGTTGGAGCTGACAATGATAAGGCGATTGCCTCCGTATTCTGTGATTAGTTGCTGATAAACTGCAACTCCTGCTGCATCGAGGTTCGTGCAGGGTTCATCGAGCATCAGGACCGGCACATCTGAAAGAATGGCCAGAGCAAGTTTTATTCTTTGCTTCATACCGGAAGAGAAGTAGCGGATTTGCTTTTTTGCAGCTTTTTCCAATCCTACCAGTTCCATTGCTTTACCAGGTTCAATACCGGGTAGGAAGCTTTTAAATTGCTGATGAAAATGGATGGCTTCAGTGAGTGTGAATTCTTCGACCAATTCGAGATATGGAGTGGCAAAAGTACAGTTGTTAAAGAACTCGTCGTGTGCGATTGTTTCCTGGGGGGTCGAATAGGTAATGGTGCCCTCACTATGTTGGATGGCACCAGCAATTACCTGTAATAGAGTTGATTTCCCGGAGCCATTAGGGCCCAGGATGGCATAACGCCCTCCTTGTTCGAAAGAGAGCGTTACCCGACGGAATATCCAGTCGTAATTATATCGTTTTCCTACCTGATCAAGAGATATCATCATTCGTACGGGAAGTATAACCTCTCATAATACCTCTACCTGAATCGCGGATGAATGATAATATTTCATCGCGTTCGTCGGTAGCCGGGAATTCTGCTTCTATCATGCTGATAGCTTTAGACAGTTTGTAACCTTTTACAAAGATGACACGGTAGATATCGAGAATATGATTGATTTTTTCCAGGGAGAATCCTCTTCTTTTCAGTCCAACTGAGTTTACACCTACATAGGACAGCGGCTCACGGGCTGCTTTAACGTAAGGAGGAACATCTTTACGTACAAGAGAACCACCGGTTACAAAAGCATGATCACCGATTTTGCAGAACTGTTGAACAGCCACCATACCGGCGAGTACAACATGATCGCCAACGGTAATATGTCCGGCTAATGTAGTGTTGTTTGAAAACACGCAGTAGTTGCCTACTTCGCAGTCATGGGCGATGTGACTATATGCCATGATCAGGCAGTTGTCGCCCACTACAGTTCTCCATTTATCTTTGGTTCCGCGGTTAATGGTTACATATTCGCGGATGGTAGTATTGTTTCCAATTTCTACAGTCGTTTCTTCCCCCGCATATTTCAAATCCTGAGGGATTGCTGAAATTACAGCGCCAGGAAATATGCGACAGTTTTTGCCGATGCGTGCACCATCCATGATGGTAACATTAGAGCCAATCCAGGTACCCTCTCCGATTTCTACATTTTTATGTATGACGGTAAACGGGTCAATCTTAACATTGGGCGCTACTTTGGCGTCCGGATGTATATATGTTAGCGGGTGGATCATTGCTTAGGTTTGCCTTCTCTGGTTTTTATAATTTGTGCTATCATATCGGCTTCCGTGGCAACTTTATTGCCAATGAATACAGTGCCCCGCATTTCTACGAGCCCTCTTCTGATAGGACTGAGTAATTCCATTTTTAGGATCATGGTATCTCCTGGAACTACTTTCTGCTTGAATTTGCAGTTATCAATTTTCAGGAAATAAGTATCATAGTTTTCAGGATCTGGTACTCTGTTCAGAGCCAGGATTCCACCTACCTGTGCCAAAGCCTCCAGTTGAAGTACGCCTGGCATTACCGGGTTACCCGGGAAGTGACCTTGGAAGAAACCTTCGTTGAAGGTAACATTCTTGATACCCACTACTTTTTCTTCTTCCAGTTCTATGATTTTATCAACCAGCAACATCGGGTAACGATGTGGCAAAGTTCTTTCGATACGTGGGGTATCAAAGATTGGTGGCTGATTAGGATCGTAAACCGGTAGGTCTTTATTGTGTTTATTTTTCTTGATATAAGCCTTAATCTGGCGGGCAAATTCTACGTTGGTAGAGTGGCCAGGGCGATTGGCAATAATATGGGCATGAATTGGGTAACCAATTAATGCGAGGTCTCCAACTACATCCAGCAGTTTATGTCTGGCTGGTTCGTTAGGGAAACGTAATTCAATATTATTCAGGATACCTTCCTTCTGAACAGAAATGGTTTCACGATTGAATACTTTAGCCAAACGAGCCAGTTCTTCTTCAGAAACAGGTTTGTCAACTACCACAATTGCATTGTTGATATCTCCACCTTTAATGAGGTTGAGCGATAATTGATATTCCAGTTCGTGAAGGAAGCAGAAAGTACGGCAAGGAGCGATTTCAGTGGTGAATTCTTCAATGCCTTTCATTTTGGCATGCTGAGTGCCCAGAACAGGGGAATTGAAGTCTATAAGGCAGGTAATACGATAATCAACTGCTGGCATAGCCACCATCTCTACTTTTTTCTTTTCGTCGTAGAAACTGATATTGGTATCGATGGTATAATAAACTTTCTTCGCATCCTGGTTTTGCAGGCCAGTTTTTTCGATAGCGGTAATGAATTCATAGGCGCTACCATCCATAATTGGAATTTCGCCTGCATCCAGTTCTACTAAAACGTTATCGACGCCGGTACCTGCCAAAGCAGCCATAATATGTTCTACGGTACTTACTCTGGCACCGTTATGCTCCAAAGTGGTGCTGCGGGTAGTTTCCACTACGTAGTCTACATCCGCTTTAACAATAGGCTGACCAGGCAGATCTATGCGCTGAAACTTGATGCCATGTCCGGGAGGCGCCGGTTTGAGCGTCATATTCACATGGGCGCCTGTATGCAAGCCAATACCTGACAAAGCAATTTCACCTTTCAAGGTATGTTGGTATTGCAACTGTTGATTTTCCATAATAACCTAACTAATATGTAACTATTTGAACGGTAATTAATTAAACTCCTGCTTTCTCCTGAAGCAGTTGTTTTACCATCTCCTCCAATTCTTTCACTCTCTTTTCAAGGTCCGGCAAATTTCTAAAAATTGCCTGACTTTTCAGCGAACTTTTGTAATCGTAGGCCGGAGAGCCTGTCAGTGAAGAATTTGGGGTGGTAATAGATTTAGATAATCCGCTTTGTGCGTTGATTTTGGTTCCATCAGCGATATGGATGTGACCAACCATACCTACTTGTCCACCTATTACACAATTCTGGCCGATTTTAGTACTACCGGAAACGCCGGTTTGTGCAGCTATAACGGTATTAATACCTATATCCACGTTATGAGCTACCTGAATCAGGTTGTCTAATTTTACGCCCTGGCGGATAACGGTACTACCCATAGTGGCACGGTCGATAGTGGTGTTGGCACCTATTTCTACGTCATCGTTGATGACTACATTGCCTATTTGGGGCACTTTCTTGTAGGATCCATCTGCCTGAGGGGCAAAACCGAATCCATCGCCTCCGATTACGCATCCTGCATGCAGCATTACTCGTTTGCCAACCACACAGTTGTCATACACCTTTACCCCGGGGTAGAGGATAGAGTCGTTGTTTACTACTACATTGTCGCCCAGGTAAACGCCCGGATAAATTTTCACGTTATCTCCCAATACCACATTTTCACCCAGGTAAGCAAAAGCTCCTACATATACGTTGGCTCCCATTTTCACGGAAGCAGGGATAAACGAAGGTTGCTGTATGCCAGATTTATTACTTGTTAGATATCGATATTGCTCCAATAGTGAGGCAAAGCTGCTATAGGCATCTTTAACTCTGATAAGAGTGGGTTTAACAGGACGCTCGATTACCAGGCTTTCATTCACGATCAGAATGGAAGCATTGGTAGAATATATGAATTCTTCATATTTAGGATTAGCTATAAAGCTGAGCATGCCCTCATTCGCTTCTTCAATTTTGGCGATGTTGCTCACCTTAACGTCCGGATTTCCCTCCAGCTTCCCATTCAGCATGGTAGCTAATTGTAATGCGCTAAACTGCATAGTTTAAATTTGTAATGTTTTTCAGACCTGACACCGGATAGTTTCTTATAAAACGTTGTTAGCCTGAATTTTTGGATGACAAATGTAGAATTTTTTTACCGGTATCGCCAGCGTATGGCTAATCAGTGCATTGTCGATGGATGAAATGTCTTTTACACTCCCATCTTTAAATAGAATATTAATCTTTTCGTCGTTTACATTATAGGCTCTTAAAGTGGCAGCCCCGGAAAAAACAAAGTAATCCAGATCTGCATCTTCTATGCCCCATTTCTCTTTAACCTGTTCTTTTAGTTGCTCAATCTTCTGCTCTTCAAATGCCTGATTGCTCAATACTACCTTAAATAAATTCCTGTTTATCAACCAGTTACTTAAAAGTGATAAAACTTTATCCTCATGATTCGCCCAAACTTTGATTGCACCAGTTATATCATAATCATCTAGCAAACAAAAACGTTGTAAACATTCTTCCGACCTCTCAAAATTATCCCGGGTGATATTATTATACAGGAAATACGACAAAGCCGGAGAGCAAAACAGTTCCTTGCCTTCCTGCGCTAAAGCCTTAGCCCTTAATAACACCTTCACGAGCATGTTTTCTGCACTCAATACTGTTTTATGGAGATATACCTGCCAATACATCAGTCTGCGTGCAATTATGAATTTCTCAATAGAATAAATCCCTTTCTCCTCTACCATCAACTCCCCATTGTGAACAATGAGCATCTTGATAATTCTATCGTATCCGATAGTTCCTTCTGCAACTCCTGTGAAAAAACTATCCCGGTTCAGGTAATCCATTCTATCGACATCTAACTGGCTGGAAACCAGTTGATGCAGAAATTTTTTATGGTATCTGTTGTTGAAAATTTCGATTGTTAGACTCAAGGCTCCATCCATCTGTCTATTCAGGTCTTCCATCAGCCACTGACTGATCTCTTCATGAGACACTCCCTCAATTATTCCATTCTCTAAAGCATGGGAATAGGGTCCATGACCTATGTCATGCAATAAAATGGCCAATTTTGCGGCCACCTCTTCTTCAGTAGTGATTTCTGTACCCTTGCTGCGTAATTCCTGTAAGGCCATGCTCATGAGATGATAAGCTCCCATGCTATGATGAAAACGCGTATGCATAGCACCAGGATACACCAGATAGGCCAGGGCCATTTGGTGGATACGGCGAAGCCGCTGGTAATATGGATGTGAAATGAGGTTAAGAATCAACGGGTGATCTATGGTGATAAAGCCATACACCGGATCATTAACAATTTTTCGCTTGCGTTCGGTCATTGCATTTAATTATAAGAATCCTGACGGGGATCCGCATCGGGAATCTTCAGTGCCTTTGTGCAAAACTACACCTAGAATTAATTATATGTAAATTTTTTACTTATAATGACGCTCGTCGTCCACGAAACCCCTATAACAGCGAAAACAATTGGTAGGTTGCAGGTAGATATTCTGCGAAGTTAATTAACTTTCTCACCCCTCGTACGATTTAAATAATCCTTTTTTGGCTGGATATGTTCTTTTTAACATATAATTACATGGAAATGATAGTCGAGGAACGATTTTTGACAAAAAAATGGGGTAATTTCCCTTTTTACGAGAACCTTAAATCTTTCTATGAATCAGATAAATATACTATGGGTTGATGACGAAATTGAATCCCTTAAGTCACAGATCATTTTTTTAGAAAGCAAAGGATATAAAGTTTCTGCCCTCACAAATGGGTACGATGCACTCGAATTCCTGAAAGAACAGGTAGTAGATGTTGTATTGCTCGATGAATCTATGCCTGGAATTACCGGATTGGAAACCCTTGGAAAAATAAAAGAAATCGATCAGCAGATCCCCATCGTGATGATCACTAAAAATGAGGCTGAAAACGTGATGGATGATGCCATCGGCTCACAAATCACCGATTATCTCATTAAACCGGTAAATCCCAATCAGGTTTTACTATCTCTCAAAAAAATAATAGACAACAAACGTCTGGTGGCCGAAAAAACTACCAGCGCATACCAGCAGGAGTTCCGCAGCCTATTCATGGCATTGAGTTCTAACCCCGACCATTCCGAATGGGCCGATATTTACAAAAAACTGGTCTACTGGGAAATGGAAATGACTAAAACCAATAGCCCTGAAATGCTGGAAGTACTGAATGCCCAGAAAACAGAAGCCAATAACGAATTTTCAAAATTTATTGCCCGCAATTACAGCGATTGGCTTCACCCTAAAGCTATTGATGCTCCGGTAATGTCACATACCCTGTTTCAGGATAAGGTAGTACCAAATCTGGACCCTAACGTTCCAAATGTATTTCTCCTTATAGATAACCTGCGATTCGACCAATGGAAGGCGATTATGCCAATTTTTCAGGAATCGTTTCGTTTAGTGGAGGAAGATAGCTTCTACAGTATTTTACCTACCAGCACCCAATATAGCAGAAATGCGATTTTCGCCGGATTACTACCAATTGATATTGAGCATAAGTTTCCACAGGAATGGAAAAATGACGATGAAGAAGGAGGGAAAAACCTCTATGAAGAACATTTCTTTGCAGAACAGCTTAAAAGGCTGAAAATGGATAGCCGTTTTTCGTACACTAAGGTTACCAATCACGCCGATGCTCAAACAATGCTTAATAATATCCACAATATGATGGACTATCCATTAAGCATAATCGTGTACAACTTTGTGGATATGCTGAGCCATGCCCGTACCGAAATGGAAGTACTGAAAGAACTGGCCGGCGATGAAGCCTCTTATCGCTCCATTACTGCCAGCTGGTTCGAACATAGCCCATTGAATCAGGCATTAAAGCGGATCAGCGATAAAAAGATCAATCTCATTATTGCAACAGATCATGGCAGTGTAAGGGTTAAAACCCCTGTAAAAGTGATAGGTGATAAGCAAACAACTACAAATCTTCGCTATAAACATGGCCGGAACCTGAACTATGACCCTAAAGAAGTATTGGCATTCAGAGATCCGAGAGATGCAGGCTTACCTAAACCTAACGTAAATTCGTCCTATATTTTTGCAAAAGGTGACGGTTATCTCTGTTATCCGAACAACTATAATTATTTTGTAAACTACTACAGAAATACCTTCCAACATGGTGGGATCTCGCTTGAGGAGATGATAGTACCATTTGCAAGAATGATAACCAGGTAATTGCTTTTTGCTATTTTTGCCGCATGAACATTAAAATCACACCCAATAACCTGACCAAGCTGGAAAAGATTTTTGAAGATTCAAAGTATGTACTGCGCTTTGAAAAGGGAAGCTTTAACTCTGGTTACTGCATATTGGAACACAAAAAAGTGGTAGTGATCAATAAATTCCTCAATATGGAAGGGCGTATTAACACCCTTATTGATATTTTAAGCACCCTGCCTCTGGATGAGGAAATGTTAACAGCCGAATCACATAAGCTGTATAAACAGATCCAGGCAGATAAACCTATTACCGAAACACCTTCAGAGCCTTCTGAAGAACAATCAGCTGAATAGGAAAAAGAAAAAGCAAAAGGAATGAAAGTTACATTCTTAGGTACAGGCACTTCACAAGGCGTTCCGGTAATAGCCTGCGGTTGTAATGTTTGTACTTCTACCGATAAAAAAGATAAAAGGCTTAGAAGCAGCATTATGGTTTCTTCACCCGCCGGAAATATTGTGGTAGATACTACCCCTGATTTCAGGTACCAGATGCTACGTGAAAAAGTCGGTCATCTCGAAGCCGTACTCGTAACCCATTCTCATAAAGATCATATTGCCGGAATGGATGATATCAGAGCGTTTAACTATTTTCAACAAAGCGCTATTAATATCTATGCCTCCGAATTTACACAAACCGTCATCAAACGTGAATTTGCCTACGCATTTTCCGAATTTAAATATCCGGGTATCCCGGAAATTAACCTGCAAACCATTTCTGATACCCCATTTGAGGTTAATGGACTTACAGTGACGCCAATACACGTCATGCATCATCAAATGCCTGTAATTGGCTTCAGATTCCATGACTTTACCTATATCACAGATGCTAACTTCATTGCTGAAGAAGAGAAAGAGAAGATAAAAGGCTCCAAAATTCTGGTTCTGAATGCACTTAGAAGAGAAAAGCATATCTCTCATTTTACTTTAGATGAAGCCATTGCCCTAGGTAAGGAACTGGAAGTACCGGAAGTGTATTTTACACATATCAGCCACCAGTTAGGCCTGCATGAAGAAGTGACGAAAGAGCTCCCCCCTGGCATGGCACTGGCATATGATGGACTAACACTGGAAATCTAGGCTTTGCATTTGGTTAACGAAAGGCCGAAGCAATGTTTGTAGCTTCGTAGCAGTTTGTTAGCCTATGTTGAAGCAATTTATACGTGAATTCTTTCAGTTTTCCCGCAAAGAGCGCGCTGGCATTATTCTGCTCAGTATCCTGATTATTTTTACTCATTATTTGCCGGATTGGATTAACCCACCATACCTACCAGATACCGATAAGGATTTACAGGCAGCGGTAGACGATTTTCATCGTCAACTCATCTACGACAGTATAATAACTGTTCCCAAAACAGTTAGGCTACCAAAGTATCCCGTTCAGAAATCTTTCACCAGATATAAAGACACTTTAAGTCATTATGTAAAGAAAAAACCTCCTATAATCGATATAAATACGGCAGATAGCCTTCAATGGCAGTTGCTGCCCGGCATTGGCCCCGGGTTTTCGAGGCGGATTGTAAAGTTCCGGGAAGCCCTTGGAGGGTTCTATGAGGTGCAGCAGGTGGCAGAATGTTATGGATTACCCGATAGTACATTTCAAAAAATTCAACCTTTTTTAAAGATTGGTGATAGTTCTCTAAAAATTCTAGACCTCAACCTCACAGATGAAAAATCTTTGGCATCCCATCCATACATCCGCTATAAACTGGCCCATTTAATAGTGCAATATCGTAGCATGCATGCGGGTTTCAGCCAGGTATCCGACCTTCGGCAGCTACCGTTGGTGGATGATATTATTTATCGTAAAATTGAACATTACATAACGGTCAAACATTAAACCCACGTATTTATGAATTTTGAGCCTACGGAAATGCAACAACAGATTGCACAAATGATCCGGGATTTCGGAAAAACAAACATACAGCCATACGTGATTGAATGGGATGAGAAGCAGGAGTTCCCCGCTGCAGTGCTTAGGCAAATGGGGCAGCTGGGCCTGATGGGAGTGCTGGTGCCTCAGGAATACGGGGGAAGTGGATTAGGATACCTGGAATATGTAACCGTAATAAGTGAGGTGGCCAGAATATGCGGAGCTATCGGGTTAAGCGTAGCCGCACATAATTCCTTATGCACCGGGCATATCCTGCAATTTGGCAATGAAGAACAAAAACAGCGTTATTTGCCCAAATTGGCTACTGCTGAATGGATAGGAGCATGGGGGCTTACTGAGCCTAATACGGGTTCGGATGCCATGAATATGAAATGTGTTGCTCATAAGGAGGGTAATGAATGGGTGATTAATGGTACTAAAAACTGGATTACACATGGTAAAAGCGGAGAAGTGGCGGTAGTGATAGCCCGCACCGGAGATATCAGAGATAGCCATGGTATGAGCGCATTTATTGTAGAGAGGGGTACCCCAGGGTTTAGCGGCGGAAAGAAAGAGAATAAGCTGGGAATGCGTGCTTCCGAAACCGCTGAAATGATTTTTGATAATTGCAGAATACCTGAAGCTAATTTGTTGGGGAAAGTTGGTGAGGGCTTTATTCAGGCGATGAAAGTATTGGATGGAGGAAGAATATCTATAGCTGCATTATCATTGGGAATTGCTAAGGGAGCAAGGGATGCAGCATTAAAATATGCAAAAGAGCGCCATCAGTTCGATCAGCCTATTGCTAATTTTCAGGGAATATCCTTTAAACTGGCCGATATGGCTACCGAAATAGAGGCCGCGGAATTACTCACCTTACAGGCAGCAGATATGAAAAACCGAAAGGTTAAAATGACAGCGCAAGCCGCCATGGCTAAGTATTTCGCGTCTGAAGTAGCTGTAAGGGTTGCTAATGATGCTGTTCAGATTTTCGGTGGATATGGTTATACAAAGGACTTTCCTGTCGAAAAATTTTATCGAGATGCAAAATTATGTACTATTGGAGAGGGTACTTCCGAGATCCAGAAAGTGGTAATTGCGAGAGAGGTTTTACGTTGATTTTGATAAGATTGAAGACCAATTTTTTTTATAATTTGTGAATATTAGTATTATTACCGTTCATCAATTTTTCAAAAAAAAATAACATTAACCCTTTAGTGTTATTGAATATTGCAAAAGGAACGTTAAATTTGGGTTAATTCGTCACTCTTTACCGTTTATCAACCTTAACACAAAATCACAGAAAGATTTGAAACATTTCTACCCATTGAAAAGCACCCTTTAAGGGTGCTTTTCTATACCTGAATGTTTGGGAGAATGTATAAAACTATAGGAAGTTTCTGTACTTCCACGTTATGATTTTTAAGTAGTACTACTGGTTTTTTTCTTACATCGGCCTATTACCTTTACCAATCAAAATATTATTAACTGTTATGTTCTCCAAGATTTTAAAATGGGCTGGTATTGTACTGGCCAGCCTGCTGGTTATAGGTGCAATCACCTATTCTGTACTTGCTTATAAGTTTAATCAAAAGGTAAACAACACTTATGCAGTAAATGTACGACCTATCCAAGTAGGTACTGATTCTGCAACCATTGCCAATGGTAAGCATCTTTATGAAATTAAAGGTTGTGGCGAATGCCACGCTGCCGATTTAGGCGGAAAAGTATTTGTAAATGATCCGGCAATCGGAACAATTGGAGGGTCCAATCTTACCTATGGTAAGAATGGTTTGCCTGAAAGTTTTGATGATAAAGCCTGGTTAAGCGCATTGCGCCATGGTTTAAATGTTGAAAACAAGTCTTTGTTATTAATGCCGTCTGAAGACTATTACAGGATGGATGATGAGGATATTTCAGCTATTATAGCCTTTTGCAAATCACAACCCTATGTAGATCGTCCAAGTCCAGAGATCGTCATTAAACCTATGGGGAAAATCCTGGCTGTATTGGGTAAACTTCCGTTATTCCCTGCAGATATAATAGATCATCAGCATCAGCAACCTGCTGTTGTGGAAAAAACAGCTTCTGTTAGTTATGGCAAGTATTTATCGGCTTCCTGCACGGGATGTCATAAGACTACATTAACCGGTGGTGAAAATCCTGTTCCAGGAGGTGCTACTGTGGCTAATATTACGTCATCCGGCCATATTGGTAAATGGAGCAAGGATGAATTTATTACTGCTTTACGTACCGGCAATACACCTGAAGGAAAAGCATTGAAAAATGAGGATATGCCTTGGCAAATGACAGCGAAATATACTGATGTAGAATTAGAAGCGCTGTATCTGTATCTGAAGAGTTTGTAGCTCGCAGGCTCGCAGGCTTTTCTCGCAATGGCACAAAGATTAATATTAAGAAGTATAAGGATCGAAGCGAATGTTATTAAGAACTACTGACTGGTTTCTATTATAATTGAAACCTAACGGAAGTCCTTAAAAACATTCGCTTCGATCCTTATACTTCTTAATATTAATCTTTGTGCCATTGCGAGAAAAAGCTCGCTTGCGAGCTACCCCAGAAAATCATCGGTTGCTGCATTGCTTTCTTTAGCCATACCAGCAAACCAGTTATCAACGGTACCGGCGATAAATGGAGGCAGTTTACCTTTTACATATTCTTTGATAACATCAATAGCCTGAGCAGCTTGTTCGGGTGTGAGGCCGGCTTTTTCCTGCAATTGCTGAATTAGTTCTTGCATAAAATTGTGTTTTTTATGGTTCGAAGATTGGTTGTATTTTAATGCAAAAGGATTTACTGAGATTAAAGATGTTTCAGTAAATCCTTTTGTTAGAATCTTATCTGGTATATAGTACTAAGCTACCTTCAATTGAACCAAGGTTGATTTTTCCAGTTTAGCTTCGGCATATTCTCTGGTCAGATGGAACACTTCTTCAGTGGAAGATGGAAGTTCATACATTGCATCGCTCAGCACAACTTCACAGATAGAGCGTAAGCCACGGGCTCCGAGTTTGTATTCCATAGCTTTATCAACGATATAGTCGATGGCAGCTTCTTCAACCTGCAGGTCGATATTTTCTACTTTAAACAGCTTTTTATATTGCTTGATAAGCGCATTTTTTGGTGCTGTTAAAATAGATTTCAGGGTGTCACGATCTAAAGAGTTCAGATAGGTGACAACCGGTAAGCGGCCCAGTAATTCAGGGATAAGACCGAAAGATTTCAGATCCTGAGAGTTGATGTATCTGAGGATTTGTTTTCTGTTTTCTTCTTCTTTTTCCTTGTTAACGGTAAAGCCGATAGAATGGGTTTGAACTCTTCTGCTGATGATTCTTTCGATACCATCGAAAGCGCCACCGCAGATGAACAGAATATTCTGAGTGTTGAGTTTAATCAGTTTTTGTTCGGGGTGCTTACGGCCGCCCTGAGGAGGTACCAGTACTTCAGTTCCTTCCAGGAGTTTGAGTAATCCTTGTTGCACGCCTTCGCCGCTTACATCACGGGTGATGGAAGGGTTATCGCTTTTACGGGCGATTTTATCGATTTCGTCGATATATACGATACCGCGTTCTGCAGCTTCAACGTCGTAGTTGCAAACTTGCAGGAGGCGGCTTAATATGCTTTCAACGTCTTCACCTACGTAACCTGCTTCTGTGAAAACAGTAGCATCAACGATGGTAAAGGGAACGTTTAATTGTTTGGCGATTGATTTAGCCAGCAAGGTTTTACCGGTACCGGTTTCACCCACCATGACGATGTTGGATTTTTCGATTTCCACTTCATCATCTTCGATTTTTTGGTTTAATCTTTTATAGTGGTTGTAAACAGCAACAGCCAGTATTTTTTTGGCGTCATCTTGACCGATAACATATTCGTCCAGGAACTTCTTGATATCGACTGGTTTAGCTACTTTGGTAGTAAAGTGCTGGGCAGCCGGAGAAGTGGTTTTACGACCTGGGGTAAATAACTCCTGATCTATTATTTCCTGAGCGTTAGCCACACAGTTTTCACAGATATGTCCTTCAGCGCCAGCGATCAATATCTGCACTTCTTCTTTAGAGCGGCTGCAAAAGGAACAACGAATTTTTGATTCTTTCATTACTGAATAGATTAATTTTCTACGAAACTATCATTGTCAGGGTTACAAATTTACGGTAAATCGGTTAAAACAGTGTAGCGAAGGAAGCAGCGTTTTTTTTGTAATATGTCGCTACCTTCTTCGCTACAAGCTATTATTCGATTAAGCTTTAGGCTTATTGAGGAGTTTCCAGATTTTTCTTAGGATTTTTCTGAAGAACGTCATCAATGATACCATATTCTTTTGCTTCGTCGGCGGTCATCCAGTAGTCACGATCTGAATCTTTCTCTACTTTTTTCACTGGTTGTCCGCAGTGGGTTGCAATGATTTCGTTGAGTTCTTTCTTCAGTTTCACGAATTCACGAGCGGTGATTTCGATATCGGAAGTCTGACCTTCAGCGCCACCATGAGGTTGGTGGATCATTACGCGAGCGTGTTTCAGAGCTGTACGTTTTCCTTTGTTACCAGCTACCAGCAATACAGCGCCAAAAGAGGCAGCCATACCGGTGCAGATAGTAGCAACTTCCGGAGAAATGATCTGCATGGTGTCGTAGATACCTAAACCGGCATATACGCTACCACCAGGGCTATTGATATACATCTGAATATCGCGGTTACGATCGGCAGATTCGAGGAACAACAGTTGAGCCGTGATTACGTTTGCAACATAGTCGTTAATCGGGTCGCCGAGGAAAATAATACGATCAGCCATCAACCGGGAGAAAACGTCCATCTGAGTCATATTCATCTGACGTTCTTCCAGGATATACGGGGTCAGGCTATTGAGCTGGTGACTTTTAGCATAGCTATCTACAACCAGGCTGCTGATTCCACGATGATGGATGGCATATTTTCTGAATTCGTTATTAATGTTCATGATGGTGATGTTTATGAGGTAAATTAACAAAATCTTCTGCTTTGATTTCCTCTTCTGTTACTTTCACCTTAGCTTCAGCCCAGTCAAATAATTTGGTTGTGATCATTTCGCGATAAGTCTGGTCTACAAACTTTTCGTCTTGTAAAAGGCGATCCAGGTAGCTGTCTAACCACTCTGCTCCGTCAGATGCAGCAGCACCGTAGTAGCCTAATACTTTTTGTTTGGCATTGTCTTTCAGTTCATCGAAAGAAACGTCCAGTTTATTTTCTTTAACCAGTTTATCGCTGATCAGTGTCCAACGTAATTGGTGGTCGAAGCTTGGATATTCTTTTTCTGCTTCTTCGGCAGTTTTAGGTTTTTCACCGCCAACTTGCAGCCAACGTTTGAGGAAATCCTTTGGTAAATCGATAGGAGTTTCGTGAACCAGCACTTCGAACAGATCGTTGTGGAGATGGTTGCGGCTTTCAGAATCCCAGTATTTACCGATTTCTTCTTTCAGTTTAGCACGGAAAGCTTCTTCAGTGGTGATTTCTTCTCCCGGATAAACTTCTTTGAAGAACTCTTCGTTTAATTCTCTTTTTTCAATCAGACCAACTTTAGTGATAGTCAGTTTGAAATATTTTTGAGCTGCTTCTTTATCGTCAGTTGCAAAGCCCAGGTCTTTCAGGATCCAGCCCAGACGTTGCTCGTCGAAAGAAGTTGCTAATTGGAAAACGATAGTATCATCGATTTTTTTACCCATTAATTGCTCCTGAATAGATGGAGTGAAATATTTAACGAGTAATGCATTCTCTTTTACGATACCGCCTTCGATAACATTGCCTTTTGCATCTGCTTCCTCGAATTTAACGTTTATAACGTTATCTTCAGAAGTAATTGTTTCAGGTTCGGTAGTTTTTCCACCTTTTAATTGTAAACGGTTTACTTCATCTTCAACCATTTCGTCAGAAACCGCTACTTTATAACGGGTAAGAGTGGTCTTGTTGTTGTCGAGTGGAGTAACATCAAAAGCTGGTTTCAAACCAACTTCAAATTCAAAGGCATATTCAGCCGGAGCATTGAAGTCTAGGTTCTTAGCCTCTTTATCGAGTGATAACGGTTGACCGAAGATTTCCAGCTTTTCATTTTGCACGTATCCCATCAACTCTTTTTCAACTGTTTTCAGGATCTCATCGCCGAAGATAGCCTGACCATGCATCTTCTTAACCATGCCAGCAGGCACCATTCCTTTACGGAAGCCTGGGATATTAGCTTGTTTGCTGAATTGTTTTACTGCTTTGTCAAAATTAGGAAGATAATCTTCCTGGCTCAATTTCACAGTGATCTTATCGTTCAATAAACCAATGTTTTCTCTCGTTACGGTTGCCATAATTGAATTATATAAAGTGTTCTTTAAGAAGCAATAATGATTCCTTGTTTATTTTTCTGCCATGAAGTCACAACGGCGGGTAGGATTGGCAGGGCGCGTTTCCCGGAAAAATTATGATGAAAATCAATCTGCATACGGCATTGGTGAGGTAAATGATTCTGAATCGCCTATCTATACCACACTTGCCATATTGACGTATCACATAACCATCTTTAATGAATAAGACATTAAAATCTTATACTATTAAAACCGTTTTGCAGTGTAAGTTACTGAAAATCAGTACGATACTTAAACTGCACACTTTTAGGCTGCGCGAAGATAATTAATTTAGACGGCATAATTCCCTTATTTACTCTTAAAATTCAACGGTTGCCATTCCATTATAATCTAAGGAATGGGATTTTTTAGTAATATTAATAACAGAAAACCTGTGCCAGAAATTCGACATCTGTTCTTGAGATGAGTTTTCCCCTACACATAGCATTTATCTACCTTTTTGATCTAATATGAGTTATAATGAAAAATGAAATAGTATTAAGGTTTGGTATCTGGAGATTTAATGATATTACCCATGATGAAATCAGCAGGATCTTAGGTGTTACCCCCTCCTTTGTTCTAATTAGAGGAGAGCCAAGAAATCCTAAAATTCCAATGCCGGCAAAGGAAAATGGCTGGTTACTGGAAGCCACTTCTGATACAACTACTTCCTTTGAAGAACAAATGAATATCTTATTAAAATTTTTTGAAGAGAAAAAGGATGTTTTGAAACCCTTATGCGAAAAGTATTATTCAGAGATCTCCTGTGCTGTATTTACATATTTTGGGAACGAAGAAAGTACCCCGTGGTTGCACCTGGATACAAGGTATAACAACCTGGTTAAAGAGTTAAACATTGAGTTTGATGTAGATCTTTATTGTATGCCCAACGATCCATCTTAAGATGCTTGTTTTTCTTAATGAGCATGTTAGAAGGAAATAGTTATAATGAAGGTTACCCCTTTGTGGGCGAACATACTTACCTCGCTACTCAGGAAGTTTTTGCAAATGAAAAAAAGAACGGCGACTATGAATTTTTATGAAAAAAATGACTTTCCCCAATACATTTAAAAAGAAATAAAAATGAAATTTATAATAGCATTTTGTTTATTGTTTCTGGGGAATTTCAAGATGTACTATTCTGATAAACCTGTAAGAATTGGAATAAAGGAAGCAACCCAAACTAAGTATAGGGCAGGAAAGTATAAATCGATTAAGCATTTTTTGGACAGTATATGCTTTACAGGGAACTTATCCCTTAAAAAGAAGAATATTATTACGCGTAAAAATGCGCGGATTGATACTCTTTATTCTAAGCAAGGTCTTAAACTTGTGAAAAGTATGGGAATTGTCAAGCAATACTATTTTCCAAAAAAAGGGCATGATTTTGATGATCCCGGAACTTGCTATAGTTTCTTAGGCATAGGAAATAAATGCTTTGATAAGGATACTGTTATGTGTTGGCAGCAGTTTAAGTATTACCCTAACAATTTAATCACATACAATAAGTCCTCTTTTATAATGATGAAATGTGCGCCTTATCCTGGTAATTGTATAGGAGGTGCCTGTAGGGTGAATTTTTATCCGGTAATTGGATTTTATGGGTCAGATACTAGTTTTCATTACTTTGTTAACACTGATGATATTGGAGGGCTTAGGTATTCAGATATAAACCATGATGAGTTCCTTGATTTTTTGTCTATTCAAAGCACTTTCGATGATAAGGATTATCAAAAGCTAGCAACGTGGAAAAAGAAATATAAAAATTTTGAGTGTACAGAAGCGGGTCAATGTTATAAAATAACAGCTTTATCTTTTAAGAAAGGAAAATGGGAAACTTTGAAAGATAAGAATGGGGAAGAGTATTTTATGTTAATCAAATTGAATCGACCATTGGATGAGAATAGCAGCTTTGAATTGTTAATGTCAAATTGGCCATAGTTAAGATTCATTTGGATCAATGCAAACAAAAA
Source organism: Chitinophaga silvatica (assembly GCF_003419895.1). Lineage (GTDB taxonomy): Bacteria > Bacteroidota > Bacteroidia > Chitinophagales > Chitinophagaceae > Chitinophaga > Chitinophaga silvatica. The sequence continues at coordinate 79,182 of NZ_QPMM01000017.1, read as the reverse complement.
AGGCTGTTCCTTTCGAAACAGCCTTTTTAATTTTGAGTGCGGGTGGAGGGACTCGAACCCCCATGCCGCGAAGCACTAGATCCTAAGTCTAGCGTGTCTACCAATTTCACCACACCCGCATTTTTATGAACTTTATCCCTTAGATCAGGATTTAAAGGACTGCAAAGGTATAGTTTTTTCTGAATTAACAAAATCAATTATTAGATTTTTGTGTAAGAAGATTTAGAAATCTCCGGGAACCTGCTTAAATTAACAGTGATTTTATACCAAAAGTCAGACTCTTGCCATGGCTAAAACCTTTTTTGAAGAATTAAATAGTACTGCTACCGGAGTAGCCTACAAGAATATCAACCTGAAAAAGGCTGCACTGGCCTTTTTTGCCAATAGTGGAAATGCTACCATTGCCGACTTGTGTAAAGAACTTAACCTTAGTACCCCTAAAGTTACTAATCTGGTAAATGACCTGATTACCGATGGATTGGTTATGGATTACGGGAAAATTGAATCTACCGGTGGTAGAAAACCTAATCTTTATGGACTCGTGCCAGATTCGGCTTTCTTTATCGGGGTTGATGTAAAACAGGATCACCTGAACCTGGGCCTTTCTGATTTGCACAAAAATCTGATAACAACCGTAGAAGGACTACCCTATAAATTAGATAATACCAAAGAGTCTCTGGAAGAACTATGCCTGCTGATCAACCAGTTTATAGATGGATTGACCGTACCCAAAGAAAAAATATTAGGAATCGGAATCAATATCCAGGGCCGAATCAACTATGCTACCGGGTATAACTATAGCCTTTTTCATTTCGATGATGAACCGCTAAGTAAAGTCATCGCAGATAAAGTAGGCATCCAGGTATTCCTTGAAAACGATTCAAGGGCCATGGCGTATGGCGAATTCAGTTCCGATATCGTGAATGGAGAAAAGAATGTACTATTTCTAAATCTGGATTATGGTATAGGTATGGGTGTTGTAATTAACGGAGAACTCTATTACGGTAAATCCGGCTACAGTGGCGAAGTAGGACATATTCCCATGTTCGATAATGAAATCATCTGTCATTGTGGAAAAAAAGGTTGCCTCGAAACAGAAGCCAGTGGATGGGCACTGGTTAGTATGTTCCGCCAGAAATTAGCTGCAGGTTCCTCCTCAATGCTTACACGTAACCACAAATCGCCCGACGATATACACATGCATGATATTATTGAAGCTGCCAACAATGATGATATGCTTGCTATTGAAATGTTAGGAAAAGTAGGAGAAAATTTAGGTAGAGGTGTGGCATTGCTCATGAATATTTTTAATCCCGAATTAGTAATTCTGGGTGGTGCCTTATCAGAAGCCAGAGAACATATTCGCCTGCCAATAAGAAGTGCTATGAATAAATATTCGTTGAGTTTGGTAAGTAACGATTCGGCCCTGAAAATGTCGAGACTGGGGGAGAAAGCCGGAATTATCGGAGCTTGTTTATTGGTTAGAAATAAGGTGTTGATAAGTTGATTTTAAGTAACTTTATCAGACCTGAATTCCAATTTCTTACCCAAAAACAATCTTTATGGCAAACCTAACAGCGTATCTGGTTTTTGGCAACAATTGTCGTGAAGCCATGAACTTTTATCAAAAAGTATTTGGCGGCGATCTGAAGGTAATGACCATGGCAGATTCGCCCATGAAAGATCAGACACCTCCTGAAGCCAAAGACCTAGTCATGCATGCTTTTTTGCAAGCTCCTGGTTTTGCATTAATGGCATCTGATGGAATGCCTGGTCAGCCACCTGTAAACGGAGATTCTGTTCAGCTGGCAATCGGTGTTACTTCAGTTGAAGATGCAGAGAGAATTTATCAACAGCTATCAGCTGGCGGGCAGGTTAAAATGCCTTTACAGGAAACATTCTGGGCACATCGTTATGGTCAGTTTGCCGACAAGTTTGGTATCAACTGGATGGTAAGCTATAACAAGCCAATGTAGTTTCCAATTTCCGGATTCAGTGATCTTATTGTTTTAAGGCTTTAAGTTTAGCAAACAGATGTCTGAATCCGGAAATTAATTTCTCCGAAATACCCCATTGTTTTCGCTTCTCAATTGCTGGTTTAAATCCAGGGTCATACGTAATTATCAGATCAATCATCTTTCTGCAGGTTGCTGCATCTCCCTTCCCTTCAAAGGCTAAAGCCATCAGGTAACGAATGGTAGAAACCTCCTGATCCCAGGTCCAGTTATTAGCTGCATAGATATTCAGACTTTGAATACAATAGGAAAGACAACCATTATAATCCTTAATTCCCAGATTGGCTTCTGCGAGATAAGAGAAAATACTGATCTTATAATTCGGAGCATTGTCCGATATATCGCCCTGCTGCATTATCTCCAGGGTATGTTGCATGTCTGTTATACACGACTGGTAACGGCTCAGGCGTAGTGATGCTTTACCCCGGAAATAAAAGATCTTCATCTGTGAGATGACTGGCAATTGTGCTATGCCACCAATAGAAATACGATTATTTATGGCACCAATGCAATGTTCGTATTGGTGATTGTCGAAGTAGAGATACATAAGATTAAAGTAGGCATCGCTATCATCTGGTTTCTCGGTAAGATGGGTTTCCAGTGCCTGAATTCTTTCATTCAGATCATTACTTCGGTTAGTACGAATAAATGCGCGCCCGGTCTTTATTCTATCGATATTTAAAACAATTTTATCCCGCTCATAAGCCGGTAAGGTATCCAGTTGAGGAATTATCTGAGAATTATAATCGGCTAAAATCTTTTCATATAATAAGAGAGCGGTATTATGTTCTTCCAGTGCACAGAGGTCCTCAATCAGGCGTTCATGGATAGAAACATAGTACATTAAAGGCAGTACTTCTTTATACTCTTCCAGGATTTTTTTACGATCTGTAATTGCGGCTTCAAGTTTACCGATATTATGATAGGCATCGGCCCTGGATTCCAATTGTTCCCAGAACGGAGAAATATTGTATCCTATGGTGTGCACCAGCACTGCTTCTACATAAACTTTTGATTCATTTAAAGTGATCCCGTAATTATTACAACACATTGCATAGTGTAACAAATTTGAGGCATCAGCTTTACCAATATTCTTATTCCAGTAGTTATAGTAACAATCGAAAGATTTTTTATACAGGAACCGCCGCATTTTCAACATTCCAGGATGGAATTCTTTATTGCTGATTTCACTGAAATCCATCCCCGCAAGGTACCATTCAAAGGCTGATGCTTCATCGTTGTTGGGCCACGACTCAGGAAATTCTCCGGTTGTTTTATAGGTTGCATAATACCACCTGATAATGCAGGCTGGAGTTGGGTTGCCATGCAATGCTTTATTAAACCAGTTGCAGGCTTCTTCATAACTACCAATATTAAAGAGGGCAGTGCCTATGTAATAGCTAAAGAAGGCAGCATTTTCCTGATATTGTGTTAAAAGTTTCTTGCCGGTAGAGATTTGCTGTAGAGTACTATCTTCATAATCATCTCCAAAAAAATAACTTCTATACTCAATAGATGCTTTACAATAAGCAAGACACAATGATATATCTGCTGTTCCTGCTTCTATGAGTTGTTTTATTTCATTTAACAGAACAGCAATTTCACTTTCACTATTCTCTGTATTATAGAACAGGTAAGGCAGCAGTTGCTCGGTGAATTTGTAGTCTTTAAGCAGAAAGGCAACTTTCATTATTGAAATAATCCTTTTGGTGAATGGATTATTTTCGAAAGCCTGTTTATAATATTCAAGAGCCAGTGTTTTATTATTGTTTTGAAGATATAGGTCTCCAACGCGTATAAAACACTCGTATCTGGCAGAATTGAGCTGTGGAAGATTGTCGGTATACAGATTATTGATAATTTCAAGATAGGCTATCAGGTCGTCCAGTGCGGCTTCTTTTTCATCTTTCATAAGGGAAAGATGAAAGCGGTACAGAAGTGCCAGGGATGCAGCTTCTTTATTATCAGATGCAATAATTATGGAACAATCGCTCAGGGTTTCAGTGTCTTTTTCGATAATTTCGTGCGCACCAATCCATGCACGGTTTAGCCGGGCTTGTAGATGATCGGGGTCCAGGTCTAATACTTTACTAAAGGCTTCATAGGCAGATAAATACACTGCAATGGCTAAGTCGGTATTGCTTGTGTTTTTAGCTTCTTCCAGGAGAGATAACCCTAATAGTTGCCATCCGGTGCTATTTTCGGGATTTTCCTGCAACCAGGTGTCTAACTGCGTAATAACCTCCGTATATGCCTGCTCGTTGTACAGATTTTCCAATTCTTCGAGTTCCATACAATTATTCCATCCTCTAATTTATTAATAATGCCTCAAGGTTGCTAAAATAATTCTAAATACTGGGTTTGAATATTTATATTTAGAGACCATTTATTATCAGCCAGAAAACGTTCAAATCCTTTGCCATGAAAGCAATAATAGTATTGTTATTACTCCTGGGTAATACAGTGTTATATGCCCAGGACTGTGATTGCAAAAAAAAGCTCGACAGTGTAACTACTTATCTTAGAAAGAATTATGTAGGATTCATCGACAAAGTTAATCCCGCTACACAACAGTCCTATATTAGTATGTTGACCCGCGTTTCCGCTCAGGCAAGTATTGCCCGAAGTTACGCTCATTGTGTATATGTCATTAATAGTTATTTGCAGTTCTTTAAAGACCGGCATCTATACTTATCTACAGCTTTTGGGCCTAAAAGAGAGAGTATTACCATTCCTGCTGCACAGTTGAAATTATTGGAACAACAACCGGTAGGAGGTGTTACTGGTATTTATAAATCCGATAGTCTGGAAATTGCCCTCGTAAAACAACCGAAAGGCATCCGGACCTATGCGGCAATTATATTACCTCCTGGAACTGCAAGCTGGAAACCCAATGACATCCTATTTGAATTGGTAAGCCGGGGTGCCGAGAAATTCGACATCATCAACTATGCGCGATGGGAACAAAAGCAGTTCGACAGTCTTAAAATCAATAAGACAACAAATGAACTATTTCATTACGGCTGGGGAAAGCAACAGGTAAATTCAACAGTCGCCCCATCCAAAGTTCCCGCTTTTGCTGATGAACCTGAAAATATCAGTTTCTTCAAACAACTCGATGATAGCACAGGATATCTGAGAATCAGGAGCTTTGCCCTCTCACATTATGGATCAATAGATTCGGTTATAAATGCTAATGATGATTATATCCGGAAGAATAGTAAGTTAATAATTGATATCAGGGGGTGCGATAGTGGTAATTATAAATTGGCAGAACGTTTACGCCCCTTGCTATATACACAGCCAGTTCGACTTGTTGGTGTAGATTTTTTTGCAACACCAGATAATGTTGCGGCCTGGAGACAATTACTGGAAGCACAGGCAACTCAACTGCCCGATGAATATGTAGAACAGATAAAAGAGGTGCTGCAACAATCCTCCGGCTTACAGGGCAGGCTAGTGAGTATGGGGCCAGACGAAAACATGATTCTGCCTTCTCCGACTACTTTTCCTGAAAAGGTAGCTATTATTATAGATGAAACCTGTAAGGAAACGGCCGAACAGTTTTTACTCGAAGCAAAACAGAGTACAAAAGTAAAATTGTATGGAGTTCCAACTACCGGAATGCTAGATTATTCTCATCCTACCAATGTTAAATTTTTTGCGCCAAATTTTTTATTAGTTTATCCAGTCACTCGCTCGAGAAGAATTTCTGCCAATCAAGGTATTGATAATAAGGGAGTTGTGCCGGATTATGTGTTGGATTATTTTAAGCCCGGATGGCTATACGAAGTTCAGAAAAATTAAAAAATTCTGGTGTTGTTAAGAACTGATTAACACTTTCAATTTCTTAATACCTCATCTTTATGCTACAAAGCATATGCTCGCGCATATATGAGGGTTTAAAAAATAGTAACAATGGTAGAAAAAGTTGCCTCACAATTCTTTGTGAGGCTTTTTTATTAGAATAATTTTTGTTGAAGGATTTCTGTTAGTATAGAAGTTAATTCGTGCAGGCTATTAGGCTTGGTCAGAAAGTAGGATGCTCCCAAGGCGCGGGTTTCCTTTTTATCTGCCTCGTGTGAAGAGGTCGTATAAATAATAACCGGAATGTGTTTCAGGTGTTCCAATTGTTGAATTTCAGCCAAAAATTGTTTTCCATCAATTCTGGGCATATTTAAATCTACAAAAATCAGATCAGGCCTTAAATTCTGATTCAGCTTTATTAATGCATCCTCCCCATTAATAGCTTCATGATAACTGATATCTGGTGCCAACTCTCGTAATACTTCGCCAAATATCATTCTATCATCAATATCATCATCTATTAAAAGGACAGAGGTATATTTACAATTGTTGTCGGACATAACTTTCTTGAATAGAGACAAATCTATGATTTTGTTGTTATTTTATTATAATTTATAATGCCGGAACATTTGGTAAGAACCCGGGTTATAATAAAACCCAACAGGAATAAGCATCTAAACGACAGTCATTAAAAATAAACAAGCTCAGGCAGATGAAGAAATTTTTTATGCAGCTCCCTCTTCCCAGGAAGTTGATGCTGATCGCTGTGATACCGCTATTATGCCTATTGTACTTTGGATTTACTGTTTTCTCAAGGCAAAATGAAGACATTAAAACAATAGACCGACTTTCACAAAGGGTAGCTAATGCTACCGCAATCATGAAAGTAGCAGATGAAATTCATGCCGAAAGAAGAAGTAGTGTTAATTATGTACTACAAACCGGGAGCCTCAACGACCTGCTCACTCAACGTGCTAAAACAGATTTAGCCATCGATGCAGTGAAAGGCCGGTTAATCGCTTCCGATAATAGATTCTTTCAGTATTCTCTCCTAAATACCCTCCAAAAGAAAAGGAAGGAAATAGATAATAAAATAATGCCTCAAAGAGAGGTATTGGACTATTACTCTAACCTGATTTTCAGATTAAATGAACTGGCAAACATCAATACTCCCGACTTGCCAATGATGTCCACCATTCAGCAGGATATGAGCGCACAGTATCTGCTGGCGCAAATGACTGCCTACCAGGGAATGATCAGGATGGATATTTATTATTTTATGTTGAAGAAGGAAGTTTGGCCCGAAGACTTTTCACGTATCGAGAATAACTACGATATGGTCAATTCTTTCAGAGCCGAATTTCTTGATAAAGGATCTCCACAACTGGTAAAGGATTTTCAGAAATTGGAAGCCAGCAACGAATATAGAATTACCAGCGACTTTATTAAAAGTACCATCCAAACCCGGAAAATTGATACCCTCTTTAATGCCGACTCCTGGTGGGATATTTCCTCCCAATCGGTAGATCAGGTTAAGCAATTGCAACGTGCCATAATGGATAAAGTGGGTAAAGACGCCAAAGTAATCTCAAAACGCGAAAACGATATTAAAACCCAATACATAGTGGCATTAGTCATTATCGTAGTTTTAGTAGTTGTTTTCCTTAGTATCACAATTAAAAGTATTACTGATAGCCTTGAATTACTCAGAAGCTCGGCTGTTAATATTTCCAGGGGGCTTACAGGAACAGTACCCATAATAAATATTAATACCAAAGATGCTATTGGAAGCCTTGCCAGATCATTTGAAACAATTGAACAAACCAATCAGGATCTCGCTGATGCGGCCGACAATATTGGTAAAGGGAACTTTAATATTGATATAAAACCCCGCAGCAGTGAAGATGTACTGGGTAATGCAATCGTTAAGATGGCTGCAGATCTGAAAGTATTCCGTAAAAACAATGATCAGAAAATATGGGTGCAGGAAGGCTTAAATCGTATAAGTGAAACCCTGCTTGGCGAAAAAGATTTGCCCACTCTTAGTGGTAACGCCCTTACGGATATAATTCAATATGCCGGTGCCCAAACAGGGGTATTGTACGTAAAACAGGCAGGCCAATTACAACTAACAGCAGATTATGCCCTGGCTCCCGAGCATAAAGCCCCTGTTGTAATTGAATTGGGTAAAACGCTGCTAGGGCAAAGCCTCCAGCAGCGGGAACCTATTTACCTGAAAGAAACACCCGACGATTTCCTGCATGTTAGCACTGCAACCAGCGACGCGAAACCCGGACACGTTTTAATTATCCCTCTTGTACATGCCGGAATTGCCGAAGGTGTCATTGAAATGGGCTCTTTATACCCCTTTGGGGATGAAGTACTGGAATTTGTAAAACAAGCTGCAGTTAATATTGCTATTGCCATTCAAAGTACCAGAAGCAGATCAAGATTACAGGAATTGCTGGAAGAAACCCAGGCACAGGCCGAAGAACTCCAAACTCAACACAGTGAACTGGAAAGCCTAAACGTAGAACTGGAAGCCCAGGCCCAACGACTTCAGGTTTCTGAAGAGGAGCTGAAGGTGCAACAGGAAGAACTCATGCAGTCGAACCACGAACTGGAAGAAAGAAGCAAAATGCTGGAAGATAAAAACCAGATTATTGTTGAACGGAATCTGGATATCCAGAAAAAAGCGGAAGAACTTGAACTCAGCACAAGATACAAATCGGAGTTCCTGGCTAATATGTCGCATGAACTTAGGACCCCTCTGAATTCAATTCTGTTACTATCCCGTTTGCTTTCAGAAAATCATGATAAAAATCTGAATAACGACCAGGTTGAATATGCATCTGTTATCAATAATTCCGGAAAAGGATTGTTGACCTTAATCGATGAAATCCTCGATCTGTCAAAGATCGAATCAGGTAAGATGGAATTGGAATTTGCAGAGGTTAGTATTGCATCTATCTGTAATAATATGCAATCATTATTTGAGCATATAGCAAAAGATAAAGGACTGCAATTAAGTATAGAGGTGCAGGAAACTGTACCTGCTACTATAGATACTGATCAGATCAGGTTGGAACAAATCCTGAAAAATCTCTTGTCAAATGCGCTCAAATTCACAGCTAAAGGAGATGTACAGCTGCTTGTGAAAATGGGCGACAGATCCGATACTATCAACTTTGTTGTAAGGGATTCTGGTATTGGAATTCCTGAAGATAAGCAGCAGGTTATCTTTGAAGCATTTCAGCAAGCCGATGGTTCTACCCGCCGCAAATATGGAGGTACCGGCCTTGGCTTATCTATTAGCCGGGAGTTGGCAAAATTGCTTGGTGGTAAAATAACTGTTAGCAGCGAACCAGGAAAAGGTAGTGAATTTGTTGTAACCATACCTATTGCCAGCGAAGCCGTAGAAAACACTCCTGTACAGGAAATAGATACCACTGTTCCTGAAAAAGAAGAAACAGAAGATAAAAATAGGTTCATAACACCTGTTATTCCCGCAACCATTGAGGATGACAGAGGTTTGATCACGAACGATGACAAAGTTATATTGATAGTCGAGGATGACACCTATTTTGCTAAGGCGTTGCTGGACTTTACGAGAAAACGCGGTTATAAAGGTATTGTGACTGTCAGAGGTGATGATGCAGCCGAACTAGCAAGACTCTTTAAACCGGTGGGTATATTATTGGACATACAGTTACCGGTTAAAGATGGTTGGCAGGTAATGGAAGAACTGAAAAGCGATCCTCGTACCCGTCCGATCCCTGTGCATATTATGTCTTCAATGGAGGCCAGAAAGGAGAGCCTGATGAAAGGAGCTGTAGATTTTATTAGCAAACCTGTAGACATGGAGAGTATGCAAATGGTATTTGAGAAACTGGAATTTGTATTGCAACGATCTACCAAAAAAGTATTGATCCTGGAAGAAAATACCAAGCATGCAAAAGCATTGGCTTATTTCTTAAGCAACTACCAGGTGAATTCAGAAATCAGCAGTTCTGTATCAGAAGGTATTGACTTATTGCAGCAGAAGGATGTGGATTGTGTAATACTGGATATGGGAATACCTGATCAGAAAGCTTATGAAGCCCTGGAAACTGTGAAGGAAATTAAAGGGCTGGAACATCTGCCCATCATAATATTTACAGGCAAGAGCCTTTCAAAAACCGAAGAGCAAAAGATTCGCCAGTATGCCGATTCAATTGTGATTAAAACAGCTCATTCCTATCAGCGGATGTTGGATGAAGTATCATTATTCTTGCATCTGGTATCAGAACAAACTCCATCATCTCCATCCGGATCAGGTAAGATGGGGGTACTTAACGAAGTATTAAAAGATAAAACTGTTTTAATTGCAGATGATGATGTGAGAAATATCTTTTCATTAACGAAAGCACTGGAATTGCATCAGATGAAAGTGCTTTCAGCAATTGATGGAAAAGAAGCCTTGCAGCAGCTGGCCGGACACAAAGTAGATGTTGTACTGATGGATATGATGATGCCGGAGATGGATGGTTACGACGCAATTGCTGCAATAAGAAAGCAGTCGGTATACAAGAACCTGCCTATCATCGCAGTTACAGCCAAGGCTATGATGGGCGACAGGGAAAAGTGCCTGAAGGCCGGGGCCAGTGACTATATTTCAAAGCCTGTAGACGTAGATCAACTTTTATCGTTGTTACGTGTATGGTTGTACGATAAATCCATGAAATAAGTACTATGGAACAAAAGCAAGTATTAATTGTAGATGATGATGTACGAAATATTTTCGCTTTAAAGGCAGTTTTGCGTTCCCGGAACATTTCTTGTATTACAACTGGCACAGGAAGCGAAGCGCTACAGTTATTAAAACAGGAAAATGAAATTAAAGTGGTGCTGATGGATATTATGATGCCTGATATGGATGGTTATGAAACCATCAGTACAATCAGGCAAATGCCCGGAAAAGAACACATTCCTATTATAGCTGTAACAGCAAAGGCGATGACAGGAGACAGGGAAAAATGCCTGGAAGCCGGCGCTAATAATTACATTTCAAAACCAATTGATGTAGATGAGTTATTAATACAACTACAACAATATTTATAAGTGAATTAGTGGGTAGAAATCAGATTAATGAGCAGGAAGTAGCCTTGTTACTAAACGATGTGCTGGAAAGATATGGGTACGATTTTACAGATTATGCTCCGGCATCTATTAACCGAAGAGTAAATCACCTTTATCAGTTAGACCGGTTTCCTAGCTTTGCAGAGTTTAGGTATCGGATCATCTCAGATTCTGTATATGCATTACGTTTTGTAGAGGAAATCACAGTTAATGTGACAGAGATGTTTCGTGACCCTTCCTTTTATCATGCCTTACGTAAAGAGGTCTTACCAATTTTAGCCACTTACCCGTCTATCAGAGTATGGCATGCCGGCTGCTCAACAGGTGAAGAAGTATATTCCTTCGCTATTCTGCTGAAAGAAGCCGGATTATTACATAAATCTATTATTTATGCTACTGATGTAAATGCCAGTGTATTGGAAAAAGGGAGAAAAGGAATCTTTCGTCTTTCCCAAATGCAGCAATACAGCAGAAATTATATGGAAGCAGGTGGGGTAGAGGATTTTTCTTCCTACTATACGGCCAACTATGAATATGCAAAATTCAGGGAAGAACTGGGAGAGAAGATCATCTTTTCTCCACATAACCTCGTTACCGATGGCTCATTCAATGAATTTCAATTGATTATTTGCAGAAATGTTTTAATTTATTTCAACAAGCAATTACAGGACAGAGTGCTTACTCTATTCTGTGAGAGTCTGGAGCAACTTGGCTTTTTGGCCCTTGGTAGTAAGGAAACCCTTAACTTTACCAGAGTGGCAAAGAAGTTCAAACAGATCGACAGTAAAGAGAAGATCTGGAGGAAAGTGAATCTCTAAAAACCGGATTAATGGCAGCACCATATTTAATTGCAATTGGAGGATCTGCAGGCGGGCTACAACCAGTTCTTACCCTTCTACCAGAGCTTTCAGCTGATCTGAATGCAGCCATTATCATTGTTTTACACCGACAAAATCATAATGCCTCTGTGTTGCCGGAGCTACTCGCCGCAAGAACTTCATGGACGGTTAAAGAAGCCGCGGAAAAAGAACCTCTCGAAAGTGGAACAATCTATATAGCACCAGCCGATTACCATCTGTTGATCGAAACAGATCATACTTTATCACTCGATGATTCGGAGAAGGTCAACTTTAGTCGCCCGAGCATAGATGTTACCTTTAGCACAGCCGCGATGGCTTACAAAAGCCATATGACGGCCATATTGTTATCAGGTGCCAATGCTGATGGAGTTGATGGGTTGATGGATGTTAATGATGCAGGAGGTATAACAGCAGTGCAGGACCCAACGACAGCAGAAGTTGACTATATGCCCAAACAGGCTTTGGAGCAGGTTAAAATAGCTCATATACTAACACCGCAGGATATGGCTACATTTATAAACAGTATTGCCAAGGTATGATTATTGTTGTATCCGCCCGGGATTCCGTAAATTTTCATGGAGTATGATTTTAATTGTTGATGATAAGCCGGAAAACATCCTATCTATCCGGAAAACTCTTGAGTTATATGACTTTGAAGTAGATACTGCATTGTCGGGAGAAGAGGCATTGAAGAAAATCCTTAAGCATAGTTATACAGTTATCATCCTAGATGTACAAATGCCAAGTATGGATGGATTTGAGGTAGCAGAAGCCATCAGCGGGTATAGTAAGGCCAAGGATATTCCCATCATCTTTTTATCGGCAGTTAATAAAGACAAACGATTTATAGTTAAAGGTTACGATTCAGGAGGGATAGACTATATCACCAAACCTGTAGATCCGGATATCCTGCTGATGAAGGTCAAAACCTTTTCCAGGTTATATCAGCAGTCGTTGGAGCTTAAGCAGATGCACCAATCCTTAAAGGAAGAAGTAGAAGTCCGCAAATTGGCTCAGGAAGCCCTGATTGCTCACCAGCAACAGGTTAATGAAGTATTGGAACAGAAGGTAAAAGAAAGGACAGAAGAATTGCGCAGAATCAATAAATCGCTGGAAGTAAGTAATCATGACTTACAACAGTTTGCTTCTGTTGCATCACACGACCTGAAAGAACCTTTACGTAAGATTCAGTTGTTTGGCGCCATCCTCAAAGATAAATTCCTGCACTCCGATCCTAATGCCATGTCGTATATGGAGCGTATTGTACGTTCTTCAGAGCGAATGGCAAGATTAATCAACGACTTGCTGAACTATAGCCGACTGTCTGTTGAAAGTATATACGAACCTACAGACTTTAATATTCTGATTCATGAAATCCTGAGTGATCTTGAGTTGATGATCTCGGAGAAGGATGCAATGATATATGTAGAAAAAATACCACAGATTGAAGCTGCCGCCGGGCAAATGAGACAGGTGTTTCAGAATATAATAAGCAATGCCCTTAAGTTTTCAAGAGAAGGAGTGGCTCCACAAATAAATATTACCTCAGAAATAGTAATAGACCTGAATCCTGATAGTGCGCGTTTCGAGGGAGGAAAGTATTGCAGAATCACTATTAGCGATAATGGTATTGGGTTTAATGAGAAATATCTCTCAAAGATCTTCACCATTTTTCAGCGGTTGCATAATGCCGATAAATATGAAGGAACGGGTATAGGGTTGGCAATAGCGAAAAAGGTGCTCGACAAACACGGAGGGCTGATTACCGCTAAAAGCCAGGAAGGAGTAGGAACCTCATTTGTACTGGTATTACCGATACAAAGATTGATATCATAAAAAAAGCCTGTAAATCTTGTGATTTACAGGCTTCGAAGTGGAGGATAACGGGCTCGAACCGTTCACCTCAAACATGCCATGCTTGCGCTCTACCAGATGAGCTAATCCCCCTTCTACTTCCCCTTTCGGGATTGCAAAAATATATTTTTTCTTTAAAATGCCAACGATTTAGATAAAATCTTTAAAAATAATTGCAACAGTTTCCTTTAATTCCTTTACTAATAACGGTTTGCGGAGCAATTTTACGACCATAGGATTAGCGTTGGTGCGGGTTATATCACCATAATCCAGTGAAGAAGACACCATTACTATATGGCATTGTGATTTGATTTTGTGTGGGTAAGAGTCGAAGGCTTGTAAAAATTCGAATCCATCCATCTCGGGCATCTGAATATCCAATAATATAATCGTAGGTGGAATTCTGGGCAGGGTTATATTGGACGATAGAAATTCCAGTGCCTTATTGGCATTTACAAATGAAAGTACTGTTTTGCTGATCTGCTGTAAGTCGATCAGCTTCTCATGTAATAACAGATCAATTTCATTGTCATCAATTAAAATAACACGTAGGTCAGGTATCGAATTCATTTCTGTTGGGAATGGTAATTTCGAATTGTGTGCCTTCTCCATATTTGGATGCGACATTAATGGTTCCTCCAATTTTATTCAATGCCTCCTTCACAATATATAAGCCAATTCCGCTTCCTGGCTTATTATTGTTTTTAGAGCGGAAAAACATCTTGAAGATATTATTCAGATGCTCACTCAGGATACCAATTCCATTATCGCGGATCGAAATAGTTGCTTTATGTGGCTCTACTTTTACAGTCAGATGAACCATTGGATTGGCTTCCTCTGGTTTTTGGTACTTAACAGCATTGGAAATTAGATTGTTTAAAATAACGCTGATCCTGAATGTATCACCACGGAAATCAACTGATTGATCGACCTGTGTTTGAAATAAAATAGAGGTATTTTGTGGCTTGAAGGCAGTAATACAATCATTTAACAAATTCGTGAAATCGATTTTCTCATATTCAACCTCCAAACGTGAATTTCTGTAGTATTCTATAATCTTTTGTATGAAGTCATCCAGCTTTAATACACAAGATTCCACCATATTCATATAGCCGTTGGGATCAATTACAGAATTGTCTAATCTTGAAAGGTTAATAATGCCAAGAACAGACATGAGTGGAGATCTGAGATCGTGCGAAGTAGAGTAGATAAACCTGTTTAACTCGTCATTGGTTTTCTCCAGCTCTATTATTTTTTCCTGGAGTTGCCTGCGGGTCCTGAATATCTCGTAGGCATTATTGATGGTTTTATGCAACTCGTGTTCATCCCAGGGCTTTTTGATATAAGAGTAGATATGCCCTTTGTTAATGGCATCAATAATATCTTCTACATCAGTATAGCCAGTTAGTAGTATGCGAATGGGCTCCGGGAGGGTATCTTTTATTTCGTTAAAGAATTCTACCCCCGTAGAAACAGGCATCTTCTGATCGGCAATGATAATATGTACAGTGATCTCCTTTAACAACTGTTTACCTTCCTGGGCAGACGAAGCTGTGTATATTTCATAACTCCTGCGGAAGCTGGCTTTAAACGCATTCAGGTTATGGATTTCATCATCTATGTACAGTATTCTTATACGGTTTTCTTTCATCAAAAAGACCTTATGGTTATTACTATAAATTAGTCGCGATATGTAATGGTAAATATATAATAAATTCGGCTCCTTCGCCTGGAGCTGAATTTACGACAATTTTCCCCTTATGTTTCTCAATAATACTAAATACAATAGATAATCCCAGCCCTGTTCCTTCTCCTACATCCTTGGTTGTGAAGAAAGGATCAAATATTTTTTCCTTCACAGCATCCGACATCCCTGTTCCGGTATCCTTAATTGTAATAACAATGAATTCTTCTTCCTTACTGGTTTTAATGGAAATAAATTCATTTTGATGTACTGGCTTGGTTTTAATTGCATTAAGGGCATTTGAAAAGATGTTCATAAACACCTGGTTCACTTTCCCTGCATAACATTCTATCTTAGGTAAGGAACCATAATCCTTAATAATATTAACATACGGAGGTATTCCATTCCGAAGCAATACCAGCGTGGAATCCAGACCTTCATGAATGTCGATTGATTTTACTTCGCTTTCATCTAACCGGCTGAAAGTTCTGAGTCCTTTTACAATTTCAGCAGTTCTGGTTGCCCCATCTTCAATCCCTTTTATCAGCGAGTTAATTTCTTCATGTATATAGTCAATATCTATCTCTTTTTTAAAGGCATCAATTTCAGCCAGAGTGCCTTTAACATCTTCTGCATGATGCAGCTCATTATATCTGTGCAGTAATTCTTCGAGGTCGGCAATATCCAGTTTTAAAGGCTTGATATTGGAAGTCACAAAGTTGATTGGATTATTGATTTCATGGGCAATACCAGCCGTAAGCTGACCCAGAGATGCCATCTTTTCCTTTTCAACCAGTCGGGTTTGTGCATCTTTCAGATTGGTGAGTGCATTGTTTAACTCCAGATTTGTAGCCTGTAAGTCTTCAGTTCTGTCCTTTACTTTGCTTTCCAGGATAATATTTTGTTCTCTTACCAAACGCTCATTCTCCTGAGAGATAGCAAGGGCCATCTGCTGAGAAGCTTCTTTTTCGGCCTTAAACACGTTGATACGATGTGCCAGGGCGAAAGAGAGCAACAGAACTTCAAGACCTGACCCTACCTGAAGCGCATAGAAAGTAAAGTTGTTGTATGGTAGTAGGTTGAAGTTACGTAAAACAAATACAAAGATGCTGAGTAAAAACACCGACCATGCAGCCAGGAAGAACCGTGCTGCGTTTACCCCTTTAAGACTGATTCTGTAAGCTACCAGGAATACAATTATAGCAGCCATAAATGCATCGAACTGCACAAGTATCTGGGCATACACATATTCATTCATGAACGTAGGGATGAAACACAGCAGATATAATACTATCATGGTGTTGATCATCTTATTTCCTATAGGGTAATTTTCCTTGGTAGATAGGAATTGCTGGATAAACCACAGGGCCGTTAGTCCGTTGAAAATCGGAACCAAGGCGGTTGAGTGCATAGCCAGCCATGGGCTGTTTGGCCATAAAAACCTGAAGGCATATCCTTGTAACGTTACCTGGGTAAGGCCTACAAAGATGATATAACTTACATAGGTAAGGTAGCTTTTATCGCGGGTAGATATATAAATAAAGAGATTGTAGAATGTCATGGCGAGAATAACGCCAACGTATATACCAAAGATGATATCACGTTTACTGTTTTTCTCATAAATAGTTTCGGCAGTACCCAGAAACATAGGCAATTGTAATTGCTCACCTGCCCTGGCTCTCAGGTAGAAATCCTTAGAGGTATTGCGGGGAATATTTAGTTTGAATCTGTAATTCTGATGGTCGTAACCTCTGGCTTTGTAGGGTACAAACTCGCCTAGTCTTGTGCTGGTGTAAGAGCCATCTGCCCTCAGTTCAAAGATGGTTATATCGTCAATAGTGGGTGATTCAACTTCCAGGACAAGTTGATTGGAAGAAGAGTGGTTGGTGATACTAAATTTTGCCCATTGTGTATAAGGTGTTATCTGAAGGTTGGGAACATCTTGCAGTGAAGGGGTGAAGGTCTGTTTTTGAACCTCTTCAAAAGATAAATTATTTGTTCTATCTGAATACAGCCCAAGGTGGCTACCGATTTGTAACAACTTTTTATTGTCCTGGAAATCGATAGGGGATTGAGCAGTAACATTAAAAAATACGGCTAAAGTGATGATCGACCATAAAGCAACTGCCTTAGAAATCATTATCGATGAATTATTTATTGTTTAATTACGTTTATAAGCCCTGATTACCGGTAACAGGGGTAGAGTGTGCGTGCGATGGTATTCGCAAACTGTAATTTACCTCATAACTTCCTTTAGGGCCTACTTCAAGTTTGGTTTGAACCAAATTTTCCCTTAGATCAGTTATTAAGAGCTTTTCTTTGGGATCTGCATATTCCAGACTATAACAATCATTGATTACCATTGCAGTTGCCAGGAAGTCGTCTTTAGGATAGAAAAATGTTCCTTTATTTCCAAGTGATTCGTCAATAGCAAAACCTACACGTTTTCCTATTCGGGTGGTAATAGGAGCGCATAATACGTGGAAGGTATCAATTGGTAATTGAGCAGCCAATACAACACCTACTCTGGCCAATACCTGGCTTCCTATTCCCATTCCTGCTACTTCTTTTGAATTCCACATTCCACATATTTCTGCGCTGCCTTTCTTTATATAAGAATAAATTTTAGGATCATATTTACCTATAGCTGTTTCGATAGGCAGTGGCAACAAGCCATCAGCCAATTGTACACGGGCACCACCATAAGTTTTGGTACGGGTTTCGTCCTCAACAATGATTACAATAGTGTTTTCGTGTTGCATCCAGTCTGCATTCCCGGATGTTACCTGGGAAATGCCGTAGTAAATTTCCAGAAGTTTAAGATGTCCGGTATAAAATCTCATACAGGACTCAGGATCATCTGGAGCCCTAAATACCCTTACATTAATCATGACATTGCGAAATAGCTCTTATACAAGGCGTAAGTATGTTAAACAATCAACTGCTCAAAATCTATGTAATACCTGCCTGAACTTTTCAACTGATTCAAGGCTATACGTCTACATGTATCTGCGACCAACGCACCCCCCAACACTACAGATGATGCTAACTGTGGCCACGTTGTAATTGTTTTGCCAATTTCGCCAAGGGAATATTTCATTCTTGATGAAGCATTCTCTAATTCGAGCATAGGACTGAAAATTGGCAGCTTTTCTGCATCTGTCAGGCCTTTTAATGTGGCAATATCCACTTCAGGTACCATTCCGTGTAATAATGGTCGCTCAGGTTCAAGATCAAAACGCTCAATATCTATCATTCCCCTGTCGTTCATTTCCATTACTACCGGAATCTTTAGTTTCTTAGCCATAATACGGCTCAGAATCTTGATATCTACCCCATCACATTCTTCAATGAAAATATCCAACAACCCATCCCCGGTGAAGAATTCTTCCATATTCCCCTCTGTTAGTCCATCCTCAAAAATCTTGACCTTAATAAATGGGTCCAGTTCTGCAATTTCGCGTGCTGCAATAATCACTTTGGGAAGCTGCAAACAATGTACTCCACAACGTAATCTATTCATGTTGGTAAGTTCAAGGGTATCAAAGTCGGCTAACCTGATCTCACCACAAAGTCGTTCCATTACTATTGTAAGAGCAATAGACTGGCCTACTGAAAGGCCAACAATACCATATTTCTTCTTACGGAGAATTTTAATTTCCTCCGGCATAAGTTTATATTGGTTTCTACTGGTTCTAAGTTCAATAAATTCTTCTTCATCCACCAGGTGAACAACTCTGTCACTCCAGGGATAATAAACCCAAATTCCAATATGCGACAGCGGGGTTTCTCCAATATAGGCACTTACTTTTTCTTCGCTTTCTTCCGGTGTAAGGCGTTTTGTCGGGTTCCTGATCTTCATTAACTCCCGTAGCTGAGAGTATATGCTATCATTGATTCTGATGTGCGGATTTGCTTTAAGAAGGGTATCAAAGGCCTGTTGGTCTTTTGCATTCTTCAAATCGTAAAAAACAGGTTTGTATTCGTTGCTTTCAACCTGTTGGCGCATGAGGTGCTCTTGTATCATGATTCCAGCTTTATCGAGGTAGTGCATTGGTTGCTAGAATAGAACTACTAATCGTTGTATAAAAGCATTCCTTGCCCTGATAATATTCTTGCGTTTGATTTAATTGTATCGGTTATTTGTTGGCGAAATGGCGGGTTAATTCAGTTAACTAAAAAACTGTTGGCCCGGGATAAATAACTATTGGCAATCATAAGTTTAACTACAACTCAATATCGTAATCAAGATATGAATGTAAGGTAAAATAGTAATTTAATGTGAAATGGAGTAAAAGTTTCCGATATTTTGATATTAAAATCGCGATTTTATACATTTGCTTTGCTTATTCTATTTAATGTTAGTCGCTTCCCACCAGCGATTATTGGTTTGAAATTTGCGGCGTTTAGCCTCCTGAATACAGTCTTTATTATACTTTAATATATTTTAAATTAAAAAATATGGATAAGAGAGCATTTCTCAAACTAACAGGTCTGGCTGGTGCTGCAGCTATTTTCAGCAGCCCATTAGGCAGCCTGGCTACTCCGGCAACAGTTATATCCGGAAAACCATCCTTTACAGCTGATCCTAAGGCACCCTTTGTTCTGCCTCCATTACCTTACGCTTATGATGCCCTGGAACCCAACATCGATAAGCTGACAATGGAAATCCACCATGATAAGCACCACGCAGCTTATGTAAAGAATCTTAATGATGCTGTGGTAAATACTCCATTTGCCAACTATACCCTGGAAGAAATTCAGAATAAAGTAACCGATAAGGACAAGGCTATACGAAATAATGGTGGTGGCCACTATAATCACTCTCTTTTCTGGACATTATTATCTCCAACCAAGAAAACACCTTCCGCAAAGCTGAAAGCTGCTATAACAAAAGATTTTGGCACCTGGGAAGCATTTCAAACCAAATTTAATGATGCCGCTAAGTCAGTGTTTGGATCTGGCTGGGCATGGCTCATCGTCACTCCTGATAAAAAACTAGCTATAACTACTACGCCTAATCAGGATAATCCGTTAATGCATAATATCGTTAAAGATAAAGGCCACCCAATTCTGGCATTGGATGTATGGGAACATGCCTATTATCTTAAACATCAGAATAAACGCCCCGAATATATTGATGCTTTCTGGAATGTTGTGAATTGGGATGAAGTAGAAAAACGCTATAACGCTGCATAACTACTCGCGTTGCTCGTTTGTGTTTCTCGCAGAGTAGGAGAGATTAATATTAAGAGGCATAAGGATCGAAGCGAATATTTTTAAGAACTACTGATAGATTTCAACAATAATAGAAATCAGTCAGCAACTCTTAAAAAATATTCGCTTCGATCCTTATGCCTCTTAATATTAATCTCTCCTACTCTGCGAGAAACACAAGCGAGCAACGCGAGCTACCTGCGCTTGAAGAATACAAAACCGTTCTTTTCCCCGATTAATTCGAGGTTCGGATGTTGCCTGTATGGCTCGCTATCGGTAATTCTGCAAATAAAATAAGTTGGCTTATCTACCTGGCCGTTCAACAACCAGTCTTCATTATAATAATTTTTATTGGCAGGAGGTTGCTGGCGCGTGTAGTAATGCTGAGCATAACTATGATAACTCAACGCCTTTACATATACATCCTTGCCCTGGAAAGACTCGAAAAACTCAATGGCGGCGCGTTGAGAATAGGCCTCAATCTTAGGAACGAAATGTAATACCGTTACCTGAATTACCAGAATTGTACTGATGAATAAACAGAGTAATCCTTTGGTTACTTGTTTCCGAGCGAGCAGCACACAGCTGATTATTATCAGAATAATATATCCGATACCGTAAGCAGATTCAAAAACAGACCATGGTACGGAAGCCTGCAGATTAGCTACTGCAAATTTATCACCGATATAAGGAATGAGCAGATCTTTATACACACCCACCAACGGTAATACTGCAATCGCTATTCCCAGCAATAAGCCTATTATCAGGATTAAGGCATTATTCCAGCCTTTAAGTTGTTGACGACCTTCTGAAAGCTGAAATACTTTATATGCAGCCAGGAAGGTTAGCGGGAAATAGCAAAGGGAAGAGTAGTGGACAATCTTCGTTTTTACTAGTGAAAATAAGATGAGTACAACCCAGAATAATACCCACATCCAGCGGGTGAAGTCCTTTACCTCTGTACCTCTTCCATAGGTATAAATACTTTTTTTGCTTCCCAACCAGGTAAATAAAAATGCACTGGCAGGAAAACAACCCACCAGCAGTACCACCCAATGGTAGAAGAACGGGCCACCATGACCGGCATCTTCTGTTGTAAGTAATCTGATCTGATAGGCAATAAATTCATTTACAAACCACCATCCATGCGCCAGAATTTCGTATCCAAACCAGAGAAGGGTAGTGAAACAGGCCAGTAAGGCAATCATACCTAAATGCCCAAATCCGATTCCTGTTTTACCTTTCCTGGATATAAAGTAGACAAGAAATGCCAGTAAAGCTACCAGAATAGCTACCGGACCTTTTGTAAGTACGGCCAACCCCAGGAATATACCACTAATGGCCGCCTGACGGAGGGCAGACTTGCTATGAGGAATAGTATAGGCAAAATAAATAGCGAGGAAGATAAACAGGTTGAAAGTAGGATCAATGATGCCTGATTTAAAATAGAAATGAGGCAGCCAGGAGCCTGCATATACCAGTGCCCACCAAAGGCCAAGTCTTTCATTCACCAGTTTTTTTCCAATGGCAAAAAGAGATACCAGGGTGATTACACCAATAATTGCGTTGGGAAAACGTGCAGCAAAATCGTTAATTCCAAATAACTGCATACTCAAAACCTGCAGCCAGATAAATAAGGGCGGTTTTTCCCAGAATGGCTGGAAATCTATCTGTACCTGACTGTAATTATTAGTTACAATCATTTCACGTGCCGCTTCTGCAAAGTTGATTTCATCCCAATCGAAAAGATGAACCGCTCCCAGAAAAGGAATGAATAATAAAGCAGCAATAAGGGCAATCAACAGGTATTTCATTCAAAAAATCAATTTTCGGATTGATAAATACGGATTAAAGGATTTTGTTATCAGCAACGGATCTCATCACAAAACCCATCAATCGAAAATCCGAAAATCCCATTGTCTAAGGATTGGCCTGAGCCTGTAAAAGATGCTCTGTGCATACTTCTGTGGCTGCAGTAGTGTTTTTTAGATTAAATAAATTATATACAATTACAGTACATAGAGTGCCAATAAGACTGCCAACATACACATCTAAAAAGAAGTGCTGGGCCAAATAAATACGCGAATAGGCGGCACATAATGCCATCCCTAATAAAATAAATCCAAATCGTTTGTTAGGTAAAACCACCGCTAAAAAGCTGAAAAGCCCAAATGCTGCGGCAGAGTGACCCGAAGGAAAACTGCAGCTGCTATGCACATTTACCCAGCTAACGGTATGCACAATTGCCGCTGCTTCGTCGCCAAAGTAGCTGATTGGCCTTGGTGCATTAAAATAGTGTTTCCCTACCTGAACGATGAGTGTTACTAATAACAGAATACCCAGGCCCATAAAAAATAGTCTGAATCTCTGCATTATCAGTAATAAGAACAATACCACGCCAAACATTACGCCATCTCCCAAATAGGTGAGTCCTGTTACAATTACATCTCCCCACTCAGAATGTTCTCCATTAATCCGAAGAAACAGATCACGTTGGCTGTAGGTTGCAAGAAAATATCCTCCTAAAATTAAACATAGGAGGTATGGCAGAAAGAAATATGGATTCTTTCTGAACAGTGTAAACAGCGTTTTCACTTCTGTAGGTTTTAAGTTGTAGGTTGCTTTTTAAATCTTTGTAAGAACTTTTTTATTCTTTGAATAACGCGAAAATAATATTCTTTATTAAAAAGTTGGGAATCATTCATGGCCTTAACAATTAAGAAACCTGCAATTGGCATCAAAACAAAGTTGGAAAGCCACATACCCGACCAGGTTAGCATCACTCCACTTCTGGCCATCTTTTCCCCGATCATGAAAAATACGTTAAATATCACGAAAAAGATTACCGCAAATACCAGTGGAGTACCCAATCCGCCTTTCCGGATGATTGAACCTAACGGAGCTCCGATCAGAAACATCACGATACAGGCAGCAGCAAGGGTAAATTTACGTTGCCACTCTACTTTATGCATTAATACGTTGCCATGTTTATCTTGAAATTCCTGAACTGGTTGTTGTAAGGAACTAACCATTTCACGGGTATTCTGTTCTGCCCTTTCGTATACTGTACGTTTGTTTTTGTTGGGAACGATATCCGAAAACTCTTTTACTTTCAGCGGAGGAGCAGTTGCTAACCAGGCCGAATCTTTCCATTTAAAAAACTGATAGCGTACAGTTACGTAGGAGTTAATTGTTTTACTAAATTGATCTTCAACCTTTTGTAAGGAATCTATGGCTACATCCAATTGCCTGATATTCAACATTTGGTGGTTAGACGCAAAAAGATCCATATCCAGACGGTTGAAGGCAAATGAACTTAGGTCGAATGCCTTGCTATATTTTTTGAAGCTGAAACGTACCATATCGGAAGGTATTGAATACCCCCTGTTACCTCTTTCTTCATATCTCCATCCATTTTCCAGGATAAAGTAGAGATAACGTTTATTGGCAGAAAGCACCATCTGGCCTTTCTCTGCCAGGATAATTTTATCACCGGCCCCACTTTGTTCGTCGAAGATCATAACCTGGTGAATGGTTTGGTTATCCTTATCCTTCTGGGCTACCTTGATAGTATAGTTGGGGATATCTTTATAGAAAACACCTGCTTTAATGTTAAAAGCGGGTTTGGAGTAGGTAATATCGTATAAAAGAGATTTAGCCTGAAGATTAGCTACCGGGATCACATAGTTGGCAAATAAAAAACCACCGATACCTATCAGGGTAGCAATTACCAGGAGCGGACGAATAAATCTGAGCAGGGAAATACCTGATGATTTCAGGGCAACAAGTTCAAAGCTTTCTCCCAGGTTCCCGAAGGTCATGATAGACGACAACAATACGGCAAGGGGTAAGGCCAATGGCACCAATGTAGCTGTGGTAAAGCCAATCAGTTGTATAATAACCATTGTATCAAGCCCTTTACCTACCAGGTCATCCACATATTTCCAGAGGAACTGCATTACCAGTACGAACAAGGTAACGAAGAAAGTGGCAACAAAAGGACCCAGAAAGGTTTTTATAATTAATTTGTCGAGTTTTTTCACTGATAATGCGGTATTAGAATATTGGATTCCCGACCTTCGTAACTACAGTCCAGGTCCAACTGAACGGTAAAGTTAGTACGATTTCACAAAGGAGTAAGCAGTCGGGCCTGAAAATACCGTTAAAATTATATGGAAAATTTTGAATTAACGCCGGAAGAAGGGGAGTTAGTGGCCAGTACTCATTTTATTGAGTTGAAGAATAGTGCGATTGGGAAGGTAATTTTATTGATGGGAGAGTTGCAGCGGGCTTTAGAGGATTGGGAAAAAACAAATGAATTTCCGTTTGAAGCGCATTGGAAACATTTGGGTGGAAAGATTTCCAAGGGTGAGCAATATAAGGGGCTGCCCTGGGTAATGCTGGATTATCCGAGATATTTTAGCAAAGCAGAGATTTTTGCCTTCAGAACGATGTTCTGGTGGGGGCATTACTTTATTGCTACCCTGCATATTTCAGGCGGGGTAAAAGAGCAATTCCATACAGCATTGGAAGATGCGTACGAGGATTTAAAAGCCGGAGGATTTCAGGTATATGTGCAGGAGAATCCCTGGGAACATGACTTTGAAAATAGTAATTACTGTTACATAGACACCTTAAGTTTTAAAGACTGGAAAAAGCTGATTAGCCGGAATGATTTTATAAAACTGGCTAAACGTTTCGAGATAGGACAATGGGGAGAATTAATTTCCGGGGTAGTGAAGGCGTATGCCACGCTACTCAATACATTAAATGGTAAAACAGGCTTTTAACTGCCGATACGGTGGAAAAGGTCCTTTACCTGGTATTCCCATAACTGACTCTGGTCCTTCACTTCTTTCTTTTCCGCGAAATCTTTTACTACAAGGATAGTTTCATTCGTTACTTCAGAAATTTGTATGCGGAACTCAAAAAATTCGTCTTTGGGGGCATGCGTCCAGTGCAGCCGGATAAACTCATCTTCTTCTTGTTCCATAACTTCTGCTTCCTCTGTAGTACCGTTCCAGGAAAAAGAAAACACGTTATCCTTAAAGTCAACCTTATCTGCAAACCATTCCTGTAAACCAGCTGGTGTGGATAAGAACTCATAAAGGATACCGGGTGAGCATCTAACCGGAAATTCTAACTCATAAAGCACTTTCTTTGACATCTTCTCAAATAATTAGTAAATCAATATCATCCAGTTGCAATTATAGAAAATATTTTACTCTGTCAAAATTATTTATTCTTTTTTTTTACAGTATCTCAAAAAAGTCAGGAATGCCTATAGAATTTCACATATATTATAAATTTGATAGATACAAAAATTACATATATTAGCTACTTTCAGCTTTCGCCTTTATAGTGGCGAATTTCCTTGAGAATTGCAAGCCCTTAACGATCAATCGATTTTATTTGGAAATACTTTAAAAACAACAGAATTTTTTTGGTCGCTATCTAAAAAAAGTTATTTTTGTCAGGCATTCATCAAATCTTAACTTTTTATTAACCTGTAACTGTTCCGACTCTATGTCAATGCGCCAACTTAAAATCACAAAATCCATTACCAACAGGGAGTCACAATCCCTGGAAAAATACTTACAGGAAATTGGTAAAGTGGATTTGATCACGCCGGAAGAGGAAGTTAATCTGGCTATCCGGATCAAGCAGGGCGATCAGAGAGCGTTGGAGAAGCTTACTAAAGCTAATCTTCGCTTTGTGGTATCCGTTGCGAAACAGTATCAGAACCAAGGTCTTTCCCTGAGTGACCTGATCAACGAGGGTAACCTCGGGTTAATTAAAGCTGCTCAACGTTTTGATGAAACGCGCGGTTTTAAATTCATCTCCTACGCCGTATGGTGGATTCGCCAATCTATCCTGCAGGCGCTGGCAGAACAATCAAGAATCGTAAGACTGCCGCTAAACAAAGTAGGGTTGAGCAACAAAATCAGCAAAGCGTATTCTCAGTTGGAACAAGAGTATGAGAGAGAGCCGTCTCCCGACGAATTGGCTACCATCCTCGAAATTAATACCGACGAAGTTGAAGCTACGCTGGGGGTAGCTGCCAGACACGTTTCAATGGACGCTCCTTTCATCGATGGTGAAGATAATTCCCTCCTCGATGTACTGGAAAACCCAAATGCAGTGAGCGCCGATGAAGAATTAGATCATCACGATTCCCTGCGCCGCGAAATTGAACGTTCTCTTTCCACGTTAACCGATCGCCAAAAAGATGTAATCATGCTCTATTTCGGTATTGCTGTTGAACATCCAATGTCGCTCGAAGATATTGGCGAGAAGTTTGGCCTTACCCGCGAAAGGGTGCGTCAGATCAAAGACAAAGCTATCACAAAGCTTCGTACTACATCCCGCAGCAAATTGCTTAGAAACTATCTGGGCTAAAACGTTAAAGTAAAATAGCTATGAGGTCAACCGTCAACCGCTGACCGACTGTCGATTGTATAAACTAATTACAGCGAAGCTGATAGTGGTATATTCCACCATTAGCCTCGCTGTTTTATTTTACCCCCAACCGTCTTTTTCCTTTACAACTCTTTTTGTTACTTTTGCCATCCGTTTAAAATACCAACAATGTTTGAATCATTATCAGAGAGACTCGATTCCGCGTTTAAACAGCTTAAAGGTGAGGGTCGGATTTCGGAAATAAATATTGCAACTACCGTTAAAGAAATCCGTCGTGCATTGGTGGATGCGGATGTGAACTATAAAATTGCCAAGGAATTTACTGATAGGGTAAAGGATAAAGCACTGGGTGAAAAGGTACTTACCTCTATTTCACCCGGACAATTAATGGTAAAAATTGTAAAGGATGAATTGGTGGACCTTATGGGGGGCACCGAGGCAGAGCTGGACATTAAAACCAATCCTACCGTTATCCTGATCGCCGGTTTGCAAGGTTCGGGTAAAACCACCTTCTCCGGTAAACTGGGTAATTTCCTTAAAACCAAAAAAGGTAAGAAACCTTTACTGGTGGCCGCCGATATCTACCGCCCCGCGGCGATCGACCAATTAAAAGTATTGGGAGAACAGATCGGTGTAGAAGTATATAGCGAACCTGAAAATAAAAATGCTGTTCAAATCGCTGAAAATGCGATCAAACATGCAAAAGCCAATAACTTCAACGTCATCATCATCGATACTGCCGGTCGTCTGGCCGTTGATGAACAAATGATGACCGAGGTAGCCAATGTTAAAGCTGCCGTAAAACCTCAGGAGATCCTGTTTGTTGTAGATTCAATGACAGGTCAGGATGCTGTGAATACAGCCAAGGCCTTCAACGACCGTCTCGACTTCTCTGGGGTTGTGCTAACGAAATTGGATGGTGATACCCGCGGTGGTGCTGCTCTTACGATCAAATACACCGTAGAAAAACCTATCAAGTTCGTAAGTATGGGTGAAAAACTCGATACCCTCGACGTTTTCTACCCTGAACGTATGGCTCAGCGTATCCTAGGAATGGGTGATATCACCACCCTCGTAGAACGCGCTCAGGCTCAGTTCGATGAAGAACAAGCCAAAAAGCTCGAGAAAAAAATCCGTCAGAACCAGTTCGATTTCGACGACTTCAAGGAGCAATTACAGCAGATCAAGAAAATGGGTAACCTGAAAGACCTGATGGCTATGATTCCTGGAGTTGGTAAAGCAGTTAAAGACCTGGATATCAGCGACGACGCCTTTAAGGGAATTGAAGCAATGATCAACTCCATGACCAGTGCAGAACGGGCCGATCCGGATATGATCGATGGCAGCCGCAGAAAACGCATTGCCAAAGGTGCTGGTAAAGATATCCAGGATGTCAACCAGTTCATGAAACAGTTCGACCAGATGAGGCAGATGATGAAAATGATGAATAAGTTTGGAATGGGAGGGGGTAAAGGCCTGAAAGGGATGAAAGGAATGATGAGATAATTAAATCAATTTGATATAAATTTTTTTTGCAAATAAAAACTTACTGTTTACATTTGCATCCCTAATTAAACAATATTTCCTAACTCGCAAAAAATAATCTCGACTTATTTATGCCAGTAAAAATCAGACTGCAGAGACATGGCGCGAAAAAAAGACCTTTCTACTTCATTGTAGTAGCTGACGCTCGCGCTCCAAGGGATGGTAAATTCATCCAAAAAATCGGTACTTACAATCCATTAACAGTTCCAGCGTCGATCAATATCGACACCGAAAAAGCTTTACGCTGGTTGCAGAAAGGTGCACAACCTACTGATACTGTTAGAAGGATCTTGTCTTTCAAAGGTGTATTGTATTTAAAACACCTGTTAAGAGGTGTTTCCCTGAACCTGTTCGACGAGCCTACTGCTTACCAAAAATTTGCACAATGGCAAGCTGAACACGAACAAAAAGTTTCTGCCCGTCGCGACAGCCACAAAAAAGCTAGAATTGCAGCTCCAATTGTAAGAAAAGTTGAAGATGCTCCAGCTCCGGCAACTGAAGCTCCGGCAGAAGGAGAAGGTACAGAAGCATAAAACGGAAACGTTTTAACAATACCTGAAAAAGGAAATATTTGCCTTGCAAATATTTCCTTTTTTTTAATGCAGTACCTAATCTAAAGGATATGAGTAATTATTTCAGTATAGGAAAGCTTGCCTCAGCGCATGGTTTACAGGGAGAGTTGATATTACGCCATAGCCTGGGCAAAAGATCTGCCCTCAAAGGTGTTTCCGTCATCTTCCTCGAAGAACGAAAAAACAGCTTTATCCCTTACTTTGTACAATCTGTAAAGATTAAAGATCACGAACAGGTATTTCTGAAATTGGAAGGAATAGATACCAAGGAAGCTGCTCATAAGCTAATGCCGGCACAGGTTTTTCTTCAGGAAGAAGACTTTAAACAGCAAACAGCTTCATCCGCCCCACTGGCCCTCCTGGGGTTCGCGGTTATGGATGAGCAACATGGTGCCTTAGGTACAGTAGAAGAAGTAATTGAAATGCCTATGCAGGTGTTGGCAAAAGTTTTTATTGGCGGAAAAGAGGCTTTATTGCCAATAAATGAGCAAACCCTTGTAAAAGTGGACAAAAAGAATCAGGTAGTTCACCTGCAATTACCGGATGGGTTGATTGAATTATATACAAGCTGAAAATTATGCGTATAGATATCATTACAGTACTGCCAGAATTGTTGGAAAGCCCGCTTTCTCATTCCATAATGAAAAGGGCGCAGGCGAAAGGTTTGCTGGAAGTGCACGTTCACCCTCTTCGCCAGTATTCTAACCTGAAACACAATCAGGTAGATGATTATCAGTTTGGAGGAGGTGCCGGAATGGTAATGATGTTGGAACCTATTGTAAATGCAATAGAATCCCTACAGGCAAAAGTTAAGTATGATGAAATTATCTATCTGACACCGGATGGAGAAACTTTAAATCAGAAAATGGCGAATCAGCTCTCTCTGAAAGGGAATTTACTGATGCTATGCGGGCATTACAAAGGAATTGATCAGCGAATCAGGGATCATTTTATTACTAAGGAAATTTCTATAGGAGATTATGTACTTAGTGGTGGAGAATTAGGAGCAGCGGTACTGGTAGATGCCATCGGCCGACTGATTCCCGGGGTCCTGAATGATGAAACCAGCGCATTATCCGACTCTTTTCAGGATAATTTGCTTGCCCCGCCTGTTTATACCAGGCCGGTAGATTTCAGAGGCTGGAAAGTGCCTGATATTCTATTAAGCGGCGATCACAAGAAAATCGATGACTGGCGTCATCAGGCTTCTGTAGATCGTACAAAAGCCAGACGACCAGATTTATTAACATAACTAAATGATTATGAGGTCAATTTTGGCATGTTATCAACTTAATAACATAATTTCTTGCTTTTTAATTTGGTAAATGCTATTTCTTGACTTACTTTTGCACTCCCATAAATATTTGAAAGATGAACGCAATTTCGTTTGTTCACGAACAACTGACAGCTAAGAAACAGTACCCGAAGTTTAAAGCAGGCGACAACGTCACTGTCAATTATAAAATCGTGGAAGGTAATAAAGAAAGGATTCAGTCCTTTAAAGGTGATGTGTTGAAAATCCAGGGTACAGGATTCACGACTTCTTTCACTGTTAGAAAAATTTCTGATGGCATAGGCGTGGAAAGACTGTTTCCGCTTTACTCTCCTAATATCGACGGTATTGTGCTGAATAAAGTGGGTAAAGTTAGAAGAGCTAAGCTTTACTACCTGCGCGAACGTGCTGGTAAGAAAGCCCGTATCAAAGAAAAAAGGGTTTAGTATAAATACAGGGAAATTTGTTAAAAGCGGTGCCGTAATGGTTCCGCTTTTTTCGTTTGTCCGTGTATTTCTCGCAAAGACGCAAAGATTAATATTAAGGTGCAAAGGATTTTTTTAAGATATATAAGGGTTGAAGCAGATGTTTATGAGTGCTATTATTAATGATTTTTGATTGTTTTTTAATAATAAGAAACTGATCAACAATTAAAAATATAACCCATATTAAAATATTCGCTTCAATTCTTATATATCTTAAAAAAATCCTTTGCATCTTAATATTAATCTTTGAGCCTTTGCGAGAAACTACATTTCTTAAAATGGTATTAAAGGTTGAATAAATGGAGTGAAAAAGCGGATTTTATGCTCTATCTTTGTTTACTGAACACTATAAATATTTGAGAAGATGACTGCTGTTTTTGTTAAATCATCATTTTTAATTCTTCAGGATATCGGAATGTCCGAATTACTGTTAATTGCTGTTGTTGTATTGTTGCTGTTTGGAGGAAAGAAAATTCCAGAATTAATGCGTGGTTTGGGTAAAGGAATCCGCGAATTCAATGACGCCAAAAACAATGTGCGCCAGGAGATTGAAGAAGGAATGAAAGAAAAACCTGTACAACCGTCTGCTACTACTGATACTCACTCTACTGAGGCGTCAAAATAATTGCATACGTTACCTATTGCCAATTTTCATTGTCCTGATTATAAATAATCAACCGATTTAGCTTTGTCTGAACTTAGCAGTATAACTACTTTTCAAGAAGCATTATACGCCGGCAGAACAAGTTGTGTGGAACAGGTACGTTCGTTCCTGGACCGCATAGCTAAGCTAAAACATCTGAATGCCTTCCTGGAAGTGTATGAGGAAGAAGCCCTGGAAAAGGCACAAGAACTGGATGCTCGTCTGAAAAGGGACGAAAAGCTGGGTGCTTTAGCAGGTGTAGTGGTGGGAATTAAAGATGTTATCTGCTATAAAGGTCATAATGTAAGTGCCGCTTCCAAAATGTTGGAAGGGTTTACCTCCATATTTTCTGCTACTGCAATAGAAAGGCTGTTGGCAGAAGATGCAATAATCATCGGAAATCTCAACTGCGATGAATTCGCAATGGGATCCACGAATGAGAATTCGGCTTATGGACCCACTTTAAATGCATTAGATAATTCCAGAGTACCTGGTGGCTCTTCTGGTGGATCTGCAGTAGCAGTGCAAGCCAACCTCTGCCATGTTAGTCTGGGTAGTGATACCGGCGGCTCAGTTCGCCAACCAGCCGATTTTTGCGGGATAGTTGGACTAAAACCAACCTATGGCCGCATCTCTCGTCACGGTTTAATCGCCTACGCGTCATCTTTTGATCAGATTGGTATTTTTGGCAGGAATATTGCAGATGTGGCGGTAGTTCTACAAGTAATAGCCGGACCGGATGAGTTCGATAGTACAGCATCTCAACATCCCGTACCTGATTATACAGCCAACCTGGAAGTAGAACGCAATAAATCTTTCAAATTTGCGTATTTAAGAGATGCACAGTACCACGAGGGTCTGGACGCAGAGATGAGAGAAGGCTATATCGACTTCTTTGAAGAATTGGAATCAATTGGTCATACCGTAACCGGACAAAGTTTCGATTATCTTGATCATATTGTGCCTGCCTATTATGTGTTGACAACCGCAGAAGCGTCATCCAATTTATCTCGTTACGATGGGGTAAAATTTGGACACAGAACCAGCGAAAAAAACCTTGATTTGACAGATTTTTACAAAAAAAGTAGGTCGGAAGGGTTTGGTATCGAAGTAAAACGTCGTATATTACTGGGAACGTTTGTGCTAAGCGCGGGATATTACGACGCATATTACACTAAGGCACAACAAGTTAGGCGTCTTGTTGCAGAAAAACTGAATGAGATTTTAGAAGAGTACGACGCCATTTTAATGCCAACTGTGCCATCCACAGCTTTCAAATTAGGAGAAAAAACTGACGATCCGATAGCCATGTACCTGGCAGATATTTATACGGTACTGGCCAATTTAGTAGGGGTTCCGGCAATATCCGTTCCCCTGGCCAAGCATTCTAATGGAATGCCATACGGTGTACAGATCATCACAAAGAAGTTTAGCGAAGAAAGCTTGCTCCAGATAGCCCGCCTGTTAATGGCTAATGAGCAAGTGACTGTTGTTTAAAATAAATTGTATGAGAAAAATCTTTTTACTACTGCTGTTGCCAGCAACGAGTTTAGTGTGTGTGAGTGCAAGGGGGGGCAATAGCAATCCTAAAGAGATGGTGTATTCGATGGGAACACCCGATACTACGGTATTAAAAATGAACCACAAAGTTCATTTACCAAAAGATACTGTAGCAGCATCTCCAACATCCCTGGCAGTTAAAAAAGCTGCGCAAAGTTTGCCTAATACTATTCGTAGCCCGAAAGTATATGAGCAAATAAACAATAACCTGGTTGCCGGTTATGTGAATAACTATGCCACCAGATATAGTCAACACCTCCAAATCATGATCGATAGGGGCCAACCCTATTTTACCATGATCGAAAAGGTATTCCGCGATAACGGTATTCCAGAAGAAATGAAATACCTCGCGGTTATTGAATCGAGTTTCAATACCAATGCTCGTTCCAAAGTAGGAGCTGTAGGCGCCTGGCAATTTATGGCAGGTACCGCACGCATCTTCGGTCTGAACGTTGGTAAAAAAGTAGACGAAAGAAAAGACTTCTATAAATCTACTCTCGCTGCCGCACAATTCCTGAATCAACTTTATTCTCAGTTCGGCGATTGGTTACTCGTAGTTGCTGCATATAACTGCGGCCCTGGCGGTGTTCAGAAAGCGATTAACGCCAGCGGACGTACTGATTTCTGGGGTATGCAATATTTCTTACCTGCAGAATCTCGTAACCACGTCTACAAATTCATAGCCACCGGATATATCCTCGATAGATTCAATAACTTCTTCGGCGTAAGCGACGATGAAGATGTTAATAAAACTATCACCGTTAACATGCCGGTTGAAGAACGTATTACCAGAGCACCTCTGTCTGAAGAAGAAATCTTCAACACAGTTGAAATCAATGTAACCGGAAAATACAGACTCGAAGCTATCGCTAAGAAACTGGATATCCCTGTAGCTGAATTAGATCGTCTGAACCCAGGCTTCACAAAAGCTATGAGCAGCCCGGAAAACAGCTACGATCTGCGAGTTCCGAAAACTAAAATGAAACAATTCCTTGCCGAAAAAGAAGAAATGCTCAAGGAATCAGTTCAGTTGACGCTTGATGATAAAGCTGTAGGTGTGGATAAATCTAAATTTCCACCACCAGTAAAAATGGCTGAAAAAACTACCAATGTTGCAAAAGCTCCTGCTAAGAAAACTACTTACAAGAAGCCAGCAGCAAAAAAACATTCAACAGCTAAGAAACATACAGCTGCAAAAAAGAAAACTACGCACAAAGCGAAATAAAGAATATATAAGAAATTCTAAAAAGGGCTAACCGGTTATATTGGTTAGCCCTTTTCTTTTACTGTTGGCAGAATGCTATGTTAAGAAAGATAAATCCTGATTTTATTGTTTTTAGGTGATTGATGAATTTCTTTTATCGTAGGTAAGCCCAATGGTATTAGGTTAAGAAGAATGTTGAGTGAATATTGAATTCAATTTAAAGGATTTATTTCTGTTACCGTAGGCAGGGCGGGGGCAAGCCCCGCCCCTACATGGTTTCAGCGGATCCAAATTTTCATCTGGTAGTTTAATTTCATTTTAAATGTCAATCTACTAATTTCAATTCTGGAAAGAAACAATTCTGCAATATAGAAACTGTAATTCGCTGAAACCATGTAGGGGCGGGGCTTGCCCCCGCCCTGCCTACGGTAACAAAAATAAATCCAATAATCAGATATCTAGCATTAATAGCATCCACACAAATAACCATTTCAATCAATAAAGTATCAATCCTGAAATCAAAATAAAAAGGGATGCTAAAACAGCATCCCTTCAAAAAAATATCATCAATCTATCTATTATTAATCCTGATAGGAAATTCTACTAATAGCAGCTCGTTTCCTTTCACTATATCCAACTAAATCGAGCAATGGTCCGGTCATAAATGTTGTTGCCAAAGCCATAAGCACCATCATGGCAAAGATTTCAGGAGACAGAATACCAAGATCGAAACCGATGTTCAAAACTACCAGCTCCATTAATCCGCGGGTATTCATTAAAGCTCCAATAGATACCGCGCTATGCCAGTTCTGACCCATTAAACGGGCGGTAATGGTACTACCTCCAAATTTACCGGCAACAGCAACAAACATAATCATACCGAATACTAACCAGAGATCACCCTGATTTAACAGGCCGATATGCGTTCTTAAGCCTGTGAATACAAAGAAAATGGGCAATAGTAACATAACGCTTACATCTTCCAGTTTATCGGTTAGTATAGTTTTAATGGTATTACCTGGCATAATTACACCAGCCAGAAATGCGCCAAACAGCGCATGAATACCTATAACTTCTGCAAACCAGGCAGCCACCAACAAAATGAGGAAACTCAGTGATACAGCTCTTTTCTGCTGATCTTTTTCCAGATAGTGTGACAATGTTTTATTCAGCCACGGGCGAACAGCCATCAACATAATCAACACAAAAACCAATGCAAGGATAATAGTGATAATGGCACTTACTAAACCACCGGCATTTACAATTGCTACTACCACAGCCAGGATGCACCAGGCTGTAACATCATCAGCTGCTGCACAGGTAATAGCCATTACACCGAGTGGAGTATTCGTTAATTTTCTTTCCTGCACAATACGTGCAAGTACAGGGAAGGCTGTTATACTCATTGCGATGCCCATAAACAAGGCAAATGATAAGAAGCTTACCTGAGGGGGTGCAAAACGTGTAAAGAGAAAATAGGCCAGTGAAACGCCCAGGAAGAATGGTATAATAATACTGGCATGACTGATCATTACCGCATCATGTGCTTTCTGGCGGATTTTCTGGATATCCAGTTCCATGCCTACTATAAACATAAAAAAGGCAAGGCCTATCTGGCTGAGGAACTGAAGGTTTTTTAATGAATCTGCCGGAAAGAGGAAAGCAGAAAAGGAGGGAAGTGTCCAGCCCAACAGGGATGGGCCTAATAAAACGCCAGCTATAATTTCGCCTACAACAGCCGGTTGTTTTATTCTGTTGGCAAGCCATCCGAATAAACGAGCCACCAGCATTATCAGCATTATTTGCAGAAGCAATAAGCCGAGTGGATGCTTAAGGTTATCGAAATATTGGAGCCAGCTGGCAGAAGAAACAACTGCATGAGCTGCAGGGGTAACAGCAATGCTACCTGTATGCATCGGCAATGATTGGCCTTTCTCCAGAATAAACCAGATTAGCAGCGCAAATACACCGATGATAACAGGGTACCATAGAAAGCGTTTGTTCATTATTGTTGTATTAATTTGATGAATGCTTATAAAGCAACAAAGGATTATAATGAAGTTGCGAATTTTTTTTCAATCCAAAACAACTTCACTACAATCCTTATGTTAGTTAATAATAACTTTATAATGTGGAATGCTTAGATAGCAGCAATACCAGGTAATTCTTTTCCTTCGAAGAATTCCAGCAAAGCACCACCACCGGTAGATACGTAACTTACTTTATCCGCAATTCCGAATTGATTAACAGCAGCTACAGAGTCGCCACCGCCAACTAATGAGAAGGCACCATTTGCAGTTGCAGCAACAATAGCTTCTGCCACACCTTTGGTACCGCCCTGGAAAGGAAGCATTTCAAATACTCCCATAGGACCATTCCAGAGAATAGTTTTAGAGTTGCCAATTACTTCTCCGAAAAGGACAATGGATTTAGGACCGATATCCAGACCCATCCAGCCAGCAGGAATATTATCGTTAGAAACCACCTGAGTATTTGCATCTGCCGCAAATTTATCAGCAGCAACGGAATCAACTGGTAAAACAAGGTTTACACCTTTTTCTTTTGCTTTAGCTACGAGTTCATTTGCCAGTTCAAGTCTGTCGTTTTCGCAGAGAGAGCTACCGATTTCTTTACCCTGAGCTTTGAGGAAAGTATAAGCCATACCACCACCAATGATGATGTTATTTGCACGATCCATCAGGGTTTCGATGATAAGAATTTTATCACTCACTTTAGCACCACCAAGAATGGCTGTGAATGGGCGCTCGGCGTTATTCAATACTTTTTGGGCACTGCTAACTTCAGCATCCATCAGCAAACCGAACATACGGTTTGCAGGAGCAAAGAATTGTGCGATTACAGCGGTAGAAGCGTGTGCGCGGTGAGCGGTACCGAAAGCATCGTTTACGTATACATTACCCAGTTTAGAGAGTTCTTCAGCAAAAGATGCATCACCTTTTTCTTCAGCTTTATGGAAGCGGAGGTTTTCGAGTAGGAGAACTTCACCCATTTGCAGGTCGGCAGCTGCTTTTTCAGCAATTGGTCCAACACAGTCTTCTGCAAATTTAACAGTAGTACCACCCAGGAGGGAGATCAGGTGATAAACCAGGTGACGTAAAGAATATTTATCGGTAGGTCCATCTTTCGGACGGCCGAGGTGCGACATTAAGATCACAGCACCGCCGTCTTTCAGGATTTTTTTTATGGTAGGAACGGCGGCACGCATACGGGTGTCGTCGGTAATTTCAAATTTATCGTTCAACGGAACGTTGAAATCAACGCGCACAAGAGCTTTACGTCCATTGAAGTTATAGTCAGTGAATTTACTCATATGGTATCGAATTTAAGATAACGAGAAAAGATGGAGCATAAAAAACCGCAGTACCAGATTAAGGCAAAAGAGATCCGCTTTAAAAAAGTGGAACCGGACTAATGCTGTAATGGTGTAGTGCTGCGGATTTATTAAAAAGATACTCCCGGCTATTGGGCCGGGAGTATAAATATTATTTGCTGATCAGGCCAGCGAAGTACTTAACAGTACGAACCAGCTGTGATACGTAGCTCATTTCGTTATCGTACCAGGAAACAGTTTTAACCAGTTGGTGTTCGCCAACAGTCAGAACTTTGGTTTGAGTAGCATCGAATAATGAACCGTAGTGGATACCGATGATATCGGAGCTTACGATTTCATCTTCAGTGTAACCGAAAGATTCGTTGCTGGCAGCTTTCATTGCAGCATTGATTTCTTCAGCAGTAACTTTTGCACCAAGGATGGTAGTCAGCTCAGTTAAAGAACCTGTGATAGTAGGAACACGTTGTGCACTACCATCCAGTTTACCTTTCAGAGCAGGTAATACCAGTCCGATTGCTTTAGCAGCACCGGTGCTGTTAGGAACGATGTTAGCAGCAGCAGCACGTGCACGACGCAGGTCACCTTTCGGATGTGGAGCATCCAGGGTGTTCTGATCGTTGGTGTATGCGTGAACTGTGGTCATTAAGCCAGAGAGAATGCCATATTTGTCATTCAATACTTTAGCCATAGGAGCCAGACAGTTAGTAGTACAAGAAGCACAAGAGATAACAGTTTCGCTACCGTCGAGGATATCGTGGTTAACGTTGAAAACTACAGTTTTCAGGTCACCGGTAGCAGGAGCAGAAATAACCACTCTCTTAGCACCAGCTTTGATGTGAGCCTCAGCTTTATCCTTATCGGCGAAGAAACCAGTACATTCGATAACTACATCGATTTCGTGTTTTCCCCAAGGAATTTGAGATGGGTCTTTCTGTGCATATATAGTAATGTCTTCACCATTTACGTTAATAGCATTTTCAGAATGTTTAACCTCTGCATCAAACCTACCCTGAGCTGAATCATATTTCAGCAAATGCGCCAGCTGTGTAGGGCTGGTGAGGTCATTGATTGCAACCACATCAATACCGGGCATTTTGTAAATTTGGCGGTATACCAAACGACCAATACGGCCGAAACCATTAATACCAATTTTGAGAGTACTTCCCATTTTACATCGTGATTTGAGTATGAAAAAATCGAGAACAAATTTACAATCAATACCACTATTAATCAATACAAATTTAAGTTATCAAAATTTTTTTTGGAAATATAAAATAAGGTTATACCTTTGCAATCCCAAAACGATACGCCGCGTTGGTCAAGGGGTTAAGACGCCTCCCTTTCACGGAGGAATCACGGGTTCGATTCCCGTACGTGGTACAAGAAATTGGCATGTTAGATTTTTAACATCTCAAAACGAAAAAGCTCATCAATCCGATGAGCTTTTTCGTTTTGATAATTACATATTTTTCTTACCATTAAGTCTTCTTACTGTTTAATCAATAGTCCTATTTGTTTGGTTACAGAACTTTTTGAGGCGATCAAGGATTATTGGTGTCTGCGGAGGCATACTTCCACGTTCCACATGACTATCGATCCATTCATAGAAATATTGATTATTTAAAAGAATTGAAAATTCTGACTGCAAATACGTTTTTATCTCGTTGTCACAATTATTCAATTCTTCCCATAACCTCCCTCTATTCTCCATAATAAAAACAATATCCTCAAAATCATGACTAATCCTGCCATCTCCATTTCCTCTGCCTTTAAAAGCTTCTATTTTAGTTGCCAGAAAATATGGTGCACTCAAAATCCGAATAGTCATACTGTTCTCAAATTGATATGTTTGTGCAAGTTCATATCCTCTTGGGTACCATTTATTGTGGAATCCTATTGAAGGGTCATTTGTAGGCATAATGTCAACTATTATTCCCTTAATCTTAAATCGACAAATGACACCAGATTCTATATCATTTACAAATCCAATTTCTCTCAATCGCTCTTCCAGTTTCTGGCGTTGATTATAATTGAGTATCTCAATAATAACATCAATATCATCAGTGGGCCGAACTTCAAAAATGGGCCGGTCTGCGTATAATGAGATTGTAGCTCCTCCAACGAATACTACATGCTCGTGCAATTCCTGTAAAGCATTGTGTACAGCCTTAATGCGTACAATATTTGTATGGTCAGCCATATGCTAGTGATTTTTTAAGGTACATTTCAGCAATAGATATTTCTCTTAATCTTCCAACTCTGATCACATCAAGCAATGCCAGTAATTTATAAAGTTCTTGATCTTCCTTTATCGCCTTGATCTGGTTAGGATAAAATGGCTCAATTTCTTGACCGATAACTGACCCAGTGGAAGATGCCCATACATAAGCATAATCACTACTAATGTATTCCTTCATAAATGGATGTGAATGCGCGGTAGGCTCTCCTCGAGTTAATATACCTGCCTTTGCAGGAAAGACATATTTCATTCCGAAGAGAAGGAAATCAAGAAAATTTCCCCTATTGACATTTTTCTTATCAAAATCGATTAAGTTGGCATATAGGCTCCTCTCCAGGGATTCTGAAACCTCAGAATTACTGATATACAATGAATTGGACAGATCTTTGAGTTGCCAAGGATTTTCGCCTTTGGTAATAATCTTAAGTAGAATCACCAAATCCTGGGGTCTCATACCATTATGTTTGCGCCTCATATTTTAT
This sequence comes from Chitinophaga silvatica, assembly GCF_003419895.1. Classification (GTDB taxonomy): domain Bacteria; phylum Bacteroidota; class Bacteroidia; order Chitinophagales; family Chitinophagaceae; genus Chitinophaga; species Chitinophaga silvatica. The sequence continues at coordinate 38,852 of NZ_QPMM01000017.1, read as the reverse complement.
AAATTTACGGATATTTTGTGATTTGCAATTTGCAAATCACAAAATATCCGTAAATTTATTTCCTTTTCGATGATTACTTTAAAATCACTTACCTAATATCTCCCTCTTCATATACTTCGCACTCTTCGCCACACAACTAAGCGCATCCGGCACATAGTTATTACCCTGCTCTACAAAAATCTGCTTAAGACCCGAAAGACGTGCTTCTGGTAATATCTTCTTAAAGTCAATACTTCCGTCTCCAACCACGGTATGCAAATCCGGATTGGTTTTATCCATGTCTTTTATATGCCAGACAGCAAATCTGCCAGGTTGACTACTAAACAGTTGATGCGGGTCTTGCCCCGATCTGATGGCCCAGTAAAGATCCAGTTCCAGTTTTACCAATTTTGGATCGGTTTCGCTCAGAATGATGTCATAACCCATTTTACCATTCTCTTTTACAAATTCGAAATTGTGATTATGATACAGGAGCTGTAAACCGGCTTCATGTACCTGTTCTCCGATTTCATTTAAAGTTTGAGCCAACAGATGGAATTTTTCCATGTTGCGCAATTGCGGATCTAACCACGGCCATACAATGTATTGCTGACCTAATACTTTGGCTCCTTTGATACAATCATCAACATATCTTTTCCGCTCATCAACTGTTACTCCAGCCAGCAGGAACTTATCGATATCGTAATGCCCGCTGCTCGTGGTAAGGTTGTTTTCCTGCAGCAGTGCATGGAAAACTTCAGGTTCCATATTCCAGTAAAACTTGTTGCCTCCATGATTAAAACCATAGGTCTCCACATGCTGATAGCCATAGGAGCTGACCTTTTTGAGTGTGCCGCGTGGATCATTTTTCATCTCGGTATTTAGGCTGTAGAGTTGCAAACCAAGCTTATAATTGAATGCTGGTTTTGCACTTGCCCAGGATGGCAACATGCCTGCTGCTGCCAATGCGCCGGTAGTTCTGATAAAATTTCTTCTGTTCATAAGTGGGTATTAAAATGCCCGGTAAACTTATTCTCCAACCACCATCCATCATTGTAAAAATGCGAAGCATAAAATATTTTTTATCTTGTTATATGTTTAGATATGTTGAATACCCCGTCGGAGCATCTGTAGCCAGTTATATTAAAAAATGCTGGGTACTCGATAATTCAAATAATCCCAATCCCTTAACAGATAAGCAGGTATTACCAAATGGATGTTTCAATATTGCATTTATTTCCGGGGAAGGTATTGCAATTACCGGTGCTAAAGTGAATGCTATTCTGGGTAAAGGAGGGTATTTATGTGGGCAGCTTACTTCAAGCATTAATATTCACCTATACGGCAATACGAAAATATTTCTGGTTCAATTTTATCCCTGGAGTCCTTTATTGTTTATGAAAGATCCGTTGTATGAAACGGCTGATAGCTTTATCCCAATAGCATTAACTTCTCATTCACTGAACCTCAACTTTGATATAGCTGATGAAAAACAAATCATGAACTATTTTAATTCAGGAGCTTTTATTGGTAACGAAACAGTAATAAAACCAGCGATGAACGTATGTCAGTTGATTCGCCGGTCTAAAGGCAATATAGCCATCAGTGAACTGGCCGATCAGACAGGCTGGTCTAATCGCTATCTTGAAACTGTAATTAAATCGGCACTTGGACTTTCACCTAAAGAGTATGCAGGTATTATCAGGATCAGAAGTCTCATAGATCGATGGCAGATAGCAAGTGGTATTAGGTTCAGTAATCTTGCTTTGGAAGAAGGGTTTTATGATCAGGCACATTTTATTAAAACGTTTAAAACAATGCTAAATGTTTCCCCGGGGAAGTTTAGAAAAGAAAATTATATTTTAACAAATAGCGGAATCAGTTACTAGGAAAGAAATCTATTACCAGTTTATTAACCTCATCTTTCTTTTCAATATTGGATAAATGAACAGCAGGTAAGATTAATTGTGAGGCGTTGGAACTGGGATAATAAAAAAAGAGATTGTTAGAAAACAATCTCTTATAGTTTATATGAAAAAAATGAAAAACCTATTTTCTATCAATAGCTTCTTCCATAGGATATAGTATATTTTCCGGCTGTTGCCTTAAAGTTGAGTGTATTTTTTTCCTGTAAAACATCAATACTGTTAATCTTACCCTGAGGTCCTGTAATGGTCCAGAAACCTGGTTTAAGGCCAGTGAGTGTTACTGTTCTGTTTTCCTTTACATCAAGATTAATATCGTTTTTAATCAGATCACTACCTACGCTCATACAGACAAGTTGATCTGCAATTTCTACAAGGTAGTATTCTGGTGTTTCCTTATAAGTAACAGGTAATGGTGCGCTATTGCCTTCTGCAACCTGGAATACTGTAAGGAAGCGATCCTGGCGGTTTTCAGAAGCAGGTGAAATCATTATTCTGTTAGCAGTAGCTTCTGGTTTGTCGGACTTCACTTCAAATTTCTCATCGAAGTTGCTGTTGGCTTCAGCCCCACTGAAAATTTGCATTTTTCTGTTGGCAGGTGCTGGTATCAGCATGTTTACATATGTTTTGCCCACATGCCCGTTTAATGAATTATTTAGTACAATATTATCTCCTTGTTGTTCAGGTTTGTTGTTGGTATTGATCTGCCAGTATTTTGTAAAATTGGCTTGCCCGGTAGTCATATCGTCGGTCAGGATAATAACGGCCGGAATATCTGTTCTGCCAAGGTTTAAGAAGCAATATCCACGTGTATAGCTGGTCATTTTGCTGCTGTATGCACCTGTCAGATCTGCTTTGAAGTAATTGAATGTTGGTTTCTCTGCAGAGGGTCCGAAAGAAGCCGAAAGTACCTGTCCGTTATCGAACCATGGATCTGTTGTAGTTTCAGCAGGTGACATAGGGAAACGCTGATTGAATCTGGCTCCTCCGTCATTGTCTTTTGCTCTGAACAACCATTTTTCGTTAGGGTCTTTTGCCAGCATCATACTGTGTGCAATAGAGCGTTTGTTGAAATTGTAATCATATGGAGTGCCATAACCGATATACAAACCAATATCACCAAGTTGCATTCCATGATGGAATAATTGTAATGCTCCTGCATCCGGATGTTGGTGATTGGCAAAATGATATCCACCTCCTTTTATTTCAGCAATAACATCCTTACTGTCCGGAGTATTATCCCAACCTGTGCGGATTACCATTCCTCCTAATACCTTACCAAAGTTTTTGGTAAGTGGAAGCGAATTTAAATTTGGATTTGCTTTAAGTGATGGATCATTTACTAACAGAAATAATACCGGGTTATCTGGTAGTCCGCCCTGTCTTTCGAATTCACCTTTCAGTATTGGATCATTGGCATAGGCAGAAGTAAGCAACATAGTTTGCGGTTGTTTCCAATAAGGGCGCTTGCCATTTACATTCTTAACATTGAACATATCGCCATCCCTCAGCATATATCCATCCGGTAAGCGCATGTATAACCAGAAGTAGGGGAGTTGTTTTATGTTATCATCAAATACGGGGTAACCTGTCATTCTGTAATACAGCCAAACTGCGTGCATTTCCCAACCGAGTCGGTATGCTCCGTAATCCACACCCTGGTTGTGACGTGGCGATTCGTATTCGAATTTGCGCATAGGAACCAGTTGTTCCAATACGGTATAGGAAGTGTATTTGTAAAGCGTTGGATTTTCGTCATACAGTGCAATGCTCATGGCAAGCAGGTCGCGGCTTACCTGGGCTTCATTGCCATGTCCGTTTACAATGCTATCCATAAATGGAGGCCAGCCGATTTCCATTTCTCTGGCTAGTTTCAGCATATGTGTATAAAGTTGCTGCTTATCGTCTTTGTTTAAAAGATCGAAGCACCAATCATAAACCAGAGAACCGGTGTAGATGGCCCTGCCAATTTCGCGGGTGATATCACCATAAGTAACATTCCCGAATTCGAGGACAGAAAGGTAATCCACCATTAGCTTTACGGCTTCTTTACCAACTTTTTGATCGTTGGTCATCAGGTAATAGAAAGCTTTTGCTTCGGCTGCTTTTTCTACATCTTCGCGGTAATAAATCTCTTTTTGTATATCGAAATCGAAGTGGAAAGGTGTTTTAGCGGCTGCGGTAACTTTTTCCCAGGCAGGCTGGTTTTCAGCTGCAGTGAGCCTTGATTTAATCAGCGGCAAGGATTGCTGATTTACCCAGATTCTGGGGTGACCGGCCGGAGGAACAATTTTAGGTACGTAGTTCTGAGCGGCGGTTGGAACAACCGGATCATTATAGTTTTTCCACTCAAGAAATCCGAGTTGTACACCTTTTGGAAGCCATACTTTTACTAGCTGTTCTTTACCAGTTAATTCAAATTTACCAGTTACCTGTTTCCCTCCTTTATAGGTATCATAAAGGATTCTACGGGTCGGACGTTCATTGTCTATTTGTAATTTGACATAAGCAGTGATTGGGTTGCCTTTATCATCTTTCAGGATGTCCTTACCCGTTGGGGTAAGCGTAGCAATCGTGGAAAGTTCGTAGGTGCCGGCTTCCGGAGCTTTAATTTTAAAGATGAGGTCTGGTACCGCATTACTGCTATCTACTCTTGAAGTTGCATTGGGCTTAAGTGTAACCCATTTCTCCTTAGCTTCAGAAAATACTTCGGCAGTAGGCTTGCTTACCTGCGCTTTTGATGCTGGCTGTTTGTTGACATACTTATCGCCGACCACATTAGGATAGGCTTGAGAGAATGCTGTTAGTGAACCAATGTTCAATAACGCAAAGAGTAGTAAACCTTTTTTCACTTGTTGTCAATTTTTCAAATAACGGGGAACTAACAATAATGTAGGCATTCTAAAAAGTAAGTATACTATTTAAAATTGGCTGATGTAATGACTTTCAGGCATTTGTTTACGCCTGGTAATAAATTATGTAAACAAATATAAGTGTTTTATGTAAGCAATTTTCTTAAATAGAAATAAACTTGCTGAAAAGTTTAAAATAGTTTGCCAGCGCTAACGGGGATTGATGAACGGTGAATTAAACATAAATAAGAATGGGATTAAGGGTCGTTTTAACCCCTAATCCCATCTTTATAAACATCTATCCAAAAAGATATTAGAAACTAAAATTTAAGCGTGCAAAAAGGAATCTTCCATTAAATCCGAATTGCTGGGCAGATCTTGAATATATAAAACGTCCTGAACTTTGATTAGCAACTGATAATTCGTCGGGATATACATCCAGTAAATTATTTGCACCTAAAGTAACTCTCAGAGCCGGTATAAATGCATAGCTAACACTAAGATCAGTGATCACCTTTCCATTATAGATATCCTGACTGGTTACTACGTTTGTTGCTTCCTTCACTTTTCCAAAGTAAACGTTTCGAAGGAAGATGCCCCATTTGCCTAATGAATAGTTTAGCGTCAGGTTTACTTTCGTACGTGGTACGGCTTCTTCCAGGTATATACGGCTAGCATCATCCAGGTAGGTGCTTTCTTTTCCTGCCAGTAATTTAGAAGCATGTACCGGTCCGACTAATGAAGTTTTAGAAAACGTACCTGAAAGATCGGCTCTGAAGTTTCCTTTACCTGCACGGGTATTGTAAGTAATTACCGCATCTATACCTCTGGTTTCGGTATTGATTGCATTGGCGAAGAAACGCGCTGTCTGGGCATTTGCACTGCGTAATATGTTGTAAATCTCCTGTTCCTGTGCCGTTCCGGTTTTATTACCTGAAAACTGACCGGTGTAAATTACCCTGTCATTAATCCGGATAAAGTATCCATCTACCGTCACTTTGATATGACCAAGATTGCTGGTAATACCTGCGCTGTAGCTATAGGAAGTTTCCTGTTTAAGCTTTGGAATTCCCAGCAATGAGGCTACCCGGCTATCGTTGGTAAAGGTTCCTGATTCCACAAATATTCCATCAGTGAAGATGCTGGAAGTAGCACTGAAGTAACGCTGATGTAATGATGGGGCTCTGAAACCTGTGCTGGCAGCGGCACGTAACAGGAATTTAGGACTAAACTGATATCGGCCGGCCAACTTCCAATTGAGTGTAGAACCAAAATCGGAATAATTTTCAAATCGTAAAGCTCCGTCCACCAATAGTTTGGAGGTGAAATTTGCTTCAACATCTCCATAAACGGCAATGGATGTACGATATGCATTGGTAGCGTTTAATGGACTGAAACCTGTAAAGCTTTGTGCTCCTCCGGCAAATGCATTGCCATTCGGTGCAAAGCGGGTAGAAATATTCCCGCTGGGATCAGCCACTAAAATAGGCTTTCCGTCTACTCCGGTACCTATATTCCTTGCATTTCCATAGTTCGTGTAAGATGCTTCGCTACCTGGAAGTATCTGGTATTTTTCGAAGCGGTGTTCCGCTCCGTATGCCACGTTCAATCCACTTAGTATATCCCCGAAGAATCTGCTGAAATCCAGGTTGGTAGTGTTTTGCAGGAATCTGTACCCGCCAGCCTTAAAAGAAGTAGGGGAGGCCTTCAGCATAGAGGCATTAAGTGTATTGGCCACTGTAAAATCAACCCCATTTTCACCATATGTATTGCTGAAATCAACTTTCCATTCTCCCAGTTTGCCTCTGATTCCGGCGGCCAGTGAACGATCTTTATTATCGGTAACGATCAATGGTAAGAATCCGTTGGCGTAAATGGTATCATTGTTTTGGGTAAGCTGTGCGGGCATTCTGTAAAATGCTGCTGCTTCTCCATGCCGGTAATTCAACCCGCCAAATGCATATATTTCTGCATTCTCGCTAACAGGAAGAGATGCATTAAAAAAAAGGGCGCCACCTCGATTGGCAGATTGTCCGATGCGGGTGCTGAAATCTTTTCTGCTTAGTCCTCTTTTCGCAAGTTCTTTATCAGTTATGTCTTTGCCGGTAGGGGTACCAGGAACATCGGCGAGAGCAGGATCATTATAGTCGGAGAAAATTACACCGTTAAACACTCCTCCTCTGTTGGCAGCATTGCGATAGTCGTAGGAAGCTGCCAGGTTGATATGTCCGCCTTTCTCGCCAAGTGGTAAACCATAATTCAGGTTGGCCTGAACGGTTTGACCATCCAGCCCGTTTTCTGCGTGTTTGCCTATTAATCCACCTGTTGTTACTCCAACATTTACTTTATTTACTTCATCATTCAGTACAATGTTGATTACGCCGGCAATTGCATCGGAGCCATATTGAGCGGCAGCTCCATCTCTTAGTATTTCAATACGTTTTATTGCGGCAGTAGGTATAGCATTCAAATCTGTTCCTACAGCACCTTTTCCGAAACTACCATTGATATTTACCAATGAGGTAGTATGTCTTCTTTTTCCATTTATCAGTACCAATACCTGATCTGGACCTAAACCTCTGAGGGAAGCTGGATCTATATGATCGGTTCCATCGGAAAGTGTTTGGGTATTCGAGGTAAATGAGGGGGCTACATAATTAAGGATTTGATTAATGCTCACCTGCGGGGCGGCCTGGGCTACTTGTTTGATGTCTACCACATCTACGGGTACGGCGGTAGATAACTGGCTTCTGGGTGCGCTTCTCGAGCCCAATACTACCACTTCATTTAATTCATCGTTGGTGATAAGCTGGAAGTCGACAGTTTGTGATTGTCCGGCTGCTACTGTGATTTCCTGTATAACCGGGCGATAGCCTACATAGCTTGCAGTTAGTTTATGTTTTCCGGGCTTTAGATTAAGTGTGTATTTTCCTGCAAGATTAGTAATGGTTCCGATACTGGTACCTGCTACTGAAATGGTAGCTCCAACCAGTGGTTGGTTCTTGTCGGATACTGTTCCTTCAATAGTCTGACCATATACTGAATAGGTCAATAGTAACAGCATCGCGAAGGCATAGATTTTGAATTTCATACAATATTGTTTTAAACTGAAAGTGGGATTGGTTTTGGTTGAATTGGCAACAGGGAAACAAAGCAAATTTCATTTTGGTGGTTAAATGGTAGATAGTTTCCGGGTTTCCGATAATTGATCTTTTATCAATTGTCTGCCACTAAAGTATATCATAACGCTGACTTAAACAATAGTCTACATATTTTGTAGGATAATAATTTTTTATCTTGATGTGAATACCGCAAAAAAAGAGGTTTATCTTTAAGTACTATGAAAAAGAAAGCTGCTGTCAAATTGCTGGTCAATATGCATCCGGTAGAGAGAGTATCAGTAAGTTTAGGATTGGCTCTGCTAGTATTCGCCTTATTTTATTTCTGTAAAATACCGATTAATCCGTTGGTGTTTTCTGTATTACTATGGGATGTATTTGCCATATCGTATATAACGATGGGATGGATTGTTTTTTTTAGCAGAAATGTAGATGAAATCAGAACATGGGGCAGAGTAGATGATGGAAACAGGGTGTTTGTAATGGCTGTGGTAATTATTGCTGCCGTTGCCAGCCTGGTGATTGTTTTGTTGATGTTGTTATCAAATGATTTAGGTCCTTCAAAAGGAACTTACTTACCAATTGCAATCTGTGGCATGCTGGCATCCTGGACCATGGTACATACTACTTTTGCATTTCACTATGCAGATATCTATTATGACGACGATACTACAGATAAAACCAAGCATGCTGGTGGGTTAATATTTCCCGGAGAAAAGAATCCTGATTATATCGACTTCGCTTATTTTTCTTTTGTAATTGGCATGACCTTTCAGGTATCGGATGTGCAGATTAGCGGGAAGTTGTTGAGAAGGGTAGTACTGTTTCATGGCTTAATGTCTTTTATTTTAAATACCTTTGTTCTGGCTCTTACTATTAATCTGATTGCAGGGTTGAGATAACAATTTTACTTTTTTTGAAAAAAAATTTGGCGTTGTTATTCTTTTTTCTATCTTTGCAATCCCAAACGAAAACGCCGCGTTGGTCAAGGGGTTAAGACGCCTCCCTTTCACGGAGGAATCACGGGTTCGATTCCCGTACGTGGTACAAGAAAAAAAGACTTTTCAAAACTGAAAAGTCTTTTTTCTTTTTAAGAAGATTTATAACCCAATTATTGAATCTATCTTATATTCCTGCTCCACTTTTGCTACATGCAGCTTAATGGTAATTTTCTTTTTATCATAAGGGTCCAAATAACTTACTTCATAAGTATCGCTGCTTTGTGGAACTTTTGTAAAAGTCATTGTCTGCAACCATTCACGACTTACGTCCTGCGCATTTAACAACGGATCATAATCTAATTCCTCCGTTTTCATTTTATGTTTAATCTTCTTCAATAACTGCTTTGTACAATACTTAGTCTTTAGTGAATCGCTCTTAGATTCATCCTCAACTCCATCTGCCGTCAGATAACCTGTATAAAATTGTTTAAGCGTCTGCTGGGCCGGATCATTCTCTTCATTTTGTTTAGGCGTTGTGGAATGCTGACAACTATATACAATAAATGAAAAAATGATAAGTAAAGTGTTTTTTGCTCTCATAGTTGATTGATGTATTTGCAATGCTTATATAACAGTATTTTTTACTGTTAGTTGCTTGTTAGCTGCGGTCAAATGAAATGATTTTTAAATTAAATTTCTAATATGTTGATAATTAAATATTTATTTAAAATACTAAAATGCTACAAAGAATCAACTTTGCAAGAGCATAACATTTAGTACATTTAGTGGCGCGCCACTTTTACGCTATTGCAATGCTATTTTCGTCTTTCCAGATAATGAGATATAGCCAACATATCAGAACCAAAATCCTGCTGGTAGTCATGGTATTAATTACCTGTACTGCTCATGCTCAGCTGGCAGGTGATTTGGATTATAACTTCTCACATATCGATTTAAATAAAGGTCTTGCCAGCAACCACGTATCCGCTATTCTTCAGGATAAAAAAGGATTTGTATGGGTGGCAACAACGGCACTACAGCGGTATGATGGATCAAACTTCGTTACCGTTGCAAGCTTCGACCGAATCCCGGGTTCTATCTACTACGATGATATATGTCTTTGCGAAGATCGTAAAGGCCGCATCTGGATGGGTACTCCTGATAATATCCGCGTGTATGATCCTGTTACCAACCAGGTGAAAGCACTAATTGTCGCCAACCGGGCTTTCAGACCGGAAGGATTACAATGCACGCAGATAGTAGAAGACCATAATGGCATAATCTGGGCTACCTCACACGATGGACTCCTCAAACTAAATGAACGTGCCGGAATATTTGAAAAAGCCGATATAATACCCGAATCCGCCCGTAGCGTTATGCTCGATGCTATTATGGAAGACGATAACGGCGATTTATGGCTTAGTGGGAAAGATGGATTGTTTATACTCGATAGAGACAGAAAACATCTGTATAGTCGACAAAATAACCCTAAAAATAACCCTGTTTTCAACATCATCAATACCAACTTCAAAAAAATATATAAAGACCCCTACAACCGAATATGGCTGGCTGCCAGAGATGGGAATTTATATGCTTTTGATGCTGCTCAGAATAAAATGAGCAGTTACCAGTTCAGAGTGCCTGAAGAGAAAAGAGGGGATGCCGTATTTGATATTATTGCAGATAATAGTAAAGATATCTGGATAGCTACTGAAAGAGGAGGCATTTATCGATACAACAGACCTTCCGATAAATTTGACCTTAATATCGCAAACAGTAATGAACCTCAGGGATTACATTACTCCTACGAAGTGAATTGTTTTATGTGCGACAGGGAAGGACATCTCTGGGTAGGCACAGACAAAGGCATTAATATTCTAAGCCTGCACAATAAGAACTTTAAATTTTTAGATCATAAAAGCGTTTTTTCAAACAATAAGGAAAAACTCCCGTCCGGCGAAGTTACCGGCATTTATCAGGCCTCTAATGGCGAAGTATATATTGGTTATTGGGGCCAGGGATTAAGCAGACTTTCCAATAATCTCGAATTACTAAACACCTACAACCATCTGGCTGCTAATCCTGATATCAGTATCCCCGAAGAACGTTCCCTCGTTTGGAGCTTTGGTGAATTGAAAGACGGAACCATCTTAATTGGACAGGAAAATGGAAATCTGTCACTGCTAAATCCGCAAACCGGTAAGTTCATTAAACATCTGTCGGCTCCTGAATTGTATCAGCAAACATTGCTACATATACAGCCCTATAACGATACTGTTGTATACATTGGATTATACAAACGGGGATTATCTAGCTGGAATCCTAAAACAGAAACATTCAGACATTATCCTGAAATCACGGATTCGCTGAAACGACCTGTTTCTATCATGGATATAGTGCCTGAAAAAGATACTGTGCTTTGGCTGGGAACCAGTTCGGCCGGCCTATTGAAATTCAATACACATCTTCGTAAAATCACCGACAGAATATGTTTCCAGTGGAATGGAAATATATACAACAATATTACTTCTCTGCTCAGATATAACGATAGTTTGCTAATTGCCGGAACAGATCATGGATTGTGGATTTATAATTTACTTTCCAATATCAGCAAACCATTATTGATCAACAATCAATTATTTGATCAATGGGTCCTCAGCATCGCATCAGGAAATGAAGACCTTTTAGGAACCGTTTGGATGACTACCCAATACGGTTTTTATCGCTATGATATCGACAGCAATCGCCTGGAAACATTTGTGCAGAACGACGATATAATTGACAATAACCGCAAGGTTAGAAGAAATATTATTCATCTGCAAAATGGTAATATCCTTGTTGGGGCCGCCGATCACGTTGTCGCTTTTAATCCGGCTACCCTCCGGGTATCACCTCCTCCTCCGGATGTTACTATCATCAATCTCAAAGCCCTGGATAGCGCAATCCTGTTCCAGTCATCTCTTAAAGGTAATGCATCGGTTGTACTGAGCTATAAACAGAATTTTATTACTATTGAATTTAAGAGCTTACAATACCACCAGGAGAAACTAAGATATTATTATCAGCTGGAAGGTGTGGATGATAATTGGGTAATGGCCGAAAACCTGCTGATTGCAAAGTATACCAACCTTCCTCCGGGCAGATACACCTTTAAAGTAAAGGCTGTTAATACTGCTGGTACTTTCTCTAATAATATCAGTACTCTCAGCCTGTTTATACAACCTGCTTTCTGGCAAACCAACTGGTTTAGAATAGGGTGCCTGTTAATTGCCCTGGCGTTGTTTTATCTGTACTATAAACTAAGGGTATATTCTATCAGAAAAGAAGCTAAACAGAGGGAAGCAATTCAGCAACAAATAGCACAGCTCGAAATGAAAGCATTAAGGGCTCAGATGAATCCACATTTTATCTTTAATGCCCTCAACTCTATACAGATTTTTGTGATGAAGCATGATTCTGAACAGGCTTTGTCTTATATGAGCAGGTTTGCAAAATTGATTAGAAATATTTTAGATCACTCCCAGCTAAATAATATCACCATTCATGAAGAAGCCAATATGCTGGAGAATTATATGGAACTCGAAAAGCTACGTTTCTCAGATGGATTCGATTATGAAATAATAATAGACCCTGAGTTAAATGCTAATGTAGAAGTACCTACAATGATTATTCAACCGTTTGTGGAAAACGCTATCTGGCATGGGTTGCTTCACGATAAAAAGAGAGGTAAGCTCATTATTAGCTTTACTAAAGTTGAGGATAGAATTCTTTGCGTGATTGAAGATAATGGGGTAGGAAGGGAAAAAGCAATTGCAATGAAACAGGGAAAATCAAGACATCAGTCGAGAGGGCTGCAAATTACGAGAGATAGATTATCACTTTATAACAGCAGATTTAAAGTTGATGCGAGTTTTGATATTGAAGATCTGACAGATGAGGAAGGAAAGGCAAGCGGCACAAGGGTAAATATCTGGTTTCCGTTAGTGGAATTATAAAATAAAAAGAGGCTGCATCAACAGCCTCTTTTGTTATTTTGTTAGCTTAATCCAATTTCAAAATGGCGCTCAGGAATTTCAATATCTAAAAATCCTTTTTTGAATAACCATTTCTTAAATATTTTCTGCACCTCATATTCTCCATGTACCAGGAATAATTTTTTGACTTCTTTAGGGTCCTGGCAGGAAAGCCACTGACTCAGATCTTCATAATCGCCATGGGCACTCATTGATCTGATTACTCCCACTTCTGCATTTACTTTGTACCGGGTTCCGTAAATAGATACTTCCTGCGCACCTCGCATAAGTCGTCCTCCCAGTGATTCTGGTTCGCAATATCCTACAATCAGGATAGTGTTCCTGTCATCGTCGATATTGTTGGCAATATGGTGCTTTACGCGCCCTGCTTCCGCCATTCCGGAGGCTGAGATAATTACGCAAGGCTCTTTCCGGAAGTTGAGCAATTTAGATTGATCAACAGTTTTGACATACTGTAATCCCGGAAAATCGAATGGGTCTTTATCTTTCTTCAGAAGTGCAGATACTTCCTTGTTGAAAACTTCAGGATGTGCTTTTGTAACAGCTGTAGCTTCTGTAGAAAGCGGACTATCAACGAAGATATCTACCGGTGGTAGGGTACCATTGAGTTGTGCTTTATTCAGTGCATATAATAATTCCTGAGTTCTGCCCACACTAAAAGCAGGGATAATCAATTTTCCTCTCTTTTTCAGACAGGTCTCAGCGATGTATCTGAGTAGTTCATTATCTGCAGGAGCTGCATCAGCATGTAAGGTACTGCCGTAGGTAGACTCCATCAGAATATAATCGGCCTGTGGAAAAGTGGCTGGAGATTTAAGAATATCGTCATTATATCTGCCAACATCACCACTGAATGTAATCTGTTCTGTTTTACCATTTTCAGTGATTCGAAGATGTACACAGGCTGCTCCTACTATATGGCCGGCATCAGTGAAAAGAAGTTGAATATCCGGATCAATTTGTATCCAGTTATTGAAGTTTACTGGTTTTAATGATCTGATAGCAATTTTGGCATCTTCTATTGTATACAGCGGTGAAACATAAGGAAGGCCTTCTTTTGCCTTTTTCTTATTGGTAAACTTTACATCATCTTCCTGTATTTCGGCAGAATCAAGTAAAAGAATTTCAGTCATATCACGTGTTGCTGCTGTACAATAGATATCTCCTGAGTATCCCATTTTTACTAATCTTGGAATTAATCCGCTATGGTCGATATGTGCATGAGAGAGTATCATGTAGGTGATCGATTGAGGATCAAATCCGAAATCCCTGTTCAGTGTATCTGTGTCATGGCCCATTCCCTGAAACATTCCACAGTCTAATAATATCTTCTTTCCATTCTTTAGTGTGATCACATGCTTTGATCCCGTTACGGTACGTGCCGCTCCATGAAATGCGATTTTCATATTTGTTATGCTGATTTGCTTTTAAACGACCAGGTGATCGCAAAAGAGGCAATTAATGTGCCGTCTTTGTCTCTGCCTTCGGTATGTAGAACTATAGTTTCAGGAGTATTATTATTCAATACACGTTCAAGAGCTGCTTGTAATAGAGGCAGTTCCGTGCAGGTAAATAATGTAAGACCTGTTGCTTTTTTGTAGTAACTGGCTTCCATGTTGGTAACGAGCATGGATACACGTTTTTTGGTGCTGCTAACAAACATGATTGCCGGAAGCCCTGTGCTCAATTCTCCGGCCATTGCCAGACAGGCGAAATAGGTAGAATTGAATGGGTTCTGAGATAACCAGCGATAAGGTACTGATGTAACACATTCTTCCGTACTTAATGATCGCAATCTAACCCCTGCAAGCCATGCCGATGGAAGTTTCCAAAGCAGATAGGCAGAAAATTTTAACTTATGTTGTGCAAACCTGATGAAAGATTGCAACGATGCCTGATCAAAGATTAGCGAACCATTATTCATAACCAGATTATTCATTAATGTAATGAGCCGGATTTAATGCATCTGGCGACCACTGTTTCAGAAAATCAGCAACTTTCTTTTTATCATAAGTGTCGGCAGATTCCAACAACCCGGAATTTTGTGTATGCAAGCGATTGCCTTTTGCATCTAATATCACCATTACCGGAAATCCGAAGCGTTGTGGATAACCCAGCGATTGTAGGATGGGCAGATTCTTGTTCTCCTTACTGTAGTTGAGATGATAAACTACATAATTCTTATTAAGCAATTCTTTTAATTCAGGATCATCTTCCACGAATTTGTAAAATCTCTTGCACCATATGCACCAGTTGCCACCAATTTGCAGTAATACATGCTTCTTCTCTTTAACCGCCTGTTGCTCTGCTGCTTCAATATCTGCTTTTGCGTTGGCAGAAGGATTGTAAATATTGTTAAGGTCGTGTGTTTGGGCCTTTGCTCCTGTAATAATTCCAACACTCAATAATAGTGTCCAAACGTAAAGTTTCATAAATAATAATTAATCGTTATAATCTAATTTACATTATATTTTTCACATAGGTTTGTATGCTTTCCTGGGGGTGTTGACGATCGTTCAATTGTATAGCCAGTATATCTTTCAGCTGCTGCCGCAATGCTGCATCATAAATAGGGCTACAGACTTCTATTCTTCTGTGGAGATTGCGGTTCATCCAGTCTGAAGACCCCATATATACTTCTTCCTCCCCATTATTATGGAAAACAAATACCCTGGCATGTTCAAGGTATCGGCCTACTATCTGGATAATTTGAATGTTCTGGCTTTCCTGAATCCCGGGTTTCAGGCAATTGATACTTCGTACAATCAGATCTATTTTTACTCCAGCCATACTGGCTTCATATAATTTGCTGATCATACCAACTTCCTGCAGGTTGTTTATTTTAATAATGCAATGCGCTGGTAACCCTGCTTTTGCATTTCTGATTTCTCTGTCGATCAGGGCTGTAAATGCTTCTGTCATATTGAACTGCGCCACCAGCAGATGCCGGAAGTTCAGAAAATTGTAAGAATTTGGCTGCTGGCGGCTTTGCAAATAAAGGAACAGCAATTCCATCTCCCTGGTAATACCAATATGAGAAGTAAACAACACGTGATCTGCATAAAACCTGGCAGTACTTTCATTGAAATTGCCGGTTGCTATCAGCCCGCAGTACTCCCAGCTATAACCTTTCTTCCGCTTAACCAGAGCTGTTTTTGCATGCACTTTCATACCAGGAATACTATAAACCAGCCTAACTCCGGCTGCCTTCATTTTCTTGGCCCATCTCACATTATTGGCTTCATCAAATCTTGCTTTCAACTCTACAAATACAGTAACCTTTTTACCGTTTTTAGCCGCACTGATAAGTGCTTGTGCAATCTGTGAACCGGAAGCTATGCGATATAATGTTACATAAATCTCTTCTACATCAGGATCTGCGGCTGCTTCATTAAAGAATCGCAGAATGTAGTCATATTGCTGGTAAGGAAGATGAACAAGTATGTCTTTCTCTAAAACCTTATTCAACAAATGGTAGGTATCTCCCCGTTTGTTAAGAGCCGGAATTATTTTCGGATACTCAACATACATTAATGAAGCTGGTTTAGGAAAAGAAACTAAATCTTTAAGATTATGATATCGTCCGCCTGGTACCAGTTCTTCCGGTCTGACATCAAACTGCTGGGCTAAAAACTCAACCAATGGCGGGGAAATAGCTGCATCATACAACAGGCGTGTGGGAACCCCTAATTCACGTTTACGTATAAAGATTTCAACTTCTTCCAAAATATCTCCCTTTACCTCTTCCATATCCACTTCCGCATTCCTGGTTAGTTTGATGCTATGGCAATCAATTACTATATATTCAGGAAATAAATAAGCAATATGAGTTCGAATAACATCATCTATAAACGCTATATAGTGCAAGCCATCTACAACTGGTAACTGAATGAAACGCGGTAGCTCTGAAGGAATATTTACAATTACATATTCCTGTGTACGACTGTCTTCGACTGCTGTTAAGGTTACAACCAGATATAAAGCATTATTTTCCGGAAATAACTTTTTCTTATTATTCTTTAGCCATACAGGTTGCAGATAAGCAAGAATGGTAGAATGGAAATAGCTTTTAGTAAAAGTTAAATGATCCTGATGAAAAGATTGATTGTAGTATAGTACAACTCCCTGGGCCAGGAGATCTGGTATTACCTTACCCCCGAAAATCTGTCCGTACATCTCCTGCTGCCGGTTGATCTCACTCAGTACTTCCTGAAGGGTTTCAGTACTTACTGTAGTGGTTTCATCTACCTCTGGTTCGTTCTCCAAAACCTTATTGATTGCAAGAATAGCAGGCATCCTTACTCTAAAAAATTCATCCAGATTGGAGGAAAAGATCGAAAGAAATTTTATCCTTTCATATAATGGTACCTCGGAATTATCGGCCATCATTAGTACCCGATAATTAAAAGACAACCAACTAAGATCTCTGTTCTGCAATGGAACACCCATGACTCAATTGTTAAACTTTTACCGGAAAGAAAATAGCTGCAATAAGAAAAGCAAGTACAGAAGCTATAAGTCCAAACATGAAGATATTATACGAAATACGTAAAAGTTTATATTTCTTGCCCAGTACAACTCCTAAATGATAAACGTCTTTGGTTAAACTGCTATACAGAAAATCTGCATCATTCATCATTTGCTTCATTCCCCATTCATATTCTTCCAGGTGCATTTTATAAAAATTTCCAAAGAATAAAAGGTTGGTATCTTTCTTTTCTATATCAGCTTTTGTAAATATGCCACCTGTCACATTCGGCCGGGTTGCCAAAACTGAAAAGATAACTGTTAACACAGCAGTGGTTAAAAATATAATAGAAGGAATTACCAGATTAGGGTAATCCTCCAGCCTCCCAACCAGCACACTGAGTATAACCGAAATGATAATAGAATTAACAGAAATCATGATATGTGCTTTAGTATCGGCCATCGAACTTAAGCGGATATGATTTGTAGAGGTAATTCTGAACATAGTTTCAATACCCCTGTCTGGCTTACTAACTTTCTCTTTTTTATGTTTGGCATGAGGAGCCACTTCTGGTCGTTCAGCAGCCGTTGTATTGGCGGCAGCCATAGAGGCCACTTCCTCCGAAGTTTTCTTTTCCAGTTTTTTGGCCAGTTTTTCTAAATTTTCCTCTTTTTGCTGTTTAAAAAGCGTTTGGGCATAATCTGTCCAATAGTGATGTGCTGCGAGGAAGGCGATATTATTGCCTATCCATTTGGTAGCCGGAATCTCCATTTGCCGGGTTAATTCTACTTCCTGACGTAACAATTTATTCCTGTCGGGAAAGTTTTTAGAACCAAGATGAGATAAGTCGGCATCGCAAACAATTTGTTCTACCAGGTTTTTGGGAGATTGGGGCATTTTGGTTGCCAAAATCGCTCCTTGAGTCAATGTTTGAACATTTTCCGATACCTGGTGTTGCTTAAGAAACTCAATGGCTTGTTGTGCACCCGCTTCTTCGTGATGAGCAGAGTCGGTCGATAAATAACCAATATCATGAAACCAGGAAGCTACATATACTGCCAGAAGTTCTTCATCCTGCAAGCGGTAATGAGCAGCTATTTGAGCTGCTGCCTGAACAACTTGTTGCGTATGGGTCAGATTGTGATAAACCAGCTGAGGTTTTGGGTGTTGTGAATACTGGTCTGTGATATAATCCCTGGCTGCATCAATAATAGCGCTGTATTGCATATTCATGGTTATTAAATCAAAATAGCTGATTATGAAAGGGCATCTGGCTATAATTCATAATTCTCCCCGGAAGTTACTGCATTTTTAAGTTAAATTTATGCTATAAAGTTACACTATGAATCTCCGGGCTGGATTGATACTATTCGTCTTCTTCCTGCTATCATGTAATGCTTTTAGCGACAGAGAGCAGAAAGTTTATGCTTCACCAAAAGGATATGACCTTACACAACCCACAAGATACCGGGTTCGGGAATCAATGCAGGAAATTTCCGGTATTGTTGTCGACTCCAATGAACATAATATCTTAGCTATTAATGATGAAGATGGGCGGGTTTTTGTGATTGACGTTACCACTACTTCTCCCTATCCCAGTTATAAATTTGCTAAAAACGGGGATTATGAAGATATATGCCGTACCGACAGCGGAATTTTTGTATTAAAAAGTAATGGCGGCCTGTTTCATGTTCATGGCTTATATACGGATAGTGCATACTCAGATCATTATAAGTTCCCTAAAGCCGGCAAGCGGGAGTTCGAAACAACCTATTACGATAGTGCCAGGAACAGTATTGTTATGATCTGTAAAAACTGCGCTGATGATAAGAAACTAGGGATTACCAGTGCATATAGCTTTGATCTGGCTACCAAAACCTTTGATACTACCGCTATATACCATTTCGATAACCGGGAAATAGCTAAACTTGCAGGCTCCGATCTGCGTTATTTCAAACCTTCGGGGGCTGCAATACATCCTATAGAAAAAAGATTATATATCGTTGCTTCAGTAAACGGATTGTTAGTGATCAGCGACCTCCAAGGTCATATTCAGGAAGCTTATAACTTAAA
Source organism: Chitinophaga silvatica (assembly GCF_003419895.1). Classification (GTDB taxonomy): domain Bacteria; phylum Bacteroidota; class Bacteroidia; order Chitinophagales; family Chitinophagaceae; genus Chitinophaga; species Chitinophaga silvatica. The sequence goes on along the minus strand of NZ_QPMM01000017.1, from coordinate 19,461 downwards.
ACATCGATTGTTCTTACAACCAGAAGGAATTTCTTTTGCCCCAAATGGCGACCTGTATATCTCCAATGAAGGTGGATATGATGGAACTGCCAGTATTCTTAAATTTACTTATAACGCACGATGACACGATCTGTTCTAGCGCTTATCGCATCGATATTGATATCAGGTTACCAGCAGGTGATGGCCCAATCACCTACCGTCCTTAAACGAATTATCCTCGTTGGGGATGCTGGTGAACTACATGAAAATGGCCACAACCCGGTTGTGGATGCTGTAAGACAAACCTTCGACCTGCAAGACAATAGAAACGTTGTAATTTTCCTCGGTGATAACGTCTATCCCCGTGGTTTACCAGATTCTTTAAGCGATAAATTCCCCGTCGCTAAAGAAATACTCGATTACCAGATAAACCTGGTGAAAGGAACAAACGCCACCGGATTCATTATTCCCGGAAATCACGATTGGGATAAAAGTAAACCCGATGGACTGACAATTATCCGTAACCAACAACAATACGTCGATTCCCTCCACCTGGATAATTTTCACTTTCTTCCCAAAGATGGTTGCCCCGGTCCTATAGAAGTAAATATTTCTGATGATATCACCCTCATCATTATGGATAGTGAGTGGTGGCTATTTCCCTACAAAAAACCTGGACTCGAATCGTCCTGCGATTGTAAGGATACCGATGAAATCCTAACCCGAATAGGTGATATCGCCGCTAATAACAGAAATAAGTTCATCATTTTTGCTACCCATCACCCCTTCAGAAGTTATGGTATTCATGGTGGCTATTACACCATTAAACAACATATTTTTCCATTAACAGACCTTCGCCCTAATCTATATATTCCATTACCGGTCATTGGGTCGATTTACCCAATCGCCCGGGGAGTATTTGGAACAGCTGAAGATATTCCACATCCTAAATATCAGGCAATGATTAAAGGGGTAGAAGATGCTTTAAAACCTCATGGTCCTGTTGTTTTTGTTTCGGGTCATGATCATACCCTACAGCTGATCAAAGACAAAGGGAATGATTACATCGTAAGTGGAAGTGGCGCGAAAAATAACAGAGTTTATAAAGGCCCAAAATCCCTGTTCGCAACAACAGAAAACGGATTTAGCGCTATAGAATTATTATCAGACAGTACGCTTCGTGTTAATTACTATGTTGCGGAAAAAGGCAAAGAACCTGTATTTTCTAACGATCTGCATAAAATAGAAGAGAAACAACTGAAAGCAATCCCATTTGTATTACCTTCTCAATTACCTCCATATGTCACAACAGTAGCCGATTCCCAATATGTTAGGGTAGGAAGGTTTCATAGATGGTTACTGGGTAATAACTATAGAAAAGTGTGGGCCACACCGCTGAATTTCCCGGTAATGGACCTTCGTAAATCAAAGGGCGGATTAAAAATACTTCAGCGTGGTGGCGGAAAGCAAACCCGGTCGCTTCGCCTGGAAGATAGCACAGGAACTGAGTATGTATTAAGATCACTCAAGAAATATCCCCTGGCAGCTATTCCTGAAAGGCTTAGAGAAACCGTGGCAAAAGATATCGTACAGGACCAGATTTCCGCTTCAAATCCTTATGCTCCATTAGCCGTTACTGTTTTGGCAGAAGCAGCAGGAGTGCCTCATACACACCCTACTTTTGTTTATCTGCCCCGCGATACCGCCCTGGGTGTATTGGCAAATGATTTTGGTAATGATGTTTATCTTTTTGAAGAAAGAGAACCGGTGACAGGTAGTAACGAGAAAACATATAACACTCCAAAGGTAGTTAGCAAAATTACCGGCGATAACGACGAAAGAGTAGATCAGAAAGATGTACTCCGCGCCAGAATCCTGGATATGTATATCATGGACTTCGACCGGCACGATGATCAGTGGAGGTGGTACCGCGAGAAACATAAAGGTGTACATTACTATTCCCCAATTCCAAGAGACAGAGATCAGGCATTCTTCATTAATCAGGGCGTATTACCCCGACTAGCTTCCCGACGCTGGATCTTACCGGGTATACAGGGCTTCCGTGATAAAATACCTGATATCAAAGGTTTCAACTTCAGCGCAAGGTATTTCGACAGATCATTCCTGAACGAATTAGACGAGAAAGACTGGAAAAAACAAACCGATAGGTTCCTTAGTAAAATGACAGACAGCGTTATTCAGGCCGCTGTTAACTCTTTCCCGGATTCTGTTAAATCGGAAGTAGGGCCTATGATGCTGCACAACTTATCGGCCCGCCGGAATATCCTGGAAGAAAATGTAATGAAATATTACAGGTTTATTTCCAAAGGAGTAGATGTGCCTGCAACAGAAAAAACTGAATTGATTACTGTAGATAAGCTCGCTGGTGGACGAGTAGCGCTAAACATTAATAAAATCAGTAAAAAAGGAGAAGTTCAACAAAATATTTATTCAAGAACTTTTGACCCGAGAATCACTAAAGAAGTAAATGTTTATGGTTTGGGTGGGAGCGATAGATTTATTATCAGAGGCAATCATGCTTCTCCTATAAGAGTAAGATTAATTGGAGGGGCAGAACCTGATACATATATAGATAGTACCAATGGAAGAGCTGGTAAGCGCATTCGTATATACGATATGAAATCAGGCAAGGATACTTTTGCCTTAACCAGAAATGAGCAACTTAAGCTATCCTCCGATCCGGCTAATATTCGATACAATAGAAATGCTTATCAATACGAGAAGCTCTTTCCTATGATTGCTGCCGGATATAACAGAGATGACGGTTTATTGCTTGGGCTGGGTGTTTCAGATACCCGACATGCCTGGAGAAGAGAACCATTCTCTACCCGCCACGTGTTTACTGCAACTCATGCTTTGGCAACCCGTGCATGGAATTTCAGATATCAGGGCGAATATACCGATGTGATAGGAAAAACAGATTTAGTGGTGCTTGCAAGAGCGAAAGCTCCTAATAATACTATCAACTTCTTCGGTTTAGGAAATGAAACAGTATTCGATAAATCAAATGGTAAAACAATTAAATACTATAGGGCCAGGTTTAATTTGTATACAGCAGAAGGTTTACTGAGAACGAAGTTTGGAGATCATTTCACTATCTCTTACGGACCAACGTTCAACTATTATGCGTTGGATAAAGATGAGAATGAAAATAAATTTATCACCAACTTTGCGCAGAATGGACTTGATTCTGCTAATATCTTCAAAGACAAATTCTATGCTGGTGGAAAGGTGGCCGCTACTATAGATACAAGAAATAGTATACTAATACCAACCAGAGGGGTGTTGTGGACTACTATTTATGCCGCCAACCTCGGACTTGAGAAAGATGCTTCCAATACACATCAGTTAACTTCTGATCTTAGTCTTTACATGAGCTTTACCGATCCTGCAAATGTTGTGTTGGTAACAAGATTTGGAGGGGGGAAAATTTGGGGTAATTATGAATATTGGCAAGCATTGAATGTGGGCGGTGTAATTAATCTGCGTGGGTTTAGAAACTATCGTTTTGCCGGTAATGCAAATGCTTATAACAATACAGAGATCAGAGTCAAACTATTTGATCTGAAAACATATTTATTCCCTGCAAGTGTTGGTGTACTGGCATTTAATGATGTAGGAAGGGTGTGGTTGGAAGGAGAAACATCGCATGTTTGGCATGATGGCTTTGGAGGTGGTTTATACGTAGCGCCAATCAATTCCTTAATAGCTACTCTAACGTTAGGACATTCTAAGGAAGAGAATATTGTATACTTTACTTTAGGATTCAGATTCTAATATTCTCCGGCAAAGAAGCACCTTGCTTCTTTGCCGGAAAACAAATTTATTGTTGATCCATATTTACTTTTACTCTCAGGGCTTTTAATCCACTTACTCCCTGTAATTCTTCAAGTTCCAATTCTTCTATCTCCGGTCCTAATATATTTTTACTTTGAAGGAAGGTGATGTATTTTTTTAACTCTTCCATTTCACGTACATAGGAATATACCATAGCTATAGTTCCTGGCTGGGTAAGTCTTTCGCCGGTATCTTTAATATGTACTTTATCTATTCTCTTCTTTATAATTTCATATCGGATATTATATGCACCCTCCACATCAAATCTTCTTTCATCGCTTCGGAAGCTGATAGTAATAGGAGTGCTGTGCATTAAAATCATCTGGGTAGTTTCTAACGGAATTTTAAGCTTAGGACCTATCTTCTGTGTAAGCCTTGCAATATGGGCCATAGACGATAATTGCCAGAGTCTTAAATTTCGCAGATATAAGTTGTCGAATTTCTTTTCATGAGCAATAGATTGACCTATGTAAATAGTATACTCAACACCATCAGTTCTGTATTTTTCAAAATAGCAGGGAAAGCTTTGTTGAATATAGCCTCTTTCTTTCTCTAAATACTGGCTGATGGCAGAATTGATGGCAGACAGGCTTTCTTCATATTCTCTTCTGTGCTTGAATACATGACCTTCTGTTTTATCAATTTTAGCGAAATAGTTTTCCAACAAAGGTTTTAATTCATCATTGCCATCACATAAATGCTCCAGCACCGGCTGAATTTCCTGTTTCATAAACTCATTTACTTTCATATCTTCTCCGGCTACCAGACTATTATCTAAGCCATTTAGAAAATCATTGGTCTTAAATAATAACTCCTCCAGTAAGGGCAAATGAATGGTTTGGCCAATGGCCACTAAAGTATCTCGAATTAGTTCCAGCTGTTCCTGCAAATCTTCCCTGATGGCGTTGCCTTGTTGCACAGATGAATTACGAATGTCTATAGCCCCATATAATGGATATACTTCATCAAAAGAGATGCTCTCAATATCTTTTCGTTCGTCTTCCGGTGTTAGCAGATAGTTCCAGGCAGCATCCACGAACTTCCATTCCACAGCCGGCTGTAAGGCAGTAAACTGATCTTTAATCACTTCATTTAATCTGCTCTCTAAAATGCCCATACTTCTGTTTAGCATGAGTACCAGCAATGGATAGGTATTCTGTAACCTCCATAATGGATCTGCAGATAACGCATTTGGTGTACTGCAAGCCAGTTCCAGCATTCCAAGTACTTCCTTTTTATGAGTAATTGGGCATAACAGGAAGCTCTTAATGTTTTTGATCGGCAGATATTTCAGGAATGGATGTGCTGCAATAGCTGCTTCATCCACATCTGGTATAACAAGTGGGTTAGGGTTCTTCTTTAATTGTTCAAGAACCAGCTGAAAGAAATGTTGCTGTTGCTTTTTATTGCCAATTCCTAAAATCGGATCTGTAGTAGCAAACTGCTCTTCCAGTACATTTTTACCATTCACAACAGGGAATGGAACCAGATGTGCCGTAATTTCAGGAATGCCCAGTATTGTAGGAATAAGTCTTTCTACCGTATGATAGCTTTCTACCTCATTACTGGATTTCATATTCATGACCAGTGATTTGATGGTATTCAGACTTTCAGATTGAGTTACATCTTTGACGGTCCAGATAACAAAACCTTCCAATTCAAACATAGAAGGGGGGAGGAGATTCATCATCGATTCCGGTGTCACCTGTTTGGAGCAAAAAAGCTTGTAATCCAATGGTGGGAGATCTCCTTTTACTTTAACATCTACAAACCGGGGATCGATATTTACTTTTACAAAACGTTTGCTTCCATCTGGTGCAGTAAGTGTATGAATTATATCATTCTTATAGTTCATTGGGAAATGATATAACTTCTCCAGAATCAGTTTGTAAAGCCAGGTAATTTTGTCTTTCTTAACCTGTTGAACTGAAATACCTTCCGGAACTGCTACCAGATCTTTTCCATCATCTGAAAAAAGTTTCTTAAACAGATCAGAATAATAGAAAATAGCAAATCGATATGGTACACCAATTCCATAAATATCTGTTTCCGTATTGGTAGTTACCGGAAATATAGCTGCTGTTACCAGATCGAGATACTCTTTATATTTAGATAAATCTGTAGAATCAGAAATTGGCTTTAAGGTATCCGGGTTACTCTCAAATTTATCTATGATTATTTTATAGAAAGAAGAACGTGGGTCTGCAACTTCTTCTGAAACTTTTTCTCTAAGGAAGTTCAAAAAAGGTACAAACGATATATTTGACTCAATTACATTATCGTCGTTAAATAAACCGGGGTGTGCTGTTAAAACTTTCATGCTCGTATAATTATATCCAAAGGCTATCTTTTATAATGCCAGATAATCTCTTATTAAATAAAATTGACTACTATAACAGTTATACAGTGCAGGAAAAACAGAAGGAGGGTTAAGATTGTTGACGTAAAGGTAGGAACGATATTTTATATAATTGCGTTAATATTTTTCTGGTTTAAGACCTCAATCCTAAACCAGAAAAATAAATAACTTATAATTTATTGTATTTCAATTTGATTCTTCAGCAAATCTTCTAATGTATCTCTTTTACGGATCAGGAATGGTTTTCCGTCTTTAATCATTACCTCTGCTGGTTTTAATCGGGAATTGAAATTGGATGACATTTCAAATCCATAAGCTCCTGCATTGTAGAAAACAAGATAGTCTCCTTCTCTTACTTCATTAATCTTTCTATCCCAACCAAAAGTATCTGTTTCGCAAATATTACCTACTACAGTGTAAATGCGCTCAGTACCTTTAGGGTTAGAAATATTACGAATAAGATGGAAAGCTTCGTAGAACATAGGGCGGATCAGGTGATTAAATCCTGAATTTACACCTACAAATACATTAGCTGTAGTTTGTTTAATTACGTTAGCCTTTACTACAAAGTAACCCGCCTGGCTTACCAGGAACTTTCCTGGTTCAAACCAAAGCTCTAATGGGCGAACATACGACTTAGCGAAGTTATTAAAGGTTTCGCTGAGTTTTTTGCCCAACAAATCAATATCAGTTTCAGGATCGCCCTGTTGGTAAGCTACTTTAAAACCACTTCCCAGATCAATTGATTCCAGGTCAGGGAAATGCTGTACCATTTCGAACATCACTTCCACTCCACGGAGGAATACATCAACATCCTTGATTTCCGAACCTGTATGCATATGCAGGCCGGTAACTTTCAGTTTTGTTGAATTGATGATTCGTTCGATATGGCGCATCTGGTGTATAGAAATCCCAAACTTGCTGTCGATATGGCCTGTAGAAATCTTGAAATTTCCACCTGCCATGATATGAGGGTTCAGACGAATACAGATAGGATAACTTCCTCCGAACTTATTACCAAATTGCTCAAGAATAGACAGATTATCAATATTGATAATAACTCCCAGTTCCTTTGCTGCAATAATTTCCTGTAAGTCTACGCAGTTAGGGGTAAAAATGATATTCTTTGGATCAAATCCGGCTTTAAGCCCCAATTGTACTTCCTGTATAGATACAGTGTCCAGTCCACATCCTATAGAATTGATATACTTAAGGATATTGATATTGGTCAATGCCTTACAGGCGTAAAAAAAGCGGGTGTTAGTCTTCTGAAAAGCCTTTTGCAGCTTTTCGTATTGATTTTTAATCTTTTCGGCATGATATACATATACCGGGGTACCAAATTCTTCTGCTACTTTCACTAGGAAATCTGCAGAGAGTACGTCGCTTTGTTTAGGCATTGATAATCCTTATTTTAAGAATGAGCTGGCAAAATTACTACGCAAAAGTGAAAAATTGTAGAAAATCAGAGAAACCCTGATTAGTCTTCATTTTCGTCTCCACCTTCCATAAACCCTTCGATATTACGACGGTCTTTCTTGGTGGGCCTTCCTATTTTACTTTGGCGCTTTCCTGTCTGGAAGGCAGAAGGAATAAAGGCAACATCCAGCTTGCCTTCATCTGGGGTTGTATCTATATAATATTTAATGGCTTCGCTATATGCTACTCTGTTGGAGATAATACCGGCAACCTCAATAACCCATTTACGGTTTTCTCCTCTGATTTCAAATTTATCTCCTATGGATACAGCTTTTGCGGCCTTTACGGCTGTTCCGTTCATCTTCACTTTACCTGTATCACAGGCATTGGATGCCTGGTTCCTGGTTTTAAATACGCGTATAGACCAGAGATATTTATCTACACGTACTTTTTCTGTTGTTGTATTACTCATAATCTTTTCTACTAGTCATTTTCCGAAAAAACAAAGGATCGGAGAAGACATTAAAAATACAAAGTTTATCCCTGTATTTTTAAAATCCGCTCCAATCCTTATATTGATAAGAGTTTCCTCTGATCTTATTTACTCATTTCAGCAAAAAACTGATGGAAGTAAGGGATGGTTTCAATTCCCTTATAGTAGTTAGCTAACCCGTATTTCTCATTAGGAGAGTGCAGGTTATCGCTATCCAAACCGAAGCCCATCAGGATGGTTTTCAGGCCTAATTCCTTTTCAAATAAAGCAACGATAGGAATACTTCCTCCACCACGAACCGGGATCGGGTCTTTGCCAAATGTGCTGTGGATTGCTTTTTGAGCGGCTTTAAAGGCTACAGCATCAGTTGGGGTAACATAAGGGCTACCTCCATGATGTTTCGTCACCTTTACTTTTACGCTTTTGGGAGCAATAGCTTCAAAATGTTTGGCAAACAGGTCTGAGATTTCGTGCCAGTCCTGGTCTGGTACCAGACGCATAGAGATTTTGGCAAATGCTTTTGATGGCAATACGGTTTTAGAACCTTCACCGGTATAACCTCCCCAGATACCGTTTACCTCCAATGTTGGACGGATACCGGTTCTTTCTATAGTGCTATAGCCTTTTTCGCCCCACAGTTCATCTACGCCAAGATCTTTCTTATATTCTGCTTCATCAAATGGTGCAGCATTAAGAGCAGCTCTGTCGGCATCGCTCAGATTATGTACTTTATCGTAGAAACCTGGAATGGTAATGTGGTTATTTTCATCGTGCAATGAAGCGATCATCTTAGCAAGGATGGTAGCCGGATTGGCAACAGCACCGCCATAAACGCCGCTATGCAGGTCGCGGTTCGGGCCGGTAACTTCTACTTCCATATATGCCAGACCACGTAGGCCAGTATCAATAGATGGATTTTCGAGGCTGATCATAGAAGTATCGGAAATCAATACTACATCGGCTTTTAATCTTTCTTTATTGTCTTTTATGAAGATGCCCAGATTTGCAGAACCAACTTCTTCCTCTCCTTCAATCATAAATTTGATATTACATGGGAGGGTATTGGTTTTGTTCATAGTTTCAAAGGCTTTTACATGCATGTAAAACTGTCCTTTGTCATCCGCACTACCACGGGCATATATATTACCGTCTTTAATAACTGGCTCGAATGGGCCGCTATGCCATAATTCCAGTGGGTCTGCTGGTTGTACGTCATAGTGTCCGTATACTAATACGGTAGGTAGAGAAGGGTCTATGATTTTTTCTCCGTATACAATCGGATGCCCTGCTGTCGGGCATACTTCCACTTTATCGGCACCAGCTTCCTGCAGGCGTTGTTTCACAGCTTCTGCACATTGGCGGGTATCTTCATTGTACCGGGAATCTGCACTCACAGAAGGAATGCGTAATAACGCCAGTAATTCATCCAGAAAACGATCTTTATTTTCTGCCTGGTAGTCTTTCCAAACTTGCATGATTCAGGAAATTAAGTTCACAATGTGGTGCAAGTTAACGGAAAAACAACATTTGGAAATTTTTTCCAACTGGGTAAATTTCGGGGGATGTAATTGTTTTGATGCGATAAAATTGCAGGAACTTAAGAAATAAGCTTTTGCCTAACAAGAAATTCCAGCTTTTGATTTACATCTAGCAATTTGGCGGTTAATTCCCGATTTTCTTTTCTAAGGGCATATACCTCATAGGCTTTGTCGATGTTATGCTTTAACTCATCCTCATTCCAGGGCTTGGAAAAGTATTTATATACCTGTCCTTTGTTAATAGCATCCACCACTGCATTAATGTCGGCATATCCTGTAAGTAACATTCTGATTGGTTCCGGATATCTATCTAAAATAGATTCAAAAAACTCAATCCCTGTCATTTTAGGCATACGCTGATCGGAAATAATAATTTGAAACTCCTTTTCCGACAGTAGCTTCTCTGCCTCTTCAGCCGAAGATGCAGTAACAACGCTGTACATTCTCCTAAAAGATGCTTTAAAGGCATTTAGGTTATGTATTTCATCGTCTATATAGAGTATATGAATGTGTTGTGCACTCATTTAGCAGACTTAACCAATTATTGATAATAAATGAGTTAGAAACAATGAAACCTTCGATTACGATTTTGCGTCCTATTCTGTCCCATTCACCCTAAAAACAATGGTTAAACGTTAAACAGTTTAACCATCACAAAGGTACATATAAACATACTGTTTTATAGTGAATATTTCAAGGATGAATGAACTTTTTTAAAAAATTGCCGTTTCCTTATCCATTGGGCGGTTTAGTGGCTTAGTTTCCCTATTTTCGTATAGTTATAAAATTTAGGCGTTCACCGCTTTTTTTATAGCACTCACCGGAGAATTTAACTACTTCCGCCGATAGCGGGCAAAACCGGAATGTGTTTTGCATAATCGTCGGCACCTAAACTTAAATTTTAATTCAGATGAAAACAGGTATCATTGTCATCGTTATTGCTGCAATTCTAGTGTTGTTTGGTTGTGGAAAATACAATAGCCTCGTAACAAAAGATGAAGGCGTGAAAGAAAAATGGGGCATCGTGCAAAGTAGTTATCAACGGCGTGCAGACCTTATTCCTAACCTCGTAGCTACCGTAAAAGGGGCTGCTAACTTCGAAACCGAAACACTGGAAAAAGTTATTCAGGCCCGCGCAAGTGCTACTCAGATTAAAGTTGATGCTGCCGATCTGACTCCTGAAAAACTACAACAATACCAACAGGCACAAGGTCAACTGGGTGCCGCTCTGGGCCGTTTACTGGCAGTTTCCGAAAATTATCCGGAATTAAAAGCCAACGCCAACTTCCAGAACCTCCAGGCTCAGCTGGAAGGCACTGAAAATCGTATCAACGTAGCACGTAATGACTTTAATGGTGCTGTTAAAGAATACAACAGCGCCATCAGAACATTCCCTAATAACATCATTGCCGGAATAGCTGGCTTTAAACAGAAGCCTTATTTCGAAGCAAATGCCGGATCTGAAAATGCTCCTCAGGTAAAGTTCTAATCTAAAACATACCAGGGCCAGGAGAATATCCTGGCCCTTAAATCTTATCTATAGCATGCGCATTCCCTTTATTAAACAAAAAGAGATTTTCTCTGAAGCAGAAAAAAATCGATTGGTGCACGCTATCCGGGTGGCAGAACGCCTAACCTCCGGAGAAATTCGACTATTTGTTGAAAATCGTTGTAAGTATGTTAATCCCCTCCAACGGGCAAAAGAAGTTTTCGACTCGTTAGATATGGGGAAAACCAGGTTACACAATGGAGTTTTAGTGTATGTTGCTATCAAGGATCACCAGTTTGCCATTCTGGGTGATCAGGGAATTCATGATAAAGTGGGAAATGATTTCTGGACAAAAGAAGCAGATCTGCTAATTGGTCACTTCCAACGCAACCGAATCGTTGAAGGAATCGAAGCTTGTATAGAAGAAATAGGAGCCTCTCTACGCACCCACTTTCCCCATGAAGCCGGAGATGATATTAATGAACTCCCCGATGATATCGTGTTCGGGAGATAAAACAACTCTTTCTTAACGAATTAGTTTTCATAAAATGAGGATACTACGCTGGTTATTACCGGGAATACTTTTATTAACAGGTCTGTTCGCCAATGCACAGAATATCCCTCCAAGACCTAATCCTCCAACCTTAGTAACCGACTTCGCCAAAATATTGCTCGCCAGTGAAGATGAGGCTTTGGAACGAAGATTGGTGGCATATAACGACAGCACTTCTACTCAAATAGCTATCGTTACCATCAAATCCGTTGGAGATTATGATATAAGTGAGGTAGCCCTGAAAATATTAAGAGATTGGGGAATAGGCTCAAAAGACAAGAACAATGGCTTGCTTATTCTTGTTTCAGTTGATGATAGAAAGGTCAGAATCGAAACCGGATACGGAATGGAAGGTGTGGTGCCGGATGCTATAGCAAACGACATCATTAACAATTATATCAAACCCGCTTTCCGTGAAGGTAACTACTATAAAGGATTAGATGATGCTGTAACAGCCATCGAAAAAGCAGCTGCAGGAGAATACCACGCAAGCCCAAAGAAAAGCAGTGATGTAAGCCCCGGTGGCGTATTCCTCCTTATCATGCTGATAGTTATTGTAATCGCTATCGTTAGCCGCGGTGGCGGCGGTGGCAGAGGCGGAAGTGGCACTACTTACAACAGAAGAGGTGGATGGATCTGGCCTGTAATCGGAAGCGGTGGCTTCGGTGGTGGTAGTAGCGGTGGTGGCTGGTCCGGTGGCGGTGGCGGCTTCGGTGGATTTGGTGGTGGCTCTGGTGGCGGTGGAGGCGCCAGCGGAAGTTGGTAATAGCATAGAAAATTATTTTATGAGATACCTACATGTGTTAAATGGAGATTCAGCCCTTACCTTGTTTCGGCAAAGTGAGGTTTCCGGAGAAATAATCATTTGCCGGGAAATGATGTGTGAAGGCAAGGTAAAATATACCAACAACCTCTCAGCATTTTTCGAAAGCCGAGCAAAACACCTGCAGTATCATTATGGTATAGATAGAAAAACTTATTATAGTCATGTTGTCCGTGAGCTGGAGAAGATGGTTTTCTTCGCCAGCTCTACAGACGAAATAGTTCTCTGGTTCGAATATGACCTCTTCTCACAGGTTAACCTCCTCTTTATTCTCCATTTCATCGCCAATAGTCTGTTCGATAAACAACTCCCCATATCTATAGTAGATTTACCTCATCACCCTACCGCTGAAGATCTGCCCAAAGCCCTCAATAAAAGAATATTATTACAATCCGACGACCTGGCTTTAGCCGCCGATATCTGGGATGCCTGGTGCATGGATACCCCAATGCTGTTGGAAACAATCAGCAAAATGAGTACTGGTAACCTGAAATATATCCCGGCTGCTATTACTGCCCACCTCAAAAGATTCCCTGATGCGGTAACCGGACTAAGCATAATAGAAAGCTATTTCCTCCTCCAGTTAGCTCTAGGGAGCTACCGCTGGTACGAACTCTATATGCTCTTCTGGCGCGACCTGGAAATTTATGGCTTTAGCAACTTCCAACTGGATGTACTCGTACATAGAATGGTTGACGCAGGCGTAATCGATGAAAGAGAACAACTTCTTATTATTACCAGCCTCGGACAGGAAGTGTTGGATGAACAGGAAAACTACCTGGATTATGTGTCGTTGGAACATCGCTGGCTGGGGGGAGTTAGATTATCTACTACTCCATGGCGCTGGGATCAATCAAGAAATACTTTAGTGGAAGTTGAAAAATAAAAAAGCGGAGCTTTTGCCCCGCTTTTTCTATTGTATTGCATTTTTAATTTCTTCCGACGCTTTCTTTAAATAATCGGCTTGCTTTTGTAGTGCCGCCCTGTTATCCCCACTCACTGCTGTAGATTCCTGAGATTTCTTTCGGCTGATTTCCTGCATCCAGTTACTGATATAGGTATTAACCTGCGAATTTTTGAACTGTTCTGTCATTGCTTTCACCTGGTCAACTCCTTTTATTACTGCATCTGTATTGTTGATCTTGGAAAGAAAACCTAAGTAATCAAAAGCCGCATTCAGCTTATCTTGTCCACTGGTTGCATCAAACTTCTTGGCTACGAAATCAACATCTTCAGGATTCGCTTTTTTTGCATATACTCCGGTAATGGCATTAATCAGTTTGCCTTTGGAATCATTCGACAATTGTTTGGCGATCGTATAAGCCTTGTTGATGTCTAGTGCTGCCAAACCTTCAAGCCCTGCTGCTTCTACACTGTAGGATGAGTCTTTTATAGCTGCCTCAAATAAAGGAGTATACTTCGGATCTTTTAATTCGCCCAGTTTATCCAACGCCGCTGCGCGAACTAACGAACTGGGATCTTGCTTGGCCAGTTCCACTAATATTGGAAGGGTTGCTGTCTTCACATTCTCATTGTCAAAACTCAATCTCGAAATAGTATAGCTGCGAAGCCCGTGATATTTGTCTTTTAATGCAGCCTGTAATAATTTCACAGCATCAGGGTTACTTGCTTGTGCATCTGAGGCTTCATCAATGGCAATTCTGCGATCCAGGTAATTTGGAGCATGGTTATATTGATAAACATATGTAGCAAACGCACGATGATCATCAGTTTTAGATAATACTACCTTCTCTGCATCAACGTTTACAAGATCCGGACGGGTATTATAGGCGAATGTAAATGAATCCACTCGATTGGATACAGTTACATTATGTCTGGTTGCTTTACCACCTTCATATATATCTATAGCCAATGGTATTTGCCATACTTTATCTTCCCGCTGAATTTGTTGAATAATAACCGTTACTTTTTTAGCCGCATCATTATAGTTGTAGCTAATATCGAATTGTGGAAAACCTTTACCGAAATACCATTGATTGAAGAACCAATTCATATCTCTGCCGGTTACCTCTTCAAAAGCTAACCTGAGTTGATGTGCTTCGGTAGATTTAAACGCGTTGGTACGCAGATAAAGATTCAATGATTTAAAGAAAGCGCTGTCACCTACTGCATTTCTCAGCATATGCAAAATACGTCCACCTTTCTGATAGGTGATCTGATCAAACATATCTTCTCTATCGCGATAATGGAATCTAACCAGGTCTTTATCTCCGCTGTACTGAACCATCGACATATAAGACTGACCGGCATCAAATGAGTGCTCATCTGCCGCATCTTTTCCATATTTATATTCCAGCCATAAATATTCACTATAATCAGCAAATGATTCATTAACTGTTAAATTGCTCCAGGATTCAGCAGTAACAAGATCTCCAAACCAGTGGTGGAACAGTTCATGAGCAATTACACTCTCGTTGTAATTATTATTATCTAATAATTCACGCGGAGTTTTTTGCATAAACTCACCATGTAATGTAGCTGTAGTATTTTCCATTGCTCCGGATACATAGTCTCTACCTGTAATTTGTGAATACTTCACCCATGGATAATCATATCCGAGAATTTTAGAATAGAAGGTCAACATCTCAGGTGTGTTACCAAAGATGTTCTTAGCATACTTCTCATAAGGTTTTTCTACATAGTAGCTAACTTCCTTACCTCTCCAGGTATCCTTTACAATAGCATAGTCGCCTACTGCCATCATAAATAAATATGGGGAATGTGGAAGATCCATTTTCCAGGTATCGGTTCTTGTACCGTCTGGATTATTTTTCTGACTAACCAGCTTACCGTTGGAGAGCGTAACGTATTTTTTATCTACCGTCATGCTTATTTCCTCAGTAGTTTTCTGGTTAGTTTTATCTATAGTTGGGAACCATACAGACGAGCTTTCAGTTTCGCCCTGTGTCCAGATCTGAATTGGTTTGTTAGGGTCTTTACCATCAGGATTGATGAAGTATAAGCCTTTGGCATCTGAAATAGCAGCACTGCCTTTTACTTTAAGCTCATCAGGTTTGGCGGTATAACTGATGTAAATAGTGTAAGATTCAGTAGGCTGATAGGTTTTGTCTAGCTGAATTCGCAGCTGCATCCCGTGATAGGTGTACTTCAAAGGGCTGTTGGTAGTTCCTTTTACCAGGGCTACCTCTTTAATATCCATCCCTTTGGCATCGAGGGTTAAGCTATCGGTGGAATAGAAGTGAGGTTTAAGGGTCACCCATTCTTTACCGTACAGATATCTTTTGGCATAATCGAACCGTACATCTAGTTTCGTATGTACCAGATCGTTAATTTTTGTGGCAGCAGCCCTGTAAATTTTTAATTCGGGGTCAGTTTGGGTTGCTTTCTCGGATTGGGCAAACGCGGTTGAATTATACCCGGTTATGGCCATTCCTCCAATCAGCATTCCCAATAAGGATTGCTTTAAATGTTGATTCATGTAAAGTTTATTTTAAACAAAAGTATCGGCTTACGATTTTTTACTGGTCCAAATTTAAACAAATGGGGCAAAAATGAGCTAAGTGGTTAAAAATGCTATTTTTGTTGTTCCGCAGCGTCTAAAAATAGATATAATGATTAAAGCGACAGTAAATGGCAAATCTGGATTTGCCATCAACCTTGATAAAAAACTGACATGTGACAATCAGGATGTAGATTATTCTGCTGTAAAACTGCCTTCAGGCGATTACAGTGTAATCATGAACGGTTATAGCTATCAGGCCCAGATCCTGAAAGTGGATAAAGAGAGCAAAACACTTGTTATACAAATCAATCAACAGCAATTTGAAGTAGCAATAGAAGAACCAATCGACCAGCTATTGGCTTCTATGGGAATCAAAGATGCTATGGCCAGAAAAGTAAATGATATTAAGGCTCCAATGCCTGGATTGGTATTGAAAGTCCTGGTAAGCCCTGGTCAGGCCATCAAAAAAGGAGATCCTGTCTTGATCCTCGAAGCCATGAAAATGGAGAATATCTTCAAAGCTACTTCTGATGCAGTAGTAAAAGCGATTAAAGTATCGGAGCGCACAGCTGTCGAGAAGAACGAAGTACTAATTGTGCTGGAATAATATTTGCAAAGGATTATTTTCAATTCATCATATGCGTTTTAAAACATTACTATTCCTTTGTATATGCCTGATGGTAGGGGGAACTTTAAAAGCCCAACGCCAGCAGCATTATTATATATATATCCAAAGTGAAAAGGGGCAGCCATTTTATGTAAAGCAGAATGGCAAAGTGTTGAGCTCTACTGAAAGAGGCTATATCATTCTACCTCAGTTAGAAAGTGGAACGGCTAATATTACTGTTGGTTTCCCTAAAGAGGAATCGCATGAAGCCCAGTTTAATCTGAAAATAGTGAAAACCGACCAGGGGTATCTGTTAAAACGCTCCGGCAGTTCGAATTACGCGTTATATAATTTACAAACGTTTAAGGAAGTAAAGCCAGCCGGTGCTGCTTTAGCAGCCGCTGATGCTGTTGAATCTACTACGGATACGCAACCAGGGGTTGCTGAAGTAAAAACAGAAAAGGTTACTGCAGATAAAGATGAAATGATGAGTAACCTGCAGAAAGACCTGGAAACTACTTTCGGTGATAAAGCTACAGTAACCGGTCCGGCTAAGAAACCTGCTGCCACTAAGCCCGGTAACTCATTTGCTTCTGCCTTGGATAAAGTAGTGGTTACTTCCGACGACCGCGATACCGGGGAGGAAGAGATCAATGTTCCTGTTGCCAAAACAAAAGATAACAGCGCTACCAGGGCTCCTAAAGGAAAGAAAGAACGCGATCCGCTGACAGACGACGAAAAGGAGTTATTAAGATCTGTAATGGCTGAAGAAAGCAAGATAGCAGCGGTTAGTGCAGCTGAAGATGCTGTAAAACCTGCTAACTCAGACCCGGAAGAAGAACCAAAGAAAAGTAAGAAACATAAATCCAGAGCTGCAGATCCCGACTTTATCGAGTTCCAGAACGATAAACAGGAAGATAAGACAGTAGTATCTACCGTTGATGCTGCCCCTATGCCAGAGGCTATCGACGAAAGCGCAAGCACTAAAAGCAAAAAGAAGAAACGTAAAGTATTCGATGATACCGAACATCCGGCTAATGTAATCACAGACCCTAGTGGTTATGGCGTATTAGCAGAGAGTGATGATAAATCTTCTGCAAAAAAGAAAAAGAAGAAGTCAGATGAAATAGAGCAAACAGAGGATGCTTCTTCCAATACATCTGAGAAAAAAGCAGCAAGATTGGTTAATTCAGATTGCGTGAACATTATGGACGATGCTACTTTCCATAAGTTATTACGCAAATTCGTAGCGGCTAGTTCTGATAATAGTATGATCGAAGTGTTCCGAAAACAATCCCGTAATTACTGTTTGGAGTCTGCTCAGATTAAAACTTTAGGCCAGTTACTAACTTCCGATGAAACACGTTATCGCTTGCTGGAAGCAGGCTATTCAAAGGTCTACGATTCTGAAAAATATGGCGCTTTAGAGAGCTTGCTGATCGATGAGTATTTTAAGAAGCGCTTTAAATCGATGATCCGCAGGTAGATGCCGGCAAGATTCTTTATTTTTGCCGCCTATGAATAGGTATTTTATCGAAGTGGCATACAAAGGTGCCAGGTTCAGTGGGTTTCAGGTGCAGGAAAATGCACATACGGTGCAGGCAGAGGTAGACAGGGCCTTGAGTACTTTGCTTAGGGATACAATTGTTAGTACTGGCTCCAGTCGTACCGATGCAGGGGTAAATGCCTATCAGAATTTTTTACATTTCGATACCGACCTTCCTTTACATCCTCAATTTATATATAAGATAAACGCCATTTTGCCCGACGATGTCGTGCTAAATGGCGTTTATGCTGTTCCGCCTGATGCTAATTCAAGATTTGCAGCAGTAAGCAGATCTTACGAGTATACCTTATATACAAGGAAAGATCCTTTTATGCTGGATCGCGGATACTTCTTTCCTTATAAAATAGATATAGACGCACTGCAGGAAGCTGCTCGAATTATAACTACCTATAGCGATTTCACTACCTTCTCTAAAAGGAATACACAGGTGAAAACCTTTTTGTGCAATATAATGGAGTCATATTGGACAGTAGAAGGGCAGCATATAACTTATAATGTGCGGGCCAACCGCTTTCTAAGAGGTATGGTACGTGGATTGGTGGGCACTATGCTGAGAGTGGGCAGAGGAAAACTCACTTTAGATGAATTCAGGGCCGTGATAGAAAGTAAGGATTGTACCAGAGCCGATTTTGCTGTTCCTCCTCAGGGCCTGTTTTTAATGCAGGTACATTATCCCGAAGGATTGCTCAGTCCTATTCATTTTAGCCGTTAGTTTAGGTAGATGTTTTTTTCGATTATGCTTTGATGTTAGGTAGGTTGATGATAGAAGCGAATAATTTTTTTATCTTGAAAACCTTTATGGTAAAGTGTTTCAGCTGGTTGGTCTATTTTTTTTGAAATAAAAAGTTGGAAGTGTTGAAAAACCGCCTACCTTTGCGCTCCGCTTTTGAAAGAAAGGCACACCACAAAAGTTCTTCATTTCATTATTTTTTCACTTCTTTTTCGGATAAGAAAAATAGTCTCTATCGTTTGATGGCAGTGTATTTGATTATCTTTAAAACTTTGAATAAAAATTTTAAAAAAAGATTTGGTGGAATTGAAAAGTTGATTACCTTTGCAACCCCAACGATAACGACGGGGATTAGTTCTTAAGATGCAGGCCAGACGGGCCACAGAGATCGGATCTCACACATCAACAACATGATCAGTAATGATCAAAGTTCTTTGAAAGATTGGAAACAACAGCACGAATCAAATTAGTGATAGTTTGATTCAAAACACAGGTAATGTTTAAGCTAAACATAATTAAAAAATATCCGATTGATTTCGAGAGAAATTAGTCAGGTATCAAC
>NZ_QPMM01000016.1 GCF_003419895.1 Chitinophaga silvatica | reverse complement strand
ATAGTTATGTTTTCTGTTTGAGATTTTTTACATTTTTTAGCAAACGGGCAGCCCTGGCAGTTTTCGCATTCTTTTTCTTTAGTGTAATGGCTTTACGCCTAATTCGGCCGGTACTCCCTTTCTCTATAATATTTGTAAGGGTATCTGTTTGTTGAGCTATCCGGGTAGTTGTTATCGGGAGATCAATTTTGCCTTCTTCCGGTAAATCCATCTTGTCTATTGCTGTATTGATTATACGAACAAGATGCTGAGGACTGACTTTTTTCAAGTCCGCCCTTTTTAGTTCCACTTGCCATTTTACTTTTTGGTCAGCCCCTTTGAGATTTCGATACTTAAGAAGCAGGAACGTTCCGTACAACTGCTACAACTTGGTAAGTGTTATTTTATCCAGTTCTTTGCCAGTTGCCCACACATCCTGAACGATAAAGCACTTATCCTGGTTAATGCGGAGCCGCATGTACTGATATAAGAGATCAGTACCAACGGGGTCGTATCCCAGTTCAATAAAATAGAAAAGATCGAACCTGTCATAATTTAATTCGAAGTTGAATAAATTGATGCTGGAAGTTCCACTTAGGTTATCTATTGTTGTATCATCTGGTAAATTTAATGATTGCATGAAGAAATCAGCAACGGAAGCGCCCCTTCTCTTTTCGAGCAGGAACCTGACATTTTTCCAACGAAAACCTTCTGCACGATGGGAGTATATAACTTTGGCTTTTCCATGCAGGGAAAAATGTTTTTTATATGCCCTTCCAAGCAGATATTGTTGCAGCTGGAAGGGGCCAATTACTTTATATATTGCCCCACGTTCCAGTGTAAATGGCTCAATCTCAAATCCTTCTTTTTTTAGTGGATACTGTAAGGAAAATATCTCCATCATTATTTTTGGGGTGCTTTAATGGTCCGGTAACTACTGCCATTATTGGGTGCTTTTGGTATGGACCGGAAATTTTCATTATTGAGAATAATATTCAATGGGCCCATGTCACCTGTTTTTAAGAAAAAGAGAATACCCGCTGCAGAACGATGGTTTCCGTCACCAAGATAAGTGTCACCATAATTCTTATATCCGCCGGCCTGACCTTTATACGGATCGAACTTACCATCTTTCATCAGCTGATAGAAGTTGAGCACTTTCGTTGGATCCAACTCGCCCTGTTGCGTACTTTTAAGTCCATTATCTGTAGCATAATCATATATTCTTTTTACTGGAATCTCGTCTAACTTCCCTTCCCACCTTCCGGTCCATGGATTATGTTCTGTATCTCGGGCCTGCTTATATGCTCCTGCGGCACCTGAAATGGCACCTGCAACCATTCCAGTGCCGGCGCCAGAAATTCCATCAGACCAAAATGCATCACCAAGGCTTTTTCCCTGTAAAAATCCCATTCCTGTACCAATTGTCATTCCTGTGAGCCCACCGAGCATGCTGTTTTGCAAACCGCTTTTAATAACAGGGCTAGCAATTTTTACTCCAATTTTTTCAATTACAGGTCCAAGCGCGCCTGATAGTTTTGCACCGACAAAGCTGCTTGCAGCACCGGTCCCTGCGCTGACAAGGGTTTTTTCGAAATCGAATTTACTGAATCCATTCAGGAATAACTGATCTACAGCATTATTTCCTGCGCCTGAAACGGCGCCTCCTGCGAGTGGTCCCGCATAAATTGTCACTTCAGCAGCAGCAGCACCAACAGCAAAGTAGGAGAGTCCTTCCCATAAGTTTGTTACTTTACCGGCCATGGCCTGGCTGACTACATTTATAACACCGCCAATAGCCATTGCAGCTATATCATCAATGAATGCCCATTTCCCATCAGGGTCAATAACCTGGTGGCCATTGTTCGCCATTGCCAGATATGGGCTGGAGAACTGGTTCAATGGATCAGGGCTCAGCCATCTTGATGTTTGTGGATCATAATATCTGGCATCAAAGTCATACCAATCTAGTCCTGAGCCATCCTCGAATTCATTATGTTGGAGCTCTTTGCCCTGGTATAGAACCGCGTTATCGAGTGCTGCATATGCTCTATAGCTGATACCGTCCATTATCAGGCCTCCAGGGTAAAAGTGTGATTCTTCCAGTACCCCAACATTATTGACCGTTACTATGAGGTTATCAAAATATACATCCTGCGGAGTTTCATTACTTGTGTAAACATAGACGTATCCGCTTTTAGCTACGACGATTTCCTCTGGATTAAGCGATTGCAATTGATCTGGTGTCTGTTGCACCTGTTTTACTCCGCTGTTTTCCTCCACCAATTTGAACTGTTCATCAAATAGTACATAGTTCAGATAAGCGCTGGGTCTTGAGATTTGAGCAGGATCATTGTTTCTCTCTTTCAGGCGTTGATAATCGGTATTGTAGAAGTTTGAATTAATAGGACTATTGTTAGCGCTGGCAGATATGCCATGGTCATCTGTTGAAAACTCTCCGGTGCTACCGAAACTTTGGGCGAGTGCATTCAACATATTATCAGTAAGCGGAGCATTTTTCTCGGCAGGGCCATTGGATTTGTAAAATGCTTTTACATTAACATGTAATGTATCTCCAGCCATCACACGCAATACGAGGGATGGGCCAATTGGTTGTCCGCCTTGTTGGGCATTCAGTTTGGCTACAAATTGATTTTCATTGGTTGTGTTGTCTTCTGGATAGCCGACAGGTGTGTTGACCCTGCTGTTTTCAATGTTGCTGAAAAGAGCCGTTTCCTTCGCTGCAGATGCTGTTTCCATAGTAGCAGCATACATTGAAAAGTTGGTCTGCTCTGTCAGTATCATTCTGGTATTGCCTGTATTGTCTTTTACGAAATAGTCATAGACATAGTTGATATCAGGAGTTTGCTTGTTGAACACGGGTCTTACGCGCCCTTCCTCATGGGCGATAAATTGTAAAGTATCGTTTTTGAACACCATATTACCGATGTAGTCAGTATTAATAACTCTTGCAGGCTGACGGGTAATATCAGTAACAATTTTCCTCAGTTTTTTACCTGAAGCATCGTACAGATATTCTATAGTCCCTTTGCCGGTAACCGTTATTTTGTATGGCAGATGCTGTTCGTTGTATAAAACACTAGCAATACCTTTATTCGCGTCTGAGGCCAGATTGCCATTCTGGTCGTAGGTATAGTCTGGTATATTGCTGGCGGTGTTGGCGATCCCATTACCTACAGGTTCTTTAAAGTCGCCCATTTTCGAACTAAAGTCGTTGGATGCATCTGTAGCGTATCTTAACTGGTTACTATAGTCATAGTTCTTAAAAGTAAGGTTGTCGATAATTGTTGGTTGTAATGCTTTCAGTCCATACTGTTTCATAGACAGGATGTTTCCGTTAGCATCGTATGATAAGCCTTCTACGGAAAAGTTAGCAAGATTGTTCGACCAGTTGGTGCTACCAGGATTTTGTTGTGTAAAATTTGCAGACGATAATTGACTGGCGTTATCATATCTGAAATTATAACGTCTTGCAATTTTATCATTCCAGCCTTTCCAGCTTACACCGGAAAGGCTTCCGGTGTATCGAGGGCTGTCAAATCCGCTTTCATAGCCTAACTGAAGACCGAAGTGTTTCCCGTCGGAAGCGGTTCCGTTCAGGTATTCATTGTTAATGCCGGTAAGCCAGTTATGTATATTGTAGTTGTATGAAAGTGTTTCCAGAAAAGATCCGTTCGTTTGTTTTCCCAGTTTTTTTGCACTTAAGCGACCTACGTTGTCATATTCGTAGTTGACTATTTCTTTACTGAAAGATGGGTTGTCATTAACCTGCTTCTTTACAGCAATAAGATTGCCGTTAATGTCAAAAATATTGGAGGTCATTACTTTGGTTTCACGGAAGCCTGCTGACTGGCGATTACTTACGTACTGATAAGTGCTAAGGAGCTTACCGTCATAGCTGTATTGACTAGTGTTTATACTCTCGCCTCCGGTGATATTATCGATTCTTGACTGGATAAGATGTTCTTTCTCGTCGTAGTAGAGGGTTGTGGTTAACCATTCATCTGTTCCGGAAATTCTTATTTTCCGACCAGTACACATTCCTTCTGTATAGTAAATAGGTACTACTGGCAATGGATGGGTATCGTTTCCTGCATTTAGTTTTGGAATGAAGCCTGGTTCAAAAGGCCGAGCTCCGTTAAAGTTATAATTATCATAGTATGTATAGATGATAGGATCGTAATTGCTAATGTTTGGAAGTGGGTTATTTACAATAATTGTTTCGGTGCCGTTTGTAAGATTTTTATCAATGAGGGTTTCAAACTCGCTACCTACACTGCTTTCAAATCCTGGTTCAAAACTGATGCTGTTTGTGGCTTTATAAGATTTTTCTCCTTCCTGAAAATTAGCTACAATTAAGTCTGCTTTACCAGGAACTACATAGGATGCTGAAGTATTGCCTGATGACGCTGTATTCATTAGCGCCTGGAGTTGTTCGCGACTTGAAGCTGAATGATAGAGCGCTGTGATAGTGTTGCGATCCTGGTCATCATAAAAGTTAACGACCCAAATACTCCGTGACAACATGCCTCCGTCTCTATAGAATACCAGTCTGTTTTTGTTGTCATATACCATTTCTACAGGAGCTACATCCGGATTCTTTTTAATTATGACACGCTCTCTTTCGTCATAGCTTAATTTCTGGCAAAGATTTAAAGCTGGATTTATATTCCAGGTTGAGTTGATTAAGGCCACAGCAAGAGGGGGGATGGAATAACGCAGTTGAAACAGGTCGTTATATACATAATAGGTACATAGCCAACCCATGTGGGCTGTGCCGGGGGCGTCAATTGCTTTCAGCTTGCTGAGTATTAGTTTACCTGTATTATCCGTATATGATATAACCTGATGATTATCTTCATCCGTGACAATATTTTTAGTGAGAGTTCCTGCACCGTAAAAGCCAGGAGAATAGGGGATATCGGTATCAGAAGACAGCTCCCATATTCTTACACTGTCCGATACGGTGTTGAGTTGATAGTCGAACGATACGCCGCGATTGGAGCCTTTCCATGCTTGTCCTGGCATCATTTTTTTAAGCGCTCTACCGTGAGGAGATTCTTCATAAGTTATTCCTCCGTAGTAGGGGGCCTGGCCTGGATAGAGGGATGAATTTGCCTGGTTTTGTTCGGTCAACCAGTTGGGTTTATAGTTGCCACTGCCTGAACCCGTATAGGGGAGGTAATGAATATTTTGTCTACCTAGTGAGTCATAAACAAATACCGAAACTTCATCCTGATTTTGAGGAGAAGTATTCTTTCCCACGGCCTGGACGGGTCTGTCGAGTATATCAAAATAGATAGTCGACTGGGTTACATCTGCTGGTGTTTTGCTTTGATCGGTGATGCTTGATGCATCTTTTAAGGGCGCATGTGGCTGCCAGGACCGTGCAAAGCCCAAGGGTAGTTTTGTTGTGTCTTTTACCTGAAAAGCCATTGATGTTAGCGGGATCAGGCATGTAATGACTTTCAGTATTATCAGTTGTTTAATGTGGGTACTCACAATATAGTATTTTGTATAGGGAGTGAATTTTTGTTCAATATTCAGGAATGGCCGAGTAGGATTCTTGCACTTCGATTCCTTTTTCTTTTAATCTTTTTATTGCTGCCTGGTGCTTTGCGTTTTCCAGGTTTTTGTACTGCAGCCATTGATCCGGATTTAAAATTTTCTTCATATCTGTATAGAACGCCTGGTTAATAAAGATCATAGCATAAGGCTGGGCGCTATTGGTGCCAACTGCTCTCAGGCTGTCAGTCTGTTTATTGCGTCTCGTATACAGCGTATAGATTTTATAACACTGTGTATCCGATGCATGTAGTTGTAGCTGTACTGCTTTTGCCATTTTCATAGCCATACTGTCGGATGATAAGACAGATTGGGCATGTGAGGTAAGTGTACCTAAAATGTACAACAGGCTGATGATAGATAATCTTTTTATCATTAGAATAGTCAATTTATATTATTTGATAATATAGCCTCCTGGCTTGAGGACACAATCCACGTTGCATTGTAGTGTATAACAGTCTTGTCCATAGTCAGGGCAATCGGTATATTCATAATAGAAATAAGGCAGAGAGGTCAGGTAAGCGGAGGTTCCGTTGGCGATTACTGAATCGTTCTGATCGCTGGCGCAGTTGTCTGTTATGGCGTAATTCACCTTTAAATTCCAGACTGTTCTGGGCTTGGTGCATGCGGGGTCACTATAGAAGTTAGCATAAATAGCGGTAGAATTATTTGATACCTGTTTATAAATGACTTTTGAATAGACAGTTCCGCATGAGCCGACAACATTAGCATTGTTTTGGCCGTTGGCGGCTGCATCAGCGTTGGCAAGGCTATCAACAGTATATTGGCTTACAGCAGATGTATATTTTCCGGCGGGGATTGTATAAATCACTGTATCTGGTTTCCCATTTGTGCAGCCTTGCTGAATGTAAGAATATCTGCGTTCCTCATTTTTATAAACAGCATTACAATCAGTGGTCTCATTAGCATTACCATAGCATGCCATTTTTGTGATGTTTCCAAATTCGTCTTTTTGAAGTACCTGTCGTCCAAGGTCATCATAGGCGAAATAGGTAATGTTGTTAAGTGGATCGCAGTTACTGGTTATACCCATGAATGGCCATGGCGTTTGTGTGCTCATTTTTGCATTAGTGGGGTATACCCGAAGTTCATCGATAGTGATGTTGCTACCAACTACAGAAACAGTTGTTGTACTTGCATTCAAGATATGTTGGTATAAACTCCAAAGACCTCTGGTTTTGATTTTAGTGCCGTTATTGCCATTGACGGTGGCGCCGTTACCGGTGGACCAATAGGTAACTTTATATTGTTTGCCGGCATTTACAGTAGTTGTTATTTTTCCAGTAAAATTGAATGATTGCCTGCCTGTCATAGCGATGTTGTAAATGATTTTTCCTGTAGGCTCTATCAGCCATCTGCCGTGATTGCCCGATTCAAAACTGGTGTAGGCAATTTCCCCATATCCTGCATTATCTACGTGGGCTAGGGCCGTTTGTTGTTCATTGTCCCATATGAGTGCTTCTTTTCTTTGTGTAAGGTTATCTGTTGTTTCAATTGGTACTGACTTATTATTAAAAATATTATTCGAAGAGACGTTTCTGATATATGTGTTGTTCCTGTTCAATGAATTGGGATTAAAGGCTCCAATGACAGAAAGGGACAAGGGTGTGTTGCTGACAAGTTTGAATACATTTGTTTTTTGAATGCTTCCATTCCCGATTTCCTGGAAATCATTTATCATTAAGTCGGTAAGTATCTCTGTGTTGTTTTTGATGAGCCATTTTTCTACTGAAACGGGTGTGATTATAGTACTGTCTTTCATTCGTTTCAGTGTGCCGCCTGTATTGTAGTCATAAGGATAGTAGAACCTGGTATCCATATACTGACCAAGCTGTTTGTTTATGGTTACCCTAGTGTTTTTCAAATTATTGAACTGATCAAATGTATTGACTGATTCAATCATTGCAGAATCAGTGCCGCTATAGGTGATGTTGGTTGTATTTAAAGGAAGCACTTTTCCAGTTAATGGATAGAAGAATGATGCTGCATAAATATACTCGGTAGCATTTTCCATTCTCCTTTCGGGGTTTAACTTGCAGGATTTATACAGGGTATCCTGCAATTCAGTGGTAGTTGCATTGTATGTGGTTGACGACTGAGTGAGCTTTTTCCCAGATTCGCTGTATGTGGCTACATTAGTAGGAAGCCCCAGCAGCCAATGAGGAACGGGGTAGTTTGCAAAGGGGAAAACTGGTTGTGGAGGAAAGTAATTCATACTCTGGCATGTACTGTATTCATATACCGTTTTACCTGAACCTGTTACAATTTCTTCTACTCTGGCATACCCTATTACGCTTCCATTCACATATTCAAGATTGTTTAACGGAGATGATACTCTGCAAGTAAGTGGGATGCCAGGAGGGCAATATCCGGGAATACAGTATTTAGCGATTATAAATTGATAGTCATAAACAGGTTTGGTCATGACGAAACCTGAAGAATTTCCGGTGGTGGTTTTGTAATTGTACTGTTTTACTATGGGGATAGCTTTACTCGCACTGTCTGTATAGGTTATCTTTTTTATCCTTAGCCCTCCAACCCGGTTAAAGTTGTAATCAACCGCTTCATTTACCCAAGTCACGGTGGCATTGGCAAGGTAGTCATCTGTACATGTGGAAGCTGCATCTTTAGCCCATTTGAGCGTATAAGAACCTGAAGGAAGCGAAATGGATCTTTCATATATTCCATCCGGATAACCAACTGCAAATGCATCTAATATTGTACCTGCTGTATTCCTTATTTCTATATTGGTTTTGCAGGCTGTAACGCTGCCGGGAGGCCTGGTAAGGGCAAAAGTAAATTTAAGAGGTTTGCCGGAGACTGAAGATACAATTATTGGAACACTGTTACTTAACGATGGGCCCATTGTTATAGTGGATGGTTGATTGTAGTAGTAGGTGCCCTCATCATTAATTTCAAAGTCAAATATTGTTTTGTTGCCCCTGGGATACTTTATGGCGGAAAGAGATCCGGCTTTGACATATAATGCATCTGGTTCCCTGTTTGCTCCGGGTAAACCGGCTGCGGCAGGAATATTGGTTGTATTGTTTTTTTTGTTGTAGTAACCCCAATGGTCTTTGTCGAGGTTTCCTGTTTTGGGAACTCCCAAGTCTGAATATGTAAACTCGTAAGGAGGGAACGTTCTGTAGGGATTGTACTGAACCAGACTTTGCAGTTTCAATTTGCTGATATCTGCCGGGCAGCTCAAGCTCTCAAAATTATATTCCTTACCGCTGGTTTCGGTAAAGTATTTATAGTTAAATCTGAAACCGCTGCGGAATGAGCTATCTTTCAGTTCGATGCTTTTCAATGCATACTGCCCGTTTGCATCGCATCTGCTGAATTCAAAATAATTGAAGTTAATAGTCTTATTGTTAGGCAGGGCAATTTGCGAAATAGCTTTATTCCACATTAGTATGTCATCGGCGCTGACTGACTCCTGTGGATCGCCGTAGCCTTCTGTACGAATGGCTGACAGACTTACACGGCTTCTAGTGAAATTGGTGTTATAATTAAAGGTGATCGTATCAATGCCAAAAGGAGAAATTATCTGTTTAAGATACCAGGCAGAAATGTATCCTTTGTACGCATCATAATATGGGCGATTGGAACGTACGGTAATTTCCTTTTCAGAAAAAACATAAGCGCTGCCATCCTCCATTATTATCGAAAATTCATCAATGCTACTTAATGGCGCGTTTGTTATTTGACCTTTTAAGGTGTATCGCACTTTTAAATTTTTTTCGGGGATCAGTACTACCTTTTTATCTTTTCCTATAATGAAAGAGCCCGCATTCCCACTAAAGCTGTATTGATATATATCGTACTGACTATCTATAGAATCTGCCGCGTATTGTCGATCGAGGAACCCGGGTAAAGTGACACCGTTGCGGGACGGGCGTGCATTTTGAGATGTAGGATTGACTGTAGGTGTGTACATGAAGCCCCTTCCCGGACAATCATCAGGAAAGCCTCGTAGTTGTCGTATAATGACGCCACCGGTATTCAGATGCCAGCCTAAACCTGTATTAGTGGCTGGTTCATCAACCTTGATTCCTCCCGCGAAATAGTCCAGCGAGACATTTGTGTTGATGCTGTTACCTTCATAGTTAAAGATTGGGATAGTGATAGATGGTATTCCTGTAAAAAAATTGACCGGGATACTAGCTGATCTTGAAAAAGCGGTTACATCAGCGCTTCCCGGAAGATTATCACCGAAATTTGGAGATTGGGCTGATACAAAACGAAAAGAAAATACGCAGACAAGCAGGAATAGTAGATATTTCATTTAGGTAAAGAGTGAATCCGCCATTTTTCAGTTTAGCAACCAGGATATAGGATATTTAAAAGAATAATGCTGGACAGGTTAATGTGTTAATATGGGTTTACCGTTTTTTGGCGCAATAATACTCTATCCTCCTTTAATATCAAAATGAGTTTATTATTATTTGAGTCTCGAATAGAATAGTGCTTATTAAGGACTAACACGTTATACTATTAAATCGTGTGTTATTGATGAAATAAAAAATGTTGTGCAATCATCTTGGTAAATAACAACAAATACCTAAACGAACGATGCACAACATTAGAGCGAATTTCAGAAAATTCTATAGTATTTGCAAAGAGCTCTTTGCAAAAGAAGTAAATAATTGGCATAATTTTGAAACCGCACCTGCAAAAGGGTATAGCGCTGTGAACAGACGCTGGGTTATTTATAAACTCCATCTCATCATATATGAAAATGCCGCCATCCAGCAAGCAGCTATTACCAAAGCCAATGTGCATGACCTCAATTTCCTAGATCGTTTGCCGGCAAAAAAAACTATTAGGCGACTGGGAATAAATCTCGTGGACGGTTCAGATGATAATAACAATTCTAAAGCAAGAAACTTACTAGCGGGGCTGACCAAAAAGTAAAAATTTGGTCAGCTTATTTTTTGTCAAAATGCACATAAAAACATCTAATTAGATATTTTTATGTGCATTTTGATTTTTATTATCGTTAAAATGAGTTCATTTTAGTCAAAATGCTGGGTTTTATGCAACCATTGCCTGGTTATGGAGTTTGATACAGATTTTCCTTAAGTTATGTGCCATAGCAACAAGCCCAAATGCTGTCTGGACCTTTAATATACCTCTTAGATTAAAACGTCTGAAGCTATTATTCATCTTAATATACCCAAATCAAGATTCAATTTCTACCCCCGTTGTCGTTTTAATGTATCGCCTGTTTTTGGTGCAAGATTCCTTCGTGCCAGCTCTTTATAGTGTTCAAGTACTTCGTTTATTCTAATAGTTATGTTTTCTGTTTGAGATTTTTTACATTTTTTAGCAAACGGGCAGCCCTGGCAGTTTTCGCATTCTTTTTCTTTAGTGTAATGGCTTTACGCCTAATTCGGCCGGTACTCCCTTTCTCTATAATATTTGTAAGGGTATCTGTTTGTTGAGCTATCCGGGTAGTTGTTATCGGGGTATCAATTTTGCCTTCTTCCGGTAAATCCATCTTGTCTATTGCTGTATTGATTATACGAACAAGATGCTGAGGGCTGACTTTTTTCAAGTCCGCCCTTTTTAGTTCCAGGACTTACCAGTTTACTTTTTGGTCAGCCCCTTTTGAGATTTCGATACTTAAGAAGCAGGAACGTTCTGTACAACTGCTACAACTTGGTAAGTGTTATTTTATCCAGTTCTTTGCCTGTTGCCCACACATCCTGAACGATAAAGCACTTATCCTGGTTAATGCGGAGCCGCATGTACTGATATAAGAGATCAGTACCAACGGGGTCGTATCCCAGTTCAATAAAATAGAAAAGATCGAACCTGTCATAATTTAATTCGAAGTTGAATAAATTGATGCTGGAAGTTCCACTTAGGTTATCTATTGTTGTATCATCTGGTAAATTTAATGATTGCATGAAGAAATCAGCAACGGAAGCGCCCCTTCTCTTTTCGAGCAGGAACCTGACATTTTTCCAACGAAAACCTTCTGCACGATGGGAGTATATAACTTTGGCTTTTCCATGCAGGGAAAAATGTTTTTTATATGCCCTTCCAAGCAGATATTGTTGCAGCTGGAAGGGGCCAATTACTTTATATATTGCCCCACGTTCCAGTGTAAATGGCTCAATCTCAAATCCTTCTTTTTTTAGTGGATACTGTAAGGAAAATATCTCCATCATTATTTTTGGGGTGCTTTAATGGTCCGGTAATTATTGCCATTATTGGGTGCTTTTGGTATGGACCGGAAATTTTCATTACCCCATTTATACCAGCTCCCCATATTATCAGGAATATCCATCTATCAAAATCTCATATAATTTCACCTTCAGGTCTTCCAGTGATACATCCTGCGTCAGTACTCCATCCATCGCATAAGAGACTGTTCCTCTTTCCTCTGAAACAATGATAGCCAGATTATCACTATGCTCGGTAATCCCTACTGCCGACCGGTGACGCAACCCAACCCTCGTAGGTAAATTCGGGTTCTCTGATACCGGCAGAATCACCTTGGCCGCCAGAATCTTATTACCTACGATAATTACTGCACCATCATGAAGTGGACTATGCTTTTCAAAAATACTTTCCAATAACTTGGCACTCACGTTACCATCTATTGGAATACTGGCCGCGGAGTCGAACTTTACCCTATAGGTGGTGGCCAATATTATCAGCGCTCCCGTATAAGTACTCTGCATCCGGCTAATAGCTACAATAATCTCATTAATAATATTCTCTTCCTCTTTGTAACTTTTAAATTTATCAGGTAAGAACAACTTGGTGAAAAAGCTATCCTTACTCAGGGGTGTCTTTTTACCAAGAACCAGCAAAAACTTACGAATCTCTGGTTGAAAAATGATTATAATGGCAATGATTCCTACATTGATAAAGTTTTGCAGGATGTTGGTCAAGATAGGCATCTGTAAAAATCTTACCAGAAAGTAAGCTGCGTAGACCATCAACAACCCCACGAAAATATTGAAGGCTAAACTACCTTTTAATAACCTGTATAACTGGATAATCAACAAAACCACAATTAGCAAATCAATTACATCCAGCCACCGGAATTCCACTCCATAAAAATTTATAACTTCCTTCATACTGTTTAAAATAGCTGTTTTAATTAGATCCATTCATAATCTCTGTTATTTTTACTGCTTCTACGGCTTCTTTTACATCATGTACCCTTAAAATTTGAGTACCTTTTTGCAAGGCAATAGTGTTTAATACGGTTGTTCCATTCAGAGAATCATTCGGGCCTGTTTCCAATAACTTATAAATCATTGATTTCCTCGAAATCCCTGTTAACACCGGTACGCCTAATACTTCATTGAAGAGATGTAGATGGTTCATTAAGGTATAGTTATGGGCTAATGTCTTTCCAAATCCAAAACCCGGATCTGCGATGAAGTCCTTAATTCCTGCTGCCCTGCAAACCGCCAGCTTTTGTTTTAAATAATCAAGCACTTCCGTGACTACATTATTATACTGAGGCTTTTCCTGCATTGTAGCAGGTTTCCCCTGCATATGCATAGCAATATAAGGAACCTGGAGCTTTCCAACAATTCCTATCATCTCCGGATCCATATCACCTGCACTTACATCATTGATAACAGCCGCTCCCGCCATCACAGTTTTTTTTGCAACTTCTGCATACCAGGTATCAACTGAGATGATTGCTTTGGGAAAACGATTTAAGATTCCGTGTATCGCTGGCAATAATCTCCGTAATTCTTCTTCTGGCCCAATCATTTCTGCTCCTGGCCTGGTACTTTGAGCCCCTAAATCCAAAATTCCTGCTCCGGCAGCCAGATGTTGTACCGCTTTTTCTATTACTTTATGTATTTCATGCGTTCCGGCACTTTCGTAAAATGAGTCATCAGTAATGTTTATGATTCCCATGACTACAGGTGTGGCCAGGGATAACAATTGCCCTTTACAATTGATTGTTAATGGTGAAGAGGGGATATGGTTTGATGTCATGCAAATATTTTGAAGCGTCAGGGAATGCAGCCTTTTGCTGCTGATTTTTCATATAGTTCCGGGCGTTTAACCGAAATTCTTTATTTTGCCAGCAAATCTAAGAATAAAGAATTAGGAATGATTGATTTATAAGCCTTCATTCTTCAAAAAAACTATGAATACATTAGAACAATACCAAGCCGCAGTTGATTCATGTAAAGAGATTTTTCTCAAAAAAACTAAAGATTATGGTACTTCCTGGCGCGTATTACGCCCCATTTCAGTGGTAGATCAGATCTTTATCAAAGCTCAGAGAATAAGAAATATTCAGGAACTGGGTACCCAGAAAGTAGCCGACAATATCGAAGGAGAATTCAAAGGTATTGTAAACTACGGTATTATAGGACTCATTCAACTCGAACAAACAGGGAATCCATATGCCGATTTACCTGTTGATACCGTTGAAAAGCTATATAATGAGAAAATAGCATTTGTTCAATCGGTAATGGAAGCGAAGAACCATGACTATGGAGAAGCGTGGAGAGACATGAGCCAGGAATCCTTTACTGATCTGATTCTTACCAAGTTGCTGAGAATAAAACAAATCCTTCGTAATGAAGGCAAAACGTTGATCTCAGAAGGAATTGATGCTAATTATGTTGATATTATCAACTACGCCATCTTCGCGCTCATCAAAATCTAATGAGTTGTAAAGGCGCTTTGTAAGTATCTTCATGTTTACATTTAACCATTAAACTATTTTATGAGAATTATCCTTAACCTGCTTCGTATAATCGTTGGAGTTTTATTTATTTTCTCCGGCCTTATCAAGGCAAATGATCCGCTTGGCTTAAGCTACAAGATGGAAGAGTTCTTTGAGGTGCTGCACCTTACTTTTCTCTCTCCATATTCTCTTGCATTCTCTGTATGTATGAATGTATTTGAAATTGTTGCCGGGGTAGCTGTATTGATAGGATACAGAATGCGCATCTTTTCTTTTCTCTTACTATTGTTGATCATCTTCTTTACTTTCCTGACTGCATTCGCATTATTCAGTGGAACTATCCGCGAATGTGGATGTTTTGGAGATTGTATTAAGCTAACTGCCGTTGAAACCTTCTGGAAAGATGTGGCGTTGCTGGTAATGATCCTTGTAATATTCTTCTATAGAAAATCTATCAATCCTTTATTTAAAGGTACCGGAATAGTAGTGCTCCTGGCAACTATTTTGTCTTTTGGCATTCAATGGTATGTACTTAAACATTTACCATTTATCGATTGCCTGCCATATAAAGTAGGAAATAGTATTCCGGAAAAGATGAAACTGCCTCCTGGTGCAAAACCTGATGTATATGAAATGGTATTCGTTTATGAAAAGGATGGACAGAAGAAAGAATTCTCTGAAAGCAATTACCCTTGGGAAGATAGTACCTGGAAATTTGTAGACCGTAAAGATAAACTCATACAGAAAGGAAATGCTGAACCTGCAATCAAAGACTTTATCCTTACAGATGCTGATGGTGTGAATCAAACCCAGGCCATTCTTTCTGCTACAGAGCCAGTTTACCTGTTCCTCGTTCAAAACGTATCGAAAGCCGGTTCGGGATGGGACGATAAGATAAAAGCTATACAACAGCAATGGAAAGGTGAGAAGGTTTTCATCTACGGGGTAAGTGCCTCTACCAAAGAAGAAATCAACGCTTTTAAACAGCAGCATGGCCTCGAATTCCCATTTGTACAGATGGATGGTGTGGCTATTAAAACGGCAGGTAGAAGCAATCCTACTTTAATTTTACTGGACCATGGTGTTATTAAAGGCAAATGGTCCTATCATGATATTCCATAAGTAATGTTTCAATTTCTGCTCAGAAAAATAGGTTACGGGGCACTGGTTCTTCTAGGAGTAGTGGTACTGGTCTTTATATTGTTCAATGTATTGCCTGGAGATCCCGCCCGCCTTACTTTAGGCCAGAGGGCAGATGTCACATCACTTGAAAATGTTAGAAAAGAACTGCATCTCGACCAGCCGGCCGGGGTGCAGTTCTTATATTATATAAATGATCTGTCGCCCATTGGGGTTGTAGATAGTTCCGCGAAACGGGAAGGTTTACAGGCTATTAGTCTGTTTTCCATCGGGAATGATAAAACCATAGCATTAAAAACACCTAATCTCCGTAGATCCTACCAGAGTAAAAAGCCTGTGTGGGATATGCTCTTTGAAGCTTTGCCCGGAACACTGATCCTTGCTACTGCAGCAATGCTGCTGGCAACGATCCTGGGAATTGGGTTAGGAGTAATATCTGCCGTGAAACAGAATACCTGGATGGATACTGGCGCCGTTTTAGCCAGTGTGGCTGGTATTTCTGCTCCTTCATTTTTTGCCGGAATAGTGCTGGCCTACCTTTTTGGCTTCGTACTTAGCGACTATACAGGTTTGCATATGACCGGAAGCCTCTTCGATGTAGATCCTTTCAAAGGAAAGGTATTGAATCTCAGTAATCTTATACTTCCTGCAATAACACTTGGTATTCGTCCACTTGCTATAATTGTACAGTTAACCCGCAGCGCTATGCTGGATGTATTGCACCAGGATTTTATTCGTACGGCCTACGCAAAAGGGTTGTCACCCTCCCGTGTCATCTGGCACCATGCGCTTCCAAATGCTTTAAACCCTGTTATTACTGCTATAACCGGTTGGTTTGCAGAACTATTGGCAGGTGCTTTCTTCGTAGAATATATTTTCGGATGGAAGGGAATAGGTAAAATTACCGTAGATGCCCTCGATAAATTCGATTTCCCGGTTGTAATGGGCGCCATTCTTTTTACCGCCGGTATTTTCGTAATAGTCAATATCCTGGCTGATTTGTTATATACCTGGATAGACCCTCGCATTAAGCTGGAGTAGCTCAAAAAATTTTTTTTATTATTTTTTGTAACATCTCCATTTTATAGTCGTCTTCTTATCAAACGCACTATTCTGAAATGTCATTAGAACGATTCCTTTCCCAAGTAGTACCTGTCAGGCAAAAGCTTTATCGCTTTGCTTACCGCCTGCTTGGCAATGAGGAAGATGCCCAGGATATTACTCAGGATGCGTTGATGAAAGTGTGGGATATGCAGGAAAAGATGGCAGAACTGCAAAATACGGAGGCCTGGTGTATGCGGATTACCCGCAACCTGGCCCTGGATAAGCTGAAGTCAAGAAAGTACAGGCGCCACGACGATCTTGACCATGCCGGAGAAGTTGCTGCCAGTCATCAGAGCAATCCTTATACCGTTAGTGAGCAAAATGATGTTATGAGTAAAGTGCATGCAACAATTAATGCTTTACCCGAAAAATATAAAACCATTTTGCAGTTAAGAGACATTGACGGACATTCTTATCAGGAAATAGCAGAAATACTCGATTTAGAGATGAACGACGTGAAAGTGAATTTACACCGGGCGAGAAAAGCCGTTCGGGAGAAACTTCAAAATCTTCAGGTATATGGAATATAAAGTAATCAGCGAACTACTGGAAAAGTATTGGGAAGGAGAAACCTCCCTGGAGGAAGAAGCCACACTACGTGAGTTCTTCAGCAGTTCGCATGCCAATCTTCCTCCTGAGTTACTGGAAGCTGCTCCTCTTTTTCAATATCTCCATATCGAATCAGAGAAACAATTGTCCTGGCCTGAAGAAGAAACTAAAGCTCCGGCAGCTAAGGTGGTTAAGCTCTCGCCATTCAGACATTGGATGAAGTATGCCGCCATACTCCTGATGGCCGTCGGTATTGGTTATACTTTCCAACATAGGGGAGAAAGACAGGCAACTGGTGATTTCGCATATCAGTCAGATCTGGATAATCCTAAAAATGCTTTGGAAGAAACTAAGAAGGCATTAAAACTTCTGGCTAAAAACCTGAATAAGGGAACTAATCAAATGCAAAAGATCTCTTATTTCAATGAGGCAACAGAAATGATAGAAGGAAAAAATTAACATAGGTCATTCTAAAACACTGATAAATATAACGAAAGATGAAACGATTTCTTTTTTTACTAATGGCGGTCTTTGCCAGCTTCCACCTCCATGCGCAACAGCAGGCGAGTGTAGCAGAGCGATTTTTTCAGAAGTATGAAAACGACCGCAATTTTACAGTGGTAACCATTACACCAAAGATGTTTGGAATGTTTGCCAAACTAGATGCCAGCGATCCGGATTCTAAAAACCTGATGACTGTGATCAAAAAACTGAAAGGTCTTAGAATCCTTGCCAGAGAAAATACGAAAGACGGACCGCGCTTATATAAAGAAGCAAGCGCTTTCCTGGGAAGTGATTATGAGGAGTTGATGACGGTCAGAGATAAAACCAGCGACCTGAAATTCATGGTAAAGGAAAACAGCAGAGGGAATATTAATGAGCTTATTATGCTGGTAAACGGTACAGATGAATTTATGGTAATGAGCCTCGTAGGGGAAATTGATCTGAATGAAATTTCTCAGATTGCAGGAGCTGTGAATATTCAGGGAATGGACAAATTGAAAAATGTCAGAAAAAAATAACCTTATGAAAAAATACATTATTGCTTTAGGTTGTTTACTAGGTGTAGCAACAACACAAGCCCAAACCAAATCTATAAAGGCATTCAAAGAAAAGTATAAAAACAATGCTGAGACTCAGACTTTCAGTATGGGAGGATTAAAACTCAAACTGCTTAGCTTTTGCCTGACATTTGATGATAGTGACGATGCAACTACGGTAAAGAATACACTGGATAATGTTAGAAAAGTAAAGATCTATACTATTTCCAATTCCAAAGGCAGTTTGATAGATCCACAGGATATTACGGACCTGAAAAACACTTTACGCCGCAACGATCATTTTGATATGTTGATGGAAGTAAGAGATAAAGAAAACCTGGTGCAGGTACTAAATAAAAGCAATAATGATGATGAATTGGGTAATGTGGTGATGTTGGTGCAGGATCAGAATGATTTTGTAATAGTAAATCTGGAGACTACACTAAAAATCTCAGACGTAAATAAACTGGTGAAGCAGTTTGCTTCAAACAATTAATAAACATCACTTGATCATCACTTCCCTAACTATGGATTCTCCCAGCATTTCATTTACCAGTTTGATGATCTTCTCTTTCGAATAATTCAATTCCTGCTTTAAAGGGGCTACCGTTGTAGTAACAATTAATTTATTGTCGATAAGTTGTACGCTTTGGGTATAACGGGCTATTGTTTTGCCCATCATTTGCTCCCAGTTTTCCTGAATACGCACTTCGGTAAGACGGGGTTTCAACCGGCTCTTGTTCACAAATTCCCTGAGGGCATCTCCAATACTGGTAGTTCCGTGGCGCATGGGTAGACGATAAATTGATTTTATGCGAAGCTATGGAAAATTTATTACGAATGACGTTTGACAGACGTTATTCGTAATAAATTTTCAGGCTATGGCAATCAGTTGCAAGTCGGCTGCTGTATTGCTAAAGGCGGTCTGAAGTCTTTCCGCATGTGTATCGGTAATAAAGACTTGTCCATATTCTTTTCCGGCTACCAGGTTTATTAACCTGCTGATTCTTGCCTGATCTAATTTTTCAAAAATATCATCCAGCAAAAGGAGAGGAGGCATTTGTTTTAACTGTTTAAGTACCTCAAATTGAGCCAGTTTTAATGCAAACAGAAAACTTTTCCGCTGGCCCTGAGAAGCACTGGATTTCATCGGGTATCCGTTTAAAAGGAATAGCATATCATCCCGGTGTATACCTGTAGTGGTTCTTTGTACCTGCATATCTTTATATCTGGCTGCAGTTAACTGGGTAGCGAAAGGTTCCTCTGTAAGTGTACTGGCATATTGAATGCTTACTGTTTCATGGGTACCCGCTATATAATCGTATAGCTCCTGTACTTTAGGGATAAACGATTGCAGGAAGTGCCTGCGGGTTTCATGAACGGGTTGTCCGTGCATGACCAGTTGCAGGTCAAAAATATCAAGGAGCTGATCCGGGTTGGCGGTATCAGCCATATTTTTAAGCAATGTATTTCTTTGTAGCAGAATTTTCTGGTAAACGATCAGATGATCTAGGTATTCGGGATAGAGCTGAGACAGGAGGCTATCGAGCCATTTGCGTCTGTCCTCACTACCTCCAAGAATGATTTCTGCATCGTCCGGGGCGATTATCACAGCGGGAAATTGGCCCAGATGTCTGGAAAATCTGTCATATTTTTCATCATTCAGGCTGATTTCCTTTTTCCCGTCTTTTACCACGCAGATTACTTTTTCGGTTTGCCCGTTTTTCTGGAAAGTTCCGGTTAAGCGGAAACCATTGGTCGTATATTGGGTATTTTGTTGTTCGTTTGAGCTGAAATAGCTTCTGGTGAAGCATAAATAGTATATAGCATCCAGCAGATTGGTTTTACCGGTTCCATTAGGGCCAGTAATGCCAATAATGCGGCTTTTGAAGTCGAAGGAGGATTGTTGGTAATTTTTGAACTGAACGAGCGATATGTTATTTATATAAAGCAAAGAAAAAAATTATGCGTAATAAAAAATATGCGAAAATAATGCACTTTATAAGTAACAAAAATCCGTGCTACATCGAAGTTGCCCGGGATTTTCCTGCAATTAAATACAAAACTCTCTGAAATTGATGATTTTGTATAATTTAATGGGAATAAGAATTGATATTTACATTTTACGATTTTCCTGTTATATTTGCGAACAAATTTAGAAAGAGTGCAAACTAAAACAGACGTGAAGACGAAATTCACCAAAGAGACATATCTGTACTGGTATGAATTGATGCTTTTGCTGCGCCGCTTTGAAGAAAAGACAGGCCAATTGTATGGTATGCAAAAAATCCGTGGTTTTTGTCACTTATATATAGGACAGGAAGCAATTGCGGCTGGTGCTATGACAGCAACAAAACCTGCGGATAAATTCATTACTGCATACCGCGATCACGCTTTGGCAATTGCAAAAGGAATTTCCGCTAAGGCTTGTATGGCAGAAATGTATGGAAAAGCAACCGGTTGTTCGAAAGGAAAGGGAGGCAGTATGCACTTTTTCTCAAAAGAACACGGATTTTATGGCGGTCATGGCATTGTAGGAGCTCAGATTGGTACAGGTGCCGGTTTGGCATTTGCAGAACAATACCTGGGAACAGACAATGTTGTGCTTTGTTTCTTCGGTGATGGAGCTGCCCGTCAGGGTATCCTGCATGAAACCTTTAACATGGCAATGACCTGGAAACTGCCGGTAATCTTCATTTGCGAAAATAACATGTACGCAATGGGTACTTCAGTAGAACGTACTTCCAATGTACTGGATATTTACAAACTCGCAGATGCCTATGAAATGCCTGCCGATTCTATCGATGGTATGAGCTGTGAAACCGTACACGAAGGAGTGGAAAGAGCCGTAAAACGCGCACGCGAAAATGGTGGTCCAACTCTCCTCGAAATCAAAACGTACCGCTACCGTGGTCACTCTATGAGCGATCCGGCTAAATACCGT
This sequence comes from Chitinophaga silvatica, assembly GCF_003419895.1. Taxonomy (GTDB): domain Bacteria; phylum Bacteroidota; class Bacteroidia; order Chitinophagales; family Chitinophagaceae; genus Chitinophaga; species Chitinophaga silvatica. The sequence continues at coordinate 68,584 of NZ_QPMM01000016.1, read as the reverse complement.
ACTAAAGAAGAGTTAGAAGAATACAAGGAAAAAGATCCTATCAATGAAGTATTGAAAGTGATCCAAAAAAATAAATGGGCTACTGAAGCAGAAATTGAAGCAATCAACGAACGAGTTAAACAAGAGGTCGAAGAATGCGTAACTTTTGCGGAAGAGTCTCCTTGGCCAGATGATAATGAACTCCTGAAAGATGTTTATGTTCAGGAAGATTATCCTTTCATCGTAGACTAAAGCAATTAATTGTTAGCTTTTTTAGCCTTTAATAAAGACAATTTTAAAGTTTGCCTTTATTAAAGGCTAAGTGTTAACTAGGAAGTGAGCGATTAATACCTATTAAATAACCAAGCAAATCATAATTACACCTTAAAATGGCAGCAACAAAAGATAAAGCCACAACACCTCAACCTGCAAAAAATTTTGATCTGGAAACTTCCATGCATCGCGTAGAGGATTTCTTCCAACTACACAAAAAGAATATTACTATCGGATTAGTAGCTGCGGTGGTAGTAGTTGGTGGTTTCTTCGGCTATAACCGTTTAATTAAACAACCAAATGAAACTAAAGCTCAGGAAATGATCTTCCATGCTCAAAACTACTTTGCTGTAGATTCATTTAAACTGGCTCTGAACGGTGATGGTAATAATTATGGCTTTTTGCAGGTTATTAATAAATACGGTGGCACTAAAGCAGGTAACATTGCTAAATACAGCGCAGGAGTATGCTATATGCACCTGGGAGATTACCAGAAAGGTATCGAAATGCTGAAATCTTTCAGTTCAGACGATTTAATGCTTCAGCCTACTGCATACGGCTTAATCGGTGATGCTTACATGGAACTGGGCAAAACCGCTGAAGGTATTGATTCCTACAAAAAAGCTGGTCACTATAACGATAACGAATTAACTGCTCCTATCTACCTGTTCCGCGCTGGTATGGCTCTGGAAAAAGCAGGTAAAGGACAGGAAGCTATCGCTATCTACAAAGAAATTAAAGATAAATTTCCTAAATCTAAAGAAGGTTTGGAAATGGATAAATACCTGGCAAGACTGGGAGAAGTAAGAAATTAATAGAATGAAAGGAGCCTGGCTCCTATGCATCTACTAAATTGGTTTTTATGTCCGATCATAATAAAAGCTTACTTAACGACGCTGGCATTCTCAATTTAGAGGATGCCAGTGTTGTTATGGTGTATACCGAATGGAATGATTCCATCGTAAATGAACTGGTAGCAGGTTCCGAAAGAGCACTCACCCAATACAATGTTTCAAGAGCCGATAAAATAATAGTTCCCGGCGCTTTCGAATTACCTTACGCATGTAAACAATATTGGGAAGCTACCGTGGGCACAGGAAATCAACCTGGCGCTATTATTGCTTTTGGTTGCGTAATTCGCGGAGAAACTCCACATTTCGACTATGTATGTAAAGCTGTCACCGAAGGTATACTTCAATTGAACCTTCAATTACCCGTTCCTGTTATATTTGGAATTCTGACAGTGGATAACGAACAACAAGCGTTAGACCGACTGGGTGGTGCTCATGGTCACAAAGGTGAGGAAGCCGCAATTACAGCCCTGAAGATGATTGCTTTGCAACGTCAGCTGGCTAGAAAATAATGCAGCCAAAAAAGAACTAAGATGAATGTACAGCTATTTATACCATGCTTTGTAGATCAACTGTTTCCGGAAACTGCCTTCAACATGGTGAAAGTACTCGAGAAACTGGGATGCAATGTGATGTACAATACAGAACAAACCTGTTGCGGACAACCCGCTTATAACGCCGGATACCAGGACGAATGCCGCACTGTTGCCACAAAATTTATAAAGGATTTTAAGACTTTCGATTATATCGTTGCACCAAGTGGCTCCTGCACCGGATTTGTAAGAAACTACTACGGCAAACTTTTCGATAATTCTGCTGTACATAACGACGTGAAACTCCTGAAAAAGAACCTCTTCGAATTCACAGAGTTTCTTACCGATGTTTTACACGTAACCGACTTGGGCGCAACCCTCAATGGCGTTGGTACCTACCATGATGCCTGCGGCGCTTTAAGAGAATGTGGAATTAAACAAGGACCTCGCAAACTCCTGGAAAAAGTTAAAGGACTAGAGTTGAGAGAAATGAACGATTGTGAAGTCTGTTGCGGTTTTGGCGGTACTTTCGCCGTAAAGTTCGAACCAATTTCCGTTAATATGGGTGAACAGAAAGTTCATAATGCTGTTAATAGTGGTGCCGAATACCTCATATCTACCGACCTGTCTTGCCTCATGCACCTGGATGGTTATATCCGCAAACATGGCAACAACATTAAGGTAATGCATATCGCTGACGTATTGGCCAGCGGCTGGTAAGCACATTATTAATTGATCAACTTAATTGGATTAATATGAATTATTGGTTGGTGAAATCTGAACCCTTCAAATATTCCTGGGATCAGTTTGTGAAAGATAAAGTTACCTTCTGGGATGGAGTGCGCAACTATCAGGCACGTAACAACCTCAGAGCAATGAAAAAAAACGATCAGGTATTGTTTTATCATAGCAACGAAGGCCTGGAAATCGTTGGACTGGCTACTGTTGCCAAAGAAAGTTATCAAGACCCCACAACTCCCGATCCAAACTGGGTAGTGGTAGATCTGAAGCCACTCAAAGCCTTTAAAAAACCAGTTACCCTGACGCAAATGAAAGCTGAGAAAAAATTGGCTAATCTATCCCTGATCCGACAAGGCCGACTCTCTGTTTGCAATGTCACTCCCGAAGAGTTTGATGTGATCATGGAAATGGGCGGTATGAAATAAATCACTGAATATAAGAGTAAAAAGAGGCAGTTTCTATTTTGTAGAGACTGCCTCTTTTTTAGTCTGGTAGATATTCGTTTCCGGTGCCAGGATATTATGTTAGGGGATTTGAAGAAATTTTATATTGAATTGATTTCTATTCAGTATTGGATCAAAAATGGTTGACAACTTTCCTTAACCATAGATAGGGCTGTGGCAAGCCCAGCCCCTACAGGGTTTCATCGGATTACAGGCTCGATATTGTAGAATTATTTCTTTCCAGAATTGATTTTAATATGAAATTTAATTACCAGAAAAAAAATTATTTCGATGAAACCCTGTAGGGGCGGGGCTTGCCCCCGCCCAATCTACGGTCAAGGATGTTTATTCACCATTTTAGATCCTATAGAGAATAGAAATCAATTCAATATAAAATTTCTTCAATTCCCCCATATAACCACTATATAAACAACTCTTCAAATCTATTTAATAAATTTTCAACCCCTTTATGGAATTCAAAGATTTCAGGAATCTAACCCTAAAGCCTACTCTATGAACGCAAAAATTTACTTAATCGTTGGAATACTGACTTTAACGGCATGTCAGCATTCTTCCTCCCATACATCTGCAATTGCAGCTAATCATGCAATAAAGATGGAAGAAATTCATTTGCCTTTGGATGCAGAACATGAAACTTACAAACAAGCCAAAGCTCCTGCTAAACTGATCAGGAGAGCAACACTGCATTTTACTACAGATCAATATGAGAAATGCAAGCATCAGGTGCTGGATAGTATCAAAAAATTTGGAGGATATACCAGTGATGAAAAGGAGAATAGGGAATCGTATCAGTGGAGAAATGAGGTCACCTTTAAAGTGCCTTCCGATAATTTGGAAAAAAGCCTGGATGCCCTGAGTGCTATTGCATTAACCGTTGAAGAAAAGACTATTAATTCGAATGATGTAACATCCGAATACATAGATACTGAAGCGAGGATGCATGCCCAACAAGCTTTGGAAAGTCGGTATCTCGAGCTGTTGAAAAAGGCAGGCAAGGTTAATGAAATGATAGAAATAGAAGAGAAGCTAAGTGAAGTCAGGGGAGGTATAGAATCGATGCAAAGCCGGTTAAAGCAAATCGACCAGGAGGTAAGTTTTAGCAGCTTAAGGGTTATTTATACTCAGACTTTCAAAAATAATCAGGTACAACCTGGCTTTATCAGCAAATTATGGGATGCTGTTAAGGATGGATGGAATAGCCTGGTAGAGTTTATTTTATGGTTAACCAGTGGATGGCCGTATATAATAGTTATTGGTTTTCTTTATATTTTTGTGAGAAGATGGAGAATAAAGAGAAAAGCTAAAAAAGCTACCATCGGTACTAATTAACGTTAACCTATAAACGAAATTTCATGAAACCAAAATTAGTGGTGCTTACCGGAGCAGGCATCAGCGCAGAAAGTGGGCTCCGGACATTCAGAGATTCAGATGGTCTTTGGGAAGGGTACGATGTGTATGAAGTTGCCAGCCCTAAAGGTTGGGAAAAGAACCCTCAACTGGTGCAGGACTTTTACAATTCCCGCCGCCGCGACGTTAAGGCTGCCCAGCCTAATGCTGCACATACTGGCCTGGCAAAACTGGAAGAAAAGTACGATGTGCAGATCATCACGCAGAATATCGACGACCTGCATGAAAGAGGAGGCTCATCAGCTGTCATACACTTACATGGAGAAATTTTTAAAATGCGTAGTGTTACAAATGAAGAATTGATCTATGAAACGTATGAGGATATCAAGATGGGAGATCTGGCAGATGATGGTGGCCAGTTAAGGCCACATATTGTTTGGTTCGGTGAGGCTGTTCCTATGATTGAACTGGCCCTTAAGCATGTTTTACAGGCAGATATATTTGTGGTGGTGGGTACATCCTTACAGGTATATCCTGCAGCCAGTTTGCTGAATTATGTAACCGAAGTAGTTCCGGTTTATGTAATAGACAGAAAGATTCCTTACATCGGTAATTCGAATATTCATCGTATCGAAAAGCCGGCAACAGAAGGTGTTGCGGAACTATTGAATATTTTGCTGTAAATAAAAAACCTCCCCGTAAAGGGGAGGTATCACAAATCCTTCTACCGATAGAGTCCACCATAGGAAAGAATATCTTACTCGAAGCTTTCTTCAAACCTGATATCGTATTCTTCTAATTCTTTCAGAACCGGATTATAGATTTCTGGAAGAATCGGTATATGTAGTCCTTTAAGCGTAATTTTTTCCTGAAGTAATAATTTGGCCATAATGCCCAGTGGAAGTCCAACTGTTTTAGCCATTGCCGTATGCACATTATCATCACCCAAACAAATCATATAACTGTGCATTCTGGTAGCCATATTCCGCCGCTCGAATTCAAGTTCATGCATCATCACTACCATGTCCTTATCGGTGGGTTCCATTTTTAACTTTTGTTCCACCAGATTCTGTAAGATGCCTGCATTTGTTTGCTCACCTAAATTTATGATTTCTGTATTGAATAATCCCAGATATTTTAGTTGTCGGATAACTTTAGATTTGCTGCTAACGCCAAGATACTGCGCCATATTTTCTTCGGGGGAGCTTTCATGAGTATCAACGTGCTGACCAGCCCAATTGTTGTAGGTTAATTGGGTTGTATCGATTTTTTTGCTGTCGTCTGTCAAGCCAAGTTTTATCAATGCATTCCAGCCTTCACAAAAGTCTGGAAATCTGAGTGTTGCCCGCATGAAGGTCGATAAGTCGTGCAGGTTATAGGATTCCATATATCCCATCGAATCCCTGTTGGGATAGTAAGCCAACTTACCTAATCCAGGAATTTGAATGGTTTTGTTATGATCAAACAGTTGATCATAAGCTACTTCTTTCACTTTACCTTTTTCCTTAAAAATAGCTCCTGAATTGCCAGCGAGTACAATGTTGCGGGCATTCCAGGTAACTTTATATTGCCAAGGATTATCGTTGTTCTCAGGAGATATTAATCCACCGCAGTAAGATTTGAAGGAAAATATCTGTCCTCCTTTCTTTTCAATGGAGTGAATCAGCTTCATGGCCGACATATGATCTATTCCCGGGTCGAGCCCCATTTCGTAGAGGAACAATATGCCTGCATCTTCAATTTCTTTCTGTAAGGCTTTTACTGCCGGATCTATGTAGGAAGCGGTGAGTAAGTTCTTTTTGAACTGAAGGCAGTCCTTTGCTACAAAAATGTGGAGGGGTGGAGGAAGTAGTGAAATAACTAAATCGGTTTCCTGAATCAGTTGTTGTCTGGCATCTTGTTCTTTAATATCGAAGCTCGTAGCGGTTGCATAATAAGACTTTCCGATTTTGGATTTAACCAGGGCAAGATCATGATCTGCCACGGTTACATGCCATTTTTGTCGGGGTGCATTTGTTAACAAATAGTCGATAAGGCTTGTGGCCGATTTTCCGGCGCCAAACAACAGTATGTTCTTCATAGTTTTTTAGAAAAGTGATTAAGAATCAGGGGAATAACAGCTTTTTTGTAATTAATGTTCGAATTCTATCAGTATTCGGATTTTAAGTTATTATATATATGTTTTCCGTTGATTCGATCTGTTGATTATCAGTTATTTAAGTACAAATACTTTGCCAATATTCTTATTTAAATATATTATATCGTGTTAATATATAGAGTTTTAATTGAAATCACTTAGCATTTTAGAGATAACAAAATAAATTCATAAATAGTTGTATTTCATGTTTTAAAAGTATCATATATCGATCTTGCCATATAAAGGTTTATTCCTATGGTCTTTTTATTCACATTTAACGTTTTTTAGCTCAAAATAAGGGCTGAATTGGCTATATTTGCCTTTATCTGTTTTGAGCAGAAAAAACTGTAAATCAATACACAAAATGACAGAGCATACGGAAAATCATCAGGAAGGGAGAATTGTCCAGATCAACATTGAGGAGCAAATGAAAACGGCGTATATCGACTACTCTATGTCGGTAATTGTAGGCCGTGCATTGCCAGATGTTAGAGATGGTTTGAAACCTGTGCACCGCCGTGTTTTATTCGGAATGAATGAACTGGGCAATCACAGCAACAAACCCTACAAGAAATCTGCCCGTGTGGTTGGTGAGGTAATGGGTAAATATCACCCGCATGGTGATGCTTCTATTTATGACACCATTGTACGTTTGGCGCAGCCCTGGAGCATGCGTTATCCCATGGTAGACGGTCAGGGTAACTTTGGTTCGGTAGATGGCGATATGCCGGCAGCAATGCGTTATACCGAAATTCGTCTGCAGAAAATTGCAGAAGCAATGTTGGAAGACATTGACAAAGAAACCGTTGATTTTACCAACAACTTCGACGATACTTTGGAAGAACCAACGGTTTTGCCTACACGCATTCCGAATCTTCTTGTTAATGGTGCTTCTGGTATCGCAGTAGGTATGGCCACCAACATCATGCCTCACAATCTCAGTGAAGTAGTTGATGGTGCTATTGCTTACATCGAAAACAAAGAGATCACTATCGAAGATCTCATCAAACATGTAAAGGCTCCGGACTTCCCAACCGGTGGTATTATTTACGGTTTTGAAGGAGTAAAACAAGGTTTTGAAACTGGTAGAGGCAGAGTAGTGGTAAGAGGTAAATATACTTCTGAAACTGCCAAGAATGGTCGTGAAAGACTTATTATTTATGAACTGCCTTATCAGATCAACAAAGCTGTTCTCCACCAGAAAATAGCTCAGTTAGTTGGTGATAAAATCATCGAAGGTATCTCCGATGTTCGCGATGAAAGCGACAGAGAAGGTATGCGCCTGGTGATAGATCTCAAAAAAGAAGCTATCTCCAGTGTAATCATCAACCAATTATTTAAATACTCTGAACTCCAGACTTCTTACGGTATCAATAACGTGGCCCTGGTTAAAGGACGCCCACGTATTCTGAACCTGAAAGATATGATCTCCGAGTTCATCGACTTCCGTCACGAAGTTGTAGTTAGAAGAACTAACTACGAATTACGCAAAGCCGAAGAAAAAGCACATATCCTCGCCGGTTATCTGATCGCACTCGATCATCTCGACCAGGTGATTGCTCTCATCCGTGCTGCTGCTACTCCTGAAGTGGCAAAAGAAGGTTTGATGAGCGAATTCGGATTGTCTGAAATCCAGGCTAAAGCGATCCTCGAACTTCGTTTACAACGTCTGACCGGCATGGAACGTGATAAAATCCGCGCCGAATACGACGAGATCATGAAACTCATTGCTTACCTCAAAGATGTATTGAGCGACGAGTCTCTTCGTATGAAAATCATTCGTGAAGAACTGGAAGAAGTTAAAAAGAAATTTGGCGACGAACGTAAAACAGAAATACAATACCTGGCCAGCGAAATGAGAATCGAAGATATCATCGCTGAAGAAGATGTGGTAATCACTATCTCTCACCTGGGTTATATCAAACGTACTTCTGCTTACGACTACCGCCAGCAAAAAAGAGGTGGTCGCGGCGCCATCGGAGGCCGAACAAGAGATGAAGATTATATCGAACATCTGTTTGTAGCCTCTACTCACCATACCATGATCTTCTTTACCGAAAAAGGCCGTTGCTACTGGCTGAAGGTCTATGAAATCCCGGATGGTGAAAAGAGCGGTAAAGGTCGTGCCATCCAAAACATGATCCAATTACCTTCCGATGATAAAATCCGTGCAATCATCGATATTAAGGATCTTCAGGATAAAGACTTTATCAACAGCCACTATATCGTTCTCTGTACCAAAAAAGGTATCATTAAGAAAACCTTACTGGAAGAATTCTCCCGCCCTCGTCAAAATGGTGTAAATGCTATTACTATTAACGAAGGTGACCAATTACTCGAAGCCAGACTTACTACCGGCGACAGCCAGATCATGATGGCCATCCAGAGTGGTAGAGCCATCAGATTCCCTGAATCTACCGTTCGCGATACCGGTCGTGGTGCTATCGGTGTAAGAGGTATTGAAGTAGATAGCGATAACGATGAGGTAGTTGGTATGGTTTGTGTTAATAAAGACGACAATCAAAAAACTATCCTCGTAGTTTCTGAAAAAGGATACGGTAAACGTACCAATATCGAAGAATATCGTATTACCAACAGAGGCGGTAAAGGTGTAAAAACTATAAATATTACCGAAAAAACTGGTAACTTAATAGGCATCCTGGAAGTAACAGAATCTCAGGACCTGATGATCACTTGTAAATCAGGTATTACCATTCGCATGGCTGTTGCCGATATCAGAGAAGCTGGCCGCGCTACACAGGGCGTTAGACTGATCAGATTGGATGATAACGACGAAATCGCAGCAGTGGCACGTCTTGACGAACAGGAGGAAGAAGAAGAGGTTAACCAGGACGAAGAAGGAACTGTAGATACAGATCAATCTTCCGATACTGATAGCAGCGCTGAAACAAACAGCGACGATACTGCAGCAGAATAACTTTAATTTATTACTGGCAGCAATATATTCCAGTTGCTGCCAGTTTTCTGAATAAAAAAGTACTGTCAACTTTAGTGGTAACGCTCTTATTGATTGTATTATCTTAATCAGAGCACCATACTCTTATTGTAATCAGCAAAAAAATCAAAAGCATGAAAAATTTATTGGTATCTCTTCTCTTTTGCACGGCCGCAACTTCAGTAATGGCACAACGCGCAAAAGTTGCTAGTGCAGATGAGAACCTGAAGAAGCAAGACCTGGAAAAAGCAAAAGCAGACATTGATGCCGCATTGCAAAACGATAAAACCAAAAACGAAGCTAAAACATGGTTAGTAAATGGTAAAATCCTCGAAGCAATGGGCACTAAACAAAAAGATGGTGCACTGGCAAGACAAGCATTCGCCTCTTTTAAAAAGGCCTTAGAGATTGATCCTAAAATGAAAGAAGCTGTTCTCGAATTGAACGGACCTGTTTTCAACGTTTATGCTACTATTGCCAACATTGGTTATGGCAACCTCAACGAACAAAAATGGGATTCTTCTGTGATCAACTTCAAAGACGCTTTTGAAGTAGCAAGTTACTACAACAGTAAGAACCTGGGTGGTACTATCCCTACCGACACCTCTATGACTTTCTACTTAGGCTACGCTGCAAGCCAGGCCGGTAAAAAAGATGATGCACTCACTTACCTGAGAAAAGCTGCTGACTTACAATTCAAAGGCGAACCAGCATTATATGTTATCTTAGGCCAACTGTACGAAGAAAAAGGCGATCAGGCCAACTGGCTGAAAGCTATTGAAGAAGGAAAAGCTGCTTTCCCTAAAGACAAGCGCTTCAACGATATGGAACTGGCATACTACAGCAAAACTGGTAAAACAAACGAATTGCTGTCTATGCTGGAAAAGAAAATTGCCGATAATCCAAACGACGAAGCTGCGTTACTCGACTACGCTATCCGTGTAGACAATATCGCTAACCCTCGCGACGAAAAAGGTAATGACGCTCCTAAACCAGCTAATTACGATGAGCTGATGACCAAAGCAGAAAATGCATACAAAAAGGTTATTGCAATTAACCCTAACGATGCTACTGCTAACTTCCAATTAGGTGCTCTGTTCTTCAACCGTGCTGTAATCTTTAATAAAGAACTCAACTCGCTGGATAGCAAACAACAAACTTCTCCTAAGGCAAAAGAATTGCAATCTAAAGTAGAAGGTTTAATGAATCAGGCATTGCCTTACTTCGAAAAAGCTGATGCTGGTTTCGCTGGTAAAGGTAGCTTAGATGCAAGCGACAAACAAACTTATGAAAGCTGCCTGTATGCTTTGCAAAAAATCTATGCAATCAAAAATAACAATGCTAAAGTTGAAGAAACTAAAAAGAAATTAGACGCATTGCAATAAACTCGCGTTGCTCGTTGTTTCTCGCAGAGAAGCATAAGAAGCAAAGAGGCATAAGGATCGAAGCGAATGTTATTAAGAACTAATGACTGGTTTCTATTATAATTGAAACCTAACGGAAGTCCTTAAAAACATTCGCTTCGATCCTTATGCCTCTTTGCTTCTTATGCTCCTTTGCGAGAAAAAAAAATCCCGTCATTCCTGACGGGACCAAATAGACTCAAAACGTTGTATGGTTTTGGATTAAGCTTTTTTCTTAGCTGGCTTAGCTGCTTTCTTTGCAGTATCAACAGCTGGTTTAGCTTCTGCTTTAGCAGGCTTAGCATCAGCTTTTGCAACTGGTTTTGCTTCAGCTTTTGCTTCAGTTTTAGCTTGTTCTTTTTTTGCAGGTTTAGCAGCTGGAGCTTGTGCAAAAGAAGCAGCAGAAATGCTCATTACTACTACAGCGGCAATCAGGCTTTTTTTCATGATAATTGTCTTTTTAAAATGATTAGATAAGAATATTAATTGTTTGTAGATTGAAATTACGACAGCCAAAAGCCTGGTGACATTACGTTTCGGTGAATTGGGGTTAACTGTCGTTGAACAGGGAAAAAAGTACGGTAATGGTACTACGATATTGTATAATATCAGAGTAATAAGTGAATCGCTTCCTGAACTGCCTGAATACTAAGCTGCTTGAGTGTATTAAATTGGGCAACAACTATTTGGGGATAGTATTGAGATTCCTGTAAATTTTCCAATGGATCAAGAAATGGATATAGATGTGACTCCAAACCAATAAATGCCACTGTAGTTTTTAAAGTATGAGCTATCGCTCTGATAGATGCAAGATCTTCATCCTGAATAGCCTGTTTTAAACGGGTTAACTCTTCCGGTAGCTGGGAAATAAATTGTTCCAACATCGTTTTGATGAAGGATTCATCTCCATTTGAAAGCTGCTGCAAATACTGCATATTAATTAATTGTGTAGCAGTATTCTCGGTTTGAATATAAGGAGTTGAATGTTCTTTGGATGGAAGTTTTCCGGTATAAAGTTGAATCAATTTATATAATTCCTCTTCATTAATTGGCTTGGTTAAATATTCACTCATCCCCATTTGCAGACACTTTTCTCTTTCGCCTGTCATAGCATGGGCAGTCATGGCAATTACCGGAATTGTAGATTTCAGGTCATTCCGGATTACCTGAATTACTGTGTAGCCGTCCATTTCCGGCATTTGAATATCTAAAAGAACAAGATCGTAGTGTTGTTTTTCCAATGCCTGTAGAACCTCATTACCATTATTAACAATTTTGAACTGCAGTTGCCAGTTGGTCAGCAGGTGTTTTAATAAATTCTGGTTCATTTTATTATCTTCTGCTACCAAAATCTTTACATCCTGATGTGCAGGTAATAAATCGCCCTCCAGCAGATAAGTATTTGGGTCTTCGGCTAAGCTTTCTCCTAAAGTAAATGGAAGTTCCACTTTAAAAGTAGCACCTTCACCAGTTTTACTTTCTATTGAAATAAAACCATTTTGCAATTCTACTAATTGCTTCACGATAGTCAGACCTAATCCTGTACCTCCGAATTTCCGTGTAGTAGTTGCTTCGAGCTGATTAAAGCGATCAAAAATACTTTGCTGCTTAGACGGATCAATACCAATTCCGCTATCACTAACTGTAAATAATAGTCGAATGGCTGATTCTTCCGACCAAATCTTTTTTACTAAAATAGCAACATGCCCATGGTCTGTGAACTTGATAGCATTACTGGTCAGGTTTACTAATACCTGCGTAAGCCTGATAGGGTCGCCATACAGGATATCAGGTACCAGTTCATCTACGGTTACAGAGAAATTCAGATGTTTTTCTGCTGCCTTGGGTTTAAAAAGTGTATTCACTCCATGTAATACACTTCGGATGCTGAAGGATATGGGCTCTATCCGCATCATACCAGATTCAATTTTTGAAAGATCAAGAATATCATTTATGATCTCCAGCAAATTTTGTCCGGCTGTTTCAATAGCGCTTACATATTCTTTCGATTGTTCGTTTAAAGGTTGAGTTTTTAAAAGATGGGTAAACCCTAAAACGGCATTCATTGGTGTACGGATTTCATGGCTCATATTGGCCAGAAATTGTTCTTTAACAGCTCCTAATTTTTTCTCTTTTCTCTGGGATTCATCCAGCGCCTCAATTAATTGTTCCTGTTTGTGAATGCGGCTCAGAATATACAGGAAGGCCAGCAAACTGGTCAGACAGGCAAAAATAACCAGAACAGTGCCCCAGCTTTGTGCTTTCTGGCCGCTGCTGTCTACTATATGAGTAGCGTGGTTGACAGCCGACTGGCGGGTAGAGTCCAGTTGATGAATAATATTGGTAATAGCTTCGCCTAATCTTTTCCCTTTCTGGTTATTGATCATTTTTTCGGCAGCTTCTTTACCATTACTATAGAAGGTATCCAATACCATCAGGTTGAAAGTATTTTTCTCTTCAACCAGGTAGTTCAGTTGTGTGAGTAGCTTTTCTGTACTATCGTTTTTAAGGATCCTGTTTATTTCCTTAAGGTCAGATTTAATGATAGCGACTTCAGCTTCTATACCGGTAATATGAATGGTATCCTGGGAAATGACAGCACCACGAACTTTACTGTCAGTTTTCGCCATGTTGGTTTGAAGCTTCTGTAGCTCATTTTTAACATTTAGCTCCTGAAGTAATTGTTCGTTGCCTTTAATGAGTTTTTGAATATTGTTGGTGGAGTTAAACTGCAGTAATATAAATAGAATCATCCCGAATATGAACAGGCCAAGGAGATAATATTTGATTCTTTTTGACTGCATGACAGTTTAATACATATAAAGTGCTGATATAGGAAAGCCGTTCACCAAGATACCTTATTTTAATAATTTACGGCCAGCAAAATGTGCCTATATAAAAATTTATTGCTGGCCGTAAATATAATAACTACTGAAAATGTAAATAGTTTCAACGAGAATACTCATCGAAACTAAATACAGAAAATCCGGTAGTTAAAGAATTTATGCTTTAGGAGCAGCCGGAGCAGGTTTTGCAGCATGATGATGTTTAGCATGAGCTTTATGGGCTACAGGAGCCTTTTCAGTAGATGCTGTTTCTTTTTTAGTTTCTTCTTTTTTTGCCGCTACTTCTTTTTTTACTTCTGCTTTTTTAGTTTCTTTTTTTGGTGCAGCTGTTTGAGCGAAGGCTGATGCACTCATAAACAATACTGCTGCTGCTGCTAAGATTGAACCAAACTTTTTCATATTTTCTTGCTTTTAAAAGTGATCAATTGTTTGACGATATAAAGGTACATGCACTTTTAAAGCTGCTTTGGAACATTTGGACCAACAGGCAGTAGCTATCGTTTAAAAAGGAGAAAGTGTCGTTGAGCTATAATAAGTTCAGTTTGCTGTTGAGTGCGGCCCTGTAGGCATCAGCAATAGGGATAACATGCTTTTGCATGATGATGGTACCATCCTCTATCGATTCTATTTTGTCTAATGCTACAATATAGGAACGATGTACACGCATGAACTTGGAAGAAGGGAGTTTTTCTTCGAGTGACTTTAATGTAGAATGGATAGCGTGAAATTTATTGGGAGTGATCAGTTTTACATAATCCCCCATAGCTTCCAGATACAATATCTCTTCCGTTCTGATCCTTTTTAAAATACCGCTATCTCGTATAAACAAAAATTCTGATTCGGAAATTTGTAAGGTGCCCTGATTGCTGTCACTGAGCTCCTTCGCTTTTTCTATGGCCTGGATAAACCTGGATGGCTGTACCGGCTTAATCAGGTAATCAACAACATTCAGTTCAAAGGCCTCTACAGCATATTCTTTCTTAACAGTAGTAAATATTATCAGCGGCTTTGTCTTACCTAAATTCCGGGTAAGTTCCAAACCCGTCATACCAGGCATTTCAATGTCTAACAACAGTAGATCTACTTTCTCTTTTTGTATCAGATTATATGCTTCCATAGCACTGTCACATTCTCCAACGATTTGTAATTGGCTAACATGACTTGCCAGTTGTCGCATCGCTGTACGCGCAAGTTTATTATCATCTACTATTAAACAATTCATGCGGCTAAAATAATTAAATTTCTAAAAGCGCAAATAACAGTATCCCGATTTTTATTTTAAAGATTGCTATTATTTTTTATCAATCTTCTACCTAATCGCCTCATTTACATTTCTTATTGAAATAAATATATTTTCATATATTTGAAATTAATAATTAATATTGAAATGAGATATTTAAAATGGTTGATTCTTGTAGCTGTTAGTGGTGCATGGAACCTTTCTACCCAGGCACAAGTACCTGTTGTAACCTTAGGGCCTGAATTTACGGTACCTGAAGATGGATGGGATAAACTATTACAGCTGAAAAATGGAAATACCTGTTATCTCAATTTTAATAAAAAAAATGGGTTGACAGTCACAGTCTATAACTCCAAACGTGAGATCGTGGCCAATGATACCATTAATACTCAGATTTGGAAGGCAACGGATCTTGAATCTACCGAGGTTGATGGTATTTTTGAAATCAACGGACAGCCGGTTCTATTCCTTCAGCAACTGGTGAAAAATTCTCCTATTCTCATTCGGTTAGTATTGGATGCTAATACCGGAAAACTGCTACAGGAAGATAAATTAGGGGAGTTACCTACCGTTTTGCATAAAAGTGTAATGGTATCAGAAAACCTGGCATCACATGATTTTTATGTAGAAAAAGATCCCAAAAGTGACTACTATGCTATTGCCGCATTCAATGGCAGCCCGATTCAGAAAACAGATAGTTTGCACGAACGCATTAGTATCACTCATTATAGTCCGTCTCACAAAGAAATAAACAAGGGATGGTTCTATCTTCAGGATACTTCCTACAACTATTTCAGTTATATAAACATGGCAGTGGCAGGTAAAGAAAAAGTATACCTCGCAACTGTTGGGTTCAACACTAAAAAAGAAACTGCAGTAGGAGAGCCTAAAGTTTTTTTCTCCGCTTTATCTCCTGATTCTGCCACTTTTGCTCACCAGATCATACCTGCTACAACCGGTGCCAGTAATGTAAGCGGCGATATTCAACTGGCAGAACAAATCGGACAAATCAGGATGTTATTGCACCTGCCTGCCCAACAAAACGGAAATAATGCAGGTACCAGAGTATATGAATTTTCTACTGCTACAGGAAAACTGGTTAAACACGTGCCGGTAGCTTTGTCGGAACTAGACAGAAATGCTGCCGAACATCTCAACTATCAGGAGCCTTTTAAAGGTACTCCACAGCGCTGGCAGCTCAACCCAGATGGTACGAGTACCTTAATGCTGGAGAAGCTTACTTTCTTTACACAAGGAAATTCTCAGCTCAGTAAATTTCATACAAATCTGGGAGATGTTGGTATAGCGCTCCTGGATACCAGCAGCAGAGAATCAAATACCTTGGCTGTTTCCAAATATCAGGTAATTAACGGGGTTTGTGAGCCTTTTCAATTACAACGCAGAAGTAAGAGTGAGTGGATTTTCAGAAACAAAATTGCAGCTCTGAACACCAGTACGTATATGTCGTATGACTTCATACAAATTCCAAATGCCTCCTTCGTTTTGTTTAATGATTATCTGCAATACCTCGACACAGGAGGGCAAGACAGAGTGAGAAAACCTTTGAAATATGCTATAGACGCAAATTTCGTCTGCTATCGTTTTTATAATGGAAAGATAGATAAACTCATGTTGTTTGGCAATCCTGAAACAACAAAAGGTTATGGATGTATGATGGGAGCAGCTGATTATAATGCCGATAAAAAAATCTATGCTACCTTGCTGATTAGCCGTAAAGGGCAGGAGCGTAAAGCTAATATAGCCTGGATACAATTCTAACTTACTGGAGTGTAACCCTCTTCCAGCACACCTTTTCTAAAACTGTTCACCGCATTATGTGCCAACCTGGTTGGCTCAGGTAACCTGTAATTACGAATGCTTTGCTCAATGATCTTAAGGCTGCTGTCAACATCCGTAAGATGGCCCGGTGAAACAAAGATTGGCTTTACCTTTGTCTTACTTCTAAGAACTGTACCTAATGGCAGATCTGCTTTATCCAACAAGATTGTATGACTTCCCTGAGTTAAATCCGGTTCTTCATATTTCCCATACAATTTCTTTTTAGCACTGCCTATGGTAGGTTGATTCATCAGTACTCCAAAATGACTGGCTATTCCCATTCTTCTTGGATGAGCAATCCCATGTCCATCTACCACCAGAACGTCTGGTTTAACGGGCAGTTGTTCCCAAGCATCTAACAGGGCGGGAACTTCTCTGAATGCCAGGAAACCAGGTACATAGGGAAAGTGAACTTCTTTTTTTACAAGGCTGTAACCAACCGGAGTTAGCTCAGGAAATTTCAGGAGTACAATACCTGCATAAACTGTTGTACTGAATTTATTAAAAGAAATATCAGCCCCTCCAATCAGCGTGATCTTTTTATGAAAGGGAGAAATGATCACTTCATCTTTCAATTCCTTCTGTAATATGGTTGCCTGAGGTACAGTGAGTGTATTGTAATCAATCATTTCTAAAAGAGTTTTAGTTGTTCTCCATTTCGGGGTGGGAGAGGTTTGGTAGCTTTACCAAACACAGTTCTGCCGCCATATTTCCACGAGTCGTTTCGTTCTCTTTCAATTACTTTATCGAAGTTAGTATTTGGCTCGAAGTTCTTTTCAATTTCCTGAGAAAGCTGAGATAGTTTTTTAATGGCATCTTTTTTTTCGGATGCACCTACTTTCGCTTTATCCAGTGCCTCTTTGAGCGTATTTATTGTATTATCATATATTTTCAGCGGTACCGGAAATGGGTGTCCGTCTTTGCCACCATGAGCAAATGAAAATCTTGCCGGGTCTTCAAATCTTGATGGCGTACCATGAATCACTTCACTCACCAAAGTAAGCGATTGTAAGGTTCTTGGACCAACACCTTCCAGCATTAGAAGGGATTCGAAGTTGGCAGGTTGTGTTTCATGCGCTAATGCCAATACGCTGCCCAATCGTTTAAGATTCACATTTTCGGCCCTGACATCATGATGGGCAGGCATAATCAGGTTGCGGATTTCCGGGAGCAGATGCCCGGGTTTTTCGGCAACAAGACTTAAAATGCCCGATTTTGTTGAATCGGCCGCAAGATCAGTCAGGTTAAGTATGAGGCCCTGATTTTTCCCATAAATAAAAGTATGGGGTGAAGAAGTATAAGATTCGAAGGCAGCAGAATGCCAATGATATCGTCGTGCATATCCGTTAGCATCATTCATTCCCTGTTGTACTACGGCCCATTCTCCATCGTTGGAAAGAATGAAAGAATGGAGGTATAATTGAAATCCATCCTGAATGGCTGTATTATCAACCTTGGCGGTAAGTTTACTGCTATAAACCAGTTGTTCGCCTGGTAAACCGGTTTTCTCGGCAATTATCCTAAGCTCATTGGGGGTTTCCTTACTATATCTGCCTTTACCACCGCAGATGTAAATACCCAACTCCTGTGAGCGTGGATTAATAGCTTTTTTCAAGGCTCCCATAACGCTGGTGGTTATACCGGAAGAGTGCCAGTCCATACCCAGAACACAGCCTAATGCCTGAAACCAACATGGATCACTAAGCCTGCGAATCACTTCCCCTTTACCATAATCAGTTACTATTGCCTCAACGATGGCTCCTCCCAAAAGGCTCATTCGTTTATACAACCAGGCGGGAACCTGACCGTAATGTAAAGGCAGATCTGCATATGAAGGCATTTCTAAACATTAAAAGGTGACAAATTACAATGGGTTAGCATGCACCTGATACTGGAATATATTGTTGTTGCGGAGTAAAAATTCATCTAATTGCTCTAACTTTTGTCTGGACCCTCTGACTTCATAATTCACCTCAATCATCTTTTCCTTCCTCACAATTAAAATCCTTCGATGTTTCAATTTAAACTGTTGTAGCAATTTCTCGACATCTAAATGTGGAGCTTTTTCTTCATAAAAGTATATGGTGTATAATCTTTTGTCGTTTATCTCCGCAATTCTTTTCTCTACAAATTCCAAAATAATCAAAACACCCAATGAGCCGGCAAGTGCTACAACCGCCAGCAGGTAATTGCTCATACCTACTGCCATTCCAATGGCGGATGCAATCCAGATAGAAGCAGCAGTAGTAATACCATCGATCGTGTAGTCGTTCTTGAAAATAACTCCTGCACCAATAAAACCTACTCCTGTAAGAATATTGGATGCAACACGGTCGGGAGATCCCGGAAAGCCAAGTTTCGCGCTAAGGATGGTAAAAACAGCGCTACTCATACAGATAAGCGTCATGGTACGCATACCAGCTGCTTTTCGTTTATACTCCCTTTCTACTCCCAATATTGCTCCCATAACCAGGGCTATCAATACTTTTAGTAGCTGGTCGTCTTCTATTATTTGCAATGCTTGCCTCATTTAGCAAAATAATTTCCTTACAAAGGTAAGTCTTGGCATAATTCTTTCCTTTAGAAAAATTGTTTAGTAATTGAACACTTTAACTTAATTATTGTTATGAGTATGTCTAATCCTAAAATTGAAAACTTAATGCAACCCATTTTTTACAAAACGTGTATCATCATTTGTATTACAGGCATACTTAGTATTTTTTTATTTTCTTGCAGTGGCTCCAAAGAAGCCGGCAAAGAGGCTGATTCAGCTGCTTTTGCCATGCCCTCAGTAGATAGTACCAGTGTTATACCAGTAGATACAACTAAAACCAAACCTGATACAATTCGTTAGCAACAACTACGACCTTAATCTCAGGTCATAACATACCGCCATTGATATATGCATTAATTGCTATATCAATGGCGGTATCATTTTTTACAATAAATTTGGATGTAGTTCGTCTACCTACGTATAAAGACTATATCCATGCGAAAAGATGAAATTTCCCCAATAGAGAAACGACCAATTAAGCTGTCATCCCTCAAAAAAACGTTCCGTTTATTCCATTATGTAAAGCCTTACTGGCCCCAGTTTGCACTTGGACTCCTATTTCTCCTGGTATCCAGTCTTGCCGGTTTGGCGCTTCCAAAATTACTGGGCGAATTAGTAGATGGTAAAAATAATGCTCAGGTGTTCAATGGCCTGAATAGGGCCGGAGTATTATTAGTAGGAGTATTACTCGCACAGGCTACCTTCTCCTTCTTTCGTATAGTATTATTTGTGAATGTAACGGAGAAAACATTGGCTACGCTTAGGCAAACCGTTTACGGACATATGATTAAGCTGCCCATGAAATTCTTCCTCGAAAAACGTGTAGGTGAATTAAGCAGCCGTATTTCGGCCGATATTTCACTTTTACAGGAAACGTTTACTACCACCCTGGCCGAATTTATCAGACAGATGATCCTGATTGTAGGTGGTGTTACAATTATGCTACTGACCTCCTGGCAACTTACCTTTTTTATGCTGGCAATTCTTCCGGTAATGATGGTCATAGCCGTCTTTTTCGGAAAGTTTATTCGCAAGTTCTCCAAACAGGTGCAGGAACAAGTAGCTAAGTCCAATACAGTAGTGGAAGAAACGCTTCAGGGCATTTTTAATGTAAAAGCATTCGCCAACGAGTTTTTCGAAATTGCCAGGTATAAAGAACGTACCAATGAAGCAGCCAAAATTGGTATGAAAGGTGGCCGTTTCAGAGGATTTTTCTCTTCATTTATAATCCTTGGTATTTTTGGCGCCCTGGTAGCTGTCATTTGGCGTGGTGTCGCCATGCATATGCCTACTGCTTCACTGCTGTCATTTGTCCTCTATTCCCTGTTTATTGGCGGGTCTATTGCTGGTTTGGCAGAAGTTTATACTAATCTCCAAAAAAGCATTGGGGCAACCGAACATTTATTGGAGATTCTGGATGAACCCACAGAAGATTTAGCTCCTTTCAATGAAATTAAAAGAGAAAATATAGTAGACGGACAAATCAGTTTCAGAGATGTGACGTTTGCATACCCTTCCAGACCTGATCTGACAATTCTGGATAAAGTGTCTTTTGATGTATATCCGGATCAGAAAGTGGCGCTTGTTGGCCCTAGTGGCGGTGGTAAAAGTACTATTGTATCCTTATTGCTCCGTATATATGATCCTGTTAGCGGGTCTGTTTATTTTGATGGCAGAAAAAGTGATTCCATTCCTTTATCCCAACTTCGCTCACAATTAGCTATAGTACCTCAGGATGTGTTTTTATTTGGAGGAACAATTGCTGAAAACATTTCTTACGGCAAGCCTGGTGCAACGGAAGCTGAATTAATTGAAGCGGCAAAACAAGCCAATGCCTGGGAGTTTATTCAGCGCTTCCCCGACGGTATGAATACCATTGTGGGAGAAAGGGGGGTGCAGCTATCCGGTGGTCAACGTCAAAGAATTGCTATTGCCAGGGCTGTACTTAAAAATCCAAGAATTCTAATTCTCGACGAAGCTACTTCTGCACTGGATGCAGAATCCGAACGTCTTGTTCAGGATGCATTAGACAAACTGATGGCTGGCCGTACTTCTATTGTAATCGCCCACCGTTTGTCTACCATCCGGGAGGCCGATAAAATTATCGTGCTTGATAAAGGAGCTATTATTGAAGAGGGCACGCATGGTGAGTTGGTAGAGCAGGAAGGACTGTACCGAATGCTCAGTAATATGCAGTTTCAAAGTAATTAAAAAAGGAGGTCAATCGACCTCCTTTTCCATTATCTATAAATGTGGTTTCATTTCTTCGTCTATATCTCTGCGTAGCTCCATCAGTTTCTTCGCATATTGCTCCATGCTGATTTCGCTGGCTGTCTGAGGTGTCCATTTTGGAACTGGTATTGGTTTACCAGTTTCATCAACTGCTGCAAAAACCATTACACAGTGCGTAGTTTTGGATTTAAGCTGCTGCCTGGGATTTCCTGCCAATACATCTATTGATATATGCATGCTGGTTGTACCGGTGTAAATGATCTTTGCGTTGATTTCCACCAGATCACCAATCGAAATGGGTTTAAAAAAGCGGATACCACCTACATAAACAGTTACGGCATACTGACCACTCCAATTAGCTGCACAGGTATAGCCTGCCTGATCAATCCATTTCATTACTGAGCCTCCATGAACCTTGCCTCCAAAATTAACATCAGATGGCTCTGCTAAAAAGCGTAGGGTAATAGTGTGATATATCGAATCCATACTTTTGGTTTTCAGACCCAAAATACAAATTAAAAATTATCACCACCTCCCATATCATTGTTATTATCTTTTGCCTTGTTGTTTTTACGTTTAAACAGATTGGTGTCCATCTTTCCAAAACGATAGTTAACATTTAAACGCAGTTCACGGGTCGCTCTTTTACGATAATACTCCTGATCCGAGAAGCTGGTAGTTGTATAGGAAAGATTGCGATCTGTGTTGAATATATCATTTAAGCCAAGGGATACAGAAAGTGCTTTATTCTTCAGCATATCTTTTTTAATGGCAGCATCTGTCGACCATTTAGCTTTCCTTTCACCCTGTGGTAATATCTGTCTTGATTCGTATTCACCACTTACCTGTAAGGTCAGGTTCCATGGCAATTTGGTATTGCTGTTTAGTTTTCCAAACCATGTGAAACCCTGGTTCGACAAATTATCACCGTTGCTGGAGGCATTAATTTTAGTTTGTGCCAGGTTAGCGTTGGCAGTTACATCCCAGATTTTGGTGATCTGTGTTCTGAATGTGAATTCAGCACCATAGGAGTTACGGGAACTGGCATTGATAGGGTAGTTCAACAACACATGCTGATCCTGACCATTTAATGCAAGAACGGTATCTACATAAAAATCTGTGATCGCATTATTGGTATTTCTGTAATAAAGAGATACCAAGAGGTTGTGTTTATGATTAAAATCTTTCAGATAAGAGAGTTCAAATGAATTAGTGAATTCTGGCTTCAGATCCGGGTTTCCGGTGCTGGCACTCTGTCCGTTATAATCAATAGTCGGGAGCAGGTCGCGAAACCATGGTCTGCGTATTCTTCTGCTATAGTTGAGTTGCAGCTCATGATCGCCTTTTAATTTCTGGGAAAGGAATACACTAGGGAAGAAGCTGATCGGATATTTGATGCTGTAGGAAGCTTTGTTACCTAATTTCGTTTCTCCGTCGTAATTCGATTGTTCGCCTCTTAATCCAACCTGGTAGCCAAAATCTTTCATTGCACCAGTATAGCTGATATAAGCCGCATTGATCTGCTCACGATAATGATAGTTATTGGATAATGCAGTATCTAACAGGTAATCGCCAGATGGGTATTGCTTACCAAATGTATTGGTGAAGTTATCAAAGGTTCGGTTATTGGTTCTTAATCCCATTTCCAGCTTGGATTTATCTGTTAGCGGCCGCACATAGTCGACCTGGCCGGTCAGATAAATTGTTTTGCCATCACCACTTCCATAACGCATTTCTGGTTTTTTGGGATCATAAATTGGGGTATTTGCCAGATCGTAATATTGAAGGGAATAGTTAGAACTATTGTCGCTGGTCGCGTAGTTATAGGTAAAGTCGGCTGTCAGCTCTTCGCCTTCTCTGGCAAATGTGTGTTTGTAGCCTAACTGAGTGGTATAATTACGAAACCCGTTGAGTGTATTATTGATACCGGTGCCATATCGTACCAGTTGTTGATGTATATCGGATTCGTTGATAGTTTGATTATTATATCGATTAAAATTTCCACCGGTTAGATTCTCTGAAATCGTAATGGTGTTGCGGTTATCGAGAAACCAGTCAAAGCCAATACGACCAGTCTGGAACTTACGTGAGAAATCTCCGTCTTCTAACTGTTCGGTATAGTTAATAGTATCATTACCCATATTTTTTCTGAACAAACGACCTGTCATCGGAGATTTTCTGTTCCGGATGTTGTAGTTGAGGAAAAAATTAAATTTTTCCTGGCGGATATTCAGATCCACGCCAGCATTGGTGCTCCCAAGGGTGGTTACACCTGCATTCACAGCACCGTTAATACCGGCTTTCTTGTTCTTTTTAAGCACGATGTTTAAAATACCACTCATTCCTTCTGCATCATATTTAGCAGATGGATTGGTAACTACTTCAATATTCTGAATAGCATCGGCAGGAATCTGATCTAAAGTAAGAGTAGAAGGGCGGCCATCAATAAAGATAGTAGGAGCGCCATTGCGCACGGTTACGTTACCATCAATATCTACGTTTACCGAAGGAACTTGTTTCAATACATCAGTAGCAGTTCCTCCAATACTTGCCAGGTTTTTTTCTACATTGAATACCTTTTTGTCGATGGCCATGCTAAATGCAGGCTTTTCACCTACCACATTTACAGCGGCCAGGGATTTGACATTCGGTGCTAACTTAATATTTCCTGCATCAATGTTGTTCGATTTACCACTCAATTCAAAATTCCTGAAATAGGATTGATATCCGATAAAATTTACTTTGATAATATATTTTCCGAATGGGATATTGTCAAAATTGAAGTCTCCATTGGGTTTAGATAACATACCCGTCTGCACGCTGGAATCACTGCGCAATAAGGCTACAGACGCATATTCTACGGCTTTGTTGGTTTGAGCATCCAATAGTTTTCCGTAAATACTGCCTGCATTACCTGCAGTGGTGTTACCAGGTTTCCCGTTCTGGTGTTGTTGTGCTGTAACTGTAAATCCAAATAATAGCCAGCCTGTAATTAGCAATACAATTTTTCTCATAATAGCTTCCAACTTATTTTATAGCGGGGTAAAATTAGGTCATATGCAGAAAGATAATCGGGATTTTAGGATGAAAGGTTAGTTGGAACCCTTTAGGGCCGAGACTTCCAACTACAGATTCAAGCAGAATGCTTTATGGTATTGTTTTATAGCGAAAGTGCAGAATCTTCACCCCAAGTGTTAATTAATGTTAACCACCCTTACTGTAGATCGCTCTTTAAGCTAATTTTTGTGGATAAAAAAAAGAGTTATAATGTTTTATCTTTTCCGTTATAACGTTGAGCTACGTATCTTTACAACCTGGTGTTTGCGTTATTTTAATTTTTTTATATGCATAAGGATTACCGCCCGGACTGGGATATTTATACGTGCCATATTGAAGAAAGTCCAGCAGTAATTGGCCTTGACCTTGATTTGAGACGATTTGCACCCTTGAAGGAAAAGCCCAATGCCATATATATCACTGTATATTTGAATAATCCACGTGAAGACGGATTTCCCAAGGATACCGAATTTGCAATAATGGGTGAAATAGAAGATAAACTGGTAGATGTATTACAAACCAAACTGGATGCGCAATTTGTAGGTAGAACTTATTCTAACGGTGTTCGTGATTTTTACTTCTATGTTGGAGAAACTATATTACACGATAAGTACATTTCTGATGTAATGATTTCTTTCCCTGATTATCGTTATGATTTTGGAGTAAAGGAAGATAATAACTGGGAATTATATTTCGATTACCTGTTTCCTGATGTTTACGAATTTCAGCGCATTCAGAACCGTAAGGTACTAAGAATGCTGCAACAGCATGGAGATGTAGCCGAAAAGCTACGCCCCATCGAACATTGGATTCATTTCAAAACAATTGAGGATAGAACCCTGTTTTGGGAACATATAAAGGAAAATGGTTTTACCCTGATCAAGGAAGATGGTACAGAAAACCCCGAATTCCCTTTCAAACTTTGTATTTCGCGAAACGATAAAGCAAGTGAATCTGCTGTCAATAGTGTAGTTATGGGGCTATGGGAGTTATCTCAGCAAGTCAACGCACTGTATGATGGTTGGGAAACCAGCATCATGAAATAACATAATGAATTGCTGAAACGTATCAGCAATTCATTATGCATGTTTAGTATTACTGTTTTTTAACTAATCCTCCAATTAACGATATCACAAACAGCACCAGAAAAATAAAGAATAATATTTTCGCTATTGATACTGCTCCAGCAGCTATTCCCCCAAACCCAAAAATGGCTGCGATAATGGCTACAATGAAGAAGATTAATGCCCAACGTAACATAAGCAGTTGTTTTGATGGTGAATAATATGTTCTTGATTGGATACGTTCTTAAGTCAGTAAACAATTATCATTCCGGTAGTACAATACTGTTGTAATTCCGTTTTTTTTCGATATAATTGTTTCTACTGCTAATCTTGAGGTATTTGTCTAAAATATGGCCTACCATTACTGTCACAATCTGGCTAATCTGCCAGTTATATTGCGTTGTTGGCTATGGCCAGATTAATGTTTCAGGCCCGGATACCATTCCTTTTACCAGCAAATACCGTAGTCCATTACTGCCAGACACCTCTGCCCATAAGGATCATCCTTTATTTAAGCAGCCTCATACCGATACCGGAATCCACAAAAACGGGATCTTCAAAAAAATTGGTGAATACCGGGATTCTTTACGCAAAAAGGAATACAGACAGACATTTATCAAGAAAATAACCAAACAAGACGAACCCATTCCAACCAATGATGATAGTACTATCATTAAAAGTGAGAAATATTTTACCCCTTTTGCCGGAAAAGTGATACGAAGTATCTACTATAGAAAAGTGAAGGTTTTCGGGCCAAGTAACATCAATGATACTACGTTCACCACCAATATGGGATTAATCAAGCTGGCAAACCGACTGCATTACGATTCCAGAGAATGGGTAATCCGCCAGTCACTCTTCTTCAAGGAAGATCAGCAGCTCGACCCGTTTGAAATGGCCGACAATGAACGTTACCTACGTAACCGCCCATTTATTCAGGATGCCAGAATTTATGTCAAACAACATGTTGGAGATTCTGTAGATATTGAAGTGGTAACAAAAGACCTCTTCGAATATGGTATTGATGTTTCCCAGGTAAGCCCGGATAATATCAGAGGAAGTATTAGTAACAACGATTTGTTTGGTGCAGGGCAGGGAGTCAGAGTCGGACTTCAATGGAGAACCGATTATAATCCTGTCTGGAATACAGAATTCCGCTACACTAAGTACAATATGTTCGGTTCCTTTATTGACCTCGCCGCTGGCTATACGACATTAAATAACTTCGCCCAACTCGATACCAATGCCTATGAAGGCTCCTTCTATATAGATCTTACCCGCCCCTTATTCAGAAATTCGGCCAAATGGGTAGGCGGATTAACTGTGGCCGAAAACTGGTCTATCAACATCCGGGGCTTAACACCTGAAAATGGCGATACTGCCTACAGGGATTATCGATATAGTATCATTGACGGATGGGTAGGATACAACTTTATTAATAACTACAGGCATGATGGCACAATCGGTAACAAGCCTAATGTTGCTATACTAGCCAGGCACTATAATCTGGCTTTCCAGCGAAAGCCGGATCAGGAACGCTATAAAGATGATCCGGTTTATAATAACCATCGACTCTACCTGCTGGAATTGCAAGCCTATAGAATTGATTATTTTAAAGCACATTATTTCTTCGGATTTGGCCGAACGGAGGATATTCCTCTGGGATATAATATTAGTGCTACCGGTGGCTGGGAATCCTGGCGGGATAGAAGACGGCTTTATACCGGAATTAATGCGCAGAAATTTTGGACGACACTCAGACAAGGTCTTTTTAATACTACCTTCGGCATTGGTAATTATTGGCTGAACCATAAAATTGAAGATGCTGTAATTCATGCCAGCCTTGAATATTATAGCAGAATGGTGTATGTTGGCCACTCCCGGTTCCGGCAGTTTTTTACTGCAGATTATCTTAATAGTCCAAACCCTTATTTCAATAAACCATTAAACATTAATGTGGAATATGGTATCTGGGGCTATAGAGATACTAAGTTAAATGGTTACCAGCGCCTGAGAGCAGATGCTCAAACCGTATATTATAGCCCATTGAAAATCCTGGGTTTCAAATTCAATTTCTTCACAGACTTACAAACTGCAATCTTAAATTATAAGGATAATGCACTGTTTAAGAATCCTGTCTATCTTGGAATAGGAGGTGGATTCAGGGTAAGGAATGAAAATCTCGCGCTCAATACCATTAGTGCTTCTGGCTACTATTATCCCAATGCTCCCTATCCTGTTAAGAGTTTCCGACTTGAAATCACTACCATTGTCGATTTCAAGTTTGATGTATCTGCTCTGAAAGCACCAACAGTATTACAGTTCCGTTGATTGTATTAACTTTTGTATTTTTACATCAAATTATCCGTCATGGAATGGAAGAATGAATTAACTCGTTTATTAGGGATTACTTATCCGGTTATTCAGGCGCCCATGCTGGGAATTACTACTCCTGCCATGGTAGCTGCCGTAAGTAATAGTGGTGGTTTAGGTTCGCTACCTGTAGGTGGTTTATCTCCTGAAAAAGCAGGTGCACTAATCAGAGAGGTTAAAGCACTGACTTCAGCTCCTTTTGCAGTTAATATGTTTGTATACGACCTCGCTCCATCATACGATCAGAATGCTTTCAACGAAATGCAAGACTTCCTGCAGTTCCTGTATGGCGCAAACCGTTTGGCTGTTCCTCCTGTAAATTTTGATACTGTACCGTTTTACTCCTGGAGAGAACAATTACCTGTTATTATAGCAGCTGGAGTTAAATTGGTGAGCTTCACTTTCGGAATGCCTGATAAGGAAGGATATAAATTATTTAAAGAAAATCAGATCATTTCAATAGGAACTGCTACTTCTGTGGAAGAAGCTGTGGCACTGAAAGAGGCTGGTACAGATATAATTGTGGCGCAAGGAATAGAAGCTGGCGGCCATAGAGGTTCTTTTCTTGGTACAACGCTCCCACAAGTAGGTACTATGTCTCTGGTTCCACAGATTGTTGATCGTATACGCGTTCCCGTAATTGCAGCTGGTGGAATAATGGATGGCAGAACCTTATTAGCTGCTTTTAATCTGGGTGCTGAAGGTGTTCAGGTCGGTAGCTTATTTCTCAGATCTAATGAGAGCCTTGCTACTCCTGCTCATAAAGAAGAAATCGCTAAGCTGGCAGATACTGATACTGTACTAACCAAATCATTTACCGGCAGATGGGCAAGAGGGATCAGAAATAAATTACTTGCCGAAATTGAAGCTTCAGGCCTGCCTATTGTAGGGTATCCGTATCAGAACGAATTGACACAGCCAATCCGTAAACTAGCCAGAGAACTGGATAAGCCAGAGTTCCTGATTATGTGGGCCGGACAAAGTGCTGCAAAAGCTAAAACCTGGAAAAGTGCAGATATTTTTTCTGAATTGATCAGGGAAACCGAAGCGCTGTCTCGCTAATATGTTATTCGCTCAAAAATTCCCGGATAGTTTTTGACAAGATAAAACTCGTCGTAAGGTATTTTAGCACTGAAATCGGTACTTATATTTTCATATAGATATTCATGTTGTGTGATTCTGGTATAGCGTTGCTGTACTTTCTGTAATTCAAATTCGGGGAGCTTAATGTAAAGGATATCCAATACTTTACTTTCTTTATTATCGAATTGCAGTCGCTTTATCGGCAGTGTATTGGTAAAGGGTGTTAAGGAAATATCTATATCCAGGCAGTTATCGAAAAGTTCAATTTGATTATTGTCTTTATCAAACCAATGCCCTTCAAGATCAGAGGTTAGAATAAGTTCTTTTGACTGTATGCTTTCTTCTCTGATATGAAAGGTTGTAATCCGCCAATCTGCTGTTAATTCAACTTTATATCGTATGCAAAATGGAATCTGATCCTTTACACCATTTATGCTTCCCGATGCAACCATACCCTGACCTTTATTCTGCAATGTGAAATATTCAATCGCAGGCCACTTAGTCGCCTTCCAGATAATGGGTTTCATTTGCTATGATTTTATGGTTGATGATTTTATTTGAATAATAACCGATTTGGATACTGGTGTATTGCTTTGATCTGCTACGCTATTTACAGGAACCAATACATTTGTTTCAGGGAAGTAAGTAGCCGTACATCCGATTGGTATATCATATGGAATTACTATGAAACCCGGTGCTACTCTTGTTTTCCCATCTTCATAATTATAAAGATCAACAAGCTGTCCGCTTTTCAATCCTTCGTGTTCAATATCTTTGGAATTCATAAATACGACCCGCCTTTCATTGTAAACCCCTCTGTATCTGTCATTCAATCCATAGATCGTTGTATTAAACTGATCGTGACTACGAATGGTCATCATCAGATATTCCCCCTTTCTTACTTCCGGAAATGTTACTTCCGCAATATTAAAATTAGCTTTGCCACTATGGGTATTGAATCGTCCTTCTCTGGCCCCATTCGGTAGGTAAAAGCCACCAGGATGCCGTACTTTTAAATTATAGTCTTCAAATCCCGGAATTACCTGTGCAATAGCATCCCGAATCCTGTCATAATGTTGCATGTATTGATTCCAGGAAATGGGAGAGTGAGTACCAAAGATGGCAGTAGCTAATTCGCAAACGATTGTTGGTTCACTCTTCAGGAGGTCAGAAACCGGATGCAAATTTCCGCGGGATGACTGTACTACTCCCATTGAATTTTCACAGCTAACAAATTGCTGCTCCCCATTTACTATATCCTTATCACTTCTGCCCAGACAAGGAAGTATTATGGCTTCTTTACCATGAACGAGGTGACTGCGGTTGAGTTTAGTGGAAACGTGAACGGTTAAATCACAATTTCTAAGTGCCTGTGCTGTATAATTGGTGTCCGGAGTGGCAGAAAGAAAATTACCGCCCATGGCAATAAAGACTTTTGCCCTTCCATCGTGCATCGCATGAATGGCCTGTACTACGTCATAGCCATGAGCACGTGGACTTTGTATATTAAATACAGTATCCAGACGATCCAGAAATACATCCGAAGGCTTTTCGTATATACCCATTGTTCTGTCGCCCTGCACATTACTATGACCTCTTACAGGGCATACACCGGCTCCTTGCTTGCCAATACTACCTTTTAATAGCAGCAGGTTTACGACTTCACGAATGGTATCTACAGCGTTTTTATGTTGAGTTAATCCCATTGCCCAGCATGCAATGATTTTCTGCTTCCCGGCGATGATCTTGGCGGCTTCTGCCAGTTGTTCCAGTGGTACCCCGCAGGTTTCGATAAGAGAAGCCAGGTCTAACTCTTCCAGATGGGCGATGTATTCCTGGTATCCCCTGGTGTTGTTTTCAATGAATTCTGAATCAAAAACACTTCCTGGTTGATTCTTTTCTTTTTCAAGCAAAAGAATGGATAGCGCCTTCAGCAAGGCCATATCACCATTAATTTTTACCTGCAGAAATAAGTCAGTAAGGGGAGTAGGGATGTTCAGAATTCCTTTTATCGTCTGTGGGTTCAGAAAGCTGATTAATCCGGTTTCCGGAATAGGATTTACAGCTATGATGATGGCCCCCTTGTCTTTTGCCTTTTGTAGGGCAGTAAGCATACGGGGGTGATTAGTACCAGGGTTTTGGCCGAGAATGATAATTACTTCTGCATCATGTACGTCTTCCAGGGTCACTGAGCCTTTTCCTATTCCAAGTGCTGCCGTCAGCGCCACACCACTGGATTCATGACACATATTTGAACAATCGGGCAGATTATTGGTGCCATATTGCCGAACCATTAGCTGATATAAAAATGCAGCTTCATTACTGGTTCTGCCGGAAGTATAGAAAACGGCTTCATTAGGTGAACTTAGGTTATTGAGCCTGTTTGCAATTAGTTCATATGCTTTATCCCAGCTAATAGGTACATAGTTGGTGCTTCCTGGGGCCAGGTATACAGGTTCGGCGATTCTTCCTTTCTTTCCTATCTCATAATCAGTTAACTGACCTAATTCCTCAATAGTATGTTGGGCAAAGAAATCGCCGTGCAATTTTTTAGTTGTAGCTTCTTCAGCAATAGCTTTAGCACCATTTTCACAGTATTCAGCAACGGGGGATCTTTCATCATCCGGATCTGGCCAGGCACAGCCAGGGCAATCAAATCCTTTTTTCTGGTTGAGCTGCAATAATGCTTTCATACCTCTGAAAGCATTCATTTCTTCCAGTATATGGCGCATGCTCGATACTACGGCAGGTAACCCGGCTGCCACCTTTTTAGGCTTGGAAAGTCTGATGCCGGTGAATTTTATTGGATTTTCTGCTGTATCCATACCCTTATTTTATTTGCAAATAATTCTTTCAGGTAAACTATAAATATTAAATCGCTGGGCTTTCAGAAAGCCTATTAAGGTTATATTGTACTTAGTAGCCATATCAACAGCCATGCTGGATGGTGCTCCGATAGATGCAATAAATGGAATGCCAGCCATTGCGGCCTTTTGTATTAGTTCAAATCCGGCTCTTCCACTTAATAAAAGCAAACAGGTACTACGGTCAATTGCCGGCTCTTTTATTGCTGAGCCAATAACCTTATCAACAGCGTTATGTCTGCCAATATCTTCTTCCAAAATCAATAATTCGCCTTTGGCTGAAAATAATCCGGCTGCATGAAGCCCGCCAGTTGTATTAAATAGTGCCTGTTGCTGGTGTAGGGTTTCAGGTAGCCTGAATAATTCTTCGGCATGAAAAGTAGTGGTTGTATTTATTTTACTAATTGCTGTATGAATATCTTCCATTGAAGTTTTTCCGCAAACCCCGCATGCAGCTGTAGATACAAAGCTTCTGTTTATTTGTTTAAGCTGGGGTTGGGACGTAGCAGAAAGATGAACTGTAGCAATACTTCCTTCAGGCGTTTCTGTTAGTTCAACAAATTCAATTTCTTTATAGGATGAAATGATACCTTCAGTAAATAAGAAACCAGTGGCAAGAGAGCTATCACTGCCCGGGGTACGCATGGTAACTGAAATTTGTTGTGTAATATTTTCATACATCAACTGGATCTGAAGAGGGGCTTCTGTTGCCAGCACATCATCAGTTTCAGTTATGCCATTTTGGGCAACTTTCATTACGTGGGTTGATACAACTGCGTTTATCATACGTAAATTTACACTTTCACAATCATCTTACCGCTGTTTCTTCCTGAAAATAAACCCAGAAATGCCTGCGGTAAATGATCGAAACCTTCTTCTATGGTTTCAGCGTATTTTATTTGTCCATCTCTGACCCATGCTGTTAATTGTTTCATTGCTTCTTTAAATTCAGCAGCATAATTTGAATAGATAAATCCCTGCATTAAAATACTACGTGTAACCATAAGAGGTTGAACTCTAGGGCCTACAGGTATTTCAGTTGTATTATAAAGTGCGATCTGTCCGCATAATGCTACCCGTGCAAAGAAATTGAGATGCGGAAATACGGCATCGCTTATTTCGCCACCTACATTATCGAAGTAAATATCTATACCATCGGGGCAGGCGGTAGAAATAGCCAAACTCAGATCTGGATTATCTTTATAATCTATGGCCGCATCGAAATTGAATGTATCGGTAAGCATTTTAATTTTCTCTGATCCACCTGCTATACCAACAACCCTGCATCCTTTAATTTTGGCGATTTGTCCGACTACTATCCCAACCGCTCCTGCAGCCCCGCTGACCATAACCGTTTCTCCGGCTTTAGGTTTTCCTATATTCATTAAACCAAAATAAGCCGTTAAGCCAGGCATCCCTAGTACTCCCAGGTAGTAAGACGGGGTTATATCGTTATCTACCTTTCTGAGATCTTTTCCGGGGAATATGGAAGCTGTTGACCAGGGCGTGTACGGACGTATTCCACTGACCATAACCCGGTCGCCTGTTTGAAAATTACTGTCTTTGCTCTCCAGTACTTCTGATACAGCTCCTCCTTCTAAAGGTTTGCCTACTTCAAATGGGGGGATATACGATTTGCGGTCGCTCATACGGCCACGCATATACGGATCTACTGAAAACACTATTGGCCTGATCAGTACTTCACCTTCGCGGAGATCGGGGAGTGTAACAGTCACAGTTTTAAAATCGGAATTCTGGGGTAATCCCTTTGGTCTGTTTGCCAGTAGTATTTGTTTAGCTTGCATGCGAAGTCAGATTTGCTTTAAGTAAAAATGGTAGTGTAGATTTAACAGGTGAAACAGTCTTTTGTTTAGGCCAGATTTAAGTCTGCAAATCCCGTTGAAAGCTGTACATTCGGGTAATTTTTCACCCCTTTTTAAAGCAACTATCTTATGCGTCTGGATGATGAAGAAATGAGTGACAACGTCGAGAAACGTAGTGGTGGCGGTATGCGATCTATCGGTATTGGCGGCGGTATTGGTGGTATTGTTATCATCATATTGGCTCTACTCTTTAAACAAGATCCTCAACAGGTAATGCAGGCCGTACAGCAGGTACAAGGGCCTGGACAATCGGCCGGCGAAACGTCTGAAAAGTTGACTTCTGCGAATGCCTCACCTTTTGAGATTATGTCTTCGAAAGTATTACGAAGCACAGAAAAAGTCTGGACAGCCGAATTTTCCCAGCACAACAAAACTTATAAAGCTCCAGGGATGGTACTTTTCGAAAAAGGTACGACCTCAGGCTGCGGATTTGCTGAATCGGCAATGGGTCCTTTCTATTGCCCTGCAGATCAAAAAGTGTATCTGGATGTTTCCTTTTTTACGGAACTGGAACAACAATTTGGCGTGAAAGGCGATTTCGCAAAGGCCTATGTAATTGCCCATGAAGTCGGACACCACGTTCAAAATCTGTTAGGGATAAGCAGAAAACTTCAGGCCATGCGTGAGAGGCTGAGTGAGAAAGAATATAATAAGCTTTCCGTTATGCTTGAACTACAAGCCGATTTCCTGGCTGGTATCTGGGCCAACAGAGCTAACAAAATTCTGGACCCGGGTGATATTGAATCCGGATTAAATGCTGCCAGTGCTGTAGGAGACGACAGATTACAGAAAGCAGCTACCGGACAGGTTGTGCCTGATGCTTTTACCCACGGTACCTCGGCTCAAAGAATGGCCTGGTTTAAGAAAGGCTTCGATACCGGTGATGTTTCTCAGGGAGATACCGGTATAGGCCTGGGCAACTGGTAAATATTTCTCGCAAAGGCGGTAAGTTTAATATTAAGGAGCTAAGGATTTTTTTTAAGATTTTAAGATTTAAAGCGGATATTTTTAAGGATTAAAGCGGATGTTTTTAAGAATTGTGAATTAGTTTTTTAGAGAGAAACCAATTTGAAGTACTTAAAAATATCCGCTTTAATCCTTAAAAATATCCGCTTAAATCTTAAAAAAATCCTTAGCTCCTTAATATTAAACTTACCGCCTTTGCGAGCAACAAGCGAGCCAGCGAGCTAAGGTATATCCAGCATTTCTTTGGCCAGTGCAATCATCTTTGGATCGCCGGTGTATTTACCGCTGGCATCCGATAGCTTAATTACTTCTGTCCAGCGTGGGGCATTTTCAGGTAATGCCTCATACATCTTAATAACGATATTCATTGCAGGTAGTCCAACATCATTGGTGAAATCGGTACCAATACCAAACGACAGTCCTATTTTGCCTCTGCAGTATTCTACGATATGCGCTACCTTTTCATAATCCAGTCCGTCTGAGAAGATGATGGTTTTACTTACCGGATCTACCCCCATTTTTTTGTAGTGTGCAATTGTACGTTCGGCAAACAGGATAGGGTCTCCGCTATCATGTCGGACGCCATCGAACAGTTTGGCAAATTTTTTATCAAACTGCTCAAAAAATACGGTGCTGGTATAGGTATCAGAAAGGGCAATACCTAAATCTCCTCTGTAAATCTGTACCCAATTTTCTAATCCCAGCATATTGGCCATTTTAAAGCCATATTTGGCAGCATGAAACATAAACCATTCATGGGCATGAGTACCTACTGGCTTTACTCCATATTGCATTGCCAGGTAAACATTGCTTGTTCCAACAAAGGTACCTGCGCCATATTGCTTCAGTGTTTCAACTACAAGTCGATGTACGTCTAAGGAATAACGACGTCTTGTTCCAAATTCAGCGATGGTAATATGTAGCGCTTTATATTTTTCAATTTTATCTTTGGTAATCTTTATAACCTCTGCATCTCCAACTCTTTCTTCGCCGGTAAGCTGGTAATATAATTCACAGATCAGCGACATTAGAGGAACTTCCCACAGAATAGTCCGGTACCAATACCCACTTGTTAGTACTTCCAGGTCCTGCCCATGCTGGGTAATATGCACTTCCGAAGGATCGTAGCGATAGCCTTGCAGAAAATCGAGATAGGTAGGATCGAGGTAGGGGCAGGTTACTGCCAGGTATTCTTTTTCCTCAGGTGTTAACTGAAGTTTAGTCATGTCGTTTACCGCAGCTTTCAGCGCTTCGGCAAATCCTGGAGGGAAAGCATGCCTACCTCTGTTTATAAAGGTATACCTTGCGCGGGCTTTGGGAAAAAGCTTGATCACCCCATGCTGCATGGTAAACTTATAAAAATCGTTATCAAGGATACTTGTAAGGATCATACACTTGGTTTATAATTTCGTTCCACAGAATTTGCAATATTGCGAATCAGCATCCAGTCCGGTGGCACTGCAGCCCAAACACGACTTAGAGGTGGCAGTTTCGGCCCGATGAATCTTATTCATTTCTACGGTTACTATACCAGTAGGTACGGCAATGATAGCATAACCCATAATCATAATAAGTGCGGAGAAAGCCTGCCCTAAAGGTGTTATGGGAGCTATATCTCCATACCCCACTGTAGTGAGGGTAACGATAGCCCAATACACACTTATCGGAATACTGGTAAAATCTGAGTTTTTGCCCGATTCAATTACGTACATGATGGTGCCCAGCACCATTGTGAAAAGCAATATAAAAAAGAGAAAGACGAAGATTTTCCTTCTGCTTCTCTGAATTGCCGTTACTAAGTATTTGCTTTCGTCGAGGAATGGGATCAGCTTGAAAACCCTGAAGATCCTCATCAACCTGAGTACCCGGATGGTTAGGAGGAAGTGGGTATTTCCGTACATTGCTTCAACATAGGAAGGTAAAATACAAAGTAGGTCAACCAGTCCGTAGAAGCTGAAGATGTATTTTTTAGGCTGATAACTACACCATATACGAAAGATGTATTCTATAGTAAAAAGAATGGTAAAGATCCATTCCAGTAAATGAAAGAGATGTTCATACCTGCGTTGGAGCGGAACCACACTTTCCATCATCACCACTGCCACGCTGGTAAGAATTGCCAGCAATAAAATAATATCAAATATTCTGCCTTGCGTAGAATTTCCTTCGAAAAGGATGTGATGCCATTTTCGCTGAAAAGAGGATAGTTGTCTGGTTTCCTTATTCGCCATTCTGTTGGATTATGTTTATTAAACAAAAAGAGGATTAGTTATGTTTACAGGGGATTGGTTCTTAATCAATTTCCCCCATTAGATCAAAGTACTAACTTTTAACCATTCTATGAGAAATTCCGAAATCACTGAGCGGCTTCGCTTAAATATCGCCAGCGCTGTAATCAGAACCCATACTGCCTACCGTCTAAAGCTCTTGCAGGTATTTATGCAGGCAGGAATTGATATTACCCCGGATATGTACTTCGTGCTAAAATATCTTTGGGCTGGTGGCGATGGCAGCAAGCAACAAGAACTGGCCAATAAAACCGGAAAGGATAAGGCCAGCCTTACAAAGCTGCTGGATAACCTCGAAAAACGGGAACTGGTGCAAAGAACCACAGATGAGCGCGATAAAAGGAGTAAGCGTATTTGGTTAACACTACCAGGTAAAAGACTTAAGGAAAAAGTATACCCTTTAGCGTTATCGGTAGTGGAACTTGCAGAACAAGGAGTGGCACATATAGATCTGCAACAGGCGCAGTCTATCCTGGAAATGGTTTACAATAATATAAAAAGGTAAACAATTAGTTTTACTTACCTTTAAAGTATGACTACAGGAGTTTTTATAAGTTTATTTGAAAGAGATTTAAGTAAGCTGGAAGAAGAGATACTAGCTTATGAAAATCAGGCTGATATCTGGAAGGTAATACCAGGGATCAGTAATAGTGCAGGTAATCTTGCATTGCATCTTTGTGGTAATCTTCAGCATTTCATAGGAGCTGTGCTCGGGAAAACCGGCTATGTAAGAAACAGGGAGCTTGAATTCAGTAATAAGGATGTTCCTACCGAGGAAATTAGTCAGTTGATCGGCAATACAAGACGAGTGGTATTAACTACAATTGCGGGATTAGGGCCGGAAGAACTGGAAAAGGAATATCCTGAAGTTGTTTTCTCTACAACGATGGCAACGGGTGATTTTCTGGTATACCTGATTAGCCATTTAAATTATCACTTAGGGCAGATCAATTACCATCGGCGAATTTTAGGTTGATGTATGAATAGTTTTATAAAGAAGTTTTTAAAAGTTTATGAGCAGGTAAAGTTATTGGTATGGCCTTTATTGACAATACTAATAATTTTTTTTATCTGGAGATTGATAGCCGACAGAGCAACGGTTTATCTGACTATCAACAGTTATCATACCAGGTGGGGTGACGTATTATTCCCCCTTGTAACCCAATTAGGTAGTGTGGCAGCAGCAGTTTTGTTGTCACTTCTCTTCGTAATAATTCGCAGGCCGGTAGGATATATTTTAGCTACCGCATATATGTTTACAGCTACCATTAGTTTCTCTTTGAAAGTTTTGGTTGGCTATCCGAGGCCCTACCGTTATTTCATGGACAAATTGCATGAGCTTTATTTTGTACCTGGTGTAGAGGTACTAAACAATTTTAGAAGTTTCCCTTCTGGTCATAGTGTTTGCGCTTTTACTGCTGCCACAGTGCTTTCGTATTATTCGCGAAATAAATACTGGTCTTTCCTTTTTTTATTCCTGGCTGTGTTGGTTGCTTACTCCCGAATGTATCTGAATCAACATTTTCTGGAAGATGTATCAGCAGGAGCGGTAATTGGAGTATTTTTTAGTATGATATGGTTAAGCTTCTTCGCTGATGAAAAAGTCACTTTCTCAGGAAAGTAAATCTTTCTTTTCTTCCATCTCTCTGATTAAGGCGTTATGATGTTGATTTAAAATCTCCGTATATCCGTTATGGATAAGGTGATTTTCTTTTTTAGGTTTGGTATACCAATCCGGAGTAGGAATGTATCTGGCCCAGAGGATTTCGTATCCGATGTAAATTTGATATTTGCCATCTTTAACATGGTCTGAATGGCCCAATCTTCTTTCTTCACCAGGTGCCAGGTTTTCGAGTAGCCTTGCCTGATAGGTGGTTCCCATTGTAGTAGTGATAATTTGATTGACGGCTACTGTTACAAACTGGGATTCAGACATATTCCTAACGCTTCTCAGGTATTTGGCTACACTGAATACACTATTGGAAACTCCGACTATCCTTACTGCTCTGAGAGCATCTTCTCCTCTGAAAGGGCGATATTTCTTTTCTTTAAAGGATCTGCCTGGGTATCTATGGGTTCTGTAATGAATATACCATAGCATAAAAAACAGAAAGATGATTACCGGTGCTAGCATTTTTGAATGGTTTTGAGATGGGAGGGATGTTTAGACATGGAGTTTTTTATTTTGATATTGATCTTGGGCTACTTAAAACTTCATTCTCATTTTGACACTACTAATCTAAAGGGATTCAAATTGGAATTTGTAAATCGCATGTTAAAATAACTGATATTATTATAACCCTTGAATTGCGATTGGGAATTAAAAACAGTAATTTTTTTCCACATTAACAAATAGATCACAAAATATTTGAGTAGAAACCCGCAACTTTGTTTCATTGTTAGAGTAAGGTGTTTGTAACCGGGTCAGCTTTAGAGGTTAACCCCCAAATAATCAGAAACTAATAATCCCCCAATTTTCATAATATACTTTTCCCATATATACTTCGTATATTAACTATGTATGATAAATAAACTTATCATGATTATTTGTTGCCAGGCAATAGAGTAAGTGTAAGTCCTACGCTTTTGAATTGAGGGTTATAGGAAGGCATAATGATTTTACTGGTTCTGGCCTGGTCGCCAGTTGATTTGAACAGTTTGCGCTGGATCCAGGGATATGCCCAGTAAGCCGCTTTAGTACTTAGGATTCCAAATCCTGCTCCTGCCACAACATCGCTTAACCAGTGTTTATTATTGTACATGCGTAGCGCACCAGTAGTAGCTGCTGCAATATAGCCGGTCATTCCAATCCAGGGAGATTCGTCTTTATACTCCTGCCACATAAATTCAGCAGCAGCAAAGGCTGTAGCGGTATGGCCCGAAGGAAACGAGAGGTAGTCCTGCTGGTTAGGACGCTGTTCATTGCTCAGATTTTTTACTCCAATAACCGTTCCTGTAGTAATAAGGGCAGATAAGCCCAGGAGGATTGTTCTATCCCTTAAATTATGCTTGCCTTTTATGCCAGCCATATTTAAAGCATAAACCGCAACTACGGGAGCATATTGCAGGTAGTTGTCGATCTTGGTTCTTGGGCGAAAGTCGGTGTTATTAGGAATTTCTTTAAACCATCCTTTGGTATGGCTATTCACCTGTTGTAAGGTAGGATTATTCAGCGCATAAAAGCCATATCCTATCATTGCTGTAGGTACAAGAATGCCGGTGAGTGTACATTCGAGGCTCTCAGTTTTAGCCGGCTTTAATAATGCTTTGTTAATCTTGTAGGTTGTGGTATCTGTTGTAGGTCCTAGAGAATCAGTTACCTGGCCAGTTACGGTCGTGAAAAAGCAGGCAACCATTCCTGCACACAAAATCAATTTCTTCATGCATCAAACTCCTTCAGTTTCCAAATATAAAATAAAAATTCTGAAGAAATTCTGTACTTCTCTCTATTCCCCGCCTTTATCTACTATTTTGGGCAAAATAATTTCAGCTGCCTGACTGGCATATTTATTATGAAAAATAAATGTAATAAGTAGTCCTATTAAACATCCCGCTAATACAGAAAGTACTCTTTCCACCGCCGTATCCCATAAATGCGCTCCTGCTTCATGGGTCATTACAATGATAGTTGCTGCCAATGCCGTGCGGGTTGCAGGTTCCAGCCTAAACAAATTACATAATACTACAGTGATGAAAACCGCCACACACATCATCAACACCATGTTCTGATGCAACAGAATTAATGAAAAACCTGATATTGCTCCAATTACATTGGCCTTAATCCGTGTAACCGCCAACGTTACAGCATCGGAACCATCCGGCGATAATACCAGCATTACAGATATCAATACCCAAATAATATCCTTATAATTGACCAGCCAGGAAAGCCCCAGCACCACTAAAACCCCTGTTACACATTTTGCTGCGTAGATCAGTACACGTTTGGTCCTAAGTTTATCTATCATGTTACAATGATAATAATTATAGTGAACTTTTAAAGGCTTGATTGTGTTTAATTTATTTAACCATTTGAGGGTATGAATAAACTGAAACTTGGCTGCCTGTCCGTACTTCTGCTTCTGCAATATGCCTGCATAAAAAAAGCTCCGGTTAATCCCGAAGCCGATATAATTAGCTTTTCCATACCCGCCCGTTATCTGACCAGCGATGTATTTATAGACCAGATAAACTCAAGAATTCTGCTAAACCTTACTCCGGCAGCCTTCGATAGTGGTGTTGTACCTATAATCACTGTTTCAGAAGGTGCGCATTTAACTCCTCCTTCCGGTGATAGCCTGCACTTCAGCACTAAAAACCAAAATACTTATGTTGTCACTTCTGCGAGTGGTGTAAATCAGAAGACCTATGTGGTGACAGTTGTAAATATTGGTGTCTGGCAATGGGATTTCGAAATCTGGAGAGAAAACGCCAAAGATAAATATCAGTATCCTATTGAAGCAAATGAAGACAGCAGTGAAATATGGTCGTCCGGCAACCCCGGAATAGCCTTATCCGGCGTACCCGCCAACCCGCTCGAATATCCGCTAAGGGCCACTACTGATGCCTATCACGGTAAATATGCCGCTGAAATGGTAACAAGAAAAGGTACTGCTCTATCTGAACTTGTAGGTATAAAACTATTTGCAGGTTCCTTATTCCTCGGTGTATTTGATCCTACCAATGCGCTGTTCCAACCGCTGAAGGCTACACAATTCGGACAACCATACATCGGTAAACCAGCCAGGTTTATGGGATATTATAAATATACACCGGGTGATAACTACCAGGATAAATCGGGCACCATCATCCCGGGAATAAAAGATAGTTGCTCTTTGTACGCTGTATTATTTAAGGGAACTACCCGGTTGGACGGTACCAATATTCAGACCTCAGACAGGATTGTTGCAATAGCTACATTACCGGATGGTGGTCCACAGGCGAATTATAAACGTTTTGATGTTCCCTTTATAGAAGTAAGGCCATACGAGGCTACTGATCAGCTGATGCTGGCTATAGTAGCTTCTTCCAGCAAGGATGGTGATTCCTATAAAGGTGCAATCGGCAGCCGCTTGGTTTTGGATAGTATGCAGGTCACTCATCAGTAAAGAAGGTAATTCAGATTATGAAGATAAAAGTAACTGCATTGATAATGGCTTGTATAATGAGCGTTACTCAATTGCTTGCACAGGAAGAGCATAGTTTTCAACCGCATTTAGAACATCGTATCCTGGCCGGATTCAATTTCGGTGCTGCCACTCCTATTGGTTTTCCTAACACTATACGTAAAATAAATGCCTACTGGCCTGAGTTTAGCCCCTCCCTGGGATACGAACTTACCTATCAGGCCTGTGAAGAATGGGGGGTATCCCTCGGCGTAAAAATGGATTATAAGGGAATGGGCACCAAAGACCAGGTTCAATATTTCCATACTATTATAACAACTGAAGACGGAGGTAGATTTGAAGGCGATTTTTCAGGTCATAATAAGACCATCGCTAAAAATGCCTATATAACACTTCCTTTTAGTGCTGTATTTACGCCAAATACCAGATGGCGGTTCAATCTGGGAGGTTATGTTGCCTGGTTATTCAGCTCTAATTTCCATGGAACAGTATCTGATGGTTATATCAGAAATGGCGGCCCGCTGGGCGAAAAGGTGACGATTTCTGAAGCGACATTCGATTTTGGCACCAATGTGCGCTCCTTTGATATAGGGGTTCAGGGTGGGGCTGCATACCGGGTTGGAAAAAGAATCAGTATTGATGGTAACCTGAATTGGGGCCTTCGTCCGATTTTCCCTGGAGATTTCAGGGGGCTCGATTTTCCACTTTACAATGTGTTCCTGACACTGGGAGTAACTTATAAAATTTAAGGGCGGGAAAATTCCCCGCCCTTTCTAATATGTTTAGTATTTGGCAGCCTGCCCTGGTTTAGGAATTGAATTCCGGATAAAGTTCCTGATATCCTCATTTCCGGTGCTAAGATCATCTTTGCGTAAATACATCATATGTCCGCTGCGGTAACCATACCACGATAAGCGATCTTTTAATTTTCCACCCGGATCTAATTGCCACA
Source organism: Chitinophaga silvatica (assembly GCF_003419895.1). Taxonomy (GTDB): domain Bacteria; phylum Bacteroidota; class Bacteroidia; order Chitinophagales; family Chitinophagaceae; genus Chitinophaga; species Chitinophaga silvatica. The sequence continues at coordinate 25,536 of NZ_QPMM01000016.1, read as the reverse complement.
TGCTATATTTTGCATTGAAGTAATCACATGCTCCATCATAGTATCCAGATTGAATCATCACATGCAACCATGGATTGGCCGCCATAGCCTGACGTAAATTTTCGCCGGTATTGTCGTTATTCCTATCCCAGGGATGAACCGGGCCAAACATCATGTATTTAAGATCTGTATCAAACTTCAGTTCTTCCCTTAAATAAATATTGATTGCCGGAGTAAAGGCATGCAACCAGCTGGTTAATTCGGCATTGTAATCCGGACTCTCACCCGCATCAGCTCTGTCTATCCCTTTGTAGCGGGAATCGAGTCGCCCTACGGTATACCCTTTATCTCTAAGTAGCTCTTTCCAATAAAACTGTGCAGGAACATTGAGATTATGCTGCAGGATCACTTTTTCAGACAATCCGGAATAGTGGGCCATTTTTGCGGCAATAGCTTTTCTTTTCTGGTCATCTAAAAAGCCACCCTGACTAATGGCCGGAATTAACTCATTGATGGTAAATTGTTCTACTTCCGGTAATATGGCATTGAGGTCTTTAGATTGAAGATCGTTTGATAAGGCTTTATGATACCAGGCAGTTGCTGCATAATATGGTAAGGTTAATGCAGCATCTACCGGTCCATTTCTGGAGATGCCCAATTCTGTTGGAGATACCAGGATCACACCGTTTAAGTACATCCATTGGGCATTTTGTAGTTCCAGTGCTAAACCGGATACCCTGGTAGTACCGTAGCTTTCGCCAATCAGGTATTTCGGAGAAGCCCAGCGATTATGACGGGATACAAAGGTATTAATCCATTCGGCCAGGTATTTTATATCCGCATTTACACCAAAGAACTTTTCCTTAGGCGCATCTTTTTCCAGCACCCTTGAAAAGCCGGTATTGGCCGGATCGATGTAAAGAATGTCGGCGATGTCGAGAATGGAATGTGGATTCTCGCGTATTCCATAGTGCTGAACCGGATATCCTTCATCATCAATATTCAGGAGCCTCGGACCGGTGTAGGCAATTTGCATCCAGACGGAGGGAGTACCCGGGCCACCGTTAAACGAAATTACCAAAGGCCTGGTACTGCGGTCTTTTACATCAGTTCGTTCGTAATAATTGTAAAATATCCCGGCAATGGCTTTGCCATCGGCATCCCAGACAGGTTGAGTGCCAGCAATGGCTTTGTAAGGCACTTTCTGCCCCTTGATAGTTACGTCATGCATGGTAACTACGGCGGTGTCTGGGTTTAGTGTAACAGATCTTGAGGGTGGTGTTGTTAAAGCATTGGAGATATTGGTTGTTGTTTTCTTGGGTTGGGCCTGGGCTGAATACAGGCTAACTGCTGCTAATAAGCAGGGTAAAGTGGCATACTTTCTCATTTTGTTGATTTAGCGATTTTCTGATCCCCTTAAATTGCTAAATCTTTCTCAGAATTTCTATTGGATTATGTCGGGTGGTAGATCAGGTTCCTTATGATCTTTGTGCTGAAACTCACTCGGCCTTTTACCAATCAGTTTATAGAAGGTATTACTAAAGGCAGATACACTATTATAACCTGTATCCCAGGCTATTTCGTTTACCGATTTCCGGGTCTCCAGCAAATACCCTAATGCCCTGATCATTCTGGCAAGTTTAAGATATTGAAAAAAAGATATATCCATGGTATTCCTGAATAAACGGGTAAGTGTGCGCTCACTCAAATTAAAATGATGGCCAACAGATTCCAGGGTAAGGTTTTCGGCCAGGTTTTCCTGAATATACCTTAGTACTGGTTGCAATCTGGGATGATCTGTAGTAGGTAAATTAATAGGGAGCGGAGAGGCACTGATTTCTGGCAACATTTCCTTCATAGCCTTTAGAAATGTAAAACGCTTATCAGTTGGTAAAATATGTCCGTCCCAGTTTGCTGTATGTAAGATCATTTCCAGTAGCAGGTTGCTTACCGGGTAAATACCTGTTTTACTGTAGAATGGGTCGTTTGCGTCTGTTGGGTCTGAAAAGAAATAGATATTCCTGATATAATTAGCCGGATACCGATGCACGAAATAATGTTCAACGCCAGCCGGTACCCACATATAATGGCGGGCTGGTAAAAAGTAGGTCTTATCTCTGGTGTATAAAAAAGCAGCCCCACCTTCAACATAGGTCAATTGTCCTTTGTTATGCTTATGGAAGGAGAAACGATGTTCTGTTTTCCAATGCCATATATATGTTGATTCAGGTATAACATCAACATCTTCAAGGATGTGCTGTGTAAGTGAATTTTCCATTTTGGCCGGATCTAACAATTTTATGGCAATTTATAGAAAATAATTTAAGTAGATCGATTCGAACTTTGCATCTTCATCACCTTAGATATGGTTATAATAAATAATAAGTGGCTGGTTTTGGGGGTGCTCTTCATCTTTTGCACTACTAAAAAAGCCAGGAGCCAGGACCCTGAGAATAATCCCCTAACGTTAACGGATGTATGGAAAAGAGCTGAAGTTTACAATAAGCAATTACAAATGCAATATCTCCGTGTCGAAAGCCTGGAAGAGAGAACAAAGGCAGCAAAAGATGAACGTTTACCAGAGGTAAATGCAAATGGATTATATGCCCGTGTCTCTAATCTGGCTATCTATGAAGACGGTTTGTTTAATGCCCCTACACAATTTCCTGTAAAACATGGCTATTACCAGCTAGGTGGAGATGCTTACCTGAACGTTTATAATGGTGGCAAAACCACCCGCGAAATCAAAGTGCGTCAGACTGAAGCCGAGTTGGCTAAGGAACAGAAAAACCTGACTACTACAGAAATCAGATATAAAGCTGCCGCCTTATATCTGGATGTCTATCGTGGACGAGCATACGAAAAAGTACTACAACAATATATTTTCGACAGAGAGAAAGAACTGGAAGAAATAAAGCACCTCTTCAACAACGGTGTGGTACTGAAAAGTGATGTATTGAGAGCTGAGCTTAATCTATCCAAACAACGTATGTCACTACTGGAAATTCAAAATGGAATTAAAATCGCCAATCAACGCCTTAATATCGTGATCGGGCAGCCAGATAGTATCGATAATCATCTGGGTATAGATACATTAGTTGTGGAAGAACATCCTACGCAGGGCTACGACAATTATATAGCAGATGCCTACGCAAACTCTTTTCAATTTAAAATTTCAGAAAAAGAAACCCTGCTAAGTGAATTGAAATTGAAGGATGTAAAGAGTAACATCCTACCAAAAATAGGACTGTATGCAGAATATGCTTATACCTATCCTCAAATTCAATTCTATCCATATTCCATAGCCGTATATGGATTAGGACAGGCAGGAGTGAAAGCCAGTATGCCGTTATCTGCCCTCTATCAAAATAAACACAAAAAATCGGAAGCTAAAATAAACCTGGAAAGACAGGAAATAGAACATGCAGATGTTCAGGATCAGGTAAGGCAGGATGTTAAAGCTGCTTACCTCAGATATACAGAAGCACTAACAAGAATCCAGGTAGCGAATGATAATATAACACAGGCAAAGGAGAATTTCAGGATTGTAAATAATACTTATTTCAATCAGTTATCATTACTGACAGATTTGCTAGATGCTGAATCGCAATTGCTTCAGGCACGTTTCGATCTCACAACAGCCGCTGTTACAGCACAGTTACAGTATTATCAATTATTGAAAGCAACAGGTAACCTTTAGTTTATGAACAAGACGAACACAAATACAAATACGAATAAAACAGACAGGCTTATATCCAGAATCACCACTATTATTGCAATCATAATAGTTATCTGTCTTGCTATCTGGGGGATTAAAACATTGTTGCATCACTGGAAATATGAGGAAACAAACGATGCACAGGTAGATGAATATATCAATCCGGTTGTTGCTAAAGTAACAGGATTTATTGAAGAAATTAAGTATGAAGAAAATCAGGAAGTACATAAAGGAGATACCCTGGTAATCATTGATAACAGCGAATATGCAGCTCAGCAACAGGAAGCGGAAGCATCTTTAATGAATGCCAAAGCACAGGTGGATATACTAAAAAGTAATGTAAACACGGCAGCACAATCTTCTAAAGTAAATCAATCCCAAATAGCTGCTGCAAAAGCAAAACTGGTACATCAGGAACAGGAATATGACAGATATAAAAAATTATATGACGTAGAATCGGCCACCAAGCAACAGCTCGAAAGGGTAGAAGCTGCATTGGCTGTAGCCCGCTCTGAATATAATACTGCATTAGATGCCTACCAGACCTCTCTGGCAAAGATTAATGATACCAGAATACAGAAAGAAGCTTTGGAAGCCGAAATTAAAAGGAGAGAGGCTGTAGTGGTAAAAAATGATCTGAATGTATCCTATACAATCATCACAGCTCCCTATGACGGTAAAATGGGCAGAAGAACAATTCAGCCACGGCAGCTGGTTTCGGCCGGTCAGGTTTTAGCGTATATCGTTGATTGGGAAGCCGGTAAATGGGTTGTTGCCAATTTTAAAGAAACGCAGATCCGACATATGAGTATTGGCGAAACTGCCAATATTACGATCGATGCGTTTCCAGGAAAACAATTCAGCGGGAAAATTATATCACTTTCTGGCGCTACAGGCAGTCGATTTTCCCTACTACCACCGGATAATGCAACTGGCAACTTCGTTAAAATAGCTCAGCGTATTCCTGTAAGAATCCGGTTAAACGGCAAGCCTGAGGAGTTGAAAGAACTGGCGGCAGGAATGAATGCAAATGTATCTGTATCTAAAGAATAACGGTAATGTCGAGGAACCAACATATATTTCGCCCCTGGGTACCGGAGTGGCTGATACGACTCAACATCTTTATGGTGATGTTTCCTACAGTCATGCTCTTTGCATTATCTACAGCGAACGTAAATGCAGCAACAGGCTATTATGGTGCTGAACCGCAGGATATTCAGTTTTCCATGTTGGTTTATTATGCGGCCTTGGTAGCATTTACCCCATTGGAAAAGCGTTTCTTCAGCAGAATAGCTACCAAGGAATACTTTCTGATTTGTCTGGCACTTCAGGTTATAGTGACCTATCTGACCTATAATGCGCATGACCTCTATTCCTTATTTACCGGTCGGTTTTTACAGGGAATCCTGAATTGCGGGGTGACCAGTATTTGTCTTACGCTCTTATTCAGCCGCTTACATTCTGAACATGCCAGAGAAACCGGGTATAGCATTTTTTATGGAATGATCCTTTGTTCAGGTTCCCTGACCTCCTTGGTTACGGCCCCATTGGTAGATAATTATGAATACAATGTACTTTACAAGATGATGATCTATGCATTTGTTCCCGGAGCAGTATTGCTGTTGCTGATTATGAACAGGGTACATTTGACGAGGAAGATGCCTTTATACCAGCTCGACTGGACCAGCTTCTTTTTATATGCACCGATGTTGATACTCCTGGGCTATATTCTGATTTATGGCCAGCAGTATTATTGGTTACAGAATGTAACGATACGTTGGTCCATTGTAGCCATCATATTTTTGACTGTAGTGTTTGTTGTCCGCCAATTGCACAGGAAGCGGCCATTTATTGATATGGCCGTATTTAAATCAAAAGGGTTTGTATTTGGCATCTTTCTGTTAGGGGCCTTGTATATCATTCGCGGGGCATTTAATGTAACTACTACCTATTTCTCTCAGGTATTAGGTATGGACCCTATACATACTTATGAGGTACTGATATATAATATCATAGGAATTGTCATTGGAGCAATAATAGCAGGTAGATTGGTGATCCAGCGCCGGCCATTGCAATTCATCTGGCTGGTGGGCTTTTTCCTGTTATTGGTATTTCATGTGTCGATGTACTTTTTGTTTGCCGCAGAGGCAGACCAATCAACATTTATTGCACCGTTGATTATCCAGGGGCTGGGAGCGGGGATGCTTCTGACTCCGATAGTGTTGTTTATTATTTCATCTGTTCCGGAGAGCATAAGTGCTTCAGCCTCTACGGCTGGTGTATTTGTGAGATTTGCTTTTTTTAGTTTGAGTACTGCATCAATCAATTATTTCTCTCTTTTCTTTACTAGAATTCATGCGAATAGTTTAAGTGAGAATACTTCAGCATTAAATGTACAGTTAGGAGAGAGGTTACATTTGTATCAGGCGGCTTTACAGGGAAGAGGTTTAATGAGTGATCAGGCGGCCAAAGTGGCGCCAGCCTTGTTGGATAGGGCTATTCAGAAGCAAGTATATATGAAGTATGCGATGGATTATTATGAGATGATAGCGATTTTGATTCTTATATTGATGTTTATGATTATAATGGCGCCTTATATAAATCGTACGATCATTAATGTTAGATCGAATCAGCCGGCAGCGGCAACGGTATAAAAAGAGAAATCCGGGGTAAGGCATCTTACCCCGGGAATAAACCTTAATCAACCAGGTATTCTTCAAAAACGCTTGTTAAATCATTAGCGATAGCGTTTGCATCCCTGCTTTCTATTCTATGCTTAGGAATAAAATAGATTAGTTCTTTGTCTTTGAACAATGCTATGCTAGGGGAAGAAGGGGGAATATCTGCGATATAATTTCTGAACCTTGCAGTTGCGTCTAAATCCTGTCCGGCAAATACAGTCACGATTCTATCTGGTTTCTTTATAGAGTCATCTTCCATAATTTTTCTGATTGCAGGGCGAGCCATACCAGCAGCACAACCACATACACTGTTAATTACAACTAAGGTAGTTCCTGACTGATCCATGATTTTATCTACATCCTCTGGTGTAACCATTTCTTTTACACCAACATCAATCAGCTCATCTTTAAAGGGTTTAATTAACAAAGGAGAGTAAGGCATAAACAATAATTTTAAAGGTGATAAATTAAAAATTCAGAACTCACGTTTGGGTTAACGCAGTTGAAAAGAAGAAAGTTCATTTCCTTCTGAAATAGCTGTGGTAGGGAATTCAGCAGTGATATAGAAGTAGGGAATTTCTTTTCTAAATTCTGAAGTTGGATGAGCCAGCAGGTATGCATAGAACAGGTTACCGTTCCCTGTAGTGGAAAATTTAAGAGAAGGAATCTATCCTCCTATATTTTGTAAGGAGGATAGATATTCAATTGTTGCAATCTTTATGGAATTTTACTTTATATCTGTCAGTTTTTGTAAATAACTCTTAATTGAAATTGGATTTTGCGTCTCTAACACTGTTGGCAATATCAGCAGTGAGACCTTTCAAAGTATTATGCTGAATAAAATAAACCCGGAGTAAAGAGTTTACTCTGTATCATCAGAATCATCTGAATCTATATGGAAATGTTCAAAAGCCAATTTTAAGTTTTTAGTAGTTCCCTCTAACCCCCAGGTTTCTATGCGATCCTTCGGAATAAAATGTAATAGTTCCTGGTTTCTGAATAGGGCTATACAAGGAGAAGAAGGGGGGATATCGGCGATATAAATTCTAAATCTTTTAATTGCGTCTATATCCACTCCGGCAAATACAGAAACAACTCTGTCTGGTTTCTTAATAGAGTCGTCTTCCATAATATTTCTTATTGCCGGGTGAGCTATATTAGCAGAACAACTACATACACTGTTGACTATAACCAATTTGGTTCCGTTCTGTTTCATGACTCTATCTACGGTATCTGATGAACTCAATTCTTTTATACCAAGATTAACCAAGTCATCTTTAAGGGACCTGATTAATTCAGGATTGTAACGCATAAAAATTAATTTTAAAAGGTGAAAAAATCAGCCTTCATAGGCAATTGTGTAGGAATAATGAAGAGCAGGAAATCTGCTCTTCATTATTCAGTGTTTTTTATTTTTTATCAGGATAAAGCATATCTAATATGCTATTTCCAATATCAGCGGCAACCCCATTTGGATCTTGTCTTTCAATATAAGGCTGGAGCAAATAATATGAAAGTTTTCCATTATTAAAGAATACCACACTAGGGGAAGTATGAGGAAGGCCGGGTTCCTGATCGTCAATATGTTTTCTTAATCTATTAGTACTTTCTCTATCTAAACCAGCAAATACTGAAAACATTCTATCTGGTTTTTCAAAATCGCTATCACTCATATAAAGTTTGAGTGCCGGCAACAAAATAGTATCTGTGCTTTCACAAACGCTATTAACAACAAAAAACGAAGTGCCTGGTTCTTTTAATGCCTTATCTACATCATCTGCTGTTTCTAATATTTTAATGCCAAGCTTGGTAAGCTCCGTAATACGATAATTAGTCTTAGGTTGAGATGAACTCATAAGAATACTTATTTAAAGGGTGAAGAAAACAAATTGGGAATCATAGATAAATTATGGGATACAAGGGAATGAGTAAAAGCCAGGAATAAGATTAATTGCCGGCTTCATATAAGATCTTTAGCATATCAAAAGAATAATTGCATATACATCCAACTTCCTTAACCCAAGGTGTAACTTTTACATAGAAGTCGGTGTCTACTAATGGTTCAATTGTAGCCAGGAAGTGAGTTTGAGATTGTTCCTTAAATAATTCATCAAGGGAAATCTTTAACATGCAAGGTTATTATTTGAGGTTATTAAAATGATATAGGTGGTCTGATTTTGAATTAATTAGATCAATTATGATTTGCAATTTATTAACTGTGAATCTTGTAAGTGTTAATTCAGAGTTAAAGAGAATCATTTTAATATGAAATTCTGTTAACCTGTCAACAGATTCTCAAGGCTTGGTTGGTGGGCCGTATTGAAAGTGATTTTGTTTAGAATCATTTTCATTAATGGAGAGAAGTGAACTCCAGGTAACACTAATGGATAAACTAAAGCAAAAGACACTCAAGGAATTCCAAACCAGAATATTCCGATAAATCCTTTGATAGGTTCTATGGATTTTAATATATCGTTGAAGAGAGGAGTGACACTTTCTTAATAACTTTTTATTCTCCCATAAAACTCGCTTAATTGAAGGCCCTGAGAATTCAATATTCTCAATCTGCTCAAGGCTGGTGCGTAAAAAACAAAGCTCAATACGAAAAAAAATTTGAGAAATCATAAAAAATCAACTTTTAGGCACTTAGGAGAGAGTTGTTTAGGAGTCGTAAATATAGCGTTTGTTTATTTAACATAATATAAATTATAGGAAATATTTGAAAGCACAAAACTCTGCCTAAAGCGGATTTACTTATAGACAAGTCTTTTAAGGCTAAAATTTGAGGTCGCCAAATTTTTTAGCCTATTTCTTTGAATAAATTGCTGAAAATGAAGGCGCTGAGAATTGAATATTTATGGAATGTCTTGGGGATTATGGGAATATTGAAAGCTGATGAGGTTGGAAAATGAGGTATTTTGAGGTGCTCTCCTCCCTTAGCTAAATGAGTAAATTCCTATTATACTAGAAGGGAAATTTTTCTTTGGGATACGTTGTAAGAATAGTCTTTACAATCACGTGTTGCTTACAAATATTCTAATACTTTAGATTCTGCTTTTTCTTTGACTGCCAATTCTTCCCTGACTATTAATCTGACACGTTGCCAAAATTGGTCTGGTTCAAAAGCAAATAACATTGAGAGGGCATAGCCGCCCCGACTTCGGAGGGAAAGCGCTATAAAGGCAGGGTGTGATACAACCTGTTATCTTGCAAATTTCTGCCAGGCAGGAAATTGCAAGACCGATTGTGAAACAATCAAACATCTTCCGGAGACAAGTGACGTATAAAAAAACGACCTACGCAGATTAGCTGCGTAGATGATATCATATCTTTACTCAAACAGTGTTCTGCAGAATAACTGTCAAAACTTACTTACATATGTTATTAATTAATAAAGGGCAGAAAACTCACTTACCAGACAGCTATCATTTGGCAAACAATGCCTGTGCACATATCTACGATCAATTGACCGACTTACTATCTAATAAAGAATATCATCCTTACTTTAACAAGACTGCTCTTAAAATAACTATACAAGAGGGTTCCGAAGCCGAACAACTAGAAGCTGGGAATCTAAATATACTCGACTGGTTAAAAAACCATGGTAAAAGTGACGAATTAAATACAATACTGGTAAAGCATATTACACTCTCAATTCTATCTGATTTCGTAAATTTTGTATATGAATCAATTATTAATGCGCAAAAAGGTAAACTCTCAGTTGCTTATGCCCTTTTAAGAAAACCGTTTACAGATGAATTACTACTATTAGAGCAGTTACTTATAGAGCCAGAAGAGTTCATTAATAAATTCTTCCATATTGGTGATATAAAGCTATATGGCCCATCGTCTAAAAAACATCCACCAAATGAAAAAGAAATAATAGAGAAGGCTTATAAGAAAGTGACCTCTATAGGAGCTAGCGCTGATCTAATTTACAAAATAAGATATGACAAATCATTTGCCGCGGGAATAAACGGAATTTCTAATCAAGCGTTACATATTGTAACTAATGACAGCAATTATAAGACATCTAATCAAAACCTAAATTTTGTATTCTCTGGTTCTAACGACTATGAGAGATATTGGAAGCAATACTATTACTTTGTACCCATCCTACTAATTTACGCTGCATCGATTGCAGATGAAATATTACTTCAGTTTCTACCTGAAGATAAGAGAAAGGTAAAAAAAGTAATTAGGGGAATTAAAAGATTGCTGGCAACCGACAAAGTTTTTCTAAATCACCGAAAAGAAAATATTAATAATCTACTCTCAGAGGTCTTAATATCAGAATGCGAGAAATGTGGAAATACATCAAGCCTTGATAAAAGCGATTTTGATCTATTCTTTGAAACTGAAGTATTTCTTTGTTCACATTGCTTTGCCCCTTCAGAATTTACGTTAGAATCAATTCAGGGACTTAGCCAGATTTATGATTTATTAAAGACAGGAATGATAAAGCGTAACTGATATTTTGTAATATCGAAAAGACTAATGAGGAAATAATTTTCTCCAAAGTAAAACTATTCAATCTTAATCTAAATTATCAATGGAATCCATTAACTATACGGCATTCATCGAACTTACTGATCCCGAATTTGAACAATTTGAATATGAATGGTTAAATCAGAGAGTTATAGATGTAGGAAATGATGGACAATCGTATAGGTTAACTCGAAAAGGAATTGTAATAGGCTTACTACTCATAGAACCAGTTCAAAAACTAGAAGACCTACTAGCAATTGAATCCTTTCATAGATTAGAAAGCCATGGCTTTTTAACTCATTCTTTCTTAAAAATGGTATTCGAAATTGATCCCATGAGATTAACGGAATTAGAGGCAAAATTTAGCAAAGAGAGTATTGATAATTTACTTATTGCATATATTGAACATAGCCTGATTGTATTCAATATTGCACAACCTGGCATATTTGGATATGAAGGAGGAATATTAATAAAAAACAACAAAATAATAAACGAAATCGGCAGACAACATCATTTCATGGGTTATTCTTTGTATCAATCAAATGAAATAGGCTGGCCAGAAATAAAAAAGTTAGACTACGAAAAAACTTGGAACTGGTACTGGCAAAACGAAAATATCTTAGGGATGAGTTCAACAAAGCTAGAAAGGGCTTTAACTGCATTCTCTTATCTTTTTTTTTCCGATTTGTTCACAATGCCTCATCATGTAATCTTTTGGTCGCTTATTGGTTTAGAGGCGCTGTATTGCAAGGGTAATTCAAATTTATTAGGACAGTTATCGGAAAAAAGTGAATTATTCCTAGGCAAAAGATTGGCAAATAAGTTCCATTTCAGTAAAATGTATGATTATAGATCTCGATATGTACATGGAGATCTGAACTTCCCCAATAAATTTCTTTACGAAGACTTGTCCGATGAAATCAATCTATATTATAGTAATGCAGGCACAAACACATCAATAGCAACAGCGCTATTAATTGCCACACTACAAAAAATGGTAATCGAAGATATGAGTGAACTCAACTTTGTTTATAGTCTGGAATAAACTTTAGAGTAAAGTTCAGCTAGATTGGCGGTAAGGAAGAATAATTGCAAATTCGTAAAGTCTACCGCCCTACTCAATCATTATAGAGTAAATTATAGACCAAAAAAAGAAGACTCGCGCACCGCGCAGGTCTTCAAGTCTTCCAGTAATCCCCTTGGAACTACCTAAAGCAGTAAATATTAATCCCCCCTACTCCATCAACCCCGCATAATACGCCGCGCCCCACAACGCCGCCTTATCTTCCGCTACAACATGAATCGGTACACTGTTTAAAAGTGACGCCATTCTATCACTCTGCATATAATGATGGTAAAATTCTCCGGTTTCGAGGAGCTTGGAAATCCTTGGCGGAATACCACCTCCTAAAAACAGACCTCCGGTTGCTTTTAGTTTCAGGACCAGGTTGCAGGATTCTCGGGCCAGGTAGCGTACAAATAAATCCATTGCTTTCACGCAGATTGGAATTTTGTTTTCTATGGCGCCTTTGCTTATTTCGGCTGCAGGGTCACCGGCTGCCATAGCTGTTCTGAGGGCGTACGGTTCGTCCATACCTTTAATATCTCTCAGGAATTCAAAGATATCGCGTAAACCCGGACCACTGATAACTCTTTCGGCACTTACAATTTCATATTTCTCCTGGAGGTATCTTAGTAGCAGAATATCCAGATCGGTGCGGGGGGCGAAGTCGGTATGGCCGCCTTCTGTAGAAAACGGGTGATGTAATTTGCCATCCCAGTACAAACCGGCCATTCCTAAACCGGTACCTGGAGCAATGATGGCCATATTTCCGGTAATCCCGGCTTCTCCTAAATGGAGGGTATTCAGATGAGAGGGAGATAAAGTGGCTAGTCCGTATGCGGTGGCTTCGAGGTCATTGATCAGCGCCACGCGGTTCACTCCCGTAAGTTGTTGTATATCGCTGACACGCAAGGCTCTCGAAAGATTTGTAAGTTCAACCTGCCCGGCTACAACCGGACCGGCTACTCCGATGCATATACGCTGAGGGGGAGTCTCAGGACTTTCATTAATGAAATCCTTTATTAGTTCAGCAAAATCCTCATGATCTTTCGAGGCAAATTTCTCTTCACGGATCATATCTAACTTCCCCGAAACAAGACTACAAATAGCTAAATTGGTTTTAGTACCTCCCAGGTCTCCAGCCAGGATATAAATTTTCTCATTAGAAGTAGGTAGAGCTGTAAACTGAGGTAAAATCTGCTGCTGTTTCGTTGTCTGCATGGCCGATGGTCTTTTCACTAAAATAAGGTATTACTTTGAAACTCAATTCTAATATGTTTTGTTAATAAATGGAACCGGGCGCTTTCTTGGAATAGCTTTTGTTTGCCCTTGAACAATTTGTATGTAAAACTGTAATTCAATCAAATCCGGAAAAAGATGGAAAGACATACCTATCAGACTGGCATTGTTGGAAACTGTGCTTTTATCGCGCATGTGAATAGAAATACAAATCTCGACTGGCTATGCTGGCCACGAATGGATAGCACCTTTATTTTTGGTGGATTGCTCGACAAACAAAAAGGTGGCGAATTCTCTATTCTTCCTGAAGGCAGCTATGACTCCTTCCAGTATTATCTTGAGAACACAAATGTTCTTTGTACAGAAATCACCACTTCAGAAGGAAGTTACAGGGTGACTGACTTTGCTCCCAGGTTCTATCAGTATGAACGCTTCTTCAAACCGCTGATGCTCATACGAAAAATAGAACCACTTGAAGGATCTCCAAGAATCAGGGTAAAATGCGAACCTGTATGCGATTATGGCTCCTATAAGCTGAAACCCATGCGCGGTAGCAGCCATGTTGAGTTTGCTGGTTGCGAAGAAAACATCAGGCTAACCACCAACATTGCGGTTAGCTACCTGTTTGATGAAGAGTTCTTCGTGCTGAACGATACCAGGTACCTGGTGCTAACCTATGGTCGACCTTTAGAAGCCCCACTGGTAAGTACGGCCGAAAGATTTTTAAGGGAAACAATAACCTACTGGCGTAGCTGGATCAAACAATCCTCTATCGCCAATTACTACCAACCTTATGTAATCCGTGCTGCTCTCACCCTAAAGATTCACCAATACGAAGATACCGGTGCTATTATAGCTGCCAGCACCACCAGTTTACCAGAATTTCCAAATAGCGGAAGGAACTGGGATTACCGATACTGCTGGATGCGCGATACCTATTATGTTATTACGGCACTTAATCACATCGGCCATTTTGAGGAAATGGAAAGATATTTCGGATATATCACAGATATATCTTTCTCTGGTGATGCACGATATCAGCCACTATACGGGATTACAGGGCAAAAAACACTTACAGAAAGCATTCTTCCCGAACTGGAGGGATACCTGGGAAATAAACCCGTGAGAATAGGCAACCAGGCTTACGAACATATTCAGAATGATATATATGGACAGGTACTCATTTCCATGCTCCCTCTATATACAGATCACCGGTTTATCTTTTCAGAAAGGAAAGATTCTGCAAGATGGATAGAACTCTTGCTGAATAAAATAGAGAGAACCATCGATGAAAAAGACGCCGGAATCTGGGAATTCAGGAACATGGCTAACATCCACTGCTATACGAATTTATTTCAGTGGGCCGGATGTTGTGCCGCCGAGAAAATGGCTAAAACTATAGGCAATGAAGCGCTGATTAAAAAAGCTATTCAGCTGAAAAATAGAGCTGCCGCACATATCGAAAGCTGCTACGACCCGGTGAGAAAAGTATATACCAATGCCGCTGGTAGTAGTGATCTGGACGCCAGTACTCTCCAGCTAATCATGATGAATTATCTCGATCCTAATAGTCAAAAAGCTAAAGATCATCTTACTGCCCTGGAAAAAGAATTAAAAACAGAAGAAGGATTATTCTACCGCTACAGACATTCCGATGATTTCGGGAAGCCTCAGACCACTTTCCTGGTTTGTGCTTTTTGGTATGTAGAGGCCCTTGCTTGTGTTGGAAGATTAGACGATGCGCAACGTGAGTTTTCGAAGTTACTACAGTACTCTAATCATTTGCTGTTATTTAGTGAGGATGTAGAGTCGGAAAATGGTAGTCAGTGGGGGAATTTTCCACAGGCGTATAGCCATGTAGGTTTAATGAATGCAGCTTATAGAATTGCTATGAAGCTGGATGTACCGATATTTTTGTAGAAAAATGTTTAGGTTGATGATCTGCAGTTGTCGGAGTTAGGTTGATATGTTAAGGGGAAATAGGTCCTGATTTCATTGACTTCTATTTGTAGGATTAGTTTCCTTTACCGTTGGCTGGGCAGGGGTAAACCCTGCCCCTACAGAGTTTCAGCGAATTACAGTTTCTATATTGTAGTATTATTACTTTACAGAATTGAAATTAATAGCTTGACATTTAACATGAGATTTAACTACCAGATAGAAATATGGTGTCAATGAACCACCTGTAGGGGCAGGGTTTACCCCTGCCCAGCCTACGGTAAAGGAAATTTATCAATCACTTAAAGGCAATAAAATCAAGACCTATTCCTTTTAAATTATCTGCCATTTTACTTCGGAAGTGTTCTTAAAAAATGTCTCACTTCATGATAACTCCTTAAATAATACTGTGCAGCTGAAACCTGACTACCTACTTTAATTGTAATCGCTTCAGGCGGTAATGCTTTGAAGATATCTTCATCGGTAACGTCATCTCCCATAGCCATGATAAAATCGTAAGGCTGATGATTTAACCAGCTCAGGGCAGCTTTACCTTTATTGATTTCGATATTCTTCACCTCAATCACCTTATCCCCTGGTAAAATCTGAAGTCCTTTTTCACTGGTGTAATAGCGCAGTGTATTCATCAACTCATTGGCTCTCAGCTCACCTAATCCGGATTCTACTTTCCGGTAGTGCCATACCAATGAATAGCTTTTCTCTTCAATAAAGGAACCAGGAGTACGGTCTGTTGTCTGTTCCAGAATTGGGAGAATTTCCTTTTTCCAGGAATCACTTAAACCGGGAAGCTGGTACCACTCTCCTTCCTTAGTTTTCTGCCAGGCCCCGTGCTCGGCAATCATATCGAGTTTCAGGTGGTTGAACCACTCTCCCAGCGTTTTATGATTTCGGCCACTTATGATTACAACATCGTTACCCGGAGTTCCAGACAATTCCCTCAGGAGCTGATACAAATCAGGATCTGGCGCCGCTAAATCGATATTCGATTGGAAACCAACCAATGTGCCATCGTAATCTAAAAATATGATCCGCTTCTTTGCTGCCTGGTATTGGTGCCTGATCATGGTAGCAGTTTCCTGGTTGACCCTACGGGCCAGCATATTTTGCTGCATCTCATTCACTTCCTTCAATCGGGTCATAAACAGTTTCACCCAGTGGTGCACATTAAATTTGGCAACAACTGTGCGCATCGCTTTCATTCTTCTTTGCTGTTCATGCATTGGCATGTTCAGGGCTTCCACAATAGCATTGGTAATAGCACCAATGTTATTTGGATTTACAATGATGGCATCAATTAATTCTTTAGATGCCCCGGCCATTTCGCTCAGAATCAGCACTCCATCATTAGTATTCCGACTGGCTACATACTCCTTGCTCACCAGGTTCATACCGTCTCGCATTGGGGTAACCAGGCATATATCTGCAAAGTTGTAAAGTGCCGATAATGTTTCTATCGGAAAAGAACGATAGAAGTACTGGATCGGATGCCAGGTTAATGTTCTGAATCTTGCATTGATATTCCCCACCGCTTTATCAATTTCATCACGGAGATCCTTATACTGTGCTACCGTATCTCTGGATGGCACCACTATCATATATAAGACTACCTTACCCAAATATTCGGGGTGTGATTGCAACAATAATTCAAAGGCTTGTAAACGCTGGATTATTCCTTTGCTATAGTCGAGCCGATCAATGGAAAGGACGAGTCTTTCATGCTGAAAGTTTTCTTTAAGTCGATCTATCTGTAACTTAACTTCCGGATCGTTGCCCAGTTTTGAATATCTCTCGAAATCAATTCCCATCGGGAATGTTTCTACGACGATTGCTCTATCGTTATAAGACACTACGTTGGCAGAAGTCTGGGCGGGTAATATTCTGCTCACGGCATTGAGGAAATGCCTGGTGTCATCGAAGGTATGGAAACCCATCAGATCTGCACCTAACATTCCTTCGAGTAATTCAGCTCTCCAGGGAATCAATCGGAAAAGTTCGTAAGACGGAAATGGAATATGCTGAAAGAAGCCTATTGAAACTTCCGGCATTTCAGCTCTGATCATACCGGGAAGCAGTAATAATTGATAATCCTGAATCCAGATAATATCGTCTGGGTCCGCGATTTTTAAAATAGCATCCCTAAATTTCTTATTTACCTGGTAATAAGCATCCCAATACGACTGATCGTAGCGGGCGTACACGGCCATATAGTGGAATACCGGCCACAATACTTCATTGGAAAACCCTTCATAATAGTTATTAATTTCCTCTTGTGACAAAAATACCGGCAGCAAATTCATCTTCCTCAGCGCCTTAGTGACCTTTTCCTGCTCCTTGGAATCTGCAATTTCCTGGCCTGGCCAACCTATCCAGATGTTATTTCCTTCGCGGTAAATAGCACCCAAACCCGTAGCCAGCCCACCTTCACTCGGAAGTAAACTGTAGTCTCCGTCAGATTCAGAAAGTTTTACTGGCAGCCTGTTCGATACAATAATGGTCTTTCGCATAGTCAGTTTATCTAATCTATTATCTAATTACTTTCAATTGGATCAGCACATACAAAAACAAAAAATGCACCCAAAAGAGCGGAACCTACATATAGAAAATAAAATGCAGCTAATGGCGATGGTTCATCACAGGGTTGATCCCAGAGCGGGATTAAAGGCTGAGCCGTACAAGCGTGATTCTTGCAATATAATCATTTTCAAGGGGAAAAGAAAGATAAAAATTTATATTATGATAATAAATATCCTTAAAGCACTCTTAGTAAGTCAACTATGTTTTCTTCCTAAGGTCATTAATACTACTCCTCCAATTACAATTCCAGCAGCCAGCCCTACCATCGGAGTCAGGGCCTCATTTCCTATAAGCCAGCCTAGAAACAGCGCAACTACCGGGTTAACATAGGCATAAGTTGCTGTTACCCTCGGCGGGGCATTCTTGGATAACCAGCTGTAAGAACTAAAACCAATTAAGGAGCCTATAAATACCAGATAAAAATAAGCCGCAATACCCTCTGATGTGATATGAGGTACTGTATTAATCGCACCTGGCTCAAATATAAAACTACATAGCAGTGCAAATACTCCCCCAGCCAACATTTGGATTCCGGTACTGGTCAACTGTGTAGGCATAGGTAAACGCCTTACAAACAAAGTTCCCAATGCCCAGCTTATATTCCCGGCCACTACAACAATCACCGGCCAGAGTGGATAGCTTCTGTCTTCATGGTTCGTAAACGGATTGAAAAGCAGAAACAACCCAATAAACCCAACGGCTATCCCTAATAGTGTAAGTGTAGAAGGCCGTTGTTTACTGAAGAAAGCCCAGTCGAACCCTAAAATCCAGGCAGGCATCGCTGCTACCAGCAGGGCCACCAGGCCGGATGGCATATGATGTACACCTAAGGCTGTAACGGTATTGCCTATACCAATCAGTGAAATACCAATCAGACAGGCCGAAATTAATTGTTGCCGGGTTGGCCAAACCTTTTCTTTTAAATGCCCAATGGTAAGCATAATACTCCCTGCCAATAAAAACCTTAAGGCAGATAGCATAAAGGGTGGAACTACCTTGGTTGCGATCTTCATCCCTAAGTAAGTGGAACCCCATATAATATATACTGCCACCAGGCAAGCCAGTAATTTAGACGAATAATTGTTCTTCTGATTTGTCATTTTTTCTTTCTTTTAGTTCTCTGATAATTACTGGTCACTTTATTTACATCCCCACAAGTTGCCATACTACACCATTTACGCGATTGATTTTTACTCTTATCAATGAACAGCCATCCACAGGCCGGACATTCCTTCAACTGTTTCAACTGATCTGAGGTCAGCAACTCAACCGCCGATTTGGTTGGCCACCAATATAGTTGTTCCAGGGCTGGTGTATTAAATTGGAGTTTCCCCCCATCAGGCAATATACTCAGCTCCAAATTGGAATAGGCTTCTGAAAGAAAGGAATTGAATTGCGAGCCAATAATTGCGGCTGGCATCTTTGCATGCAAAACTGTCTGAAATAATTGATGCAACAATTCCCGGAGTTGCAAAGACTTCTCTAGAACAACCACCGCTTTTTGAGGGTAATCTTTTCCTAACCTTTCTAAAGTATGCAACATTTTCTGCGGAAGTAACTTCGTATGTCCGTACCAGGCAATCAACGATTTGAAATTATCGAGGTAATCGTACCCGTTAGGACGCTTCCGATTATAAACCGTATTTACAAAATCGAGGCAAAACAAACCGCCATCTAATCGCAGCGATTCTATTGGTTTGGAGGGTAACATGAAGCTGATTTTTTGCTACAGATGCAAAGATAATTATTATCATTAACCATCAAAATACATTTTACTGGTTAATAAAAACAGAGGCAAAATGAGGGAAATTCCATATTTAAAGCATTGCTTTCAATACATCAATTCTAAAAATTAAAAATCAATTATTTATCAAAATAAAAAAGCTCCCTATCCAGGAGCTTTTTTGTATAATACTGATATAATTTTCTCTGTAACTTCTTATAATATCCACCCAAAAAAGGAATCAAAAGTTTTACTCTGTTCAAACCTTCCCTTTTTGCGGGAAAAAGATACATAATTTATTTTACATATACTTCAATTACTGCATTCGTGGGTCTTCTTGGAGCCAAAAAGCTATCTACCTGGTGGTAATGTTCTTTAAGATCCTGACGCAAAGCCCATGGAAAAAAGTTGTTTAATCCAGGTGCATGTTCATACAAAATCAGATCATATTGTTTATTCGCTACCTTCTCTTTAAATGCCGCCAACTGACGGTTAAACATCCCTACTCCTAAATGATACCATAACGGGAAATCAGGCCCGGTCTCCGGCCGATAAGGCAACACAACCGCTAGCGGTGTCAGCTCCGTCATATTCAGTACTTTAAGATCACCTTTATTTTCTTTCACAACCGGCAATTGCAGCAAACGGTTCATTCCCTCAACCGTGGAAACAGGCATATAAATCTTACGAAATGGGGCCAGATCCGAAAACACCCAGCTAGATACCGGAATATCCGTTGTATCCGTATTCACCATGAAATTCCTCCTGTTTACCACATTCTCATGCTCAACTCCCGGTGTGCTTACAAATTCCTGAGCAGGGAAGAGCCGGTCTGTAAATCTGCCTACATACTTCCACCAGGTGCCAGACCACCAGAATAAAATCAGTACGGTAGCCCCTAATATTGACTTGGTTCTATCCAGATTCAACTGTAATAAATCACTTAAATAACTGGCAATGAATGCAAAAGCAAAGCTGTGGAAGAAAATATTATTATCTGGCGGGGTATAGCTGGTAATCTGAAATATCGCTGCTTCTCCTAAAATTCCCAGCGTAAGCAAAGCAAAAATCACATCTCTGCGTTGTTGAAACCAACTGCCCCAGTTCTTAATGCCGGCAGCCAGACATAGTCCGACCAACACCACATATCCTTTAATCCAATTGGAGTTCCCCAAAATCTCATCTGTAAAATCGTTAACTGCCAGGCGGGAGCTATGAGGAGGTTGACCATGGTTAAACCAGTAGCTAAACCCAGGTAACAGCGGTACAATAAATAAGAGGGCAATCACTACATACATTCCTATAAATACCAGCAGATCGCTCCATCGGCGGGTAGCCAAACAGTTATACGCCAGTAGGCCCAGGCTGAGCATTAAGGCCATTCCGCCTCCATCCTGCTTGGTGAAAAGCGAAAGGAAGGTAAAAAAGGCAGCCAGACCGAACCAGATATAGTTACGCTTACGATTATCCGAAAACAAAGCTTTCAATAAAAAGCTAAGCCCAATTAATTCATAAACAATAACTGTATGATTATACCATGGCCAGAAATTAAAAAAGGAATAAGACAACACAAAAACCAATACAGATAAAAATCTTACCCCCGGTTTTACCTGTAAACTTTTCAAGATAGACCTAAACGCCAATCCTGAGATGATATTAATGAATACCTGGGCTTTTACCAGGGTAATCATCTGGGTACCAAATATTTTAAAGAAAATGGCTGGTATAATCCAGTAACCGTAACCCAAAGGCAGGCCAAAATCTTTATACGGTATCTCGCCAATCGATAAACGATAAGCCCCCTCCCAGGACAGGAAAATGTTCACCCTGTAAGGGAATGTAACGAATAATGGTACTAATGCTAGTGCAACGATAATAATGATTTCTGCAATAGAAATCCGTTGCTGTTTTAGGGACAGTGCCGGCATATCTGATTGGGATTCTCTATGAATTATATGTTACTGTACGATAATCAGCGACAAAAATAATCGAATAAATTGTATCTTGACGCCCGGTCGGACCAACTTTTTCATTCCCCATGAAATTAATTAAACTGCTTAGGCCTAAACATTGGATTAAGAATGCATTTCTTTTCATCCCGCTATTTTTTGCGGGTCAACTCTTTAATCTCAATGAAGTTATACTGGTTTTAGAAGGAATTGCCGCCTTTAGCTTAATTGCCAGCAGTATATATATACTGAATGATTATAGAGATATTGAGGCAGACAGACAACATCCGGTTAAGTGCAAACGCCCCCTGGCGGCCGGAGAAATTTCCAAAGGTGCAGCACTTGCACTCTTTGTTTTATGCGTAGTGGGTGGTTTCGGAATCGGATTAATGATTAAAGATAAATTCGTTTTCGTACTCGCCATTTACTTCGTACTCAACTTACTATATTGTTTTGGGTTGAAAAATATTTCAATCCTCGACATCATTATCCTGTCGATAGGCTTCGTACTTAGAGTAAAGGCCGGAGGAGTAGCAAGTGGAGTGGCCATGTCTGAATGGCTCACCATTATGATTTTTCTGTTATCCCTGTTTCTGGCTATCGCCAAACGCAGAGACGATATCCTGATCCGTATGGATTCCGGTAAAGAAATGCGCAAAGCCAGCAAAGGATATAACATGGATTTCCTGAATGTAATGTTATCCCTCGTTTCGGCAGTAATCATCGTTGCGTACCTGATGTATACAATTGCCCCCGAAACACAAACCAGATTCAATACCTACAGGCTTTATTATACGACCTTGTTCGTTATTGGCGGATTATTGCGATATTTGCAAATAACCTACGTGGAAAACAATACCGGTTCACCCACTAAAATCCTATATAAAGACCGTTTTATTCAATTAACCATCTTCCTGTGGATCCTGAGTTTTTATGTAATTATCTATTTACCAACAGATAAAAGCTTTTTTGAATAATGCAAAAACGGTTATCAAATTGGGGAAATTACCCAGTTATTACCAGCGAGGAAAATGCGTTTACCCAGGAAGAGCAGCTACGTCAATACGTTGTTGCCAATTCCAGTATCATTGCCAGAGGCAATGGAAGATGCTATGGAGATGCTTCCCTGGGGAAGAATAATATCTCCATGTTGAAATATGACAAAGTATTAGCTTTCGATATTCAAAATGGAATCCTGGATGTACAGGCTGGCGTTACTTTAGATCAGTTGTTAGAAATCATTGTTCCTAAAGGCTGGTTCCTACCCGTTACTCCAGGTACCAAATATATTACGGTAGGTGGCGCGGTTGCATCTGATGTTCATGGAAAAAATCACCATGTGGATGGAACTTTCTCCAATCACGTGATCGACATGGATGTTTTGATTGCTGATGGTACCACGGTTTGTTGCAGCCCTACTCAACATACCAACTTATTCCAGGCTACCGCAGGGGGTATGGGCCTTACCGGCATCATTACCCGCGTAAAATTTACGCTGAAGAAAATCAGTACAGCCTACATCCGTCAGACTCAATACAAGGCTGCCAACCTCGATGAAGTGCTGCAACTCTTCGATACCTATAAGCACTATACTTATAGCATGGCCTGGATCGATTGCCTGCAAACCGGCAATTCCTTCGGCCGTAGTATCCTTATTGTGGGTGAACATGCTCAGCCCGAAGAGCTGACCGCCCAACAACAAAAAGCTCCGCTTACGATTCCGGCTAAACGAAAACTGGTTGTTCCTTTTAATCTTCCGTCATTTGTTCTAAACAAACTGACTGTCAAGGCTTTCAATGCTCTTTACTACGGGAAGAACTATAAAAAGGAAATGCATAAGGTTATCCCTTACGAGCCATTCTTCTATCCTTTAGATGCTATCCTGCACTGGAACAGAGGATACGGAAAAGCTGGCTTTGTTCAATATCAGTTTGTACTGTCGCTCGATCAGAAAGAAGGATTGGTAGCTATCATGAAACGTATCAGTGAAAAAGGCTGGGGCTCATTTCTGACTGTACTTAAAGTATTTGGGAAACAGGATAGCCTGATCTCCTTCCCTATGGAAGGTTATACCCTGGCGATGGACTTCCCGGTTCGCAAAGGCTTGTTCGAGTTTCTGGATGAACTGGATGAAATTGTACTGCAGTATGGCGGCCGGCTTTATTTATCCAAGGATGCCAGAATGCAACAACAGATCTTCTGGAAAAGCTATCCAAATGCCCAGGCATTTGCTGATATTGTTAAACAATATAATCCTGATGCACGTTTCGAATCGCTGCAATCAGAACGTTTATTACTGACTAAATAATTACTCGTTTCCCCGATATGCCTTCAGTTCTATTATTAGGAGCAGGTTCGGATATGGCTGTAGCACTAGCCAGAAAGTTCGCATCCGAAAAGTTTGATATTCAATTAGCTGGCCGCAATACCTCAGCTCTGGAACCAATGAAACTGGATTTACAGGTACGTTATGGTATTAAAGCATCGGTACACGCATTTGATGCACAGGATTACAATAGCCATGCTTCTTTCTTTTCCCAACTCCCTGAAGTTCCGGCAGTAACTATCTGTGTATTCGGATACCTCGGCGATCAGGAAAAAGCCCAGCAAAATTGGTTGGAAGCTTCCCGGATTATTGAAACTAACTATACTGGCGCTGTTTCTATTCTAAACATCATTTCTCAGCAGTATGCACAATCAGGCAATGGCACTATTATAGGAATCAGTTCGGTAGCCGGTGAAAGAGGTCGACAAAGTAATTATTTATATGGAAGTGCTAAAGCTGGTTTTACAGCTTACCTGAGTGGATTAAGAAACAGGCTGTTTAAATACAATGTGCATGTGCTAAGCGTGTTACCTGGTTTTGTAGATACACAAATGACGCAACACCTGACCCTGCCTCCACTGCTTACAGCCCAACCGGAAGCTGTAGCCAATTCAATATATAAAGCCTTTAAAAGCAAAAAAAATGTGCTGTATGTTAAGTGGCATTGGAAATATATTATGCTCATTATCAAATTAATCCCTGAAGCAATTTTTAAAAAACTTTCATTGTGACCATTGCTTTTTTTGATTTTGATGGAACCATTACCCGCAAGGATACCCTGTGGGAAATCATAAGATTTCATAGAGGAAGTGCTGCTTTATATGCCGGAATCATACAATTACTTCCTGCTTTAGTCAGGTTTAAATTGAAAATGATCTCTGCCCAACAAGTGAAGGAACAGGTACTTGGTTATTATTTTGGTGGAATTCATACCTCAGCGTTTAAACGTAGCTGTGAAGAGTTTTGCAGAACAAAGCTCCATGAAGTAATCAGGCCCAAAGCCCTGGCTGCTATAAAAGATCACCAGCAAAAAGGGCATCATGTTGTGGTGGTAACAGCCTCCGGGCAAGACTGGGTAGCGCCCTGGTGCCGGGTACTGAATATAGTATGTATTGGTTCCCAGCTGGAAGCGGTAGACCAACATATTACAGGTAATCTGCTTGGCAAGAATTGTAACGGTGAGGAAAAGGTCGATAGAATCAGGAAGGCATACCGCCTCGAAAACTTTAAGGAAATATATGCCTACGGCGATACCAAAGGCGATTTACCAATGCTGGAATTAGCGCAGCATCGTTTTTTCAAGCCATTTAGGTAGTTGTTGCTCGCAGAGCTGCAAAGATTAATATTAAGTGGCAACGATTTTTTTTAAGAGTTCTAAGGATATTTTTTATGAGTTTTAAGGATCAAAGCGGTTTATCTTAAGAATTTCCCGCTACTTTAAATTATTACAGAAATCAATTATTATCCTAAACAACATAGATTAATCCTTATTATTCCTTATTAATCTTAATAAAAACCTTTGACTCTTAATATTAATCTTTGCGCCTTTGCGAGAAACAAAAACTCGCAGAGCTGCAAAGATTAATATTAAGTGGTAACGATTTTTTTTAAGAGTTCTAAGGATATTTTTTATGAGTTTTAAGGATCAAAGCGGTTTATCTTAAGAATTTCCCGCTACTTTAAATTATTACAGAAATCAATTATTATCCTAAACAACATAGATTAATCCTTATTATTCCTTATTAATCTTAATAAAAACCTTTGACTCTTAATATTAATCTTTGCGCCTTTGCGAGAAACAAAAACTCGCAGAGCTGCAAAGATTAATATTAAGTGG
>NZ_QPMM01000015.1 GCF_003419895.1 Chitinophaga silvatica | reverse complement strand
TCCCGCTACTTTAAATTATTACAGAAATCAATTATTATCCTAAACAACATAGATTAATCCTTATTATTCCTTATTAATCTTAATAAAAACCTTTGACTCTTAATATTAATCTTTGCGCCTTTGCGAGAAACAAAAAAAAATGCCTCACCAATTGGTAAGGCACTTTTTTTATTGTAACAGATTGATTGTACTAACTAAGCCGCATTTACTTTCTTTATTTGAGCAGCGGTTGTTACCATGGCAGGCTTTAATTTAATAATGCCAATGAAATTCATAAACTTCATTACCTGGTAACTAGGATCCAATTCGTACCACTTCTTTGCAAAGTTAGGGCTGTCTTTAAATTTATGGTGGTTATTCTGGAATAACTCGCCCATTAATACAATACCCCATGGAGAAGTGTTACGGGAATGATCACCATTATCGAAATTCTGATAACCATATTTATGACCACACCAATTCACAACAGCTCCCTGAACAGGACCCATCAGGAAATGGATAGGTAATAACAGATATAAATACCACATACCTGCAGGAACAAATGCTACATAAAATGCAATGTAAGCAGCTATCCAGGCCAAACGGGTATAATTACTATCACCAAATTTGTCCAATGCATTCCATTCCGGCAAAGGTTCTGCAGTAAACTGCGGATCAACCTCACTGGTGTTATATACGAAACCATTGTAAATCTTACGGGTCTGCACCATCATCGTCCATACATCCTTAAAGAAATGCGGAGAATGCGGATCTTTTTCGGTATCGCTATATTCATGGTGCATACGGTGCATTACACCATACGCTCTTGGAATCAGATAAGATGACCCTTGAAACAACCAGGTACAAAAATAAAAGAAACGTTCCCAGAATTTACTGGTAGTGTACATCTGGTGAGACGCGTATCTGTGTAGGTAAAACGTGTGAAAGAATAACGAAAAAAACCAGTGCACACAGAAGAATATGAGGATTACGGCCATTTATTGCTTTTGAAAAGTGACAAATAAACGTCAAAGGTAAGGCTAAATATGCGGATATATCATAAAAATTGATGTCGGATAGGTGAATGAAATGTTAAAAAAATAATTATAGTTTAGTTTTCTTTACCCAGCGTAACTCTAGCAAATTCATTCCATTATTAAAAAATTCATGAACGTTCGGTTGCACCAGCCTAACCACTTCGTCATAAAATAGAGGAACAACAGCTGCATCATCTATCACCATCCTGTCCATTTCCTGATACAATTTATACCTGATACTATCATTATTCTCCTGTAATGAAGCTTCATATAGTTTATCGAATTGTGGGTTATGATAGCGGGTATAGTTGGGTGGTGCAGGGTTCTTACCATAAAAAACAGTAAGATAACTTTCCGCATCCGGATAATCTGCAATCCAGCTTCCTCTGAAAAATAAGGCCTGCGACTTTGACGTCTGCTCGAGCAACAAACTTTTCTGAATAACTTCAACTTGAATACGAATCCCTACTTCCTGGAGCTGGTTCGCCACATAGTTGGCCAGATCTGCATAAATAGGAATCGATAATAATTTAATTACCGGCAGGTTATTCCCATCAGGAAATCCTGCCTCCCGCAAAAGCTCTCTCGATTTACCTGGCTGGTACGAGTATCCTTTAACGATATCCGGATTATAGGATGGTAAGCCGGCAGGCACAAATCCTGAAATAGCAGGTGTACCAATTCCGTTACGCAGGTAAGTCATCATTTTTATCCGGTCTATTCCATAATTAATAGCCTGGCGGATTTTCTTTATTTTGATTGGACTGTTTTTCACTAACGGATTACTGCTATCCATCAGAAATCCCAGGTACTCAGTATTTAAATAGGGATGTTTACTTAATACCATCTTCCCCTCCCATTCTTTTCTTAAAGCTCCCTGTTTTGTAAGCACTTCATCTTTAAAGGAAGCATCAATATCATTCATAAAATCCAATTGTCCTTGCCTGAACAAAAGGAATTCAGAAGCTTTACTTTCCAGAAAGCTAACCTGAACTGCCTCTAAATAGGGCAATCTGGCTCCGGTACTATCTGTTTCAAAGTATCTTGGGTTTTTATGCAAAACCAGGGCTTGTGATTCATCCCAGAGAAAAAGCTGGAACGGTCCGGTACCACAAGGGTGATTCCTGAAATCCTTTCCATATTTCTCTACCACTTCTTTTGGTACAATGCTGCAGTATTGCATACTCAGAATACCCATGATAGGATGAAATGGTTGGGTCAGGGAAAGCTGAAATGTAGAATCGTTTAAGGCCAATAATCCATTTTCCGGTGCTAAACGCCCGTTAAATAACCAGGCACCGGTTGATGCTGTTGCAGGATCAATTAACCGGTTCAGGCTGTAAACAACATCCGCTGCAACCAATTTTCTCCCTTTTCCTCCCGGGAATACCTCATTATCATGAAAGTATACATCGGTGCGTAAATGAAAGGTATAGGTGCGATGATCCGGCGATACATCCCAGGATGTGGCAAGGGATGGACGAATAGATAAGCTGCTGTCTGTTTCTACCAGTGTATTATACAATTGCTTCACAGCCCATATAACTTCCTGGCTCTTAGCAAAGGCGGGGTCAAGACTTGCAATTAAGTAAGTACTGTTGTAACGAAATACGGAAAGCTCCTGTTCCTTTTTCGCTCCACAAGAGAGCAAAAACCAACAGCCTGATAAAAATAATATCAAACCTTTCATTCTAACCGCTTGACAATAATAACATTTCATTTGATAGTAAATTAATATCTTTCCGGTTAAATCAGAGAAAAAATTAATTATGCGAGGAGCATTCGTCTTATGTTTGGCTTTATTGCTGTCTACTTCAGTAATTGGTCAGCAGAACTTTAGCAGAGCCGATACCCTTAGAGGCACCATTACCCCTCAACGTAGTTGGTGGGATGTTACCAAATATGATTTACACGTTACCGTTAACCCGGAAGATAGTACTTTCAGCGGTTTTAATACCATTACCTATAAGGTCCTAAAACAGGATTCGGTTTTACAAATCGATTTACAATACCCTATGCAAATCGACAGCGTGATACAGGATAAGAAATCTCTTACCTGGACCCGCGACAGTAATGCCTGGTTTATTAATCTGGTAGCTCCTCAAACGAAAGGAAAATCTAAACAACTCACAGTATTCTATAGTGGTAAACCTCACCGTGCAACCAATGCACCCTGGAGCGGTGGTGTAGTATGGACAAAAGACGAGAAAGACAGATTATGGATGGCTACTGCCGTTCAGCATATCGGGGCAAGTCTATGGTGGCCTAATAAAGACCATCAGAGCGATAAGCCGGATGAAATGCAGATCAGCGTTACCGTACCTAATGACCTTACAGACGTATCAAATGGCCGTCTGAAAAAGGTTATCGACAACCCGGATGGTACCAAAACATTTGTATGGGTAGTAAACAGCCCTATAAATAATTATGACGTAGCCCTCAACGTTGGTCATTATATCGAAATGAAGGATTCCTACTCCGGCGAAGGTGGCAAACTGGATATCGGATACTGGGTTCTGGATTATAATCAGGAAAAAGCAAAAAAACATTTCGCTGTTGTAAAGCCTATGTTGAAGAGTCTCGAATACTGGTTTGGTAAGTATCCGTTCTACAGAGATAGTTATAAACTGGTAGATGCACCTTATTTAGGAATGGAACACCAAAGTGCTGTTGCCTATGGCAATAATTATCAGATGGGTTATAAAGGAACCGATCTATCCGGCACTGGTTGGGGCCTGAAATGGGATTTCATTATTGTACATGAAAGCGGGCACGAATGGTTTGGTAATAGCATAACTAGTAAGGATATTGCTGATATGTGGATTCATGAGTCCTTTACCAACTATTCTGAAACTTTGTTTACAGAATGCCAGTATGGTAAAAAAGCAGCGGAAGAATATGTTCAGGGAATTCGCAAAAACATCAAAAATGATGTTCCTATCATCGCACCATACGGAGTAAATGCCGAAGGCAGCGGAGATATGTACTATAAAGGAGCTAATATGATTCACATGATTCGTCAGATTATGGAGAATGATGTTGCCTTCAGGGATATGCTACGTGGTATGAATAAAACCTTCTACCACCAGACCGTAACTACTCAGCAGATCGAAGAATATATGAGTCGGTTTGTTGGTATGAATCTGGAGAAAGTATTTGATCAATACCTCAGACATACCACTATACCTACATTGGAATATCGCTTTAACGGCCAGCAATTGCAATTCCGCTGGGTAAGTGATGTAAAGGATTTCAATATGCCTGTAAGAGTGAAGCTCAATGAGAATGGATATAAACTGATTTATCCCGGAACCTTATGGCATACCACTAATTATACCCTTGATAATGTAAAGGAGTTGGATGTTGATAAGAACTTTTATATTAATGTAAAGAAAGTAAAATAAGCATTTTATTAAGGGGCGTTTTAAACGTCCCTTAATAATTTAAAGGCGTGTTTGGTGCTATCGTTCTGAAAGCCGTAAGCAGCCCATAATATTGAAAGCGGTTCAATACTTCTGCTCATTTCTATTCTTCCCATATCTGCAATATCATTCCATCCAATCTGGTGAAGCAGATTAATAACTTCACGTTTCGCTTCCATGCTATTTCCGGCAATAAACATAGTGGGGGCTCCTTCCTTGAATTTTGGCAATAACATTCGTTCATGTCCGACGCAGCTAAGCGCCTTTACGACTTTAGCATCCGGAGGAAGCCAGGCCTGAATTTGTTCGCCCGCCGAATTAGTATGACCAATAGTAAAAGTGAGTCGCCCATGTTCATCGGGGCCTCTTCCATCGAGTGGATTCGTGACATCCACGACGGTCTTGGATTTAAAATTCCAGATTCCTGCGGCTTCTATGGCTTTTTTGGTGCCTTGCCAACTGGTGCAGATAAGGAGTAATTCGCCAAATTCGGCAGCCTGCCGGAAAGTTCCGATCAAAGCCTGTTTGCCTTGTTTTCTGGCCCATTGTTGCAAGGATTCCCGTGCGGGGTTACGGGTGCCAATAGTAATATAATGTCCTGTTTGCATCAATCCTTTGCCTAAAGTTAGACCTACAGGACCGCTTCCTAGGATACCAATATTCATGACCCTCAGTTAATGGTGAAGGTCATGAAGTTAGTTAAAATTGTGGACTTATAGATTGATGATCAATCTTAAAATTTATCCTTGCTGAAGATATGAGAGGAACTTCTGCATCCCTTGTCGTTTCGCCGGGGTAAAAGGATAGCTGATATCTCTTGTATAATAAGTAGTAAGATCGTAGATCTCATATGGATTTTCAGCTACTACCGGCAATATATTCTTTACCCCGATGCTGTTGGCATCATTGAATTGTTGAATAAATTCCCCGGGTAATGATTTATTGGCGATCCAGGCAGCAAAAACAAAAGGAGAGCTGGTAAAGCGAGTCCAATGTTCTGCAAGATCGTAGATAAACGGAGAAATTTTCCGTTGTTCCAACGCTCTGTCACCTATCACTAATCCGGCATCGGTACCTTTTATGTTTTCCTGGTACTGACCTGAAGTTTCTATAAACGTAACATCCAGTTTCCAGTATTCTTTCACCAATAGTTTTAGCAAAGCAACAGAAGTGCGGCTTTGATAATCCAGATATATGCGTTTTATTTCATTTAAAGGCACTTCACTAAACAGGCAAACAGAAGCAACCGGGCCTTCTGCCCCTATACAATAATCGGAGATAATATGATATTCCTTCATTTTAGGAATAGTAGCTACTGGTACCAGCGCAACATCCACCTCGCCGTCAATCAATTGTTGAGCTATTTTGGAAGGATAATCTGTAGACAGATCAATCATTTCCATCACCGGGTGATTCCTAAATCCGTACAATAATGGCCTTGTATTCAAATAACTTACAGCCGCAACTTTTACTTTCCGTTCCAATTTCAGTACTTTTGAGGCTGCAAAAGTAAACAAATCCCTGTTAACAAATTCCAAATGAATAATTCCACCCCTGGTTTCAGGGTGTAAATGGAACTTGTTACCAATAACAATGTTAATTATAATATCGGAATATATATATTATGCAACTACAACCACTAACTGCTATTTCACCGCTGGACGGGCGCTATCGCAATCAATTGGAAGAGCTTTCCAATTATTTTTCTGAATTTGCGTTGATTCGTTACCGTGTAATGGTAGAAGTAGAATACTTCATTGCCCTGGCTGAGCAAAAAATATTCACTTTACCAAAGACTAAACTTCCCGCCCTGCGCAAGATCTACCAGGAATTCACCATCGAGAATGCACAACTGATAAAAGACACTGAAAAGATTACCAATCACGATGTGAAGGCTGTGGAATATTTTCTCAAAAACGAATTAAAAAACCTGGGCCTGGAAGATAAACTGGAATGGGTGCATTTCGGTCTTACCTCTCAGGATATTAATAATACAGCTACTCCACTTTTCTGGAAAGATGCCATCGAACACGTGTATATGCCAGCTTTGGCTAACCTGATCCTGGAATTAAAGCAATTAGGCAAATCCTGGATGAAAATACCAATGCTTGCCCGTACACATGGCCAACCAGCCTCTCCTACTATTCTGGGTAAGGAAATCCTGGTATTCGTAGAGCGCCTGGAAGGACAAATAAGCCTGCTTGGTCAGATTCCTTTTGCCGCAAAATTCGGCGGAGCAACCGGTAACTTCAACGCTCACCACGTTGCTTTCCCAAAAATCAACTGGGAAAAGTTTGGCGAGAAATTCGTTAACAACGTCCTGGGATTACAACGTATGCAGTATACTACCCAGATCGAGCATTATGATAACATCTCCGCTCAATTTGATGCGTTAAAGAGAATCAATACTATCCTGATCGACTTCAGCAGAGACGTATGGACTTATATCTCAATGGACTACTTCAAACAAAAAATCAAGAAAAACGAAGTTGGTTCTTCTGCAATGCCACATAAAGTAAACCCAATCGATTTTGAAAACGCTGAAGGTAATCTGGGTATTGCCAACGCAGTGTTTGAGCATTTAAGTGCCAAACTTCCGATTTCGAGGTTACAGCGCGATCTTACCGATTCTACAGTTCTGCGTAATCTGGGTGTACCTTTCGGTCATACCATCCTTGCTACTAAATCTTTACGTAAAGGATTATCTAAACTGATCCTTAATGAAGCCAAGCTGAAGGAAGATCTGGAAAACAACTGGGCTGTGGTGGCTGAAGCTATTCAAACAGTGTTGCGTAGAGAAAATTATCCTCAACCTTACGAAGCACTGAAAGAATTGACAAGAGGTGGAGAACAGATCACTCAAAAAACCATCCATAAATTTATTGATGGCTTAAAAATTAGTGCCGCATTGAAAAAAGAGTTGAAAGCAATTACCCCTCATAACTACACCGGTTTGTGGGCATAATATTATAAATATCCAGGGCAGAGAAATGATCTCTGCCCTTTGGATATTAATTACTCTCGAAAGCAATCAATGCTTCACTCAAAGAGCGGACATCGACCCGTAGGTACAACATCCCGTTGTATTAATTTTTTTCCTGCACCTTGCAACAACGCCAATATCGGCGATGCCAGAATTTTAGTTTGTTAAGAGGGAATGACCGGAAAAATCCCGGTGGTTATAATGAAAATGCGGGCAGGTTGTAAATGCGCTGCAAAGATAGTTACAATCAACAGAAAACCCAATATTTATCTGCATTTTCAAAGATTTTTTTCTACACGTCCATCTTCTCAGAACACGTCTTTAAAATGCATTAGCTCATAACTTTCCTTATTTAAAATAATTGAAATAATATCAAAACGGATAGTTGATGGGGTTAGATCATTTTGAAACAGATAAGCTTCTGCTGCTAATTGTATATGTTCCTGCTTCTGATAGTTAACAGATTCTTCCGGCCAGCCAAATTGATCAGAACTTCGCGTTTTAACTTCTATAAAATATATAACACCATTATTCTCCGCAATAATATCAATCTCCTTTCTCCCATACTTCCAGTTTTTATGTAGAATCCTGCAGTAACGGGAAACATACTCACCGGCAATATTCTCACCAAGCTGGCCAATTGTAAGATGCTGAGGCATTTCTTCTATATTTAAGATTAACAAACAATTATTTAATACTATAGCTATTTAGAGGTATACAACCTATTTTTGCAGCGTTGATAAAGTTATTTGATCCAGGTTAATCATCAGTAAAAATATAACACCCATATATGAAATTATTTAGACTAGAAGGTAAAGTCCAACATTATGCATGGGGAGGATTTAAATATATCCCGGAATTATTAGGACTACCAGTTACTGATCAGCCAAGTGCTGAATACTGGATGGGCGCGCATCCCAGCGCACCTTCCACTATTACATTGGCTGATGGAACCACTCAATTGAATAAACTGATTCAGGATGCTCCTGTAGCTGCTGTTGGCCCGTCTGTTTGGGAAAAATTTAAGGAACTACCTTTTCTCTTTAAAATTCTGGATGTAAAAGATATGCTCTCCATTCAGGTTCACCCAACTAAAATCGAAGCTGAAAAAGGATTTGCAAGAGAAAATGCTGAAGGTATTCCATTAAATGCACCAAACCGCAACTATAAAGACGATAACCATAAACCTGAAATTATGGTTGCCTTAAGCGAGTTTTATTTATTGCATGGATTCCTGTCTGAAGATAAATTACTCGATATTTTAAAAGCTACTCCTGAATTTGCATCTTTAATATCCATCTTCCAAAATAGCGGATACTTTGGTTTATACAAGCATGTAATGGAAATGCCACAAGCAGACGTAGAAACCATTCTTCGACCGCTTGCCAACAGACTGGTTCCTGACTACAATGCAAACAATTTACAGAAAACAACTCCAGCTTTCTGGGCTGCCCGTGCTGTAGTAAACGATCCGCAAAGCAACACCAAGTTAGACAGAGGTATTTTCTCTATCTACTTCTTCAATATTATGAAGGTAGCTCCGGGTGGTGCTGTGTTCCAGGATGCAGGTATGCCGCATGCCTATCTGGAAGGCCAGAACGTAGAATTGATGGCTAATTCAGATAATGTACTCAGAGGAGGATTAACTCCTAAGCATGTTGATGTTCCTGAATTATTAAAGCATACGCGCTTTGAAGCCGTTGTTCCTAAAATAATTGAAGGAAACTTAAGCGCAGATGGACTGGAACGTATCTACCCAACGCCTGCACCTGATTTTGAAGTAAGTAAAATCGAATTGAAAGCGGGTCAGACTTATAAGCATCAGGCTAAATCTGGTGAGATTATTATCCTGATGTCGGGAGATGCTAAGGTTAGCAATGAAGAAACATCTATAGATTTACATAAAGGACAATCTGTGTTTACTGAATATCAGGCAAACTACGAGATCACTTCTTCTACTGAAGCATTGCTCTTTAAAGCAACTGCTGGTTTATAGGAAAAATACTTAAAAAGAAAGAGGATGTACCTGCTAACAACAGATACATCCTCTTTCTTTTATGCGATTATTATTACTGTTTTACCTCTGCCTTTTGCTTGTCTGCTCAGTGCAATAGCTTCAGGTACCTCTGCCAGGGTAATTCTGTTTTCAACAGGAATAGTGAGTTTACCCGCTTCAATCATCTTCTTCAAAGCATCCAAAGAGGCAGCACTACCTTGAGTTTCAAAATTTCCACCTCTGAAGCCTTTATCTTTGATTGCAGCATCATCAGCCACAAATGTGGTAGTGAGTGCAACTCCACCCTTTTTAAGAAGAGCAAGATTTGCTGAAAAATCATTGGCATTACTTACCATATCCAGTATACCATCAATTCCTTGAGGAAACAATGATTTTACAGTTTCTGCCAATGGTTTTTCCTTATAATTGATAATCACCTCAGCACCCAATCGCTTCATTCTTTCGGCATTAGCTTCATCAGATACTGTGGCAATAACTTTTATTCCTTGTGCCGATGCCAGCTCAGTAGCAAAAGATCCTACTCCCCCTGTTGCACCATTAATTAATAAAACATCTCCTTTCTTTAGTCCGGCTGTTTCCAAGAGTTGTTGAGCTGTCATACCAGCGGTGGGAACTGCCGCAGCTTCAGCTGCAGAAATATTGGAAGGAGCATGAGTAATTGATGCTTTTTCAGGTACGATAGCAAACTCCGCATACGAGCCTTCTCCAATAGGAGAATGTATAAATTGGCCGAACACTTTATCTCCTTTTTTAAAATGGGTTACCCCTTCTCCAACTTCTTCCACCACGCCGGCACCATCTACTCCCATGATTAACGGAAACTGATGCTTCATTTTTCCATCATCCATAATTCCATCTGTCAGCTTCCAGTCGAACGGATTCATACCTGCAGCAAATACTTTAATAAGCACAGCGTGAGGTCTGACAGTAGGAATTGGAAGGTCCATTAATGTTGGGATCTCCTTAAATTTCGATACAGCTACGGCTTTCATAATTTCTATTTTTTAATGAACGGATGTTTACAATCTTGGGTCCACAGGTTCACTTTCCAGCGCTAAGATACCAAATACACATTGATGTACCTGTTGTAATGATTCTTTGGCAACAAATCGTTCCAGCGATTCTAGTCCAAGTGCAAATTCTCTGAGGGCTAAAGACCTTTTCCCTGAAAGCTTGCGTTGACGAAGTCTTTCCAGGTTCTCTTCCGCGTCATATTCCGGTCCGTATATAATTCTCAGGTATTCTTTTCCCCGGATCTTGATTGCTGGCTGAATCAACCCTTTTTCGTCGGTGGTCAGGTAATTAGCTGGTTTCATTACCATTCCTTCTCCACCTTTTTCTGTCAGGTCTAACCACATGGAAATTGCTTGCTGCTCACTTTCCACATCACCTACTTTCACCAAACGATAAGGAGTAAGATGCAACAATTGTTCATCGCCCGCACATATTTCGGCTATCTCTTTCATATGCCATTCATGTGGCTTATCGATATATGTTTTCCCTTCAGTTGCCAAAATATGAAATGGAGCCAGTTTATAATCGTCTAATGAATTCACCGGCCAGCAATATTGTTGATATGCTTTTACATAATCTTTTGTTTGCTGAGCCCGGCGACGATATTTTTCCAACAGCGCTTCTGCTGGCACGTTGTTATTAACAGCCATTTCAAGTGAAGCTATTACTTCCGGCATAGCCTGTGTAGCAGCTGCACCTACTGCCGCATACTGTTGTTCGAGCAGCGATTGCGCCTTGGCGCTCCATGGCATAAGCTCTGCATCCAGGCATACCCAGTCTGTATTAAACTTTTCGTAGAAGCCGGTTTTAATTAATGCCACATTTACTCTTTCAATAAATGCCTCTTCCATTTTCTTATCGGTGAAGAAGCTCCTGCCAGTGCGCGTATATACCACACCGATGCCCTGGTTTACAACACCAAAGCTTTTAGTAGCGGCTTCTGCATCTTTACATACTATTACCACAGCTCTGGAGCCCATATGCTTTTCTTCACAAATAACCTCTTTAATACCAGCCTCTCTGAAGTACCTTAGTCCTTCTACCGGATGCTCAAGATAGCCAGGCTCATTGCTCGATTCGGTCGGAGACATAGTTGGTGGCAAGTAAATCAGCCAACGCGGATCAATGGCAAAACGGCTCATTGCTTCCAGCGCAGCAATGCTATTTTCCTCCCGGATTGTAATGCTATGACTAAACCTTGTAGTTAGTATTTGTCTGCCCAGCAATGCACCAACATCAATTACCTGTTCAACCTGTTGATTGGCACTTACAGCGCTTGCATGATTATAACCAATTGGGCGTGCAGGAACGGCATACTGCTCTTTGGCAGGAACAGAATACAGCGTTCTTTCAGGATATCGTAAAGCAGTTAATGCGCCTCCAAATACACAACCAGTATCTATATCGATGGTATTATTCAGCCATTGCGCTGTAGGTACCGGGGTATGACCATACACTACAGCTGCTTTTCCACTATACTCAATTGCCCAGTTATATCTGACCGGCAGTCCGAATTCGTCGATCTCTCCGGTGGTTTCTCCAAACAAACAAAACTCTTTAACCGCGCCTGAGGCCCGGCCCTGCATACTTTCTTTTAGTCCGGCATGCGCTACAACCAGTTTCCCATTATCAAGAATATAATGACTCACGAGTCCATCTATGAAACGCTTCACAGATTCAAGATACTCTGGAGTGGCATCTGCCAGTTGTTCAACCGTTTTCTCCAAACCATGCCTCAATTTTACATTCTTCCCATTCAGGTATCGAAGTAATTTAGCATCATGGTTACCAGGCACACATAAGGCCTGGCCATTACTCACCATATTCATGACAAGGGATAAAACTTGAGGTGAAGCTGGTCCACGGTCTACCAGGTCGCCCACTAACACAGGCTTACGGTAACGGGTATTTCCATCACTTCCCAAACCTAGTGGAGCAGCAATAAGAGTGGCATTCTCTTTATCAATTTCATAACCCAGGGTGGTTAATAAGGTGCATAGTTCATCATAACAACCATGAACGTCTCCAATAATATCGAAGGGTCCATGTTCGTCTTTCTTATTGTTGTATAATGGATTTCTGGTAATAGTTTCAACCGCTGAAATATCTTCCGGTGATTGCCATTCAAATATTTGCCTGAACCCTTCTTCGCGCAATCCCCGCAATCCTTTCTTCAGCTGGCTGATCTGGTTTGGCACAACGTGCCCACCTAGTCTCCTGTCTTTACGCTGTTCATTTCTAATGTTACAAACATTGGCCGATACATTTAAAATCATTGCAACCGGGAGTACATGATATTCTCTTGCCAGTCTAATCCAATCCTGGCGTGATTCAGGTTGTACATTAGTTGCATCTACTACTGTGAGTAATCCTCTTTTCAATCGCTTGGCAACCAGGAAACGGGCCAATTCAAAGGCATCTGCTGAAGCATTTTGATTGTTTTCATCATCACTTACCAAAGCCCTGCAGGTATCTGTTGAAACTATTTCAGTTGGCTTAAAGAACTTGCGGGCAAACGTGGATTTTCCGGAACCGGATGGTCCGATTAATAAAACCAGGGATAGTTCTGGTATTGATATATGTGCTAATTTACTATTTCGTCTAGACATAAAACTCTTCTCTGATTCTGACTAAAATTTGTTCTGTCAATGTTGGGTCGGGGCTGGCAGGTAGATCCGATTCTGCATACAACCTTGTCATATTCGTCATTTTTTCTT
Source organism: Chitinophaga silvatica (assembly GCF_003419895.1). Taxonomy (GTDB): domain Bacteria; phylum Bacteroidota; class Bacteroidia; order Chitinophagales; family Chitinophagaceae; genus Chitinophaga; species Chitinophaga silvatica. The sequence goes on along the minus strand of NZ_QPMM01000015.1, from coordinate 100,694 downwards.
CTACCATTTCTAATAATTGTTCATAACTAAATTCTCCGTTCCTTATTCTCAAAAGAAAATCCCGATCATCTCTCCAAACTCTGACTTCCTTATACAATGCTATTTCTTCGGCCATAGTTAGTAACCTGTATGTATGCATCATATGTTTGCTATCGTAGTCTGCTCCTAATTGTTTGTTATGTGCGTACCTCGCCTCATTTCTTTTAGCAACCCACTCATGGTAAGATGCAAAGTCCTTACAGTAAACCGAATATGCATCCTTATTAAATTCAAGAATAACAAGGGGGATAATCCCCTTTGGAATACTACTCAGTTGTACATCATTAGCTTCATCTCCCGAATATATTCCTTTAAATGAGACATCAGGAAACTGACTATTATGAAACAAAGCATAAAGATCTCTAAAATGGTCTAATCTGGCTAAACCGCAATCCGACTGTTCGTACCCTTTACTTTCCAACCAGGTAACTAAAGGTTTTGTTTGTAATCCATCTACTACATAGCAAAACTCAATTATGTTTTTTCGCTTCTCAGGAAACGATTGATTAATTTTTTTATTCAAGCCCCGTGCCTTTTTAATCTGAGCTGATGCATAGCCCGCAAAAGTATCCTGACAGAGTTTTGAGAGGAAATCTGAAGGTTTTATCAAGTTCATCAATGGGTGCCTGAATCGGATACAATGTTGGGGGGTACTAAGAAGCTCAAGAATATTGGGGTTATTTTTCTCTAATAATTCAAGAAACCGCTTCACTTCATAATAAATCTCATCGTTTTTTTCATTGGCTACCTGGGCTGTATAAGTCATTCCATATAGCGTTTTACGGGGCAAAACAAACACACCTTTCAGATCTGTATCTGAAGTTGGTAATTCCAGATTATAGGCTTTACTGCCACTTATACATTCGAGCAGCAGTAAAGACCTGTTCTGTTGTAAATATTCTAAAGTCATACGTTTACATATTTCTGAAGCACAGCATCCAGACTATCAATTGCTATAGGGGGCCTGTCCTGAAACTCCGCTGATTGAGCCCGTAGTGTGCTAATTTTTTCTCCTATCCAATCCATTAGTCTTGGATCTGCATGCCAGACAGATTTTTCATCTGCCTTCATTTTTACTATCAACAATTCGTCGATTGCTTTCTGCACTTTATTATCTTCTATGGTAGTCCTTAAATCCTTAAACTCCATTGGCGCAACTCCTTTTCCCATGGCAATCCAATCACAAGCCAGCAAAGGACGCAGCACATAAAAATACTTTTTCAGCTTCACTTGTTCCCCTTGCAGATCATTTGTCCAGGTATTATGAGCCATCGATAAATAATGATGACAGGCTGCACGTGGAGAATAATAATGATCCATTAAACTAAGCAGCGTTTGCCTTAAATCAGTTGTCTCTTTATAAAGAATTGGCGACTGTAACCATTCATAAAAAGGAGCATTTGATTTATAAAATAACTTAAGGGCTTTCTTAATATCCCAGCCATTGATGTCCAGTACTTCATCTACAGGTAATTCAATCACATCCCTGTATTCTTTAATACTCAGATAGGTAGAAGCTGGTCGGGCGTATACAAATCTAACATCAAAATCGCTGTCGGTAGATGCAAAACCCCATCCCCGGCTTCCGGATTCACAGGCAAATAGTATTTTAACAGCATTAGTTTCTTCCAATGCAGCAAGTTGCTCTAATATTCTTGAGTGCATGATTGATCAGTTACGTTTAAAAATAGCCAGCTGACTTGGCCCTCCTAAATTCTCATCTACTTCACCAATTGGTTGATAAGATACGGAATATCTGAATTGTTCGGCCACCCGGTTACCCCATGTTTCGAATTCTGCGCGGGTCCATTCGAACCGATGGTCAGAATGTCTGAAATTACCGTATTGCAGGTTTCCATAATTGGCGTTATACTCAGCATTCACCGTAGTAATAATGACATGCTGAGGGCGGGCAAACTGAAAAACAGTTCTCTCCAAATCTACCAGTCTGGGCTCGTCCAAATGTTCAATAACTTCCACCAGTACGGCAGCATCATAGCCTTTTAAACGTTGATCCATGTACGTTAGAGAACCATGGAGAAGGGTAATTCTTTCCTTAGCGGTTGAATTTAACTGATCGAGCTTCAGTTTCTTTGATGCCAGTTGTAAGCTCATAAAACTTACATCCATACCCGTTAATTTTTGGAAACTTTTATACTCTTTAAGTAAACGCAGCAGCTTACCTTCTCCGCACCCAAGATCTATAACAGTAGAAGCATCAGTCGTTAACAGCAGATCTCTTACGGCTTCTAACCTGATATCATGCAATCTTTTCTTGTCTATGGATGCAGCCTCAGGTTCAACTGCTTTTTCTTCTTTTAATAACCGTTCAAGTGCCTCGTTGGTTAAGGGGCCGATATTCTTAAGATAACGACGGGTGATCAGCTCTTTAAGCGGATGTTCTTCCAGCCAGCCGGTTCCCTTTTCCAATAACTTTTCCATTTCATGGTTATCCACGAAATAGTGTTTATTATTGTCGCACACCGGAATAAGCACGTAGAGCTGACGGAGCAGGTACTTCAAACAAATAGTATTTCGCAGGGTAACATTAAAATATCTGCTTACCCCCCATTCCGGGAATGTTTCATCCAGTAAAGCAGTTTTTGCTGTTACCTCATATCCCAGGGGTTCAAACAACTGGCGTAGCAATGCCTCTCCTCCTTTAACCGGGAGTGAAGTTAGTTGCACTTCCAATGGCAATGGTACATCTACCAGCTCAGGTTTGTCCTTACATCTGCCGTTCATAGCAGAAGAATAAGCCTGAGCAATAGCAAGGCTCATAAATGATGCACTTACATAAGGGCGATCATTGACATATTGATCCAGGCTAAAACTATTGGACCCTTTGGAGCGAACCAGGCCAACGGGATCTATATCCAGTAATAGTGCCGCTGTACATGCGTTTTCTGTAGCTTCAGGATAATAAATATGAGCGGTTCCGGCTGAAAGAGCAACTGACTGAACTTTTGCGGGATGCTTATGCAATAAATATCCGAGATCGGTAGCGGGATACCGTGTAGATTTAATAGTAAGTAACATTGGTTAACAAATCTTCAAAAAAAAATTCAAGGTTGCAAATATATAATTATTCTTTTATTAACAATTCATTTCTAATAAAATTTTGATATCCAAATTAGTCTACTATATTTGTGGACTGATTGTTATTACATTTTTTAAAATTCCCTGGTTATGTCACAGAGTCCATTACATTTCGACACATTGCAGGTTCACGCTGGTTACCAGCCCGATCCTACTACCCATTCAGCAGCAGTACCTATTTATCAGACCACTTCTTATACTTTTGACAGTGCTGAACATGCTGCAGATCTGTTTCAACTGAAACAGTTCGGAAACATCTATACCCGGATTATGAATCCGACTACCGATGTATTTGAAAAAAGAGTGGCTGCATTAGAAGGCGGTGTAGGTGCATTGGCTGTAGCTTCCGGACAGGCAGCACAGTTTATTGCATTACACAATATTCTGTTACCAGGAGATAATTTTGTTACCTCATCCTACTTATACGGAGGAACTTACAATCAATTTAAAGTTAGCTTTAAACGTATAGGCGTAGATGCGAGGTTTGCAGATCTTGATAATCCTGAGAGCTTTGAAAAGCAGATAGATGCCAATACAAAGGCTATCTATGTTGAAACTATTGGCAACCCGGGCTTTGCAATTCCTGACTTTGAGAAAATCAGCGCTATTGCCCGTAAATACGATATTCCGCTGGTAGTAGATAATACATTCGGAGCTGCCGGCTACCTTTTCAGACCAATTGAACACGGGGCCAATGTAGTTGTAGAAGCTGCAACCAAGTGGATTGGCGGACATGGTACCAGCATCGGTGGTATAATTATCGACGGTGGTAATTACAACTGGGGTAATGGGAAATTCCAACAGTTCAGCGAGCCAGATGACGCTTATCACGGAATGAAATTCTGGGAAGTTTTCGGTTCTCACAGCCCATTCGGCAATATTGCCTACATTATCCGTGCACGTGTTGCCGGCTTACGTAGCTGGGGTCCTGCTCTTGCTCCTCAAAATGCATTTCTGTTTATTCAGGGTCTGGAAACTCTTTCTTTGAGAGTTCAGAGAACTGTAGATAATGCAATTGCATTAGCACAATGGCTTGAACAGCAACCACAGGTTGCGTCGGTTAACTACCCTGGCTTACCAGGTAATAAATACCATGAACTTGCTAAAAAATACCTCCGCAATGGATTTGGTGGTGTATTGAGCTTTAAGATTAAAGGCGGAAAAGAAGCGGCAGATAAACTCGTTCAGTCGTTGAAGTTAGTATATCACCTGGCTAACGTTGGGGATGCTAAAACACTGATCATTCATCCTGCAACCACAACGCATCAGCAGTTAAGTGAAGAAGAACAAAAGAAAGCAGGTGTGGAACCAGGTTTATTGCGTGTGTCTTTAGGTATTGAGCACATTAGTGATATTAAAGCAGATTTTGAACAGGCTTTTGCTGCTCTATAATTTTTATGTTGAAAGGATTTCCCGTTGTCTGCGGGAAATCCTTTTAATTAATCTCCTCTTCCAAGTCGCATTTTCACTTTCCCATCTTTCTCCGACACTGCATGAAAATGAAGGATAATACCTTTGCGGCTACGTCTTCTTTTTTCCTCCTTATCTGTAATTGCTGAGTCTTTAGCCGGATTTCTTAAAGGTACATCCATCTTAATATCAGTTCCTCCATCCAGCCCGTAAACTCCCTGCAGATCAATATTTACGGCACTTGACGCAATTCGCATCGGCGGAATAATAATCTTATTTCCCTCTACCTGGAAGGTACTATTCAGATTCTCAAATGTAATGCTATCCAAACGCCTTCTCCTAAAGAAGAAATTCCCAATATCAGCTACCGGGCCAAAATCCAGCAACGCCCCATCTTTTAAGTCAAAATTCAGACTACCAAATAATGAATGCTTAGCAAGTGAACCATCATCCAGTACATTTCCCGTTAGATTTACTTTAGCAGAAACCCTACCACGCAGATTTTTAGAGGTAAGTGAGGTTAATCCAAAGTTGTCGAATGCATAAAAGAACTGGCTAATGTTCACATTCTTAATAGTTGAGTTTACTTTAAAGAGGTTGTCGTTACCCTGCTGATGCAGGTTTCCGGACATCTGTACATTCCCCCCGGCATGCAGTAGAGAAATTTGTTTTAACAGTATATCCGTTTTAGTTAGGTCTACTCCTGCTTTTACCTGCTGTGCTTCAAACCTGCGGTACTTTACTTTATCCAGCATTATCTGCATACTCACATTACTTGCCGCCAATACAACATCCAGTTGCTTCGAAACCCTGCTTGCTCTGGCTTTCTGCAGTTTCCTCGTAACTGTAACCTCTTTTCTGGGAGCCAGAAAACTTGTGAATTCATTCAGGTCAACCAGCGGACTTTGAATAATCCAGCTAATATCAATCTTATCCGGAGTAGTGAAATAGAGATTCAACAGATTCTTAACTACACCGCTCATCTTTAAAGTGCTTTTTTCTGTCTGCACACTTATATTCTGTAATAACAAATCCTGGCCAGTAAATACAAGAGTTGCATTAGCATGGTGGAAAGACAAACTACGCGGCAGATAAGTGAAATCGGCATTTTGTATGGCCACCTTTCCTTGCAGCGAAGAGGGAGTATTATCGTTTTTCATTAACGGTCCGGTGTAGTACAGATCGGCATCCGCATTTCCCGATTTAAAGTAAATTGGACTGCCGGAGGTCGAATCATTCAGATTAGCCATTGAAAACCTGGATTTGAAATGTCCATGCAGCAAGGGTTGTTTCAGATTTACCACTCTGATTGTATCAGCTGCAAGGGGTATTCCTTCAAGATCGGCACGTAAACCGAAAATAGAAACGGCAGAATTTTCATCTGTATGCCCATTTCCTGGTAAAACTTCATTATTAAATCTACCTTCAAAATTACACTTATCCCAGATACCTAAATTAGTAACCAGTTCATTTGCTTTTGTTTTCCAGGTAACAACTACATGAGGAGTATCCAGGTATTTCATATGTCCAACCAATACGGCTTCAGCATCCAATGGTTTGGTGAGTGTGATAGTATTCAGCTTTGTAGAAATATTGGGAGAAAGCCAGGATGCGGCTTCCTTCAGCAATACCTGCTCCACATTCACACGTAAGGTAAATGGCGGGGGCTTTTCGCTGAAATTGAAAGTACCCGCAATTTTCACAGGCTTTTTATCAATCCTTATTATCTGTTGCGGCACTTCCAGTACCTTTGTATGCTTGTTGAATTTTACGGAAAGGTTCAGCTCCAGGGTCTTGTTCTTCAAATAACTTCCCTTATTGCTATTAAAGGCAAAATCTTTAGCCAGCATTTCAGATTTCATAGTAAAATGAATAATGCTGTCTATCACGTTGATCTTACCGGTAAGTTGACTTATTGCCAGATTAAATAGCTTATGTTTCTGCTGATTATCGATAATGAAATCTATATGCTGAAAAGTCAGTTTCTTTATATCAGCATCTTTCGACTTTTGCTTTTTGGGAGATTCTGTTGTCGATTTCAGGGCATCTGAATTTGAATAACCCAGAGAATCGGTGAACAGGTATATCGTTCCGTCCTGCAGGGTAATTTCATTAATATCCATATGCTTACCCAACAGAGATAACGGATTTACACGTACGAAAAGATAGTCGACATTTACAATACTGTGTTTATGCATTGCCCATAAACTATCCTTGATTTCCACGTGTTGCAGCCCAATAGCTACATTGGGGAAATTTTTGAGAACCGACGACTCCATGTCGCCTACAGTAAGCGTACCATTGATATGATCGTTGACTTTATCTGTAATTTGCTGTAAAAATCTTGCTTTGTTAGCATGAATATACCAGGTAAGGCCCAACGATAATAATACCAATAGCAGGATTAAAGAAGCAAGGGTAATCAAAGATATCTTGAGCCATTTTCGCATACGGAAACAGTTTAAATCGTATAACAGTTAATCTGTTAAACAGTTCACCGTTCCATAAAAACCATTCCCATGCCACAAATTAATATTGTGGTTAATAGGTGAATATGCTAATATGTATAGATACATCGGTACAACTTCTGCCTCAATATGGAGAAGTCTATACACATAGTTATGATTTTTTCAGAGAGAATCTATCTTTTATAATTGTTAGTTCCCGGGGCAACAAAGAGGTAGTTTTCTGTAAAACACTAATGAAATAATCTATTTCCTCTGGTGTACTTGGGCATCCTACATTTACCTTTTTACCGTCGGCTGCGGGCATTCTGCTATCGGCCAACAAGTTTCCTTTTTTGTCTAATACTATCCAGAATGGGATACCCTGGCCTGCGGCATATTGAGCCATTAATTCACGTCCGCCGGGGTTCTCCAGTACGGCTTTTTCTCCGTGTTCCATTACATCAATATGTCGGATTTCAAATTGGGAATTAAACAGGTTTTTACAGCTTGCATCATTCATAACAGTATCCAATTTATGGCACCAGCCACACCAGGAAGCATGAAAAATGATAAAAATTTTCTTATTATTTTTTGTAGCTGCAGTTTTAGCTTCTGCAACGATATTTTTTGCAGTGGGGAGTTTTTGTTGCGCCAGGGAGACGGTTGAACAAAGTATTAAACTGAAAATGACAATCCAATTACGTAGCCGCATACACGATCAATTTACTTGCTAAGGTAGCTGAATAAAATTAAAAAAGCTGCCTCTATGAGATAGAGACAGCTAGTTATATTAAAAGGTATAATAACCTAATCGTCGAGTTTCAGTACGGCCAGGAATGCTTCCTGTGGTACTTCTACGTTTCCGATCTGGCGCATACGTTTTTTACCTTCTTTCTGTTTTTCGAGGAGTTTACGTTTACGGGAGATATCACCACCATAACATTTGGCGGTAACGTCTTTACGCATCGCACTGATATTTTCACGTGCTACGATTTTAGCTCCGATAGCTGCCTGGATGGCAATCAGGAACTGCTGACGAGGCAACAGGTCTTTCAGTTTCTCACACAGCTTACGACCAAAGTCCTGAGCTCTGCTACGGTGGATCAGGGCACTCAGTGCATCCACTTTATCTCCATTCAGCAGAATATCCATTTTCACGATATCACTGTCTCTGAATCCGATTGGTGAATAATCGAAGGAAGCATAACCTCTGGTCTGGCTCTTCAGTTTATCATAGAAATCGAATACGATCTCAGTCAATGGCAATTCAAAGATCAGCTCCACACGGGTGGTAGTCAGATAGCTCTGATTCAACAGAATACCACGTTTACCCAAACAAAGGGTCATGATATTACCGATATATTCAGGTTTGGTGATGATCTGTGCGCGAATGAACGGTTCTTCAATTCTTTCGAGCTTTGTAGGGTCCGGCATTTCGCTCGGGTTATTTACATTTATTACACCTTCCCTGGTGGTATGTGCAATAAATCCTACGTTCGGAACGGTAGTGATTACCGTTTGGTTAAACTCCCTTTCCAGACGTTCCTGAATGATTTCCATGTGCAGCATTCCGAGGAATCCGCAACGGAAACCGAAACCAAGGGCCTGGGATGTTTCCAGCTCATATGTCAGAGAAGCATCGTTCAGCTGCAATTTATCCATGCATTCGCGAAGCTCTTCAAAATCTTCGGTTACAACAGGGAATATACCCGCAAATACCATTGGTTTCACTTCCTGGAAACCAACAATACTTTCAGTGGTAGGATTATTAGCCAGGGTAATGGTATCCCCTACTTTTACTTCTTTAGCACTTTTAATACCGGTAATAATATAACCTACGTCGCCTGTCTTCACTTCTTTTTTAGGTTCCAGACCTAATTTAAGGATACCCACTTCATCAGCTTCGTATTCTTCACCAGTATTTACAAAGCGGATTTTATCTCCTTTCTTGATAGTACCATTGAAAACACGGAAATAAGCAATAATTCCACGGAAAGAATTGAATACGCTATCAAAGATAAGTGCCTGCAGTGGAGCATCGTTGCTACCTTTAGGGGCAGGGATACGTGTAACAATTGCTTCGAGAATTTCTTCAATTCCGATACCTGCCTTACCAGATGCCAATAAGATTTCTTCGTCTTTTACACCAATCAGATCGATGATCTGATCTTTCACTTCTTCGATCATGGCTCCGGGCATATCAATTTTATTGATAACCGGGATGATTTCGAGATCGTTTTCTAAAGCGAGGTAAAGGTTGGAGATAGTTTGAGCCTGGATACCCTGAGCGGCGTCTACTAATAAGAGCGCACCTTCGCAGGCTGCCAGTGCACGGGAAACTTCGTAGGAAAAATCTACGTGGCCGGGAGTATCGATCAGGTTGAAAGTATATTTTTCGCCGTTCTTTGCAGTATAATCCATTTGGATTGCATGGCTCTTGATAGTGATACCTTTCTCCCTTTCAAGATCCATATCGTCCAATACCTGGGCCTGCATATCGCGGTCTGATATTGTTTTAGTAAATTCCAATAAACGGTCTGCCAAGGTACTCTTACCATGGTCAATATGGGCAATGATACAAAAATTGCGAATATTCTTCATATGATGTTTTACTGATCCTTAGGGGCATAGGCATTCCGTTATGCTCCATTCAGCCCGCAAAGGTATTGAAATTAGTTCATAGTTAAAGCGTTTGTTGAATATGTTTTAAAGTTTGATTTTTAGGGAGATGAAGCGATGAAAGAAGCTTTTTTTGATATATTAATAGATAATCCTCAACTTTATAGGGATACCGATTCCTAATAAAACGATAAAATCTGAACCCATGGAACTTGTTAAAGAATTTGAACAGGCAGTAGCAGACAGTAAAACACTTTCCGAAAAGCCTTCCAACGAAATATTACTGCAACTTTATTCGCTCTATAAACAAGGCAGCACAGGCGATGTAGATACAGATCCACCTTCGAATCCGTTCGATTTTGTTGCAAAGGCAAAATATGAGGCATGGGAAGCACTGAAAGGGAAATCCAAAGAAACTGCCATGCAGGAATATATAGATCTCGTTAAAAGATTGAAAGGATAAATTATTAACAGATGGATAATAGGCAAATCTTAAATTTCCTATATCCATCTGTTGCTAAATTTGTATTTTTGAGGTATGATACCTTCAATTACAATAAGCGAGAAATCACGGCATTATCTTGAGCTGGAAGAACAATTCGGGGCACACAACTACCATCCCTTACCAGTAGTTTTAGAGAAAGGCGAAGGCGTTTTTTTGTGGGATGTTGACGGCAAAAGGTATTACGACTTTTTATCCGGATATTCGGCAGTTAACCAGGGGCATTGCCACCCGCGCATCATAGCTACCCTTGTAGAACAGGCGCAAAAACTTACTCTTACTTCCAGAGCATTCTATAATAATTTATTGGGCGAATATGCCCACTATATCACCCATTATTTTGGGTACGATAAAGTATTACCGATGAATACCGGCGTTGAAGCCGTGGAAACAGCGTTAAAACTTTGTCGCCACTGGGCATATCTTGTAAAAGGGATTCCGGAAAACAAAGCTAAGATCATCGTTTGCTCCAATAACTTCCACGGGCGAACTTTAAATGTAATTTCATTTAGTACAGACCCCGTTGCCCGCCAGAATTTCGGACCTTACATGGAAGGATACGAAATCATTCCCTACAATAATCTGACGGCCCTCGAACAGGCGTTGCAAGATAAAAATGTGGCAGGCTTCCTCGTTGAACCAATTCAGGGAGAAGCTGGTGTTGTTGTTCCTGATGAAGGTTATCTGGCCAAAGCAGCACAGTATTGCCGCGATGCCAACGTACTATTTATTGCTGATGAAATTCAGACCGGATTGGCAAGAACCGGTAAAATGCTTGCCTGTGACCATGAAAATGTAAGACCTGATATTCTGATCCTCGGTAAAGCGCTCAGCGGTGGTACCTTGCCCATCAGTGCAGTTCTTGCTGATGATGAAATCATGCTCACCATAAAACCCGGTGAACACGGTTCTACCTACGGAGGAAATCCTCTGGCCTGTAAAGTAGCTATTGCTTCCCTGGAAGTACTGAAAGACGAAAAAATGGCCGAAAACGCAGAAGCAATGGGGCAGTTGTTAAGAGATGGTATCTCGCAACTACAATCTCCGTTTATCTCTATCGTGCGCGGAAAAGGACTGTTAAACGCCATCGTTATCAAACATTCTGATCCCGAAGCGGCCTGGGACCTTTGCCTCACCCTGAAGGAAAATGGCCTGCTGGCAAAACCAACGCATGGAGATAAAATCCGCTTTGCCCCACCCCTTAATATTACTGCTGCACAAATCAATGATTGTGTACAGATCATAAAAAAGAGCCTTGAACAGGCTTTCAGCTAGTTGTTTAATCTTTGTATGACAGCATCACATAAAGCTATTCGTAGTTCCGGCTGGAAAACTGATCTGCTGATCGGGTTTCCAGACGGACTTTTTTTATTATTCTTTGCCACCCAGGTAATTCAGTTGTTTCCCCTCGATGTACAAACCTTTTATAATATTCATTTAGGTATTTGGGGAATAGGTGCCATCCTCGTTTTATTCAGCGCCTATCAGGCTAATAAAGGGGATTCGCAGCATGATAGTGCTTTACTATCCGATCAGGAAAGAAAAAAACTGCAACACCTCGATATAAATCAGCAAACGATTTCACAAATCGAATCTGAAATGAAAAAGGATGCTGAAAACTGGGATATGATTCTGGAGAAAGAACAGGTACATGAAGCTCATTTTAGTAAAGCCCAGGCCATTAAAAGCGCTATCCTTACCAGCTTCTTCTACCTGATTGGCGGAGCATTATCGTTTGGCCCTTATCTCTCAAATGAAAACTTTAATGCAGCTTCTCAAACCAGTACCTTATTGGTGTTCCTTGGACTAACGATCTTTAGTTTTATCAAAGCTAAGGTAACTGCCCAACGCCCCTTACCAATTCTGCTTCGCTATTGGTTGATGGGTGCAGGTATTCTGATCTGTGTTTGGATCCTTCATAAAACGATTTTATAACTTCTCCCGACCCCTCTATCCAACAGGGGGCAGAAGACAAAATAAAACTCCGTAAAATCAAAAGGTGCCTCTACATTGCAGAGGCACCTTTTGATTTTATCTGAATAAAGTTTTAGCGTTTAGGAGTTGACGGCATTTTTGTAAACAGCACACAACCAAATACAACCAATGCTGCTATAAATGAAACATACAACGCAATTCCGGCAGTTGGACACTGACCTATTTCGCAACGGGAATAGAGTAATAAATTTCTAAACGTCCATGCAGCCAGAAATCCTGAAATGAACAGGTTAGCAATTGCCAACCAGCGATTTCTAAGAAGAAACAGGCATATAGCTGCAACTGATAGGAATATGTTCATTTTACCGGGTTCTCCGTAATTGGAGCCTTTTCCGTTTAATCCGGTAAAAACCAATTGTCGGGTCTCAATCGTAGACCAGGGCAAAAAAGCGCATACTATTACCAGGACTGCTGCCAGTATTCCAATTATAGCCGTTCTAGACATCTTAATATTCATTTTGGAATGCGAAAGTACAACAATAACTATTACTTCCCTCCCGGTTCACAATGACTCTTTAAATAATTAGTATATAAAGTTGATAAATGCTCAAAAGTACCCTGGCCTTCGCTGATGCTGTGGGTACGGTTAGGGTAAGCCATAAACTGGAATTGTTTATTGTACCTGATTAACTCGTTCAGCAACATTTCTGCATTCTGGTAATGAACATTATCATCTCCTGTTCCATGGATATAGAGCAAATTTCCGTTAAGGTTCTTTGCATAGGTAATTGGCGATCCTTTAATAAAATCTTCACGATTTTCTTCAGGCAATCCCATATAGCGTTCCTGATAAATATTGTCGTAGGTCAGTTGATTTCCTACAGCGGCAATTGCGATACCTGTTTTATAAATATCCGGATATTGGAATAACAGGTTAAGCGTCATAGAGCCACCACCACTCCATCCCCAAACAGCAATACGTTCCGGATCCATATATGGATATTGCTCCAGCAATGCTTTGGTAGCCATTGCCTGATCACGGGCATTGATTAGTCCGACTTTCTGATAGATCGATTTTCTCCATTCCCTGCCTTTAGGTAAAGGAGTACCTCTGTTATCCATTGAAATATAGATATACCCATCGGAAGCCATATCTCCATCATACAGGAAGTTTCTACCGGCTCCGATTGCATCTAGTGAGGTAGCCCCTGCAGGTTCGCCGTATACGTAAAATACAACAGGATATTTCTTATTTGGAGAGAAGTTGGCAGGTAAACTCATCCAACCATCCATTTTTACCCCATCGACAGTTGTAACACTGAAAAACTTTGGTTTATTGGCATTGTTGTCATTGTTTGCCAAAGCAGTTGCTACCTGGTTTCCTGTGCTTTTATGAGATGGAAGTTGTATGATTTCTGAAACCGGATAAGTATTGGCATTACTAAAATCGTGGATAGCCCAGGAGCTATTTGGAGAAATTTTATAGTCGTGGGTACCTGGTTCGGATGCTGGTGTAAGCCTGACAGTTTTGCCTCCGGCCAATGCAATTTTATACAAATATTGTTGAGTAGAATTTTCAGGAGAGGCCAGATAATAGATACATTTATTGGCTTCATCAATTTTTCTGATATTAATTACATCATAGTTTCCGGAGGTTATGATGGATGCCTTTCCATCGGCAATATTTACATTGTATAAATGGCGCCATCCGTCTTGTTCACTAACCCAGATAAAGGATTTACCATGATTGATAAAATCCCAGCCGGCAATGTTATCATCATCCCATCTCGATTTCACATCAATCCATGCTTTATCACTTTCCTGGTATAATGGTCTGGTATTGCCAGTTGCGGCATCACACAACATTATTTTGCTCTCATTTTGTTTTCTGTTTAGTTGTTGGATGATGAGGGTATTTGTTGATGGAACCCATTCCATGCGTGGTATATAGTGTTGTTGCTGATCCCCTGGCACCTGCATCCAGGTTGTTTTAGCACTATTAATATCTACAACGCCTATACGACAAGCAGAAGGGCTTTGCCCGGCTTTTGGATATTCGATAGGGATAGTAAATGAGTAGATTGAATCTGTATTATTGATTAAGAGGAAATCGCGAATTTTGGTAGCATCAATTTGCCAGTAGGCGATACTTTTGCTGTCGGGGCTCCAGCGGAATCCATCCCGGCATCCAAATTCTTCTTCATAAGCCCAATCAAAAGTTCCATTAATCATTCTTCTGGTGCCATCAGTTGTAAGAGGTGTGGTTACCCCGGTTGAGAGGTCTTGCACAAAAATGTTATGTTCACTAACAAAAGCGGCTTTGGTGCCGTCGGGAGAAATTTTTGCAAACATTAAAGAGGAAACTGGTTTATCACTGCCCAATTGTTGCAATTTCCCGGTAGAAAGATCCAAAATCCAGTAGTCGCCACGTGTTTCATAACGCCATACTTTTTTGGAATTGGTATACAATAAAACCCTTTTTTCATCAGCGGAAAAGCTAAAATCTTTCAGGGGCATATCATGATAGGTGCTGGCAGGCACTTTGACCTGAGATCCTTTACCATCAAAGGGAACGAGCACTATACCCGATTTATCTGCCTTATAATATCCTTGTCCGTTAGCACTCCATTGGGTGCTTTTTCCGGGTTGTGCCTGGAGTAGATAACAATGCCAGATCAGGCATACTATTAATAGGGTAAGTTTCTTTATCATGAGATTGCAAATAATTTGCAATGGTAGCCAAATTATTAAAGAAAAAAATGAACAATTCTATTTTGGTACTGTTAAAGTGCCTGTAATATTTTTTTTATCAACGAATAAAATCACCCTTTAGTTTGAATAAAACAAATTCTTTTTTTCTATTTTTATGCTTGAAATACCAATTTAAAAGGTGATAACCAATTGGTTACACATTAGAGTCCTAAGGAAAACCATTTTTTATGATACAGATTACCTTATCTTATAAGAACCGCGAGTACAAACAATTCGACGACAGCTCATTAGCCCAGATAGCGGAAACCACTCGTATATTACTATGTGCCTTATTGGAAGACATTTATGATCGTGTGATGCAGGAAGCAGGTCGATTTTATATTTACCTGGATCACCATCCAAAAATTGAAGTAGAAGGATTTAGCCATGATTTACAGAACCAGATAGAGCGCACCTTACGTGGCGAATCGGCATACGATTATTAAATAGCTCACTGTAATATAAAGTATCCTTACCTTAGTCAAAAATAAGTAAGGAGGATGCAACTCACCTTTGTTCAGACACTGGAGTTAATTGGCACATTTGCATTTGCTGTTTCTGGCGCAACAGCGGCGATCAACAAATCATACGATATTATTGGATTATTATCATTGTCGTTCATCACAGCTATTGGTGGTGGTACTATCAGAGATCTTCTGATTGGCGCAACACCAGTAGCCTGGATGACCAATGAGCTTAGTAATACAGCAATTATAGCAGCAGCAATAATTGCTGCACTATTCTTTTCGTATGTGAAAAAGCTGACGCGGCTCCTGAATATATTTGATGCAATAGGGTTAGCCTTATTTACTATAACAGGAATTAACAAAGGTGTAGCTGTAGGACTTCCTATTCCTATTTGTATTGCTTTAGGAGTAATTACCGGTGCATTTGGAGGATTGTTACGGGATGTGATTTGCGGAGAACAACCCATACTCTTTACCCGTGAAATTTATGCGGCTGCCTCCATTGCAGGAGGTACAATATACGTACTGGCAGGGCATTATACCGGAATATCCTCAGATGTTGTTCAAAGTATATCCATTGCCGTTATAGTGGCAATCAGGTTGGTAAGTCTGCACTACAACTGGCAATTCCCGAGATTAAGAGGATAGCGTTTATATCAGTTTTTTAATTAAATTGGTAATATGAAGGCTTTATTCGATAACTATTTTGCATTTGCCACCACTGTTTTTATGGGTTTGTTGGCTATTGTAAACCCCATTTCGGCTATCCCTGTTTTCCTTGAGTTAACTTCCAATATGGACCTGAAGGGAAAACGAAACATTGCCACCAAATCGGTTTTAATAGCCTTTTGTATTATCTCCATATTTAGTGTGGCTGGCAAACTAATCTTCCATGTGTTCGGTATTACACTCGCAGCCTTAAGGGTAACCGGCGGTATCCTGGTGTTTGTAGTCGGCTATGAAATGGTTCAGGGAAATACGAATAAGTCTGAGAACCCCAAATTAGGTACACAACCTATAAAAGCCGACCAGGGAATCAGTGTCGCAGTGACCCCACTGGCAATGCCATTGTTAGCTGGGCCAGGTACTATTGCGACAGCCATGAGCTATTCGGCAGCTAAGGACCTGATACATATGGGAATTGTAATCGCTGTTTATGCAATAATTTGCTACGGTACCTACCTCCTTTTCATTGGTGGACAAAGAATCGTAAAAGTAATCGGCTCCAATGTAATGATGGTAATAACAAAAATGATGGGGCTAATTCTGGCTGTAATTGGTGTTCAACTATTTGCGCTTGGAGTCAGGGAACTTTTAAATTTTTAGGCTTTTTTTTCAGAACAATTTGAAATTAATTCGTGTTAATAAGTTTAAAATAGAAAACTTTAAAAGAAAGACACGATCATCAGATCATAACCTGGATTGCCACCCATTACATAGTGCTAATCCACTATGTTGTCTAGAGCGACAGACAACAATCCAAAAATCTAATCCTGTTAACATTTAAAAACTAAATATTAACACGTAATACGTGACGGAAAAATTATTGCCTATACAAAAGATTTTTTTAGTTGAACAACAGGTAAATCCGTTATTGATTACTAGGTGGATGTTATTTGTTCTCTTTTTTTAATCGGAACATAAAGAAATCAATATAGACGGAACAGTTAGCAGAAAAGCCGTCCCGAATCTTCGGGACGGCAATTTTTTTATTTGCCGGTGCTCCGTTTTGCATTTCTGATTTCTTTAGAAGTATACTGCTGTTCATCATATCCCTCCTGCACATTATTTCCATCATCATTTCGAGTTTCCTTGCCACCATTCTTTGCTGGCTTGAGAGATTGATTGCTACGCTTAGTAGTTTCCTGTTTGCGAATTTCTTCCTGTGAAAACTTCCTTTTTGTCATACTACTTTCTGAGAACTGCATCAAAAACACTGCCGGAACCCAGGCCAACAACTACTGAACTCTAACTCCTTCCTTTATCTCATCTGTTGCCGATAATACTACCTGATCATTTACATGCAGTTGCCCAAACACTTCGGTAGAATCGTCATGATGGTTCCCCTCCTCTACATCTACCCATTTGGTATAATGATCTCTGACCACAATTACATACTTCTTTTCAGTGGAAGTAACTACGGCATTGGAAGGCACTAATAAGGCCTGTGCCGACCCTTTTAAAGGAAGTAGTACTTCCGTATACATTCCGGCCTTAAGTAGGCGGTTCGCATTCTGTACATCTATTTCCACAGCTTCAGAACGATACTTGTCATTTAATGTTCCGGCCTGCCTCGATATTACTCCCTGGAAAGTCTGGCCCCTGATGGCATTCACCTCAAAGGATATCGTAGATTTATCAGCCAGCTGCGCGCTATACATTTCAGGAACCTGTAAAACCAGGCGCAACTTATCTTCCTGCTCCAGCAGCAGCATTGGTTTATCGTCCACTTTCGTATCCGGTCCTACCAATGCTCCCGGGTGGATGTTTCTTTCTGTTATTACCCCATCAAATGGCGCTGTAACGGTAAGATATGACAAGTTTACCTCCTGAGCCTTGAAATTGGCCTGCTCGCTATTCATTAAAGCGCTATCTGCCAACATTTTAGCTTTTGAAAGAGCCAGGTCATGCGGAGAAATAGTTCCAGGTGTTTCACTGGTAGCCAGGGTTCTTTCAAAATTATCCTTACTGGAAGCAAACATGGCAGCAGCCTGAATGAATTTCGATTGGGCCGCATAATATTGCTGGGTAACTTCCGGTGCTTCCAGTACCAGCAATACCTCCCCCTTTCTGACCTTAGAACCCCTGTCTACCATTATTCGCTGCACAAATCCATTGATCCTCGGGTAAATGCTTACTTTCTGATAGGCTGCCAAGGATCCCGGAAGGCGTATACTTCCTCCAAGCGGCCGTTGTACCACTGTTGCCAGTTTGTAATTATTTACTGCATCTTTCTTTCTTTTCTTTTCTGTTGATGCTACAGAATTACAAGCAGCAATACCAATAGTAACCAGTGTAATGTTTATTATATAGTTTATAGACTTCATTTTCTTACTATTTATGTTCTCCTGAATTTTCATCTGACGGCATTAAAGACGGGGATTCATATTTTGCCTTTCTTTGTACAATAGCATATACCTGTGGAAGAATTAGCAAAGCCGCCAGGGTCGATGCTATTAAGCCACCAATTACAGCTCTCCCCAGCGGGGCAGTCTGATCGCCAGCCTCCCCTAAACCACTTGCCATGGGAATCATTCCCGCTATCATAGCCAGGCTTGTCATTAATATTGGGCGAAGGCGTATCCCCGCACTCACTACTGCCGCCTTATGCGCATCCTGATATTCTAATCTCAACTTTTCAGCATTCGTTACAATCAGGATTGCATTGGCCACCGAAACCCCGGTCGACATAATCATTCCCATATAGGATTGCAGGTTTAAAGTAGCTCCGGTAAGCAATAAGGCTATCAATGCTCCGGCAATTACTGCCGGAATAGTAGTAAGTACAACCAGAGAAAGTTTAAACGATTGATAATTGGCTGCCAGTAACAGGAAGATAACTATTACAGCAATCAACAATCCATTTTGCAAACTATCCAATGTCTCAACAAGGAGGCTGGAAGCCCCTTTTAATTCAGCTATCAGACCTTTGGGCGGATCTCCCAGGTCTTTGATTGCTGCCTGCACTGCTGTTGTTGCAGCACCCAGATCCCTATCTTTAATATTTGCACTAACGGTAACGAACCTACGCGGACCAACCCTGTCGTATTCTCCCGGCATTTCCGTTAGTTTAAACGTGGCAACATCGGCAAGCACAGGCCTCGACTGCCCCTTTACCAAAGGAATTTCCTTCAGATCATTGATGGCTGTCATATTATATTCCGGCACCTGAACCTGCACCTGGTAGGTATAAGCTACTTTTTCATCCAACCATTGATTTTTCTCAGTAAACCGGCTGGAAGACGTAGAGGCAGTAACAGAACGGGCTACCTGATAGATATTCAATCCCATTTGTGCCAATTTCAATCTATCTATTTCTATACTAATTACCGGAACATGCAAAGGTTGGGCAATTTGAACATCTCTCAGAAAAGGTACTTCACTGAGTGCATTCACCAACTTATCGGCATACCCCGATATCTGCTTCATATCTTTACCGGCTACCCTGACTTCTATAGGTGTAGCGGCCCCCTGGCTCATAATTTTTTCTGTCAGATCTATCGGCTCAAAAGAAATACGCATTTCCGGAAGTTTGTCGTGAATAGCTTTACGCAAAGCATCCTTCAATTTTTCTATATCAACCTTATAATCTTCTTCCAGATTTACCTGTAAAACAGCTTCGTGAGTACCACTATTGAAAATATACAGGTTACTGGTACCATAACTACTGGGAATTAACCCAACATATGCAGAGGAAATAGCAACATGGCCATTTACCGTGCTATCTACAATATTCAGTACCTGATGCAAACCTTCTTCGGTTCTTTCCAACCTTGTACCATCAGGCATTCGCAATCGTAGTTGAAACTGGCCGGTATTCACATGAGGCATCAGATCTTTTCCAATCCAGAAGTAGCATCCCCCCGCTAAACCAAGTCCTATTACCAGATAAACTATTACTACCAGGTTGGCCCTTTTCATTCCACCTTCCAGAACATCCATAAACCATAGTTTGAAGCGTTCAAATCCGGATGGTTTAAAATTATGCTGGTGTTCATGCTTCAGGTGTTGATTTACCTCCACCACTTCATTATGATCCAGGGCTAAGCCAGCATGTGCATGTTTAACATCTTTGAGCCACCAGTTTGCAATTACCGGAACTAAAGTTTGAGCAGCAAAAAAAGAGGCTATCATCGCAAAGCCGATAGATAACGATAAAGGCAGGAACATCGCTTTTGGCACCCCATTCATGATAAAGGACGGTGCAAATACTGCCAGGATACAAAGCAAAATCAGGATTAACGGAAATGAAATTTCTTCACAGGCATCATAGATTGCCCGGCGTTTATTTTTTCCCATCTCCATGTGCTGATGAATATTCTCAATCGTTACCGTTGCCTGGTCTACTAAAATCCCAATGGCTAATGCCAGACCACTAAGTGTCATGATATTGATAGTCTGACCAGCCATCTTTAATCCCATTACGGCACAAAGTACAGCCACCGGAATAGTTACAACAACTACGAGGCAGCTTCGCAGATCACGTAGGAATAATAGTACCATCAGGCCGGTAAGTAAAGCTCCTAAAGCCCCTTCAGTAATCAGGCTTTTTACAGCATTGATTACAAAAACAGACTGATCGAATTCATATGAGATATTTACATCGTCCGGTAAAAGGCTTTGCATTTCCGGGATCTTCGATTTCAGTGTTTTTACAACATCCCAGGTTGAGGCATCTGCAGTTTTCACGATTGGAATATATACAGATCGTTTACCGTTCACCAATGCATAATCGACTGTTACGTCAGCAGCATCGGCCACTTTCGCCACATCACGGATAAAGACAGTGTTATTGCCATTTGTAACGATAGGAATATTACCAAAATCTGCAACCTGTTTTTCCAGGGAGTTGATGGTAGTTACATACATTGTATTATTGATACGAATGTTACCGGAAGGGGTCATTACATTATTTTTGGCAATGGCTTCCACTACTTCATCGGCACTGAGATTAAAACTTCGCAGCTTTTGCGGATCAACATTCACAACAACAGATCTGGAATTAGCTCCGAATGGCGGAGGAGCTGAGAGTCCGGGTACGGAAGCAAACATTGGCCTGATACGTGTGGCAGCCAGATCGTAGATCTCTTTCAAGGATTTATTCGGGCTACTGAATACCAGTTCTCCAACCGGTAAAGAAGAGGCATCGAAGCGCATTACCTGTGGGGGTAAAGCACCCGGAGGGAAGAACTTCATAGCCCTGTTTACCTGCAAAGCTACCTGGGCTGAGGCTTCCGCCATATCTGTATTTTCATAGAATGTCAGTTTTAAGAGTGTTAACCCCTGAATATTCTTGGTAGAAATATTCTTTACTCCATTCACATATAAAAACTGGTCCTGTAAACGGGTGGCAAAAAAGCCCTCCATTTGTTGAGGCGACATTCCACCGTAGGGCTCAATTACATAAATGGTTGGGAGGTTGAGCTTTGGAAAGATATCGATAGGAATTTTAAATATTGAGAGCACTGAAAAAAGCAGAAGCCCACCTGTAATAACTATTACAGCTATTGGCTTTTTCAATGCTGAAGAGACAAGAGACATAATAAAACGTTTAGTTCAATTCCGGTAAAAGTTGTTCTATGCTATTACTGGCGTAAGCAGCACTAAATAGTGCTTTCCATGCAGCATCGCGGGTCTGGATCAGATCAGTTTCTGCCCGGTTCAGAACAAATAAGGCAGTAGTTACATCTATGATATTTGTGAGCCCCCCCTTATACAAAGCCATTTTCTGCTTTGCCGCGGCCTGAGCTGCAGACAACTGCACAGGAAGTTCTTTAAGCTTTTCTTCTGAAGTACGTAAGTCGGTCAGTGATTGTAGCAGCAACCCATTAAGGTTAGTCTTAACAGTTTCCAGTTGTTTAGCAGCTGTTTCAGACTGATATTGCTGAACTGCTACTTTTTCCTTTGTACGTTTTAGATCTACCAGGTTATAGGTAATACCCATACCCAGGAGATAGTTATACCTGCTATATCCTAAACCGCTCCAGAGGTTCTTATCATAAATATCGTTGAACGAACCACTCGATCCTCTCATCCATCCTGCAGCCATCAGGTTCAGTTTAGGCAAGGTCGATTTCCGGATAACTATTTCTTTTGCCTGTTGTTGCAGGAGGATGGACTTGTAGTACTGGAGCATGGGATGCTGACTAACCGTATCGCCCAACTGATGTTTTAACAAGGTTATTAGCCTGCCGGTATTAAGTGTATCGGGTTTGATCTCCAATGTATCCAGGCCGGTAAGAGTAGAGAGTTGCACTCTTACCTGCTGATATTTATTGTTTATATCGAGCAGATTTAATCTTGCTTTTGAAAGTTCAGCTCCTGCTACGGCGCTATCTACTCCTGGTTTAAGTCCATGCAATACAATAGCTGTTACGGCTCTTACAACAGCTGCGTTTCTTTGTACATTGTCTGCAGCAATTTGCTGCAATGCGCTGTATCGCAGAAGATCGAGATATTGTTGTATAACCGTTACCGTTAGTTGGTTGGTCAGGTTACTCAGATCCGACCTGGTAACCTGCAATGCTTTATTAGCTTCGTTTTGCTGGCTACCGTAGGCACCGAAATTGTAAATCTCCCATTGCATGGCTGCCATCGCAATGTTACCGCTCATAAGAGCATTATTGTTAGCAGCTCTGATACCGCCGGAAGTAGATGGGATTATTCCCATAGTAAAGTAGGAACCATAGATGCTGTTGTCGGTTCCCACATCTACCTGCTCATGCAAGCGCATTGAAGGGTACCAGTTGTGTTTTACATCTATAAGATTTGCCTCTCCGGCTTTCACTTGTGAGAGCTTAGCCTGAATAGCCGGGTAATGTTCTAAGGTAAGCGCGATGGCCCGGTGCAGCGAAAAGCTGTCCGCTACGGTTTGTGCGGTAGAAGATGTGTAAATAAAAAGGCATAGCAACGCACAACACAGCTTCCCCGCGATAATATGTTTGTTCATAAAATCGCCAGAAAAAATAAATTAAATAAAAAATTAATATATTAAATCAGGCTGTGGGTGGGCCTCTCCAGCTACGAAGGGCAACGGGAACGCTTAAGTAAGGATTAAAATAATATCCGTTCAGAACTTTATCATCTGAAGGAATGAAATAAGGAATATTAGTAGTTAATGGAGTTAAGCAGCGATCGTGATTATAATAATCGTTCAGCCCAACAGGACGTCGTTTTAATCTTGTTAGGGTAACTTTATAACGTAATGGCTTAACCCATGCGTGGGAATAGAAATGGTTGAGATGCTTAAGATTAAATTGAGGATGATCAGGCACAGAATCCTTACTGGCACGCCATTGCGGTGATACCAATACAACAACCAACAGGAAAAGTATATGCCTAAACAATTTCATCTATAGCTAAAGATATTCAATACCTCGGGTTGTAAGATAACAGTCATAATTTTTTTAACCAAATTTTAATCTGGTTTCTGCATTTATAAAGTAGGTAAATTAGGATGTACAATCCCCTATTTAATGAATCAATAAAAAGTAAATTATGGAAAAAAGATTATTGGGAAAATCAGGGTTAGCAGTTGCTCCACTTGCTTTTGGTGGAAATGTATTTGGATGGTCTGTTGATGAGGCCACTTCGTTTGTATTGTTAGATCATTTTGTTAATGCAGGTTTTGATCTTATTGATACGGCCAACGTTTATTCCAAATGGGTACCAGGAAATAAAGGTGGCGAATCAGAAACAATCATTGGTAATTGGATTAAAGCCAGTGGCAAACGCGATAAGATTGTTGTAGCTACAAAAGTGGGTGCCGACATGGGAGATGGCATCAATGTAACCAAAGCATATATCATTAAAGAAGCAGAAGCTTCTTTAAAAAGATTGCAAACAGACTATATTGATCTGTATCAAACGCATTACGATAATGAAGCAACCCCTGTAGAAGAAACACTTTCGGCATATGAGCAGTTGGTAAAGGAGGGTAAAGTAAGAATTATCGGTACCTCCAACATGAGCCCTAAACGTATTCTGGATAGCCTGAAAGCAAGTGAAACGCATCACTATCCCAGATATGAAACGCTTCAACCCGAATATAATTTATATGATAGAAAAGGGTATGAAGAGAAATACGCTTCTATCTGTGTTCAAAATAACATCAGCGCTATCACTTATTATTCATTGGCCAGTGGTTTCCTAACAGGGAAATACAGGAGTAAAGAAGATATAGCAAAAAGTAAAGCGAGAGGTCAGAAAGCTGCCGGGTATCTGGATGAAAGAGGAATGCGTATTTTAAATGCACTGGATCAGGTAACGGCCCAGTATAATACTACTCAGGGTAGTGTAGCGCTTGCCTGGTTATTAACCCGTCCGACTGTGGCTGCTCCTATTGCAAGTGCTACAAACACCAGGCAATTGGAAGAGTTAATTGCTGGAGTGCAATTGAATCTGAATGCTGAGGCTATTGAGTTACTTGATAATGCCAGTGCATATTAGGACTAATTATGCTCCTGAGGTGGCAATACGTATAGCTCCTGCAGTGCCTATTAACAACACATAGAATTCAGGGTTACTCAAGACCTATTGGAGGATTAGAAAGCTAACAATTGAGTTACAGAAGGGCTGTTCAGTTAGAAAGTAACAACACCTCTTATTTAGAATATTATTGGTATTTGGAAGTTGCTTTCGGATATCCACTTGAATTATTTACAAACTAAAAGGGTGCCTCTGTATTGAGACACCCTTTCTTCCTTACAAATAAATTGCGTTTATATTAGATTACAGGCGGAATTTCACTCCTGCATTTGCACCCAGACCGCCAATGTTGATATATGATTTCAGGTCATTGGCTGGTTTATTATTATCCTTATAGATAACAACTGTACCTTGCTGGTTTATTGGTGTGTTGGAATTCTGATCGAGCGTAGTAACATAATCAGTTTTCTTTTCTGCTACGCTAAGATCGTTTACCCCTCTGTGGGATAATTCCTGGATTGGGGTACCTGTGCTGGTTACCAGTGTATTTACTTCATTATATCTGGTAATCTCTTTTGATTTGCTTCTTACAGGAACATTTCTGTATTCTGCTTCTACAAAAATATCGAACCTGTTGGAGACCATAAATGAAACACCTAATGCTCCCTGGAAGCCAATTGTTACATTAGGCTTAACTTCTTCCTTACGGCTAATGGTGGTATAAACCTGGGATCCTGGAGGAACCGGCAAACCTGCAGGTGGATTGGAAGTTTGAGCAGCTTCAGTTTCAATATATAATCTACCCCATAGCGGTACTACAAAACCAAAACGAACATATGGGTTGATTCGTTCATAACCCGGGCTTACAACAAGACTAGGAGCAAAATCAACGGCATTAACATAACCATGAGATTCTACGAAGCCTAAAATTCTGGTATCACCAGCTAATTTAGTTTGTTGCCTGGTCATCAGATTTTTCTTGCTATGGAAGTAGTTAAATGTACCTTCAATAGCCAGGTATTTATTGATATTATACCCGAATGATAAACCTCCTCTGACACCTGCTCCATAAGAACCTGTAAGAACTTTTCTGGAGATAGTATCCAGGGGGTGCGTCGGATTTAAGGGGTTAAATTGCGTATTAAGATCCTGGGGAGGATATGGGCCAACATTAGGAAATTGACCTGGGGATACGCTAAAAAAATAACCTCCGGCTGCTTTCAGATAAAATTTGGAATGCGGGCGGGTTGATGAGCCACTATTATCCTGTGCGTTGAGTGTAATTGTAGTTGCGGATAGCAACAAAACAGCACAAGAAAGGAAGACCTTTTTCATATGCGATGGTTTTGGTGTACTGATTAATGTCTTGAAAGTTAACAAATTATTAGCACATAACCATCACCCTTACACTAATTAAAAAGCTTCTGCCAAAGAAAGATAAAAGCCTTTCTGACGAGGCTCATTCGTATGCTTCTCTCCAACTGCATAGTCTATACGTATAGTAAGCCTGGAACTTTCATCATAAAAGTATCTGACACCAACTCCGGCACTAGGCTTCAAACCAGAGAAATGAAAG
The DNA here is from genome assembly GCF_003419895.1 of Chitinophaga silvatica. GTDB lineage: Bacteria > Bacteroidota > Bacteroidia > Chitinophagales > Chitinophagaceae > Chitinophaga > Chitinophaga silvatica. Next base: position 74,702 of record NZ_QPMM01000015.1, on the reverse strand, counting down.
TCGTGATTCGCGAAAACAGTACCTGTACCGGCAAACGCAGCTAATGCAAACTTAGGTTTCAGATCTATAAAACCTAAATGTACTCTCAGTTTCGGGTCGATCAGGTAGCGGTATTCGGCCTGCCCTGCCATGTAATTCTGATTTCTGTATCTTCCGGTATAGTATCCTCGCATCATATTATCATTCCCCATTTCCGGCAATAAATAAAAAGGAAGGTTATCTCCCTGTAAGGTTTGTATAATACCATTCAGGCCAAGGGTACTTTTACGGGAAATAGGAATAAAATGTGCTCCCTGCGCATCGAGCTTAAATAAGGGTTGTTTGCTAAGGAAAGATGGTGCATAGGCAACATTTAGTTTCAACCACCAGCCCCTGCGAGTGTAATTTTCCTTATCGCGGTTGTCGAATACGCCGGTGAGGCCTATGAAAGTAACATAACCACCATCCTTATCAACCAGCGACAATGTATTATATATTCCTTTGTTGTCCTTACTACTATAGGTGTCGTACTGATATAACACAGAAGCACCAACATAGAAATTTCCTCCTACCAGGCGTTCCCCTTCCACCTGTACTTTGTAACGGGTATTATTGAGCAGGGAACGATCGGCATAGTGCGTAGTATCGCCAATACCGAAGAAGTACAAAGGAAAATTATGATATCGAAGGTTACTTTTAATATGCCATTTGTTGCCCTGGGTCCAGATATTAGATTTGAGATCTACTTTAAACTGATGCTCTGTAGTAATAGCCGGAATAAGGCTTAAGGTTGAATTACGGGTTAGCCTGTCGGGGTTTTTATTATCTGTATAAAATGAATAAAGCATAGCTAATCCAATTTCCAGCCCTTTTTCCTGGGAGTAACCAAGAACCGGTAATGGAAAAAAACTACGTTTACGCAACCACGCTGTATCGCTTAATGAAGAAGGAGCAGTAGATGTATCCCGAACAATAAACTGAGCTTTGGCTCCTACTCCCAGGATCAGGAGTAAAGCCATGATATGGAGGTTTTTATACATAGGGTGCAAATGTAAAGAAATACGAATTACGAATATCAGGTAAAATAATTTACTGGTTCTGACGTTCGTAATTCGTATATACTTACCTGTCGGAATGCCCAAGACTTTTATCCGGGCAAATCAAATCTCTCACTAATTGCTTTAAGGCTTTTATTTCCGGGAAGTGTCCGGATTCCCTCCGGTCATATATCACCTCATCGTCTAAACGCATAATATACGTTCCGCTGGTTTCACTAGGTTGTAAGGTTACCCCACCTAATTCTGCGGAAAAGGTAGTTAGTAGCTCCTGTGCCATGTAGGCTGCCCTGAGCAGCCATCCACACTTCGGGCAATATTCTATAGTGATTACAGGTTTCATCGGTATATATTGAAGATATTAAATCAACAGTCTATTTTGCTGTGGCTAACCGGCGCCCCGACAAAGATACAATTGCAATGAATACTCCAATCAGTAATAATACACTTCCGGCAATAAATGGTGCACCTGCAAATTTAACAGTAGCCCCTGTTCTTGTAAACAATGCAAAAATATTGGTCATAAACAAAGGTCCTATAATCATGGTAAGGCTCATTAAGCTGGTTAAAGCACCCTGTAATTCCCCCTGTTCGGTAGGCGGAACCTGAGAACTCATGATACCCTGAAGTGCCGGGCCGCAGATTCCACCCACACAATAAGGTATTAAAAATACATACATCATCCAACCCTGACTTGCAAACGCAAACATAACATAGCCGATAGTATATAATATTAGTCCATAAACCACCGACTTGTTCTGCCCTATTTTAGGGATAATAACCCGGATTAAACCTCCCTGTACTGCTGCTACCATCACCCCAACAAACATTAAGGAGTTCCCTACCTGTTTTTCTGTCCACCCAAATTTCTCCATAGTGTAGAAGTTCCAGGTCGACTGAACGGCATGGCCAGCGATATAGATCATTACCAGGGCAATAACCAATCCTGAGATTACCGGGTAGCGGCGTAAATGCATCAGGGAACCAATTGGATTGGCTCGTTTCCAATTGAAAGCTCTGCGGTTTTCTGGTAAAAGTGACTCCGGCAACATGAAAAAGCCATAAAGAAAGTTTAGGAAAGTGAGCACAGCAGCTCCAATAAATGGTGCACGTACCCCCCAATCGCTTAACCAGCCTCCCAGGCCCGGTCCAATAATAAACCCTAATCCAAAAGCCACTCCGATAAGCCCAAAATTCTGAGCCCTCTTTTCAGGAGTGCTGATATCTGCAATGTATGCAGTAGCAGTACTAATGCTTGCCCCCGTAATACCGGCAATTACGCGGCCAACAAACAATAGTTCGATATTAGGAGCAAAAGCCAGGAAAATGTAATCAAGGCAAAATCCTAAAAGGGAACAAAGTAACACCGGACGACGGCCATACCGGTCGCTTAATCCTCCAATTATAGGAGACATGATAAATTGAGTAATGGCATATGCGGCCATTAACCAGCCTGCATATTGTGATGCTTCACTTAAGCCCTTACCTGTTAATTGCTCTATCAGCTTAGGCATAACGGGTATAATTATGCCAAAACCGATAATATCAATAAGCAGGGTTACGAAAATAAATCCCAGAGCTGCCTCTCTTTTGACTATCATAAGAAAAAAATAATTTTGCGAAAGATACGATCCTAATTCATGATTTATAATAACATACACCGATAAAATGAGTGCTTTTGCCTACTTTTTTGCCGCTTTGGTTTTGAATCGTCCTTTATTATCTTTATTTTTAACGGGTATTAGGGTGAATCAGCCCCATAGCTTCACTCTTTTCTCAGCCAACATCTAATCAACTATGCTGCTTGCCAGTCCTCTGAAGATTTGTCTCTTTATCCCTCTCTTCTTTCTTTTGCTTTTACCGGCGAAAGCACAGCAATCAGTTAATGATTCATTAGAATTATCACTTGTCAGGCTCGATCGGGATACCTCCAGGATAAACGTATTGAATCAACTGTCGCGGAACTACTTTACTAAAAATCCGGCGAAAGCCAGTGCTTTTGGAAGAGAAGCCTTACACCTCAGCGATAGCCTGCAGTATACTGCAGGAAAAATCTGGGCGCTGAGAAATCTTGCACTCACCGAAAACTCCAGAGGAAACCTGGATCAGCAAATGCAACTTACTCTAACGGCCCTGAGGATTGCAGAATCCAATTTCGACGATCTTTTGATTGGTGTCCTAAATAATGATATCGGGAATATTTATACAGAACTGAATAGTCCGCGTGAAGCCTTACCTTATTTACGCACTGCTTTAAATATCCGTCAAAAACGGAACGAGCACGGTGAAATCGGTAGAACCCTTAACAATATTGGATCAGCTTATATTGCCCTGGGATTGCTGGATTCGGCCATGCTTTTCCTGGAAAAAGCTGAGAAAATTAAATTAGAACTACAGGATCATAAAAGCCTTGCCTATACCTACGAAAATATGGGTATGATTGCTATGATGCAGGAGCGAATGGCAGAAGCATTACATTTTCACACCTTATCACTGGATTATTATAAAGAATCCCAGAATCTCCCGGGTATTGCTAAAGCCAGTATGAACCTGGCTGAAGTACAGATCATGCATGGCAATCTTAAGGATGCTGCCAGGAATCTGGGGCTGGCAGATAGCAGTAATGCTATGTTAAAGAATGCCAAAAATGAAATGATCTATTATAAGGTAAAGTATGAATTAGATTCGGCCAAAAAGGATTACGCAGCTGCTTTTGAAAATTATAAAGCATATAGTAACCGAAGCTTCGATTATTTCAACGCAGAAAAAGGAAAACAGATTTCGAGAAGCCAGGAAAAATATGAAGCTGAGAAAAAGCAAAGGGAAAACATTATGCTGAAAAAAGAACAGCATATGCATCTGGCTACGATTCAGCAACAAAAAGTGCTGGTTATGTCTGCCGTTGCCCTGTTTCTTGCCTTATTGCTGATTACAGTAATGGTATACAGGCTGTATAAAAAACAACAGGACCTCTACCAGGAACTGAATAATAAGACCAGGGAGGTTTCTTCCCAAAATCAAATCATCCTGGAGCAGAACACTACGCTTGAAAATCTAAACCAGGTAAAAGATAAAATATTCAGTGTAATCTCACACGATCTTAGAAGTCCGTTAGCCATTTTGGAAGGGTTGTTATTCTTATTAAAAGATGAGAAAATTGACCAGCAACAATTCAGTAAGTATACAGATGAGCTCTGGAGGGATGTAAAGAATACTGCTTACATGATGGATAATATGTTGCAATGGGCCAGTAATCAGATGAAGGGCATTGGAGTAAAACCTGATGATTTCGATCTTACTATCTTATTAAATAAGGAGTTTGAATTATTACAGACACTTGCCAAGCAGAAAGATGTAGTCCTCTCCCATCATCTCGAACAAAGCATTATGGTGTATGCCGATCCTGATATGATAAAACTGGTATTAAGAAACCTGATCAATAATGCTATTAAATTTACCCCTTCAGGAGGAGAAGTAAGTATCAGTGCCCAGGTTCAGAAATACAGAGTGGAAGTGACTGTCAAGGATAATGGAATGGGAATTCCAGTTGAGAATCAGCATCGTATTTTCTCCAATATCTATTATTCAACTACCGGTACACAGAATGAAAAAGGTTGCGGACTTGGCCTAAATCTATCCAAGGATTTCATTGAGCGTAATCATGGTCAAATTTGGTTCGAAAGCTATCCGGGTGCGGGAAGCAGCTTCTCCTTTACCATTCCCAGGGCGGAGGAACCGGAACATGGACCGCGCACCTATTCAACAATGATTGTACAGGATCATCCTATTACCGGCGTACATATTTTAAGAAGGTAGTTTAAGTTGAAATGCAGTTGTTTGTTTCACGGGTGTCATCACAAAGGAGCTATGTACCTGTGCAATATTTTCAACGGCAGCCAGTTTATTTGTCAGGAAGAATTGATAACTTCTCATATCGTCTACCACTATTTTTAACATATAATCATAAGTGCCTGCAAGGTGGTAACATTCCATCACTTCCTCCATTTTCTTAATAGCGGTTTCGAATTGCTTGATCAGGCGTTGCGAATGTAATTGTAAAGTTACGCTACAGAAAACTGTCAGGGTTTTGCCAATTTTTTCACCATCCAGTAAAGTGACATAATTTTTAATTACCCCGGTTCTTTCAATTTTTTTTAACCTTTCGTAGGTAGGGGTAACTGAAAGCCCGATCCGGTGGGCAATTTCTTTTGTATTTAGCCTGGCATCTTCCTGTAAGGCCTGTAAAATCTTCATATCTATCGCATCTAATGTATCCATATCAGTAAGATTTATCTAAATAAAAATCATCTATCAATATAAAAAAGTTCAATTAAACTACTATTCGAACAAAAATAGTATATTTTTTCTACCAAATCCCAAATGCAAGTTAAGTTCATTTATTAAACCGTAATTTAGCAGTGTCATACACCTGTAAACAACGATTATGAATGAAAATCTGATATCTGCTGAAGATAGTGCAGAGATGCTTGCTTTATTAGCCAATATAGAAGAACGTACCCATTCCTTTTTAGGTTATCCAGTTTCCAAAGATTTCGATTATAGCCCATTACAACCATTCCTTCAATACCCACTTAATAATCTGGGAGATCCTTTTATATCTTCTACTTACGCCGTTGGTTCCAGAGAGATGGAGAAATATGTGGTCAAATTCTTTGCAGAATTATTCAGGGCACAAACCGACGATTGGTGGGGTTATGTAACCAATGGAGGATCAGAAGGTAATTTATACGGACTATACCTTGCCAGAGAAATTTACCCTAAAGGCATGGTATATTATTCTGAATCCACCCACTATAGTGTACAGAAGAATATTCATCTGTTAAATCTGCCTGGTATTATAATTAAAAGTCAGCCCGGTGGTGAAATTGACTATGAGGATCTTGAGGCTGCAATACGACTTAACAGGCATTTACCTGTTATTGTGCTTGCTAATATTGGTACTACCATGACAGAAGCCAGGGATGACGTTTATCAGATTAAAAATATCCTCAAAAAACTGGCGATAAGACATCATTATATTCATGCAGATGGGGCCTTATCGGGTAGTTACAGCGCCTTTATCACGCCCAGACCAGCCTTTGATTTTGAAGACGGGATCGATAGTATAGCCATTAGCGGGCATAAATTCATAGGTAGCCCTATTCCCTGCGGAGTTGTAATAGCAAAAAAATCGCATAGAGACAGGATAGCAAGGTCTGTGGCCTATATTGGAACATTAGACACCACCATTACGGGTTCCAGAAATGGGCATAGCCCGTTATTTCTCTGGTATGCATTAAAAAAGATGGGAATTAACGGACTGAGAGCAAGAGCTGAAAAGAGCCTTGAAACCGCCGCTTATGCAGAAGCAAGATTAAATGAGATTGGAATTGCGGCCTGGAGAAATACCAATGCAATAACAGTGGTATTTCCGGCACCATCAGCTAAGATTTGTCAACGTTTTCAGCTGGCAGTTGAAAATGGGATTTCCCATATTATTTGCATGCCGGGCGTAGAAAAGCAGCAAATAGATGAATTTATAGCTGCTCTAACAAAGGAAATGGTAATGGTATAATATTAAATTCCATCAGCAATGGCTAATATCTCTGTGTTTAAAGCACGGCGTATTAGCCGTTCTGTTTCCCTGTCGGCCAGTGGCATCAGCAGCTGTACTTTAAATTGTACGAAATCCTTTTTGATTTCAATTGTTTTGAGAGAGAAGCTATTGAGGTCATAACTTCTGGAAAATGCGCTTATTGAATTTCTGAGGCGTTCTTCTACACCACTAATGGTGATAGGGCGTTTATGATCTAATTCGAATTCGAGACTAAGTTTTCTGATATTTTGTTTGGATTGATTCACAACTATTGTAGAAAAGACTACTGAGTTAGGAATAATCACTATTTCGTCATCTTCATTCTGTAACACAAGATTAGTAAGGGTAATATCCATGATTTTACCTTTATTATCACCAATTCTGATATGATCACCCAGGGAGAGCTGATCAGAAAACATGATAATAAGACCATTGATGATACTGGTGATATAGTCTTTGGTTAATAATGCGATAGCAGCAGCAACGATGGTAATACTGGTTACAAATTGCAGTGGGTTTACGCCGAAGAAAAAGGTAATTGCAAGAAGTAAAAAAATTGTATTTAAAACAGAGGAAATCCGGTTTATTCCTAATACAAAATTATCTTTTTCGATTGGTTTGGTTTTATGTCGTCTGGTGTACCAGGAGAGGATGAGCAACCAGGCCAGAGAGATAACGAGGTTAGCACCGAGGAAAAAGGAAAGGGCATTTGTTAGTTTGAATAGCCATACAAATTTATCATAACCGGCGGGGTGTTCCAGGTTAAAATACACAACAGATAGGTAAATCAGTAGTTTAATCAGAAAGAAAATCCGTTCTTTTCTATTGGTATTTTTATAGGTTTTTTCGGTTACCATCATAACAAATAAACACAGTCGCTTTGCTGCGAAGGTACTTACTTTTATTTCATTTTATTGAGGATATCTTCCCAGATGATACGAGCAATTTGTTCTGCTTCCACAATTCTGATGGCTCCTTCGAGCGTATCTTTATGATCGGCAGTAAAGGAGGTGGTGTGGGGTTGGTATTCTTCCAGCACATATTCTCTCACGTCAGGAACTACTTGGAAGGCGGTTTCCAGGGCTATTTTATCTATTGTAATGATCAAACCATATGGTTTCCCATCAATGATCACTGTAATGCTGTGCGTTTCCATAAACAGCGAATTGAATTACGGATTACGAACAAGTAGTTTTTTGGGGAGTATAAACCAGGAACCATTATTCGTAACCCGTAAGTTCTACCAGTTTAGTGTCATGCCATTGCAGCCATTCTTCTACGGGCGGTAGTTTTTTTCCGGGCCGCAGGTTTTCTGGTTGCAGCCTTTCTGGTAGTCATTTTAGGACTACTGGATTTTTTGGCAGTAACTTTCCTGGTAGTTGATTTTGCAGGGGATTTTTTAGCAGCTGCTTTTTTTCTGGCTGCTATAGCAGTGTTGGATCTTTTAGCTGTTGCTTTTTTGGCAGTAGCTTTTTTAGTTGTAGATTTTTTAGCAAGGGCTTTAGGAACAGTAGTTTTCTTTGGGGCACTTGCTTTTTTCGCCGGGGATTTTTTTGCTGTAGCCATTCTGGTGGTGCTGCTTTTTACTGTAGATTTTCTGGTGGATGTTTTTTTCGGAACCTTATCCCCTTCCGCTCTAGCTTCGGAAAGACCAATTGCAACCGCTTGTTTACGGCTAGTGACTTTCTTACCACTTCTACCACTTTTCAATTTACCTGCATTCATTTCGCGCATTACTTTTTCTACTTTTCTTTGTGCGGCTTTTGAATAATTTGCCATGACAAAAAATTTAGATGGGTTAAAAAAAGAATAACAATACATGACAAAACAAATTACAAGCCATTGAAAATCCGGCACTTCTTTAATAAAAATTGCGGCATAGTGTGTGGAATTTTCTATGGAGTGTGGAATGAATTGCCCTGTTGGTTAACCATCCACCATCTATATTATATTGTTCAGGAGCAAAATCTGCGGTGGCATGTTACTTGTTTGCAGTATAGCTAGTGTTTAACTATTATCACTATTTAAAACTAGTATTATGGAAGACATGAGATTTAATCAGGCATCTACTGTTGCCGACATGCACGACAAAAGTACTGAACCGAAAAAGCACAGTAAACGTGGATTTGCCTCTATGGATCCAGAACAACAGCGTGCAATTTCAAGAGAAGGTGGTAGAGCAGCGCATCAACAAGGTGTTGCCCACAAATTCACATCTGAAGAAGCACGTGCTGCTGGTAGAAAAGGTGGTATAGCTGTTAGCAGAAATCGTGAACATATGGCTGCAATCGGAAGGAAAGGCGGTACTAACCGAGGCAAAAAGAAAAATGCTATGGCTAGTACTTCTAACCCCGTTGAAAGTAATGGTCAACTATAACTCATTATTTTTGGACGTTGGAACATCTAAACTAAAGCCTGATTTTTATTAAAGACTCTTTATTAATATCAGGAAACAGATTAAAAGTTCCAATCGTCCAAAAATAAAATACGTAAACCAATTGCTTGATACCCCTTCTTTTGCTAACCCATTTATTCTTCCCATTTTCTTCCCTTCAATAATGTTGAAAATGCCTTCTCCTACCCCTATCTTTGCATGATCAAAGAAAAAACAAATGATCCTGGAATCTGATATAAGGATAGGCAATTATGTGTCGTATTTCGACTACAACATGGAAGAAACAGCGTTTATAGTAGAAGGAATTCTTGATGGCTACGTATATAATTCTGGTTTACCATTAAGCAAATTACCCCTTGAGAAAACTAACCCCGTTGTATTGGATTTATTCCTGCTCAGAAGATTCGGATTTATTAAAGGCGAAAAAGAATACGGTGAAGATGAAAGCGTTTATTCCCTCAAATACAATCGCTTACATAGTGTGCATATTCGATTTTCCAATGATACATTTCAGCCGATGGCAGATGCTCAGAATGGATTAGTACCATATGGAAGACCTATAGTTCATGTTCATCAGTTGCAAAATCTTTTTCATGCCCTGACAAGAGACGAGTTAACCCTCTTTGAATAGCTTTATTTCCATTTTTCAGGTTTAAACAATACTCTACCTCCTCTTTCTATAAGCCAGGAGGTAACGGGGTTTAAATGGTATCCTCCCATCTCGGCACCCCTTGCATCTATCAGCTGTTTCAAAAATGGCTGATAATAACCCGTATCGTCTACTGCCCTGCTCATGATTTCCGTGGGGCTGCCATCCCAATGCCATAAATAACGAAAATAAGTATGGGCTTTGTCCAAAACCGGCTCCTGCAATCTTGCATATTGCCAATGCTTTCCTCCATCTGTAGATATCTCCACTCTTTCAATTTTCCCTCTTCCACTCCAGGCAATACCCCTTATCTCTATCCAGCCCTTTTCTACCTCCTGAGGATAACTCGGATAGGTAATAATGCTACGGGCATCCATATCAAAACTAAATTGCCTGATCTTGTGATCCTTAATCGTTTCTGTATATTTTGAAGTTTCTTCACGGGTCATAAATGGCTGATCAGAAAGTTCAATTCTGCGGATCCATTTTACGTTCATATTTCCTTCCCAACCTGGCAGAAACAAACGCGCCGGATACCCCTGTTCAGGCCTGATAGCCTCCCCATTTTGCCCATATGCAATCATGGCATCCTTCCATCCTTTCTCAACCGGAATACTTCTGGTCATCACAGCAGCATCGCTACCTTCTGCCAAAAACCAGGTTGCTTTTGGGCTAACTCCTACTTCGCGAAACAGGGTAGATAGCATTACTCCTGTCCATTCACTCTGACTCGTTAAACCACAGATTTCCTGTGGTGTCATCGTTTCTTTACCGGATCTGAAATTGCCCGAACATTCAATAAATGCAATCCGGCTAATAGCCGGAAAACGCTTTAAATCCTTAAGTTTAAAAATCATTGGACGTTCAACCATTCCGTGAATCAATAACTCATATTTGTCGGGATTTATAGCCGGAACGCCTGCATGACTTCTTTCAAAATGGAGATCAGAAGGGGTAATAATTCCATACAAATCCTGTAACGGCGTTCTTCCTGAAATATCGGAAGCCTTCTTTGATGGTTGTTCAAATGGCGAGCGGGTTCCAACTTTACCGGGCGGAGTTCCCTGAATTTTAGTGGGATCGTCGTTGGTTGGCTGTTCTGTAGCCGGAAGATTTACTTTTCCTACAAAAGCAGCAGTTGCTGAAATAGCAGCTGCCTTTATCATAGCCCTTCTTGGAAGTTTCTTTTCCTGATCCATATACGTTATTTTACTTCATTGCCTCCTTTTCTATCGTCATCTACATATAAATGCTTTGCTGGCATTACTATTTCAGGTAAGGTAACCTGGTTAATAATCTTTGTACTATCAATAATGTGATTACTGCAGAGTAAAAATGCTGTGAGATGATACACCTCTTCATTTGTTAATGAGCCAGGAGCATTGAATGGCATGGCTCTTCTGATATAATCAAAAATGGTTGTAGCATAAGGCCAGTAATTCCCTATGGTTTTTGATTTGGTTGTATCTCCAAAAGGAGCTACCAGTCTGTTTGCTGTTGGTTCAGTACCAGTAGGACCATGACACATGGCGCATTTGGCCAGATAAATTACTTTGCCGGTAGCGGCAATGCCACTACCAGCTGGTAATCCATGGCCATCGGGCCTGATTGAAATGTTTTGAGAGTCTATTTCAGCTTGTGAAGCTAACCGGCCAAACCCATATCGCTCCGGAAACTTTTCGTTATTTCCTTTACAGGCAACCAATAAAAACAGCATTCCAATAATAGAGATACTACGCAACATTACACTAATATTTTCCGGCTTGTAAAGCACTGGGAGAAAGCGCATACGGTTTCTCTATTCTGGCCAGTTCTACATACAGACTATTCTTATTTTCATCTTCACCCGTCAGAATTATATGTGACCCATCAAGTGTTTCATATTTTACAACAAACCGCTTTCTGATCTCACCTTTCGGAGCTTTGGCAAATTCTCTGGCTCTCCTTGCAGAATAGGCTTTTGGATCGATTTTATATTCTTCATCGCCAATATTCTTCCTGGCTTCAGCAGGGATCCAGTCTTTCTTCTCCTTAGCTGTTTCCTTTGCAGCAGCTTGTTCTGCAACTTCATCTACCGGAGCTCCTCCATCTCCGCCTACCCCGGCGGTACGGTTTCTGCGATCCGGTACCGGTTTATATTTATCTTCCAGATAAAGCACCTTATTTACCTCATCTGCATAGTAATGAAAGGCTCTTTGCCCTCCTGCCAAGCCGGTAATTTCAAAGGTCCGGTTTACATCTCTTTGCGGATCTCCTCCTCCATTAGATAAATCGAGTGAGTGAGGCTTATTCACTCTAAAGGTCAGTGTAGACCAGTTTTCAAAGGTTACTTCCTGCCATCTTACAGAATCCGTAGGATTGTAGGGAATAACCTCTCCGTTTAGCTTAAAGGTTGTAACTGCATAATTTCCTCTCAATTCTTTTACTCCGGCTACTGATGGCTGTTTATACGGATCATACAGGAAGTTGATCAATTGTAGATAAAACAGTACTCCCAGAAATAAGAATATGGTAAATGATTTGAGTGAAACACGTAAATATTTAATCCAGCTGTTAGACAAATCAGGATAGTAATTAACCGGTACAACATCTTTCTCCTGTACCAATAATTTCCAGACTTTAGGAATATCATTAACCAGCAGAAGCGCTGCCAGCAATACAAAATAGCTGCTGTAAACATGCACACCCCCATCGTAGGCAAAATTGACATATACAATATCGCCCAATGCACCCAAAAGCAAAATTGAGCCTAATGTTGTGGTTTTACGGAAGAAGAGTAAAGTACCAGCTGCCACTTCTACTACACCGGCAAAAACCTGGTACCAGGGCACAATGCCAATAGATAGCCAATAAAGTTTCTGGGCGGTAAGATCTCCAAAGTTGGTATTTAAGATTCCAAATGAAGGATATGGCATTTGCACCGGAAGAAGTTTTGTAAATCCAAAACCAATAATTCCTATACCAGCTCTGTATCTTACCACTACGCGTAACCAATACCAGGCACTATAATATTCGTTACGTGGTAATTTCCTGACTTTAACGATGAGTGTCCAGATAGCGGCCCCTGCTACTGCTATCAAAGCTGTAGTAATCCAGTTGGCATATCCCAACAGACTGCTGCCAAAGATTGTATTCCCAAGAAAGTTAATTCCTGAGCCAAATCTCGCTATATCATACAAGTCGCGGTAATTTAGCTTTAACCAATTCAATTGGGCCAATTGCTGGTACCATGCAACGGAATTAGGAATAGAAATAGCAATAAAAAAGATAAAGCCTATTCTAAATAAAATTAATTGCCAGTTCTTCCATACAGGGAGATTACCTTTTGTAGCTACTACGGTAGGTTGATGGTTCTGTATGCTTTCTTCAATAACTGGTTCATCTATTACTTGTGACATCTTAATAGATTTTAAAGTTTTAATTTTCTGTTTCTGCTTTTACCCCTGGCTTCTTCCAGCAAATACGCCTTGTTCAGTTTAGTTAATACTACCTGAATTGTATCGTTCGCCGGAGAAACTCCATTCAATATAATTGTAGATGAATCGGGGCGGAAGTAATGTAAGGTGAACTTATCTGATTGCAGACCAGGAAGGCGGTTCACTAAATGTAGGCTTTCCTCAGCCTCATCATTCTTATAAGTATAGTAATGCCTGCCGTTGGTTCCTTCTGTTTCGTATAATCGTTGCTGTGAGTTGGTTGTTACCAGATGCTCATTATTTGTATTAATTGGAGCAGGCAGATTGGTGAGAATACTTATTGTATTCCACTCTTCAAACACTACATTCCGCCATCTGACAGTATCGGATAAGGAGTATGATAATGTATCTCCATTTCTGATAAAGGTAGAAACGTTGTACAATCCGGCGGCGTCTTTCAGTCCTTTTACCGTCGGATACTGATAAGGATCAGATTTGGCGCTGATGCCTGTTTTCACTCCATATATCAATACAAAAAACAGAACAAATACTCCTTTCAAAACAATTCTGAGGATCCGACGATTATAAACCGGTTTAAATGTGCTAGCTTTTGCAGGTTGCTGAAATAGTATCAACCTGATTATTCTTTCCAAATCCGGACTGATAATCACAAGCGCATAAGTGATCAACAATAAACTATATACAACTTCACCACCTTCATAGGCAACATTGGAAACAAAGATGTTTCCGCAATACACAAGGATTATAAAAGCCGCAATACTGGCTGTTTTCCTATAAATCAGCAAACCCGCCAGAATAATTTCCACCAACCCCAGAAACAATTCATAGGATGGAACGATACCCAGACTTAATGAAAACAATTTCCACCTGTTAAATTCTCCATATGGGGTATTCAGACTACTGATAGATGGATAAGGAGATTGTAAAACAAAAAACTTCAGGAATCCATAAGTCAGCAAAGCCAATGCCACACGGTATCTTAAAATGGTTCTCAACCAATAGAACGCCTTATCATAATCATGAATAATAGTTCTTTTTGTGAATGTCCAGATTCCAACAATCAGAATGGATATCAGGAACAGAATTCCCCAATCTTCAAAGGTCGCAGGCCCCTTGCTGAATCTTGTTGTATAGTTAGCAAGATTGAAAATATCCTCATACTGAAGATGCAATAAATTGATTGAAAATAAAGTCTGATAAAACTTCCAATCCAGTGGCAACGCCTGCAGGAGGAAGTAGACAAATACTACTTTGAATAGTATTTTTTGATTATTACTCATAGTTGTAGCATTTAGCGAATGAATTATTCGTCGTATCCGGGATTCTGTTTCAGCAAATGATTAGACAATACGATTTCATTTGCAGGAATAGGAAATAAGTACAAGCGTTTATCCGTTACATTTAGTACGGCACCAGCACGGTCAGTACGTGCCAGATCGAACCATCTGTGGGGTTCCAGAGCAAACTCAATCCTTGTTTCATTTTCAATGGCAAGCAGTAAAGCCTCTTTATCCGTAGCTGTATTAGGTAACAGACCCGCTCTTTCGCGGATGGCGTTGAGATCCTCTCTTGCATCATCGAGTTTGTTTTGCTGTGCCAATGCTTCTGCACGTATCAGGTATAATTCTGCAATACGGATTACATAGCTGGGATCAACGGATGGACTACTTCTGTAATAGAGATTCCCATACCACAGTCCGGCAGATGTTTTAGCTACAAGTGCATTTCTGTTGCCACCAATCAGTGGATCATTAACCAATGCTATAAATGCGTCTGAAGGAGCCCATTGCCTGGTTCCACTGTTGACTGGCGGCTGCCATGAATTACGATGGCCATTGGTATAAGTAGCACTGTAAGAGAGTTCAAAAACAGATTCCTTAGTGGCCAATGTACTGGCAGGTGTAAAAAATGCGCTATAGGGATGAAGGAGCGAATAGGTCTTTTTATCGGCCAGTACTTTACCAGCATAATTAGCTGCCTGTACATAATCTTTCTGGTACAGATAATATCTGGCTTTTAATGCCCATGCAGTTTGTTGATTTGCTCTAACAGGATTAGGGCTTGCCGGAGGCAATAATAGGCTATCAGCAGCATTTAAATCTGTTAGTACCTGGGTATACACCTGCGCCTGGGTGCTATTTTTTAAATCACTCTTGTCTGATGCACTTAAGGTGGGGGTTAAAGTAATCTGAACGTTACCCCAGGTGCGTGCCAGATCGAAGTAGCACAAAGCCCTGATGAAATATGCCTCACCGATGATCTGCTTGCGGTCTGCAGCGGAAAATGTAGCATCCTGTACAAGTGGCACTTTGGTGATTACATGATTAGCTGCATTGATTGTTGCATAAATAGCGGTCCATACACTTTGCAGATTGCCATTGTCTGCATTTATTTTATGCGTGATGAACTGTTGAATAACAGACTGAGAACCTGTCCACTGAACATTATCTCCCGGCAGATAACCAAAGGTCTGAAACAAAGTGCCGTAATAACTATCGGCAGCCAACTTCCTATATACCCCTCTCAGAGCAGTATTGGCGGAGGTTTTGTCTACGATCGTCAGTTCATCTGAAACAGCATCTCTAGGTTGAACATCCAGAAATTTCTGGCAGGCCGATAGTGCACTAAAACCAACAATAAGCAGATATTTCCAATATATTTTCATAATGGATTATTTAATTTTTAAAGCGTAACATTTACTCCGAACTGAACACTGCGTGGTTGGGGTGGTGTACCCAAATCGAGGCCCTGAACGGTTTGCAGTCCAGTAACATTCGACTCAGGGTCCAGACCTGTATATTTAGTCAGCAACCAAAGATTACTACCGATAAAGTATACACGCAGTTGTTGAATCTTCCATTTTTCGGTGATTGACTTAGGAATGGTATATCCAAGTGTGAGGGATTTCAGACGAACGAAAGATCCATCTTCCAGGAAACGGCTGTTTTGATCAATTGTATAGTTTAACCCGTAGGCAGTAAGGCGGGGAACATCAGTTATATCGTTGGGCTTCTGCCAGCGATTGAGCTGATTGGCAAACAAAACACGGTTGGCATCTCTGGTTCCCCCACCCTCTCCGAAGAATCGGTTCAGGTTATATATCTCATTGCCATACTGGAATGTAAATAATACGCTGAGATCAAATCCATTCCAGGTAACTGTATTGCTCAATCCACCGTAAAAATCAGGCATTGCATTACCCATAACCTGACGGGCAGATACAGGAAGCTTGCCATCTTTAGCCCCTTCAAAAATTACGTTACCTGTTTGAGGATCTACCCCTATCTGCTTGTACAGCCAGAATGAATACATTGGAGATCCTTCCTGCATAATGATCCAATCTCTGTTGTATTGGTAAATTGGTGTTGGTAGTTTTTCAATTCTGTTCTTATTTCCTGCAATGTTGAAACTGGTGGTCCATGTACTATGTGGAGTTGAAATATTGATTGTATTGATGCCTATTTCATAACCCTTATTACTTATTTCTCCGACATTGCTATAATAGGATGAGAAGCCAGTTACACCGGCTTTGGGGAGTTGAAGTAATAAATTGCTGGTATATTTTCTATAGAAATCAGCCGTCAGATTTATTCTGCCATTTAACAGTCCAAGGTCAATACCCAGATTAGACTGACTGGTTCTTTCCCATTGCAGTTCCTGGTTTGGCAGTTGTAAGGGAGTTGTACCGGGTTGGTCGCCACTTGAGTTATCAGGATATCCTGAGCCACCAGACCAAAGGCCTTTAGCAGCGAAGTTGCTGATACCTGACTGGTTTCCGGTAACTCCATAACTTAAACGAAGTTTGAGGTCGCTAATTCCTTTTACCTGTTTCAGGAAATTCTCCTCTTTAAGACGCCAGGAACCACTTATGGATGGGAAATACCCCCATTTCACATTATCTCCGAATTTTGAGGAGCCATCTGCCCTTACACTGGCACCCAAATAATACTTACCATCATAGTTATAATCAATCCTGGAAAAAAAGGAAGCCAGATTGTTCCTGGTCCAGGTTTGTGAAGAAGTGCGGGTAGCAGCCGAAGAAATTAGTTTATAGGCATTATTGGGAAATCCTGATCCTTGCGCCGAGGTGAGGGTTTCAGTATTACTTTGTAAGGTATTTCCTACCAAAATTCCCAGGGAATGCTTTGTAGCTATCTGTTTTCTCCAGGTTAAGGTTTGTTCATTAATCCAGGAGGTATTCTGAGTAATGGCAGAAGTGGCTAATCCATTGGTTGTACCACCACCCAGCTGAGTCAGATTATTCCAGTATTCTGATTCATTGTAATTGTTATAGTCAATACTGATCTGACTATGAAACTTAAGGTCGGGAAGTATTTCCGCATCCAGGAAGAGATTTCCGATATAACGCAAACTGGTCGTATGTACATCATAGTTATCGATCAGTACCCGAACATTGTCGAACCCTGCCCATCTGGCTGGAGTGCCATCTGCATTATTTTCGGGAAGATAGGTTGGAGTATGTAAAGCAGCCTGTAATAATCCACCCTGCGGGCCATCGCCAGATCTGCCCTGGCTTCTCAAGCTTCTTGAAAAACTATTACTACTTCCTAAGGTTATACGGTCGTTGATGCGCTGATCAATATTCAGTTTAAAACTTGCCCTTTCAAAACCAATTGGTCTTAGAATCGCATCCTGTTTTGAGTACCCTCCACCGAAATAATAACGGGTATCGCGGTTACCACCGGCAAGAGATAAATTATAGTTTTGAAGCTCAGCAGTTCTGAAGATTTCGTGTAGGCGATCATATGTTTTTTGCTCGGAAGGTAATCCGCGAGGCGCAGGTTGAGTACCAGGTTGATCCGTTAAAGAACGAAAAGGAGGCAAAGCATATTTCTTAATACCGGCCTGGTCTCCTGCTGCCGTTGCATCTGCCAGTGAATTGGCATAAAACTCATTTATTAGAGTAGCATGTTCCGGTCCGGTGGTTAAATCCCATAATTTGGGGGCCCAGGAAGCACCGGAAGAAATATCGAGATTGAGTTTTGCCTTTGCATTATACTTTCCTCTTTTAGTAGTTACGATAACTACTCCATTTGCCCCTCTTGAACCATAAATGGCTGTAGCACTTGCATCCTTTAAGACCTCAATATTTTCGATATCTGAAGGGTTTAAGTCGGCCAGTGGAGAGGTTTGTCTTCCACCAGTATTTACGGTTTGCAGACTTGAATTATTAATAAAAACGCCATCGATAATATAGAGAGGATTGTTATCTGCATTAATAGAACTGGTGCCACGTACCCTCACAAATACGCCATCACCGGGTACCCCGGTATTTGAATTGATCTGAACACCGGCAGCCCGGCCCTGTAATTGAGCATCGAAGCTGGCAACGGGAACTGTTACAACTTCACTACCTTTTATGGATGCAATAGCACTGGTTAAATCCTTACGTTTCTGTGTTCCATATCCAACTACTACCACATCATTTAACTGTGTACTTAATTCTTCCAGACCAATATTTCCGAAATGGGCTTTATCGGCATAAAGCTCTTTTAACTTATAGCCCAAAGCTGAAATCTGATAAATAACCGGAACTTTCTGACCAGTAAGTAATGCGAATTCTCCATTGTTTCCCGTTAGTACTTCATGGGTAGTACCTTTGATATGTACTAAAGCTCCATTAATTGGTTGTTGAGTTTTAGCGTCAATAATTCTTCCGGATAAGGAGATATTATTTTGTACGACAGATTTTTTGGCCGGAGAAATAGTGTCTGATTGCCTGGCTGAATGGAGATTTTGTGCCATGGCAGTAGCCGACAGCAGCAGCCCATAGCTGCATGCAATAGCAATTTTCATTATCTTTACTTTGGTATGAAAAAAATGAGGCCGGTGTCCTGCATAGGCAGGTCACTGATAATTGTCCAAACAGCCTTGTTTACCTGCCGGAACTGCGCCAACAGTTCCGGTTTTCTTTTTTTAATAAAATAGTCAGGAACTTACCAACATCGTTGATAGCAAGGAACGCTCATGATAAGTATTGATGTATTCATGCGATTTAAATTTTCTTCGGTCGAGTGATCGCAACAAGCGAAATGTATTTTATGCGATTACAATATTACAATAATTTTCTAAAAGTCTATAATTTTAGTAGACTAATTAAAAAATATTCGCCAACCTTATGAGCATGAAGTTTGTTGAAGGTCATGAGATTGCTCATTTCAAAATAAAAAATCATGGCCACCACTGCTATAACACCAAACATCACTGCATTAGACCAACTTTGCATTAATACTATACGTTTCCTTTCAGTAGACGCTGTTGAGAAAGCCGACAGCGGGCATCCGGGTATGCCATTGGGAGCCGCACCGATGGCTTATGTATTATGGACAAAATTTCTCAGGCATGCCCCTGAAGATCCACATTGGTTCAACAGAGACCGTTTTGTATTATCGGCAGGCCATGGTTCCATGCTGTTATACAGTCTATTGTATCTAACAGGGTATGACTTATCGTTAGAAGATATACAACAGTTCAGACAATGGGGCAGTAAAACCCCCGGTCATCCGGAAAGAGGACATACACCAGGAGTAGAAGTTACTACCGGCCCATTGGGGCAAGGATTTGCCAACGGTGTTGGCCTGGCAATGGCAGAAGCCTATCTGGCAGCAAAGTATAACCGTCCGGGTGATCATGTAGTTGACCATTATACGTATGCCATTGTGAGTGATGGAGATCTGATGGAAGGTGTAGCTTCAGAAGCAGCATCTTTAGCTGGTCATCTGAGATTAGGA
This sequence comes from Chitinophaga silvatica, assembly GCF_003419895.1. Taxonomy (GTDB): domain Bacteria; phylum Bacteroidota; class Bacteroidia; order Chitinophagales; family Chitinophagaceae; genus Chitinophaga; species Chitinophaga silvatica. The sequence continues at coordinate 54,839 of NZ_QPMM01000015.1, read as the reverse complement.
AAGCTAATTTATTTATATGATGATAATAAAATCACTTTAGCATCCTCCACTAATGTAACATTTACTGAAGACCATGCCATGCGCTTTCAATCCTACGGCTGGCATACACAACAGGTAGAAGATGGGAATGACCTGGCTGCGATTGAAGTGGCCATCAGAACTGCACAGGAAGAAAAAGACAGGCCATCACTTATCCTGGTTCGTACCCATATCGGATATGGATCTCCCAAACAAGACACCTGTGCAGCACATGGTTCTCCATTAGGGCCAGAAGCGGTTAAAGCAACAAAAGAAAAACTGGGATGGCCACTTTCTCCTGATTTTTTAGTTCCTGATGAAGCATTGCAACATTTTAGGGAAGCCGTTGAAAAAGGGAAGCAACAAGCGGCAAAATGGGAAGATCATATGGTTATCTATTCTCAAAAATACCCAGAACTTGCACATGAGTTAAGAGGATTAATTCACAACAGGTTGCCTAAAAACTGGGATGAAAAAATTCAATCATTCGAAGCAGATAGTAAAGGCATGGCCACTCGTGCCGCCTCCGGAAAAGTGATCCAGCAATTCTTTCATCACCTGCCCGGATTTATCGGGGGGTCAGCCGATCTGAATACCAGCACCAATACTGAAATGAAAGATGCAGGGAATTTCGAAAGTATTGTCATGAAGAAGGGCGATTTACAAGGAGCGGCAGCGGGAGTATGGGGCTACGACGGGCGAAACATACAATATGGCGTCAGAGAACATGCAATGGGAGCCATTTCCAATGGTTTAGCAGCACATGGCGGAATCATACCGTTTACTGCTACATTTCTGAATTTTGCGGATTACATGCGCCCTCCTATCCGGCTGGCCGCTTTAAGCAAGCTAAAAGTAATTTTTGTTTACACACATGATAGCGTTGCACTGGGAGAAGACGGACCTACCCATCAACCAGTCGAAATACTAGCGTCATTAAGAGCGATTCCCAATCTGGTAGTAATTCGGCCGGGCGATGCCAATGAAACCGCTGTTGCCTGGAAAATGGCTATAGAAATACCAGACAAGCCTGTTGCCTTAATATTCACCAGACAGCATGTACCAACATTAGACCGAACTAAGTATGCCAGTGCGGAAGGACTTAATTATGGAGGCTATATACTTTCGGATGCTCCAAAAGGAAAACCACAGCTTATATTAATAGCTACAGGTTCAGAAGTAGACCTGGCAGTAAATGCACAAGAAAGGCTCACTTCATTTAACATACCTACCAGGGTTGTTTCTATGCCAAGCTGGGAATTATTTGATGCCCAGACACAGGAATACAGGGATATGGTATTGCCACCAGATATACCTGCACGAATTTCTATTGAAGCCGGTATAGCACAGGGATGGGAGAAGTATACCGGTCAATACGGTGTTAATATTTCCATTGAGCATTTCGGAGCATCTGCTCCGGGCCCGGTAGTAATGCGGGAGTTTGGATTTACGGTAGATAATATATGCGAAAGGGCATTGGCATTATTAAAAATCTAGTTAATGCTTCCTATGAGCAAGTAATTCGTCTGTTAGTTCTGCAAGCCCTATTGTGCCTGCGGCGATAACTTCATCGCCAGCCCCGTAATAAATATATAAGGTATCTCCTTCCACGACTGAACCAGTAGGAAAGCAAACATTATCAACATCTCCCCTTATTTCCCAAATTTTTTGGGGTACAATAAGCGGATAAGGCAATCTGGCAATTTCCTTTCTTGGATCATTCAGATCGAGCAGGGCTGCACATCCGGAATAGACGTAACCATGTGATGTTTCATAAACACCGTGATAGATCAAAAGCCAGCCATGCGGTGTTTCAATAGGCGGACATCCACCACCCACATAGCTTTTTTCATGCGGGTATTTTGGTCTTAATAAAATATGTTCCTGAAAATGTGCAAAGTAGTCGTGCCAGAAATCCAGAGTGAGCTCAGATAAGTCATTCACCATTACAATCTGGATATCCGGCTTAATTCTATGGAGAATAACCAGTTTTCCATTTATTCTTCTTGGAAAGAAGATCAGGTCTTTATCCCAAAGTCTGGGATTCATCATATTAAAAAGAATATACTGCTCGTCTAACGGGCCATTTTTTTGTGCAAGTTCTCTGAAAGTATAAAAATCGATTTCAGCCACGATCACTCCTTTCTTATCAAAGTTGATCCCATCAGAGGAAGTGGCTAATGCTCCCTTGGCGCAAACTCCATCGAATGCAGTATAGGTAAGGTAATATTCTCCCTCGATGACAACTACTCTTGGATCTTCCAACCCTTTAGATTCATATTTAAATTCGGGAGCAAGCAAAGGCTTGTTTAGTCTGGTACCAACCTTTGTGGGAGCTGTCAGATCACAATAACCGATAGTAGAAAAATTCCCCTGACGAACAGCTCTATAGTAAAGAAAGATGCTGTTACCATGTTGAACCGTTGCTGGATTCAGGACACCCTCATTCTCAAAATCCAGTTTAGTGGGTTCCAGTAGGATTCCATGTTTTATTATCCGGATCATAAGCAGATTTCGATAAGAAAAGGTACGAATTTTATCGCTATTAAAAAGGCCATAAATGTCTCTTTTTAAATATTTTAATTGTGCCTCTTCACCCTCTCAGTACATTTTGTTGCCATTAATCCAACACAACATCCCGGGTTATCAACTTTCAAAATCAGAAAATGAGGATTAATTACAACTCTTTAATTATTGGAGTGGCACTAATGCTGAAGGCAAACTTCTCATTTAGCCAGCAACTGGATTATAAATCACTGGAATCATCTCTTCAACAGGCCGTTAAAAAAGTATCTGTCGCTACCGTTGGTGTTACTGAATATGATACGCTACATAACACCACAGAAGGGCCAACATTCAGCGCCGTAGTAATCAGTGCTGATGGTTATATACTAACTGCAGCACATGCTGCTGTTGCTAACCGCCGCTATCAGGTGGCATTTCCGGATGGAAAAATAGTTTATGCAACAGGTTTAGGCAGCATTAAGGATTTTTCTGTAGACGCTGCTGTAATTAAGATTTTGGAGCCTGGTAACTGGCCGCATGCAGAAATGGGCTGGTCGTCTGCTCTCACTCCATTTCAACCATGCTTTAGCTTGGGATACCCGGGAAATATGCCGCAAAACAAACTTCCGATCTTAAGATTTGGCTATATCACAGAGAGTAAACTTCACAAAGGTTTCATCAGCAATACCGCATTAATGGAACCAGGCGATTCGGGCGGACCTCTATTCGATATTAATGGACGGGTAATAGGGATCCACAGCCGTATTGACTTTTCCTTAGATGAGAATTTTGAAGTGCCGGTAGATAAATTCCGTTTATACTGGAATTACCTGATGGATAACAGAAGTTATTCTATGGCAGCCCAGGTACAGCCCCAGGAAATAGATCCAATGCCGGCATCCTACAAGGTAGCGCCAATACCAGCATTGGAAAATATGGCCAATAACTTTTCTTCACTCATATCAACACTCGAACCAACCTGCCTTGAACTAAGCAGTTCACTTGCCGGCCAGGAAAGCAGTGCCCTGGGAACATTGGTATCTTTGGATAACAGTACTTCCGGCAACAGTTATATCATTAGCAAAAGCTCGATAGTAGGAAACGATTCTGTTTTTGTTTCCTATAAGCATAAATCATATGCGGCAAAGGTTATTGCAAGAGATCCCCAGAGAGATCTTGTATTACTTGAAGTGGCTGTAAGGATTGACAACAGTATCAAATTAACACAGGAATCAACCGACAAAAAATTATTTACCGGAGCCGGTAAATTTCTGTTATCACCAGTTGCGGATGGCCCGGCATTATTCAGTGTTCTGGGTACTCCAACCGTAAGTTTTATTCCTCCCCGACTGGGTTCTTACATCGGTATAAGAGCAGAAGAGAAAGATCAATCACTATACATAGACAAAGTAGATGCAGGCAGTGAGGCAGAAACCTTAGGCATGAAAGCAGGAGACAGGATTATTAGTGTAAACGGACTTAATGTAAACACTAAAGAAGATTTTGATTGGGCAGTAGCCAATTGCCCTCCTAAAACAATACTTCGTCTTAAAGGGAAACGAAATAGTGGAGAAAGCTTTAAAAAGAATATCACCGTACAAAGCAAAGGTTTAATGACCGTAATTCAGGAGCATCCGGCAGAGAAATTTGAAGGCGGGTATAATAGCAGAAGATATGGATTCAGGAAAGTTTTTATTCATGATGCAAGACTATATCCTAATGAATGTGGAAGTCCGGTTTACGATACAGAAGGAAATTTTATGGGTATAAACATTGCCCGTGTTTCGAGAACCAGTTCATTGGCAATTCCAGCAGAAGAAGTAAGATTATTTCTTGAAGATGCATTGAAAAATCAGCATACTATATCAAAAAAATAAACCTGCATAATTGTCATTGCACCAACTCATCAGGGCTAGTCTAAAAGGCTGGCCCCTGATAGTTTAAATCGTTTCGTGCACTCTTGTTTATTTTAATAAAAACACGTACCTTTGCATCGCAAAATAAATTTATGAAAACATATCTCATATCAGCAAAATGCGAACATGCTTCAACCGTTATCAGAGCGGTAATTGCAAGTACACGCATCGTCTTTATTCAGGACGGGGAGGCAGATCTATGCCCGATATGAGAGGTTAATATATAACTCCTACTTTATTTAGGGGCCTCTTCGTTTCGGAGAGGCCTTTTTTATTTGCTTCCCCTACCCTAACGACTCTATTATTATTCAACTTATTCTCACATGAAAAAGCAATTAAAATTAAGTTTTAAAGCATTGATTACTTCACGGCAAGTCCGGTGATGCAGTATGCTATTGCTTTTTCGCAAGGCCTCTCATCTACCGATGTGAGGCCTTTTTTAATCCCATTTTTTATATGAAACAATTAACAGACTTTAGAAATATAGGTATAATGGCACACGTTGATGCAGGTAAAACTACCCTGACAGAACGAATGCTGTACTTTACAGGCTTTACTCATAAACTGGGAAATGTAGACGATGGTAATACCATTATGGATAGTGATCCTCAGGAAGAGAAAAGAGGTATTACAATTTCATCTGCAGCTATTACTACACAATGGCTGGCCAATGGTCGTAACTGGACGATTAATATAATAGATACACCAGGCCACGTAGATTTTACAGCTGAAGTAGAACGATCTCTGCGTGTATTGGATGGTGCTGTTGCGGTATTTGATGCAAGGTCTGGCGTTCAGCCTCAAACTGAAACAGTATGGCATCAGGCCAATAAGTACAGAGTTCCAAGGATAGCCTTTGTAAATAAAATGGATCGTGAAGGAGCTAACTTCCAGCAGGTGGTGCAGAATATACGTGAACGACTAAACGGAAATGCGGTTGCGGTTCAGTTACCAATTGGTGCTGAAAGTGATTTTACGGGAATCATTGATCTGATTTCCATGGAAGGCAGAATATGGGAAGCCAGTGATGGTAAAACATGGAATACCGATTCAATACCAGATCAATTGCGGCAAGAAGCCCAACAGGCCAGACAGCAGTTACTGGAAGAATTAGCTCTCGTGGATGAAATATTCCTGGAACAATATCTCAGGGATGCCGGAAATATAGCGGTGTCGGATATACGTGCGGCCATTCGCAGGGCTGTATTAAGTCTGGCCTTGGTACCAGTACTCGCAGGTGCGGCTTATAAAAATAAGGCAGTACAACCTTTGCTGGATGCAGTTGTTGACTACCTTCCATCCCCTGCCGATATAGAGGTAATTAATGCTATACAGCCTGATAGTAATGAAGCTATAGAATTGGTACCGTCGTTAGACCGTCCTTCTGCTGCCCTTGCTTTTAAGGTTTTGGTTGATGATTACGTAGGCCAGTTAACGTTAGTAAGAGTATACAGCGGGCAATTAAAGAATGGTGATGTGCTTTGGAATAGCAGAACAGGTAAACAGGTAAGAGTAAGCAGATTGATGCGGATTTTATCTGATAAGTTTGAAAATGTTGATGCAATCGGAGCAGGTGATATAGGCGCAGCCATAGGCCTGAAAGATGTAAAAACCGGCGATACCCTCGCTGATCCGAAACATCCCGTATTACTGGAAGAAATTAACTTCCCTGAACCGATGATAGGCTATGCAATTGAAGCTAAATCGGCGAAAGACAATGATAAACTTGGAGAAGCATTAGCCAGATTAACAGAGGAAGATCCAACGTTGCAGGTATCTGTCAATGAATTAACAGGACAGACAATTTTGAAAGGTATGGGAGAGTTACACCTCGAAGTAAAGCTGGAAAAACTTGCATCTCAGTACCAGCTTGAAGTAAATAAAGGTGCGCCGCAGATTGAGTACAAGGAAATATTTACGGATACCGTTACTCATAGGGAAACCTATAAGAAACAAAATGGTGGTTCGGGCAGCTTTGCCGATATTACCTTCGAACTATCGCCTGGAAATAATGAAAGCAATGGACTTGAATTTGTCAATGAAATCAAAGGTGGAGCAATTCCTAAGGAGTTTATCCCATCGGTTAGTAAAGGCTTTGAAAAGGCCATGCTAAATGGAGTATTGGCAGGTTATCCGGTTGCCTCGATGAAAGTACGCTTGTTGGATGGTAAAGTACACGAGAAAGATTCTCATGCATTTGACTTCGAATTAGCTGCAATATCAGGATTCAAAAACATAGCTGCTAAAGCCCAGCCAAGGTTACTTGAGCCATGGATGAAGGTAGATGTAAACTTACCTGAAGAATATACAGGTGTAGTAACAGGTGATTTAAACAAACGTAGAGGAGTCATCAGGCAAATGAGGATGGATGGAAATATGCAGTATATCAGCGCGGCAGTTCCGCTATCAGAACTGTTCGGATATATTACAGTGTTGAGAACCTTATCGTCTGGAAGGGCCAGTGCCAGCATGACATTTGAAAACTATCAGCCGGTACCTGTGCAGATAGCAGCCAGTGTTATCTCTTAAAACACAGAAGTCAGTCGACGGTGGATTTCATTTTTATGAAACCCACCGGGCTGACTTTTTTATTTACCTGCTGTTACAATGTTGTTACCATATTTGCCAATCTATTTGAAATACCAATTTCATTATCATACCAGGCTACTACTTTCACAGTATTACCGATTGTTCTGGTAAGTAAACTATCAACGATGGAAGAATGAGTATTCCCGAGAATATCAGCAGATACAACAGGTTCTGTGGCATATTCGAGAATACCTTGCAGATCGGTGGATGCATGGTGTTGTAGTAACTTATTAATTTCATCGGCTGTAGGAGTTGTACGAAGATTCAAGGTTAGTTCAGCAACCGAGCCATCAATAACCGGTACTCTATATGAAAATCCATTTAGTCGGCCTTTGAGGTTGGGCAGCACCTCACCTATCGCTTTGGCGGCACCAGTGGTGGTAGGGATAATAGAGTATGCAGCGGCCCTTGCTCTGCGCAGATCTTTATGCGGACCATCCTGCAGCATTTGGTCCATTGTGTAGGCATGAATGGTGGTCATGAAACCAGACTCAATACCATAGGCGTTTTCTAAAACATAAAGTACCGGGGCAATGCAATTGGTAGTGCAGGAAGCAGAGGAAATAATATCATCATCCGGAGAGATAAGATGGTTGTTAACTCCATCTACAATTGTTTTTACGTTTCCGGAAGCGGGAGCAGTAATCAGAACTTTTTTAGCGCCTGCTTTCAGATGTGCAGATGCCTGGTCACGGGCAGTAAACCGGCCGGTAGATTCAATCACAGCATAGACGTCAAGATCTTTCCATGGAAGGTTTTCAGGGCTTCTTTCGTTCAGGAGTTTTATATTCTTACCATTGATAACAAGGTTGTTTCCATCAGTGCTAACGGTGCCATTAAATTTACCGTGGGCAGAGTCGAATTTAAAAAGATGAGCCAGGGTATTAACATCTGCCAGATCGTTGATAGCTACTACTTCAACTGAGGGTTGATTGAGCAGTACACGCATAGTCATTCTACCGATTCTTCCGAAACCGTTGATTGCAATTTTCATAATCTTAAATTTATGTAGATGAGTAAATCAGGGAGCCTGTAACGCAGAACGGAAAGTACTACGATAGGTACCCGGAGAGATTTCGAGATGACGAAGAAACACCCGGCGCATGGATACCAGTCCACCGAGGCCGCATTTTAATGCAATTTCTTCCAGGGAAAGAGCACTATTTTCCAGGTAAGTACGAGCTAATTCCACGCGCATTTTTTCGATGAATTTAGCTGGGGTAAGTCCTGTTTCTTTCAGGAAAACCCTGGCGAAATTGCGGGCACTCATGTTTGTCTGCTTAGCCATTATGTCAACCCCCAGATTTTCATGGATATGTTGAAGTAGCCATGGGCGTAATTGTATTAGTATAGTACTGCTGAGCTCATAATCTGGCAGAAGGCCACCAAATTGTTTCTGATTTCCGGGGCGTTTGAGGTGAATTACCAGTTTTCGGGCGATCCGCACAGCCAGCTCCCGGCCATAATCTTCTTCCACCATTGCCAGTGCTAAATCCATACCGGAGGTGACACCCCCGGCAGTATAGATATTTCCATCCTTAATAAAGAAAGGAGTTGTGTCGACCACTACCTTTGGGAATTGGCTGCGGAAATCGTCGTATCTCTCCCAATGTGTTGTGGCTTTTTTATGATCTAATAAGCCAGCTTTTGCCAAAACAAAGGAAGCCACGCAAACACCTGCTATTCGTCTGATTTCCGTGCTTTTTTGCTGAAGCCAGGTATAAAATCTTTCTGTTTCAGGATTATCCTGGGGTAAATGCATTCCAATAAGGATCAGGGTATCTATAGGCTGTTTAATGTCATAGATACTGCCAGTAACCAGCAAATCGGCCGGACTTCGCAGTTCAACAGCCTTCCCTGGCAGTGCCCCCGCTAATATTACCTCATAGGACTGATTATCAGGGCCAAATTGCTCTTGAAGCATAGAGGCCGCAAAGGAGAAGACATCGGCAGGGCCAGCAAGAGTAAGCAGTCGACTTTGTGGAAGTACTACGATGGCAACTAATTTACGATGCTCTGGCATATCCTGTAGTGTTTTGTAATACAAAAATACAACCTGTTCGCCTCGTCTGCAATGACAAAAATTATACAGTTTCTGCCAGATTCCAGCAAATGCAATTCCAGCCTCCAGGAGTGTATCTTAACGGTGGATTAACACTTCATAACTTGTTTAAAGGTAGATTTAGGTTTACCATTTACATAATTACAGTATGGAAGGTAAATTCAGTTTCGCAGACATAAAAAGGTACCAGGATAAACTGGACGAAAGGGGGCTCGAATCATTTAGGGTTATCGGAGGTTTATTCAGAAAAAGAAAGAATGGAGCCAGTGGCAGCCCGAAAATCCAGGTAAAATGTTTAAAACACAATTATGTCTGCAAGCCTGTTGTTGCAACTTCAATATTCAGAAATTCTAAACCTTGTATCCAGTGCCAGTTCGATAAACGAAGAAATGCCAGAGAAAAACCTGTCTCCCATTTTCAGGAAAAAATTGACTTAAGATTTGGGAGGAATAAATATTCGATAAAAAGTCTGGAGCATACCAACAATAAGAAAAAATACAAAATTATCTGCTTACAACACAATAATGAGTTTTATGTAACAGGTAGTAATATCAGGAAATTCAAAGGATTTGCCTGTGAAGATTGCAAAAAGGTACAGCATTACAAAACAATGAGTATCCTGACCTGGCAACAGAGAGCAGATGAAATATTTGGACCAGGTAAATTTATTATACCAGAACAAGTATTAAATAATGGATTAATCAATGTTTTTTGCAGCAAACACGGGAAATTATTTATCCAAAGAAAAAACAATTTTTCCAAGGGGCATTATGCCTGTAAAGAATGTGAGTTTGAACACCGGGGTAAACATAGAGAAAAATATAATGATCAAAATATACAACAATTCTTCGACAACATATTTCAGGAAGGAAAGAAAAAATTCCTACGAATTGAAAGGATAAACAAAAACAGGTTCATTATTTCAGAATGCTGCCAGCACCCGGGAACTATTTTCAAACAACATATCAGTAATGTTTTTAAACATAAGGGATGTATACATTGCAGAAATGAAGAAGCCAGTAAAAGATACCGTAAATACACCTACGATGATTTCATTTCAAAGAGTAAGGAATTATTCGGCCAAAAATATATTTATCCGCGAGGACAGGTAATAAAAAATATCAATACGAAGCTTGAACTCATTTGTAAAATTCATGGAACATTTACCCGATCTTTTTATGAGCATATTTCAGAAAAAAGACATTGCCGGAAATGTGAAATAAAGTATTTGGGAGAGAGAAAAATAGCAGAATATCTCGACCAAAATAATATCATATATGAATACCAAAAATCATTTGAAGGCCTAAAAAATAAAGGCAAATTGTTTTATGACTTTTATATTGATAAATTAAAATTGTTGATTGAATTTAATGGCGATCAACATTATAGAAAAGTTAATAAGTTCGGTGGTATTAAAGCATTGGAAGAGGTATTAACAAATGATAGAATAAAAAGAGTATTTGCACACAAAAATGGACTAAGGCTATTAATACTTGAAGATTTCCATCTTAATAATCTGCATAAAGAATTAGAGATACACCTGTTTGAAAGTAACACTGGGAAAAAGGATACAATCCAATAGAAGGCCACATAAACATTATTATTCTCCATCAATCTTCAATTTCATCAATCGCTCCAGAGAAAAAAAAAGCAAGTTGCTTTAATAAACAACTTGCTTTTTTGTAGTGACCGCGTCAGGATTCAAACCTGAAACCTTCTGATCCGTAGTCAGATGCTCTATTCAGTTGAGCTACGCAGCCATTCCCGATTGGGAGTGCAAATGTAGTAAAAGTTACTTTTCTAACAAATTATTTATCAATTTTTTATAAAAATAATTTTTAGATATGTTGATATGAATAAAATGCATGAGCTGTTACAACGCAAAAGAGCAACTCATGCATTAATCATTCTATCACAGATCAAACTTAATGCCTTGTGCCAACGGCAACTGAGTTCCGTAATTAATTGTATTTGTTTGTCTGCGCATATAATTCTTCCAGGCATCACTCCCACTTTCCCGGCCGCCACCTGTTTCTTTTTCTCCGCCAAAAGCACCACCGATTTCAGCTCCGGAAGTACCTATATTTACATTGGCAATACCACAATCGCTACCCGCTGCTGAAAGGAAAAGCTCCGCCTCTCTCAGATTCATAGTCATAATAGCAGAAGAAAGCCCCTGTGGCACATTATTCTGCATAGCTATTGCCTCTTCCAGTGTGTTGTATTTCATCAGGTAAAGTATTGGAGCAAAAGTTTCTGTCTGCACAATTTCAAAATCCGCCCGGGCTTCAGCAATACATGGTTTCACATAACAACCACTCTCAAAGCCTTCACCACTCACAACTCCACCTTCCACAACAAAATTTCCGCCTTCTTTTTTACAGGCATCAATAGCTTTCAGGTAAGCATTTACGGCATCTTTATCGATCAATGGACCAACGTGATTTGTTTCATCCAACGGATTACCAATGCGGAGTTGCCCGTATGCTTTAGTCAGTTTTTCCTTGAAGGAATCGTATACCGATTCGTGAATAATCAGGCGACGCGTGGTAGTACAACGTTGACCCGCTGTTCCTACTGCCCCGAATAAACTACCAATAAGTGCCATATCCAGATCTGCATCGCGGGAAATAATAATGGCATTGTTACCTCCCAATTCCAACAGGCAACGACCTAATCTTGCGGCTACAGTAGTTGCCACAGCTTTACCCATACGCGTGGAGCCGGTGGCAGATACCAATGGAACTCTTTGATCCGATGCTAACATTTCTCCTGTTTCACGCCCTCCGTTAATTACACAGAGTACTCCTTCAGGTACGTTGTTACGTTCCAGTACTTCTGCGATGATATGCTGACAAGCAATAGCCGACAAAGGTGTTTTTTCACTCGGTTTCCAAACGCAAACATCGCCACAAACCATAGCCAGCATAGCATTCCAGCTCCATACAGCTACCGGAAAGTTAAATGCGGAAATAATCCCAACTATACCAAGCGGATGCCATTGCTCATACATTCTGTGTGAAGGTCGTTCACTATGCATACTCAAGCCATAGAGCTGGCGACTTAATCCCACTGCAAAGTCACATATATCTATCATCTCCTGCACTTCGCCTAATCCTTCCTGTAGGCTCTTTCCCATTTCATAACTAACCAGACTACCCAGCGCCTGTTTCCTCGCACGCAATGCCTCACCTATCTGCCGAACTATTTCACCTCTGCGAGGGGCTGGCACCGTACGCCATTGTTCAAAAGCTTTTGTGGCAACTTCAATTACCTGTGCGTAATCCTGTTCGCCAGCTATCCCTACCTGACCAATCTGCCGACCATCCACCGGTGACCAGGAAGTAATACTTCCTGCATTGCCCTGCATCCATTTTGTGCCGGTGCTCACTCCTGGATTTACTGCTTTTAATCCCAGTTCTTCTAAAAATTTCATTGCTACTTGTTGGTTTGTGATGAATACGTACTTTCAAAGATCTTATTTGCGTTGGCGGCTTCAAAACCTTCCCTGCGGTGAGTTCTGTTTACCTCAGCTGATTGCAATTGCTCAAATTCAGGAAGTAATCTGCGCTCAGCAAATTCTACATAGGAGCCAGCAATTCGGTGCGTATCATTAACAGCAAATGTTGCTTCAATCATACTGGCCACAGTTGAACTTTGCAATAGCAAACCATCTGGACTTTTCTTGAATTTACCACCGGCATCGTTCAGTTTCAGGCCATGCTTTTCCAGGAACTGATTATACTGTTCAATGTGATTATATTCATCTTTCAGGTTGTGTACACTGATCGTAAAATGGTTGAGATAGTAACGATTATAGATGGTCCAGGAAGCGTATTCGCTTTCTGCCGCCAGAGCAGAGAAGTCGGCATATGTCGGGAGCCGCCATAAACCACTATGCAGAAATTTATCCACTTGCTCCGGATTATCCAGGTTTAAGGCATCAACCGGATCAGAAGTAACTTCATCCGTATAACTGTGAATGATTTGCTGTGCTTCGGCAGATAAGTCTTTTACCCTTAGTTCGCTGATAAAAATGCGGGGCAATTTAGGATCAGGCGGTGCATACCAGTATGCATCCAGCTTCTTTTCTTCAAAATAGTAATAATCTTTTTTCGTATAGCCGTGATAGATAAAGATTTTCTCCAGTGATTGAATTCCTAAGTGCGGAACTCCGATTGTACGAAATGCAATATGATCGTTTTCTATTTCCTGTTCTTCTTTGATTAGCCCTTCTGCTATCATGGCTGTTATTACCCGGTTCACATCTGGCACCCGCTCCTTATAGCGGCGCATCAGGCCATCCAGGATCAATTCCAAATTATTCATGACAATGATTTATTAGAAGTTAAGTTCAGTTAATACTTCGTCGAGATGGCGCACCATATCGGTTGCATTTTGCTTGTTAAACACCATCGGCGGCTTTATTTTCAATACATTGTAAAGTGGTCCGTCGGTTGAGAGCAGAAAACCTCTTTCTTTCATTTTCTCTACAACTGCATTGATTTCCTCTACAGCTGGTTCCATGCTAGTTCTGTCTTTCACCATTTCCGCTCCAACAAATAGTCCGAAGCCGCGTACATCACTGATCACAGGATGTTTGCTCATCACCTCACGAAGTCCATCCATCAGGAAGTTGCCTGTTTCGAGAGCATGCTGCTGCATTTGTTCAGATTTAATTACGTTCAACACTGTTCGGCCGGTAACCATGGATACAGGGTTTCCTCCGAAAGTGTTGAAGTATTCCATCCCGTTATTAAAGGCATCCGCTATTTCCCTGGTAACTACTACTGCAGCCAGCGGATGACCATTGCCGATAGGTTTACCCAGTACAACTATGTCTGGTTGTACATTCTGCAGTTCAAAGCCCCAGAATTTCTCACCCACTCTTCCGAATCCTACCTGTACTTCATCTGCGATACATACACCACCGGCAGCTCGGATATGTTTGTAGACATTCTCCAGGTAATGGTCTGGTAAAGGAATTTGTCCGCCTACCCCTAATAGTGTTTCACAGATAAATGCAGCAATTTTTCCGGGATTCTTCTCAAGGATTTGTAGTACATCTTCTGCGTATTTCTCTCCAGCCAATGGATCATCATAGCGAAACTCTCCACGGTAGAGGTCTGGTGAAACGGCTTTATGGATATAAGGCTTTTGCCCGAAACCGCCTTTACCATCAAATTTATAAGGGCTCATTTCCATGGCCACGGTGGATGTTCCATGGTAGGCATGATCCAGTACCATCACATCTTTACGACCGGTAAAATGTCGGCTCATGCGAATAGCCAGATCATTGGCTTCACTACCGGAATTTGTAAAGTATACTACAGCTAAATTAGAAGGTAATGTACTTAGCAGTTCCTTTGCATATTCTACCAGGTGGTCGTTCAGGTAACGGCTATTGGTATTGAGTGTAGCAATCTGGCGTTGCATGGCTTTCACAACAACCGGATGGCAGTGGCCAACATGGCTTGGGTTATTTACACAGTCGATATAGGTATCTCCCTTATCATCGTATAAATATTGCAAAGCACCTTTTACAATCTTCAGAGGCTTACGATAGCTAATGCTGAGATTACGGCCAATTACTGATTTCCTTTCTTCCAGTAGTACGCTGTACTCTTCTTCCCTATTGATCAAAGATGGCATGCCGCAGGCTTTACGGAAAGTATCTGCCGCACGAAGTGGATTAATACGAATGAGTGTATTTAGCAGATCCCAGGCATCTTCTTCAGTCACAAAGTGGTGACTGTTTGATGAGCCCTGGGAAGCCTGGAAGGCAGATTGAGTAACACTGATGCACATACGCGCTGCAATCAGGTAATAGATGAGATCTACTTCCTGTTCTGTGAGCGGGAATGCTTCGTGATACCCTTGAATCACCCATGCGGCTGCCTGCAAAGGGTCTTCTGCTCTGAACATGGCATAAGTACAGGCAATAGCTACATTATTAACGAGTGCAGTGTACACCATATCGCCCAGGTCGATGAGGCCGCTGATTTTACCATCCTGTACCAATACGTTATAATCATTGGCATCGCCGTGAATACAAGCATGACGCAACTCCTGTAATACCGGAACTACCTCGGTATCAAATGCCAGCAGGAAGTAACCCGCCAGTCTTCTTTTTTCATGATCATGAATATGCTGTAGTAATCTATTGGAATCTGCAGCTGTGCTGATATCCCAGGTATAATGCCGGTGTAGCGCATCGTGCTGGAATTCCCGCATTGCTTCATCAGTTTTACCCATGAAGCGGCCAAGGTCGAGATACAATTCTTTTGTTTTCACCTGAACTTTTGCCCAACACTCCCCTTCCAGCCAGGTAAGAATTCGAACGTAATATTGTTTACCATCTTTAAATACCGGAGTCAGTTCCTGTCGATTTTTATTTCGGAGAATTTGCTGAAATTTCCAGGCGACATCGGTCACAGTGAGGTGGTCTAAAATCCGAAGTTGTGCATCCAGGAAGGAATATTGTTTTTCCTCCCCAGTTATTTTGAGGATAAATTTCCGCCCGGAGGTGTCAGTAATCTTGTAGTTAAACTCATCGTAACCCTGCAGAGGGTCTACTTCTACTGCCAGCAGGTAGTTTTTTTGAACAAGCTGCTTTACTTCGTTCGCTGTAAATTCCATGACGTTATTTATTTTTCAATATCATTAACAAATGAGCTGCAGACCAGCTAAAATTTTTTGCATTCAAACCTTTACCGGTAAGCGGATGATAGTTCTCGCATATTGGTTCGTTGGTGAGTAACCCAACTGCATTATTCAGCAGTTGTTTTTCAAATTTCGATGCCTGTTTTTTGTATCCATACTTGCGTAAACCTTCAGTTCCATAAGCCACCTGATCGAGCCAAACGGGGCCTCTCCAATAACCTTTCATCGGATCAAATGCCGGATGATCGGCAGCCAGTGTTGGCAGTGGTACTTTGGTATTGAATTTTCGCGGATCATTCATTTTTTGAATCACTTTTTCCGCCTGCACTTTAGTGGCAATTCCGGCCCATAGTGGAATCCAGCCTTCAGGCCCATCTACAGTTACCAATTTTCCTGTTTCGGGTTGCAGATCATAGAAATATCCCTTCTTCGCATCAAAAAATTTTGTGCGAATCATATTCAGTAATTTCTCTGCCTGATCGTTATATCTGTTTTTTTCCCCTGAAACAGCAAGTAGCTTGTCCAGATATCTTTTCTCTGCATATAGGTATGCATTGAGATCTATGCTTTCCTGATTGAGAGACCATGCGCCATCGTTGTTTTTTAGCATTACTGCACTATCAAAGCGCACAGCATTGTCCATACCGCTTTCCCAGGCAGCGGCGATACGGGTTCCATCGGTAGAACCATATTCACATAAACCGTTCTGATCGTGATCTCTGTTTGTATACCACCACTCATGATAGCGTATCAGTTTAGGCAGCATCTCTTTTACAAAAGCGGTATCCTTAGTTTGAAGATATACTTCCCAAACACCCCATGCAGCGAGCGGCGGCTTGGTATCGCGCCAGTTGTTCTCCGACTTGTCTAAATAGATGCAATCTGCCACCATACCAAGTTCATCCTGATAATCGAACATCGAGCGGATATTATTTTTTGCCAGTTCAGGATTGAATGTCACAATACCTACTGCCTGTTTCCAGCTATCCCAGCTCCAGACACCATAAAAGCCCTGATAGTTAACAGACGGAAAAACTCCATCGTGATGGATATCTCCCGCACTGCTACGCCAATTGGTAATCAATGTAACCATACATTTCACTGCCAATCGTTTCTGTATTTCAGTCAATTTAGGTGATGCAGAAAAATAACGGGAAAGATATCCATTCCATCTATTCTCGTTCTCCTTTAATGATTTACTGAATTCATATACCGCAGGTTTATGAACAGTATCCGGATAATAAGCCTGCAACTGGGTTTGCTCATAACTTGCACCAGGAGCAATTACAACTCCGGTATTACTTGCGCTATAGCTAAGGCTATCGGCTGTTATACTTGTGCCGGCCGGGAAAACAGCTACGAACCCGGCCGACTGAAGAGAAGATGTTTCATTGTTCACTGTTATCTGCTTGCGAGATTGACCATGATAGCGAATATTTAGTGTTCTGACACTATTACTTCTATTGGTGATGGTTGTATGAAGCAATGCTTCTCTACCTGATACAAAAATCAATTGCTGTGTAATTCCCAGTTTATTTATTTCCAGTTGTTGCAACAGCATCCCCGGAAAATACCTGATGTTTGCATCAGCAACAGAAAGATCCACTAACTGGTTGTTTTCGCTTAACTCTAACCTGGAGAAAGCTCCGGACAACCACTCTCCTTCCATTCCCATGATTAGCGGGCCAATAAAAGCTCCGTTATCCTCCTTATGCAATGGTAGTGCATAGGCATGCCATGCTCCCATGTCGCTGAACACATTGGTAAGGATACTTTTTCCTTTAGGTGGTTCTGCATGCAGATTCAGTACATCAGGATATTTATTACGTTGGGCATATACCTGTTGCAGGGAAAGCGCTAGTAGTAGTATCAACCATCTTCTCATATTCTTTATTTTATTGAGGCACTTAGTATAAATGAATAACTATAATCCTGGTAGGGCAACATAAATTCTGAGTGCGGAGTGGCCCCCCAACTGTTATCACCTCCAACACCAGATTGTTTGTAATCAATATTCCACCAAACAAGATCTTCATTGGTCATACTTCCTCCATGGTTATTTTCGGCGGCATCACGGTCAAACTCCATACGATCCATATTAAAATGCAGCACTCCTGCGCAAATCTGAGGTGAGCCTTTAGCTATGAGACCCACACCTTGTGGGTTAGTGAGCGACATCCAACGAACTCCGGTTCTGTAACCACTTTCCTGGGCACGAGGATAAGGATGGAATAACTTATCTGCTTTCATACGGTATAAGTCTACAGCTGCAGCAGTATGTCTGTCTGCATAGTTATCGAAAGGCCCACGGCCCAACCAGGCAACGTTGTCAAATTCTCCACGCAGGATAGTGCGCATACCGAAGCGCGGTAATTCAGGCATAGCATCCTTACCCGTTTTCATAGCTACATTCACCTGAACAGAGCCATCACCTGTAATAGTATACACAGCTATATAAGTGGCATTTACAGCTGGTAATGAATGCCAGGTGCGAATTATAACACTGTACTGGCCATTTGGGGTTGCTGTAATGGAATCGAGGCGGGCAGTTTTTAGTACGTCTTTCCAGACTTCACAACGCATCTGCTGACTGTTTCCAATATCGTTATCTGTTGGGGCTCTCCAGAAATGTGGTTCCAGCGGCGATTGCATAATTGACTGATGTTGCCAGCTGTAAGCACTTAACCAGCCGGTTTTATTGCTAAATGATATTTCAAAATCATCACCTGAAACGTTGATCTGCTCAGAGGTTCTACTGATATTTACTTTTTTCTCAATTACCTGAGCAGTAGTTTCCTGCAATGTTGCCGGTAATTCAAATTGCTCCCAGGCAAGAAGATGATCGGCCGGAATTGATGCAGTTTCTTTCCTTGTTCGCATTTCAACAGTCAGGAAATACTCCGTACCAGGTTTGGCTTTAAGAGCAGGTAATGAAAGTGTGATTGTTTTTTCTGCATGTGGTAATACATCACCAACCTGCAATGGGCCTTTTGCTACTGATTCTCCATTAGAGCGGATATACCAGGAGAATTCGAATTGATTGAGATTGGTAAAATCCAACCTGTTGATGATGCGTAATTGGTTAGGTGATAAAGGAACAGTTGTAAATGTTACTGGTTGAATTACTTTCTTCAGTTCGAAAGCCTGTGGATGTGGCGTTCTGTCTGCCGCAAACAATCCGTCTGCACAATAACTTGTATCACTGGTAAGTCCAACCTGTCCCATGTCGCGGCCATAAGCCCAAATATCGTGGCCATTCTTATCTTTTTTCTTAAAGGTCTGATCCGAGAAGTCCCAGATGAAGCCACCCTGAAGTTGCTGATGCTGATAAATCAAATCCCAATAGTCTTTCAGGTTACCTCCACCATTTCCCATCATGTGAGCGTATTCGCATTGAATAAATGGACGCGGATTCCATCTTCTCACATATTCCAGCATTACACTTGGGGATTTATACATCGGGCAAACGATATCAGTATATTCGTTTCTGCCAGCACCTTCATATTGTACAGGACGTGTACTATCCATCGCTTTTAGGTAACGGTAAGTTGCTATGAAGTTTTCACCGAACTCACTTTCATTACCCAGAGACCAGGTGATGATTGAGCAATGATTCTTATCTGTTTCAAACATCCTGCGGGTGCGGTGCATATATGCATCCTTCCATTCAGGCTTATCAGAAAGCGTTTTAAGTGGAGAGAATGACATACCATCACATTCTATATTTGCTTCGTCCACGACATACAAACCGTATTCATCACAGAGGGCATACCAGTCGGGGCTATTCGGATAGTGACTGCTACGAACGGCATTGATGTTGTACTGCTTCAGTAGCTTGATATCCTCCAGCATTTCTTCTTTGTTGATCACCTTACCAGTGTACATATTATGTTCATGGCGGTTGACACCCTTTATCTTCACTGCTACCCCATTCACCAATAGCAGACCGTTAAGAATTTCAACGGTTCTGAAACCAGTACGGTGGCTGATAACCTCCACCAGCTTGCCATTTTTATCGTAGTATGATATTAGCAGATTATAGAGAGATGGATTTTCTGCATTCCATGTTTTCACTTTGCCAACAGCGGCACTAAACTGATATTTTGTATTACCATTTAGTGGTAGTTGCTGTTTCATGATCACTGAATTTTTCTCATCCAGAAGTTTTGCTTGCAGATAACCACCCTTCACGGCTGTATTAAATACTACATCGAGATTAAGGAGGCCATTAGTATATGAATGATCCAGGCCTGCTTTTACAAAGAAGTCCTGCACTGCAATTTTTGGTCTGGCAATGAGCTGAACGCTTCGTTCAATACCACTGAGTTTCCACATATCCTGTCCTTCCAGGTAGGTAGCATCACTAAAACGAAATACCTGCACAGATACTGAGTTCTGGCCTTTGCGAAGGAAACGGGTGATATCAAATTCAGTAGCCGTTTTACTATCTTTTCCCAGTCCAACATATTTTCCGTTTACCCAGCAGAAGAAAAATGAATTCACTGCACCAAAATGGAGAATAACATTCCTTTCTTTCCAGTTATCGGGAATAGTAAAATTTCTGCGATAGGAACCGATAGGGTTGTTGTTCTCCGGCGGGTATGGCGGATTTACAGGGATAGGGTATTCTACATCAGTGAAAATAAAACTGTCGAAACCTTCTGTTTGCCAGTGGGCAGGCACCTTAATATCTTTCCAGTTGCCAACATCATAATTATCCGAAAAAAAGTTTTGCGGGCGTGCTGCAGGAGCAGAATCCAGTCGAAATTTCCAAATACCGTCCAACGATTGCATGAATGGTGACGGAGCATTTTGCAATGCAGCAGTTTCCGAAACTGCGGGAATAAACCAGGCATGAGGAGTCAGGGCATTTTCTGTTTGAATTTTCGGGTTACTCCAAGGTTGCTGGTTTTGCTGAGCATTTGTGTTTAAAAAGAACAACAAAGCTATTATCCATCCAATACTGTATTTCATCATCTCAATATCCGTGCTTATGAAAAATATTTTGCCGGCAGGCAGTTGCCTGCCGGCAAAGATTTTAATACAAATTGTTCTGCTTCAGGAGCGGATTAGTGTTTATCTCTTTAAGAGGTATAGGATAGCGAATGTGCTTATCTTCTACGAAGTTGTTATAGAAAGGTTTTCCGTGATTTTGCAGTACTGATTTGATGGCTTGTTTTGCAGTAGCACCACGACCCCAGCGAACCAGATCGAACCAACGGATACCGAATTCCATGGCTAATTCTACCGGACGTTCGTGGTTGCGGATTTGATCTCTCAACTGGTCTTTGCTGAGGCTGCCTGCTAAAATAGCTTTCGCATGGCTGCGTGTACGAACTTCATTCACAAAGCCTATAGCTTCATCAGTTTTTCCATTTTCGTTGGCAGCTTCTGCCAGCATCAACAATACATCTGCATAGCGGATCAGGGAAATATTATAACCTACATAAGAACCACTTCTATCGTTTGGATAGGCATACTTGTTATAGTAAGCCGGGCGCGACAAATCGGCTGCTACCTCTGAATAAGGAATTTGGCTGGCAGGTGTATTCAGATCCCACATGGATGACTTTGGATCATCGAAGAAAATATTTCCGTAAACTCTGTCGCTATACTCACCGCCGGCAGTTTTATCTTTCTTCATTTCTTCAACTACCCAATCAGAAGGATAGTAAATTTCCCAACCATCCAAGGCATAGGGACGTCCTTCAAAGTTGAAAGGATGTCTTTCATCCGATACCGTACGATCGCCACTGAATTGTATTTCAAAGACAGATTCAGGGCCATTTTCTTTTGTACCGTTGAAGTTATCTACGTAGTTGGTGTTCAGAGAATATTTACCATAGATTTCTCTGAATTTGGTTTCTGCCTGGGCCCATTTTTCCTGATACAGGTATGTTTTAGCCAGCAAGGCTTTTGCAGCCCCTTTGGTAGCGCGGCCTTTATATTCATTGGAATAACTATCCGGCAATACGGCTTCAGCTTCAGCCAGATCTTTTTCTATTTGCGCCCAAACATCAGCTGCCGGCGCTTGTGGAACCTGTAATTTATCAAGGTCTTTTACGAATTTCAGCACCAGCGGTACATTTTCAAAACCATTAACCAGTACGAAGTAATTATATGCGCGAAGGAATTTAGCTTCTGCAACAATTTCGTTACGTTCCTTTTCTGTCATAACGCTGATACCTGGTACCTTTTCTATTACCTGGTTGGCTCTTCCAATGCCAGTATAGCAGGTAGCCCAGAGGCTCCATGGCCCTGATTCATCCGAACTATTTACAAAAGCAGCGAGGTTTTTCCCATATGGTTCATTTTTGTTATTATCTATATCATCCCCTTTAAAAGCAAGGGTTACATATACTTGTTCAAAGAAGGTCCATTTATCGCCATCATATCCCTGCAATGCACCATAGGTAGCAGTGATACCCTGTAGGGCATGCTGACGGGTAGACCAGAAAGTAGTTTCTGTAAGGTTTTGTTTATCCTGCAAATCGAGGAACTTGTCGGAGCACCCGGAAAACAGCATCACAGCAGAGAAAAACAGACCTGTTATTTTTAGTTTCATAATTGTCAGTTTAATTTTTCAGATTAGAATCCAAGGTTGAGGCCGAACACATAAGAGCGGCTCATCGGGTAATAACCCCTGTCTACGCCGCGGCTGAAAATACCGGTGTTAGACAAATCCGGATCGAAGCCAGTGTATTTAGTAAAAGTTAGCAGGTTATAAGCACCGGCATAAATTCTCAGGCGCTCCAAATGCATTGCAGTGGCTAATCTCTGAGGAAGGGTGTAACCCAATTGCAGGTTTCTGAGGCGGAGGAAAGATGCGTCTTCGAGGTAGTAATCAGACACCCGCATGTTTTCATTCTCATCTGTGTTGCTTAAACGGTAAATATTTGTATTGGTGTTTGATGGAGTCCATGCATTCAGCAGATCTGTAGAGCGATAATAACGGTACAGGAACATTTTAGCACCGTTATACATTTTCTGACCTTGTTTACCATTCAGGAAAATCATCAGGTCAAAATTCTTGTAGCTGGCATTGAAAGTAATACCATAGTCGATGGTTGGTAGCCCGTTGCCCATCAGTTGCTTATCGCTTTCGTCGAGCTGTCCGTCACCGTTGGTATCTACGAAGCGGAGATCGCCGGGTTTTGCATTTGGCTGGATCAGTTCACCTGCTTTATTTTTATAAGCATCAATTTCAGCCTGTGATTGGAAGATACCATCAGTTTTGTAGAGATAGAATGAAGCTAATGCTTCTCCTTTTTTGGTTAGTGTAGTTCCGCGGTTATTATAATCTACAAAGCCATCAGCTATCACACCACCATCATATCCCAGGCGAATGATTTTGTTGCGGCTATGAGAAAGGTTGGCAGTGATATCCCAGCGGAAATCTTTGCTGGCAGGGCTGCGGTAAGTTGCAGTGAATTCCCAGCCTTTATTTTCCATGTCAGCTATGTTTGTGAGCGGCATGGTTGTAATACCTGAAGAAGTAGGAATTGGTGTTTCAGCCAGCATGTCGCTGGTTTTTGATTTAAAGTAGTCGAAGCTTCCACTCACAGAACCGTTGAGAAGGCTGAAGTTTACACCCCCGTTGAAGGTAGCAGTCTGCTCCCACTTAATATTGTTGTTGGCTAAAGTTGCAGCGATGGCGCCAACATAAACCTGCTGGCTAGGTAGAGAACCAAACGGATAGTTCAGGAATGGATCAGAATTCGCTAAATATATTTTAGCCAGATACTGGAAGTTACTAATATTCTGATTTCCTACTGTACCGTAGCTAAAGCGAGGTTTCAGTTCGGAGATCCATGGAACATTGAAGAAGTTTTCCTTGTGCACATTCCATCCACCAGAAACAGAGTAGAAAGTACCGTAACGGTTTGCAGGACCAAAGCGTGAAGAGCCATCACGACGCAGGCTTCCCTGAAGGAAGTATTTATCGTCGTAGTTATAGCTTGCACGTCCGAAATACGACTGAAGATTGTTACCGTAGTTCCATCCGTTGACACGAATATAGTCGTTCTTACCTTCCATGATCAGGCCGGATAAAGCCTCGATCAATGGACTGCTGAGGTGATTACCTGCACCGGTAGTTCCCTGGTATACATTCTTTTCACGGGAAAAACCGTACATGGCTTTAATGTTATGCTTGCCAAGCTGTTTTTCATAGTTCAAGAGGTGGGTATACAGTGAGTTCTCTTTTCTTCCCCGGCTTTCTGAGCGGGATGGATTTTCCACCAGCGACAGCGCCCCGAAATCGTAAGGGCTGGTTTGGCTAAACGAATAGGTATTTACAATATTCTTACCGATAGTGAAGTTGTAAGAGAAGCCATACCAGAGTTTAAGATCAGCAGCCACATTAAGTTGCAGGTAATCATCAACTGATCTGCCATTCCAGAGCATTCTTTCGCCGATTGGGTTTCCAGAGCCCAATTCTATTTCAGGTTTAGCATAACCGTTGAAGGAATTAGGATCATAAATACGTTTGTGCGGTAAAGTTTTATAGACTTCCATAAATGGAGACCAACCAGCATTACCATCGCCATCCACATCGCTGTAGTTCTGGTTGTTAAAGCGGGTATAGGCAACGATAGGCATAATTTTCAGGCGGCTATCGAGCATTTTGATCTCGCTATTCAGACGAACATTGTCTCTTTTCGCACCAGAGTTGATAATAGTACCGGAGTTTTCCCAGTGGCCGTAAGAAAGGCGGTAAGAGAGTTTTTCGGAAGCGCCGGATACATCAACATCGTACTTCTGCTCAATACCTTTTTTAGTGAAGGCACCAACCCAGTCGGAGTTTGCATATTTGCTGTCGTCCTGCACATAGCTTGGAGCGGGCAAATTATCATTGCCGAAAGCTTCGCGTACTACTTTGTTCATGTTTACTTTATCTAACAGCGGCAGGTTATTATTCAGCTGTTGTGATGCGTAGTAAGAACTAAAGTTTACACGTGGTTCCCCAGATTTTCCTTTTTTGGTGGTGATGATAATTACTCCACCGGCAGCACGCGCACCATAAATAGTAGCAGCAGATGCATCTTTCAAAACACTGATTGACTCTACATCATTAGGGTTGATATCGTATGCATATTCCAGCGGGATACCATCTACCACATACAACGGGCTGGCATTGTTGATACTGTTCATACCCCTGATCAGAACCACAGGCTGACCGGAAGGGTTACCAGTACCGGAGCTTACTACAACGCCGGGAGCCTGGCCTTGCAGCATGGTTCCGATATTGGCGGAAGGCTGTTTAGCGAGATTTTTAGTGTTTACGGAAGAGATGGCAGCGGTTACGTCACCTTTTTTCTGGGTACCATACCCGATTACGAGTACTTCTTCCAGGCCTTTTACATTTTCGTCCAGGGAAATCACCAAATGTTTACTGGTTGGTTTTACTTCTTTAGCGGTGAATCCCATGGCCGATACCATGAGGGTTGCATTTTCAGGAACTGCAGCGAGGGCGAATTCTCCCGTGGCATTGGTAGAGGTGCCTTTACTGGTATTTTTTACAGCAATGCTGGCTCCTGGAATTGGGTTGCCTTTGGCATCCGTTACCTTACCTGTCAGGTTTAGGGTGGGAGTTTGGGCAAAGACTGTTAGCCCGGTAAACAATAGGAATAATAGAATTCCATTTCTCCGTAGTTGTTTCCACATACGCATTTTGGTTTTAAAGTCTGCTTTTTGATAATTGAACATGGACTGTTTTTCCCGGCACTACAACATAGGTTGAAGTTTTTCACACGTGATTTCTTGAGCGCCGGAACTTGAAGTAAAGTAGACAGGAAAATCAAGGGTAAGCGGATTTACTACCTCTATACAGGCATTACAGAGACCTCTACACGACCTCTACAAGGGAGTTAACTATTTAATAATCAATATTTTAAAATTGTCTCAGGAAATCCGAGAGGTTCTCTTTGTGTTCGAGATTGAAGGCTTTACGGAGTCGGTAACGGGCCATTTCGACGGATTTTACGGAAATATTATTGAGGGATGCGATGTCTTTCATCGAAAGATTCAATCTGATTTGAGCGCATAAACGGCGTTCATTTTCGGTAAGGTCGGGGAATTTTTGAAGGAGGTTAAAGAAGAAATCTTTGTGGATTTCATTAACAGACAGGTTAAAGTCCTGGGTGTCTTTATTGCTATCGAGGTCGTATTGGAATTTATGAATGAGGCGATTGAATCGGGCAATATTTTCGGCTTTGGCGTCGCCATGAATATCGAGAACGGTAAGTTCGTCTATGAAATTACGGATCATATCATTTCGTTGGGAGATGAAGAGCGCATAATTTTTAAGGTCATTGTCGCGGAACTCCAGTTTATTATTAAGGGATTCCTTTTCATGAATGGCCGCTTCGAGCTCTCTTTTAATGAGGGCCTGCCGCATATCTTCCAGCTCCTTTTCCTTTCTCCGTTTTTGATTCATTTTACTGATATAGAGTACACCTATTATAATAAGGAGTAGTACACCAGCTGCCAGGGCATTTCTTTGGAATGCCCGTAGTTCTTTCTGGGCTTCGAGGGTAATAATATGGCGTTCGTTCTCTTTAGCTTCCCGCTGTATTTTGAGAGCAGAAATTGCTTCACTTTTGCTTTTAGAGAGTATCTCATTACGCACTTCCGTATATTCCTGGAGAGCAGTAAAGGCTTTTTTGTATTCACCGAGATCCTGATAGAGTTGAACTGAATTAGTAAGATTATCGAGGAGTTTCTCTTTTCTGGTGTTAGAGTTGGATTGATTGATCAGATTTCTGGCGTCTGAGAGTAGTTTCTCAGCCACAGCGTACTCTTTTAGCTTGATTCTTGAAAAAGCCATTTGGTTGAGTACTTCAGCATGAGCAAGAACATCAGCAGTACCAAGAATAGCAAGGGCTTTTTCAAAATCAGCCAGGGCTTCCTGGTATTTACCGAATTCGTTTTCGCAGATCCCCCTGTTACCCAGGGCGCTGGCAACCATACCTTCGCTGTGGTATTGCTTTGCGATAGTGATGGTGCTATCGAAATATTTTCGGGCAGTTTCGAATTCGTCTTTCATGAGATATACCAGTCCCAATGCGTTCATGGAAAGAGCAATCCGGTGAGCGTTACCCAGTTTCTTATAGATATTATGTGCCTGTTGATGGTATTGCAGGGAGAAGTAGCTGTTTTCTGTGTCATAGAAAATCCAGCCCAGGTTTGTGAGAGCACGGGCAGTGGCGCTATCGTCACCTAACGCCTGGCAGATATCCAGGGCTGAATAGCCGTAGTTGAGTGCCTGGTCGTAATGATCGTTATAGAGGTATCCTTCTGATAAATTGAGCAGAGAAGCAGCCTGAAGTTTCCTGTTGTTTTCTTTCAGGGAAAGCAGGTATGCTTCATTGGCCATAACGAGGGCCAGGTTTGTAGAGTCTTTATTATAATATGCAGCAAGAGTGTTGAGGGTATTGATTCTCTCCACACTTGTCATGTTTTTATTCGAAAGCGACTGATTAAGACTATCTGCATTCAGCTGAGCAGTTGTAGTGCTGGTGTATAGGCATATTACGAACAGGAATGACAACAGTTTCATTGAGGAAAAGTAAGGAAATTTAGGATAATTGTAAAAATTCCTGGTGGCTGGATAAAGGCAATCAAACTTGGAGGTTGCCTGAAAAACAGATGCAAATTCTTTATGATGCTAAAGAAAAAAAATAGGCCATCTTTGGTAAGATGACCTATTTGTATTTTTGTGACCTCGTCAGGATTCAAACCTGAAACCTTCTGATCCGTAGTCAGATGCTCTATTCAGTTGAGCTACGAAGCCGTTCCCTGTTGGGATTGCAAATATAATAACTTTTTTCTTTCTAACAAATTATTTATCAATTATTTATAATTAATAATAATTTTTCAGATTTTAAGAACTTAGAAAAAAAATGCTGCAATAAATGCAGCATTTTTTTGTTTTTAGTGACCGCGTCAGGATTCAAACCTGAAACCTTCTGATCCGTAGTCAGATGCTCTATTCAGTTGAGCTACGCAGCCATTTCCCGATTGGGATTGCAAATGTAGAACATGTTTTAAATTAAACAAAAAAAATATCAGGTTTTTTTCTTCTTTCTACCGGTAAAGGCTATACGTAAAATAAATGATTAGGTCTATAACCCTTATCACACAAGACTTTCCATTAAACTAAGATTATTAACTATCTCTGTTTTTTGAAGTTACCTTATTGAAGGAAGACCGGGATATTCCTTTTTGGCAATTGCTATTTCGTTGTTTTGAGAAGTCTTTAGATCATTCACTGACCAGTATTCCATGGCATCTGATCTGAAAGTAAAAGTCAGGATATCGTAGATATCTATATCAATAAGATCAGGATCAATCCATTCTTCGGCCAAAGCGGGGGTTAAGATAAGCGGCATTCTTCCGGCCAGAGGTCCGGTATTATTAATCAGTGCCAGGAGTTCATTTGCTTCATGCGTAATTACGGCGAAAGTTCCGTTTAACGTACCTGTTTCCATATCAGCAAAGGGAGCATACGCGTAGATACCGGCGATAAAAAATACGGTTGTATCCTTTACCCTTATAAAATATGGTATCTCGCCCTGCTGCCTGTCTAGCGCATGGTGTTCGAAATAGCCGGTAACCGGAATCAGGCAGCGATTGGCCGACATTCTATGCCAATAATTCTTTGGGTCCTGCAATTCTGTAGTTCTTACAAAAGCATTGCGTCGGCGTTCCCTGTCTCCTTCAACCGGCGATTCTAAATAAGCTGGTAAAACCGACCATTCCATCATAGTTATTTTAGTTACACCATTTTCATTATAAACAACAGGCCAGGATGGAAATGAATCGGGAGTTTGTAAATAGATTTTAGAAAAACCAACATCGTTTTCCGGTGCTTCCTTTAGCGCTGGTAAGACATTGAATAATGCATTCAGTTCGGTAGAAAAAGAAAGTGCATAACACATGGGTTAACTGTTTAAAATATATATCAAAAAAAATAGGACTCAATTTTTTGTGCCAGTTCAGATAAAAACTCATTGGGAATATGATCGTGGGAAGCTGATAACTTTCCTTCATTATTCTTTTCGAAAGAAACCTCATGCTCCCCTACCTGGGCTTTGTAAACAATAATCCCATCTTTCAGATAGGGTGTTATTGTATATTCCTGTCCTTTAATAATAATTTGAAATGGTTCCATACAATAATAATATTCATCTATATTACAGTACAACCAGCAGAAATGTTATAAAATCATAAATCATCAAACTACTTATAACAAAAAAACATCTATCTATTATATTATAAATCAACCTAAAAAAATTTAATTTTTTTGCAACATAAATCCGGGCAACCAGTCTAATAGGCTAATGAATAATCCAGCAGCACATACCCTAACCGATCAGCAACTAGTTGAAAAAGTATTAGCGGGAGATCAGCAGGCCTTTGCCCGTATCATCAGGCAAACGGAAGGCCTGGTTGCACAAATGGTATTTAAAATGGTTCCTACACCGTCGGACCGGCGTGATATTGTACAGGATATTTATCTCAAGACCTATAAAAATCTTTCGACCTTTCGTTTTAATTCCAAACTCAGTACCTGGATCGGAAAAATAACTTATAATACCTGTTTAAGTTTTCTGGAAAAAAAGAAGCTGGTATTTGTGCCATCACATTCAGATGATATTGCACAGGAAGAAATCCTGGAAAGCTGGGCCTATAATAAGCATCCGGATACCAGCAATGAAGTAGAAAAAAGGATTTCAGGAAATGAATTGTCGGCTATTCTGAAAGCAGCTATTAAAAACCTCTCTCCTCCTATTTACCAAACATTAATTACGCTTTATCATCAGGAAGAGCTGAGTTATGCAGAAATAGCTGAAATCACTTCCCTTCCGGAAGGAACAATAAAGAACTACCTGTTTCGTGCGAGAAATGTACTTAAAAAGAATTTATTATCGACTTATCAAAGAGAAGAATTATGACAAAGCATCCGACAGAAGAAGAACTGCAAAATTTTGCACTGGGCCAGCTACCTGCTGATCCTAAATTGGAAGCTCATATGCATGAATGTCTGGCCTGCCAAATGGCAGTTGAAAACTACCAGGCCATTTTTTCTTCAATAAAATCGATAGAACAACCGGTATTTGACTTTGATGTAGAACAACTGGTATTATCTCAACTTCCTAAATCGGTTACCTTACCATCAAGGCAATTTATAATCAAAACATTATTGCTTGTAATAACCGTGATTACTGTTGTTACAGGAATATTAATGTTGATGAATGAGGTATTCGGACAATTGCTCGACAATATTTCCCTAACGCTGCTAAGCATTATTTTATCATCAACGCTTGGAATTGTAACGTATTTAAGCAGCGAGTTGCTGAATACATACAGGGCAAAAATGCAATCACTAAATTTTTATTAAGTGAATTGCAACAAAAATCAACTTACTCTATCTAACTAAGAAGTAATAAAAAATATTAAAAATGAAAAGAATAATTATCACATCAATATTTGGAATACTAAGTCTTTCTGCTTACTCACAACCATTAGAGGGGTTGAATAAAGAGATGATGGTAGAACTTGAAAGAAGTATCATTTTGCTTGTCTTTTTATTCATGATATCCAGCCTTATACTTTCATTGATGCGGATGATCCTGGACAACAGGCTTAAGAATAAAATGATTGAAAAAGGTGTACCAGTGGAAGTAATTGCCAATATGCTCCCTAAGAAAAGTGAGCTTACCTCTACAGCAAAATATTTCTGTATTCTCACAGCTATTTGTGTGGGGCTGCTGCTGATATCCTTCTTTCCTCCGCTTGGCCTGCATTCAGCAGCTATTATGGGATTTTGTATTGCAACCGGACTATTAGGTTATTATTTCTGGTCTCAAAAAATCAGTAAGTAATTCTGAATATATAATATAACAAGTATGAAAACGATTTATGTTTTATGCAGCATCTGCTTTATTGCATCAATAATAATGTTTGTAAACTTTATTCATATCTTTTTCCCAAATAATGGATTTACTATGTCCATAGAGGAAAACAGCGAGAGATATAAAATGCAGATTTCTTATAATAGTGATAAAACACCATTGGTAGAACATTATTTAGATAGTTGTTTCCAGCCGGTTAAATTGTTTGAAGGCACACATAAGATAAACAGGGAGATAATGATGGATCCTGAAACGAAGTTTAATATCAGTGCAGCAAAAGGACGTTTATCCCTCATCGTTCTTAAATCGGGCTCCAACACTCCGGCATTAGACAAATGCAAGGATATTGCAAATGGAGTTAAACAGCTGATATGTGCGCCAATTGTTTCTAAGTAGAAGTACTTAGAAACAAAAATCCGGTAACCAATTTTAACAGTTTATATAGTACTAACGGGCTTGCTGCAACGAAAAATAGTTATACTTTTCGGCACAGATATTTTTAATGTAGCAGCTATCTATGAATAAGAAGTTTTACAATGTTATTTTGCTTTTTATATTCGTTGGTTGTGGATATGGAGTTAGCGGACCAAAGAAAGAGAAGCATAATTATACCTGGAAACGGGATCCGTATACCGGGGCTTTAGTGCGTCAGGATCAGGAGCCTCCGAGATATAACAAGCGCAGAAAAAAACATAGTGCTATTCATCCATCCATTGTATTTGTTGAATCAATGAAAGGATACCGAACAACTATCGGTTCATTTCCTCAGGATTTATGGGCATTTGAAAACTACAATGATAAGTCGAGAAATGCCATCCGTAGTATGAAAGATGAAGGATTTAAGGATTTAAAGATAGACTACCTGTATCTTGATTCTTTAGTACTCAATTTTACATTCAATGAAGATGCGAAGCGGGCCATTGGGAATGTAGAACTTTCGTCGGTAGACCGGGTAGGGCAATTTATTTTTGTCTATAACCGACAGGATTCAACTTTAATGACAACAACAGTATTACCTAAGAAGAAGAATTTTGTATTTAAGAATTGATTCTTTAGAGATAGAAAAAACAAGAGGTTATCTTTCCAGATAACCTCTTTTCTTGTGACCGCGTCAGGATTCAAACCTGAAACCTTCTGATCCGTAGTCAGATGCTCTATTCAGTTGAGCTACGCAGCCATCTTTATTTTGATGGGATTGCAAAGGTAGTGCTTTTTTCGAAACTGCCAAATATTTATTAAAAAATTTTCTTCAATCTACTGATTTACACGTACTTTTACAAAGGTCGCTAATTATTAAAAGCCGTGAAAATACAACTCTGGAGCATAGGAAAGGAACATGACCCATATATACGTGATGGGATGGCTGTTTTTCAGAAACGATTGCAGCATTATGTGGATTTTGATGTAAAATTAATCCCTACAGTAAAGCAGGCAGCCAGTTTATCTGTTCCGGAATTAAAGAAGCAGGAAGCAAAAATTATTTTAGATTTGTTACAGCCTACGGATTATTTGCTAGCTTTAGATGAAAGAGGAAAAATGATGACTACCATACAGTTTGCCGACTTTCTTCAACAACGCACCAATGCAGGTACCAGGCAATTAATCATTTTGATTGGAGGCGCTTTTGGTATTGATAGTACTGTATTGCAAAGGGCGCAAATGCAGTTGTCATTATCTGCCCTTACCTTCCCTCATCAATTAGTCAGGCTACTTCTTACGGAGCAGTTATACAGGGCATACACAGTAATAAACAGAGAAAAGTATCATCATCAATAGTCAGAATCAAAACTGAGATTATGTCGTTATCCATCAGTATTATCATTATTATTTTTACCTGCCTGGTTTCAATTCCGGCCTTCAGTAATCATAATCAATTATATAAATTAAGTCTGCAGCCTTATCTGGTAAAGAATAACAGGGAGTATTACCGTTTTTTAACCTCTGGGTTTGTGCATGCCGATTATGGACATTTATTTTTTAATATGCTTACGCTCTATTTCTTCGGAGATGTGGCGGAAGGCTTTTTCTTAATGTATTTCAACAGTAAGTTTCTATATATCCTGTATTATGTGCTGGCAATAATTGTAGCCAATATGCCATCCTTTTTCAAACATAGGAATGATCCTAATTATATCTCATTGGGAGCATCAGGAGCTATTTCTGCAATAGTATTTACTGCAATTTTATTACATCCATGGGCTACCATTTCCTTATTCTTTGCTATTAGAATGCCGGCAGTACTTTATGGGGTATTATTCCTTGTGATTTCTGCTTATTTGTCGAGAAAAGGAGGTGGAAATATCAATCATGACGCTCACTTATGGGGAGCTGTATTTGGAATTGTATTTCCATTGATCTTCCACCCCGACCTGGCATCTGATTTCATATATCAGATTACGCATCATTAATCCTTTTTCCATTCGAACTGCACAACTGTTTGGGTATTGGGTGTAATTTTCGTTCTGTCATCGATACGAATACCCAGTACCCAGATGATTCTCTTTCCGGATTCCAATACCCATACCTGTTCTTTTTCCGGCAACGACAACTTCTGATCAATCAATAAACGACTTATCTTTTTCTTCTTGGGCATTCCTAACGGGTAGAAATAATCGCCCTGTTTCCATTTTCTGAGGATTAGCGGAA
Source organism: Chitinophaga silvatica (assembly GCF_003419895.1). GTDB lineage: Bacteria > Bacteroidota > Bacteroidia > Chitinophagales > Chitinophagaceae > Chitinophaga > Chitinophaga silvatica. The sequence continues at coordinate 21,522 of NZ_QPMM01000015.1, read as the reverse complement.
AAGTTACCTGGGCAGCATCCAGCCAGGCAATATGTGAAGCAGTAGGAATTGCAGTATGATCCCTTGGTGCGGCTTTAATTTGTAGTTGTCCGCCTGCAAAATGAATATGCTGTTGCTCTTTATCTATTACCTGCAACGGAGCAGCGATAGCGGTTAAAGGAGTAATGAGCAGCCAGTTTCTGTTTCTGATAATCCGGTGAGAGCTGGTTTCAACATACCTGCCAGACTCGCTGTCGAGTAGTGCCAGCACCTGTTGGGTTTGAGCAACAGAGCAGCCAAAAGTTTTGAAAATTTCCCAGGCAATGGTACCCAGTGGAATTGTTTTAGCCAGCTTTCTGACAGGAATAAGCCAGTTGTCTTGCTGCTGAATCAATAATTGCTTCTTCTTACGTTCCACAGCTTCCAGATATAAATATTCAGCTTCCTTGATCCGGTCGGTGGTTGCAGCCATATTTTTAACAGCGGCAGGAGTAATTTCCTGGAATTTCGGAATAATCTGATGTCTGAAAAAATTACGTGTATACTTATCCGTTACATTGGAACTATCTTCTACGAAACTGATATTCTTCCAGGCAGCGTAAGCGATTAAAGTATCTTTTTCAGCGAAGAGCAGAGGTCTGATGATTTTATCCTGTTTTGGCAGGATACCATGCAGGCCGGAAATACCGGTACCTTTAGCAAAATTCATCAGGGCAGTTTCTACGCTGTCCTGCATATGATGGGCAGTAGCAATATAATGGCAGCCTTCCTTTATTCTGACAGTTTCGAGCCAATTGTATCTCAATTCTCTTGCGGCCACCTGAATACTTATGTGTTGAGTGCTGGTATATTCGAGTGTTTCAAAGCGGGTATGGAAAAATGGAATTTCCAGTTGCGCGGCCAATGATTTGACAAAGTTTTCGTCGCGTACCGATTCTTCGCCTCTGAGTTGGAAGTTGCAGTGAGCAATGGCTACGTGATAGCCGGCCAGTTTAAACAGCCATGCCATTACAACAGAGTCGACACCCCCACTTACTGCCAGCAGTATTTTTTGGGAAGGGTCAAACAATTGCTGACGTTGAATATAAGAAGTAAAATTATTGAGTAGTTGCTGAGGCATTCTGTTTGGATATGGTGATTAATATACTAGTTCTTCGTAGGCAGATCTGAGCTCATTGAGCGCATGGCGTTCGTTGGCTGCTTTGGCCATTTCCATGCCTTTTTCATAAGTTCGTATAGCCGCCTCCTTATCATTCTTTCTTTCGAAGAGTTTTCCCAACTGATAATAAGAGCCTACGTAAGAAGGTTCATACGCCAGTAATTCTTCAAATAATTGCTGTGCAGTTACATCATCATTTAATTTCATGTATTCCAATGCCAATGCGTGTTTGAGGAAACTATCATTGGGAGTTGCCAGTAAGAGTTGTTTTATCTGTGCTATTCTATCCATGCAATTATTTATTATAAAATATTAATATATATCATCAAAATTGTAGTTAAAACTGATCAAAATCATATTAAGGCCTGCGGTTAGCTTATATTAATTAAATATATTTGCTCATACCGCATTTATAAACCAAAACAGTTAAAGGCCATGAAGATATTAGTATGTATCAGCAAAACTCCGGACACGACTGCAAAAATAGCTTTCACGGACAACAACACGAAATTCAATGAGGCTGGCGTACAGTTTATTATTAATCCCTATGACGAATGGTATGCCTTAGTCAGAGCATTGGAGCTGAAAGAAACCGTTGGAGCAGATGTACACCTGGTTACGGTTGGAGGAGCTGATTGCGACCCTATTATCCGTAAAGCGCTGGCATTGGGAGGAGATGAATCATTCAGGATTAATGCAGAAAGTGCAGATAGTTTTTATGTGGCCTCACAGATAGCAGCATTTGCAAAAGACAAACAATATGACATCATATTTACCGGTAAGGAAACAATTGATTATAACGGCTCAGTAATAGGTGGTATGGTTGCCGAGCTGTTAGCACTTCCATTTGTATCTATAGCCGCAAAATTTGATTTAAGCGGAACCGTTGCAACTATCAACAGGGAGATAGAGGGGGGTGAAGAGATTTGTGAGGTATCGTTGCCGGTAGTTGTTTCCTGCCAGAAAGGAATGGCGGAAGCACGTATTCCGAATATGCGTGGCATTATGGCTGCCAGAACCAAGCCATTAACAGTTGTAGAACCGGTAGCTACAGAAACGCTGACCAGTGTGGTAAGCTTTGAATTACCGCCGGCAAAAGCAGGGGTAAAACTAATCAGTGCTGACAATGTAGATGAACTGGTAAAGTTGCTGCATGAAGAAGCCAAGGTTATTTAAGGTAAACCGATCTCTTAACAACTAATTATTTGAATCAATGTCAATTTTAATATTCGCCGATCAGGCTCAGGGAAAGATAAAGAAATCAGCATTAGAAGCAGTACAATATGGAGCTAAAGTAGCTGAGCAGCTGGGAACAACTGCGACTGCACTGGTATTAGGTCCGGTAGAATCAGCAGAGTTGGAAACATTGGGTTATTATGGAGCGCAAAAGGTATTGCATGCATCAGATGCCCGTTTACATGAAGTAGAAACAACCGTATATACGAAGATAATAGCAGAAGCTGCGGGGAAAGAAGGTAGCAAAGTGATTATATTTCCATCCAACTTTGATGGGAAAGCGCTGGCGCCACGACTATCAGCCCGTTTGAAGGCAGGATTGGTTGCGGGAGCGATTTCGTATCCGGATACCAGTAATGGTTTTGTGGTTAAGAAGAATGTATTTTCAGGTAAGGCATTTGCTAATGTAAATATCACTTCTGAAGTAAAGATCATTGCCATTATGCCTAATACTTTTGCAATAAGTGCAGGCACTAATAAAGCAACTGTAGAAGCGTTTACACCGGCTATAAATGATGCAGACTTCAAGGTAAAGGTAATCAGAACGGAAACGGTTAGTGGAGAAGTGCCGTTAACAGAGGCTGAGATCATTGTAAGTGGAGGTAGAGGTATGAAAGGGCCAGAAAACTGGGGAATGCTGGAAGATCTTGCCAAAGCATTGGGAGCAGCAACAGCCAGTTCCCGTCCGGTAGCCGATGCAGGATGGCGTCCGCATCATGAGCATGTGGGTCAGACTGGTTTGACGGTACGTCCGAACCTGTATGTTGCAATTGGTATTTCCGGTGCAATTCAGCATCTGGCGGGGGTCAACGGTAGTAAGGTAATTGTTGTGATCAACAAAGATCCTGAAGCACCCTTCTTCAAGGCAGCTGATTATGGTATAGTTGGCGATGCATTTGATGTGGTTCCGAAGCTGACAGAAGCCGTTAAAAAGTATAAACAACAATAAGAGGGATATAGATTTGCGGGAAAGGCAGTGTTCCCGCAAATCCTGTTCTTAATTTTAATTAGTTTTTTTTTAGATAAGGAATATTTTTCTAACTTCACGGTCTTACAAACTATTCAGCGACAACGCAAGACAGATATGAGAAAAATAGAACTGGAAATAGTTGCTTTATCACATAGCATAACGCAAACCCATTCATATGCCGTGGTATTAGGTGAGGTAAATGGGTTACGGCGTTTACCCATTGTAATTGGTGGTTTTGAAGCCCAGGCAATTGCAGTGGCGTTGGAGAAAATGCAACCCAGCCGGCCTTTGACGCATGATTTGATGAAAAACTTTATGAACGCATTTAATGTGGAATTACAGGAAGTTATCATCAGCAATCTGCAGGAAGGCATTTTTTATTCTAAGCTTATCTGTTCCAATAATGAAGAAACTATTGAAATAGATTCCAGAACTTCCGATGCATTAGCATTGGCGGTTCGTTTTGGTTGCCCCATTTATACTTTCGAGAACATTCTGAATAGTGCAGGTATCTTGTTGGATGATCCGTCTGGTAAAAAGCCAAAACCTGCAGCTCCTGTGATTTCCGAGCATGAAAAAGGTGCAGATGATGACCTGAAAAGTCTGAACCTGGAAGATTTGAATACTTTATTACAGGAAGTTCTGGAACAGGAAGATTATATCCGCGCAATTGCCATTCGCGATGAAATAAATAGTCGCAAAAGCAAATAATCCATTCTTATATCAGTTTAAGGCTATCGACATTCGTGGGTAGTTAATATTGCTATGATTGTATTTCCAAATTGTAAAATAAATCTGGGCTTACATATACTTCGTAAGCGTTCCGACGGGTTTCACGACCTGGAAACCATATTTTATCCTATACCAGTAACAGATGCCCTGGAAGTAATCAGCAGCCAGGAATTACATTTTGAAAGTAGTGGGATCAGTGTTCCAGGTAAGTTGGCCGACAACCTATGTTTGCGGGCCTATCAGCTGCTTAGGCACGACTACCCTACCCTACCATCAGTTAGTATTCATTTACACAAGCATATACCAATTGGAGCCGGATTAGGAGGAGGATCTTCTGATGCAGCATTTATGTTGCAATTACTGAATACCAAATATCAGCTGAACCTCACAGCTTCAGCACTTATAGCGTATGCGGCACAGTTAGGAAGTGATTGTCCGTTCTTTATTTCCAATGAGCCTTGTTTTGCAACCGGCAGAGGAGAAATAATGGAACCGCTGCAGCTTGATTTATCGGCTTATTCATTTCTGTTGGTACACCCCGGGATTCATGTAAACACCGGTTGGGCATTTCAGCAATTGAGTCCGCAGGTTCCTGCAAGATCCTTAAAGGAGGTGATTGAGTTACCGGTGGCGGAATGGAAGGCTGTATTGAGTAATGATTTTGAGAAGCCTGTATTTGGTCAGCATCCGGTTTTGGGAACAATAAAGGAGCGTATGTATGAAAACGGAGCGATATATGCGGCAATGAGTGGAAGTGGGTCGGCGGTTTACGGGATCTTTCCTAAAAACAAAATAGCTGACATCTTTTGGGATGCCAGCTACCGGGTATTTACAATAAGGTAAATCTTATTTTACTGAAGCTACCAGGGCTTTAAAGGTTTCTGGTTCGTTCATTGCTAAATCAGCCAACACCTTTCTGTTCAGATCGATGTTTTTACCAGCTAATTTGTTCATGAATACAGAGTAAGTCAGACCTTCTGCTCTTACTGCAGCGTTGATACGAGCGATCCACAGCTGACGATAGTTTCTTTTCTTTAATTTACGACCTACATAGCTATAAGTCAGACCTTTCTCAAGGACGTTCTTCGCTACGGTGTAAACATTCTTCCTTTTACCGTAGAAGCCTTTGGCTTGCTTTAAGATCCTTTTTCTGCGGGCTCTTGAAGCTACGGCGTTAACTGAACGAGGCATTGTTTTCTTTTTTTCTCAGGTTATAAAATTCGATTTGCAATGACAGATGACTAGCGCATTCCGAGCATTCTCTTAACGAGGTTAAGATTTGCTTCATGAACCAGTGTACTACCTCTTAAGCTACGTTTTCTTTTCGTAGATTTTTTGGTTAGTAAGTGGCTTTTGAAGGCCATGAACCGCTTAATCTGTCCGTTCCCACCCACCTTGAAAGTTTTCTTGGCACGGGAATGTGTCTTTACTTTGGGCATCTTACATCAAATTTGGTCTGCAAAGGTAGGGAAATAATTTAAAAAAGAACAGTCCTGGCCAAATAAATATCAGTTTACCCCCAATGTGGAAAACTTTTTAATATTTTTTTACCCTTTCTTAAGCCATTGACAATCAATTTTCGATTTGATATTTAGTCAACTTATCTGGTACCCACATATATTATAAATAAATTCACTTCTTTGAAATCTCTATATTATTCTTAATTTTAATCTCAAATATTTTATATATTTTAACCATACCATATATAAACACCTGACGCCTATGAAACCATTTTACACAATTGAAACCCTGAACCGGAGCGTGTTTCCGGCCGATTTTAATCCTCGTAAAGAGTTGTGGAATCGTCTTGTCTGAAGCTTTAGCTAATCAGACCTGATACTTTTTTCACTTAACTGTTTGCACCTATGAAACGACTATTAACCATTCTATACCTGTTGCTAGGCATCCTGCTCCTGAATCAGAGCGCGATGGCACAGAATCCGAATACAGGTGATCCTTTTATGAACCTCCCAGACTCAGCCTGTCTGAACAGCTTTGCGTCTACCAACGTTTTCTTCTGGAAAGCCGGTGGTGGTACAAAGGCCGACTGGACTATCACAGGAGGTACCTATACTATTCTGTATAATTCTGATGCCTCAAAAACCTTAATTGGTCAAAAGCCCGAGGGTACCTACAAGAAAAATGCGCTGACTATTAAATTTACCAGCACTGGGTTATATACCATTAAGGCCAGATTATATAGTGATAACAATACCTGGTATGATGTATCCAGAACTATTTATGTAAAAGACTGTTCCATTCTGCCTTGTCAAGGTCAGAATACCGGAGCAGGAGACTTTTTTTACGATTTTGGTACTTTCCCGGTAAATGCGAAAACGAGTAGACCCGATGACAATGTGCCACCATCTACCAGCCCTACAACCGGCGGGTACAATTATAAAGAATTCCCTACCGTTAGAGACGGTAACTTTGTCGATGACAGTTACACTGTATTCTGGCATACACAAATCAGAAGTGAATGGATTTATACAACAGACCATACCGGAAGCTCCGATCCTACTAAGGTTGGTGCTATGCTGATTGCCAACTCTGCGATTGCAAAGAAAACCTTCTTTGTGAGAAAAGATGTACCGGTTTGTCCGGGTTCTTCCTATAATTTCAGTGCATGGTTCCTCAACTTAAATACATTAGAAGTATTCAATAAAACCTGTGCCGATGGTAATGCCGATGGTTATCACTATGCCGGTGTAACCTTTTTGATTCTGGATGAAAGCAAAGGTGGCACTCCCGATACTTTAGCACGGTTCAAAACTTATGATGTATCCATGAACCTTGCCAGTCCTCAATGGCAACAGTATGGTGGTGGTTTCAAAACGCCAGGTGGTGTAACCAAAGTGACCCTTGCTATTGTGAACGATCGTTATGGTGATTGTGGTAATGATATTGCAATTGATGATATTTCCTTTAAGTATTGTAGTCCGAATATCTATTCATTTATAGATGGGCAGGATCGTCCACAGCTTAAATCAGCGGCTCTTTGCGAAGGCGCTCCGGTAACTATTAAAGCAATTTATAGCCCTAACGGATGGACAGGCAATGTTTATAAACCAGAAGACGATTACTTTAAAATTCCTTTATATCAATGGGAATACAGTTATAATAATGTAAACTGGTTCAAATTATCTGATTCATTAAATCTTAGAGTTGGTAGTCAGACTCCTACCCTCGAATTTAGACCAGGTGCATTGGTAGGAGATCCGGATAAGCCTATTGACTTGTATTATCGGGTAAACATTCTTGAAAAAGGGAACTCCAGTAACTGTGCGGCCCCTTCTGAGTATACTAAAATCACAATTCTACCTAAACCTAAAGTAACTGTATCCACTGGTCGCATATGTAAAGGTGATCAGGTAATATTAACCGCCAGTGGTGGTTATACGAAATATGAATGGCTGGTTGATCCAAGGATTTTGGGTCCTTCCATGACGGTATATCCTGATACCACTACTACTTATTCTGCGCTGGGTATTGCCGATTATGGTAAAGATCCCGAGACTGGTGCCCCTCGTCAATGTTCCGATACCGGTTATGGTACCATTGTCGTAGATACCATGCCTAAAGTCAACATTACCGGTGGACCTAAAGAAATTTGTCAGGGTGCTTCCATTACTTTAGGTATCCAACCTGCCAACAGCATATTTAATATCGTGTGGACGCCTGTTGGAAAAGGAACTCCTAAGACCATTAATTTCACTGATGTTCCAAACAAACTGGATACTAATAAATATTATGTAACTGTAACCAATGGTAAGTGTGTGGCTGCTGATACCTTTAAAGTAAAGGTTTATGAGATTCCGATTCCGAAGGCCACAGCCCCAGCCACCAATTGTAATAATGATACGTTTAACCTGACGGCTACCTTAAAATCAACAGAACAGGGAACCTGGTCTCTGGTGGTTCCAAATCCGGCTATCACCATAGCAAATCCGAATGCCGCTACTACAACCATTACAGGTGTACCTGCCGGTGCAACTACCCAGGTGAGATGGTCGGTTGTGAATGCCGGTAAAACGGATTGTACGCATGATACTATTATTAATTTAATAAATCAGGCCGCCATTAGCGGGAATATCATTCTGTCTGATCAGGTATTATGTAAAATCACTGATGCCAGAAGCCTACTAACAATTCAGGGGCCTTTAGCGGGTGGTAGTGGAACTTATACCTATCAATGGCAAAGAAGCAATAACGGTGCGGCCTATACAAATGTAGGAACCGGAACAACATATGCTCCTCCTGCACCAGGTGCTGCTGCTAACGTAGATAAATACCGGCTGATCATTACTTCCGGAGCATGTACATCTACTAGTAATGTAATATCCATCAGTGTAAATAGCCAAACGCTGACAGCCACCGCTCCTGCAGATAAAACTGTTGAATGCGTTGCCGGTACTGATTATACTACACTGTTTGGAACACCTGTTTACAGTGGTCTGAATGCTACAATTACTAGCACTACAGATGCATCTACTACCCCTAATGCATGTACGCAGAAATTTACACGCACCTGGATTATTAAAGATCAGTGTAATAATTCCAAAACAGTTGTTCAGACTATTACTGTAACCGATACTAAAGCTCCTGTATTTGTATATAAACCATCTGCCGATACTACGGTTAGTTGTGAAAATATATTTACTGCCGCTCAAGTTCCTGGTCCAATTGCAAAAGATGATTGTTCCGCAGTAACCATGAGTACTCCGGTAGAATCTGCGAGAACCACTCCTAACCCGGCTTGTGCAAGTACCTATTCATATACAATTACCTGGACGGCTAAAGATGCTTGCGGTAATACGGTTAGTACGGTAATGAAAGTAAATGTAGAAGATAAAACTCCTCCTACCTTTACCTATAAACCAAATGCAGATACTACTGTAGATTGTGATAAGACCTTCACTCCAGCGCAAGCTAAGCCTATAGTAACCGATAATTGTACTCCAACCGCTTCTATCAGCCTTACTTCTGTTGAATCGGCTAAGGTTTACGATCCAAACTGTAAGAATGGTTATACCTATGATATTACCTGGACCGCTAAAGATGCCTGTGGTAATATTGCTACTTTTGTACAACACGTAAAAGTACAGGATGTAACCAAACCAGTATTTACTGTTAAACCTCCAGCCGCAGTAACAGTAAATTGTGATGCTGTTCCTGATCAGAGCACCATTACGGTTAAAGCTACTGATAACTGTACTGCAGCTGCTGCTATAAAAATTACTTACGCTGAATCTACTAAAACACCAACACCAGGTTGTGCGAATGGTTATACCTTTACCCGTACCTGGACAGCAACAGACGAGTGTGGCAATTTTGAAACTGTATCTCAGGTTGTAACAGTGGTAGATAATACCAAACCGGTATTTACGGTTAAACCTCCTGCAGCAGTAACCGTAAATTGTGATGCCGTTCCTGATCAGAGTACCATTAATGTAGAAGCTACAGACAATTGTTCGCCTAAGGACAAAATCATAATAGATTATTCAGAATCGACTAAGTCATATACTCCAGGATGCCCTAATGGTTATACTTTCACACGTACCTGGAAAGCTACTGACGAATGCGGTAACTCTGATATTATAACTCAGGTTGTAACGGTGGTAGATAATACCAAACCGGTATTTGTATTGATACCAGCTGCCGATACAACAGTAGATTGTGATAAAGTACCTACTCAAGCTGATGTTAAATACAGAGTAACCGATAACTGTACTCCGGAAAGTGATATTAAAGTTACCTACAGCGAAACACCAAAAGTGCCAACTGCAGGTTGCGCTAATGCTTATACATTCACCCGTACATGGGTAGCTAAAGATGCTTGCGGTAACAGTGCAACTATCTCACAAAATGTAACAGTAGTAGACAGAACAGCTCCGGTGTTCACCTGGAAACCAGCTAAGGATACTACTGTAGAATGTAGTGCTGTACCTAAGAAAGGTGATGTGAAGGTGGCAGTAACTGATAATTGTACAACAACCGGTAGTATTACCATCAATGAAGTTGATGGCCCACATACTCCTACTCCGGGTTGTGCGAATGGTTATACCTTCACCCGTACATGGACCGCTTCAGATGGTTGCGGCAATTCAACTACTATCAGTCAGAATATCACTGTAGTAGATAGAACTGCTCCGGTGTTTACCTGGAAACCAGCGGCCGATACCACTGTAGAATGTGATAAAGTACCAGCCAAAACTGATGTTCCTTATACGGTAACAGACAACTGTTCTCCGTCAGGTGCCATTACAGTAGTGATAAATGACGGAGCATCCACAGTTTCTCCTACCTGCCCTAATGGTTATACTTTCACCCGTACATGGACTGCAACTGATGCATGTGGTAATAGCAGCACTACCAGTCAACATTACACAGTTGTAGATAAAACTGCTCCGGTATTTACATGGAAACCAGCAGCCGATACGACTGTAGAATGTAGTGCTGTGCCTAAAACTACTGATGTACCATTTGAGGTTAAAGACAACTGTTCTCCTCGTGATAAAATCACTATAAAGATTATTGACGGAGCTCCTACTCCAACAGCGAACTGTCCAAACGGCTATACATTTACCCGTACATGGATCGCTACTGATGCCTGCGGTAATACTGCAAACACCAGTCAGAATGTTACAGTGGTTGACAGAACTGCTCCGGTATTCACATGGAAGCCAGCAGCCGATACGACTGTCACTTGTGATAAAGTACCTGCGAAAGGTGATGTGAAGTATGCTGTAACAGACAACTGTTCTCCGGCCAGCGATATTAAAGTAGTGATTACAGATGGAACATCTACACCTACTCCTGGTTGTAGCAACGGTTATACTTTCACCCGTACATGGACCGCTACTGATGGTTGCGGCAACTCTGCTTCTACCAGCCAGAAAGTAACCGTGATCGATAATGCTGCTCCGGTATTCACCTGGAAGCCAGCAGCTGATACAACTGTAAGTTGTGATAAAGTGCCTGCTCAGGCAGCTGTTAAATATTCAGTAACTGATAATTGTTCTCCAGCGGCTGATATTAAAGTGGTGATTACTGACGGACCATCTACTCCTACTCCTGGATGTAGCAACGGTTATACTTTCACCCGTACATGGACCGCTACTGATGGTTGTGGCAACTCTGCTTCTACCAGCCAGAAAGTAACAGTGATCGATAATACAGCACCGGTATTCACATGGAAACCAGCGGCTGATACAACCGTAAGTTGTGATAAAGTGCCAGCTCAGGCAGATGTGAAATATGCTGTTACAGACAACTGTTCGCCAGCTACGGATATTAAAGTGGTGATTACAGATGGTACAAAAAACCCTACTCCGGGTTGTACCAATGGTTATACTTTCACCCGTACATGGACTGCAACTGATGGTTGTGGTAATTCAGCCTCTACCAGTCAGAAAGTAACCGTGATCGATAATACTGCTCCGGTATTTACATGGAAACCAGCGGCTGACACAACGGTAAGTTGTGATAAAGTACCTGCTCAGGCAGATGTAAAGTATGCTGTTACAGACAACTGTTCACCGGCTGCGGATATTAAAGTGGTGATTACAGATGGTACAAAAACCCCTACTCCGGGTTGTACCAATGGTTATACTTTCACCCGTACATGGACCGCTACGGATGGTTGTGGTAATTCTGCCTCTACCAGTCAGAAAGTTACAGTGATTGATGATAAAGCTCCGGTATTCACATGGAAACCGGCAGCTGACACAACTGTAAGCTGTGATAAAGTACCTGCACAGGCAGATGTGAAGTATGCTGTTACAGACAACTGTTCACCGGCTGCGGATATTAAAGTGGTGATTACTGATGGTTCGAAAACACCTACTCCGGGTTGTACCAATGGTTATACTTTCACCCGTACATGGACCGCTACGGATGGTTGTGGTAATTCTGCTTCTACCAGCCAGAAAGTAACTGTAATTGATGATAAAGCTCCGGTATTCACATGGAAGCCGGCGGCTGATACAACTGTAAGCTGTGATAAAGTACCTGCTCAGGCAGATGTGAAGTATGCTGTTACAGACAACTGTTCACCGGCTGCGGATATTAAAGTGGTGATTACAGACGGTACAAAAACACCTACTCCGGGTTGTACCAATGGTTATACTTTCACCCGTACATGGACCGCTACGGACGGTTGCGGTAACTCTGCTTCTACTTCTCAGAATGTAACAGTGATCGATAATGCTGCTCCGGTATTCACATGGAAGCCGGCAGCTGACACAACTGTAAGTTGTGATAAAGTACCTGCTCAGGCAGATGTAAAGTATGCTGTTACAGACAACTGTTCACCGGCTGCGGATATTAAAGTGGTGATTACTGATGGTGCAAAAACACCTACTCCGGGTTGTACCAATGGTTATACTTTCACCCGTACATGGACCGCTACCGACGGATGTGGTAACTCTGCTTCTACTTCTCAGAAAGTAACAGTGATTGATGATAAAGCTCCGGTATTCACCTGGAAGCCGGCGGCTGACACAACTGTAAGCTGTGATAAAGTACCTGCTCAGGCAGATGTAAAGTATGCTGTTACAGACAACTGTTCACCAGCTGCGGATATTAAAGTAGTGATTACAGATGGTGCAAAAACACCTACTCCGGGTTGTAGCAATGGTTATACCTTCACCCGTACATGGACCGCTACCGACGGTTGCGGTAACGCTGCTTCTACTTCTCAGAAAGTAACGGTGATCGATAACTCTGCACCGGTATTTACCTGGAAACCAGCGGCTGATACAACTGTAAGTTGTGAAAAGGTGCCGAATCAGAATGATGTGAAATTTGCAGTAACAGACAACTGTTCTCCGGCCAGTGATATTAAAATAGTAATTACTGATAGTAATCCGGTAGCTACTCCGGGTTGTGCTAATGGTTATACCTTCACCCGTACATGGACCGCTACTGACGGATGTGGTAACTCTGCTACCACTACTCAGAAAGTTACAGTAATTGATAACACTGCTCCGGTATTCACCTGGAAACCAGCGGCTGATACCACTGTGAGCTGTGATAAAGTTCCGGCTAAAGGGGATGTGAAATATGCAGTAACAGACAACTGTTCTCCAACCAGTGATATTAAAGTGGTGATTACTGATGGTACATCAACACCAACTCCAGGTTGTAGCAATGGTTATACCTTCACCCGTACATGGACCGCTACTGATGGTTGTGGTAATTCTACCTCTACCAGTCAGAAAGTCACCGTGATCGATAACACTGCACCGGTATTTACATGGAAGCCAGCGGCTGATACGACTGTAAGTTGTGATAAAGTACCTGCGAAAACCGATGTGAAATATGCAGTAACAGACAACTGTTCTCCAGCCAGTGATATTAAAGTAGTGATTACTGATGGTGCATCAACACCAACTCCAGGTTGTACCAATGGTTATACCTTCACTCGTACATGGACCGCTACCGATGGTTGTGGTAACTCTACTTCTACCAGCCAGAAAGTAACCGTGATCGATAACACCGCACCGGTATTCACCTGGAAACCAGCGGCTGATACAACTGTGAGCTGTGATAAAGTACCTGCGAAAACTGATGTGAAATTTGCGGTAACAGACAACTGTTCTCCGGCCAGTGATATTAAAGTAACGATTACTGACAGTAATCCTGTAGCTACCCCAGGTTGTACCAATGGTTATACCTTCACCCGTACATGGACAGCTACTGATGGTTGCGGTAATTCAGCTTCTACCAGCCAGAAGGTAACAGTAATTGATAATACTGCACCGGTATTTACCTGGAAGCCAGCGGCTGATACAACTGTAAGTTGTGATAAAGTACCTGCGAAAGGGGATGTGAAGTTTGCAGTAACAGACAACTGTTCTCCGGCCAGTGATATTAAGGTCGTTGTTACTGACGGTCCTTCTACTCCTACTCCTGGATGTACCAATGGTTATACCTTCACCCGTACATGGACCGCTACTGATGGTTGCGGTAATTCAGCTTCGACCAGTCAGAAAGTCACCGTGATCGATAACACTGCTCCGGTATTCACCTGGAAACCAGCGGCTGATACCACTGTAAGTTGTGATAAAGTACCTGCGAAAGGGGATGTGAAATTTGCAGTAACAGACAACTGTTCTCCGGCTAGTGATATTAAAGTAGTGATTACAGATGGTACATCTACCCCTACTCCAGGTTGTAGCAATGGCTATACCTTCACCCGTACATGGACCGCTACTGACGGTTGTGGTAATTCAGCTTCTACCAGTCAGAAAGTCACCGTGATCGATAATACCGCACCGGTATTTACATGGAAACCTGCCGCTGATACAACGGTAGATTGTGATAAGGTTCCAAACAAAAATGATGTGAAATTTGCAGTAACTGACAACTGCTCTCCGGTTAGTGATATTAAGGTAGTTATTACTGATGGTGCATCTACACCTACACCAGGTTGTGCCAATGGTTATACCTTTACCCGTACATGGACCGCTACTGATGGTTGTGGTAACTCAACCTCTACCAGTCAGAAAGTTACTGTAGTAGACAGAACTGCTCCGGTATTTACATGGAAACCTGCTGCTGACACAACAGTAAGTTGCGATAAGGTTCCGGCTAAAACAGATGTTAAGTACGCTGTTACTGATAACTGTTCTCCAGTAGGTAATATTAAAGTAGTTATTGTTGATGGTCCTCATACCGCTACTCCGGGTTGTACAAATGGTTATACCTTCACTCGTACCTGGACAGCGACAGATGATTGCGGCAATAGCAGCAGCACCAGTCAGAAAGTCACCGTAATAGATAATACAGCTCCTGTGTTTACATTCAAACCAGCGGCTGATACGACAGTGGATTGTGATAAGGTTCCAAACAAGAATGATGTGAAGTTTGCGGTAACAGACAACTGTTCTCCAGCTACTGATATTAAGGTAGTTATTACCGATGGCCCATCTGTTCCAACACCTGGCTGTGCTAATGGTTATACCTTTACCCGTACATGGACCGCTACTGATGGTTGTGGTAACTCAGCTTCAACCAGTCAGAAAGTTACAGTTGTAGACAGAACAGCTCCGGTATTTACATTCAAACCAGCGGCTGATACGACCGTAGATTGTGATAAAGTACCGAAACCTGAAGATGTTAAGTATACCGTTACAGATAATTGTACTCCGGCATCAGACATCAAAGTTGTGTATAGTGAAACACCAAGAATCCAAACCGGTACCTGTGATAATAACTACACCTTTACCCGTACCTGGTTAGCAATGGATGCTTGTGGTAACAAAACATCTATCACTCAAAACGTTACTGTAGTAGACAGAACAGCACCAGTATTTACCTGGAAGCCAGCCGCCGACACTACAGTAGAATGTAATGCAGTACCAAAACCGGCAGACGTTCCTTATTCAGTTTCGGATAATTGTAGTCCGTTAAGCAAAATCAAAGTTGTAATTACCGACGGTAATAAAACTTTTGATCCAAATTGTGCAAACGCCTATATATTCATCCGTACATGGACAGCTACCGACGAATGCGGTAATAGCAGCAGCACCAGTCAGAAAGTTACCGTTGTAGACAGAACTGCTCCGGTGTTTACTCTTAAACCAGCTGCTGATACAACTGTAGACTGTGACAAGGTTCCGGCGGCAAGTGATGTTAAATACCAGGTTACAGATAACTGTACCCCTGCTAATAACATTAAGGTGATATACAGTGAATCTCCTAAAGTACCTACTCCGGGTTGTGCTAACGGTTATACATTTACCCGTACATGGGTTGCATCAGATGGTTGTGGTAACAGCACCACTATCAAGCAAAATGTGACAGTGGTAGACAGAACAGCTCCGGTATTTACATGGAAACCAGCGGCCGATACAACAGTTGAATGTAGCGCAGTACCTAAACCTGGAGATGTAAAATATGCTGTAACAGACAACTGCTCTCCTGTTAGTAGCATTATTGTAAAAATTACAGATAGTCAGACAGTGCCAACACCGGGTTGTGCAAATGCTTATAGCTTCACCCGTACATGGACAGCTACGGATGGTTGCGGTAATTCAACATCTACCAGTCAGAAAGTGAATGTAGTAGATAGAACTGCTCCGGTATTCACCTCCAAACCAGCAGCTGATACAACTGTTGATTGTGATAAAGTACCAGATCCATCTACGCTGAAATACACTGTAACTGATAATTGTACTCCATCTGCCGATATTAAGGTTACTTATAGTGAAACCAGCAAAATGCCTACCGCTGGTTGTGCAAATGCTTATACTTTCACCAGAATTTGGGTTGCGGAAGATGGATGCGGTAATCAAACTACCATTAAACAAAATGTAACAGTAGTAGACAGAACAGCTCCGGTGTTTACCTGGAAACCACAGGCAGATACAACTGTTGATTGTGATAAAGTACCAGCGAAAGAGGATATTACCTACTCTGTAACAGACAACTGTACTCCTTCTGATAAGATCAAAGTAGATTACAGTGAAACACCTAAAGTACCTACTCCGGGTTGTGCCAATGCTTATACTTTCACCCGTATCTGGGTTGCAAGTGATGGTTGTGGTAATACTGCTACCATGAAGCAAAACGTAACCGTAGTAGACAGAACAGCTCCGGTATTTACACTGAAACCAGCGGCAGATACGACAGTGGATTGTGATAAGGTGCCTGCTCCTGCCGATGTGAAATATACAGTTACTGACAATTGTACTCCAACCGCTAACATTAAAGTGACTTATAGTGAGTCGCCGAAAGTTCAAAATGCTGCTTGTGCGAACTCTTACACATTCGTGAGAACATGGGTAGCTACCGATGGTTGTGGTAACAGTACTACTATCAAACAAAATGTAACAGTAGTTGACAGAACAGCTCCGGAATTCACGCTGAAACCAGCCGCTGATACAACAGTAGATTGCGATAAGGTGCCGGCTCCTTCAGATGTGAAATTTGCAGTAACTGATAACTGTACTCCTACCGGTAACATTAAAGTGATTTACAGTGAGTCGCCTAAAGTACCTACTGCCGGTTGTACCAATGCTTACACTTTTGTAAGAACATGGGTTGCCAGTGATGGTTGCGGTAACAGTACTACTATCAAACAAAATGTAACCGTGGTAGACAGAACAGCTCCGGTATTTACTTTCAAGCCAGCTGCTGATACAACAGTAGATTGCGATAAAGTACCGGATCCATCTACCCTGAAATATACAGTTACGGATAATTGTACTCCATCTGCCAACATTAAAGTTACTTATAGCGAATCTCCTAAATTCCAAACTCCGGGTTGTAATAATGCTTACACCTTTGTAAGAACATGGGTTGCTACTGATGGCTGTGGTAACGACGCTACAATCACTCAAAATGTAACGGTGATAGACAGAACTGCTCCGGTATTTACCTGGAAACCAGCTGCCGATACAACGGTAGATTGTGATAAGGTTCCTTCTAAGGATGATATACATTATAGTGTAACTGATAACTGTACTCCTTCTCAGAATATTAAAGTGGATTACAGCGAATCACCTAAAATACCAACTCCGG
The DNA here is from genome assembly GCF_003419895.1 of Chitinophaga silvatica. Lineage (GTDB taxonomy): Bacteria > Bacteroidota > Bacteroidia > Chitinophagales > Chitinophagaceae > Chitinophaga > Chitinophaga silvatica. The sequence goes on along the minus strand of NZ_QPMM01000015.1, from coordinate 3,919 downwards.
GTTGTAACAATGCCTATACCTTCACCAGAACATGGACAGCATATGATGGTTGTGGTAACAGCACGGTGATTAAACAAAATGTAACTGTAGTTGACAGAACAGCACCGGTATTCACCTGGAAACCTGCTGCCGATACAACTGTAGATTGCGATAAAGTACCAACGAAGAATGATATCGGATACTCAGTAACAGATAATTGTACTCCTACTCCGGATATCAAAGTAGATTACAGTGAATCAGCCAAGCTACCAACTCCGGGTTGTGCCAATGCCTATACTTTCACCAGAACATGGATTGCGTACGATGGTTGTGGAAACAGCACTACCATGACACAACGAGTAACGGTTGTAGACAGAACAGCTCCGGTATTCACACTGAAACCAGCCGCCGATACAACGGTAGATTGTGATAGAGTACCAACTCCTGCTGATGTTAAGTACCAGGTTTCTGACAACTGTACACCTGCTGATCAGATTAAGGTTACTTATTCTGAGTCGCCTAAAATACCTACACCTGGTTGTGTAAATGGATACACCTTCACCAGAACATGGGTAGCAGCAGATGGTTGTGGTAACACTACCACAATCAGACAAAATGTAACAGTAGTAGACAGAACAGCTCCGGTATTCGTTGTAAAACCTGCAGCCGACACAACTATTGATTGTGATAAGATAGCAGGACTTGACAAGGCAGCTATTACAGCAACTGATAACTGTACACCTACTGTAAACATTAAAATCACCTTCCAGGATGGACCTAAAACTCCAACTCCAGGTTGTGCTAACGGTTACAAATTCACCAGAACTTGGATTGCTTCAGATGATTGTAATAACCAGGCTACATACTTACAACGTGTAACCGTTCAGGATACAACGAAACCAGTATTTAGCATGCCTGCTCCTAAAGACACAGTAGTAGATTGTGATAAAGTTCCGGCATGGCCTGCAATTACAGCTACTGACAACTGTTCTGCCAATGTTCAGGTGATTACTAAATCACAAACAATTAAAACTCCTGGCAACTGTGCCGGTAACTATCAGGAAATCCGCACATGGACTGTAACTGACGACTGTGGTAATATATCAAGTATGAAGCAGGTGATTACAGTTCAGGACACTACTAAACCAGTATTTACAGTGAAACCTCCTGCAGATACTACAGTAAGTTGTGATAACATTCCGCCTCCGGCTACTGATATTCAGGTAACTGATAATTGCAGCAGCATAGGTAACGGCTTAACTTTAAGCCGCAGAATCACTACAGAACCGATTCCAGGTGCCTGTGCCAGCAATTACCGTATCATCCGCACATGGATTGCCAAAGATGCCTGTGGTAACACTACCACTATGACTCAGATAGTAACTGTAAAAGATACTACCCGTCCGGTAATCATGGCCGCTCCTGCTGATATAGAACTCTATTGTCAGGATAAAGTACCAACACCACCGGTACTTACTGCAACTGATAATTGTGATGCATCGTTCCCTAAACGTGCCATCTACACAGAAGATCCTTATGTAGCGGATATCTGTAAAGGATACACTATAATCAGAAGATGGAATATCACGGATGCATGCGGTAATAAGGCCAATGAGGTAATTCAACGAGTAGTTGTTAAACCTTGTGAAAAACCACAACTGGAAGCAACCTTACCTTCTAATTGCTCTGACAATGGTAGAATTGCGCTACGCAGAATTGGTAATGTTTATATGCCAACCTTCACACTGGTTAGCGTAACTCCTTCCAATGTGGTGAGCGGTTTACCAATCACTCAAAGCAATAATGTGTTCAATTTGAATGGTGCTACTTCTGCTTCCTTCATTATTACCGATGGCAGAACTGGTTGCTCTTCAGATACTGTAACCTATAACCTGACTTACATACCAAAACCAGAAGTAAACCTGGGTAGAGATACTACTATCTGCGGTGGCAATAGCCTGGTACTTGATGCAGGTGCTGCAAACTTTGCATACAGCATCAAATGGTCTACCGGTGAAACTACTCAGCGTATCAAGATCAATAAAGCAGGAACTTACTGGGTAAATGTAAGCAACGGACAATGTGAAACTACCGACACCATTCATGTTGGATTGATTCCTACTCCGTTGGTAACTATCCCTGATACAACAATTTGCCGTGGCCAGACCGTTAAGCTGGATGCCTATGTAAATGGAGCTTCTTATCTCTGGAGCACAGGTTCTACAGCATCATCAATTCTGGTTGGAACACAGGAAGAGTTCTGGGTTAAGGTAATGAAAGCCGGATGTATCACTATCGATACTGTGAAAGTGAGTGTGAATCCACCACCAGATATCAGCTTAAGCCGTGATACTTCAATTTGTCCTGATCAATCTATCATGCTGACAGTTAATTCAAATGGAGGCCGTATTCAGTGGCAGACCGGCGAAAACAGCAATTCAATTGTGGTAAATAAACCAGGAAACTATTGGGTTGCAGTAAGCAGAGATAATTGTGTGGTTAGAGACACCGTAAATGTTCGTATGAAACCGATACTGGCACTAGATTTAGGTCCGGATAGAAATATCTGCCCTGGCGGTAGCGTAACTATAGATGCTACTAATCCGGATGCCTTATCCTATCTCTGGAATGATGGAGATCCTAATCCGATCAAAACCATCACTACTCCAGGTAAATACAAACTGGCAGTTATGGATAAATATTGTCAGCGTGTTTACATGGATAGTATAAATGTAAATGTAACCGGATTGCCGAAGATCAATTTAGGAAATGATACTACGCTTTGTAAAGGTGAAACACTGCTCTTACGCGCTGAAGGTGGCGGAATTAGTGCAGTACGCTGGGATAATGGATCAACCTCTCCTAGCCTCACTGTAACTAATGGCGGTACTTACACCGTAACAGTGTTCAACGATTGTGGTTCTGCTACCGATGCCATCACAGTTGCCTTTATAGAATGTGAACCTAAACCAGTAGTACCTAATGCCTTCTCTCCAAATGGCGATGGACGCAACGATGTATTCAGACCAGTGGTTAGAGGCCAGATGTACGACTACGAATTACGCATCTTCAACCGTTGGGGTGAAATGATCTTCATCACTTCCGATAATAAGAAAGGATGGGATGGTAAATACAAGGGAACTCCGGTAGACGTTGGCGCTTATGTATGGTGGCTGACTTACAAGAAAGTACCAGGTGGACCAACCAATGTACTGAAAGGAGAAGTAACCGTAATCAGATAATCGGATCTATTTTATAACGCAAAAAGGTGTCTCTACTTCGTAGAGGCACCTTTTTTTTGTAACTTATCTTCACTTAAAGCCCAACTACTATGAGAAAAAACAACTCTTAAAAAACGGAGGTGAATCTTTATTAACAGAGGATAATCTATGGTCATAAATATTCGTAACAAAAAGAGCATTACTGGTTGGTTATCATTAAGAGAAATTGAACAGGAAGCTCCTCAAAAGAATTACGCATTTTATTATCTTAGTAAAACAAACACTTCTCCATATGAAAGTTTACGAGACAGTTACAGAAGCAATAAATGACCTTCGGAAACGGGGATATACTGAAGACTTTAACCTGCTCTTCGATTCAATACAATCAAAAAATAACACCAAAGTCCGGCCAGAAGATTTTGAAGTAAAGGAAACCTACAGATTTGAAGGAGAGACTGATCCGGGAGATGAAGCAGTTGTATATGGTATTGAAACTATAAACGGAGAAAAAGGAGTTTTGATGTATGGATTTGGAGTTTATTCAGAAGACATGTCGGAAGATTTGATCCGCAAACTGAAATAGCATTAACTAAAAGGAGGAATGCTTCACAACAGAAACATTCCTCCTTTCAATACTTTTATGAGACTATAAAATAAATTGTGTAAACAGATAATCAACTGATCAAATTCGACATCTGTTTTCAAAGATAGTAATATAT
>NZ_QPMM01000014.1 GCF_003419895.1 Chitinophaga silvatica | reverse complement strand
CCTTCCACTTAACTTAATAGCATTGGGGCAAGCCCCGCCCCTACAGGATTTCATCAAAAGATTTCATAGTAAAGTAAAGTCAGTAAAGTAATAAATCTACTAGATAGAAGAAATCCTGCTGGGGGGCTTACCTTAATACTATAAAGTTAAGAGGAAGGCACCTCGATTTTATTGGCTTTATGTGATTGGTAAATTTCCCTTACCGTAGGCTGGGCGGGGGCAAGCCCAATGCTATTAAGTTAAGGGAAATAGGCCCCGGTTTAATTATCTTTAAGTAATTGATGAATTTCCTGTACCGTAGACTGGGCAGGGGCAAGCCCTGCCCCTACAGGGTTTCAACGAATTACAGTTTCTATATTGTAGAATTGTTCCTTTACAGAATTGAAATTAGTAGATCGACATTTAACATGAAATATATCTACCAGATGAAAATTTAGTTTCGATGAAACCCTGTAGGGGCAGGGTTTACCCCTGCCCAGTCTACGGTACAGGAAACCAGTCATTTAAATTGAAGTCAATATTCAATCAACATCCTTCCACTTAACTTAATAGCATTGGGCGCGCCCCTGCCTACAGTAAAAGAAGCTAATCCTTCAAATTGAAGTCAATATTTTACGAATACAATTTCCCTTAACTTATTCAAATTATGTTTGCCTTTCCCAGCGTACAGAGATTGAAATTTGTCAACTATCCGAAGTGATAACCCAATTGTGGTTTATTTCAGATAAATTTTTACTATTTAATCAATCCCTATTGTTCTCTCCTCTTTGTCTCTTCCAAAAATCTTCGCAACTTAGCAAGTAAAAAAAGATGTTATCTATCGCAATTGATATGGACGAAACCATTGCCGATCCTATTAAGAAAGCAAGAGAATGGTATTTCAGAGATTTTGGTAAAACATTTACTACAGAGGAATTACATGGCAAAACTCTTTCCGACATTATACCACCGGAAAATAAAGGCAAAATAAAAGAGTATTTAAATACACCAGGCTTCTTCCGCGACCTTGAAATTTTCCCCAATGCCCAGGAGGTACTAAAAGAACTTAACAAGAAGTATAAAGTATACATTGTTTCTGCCGCCATGGAATTTCCAACTTCCCTTAAAGACAAGTTCGACTGGTTACAGGACAATTTTCCATTTTTAAACTGGAGACAGTATTGTTTATGCGGCGATAAGTCGATTGTCCAGGCCGATATTATGATTGATGACCTGGAGAGAAATTTTAGCAATTTCAAAGGCAAACCATATTTATATCATGGTCACCACAACGTGCATGTTACAGGTTATGAACGAATTATGAACTGGGAAGACGCTGCCGCTAAACTACTGTAAATCAATACTTAATTATCAATTAACAATCATAAAAATAAAAAATTTGATTTTATGTAGTTAACTACGTAGTTTTATACATAAATTCAAGACAGGGATGAAAGAACTTTTTTACAGCATGATAGGCAACATGCATTCTCAGGCAGCTATAGACCTTATTTTGCCAATTCAACAAATCGAATTCAATGTACCCGTTACCCTGGAAGATCAGCCTGATCTGAAGGACATAGATAATTTTTATCACGGCAGTGGTGGAGGATTCTGGGGGGCTTTTGACGGAGAAGAATTAGTGGGCACAATTGCTTTAATAAACATTGGTCACCATGCCGGAGTAATCAGAAAGATGTTTGTTAAAAAAGAATATAGAGGAAAGGAATTTGGTATAGCTCAGCAATTGTTGGAGGGGCTGATCAATCACAGCCGTGAACATGGCATTGAGGATATCTATTTAGGCACGGTGGATAAACTGGCAGCTGCCAGAAGGTTTTATGAAAAGAATCAGTTTAATGAAGTTCCTAAGGCTTCTCTACCCTCTTATTTTCCATTGATGCAGGCTGACAATGTATTTTATCATTTGCATCTTCAACCCATGTAATTATGAGTAATGTTATTGACGAATCCGGTATTCTCGCTATTGCAACGAGACTACAGCGACTTAGTGATACTTTCAGAAAAGATGGCCAACTGATCTATAAATCATTTGGCCATGATTTCGAGCCTAAATGGTTTCCTGTAGTTTATACACTGGATATTAAATCCCAATTGAGTGTAGTGGAAATAGCCAACGAAATCGGCTATACACATCCTTCCACCATCAGTCTGTTAAAAGAACTGGAGAAATTAAAAATAATTCACTCCAAAAAAGACAAATCAGACGAAAGGAAACGACTAATTTCTTTAACGGAAAAAGGTAAAGAGTTGGTTGCTGCTATAAAACCAATATGGGATCTGCTCAGAAAAACACAAATTGAGATATTGGATACTAAAAATAACCTGATGAAGGCCATTGAAGAAGTAGAAGAACAGTTGAAAATATCCAGTTTTTATGACAGAGCGGAAAAAAATAAATCTTTAATGGGCCAAAAGTCCAGTGACTAATGCTTTCCACTGAATTTTGGAAATTCCAATAGCTCCTGAGGATCCAACAACTGCATTTCTGATCTTATCTGTAAGATTGGGAGTTGCGATATTTGGAACTTCATTTCTACCGTACACAGTTGCAGTAATTGTGGCTCCATCTCTGGTTAGCACGAAAGAGCTGCTTGCTTCTTTCTTGAGGAAATGCGCAATCCCGGCGCTCTTCTGAATTGGATGCTCGCTTGGCCTGGCTCGCATAAAAAAAATTTCCTGGTGTTGATTTAATATTACATGCTCTTTTTGTTCAATTTTCACCCAATCGAATCCTTTACCGGCTGCAGTACCCGGACCAGGAATATCTATCTTAATAAATAAACCGGTATCTGCAACCCCATCAACAGGGCGACCAGCCAAATCCGTTAAATGAAAATCTGCAGATAAGCCGCCACCACTCAGCTTTGCCCAATTATTCACTGCAAGCAACTTATCGATCGCCTTCTTAAAAAAAGCTGTTGCTGCAGCTTCGTGGATAAGCTCGCTCTTTTCGGTAGTAGTTGTAGATTCTCCGATATATTGTGCGGGGATAAATGGTGCAGCAATATCTTCAGCCATAATTCTCCGGTTTAATAGTACAAACAATGAGAAGTAATAAAATAAATTCAATTACTTACCAGAAGGTCTAACATTAGCAATACTGCTTTCATGACTATAATGCTAATGATGGCAATAGCTCCAGCCAGCACTCTTAAATCAAATTTTATTGCATTGGATTGCCAGGTAATTTTAAAAGTTCGGTCTTTGTATTTCCTTTTCATCACCAATATAAATCCAAAAATCGCTGCTACATATACAAACAAGAAGAGTATGAGGCGTAGCCCTCCATTTGGTTCCATAAAATATGATTTGCTCTTTTGAAGATACGAAAATATGACAATAGTTCTTCACTTTAGTATTGGCAAAATAATTACAGAAGATTTTTTTACATCGTGATGAATATGAATAGTTTGAGAAATAAAATCCTCAGCCTTCGCATGGTAAATATCTATAAACTGTTGAGGATTCCGATCTACCAACGGGAACCAGCTACTCTGGATTTGCACCATTATCTTATGTCCTTTTTTAAAAGTATGTGCCAGATCAGGAAGTTTAAAAGTCACCTCCTCACTACGGCCAGGTATAAACGCTTCAGGCTTTTCAAAACTATGCCTGTATCTTCCCCTGAATACCTCTCCCCTCACCAACATCTGGTAACCGCCCAATGGATAAGGCCCTCCGGCATCTCTGGTTTTATTTGGAGGCGGAGTATTTGGATACCTGAAAGTATCAGGAAAAACGTCTATCAGCTTTACTATAAAATCGGCGTCAGTACCGGTAATGCTTACACGCAAATCGGCTGTAACCGCTCCTGCAATCGTCACATCCTCTGTTAAAACCTCGGTCTGAAAAGAAAGTACGTCTGGCCGCCTGGATGCAAACCGCTGATCATCCGTCATATAATCCCTGGTCCTGAAATAATGTACATCCTCTGTATAAGGCACCGGATGCGCAGGATCACTGACATAACTACTACTTCCAACAGATTTCTCTTTACCCAGCTTGCCATTTTTTTGTAGATAATAAGGCTGCGAAACTACCTCCGGTGGCCATTTATCAAACTTCCTCCACTCATTCTGTCCTGTAACAAATATAGTTGCCTCAGGAAGATCATTAACATTTCCATCTCCCAATAGATGATAATTGAAAAATGGAATTTCAATATGCTGCTGATACCATTCTGCAGTATTGGAACCAAATTGAATATTGCCCAGGTGAGTTCCATCATTAGATGCCCACTGCCCATGATACCAAGGGCCAATTACAAGCTTATTATAGAAACCCACAGCATTATTCTCTTCAATTGCTTTATATAAATTCCAGGCACCAAAGCAATCTTCCGCATCAAATAACCCACCTACCACCAACACCGCTGGTTTAAGATTTGCCATATGTCTGCGGGGATTACGCTCCTTCCAAAAATCATCGTAATTGGGATGTGCGATAATCTTTTTCCAGAAAGCCAGACTATCGCCTGTGAGTTTAGTAAAATTCGGGATAGTACCAATATTCAGAAACGTTTGGTAATTATCACAGGATGGCAGTTTCAATGCCTGAACAGGTGCAACGGAAATCGGATGAGGATGCGGATAACCAAATCCCTTGGTATAAAAACTAAAACAATCCATCAACATAAAAGCACCATTATGATGGAAGTCGTCGCCCATCCACCAATCTGTAACAGGCGCCTGCGGACTCACAGCCTTTAAAGCAGGATGCTGACTTAAGGCCGCCATGGTAGTATAAAAGCCCGGATAGGAAATCCCAAATACCCCTACCTTCCCGTTGTTACCTGCTACATGGTTTACCAGCCAATCTATTGTATCATAGGTATCGCTGGCTTCATCTATAGTTGTACCTGATTTAGCAGGTAAATAAGGCCTGACATCCTCAAAGCTCCCCTCGCTCATCCACTTACCCCTGACATCCTGAATAACCAAAATATAACCAAGTTTCGTATACTCTTTCCAGTATGTATTCCAGAGATTTGGAGAAAAGTCTTTCCCATACGGGCCAGCGGAATAAGGAGTACGAGTCAGTAAAACCGGATGAGGGTGGGTTGTATCCTTTGGGCTATAAATGCTTGTAAATAATTTCGCCCCATCTCTCATGGCTATACGTTGTTCCGTTTTTATATAATTCTCCTTTATCCATACGGAATCAACGACATGCTGTGCCCGGGCCGGGAGCGTTAAACACGCTCCCAGCAGCACCAATAAGCTTTTTCTCATGCTTCTCTAATTATGGATTCTGCGGAAAATTTACCGGATCGTTATGGATATCTATTTCCCGCTGTGGGATTGGAAATAATAATCGTGATGCCGATAATACCGGTGATGTCATATTATATTCCTTCAACAAATGCGCCTGCATTATTGCTACTCCTTTACTGTAGCGGATTAAATCGAACCACCTGTTATTCTCAAATGCCAGTTCAATTCGGCGTTCAGCAAAAATAGCGTCTCTGAATGCTCCCTGATCTGGTAAATCGGTGGATGTCTTATCAATTAATCCGGCTCTTTTGCGCACCAGGTTGAGATAATAAAAGGCAGTACCCGGGCCGTTAGCCGTACTATATCCTTGCTCATTCAGAGCTTCTGCCTGCAATAGCAGTACATCGGCATACCTAAGGATTGGGAAACTGTTACCCCCATCATTTGTTGCTCCAGGCAAATCGGAAAACTTCTTTACGTAGTTCCCTTTCTGTGTGGTTGAAGCACTCGTAGCATACACGGTATCTAATGAAGCGTTGAAACGCAGATCACCTTTTTCATACGCTGCAGCAATATCGTGGGTGGGTCTGTTGTTATTGGAGCCACCATACGCCGCCCCATTTACATAGAAAGAAAAAGGCATCATATCAGAGAAATAGCTATTTCCTTCAGAAGGTGTGAGCCCCTTTCTGAATCTTACAGAAAATAATATTTCACTATTGATTGCATTTGAAGCGGTAAACAGACTTGCATAGTCTGTGAGTAGCGTATAACCGGTAACGTTTTTTAATACACCGGTTGCTTCAGCCCATTTCTTTTCTGTAACATATACCTTGCCTAATAGTCCGTTTGCACTTCCGGCAGTTGCCCGGCCATAATCGGCCGAATTGGGATATACTGCAGGAAGCAATCCTGCTGCTGCTTTTAAATCAGATTCGATTTGTGCATATACTTCAGTAACCTCATTTCTCTTATCCTTAAGGGATTCAGATGTGGATTCGGTTTTTATAACCAATGGAACTTTTCCATATAGTCTAACTAAATCGAAAAAAGCCAGTGATCGTAAAAAGAGGGCCTCTCCTTTAAACTGTTTCTTTGAAGAATCAGGAATTGCTGCAGCATCTATCTGTCCTAACACCGCATTTGCTCTTGCGATAATTACATACTCACCAGCAAATACATCGCTAAGGAAAGGATTAGTGGTTACTTCAGAGAACCAGTCGATTTGCGAAGCTACACCCGCTAAGGCGCCACGGTCTGAGATATCGGTATTATCACTCCTTACTTCCATTAGGTAGTAGCTCGATTTACCATAGGTTTGTGAGCTTTGCAAGCCATCATATATAGCATTTACGCCTTGCTGGAAGTCGTTAGCCGTTTTAAAGAAAGTTGAGGTAGTTTGATTTGATACTGGTTTAAGATCAATAAAGCTCTTACTGCAAGACGCCAAAGTGATCAACCCAACTGCAAATAATATATATTGTTTCATAAGGCGCTTATTTCTAGAATGAAAGATTTATTCCTGCAATAAATGTTCTTGGTAATGGATAGGTACCGTAATCCTCACCCTGAGTCAGCGGACTATCCGGTCTTGCATTTACTTCCGGGTTATATCCTGTGTAATGGGTCCAGGTGGCAACATTCTGGCCAGCGAGGTATACTCTGAGTCCTTGTACTTTATTGCTGAATAATTTTTTGTCGAAGGTATATCCGATGGTAATGTTACGTAAACGAACATACGATCCATCTTCAACGAAGAAAGAACTAGGCTGCGTACTATTACCCGTTGTCACTCTGTTTGGGCGCATAGAATTACCATCTCCCGGATCAGATGCCGATTTCCAATAACCAAGTTCTTCTATCATCTGATTGGCATTTCCTTCACTGTTATATAAGAAGCGCCTTTGTAGGTTCATGATCTGGTTACCATTCGATGCCTGCAGAGCGATAGATAAATCGAAGCCTTTATACTTAAAATCATTGGTCAACCCCCAGATAAATTTAGGGAAGTAGCTACCTATAATAGTTCTGTCATTGGCATCGATTTTCTTATCTGGAGTGATATCCAGGAACCGTCTGTCGCCCGGTTTAGTGCTGGCATAGTGTGGATAGGCATCAATTTCGGCCTGATCTTTAAATACACCACCATTTACATATCCATAATAACTTCCGATAGGCGAACCTACCTTGGTAATATATAACTGGCTAATAGTTCCATTTCCACCATCTGAGATAATCGGAGCATTATTAGCACCTAACTGTAATACTTCATTCTTATTGGATGAAATATTAAAGGTGGTATTCCATATCAGGCTATGGGTAAGGTTTCGTGTACTTAATCCAAACTCTACCCCACTGTTTCTGACCTTGCCTATATTTCTGAGTGCATTTGCGAATCCGGAGCTAAAAGGAACCGGTACATTTAATAACAGATCGGAAGTAGTTGCCCGGTAATAATCGGCATTCAGATAAATTCTGTTATCAAATAAGCCGAGATCAATACCGGCATTGAACTGTAAGGTTTTTTCCCAGGTCAGATCCGGATTGGCAGGTTGAGACAATCCTGCTCCATTTACGACTACACCAGTACCCGGACCTAAAATATAGCCATTGGATGACAGTAAATCGTAGGAGGCGTAATTGGCGATCTGGAAGTTACCAGAAGCACCATAACTGATTCTGGCCTTTAGTTCAGAGATTACCGGTACTTTGAAAAATGATTCATTACTTATCAACCAGCCTGCTGAAGCAGCAGGAAAATAGCCCCATTTGTTATTGGCTCCAAATCTTGAAGAGCCATCACTTCTTATACTGGCAGCAACGAAATATTTATCATTGTAGTTATAGTTTACTCTTGCCAGGTAAGAAAGTAAAGACCATTGAGATTCACTGGAAGTACCACTGGTTACAGTAGCAGCATTTAAAGTATGTACGGCATCGTTAGGAAAACCTGTTCCGTAAGTTTCATTGGCTTTAGTTACATTTTTCTGAGAAGTGTATCCGGCCAATACATCGAACTTATGTTTATGAGTCTGGAAAGAATAGTTCAAAGTATTCTCCCATAGCCAGTTTACAGACAGCGCATTTTGAGCGGCGCCTTTAGGAATAGTTGGAGCCCCTTGCTGTACCGGTTTATAGGTTCCCAAAACTGATGGTCTGAAGAAATTTCTGCTGAAATGATTGATATCAGTACCAAAGAAAGTTTTAAACTTAAGACCTTTAATGATCTCATACTCGGCATAAGCACTACCAAGGTTTCTGATATGATCTAATTTATCTGAAATCTGGGTAGCTAGTGCAACAGGGTTTTCACCACCGGAGTAACCATAATTCCAGATATTCTGTCTGTTAGTTGCAAGAGAACCATCGTCATTATATACAGGATACACCGGAGATGCTTTCAGGGCATTGCTCAGTACACCATCAAATGTCCAGGGCCCTTCAGAATTCACGAGGTCATAATGATCGACAGTTGGATTTAGGTTGATGCCTACCTTGAGTTTTTCGGACAGTTGAGCTGTGAGGTTCACTCTTGCGCCGTATCTTTTATATCCAGAATTGATGATAATACCGCGTTGGTCGAGGTAATTACCGGAGATATAGTACTGAAATTTATCGTTTCCACCGGAAGCAGACAGTGTATGATTTTGCACGGGAGCATTTCTAAACAGCGCATCCTGCCAATCGGTATTAGTCAGGCCTTTTTGTCCGGCCAGGTAGGGAAGAATTTCCGGGGGAAGCTGAAAACTGGAGCTGGCCCTGGTTGCATTATCATCATTGATACTGGCATTAGGCTTGGCATCGAGGTAAGCATTATTTTTAGCGTCATAGGTATATTTCGACCACTGATAGGCATCCATCAGGGCTATTTTTTTAGCAGCTTGCTGGAAGCCTGCATACATGCTATAGCCAAAGGTTGGAGGCCCAGCAGTTTTACCTTTTTTAGTAGTAATCAACACAACACCATTAGAAGCACGGCTACCATAGATAGCAGCGGCGGAGGCGTCTTTCAGAATATCTATAGTTGCAATATCATCCGGATTGAGAGTACTAAGCGGCTCTGGTGATTTCTGGAAGGAAGCCTGGCCGGTAATATTTACCATGTCGGTAGCACCAGTTAGTCCTTTTAAGTCGTTGGATAACGGTACCCCATCTACGACGTAAAGTGGATCGGTTCCTGCAGAAATGGAGTTTAATCCTCTGATTCTTACACTGATACTACCGCCCGGGGCGCCAGAATTCTGAAGCACCTGTACTCCTGCCACTTTACCAGCCATAGCCTGTTGCAGCCCGGTAACAGGCTGATCTTTCAGATCAGCAGCTTTAATAGATGCCACGGCACCTGTAATTTCTTTACGACGTTGCACACCATAACCCACTACAACTACCTGATTTAAAACAGAAGTAGCTTCTTTAAGTGTGATGTTAAGAGTTTTAGAGGTTCCTTCGGGCAGGGATATAGCAGCAGATTGAGTAGCTTCATAACCAACGGCAGTGAACAGCAGATGATAGGTGACCCCAGGTTGTAGTCCGTTGAGCTGATAAACTCCATTGGCAGAGGTTTGAGCGCCAATTACAGCACCAGTTACATTGCTTTTGGCGGCAACGGATACGCCAGGGATAGGCTCATTACGTTCGTTGGTGACACTACCGGTAACGGTGATACGTTTTTCCTGCGCCAGCAGGTGAAAAGGGAGGAGATATAGCACAATCAACATCAAGCTAAACCTCTTCAGTAAAGTAGGCATGTAAAAAAATTTCATAGGGTAATTTTTTAGGCCCGCATAAACTGCTGCCAGCAAACAATCCATGCTAACACATTCCCGGGGCCAGTTAAAAAATCTGATTACTATCTAATGGTGGTTAAATGGCGGCGATTTTAGATTTCGAAGGTAAAAGTAACAACAAGTTATTAGTCTACCAAACAAATAGACTAATAAACAATGATTTATTTAAAGGTAGATAAATTTAGAAGGGTTATTTTTCCCAGACAGTTACGTCGTCTTCATCTGGTTGCATTTCAGTCAGCTTGTCTTCCCAACCGGGTAAACACGCAAAAATTTTGGGTAAATTACCAAGCAGTTGGAGCCAACCGCTCATTTCATCAGATACTTCAAGGCGCTCTCCCTTATTGGTAGTAAAAACCAAAAAGGTAACCTCTCCAGGATAGGAATAGACTTTATAACCAGTCAGACGGATTACATCTTCCCAGTTAATAATATCATCTATGCCTTCATCATATTTTACGGCAAGCTCGTGATCGTCAAATACTATATCCATAAAACGAAGGTAGTATTTTAATTAATACCCTTAGTTTTAAGGATTATCTGAATGGCTTTGCCCCAATCTGTACCGAGTTTAGCGGCTCCGTCTGCATTTGGATGAAGTTGAAAGATTCCCTGAGCTCCCTGTTCCTGGATGAATAATTCCGGATGTTTACTAAAAAATTTGAACCCTTGAGTATAGCCAACATAAACTTTACCAGGATATGTTTTGGGCATTTTATCAAGAATAGGAAAATACGTTTGTAAACGAGCCAACCCTGCACCCAGGTAGCGGGAACTATTTTGAGTATTGGGGCTATACCAGATTGGATGATGTAAAACTATGATACATTTTGGATATAGCGCCAGTAATGAATCTATAATTGCTTTTATATTTTTCTCATATTGGGCCGATGAAACAGGCGAGCCATTAGGCCCTTCAATTGCAGAATCATTTGTTCCCAGCACCATGGAAAACACCAGTAAAGCCTGGGTATTACCATTAAATTCATTAGCCGCTGTTACTACGTTATTGAATAAACGATTAACGGAAGGCAGGAAATCGAGCGTTGTAGAACCACTTACTCCCTGATTACTGAAAGCAATAGTTGCTTTTAGTTTAGAACGCAACCATTCAACTGCCTTAACCGGGGGAGCTTCTTCTTTAGGATGCTGTAACCCGGCGCCTCTGGTGATACTATTTCCGATAAATACGATATTAACTTGCTTCGTTTGTCCTATGGCCATGGAAGCCATAAGTATCAGAGCGGAAAACAGGCCAGGGAACTTTTTAAGCATAGTGGTTGAAATTTGGATCATTAAAATAATCAGAGTTGTGGATTAGTCCTAAATTTTTTTACATTATTTTCGTAACCAAACGGTTACCTCATGAGGCGAGATGTATTTCAAGCCATTGCCGATCCTACAAGACGGCAGATTATCAGTTTATTAGCTAATGCGTCGCTGCCGGTTAATGCCGTGGCACATAATTTCGAAATGACGCGCCCGGCCATCTCTAAACATTTACGAATACTGCTGGACTGTGGCCTTGTCACTATCCGAAAGGAAGGACGTGAAAGGTATTGTACGGTTGTTCTCAGCGAATTGGCTGAAGTGGGGAAATGGGTAAGTCAATATCAGCATTTCTGGTCAGACTTCCAGGAGCCATATATAAGCAGGCGAATTCCGCTTAAAAGAAGAAAGGAAGACCTGTAGAATCATTTTATTTCGGTTAGCAGGGTAGATTCAAACATACTTACAGGAGAAATGATTGGCTCATCGAGTGGAATTTTCCCATGGTAGATTAGCTCCATTTGTTGTTTAACCTGTGGACTAGATAAGTCGAAGCTTCTTAAAGTCTGTAATTTCCCGATTTCGAGTCCGGTAGCCTCATGATATATTTTCCATACCAGTTCTGAGCAATAAATGCGGTCATCGGACCATCCAAAATAAAAATCATAATCTTTTCCATTGTACTGCTCTCCTATTGCTTTCATTTTATCGACAATAGCAGCCGACAATACCGTAGTAGCATTTTTTAGACGTTTGATGATGTAATGATGATTTTTTCCGTTTGCAATCCATTGACGGATAGGCGTATATCTAACAGGTTGCAATGCTTCATATACATACCAGCCATCTTGCTTTTTAAAAATTATACCGCAATGACTATATTTGGAATGTGTAGCTAATTGAATGGCAGTACTCAGATCGGATTCTGATATCTGAAAAATAATATCACCCTCTTGAATATCAGGTAGTTTGGTAGCCTTGTGGCTTTGAAAAGTTTCTCTGGCAAGCAGCATTCCACCTATGACGAGTACTGGCAATAGTATTGTCAATGTTCTCTTTATTTTCAAGTTCATACCCTAAATTTTCATAAATATAATTGCTATTGACTAATGGACAGTATTCTTATCGTGCCGGCTATAACAGCAGAAGTAGAGCTTTTGCAGAAATTAGCCCGACTTACTTTTGAAGAGAGTTTTGCCGCCTCAAATACACCTGAAGATATGTTACTTTATACGCAGCAAAACTTCACAATTCCCAAGCTTACTTCAGAATTATCGAATCCCGATTCCGAATTTTACTGGGCAATGAATAAACTGGAGCCTGTTGGCTTCCTTAAACTCAATTATAGAAAAGCACAAAGCGAGCTTTTTAATAGTAAAGCAGTAGAAATTGAACGGATCTATGTTTTGAAATCTTCTCAGGGCAAGAATATAGGTAAACAATTATTGGAGCAGGCTATTGATAGTGCCAAGGCTGTTAATGCTCCGTTTATCTGGCTTGGTGTATGGGAGGAGAATGCGAATGCAATTTCTTTTTATAAGCATCATGGCTTTGAGCCATTCGATAAACACAACTTTAAACTCGGTAATGCAATTCAGACCGATATTCTGATGCGGTTAGAACTACCAGCTAAAAAATAACTGACAATACAGGAAGATGGCTGGCATTCAGCTATCTTCCTGTATCCTTTCTACTGCGATTATTTATCACCCCGCACTTTCATTTTTACAGTGTAGATGCTTTTTCCGGCAGTAATAAAGAGTAATTTATTGTCTTTCCCTCCAAAACAAACGTTGGCTGTCCAGCTTTCCGGTACAGGAATATGTCCTATATCCTGCCCATCCTTATTCACTACCTTAACACCATTGCCACACATATATAAATTGCCTTCCTCGTCAAGCGTCATTCCATCAGTAGTAAATTTGGTTACAAGCTGCTGATTTATCAGTTTACCATCAGCACCAACGGTATAACTGTATACCTTTCCAGCTTCAATATCGGCAATAAATACACGTTTTCCATCGCTGGAGCCAATTACCCCATTAGGCTTCTTAATATCTTCAGCTGCTATAATAGGTTCTGTGGCTCCCGGGGCCAGGTAATATACCCGCTGTTCTTTAATATCCGGTGATTTCCTATCCCAATAATCGCGCTGATAATATGGATCGGTAAAGTAAATCCCTCCGTTCGGAGCAATCCATACATCGTTAGGCCCATTTAATCTATGATTTCCAAAATTATTTACTAAAACCTTTACTTCTTTTTTTGGAGTGATGAGCCATAACTCGTCTTTTTCGTCGGCACAGGCTATAATATTACCTTTACGATCGAGATAGAGGCCATTGGAGCGGCCGGCAGGTTCAAGGAATTTAGAAAGCTTTCCGTTTCTATCGTACTTCCAGATCGCATTATTAGGCTGATCTGTAAAATAGATGTTTCCTTTTTTATCGGCAGCCGGACCTTCCGTAAACGCGAATTGGCTTGAAACCAATACTACAGCTGCATTAGGTTCTACAGTTGGAGGCATCGACTGAGCGCTTAGCTGGCAGTAAGCAATACTAAGCAGTAACGTGGAATAAAGTTTAAATTGCATAGCTATTAAGGTCTATTTCCACAATGGTAATAAATATTGTGTTATTTTTTTTCCAAAAAACAAAAGGAAAAGGCCTGAAAGTCATATTGACAGCAAATGAAATATAACGAAATAAAACCTTGCGCAGAACTAGTGCCGTATATCCATTCCTTCTGGGAATTGAAAGGAACAACAGACGACAACCAATGGGAACGGAACTTCCCGGACGGATGCCCCGGCCTGGTAATTAATTTGGGGGAATCCTGCAAAACAGATAATGGTGGTGTGGAATTAACATTCGGCAAAACCTATGTTGTTGGAACAACGACTACTTTTAAGGAAAGTTTCATAAATGCAAATACTCATTTGTTGGGAGTATGCCTAAAGCCAGGGGCTTTTTCAAATTTTTATAAATATCATTCACAACATGAACTAATAAATTGTACAGTAGAATTTGATAATTCATACTCATTCAACATCAACAAAATCATTAATGATCCTGTCAATTATCTCAACAATTTTTTCCTAAACAAAATTGAAAATTATAACAGACCCTTACAATCAGTAATTGAGGATATTCGGCATACGAAAGGTCAACTTCCCATTTCCAGCATTGCTAAAAGAAACTTTACAACAGTAAGACAACTGGAAAGAAATTTCAAGACTCATTTAGGGATTTCACCCAAAGAATATTCAAACATCATTCGTTTTCAAAATGCTTTATCAATTATTAAAAACCCGATCAATGATCGCAGGTTGTTAGATATTGCTTTTGAGTGTGGCTATTCAGATCATGCTCATCTTACTAATGAAATAAAAAGGAATACAGGGTTTGCTCCTTCTCAACTATAATTTGTCGCATTTTTACAAATCGAACTTTAAATGATTTCTTTTTTTTGCAGAAAATAGATTTATATGAAAAAGGTAGTTTTAAATTTAGCAGTTAGTTTAGATGGTTTTATTGAAGGTGCAAACGGAGAAGTTGATTGGTGCATTATGGATGATGATATGAACTTCGAGACTTTTATTGAAAGTATAGATACTATATTTTATGGCAGGGTAAGTTATGATGCCTGGGGAAATTTCGAACCCGATGAAAATACAAGTCCTGCAGAAAGAATTATGTGGCAGGGAATACATGCTAAAAATAAGTTTGTATTCTCGAGTCAATCACGCCAGGATGAAAAAGCAACTTATATAACCACTGACATAGCAAAAAAAGTATCTGAAATCAAGCAGCAAAAAGGTAAAGACATCTGGCTTTATGGGGGAGCAAACCTTATAAAAACATTTATCAATTCTGGGCTTATAGATGTTTATAAGCTATCCGTACACCCTGTAGTGCTGGGAAGTGGTAAACCGTTATTTGAAGACTTAAAGCAGAGGCTTAACCTGAGATTATTAAATACCAGAATTTTCAGATCTGGTGTAGTAGAACTTACCTATGAACCCGAACAAATCACTAACCGTTAGCAACGGTTAGTGATATTCGTTTTAATTAATCCAACCATTTTTTCTTAAATAATGATTCCAGTTTGTTGATCTCTTCCTGGTACATTGTTTTTTTCCTGGTTCCGAAGTAAAGAGTGTTTTCGAGCGGATTTTTTCCTTCCCAAATCAATTTTATTTTTCCTGATTTTATTTCTTCAGCACAGAGAAAATCCGGTACAACTGAAAATCCGGTGCCATCGCTCAGGCAGCGAATAATAGAGCTTATATTAGGTACTATATAATTAGGGCTGAAATCGGGATGTTCACCAAAATGCCTTTGCCAGAAGTTTTTTCTATGCTCCATATCAGCAGCCGTGCTATACCACAATTGTTGTTTCAATAAGCTAATTGCTTCCTTGGTTTTTCCCGTTTGCAATAATTCTTCGAGTGCTGAAGTTTCTGTTTTGCTACCAGCAATCAGCACAATTTTCTCTTTGGAAAAAGGTTCATACAGTAGGTTTTGCTGATTACCACTTTGTGGAGTGATGATCAAATCAAGGAATCCATTATCCAAATCCTGCTGCATCTGGGGGTATTCCCCAAATTTGATAATCAGGTTGAATGGTAGCTCAGCAATATGTTCTTCCAGGGTATACTGAAAAGTTTCGAAGCACATACCAAGGCTGATGGTTGGCCGTTCTGCCTGAGAGCGTTTATGAAAGTGCTCTTCGGCCTCTTCCAGTTTCTTCAATGGGTCGAGAACGCAGTTATAGAGATTCTTTCCTTTTTCGGTGGGAACCATTTTCCTTGCCGAACGGTCGAATAATTTATACCCCATAAATGCTTCCAGGGAGTTCAAATGCAGGCTAACCCCGGGTTGAGATACATAAAGCTCCTGAGCTGCTGCAGATAGTGTTCCTGTTTCATATATGGCTTTAAAAGTACGAAGCCATTCGAGATTCCATCCCATAAACTATCATTTTTATGATACAAGACTGCAATTTAAATTATTTTAATGAGATAGAAAAGTGATAGAAATTTGCATTATCAATCATAAAAATTATACCAATGAAGATATTTATCATTAACGGCGGACAGGTATTCGCGCATTCAGGAGGTAAGTTAAATAGCCTGATAACCGACTGGAGCAGCAAATTTTTGCTGGAACAAGGACAGGAAGTCCGTATTACCAATATAAACGATGGATATGATCCGGTAGCTGAAGTTGAAAACTTTAAATGGGCGGATATTGTTATGTACAACACTCCAATTTGGTGGTTCCAGGTACCGTTTGGATTGAAAAAATACATAGATGAAGTATTTACCGCAGGCCACCAGAACGGAATGTATGCCAGTGACGGAAGAACCCGGAAGAACCCGGCTATCAACTATGGAAGAGGAGGATTAATGCAGGGAAAAAAATATACAGTAAACACATCCTGGAACGCGCCTGACACCGCTTTTACGCTGCCAGGTGAATTTTTTGAACAGCGATCTGTAGATGACGGAATTATGTTTGGTTTCCATAAAATGAATGAATTTACAGGTATGGACAAAATTCAGGGGTTCCATTTTCATGATATCGAGAAGAATGCTACAGCTGAGCGAATTGCAAACTATAACAAGGAATATATCAAACATTTGCAGGAAATGCTGATGGCTGAAAAACAGATAAACGAATTACAGGCACTTTAAAAACTTAAAAAGCCTCTGGAAAGAGATCACTTTCCAGAGGCTTTTTATATATACAAAAGACTTACTGCCTTAAAATCTTATTCATCGCTTTCCCCTTTGCCAGTTCATCTATCAGCTTATCTAAATAGCGAACTTTCTGCATTAGCTTATCCTCAATTTCTTCTACCCGGTAGCCGCAAATTACGCCTGTAATTTTGGAAACATTAGGATTGATTTGCGGAGCCTCCGCAAAAAAGGTTTCAAAATCTGTTTTGTTGTCGATCTGTTGCTGAAGCTTTTGGCTATCGTAGCCGGTAAGCCAAAATATTATTTCATCAACTTCTTCCTTTGTACGATTTTTCCTCTCAGCCTTTTGAATATAGTGCGGATAAACGCTGGCAAAAGACATTTTATAGACTCTTGTATTATCCATTTTAGTAAGTTCTTATAGCTGGTTTCAAATTAAATATCACTTACAAAAATAAGGTATAAATAGGAAGGCTGTCTCTACAAAGTAAAGACAGCCGGTAACTGTGACCCCGTAATGATTTCCTTCCCCAAGGAAACAGCAAAACAGGACTACTATTCATTAAGATGAACGGTCTCTTTAAATAGGATCAAGAAATAGAATAGAATTTAGTTAGATTTAGAATATTGGTTGATGAAAATGGTTTTCATCCCAAATTTCATCTATCAGTCGTTGGCAACAGTTTTAATTTATATACTCAATGATTTTCATTTTACTCAAATATTGGGGTAACTAACGCTGAATGAACTACTTTACCCGATTTTAGAATGGCGTTCATATCTTCAGGTATAGGTTACATTACAACTGTTGTATACAGTCAAGGGAGCGACAATCATTTCTTTTAAATGTAATTGCATTCTTAATCAGTTAAGCTGACGAACTGATTTTGCTACCTTATAGTGAAAAGTCGGGTACTGAATCCGATGCCGCAAAGTTATCATGACAAGCAACATCATCATAGTATAAAACCGACATCTTTTAGGACTACTCCATGTATTTATGTAACCTGATAGTAGCTTTCAGCTCTTCTTCCTGTATAAATGAGGGGGTAATTCCGGCAAATTTCTTGAAGTCTTTGATAAAGTGCATTTGGTCGTAATACCCACTATGGTAGGCTATTTCAGTCCATGTTTTCTGGGGAAACAACTCTTTCATCTGATAGGCTTTACAAAATCGGATTAGGGTTGCATATTGCTTGGGCGACATTCCTAAGCGCTCATTACATTTTCTTTCGAACTGTCTTAAGCTCAGACAGGCCAGGGAGGCCAATTCCTCCATAGATACTCTACCCTGGCTCCTTACCAATTCGGCCATGGCTTTATCTACCGGCAACAGAGGCTTGAGCGCTGAGATACGTTTCAGTAAGTAAAACTCAACGATATTGATCATATGATCCCAATCATCCGCTCCTTTCAATCTTTCAGTAATTTCATCAATTTCATTGCCCAACAAAAGGCGGGTATCAAAATCCTGCTCATAGAGCTCCGACATGGGAACCTTTAGAAGTCGATGTAAGCCACTTGGTTGAAAAGCTATACATAAGGCAAGATGCTTTTTGCCCATATCAAGGGTTACAGCCTGTTCCTGAGGTCCGATGGTCACACAAGTGGGTTTGATTATAAAACCATCATTCTCTTTTTTGAATACTTTAATTGGATCTTCAAGATAAAAAATTATATAACGTTGGTAGGCAGGTACAAAACGATATTGATTAGTTAATCCGGATTCGGAAAAATCTACTCCATAGATATTATAACAGTTAACAAAGTCTTGTAGGGCCGGGTGAGGCTTGTAAACTCTACTCTTCATTGGTGTGTCAGCTAATAATTACTCAGTACTTTTCAAGACAAATATATAAAAAGGCAATCAATGGCAGATAAAGCCTTATCTTATACTCAATTTACAAATTAAATGGAGATTGCAATAACCGGTGCTACCGGATTTGTAGGCTCAGTGCTGGTTCCTATGTTACTGGCTGAAGGCCATACCCTAAGACTACTGACCCGAAAACCGCAGCCATTAGCACCAAAGGATGGAATAATCTGGATAAAAGGAGACCTTAGCGATAAAGAAAGTCTGCATACCCTTACTAAAGGCGCAGCAATACTGATACACCTGGCTGCTGTTATTAGTGTGAGTGACCAGCCTTCCCCGTATGTACAGGATATTAATACCCTGGGCACACAAAACCTGTTCCTTGCAGCAAAGAATGCAGGTATTAAAAGATGCATACATCTCAGTTCAATCACAGCTTACAACCAGTTCCCCTATGATGAGGTTCTGGATGAAACCAGAGGTCCGGTACTCAGTACCACCCCCGGTTACGACTATTCTAAATTAGTATCTGAAACGCTTGCATTATCGTTTAATGATGAAAACATGCAGGTCTTAGTTCTATCTCCTACGGCTATTGTAGGGCCTTACGACAGCAGGCCCTCTTTGATAGGAAAAGCTATAATCAATATTTACAAAGGTAAAATTCCTGCGCTCTTCCCCGGTGGTGTAGATTTTGTTGATGTCAGGGATGTGGCTATTGCAATAAGGAATGCTATTACCAAAGGTACTCCCGGTAGAGTGTATATCCTTAGCGGATATTGGAGAACACTACAGGAATTGGCTGGTTGCATAGGTACTATCAGGGGTAAGCGTATAAGCCTTCCGGTTGTTCCGCTATGGCTGGTATTTTCAATGCTTCCTTTGGTGAAAGCCTGGGCTGCTCTGACGGGTGGGCCTCCTTACTATACAAAACAATCTGTATACAATCTTATTTATAGTAATAAAAAAATCAGTCATGCTATGGCTACTACGGCATTAGACTTTAATCCCAGACCATTTGAGACTACAATTAGAGAAACGTTGGAGTGGTTTAAACAAACAGGCGTAATATCATGATTTCAGCTATTTCTTTGCAACAATATCAAACATTTATCTGGTGCTGGATAGTTATTGGTATCCTCACCGGCATTTATCTTCTGAGGAAAGAAGCCCCTTATGGCAGATATAGCAATAAAAACTGGGGACCTATGATGAGTAATCGCTATGGATGGTTATTCATGGAAGCAACCGTATTGTTTGCATTTCTATATTGGATTCCTTTCAGCACCTTTCAATGGAAATCGGTATCGGGAATCATGATTGCATTTTTTATGCTGCATTATATACACCGAAGTTTCATATATCCGTTTATGATACGCACCAATGGAAAAAAAATGCCCGTAATCATTTTGCTTTCGGCCATGCTATTCAATACAGTAAATGGTTCGCTGCTAGGAATCTGGTTTGGGAAATTTGCCGATTATCCCGAAAACTGGTGCTACTCTCCTGCTTTTATCATTGGTAGTATATTTTTCTTGGGTGGGTTATTGATCAACTGGAAATCAGATTATCAGTTGATCCGGTTGCGGGGTAAGCATGAAACCGGATACAAAATTCCGGTCAAAGGATTATTCAATTATATTTCATCGCCCAATTTAAGTGGTGAAATACTGGAGTGGATAGGATATGCAATACTAACCTGGAGTTTACCAGCTTTTGCTTTTGCAGTATGGACCTGTGCCAACCTTATCCCCAGGGCAATTGCCAATCAGCGCTGGTATCAGCAACAATTTTCTGATTATCCTGTTGAGAGAAAAGTACTAATTCCATTTATCTGGTAACATTTATTATTTATGCCGAAGAAGAAATACAGTCAGCTTACCGCTGCTTTTGTATTAGCTAAAGCCAGTCTGATAGCCACCATCAGAAGCCCAACATCAGTGGTATTTGCCTTATTGTTTCCCTTAATATTTGTTACAGTGTTTGGGGCGATGGTAGATAATACGGCTGTAAAAGTATCGTTGGTATTATCGCCCAACAGCGATACCAGCAATCCCATGTATGCCGCCATTAAAAAGGTACCGTTCTTCAAAATAACTCAGGGCAAGGATTCTGCTGAAATGCTCACAGCATTGGAAAAGGGAAGAATTGCCGGCATTTTACATTTACATGCACCTGGGCTGCAAAATGGAATGCCTGTATTTGGCACCGACCTGCTGGCAAGCAGTGCTGTAGCAGATAAGCTACCAATTATTAAAGCAGCATTGCAGGAAGCAGCCGTTGCGGTGAATAAAGCAGCAATGCCTAATCTGCCTGCTCCAGCCAGTATTAATGTGATTGAAATTCCGGGAAGGGTTTACAGGAAAATAGATTTTATTTTACCCGGACAATTAGGTTTTTCATTATTGATGGCAGGAGTATTTGGATCTGCCTTTTTGCTATTTAATTTACGGCATACGCTTGTTTTAAAACGGATTTACGTAACTCCGATAAAGGGTTCATTTCTTTTACTGGGTGAGATGATCAGCAGATTATTGTTTCAGATTCTTTGCTTCATTATTATAACAGCATTAGGGTATTATGCTTTTAATTTTACATTGATAAATGGCATTTATACCTTTTTGGAGATGTTGCTGTTATCTGTTTTTGGTTTGATAATTTTTATGGGGATAGGTTTCATCATCAGCGGAATGATCAGGAATGAAAGCTCTATTGCCCCTGTGGCAAATACATTGACGGTACCTCAGATTCTACTTTGTGGCCTGTTTTTTCCGATTGAGGATTATCCAACCTGGTTACGTTCTTTTTGCGAAATTCTACCTCTCACATTTTTTGTTGATGGGTTGAGAAAGATTGCTTTTGAAGGATTGCATATCTGGCAAATCCCAATACAACTGGGAGGTTTGGTGATCTGGTCGGTAATCGTAGCATTTTTTTCCATCAGATTATTTAAGTGGGAATAATGGCCTGATCAGCCATAACAGTTGTCCTGTTTACCCGCCATGAAAATAGCAGAACGAAGATATCTTTGGAAAAGTTAACAATCCAATTAAAGATATGGCAGCTGTTAGTCCTTACATACATTTCGACGGCAATTGTGAAGCCGCATTTAACTTTTATAAGACCGTATTTCAATCAGAATTTACGGCATTATCACACTTCGATGAAGCCCCGGAAGATTCCTGTGTTATTGATGGCCCTGCCAACAGGGTGATGCATGTAGCGCTTCCGATTGGAGATGGAACGGTACTTTTGGGTAGCGATTCCCCGGATCAGGAACATGAGTTTAAGGCCGGAAATAATTTTAGCATAGTTATAAGGCCATTTAACGAAGAAGAAGCCCATCGGTTGTTTAACGAACTTTCAGCAGGTGGACGAATCGTTATGTCTCTGGAAAAAACATTCTGGGGTGCTTTATATGGATCGTTTATCGACAAATTTGGTATTTCATGGATGATAAACTTTGATTTACCTAAGTAATCGGTATTTTCAAATTGAATTAAATTCTTGCAGGGGCTGACCAAAAAATGGTCGGCCCATCTTTTTTTGGGAGTCTGCAGATCACTTGTTCTGCTTAAGCCAGTGATTTCTAGTTTTATGTTAATTAGTGTTACAACCAATGTTTAATTATTAAACTCTTTCCCCCATATCTGGTCAGAAAATAGAGAAGCCAGCTTTAACCAACCTGTCGGTATTTAAAAATATTATGTAATAATTTGAACAATCCTCTTTACAGGTAGTTACTGTTTGTATCATCGCTCACTGTTCAGTAAAAAGAACCAACATATGAGGAAATTTATTGCCGCTATGATAATATTGGGATTAGCGGGGGCCTGTAAATCCAAGAAAAGTACAACCACTAATTCAAATACGGTCAAACCCTTTCCTGTTATCACCTTACAACGGCAAAAAGCTGTCATAAATGCTGATTACCCAGCCACTATCCAGGGAATACAGAATATTGAGATCCGTCCGAAAATCGACGGATATATTGAAGCTATTTATGTTGATGAAGGAGCTTCTGTAAGAAAAGGGCAATTATTATTCAGGATTAATGCACCTCAATATGAACAGAATGTAAATACAGCCAAAGCTAATATTAAGATAGCCGTTGCAGATGTAAATGCAGCAACTATGCAGGTAAATAAAGTCAAGCCTCTTGTGGAAAAAGACATTGTAAGTGCCTACGAACTGGAAGCAGCCCAATATACGTTACAATCCAAACAAGCCGCGCTGGCACAGGCTCAGGCAGCCTATAACAATGCCCAAACCAATCTGAGTTATACCACCATTTATAGTCCGGCAGATGGAGTAATTGGTATTTTGCCATATAAAATAGGAAGCCTTGTTGGCAGTACTACTGCGAATCCATTAACTACGGTATCGGATATATCAAAAATCTATGCATACTTCTCAATAAATGAAAGGCAGGGGCTCGATTTCTTTCTGACCTCCAAAGGGGCAACCATGCAGGAAAAGCTGAAGACCCTCCCACCCGTAAATCTGGTATTAGCCAACGGTGTTATTCTCCCCAAACCGGGCAGAGTAGAAACCGCCAGCGGATTAATCAACCCACAAACAGGTGCTATAAATATGCGGGCCACC
Organism: Chitinophaga silvatica; assembly: GCF_003419895.1. Classification (GTDB taxonomy): domain Bacteria; phylum Bacteroidota; class Bacteroidia; order Chitinophagales; family Chitinophagaceae; genus Chitinophaga; species Chitinophaga silvatica. Next base: position 222,151 of record NZ_QPMM01000014.1, on the reverse strand, counting down.
TTCGACAATCCCAACGGACTGGTAAGAAGTGGCAGCAGTGCAGTAGTACGCATCCCTCAAACAATCGATACTGCGTTGCTGGTACCTCAGAAGTCGACCTACCAGATCCAGGGCAAACTATTCGTATACGTGGTGGATGCCGACGATAAGGTCAGGTCAGTGGATATAGGTTCCAATGTTAATGCAGCCGGACAATCGTTTGTTGTTCAACAGGGATTAAAGCCCGGCGACAAAATAGTCGTAGATGGTATAGGGAGCCTGAGAGAAGATCAGACGATAGCTCCCCGTCTTGTAAATGCCGATAGTGTGTTTAAAAGCCTGTAAACAGACCCTCATGTTAAAGAGATTTATAGAACGGCCGGTATTATCAACAGTAGTTTCAATTATTATCGTCACATTAGGCGTGATAGGCTTGTTTACCCTACCAATTAGCCAATATCCTGATATTGCTCCTCCTACTATACAGGTACAAACCTCCTACAGCGGCGCCAATGCAGACGTAGTACTCAAAAGCGTAATAGTACCCCTCGAGCAACAGATCAACGGCGTTGAAAACATGGACTATATTACCTCTACCGCCGGGAATGACGGATCGGCAAATATCACCGTGAGTTTTAAAATAGGAAGTGATCCCAATATGGCGGCTGTGAATGTGCAGAATGCAGTGTCGAGGGCTACCTCCCTCCTGCCCCAGGATGTGGTGCGTTCTGGCGTTACCGTTCAGAAAAAGCAAACAAGCAACCTGCTGATCTTTTCAATTTACAGTGTAAACCCAACATTTGACCAAACATTTCTACAGAACTATGCCGACATTAACATTACGCCAGTAATCAAACGTATTCCAGGAGTTGGTGATGCTTCGGCATCCGGAAATATGGATTATGCCATGCGTATATGGCTTAATAGTCAGGCTATGGCATCTTATGGACTGATACCGGCAGATATAACGGCAGCATTGGCAGAACAAAATATTCAGGCGGCTCCGGGGCAGTTCGGAGAAAGAGGCGGGCAGGCATTTCAATATGTAATCAAATATCCTGGTACCCTTACAGATACCACTCAGTTTGGAAACATTGTTTTACGTTCTAATCTGCGTAGCCGGTTATTACGATTGAAAGATGTAGCGAGAATTGAATTGGGAGCATTAAGCTATTTCAATAGTACCCGTACCAACGGTTATCCTGCTGTTTCTATCAGTGTAGCCCAGGTGGCAGGCTCAAATGCCCGCGACGTGATAGATCAGACCCTAAAAGTGATGCAGGATGCATCTAAATCATTCCCAACCGGCGTTAAATATGTAGTGCTACAAAACGTAGACGACTTTTTGACTGCCTCCATCGATAAAGTACTGCATACCCTGTTTGAAGCCTTCATACTTGTATTTTTTGTCGTATTTATATTCTTACAGGATTTCAGGTCAACCCTCATTCCTGCCATCTCGGTACCTGTAGCAATACTGGGAACCTTTTTCTTTCTGAACCTATTTGGCTTTACAATCAATCTGCTAACCTTATTTGCATTAATTCTGGCAATAGGTATAGTGGTAGATGATGCAATTGTGATAGTAGAAGCCGTGCATGCAAGACTGGATCAGGGCTATGAATCGGCCAAACATGCCAGCATAGATGCCCTGGATGATATTTCCAGTGCCATTGTTTCTATTACGCTTGTTATGTCGGCCGTTTTTATACCAGTAAGTTTCATTACCGGGTCTTCAGGTGTATTTTATAAACAGTTTGGTCTTACCCTCGCTACTGCCATAGTTCTTTCGGCTATAAATGCATTAACACTGAGTCCGGCGCTTTGCGCACTATTTATAAAACCCCATAGCGAGGAACATAAAAAAAAGAACTTCCTGCAGCGTTTTTATCAGGCCTTTAACGTAGGGTTTGAGGCGGTGACGAAAAGATATATAGGAACGCTATCATTTTTCTCAAAACAAAAATGGATTCCAATTCTTATTCTGCTACTATTTACAGCAGGACTGATTATCCTTGCCAAAACCACTCCTACCGGGTTTGTACCGGAAGAAGATCTGGGAACTATCAACTGCAATATCAGTTTACCACCAGATGCATCCTTACAACGTACAGACGCTGTGACACGTAAAATTGAGCAACTGGTGAAGTCGATACCCGAAATTAATAATGTGCTGGCAGTTACGGGGCGAGGACAACTATCGGGAGCCGGCAGTAATTACGGCATGGTGGTAATGCGACTAATTCCCTGGAACCAGCGGAAAAGAACTATTCAGGAAATCATAAAGGAGTTAAATAAAAAGACGGCAAATTTTACGGAGGCAGAGATTAAATTCTTTGCTCCTGGTACAATACAGGGGTTCGGAGCATCAAATGGTTTTGCATTCCAGCTACAGGATAAAACCGGTGGAGAAATAGCCAGGTTCTATAAAGTAGGTAAAGATTTTCTGAGTGCATTAAATGAACAACCGGAAGTACAGTTTGCTACTACATCTTTCAATCCCAACTTTGCTCAATACCAGATGGATGTAAATGTTCCTAAAGTCAAAGATGCAGGCTTGAAAGTAACAGATATTACGAATGCCATGCAAGGATATTATGGAGGAATATATGCATCCAACTTCAACGAATTCGGGCAGCAATACCGGGTAATGGTACAGGCGTCACCGGAATACAGGCTTACCCCGGAAAGTATGAATGCAGTATTCGTACGTACGGCTACGGGAGAAATGGTACCGATCACTGAATTTGTATCGCTGAGTCAGACTTATGGCCCACAGTCAATTACCAGATTTAATCTGTTTACCTCTATCAATGTAAATGGCACCCCTGATCCGGCTTATAGCTCCGGCCAGGCAATTGCAGCGATTGAGAAAGCGGCCGCCGAAACCTTGCCACCAGGATTTGGTTATGAATTTTCAGGGATCACCAGGCAGGAATTGGCAGGTAACCAGCAAACGCTCTATATATTTCTGCTATGCCTGATCTTCGTTTATTTATTGCTGGCGGCCCAATACGAAAGCTATATCCTGCCATTTGCCATTTTGCTTACTATACCGGTGGGAATTTTCGGAGCCTTTCTGTTTGCCAGAATTTTTGGGATCAGCAACAACATCTATGTACAAATCACTCTAATAATGCTGATTGGTTTACTAGCCAAAAATGCAATTCTTATTGTAGAATATGCGGCAGAGCGGCGGCAAGGAGGAATGAGTATTACAGAAGCAGCGATTAATGGTGCACAGGCAAGGCTCAGACCCATACTGATGACCTCATTCGCCTTTATTCTGGGGCTGGTTCCATTAATGATTGCAACAGGTGCAGGTGCAAATGGCAACAGATCTATAGGCACAGGAGCAGTAGGTGGTATGCTTATAGGCACTGTGTTTGGATTATTTATTACACCTACCCTCTTTATTCTCTTTCAGATTTTACAGGAAAAAATCAAGCGACCCAAGTCTGTAAAGAACAAATGATTATTCATGCATCTACATAAAAAAAATACAGCCTTCATCGTAATAGCAGTTTGTTTTGCATCCTGCCATATTATGAAGCCTTATACCTCACCGGGGATTAAGGAAACCAACTTGTATAGGGATATAAATACAACAGATACCAATACCATTGCAACCCTGCATTGGAAGGATATTTTTACCGATACTTTACTACAACAGCTAATAGAAAAAGGCATTCAGAATAACCTGGATCTTAAGGCTGCCTGGTCACGAATGCGGCAAGCAGAAGCCAGTTACAAACAAAGCAGGTTAATACTTTACCCAGCTGTTAACGGCACTGCAACCGCTACAATTGCAGGGGCATCCAACAGTATTAATACAAATAAATCGGTCACTCCCCAGCAGTATACCATTGAAGCTACCGCCAACTGGGAAGCAGATATCTGGGGTAAATTAAGAAGCACCCGAGATGCCAATCTCGCCTTATTTTTACAGGCAAATGCCAATGCAAGAGCAGTACAAACCGCATTGGTAGCAAGTATTGCGTCTAATTACTATACCTTGCTTGCACTGGATCAACAACTTTCAATTACCGAGCAAACAGTAATTAGCTGGCAGGCAACTGTGGAAGTAATGAAAGCACTAAAAATAGCGGATGTAGTTACCAGCGCCGCTGTGGTTCAGAGTGAAGCCAGCAGGTACGCCGCAGAAGTAACCATTCCAGATCTGAAACAATCTATCAGAGAAACCGAAAATGAATTATCGTTGTTATTGGGCATTCCTTCTACTGCAATAGAAAGAGATAGTATCAACAACCAGGTTCCAATCATGTTGCTTAAAACAGGTATTCCAGCACAGTTACTGGCCAACAGACCAGATGTTCAGGCAGCAGAATATAACCTGAGATACTATTTCAAGCTAACCAATGTAGCGAGAGCATATTTCTATCCGTCTGTTACGATTGGGGCCACTGGTGGCCTAACAGCCTACCAGTCGATTACCGGACCAGCATCCTGGATTAGCAATCTCACCGGAGGTTTACTACAACCAATATTTAACCAGGGGCAAAATATAGCACGATTAAAGATTGCACAGGAGCAGCAGCAACAGGCAGCACTTAACTTCCAATCTACCGTTCTCACAGCAGGACAGGAAGTTTCCAATGCTTTATATACTTATCAAACAGCCCTTGAAAAAGGAAACAGCAGGCGTTTGCAATTGCTAAATCTCAACAAATCTGTTGAGTATACGCAGGAATTGGTGAGATATGGTTTTGCCAACTATACAGAAGTATTAAATGCCCAGCAAAGCTTATTGCTGGCACAATTGCAGCAAGTAAACGACAAATTACAGCAACTAAATGCTATTGTGTTTTTATACCGTGCATTAGGCGGAGGATGGAGATAATACTAGGCTTTGATATATTTTACTATTTCTGCATAAATATCTTTTTCTCTGAAAGGTTTTAACAACCAACCATTGAAACCAGCTGATTTAAAGATCTCAATATCTTCTTCCGTAATATTTGCCGTTAATGCGAGTGCAACAACCTGCGCTTTTTTAGGGTCATTGTCTTTACGGATATGCTCCATCACCTCTGCACCAGTCATTTCAGGCATGTTAAGATCGAGCAACACCATATCGTAGTTGTTTCTGTAAAAGAGTTCCAGCGCATTTTTACCATCCGTGGCCATATCAAATCTGCATTTCCAGCGAGTAAGAATCATTTTAAGCAGGAGTAAATTCATTTCCTGGTCATCCGCCACCAGCACATATTTTCCTGCCATTAAAGCACCGGTTGTTTCCTGAACATCCTTAGGAGTGGTTTCCATCATTAAAGGAGCCACTACTTTAGTATAAGGAATTTCGCAGGCAAAGGTGCTGCCTTTACCTAATTTGCTTTCAACGGTGATGTCGCCTCCTTGTAGTACCAGCAAGCGTTTAGTAATTGCCAATCCCAGACCGGTTCCTTTAATCTGGCTACCAGCCTGGAAAAACCGATCAAACAGATGAGGAATAGCTTCTTTGGCAATGCCTTCACCGGTATCGGAAACAGCAAATTTAAATGTGGAAGTAGTATTATCTTTTTCGTGTAGGGAAGCGGTAACGGTAACAGCACCATGATCAGTATACTTAATAGCGTTACTGATCAGGTTTAGCATTATTTGTTTCAGTCTGAATAAATCGCCATTCACCTGTGCATTTTTATCCCCCTCATAACTGGCATTAAAGGTTAGGTTTTTCTTTACAGCCAGCATTCGCATCATGTTTACCACCTCATTGAAAACCTGGTAAACAACAAAAGGTTGGGAGGTTATTGAGATATAATCCTTTTCCAGTCTTGAAAAATCGAGTACATCGTTTACCACCTGCAGAAGTAAGTCGGAGGAAGCACTAATATTATGAACGATTTCCTTTTGTTCGAGATTTAGTGGAGTAAAGGAAAGTTGTTCTGAAAAACCGATTACGGCGTTTAGAGGAGTACGCATTTCATGACTCATATTATTCATAAACTCAGTTCTTACCCTGGTAGTTTCCCTGGCCTCCTGTCGCTGTTGTTTCAGTTCCCTGTTCCTGTTCCTGTTTATAATAATATTCCAGGTAATAATACCTGCGCATAGTAGAATCAGGCCGAGGGCGGCTTTTTCGAGCCGCGACATACGTTGGGTGCTGGAGGTTACCACCTCCCTGGCCTCCATTCGTCGAGCTTCTGCTTCAGCCCTGGCTCTTTCTCTCAGGGAAATAAGCAGCATTTTGAGTTCCTCCATTAATGCGATATTGGTACCAGCAAGGGAGGATTCTTCTTCATTTAATTTCAACCGGTTGCTAAGCTGTTGTCTGATAATATTTTTATAATAAGTATTAATATCATTGATAGTTTTCCTTAGCTGCATTGCATCATAGGCTTCCTTATCTATTACTTTACCATCGGCGGTTCTGACAACAATGCTAATTTGGGATTTGACAGTATCTTTTTTATTGGCAAGCGCATTACCAATTCGTTTGAACACACTTTTTTTGGTGGCCTGGGTTTTAGGACTATTATCGATGGTATCAACTACTACACGTTCCTTCTTTATCTGTTTTACTGAATAATCCGGGATACTACTGATCAGTTTATCCACCATATCATTTTTACCGGCATTGGCTAAGAGAGAATCTGTTGTGGCTTTTAACCTGCCTATGTTTCGGGAAACAACTTCTTTTTGCTTGATAAGGGCATTTAGTTGTTTGTTATTATAGGTAGAATCGAGTGTATTGCTGATTGTGTCTATTATATTGAGGACATTATTAATTTGTCTTGAAAATTTTTCGAGATGTTTTTTCTCATACAAAACAGTATATAGCCGGAAATTATTTTCGGCATCGTTTAACGTAAAGAGTGCAGAATCAACCAGGTGGATACTGGGATCATCGGAGGCTAATGTATCCGTTGCATCCAACAAGGTGTTGACACTCCGCTGATGCACTTCATGACCTATAATGATGATAATGACCAGGGCCGCAACTGCAGCAATTAATGATGTTATAAACAGAACAAACGACTTACGCATAAGGCTAAACGGTTATAGCTCTCTTTTCTGGCTTCAGGTGGTAAAATTAGTTACAATAAAGCACTGCATTAATACAACAAACTCCGGATATTGTTGTAATATTTTTACTACATTTTTCAGCTAGTACCTTCTACACTTTTATGTGTATAGTTTAGAAATTGGTGGGCTATACTACCCATAATAATTATTTTCTATCTTGTGGTATTGTTCATCAAACCACGTTACAACTATGCCAACCTGGAAATCCTTAACCAGCTACTTGCTGGTAGGTATCAGTGCAACAATGATTACCACTACCACTTCAGCCCAGAAGAAAAAAGGCTGGAAACTCATCTGGCAGGAAGAATTTAATTACACGGGATTACCGGATACCACTAAGTGGAAATATGAAAGCGGTCATGTCAGGAACGAAGAGCAGCAATATTATACAGTAGCAAGGCCTGAAAATATCCGGGTAGAAAATGGCTTGTTACACATCAAAGGACAGAAAGAAAATTACCCCAACGCTGCATACCTTGCCGGTTCAAAAGAATGGAACAGAAAAGACAGCCTGGCAAAATATACCAGTGCGAGTATTAATACGCAAAATAAATTCTCATTTACCTATGGTCGGGTTGAAGTGAGAGCCAAACTACCGGCAGGTGGAGGTATCTGGCCTGCCATATGGATGTTGGGTGCAGAACATAGCCATGGAGGCTGGCCAATGGCAGGCGAAATTGATATTATGGAGTTTATTGGAAACGAACCAAAGAATATCTATGGTACTATTCACTGGGGCAAAACCGGAGGAGGCCATACCAGTAGCGGCCATAAGATCAGTGTACCTGATTTGCACAGCGATTTCCATATTTATGCACTGGAATGGACACCCGATGAAATGCTTATCTACTTTGATGACAGTGTGTATCATCGCTACCCTGTTGCGAAGGCGCTGTTGGGCGATTTCAATGCATTTCATCATCCATTTTATATACTACTCAACTTAGCGATGGGCGCCGCATGGCCCGGACCAGTAGATGAATCGGTGCTACCACAGGAGTTTTTGGTAGATTATGTACGGGTATATCAACCTAAAAAAAAGTATAATTACCGTTCAGCCCAAAAATAGAGCGAAAAAGACAATTTTTCTTACGTTTGCCGATCCCCTTTGACGGGTAGAACCTTTAAATACAATAAATCAGCTTATGAACGGAATGAGACAAACTGTGGTAGCAGGGCTTTTAGGAGCATTTGCCGCACTACAGGGGCTTAATGCAACTGCTCAGGTCAATGAAAAACCCAAACTTATTGTAGGCATCGTTGTAGATCAGATGCGTTGGGACTATTTGTACAGATATTACGACCGCTATGAAGCCGGAGGTTTCAAGAGAATGTTAGGCGAAGGATTCTCCTGCGAGAACACCTATATCAGTCATTTACCATCTTTTACTGCTGTAGGTCATAGCACCATTTATACGGGCAGTATTCCTGCTATACATGGTATCACGGGTAATGACTGGCCAGATCAGATTACCGGCCGGAAATGGTATTGCACTGAAGATACAATCGTGCAACCAGTAGGTACAACCGGTAGCGAAGGCAGAATGTCGCCACGCAATCTTTTGGCTACAACCATTACCGACGAATTAAGACTGGCTACCAACTTCCGCTCTAAAGTAGTAGGTGTATCCCTTAAAGACCGTGCATCTATTTTGCCAGCCGGACATAATCCAAACGGTGCATTCTGGTATGACGATAGCAACAGTAATTTCGTTACCAGCAGCTGGTATATGAATGAACTGCCTGATTGGGTTAAAAAATTCAACAACAAAAAGGAACCGGCTAAATTGATGTCGAGATCCTGGGAAACCATGTATCCTATTAAATCGTACAAACTTAATAGTACAGAGGATGATGTAGCCTGGGAAGGAACTTCCAAAGGAGAGAAAGCACCGGTTTTCCCACATGAATTGAAAGAGGTATTTAAAAATGAACCAGGAATTATCCGCTCCACTCCTTTCGGCAATACGCTTACCCTGAGCTTTGCAAACGCGGCTGTGGAAGGATACGACCTTGGTAAAGGCGAAGCAACCGACTTTCTGACTATCAACTGTGCATCTACCGACTATGTTGGTCATAAATATGGTCCGAACTCTATTGAAGTAGAGGATACCTATCTGCGTCTCGACAAAGATTTATCTGCATTCTTCTCCTACCTCGATCAACGCGTTGGAAAAGGTAACTACCTTGTATTCCTGACAGCAGATCATGGTGCTGCACATTCTATTAAATTCCTTCAGGAACATCAGATCCCGGCTGGATTGGTAGAAAGAAATAAATTAATACCAGCGCTGGATAGTACGCTGAATGCACGTTTTGGTGTAAGCAAACTGGTTTCATCCTTTATGAACTACCATGTAAGTTTCGATAAAGAAAAAATCAAAGCTGCTAAACTCGATTACAATGCAGTGAAAGCTGAAACTGTAGAATTCTTCCAGTCACAACCAGGAATTCAGTTTGCAGCAGATCTGGATAATATAGGCAACAGCCCTTTACCAGAACCAATCAAATCAATGGCGGTAAACGGATATAATCCAAAACGTACCGGTGCAGTGATTGTAATTCCTGAACCAGGATGGTTTGAAGGTTCTCTGAAAGGTACTACCCATGGTAACTGGAATCCTTTCGACATCCATATTCCATTGGTATTTATGGGATGGCATGTAAAACACGGAGCTACCAACGAAACTGTTCACATGACCGATATCGCTGCTACTCTTGCTGCTATGCTGCATATTCAAATGCCTAGCGGTTGTGTAGGTAAACCGGTTAAAGAAGTTTTACAATAATAAAAAGCAATACTAAAAATGGGCGGTCTCGAAGTCTTGAGACCGCCCATTTTTTATTTCGGTAACTGGTGGCACTCCTTAGTCTAAGCCTTACTTTCTATAGTCTGGTTTAAATAATGTCCAACTTCCATAAATATGTTATCAAAATGAAAATAGAAGGCATAACTGTTTCTTATTTTCTTCGGAACATCAGGAACGCTAATATTTCCATTTTGAAGCTTTGCATGCAGGGCATCCACTTCTGTAGTACTATCTAACATAAAGCCAATATGAAAATCCCTAGGATAGGAAGTATCTCCGTTTTTGCTTCCCATAATAACAAGAGTGAAATTATTGCTGTTGGTTAGAATAGCTATCACATTATCTCCTTTCACTAATTCGCAGTTGAAGTTGAAATAGGTTTCAAAAAATGTAATAGCCTCACTTACGTTGTTTACCACGAGGTTTAAATGATTGATGGTCATATGTTTTTTATTGTTTCTTTTAATTAATCGAATGATCATTCGATTAATAGTTAAAAAATTTTTATTGCTTTAAAGCTGATATAACAAGGTCAAATGCCTGTTTCAATTTTTGTTCAGTAAGAGAAAAAGGTTTCCCGGCCATATTAGCCTGGGTGAGATGAAATTTTACCAGGGTATAAAATGGACCATAAGCCACAGCCCAGAAAACTTCCGTTGGCAAATCCTTTATTTCATTTTTATGTACGGCATTCGCTACGAAATCATTCATTACCTTCCTGAAAATAGCAGGTTTGATGGCTTTATGATTAATGAGAGGAGAAGTTCTGAACTGCTCGTAGAACTGGTAGGCCAAAGGATCTTTATTAATATTCTTCAGTCGGTTTTTCCACTGCAGCCATAACCCGTCTTCAAAACTCAGATCGGCAGTGAAATTATCCAATGCATCTTTTTCAAATTTGTTTTGAACTTCAATGTATAGTCTGGTCAGCAAATCTTCCCGGCTTTCAAAATAGACATAAATAGTGGAGGCCGAAATTCCAACGCTTTTCGCCAGCTTTTGCATGCTGAGTCCATCGAATCCATCCCGTACAATCATTTCAATCGCCTTCTGCCGGATATCCAGTTCCTTATTTTCGTCTTTAGTTCTCATAATGCAAATATAATGAAATGATCATTCGATTTAGAATTAAAATTGAAACAAAAGTTAAAAATCCAAAAATGAAATATTAATAATTGATAATCAATTAATTATTAATATTTCATTCTCTTTAAACATAAATTTTAAAAAGTTGTTTTGAAAAGTTGTTCAATTTTGTATCTTTGTTATGATTAAATAAAATACTAATGGCGCAACGAGAAAAGAAATCGACGCCCGACGCTTCCACTGAAGAAAGAATAAAGGCGGCTGCAAGAACAGTATTTACCCTAAAAGGGTATGAAGCCACCAAAATCAGAGATATAGCTGCCGAAGCAGATATTAATCTTTCATTGGTCAATTATTACTTTAGAAGTAAAGAAAAACTCTTTCAAATAATTATGAAGGAAGTAGTTGATCAACTCTTTAGTATCGTTTCAGCAATCTTAAATAATGAACAATTATCGCTGGAACAGAAGATAGAGCAACTAACAGAGCAATATGCAATGCTGCTGCTGCATAACCCGAATTTTCCGCTGTTTATGGTCAATGAAATCTTTACCGGAAGTAATGATCTGTTGAAGGAAAACAGGAAAGACGTGGTTTTCCAATCTCATTTTTTTAAACAACTGGCAGCATTACAGAAGGATGGAAAACTGAAAACTGATCCGTTGAATATATTGTTAAACCTTATCGGATTTATGGTGATGCCTTTTTTGGCCAGACCATTGTTGGAAAAGAATAATATTATCAATCAGGATAGTTTCAGATCAATCATTGAAGAAAGAAAAACATTAATACCAATATGGATTATGGGTATGCTGAAATAGTTTTCAGCACTCAAACAGATCGTTAAACATACTTATATCTGCTATCAAATGAAAATAGTTAAGATACCGGGGTGGTTTATGGTTCTCTTATGCTTACCAGTATGTACGGTTGCTCAAACAACCAGTCTTACATTGGAAGAGTGTTATACGCTTGCCAAACAAAACTATCCGCTAATAAAGCAACACGACCTGATTCGCAAAAGTACAGGCTACGCCATCGAAAATGCAGGTAAACAATTTCTGCCTCAGTTAAATATCAGCGGGCAAGCTACCTATCAATCTTCGACCGTAACCTTTTCGGATGTTATTCCTCCTATTACCGGAATCAACTTCCCCACGCTAAGCAAAGATCAATACAAAATACAAGCTGAAATCTCCCAGCAAATCTATGATGGCGGCGTTACAAAATTTCAGAAAGAAAACAACCGGGCCAACGAAGAAATGCAGCAACAACAGTTGGAAGTAAACCTCTATAGCATCAAGGAGAGAATAACACAACTCTATTTTGGTGTACTATTGCTGGAAGCACAACTTCAACAAAACCAACTTAAAAAAATTGACCTGCAAAGCGCCACCGAAAAAGCACAGGCATCATTGGCAAATGGCGTAGCCTTCCGAAGCAATGTAGATGAACTCAAAGCTGAGATAGGAAATACCGATATGAATGCTACTGAACTAAATTCCAACAGGAAAGCATATCTGAAAATGCTCAGCATTTTTATCAATCAACCATTGAGCGATAGCGTACATTTAGTTTACCCTGTTAGTCAATCTACCAACTTCTCCATACAACGACCAGAACTAGCCTACTACGATGCTCAGAAAAAATCGTTCGACGTGCAGGAACGTCAACTGAAAACAGGATATCTGCCCAAACTCAATGCCTTTATACAAGGAGCATATGGCAGACCAACGCTCAACATCGTAGATAATAATTTCGGTGCCTGGTGGATAGGCGGCATCAGACTTTCATGGTCATTAGGCTCTTTGTATACATTGAAAAACAGTCGCCAGCAATTTGAAATCAACAAACAACTGACCGACATCACCAAAGAAACCTTTCTCTTCAATACCAATCTTACACTTTGGCAACAGGATGAGGATATTGATAAATTTGCTAAACTCTTAGCGCAAGATCAGGAAGTTATCGCCCTACGAACTTCTGTCAGAAAATCTGCACAGGCTCAATTAGATAATGGGGTCATAACGGTGCATGAATATATTTCCAAACTCAATGCGGAAAATCTCGCCAAACAAAGCAGTATTCTGCATCGAATCCAACTATTACAAGCTCAATATAATTTCAATATTACTTCAGGTAACTGATCAATCATTGTTTATGAAACATAACATCATAACAGGTATTATTTTCGGAACGTTAACACTGGCCTGCGGACAAGGCAAAATAACTTATGATGCGTCAGGGAATTTCGAAGCAGACGAGGTAATTGTATCAGCCGAACAAAGTGGGCAAATTCTTGCCTTCTCCATCCAGGAAGGTCAACAACTAAACGCAGGTCAACTGGTTGGGCAAATAGATGTCACCATCTCTACCCTACAGAAAGAACAGGTAGAGGCATCCATACGCGCCCTTAGCCAGAAAACCCAGGACCCGGTACCACAAACTGAATTAGTCCAGAAACAATTACTCGTTCAGGAGGCCCAGCTACAGCAACAATACAGAGAAAGAACCAGAACCGAAAATCTGGTTAAAAGCGACGCCGCTACTCAAAAACAACTGGATGATATCAATGCAGGTATAACACAGCTCGAACGACAAATAAATGTAACCAGACAGCAATTAAGACTCAACAACTCCAATACCGCTACACAAAACAGATCTATCCTCAGTGAAAAAGGACCTTTGGAAAAAAACATGGCGCAATTTGAAGAACAGGTAAGAAAAGGACAGATTACCAATCCAATTACCGGAACCGTGCTTTCCAAATACGCCTATAAAGGAGAAATGGCCACCATAGGTAAACCTCTCTACAAAATTGCCAATGTCGATACACTTTATCTAAAAGCCTATGTTACTGGTACTACTTTACCTAAAATAAAGCTTGGCCAGGCAGTAACAGTAAGAATAGATCAGGGCAAAAAAGATTATAAAACCTATCCTGGTACCATCACCTGGATTTCAGATAAATCAGAATTCACCCCTAAAACTATTCAGACAAAAAATGAAAGAGCCAACTTAGTCTATGCCATTAAGGTAATGGTTAAGAATGATGGCTTCCTCAAAATAGGAATGTATGGCGAAATGTTGATCGATAACAAGCAATCATGAATCCCGTTGTATTAGATCATATTACCAAGACTTACGAAAACGGTAAGGTACTTGCCGCCAGTGATGTTTCCTTCGAGGTGGCGTCAGGAGAGCTGTTTGGACTGATTGGGCCAGATGGTGCAGGTAAAACTTCCCTTTTCCGCATCCTTACTACATTGCTGCTGCCAGATAAAGGCAACGCATCCGTATTGGGGTTAGACTGTAATAAAGATTTTGAGGAGATACGCAGAAGAATTGGCTACATGCCCGGCAGGTTTTCGTTGTACCAGGACTTAACGGTAAAAGAAAATCTCGATTTCTTTGCAACCCTTTTTGGTAGTACTCTGGAAGAAAATTATAGTCTGATTAAAGATATATATGAGCAAATAAAACCCTTTAATAATCGCAGGGCCGGGAAACTATCAGGAGGCATGAAACAAAAACTGGCTTTATGTTGTGCCCTCATCCACAAACCAGAAGTATTATTTCTGGATGAGCCTACAACGGGCGTGGATGTAGTTTCGAGAAAAGAATTCTGGGATATGCTCAAAACATTGAAGCAACAAGGCATTACCATTGTTGTTTCCACACCTTATATGGATGAAGCCATGCTTTGCGAGCGAATAGCCCTCATCCAGACAGGTAAAATACTTACAATAGATACCCCGGGTAAGATCATTGCAGCATTTCCGGTACCGCTATATGCAGTAAAGGCAAAAGATACCTACCGATTGCTAACTGAGTTGCGTAAACGCTCCGAAATTGCAAGCTGCTTTGCTTTTGGAGATTATGTCCATATAACATTAAAAGACAACTCAAATGAATCACAAACCGATCAGTTAAAGCAGGAGCTTATACAGGCAGGACATGAGCAATTTGAAATAAAACGGATAGAACCTACTATAGAAGATAGTTTCATTCAGTTAATGAGTCAAACATATGGCAGATAAAGTAATTACATGCAAGAATCTGACGAAGAAGTTCGGAGATTTTTATGCAGTACATAATATATCCTTCGACGTTAGTCAGGGAGAGATTTTCGGATTTCTCGGTGCCAATGGTGCCGGTAAAACTACGGCGATGCGTATATTATGCGGATTATCTTATCCGACCTCCGGCGAAGCCAGCGTAGCAGGGTTTGACGTATATACCCAGCAGGAACGAATTAAGCAAAATATCGGCTATATGAGCCAGAAGTTTTCATTATATGAAAACCTTACGGTCTTGGAAAATATCACCTTCTTTGGCGGTGTTTACGGAGTTCCGGCAGCTCAACTTAAAGAAAGGAGCAGGCAATTGATTGCGAAACTGGGATTAACCAATGAGGCAAAAAAACTGGTAGCCTCTCTCCCACTAGGTTGGAAACAAAAGCTGGCATTTTCAGTAGCCATATTTCATGAACCTAAAATTGTGTTTCTGGATGAACCAACTGGTGGTGTAGATCCGGTAACCAGAAGGCAGTTCTGGGATATGATCTATGAAGCCGCCGCAAATGGAATAACCGTATTTGTAACTACACACTATATGGATGAAGCAGAGTATTGCGACAGGGTTACAATTATGGTAGATGGTAAAGTGGAAGCATTGGATTCTCCCGGTAATCTGAAGTCGAGATTTGATGTTACTTCCATGGATGAAGTTTTTTACAGACTAGCCCGAAACGCAGTAAGATCGGGCGATTAACAGTACAATACTATGAAGCAATTTCTGGTTTTCATTCGAAAAGAATTCTTTCATGTATTTCGTGATAAGCGTACCCTGCTGATCATGTTTGGTTTGCCATTGGTACAGATAGTATTGTTTGGTTTTGCACTTACCAGTGAAGTAAAGAATATCACCCTAACTGTTATAGATAATTCGAGAGATCTGAACAGCCGGCAGCTAACCGACAAAATCAAATCTTCCTCCTACTTCGTGGTAAATGAATCGAACATCGACTATAATGATGTTCTTAAGCTTTTTAAGAAGAATGAGGCGAAGTGTGCATTGATCTTTCCGAGCAGATTTGGAGATGACCTGAAACATAATGGTAAAGCACAGATACAAATACTAACGGATGGTTCGGACCCTAATACTGCCAAAACAGTGGTTAATTATATCAGCAATATTACCAGTGCCTATCAGCAGGAAATCAGCAATGGCAAGCCGCTTGAATATGTGATTACACCTGAACCAAGGATGTTGTACAATGAGGAAGGAAACGGTTCATTAAACTTCATACCGGGAGTTATGGCGCTGGTATTGATGATAGTATCAACGGCTTTAACATCAGTATCTGTAGTGAAGGAGAAAGAACTTGGTACCATGGAAATATTACTGGTATCGCCATTTAAGCCATTAATGGTTTTAATATCAAAAGCAGTTCCCTACCTGATACTATCGCTGCTAAATATTATTATGATCCTTGTGCTTGCGGTATTTGTATTGGATGTAACGATTAAGGGAAGCATTATTTTATTGTTTCTTGAAAGTATGCTTTTCATTATTACCTGCCTTTCATTAGGCCTGATGATATCCAACACCACCAATTCTCAGCAAACTGCATTACTGCTATCGATGATGGGAATGATGCTTCCTACAATGATCTTTACAGGTTTTATGTTTCCGCTGGAAAATATGCCAAAGGTATTTCAGTGGATTTCCAATATTATACCATCGCGCTGGTATTTTCTGATCATTAAAGCTGTGATGTTGAAAGGACTTGGGTTTGGATATGTTTGGAAAGAAACATTGATACTGTTTGGAATGACTGTGCTTACATTAACCATTGCGTTGAAGAACTTTAAAACGCGGCTGTCATGAAGGTATTAAGATATTTATTACAGAAAGAGTTCAAGCAGATTTTCAGAGACAAGACCATTCTTGCCATGATGTTTGCCATGCCCATTATACAGTTGATCATTTTGCCGCTTGCTATGAATTTTGATGTAAAAAGCATCAACCTGGCGGTGGTAGATCATGATCATAGTACCTACTCCATGAAGTTGCTGAATAAGATCAATGCATCCGGTTATTTTAAACTGGTGGCTGCCAGTCCATCTTTTCAGGATGCCATTCAATATATTGAGCGGGAAAAAGCGGATGTTGTGCTTGAAATTCCGATGGGGTTTGAAAGAAACCTGGTTCGGGAAGGTCAACAGCCCTTAGGTATTTCCATTGATGCGATTAATGGCACTAAAGCAGCCATAGGAGGCAATTATCTGTTGAGCGTAATCGGTGATTTTAATCAGCAAATCCCCATTAATGCTACTGGTTTCAAACCTATGGGTGTCATAGACCTTACGTGGTCGAACTGGTTTAATCCTTTGGCGGAGTATAAATATTATATAGTGCCGGCGGTACTGGTACTATTGCTTACACTGATTGGTGGATTTATGGCAGCCCTGAATATTGTTCGGGAGAAAGAGGTAGGAACGATTGAGCAGATCAACGTAACTCCGATTACCAAGCTGGAGTTTATATCGGGTAAGTTGATTCCGTTTTGGGTGGTAGGGATGATAGTATTTACGTTGGGGTTAACGGTAGCATATATAGTATATGGAATATGGCCGGTAGGGAGTTTTCTGACCATCTATATTTTTGCCGGAACCTACCTGGTTGCATTATTAGGTTTTGGTCTTTTAGTCTCTACCTACACCGAGAATCAGTTGCAGGCTATGTTTGTGGCTTTCTTTTTTATGATGATTTTTATGTTGATGAGTGGCTTGTTTACGGCTGTAGATAGTATGCCGGGATGGGCCAGGGTGATTGCAAATTTAACTCCGGTTACGCATTTTATAAAGGTAATACGGATGGTGGTGTTAAAGGGAAGCGGATTTGCAGATGTGAAGTGGGAGTTTTTATACCTGGTATTGTTTGCGTGTATACTTAACGGGTGGGCAGTATATAATTATAGGAAAACTAGTTGAGTTGTTCAGAATATTTTGTAACTTAAAATACTCTTACTACTTATTCAACCCATTTTGTTTTAACCAACGAAAAGATTTTTTTCTGAAGACAGGGCGGCCGACCGCCCTTTTTTCATATAATCATTTTCGATATATCAAATCAATTCTTCTTATTTCCAACACTTGAAGCATTAATTGACAATCTGTTGACCATCTTCCAAAAACTTCCAGGATAGCTAAAACCCTTGTCTGTATTGGAATTAATTAGCTACTTCCCTATTCCCCTTAGAAAAAATGTTGAAAAAAATGATATTTTATGAATAAATTTGAACAATCAAGTAGCTACTTTTAAAATTATAAAAAATGAGCATTAAACCCGCTACCTTATTTGACAAAGTATGGGATTCACATGTTGTGAGGAAAATTGAAGATGGTCCGGATGTCTTCTTTATAGACCGCCATTTTATTCATGAAGTGACCAGTCCGGTTGCCTTTCTGGGGATGGAAGGCAGGGGATTAAAGGTAATGTTTCCTGAAAAGACCTTTGCTACAGCCGATCACAACACGCCAACGATTAATCAGCATTTACCGGTTGCAGATCCATTATCTGCCAACCAATTAAAGGCTTTGGAAACAAACAGCGGTAAATATGGTATTTCTCACTGGGGATTAGGTAACCCAAAGAATGGTATTGTGCACGTAGTTGGGCCGGAAAACGGTATTACACTACCGGGAATGACTATTGTATGTGGTGATTCGCATACCTCTACCCATGGTGCTTTTGGTGCAATTGCTTTTGGTATTGGTACTTCTGAAGTTGAGATGGTACTTTCTTCACAGTGTATTATGCAGCCGAAACCTAAAAAAATGCGTATCAATGTGAACGGCAAATTAGGTAAAGGTATTACTCCTAAGGATGTGGTATTGTTTATCATATCTCAGCTCACAGCAGCCGGTGCTACCGGATACTTTGTGGAATTTGCGGGTGAAGTATTTGAAAACATGACCATGGAAGGTCGTATGACCGTGTGTAATATGAGTATTGAAATGGGTGCTCGTGGTGGAATGATTGCTCCGGATGAAACTACTTTCAACTATATTAAAGGTCGTGAAAAAGCTCCTCAGGGTGAAGCCTGGGAAAAATCTCTCGCTTACTGGAAATCATTGAAGACAGATGCGGGAGCAACATTTGACATAGAATACAACTACAATGCTGCCGATATTGAACCTATGATCACCTACGGAACTAATCCGGGTATGGGTATTGGCATCACCAAAAATATTCCTACCTCAGAAGTAGCAGGTGGTAGCAAATCCAGCTACGAAAAGTCATTACACTACATGGGTTTCAACGAACAGGAGCCTATGCTTGGTAAGAAGGTAGATTATGTGTTCATTGGTAGCTGTACCAATGGTAGAATTGAAGACTTCAGAGCTTTTGCATCTATTGTAAAAGGAAGAAAGAAAGCGGATCATGTTACTGCATGGATCGTTCCGGGTTCTCATATCGTAGAACAACAGATCAGGGAAGAAGGTATATTGGATATCCTGACAGAAGCCGGGTTCCAGTTACGCCAACCTGGTTGCTCTGCATGTCTGGCTATGAACGATGATAAAGTTCCTGCCGGAAAATATGCAGTAAGTACCAGCAACAGAAACTTCGAAGGTCGTCAGGGTCCTGGCTCCAGAACTTTACTGGCTAGTCCGTTAGTGGCTGCAGCCGCTGCGGTTACCGGGGTGGTTACCGATCCAAGAGAACTGATTGCTTAATCTTATTTCTTTCTACAATTACTACAGATACTATTAATAATGGCTTACGATCAATTTACTATATTAAAAAGCACGGCAGTGCCAATGCCAATCGAAAATGTGGATACCGACCAGATTATCCCTGCCCGATTCCTGAAAGCTACCGAGCGTAAAGGATTTGGTGATAATTTGTTCCGCGACTGGCGCTATGAGTCCGACAACACTCCAAAGAAAGACTTTGTATTAAATAACCCAATCTACAGTGGTAAAATATTAGTTGGCGGTAAAAACTTCGGAAGTGGAAGTAGCCGTGAACACGCTGCCTGGGCTATTTATGACTACGGATTCCGTTGCGTTGTATCCAGCTTCTTCGCGGATATCTTCAAAAACAACTCTTTAAACGTAGGGATCTTACCCGTTACAGTAAGCCCTGCTTTCCTCGATAAAATCTTCACCGCCATTGAAGCCGATCCAAAAGCTGAACTGGTAGTGGATCTTTCTGCCCAGTCTATTACAATTGCAGCTACTGGTGAAAGTGAGTCTTTCGACATCAACAGCTACAAAAAACATAACCTGATGAACGGGTATGATGATATTGATTACCTCCAGGCAATGAAAGAGGAAATCAAACAATTCGCTGACAAAAGCATCTATTAAAACAGCCAAAACTACTATGCCAACCGCGCGCCACGTTGAAATAATGGACACGACACTCCGTGATGGAGAACAAACCAGCGGAGTATCCTTTTCACCATCCGAGAAGTTAACGATTGCTCAGCTTTTACTCACAGAAGTAAAAGTAGACCGAATCGAGATTGCCTCTGCCCGTGTATCTGAAGGTGAATTTGCTGCTGTCAAGTCAATTACCAAATGGGCTAAGGCAAATGGCTATCTTAATAAAGTAGAGGTTTTAACGTTCGTTGACGGAACAGTGTCGGTTGACTGGATGCTGAAAGCAGGTGCCAAGGTTATGAACCTACTTACAAAAGGCTCGCTCAACCATCTTACTCATCAGCTTAAGAAGAAACCTGCAGAACATTTTGCAGAAGTAGCAGCAGTCATTGCACTCGCAAGAAAGAAAGGACTGGAATGCAATATTTACCTGGAAGACTGGAGCAATGGTATGCGTCACTCACAGGAATATGTTTATCAGTATCTGGATTTTCTGCAACAACAACCTGTAAAAAGAGTAATGCTCCCCGATACATTGGGTGTACTAACACCTGATGAAGTAAAGGAATATATTACAGCAATCGTTGCCCGCTACCCTACCCTGCATTTCGATTTCCATGCACATAACGATTATGACCTGGGAACCGCCAATGTACTGGAAGGAGTAAAAGCAGGTGCACACGGCATTCACCTTACTATAAATGGTATGGGTGAAAGAGCAGGAAATGCTTCTCTCGCAAGCGCTGTAGCTGTATTGAACGATTTTATGCCTGAAGTAAAAACTTCCGTGGCAGAAACATCACTTTACAGTGTAAGCAAACTGGTGGAGACTTTTTCAGGCGTGCGTATTCCGGCCAATAAACCAATTGTTGGTGAAAATGTGTTTACCCAAACAGCAGGTATACACGCTGATGGCGATAAGAAAAATAAGCTCTACTTCAGCGATCTGATGCCGGAACGCTTCGGACGCCAACGCAAATACGCCTTAGGTAAAACCAGTGGTAAAGCCAATATAGAGAACAACCTACAGCAACTGGGTATTCAACTCTCCGACCCTGACCTTAAAAAAGTAACTCAGCGAATCATTGAACTGGGCGACAGGAAAGAAGTAGTTACGCAGGCAGATCTTCCATATATCATATCCGATGTACTGGATAGTAACAGAATAGATGAAAAAGTAGTTATTGAAAACTATGTACTCACCCATTCCAAACATCTGCAACCAGCGGTGGCTCTTAAAATCTCTATCAAAGGCGAATTATTCGAAGAACATTCACAGGGCGACGGACAATATGATGCTTTCATGAATGCTTTAAAAAAGGTATACAAAAAACTGAAGCAGGAATTGCCTACCCTTGTCGATTATGCAGTTCGTATTCCACCTGGCGGTAAAAGTGATGCACTTTGCGAAACTGTTATCACCTGGCGTTTTAATAATAAGGAATTCAAAACCAGAGGGCTGGATAGCGATCAAACTGTTTCTGCTATTAAAGCCACTCAAAAAATGTTGAATCTGATCTAAATTCAATAAACCAATAGAATGGCAACCAAAAATATATTAGTTGTTCCAGGCGATGGAATCGGCCAGGAAGTTACAGCAGTGGGCAAGAAAGTATTAGATGCCATTGCAACAAAATTTGGACATACCTTCAATTACGACACCGCTTTAATTGGTCATGTTGCCATTGAAGCAACCGGAAATCCACTCCCCGACGAAACACTGCAAAAGATGAAAAAATCTGATGCTGTATTATTCGGAGCCGTGGGTCATCCTAAATATGATAATGATCCAACTGCGAAAGTAAGACCAGAACAAGGATTACTGAAGATGCGCAAAGAGCTTGGCTTATATGCCAACCTGCGTCCGATTAAATTATTTGATGAATTACTTGGAGCATCCAGCATTAAGCCCGAAATTCTGAAAGGAGCTGATATCCTGTTCTTCCGTGAACTAACTGGCGACATTTACTTTGGTGAAAAAGGTAGGAAAAATGACGGAGATACAGCCTTCGATATCGCGGAATACAGTCGCTTTGAAGTAGAGCGAATTGCCCGTAAAGCATTTGAAGCTGCCCGTACCAGAAGAAAAAAACTTTGTTCTGTAGATAAAGCCAACGTTATCGAAACCTCAAGATTGTGGAGAGA
Organism: Chitinophaga silvatica; assembly: GCF_003419895.1. Lineage (GTDB taxonomy): Bacteria > Bacteroidota > Bacteroidia > Chitinophagales > Chitinophagaceae > Chitinophaga > Chitinophaga silvatica. Next base: position 199,686 of record NZ_QPMM01000014.1, on the reverse strand, counting down.
AGTTGTACAAAAGATAGCTTTAGAATATCCGGATGTTGAAGTTGAACATCAATTCGTGGATGCTACAGCTATGCTTTTAATTAAGGATCCACGTCGTTTCGACGTAGTTGTAACGGCCAACCTGTTTGGCGATATCCTTACAGATGAAGCATCACAAATTGCAGGTTCCATGGGTATGCTGGCATCAGCATCGGTTGGTGACGGTACCGGCGTATATGAGCCAATTCACGGTTCTGCACATGATATTACAGGAAAAGGAGTAGCTAATCCGTTAGCTTCTATTCTTTCTGCAGCCTTGTTATTGGATATTTCATTTGGCATGCAGGCTGAGTCCGCAGCAGTTATTAAAGCTGTTGACCAGGTATTGAAAGCAGGATATCGTACCCGTGATATCGCAGATGCACAAACACCAGCAGATAAAATACTGGGCACCGATGCTATTGGTGCAGAAGTATTGAAGCATATTTAAACTGGCTTTTGATTTTTTACCGAAAGGTGTCTCAACTAATTTGAGGCACCTTTTGTTTTGATATTATGACGCAATTACCCCTTTTTATGTCTGTTATAGCCCTCTCACAACATCTTAATCCTAAGTATGTTTGTAACATAAACCAAAAACTTATATTATGGATGCCACTGTAAGCAACTATTTCGAAAAACTACAACCCTGGCAGGTAGATGTATGCAATGAGCTACGTAAAGTTACCTTTTCTGTAATTCCTGATGTGGAGGAGCGTTTGCAATACGGGAAACCACATTATTTGAAGAATGGCCATTATGCAGCCGTGATTCATGCAGCCAAGGATAAAATCTCCTTTATGCTTTTCAATGCAAGTAGTTTACCTGATGTAAAGGGATATTTTCAATCTACCACGTCTCCGGATCGTAAAATTGCAACTATAAAAGAAAATACACAGGTGGATTACCAACAGCTGAAAAAATGGCTTAAGGAATCCAGTCACTCTTTATAATTTAAAAAACTGTTATGAGAAAGATTCTCTCCTTTATGCATGTTTCTCTCGATGGCTATGTGGCCGGCCCCAATGGAGAAATGGATTGGATAAAACTAGATGATAAATTGTTCGACTATGTAGGCGAGCGCACCAATACGGTTGATTTGGCACTGTATGGCAAAAACACTTTCGATATGATGGAATCATATTGGCCTACAGCCGCCGATAAGCCTAATGCAACCAAACATGACAAGGAGCATTCGGCCTGGTATAAAAAAGTAAATAAGCTGGTGGCATCAACCACGCTTCAGTCCAATGACCCGTTAGTTACAGTACTGGGAACGGATTTGCCTCAACGATTGAGAGAAATAAAAAATCAGGAGGGAAGTGAAATCATAATGTTTGGTAGCCCTGGATTAGTACATTCTCTATTGGAATATGAACTCATAGACGCGTTCTGGCTTTTCATTAATCCAGTATTAATTGGAAAAGGAATTCCTATGTTTGAAGGCCTAAAGCATATAACACAACTTCAACTGATAAAAACTGATATATTTCAGAAGTCTGGTGTCGTATGCTTGAATTATGAGAAGATTTAAGTAAAACTGATATGGATACAATAAAAAAAGAGGTTTCAAATTAGATTTGAAACCTCTTTTTTATATAACAATATTTATTTCTTAATATTCAGCTCATTGAGCACATTGTTGACAATCCTGTCGCACCTTATCAGGTGGAATGGGAATACCAGATCATTTTTATAGTAGTTTGATACTTTTTGTTTCAGCATCAGTTTGGCCCTGATGAGGCGAACTTTTACATTTACCTGAGAGATATTGAGGATCCCTGCTGTTTGTATCACATTCATTCCTTCTACAACCCGCAATAAGAATACAGCCCGGTACTTTTCTGGTAACTCGGTTAAAGCCTTTTCCATGGCCATGCTTAATTCTTTATTTAGCACATTGCTCACAGGAGACTCTTTAATATTGTTTGTTGCGGTATCATGATGATCGATATTCTCATTTACTATTTGTTTCTGCTTTTTTAATAGCTGATTACATTCATTGATCATAATCCTTTTCAGCCAGGTACCGAATGCAGCCTCCTGCCTAAAAGTAGATAAATGCTCCCAGGCTTTCACATAAGTTATTTGCATAACATCTTCAACATCAGCATCATTTTTAAGAAACGACATCCCAATTCTGAATAAACTGGAATTATGTCGTCTGATTAATTGCTCATAAACTGCCTGTTCTCCATTTAATACCCGATTAATAAGATCAATGTCAGTTTCGGCGGCAACGGTTAGTAGGGTGGTCATTTTTAAAATATTTGATTAACAACTGTCAAAAAAGTTACAAAAAAAGTTGATTTTTTTTGTAACCTATGTCAAATAAAATACTCCAATAGATATATAATCGTTTGAGTATGCACACAACTTATCCGGTACCGGGAGTAAAAATGACGGCATTAACCCACCAGAAGGCACAAGTGCTAAGAGATACTACCAGAGGCCAACAAATTCTTCAAACATCGCTAAGCGATTTGCCAGCGTTATTAAAAGCTATGGAACATTCATTACAGGAAGGGTTAACCATTGTTGAAAAGGAAAAGGGAATAGAAAAGAAGGAGCTGTTGGCTAGCCTGCTGGATGATCATTTGTATTGGGAGTTCGGGTATTATATTCTATTTCTCAAATGGAGAGAAAGTAACATGGCGAAGACGGGTTGCCCCGCCCCCGCCGATGTAAAAAATTAAGGCTCACTTACAAGAATATAGCTACCAGCAGGAAGCTCATATCCTTTGGCACTTTTCTTCTTTAATACTTGCCCATTCATTAATACCTTTTCAGGCATATCAATTGTGGCAGTACAATTAGGAGGAATAGTAACCTTCAATACGAGCTGTTGGCCTGTTCTATGCCAATCTGTTTTTATAGTTCCGGCAGAGGATTCATAGGACGTGTTGGCCCACGAAATCTGATCGGCCTGTAAATGAGGTGGACGTACAATAAATTTACGGTAGCCATTACCCGAAGAAGGATCTTGCCTTATTCCGGCAACGCCATTGATATACCAGGCTCCCGGATATAAATAGGAACTATGTAATAGTGAATGCCCGGGCAAATCCTTCTCCCACATTTCCCAAATTGTTGTTGCCCCATTTGCTTTCATATAACCCCAACTTGGATAAGTAGTCTGTGAAGTCATGCTATAAATCAGATCATCGCGACCTTCATCCCTTAACAATTTAAACAACAAAGCACCGCCTGTAATCCCTACATGAATATGCCCGTTGTATTTTACCAGAATATCATTTTCGAGTTGTTTCATCACTAGGGGCCTGATATTGGCAGGAGGGATTTCTGCTAACAATGCAGCAGCCAGATTGGCCATAGAACCATCTGAGTAGTTATCATCTCCCTCATTATAGAATTTATTATGGATAGCTGCAGCTGCCAATTTAGCTTTCTTCTCCCACTCCTCTGCCTTTGCTTTATTACCCAGCACTCTTGCAATTTTAGCAGCCGTCCTTAAATTATAGACTCTGTAACTGTTGTTCAAACAAAGCGTCTGCGGAGAATCATTATTCATACCTTCAGCGGTAGCATTGGGCCAAAGCCAGTCACCCAAAAAATCCCATTTACCGCCAAAACGCTGTAATAGATTATCTTTCGTTTGAGTGTCCAGGAATTCCAGCCATAAGGTGATCATTTCAAAATTCTTCTCCAAAATCCTTTTATCACCTTCCTGCTGATATACATACCAGGGTAATGAAACAACGATACCACCCCAGGAAGGCCCACCTCCTCCGGAAAATGTTGGTGCAGTATGCGGCAATATTCCCTTGTGCAGATATCTTCCACTCATAACCGCTTTGTGTGCAAATGCAGTATCATACATATTTCCAACAATAGATTCCGTTCCCTGCACATCTCTCCAGTCTTCCAACCATTTGGTATAGAATGCACCCAGGTGATAATTAAACATCCCCGTTTCACAGGTTGCATGTGCATCTCCTCCATAACCAAGCCTTTCGCGCTGCGGACAGTCTACTACATAACCACCTAATGATAAATTTTCATAGGTCCACCTTATTCTATCATACATCCAGTTTTGCAGAGAATCAGAGCATTTGAAGCTCGTAGCCGATTCATAATTGGTTCGAACCAGCCACCCTTCAATATCATCCAGAGATGGTTTATAAGACAGCCCTTTAATTGTGATCCATCTGCCTGAACTATAATTGAACCTGTTTTTGAAAGTACCTTTCCCCTCTTTACCGATTATATATGCACTATGCAGATTAAAAGTCATATCCATCTGCTCCCGCTCTGAGTATTGGAAAGTAATTTTATCACCGGGTTGACCTTTTAGTTTGATGGAAGTCCACCCGGCAAAATTAACCCCCATGTCTACACGATAACTACCATCTGCACGAGCCTCAATAGAAACAGGTTTGATGGAAGTCAACACCCGGTTTGGTTCTACCATCTGAGCCGAAAGAATAAGCTGCGGATGATAAACAGTAGCCTGCTTCCAGGATTGTTCATTGCAGCTTAAAGTATTCCAGTCGCTTATTTCTTTATTGGCATCCCATTGCTCGCCACCCAAACGGGCAAAATCCCAGGTTTCGAGGAGCATATTAGGACTTGGATGGGTTTTCCAGGTGTCATCTGTTTTAATGATCAGCGGATTGGATGCTCCTGTATAGATGTTTGCCTGCGCCATTACAATAGGGGTATTCGGTTTATCAGGTGTTATGTAAGGTCCAAAAATCGACCAGGAAGTACCCAACCATAGTCCGATTACATTTTTACCAGGCTTCAGAAATCTGGCTATATCATAGGTTACATACCTTGCTCTTTTAGCATGATCTGTAACTGCGGGAGCTAACACGTCCTCGCCTACACGATATCCATTTACATATACTTCATGATAGCCTACAGAGGCTACAAAAATATTAGCAGTTTGTGGGCTACCTGTGAGTTCAAAAGTTTTTCTGAACCAGGGATATGAAATGTTGCTGGTAGGTCCGGGACGATATACTTCATCAGATCCAATCCAGGAAGCCTTCCAATCATCCCGCTTTAGTAAACCGGTTGCCCATACAGCAATAGGGCTCCATGCAGAAACCATGTTTTTTTCGTCTTTTACACAAACTTTCCAGTAGTAGCGTTTATCAGATTCAAGCGGTTTGCCTTTATAGACAATATGCTGCATATCAGCACTATTTATCCACCCTGAAGACCAAAGGTTACCCTTATTATTCTTCAGTTCCTCTTCTGAGGAGGCAACTAAAATACAATAGGCAGTTTGCCGTTGTGCGAAAGCAGTAGTATCTGTTGCTTTAAGAGTCCAGCTAAGTCTTGGTTTCAGCTCATCGATGCCGGTAGGGTTTATCAGGTATTCACAACGGAGATGTTGCGGCAATACTGAGCTTCCGCCGGCTGCCAGTGCAAATTGGCACAATAGTAACAATAACCAGCAAATACTAAGTTTTCTCATAACGTTGGCGTTTCTATTTTCCTTTTATTTCATTGAGGGGAATTGACAACACTCTTCCCATTTGTTTACCATCTCTATAGGTTACGGCCTTCACATCAGAAGCACCAGGAGCTAGCATAATCGGGCCACCCAAATACCTGATCGCATACTGATCAGGTATAACCCCATCAAATGTATAGTAGATCTCTACATTCTTTACTTCAGTTGTAAAGGAGATTGTTGGCTTTCCTGTTTCATCTTTGGCAACATGGATCTGTGGATCGTAAATTGCCGGAGCAAAGTTTACACCTGCATTATATAAACGTACAAAATGCTTTTCTACTCTGGAAAGAAATTCAGGAGTTGAACGTACTTTTTTTGGAGACCAATAGATTTCGGACAATGCAAATGCTCTTGGCCAGGTCATATATTCGGCTCTTCCGGCCGAAGAAATAAATTCTGTCCATAAATTGCCCTGGCCACCCAGAATGTATTTTTCATCTACTTGAGCGGGAACAGGCTCATACTCGTAGGCTTTGGAAAGCGTCACATATGCTCCACCTGTATTTTCGATATGCATATCTGTTTGCATATAATCGAGATAACAAAAACTGGTTGGAGTCATCACTGCTTTATGCCCTGCTTTGGCGGCCTCAATAGCACCTTCATAACCGCGCCACGACATTACTGCAGCACCTGGAGCGAGTCCACCCTCTAATATTTCATCCCAACCAATTACTTTCTTACCATGTTTATTTACCAGCTTGGTTACTCTTTTAATAAAATAGCTTTGCAGATCTTCTTCATTTTTCAATCCTTCATCCTTCATTCTTTTCTGGCAAAGGGCACAATGTTTCCAAAAGCTTTTATCTACTTCATCGCCACCGATATGAATATATTCACCAGGGAACATGGCAGCCAGATCTCCAATTAAAGTGTCCAGTACTTCAAATGTTCTTTCTTTACCGGCACATAAAACATTCACACCAGCACCATCACTGCTTCCACTGTAGGTAGGTCTGGGCTGACTGGTGCAGGAAAGTTCGGGATAGGATGCAATAATAGCAGCGCTATGCCCAGGCATATCTACTTCAGGAACGATAGTGATATGTCTGTCTTTGGCATATTGAATAGCTTCTTTAATTTCATCTGCACTATAAAATCCTCCATCACTATTTTTTTCATCTTTAGGCGGTGCGGGGAAAGAGCCCCATCTTCCTACTCTCAATGGGCGCCAGGCCCCTACTTCAATTAATTTAGGATATGATTTGATGGCAATTCTCCATCCCGGATCATCTGTCAGGTGCCAGTGAAATACATTGTATTTATACTTAGCCATCTGATCTATATACTTCTTAACGAAACTTAGCGGAAAGAAATGTCGGCTTACATCCAGCATTAGTCCTCTCCATTCGAAACGAGGGTAATCGGTAATAGCAGTTACTGGCAGCTGATAGATTTGCTTGTTCAGTTTCAGGGCTTCCACTTCAGGTGGGAATAATTGAATCAGAGATTGAATCCCATAAAATATTCCGGCAGCGGTATTACCCTGAATGGTAACAGTTGCAGGAGTTACATTTAGTTTATAGCCTTCATCTTTAATTGTGTTATCAGGTGTTTTAAGAAGAGATAAACGTATAACCTTTCCCGTTGCAGTAGTTTTAACAGGAACCTGAAAACCTGTAACCTGGTTAAGAAAGTCTTTCAGGAAGGTAGTCTCAGCATTCAGGCCTGGATCGGCAATAATTATTAGATCTTTGGAAATAGTAAAAAAACCTCTACCAGTAGTTACTTCTACCGGTTGTGGTATCAGCGCGGGTTTTTCCTGAGCTAACAGTGGCTGTACTGACAGTAAGGAAAACACGGCTACTGTTGTTAGTTTTTTAATCATCATGGTTTGTTTAAAGTGTATGGGCATCCCGATACAAAACTGTCTCGGATGCCCATACGAAATTGATTAGAAAGTTGGTGCTAAAACTAATTACCAGCCTGGGTTTTGCCAGCTAATGCCAGTAAGTTGTTTAACTTTATCTACCTCTGTTTGATTGATTGGGTACAAAAGGAATTTATTATCAAAGCAATTCCTGTCTTCAAACTTAAATCTCTTATAGGTAAGGGTACCCGCATCATTGGTGATTTCCATGCCTGTAACAAATTTATCTGTCTGATCCAGAATTTTCCAGCGGCGAACATCGAAATAACGATGTCCTTCAAACGCCAGTTCCACTGCTCTTTCATTTCTATACTTCTTTTCAAAATTCTCTTTAGACATACCTGCAGGGAAAGCCGGCATACCAGCCCTGCTTCTTACAGCACTAATGGCATCACGGGCGCTCATAGAGAAGGTACCGATAGTTACAGCAACATCAGGTCCTACCGCCTGGTTTGCAGCTTCTGCAAAATTGAGATACAACTCTGCCAGTCGGAATAAGCGAATAGACCCATCCAGGTTCGTAGTAGAAGTAGATTTGTTACTATTGAATTTACGCATATAGTAACCGGTAGGAGTACGTTTGTTATCAGTTTGGCTGATACCTTCCTTACCACCTTTAGCAGTTTCAATTTTTGAAGCCGGAGAAGCCAGGTTTCTTACAGCTCCGTTATAATAAATGGAAGCGTAGAATCGTGGGTCTCTGTTGACATACGGGTTAGCAGGATCATAATTGGAAGCAGGATTAATGATTGGATTTAATCTTGCGCCATCGCTATACCCGGTAATAGGTGCTTCTCCGTTGATCATCTCATATTTGTCTACCATTTCCTGAGTAGGACATGAGCCGGCAGAAGCTACAGAGAGGTTGGAAGGCAAACCTGCATTCTTCCATATTTGCAACTGTCCGCCTATGTGCAAAATGGTTTCCTTATCTCTTGACCTTCTGTCGTTTGATCCGATAAGATGATATAATGCGTAGGCATTTTGTGCAATATCAGTAGCTGGCACTTCACTAAACAGTTTGTAATCGTTGGCCAGGCATTGCGACAAAGCTTCCGCAGTAATTTGCTTTGCTTGCTCCCAGCTATAGGTACCATCAGACCAAAGAGGACTGGCAGCATATAATACTGCTTCTGATTTTATAGCGTAAGCCACAGCGCGAGACATTATACCATATTGGTTTTCATAAATATCCCAGGGGAAGCCCATTCTCTGAACCGGAAATTTCAGGGCAGCATCACAATCGGCCAGAATAAGAGTAACAATCTCATTGAACTTATTCTTTTTGTCTTTCGAAAAATCATGGCCTACACTTAATACAGAATCAAGTTTTGGAACATCACCGTAACGTTTGATTAACTGTAAATAGTATAATGCTCTCAATGTATGCGCCTGTGCAATCCAGGAGTTCTTTTCATCTTCACCGGCGATAGTTCTTGAGGCACCTATATTTGCCAGGAAATTATTGACCTTACGAATTCCGGTAAATAAGTTGGTCCAGGGATCTCCATCTACCGAAATACTTCCATAATTAATAGAAGTAACGGCACCCTGATACCAGTTACGGCTATCTGTGGAACTAGCATTCGCAATATTAGCATCCTGTGCTTCATCTGTAGCCCATGTTCTTTCAAATACCGGGCTTGGGCAAAATCCATAACAAGAATTCAGATAAGCCTTAACCCTGTCGTAGTTATTGAAGATGTCAGTATTCGTCAGACGGCCATCACTTGGTAAATCGAGCTGCTTCTGACAAGCAAACAGCCCTGTAATGACACTAAATATGATGATAAATTTTTTCATGTCGGTGTAGTTAATTGATTAGAATCCTACATTTAATCCTACGTTATAAACTCTGTATACCGGAATAGAAGTGAATCCACCACCCTCTGGGCCAAAGTCTTTTGTTTTCATATGATCCCAGGTCAGTAAGTTTTGTCCGCTTACCAACAGCCGAACATTATCTGCTGTAATTTTTCTGGCTACGATAGCTGGTAATGTATAGGCAATTTCAAGTGTTTTAAGTCTTATATATGCCCTGTTATACAAAAAGAAATCGCTGGTAATCTGACTTACGGAAGATTTGGTAGACAAAGCCGGGTAGGTAATGGCTTCACCTGCGGCATATTTAGCGGCTGTCCAGGCATTGGCATGGATGGCACCAAACATGCCCTGGTTAGCAGTTTCATTGATTCCTAAACCACCGAAGGTAGTTTTATATTCTCCAACGCCCTGGAACATGAAGTTGAGGTCAAATGCTTTGTAACGAACACCTCCGGTAATACTGTAAATCTTTCTTGGCAGATCACCGGTTCCAACAGGAGCTTTGTCTTTGTCATTGATAATACCATCGCCATTCAGGTCCTGATAGATCAAATCTCCTACCCTTACTTTACCTAAACTTGTGTAGTTAAGATTTCTCTTGTTGATTTCGTCTCTTGAATTGAAAATCCCATTGCCATTGCTATAATCAACCAGGTAGGTAAATGCCTGACCAAGTGAGTAACCGGTAGACCAGTAGCGGTATGCATAACCATCTCCCTTATTTGCTTCATTCCAGCTTATCACAGTATTTTTCTGGTAACTCAGCATACCACCCAGTGAAACTGTAAGGTCTTTATTCAGACTTTTTGTATAATTAAGACCGATCTCATAACCTTTATTAGTGAAGATCCCCATATTCTGCCGCGGATAGTTTGCTAATGGAAATCCCTGGTAAGCAGGAATAGCGTTTACTGCACCTACCAGCATATTATCCATACGGTCGCTGAAGATATCGAAGGATAAAGAGAGTGCGTTGAATAAACCAATGTCAATCCCTGCATTTTTCTTCGTTGAGATTTCAGCAGAGATGAAAGGGTTACCTAAAGCGTTTTCACTGATACTACCACCTAGTGACCCGATAGGACCACCGCCACCAGATCTTATATCATCCAAATAGGCAAATCTTCCTCCTCCGATCTGATCGGTTGCTGTTTTACCCCAGGAAACACGAGGTTTTAACTGTGTGAGCCAGTTTACACTTTTCAGGAAGTTTTCGTTAGTCATTTCCCATGCTACTGCTACAGAAGGTGTAGAGGTATAACGGCTGCCTCTTGAAAATTGCTCTGAACCAGAGTATCCGAGATCGAACTTCGCAAAGTAGCGGTTCGCATAGTTATATGCCAGTTCAGCCCCTAAGTGTAGTCTGTTATAAGGGAATGAATTTGGTGTACTGTTATCAGCCTTGGTAAGGTTTTGATAAAAAATATATCCAAAAGCGCTTACATTATGCTTATCAAATGCCCTGTTGTAGTTCAACCTGGCATTATAATCGAGATGATAATACAGGGAATGGGATTTTGAGTAAGCCAGCGAAGAGTTAGTTCCTGCAGGTGAAGGTCTTGTACCATCAGGGAAGTAACGTTCATAATCCTGGTAAGCATTGAGGCTACCTACGGAATTTGTCTGATAAGCAAAAGTTCCTGAGAGGTTTAATCCCTGAGTAATCCAGCTTAGATCAACATCCAAACCTGCCTGGGATACAATATTTGTAACAGTATGTCTTGTAAACCCAGAACGATTGAGCATACCATAGGTACTGTTATTATATCCTTTAGTAACCACAACATTTCCACCAGGGTCCAGTACTTTTCCATTAGCACCTAATACTTGCTCACTCAACGGACCAAAAACATTTGGTTGTGTTTGAAACATACTGCTATAAAGTGTACTAACAGAAGCTCCATTTGGAACACGTTCTCTCTTAATATTACCTGCCAGGCTCAGATAAGCCTTGATATACTTATGCAGGTACATATCCATATTGGTTCTATAGTTTACCCATATGTTATTAGGATTTGTTTTGTATTTAGGTTGATCGGTATTGTATTGTCCACCCTGGTGCATTACGTTTAGGTTGGAATAAAATACCACTCTATCATTTCCTCCTGTTAATCCAACATTTACGCGTTGCATTAGGGCAAAGTCGCGGAAGTATCTGTCGTACCAGTCATTGTTCGGATATAATTTTGCATCGGTACCATTTTTATACCCGTCTAATTGTGTCTGGGAATAAATTGGAGCAATGCTATCGTTTGCGGCTGCTTCATTCATCAATCTTGCATAATCGTAGGAGCTATACCTGGTAGGTTTGGTGGTAACCTGCTGGAAAGACTGATCGAGGCGCACATCTGTTTTCAAAGTACCTTTCTTACCACGCTTGGTTTGGATTACGATTACACCGTTGGCGCCCTGAATACCATAGATTGCCTGGGTAGAAGCATCTTTCAGCACACTGATTGATTCTATTTCACTTGGTGAAATGTATTCAAGTGTCTGGTTAGTGTTATAGGCACTTGGAATACCATCAATAACGACTAACGGAGCATTTTTACGTTCAGAAGAGTACCCCCTGACATTAAACTGAGTGGTAGCTCTGGAAGGTTCGGAATAGGTTTCCTGGGCAGTAAGTCCGGAAAGCCGGCCTGCCAGGGTTTGACCCAAATTAGCTACAGGAGCCATTTGTAATTCTTCTCCGCTTACAGTAGAAACAGCACCGGTTACTTCTCTTCTCAATTGTTTGCTTAAACCTAATGCTACTACTTCATCGAGTTTATGAACATCCGGTTGCAGCACAATAACAGGTAGTTCACCACCTTTGACCTTAACGGCCTGGCGGAGGAAGCCTTTCTGATAAACTGTTATCTGGGAGTCATCTACGACTTCAAACTGAAACTCTCCATTTCTGTTGGTGGATGTTCCTGTTTTTCCATCCAGAGAGTTTACCACTACACCAGATAACGGTCTGTTATATTGGTCAGTAATTTTTCCTTTAACAATTGTCATTGCTTGTTGTGCAGATAGTCGGGGGCTGATAGCCGACAACAATACAAATGCACTAACAAATATTTTATGTGGAATATATTTAGCTCTCATTTTATTTATGTTAATGGTCTTTGTGAATGTTGTTACCATCCTGGATTTTGCCAGTTATCACCTGTGATTGATTTCATGCGGTTAGCTTCATCAAGCGGTACGGGGAATAAGAGGTATTTATTAGTGTAGTTCATGCGCTCAGCTTCACGAACGGTACGACGTTTATATGTAAAAGTACCGTTGCTGTTACGGGTAATTTCCATTGCAGTAACATACTTACAGGTTTTGGAAAGATCGCCTCCAGGGGAAGTCCATCTGCGCAAATCGAAATACCTGTTTTCTTCCATAGCCAATTCAATTCTGCGTTCACTTCTGACGCGAAGGATTAATTGTTCTTTAGTAAGACCAGTTGGTAAATCAGGCATATTAACACGGCGGCGGATTTCGTTTACAGCTTCAGCAGCTTCATCGAGGTGTCCGGCTTCCGCAGCAGCTTCGGCGAAGTTGAGAATTACCTCACCGAGGCGGAATAGTTTTGTATTTGCAGCAGCAACTGTAACAACACTATTACCGGCATTGGGGTGCAGGAATTTCCTTTCGAAATACCCTGTTCTGGTACTCTTCCTTGCAGAATTACCAATACCTGTTTGTGGCTCTCCGGCCCAGGTAGCAATAACTCTGGTTCTGTATCCAATACCAGCAGGATAATTTTCTATACATTCAGGAGTTTCGCTAAATGTCCACCATGCCTTTCTTTTAGATCCATTATAATAAATAGATGCGTAGAAACGTGGATCCCTATTGTCATACGGGTTTTGAGGATCATACATTGTATTATCCTTATTATAATTAGGCTGCGTATGTTTTTCGTCCAGGTATGGATTTGCCAGATCTAAAATTGGTTTACCATCCTTAGTTTCATAGGCATCTACCAGTTCCTGGGAAGGACAGGTACCTGCTTTATAACCATCCTGTGCTCCAATACCATCAATATCCCAAACATTACCCTGATTATCGCGGCTCTCCCAAATTGTTTCTTTATCTAAACTGGCACCATCATATTTCATGGTATTCGTGAAGTACTCATTATAAATGGCAGCATACTTATTATTGTCTGGTCCGAAGAATGCATCTGCAGAAGCATAAGTAGCAGTATAATTGAGGTTGCGATACAGTTCATAACCCATGGCTCTAAGGTTAGCCAGAGAGATTTTATTAGTATTGTATGCTTCTTCCCAATAATTTTTTCCTTCATTGAACAGAGGGCTTGCAGCAAAAAGAATCATTTTAGATTTAAGTGCTTCAGCTACTGCTTTGGTTAATCTGTAATTTTCGCCATTGTTAATTCTAGTTGGGAGAAATTTTTCATTTAAAGCAGCATCACAATCCTCAATAATGAATTTTACAACGTTATAATAACTCTCTTTCTTAAGTTTAGAGAAGTCATCTGTAAACTTATACAGTGATTTAGAAATTGGGAGTACTGGTCCAAACCACTTTAACAATTCAGAGTAGTAATAGGCTCTCAGCAGGTGAGCTTCTCCCTTCCAGCGGCTTCTCACTTCAGGATCTAATGGTGCACTGGCAGTATCTATACCTGTCAGAAAGAGCGTACAATTACGGATTGATGTCCAGTATTTTGCCCAGTAATCGCCATTTCTGGCATCTGCAGAACCATCGATAGGGTAAAACTTTTCAGCAGATGCCTTTCCGTTATACAAAGTGCCGGCAGATAAACCAGATTCTGCTTCCGCATCTGTATCCCATGCTTCATCACACCAAACAACCGGGCCACGACTCCAGAAAAAATACCTGCATCCTTTAGTAGGAATTTCGGTATAACAAGTATTAAGTAAAGCTTTCAGCTTACTGGTATCTGTAAAAATATCTCCCAAAGTAATCTTTCCATCAGGCGCTGTATCCAATGCTTTCTTACAGGCCGCCACATAGAAAAAAGAAAGAATAAAGAAATAGATATATAATTTTTTCATAACCGATAGAAGTTAATAAGATCAGAAAGTAGTACTCAGCCCGATGTTATACGTTTTGGTAATGGTATAAGCCAGCGGACTTGAATTTTCCGGATCAAGGTGCGTTGTATGCAGGTTGCTCCACAGGAAAGGATTCTGAGCACCAATGTATACACGGATAGCTTTCATCCTCATAGGTTTCAACCAATTTGCCGGCAGATTATAAGCCAGTTCCAATGTTCTTAATCTCAGGTATGATCTGTCCTGAATGAAGAAATCGTTAGCATTTTGATTAGGGTTTGAATTTATATGTAATGCGGGGTAGGTAATCTTCTCTCCAGCAGCATATCTTTCAGGCGTCCATGCAGTTTTGTGATAATCATAGTAGCTTCCCTCCTTAGTATTTTCATAAACTCCCTGGTCACCATACTGAGAAGAAAAACGGCCAACACCCTGGAAGAAGATGGTAAGTTCCCAGCCTTTAAATCCAAGATTCAAATTTGCACCATACACAGTTCCTGGAATATTCGAGTATTTAACAGGTGCCACATCTTTTGCATCTATCACACCATCGCCGTTTAAGTCAATATATTTAAAATCACCTAAACCCGGCTTTCCAAATGAATAAGTTGTATGTGCCAAATATTCATCCAATTCTTTTTGTGTATTAAAGTAACCATTACCGTTACTATAATCTATCTTATATCCAAAATTTTGATTCAATCTAAACCCTGTTGCTCTATATCGATAGGCATAATCATCGCTTCTCATTGCCTCATCTCTATTCCTTACAATACTATTATTACGGGAATAGTTACCAGTCAGGCGTACATATAAATCTTTGGTTAGATTTTTACGATAAGTAACCTCTAATTCATAACCCTGATTATCTACTACACCCATATTTACTTTTGGAATATAGCCTAACGGTACTCCCTGAATAACCGGCACCATACCACGAGTGATAAGGATATCCTTACGATTCTCGAAGAAGTAGTCGAAAGTGACGGTTAGGTTTTTGAACAGTTCAAAATCAACACCATAGTTTTGTTTCACAGCCGTTTCCCAGGTAATATTTTCATTTCCAAGCAACTTTTGATTTACTGTTCCTGCTATACTTCCGGAGAGAGGTCCGCCACCAGTAGAGGTAGTAATATCAGATTGGTATAAGAATCTGGTATCTGATATTTTATCGCTACCCACTTTTCCATATGAGGCTCTTAACTTCAGTAAGGATAGAATATCATTACCTTTCAGGAAATTTTCATTGGAGATCACATAAGCACCTGAAACGGCCGGAAAGAAACCATAACGTTTTTTAGGGGCGAATTGCTCGGAGCCGTTATATCCCATATCGAATTCCGCGAAATAGCGGTTATCATAGTTATATTGTGCACGACCGGCCATTCCAATTACATTAAATGGTATTACACCATCGGAAGCCTCCCAGAAATCTCTCTGCCCCAGGAACATACCTCCAACACTGTGTTTACCAAATGTTCTGTTATAATTAATGCTGGCCTGCATATTGATATTGTACCGGGAATCTACAGCTTTGCCTATAGACAATCTGTCGTCGCTTGCTTTCTTAGTACCATAGGTCAATTCATCCTTATCATAATTGACGTAAGCCAGGTATAATGGTTCATACTTGCTACCTTGCATTGCTGAAGTAGATTTAGCATCATAAGAGATCATTCCCTTAATAGTTAAACCTTTTGTTATCAGCTTACTTAGATCCCACTCTACACCTAAAGTACTATTGAGGTTAGATCTTAACTCATTTCTGAACCCTTGTCTGTTTATCACCTCAAAAGCGCTTCGATCGAGATAATCGGGATATACCTGAGCATTCTCAGGAGCACCATATCCAGGCAGGGTAAGCGGACCAGGAGTGAAAGGTCTGATAGTTCTCGCCTGGTACATAATATCATTGATCATCCAATCAGTAGATGAACCCGGATAAGTATTTGAAGAAGGCATATTTACCTTTTCAATATAGCTGGCGATATTAAGGATTGCCTTTAAACTGTTGGTTAATTTGTAATCGAGGTTAGCGCGGAAGTTGAAGCGATCCATTTTCACAGAAGGGTCATATCCCAACTGAGATTTTGGTTCGGTCTTTAAATTACCACCCTGATGTATATAGGCAAAATTTGCAAAAAAAGTCGCTTTATCCGTACCCCCTGTTAAGTTCAGATTAGCACGGGTTTGAGGAGAATATTTTGAAATGTATTCGCGGAAATAGTCATGATCCGGATAGATGTATTCACGCAATTGTTTTTTCTTCTCATAGTCCGGATCATTAGGATCTAATCCGGCTAATGGATTGCGGAATTTTTCCATTACTTTTTCGGTATAGGGACTAACCAGTTTATCATTGGCAGCAGCACGGTTATACATCTCCATGTATTCTAAGGAGTGAATTCTTCCCGGTTCAGTAGTAAAGGAATTCATGCTCTGATCGAGGCTGAAGCTCAATTCAGTTTTTCCCGGAGAACCTCTTCTGGTGGTGATGAGGATAACACCATTAGCACCACGTACTCCGAATACGGCAGTGGCGGAGGCATCTTTCAAAATAGAAATAGATTCAACTTCATTAGCATCCAGTGTGCGCAAATTATCACGAGGTACTCCATCTATCAGAATAAGTGGGTCTTTACCGTTAACGGTACTGGCACCTCTGAGATACAGAGTAGCATCATCACGTCCCGGCTGGCCACTGGCCATAACAGCCGATAAACCAGGTAGTCGACCTGCTAATGCACCAGTTAAACTGGCGGAGGAACTTTGACGAAGATCCTTGCCACTAACACTAGCCACAGCACCTGTAACAGCTACTTTTTTCTGTTGGCCATAAGCAAGCACTACTACTTCGTTCAGTTTTTGATCGGTAGACGATAATCTGATCAATAAACTAGTTTTATTGTTGATGGCAACAGTTTGTTTGCCGTAACCAATAAAACTAAAAATTAATACACCATTTGGATCTGCCTCGATAGTAAATTTACCATCGGGCTTCGTTTGTGTGGCAACTTTAGTGCCCTGTACCTGAATTGATACTCCGGGGATAGGACTAGAACCTGCCGAGTCTAGAACCGTACCGGAAACTTTAATTTTGTTCTGGGCCAGGGATGGTAGTGAGCCGCATATCCCCAGGAGGATAAAGCATAGCATCACCCAACTACGATGTTTGTTTTTTTCCATATCGTGGTCTTTTAAGACTTCTGCTGACGCAAATTTTGGTATGATAAAATTGGTTAAAGAATGACTAGCTACTCTTGGTATAGATAATTGAAACGGCCCGCCGGTGCTACATCTCCATTGACAAGAAAATCAATGATATCATTCTGTTGCATATTATCTGACCATTTAAATTCGAAGTTGAGGCCCTTACCTGCTGCATCCAGGTATGTTCGTGGAATCCGTAACTCTAATTGGTTTCCTTTATATTTAAAATCGATCTCTGCTACTTTATTCCAGTTCCAGCCATTGATACTACGTTCCATAATGGCTTTTCCAGTTGGCGAAACTCTGTTAATTACCAGGTCGTATCCTTCCCATCCGGTACTTTTCTCTCTGTCTACATCAATGAATAAACGCATCCAACCCTGGTCGGTAGAAGGGGTAAGCGGTTCAGCTGTTTCTAAATAGAAATAAACATAGTCCTTATCTCTTGCGGTTCTTGCAGCTACAATATCATTTCTACCGGTGGTATTGGTATAATGCGTTCCAGGAAATCCGTCTGCATCTCTATGCAACGTGCTGCCTTTATGTGCCTTGAATAGCGGCAATACATTTTGCCAATCATCAAAAGCTCCATCTATGCTGATAGTTTTTGGTGCTGATGCTTTTTCCGGTGCCGGCATACCTTTGAAACGACGAATGTTGGCTACTAATTGGTAATAGTAATTATCGTTATGTCCACCTTTCATTGGTTCAATATCACGACTGTTTTCAGTATCAAATTCATCTGGAAATGCATTTGGTTGTCCGCACCATACATCATATCTGCCAGCAATCCATTCATTCCATCCGGTTACAAAAACGAGTTCCACGTTTTGCTTTAATGCATAATCCCATTGCTCCTGAAAATTCAGGCCATATTGATAAGCATCCGGACGTCTGTCGTGCCCCCATTTATTTGTATAGCTTCTTCCAAAAGCTCCTCTTGCATTCATTGGATTGAGTCCATTTGCTTTTGTCCAGTTTTGAGAAACGCCAACAGTCATTTGTTCAAAGCTGCCATCGGGGTTCTTTGCAAATCCGTGTTGTGGGAATATTTCAAGCCAGCCCCAATGATCATTTCTCATTGGGCCTTTATTGTAAACAGGTTGGCCTGGGCGGAAGGTGAAGAAATTTCTGATTTCAGGATCATCTATATTATCAGGATATGCCATTATTAATGGTTTACCTTTCCACATAAACCAAAGATCCTTGTACTTACCTGGTTTATACAAATCATTATACACCTGATTAATGGCACTCTTAGAATCTTTTGAAGCACCGAAAGCCATCATGAATGCAATCTGTGGGGTTTTAATACCGTTGCTACGAGCTTCAGAAAATACTTCACATAATTTCTGATAGGCCGACTTCCATACTAAATCACCGTTTGTGCAATCGAACATAATCATGTCAACTCCTGCATCCGCAAGCATTTCCGCATGTTTCCACACTACCCATTTATCCATGTTCGTATAGAATCCGAAAAGAGGTTCGTTCCAAAAGTTCATTATTCCTTTTGGCCATGCCGGATTATTGAAATCATATAATGCCTCGGGATGTTTTTCCAGAAAAGCAGTTGTGTTATGAGGTCGCAGATTTTTGCTTTGTTCGTAAAGCCAGGTCCAATAAAACATTCCAACGAATTTGTTCTGTTTCACTTTTCCTACTTCTTCAAATGTTGGGAGTTTTCTTCCTATTGCATCTGTGGCCGGTAAACTGGCACTGTAGTTGGTTGGCGGTTGCTGAGCTTTAGCTGATGTAATTATCAAAAGCATGATTACACAGTTATTACAAATTCTCCGCATCACATTTTTATTCATAGTGGAATTTTCTGGTTGTTTACTCCAGTCTCTAAAGTCTGTTCACTGTATTGGTGATTAAGCACAATTCAATATTAGAGATATAATTCAGCGTCGGCAACCTGCCCTATCATGTACTATCCTGTCCTATCATGCACCGTCCTGCACTATCATGTGCCGTCCTGCACTATCCTGTTTTAGGGCATGAAATGAGAGAATATTTCAGCAAAAAAGTTGTAGAAAAATGAAATAGAATATTTTAGAAGCAGTGTGAGTTATGGTGAGTTAATTAACCAACGAAATACAGACTATCGACAAACGAACTGAATTTGTGGACGAACAAACTTCATATACCCGAAAAGGTTACAAACACTTGTAAAGCTGAAGTGTATCGACAATGCTTTTTTTCTAAAATCGAAGCATCTACTTTTACACCAGAATAATAACGGTACTGAACATCGATTAACCCCCTGTTGTTTGAATGTATTACTACAATAACCCCAAAGGAGTTGAATAATATTTGAGACTAGAAATGTAAAAAGCGCCTGTATAAGTATACAGACGCTTTTACATTTAATATATTAGTTCACCTATTTCTTTTCAAGCTGCTCTTGCAACGTTGCTACCTTGACATTTAAGATAGATAAATCTTTATTAAGCTTAATAATATGTAAGGTCAGTTCTTCAATTTTTTGCAACAAAATTTTATTCATTTCACCTACATCTACTCCCTCCCTTTTTACTTCCGCTTCTGAGGGAACATCAGGTAAATGTTTGTTTGACTTGATAAATTCTTCAGTTTCCGGTAAAGAAAGTAATTTGTAATTTTCATGAAATACATAATCCGACCAGGTACCTTGTTGTATTTTAACTTTTCTTGCCCCCAGAGAACCATCAACAACCAACTTATAATTAGATACAGGTCTGCCTCCAATTGCTACATTGCCGCTGGTTCCATCGGCCACCATATAGTAATCAGCAGCACCAGTACCATCGGTATTCCCGGAGAAGAAATAAAAGCTGGATTCTTTTGTTCCCATTCCGAAGGTTTTTGTAGTGCCGGGAAACTCGATGGCCCCATCATACGATAATCTAATTGCTTTATTCCAGTTGTTTGTAGTCCATACCGGACCATTTCCGATTTCCAGTTTCGCCAGGTTTCTACTGTAAGTACCAAGACTCAGATCCCCCATTATTCCAATCGGGTCTGTAGGTTTAAATTCTACCACATCTGTTACAGTATTATCTCTTACCAATTGCAATGCTGCATTGGTAGCATATCCTGTAAAAGAAAAATAGAATAAGGTTGCTTGTCTTGAAATCTGAACAGCTAAATATTTCTTACTATTATAGACTAATGTTACTAACCTGGAGATCTCATTATAAGTAAGCAATGATCCACTGGTAGAGTTATAGGCACTTGCAGTATTGACCTGTAGAGTAAGTTTACGATTGTAAGCACCGGCTCCCCCCCTGATACCAGTTATTAATCCCATTACAAAATGTTCGGTAGTAAGATTGATGCCATCATATATTTCATGGAGCAGAATATAGTCGAGTCCATCTCCGTCTCTGGTATACCCGGGAATTCCACGATTGACATAGTAACTTCTGGTATTATCAACTATATGCAATCTACTGCCAGGACTAATAGTACCGATTCCGACATAACCGGTATCCTTAACAAAGTTTGTTTGTGAATTGCCGGCAGCAGCAAATAATAAAAGTATGAATAAGGTTAGAATAGACTTCATGATATAGGTTTGTGCGATTAATAATTGGGTACAAAAAATTCAGATTCGGGTACAAATAAAAAAGGTATTTTAAAGTAATTAATTTACTTTAAAATACCTTTTTTAAATAGAAATATTGTTAATTCTACTGCTTCGCGTAGGCTGTACTTTCTTCCTCCAACAATTGCCTTTGAATATCTTTGCTTGTCAATGAATTACCATCATGGCTCCAACCAGGAGGGTTGATCAGATACTTAATTTTATCGAACCAGGAATCGGTTTTTTTCATATCCTGACCTAAAGCAATGAATTCGTGGAAAATAATATTAACCGGGCCCTGGTCTTCTACTTCTTTAACGAGTCCGTATTTAATTTTATCTTCTGGTAATTCTTCCTGGAAGGTACCGAAAAGTCGATCCCATATTATAAACAGCATTCCCATATTTTTATCGAGATACCTTGCATTGCTGGCATGATGTACTCTGTGATGAGAAGGTGTTACAAAAATGTACTCGATAATCGGATGTAATTTGCCAATTGTCTGGGTATGTACCAGATTTCCATAAATCTGGGTAACATAGTAAGCAAAAAGTATGTCGATAGCACTAAATCCCAGTAAGGCCAATGGCACAAAGAAAAATAGGCGATAAAGCGGTTCAAACACACTGGAACGGAAACCCGTAGTCAGATTAAACTTCTCAGATGAGTGGTGAGTAACATGAACTGCCCAAAATACCCTAACGAAATGGCCAGTGGTATGTAATAACCAATAAAGAAAATCCTGGAGGATAATCAATACAATCCAATACCAGTAAACATTGGTAATACTTACCATGCTATAATTCTGATAACAATAATCCAGAAACAAAAATGTTCCTGTTTTCATTACCAGGTTTACCAGAAAGTTTACCCCCATCAGGTATACAGTGGTAATTGTATCCTTTGTTTCGTATAGCTTTTTATTGTGCCGGTAACTGAACCAGGATTCAAGCAAACTAAGCACAATGATCATCCCAAAAAGATAAAAAATAGCAGAACTTAAATGTTTTTCTGTTATCATAGGCAACGCATTTCCCGAGCAATTGGCTCTTATTTTTCATACAATACATGACGTACGGAAAATTCCGCACACAGAAGAGTGACTGGCTAAAGCACAAACGGAATTATGATAAATTTATCGTGTAAATGCTGAAGCATGGCGTTATCAGGCTAAA
Organism: Chitinophaga silvatica; assembly: GCF_003419895.1. Classification (GTDB taxonomy): domain Bacteria; phylum Bacteroidota; class Bacteroidia; order Chitinophagales; family Chitinophagaceae; genus Chitinophaga; species Chitinophaga silvatica. Next base: position 177,509 of record NZ_QPMM01000014.1, on the reverse strand, counting down.
AATAGCCTGGGTCTCTAAAGTTGGGCCGAAATTACATTAATTGTTAGGAAGTAGCAACACACTTGATTGCTTTTTATTATTTATGGTCACCAATGCGCATTCTTTTAAGGAAATTTTAATGATTAATAGGCTTTTCCCTCTTTGGACAATTCTCTTAAAATACCTTTCTCCAGTAACGGAGCATTAACATGCTGTTCGTTTTGAGCCATGGCAGTCAGGCAGCAATAATGGGCTATATTTACAATATTAGCTCCTGACAATTTATATCGCTGGGCTATAAACTGCAAATCGATACCAGGCCCCGGTGGCAATTTACTTGGGAATGCTTTTTGCCAGATTCTCAGTTGCTCTTCAGGAGTAGGATAAGGGAAATGTATAACCGATTGGAACCTACGTACAAAGGCGTCATCCATATTTCCTTTTAGATTACTGGCAAGAATAATCAGGCCATCAAAAGTTTCGATACGTTGCATTAAATAGGATACTTCCTGGTTGGCATACCTGTCATGTGCATCTTTTACCTGAGTTCTCTTACCAAAAAGCGCATCTGCTTCATCAAAAAACAGAATCCAGTTTCTATGGTGTGCTTCTTCAAACAAGGTATTCAGATTCTTTTCTGTTTCCCCTATATATTTAGAAACCAGATTGGATAGATCAATTCTGAAAACAGTTTTCTTGAATTCCTTGCCCAGAATAGCGGTAGATACAGTTTTTCCGGTGCCAGGAGGGCCATAAAACAATGCCCTGTAACCCGGATTTATTCTACTTCCCATACCAAATTTCCCAGACAACGTTTTATTATGCTGATACCAGGCACGGAGTTCAGACAACTGATGATCGGTTTGAGGATTAAGAACAACATCTTTCCAGGAAAGCTTAGTTTTTAGTTCTCTTGCCGGAAACTGTGAACTATATAAAGGAAGGTGTTCCCTTCCAGTTGTAAAGTAAGTAACAAAAGATTGATTTAATATTAGCTTGCCACTAATCATTGGCTCTCCATCTGGTGGGTTCTCCAGTATCAACACTCTTCTTTCTGCAAAGAAATGATCAGGATGGAAAGTGCGGTGGAATAACAAATGGCGCTCCATCCAATTTTCACCTGTCAACAAAAATAATGCTGTTTCTGCTGTTGGAAGAAAACCTCTGAATTGTCGGCCTCTCATACCTCCAATTGGTGGAAAATCTGCCGGTTGTCCTAAAGCATCCTGTATTACCTCATCAAAAAAACCGGGGCGAATATGAGGACATAAAGCAATCAGCAACCAATAATGGTCTGTGAGGCTAAGTTCATATTTTTTTACAAACCTGGCTAACGGACCGGTAGCCTTATCCAATGGTGATAAAATTAATATTGGTGTAGTATTCCTTTCCTGGGCTAAAGTATTAGTGATCCGCTTACGGATTAAGTCTGATAGAATCTGAAAATAATACTCCCAGTTACTTTCCTGCATTTCCATAAATATAGTTTTTTAGCCATGAGACCCCGGCTTCTTTGAAAGGCCATCAGTATTTGGGCGCCCAGGTGTGTTTTTATCATTGGACTTCGGACTTTTCTGTACAGGTTTTTCCTCTTCCTTCTTATCTGCTTTCTGTACAGGTTTCTCTTCCTCTTTTTTATCAGCTTTTTGAACCGGTTTTTCTTCCTCCTTCTTATCTGCCTTCTGAACTGGCTTTTCTTCTTCTTTTTTATCTGCTTTCTGAACTGGCTTTTCCTCTTCTTTCTTATCTGCCTTTTGAACAGGTTTTTCTTCTTTTTTATCTTCGGCCCTTTGAATTCCATTACCGAAGAATGGAGAATCTTTAGCTCCCTTATCGAAGAATGGGCCTTTCTTCTGAACAACAGGGCGTTTCTTTTTACGAATACTTCTTGTTCTCATATTCCTGTATTTTTGAAGATCAAGTATTAGGTTGAGGAGCAGCGGCTGCACCTTTCTTTTGTTGTTCCAGGTTGTACAATTCATTTTTGAAACCTTCAATATCACTGGCACTCACCTGATGTCTGAAGAACTGGAAGGTTAATACTCTGGCTAATTTTTTATCTAATGGGTCTTCTGACTTACGTAGCTCATCTTTCATTGCATCAAATTCTTTATACTCCTGAATTTTAACTTCTTCTGTAACTGCATCGCTAATAAATGCTTGCATTTCCGGATCTTCTGCATATTTTTTCTGAAGTTTCTTTTCATATTCAGTAGGAGAGAATTCTTCATCATTAACAGATCCCTGCATATCTCTTGCAATATCTGCTCTTAACTTATCCTTGGCCATCTTCCTTTCTTTTTGTGCCTCACCATTAATACCACCATCCAGAGCCGCCCTACCTTGTTCACCAGAGAAATTAGGTTGCTCAACATTTAATTTACTGAAGTCGTCCGGCTTAATGAGATTTCCATTTTCATCGAACTTAATAGGTACACCTACTTTCAGGCTAAGACCACTTAAGTCGGCCGCTCCTTCTGCGAGCACCCATTCTTTATAGTATAAGTTAATTGTTGTAATCCAGAGATCGAGGTCTACACTTACACTACCGGTTAACCTGAAAATAGCTTTTGGATTAACTGTTATATAGGCAAGTAATTCTTTCAATTGTATACCCTTTTCATGGTTCCAGGTTGCAGCAAGCTCTCCTCCCACTTCTCCTTCAATACCAATTCCTGCTTGCCCACCCAGGGAGCCTTTAATAGTAGCAACCAATACCTGAGCACCGAGGGAGGCTTTAATTTCCATATAGGCTTCTGCAACAGCCTTAGAAGCCACTTTGCCTTTAATATCAACCTGGGCGCTATCAATTTCATTAATATCAATTTCCCTGAACCCTATTGTTAATTCCTGTAAAACAAGTGGCTCCCAGTTGAAATTGAAGTGTGCACCACCGCTTATTTCGAAGAAGATGCTTACCCCAGGAATTCCTACTAATGGGATTTTGATACTTGGGAAATCGAAGAGTTTATGGTGGAAGTTGACTCCTTCTCCAAATGGTTTGATATTGTTAACGGCTATTTCGCCAGCTACCAGGAGTTTTTTATCAGGAGTAAATCGGGCCTTGATGGTTCCATTTATTCCTTTGAAGATTTCTACAGTAAGTTCACCATAACCGAATACCAGGACTTTTCCTTCCTGCGGATCGCCAGTGAGTTGACCTTTTTCATCCACACCCCTGTTTGTAACACCCAGTTCCAGCTTACCGATGAAACGTCCTTTATTATAATCTACAACAGCCCTTACATCCAGGATGCCTTTATCATAGGAGAATGTAACAGTAGAACTTAATCCAGGTACTCCAGGGAAATCAGGAGTAGCGGTACCTTTAACGGAGAAGGTCATATCTTCTCCCTTCTTGGAAGCAATAGTAATAGTAACACTTCCACCTTTAAGGCCGGTTACTTCACCCAGTGTAGCTTCAGCCGTTACAACAAAATCTCCGTCTTTATCTATCCGAGCATTTATTTTCAGGGTTTTGAGTCCAGGCACCGTTAGATTAGCCGTTCCTGTTACTACAATTACACCGTCTTCATAGTCGAAGCTGATGGTAGCATCTTTTACCCCTTTAATTTTATTGGCGCCAATTCTGGCAGTACCACCAAACGACCATCCTTTTTCGCTATGGTAGCCAACTCTGAGTTCCCCATCAAATTTCGATTTATCGAAAATAAACTTACCTGTGAGTTTAAATGCTTTACCATCCGTACCAGCAGTAATTTCACCTTCACCCAGTTTATCGACATTAAAGCGAATTACACCAGTCAGATCAATCTGATCTTTCTTTGTAGAATAGCTGATAATTAAGAAAGCGCTGGTGACATTAAACAGTTTAGGGAAATTTTTAGTGATGATATCCATCGGTATCACTACAGTGAATTTAAGATCTCCACTACTGATCATAAATTCTATTTCAGCACCTTTAAGCAGATCAATATCAGGGTGTATAGATCCTTTTACCACCAAACCTTCTACTTCATCCAAATAAAAATCATCTATAGTAACAGGACTCAGACCTTTAAACATTGTGCGGTTGAAAGTCTGTTTGGTTTTTATATAATAAGTATTTGATCGATTTGGCAATTTAATCAGATCAAATGTAAGGGTGGTATCTGCCACTCTTTTACCTATATCTTTATTTAATTTGAAAGTAATTGATGCATTTCCTTCCAGCCCTTGAAAATCTTTTAAGGTTGATGATTCATAATCAAGGCCCAGGTAAAAATTGGATATTTTATTACCAACATCAGTATACTTTAATGATTTTGGAATCCCTAATCTGGCGCTTACATAAATTGTTGCGACATCGGCTTTACCAGCTGAATTCTTTTTCTTTTCATCGCTCATTTCAACCACTCCCTCCAGATGACGGCCTTGCATAATTTGCTCGACACTCCAACTACTGCCTTTGCTTCTTTTTTCTGATCTTACTGGTTTAGGATCAACCAATTTAAATTCAACTGTATAATCGCTGGTTAACTCATTCGGTAAATCGGCAAAGAATCCAGGGCTATTTACGTTTACACTCTTGAATTCATCCATGGCATCATTCATCCTACTCTTTCTTTCAATCAAGAAGGCAAGGCCGCAAGACATATTCACTTTATCCTCCAGCAGTTCGTAGTTTGAATCATCATCAGCCCCTCCCAGTTGCTTTTCAACGATATGGTCTACCTGAAATACCTTCCTCTTACCTTCTTCAGTCCAGAAAGGGATATACATTTGCGCTTTTAATTCATCAGCCGTACCAATCATGTCATAGGTATTATCACCTTTCAGCGTCAGATAATAGACACCATTATTAGCGGTAAAATTTTTTATTTTGGTATCAACTAAACCATCAACTGCATCTTTAACTTTAGTCTTCCAATTAGGGATTTGTTTTGATTTTTCCTTTTTATCGCCAGCAGCGCCATCTGTTCCGGGAGCAGCACTACTATCCTCTTTCTTTTCTTTAACTTTAAACTGAAGATTTGCATTCTTATATCTGGATATATGTTGCAGTTTTCCTTCAGGTATAGAAATCATTAGCCCCGTTAACTTGTCTTTTGTTAACATAATAGAATAATCCGGGTACTTGATTCTTTTTGCGCCTTCGACATTTACTGCCTGGCCACCTTTAGCGCTGGTTGCAGTACCTGAAGGGCCTGGAGCCGGAGCCGGGGCAGGAGCAGGAGCAGGAGCCTGAACTGCAGAAGGTACATTAGCTCTCTGAATCGCTTTCTTTTGAGCTGCACCATCATTCTGCTGAATTGTATGCGTTAATTCATGCGCCAGCAAATGATCTCCATTAGTAGTAGCTGGCTGGTATTCGCCTTCATTAAAGTAAATGTCATTACCATGAGTAAACGCACGGGCATCGATCGCATTATTCATTGCAGTAGCATCCGGGCCGGTGTGAATACGTACCCCACTAAAATCGTGTCCCATAGCAGTTTCCATCTTATCGCGGGTAGATTCCGCCATAGGGCTTCCACTTCCATGTGACGCGGCCAGTTGTGATTCCATATTCGGAGGAGCTTCCGACGTTTCACCGGTGGCACTACGTTGCAGGTTAGCATCCGCAGATGATGCATGGTTTTGCTCCAAAGTAGTTGGACTTTCAAAAGCACGCCGACGTTGGATTTTCCTGGATGTTTGCAATCCATTACTCTCCTCACCTGTTGCTGCTTCCATTTGTTCGCCCTGCACAACTTTATCAGCCATTGCATCGGCTTCGCGTTCGTAAACATCATCGGCCGGATGAACTTTTAATTTTGCCTGTACGGGAGCTGTATTATTAAAGAATGGGGCGGCAGTAGATGTGGGGTGTTCAAAACCTCCTTTCCCGGCATTCGAAAAGAATGGCTGCTGGTCCTTGCTTTTTTGCTGAACCCGCGTTTGAAAAGGAGATTTTGAATCCACAGATTTCATATACTATTTTTTCTTCTTAAAGATCAACCATAATAAAATCAGCAATACCAGTAACACTACCCAGATAGCCCATGCAGGTAAGCCTAAAGACATTAACCAACATTTTATCTTAGCCCAGAAGCTCACATTATTGGTATAACAATCTAATTTAGCAGCGTCGCCTTTAATCGCATTAATACCATTTATGGTGATAGTGCCACTACCTGATAGTTTGCCATTTATATAAGCTACATAAGTACCATCTCCCTTATCAATAATGCTGTCGACTTTGGCTCCAGGGTAATCAATCACTATACTACCAGCATATCCGGGCCCCCAGAAATATCCATCATTGGATATAGGACGGAAAGTAAGGACAGTTTGACCACTATTATTTGGAACGATGGAGACAGCGGAATTCGACATATCAATATCACCATGTGACACAATAATACTTGCCTGCTCAAATCTGCGGATACTGCCCAGTGTAGAATCCTCTGCTTCAATGCTATACAATACCTGGTAAACACCTGAAACCTTCAACTGGTTAAAATCACCTGAATATCTTCCAGTAGCGGGGTCGAACGTCAGGTTTATTTCATTTTCTACTGACTTCAATTTTGCAGCAATAGCTGTATCTTTCAAGAGCTCTTCCAGTTTGTTTAATCCTGGTGATCCCGGATCACCAGTTGGAGGGGCAGTGTAAGCACCTCCTGCTCTGGCAATAAAATCTCCGATATCTACACCTGGCGCAAAGATGCCAGCCTTTACAGTAGCATTGGTTATAACCGTACCATTCTTGGAAATCTTGACTGACGGACGAACAGTCTGACCAACGAGGAAGGATTTACCTCCCAGAGAGTAATCCATATGCACTGTATGATCATCAACTGTAAACGAAATATAGTAACGAGGTTTAACATTCTGGCCATCATTACCACGTACACCAATAACAGGAGGTACAAAAATACCACCTGCAATCACCCAGGTACCCTGAGGTTGCAGTGAATCCTGGCCGGGTATCGGAAAGTCAATAGTGAAAGTCCGATAGCCATTTCCATAAGTTTTTTTAGCATATGGTAAAATGTTCTTTCCATTAGCAGTAAGTACCAACACGGAATCACCATTGGCAGGTTGAGATACCATCGAGATAAATACTTTCCTTACTTTTTTATTTACAACAAACTCCTCTTTAAATGTATAATTACTTCCACTGATAGCATAATCACTATTTCTGATTCCTACGAACTGTGGACTAGATGTAGCCAATATTTTATTCACCATGGCATCCAGACTATTCGCAATTCCACCTGAAACATCCTGGGTATTGTTGTCAACTATCAGGAAACGATTGGGATCATTATCTCCAATAGCTGCCATCAGGTCTTTATAGCTACCTACAGAACCATAGCCTATTGCATAAGTGTATATCGAATCTGTTGTAGGATAGTTTCCTCTCAATTTTACGTTACTTGGAATTAAGAATCTACCGGTTGGATCAACATACTGACCTGAGTTTTGTTCCCCATCAGAAAATACAAACATAACTTTCGTATGACCTTTCACAGCAGGTGGATTTAACAATAAATCGCTACCTGCTTTCATTCCTTCTCCCAAAGCCGTATTACCTCCAGGCCCGGATGCATTTACAACGCTGGTAATTTTAGAAACATTGAGATCATTAAGCGGTATAAGCCCGCTTGGATCTGCAGGTGTAGAACTATGAGTATCAAAAAAACGTAGTCCGGCGTTATCTACATTTGATCCAAAATAATTTAGTTTAGAGGTCATTAGACCAACTCCAATTGTTAGTGCTGCCCATCGAGACATATTGGCTTTTGTAAGCATAGTTCCCATACTCCCCGACTTGTCCAGCACAAAAGCATAATCTATAACATTGTTTACAATTAGTTGTAAAGTAGCATCTCCTTCCTTAAAACCTGCATCCTGAGGGTTACCTACCGCTACATGCACATTATATTCAGCGATATAAGACTTATTTGTGGTTACGGTAAATTGATTAGGAGATCCCGGTACAGGAGTGATATCCGGACAAGGAGCATTATTACAACCATTTGGTGTTAATGTCCATTCTTCTACCGCCCCGGCAGTACCACCTGTTTGGCTAAATACTAAGGGGGTTGAAGTTCCTTTTACCACTCTAAGTATAAATTCACCTGGAGATGGCTGCTGAGCACCTGCCAGGCTGATTGTTACCTGAGCTTTGGCGGAAAATAGTCCAGTCAGCAGCAATAATAACAGTAGACTGTTTTTAATCATGATATATTGTTTTGAGGTTTGCTGATTTAAATAACTCCCTGCCATTCTGTAATAAGCAGTTGCTTCATCCATGAGTGTTTAATCATACTGAAACTCCAGGGCAACCGGTCGAGCAACAAATCAATGGCGGTACCCTGAACTAGCAAATGCCATTCATTATTTTCATCCGTAAGTTTACCGTCTCTTTTTAGAAAAGCCTCTCTAAGCGCTTCAATACTGGAATCGCCCAAGGCCTCCCAGTACTTAATAACTGCCCATAACATCTCCTCACCTTCCTTCATTGCTTCTTCTGTTAAAAAAATATCTGCTGAGATAATATCTTCAAGTGCCAATCCAGCTAATATTTTCGGCAAAATCATTTGCCAGTCAGCATTCTCAGCGTCTCCATTTGCCAGATAAGCGATTAGCTTTGCAGCAGTTTGCTGTGCAACAGACGACACAAATTCTCCATCTATTACAAGCTCCAATTTTTCAAACAGCATAGGTAAGAAAGCTGCAACTACTACCAATCCTGCATCGCCGATGAATATACCAGTAGGTCCATCTTTCTGAACCTGATTATTCTCTGAGATTATTTCCTGTAGTTGTTGCAGTGGGAACAACTCTACATTCTTAACATTTTCTTTCTTAAAAATTTCAGCAACAACAAATGGTAAATCCATTGGCTGAGGTAGGATATCCTGATTTAGTTCCTTAGTACTTAATTGATAAAATGTATTTGTTTGGCTGGAGTTTGCAATCAGATTTTTTATGGAAAACCATTGTACAATCCAGGGCGGAAAGTGAGTCTCAATCTTTTTACCATCAAAATTCCTGACCAATTGATAAATATTCGTTGTCCATTCACTTTCTGGAAAATGTAAATAGTATACCCTCAACATTTCATAAAATCGATAATTATATGAATTCCTGGCCGCTTTTGTATACAATAAGAATTTATATAATTGAGGTAGTAAAGTAGACTGCTCGTTTATCTGTATTGCCAACACAACGAAAACATCTAACAATCTTTTATCATCAATTGTCAGAATTTCATTTAATTCGAGTAACCAGTATATAAATTTTTCTGAAAAAACATTGACTAACCTGTAAACTGCTACCTGATGGTTCAATACATCTGTTACAATTTTTGAGATTTCATTTTGGGAACTTCCATTTATATAGATGTCGATCAATTTCTGTTCCCATTGTTCTCTGTTTAATGTTGTATATTTTGCATTCCAAACAGATCTTCCATTCTTTAAATAGTGACTCCAATGTTGCCACAATACTATATCCTGAGGTAGTTCTATTAAATCCGTGAATGAAGTTTCTTTTGAATATTGCTTGAAAGCTGACAATCGTTCTTTTAGTTCATGAAGAAGTTTATCAGCTAACATAGAAGAAAGGTCTTCAAATTTAATAACTCCTAAATCAATTTCCAGTTTGTCGATTATCAGATGTTGACCCATTAAAGTAATATCATCAAAAATATCAGACAGGGCAGGAACAACTTTTTGTTGCATAGTTTCCCCTACTGTATTAGCAACAGTATGAAACGCTGCATCATCACTAAGTGATAGTTCGAATGTCTGTCTATTGATCTGATGATTTGCCATATTTAATATTCACCTCTGTTCTTTAACCAATTAAATATATTATTAACTGAATCTATCATATCGCTTTTTGCCAGTTTAAAATTAGCTTCCGAAATTGCCGGGTTACTGATAGCATTTGTCCATGCCTCGAAAGCATTTTCAAATTCATACATCAAAACAATATTTAACCATACCACTCGAATTTGTAACCATGCAGGCAATTCTTTTTTGATAACAGCAGTTGCTACTTCCTGATAAGCGTCATCACCAAACCTGGGGCCTGCCCCCGGAAGTACTACCAATAATTGCGATGAATACATATCTGTACCAAACCCTTCTGCAATGGTTAAATCAGGCATTAATGGAATACTAAGAAACTTGTCCTGCAACATCGGTGTAGCATACGTTTGTGGGCGGAGTAAAATCAGTTCGAGTAAGTGTAATCCTTCAGTAGGTAGCCAATTGGCCTTTAAATATGCAGCAAAAGATGTTGCAGCATTTGTTGCGGCCGCCGGAGTAGGGTAAGTATTAACGGAGGTTGCAAGAATATGAGACTTATCATCCATCAATACAAAAGAATAAACACCGGCACTGGTAGTGATCTGATAATTATCTTTATTAATTCCCCAAATCAAAAAATCGGAAGTTCCATCCTGTGCTTCATAATCAAAAGCATAGTCAATACTTTTCATCATGGGATTAACACCCTGGCTGGCGGTAAAGTGGATTTTAGGATATACTCCTGAAAAAGCAAATAATGGATTCCAATTTTTCCACCGACGCTTTACTAACTTATCGGGTAATTGAAAAAGATGCACCAGCTTTTGTAAGATGGTAGCAGTATTAGTAGTATTCCATGATGGCTGCGTGTAATTAAAAGCCTGAAACCTCTTGTAGGAAAGACCAGGAGCTGCATGCAAAAAATTATACTTTGCAGTATTTGCTGCTATAGGTGTCAGATTATCCCAGATTGAGTAATATCTGAAATCCTCTCCTATCCTAGCTAATAAATGGTCAAGCAATTCTCCTCTTCTTGCATAGTTATCGTCCTTATCTGTTTTCAAGGCATTTTCATAGAGTGGGCTCAGATAACTATCATAAAACGGTAATAGTTTTCGTAAGTTAGCAGGATTACGTGTTTCAGTATCAGCATTATTGATTGACAACAGCTGCATACCGCTTTGCCATTGTGTTTGAAAATTGGCCAATAATTGCTCAAAGAAAAAGAAATATCCTCTTGCCTGTGCATTCGTTGAAGTAAGTTCCTTTAGTCTTAATTCATAGCATGCAGGCATTTCATATTGAATGGGATAATAGGAATTATTATATGTCAGTTCATCTGTTGGTACAAGTACTGGTAATACTGACACCGGAGTAGTTGTTACCACAGTATTCTTCAACGTCTGGTATGCATTATAAACAGCACCAGGATCATACGACTTGATAACACCCCGTTGGCGTATCACTATATTTGATTTGAAAATATTCAACCTGGGTCGCCACGTAAAATCATCGGGTAGGCGTAAACAGTTTTCCTCACTTTCACCGGCCAGTTTATTATTAATAAAGCTTTGAATGCTTAAGTTAAATAATGCTATAATATTTGTATTTCGCTGATGTTGGATGCCTTCCAGCATTACATGCAATACATCCGACAAAAAGATGCTCCTGCCCGGAGGGAGTTGTAGTTTATAATCTGATAGATAGCCATTCTTTAAAATTGGCCCCTCGAAGGCTTTCCATTGCTCATTATCCGGCAGTTCATCCTGCAAAATAACCGGGCTAATAAACAGATCCAGTACAAAAAATATTTCGGCCAACAATGGAACTACATCAATACCAGGAGTAATTTCAAGATCACATTGTACTCCTATTTCCACAATATTTACAGCATTCAAGGCAGCAAAATCCTCTGCCAGATTGCGTTGCTTCATTAATGCCTGCATTGTCTGAGAGGCAAGCAAATTGCATTGTTTAATAATTTTATTGTATTGGAATACCGGCCCATTTAAGGAAGTGAGATAACTTTTATACGCAAGTACAACAGCATCCTGTTCCTCAGTTGTGAGCATAGGTGTATTTACCCTAAGTATTATACTTACAATAATGTCGCGGGTCATTAAGGTAACAGGGTCTGTATAGTTAATCTTCAGATCTGCGAAATAAACACCCTGACTGGTAGGATCAGGCTCCAATCCACTGCTGACAATTGTGATTGTATTAAGGGTCATGTTCCCTTTAAAGCCAATAAAGTCGGGATCTGTAGTATCCCATGTAAATGGGAAAATAATATCGGCCCAATAAGTTGCTGTAGCTCCGATGAGTAGATTAACGGTTTGATTGACGGATAAAATATTACCATTCAGTTCTCCCAGCAACTTATCCGGGGCCCATTGAATCAGTACTTCATAGATACCTTTCAGGACAAGCTGGATACCGCTTGTGAAGTTGTAACTGTTATTTTGAAGGAAGATCGAAGGAGTTGATTCTTTCTGTGTAGTAATCCATGCATTTAAGATAGTATCCTGGTCTATTAACCATTTTCTCCAATCCAGTAACGTGACAGGTGTATTAAATAGTACATCTTTAGGATCAAAGAAATCATTTTGTGCCTTAGTTCCACGTAACAATTGTAATTGATCTGCAATTGGTAATCCTGTAAGGTGAAGTTGTTCGGTAAGGGAATAACAAAGAGCCTCCAGAATTGTAATTCCAGGATCATGTTCATTATGATCTGTCCAAAGACCGGAAGATATATCAATAATATTTTTCATTGCCTCTTTAAGCAACGAATCATACTGACTATTACTCTTATCAGCAGCTAATAACTGAACAAAAGGAGAAACCGGTTGAGTCATGATACCATAGATTTGGTATGATTACCATTTTGCTGCATTTCAGGTTTAACAGTTTGGGAAGCCAATTGAGGTCCTAATTGAGCCTGAATATTATGAATCAGCTGATGTACCTGGATGTAAGGCAAATTGCTTAATGCATTAAGGATTAAAGAAGCCTCATCATGGTTGATTTTCAGATGCAGATGTTCAGACATTGTTATATTGATTTTAGTTGTGTTAATGTTTCAATTTTCCTATCTAATTCCTGAATCGCATTTACCATAACAAACAGCAGGGGACTTGTATCCATTACGATCATATCCTGCGGATAAATCTCATTTTCTTCATTACCCAGTCTTTTGATCATATAAGGCATTATTTTTTCAACTTCCTGTCCGATTACTCCAATCTGCTCTTCTCCATCTCTTGTTCCCCCTTTTCCGTTATAAGTGTAATTAACCGTTTTCAATGCCTTTATTTTTTCAAGACCATCAATAAAGTCTGATATATCTCTTTTAGCACGGGCGTCTGAAGTAAATAACCAGGACCCGCCACCAGAGGATTTTATTCCATGCCCAACAACGTGTAGTGTAATCGTTTCTCCCGCGCCAATAGGGCTAGACGGTACTAATTCTGAAGTTGTTCCCAGCAACATCTTACCGTTTTTCATTTGTCCGAATGGACTTCCGTCTATACAAAAGTTGATTGGTTGCCCGGTTATTGAATTAATTGAAACGGTGCCATTGCTATCCTGTGCAATTGCAAAGTTTTTATCTACAATTCCGGTGTTAGGACCAGCAGGGTTTCTGACTGAGTTATGAAAGAAGAATGCTCTGGTACTGGTACCATTTGCATTATTTCCTATAACAGCAGTGGCTACACGTAACTTGCTTGTGGCACCAAGTAAGCCAACTTCCAAATCATCTGTCAGGGCAGCAGGTGTTGCGCCTATGTTTACTCCTACTTTCCCTCTGTAGGCTACATCGGGTTGAATTGCGGCAGGTTGGGCCGCTAATCCGGTAAATACCTGACTATCTGCACCGATAGATTTCCAGGTACCTCCCAGGTAATATTGCACAGCAGTACCATTAAAACGCATAGATCCATCCTGAGGCGCGCCAGCAAAGCCTCCCAGCGTTAAATTATTTATAGTAGTTTGCCCACCAGTAAAGGAAAATCCATCTTCTGAGCGATGTATAAATGAATCTATAAAATCCGAGAAATCATTTCCGTTAGGCCTGGCGCCATCGCGAAACAAAACTTTTAATACTGACCGATTTTTTTCCATGATAATTTGTATTTAGAAGTTGCCTCAACTTTTTGTTATGATAAAGTCCAGATTGATGGTCATAGCCCCAATTCCAAGCAAAGGAACACTGTTGCAGGAACGGGAAGTATCAACCACCGTTATAGCATGTCGGGGTACCGACACTAAAATCGCTGTTGGTTGTGAAGGCACTACCACTTCCCAATCGGTACCCACAATAAACGTATCACCAATTGTCATGATTCCCACATTGGGCATTGGTTTTCGGCTAACGCTGAAATCCTTCCCTACTTTCATTTTCCCGATAGAACTTTTGCCATTATCTATCGCGTTTAAGTGAAAGAGTTTAAAGTCAGTGACAAAATCGATATATGGCAGATTCTCTATGAAATAAATTATTTCTGACCTGTATATTGCGGCGTCAAAATGCAGACGTGAAGATTCATCGAAAGCCCAGGGCGATAAATACCTGATCAGATCTGTATTCAACTGGTCGAGGAAGTATGCAGGGTCATATCCCGATATGAACTTCACTTTGAAATCTGCAAGTAATTCTTCATATACCGGATTATAGACTTCAATATTGGCAAATGCTGGCAGGTAACTACTTAATGTATTGGCGATATTATCCAAAACATAGCCATTAGCTTTAGGTTGTAAACGCTTCGCTAAAGTTTGATGAATATTGACTCTGGGAATAATTATCGCTGTTGTGGTACCCGGATTAAGTGTATCACTTGCACCAAGGCATTTTATTTTAACAATATCAGGGAAAGCAGCGAGTATTAGTCGTTCTATATCCCAGCCCTGTACTGCACGGTTTCGATGCCGAAGGCGTTCAGCCATCCGTGTTATAAAACTATCTGTAGATTCGGCTGCCCGGCCCCCATATGATACATAAGGTTGAAACACTTTCTTAACTGCACTGTTGCCGGTAGGCATTTGATGAATACTATCAGGAGGCAGTCCTGCAGCCAGATGATTAGCAAACGCATCAGGAAATTGATCAATCATTGAAGTATCCAGTTCAGCTTCTACAGCCTGGGCATAAATACCATCTATCGGTGGTATACGATACAAGCCTTCCTGTAACTCTGCTCTTAACCATAGTAAATCCTGTGGCATAGCCGGATCTGTCAGTGAAGCATCAGCACCTGTTTGCAAGGCAATTATTCCGGTTTGCCTGAAAGCCTGGGTTGTATCCAAAACCAGCTGATCACTACGCAGCCGCTGCCAGATACCATCGGCCAGGTAACTCCAGTTAACCACCGGATCTGAATATCCTAACGGATCATCGCCAGTTGGAGGTACTTCATTATCGGCAGCATGAAACAAGACACTAACTTGTTGTTGTGGCAATAATTTATTTAAACCGATATATAAATACCCGTTAGCAGAAAGGTCGGGTAACAATAAAGTACTGGTATCGTTTATTTCTTCAATTCCAAATGGACTAATATGATACAAAACTGCATCATTTCCTGGGAAAATAGTACCTGAAGCTGTATAATCTACGGCTACTTCTTTCAATACAGGAGTATAAGGAACCTGCGGCATTGTGTAATTTCCAGCAGGATTATGAATCATTGCCTGGGTAACTGCAGAAATAGCCTTTGTATAGTTGCTATGACCAAAAGCACTGAAATCGGCATACTCCGGTGTAGCAAGGGTAAGCCTTATAAAACCTTTTGGAATGCCCGAAACATAACCCGATGATAAATCAGCAACTTCAACATCATCTATAGTAGGTACGGTAGCAAATATTTTTTGTAATTGAGCTGGTAATAATTCAACTTTAGCTTCACTATCCTTCCCTACTCCACCAAACATCAATGCACCCTGCTGTAGCGTATGATTGTCGAAAGTGCCGTTCAACAGCATGTCTACATCCCATCTGTATTCCGCAAATGAGTACCAGTTAACGACTGAATATCCTGCATAATATTGTTTAAAATCAGCTGGTGGGTTCAGCCATTTAAAATGCAGGGTAGCCTGACTAATATTTTTCCCGAAACATTCTTTACTACCAATAAAAAACCTGGAGCCAATCACCGGCCAGGAACCAAATACCTGGAATGGGGAATTTACACTTTGCAGTCCTTCATCATTTTGTACAACCAGTTGTTTTAAGCCAGTGACTACCGTTTGTATATCTACCTGGGCTATACGAAAATTTAGTAATAAATCAGGTGTTACAGTATTTTCATTACAGATAATCCTAAGTACCGGCACCCCATCAGGAAAAGAAGTTTTATGTATAGCTTGTTGATGTCCTATTATCGGAGGTATTGCTTCAGAAAGCGACAAGACTAATTTTAACAATGCTCTGTTGCCAGATGCTGTATCAATTGTTGCTTGTATTATATGCAGATTTACCCATCCTTTTTCACCAGTCAGTGTAATTGCTAAATTTGTTAATTCTGTCAGGCTCGGAGCGGTACCAGAATAGGGAGAAGATAAAATACTCAATGTAATAGTCCTTTGCCCCCCACCCAATTCCAATAATGATGAAGTAACAGCTAATCCTGCGGTGGCAGGTTGCATTACACGGTCTGTTACTGCCAGCGGAGTTTGTGGCCCCCCAAATGGAAGAAAGCTGTTCGTAATAGCAGTTGGATCATATGCTGCTTTCCAGAATCTATTACCACCTAAAACCCTTTCAACAAACAGCACATAGGCAGAAGTGACCTGCCCCTGATTTACAATCAGGTCACTTGTCGTATTATAAATTAATGCCAACCCATCTTCCGTCTTCCCGGCATCAAGGGGTGTATTTGCAGTAATTAATTGCGGAGATAAATTCTTGTTCAGCTCAAACACCACCTGCACTTTATCTGGAACCAGTGCTTTAGATGGAAATTTCAGACGTTCGTTATAATACCAGGCAGCATGAGCTCTGGGAACTCCGTTGAGGTTACTTTTGAGTTTATTGAGTAAAGATAAATATACCAGTAGCAATCCCAAATGAGCAGGAACATCTTTGCTTTCAGCCCTGGCATTTAATAAGGTTTCATAAGGTAATAATGAAGGACTGGAGATACCCGACAGGAGACTTTTAAACATCCCGGACCATTCACCTGTCTTAAATCCCTGGCTGTTATAAAAGGCTACCTCTTTGGATAAAGCATACAGGAAGCCAAGCAATTGGTCTGGATCTCTGTCTTCCAATTGTACATATGTTTCCTCAAGCGCTGGTAATAATCTATCCCATTGCCCGATTCCATCGGAGTATAATAATGCCTGATATATTGATTTAAGATCTTCCATTATTTACATTTCCTTCATTTAGATAAAAAGGATAAACGAGGTTATATCGAGAATTGGTAATTAATACCGTATAATCCAGTGAGATCAGTATTAATCCATTTAGGTAGTCGGCAGTCGATATATCTATATTATTCAGTTCTATTCGTGGTTCATAATACAGGATAGCGGTTTGAATCATATCCTTGATATAAGCCAGCAAACTGGTGGTAATCGGTTCGAACAACAAAACATCGAGGTTACAGCCATAATTTGGTTGCATAACTCTTTCTCCCTGCCTGGTACTTAGCAGGATTTGAATACTTTGTTGAATATCGACTTCTTCACTTGCCATTTGCAGCTCTGAAGAAGTATTGAATGAAAGGGGAAACCCCCATCCCTTACCAAGAAAAGACTGATCTGTGTTCATTTCATTTAAGTTTTTAACCAATCAGCACTGTAAATTCTCCTGCTACAATTTGCCCACCATGTGCGGTAGCATCTCCCATCCTTGCTGCTGGTTTTCCATTAATCAGTACAGTTGCTGAACCTTGAAGAATTGTATCCGGTGGGCCAACACAAACCGCGATATCTCCCATAACAGCTGCAGGCATTCCACCTATCAGCACATTGGCGGCTCCTGGTCCGCTACAAGGTCCTCCAACGTGTGGAATGGATGGAGTACCTGGTGTAACCATTGGGCAAACATGCATATCACTGATTCTAGCTGCTGGTAATCCCATTTTGTAAGATTTAATTTATCTGAACAATAGAGCCTTTCAACTTTGCAATAGCACTGCTACTTAATTCCATCCCCGCAGTTCCTTCTGCCTTGAATTGTACTTTGGCCGCATGCTTAATATTCAAACCGGCTGTTTCCACGTCACCGCCAGAAGAACTCAGAGTAATTTTCTTGGCAGTTTGAATTGAAATTCCATCCTGGTTCATCACCAGTTTGTTTCCATTCTGATCCTGCAATGTAATGCCCTTATCCTTTTCAGACAGTAAAACGCTGTTACCTGCAGGAGTTTCCATCAGGATACTTTTATCTCCTTCCTGAAAGACAACTTTCATTTTACTGTCACTGTAATAACCTTTCTCTTTATTTTCATCTTTGGCGGTAACTGGAGCAGGTTTCTTGCTACTATTCAGCATGCCCAGAATTACAGCCTGTCGGGGATCATTGGCAATAAACCCTACGATTACTTCATCGTCTATATCCGGTCTGAAAAAAGTACCACTATCCTTGCCGGCATCCAAAGTGGCGATACGAGCCCAAACACCTTCAGCCACTGCATCTACCATTGGAATTTTCACGAGTACCCGGTCTTCATTCAAAGGATCTTTTTGCAATTGTGCTACAATACCGGTTTGTAATCCATGCACCAGTGGAAGTAATGAAGTTGGGGTTGAATTATTATGTGCAATTTGTTGAGCATACCAGGCTTTATCCATTCCCAATTGTGCGGTGGTAGTCCAGCCTCCGTTACTGATATCATGTCTGATTCCGGAAACGAAGTGTTTACCATTGAACCGATCGCCAACTCCCTGAATTTGTAATAAATCTCCTGGTTTAATGCCAGCAAAACCATCGAATGTTACATTACCGGTAATCTTTGCCAGCATGGCTTTTTGCCAGGCGGCATTGGCCCATGACTGCAATTCTTCCCTTGGCAGATTACCACCATGTCTGAGCGTCAATGCATTTTTGGTAACATTAGCCAATTGGGAAGCGGTAAAATTTCCAGGCTCCTTAATACTGGCCGGAGTTTGTGCCTGCACTTCCAGTAAAGCCTGATCGGCAGGACTCCAGGTAGTAGCAGTTACACCGGTGAGCTGGGTTCTTGCATCCATTTCAGCATTGAGAGATAAAATGGTAGCTCCATATTGTAAAGTCAGAATAGGATCATCTGAAAATGATGGAACTCCAATAACAGCTTTTCCGTCATTTACAAAAACGAGGCGTCCATTAACATCCATACGTTCCAGCAAAAAATCCCAATCTGTGCTGTCGTATTGGATTAGCTCCGGATGCTTATACGTTGTTTCTTTACTGACATTAAGTGACAATTGATATTTATTAAAAATCTTACTGGCGATATCTGTATCTTTCATATCAGAGTAGACAGCAGCATTTTTAGTCAGCGTCATTAATACCGCTGAATCTCTGCAATCCAGCTGTAATTGGGATGATCCATTCTTTCTGATGGAAATTCCGTGTTTTATTACAATACCTTTATAGATACAATCTTCCTGTGACTGATGGCCCGCAAAAATTTCTATAGCAGCTCCGGGAACAAATAAGGTATCGTTACTGGCAGCAAAAGATTCTTTGGCTGGGGTTCCGTCAATCAATGTCACTTTCGCCTGAGGAATACGATTAGCCTCTTTGATAACGGTAACTGCATAGACCTCGTAAGAGCGAGGTATTTCTTTACCATTGATTCTGATACTAAAAGTAACTGCAGCACCGGCAACTCTGTTTGGTATTGTACGGGTATTGGACATACTATGTTTTTTGAACCGGAGGAAAGATCAACTCCATTCCAGGAGTCAGGTTTCTAAAATCAGCCAATTTGTTAGCCTGGGCTACCTGAAGATAATACGCAGGATCATCGTATACTTTGTAACAAAGCATAGGCAATGTATCTCCTGCCTGAACTATTCTTTTGTGAGTAATATCCGGAGATTGATCGCCTTGTTGCCTAACCCTTAATTCATTTTCTACAGTACTGGTGAATTTACACTTTACAATAGCCCGGAGAGGTATACCATCGGGTTTAAACAATTTGAAGTTAATTGTCATTTCTTTCAGCACACACTTGAAGATCAGTTCACCCCATTGAATGATCAGGTAAGGTGGTTGATGTATTACCCCTTTATAGTCGTACACTACTTTCTTAAACTGAATAATATCCGGCCAGATTCCGTCTTTGCTTTCTTCACTGATTCCCGCCTGGTTTTTTGATTTAAAAGTACCAGGAAGCGCTCCTGTTTTATCAAATACAAATTCCATATCTATATCTTCCGGTTCAACTTTATCAAAGTTCATCTGCTGAGATTTAGTTCCGGAAGCCTGTTGCTCTTTGTATTTAATCTTATAGGAGCGTGTATATCCTTCAGGGTTCAGTAATACAGTAAAATCACCTGAAGAAATTTTCTGGTCTTTTTTAAAAGTAGATGACTTGTAAGAAGTTATTTTTACTTTATCAAGTTCGTTAGACATGCGATTATCTTTCTTGTCTGTTTTTTAAAACTTCCAGCACTTTTTCAACACATACAGCGATCAGATCATCCTGTTGCTGGTTTGGATCGGTTGTCGCGGGCGCTGGAGATGTTTCTCCCGGAAGTTGGGCAGGGGCCGATGCCTTACCGGTATCAATTACTGCTTTGATATACAATTCTCTTATTTCTACGGGCATAGCAAGTGGTTAAAGGATCGTGAAGAATTGATAACGAAGTTCCAGTGTTTCAATTAGCACTTTGCTCTCCATTGAAGTAAGATCTTCTATCGACCATTTTTTAGGCCAGGCTTGTTTTACGGCCCAGGTTAGCAATGGCTGATGTTTCTCATTCAGTAGTTTAATTTCCAGGTCTACCGGCCTGATTTCGAGGTGTTCGAAAGTATTGAGGCACCAGGTTATCAGGCCAGAATCTTTTATTAGTCCACGTTTCAATACCAGGTTAGGATATTTTGTCCGAACCGGCACTTCATGTTCGAACCTATTTTCGCCACCTTCTTTTAAAGTCTCTGTTTGGATCTCTGTAGATAATCCGCCTACCGACTGAAACATAATATCATTCTTACCAGCGGTTACACCATGTAACTCTTCTGTAAATCGGAATTCTACTTTGAAATGAAATGAAACCGGTGGATAATAGGTATCAGCCATACTTGGGAATATTAGTATTATGGTTTTGAAACTTCAATGCCTTCATGAGCTATTTCCATAGTTTCAATAGCCACTTCATTGCCATCAGATTTCAGGTCGCTGGATTGTACTTTAATAGCCCAGGCATTTAATACTTTCCAGGTCATTACCGATTGGTGCTTTTCATTCAGTAAGTGAATGGTAACATTCCGTCTTTCCACAGTATTCATGGAGATAGTTTTAATCCACTCATGAAATTCCAAATGCCCCTGAAATGTTCCTCTTTTAAGCGTTATGTTGCTCAGTTTCTGTAAGCCTGGCATTTTGATCTTATGGAACTCCGGGCTACTACCATCGCGATATTCAATAACGTCTGACTCAATTGTCAACCCGGTAACCTCTGTAAATCCTATTTGGGCATCTGCCCCCCATTCCACTCTAAAATGGAATTTCGGCATTGGATAATTTGCCATATAATATTGTTAGTTTAGCTGTGAACAATTAGTGATCAGGATTCTTGCATTTTGTGAGCGAATCGGAGGATGATAAATTCTGCTGGTCTTACTACTGCCATTCCTATTTCAACGATCATAGTACCATCTAAAATATCATTAGGTGTCATTGTTTCGCCCAATCCTATTTTCACATAGAAAGCATCGCCAGGTTTAGCACCGGCTAATGCGCCTCTTCTCCATTCCAGTGTCAGGAAGTTTTCTATCATTGCTTTCACTCTAACCCATGTATTGATATCATTAGGTTCGAACACGAAAACATTTGTAGCTTTTTTGATTGATTCTTCCGCATAGTTAAAGAAACGGCGAACAGGTATAAACTTCCATTCGTTATCATTTCCTGCCAGCGTGCGAGTACCCCATACAATAGTACCCTGACCGGTAAATGCACGAATTACATTAATAGATTTACCAGCATTCGGATCAATATTCAATGATTCCTGGTCTTTGTTGTTGAGGATCAGATAAGGCCCTAATACGGAGGCAAGGCTTACATTTGCAGGAGCTTTCCATACCCCTCTGTTATCATCTACACTGGTGTATACTCCGGCAATTGCGGCAGCAGGGGGCAATACCATCAAAGATTGACCTGCTTTTGCCACAAAAGTTTTGTAGGTGCCAAATGATTGAAGGAGGCTTTGATCAAATACATCTTCGTAGGCAGCTGCCGTAGTTACCAAACTTTTATAGTAGCCAGCAATAGATACGCCGGTACCTGTAATAACTCCGCTGGCAATCATCGGATATTCCTTTGCTTCAACCGGAGTATAAGTCAGAGCAGCTACAACATCTGCTTTTAAAGTTCCGCTGATAGCAGCAGCAGTGACCTTTTGCTGAGCATCAGTAAGCATTGGAATAACCGCGGCCACTATGGCTTCCGGTATTCCAGGAGGAACAGGTACCAGTACAGCCGGAGTTTTCACTTTGTTTTCTTCGTCAGCAAATGTTTTGGCTATAATTAATATTACTCTGTCTTTATCGGTTGCTGCAGCAGCTAAATTCGTTGTCAGATTAGTAACAACCTTTGCGGGAGTTGGATCAGCAGCGATTGTAAACTGTGCATCTATTGAAGCTTTAAGTGTAGCAAAATCAGGGATTGCAGCCAGAACAGCATCCCTTGCATCTGTAGCAGCCGGGCCCACACTTGCAGCATTGGCAATCTTAGACAATTGATCCATCAAAGCAATTTTAATGGCCAGGCTACGATACAATAGCTCAACGGCAGCATCACGAGTTGCATTAGCTAATGAATTAATGCCAGTTAGTTGAAGTGCATTTTTTACATTTGGATTATTACCATCAAGAATCTTAGTGCCAGCACTTTTCTGAGCTATTTCAAAATGATGTGTAATTAAAGATGCGAGTAATGATTTTAACTGTGTAGTTACAGTAGCAATATCATTCCGCATTTTAAACTCAACGGTTTGTGTTGGGAGAGCGTTTGAAATTGTAGGACCAACTATCGTTGGCAATGAATCATAGATCACCTTTACAGATGCGATAATATCTATCAATTTCTGATAAATAGCTGCAACAGCCGGCAACATTAAAGCATAAGTATTTTTTGTTGGATCATTATACAGCTTCATAAAATCCTGCTGTAGCTTTCTAAGCTGCCCATCCACATCTGCAACACCGGCATCTACAAATCCTCCTCCCCCGGGTTTGAGATTTTGTTGGAGTGCATCCACTGTTTTAATAGCATTGCTCAGATCATACAACAGCTGAGTAAGCGGTACCGAGGTCGATGTAGTCATCGACGTTAGTAAAGCCAATGAAGAAGCAGCGGTTGGCGCAGGGTCTGAATCCAGTGCAAAAGTGATATCTCTGAAAGTAAGTCCGGCATCCAGAGATGTCTGCAACCAAGGAGTATAAGCAGCACTGTATTTAAGGTAGTTGATCCCAATATTATTTCTAAACTCAGCTACTAAATCATCATGTGTAGATCCGGCTTTGTTTTCATCATTTTTTCTAAGATCGCAAATAAGAAAGCGGTCTTGCAGGTCGTTGCACTGATTGATTGCTTTTACCTGGAAGGTATATAAATCACCATTCAGTGTAGTAGCATCTGGGCTAGCTATCAATGTTGGCTCATCGTATTTTTCCAGGGCTTTTAAACCTCCAAGAATACCAGTAGTATCGCTACCAATGGAAGCTGCAGAATCGTAACCACCAACAGCAACTACATAACAGATACCGCCCCCATTATCATAAAAAAGGCGCATCGAGTCGTATAATAAAAAGGAGTTGCCTTTTTGTTGAGTATACAGGTATTGATTTGCAGCATTGAGGCGTACAATCACATCTCTGGATGGAGGTCCGCCAAAGTACTGTTCAAATTCCAGGAAGGAAGTGATCCGGGTAGGTACATTTATTAAAGAAACGCCGTTTTTTACGGCGATTTCGGTGTACCCGATAAATGCGGGGATAGCTGTATCAACTGAAGCTATTGAAGGAGGAAACTTGCTTATTTCCTCAACATACACACCCGGTGTTTTATAAGTACTTGGCATAAAAAGCGATTTATTTAGCTAGATATATTTTTGAATAGATGTTTTTTACTAATTGAGAGACCGGATCTATTTCCGTAATAATCCTGTCTGGCGTTGGATCAGGCATTGGAATGGTAGTTCCCATCGGGCCTGCAACTGTATACCGGGAATAGAACCAGGTGAGAGGTCGGGGGTCCGGAGGTTGATCAAAAATTGTCTGATCCTGACGTAAATATTGCCAGTGAGTGAGTCGGTTTCTGAAACGAATCATGAATGTTTTATTGGGGTTATCTAAAATCCATCTCTTTGTTACCAGATCTTTCGTGCAAAAAGTTAATGCAGGTGGAGCTCCCGTAGTGAAAAAGTCGAATGCTCCGGCAAGAAAGGGCGACAGCATCGGATTAGCATAATAAAAAGGATGCTGAGTTGCAGCTGGTAATTCCTGAACAATTAGTTTGTAGGGGCCCTGTTCTAATTGTTCCAGGTTCAATACTATATTTACAGGTTCTGACGCGTTCAGGCTACTGCGATAGGTAAGCTGATCGCCGAGCTGTATGGCATTGCCGTTTGTATCCAGCAATTGCATTGTAATCACTTCTCCAGGCTTTGTATTGGGTCTGTTGTATACGAAACGTGTACCTTTTCTGATCATTCTGTCGGCCGGGTTCACGTAATTAATAACTGTAGAACCTACTTCCTGCCATTTGGCCGCATTAGCGGCAAAATTAATTAAGGGTACTGTTTGTTCAATCGCTTCATAGACCTTACCTCCCAAAACCATCATATCTCCCAACCAATAGGCAGGTTGATTATTATAGGGGGTACCAAAAGGAACAAGAGATTTGTTTAGATAAACATCGGTACCAATAGCAGTTCCAGTTCTGTTACTGAAATAATAGATGGCATCTTCAGATTCGTTTACCCTGCAATTAGTGTAATTCACAAACGTCCGATCTTCCAGCGACCAGCAGAAAGTAAATTTTGAATCCGGGTCTAAATCTACCTTGGTGGCGAATTTCCCGGCTCCTAAATCCTGAGCTTCTATTAATACTACAAATCCCATGGGAGTATCTTTAAATAACATCCTATGCTGATTCAGTAACCGGACAGTCTGATTATCCGGAAAAACCTTCACCATTCTTTGAATATTGTAAAAGTCAGGATACCTAACTACAACTCCGGGAATCAGGAAGTAATCGTGGTGCCATTGCACCTCAAATAATTTCCGATATAGCGTTTGCATATCCTTATTAATTGATCATTATTTCAGAAATAGGCTGCCCTGTTGCGGTCATTCTTGCAGCATCAATTTCAATTTGCCGCGCTTTAAATAGTAGGAACGGTTGTTGTTTTCCGCCCAGTGATCCCCAGAGGTAGTTGACTTGTTCGAAAGTAAGGCTCATGAGGTCTAAAGTTATTTTGATATCATTTTCAGCAGCACCGGGGTTGGTGAATACACCAGTTGCAGCAACCGGTGTTTGAGAGATAGAAAAGGTTCTATTTCCCTGCAGAAATTGCAGAATCAATCCCAGTACTTTAAGTGCCGTGCTATAGTCTTTATGATTAGCAGAAAACAGAATAAAAATATTCAGATAAATTGGGGGATTAACATAGGCCATTGGTCGAATTTCACTTTGTCTGACAGCTGCCAGATTTCTATAGGTGGCTTCTTCCTCCACATTAACCATGGTCATATATACCTGTGCTGATTCATCTACCAACACAGTTGCAGGATTATCAGGCGTAGCAAAGGCGATATTACCCAGAACTACTGGTTCAGGATTATTTAGCGGAATAGCAGATGCAACAAATGCATTTACATTCTGCCTGATTAGTTCCATTGCCTGGAAAATCATAACAAAAGAAAATTAAAGGGGTTGTCTTTACACGATACTAATCTACACTGAAAATTTACTTATCATACTGGAAATAAAGGGTAAATTAACTGACAAACAGCACTCCATTATTACCTTGGGGAACTACTAAATACGGCTATTCTATATGGTTTTTCGTTTATTAAGGAGTTAATCTATGATCCTATTTAATTTGTCTCATCAAACAGTCGATAAGTTGAAATAAAAGTAGAAAATAATTTTGAAATAGCAACATACACAAAAAGAATTTTTTCAAATTACGTATTTGTACGTTTGATCTAAAGTATTTCTACATAATCATATTGTATTTCACAAAAATACAGATCAACGAAATGTATAGGAGTAGTTATACTCCTATACGTAATTTCGTAAAATTGATTTCGGTACGATGTCTGAATCCCATATGTTCATATAGTTTAATCGCACCAGTATTAGCGGTAGCAACATGAAGGAAAGAAGTGCTACCAGACTGCCTGTGTTCCTCACATAAGGCAACTATCAGTTGTTGTGCTAATCCCCTCCCTCTATAATCCGGATGCGTACAGATAGCACTGAGCTCTGTAAAACCAGCAAGCTTCATTCTTTCACCTGCCATCGCCACTAATTTTCCATCCAGGTGGATACCAAAATATGAACCTAGCTTATGAGTGTTTTTGAAATAATATCCGGGTTGAATGCTGTTAATCAACTCAAACATTTCAGTGCTGTCTTTCTCTCCTAACCTTCTAATCGGGAGATCGGAAAATTTTAGATCTGTGTTCAATTCTGTTAACACCATTTGCGCGCAAGGCAGTGTATTAATAATATGCCATTTTGAAGGGATTTCGGGTAATTTACCTACCAGATAAAATGTTTCATTTTCTTCTAACCAAGGTTCTAAAGTAGCTGGATTATCGGTTTCCGGATGTTGGCAAGCCGCAAAAGACAGTACTCCAGGCTGAAATCTTTTAAATATTTCCCCTCCTCTGGCAAAAGATGCCTGTTCGGTGGTTAGGGCTGACCAGACAGGATTATTCAGTAAAGCATCATTCATTCGCTAAATATAGTAAACATTCCTGTCTGCTACTTGTTAAAAAGGCGTACGACATTCATATAATCAACAAAAAAAATCTATATGAAAAGATTGGAGAACAAAGTTGCCCTCATTACCGGAGGAGCTGGCAGCATCGGAAAAACCACTGCCAAACTATTTATAGACGAAGGAGCAAAAGTTGTGTTGGTAGATCTAAATGAAGAATCGTTGAAACAGGCTGTAAGTGAGTTGGGAAGCAATGCTGCCTATGTTGCAGCAGATGTGACCCAGGGGAAGGAAGTAGAGAGATATGCGAAGGAAGCAGCCAAGAAATTTGGCAAAATAGATATCTTCTTCAATAACGCAGGTATAGAAGGTATTGTAAAGCCCATTGTTGATTTTCCTGAAGATGTTTTTGATAAAGTAATGGCTGTGAATGTAAAAGGGGTATTTCTGGGTTGCAAATATGTTTTACCACTGATGAATGACGGAGGAAGTATGATTATCACATCCTCCGTAGCAGGTTTGGGAGGTTCTCCAAATTTCATTGCTTATGTAACCAGCAAACATGCCACCATAGGTATTATGAGAACAGCTGCTCTAGAAGCTGCAGCACGTAAAATTCGTGTAAATTCTATTCACCCTTCACCGGTCGATAATCGTATGATGCGCTCTATTGAAGCCGGTTATGAACCAGGAAGACCTGAGGAAATGCAAAAATCCTTTGCCGCAGGAATTCCACTGGGCAGGTATGCCAAACCAATTGAAATCGCCAAACTCGTGCTATTCCTCGGCTCCGACGACAGTCAGTTTATTACGGGAGCACAATATGTTATTGATGGCGGTCAGACAGCGAAGTAATTAAACTATTACAAAAAAGCACTGGGCTATAAAACCCAGTGCTTTTTTATGGTTAATTTCAAATATTATTATCTTTCTCTATAAGATACACTAACTATTTTTCCGAATCCTTTATACTCATCCTTTTTCACAAAGGAAGATTGAGCTGTCAGATAATCCTTCGCATAGTAAAATGTAATATTACCGGTTCCGTATTCCAGGTTGCCCGGATCATAAGTGGCTACTCCAATCCAGTTGGCAATGAAAGGTTCACGATTCGTTGTATTTCTTACATAATTAATATCCCCATTATAGGAATAATAACCTTTGGAGAACTGATGTTCATCCATCCAGGAAATTTTTCTGTTACCTACATCCAAAACTTGATAATAAGTGTTGGGAAAATCCTTGTTGATGGCATATACCTTACTATCGGTAGCATAGTAAAATACACCAGTGGTTTTATCAATAGTAAAGAACTTTGCCTTATCAATTTCCGGACTTGTTACTTTAATTTTCACATTCTGGGTGACTTCATTTCTTGCATCAAAAGTAAGCAACCAATATGTATTTGAGGCATCCTTCATCAATGCATAGGTTAGATTAATCTCATCCATACTTCTCATGAATACCATATCCATTCCTACCTGATTAAAATCGAACAACTGAATTCCCTGTGTAGTAGGAATCTGTGTGCAGTATCCGCTTTCGGGATACGAGCGCAGGAAGCGTTTACGATCAATATCATAAAATACTGTATTATGTTGCCATGAATAAGTATATGCTCTTCCAATAAATGGTGCGGCTCTGAAAGCTCCTTCACTCAACACCCTGTTTATTGGTAATACATAATATCGGAATGGGTTGCGTTCATAAATATCATTGTTTTCATCAACCATGTAAACATCCTGAATACTGTTATTTGACTCACCATTTCCGTGATAAAGGGGTTTAAAACCGGCGCTGTCACGAACTGATGATACCAATTCCTTCACATTGTTCCAGGCCCCCTGGGTAAAGAAATAATCGTTGCGCAACTTCCATCCACCCTGATCTGTAGTGATATAAATCCACTCTTTATCTATATTACCATAAGACTTCGCATGGTAAGGAGGTGGAATTGCATTTAGTGTACCACTATTAATGTATGCTACTTTTCTTGGTCCTTTTAATGGCTTGGGAATTTCAGGAGATTGGGAGAGTATATCTCTGGTAATCATTGTTTCTCCATTAATATAATTGATCATATCCAGCTGCGCATTTCCTTTAACATCGCTGAATAAAATCCAACCTTCATAGGTAGAAGAACCAATAGTAAGATTTGTATTTCGTTGCATAAAAATCTGACCAGTTTTTTTGTCGGTCATTTCAAAATACAATCCATATGGGCCCGGGCTTGGTGTGATTCTCGCATTAAGCACCCGACTGGTACCAATGATGGTACCAGGGTAGCTCGTACTTGTATTAGCAGTACCTAAAACCCAACGATATTTAAATCTTGCTGTATCGTCATAATTTGCCTGCTCAAGTGTACCGGCAATCTTAGGGTTTATTTTGAGGGTATCGAATTGGTAAACAAACAATGAAGGAGGAAAGCTATCTATAATAAAGTTATTGACCTCTTTATAATTATAATTACCTAAATCTTTATAGCATCCACTACTGAGTAAACCAGTGAAGCAAAGACCAGCATACAATATTTTGTTGATTGATTTCATGATACAAGTTTTGCAATTGAATAAATGATACTAGTCGCAAAGCGAACCTCCGCTGCTGCTTGATTTCATCTCAAACTCCTTACCTGTTTCATCATCTATATCCATTACAGGATGCCCTGCTTTCCGGCGTTCTGCCAGAAAACAATTGTACTTCTGCGCCAATCCGAGTATGAGGCTTACATCCGGAGAATTCGATAGAAACATGGTAAAAGGTATTTGTAATTCACGCATTAGAAACTGAACTTTTGCAATAGAAAAAGCAGCAAAACAGGAAGTTCCAATAGAAGTTGGAGAAACTCCCCACCAAGTAGGTCTTGGAATCTTGTCTGCTATTGCGTAGGTACGGCTCAGGACTGACTTGTATTTAGTTTTATAATTTGTTGAAAACTCTCCTTTATAATTGATAAAGAAATTTTCATTTGCCTTCAAATTAAAAGTCAGAAATTTATATTCTTTAACCAGGCTTGCATTTCGTTTAAAGTACAATGGCACTGATACAGATAATCTACCATGAGGAATTTTACAGGTTGCCGGATCTATATAAAAGAGATCTGAAGATAAGGTACTTGAAGGATCTACTTCAATTGCAAATGTTCTGTCCTGGCTACTTGTATCCCCCATAGCATTTACTTCAAGATTCATACGAATAACACTGGAAGTATCATTATAATATTTGAAGTTGGCATACATTGTATCCATTGGCAGGGTATCAATTGCAGAATAGTTATAGGTATCCATTATGTATATACCCTTTTCATTTCTCACTCCAATGTAGATGTATTCTGTATTACTTTTAAAATAAACACTATTCTCGGCTCTAAAAGTCATTAATGGTTCTTTCTTACAACTATGAAAGCTCATAGACCCCAAAACTGCCATCAACGTTAGTATATAAAACTTTTTCATTTCTTTACGTAGTTAGGTGAATAAATTAATGAGCTAGTTGTTCATCATCCGGAATTGGCACTATGTATTTAGTACTATTCATAGAAATAGTTGCCGTTGTGCTAGTACTGGAACTATTAGGCATAGTAGCAGAGTTAATTCTCTTATAGTAAAAGAACATTTGTCCTTCTCCAAAAAATTCTCTTCTATACTCTTTAGTCAGTTCAGTTCTTAAAGTAGCATTTGCCAATGTTGGCAGTATATTCCTTGCTACTCTTACCACATCCAGGTATTTTACTGCATCTAAAGGATCAGGATCAGCCTCCGCAGCAATTAGGTAACACTCAGATGCCCTTATTAGAGGCACACCAATATTCACCTGATATTTAACAGACCCACTTTGTCTGTATATCGGTGCATATTTATAAAAACAAACACTCTTTGAACCATCTGAAGCCGGTCGCCACACTGCAGTTTGCATCCTTGCATCACCTGTTTCCGGATAAATTACCGCCAGAACTTCCTGACGTGGTGCCAGTAAAGCTGAAGCGTCCAGTGTATATACAAATAGGTTATCGTATGATACAGGTAATTTAGTATTTTCCAGATATGTAAGGCAGTCACCCAATAGCGACGGATCATTTTGAACATCCGCTGCATTTTTCCCTGAGAATGGGAAAAGCGTTGGCTGTATATTTATGACTTCTTTGGCTGCTTCAAAAGCGCCAGCCTTATCATTCCGGTAAAGCAACATTCTTGCCTGTAAAGCTTTCGCTGCATAATAATTGAACCTTGTCTTACGTAAAGGAAATCCCAAATCGGTAGGGCTGGCAGCTCCTTTAATAATATTATCAGATTTAAGATATTTTAACGCAGCAGTAATATCACCTTGTAAGCTATCAGTAATCTGATTAGCCGGCAGATAAGGCCGTGCTTCTGCAGAACGCCAACTGTAATAAGGGATATATGATTTAACAGAGTCACTGGTATTAAATACAGGCCCAAAGACTCTCAGCAGATCAAAATGCAGGAAAGTTCTCAATGCCAGGACTTCTCCGAATATTGTATTATAATCATTTTCAGCAAACAAATTTTTACGCCCAGGTAAATGATCCAGGATGTTATTAAGATTTGCAATCAACTTATAATTATTATTCCAATAGTCAGCCGCCATATCCTTCGTTTTCTTTTCAGCATAATTTAAGCTGGCAATTGAATAGTAGGAACTAGAACTAGTCTGATAATATCTTTGCCCTAATAATTCAGGGAAAGCCATATGCATTTTACCTCCATACATATCATATGAACTCAACTGAAGATAAACGCCATTTAAAGCCGTCTGAAACCCGGCGGCTGACTTAAACGCTTCTTCTTCCAATACACTTGTTTCTGGCTTAACATCCAGGTATTTACCACAGGAGCTTACAGTAGTGATTAAACCTACGGCCAAGCATATATTTTTAAATACTTTGTTCATAACTTTCATTTAACAGTATAACTTTAGAAAGTAGCATTTACCTTAAAAGAAAAAGATCTGGCATAAGGATAATCTATACCTCTTTCGCGTTTAATATTTGAAATGCGGAAAATATCGTTCATGTATGCAGTCAGGTTTAATCCTTGCAGACTCAATTTCTTCAGAAATGCAGACTGATAAAAATTATAACCTGCAGAGAAAGTTTCACCACTTAATGTATTTTCTTCCTGAATAAAGCGAGAAGACATTCTCACTGCATCCCAGTTGGCACCTGATCCAGAGGCATATGTCAGATCCGGAATTTTGGAGAATTGCGCAACACCTCCTACCCTTTTCCATTTTTCATACAATGCACGTTTGTCGAGGTTTTGATTATACACCTGATCTCTTGTCAGGTTTTCTACTTTGGAAAATGCACCGTTATTAAACTGCTGGGATTGTAACATATATCTTAATCCCATATTCATATTAAATCCCTTGTACTGCACACTGATACCACCAACGCCCTGCATGAGCGGCATCGAATTTCCTACTTTTACAATATTCGCAACATCATAATTGTAGGTCAGTTGTCCATCTTTCGAAAGAAAAAGTTCTCTACCAGTTCCGGGGTCTATTCCCATAGATTGAACAGCCCACAGGTCATCGGGATGTCCTCCATCCA
Organism: Chitinophaga silvatica; assembly: GCF_003419895.1. GTDB lineage: Bacteria > Bacteroidota > Bacteroidia > Chitinophagales > Chitinophagaceae > Chitinophaga > Chitinophaga silvatica. The sequence continues at coordinate 145,088 of NZ_QPMM01000014.1, read as the reverse complement.
GGTAGCGTTGCAGGTTAAGGCTAATCTGAGAGTAATCGTGATTCGCACCTTTGGTATCAAATACATTCTGATTTTTTCTATTCAGTGCATCCAATGCATTACCAAGCCCTCCATATACAGTACTTTCACGTTTACCCATCAGGTTTAGCCTGACATAAAAGCGATCCCGTTCATTTTGCACTACAACTCCTGAAATTGTAAAATCAAATCCTTTGGTGGTAGAATTTCCGATATTGAACATACGTTGAGTACTTCCTGTGGAGGGAGCAGCACCTATATCCACAATCAGCGGATCAGTAACGTTGTCGTAAACATTCACCACTAATGAAATTCTTTCGTGCAGTAACCTGGTATCAAGACCTATGGTTTTCTTTAAGGTTTTTTGCCAATCAAGATCCGGATTTCCCCAGGCTAATGCCAACATTCCCATTCCATAAGAGTTTAAGGCACCTTTATTATAGCCATAGGTAGTGAAGGAGTTATAGGAACCAAAACTTTGATTACCCGGATTACCAATACTTGCCCTTAATTTCAAGAAACTAATCCAACTCTGTGATTTTATGAAATTCTCATTATGTAGGTTCCAGGCCGCGCCGAAAGTCCAGGTATCCGTAAACCTTCTGTTGGAGCCAAAAATGGAAGATCCATCTCTGCGATAATCAAAATCAACCATGTACTTTCTCTTGTACCCATAGTAAGCATTTAAAAATCCACTAACCGAACGTTTCTGAACAGAGCTATATTCCGGAGTTCCGCCAATTGGATAACCATTTGCAAAGGAGGGAGAGATTTGATCTACTTCCGGGAAACCAACAGCACTATATACGTTTCCTATGATTTTACTTCCATCGAAGTTAAAACCCGGAACAAAATTCATTTCATGTCCACTTTCCCAGGTCTTACCATAACTCGCTTGTAAGTATCCTTCATAATTAAAGTTCCTGGAATGATCGTTTGAATACAATCCTTTTGCTGTAAATTCCTTTTGAGCAAATTCTTTCATCCTTGGGGATTTATAGATTTCATGCTCACTGGTAGAATATCCGAGATTTAATTTTGCTTCCACCTTAAACTGATCGGTGATCATGTAATAAGATTGGATCTGGTTGGTGATATTGAAGTTTCTTGTTTCGTCTTTCTTCGGCAGCTTTGCCTGAAATAAAGGATTCCATACAAGAACATCCTGGCCGCTATACAAATCAGATTTTACCTCCAGGAATTCATCGTTTGTTGGTTTATAATATGGGATAGTATTTACAAAGTCTTTGAATGAACCATAAGGCGATTCTTTTGCCTTATAGGTATCCATATAAATACGATTGGAGAAATTGAATTTTGAAGTTCTGTAAGTCAGGTCCACATTCGCACCAATTGACTTTCTTTCTGAACCAATCATTACTCCTGGCTCATCTCTGTATTTTCCTCCCAAACCGTATCTGAAGCGGGTATCACCACCACTGGCCTGAACACTGTATGAGTTGGCCAGCACAGATTTATGAATAGGATAACCCATCCAATAGGTATCTACACCCCCCAACACATCATTTAAATGTTTTGTATATCTTTCATTTAGCTGGTAATATGTTGGTGCATTATCCAGGGATTTCGTGAATGCATTTGCAAGTCTTTCAAACTCCAGTTTCTCTGCTGCATTCATCATATTATAATCACGGAGGTCGGCAAACGAAGTAGTGTTATCAAAAGTAGCAGAAACGTTCATTCTTCCGGCTACCGGTTGTTTGGTTTCAATAACGATAACTCCGTTAGCAGCTCTTGAGCCGTATATTGCTGTAGATGCTGCATCTTTCAACACAGTAACAGAAGCTACACGGTTCATATCCAATCCGATTATTCTGTCTACTGTAGTGGCAAAACCATCAAGTATAAATAAAGGTTGATTGGGATCTGTAGAATATTTATCTGTAGTTCCGATAATGCTTGATTTCCCCTGCAACATCATATTGGGCATAACATTGGGGTTGGAACCAGCGATGTTATTATCTATAACAATAAAGGCGGGGTCGAGAGATTTCAGGCTTTGCAATACGTTCTGATTACCAACTCTGTTTAGTTGTTCACCCGTATAGGTTGCTGCATCACCAGTAAAACTTTCTTTACGGCGGGTGAAGATACCGGTAGTTACAAGTACTTCATTCACCTGTTGTGTTTTTACCTTCATAAAAACTCGCAGGGAGGTTTTACCCTGTACCGATACTTCCTGTTCCTGGAAACCAATCATGCTGAATACAAGTACAGCGCGAGGGTCTACATCTCTTAAGATAAATTCACCACGATCATCCGAACTGGTACCTTTTCGGGTTCCCTTAACAATGATACTCACACCATTAAGAGGACCGGATTCGCCGCCAACATGCCCTGAAACGGTTATTAATTGCTGTATCGGAGCTTCAGGTGCAGACTCAACACTACGTCGGCGAATAAAAACTGTTTTTCCAGCTTCTATTAATTCATAGGTTAGAGGAACACCCGACAAGCAGGTGTTCAATGCAACCTTCAAAGATACATTGTGCAAATTCACGCTAACAGGTTGAATAGCATTGATCTGTTGCTGGTCCCAAAAAAAGGCGTAACCAGTTTGCTTTCCCAGGGCAGTAAATACTTTTTCCAGCGGCATCTTTCGCACACTCAGATTTACCTCCTGAGCCGAGGTGCTAGCACTTACCTGCAATGCAGTGGCTAGCAACAAGATGGCAGTCATTCTCATAACCGACAATGGTTTGGTTGACAGAAAATTCATGCGGTTGGTTTTTGATTTTTACGATTGTATAGGCATAGGGATAGCAGTCAGGTAATTACTGCATGCAAATACCTATTTTAATTGGTTGGTTGATTTATGCTTAATTCTAATTAAATATGCTGGTTGTTATGGCATTATGATTATTGTACGGCCCTCCTGTCGGATGTTAATTCCGTTCTTTTTTATAAATTGTATTAAGGTTGATAACTGTACATTTCTTCCCATGAACCCTCCAAATTGCCTGTCCGGCACTATTCCTTCATATTTCACTTCTACATCATACCATCTTTCTACCTGTCTCATTAAGGCTTTAAAACTACTGTTGTTCAACGACAGGTATCCATTTTTCCATGCTGTTACCTTTTCAATATCAGCTAATAATACATCGATGTTACCATTTTCCCGTACTTCTGCCATTGAACCGGGTGTGAGGCTAACAGCCGAATTATCTGCTACGTGTACTTGTACCTTACCAGTAACCAGAGTTGCCTGGTAACCAGGTTCCTCAGGATAGGCCATCACATTAAACTCTGTACCTAAAACTTCTACAACCTTATTTCCTGATACTACTTTAAACGGATGTTTTTCATCTTCAGCCACTTCAAAATATGCCTCCCCGATAAGTGTCACCTTTCTTTCAGTACCTGTAAATTCGGTCGGGTAACGCAAGTATGAAGCAGCGTTTAAAGTAACCCTCGTTCCATCAGATAAGACTACACTGAATTGCCCACCTCTGGGTGTTGTTAAAACATTATAGGTAGTTGCACTTTTGTTGGTTGTTATATATTGAAGCTGACCATTATTTTGTTTAACAGTTCGATCATCAACATTTATTACTTTATTACTACTATCCAATTGGAGTTTACTTCCATCAGCCAACTGTAATACAGCCTTATTACCACCAGGCTTTATTTCGATATTTTTTGCCAATTTGCTGGCAGAAGGCTGATAATACAACTTCAGTCCGGCAACCACCATTCCTATTAGTAATACTGCTGCGGCAGCATATTTCCACCATCGAATACCCGGGCGAACAATGGTATCTTCATCCATTGCTTTAATCTGTTGCTGTATCCTGTCGAACAATTTCTGATCTGGCTCCCCTGTAGGTTCAAAAGCAGATAACTGTTGTTCATAGTAAGCCAGCAACCACTCATAGTCTGTGGCTGTAGCGTCTTTAATAGTCTCCTTCAGTTGCAGTGTTTCTTCTTCAGAATGCGTTCCTGCTACAAATTTGCCTATCAGTACTGAAACAATATCTTTTTGCATGGGTGTCATCTTATATAAGACGTACGATAAAATGAAAAGAACACCTCAATTTGAAAAAATTTTTTAGCGGAAGTAAAAAAGCAGGAGTATAAGAAGAGGCATATCTATATCTGCATTGGTTTTAAGGTATTTTTTCACAAACTTCACGGCATCGTATAATTGTTTTTTCACACCAAACTTGGTAATATTTAATTGTAAGGCGATTTCATCCAGCGACAATCCCTCCTCATGTCTCATGGCAAATATCCTTTTTTTCTGATCCGGTAACATTTCAATGGCTTTACGTGCAATTACAGAGTACTCCTGAAAATATGTATTATGTTCTACTTCTTCATGTTGCTGGGGATGATGATATTGTAAAGTGGCGGTTAATTGATTTTTCGCCTGTTGTTGACGATGCCAGTCGCGCAGGCGATTTTTAGCCATCATAAACAGATAGGCCTGTAAGTTATTCACGGTTAACATTGTATCCCGGCGCATCCAGATTTTGAAAAAAATATCCTGTATCACTTCATCTGCATCCTGCTGGGAACAAGCTGTCAAGGGGAAAATAAATAGATAGAGTTTCGGTTGATACTGTTTATATATCGCTGCGAAAGCATTTTCATCTCCTTCCGCCAGGCGTTGTAGCAATTCCTTCTCCGATAACGGATTTAACATCTTGGTACAGCTATTTATGGCACAGTAGCCGATTTTTCGGCTTATATCATTATTAATCTGCCTAAAACTATAAAAAATAACTGATTTGTTTGAATTACTATAAAAAAGAAAGTGGTTAGATAAAAGATAAATATCTTTCATCTAACCACAATGACTATCTGAAAATCAATGTCTTATTTTTTCTGATCCCACCATACTTTTGAAAGGTAGGTATCTTTATTCGCCATCCTGGAAACAGCTTCATTATAATTCTCTGTATTCAGCAAGGCCTCCTGGTTGGAGTAAGCAGCCCGGCGAGGAATAGCTCCATTGGTAGAACCTTTATTGTCGCCAGGTACTAACTTCGGATAACCCGTACGGCGCCATTCTGCAAAAGCTTCGTAATCACGACCAAATAACATAATCCATTTCTGAGTATGAATTTTTTCGAGTTGCTGTTCCTCTGTGAGACCGGCCAATGAAAATTCGGCATCAATATAAGTCTGTGGAATGGCCGTAATATTATAAGGTTGTTGTGCCATAGCCGCGCGAATACCATCCTGGTAAAATTTTTCAGCATCAGCGGGAACAGCCCCCCAACCTTTCAGTGCAGCTTCAGCTTTAAAGAAGCATACTTCTGCATAGGTAAATACATATGCCGGGATTGGAGACGCCAGGCTCTGATTAAACCAGGTAGTCATTGAAGCGGTGGAGAAATTATCTTTAATCATGCCACTTAACTGCTCATCAGTTAACGCTACTCCAATTCCTTTATACTCCAAAGGACCACTCTTCTGTGAATTAACAGTAGGCGCTGCAATCATTGTAAGCCTTGGATCTTTCTTAGTAGTTAATGTCGACACCAAACCAGATGCAAGATATCTCAGATCAGAGCTCCCTGTCATCATCTGCTGCAATACCGGATTGGCATTGGTAGTTTGCGCATTATTAAATGTAGGAACAGCTGCATTATCTTTATTATCTGATAATAAAGATTGAGCCATTGCTTCCTTCACTACCTTCTCAGCCAATTGTGGATCTGCATATTTAATGCGCATACCTAAACGAAGTTTCAGTGAGTTACCGAACTTCTTCCAGCTATCTACTGATCCTTTATAATAAAAATCGGCATTCCCATAAGATAAATCAGAAGAATTCAATTTACCAAGTGCTTCATCCAGATCGGCAATCAGCTTCTTATAGATATCTTCCTGCTTATCGTATTTAGGCTTATTATTTACACTTCCAGCAAATTCGGTAGTTTGAGAAAATGGAACATCCCCGTACAAATCTGTCAGTCGTTGCCATACAGAAATTTCAAGAATTCTGGCAATCGCCAGTTTGGTTCTGCCAGCCGGATCATTTTCCAGTCCCTTTAATTCCTGATTTCTGATCTGACCCAGATTTCTCAGCAAGGTATAGTGTGCCGCCCAAACAGCATTATCGGTTTTGGTTACCTGAAAATAACGGGAACCCGGAGCAACTACTCCACCTGCCCAGTATTGAATCCAGGAGCCAACGTGAATATTAATAGTTTCTGTTCCCTCAGAAAAAGCAGCATCCTTTTCTACTTTTGATAATAAAATTCCAGGATCTATGCTGGTTACAGAAGTAGGTGGAGTATTAAGCTGACTAAAATCCTTTGTGCAGCCTCCAACCATCAATCCACCTGCTATCAGTATTGCTGCGGTATATTTTGTTGATTTAGTTTTCATTTCCATTGTTTTTAGATGCGATTAAAAATCGAGGCTCAGGTTAATACCAAAGTTTCTCATCATAGGCAGAGAAGTAGATTCCAGGCCTAAGGAAGAATTGTTTACGTTGAAGCCTGATGCTTCTGGTGAGAATCCATCAGTATGTCTTTGGAAGTAAAACAGGTTTCTTCCATAAACACCTACACCCATTCTTTTCACAATTTTTCCGGTGAAGATTCTAGCCGGTAACTGATAGCTTAAGCTAATTTCACGCATTGCAATGTAGCTGGCATCATTGATCATTTCTTCAGACACTACGTTTTCCTTATCGCTGGCAACTACATTCCAATAATCCTGTGCTTTGACTTCCATACCATTAGCTTTGCCGGTACTTACCCAATTACCATTTCCATCTTTCTGAGCCAACATTCCTTTAGCCACATAACCACCTTCTCTTCCTTCCAAAGTGCGGCGGGAAGTACCATAAATCAGTTCCTCCCTATTACTTTGAGAATAAACCACACCACCCTGGCGGATATCTATCAGCGAGCCTAATGTAAACCCTTTGAAGCGGAAAGTATTGGAGAAACCACCTGTCCAATCAGGTAAAGCATTACCTAGTTCAGTAAGTTGAGATACGCTGGTGCGCAGTGGCAGTCCGGTTGCCGGATCAATCAATCTGTTTCCTTCCGCATCTTTAATCCATGCAAAACCGGTTCCCATCATTGTACCAAAAGGTTTTCCGGGAGCAGCAATAACGCTGATACCTCTGTCACTACCTAAAACAAAGGTTTCTACACCTTCAGCCAGACTTACTACTTCATTGCGGTTCTTAGAGAAGTTGAAAGAACTTTCCCATGTAAATCCATTCGCCAGTTTAACAGGTGTACCGCTAATAGCTACTTCTATTCCTCTGTTCCTGATTTCTCCGGCATTGATACGACGTGCTTCAAATTTGCTGGATGGAGGTAACGGGATCTCCATAATCTGGTTCTTAGTAGAGGCATTGTAGTAAGTAAAGCTAAAGCCTAAACGGTTATTCAGTAAGCGAACATCAGTACCAAATTCTACTGAGGTTGTTAACTCATTCTTTAAATTCGGATCAGGAATTACTGAAGTAAAAAATCCTAATGGTTGCCCACCGTGGGTAAACTGATCCAGGGTATAGGCACCGGTCAACTGATACGGATTACCTGAAGCTCCGGCCTGTGCCACAGATGCGCGGATTTTCCAGAATGGGATCGCCTGATTTTTAATATTAAACAGATCTGTTACTATAACGCTGGTACTAACGGACGGATAGAAGAAAGAATTATTTGGTTTCTGTAAAGTAGAAGACCAGTCATTCCTTGCAGAGAAATCCAGGAACCAGTAGCCGCGGTAGGATAATTGACCGAACCCATAAACTGAGTTGATTTCGGACTCCTGCAGATCAAACAGATAACTATTGGTAAGAGTGTTGTTGATCACATGCAGATTAGGCATGATAAACTCTTTACCAGTGTTCCCTGTCATACGCAGGAATTTCTTCTGGTGGCTGGAACCAGCATTCAATCCCAGACTAAAATCCTTGTTTAACTCAAAGTTGCTGGTTAATAATACGTCATAGTTATCTTCACGTACTCTCAGCACTCTTTCTTCGATATCGCCATTTCTATTGGTGCTTTGATAGGTACCTTTTGCTCTCCAACGCAGGCGCTGATCTGTATAAAAATCTGTACCCCCTCTGGCAGAAACTTTCAACCACTTAGTCAGATCATAGGATAAACGCAACATTCCGATTACGCGATCACGCTGATCTGTATTGGAAGTATGGTTGATTGTCCAATATGGATTGGCTGTACTGCTATTGGTAGCATAGGTTTTTTCAGTTCCGGGTGTAATACCACTAAAACCTAATTGTTTGGCAATGTCCTCTGCGGTCCAGGTATCGTTGGCTAATATGCTGAGTGGCATGCTACGAGGCTGGCTGATAAACAAATAAGCCGGGTTATCGGAAGCATCAGACAAGGTTGGTCTGTTTTTTCCCTTTTGAGATACGTAGTTGATTTTAGCGTCTAACTGAAACTTAGAAGTAATATTAGCCTGAGTACGGAGTGTAAAGGTATTGCGATCCAATTTGTTGGTAGGCACATAACCATCCACGTGGGTATTTGAATAGGAGAAGCGATAATTCAATTTATCATTTCCACCATCAGCACTCACATTATTAACTCTTTGTTTTTCGTTGTTGAAGAAATCTTTATAGGTATTAGGCTGTGGAGTAAGCTGTAAAATATTACCCCATTGGTCTTCATACGTTTGGCCTTCCATTTTCGGGCCCCAGCTACTACGAGCAATACGATCGCGGCCTGCACTCATTTTAGGCATCCCTTTTATTCCAAGTTGTTTTGCCTGTGCCATAGTATAAATCTTACCATCATCTCCTCTGAAATGGGTGAAATCACCATTCAAACCCTGACCATATTCATTCTGAAAGTCTGGCGTTACCAATGCACTGCCTATAGAATAATCACTGCTAAATTTAACTCCAATTCCTTTACGCGCACTACCCGATTTGGTGGTAATGAGAATCACGCCATTGCTACCTCTTTGTCCGTACAATGCAGCGGCATTTGGACCTTTAAGCACAGAAATACTTTCTATATCTTCCTGATTGATATTGGAAATACCATCTCCGAAATCGATTCCCCCGGTGCTGCCCGCAGCTCCGTAGTTCTGGTTATCCAAAGGCACTCCATCAATCACATATAAAGGCTGGCTATTACCAACTAGTGAGTTATTACCACGGATCACTACTTTTGAAGAACCACCGGCACCAGAGGCAGGGCGACTAACCTGTACACCGGCTACTTTACCAGAAAGAGCATTAGCCACATTCGCTTCCTTACCCTGAGAAAGATCGGCGCCCTTTAATTCAGCAACGGTATAGCCGAGCGACTTTGTTTCTCTTTTAACACCCAAAGCGGTAACAACTACCTCCGAAAGCCCCTTGGAACCTTCAGATAATTTTACATTGATGGTAGTATTGCCAGCCAACTCTACTCTTTGTTTGGTGAATCCAATGAAGGAGAAAACGAGCGCGTTGGCACCAGATGGCACCTGTAAGGTGTATTTTCCACTACCATCAGTTACAGCGCCTCTGGAAGTACCTTCCACCGTAACAGTAACTCCTGGCAGCGCTGCTCCTTTTTCATCGGTAACCTTACCTGTTACTACGGTATCGGCTACTTCAACTTTATTGGATACCGGCTTATCAGCTTCCTTTAAAGTAATAGTCCGATCAATAATTTTGTACGCAATTGGTTGTCCGGCTACGCAGAGATCCATTACGGCAGTAAGTTCGGCATTTTTGACCTGCAGACTTACAGGAACAGTATTTTTCAGCAAATCGTTGTTATACAAAAAATAGTATCCGGTTTGCTGACGAATAGCTTTAAAAATTTCCTCCAGGGATGCTTGTTTCACCGACAAGGTTACTTTTTGTGCTTCAGCAGCAGCACTCAATACCATTGTACATAGTAGCAAGGCAAGCATATTTGCTGTTGCCCTGACTTTCTTAGGCAAAAGGAATAACATGCCCCGCCGCAAAGCGGAAATAGTTTTTTTCATCATCGTTAAGTTTAAATGCGATTGATTAGATAGTACTACAGGTTGTTTTGTATTTGTTTTTCATTTACGTTTCTACATAACTGAGATTATACGACCATTCACTTTAAAATGTGCTCCACTCACAAAACTAAGCATCTCCAGAACCTGCGCCAAACTAGCCTGACGGCTTATATTACCACTAATTCCTTTTGAAGGTGTGTTACCTTCATATACTACATTCACATCATACCATCTGGATACCTGATCCATGATCTCCTTAAAATTGTCGTTCCGGAAAAAGAATAGCCCCTCTTTCCATGCAGTTATTTTCTCAATATCTGCCTTGTTTATTTCAACATGATTATCTCTTACTTTAGCTTCCTGACCGGGTTTTAATTGCCAGCTTTGTTGATTCATGGCAACTCTGACTGCCCCATTCACCAGTGCTGTTTTTACCTCATTCGTATAGGCAGCAACATTGAAATCTGTTCCTAAAACCTGTACTTCCATTCCACCGGTTTTCACCTTAAATGGTTTGGTTACTTCCTTTGCCACTTCAAAATATCCTTCTCCAATTAATTCTACTATCCTGTCTTTTGTACTAAAATGTACTGGAAACTTTAATGAAGAAGCAGCATTCAGCCATACTTTAGTACCATCTTCCAGCGTAATCTGGTATTGCCCACCTCTTGGAGTTGTTAAAGTATTATAGATTATCTCATTGCTTCCTGGTGTACCCTTAGTGTAACTTAGTCCGTTTGCCAGTTGATTGATATTAGTTCCGTCTTCCTCTTTAATAACAGCAGGTTGATTTCCCAGCTGAACTTCTTCTCCATTTCCCAATTGCAAAGTAGCTTTATTGCTACCTGGCAGGATGGTGATGGCCGGAGCTGAATTTTTAATGGCTAGCTGGCCAGGGGCTTCATTCTTATTGATCCATTTATACCCAACAGTAGCAACACCTAATAATGTTGCTGCTGCAATTCCAATTGTCAATGGTCTACGATATCCGATTTTATTTGATTTAACAGCTGCACGGGATTTTACACTTTCCCAGTCGGCCATTAGATCAAGATCTTCCTGAAAAGAAATTGCGGCCTTTACTACCTGCTGTTGCTGGATTCTGTCATACAACTGTTGATGCCTGGAATCTGTTTCCAGCCAGGTTAATAGTTCTTGTTCCTCTTCTGCATTTGCTGTATTTCTCAAATGTTTAAGGATCAATTCTGCATACCTGAGATCATCGAAATTTTTCTCCATAACATAATTAAGAAACCTAAGATTGGAAAAAGGATGACAAGGGGGAGAAAAATTTCAAAAAATTTTGATAATCTGATATTCAGTAAGTTGTCTATCTACTGAAACATAAGATTCATTAATTGAAGTGGGTGATTATAGTTTGATAAAGAAACTCTTTTGATTTATTGTTGACATAAATATGAAATATTGGTTTCTTTTAATGAAGATTGATAGTGCGTTAAAAAGAATGATTGTTAGTAATAATTGTCTTTATTAGATTGATAAATTTCTTTTACCGTAGACTGGGCAGGGGCTATGAAGTTAAGAGAATGGCGCCTCTATTTTATTGCCTTTATGTGATTGATAAATTTCCTCTACCGTAGACTGGGCAGGGGCTACGAAGTTAAGAGAATGGCGCCTCTATTTTATTGCCTTTATGTGATTGATAAATTTCCTCTACCGTAGACTGGACAGGGGCTATGAAGTTAAGAGAATGGCGCCTCTATTTTATTGCCTTTATGTGATTGATAAATTTCCTCTACCGTAGACTGGGCAGGGGTAAACCCTGCCCCTACAGGGCTTCAGCGAATTATAGGTTCTATATTGTAAAATTGTTTCTTTACAGAATTGAAATTAGTAGATTGACATTTAACATGAATTATATCTACCAGATGAAAATTTAGTTTCGATGAAATTCTGTAGGGGCAGGGTTTACTGTAGTGCACCCCCAAACTTGGACAGTTAAAAAATATTAAGCGGCTTGAGTTCTGTAGTCTACAGGGCTTAAGCCGTTTAGTTTTAATTTGATTCTGTGGTTATTATAATAATATACATATTTAACAATTGCCTTTTGTAATGTTATTATGGAATCAAATTTTTCAAGGTAAAACAGTTCAGACTTAAGGATGCCAAAGAAGTTTTCTATTACCGCATTATCCAGGCAATTACCTTTTCGCGACATGCTTTGTATTATATCATTTTGCTTTAATAGCTCCTGATATTGTTGCATTTTATATTGCCATCCTTGGTCAGAATGTAATATAGGACTGGCATCTTTAGGTAATTTATTGATGGCCTTCTTGAGCATATTGATTACCTGGTGATGGTTTGGGCGCCTGGCGAACGTATAACTTACAATCTCTCTGTTGTACAGATCCATAATGGGAGAAAAGTATAATTTCTTACCTCCTACATTGAACTCTGTTATATCCGTAACCCACTTAACATGAGGATTCTTAGCATAAAAATTACGATTCAAATGATTCTTTGCACCATGGCCCTGTTCACCTTTATAGGCCCTGTATTTCTTAGGTCTAACAAGACTTTTAAGCCCAGCTTCCCGCATTATCCTTAATACTTTTTTGTGATTAACTACATATCCTTCCTGCTTCAATTTCGTCGTAATTCTTCTATAGCCATATCTGCCTTTGTGACGATGATAAATATCACTAATTCTTTTCTGACAGCTGTTATCAGCCGCGCGATTTAGTTTATTTAAATAATAATAGAAGGTGCTACGAGCTAGCCCGGCTACTTGAAGAAGCAATTCCAAGTTATATATTGGCCTTAATTCGTTGATGGCTTTTGTGATTTGCCCTGTTTCTTTGCTGCTTCTTCTTCCTGAATTAAGGCTTCCAACTTTTTTAACAATGCATTTTCTGCACGTAAATACTCATTCTCACGCTGTAACGCTGCAAACTTATCCTCCAATGAGGCAGTTGGTAAAGGGGTGATGTTTTTCTTTGGTTGCTTTCCCATGGCTTTTTTCCTCTCTTTAGTATTAGTCAATCCTGCTGCTCCATACATTTGATACTACTTCAACCACTTGCTAACCGTCGTTTCACTTGGAATACCAAAATGGGCAGCCGCACGCATTAAAGGTAACCCATTTTTAAGCATGTACTTTATGACATCCAATTTAAATTCTCTGGTATAAATCCCTTTACTTTCCTTCAACCCTTCTTCTCCATGCAACTCATATCGATTCAACCAGCGTTTTACCGGTGTAAAACCAGCTCCTATAGAGCGCGCTACTGAGCTAATTGATTCATCTTCCAACAAGATTCTCTTTACTGCTGAAAGTCTGTTTTCAAAAGAATACTTTCTTTTCATAAAAAATGCCCCCCAAAAGTGTCCAACTTTTGGGGTGCACTACATTACCCCTGCCCAGTCTGCGGTAAAGGAAACGAGTCCTTTAAATTGAAATCAATATTCAATAAATATTATTCTCCATGGAAAATAACACCCCATGAATATATTTAATAATAAGTTTTTTGCTTAAAAATTATCAAAAAAAGAAGAAACCAAATATTTCAGGGTTCAGACGTTTCTTCAGCATTTCAATACCACGCTTCTTCTGGGTTTTAACGGTATTTACGCTAATACTTAGCTTATCCGCAATTTCAGGGTTCTTTAATCCTTCGAGATAGCCCATTCTAATAATTTGCCTGCAGGCATCTGGTAAAGTTTCAATGGCCCTGTAAATTTCTCCCATAACTTCAGACTGAATCATGGTAAGCATAATGCTGGTATCATCAATTTCTGATTGAACGGAATTGGAGGCATACTTTTCTACGACTTTTTCATGACGAATGGCATTCAAACATGCATTACGAACCGTAGAATAGAGAAAATTTCTAATCGCTGAAGGGTGAGAGGAAAGATGTTGTGATTGGATATAGGTTACGAATGCTTCCTGCGCAATATCCCTTGCCTTGTCTTTATCTGCCGTAAACTGAAAGGCAAAGTAGCAAAGGCGTGCATAGTACTCTTTAAAAAGTGCGGCCGGTGACGTTATTTCATATTGCGTTGGCATGTATTCCCTGTCTCAGTGCCAATATACTTAGAATTTACGAGATACTGCATCGGGGCCGGGAATAAAGAAACAGCAAGCGTCTAAACGCTTGCTGCTCCTTATTTTACACTTAAGTTATCTCTATATTAATTCCCTGCCGGTAGCTTGATCGTTGGTTCTTTATCTTCCTGTCCGTACAATCCGTTAAACAACATCTTGAAAGTGCCTAATGACTGTCCGCGGAAAGTAATTTCCGGACCAAAGGCATATAAAGTACCTTTTCCAACCCTGGCCGAAAAAGCAGCTACCCCATCTTTTAAATATGCCTGCCCCCATGCCCAGCCACTCCGTAGCGGACGATCGGTTGAAAACCAGGCCAGTGGTGTAATACCTTTTATTTTCGCATCAGCGCTCAATTTAAATACAGGGCTATTATCGAAATTAACATCTGCTTCCGAATACATTCCCCATGTTACCGGTTGTGTACTATCTACACTAACTTTTAAAATACTACCTGGCACAAAATATTTAGTTCCTGGTAATGGCTGTTCTTTACCATCAGCAGCTGTTTCAACCAGTGCATTCTGAACAGGTAAACCTAAATGATAAGCCAGGCTGGTACTACTTCCGATAGTTAATACAACTCCACCCTCTTCCATAAACTGACGGAGTTGAGGAATAGATTTTTCAGCAGTAATCTTTCCCAGTAAATGGCGATATTTTTCAGGAATTTCTTCTGCAACCGGTTCCTTGAACGAATATACACCTCTGTTTGCTGCAGCTCCTCCCGGATTAGGTATTGCTCTCGTTACAAAAATGATTGCATCGTATTTATCTTTCAGCTTACCGGCATCAACATCCTGTGAGTAGATCACTTCAAACGGAAATTCATATTGCTCCATAATCCATCTTACCCATCCTGAAGGCATTGAACCTCCATAAGTATCCCACAATGCAATACGCATAGTGCTGGCTGGTAACAGATTTTTAGGTTTCGCATCAGCAGGTTGAGTGGTAAGTCCGAGGTGTAAAGTAGCCTCGTTAAGTATAACTGCTGCTTTTGGGCTATTCGGTACATAAAAAGTTCCTGCAACCGCCGGATTTTTGCTTCCTGAACCTGCACCTACACGAAATACCTTAACACCACTACGTAGCAAACGATTTACAACAATAAAGTTGTTATTCGCCTGTGAACTGATCAGGTAACCAGATTTTCCTGCTACCAGTTTACCCTTAGGCGTTTCTTCCAATAGACCATTTGAAGTAATTTGTGGTACCTCAAAAGCATCAAGTATTCTATCAAATTTAACACCCATCTGATATGCCAGCGTCCAGCCGGCAGCGTCGTATGGACGAACAGGCGGCCCTCCCGGATATTGGAAATCGTTAGGGTGATCCTGTGGTTCGAACATATCCAGTACATGCGGTCTGAAAGCCTGATTGGTTTTTACAATAAAACTACCTTTTGGATATGATTTTCCGTCGACAGTAAAATCTGATGTTGCTACCTGCACATCAACTCCGGTTCTGATAAGTGCATTTACAAACTTCACAGCCGTACCAAAATCGGCCTGGTTCAATGGAATAATATAGCCTCTTGGATCTCTCTGTGCCGGATCTTTATACACTGCATCATAATATTTTGGATCGATATTACTACCTCTTGTCATCCAGCCGTAAGGATCGTTCGCCATATTCTTTGCCTGCTCTGGAGTTACCGGATTATCTTTTTGGTATGCCTCAGTGATAGCTGCAGCATGACTCGGACTCAACGTCCATGTATCTCTATTCCCTTTATCTATTGCATTACGGCCCATTTTATAGATGTTATACAACAGTTCATCTCTATGGCGGGCAGCATAATCCAGTACAGCATAGTTCAGGGAAATGGAGTAATCGATCGACTGGCGAAAATGCCATACCGATTGAGGAGTAACCGGATTAGGAGTAGCACCATTTGGAATAAGTCGCTGAGGTACTACCGGTACTTTTTCAGGAGTCGGATTTCCTATAATTTCAGTCAATAGCCCGATCATATTATGATATTGCGCTGTAGTACGTAATCCGCCATTATACCAGGTAGAAAAACTGGAACCATTAAGCCTGGTATATCCTGGTTTGTCTTCCACATTTAATCTGTTGTACATAGCAGCACCCACAGCATCGATCCCTGTGATCATTAACGGGTCGAAGAAGTAATTGAAAGGATCACGATATGGAGGGCCAGCTAATACAGAACCTTCCGGTCCACGCTGATGGTGATTATACATAATCTGTGGCAACCAGTCGAGGTACATAAATTTACCCATATTCCGGCTTTCCTTCATATTCATCATATAGAAATCACGGTTATTATCGTGACCTATATATTTTTGATACAAAACAGGTAATTGATCAACTGATCGTTTAAGCGTATCAGTGTTTCTCATATACCAGTCAGACACTAATTCCTGACCATCCGGATTGGCATGTACTAAAAGAATAATAACATTATCCAGAATTCTCATTGTTTCAGCATCCGTTCTGCTGGCCAGCTGCCAGGCAGTTTCGATCAGCTGATGTGTGCCTACAACTTCATTGGCATGTAAGCCGCCATCAATCCATACTACAGCTTTTCCTTCCACAGACATTGCCCTGGCTTGTGCATCAGTGATTCCTTCAGCTTTTGCCAGTTGTTTGGAAATAGTATTATATCGGGAAAGTTTGGATAGATTTTCGGGGGAAGATATGATTAAAGCATATTGTTCTCTTCCTTCCTCTGTTTTTCCGATACTTTGCAGTTTCACTCTGGAGGAGGTTTCAGCCAGCTTTTTAAAATACGCAGTTGTTTGGGTATAATTAGCTAACTGGTAGTCGTCGCCAATATTAAAACCAAAGTGTTCTTTAGGCGAAGGCAAATGACCGTTCTGTGCGAAAGCTCCCAGACAATAGCTGAGTGCCAACAACGTGGTTAATAATTTTTGCATCTTGTTAGAATTTTGGTTGAATCTATTTACGATAATCCAATGCAGGTTTACGATCGCCTAACATTGCTTCATACTTAAAAGCAGATCCTTGTCTGTTGATCAATTCCGTTTTAGCTGCTTTGAGCGTATCCGGACTTTTAAACAAATCATAAGCAGTTAAGGCAATGGTTTTGGCAGCCAACATCATTCCCTTAGTACCTATGCTGCTCCCTGCAGCCGCTACATTCTGCCAACTATGCCCGGAAGACCCAGGTACAAAGGTGGCGGTAACAATACCGGCAGTAGGCACAACCCAGCTTACATCCGCAACATCGGAGGATGCACCACCATTACTTTCTTTCACAATCTGAAAAGGTGCAACTTTTGATGCTATAGCAGCAGGATTTCCAATTCCGGTAGTATCTACAAATGTTTTTTGAATCTGGGAAGCAAAAACATTTTCGTCGGCAGAATAAGTAAATCCTCCTACTTGTCGCAAATTCTTATCCATCAGTCGGGATAAGGTTTCATTCGGCTGCATATTATAAACACCGCCAATTACCTCATAATCCATTCTGGTACCGGTACCCAATGCAGCACCTTCAGCAGCTTTCACCAATCTATCCCAAACGCTTTTTACCACTTTCATTTCCGGGTTTCTTACATAATAATAAACCTCAGCGAAAGCAGGAACTACATTCGGGGCATCTCCCCCTTTTGTAATTACATAGTGAATGCGGGTATCGGAAGGAACATGCTCTCTCATCATATTCACCATATAATCCATAGCTTCTACTCCATCCAGGGCAGAACGTCCTTTTTCGGGTGATGCGGCAGCATGTGAAGCAACGCCATAAAAACGGAATTTAGCGTTTTTATTTGCCAGCCAGGGAGCTATGGAAGCAGAGTTCTGATTTCCCGGGTGCCAGTGTAATACTGCACTAACACCATTGAACAAGCCTTCTCTTACCATATAAACTTTCCCGGAACCACCTTCTTCAGCAGGGCATCCATATAATTTAACAGTGCCTTTGGTACCACTTTGCTGCAACCAGTTCTTTACGCTTATTGCAGCAGCAACAGATGCTGTACCAAACAGATTATGCCCGCAACCATGCCCCGGGCCATTGTCTTTCACTGCTTTCTTTTCAGCAATTCCTGCTTCCTGCGATAACCCTGGAAGAGCGTCATACTCTGCTAATATTCCAATTACCGGTTCACCACTGCCATAGCTTGCAATAAAAGCAGTTGGTATACCAGCAACTCCGGCTTCAATGTTAAAGCCTTCAGCTTTTAATGTTTGTTTCAGTAATGCTGCACTTTTCTCTTCTAAATATCCAGGTTCAGCAAACGACCATATCTTTCGCGCTATCGTATCATAAGTAGCAGTATGCTGATCCAAATAATTGATCATGGCTTGCTTATCTTTTTGTTGTGCTACTGCGATAGTAGCAGCACAACAAAAAAGACTGCTCAGCACAAAAGAGTGTTTGCCCATGTGTTGAACGTTTATTTATAAAGTTGGTTAAACAATAATCTGAATGTACTATGCGACTGTCCTCTGAACGTAATTTCCGGCCCAAATGCCAGTAATTTACCAGTACCTACATTTGCTGTAAATGCTGCCACTACACCTTTCAAATACTGCTGGCCCCAGGCCCAGCCACTATGCAAAGGGCGATCGGTTGAGAACCATATTAACTTTTTAATCCCCACCGCATTATCATTAATTTTAAACACAGGGCTTCTATCGAAATAAACATCATTTCGAGATGGCATACCTGCATTTTCAATGGCAGTAGTATCAAAATCAGCTGTTAGCAGGCTTCCCGGGATATAATACTTATTTCCGGAAAGTGGTTTTAATTCATTTTTATTATTTTTTTCAACAAGTGCATTAGAGACTGGCAACCCTAAATGATAAGCAAGATTTGTGCTGGTGCCAATAGTAACAATCTGACCTCCTTCTTCTAAAAATTTCTTTAACTGTGGAATAGAAGTATCGGCCGTAATCTTTCCTAACCAGGAACGATACTCTACAGGTAATTCTGAAGCCTTAGGAATTTTAGGTTCATAACCTCCAGCTCTGGGTCTCTTCCTCGCAGTATCCGGAATAGCACCTCCCGGGAAAATAATCATATCGTATTTCTTACGCAGGTTTCCTGCATCAATGGCTGACGAGTAAATAAACTCATAAGAAAAATGATATTGTTCCATTAGCCAGCTAATCCAACCTGCAGGGATTGAACCTCCATAGTTATTCCATATAGCAATTCTCATTGGAGCAAGGGCCTTGAGATCTGACGGCTTGCTCTGAACCGGCATTGCAACAACACCATAGTCAGTAGAGACTTTCAACAAAACAGTTTGAGATTTTGTAGTTGCAGGAATAAAAAACTGACCACTGTTGGTTTTACTTACTTTAATACCTGCTTTCAACAGATCGTTAACTGCTATAAAGCTATTATTGGCAGATGGACTGAGCAGGTATCCCGTTTTCGAAACTGCCAGTGTTTGAACAGGTGCCTGTTGCAACTGACCGTATGGTAACTTCTCAAATGGGCCATCAAATCCTTCGAGGACCCTGTCGAACTTTACACCCATTTGAAAGGCCAGCGTCCATCCGGCAGCGTCATAAGGACGAATAGGAGGACCTCCTTCATATTGGAAATCATTAGGGTGATCCTGTGGTTCAAACATATCTATTACATGAGGTCTGAACGCCTGTGCTGTTTTTACAATATATGAACCGGCAGGATATTGAATCCCGTTTATTGTAAAATCGGCTGTAGCCTTTTGAACAGAAATCCCTGATCTGATTAAAGCATTGATAAATCTAACAGCTGTTGGAAAATCTGCCTGGTTTGCCGGAATGATATACCCTCTTGCGTCTCTTAGGCCTGGCGCTTGTAAGACAGTACTATAGAATTTTGCAGGAATGGTATCTTCTTTTCCGAAAGAGAAATCTGCCCCTCCATCGCTTTCAGCATTACCTTCTGCTTTCTTGCTCAATTTATTGGCAGCTTTGATACTATCAATATATTTTGGATAGAAAGTCCAGTTATCCTTATTTCCTCTTGCAATTGCATTAGCACCCATTTGATAAATGTTATAAAGTAAGGTGCTTTTATACCTGGCAGCATAATCCAATACAGCATAGTTAAGCGACACAGAGTAATCGATTGATTGGCGGAAATGCCATTTCTGCGGAACAACCGGATTAGGAGTAGCTCCGTTGGGAATAAGCCTGTCAGGTACCAGCGGTACATTTTCAGGAGTTGGTCCACCAATGATTTCTGTTAACAATCCTACCATATTGTGAAAATATGGAGTAGTACGTAAACCACCATTCCACCAGGTAGAAAACTGAGATCCGGCACGCTGAGTATAGCCTGGTTTGCCTTCTACATTTAGTCTGTTGTTCATGGCCGCTCCTACTGCGTCAATACTTGTAACGATTAATGGATCATATACATAATTGAAAGGATCGCGGTAAGGGGGGCCAGCAAGTACAGAACCTGCAGGACCACGCTGATGATGATTATACATGATTTGAGGGAGCCATTCAACAAACAACTGATTGCTGATATTCTGGCTTTCCTTCATATTCATCATATAGAAGTCGCGGTTATTATCGTGACCAACATATTTCTCATAAAGGCGTGGAATACTCATATTTCGCTTTGCTGTATCAGTATCCCTCATATACCAGTCGGAAACCAGTTCCTGGCCATCCGGATTAGCATGAGCGCAGAGAATAATGACATTATCAAGTATTCTCATGGTTTCAGCATCATTGCGGCTTACCAGTTGCCACATTGTTTCTATCAACTGATGAGTACCTACTACTTCAGTTGCATGTAGTCCTCCATCAATCCATACAACAGCTTTTCCGGTTTCAGACAGGCTATGCGCCTGTGTTTCACTAATACCCTCAGCTCTGGCAAGTTGTTGGGAAATATTTTTATATTGATCTAATTTTTTGATGTTTTCCGGGGAAGAAATGATCAGCATATATTGGTGTCGACCTTCTTCTGTAAGGCCAATATCTACCAGTTTAGTACGATCGGAAGCTGCCAATTTTTTGAAGTAGGCTTCAGTTTGAGTGTAATTGGCAAGTTTGTAATCATCCCCAATATTAAAACCAAAATGTTCTTTAGGTGTGGGAACTTGTGCTATGGCTGTTGTTACGGATACCGACCATAAAAACAACAGGCCAATAAATTTACTTTTTCTCATCATAAGCTATTTTTAGGTTGATCTTTACTTAGCGATGCCTGATTCTGCCAACAGAAGCAGTAAGGCTCTTTGGATTGCTAAATAGCCTTTATCGTTTATCCACCACTCATTTAATGCATGTTCATTAGCGCCCTTGCCTCCACTACCTATTGTAACAGCAGGAATGCCCAGGGAAATAGGAATATTGGAATTGGTGGAACCACCAGCCAATACGGGTTCTGTTCCTAAAAACTTAACAGCTTCCTTAGCTCTCTGAATCAGCGGCAAGCTACTATCCAACATCCCGGAAGGCCGATCTCCTATCAATTCAATCTTAAGGGTAAGATCGGCTCCCGAGCGTTTTATTTTATTCTCTTCATCCAATGCCTTCCTTGCTGCAGCCTGGAGCAATTCATCCATTCCCTTTAATCTTTCCGGGCTTTCAGAACGCATATCTACTTCCATCCATGATTCGAAAGGAATAGCATTTACGGAAGTTCCTCCTCCTATTACCCCAACATTGTAAGTAACCCTCTCGCCGGGCATACGTGAAAAAGCATCAGCACTTTCATCCCAGTAATGAATAGTTCTGCCTAAGGCAGCATGTGGGTTTGCCAGGCCAAACGCCCCAAATGAATGACCACCGGGGCCCTTGAATAAAACCTTATATCTTTTAGACCCCAAGCCTCTGTGAGTAACGCGTGAGATATTCCAACCATCAATGGCAATATAGCTGCTGATAGGGCCCGGACCATGTTCACTGAGGAGGTTTTTCACTCCTCTGAGATCACCCAATCCTTCTTCTCCCACAACCCCACAAAACAAAACATCAGCATCCGTTTCAATTCCATTTTTCTCTAACGTGGTTAAAATAGTCCATATACCGGCCAATGCACGGGTATCATCAATAATCCCCGGAGCATAAAGTGTATCACCTTTTTGTACTACAGTAACGTCTGTTCCTTCAGGAAAAACAGTATCCAGATGTCCTTCAATTACAACAGTTTTCTTTCCGCTTTTACCCTTACGTTTGGCAATTACATTCCCTACATTATCGATCCACACACTGTCGGCCCCTGCTTCTTTCAGGAGCGCAGCGAATTTCGCAGCTCTCTCCTGCTCTTTAAATGGTGGAGCAGGAATCTGAGTAAGCATTATATGCTGCTTTAAAGTTTGTGGATCCAGGTCAACAATCGTCTGGAAAGCTTTTTTCACTATCGGTTTTTCTGCCAGCACTTTTATTTCACTTGCATAATCTGTTTTTCCCTTTTTCTGGGAGTAGGCTCCCGTACTGCTACATAGGAATACCGTAGCAAAAAGTAATGGTGATACAATTGGCCTCATGTTTCTCGTTTAGATCTTGTTGTTAAAGTTGGCTGCTCATTGTTTTTTAAATCTCACTCCAACGCGGCAGTCCCCAGGTTCCCCCCTGGCCTCATCACAAATGTTATTAAAAAAAGTAACAATTCTACGACCGTCTGTCAAATTCAAGATAAATTTAAATAGAAAGTAATCATTCACGGCCACACTGGTAAGGTTTACATGGTTCATAGCTGCCAGCTCTGTGGCAGTGAAATGATATGATTTTGGAAAATCTGTTACCGTTTCAAACAGGTGGTCATTACTACCTACAATACTTGGCAATGGGAATTGCGCAATATTCGGATATTGATTACCAGGAGAAGAGATAACCAGCGGATAGGCAGGAACACTGGCTTCTGCCTTATTGTAGCTGGCATAAACCTCTATTGACTTAACCGTCTCCTTCCCGAAACCTTCCCAGGATAAAGTAAATGCAAACTCCTGGCTGGCCAGGTTAGGATCATTCAGATTAAAGAAAGCTACCTTACCGGTTTGTTTAGTTGGTAAAGCTGTTTTAGTAGTGTCGATTGTTACGATTGGAACAGCGGTATAAGTATAATTCTGCCATTCGTAGGTCACCTTCTTACATGCAGCCGCCAGAAATACCATCAATCCTAAAGCTATAATAAAGCGTCTCATAATAATATTTTTTAATCAATCATTATTTATCCCAAAAAACTGGTGTTGTTTGTTGTGCCACCTGCATGCTTGCAGCATTATTACCTAAACTGGTATTGGCAATCAGCTCTGTTTCAGAATAATAAAGTCGCAATGGAAATACATTCAATGGCGATAATGGTGGTCTGAGAGTCGGCAAACCTGTACGCCTGTAATCTGTATAGGCTTCCATTCCATTTCCGAATTGAGCAATATACTTTTGGGTAATAAGTATATCCAACTTGCCATTAACAGTAGCAGCATCAAATTTCAGTGCAATGCCTTCTGCGAATGTTGAAATAGCAGCGGTAGCAAGTGCCTGACCTCCATTTCCCTGGGCATAAGTGCTAACACTTGTCAGATTTGCAATGATCCCCTCTTTCAACAATTGGCGGGCATCTTCACCGGTATTTAGTGTGAGCACGGCTTCAGCACGAATAAACTTAACCATTGCATTTGTAATGAATGGCATCAGACCAGCACCATTACCGTCTGTTGGTCCAACTACTTTCAGGCTGCCGGTTGCACCTGTATTGGTCAGGAATAGATTGGTAGCTGGAATATTATTGATAGGAGCATTATCATATAAGCCACCAGCCGGATAAATTCCAAAAGTAGATCTACGGTTCAAATCTGCCGGCGCTGCGGTTCCATCACCGGGATTTCTGCCATAATAGCCATTACTGTTATTACTATTATTTAGCCCGGCAGTTGCATTTTGCCTGAATATGAAATACCTCAATCTTGGATCATCGTTATTGAATAGCAGATCGATAAAAGATTGACTTTGGTAGAATGTTTTACTACCCTGATACTCGGCTCTGTGCCAGGGATGACGGTTATTGGGGTTTTGCCCGGGTCCGAACCTAAAGGTAAAATCAAGTGAATTTGAATTTGTAGTACCACCAATTAACTGCCCCGCATTTTTTATCAGGGATTTGATTGTATCTGCCGAACGAGCCGGATTAACCAAACGCACCTGATTAAATAACTTCAGCTTTAAAGAATTAGCCATTCCTAACCAGGCAGATTTGTTGCCACTATAAATAAGATCAGAAGTTGCCGGTACCAGCGTTGTTGCCGTTACTTTATTAATATCAGCAATTCCCGATTCTATTGTAGTGAAAACTGATTCGTATATACCTTCCCCCTTTTCGAACTTTGGGCTAACATTCTTTTGCCCTTGTTGTGTTTCACTGTAAGGAATATCTCCCCACATATCTACCATTATACTGATCAGATATGCTTTTTCCAGCTTTGCGACAGCTGTATATCCCCATTGTTCCTGAGCAGTACCTGCCAGTATTACCGCTTCCAGATCGTTCAGTGTTTGCGTATAAAAGCCATTCCACGAATCATCGAAACTTGTACCCTGTTGTTGCAGCCGACTCAGGCCGGAAGAAAAGACGGTGTATTGCATAAACGTTGCAGTGCCACTATTAAGCTGATACATATTAGCGGCGAGTGACACCTGGGTAGAAGGCAATAGCAATGGCAATTGGGCAGTCACCGGGTTATTAGGATCTGTATTTATATCTACAAACTTGCTGCAAGCTGCCAGGCTTAGTAGGCCTGCTAACCCAATGGTGTATACTGAATAAAATAAAGATTTCATACAAGTAGTTTTACAGATCAGAAAGAACATTTCAAATTCAGACCAAAGCGCTTGGTGGTTGGTACAGCCAGGTTATCATACCCCTGGGAATTACCAACTCCCAAAGAGCTGACTTCCGGATCAAAATGTGTGTATTTCGGAAAATTCGGCGCCTTATACCAAAGGTTACGTCCGGAAAATGAGAGTGTAGCGGCGCCAAATGGAGTCTTACCCAGGATACTTTTTGGAATTTCATATCCCAAACTGATCTCTCTCAATCTGAAAACAGTAGCATCAAATACAGAACCTTCGTTTATACCCCCATTTCCCGGGCCCATGCTACTACTGAAGAAGTGATCTTCCCAGGATAAAGCCACATTGTTTGGAATCTTATTTCCTTTATCATCGAGCAAAGGAGTTTGAGTATTGATATCTCCCAGTACACCTGGTGACACAATTGCAAATTCGCGGTTCTCCATATCTCTTGTTACTCCTCTTGAAAGCATTTCTGCTACTGTACGGGAGAATAGTTGCCCACCCTGTTTCCAGTCGAACAAGATGTTTAACGAAATATTTTTGAAATGAAAGCTATTGGTTATTCCGAAGATGAAGTCGGGATTTGGATTCCCAATAGGTTTTAATGAGCCAGCAATCAGTGGTTTACCGGTATTAGGATCTATCAGTACATTACCTTCATTATCCCTTGCATAAGCTGTTCCCTGAATTAAACCATATGGTTGTCCGACAATATGCACACTGCTGGTACCGTTCGTACCGCCGTAGCTAAAACGTTCGTATCCACCTAAATTCTGAATGATATTCCGGTTACGGGTAAAGTTGGCATTAATATCCCAGCTCAGGCCAGTATTGCTTCTCAAAGGAGCTCCTGTTAATCCGATTTCAATCCCTTTATTAGTGGCCTCTCCCAGATTTAAGATCTGAGTAAGATAACCCGAAGAAGGAGCCGCAGTTACTTCAAAAATCTGAGAAGTACTTTTCTTATTATACCAGGTAAAATCGAGGCCTATTCGATTTTGGAAGAATTGTAATTCTGTTCCCACCTCCAGCTCTGTAATAAATTCAGGTTTGAGGTTGGCATTGGTGAGCAGATTAGCCTGCGTAACAATATTATAAGTAGTGCCTCCAGCCGGAGTAAATGGCAGACCAACATTTCCAGGGCTCGAATTACTTCCCAGTATAGGATTGATCTGGTAAAAGTTTTGTGTTTGATACGGAGAAGCCTCATTACCCACTTTGGTGTAGCCCGCGCGAATCTTACCAAAATTGAGTACTTCTTTAGATAAATTGAGTGCTTCTGAAAAGATAAGAGAACCATTGATACCACCATAAAAGTAGCTTCGGTTATTGGCTGGTAAAGTAGAGGAAACATCGTTTCTACCTACCAGGTTTATAGAGGCATAATTTTTATAATCGAGTGTGATATCAGTAAAAAATGCATAGTAGCGCTGTTTTAGCTGATTTCTATTATTGATCAATTGAATTGGTGTAATGGAACTGGTATTGTTGATATCTATCAAATCTGCAACAATAATATTATCACCGTAGAAAGCCTTACGGTCGGTGAGTCGTTGATTCACATTATTTCCCAGGATCACTTTAAGATTCCAGTCGGGAGTAATGGATTTAGTGACAGTAGCTAATAAGGTGTTATCCAACTCCTGTCTGTATATATTATCTGTAGTTATACTACCATTAGGATAAGACGAACTTCCTTTCCCTCTCACACTTACCCTTCTGTCGGTATATGCATTAAACCCAACAGTATTCTGAATATTCAGCCAGGGTAACGGATCGAAGCCTAATACCAGATTGCCGTAGTACCGGTCTACTGCACTGGTAGCCGGACTATGTTTCACCGACCAGTAAGGATTGTCAACCCCTGTATAATCGTAAACGTTACTACCATCGATTGGGTTCTCATAGGGATAGTTTGTCAGATCGTAGCTGGTAGGCACGTACATGAGGGTAGACATAATAGAGCTGGTGAGTCCACCTATTGGTGGTGTTTTCTGCCTGATGATCACATAATTGATAGATCCGCTTGCATAGAACTTATTATCCAGTTTAATATTGCCGCCAACGTTAATGGACGTACGATCTATATCATTACCCGGCACTACTCCACGGTTCTTAGTATTGGAGAGGCCTGCATTGAAATTACCTTTCTCGCTACCGGAGGAAATGGAAATGGCGTTTTCATAAACACTACCTTGTCTGAAGAAATTCTTTACATTTTCTTTAGCATACGATTTATAAGGTACCTGAATCGGAGTAACGCCATCGGCCTCATAAAACTGAGGGAATACTGCGGAAGAAAACTGGCGGGTAAGCTGATGAGGAATAGTTTTGCGGGTAGGCAACATACTTTCCACACCTTCAAAAGGCTGGCCCCATGAGGCATATACGCCCTGGCGGTAGTCGTTGTTGGTTCCTTGTCCGTATTTCGTTTGGTATTCAGGAAGGCCTGAAACGGTTTCAACAGCATACCCGGTATTGTAAGTTATTTCAGTTCCTTTGCGGCTTTTTTTCTTACCTGTTTTTGTAGTGATAATAATTGCTCCATTGGCAGCACGGGAGCCGTAGAGGGCAGCTGCTGCTGCCCCTTTCAGCACCGTCATTGATTGTATGTTGTTAGGATCTAAATCGAATGCCCTATTTGTAACCCCAACGCCCCCAACGGTTGTGGAGCCTACGTTGGCGAAGCTCGAGTTATCGAATGGCACACCATCAACTACAAATAGCGGTTGGTTGTTACCATTGAGAGAGGAATTACCTCTGATGGTAATGTTGGTACCACCACCAGCCACGCCACCAGCTGAAGATATATTTACACCGGCAACTTTTCCGGTGAGGGCTCTTACCGGATCGGGTTCAGATTTCTGAGCCAATTTATCAGCATTAACGGTGCTAACGGAATAGCCTAAACTGGTTTTCTGTCTGGCTATTCCCGCAGCCGTTACCACTATATCCTGTAGCTGCTTTACAGCAGCTTTTAATTTAATAATACCTGCATCAGCGGCTTTAACTTCCGTAACTTCATAACCTATTGCAGTTATAACCAATACAGCACCCTCTTTTACTTTTAGTGAAAATCCGCCATCGGCACCGGTAGCAGTTCCGTTTGTGGTACCTTTTTCAACAATGGTAACACCCGGAAAAGGTTCATTAGCTTCATTAAGGATTTTTCCTTTTACTACAACATCGGCAACAGTTGCAGCAGGAGTAGATTTAATAGTGTTGTAATTTTCTTTTAAAACGATGTAATCGTCATTCACGACAAAGGCAATATCGAGGCCTGCTAATAATTTGTCTAATACTTTGCCCAACTCTTCTTCTTTCGCAGAAGCAGAAACCTTACGATCGAGTGCAATGTGGTTGGAGCTGTATACGAATTTAATGGCCGTTTTATTATGGATTTGACTGAGCACACCTTTGAGGCTCATATCATCGGCCTGCAGAGAAATTTTCCTATCCAGAATGCCCTGAGCATTAGCAGAAACGGGATAAGTAGTGCCGCACAGAATACTTGTTACGAGGCAAAAGGTGGTTACTTTCCTGTATTTGGATAGGAAATCATTTGTTTTTACTTTTAGGTGCATAACCTTGTACTTTGTTTGATTGCTGAAGAATTAGACAAAGGATTCCCTTCCGCGCTGTCACGCGGTACATAAGCAGGGTTGTTCAACATAAGCTGGCGGGGCTGTCACCCCTCCGGCTTTTTTAGTTGTAGTTGGTCTGTTTCATCTGAATTTGTGTTTGCATGTTATAAGCGTTGATTTTGGTTGAGCATTTCATTTTCCACTTTTTTGTTTAATTAATATAGTTTTCCCCTTTTGGTTGAAATCCAGGTTGAGTGCCTGACATATCATTCCTATCGTTTGTTGTAAAGACTGGTCTGTCAGATCCGCCGTAAGTTTATTTGAAGCAATGTTCGGATCTGAAAGTTGAATGGTCACCTCAAATTTCTTTTCTATTCGTTGTAAAATGGTTGACAGGTTGGCATCATTAAATGCCATCTCATATTCGGTATGTTGTATAAATGCCTGTACATAGCTACTATCCTGAGGCTCTTGCCGTATATAGGATTGTTGTGGAGTATAAACTGCCTGTTCTGAAGGCAATAGTGTGATCGGATTGCACTGCGGACCTGTTACAATAACCTTTCCGGTTAGTAGTGTAACTGCTACAGAATCACCGTTGGTTTTTATACTAAAACTTGTGCCTAATACTTTGGTTGTGAGTTTACCCGACCTAACATAAAATGGTCGTTCTGCTTCCCTAGCTATTTCAAACAATCCCTCTCCTTCTATGGTTACTTCACGTTTATCTGATTCAAAAGTTAAAGGAAAAATTAATTTACTGTTTCCTTTCAACCAAACAATAGAACCATCAGATAATAATTGTTTACGCTTTTCATTATTCCCACAATTAAGCGTAATAATCCTATGTGGTACTAAAAAATTTAAAAGTTCACGACTGAATACCAGCATTCCTGATAATATAGCTGCCGCTGCAAGGAATTTCCAGTTGATGCCCAATACTTTTCCTTTACGTGACTGAATTCGATGAAGTAAGCGATTATACCCTATAGCCTTCGCCAGTGCTTTTTCATTCTCGTTTAGCTGTTCAAATGCTGTGGCATCCCCAAGTGTATCTAACCACGATTCCAGCTGCGATGCTGTAGCAGCATCCAGTTTGCCTGCCAGGTAATCATCAATCAGTTGTTTAAAATTTGGTTGATCCATCAGTTATTATCTTATATAAAAGAAGTAACCTGAACTAACCCAAACACCTACACGAATCAAAAAAAATTTTTCAGCTCAGTACAAAACAATAACAACCAATGGAATTGATGCCTTAATGCGGCTCTCAGTTGCCTGAGCGCTTTGGTCAGCTGGTTCTCTACAGTTTTATGTGATATATTTAAAACGTTGGCAATATCCTGTATCGACAAATGATCCTGCCGGCTCATTCTGAAGATCTGCTGACATTTCAGAGGCAAGCGGGATATCTCTTTTTCAACGGCTTGCTTCAGGTCATAAACCTCTATTCCATCCTCAATTGAATTATCTGCAAGCTGTTCGCGGTACTCATAAAAATCTGTAGCATAGGTTTTACGTGCCTTGCTGTTTCTTATATAGTTTAATAACTGATACCGGATTGCTGCAAATAAATAAGCTGATAGTGTATGCGTTAATTCTAACTTTTCATGCTTTTGCCACAATGCATAAAACACCTCCTGTACAATTTCCTCTGCAACATCTTTGCTGGATGTTCTATTATAAACATAACCATATAATTTGGGCCAGTACTGCAGGTATATTGCTTCAAAAGCCTGAATATCTCCCGACTTCAATAAGCCAACTATTTGAGCCTCACCCAACAAATTATATTTATTTACAATATTCAATATTTCAGGTAATTTTCACTTATTGACTATAAAAGAACAAAAAAAATATCATTTATCATAGTTACTTTATTAATTTATTAACAAACTAGGAAAAATAACTGCATTTTTATCGCATTACAATAATATATACTAGATAACTGCAATAGAGTTAAATAAGGTAGAAAGAAGTAAAAAATATTGGATTTTATTTCTTTACTAACAATTGATCACGTCCTCTTCTTTAAGTGATCCCTGAAAGCACCAACCATAAAATTTCTCTTTTATGTATCTTTGTCATTCGCTTACCCGGGGTGCCTTACTATCAGGCTGAGATCACCACCCGTAGAACCTTAGACAGGATAATGCCAGTCAGGAAAGGCAAGCGCTATTTGATCATGGAAGAGATATTAAAAAAAACAGTTGTCCAAACCATTAAAGAATATGCTTCATTATCGGAGCAGCAACAATCCTTGCATCCAAAACTTTTGGAATTAGCATATCAGGAAGGATGGTTTAAACTTTTTGTGCCTCCCGTTTACGGAGGACCAGGAAAAACATTACCAGAAATACTAAGACTGGAGGAAGCTATTGCCGCCGCAGACGGTAGTCTGGGCTGGACAGTTACCTTATGTAGCGGAGCCGGATGGTTTGCCGGTTTCCTCGATCCTGATTTAGCCAATAACTTATTGGCTGATGAAAAAGTATGTTTTGCTGGTAGCGGAGAAATAGGTGGTACAGCCACTTTAACTGCTAACGGTAATTATCTTATTAATGGCTCCTGGAGATATGCCAGTGGAGCATTACATGCAACTGTATTTACGGCTAACTGCATCTTATTAAATAAAGATGGTTCGCAACAAAGTACCGATGATGGAAATCCATTAGTTCTTTCTTTTATTTTGAAGAAGGAGGAAATCAATATTATTCCTGGATGGTCGTACTTTGGACTAGTAGCTACAGGCAGCCATGCTTTTGAGGCAAAGAGTGTAACAGTGCCAGCAAATCGATCTTTTAAGATTAATGAAATAGTGAATGCAGAAAGTCTGGGTCTTGGATTTGATTATCCATTTTTGCAAATGGCAGAAACTACCCTGGCAGTGAATATACATGGAATGAGCCGGCACTTCATAGTACTGGCCGCCGAGTCATTTGAGCAACGAACAGGATTAAAGCGGTATACATCCAGCCAAATCAATTATTTCAACGACATTCTGGTTGCATCCAAAGCCAGAATGAATGAGGTAAGAACAGCCTTCTATGAGGCATTTGAACTATCATGGAAAGCATTACAGCAAAAATCTTTAACGGAGGCACTACTTTCAGATGTAAGTACAAAAAGCAGAATACTGGCGCATACTTCAATTGAAATATCTGATAAACTATATCCTTTCTGCGGATTAAATGCGGCAAGAAAAGAAACTACCATCAACAGAGTATGGCGGGATATTCATACTGCCAGCCAACATTCGCTACTAACATTCCCATAATATTTCACGCAAAGAAGCAAAGTTTAATATTAAGGGGCAGAGGATTTTTTTAAGATTATTAAGGATTGATGCGAATCTTTTTAAGAATTACTGATTAGTTCTTAAAACACTCGCTTTATTTCCTTTTAAACTTAAAAAAATCCTCTGCCCCTTAATATTAAACTTTGTGCTTTTGCGAGCAACTATTGTGACCAACCGGTTGGAGTTCTATCCCACCTGTGTTTTTTCAGCTCCTGCAATAAACTGGCAGATAATGCATTGCCATCACTTGCAGCCATATTAGCATTCACATTTCTGAGTTTGCGCATTCCTGGAATGGTAGTAGCAATATCAGGATTGCTCAAAATAAATCTGAGTGCCATCTCCGGCATAGTCATGCCCTGTGGAATAAGTGGCCTCAGTGCCTCTGCATGGTCGACACTTGAATTAAGATTTTCTGGTACGAAGTAGCTTGCACGCCAATCGCCGGCCGGGAAAGTTGTTTCTTTGGTTAATGTACCGGTAAGCGTACCTTCATCAAAAGGTACCCTGGCAATTACTCCAATATCCAGCTTTTTACAAAGTGGAAGTAAGTTATCTTCCGGATTCTGATCAAATATGTTGTAAATCACCTGAACCCCATCTATTAATCCGGTTTTCAGGGTTTCCAGGCTGTTATCGGGTTCCCAGCGGTTTACACTAATACCCCAGGCACGTACTTTTCCGTCCTTTTGGAGTTTGGTAATAGCTTCTTTCCATTCATCCTGATCAGACCAGCTATCATTCCATACGTGAAACTGTTGCAGATCGATGGTTTCTACGCCCAGATTTTTCAAACTCTTTTCAGTGTACTCAACGATATAATCGGCCGGAAATACATCGGAAATGTTATATTCCGGTCTTGATGGCCATTTCCTATTCTTAGGTGGAATTTTAGTGGCAACATATAAACGTTTACCAGCATGCCTGCGAATAGTTTTATTTAATATTTCCTCACTAAGGCCGTCGCCATATGCCCAGGCTGTATCAAAAAAATTACAGCCCAATTCAATGGCCCGGTCTAATGCCTGATTTACTTCCTCTTCTTCGGAACCTGTCCAGCCAGCCATTCCCCACATTCCATAGCCGATTTCACTAACCTGCCAGCCTGTTCTGCCAAATTTCCTGTATTCCATATTGATAGTTTTAATCTTTCAAATATACCCAAATGAAAAAGAAATCTATAACAAATTAGGAGTAATGGAGAAAAAGCAATTTTGGTCAGTTTAGGAGCAGCGCTTATTTTAGCAAGAAACGGGTTTCCCATCGTTTGTTTACATGCTACTTTTGTATAAAACGAATTGAAATGGACACACAACAGGAAATAGATTATAACAGAATTGCCAGTGCTATTGATTATTTCAAAGCAAACTTCAAATCACAGCCTAGTCTGGAGGATGTGGCAGCATACGTACACCTGAGCAACTTCCACTTTCAGCGGATGTTTAAGGATTGGGCGGGTGTAACTCCCAAACAGTTTCTGCAATACCTGAGTATAAATTATGCTAAAGGAATTCTAAATGAAACTGCTGCCAGTATTGCAGATGCAGCTTTTGAAACCGGGCTGTCAGGAACCGGCAGACTTCACGATCTGTTCATTAAAATAGAAGGTATGACGCCGGGAGAATACAGACATGGAGGAGAATCATTACATATCAATTATTCATTTGCTGATAGCCCATTTGGCTTAATCATGGTTGCCGCTACGCCTAAAGGCATTTGTCATATGGCCTTTGTAGATAAAGGAACTGATAAGGCATTGGCAGAGCTGAAGGCTATTTATCCGAATGCTCAATACCAGCAAATAGTAGATAGCATCCAACAGAATGCTTTGTTTGTATTTTCGCAGGATTGGAAACAACTGGATACTATAAAACTGCATCTGAAAGGCACGCAATTTCAAATTAAGGTCTGGGAAACCTTGCTAAAAATTCCTGCCGGCGGATTAACAACTTACGCTTCATTAGCAACGCAAACTGGTAACCCGCAGGCAGCAAGGGCTGTAGGAAGCGCTGTAGCCAGCAATCCGATAGCCTTTTTAATTCCATGCCACAGGGTAATAAGATCTACCGGTGTAATTGGAGAATATCATTGGTCTACCAACCGCAAAAATGCAATCATAGGCTGGGAGGCAGCACGGAAACATCTCAATGAGCATCCAGATTCAGAATCTTAATATTTCTGAAATCTACCTCCTGTCCTTCACTTTGCAAGGCAATAAAACCGGATGATAACAACTTACCATCAATTTTTATAGCAGGATCATATCGGTTTACCACTCCCCCTCCAATCTGTGGCTTGCTATATTGAAGTACCGTATCACCATTGATGATATGAGTTACCAGTGAATCGCCCAATACAATCAGCTCTCCTTTCACCCACTGATCGCCGTCATAAGTCTGTGAAGACGACTCTATGCAGTGCTGGGGATCCAATACTCCTTTGTATACTACATTGGTGCCGGGAGAGCACATATTGCCTGTTGGTCTGGGTTTCCCATCCCCCAAGCCACCCAGCAGCTGCATTTCTACAGAGATAGGCCAGTCCTGCTCTTTAGGCATGGTATGAGGATCCTGGGAATGAAACATCACTCCACTATTCAGAAAAGTATATCCCGGAGCAGTTGGACTCCATTTCCCAACAAACCGGTATTCAAACTTCAGATGGAAATGTGAAAACGGTTGCTTGTAATACAGATGTCCAAACTGTTCATTAAAATCGCCATACTGATCATACCTGACTTTGATAATACTATCCTCTACTCTGAAAGTATTTCCAAAATTCTCTCCCACCTCATGATGCTGAATTTTAACTACCCAGTCGTTGATATCTTTTCCATTGAACAAATCTACCCACTTAGGTTCAGCAGGTTTATCTGCCCCACCGCAAGCTATTAATGCTACAGGAAACAGAAAGGCATAGAACTTTTGTAATTTCATAACGTTTGTGGTTAGTAACAGTTATTTTTTCAAGAGATATTCGTTACCATCATAGCTGGTCTCCACCAGTTTAGGGAAGGCCGGTTGTTTGGTAATCTTTCTTAAGATAGGATTTTTTACTCCAAATTCATTCATTGGAATATTTTTAAATCCGATTTCAAAAGCTGGTGAATTTACCTTCAGCGTATAGTCGCCTTTGTTTGGTGCAGAAAACAATGGATTCCCAGCTTTACCGTTAGCATCTGTTCCAACCAGTTGTGCGGTTTTCAGCGCATCTGAATCAGGGAAGAAATTGTAATCAACCTGTTTTCCCCATACAAAAATTTCAACTGGTCTGTAAGCCCTTGTTACTATATTATGTTTAAAGATATCCTGACTATTTTTAAACCAGACATGAGGATGAAAAGTATTATTGATCATAATATTATTTTCTACTACCCGCAGAAAACCCTCTCTTAGTTTAATACCACCATTTAAACAAACATTATTATAAATGCGATAATTGGTTGATCCATCATCCAAATCTATATCCCACCCATGGTCGCAACGAAACCTGTTATTTCGGATGGTAACAGGTTGCTGCACATCCAATAAAATAATTTCAGGATGCGCCATTGTGATACTATCCATATATGCGCGATCGGATGACCAGTAACGATCGCGGCCCCAGGAATTGAAAGCACCGTGATCACTGGTTTCAAGAACTGTATTAAATACATCGTTATACTCAATGATATGCCCGCCAAAACAGCCATCGCCAATATTTATTCCGGCTCTTGGCACATCATAAATGCTATTATGACTAATAGTTATATTTGAAGATATGGCTACTTCAACACCCGCAACCTGTTTTTCGAACTGGCCTATATTATGGATCAGGTTATCAGTTACTACACAATACTGAGGATAGTTGTTACCTTTTGGACCAGGGTATTTGTCCATTGCCTCATACGATAGTTGTGCATCATATTTATCTCTTGGCGAGCGAACAACAGCAGGATCACCAATCAGACAAACAGCATTGCCACCAATATGATGAATATAACAACCACTAATTGTATCGTTTTTACTATAGTTGCTAAGCATGATTGCATTACCACCAATTCCTTCAAATTCACAATTAGAGACTTTGCAGTCCTGAGTTCCATCCAGCATTAATGCAGCACCGCGATAGATAGTCCAGTCGCTGCGCAATAAAGGCTCGCTGGTTTCCATAAAGGTGCGTTCGTTATGTGCAAATCGTAGGCCCTTAAACGTTATATTTCTAACTGGATGCTCCGTATCTCCTTTCAGTACAATAGTTTGCTTAAGATTCGAAGCAACAAATTTTGCGGTAGAGAGATTTACATTTTTAGTCGGAAAGTAATAAAGTTTACCGGCCACAAAATCCAAAAACCATTCGCCCGGAGCATCCAGTTCTTCGAGATTATTTTCGACATACATTAACTGTTCATTCATGCCATCAGGCCTGTTGGTTTGCCATCCGCCTGTCAACTGCACTTTACCATTAGCAGATTTAGTAATCCTATAGGAATTACCACCCCATCTGTGAAGATGCAGCGCATGCAAATAACCGTTATTAGCATCAGTCCATTTGGCAGCTCTTTGCAAAGCATCAGCAGCAGTACCATTTAATACAGTCTGAGTGCTATCATAATTCGGATACCTTGCTAAAATCTGAGGCACATTATTTACATATAATCTTTCGAATTGTTCCGCAGCTACATCTGCCACATAAATACCATTTTTAAATGGCTTCCATTTTAATGTAAGTGGTTTACCAGCACTAATTACAGGTTTCTCATTGGCAGATGCGCTGATTTCAAGACTCTGACATTTTACCTGATTAGCTCTGATAATTATTTCTTCATCCAAAAAGTATGTACCACCATGCACCTCAATGGTTACACGCTTATTGGATTGTTCTAAAGCAGAAGCAATTGCTTTATTCAGACTGGTAAAGGAATTGACATTAGGAAGAGGCTTATTTGATACGTGATAAATAGTTTGAGACATCACCGGAGTACCATAAAGCCAGCAACCTAAAAGAAGTAGACGTTTTATCATAATTGTTGTGGAATAAATTTCATTGTTCAGATGAAATATAATAATAAAGAACAGAGCAAAGAAAGATATACAATGAATAGAGAAGAAAATACCAATAAAGAATAAAATTCTATTTAGAAACCCGGGATTTTTTAGAGCAGTCAGGACAGTACAGGTTGCCACACCGTAAATCGAGTGCTATTATTGTTGTCCAGAAGAATCCAGTACTCATATTATCGAAAAAGATGCAGGAATGAAACGATGGCCTGCAAGGGCCATCGTTTTTCTTATTAAAAGCTATAGTTGTACCATGCCAGTAGTCTAAACATTCATTTAACCAAATAGTACGCCGTGCGAAACAAAAGTATGTCAACAAACCTTTTCCTCAGCGCCATGGTGCTGGCAGGATTTGGGTTTTCTGATCCAGGCGCCACTCCTGGAAAAAAGAAAATAGTAATTCCCGTTAAAGAAAAAGCTGATACCACAAGAAAATCTAAACCGTATCGCGATTTGTATTCAGATACCTGGGTGGCTACAGATGCAATTGGTCGTACCATGCCTGGAATACAGCAAGTTGGCCCGGTTAAAAATGATCAGAAAAGAGTAGTCGGTATTTTTTATATTACCTGGCACCGCGATCATCATCACAATAAAAAAGAGTATGAAGCAGATGTTACCAAGGTATTATCTGCGCACCCTGAAGCCAGAATGGATGCCAAACATCCTGCATGGAAAGCCGGATCATTTCATTGGGGCGAACCTGAAATGGGCTACTTCCTTAGCAAAGATGAATATGTTGTAAGGAAAGATATGTCGATGCTCACAGATGCCGGCGTAGATGTACTGATTATGGATGTAACCAATGCCGAAATGTATTGGGATGAATGGGAAGTAGTTTTCTCTACAATGGAGAAAATGAAGGCTGAAGGTAGCAAAGTTCCAAAATTTTGCTTCTGGGCTTTCAATGGAGAGGTTATCCCGGTAGTACAACGGCTTTATGAAAGGATTTATTTGAAAGAAAGATTTAAAGATCTTTGGTATTATTGGGATGATAAACCTTTATTGCTGTATAACAGCAACCCAAGGGTGGATGCCAATGGTGTAGATGCCCCGCAGCGGAACTATAACTACGACAGCACCGCCAAAACAAATAAGAATCATCTGCATTATAACGATCCTGAATATACGGAGCCTTTCTATAAGGATTATACCAGGGGAGTAAAAAGCTTCTTTACACTAAGAACTATGTGGTGGGGCTATTACGAATGGGCAGGAAAACGATTTATTGGTACGGAAGATAACTGGAGTTTTGGATATGATCTCGATAATAAGCATGTAAAACAATTACCGGCAGATAGCCTGGTTTCCTTGCACAAAGGTAAAAAGGAAGAAGCTGCAGTGACACCAGCACAACACCCGGCTTCACTCGTAGGTAAATCCTGGACCCGTGAAAAAGGTGAACCATCCCTCAATCAATACGACCTGCCAGAACCGACTTATGTACCATGGTTGGGCAAGACAGTTGAAAATCCTGAAGGTTATGGCATTTACTTCCAGGACAGATGGGATGAAGCATTGAAAGAAGATCCACAGTTCCTTTATATCAATGACTGGAATGAGTGGACAGCAGGTAAATATCAACCTAAAAATGGAACTACAAATTTTCTGCGAAGAAAAAATCCTTACTTCTTTGTAGATCAGTACAATGCTGAATTCAACCGAGCTATTCAGCCTATGAAAGGTGGTTATACCGATAACTACTATATGCAAATGGCGCAAAACATCCGCAAATACAAGGGAGTAAGACCAATACCTACCCTAAACGGCTATACGTCGATTAACCTGGATGGAAAGTTTGCAGACTGGAAGAAAGCTAAAATAGAATATAGGGATACTGAAGGAGATGTATTTCACCGCGACTATATAGGTTACGGTGATCTTCAATACACTAATAATTCCGGACGTAATGATATTATCACCAGCAAAGTAGCCGTTGACAAACAAAATATAAACTTCTATGTGGCAACTGCTAATGCGTTGACTCCACATACCGGTAACAACTGGATGCTATTATTGATAGATGCTGATAATAATTCATCTACAGGCTGGAACGGGTACGACTATATGATCAATAAACAGGTGAAAGACGATCATACTACTACTCTGATGCGCTATGATGGTAAACAATGGATTGCTGTTGCAGATCTCTCCTTCCGCTATTCAGGCAGTGAAATGGAAATAGCAGTTCCCAGACAATTACTCGGATTAACAGCCGATAAGTGGACGTTCGATTTCAAATGGAGCGATAACCCTGCTGATCTGGAGGATGTAATCTCATTAGCACTCAATGGTGATACAGCGCCAAACAGACGATTCAACTATCGCTGTATCTGGTCTAGATAATTATAAATAGTTGATTTGCGGTTTAATCTCTCGCCAGTGGTTGGTTTCTCAGATCCCCATACTCATTAATCAACCCTGGCTATGAGGTTTGACCCTATTTGTTTTGTTACCTTTTTGGAAATTACAGTCAAAAACTCTAGATTTATTAATAACCCAATCAAATCCTACCATGAAAAAGCGAGTGGACGTAGCCAAGATCTATGGAAAAATTAAGATCGTTGATGATTTCCCTGATTACAAAGTAAAGGTGGTAAGCAGTTTTGCCGACTTAAAAGTGAAGCTGGTAGATAACTTCCCAGACAAACCCGGTAGATGGAAGTATGTTACAAGCTTTCCTGATTTCAAGATTAAATTTGTTGATAGTTTCCCTGACTTCACGATTAAGTTTGTTGATAATTTCCCTGGTCCGGGAATCAGTGGTAAAGAAATAGCCGCAGAAAAACTATTGAACATGCTTTTTAAAGGCTAGTCCTTTTTTCTTCAGCAAAACAAGCAGGATACCCAGCATGCAGGCGATCATATCGCCCCACTCGACGCTGCTACCTAAAACTATCATGACTACCCTGTTATGGGAGAAGCCTAAATGTTGGGTACATTCTGATGAGAGAATCTCATAATTCACAATTATCAAAAGCATTAGACCAATACCACATTACTTATTAGTAGTAAGACAACCGCAGATGATTGCTTCCCAGGCATTTTGGCCTGATAATACATTTTTGACGAATAACTAACTAAGCTCACCGAAATTAAATAGTACCAATATTAGGAACACAAGGATTTTCAAAAAAAATTTGGGTAACTCAAAAGTTACATTTAAGTTTGTGTAACTTTTAAGTTACATATTATGCAGAAGGAAATCAGACACCAGTTTATTTTCCCCCACCCTCCTACTGTGGTATGGGATTATTTAACCAATTCGGAATTATTGGCTCAATGGCTCATGCCAAACGATTTCAAACCCTTAGTTGGTCACAAATTTCAATTTGGTACAAAACCAAAGCTAAAATTGGGTTTTGATGGAAGGGTATACTGTGAAGTTTTAGAAATTATAGAATACAGAAAACTTGTTTATTCCTGGCAAGGAGGTATGTCTAAAGAGCATCCGTCGCTGGATTCTATTGTAACCTGGACTTTGGAGCCAACCGACAATGGAACACTTTTAACCCTTGAGCATAAAGGATTCAAAGGAATCAAGAACTACCTGCCGTACATCATTATGAATAAAGGTTGGTTAAAAATCGGTAAGCGACTATCCAAACTAATAAATACCAAATAATATGGCAATCCCCGCTTTAGATCCATTTCAGGTCATTGCCGACCCCAGCAGACGGCAGATTTTGCAACTATTATCAAAAAATAGTCTGACTATTAATTCATTAGCCGAAAATTTCGATATGAGCCGTCCTGCTGTTTCAAAACATATCAAAATACTTGACAGTGCAGGTTTTATTTCTATTCAGAATATTGGGAGAGAGCGTTATTGTATTCTAAAACAGGATGGATTCAATGAGCTACAGGAATGGATCAACTACTTTGATGGATTCTGGCTTTCCAAATTGCAAAAGCTGGAAGCATTGATGAATAAGAAGATATCCGAACATCAAAATAAATAAAAAGAGGCTGTATTATAAATACATGATGCAGCCTCTTTCGTTTTTGTTGATCTATTTTATAGATTTGAGATAAAATCTTAAAAACAAAATTCTTCTGTCATTTTAAGCCGCCTTTTTACGCAGATTATGCACTAGCACTTTTTCTGCCAGCAAAACAAGCAGGATACCCAGCGTGTAGGCGATCATATCGCCCCATTCGAAGCTGCTACCCAAAATTATCATGACTACCCTGTTATTGGAGAATCCTAACTGCTGGGCATATTTGAAGTATTGCAGGATTTCAATCAGATAAGCAAACAAAAGTACACCAATTGCAACTTTGGTTTTATTGATATTCAATACTGTCATTACACAGCAATACAACCAGATAACAACCAGAAAATCACCGCCATAGGGCCTAATAATAGAATCTTTAACGTATATGGCTATTAATACTTCAACAATAAATAAAACAATCGCTAATAGAAAATAAGTGCGGTTAAATCGGAACATCTTTATCAATTACAGTTACAATGATACTAGTATTCTTTTTATTATCTTGTAGATAAATAAAAAGAAAATGGATTATACAAATCAGGCTGTTGCGCTATTCGACAAACATGCAACTGCCTATGAGAACAAATTTATGGACGTTAGCCTGTATAAAGATTCTCTAGATCTTTTATGTGCCAACCTTACTTCTCCTCAGGCAAGTATACTGGAAATTGCCTGTGGCCCCGGCAATATTACCAAATATCTCTTGCAGCAATCCCCGGACTATAAAATAACGGCAACAGACCTTGCACCTAAAATGATTGAGTTGGCCAGACAAAACAATCCATCTGCCAAGTGCGAGATTATGGACGGCCGGGATATCAGCACAATGCCAGGTTCATATGACGCCATCGTTTGTGGATTTGGCCTCCCCTATTTCTCTAAAGAAAACACTATTCAGTTTATTATTGATAGTAGTTTAAAACTAACGAAAGGAGGTATACTTTATATCAGTACAATGGAAGGGGATTATCTGGAATCAGGTATTCAGAAATCTTCATCCGGCGATGAACTGTATATTTACTACCACCAGGAAGACTATCTGGTACAAACTTTACTAGCCAATGGTTTTACAGTTATAGACAATCGAAAGAAATTAAGTACAATGACTAATGGAGTTAAGGTAGTTGATTTGATTATTGTGGCGAAGAAGGGATAAATCTTTCTTCGATTTATTTAATGCATCAGAAGATATACTAAACTTATCATATTTGCATATTTAAAAAATTATTGTATTATTACTTTATAGTTAGCCAGGCATTTACCCCAGTAGCAAAAATTAATCTGTATTACTCGGAAAGTTGTTAATCTACAATAGTACAGTAATTCCAGTTATGCAAAATTTACTTTTGCCAACAGACAATTCAATTGTAACGTTTGAATTTCTGAAACAGCTGAAGGTAAAGGTAACTTTTAATTCAGTTAAAGAAGCCATACACACTCATCCTAATTATCCAAGTTTATTAAGTAATTCCGATTCATTAAAAAAATGGAATATTGAATCCACGGCACTAAAAGTACCACTTAATCATTTTGAAGAGTTACCACTCCCCTTTTTAACATTTCTGAAGAAAAATGGGCGTCAATTTATCTTGGTAACAGAAATGAAAAATGAATCGATAAGATATATTGATACCCAAGGAATTAAAAAATGGATCACCCGGGATTATTTCTT
Source organism: Chitinophaga silvatica (assembly GCF_003419895.1). Taxonomy (GTDB): domain Bacteria; phylum Bacteroidota; class Bacteroidia; order Chitinophagales; family Chitinophagaceae; genus Chitinophaga; species Chitinophaga silvatica. The sequence goes on along the minus strand of NZ_QPMM01000014.1, from coordinate 102,701 downwards.
ACAAAAATGGGAAAGTGTAGTGTTATTAGCAGAGGGAGGAATAACCAGTGGAGAGGCAAATTATAAAGTAGCCAGAAGAAATGAAGTGATAAAGAAACTTCATTTAATTATTATAATTCACACTTCACTATTTCAGGATTTACTTCCGCTTTTTTAAGGACATTTAAGAATATTTCCGACAGATGGATATATTCAGCATCGTTAGGTATAAATTTTATTGGTATTTTAATCTGTGGCCTTCTTGTTCTAAGAGAAGTATGTAACCTTACCCCACTTATTCAAATGTAACAGATAAGAAATGATTAATAAAAGTATTAGCCAATCCTTTAGCTTAATTATTAGCAGTATTTTAATTGGAATAATTTCCTGTTCAGCACCTCATGCAAACTCATACAAAATACAAAATGACTCTATAGTAATTTCCGGAAACCTAACTGAGTTCCTTCATTTTTCTTATGTAAATCAAAACAATGATCTCATCGGCGTTTTTATTACACCTGACTCAACTAAAACGAGATTTCGCGAAGTAATATATACGAATCTTCCTGTAAGAATTGCATTTGATAAGAATCGCAACTTTTCACCTGCCATACTATATCCAGGCGATGAGGTTGAGGTTAGCCCACATCCTCAATATGCCGATGCCTATTATTTCAACGGCAAACATCCAAATGACCTGAATTTCCTCACTACGCTGGAACATGAAAAGGGATATGTTTTCTCATCATACAACATTAACAATGGGATCAATTTCAATTTCTTCATGAATTTCATTAGAGATAAGTACATAGAAAGAAAGTCATTCAATAATCAATATTCAAAAGATCATCCTGTTACCAAAGCTTTAAAATTTTTTAGTGAAACAGACATTCTTTATGGATATTATGATGATTTATTGTCACCCTATTCCACAGATAATTTTGATTTCAACAAAGTACCTGTATCATATATAGACACACTTTATAGTCTTAAATCTGCTTTTAATTGTGATGACTGTGTCATTTCACTAAATTATCTGGATGCTTGCTACTTTTATAATCGTTTTCTATGCAGAGATTCACTGGGAAAAGATAATGAGACTTATGCACTATATGATACAGCCCGAAATTTTTTCAAAGGAAAGACAAAAGACCGTGTATTGTTTAAGTTGATTAAAGATAATATGAATAGAGGGTTGCCAAATTTCGAGGTATACTTAAAAAGATTCACAACAGATTGTTATGACAGCTCATATAAAAAGTATATCGACAGCTTGTATAAAAGAAGTATGGCCATTACAACTGCAGACACTATACTAAATACCAGGTTCATTTCCGTAACTGGTGACACAATCAACTGGCATGAGATTTTAACACAAAATAAAGGTAAAGTTATCTATACAGATTTTTGGGCCAGCTGGTGTGTTCCGTGCATCGCTCTAATACCTTTTTCGATTCGTTTGGATAGCACTTTTAAAAATAAGAACATTTCATTTATATATATATCCATAGATGCGGATAAGGAGAAGTGGTTGAAAGCAATATCTAAGACGGGTTTAAATGGTATTGGTACTCATTATCTGATGATAGAATCTCATAATTCAGCATTATCAAGGGCCTTAGGTATTCCTCCAATTCCACATTACTTATTGATGGGAAAACAATCACAGGTAATTGCAGCCAAAGCATCACGACCTAACAATCCTGGTTTGGTATTTCAGCTCAACAAACTCTCTGAAAATAAGTAAAATATGGAGCCATTAAAAATATCATTTTGCACAGTTTGTATGGGTAGATTGCACCATTTACGTCAAACCCTACTTCAGAATATTGCCGATAATACTACTTACGATAATCTGGAATTTGTAATACTTGATTGCAATTCCGAAGATGGAATTGTAAGAATGAATGAGAAATGAAAGATCAAATAGCGCAGAAAAAGCAAAATCTCGCATATCTAGGGCATCAAAAAGAAAAGTTATTAATTCAACAAGAAATGATTAAAGAAGATCTCAAACTTGCCCAACAGAATTATAACATACATCAACAACTTGCAAAGGACAAAGTAATAGCTCCACTGGAACTCAGACAGGAAGAAAGCCGCTTACTCAGTAAAAAATGGCGAAATCATAACGAATAACAGACGACTTATTGAGAAAATATTCTTTAATATCAGAAAAATCATCTACAAAAGATAGATTATTACCACTTCAATTGACCACATATAACTCTATAGAAATATAAACGCAGGTTAGTTACTACTCCTTTGCTAAAGTTATTCAGGAATGCGATTTTTTACTAAATATCACTTTTCAGATCAATAATACCACTTATCAAAAAATAAATACCATTTGCCAGCTATTTTTTCGTAGCTGCTTTACTGTTAGTAATTTCCGCTTTGCTTTGTAGCAATTCTTCCAAAAAGGAGCTTTTCCAAATTCATATATCTCCTATCCATTATAAACATTGAATATCATGAAAGTTATCAAACCATTTATCTGTTCGTTATTATTCATTACAATGGTAATGTCCTGTTCAAAAGAAGGTCCGGCTGGCCCATCTGGTGCTACCGGCGCAACTGGTGCTACTGGCGCCACCGGAGCTACTGGTGCTACCGGAGCTACTGGAGCTCAGGGGCCCCAAGGAAATGCCAATGTAGGCTCACGAACATTTCAACCTGCAAATATTACCTGGAAAGACACAGTGATGTATGGAACCAATTATAAACAAACAAGACTAAACATGCCGGAAATTACTAAAGCGGTGATTGATAACGGTGTTGTGATGGTGTATGGTAGTTTACTCTTCGGTGAACCATGGACTGCCTTTCCAGCGTCTTATTATGAGGGCGGCCCCAGCAGGTTTTTCGCAGTGAGCATCGCTACTGGTCAGGCTGTCGTAAGATTTAGCCTCTCTACCAATGCAGTACCGGCTGCACCATTAATCTCATTAAGAGTAGTAGTGATACCTGGTAATAACCTCGGCCGTCAGGCTGCCATCAACTGGAATAATTACCAGGAAGTAGCTAAAATATTTGGCTTAAGTGAAGAATAATGACATATCGTTATTATAGCCGGCTTTCTAAGCTTGTTATTGACCTAATGAATAATACTTGCAAATAAAAAGGACGCCTCAATAATATTGAGACGTCCTGATTTGCAAGTACGTGATATTTAGTTCCAGCTATTCGCTACATCCCCGCTCACGTTCGGGTTAGTATCTTTTTCCTGTTGAGGAATTGGTAGCAGTACATTCTTATCCTGGAAAGTTTCAGCTTCATATTGATCCTTCAACTCAGCATTCAAAACTGTTTTCAGAAGCCCCCAGCGCAGTAGATCGAAATACCGGCTTTGCTCACCCGCTAATTCCAAACGGCGCTCTCTCATCAGCAACTGCATAGCATTATCTTTGCCACCAAGTGTTGTGTACTCAAATGCCCCTGCACGCTTACGCACATCATTGATATAAGGTTGTGCTGAGTTTGGATCATTTTGCTGGATATAGGTTTCAGCAATCATCAACAATACATCTGCATACCTGATCACCAGAGAATTTATACCACTCTGCGGACCACCATAACTTTTTACATCTTCATAATACTGATACTTCCTCCAGCGATACCCTCCTTCACTTTCTGTAAATGGAAAAGGAATAGTACCCTCAGCACAATGGTTGCAGTAATCTGTTTTACCACCACTGGCGGCATCTCCATAGAAAGTAGACTTGGCACGCGGATCTATATAATCCTCATTCTTCTCGTTTTTATATTTATAAGCCTGCACCAAAGCATCAGAAACAAAAACGTTACGCCAGTCGTTAAACCCATACTCCTGCGCCCTGTCGCTATGTGTTGCCTTACCACCCCAGGTTTCCTGTCCACCAAATACATAGTATTGGTTACCTATTCCCCAATCGGTCCATGTAGCATGCATAACCTGGAATACAATTTCCGGATTGTTCTGATTGGTTTGACTAAACAAATCATCAAATTTGGTACTTAAGCTGTAAGTATACGGAGCTTTTGTTAGCGCCAATAAAGTTGTATTGGCATCCTGGTATTTTTTCTGATAGAGGTATGCTCTTCCCAACAAGGCGATAGCAGATCCTTTGTTGGCCCTGCCCAGGTCGGAAGATGCCTGATCTTTTGGTAATGGCAAATCAGTAACGGCATCTTTCAGATCAGCTTCCACGGCCGCCCAGAGTTCTTCTACACTATTACGCTTAGGATACAGGTTAGTGATAGATTCGATATAACTGCTACGTAATGGAACACGGCCCCATAGGGTAACCAGTTGCATATTAGCATAACCTCTCATGAACTTGGCTTCAGCAATATATTGTTTCTTTAAAGCTTTGTTGGCATCCGTTGTAGGATTCCAGGCATTAGCCCTGTCTATTACTACGTTAGAACGCAATACCATGCGATATAAGCCAGACCAGAGGTTAGTAAGAATACTATTGGCAGGAGTAAAAGTAAAATCGGATAGCGGCCTAATATCTCCCTGTAATGGAGCATCACGTTTGGCATCATTACCCATCAGATCCATTATAAAGTAATACTCCCTCGACCACATTCCATTATGCAGAAACACAGCATAAGTGGCAATAACTGCCTCATTGATCTGTGGTGCATCTGTAAAATAAGTTTCGTAACTGTAAGCGCCAGGATTTTCTACATCCAGCAAGGATTTTTTACATCCTACACTGGTTAGCATACCCGCACCTAATATGATAGCAAATAACTTTTTCATGTTGTTGGTTGTTTTCATGTGACTAATTAAAACCCTACTTGCAAGCCAAACAGAATGGTTTTAGGCTGTGGTAATAAACCACGGTCTATACCTCTTGCGAAAATGAAGCTTGAACCGGTTGGCTGGCTAACTTCAGGATCATAACCACTATACTTGGTGAAGGTGAACAAATTCTCACCGGTAACATATAAACGCAGGTTAGTTACCACTCCTTTGCTAAAGCTATTCAGGAAATTTTGTGGGAAGGTGTAACCAAGAGTAATCATACGAATACGCAGGTATGAACCATCTTCTACATAAAAATCTGAAGGTTGTAAATTATCGGAAGGATTTTGACCAGCTCGTGAATATTTTGCAATATCACCGGGCTTACGCCAGCGGTCGAGGTAATCGGTACTTACGTTGTGCAAAGCAGCATTCCCTAATAGAATATAATTTTGCGAATTATACAGTTTCAAGCCCGAAACACCTGCAGCTGCAAGATTAAAATCGAAGTTTTTGTAAGCCAGGCTAATATTACCTCCATATACAAACTTAGGAATTGGATTGCCTAATACCTGCATATCTCCATCATCTACATACCCGTTACCATTCAGATCTTTGAAAATATAATCGCCAGGTTTCAGATTACTCTGATAAGTTGTAACAGCGCCGTTGCTAGCCTTTTTAGCCATAGCATTATATTTGTCAACATCCGCCTGATCTATTGCCACATGGTCAATTACCCTACCATAGAATGAACCGATTGGATAGCCCTTTGCCGTATAGGTAGCAGCAGCATTTTGATCGAATGCTCCATCGCGGATAGGAGCTGTAAATTCATTACCCAATGAAAGTACTTCATTCTTGTTATAACCACCGTTTACGCCTACACTGTAATGAAAACCGCCAGGTGTTGTATGCTTATAGTTCAAAGCCAGTTCAACACCGGTGTTTTTTGCACTGGCAGCATTGCTAGCCAGCGTAGGACTACCAGTAGCTGGTCCGGACCCTGTAGAACTAGGAATCGGAACGTTTACCAGCAAGTCTTTATTCTGTCTGTTATACCAATCGAAATTAACCGTGAGGGCATCATCAAACATACTCAAATCAAAACCAACATTAGTTTGAATGGTTTCTTCCCATTTGAGATTTTTATTGGCGATGGAATTTACAGTAGTACCTGAAACAAATGCTTCATCAGGTCCTAAGCTATAAACCAGATTACCGGTTGGGCTACCACTGTAGGTAAGAACTGAAGTCTGGTATGCCGCAATATTGTTATTACCCGTTTTACCCCAGCTTGCACGAACTTTCAGATCACTGATAAATGGTAAGCTTTTCACGAATTCTTCATTGCTTGCATTCCATGCAAAACCAACGCCGGGGAAGTTACCAAATTTGTTGGTTGGTCCAAATACCGAAGATCCATCTCTACGTAACGATCCGGAGAAGATGTATTTATCGTTGAAATTATACACAACTCTACCAAAATAAGAGATGAGCACATTAGGATTACCGTATCCGGAAGTTGCTCCGGTAACCGTATTAGATAATGCCACGGAAATATTACGAATTTCGTCGTTCGGAATATTAGTACCCTGGGCACGAACAAAGGAAGAACTACCCTTGTCTTTATACGTGTTACCAACAGTCAGTTGAATGCTATGCTTACCAAAAGCCTGGTTCCAGGTGGCGTAGTTTTCCAGTAAATACCAGTTATATCGGGAATTTGACTCAGTAGCAGAACGACCGGTAGAAAGATCATTACCATTAATGAAAGGCATCTGGTAATCGCTGGTATTATTTCCACCATAGGAAATGGCCAATTGAGATCGTACTTTCAGTGATTTCAGGAGATTAATCTCACCAAAAAACTGCGGATACAATAAATAGTTTCTGCTTGTAGTTTCACGGGTATAAATTGCAGCCAAAGGGTTATTAGCATTACTAAGGTCTTTTACGTTAGTAGCAGCAGTAAAGCCCCCCTGACGGGTCGGATCATAAATATCAAAATACGGAGGCATATATATTGCATCACCAGTTGTAGCCTGGTTGCCTGTATTGCGTTGGAACTGTGCACTTAAAGATTGTCCGAATCGGAAGATACCCAGTTTCTCTTCCAGGTATACTTTAAAGTTGGTAGCACGGTAATGATAGTTTTGTACAATCGCTTCCTGATCTATATATCCGGCAGAAACTCCATACAATACATTTTCAGAACCACCACTCAGACTAATAGCATTATTGGATACAATTCCCTTGCGGAAAATTGCATCCTGCCAATCGGTGCGGGTAACATCAATGTCCGGAGAATTGAATTTAGCAGGCAAAACACTGGCCTGAGATGCTGCATAATCTTTTGCCAGTTCATGATATTGAGCAGCATTTAAAACGCTCAATTTCTTAGGCACGCTTGCAACGCCCCATTGACTGGTAACAGCCAGTTTAGGCTTACCGCTTTTAGCTCTTTTGGTAGTAACCAATACTACTCCATTTGCAGCAGCAGCACCATAAATAGCTGTAGAAGCAGCATCTTTCAGAATAGTGATGCTTTCAACATCCTGTGGATTTATCGCGTTAAACAAACCGGCATCACCCTGGATACCATCAATTACATAAAGGGGACTTACACTGGTGAAAGAGCCGACACCACGAATTACTATATTTGCGCCACTACCCGGAGTACCGCTGCTATTCACAACCTGAACACCAGGAGATTTACCCTGAATCAACTGGCTTGGAGTTGAAGCTGAGTTATTACCGAAATCTTTGCTGCTAATGGTATTGATAGCACCAGTAACGTCTTTACGTCTGGCCGTACCATAACCAACTACCACAACTTCATTCAAACCTGTTTCGGTATTTACCTGTAATTGCACATCAATTACTGCTCTATCGGCTGTTGAAATAGTTTGAGCAACATAACCAACGTAGGTAAATGAAAGTTGTGCATTTGGTTTTACTTTAATTGTGTAGTTTCCCTGCTCGTCGGAACGTACCCCATTGGTGGTACCTGCTTCAACGATTGAAGCCATTGGCAACGCTTTACCTGTTTGGTCGGTAACCCGTCCTTTGATTTGCACGGTTTGCGCAAAAGCAACAGCGCTCATTAGAAGAAAAAACACCAGAAAAGATGCGGATCGCCGCCCATTTAGTGATATTGTTTGTAACATGTTTTTCATTTTAGTGGAATTATTCAATTGGGTGAATAGCTGGAAAATTTTCAGTTCATCGGATTTAAGTTGTGTCATTTGTGAAGTAGAAAAATGTCATTTGTTAATTTTTGTGTTGATAAAAAATGGTAACTTTTTTGCCTGTGTAGGAAATCTGTGCTGATGGTTTTACTTCGGGATCTAAGGGCCGGGCTGTGGATTTGCTGATCCAAACAATACGGAACTGGCGACGCAACTGCATCCCTTCAAATGTTCCTTTCCGATCTCCAATGCTCAACTCTTTGGTTGATTCGTTATACGTTACAGGTATTTGGGAATAAGCTCCTTTCTCGTAGTTATAATTTGTTCCTTCATCTTCATAAATAGTAAATGATGCATCCTTACCTGTATAGACAAATAAGGTAACAGGATAGGGCTTCTTTTCATCGGTATACTGAAGTGCAGGCCCCATTGGAATAATGCTTCCTTCTTTAACGTATACCGGCATTCTTTCATACGGAGCTTTGGCTGTGACTTCCTGCCCACCTTCCTGGTAGGCACCTGTATACAGGTCGAACCATCCCTGGCCCGCAGGTAAATACACGCTTTGTTCTCTCCTATTATATTCACATATTGGGTTTATTAAGAAGGATGGGCCATACATATATTCGTGACCTACAGTCAATGAATGTTCATCGTTCGGGAAATCCATCACCAGTCCTCTCATAATTGTATACTGCTGGTGATAAGCCATACCTGCTAAAGAATAGGTATAGGGCAATAAGCGATAACGCAAACGATTATAATATAACATGCTTTCGTAAGCAGGAGATCCCGGCTCGCTGACATTAAAAATTTCCCGGAACGGAAACTGGCCATGAGAGCGAAACAGCGGTACAAACGTTCCAAACTGGAACCATCTGGTTTGTAATTCCTGCCACTCTTTCTGATCAGCTGCATTAGGATGCTCAAAACGTTTTTCTACTCCAAACCCTCCGATGTCCATTGTCCAGTATGGAAGTCCCGACATCGAGAAATTCACTCCTGCAGTAATCTGTGTTTTCATATCCTCCCATCTGGCCCCAATATCACCACTCCAGATCGTTGCAGCATATCTTTGCGACCCTGCATAGCCGGATCTTGTTAACAGGAACACCCTGCTATTTGGATCTGTGCCTCTTTGTCCTTCATAGATTCCTCTTGCATTCTCCAAAGGATAGGCATTGAGATTTTCGGCAGCTAATCCGGCTGCGGAAGGTATCATCTGTCCTATTCTTTTTTCAGGAGAAACATTGGATAATATATCCGGCTCACTTGCATCCATCCACCAGGCATCCAGTCCTTTACTATATAAATGTTTATTCAAAAGATCCCAAAAACCTTTCCGGGCATCTGCATTAAAAGCATCATAAAATGTAGAGATATAACCTTCCCCGATCCAATCGCGCTGCCGGTCGGCAATATTTCTACCATATAACCAACCCGATTTTTTAAACTGGTTATAAACATTAATTCCTTCATATACTTTTGGCCAAACTGAAATCATTAGCCGGGTATGTTGCTTATGTAATTCCTTAATCATTCCATCAGGGTCCGGAAATCTTGTTGCATCAAATTCCTGGCTACCCCAATCATTTTCTTTCCAATAGCTCCAGTCCTGTACGATATTATCGAGCGGAATTCCTCTTTGCCTGAAAGTCTTAACTGTTTCCAGTACTTCCTGTTGTGATTTATATCGCTCCCTGCTTTGCCAGAAACCCAGCGCCCAGCGGGGAACAATAGGTGCATCACCGGTAAGCACACGATAACCACCAATTACCTCGTCGGCATTTTTTCCAGCTATGAAATAATAATCGATTTGCTGACCCGCATCTGAATCAAATGAGAAGGTATTTTGCAATGCCGGAGGTGCGGGTGGTAATACTTTAGCATTCAGGTAAGATGCAGCACCATCAGGTAGCCACTGAATCTTAATCGGATGTTTCTGATGATCGGCTAAATTCAGATCAAGAATTGCGACACCCGGATTCCAGGATTGACGCCATTTATCTGCCATCAATTTACCATCTACCCAAACCCTGATATATCCTCCGTATACAAATTTCAACTGATGAGTACCCGGCACATTACTGGCAATACTACCTTCCCAGGTAATTGCACTCGTAGGTTGAGGATATCCGGCTGGCAATCCTTTTTTATCATCATCCAGATAACTATAATCAATTATTGATTCTGCCCTGGTAAATGCAACGCTGTCAGGTTTATCCCTGTTTGGAGCATAGGAAGTAGTCAGCCATCCCTCTTCTCCTGCTTTACTAAACAACTGAAGGCGCGATAACGGTAAATACTCTCTGGTGTCTCCTGCTTTAGTAAGTGAATAATTATCCCATAAAATACCATAATTGCGACTGCTCAATAAGAATGGAACGGCAACTTCGGTATTGTTCTGAAAGAAATATACCTGGCGACCATTATAATTATATATTCCATCCTGATGCTGACCCAGCCCAAAATATCCTTCTTGGGGCTGTGACTCGAAGGTTTGTACCAGTTTCCAGGAAGGCTGCCCTTCATAAATGGTAGAAGTGAGTTGACGACCATTGTTGGTTCTTTCATGCAATAATTCTTTACCAGAGAGATCAGTAAATTTTACTGCTCCTGTAACTTTATTGATATGAGCGGCTAAAGATGGCGTATTCAGTACAACTTCATCACTCTCATTTTTAAGTGTCCATTTAACACTTTCATGCTTATAGCTGGCCATGAAGCTCTTTGGATCTTTGAAAGTAGAATTAGGTGAAGCACTAACTCTGACAATATTGTCTCTTATTATTTGAATGCGTACTGCTGTTGCACCACCAGCGTATCGGGTATCCGGAAAAACTGTTACTCCGTCTGTATTCGTAACTAACGTGTCTTTTGGCGAAGCATAGGTGGTCGCAGACAACATGAGGGCAAGAGCCCACAGGCTGTATCGATTGATTCTGGTCTGTCTCATGTATTAGTTTCTCAAAACCGTGGAAATGAAATTCAACGATTCGAAACTACGCAGGTTAATTCAGCCAGAGGGTATGGTAACGTCTAAAACTAGGTATTCAAATGTCAACCTTTCTAAATTTTTGATTGAAAATCAACTAGATAAATTGTTCCTTTTTCGAGCATCTAAATATGTACTTGGCAAAACATGATAAACTTCCTTGAAATAGCGTGCAAAATATTTTGGATTATTGAATCCTACCTGATAGGCAACTTCGGCCACAGTAGTTCCTCCCTGTTCCAGCAGGTGCAAGGCTCTTTGCAATCGAATGTTGCGAATAAATTCAGCAGGTGCCTGTCCGGTTAAACTAAACATCTTCTTATATAAAGCAGCTCTGCTCATACACATTTCCTTACTCAAATCCTCTACAGACAAATCTGCGTTCCCTATATTTTGTTCTATATAAGCGAGGGCGCGTTTTACAAAATCCTCTTCCGAAGAAACTTCAGGTTTTTCGGGTACAGAAGCCTCAACCTTTACCTGCTTCTGGTAGGTTTTTCGAATCGCTTCCTGTTGTGATAATAAATTACTGATCTTGGAAATCAGGATCTCAGCATTAAATGGTTTGGTAATATAATCACTGGCCCCTGTTTGTAGTCCTTCCAATTGCTGCTGCTCTCCGGCCATCGCCGTCAATAATATAAGCGGTATAAAATGGGTACGACTATCTTCCCTTATTTTTCTGCATAAATCAATTCCATTCATTTCTGGCATACTGATATCCGATACTATCAAATCGGGATGCTCAGACAGAGCTTTCTGCCACCCAGCTTTTCCATCTCCCGCTTCTATAATATTAAAATGTTCTTTCAGGTTGTCTTTAATATAAAATCGAAAATCTTCATTGTCCTCCACCAGGAGAATGGTTTTCAACTTCCCTTTTACTGGTTTGCGAACCTCTGCAGGCTTGGTAACAGATGCCGAAACCTTGATTTCTTCCGTAAGTATATTTATTTCGGATATAGGGTTTACCGGCAATGAAACTGTAAAGCAACTTCCTACATTTAATTCACTGCTTACACTAATTGTACCTCCGTGCAAACGCACAAACTCTTTGGTGATAGACAATCCTATCCCGCTTCCCTGGTTCAGCAAGGAATTCGGCAATGCACTTTGAAAAAACCTTTCGAAGATCTGCTCCTGTTTATCCTTGCTGATTCCAATACCTGTATCTTTTACACTTATTTCCAAAGCCTGACTTCCTGCTTCTTTTTTAAGTGTCAACAATACATCTATACTTCCACCGGAAAAAGTAAATTTAAAAGCATTTGAAAGTAAATTGAATACTACACGTTCAATTTTATCATGGTCGAATGCCGTGAAGAGCTGTTCACAATTGGAAGAAAAAGTAAATTTCATTCCTTTATTCTCTGCAAGATCCGAAAACGATAATACTGCCTCACGAATAAAACCGATGATATCACCACCTGATTTATGCAACTTCAGTTCCTGCTCTTCCAGTTTTCTGAAGTCGAGCAACTGATTTACCAGGATTAGCAACCGGCGGGCATTTCGATGAATGAGTTTAAATTGTTGCTGATCCTCATTTTGGCCGGCCTTGCTCAACATTTTTTCTATAGGTGAAATAATAAGCGACAAAGGAGTTCTGAATTCATGGCTAACATTTGTAAAGAACCGGATTTTCATCATATCCAGTTCATGCAGCTGCCGGGCCTCCTGTCTTTCTCTTTGTATGCGGAAATTGGCTTTAGCCCTGCGTAATATTAAATACCGTCCAAAAACAAAGGATGCAATAAGGAGAATTATGTAACTGGCTATCGCCACTTCAGTGAGCCACCAGGGTGGCAGTATTCTGATATTTAATGCCAGCGGAGTTGTACTCCAATCGCCGTTCTCCCCTGCTGCCTTTACTAATAAAGTGTATTTACCAGGGTTCAGGTTTGTAAATGTAGCCTTCCGGATATTTCCGTCTGTTACTAACCAATCGTCGCTAAATCCTTCAAGGCGGTATGCATAGCGGGTTTTATGGGCATTAAGATATCCCAGCGCCGCAAACTCTACGGCGAAGATATTCTGGTTATATTTCAATACCAGTTCTTTGGTATGGGCTATTGACTCCGGTAGCACAATCCTTCCATTATATGGTTTTCCTATCTGTACTTCCTGATTAAATAGTTGGAGTCCTGTCAGAATTACCTTAGGAGGAAGTGAATGTTCTCCGAATTCGGTAGGTTTGAAAATATTGAACCCATTTGCGCCACCAAAAACCAGTTCTCCATTTTTAGTTTTCAGTGCAGCGTTCTCATTAAACTGCCGGCCCTGAAGTCCGTCTGTTTCATCAAAGTTCCTGAATTTTAAGGTTGGAATCCCTGCTTTCATTGTAACAGTTATACGAGATAATCCATTAGGGGTACTTACCCATAATTGTTTGTCATCATCTTCCAGGAGTGTGAGGATAACGTTATCGGGCAGCCCCTCTTCCTGCCTGAAGGCGTTGAAGGTTTTAGTAGCGGGATTATACCAGTTCAAACCGTCGTTAGTGGCAATCCATGTTAATCCGCGGCTATCCTGAACCATTGCAGTTACAATATTATTGCTCAGGCTTGCCTTATCATTTTCGATATGCTCGAAGTGCCGGAGCAAGGAGGCATGCTTGTCTAATACATCTATACCGGAAGAAGTGCCCAGCCAGATATTAGACTGTTTGTCTTCCATAATAGCAGCTATGTAGTTCGATTTATTACCAGAGGGCTTGTACCGGGTAAACTTACCGGTTTTACGGTCGAGCGACAGGACTCCTTCTGATAAGGTTCCTACCCAAAGTACACCGTTACTATCTTCATAGAGTTCCCAGATTCTGTCATCGGCCAGGCTGTTGGGATCATTTTGCTGATGCCGGTAGTTTGTAAATTGCCTGCCATCATAAGAGTAAAGGCCACCGTAGTAGGTACCAATCCATAGTTTGCCTTGCCTATCGATTAATAAACTAACAATTACATTACCGCCGGCCGGATCATACAGGTATCGTTTAAAGGTATTCTTTGCACGATCGTAGTAGAGTAATCCTCCTCCATTTGTACCAATCCATAGATTGCCAAGATGGTCTTCCACAAAGCGGTTGACATCATTAAACGGAAGTGACGGCAAATTGGGATGATGCTGAAACAGTGGGAAATGCGGACTGCTTTCATGGTAATAGTTTACTCCCTTTTTAAAGGAGCCTAACCAAATTATACCTGCATCATCTTTATAGATAGCATTTATGCTATTCTGTGCCAGGCTTTTCTCTTCTCTTTCGCTATGCAAAACATAATTTATCTGTCCGTTTTTCTTATCAATTATATTAACCCCTCCGTGATCGGTAGCAATCCAAATCCGGTTATTATTATCAACAGTGATTCCATTAATGATATCATTATTCAGGCGTAGAGGCCCCTTATCTTTTTGCCACATTTGCATTTTACCGGTGGCAGATTGAAAATAGAAAAGCCCTTTCATCTGCCCGGCTTTGTATAGCCAAACATCATTATCCGGATCGATGAACATCTTATAATCTATTTCCGCAGCCCCCGTAAGTAAGGCTATCCCGGTTGTGCGATGGATCAGTTGGTTTGCATTTTTATTGAATTGATCCAACACTCCTTCTGTATAGGCAATCCAGATATTACCACGGTGATCAGTAGAGAGCGCTGAAACATGATCAGAATAAAGCTGTCCATTTACTTTAGTGAAGTGAATACTTTTACGGGTAGATGGGTTATATCTGTAGGCTCCTTTTCCTGAAACTATAAACCAATAACAGCCTTCAGCATCAGGAACTATTGCGCTGAATTCTTCATTAGGTAATTGCATAGCAGCCAAATGCTGCTGAAGATGAACTATAAAATTTTCTTTGCCTGGATCATAGATATTCCAGCCATTGGGAGTTTGCACCCATAGCATTTGGTGTGGACCAGGAACTATCTGATTAATAAAATCGTCGCCCACCGTTGTGGTGTCGCCGGGCTTATGCCTAAATACCCTGAATGTATAGCCATCGAACCGGTTTAAACCTGCCAATGTTCCGAACCATACGAAGCCGGAAGCATCTTTGGCAATACAATTAATCTGGTTGCTGGACAAGCCTCTTCTATGATCGATCGACTCGAATTGCTGTGGATAGGTTTGTGCAAACAGCACTGAACTATAAGCAAATGAAGCTAATATAACGAGGATTCGGAACATGGAATGTATGGCATTTGGCTGATGCCAAATATAAGATTCCCCGATTAACTCTGATCTATTTTTTACCGATTTTTCGTTGTATGTCTGAAAGTAGTTTTATGCTTTCTTCAAGGCGTTGATAATGGATGCTGCCATCGAGCGCCAGATCCTTTTTGGTTACAGGTACTCCAGCCAAAAATGCCTCAAGATTCGATAAATACCGAACCGGCTCTTCATATAACACATTATAAATTTCCTCATTCAACTTATCACCTTCAGTTTGTAAACCCGGGCACACAAAATCATTTACGCCTCTTAGCTGTTGAATCACCTGACTCATTTTTCCTTTTAGTAAATCCAGTTCGTCACTATTTTTACTACCTGGAGTAATATTACTACGAAACAGGCTATCAGAGAGCTTTTTTCTGGCTGTCATATATCCATTGAGGTCCTGTTTCAATAAATCGAGATGCCCGCTCATTTCAGCTTTCTTTTCGGCTGAAATTCCTTTATCTACATCTGTATTAAGATGCTTGAAATAGGTTAACATCTTAGCTGTTATTTCATTTACAGCAGGAGTAGATTGAGCTTTCAGCACTTGATTGGAGAAAACCAATAATAAGACCAGGATATAACGCATAAAATAGATTTACTAATTGAAAATAATTATTTTTTAAATTAAAAAATCACTCTTACAATTCCTAAATCATCGGTTGGTCTTATCCCATATTCTTCTTCAAGAATAATTAGCTTCCTGTAAAGCATATTACCATTACCTGATAAAAAATCATCAATCAATAAAAAATCAGGAGCACTTATTAGTGGCTTATAACTTTTATTATCAAAAGCGCTAAAAGAGAAAACACCATCTGTACTCACACTGAAATCGTTTACTTTTTTGGCTGTAATTCTTTGCGGTTGGTTATTCCACCAATCTTCAAATTTTTCTTTCAAATGATAACCAAGGTAGTCGGGCTTATTATTTTGCTCGAAACTGGTTACCTGTCCGTTTATACAAACCACACCATCACCTATACAAAGTAATTCAAGATTTTGATCCCGTAAATCAACTACTGCTAATAGCAAAGTATTTAGTAATTCCTCTCTGCTTAAATCCAGGTACTTGCTGAGAAATGTCCATTCCTTAAATAATTGATTAAAGATCTGCTCCAGGCAGGTGTTAGTATTGGGAATCGATTTCTCTATAAAGGATCGATAATAGAATTCCTTGCAGATTTTCCTCAGGAGTTTACCTGTTAAGGTAGCCGGAAGATAGCTGTCGGTACCCATGGAACAACCGTCCATGACAGCAGTAACCAGATGGTATTCAGTAAATTTTGCAGTTAGAAAATAGTCTTCGCAATGATTAACGTGGTGATCACCAATTTGTAGATGGGAAAATAGCTTCATAGTTTAGCCTGCAAGATATTATTTATTATTTACATTGGAGTAATGAATTGCTGATAGTGTTGTTTAATATATGACCAGATATCGTAGGTAGATGCATCCTTTATAAATTCATAGGTCGGTTGATATTTGGTCATAAAGGTAGAGAGGCTATCGCCCTGTAATCCGGTTATCTGGCTAACTAATCCGGGAGTAAATACTCTTAAAACCGTATTTTCTTTCTCTTTAGCAATCAGGAGTCTCTGAAAATTTTCTTTCTTTTTATTTTTTTTGAAGGAAACAGCTTTATATAACTGATTGATGTTAACGGCAAAACCCAGTCCTATCATCGGAACTACTTCATTCCATCTGGGCCGTCTGAAAGCAAATTCTTTTGCATATTCTTCTCTGAAACGCAGGGAATCCTTATGGTAATTATATTGGATAATATTTATTGCCTGTAGTTCTATTGGCTCTCTTTTTAGTTTGAAGAGAAGATCAGTTTTATCTTTCTTTACTATATATAATACCGGAGTGTATCCTAAGGCCTTAAATAATAATGTATCGCCTCTTTGTGCATTAATACTGAAAAAGCCCTGATCGTTGCTCACAGAACTGTTACCGTTAGTTCTGTTCAGAATAGTGATATTATTCAAAGGAATACTATCCTCCGAATTGATATAACCTGTAAGCATACTTTGTGCATTTACAGTAAAAGTCGATATCAACAAACCTAGTAATATGGCTAATCTGAACAACCTGTATATAAATTATATTGAATGTAAGCTACTAAAAATTGTGAAATGTAAGGATTTGTGATTTTAGATAGATAAGTAGGTTGATGATGAAATTTGAAAGGATGGTAGTTTGATAAAAATTTCTATCAAACTACCATCCTTTCCATCTAAATTATTGCTCCTGTAAAACAATATGTTTTACGTTCTTTCGATTATAGGTATACGTGATATGAATTTTATTATCTGAAGTTTGAATAACAGCCGGATAGCTAAATTCATTTTTATTATTGCCGGTTTCCAACATTAATACTTTTGTCCAGTTGCTGCCATCTTTAGACATGGCTACCGCCAGTTCACCACGGCCATTGGACCATTGCTTTCCGGAAACTGTTGGGTTGTAAACCAATAACTGCCATCCGCTTTTTAGTGTAACCCCATCGATCCCCGAATTAGGATTTAGCAGGGATAAGGTATCAAGTTTGCTCCAGGTAACACCCTGATCATAAGACCAGGACGACATGATTCTATCCTGATTACTTCTGCAAAGCGCCTGAAGTTTACCTGGATATACCAATACCGTTGGCTGAATTACCCTTGCGGAATTCGCAGTATC
This sequence comes from Chitinophaga silvatica, assembly GCF_003419895.1. GTDB lineage: Bacteria > Bacteroidota > Bacteroidia > Chitinophagales > Chitinophagaceae > Chitinophaga > Chitinophaga silvatica. Next base: position 84,901 of record NZ_QPMM01000014.1, on the reverse strand, counting down.
TACCGGCTGAAAGGTCCAGGTTTTGCCCTGGTCTGCAGAACGTTCTATATGTGCTTTCCAGATTTTATTTGAGTACTCGACACTGGATGGAGAAATAATAGTATTTCCGACTGCCACGGGCTTATTTTTAATAGGTCCGAGAATTCCTTTCGGCAATAGTTCGGGTTTCGACCAGGTTTTACCATTATTCTGTGAAACCATTTGCAACCCCCACCATTCTCTGGGATTTGGGCCAACCTTATAATATAAAACGAGGTCTTTTTTATTGGTCCGGTAAAACACCGGGTTCCAGCATGGAAACTGTGTACCATCGGGTTGTTTACCGGTGGCTACCTCTACCGGAGCGCTCCAGCCCTTTGCAGTCTGGCCAACCGTCCAGATTCCCACATCCTTATTCCCTTCCTCAGTTCCGCCAAAAAAAGAAATTAAAACCTGTTTGCCAGGTGTTTCAATAATAGTAGAAGCATGGCACTCCGGAAACGGAGGATTATCTAAGATTAGCTCTTCTTTGAGCTTAGTAACTTTCTGCGCATTGGCAACAAAACCAACCAGAAGCAGCATGGAATAGGATAAATACTTCATAACATGACATTAAAATGAAAAGATCGACGGGCACAAACTACAGAATATTACGAAGTATCGCAATACCAGCGCGACTTTTAGCCTAAAGCACTCCTTCAAACCCTTTCCCTCTCTAAAATAGAAAAAATGAACTGCAGATTATCTTATCTACCAGTTTCCTATTATCGTGGATATTCACCGATCATAAATTAAAATAGTACTATGCATTATACAGTACTATAGATTCACTAGTTTTGTTTCAAATAATCAACCATGACAAAACGTATCAGCCTTTTAATGCTCTTATTTGCCAGTTTTCTACATACTAAGGCCCAAACTACCGATGCAGAACTAACCACTGTTATTTTGCATAAGGACAGCCTTTTCTGGAAAGCTTACAATACCTGTGATATTTCCAAACTTGATAGTTTCTTTGTACAGGACCTGGAATTTTATCATGATAAAGGAGGCCCAATGCTGGGTTTACCTGCTTTTGTTGAGAGTATGAAAAACCTTTGCGGCAATCCCAACTTCAAACTAAGACGAGAACCTATACCTGAATCCATTCACGTTTTCCCGCTCAGAAAAGGAAAAGATCTTTACGGCGCTATACTAACCGGCGTGCATGTATTTTATGTGACGAAGGATGGTAAACCAGAATTTCTGGATGGAGAAGCCAGTTTCACACATCTTTGGTTATTGAAAGACGGTTCCTGGAAGATGAGCAGAGTACTAAGCTATGATCATCATGCCGCCAATAAAAGCAGGAAAGCAATTACACTGAGCAATGCTGCACTGAAAGCATTTGCTGGTAAATATAAAGGGCCACAATCTGAAATTGAGATCACTGTGGCTACCGATCATTTAGTTCTCAATAACAATGGTAAACGCTCAGATATTTATCCGGCAACTGCATCCGAATTTTTCATGAAAGAAAGGAATCTGAATTTTGAGTTCGTCACTCAATCTAATGTGAAGAAACTTTTGGTAAAGGAAGATGGGGGTATCGCTGAAGAATTGACGAGGCGCTAATATAATCAGAATGGGATGTATCAGAAGTAGTTTTACCTGATTTGATTCGGGAACCGCCATTCAGACTACTTTTGATGCATCCTTTTTTTTATCGTGCTACCCGAAATCCCTGGTTGCTGAATGAAGCATGCAGGTTCTGGCCTCCAATATCTACAGAATTAAAAAAGTTACAGGAATTTTTACTACACCACCAGCTTCCGCCCCGTGCATGAATCATTGTACTTCCGGGCTTATCATGTTTGGTATGGCCACTGCAAAATTCGAATACATTTCCGTACATATCGTATAGCCCCCATGGATTTGGCTTAAAACTGGCAACCGGTGCTGTATACATATAACCGTCAGAGCTATCGGCCTGCAGGTGATCCCGTCCATGCCAGATGTTAGCATACTCACCTATTAGATCTCTGTTATTGCCCCACCAATATCTTGTTGTTGCATTTGCACGGGAAGCTACTTCCCATTCGTCTAATGTTGGTAAACGATAACCGGCCCATTGGCAGTAAGCTGTAACATCTGAGTAGCTGATGGCGGTAACCGGATGATCCATTTTATCGTTTATACCACCACGTGATACTCCGTTAGGAAAACGCCAGCTGGCAGTAGAATCATTGATCCATCTAAACTCTTCTAACCCAGGTTCAAATACCATAGAACTATGCCTTTTTTCTGCATCAGTAATATAACCCGTAGCAGCAACGAAAGCCGAGAATTGCCGGTTAGTCACTTCCGTTACTGCTATTTCAAAAGCAGGTAAATGAACTTTTCTGAATGGATTTACAATAGAATGCTTATCCCCCACCGTATATGTGCCCTCCGGCACAGTTATCATTTGCTGGGTCTGAGCAATCAGGTTATTTCCAATGCTCAGCAATAGTAATAAATATAGGAGCCTGCCACTCATTTACGGTTCTTATAAAAATCGTTTACCCGTTGCAGTATTAGTTGCTCATTAGCCGAATTATAAGCGATGTGACTACTATAATAATCTACATTCTCTCCATACAACTTAGGGTATGAGCTGGCTGTCAGAAAAGGTTGATAATTATTATTTTTCATCAATAATAAAAAAACAGTCAGAATATCATGATCCTTTTTATCGCGCTGATAAACTTCTTCCAAAAATGGAATCATTTCGGTTGCATTCATTAATACAATAACCTCTTTGTAATTTACACCTACCCTTTTACTACGATTCACAGATTCTTTTATAATTGCAATAACAGAATCTTTATTATCCTTAAAGAAATTCAGTTGTCTGTCGCTCCATGTATATTCATTGAATGAACTCGGCACCTGCCCGAATATCTGTTTTTGCGCTTCTGCCACAGGAGTAGGCACATCACAATTCTGTGAATACTCTTCAGCATGAATCATGTTATAGGTAAATTTCTCACGGAGAGAAAGACTATTATAATCCTTATTTGAAAGCTTCATATTATCATTATCATCAGCTTTCACTTTAGCAATCATTGCCTTTACTTTAGCAAGGCCATAAGGAGGGGTTGTTATTTTACTTCTTTGCTCAGTATATTCAACACTTTCCTTGCTGGGTTCCGGGTAATCCTGTGCTTTTGCAAATAGCGTTGAGAAGAGTAACAATCCTATGAAAGTAATTCTCATAAAATAAATTTAATTTTCAAAAGTAGGATAAAAATAATGAGGTTCAAGCAAGTACAAGGAAGATAACTCTGCCTCAGCTGTTCGTACTATATCCTTGCCTGAAATTACTATTTTTGTTTTTCCAGGACGCTAATCCTATTTTTCATCTTCTCATTTTCCTGCTTCATTTCAAGGAGATATAGTGTGAGCTCCTCTATTTTTTGCAGAAGCTTCTTATTTATTTCACCCACATCCTGTCCTTCTTTTTCTACTTCTTTTGCAGAAGGAATATCTGGTAAATGCCCATGTTGTTTTATGAACTCCTGCACTTTTTCCAAAGGACGCAATTCATAATCCTGACCAAATACATGATCTGGCCACCCGGTAGCAGTTACTTTAACTCTCTTGGCATAAATTTCTCCATTTACCGTCAGAGCTGCCCGTGGAGTATCTGTACCAATTGCTACATTTCCACTTGCGAGTACATTTCCTGCAAACCGATTCGTATAGCCGATCAGGTATTTTCTTTGGGCTGGAATGGTATCATGAATTTTTTCATCAGCCACTGTCCAGCCAGTAAAGTTTGCATCTGTATCAGCAGTTCCTCCTACAGAATAGGTTCTTATATTAAATCGCTGAAAATAATTTTTATCATCAATAAAGATAACAACTTTCCCTCCCTCATTTGCCATATAAACCGGTGGAGTATATGAACCAAAAGAACTTATAGATGCATTATAAATAGCGTTGTCCCATATATAATAGCTAAGAGTAAGTCCGATTGTTGCCTTTTTATTATAGGAATACCCTTCTAATATAATAGTTGGCATTTGAACCGCAGTCTGAAAAGGTAAATTGGTTTTAATCTTTGTTCCATTTACAGTAAGGGAATCGATTTTTACGGCTAAAACATTGTAACGAGCTTGCGCACTAACGAAGATGGAGGATAATATCAACATCCATCCTAAGAGAATTTTTTTCATTTATGTAAGGGATTTAAATTAATGTTTGACATCTAGACAACTTTTTAATAATTAAAAACTCAGAGGGTTCAAAAATGTGTATTGAGAAATGCGATTCTCTAAAAAATATAGACACAATAAACTCAAGGAATAATTCAGATTAAACGTCGGCTACAATATTGGGTAAACAATATATTATTGCAATTTTACATAAAAAATCTGACTATAATTTTTTTTCCCTACTTTTGCACTCTAACAAAACCATTTCTACACCAATGTGAGATATAATTTCTTTCAGGAAAAATAGATAGCCTTATCAAGGCCAGTATTCTTCATCTTTTTAAGAAAGAAATTATGCTTATTCTTCAAGGCGTAGCCTATACGCATCCCAATAAAGACTTACTATTTTCAGATATTAATCTTATCATCAATAAGTATGATAAAGCTGCTATTATTGGTAATAATGGAGCAGGCAAATCTACCCTGCTAAAAATAATAGCAGGTCAGCTACCCGTTTCTCAGGGAATTATTAAGCGTGAAGGTGTTATATATTTCGTGCCTCAACACTACGGTCAGTATACGGGGTATACCATTGCCCAGGCATTGGGAACAGACAAAAAACTCAATGCTCTGAAGGCCATACTGGCCGGAGAATTCTGCGATGAAGATCTTATAACCCTGGAAGACGACTGGACCATCGAGGAACGATGCCAGGAAGCTCTCTCCTACTGGCAACTTCAGGGCTTAGATCTGAATCAAAAAATGGATGCTCTCAGCGGAGGCCAGAAAACTAAAGTCTTCCTGGCAGGTATATTCATTCACCAGCCAGATATAGTGCTGCTGGATGAACCCAGTAATCACCTCGATGTGAAAAGCAGACAGCAACTCTATGATTATATCAGCACAGCCAGAGAAACCCTGGTAGTTGTAAGTCATGATATCCGGTTACTAAACCTGCTCAACACCATGCATGAACTAAGTAAAAAAGGTATCACCACTTATGGAGGAAACTATAACTTTTATATTTCACAGCGAGGCTTAGAACAGGAGGCATTACAGCATGATATCAGAAGCATGGAAAAAGCGCTGAGAAAAGCTAAGGAAACAGAAAGAGAAACAATAGAACGACAGCAAAAACTTGATGCCAGAGGAAAAAAGAAACAGGAAAAAGCCGGGCTGCCTACTATTTCCATGAAAACGTTTCAGAACAATGCAGAAAAAAGTACGGCAAGGGTAAAAGGAATGCATGCAGATAAAATAGATAATCTGTCTACTGAGCTGAATCAGCTGAGAAAAGAACTTCCGGATCTCGATAAAATGAAAATCGCGTTCGATAATTCCTCTTTGCATAAAGGAAAAATATTGATCACCGCTGAAGAAATTAACTTTAAATATAGTGATAAGCAACTTTGGAATACACCGCTGAGTTTTCAGATTTTAAGCGGTGAAAGGATCGCTATCAAGGGAAATAACGGAAGTGGCAAAACTACGTTGATTAAATTACTGCTGGGCGAACTTAAACCATCTTTCGGTAAACTCTCCAGTGCTGCATCCCATTCGATATACATAGATCAGGATTATTCATTAATTAATAATGAGCTTACGGTATTTGAACAAATTGAACAGTTTAATAGCGGCGCCTTGCAGGAACACGAAATTAAAATAAGACTTAACAGGTTTTTATTTGGGCCGGAAGACTGGAATAAGCCTTGCAGTGCATTAAGTGGGGGCGAAAAAATGAGACTGATGCTGTGTAGTCTGACCGTTAGCAATACTGCATTGGATATAATTGTTCTTGATGAGCCCACAAACAATCTTGATATTCAAAATATTGAAATATTAATTGCTGCCATTAGTGAATATAAAGGCACGCTCCTGGTTATATCGCATGATGAGTCTTTCCTGGAGAAAATAGGAATTAGCAGAACTATTGAACTGAATTGAACTCAGAATAAAGATAATTGAGACTCCTGTTGTATGGATAAGCCGAAGCCGGTTTGAACTGTTTTGTAGAAATCGGCTTCAAATTTTCCATCGTGCACGTGGAGGAAGAAGTATATATCCTCTATACCTTTAGCTTTGAGATCTGCAATTTTGATTTTCCAATCTTCAAACCTCTGAACATCCAGTGGGTGCCCGCCTTGGGTAACAAACCTCAGGAATAATTTAGGGATAGTAAGAGCCATATGGAGGCAATCGCGGCGGCCAGGAGTATCAGTAATTACCGCTCCCATATTCAGGTGCTTCAGCGTAGCAAAAAGCTCTTCCTGCTCAGCCGGATCATTAAACCAATCGGGATGGCGCACTTCTACGAAGAAGGTGATATCCTGTGGAAGTGTTTCAAGATATTTGTAAAGATTACGCTTGCGAACAGGAGAAAAGTATTCGCTCAGTTGCAAAAATACAGGCCCCAACTGGTCTTCAAACGCCCTGATTCCTTCTATAAAGGCAAATGTTTCTGTTGCAGCATTCAGTAAGGTGCTATGGTGGCTGATTACTTGTGGCACCTTCGGACAGAATTTAAAATCCCTTGATTTTGTTTTATTTGTCCATTTACGGATAGCATCCGCACTGTAAATTTTATAATGAGTAGCATTAAGTTCAACGCAGTTAAACAACCGGCTATATTCATTTAGCCAGTTATCTTCTTTAGTTCCCGGGGTATATAAAGTACCGGCATATTCTTTCCTGCTCCAGCCGGAAGTGCCAATTCTAAGGGTGGAATCACCGGGAATACCAGATAAAACGGTATCTGTTATTGGATGATAACCGGGTATTGAGAGGGTAAGTTTTTCATATTGTTGCCAGTTAGCGCCAAAATCCATTCTTCTTACGTTTTATGCAAAGAAGCGAAGTTTTTTACTAAGGCACAAAAAATTAGTAAAAAACTCCGCTTAAGTACCCTATCTAACCAGGGGAAGAAATTTCTGTTTGTTCTCAATAATTACCCAGATTTCAATTGCCCAGAGAATCAGGGCAAGTGGTAACCCTGAAGGTGCGGCAGTAATATGGGTCAGTAGAATACCAACTAAAACCGGGAAAAGGATTAAAGCAGCCAGTGCCCTGAATCTGTTGGAGATAAATAATGCACCTCCCACAATCTCTGCTGTTCCAATAAGTGGAATTAGCCAGGTAGCCTGAGAAAAACCCGTCATTAATTTAATTAATCCTTCCGGCAGATCCTTGGGAGGAGGCATGTAGTGGAAGAATTTATTTAGTCCGGAATTAATAAACACCAGGCCAAATAACAGGCTTACAATAAATAGAATTTTCTTTTTCATAGAAGTTGTTATAGTCAAAAAATCATCGCCTACTTTAATGATGGTAATAATTCGTCGAGTTGTTTCATGCCCTGAGAGAATCCTTCTTTGAAACCCATTTTAACTAAGGTTTCCAATTGTGCCAGCTCCTCGAAAATAATATGGCATTCGACAAGGGTATTTTCATTAATACTGGAGAAATTGACTTCCCACTGAGATTGCGGAAGATCTTTAATTAAATTGCCGTTTGCATCCGAAAATGAGTCTATCCTGGTAAAGTTTTTATGCACATTCACGGTCTTAAATAGATTGGTTGACCAATGTTCTTCGCCATTTGGGCCTACCATTGCGTAGATCCAATGGCCACCGGGCCTGAGGTCCAGTTCTTTAGTCCTTGCTTTCCATGGTTTTGGCCCCCACCATTGATCTAAGATATCACTTTTTGTGTAAGCATCCCAAACTAAATTTAGCCCGGCTGCAAATTCTCTTTTCACGACAATTCTTTTATTTTCCTTATCTACAGAAAAATCAAAAATCAGATTATTTTTCATCTTTTTTGTTTTTTATAGTTAACAGTATTTGATCTAATTGTTTAAACTTTTTCACCCAAATTTTCTTCATTTTTACCAACCACTTATTAATATGCTTCATTTTCATGCCAGTAAGTTGATTAACAAATTTTCCGGTACAGGAACCAGGCTGACCCATTTTTAATATCATGAATCACGCAACCGTTCAGTTGCAAATATAAGCAACTATTCGGTTGCACAAAATATTTTTTTTCTGGTATTTAACTAGCATTTAAAAGGGGAACACTAAAAACTACCCTTCCGCCTATATGAAGCAATATTACCCAATATGGGTAAACGTTAACCCACCTGAAATTGAATAAACCTCCATGATACTGTTCTACCTAAAGGCTCTGCCAGTATATGTTTTACAGATTTTCGTTTAGCCTGTATCGTGGCACTGGTATACTAATTGCATTTTTAGGAGGATAACCAAAAAATATCTTTATGAAATCCATCTTAAGTATTATTGGAGCTGTATTGTTAGCCACTGTATTGTTTGTAGCCTGTAGTAAAGACAAAGACCCTGCAGATACAGATATTTTTGCCGGCACATTCAAAGGAAAAATTGGATATCTGGATGCAGAAAAAAATATAAGTCAGGATAATGGTAGTGTATTTGTTACCAAAATTGGTACCCGCTATGATTTCAGGTTTTCTGATGGAATCCCCGACCTGACAGGAGTTGAGTTTGAGAAAAAGGATGATAATACTATGATTAGCATCGGTTCTTCAGGTACTGGTCTGATAACCATCAACAAAGATAAACTGGTAATCGGATTCACGAGAGATAAAAAAACATGGACGGCAGATTGTAACAGATAAAAACTGATGCGTATATATACGTAACACAAATTTATCTAAGAGTACGTATTAATACGCTTGACTGACTCTTGAGATACTCCTAGTTTTGTACTAGAATCAATATATGGCTGCAAGCCATTTAAGATATTAATTATCAGTGGGTTAAAATACAACCCTATTTACTTTCGGGAGTCAGATATTAAAATTATCAGATCTAAAAACAGATCTAAAGATTACAATCGTAGCAATTAAAAGCATAATGAAAACCAGGTATTTCTATACCTGGTTTATGCAATTCAATAATATCTTAATTAAGAAGTTCTGCCAACCACTGAATTATTCTTGGTTGTACATTTAATTCATACACCTTGGTTGTTTCCTGAGTAGTACAAATAATCTGGTTATTTTTAATTTCTAACCGTGTAATAATTTTACGGGAAAAGGGTTGCTGTTGCGCAAGAATAAGGTTTTCGCCTTCCCTGGTTATTCCAAGCGTATCTGTTAACTGAAATTCAATTCTTTTATAACAGTTGATACGCACTACTTTTCCCTTTTCGAAAATAATATTGATTTTGTCGACATCTGTATCTTTAAATTCAAAACCTTCTCTCCCAACAGCTTCAATAATCCGAATAAAAGATTGATCACACTTCTGTGAAGCAATTAACTGGTATTGTGTTTTCTGTTTCATGCCCACCGTCTCGAACCTCATCTGATGATAGTCTGGGTCTACCTTTAAATGATTAATGGCTACATAAATTGGTTCACCAAAGGGGTCCTGACGTAATACAAAAGCATGAGAATCAGGCCGAAAAACAAATTTCAACTCTGATTTGATAATAAAATCGCCAGCTGCTGCATTATAAAGAAACGCAGACGCTTCGGGCTCAACTCTTACTACGTACATACGTTAAGTTTATAGTTATCAGATAGTCGGGTAACATTAAAACGGGGTCGATTTACTCTAAAGTCAACTATGTTACCAGGCTATTTCAAAAATTCATGTAACAGGATAGTGGTATCATTGGCTAGGATGATCGGAAGATAATACATTTATTATTTAATACGTATTAAAATCCAATTATAAGCCCTTCCCGGGGATATTGCTTAAAAAGCATCAATCTTATTTATCTGATAACCAATAGATAAATTCCCAGATATTTATTTAAACAAAAAAGAGGCTATTCCAGAAAATTCTGGAATAGCCTCTATACCGGTTAAGGTTATCTTATGCTATTTATGAATAAGCTTTTCGATTACCGATGCTACTTCATCTTTATGATAGGCATCCAATGGAGCAGCAATCTTACCTTGCTGATCAACTACGATCAGGTAAGGAATACTTTTGATATTGAAAATCGGGCGTATGCCTTCTGTAGGAGAAAAAGCTCCCGCAGCCAATACCTGATTCCATTCCATCTTTTGTTCATCCATTGCTTTTTTCCATTTCTCAGGGCTGTCATCTACCGAAACACTAAGAAAAACTACTCCCTGATCTTTGTACTTATTATAATGCTCACGCATTTTTGGAATATAACCGATGCACGGAGCGCACCAGGAAGCCCAGAAGTCGAGCACTATAACTTTACCGGCAAAATCTTTAATTGAAACAGCTTTCCCTGAAGGATCGCTCATTTTAAAGTCTTGCATTGGTTTTCCAGGTCCGCTTTTATCATAGAGATCCAGGTTTGCTTTAAGCTTTTGACCGAAAAATGAATTCTTACCTTCAGCAGAAAGCACTGAATATGCTTCTTTCGTGTGGTCGTAAGTATCTGCCACCATAATACCCAGCCATGGAGCAACTCCCATAGTGGGATTAGCTTTCAGGAATTCCATGTGAGGCTTACCACTCTTTATGAAAGCGTTATACTCACCATTAATTTTCCCCCCAACCAATTTTTCTCCAGATAATGATTCAAAATCTGAATTAATGGTATAGCTGGCATTTTCTAAAAATACAGGGAATATTTTAGTACTGATTTTCAGATTTACCAGTTGTGGATGGTCTATTTTTCCAGTATAGGTAAATTCCCCATTCTCAATACGAACTTTTGGAAACTCCTGCTGAGAATCTTCGCGGTTTATAATAATTACAGAAACAGAACCACTGACAATGCCCGTAACTTTACCTTTAATCACAAATCCTTCTTCCGCAAAGCTAAATGCAGGCAGCAACAGCAAAACTATTAACCTAATAAGAGATTTCATTTAAAATGATTTTCAGGTACTATTTTGAGGCAACGCCAGGTTTAATCAGCTCAGCCAGTTTTTTCTCAAGGTTCTCGTCATACAAATTCTTTGCAAGCACTTTTCCATCAGGTCCGATCAAAATGTTTGCAGGAACGAAGGTAATGCCATAAACGCCGGCAGCCGGTTCGCCCCAACCTTTCAGGTTAGAGAGGTTTAACCAAGGCAATTCGTGTTTTTCGATTGCTTTTGTCCATGCTTCACGCTTAGAATCCAGGGAAACAGCCATCATTACGAAGTTGTCGCCTTTGTATTTATCGTAAGCTGCTTTCAGGAATGGAATCTGTGGTTTGCAAGGACCGCACCAGCTGGCCCAGAAATCGATGAATACATATTTTCCCTTGAAATCTGCCAGGGAAACCATTTTACCATTAACATCAGGCGCGCTGAAATCCGGAGCAACTTCACCAACCTTGATATCCTTAGGATTTCCAGCATTAGCTTCCCCTCCTTCTCCCATGTTAAAAGATACAGGAGACGGATCTACTTTACCAGGATTTGCAAAGCGTTGCAAAATTCTGCTTGCCTTAGCATGTTCTCCCAGGGTTGCATAAATTGAATCCTGTTCTTTATGGCCTTTAATATAGCAGGTGAGTAAATAACCGGTTACTCCTGAGTTACTGTGATCAGCAATCCATTTCTTGTAACCGTCAGTCAGTTTTTTCTCAATAACAGCACCTTGTTTGTTATATTCATCAGCCTTATCCTCGTCTCCAATTTGTGAGGCTTTAATATACATTGCTTCGAGCTCTTTAAACTTCTTCATTTCAGGGTTTTCCGGGCCCACCATATTGAATACTTCTACCCAGTCTTTTACCCATGGACTTCCAGTATATTTTGCATCTTTAAAAGCAGGACCTTTGCCTCTTATATCCACTTTACCATCTTCCAGGTACAAAATAGTAGCATTTTCTTCCTTTCCGGCGGTACCTATCATCAGGATATGTACACTTCCTCCTTTTGGTAATAACCTGGTAACTTTAAACTGGTGATTCTTAATTCTGGTGGTATCCCATTCACCTGTATATGGTTCATAAACGGTTAAAAGCGAATCATTAGGAGCTGTATCTAACTTACCGGTAATTACAACTTTTTGAACAGCAGCAGCGTTTTTTGCAGCATCCTGTGCAAAAGCAGTTAAGCTACCCATTCCGATTAATAGTGTCAATAATTTTTTCGTCATATGCTTTACATTTTGATTGATTCAGGCGATTGCCTAAATTTCTTGAAGGTTGATATACTTAACTTTACTAATGCTTTGTACCATTGATCATATCTTCCAATACGGAGATAGATTCATTGATGTATATATCTTTCTTAACTCTTTCCAGGAAATCTTTATAGGAAGGAATCTCTGAAACCGGATCTTTTACTGTTGATGGATTTACATTTCTGAAGGTGGCAGCAGTCACTTTCAGGAACTGAGCAGTTGGTAAGTCTTTCGCTTGCTGAATACCTTTTTTGTAGCCATCTGTCAGTTTGTAGTTCTTGCGATAGGATGCCAAATCCAACGGTGTAGGTTCTTCCGATAATGCTTTCAGTTTCTTCGTATAGTCTTCCACCTTAGCATAAGCAGTGTTGTTCTGTACTCTTTGTTTAGCCTTTACGATTACCTGATTATAATCAAAAGGGAATTTCAGATGCTCATATGGTTGTAATACAACTGAATCACATTGCATGGCGGAAGGATAGTCTTTCTCCATAATAGCCTGAAAATTCATCCGGTCCTGTAATTTAATGTCCGGCGTCACTCCTTTTAATTGCGTGGAAGAACCATTCACACGGTAGAATTTCTGTGTAGTTAATCTAATTGTACCGAAGCTAATATCAGCTATACCTTTATCCGGATCTCCCATTTTACCTACGTTAACCGGTATCTGAGCAGTTCCTTTTCCGAAGGTGGAATTAGCTCCCAGGATAATTGCGCGACCTCTGTCCTGCATTACAGCAGTAAATATTTCGGAAGCAGAGGCGCTGCTTTCATCTGTTAATACCGTTAGTGGTCCTTCATATGGTTCTGATTTAAAATTAGTTCCATATCGGTTGATTCTTTCTCTATCCTTTAACCAGGATACAGGCCCTTCATTCATAAAGGCTCCGGTCATCTTCACTACCTCATCCAGAGAACCACCCCCATTTCCGCGAAGGTCCATTACGATTCCTTCTACTTCATTCTGTTTGAGTTTTTCCACTTCTGAGTATATATCTGCAGCACATCCGCCCAACTGATTTCCCGGATCGGTATAGAACAACGGAAGATAGATATAGCCGAATTTCTTTCCGTCTTTTTCGATTACAGCACTTTTAGATTTTGAATCTATATCCTTCACCTCATCACGGGTAATTTTAACTTCTCTCGCTTTTTCTCCCGGAGTCTGGAGGGTTAGTTTAATTTCAGTGCCTTTATCACCACGAATCATAGCAGCTACTTCTGTAGCTTCCAAACCGGTTAAACTCATCATTTCACCGGCACTATTTGAAATGGATAGGATATTATCATTTTCTTTTACCAGTCCGCTACGAAAGGCCGATCCGCCTGGCATTAATCTCTTAACAAAAAAGTCCAGGTCTTTTACTCCCAGCTCCATTCCCAATCCGTAGTAGCGTTTTGTAATAGCTTCCTCAAACGATTTATCTTTAGGTCCGGAGAAAGAAGTATGTGGGTCAATTTCCAGTAATGCAAATGCTACATATTGGTTGAAGAGCTCATTCGGCATGTTCTCACCAAACATCTTTTTGAAATAAACTTCAAATTGCTTTTTGATTTTATCTCTTGATTTCTGCTCTCTTGCAACATCTATTGCTCCGCTTAGCTTTGTAGTATCACCACTGGCAATGATAGATTCCTGGTAATTATTTAGCGTAAGGTATTTCAGCCTTTTTCGGAGGTTATTCGTACGCTCTTCCTTATTGGCAGAAACTCTTAATTCCTTTGAGGTAACAAGAATGGATTCCTGCTTATCATAGTCAAATGGTTGTGCTAATAACTTTGGATATAATTCATTTATTTCATGCAATCTTTGAAAATAAATCTTCATTGTAGCATCAAAAAATGCGGTACTTCCCACCTTCAGTTCATCATCAATCTTTTGTTTATATGTTGCCAGTTGGTCCAGGTCTTCCTGCAGAAAAATATAACCATTCTGGTCTAATGACTGAAGATATTGCTTCCAAACTGTAGTAGCATATGCATCATCCAGCGGCTTAGGATCAAAATGGCCTTTCTTAATCTTTGCCATTACTGAAGTAATAGTGCCGCTGCGAAAAGCTGGTATAGCTGCCGCATCTGTTGGAACCTGAGCATAGGCTATATTTCCAGTCAAAACAGCACCTGTCAGTAATAACCATTTATTTCTTTCGATCATTTTCATATAAAAACAATTATTGCATAGAGCTTTAAGGGCCTCTATCAATTCAGGCAATGGAGTTATTAAAAAGGGTGAAGGGAATTTGAAAATATTTACGGGAAGTCGAAAAACCTTAGAAAAATCAAAAGCTATACAATGGGTATACACTAAAAAAGGCAGGACTACTTAGTCCTGCCTTTTCCAAAAAATTGAATATTAAAAGTACTTCTATTTACGATTTAATAAATGCCAGTAGGTCTTTATTAATTGTTTCCGCTTCAGTGGTTGGCATCCCATGCGGAAAACCTGGGTAAGCTTTCAGAGTTCCGTTTTTCAGAAGCTTTATCGACTTAGCAGCTGAAATTGCAAAAGGAACGATCTGATCATCTTCTCCATGCATAACCAAAACCGGAATATCTACACTTTTCAGATCCTCAGTAAAATCAGTTTCCGAAAAAGCTTTAATACATTCATAGTGGGCATTAATTGCGCCTGTCATACCCTGACGCCACCAATTATCTATTACTCCCTGGGATATTTTGGCACCAGGGCGGTTATATCCATAAAACGGCATGGGGAAATCCTTAAAGTATTGGGATCTGTGGGTAGCAGTATTTAGTCTGATTTCATCAAAGACCGACATTGGTACCCCATCCGGGTTATTAGCAGATTGTACCATGCAAGGAGGAACAGCACTCAACAATACAGCTTTAGCCACACGGCCTTTTCCATATTTTGCGGCATAACGAATCACTTCGCCACCACCGGTAGAATGACCGATATGTATTGCATCCTTTAAATCTAATACTTTGGTAAGCTCAGCAACATCTGCGGCGTAGGTATCCATGTCATGTCCGGAGGCCGACTGTGTAGACCTTCCATGTCCTCTTCTGTCGTGCGCTATAACTCTGTAACCTTGCTGTAGAAAGAACATCATCTGTGTATCCCAATCATCGCTACTTAAAGGCCAGCCATGATGAAAGACTATCGGCTGTCCGCTACCCCAATCTTTATAAAAAATCTCTGTTCCGTCTTTTACTGTAATTTTTCCCATTGTACTTGATTTTTATGGTATTATAGAATTAATCTTTTCAGACCTTGCTATCCTTAGTAGTAAAGAGTAGTTCAATAACAATGAAAATCTTAGGGTTGTTCAGAAAGAAATAGATTGATAATAAGTCTCAGTTTTTCTCAGGGTAATAATGGCATTTATCCCCTGATGATGCATAGTAATATTAAGATGGTAAAAATGTCAGTTCTTTAGTTTCGAATAGTAATTATAACCTATCCTTGTATGCGCATATCTATAAATCCTGAGTCTGAAAATCTACAAACCTTTGAATAGCTTTCCTGGTTTCGTCATCAATAATGGGGTTATGGAGGAGTGATTTCAAAATATTAATCAATTCTTCTCTTCTCTCATCGTTCTCTTCTGCATTAATAATTCTATTCAACATCCAGCTGGTTAGCATTGTGGGTCTGCGGGTCAAAGATTCAAACAGCTGTTTTTCATACTTCCCTCTAAATGTTTCCAGTGTATGCACTAATGGGCCTGGCGATCCAAAATCGACCTGTGGATATTTCTCCAATAAGCGAAAAATTGGTTCTATCGCTTTTGCTCCGTCTTCATTTGATTTAAGATCATCCGTCATTTCATAGAAATAAGACTCATTGTCGAATTCCGGATCCATTGCATCGAAAGGTACAAATTGGGAAAGCTTTATAATAATATCTTCTGTGGTCATAGGACTTATAATTCTTGGTCGAAAGATACTGAAAAGAAAAATAAATTTGCGCAAGCAAATACTTGCACATATATTTGCAAGCAAATGATTGCATATTATGGAAGCAAGACGAGATGTATTTCAGGCGATAGCCGACCCAACGAGGCGGGCAATAATAGGAATGATAGCTCAACAGCCTGTTAATGTAAATGCAATAGCGGAGCAATTTGAGGTGAGCAGACAGGCCATATCCCTGCATCTTAAAATCCTTTCAGAATGTGGATTGTTGAATATAAAACAACAAGGCAGGGAACGTTATTGTGAAGCCAGACTCGAAAAGCTCAACGAAGTGCATGAGTGGGTAGAGCAATATCATAAGCTCTGGACAAGCAGATTGAAAGCGCTCAAAAGTTTTGTTGAGCAGGAAGAACTACAAAGCAGAACCCAGACAACCAAGCGAAAAAACAAGTAAATAATAATTGCGATGGAAAACAGAACTACCACCTCCGAAGTATTTATTGAAGAGACCTTTAACGCGGGCATTGAGAGAGTATTTAAGGCATGGACAGATCCGGATAAATTAATGCAATGGTATGCCCCGGAAGGTTGCACCTTTCATATTAAAACAATGAATATTAAAACCGGCGGAAAATTCCACACCTGCATAACAAACCCACAATTCGGCGATTGCTGGTGCATTGGCGAATACAAGGAAGTAACACCTTATAGCAGAATTGTATTTACGTTATTAAATGCAGATGAAAATGGTAACCCGATAGATCCGGCTACTATTGGCATGGACCCAGATTGGCCTGGCGAAACGCTGGTTACTGTTACACTCACAGAAGAAAATGGTAAAACCAAACTGCAATTAAGACAAACAGTTGCTCAGGCACTGGCACAAAAAACAGGTGCATATCCAAGCTGGTTGCAAATGCTCAATAAAATGAGAATACTCATAACTCAATCTAAATAAGTTTTAGCTTCCGAGCAGATATGATTGAAATACATAGACTGATTTCCGATTCACAACCGGCAATCATCACAAGGAATTAAATACGAATCTGCTGGAGAAATAACTACTTATCAATTAAGTTCTAAGGAGGAAAACTACTTGAAAAGCATTTCAATGAATTAATAGAAAGGGCAACAATTTGATAAACAGCTTATCGAGTTGAAAATGCCATTCTCATAAATAAGTTTGATTCATCCATCCCAAGAGCTAATATATCAATTTTATTAGTCTTGTTTTCATTTTGAATCAGAGTACAAATTATTCCGGTCCATGGGCTTTTGAAAGCGGCTTTAACTTCAAGAGCAGAAACTAATTGCACAAATTCTTTGGCCTCACTACTATCATTTATAGAAAATTTGCTATGTCCGTACCACATATCAAACATTAGATTGGTAGCTTCCCCAACCACATTACCTTTCCAGAATATTGAATAGGTTTCTTTCATTTTATGTAGGTATTTATAAAACAAGAGCCGTTATGCTAAAATAACATAACTGACCGATATTTTTCAAAAAAAGGCTATTCATTATTTATACTAATTAATGAATAAAGATATATCGATTAGCAATTCTGAAATTCTATAATCAACCCCCTATACCACACTTGATAAGAAGACAAGCAACTAATAAATTATACATCTTAAAATATAATATATTTGCTATGATAATTTAAAAATCCCTGACCGAATGAATTCTAGAATTCCTACTGTAATCCTATCCCTGGCATTAATTGGTTGTTATTTTCTACCATGGCTTTCCATTAGTGGCTTTAATGCATCCCTAAACAGCACTTTAAATCTTGCAGGGCTTAGTACTGAGGCTACAGGATGGACATTCCCTCTGCGATTAAATGATGGAGGCAAATATGCAGGCTTCTTTATGAAAGATCTGGATGCGCTGTGGCTTAAATTAGTGTATGTATTCTATCTTATTCCTGTGTTGGCTGCATTTAATACATTCAAAAGAATGAGCGGACAACGGCCAATGCTAAACGAATTCTTGCTGGCTATAGTGATGGCAGGTGGCTTCTATTACTGGGTACATAGCGTTGATACAAGGGTTGATAACATCATTTCTCTGGTAAGCAGTACTTTAAATCCGAAGTTATCTAAATTATTAGCAGTTGGTTATTTTGCTTTTATTGGAGTGAGTGTATTTGGACTTTACTATACTGTAATGAAAAAGAGTAACGATTAAAAAAAGTAATTAGATAAAAAAGAATGGAATAGGCTTTAAGGACCTATTCCATTCTTTTTTTAAATTCCGGTATACTCGTACTTGTCAGGTACTTTATAACTACCATCCTTATACGGAATAGTTATTTTATTTATTGGTAGAAAACCATTGATACAACTTCCTGATACTATAATCAGATCATAGAATTCCTTTCCTGAATGTTCTAACAGCCATCTGTTTTCATTGCATTTCTGCATGCCAGTAGCGCCTTCGTAGGAGCTTTGGGTAACAAGATGCAGCACCTTCATCAGTTTATCATCTTTAAGAACAATCAGATCATCCCAGGAAGCATTGCTTCCCATATGAGTAATTGCTCCGCCAATGACAACACCGGTTAATTTATCACCAACCTTAATTAGATTATTGAAATAGCCGGAACTTCCATACATCCCCCCTCCTCCAGCTTCTATTAAATAAGAAATTGTTTGCCAACGATCATCTGCTTTTTTGAAAGCCCATACATCCACCCAACCTGAAACAGGGGCTCCAGCTCCTTTTGCAGTGTTTGTGAACATTGCAAGGCAGTAGATATTATTATTCTGTTTGAAATATATAATAGAGTCGGTTGTTCTGGTCAGCTCCACAGACGGACCACCACTCATATGAATTTCAATTGGCAAAGTATCATAAACAGGTTTTGTTAGTCCTGCAATTTGAGCTTCCAGAAAATCGGATTGTTTAGGTAATATCTCGAACTCATTGATATTTCGTTGCTTAATAAGAGGTGCTATAATACCCTGTAAATCCAGTACCGACCTGGCAGTAGTTAGGTTATCGAGAAAGGTTTTTACGATTTTACCAGTTTTGGTATTCTCATATTGTCTGACGAAGGAAATATATTCTGTTTTATTTTCGGGTAGAATAGAACTCAATTTTTCGTGTTCATCAAAAGTGGGAGTATTTTCTTCTCCAAACAGGTAGCCGTAGCAATAACGCTCATACAGTACCAATGCTTCGGGTGCAAAAATGCTGGTAGGATAGGCATCCAGATATTTCTCCCAGTTCAAAACTCTTTTTCCTACGAGATTCACAGAAATCATTATACCGGCATCAGCACTAAATAGAACAGTATCTTCATCTGCTACTAATTGCAAATATGCTTTGTAATCAGGAGGCAGGGAAGATTTAAACAGGTCGGTATAAAATGTCGGAACCAAACGCAATATCGTATATCCTTCACCGATACCCCATGGCTCTATGCCAGCAGTAGCTAAAAGCTTGATTCGTTGCTCCACATTAGCCGGTGGATTGATTGAATGTGTTTTCTCTGAATAATAGTTCACATATTTATCGAGCCACACTCCCTCATTATTAGACATGCCTATCAATGCAGTATCTACATATTGCGAAAAGACATGGTAAAGTTGGGCAGCAGTTTCCTGATTTATTCCCGGCAATTGTTTTTCAATAGCCTGTCGTCTGCTCACGATACCTGCTACGTATTCCTCTGTGGTTAGGAATTGTAAATCCTGCGGCTTGTTCAGATGTGCAGCATTAGTGGTATCAAGAATTTTGGATGTTGCACTTTTACTTTTTTTATTGCCGCCATTGCAGGCAAATAATACTGTACAGAAAAGGAAAAAAGGAATCCCGATCTTAAGGTCATTAAACATTCTTTTCATGGTATATATAAACGAAAATACTACATAAAGTTAGAATAAACTTCCCTGTATTACTTTCGGTGGTACAGCAGGTTGAAACAAACCTACGATAGTAAATGGTTGCTTTATACTGGCATGCATATTTTGAGTAGATCCCAGGAAGAAATGCAAATCAGAGTGGCGAATATATTCGAGATACTTTTTTCGAACTTCCATAATTGCCTTTTGTTCATTCTGCTTTTTCAAAACTTTCCAATATAAGGATGCCAGTTCCCAATCTTCTATAGGTAACACCAACTCCTGGTTTTTATCATCCGTAAATCTGAAAGAAAATTTGTAGGGCAATTTCTTCATTATCTGGAAGGGATTTTCAGGATTCTCCACACCTTGCATATGATTCTTTTCTTCCTGAAGCTTCGCCAGTTTTTCTTCATTCCAATCCCTGGTTTCCTCCTCTATTTCAAAGCCAATAATCCGCTGGGGTTTAAAAACAGCCAGCGATGTATAGAATGCTTCATGCTTGGATTCCATCAGGAGGTTAGACAAGTTGCGGTAAACGCGTTTAAGCACTATATTTTTTCTTTCTTCCCAATAGTCTTTCATTCCTACATGGCCAATTTTCTTAATCGGCGTATCAGGGGATTTAGGACTGAAGCTTTCGAGCCGGAAATCCTGAGTATTACGAACCAGGTCTACCTCCACCCAATCATAAAGCTGGAATTGTTCGTCGTATGCTTTTCTGGAGAATGAGATGGGGTAAATTCTGATGAAAGTTCCGTCTTCGGTAAAACCAGCTATGCTCAGTTGCTCGTCGTAATGCGAGGTTAAGTTGGGGTAACTTTTTACAGTGATTAAAACTTTTATTAGAGGCATGAAAAAGATTTTAAAAGAATGGTTTCCCCGGGTACTTTTTATGTTACGTATTTCCCTTCGGGAACGATTGATAGATAATTTTTGTATTAATTCTTATAAAAAAGACAATAGAGCAAAACTAGGTTAATCGTTGAAAATAAAAAAGTTAGATAAAGTTTTCTACCTGATAACACAATTATTGAAACTTTCTATTGCATTTTTAAATCCCATTTGTGTATTTTGTACACATAAATTTTAACACATGAGTTTTCAAGATGAGCTTAAAAAACTCTTTGTTGAAGAAAATGAAATACCCGAAGAATTCCGTATTTCTGAAATTCATCAGAGAGAGTACCTGGTAAACGGGGAAATGAGACAATGGGATGGACCGGTGAGTGAAGTATATTCACCTATCAATATTCCAACTGCCGAAGGGCTGAAGCGCAAGCTTATAGGTACCTATCCCCTGGGTACAGAAAAAGAAGCATTCGAAGCACTGGAAGCAGCGCTGACAGCATATGACAATGGCCGTGGCGAATGGCCAACTATGCGGTTAGACGAGCGTATTAACTGCCTTTCTGTTTTCGCCCGTAAAATGACGGAACAAAGAACCCTTATTGTAAAGCTGATTATGTGGGAAATCGGTAAGTCGTTTGCCGATTCGATCAAGGAATTTGATCGCACTATTGAATATATAAATGCTACGATAGATGCGCTTAAGGAAATAGATCGTAGTTCCTCCCGCTTTGAAATCAGGGAAGGTACTATCGCACAAATTCGCCGTTCTCCATTGGGTGTTGTGCTTTGTATGGGGCCGTTCAATTATCCGCTGAATGAAACCTTTACTACGCTTATACCAGCCCTGCTGATGGGAAATACTATTCTCTTTAAACCACCTAAGCACGGAACATTACTTCACTATCCGTTATTGCGTGCCTTCATGGAATCGTTCCCTAAAGGGGTTGTAAACACCGTATACGGACGAGGAGCTTCTGTAATCCCTGGAATTATGGCCACAGGGAAAATCAATGTACTGGCATTCATTGGTTCCAGCAAAGTAGCCAATGATTTGCGTAAGCACCATCCAAAGTTAAACCGTTTACGTGCTGTATTAAGTCTGGATGCTAAAAATGCGGCTATCGTAACGGAAGATGCAGACATCCAGGTAGCCGTAAATGAATGTATACTGGGTGCTTTATCGTATAATGGTCAACGTTGTACAGCCATTAAAATCCTTTTTGTACACCGTTCAATTGCAATCGATTTCAATAAGCAATTAAGTGAAGCAATCAGCAAACTGAAATGTGGAATGCCATGGACAAAAGGCGTACAACTCACGCCAGTAGCCGAACCAGGTAAACCTGCGTATATCCGTGAAGTATTGGAGGATGCAAAAGCTCATGGTGCCGCTGTTGTAAATGAAAACGGAGGTATTACAGCCGAGTCATTTGTATTCCCGGCAGTAGTATATCCAGTAAATAATAAAATGAAGCTTTACAGGGAAGAGCAATTTGGTCCGGTAATTCCTATTGTTCCTTACGATGAAATTGAGGAAACAATTGATTACCTGATAGAGTCGCCACACGGACAACAGGTTAGTATCTTCAGCAACAATCCTAACGAGGTAGCGTCGCTGATCGATCCGCTGGTCAACCAGGTAAGCAGGGTAAACATCAATTGTCAGTGCCAGCGTGGACCGGATGTATTTCCATTCACAGGGCGGAAAGACAGCGCCGAAGGAACGCTATCTGTTCACGATGCACTCCGCTCCTTCTCGATCCGTTCATTAGTAGCTACTAAAATGAATGATACCAATAAGCAATTGCTCGAAGAAATTCTGAAAGAACATAGCTCAGACTTCCTAAGTACAAATTATATTTTCTAGTTGGTTAAGTCCTTGCAGCTGTTAGCTGCAAGGACTTTTATAATGAAGCACTTAATGATAAATAAAGCAGCCCGATAATACGGACTTCTTTATTTACGTGGAATAAAATTCCATCGCAAGCCGGTACTCAGATAATAATTTGTACCCAGGCGGTAATATGGCTTTTCTTTAAACATCTCCGAGAGTTTCCTATCTGAAAACGTTGCACTATTGGCCAGATTACTACCTCCAGCCAATATCCAATCGAGATGCTTTCCTATATGCCAGGTGCTTTCCAATCCTGCCTTAATTTGCATATACCCCATTAGTCTTTTTCCATTAACACCATGTGTAACATCGTAAGTATTTCCTTCTGTCCTTACAGTTAATGCAAGATCTGTATACCTGCTCAACGCAGTGCTTACACTTGCTTTCTCAGGGAAATTAATATCCAAAGCAAACCTGCTATCAGTTTTCCATCTCATAAAGATGGCAGGTAAAATCATAGGTGTACCAAATGCATTAGTCAGCATCCCTCCTATACCATAGGAAAACCTTTTACTATGTTGCTTAATAAACAATACACCACCCTGAAGGAAAAGGTCCTGGCCATTGATCTCTTCAAGATCTGTACCTAGTGAAACTGCCGCGATAGCCATCAAACTCCAGCGATTACGCATACTCTGGATATACTGAAAACCTGCGTTAGCATTCAGTAACTCATCGGGAAAGATCGTTTGTTCATAATCTTTATTATTAAGGCGTATATAAGTTCCACTTACTCCAAAAAGTAGGGTACGCACCTTCTTTGTTGCTGTATCCATACGGTTTAGCAGCATAAATCCGGCACCAAAATTATAACGAAGCTGACTTGTTGTAGCACCTGTTTTCACGCTGTCTTCCGGTCTGATATAATGTGATGCAGGTTGGTAATCTGTACTGATAGCAATACCCGGACCATTGAGTGAAGAGGCTCCGAGCTGAGCGTAACTGTAGTTGGCAATAAGTAATAACAGTAGAAAGAAAGAAATTTTTTGCATGTCCGATTTTCAAATGATTTGGAGGAAGACACGCAGAAAGGGGGTTACCCCTATGTGGGAAATAAGATATAGCTAAACTCCTGAAACTATCTATTTTCAAATATTTGTGACCAGTTTGTAACTTTTCTGGTCTAATATCAATTATCGATATTGTTTGATCATTACATAGTGCAGATATATTAGCTAGTTGGAATTTTAAACATATTGTTAATATTGATCGAATTAAATTGTATAATTCCATAAATCTGCGCATGGGATATAGGACCATTGCAATAAAAACTCCAAGAGAAATTTTAACTCCAAAAATATTATGAAAAAAACTAAAAAATACGATGCTGTTGCAGAAGTCAGGAAAATCAGAGAAGAATTAAGTTTGAAATATTGGGGCCGCCATGAATTATTGTTAAAAGATTTGAAAGAAGCACGAATGGCATTTCACATTAAGCAGAAAGCGTTAAAGAAAGGATAGTATTTATACAGTTTAGGCATAGTGGCATTATAATTTGATAATAAAATTATTACAATAATATTGCTATAATTATTTTGATAACGCCTCACATTATTAAATGTATTTTAATGGTATAATATAGCTTTCGTAGAGCTTCACTTAGCTCCAGCTATCTCTCAAAAATGATATTCCAAAATGGACTAAACTCTATATTCTCAAATTGAATCTCATGTAAGCTCCGATCATCCCCCTTATAAATTCCAAACGAAAATGTATCCTGAATTGAGTTTACCAAACTCCAGTTTGTATCATCCAGCTTTTGCTCCCATCCCCTTTCTATATGTACGGTCTTTTTCGCGTTCAGGGCTTTAGACAAAGCGATAACCTTACTCATAACATCCCCTTGAATCTCAGTAGCCACAGCTAATACTGTAAGCCATTCAAAGGCTGTTGTCGTCAAATTTAGGGCATCTCTTTCATTGCAAATACTAAGATAAACATCAGGTGAAGAATTTAGTTTTTCACAAGCTCCACGGGAAGGGGCCCAAACATCTAAATGATGAAAACGAATAGGCGTAGAAGTATTTAAAGTCCATTTCTCAGGTGAATTCCAGGACAATCTACCCAATTTAACTGGTTCGTAGTATTGAGAATCTGGTTTGGGTGAATACTGTAATGACCCAACCCCTATTTTATTATAAAAAGAAGATTGCTTAAATAAAATATCCAATTTTGGAAATACATCATTTCTCCATACTTCCTTATTCCACGGAGCATTCTCTCCTTTTGTATCTCCAAAAAGAAGAAAAAAATGATATCTCCTGTTCCAACTCATTTCACTAAATTTTCTACAAAGTAAAAATATATTACAATACTTTTTTATTTTAGAATAATGAAAGCCACCCTTTATTCTCATACCAGGCCATTAGGTACTATTGATATGAAAATCATTGATGAATCAATGGGTGTAGTTGGTGGTATTCTCACTCCTAATAAGGATTACTTTTCCTTACAACCAATTTTCAGGAGATGTTTAGGAACTCAAAATAATGAGATTGAAAATCTGAAGCTAAATATTCAATTGGAAAATGGCTGTTTTTTACAACCACTCGGTGGATTTTCAATTCTAGATTTACGAGAGACTCCAAATGTAATTTCAGTTGAAATTCCTGGCTCCAATTATTTCAATATTTTTGGGAAAGGTGAGCCAACTACTTTCGTTGAAGAACCATGGGCACCATTGACAATTGACGCTAAGTTAGAGTTTGAAAAGGAGCTAAATAAGGAAATCAATCTGTTTAGGGAAAAAAAACAATTTTCTAACCATCCATTCGCTCAAAATCAATTCTATGCCATGGCAAGACATACACCCGATGATGATGCACTGTTTTATGCTGTTAGCAACACTGAATGTCAATTTGCTGTGATTCACCTTACCTGGACGGGCACGCCAGAAAAAGACCCAACATTTCCAACGTCTCAATTTTATAAAAGCTTTGATGATTTTAAGAAATCATGGGAAGAATGAGTATTCTCATGAAACTTCATTTATATTGATTAGTATTCTGGTTACCACTAAATAATAAACACCATTTAAACCTATTCAGTATGAGAACTTGTATCTTAGTCACTTTTATTGCATTCACATTTTTTTCCTGTGAAAGGAGAACAGCCACCTTAGAAAATGAAAAAGTTGTAAAACAGTTATATGACTATTTCAACAAACACGATTGGGAGAAAATGGCAAATTTGTATGCAGAAGTTGCCGAATTCAAAGATCCGGCATATGGAAAAGATATTGTTCAGCAGACCAGGCAACAAATTGTTAAACACTATTCAGAACTTGGTGAAATGTTTCCTGATGTAAATGATAAAGTAATTGAAATATATCCATCAGGAGAGAAACACGTCATAGTAGAATTTGTATCGACCGGTACATCACAGGATGGCTCCAGATTTGAAATGCCGATTTGTACAATCTTCACTATAGAAAATGGCCTGATCACAAAGGATTACACTTATTACGATAATTTTGAAGAGCCTAAATAATAAAAAGGCGCTTAAATCTTTTGATTTAAGCGCCTTTTTTTATGTATAAATACTATTCTGATAATAATGGATTATTTGCAATAGCATCCACAGGTATTTTAATAGTATAACGGGGATCATTCTTTTGCAGAATGGTGGTTTTACCTCTTAAAATATGCGTGATCTGTGGCTGAGTAGTTCTTCTAAGATCAAACCAACGGTGACCTTCAAAAGACAACTCACGGAATCTTTCATCATAAATTTCATTCAGGAAAGCATCACCACTGAGGGTTGTCAGTCTAGCTTCTTCAACCAGATAAAACGCTGGTGTCAGACGATTTTTCTTAAGCTGATTCAGAAAACCACGTGCTATATCCAACTGGTTCAGTTGTGCAGCCGCTTCAGCAGCAATCAGATACATCTCCGACACCCTGAACGACTGGCGATAATTATTACCTGAACTTACTTTCGCAACTACATTATTATTCTTACTATCCTTTTTGTAGAATACTTTCAGACGAAGATCATTATCCTGGTTATACTTATTAAACAGAGCATCAGATACAATTACAGTCTGAATCTGAATAGCAGTATAATTCTGCTCCAGCGCCTGGATCGTTTCCAAAGAATTATACAATGTTGGCAAGGCTGAAGACTGGTTAAAATCGATCAATGTACCTTTCTTGTCCAATACTGATTTGGCCGTTTCCAGGGCTTTGCTCCATTGGTGTGTATATAAATAGACCCTCGCTGCCAGCGCTAAACCAGACAACTTTGAAAATCTATAGGAATAAGCAGTTTCATATTGGTCGATGTTTACTAGTGCCAGACCAGTTTCTATATCTGCCAAAATCTGATCATATACCTCCTTCACACTATTTCGACGGCCAACATTCTCCATATCCACCTTGGTAACTAAAGGTATAGCCTTGTCAGAAGCAGCAGTTACCTCGTTGTAAGGTTTCCCATAAAGGTTTACCAGGTGAAAATAGGCATAGGCACGAACCAGATAAGCTTCTCCCAGTAGTTGATTTTTCTGTTCCGTGGTACCTTCTGTTGCATCGGGAACCGCGCCAATGATATGATTTGCATAAAAAATTTGCTGGAATTTATTCTTCCAGTCATATGTATTTATGTTGTTCCCATTATTTTCATCCCATAAATAGTTGGGTTGAAGTTGGTTTACATCCCCGGAACGGGTTTCATTCATTTTAATTTCGTCTCCCCTGTAGGAAGCCAGTCCTTTATCATAAACATTGATTGCATAAGCGGCATCAAGTTCTTTGCGGAAATCTTCTACAGTAGTTGGGATAACCTTTCCTACCGGTACAATATCCAGATATTTTTTGCACGAAGTGGCAGTAGTTAATATTCCTATCAGTCCGGCTATATATAATACATTACGCATTGATAACAATTTTAGAAAGTGGCATTCAGGCCGATGGTAAATGTTTTAGGAATAGGCTGAGCATAGATATTTCCCATTGTTTCAGGGTCTAGGAAGCCATCATAGTTACCAGAGAATACGAAAGGATTACGTACTTCAGCGGTTACCTTCAGTGCCTTAAAACGGGTACGGTTACAGATCTCTTCCGGCAAGCGATATCCTAAAGTGATATTACGCACCCGAACATAACCTCCGTTTCTTACCCATAATCCTAAACTTGAATATTGATAGTATTTATCTGCCAGCCAGTGGCCCAGCAATTTCAATTCCTCATTTGTGTTTTCACCATTTCCAAACAGCGGTGGCATTTGTCCATTCGGGTTAGAAGGTGTCCAACGGTCAAGAATCTTATTGGAGGCATTGGTGCCACGATCATAGAAGAATGGATTGTAATAAGGCTGGATTTGTACTTTCTGCCCCAGGTTAAACATTACACCGATAGCAAGATCAAATCTTTTATAGGTAAAGTTGTTATTGAAACCACCTGTGTACAGTGGATCTGATGTACCCATATCATGAAACAAGGCTCTTTGTTCGGCATTGGTCAGGTTACTGTAAGGGAATAATCCGCCTAAATCCGGGTCCCCGGCAAAATCGTCCTGCAGCTGTAACAGCTCCGACAATGTTTGTTTTTTACCCTGATAATTAACGAGGATCATACCATGTTCATTCAGACCAGCATAATCAATTCCCCAAACTGTACCTGTTGCATGCCCTTCCCTGGAAGGGAAATAGGTATTATCCTGCAGGGTTTCACGCAATACGGTGTTCTTATTGTATGAGAAATTAAAATCAGTTGACCAGCGGAAATCCTTACGGATGATATTACGGGTATTGATACTAAATTCTACACCACGGTTACGCATTTCAGCCCAATTGACAGTCATATTCTGGAAACCGGTTTCCAACGGTAATGCACGAACGTTTATCAGATCTTTTCCATGACGATCATAGTAATCGGCAGTAATATTAACCCTGTTCTTAAGTACACTGATATCAATTCCTATATTCTTATTGATAGTTTTCTCCCATCTGAGCTTCGCATTCGGAGGGGTGCCTACCTGGATAGTTTGTATCGGATTTCCTGGTAAGATTGGCACATTCACATAAGTGCCTACAACAAATGGCGAAGTGTTTTTATCAATATTTCCTTGCAAACCATAAGAAGCACGTACATTCAGTGCATTGATGAAATTTACATCCTTCATAAAAGGTTCTTCCATCACTCTCCATAATCCGCTTACCGACCATAAAGGCAGGTATTTATATTTAGGATCAACCCCAAACAGATCAGAACCATCGAAGCGAATACTTCCACCTAGTGTATAACGGTTGTTGTAAGTATAACTACCTGTACCGAAAAATGAAACAAATGCATTTTCCAGATAGGTATTAGTATTCTTATACAGCTCACTTATATCATTGTCGTTCTGAAATTTGATAGGAATAGTTGTCAGCGTTTTCGGATCATAACCATACCCTGTATTGGTAAGGTATTTCTCTTTAACCCTTCTCAGCTCATTACCTGCCATGAAAGTAAAGTCATGTTTTTTATTCAGGTTGAAGTTATACTCCGCCATTGTTTTGAGAGTATACTGCTGCATGTTACTATTGCTGTTATTGATTACGCCACCATTAGGGATAATGGTTTTCTGAGTACCGGTCGCCGGATCGTAACGCATGTTCTGATCTGCCAGCAATCTAACATAATAAGTATTGCCTAAAGCAATCTGTTCGCCAGTTGTGATGTCTGATTGAACACCCAGTTGAGAGCTTACATGCAACCCTTTAATCACTTCATAATCCAGTTTGAAATTGGTATTCACCGACTGGGTTTTGAGTGTGTTGGAGGTATTTTTTCTTTCTTCCAGGAGGTTAAAGTCTACCACATTTCTATCGCCTCCAATGTTCTTGTCGTAAACGTAGTTACCATTGGCATCAAGAACATTCAGATAAGGATTAGCCAGGCGTGAATATTGTACCGGGTTTGTATTTCCACCACGATTAGAATTGAAAGAAGTCTGGCTACGTTGATTTGCAAAAATACCGGCAGAAAATTTAAGTTTATCTGTCAGGTCGTAGTCAGTTTTCAGGGTGATATTATATCTGTTGGCACCTGTTCCGATGGTTGCACCTTTTTCATCATAATATCCTCCGCTGAAATAATAGGAAGATTTATCGCCTCCACCAGCAACGCTTACACTATGTTCCTGAGTAAATGCACTTCTGAAGATAAGGTCATTCCA
The DNA here is from genome assembly GCF_003419895.1 of Chitinophaga silvatica. GTDB lineage: Bacteria > Bacteroidota > Bacteroidia > Chitinophagales > Chitinophagaceae > Chitinophaga > Chitinophaga silvatica. The sequence continues at coordinate 55,017 of NZ_QPMM01000014.1, read as the reverse complement.
GTTGGTATTAATCTTTCTTAATGCATTAATTTCATTACGTGCAGAAGAATTAATACCATCCAATCCTTTAGTAGCAAGATCCTCAGCTGAGACATTGTACTTCCGAAGGATGCGTGAAACTTCTCCATTATTTTCGCCATAGGTGAAATCAGATGCAAACAGATCTAGCTCCAGATTTACTTTCTGGTCGCTGTTCATCAGATTTAACCGGCTTAAATCCGGTTTCTGGGTAAAGGTGAAATTGTTGCGGTAATTTACAGATAATCGCTCTCCTCTTTTCCCGGATTTAGTAGTGATCACAATTACACCATTGGCAGCACGGGCACCATAAATAGCAGTAGCGGCAGCATCTTTCAGTACAGTAATACTTTCGATATCTGAAGGGCTATAACCAGCAATAGAGGTAGTATAAAGTTGATCTATTGCTTTGGCATCTTCTAATTTTGGGAGATTTGTACCCTCAACCGGTAAACCATCAATTACCCATAAAGGGTCCTGAGTGCCCTGTAAGGAAGAGGTACCACGGATACGTATTTTTGCCGCCTGACCAGGAGCGCCCGATTGTGGTGTAATAGCCACACCGGAAAGCTGCCCCTGCAACATTTGTTCTACACTCATTACGCCACCAACATCGATTTTATCCATGTCGATTTTGTCGATAGCGCCGGTCGATTTATTTTTTCTAATAGTTTGGTAACCGGTAAATACAAATTCGTTCAGGTTTTTCCCGGCGGTAGCCAAAGCTACTTTATAATAATTGCTGGCCGTAAGATTCAATAACCTGGTTTCATATCCCATAAAACCAATAGTCAATTGCTTTACAGATAAGGAATCCGGCAATTTTATTGAAAACTCTCCTTTTTCATTGGTAATAGCGCCAATACTAATGTTTTCAATTACATTTTCCGTACCGGTAGTAGTACCAATTGTTTTACTACTTACATACACCGACACTCCAGGCAATGCTTCACCAGACGTGGCATCTACCACCTGGCCCCTAACAATACGCTGGTTTGTCTGGGCCTGGGCCCACCCCGGGGAAAGGCATACTGCCATAAGAAGGCAGAATACCTTTGCTAAAAACTGATTTTTTTTCATTACTTACAGAAGATCAGATTCTCGATTGATTGATTTATTTATTGTTTAAGGCTTGCTGAATACGGATAATCAAATCATTATAATGATCTGCCGTTGCCCTGTCATTAGTATTCTTACGGCTGTTCAATAACAGCAACAAACGACTTAGTTCGCCACGTTTTGCACTCACTGCATCAGATACACGATGAATAGAGAAATAATTGAGATTGCGGGAAGCACGTTCATTTTCTTGTTGTGGTTGCATGGAAAAACTACAGAATTCATTAAAGCCGGTAAGTTCAAATTGTGTTTGCAACTTTTTAGCTGAAGGAGGTGCAATAGACTTATCAATACTTACTATCAAGGCATCCACAAAACCTTTTTGACTGTTACGCTCAAAAATATCCAGAGATTGGCCTTTGATGGTTTTGGCAAAAACACCCTGGTGCATATCGCTCATCAAATCTGAAACGGTGTAAGCGGAAGAGCCGTTGGCTGCTTCATTTTCCAGCATGCGCGACAATCTTTCATCGCGAAGCAGATCGTAGTAAAAGAAAGATTGTAAACCCTTAGCATATACTAAAGCGCCATATTCTATATTACCAATCGGACTTTCCTTAATAGGATAACTTTTGGTATAAATATCATTTTTAAACAGCCATGCCGGTGTGTTAAAAACTTCTTCAATAAGATATTTTACAGCTTCCTGTTGTTTCTTCTTTGGTACATGCTGATAGCTGTTTTGTTTCTGTCCGAAAACCGTAGGGGTAACATAAATTCCACCAACATTAGCCAATACATGATAGCCATATTGGTTCCACTGGCCGATAGCACTGTTCAGCATTTTTCCTGCTTCATCATAAGTGCTACCCTCTTCTTTTGTCCAGCTGAGGATCTGAGGTACTATACGCTTCAAATTCAGCAGACCATACTTACTGGCTTTCACTGCATCATTGCCAAGATCTTCTATCTGGCTGCGCGGGTCAATGGCATCTCTTACATCCTGTTGTTCCCCGAATGCATACAGAGGGTCATTTTCGTGGGCACGCAATTGTTTGTTCAGTTCCGGCAGCTCTTCATGCGGATTCTTACCAGTATAGCGATATGCCCATCCGATAGCGAATTTATCATACACCCCAATAGCCGGAGTGATCTGAGTAACGTTATCTCCCGGCTGTGCCACATAGTTAAACCGTGCATAATCCATAATAGAAGGTGCAGTACCACCCATCCGGGAAGTAAATTCCGGAGAACGCAGTGAGTCCACATCAAAAGCAAAGGAACTACCCATATTATGTTGGAGCCCTAAAGTATGGCCCACTTCATGGCTGGATACAAAACGGATGGCATGGCCCATCAATGAGTCGCTAAACTGATTTCCTCTGGCACGCGGATCAATAGCTCCAGTTTGGATTCGTACCCATGAATGCAGTGTGCTCATTACATTATGCCACCAGATAATATCTGCCTCAAGAATTTCACCCGAGCGTGGATCTATAACAGATGGACCCATAGCGTTAGCTTTTGCAGAAGCAGCATAGGTAACTAAAGAATAACGTGCATCATCTCCATCAAAATCGGGATCATCGGTTGGGGCATCTTTTGCAATGATGGCATTTTTGAAACCGGCTGCTTCAAAAGCTTTCTGCCAATCTTCAATCCCGGCTTTAATATAAGGGCGCCATTGGGCTGGTGTGCTGGCATCTATATAGTAAATTATCGGCTTCTTAGGTTCCACAAGTTCCCCTTTCAGGTAACGCTGCAGATCTTCTGGCTTAGGTTCCAGGCGCCAGCGGGTTATCAGTTCACGCTCTTCCAGTTTATGTTGTGCATCACTAAAATACCATCTTGGAGTGGTAAAGAGCCCTACTCTTCTATCAGCAAATCTTGGCTTCATGGGTTGTTCACTAAGCAAAACCAAATTAGTAGTGGTTTCGATAGATACTTCCACACCGGTGATTTTCGATGTCAACTCAGATTTAGCTACTATATTTTCCTGGAATGATTTGATACCACGAATCCTGGAAAGGTCTCTGATAGGTGAACCTGGCAGTCCTAGTGCTTCAAAAACATTATTAATACTATTATTAGATCCATCAAATAATTTGGAAACATTCACAACTACTGCCGAGGAATCCTTACTAATTGCCTCTATCTTAAACTGATCGATCAGCGATGGAATAAAATTATCGGCCACAGATTGGGCGATAGCGTTATCGGCTGGTACTTCCAGGAATGGGTTTTGCTTACGCAAAAAGATTTTATTCAGAAGGGTATCTCTTTCAAATGCAATGACCATATTGGCATAGTTCATGCCTTTATTAACTCCTGCATCGTTGAGCTGCTCCGGCACTTTGGAAAGCTTATTCACTACAAGCAGTTGCCGGCCCAATAGGTTCAGGGGAATTTCAAAGTAATAATCAGTCTTCACCCGGTGCACTTTCATCAAACCATTACTGGTTACGGCATCCGAGGTGATTACTTCAGAATAGGGTTTCATCCCTTTGGTATCGGGTTTCTTTTTAGCAGTGGTATCTGCAACAACAACAGCTGTTTTCTTTCCGAACAGCCATCCACTTTTCTTCCTTGATTGAGCAATTACATCAGTGGATGTAAAATATTGTGTCGAAAGGGCTACGCATGGGAATAGCCATAACAGTTTCCTGTAACTCACGTGCATAAATAGGATGTTGTTAAATTGTTTTAAACAATACTTATGGGCAATAACGATCCAGTCCCATTGCGGAAATCAGGAATAACTATATGAAATAGCTAAACCCAGCAAGGGCTGGGTTACAAAGGACGAACGGATTGCTATAAAGTATTGGTGCGGCTATATTAATTTGGGCACGGATCTCTTCTCAAGCAAAATGGTTTCTACGTTTAATATATTTTTAAATTCAAGGCCGCAAAGCTATTGAAAAGTATAACGTAAACCGCTTTTCGTTAGACAACTTTCTAAAACTTGATAAAATAGTGCGCCGAAAACGGCTACAGCAAAGCGTTTCCGTTCATCATATTTTTTAAATTTTTTTATTAACTGGGTTATTTCGAACTACTAACCATATTATTGAAATGCTTTAAGGAGACTATCTTTATAGGCCGGTGAAACTTCCACCTCAGTTCCATCATTAAGGCAAACATACCCGCCGGCACCTTTATGATAAGACTGTACGAAGTGAATATTTACAATATGGGATTTGTGAACTCTAACAAATGGATGGGGTAACATCTCTGAAAAATGCTTAAGAAAACGACATACCATCTTTTTAGTTCCATTGATCAAATAAACATCTGTAAAATTTCCATTACCCTTCAACCTAACAATTTCATTCATCTTTACAACATCAAAACCATCAAGCGTTGGCAAAATCACCTGTTGCATGCCTGGATTATTTTCCCTGGCATTCTCCATGATTATACGATTCCTGTTAAGCCATTGCTTTTGTTGTAATTGTTGCTGCACCTTATTTACAGCCAGAATCAACTCTTCTATGCTAACAGGTTTGAGTAGATAATAAGCAGCACTCTGATTTAATGCTCTGAGTGAATACTCTGAAAAAGCTGTAACAAAAATAGTTTCGAATTGCAGATCCTGGCATCCTTCCAATACATCAAAAGCATTTCCAAAAGGCATTTCTACATCCAGAAATACCAGTTGTGGCTGCAGTTCATGCAGGAGTGAAATGGCTGTCCGGCTATTTTGTGCAGTACCAACCACCTCCACCTGGGGGCAATACTTACCGAGGTAATTTTGCAATGCAATTGTAGCCGCGGCTTCATCTTCAACGATTACCGATTTAATTTTTTCTGTCGAAATCATGCTTGTTAATTAAAGGCAAATGCATTATTACCTGGGTTCCTGTTGCTCCTTCAGTTGTAATTTCCGTCACCTGCAGGTGAATCTGGAGATGGTATATATCATTCAGCAAATTTATTCGTTCTCTCGTATTTGTTATACCCCTAGATTGGTGTTCTTTCTGGTGGATGGTTTTCAAATTTTGACTACGTGTCAGACCAATTCCATTATCCACAACCTCCACCCGGATATACTTTTCAGTTTTTGAGAAACTAACACGGAGTAATCCTTTGGTATCTTTATAGCGGAGCCCATGCCAGACGGCATTTTCCAGGTGTGGCTGGATCAACATATTAGGAATCATCATCATTTCCTGGTCTAAATCTTCATCAATATCCAGAATGTATACAAATTTATCTGTGAAGCGAAGCAGTTCCAGGTCGAGATATCTTTTCAGCTGTTCAGCTTCCACAGTTAGCGGAACAAAATCCTTATTTGAATTTTCCATTACATTCCTCATCAGGCCTGAATATGAGGTAAGATATTTATTTGCCTCCACCTCATTGTTTTCTGCAATATATTGATTAACACTATTGAGACTATTGAAGATAAAATGCGGATTCATTTCCCGGCGTAAGGATTGTAATGCAATTTTTTTGTTTTTTATTTTGATGGATCTTAGCGAATGGATAATAAATAATAACAGCACTACCATGGCCAGAATAAAGGAAATCAGGAAATAATTAAGTTTATTTTGATTGCTGATAAGGGCCAGTTGCAATACTTTTTCTCTTTCCAGATCTTTGATTTTCCCTTCTGTAAGATCAAACAGGCTTGCATCAACCAGGGAACTATCCCTTCGGATGAGTGAATCCAGGTTATGCAGAAAATTGTCATACTGGTTAAGCGCAGCAGCAGCATTTTTATGTTGTTTATAATGCGTAGCCAGGGCCAACAGGCAATCTTTGGCTTTTGAGGTATTCCCGCTTTTAAAGGCAAGTTGATATGCTTCTTCCAGTAGTTTACCGGTTTTGTCGGGCTGCTGATCTTTAGCATATAACTGAGCTAAACCCTGTATTTGGTTGATTTGTAGCTCAGTATTTTGTTCATTCTTCGCTTTTTCTAAAATATCCTCATTACTGCGGATCGCGTCTGAAATATTATTATCGGTAACGTATACTTTGGAGATCTTCCTACCAATGTCTGTGATTTCCAGTGTACTATTACTTTTCTCTATTGCTTTTTTATAACTGGCAATAGCATCAATTTTATTATTCTGTAAGAGGAGACTATTGCCTAGTTGCTTGTAAGCATAAGATGCTTCTTCCTTTTTGCCTTCCTTTTCAAAAATATTGATGTTGGATTGAGCATAATTTGATTGTTGAAGTGGACTACCTGTATTGCGCAAACGATTGGCATCATTAACATTCACCAGCTCCAGGCTCTTGTCTTTAGACAGATTGGCTGCAGTCTGGTAGTTGGCAATGGCTGATTCGATTTTATTTTGCATTTCCTGCACCTTAGCCAAAGCCCGTGTAACGGTGGCGGTATTAGCATGATTTAATCTGGTATAGATTTCCAATGCCTTCTTCAGATAATCTTCGGCCTTGGCATACTCATTTTTTTCCGTCAGCTCATTAGCTAATGCCTCATAATCTGCAGCTGTTTGCAGATCATTATCATCGGCAGTCAGTGACCTTGAGAGTTTACTGGCTGCTTTGGAAACCGAACTGCTGTTGCCCTTCTTTCCCTGGGCAACAACAGTTTCCGCAACAATCATCAACCTAAACAAGATAAATATATATAAACCGTAACGTACCATGAACATAGATTCTGTTGCAAAATAATGCTTTTCAAAACGGGTTTCTATTAATTCACCCAGTCAACCTGCCATTTCACCAAGTGCGCCAATTCCCATGGATCAGAGCAACTACTTTCATATTATAATCCTAATTCAAGCAATATGAAAGTGACACTATTTACCGGCCTGTTACTGGCATCCGGATTCCTGGCATGGAAACATGATTCCAAACTACAATCCATTGAAAAAGAATATACCAAACCGGCTATTAGCTCTCCTTCCGCCAAGGACAATACCCGTATCCAGGTAGCTATATTGCTGGATACTTCCAATAGTATGGATGGACTTATAGACCAGGCAAAATCGAGGCTCTGGAATATTATAAATACGCTTACCACTTTGAAATTTCAGGGTAAAGCTCCCATCATCGAAATTGCGCTATATGAATATGGAAATGATTGGCTTTCCAGGGAAACCGGTTTTATCAGACAGGTTGCTCCGCTAACCACCGATCTCGACCTGATTTCTGAAAAGCTATTTGCCCTCAAGACCAACGGAGGGGAAGAATATTGCGGTGCTGTAATCAAAAAAGCTGTAAACTCATTGGATTGGGGCTATAACCCAGCCGATCTGAAACTAATTTATATTGCCGGTAATGAAGAATTTACCCAGGGCAAAGTCAATTATGTTTCAGCTGCTTCCGAAGCCCTGAGCAAAGAAATTTATGTTAATACAATCTTTTGTGGAAGTAAACAGGAAGGAATCGCCATTAAATGGAAAGATGGTGCTGACAAAGGAGGTGGTAAATATTTCAACATAGATTCAGACAGAAAGGTTGACTTTATAGAAACTCCATATGATAGTCTGATCACCGTATACAATTCTAAAATCAATTCAACCTATTTCGGATATGGCAGATATGGGGCCTCAAAGAAAAGCAACCAGTTACAGCAGGATGCCAATGCAAGTTCTATTTCCAGGGCTAATTCTATAGAACGCTTTGTTAGCAAATCAAAATCTGTTTATAAAAATGACACCTGGGATCTGGTAGAACTTAATGAAAAAGATCCTACCCTTCTCTCAAAAATCAGCCAGAGTGAGCTTCCTCAGGAGCTTCAGGGAAAAAGTACATCAGAATTAAAACAAATAGTAGTAGCGAAAGGAAAAGAAAGAGACAGTATTCAGAAAGCTATGGTGGTATTAGGAAATAAAAGGCAAAAATACATAGATGAAAAAATGAAATCGAGTTCGAAAGCAGATGATCTTGGCACTGCTATCAAGCAATCTATAATCACTTTTGCCGTTACAAAAGGATATACTGCAGAAAAGTAATACCTGTTAATCCCAGCCTAAAACACAAGCCTGCATTATTTGCGGGCTTGTGCATTTTCCATCATTTTGTCGCATGATTCTAATTACAGGAAATAATATCATGAGTAGATTTCCTAAGCGAGGAAATAATTGATACATCCTGGAATTAATTGCAAATTCCATTTACATCTATCATACACGAGGTATTTAAACTGTCTGTTAATCCGTTTCTAACCATTTGCAAAACATTGGCCTGTTGGTCTGCTGTGGATGCAGTAGAAAGAGTACCTGCCACGACTGTATAAACAATCACCTGATTTTGGGCATTTTTGATAAGCCAGGCACGCCCACTATCGTAAAGGGGATTCTCAACAAATATAGTGGTTGTACCTTCCTGCAATTGAAACGGGGGTATTTTCCAAATATCCTGAAAACTGAGCTGGGTAATGAGATTGAATGCACTCATCTGATCTTCTGACGAAACACTAGCGGGAGCAGTGGGAATTCTGCCTATATTGTTTATTTTAATATTACAGGTTCCGGATGATGCTTGTTTTACATTATTTTCCATAGAGATGTTTGATTAAATAAGATTTACTGTAAATAATAATACAGATCGTTGTAAATCTAAGCGGCCGGAGAAACAGGCTACAGGACAGATGACCCACCATGTATACCTGTTATCAAAAATAAAGAATATCATTTATTTCTGACTATCTTTCTATGCTTTGCACCGAACTCCAATAAAGCATTAAATACATTACGGGTTTCATATGCATGTTCTGCAAGTGAATAGGAAACGGTGACTGGTTTGGTATTATTAATAGTTCTTATTACGAGTAGATTTTGTTCTAACTGTTGCAACTCCTTTGTTAAGACCTTTGGTGAAATGCCAGCAACTGCTTCCTGCAAATCTTTAAACCTCATTGTGCCGAAATAGGATAAATTTTGCAGAATACATAATTTCCACTTGCCACTTAATAGTTCAATAGCATCTCTTAATGCCAACGACCTCTCTTTTCCAGTATCTTTTTCGCAAGGTGTGATTAATGTCATGTTTAATCAATTTTGTTACTTTCCTAAAGGTAACGGATAGTGTAAGGAAGTTAAAGATAAAATAGTTTTACCGGGAAATTTAAAACGCTGTTGATGAAAATATCCTTAATTGCAAATATCTCTGCAAATGGTAAAGTACTGTTATCTGAAAACACCACTTACCAGGCCCCCCGGGAAGCTACGGGAATATTTATGGAAGTTGCCAACAGGGCAGGCAACCTGGTACTCGGAAAGAAAACCTTTGAGATGTTACAAAGGGTAATCGGAGATGTTAAAGTCGCTTTTCCAGGGGTGGAACTGGTATTAATATCAACATCACAAATAGCCACCAACGATTTCAAAGTTGTTAGCAGTCCGGAAGCGGCAATTACCTATCTGACTGCAAAAGGGGCTCAGGAAATTGCAGTCGGAGGAGGTACAATTACCTATAATTCCTTTCTGGAAAAAGATTTAATAACTGATATCTATTTCAATATACATCCTGTAATTGTTGGACATGGTGGTGTTTTAGCAACGGATAATGAACTGACATTAAAGTTCAAGCTGGTATCTTTAAAACAAATAGGTGAGAATATAGCACAACTACAATTGACTAAGATATAGACAATCTACCTAATAAATTTATTTTGAGCAGGCAGGTTTCCGGGAAAGTTGTTTGTGTCTTATCTTTGCGGCATATTAATAAAAATATGAGTCAATTTCCGCATATAAACCTGCCGTTAAAGAACAAGCTGACATTCACTGCTAACCCGGTAAATGTAGTACCATTGCCGAATGGCGAGATCTTATTGAACTTTGCGAGTCAGCCACTGATTACAAAGCTCAACGCTAATCTTGAAATTGTATGGGAAAAGATCATACAAGGGAATAATGCAAACTATGTAAGCAGCAAGCTTTCTGCTTCTTCTGATGGCCGCCTGATTGCTATTGCGGGAATGACTGATCTGCGTATCCTTGATGCAGAAGCAACCAAGGTGCTACATTCTGTAGAACATGGCTCCTGGGGCTGGTTTCTGGGTGCTGCCTGCTTTTTCACCAGAGATAATAAAACTATATGGTATGTATTGCCGGGTGATGAAAATGAAAATGATAAGTTAGAGGTAATGGATGCTACTACTTTTGAAGCCATTGCTTCATATCCACTGCTGGAAAGCCAACAACACGCTTACACATTTCATGCAACACCGGATAATAACATTATTCTGCTGGAAGCGGCTGCCGGGCAGGAAAACTCTATCCTGCTTCAGTTACAACTAATCGATGGCGTTATTTCCCTTACTGAATTAACCCAATGCGACGACGTAATTATGGGTAACTTTGCACCATCAGGAAAAGAGTTTGTTATGGCTCCTCATTATGACGGTCCTGTTGAAGTCTACTCTTTTCCAGAAATCGTTAAGATAGCGGAGCAAAAACAGGAAGCAATTTTCGATGGTAGCAAAGATTTTCCGGCCTCTGAACCAGATAACATCAACTACAGCGTATTCTTTGTAGATGATAATAATATCCTGGTAGTTACACAGTTTGGAAGATTGTTATTGCTCGATAGAAAAGATTTACGCAGCAAGGCTGAAGTAATGCCTGAAGGCATCGAATTTACAGCCTATGATCTGGATGGTAATCCAACTACCAATCCTGATTATATCTATGACTACAGCAGCAATATTATAAACGTAATGATAGTTCATAACCAATTACTGTTGACAACTGGCGAGGGTCAGTTGCGCAGCTACAATCTGCCTGTATAATAAAAATACTTAAAGTGTCTCCGTTATTGGAGACACTTTTTTTATCATATTCACTATTTACATTTACCCCTACTCCAATACCCTCCTGAATTCCATCCCTAAATCTGATTTTCCCATGAGCCTCTCAGGAAAGTAAAATTGAGCTTTTCAGGAAACTGCTTATCCTCACTCTTCCCTATTTTTGCAGTATAATAATTTGAGATGAAAACAACGAAAAGATCGCGACGCTTACTTAGGATTTTAAAAGGAATTGCCGCAACGATTGGGGTTCTCATCGTTCTAATAGCACTGTTTATGATGCACCCACAATTTGGAAAAAGGCCTTCCGGCGATAGACTGGAACGTATTAAAAAATCAGCACAATTTAAAAATGGAAAGTTCAGGAACACCAATCCTACTCCACAGGTGACACAAAGCCTGTCTGTAGCCCTGTACGACTACTTGTTTAATAAATCAAAGGAAAGTCAACCTACCCATAAAATTCCTTCCCTGGCTGTCGATTGGTCACAATTACCAAATGATCGCCCGGTTTTAATCTGGCTGGGGCATTCCTCCTATTTTCTTCGGGTAGATGGGAAAAATATCCTGGTAGATCCGGTACTGAGTGGCAGTGCCTCGCCTATACCAGGTGGTGGCAAGGCTTTTGAAGGTTCGGATGTCACAACTCCGGAAGCACTTCCCAATATCGATTATCTCTTTATTTCTCATGATCATTACGATCATATGGATTATAAAACGCTGAAGACCCTGAAGAACAAAGTCAGTAAAGTGATTGTTCCTTTAGGCGTTGGTTCGCATCTGGAGTATTGGGGATATAACCCTAATCAGATCATGGAAAAAGACTGGTGGGAAACAATAAATTTAGACGGAGGTTTTACTGTTACTGTAACCCCGGCCCGCCATTTTTCAGGACGCAGTATCTGGTCGGCCAATACCCTTTGGGCTTCATATGTGTTACAAACCCCTACTCAAAAACTCTATCTGGGAGGTGACAGTGGATATGATACTCATTTTAAGGAAATCGGGGATAAATACGGTCCTTTTACTTTAGCCATCCTGGAAAATGGGCAATACGACCTGAGTTGGAAATACATTCACATGATGCCAGAAGAAGTAGTTGTGGCAACAAAAGACCTGAAGGCCCAGGTACTATTTCCGGTACACTCATCAAAGTTTGTATTAGCGAACCATTCCTGGTATGAACCATTGGAACGTGTAAGCAAAGAGGCACTGAAACAGGGCCAGGCAATTATTACACCTTTAATTGGTGAAGTAGTTGAATTAAATAATATGAATACAAAACCCTGCTACTGGTGGAAGAAATAAACTGATGGATTTTAAAAATAACATCATGAAACAACAGGAAGATATACACGGTATTCAACGGGCCTGCTATTCTAAAAGTAGCAAGGCAGGTGAGCAATTCATAAAGGAACATGGTATATCTTTCATTGTTTCCGGGGAGATGGAGGCTTACGATGGCAATACCAAACACCTGTACCGAAAAGGTGATGTAGTATTATACCGCAAAAATGCGTTAATCCGTTTTGTGAAATATCCGGGCCATGATGGTTTTGAAGCCATCTCTGTTATTCTGGAAAAAAATCTGTTAAAAGAATTTGCTGAAAGACACGAAATACATTCTGATAAAAATCCAAAGGAAAGTTTGTTTAAAGTGGAACCAGATGAATTAATCAGTTCTTACTTTACAGGGCTTGAAACCTGGTTTGGCAATAAAATCAGTATAGAATTAGCCAATATTAAAAAGATAGAAATAATTCATTTGCTTCTACGCAATAATAAAGCCTTGAAAAATGTATTGTTTCATTTTGGGATGCCCGGCAAAATAGATCTGGAGGCTTTTATGAATACAAATTTCAGGTTTAATGTGCCGCTGACGCAACTCGCTTTTCTTACAGGCAGAAGTTTGGCTACCTTCAAACGTGATTTTGAAAAATTGTTTCAAACCTCTCCCAATAAATGGATTCAACAAAAACGATTAACGGAAGCACATTATTTGCTCGAACATAAAAAGATGAAGGCAAAGGATGTGTATTTGGAAATTGGTTTTGAAACCTTATCGCATTTCTCCTATGCGTTCAAAAACCGCTACGGCATAAACCCGTCGCAGTTATAATTTAAAACTTTATAAAAACAATACAGTAAGGGCTTTCCCAAGTCAGGAAAAGCCCCGGGGCATCGTTTTGCCCAAAATCAACATAACTAAAATAAATGATTATGAATAAAACAATCTTTATCACCGGAGCCTCTTCCGGTATCGGACAGGCTACAGCACTTTATTTTGCAGAGCAAGGCTGGAATGTGGTTGCAACTATGCGTAGTCCGGAAAAGCAGGATGTACTGAAAAACAACGACCAGATACTCGTTTTAAAACTCGATGTTGAAAAACCGGAAACATTCAGTGAAGTAATTAATACCTCCCTCTCCAGGTTCGGGAAAATTGATGTTTTGTTGAATAATGCAGGATACGGACAACATGGTCTTTTTGAGGCAACAACTCCAGAGCAGATTCAACGCCAGTTTTCCGTTAACCTTTTCGGAACTATGGAAATCACAAGAGCTTTGCTGCCTCATTTCAGAGAGAATAAAAGCGGAAACATCATCACCGTTACCTCTGGTGTTGGTAGGGTAACTGTACCATTGGTTTCCATCTATGCAGCATCAAAATTTGCACTGGAAGGCTTCTTCGAATCACTTTCCTTCGAATTAGCATCACAAAACATCAAAGTAAAAATCATTGAACCCGGCAATATCAGCACCAATTTCGAACAAACAACGAAAGCTAATTTTGCAACTGATGAAACGCTGACGGATTATTCATCTTATCTGAAACAGATGGATGAAGTTTTCAAAGCTATATATAGCGGTGGCGGTGCTACCGCAACTGATGTTGCTGCAACTATTTTTAAAGCAGCTACAGACGAAACTAATATCTTACGGTATGTGATAGGCGAAGATTTGCAACCACTTATCGACATCCGGAACAACGGTACAGATGAGAACTATTTGAATGTACTGAGAAGCACTTTTTCGCCTCAGAGCTAATCAAAGATAATGACATCAATATATATCAAAAATCAAAAGCCTGTCTCTGCATTGTAGAGAACAGGCTTTTAATTTTGTCTGTGAATCTGAATGGATTATTTTCCTAAGCAAATTCTATTAAGCTTCGAAGTATGTTTTTAAATAAAAACTACACCAGCTTTATTTTCCAAACAACTCTTTCAACTTTATTTCAATTTCTCCATCTCCTTCTTCACCAAACCCAACCTGCTTCATAATTATTTTACCATCCGGACCAATCAGATAAGCAGTAGGTACGGCTGTAACAGCAAAACTATTCACTGAAACATTTTTCGTATCCAACACTTGTGGCCAGGGTAATTGTTGCTTTTTCAGTTCATTAAGCCAGGCTTTTTTATCCTGATCGATGGAAATACCGAGAATCTCAAATTCATCACCACGGTACTTCTGGTATAGCTCTTTCATGTGTGGAAAGGAAGCTTTGCAAGGTCCGCACCAGCTCGACCAGAAATCAATCAACACATATTTACCACGAAGGCTACTGAAGGTCGTTGGCTTATCTTCAGGCGAGTTCAATGTAAAGTCTAACACTTCAAAACCTGCTACTGCACGTGTTAAACCAATCAAACGTGCATTAACCTCTTCAGCCGGAGCTGTACGTTTCTGAAGTTTTCCCAGCTTGTTATAAAGCCTTTGGAGATCATCTGATGGTATAACAGTCTGATAACGGCCAAGTATAAACGCACCGATGTAAGAACCTGCATTAGTTTCAACAAAATTGCAGATATATGGAATTAACATCGTTTTTACCTTTTCCTGGAAAACCGCATTATATGCCGAATCAATGGGATGGTCTCCATGAAAATGTTCAGTTACTGCTGCTTTCATTTCTAATCTCACCTTCTCTCTACCTTCTTCAAAAGCCTGAAAAGCAGTAGCCGAGCGATTTCCACGAATCTTACCGGAACGAAGTCCTTTGGTCACATCTTCCACATCAATATAAACGGTGCCGGGAGCATCTATTACTAATGGAAAAGCAGCAGGACCTTTTCTCGTTTTATTATCATACTCAGAGTGGATATAAGGCATACCATCCTTTACCCAAGGCATAGTAATGGTAAACCTACCATTTTTTATTTCAACTGAATCCTGATATTCATCCTCTCTAAATACATAAACTTTGTTATATCCCTTAAGATCACCTTTCACGGTTCCCTTAATAACAATCTTGGATTGAGCCACCGAGTTAATAGCAACTCCAATCAGTATTAAAACCGAAAATAACTTTCGCATACTTATAATTTGAAATAATTAATACGGGCGGGTTTCCAATGGAATACCCCAATTCGGATTAAACCTAAGCACTACATTAGTGATCGGTACAATAAAATCCTTGGAGTCGATAGTTCCAGTATAAGTCTGCCCGGCAATTTTGTGCGTAATCTGAGCTTTAGACCATGGTTTACCATTATCCAGAGTAAAGCGTTTCAGGTCCAGGAATCTTTTGAAACCTCCGATTGGCAGTTCGCGTCTTCTTTCCTCCAGTACCATTTTAATCACTTCATCCTGGGTTCCTGCAATAAGTGGCGGAGTACCGGTTTTAAAACGATATTGACGAAGAGTATTCAGATCCTTAATAGCAAGATCGAGTTTATTTGTTCTGGCATATCCCTCTGCACGCATAAGTAGTATTTCAGGCCAGGAGAAACCATCAGTCATTTTCATTTTCCGGAAACGGTAATTACTGATGCGCATGCCATCATCATAGCCTCCTCCCTGCGTTGTTTTATATCCGGCAGAATTTAGATAAAAAAAACTGAACCTCAGATCATTTGCCTGGTCATACAAGGCAATCAACTCGGCAGAAGGATAAGACAATGAAGCACCCATACCAGCATCTTTTTCCGTTGCTCGGTAGAACAACATCTCCCGGCTGTTTACAACATTAGTGTAAGCATCCTGAGAACTAATCAGCAATGAAGTAGTTGGCCTGGCAGGATCGGCCAGTTTTAATTTATTGTAATCATACAATACAGCTGCCGGACTACCAGCAGAAGACCATGCGAGGTTTGCATAATAGGCCACACTATCAAACTTTTGGGTAAAGAGATGATAATATGCCAGCATAGCATGACCAGTGGCCCTGTTGGCGCGAGATGGCCAGGTAGACCTTTCAGGAAGATTTGGTAATGCTTCATGCAGATCATTGAGTACACGGGTTACCACTTCTTCAGAAGTAGATAAATTAGGAATTGGTTTATTGATATCAACATCAACCAGATAAGGGATAGTTTTAGTTGAATTAGCTGTACCTGGTTTGTAAACCGGCCCATAGATCATATTGGCATTAAAATAGCACCATGCTCTTCCTATCAGTGCCTGGGCAACAGAAATTTTACCAACCACTTCTTCTTCCGGAGATTTTTGACCTATACTTCTGATTCCTTCAATTACGTTGTTGAAATAGGAAATCTGAGGATACATTCCCTGGGAGCCTGAACTCCAGAATTGATCATCGAGGTTCGGATTTTTATACGGCTGCCTGAAGATATGAGCATAATAACGCTCGATGTTCGGATGGCTGCTAAGAATAAATCCAACTTTTACCTGTCCTTCCGTTAGTTCAAGGTTATCACCCAAATTGGCCAGCAAAGAGCCTTTGTTCCCATCCAGAAAATTGAGTTCTACAGTACTTGTATTATCGAGCAGATGATCATAATCTGTTACCGATGATGGTATAAGCTTTCCTTTGGGTTTCACATCGAGATACCTTTTACAGGAACTCATCATGAAAACGGCGGCAAAGTATATAGAATATTTTAGTTTAGTCATAATAGTTAGATTATAGGTTTACGGAAAAACCGATATAAAATTCAGGTCTCAAAGGCAATGTCCTTTTAACGCTCATATTTACACTCTGCTCAATGGTTTCAGGATCTACTCCTACCTTATTTGCAGTTAAAGTCCACAGATTGCGGCCCTGGAAATATAGTCTTGCATTATTGAGCCCTGTGTTACC
Organism: Chitinophaga silvatica; assembly: GCF_003419895.1. Taxonomy (GTDB): domain Bacteria; phylum Bacteroidota; class Bacteroidia; order Chitinophagales; family Chitinophagaceae; genus Chitinophaga; species Chitinophaga silvatica. The sequence goes on along the minus strand of NZ_QPMM01000014.1, from coordinate 38,161 downwards.
CCATAATTTATTGTCGAGTCTGTAGCCCAAAGTAAGGTCACGCAGTTTCAGGAAATCTGATTTTTCAATCATCATTTCTGAATACGGGAAATACCAGGCATCTGAATTGAAGGCAGCGAGTTTTGGATAAATAGTATGTTCTTCATCTCCTGGTTTGCGCCAGCGTTGGGAAACATCTTTATGATCAATATTATCGCCATTGTACGCATCTCTGCGGAATACTGCACCCATCTGCGCAATCATCATAAAGGAGAGATCAAATCTATCGTAGCTGAATGTATTGGTGATACTAACAATATATTTAGGTCTGGCGGTTCCTGAAAATACCATGTCTTTTACTGCCAGGTCTTTTCCATATATCTTTTTATTATCTACTGAATAATATTGAGGAGTACCTGTATTATCCAATCCGGCAAAGCGATAGCTAAAAATTGCGTCGAGCGGATATCCGGCCATTAATACAGCGCCTGCATTACTTCCCAGCATGGAGCTGGAGAAACTAAAGGTCAGGAAGTTAGGAACGAGATAGTCGTAGTTGAACTGCAATACCTTGCTTTTGTTATAACTACCGTTGAAAAATACATTCCAGCCAAAATGTTTTGTTTTCACTACATCTGATTCCAGAGAAAGCTCAATACCGGTATTTCTCGAGCTACCAGCATTCCTGGTGATCATGAATCTTCCATAGGTTGGATCTATAAAGTCGGGTGATAATAAATCCTTGCTTAGTTTATTGTAATAATCCAATGTAAGGTTGAGTCGTCCGTTCAGTAAACGCAAATCAGTTCCTACGTTTGTGATCATGGTACGCTCCCAGCGCAGGTTATTATCTGGCAATGAAGAAATGGTATAAGGAATGGCGCCTGTGGCCGCTGCAAAGGATCCTGGCGTAATCAGGAGGAATGGCCCTTGTGTAAAGGAAATATTACCATTGATACCGTAAGATCCACGAATATTCAGCTTGTCTATCCACGCAACATTAAAGAACTTTTCATTGCTAAGTTTATAGGTTCCCCCAACCGACCAATTGGGTTTATATCGGTATTTAGGATTGGTTCCAAACAGATTTCCCTGATCGATACGGGCACTCCCACTCAGAATGAAGCGATTATCATATTCATAGGAACCATTTGAATACACGGAAACGAAACGATTATCACGCAGCGAATAAGAACCGTTGCTAACCAGATCCATTCCATCAGGGAACAGGAAATCTGTTTGGTAGGCATAGCTGTTGAAATCGAGATAATTGAATGTAGCAAAGGTTCCGGCCTGATCATTATAACCTACTCTGCTTGGTGCGGTATTATTATCTATCAGGTCTTTATTTATTTCACTACCGGCAATAACTGAAATTCTGTGACGCTTATTAAATGTTTTTCCATAGTTGGCCTGTGCTCTAAAGGTATATGCTTCGCTCTGGCTACGGGTTTCACTTAATATTGCACCTTCAGGCAAATAATGCTTACCTGGATTTGTTACAGAAGATGCAGCATTGTAAAGAGATCGAACATAGTAAGAATTGGCCCCTCTCATGTTGCGCAGAATACCGCTACCTCTGGACCAGGAACCTCCCACTTCACCGCTTAATCCATCCAGGATATCTACAGAAATACTGGCTCCCATTCTGGCAAGGAATGCCTGGTTTTTGGTAGTAGAGATACTCAGGTCGTTAAGTGGATTGTATTCCATAGATTTCAGACCGCCGTAATCGTTATAGAGATCTACCAGATCGGGCCTTGTTACCGGAACATTTTGTGGTTTACCAAATTGGTCAACAACATTGTAATAAGGCTTCATCACTTTCCAGTTGGTGAAATCAAGCATATCGCCTGCATTTAATGGCGCCTTACTGTTATTGAAGTTGATATTGGAAAACATTTTTACGTTCACCCTCTTACCTGGTTTCCAATCATTTTTGAGATCCAGGATCAGGCGGTCGTTGCTGTTACCTTTCATATTGCCCTGGTTGGCGATATAACGTACAGCTGCATTGGTAGCGAATTTATCAGTGCTTGCAGAAATAGAGATGTTATGTTGTTGGGTTAAACTTCTGCGGAATAAATTCTTCTCCAACTGATCCAGGGTATTATTTTTTTTCAGCTGACTGAGTTCTGCGTTCACTTCATCTTCTGTAAGTAACCCCTGATCTTTCATTATCATTAACTGGGTTACACGGCCATAGAATGAAGACCCTTCATAATCCCAGCTCACATTAGCCACATCACTGTTATAATAGTCAACCTCTGCATCCACATAATCTGCAGCACTGGTTTTATTAAGGTAGGATAACTGAGGCCTTAGTGTCATACCGGTGATGCCTTTATAGCTTATCTGCATCTTTCCAACCTTAGGTGTTTTGGTAGTGATGACAATCACACCATTGGAAGAACGCGCTCCATATATGGAAGCAGCTACCGCATCTTTCAGTACCGTAATGGATTCAACGTTATCAATATTTACAGTTTCGAGTCCACCTGGTGCAGGATATCCGTCGATTACCACCAGAGGGTCACCATTGGCAAGAAAAGTAGATCGTCCACGTACTTCAACCTTACCATCTTTGGTGATGGCAACACCAGCAGCCTGACCTTCCAACATCGACAGCAGGTTGGATTGCAATTTACCTTCCAGTCGCTTTGTTTGCAGGGAAGAATATGCTCCCGTCATTCTTTCTCTGGAGATAGATTGATATCCTGTATTTACTGTAATTGCTACTTCATCGAGTTTGGTGGCAGCTTTGTTGAGTCGAACAATCAGCGGAGGCTGGCCGTCTTTCAGCATTTCAGCGGTAACAATCATTTCACGGGTAGTATAACCTACATATGAAAATCTGATGGTATTTCCTTCGCTGGCAGAGATAGAAAAACTACCATCCGATGCTGTTGCAATTCCCTTCTGTGTTTCTTTTACCTGGATGCTAACACCGGGAAGCGCTGTTCCTTCTACATCGGTAACGCGACCAGTAATCACCGAAACGGGTACTGGTATAGAAAGTCCTGGAATGGCGGTGGTAGATGGTTTCCCCGACAGAATTATTGTTTTTCCCTGTAGCACATAACCAAGTTCCTGATCTTTTAGTACCAGGTCTAACACCTTGTTTAAAGGAACGTCTGCTACAGAAAGCGAAACTGTTTTTGATCCTGAAAGCAATTCCTTGTTGCTAAACAACACATATCCTGTTTGCTTTTCAATTACTGAAAATACTTTTTTCAGTGAGAGATTTTTGCCAGAAAGAGTTACAGATTGGGCAGAACCAGCCGCCTGCACGGAGACCAGGGCCGTGACCATAAATACAGGTAGCAGTCTCATTACTTTTGAAATTTGTGCCGGTAGCCTGCTTCCCCGCAGTGCAGAGAAATACAGGCCGCCATAAGCATTTTTTTGCATAACTTGTGACTAATTTTGGTTGTGATAAAATCGGTTTGCGAGACCATTTATAAATCGACTAAAATACCGCCGGAAACGACGCCAATCGGTTCCGGCATTTTATTTTGGTTACATTACGGCATAACTATCAGCGTTCTGCCTTCAAGACGAAAATGAACATTTGATTTTTCAAGTGCAATCAGTAATCCGTTCAACGGAATATCCCGCGTCATTTTTCCGACAAATTCGATGTCGGGCACTTTTGACTCATATTTAACTTCTATATCATACCACCTTTTCAACTGGCGCATCACCTCATCTATTTTGGCATCTTCAAAATCAAAAACACCATTTTTCCAGGCCATTACTTTTCCAATATCACCGGCTTTTACCACCATATTCTCTACGATATCGCCATGCATGGTAAGGGAAGCCTGGTCGCCAGGCTTCAGTATTATTTGCTGTTTGCCGTTTTTCCGGTTCATTGAAACTGCTACTTTACCTTCGAGTAGTGTGGTATTGAGGGTAGGTTCATCGGCATAGGCATTCACATTAAATTGTGTACCCAACACCGTTACATCAAACCTGTTGTCGGCATTTACAATAAAGGGGATTACTTTTCCTGCTTTAATCATGGTAGTAGCTTCGAAATAGACTTCCCCTGTAATATCAACCCTGCGGGTATCAGTAGTAAACTGTGTAGGAAATCGTATTGAACTGGCAGCATTCAGCCAGGCTACGGTACCATCTGGCAATTGAATTTTGAATTGCCGGCCTTTGGGTGTAACAAGTTTATTATACGTTTCTTCCCCGGAAACCTTACCGGCTGCTTTATATTCGAGCTGGCCATTTTTTACAGACAACTCAGCTCCTTCCTGATGGGCAACAATTCCATTGCCAACAGAATCTAGCAGAATCTGTGAGCCATCTGCCAATGTAAGGATAGCACCATCCTGCCCCGGCATAACCTGTATCGCAGGCTTGGGCGTTAGCTTAGCCTGGTGTTCCGGATTTTTACCCGGCCAAAAGAACCAGGTACCGCCAAGCAGTAATAATACAGCTGCCGCATAACGGAGCCAGGAACTGCGTAGAAATGAAATACGAGATTTGGTAACTTCAGGGAGTTGAAGGTGTTGGCGGTGAAATGCTTCGAGTTCTTTTGTTGCAGCCTCTTTAAAGGTAGCATACTCTTTATTCAGTTCAGCAAGGTTATTTTCTTCGCTTAGCCAGGTTCTCCACTCCTGATGCTGGGTCTTTTGCTGCAGCCACTCTTCCAGCTCCAGTTTTTCTGCTTCCGATAATTGATCAAGTTTTTCATTAGCCATTAGCTTTGCAGCTCTCAGTAATGCAAGCAATTCATCATTCGGAATATCCGACTCATTCAACATTCAACAATCTTTATTTACTATAAGACAACGGTAGTCAACTGAATTTGACTTCTATCTAAAAAATTTTTCAAAAAAATATAAAATGACTATTAATCGGCCAGGAATAGGCTGATAAGTGCCATACCGGGAACTATTTTTCCACGTAGTAATCTTATGGCTCTGGCTTTCTGATGGCTTACTGCCGAAGGTGTGATTCCTAATTTCTGTGCAATTTCATTAGTACTGAACCCTTCGATGTTTAATTGTACGACTTTGGTACATTCGGGAGGTAAGGTCAAAATGGCTTCGTGTAAAACGCGGACTGCTTCAGCATTAAAAACTTTTTGTAAAATATCCTCGTACGATTTTTCTTCCTGTTGCTTTTCATAAGCCAGCTGTATTTTCTTTTCGTTCCGTTTTAGCTTTTTCAGGTGGTTTAAGGAGCGATTACGGGTGGCTACATACAGATAGGCGTTTATACTTCTAACTTCATTCAATGATGTTCTGGCTTTCCATAACTGAAGAAAAACCTCAGAAACTATATCTTTTGCAGCAGCTTCGTCGCTTACAATCCTGTTAGATAACAGGCAAAGAGCCGGATACATTTCTATAAAAAGCTGGTCGAATGCCTCTATATCGCCTTCGGTTATACTTAATATCAAATCCTTCTCACTATGTAACTCTCTATTTTGCAATGCTATTATTTACTTTAAGGCTCTATGTGGCTTCCAAAGATATATTTTACTGCAAAAAAATCCTAACATTCTACTCCTTCATGCTTTGGTACAGAGAGTAAAAGATCAACAAACAAGCATGTACGAGAATCTTATAAATCCTGGAATCTCACCACAAAAACTCCGTAATTTTTTCCGTTTATACCATTATATCTTGCAAATAAATGCAAATTTGCATTTATTTGCAAGATGCTTTAAAATAGACTATTCCGGAATATATGTCAGAGAGAAAAGCAAACATTTTATTACTAATCACATATTATTTTCTATGAAGCTAACAGCATTTATTACTGTTGCAGGGCTAACCGCTGCCATTACTACCTCATGTAGCTCACCACAGGTAAAGGATAACGAGCTTTCCAGGGATGAAAAAAAGGAGGGATATCAATTATTGTTTGATGGTAGTACCTTAAAAGGCTGGCATCTCTATAATCTGGGCGATACCGCCTCGGCCTGGGTTGCACAGGATGGAGAAATAAGATGCCTTCCTGGCACAGATGCTGAACATGGCGATCTGGTAACGGACGGAGAATTTGAAAATTATGAGTTGAAATTTGACTGGAAGATAAGCAAGGAAGGAAATAGTGGTGTATTCATCAATGTGGTAGAAAGACCAGACATTCCTACTGCCTGGGCTTCCGGACCAGAATATCAACTATTGGAAAAAGGCCATCACGACTATGAAAAGGAAATGAAGCGTTCTGGTTGCCTCTATGGCTTTTCTTCCCAGTTGAATCCTGTTGAGCTTAAGCCACTCGAAGAATGGAATCATTCTGTTATCAAACAACAGAATGGGAAGATCGAATTTGTTCTTAATGATGTAGTAACCGCCAGAAACGACTTTAATTCAGATCAGTGGAAAGAAGCTGTTGCCAATAGTAATTTCAAGGCATTTCCTGAATTCGGGAAACAAGTGAAAGGACGAATTGCTTTGCAGGATTGGAATAAGGGTATCTCTTTTAAAAATATTAAAATAAGGAAGATAGATTAACTTTTGCTTCCGGCCTTTTTCGAAGTTGATTACAAATAGAAAAAGGCCGGTAAATCAAATAATTTTAAGGTTCTTGAAACGCAATTCATCCAATTTCGGATCATCACTGGGTAGTTCTGTTACCAGTACTTTAATTGCATCTAGTCCACATACGACAAAGGGTTCTGTTGCACCAATTTTTGCACTATTACCGAGTACAACCACTTTTTTAGCACCTTTGAGCATGGCCTTTTTTACAGCCCCATCCTCTCTTATTGCGGCAGTTATACCGTAATCCTTCGAGATCGCACAAGTACCCATCAGATACAGATCAACTACAAACTCAGCAGCTTCCTCACAAGTTCTGGCACCTATATTAGTTTGCGTATCCTTATCGTAGTTTCCTCCAAGTACAATTACATTTATATTCGGGAATTTGCCTAACAAAGGAACCAAAGCCATATTATTGGTAATGATCCTTAATGAGGCATTGGCTGGCAACCATTCTGCAACAGCACATATAGTAGTTCCACCATCCATAAACACACTCATCCCAAGTTTTAGTAACGGCTGAACCTTCATCCCTATAATCTCCTTTTCCTTAGAGAGGAAATCAGTACGATCCTGGAAGGTCAGTGGAGTTTTATCTCGGGATATCGCTCCTCCTCTGACTTTAGACAAAAGACCATTTTCATGCAGATAGTCGATATCTCTGCGGATCGTATCTTCTGATACTGATAAATCTGCAGACAAGCTACTATACGTAACTGCACCTGTATCCTTCAAACTGGAAATTATATGCTTGAACCTTTTTTCTCTGATCATGTCCTGACAAATATAATTATTTCAACCCTTTGCATAAAATCCTTATATAATAAAGCATTCGACAGCAACAAGATTGACGAAGTTAACATTTTGATTTTCAAATTAAAATTGCAATATTTTGCAATTTTGCATATTTTTGCAAATATAGATATTAATTGCATGAGAAGCGACCGAATAACAATAAATGCTAAAAAAGCGACCCAGTATATATTCCTGGTATGTGGACTAGCCATCTCCAGCTGGGCTCCTATGGTGCCCTTCGTAAAAGAGAAACTTCACCTGAATGATGGGAATCTGGGCTTATTATTGCTACTTTTAGGAGCAGGGGCTATTTCTATGATGCCCTTAAGCGGATATTTCTCCAGGCTATATGGAACACGTATCGTTATCCTAATTTCAGGACTTGTTGCCGCTATCTTCCTTCCTATATTACTATTAATGCCTAATTCCTGGATGATGGGAATCGCACTATTTATTTTTGGAGCCGGTGTAGGTACTATAGATGTTGCTATGAATTCTCATGGTATTCACGTTCAAAACAAGTATGGACGGCCAATTATGTCATCCTTTCATGGTCTTTTCAGTGTTGGTGGTCTATGCGGTTCTCTGGGCCTGGGATTATTAATGAGAGCAGGACTTGAACCACTAACTGCCGCTATATCTATTTCAGTATTACTTGTTATCATTCTGATATGGAAATATCCATCATTGTTTTCCAAACAACATGAAGGTAATGAGCAGGAAAATCATACCCACACTGAACCTGAAGCTAAAATAAAAACAAAATCAGGCTGGTTTAGCCGGCGGGTCATTCTACTTGGTGCAGCATGTTTTGCTGTATTTCTTTCTGAAGGCGCCATACTCGATTGGAGCGCACTTTTCTTAAAGGAAAACAAAGGGATAGACGCTGAACTTGCAGGAGTTGGATATGCTACCTTTTCAATTGCAATGGCCGCCATGCGACTTTTAGGAGATCGTATTATTGAACGCGTTAATGCAAAATTCGTTGTAGTCGGCGGTGGTCTTATTGCCGCATTGGGAATTTTCATTGCAGTAGCTACTCCCTGGATTCTTACCACGCTTCTTGGGTTCATGCTATTAGGTGTAGGTGCCGCCAACATAGTACCCGTTTTTTTCAGTGAAGGTGGCAGGCTTAAAGGAATACCTGCATCGGCAGCCATTCCCGCGATCAGTACAATGGGATATGCCGGCCAACTTGCAGGCCCGGCACTTCTCGGATTCATTGCCTACCACGTATCGCTTGCTGCTGCACTGACATTCACCGGCATATTGCTTTTGTGTGTTGCCATAATGTATGCATTCAGAAAACCTGATGTTTAAATTTCTTATAAGAATAACATATGCTAAAATCTAAAATTGTAATTGTTGGACTCCTGTTCTTCACAGGGATAATGACATCAAACGCTCAAAAAAGAAAGGATATAGGTCTGCAACTTTATTCGCTTCGTGAGCTTATACCAACTGATGTAAAAGGAACATTAAAAGAAGTTGCCTTAGCGGGTTACACGCAGGTTGAGCTTTATGGATTTAATATTAAAGACCAATTCTGGGGGCTGAAACCTGAGCAACTAAAAAAGATCCTTGATGAAAATAATTTAAAGCCAGTAAGCGGTCATTTTAATATGTCTCCATACTTTAAAACTGGTGATGAGGCTGAATTAAAGGCTGCCATTGGCGCTGCAAAAGTATTAGGACTAAAATACATTACCATTCCCTGGCTCGAACCAGATATAAGAACAAGCGCAATGGATTACAAAACATTGGCGAAAAGACTTAATCATGCCGGTCAACTTTGCAAAAACGCCGGGCTTAAACTGGCTTACCACAATCATGATTTTGAGTTTATCAGGTATGGAAATGAAACCGGAATGGACATCTTACTAAAAGATACAAATAAAAAACTTGTAGATTTTGAAATGGATATCTATTGGGTTATCCGTTCCAATCTCCAACCCTATGCACTTTTCAAGGCTAATCCAGGTAGGTTTACAATGTGGCACATTAAAGACATGGATCAGTCAAATCACAATTTAAATGCAGAAATTGGTACTGGCACCATCAATTATAAAGATATTTTCAAACTGGCAAAACTTTCTGGAATGAAATACTTCTTTGTGGAACATGAATCGAACTATAAACCAGATATGATTGGTTCCATCAGGCAAAGCTGCTCTTTTGTGAAGGATCAACTACTTCAATAATAATAAAATTTAAAACAAGCAATATGAAAATAGAACATTTAGCTATTTGGGTAGATGACCTGGAACAAATGAGAAAATTTTATTTAAAATATTTTGATGTAATTAGCGGAGAAAAATATACGAATCCCAAAAAAGGATTTACTGCATATTTTTTAATGTTTGGAGAGGATAAAACCCGATTGGAATTAATGCATAGAAATGATATAATTGATGAACCGGAAAAAAGAGGATTTATGAGAGGCATTGCCCATTTTGCAATATCGGTTGGTGGAAAAGAGGCCGTAAACAGCCTCACAGAAAGACTGAGGGCCGACAATTATCATATTGAATCTGAGCCTCGCACCACTGGTGACGGGTATTATGAAAGTGTAGTTTTAGATCCTGAAGGAAATTATCTTGAAATCTCAGCTTAGTATATTATGATTAACACAATTGTATTCGATTTTGGTGGGGTATTAATCGACTGGAACCCACGACATCTTTATAAAAATGTTTTTACCAGTAACCAGGAAATGGAACAATTTCTTTCCGACATCTGCAACGATGAATGGAACCTCCAGCAAGATAAAGGCAGGTCCTTTTCGGAAGGTATCTCTCTTTTAAAAAATAAGTATCCGGCCCATTCAAAAAACATTGAACTATTTTATAGTCAATGGGAAGAAATGCTGAACGGAGAAATTTCCGGCACTGTAGAGATTTTAAAACAGTTGAAATCCCAATACAAAGTTTATGGCCTCACAAACTGGTCTTCCGAAACATTTCCTATTGCCTTGGAAAAATTTCCTTTTCTAGGGTTATTTGATGGAATCGTTGTATCAGGGGATGAAAAAATGATAAAGCCAGATCAAAAATTCTATCAATTATTATTAGAAAGATATAATCTAAATGCAGCAAATTGTGTCTTTATTGATGATAACATTAAGAATGTAAATGCAGCACTTACACTCGGATTTCATGCATTACATTTTACAAATCCTGATAAACTGAGATCTGACTTACAGATGTTGGATGTGATTATTTAAGGGAGAATTGATCATTTAAATTTTAGCAGGATGTAAATCCTGGAAGCGTGCTGCAACATCTCCAATACCCATAATATCTGGCACAAAAGTATACAGTAATGTAGTTTAATAAACTACAAACAATGGGGTTATCAGATATTATCATCAACAAAATAAAAGATGAAGGCCCGATTTCCTTCCATACTTTTATGGACATCTGCCTTTATCATCCAGCCTATGGCTATTATACTACACCAGGCGATAAAATTGGTGTCGATGGTGATTTCTTTACCAGTAGCAGCCTCACCAGCTCCTTTGGCGCAACCATCGCCCGGCAAATAGAGGAGATGTGGAACATCCTGGGGAAAAAGGACTTCACCATTGTTGAGTACGGAGCAGGCCAGGGCCTGCTTTGCCACGATATGCTGGAATATTTAAAAGATAACCAACAACTGTATAATCAACTCAGGTATTGTATCATTGAGAAACGTAAAGGCAACTACCAATCGGAAAAAGTAAGCTCCTATCGCTCTATCGATGAAATACCCGGCGATATGGATTGTATTTTATCCAATGAACTGATCGATAATTTCCCCGTTCATCAGGTAGAAATGCAAAATGAATTAATGGAAGTCTATGTAGATTACGACCAACAATTTAAAGAACTATTTAAACCAGCCCCCTCCTCGATCCGAAAATATTTTCACAAACTCGATGTAACCCTCCCGGAAGGTTACCGCACAGAAGTAAATCTGGATGCTATCAAATGGATAAAAAATATAGCCAGCCATCTGAAAAGAGGATTTATTATCACCATCGACTATGGCGCAACATCCGAAAACCTTTATAAACCTCACAGAAGTTGCGGTACCGTTGTTTGTTACTGTAAACATCGTATCAGCGATGATTATTTTTACAATATCGGACAACAGGATATTACAGCCCTGGTAAATTTCAGTGCCCTGGACCACTGGGGCCAAATGGCCGGTCTAAATACCATCGGTATTACCTCACAAGGCTGCTTCCTCGATGCCCTGGGATTCAAAGAGCTACTAAGAAATGCTATTCAAAAACAAAAGAAAGATATACTCCAGATGGTCCGTGAAGAATCCTACATCAGTTATAACCTTTTATTTGATATGGGGGCAAAGTTTCAGGTAATGATTCAGTCTAAGAATGTGGAGGAAACAAGGCTGACAGGGATGACTTATAAATAATTTACCATATTCCGATTCCTTTTATCCCGTTAACCCAACCTCAGATGTAACATTCCTGGCACTTTTATTATTTTATTTTTAAGTTTGCAGAAAGTCGGATACCAATACTAAAACGAATTTGCCAGGTATTATACCATATGAAGAGGAAGAGTTGCTTGCACGCATAGCGGAAAATGACACCGCCGCTTACGCCTATTTATATGATACTTTTTATAATACCCTTGTCTATTTTTCCCTCAGCATCATCGAAGATCAGCAACAGGCGGAAGATATTGCCACAGAGTCATTATTAAAGCTTTGGAAATCACCCACCCGATTCGACTCATTTGGTAAACTAAGGGGATACTTATTTACCCTTACCAGGAATGCCAGTTTGAATTACCTGAAACATTTACGGGTACGGGAACGAAGTTCCCTGGAAATATCCGGGCAGGAAAATCCTTCGGATAACTACCTGGAAACACTGGTAATAGAATCAGACCTGATGCGTCTTATATACCAGGAAATAAACCGCCTGCCCGTATCATACCGGGAGGTAGTAGAACTTTTATACCTGCAGGATGTGCCTTCAGCAGAAGCAGCTGCCCGCCTGGGAATCTCCATGGAGAACCTGCGCCAACGCAAGGGAAGGGCTATTAAGGAGCTAAAATCTGTACTCCTGAAAAAAGGAGTAAACGACCTTTTTCTGTCAATTTTCTTTTTTTGATAAATTTTTTGTCACGGTATACAACAGTCAGTTGTTTTACTTTAAATGACGGGGATGCCAACAGACGACTTTTCTTTAACGGACCATGCTTTTAATAATAAGATTGTAAACCTGCTGTATAAACAGTTGGTGGGAGAAGAATTGTCTGCAGAAGAACAAGCTACTTTGGACACCTGGATTAACCAATCAGCAGAAAACGAGGCATTGTACCACCGGCTCAGAGAAGAACCTTCAGTTCACAAAATGCTGCAAACCTGGTATGGTATTGACCGCAACCGGGAACTTCGAAAAGCGCAATTCCTGGCCCGGTTAGCAGACCAGCCAAAAGAAGACTTATTACCTGGCCGCATATACTTATTCCGGAGCAAGATTTTCCGCTATACTGCTGCTGCCGTACTGGTACTCGGACTAGCCACTATTTTCTGGAAATACGAACGGAAGGAAGGCTTGCAACCCGGGGAAAATATTCCGCTGGCAAAAACAGCTCCGATAGCTCCGGGCAAAGATGGAGCTATTCTCACCCTGGCAGATGGCTCCCAGGTGGTGCTGGACAGCGCAGGAAATGGCCTGGTTGCAAAGCAAAACGGAGCAAGTATTGTTCTTCAGAATGGTCAACTCGCCTATAATCCCGCTGGATCGGATCATGGTGCTACAGAGTACAACGTAGTCAGCACTCCTAAAGGAAGGCAATTTCGCCTTGTATTGCCCGATGGTAGCCGGGTGTGGTTGAATGCTGCCAGTTCTATCAGATATCCTACCGCATTTGATAACCGCGAACGCCGGGTAATACTGCAGGGGGAAGCATATTTCGAGATTGCAGCCAATGAAAAAGTGCCTTTTAAGGTAACAACAGACAAAACTACCGAAATAGAAGTATTGGGCACCCGCTTCAATGTAAATGCCTATACAAACGAAAACGCGATTAGAACTACCCTCCTCGAAGGAGCGGTAAAGCTGCATGCTTTCCAACAGGCAGTGATACTTAAACCTGGTCAGCAAGCGGCTGTGAGGCCTGCTAAAGCTATGCTGACAGTTACCGACAAGATTAATACAGAACAGGTATTGGCCTGGAAAAATGGACTCTTTGATTTTGAAGATGTCAGTATTGATGAAGTAATGCGACAGCTGGAACGCTGGTACGATATAGAAGTGGTATACGAAAAAGGTATTCCTCCTACCCGTTTTGGTGGGGAGATCAACAAACAGAATACCCTACAGGATGTATTACAGATCCTGGAAGGTTCAAATGTACATTTTCAACTGAATGGCCGTAAGCTGATCGTTATGCCATAAACACTGCACTGTTGCAGATTTATTACCATTATCAACTGAATTTATAATCGCTAAACCAATAATGTAAAATGACTTGAGACTTCAGCAGGGAACTCCCGTAAAAAAGCCGGAAGCGCTTCCAACACTTCCGACCATAAGGCCGGGCTGATCCCTAAAACAATTTTTCTAGGACGAACTGCTTTTTTATCAACCCTAACCAAGACGTAAGTTATGGATTTTACTGCTTTTCCCAAGCCGTACCTGAAAGTTATGCCTGTTCAGGAACCATCGGCACAGGGAATATCAACCAAATCGCTGTCTGCGGCTAACATGGCTTCTCTAAAGGGCCGCCGCTTCAATACAGCCTCAATTTTTCTTGCTATGAGAATGACATTTGCTTTGCTTTTTGTCTCGTTGCTGCATGTTCATGCGGCAGTGGAAGCGCAAACCGTGTCGGTATCGGGAAACAATTTATCTGTAAAAGCATTGCTCCTCGCCATTCGCCAGCAAACTGGCTATGTCGCCTTTTACAACCAGGAAATGCTGGCCGACGCCAAAAACGTTTCCATTAATGCCGATAAAATGGTACTTACTGATCTGCTGAAAATTATTTCAAAAGATCAGTCATTCCGGATGGAATTAAAGGAAAACACAAAAACAATCGTCATTACCCCACGACCTGTAGTAGTTGAAAAAACTACTTACGAAGGAATAGAACAGGTAGTGCCTAAAATATCCGGCAGAGTAGTTGACAGCGCCTGTAGTTGTCCACTGCCTGGTGCTACCATACGGGTAAAAGGCAAAACAGCTACTACATCGACGGATCAACAGGGTAACTTCCAGATCGAAGCCAGTGCAGGAGATGTACTTCTTATTACCTTTGTTGGCTATCGCCCGGGGCAATACTTAGTGCGGAAAGATAAGCCTGTACTGATTACCCTGGCCTCTGCCATTTCTTCTATCAATAACGTGGTAGTAACAGGGATCTTCAATAAATCGAAGGAATCCTATACCGGTGCCGCTAAAACTATTACTGCCAAGGAATTACAGAATTTCCAGGGGCGTAATATCTTCGTCACCATCGGTAACATTGATCCCTCTTTCTATGTAGTACCGGATAACAATTTTGGTTCTGATCCTAACCACCTGCCGGATATCCAGATGCGTGGTAACAGAAACCTTCCAAATATTGATCAACTGCAGGATAACACCTCTGCCCTGATCAACACCCCACTGATCATTCTCGACGGATTCCCGATTTCCCTGCAGCGAATGATGGACCTGAATACTAACGAAATTGCTTCCATCACCTTGCTGAAAGACGGACCTGCAACAGCCATCTATGGCTCCAGAGGTTCTAACGGAGTAATTGTTATTACTACCAAAGAACCTGTGGCCGGAAAACTACGTCTTACCTACAGGGGCTCCGCAAATCTCAGTATGCCTGACCTCTCCAGCTACCACCTGCTAAATGCCAAGGATAAACTGGAACTGGAGCGACTTTCAGGATTCTACTATAATGCAACAAAAAGTCCGCAGCAAAACATCGGTCTGCAACAATATTACAACCAGGTGAAATCGCTGGTAGAAAGTGGCGTAAATACCGACTGGATATCCAAACCATTAAGAAATGGTCTGGACCAGGGCCACTCCCTCCGCCTCGAAGGTGGTGACCAGGCTTTCAGGTACGCCCTGATCGGTGACCTTCATAATATCAACGGGGTCATGAAAGGATCTGACCGCAAAACTATCAACGGAACTGTAGATCTCTCCTACCGCCTTAAAAGACTAAACTTCCGTAATAGCCTAACCGTTGGTAGCGTCAAATCAAATGAATCTCCCTGGGGTTCTTTCGGAGATTATGTGAAATTAAATCCTTACTGGAGCCCGTATGATTCAACCGGCCATGTAGTTAAAACCTTCCAACCCTATAATTACGATTACTGGGCGCAGGTAAATATGCTTGGAGGAAAACCATATGCCAATCCAATGTATGACGCTACCCTTCATACTTTCAACAAAAATCAATACCTGAATATTATCAATAATTTCCAGGTTGACTGGACACCAATTGATCATTTTAATGTAAGAGGTGCATTTGGAATTTCTGCTACTAACAGTACAGCAGATAATTTTAAACCTGCAGATCATTCCACCTTTGCCAGTTACAGCGATCAGGATATTCTACGGAGAGGTAGCTACGACTTTACCAGTGGTAAGGGATTCAGCTATAATACCTCTCTGAATATGCAATACCTTAATGTTTTCAATGGGATACATTATCTCTCTGCCGGTGTGCAACTTGAAGCTGCAGAAGATAAGGCCACCAGCTATTCTTTTGCTGCAGAAGGTTTCCCTGACGCAAGTATAGATTTCCTGGGTATGGCCTTACAATATAAGAAAGATGGACATCCCGGCGGTAATGAGGCTACTACCAGAAGAGTAAGTGCTGTAAGTAACGTAAGCTATACCTATAACGACCGCTATTTTGCAGATGTGAGTTACCGTGTGGATGGTGCATCCCAATTCGGAACCAACCGACGCTTTGCGCCTTTTTATTCACTGGGTGCCGGATGGAATCTGCAACATATCAATTTCATCCACGATAATCTGACCTTCATCAACCGGCTTAAACTACGTGGTTCCTATGGGGTAACAGGTAATCAGTCATTTGCCACTTACCAGCCATTGGCTACCTATAGCTACATAGTGAGCGATCACTATAAGAACTGGCTGGGTGCAAAACAAAATACCCTTGGTAATCCCAATCTGCAATGGCAGAAAAACCAGAAATATAATGGTGGTGTAGAAGCAGAATTATTCAAAGGCAGAATTTCACTGCAAGCAGATGTATATCATGAAGTCACTTCTGACCTGCTGTCATCCCTGGAATTACCTTATTCCAATGGTTTTACCAGTTATGTTGAGAACATCGGACAACTTCAGCAAAATGGCTGGGAAATGAGTGCCACCTTTATGTTGATCCAGAATAATCCCCGCCAGATCAGTTGGTCCGTTACCGGTAATATTGCTCATAATACCGATAAAATCGTAAAGCTTTCAGAAGCAATGAAAGCAGTGAATGAAACAATGGCACTGAAATCTACGGGTAGCACACCAAACCGGATTATCCGGGAAGGTGCTTCACAAAATACAATCTACGCGGTTCGCTCTATGGGTATTGATCCCAGTACCGGCCGTGAGTTATACCTGAATAAAGCCGGGGAGGTGACCTATAACTGGAATGCTGCCGACCGTGTAGCCGTTGGAGTGAATCAGCCTACCTACAGAGGTAATTTCAGTACACTGGTACGTTATAAAGGTTTTACAATGAATGCTTCCTTTGGCTATCGCTTTGGTGGCCAGCTCTATAACCAAACCCTGGTAGATCGGGTGGAAAGCGCAGATAAATTCTTCAACGTAGACAGCCGCGTGTTTACAGATCGTTGGAAACAACCCGGAGATAAAACTTTCTTCAGGGGGATTAATGACTTCTCTGCCATTTTCCAGTCTTCCAGGTTTGTACAGAACGAATCTACCTTCACCTGTCAGAATATCAATTTTGCATATAACGTGCTGAATAAGGCATGGCTGAGCAATGTAGGACTACAGGCATTAACCCTGGGCGCCAATACCGGTGAATTGTTCTATTGGTCTACTGTTAAGCAGGAACGTGGATTAACCTATCCGTTTACCCGGCAGGTTTCCTTTAATGTGTTTGCCACTTTTTAATCCGGAAAGAACATGAAGAAGCTAACTATCACAACTATACTCTTCGGCATGCTGGCATTCAGCAGCTGTAGTAAATACCTGGACGTAAAGCCTCAGGCCCAGACAACCAAAGATGAAATATTCAGTACAGAAAAAGGTTTCAGGGATGCCTTAACCGGTGCTTACCTCCAAATGAAAAGCAGTAATACCTACGGTGGTAACCTGATGTGGGGAAGTGTTGAGTACCTGGCTCATAACTGGGATGTAATCTCCGCTAACACTGGTCTTACAGCCCTGGTAAATGGAAATTATACTGAAGCCAATGCAAGAGGATGGCTGGATAATACCTATGCCGACCTATACAAGGTTATTGCAAGTGTAAATAGTATCCTCGAAAGGATAGACGGGAAACAAAAAATCTTTTCAGGAAATAATTACCCCCTTGTTAAAGGTGAGGCCCTGGCATTACGCGCTTTTAACCACTTCGATGTGCTGCGCTTATATGGGCCAATGCCGGATAACCCTGGCAGCGGTACTTTGTTTCCGTATGTAAAGGAAGTATCTCATGAGATCTTTACGCCGGTTACATTCCAGGAGTTTGCACAAAATATCCTGGCCGACCTGGATGCTGCAGAGGTGCTGATGAAAAATACAGACCCAATTACAATTTACTCATTGGCGGAACTCAACCCACCAAATAATACGAGTACACCTCCTGTATTAGCAGACAACTTTTATATGTACCGTCAGATCAGGCTTAATTATTACGCGGTATTGGCACTGAAGGCCAGAGTTTACCTCTATCTTTCTGCCAGTAACCCCGAGTATAAAACTAGTGCCGCCAAATACGCACAGATGATTCTGGATGCCCGCGATCACCTGGGCCAACCAACCTATCGACTGGGTAAAGAAAGCGACCGTGTGGCTGGCGACCTTACCATGTCATCGGAACATATTGCTGCTCTCAACGTATATAACCTAGATCTGATCGCCAACAATACTTTCGGAGAAACAGGACAACTGGCACGTAGTGATTTTAATATTCAGGATGGCTTTTATTACCTCAACAACCTGTTTCCGGTTGCTGAAAGGACTTCGGATGTAAGATGGAAGAATATGTGGGTATACAAACAATCAGCCAGCAGTTATGTAATGTACAATAAGTATATCCAGCGTACCAGCAACCCTGTCTTGCAACTACCATTGTTACGCCTGAGTGAAATGTACCTGATACTTACAGAATGTGCTACCAGTAAAGAACAGGCAGAAGGTTATTATAAAGCATTCTGCGATGTAAAAGGCATCCCATTCCTAAATGGCTTTAATGCCGGTGGTTGGGAAGCAGACAGGAAGAATAAGCTTATCCGTGAGTATTGCCGGGAGTTCTATGCAGAAGGACAATCATTCTTTACTTACAAGAGATTCAATCTTACTACACTGCCTGCAAACTGGACAGCTGCCTATTTTACAGGCAATGCAGCCAGGTATGTAGTACCTAAACCAGATCGGGAAATTAATTATCATAACAACTAATAACTGCCATGAAAAGAATAATCTGCTACTGCGCTGTTGTCCTGGTTATTATTTCAGGTTGCAGGAAAGCGCCCTACCTCGTGTATTCAGATATTGCCAGGATCCAGATTTCGGATACCATAACTATGTCGGCTACTTTCGTTTTTAAAAATAAAAATATTGTCAGAGACACTCAATATATCAACGTTTCAACCATTGGCGGGATCACGTCTTTTGACCGGCCAGTGAAGTTCGAACAGATACCGGAATATACGTATACCTATAAACGCGACCCGGTGACTAATCAAATCGTGGATACTATTGTTACGGCCGTTCCATTCCAGGCAAAGCCGGGTGTACATTACGTTGATTTCAATGATAAATCCGTTCAGGATATAATGGTCGTAAAAGCCAATGAAGCGGTGGCAAAAATCCCTGTTATTCTCCTACGGGATACCAGCCTTGTTACCAATAGTTACCGCCTGCGATTCAAACTCGTAGCCAACGACCAGTTTGGTCTGGGAGTTAAGTCGGCACAGCAAAAAACATTGGTATTCTCCGATCGCCTCGAACGCTTCGCATCATGGAGTACAGATAATGGGCTGGCTGCCGGCTGGTTTGGTAAATACAGTACCGGTAAACACCAGTTTATGATTGATGTACTGAAACAAAATATTGATCAGGCCTGGTACGATGCTGCTTCAGCTGCTGGTGCCCTCCGCCAATATTCTACAGTATTGAAACAAGCGCTGGTTGACTTTAACAGTGATCCGGCCAACCAGGCCAGCGGAAAAGCTCCGTTGCGCGAAACGGCTTCTGTTACAAGTCCTATCGTGACATTCCCCTGATCCATTCAATCTTAAATCATGAAACGAATATATATCTTCCTGGCAGTAATGACATCTTTCGCTGCTGCCAGTTGTACTAAAGATAAAAGTACCGGCTTTACTTCCACCTTGCCAGCCTTTGGAGTAAGTGGTATTAAGGATACTATAAACGTATTTACACACCAGGATACCCTTCGTATCTCCCCACAGGTACTGGATAGTAGCCTGTATGACTTCTATTGGACCAACATATCCGGCAACTTTGTATCTGTCAACGGAAATAAGAACGTTACAGACACGTTGGCACGTACCCGGGAGCTGAACTATGTGGTAATGCTTGATCCTGGCCCTTATTATCTGGTTTTTAATATACGGGATAAGAAAAGTGGTGTTATAAAGCTGGTTCCCATTTATTTGAATGTATCTACCCTCAACAACGATGGCTGGTACCTCGTAAAAGATAATAATGGTAAAACTGAAATGGATTTTATCCATAAAGCAGGGCGTATCGACAACTGGATCGCTACCTATAATAATGGGAAAAGTCTTGAGGGAAATGCAGTAGATGCAGTGTTTGCACCTAATATGCGCCCAACATTAACTTCTGCTAATTTATATGGCGGCCTGGTGGTGATCTCGGATAAAGATGCTGGGATTTATCGCGTCAGCAATGGTCAGGCTACCTATTCATTCGATAGTATGTTCTTCTCTAAACCGGCAAACAGGAAGCCGCAAAGGGTTTTCCAACCGCAGAACATGAGCAACCTGATGCTGATCAATGATAATAAGGCCTATTGTATGACCAAAGGTACGCTGTTTACCGATCTGCCACAAACTTACAAACCATCACCGCAGGTTGCAGTAGGATCTATGGAAGTTGGATGGGATCTGACCACTAAATCCATCATGTACTTCAATGCTACCAATTATGCCAACATGGGAAGTAACGGTCCTGACCTGAAAAATATGACTTCCGATCTGATTTGGTCTATCGGCTATCCTGGCACCCGTAGTGTAGCCATGCTACTTTTCAAAATGCCTGATGGGAATGGAATGTTATATAAAATGAACACCCTTTATCAGTTCCTGAATGGGTCTGAAAAGGCGCTCATTATGGTACGCGATACCCTCGACGCAACACACGGATTGTTACATGCCAACGTAATCGGTGGTAACTATGATTCCGATTATCTCTATTATGCCATTGGCAATAATATCTACATGACAGATGTTACCACTGTTACGGAACGGTTACAGATAACTCTGCCTGAAGGAGAAACAGTAACAGCTATTCAACACGTAAAGTATCCTGTACCAACATCAGGAGTATCTTCCTATACTACCGACTACCTGGCGGTAGCTTCGTATAAGGCTAACCGTTATAAAGTCTGGTTATATAAACTGACATCCACCGGTACCATACAACCGCTTGCGCAGCCTACTTTTGAAGGTGATGGCCGCGTGAAACGGGTAATTTATATGCAACAAGGCCAGGGTAGCCGCGTCTTCTAATTAAAACCTGATACATGAACCCTCCTGCTACCGGTGTAAAGCACCGGTACAGGGATGTTCATGCCTTAAAATAGCAAACGACTATGAAGCACAAATTCATGTTAGCGCTGGCATGCGGCATCAGTAGCATCGCTATGGCACAGCAACCGGTAACTGACTCGGTTAAACGTAATAATGAAAAAGAAGAACTGGCTGAATTTTTAGCTGCTGCAAATCATAAAATTGATACCTGCCAGCAAAACTATTATGCAGCACAAAATGCCAAAGCCAAATATGATACTATTGGACTGGGCGACTGGCGCTATCGAATGAAAGTTATGAAGCAGGAGCGCAAAACACAGGAGATTGCGTTTATCAGACAACATCCGGATTATATGGTCAGCATCGATGCACTGAAAGATGTGATCGGTCATTTACCGGATGACATAGTAGGTTACCAACAACTGTTTAAAGGCTTAAAGAAACAGGTGCAGCAAAGTGAAGAAGGAGTGAAAACGCGCAAATTGATAGACCAATTTATGAAGGTACGCGTAGGCGCTATTGCCCCCGATTTTCAGGCCCCCGATACTTCCGGGAATAATATAAAGCTGCGTGACTACCGTGGTAAATACGTGTTGGTCGATTTCTGGGCCAGCTGGTGCGGCCCCTGCCGGGAAGAAAATCCAGCGGTAGTGAAGGCATACGAGCAGTTCAAAGACAAGCATTTTGATATCCTTTCAGTTTCCCTCGACCAACCTGGTAAAAGAGCCGAGTGGATTAAGGCAATAGAAAAAGATGGATTAACCTGGCAACATGTATCTGACCTGAATTCATGGGATAGTGAGGTGGCTAAACGCTACATGGTAAAATCCATTCCACAGAACTTCCTGATAGACCCTAAAGGAAAAATTATCGCTAAAAATCTCCGCGGAGAAGAACTGGTACAGCAACTCATAGAAATACTTAAATAAAACTATGCTTAAGATCAACATTGCCTTAGCAACCATGCTGGCACTTACCACTGGCGCACAGGCACAGAAAACCATACCTGCAGACAGCAGTGCCAAAAAAACGGATAGCCTCCCCTCCTCTATCAAACCCTACGATCAGGTGATCACCGGGAAGGCAAAAACCTATGATGGAATGTTCAAAGTACACTACCTCAATGGTAGGTACTACTTTGAAATACCGGATTCCATGCTCACACGCGCTATCCTCGTAGTGAACCGCATCGGAAAGGCTGCCACCAATCCTCGCCCCAATATGACCGGCTATGCAGGCGATCAGATTGCAGAAAATGTGATTCATTTCGACAGAGGACAGGATGATAAAATTCTGATGAAAGTAATGCGCTTTCAGGAACGATCTACCGACTCAACAGAAAACGGCTTATACCGTGCTGTGATCAAATCGAACCTGGAACCTATTGCTGCTGTATTTCCGGTGAAAGCCTACAATAAGACTGTGCCGGCTACAGTAATCGATGTAACTGATATCCTCAACACCGAAAATGAGATATTCCATTTTGGTCCGCAGGTGAAGACAGCACTCAAGATCGGAGGTATCCAGGCAGATAAATCCTTTATTACAGGTGTAAAAGCATTTCCGCTTAATATCGAGATCCGTACTTTACGTAGTTACCTGCCAGCAGGCGGAACCACTATCCCTGATACTTATGAGCTGAACAGCTCAATGGTATTGCTTCCTAAAGAGCCAATGCAGGCACGTTATGCAGATGCCCGTGTAGGTTTCTTTGCCCGTGGATATGTTGATTTTGATGCTGATCCACAAGGCGTGAAAGCCCGTTACCTTATCACCCGCTGGCGCCTGGAACCTAAAGAGGAAGATATAGAGAAATATAAACGGGGTGAATTAGTAGAACCTAAAAATCCCATCATCTACTATATAGATCCTGCAACACCCAAAAAATGGGTTCCATATCTGATTGCAGGTGTAAATGATTGGCAGAAGGCCTTTGAACAAGCTGGCTTTAAAAATGCTATCATGGCATTGCCGGCACCGGAGAATGATTCTACCTGGAGCATCGATGATGCACGTCATAGCGTGATCGTATATAAGCCCTCTTCTGTGGCTAATGCCAGTGGTCCGCACGTTCATGATCCACGCAGCGGGGAGATCATCGAATCGCATATCAACTGGTATCACAATATTATGCAACTGGTGCGTAACTGGTACATGGTACAAGCAGGACCTTTAGATCCGAGAGCTCGTAAAATGGAATTCGACGATGAACTGATGGGTCAGTTAATCAGATTTGTATCAAGTCATGAAGTCGGACATACACTTGGCCTGGCTCATAATTTTGGTTCCAGTTCCACCGTGCCGGTAGAAAAACTCCGTAATAAAGCCTGGGTAGAAGCCCATGGCCATACTCCTTCTATTATGGATTATGCACGTTTTAACTGGGTGGCACAACCGGAAGATGGTATCAGTACCAAAGGCATCTTCCCACGTATAGGCGATTACGATACCTGGGCCATTGAATGGGGATACCGCTGGTACCCACAATTCAAATCCGCTAAGGAGGAAGTTCCTTTCCTGAACAAATTAATCATCGATAGTCTGTCTGCCAATCACCGTCTCTTCTTCGGTAACGAAAACGCTGGCCTCGACCCACGCAGTCAAAGTGAAGACCTTGGCGACGACAATGTGCAAGCTGCTAAATACGGTATTAAAAATCTGCAGCGTGTATTACCTGAACTGAAAAACTGGACACGCGAACCAAACGAAGGATATGAAAATCTCCGAAGCATGTACGAAACAGTGCTCAGGCAATATATCCTGTTTGGTGCACAGGTAATGAAAAATATCGGTGGAGAATACCAAACATTCAAGAGTGTTGAACAACCAGGTGTGCAGATAGTACCTGTAGAATACGAAAAACAAAAAAGCGCAATGAAGTTTCTCAACGATTACCTGTTCAAAGCACCTGAATGGTTGTCGAACGATACACTTACTGCTTTAACAGGTATTGAGGCTTCCAGTTATATCAGCGCAGGAAATTATAATGTGTTGATGAGATTAATGGGATCTGGTACCATCACTACCCTCACCCGCGATGAAGCTCTGAACAAGGGTAAGAAATCCTACACCGCATCTGAAATGCTGGATGATCTGAAAAAGGGCGTCTGGACAGAATTATACAACAACAAACCTATTGATCTTAACAGACGCGGTTTGCAAAAAATGTATATAGATTTAAGCAAGAGAGCCTTTAAACAGGTAAATGAAATTGTGGGCAGGAATAACGGTAACGGTACTATTTTTTATATAAATCCAGACCCTACCGGCAATGATGCTTCTACATTAATGCGTGCCCAGTTGGTAGCATTGCGCACTGATATTAGAAATGCTATTCCTCAGCAAACTGGTATCTCAAAATACCATCTGCAGGATATGGAAAATAGGATCACTACTATCCTCTCCGGAAAGGAAGCAGAAAGTAAATAAACTCGTTCCTTAATTTTTTCTCATAAGCAAAAACCAATAACCCCAGGGGTATCTTCAGTTATCTGGAGATACCCTATTTTTTTTAGGACGAACAGTGCCGTAATAATTTAATTTGACCTCGGAAGCGCAAAAAATATTTCCAATAAAACATAGCAAGAATCGGATTGGGTGAGTGTTAGATTAGTTCGAAATTGCAATAAAATATATAATCGTATGGAAATTAAGAATTGCTTAACGACCGACATAAATGAAATTATGTCGATATATGAAGCTGCAAGGAATTTACAAATTCAGAGGAAAATGGTTGTTTGGCCTTTCTTTGACGAGACATTTATTTTAAAGGAAATAAAAGAAAATCGGCAATGGAAAATAGTCATAGATAACTTAATAGCCTGTAATTGGGCAATTACTTTTGAGGATAAAGAAATTTGGGGAGAAAAAGACAAAAATGATTCTATCTATATACATAGAATCTGTACGAACCCAACATTAAGAGGAAATAGATATATTGATGAGATTGTACGATGGTCGAAGCCTTACGCAAAGCAAATGGGGAAACGATTTATCCGCCTGGATACCTTAGGCAACAACACTAAATTAATTGAGCATTATACATCAGCTGGTTTCAATTTTTTAGGTATGGTTAAGTTAACGGATACAGCGAACTTACCAGCCCATTATCAAAAAGAACCAAATTGCTGTCTTTTCGAAATAGACCTGCAAAATGAAATGTAAAGTGGCTTAGTTATTTTTCAAGGATTGTTGGTGGTGGAATAATGCCACACATTCTCAGATTTACATCTTCAATAAATTAGAAGGCCGTGGACATGGCATCCACAGCCTTCTAATTTAAACGAGGAATTTACAATAGTGAATGCCTCCAGAAATTGAATAATCAATTGGCTTAAGAATCACAATTTCAATTTTAAGCCACCATTTACCACAAAGCCGTCCAATGGTGCGTATATATCCCTGAAAATCGGATTTGTTACAGTACCGGTATAGATAGTACCGAACCTTGTTTGTCTGGTATCCAGATAATTTTCAAAGTTTACAAATAATGAGAATTTCTCCCATAATCTTTCGGCCATAAACCCGCAGATCCAATAGGCTTTACCTGTAGTTCCATCACTGAGCGCCTGTTTGCTGAAGTAGTAGGCTTCCAGCCCAAGCTTCCACTTATCTTCCTTCTCATACATCAGAACATTATTAAGACGATGCCGGGCAGTAAGTGGATTTTCACGAATTACACCATTGTCATTAAGTCGTGCATCTGTAAAAGTGTAACCGATAAATAGTTTGAAATCTCCATATCCAAATTTCACATTTGTTTCCCAACCTTTGGTATCGATGAAGCCAGCTACATTCTCTAGCCGATACAGATTTCCATCAACTGATCTCAGTAATAAAGGATGATTAATATGGGTATAAAAGAAGAGTTGATTAATGCTGAAACTTACTTTACCATCAAGCAATCCGGATTTATAATTCAGATCAAAGTTAGTACCATAGGACCTTTCAAGTTTATTTTCATCTGATCGGATTGGAAGCACTGATTTATACTGAATTCGTTCAGTTTCTTCCGTGAAGATAGTAGGTGTTTTGTAACCTAATCCACCGCCAACACGGGATGATAACTTAGGCGAGATCTTAAATAAGGCGGAAATTCTTGGCAGGATAGCCAGGCCATAATCAATAATGTAGTCGCCTCGCAAACCGGTTTCCAGTTTAAGCCAGTCTGTAGTCTTCCAGGTATTTTGCACAAACGCACCGACTGTATTCTGATCGTAGTTGCGTTTGGGTATCGTATCTGTTTGTTTTTCCTTAAAATTGTCGGTATACGCATTCAAACCTACTACCCAATCCATATTCTCCCGGTGTCGGTTATACGTAGCTTCAGTATAGGATGACCACTGCTTTCCATCAAATACATAGCCGGGAATAGAGATAGTCCGCTTAAAGCTATTGACAGAATTTTTAAAAGTCAGGCTGTTACCTTCACCGAACTGATGATTGAATGAGAACTGTGTTGAAAAACGATTGCTCTTGTTTTTTTCGTAATAGCTATGCGTGCTGTCGCCCCGGCCTTTAATATAAAGAATGTCGCCGCCTGTTCTGTTCTCCGTACTGAAGTTCGCCCCTAAACTCATTGTCGTTTTCGGGCTGAAATTTACGAACAGCTTGGGATTGAATACATACCTTTCAAATTTAGGAATAGCTGTAAATCCCGTATTAGATGGATCATAAGCTTTATTACTATTGCGTGAGGCAAAAACCGTCAAGCCTACTTTATTGAATTGCTGGCCATAAAAACTGCTAAGATCCAGCCCCCCTGCAGATGTA
This sequence comes from Chitinophaga silvatica, assembly GCF_003419895.1. Classification (GTDB taxonomy): domain Bacteria; phylum Bacteroidota; class Bacteroidia; order Chitinophagales; family Chitinophagaceae; genus Chitinophaga; species Chitinophaga silvatica. The sequence continues at coordinate 11,123 of NZ_QPMM01000014.1, read as the reverse complement.
CCATTAATCAGAAATCGCAATTCTTTTTCAGGTGTTGGTGATTTGGAAATAAGGTTTACCAGGCCAGCTATAGCTCCGCCACCATAAAGCGTAGAGGAAGCCCCCTTTATTACTTCTACCTGCTTCAAATCCAATGGTGGGGTTTGTAGCAATCCTAATCCGCCGGAAAAACCAGCAAACAAAGGAAATCCATCTTTTAGGATCTGAGTATAACGACCATCAAGGCCCTGAATACGGATACTCGAATTGGCGGAAGTAGCAGACACTTGTTGCGTTTGGATACCGGTACTTTCGTTAAGCATCATGCGTATGTCGCCAGGTTTCATGTTTCCTTTTTCTTCCAGTTCTTCCCCTGCAATAAATTCAACTCTGGTAGGTATATCCTGAATACTGCGATTACTACGGGTGGTAGAAATTACAACTTCCCCCATCTCCTCGCCGGCATGTTCAAGATAAATTGTAGTGGTATCAGTGGGTAATGGGAAAGTATAAATTTCCGTTTTCTCCTGATATCCAATAAATGAAATTTTGATGGATTGTTTTCCGTTTGGAATTCCTGTAATGACTACCTTCCCGGTATTATCAGCTTTCGCTCCTTTTCCAGTACCTGTAATTACTACCGTGGCTCCAATCAGGGGATCTTTTGAATCCGCATCTTTGATAAATGCCGTAAATGAGTTTTGTGCCAGGCACAGGTGGGCCATACACATTAGTATAATTGTGCTAAGTGCTTTTAACATTGTTTGTTGATCTAACTAAAAATAGAGTAATAACCATGTATCTACATAGTATGAAACATTCATACAAAGAAACAATCAGGCAAATTTGGGAGGTTGCCAGATAGAGGCGGGAAACTCTGGTAAACCAGGTGCAGTTGGAGTATAGTATACGTTTCTGGGAAGTGGAACCGCTGCAGGTTCAGATTTCAATAATTCAGGTACAATGACACCATGACAAGTATTGCAGGAGAAAAACGGGCTACAAGGTAATTCTGGTTTGTTATGATTATCATGATCCCTGTGCTGTTGAGAATTTGAAACCTCGGTAATTTCCTCGCAGCAATAGTCATCTCCACAGCACGGGAATGCTGAGAGCACTATTACATACAAAGAAAATACGATCAGGAACCATTTCATTGGCACAAATATATGTAAGATCACATTCTCCTGCAATTGCTTGCTTGTTTTTTATGAAGGCAGTATAATAAATCTTCAGATTTACTGTAGTAATACTACTACAATTTTTGTGTATGGTAACCTTTATCTCCAAACGGCTGTAGTTCCATCATGACAAGTCTTTCCAACGTTTTCACATCAGCTTTCACATCTGCTTGCGGGTCGTTGGTTTCTTTCAGAACTTCCACAATTTCATATACAAAATCCTGTCCTTGTTGGTCATTCCATTCTTGTTGCAATAAAGTATTAGCGAAGTTTCCCATCTTCAATTGCAGGTTCAAACTATTCCAGGCTCTGTCTAAATCCATGCTGCTGCCTATATATAATTTATTGTTGCGTGTGTTGCGTAATTGATATACACCCTTGCGAAATTGTATTTCTTTATAGGTCATTTTGAGATCTTTCTTCTGACTCATCTTCCTTATTTTAATTGTTGATCAATAAAATTTTCTGCTTCCTTCAAAAAAGACGCATAACTACTTGGGTAACGTCGCCCCAGGTATAACGACAGCATACCTGTACTACCCAGTAACAGTGCAGATTTTGAGGTTTCCACTTCTTTCCTGGATAACTCTTTTTGCTTTGCTATATGTTGCCAATCAGCTTCGCATAATGTTGGTAATAATGATACTACAAGCATTGTAGTATTACCATTATCATCAATGTCACTCAATGCTTCTTTAAAAAACAATTCGTATATCCCGGGATACTGTACAAAATACTCGAGGTAGGCAAGAAAAAGTGCCTTAAGATGCCTTGTTCCCGCCGGCTGCTTTGCAGCCTTGACTGTAGCATAGTCAAGACATTCTTTGCGAAAGTCTTCCACACAATGAAATACGAGTTCTTTTGCATCTTTAAAATAATTATAAAGGGTGGCAAAAGAGTACCCTGCCCTATCGGCGATATTACGAACACTAACACTTTTTAATCCTTCGCTTTTGAGGATTTCCTTGGTAGCGTCGATAAAATAGCCCCGTACCCGCTGCTCATGTATCTCCTTTTTTCTAACCATGATGCAAATTTATTGAACAGTGTTCAAATTTTAAAATAAAGTTCAATGAATGAGAAATTTGATGGTAATTTATTTAAACATTACCCCATCAACCCATCTAGAATAATCAACCAGTACATGCTCTATTTCATATATGATTACTTAAAATAAAATTTTTATACTTTTTTTATTTAATTTAGATTGATTATTAACCTATAAAGTAAAATAATACTGTTACTATGCTATGTTTTTTTTAAATACAATGTTTAATTTATGAGCGCTTGGCCTCTTTGATTAAGCAGGAGTTTCACAATACCCGATAGTAAATTAGATATCATAACTGTGTCATGAACATTCGAGAACCCGAATATTTGCTTCTCCTACTTTTATGAATAATTAACTAAATCAGAAAATCACAAAAGACTTTATTACAGTCTTCCTGCAAGCTCATTCAAATGTGTGCAGGGGCATCATGCCCGTGCTGGGCTCAGCATGCGAATACTGTTAAATGAAATACCTATAAATAAAATCCTGATGAAAAAAAGTTTCTTTATTCTATTAATGATACTTTACACATTTCAACTTCATGCTGCCGATTATTACTGGGTAGGTGGAGGAGGAAACTGGAGTGATCTCAACCATTGGCGTTTAGGTAGCAGCAGTGGTAATAAACCAAGTATTGTTCCAGCAGCTGGAGACAATGTTATTTTTGGTGTAGATGCAGGCTTTACCAACACAAGCCGGACTGTAACGATCGATGCAAATTCATTTTGCAACAGTATGACTTGGAATATGGATGTGCCCAATACCCCCACTATTAATCGCACCGGGTCATTTATGCTAACCATGTCAGGAAGCCTAATCTTAGCACCTCAGGTAACTTATTCAATTTTTGTGGATATGGTAGGCTCAATAGATGCCGTTCTTACTGCTAATGGAAATGTCAAAGGTAACCCGACACTTACTATAAATAAACCGGGTAGCGGTCTAACGGTATCAGATAATCTCCAATTTGCCAATACCAGTTCGGGTAACATCACGCTAACTACGGGATTCTTTAATGCCCCTGGCAAAAATGTATTGATAGGTTCCTTCGTCAGCAATGGAAATCTGGCAAAAAGTGTGGATATCAGCAATAGTACTATCAATACTGGTACCTGGGACTACAGAGGATCAAGCAAATCACTCAATGCAAGTGGATCGGTAATGAAATCCGGTACTACATGGATGGTAAATGACATCTACCCTGAAGTAGAAATCAGCGCTGCCAATGGTCCCAATATGAATATCAATAATTGCGAAATACCTCAATTAACTTTTACCAATACCGCTGCATCCTCCCAGGCAAAAATAGGGAGTGGTAATAAAATCAATACTCTGACTTTTTTAAGTGCAGGATCCATTAGTGGTGATGGTAACCAGATAAATACAGTTGTAATTGCCAGAGCAGGATCAGTCATCGGAAACAATAATATTATCAACTCTATTATCATCAACGAAAGGGGTGCTATCAGCGGTTCCGGCAACAACATCACTTACATAGATATTAAAGGTACTACCTCTATTACTGCCGGATCAATCCCCAATACATTCGGCACATTACTGACGGCACCAAACAAAAATATCACAATCACCAGAACAAATAATATAACCACGCTTTTCAGGGCAGGTGGCGCACCCTGTGATGGGTTTACAGAAATTACCGGTACTACTGCCGGCACATTAAATTTTTCTGCTGGAGCTACTGCCGATATTAATAACGTCCTACTAACCGATTTAACTGCAACCGGACCTATACTACCCATTGCTGTAAATGGTATTGACAATGATGGTAATAGTGGCTTTACTATTACAGAACCTGCTGGAACCTCAGGAATACTTTACTGGGTAAATGGGGGTGGTGACTGGAATGACAAGAACCACTGGAGTAATACCAGTGGAGGACCTGGTGGGGCTTGTATTCCATTTAAAGGAAATGATGTGGTATTTGATGATAAAAGTGGTTTCACCAGCACTACAGCAGGTAAAACAGTAACTACCACTGCCAACACCTACTTCAATAATATGACATGGACCAATGGTGTTCAAAATGCACCTGTCTTTAATGTGTCCTCCTCTTTTACCATGCGTGCTTATGGGTCAGTTACTCTTACCTCTACACTTACTATTAATGCTGACATCAGGTATCTCGGTACAAATGCCGTAACGCTTACTACCAATGGTAATACCCTGGGAACGTTAAATAATATTTTGCAGAAAACAGGGGCAGGTGGACTTACATTAATAGATGATTGGAGTAGTGCAGCTGGAAAAATCAGCTTTGTTTCCGGGTTTCTTGACATGAATGGAAAAAATATTTCCATTCATACTTTTCAAAGTTCTGGTAGCCTACCCCGTACGTTGAATATTCAAAATGCCAATATTAATGCGGCATATATCTGGCAATATATAGGTACCAATAAACAACTGCAATCAAACGGATCATACATTGAAGGGGCTTACCAGTTTTCTTCGGATGGCTTACAGTATCCGGTTGTTCATTTAACATCTGCCAGTAGTAACGCAACATTTTCAATCAACAATACTACCATCAACGAACTGTATTTCACAGGAACGAATGCTGGTAATACATCCCCAAAAATAGGTAATAACAACACCATTAATGATCTTATATTCTCTGGAGCAGGAGCAATTGGAGGAAACAATGTTATCACCAATCTGGAGTTTAAAGCTGCAGGTACCGTAAGTGCCACCGGCAATATCATTGGTACTTTACTGACTGCTCCTAACCGGAACTACTTGTTTACAGGTACTACTACTATTAATACCAGATTCAGGGCAGTAAATCCGGCTTGTAACGGATTGGGAGAAATACGTGCCAATGGGAGTACTGCAAGTATTGCCTTTGGGGTCAATGCCGTTGTAGATGTAAACAATGTCTATTTAGAGAATATTGTAGCTACTGGCGGCGGCGGCACGCTTACCTTACCCATCCCTTTCAGTGGCGCAGATGCAGGTGGGAACGGCGGATGGAATATTACTACTTCCATTGGGGCTAGTCGTTATTGGATAGGTGGGGCTGGCGACTGGAACGATGCAAGCCATTGGAGTTTATCCTCTGGCGGTGCCGGTGGTGCCTGTATTCCTACAGTGGGAGATGATGTGTATTTCGACCAGAATAGTGGATTTACTTCCGCTTCCAAAACGATTACCGTTAATAACGGAAATGCCTACTTTCATAATATGAGCTGGGCAGGGGCTTTAAATAACCCGGTAATAACCAAATCCAGTACCTGGAAGATGGAGTGTTGGGGAAATAGTATCATACTAAATCCAACAGCTACCTTAAACATATCCTATCTACAACTCAAAGGCCCGGAAGCCACAGTCCTGCAAGGTAATACCCTCGGCAGCTTCGATATACAAATGAATAAACCCGGAGGTAGCCTTACTATCGCCAATAATTACAATAATCCCAATACTACCTTTTCACTTATTGAGGGTAATTTTATTGCAGCAGGAAAAACACTCAATGTAAAAAGTATTAGTAATGGTGGGAATGACAATGCGATACATGTAGATATTAGCAATGCTACTATTAATTGTACATGGACCTATAGTGGAGGAACTTCCAAACGCAGCCTAAATGCCACAAATTCTGTGATTAATGCTTCAGGATTTACGGCAAGCGGATTAACCTACAACATCGTTAATGCCAACGGAACCGGCAACACAAACGCATCATTTAGTAATACTACCATTAATTATATCACCTTTGTAGATCCAAATGTGCTATCTGCAATAGGTATCTATGGCACAAACAACAACCTTGGAACAGTGGAATTTAAGGGTAGTGGGGGCATTTATGGCACAGGTAATATTATTGGTACCCTCATATTTTTCCCTGGCGACAATTATGTCTTTACTAATGGCACTAATACTACAATTACAGGTGAATGGTTTGGTAGTGGTAGCCCGTGCAAACCCACTGAAATTAAAAGTAGTCACTCCGTCGCCACGGCAACAGTTACTAAAACTTCCGGAACAGTCGAATTTGATTATGTGAGAATAGGACGTATGGTAGCTACTGGGGGTGCTTCTTTTAAAGCCAAAGAGCATAGTACAGACCTCCTGGGAAATATAGGTTGGAATATTGCTCCGTATGACGGTGCAGCCCCCATATTAGGATTAGGGCCAGATATGAACCTTAAAAATTCAGAACTACCTTACACCATTCATACTGATGGTTTCTTCGGCTCTCCCCTCTCTCAATATGAATGGAAAAAAGGAACAACTGTTATTGGCACTGGCAATAAACTGGTCGTAACCGAAGCGGGAACATATAGTGTTAAAGTGAACTTTCCAGATGGCTGTTCCATTACAGATGATATTATAATAACATTGATCAGTACTGATCTCTCTATTACAAAATCAGTAAACAATACAAACCCCACAGTAGGTACTAATGTAGAATTTACCCTCGAGGCTACCAATAATGGACCTGGTGCAGGAACCGGAATTACAGTTACGGATCTGCTACCTAGCGGATACACTTACGTAAGTAGTAATCCATCAGTTGGTACTTACAACTCTACAACCGGAATATGGACAATTGGTAATTTAGCCGCAAAAGCGAAATCAACGCTCACCATTACAGCAACGGTAAATGCAACTGGTATTTATGTAAACAAGGCTAATATTACCTCTCCGGATGATGATCCGGAACCAGCCAACAACAATGCGACCGTTGAACTGGTACCAACGCCTATACCAATTGTTACACAACCAGGTTGTAATGAATTAACCGGTAGTATTGAACTGCCGTTAGTGGCCGGAGAAACTTATTCTATTGATGGGGGTACTACTTCTGGCGCCAACAATATTTTCTCCAATCTGGCACCAGGCGATTATTCTGTCATTGTAAAAATAGGCAACCTCACATCCACCTCTTTAAAAGTTACCATTAACCAACCACCAACAGTACCTGCTGCGCCAATAAGTCTTGGTGATCAGGTTGTTTGTGCTACCTCTCCCCTGCAAACATTAACCGCAAAGGCTAATGTACCGTCAGGTACAAACATTACATGGTATGATGCGCCTGTAGATGGGAATGTGGTCACCAACCCTGTCTTAAACTCTATTGGTACGATCACCTATTACGCAGTAGCCAATAAAGGAGCTTGTAACAGTTTAACAAGAACAGCGGTAACTTTAAAAATTAATGATGCGCCGAATTTAATTATTACAGCTCCACCGGTGGCATGCCACCCTGCGGCGATTGATTTAACAGCTACCGCTATCACCACAGGAAGTACTGCCGGGCTTCAGTATACTTACTTTACGGATGCAGGAGCAACCATTCCTGTAACAACACCTGCTGCCATTACGGTATCTGGCACCTATTATATCAAGGGAACAAATCCAACTACTTCTTGTAGTGTAATCACTCCTGTGATAGTACAATTTGTGGATCAACCACAGGTGGAACTTGTACACCCCGATTGTGTAACAAATACTGGTAGCATTAACGTTCTCTCCCCATTAGGATCACAGTTCAGGTATTCCAATAATGGAGGAACTACTTATCAGGTCAGTCCTTTATTTACAAATCTTGCTCCTGGAACATATAACGTAACAGCAACCAACCTGGATGTATCAGGATGTGTGAGCGCTACAACTACCGTTACAATAAATGCTACGGCAACTACGGTTACGCCACAAATATTCCATCCCGGATGTGATGAGACAAACGGAAAAATTGTATTCCCGATAAATGCGGCATATGAGTATAATATTGATGGTGCCGGATTTGTGGGCGGTAACGAGTTTAGTCTTGCACCTGGCACTCACACTATAAAGTCAAAAAAATCCGGAGATGCTTGTGAAGCGACTCCAGTTTCAATTACTATTAATCCAAGTGCTGGCAGACCAGCGCCTCCATCGGGTAGTAATCAACAGGTGTGTGAAATTCCCGGTGGGCAAACATTAACAGCTACTGCAACAGGATCAAATATTGTATGGTATGATGCTGCAACAGGTGGCAACATCATTACCTCTCCTACTTTAAGCTCAGTTGGTACTATTGTTTATTACGCTGAGTCTAATAATGGTACTTGTACCAGCGCTACAAGAACAGCTGTTAGCTTAACCATCATTCCTCTTCCGGTGATCAATACAATTACCGACATAAATGCTTGTGGATCAGTTACGCTCCCGGTAATTACAGGCACTAATTTATCAGGTAACCAGGCTTATTACACAATGGCAAATGGAGCAGGCACTAAATATAATGTAGGTGCATCCTTCTCTCTGTCTGGTGAAACTACCTTATATGCATATGATGAAACGACTGTTGTTTCACCTGCCTTAAGTTGCCCGGCTCAAACAAGTTTTAAAGTACTCATCCGCAGTACCAGCGAGGGAGCTATTGATGCAGATCAAACGATCTGTAATAATACCACACCGAATCCTTTACGTTCAGTAACAGACGGAACTGGTAGTGGAACAATCAGCTATCGTTGGGAAAAATCAACTACCAGTGCCACAACAGGATTTACTGCAATTACAGGGGTAACCACGGCCGGTTATAGCCCCGGTGCTTTAGTTGCAACTAGTTTCTTTAGAAGAATAACGATATCAGTATTCAATGGAGTAGTTTGTGAATCGGTACCTACTCCTGTAGTAACGATTACTGTACAGGATGCAGTAACAGCAGGAACAATCAGCGCCAGCCAAACTATTTGTGAGGGCAGCACCCCGGAACCAATAACCTCCGGAGTAGCTGGAACCGGGTCCGGAATAATCAGCTATCGCTGGGAAAGTTCCACGACAAATGCCACTAGTGGATTTACAACTATACCAGGGGCTGTGACAGCAGATTATAGCCCTGGTCAGCTATCAGTGACCACATATTTCAGAAGAACAACCCTATCTTCTCTGAATGGTTTTGTATGTGAATCTACACCTTCAACTGCAGTGGAGATTACCGTACAACGTGCAGTTACACCCGGAACAATCAGTGCCGATCAAACAATCTGTAATAATTCACCTGTTACAATAACTTCAGTTTCCACCGGAACAGGTGCAGGTATGATCACTTACCTTTGGGAAAGCTCTACTACAGATGCTTCCACTGGTTTTACGACTATTGCAGGAGCTACTTCGGAAGATTATACACCAGTTACATTATTGCCGGTTAATTACTATAGGAGAATTGCTATTTCAACACTCCATGGAGTAAGCTGCAAATCTGCACCAACCGCTACTTCCACCATTACAATACAGGGAGCTGTTACCCCGGGAACAATCAGTGGCGATCAGACTATCTGTAACAATATTATACCGAGTTCTTTAACATCGGTTACTGCTGGTACCGGGTCAGGAACGATTACCTATCGCTGGGAGAGCTCCACAACCAATGCAATTAATGGTTTCACCGAAATCATGAATGAAGTAGATGCAGATTATGCACCTAATGCTTTAACAACAACTACTTATTTTAGAAGAATTACTATTTCAACCTTGAATGGAGAAAGCTGTGAATCAGCATCTACAGCAGTTATAAAAGTAACCGTACAAGATGAACTGATAGCAGGTACCATCAGTACAGATCAGACCATTTGTAACAATACAACACCAGATCCTTTAACATCTGTTACCGATGGTACTGGTTCTGGTACGGTTACTTACCGTTGGGAAAGTTCTACTACTGATGCTACCACTGGTTTCACCACCATCCTTGGTGCTAATGCAGCAGATTATACTCCTGGCGCATTGACTACTACCACTTATTTTAGAAGAATAACTCTTTCAACACTGAATAGTATTTGTGAATCAGTACCAACTGCTGTAGTCACCATTACTGTACAGGATCTTGTTACAAACGGTACTATCAGTGCAGATCAGACTATCTGTAACAACACCACACCGAATCCTTTAACATCGGTTACCGCAGGTACCGGTTCCGGTACAGTTACTTACCGTTGGGAAAGTTCTACTACTGATGCTACCACTGGTTTCACCACCATCCTTGGCGCTAATGCAGCAGATTATACTCCTGGCGCATTGACTACTACCACTTATTTTAGAAGAATAACTCTTTCAACACTGAATAGTATTTGTGAATCAGTACCAACTGCTGTAGTCACCATTACTGTACAGGATCTTGTTACAAACGGTACTATCAGTGCAGATCAGACTATCTGTAACAACACCACACCGAATCCTTTGACATCGGTTACCGCAGGTACCGGTTCTGGTACGGTTACTTACCGTTGGGAAAGTTCTACGACTGGCGCTACTACTGGTTTTACGACCATTCCTGGCGCCAATGCAGCTGATTATACTCCTGGCGCATTGACTACTACCACTTACTTTAGAAGAATATCTCTATCAACACTGAATAGTAATATTTGTGAATCAGTACCAACTGCTGTAGTCACCATTACTGTACAGGATCTTGTTACAAACGGTACTATCAGTGCAGATCAGACTATCTGTAACAACACCACACCGAATCCTTTGACATCGGTTACCGCAGGTACCGGTTCTGGTACGGTTACTTACCGTTGGGAAAGTTCTACGACTGGCGCTACTACTGGTTTTACGACCATTCCTGGCGCCAATGCAGCTGATTATACTCCTGGCGCATTGACTACTACCACTTACTTTAGAAGAATATCTCTATCAACACTGAATAGTAATATTTGTGAATCAGTACCAACTGCTGTAGTCACCATTACTGTACAGGATCTTGTTACAAACGGTACTATCAGTGCAGATCAGACTATCTGTAACAATACCACACCGAATCCTTTAACATCGGTTACCGCAGGTACCGGTTCCGGTACGGTCACTTACCGTTGGGAAAGTTCTACGACAGGCGCTACTACTGGTTTTACGACCATTCCTGGCGCCAATGCAGCTGATTATACTCCTGGCGCATTGACTACTACCAC
>NZ_QPMM01000013.1 GCF_003419895.1 Chitinophaga silvatica | reverse complement strand
CTCACTTCACTCCACCTGCTGGTGGTATTAACTCGATACAGTTGAATACATACTTACACAAAGAATTTTACACTACCACTTTTATAAAAATCTATCTTCTTCTTGCTTCTTTACTTAAACGGAAATCAACCATTCCATTGAAAGTGCTTAAAGGTGTTGCTTTTTCTATTGGAGTAAATAGATTTACAGCTTCTCTTGCTGCTCTTGCATTTTTATTGATAGTTTGAAATTTACCATCACTTATAAAACTGACAGCCTGTTGTAAATTCTGATCCGAGGTACTGCCCCAAGGTACATTCACATAATCATTGGCAAAGGTATTAGCTGCCATCCCGGTGTAATAGCCACCCTCTCCTTTTGCATTTTTCGTCTCAAAATTGATAGCGTATAAATCTGCCAGATATTTTTGCTGATGATTTGCATCATACATCGTAATATTAAAATCGATGAAGCCTACCGGTTTGCCATAAGTAGAATCACCAATCAATTTTACACTCATATATGGCTTCAGGTTATTAATCGTCAGTTCACTCGCTGAGGCTGTATTTCTTGAAACAACGAAGAATACATTATCGAGTTGCAGGCCACCTGTTTGGGAAGGAAAATTAACTTTAGAGGTCAGCTGAATATCGTTGATAACCGCCATCAGCTTATCGTTGTACTGATAACTGTACATCAGGTTATTTGCAGCAGATGAAGGAGCAATCGCACTATCGAGGTATTCTGCAGTAGTGGTAGCCCCACCTCCATTATATCGTAAATCGACAATTAAATTCTTAATACCGGCGGACTGGAACTTTGTAAATACTTTATCCAGTTCTGTTTTTGTGACTGTTGGTTGTCCGTTTGCATTGAAAGTACTTGCGTAAGTATAAAATACGAAGTAGCCGACCTTTTGCGTGGACAGCCCTACAGGTACTGAAAAAACAGTATCAAACACAACCGGATTGATATTGTAGGTAGATTGAGCAAGAGCGTAGGTTACTTTAGTACCATCGGGTCTTTTGAACTCCAGTGAAACATTATCAGACTCCATTATAGACCTATAAATATAGGACAATGAAGAAGACGTAGAACTGAATGAAGTAACTCCGTTAATCCCGGTAATTTCCCAACCTCTGGTTACACCAGCTTTACCGGCAGGGCTATTTTTATCGGTATATAAAACGAAGATTCTCACCGTACCATTAGCATCTGCCAGGACAGGGGCATATTGCAAGCCCAAATCGCCGGAAGCTGAGAAATAAGTAGTGCTGGAGGAAACTCCATTCATCAGCTTATTGGTGAGTACACCGCTTCTGTCGAGGAAACTGTACCTGTCATAAGGCGCATTGGTAGTTGGGTTGATAGCGTACCTTTTCATAGCAGCCAATAACGAATCTGCATTGGCAAATTTGGTATCGAAAGGGTTCAACACCGGAACACTGGAATACCAATAATAGGTTGGTAATCCTCTATTGGCGGTTCGCCCCCCATCAGCGTAAGTCACCTGCATAATCTGATACATCAGATAGCGCAATGAATCTTCCTTAATAGCGGTAGTATCACCGGTAGAAACTGAAGGGGCCGGATTGTTGTTATCATTGTTAGCTGCGGGTTTATCTTTATGACAGCTAGTAAGCACACCGGCAAAGATGCAGGCAGCCAATACCCCTTTCACGCCTGAAGAAAATAATTTCTTATGCATAAAAAATATTAAGCGACGATATGTATCAGCAGTTAGTGGGTGGCCAAAGTTTGTTTGGTCCAGAAGTCTGCCGAATAGTATAAGGTAAATGTATCCTGTGGGGATCCCGGAGCAGGTGGTTGCTGCCCTTTCTCCTTTTTAGGCTCCAATTCTTTCTTATCCACTTTTTTCATTGCATTTACCTTAAAATGATAAGCGATTGGTGTGGTTGAAGCGGTGGTAACTCCTAAAAGTTTTAAAGGAATTGCCAATTCACAAACCAGATTTCCGTTTGAATCGTAGGAACCGGCAGTTTGAATGCCGTAGGTATTATGTACCGGAATATTGCCATCCGGAATATTCTCAAATCCATCTACCTTAATTTCTTTGGCATTAGCCAAAAGCTGTTTTTTCAGTTCACCGGCAATCAATGCGCGGGAAGACTCAGGTGCATCAGGATTTCCGGGGTTTACTTCATTTACTAAAGGAAAAGTAATGGATGGTCCATTTTTCTTTTTCCCAGTTATGTTAACAGAAAACGTCAGTCCTGATCTTAATATTTTCATCTGGCTCTGAGGGTCTGGTACACTAACTATAACGTATAAGTTTTCCTGATCGTTCGCTATTGTATAAAATAATTTTGCAGTATTGTTATAAAACTGCAATGGTTTAGGCCATTCAGATGCTATACCATCGATTTTTATACCTTCCGGTGCCCATTTATTCTGTTCATCCTGCGCTTTACCCGGAATATTAGATAATAATCCAATCGTTAAAAATGCTCCTGTTACCAGTGCCTTTTTCATTTTCATGAGAAATACAATTACAGTTATACTACAAGGTTAACAAAGAATTTCGAAAATATCCTCAAAAATAACGCATATAAGGTAAAAGAATCGGTGAATGAGCCGAAATAATGGACCGTTGGTAATATTATTATATAGTTAAAAGGGAATAGACCAACCCACAGGCCGGTCTATTCCCTTTTATTGTGCTATAAATGTACTATTAATACAGTAATCTTGTCTTAATTGTATGAGGAACCTCTCTCAAAAGGGAAAGGGCTTCCTGAGATAATCTGGTATCCACGTCCAGTACCACATAACCAATAGTGTCATTGGTTTTAAGGTATTGGCCCAGGATGTTGATCTGATTGCTCGATAGGGCTGTATTGATAGCACTCAGTACTCCAGGCACGTTTTGGTGAATATGGAGGATTCTGTGTGTATTTTCAATTGGCGGAACGCTGATAGCTGGTACTGTATGTGATCCAAAGCTGGCACCTTTTTCCAGATAATTCAGCATTTTAGCGCTAACATCAAGTCCAATATTGTGCTGGGCCTCTTCTGTACTACCACCGATATGAGGAGTCAGGATAACATTTGGCAACTTTTGTAATGGAGTAGTGAATGATGCTCCATTTTTTTCCGGTTCAACCGGGAATACGTCAATTGCCGCACCAGACAGTTTACCGCTAACCAAAGCATCTTTCAGTGCTTCAAGATCCACCACCTCTCCACGAGCATAGTTAATAAAGATGGCACCAGGTTTAGCTTCAGCCAAAACATCGGCGGTGATCATGTTGGCAGTAGTTTTACTACTTGGAACATGCAGGGAAATAATATCAGACTTTTGGAAAACGTCTTTCAGTGTACGCAGTTGCTCAGCATTTCCGAGAGGGAGTTTAGTTTCAGCGTCATAGTATACAACGTTCATCCCCATTCCTTCTGCCAGAACACTTACCTGGCTACCGATATTGCCATATCCTACGATCCCCAGAGTTTTACCTCTAAGTTCATAGCTGCCGGTAGCTTCTTTCATCCATATTCCGTTATGAGCAGCATTGTTTTTATCTACAATACGGCGAATAAGGATTATGGATAACCCGATTACCAGTTCCGCAACGGAACGTGTATTCGAATATGGAGCGTTAAATACAGCTACACCATGTTCAGTGGCTGCTTTTAAATCAACCTGATTGGTACCTATACAAAAACATCCGATGGCTTGCAGCTTCTTAGCCGATTCCAGTACTCTTCTGGTTACCTTGGTTTTCGAACGGATACCAAGAAGATGCACATCCTTGATCTCATTGATCAGATCATCTTCATTCAGTGCACCTGAAAGCTTACGTACCTGGTAACCTGCTGTAATAAACTCTTCTACTGCAGCATCACTGATGTTCTCCAGTAACAAAATGTTGATCTTCTCTTTTGGATAACTTGTCGACTTTTGCTGGTCCATAATATTATTCTAGATTATATATGTATCTGTGTAGTGCAATTGGCTTAATAATTGCTGCTAGCGGGGAAACAGGGCACAAACCTACTCGATGTTCAGGAATATTCAAATAGTTGCGACAATCAATTCGATTTTATCAAAAAAAGCTAGTTAACATTAATAGATTTTTGCGTTTTTTTTAGTTTTTCTGGCTTAAAAACCCCTTAAAAGCAATCGAACTGAGTGTTATTATTTGGTGATCATTTCCATTGAGTATAATTTTAGCGCCTTATCGGACAGGTCATTTGAATTAAGAAAGTTAGTCACACACCTCTAATGAAGCGATTGAAAGCAGTTAGGATCATTTTAACACTATCGGGAATAGCAATAGTTACAAGTTGTCAGAGCAACACAGCAAGAAGTAAAATAACCACTAAGGTCGTTAGTACAGATAGCAGCCGGTATACTTTGAATTTGAGTGAAGCTGATAAAGCAGCAATTTTAAGTTCACCCCGCACACAGCAAATTCAAAGGGAGCTGGAAGCTTTTTACAATAACAAATTATTGCGTACCGGATTCAATGGCGCCGTATTGGTTGCCAAGAAAGGTGTTATCATTTTTGAAAAGTATCATGGGTATGAAAACTCCAGAAGCAGAACTCCTATTGTAGATAGTTCTTCCTTTCAGTTGGCTTCAGTATCCAAAACATTTACAGGCGGAGCAATTCTTTGGCTAGTCCAGAATGGAAAGCTCAGCCTTGACGACACCCTGCAGGAGTTTTTCCCCAACTTCCCCTATAAGGGGATTACTGTCAGAATGTTGTTGAATCATAGAAGCGGACTTCCCAACTATCTCTATTTCAGCGATAGTTTATGGAAAGAACCTTCAAGATATATGACAAATGACGATGTCATTAAACTGATGGAGCTTCATAAGCCCAGGATTCAGCATGCTCCGGGAACTCACTTCCAGTACTGCAATACCAACTATATGCTGCTTGCCTCAATTATAGAAAAAGTAACCGGCAAGAAATATCCTGAGTTCATGCAGGAAACGATTTTCGGGCCACTGGGAATGCAAAATACTTTTGTATTTGATCCCGGCACTGCGGCCCGCCCGCACCAGACCCAAAGTCACAAGTATAATGGCCAATTTGAGCCGGATACCTATTTCGATGGCGTAATGGGCGACAAAGGTATTTACAGCAGTGCGGAAGATATGCTTAAATGGGATCAGGCATTATACTCCGGTCAGTTTCTTAATGATACCATCCTTAAGGCTGCGTATGCCCCTTACAGTAATGAGAAACCAGGTGTCAGGAATTATGGCTTAGGATGGAGGCTGATGGTGTATCCGGATGCCAGCAAAAACATCGTATATCATAATGGCTGGTGGCATGGAAACAATACAGTATTTTATCGTTTCATTTCCGATACCACTACGCTGATTATTCTGGGTAATAAATACAACAGGGGTATTTACCAGGCAGTGAAGCCAATCCGGGATATACTTGGGCATGGCGATGGCGAAGAAGCCGGAGAAGAATAAAATCATTCAATATAAAAAACAGGAAACGCGAGGATGATCCTCGCGTTTTTTTGTTTATCCATGTTTTCTGTTTGGAAGTACATTGTCTCTGGCCCATGTAATTTCTCCGGTAAAAGGATGGCTCCGAACCGGGCAGGCCGATTTTAAACAGTAATGGCAGCACGACGGAATGCAGGGATCCATATGAATAAAGAATTCAACTTCACTATTCTTGAATCCATTATTTACCAGTTCCTCTACCCTTTTCATTTCATCATGTGCATCATTCAGCTCGAGATAATAGGGCATTGTAATGTGGCAATCTATATGATAGTTATTTCCGTATTGCTGGATTCTCATGTTATGAATATCGATCCAGTTCTCTCTCCTGTTTGCAGATAATATTTCAATTACCTTATCCACTGTTTTCATGTCGGTTTCATCCATCAAACCGGAAATCGACCGGCGCATAAGCTGATAGCCATTGGTGAGAATCAGTCCGGCCATCAGCAACGAAACTGTTGGGTCGAGCCAGTTCCAACCGGTAAAATGGATAACTGTTAAAGCGATAATCAATCCCAGGCTGCTGTAAACATCTGTCATTATATGTTGTCCGTTGCCCGTGATCGTCAGGGAGGATAATTTTTTACCTGAACGCACAAGATACAATCCCAGTAAGAGATTGGCCAGAGTGGTAACGCCAAGTACCCATAAGCCGCTTTCCATTTTCTGCAGCTCTTTGGGAAAGATGAAGTATTGAATTGCTTTAACCAGGATGAGTATTCCGGCAATAAAGATCATTGCGCCTTCAAAACCAATTGAAAAGAATTCGACCTTACCGTGACCATAAGGATGGTTCTCATCTTTAGGTTGACTAGCCAGGTAAATACTATAGCTGGCAAAGCCACCGGCTACAACATTTATTATAGATTCTAAAGCGTCAGATAAGATAGCAACGGAATGGGTCATCAGATAGGCAGCAAACTTAGCCCCTGTAATTAATAGACTTACCAACAGGGAAATAAGGATGACCCGTAATTCTTTTTTTAGCAATGGAAAGATTGGTTTAGTGTTGTAAAGAACAAAGGTACAAGAATATTGTTGTGCCACTTCAAAACTACGGTATTAATAAAAACATAACAATGTTGATGCATCTCTTAGCAGTCAGCCCTATTACATTTGCCTAAACAAAATAATACTAACCCTAATCTACGTACGAAATGACTGACAAAGAACTACAAGCGCAACAGGTGGTCGCAGAGATTTTTGAGTTATACGAGCGTTATGGCCAGGCCGAATATGGAGAACAGGTAACGATGCTTATGCATATGATGCAGGCAGCGGTAATAGCTGAGCAAACAGGATTTGAAGATGAGATGATTGTAGCTGCATTCCTGCATGATATAGGACATTTTTTTGAGGAAGCAGAACAGATGGACCAGTATGGCACCCGTGCGCATGATGATTTGGGGAGTACCTATCTTATCAGATGCGGATTCCCTGAACGATTAGCAAAGCTGGTGGGCAGTCATGTGGCGGCAAAACGTTATCTGACCTGGTTTGACAGTGCCTATTATGAAACGTTATCTGAAGCCAGCAAACAGACGTTGATTTACCAGGGGGGCCCTATGAGTGAAGAAGAAGCAACTGCCTTTAAGCAGGATCCGTTGTTTCATCAATACATTCAGATCAGGATATGGGATGATATGGGGAAAGATGCCAATATACCCGTAGATCCTACTGATGTAAGCAGGATGAGAGAGAGAACATTAAAATATCTGCTGACTCATTTAAATGAGCAGGCAGCATAAATAATTGGGCATAAAGATGCCCGGATCTAAATGAGAAAAAGCAGGACATCAGGGCTATTACAGCCCGGATATTCTGCTTTTCTTTTTAGATATTTAAAAGGGAATACTGATTATTCCGATCCTTTTTCTGTAGCTGGAGGAGTAGAAGCCTTAGGTTCTTTTGGTTCCTTAGGTTCCTTAGGTTCTTTTTCCTTCTTTTTGCTGACTTTAGGAGCGAAGATGGCGATCATACGTTTACCTTCCATGGTAGGCATACTTTCCAGGCTACCCACTTCAGCCAATCGTTCTGCGAACTTCAACAGAATCAGCTCTCCACGTTCTTTAAACATGATAGCACGACCTTTGAACTGCACATAAGTTTTCACTTTGTTACCATCTTTCAGGAAGCTTTCAGCATGTTTAGCTTTAAAGTCGAAGTCGTGATCGTCGGTATTGGGCGTAAAGCGAATTTCTTTTACTTCGCTTTTGTGCGCCTTAGCCTTCATTTCTTTTTCCTTCTTCTTCTTTTCGTAAAGGAATTTGTTGTAGTCGATGATCCGGCATACAGGAGGAACCGCGTTAGGAGATATTTCTACCAGGTCAAGTCCCATGTCTTCAGCCATACGAAGGGCTTCTTCAGTTTTGTAGACGCCTACTTCGATGTTTTCACCTACAAGTCTTACTTCTGGAACACGTATCATTCTGTTAGTACGATGTTCTTGTTGTTGTTCCCTGCGGAAGTTGGGGTTTCTTCCCCTGTTGTTACCACCGCCAAAACTTGGTTTGGGTCTGTTTTGCATTAAAAATTATAAAAATTAAGAATTAGATTGTTGAATTGAGTTGATCTGTTATGTTTAGTCAGATCAAAAACAACTTTTGCAAAAATAGTAGAAAAATCATAGCAATAAACATACCTTAATCAGTTAGGTTCATGTATAAGCTGTTGATTTTTCCACATTCTTTATTCGATTGCTTTTTTATTGATTACTTCCTCGCTCACTTGTTTGATGAAATCATCGATGGTCATAGTTCCGAGATCGCCTTTAGACTGGCGGCGAACAGCTACTACTTCGTCGGCAGCTTCTTTTTCGCCTAATACCAGCATGTACGGAATTTTAGCTAATTCGGCTTCACGGATTTTCTTACCGATTTTTTCGCTTCTGTCATCAATTTCAGCGCGAATTTCTGCTTTTTTCAGTTGTTCAGCTACTTTTTCGGCGTAGGCCTGGCTTTTATCACTGATTGGCAGGATTTTAACCTGAGTAGGTGCTAACCAAAGCGGGAATTTACCGGCACAGTGTTCGATCAATACAGCGATGAAGCGTTCTAGTGATCCGAAAGGTGCGCGGTGAATCATTACCGGTCTGTGTTTCTGGTTATCGGCTCCGATATATTCCAGTTCAAATCTTTCCGGCAGGTTATAATCTACCTGAATGGTACCCAGCTGCCATTTACGGCCCAATGCATCTTTTACCATGAAATCGAGCTTCGGACCGTAGAATGCGGCTTCGCCATATTCTACAACGGTATTCAGGCCTTTTTCAGCGGCAGATTCGATGATGGCACGTTCGGCGAGTTCCCAGTTTTCTTCAGTTCCGATGTACTTGCTGCGGTCGTCCTTATCGCGTAAGGAGATTTGGGCAGTATATTCAGTAAAGCTTAAGCTGTTGAAAACATACATTACCAGGTCGATCACCTTTTGGAATTCTTCCTTCACCTGATCGGGGCGGCAGAATAAGTGGGCATCGTCCTGAGTAAATCCACGAACTCTGGTTAATCCGTGTAATTCGCCGTGTTGCTCGTAACGGTAAACGGTACCGAATTCAGCAAAACGAACGGGAAGGTCTTTATATGATTTCGGAGAAGCTTTGTACAGCTCACAGTGGTGTGGGCAGTTCATTGGCTTCAGCATGAATTCCTCTCCTTCTTCAGGCGTATGAATTGGCTGGAAGCTGTCTTTTCCGTATTTCTCATAGTGACCGCTGGTGATGTAGAGGTTCTTGTTTCCGATATGTGGAGTTACTACAGGCAGGTAACCTGTAGCCAGCTGAGCTTCCTGCAGGAAACGTTGTAAACGTTCGCGCAGTAAGGCGCCTTTCGGTAACCACATTGGAAGGCCCAACCCTACTTTCTCGGAGAAAGTAAAGAGTTCCAGTTCCTTACCCAGTTTGCGGTGATCGCGTTTTTTAGCTTCTTCGATCAGGGCGATGTATTCGTCCAGTTCTTTCTGGTTAGGGAAAGTGATACCATAAATGCGGGTAAGCATTTTGTTCTTTTCATTTCCTCTCCAGTATGCACCTGCGATGCTGGTTAATTTAATCGCTTTAATGAAGCCGGTGTTGGGAATATGGGGTCCGCGACATAAGTCGGTAAACCCTCCCTGTGTATAGAAGGTGATATTTCCGTCCTGTAATTCGTTAATGGTTTCGATCTTGTAAGGATCTCCTTTTTCAGTGAAGTAGGCCAGTGCGTCGGCTTTATTTACCTCTTTACGGATATACTCACTGTTATGTTTGGAAAGCTCCACCATCTTAGCTTCGATCTTTTTGAGATCCTCATCGGAGATGGTACGGTCGCCTAAGTCAATATCGTAATAGAATCCGTTTTCAATTGAGGGGCCATATCCGAGTTTTACGCCAGGATAAAGCGCTTCCAGGGCTTCGGCCATTAAGTGGGCGGAAGAGTGCCACATGGTAGCTTTCCCGTCTTTATCGACCCAGGTCAGCAGTTGGAGCGTGCTATCCGTCAATATCGGGCGTGTAGCATCTACTACCTGCCCATTAATATTTGCGGCTAATACTTTGCGTGCCAATCCTTCGCTGATGGATTTGGCAATGTCCAATGCAGTTACTCCTTGTTCATACTGACGAACTGCGCCATCCGGAAAAGTGATATTTATCATACGTTTTGCTGTTAGCTCCTTCTGTTTTTTTGGAGCTATAATTCCTAATAAAATGTTTGCGAAGTTAAGAAATAGTTCGTTAGCTTTTTGAGAACTATGTCATTGAACTTAAGGATTTTAAAAATAAATATTGCGACAGCGACCCCAGTTCAGTATAAAACTTTGTCAAAAAGCGATTTTTACGCTTAAAATAACACAAATACTATCAATCTAATACATTCATTTACAATCACTTTGATATATAAAAATACTTGGTTAGGATTCGAGGTTTGTTGAATAAGCATTCCTACTTTTGAGCTCATAAGGAAATGATTATATAACAACTGATCAGTATAAATCACTGTTTCCTATTTGAATTTTCTCAAAATAATCAATAAAAATATAATATGAGTATTGAAAATCTTAATTACGAATTACAGCGAATCTCAAAAAATGTGGATTACAATTCCGAAAGAATGGATAGAAATCTGGAGCATAAATTCAAATGAATGACTCCAAGATTGATCACAAGTTTGAGATGCTTGATCGCACAGTAGAAAGCAAGTTTGAAAGACTTAATTCCAAGGTTGAAAGACTTGAAAATACAATCAATCAATTTAACCTTATTGTAATAATTATTTTATTCACCATCGTAGTTTCACTACAACTTGTTTTAGCATCTGCAAAGTAAATTTCAAACAATAATATCAGCCATCAATATAACCTTAAAAATAAAAATATGAAATCCAACAATCTTGCATTAGTAGAGGTGTTTCATAAAAGCTTGAAACTCCCCGATATGGAGGCAAACAAAGCCGCCGCTGTAATTGAAATGACAATAAAAAACGAGATTCGGAATGAGATCAGACATTGCGCTACCAAATCCGATTTACAGGAAGAAGGTAAAGGGATAAGGACAGAGATACAAAAGACTCAAAAGGAACTAAGTGATAATACTGTAAAGATTACAGAATTAGGGATTAAGTGCGACACACACAATGAACAAATTAAGAAATTAGATGAAAAAGTAGAAGATAACACTAAAACATTGAACACTATTGATAAAACATTGAATGATATTAATGGCACGTTGAAAGTTCACAATGGAAAAATTGAAAAATTAGAGGAAAAAGTAGAAGATAACACTAAAACATTGAACATTATTGATAAAACATTGAATGATATTAATGGCACATTGAAAGTTCACAATGGGAAAATTGAAAAATTAGAGGAAAAAGTAGAAGCTAACAGCAATGCTTTAAATGACTTAAAAGTTACAACCACTGAAATAAAGACTCAATTAGCTGCAAATTCAACTGCGTTAGAAAAATTATCAGGTGATTTAAATGAAAAAATATCTGCTAATTCAACTGCGTTAGAAAAAGTTTCAAATGATTTGAATAAAAAATTAGATAATTGTTTGGAGAAAATTGATAAGGCAATAGTTAATCCTTATGCTTTCGCATTTTCTTTAATCACTTTAATTGCAGGTATCCTTGCAGTACTGCAATATTTGTCTAAGCATAATCTGTAACTCACATTCTCAAAACGAAAAATTATAAGTCACCGAAGGCAATATTGGAAACAATGAAACCTGTTTGGCCGACATTTGTACATCACCCCTTTCATTAACCTTCTGATCGAAGTAAATAAAATATGGATTCTTTCTGTTGTAAATATTATAAATCGAGAAAGTCCAGCTACCGCTGAAACGCCTTGGCTTCTGTCGCGCAGGCTTATATACTGCAGCTAAATCTAATCTATGATAAGGCGACATCCGGTATGCGTTAATCCTACTGTACTCCTGTATTAATGTTCCCTCCATAAAATAGAATGTTTCAGGCAATGTTGTCACATTTCCTGTTCCAAAAATAAAGGTGCCTGAAAAGGTCCATTTCTTGTTGTGCTCATAACTCGCAACAACAGATAAATCATGCCTTCTATCATACTTGGCCGGATAACGCCGGCCATTATTTAAACCTGGAAACTCACGCCAGGTCCAACCGAGAGTATATCCAATCCAACCCGTTAATTTACCTGCCTGTTTCATTAATAACCATTCCAATCCATATGCCTGCCCCTTACCAAAAATAAAATCCTGCTCCGGGTCATTTAACGAAGGGGTATACCCTTCTTTATATTCAATCTGGTTCTGCATTGTCTTATAGTATACAGAAACAGATGCTTCATACTCGTTGTCTTTAAAATTCCTGAAATAACCAGCTGTATACTGCCAGGAGATCTGGGGTTTTACCAGGTATGTACTGGGTACCCAAACATCTGTAGGCAAAGTAGTACCGGCATTAGACACCAGATGTATAAACTGGTAATGCCTGGTTACAGCAGCTTTTACAGATTGAGAAGGATTCCAGGCATATCGAAGGATCACTCTGGGTTCCAAACCACTATAACTCCCAACTGCCTGCCCACGGCCATAAACAACACTATCCTTTTTGTTTCCCCTGGCATCGAGGAAGTACCTGGTATACGGACCAATCTGCATAAATCCGCTATGCCTTAATCCTAAATTCAGTTTAAAGCGGGAAGAGATTTCCCAGTCGTCCATTACATAAATTCCGGATTCATGGGCATATTTTCTGACTGCATTATCTGGTGTCAGCTGCACTGTATCCTGCTGGCCGGAAATAGTACTTGGAGTAAAGGTATGATAGATATAATTGGCTCCAAACTTAATATGGTGGCGGGAATTTGGATAATAATCGATATCCGTTTTTATATTTCCGTCTGTAATCCCTGAAGATAAACGCACATCAAAATAATTCTGTAATGCACTGACCTGGAACTTGTATTTATTATAAATGAGAGAAGTATTAATAAACAATTTACTATTGAAAACATGGTTCCATCGCAGAGTGGCGGTAGTATTACCCCAGGGAATTTTAATATCAAATGAACGGTCGCCGTTATGAAAACTGAATACATCCTTCCCGGTGTAACCACTCAGATAAATATGATCTTTCTCTGAGAGTTTGAAATTAACTTTTGCGTTCAGGTCATAGAAAAAGTACCCCGATCCCTTGTAGGAAGTATTATTGATAAAGGGTTTGGTAATCAGATCAATATAGGTTCGGCGGGCACTGATTATAAAAGAGGATTTATTTTTTTGAATAGGGCCCTGGATCGATAACCTGGATGCAATAAAGCCTATCCCACCTTCGCCCTGCAAACGTTTGTTGTTGCCCTCTTTCATGTTGATGTCGACCACTGAAGATAATCGTCCGCCATAATTGGCTGGCATCCCGCCTTTAATCATAGTGGCATTCCTGATTGCATCGGCATTAAATACAGAAAAGAAACCGAAAAGATGCCCCGTGTTATAAACCGGTGCTTCATCCAGGAGGATAAGATTCTGATCCGGCGCCCCTCCTCTGACATAAAAGCCGGCATTCCCCTCTCCTGCGGCCTGTACACCAGGCATCAGCTGCAGCGATTTCAGAATATCTACTTCCCCCATCATTGAGGGTAGTTTCTTTACCTGAGCAATTGAAAGTGATACTTTCCCGAGATCGGTACTTCTAACATTAGCATCTTTCTTATCGGGAGCTGTAACTACCACTTCTCTGGCCTGATAAGATTGGGGAACTAATTCCAGGTTGATGCTAATATTATTTTTCAGAGAAATATTAATGATTCGGGGCGTATAACCAAGGAAAGAATAAAGAATTGAATATTCGCCCCGTGGAAGAGATATAGAATAAAACCCATACGTATTAGACTGAACACCAGTTGAGGTATTCACAACCTGAATAGTAGCTCCCGGCAGGGCTTCACCATTGGAGCTATCTTTTACAAAACCACTGAGCGTATATTGCTGTGCTGTTGCAGTTACAAAGAATAGTAATAAAAGGTATAGTAATCCGATTCGTTTAATCATATCCGTGAATCATGAACAGCAATAAGCAACAATTTACGAATTACTGTTCATGAAACCATCTATGTCTATTTGTAAATCAGGGTATCCTTTGTTTCTCCACAGGTTAACATTTCTTTACCAAAATAGGGATTCCTTATTCCTGGCTGTTTGCTGAGCCAGAAGGCTCCTTTATCATCGAAGGCCATTGGGCAAAATTGGTGATAGATAGTATCTCCTTTCAACCCGGTTCTTTTAATCAGGTCGAACAACATATCGGATACCATTTGGAAAGAGGCCCGTTTGCCTTCGAAAGTTGTTTCGCCCTGCATACCAACTAATTCGGCGCTGATGCTACCGGTAATTCCGGTTATATCGGCCAATTTGGTACTATCCATTTGCAATAAACCTATAGGCAGGCTATCGATATGGGATTTCAGGGTGATGGCAATAGGATTAATGGCACTGCTGTCGTCTGCCGTCAAAATATCTGTTAATTGGTAATATGTTTGTAAAGTCGCGCGTAGGGAATCGTAAAACACCGGGTCGTAGGGCGCTTGCAGGGCGGCTGTCTGCAGAGCTTCGGATGGTTCTTCCTGTGCCTTGTTGTTATGACAGGAAACCAGGCCAGTAGCGATTCCCAGGCAACCTACGGTAACGAATATCTTAAAAGTCATAGTGCTAAAATCTTTGTTACAAAACTATTAAAAATACGGTCTAATTAGCAGCAGCCCTATAAATAGGTATAAACTCCTGAAATCCCGCGAAAAATGTGTAACTTTGCACGTTTTTTATTCAATTTTTTTCATTTTATGTTGATCGCATTACAGGATATAACGTTTGAGTTTGGCTCCAGGGTAATTCTGGAAGATTCTTCCTGGCATATAGAACCAGGCGACCGTGTAGGTCTTATCGGATTAAATGGAACCGGTAAGTCTACCCTGTTAAGGATTATTAATGGTGAATATTCTGTTTCCAGAGGAAGTGTTAATAAAAGTAAAAATCTTTCGATTGGTTTCTTCAACCAGGACCTCCTCAGCTTCGAAACTGATGAATCTATTCTGACAGTTGGGATGATGGCTTTTGGTAAGGCATTGGAACTGGAGAAAGATATTGAAAGAATTACCAAAGAACTGGAAGAAAATCAGACCGATGAACTGTTGCACGAATTCAGCGACAAATTACATGAATTTGAAGCGCTGGATGGTTACAACATGAAACATAAAACAGCTCAGGTATTGGAAGGATTAGGCTTTACCACAGCCGATCTCGACAGGCCATACAGCGAGTTTTCCGGAGGTTGGAGAATGAGGGTATTATTGGCCCGACTGATTCTGCAGCAACCAGATGTACTCATGCTCGATGAGCCTACCAACCACCTTGACCTCCCGTCTATCGAATGGCTGGAAAGATACCTGATTGGTTACAACGGCGCTGTGATTATTGTATCGCACGACCGTTTCTTCCTGGATCGTATGGTGAACAAGATTGTTGAGGTTTACCAGCAGCAACTGCACCATTATTCTGGCTCCTATGCCGATTATGAAGTGGAAAAAGAACTTCGTCGGGAAATGCAGCAACGCGCTTACGAAAATCAGCAGGATTATATTCGCCAGCAGGAACGCTTTATTGAGCGATTTAAAGCTAAAGCTTCCAAAGCTGCACAGGCACAGAGTATTGCCAAAAGACTCGATAAACTTGAAAGAGTTGAACAGGTAGATAATGGGCCAAGCAAAATCAGAATCAACTTTACCGTCGATAAAACTCCGGGAAAAATTCTCTGTACGCTAAATAATATCAGTAAAAATTACGGAGATATTTCTATCTTAAAGAATACAAGTGCAGAAATCAATCGTGGTGATAAAATTGCCCTGATCGGAGCTAACGGTAAGGGTAAATCTACTCTCCTACGTATTATTGCCGGTATGGAAGAAATGGGTGGAGAAAGAGTTCCCGGCCATAATGTTGTAACAAGTTTTTATGCGCAGCACCAGCTCGAATCCTTAGATCTGGCAAGCGAAATCCTCGACGAGTTGAAAAACTTCGGTAGTGGTAAAACGGAACTTGAATTACGTCAGCTTTTAGGATGCTTTTTATTTACCGGAGACGATGTATTCAAAAAAATCAAGATACTTTCGGGAGGTGAAAAAGCCAGGGTGGCATTAGCTAAAACTATTATTAGCCAGGCCAACTTCCTGATGCTCGATGAGCCGACCAACCACCTTGATATGAACTCAGTGCAGATGTTGATTGACGCCCTGAACAAATATGACGGTAGCCTGGTACTTGTATCGCACGACCGTTATTTTGTTAGCCAGACAGCCAACAAAATCTGGGAAATCATTAATGGCGAAATCAAGGAGTTCAAAGGTACATATACCGAGTACGAAGAATGGAAGAAGAGAATGGCTGCCCAACAGCAGTCAGCAAATGGCGGAAAGTCGAATGCTGAATCCAAAAAAGAGCAGAAAGCTACAACACAGGCAGCAGCTCCGACTCCGGCAGCCACTCCTGCCAGCACTAAAACCACCGCCATTAATAAAGAAGTACAAAGAGAACTACAGAAACTGCAAAAACAGTTTGGACAGGTAGAAAGCCAGGTAGCTAGTTTGAAAGAAAGAAAGGCAGGACTGGAAGCTTCTTTGGGAACGCCGGATACATATAGCAATAAAGTTAAATTTGCGCA
The DNA here is from genome assembly GCF_003419895.1 of Chitinophaga silvatica. Taxonomy (GTDB): domain Bacteria; phylum Bacteroidota; class Bacteroidia; order Chitinophagales; family Chitinophagaceae; genus Chitinophaga; species Chitinophaga silvatica. The sequence goes on along the minus strand of NZ_QPMM01000013.1, from coordinate 270,990 downwards.
GGTAGAAAGCGAATACCAGGAAGTACAGCGTTTTCTTGAAAAAGCGAATGAACAATACGAACAGCTCTTCGAAAAAATAATGAACCTGGAAGCAAATCTTACCAGTTGATCTTTCTCGCAAAGAATAAAAGGAGGCAAAGAGACACAAGTTTTTCATCTAATCTATTTAAAGAAAATCTTATGCTTCTTTGCCTCCTTTTATTCTTTGCGAGAAATAAATTTTACATCCATGCAGAAAATATTGGTCGTTGAAGATGAAGTAAAAGTAGCCAATGCCGTTAAAAAAGGGCTTGAGGAAAATGGATTTGAAGTTGATGTAGCCTACGACGGCCGTATGGGAAAAGGACTTGTAACCGGTAATCACTACGATCTGGTAATACTGGACCTGAATCTTCCACATAACAATGGATATGAAATTTGCGAAGTTATCCGCCAGAAAAATAACCGGGTGCCGGTGATTATGCTCACCGCACTGGGAGGAATGGAGGATAAAATGCAGGCCTTTGAACTGGGGGCTGATGATTACCTGGTAAAACCCTTCGATTTCAGGGAATTACTGGCACGTATCAGGGTATTTCTTAAAAGAGCTGGTTCTGAAGCCACCCATGGTACTCAATATAAGATCAGTATTGCCGATCTGGAAATAGACCGTGAAAAAAAAGATGTTACCCGCGGAGGAAAGAAAATTGCATTAACCGCAAAAGAATATCAGCTACTCGAATTTCTCGCCATGCATAAAGGAAAAGTTATCTCCAAGCTGACCATAGCCGAGAAAGTATGGGATATAGACTTTGATACAGGTACTAATGTTATTGAAGTGTATATGAACTTTTTAAGAAAGAAGATAGATAAGGATTTTGAACAAAAATTACTGCATACCAAAACAGGTATGGGATATTACCTCTCTGAAGAATAGGAGCAGCATTGAAAATCAAGTATAAAATAGCGCTTTATTATACCCTGTCGGCTACGCTGATGCTCATTGCATTTGCAGGCCTGGCCTATTATTTTTCAGCTAAGTCGCGTAAGGCAGAGTACCTGGAAAGACTTGAATACCGTGCCCGTTCAATTGCCAATGTAATTATTGAAGATGGAAATGTGAAAGTGGATTTATTAAGAAAGCTCGACAGAACCACATTTCAGGATCTTTATAAAGAAACTATTCTCGTTTATAACCCTGGTTATGATCTTTTATATAGTAATCTAAAAGATACTACTATCCGTACTAATCCTGCACTACTCGCCTATATTAAAGAAAATAACCTCTATAGTTACGATAAAGGCAATGGAGAAGTTGTAGGAGTATATTACACGGAAGGTACCGTTTCTGTTATAGTGATAGTATCGTCATTTGATAAATATGGGTTTCAGAATCTGCAAAATTTAAGGCAGATCTTACTGATAGAATTATTAATAGCCATCGTAGTGCTTGTAGGAGTCGGATATTTCTTTGCCAGGAAAATGGTGCAGCCGATAGACAAGCTGGTAGAACAGGTAGATAGTATTAACGCGAATAACCTGCAGGATACCCAGGTAGCAGTTAAAGGTAAAGATGAAATATCAAAACTGGGAGCCAACTTTAATACGATGTTGCAACGCCTGAGTGAATCGTTTCATCTGCAAAAAAGTTTTGTAAGCAATGCCTCCCATGAGCTAAGAACCCCATTAGCCGCCATTATCAGCCAATTACAGGTAGCTTTATCCAAAGATCGTTCGCATGAAGAATATGTTACGCTTTTAGCATCGCTGCTGGAAGATGCAGAAAATTTATCCGACCTGTCGAATGGCTTGTTGCAGTTAGCGCAGTCGGAAATGCGGCAGGAAGGCTTTGTAGGCAGCGATGTACGCATAGATGAATTACTCCTGGAAATGCCGACACTTATCCGGTTAAAGCAAAAAAATTCGAGTAAGGTAGATATTCATTTCGTGAAAGTACCGGATAATGATATGCTGGTAACCTGCCATGGGAATGAGAATCTGCTTAAAGTACTTTTTCTGAATCTGATAGATAATGCCTGTAAATTTTCTGAAAATAATACTGCACTGGTAACAATAGACTTCTTCACTCAATATATTTTAATTCAAATAAAGGACAACGGAATAGGCATCCCTCCTATTGAAATAAATAAAATATTTGAACCATTCTACAGAGGCCAGAATGCCCTACAGATAAGGGGTCACGGACTCGGTTTATCTATCTGTAAAAAAATTGTGCAAATTCACAATGGGCATATTACAGTCACCTCATCTCCTACTGAAGGCACCACATTTACAGTGATGCTGCCACATCTCTAATTTTGTTTTAATTCCATTCTAAATTCATTTTAATTTTATTTTAATCTCTCTTAAAGGCCCCTTTAATTCAACTTACTGAGTTTTGTAAGATGAAATTGGGCATTATGCGAACAATCAGGAAGCTGTTGCTAACAGCAGGAGTGATTTGCCTGGGCTTTATTCAATCAACACAGGCGCAAACATCAACCCTCCAACCTATATCTCTTCAAACTGTAGAAGATTCATTTTTAGTAAGGAACTATGCACTTCTTGCACAACGCTATCAGATCGACGCTTCACAGGCATTGATACGGCAAGCCAAAATTTGGAGTAATCCCTCTTTTAGTGCGTTATTGGGTTTTGGCAGCACCAATAACATACAGCCTTTTAAGATAGGTAAAGATGGTGAAACCGGCTACAGCATTGACCAGCTTATTCAGCTGGCCGGCAAAAGAAACAAGAACATTCAGCTCGCAACTACGGCTACACGAATGAGTGAAGCTACGTTCGATGAACTTTTACGTACCCTTAAACTTCAGCTGAGAGAGAATTATTTCAATCTGTATTACCAACAACAAACCGGAAAAGTATTAAAAGAGCAGTTAGATAATCTGCAAACTATCGTTAAAGCGTATGTGGATGCAGATCAGAAAGGGAGTGTAGCGCATGCAGACCTGATTAGGTTACAGGCCTTACAGGTGGGATTGGAAAACGATTATGCCGACCTAAAGCAACAGGAACTTGAATCGCAAAAAAACCTACAACAGTTGCTACATTCCCACGATTTTTATGAAGCCAGACTGGGTTCTACAGAATTGGCTTCATATAGCCTGGATAAGTTACAACTGCAGCAGTTACTAGACACAGCAGGTATTAACAGGCCAGATGTAAGGGTTGCGGATTTAGAATATCAAACGGCCCATTTAAATTATCGTTTGCAGAAAGCAATGGCAGTTCCGGATCTTCATGTTGGCGCCAGTTACGACAAACAAGGTAGTTATGTCGATAACTTTGTTGGTCTAACCTTGGGAATTGACCTTCCATTATGGAACAGAAATCAGGGGAATATACGCTCAGCCGCCTCTCAAATTAAAGTGAATCAGCAACAGCTACTGCAACAGCAATCAATTGCCCAAACAGAAGTACTTAATGCATGGCAACAGATTATTACGCTGGAAAAGCGCTATAAAAGCTTTGACCTGCACCAGTTTCAGGGCGAATTCGACACACTGATCAATGAGGTGGCAAAGAACTTCAGCAAAGGTAATATCACACTACTTCAATTTATTGATTACTTCAACAGCTATAGCGATAACGCTAAAAACATAAACACATTCCTATCCAAAAGGGTGAATGCGTATGAGGAACTCAATTATGCAACAGGACAAGAACTATTTAAAAAATAAGCATATGAAACAGCCTATACTAATAGTTGGCTTTTCGCTGCTGGCAGCAGGCTTCTGGACCAGCTGCAAACCCAGTCAGGCAGAAGGAACCGAGAAAGCTACATTCGTACTTAGCGATACCATGCTAAAAAATATCCGCATAGATACCGCACATATTGAACCCGTAAAAAATGAGCTTCGCCTCTCAGGAAAAGTAGCTCCAAATGGAGGAAAAGTACTTAAGGTTTATCCCCTGGTGAGTGGTTATGTTGAAGATATTAAAGTTCAACTTGGTGATTATGTGCAGAAAGGACAAGTACTTGCAGTGATCCATAGTGCTGAAATTGCCGATTATGAAAAACAATTGGCACAAGCAAAATCTGATCGCAATGTGGCAGATAAAAACCTGAAAGTAGCTGAAGATCTTTTTGCCAGTCGCTTAAGCACCGAAAAGGATGTAGTAAACGCCAGAGGAGAGCTACAGAAAGCAGAAGCGGAAATCACCCGTTTGAATGATCTCTTTAAAATATATCGCAAAGGGAAAGGTGCTACCTACCTGGTTTCCGCCCCTATTTCAGGTTATGTTATTGAAAAAAATATCAATAACAATATGGAGATCAGAACCGATAACAGTAGCAATATCTTTACCATCTCTGAGCTGGATGATGTATGGGTAATGGCAAATGTATTTGAAACGGATATTGCCCGCATCAAGGAAGGATATGAAGCCGACGTAGTTACAGTAAGCTATCCTGACCAGCCATTCCATGGAAAGATTGATAAAATCTACAATTTCCTGGACCCTACTACCAAAACAATGCAGGTAAGAATCAGGATCGACAACAAAAATATGTTGCTGAAACCTGAAATGTTTGCCACAGTGTATGTAAAATATGAGGATAAGGATCAGAAAGTTGCAGTGCCTTCAGCAGCCGTAATTTTTGATAACAGCAAGAACTTTGTATTGGTATTCAAAGATAAATTCAACATCGCAGTACGCCAGGTAGAAGTAGCCAAAACTGCAGGCGATGTTACCTATCTCTCTTCCGGCCTAAATGCCGATGAGAAGGTGATCTCTAAAAATCAATTGCTCATTTACGATGCACTGAAAGATTAGTGCATTCTTATTATGATCGATTCAAAATTATCTGTTGCCTCCTGATGCAACAGGTACAGGAAATCCTTATACCAAAAGGATTAGCATATCATTCTAAAGAAAGGATTTATGAATAAATTCATTAGAAATATTGTGGCGTTTTCGCTGAAGAACAAATTATTTGTGTTCATCGGAGTAGCCATACTGATAGTAGCCGGAGTATTTTCGTTTATCCATACACCTATCGAAGCATTCCCAGATGTAACCAACACACAAATTGTAATTGTTACAAAATGGAATGGGCGTAGTGCGCAGGAAGTAGAAAGATTTGTAACGCTGCCAATAGAAGTATCTATGAATGCGGTACAAAAGAAAACAAGTGTACGTTCTGTTACTATGTTTGGCCTGTCGGTGGTTAAAATCATGTTTGAAGATGATGTGGAAGATTTCTTTGCCAGGCAGCAGGTAAATAACATGCTCGCCGGCATTGGTTTGCCCGAAGGTGCAGAACCGGAAGTTCAGCCTCCCTACGGCCCTACCGGAGAGATCTTCAGATATTATTTAAAAAGTAGTAAAAGAGATTCGAGAGACCTGCTTACCTGGCAAAACTGGGTAATAGACCGTCAGATCAGAAGTGTACCAGGCGTCGCAGACGTTGTAGCCTTCGGTGGACAGGAAAAAATATATGAAATCTCTGCTGACCCTATTCGTTTAGCCAAATACGATATTACCCCTTTAGAGCTTTATCAGGCAGTTACAAAAAGTAATGTAAATGTGGGCGGAGATGTTATTGAAAAAAACGGACAGGCTTATGTGGTACGTGGAATTGGGTTGCTCAACAGCATCCAGGATATCAATAACATCATCATCCAGAACAATAACGGAGTACCGCTGCTGGTGAAGGATCTGGCAAATGTCAGGGAAGCCTCTGCACCAAGAGTTGGACAAGTAGGGATAGACAAAGAAGATGATCTGGTAGAAGGAATTGTAGTAATGCGTAAAGGAGAAAATCCATCTGAAGTACTGGAGCGCCTTAAGGAAAAGCTGAAGGAGCTGAATGAAACGGTGCTACCAGAAGATGTAAAGATGGAAACCTTTTACGACAGGGATAATCTGATGACCTTCTGTACACATACCGTTATGCATAACCTCGTTGAAGGTATTGTGTTTGTAACGGTGATCGTGTTCCTGTTTATGGCCGATTGGCGTACTACAGTAATCGTTTCTATCATTATTCCGCTGGCATTGCTTTTCGCCTTTATGTGCTTGAAGATTAAAGGAATGAGCGCCAATCTCCTTTCAATGGGAGCCATCGATTTTGGTATTATCATAGATGGAGCCGTGGTGATGGTAGAAGGTATATTTGTAATGCTGGATCACAAAGCGAAGAAATATGGGATGGAAAGATTTAACCGCATGGCCAAATTAGGTTGGATCAAACAAACAGGTGGAGAACTGGCTAAAGCAATATTCTTCTCCAAACTTATTATCATCATCTCCTTAGTACCTATCTTCTCTTTCCAGAAAGTTGAAGGTAAAATGTTCTCCCCTCTCGCATGGACATTAGGTTTTGCATTGCTCGGTGCCCTCCTGTTTACACTTACGCTGGTACCGGTATTCTGTTCTATCCTTCTAAATAAAAATGTAAGAGAGAAACATAACGTAATCGTTAGCTTCTTTGATAAAATCGTAATGAACGGTTTTGGATGGACCTTCAGAAATAAGAAATTGAGCTTAACGGCAGCGCTTATATTTATGGCACTCACCTTCTTTTCTGCCAAGTTCCTTGGAACAGAATTCCTTCCTCAGTTAAATGAAGGCTCGCTTTGGGTAACCACTGAACTTCCGATGAGCATGTCGCTTACCGAAAGTACAAAGATGGCACATGATATCAGGGGTGACCTCGGAGGCTTCCCTGAAGTAAAGAGAGTATTATCACAGGTTGGAAGGTCCAATGATGGTACAGACCCCAACGGTTTTTACTTTGTGCAATACCAGGTAGATCTGGCTCCAAAAGAAGAGTGGAAACGCAAAATAACGCAGGATGAATTGATTAGTGAGATGGAAGGAAGATTAAAGAAATATCCGGGTATTGTCCTGAACTTCTCACAACCTATCAGCGATAACGTATCAGAAGCCGTAGCTGGTTTTAAAGCGGCTAATGGTGTTAAGATTTATGGTGATGATCTGGTAAAACTGGAAGCATTATCTCAGCAGGCCATTGCTCAATTGACAACTGTTACCGGGATTAAGGATCTTGGTGTTATCAGAAACATCGGGCAGCCTGAAATGAGCATCAACCTCGATGATAATAAAATGGCGCAGTATGGCGTAGCAACCGCCGATGCGCAGGCTGTAATTGAAATGGCGATTGGTGGTAAAACAGCTACACAGCTTTACGAAGGAGAAAAGAAATTCGATATCCGCATACGTTATGATGAGAACTACAGAAAAACAGAAGATGACCTGGCCAATCTGATGGTTCCTACAATTAACAATAACAAAGTACCATTAAAAGAAATTTCTGAGATCAAAACAATTACTGGTCCGGCTTTCATTTACCGAGATAATAATAAGCGTTTTATAGGCGTAAAATTCTCGGTACGTGACAGGGATCTCGGAAGTACTATTGCAGAAGCACAATCTAAAATCAACCAGGCAATAAAGCTTCCTAAAGGCTATAGCATTGGTTGGACGGGTGAGTTTGAAAATCAGGTTCGTGCTACCAAACGTTTAGGTCAGGTAGTACCAATCAGTATAGTAGCTATTTTCATGATCTTGTTTATCATGTTAAGTAATGTGAAGGATGCAGGACTTGTATTGATGAATGTGCCATTTGCATTGATTGGTGGTATTCTGGCATTACACGTAACAGGAATGAACTTTGGTATTTCTGCCGGTGTAGGATTTATTGCACTATTTGGAATTTGTATTCAGAATGGGGTAATTCTTATTTCTGTATTCCATAAGAACCTGGAGCAGAGAATGTCGTTAAATGATTCTATCAGACTAGGCGTTCAGAGCAGGGTTCGACCGGTTGTGATGACAGCGCTTATGGCGGCTATCGGACTTGTACCGGCAGCATTGTCTCATGGTATTGGTTCTGAAACACAGAAGCCATTAGCGATAGTAGTGATCGGAGGATTAATTACAGCTACAGTATTAACGTTGTTGGTGTTTCCGATTATTTTCTACAATGCGTATAAAGGTAAAAAAGCACAGTTGTAAAATAGTGGTAGCCGATAAGGCTACCTACTAGTTTAGTTCGCATATAGGTTGATAGAATGATCGAGCTACTATTGATTGATCATCCTACTCCGCCCTGCTGAGATGAAACCACGCGGGGCGGAATTTTTAATTCTAGCAATAAATAGAAATAAGGTGCAGGTTAGAGCTGTTCTGACTACAATTCTATCAAACAGTCAATTCATCTTTATTAAAGTCTAAAAATTCCGATGCCCGTTCTGGTTTATGTTGCTGAAGATAAAATGAAGCGACAGCATTTCGGAAATTCTTATTTTCAGGTTCTGTTTCAGTAGCTAAAAGAAAGTATTTTTCGGAATTGGTTTCATCACCGTTTTTCAGATAAGCCATTGCCAGGTTCAGGTACCCATTTCCGGTTGCCTTAATATCAATAGCATTTTTCGTATGTAATATTGCCTTCTCAATATTAGCGCTCCTGTCTCCATCTTTCATCTCCAAATAAAGCTCTCCTGTCATCAGGTGTATATTAGCATCCTCAGGGGTTAGCATTATGATTTGCTGATAATACTCAAGGGCCTTCAGCCATTCACCTTTTTTCTTATATATATCAGCAATTTTAAGCAGGTACGAAATGTTCTCATTTTTTTCGTCACTGAGTTTCTTATAACATTCCAATGCCTCATCATACCTAGACCTGGCCGCATAAAAGTTACCCAAATGAAACATCATATTACCAGCAGGTTGTTCTAATTCACAACTTTCCTTCCATATCAATTCTGCATTAGTATCATCACCCATCCTTTCATAAGCTATTGCGAGATTACCATACATGATCACATTGCTATTATCCTTTTCAAGGGCTTCCTTGTAAAAGAAAATAGCTTCTTCATATTGTTCATTATTAAAGTGGGCAACTCCCAAATTATTGCAGTTTCTCGCACTAGGATTTATTTCATAAGCACGTTTCAATGCTTTTATCAACTCTGTTTTGTTTCCCAATTTTCTGTAAATAGATGCCAGATTTCGGTAAAAAATATCCTGAGAATCATTTAATTCCACCGCTTTCAATGCTACAACAAGGGCTTCTTCAAATTTATCCTGGCTAAATAAATTCACAGCAAGATCATTGAAAATACCGGCATCATCGGGCCACTTGTTACTTGCTTCTTTTAACAATTCTTCTTCAGCGGATAGATTATTCTGTGCTGCGTATACTTCCAATAAGTTATTGTAGTGCTGTTTCTCATCAGGTTCGGCATCTTTCGACTTCTGAAGCCAGGCTATAGCTTCATCATATTTATTTTCAGCATTATACAGCAATCCGATATGCGTATATATGCGTGTCTTCATTATTGGTTGCAAGGAAATACATTTATTGAATACAGCTAAAGCTTTATCCATATTTTTCATGCTGCCATGCAGCTTTCCATATTCCCATAATACCTCATAATTATCTTCATCCATAAGAAGGGCATCCTCTAACCATTGATTCGCCTGTTGGTAATTTTCCTTCTCTGCATTCAATGTTCCCATTCGGATGTAGGCATAAGGATAGGAATGGTCAGAGGCAAGTGCTTTTTGAAAATAGGTTTCTGCTGTTTCGTAGTCTTTCTGAAACATAAACATATCAGCAGCCTTGCAATAAATGATGTATAGAGCATTTGAATCTTTTCTTCCTTCGTGGACAGCAGCACTTTTTTGTACTAACTCATGAATCTCATTTTTCTTAACACTAAAAAGTGAAGTACTTCCATATAAAGTGATCAATTTTTTAATCAGATCTACAAAAAAAACATTAATTTGAAGTCCATCCAGATACCATTTTTCCGCCGCCTCTAATTTTCCTTCATCAAAATAACTATTTCCAAGTCCCAGATATGCTCTGACATTATAGGGATCCTTTACCAGAATATCCAATAAAATGATTCTGGCAAATTCGAATTTTTGTAGCTTAATATTATAATTTGCGTGCATTAATTTTACAGCCGTACTATCTGGAATCTGTTTCGCAGCTTCATCTATATATACAACAGCCTGTTTAAAATCCGGTATATAATAAAGTTGTATTCTTGCGAGAGATAATTTTAATCCGCAAATATGCTCCGGTAATAATGCTGTATGATGGGTTAGTTTCTCTAACAGAGAAAAACTTTCAACATTACGGCCTTCCATTATGTACCTGTTTAACTTCTCCCATCCTTTTACTTCTTCTTTTTGCTGAACAGAAAATGGGAAATCATATCTGAAAATGTTCAGGTATACATCAGGCCTTTTATAATTGAGGGCAGTTACATAAGATTGTATAAACAACTTATATCCTCTGCTATTATCATCTGCAAATTCTTTTTGCAGCATGGATATGGTGCTGGTTGTCAATAAAGTAAAGCAATCTACTTCCAGAGATTTGAGAAAATCGATCTTTGCTGTATTATCAGAGAGTTCATTTGTAATCTTTAATTTCGTCCATGCATGGTATAATGAATCTTGTACTAGCAAACTTCTCAATTCTTCTATCATGCTTACGAATAGACTAAAATTTTCTTTATTCGTAATAGCAGCTTTATAATAGCTTTTAGCCAATAATTGAGTAATCTCCTCTTCAGAAAATTTCATAATAAACTATTTGACTCAAAAAAATATTCTTAATAGATTATTCCTTGTCCTTCTGCAGTGTATCTATCATCTCCTCTTCCGCCAGGTTTTTTAATTTGCCTACACTAACTAAATCTCCCGTGCAATTATTTACAATGCACTTATCTTCGGTAGTTTGGGGATATTCACGCAAACAATGCGTACATTTCTTATGCGTTTTATTTGTTTGATTTACACCTTCATTTAATTTAGGCATTAATTGAAGAGGTACTTTAGTGGAGATAAATAATACGGGTGTTCCAAATGAATTGTTATCAAAATCGGGTTCCTCTTCCTCTTTTTTAAGTTCACAACCTAAAAAAACACGTGCTTTTGTTGTAGCACTTCCCACATCTTCGCCGTCTAAGATCGCTTCATAAAATTTACGAACAAATTGTTGTGACACATTTTCCTCGACCATATTCTGCATTGCCAATACGGCCGGAATTTTTCTATTGGCAAGAGCAATACCAACCCCTTTTCCTTTAGATGCAACCTGTCCGCTCTCACAAGCCTGTAATACTACTAACTCTGGTTTTCGTTTAAGACCCTTTGCAATCAGGTCGGCAAAATGTACATCTCTGATCCACTGAATATTGTCATTATCATCAACAAAACTGATTCGACCACCTTGCTCTGTCATTTCAGAATGGCCATAAAAATGCAGCACATATGCTCCAGGAATCATTGCAATCGTTTCGTTGAGCTTATTTTCCAGGTCCGTAAATTTTCTATTACTCAACTTGTAATAAAACAATTTATTTGTTGATCTTCTACGTAATTTATCAAAGCATTCATACATCTCAGGCTCATACTTCAAAGGATTGTTTCTTGCATTTGTGGTAAGCAAAATAACATGAAGTTCCTGATCCTGAGAAGGTGCGAATACAAGATGTTCATCAGCAACTGACCGTATAAAATCAAATTTGAGGCTTTTATCTGCTGACCAGAAGAAAGGAGATACAGAAATGGGATAGTTTTTTTCCGGATCGGGAAATATAAATGTGTATTCCCATGGCAGTTCCTGCATTTCATCAACATCCTGTGCAAATCGAATAAAAATGCGACACTTTGCTCCTGCGTTCTTCTGAATATCAGAAAAAGTAGGATAAAGAAAATTGACCACATCCTGATTCTGAATTAAAATTTTCTGAAGCATCTCTCCTAAAATCTCATAGTCATTCTTTTGAAATGCATTGATGATCTTATGCTTATTTAATACTTTATGAAATATTCTGGCAATTCGTAATTCAAGTTTGGAATAATCATTAGACAGATCAGATTCATAGGGAAAAGACTCTTGTTTAATGAACGTAATCCTATTCCTGGCAATTTCTATCCTTATTTCTTTAATGTCCATTGGCTCCTTTAATTACTTTAAATTAAGAATATCCAAAGCTTCACGATCAATAAGGGCTATAGGTTTTCTTTCTATTTTATCCGCACCCATAAAAGCTTTAGCAGCCTTTAATTGTAATATTATTTGCTTATATTCTTCAGCCAGTACTGAAGCCTGTTTGTTGGTAAGGTCAGGGCTTTTCCACAATGAATTATGCAAACTAAACAAGCGTGCTTTTATCTGTTTCCAATCCTCATCATTGACTTCCGGTAAATCAGTGGTATAACCTCTCAATTCTTCCCATTGCTTAAATACAGGCAATACTTCTATATCGTCTCTCATCGATTGTGACATTATACTATAGAGTACATAATCTCCTGCCCGGAAAGGCTTGGCAGTAGCTAAACTATCTCCATATAGTAAGATATTATCCTTTACAAAAAATTTTTTCGCATCTATTTTGTGTTCTTCAATATTAATCATCACATAATAGCCTGGCAAAAAATTGTCTGATGCATTTCGCGATATTTCATTGCGATAACCAATTAATGGATGAATATCTCCTGAATCAAATAATTGGTCAATTCCATCCAATACAATGTTTGCAACTTTCATATATGGATTGAGCATTGTTGCAAATCCACCCATATATGTTCCTGCAGTTTGTTCTATTATCTTAAGAATCTTTCTCAAATAATTTTCCTGTCGCATTCTGCATAAGATAATGCTTGTACAAACAGTACCTCCCTTAAATGGATGAGTTCCGGCTACAGTTGTATTTCTATAAATCATTCCTTCCGGAACCTTTACTGAAGCGGGCAAATTACTTAGAAGTCCAGGCCCCACGACAAAAGGTACTGTCTTTTTCTCACCATCATAATTAAACTGTGTAACTGACAATACCACCGGATCATAAGTAGAAAACCATTTCCTCTCATAAGACAGAAACATTTCATTTACTCTTATCGTAAAATAATTTTCATTTGGTTCAAATGGAGTAGCTAATTGTTCGCTCTTATCTGTATTTGAATTTGGGATCGGGAAGATGGAGGGAACAAATGTAGGAGCTTTTTGCAATTTGCTCCATAATGCATCAAAGTTCATACGCTGAGGTTAAAGGGATTAAGAATCTGGGATTATAGCTTATTGGATAATAAAATATACTTTTTTTCGATTAAATACAACTTTTTCCTTCTCCTTCCCTGATAAGATGAGTTATATTTTAGCAACTGCAGCATAACAGCAGCCACCTCATTTTTCAATTTTATCTTTCTGAAAAAGTATATTAAGAAATTATAACCAGTATATTTAGTTGGATGAAATATTTACCCATGCCTTAACTGGTAAAACCTTATTGATTACTCATATCCAACGAACCTCATGTCATTAAAAAACATAGCCTGTATAGCACTATTTTTAATTGGTACTAGTGCAATGGCTCAGAACAGGGATTATTCGCAGTTTTTCAAAGATTGTAACGTTAGCGGAAGTACTACTATTTATGATTACAAACTAAAACAATGGATATTCTCAGATTCTGCCGATGCTTACAAGACCTCTCTCCCGGCATCTACCTTCAAAATCATTAATCTGCTTATTGCGCTGGAAACCGGTACAATTAAAACAGAGAATGATACCGTCAGATGGCCTGGTAGCACTGATACGCTCAAATATGGCTACCGACCCGATATTTACCATGATATGTCTGTAAAAGAAGCATTTCAGGTTTCTGCAGGATGGGTGTTTGTAGAATTGGCAAAACGGATAGGCAGAGATAAGTACAAATATTATCTGAAAAAATGTAATTACGGGAATAACCAATTGAACGAGAAAGATGCGGATTTCTGGAACTTCGGCTCCTTTGGTATTTCTCCGATAAACCAGGTAGTATTTTTAAAGAGTGTTTATGAAGGAAAAGTGCCGTTTTCAAAACGGAATATTAGTATACTCAAAGAAGTTATGATCACTGAAAAAACAGCACAGTATACTATCCGATCCAAGACTGGCTGGACACGCCCAGATGGCTATGATATGGGGTGGTGGACAGGCTACCTTGAAACTTCGGGCAATGTATATTTTTATGCTACGCGTATCTGGAAGGAAAGGGTTACAGTGAATAATAATTTCAGTAAATGCAGGTTACAGATTACAAAGTCGATTTTAAAAGAGATTCATGCGATTGAATAAGATTCATATAGCTTATGCAGTATGGATGTGAAAAGTTTGGAAAGATTAATTGTAAAGAGGAAGTATTAAAAGTAACCGGATATTTTGGATAATACTTTTAATACTTCCTCTTTATTATGTTAAAGATATTTACTGCTGAATAGACCGGCGTCTGGATTTATTAAACATTAATCCTTTAACGACACCTTTTCTGAGTTCAACCTGTTCTTCTAGCGGTAAGGCATGAACTTCTTTACATTCTTCGCTACAGCATGCATCATATTTTGAAGCGCAGGATTCGCATTGAATAAACAAGAGGTGGCAGCCATCATTAGCGCAGTTGGTGTGTGCATCACAAGGTTCGCCGCATTGATGGCAATGGCTGATTACATCATCGCTGATGCGTTCGCCAAGTCGGTCGTCGAATACGAAGTTTTTACCTTTAAACTTGACAGGAAGACCTTGTTCTTTTGCTTTGTTCGTGTATTCGATGATTCCACCTTCTAAATGGAATACATTTTTGAATCCATGATGGAGCATGTAGGCCGATGCTTTTTCGCATCGAATACCTCCGGTGCAGTACATAATGATATTCTTATCCTTTTGTTCGGAAAGCATATCCACTGCCATAGGGAGTTGTTCGCGGAAGGTATCGGATGGTACTTCGATCGCATTTTCGAAATGGCCGACTTCGAATTCGTAGTGATTTCGCATGTCTACGATTACGGTATCGGGGTCATTTGTCAGTTCATTGAATGACTTTGCATCGAGATATTTGCCACGGTTAGCCATATCGAAGGTTGGGTCTTCGATTCCATCGGCAACGATTTTATCACGTACTTTAATTTTCAGTACATAGAAAGACTTACCATCATCGTCCACTGCGATGTTTAATCTGATCCCATTCAGGAAGTCTACCCCATACAATGCGTCTTTGAAGGCTTCAAAGTTGTGTTCGGGAACACTGATTTGAGCGTTGATACCTTCATTGGCGACATAAATACGGCCAAAGGTTCCTAAATTATTTAAAGTGGTGTATAACTGATCCCTGAAAGCTTTTGGGTCAGTAATTTTGGCGTACTGATAGAAGGAAATAGTAACGCGCTTAAATGTCTCTAAAGCCAACCGCTCTTTTAGTTCGGTGGCTGATACTCTGTTGTGTAATGCCATTGTTTGCTTGAAATTTTAAGGACAGTTACCTGCTGAACAAAACTTCAATCAAATTTCTTTCTCTTAAAGAAAATATGATTAGGGCGCAAAGGTAGCAAAATTCAATAGAAATCAGGAATAATATAAGCGGGATTCTCTACCCCATTGATGCAGGGTATTTAAACTGAACCAACCTAATGCGCTGATAATAAGAATATAACCAACAAATCCCGGGGCTCTCAGTTCGGTTGCTCCTGGCAAATCATTAAAATCTGTATAATAGGCGACAAAAGCTAAAATAATTCCTATGATCAAGGCGAAAAGAGCAATTCTATTCATAACTGTGAGATTACTGCGATAAAAATTAGAGACTCTTGATTATGAAAGGTATAAAGAAAAAAAATTAAAAACAACAAAAAAAATATTTATTTTTTAATAGCTATTTAACAATTATTGTATATAACTTCGTTATTACGTTACACCCCTATTGGCACCCTTTTTGAAAAATACATTTCGAGAAAGCAATATTGTTTAACCCAAAAAATGAAAATTTATGACTAATTACATTACTTACTTCGTTTATGCAATCATTGGAATTTGGATCTACAGATTGTTGGCTTACTTCTTTGATGAAAAGAAAGAATTAAAAAGCAGGAAAAAATAATGTGTGGCCAGGCGGGCCTTTATACTACGTCCATGCAGTAATATAAAGGCCCCGGATTTGCTTACGGAATAGCCGATTTCAACATCCCCCCAATAATTCCACCCAATCCAACCCTAACGCCTACCTGAGTGGCAGATTGACTCTGATATCCCGCTACCACATCTACCCTGATTACTTTAAAGATATTCTCTAAGCCGGCAAATGCTTCAATATAATTATTATCCTTATTTACATAAAATGCATTTGAACCTATTACGAGATTCCATTTCATTTTATTAATACCAGGTATTTTATTGGTTAACAACCCATTAAAGTGATGTTCGACATTTGCCATCGCATAAAATGGTGCACTGGTACTGTATTGATAATAAGGAGCCAGCTGGAAACTATTCAAATATTTATCATTGAAGAAGGTTCTGTTACCATTAAAATGTTGCAAATCCGGTATTTGAACATTATTACTATTTATAAATCCTCCAATCGTAACGTGGTATTTAAATTCTCCGAATAATTTGAAGTTCATATTATCGTTAACGGATACACGCCATTTGTCATAATCGACAATACTATTGGCGATATTCGGAATCCCTTTTGTGTATTGGACAGTAAAAGTGGGGTATTTAGACCCCAGTGAAACTTTCCGATCCGGCATTTCCATATATTTCTGACCAGGCTGAAAACTAAACGTTGCACTTGCCATCAGAGCTTTATGCCTGTAAAAAGGAATATTACTTAATTCAGCAGGATGATTCGGCGTAAATGATTTATTGTCATTCTTAAAGAATACAAAATCAGTAGTATTTTCAACGGGAATTCTGTCTTCATACCACGCCAATAAGGACAAGCGACTATTTGTTTGAAATCTTCTGGTATATCTCAGGCTTCCAAACCAGTTTTCATAGAGTTTCATATAGTTTTCTTTCAAAACCAGAGTATAGAACTCATTCATCAAATTATTGATTGGATTATCCTGATTAAATTGTACAATACGTTTACCACCTGCAATACTCCATTGATCTCTACCCCATTTTCCTGCTACACGGGAATCCTTATAAAAATCTATTCCCGTAGATGCATTGAGGTGAGTATTACTCAAACCATATCTGATATCCGGATTGATAACCAGGCTTTTATTTTTCCCGGCATTAATAAAATATGAGGATTCCAATGCCAGCGCCAAACCTTCCACTGTATTATATTTCAACGCAGGAGGAAGCGCTTTGATATGAAGCTGGTTAAATTTCACACTACTGTCTCTCGCAAAATAATAGCGTCTGTTGATTCCACTCCATAATATGTTCATCACAGAAACCGGTTTCTGGGCTTTTTGCAACGAGTCGATATGCCTTGGGGTTAATGCAGCTTTTCTATTAGCATCAGCAGCACTATCCTTTTCATGATAATCCTTTACCTCTTCTGGTTCCAAAGGCACAGGCCTTATACTATCCCAGTATCCGTGAGGTTGTTTATTATAGGTAGAATCGTATTTAATTACTACGTTGTTGAAGAATTTGTTGCCCAACTGCGGATTAACATTATAATTGCTATATACATTTACAAAGTTGCCCGACATGGCAAAGCCCAGTTTTTTGAATGCAATATGCAATACCTGGTCTTTAATCCGCCAGATGGCCGGAGTTACTTCAACATGCGTTTGACGAATTCTTAACGTATCGAGGATATCTAACTGGTAATCGCTTGTTAATTGCAGGTCTACGCTATAGATACGCCAATCATCATCGGTAATGAAAATAGATCCTGCAAATAGTGGTTCATTTTTTCTACGTGGGATGACTTCAATTTTATTTACTGTTTTTCCATCATCTATAAAAGTGCCGGTCAATTTATAACGGTAAAATTTCAACGCATTTTCGGAGATTGGCGAAATAAATCCTCTGGGCCCCATTTGGGTCATAATTGCCTGCACATTGTTATCATAAAAACTTATGAATGTAGGGAAATCGAACCCTAATCCCCCACCGCTTTTGCGGCTGGAAATAACTTCCAGCTTTAAATCATCTGGTTGCCTTGCATATACTTTGGTTAATGATTCGGAAAGAAATACCATTCCTTTGCCCGTGCTGTCGACCCCTATTTCTGATTTATCCACCTTTTGCCCAAAGAGTTTCCCAGGTACATTTTGCAGACCTATGGTACCTTTAATATATGAAGTACAGGTATATTCTTTTACCTGCTGCTGATAAAAGCTGCGCTTTTTGATGGCCTGCCTGATAATGGCATAAGCAGGATCTTCTGCCCCGGCTTTGATTACTACTTCTTTAATCTGCATGTTGGTAGGCTCCATGCTGAAGTTGAGCTGCTGAGTAGCTTCGGCCACCTGAATATTGATTTCCTTTTTCTTAAAGCCAATATATTGGCAAACGATCGTATAATTTCCGGCAGAAAGTTCTAATTGAAACTGACCAGCAGCATTAGTTGTAGTGCCATTAGTTGTTCCTTTAATAAAAATTGTGGCATAAGGGAGAGGTTGGCCGGTATTATCGGTTACATGACCTTTAATTAGAGCAGCCTGACTATAAATAGATAATAGGGTACAAAACAGGGTTAGTAAATATTTTCTCATATAGGCAAATCTAATTTTTTATTAGATTTTCAAATCTAACAGGTAATGCCTTGTTCCTGAAAAAATAATATGGCTTTAGGAGAAATTTAACAGTCAAGATAATCGCTATACCGCTCTTTTAGGGGCTCTCAGATAGGCAGCTGTAAGAGAAGCCAAACCAGCGAGTAAACCACCTAGTAAAGCGCTGACAACTCCAATAAGAGGTGCGCTTTTTACCTTCAGAATCATTTCACTCATTCTGTTTGCCAGTATATGATCGTTGCGAACGTCCATATAAAAAGCAAGGATCAACCATAATAAAAAAATACTCATGAAAGCGCTGAAGAAGGCTTTTCCGGGGGATAATGGCATTAATAATGTAACCAGGAAAGCTACCAGGGTTATACTCCACCAGGGTAATACCATTCCTGCAACATAAGCTAATATCAGGATCAGAAGAAAGTGGGCGAAGGATTTCATTTTCATTATTGGAAGATAATGAGTTTCTCGCAAAGGCGCAAAGATTAATATGAAGGTGCAAAGGATTTTTTTAAGGACAGAAGACTTAGGGAGAATGCTTTTGTGGGCTGCCTAAAAGTCTCAATTTAATAGAAACTAATACCAGTAGCTTTTAATAATTCTCACTATTTCTAATTATTCTTAAAAAAATCCTTTGCACCTTCATATTAATCTTTGCGCCTTTGCGAGAAATACTATGCACTTTTTTCGAGTGCCTGTTCAATATCTATCAGGAGGTCATTTACATTTTCCAATCCTACAGAAATACGTATAAGCCCTGGCGTGATACCAACGCTTGCTCTTTCTGCATCAGATAATTTAGCATGAGTAGTACTTGCCGGGTGGGAAGCAATACTTCTGCTATCGCCGAGGTTAGCGGTTAATGATAACAGCTCCAGGGCATCGAGGAATCGTACCCCTTGTTCCAGACCACCTTTAAGTTCAAAACACACAATTCCACCGCCGCCAGACATCTGCTTAACAGCGATATCATATTGTGGGTGACTAGGGAGCATTGGATATCTGACAAAAGCCAGATGCGGATTCTTTTCGAGTGACTGAGCCAATTTTAATGCACTGGAACTATGGCGTTCCATTCTTACAAAAAGGGTTTCAAGACTTTTACTTAATACCCATGCATTGAATGGCGACATAGCAGGACCGGTGCTTCTGCAGAAAGCATGTATTTCCTTGATCAGCTCTTGTTTACCAACTACTACTCCACCTAATACACGGCCCTGGCCATCTATCCATTTGGTAGCAGACGTAGTAACCAGGTGAGCACCGAATTCGATCGGCCGTTGCAACACCGGGCTGGCAAAGCAGTTATCTACATTCAGAATAATATTATGCTTGTTGGCAATCTCTCCAAGAAGAGCCAGGTCAATAATTTCGAGACCCGGATTAGAAGGAGTTTCAACAAAGATCATCTTAGTATTAGGCTTAATCATGGCCTCAATACTGGCAGGATCATTAATATCGAAGTAGGAAGTTTCAATACCGTATTTAGGAAGAAACTTAGTGACAACAGTATGAGTAGATCCGAAGATGGAGCGGGCAGATAATAGGTGGTCACCTGCTTTCATCAAGGCCATAAAGCTTGCAAAAATAGCACTCATCCCGGAAGCGGTGGCATAACCGGCTTCAGCTCCTTCCAAAGCACACATTTTACGAACCAGTTCATCTACATTCGGATTACTAAAACGACTATAAACATTAAAGTCGGTTTCATCCGCAAAAGTAGCTCGCATCTCTTCTGCATTATCAAAACAAAAACTGGAAGTCAGGAACATTGGAGCAGTGTGTTCCATCTCGTCAGTTCGTGGCACCTGAATTCTGACCGCATTGGTTTCAGGTGAAAATTTTCTACTGCTTTCTTTGCTCATCGAATATGGTAGTTAAAGCTATTAGGCATGCATTTTCACTTCCCAGGTCAGCTTAGTATTAGACTGACGAAGGGTTTCTGCAACAGAACAATATTTGTTCATGGAGAGTTCTACGGCGCGGGCAGCTTTATCAGCATCAACTTTACCGGAGATATGGAAAATAATATGTGCTGTTTCCCAGAGAGAAGGCTCTTTACCTTTTTCTCTTTCGGCATCGATTTCTATACGGAAATCAGTTACTTCCTGTCTTTGTTTTTTAAGGATCATTAATACATCAATAGCGGAACAACCACCAAGTCCCATGATCACCATTTGCATAGGTCTCACGCCATTATTCTTGCCGCCATTTTCCAGAGATGAGTCCATCAATACTTTGTGGCCGCCTTCATCTACTGCCTCCATATTAAATCCGTCGTCTACTCTTTGTAATGCTATCTTCATGATTTTAAAGTTTCTGAAACAAAGATAATTTAAAAGAATGCGAATTACTAATTAAAGGGTCACGTATGCATATAAATCAATATTTCATAAGAGTTGATCATGATTTTTAATTCTGATATTGTAGTTTTGCGCAAATTAATTGATAGCATTGTCGGCAAAGGTTTATAATAGTCAAGCTACCTTCCGGTTAGAATCCGGGGAGGTATTACCAACATTACAGATTGCATACCACACGTATGGTACAATGAATGCAGATGGCAGTAACGTGGTTTGGGTTTGTCATGCTCTTACCGCCAACAGCGATGTAGCTGACTGGTGGCAGGGCTTAATTGGTCATGGTAAGGTAATTGATCCTGCCCGGCATTTTATTGTCTGTGCTAATATCCTTGGATCATGTTATGGAACCAGCGGGCCACAAACTATTAACCCGGAAACCGGAGAGCCATGGTACAGAAGTTTTCCTGCTATTACCATCCGAGATATTGTACAGGCCCACGAATTACTGCGTAAACACCTGGAGATACCACGCATTCACCTGCTCATTGGCGGCTCTATGGGAGGCTATCAGGTATTGGAATGGTCGCTAATTGCACCTGCGTTGATAGATCGTTTATTCCTTCTTTGTACCGGCGCTGCCGAAAGTGCATGGGGCATTGCCATACATACCGCACAGCGATTAGCCATTGAAGCTGATGAAACCTGGCAGCTTTCAAGACCCGATGCAGGTGCTAAAGGCCTTAAGGCAGCGAGAGCGATAGGTATGCTTACTTACCGTAATTATCAGACCTTTGTTCAGGCCCAAACCGATAAAGACAAAGAAAAAACAGACGATTTCAAAGCATCTTCCTATATAAATTACCAGGGCGATAAGTTGGTTAAGCGTTTCAATGCACAATCCTATTGGCTGCTTTCCAAAGCCATGGATAGCCATAATATTGCCAGGGGTAGACATGAGAAAATCACCACTACCCTTTCCCATATCCAACAACCAGCCCTTTTGATAGGTATCAGCAGTGATATCCTTTGTCCTCCCGAAGAACAGCAATTCATGGCCACATTCATGCCTAATGCCACGTATCACGAAATAGATTCGTCATATGGTCATGATGGTTTCCTAATTGAGTTTGAGAAAATCGGGCATATTTTAAAGACCTGGGATATTTAATATTATTCTTTAAAGAGTTTTTTTTCCAGTGAGATCAGGTATCAAAAATTCTGGTTATATTTAATTATAACCGAAATCTAAACCCAAATTCCACACTGTATGAAAAATAAGCTCTTTAAAGGAGGTTTAGGGGTTGTGTTGCTTTTATTATGCCTATGCAAGATAACTTTAGCACAAACCGATGTTACCCTCTCCGGAACGGTACGAGACAAAAGCTCTGGAAATGCCATGCCTGGCGTAACAGTTGTTCTAAAAGGAAGTAAAAGCGGAACGGTTTCCACCAGCAATGGAAGCTTCCATTTAAAAACGACCCAAAACTTCCCGCTAACACTGGTATTTTCCTATGTAGGTTACAAAACAGAAGAGAAGACATTAAACACTGCAACAGCGGATCTGCGGATCGAATTAACAGCTACTGAAGTATTAGGTCAGGAAGTTGTAGTAGCCGCCAGCCGCGTGCAGGAAAGTATTCTTCAATCTCCGGTTTCTATCGAAAAGTTAGATACCAGAGCCCTAAAAGCATCTCCCGCTCCTTCTTTCTATGATGCACTCGGCAACCTGAAAGGCGTAGAAATGAGCGCTCAAAGTCTCACTTTTAAATCTGTAAACACCCGCGGATTTAACAGTAATGGTAACACCAGAGTACTGCAACTCAATGATGGAATGGACAACCAGGCCCCTGGGCTTAATTTCTCTGTAGGAAATATGGTGGGTATTCCTGAATTGGATCTCGACAATGTGGAATTACTTCCTGGAGCCGCATCTGCATTATATGGTCCCAATGCACTCAATGGAATTGTACTGATGAACAGTAAAAACCCTTTCCAATACCAGGGTTTAAGTGCTCAGGTAAAATCAGGATTCCTTAATGATAACGGCCGAACCAATGCTACAACAGGCTTTTATGATGTATCCGTACGTTATGCCAAAGCTTTCAACAACAAGTGGGCATTTAAACTAAATATTGGTTACCTGCAAGCCAAAGATTGGCAGGCGTATGACGATCGCGATCAGAGCCTGGCTAATGGTCACAACCTGGCCAACGGAACCAGAGCCAATAATGAAGGCTATAACGGAGTAAATATATATGGCGATGAAAACAGCGGAAATATGTATAATAACCTGCTAAAAGAAGCCGTTACTCCAGGTAGCAAACTGAATCTGCAATTGGCCGGACTTTCTGCAAAGCTGTTAAATACTATCAGTCCACTGGATATATTCAACAATGCAATGCCAGATGCTGCCCACAGCGATATTACAAGAACGGGCTACAAAGAATCTGATGTGGTAGATTACAATACCAGGAACTTAAAACTTAATGGCGCCTTACACTATAAAATTAAGGAAAACCTGGAAGCGTTGATCCAGGGAAGTTATGGTGCCGGAACTACAGTATACACCGGAGCAGACAGGTACTCTCTGAAGAATTTTAATATGGGCCAGTATAAAGCAGAAATTAAAAGCCCTGATTTCTATGTTCGCGTATATACAACCCAGGAAAGATCGGGCGACAGCTATGCCGGCGGAACCTTAGCTGCGGGTATCAATGAAGCCTGGAAGCCTAGTAAAACCCAATGGTATCCGGAATACTTTGGCACTTATGCAGGTGCAGCCCTTACAGATTTCGGTACTGCATACGGTGCTGCATTACTAGGAGGCAAATCCCCAGCAGAGGCTTTGGCTGCAGCTAAAGCAGCTGTAGATGGCAATAGAGCCGCTTACAATACAGCAGCAAGAACTGTTGCAGACCAGGGCCGGCTACTTCCCGGAACCGATGCCTTCAATGCGGCAGCAGACAAAGTAAAAAATAAGGCAATTCCCGGAGATGCATCAGGAGTTGGTGCCAAGTTCACAGATAAGACCAACTTATATCAGGCAGAATTTATGTACAACTTCCATAAACAGATCCACTTTGCGGAAATTCTGATTGGAGGTAACTATCGCAGATATGCATTAAATTCTGAAAAGACATTATTCGCGCTGGATGATAATGGCAAGGAATTTAGAATTAATGAGTATGGTGCTTATTTACAAGCAATGAAAAAACTGATAAACGACCATTTAAAACTCACAGGTTCTATCAGGTATGATAAGAATATGAACTTTAAAGGTCAGTTTAGTCCACGACTCTCTGCTGTTTATACCTTCCTTAGTACTCAAAACATTCGGGTTTCCTATCAAACCGGCTTCAGAATCCCAAATAACCAGGATCAGTATATAGATCTGGTTACCCCGCAGGCTCACTTAATTGGTGGATTACCGTTCCTGATTGAACGTTATGGGCTCACAACAGGTCCATTATTTACTTTACAATCTGTACAGGCAGGCCATCCAACACAATATACCTTCCATGAATTTAAGCCGGAAAGAATTCAGGCTTATGAAATCGGTTATAAGGCACTAGTAGCAAAACGATTGCTGATTGATGCCTATATCTATAAAAATGATTTTAAAAACATGAATGGTGCCCAAATATTGGTAAAACCTACCAGTGACCCTAATAACCCGGATATCTTCTCAGTACCTGTTAGTGCAACAGAAACTGTTAAGTCCTGGGGTTGGGCTTTGGGGCTTGATTACAGCTTGCCATCTAACTTTACTGCCGGTGGAAATATCTCTTATAATGAGTTAAATAATGCCAGTGAATTAGGATCATTCCTTGTAATGTACAATACACCTAAGGTTCGTTATGGTCTTAATTTCGGCAACCGTAATATTGCCAACTCCAACTATGCATTCAATCTGTTATGGAAATGGCAGCAATCATTTATCTGGCAATCTTCCTTTGTCGGACCAAAAGTAAATGCTACCGGTTTGAGTGAGATTCCAGCATTCGGAACATTGGATGCCATGATCAGCAAATACCTTCCTAAGGCTAAAACTACTATTAAACTTGGTGGGGTGAATATTCTGAATAAGAAAGTAATACAATCCTGGGGTAACCCTACCATTGGCTCTCAATGGTATATTTCTCTGGGGTATAACTTATAATTTAATCACTTGTTATTAAAAAATGGCTGACTAAAAAATTTGGTCAGCCATTTTTCTATTTAATACTTTTAGTTTATTACAAAACCATTTTCCGAAAAGCAGACGTTATGTACAGGCCTTTTCTTTTGTTTATACTCTTCCAGTTTTTGTAATAACGGCTGAGGAATATTTTCATATATATATTCGTTGTCGTTATACACCATTAACCAGCCATTTTGCGGATGAAATACAATTAGATTGATGGTTCCTGCTGCAGTATTTACCTGCTTCAGACCTTTTGCCAGGGCATCCGGAATATTATCAAATGTATAACCACAACTGCCTTCAACTACAACCCATCCTTCACCAGGTCCGACAGCCAAATGAGAAATATCCGAGCCGTTATTATAATACTTCGTCATCGCATTGAGCAAACCCTGAGGCATTCCTTGAGTATTATAATAGTTCTTACCATATATCACACTCCATGCCCTTAGATCCGGGGATAAATATATCTGTTTAATCTTTTCACCAGAATTCATTGCCCTACGGATTGCCCCATATAAAGTATCAGCAATATTTTTTCCAAAGACAGCTCCTTTTTCAGAACGAATCAGATAGTTACCATCTGTACTCCCTAATAATATCGTACTTATTTTGTCGGAATTCTTGACATCCTCCAGTACTTTTGAAACAGTAACAGGAATCTCTTTGTAGAAAATATGATTCAAGGCAAATTTGTCTGCAAAGGCAGCAGGATCTCGCAGTTTCAGAATTGAATCCTGAATGGATGACCAGGATCTGGACCCTCTTAGCAGGTTGTAACATTTCATTGCTTCTACAGTATCCTTATCAACCCCATAGCCATTGGCATAACAACTACCAATTCTTCCCCAACTGTTTACCCTCACAAAATCGTAGGCATGGTAAGTTGTATCATTAAATATTTTATGCAACTTAAACACAGCCTCATAATTTCCATCTTTATAAAACTGGTTTGCCTGAGCATCGAACTTAGCGGAAGCAAAACCTAATTCACGACCATAATGGCGATTGAACTGACTGCTAACGAAAGAGAGGTATTTTTCGGGGTTTTCAGTTCTTTCATCCATCACCAAACGGTAAGCAGCTAGTAACTGGTTATGATATAATTTCTGAAAGAGGCCCGGATATTTCCATTCATTTAAAACTGCATACTTCAGACATTCAGTGAAACAATCGAAAGCCTTTAACATCAATTTAGGATCATTATTTCTAACTGCTAAATCGTAATAAAACTCACCGATTGCATCCTGAATATAAACTTTACCATTCTCCTCTCTGCTTGTAGCTTTAGGATCAAGTGCTTTTTGTAAAAATTCAATCGCAATGGCGCTATCTTTAGTTATATGTAATTTTTTATCTGTAAAAAGCATTGAACCAATTCCTTTAGCTGCATATTTCTTAAAATCTCCATACTTCCCTTTAAGTGTATGCTTTCTTATTTTCCGCTCCCATTTACCTGTTCCATAATAAAAGTCGTTCCTTATTAATTCAGAAAAGGCAGAAGATAATTCAGGCTGTAAGGGGCTAATTTTACCCCATAGTTTTGTGGTCATTCCCGTACTAAAATCAATTGACGCTTTATTACCATAGGCGGCGGAGAACTTCTCATTTTCCCAGTACTTAGCTCTTTTTATTTCCACTACACGTAAATACCTTGTATTTAGAGTATTATACTGGAAGATCTTATCGGCCGGTGAATCTATATTTACGAAAAGCCAGATCAAATCGGCATCAATAAATGGTGTAATTTCATCGTATATTTTTTGTCTACGGATCTCTGCATCCGCTTCAGCCTCTCTTTCACGTTTCCTGTTTTCTGCCCGCTGTTCGGCTTCTGCCTCATAATCGTGTTCCTTGATAAAAATGCTTGCAATTCCGGCAGCAACGCTTTCGGCAGCATAGGCAGTGGCACGTGTACGGCCTGCCGATGTACTCATATCCTGGCTAAGTGCCAGATCACTCATGTTTGACTGGAAATTTTGTAAGCCTTGCTTGGTACTTACACCGTTTGCAAAAGATTGTGTTGCTATATCCTGAGCCTTCTGATACTGAGTATTGGCTTCTACTTGCTGTTGTCTCAGGTTTTCACTGTATTGATTCAACCATGCAGAATATTGTTGGGCAGGAGTTAGAGGAACAGGGGTATAACTATAATTGCTACCTCCTGAAGAAGATCCATTGCTCTTTGCCTTGGCCTTCGCTTTGGCTCTAGCCTCAGCTTCAGCCTTTTCTTTAGCCTCTCTTTCTTTAGCTACGGCTTTTTCCTTAGCAGCACGTTCTTCGGCTATACGTTTTCGTTCAGCCTCCTTACGGGCCTCTTCATCCGCTTTAATTTTGGCCAGGCGGTTTTTCTCATCCACCATCATATAATCATCATCTGCCAACTCGCAGGTCACATCGCTGATCCATACGGATGCTATCCGGTTTTTATTGGCACAATCCTCTTTGAAGATTCCGTCTACCAGATCTCCATCTCCCGAAAAGGTGGCGCCACTGATAGTTTGACCATCTTTTAAATCATATAACCTTACATTCCGGGTAATTACATTTCCGCAGGTAAGTTTGATGTGTTTTACAAACCTGATCACGCTGTAGTGATGGAAAAATGTTTTCACGTGCCAGAAAACCTGTTGTCCCGTAATGCCGGGTTGATCTTCTACATACGCCCAGACATTCATAGCTGGTTCATAATTAAAGGCGGTACCACCTCCTGATAGTGTGGTGCTGTATTTCTCGGTAAATCCCTTTGGAGCTTGTGCATTTACAAACAGTGACAGGGATAGGGAAAGCAGTAAACTGCAGATCATTCTCATAACTAATCGTAAAAAAGTGGCAAGAACTTTTTCAGCGTGCAAATTACTGACTCTCAGGACGAGTGGCAATAGCCGAAAATGACCATTGTGTTGTATTTCAGATATAATTATTTGAGCTTCCTATAGTCTTAGGTGTTATAACAATTACAGGTATACGAAAAAAAAGGGCCGACCAGTTGGTCAGCCCACTATAAATTATAAATGATTCGATTAAACGTTAAATCGGAAGTGCATCACATCGCCATCGGCAACGAGATATTCTTTTCCTTCAATTCTCAGTCGGCCGTTATCACGGGCCCCTGATTCAGAACCGTATTTTACATAGTCGTCGTACGCGATAACTTCAGCCTTGATGAATCCTTTTTCAAAGTCGGTATGAATAACGCTGGCAGCTTGCGGAGCTTTCCAACCTCTGTGGATGGTCCATGCGCGAACTTCCTGAACACCGGCAGTAAAATAAGTAATGAGGCTCAGTAAGTTATAGGCAGAGCGGATGAGGCGGTTGAGGCCTGGCTCTGTTAATCCGTATTCACTGAGGAACAGTTCTTTATCGGCCGGATCTTCCATTTCGGAGATCTGAGCTTCGATGCTGTTGTTCATAATGATTACTTCCGCATTTTCAGCTTTTACGCCTTCTCTGAGTGCTTCAGAGAATTTGTTTCCGGTGTGAATGGAAGCTTCATCAACGTTGGCAACGTAGAGTACTGGCTTTTCTGTAAGCAGGAAGAGGTCTGCTATCGCTACTCTTTCCTCTTTGCTGAGGCCAAGTTCGCGGATATTACGACCTTTTTCGAGGTGTTCCTGGCATCTTTTCAGTACTTCGAATTCGGCTTTAGCTTTGGCGTCACCACCAGTTTTAGCCATTTTTTCGGTACGGGCCACTTTACGTTCAACACTTTCCAGGTCTTTCAACTGTAATTCGGTATCGATGATTTCTTTATCACTAACCGGGTTGATGACTCCTTCTTCCCTGAGGATATTTTCATCTTCGAAGCAACGGATCACGTGAACGATAGCGTCAACTTCGCGAATATTAGCGAGGAATTTATTACCAAGACCTTCCCCTTTGCTGGCACCTTTTACCAGTCCGGCGATGTCTACAAACTCAATGGTTGTAGGTACGATACGATCGGGTTTAACCAGATCCGCCAGTTTAGCCAGGCGTTCATCCGGTACGTCTACCTGACCCACGTTAGGTTCTATGGTACAAAAGCGGTAGTTGCTGGCTTGCGCCTTAGCGCTGTTGCTCACCGCATTAAATAAAGTCGATTTTCCTACGTTCGGCAATCCTACAATTCCAACTTGCAAAGCCATTTCTAAAAATTTGCGCAAAGATAGGTTTTATTTTAGTTTATTTGTCGATATAAACCAATAATCTAATGGCATTAAACTACGTTTGGCTTGGATTTTTTCTAATTGCATTTGTTGTAGCAGTTTTTAAGTCGCTTATTTTACATGATGCCAGTGTTTTTGGAGATATCATGAATGGCATGTTTGCCAGTGCAAAGACCGGGGCTGAGATTTCCCTGGGGCTTGCAGGGATTATGACTTTATGGCTTGGGATCATGAGAATTGGGGAAGTAGCTGGAATGATTGGGCGCTTTTCCCGCTTTGTGAATCCATTTTTTTCGAAGTTGTTCCCCGACGTTCCCAAAGGGCACCCTGCGATGGGCTCCATGATGATGAATTTTAGTGCAACCATGCTGGGATTAGACAATGCAGCTACCCCACTGGGGTTAAAAGCGATGAAGGAATTGCAGGAAATAAATCCTCGTCCGGAGGAAGCCAGCAATCCACAGATTATGTTCCTGGTATTGAATACGGCTGGGGTGGTATTAATACCGACCTCAGTAATTGCCATCAGGTTGGCGGCGGGCGCAGCCAATCCGGCAGATATCTTTATCCCTACGCTGATTTCTACGTTTGTAGCGTTTATTATCGGAATGTTTACAGTAGCAGCTTACCAGCGGATCAACCTTTTTAAACTACCGGTTTTAATATTTCTGGCCACTTTTGCGGCCGTAGTAGCCGGATTATGGTTTTGGGTGAAGCATTTACCTGCAAATGAAATCGGGCCAAAAACAGCTTCTTTGGGGGGCGCTATCATCTTCTCCATAATAATAGTTTTCCTGGTATCAGGAATTATCAAAAAGATTAATGTTTATGATGCTTTTATTGAAGGGGCAAAAGAAGGTTTCCAGGTATCTGTGAGGATTATCCCGTATTTAGTGGGTATGTTGGTGGCGATCAGTGTATTCAGGACTACCGGGTGCCTCGACTATGTTGTAAACGGTATAGGGAGCCTTTTTGCGATGCTGGGCTTTAATACCGATTTCGTACCGGCCTTGCCGGTGGCGTTTATGAAGCCATTGAGCGGTGGCGGGGCCAGGGCGTTGATGGTGGATGTTCTTAAAACTCACGGAGTGGATTCATTTGCAGGTAAACTGGCCAGTGTAATTCAGGGAACTACAGAAACTACTTTCTACGTGTTGGCAGTATATTTTGGATCAGTAAATATCAAGCATACACGCTATGCATTGGCGGCGGGGCTGATTGCAGATTTCTGCGGAATGATCTGCGCAATACTACTGGCCTATCTCTTTTTTCATTGATAACTAGCTATTTAATAAAAAACGGGGCGAATGTCTAATACATTCGCCCCGTTTCTATTTTGTATAAGTTTTATTCCTGTGTAGGACAAGCTGAAGGAACATTAATCCGGCTATTAACCTGTCTAATAAACTCTTCAGGAGCAGAAGGACTTATCAACCATTTTTGATTGGAAGATTCTATCAACACCAGATTTACGCGGTTGGTACACCATCCCTGGTATTTTCCTATTTCACTGGACCTGTAATTACCGAGGTATCCAAAAATCCCTCCTAATGCTAAAATCCTGGAACTGCTTCCAAGATCTTCTTCCGATACACTTTTCAACCTTACCACCTCAGAAAGATAAATAGTGATAGAGAATAATGGTCGCTTTATTAGTATAGCCGTGTCGGTGATCAGGTAATATCGGGGGCTTAACGCCCAGGCAATTACTAATACTGGAACCAAAATAAATAATAAGGCAGTTGTGCTTAATGGGTCACCAGTTACATCGGTCAATTGTCTGAAAATAAAAACAAGTGTCAAAATAATAGACAAGTGTGTAACAAGCTTAGAGTTTTCATCCAAAACAGCGTCGTATCTCATATTTGGTCTTTCACTTTTAAATTGAGGGTAAATTAGATAATTACTTGTTATATTTTAAGAATATTTTTTGTCTTATATTTCATTGATATAAATTTGAGAATTAAAATTAAATGTTAATCCCGATGATAATCAATAAATAAAAAACATAAACATCTCAAAACCAACAAATAAACATTTGCTATTTAAAGTTTTACTATCAGTAAAACTTTCATTTTGTGATTGAAAATTTTACGAATTGATGTTCCACGCTTAAAGTAAACTATTCGTTAAGTAGCCGTATCAACATAACAATCAATAAATTAAATCAATCATCTTTTTACAACTTTATAAAGATCCGATCGAATATCCTTTAGTGTTTGTACACTTCCAAAAGCATGTAATTCCTTCAGCAAAACCAAGTCTACATCTGCAATTACCACCATTTCTGTATTGGGCGTAGATTCGGCCTTCACTCCGGTTACCGGGAAAGCAAAATCGGAAGGTGTGAATACACAGGATTGTGCATACTGCAAATCCATATTATTGACCTTGGGCAGGTTACCAATGCATCCGGCAATCGCTACATAACATTCATTCTCTACCGCCCTGGCCTGTGCACAAAACCTTACCCGGTTATAGGCATGTTGAGTATCTGTCATAAATGGTACAAACAAAATCTGCATTCCCTGCTCCGCTAAAATTCGGGAAGGTTCGGGAAATTCGACATCATAACAGATCTGGATTCCTATCTTCCCACAATCGGTATCAAATACTTTTATATCGTCACCCCCTTTCATTCCCCAGGATAATACTTCACCCGGAGTCGGATGGATTTTTACATACTCCTCATAGGTTCCATCCCGTCTGCACAAGTATGAAATGTTATATAAACTTTCGTCTATCACTATTGGCATACTCCCGGAAATAACGTTTACATTATACGAAACTGCAAACTTCTGGAACTCCTCCCTCAGCCGGTCGGTATGCTTAGCCAATCCGCGTATGGCCCCTGCCGGGTCCATCTGATTAAATTCGCTCATTAACGGAGAATTAAACAACTCCGGAAAAACCACAAAATCGGACCCATAATCACTCACTGCATCAATGAAAAACTCCACCTGCTGCAAAAAGCCATCTATATTTCCGTAATCACGCATCTGCCACTGTACCAGACCAATACGCACCGTGCTTTTATTATAACGGATGGTATCCTGATCTTTTTCATAATAAATATTAAACCACTGTAAAAGTGTGGCAAAACCTTTGGAGGCTTCATCGTTAGGCAGGTAATTTCGAAGGATCTTCTTGACAGTGAAGTCATTGGCAAATTGAAAAGTTAGGGTTGGATCATAGATTTCCCGATCCTGTACCTTCTCAATATATTCCCTGACCGACATTTTATCGGCATATTTCTCATAGTTTGGAATCCGCCCACCGGCAACAATGCCTTGTAAATTAAGCTGTTCGCATAATACCTTCCTGGAATCATAGAGTCTTCTCGCCAGTCGCCTGCCTCTGAAATCAGGATGTACAAATACTTCAATACCATAAAGTACATCACCTTTAGGATTATGGGTATTAAAAGTGTAGTATCCCGTAATCTGTTCATAGGTGTGGTTATCTCCAAATTTTTCATAATCAACAATGATAGATAAGGCACAACCAACTACACGGCCATTAACCGCCACAGCAATCTGTCCTTCCGGAAAAAGGTTAATCAGCCTCTGGATAGTAGGTTCCCTCCAGTAACTCCCTTCCATATCTGCATATGCAGAAACCATCGATTCTTTAAGATCCAGATAATCTTCTGCTGTAAGCTGTCGTATTTCGACTAATTCAACGGAGTCTGACATATATATTTAATGTGTTGGTGAGTACAGAATATATACAATTTTAGCACCAAAAGGGTTGGCACTGTTAACCATAATCGGAAGATAGTCATACAGGCTGTATACAGAATACAAACAGCTGGGGCCATAAAAAAAGAGTGTTCCAAATTGGAAACACTCTTTTAGCTTTATTACTTATTAATTAACTGCTACTGTTTAATAGCGAGGTAGTTGTATTTATCTATCCTTTCAAATCTGAAGTCGGCCAATTCACTTAACTTATCATTTACAGTATTGTCATTTTCATATCGTTCGAAAATAACCCTTAGGTGAGGATATGTGGAAATAAACTGACGGGCACCTTCCAATACTTCTGTTTCCATTCCCTCCACATCCAGCTTTACTATAACATTCATTGCAGGATTCAGACCAAGTTGTGGTAACAGATCATCAAATCTCTCAATTGGAATGTTGCCTTCAGATGTACTGTTTCTATCAATATAACTAGACCCGGTTACGGTTGTCATTACATTGAAGTTCACTTTTTCCTGTTTACTTCCCAGTCCACATGCGTATAGCTTAATTTTATCGCCAACATTATTCAGTTTAATGTTTTCTTCAATGGCTTTATAGTTTACTGGCTCAAATGCCACGCATTGAATACCTAGGGAAGCCAGCCAAATATCATACTCCCCTATACAAGCACCAATATCAATAAATGCATCGAACTTTCTATCGGTTATCTGTTGTTTCAGATAATCTCTTACCTGGCGTTCATATGCGTAGTTGATAAACTGGAAATCAGTTGTGCCTTTTCTAATTTTGAACCTACCCATTGCAGAGGTAGTGTTCCATTCTTTTTGACTTGGTTTATTTAACAATACCATTTTTAGGGATGCACTCAATGACTTCCAATCTCCGTATCGCACATATTCACCAAAGTAGCTTAAGTATTGTTTGTATTGAGATACATTTTTCCATGATGGGTAGTAAGCTTCATCTTTCATTCTTGGGATAATTTCAACTAAAATAATACAAAAAATTAAAATACAATATTTTAGCGATTAAAGAATTTAAAAATAGGGGCTAAAGTATTAGTGAATAACTTTAATTTATTATTTATTTTCTTTAATATTGCAATGAAAATTAACCATCCCCGCGTCAAACCACTCTGGATTTAATCTTT
This sequence comes from Chitinophaga silvatica, assembly GCF_003419895.1. GTDB lineage: Bacteria > Bacteroidota > Bacteroidia > Chitinophagales > Chitinophagaceae > Chitinophaga > Chitinophaga silvatica. The sequence goes on along the minus strand of NZ_QPMM01000013.1, from coordinate 236,989 downwards.
ACATTTTATTGCTAAACTACCGAATCACTGTGCCATTAATACAGAATAGGGATATTGTTGTTATAGGTTTGCAGCAATGGTATACATCCATTGGCAGCAATTGTAAAAATATAGCGATAGAGTTTGCACGCCATAACAGGGTGTTGTATGTTAATGCTCCGTTAGATCGCCGAACCATTCATCAGGAAAAAAACGATTCCAATATTCAATACCATCTTGATACGATGTCGGGTAAACAGCCGGCTGTTGTTGAGATCTCTCCAAACTTCTGGAATTATTATCCGGATACCATTCTTGAATCATTAAACTGGATACCTTTTACCGGTGTTTTCGACTGGTTTAATAAGGTAAATAATCGCCGGTTTGCCAAAAGTATTCAACGCGCCATTACCGAATTAGGATTCAAAGATGTTATCGTATTTAATGATAATGATATTTTCAGGGCCTTATATTTAAAAGATTATCTCCGCCCTTCTGCTTATGTTTATTACAGCAGGGATTACTTGTTAGGCGTGCCATACTGGAATAAACACGGGCGTACATTAGAACCTAAGCACATAGCCAAAGCCGACGCAGCAGTTGCAAACTCTGCATTTCTTGCTGAAATGTTGAAGAAGTACAACGAAAACAGCCATTACGTGGGTCAGGGATGTGATATTCAGCATTTTAATCCAGCAATCAATTATCCCCGCCCAGTAGATGTACCTACCAACCAGCAACCAGTTATAGGATATGTGGGGGCGTTAAAATCACTGAGGCTCAATATTCAGTTACTGGAAACTATTGCCGTGAAATGTCCTTCCTGGCAGTTGGTATTAGTTGGACCTGAAGATGAGGATTTCAAACAATCCCGGCTTCATTCTTTACCGAACGTTCATTTTACCGGAAGCAAAAGCTTAGATGAATTACCGGCTTATATTCAGTCGTTTGATGTTTGTATTAATCCACAGATTGTAAATCAGGTTACTATAGGGAATTATCCTTTAAAGATTGATGAGTATTTAGCGATGGGAAAACCTGTGGTTGCCACTCATACGGTTACAATGGAAATGTTTAAGGATCATGTTTATCTTGCTACTAACGCTGAAGAATATATTGCAATGATTCAAAAGGCACTCGATGAAGATAACAATGATAAGCATGAGCAAAGAATTCGTTTTGCTGCCACCCATACCTGGGAGAATTCAGTAAAAGCAATTTATCAGGCCATCCTGCAATACGAGGCAAAACATACAACTACTTAATTAGTATGAGCTTAAAAGAAAAACTTAGTCAACATCCTAAAATAAAGGCATTCATGTTATACCTCATGATGCCAAAAGGCCAGGCAAGACCAAGAACCTGGGTAAAGCTTTTTGTAAATCCGTTTGTTCATCAAACGAAGAAAGGTTCCCTTATTCGAAGGAGAACCAGGATGGATGTCTTACCATTTCAGCCTTTCCAACTGGGAAAATATTCAACCATCGAAGACTTTGCGACAATAAATAATGGTATGGGGCCGGTAATAATAGGTGATAATACCAGAATTGGTATTGGCAATGTGGTGATAGGCCCGGTAACCATTGGAAACAATGTTATCCTGGCTCAGAACATTGTACTCTCAGGATTAAATCATGGTTATCAGGATCCCGAAGTTCCAATAGCATTACAGCCATGTACTGTAGGTACTATTATTGTGGAAGATGATTGCTGGATTGGGGCCAACAGTGTAATTACTGCGGGAGTCAAAATTGGTAAACATGCAGTAGTTGCCGGTGGCAGCGTGGTAACGAAGGATGTTCCTCCCTATACTATTGTAGGAGGAAATCCTGCAAAACCAATTAAACACTATAACGCTGCAACCGGCTTATGGGAAAGAATTTAATATCATTCTGCTGCTTTTATAAACCTTCCTTTCCAATAGAAGCGTTTACTATTATCAAGTAATTCAATAAAATACATTCCTTTTGGCAGATTCGTAATTGGTAATTCAATCTGGAAGGAACCTGCATTGCTATATACATTCTGATACACTCTTCTTCCATAGATATCATATATGAACAGGTTCAGAATTTCACTTCCTGATCTTCCTACTTTCAATCGTAGAAGCGTTGTAGCCGGGTTTGGAAATAATATCACCGTATCTCCTACATGGTCAACTACCGGAGGCAGCACAGTAACCGTAAAAGTGGTAATTCCTGTCAGCTGCAAATCATTGGTGACTGTCAATTTGAATTGATAAACTCCTTCTTTCAATCCTGTCAGATAGGTCTGAGATTGCCCCTGTGAAGTAATAACCGCTGTTGCCGGCCCAGATAGCTGTGCCCATTCATAATTCACGATTGTATTCTTTAAATCGTAAGAGAGGCTACCATCAGCAAATACTACATTTTCAGGCAACTGAATAGTTTTATCTCCTCTGGTTGCAGCCACAGGTGGCTGGTCCGGAGGATTAGTTGAAGCTGGAAGAACCGTTACTTTTACTGTTGCTGTAGCAGTTGCACCTTTATCATCCTTCACACTTAAGGTAAAGACATATATTCCTTCCTGTAATTGCCTGATCTCCGTTGCCGGTAAACCCGGAGTTGAAATGAGTCCACCTGCCGGGCCACTGGTTTTAGTCCAGGACCAGCTAACGATTCTGCCATCAGCATCTGTAGACAAGCTACCATCCAGCACTGTTGTGTTGGTTGGCAGAACAATTGTCTGATCGTTACCTGCATTTGCTACAGGAGGAATATTGGCAGGGTTTACTGTAATGTTAACAGTTGCAGAGGCACTAAGTCCATTCTTATCTGTTACAGTAACCTGAAATACGTATGTTCCTGCAATTGTCAGACTTGTTACTGTTGTTTGGGTGGCAGCAGGAGAAGTAATTGTACCAGCTGAAGGCCCACTTACTTTTATCCAGTTCACCTTATCGATACTGCTACCTGGTGCTGGTGTGGAAGCACTTGCATCCAGTGTAATGGTAGACTCAGGAAGCGTTATGGTAACGTTGTTTCCTGCATTAGCCACAGGTGCTTTGAGCGCTTCATTTACAATTACTGTTACAGAAGCACTGTTGGTCAATCCGTTTTTATCGGTAACGGTGAGCGTATAAACGTAGGTTCCGGCGGTTAATCCGGTTACGGTGGTAGTTGCAGCAGTAGCCGTTGTAATAGTACCGGAAGATGGGCCGCTGGTTTTCACCCAGTTATATTTACTGATACTGCTACCTGGTGCTGGTGTGGAAGCACTACCATTAAGTGTAACCGAGGAAGTTGGTAACGTTATTGTGATGTTGCTGCCTGCATTAGCTACAGGAGCCTTGAGCGCTTCATTTACAATTACTGTTACAGAAGCACTACTTGTCAATCCGTTTTTATCGGTAACGGTGAGCGTATAAACGTAGGTTCCGGCGGTTAGTCCGGTTACGGTGGTAGTTGCGGCAGTTGCCGTGGTAATAGTACCGGAAGATGGGCCGCTGGTTTTCACCCAGTTATATTTACTGATACTGCTACCCGGTGCTGGTGTGGAAGCATTACCATTAAGTGTAACCGAGGAAGTTGGTAACGTTATTGTGATGTTGCTGCCTGCATTGGCTACAGGTGGCTGGGGTTGAGAATTGGAAATTCCTTCAAAAGCACCCACATCATAAATATTTTGCTGGGGTCTGGCAGTTCCGTCAAAGTCGGTTTTGAGGTTAAAGTCTGACATATCTCTACCTGCATTTAAGGCAGGAGAAGTAGCAAGCAATCTAAAGTTTGCGGAAGCAGAATCCACTACTCCTGCCGCCTGAGCGGTGGAATAACAAAGATTATTACTTGCAGTAAGTTTGATGGGTTCAGCACCTTTAATATACATTCCGGTACCTGGATAATCGTACGGGGTTCCGTTTTGGATCATGAGGTTATTATATACCTGATGCCCTATGGTAGTTTGATAAGCATAAACTTTCATTGCATCCTTGCCCCCATCTGTACCTACAATGGTATTATTATAAATGTTGGCAGTTGGTGGTGGAAACAGGTCTGGCGTTGTATTTGCCGGTATCTTGTCGGCCACATTAATTCCTTCAGTATAAATATCAGAGATAACGTTATTAAATACATCATTTACACCGGAGCCAAAAACTGTAATACCAGGCATGAAGCCTGTTTTTACAAAGTTATTATAGACTTTCATGCTACAGCCTGAACCCAGGAGGATACCATACCCCTGCGCTTCATTCTTTGTAGTTCCATAATTTACAAGGCGATTATTGAATACTCTGTTATCTCCGTTTTTAGCCATGGCAATCTGAATACCATCGGCTCCAATATTTTCGAGATCGTTATTGTAAACCCAGAGGTTTTCAATCCAATGTGACCTTAGATTGGTGCAGGCACCATCATTCCAGAAATAATGGGTATTTCCAATATAAAAACCTTCACCTTCTGAATTTCTACACTTCAGATTATGGATCTTTACATTCTTCATTACAAATGAGCCTTCCAGAAATTCGGGACGAGCACAGGTTTGCAATGTTTTGGCCTGCAATAAAATGTTACCGTCATGAATATATAGATGGTGAACATCAAAATCCGAACTTCCCAGTCCGAAGGTTATTCCAAAGATTTTCAGGCCATTGATATTGGTACCATTGATGTCAAAGCCGTATTCATAATTTTTATCTCCACTCCCACTGATTTCAATGTATCGGCAGGTTGGTGCATTAAAAACCGCAGCAGTTGTCTGATTTCTTACCCCTAATTTTACCAGTCCGCCACAATTCGTTATTACGATAGGTTTTTCTGGTGTTCCGGTTAAATTGCCCAGGTATACAGATTCGTACTCTCCGGCTGCAATACATAAAGTATCACCTGGCTGGACTTTAAAAGTCGTCATCGCATCGGGGTAATATATCTCAGCCCTTCCATTGGAGCTGTTAGACATTGGAACAACAATTCTTTTACCACCGGTGTTGGCGGGCGGATTAGAGGTTCCTCCGAGCGAATACTGCAACATCCATTCATAGATGTTCATTCCATTTTCCTTGTACAAAGGATCATAGGCCTGAGACCATGCATCGTGTCCATCTTTGTTAAAGATGGTTAGTTTGGCTGGAACTACCGGAGCCGGGTTACTGCTATTAATATATTTTACCCAATTGATAGACCAGTTAGGGTCGGAATTCGGGTCGGTTTTATTATGGAGTGCCCAGACAGGTGTTTTGTTTGTAGCTACAATCTGCGCCAATTCAGGGGTTGGAGGGTAATAACCACATACGGTTACTGCTGCAGCAAATGCTTTAGAACCACCATTTTCACACAATGCTCCCCATGTTTCACCACCACCCATACTAAGCCCGGTGATGTATATACGATTTACGTCAACATTATATTTAGAGACTAACCAGTCTTTAAACTTGGTTGCATCTGCAGATCCTGGCCAGGTATTGAATTGGGGGCAGGCTACTATAAAAGAAAATTCCTGATTATTAACAGTAAAGGACTTGGGGAATAGTCCGTCATTGATTTTTTGAGGAAGCCCATTTCTTAAAACACTACTAAGCGGTGAGGTACTGGCTAATTCACCATTTCCATGGAAAAATATAATTAGTGGGTACTTCTTTCCATCTGCAGGATTATAATTTGCCGGTAAATATTCGTAATATCCTTTGATATTACTCATTGAGGCTTCATTAAACGATTTGGCTGTAAAAGTTTGTCCGATAGCCAAATTGCACCATCCAACAAGTATGACAACCAATACAAACCATGAACAGGTATTCAATGGGTGAATACCTTTAGGAAAAAAACGGTTATTCATGCGAACAATATGGTTACAAAGTTTTTTAAAGTTCCTCTCATACACCTTCGGGTTTCATTCAAAACAATTGAGTTGTCTTTGCAAAGAAAATAAAAATTTACCAACATATATAAAATTTACATAACATATATGGTTACATTTTATAAAGTATAAAAATTTTCAATTCGTATTCATTTGCCAGGGCTAATTTTAATGTCTCTACAAGAAAAAAAAATTATTACCTTTACACCATATTTAGCCAACATTTTTTAACCTTCTCCTATCAAAAACCATGATAATCAATATAGAAATTCATGGGTTTTAATATATCTGCAATTTTAAAGAACAGGCATTTACATTCCTTAATGGGAAATGTAGTAATGGCATTTTTCAATGTATTATCCTTTGCATTGCTTGTTAGAATACTATTACCAGTTGCCTTTGGTGAATGGGTTTTGTTTCTCGCAACTTATAATATACTTGATCAGATACGTACGGCACTGCTACAATCAGGAATAATCAGGTTTTGTGCAGGAACCGATACCGATAATTATAATCAGGTAACCGGCGCTGCATGGTATGTAGCACTCCTACTTACCGGTACATATATCATATTGAGTACCATTCTCTTTGCCTTTTCCGGAAACCTGTTTAGCCCCACCTGGCACTTTTTCCTTGGCTCCCTGGGGATTATGACGCTTTTATCTCTTCCATTTAATATGACTACCTGGCTTTTACAAGCCAACCAGCGGTTCGATAAAATAGTTCAGGTTCGGGTCATGCAAAATGGATCATATCTGATTCTACTTATCGTATTATATCTGCTACAGCAACTCAACCTGCATACAGTTGTCTATGCCTATGCAATTTCTTTATTGCTTACCAGCATTTATTGTATGTTTTTCAGGTGGACGGCCCTTCATACCCTAAAACACCGCAATACTGCCAAGATGAAGGAGATATTTAAATATGGCCAGTCGATTGTTGGGAGTATGTTATCTTCTGCATTACTGAACTATTCAGATAACCTTGTATTAAGAACAATGATTAGTCCTGCTGCGGTTGCAGTTTACAGTATTCCTCAGAAGTTTATGGAAGTGATTGAAATAATACTGAGAAGCTTTGTAGCCACTGCACAGCCAACACTTTCGGAGGAAGCCAACAGAGGTAATTGGAAAAATGTGGCAAAAGCATTTTCTAAATATACCGGCACTGTTACAATTTTAATTCTTCCATTTATCATCTTCCTTTTACTATTTATTAATCCGCTGGTTAAACTGCTGGCCTCAAGTTCATACCTTTCTGCGCAAGGAATTATAATCATCTTTCTGGTTTCTGCAATTCTGTACCCAATCGACAGGTTTATTGGTGTAACGCTCGACATGATCAACAAGCCTAATATTAATTTCTATAAGAATCTGTTGAGGCTTTGCTTAAATGTTATTTTAGACATATCATTGGTTTGGATGTTTGCAGATATTAAATCAGTAGCCATTGCTTCCTCTCTCAATCTGATATTTGCAGTTGTTCTTGGATATTTCCTGTTAAAGAGATATTTACCGGATTTACATACCAGCAATATCTGGCAGTTGGGGTGGCAGGAATGCAAACAATTACTCAATAAAGCAAAAGGAATTGGAGTACGCTTTAAATCCAATCAATCATAATCGCTGCATGGATTTATTAAAATAAAAAAGGTGACTTACTCCTGAAAGTCACCTTACTATACACCTGGAATTAAAAATTATTTACCTGACTTACGCCACAAGGTGTTGAACCCTCCCGTACAACCATACGGTAAGATTTCAGCAACCTGGCAATCCAGGGTTTGTAAGAACTTTATTCTGCGGGTGAGAATAGAAAATGGGAATACATCCTCAACGAAATTTGTTTTCGCAAATCTGATAATTTCAAAAGAGCTGTTCTTTGCGAGGATTCTCAGGTCATTTCTTGTAAAAAACTGTACATGGTCGAGGTTATCAGCTTGCGATTGAGCCGTAGTACCTTTAAAACCAAGCACTTTTTTCACTTTATTGATTCCATTCCAGACTGCAGGATTATTTCTGGCCTTTAGCATGGGTCTGGTAACACATAGTTCGCGTGGGCCATTTCCATTCGGAACAGTTACAATAAGTAATCCGTCATCCTTTAGAGAAGCATGAATAGTATTCAGTAATAGGGCCGGTTGATCCAGGTGTTCCAATACTTCGCTGCAGATTACAGCATCATAAGTTTCTCCCTGAGCTGTTAAATCCTCTGCACTTATTGCTGCAAACTTCACATTAGCATGCGTATTTGCTTTATTGGCAGCTGCAATTGTTTTTTCACTGATATCTATTCCAAGCACCTGGTAACCGAATTGTCCGAGATGTCGGCTTATCACACCATTTCCACATCCCACATCCAATACTCTTCCTCCATCAGGAATATGCTGTTTCAAACTATCTGTAATAAAATTCAATCTTTTTATATCGGTTATACGATCGTAGCCGTAGGTAATTGCGGTTGTTGTCATATAATGTGTAATCGGTTAGTGTTTATGTAATTGATGGTAAACTTTCTCCACTTCGTTTGTCATTTTAGTAACATTGAAGCGTTGCAATACTGTTTTCCTGGCCTCCTGCTGGAGAGAATTTCTACGGCTTTGGTCTGTGGCCAGAGCAACTAAAGCTGCAGCAATACTACTTATATTTTGTGCCTGAACCAGTACACCGTTTTCATTGTGACTTACAGCTTCTTTGGTTCCATCTACGTCGGAGGCCACTACGGCTTTCCCCATTGCCATAGCTTCTAAAACGCCTATAGGAAACCCTTCCCATAAAGAAGGCAGGCAATAAATATCAGCTGCATTTAACAAGGCTGGCACATCTTGCCTGAATCCGGCAAAGGTAATCTTATCCTGAACTCCGTTAGATACTGCTTCTTTCATAGCCTCCTCTTTCAACTCTCCATCGCCAACCATAATCAAATGTAACTGTGGTGCAGCTAAAGAGGCCTTAGCAAAGGCTTTTACCATTGTTATAGGATCTTTCTGGTATGTCATGCGAGCGATAAAGCATACAACTACTTTATTTGCCGGGATATTAAAATAGGCTCTTAAATCAGGGTACGAAGCATCTGCATTAAATTTCTGCAGGTTGATTCCATTCCTGATAACAATGCTATTAAATTTACCCAGGGCAAGCGTTCCGGTATGCTGATTGGCTGCAGAAACACAGATATTTATATTGGCTTTCCGGGTAATAAATTTCTCTGCTGCTATACGCAATCTTCTGGAAATTGGGTGCAGTCCTTCATGAAAAGACCAACCGTGAACAGTATAAACGATTGGAAGACCAAGACTGCGGGCTGCCCACAATACATTAGTATTGGCCCTTGTTCCATGCACGTGAACAATATCTATATTTTCTGCTGCAATAAAACGCTTAACTGCTTTCCAAACCCTTAAATCGAATGGCTTTTCACTTTGAATAACCGTTACAGGTATATTCATAGCTTCCAATGCAGTGATCATCGGACCATCCGTAAAAGATAACACTACAGGTTCAAATTCTTCTTTATTAAGTGTTGCTACCAGATCCAGTACATGGCTTTCCCCTCCGCCAATTTTTCCCTGACGGATAGTTTCCAATACACGTATTTTCCTTTTCTGTGTCATGTACTATAGTTTTTCGATCCAGCGGCTATACCAAAGCTGAAATACCAGCATATTCCATAATTTCTGGTGGCTTACTTTACCGCCAGCCAGGTAGTGTGCCAAGAGCTTCTCTACATGCGGTACATTAAAGAAACCCGATTTTGCCAGCCTCGAACCTGTCAGATAATATTGCATTTGCTCTTTTAACTCATCTTTGAACCAGACTTGTAATGGAGCGATAAAAGGCCGTTTGGGTCTTTCCATTAATTTTTTAGGTACATACCTATGCACTATCTCCTTAAGAATATATTTGTTGACACCCCCCTTCATTTTAAGGGAAGAAGGAACCTGCGCCAGAAACTCAACTAAGCGGTGGTCTAACATTGGTTCCCTGCCTTCAATACTTACAGACATGGTTGCCCTGTCAACTTTTACCAGGTTATTATCTACCAGAAAAGTTTTATAGTCAACTGCCAATAACCTGTTTAATGGATCACTAATTCTGTTCAATTCTCCATTCAGATCGAAATTTGTCTGGTAGGCACTTTTTCCAACTCCGGTATAATGACCAACTTCAGATTCTGTCAGGTATTGACTAATATATTTCAGGGCTTGCTGAGGTTTTCCGCTTGCCCATATCAACTTCATCTTTTCGTATCTTGAAGAGAAATTATATTGCTTGTTGAAGTATGGAATATTTTCAGGATCAACCAACGACATCATACCACTTAATGAACGTTGTATTATTCGTGGGAAGCTGTTAGTATATTTTAAAGATTGATTGAACTTATTATATCCTGCAAATAATTCATCCCCTCCATCAGCCGATAATACAACCTTTACTTCTTTAGCGGCAAACTGACTTACCAATGTTGTTGGAACAGTAGAATTATCAGCGAATGGTTCGTCATAGATTTCGGGTAGATGTTCCAGTACCCCTCTCGCCTCTTCAGGGCCTACGATCCATTCGAAATGTTCGGTACCCAGATAGTCAGCGATTTTTCTTGCTTCCGCCGATTCATCCCAGGCCTGTTCCTTATAACCAATTGTAAAGGTTTTAATCTTACTTGTGCTATCGGACTGCAATATAGCAGCAACGCTGGTACTATCATAGCCTCCACTGAGGAATACACCTACCGGTACATCTGAAACCATCCGATAGTTATAGGCACTATGAAGTAAGGAAGCAGTATAATCTATTATTTCAGACTCTGGTAATTCGGTTATTTCCTGCTGGTAAGATCTTAAAACATTCCAGTAGGCAGATTCTGATACTTCCCCATTTGTAAGTTTAACTCTTAATAAATGTCCGGGTGCCAGCTTACGGGTATTTTGAAAAATTGTAAATGGCCCGGGTATATAACTATATTGGAGGAAAAGCGATAAGCTATCGGGATCAATTTCTTTTGGAAAAGATGGATGGGCCATAATTCCCTTAAGCTCAGAAGCAAAAAACAGTTGTTGTTTATGCCAATAATAATATAAGGGTTTAACGCCTGCACGATCTCTGAAAAGTATCACCTCATTTTTCAGTCTGTCGTAAATCACAAAAGCAAACATGCCTATACATTTGCTCAATACATTTTCCTTCCACGCGGCATATCCTTTTAGCAGCACTTCAGTATCGCCATCAGAATTAAAGGTATAGCCAAGCATTCTTAGCTCTTCTCTGATTTCCCTGAAATTATAGATTTCACCATTGAAAATGATAGTATAATTTTCATAATGCATCGGTTGATGACCAGATGCACTTAAATCGAGAATAGATAAACGTCTTTGTCCTAATCCGATCATTGCAGTATCCTGCTCAAAAACTTCATAACCAGCGTCGTTCGGACCACGATGTATCATTGCATCGGTCATCTTTATTAATATCTGATGATCCGATTGTTTAGAAAAGTCAATAAACCCTGCTATCCCACACATATGTTATCCGTTTTAAAATTCTTAATATTCCAGTAAATGCCACGCCAGAAAGCCTTCATATGTACCCCTTCTTTCTTCACAAGAAATTGTAAAGTATTTTTGGGGATAGTGAGAAATATAAAGTATCCGAGAAAAAGTGTTCTTGAAAAAGGTGCTACATTACGGCGCATAAAGAGAAGACGATTTCTCGTAATGTAATATGTTTTTAAAGGGCTGTTTTTTCCTGTAGTCATCGACTCTTTATGGTAGATCAATGATTTAGGTTGATAATAGACCTTATACCCTTTCTTTTTAAATTGTTCGCACCAGTCGAACTCTTCATAGTACAGAAAGTAAACTTCCGGCATCAGCCCAACATCGCGGAGGGCAGCTGCGGAAGTCATCATTCCACCACCATGTGCATAGTGCGTTACCATCAGGTTATCGTATTGCCCTTCATCCTTTTCCCTGCAACCAACCATTCCGTTTCTGCCCGTGATAGGATCAACAGCCTGGTAGCCTGCATACTCTATGGTTCCCTTATGAAAAAAGTAATGAAATTTAGGGCTTACCAAACCTGCGTCCGGATGTGCGTAAAAAACTTCCAGTAAACCTTCAATAAGCCCATCTGTAAATTCGGTATCATTATTCACCAGGAAAATATACTCACCTTTTGCCTGTTTCAAACCTAAGTTATTTCCGCCTGCGAATCCTAAATTTTTCTCACTATAAATAATTTTCGCGTCTTCATATTCTTTTAGAACAAGACTGGCAGGATCTGTTGCAGAGGCATTATCAACAACAATTACTTCGAGATTGGTATAGCTGTTTTTTTTCAAGGAAGCCATGAGCTCAGCTGTTACCACCTCATTGTTGTAATTAACTGTTATAATAGAAACCAGGGGCTGTATTTTATTCTCCAGGTGCATGTAACAACGGGTTATTTATACCGGTTTGGGTATGTTTAGTATGAATAAATGTTTTATCTGCACCTTTCAGGCGGAACATTAGCTTCACCATTATTAGCATGGCTTTGGGTAATGCCACCAGCGCCGTGAGCAGGTAGTTGGAGTAAAACTTAGCTGGAATAGGAATCAACAGGGTAAGCCCGTTTGCGATAAATAAACCTAGCATCCACCACCAGGAAAAATGGAGAAATTGTTGAAGCAGGAAAGCAGCTAATGTTAAAATAGTTAGGCTAAACAACAATAGCATTCTTGGCATTAAGGCATTCTGGCAAACAGAAAGATTAAAATAATTAAGTTTACCACGGAATAATGCTTTCCAACCTTTGGTCCAGTAAGTACGTAGATAAACGATCTGGCTTGAAACCCATCTCTTACGCTGGTTTTCAAATACAGCGGAATGAGAAATCTTTTCATCGTAGATATACGCGTCTTCCAGATATTTAATACTGATACCTCTTTCCACAATCAGTAGTTGCAGCACCTTATCAAATCCACCTGTTGCCTGAATTTCCTGCAGTACTTCTTTAATTAGTGGATAATGGAAAACCATACCAGAACCAATTACGGAAGAAGATAATCCTAATGCATTGGCACCTTTCCGATAAATATGATTCGCTATAATTTCGTTGGCAGCATCCAATATAGCAAACGGGGTATCGAGATTTTTTGCAACACGTTGCCCCTGAATAGCCCAATGCCCCTTTTGATAGAGCAAGTTTGCTTTTGTAAGAAAATCCGGAGCCAGCACATTATCTGCATCACTTATTAGTACCATATCAAAATCATCCCCTAATTTTCCGAACGCAACATTCAGGGATTTAGCTTTCGTACTCTTTTCAAATGATACTTCCAATACCCTTGCATCCATCTCTGATAAAGTATTGATGGTTTCTTGTTGCAATGAATCTGCAATTACAATCACCTCATATTTATCAGCAGGATAATTTAATTTTTTATAACTGAGCACTGTAGATACAATAACCTCATCTTCTTTGTAAGCGGGGATTAATATGGCAACTTTACCATATTGTTTAGCTACTTCATCAGTTAGTTTACTACGTTTGAAAAGCTTTCCTGCTACAGCCAGCACAAGGTTATAAGTTACACACGCCGCCAGGTATCCGAAAATTATTAATTCTATAATAAATAACATTATACATTGTCTTTTTGAACGAGCGCTTTCGGCGTATTAATTATCAGCCACATATCATATCGGAAAGATCGTTGATGGGCATATGAAATATCAAGCTCAATGCGTTCTTCAACAGACATTTCTTTATTTCCTCTTTTCTTAACCTGCCAAAGGCCTGTGATACCTGCCGGGGCTAAAAAGCGTTCGGCGTAGCTATCGGTAGTCAGAGAAGTAGCCTCGTATAATGGAAGCGGTCTGTTACCAACGAGTGACATATCGCCTTTAATAACATTTAATAATTGCGGGAGTTCGTCCAAACTTGTATTGCGGAGAAATTTTCCGAGTTTAGTGATCCTTGGATCATTAGAAACTTTAAAGAAAACAGGACCGTCTTTTTTATCTTCATACATATTCAGGTGCTGAAGTTCCTTCAGCTTTTTGTCGGCATTTGCGACCATTGTTCTGAATTTGTAGAATTTAAAAATTTTGTAATTACGTCCTGCCCTTGTTGCAGCATAAAAAATTGGTCCTTTGGATTCGAGGCGAATCAATAAGGCAATTAGTAGCATTAAAGGACTTAATGCAAGGAGGATTAATGGGGCTACAGTAAGGTCCAGCGAGCGCTTCAGGAAATTGCTCACAAAGTGACGGGTATATCTGGGTGCCGCCACTTCCCTTTGCTGGTAAGTAGGAAACGTGCAGATCTTTTTGAATTTGTTAATGGTAGCAATCTTTGCTTCCAGATGATTCCATGCATCTGCAGTGATGATATCATCAACAAATTTGAATGTTGCCCTGAAGGAATGTGGATCCTCCAATACTTCACCATCTGTAAAAACAAAGAAAGGTACGCCGGCCATCGGATGATAATTACCAACATTCATCCAATATTCCTTCAAAGCACTTTCTATTCCTTTTGCATAATAGCACACAACAGCTACAGGCAGATTATTATCAGTTTCCATTAAGAAACTGAGCGTTTTTTTAACATCCTGCAATTGCTTGACATAGATACATCTAAATCCCTTATCAGATATTTTCTGTTCCGGTTTAGGTGCACCAACGAACAATATCGACTTCTCACGATTGGGGTTATTCAGGGTAATTTTGCTCGCAGAAATTCCCTGAATGCATTCATTCTTCAGTAGATCAGGTGTAAAGGTGTTCATAATCAGGTATTTTACAAAAAAGCAATGCTGCCTAACTTAGGCGGAAATAGACATTTCTCTGTTGAGAATGTATCCTATTTTCTGAAGCAATTGCGTAGGGTCAAATGGCTTCTGTATTACTTCCCGTACATTCGGATGTTTCAGTTCAAGATCGCTGGTTGTATCTTTATAATAACCAGACAAAACAATCACCGGTGTATCCTGAAACAGATAGCTACCAGAGATATAATTCAACAGCTCCCATCCATCAATATTGGGCATCTGAAGATCAGAGATAATCAGATCCGGCTTATTTCCGTTCATTAACCAAGACATCGCAACCAGTCCGTCCTGCGCTGTCACAATCGCATATTCTTTTCCTAAAACCGCTTCCAGTAAGAAAAGCATAGGCATACTATCATCTACTAATAAAATTGTCTTTTTCATTTACCTTCATTTAAAACTGTTAATGGGTCGCGCATAAATTAACTATGCTTTTTCCCGAAGGCTTTAAATTGGATGTGGTCTCAAATTAATTACAGAAAGAACCAGGCGGTTTTTATAGAGGATATATGGTAGGATAATTAAAACGGTTCCTTCTAAGTATTGTAAGATCAAATATTAATCATTCAATCATTACGCTCACAAAAGTATTCAATTCTGGAAATCTGAAATTCTTTTTTGGTAAACGAGTGCTTTTTTCTGGTAAGTGTTAGAATTTTTACAGTAAACGGTCGATTGTCCTTTGAATAAATCTCTAAATCCAAATTTTTGATACATAATTGTTATTGCTTCTAATCAAATTACCTACTTTTGTTTCCCAAATGATTGAAATCCAAATGTTCTCCTCATGTTACTACTAGCTGTCATCTGCATTTTAAGTATCTCTGTTGTAGCATATCACTATGCTGTATATCCTTTGCTGTTATACATTGCAATCAGGATAAAACGACTGTTGTATGGCAAAACTACAGACGTCCAGGTTCCTTATCTACCTGAAGTAACGTTTCTGGTTGCTGCATATAATGAAGAGGACTTCATTGAAGAAAAGATCAAGAATACTCTGTCGCTACATTACCCCAAAGAGCTCATTCATTATATATTCATTACAGATGGCTCAACCGACCGGACAAACGAACTTATCAGGTTATACCCACAGATAACATTATTATATGAGCCTCAGCGTGCTGGCAAAACCGCTGCGATCAACAGGGCAATGAGTTATGTGCAAACGCCCTTTGTCGTTTTATCAGATGCCAATACAATACTAAACTCTGACGCTGCAATATTACTGATGTCACATTTTCGGTATCCTGACACCGGCGCTGTTGCCGGCGAAAAAAAGGTAATTAGTACAACGGGGGGGGCCGAATCCCAAGGTGAAGGGATGTATTGGAAGTACGAATCCTTGCTAAAGAAATGGGACGCCGAACTTTATAGTGTAATGGGTGCAGCTGGCGAATTGATCGCTGTTCGTACCTCCGTTTATGATCCTTTGCCAACAGATACCATCCTGGATGATTTTATGCTCTCCTTTAATATGAATATGAAAGGATATAGAGTATTATATGAACCAGCAGCCTATGCACAGGAAACTGCATCAGCCTCTTTACCGGAAGAATATAAAAGAAAAGTAAGGATTGCGGCAGGAGGTTATCAGTCAATGTCGCGCCTTCTCCCCCTCTTAAACCCCTTTAAATATCCCAAAATTACCTGGCAATATGTTTCTCACAGGGTATTGAGATGGACACTCGCCCCACTCGGGCTATTACTTGCTATAATAAGTAATATGCTATTCCTTATTATAGCCTCTCCTGAATCTTCATTTTATCAAGTGCTCTTAATTACAGGAATCTTGCAGTTATGCTTTTACACTGCAGCATTAATGGGTTACTTGCTGGCAATTCGGGAAACGAAAGTCAAATACCTTTATATACCCTTCTATTTTGTGTTTATGAACTTTGCAGTATTTGCGGGAAGCTTTAAATTTTTCAGGAAAAAACAATCGGCTGCCTGGGAGCGTTCCAAAAGAAGTGTAGCTGTTTCTTAATCAAAAAAACAGTTATCTTCTTAAAAGTTACGTTTACCAGCCAAAAGAAACCGTTTGCGAAAAACATTAAAAAAAATTATTTAGGTTCCCTATTTTCGCAGTCGAATACTACTGAAATATAATTTAGCCTTATCCTCGAACAATCTTCACTAAGCTGAAGCTTAAATGCTTAGCTAAGTATTAATTTTTTCCATCTCCTGAGAACAGACCTTCTGGTTATCCGGAAAGGTATCATTATTTCGTTATTGTCCCGAACCGGGACAGGCTTAATACATATTCCATGATTCGAACTTTACGCTTTTTAATGCTATTGTTGCTGGTCTGGTGCTATATCCCAACACATGCACAGTCAGCCCTCAACTCCAATGATCCGGTCATTACATATGATCCGGCTAATCCTCCTGCCTCCCCTGTCTTCGATAAAATCACGAAGTGGGTAAGAACAGTGAGAATGGGATATAACACCGACTCCTACAAGTGTTATATTTATAAGAACATGGCTTTCCGTCTGAAGTTCCCTAAATCTTATGTTCAGGGAGCAAATGATGGAAAGAAATATCCGATTTATCTATTCTTTCATGGAGTAGGTGAAGCCGGAACCACTTACGACAATGAGTTCCACCTGCTGTGGGGAGGTCAAACCTGGATGCAGCGTGTGGATGATGGTACCTTTGATGGCTTCTTATTATATCCACAAAGCCAAAGTGGTTATTGGGGCACCAATGACTATGATAATCTCAAGTCAGTAATCGACTCAATTGTTACCAATGCCAAAGGAGATCCTGACAGATTACTTCTAAACGGTCTTTCTGCCGGTGGATGGGGAACCTGGGAGTTTGCTATCCGCTACCCGCAATTAACTGCAGGAGCATTACCAATGAGCGCCATTTCACTGGATTACCAGAACTCGATCAATAACTATAAATTCACTCCAATATGGTTGTTTCAGGGTGGAAAAGACGGTAACCCTGCCCCTTATACAACTAATACAGTTGTTTCTACTATTCAGGCTGCCGGGGGTAATATCAAACTAACTACCTACCCCAATGACGAGCATAATACCTGGTTGGATGCCTGGAATGAGCCCGACTTCACACCGTTTATGTTAAGGGCAAACAGACTAAATCCATATGCCCTTTTTGGAAACACTACCTTCTGTGCCGGAGAATCGGTTACAATAGGTATTGCACCCGGATTTCAGCAGTATGAATGGCAAAAGGATCAGGTAACAATCGCCAATGGAACAGCAAATTCGATCGTTGTTACATCACCGGGTAGCTACCGTGTACGTGCTTTATTACCTAGTGGATGGACAGGTTGGTCTCCTACACCTCTTACCCTGGCATACAAACCTGCCAGCCCTACTCCTGTTATCACAACCTCCCCTACCCTCGCCAGTAACGTATTACCGGCACCAGACGGAAGAACAAGCCTAACGCTTCAGATCCCTGCCGGAATGAGTTCCTATGAGTGGCTGCGTGCAGGAACCTCAGGTGTACTAAGTACTACCAATACACTCACTACTTCTACACCAGGTGCATATGTTGCAAGAGCTATTGCAACTGGATATTGTGTTGGCAGCTATTCAGATACTTTCCGTATTGTTAACAGTACAGGTATTAATGGTCCGGATGCAATCAGCGGCCTCGTTGTAAGCAGCTTTAACAAAACTCAAATAAATTTAAGCTGGGTTAAAAACAGTAGCCAGGCTTACAGCGAAAAATACTTTGAAGTTTATCGCGCAACCCAGGCCAGTGGTCCATTTACCCTGATTGGTAAGAATAACGCTAACGTAGTTACATATAACGACAATGGCCTCATTCCAAATACCGCTTATTATTATAAAATCAGGCCTGTAAATGATAATGCAGCAGGTCCTGTATCCGCTGTAGTTCAAGGCAAAACAGATTTCGATTCCTTACCGCCAACAGCACCTCCATCAGTAGCTGTAGCCAGTTACACCAACAACCAGGCAGTATTAACCTGGCAAGCTGCTACAGATGATGCAGGTATTGCAGGATACGATATCTATGCAAACAATGTGCTTGTATTATCGGTTGGAAACGTTCTTACCGGAACCGTTACTAACCTTACCGATGGTACATTGTACAACTTCTACGTAAAAGCAAAAGATGTTTCTGGCAAAACTTCAACTCCAAGTAATCAGGTAACCATCAGAACCAAGAAAGCAAACCTCGATTACAAAATATACAATGGAAGCTGGAGCAATCTGCCAAACTTTACTACGCTTACTCCGGTACTAACAGGTAAAGCCTATACACCGGACCTTTCTGTAGTTCCGTCTACAACTACTGTAAATTATGCAGTAATGTGGACAGGCTATATTAAGATCCCTGTAACCGGTACATATAAATTTGAAACCAATTCAGATGATGGTAGTAAGCTGTATTTCAATAAAACATATAGCAACTCTGCTACTGCCACGGTTAGTAACGACGGATTACATGGTGCAACCTTTGCTTCAGGAACTGTAACTAATGTTGCCGCAGGAGTTTATCCAATCACTGTTACCTTCTTCCAGGCAGGCGGTGATGCTGTAATGGAAGTATACTGGTCCAGCACTCAGGCAGGTATAACTACCCGCCAGCTGATCCCGGCTGAAGCATTCGTTGATCCTAACACGGTAACAGGTAGTGCTCCTACTGCTCCTTCTGCCCTCAAGGTTACTGTAAATAATTACAGCAAGCTAAATCTTACCTGGACAGACAACAGTAACAACGAAACAGGGTTTGAAATCTACAGAAGTACCAGCAGCAATGGCACATTCAATATTGTTGCCACTACAGCTGCTAACGTTACTGCTTATACAGATACTGCCCTTAATGCCTCAACTGCCTACTATTATAAAATACGGGCTATAGGTCAATTTGGTGAATCTGCATTTACCAGTACCGCTAATGCTACTACCTCGGCCAAACCTACTCCTCCTGCAGCTCCCGGAACTCCTGTAACACAGGCACTTTCCACAACTGTTGTGAAGGTTACATGGGCCGATAACTCTACAAATGAAACAGGATTTGAAGTACACCGTTCATTAACCGACAGTCTGCACTTCAGCTTCCTGAAATCTACTGGTCCTGGCGTTTCCGGATCTGGTACTATTAACGACTCTACACTGGCAGCAAATACCGTTGCATGGTATAAAGTAAGAGCCGTTGGTGAGGGTGGTTATTCTGCCTTTACAAAAGCAGTTAGTGCTAAATCACTGAATAACCCACCGGTTATCGACAGTATCAGTAATTTAACTATCAGATATGGTACTTCTCAGAGCATCCGCATCAACGCAAGTGATCCGGATAACGATTCACTGAGTTACAGTATTTACAATAATCCAGGATTTATAACCGTACAACAAAGTAATGGTATTACTTCTATTGTATTGGCTCCTGGCGTAAACCAACAAGGTACATTCAATACAGGTGTAATTGTTACGGATACCAACAGTGGTGCAGATACTGCATTCTTTACTGTAGTCGTAAACGACAATTATCCTCCTGTTATTGATTCAATTCCGGCAGTGAGTGTTGACGAAGGAACGACTAAAGTTGTTAAACTTAGTCTAAAGGATCTCAATGCAGGTGATACATTTACCTGGACAGCTTTACAATTGCCTTCCTTCGCCACTTTACAGAGCCTGAATGATACCTGTTTAATTACCCTGAAACCAGGATATGCAGATGCCGGTACTTATTCCATTACAGTGAAAGCTGTTGACAACCGTGGAGGTACCGATACTCGTAGTTTCGTACTTACAGTAGTAGATAAGCCTACTCCGAACTATAAATTATTCCTGAATTTCCAATTAAACAGTCCGGCTCCGGCTCCTTGGAATAATATCTCAGGTACTACAACCAACAACCTGAAGGATGATAACGGCCAAACTACTGGTGCTTCATTGAAGTTCGACGAAGTATGGTGGTGGGCAGCTGGTGTTGAAGGTGCTACTACAGGTAATAACACCGGAGTATATCCGGATGTGGTGATGAGCCAGTACCTGTATTTTGGATCATTACCAGGATTCTTCAGTGGTCCAACTTCTATGACAGGTCGAATCAGTGGATTGGAAACAAACCGTACTTATACCGTTAAATTCTTCGGTAGCAGTAAATGGTGGGCTCCATCACCTGATAACGGTTCTACTCAATACACTATCAATGGTGTAACAAAATCGCTTAATGTTCAGAATAATACATCAAATCTTGCTGTGTTTGAAAACATTAAAGCCGATTCTACCGGTCAAATTAAATTTACCATGAGTCTTCCGACTGGCGGACAAGTTGGTTACCTGAATGCATTGGAAGTAGATGCAGGTGGTGCGAATGATACAACCACCAATCCTGTTAATCTGCCTCCGGTGATGTCACCAATTGCTAATAAAACTGTAAAAGCTGGTGATACCTTACATATTCAATTCAGTGCAACTGATCCTGAAAATGATCCGATTACTTATTCAGGATATCAACTTCCTTCATTCGTAACAGTAGTTCAGGGTAATGGATCGCCTTACCTCCTTGTTCAGCCAACTACCAGTCAGGCTGGCCAATACAACAACATAGGAGTTATAGCTACAGATAATCATGGAAACAGCGATACTGCTAAATTCAGCCTTACTGTTACCAGTCAGGGAGCTGATACAAGCGGTTACAGAGTGCTATTGAACTTCCATCTGAATAATCCTGCACCGGCACCATGGAATAATATTACAGGTACCAACACTACCAATCTGAAAAATGAGGCCGGACAAACAACCAGTATTGGTTTGAAATTCGACCAAAACTGGTGGGCAGCTGGTATTGAAGGTGCTACAACCGGTAACAACAGTGGAGTTTATCCGGATGTGGTATTGAGTCAGTATCTCTACTTCGGATCATTGTCTGGCTTCTTTAGCGGAGCACCGGTAATGACAGGTCACTTATCCGGTTTGGATAGAACTAAGACTTATTCAGTTAAATTCTTATCTAACAGTAAATGGTGGGCTCCTCAACCAGATAATGGTAGTACCCAGTTCACTATTAATGGAGTGTCACAAACTTTATACGCACAAAACAATACATCAAACCTGGTAGTATTCTCTGGTTTGGTTCCTGATGCAAATGGAGAAATTGTCTTTACATTAAGCATTCCTCCAGGAGGCCAGGTTGGTTACCTGAATGCGTTGGAATTGGTGGCAGGTAGTTCTACTTCTCATCCAAATAATCCTCCGACCATTACAAAAATTGCAGATCAGACTGTAGAAGCAGGAAGTACCCTGACTATACCGGTAGTGGCAAGTGATCCGGATGGAGATCCAATCACATTTACTACTTCAAATCTGCCTTCTTTTGTAACATTAACAACCAGCGGTTCCAGCAGATCATTAGTTATTAGTCCTACCACCAGTAACAGTGGTACCTATAATAATCTTCGTATCATAGTACGGGATTCATATGGTGCTGCCGATACTACTACCTTCAATCTGACAGTTACTCAACCTGCCGGAAGTGGTGGTTCTTCTAAAATATTGCTGAACTTCAAACTCAATCAAACAGCGCCGGCTCCTTGGAATAATATCACAGGCCCAACTGCAAACCTGAAAAATGACGCTGGCCAATCTACCAGCATAGGCTTCAGATTTGATGAAGTTTGGTGGTGGGCAGCTGGTATAGAAGGTGCCACTACAGGCAATAACAGTGGTGTATACCCTGACGTTGTATTAAGCGAATACTTATACTTCGGATCATTACCAGGATTCTTCTCAGGTGTATCAGTAATGCACGGACATCTATACGGATTAAGTCCAAATGCTACCTACACCCTGAAATTCCTGTCTAACAGTAAATGGTGGGCACCTCAGCCAGATAATGGCAGCACTCAGTTTACCGTAAATGGAGTGTCTAAAACATTATACGCTCAAAACAACACTTCAAATACAGCTGATTTTGCAGGATTAACAGCAGATGCAAACGGTGAAATTGCCTTTACGCTAAGCATTCCTCCAGGTGGTCAGGTAGGTTATCTGAATGCAATGGAAATTGATATTCAGGACAATAGCTCAAGCAA
The DNA here is from genome assembly GCF_003419895.1 of Chitinophaga silvatica. Lineage (GTDB taxonomy): Bacteria > Bacteroidota > Bacteroidia > Chitinophagales > Chitinophagaceae > Chitinophaga > Chitinophaga silvatica. Next base: position 214,338 of record NZ_QPMM01000013.1, on the reverse strand, counting down.
CCTGGCTAAATTAGGCGGTACACAGCAGTCTATGGTGGTAGCCCCTGCTACAGCCAATGCTACTAAAGTGGAAGCAACAGCTAAGCTGGAGTTAAATGTTTATCCTAATCCATTTACCAATACCCTGGCTGTAGATGTATCTCTACCACACGAAGTTTCGGGTATGCTATTCGAAATCGTGGACCTGACCGGTAGAAAACTTTACAGTGAGATGAGAAGAGTTCCTGCTGGTAGATCTCAACAGAGATTCAATACTTCCGGTAACATTAAGGAACCTGGTATTTATCTCTTGCGTGTAACTACCAACAAGGGTGAAACACAAACAATTAAATTAATGAAGCTGTAAATAAAGCTTTCAAATTCTAAAAAAGGTGGTTGTGCAAACAATCACCTTTTTTTTACGGGTAAAACCTAAACGATTACCAAAAAAAATTCGCCGTTCGCTTAAAAAAAAAAGCTAGTTGAACTGAAACAACTACCTTTGCTACACAAACCGAATATACCTGAACCTATCATGTTCTGGTATTTGAATATAACCTCATCCTCCGATAAACCAGAAGGCACATTGCCAACTTATTTTACCATTTCCTTTGATATTCCAGTAATAAAATACCGGGTACTAGATGATTATTATCAGATAATTGTTCCTATGCCCCTATAATCAAATAGTTAAAGGATTTAAATAGAATATGGATATAGTATTTTTTATAAAGGCACTACTTAAAAAGAAATGGTGGATAATTATTAGTACTGCAGTTGCTGTAGCTGCCGCCTTTGCCTTTACCATTGGGAAACCCCGGCTCTATGCTTCCACAGCTCAATTGGCCACAGGATTCACCACCAATGAACAAATCAAATTACGGGACGAAAACCTAAATTTGTTTGAAGCAGATGTGAAATTTGATAATGTGGTGGAAACAATGAATTCTCCATTGGTAATCGGACTGCTATCCTGCGACCTCATGATGCATGATCTGACCTCCAATAAGCCATTCAGAACCCTGACAGAAAAGGAATTTAAAAAACCAGAATATAAAGTTGCCAACAGAGAAGAGATCTATAGAATTTGCAGAAAGAAGTATGATTCTCTGGAAGTACTGTCAAGCTCCTCTCCTGAAGAAAGAAGAGTGCTCGAATACATGAAATTATATAAGTATGATTACGAATCTGTTCGCAAAATGATTTATGCAAACAGATTATCCCGTACAGACTACATCAATATAATTGCCTACACCGAAAATCCGGATCTTTCCGCCTATGCTGTAAATAGCCTGTATCGCGAATTCATCAGGTTTTATCGCAGCTCACGTTCAGAAAGAACTATTGAAAACGTAGCCACTTTTGAATCGCTCGTTAACCAGAAGAAAAAAGAATTGGATGCTAAGATCGAAGCATTGAGGCAATATAAAACAGCCCAGGGTGTATTGAACGTGGAAACCGCAAGTGGAAATGAATGGGACCTCATTAAACAATTTGAAAAATCTTTGTCGGATGAGCGGGCGAATTTCAATGCTTTACAAGCTTCTATCAATAACCTCAGCGATCAGCTCAATCAAGCCGGTAGTGGTAAAGCCGCCTATAATAATTCAAATGGTGAGATCCTGGCATTAAGAAAACAAATCAACGACTTAAATGATGAGTACCTCCGTACTGGTAGCTCAGATAATGCCCTGGCAGATAAAATTAAAGCACAACGTGCCAAATTACAGAAAGCGCTTATAGATAACGGTACACCTAGCGGCAAAGTAGCTTCCCGTGATGAATTGATGCAACGTAAAAGTGCGCAGGAAGCCGAATTAAGTGCTTCTAAGCTGAATATCAGTAGCCTGGAAAGCAAAATCAATAGATTACGTTCTTCCGTTGGCTCATATGCCAATAAAGAAGCAACTGTAGGTAGCTTACAACAGGAAGTAACACTGGCCCAGGAAGAATACAATAAATTGAAGGAGAAACTTGCTGCTGCATTAGATAATAATAATGTGCCTCAGGACAACTTCCGCCAAACTTTAAAAGGTCAGCCAGCCTTTACTCCTGAATCGTCCAAGCGTTTAATAATTATGGGAATGTCGGGTGCTGCTGTGTTTATTATAGCGAGTCTTGGAATTCTCTTTACAGAATTTATGGACAATTCCTTAAAGTCTCCATCTGTCTTTAATCGCCAAAGCAACCTGAAACTCATTGCTACCATCAATCATACTAACCTCCGTAAGTATGATATTCTGGAAACGCTACAGAAAAAAACAGATGAAACGCAGTGGCTGAAGCGTCAGAATATGTTCAGAGAGCTGCTAAGGAAGCTCCGTTTTGAACTGGAAAACAGCCAGAGAAAAATATTCCTGTTCACCAGTACAGAACCTCAACAGGGCAAAACCACCCTGGTACAAGCAGTAGCCTATAGTCTGAGCCTGAGCAATAAACGTGTGCTTGTTCTGGATACTAACTTTTGTAATAATGATATAACTGTTCAGATGGAAGCGGCTAAGACTTTAGAATCTTTCTCCCTTCCACCTCAGGATTTTAGTATCGAGAAATTCCGGGAATATGTTACCACATATAGCACACCGGGAATTGAAGTAATGGGATGCAAAGGAGGCGACTATACTCCTTCTGAAATATTGCCTCCAAATAATGTGTTGAATTACCTTGATGAACTCAAGAAATACTACGACTATATTATTATGGAAGGTGCTCCGTTGAATGATTTTACCGACAGCCGTGAGCTTTCAGCTTATGCAGAAGGTGTTGTAGCTATATTTTCTTCCAAACTCCACATGAAACAAATAGACCACGAATCTTCAGAATTTCTGGAAAGTCTTGGTGATAAATTCCTGGGAGTAGTATTGAATGCTGTGAAGGAAGATTTTCTGGAGCTCTGATAATTAAGTCATCAGCAACTGTCCAATATGACAAATAACTCGACCACAACTGATAGTAAACGTTATGCCTGGGTGGATTATGCCAAGGGTATAGCTATTATATTGGTAGTATACAGGCATTTGGCTTATGGTTTACTGGCAAAAGGTATAGAAATGCCCGCATCAATAATAGCTGCTAATGATATGCTTTACAGCTTCAGAATGCCACTATTCTTTTTGCTGTCAGGAGCTTTTTTTGTGAGGAGTTTAAGTAAACGGGGGGAAAATAGTTTTGTTTTTAATAAGATAAATACTTTACTCTACCCATACTTATTATGGGCTATCGTACAAATAACTTTGCAAATTGTATTTTCTGCCTATACAAACTCAAGCAGAACATTAGCCGATTACCTGGATATCTTTTTACAACCAAGAAAGTTGGATCAACTTTGGTATCTGTTTGCACTGTTTAATGTAACAATATTATACCTGACTGTAAACCTGCTTACTAAAGGCAACAAATATATTCATCTGCTCATTGGACTGGTATTTTTGGGGTTCTCTCCTACCATTCGTGAATACAGTGCCTTGTATGATATAATGTTGCATTACATATTTTTTGCAGTGGGAGACTTTGGTGCAAAATTTTTCTTTCAGGAGAATGTACAACAACGGTTATCAAATCCCCAATACCTGTTTTTTTCATTCTTTGTATTTATAGGATTGCAATTTTACTACCTATTTCATCAGGACATGAATATGTTTCTTTATTTACCGATAGCACTTTATGGATGTCTGTTTGTTATACAACTTTCTTCCTGCCTTGCTGCCAGTAATAAACTACAGTTCTTTCGGACAATCGGGCACTATTCTCTATACATATATTTATTGCATGTGAGTATAGCTGCAATTTTGCGGGAAATATTGATAAGAAGTGGGCTGACTAACGGTACAATACTGCTGGTTATATTAATTCCATCTGCTATTAGTCTTTCATTATTGATATATAAATGCTGTGTCAAATTTGGATTTTCCTTCCTCTTTACCGGCCAATTTAAAGTAAAACAAAGATCTAAAAGCGTTTCACTGCAATGAAAAAGAAAGTAAAGAAGAAACCTATAGATCAATCATTTCATCAAACCCTGATCATGATTTTTATTGTTTTGGTATTAATAGCCATGTCGGTAAAAATTGTGTTCTTGTAATTGAGCATTGTGGAATATACGAAGAGAAACATACTGACTTATTCACTCACCGCTATTTGGATATTAGCTATACCACTAATTGCTTACCTGAGTTCAATAGACGTAAAGTTTGCTGTGCTATTGCTTGGAGGAGTATTTGGGCTGGCGTTGGCTGGAGTTGCCGTAATGAACTACAGGGCCGGGTACTATATTGCGGTTACAGTTGCATTAACAGTACGGGTGCTTGAAAGAATGTCTGGCGCTGAATTAAGTGTGGGTGTAGTGATCGATGCAATGCTATTGATTACCATACTTGGTAGTCTGATGAACCAGGATGATAAAAGTATTCGAAAGATTGATTTCATAAGGGATCCCTTATTAATTTCATTTTACATCTACACAGGATTGATTTTACTTGAGTTTTTCAATCCTGCTGTTCATGACCGTCATGGCTGGACAACCTTCGCCCGTGGGTTATTGAGAAATTATCTTTTTATGTTTCTTGTAATGAAGCTTATAAGAAATATGAAGGATCTCCAATTCTTCCTGAAATTCTGGATTACAATACTTACAATAGCTGCAATCTATGCCTGTATCCAGCAATGGTTTGGTTTACTCCCGTTTGAGAAATCATTCATTGCCCGGTATCCTGAAAAATTCAAGACGGTACTCATTATTACAGGCATTCGCATATTTTCATTCATGTCTGATCCCGCGGTATTTGGCTTGTTAATGGCATGTGGTGTAATTATCAATATAACCTTACTTACCAGCTCCCAAAAACTGATTTCAATAAGGAAAAAAGTACTGCTGGTGATTTCCATGATTTTGCAATTTATGGCCCTGGGATATTCAGGAACAAGAACTGCTTACATCATGGTACCAATGGGAATATTAATACTGGTTCTTATAAATCTAAAAAACCGTAATACTATCATTGGAGTAGCATTATTTGTACTTGCATTTTTAGTGATGATGTTTGGGCCATTTCATAATAGTCCCACTATTGTTCGTATCAGAACTGCCTTTTCCGGCACTGAAGATGCTTCGCTCAATGTAAGAGATGTTAACAGACATCGTATTCAACCATATATATATAGTCATCCTATCGGTGGCGGGTTACTTAGTTGTGAACCAGGTTCAGGTACCGAACTGGATGGATTTCCACCGGATAGCGGTTATCTCCGTACGGCATTGGAACAAGGTCCGATTGGTCTTATTCTGGTGATGATTAATCTATATCTGCTACTGAAATATGCTATTGCCAATTACTTCAATGGTAAAACAGAAGAAGAAAAACAATTTGCACTAACAGTTGCCTGCGTATTGTTTGCTCTAACGGTTAGTATGTATGCTCAGGAAGCATCCGGACTGATAGAGTCGGCAATGCTATATTATGGGCTTAATGGAATAGTAATCAAGACAAAATATTTATCAACTACAAATATCAACAAATGAAACAGATCCTGTTTTTCTTATTAGCGACGTGTACCTGTAGCACTTTATCAGCCCAGGAGCAACATTCTGCCCGTGATACCTCAATAATATTAAAGTTACCTACCGAAACTTATACTGTTGAAAAGTTGAAAGTAAGATTGGTGGAATTAGCCATGAACAATCCATCTATCAAGCTTCTGGAAGAGAAGAAAACAGCAACAAATTATGATCAGACCAGGGCCAAAGCCGGTTGGTTGAATATGCTTACCGCCGCTGGTAACTTAAACGAGTATACGATTAAAGGAAATACCAATAATAACACCCTTTATCCAAGATATAATTTTGGTATAATGGTTCCTTTGGGAAATTTTGTAAGTATCCCAGCTGAAGTAAAGTCTATTAAAGCCACTGGCAGATCTATTGATCAGCAAAAAGAAGGTGAAAAGCTAAACCTGAAATCAGCAGTTTTAAGAGCATATGAAGATTATTCAGCGAATAAACAATTGTATGAATTGCAACTACCATTGTTGGAAGATGCCTATAACCACTATAAACAAACTGAATCCAAATTTTCAGGTGGAGATCAAAATACTGCAGTAGAAACTGTAAACGATGCATATCGTATTTACAATGCAGAAATGGTAAGAAAAGTAAATCTTGAAAGAGATGTAAAACAGTCTAAGTACATTCTTGAAGCGATTATAGGCACTACGCTGGAAGACGTTTTATTACATCTGTAAATTATTCCTTTTTATAAGTAGATGAAGAAGATAGTATTTATTACACTTATTTTGATATGCGGAAGGGTGGCACTGGGGCAGCAGACTTCTTTGAAACCATTTGAAGAAATTCAGGTACCGATAACACCCTGGCATCATGTTCCGGCATTGATCCACTTACCTCCCAACATGAAAGAAGGGAAAAAGTATCCCATTATCATTGCTTTTCATGGTAAAAGTATTGCTGGAGATGACGTGACAAAAATATTTCACCAGGGAGTGACCAAACAAATGCATGCAGGGAAAAACATCGATGCTGTAAATAAAGTAGATGGAAAAAAATACGAATTCATTGTATTCGCTCCATTGGCAACCAGCTGGTCTTTAGGCCCCGAACACTTAAATGTTGCACTGGATGACCTGCTGAAAAGATACCCGATAGACCCTGCACGTGTTTACATTACTGGTTATAGTGCGGGTGGCTGGTCTGTTGGCATGGCAATTACAGACCCGGTTACAGCACCTCGTATAGCCGCAGCCGTATGTATGTCGCCTGCTTCTATTTACGACAAAAATTTAAAGAGTTTCTCCATTACTGCCAAAAACAATATTCATACCTGGTACTTTGCAGGAACCGAAGAAATTGCATTTCTAAGTAATTGCAAGGCATATGTCGACAGTACCAATAAATATAAGCCAGGGCTAACTAAAATAACCATAGGCGATCATAAACATTGTTGTTGGGAAACTTACTACACCCCATCGTATAAGGAAGATGGTTTAAACATCTACGAGTGGCTTCTACAATATAAGAAATGAGAAAAGCACTGAAAATTGTAACGTTCATTTTGGGAGTCTGTATCCTAGCCGGATTGGCTATTTACGTGTGGATGAGTTTTTCTCAGGAGAAATACAGCGTAAATGACCAATTAAGGTCACAGGCTCCAGGGGAGTTTATTGCCTTAAAGGATGGACTTGTTCATTACAAAATAAGTGGTACGGATAGTAGTCATACTATCGTTTTTATTCATGGAGGCGGGGCTACAGGTATGGAAGTTTGGGATTATACATTACCATCTATGCTTGAGGGTAGCCCCAGGATTCTTACATATGACCTTTATGGCAGGGGGTATTCCGACCGCCCGGATGTGGACTATTCTGCTGAATTATATGAGCAACAATTAAAGCAGTTACTCGACACATTAGGATTTAAGCAGCCCGTAGATCTGGTGGCTATGTCTATGGGCTCAGCCATTGCCATGCAGTTTACCGCCAGGCATCCGGAAAGGGTAAGAAAACTTGTGTTGTTGGGCCCCGCAGCGAGCGGAGATTTACGCGCCTCAAAATTATTGTCTGTTCCAGTGCTAGACAAATTTCTGATGACCTGTTATTGGTATCCGCGTTCAATAGAAAATCAGCGAAAAGAATTCAGGGATATGGAGTTATTTGCAAAATATAGCCAGCGATTGCAGCACTTCATTGACTTTGAAGGATATAAACGAATTACATTATCTACCTGGCATTGCATGCTGAATAAAAGCCAGTTGCATTTTTTGTCGGCCATTCAGCCCAACAGCATTTTGCTGATCTACGGAGATAGTGATCCCTTCTTCCCTATTCAAAAACTAGAGGATTATAAAAAATTATACCCGACATTGATTAGCAAAAAGATAACCAATGCCGGGCATATGCCACATTATGAGCAACCAGATCAAGTGAATCCTTTAATAAAAGATTTTCTTAAGCTGGATTGAAACGTTATTTCCGATACCCGGAAGACAGAATAGCTGAACCGACCTTAGGTTGATAGAAATTATTGGTATCCACACCTGCTTCAGCTACTGTCGGAATCCTGGTATTTGCTTCAGCTCCGGTTCCTTCTACATAAACGCCTCCATTTTCAGTATATACATATGCGTTGAAGCTTACTGTAGTTCCGATTGGTTTAGGCTGAATAAATGCATTGGATTTAACTTGCTGAGGAGCTTTCATTCCCTGATAACCATTAATTCGAAGACATACTCCACCTACATTTGCAATTGTATTATTCTGAATCTGAATTACGGCATTATTTGTTCCTCTTAAACTTACACCATCGCCTTCATTATCTCTCAGCAGATTGTTTTTAATGATGTGAGTAGCGCCGTTCTCTCCTGTTCCATAAAATTGGATTAACTCACCCCAACCGTTATGTACGTAATTGTCATGAACGTTGGTATTAGTAGTTCTTCCTCCGATCAGGATACCACCATTGTGGCCGGAATTATGTTGTCCGCCCCATTGGGTTACTTCATTTCCAGCAATCTCCAACTGGTCTATAGCTGAGGTTTGAATACCATCTTTTCCGCCACTTAAAACCCTGTTGTTGAAGATCTTTACATTACGCCATTTAATTGGCTGCACATAATTCTGTCCGGGAGTAAACCCTGAAGGATCGCCGTAATAGGGAGCATTGGCAGTAAGATTCCAATAAAGGGCAGTATGTCCTATATACATTGCTTCATTATAGGTTTCGCTAATTTCAACATCATGAATAAGCAGATTCTCCATGGTTGAATTGGGGTAATGGGTAGAAGGATCGTCTTTTAACGGTTCTGTCTTTGCCCAAATTCCTGTTCCACCGTTTCGGATTGTAATATTGCTGATCTCGAAATTGTCGGAATGACTGCTAAGTGTAAGATTGAAATATGCCTCTCTTGAAGGTTGAGTGCTTCCATCGATCAGAATATCTGATTTACTTTTACTTCCACCAACCTTAATATAATGGCAGTTAACGAAGCTAAAAGCAGTAGACCATGAGCCTCCGTTCCAGGAAGGAACGCCTATTTTAACAACGGTACCAGGAGCATTCCTAACAATAATTGGATTGCCGGCAGAACCTTTCAGATTTGTAATAACAACAGTAGTAAAAGTTCCTTTTAAATTAAGGATATCCCCTCCTTTATATTGTCCTTTGCTGTCATCCAGTAATAATCTTCCATTTGCATCAGGTACAAAAGTGTATTCCTTACCTGTAGAGGGTACTGGTTTGCCAGCAGTAGTTGTATCGGTTTGGCCGTGCGTTGGTATTTCCAGAGTGTTTTTTTCTTTTGAGCAACTGCCAAGAGCAAAGAAGAATGCAAATGCAAGTAGCATCATAATTCTTGAAGAGATTGAATGTTTCTTCATCATGGTCTTTCAAAATTCAGTTATGGTGTGTAATGGTTTTTCTTTCTACCTATGGTAGTTTGCTTTCCTAGAGTTATAGAATAAATTGTTTGGACATGGTGCCAGCCTACTTTTTTCCGGATAAAAGCTTGTGGCTGGTAATTTTAACTTGCCTGCAATATCTATAAATCTAAATACAAAAACGCAATTTATATTTCAAATATTATTAATACATAAAACACAAAATTACGTTAGGCTATAAGTCTGGGTATCTCAACCTTGTAAGTTGGTTGAACTACTTATTAAATTGCGGGGTGCAAATACTTATCAGCCTTGAAATCCAATACCATTAACCATATTATTTATTTTTATATATATTTTTAGTCATTATATATAAAAAATTTTGAACTTTTTTTAGACTTTATGTTGAAGGAACTGCTGATTAATTAAAAGTTTAGCCCATTTTACCTGGTAAACGACTCAAAATAAAAGGCCAGTACACTTTTGAAGTTGTACTGGCCAGTAAATATGCTGATCACTTTATTTATTAGAGGGAGAAAGCAGCTTTCACTTTATCCACGTAATCCAGTTTTTCCCATGTAAACAATTCCACTTCCACTTTTTTCTCGTTCTTCTTGCCTTTATTGAATACTTTGGTAATAGTCTGAGGTTGACGGCCCATATGTCCATAAGCTGCGGTTTCGCTATAAATAGGGTTACGCAGTTTCAGGCGTTGTTCGATAGCATAAGGGCGCAGATCGAAGATTTCTTCTACTTTTTTAGCGATTTCACCGTCATGGAGCCCTACTTTGCTGGTACCGTAAGTATTTACGTAAACGCCGCAAGGTTTAGCAACACCGATAGCGTATGAAACCTGTACTAATATTTCGTCACAAACTCCGGCAGCTACCAGGTTTTTAGCGATATGACGGGTAGCATAAGCAGCAGAGCGGTCTACTTTGGAAGGATCTTTACCAGAGAAAGCACCACCACCGTGCGCACCTTTACCACCGTAGGTATCAACGATGATTTTACGTCCTGTTAAACCAGTATCGCCATGTGGGCCACCGATTACAAATTTACCGGTTGGGTTGATATGGTGATTGATATCGTAGCCTTCAAACAGTTTTTGTAATTCAGGCTTCAATTGTGCTTTAACGCGAGGAATAAGGATGTTGATCATATCTTCCTTAATCTTAGCCAGCATTTTTCCATCCTCGTCAAAATCATCGTGTTGTGTAGAAATAACGATGGTATCAATCCTTAAAGGTTTGTTATCATCAGAATATTCGATAGTAACCTGTGATTTAGCATCAGGGCGGAGGTAAGTAATATCTTTATTTTCTCTGCGCAGGGCGGCCAGTTCGAGCAACAGTTTATGTGCCAGATCCAACGCCAACGGCATGTAGTTTTCAGTTTCACGGGTAGCATAACCAAACATCATCCCCTGGTCACCAGCACCTTGATCTTCAGGAGCTACGCGTTCAACACCCTGGTTGATATCAGGTGATTGTTCGTGAATAGCTGAGAATATACCACATGAATTAGCTTCGAACATATATTCGCTCTTCGTGTAACCAATTTTGCGAATTACTTCTCTGGCAATATCCTGAACATCCAGGTAGGCTTCTGATTTTACTTCACCAGCCAATACAACCTGGCCAGTAGTAACCAGTGTTTCACAAGCTACTTTTGACTTAAGATCATAGGCCAGAAAATTATCAATCAGGGCGTCTGAAATCTGATCTGCTACTTTATCGGGATGTCCTTCTGAAACGGATTCAGATGTAAATAAATATGGCATAAAAAACCGGGATTAGTAGATTTATGGTTTAGTATAAATAATTCTGAGTTTGATATTATACTGCGAAAGATTGCTTCCTCCGGCCTTCACACGATTTACATCCATGTAAAGAGGGGAATAGCCCTCCAATCTGAAACCGTTATTGGGGTCGAGCTTCTTGATGAACCGTTGAACGGTATTTGCAAGGTTAAAGGTATATTGAGATACCTGCACTCCTCCAAAGTTGGTAACCACCTGACGTGTGCCGCCAAAGTATGAAGCACCTCCTACATTATAATCAACGGGGATTTTGGTGGTATCACCGTTTGTATACTGGCGCAAAGATAAGCTAGTTGGAGGAATAAAAATATCATTTCTATCAGTTGGTCCATTAGTTACCTCAGTAATTACCAATTCAACTTTATTGATTAACACATTAGGGAAGTTCTCCAATCCCGGAATTTTAATGTTGGTAAATAATCCCGGAGCTGCATTCAGGAACAAAAGGCTGTCGCCATTTGGATTATTGGAGTTAATAAATCTGGCAGCCTGAGAACCATTATAATTACGAATAAAATAGTTCGCGTGTGCACTGGCATACTGATTGAATCCCATTGTTGCAATCAGGGAATCATCAGTACTGTTTTTATAGAAAACAGACAACTTGGTATTGGAGTTGTTGAGATCCAGATAAATCATATTGCTGGTGTTACCTAAACTGGTATCAGGTACAATGGCAAACCCTTTCAGATAATCCCTGAACGACGAATCATTTTTAAAGGCACCATCAGTGGTTTGTTGCAATAAATTATTTCCAAATGCACTGCTCAATTTAATTCTGAGCTGTGCGGCTTGCATATTCCCGTAAATATTTACGGAGTCGCGCAGTGAAATAGGAGTAACAGTAGCTGTACCTAGTAATTCGCCTTTGTTATACCCCAACACTTTATTGTAAGCATAATTCGAATCAATGGTAAACCCTGGTTCATTCATACGATAAACCCTGAAGGTTTGTGGAGTAGACGAGTCTCCGGAATATCCTGCATAGCTAACGGATAATACTACAGAGTCCAACGTCTGACCGGTACCATCAAAGGTAAAATCGCTCTTCGGTAATGACACCTGCATAAACACGAAGGCCTGGGTTCTACCGAAAACCGGGTCGGTATTAATTGAACCGAGGATTTTTTTATAGGCATTCTGACCATTCAGAATGGAAGAATCATAGCGTAGGATGTTGTTGGCTATGATGTCGGTAATGATAGTATCCTGTGAATTTACCAGATCGCCCGGGGGAATAAGACTTCCTCCAAGAATTGTTGATTTGTTACAACCAGCAGCTCCAAATAGTAGAGTTATATAGGTAGCTAAAAAGCTAAGGTTCCTGAAATTGATCTTCACGCGTTAAGTTGTTAGTGAGTATTGTTTTAAAACTGCCCGAACATGCTTATTAATTGGCTATTTGCCTAACAACTGGTTATACAATTGTAAGTAATCGCCAAGATCTTCATTATCTTTTTTGAAAGGTAAGATTATCTTTCCTTTTTCCGCTTTAACCTCATCCACCACTTTCTTCTCCAGTTTCTCACCGGCCAACACAACAGCATCTGCATACTTCGCTGCACCTCTGTTTAAAGCAGTATTGGTACCTTCTTTAAAAAGCTCCAGATCTTTTTCCTTAATCTGATTACTGATAGTCGCTTTTTTAATGAAAGTTGAACCCAACTTCTCTTTAAAAGAATTTGGCGTCAACGAATATATGACTTTTGAATTAGCAAAAACAGGTTCCTTCTTATAGGCCGTTTTTAAATACATCGGAATCAAAGAAGTCATCCACCCGCTACAATGAATAATATCCGGAGGCCATCCGAATTTTTTCACCGTCTCGAGGGCTCCTTTACAGAAGAACACAGCTCTCGCAGCATTGTCATCAAAAAACTCCTCGTTCTCATCTGCAAAAACCGTCTTCCGCTTAAAATAATCTTCATTATCCAGGAAGTACACCTGCAAACGGGCATTAGGCAGCGAGGCAACCTTAATAATCAACGGATAATCATCTCCGTCAATTACTATGTTGATACCCGACAACCTTACAACTTCATGCAAACGGTGTCTTCTCTCATTAATAATTCCAAATCTAGGCATGATCACTCTCACTTCCAGGCCAGCCTCATTGGACTTAATTGCCATTTTATTGACCATGGCCGCATATTCACTCAACTCCAGATACGGCGACATCTCTTGGGCAATAAAAAGAATTCTTTTCTTTGTGGACATTTAACGCTGATTATTAATGCAGTAATTTTTAATTTGGCTTGCAAAATTACGGATTTTTTACGGAATATTGGTCAATCTGTCAGTTTTAACATCCTTTTAAGCAATGAATTATGTATCTATTTAAGCGCAAAACCGACCTAAAGAAGCATTTAGACCTGGTAAGAAAAAATAACAAAAGCATTGGTTTTGTGCCTACTATGGGCGCCCTCCACCAAGGACACCTGTCACTTATTCAGGCCGCAAAAAAAGAAACGGATGTGGTCGTTTGCAGCATTTTTGTCAATCCGACACAATTCAATGATTCAAAAGATTTCGAAAAATATCCCATTACCGTAGATGAGGATATTAAAAAATTAAATACTGTATCCACGGATATACTTTTTTTACCATCTGTAGAAGAAATGTATCCTGATGGGCCCAACGGTCAACAACCCCATTACGACTTCGGAAACCTGGAAAACCTTCTCGAAGGAGAATTCAGACCAGGACATTTCCAAGGCGTTGGTATAATCGTTCACAAGTTACTGGATATTGTGCAACCTGACCAGCTTTTTATGGGACAAAAAGACCTTCAACAGTGTCTGATTGTTCGTCAACTGCTGCATATCATTCAGTCAAATACCAAACTGGTAGTATGTCCTACCCAACGTGAGGCCGATGGTTTAGCCATGAGCAGTCGGAATGCCCGACTCTCTCCCACTGCCAGAAAAAAAGCAATTGCTATTTATCAAGCACTGCAAAAGATAAAACAGAACTACGGTAAAGGCCTCCTTTTTATGGAAGATGCCCACGAAGCATTCGACTTCCTCAAAAATGAAGGATTCGATCCCGAATACGTTGATATTCTGATAGTAGAAAACGGTACCATTCACAAACTAAACGAACCTCCCGCTGAAAGCGCTACCGTAGTAGCCGCCATCGCTGCCTGGCTCGACGGTGTCCGACTGATCGATAACATAATTTTACAAGGCCGGATTTAACCATATTCAGTGCCCGCCATCGCTTACTGCAATTCTATAGCGGGCGCTGATTTATGTTCGGTTATTTTTCCATAGCTTTGCAAACGCTCTTTAAACAGCGTTAAGCCAGTTATAGTTATGCAAATTGAAATTTTAAAGTGTAAGATTCACCGCGCGGTAGTTACGGAAGCCAATCTGCAATATGTTGGAAGTATCACGATTGACGAAGACCTGATGGATGCCGCTGGTTTAATTGAATACGAAAAAGTTCAGGTAGTAAACGTTAATAACGGAGAAAGACTAGAAACTTACGTAATTAAAGGAAAACGTGCTTCTGGTGTCATCTGTCTGAATGGCCCGGCTGCCAGAAAGGTTGCTCCAGGAGATATCGTAATTATCATCTCCTATGCAATTATGGACTTCGAAGAAGCTAAAAAATATACACCTATTGCCGTATTCCCGAAAGAGGGAAATAAATTATAAACCCATTTATTGTTTTTTAATCAACCCTAAAGTCCTGCTACATGCCTAAAGCACTAAAAAACCTTCTAAAGTTTATTTGCTTTTTCGGCATAGGGGTGTTACTTATTTGGCTGTTTACCAGAGGTATTTCTCCGGAACAATGGGCTCAAATCAATGCTGCTTTTCGTAGTGCCAACTACTGGCTACTTATACCAACTATGATCATTGGTATCGCCAGTCACTGGTTCAGAGCCATTAGATGGAAATTCCTCATGAAGCCATTAGGCTATCAGCCTTCTACTCTCAACACCTTTTTTGCTGTTATGGTAGGTTACCTCGTAAACCTGGCCATTCCCCGTCTGGGAGAAGTTACCCGCTGCGGCGTTATCGCACGCTACGAAAAAGTGCCAGCCGATAAACTCGTAGGCACCATGATCGCCGAACGTGCCGTTGATCTGCTCTGTCTTATCCTCCTCATGGTACTTACCGTACTTTCACAGCTCGAAACGCTAGGCTCTTACGTCAATGAAACAATCATTCAAAAACTCAGCGAAAAAATCGCCAATGCCAACCTGGTACAAATCCTGGCCGGAATTGGAATCCTGGTTCTAGTTATTGTACTCATTGCCTGGCTCCTTCGGAAATTTTCACGTTCCAAAGTAGCCGTTACCGTTAAAAATCTTGCCCGCGGTATCCTGGAAGGAATTCTTTCAATCGGTAAAATGAAGAATAAAGGATGGTTCATCGTTTATTCAATCCTTATCTGGGGCTGCTACCTCTCACAGGTTTATATTGGCTTCTACTGCCTTAAGGAAACGAACCACCTGGGCCTTAGCGCCGCACTAGCTGTACTCATGATTGGTAGTGTAGGCATGATCGTTACTCCAGGCGGAATCGGAGCTTACCCTCCCCTCGTTCAAAAAACACTTGAATTATACGGCATTCCCTATGCCATTGGTTTTGCTTTCGGATGGATCATCTGGGCTGCTCAAACTGCCCTCGTAATTGTACTGGGTATTATCAGCCTCATCGGATTATCTGTTTTCTCGCAAAGAGGCAAAGAAGCAAAGTAGCAAAGAAATTATTTGATAAAAGCGGATGTTTTTTAAAAAAACATCCGCTTTTATCATTATTCACTTTTTATTCTTTGCTACTTTGCTTCTTTGCCTCTTTGCGATATACATCACTTTTTTCCTTAACTTTAATTTAATACAGTATTTACCCTGAAAACTGTATCATCGCAATCTATAATACGATGTGAATTTTTTGAATGTAAAATAGTTTGTATGCGTTTGCCGAATGGTGAGACTTTTGATAATATTACAATGCCGGATGTATCATTAACCAAGAAAACGACCCGAAAAAAAAGTACCCCTCCCGAAAAGAAAAGGCTCATTGCCAGAGATATCAGCTGGCTGGCATTTAATGCCCGGGTACTCCAGGAAGCTGCAGATAAAACGGTACCCCTTCACGAACGAATCAGATTCCTTGGAATTTTCTCCAATAACCTCGATGAATTCTTCAGAGTAAGAGTTGCCACACTTAAAAGAATGATGTCTTTTGGCAAAACTGCTAAAATGCACCTGGAAGAAAATCCTGATAAAATCTTACAGGAAATTCAAAATAAAGTAATCGAACAACAACAGGAATTTGATCACGTCTGGAAAGATATCGCTAAGGAAATGGAATCCCAGCATATCTATCTCCGCACCGAAAAACAACTGAATAAGGAACAGCAAAAGTTCGTTCTCAACTATTTCAACGAGCAGGTACGCACGAATATCATCCCTTTGATGATAGAAAGTATCCAACAATTCCCTATTCTTCGCGATAAATCAATTTACCTGGCCATAGTACTGGCCAGACAAGATAACTCCGTACGCCAGAAATTTGCATTGATAGAAATTCCTACCAATGTATTACCCCGGTTTATCATCCTCCCCTCCAAACCAGGAGAGCATGATATTATTCTGCTGGAAGACCTCATCCGTTTCTGCCTCCCAAACATCTTTGTTTACTTCGGGTACGATAAGTTCTCTGCACATATCATTAAAGTGACCAGAGATGCCGAATTAGACATTGACAATGATGTTTCCGATAGTTTGATCCATCAGCTGGAAAAAGGGCTTAAAGACCGCCGGAAGGGTAAACCCGTGCGCTTTGTGTACGACAAGGAAATTGATCCTTTATTGCTCGAATATCTCATGCGCCGCCAGGGCTTATCAGGGAAAGACAACCTCATCCCCGGCGCCAGAATTCATAACTTTAAGGATTTCATGAGCTTCCCTGAGTCGATCTTCCCGCCTCATACTCATCGTAAAACCTTTATTCATCCGCTTTTTCAGAATGCTCCAAGTGTAATGCATGTAATCCAACGTCACGATGTGATGCTGCATTTCCCTTATCATTCTTTTGATACTATCATCGACTTACTCCGGGAAGCAGCCATTGATCCAAACGTTTCTTCCATCAAAATAACAGCGTACAGACTGGCACGTAACTCAAAAGTTATAAATGCCCTCATTAATGCTGTCAGAAACGGCAAGCAGGTTACTGTGGTACTGGAACTCAGGGCCAGGTTTGACGAAGCTGCCAACATAGATTGGAAATCGAGATTGGAGGAAGAAGGCGTTAAGGTATTCCTGGGAGTTCCTGATATGAAAGTTCACGCCAAACTTTGCGTTATCAAGAAAAGGATTGGCAATAAAACCATTCAATGCGGATTTATCAGTACCGGGAATCTGAATGAAAAAACTGCCAGGATTTATGGTGATCACTGCCTGCTTACCTCCAACCGGGCAATTATGGCTGATATTAACAGGATCTTTTCCTACCTCGAAAACACCAGGCATGATGTGAGAATTCTGCAGGAATGTAAAACATTACCTGTAAGCCCTACCAACATGAGGGATACCTTCCTGAAACTGATAGACAGAGAGATTAAAAACGCAAAACATAATAAGAAAGCAGCCATTACCATTAAAATGAACTCGCTTTCAGATGCTGTTCTGATTGGTAAATTATATGAGGCGGCTAAATTCGGGGTAAACGTAAAAATGGTGATACGGGGAATTTGCTGCGCTTATACCGAAAATAAAAAGTGGAAGAAAAACATCATGGCCGTAAGTATCGTAGATGAATATCTGGAACATGCCAGGGTATTTATTTTCCATCATGGTGGCCAGGAAAAGGTATACATCGCCTCCTGTGACTGGATGATCCGAAACCTGGATCACCGGGTAGAAGCAGCCGTTCAAATTACGGACCCGGCTATACGTCAGGAGCTGGTCGATATCATGAATATCCAGCTTAGCGGAAACGTTAAATCCCGGATCCTGGATAACGATCAGAAGAATGAATACAAAACAGAAGGTGATAAAAAAGTAAGAACACAAATTGAGATATACAAGTATTTGAGTGAGAAGCAATACCATTAATTTCAATTTTTTTAACTTTGCTGCTTACTTAAAGATCAATAGATGAAACTAGCTGCTATCGATATAGGTTCTAACGCCGCAAGGCTGCTTATAACAGAAGTATCGCCCAATACTAAAGGGATTATCGACTTCACCAAGGTTAATCTGGTGAGAGTTCCTTTAAGATTGGGCTTAGACGTATTCGACAGTGGTTATATTTCAGAAAAAAGAGCCGAACACCTGATCAGTACGATCAAAGCATATAAACTGTTGCTGGATGTTTATGAGGTCAAATATCTGAAAGCCTGTGCTACCTCAGCGATGCGCGGCGCCAGTAACGGCAATCACCTGATCGAACGGGTTAAAGATGAAACCGGAATTGAGATCAGTGTTATTACCGGCCAGGAAGAAGCAGCTTTCATTTTCGAGAACCACATCGCAGAAACTATGGATAAGTCAAAATCTTATCTGTACATCGATGTTGGTGGTGGTAGTACTGAAGTTGCGCTTTACAGCAAAGGCCAGCCGGTTTTTAAAGAATCTTTTGATATAGGTACCATCAGGCTTTTACATCAGCAGGTTACCGATACACAGTGGCAACAACTGAAAGACTTCCTGAAAGCTCAGCTGAAAAATACTGATCCTGTTATTGCTATTGGTTCCGGTGGCAACATCAATAAAATCTTTTCACTGTCGAAACGTAAGGAAGGCAAGCCATTAACATTGGAGGTCCTTAAAGATTATTATAAAGAATTCAGCAACTTCACCGTACAGGAACGCATACACTTTTACAATATCAGGGAAGACAGAGCCGACGTTATTGTTCCTGCTCTACAGATCTATATCAACATTATGAGATGGGCCAACACAGATGAGATCTATGTTCCTAAAATTGGGTTGGCCGATGGCCTGATACACGCGCTGTACGAAGAGATTGCAGCAAGTGCCCAAATCCCCGGCCGCACATAAAAAACTTTTTCATTTATCTAATTATATTGTAACCTTTGCAGTTATTATTAACTACAAAGACAACTGCTTATGTCTGTTCACAAAGAAATTAAGCGCGTCACCACTCACACATTGCGAAAGATGAAGCATGATGGTGTAAAAATCTCCATGCTTACTGCATACGACTATTCAATGGCTCGTATTTTTGATGATGCAGGTATTGATATGCTGTTAGTCGGTGATTCGGCTTCCAATGTAATGGCAGGACATGAAACAACCCTTCCTATTACATTAGACCAGATGATTTATCATGCTTCTTCAGTTGTAAGAGCAATAAATCGCTGTTTTGTAGTGGTAGATCTGCCTTTTGGATCTTATCAGGGCAATTCAAAGGAAGCATTGCAATCGGCGGTTCGGATTATGAAAGAAACCGGGGCTCATGGCGTTAAAATTGAAGGCGGAGAAGAAATCATTGAGTCGGTAAAACGTATTATTTCTGCTGGTATTCCCGTATTGGGCCACCTGGGCTTAACTCCTCAATCGATCTATAAATTTGGCACTTACGCCGTTAGAGCTACTGATGAAGATGAAGCCAAAAAACTGATAGCTGATGCCAAGCTATTGGAAGAAGCAGGATGTTTTGGTATCGTGCTGGAGAAGATTCCCGCTCAATTAGGCCAAAGAGTTTCTGAAGCGCTGGGCATTCCTACCATCGGTATCGGTGCAGGTAAATATGTAGACGGACAAGTACTGGTGATGCATGATATGCTGGGCATCAATAAGGAATTTAAGCCTCGTTTCCTTCGCAGATACCTCGATCTTTATGAGGTGATATTGGGCGCTACAAGGTCCTATATTCAGGATGTTAAGTCTAACGACTTCCCTAATGAGAATGAACAATATTAAAATAAGAGAAGCAGATTGGTTGAGTTAAACAATCTGCTTCTTATTTAACCCCATACTACTTCTCCTGATCTTCCAATCGCTGAAATTCATTTAAGCGTTTTATTGATTTTGTTGGATAGAAACATTGGTTTTTAACCTTAAAAAAGTAAGTGTCAATCATCCTAAAAACAAACATTAAGAAATTGTTTAGGTTGTTTTCATTCTATTTACTTATATTTGTTTGATACTTTAGGTAGACAAATGAATTATCTGTTAAACATACAGCTTTCTTTACTTTCCTATCTCAGGAGCACCTGCTCCCATGTGCCTTAAGTAGTATTACTTACAAATTTTCTATTCCTGATTTATTTTTTCACAAACCGCTGAAACGGTTAGTCGTGTTGTATTTCATCATTGTTATACATGCTTGTATGCATTTGTAATGATGTTGGATTGATATAATATTTTGATGATTATTATATCTGTTTAACAACATGCCTGATTGTTAACGGTAACGCCTATACGTAAAATTAAAACTATATAGAGTTTCCATCAGCAAAAAATTCACTTTATGAAACGTGTTATGATTATTGGCGCCGGTAAGATTGGCGAAACTGCTGCATTTCTTTTACAACAATCGGGCGATTACGTAGTTACGTTAGCCGATAGCAATGAAGCATTGCTACAAAAAAATACGGACGCCCGTATACGTAAATTAAAGCTGGATGTAAATAATGCTACGGCCCTGCAACAAGCCTTACAGAGTGAAGATATGGTTTTAAGTGCCTGCCCTTTCTTCCTGAATGTAAAAATAGCTGACGCAGCAGCTAAAGCACATACACATTATTTCGATCTCACTGAAGATGTAGCCACTACCAATGCAATACGTGAGATTGCGGCAAAATCGGATGTTAGCTTTATGCCTCAGTGCGGCCTGGCACCTGGTTTTATCAGTATTGCAGCGCATGATATTGCCAAACAATTTGATACCCTGGAAGCCGTACGCCTGCGTGTTGGCGCCCTCCCACAGTTCCCGACAAACAGCCTTATGTATAACCTCACCTGGAGTACAGACGGTTTAATCAATGAATACTGCAACCCGTGTGATGCCATCTACGAAGGCACTCGCAAGGAAGTAATGCCTTTGGAAGGATACGAACGTTTTGCCCTCGACGGTATAGAATATGAAGCCTTTAATACCTCTGGCGGATTAGGTGCACTGGCCGAAATATTAGAAAATAAAGTATATAATCTCGACTATAAAACTGTAAGGTATCCTGGCCATTGCCATCTTATGAAGATTTTATTGAATGAGTTAAAATTGAATAAAAAAAGAGAGACGCTGAAGGAAATAATGGAAGATAGCATACCTTTCACCCCTCAGGATGTGGTACTGGTATTTGTATCGGTTTCTGGTACTATAAATGGTCGTTCTGTTCAACGTTCCTATTCCCGTAAGATCTATAATCAGCTTATTGAAGGAACTGATTTTACAGCCATTCAGCTTACCACTGCCGGAGCTGCATGTGCAGTTATTGATCTGCACGCCAAAGGGATACTTCCAAAAGAAGGATTTATCCGTCAGGAAGATGTTTCTTTTAATGATTTGATCAATAACCGTTTTGCGGTATACTATAACTAGAATGCAACAACTATGTTACAAGATGTTTTAAATGGTTTAATGGAACGCTATCAGCAAAGGGTTCCGGACGTTGAAGCTGTTATTAAAGCTATGATCAGTGAAGGCATTATCAGCAAAGCCGATGATATCGAAAACGATCATATTGCTTTCAGAACAATGGGAGTTCCACAGTTGGGTGTACAATCTCTGGAAAAAATATTTCTGCATTACGGTTATACCAAAAGAGAGAAATTTTATTTCGCCGGTAAAAAGCTGGATGCCTGGTGGTATGCACCTCCGGCACCTCAATATCCACGTATTTTCATCAGTGAATTAAGGGTAAGTGAATTAAGTGAAAATGCACAGCAAATCATTCAAAGCTATACCAATGAAGTGGTAAGTGATCCGGTAAACAACCTGGATCTGGATGATGCCAAAGCCGTAGATAAATTTTTGCATAGTGCTCTATGGCGCACCCCTACCCTGGCAGATTTCAAGGCGCTTGCAGCAGAAAGCGAGTATGCCGCCTGGGTTATCTACAACAGATATTACCTCAACCACTTCACCGTAAGTGTTCATAATCTGCCAGCCGGATATAATACCATCGCTGAATTCAATAACTTCCTCGAAAAACATGGCTTCATCCTTAATGATGCCGGTGGAAAAATAAAAACCAGTCCGGATGGTAATCTGCTACAATCCAGCACAGTGGCAAAGATGATTGATGCCACCTTCGCAAATGGAGAAGTATTTCCAATAGCAGGTTCGTATGTAGAATTTGCCGAAAGGAAGGTTCTACCAGCTTTTCAGCACCTACAGAGCGACGAAATTAAAAGAGAACATCGCCGGGAAGGATTCGAAACAGGGAATGCCGATAAGATTTTCGAAAGCACCTACTCAACCCAAACAAAAAAAAGTTCCTAATTTAGTTTGATAATACACCAATATAATGGCTGAAGACATTTTAAAAATATTTGATATTGCGCCATCCCAAAGTGGCGTAAGCACTGGTCAGCACTGGTTAGCCGCACATGGTGAGGCTATTACCTCTGTTTCTCCTGTAGATAATAAAGAGATTGCAACCGTTAAAACAGCTACCCGTGAAGATTATGATCAGGTAGTAGCTGTGGCCCAGGAAGCCTTTAAAGTATGGCGTACCTGGCCGGCTCCTAAACGTGGCGAAGTAGTAAGACAAATTGGGGAAGCCCTCCGTGCCAATAAAGAGCATTTGGGCAAACTGGTGTCTTATGAAATGGGTAAAAGCCTTCAGGAAGGCTATGGAGAAGTACAGGAAATGATTGATATCTGCGACCTGGCTGTTGGGTTATCCAGACAATTACATGGTTTAACCATGCATTCGGAGCGCCCTGGTCACCGCATGTATGAGCAGTGGCACCCACTGGGTATTACTGCCATTATTTCTGCCTTCAACTTCCCTGTGGCGGTTTGGAGCTGGAACAGTATGCTGGCCTGGGTTTGCGGAAATGTTTGCATCTGGAAGCCTTCAGAGAAAACACCTGTAACAGCCCTGGCTTGTCAGCATATCGTAGCTAAGGTTTTTGCAGCCAACCATGTTCCGGAAGGAGTATGCTGCCTGATCACCGGCGGCAGGGATGCCGGTGAATGGATGGCTCACGACAAGCGTATTCCATTGGTTTCTGCCACAGGTTCCACCAGAATGGGTAAGGCGGTGGGAGCTGCCGTGGGTGAAAGATTAGGCCGTTCATTACTCGAATTAGGTGGAAACAATGCCATCATCATCAGCGCCGATGCCGACCTGGATATGTCGTTGATCGGTGCCGTATTTGGCGCGGTAGGAACAGCCGGACAAAGATGTACTTCCACCCGCAGATTAATCATTCATGAAAGTGTTTACGACAGCTTTGTTGCCAAATTAGCAAAAGCCTATGCACAGCTGAGAATTGGTAATCCATTGGATCAACATAACCATGTAGGCCCATTGATCGATAAAGCAGCTGTAAACGCTTACTTAGACTCTATAGAACAAATTAAGCAACAGGGCGGCAGCTTTGTTGTGGAAGGCGGTGTTTTAAGTGGCCCGGGATACGAATCCGGATGCTATGTAAAACCATGCATTGCAGCAGTGGAGAATACCTACGATATAGTTCAGCACGAAACATTTGCCCCAATCCTCTACGTAATGAAATATCAGACGCTGGATCAGGCAATTGCCATGCAAAATGATGTACCACAGGGGTTATCGTCAGCTATCATGACTTTAAACCTGCGGGAAGCAGAACAATTCCTTTCCAATGCCGGTTCTGATTGTGGAATTGCCAATGTGAATATTGGTACTTCAGGCGCTGAAATTGGTGGTGCTTTCGGAGGTGAAAAAGAAACAGGAGGAGGAAGAGAAAGTGGCTCTGATGCCTGGAAAGCATACATGAGACGTCAGACTAATACAATCAATTATTCTACGAGCTTACCTTTAGCTCAGGGAATTAAGTTTGATTTTTAATAGATTAAGTAATGCTTTTTTTTGCAGCTCCGAGGCTTTTGCCCCGGAGCTTTTAATTTTCATGAAGGGAGAGGCTTCCGATCAGATTTTTAAAAGCGATTGATAAACAATTCTATTTCTTGATCGTTTAAACAAACAATTAATGCCATTAGCCGGCAAAGCATGATCTTAAAAATAGTAGCGAGGTTAGAGAACCCCGCTTTTCGTTAAACGGAAACCATGCTTATGAGAAAAGTAGCTAATAGCGGAAGCCATTAATTACCCTTCCGACTATAAATATTAAACTTTTTTCTGAGAATTCATATTCAACGTTTGTGCTACTGCCGGCTTTCCTTTATTGACTTTTACCAGTAACGCCTTTCCGCAACCCTTATCATGTAAGGATTTGGCATCCTTCCCTTTCACTCCGGCCTCTCTAATTAAGGATGCTACAAGCTCGGGATCGCTACAAATTACAATGGTTTTTCCCTTGTTTCTGTTTATCATGTCCTTTAAAATACTAGCCGTAAGCTCCTGGTCTCCGTTTAACCGAAAGTATTCGAGTTTTTGCTTACGATGCTCCGCTAAGGGAGTAACTGTGGCAACAGATCGATTTGCATAAGTTGTGTAAATGTTTGCGATTTCCATTCCTTCTAATACATCTACCAGGCTTTTTGCCTGATCCTGTCCGTTGGTGCTTAAACCTGGATCTGAAGAGGGGGAACTTTCCGTTTCAGCTGAATTCACAAAAATAATGGTGGTTTCTTCCGGATCGGCCTTTGCTACTAATGTACCGGCAGCAAATAATACGGCCATCATAAGAGTTTTCAACATGACTGATAGTTTAATGATTAATGATGAGTGAAATGGGTTTTGTTAAAATATGGAAATAGTTTTGGGGATGAGTAATTGGGGTATGGGGTAAAAGAACATCCTAAAACTACAATAATGAAGTTTTCACCCAAACAATATAATGATCAGTGGTAAGCTCATTAATCGACCTCTAAGGCTAAAATCCTCTCCCCTGCTAAATTTTCATACTTTCCCGAATTTCAATGAGTTAGCTTAAATTAAATGATAAGAGAATTAACGTGTTTTTAACGCTCCAATCAACCTACCTTTTGTACGTTTATCATTAAAGTTTAATGTAATAGCGGCTTTTTGTATACCTTTATCATTATCATGATACTTTTAAATATCGGGAAAATTATAGAACATGAAATTGTTTAGTCGAGAGGTGGCAATCTTCGCTGGTTGCCTGGCATTGATGACAACTTTTACAGTGAATGCTTCAGCTCAAAGTAAAGGCCCATTACCGAAAAATTGGCATTTGTTAACTTACGAAGTTGATAGTGTCTACGGTACATCTACAGAAAAAGCCTACAAAGAATTGTTAAAAGGCAAAAAAAGCACCCCAGTTATTGTAGCTGTTATTGACTCCGGAATTGATACTTTACACGAAGATCTCAAATCGGTATTGTGGACTAATCCGCGCGAAATACCTGGAAACGGAAAAGATGATGATCACAACGGATATATCGACGATATACATGGCTGGAACTTCCTCGGAGGTAAAGATGGCAGCAGTTTGCAGGAAGATTCTGAAGAGGCAGCCAGAGAATATTTCAGAATAAAAGATAAATATCATAACCCGGATTCTGCTTTAACGCAGGATAATAAGGATTATGCTATCTGGCAGCAAGTTAAAGTGAAGATAGAACAATCCAATACCCAGGAAAAAATGGAGTACCGTAGCATGGCTAAGGTGCAGGAAAACGTAAATAAATGCGAATCTATCCTGAAAAACTTCCTGGGCAAGGATGATTTTACTGTTGGGGAACTAGACAGCATCCAAACAACCAATCAGGATGTTTTGCTGGCTCGCAACTTCATGAACAGACTGTTGAAGAGTACTCCTGGAGAGGCTCCAACCTTCCAGGAATTCAAAACAGAATTCGATGAGTATATGAAAGACCTGAAGAGAAAAGCTCAGGCAAGTGATACTCCTCCAAATGCCAACAGACAAAGAATTGTTGGTGATAATCTCGAAGATATCAACGACAACAAATACGGAAATAATGATGTGATGGGTAAATTTGGTTTCCATGGAACCCACGTTTCCGGTATCATTGGCGCTGCCCGTAACAACGGAGTAGGTATCGACGGTGTAGCAGATAACGTAAGGATCATGTTCGTAAAAGCTGTTCCGGATGGAGATGAAAGAGATAAAGACGTTGCATTGGCGATCCGCTATGCGGTTGACAATGGTGCCCAAATCATTAATATGAGCTTTGGAAAGCCATTTTCTCCTCATAAGGACTGGGTAGATGATGCTGTAAAATATGCAGAATCCAAAGGGGTTTTATTGATTCATGCAGCCGGAAATGATGGCAACAACAATGATTCAATTCCAAACTACCCTAACCCTAACTATTTGAGTGGTGGTAAAGCAAGCAATTTCATCACTGTTGGTGCAAGCAGCACAGGCAGAGGAAATGATAAAGTAGCCAACTTCTCGAATTACGGGAAAAGTGAGGTCGATTTATTTGCACCAGGTGTACAGATCTACTCCACAGTACCAGGAGGAAATACTTACAGATCTGCCAGCGGAACCAGTATGGCTTCCCCTGTAGTAGCCGGTGTAGCTGCACTGGTATTATCCTATTATCCGGACCTCAGTGCTCAACAGCTGAAATATGTGTTGGAAAAAAGCGCTACTCCTTTACCGGATGGCACCAAAATGGTAACCAAACCAGGCACAAAAGACGAACAGGTAGAATTTTCTGAACTCTCTAAATCTGGTGGCATAGTTAATACCTATGAAGCGTTGAAATTAGCTGCTACTCTGAAAGGCGAGAATGTGAAAAAGAAACAACATAAACCAAAGTTGAAAACAGTTAATAAAAACTAGTTGGTTTATTAAAAATAAATTGCCCCTTTCATCAACCGTTAATGGCTATATGAAAGGGGCATTCTTATTTAAGAAACATCTTACTTTACCAGGCGTAAACTTAATGGGTACTTATAGCTTTCTCCTTTGCTGGCTTTAATTGCAGCCACTATGCTAAAGATTATGTTTACCACCATTATTATACCTTCCAACCCGCTATTCCTCCAGTGGAAAATGGTAAAGCCATGTGACCACCACATTGAACCCAACTCCCAAAATCCGTCTCTGATGCTGCTTATAACATTCAGGCCAACCAGCACTATACTGATAGTGATCTGAAAATTAATAGCTTCCTTTCCCTGCTCATCGTACCATTTGGATTCGTTACGTTTTAAAATCCAGAGAATGAGCACAGCAATAACATTACCGACCCTGGGTATAATGGAAATGCCGACAATACCGGCTAAATGTACCAAGGTGCCCCAGGTACGTTCATCTTTTTGATCCATATGATAGAGATATTAAAATTATTATGGAAGATAAAGGGGTTATTTCAGATTTTCAAAAGGAAAATAAAAAACTACAAACCTGTAAGCCGGATTCTGTTCTCTACGAAGTAGAGATGCTACCATTTATCTGCGACAACGCTCACACGTTGTCTGTATCTGCCTACCCTCGGTCTCGGACGAGCAGCCCTCAAACGACCGTATACATGGCATTTCAGCACGCAAGGTTTACCCGCTCTAACAGTTACCTGTCAATGCCGTGGGCTCTTACCCCACATTTTCACCCTTACCTCTACAGAGCAGAGGCGGTTATTTTCTGCGGCACTAGCTGTTCCTGGCGGCTGCCAGGACCCACCAGTTAGGTGGTGCGTTGCTCTACGCTGTCCGGACTTTCCTCGTCATCTTATCAATGAAGCGGTAGCACGGTTTGTAGTTAATTACAAAGATATAGATTAAATCTCTCAGTAAATCAATACTTTAGCGAAAAGTGATCTCAGTGGCCCCATACCCATATTTTGCATGGTACTGATTCACAAAATTGGCTACTTCCGGAGTACGTCGGAGAATATTATGAATTTCCTCCTTCAGTTTGCCCTTACCCACTCCATGAATCACCACCAAACTATGCTGATGATGACTGATGGCTAAATCCAGATACCGTTGAAATGCATTCAACTGAACCGCCAGAATAGCAATATTGCTCATTCCTTTATGATTCTTCTCTAATGCTTCGATATGCAAATCCACTTCCTGCTGCGGTACAACTGTAGTTTCAGGCTGTAACTGAATTTTGCTCAGTAGGCTTGCAAAATTGCCTGAACCTATACTGGTAATAGGAGCCGACTTTTTCTTCGAAGGTTCTGGCTGAGGAACCGGATCTGGTTCTTTGGGTGGAAACTTATCGAATAATGTATAGGTTAAAGTAGCTTCAGCTTTAGCTCTTAGTTCTTCCAACTGCACAAACATCTGCTTTGGCTTAATTTTCCAGGTTTTCTTAACAGAAGGTGCCAATCCGGGCTGAGGTTCTTTCAGGAAGAAAGTAAACTCAAATCTTGGATTATCATTCAGGTAAGGGAATAAAAGATCTGCCAAATAAAAGTGATTGTATGGAAGAATTTCATTCTTGATTTCCATATCCAGCTGGTTATTCAGCCATATCTGGAAATAGAATCTCATAGCATGCGGAGTATCATTAAACAGATGGAATTTCATCAATTTAACAACTTCATCATAACCATCTGTTTCATATACAGGCAAAACCGATAAGAAAACACCCTTATCAGTTTTAAAAACTTCATACTTACGTCGGTCTACTTTGATCTCATCCCCTGGTACTAATTTAGGTTTGTCTTTTACCAATTTTTGTTGGGTAAACCTATGGAAGTATGGAAAATCGATCTGATCTAAATAAACAGGGAAAGAGGTTCCTTTTAATTCAATCATCACCATATTATCATTCACTATATCCACTACTGTGCCCTCTTCCTTAGTGCTCAACAGTAATATTTTATCGCCTATTTGATATTTCATAATTGCATTCTTCAGATGCAAAAGTATTTTTTTCTCTCAAAGCTGCAAAGCAGCATTTTTAGGAGATGGGTTGCCAGAAAGCAAAAAGGCATAAAACCCTTAAGATTTTATGCCTTTAATTACTTTGTTTTTGGAAGAACTTAAAAGTCTATATACTTATCTCTGAATTCTCTTCCGGGATGTCTCCGCATGTATTCATCTACTGAAATACGGCCACTACCCTCAATTACGAAAAGAATTAATAATGCTAATACTAATATTGAAAGTCCAAGGAGCTGATATTCGCTAAACAATCCCGTTGGGGAATGAACAAAAAATACAGCGCCTATTAATACCGGAATATTCAATAATGCAGCTAATCTGGTAAATAACCCCATTGCAATAAACAGCCCACCAACACAATGGGCAAAAACTACGTAGTGACCCAACATTACCGACAATGCGGCTAAGCCGGGATTCTGATTAATTACGGCTATGAGTGCATTCCTGTCCATTACAAACTTTATACCCACAGCCATTAGAAAAATCCCCAGCAGAATGCGTATAGCACTCAGCCAGTTGGGATGATGTGTATCCCCCCAGTGTTCAATCCGTTGTAGCGTGTTCATAAAATAAAAATTTTAGGATCAAAGAGCTACTATGAAGTTACTAAACTATTACGAGTTAACAGCGTTTTTCAGCTTGCTATTGTAGTAGCTATACCCAAAATAAATTGTTAAACCTATGAGTAACCAAATGCTGAAAACGACCCAGTTTTTAAGCCCTATTTCTGTCATCAGATAAAAACAGCTTAACATACCCAAAACCGGAATAAGTGAAAGTTTCTTTGTGAAGGAAAAATAAGTCATGATAATAGTGGCTATCACGAATAAAAAGAATGGGATATTATGTTTCCATACCTCCCAGCCACCACTGAAGGATAGCTTTTCGGCTAATCCGCTTCTGAATAATACCGCAAACAGAATAACTATTGCTGGTACGATAATCCGGCCATTGATATATGGAAGTTGAAAACGTTTGGTTGTAGCTTTTTCCTCTCTTGGCAGCAATAATACCCCTCCACAAACCAGGATAAAGGCAAACAAGGTACCTATACTTGTAAGATCTGTAACGATAGTAAGGTTAAGGAAAAGAGCCGGAATTCCTACGATTATACCTGTAATAATGGTTGCAAAGGAAGGAGTTTTGAAGCGTGGGTGGATTTTACTGAATTTCTTTGGCAGTAATCCATCTCTGCTCATACTCATCCAAATTCTTGGCTGGCCAATCTGAAACACCAACAGCACACTCATAGTTGCTATTACAGCGCTCACGGAAATAATATAACTAATCCAGGTCAACCCTACTTTATCGAATACAAATGCCAATGGATCAGCCACATTTAAGGAGGTAAACGGTACCATCCCTGTCAGCACAAATGAGATCAGAATATATAATACTGTACAGATTATCAGAGAGTAAATCATTCCTTTAGGCAGATCCCGCTGTGGGTTAGCACACTCTTCGGCTGTTGTACTTACTGCATCAAAACCGATATATGCAAAAAATACGGCAGAAACACCATTTAAAACGCCTGAAAATCCATTTGGCATAAAAGGATGCCAATTGGAGGTGTTAACGTAAAAAAAGCCTACTACAATCACAAACAGGATAACCAGAATCTTGAGCGCCACCATCAGATTGGCACTACGTTTACTTTCCTGAATACCAACATATGCGAGATAAGTGACGAGTACAACAACAAAAAAGGCAGGTAGATTGAGTATAATAGGTAAACCCGCTATCTTGGGAGCTGCTGCAATAATTTCAGGGGTAGCACTATCATAGTTGCTTGCCAACCAGACAGGAAGGTCTAATCCCAGGCCATGTAATAAGTTGTTGAAATATCCGCTCCAGCTAATGGCCACCGCTATATTACCGATGGCATATTCCAATATTAAAGCCCAACCAATAACCCAGGCAGCCAGTTCGCCAAAAGTTACATAGGAATAGGTGTAAGCACTTCCTGATACCGGTACCCTACTTGCAAATTCTGCATAACATAATGCAGAGAAACCGCAGGTAACAGCCGTAATAATGAAGAGTATCGAAACAGCAGGGCCACCGTGAAAGGAAGCCTCACCAATAGTTGAAAAGATACCGGCTCCTATTACTGCGGCTATTCCCATTGCCGTAAGGTCTTTTACTTTCAAGACCTTATGCATACTCCCTGTTTCATGACCCTCAGTAAATCCTTCTTTAGAATCTTTAATAATGGCGGCAAGTGACTTTTTACGAAACAGCGAATTTGACATTGGCTAAGGAATTAGATTACAGGTTGTCTAAATTTAATAAATTTTGTTGTTGCTATATTGCAAAAATGCTGCGCACCTGATATTGTCTTCAGACTTAATCGGTGCGCAGCATCTTTCTTATGTCCTGAAAATAGACACGCGAATATAATGCGATTTTAAATATAAAACTTATTGCTGCCGTTCCAGTAAAAAGTTAGCTAATTCTTTCAATGGTTCTTTTCTTGCAGATAAGACGGCAATTTCATCTAAGTTATTAAAAGCCAGTTGGGTAAATCTCTCCTTTTCCTTTTCAGCCCATTTATCAACTTTGCAGCTGCTAAATACATCCAACACCTTGTTTACCTTATCATCCGGCGAGGAAGTTAACAGCTTTTTCAGCTGCTCTTTTTCGGCAGGGTTACATAATTCAAAGGCTTTAAGCAAAAGGAAGGTCTTTTTATTGACCAGGATATCGCCCCCTTGTTGCTTACCGAATTTCTCAGGGTCGCCAAAGGCATCCAGGTAATCGTCCTGGATCTGGAAAGCAATTCCAACATTCTTTCCGAAGGCGTAAAGATGCTGCTGGTTTCCATCTCCGGCTCCACCTATGATGGAGCCCATTTGTAAACTTGCGGCCAGCAATACGGAGGTTTTCAATCCGATCATATTTACATAATCGTCGTATTGTACGGCTTCAGGGTCCAACGATTCGAAATCCATATCCATTTGCTGTCCTTCGCACACTTCAATGGCTGCGCGGTTAAAGACAGAAATGATCTTTTGCTTGTATCCGGCATTCACTTTATTCAGATGCTCATATACATTGATCAACATTACATCTCCGGCCAGGATGGCTGCCGATTCACCGTATACTGTATGGGCAGTTGGTTTACCTCTTCTCAGCGGCGCCTTGTCCATAATATCGTCGTGCAATAATGTAAAGTTATGAAACAGTTCTACCGCTGTTCCGGCTTCAAATGCATCGGGATTTAGCTCATTAAATAATTCGTTACCCATTAAACATAAAACAGGACGTATACGCTTCCCTCCCATGTTTAGAATATGACTGGCAGAATTATACAGTGTTGCAGGTTGTTCCGGGAACTTTTGCTGATCAAAATATTGATTAAACTGCGCTATTAACTCTTTAAATGAATGCATTATTTACGCTTTTTCTTTTCCGTCTTTTTAGGAGCAACCTTTTTATCTGCCTTTTTAGGAGCTGATGTTTTAGTTACTGTTTTTTTTGTTGAATCATTTATTTGCCGGCTGGAAGACTTAGGTGTTGCCTTTTTTTTAGCCGCCCCTTTTTTAGGAGCTGCTTTTTTGGCTACTGCTGCCTTGGTTCCGGATTTTTTAACAACCTTTTGAGCTGCCGCCTTTTTCTTGGGAGCTGCCTTTTTAGCTTCTACTTTGGCTGCAGTTTTTGCAACAGCCTTTTTTGCTGCTTTTTTGGCTGATGCCGGAGCTTTAGATGATTTAGTGATTGGAGCCGCCTTCTTAACTTCAACTTTTTTCGCTTTCTTTTTAGCGCTGCTTACCACAGGTGTTGCCTTCTTCTTCGGCTGCTCTTTTTTCACAGCAACGGATTTTTTTGTTTCCTTTGCTTTCTTCCCGGCAGCCGTTGTTTTCTCTTCCTTTACATTCTTTTTAGCAGCCGTTTTCTTAGTATCGTTATGTTTCTTGCCGGCAGCCGCTTTTTTAGGGGCTACTACACTTTCTTCTTTTGTATTCCTGGTTTTCTTCTTTGGCGTCGCTTTTTTAGAAGCTACTTGACTTTCGACTTTAGAATCCTTCAGTTTCTTTTTAGCAGCGGCTTTTTTAGGCGCTACTACACTTTCTTCTTTTGTATTCTTAGCCTTCTTCTCTGGTGCCGCTTCCTCTACACTTTTTTCTTTAGAATTCTTCAATTTCTTCGTAACCGCTTTTTTAGGTGCTACTGCACTTTCTTCTTTTGCTTCTTTTGCTTCCTTCGCTTTCTTCTCTGGTGCTGCTTCCTTAGGAGCGATAACGTTTGTTTCTTTAGACTTCTTAAGTTCCTTTTTGGCAGCTGCTTTTTTAGGAGCTACTGCACTCTCTTCTTTTGTAGTCTTAGTTTTCTTCTTAGGACCTTCCGGACTTAATGTACCAGAGTCCTTAATTGTAACTCCTGCTTCTTTCGTCACTTCCTCTATCTTTTCAGGAGTTGGATTTGCAGGGGCCGGTGCTTTCACTTCTTCTGTGGTAGCTGGAGCAACGGCAATATGAGTTTCTGCTTCTACAACATCCACAATTGGAGTTGGAGTAGGTTCGCCCAACGAAACAGGAGGAATTGGAGCAGGAGTTGGTTGACGCCTGATTTTTTCTTTCTGTTTCTTTTTCTCCGGTGCAAATGGAGGCCTGTTGGTTCTGCCTTTTGGAGCATTAGCCGCATAAGTGGTGCCGCTCAATTCTTCTTCCAGATCGTAATCCAGTTGGCGTTTAGCAAGATTAGCTGCAACTACCCGAATGGAAACTTTCTGACCAATACTGAATTTACGGCCGGATGCTTGTCCGACTAATGAATATTCATTCTCGTTGTATGTAAAGTCTTCTTTTTTGCTGAGGTTATGAATACTGATAAGGCCTTCGCACTTAGTATCGATAGTTTCAACCCAGAATCCAAAATGAGAAACGCCACTGATTACACCTTCAAAGGTTTCACCAATGAACTGCTGCATGTATTCTACCTGCTTATATTTGTTACCTGCTCTTTCGGCTTCCATAGCCTTTCTCTCCATTTCTGAGCTATGCTTGCACTTTTGTTCCATCTGTTTATCCGGATGCACATTATTGCTCAGGCATTCGGCCAATACTCTGTGTACGAGTACATCGGGGTATCGGCGAATCGGGGAGGTAAAGTGACAATAATCGGCGAACCCAAGACCATAATGGCCAATATTATCGGTTGTATATGCGGCTTTCGCCATCGTGCGGATACCCAGTGTTTCCAATACTGGCTGTTCTGGTTTCCCTTGCACAAATTGTAACATATAATTGAAAGAACGGGCGATGCTATCAGGGGTTGAAAGATCAAAACGATATCCAAACCTACCTGCAAACAAAGAAAATATTCTCAGCTTTTCAGGATCCGGAGTATCGTGTACCCGGTACGGGAAAGGCACTGGTTGTTTATTTACCTGAATTTTGGCTACATAGGTAGCAATAGTCCGGTTGGCAAGCAGCATCAGTTCCTCGATCAATTGGTGGGCCTCCTTGCTCTCTTTGATTACAATACCCAGAGGCTTACCATGTTCATCCAGTTTAAATCTTACCTCCTGGGATGAAAAATTGATAGCTCCTTTTGCAAAACGTTCTGCCCTGAAAGTTTGTGCAATTTTATTCAACAATAATACTTCCTCTTTATATGGGCCCTCACCTGTTTCAATAATCTCCTGTACTTCCTCGTAGGTAAACCGGTGGTTGGAATGTATCACGGTTCTACCAATCCAGTGTTGCTTGATTTCGCCCTTTTCATTCATTTGGAAAATGGCGGAGAAGGTCAGTTTATCTTCGTGAGGGCGCAGTGAGCAAAGTTCATTTGAAATTTTCTCAGGTAGCATTGGTAAAACCCTGTCTGGCAGGTAAACAGAGGTAGCCCGTTTATCGGCTTCGAGATCCAGTGCGGTTCCAGGTCTTACGTAATGGCTAACATCGGCAATATGTACACCGATTTCATACCATCCGCTTTTCAGTAAACGAATTGAGATAGCATCATCAAAATCCTTTGCATCTACCGGGTCGATAGTCATTGTAAGAACGTCTCTGACATCTTTACGTCTGGCTACTTCTTCATCAGAAATATTTTCCTGAATCCGGCTTAATTCGTTGAGTACCTCGGCAGGGAAATTTAAAGGGAAGCCGGCTTCCACCAGGATTTCCTTCATAGCCAGGTCATTTGTGTCGTTGGCATCCAGAATTTCGACGATTTCGCCAACTGGTTTTTTAGATTTTTCGCCCCAGGCAACAATCTTTACGACAGCTTTATCACCATCCTTTGCATCCTTAATAGAATTGGCAGGGATGTATACATCGGGCATAAACAGCCCTTTATCTGGTATTAAGAAGGCAAACCCTTTGTTTAATTGCAAGGTGCCTGTAAATTCGGTTTTACTACGTTTAGTGACATCCGTTACAACCCCTTCCATCCGGCCTTCGTGCCGGCCCTGTTTCAAAACTTCTACCAATACCTCGTCTCCATCCAATGCGGTGCTAAGATTCTTTTGCTTTACCATGATATCCCTTGGCAAACCTTCTACGATGACAAAAGCCATTCCCGACCTGGTTACTTCTACCAGTCCTTTATAGACTCTCTTTGATCCGTTATTATTTTGCTGCTGGGGAAAATGGTTACGTTTATCTTTCCGCTTATTTTTCTTTCTTTTACTCATGTGTAAGTTGTAAGGTGATCATTAACTGGTAATCAGTTGATACCGATTGATATAGTCAAAAATAAAGTTATTAAATAATGGCGCCTCACCAAAAAGGAATGTTATTTCAACTGGCATAACAGCCATCTGCAAGTTTTGTTCTGCCAATGCTGCTTTTAATAATTGTAATCTTACCGCATCTTTTTCCGTAGTGATTACAAATTTGTTGTTTCCTGGTAAGTCGTTACATTCTTTCTTAATTTTTGCAATATCCTTTTCTGTATAATAATAGTGATCAGGGAATGATAATAAATAGACCTGATCAAAACGTTTTCTTAATTCTTCTACAAGTGGCTCTGGTCTGGCGATTCCGCAGGCCAGTAAAACAGTTGCTGAAGCCGGAATCTCAACAGGTTGATGGGTAACCATATCTGTTAGAGCTCCGTACTGCAAGGTAGTGAAAAAGAGTTGCTGATGCGGCAATGGATTGATTTCTTTCTCTAATGCCTGCTTTTCGGCAACCGACATGGTGGGCGGACATTTAGATACAATGATACAATCTGCACGATGATAGCCAAGCCGACCTTCTCTTAAGCGGCCGAATGGCACTACATAGTCGCGGGTAAACAACCGGCTATAATCGGTAATCATTATATTCAATCCGGGTTTTATTGATCTGTGCTGAAATGCATCATCCAGCAGTACTACCTGCGTTTCGGGTTCATCTCCCAGTAACTGAGGAATGGCAAGCATTCTTTCTTCTCCTACGCAAACCTTAATTTCCGGGAATTTATCATGAAACTGCATGGGTTCATCCCCAATATCTGCAGCTGTGCTATTTTCATCTGCCAATATGTATCCGCTGGTTCTTCTGTTGTATCCCCTGCTTAATGTAGCCACTTTAAAATGGTCTTTCAATAGCCTGATCATATACTCGACATGCGGTGTTTTACCGGTTCCTCCTACTGAAAGATTACCGGCAGCTATAACGGGTAAATCGAATTGTACGGCTGTCAGCAAGCCTTTATCATAAAACCGGTTTCTGATCCACATTACCAGGCCATAAAGCAGAGAGAAGGGGTATAATAGAAATTTCAGGTAGCTCAACACGGTTATTTCATTTAAATTGATAAATCTGAGTCGGGGTAACTACGCTGTGCAACGGAATGTCCCAGGGCTCAATGTCTTTAATTTCAGTTACCGGCTCAAAGATGGATAGTCCTACTGTTTTCACTTCGGGTTTGCATTGGTGCAAAAATCTGTCATACATTCCCTTGCCATAGCCAATTCGGTGGCCATGCAGATCGAATGCCAGCATTGGAACAAAAACCAGGTCGATCTCCGATGGTTCGATCAGTTCTCCGCTCGCTGGCTCGGGTATACCAAACTTGTTTTTAACGAGAACAGTATTGGTTTTCCACAAAAAATGCTGCATGTCTCCTGACTGCATATCAGACCGGGAGATTGTCCATTCAATTTCAGGATAATGTTCCCTGAACCATTTTACCATTGGCCAGGTGTCGACTTCTTTTTTCTCGGAAATAGGAAGAAAAATATGGGCTATTCTGATTTCGCTCAGCGTAAGAAGCTGTACCTGCTGCAGTAATTGGTTATTCAGTTCAGCAGCTTCCGCATCAGGCATATTTAATCGAAGTTCCAGGAAATGTTTTCGTATATCCTTCTTAGTGGTCATGCCAGTAAAGTATGGAGGGAAGCAGACAACAACTGTGCCTGTTGCTGAATAAATGACTTATCTACATGCTCCGTCCAGGGTATACGACCAATTTTTGGATAGCCACTCCATTTCACAATATCGTCTTCATTGGAGTGATAATCGCCTGTAAATACCCAGCCTAAAACGGGAATTCCAAGGTGTTTCAGCATAGCTGAAGTAAGTAATGCATGATTGATGCTACCCAGGTAATTTTGCGCTACTATCAAGGCTTTAGCTCCTAAATCTGAAATTAATTCAGCTGTAAAATAATGATCATTTACAGGAACCAACAAGCCGCCGGCGCCTTCAATAACCAGTGGCCGGTTTACGGGTGTATATGATTCAACCCGCGCTATAATTGCATCAGGATTAATAGTTTTATTTTCCAGTCTCGCAGCCAGATGCGGGGATGCTGGTGCTTCCAGTTTCCAGGCTTCAGGATGACAAACTGACACATCATTAGACAATAAAGCATGAACGGTATCAGTATCTGTGCCTTCCATCAGGCCGGTTTGAATTGGTTTCCAGTAATCGGCCTGCAGGGCTTCTGTAACACAGGCTGAGGTGATGGTCTTTCCGACCCCTGTACCAATCCCGGTTATAAATATTCTTTCACTCATCTGTTGGCAAATATAATGGTAAATATTGCTCGCAAAGCGGCAAAGAAGCAAAGACGCAAAGGAAATTTAGGATCATAGCGAATATTTTTAGGGAACCTTTAATTGATAACTATAAGGCTATAAACCAGACTGAAGCCTTTAAAATAATCATTAATTTCCTTTGCGTCTTTGCTTCTTTGCCGCTTTGCGAGAAACACGGAAACCCTTACATTCGTAAAAGTACAACCTCATATATATGAAATATTGTGATAACATTCTGGAAACAATAGGCCATACCCCAATGGTGAAATTGCACAAGGTTACTGCTTCATTACCCTGCACCGTGCTAGCAAAAGTTGAATTTTTTAACCCAGGCAACTCCATTAAAGACAGGATGGCCGTAAAAATGATTGATGTAGCTGAGCAAAAAGGGTTGCTCAAACCCGGAGGTACCATTATTGAAGGTACGTCGGGTAATACAGGTATGGGGCTTGCCCTCACCGCCATTGTGAGAGGCTACAAATGTATCTTTACTACTACAGACAAACAGTCTAAAGAAAAAGTAGACATCCTCAAAGCTGTGGGTGCCGAAGTAATTGTATGTCCAACAAACGTA
Organism: Chitinophaga silvatica; assembly: GCF_003419895.1. Lineage (GTDB taxonomy): Bacteria > Bacteroidota > Bacteroidia > Chitinophagales > Chitinophagaceae > Chitinophaga > Chitinophaga silvatica. The sequence goes on along the minus strand of NZ_QPMM01000013.1, from coordinate 175,671 downwards.
GAACCTGAAGATCCCCGCTCCTATTACTCGGTATCGAAACGACTGGCTACCGAAGTGCCTAATTCCTTTTACGTGAACCAGTACGATAATTTGGCCAACAGGGATGCGCATTACGAACAAACCGGCCCCGAGATCTGGGAACAAACAGAAGGCAAGATCACCCATCTTGTAGTGGCTACAGGTACTGGCGGTACCGTTACCGGAACCGGTAAATACCTGAAAGAAAAAAATCCTGCTATCAAGGTTTGGGCTATTGACAGCTATGGCTCCCTTCTGAAAAAATATTTCGATACCGGCATCATCGATATGAATGAAGTATATCCCTATATCACGGAAGGTATTGGAGAAGACTTTGTACCTCAGAACTATGATATGTCGGTTATTGATGCATTCGAAAAAGTAACAGATAAAGATGCGGCCGTAATGGCCAGAAGAATCACCAAGGAAGAAGGAATTTTCGTTGGTTATTCTGCCGGATCAGCGATTGCCGGACTATTACAACTGAAGGAACAGCTAAAACCTACCGATGTGGTTGTGGTTATTTTCCATGATCATGGCAGCCGGTATGTTGCGAAAGTATATAATGACCAATGGATGATGGAACGCGGCTTCCTGGATGTAAAAACTGTAAAGGATGTAATCAATAGTCGCAAAAATCAACCTTTAGTCACTATTGGAGCAGACGAGAAAGTAAGTACAGCAATTGCTAAAATGAAGAAATTTGATATAGAACATATTCCTGTAATTGCTGAGGGTGAAATAATTGGCGCTGTTTCGGAAAATGGATTGTTCAATAAACTGATAGATGATACCCATTTAAAAGATGCAGCTGTACGGACGGTGATGCAAAACCCATTCCCACTCGTTGGCCAGGATACACCAATAGAAAAGCTTACCGGGTATATCAACAGAGAAAATGGCGCAGTGCTAACCAGAGATGATAGCGGTAATCACCATATCGTAACCAAATACGATATTATTCAGGCATTAGGAAGATAATATGATTTTCAGAGACCAGTTAAACAGAGAAGTTGAGATACCAGAAGCACCAAAACGAATTGTGTCGCTGGTACCATCCCAGACCGAATTACTATCTAGTTTGGGGCTAGAAGATGAAGTTGTCGGAATTACCAAATTTTGCGTACATCCGTCGACGTGGTTTCACAGCAAACAAAGAGTGGGTGGCACTAAACAGGTACATATAGATATTGTAAAGCAACTATCCCCCGATTTAATTATCGCCAATAAAGAAGAAAATCTGCAAAGCGATATTGAAGCATTAATGAGTATCTGCCCGGTTTGGGTAAGCGATATACATACCCTGGAAGATGCCTATGCCATGATAGATGGCATAGGCACCATTACAGATCGTTGGGCAGTTGCTCAGGAATTACTTGTAAATATTCAGCAGGCATTTGCCCAACTTCAACCATCAGACAAAATAATAAATGCCAGCTACTTTATCTGGCGGGAACCCTGGATGGTAGCAGGAGGAGATACATTTATCAATTATATGCTTGAAAAATGTGGCATTTCAAATCTGTTTAAAAATCTTGCCCGATATCCCGAAATTTCACTGGAAGAGTTGAAGAAAGTTCCAGATCAGTGGATTTTATTGTCGTCCGAACCCTATCCATTTAAGGAAAAGCATGTTTTAGCATTGCAGGAAATGTTACCGGAAGCCAATATTAAACTGGTAGACGGGGAAATGTTTTCCTGGTATGGAAGCAGGTTATTATATGCGCCGGAATATTTTAATAAGTTATTGCATACCTAAATATTAGTGTTCCTGCAGGAAATGCAGGACCCAGTCTGCAAACGGTTTGCTTTTTACAACGCTATTGTGATCACCCGGAACAGTTCCATGCATGCCTACCGGCATTAATGCGGCCAGGGAACCACCTGTATCATTATCAGGATCTTTATCGCCACCTAACACCAGAACCGGTTTTGTTACTTTGCTTAATTCTTCAGGAGAAGTACTGGGTTGCCCAAATTGCATAAGGGCGAGGGCACGTTGATCTAATCCTGATTTCTTTACATATTTTACCATTTCAGCCAGTTCGGGAACCGATTTATCGGATAATGCATCGTAGAATTGGAGTCGTCTTGGCCATAAAGGATTGGTAAAAGCGATTCCCATACCCCCCATTACTGCGCTTCTTACACGAGTATCCAGTACCAGGAGGCGGGCTACAATGATAGACCCTCTGGAATAGCCAACTACCCGGTAAGTTGGTAAGTTGAGATAGGTAACAAGCCCCATAATGTCTTTAGCTTCAGCATCATTGAGATAAGCCAGGCTATCATGTGGGTGATCCGAGAGGCCATTGCCACGCAAATCGAGGGTAATTACCTGAAATCCATTTTTCAACAGGGAATCGTACAAAGGCGCCTTGTGCCAGGAACTTTCATCAACGATAAACCCGTGTACCAGGAGGATTGGATTACCTGATCCTTTGACTGTATAGTGGATTTTAGTGCCATCAAAAGAGGTAAAGAATTGGGCAGAATCGTTGGTGGTCCGATCAATGGAAGCAAATGAGGAAATGACCAGGCAACAAAGGAGGGTTGTTATAAAAACTTTCATGCGGGTAGATGTTGATAGGGGTAAAATACGTTATTCTTCCAATAGATTTAATAGATAAGGACTTACATTTCGCTATAAATCTTCTTTTTAACTCCTTATATTTGCTCTCCTAAAAAATTAAAACACATTTTTGAGTATGGGAAAATACAGAGCTGGCGTATTATTCGGCGAAGAGCTGGATGCGCTGTATAACGATGCCAAAGACAACGGGTTTGCAATGCCTGCAGTAAACGTTGTAGGAACTAACTCCGTGAATGCGGTACTGGAAACAGCGGCAAAGGTGAATTCACCGGTAATTATTCAGTTTTCCAATGGTGGGGCACAATTCTTTGCTGGTAAAGGTATGCCGAACGATAAACTGCAAGCCAATATAGCTGGTGGTATTTCCGGTGCTAAGCACGTTCACGAAGTGGCTAAATACTATGGCGTTCCAGTTGTATTGCACACCGACCATGCTGCAAAAAAATGGCTTCCATGGATCGATGGTTTATTAACTGCGGGTGAAGAGTTTTACAAACTGCATGGCCAACCGCTGTATAGCTCTCACATGCTGGATCTTTCTGAAGAGCCAATTGCTGAAAATATTGAGATTTCGCATAAATACTTCGAAAGAATGAACAAACTGGGTATGTCTATCGAAATCGAATTAGGCGTAACTGGTGGAGAAGAAGACGGAGTAGACAATTCCGGAGTAGATAACTCTAAATTATATACCCAACCGGAAGATGTAGCCTATGCTTACGAAGTTTTATCTAAGGTAGGTCCTCGTTTCACTGTAGCTGCGGCTTTTGGTAACGTACACGGCGTTTACTCTCCAGGTAACGTAGAATTACGTCCGGTAATCCTGCACAACAGCCAGGAATATATCCAACAAAAATTCAATACCAAAGCTAAGCCAGTATACTATGTATTCCATGGTGGTAGTGGTTCTCCAAAACACCAGATTGCAGAATCACTGGGTTACGGAGTAATTAAGATGAATATCGATACAGATATGCAATGGGCATTCTGGGAAGGTATTCATGATTTCTACGAAGCAAAGAAAGATTACCTGCAAGGACAATTAGGTAACCCTGAAGGTCCGGATAAGCCAAATAAGAAGTATTACGATCCTCGCGTTTGGCTCCGTAAAGGTGAAGAAACCTTTGTTAAGAGACTTGAAGAAGCGTTCAGCGACCTGAACTGTATTAACAGAAACGCTTAATCGGGCGCTACATTATAAGACAAAAGCTGCTTTAGTGTTGGTAAAATATAATATAATTTATATATATTATTACTTTCACTATAGTAGCTTTTGTATTTTTAGATAGATGAGGGCAAAGAAACGTTAAAGTTACCCCTCACCTTAGTGGGATTATGCTTTAAGCTTTTTTCGATATGTTTTTGGCTTTATTCTATAATTCGTATCTTGCACAACTATTTTCTAATCTAATAGTGAAATATGTCAAGCTGGTTTAAGCGAATTAAACAAGGCATTTCTACGACCACCAGTGAAAAGAAAGAAGCACCTGATGGATTGTGGCATAAGTGTCCTAACTGTAAAAAAACCACTACTGTTAAGGATCTGAGGGAGCATTATTATGTTTGTGATAAATGTAATTATCACAACCGCATTAACTCTGCAGAGTATTTTGATATCATATTTGATAACAAGGAGTTCGAAGAACTATTTTCCAATATCTACCCAACAGATTATTTAGGCTTTAAAGACCTTAAGCCATATGGCGACAGGTTGAAGGATGCGCAGAAAAAATCCGGCCTGAAAGATGCCATGAGGGTTGCAGATGGTAAAGTTTTAGGGAATGATCTGGTTGTAGCATGTATGGATTTTAACTTTATCGGTGGTTCAATGGGTTCTGTGGTAGGTGAAAAGATTGCCAGAGCTATAGACCATTGCATTTTACATAGGAAGCCATTAATGATTATTTCAAAATCAGGTGGTGCCCGTATGATGGAAAGTGCATTCTCACTCATGCAGATGGCAAAAACATCCGCCAAGCTCACGCAACTGGCTGATGCTAAATTACCTTACATTTCTTTGATGACAGATCCTACAACCGGTGGTGTAAGTGCCTCTTATGCAATGTTGGGAGATCTTAACATTGCAGAACCCGGAGCATTGATTGGGTTTGCAGGTCCAAGAATCATTAAAGAAACAATTAAAAAAGACCTTCCTCCCGGATTCCAAAGTGCCGACTTCCTCCTGGAACATGGATTTTTGGATTTCGTAATGGATAGAAAAGAACTGAAAACAAGACTGGCAACATTGCTTTCCTTGTTTAAAAACTAATATTACAAACCTTACTGATTACGGATTTAGAAGCTCTTTCATTGGATTGGCTTTTAAATCCGTAATTTGTCATTTGTAATCCCAATACTAGATTATGGCAGAACAAAAGAACAGATCGGCTTATTACGAATACGCAATAGAAGATAAATATGTTGCAGGCATGGTGTTGCTTGGTACCGAAATCAAATCGATTCGGGGAGGGAAAGTGAGTTTTAACGATTCATTCTGCTATTTCAACAAAGGAGAGCTTTATGTAAAAAGTTTGCACATCGCTCAATATTCTCACGGCACCTCTTCCAATCATGACCCCCTGAGAGAACGTAAGCTATTGTTGACCAAACGTGAAATAAGAAAAATTGAAAATAAATTAAGGGATAAAGGCTATACCATCATTCCTTTACGTTTATTCATTTCCGATAAAGGATTAGCTAAACTGGAAATAGGTGTGGGAAGAGGTAAGAAACTACACGATAAGAGAGAATCTATTAAATCCAGAGATGCTGATCGGGAACTCAGAAGACAATTCAAATAAAGTATATCCCTTGAATAAGATCCGACTCCGGCAACTCTTTTACGTTTTTGCCATTTCAATGCTTTTTTTGAGCTGTAAATCCGGTGAAAAGCTCTACAATAAAGGCCGGTATGATGAAGCTGTAAAAGTATTTGTAAAAAAGCTGCAGCGCAAACCCAAAGATGTAACTGCCAACCGTTTGTTAGCAACGGCCTACCAACATGCCCAACAGGAAAGTGATAACAGGGTCAACTCCTATCTCAGCAGTAATAATACCCTGAAATGGGAATCGGTCCGCAATGAATACAGGGCCATGCAAAACCTCTATCAGGTAATTCACAGCTCTCCTGCTGCCCTTCAACTGGTTAAGCCTAAAGATTATAGCACTGCTATCACCGGAGCCCAGGAAAACGCCGCAGAAGCCAGATATAATATCGGAGTTTCCCTCCTTCGGAGAAACGACAAAGCAAGCGCCAGAAACGCATACGACGAATTTACAGCTACCCTCAAATTAGTTAATCACTATAAAGATGCCGAACAACTCAGAGACGAAGCCTTTCAGATCGGTGTTGTAAATGTAATGGTAAGTCAGCTTGAAGTTCGGGCCCCCTATTATCAATTTACCGCCAATCAGTTTCGCGACTATCTTATCAACGAGCTGCAACGGGGAAGCGTAAACCGTTTTGTCAGATTCTATGACGAAGGCCTCGCTCACCAGGATAATATTCGCCCCGATGAATTTATTGATCTCCGGTTTTATGATTTCGTAATCGGTGAAACATATGTAGATCGACTACAAAAAGATGTATCCAAGGAAATTATTGTAAAAACAACTAAAGACAGCACAGGTAAAGAGATCAACTATACTCAAACAGTAAAGGCTACACTCTTTATCACTACCAAAACCGTTGTGTCTAAAGGATTACTCGATTATCAGATAACCGATGCCGCTACCGGAAAATTAAGACGGACCGACCGACTTCCCGGCAGCTATACCTGGCGTAATCAATTTGGAACATTTAAAGGTGATGAACGCGCCTTAAGTGATGAGGATAAAAAACTGATGGGTGGAAAAGATATCCCACCACCTCCTCCAGCAGATCTTTTCATCGCATTTACACAACCTATCTACGCAAACCTGATCAGGGATTTGCAAACTTTTTATACAAGATTGCCATAAGAAGAAATTATAGATTTTTTTGGTAACAAACTTTCTTTTTATAGATTATTCTGGGCAAACTCAAGCTATTAGGTCAGGAGGAAATAGACCCTGATTTTATTGTCTTTATTGGATTGATAGATTTCCTTGACCGTAGACTGGGCGGGGGCAAGCCCCGCCCCTACAGGGCTTCAGCGAATTACTGTTTCCATATTGTAGATTTATTTCTTTACAGAATTGAAATTAGTAGATTGACATTTAACATGGTATATTTCTACCAGCTGAAAATATAGTTTCGCTGAAATCCTGTAGGGGCAGGGTTTACCCCTGCCCAGTCTACGGTCAAGGAAATCTATCAATCCAATAAAGATAATAAAATCGGGGCTCGTTCCTCTTGTCTAAATAGCTACAGTAGAAGAAATTCATCAATCATAATCAAAGCTTATTTCTTTTAACCTAATAGCATACAAGTCAAAAAATACAACCCTTTATTCGTCTACTCTCTTTTTCAGCAATAACTCATCCAGCTGATTGAAATAAGTAGCTACACCGAATCTTTCCTTCACCAGTTCATGCAATTCCTGAGGCGTCATCGCTGCCTGAAACTTCTCTAATACAGAATCGAAATATTGTAAAAGCGCTGGAGAATCAGCAGCTATTTGTGGCAGGCGAAAAACTGCGGGGAAATTCTGTTCTGTTAATTCTTTTACTCCGCCTACCTCATTTCCGATTACAGGTATACCTGAGGAAAGGGCTTCCAGCGTTACCATCTCAAATCCTTCGTAAACAGAAGGTACGATCAGCATATCAGCTTTTGCATAAGCCTCCCGGGAGATATTATCGATTGTAAGTCCGGATATCGCAGTTACTTTCGTACATCCTTCGAAGTAATCAACTTCCAGTGGTTTATTGGTAACCACGAGTAACCTCCAACCTGTATGTTGCTCCATCGTGCGGGCAATCTGCTGAAGAATAGCAAAGCCTTTTTCGGGAACAGGGCGCCCTACAAACATCAATGTTCGTTCGGGTGTATTTGTCCGGGGATGGGGATAAAAAATACTGGTATCTACGCAATTGAACAGTACATCTGTTTTATCAGCTGGCGTATTAAACCAATGAATGATTTCCGACTTTATCAGTCTGGAAACTGAGATGATTTGTTTGGCATTTTCACAGCCTTTTTGCTGTAGTTTGGCATTTCTGCTTAACGTATCTCTTTTATGCCCCTGAGCCAGTTCCATGGCATGATTACATCCATGCAAAAACATTATATCTACCGGATAATATGCCGATGATTCTCCCTGGGTAATAACCAATTGATTGGAACGCCTGGCCCACCATAAGTAAGCGCTGGCATAGCGTGACATATAAATCATTTCCCGCTTTTTGAAATGCCGGTGCCTGAAAAGCAGTGGCAACAAACGCCCGAAAAGTGTGCGGTTGATTAGCAGGTCGGCCGTAATGATTTTTGTAGTAATACCACGACTGCGAAAATAATCGTCAAGATAATAGACGACTCTCTCCACCCCTCCCGCGTTTGATTTTCCATTAAATGATACAAGGATAGCTTTCTTAATGCGCATAAAAAATGATAACAGGCTTATTAGATCTGGGTTTATTTATCCAGATTTACTTTAATTCTAAAGGATTACTTCCCTAAATTTTCTCTTTTATCAATGGAATTAATTGATGAGCAGGAACAACACCACTTTGTCTCCATAACAACTTTCCTTCCTTGAAAAGCATTAATGTTGGCACACTACTAATTTGCCACTGGGAAGCCAATTGCTGGTTTTTATCAATATCTATCTGAACAATTCTTAAACTATCCCCCATTTTATCTTTTATTTCCCTCAAAATTGGAGGAACCATCTTACAAGGACCACACCAGGTAGCAAAACAGTCGACCAACACTGGTGTATCAGATTGTAATAAAGTTTGCAGGTTTTCCATTGCATCAACATTTAATTATACTGCTAAAATACGACATTTTGAGTGTGTCATAAATATTGCATATATTGAGTATATAACCCATGTTTAACTTACAATTATGTCTTCAAATTTTTTCGCCCAAAATGGGTATCTATTTTATACCATTTACATTGGCTGGTTACTTTCTGAAATATTACTCAACCGATTATTGAGAGGAAGTGATACCGACAAAAAGCAACAAGACAAAGGCAGCCTTGGCCTTCTCTGGTTTGTTATTATTGCCAGTACCGCTGCCGCATGGCCAGTGGCTACATTCACACATGCATTGATCTATCCCAGCGTTTTTATCAATTATACAGGGTTGATCTTAGTGGTTATAGGAATTATAATACGCTTTACAGCGATATCTCAATTAGGAAGGCTTTTTACTGTAATGGTAACAATACGGGAAGGGCATCTGATAAAAAAAGATGGGCTCTACAAATATCTGCGTCACCCATCTTATGCTGGTTCTTTGCTTTCTTTCTTTGGCTATGGCTTATCAATAAATAACTGGTATTCATTGATTGTAGCCTTTGTTCCGGTACTGCTAGTATTCATTTACCGGATGCAAGTAGAAGAAAAAGTATTGCTTTCACAATTCAATACCGAATACGAAGACTATATGAAGCATACCAAACGAGTTATTCCATTTATCTACTAAATTCCAGGATAGTATAGGAATAAGGCTCAAAGGTAAATTCTAATTTCTCATCTGCAGACACTTTAAGTTCGCGGGTCTGTACTTTTATTTTCTCAGGATGATCAACTGTATTTTCATCCGCCAGCTGACCCTTTAATGTATATACAGTAACCGTTGGTAAGCGATTCATGAATTGCTGTATTACCAATTCTGATGTTTTACTTGTCTTAGCTGTATTCACTACGTGAAGTACTAATTTATTCCCATCCTCGCTGCGGGTGGCTGTTACATCCAGAGAACCGTTGACTGCAGACTTTACCAGGAGAGGCTGATGCGCTGATGCCGCCATCTGTTGAGCGTAAAACGGAGGCTGGCCCCACACTTTATCAGGAGTAAAGAAAATCTGGCCCTGATCCCAGCTATTATCGTTCTGGCCGTCGGCCTGGAGCCCGTTTGCCGGAGTGGATGTCAACACAAAATCACCCATCTTTCTGATAGCATTCAGGTTTGTTGCATGCCCTAATGCCCTCTGCAGATTATGTAGCCCCCCATTTTCTTCGAAAACTGCTACTTTCATAGTAGTTCTCTGATCCCAACTATGGAATGCATCCTGCATCTCTTTAAGTATTTTATAGGTTCTATTTCCACTATCGGCCTGGTCTGCATCCACATGCAAATCCCAGTATGCCGCCTTGCCATTTAATGCTTTAAATACGCGCTCCATATTAGGTGAGCCGGGTCTCCACCAGGCAGCATTGACCAACTGAATTTCAGGATCTTTTCTATGAATACTTTCTTCCAGCAACAAAAATCTATCAATATAATGCTGGTATAACTGATCATCATCTCCCTCAAAAATCACTTCTTCATTACCAATTTCAATATTTTTAACTTGATATGGAGCTGCATGACCATTAAGCATTCGCTGCTTCCCTCCTGCTGATTGACTATTACCATTCAGGTATTCGATCATATAAGCTACATCTTCAGGGCTTTCCTCAATATTTATCGTAAAAACCGGAACTATCTCAGCCGCTTCACAGTATTGCAGGAACTCCTCGATTCCGAAACCATTGGTACTATATTTATTCCAATGTCCGGCATATGGAGGTCTTTGATCTACAGGCCCTAACATTTTGCTGAATTTATACTCCGGGGCATTAACCATAGTACCAGCATAACGCAGAAACTTAACACCTTCCTGTTGAATAGCTTCTCCAATGTCTTTACGCACTGGCAACCCATGAAATGTGTTGCTGGCAGTACTTGCCAATCTTACCTGATCTATCCTGCATTTTCCTTTTCCATTCAGGTAGATGACAAATCTTGCATTGTTATCTGTTTTGGTAGGTTGAAATGTAAAACTGTACTTCTGCCAACCCTTCTTTCCTGGCTTAAGCTCTCGGGTTGCATAGGTAATAGCTCCATCATTACTCTCTAAAGCAACAGTAACCGGGCCTTTCAATGAATTATAATTCATCCATAAACTTCCTTGCAATTCATGATATTCCTGTACCGCAATACCCCAGCGATTCAGCCCGCGATTGGCAATACCAGCGCGACCTTTACCTGCAATAAATTCTATGATCTGTGATTGCTTTCCATTCATAGCCTCTGCACTATCAATTGCAAAAGAAGCCTTTACATCCTGGCCAACAACAGCATCCCAATTATAGCTTACCATCTGTTGCTCCGGAACGGTAAGCGGGATATACTTGTTATTGATTTGAGCTTTACGGAAATCGATATCCGATTGCCAGGTACGAATACCGATGTTACCGTTTAAAGTTGTAATATCATCTGTTTTCCAAGTCAGAACCGACTCTGCTGAATTATTAAGTGTAATATTCAAATTTTCATTTTGCACGGTGACGGATAATTGGTTCCAGCTTTCAGGATTAACTGATACAGGTACTTCTTTTAAAAGCCTAAAGTTATTGTTGTGATATCCTAAAACTATTTTCTTTCCGTCACGGGCGAGGCTAATTTCATACCCAATAAAATTATCGGCACCAGCCCCGGCCTTCTTCACTCCCAGTAATAATCCTCCATTTCCATTACCATTGCCAGAAAACTTAAGTTCTACTGAAACAGTACCATTATTTAATATTAGTGGTGAATAAATCAATTTTGCACTTTCGTCTGGTTCAACCCCAATACGAATTTTCTTTGGCCCCATAATACGAGTAGTATTTCTGCCTGGCCTGATAGCTATTCCATCCACTTCACTTCCATTTGATGTCCAGAATCCGGTATAACGTTTCCAATCCCTGAAATTCACACCTACTGCCGGTTCTTCAAAGCTCTCTCCAAAAATCCTTTGCTCATAGAAACCGCCGTAAATTTCATGATTTACATCCTCGATATTGGAACCATAGAGATGTGGGGTGATTGTATTTAGTACATTATTGGCTTCTACAGTAATATTGTTGTTATGGGGTACTGAAAACCAAACTGTGTGATTTGCTTTTCCTCTATTACCTATTGAATAAAAAGGAATAGCGGTAAGGGTTTTAGCTATTCCATTCACCTTGAAAGTAGATTTAATAATATTTATTTCCCCCAATGCTGAATTGACAGCTTCTACATTAAAATCAGGATTACTATTGAGCTCAGGATGTTCCAATTCATCCCGATCTTCAATTGCATAGACCAATGGACCTGCTGCAATTGCAGCCTTTCCTTCCAATGTTTTAATAGCTGCAGAAGGATATACCAATCTTGGTTTTACAGAAAAAATCAACTCGATCTGATCTCCGGTTTTCCATTTTCTGTTAATTGCTGCATAGCCATTAACAAGATTTATAGCGGTTTTATGACCATTAACCAATAAACTTACACTGTCTGTTGTTTTAGATTGATATAGATCGAAAGGATTCTCCTTTCCATTGGCCCATCCGGGAATTCTAATGCGAAGATTGAATACGGAAGGATTTTGGGTAGATAAAGTAATTTTCGTTTTGCCCGTCCATGGACCAGCTGTTTGCTGCTTTATAGCTACCTGAGTATTTCCAATTTTAGTGGTAGCTGTACTTCCGATAAATAGATTGACATATAAACCGGTAGAATCTGTGGCATATATGAATGAAGGTAAAGCCCCCATCATTTTTAAGAACATAGGTGGACAACAAGGGCAACTATGCCATGACCAGCGCTGATTATTAATTGAGATCAAGGGATTTTCATAATTATAATGCCTGCCATCAATAGAAATACCGGAGAGGATATTGTTATAAAGTACCCGTTCAAATTCATCGATATATTTACCCGTCGCTTTCAACTCAAACATACGCTCACTAAAGAATCCGGCCCCAACGGCAGCACAGGTTTCGAGATACGCAGATTCGGGAAGAAAATAATCATCTCCAAACTTTTCATCGTTGGCAATGGCACCTTGTCCACCGGTTATGAATAAACGCTGGCCAATCATATTATTCCAATAATTATCTGCAGTTTGAATGTAATTACTGTTACTATTTAAGCCTGCGGTAGCAGCAATTGCAGTTCCGAGTAAAGTTGCACGCACAGCATGGCCTTCAATCGTTTTTTGCTGAAACACCGGTAAATGGTCCTGGTTATAGCTTCCGAAGGAAGTACGAAGTCTTGAGCCATCAGCATCGGCGTAATGGCCGCGCATTTCAATCCAGTATTTCGACAATAAAAAATAATCATCTTCCGAAACATGAATATTTAATTTCTTCTTTAATGCAGGCTGGGTATGGAATAATTGATAAAGCTCCAGAAAAGCTTCCTCAGGGCCGGCATGAGCAGGCATAATATTATATTTGGGAGCCGGGCCCATTACCCTGCACATATAATTAGCCATTTTAACTGCCACAGACAAGAGATTCACCTTGCCAGTGGCATTGTAATGATGTACTCCGGCTTCCACCAGCATTCCTGCATTGTATACATCGTGTTGCCAACGATCGTTACCTCCGTTGGTGCCCCAGCGCTGATTGTTGTGATTGAGGGTTGTCCAGGTATTGATATAACCATCCGGATCGGCATCCTGGGCAGCCGCGATCCTTCTGATACAGCTATCTAATCTTTTTTCGAGAGAAGGTGACGGATGGGTAATCAACAGATCGGATGCACCACTGATTGTTTCATAAATAAGTCCGTCATACCAGGGAGGGCCATCGCTTCCCCCTGAATTCTTCTTTCCCTGAGCAACCAGATCAAAATTCTGAAATGCATCGCGGGTGCGGCCAGTAGCGTTTTTTTCTGCTATCAGATCATCCCTGTCTGGGATATAATCTCCCTGAAACTTATTTAATACATCCGTTACCGTTATATCAGCCCATTTCTTAAGGTTGGGCGACCAAAAGGGATCATCAACTCTAACTTTTTGCAGAGGTACACGGGTAACAGGATATTTAGCATGTTCCTGTGCCGATAGTTTTTTAGGAGCATATACTAAAAGGATCAAAAGCACAGGAAATGGGAATCGGCGCATATCAGCTATCAATTAGGTCAGAAAAATGTTATTTTAGGCCAAAAGTATAGGTAAAAGCACCATAATACTTGCAGGCAATTGCCAAGATTTTGTACAATATTGATATAATGAAGCTATTTGTTGAAAAAATCATCACAGGTGATAAGTTGTTTATTGTCAAGGAAGAACAATTTCCCTACAATGATTTTCCATTACATATTCATCCCGAATATGAGCTAATTTTTGTGATGAAAAGTAATGGGGAGAGATATGTAGGTAATTCAATTGCCAATTTCTATCCTAATGATCTTTGCTTTTTTGGCCCTAATCTTCCTCATACCTTTTATAACAAACATTTACCCGGCAACAGGGAGGTTCATCAAATCGTATTACAATTTCGGGAAGACTGTCTGGGCCCGGAGCTATTCAACATTCCGCAATTCAGATGGATTAAGTTATTGTTTGACCGCTCCCGTTATGGCCTTTCGTTTAATGGAAATACAAGAGAGCAAGTAGCAAAAAAACTTCAGGAAATGGTACATGCAGACGAAGTGGAAGGTGCTGCCTGCCTGCTTAGTATCCTGAATACACTTTCACGTTCAGATGAATTTGAAGTATTATCTACAGAACATCATTCTTCCGTTAATATTTTCAAATACACAGAAAGAATGAATAAAGTATATCACTACCTGCTCGACAATTTCCGGCAGGATGTATTATTAGAGGATGTTGCCGAAATAGCCCATTTATCTCCTGCTGCTTTTTGCAGATATTTTAAGAAACATACAAGGAAAAATCTTTCTGAATTTGTGAATGATCTGCGGATCAGTTATGCCTGTGAATTATTGAGATCATCCAATTCCGGGATTGCTCAAATATGCTATGAAAGCGGCTTTAACAATGTTTCCTATTTCAACAGGCAGTTCAAACAACGGATGCGGATTTCACCTTTGAAATATCATAAACAGATCTCATAGCCATTCCGTTGTCAGGATATTTAATTAAGTTATTTTATACTATGGCAAACAAATCAACGGCTACTGAACGTGAAACACTATTTGCTACATTAAAAAACCACTTCGAAAAACGTTATTAACCGTCAGATACAACTGAAATAAACATCAAAAAATAAGAAGGGTGGCACATTAGCGCCACCCTTTCCATGCTTATTTGTTTAGGTTAGGATTATTCTGAACTTCTGATATCGGAATTGCAAACAGATAATATTTACTATAAGGCGTAAAAGGATTTCCATCTGGTTGTCTGAGCGTCAGATGCCCCTGGGCAGCTACTTCTACAAAAGTACCATTTCCCCTGGGTACGCTGATAATACTATCTTCTCCGTTATATGCAAGGAATGGTTTTCTGACTACGGTACCGCCCGTACGAATGATATCCGAAATAGCGAAACCTTCTCCCCATAATTCTTTACGACGTTCTATCAGGATGGTATCCATCAAGGAACCGGCACCCTGATAATGTGTAGCACTTCTTGCATCACGTAATGCATTTAGTGCGGCGGCACTTTTACCAGGATTTCCTAACTGTGCATATGCTTCTGCTTCTATCAGATACATTTCAGCGGCACGCATCAGTACAAGATCTCCGATTAAAGCACTAGGATCGCGGAATCTGAACTTCTTATATCGCAGATATCCTTCCTGGTCTGGTAAAGTATCCCAATCGAACAGTTTAAAGCGCACATCACTGCTATCAAAGAAGTTTTTGAAAAACGGATCAGCCATAAAACTTTGGTAATACGATGCAGGAGAAGAAACATCCAGGTAGTGAAAATTGTAGCTGGCGTTACTTTGATTTGGCGTTTGTCCATGCCCCCAAATCCATTCAACATTATTCAAATCATTGAATCCTTTGTTGTAATCATCGCCCGACATCAGGGTATACCCCTGGCGAGCCGCTACAGCCGCTGTAATGGCATCGGACCACTGGCGGTTATATAAGTAGGCTCTGGCCAATAATCCATTTGCTACATTTGCATCTATCTTCCACTTCTGAGTTGGATTTCTCTGATAATTCTGTAACAGAGGAATAGCTAATTTCAGATCTGCAATTACCTGGGCATATACCTCGGCAACAGTAGCTCTTGGTTTACCTTCAGAAGCAGGACCAGAAGGTTCTGTGTAAATAGGAACTGCCTTTTCGGAGCCAGTTTGATTAAACTGATAAAGAGAAGCGAGCCTCAGGTAGCAATTAGCTCTAAGCGCGTATGCCTGGCCTTTCAGACGTTGCTTTTTGCCGGCATCACCAGTAGCATTATCTACCTTAGCTATAATATTATTACAGTTATCAATTACTTTATAGAGAATAGTCCAGAAAGCGTTAACACGATTTTTGGTATTATCCACCATTTCTGTAAATGCGTAGGCATCTCTTAAACCGTATGACTGGGTAACAGCTATATCGCTACCCATTGCGTCGCTGGTCAGGTCTATAGACTTGTAGCCAGGCACTGCATAGGTAAAGAACTCCTCAAACATATAGGACCAGGTACCGTTAATTACGGTTTCAATATTATCGGCAGAATTAAAAACCTGATCGTCGGGAATTGCATTCGTAGGTTTGGTATCCAGGAAGCTCTTGTTGCAGGCTACCAGTGCTACCACTACTATTATTGCCAGAAAAAAGTGATTTTTCATGTTTGTAATTTTTAGAAGCTCAGATTAATACCAGCAGAAATTGATTTCACAGCCGGATAGCGGTAATAGGTTGTTCCTCCAACTGTTTGTTCAGGGTCCATACCCTTGTGGGCATAGAATGTAAAGAGGTTTTCACCTTGCAGGTATACCTGAATATTATTTAAATGTGCTCTTTCCATCAATGTTTTTGGAAGATTGTAGGTAAGATTCAAACTTTTAAGACGGGCATAAGTAGCATCGTAGAGAAAACGATCGGATACTGATGTCCAGTTGGTTTGAATAGTAGTCATTTTAGGCACATTTGCATTTTTGTTTTCCGGTGTCCAACGATCCAGCATTTCTGTGGAGAAAGGGCGACCAGCGGAAGTACCGGTACCCATCAGGAATAACATATCCTGATCCAGGACTTTGCCGCCCAGACTATATACAAGGAGGAAAGACAATGAAAAATTCTTGTAGTTAAAGGTATTGGTAATACCACCATAGAGATCTGGCAATGAAGATCCGCTATAATATTGCGTAGCAGAACTATAGGTGCTTGTAGTACCTCTGCTGCCGTCTGGATTGGTAATATACCATAAAGGCAATCCATTATCCGGATTAATACCCGCCCATTGACGAAGCCAGAAATCATAAATAGATTTACCTACTTCCAGTTTCTTGGTTCCGCTGATAATTTCCTTCTGTGGCAGTTCAGTAATCTTATTAACATAATGAGTCATATTCAGATCAATCACCCAACTGAAATTGGAATTACGTACCGGTACACCATGTAAGGTAACGTCAACACCTGTATTTCTTAGGGCACCAATGTTCTGATCGATGGATGCATAACCGATGGAAGGAGCTAATGGCTTACTGTAGAGCAGGTCTTTAGATTTGCGTACAAAGAACTCTACTGTACCACCAAAACGGTTTTCAAACATTCCCCAGTCAACACCCACATTAAGGTTGAGGTTTGTTTCCCATTTCAGGTTAGGATTGTAGAGGTAACGTCTGTAAGTTCCACCTTCTCCCAGGTTGCTGTTTACGTTCAGCAATGGATAATAATTGTAATAGGCATTCACACCAAGATTATCGTTACCCTGGGCACCATAACTGGCACGGAGGGTCAATAAATTGAGCCAATCGCTGTTTTTCAGCCAGTTTTCCTGTGTGAGTTTCCAGGAAGCACCAAGCGACCAGAAAGTACCCCAGCGGTGATCTGGCGCAAAGCGGGAAGATCCGTCGCGACGTAAGGAAGCAGATGCAAAGTATTTGCCTTCATAATCGTACTCCGCTCTACCCAGGTAGCTGGAAAGTGAATAGGTATCTGTATAACCTTGTAAATCTTTGATCAGGGAAGCATCAGAAAATTGATCCAGGCCCATTAATGAGAAGCCGGATTTCTCTCCATCAGTAAATGTATTTTTGAATTTATATGCTTCCTGTCCGGCCAGTAAATTGATATGATGCTTATTATTGAATGTTTCTTCGTAAGTAAAGATATTGTTGAAAGTCCAGCTAAAAGTTCTGATATGCTGTCTTTCAATTGTACCGCCCACTTCAGCATCGAAGCCCAATGTAGGGTTGGTATAATCGAGGGTCTGGCGGTAAGTATAATCGGCATTGTAGCTCGATTTAAACTTCAGTCCTTTCCAGATAGTTGCATCACCATATACTCTGGCAGATACATCATCCCGCGATACGTTATGTTTATCAATTGCAGAAGTTGCGACTAGGTTTGTATTTGGGTTTTGAGAGCTAGGGCGATAGCTACCGAAATCAAAGACTTTATTACCGTTGATATCAAGAACGTAGCTACCGTCTGGATTCCGCTGATAAATCGGATAGAAGCTCGACATCAGGCGACCGTAGTTAACATAGTTATCGCTACGGCTATCTTCAGACGGAGGGGCTTCCTGTTCGCTATGTGCTCCACTGAGGCCCATTCCGATTTTCAGCCAGCGTTTAGCATCCAGGTCGATATTACTACGCATATTATAGCGTTTAAAACCAGAAGCGAGGTAAATACCCTGATCATTCAGGTAACCACCAGAGATGAAATATCTTGACTTATCGCTTGCACCACTAACATTTAAATTGGCTTCCGTACGATGGCCCGTACGTTGCATTGCATCGTCCCAATTATTATCCCACAATGTTTTGGCGCCAGAAACCAATTTACCATCAGTACCTACTGGTTGTGGAAATGCGCTGCCGTAAGGGTTAATTCCAAGACGTCTTACAAGGCTGCTGCTGGCCTGTGATGCAGCGGTTGCAGGAGAAAGGCCATTGGTTAAACCTGCATTACGAATCGCTTCCCAGTATAGTTCGAAGTACTGATCAGTATTTACTCTATCGTAGTCTTTTACAGCTCTTTTAGAGAAGCCCTGGCTAACGCGAACGTCTATAACATTACCAATTTTCTTTCCTCTTTTGGTGGTGATGATGATCACACCATTTGCACCTCTGGAACCATATAATGCACTGGAAGCAGCATCTTTCAGTACACTGATAGATTCGATATCGGAAGGACTGATGGCATTCAGGCTACCACCATAAGGCACCCCGTCTACCACATATAACGGATCTGAAGAAGCATTGATAGAACCAATACCACGGATACGGATAGTGGCATCAGTACCGGGTTGTCCGCTTACCGAAGTACTTTGTACGCCGGCGGCCAGGCCCTGCAGGGCTTTAGAGACGCTTGAAACCTGGCGGTTCACCAGTTCATCGCCCTTGATCTGGGCTACAGAACCGGTGATGGTACTTTTCTTTGCAGTACCATATGCAATCACCACTACTTCGTCAATATCTTTTCCTGTAGATTGTAAAGAGATATTTAAAGGTACAGTACTGATAGGTACTTCCTGCGGCACCATGCCAATAAAGCTTATTACTAAAGTGGTGGCAGCAGGGTCGTTGATTGCTAATTTAAAAGCACCATCAGGACCACTAACAGTTCCGTTTGTGGTACCTTTTACTACTACAGTAGCGCCAGGAAGAGGGGATTGATCTTTGGCAGAATAGATGGTTCCTGTCACCGTGCGTGATTGGGCCAATACAGCCAGTGGGCCGAATAGCCAAAACAAGATGATTAGTCGTTGTAACATAATTGTTTGTTGAATGTGATATCGAAATGCATTTTTTAGGGTATACGAATCCAAGCCTGTTTTAAACAAGCCCATATTGCTTTTACTCCCATTTGAATTGAAACCGGTTACAGATGGAGTTCAGGAAACAGCAACTACACAATAGTCAGCCAGGTACAGCTAACTATACTACGGTCAATAAACTGTGGCTGTTATACGCAGCAACAACAACTGTTAATCATTGAAAATGGTTGGGTCATTTTTTCCATAAGCTATTATTATTGTTCCGTTTTTATCTACTCTATTAATCCTATAGACTAATGGGTCGCAAAGCTATATGCTTTCCTAAACAAAAACAAAATAAATGTTAAAAAAGTTAAAATAAATTTATTCATCAAACGAAAAACAAGCCACTGTATTAGTTTTTAAAGGAATAAAAATAATGAGTGGAATACTAACCATGATGCATCAACAAAACGATAATAACACCTGAAGTAGTTAATGTGATATTGGCAACGGCATATGCTACGGTATAACCTAATGCCGGCACTTTACTATTTATAGCATCTTGCACTGCTAATAAGGGAGCCGACTCGTCGTGCGCTCCTGCACAAGCTCCCAGCCCAATTGCCGGATGGAATTTAAATACATATTTAGAAAGAAAAAGAGCCAATACCATTGGCGAAAGGCTCAACACTACACCTGCAAGAAACAGGGTAAGTCCTTCTGTTTTCAGACCAGTCAGAAAACCTTCGCTGGCAGTTAATCCAACAATTGCAATAAATATGTGCAATCCTAACTTAGTAAGTACCCATTGGGAGGCTGGAGGAATATATCCAAAACGCGGATAGGCACCACGTAACCAGCCAAAAAACAGACCGGCAATCAGCGATCCCCCACTCGTACTAAGTTCTACTGGCACATTACCTACATGGACGCTTAAACTTCCAAATAAAGTACCTAAAACAATACCTAAAGCCAGGTAAATTATATCTGTTTCTACACCACCCCTTTCCTTAAAGCCCAGGACATTGATCGCTTTTTCCAATTCTACCTGAATGCCTACTAATTCAATCATATCACCTTTACGCAAGATAGTACCGGCATTAAGCGGTATTTCCACCCCTGCCCTGGTTAATTTTCGCATACTAACTCCGTGAAATTCGGGGTGCTTCAGAAAGTTTCTTAAAGACCTGTTCCAGGCAGCCCTGTTGGAAATAATTACAGTAACTGTTTGCACCGGAAAATTCAGCAGTTCTGAATCGGCTACTTCTTTCCCCAATAAAGATCCGGAGGCAATAGCAGCAGCTCTTTGTCCACCTATGGCAATGATATCGCCTGGTTTTACGATAAAGTCCTGGCTTGCTTCTGTAACCTTTCCTTCCCGTCTGACCCGCAGTATATAGAGTATTCTTTTTTTGTCTTGAAACAATTGTTCTATCTGGCCTATTGATTTTCCTTCGCTGCCAGTAAGGTCTGCGTTTACGAGGTAGGCTCTGAATGCAACATGGTCGTAGGCGTTCTTAATATTTTCTTCTTCTTCTTCAGCAGGGCCGCTAACTTTAGCTTCCAGTTCTTTTGTTTCCTCAATTAGTTTCTGGCGGCTGCCCGACATAAACCAGGGGCCTATAACGGAGAGGAACCAACTGGTACCGGCAGTACCGAAAATATAAGTCACCGCATAAGCAACGGGAATCTGATTTATAAACGTATTTTTCTGGTCATCGCTTATGTTTAGTTCATTTATCGTATTAGATGCAACCCCGATAATGGCAGAACAGGTATTGGAGCCCGACATGAATCCGGCAGCAGTGCCGGTTTCGAAATGAAGTAATGAAGCAATTCCCCAGCACAGGAGCAAACTGCTGCAGCATACTATAAAGGAAAATAATGCGATTGGTAAGCCATCTTTTTTAAGTCCGGCAAAAAACTGGGGGCCAATTCCATATCCCGTACAGAAAAGGAAGAAAAGAAAGAAAACAGATTTGGTTTGACTAGGAATATCGATATGCCAGCTACCTATCAGAATACCAACCAGTAATACTCCGGTTACTGTACCTAGCGTAAAGCCTTTAATACGAATTTTTCCTACGGCAAATCCTAACAGTAGAGTAAGCATTATTGCTATTTCGGGGTACTTGCGCAGTGTTTCCAGTAGCCAGGGAAGCATAAACGAAGATTAAGGTTCCTTATACTACAAACAAGCTGGCCGATTAGTTCGATGGGCTGATGGGAATGGATAATTTCAGCTATTTATAGATAATAATTACTGCCCAAGATCTCTGACAGGAGATCCTCCTGTCATCAGAAAATATTTCTTACATTTTATATTGCTACATCCAAAATAATACGATGTATCAGCATTTGAAAGGATAAAATATGATCCAGCATTTATTTTGAATGAATACATACTACTATCAATCATAGCTGATCCTCTCATTTCACAGGGCAAAACATAATACAAATATGAAAAATCATGAGAGTTAATCGCCTCTCCATTTCTCAAAATTGTTAAAATTTCTGATGAGGATAAATTCCATTTCTTATACTCTGATGCCATTTCATCACTGTCGGATATTTCTCCCAAATGTAGATGGGCAGATTGTAAATCTATTAAGGAGTTCTTTTTAAGCTCTAATTTTTTTGCAGGTTGATAATTGTAATTTTTTGCGGATAACTGTTTATTAGTACTTTCTATATTATCGTCATTTCCATTAATGCATTCCAGATCATTCATTGATGAATCAGGCTTGATTTTGCAGCTAATCAATACACTAAACAATAAAAGGAAAATGAAATAAATAAGTTGCTTCATAAGTTATTAGTCTTGCTACCATTTGGTAAGCCATTTTACTCCGGGAAATAAGAATAACTAAAAATTGTCTTCTAAAATCAAAAGCAGGAGACTAAACAAACACTACAGTCGAATGTTTCTAAATTAATAATTGTGCTGCATTTTTTATCGACAAATCCCTTATCATAGCTTCCTTTTAAAAAAATTTAAGCTCAATTTAGTATTGTAGAGGTATTTAATTTAAATTAGATAAGAATGCAGTCCAGAACCAAAGTATAGAGAATATTTATTTTTATATAGAATTAATAAATTTTGACTATTTCCCCAATATCCTAATTTTATGGCCCTGCTTGCACTCCGTGCGGGCAAGTATTCTTTTAATACATAAACCTATAAAAATGGAAAAAGAATCTAACGACATCAGCAAATGTCCATTCCACAATGGTACAATGAAAAGCATTGTTGCAGGCAGCGGAACCAGAAATACAGACTGGTGGCCCAACCATCTTAAGTTGAGTATTCTGCGCCAGAACTCTTCTTTATCTGATCCGATGGATAAAGATTTCAACTACGCTGAAGCCTTTAAAAAACTCGACCTGGAAGCCGTAAAAAAGGATTTGCATGCCCTCATGACCGATTCTCAGGACTGGTGGCCAGCCGATTTCGGACACTATGGCCCGCTCTTTATACGTATGGCCTGGCATAGCGCCGGTACATACCGCATTCATGATGGTCGTGGTGGCGCCGGAGCCGGACAACAAAGATTTGCGCCACTCAATAGCTGGCCCGATAACGTAAGTCTTGATAAAGCCCGCAGACTGCTATGGCCTATCAAACAGAAATACGGCCGCAATATTTCATGGGCTGATTTGTTGATTCTTACTGGAAATATAGCGCTGGAGTCTATGGGCTTCAAAACCTTCGGATTTGCCGGCGGACGCGAAGATGTATATGAAGCAGATGAATCTGTATACTGGGGATCTGAAACTACCTGGTTAGGTGGCGATATCCGTTATGCTCACGGTTCTCATGGCGTAGTTGAAAATCATGCAGTACTGGTATCCGATGATGATCCCAATGGTTTCATCCATAGCCGTAATCTGGAAAAACCTCTGGCAGCAGTTCAGATGGGATTGATCTATGTAAATCCTGAAGGTCCGGATGGCAATCCAGACCCTATTGCTGCCGCTAAAGATATTCGTGATACTTTCGGTCGTATGGCCATGAACGATGAAGAAACCGTAGCCCTTATTGCAGGCGGTCACAGCTTCGGTAAAACCCATGGTGCAGCCCCTGCTACTCACGTAGGTGCAGAACCTGAAGCTGCTGGCCTGGAAATGCAGGGCCTCGGCTGGAAAAATGATTACAATTCCGGTAAAGGTGCCGATACCATTACCAGCGGACTTGAAGTTATCTGGACTACCACTCCTACTAAATGGAGCAACAACTTCTTCGAAAACCTGTTTGCATACGACTGGGAATTAACTAAAAGTCCGGCTGGCGCAAACCAATGGGTAGCCAAAAAAGCCGAAAACATTATTCCGGATGCTTACGACAAATCCAAAAAACACAGACCAACCATGTTGACAACGGATCTGTCGTTAAAACTGGATCCAGAATATGAAAAAATATCACGTCATTTCCTGGAGAACCCGGATGCATTTGCAGACGCTTTTGCCCGTGCATGGTTTAAGTTAACACACCGCGATATGGGTCCACGTGCCCGGTATCTCGGACCAGATGTACCAGAAGAAGTACTTCTCTGGCAGGATCATATCCCTGCAGTAGATCATAAACTGATTGGAGACGCAGATATTGCCGCACTGAAAGCTAAAATACTGGCATCAGGACTCAGTGTATCCGAACTCGTATCAACAGCCTGGGCTTCCGCATCAACCTTCCGGGGTTCCGACAAACGGGGTGGCGCAAACGGTGCACGTATTCGCCTGGCTCCACAAAAATCCTGGAAAGTAAATAACCCTGCTCAGCTGCAGAAAGTACTGAATGTGCTGGAAGGAATCCAGAAAGACTTCAATGCCTCTAAAAATGATGGCACCAAAGTTTCGCTGGCCGATCTGATTGTAATCGCTGGTGCAGCCGGTGTTGAGAAAGCAGCGAAAGATGGTGGTCATTCTATCACCATTCCTGTGACTCCGGGCCGTATGGATGCTTCTCAGGAAGAAACAGATGTGGAATCATTCAGCTTCCTCGAACCAATTGCAGATGGTTTCAGAAACTATCGCAGATCTGGTATTCCTGCTTCCACAGAAGAATTACTGATAGACAGGGCTCAGTTACTTACACTTACCGCTCCTGAGCTAACAGTATTAGTAGGTGGATTAAGAGTACTGAACACCAATCATGATGGCTCTAATTATGGAGTATTTACCAGTCGTCCGGGTCAACTGACCAACGATTTCTTTGTAAATCTTCTGGATATGGGAACCGCGTGGAAAGCTGTAGACGAGAGAAAAGAAGTTTACGCAGGTAGCGATCGTGCAACAGGTCAGGCTAAATGGATGGGTACCCGCGCTGATCTTGTATTTGGTTCCAATGCAGAACTGAGAGCTATTGCAGAAGTCTACGGTAGTGCAGATGCCAGCGAAAAATTCGTAAGAGATTTTGCAGCCGCCTGGAATAAAGTGATGAATGCAGACAGATTTGACCTGATTAAATAAATTTAAAGGGGATGTATCAAAAGTAATTTTTACCTGATCTTATTCGGGTAGCTGATGGAGAGGATTTTTATTTACTTAATTCTCATAACCATTATATTACTTTTGTTACATCCCTTTTTCATTAACAATGATATTTTCTATTTATAAAAAATTCCTTTTTGTTAAAGATTGGGATTTTCAACTGAAATGCTTTTTAGATCTGTTTTACCCGAACTAATTTTCAGTATCATTTTCAAATCCTTCATCTACCAGCCAATGTCCGCTATCGGCTGCCTGAGTGGCCAATTCATCGCATCGATTATTAAAAACGTTGGTGGCATGTCCTTTTACCCACTGCATTTTCACCTGGTGCTTACGATAAAGGGGAATAAATCTTAGCCAAAGGTCTTTATTCTTTTTACCTTTAAAACCGATTTTAATCCAGCCCCAAATCCATCCTTTTTCAATACTATCTACAACATATTTACTATCGGTAAAGATGGTGAGTTGAAGACCATCCCGTTTCAGGGCTTCCAGGGCTGTAATTACAGCCAGTAATTCCATCCGGTTATTAGTAGTTTTTCTGTAGCCTTGTGACAACTCTTTGCGTTGGGCACCCCACATTAATACTACGCCATACCCACCAGGACCAGGATTTCCCCTTGATGACCCATCAGTATATACAACAAGTTCAGCCATGTTTCAAATTAAAGAAACGCGAATATAAAAGGTTTTTTGCACTTACATGGGCCTGGTAAGGTTATACCTGAAAAACTCCTACATTAAAAGGAGTAGTAATCGGAGCATGGTTAGCAGCCTTGATTCCTTCAGAAATTCGTATACGTGTCTCCGTTGGATCAATAATTTCATCTACCCAAAGCCTTGCTGCTGCATAGTATGGAGTAGTTTGTGCATTATATTTATCGGTGATTTCCTTTAATAAACGGGATTCTTCCTCTGGTGTGATCTCCTGCCCTTTTGCTTTCAGGGAAGCTACCTGGATTTGCAGGAGTGTTTTTGCGGCTTGCTCTCCACCCATTACTGCTATTTTAGCAGAAGGCCACGCATAAATAAAGCGGGGATCATAGGCTTTTCCGCACATGGCATAGTTACCAGCGCCATATGAATTGCCAATGATGATAGTAATTTTTGGTACAACGGAGTTAGCAACTGCATTCACCAGTTTGGCTCCGTCTTTAATAATACCTGCGTGTTCGCTTCTGCTTCCCACCATAAAGCCGGTAACATCCTGCAGAAATACCAGTGGGATTTTTTTCTGGTTGCAGTTCATTACAAACCGGGCGGCCTTATCGGCGCTATCGTTGTAGATTACGCCACCCATCTGCATTTCACCTTTACGGTTTTTTACAATTTTACGCTGATTTGCCACAATACCAACTGCCCATCCATCTATACGTGCATAGCCACATAAGATGCTTTTACCATAATCTTCCTTATACTGTTCGAATACCGAATCATCTACCAATCGTTCAATTACTTCAAGCATATCATAAGGTCTTGAATTATCGGCAGGTAATACACTATCCAACTCAGATGTGGGTTTCAACGGGGCTTTTGCCGGTACACGATCAAATCCGGCCTCGGGATTATGCCCTATTTTATCTACGATTTCGCGGATTCTGTCGAGACATTCCTGATCTGTCTTGAACTTATAGTCTGCAATTCCTGAGATTTCGGTATGAGTAACAGCGCCGCCCAGGGTTTCAGCATCTACTTCTTCGCCAATAGCAGCTTTAACCAGATATGGGCCAGCGAGAAAGATAGAACCATTACCTTCCACCATTAATACTTCATCGCTCATAATTGGTAAATAGGCTCCACCGGCAACGCAACTACCCATAACTGCAGCAATCTGAGTAATGCCCATTGAACTCATACGAGCGTTGTTTCTGAATATTCTTCCAAAATGTTCTTTGTCGGGAAATATTTCGTCCTGCATGGGCAGAAAAACACCAGCACTATCTACCAGGTAAATAACCGGTAAATTGTTTTCCATGGCGATTTCCTGGAGACGGAGATTTTTCTTGCCGGTCATAGGAAACCATGCACCAGCCTTTACTGTCATATCATTGGCCACAATCATACATTGCCGGCCATGGATATATCCGATGCCACCAACAGTACCAGCAGCAGGGCATCCACCGTATTCTTCATACATATCATATGCTGCAAAAGCACCTATTTCAGTAAAAAGAGAATCTTTGTCTATCAAATATTCAATACGCTCACGCGCTGTCAGTTTTCCTCTTTGTCTTACTTTTTCAAGACTTTTCTTTCCCCCACCCTGTTCTATTACTCCAAGGCGTTGTTTCATAGTGCTGATAGCCATGCGCATTGCATCTTTATTCTTATTAGCGTCCAATTGCTGCTGATCCATAACGATGGTTTTTATGTTATCTAAAAATAAGGGAAAGAATTCAGTAAATTACAGTAAGGAAAACGCATGCGAAATGTTATTAGAAGAATATCATTATTCGTCAGCTTCTTTTCTTTTTTATGCAGATTTCAATAGCAGACTGCCTGCACCATACAAATAGAGAAGGTAACTTTTATAAAATTTTAAATACCTCTATATGTCGATAACTGAACATCTGGCAAAGTCTTTAGAAAACCTTTATCGCGGCGAGCCATGGTTAGGAGTTACGTTTACAGAACAACTATCCAGAGTGAATGCACAGCAAGCTATCAAAACATTGGATGAATCCAACTCAATCTGGCAATTGGTGAATCATGTTATTTTCTGGCATCAGAGAGTATTGCGCAGAATTTATAATGAGCCATTGGAGCAGGATGGAGATTTGCCTGATTTCTATATGCCCGAGAACCATGGAGAAGAAAACTGGCAACATACCATTCACCGGCTCAAACATTCTTTTGATCTGATAGCTACAGCTATCAGGAATTTTCCTGCAACAGAGATCTATGATACCTTTCCGGGAACCGAACATCCTGCCATCTATTATCTGCAGGGATTGGCCGAACATGATGCCTATCATCTGGGACAAATCACCTTATTAAGCAAATATGCTTAAATGAGTTCCATATCATAACGTTGCTCATAAAGCTGTTGCCCCCAGAGCTGCAGGAATTTTTCACCTGTTTTTCTAAATCCAAGTTTCATATAAAGCGCAATAGCAGTATGCTGCATACTGGTTGTCATGAGATAGATTTTCTGATAATGTTTTTCTTTACAGAAGTTGATCGCTTCTTCCAATAATCTTTTTCCCAGCCCCTGTCCTCTTAGCTCCGGATGTACCAAAAACCAGCGGAGTTGAACCAGATGCCTGGAAGAAGCAAGGATTGCGACAGAACCAACTATTTTTCCATTTACAGTGGCGAGAATCATTCTGTCTTTTGCGGGATTGTAACCAGGCAGGAATTCGTAGAAGGTCTTACATACATAACTTTCGAATTCGAGGTTGTAACCAGACTCCCGGGCGTAGAGGTGCCCGTGCAGATAAATGAGATATCCTACGTCGCCAGGTTGCAGGGTATAACGGATTTGTATTTCCGGGGCCGCATTTGCAGCTGTTTCACCAGAAAGCAGCTCTTCAATCGTATGCATAGCTCCAGATACCTGTTCCTGCTGAGTATCCGACAATGGGGCAACCAGCGTACTGATTTCGGCAGCTGACTTTTCATCAAGACTGGTAATTAATCTTTTTCCGGCAGCGGAGAGATGGATAAAAAATGTACGGCCGTCGGTCGAGGATTGCTGTCGATTCAGCCATCCTTTCTTTTCAAACTTCTTCAGCATCCTGCTCAGGTAGCCACCATCAATTTTCAGGGAAGTGATTAACTGACCAGCGGTGGTTTTATCTTGTTGCCATATTTCATAGAGTACCCTAACTTCAGAAAGAGATAAATTACTTTCCAGGATATGTTGATTCAGCAAACCAATGGTGCCGGTATAGAAACGGTTAAAGTGTCGGATTTGCCGGATAATTTTTACATCTTCGGACATAGGAATCTGTTTATCAAACAAAGTTATTAAAATAGTTGACTGAATCAAATAATTTACTTGACTTGATCAACTATTTTTATTGATCATTGATTTTGAATAAGTTGTAAATATTAATTTCTATGGGAACAAAAGCTTAAGATATTATCTTTGCTACTCACCACATGGATAGTGTTTTATTAGCACAACAAAAGCGTTTTTGATTAAAACTGATTTATGTCGCCAGGATTATTATTTTCATTTGTCATTGCCTACTTTGTAATTCTTTTAATTGTAGCCTGGTATACCGGCCGCAATTCCAACAACGAATCTTTCTTCATTGGTAACCGTAACAGTAACTGGATGCTGGTAGCATTCGGGATGATTGGTACCTCATTAAGCGGAGTAACCTTTGTAAGCGTACCCGGGGCTGTTGGGGCACATGCCTTTACCTATATGCAAATTACTTTAGGGTATTTTATCGGATACGTAACGATTGCTTTTGTGCTGATTCCCCTATATTACCGGTTGCAGCTGACTTCCATTTACAATTACCTCGATACCCGGTTTGGAAGACACTCTTACAAAACGGGAGCATCTTTCTTTATACTTAGCCGGACCCTCGGAGCCACAGCCCGACTTTATCTGGTAGTAAGGATTCTGCAGGATGCCATTCTTTCCAGCTTCGGAGTTCCGTTCTGGCTTACAACACTGATCATTTTGCTGATGATTCTCCTGTATACCTATGAAGGCGGGGTTAAAACCATCGTATATACGGATACGTTACAAACCACGTGTATGCTGGCAGGGTTAATCATCTGTACCATTTATATCCTGAAAACTATGGATCTGAGTGTAGGACAAAGTTTCTCTGTTATGCACGAAAAAGGGCTTACCACCGTGTTTAACTTTGACCCGAACAGCAAACTATTCTTTGTGAAACAGATATTGGCCGGAGCCTTTATTACTATTACAATGACCGGGATGGACCAGGAAATGATGCAAAAAAATATCTCTGTAAAAACACTGAAGGATTCAAAGAAAAACATGGTCACTTTAGCGTTTATCATGACCCTGGTAATTGGATTATTCCTCTTTTTGGGAGGTTTACTAAATATCTATGGTGGCAGTCAGGGAGTTACTGAAACAGGTGATAAACTCTTCCCTGCTATTGCATTAAATCATATGCCCCCGGTTATTTCGGTAATCTTTATCATCGCACTTATTTCAGCACTATTTCCAAGTGCCGATGGTGCCATGACAGCGCTTACCTCCTCTCTGTGTATTGATATAATAGGATTACAAAGAAGAAACGATTGGTCTGAAGAAACAAAGAAAAAAATCCGTCAGCGTATTCACTTGCTGATGGCATTCACTTTCCTCCTATTTGTGCTGCTGTTTGAATGGATTAATAACCAAAGTATGATCGACGTAATTCTAAGAGTTGCGGCATATACCTACGGGCCATTACTGGGTCTGTTCTCTTTTGGGATCTTAAGTAAGAGAGTGGTGGAAGACAAGCTTGTTCCTATAGTTTGTATTGCAGCACCATTATTATGTTTCCTGATCGACAAATACCAGTCTGTCTTGTTTGGTGATTTCCAAATCGGGCTGGAATTGTTGATTATTAATGGATTTTTGACTTATCTGGGATTGTTGATGATCTCGAAGAAGAAGGATTATGAAAATATGGTAAAGGTTATTGGTCAAAATAGCTGATAGGTCCTTTTATCATGCTTATTATTCAAAATAAATTCCATTTTGAATGATAAGAAGAAATTAGCTTAACCAATGGATTTAGAAAAACAATATTTCGAAGCAAATAAATCGCTCTGGAACCAACGGGTTGCGACCCATATAAATTCTGAATTTTATAATGTACCTGCTTTTAAAGCGGGTACAACTTCTCTTAATAGTATAGAGCTAACAGAACTTACTGAAGTAAAAGGTAAATCATTACTGCATTTACAATGTCACTTTGGAATGGATACCCTTTCATGGGCCAGAGAAGGAGCAATTGTAACAGGTGCTGATCTATCTGATAAGGCTATTGAACAGGCCCGGCAACTCGCAGATGAATTGCAAATTCCTGCAACCTTTGTATGCAGTAATATATATGATCTGAAAGAAAATCTGCACCAGCAATATGATATTGTGTTCACATCCTACGGAACTATTGGCTGGCTACCAGACCTCGATAGATGGGCATCTGTAATATCACATTTTCTAAGACCAGGAGGCAGATTTTATATAGCCGACTTTCATCCGGTAATCTGGATGTTTGGTGATACCTTCCAGAGTTTTGACTATTCTTACTTTAATACTGAAGTAATTGCAACAGATCAGGAAGGTACCTACGCCGATAAAAGCGCTCCTTTGAAGGGAAAAGAATACGGCTGGAATCATCCAATTTCAGAAATACAGAATGCCCTGATTAAAGCAGGCTTAAGTATTTCTTTCTTTAATGAATTCGATTATTCTCCATATAACTGCTTTGCCAATACGGTTGAAATACATCCGGGAAAATGGCAGATCAAAGGCATGGAAGGAAAGTTACCAATGGTTTATTCCTTGATGGCTGTGAAGAAAGGGTAAGAATATATTAAAACAAAGGGCTCAAAAGTGAAATACTTTTGAGCCCTTTGTTTATTACAAAATGTCTTATTTACATTCACCATCCGGAGTACAAACCTGACCGGTTAGTCCATCCGGAGTTTTAAGTGCATTGGCTGTTTTCCATTCACCGAAAGCCTGCTTAAGCGTTTCTGTAAAAGCGATCGCAGGCTGGGCTCCTGATACCCCGTAAGCTCTGTCGAAAACAAAGAAGGGAACACCACGAATTCCCAGGCGTTGTGCTTCATTTACATCGGCATTTACTGCTTCTGCCAATTCTTTAGAATTCAGCACAGCATTAACTTCCGCTTTATCTAATCCAATTTCCACTCCTAATTCCTCCAGAATATTGAGATCACTGATATCTTTTCCTTCTGTAAAGTAGGCATAGAAAATTCGTTCTTCCGCAGCATCCCCTAATCCGTGCTTCTTCGCCAGTTGAATCAGGCGATGAGCATCAAATGAGTTGGCAATTACTGCCTTATCGAAATTATAGGTGAGTCCGGCTTCCTTGGCAGTCTGAGTCAGCTGGTCATGCATAGAAACAGACCATTCTCTCGACTGGCCTTTCATTTCGGCCACATAATCATATACATCTTTATTTGGCTTGGTACGGAGATAAGGATTCAACTGAAAACTTTTCCACTCCACCTCTATCTGATCTTTTTCAGGGAAGGTAGCCAAAGCTTCTTCAAATCTCCGCTTGCCGATGTAGCAAAACGGGCACATTATATCTGACCAAATTTCAACTTTCATGCTTATTAATTTATGTTCTGTTTACAAAGTTATATCTTTGCTATCAAAAAGTAAGCAGTTATCTTAAGGAAACTGCTTTACAAAAGGTAAGCACATGACAACAAGCACATCAATAATAAATCCACCTGCTGAAATTAGTGAGGAATGCAAAAAGATGCTGGATAAGCAGCATACAGACTGCCATAAGGTTATTATACCGGTTCGGGATGCTTTGGACGTGATCAGTGGGAAATGGAAATTGCCAATTATAATAGCTATTGGAAGAGGACATAAGCGGTTTAGGGATATAGAGCGTAGTATTCCTAAAATTACGTCTAAGGTCTTATCCAAGGAGTTGAAAGACCTGGAAACACATAAACTGCTGAAACGAACTGTTTATGATAGTCAACCTGTTTCTGTAGAATATACCCTTACTCCGTATGCCTCCACATTAAATACGGTAATTGTTGCATTACAGAATTGGGGTACACAACATAGGAAGAAGATGTTGGGAAAAAGTAGCGAGGATTAATCGCCACTGACCCTCAGTACAACTTTACCTCTGCCCGGGCCGCCGTTTTTACTGAATTCCTGCGCTTCAGCGGCGGCAGCAAGGCCATTGAAAACCTTTTTCACGTAGGGTTTTATCAGTCCTTTATCCAACAGGTTGTGAACTTCCCTCATAGCAGCCAGGGTTTTAGTACCACCCCAGGCAACATGAACCCCAGCGGCATTGGCCTTTTCCTGATCGGGATATTGAACCAGGCAAATTAGCATACCACCAGGCTTTAATACTTTGAGGGATCTTTCCGTTGTACTTCCTCCTACAGCGTCCAAAACAATATCTACATCGCTTACCTGTGTTTCAAAAGGGGCGGCTTTATAATCTATCACCTCATTAGCCCCCAGGGAAGCAACAAAATCCAGATTCGGCTCGCTGGCAGTAGCAATAATATAGGCCCCTACGTGGTAGGCTAATTGTACGGCAAAATGTCCGACTCCTCCGGCGGCGGCATGAATTAAGATCCGTTGGCCTTTTTTCAGTTCACCTACTTCAAAAAGCGCACCCCAGGCGGTTTTGGCACCTCCCATAGCTGCAGCTTCCTCAAACGAAAGTTGTGGCGGCTTTCTGAACAGCAGTTCAGACGGAGATACAGCGTATGTCGAATAAGAACCATCTACTGCTCCATACACCTCATCTCCTACTTTTTTTCCAAACACCCCTTCTCCTACAGCGGTAACAATGCCTGAAGCTTCAACACCCGGGATGTAGGGTAAAGGATGATGCATAAATCCCTCCCGGGTTTTCCAGTCGATAGGATTTACTCCACTGGCTACTATTTTAATAAGTACCTGATCTTTTTCCGGAACGGGAACAGGGATTTCTTCCAGTTGCAATTGCTCCGGGCCTCCATAAGAGTGAATACAAATAGCGGGAACATGCAAGTTTTTCATGAGATCACGATTTACATTTATAATAAAGCCATTTCCAGACAGGAAGATAGGTAATTATTCTGTCATACATCTGGTGGATGGTGATTATTAATTCTTTACCTTTGCGGTTTCATATTATAGTAGCCGCATGACTTTTCGTGATTTAAACCTGAATACTTCTTTACTTAACGCGCTGGACGAATTAGGAATACAACAGCCTACCACTATTCAAAAAAAGGCATTTTCTGTAATTATGTCCGGGCAGGATGTTTGTGGGATTGCGCAAACGGGAACTGGTAAAACCTTTGCCTATTTGCTGCCTATTCTGCGCATGTTCAAGTTTTCCAAAGAAAAGCATCCAACTGTGATGATACTGGTACCAACAAGGGAACTGGTAGTGCAGGTAGTTGAGTCGGTGAAAGAACTGACTTCATACATGAGCGTATCGGTAATGGGCGTTTATGGTGGAGTAAATATGAATCCTCAGATGGAGGCTGTACAGGACAAACTGGATATTCTGGTTGCCACTCCTGGCCGGCTTTATGATATAATATTGAGTGGAGCCCTGAAAGTGAAATCAATTAAGCAGTTAGTAATTGATGAAGTAGATGAGATGCTTAATTTAGGATTTCGTACCC
The DNA here is from genome assembly GCF_003419895.1 of Chitinophaga silvatica. Taxonomy (GTDB): domain Bacteria; phylum Bacteroidota; class Bacteroidia; order Chitinophagales; family Chitinophagaceae; genus Chitinophaga; species Chitinophaga silvatica. The sequence goes on along the minus strand of NZ_QPMM01000013.1, from coordinate 141,503 downwards.
AGTTAAATAATATCATGGATTTATTGCCAGACAAACGGCAAAATCTGCTTTTCTCAGCTACATTGACAGAAGATGTAGAGAAAATTATTGATACGCACTTCAACAATCCGGCAAAAATAGAAGCAGCACCGGCAGGATCTCCACTCGAAAACATAGAACAAAGCGTATATAAGGTTCCTAATTTTTTTACTAAGGTCAATTTACTGGAGCTGTTAATCGATACTACTCCGGATATGACTAAGACGCTGATCTTTGTGGGTACCAAGGCATTGGCAGATGATCTGTATGAGCAGCTGGTGAAAGATTTTGAGGGCAAAGTAGGAATTATCCATTCTAATAAAGAACAGAATCATCGTTTCAATACTGTAAAGCAATTTGAGAATGGCACTTATCGTTTTCTGATTGCAACCGATATTATAGCCAGAGGTCTGGATATTTCGGAAGTTTCACACGTTATTAATTTTGACACCCCTGATACCCCGGAAAATTATATACATCGTATAGGCCGTACCGGTAGAGCTGATAAGAGGGGGATTGCAATTTTGCTGACGAAAGAGTCGGAGCTGGAAAATCTGGAAAAGATAGAAGCCCTAATGAATTACCAGATTCCTGAGCAATCTTTACCGGCCGATTTAGTAATATCTGAAGTGCTAACAGAAGATGAGAAGCCAAAGGTATTTATGCGTAATACTTTGGTGAAAGCCCCTAAACGTACGGATGTAGGACCCGCTTTTCATGAGAAGAAAGCCAAAAACATGAAAACCAATCAAAAGGTCTCGCACAAAGACAAAATGATGCTGAAGTATGGCAAGCCTAAGAAAAGGAAGCCTAAAAAATAATCTTTTCAAAATACTTATGGTGAGCTTTGCTTGGAAAAATGCAGACAATATTTATATTGCGCATCCGAGAGGAGAAAGCCATGCATTTAAGACTAGCGCTATAACTGATGTATCCACAGATCAGCTGATAAAACTGAAAGAATAAATATAAACCTGCAACTCCCTGGAATATTTTGAGAAAATATATTTCATTTTAAAAGTCATGTGATTAAAGTACAACGTTTTGATTTTGGAATAACAAATCATTAACAAATAGATGGTAGGATAAAAAAACCAATCCGGGCGCAGAAACGAATATAAATATAGGCGGTGAGCCCTATGTTAAATTTGTTGGGTTTCTATTGTCTGTCTCAACCTTATTTCCGTTTTTTTGTTTTAAGGTCATGAATTGAGTTTAACTATTTTATCAAACCGCGAAATTTATTCCTACAACAAAGGGTTGTACGACCTGACTTCTTTTCAATTTAATTTATCATGAGTGCATCTATCAACGATATTGAATTGCTTGCACAATTGAGAGACGGCAACCTTGCTGCCTTCCAATACGTCTATGACACCTATCGTCATTGGCTCTACGTTACTGCCTATTCGATGTTAAAAGATGAGATTGAGGCACAGGAGCTTTCACAGGATTTATTTATTGATTTCTGGCATAAAGATGTCGGCTCTAAAATCGATTTCAATAGTTCTGCTGAATTAAAAAACTTCCTCTATATAAGTATCCGTAACCGATGCCTGAACAAGCTGGCGAAAGATGCTACACGTATTAAGCGATTAAAAGAGATTACTTTACCAGAAACTTATACAATTCAACATAGCAGGTTGGAAAACAATGAATTAAAAGACCAACTTGAAACAGCCATTAAAAAACTACCGGAAAGACAATCACTTGCTTTCAGGCTGGCTTACCAGGAAAATAAAACACGTAAAGAAATAGCAGCTGTAATGCAGACCAGTGAAGAAACTGTGAAAAAACAGGTTGCCAGTGCCCTGAGAACTTTAAGGGCTTCTTTAAAAAAAATGCTTTCCTGAATACCCCGCCTACTTAAAAAACCGGTTTTATAGAGTGTACATGAATAGCGCCGAAGAAATATACAAGCTAATGACAGAGAAGCTAGCGGGAGTAATTTCCGCAGCGGATGATCTATGGTTAGAGGAATTGATCGAAGAAGATCCATTGGTAAGATCAAAATGGGAGCAACTTTCCGCTACCTTTGTTCCTCCACCTCCGGCTCCCTGGCTGGAAGTGATTGACTTCAAAAAGAAAAAACCAATATATAAGGTGCTGCTCCCGTGGGCAGTGGCCGCCGCTATTTTAGGCGCTGCCGCCATGGCAACCTGGAAACTGGCTCCATGGAAAAAAGAAATTAAGCAACCAATCGCTGTTGCTACCGTTAATAATGAGAAACACGTCTACCTCAAGCTGGCCAACCAGGAGGTTATTCAACTCGATGGCTCCGCCACCGTTCTCAATATAGCCGGCCAACAGATTGCCAATCAAAATAATGTACTATATCTCAACTCCAGCAGTCACTTACCTGAAGGTAATAACACCATACAGGTGCCTGCAGGCAAAAAATACGATGTAATACTCCCGGATGGCTCCGTAGTAAACCTAAACGCTACTACTACCATCACTTTCCCCTCCAAATTCGATGCTTCGAAAAGAGAAATCGCCATAAACGGGGAAGCATACCTGAAAATCTCAAAACAGGAGCACCAACCATTTAAGGTACATTTACCTCATACTGCCGTGGAAGTACTAGGCACCAGCTTTAATATCAATACTTATGATAATTCAAAAATCAGAGTATGCCTGGTAGAAGGTAAAGTGAAAGTGAAAGCAGGAAACAAGGAAGTTATAGTTAAACCCGGCCAACAGGCAATCTTTAATGCCCCTAAGGCCTCCTTACATACCCAACCTTTTAACGCTTCCGTAGAATTAGGATGGCAAAAAGGCTTGAACAGTCTCTCCGAAGCTCCGCTCAATGAAGTATGTGATGCTATCTTCAGATGGTATGGAGTAAAAGCAGTACTGGACGATCCTAAACTGTCGAAACGCAAATTCAGTGCATTGTTGGATAAAAGTACACCTCTCAGCTTCTTGCTGGAAGGCGTAAAAGCTACTACGGGTACAGATTATTATTTTGATGCAGACAGCACCCTGCATCTTAAATAAAACTCAAATAAGGTATCATGAAGGAAATTAAAAAGAAATACCTGCTTGCCAATAGGAATGATCAGTTGCATATCAATCTTGAAAAAATTCCTGTTTACTTACATTCCGCCCTGATGCCTTATGCTAAGTATTATTCGGATATTGATATCAACGGTATTATTCTGGATCAAAAAATAAAATTCAGAGAATTTTCTATTTACTATCACCTCATACACCTTAGTGAAGGTACTAAGCTAACATCCATTATCACAGATAAAGACATCGTACCAGCCTGCATCTCAGGATTCTATTCTCATACAGAGGAGATGCCTTTGAAAATATCACTCCCTACGCACCCTCAACTTACGGCTGCCTTTCCTGTAAGAGAGTATATCATGGATTTTCATGTAAATTTCGATAGCTTCTATCTATTCGATATTATAGATAAATTTCCGCTGTTTAAAATTCTAAATCCAAAAGTTGAATTTAATCATAACGAAATTCATTCATTTACCCCTCCCCCACATCCTTATCAGACAAACAAAGTAAATTATAATATCATGAAGCGAATCATCAACTGTAAACTGGTTGGTGATCTCGCCGAAAAATATCTCTACCGTAATGCACTAAACTATTTCCTTACCTATCTGCACTACCTCCTAACGCCGGCTCCTATTATGTTGCACGGCACATATGTAACACAGTTAATGGAAATTGCTGATTACATTCTTCAGAATCCGGTAGAAGCAAAGAGTAAGGAGGCACTTTGCAAAAAATTTGAAGTTGTGCCTGAATTTCTAGAGGAACCATTCCAACAAATGTTCTATACACCTGTTGATGATCTGATTTATCAGGAAAGAATGAACATAGCATTTAAGCTACTTACTGAAGAGCAACATACATTCACCTATGTTGCCAATAAAACAGGATTCCCTGATTATGAAACCCTGAAAAAAGAGTTTCAGGAGTATTATCGCTGTAACCTAAACTTTTTTCTGAATGTACAATAACCCCTTAGAAGTGGTCACCCAGTGGCAGCGTTAGGCTGCTGCTGAGTACCACTTTTTAATTTAAAAGCAGGATGTATCAAAAGTAATTCCTACCAGAGCTTATTCGGGTAGGAATTATTTTTGATACATCTTTTATTATTTCTACTTACGAATAGGTGTTCTTTTAACTCCTTCCTTTGTAATAATTACTGGTTTAATTAACCCATCCTTATCAAATTCCATTTTATCTATACAAGTCTCCCTGGAATTACGATCTGTTTCTGTTAATGGTCTGCGATGGTAAACAATAAACCATTTATCCTCTTTGGGAGCCTTGATCACGGAATGGTGACCAGCACTTGTTGCTATATTCGGGTCTTGCTGCAGGATTTTTCCTATTCTATTAAATGGCCCCATTGGTGAATCTGCAATAGCATAAGCTACACTATAATCCGGGCCACCCCAACCACCTTCAGACCACATAAAATAGTATTTTCCATCTTTTTTAAACATAGTTGGCCCTTCTACGTACTTCTCCGGAGTAATTTCCCTGAAAATAGTTCCATCTTCAAACGGAATGAAACCTGTAAAATCGGGCTTCAACTGAGCAATATTACAATGTCGCCATCCTCCATAGATAAGATAATACTTGCCATTGTCGTGAAAAACGTATTGGTCGATCGGTTGTGCCTTGTTAATGATTTTATCTACCAGCGGTTTCCCTAAATAATCCTTATACGGCCCCTGTGGCTTATCGGCCACCGCTATACCAATACCTCCCACTTCCTGATCGTTTTGAATATCATTAGCCCCAAAGAACAGATAATAGCGTTTATCCTTTTCTAAAATAGCCGGAGCCCACATTGCAATTTTGGCCCATTTTACCGCCGAAGTATCCAGAATATTGGAGTGTTTAGTCCAGTTTACCAGGTCGGGGGAAGAAAATGCATCAAAGAAAACCTGTTTCTCGTAAGGAGCCGAATAAGTCGGATAAATCCAATATTGCTTCCCAAATATTACCCCTTCCGGATCGGCATACCAACCGGGAAATACGGGATTACCAGAATATTCTTTCTTCTCAACTTTCTGAGCAGCTGCAAATTGCGTACTTCCTGCTAATAAAAGCAGTGGAATCCAACTTTTCATGTAACTACAATTAAAATGAATCGTTAAAAGTAATAAAAAATAGCTCGGATCATAGTCTTAATACTCCCAACAGCAATTTTTTATATATTTTTAGCCCATTGAAAGGCCATCTTTATGAAGAAAGGAAAAAAGATCATCAGACTATTATTAATAATTGCCGGGGTATTTATCTTATTACTGACAATTGCAGGAGGCATCCTGTATAGCCAACAGGAAAGGCTCACTCAAATGGCCGTGAAAGAACTGAATAAGCAGTTACCGGGCGAATTAGTAATAGCCAACAGCAGTATTTCTCCATTTAGTAATTTCCCCTATATCTCCATCGCTCTACACGATGTTAAGTTTTTTGCCAACAAGCAAATGACCGGGAAACCGCTTTATCAATTAGAGCGATTATACGTTGGTTTTAGTTTACCCGACCTGTTGCAACAACATTATAATGTAAGGATCATCGTTTTGGCTAACGGTAAAGTGCATGTAGAAAGAGCAGCAAACGGAGATGTAGATATTATCAAAGCCCACGAGATCAAAAACACCAGTACCGCTGCCACCGCCGATTCTACTACGGAAGCGTTGAATCTGGATCTGAAAAAGATCATCCTGAAAAATATTGATGTTACCTATCACGATGCCTCTACTGGCTATACGGTAGGCTCCCGTATCGAGAGAGTAAAGGCCGGTTTTTCTATGGACTCTACTCTGATTGCCATCAATATGGATAGCCAGCTGATTTTGGATATCAATGGATTAAAAGATAGTTCCCTCTTTCGCAATAAACATATTAAACTGAAGATAGGTGCAGTATACGACCAGCCTAAGAAACTGCTGACATTAGAAGAAAGTGCGATTAAGCTGGAAGATGCAGATTTGTCTGTAAAAGGAACCGTAAGTCAGAAAAATGTAGATCTGCAGGTAAAAGGTGACAAACCCGATATGAACCTGCTCTTCGCTTTCGTACCGGAGGATATAGCTGTGATGTTGAATAAATACAAACATGATGGCCGCATTTTTTTTAATGGAATCGTAAAAGGACCTGTCAGTAAAAATGAACTGCCATTAATGGAATTCCATTTTGGATGTGAAGACGTTTTCTTTCAGAATAAAAAAATAGATAGAAAGGTTGATCAGCTGGGCTTTAAAGGATTTTATACCAATGGAGCCAAACATAATCTTGAAACTTCAGAGCTGCATGTGCTCAATCTTAATGCCCGACCAGGTACCGGTACCTTTAAAGGGAATTTCATCATGAAAAACTTCAATGATCCGCAGATCATTATGCAGGTTTATTCTGAACTGAATTTGCGTTTCATCGGTGAGTTTTTAGGTATTAAGGATCTGGAGCAAATTAGCGGAGAAATTAAGTTGAATATGAACTTCCGCGAGATGGTAGATATGCGTGTTCCTGAAGAAAGTTTGGCCAAACTGAAAGAGGGAGTACAAAGCGAATTAACTGTCAGAAATCTGGCGTTTCATATTCCGGGTTATCATCTGCCGGTTAGAAACATGAATATCCATGCCCTGGTAGAGCAAGGCCGGCTCAAACTCGATTCAGTTGGATTCCGTGTGGGAAGTTCTGATATTTTCGCAAGTGGAACTATCAGTGATGTTCCGGCCCTGTTTCATAAACAGGATAAACCGGTAGCTGTTACTTTTAATGCATCCAGCAGGCAGTTAAAATTGAATGAGCTGTTCAAATTTGATTCAGCCCATGCGGTTTTAAGCAAAGAGGTGATTACCGGGTTTAATATTGGTTTGGCGTTGGAAACTTCCGTCAATGAATTGCTACATGCTAATCCGTTGCCCAAAGGCACATTTAAAATTGCAGATCTGAATGCCAAATTCCAGGAATACCCGCATGCCTTACATGGATTTAATGCAGCTGTAGTGATAAATGATACTAGTCTGAGAGTTTCAAATTTTAGCGGAAATATTGACAGCAGTGGATTTGCGCTGATGGCCAGATTGAATAATTATAAATTCTGGTTCGATAAAATCAAAAAAGGTAACACTGAAATCGCTTTCGACTTTAAGGCACCACGCTTAGCCGTTAATGATCTCATTGGGCCAAGGGGCAGAAAATTTATACCACAAGGCTACTGGTATGAAGAAGCAGGAAATGTTTGGCTGCGCTCTAAAATCAATCTAAAATATGATACAGTATTTAAGAAAGTTGACGCACGTATTGCCAATATTTCTGGTAGTTTAAAGCAACATCCGATAAAAATAGATAAGGTAAGTGGACATATCAAATATGGTAATAATAAATTTATTGTTATTGATAGTTTGATAGGTAAGATAGGAAGAACAGATTTTGATCTGAACATGCGCTATGCAACAGGACGTCGCAAATCCGATACGCTGGCTACCCGTAGCAACTATTTCCGTTTTAAATCCGATATGCTGGATATAGATGAGTTAATGAATTACGATTTCAGCGATCATACCCCTGTTGCCTCCACAGCCCCTGTTAAAAAAACTACAGTCAAAGAAAATGACTCGCTGCATGCAGCAGGATTTAATGTATTCAGTATTCCGTTTTCTGCTTTCGAAACACAGTTGAACATCGGGAAGGTTAAGTACAAAAAGCTATGGTTGAAAAATATCCTCGCCACTGCGCACATGCGGGAAGATAAAAAGATCAAGTTTGATACGTTAACAGTAGAATTGGCAGGTGGACGAATTGCTATGCGGGGAATACTCAATGCAGCTGATCCTAATAAGCTCTATTTCAGGAGTGGACTTACGATTGAGCATGTAGACCTTTCCAAAATGCTGATCAAGTTCGATAACTTCGGGCAGGATATGATTCTGAACAATAATCTGCAGGGTGTATTAAGTGGCCATATTAAAAGTTATGTTCGATTACATCCTGATCTGACCCCGGTATTAAGTGAAACAGAATCGCAGTTGGATATAGAGATCAAGGATGGTACACTGATCGACTTTGGACCTATGCAGGCTATGTCGTCGTACTTTAAGGACAAAAACCTGAGAAAGGTTAGATTTGATACATTAAGGAATAAACTCACCCTGAAAAATGGGGTTTTACAAATCCCTAATATGAATATCAATTCCTCATTAGGATATATAGAAGTTTCCGGCACACAGTCGCTCGATCTGAAAATGGACTATTATCTACGCATTCCAATGAAAATGGTTACACAGGTAGGTTTTCATGCTTTATTTGGAAGAAAGCAGGAAGAAGTGGATTTAGACCAGGTGGATGAAATTGAATACAGAGATAAGGATAAAAAAGTGAGGTTTATGAGTGTAAATGTGAGCGGAACCCCTGAAAAATATAAAATTGCATTAAAGAAAGCCAAGAAAACCACTTAGTTTACTTATTGATTATCAATATTTTATAATTAATTTTTATATATTGATAGATTTATATTTTGATTACTTACTTATTAGTAAGTAACTTAGTCTTATAATTAAGATCATGGCAGAGACAAAAGAAAAGATAGTAGAAACGGCAGATCAACTAGTTAGAAAGAAGGGATACAATGCATTTAGTTATAAAGATATTTCTGGTCCATTGGAGATAAAGAATGCAGCGGTGCATTATCACTTTCCGGCAAAAATGGATTTAGGCATTGCCGTGATAGATCAGGAAATTGAAAAGTTTCTGGAGAAAACGCGGGAGTGGAGTAATAGTCCGGAGGATGAGCAGATAGCGAAACTATTTTCAGTTTTTGACCGGCATAATAAGCAGGATAATATTTGCCTCGTTGCATCGTTTGCTACTGACTTTAAAACATTGGAAGCTCCGATGCAGGCAAAAGTGCAGGAGATGTCGGCCAATCTACTTGAATGGTTAACAAAGTGTCTGGAATCCGGAAGAGCTAAGGCATTGTTCAAATTTGAGGGATCTGCTTCAACCCGTGCATTAATCATCATTACTAATTTACAATCATCCCTGTTATTGGCACGAATAATGGGGCCAGCAGTTTTTCAGCAAATAACCAATCAATTGCTGGAGGATTTGCGCAGCTAATATTTAATACTATGAAAAGAGTAGTAATAACAGGAATGGGAACCGTTTCTCCGATCGGAAATAACCTGAATGATTTCTGGAATAGCCTGATTAATGGCAAAAGTGGAGCTGCTACAATCACTCACTTTAATGCTGAAAAATTTCGTACCCGCTTTGCATGTGAACTCAAGGACTTTGATGCTACAAAGTTGCTGGATAAGGCATTGATCCGTAAGACAGATCCCTTTACACAATATGCGCTGGTTGCAGCTGCACAGGCAGTGGCTGACTCAGGAATAGATTTCAAGACCATGGATCCATTTGATGCAGGAGTGATCTGGGGATCAGGACAAGGAGGAATGCTAACATTTGAAGAGCAGGTCACAGAATATGTGACAGGAGGATATCAACCACGGTTCAGTCCATATTTTGTACCTAAGCTGATTACCAACATGGCATCTGGTATGATTTCAATTGAGTATGGATTAATGGGAATTAATTATACGACGGTATCTGCCTGTGCTACCACCAACACCGCCATCATGGATGCTTTAACCTATCTTAGGTTAGGTAAGGCTAAAGTGATTGTGACAGGTGGATCGGAAGCCCCTATTACTCAGGCATCTGTTGGAGGTTTCTGTGCCATGAAAGCTATGTCGGTCCGTAATGATGATCCGGCTACCGGGTCGAGACCCTTTGATGTAGACAGAGATGGATTTGTGATGGGAGAAGGTGCAGGAGCATTAATTCTTGAAGAGTATGAGCATGCAAAAGCCAGAGGAGCAAAAATATATGCAGAAGTAGTTGGGGCAGCAATGACAGCAGACGCCTATCATATGACGGCTACTCATCCTGAAGGATTAGGAGCCCGCAGAGCTATGGAATTTGCATTAAAAGATGCAGGATTAAACAAGGAAGATGTAGATTATTTAAATGCCCATGCTACCTCTACTCCGGTTGGTGATCTGAGTGAGATTCATGCGATCGGAGACTTATTTGGAGCAGCACCGGCTAATTTACATATCAGTGCCACCAAATCCATGACCGGACATTTACTGGGTGCTGCTGGTGCCGTAGAAGCTATTGCCAGTGTAATGAGCATACAAACCGGTATTATCCCTCCTACTATTAATACCCGGCAATTGGATGCCGCCATCCCTGAAACAATGCCCATTGTTTTAAACCAGGCTTTGGAAAAAACCGTGAATGTTGCTATGAGCAATACTTTCGGGTTTGGTGGACATAACGGAATAGTTATCTTCAAAAAGATATAAAGAAAAAGGGGGTGTATCAAAAGCAATCTGAAGGTTATAAGAATTATGTTCCATCAGGTAAAATTACTTTTGATACAACCCCTGTAGTTTTTCGATTAGTAGTTTGTGCTATAAAGCACTAACGTTAGTCATAGGAACTGGTTGTGCTTTCTCTTGTTCCAAGAAAGCTTTCTTTACTATTTTCGCAGTTTTATGGTCTCCCGTATGGCTCCATCCGGGAGGCATAATTATATAAAGCAGCTTATTTTTAATGCCAGGTGCTTTTACAATATCTTTCCACAAATAATATAGTTCTCCAAAATAAACATCCCAGAAATTGTTGGGATTGATTTCGCGACTGATTCCATACTCAATATTCATATCCCTTTTCTCGTTCTGGAATGTTCCGAATACTTTATCCCAGACGTTGAGCAGGTTACAGAAATTAGTATCCATATACAATGGATTTTTTGCATGGTGTACTCTATGATGAGAAGGAGTCAGAATAATTTTATTCAGAAATCCAAGCCGGCCATCTTTAATCAGATTTTCACCTACATGAATAAATGATCCCCAGGTTCCATCAATAAACATAATGAGAAACAACATAGGAGGATTTACTCCCATCAGAATACAAATACTGGTACGAATTACATCTGCATATGGTGCTTCAAGAAAGAAGTGAGCATAAGTAACAGAAAGATTCATCGATTCAGGGGCATGATGAGTAGAATGCAAACACCAAAACAACCTGATTTTATGACCAAAGTAGTGATAGATGAAGTGAGAAAACTCCCAGATTACATATCCGTAGATAAACCAGTACCAGGTCATGGTAGTTGGAATCAGTGCATATTTTTCCAGCAATCCAATACAGAAAGCCACAGCGGCAATGGATAGGAATCTTGAGATAAATCTGTTGGCTACAAAGATGAAGAAAGGCATTTTGTAATCTTCAATCTTAAACTTCTTGTAAAAAATAGCTCTGCCGATCTCAATCAGCAATAATAACGGGATAAGCGGAGAAATGAGCGAGAGAATGCCATTAAAGGTTAGTAGAACCCTATAGTCTCCTGTTTTGCACACTTCAATAATCTGTGAGATCCCAAGAAAGGAAATGATCTCATGCCACAAGGTCTGTACAACAACCATAACGTAGAGATTTCGTTTGTGAATACTTTGTATGAACAAATATAAGAACTTTGTCCATACAAAGCATATAATCTCTATTTTTTAAGGAAAGCAGACACAGCACTAATAAGTTCAGAAGCTAACGGCCTGATAGCAATGAATTCCTTATCCGACTCCATACGCAGCAAATGAGACATTCCTGGGATTAGCAGCAATTTGGAAGATGGAAGACTTTTGTGCAGCATTTCTGCCTGAGCAGGCGGCACGTTTGTATCAATTGTTCCATTTATTATAATCACCTGGGTATTACGGAGCTCTGCCAGTCGATCTGCCGGTACTACACCATTGTGGCTCTTTAACCAATCAAAAGAACCTTTATTAAAAACAGAGTTCAGGGTATTAGGCACTGTAGGTTGCTCATTATTCGATAATTGCCGGAATATTACCGGAATTGTTTTTACAACTGAATCATGCACATAGGGTTTGAATTGCTTCACCAATAGGTTTTCCAGTGATTCGGCGGGTGTACTTAAAAGTACCACTTTTTTTACCGGTTCTGCTAAAGCCGCATCAATTGCAATAACTCCACCTTCACTATGCCCCATTATATAAACGTCTGAAAACCGGCTATTTTGTTTAAGATACTTTAACCAGGTAATTGCATCTTTATCATAATTATCTAAAGTAGACTGAGCCGGATCCGTAAAAGATTTATTGGCTCCAATTCCTCTCTTATCGAAACGTAATGAAGCAATTCCCTTTTCCGCCAATGCTTTAGCTAAAAATTGATAGGCATGATTATATTCGGGTAGTAAAAGTTTAGAATCTCCATCTTTATCTGTAGGACCAGATCCGGGGAGGATCAACACAACAGGACATTTTTTAATTCCCGTTGGTAACGATAATGACCCATAGAGTTTGCCCCCCGCAATAGTAACTGAGTCCAAAACATCACCATTTAATGGAATTGAATTCACTGCATGCAAAGAAAATCGTTCTATTTTCTCTTCACTGTTAACTGATACTTTAAAATCTACATAATAGTATTCAAAAGTATTGGTTGATATTAATAACCTGCTTTTGCCCATTACATTTTCAACCTTATCGCTGCTATAGCTTTTCCAAGGCCCATATTGTTTACCGATATTATTCCATAGTTGCTCTAAAGCTTTTACAGATATTTTTGTCTGGGATTTAGGACTCAGGATAGTATATGCATCTTCCCACTTCCCTTCAGAAAGAAAAGTAAAAAATTGATTTGCTACCTGATCTTTTTGTTGAGCTGTTAGCCTTAGCATTCCAAGTAAAAAAACTAATAACAGGTGGAATCGTTTCATTGTATAAGATTTACTAAGGCAGAAATATAAAAAAAGGATCGGAGTATTTTGGGTAGCCACCATACTCCGATCCAAGGGATAAGGAACAAATTATCTAGGTTGAACCTCAATACTTAGGCCCTGATTCCAGAATTTATGCTCCGGAGTGTAGTATAGATAACAATTGCTGGCTTTTGCCTGATAAAAACCGGGAACATCAGCTTTCAAATCAAGGTTCAAAGTTTTTATTTCATTTGGCGCAAATCCCATCCAGTAAATTACCAAGTACCCATCAAACAGTTCGTAATAGGCTATTTCCTTTTTATCAATCAACTCCTTAAGCTGCCAGGGTTGAACAGACAATCCTGCCGGTACAGCCAACTTAGCTATAGACATTGGTTGCAGTTCATTTTTGATATTCTGAATAGTAGTTTTCATTCTAATTGTTTCGCCTACACGTACCCTGGATTCAGCGAGTTTTGTATTAAGTTTCAGTACGGCTGCCTCACTATTTTCAGGCACTGTGGAGGTATATGCAACTTCCAGACTAAATGGAGTTCCACCTTCTTTGGTATGATAATCGGCTTTAAAAATATGCTCTCCCTCGGCAAAGGATAAACGTTGCTTAGGTTGAATTACACTACCATCTACAGAAAGTGTAACTTTAGATTCTGCCATCGAACCTCTTAATTTAGCGTATTCAACTATAGCCTCCAATGCCAGTACTGTGGCTTGTGTACTTCCATACCCATAATAAGTCTTAGCACCCAGAATATTTGAAACTATTAAAGCAATTCTACCAACATTTGGCGTTTTAGCCCTGCATAATGCCATTGCATAGAGCGCTTTTGTTTCAATCATCAATGAGTTATCCCTTGAATTTACTACAGAAGTTTTAGCTGAGAGGCCCGACTTTTCTTCATGTACCTTAAGTGCATACATCAATCTGTCATAATCATTCTCCCTCTTCATATTACTTGCAGCCAAAGCCATCATCGCCAATTTATAATCATCGTCAGATGTTATAGCGTCTTTAAAAGCTGTTTCATATTCTTTTTCTATTTCGGCAGTTACACCAGCCTGGGAAAGTGCATAGACTATATAAATATTGGCAACTACATCTGGTACAGATGCAAACCTGTCGTACCCTCCGGAAGCCAGCAGGAATTTACCTTTTCCATCTCTCCTACTTAGTAAGAACTCACGTGTCCGGCTCAGCAACTTTTTATCTACATTCAGGAACTGGCTCATTTCCATAAACTCCAGTAATCCATATGCTGTTAATGCTTCATGTGGCGGCGTATGTCCAAACCATTCGAAGCCCCCCACCTGTGTTTCGTAACTTATCAGCCTTTTATAACCAGCCTCAATATAGTTCATAGCCATTTCCTCCACTTCCTTGTTTGCTTTGCCGGTTTCCTTCAGATATTTCAGAATCAGAATATTTGGGAAGGTGGATGAAGAAGTCTGTTCAAAACACCCATGGGGTTCCCGCAACATATTTTCAATACCATCCAGCAATTGTCCTTCCAGTGTAGTAAAGATTCTAACAGATGTGTTCATACTACCAGGCACCATATTGGAGATTCTGAATTTCTGAATAGTAGATTGATCTCCTGCAATGGTTTTAATGATCGGGAATCCTCTCTCAATTGCCTTTATTGGAAGAGAAACAGATTCTTTAACAGAAAGATCTCCAACCGTGATCTTAATATTATCTCCTCCTGCTTTCACCACATCGACCGGTAAGATGACTTGTTTACTTGTTGATGCAGGTATCAGGCAGGTACTTTGGAAATTGCCGGCTGAAAGGAAATTTGGAAGGCCCAGACTAATATTCAGGATCAGATCATCCAGTCCATTATTCTTAATGACTAACGGAATCATAGCTTTATCACCAACTGTAAGGTTATCTGGAATTTTAGCGTCCAGTTGAATCGGATTTTCAGTTGCCCAGGTAGACTCAGTTCTGCCGGGTTTACCATTCCAGCCTATACCTTCAGCAATAGCCCTGAAAGTAGTAGTGGCATCCGAATTATAAAATTCCAGTTGTGCAGTTCCTGCTTCATTTGTTTCAACAACCGGATTCCAATAGATTGTTTCTCTGAAGTCGGTACGGGTCTGAGTTTTCAGGGATCTGTAGACCGGCGCATAGAATCGGCGGGCAACAGAAAAATCGGCCTGTTCCCAAGGTACTGTAAGCGTGGAGTATTTGTTATGCTTTCCTAAAGCCACTTTGATTCTTCCCTCATTAAAATATCTGGTTTCAATAATGATCACTCCATTAGCTGCTCTTGAACCATAAAGTGAGGTAGCTTTTGCATCTTTTAAAACGGTGATGCTAACTATATCATTTGCTGTAATCTCAGATAATGGAGCGGTAGTTGGCACCCCATCTACAACATAAAGTGGATTTGAATTATTCGAAATGCCGGCATTTCCTCTGATCCTGATATCCGTACCAGGAGCGCCTTGTTGCTGTGGTGTTGAAATAGTAACACCAGCAACCCTGCCTTGCAATACATCAGTAATTTGAGATTGAGTTAGTATATCTTTAGCTGTAAATACTGCAACACTTCCCGATAGGTCATTTTTCTTTACTACTCCATATCCAACAACTACCACTTCTTCCAATCTTTTATCGTTCTTCCCAAAATTATCCATCCATTTGTCTAACTGGCTTTTTTGCAATTCCGGCATTTCTTTGGCCACTACTACATACTTATCCTTATCTATAAAGTTGATACCCGGACCAAATCCATTCAGGGTAAGCTGTATACTTACAGATTCTTTTCTTCCAACTGCACTGGCAATAAGATAATATCTGTCGGCCCAGTTCAGGTTAGGAAAATAAAATGCACCATTATTTTTTGTTGTTAATTTTAATGCCTTTGTTTTATTGGAGAGATTGATCAAAAATACTTCTCCTTTAACGGGTACATTATGCTTATTGGTTATAATCCCGCTGATTACCCTGTTTTCATCCGGGAAAAACTTCAGGGTTTTGTCTTTCAGCACATCAGCAGTATAATCGAAATACCGGTAGCCCTGGGTGAGCATTATAAGATCTAATGCAGGCTTAGCTTTCGGTTCATTACTTCTGAAATAGAATCCAGGGTCATCTATATGGCCATTTAATTCGGAACTCATTAGCAGCCAGGAAAGGATATGATCCTGTTTATCATCAGCATAAGTCCATAATTTATCATCAACAACAGATAATGACAAATTGGAAGGAACGGGTTTTCCATGTTCATCCGTAGTACTTACCGATAAACGTACTTTTTCTCTTGGCAGGTAGGATTGTTTGTCTGGCGTTACTTTTACCTGTAGAGTAGTATGCTGATTAACAAATACCAGTCGCTCTGCCAGTGGAAGTCCTTTTCCGGTTTGCAAGGTAAATCGGGCAATGCCAGCAGGAAAGGCAGTTGCATCGAGGTCGAACGCCTGCGTTCCTTTTTTGATGGTAAGGTTGCGGCGCAGATATTCTTTATCTTTTAAAGTTCCTACCAGGGAAACTTCCTGATCAAGGGTGGAATGAATAGTAAGTTTGAGTGTTGTATTTTCCTGCTGCCATTGCATTACCATTCCGTTCGGAGAAAAAGCGGGGAAAGCATAGCTTTTACTAATGCCTTGCGGACGAGTAATTTTCACAGTATACTGTTCATTGGACTGAGGTGTAAAATTAAACTGCCCCATTCCACCGTAATAGCTAATAAAGGAGGCAACAGTTTTTCCATTTTTGTTGATCACCTCCCCGCTTACATCGGCTGGTTTCCCGAATTCATTAACCGCTTTAAATGCAATATTAGCAGGTAATCCGGCGACCAAAGTACCACCTTCCGGTAAGAGTTGCAGATCTATGTTGTTAAGAACTATCGGAATACTTCTGGAAACACTTTCTGTAAATCCGTCATGCTTCACCGTTATATTCAGCAATCCATCATTAGTGATTAAAGTTTGAGGAAGGTTGAACCTCAGATTCAGTTTACCATCAACATCAGATGAATCTATTTTACTTAAGTAATTTTTTCCAGCGATGGCCACATCATAGTTTACTAAGTGATGCGCAAGAGGTTTATTATCCAGGCTCCGGACAGAAAACGAGGCTATCACTTCATCTCCGGCCCCATAGCCTTTTTTCGGAAATTCGAGCTTCATCAGTATGCGTGGAGAAATTACTTTTTGAAGTGTAAGTTCCTTCATAAAAAAAGTACTGTCATTCTCATTACGCATTAAGGAAGTATAGGCTCTCAGCTTATAAATCCCGCCAACATCGTTAACTCCGAATTCATATGATCCTTCGGCATATCCTTCATCCGTTTTATAAGTCTGTTTTTTAATAACATTTCCCGAAGGATTTAAAACTTCAACATACACTACCTTACTGGCAATGGAAGGTTGTTGGGTTTGAGCATTTACCAGATAAATCTTGTAGTAAACATTATCTCCCGGTTGAAAAAATACGTGATTGGTATGTAAATAAACTTTCTCCTTGAAAAAACTATAGTTCCAGGTTTGAGCTATAGCACCGGGTATAAGGAAGAAAATAAAACAGCAATAGAGAAATATATGGCGGATCATAGAATTAAAATTGAATGGATACATTAATACCGATTGATTTAAGTCCAGGCAGGTTGAAATAATCCAACCCCTGGGTTCCAGGCTGATCAAATAATAACTGGGCTGGGTCTACCCCTTTATATGGAGTCCATAACAAAATATTACGCGCGTAGATTCCCGTTTCCAGTTTCCTGATTATTTTTCTGAAATTGAAATAATAGTTCAGATGAATATTATTCAATCTTAACCAATCTGCTTTCTGAATATAGGCTTCTCCTACCCCACCTGGTCCGTATCTCACCCAGCGATTAGCATAAACAGAGGCATTTGGGTCATAGAAATCGACAGGTGTATTATTGGGAGAGCCATCGGTATGAACACCTTGAAAAACATAACCTTTTACATTTCGTTGTGCTCCGGAGGTAGCAGAAACACCGTAATAATCCATCATTGCCTGTGTACCGTTCCATTGTTCTCCTCCTTTCTTCCACTCCAGAATTGCACCTAAAGACCATCTGCCATAATAAATCAGGTTATCATATTTCAGGATGAATTCGGGATTGGGATCACCAATGATCTGCATTGATTTTTGAGGCATAGGATAGCCATCATCTCCAATCACTAAATTTCCGTTGCCATCTCTAATCCAGGCGGTACCAACAATTGAGTTCATCGGCTGGCCTTCGATCCAGGTGGTATGAACATCACTAAACCCATTTAATGCCAGGAAATTATGGTCGGCTTTAGTAACCTTTGATTTGTAGGTGGTAAAAATCAGAGAATGACGGGTTTTGAATTTATTAGAACTATAGGTAACATCCCGGCTAACTGAAATATCAAGTCCTTTAATATTTTGATTACCGATATTGGCGAGGTTGATTTGACTGCCATTCAGGATAGGAGCCACTTGATTTATAATATTTTTGGAATACAAATTGACCCCTAAGTCCAGAATTTTGTAATGTCTGACACTGAAAAATGCCGTAGCATCTTTATATCTGGAAGCTTTGAGATGATCGAAAGACAATGCTTCAGTAACGGGAAAGTAGGAAGAGGCGGCAGCAACTGAAGTACCTGTAAGATTTGAATAGCCGTAGCTTTGAGTGATTAATCGTTCAGAAACCACATCACTATACCCTAAATTCAGTGATAACATCAGGTCTCCGTTTGATATTGTTGCAAGCTTATAATTGCTTTCCAATGTAACCTGTGGTAGAAATAAGAATGTCTGATCTGTTGTATTGGAGAAGTAAGTTCTGTTTCCAACTGTCAATGAAACATTATTATTATATTCCGGCGAATAGGTAGTTCTAAAAGAAAATCTCGATTCATTGGCCGTTCTTTGATAGTGATAATTATTGTACGGAGAGATATTAATGTTTGATTGAACATTTGAAAGGTTATAATCGAAGTTTAACTGAGAATTAAAATCTCCGTCAGTATATTTCGGGCTATATTCAGCAGCACCGTTCAGCTCATAGGATTTATCCCTTTTTTCTCTAATAAAGCTAATGCCATTAGGGTAATAGGCCGAAAAGGGCTTATAGGATTCTTTACTTTTATCGGTGTTGTTTTCCCAGGATTGCAGGAGTGAATATTTGACTTTCTGATAATAGTTTCTCTGGAGGAGCAGACTAGCCTGCTGGTAATTTTTTCTAAGGTAATTATCATTATCCTCCAACAAATAGAAAGGGTTGTTTGCATTTTTGCTGTAGCTACGTTGTCCGTTATTCAACGTATAACCCTGAGAGTTATCGAAGCTTGGAGGAGTAAGAATGTTATCCTGGAATACCCTGTTCAGGAAGCCGTTATTATTACTATTTGAGTAGCTGCTTGTACTGCGGCGATATTTAGCCGTAACAGTCAGCCATTTAATTTTGGCCAGATAGGAGGTATTAAAAGCAGTAAGTGCATTATTATTACTTTGAATATAAGTTTGTTCATTGATGTTGGAAAATCCCAGTTTAAATTCATGTTCCAATGTATTGTAATTCATTAAACGGGCCATGATATTAAAATTCTGAGAGATGGAAGTTGCCGTTCTGAAAACATTATTGGAATAAGGAACTACAGTTTTTCCGTTTCCCTTACCAGTGGCAACCAGGCTGCCTTTTTCATCATAGAGGTATGGTTTGCCATCATATTCCAGGTTGTTCAGAGCGGGTCCGTAGCTAAACAATTCGTTAGTTTCAGGGCCTTGCCACAATAAACCGTTGGAAGAAGAACGACCCTGAGAATAGGACTGCTGCAATCCGGGTTGTTTTCCGGCTGCTCTGATGGCAATGTCGGAATTATAACTACCACTAATTCTAAGCTGATATGGGTATTGGGAATGGATATCGATTGATTTCCCTGAATATGTAATGCGTCGTATAGGCCCATTCATTTCCGGGAATCTTTTTATTTTAAAAGTATCCGGAGATGCAGAGAATGAGTAATGTGAAGCGGAATCTCTGGCAATCAGGTGCCTGTAGGCATCGGATTTAATATGTTCGACCGGTTTTGATTCCTGGGCTAAAATGGAAGCCGGTAATAAAAGTAGAGCCAATAGATATTTCAAGGTATGCTATTTAGGATTTAGCAATATAGTGTTTAAACAGTAGGAGTAATAACTCTCTTAACTATCCGGAAAAAATTAAACTTTTCATGATTTACGATTTTGGTTATCCCTGGAAGGGCTTGTTGCCTGCATGATGCATGAAAAATCAGGATTCCATAAATCGAAAAAAAATATTTTTTAGTAGGTCTTTTTTTCAGTCCAATGCTGTATCCTTGTAGCATAAAATCATTGTTTATGTACCTAAAACCTGTGCTTTTACTTGCAGTAACCTCATTATGTTTCTCCTGTAAGAAGGATAAGACCTCAGATGAAGATAAGTTGAGTGGCTCCTATTCGGCATGTGTACAGATGGAAGTAAATGGAAGTTGGACGGCAATAAATATCGATAGTATTAAATCTAATGGCAGGATTAATTATGTGTTGAATAAAGATCATTCGGGATTTGTTACCAAAGTAGATATTCCTACCTCTCCTGTTACTGCGCCAATAGATTTAAGTTTAAAAACGAGGAAGTGCTTTTGGGAATATTATCCAAGGGAAAAGAAGTTATTGATATTAGATAGCTTGCGACAATTGACAGAGACCTGGAACCTGGATGAGATCAATAATAATTATTTAAGTACTGTACCGGAAGGTCTTAAATTGGTAAGTAGTATTCCGTCTGCCCCTATTTTACAAAGAGGAAGGGTACTGTTAATCAGGAAGTAATAGCATACTCTACCATTTCAAAATATTAAGAGCAGGTAGTTCCTGCTCTTTTTTGTTACCACGTATATTACTTACAGTTATCTTTTCATGATTCGGTCCACTAATATTAATTCACAAATAAGTGGCTGCTGTTTGATTGCAGGATGGAAAAAGATACTTAACTTAAATAGTAATTTTTCATCTTTAAAACCTCAGTACAACTATGAACCTCAGGCACCTGACCACTTCCATCATGGCCATTGGGCTATTTTTCATGATTGCTTGTAAGAGCAAACCGAAAGATTCGGAGATTATGAATACTGTTAGTACAGCTGTTCAATCGATTCCGGGAGTTACAGCCGATGTAAAAGACGGTGTAGTAACATTATCTGGTACTGTAAGCACTGATGACGAGAAGATGGCTGCAGAGAATGCGGCTAAGTCTGTAAAAGACGTAAAGAGTGTTACCAACAACATTATGGTTGCCCCGCCAGCTCCTCCACCAACAGCACCTGTTGCGGTAACTGCGGACGATTCACTCAGAATGGCGGTCGCAGATGTAGTGAAAGATTTTCCGGGAGTAAAAGTAGACGTGAATGATGGTGTGTTAACTGTTACCGGAGAAGAAAAAGCTAGTCGTTGGAAAACCTTAAAGATGGCATTAGATGCATTGCATCCTAAAAAGGTGGATGCAAAAGGTTTAAAAGTAAAATAAGTTAATCCATTTTAAACTAAAACATTTATGGCGTTACAGGATAAATATAAAGAGTTGATAGATACTGCGCAGACATCTGGTGTATCCAATCTGCAAGTTGCAGAACAGGATGGGGTATTGCACATTAATGGTACAGCGCCAAGCGGTGATGTAAAGGATAAATTATGGGATATTTATGGTAAGATAGATCCCAATTTTCTTACAGGAGATGTTGTAATGGATATTCAGGTGGCCACGGCAGTATCCGGAGCTAAATTGAAAGTTGTAACAGAATCGTCTAATCTTAATATTCGTAAGGGTCCGGGAACCGACCAACCGATTGTTGGGAAAGCAGCGCATGGAGAGATAGTTACATTAATCAGTAAAATGAATGAGCAATGGTGGCTGATTCGTACAGATGGTGGGGCTGAAGGATATGCTTATGCTCAATATTTACAACCTGTCTGATTACAATTCGATAAAAATTAAAAAGGGATATAGGCATCAACCTATATCCCTTTCTCTTTAATTCTGCTCGCCGGAATACTTTACTCCCACCGGCATCATCAATGATCCTCTGCTGTAGATATCTACAAAGACAGTGACCGTGTCCCTGGTTGATCTGTTCAGGTAAACATACTTGTCCAGAATTGCATTTTGTTGTAACAAAATACTTGAACTGGCTCTTTGTTCCATAACAACAGGTCCCGAATGATGAGCACTAGGTTTGGACGATTTGTTCATCGGCTGGAATTGCTGGTTATCAATTGTCGTAAATTCTGATGGATTATGCATTTCTGATTGAATGCCCGATTCGTCACAGATCATCTTATTACTTCCAGGGTTCTTCTCGTTGTAACAATAGTCCTTTTCTGCCAATGTAGACAGATTCTTAGTTTCACTTTGAGCATACGTGCAATGCATACCAGCAGCCAGCAAAAACACAAACAGGCAGCCAATGCATCTAAAGTTGAATTTCATACACGAGGTTTAATCGTTAAAAAATAGTAACCAAACAGTCTTTAATAGTTAAAAAATTAATTCAGGAAGGCAGGGGTCCAAATTTTTTCAAACGAGGATTGAAGATAAATATATTCCACAAAATAACAAGCAAATTATTTTCTATTTTTTTTGCAAATCAACCAATTAAATTAATTAACCTCATCAAAATCACTGCATAGTGATTGCAGTGCTAACTAAAAATATCAATATAAAAAATTCAGAAAAAACTGATTTGGAAAAATGAAAATCAATATAAAAAAATAATACAATTCCCATCAAACATGCCACCACAAACAGTTTCACAACAACTTAATTTATCTATCCATTCCAAATACCCTTCCACCTAATTCATTTTTCTTTTAAAAAAAATTCATTTAATCAGAATAAATTATTTCCAATCCACAATGCAAGACTGATTGAAAGAAAAAATTGAAACCAGTTTTAAATATATAAGCGGCTTGATGTATAAACTATCAATAAAAATATTTCTTAGCTCAACGATTCAGGATTTTAATTGCAACCGGTTGTTAAAAAAATCATTAAAAAAGCATGACTGCAAAGCCATGCTTGTTACTCTTTTACAGGAGCGGCACTAATCCACTTCCTGGTTCGCCAGCAAGGGATTCTAGATCTTTACAGAAAAAAATTCAAGTATATGTATTCCTATTTATTTAAAATTAAACTACTCTACCAGGTTTATTTCCACCTGCCGGTTCAATATAAAATTCAGTTAATGGCAATAACTTACTATACTGCTCCAGCGAAAGACTCATACGATTTTTTAAATCACTCAGGTTTTTATAATAACCATTTAAATTTCTTTCACTAACTATACTCTTCGCTAAAATTCGATTGATGCCTGGTAATGCTACTAAAGCTGATTCATCAGCAATATTTATGTTGATGATCATGCCAGGTTGATCAGGCACTCCTACCTGTATATCTTCCCTGCTATGATAGTTTGCATTTTCAGGACTATAACTGGTATTACCAGATGCTTGAATCATAGGTTCATCAAACGTTTTTTCACCACTTGAGGTAAACAACTTCTTTCCAAAATGTATTGATCCAACAAGTCCAAAAGCATAACCAAAGAAATAGAAAAAGCCAAAAATCGATTCTAATGTTCCCGTTTCCGCATCTATATATTTTTCCAAAAACTTAGCGGAGCTGTTAGATATAAATGAATCTTTATCCTCAGCCTCAATAATTGTAAAATCATATTTACCAGTTCCATTACGGAATGGTATATTACTCAGATAATAACTATGCAATTTTGCGTTCAGCTCCTGAAAGGCTTCCACCTCCTTTTTGTTTAGGCTACCGTTTTTTGCGTTGGCAAGGAGTCCACCTACCTTATTATCCATCTTAATAACCTGTTCGGAAGTCAGTACCAGTACATCGTTCAGCGCCTTTTCCAAATCACCGGCATTCAGGGCGGTCTTACTGGTAATTCTTACATTTCTGAGATTAGATTGGAAGGCCAGTACAAACAGTCGTTTCGCAGATTTTTCATTGGTGGAATGGAAGGTTGATATTCTTGAACATATAAACGTTAGTACTGCAACAATTAAAAAGGTAAGCGCCCAGACTTTCTTCTTACTAAAGAAGGTAAAAATTGAGGCAGCTAACAGATTTAATAAAGGAAAGATTCCTAAAAAAATACTTAATACTAATCCCGCTGTCTTTTTAAAGTTCATGTTACAGATCGTTTGAATATTTGTATGTTGTCTGTTCTATTGATTATAGTTTTTATGATTCTACTATAGGATTTCCTAACGATAAGTGCATAGGATAAATTTATCATGACCTACAGTAATGATATTTATTGATACCAATAAATGTGATAAGTTGACTGCAGATTGAGGAATTCAACAGGGCTTTAATCAGGATTAATAGGTTCCTGGCATGTTTGTCAGATGGCATTTTCGGTATAGTTCGCTGCACTGATAGTTCAAAAATGTTTCAGTATATCAAGGGTAAATATATTATTTTTTATCTAATTTAAATACTAATGAATTTACGACATCGCCTTCTGTTTTTAGTTTAATCGTAAAAGTTAGTTTATCCCTCTCAGGAACCAGTTCCAGTTTTTCCAACTGCTGAACATCTAATCTGGCGGTAAAATTACCAGGTGCAAGCCCCAGATAATTAAAGGAACCATCAGGTTCTGTTTGAGTTTCCCCTGCAATTGTTCCGTCTTCATTATAAATGTAAACGGTAAGGCGGGTTTGTAAAGGTGCTTCTACTTTACCAGATACTTCGCCCATTACCAATAGTGGTACATCAACCGCTTTCAGCTGATTAGGGTCGATGAAAATACTCATTGAGGTTTTGGACAGGCGCCAGGCCAGGTTATCGAAACTACTGGTATTCAGTTCTACATAATATCGTTCATACGGTAGCAGATTAAGGATCCTTATTAAAGTATCCTTTGAGTCGGGAATAATATTACCACCATTGCAAAGTGCTCTTAATCCCTGCACCCTTGGTTCACCCTTATCACGTTTTCCATTTCTGTTGAGATCCAGGAATGGAATAAGAACTATGCCACCGGTGCCTACACTATAACGATTATTAAAACTACCGTTTTTCGAGCTTCCATCGTAAACAAAACTACCTCTTGCCGATTCTACATAGGTATTCATATTAGTTCCTCTCCAGCCGGAAAAGCCAATTTGAGCAAAAGAGAAATCATAACGCAACCCAATTCCTACGTTTGTTATTTCACTTTTAAAGTTCCTCTCATAGGAGGCATTCAGGTAACCATGTTTAAAAATATACCTGCCTACATCCAGCCTGGTTGCGATGAAGCTGCTATTTGTATACTGGTACTGAACCTGAGGCGTAATTATAACGTCGCCAGGTATACGATAGGTAACTGCAAAGTTGGAATAAATAAAGGGGCTTTCGCTACCAACCGTCAAACCATAAGTACTGATATTAACTCCCAACTTATTTATGGCACCTGAAATCAGCCATTCTGCAATGCTGTAATTTGGACCAGGTAATACCAGCTGATCAAAAGTTAAGCGGTTGAAAATGGTAAACCTTCTTCCGGATATGGGTTTTGACAGCACTACTTTTCTTTCTTCCAGGTAATTGTAAATGATGGCTTGCTGCCCTTTACGATAGTTACTGTAATAGCCTTCCAGCTGGAAATTGGCCGGCATTCTGAAAGACAATATTCCACGTGCAATTACATCCGGCACATATTCAGCCGAGAGAATAAGGCTAGGGGTAAGTCTTGCGGAGGCCGATATGAAAGGCATTCCTTTTCTGTCGGCAATGGAAGAAAGATATTCCATTCCACCTCCCACAGTCATACTATTGGCTAATCCGTAGCTTGCCTGGGCTCTGGCAAACCGACTTCTCCTGTCATCTTCCACAATCCCTGCGCTGGCCACATACTCCAGCTCTTTCTTAGGAGTGAAGTTGAAGGGAACAGTAATATATTGTTCTTTAAATCTTTCTTCCCCCCAGGGACCATAAAATCGTAAGCGAACCATTGAGTTACCGTATACCATAGGTACCTGGAAGGTAAAAAAACCACCTGCATCAGCTGTAGTATAATCTACAAGTCCATTATTAACATATAGCTCTACAACCCAACCTGGTTCAGTATAATCACTTAAAGTATAAGACCCGAATGCACGTCTGAAAGTTGTTGGAGTATTGGTTACCTGTACACCTATAATCGGATAAAAAATGGAAGCAATAGTTGGAGTATAGATATTTCCCAGTACTACCTGCCTAACTACTTTACTGTCATTATTCACATAGCGCCATCTAACAAATTGCTGCTTTTCATCAAATGCCTTAGATGCGAGGCTATCATGTGTAAATACTCGCTGTTGCTGAGCGAAGTTATTGTAGTTAAGAGATACAATTGTTTCCCCTCCCAATACGGTGGCGCCAAGTCCAAGATTCAGCCAAACATCATTCGGTCCGTCCTGCCGCTGGGTGGTAATAACCGACCAATCGGCCATCCCGAATTTAAATGCAGGCCTTCTGGGTCCTACAAATGTATCGGCAACCATATCACCTTTTAATCTGCTTACGTTTTTTCGCATCATTTCGAGCCTCATTTCCCGTATTATCGGCAATTCAAGATTGGTGGACAGGCGAACTGCCAAAGCCCGGAAACTAAAAGAACAGTTGAGTCCGAATACCCTGGAATAAACATCTGTTCTCAGATATATACCAGAAGGTGTTTGCAGGATTTCCTCCTCTTTTAATTTGAAATCCTTATTCTGATAGTGTATGAGATTTTGAGATTTATTGACTAAGAAATCGCCTTTTTCGGTGAGAAAGTAGCCATAAACAGAATCCCGATTCTGGGAGGTTTTATTTTTTATTTTCAAGAATGAGAAAAGATCAGAAACTCCCAGGTAAGCAGAATCACTGCTGATGATTGCAGGCATCTCCTTACCTCCTACTCCATCTACTACCAGGAATACGGCAGTTTCAACCAATACTGGTTCCGGCCCGGGAGCGGTTGCACCGGCAGTAGAGGTAAACAGCATAGCTACCCAACAACAGAAAATAAAACGGATGAGAGATGTAGGATAGTTCTTCATTAATTATTCCTGGATAAAGGTTACCGAAAATATTCCGCTATAGTTGCCAGGTGGATTAGCAAGAGCATTTCCAACTGTAAGTGTTCCTCCAATCAACACATTATTCGTAGCCGGGGCTGTGGCTGTAGTAATAAAAGAAGAACCGGTACTTGCATTTCCAATATGCAAGCTGATAGATCCACCATTTGACCCAGTAAGCAAAACATCAGGACCATTCAGAATAGACACCACGGTACCTACGTTAGCAGTGACTTCAAACATTGCCGGAGAAAAAGGATAGCCCATATTTGCCAATACAACACTACCAGTAGCAGTGCGGGAACCATTTGGATATAGTATAACTGTTCCGCCCGATGCTCCCAGAAAGAATGCTCCAAATCCCAAACCCTGAGACGGATTAGCATAAACTGTTATTGGCCTGGGTGGTTGCTGCTGCGCATATACCAACTGTGACAACAACATTGTTATTATCACAGTAATGCATAAACGTAAAAAGCATTTATATCTGACAATAAAGATCATAGCGCCTTAATTACTTATAAAAACTTTTCTGGTTATCTTTTTGCCATCAACATAAAAAACAACAACATATAATCCACTGGCATACTGAGAACCTAACAGCTGGGCCCCGCTTTCAACATAATCGCGTTGCCAGAGTACCTGGCCCAATAAATTTGATACAGTAATGGTGCATTTTTTATTAGGGAGCTTTTCTATAAATCCATATAAATTCCTTCCCACACTATACGCTCTGAAATCTGATTCTGCTGGAGCGTTATCTGTATCTGTCTTTTTAAACACCAGAGAAAAACGTTGATCATATTTTCCTGGTTCCATATACACTCTATACTTCTCATTTTCCTGAAGTGTGGTGTATTGGTTAGTAACTGCATCTTTCAGATAAATATGAAGATCTGCAGGCATCCGCTGCAGGGTAACAGTATTAAAGGTTACAAACCCTTTTCTTTCTAATTGCAGGCCCAACGGGATAACGGTATTACTATCCGGGAATTCAGGCCAGGCCCCAACCGAGAGCCGTTGATGATCGGCCGACCAGGAGTAATAAGTAGGTACACTGTTATCAGTATTGGTGATCTTTAAGGCATCAAGTCCTTGTTCAAAATCCGGCTTGGCAGCAGCATCAAAATAGATCACTAAAGGATCAGGGGCCAATCCATCATCTGCATATGCCGTATTGATCCGAAGTAATGGAATATTTTGTGGCTCTCTATGGAAATTAGGCGTTAGGTTGTTGATCCTTGCAGCATTATTTACAGATAAACTACCAGTAACAGGGAAAGTACCATTTGAAACGTGGATAAAAAATCCCTGCATGGCTGGTATTATATTAGTTGCGATTCCGTCGCTCGACACACCGGCAATATAAGAGCTATAGGTGCCTCCATATTGGTCTGTTGCTCCGGGATTGAAATAATAGATAGCATTATCAATATTCGTGAGGCTCCAACCACTGGTTGCATTCCAATCTATCGGTGAAGGATATGGGTTTCCTATTAAATTAAATCCTTGTGTATAAGGTTGATTGGTATTTGTTAATGTAGGAGCAGTAATAGTCTGATTATTGACCACCCCTGTTATACTGATTGTA
Organism: Chitinophaga silvatica; assembly: GCF_003419895.1. Taxonomy (GTDB): domain Bacteria; phylum Bacteroidota; class Bacteroidia; order Chitinophagales; family Chitinophagaceae; genus Chitinophaga; species Chitinophaga silvatica. The sequence goes on along the minus strand of NZ_QPMM01000013.1, from coordinate 113,000 downwards.
ATTGGAGTTGAATTAGCTCCTAATTGTGCTGCATAACCTTGCAGCGGAACCAGTGGATTTGTTGTGGTGGTATAGTTTACCCATCCTGCAGATGCCAATGTTTCGTTGTAACTATAGAATGATGGGAAACTGGCACTGAGATTTACAGCAGTACCAAACTGGCTGACAGTAGCAGACTGGAATGGGCTGCTCAGGTAGCGGTAACCAAATGAAGAAGGAACATATCTTTGAACCGTAACATTTCCGGTCACCTGACCAGTGCCGGAACCATCTATCAGGGCTGTTTGCGAAGCAGTGGACAACAATGTTAAGAAATTACCGGTAGCCAGAGTACCGGTATTTACTTTCAGTATCCCACTAATATTTAAAGTTCCACCTATTGTAACGGTAGTGCTATTGGTTACATTCAGATTTAAAATTGAATTATTGAGGAAAGTAGCAGCAGCAATTGTTTGAGGCGCTGCTCCACTAAAAATCATTGTGCCATTTGTAGCGTCCAATGTTCCTGTATTTGTAATCAAGCCATTGATCTGAAGGCTACCTCCATTTACCACCACTGAAGCACCTGTTTGAATCGTCAGATTGCTTGCCAGGGAAGTGCCGGTAGTAATCAGGGGATAGTTTGTTAACCCTGTTGGAATGATAACATTGGAAGAGATAAGTGGTATTGAATTCGTAGACCAGTTACCATTTACAAACCAGTTGGTACTAACTGCTCCTGTCCATATGAAACTTGCAGCCAACTCTCCTACAGCCAGATCTCCAAAAGAAGTTAGTCCGGTAGCCTGAATCGACAATGGTTGCGGAGAAACTGTGGTTGGCAGCGTCCAGGAGGTACCATTATATTCTGCTACTTTAAAGTTGGCGGTAGTTGCACCTGCATCTACATCTGCGGCCACCCAGTTCATTGTCACTGCCGCTGTAGTATATACCAGACTATTATTAGTGAGGGTCCAGTAGCGATTAACTTTCCGGCTGGTATTTAGTCCGGAGGTTGCCAAAGCAGGATGAACCCCTGTCACTGTATTAGCAGTTACATTTCCAGCTGTACCAACAGAAGTAAATAAAGTGGTTAGCGGTGTATAATTGAGGCTATCTCCAACTTCAAAATTATAGGTAACATTAGAGCCGGCAGAGATATATTTTCTTAAGAATCCATATACCCAACCCGTGGCTTGTGCTGCACCGGTAACACTTCCGGAAGCAGAAATAATGGCAATATTACTGCCTGTGCGAATATTACTTTTGGTAAATGTCAGGATGCCATCTACGGTGGTATTTGCGTTCAGTACAACCTGGCCACTGTTTTTCTTAACATTTATATTATTAAAATTACCGGTAGATGAAACCTGTTGATCTGCGAGGCCGGAAAACAAAACTGTGGAACCAGTGTAGGTGTAAGTACCGCTGGTCATTGTCCAGCTTCCTTCCAAAGTATCTACAAAAGCGCCCTGGATGAAGTTTCCATTAGACAGGGTAAAATTGTTCAGAATATGTAAAGCAGCGGGAGCTGTTTTATTACCAGCAGCTGAAATTACAAGATTGCCATAAGGAGTAACAGCAGCAACAGTTTGAATTGTTCCTGCATATTCCACTGTACTCAGGGTATCTAGTTTGTAAATATTATAAGTTGGAAGAGTTTGTATTCCCCTTATAATTAAGCGGGCATTATTTTTAATGACTAAAGTACCTCCATTAGTTGGGTCCTGTGTAATGGTTGAATCCTGTGTGTCCAATACTCCGGAGAGAATATCCAAATTGGTAGATAGGACCGGAGTTCTAGCCAATAATGCTGAAATACCAGCTGATTTACTTACTTCCAATTGTGCAAGGGCAAACGGACTTGCAGTACCATTAATATTTCCATTGCTGCTACCTGTCATTACTGCAATTCCAATACTGGTATTGATGCTTCCATTATTGGTTAAATTGTTGGCAACACAGAAATCTGCCACGGCAGCTATTGTACCATTAAAAACAATATTATAGAACACAGTGCTGTCACCACCTGCCAGATACCCATTAGCACTACCCATAGTAACGGTGCTGGTACCACCATTAAAGGTGCCGTTACTTTCAAGATTTCCATTTACTACATAGTTATTACTACCAGCTGAAAATACAGATCCGGCATAAATTTGCAGGTTACCGTTGATTGTATAGCTTGCAGCCGGTGCCACAGCATTTGAATTTGCTATTATGATGTTTGTTGCAAGAGTTGGTGTACCAGAGAGATTAAGAGCCGCACTTCCAGCGAATAACAAGGTTCCTGTACTATTTATTCCGGTAAGTTGAACCGTTTGTGATGACGAGGGTGTGAAACTGAGTGTTCCGGCACTTTGAATAGTACCACTGTTATTTACGGCATTACTAAATTGATGTGGTAATTGCCCACCATTGAAAGTTGCTCTGGCAGCAACGCTGAATGCCCCTTGTACATTCCAGGCATCGCCGGGATTAATACCTGCGGTATTTGCAATATTCACAGCTGGCCAGGATGGAGTAGCACCTAAGAGGATGGAAGGTGTAACAGTTCCATTGAAATTAATTGTGCCTGCTGCGTTATATGTAATCGCATTAGATAAACGCAGGGTTTGAAAATTCGTGCCAGCAAAAGTTATGGTACCGCTGGCAGTATAGCTTCCATTATTATATAAATCTCCCGCTACAGATGTTGCCCCACTTCCATTATCGTAGGATGCACTTGCAAGTACTTGTAAGGTGCTGTTATAGGAAATATTACTTCCACTAACCACATAACTTCCGAAAACAGAAAGCCTGTTGAAAGTCGTATTTCCAGTTAGGGTTTTACTACTACCACGAAGCGTTACAGTACCGGTACCCGGAGTGAAAGTACCATTATTTGTCCAGTTGCCATACAAATCGATGGTACTGGTACCAGGGCTTAAGGAAGCAGTACTGTTTATTTGCAGATCACCATTTACCACAATATTTCCTGCCAATGTTTTGTTACTTCCATTAAGTTGAAGAGTACCATAAGACAGTGAATTGATTGTTTGAGCAGTGGTTGAATAGTAGTTTGTGGTACTTCCACTATTCAGAGTGTAGATAGTGAAATTGGACGGAAAATTAGATGCTCCGCCGATAGACAAAGTAGTTCCTGAAGCAGCTGAGCAGGTGCCGCCTGCCAGACTTCTGTTAATGGTGTAATTGCTCACATCAAGAGTTCCGGCACTCAGAGAAAGATTTCCATTGATAGTAAGGTTACCAGCTAAAGTTACAGTGCTGCCAGTATTGTTGATTGTTACATTATTAAATGTTGTAGCATTAATACTTTGAGCGCTGCTCCCATTAAAATTGAGGGTAGAAAGACCAGGAGCAAATGACACCCCACTACTTGACCAGTTACCTCCAACTGAGAGGAAAATATTACCTGCATTAACAGTTGCAGCATTATTGATTGTTACATTACCTGCAACTGTTGTAGCCCCGTTAATGTTTAAGGTTCCACCAATTACGGATATGTTTCCATTTACAATAGTTGTGTTATTTAATAGTGCGAGCCCGGTATTATTGCTGGTACTATTAACAGTAAGATTGTTATAGTTTACTCCTCCAACTATTTGAGCTCCAGATCCATTATAGGTAACCGTACTGCTTCCGGCAGTAAACGTTCCCGCGGAATAGTTATAATTTCCACCAAGATTTAATTGCCCTGCTCCAGAAAATACGATACTGGCACTTCCACTTTGTACAAGATCTCCAGCGACCGTAACGCTACCACTTCCGACATTTAATTGGATAGCATGGCCGCTGGTTCCGTCACTAAGTGCTAAAATACCATTTACAGTAAGATTCTGGTTATTTACATTGATTGTATGAGTAGCATTTGCCGACCAGCTTCCTGCAATATTACCTGCTGTGGTCAGAGAACCACTGGTTCCGAGAGTTAATGTAGCAGCCTGGGTACTTCCAAAATATACGCCTTTAATATTAACAGTATTATTTATAGTTGGCTGATTTGTAAAAGCAGCCGTACCTATTTCGGCCACATCGGATGTGCCAGGCGGACGAGCAGGACTTCCCTGAGTAGTTGTCCAGTTACCAGCAGTATTCCAATCTGAACTAACAGAACCATTCCATCTCACGACGCTTAAAGGTGCTCCCAGGGTATAACGACCGGTACCTGTAGTGAGTAATCCGGATACTTCTACATAATTCTGACCACTGTTGGAACTGCTGCTTCCGATATCTGACCATCCACTGCCTGTGTTTCTCCAAACATCCAGAGAGTTTTGAGCGTTTCCATTCAAGACATTAGTTTCATAATGGAATCGTAAAGTAACGGAGAGCCCAACAGCCAAACCAGAGGCGCTAACATCATACTCCCTGTTTATTGAACTACCCGAGGGGAAATCGGAAACAGCTCCCGGAAGTGTAGATATAGTTATTGAAGAGCCAAGAAATAATCCGGTTACAGAGATTGTAGTATTGGGGCTTTCAAACGCATAAGTACTTCCTAACAAAAATGTATTAGTACGCGTGATATTTCCCAAAATAATACCATTACCATTTCGTGTATTGGAAATAGTGAGGGTATTAACTGTAGTGAGTATAGTTCCGGTTGTCATATTCACCGTTGCCACACCAACGTTCGACAACATGATAACCTGAATATAATCAGCAGATTTGCTTATTGTTAGTATATTAAACGTGGTAGTACCAGTAATAGTAGAGTTACCGGCACCACTAAAAACAACTGTGCTTGAGCCGGGAGTAAACGTACCGTTATTATTCCAATTTCCCTGTACTGTTAAGGTTTGGCTACCTGCACTCACTGTTGTTCCACTAGCAATGGTAAAGTCACCATTTACAGTAACAGCACCACCTATTGTTTTTGTATTTCCACCAGCGACAATAAGATTATAGAAAGTATTAGCTGCAATGGTTTGTGCCCCGGTACTATTAAAGGTTACAGTATTAGGAGTAGTGGTAGTTGTATTCAAAGTTCCGGCTGTAAGGGTATAAGTTCCGGCGATACCCAGATTAGCACTGGTAGCAAGTTGAAGCGATGTACCATTGATAGTTACATTAAATAAACTGGCGGTTCCGTTGAGTACGCTGGTTCCCGTAAAGGTTGTAGTTCCGGCAGTGGCAGAAAAGGTACCATAAACATTAAGTGCAGTACTAACGCTGTACGATACGGCAGTGGTTACAGCACCGCTAATACTTAAGGTACTGAATCCAATTGTTCCGGAACCTGAAATTGTCTTAGTAGTTCCGGTCATATTTACAGCACCAGTTGAGCTTAATGATCCACTTACAACCAGGTTATCAGTAATTGTAAGATTACTTGCTGAGCTTACACTTCCACTAATAGTCAGATTACTAAAGGTGAAGCCAGTACCGCTGATCGATTTAGCACTTCCAGACATCGTCAACACCCCACCACTACTATGGGTAAAGGTTCCGGGAAGTACAGAGCTAAGATTTCCCGCTACAGTAATATTCGTAGTTGCCGCGGCCGTAATACCATCTCCCTGGATCACCAGATTATTGAAACTATTTGTTCCGGTTCCACTAATTGTTGCTCCATCGCCAAGCATAGTGATTGTTCCGGAGGCCCCCGTTAGTGTACCAGCATTAGATAGGTTGCCGGTAATATTAAGATTACTGCTTCCGCCATTCAGCGTTGTATTGCTATTAATTATCGTGTTCCCATATACGTTAGTAGTAGCTGCGAGGGTTGTGCTAACACTGCTTCCGGTACCCTGATTAAGGGTTAAATTCCCGGTAATTGTGAGGGTGCTTGCTGGCAGGGTTTTGACAACAGCTCCGCTGGTGGAGGAAAGTGTTAGATTACCATATTGTAATGCTGTGACAGTTTGAGCATTACCATAATATTCAACTGTACTGTTTATTGGTAAAACGGTAGTGGCATAATTAGTTGGGAAAGTATTTGTGCCTCCGATTCTAAGTAAAGCCCCGTTTACCACGCGCAAGTATCCACCTGCTATTGTGGTTCCGCGATTGGCAGAAAACGTAGCAAGATCGAGTGTGGCAGCCAATACCTCAATATTTCCTGTATTTGCAGCAGTAGCATTCAGGGGGTTCAGGTTTCCGCCCAATGTTTTGGTACCTGTTCCACTAATTCTGAGTGTTGAATAAGTAGGAGTATTAGAAATAGTTTGATTGACTAAAGTTGCGCTATAATTCACTGCACTATTGGCTGCCAGGGTAAGTGTTCCCGACAGGTTATAGTTGCCTGAATAGGTAGAAGCTTTTACGTTTAATTCACCACCCGGGTTTACAATTGTATTTGCGGCACCGCTTACAACTATTGGGGTAGCATTTTCGGCAGGGAGTAATGTACCGTTTACTGTTAATGCAGTAACAACAGAAGTATTTACATTGATTGTGGTGGTACTACCAGCACCAATAGTAAGGCCATTAAAGGAAGTTGTATTTCCGGAAATAGATTGAGTGGTTCCGGAGAATGTTACGATAGCGTTAGTATTTGTTGCAGTATATGTACCGCTATTTGTAAAGCTGCCTTTAAGATTCAGATTGGCTTTACCATGACTTAAAGTAGCTCCACTACTGATAGTAAGCGTACCGTATACCGTAAGGCTTCTGTTGACAGTGAGGGTGCCGGAGCTAATTGTCAGGGAGCGGCAGCGTGAACGAACATCAACAGATGGGCTATAAGGACCAGTAAAGTTTGCATCTCCAATTGTTACATCTGTAGCAGCAGTAGGTACACCTGCCGTCCAGTTTGCGCTTACAGACCAGGAGCTGCTAGTAGTTCCTTTCCAACTGGTTTGAGCATTTGCAAAAGCCGGAGTTAGGAAAATAGCAAAGGATATCAGCCATCGCCGAAGCTGATTAGAGAGAGGAACAGTAAATTTAATAGCAGGTATAAATATTTTCATAAAGGCGATCAATTACTTTAAAGGCACTTCAGCGAATGCAAGTTGTTCTGATTCTTTACTGGTTTTTGCTGTATAAGTTATTTTGAGTTTACCAACATGATAGTTGATATCATTTTTATTGGTCAGAGGAATTCGTATCAATCGCTGTAAGTTTGGTGTATATACAGCTACGCCATTAGCTAAGGCTACCTGGGTAGTTCTGCCTTGCGGAGAAATATAGGAGACCTCTATATCTCCATACACTGAAGCATTTCCGAAACGGTTAAATAACATTGATACAAATGGTCCTTGTTTTTCATCTGCTTTAACAGTTATATCTGAAAGCCTGACAGAGCCCCGGGTTTCTCCTGAGCGAATAATTACCGGAATACTAATCCCAAATATGGGAACCAGTTTTACCTGAATCCCGGTACTATCATTTTCATTTTTGGTAGTAAGAGGATAATTTTCATCAGGTACGGCCCTGAAATAGAGATGAGACCTAAATTCTCCAGGTTTCAGATCAGCAGTATTGGTAACCTGTAGTTTTATTATCTGAGCTTCGTTGGGAGCAAGTACAACACTATGCGGAAAAAAACGAAGGTATTTACTGGCGAATGCCTGTCCGGAATCTGGTTCATTGATTTCCTCGAAAGTACCGTCCCTCTTCATTCTTATTTCAATAAGAGAAATTACATATCTGGCAGAATCTTTTCCCAGATTTGCGATATTGAGATCTTCTGATCTTTTTTGTCCATCAAAAATTACTCTGACTGGAGTAACCAATAAGTTTCCCTGTGCGGAGCCATCCTCGAAAAATAGGGTAGCCAGAAGAGTTAGACAGGTTGACAATAATAAATACGTGGATATGATCGGTCGATTAAACAGGGTCATTATTACGGTTGCTTGAATATAGAAATGGGGTAACCCAGCGACAATTTTTCCGGGTTACCCAAATAATATGTGAGTGAATATTAGTTGTAACTAACAGTTACAGTAAACGGAGTTGCGGAAGTATAAGTACCGGTTGCCTGAGCGGCAGATACATTCAGTGTAGCACCAACATTGAGTGTTTGAGTACCGAGTGCCAACAAACCAGTACCAGAAGGAAGACTTGTAAATGTATTTACAGTCATCGAATTGGCGCCATTTGCGATAGTGGTTGCAGAAGAAGGAAGTGTAATTGAGTAAGTAAGACTTCCACTACCTGAAACAGTAAATGCAGCCGCAGTAACAGTACCTGGAGTAGTAATAGGTAATGACACCCCACCTGTTGAAGTTCGCACTCCTAACGCAGTAAGCACCACGGTTCCTCCGGTACTTGCAGAAACAGAAACATTACCAAAGTTCATGTCCACTGTTTTTGTGATAGTAAGTGGGGCAATGATTGTTGCAGATACGTTTGCTGTAGCTGACGAAGTTTGCCCGAAGGATGTCATAGAAATAGTAGCCAGAATGGCCGTCAATGCTAAGGAAATGTTGAATCGTTTCATATGCTTGCTTTATGAAATTGGGGAATACTAAATCTTCTAAAGTAAAAGGCGATGGTTACGAAACGATAATTGGGTTGTTTAAAACAATTATACGTCCAAGTTAGGAAAAAAAAAAGTAATTAAACTACTATTAGTACCGGCGTCATGTGTAACAATTCAAAATGAATAAAATGAATAAATCATTGTACACTAAACGCCTATAATTTCCGGAAATCTATTCTTTGTAACAACCATATTCAGTTTCTAAACTTGTTAAATCGCATTCCAATGCTTTTCTATCCCAATGGGCAGTATTGGCTGCCGCCTCGTAGGTCGACTGCATAAAATCCAGTAATGCCTGTTCAGGATTATCAGATTTCTGTACTGCTTCATAAGGCAACAGGTACTCTCCTAGTTCATTACTAAAAAAAGCCTCTGAAGGTAACACTGGTTGTTTGCTAAATTCATCGTTTGATGGATAGATATAGGCATAAAAGGCAGGTTGAGGATATTGATCGTTCCCTGGCCAGAAACCAACAGAGCTTACTTCTTTGGAATAAGCTTCCTGCATAACTCTGGCGGGCATATTAGGAGCTTCTCCCTGATGCAGGGGCGCATCCCTGCCTGAAAATCTTGTTACGGCCAGATCAAAGGCTCCCCAAAAGAAATGAACCGGGCTACATTTACCAGTAAAATGAGCCCTGAAACGTGTAAAAACGTTATGAATCTTCACAATTGCCTCCCAAAAATTCCGCATTTGTGCCTGATCATATGATTTATGTATTTCATCCTTATCAAAAGGAATAGCTCCTTCAACTTCACTTGGTAGCGGATTAATTTTTACATCAATATCCAGCGCCTGCACTTTTTCGAAGACCTGTTGATAGAAAGAAGCAACCGTCATGGGTTGCAGCGGAATAACAGCCTTTTTACCACTACTGGTCATTATAACTAATTCGTGATGAATAAAGTCGAAATTGATGCTGAATAGGCCCGATTGGTATGGAACACTGTCTGTACTTAATCCCCATGGGGTAACATATAAGGTTACATGCCAGGAATGATTTAACCAGGGCATTTTCCGCAACCTGATTTTGCCCACAATCTGAGTCCACATATGCACAGTGGCAAGGGTATCTTTCCAGTCATTGTATTGCAACACTGGCCAGGGTCCTTGTTTCAACATACTAATCCTCATAGTTATTGAATTTATTCTTTAACAAATAAAAACGTGTAAGAGTTGGCATCCAGAATTTGTATTTTGTTTAGTAAATATAATTTTGGGTATAGGTAGATGGAACTCCACTCGTTGCGCCTCTTATCGAATATATTAACCAATAAGGTTTTAATAATGGAATGTTGTGGTGCATAATTGCCAATTTAAAAAGTAGCATAGACCCAATTGGGGAGCAATCTCAACCCTATTAATCCATTCGTAAAAGCGGTTGCGTAGTACACCTGAAAGATCCGCCGAAATTTCTGCTTACGCTATAATCTACATATTCGACGTGTATACCATATGCGGCTATCTGCTCACCTATTCTGCTAAAAGCCGGATCAGTAATATATACTTCTGCAGAAACCGGTAAGCCATTGGTTGCTAGTATCGTGGCTTCTTCCAATGAAACGTTGATACGCTTCCAGGATTGCAGGCTATCGGGAATTCCATCTAAAAAAGCATCTTCACAAACTATCATCAATCCATCCCTAATCATTCCTAACGCACAATCGAGATGTAAAATATCTGGATGTAATCTTGCCATTTCTACTTTATAGCCGTATGATCTCAGAAATTTGCTCAACCACTCTATCCCGAGTTTATTGGATGCTAATCCAGAATTTCCAACAAAAACTTGCTTATTCAATACCAGTACATCTCCTCCTTCGATAAATGGCCCTACACCTAAAGTAGGATCATTTACTGCGGTAATTTCTGCTCTCGGTGCAGAAACGTATATACAATCCTCAGGATAAACAATTGTATTGATAATTTCCCTGATTGGGAAGATCTCATTTCTTCTGTGCAGAAAACGCATTGATCCTTCAATAACACAATTGCCTATGGTAAAAAAAGGGTCTCTTGCAAAAAAATTGGAATACCCAAAATTACCAGCAGCCTGCTTTTCTGCGAGCGTTAGCTTCCTCGGGCGAAGAACTTCAACCCCATATTTCATCAGTACCTTTATCAGTGCTATTTTCTCTTGTTCCCATTGCTTTTGAGAAGCGGGAAAGGCATCTTTATAATCCTGACCTTTATGTTCGAGCGTTTCCTGTATTGCGCTTTCCTTTAAAAATCTTAAATCCTCCAATCTGGGTTCCAGGGGGAAACCAAATTCCGATTCTGCCAGTACTACTCTTTTTAGGGTTGCAAATTCATTCTGAACATAAATCATAATGTCGAAGATTATTTCTTCTTAACCAATAAGCCTCAGGGAAAGTTGGGCTATGATTGTATTACAGAAATAATATTTCCGGCCGGATCCTTAAACCAGGCAATGGTAGGCCCATTACCTCTCATAATTCCTTTTGCATCTGTTTGCATTTCACCTGTATACTGCTCAAATTTTACTCCCTGTGCAGTAAGCTCATCAACTGTTTTTTCTATATCATCTACCACTAAATTCAAAACTGTAAATGTAGCTGGCTCATGATTGGGTTTGGGATATATCATAACAGTCAGCCCCCCTTCCAGTTTCAGGGTCAATATATTCATGGGAGCAGGAGTTTCAACTACCTGTACTCCCAGCACATCGTTATAAAATGCTTTTGCTTTGTCAAGATCCTTAACAGAAAAACTACTAAACGCGGTTTTAATTGAAAGCATGGCTAAATGTTTTGGTGTCCTACTAATTTACTTGAAAAATACGGGTATTTTATTGTAAAAAATATAGCAAGGACCGCCGTAACTTTAATTATGGCCAAATTCCATTCAATGTTTCAATTCGTATATTCTTCAATGAAGAAAGAGAGTTAATCACCTGCAATGGAGATTTAATAAAGAAAATACTGGTCATTACAGTTAATCCTTCATCTGCAAAAAGTTCAACAGAAGCCGCATCCAATATAAGCGTCATATTAATTTCCTTTTCCCCGGAGAAACGAGGAGCATGATGAATACTGGCAAATGAACGGTTAAATGAATGCTCTCCGGCGTTAGTTCTGTCTATATAATATTCCTTTGTTGAAGCATGGTAACCTACTTTTACTTTTTGGTCATCAGCATAAAGAAAAGTTAATTCAAAATCGTGGCTGGCATCAGCCTGTAATGAGATTTTCAATGGCTTAGCGGCAGGTTGATGGGCAAAATCAGCTGTAATATTTTTAAATGTCTGAGAAGTAGCAATTTGCTTATCTACCTCCTTAACGGGAACAGATGCTACTCTATACACTCCATCTGTCTTTTTCAGGCTTAATGTGCGGGGAATTGTACTAGCACTACGCCATGGCGAAGTAGGAACCTCGTTGGCATACTGCCAATTGCTCATCCAGCCTAAGAATATTTTTTGCTTTCCGGTATTGCTCCAGGTAATGCCTGCATATTCATCGGGGCCATAGTCGATCCATTTCGTAAGTGTATCGCCGGGTGTAAACGTATGCCCGTTGAAGTTACCTGTAAAATATTGAGTGGCAGATCCTCCGTTCGGACCACCGGGATTTATATTTACGATCAATACCCATATTTCTTTGCCCTGATAGGTAAGCGGAAATAAATCCGGGCATTCCCATACTCCACCATGGGCACCCTTAGCAGCACCAAAATCACTTTCTTTTGTCCATTGTTTTAAGTTGGGGGAAGAATAAAACGTGATTCTATCCTGCGTAGCGAGAGTCATAATCCATTTTTTGGCGGGAGCATACCAACTTACTTTAGGATCGCGGAAGTCTCTGATTCCAGGATTTTGGAGAACGGGGTTACCGGAGTACTTCGTCCAGGTACGACCGGCATCAAGACTATAGGCAATGGCCTGCGACTCGAATTGAGAACTACCGGTTTTTTCCTTTACCGGATCATGGTAGGTATAAATGGCTACCATTGGAGGTTTGCCGTCTTTACCAAATCCGGATGTATTATTGATATCAACTACTGCACTGCCACTAAAAATGTAGCCCAGAGAATCGGGATAGAGGGCTATAGATTGTTCTTCCCAATGGATAAGGTCTTTACTGGTAGTATGGCCCCAGTGCATAGGGCCCCAGGTTGTACCATCAGGATAATATTGAAAAAAGAGATGATAGGTTCCGTTCATATATACCATACCGTTAGGATCATTCATCCAATGTGCCTTTGGTGAAAAGTGAAACTGAGGCCGGTATTGTTCGTGGTAAAGCGAACTATTGGTTTGCGCGTTTGCAAAGAATGCAGTCAATATACCACATAACAGTGGAATGAATATTTTTTTCATAACAATGGCTTTGTCATGAAAATAGTAATTAGTGATTAAAATTAAAAGGAGGATATATCAAAAGTAATATTACCCTGGTTTATTCAGGTATTAGAAGGAGATAATTTTTGTTACAAAATTCTCTTTCAGATTACTTTTGATACATCCTCCTTAAAAGAAAATATTATTATTTATTACTTCCTAAGCTAAATCCGGCAAAGTTAAAGCTGACAGAGAAAAACCAGCTGGAACTCCATTTATCGATTAGTGGCACCTGGTTATTATTCAATTTATCCGACTTCACTAAATCTCCTTCATTTAATCCGGTACCTAATGCTTTCACAGTTCCAAATGCACCACCATAGGATATTACCCATCTGCTATCGCGGCCCAGTAACAAGCTGCCTCCGAGTAAGTAGCGCGGTTGTCCGGATTGATTAATGGAAAGCCCAACAGTACCACCAACATTAATGTCGATACCTGTGCGCCAGTAGAAATGCATTAATACGGCCGGGCCTATATTAAAATTACCTTTGCCGTCTTTTGTAATTTTATACCGATTGGTAGAATCGATCCCCATTGTATCCGTTCTCACAGCACCGCTAGGGTCGCGGAACCGTATGGTATCGATATACGGGGTGGTAACAGCAGCGTAGCTCAGATCCATTAACGCACTGCCAAATAAGCCAACGCTGAAATCGAGTTTAAAGCCGCCAGAAGTTTTGTAGGTTCGCAGCGCCTCATATTGAGGGGTGACTAATACTCCGTCTCTGTATTTATTAAGCGTGATGTTGATCTCATCCTGGTTGCGTATACGAATTTTCCGGGTATCGAAGAAACTATAGTGACTGATTTTTCCGAACCAGTAAGCTGCATCATTTACCATATCGAGGTAAGCTGATAGTGAAGCAGTATAAGTTTTCTGTTCATCTAACAGGTCCTGTCCTCTTTTAATAATCGCCTGTTCCGAGGCATTTGAAATTTTCAGGACTGAATCTGCCATGCGTAGCCGAATAAAACTGAGCCCTCTTTCAATTTCTTCGAGCTTCAACTGCTCAGTTTTAAATTTCTGCATGTAATATGTTTTCAGATCGTTTCTTAAAACTGTAAACTTTTCTAACGGGGAACATTCTGAGACTTTGGCACTCTGCAATGTTGTTTTTTTGTCTTTATCGTCTGTTTTAGACGCTTCAGAAGAAGCATTATTTCCTAACAGACCTGCAAAGGTGGAAGTAAATAATTGAGCCTGATCCATAAAATTGTCGTTATAGCTAATTGCCAGAGAAAAACTATCGCGATAAGGATGGAAATTTGAAACAGAAATTAATAAGTCGCGGCTTACAGTTGGTGCAAAATGTTTGACATGCTTTGCATTACTGAAAGGCGGTACAACATTATAAGGCAGATAAGAAGTTGGAGCTGCACTATATGCCGGGTTGGATATTGACTTTAGAAATGAAATGCTTTCGTCTATCTTCCCCAATTCTTTTACAGCTTCTTTTCTTGCTTTGGAGGTATGGCCGGCAACCATATATTTTTCTGTAACTTTGATCTTCTCTTTTTCCAATTCCTGGACCTTACTATTTACTTTTTCGTTTAGTTCATTTTTATCTTCTACATTTGTTAATCCGGAGATGCTATTCGAAGTATTACCTTTAGCCATTGGAATAGCAACACTACCTGTATTGACCTTTCCCCAAACGCGCTTATAAGCTGCCACAGGATCTACATTACTATAATTATAAACTAATGCCCAACCAGTTTGCTTTTCAAGAATCGGATGGGGATGCTGACCAGTACCGATCTGCCCTTGACTACGCCAGTAATTTTCTGTTTGTGCAGTGGGTATAAAATATGGAGCTACCAGATCGCAATTCGTATTTTCTGTTTTTGGAGTTGTTTCAACTTTGGGTTTTGTTCTATAAATAAATGTGGCTTTAAACCCCTCGTCTGTTTTATTTGGATTTATTAAAGACACTTCAAACTGATCATTTTCCTTAAGGTTTGCCGCACTTATGATACTGGAAAGCTGTATTGCAAATTTCCCCTCTTTGAATACAGCGCCATGCCTCCCTACTTCAGGAATTGGAATTATTGAATCTTCCGAGTGTCCATTACCAATTTTGTGTACTATACTTAGCCCTTTCAATATTGTTGGAACAGCATTTTCAGGCATTCCAGTAATGGTAATATTATTTTCTTGACTATAATTGAAGTAATATTTTCCGTTATATTTCAGCCATTTTGCATTTGCGTCGTAATTTAATTCTCGCGACACAAAGTCAGGAATAGTATCATCAGTGATTCTAGTAAACTCTTTAACAGGTGATTTTGCTAATAAAAACGTGCTTTGAAGCAAAAAAAGTAATAATAGAATACTTTGTTTCATATGAAATGGGGAATTATTTTAGTGAATATTTATGTTTGTTATCAGCCAGGCAATAAAAAGGTAGGATACAGGTATCATCAGAATTTCCTGCTGCTACCATTCCAACCAGTTTATATTCATTTCCAAGTTTAGCGATTACAGGAGCGCCTGAATCTCCTTTGACTGAAATATTATTAGTTAAGATCACATTATTAAATTCATGGAACTCACCATTGTCCAGTTCTAAAGGACATTTTTTAAATACCCCCTTTACCTTTCCTCGTCTGATACCTGATACGAAGCCTACCATCACAACTTCTATCTGATATAGATCATTAATGTCCTCGATTCCGAAATAATCATCGATAACATTCCCATCAATTATATTCTGGATATCCGGAGCATCTATTAGGATAGCAGCAAAATCCAAGTCATTATTAAATACAGCTTTTTCAATTCTATGGCTCATACACTCATCACTTAGTGGAAAATTTGCAGTAGCCGGCTTACTATTAGTTCTATTGTATTCAAAATTTGTTTTAAGAAAAGGGAAAACAACATGACAACAAGTTAACAGGAAATAATCTGAAATATTATCATCTCGTTTTATCTTGGCTTTAATAAATCGTGTTCCTTTGAAGGTTTCATCACTATTTAATATGCCTCCTCCAACCAGGTAAGGGTAGTTCTTTTCCAATTTAGGATTGCTACCAACGGGCATAGGGCCTAATAACTCACATAAGTTACTTTCCATAACATCTGTCAGGATCTTAAATCCCCAGAATCTTATTTCTTTTACAATCGGGCATTTAAGGTCAGGATTGTTTTCAGCTAACTTATGTTTAACATAAATCAGCATTGAAAACGGATGGTTATCCTCATAGTTTTTATTTCCAAACCCGCAACCTAAATATCCATTTACTTTGAGCTTTAATTGTTGATGCACTGCTTCCTGTAACTGGAGCAGTATCCCAGCTTTTGCCTCACCGGTGTAATTATTGATATCACATCCCTCCAACACAAAATTCACTTCGGCAAAACCTCCGCTCCAATAATAAAAACCCTGATCGGATACATACCAAATGCCATTACCATCTAATACATCACCCCACACAATGTTTACGATTTCAATAGTTTCGCCCGGCATTTTTACATTTACTGACTGAGAGTTGATCGAAGGGGCACCAATCCTTTCATTTAAAGGTTTGCAAACAGTAAGTCTCATATGTTACCCTTTTGGATTAACGATTTTAATTTGCTCCTGCTCGATGGAAGGCTGACCGGGCGCTGTATTAGCAGGGGTACCGGTCATGTTACTATCAGCTGATGCGGGTTTAGGACCTGTTGACCGTATCTGAACCAGTTTGCTTACGAGATCGAACCAGAATGGAGCGCCCATTGAAATGGCCAGTGCAGTGAGGAGCCAGCCTGTCCACATTAAAGTTTCATCGTTCTGGTATTCATTCTTAGTACAGAAATAAGCTTTGTTATAGGCAGTAATTTTTTTCTGCAGGTTGGTTCTTTTTAAAGTATCTTTTTCGTTAATTAATTCATTTTGCATTTGGGCACATACCTTGCAGCTATCTATATTTTTACGGCCCAGCGATAATATCATACTTGCATTATCAGCATCGGCAGCAGCAGATCTGTAGGCAAGCAGCAATGCACTATCGGTGATCGATTTTTTTAAGTTATCATCACTGACATCATTAACTGTTGATCCATACTTCGCTGGAACCTGGGTAGCCAATTGTACCAGTTGTTCTCTTGCCGTTCTATCTTTTGATAAAATTTTATAAATAGCAATTGTATCTGCATTAAAAGCATAGGCAATTCCAAATCCGATAATAAACAGCAGCAGTTGAGTTTGTCGTTTATACCATCCTGTAGCTCTATCCATCGTTTCATTATACCAATTTTCGATGAGCGATTTAAATTTGTCGACATCTTTTCTGGCATCTCTGAACAGCTGTTGTAATTGAACCAATGTTTCCTTTCCAATCTCTATTTCAGTTTTATCCATTAAGGTCACCAGTTTTTGGTTGTTGAACAGCGTTTGTTCTATCATTATGGATTCAGGAATAGTTCCATCATACTCAGGGCCTCTTAGCAATTGTAAAAGCGTTCTTGAGAAGGTATCTGAATTAATATATGCTGGTTTTCTTTTCAGCACACTTTCACCGAGATATTTAATGGTAGGATGATCATAAAAGGCCTTAACAAAGGAGCCTTTCTTTAAGCTTTTAAACAGTTGCCAAAAGTCGGAAAACACTGAAAAAGTTCTATACATAGTATTCTTCAGGCTATTATCATCCAGCGTGGTTGGTCGATCTTCCAACATTATTTTTATTGCTTTCTGGAGATTTCTGGTACGTAGACTTAATTGTCTGGAGAGGATTTCCTGCAATAAGCTGGCGAGCAGGCTATAAATCAAATACAGGAAGAAAAGTCCAATAAATACATCAAAAGCTGCATTACTAAACATGAGCGATATAGGGGTTTATTAATAAATGAAATATTCTAAAGGGCTAAAACCATTCTAAGGAATTAACATTGACATAGTTTTTTGAGGGATCTCATGATATAGTTAAAATGCTCTGAAATCGGCACGTCTCTGATTGTAATATAGGCAAAAAGAATGATATATTTATATTATTTTCCTGCGTCATTTTAAGTTTGTTTACTAAAATAAAAGTAATTTGTTTACAATTTATGCATAAGAAATTATGATATGTTGTTGGTTTTGAATTAATTTTAGACTTCGGAAACATCGCTTAATAGATGCTCCTTTTCACGTCTGGAAATGATAAGTCATTATGAACATTGAAGAAAAACTGCAATCCCTGCTGCCGGCCGAACGAATACTTACGAAACTGATTGATTTAGTTTCGTATGCCTCGGATGCCGGATTTTACTACCTTAAGCCTAAAGCGGTAGTAAATCCTGTTTCTGAAGAAGAAATCAGGAATCTATTCCTATTCTCATTGGCGCATAATATTCCGTTGACCTTCCGAACGGCCGGCACCAGTTTATCGGGCCAATCGATCACAGATGGTATACTGGTAGATTTGAGCAAGAACTGGAATAGCATCAGGATTGAGGAGCAAGGGGCTTATGTAAGGGTTCAGCCAGGTATAACAGGAGGAGTTGTGAATGCAATGCTGAAAAAGTATGCACGCAAGATTGGTCCTGATCCGGCCAGCATTAATTCTGCCATGATAGGTGGAATTATCTCCAATAATGCCAGTGGTATGTGTTGCGGCGTTTCAAAGAATGCTTATCATACAGTAAAATATATCCGCTTCATGCTTCCTGACGGCAAAACTTTCACTACTGAAAGCCAGGAAGATTATATACGTTTTGAACAGGAATGCCCCGAACTGGCTGCCAGGCTTATTCAATGGAGAAATGAAATCCTCGCAGATAAGTTGATGTATGACCTGATTCGTAGTAAATATAAAACCAAGAATACCGTAGGATATGCAGTAAATGCCTTCATTGATCATGAAAGACCATTAGATATAATGGCCAGGTTGATGGTTGGAGCAGAAGGAACACTCGGATTCATTTCCGAAGCAGTTTTTGAAACGGTTCCTGATTATCCGGTTAAAGTAACATCGCTGCTTTGCTTTGCCGACATACAAGCTGCCTGTAGTGCCATAGAAGCCATTACAGAAACCGGAGCAGAAACTATTGAACTGATGGACAATGCATCACTGCGCTCAGTACTACATCTGAAGGGAATTCCGGAACTGCTGGCACAACTCCCTCCTACCGGTGCAGCATTGTTAATAGAATACCAGGGATTTACTGAAGAAGAAGTAAAACAAAAAACAGAAGACTTTTATCAGCGGCAAAGTCAGATTCCGCTGGCCATCCCTGCTAAATTCACAAATGATCCGAAAGAGCAGGCGTTCCTCTGGAAAATACGTAAAGGAATGTTTCCATCAGTAGGAGCTATCAGAAAAAGTGGGTCTACTGTTATACTGGAAGATATAGCCGTGCCGGTACTGCAACTTGGCAATGCGATCCTTGACTTGCAAGCGCTTTTTTCTAAATATGGCTACCTCGAAGCAATTATTTTCGGACATGCCAAAGACGGAAATATTCACTTTGTAGTAACCCAGTCATTTGATACAGCTGCAGAAGTTCAGCGTTATGATCTGTTTATCAGGGAAGTAGTTGAATTGGTAGTAGGCAAGTATAAAGGAGCGCTAAAAGCAGAACATGGTACCGGTAGAAATATGGCTCCATTTGTAGAAACAGAATGGGGGCCAGACATCTACCGCATTATGAAATCGGTGAAGGAAGTAGTAGATCCGGCGCTGATGCTGAATCCCGGGGTGATCATCAACCAGGATAAAGAGGCACATATAAGGAATTTAAAGGATCTTCCGATGGTGGAAGAGGAAGTGGATAAATGTATGGAATGTGGTTTTTGTGAATATAAATGTCCAAGCCGCAACCTTACCATGACTCCAAGAAGAAGAATTGTGGCAAGGCGGGAAATAGCCCGATTAAAGCATACCAATGAAGCAGAGTATAAGGAGCTGTTAGAGCAGTACCAATATGAAGGCCTTTCTACCTGCGCGGTAGACGGACTCTGTGCAGAAGCCTGTCCGGTAGATATTAATACCGGATCGTTGGTGAAACGGTTGCGAAATGAAAACCATAACAAATTTGCCAATTCAATAGCCCTTGCAGTATCCAGAAACTTTGGTGCTACGGAAGGTATTGTTAAAGTAGCAGTGAGTGCAGCTACCGGTATTAATAAGGTACTTGGCAGGAATACATTAACTAAAGTAACAGGAGCTATAAAGAAAGTAATTCCTGCGGTTCCGTTATGGTCGAATCAAATTTCGCCCTCCTCAATTAGCAAAACTCGTCGCCAGGCCAGGGAAACCAATGGCAATCAAACGGTGATCTACTTCCCTACCTGCATCAGTCGGACTATGGGTGGTTCCACAGCCGATAAGAAGAATATGACGGAGGTAATGGTAAGTCTGGCAATGAAACGGGATATTAAGCTGGTGTTGCCGGACGATATTAATGGAACCTGTTGCGGACAGATCTTTTCTTCGAAAGGATTCCCTACGGCTTTTGAGCACACGGCAAATAACACGATCAGTAAGTTGTGGAAATGGAGTGAAGAAGGGAAATGGCCCATTGTAATAGATATTAGCTCTTGTACATATACGCTTAAACATTGCAGGCCACAGCTCAATGCAGAGAATAAAGCCAAATTCGATGCATTGAATATTATAGATAGTATCGATTTTATTTCAGACTATGTATTACCTGGAGCTACTATAAAGAAGCGGATGCAAAACATAGTGTTACATCCGGTTTGTACATTGCAAAAGACGGGGCAGGAAGATCAATTCCTAAAAATAGCGAAACAGTTATCAGAAGAAGTTACGGTACCGGTGAATGCGGGTTGCTGCGGAATGGCCGGGGATCGTGGGTTTCTGTTCCCTGAGCTAACGAAATCTGCTACCTTACCGGAAGCTACGGAGGTAAAATCCTGTAATGCTGATGGTTATTACTCCAGCTCCAAAACCTGTGAAATGGCGTTATCTGAAGCCACAGGAAAAAATTACGAATCCATCGTTTATCTGTTGGATGAATGTCTGTAAAATTTCTTACTTAAGCCAGATACCTGAGTTGTCTGGCTTAAGTAATATTATTGTTAACCCACCAATAAACTCAATTATCTCATTTTTTTTAATTAATGTTGCAACATCTATCATCTATACACTATTAGGCTACTTTACACTGCCTTATATATTACAAATACATAATACAAATCTTTCTTTTCCATTTAAACAATTGTTATAATATTGACATTTTTCAATGTTTCAATTTATAATTAGTTATAAATGCTTAACTTAGCACTCTCATATATATAAATACGTCAATTTTTATGAAACAAACAGTACCAGCGCTTATTATGATGCTTGCACTTGCAGCATGTGGCGGAGGAGCAGCAAATCAGACTAAAACGGAAGAAAAACAGGAAGTTTCAGCAGCTACCGGAGCTACATATGCAATTGATACAACTACTACAGCTGTTCAATGGCGTGCTACCCACAAAGGTGGATTTGCACCTCGTTTTGGCGCAATCAAAGTAACAGATGGTAATCTGATAGTTGACAATGGAGCAATTACAGGTGGTAATTTTAACGTAAACATGATTTCTCTGACTACAGATCCGGCATCTGTAACAGAAGCAGGCAAGAAATCAACTGATCTGGACGGTCACCTGAAAAGCGGTGATTTCTTTGATGTTGAGAAATACCCAACTGCTAAATTTGAAATTACTTCTGTTGCACCATATGACAGCACTAAACAACAAAGCCTGGTGCCTGGTGCTACCAACCTGATTAGCGGTAACCTGACACTGAAAGACAGTACACTGAATATCACTTTCCCTGCACTGGTTTCTGTAAATGGAAATGAAGTAACTGCAACTGCGAAATTCGTGATCGACAGATCTGCATGGGGTATCAGCTACAAAACTGAAGGCAGCCCTGAAAACTGGATGATCAGTAAAGATGTTGAAATTGGTTTCAGCCTGAGAGCTGATAAAAAATAAGGTTTAAAAAACTTGAAAAAAGCCTGTAGTTAATTCACTACAGGCTTTTTTATTGTCTTAATCAATCGGTGAATTACCGGAGGTTGCTTCATTTTTCTAACTATAGAAACTCCGGTAATTGCCAACAGACTACCGAATATCAAAACTACTTTAATCGTTCCAAGTGCAGCAAGGGCTAAAATAACAGTAAAAATTCCCCTGGTAGAAAAAGCCTCCATACCTCCGGTAGCTTCCATTTTTGCTGCCATATAAAGGGTAGGCAGAAATAATGCAGCCAGCACTCCAAGGGCAATTAAAGGCTTCTTTGCTGCCTCAATTTTAGTATAATAATCTGTTGTGTTAAAAAAGTCAGGAATTGTGTTACGGAAATAATCATACATTTCTTTACGTCTGGAATCATCTAAAACAATCAAATGTTCTTCTGAACCCCGAAAGAAAACCTGCAGGTATTTATTGCCTTCCTGC
The DNA here is from genome assembly GCF_003419895.1 of Chitinophaga silvatica. Taxonomy (GTDB): domain Bacteria; phylum Bacteroidota; class Bacteroidia; order Chitinophagales; family Chitinophagaceae; genus Chitinophaga; species Chitinophaga silvatica. The sequence goes on along the minus strand of NZ_QPMM01000013.1, from coordinate 90,846 downwards.
CATCTGATCTCCTGTATATAAGAAACTGGAATAGCAAACATATTCTGTGTAGGTGGAATATTCTGATTAAGGCTCCAAACCACACTATCTATCTCTGATGCTTTGGGGTTACATTTATAGATCATATCATCAACATGGGCAATGATCTTATCCTCTCCTTTCATAGAGTTTGTCCATACTTTCATTGTAAAGGGATATTAATTTATTGAAATTTATAAAAAACAAGGCTATCCAAAAAATGGATAGCCCAATATCATTAAATTAATATTATTAATACCCTACCACTTCCTGAATTTAGCAGGAGGTTCTCTAAGTACAATAGGATCTACACTCCCATCGGCCATAACACCACGATAATAGTAACTAGGTATTACCTTTTCATAGCTCATTTGCATACCCATATTGTCTTTTTCTACCGACAGATAAGCCTGGTAAAGTTCTACCGACTTATTGATCTGATCAGACAGCAAAGCTGCCTGGGCAGCGTTCATAAGGCATAATGCTTTCATATTTGGAGTAACGTCGCCGGTTAATCGTTGTTCATATTCAGTAACAATGCCTTTCAGCGTATTAATGCTGGCAGCAGTTTTATCTTTATCGCCAATATTTGAAATCGCTTCCTTGGTTCTGTCGATCAGCGACACTAATTCTGCCTGCTCCGGTGTTGCATCTTTAAGTCCATATATCGGGTACATATAGTTGCTTACTTTATCGCTACCATATGCAGTAGTAAGAGCTTTTGAAATATAATCAGCCAATACAATCCAGCTATTCTGCTGTAATCTTCTGATAATATTTTCACGTTCCGTTTCAATACCTTTCTTAGCCATTTCGATATTATCGAATCCACGAATGGTAGCAACAGAATTTTGTTCTTCAGGCTTTTGATCCCTGAGATAATCTGCATGGAACATATCCCCCAGCCAATCATTTTCACCTATTACAACAATTGTTTTCTCCAGTTGCCCGGCTTTATTCCATACTTCTACTTTCAGCGGAAAGTGGTAGTAGATATTTGCAAAGTAGCCACGCACTTCAATTGTAGGATGAAACATCACATTTGCCTTTACAGTGCCTTGTGCAAATTGAGGAGCCTCAATTTTAAAGTCTTTTACTCCCGGTGTAATAATTTTGAAAGTATAATCAGGAGTCTCCCCTTTTTTGGCAGCCTTGGCATCTGAACTGATATAAATGGCATGTTGAGCCGCCCAGGTATCTGCAATAGATGGGAGCTGTACCTGATATTTTTCACCTTCTTTCAGTTGTTTTACTTTTGCATTCAGGTATACTTTGGTAGTAGGGTATAACATTTTCAAGCGTACTTCCCTTTTCTGTAAGTCTTCTTTGGCAGAACGACTTGCTTCTTTTGCAGCCAGTTTACCTCCGGGAGAAAGCTTAATCAACCCGTTATTATATAGTTCGGCCGTTTGAGCAGGAATACCTGTTGCATTATTTTTGAAAAGCACCAATAATTTTTCTATCTCACTATTTACCTCTGGTTTATTACTCGATTTAGCTGCCTGATAGAGTTTATCCAGATTCTTTTTGCCGGCCTCTAACTGACTGCTTGCATAAGCACGGCAATCATCTGAGGTAGAACGCAGTGCCACTGCCTCAGAAGCAATACTTAGATTAGAAATAGCCAGTACCAGATCTAGGTTATAGATATTCTCGAGATTATCGATTAACAGGTTTCTGGCCATGTTATGCAGATGCGCAGAGAATTTTACAGCAGCTTCCGGCTCATCAATTGATTTACTGGTAGAATAATTTGGTTTTTTAAGTGTGTTGAAAACAACATCTGTAAGCAATATTTCTTCCAGGGCTTTCTGGTAGTTTGTCAATCTGGTTTGCTGCCCGGGTTTAAATAACGACAAATTGGGTTCCAACAGCTTTTTAAACTCTAAAAACTCTTCTTTCGCCTGATTGGCATAAATAGTTCTGCAATCAGTGTCTTTATTTCCAGGAATAAAAGCGATCCTGTAATCGAGATCCATCATCTGATAGATAATAGTTGCCTTGACTTTTTCCGGATCCTGAGCCTTTACATTTTGAGTGAATGCTACACATAAACAACCTGCCAGCCACCATTTAGCTGCCCCTGAATTCTTCATAGGTATATGAGTTTAGATAATCGCGCCAAAGCTACTAAAGGAAAGTATAACAAATGGTGAATAGTATAAAATAGACATTTTTAATATTCAATTATTGCTCAACTGCAATACAGGTACAGCAGACTTTCATTTTATTCGGGGCTAAACCATTGAATATCCTGGATAAGAGCACTCTTATTCACTTTAACTGTGCTGGCAATGCAGTGTTTGACAGAAGCAATACATGATAACTAAGCATTTTTTTTATAACCGGGGTACAGGGTGATTAGTTAAATTACTGTATTCGTTAACCAAATTTCATAATTATGAAAAGTATTCTGATCTGTTCACAGGCACTGTTGCTTGGCCTGGCAGTAAATTTCGCTGTACTGTCAGGAAGTCATAGGAGCAGTGCTGTTACCAAGAAGGTTAAAAGAGTGGATTGCACATCCTGTACAGGTATCAGTAAGAAATGTATTAACAATGTATGTGAAACAGGAATAAAAGTTTACACATCATCTGTTAAAACTGGTACTAACCCAACTCGCTGGACCTGCACCTATCATTATGAATGGTCTGACAATTCTGTAAGCCAGGATTATACAGAGATCAACAATTTTGCTTGCCCGCTTTAATGCTTTTACAACCAAACTCTGAATTAATGAAAAAAGAGGCTATTATTTGTAGCCTCTTTTTTGTTCTTTTTCGATAGCTTCATTATATCTTTTCAGTGAAATTTCAACAATTTTTTGGGTCAGCTCCTCCCCTTTTAGTTTGGATAATTCAGGTATCATCCATCTTTCCATATAGGTATTTTGGTACCATTCTACGAACCCCTGCTTCAGGCCATGGTTTCGAGCATAATCCCATCCATCTATATACCCTTTGATTGCGGTTTCAATTTCATCTCTCTTCTCTTCACTCAGTTTAGCACCAAACCTATCCCGGGTATCATACATATCGGCGGCATAACTGGCTTTAACTTCAGCGTAGTTATCATCCCTACCATTATCTAATTCTGCTTGGTAGGTATTTACATACTTTTCGGTATATACAGGTGAAAAAACTTCTGCTGTATCTGCATATAACTTTGCATAAAATTCTGTTTTGCCGGTATTAATCAACTTTTGATAAGTTGAACTCCAGGTTGCTGCTACTTCGAGAGCTTTTCTAAGGTTATAAAAATCTTCAGTAACCGCAAGAATAAAGCGCTGTTTATAATGTTCATTTAAGTTTAAACCCCTGCAATAGATATCTAATTCTTCTCTTGCTAATTGTTCGTCTTCATCATAAACAGTATCCCAGGCTTCACGAAATGAGTTTTCTTCATCTCTCAGCCAGGCCTGATGTGCATATGCAGAGGCCCAGAGAATACCATGTCCTGCCTTCAGAAGTTTATCATATGCCGTTACATATGCATGACCATATTTTAAGGCAGAATTGCCCCATTCATCCTTAGAGTAACTATCATCACCCTCCAGTTCTACTTCCATAAAAAAATTTTCCAGTCGCTCTCTAAACAAATCATGATAAGTGGAATCAATTTCCTTAGATTTCAGGAAGTCATCCACTTGTTGGGGAGTAAGATATTTATCGGTATATTTTGGCATAATTTGTTTTCAATATTTAATGAAAAGTAATAGGATAGAGTACTCCAGTCAGAGATAACATAATTAGCAGAGTAATTACAGCCCCTCCTGCAGAGATAATAAATGTCTCTCGTTTGCAGATAGCATTTATATTCTCATTAGAATAAACCAGGGTTGATTTACTTAGTTGTTCCTTACGTCTGATATAATGTACACAAGCTAAATGTGCGAAAATGCAAATTAGAGATAAAGAGTAGTAAGGAATAAAAAACAACTTCTCTGGATAACGATTTGCAACGCCGGCAGCAAAGTAGAAATTGGTATCAGTATGCCATAAATAACGCCCCATCAGTACGGCTCTGACATGAAAGATCAGGAAAAAGGCGAGATACAACCCACTCACTACCTGTATTACTACATATAAAGGTTGTTTAAAGATTCGCTTTGTAAAAACCAGTGTTAGTCCACTTACCACCTGGAAAGCTACACATAATAACAACAGAAATTCAACTGGCCAGAATCGATAAACAGGACGCAGCATTTCCATAACTTTTATATGCAATTCTGGTCCACCCAGTGCAAACAAATGGTTTGATAAATGTAACAGAAGAAATCCGGCGATCACAATACCTGAAAAGCGATGGAATTTTTTTATTGAAGTACGCATAGGTAACATATGTTAGGTATAGTAAAATAAAGATAACTTTTATTTCAAATTCGTCTAATAAAAAATAAAAATAATTGTTGATGTCAATAAAACTAGTCCTATCAAAACTATCTACAAGAATTGTTATAAATAAAAAACTTTGAAACATTTTTGCTTGACATCAACTATAATAAATACAATTATTTTAAAAAATTAATTTCCACACAACTCTTATCTACAAAAGGTTTCATCGATCTATAAAAAATTATTCGAATTTTTTTATTCCTTTTTGAACAATTCAATCATAGAGAATGTTAGTCCACTTAAATTTTTTATTTCATGCTAAAACAATCCCTGATTTGAAAAAAATAATCGAGCAAAAAGAGCAATCATTAAATCTGTTGTTCATCAAAAAAGTATAAGGAAGTTAAAATAGTACCTGTTGAAATTTTTCTCCTCATGAAAATTTTATTTGCGACGCAGCTATGCTAAAGGAGTTTCCTATGGTTCAAATAAATCGATTATAAACACAAAACAAGCCCTAACAATGTCTTACTTACATGATCCCAGATTTGTATTCACTGGGGACTTCCAATCGGATGTTTCCACTGTGAATAACGACGTTCGTCATTACGACAATGACTCATTTGAAGCCAGGTTTCAGCAACCAGAAGATTTACCGACCTATAATGGTTGGTGGAATCCTGTTGGAGGTGCTAATTTCCGCTTTCTTAACTGCACGGTAAAAGAGGGATATCTTCCTGATGGTAAAGTAATGAAAAACCAAAAGGATGATTTACTAATTGGATTACCTGTAACCGGTTCACCAGATCGACCAAACGGGAAGATGCTGGATCTGGACCCTCAGATGCAAATTGTATCTGCAATTTATGGAGTAAAAGTACGTTTATCTACCGCTGAAGGTGAACTATTACTCGAAGGTGAAATTTCACCTGTAGGATTCAGGGATATTAACAGAAGGCAATATCCTAATAACGCAAGCGATACAGACTACAACAGAAACAGGCAACCTAGCGGCGCCAGCTTTACTTCTGTATTGGAAAATTTGCAATGGGGAGAAAAGGCTTCACAGTCACCCATTCTTAGTGCTATGAAGAGCGCCTCACCTACCCGCCTATCCATTAATTTAAATACCTACGGTTACTACTATACGCATGTAGACGGTAGATTTGCTTTAGGCCGGGTATTGGGATCAATTAGCCCTTATATTCAAGATGAACCTTTCTATTTTCCTGCTACGAGAAGGTTATATGGAACGGTTAATGCACCTGCCAGCACCTCTACTTACTTTCTCTATAGCAACTTTATAGTTGATGAGAAAAGAAACAGACTAACACTTGACCTGGGTAACTCATACCCAACTAATGGACCATTAGGCGACATCAATCAGAACTTTTCTGATATAATTATTGCCGTTTCAAGAGTACCAGTAGACATTGAGATGTCTAATACTCAGAAATACTCTATTTCACCGCAAGCCGTAGAACCAATTATCAGTATCAGCCCAGACAAAAACTGGTTAGATACTACCGGAGGTATAGTCACCATACCTCTCACAAAGGAGATAATGACTCTATTGCAGAATAATCAATTGCTGCTCCTGAAACAGGAATCCGGCGTACTGGTAATTTACGGTCGGGAATCACGTGGTGGATATTATATGAGAGCAGACCAGAATATTTTCCGCCTCGATCCTGAAAACTCACTTTCTACTACCTTTTATGCTTACAGATATGGGAAACCAATACCAAATGCCAACATTGGCATTACATTAATGGACCCATTGGACGATCAGGGTGGCGGACCTCCATCTGATCCTAATCCACCTACAGCTAAAATTCCACCTATTAATGTACCTGTTGGAAAGATTACCTATCCATCAACACTTAAAACCGGAGCTAACGGGAAAATCGATGCAACACTTACCGCTATTGGAGATCCCGGGAATTTCAGAGAGTATGTAGAAGGACAAATATATCTGTATCCGTATACCTTAAACGGAGTACCATACTTTGATCAGTGCAGTGAGGATTTCCTGTGCGTGCATTTAAGAGACAAGTATGATGTTCCTGCCAACCCAACCTGGACGGATGTTGCACATATATGGCTGCAGTTTGGAAATCTTTATCCGATCATGAGCAAGCATATTATGGACATGAGCAAAATGGATGATATTATCAGGCATAAAGACATTCTGTTATTTGCTTTTACCAGGGATTTTAATGATCCGGTATACATGCCTGTTACCCGTGATTTATCTAAAAACAAAATGGATACCCTGATCAAATGGCTCAAAGATCCGAAACCAGGAAAAGTACTGGCAAATGCCAGAGCGCTACAGGGTTTTAGGGCTCCTGAGGAAGCAGATAAAGTAAGAATCAATAAACAATTAAGTGCGCAGTTACAAAAAGCAACACTGCAAAAATCGATGCCAGCAGAGGCATTGCCGCAAGTAGGAACTGATGCAGCAGAAACCATTTTAGAAATTCAATCTAATAATTAAGTAAATCATTATGCTACTAATAAATCCATCACTTTTAGAAGGAGTTAGAAACAGTACCAAATTAGAGGACCTGTTTTTCTACGTTCAGAAGGCAATTGAGCTGGAACACTCCACCATTCCGCCTTACCTGACTGCTATGCTCTCTATTATGCCTGAAAAGAATAAGGAAGTATACCAATTAATACATTCGGTGGTGATAGATGAGATGCTGCACATGGCAATTGACTCAAATATTCTCAATGCCCTGGGCGGACATCCGGCGATAGACAAACCGGAGTTTATCCCTTCATACCCGGGCCCACTGCCAATGGGGATCAACGAAGGTTTAATCGTAAATCTGGAAATGCTTACCAAAGATGTGGTTAAGAATACCTTCATGGAAATTGAAGAACCAGAAAACCCTATTGACTTTCCAATAAAAATGAGTGCAATGGGTATGAGAGCAGAGCAATTTGCAACCATCGGTCAGTATTATGCAGCTATCAAAGATAAGATAGATGAACTGGCCAATGACAAACTCCCTGGCGACCCAAGTCTGCAAATGACTACTTCTTTTTATCCCCCAGATCAACTATTCCCAATCTACACAAAAGAAGATGCCAAACGTGCAATTGATATTATTGTAGAGCAGGGAGAAGGAACAACCTCCAGTCCAATCAGGCCTGGTGGTGGTATTGCCCACTACTATCGTTTTAATGAAGTATATCTTGGAAAACGATTGGTGGAAGATCCGGGTTCAGAGCTTGGTTATGCTTATGAAGGCACACTGCCTTTTAATCAGAGTGAAGTATTCCCAATTTCAAAGAATACCAAGCTTTCAGAGTTACCAAATGGCACTCAGGATGAAAAGGAGATCAAACTCATGGCAGAAGAATTTGCGTACTACTATTCCAAGTTGCTGCATGGCTTGCATCGTACTTTTAACGGAGAGCCATCGTTCATCAATAACACACTTGGATTGATGTATGATATTAAGCTGATAGGTCAGAAACTGGCTGCAACACCGTTTCCCGGACGTCCGGGCCAGACAGTTGGCGCACCATTTGAGTTTACTGATGTATTCAGAGGAAAAGCGTAGTTTTTATTTGAAGGGGGCTACTGATTTTGGTAGCCTCCTTTTTTATTAAGGAATACATGGCTATTTAAAACTTTGTTAACAGTTTGTTATACTCATTTTTTTTAAATCCTATTTTAGCTGTTGGAATACCCAAATGTTACTTTCGCATCGATTTAAATTGTAGAATTCAAAAACATAAAATTGTGAAACTGATAAAATACTTCTAAGAGAAAAAGTTCGCTCTGCAATACCCGTTCATTGGTATAAATTATTTGAATACGCTGAAAAAACAGTATCTTTGTAACAGATATCAAATAATTAATTAACTGATATTCATTATATTACAAATGAATAATCCAATTGAAATACGGGGTAATATCGCAGTAAGAAACCTTCGACAAGCAAAGTTTTCAAATGGATTACCGTTTATGATAAACTCCAAGGATCTCCCTGCTCATCAGTGTTACCTTGAGTATCCTAGCGGTAAAATCTCACTTATGACCCTAGCGCCAAATAATAGAGATTTTTTGCTTATTCGGGATCTCACAAGTACTGAAGCTGCAAAAGTCCGTGAGCGCTATAACCTACCATAGCTTTAATGCCTTCCCTTTATATAATTACTGGTTCCAATGGAGCTGGCAAATCTTCTGTTGGTGCAGGTTTCCTACCTTTGAAAATTCAACAACAGTACTCCATTTTTGATGGTGATAAATTATATATGCAAAAGCAAAGGACTTTATGGTCAGAGGGAATTCGTGCGCATAAGGAGGCAAAAAAAATTGCTCTGGCATTTGTAGAACTTACATTCGATACTCTTGTGGAGAATGCCCTAACTACAAGGGATAATTTTGTCTATGAAGGACATTTCACCAATAATGCAACCTGGGATGTTCCCAAACGATTCAGAGAGGCCGGATATACTGTTAACATGCTATATCTTGGGCTTGATAATCCAGATCTTTCAGAGTTAAGGGTGATAGACCGAACGAAAGAAGGCGGTCATTATGTACCCAGAAATATTATAGAAGATAACTTTTACGGGAACCTCGAGAAATTAAACATCCATTATAATATTCTGGATACTCTTGAAATAATTGATACATCCGAAACCAATCATATTTTACTCGCTCAATTACTAAATAATAAAGTTGTATACTGTTTAAACCTTAACGATTTACCTGGATGGTTTATTAATTACCTTCCCAATATAACTTCATTGATAAAAGATTCTAAAATAGATCGCCTCATTGATAATCCTTCTGCTACTTCCAGGCTGAATCAGATGCAATAATCAGTCCTGCACCCAACATTATTACATCATTCAGAAAGTGAACTGTCAGATAGATTGACTTATATTCAATGAAATCTACAGAAAAAACTGCCTGGCCATTAAAAACTATAGGATAATAATTAGGTTCTTTGAGTTCCTCTTTCAAGGTCTATAGAATCTAACTGTTCGATTTCACAAAGCCCTATCATGAGTATTGATCAGGATTTCTACTTAATGATTAAAAGAAATCAATCTCTATTTCATTGTTAATTCAAAGTTATAGGCTATGTTGCAGGTATGTGACCAAAAAAGTGTTTATCAATGAAAAGCAAGCTGTCATTCCTCCTCCTGTCATTAATATTTTATAACTACGCCAAAGCACAAACGCCACCTGGCTTCAAAGAGCTGCTAGACAGTGCTATGGTTCGGGATGCAGACCTCAAGACTCAACAGACCAAAAATAAACTAACGGAGCTGGACCAACACAAATTAAAGGATGTTTATCTCCCTACTTTAGAGGTAAGCGGGATGGGCGGATATTTGAATGCAACGGCCCGTATTATCTCTCCAGAGCTAAACCTGGAGCCATTTCTGACCATTCCTGAAGGAAAATACAACAACAACATCAATGTATCCGGATTTTCCGGATTGGCTAAGGCTGATGCCAAAATGTTGCTATATTCAGGAGGAAAGGTAAAACAACTCAGCAAAGCTTTACAGGAAAAACGGCAATCAGAGAATGTTTTACTGGAAAAAACCTCCGACGATGTAGTTGCTGTTATTTCAAGAGCATATGACCAACTGGCACTGGTACATCAATCTAAAAAAGTATTGGATGAAGCAAAAAGAAGACTGGATGCCAACCGCAAAACTGCCGATAAAGCATTAGGATATGGGCTGATCACTCCATATGATCACAAAAAAATAGAGCTGGCACAGGCCACCCTCGACTCTAAAATAGTAGAATATGAGGGTAAAAAACAATTACTGCTCACTCAACTTGAAGTATTAACAGGCATCAGCAATGATAGATTACAACTTATTGAACCGGAACTTACGGCTATCATACTTCGTCCTCCCGAAAAAACAATTGAACAACGCGCTGAAATACGAGCGTTAAATCATGGGATCAGTGCATCGGACTTTAAAATTAAAGCAGAACAAACCTGGTGGATACCAAAAGTACAGCTAATGGCTTCCACCTATTATGTTGGATTATATGGCAACAGAATTAAATCATCCAACGATATTATTCCTCCTATTCCGGCAATCAATTATCCTGGCCGAAAGCTAGACTGGAGGCCTACCAATCTGAATATCTTTCCATTACTAACAACCGGGATAGGGTTTAAATGGGAGATTTTCGATGGTAAGGAAGGCAAACACGCCATAGAAACTGCACGTATCGACCGGGAGCTGCTACAAATCCAGAAATACGACGCTATTCGCAAGCTTACTCTGAATCAGGCTAATAATCAGTCGAACTACGACATTGCCAATTCACAGATTACGTTCAGGAAGAAAGAAAAGGAACTTGCCAATAATGCATTAATCCAGGCAGAAAAAGAGTTCAGGTACGGAATGTCTAAATCAACTCAACTGATAGAAGCAGAAAATGATCTTGAATCAGTAGAACTGGAATATCAGAATGCAATTTTCAATCAGCGCAGGGCGGCCATAGAGTTAATGAGATCTACTCAGGAACTGGATATTAATAAACTGTATTGATACCTGCAACATTATTCAAACTAATTACTATAAGATGAAAATAACTACACATATACTTTTAGTCTGTTCACTGATACTGGCAAGTTGTTCATCATCCAAACAAAAAACTGATCAATTTGAAGGGAAAGCTAAAAAAGATGTGATCTCCTTTGCGCCAAAGGTGACAGGCAGAATATTGAATATATATGTAAAGGAAGGCCAGACAGTAAAAAGAGGTGATACTTTGGCATTACTGGATGTACCGGAGGTTTCGGCCAAAATTGCACAGGCTCAGGGAGCGGTAAACGCTGCTACCGCACAGGAGAAAATGGCCCGCAATGGTGCTACTCCGGATCAGTTGAAGCAATTACAGGCAAAATATAAAGGACTTAAAGAACAATACGAGTTTGCACAGAAATCATATGAGAGAGCCAATAATATGTTTAACGACAGTTTAATGTCGCCCCAGGCGCATGATGAAATTTATGCAAAATTACAGGGTGCCAAAGCCCAATATGATGCGGTAGTTGCTGAATTGGATGATGTAAAAAAGGGAACACGTATAGAGAAGGTAGATATGGCCGCCGGCCAGGCATCACAGGCACGAGGTGCTTTACAGGAAGCTAATGTAGCCTACTCTGAAAGATATGTTATTGCAACCAACGATATGGAAATTGAAACTATCAGTCTTAACCCCGGAGAATTAGCTACAGCAGGATTTGCACTATTCAATGGCTATATTCCGGAAAGTACCTGGTTTAGATTTACCGTACCGGAAAGCAAGATTTCAAAATATAAAAAAGGTCAGGAGGTGAAGATACAGACCATGTATTCCAAGGAAGAACTGGACGGAACTATTGCCTATATTAAACAACTTACCCGATATGCCGATATTACGACGGCCTATCCCGACTATCAGCCAGATGAGGCTATTTACGAGGTTAAAGTGCAACCAAAGGATATGAATAAAGCTAAAGATATACTGGTAAACTCAAGAGTAATATTGAAATAATCAGGCATGAAAGAATTTTTGAGATTGTTGAAACGGGAGTTTAAGCTTTTTCTGGGTAACTCTACCCTGCGCTCGGTCTTTTTCCTGGCACCAATTTTATATGCTACCCTGATTGGCTTTGTATATAGAAGTGGTAAAGTAGAAAATATACCCGTTATAGTTATAGATAAAGACGACACCCCACTATCGAACCAGCTGGCAGAAATGCTGGGAGATAATAAAAGTATTAAAGTTGTTCAATATACTCAGGAACCACCTAATGTAAATGATGAAGTAATTAAAAAGGCAGCAGCGGCTGTAGTGATGATCCCAAGCCGGTTTGAGGCCGACGTTCTTCAGAAAAAATATCCTGAGGTAAATGTATACGTTAATACCAGTAATGTATTGACAGCTAACTTTGCATCCAAAGCCATACAACTGACTATTGGTACCTTTTCAGCCGGAGTTTCCATTAAGGGATTGCAAAAAATGGGGATGCCGGCAAGTAAGGCTGCTACGCAGTATGAGCCATTTAAAACGAATTACATCACTCTTTTCAATACTACCAGTAATTACCTGATATTTATGTGGCCTGCTATGCTGGCAGTAGTACTGCAACAGGTGATACTACTGGCGCTTGCAATTAGCTTTGCTGCCGAATTTCAGCGTGGTTCATTTATTCCCGAATATTCCGGCATGCGCAGATGGGCATTTCCAATTATGCTAATAAAGGTACTTCCCATCTGGACATTCTCCATACTAATTGTTTGCATATATTACTTCATGCACATATTTTTTAATGTGCCGCTACCGGAAGGTATTCTGAGCTTTATATGGCTTACTGCATTTTTTGTAGGTTCGGTTTCATTTATGGGAGTTTTTGTGAGTATTCTGATTCCGGATGCCTTAAAAGCTACACAGGTATTAATGGTAATAGCCTCTCCCGCTTTCATTATCAGCGGATTTACCTGGCCACTTAATGCCATGCCTGTATTTGTGCAGTTTCTGGCAAATATTATTCCGCTTACCCCCTTTCTGCAAGCCTTTAAAATTCTATTGATTCAAAAAGGATCTGTTGAGCTGATAACACCATATATCAGACATCTGGGGATTCTGCTGGTAGTATATGCCTTGTTGGGATGGATTGCATTAAAGATAAAACTATGGTTCCTTTTCAGGAATGCGAAGTAAAGGGAAATAATTGTATATTTTTAAGTGAAGTATGAAAACTATGCCTTACTACGTTGCCTAAATGTACTTTATGAAACCGATTCTATTTATTTGCTCATTACTAATATCAGTAGTCTCTTTCGGAGCCAAAACCTATACCATTCCGAAGGATGAAATGGTAAAACAAATCATTAATGGTCTTAATAAGGATAAAATATATTGTTATAACGAAGAAGGTAATAAGTTCTGGATGTTTTATAACAAAAGTACTATCCTAACAATTAAGTTGATAAACAATGAGGAAAAAGAGGTAATGCTTCATTCTGTCAAATACCAAAACGGAATAATTGAAGGATTAATTTATAACGTTTGGCTACCAACCAGAAAAACGCATAGTATAAATGTAGATCAAATAGAATCATTTTACATAAAACGTAAATTTCAGGAAAGTGTGATGGTGTATGCAGATATTGACAGTAGCAGAAATTTGGTAAGGATAAAAAATGATTCCCTTAAAAATGATTACTTAAACCGGGAAGAATACATAATAAATTGGGTCAGTAAAAATGATCCCACAAAGATTAATTATACTCTCAGAGAGAAAGCTTGTTATCATCTTGTATTTAATGATAATAACCATATTGATTATGGTGTCGTTCAAAAGATCACTACAGATTCAATCTATATTTCCAAACAATTTAATGATCAACAAAATCAAACAAGTATTTATCAATATTCAATAAAAGATATCAAACAACTCTCATTACTGAAATCCGGCGGCTATACATACAAAGCAGTGAATGCAGCAGATTACAATTTCGTAACTGCAAAAGCAGATAAAAAAAAGCTGCCTATTCCATACTGGTACGCCAGCAGCAGCACCACCGGAGTAATAGAATTTTACAGATCATGGCTTACCGATAGGGGAAATATCGGAATTATGGAAAAAGATGGTAAATATTACTGGTATGAAGGCAACTAGTGCCAATCATTTTTTTGTAATTGCTGACAAAATTCCATTTTTATCTTTCTGGTACTCAAAAGTTTTCTTTAGTATAAAATCGTTATTCTTTGCCACATTTACAGTACAGTAGGTATTCTGAGAAGTGTTTCTGATCCTTGCATAGGTATTTGCAAAGGTACAAGGCTTATTCCCGAACTTAAAAGCTACCTGAATACCATATCCAACATCTATCCAATCGCCCCATACCTGTCCATACAGCGTCAAATGGCCAATTAAACCTATTAACAGGAGAAGGGATATTTTTTTCATGACTTATATTCTTTTATAAGCATTTTTAAGTGCTTAAACCGCCTAACTAGTAATTAGGATATTGGTAAACAATCGTTGTGGTTCAGTCTTATTCATTTCCTTATAATTATTTTCCACCAAATGCATATCCAATACTAAACCCTAATGCTCTTACGCCGAGGAACGGACCGTCTATTTTCCCTTTTGCACCACTGTTGTCTACATCCTGTACAGTAATAATTTGCTTATTATTCAGGGCTGGTGCCAGTCCTTCCAGGTCGTACCTCAGTAGCTGCTTATCGGCGTTACTCATACTACTTAGATCTGCCCTGGCATCAAGACTCCCGGTCATTTTTCCGTAGTGGGCACCTATTATATAAATATCCATAAGTATATGCCTGGAGATCATAAACTGACTTCCAAGAAGAATCCCACCTCCCAATCCGGAGTACCTGGCTGTTACGGGGATATAGTAATCTTTTCCTCCTGTGGTATAATTGTAAGGATAATTAATTCCGAAATTGCCGTAACGACCATATAGCTCCGTATAAAAACCTCGAGCTCCGGGTTTGTGGCCAGTGTAAAAGCGTACACCAAGTGTAAACGTTTGATTATTGACGTTGGAGTTGATGTAGTCATTGTTGTTATCCGACTGCAGCAAGTCGGCCACCCTGACTCCTACAAGAGTTGTATTAAGTGCCGTATTAGGCATGATACGAACACCAAGAGTAGCTGAGATCTTTTTGGTAAGACAGCGCTCGAAATAAACGCTATAGTTATTAAGTGCGAGGCTACTCAGATTTACCTTAACAATGTTGTGCAACATGGGCCGTTTTTTCAGGAACAACATTGTATCTCGAATCTGTGCCTCTGCATAGCAGTGCCCACATAGCAGTAATCCTGCTATCCATATAGATAATCGCATAAGAAGGAAATTTATTATGGCCCTTGTCAAGCTCCTGACAGGGTAAGGGATTTTATACCTGGTTGATCATTTTGGTACAAAAATATTTCTATGCTTCTGGGGGAACAATAGCAATTTCTTGTCGTTTTTATTACCCCAAAAAAAAGTACCTTTAAATAGAATTACTCCTAAAATAACAACCTATGATAAGGAACAACGCTGCAACTTCCTGGATAGGCTACATGAATTATCTGAAGCAACAAACCATTGATCCGGAACAATTAACTGTCGATGGCCTGGAAGGCATTATGGAGGTAAATAGCTACTTCCATGCGGCCTTTAGTCATAGCGTTCCGTGGTTATACCTACTGGACTATACAACAGGGCGATACCTTATGGTTTCAAAAACTATGAAGCTCATAACCGGATACGAATCGGATTATTGGCAACAAGGTGGACTAAATCTTACACTGGAGCGATATCAGAAAGATCATCTGAAACTTTTCAATGAAGAAATTTTTCCTGATCGACTGGAAATTCTCAAAAAAATTCCGCCGGCAGAACATCCTAATTACGTTTTCAGTTACAACTTCCAGCTAAAATCAAGATCCGGCCAGCCAGTAACCTTATTGCAACGCAATTGCTTTGTGAAATCAGATGAATCGGGTAATCCCTTACTTAGCTTCGGGGTTGTAACTAATGTCAACAACTATACGAACGAAAACCCGGTGATCCATTTAGTGGAAAAAGTTACAGAAGGTGCCCTGCTAGGTATTGGTGAAGCAGTGGAAAAAAAGACTTACTATATACAAAAGGAAAACGGACTTTTCAGCAAACGTCAGAAAGAGTTGTTGTTATATATGGCAGATGGGTTGACCAGCAAGGAAATTGCCGATAAATTATTCATTAGTGAACATACAGTGATCAATCACCGCCGTAACATGATGGAAAAATGCAACGTCCGCAATGCAATTGAACTAGTCGCTTACGCTATCAGACACCGTATCATTTAAATACCTCTTCAGCGAAATCTGCTAACATTTTATTAAAGACTAAAGGCTGATCTGCCTGCACGAAATGGCCGGCTAACGGTATCTTATGTATTTGTTCCTTCCAGAGATTCAATCGCACATCATCCAGATAATTAATTCTACAAACCCGTTCATGTTCTCCGAAGATCACAAGTAGTAAAGCTGGTTGTTCTTCCAATAACTTTATCTCATCACTGTAGTCTCCTGCCATGAAACTGGTAGCTATCTTAGCCCTAAAGCCATCTGTTACTTTAGAGAAATCAGTAGCAAATGCCTTCCAGTTTTCTTCTTCTTTTGAGAAAAATCCAAGTTGAGAATATCCGTGCAATTCGGCCTCCGAAATTTCATCCATAAAACCAATCCCTATTAATGGGTCTTCATGTACTACTTTGTCTACCGTATATGCTCCCCCCAATACACAGGGCCCTACCAATACTATACCTTCGGGTTTAAGACCGTGAGCCAGGGATTCTGTTACGATATTAGTACCAATTGACACCCCTGCAAGTATATAAGGCTTATCTCTGTTCAATAAATTCACTGCAGCATTCAACAGTTTGCCAAAGTCAGGGAAGTTATAGTTGAAAATTGAGCCATCCAGAGACGCTGATTGACCATGAGCAGGAAGGTCGAAAGCAATAAGTCTGTATTCCGAAAGATGGCTGCCTTGAAATTGCCTGATCCAGGCTTTTCCCGAACCAGAGTTGCCATGAACAAAAAAGATGGTTTTATCTGCTCCTTCGTTCTGTTCATAATAGGAAAGGGATATATTATTGATAGTGATTGCTTTCTGCTGCATTTATGTTGTTTTTTGGTATTGAAAAATAGCATAAATTTTATTGCCTTCACATTATTTTTTTCTTATTTATGTATAGGATATGGGGCTATAACTTCTGTTTAGACAACTAAATTTCCACGCGCAGTAACTCCAATATTCCAATAAAATATAAAAATTTCTAAAATTATGTAACATTTTATCCTGGCACTACCGCTATTTTTGTTTCGAAATGAAAAAGTTCCTCGCACTTATATTAGCTCTCTTGTACATGGGTACCTCTACCGGTGCTACTTTTCACATACACTATTGTATGGGGAAGTTGGTAGATGTAAAACTGGGGCATAACGATGCTAAGAAATGCAGCAAATGTGGGGATATGCAAAGTACTATCTGTGCCAAGAAGTGCTGCAAGGATGAATATAAGACGGTTAAACTAACTAAAGATCAGAAAGTTGCCGTAAACACTGTTCAGGCCATGCAACAAGTAGCAACTGCTACTACTGTTTCATTTGTGGACTTACCGTTAATCTATTCCATTTCAATGGTAGAAGAATACCCGGTTAGTAATGCGCCACCTCGAAGCGGTAAAGTTCCTTCCTATATTTTGAATTGTATCTACCGTATCTGATTTAACCCTCCCTCGTCCTTAGCTTCAATTGCCGGACATTTTTCAGCTTCATACAGCTGAATACTTCAAACTAATATTTGATATGCCTTTAACTCAATCGCCATGCGATTGTAATGGCCTGCGCTTTCTATTTCCATAAAACAATTAAAATATCAAAAAATGAAAAAAGTACTATCCCTTTTGCTTGTAATAGCATCTACTCTTGGTATTTCCAATGTATTTGCCCAAAGCTCTAAAACTGAATCTTTCAAAGTCTATGGCAACTGTAATATGTGTAAAAAAAGAATTGAAAAGGCTGTAACAGGAGCTAATATCAGTAAAGCAGAATGGAATGTTGGAACTAAAATGATGACCATATCATATGATCCAACAAAAATCAGCAATGAAGCAATCCAAAATAAGATTGCTGCTGCTGGTCATGATACTGAAAAAGCCACTGCACCAGATTCAGTATATACCGAATTACCAGGTTGCTGCCTGTACGACCGCAAAGCCAATGGCGCTTCAGGAAAAGCAACTCAACACCATTAATAAAGCAGAGATCAGCATTTATAAAAAGCCATGATATGATGGGATTTCCATCATATCATGGTATAGAAAAGAATTATATGGTACATCGAATTATTGAATGGTCATTACGCAATCGGTTTATTGTACTGGTATTGGCTGCTGCTTTATTTGCCTGGGGAATTTTTGCTGTAAAAAAGAATCCTATTGATGCCATCCCGGATCTATCAGAAAATCAGGTGATCGTATTTACTGAGTGGATGGGCCGCGGCCCGCAGCTGATTGAGGATCAGATTACATATCCGTTGGTAACAAACCTACAAGGGTTACCAAAAATCAAGTATGTACGCGGCAGCTCTATGTTTGGTATGAGCTTCATCTATATCATTTTCAACGACAATGTAGACATATACTGGGCAAGGGAAAGAGTATTGGAACGATTGAGCACTATTTCCAAAACCCTACCCACCGGAGTAACGCCACAACTAGGACCCGATGGTACAGGTGTCGGACACGTATTATGGTATACCCTTGATGCACCGGAAATGGACCTCGGTGAACAAAGGGCATTACAGGACTGGTACATAAAATTCGCACTACAGAATGTAGAAGGTGTTAGTGAAATTGCCTCCTTTGGAGGATTTCAGAAACAATACCAAATTACTGTAGACCCAAATAAGCTATTGTACTATCGGCTTTCTGTAGCTGAAGTAATCAATGCCATACGTGCCAACAACAACGAAGCTGGCGGCCGAAAGTTTGAGCTGAGTGATATTGGTTATATCATTAAAACATCCGGATACCTGAAGTCAATCTCTGAAATAGAAAATATCCCTCTGAAAACACAAAACAGTATACCCATCCGTGTAGCTGATGTTGCTTCTGTGCAAATGACCGGCGAAACCAGGTTAGGCATATTTGATCAAAACGGAGAAGGTGAGCGTGTTGGAGGTATAGTAGTAATGCGATATGGAGAAAATGCTGCAGAAGTGATAGACAAAGTAAAGGCAAAGATGAAGGAAGTAGCCAAAGGTTTTCCTCAGGGAGTAAAATTTGATATCATCTATGATCGTGGTGAATTGATCAAGGAATCTGTAGACTCAATCAAACATACCCTTATAGAGGAAATGATCGTAGTCTCTATAGTTGTAATCATTTTCCTTTTCCACTGGCGTAGTGCCTTGAGTATAATTATACAAATCCCGATAACACTTGCTGCCAGCTTTATTCTGCTAAACGCCTTTGGTATCTCCTCCAATATAATGTCACTCACCGGAATTGCTCTCGCAATTGGAGTGATAGTAGATAATGGAATCATCATGAGTGAGAATGCTTACAAGCATTTGGCAGAACGATATGCAGTATGGCAGGAACAGCAAAAAAATTAAAGGATTATGAATTGGCTGAAAAATATTTTTAAGAAATCGCCCAATTGGATCTCTGAGGAGGAACGATTAAAGGTGATAGAACAATCCAGCAAACAAGTATCAAGAGGAGTATTTTTTGCTACAATCATTATCATTACCTCTTTCCTACCCGTATTTATGCTAACTGGTCAGGAAGGCAAATTATTTCACCCACTTGCCTATACGAAAACCTTTATCATGATCATGGATGCCTTACTGGTAATAACACTTGCACCAGTACTAATTTCCTTTTTCATGAAAGGCAAATTCAGAACTGATCATGCCAACCCTATCAACCGGGCATTGGAAAGAGTTTACGAACCAATTATCAAAGGAGTCCTTAAATGGCGTAAAACAACCATTGCAATCAATATACTCGCATTGGTAATTACCATTCCATTACTAAAAAGTTTGGGTAGTGAATTTATGCCACCATTGGATGAGCAAAGCATCCTATTCATGCCGGTTACACTTCCTGATGTTTCAAATACTGAAGCTAAACGGATTTTACAGGTGCAGGATAAAATTATTAAATCAGTTCCCGAAGTAGATAAAGTACTTGGAAAGGCTGGCCGTGCCAACACCGCCACCGATAACTCTCCTATCAGCATGATTGAAACTATTATTATGCTGAAGCCTAAATCACAATGGCGTGAAGGAAAAACGAAAAAAGATATCATCAATGAGCTTGATGCCAAATTACAAATACCTGGCGTTGTAAACGGCTGGACCCAGCCAATTATTAACCGTATTAATATGCTGGCCACAGGAATTCGTA
Source organism: Chitinophaga silvatica (assembly GCF_003419895.1). GTDB lineage: Bacteria > Bacteroidota > Bacteroidia > Chitinophagales > Chitinophagaceae > Chitinophaga > Chitinophaga silvatica. The sequence continues at coordinate 70,515 of NZ_QPMM01000013.1, read as the reverse complement.
CAGACGTTGGCGTGAAGGTATACGGACAAAACCTCGATACCATCGCATCTGTATCCGAAAGAGTGAGAAAAGCATTGGAAGGAACACCTGGTATTGCCGACTTGTATGTAGAACCAGTTACCGGAGGCAAATATCTGGATATTGAGGTAAGAAGACAGGATCTTGGCCGTTATGGATTGAGTGTTGATGATGTGAATCAGACCGTGGAAACAGCATTGGGAGGAGCACCGATAGGTAATACCATTGAAGGCCGGCAGAGGTTTTCCATTAGTGTACGACTGGCTCAGGATTACCGTAATAGCGTAGAACATATCAAGCGTATTCCGATTATGTCGGCTTCCTTCGGTGAAGTTCCCCTATCATCTGTTGCAGATGTAAAGTTTGTTGATGGTCCACCAATGATTACTTCAGAAAATGCGATGCTTCGGGGTGCAGTGTTGTTCAATGTACGGGGAAGAGACCTTGGAGGTACTGTTAGCGAAGCCATTGATAAAATGAGTAAATCAAATGATCTTCTACCCCAGGGTTATTATCTTGAATGGAGCGGACAATATGAAAACCTGATCCGTGGCCAGCAGACCTTAATGTGGATTGCACCGGTTGTATTAGTAATTATTTTCTTCTCATTATACTTTGCTTTTCATTCTATCAGGGAAGCTTTTCTGAGCCTTATTACGGTACCATTTGCACTGATTGGTGGTGCTTACATGATCTACTTCTGGGGAGTAAACCTATCAGTAGCCGTAGCAGTTGGATTTATTGCACTTTTTGGTATCGCAGTAGAAACAGGGATTGTAATGGTCATCTATCTGAATGATGCCATGCAACAACTAGTAAAAGAGAAAGGTAATTCATCAGCAACCATTACTAAAGAAGACTTACGTAAGGCTGTTATATACGGAGCAGCCAAACGGTTACGACCCAAACTGATGACAGTATGCGTATCCCTGTTTGGATTGGTACCAGTACTCTGGGCTTCAGGTGTTGGAACTGATGTAATGAAGCCTATTGTTTTACCTATGATCGGCGGAGTGCTTACCTCTTCTACACATATTTTGCTGGTAACACCACTGATCTTTTTACTGACCAAGGAATATGAATTACGCAAGTATGGAAAATTGGAGATTCATGAAACACATCACTAAATATATACTTCCGCTGCTCTTTAGCTTACCATTTAAGCTGATAGCACAACAGTTACCTGTGCTACCGCTGGATAGCATTTTACAAAAGATAGACAGAAATAATATTCTGCTTCAGTCATACGGTCTGAAAGCTGAAAGTTATAAATATAGCGCAGATGCCGCAACTGCATGGATGGCACCTATGGTAGGTGTAGGAACCTTCATGACACCGTATCCCGGACAGAAAGTAATGGACGACCGGGATAAAGGTAGCCTGATGCTGCAACTGGAACAAGATATTCCCAATCCGGCAAAAATCAATGCCCGCAAGAAATACATTGCCTCACAAGGCAATGTAGAAAGGGCCACCAGAGATATCACACTGAATGATCTTAAAGCCCAGGCTAAACGTCTTTATTTCAACTGGCTGATTGCATTGCAACGAATTGAGGTATTAAAGGAAAATGAAAAGATCATGATCACGATGAAGAAGATTGAGGAAGTTCGTTTTCCTTATAATCAGTCTCAGCTTAGCGGAGTGTATAAGGCCAGTGCAAAGATTGAAGATAATCATAACATGATCAGAATGCAGGAAGGTAATATTGCGAAAGCCAGATCATGGCTTAATAGCCTGATGAATGCTCCGGGAAATCAGGAGTTTGAAATTGATACTACTTATAGCCCGAGGTTTGAAATCGCATCATCTTACGATACATCTTCGCTTGCAGCAAACAGAAAGGATGTAGTAAAAATGGATGAAAGTATCCGCTCCATGCAGTTAAATATTGAAAGTATGAAGCAAGAAAAGAAGCCTGATTTCAGAATTCGATTTGACCATATGCATCCTCTGGATGCTATGATGCCAAAAGCTTTCAGTGCAATGGGTATGGTGAGTATTCCGATTGCTCCATGGTCTTCCAAAATGTATAAATCAGAGATCAAGGCCATGCAGTTTAATGTGCAGGCTATGGAAAAAGAAAGAGCTGCCATGTTGCAGGAAACTCAGGGAATGCTGTATGGGATGCAATACGAAATACAATCCATGCAAAAACGCATTGAAGCCATGGAAGATAAAATCATACCTGCTTTGCGCCAGACCCTGGATGCTAACTTCCTGAATTATCAGGAAAATAAACTGGCACTTTCCAATGTGATAGATTCCTGGGAAGCACTCACTATGATGCAGTCCAATGTTTTGGATGAAAAATTGAAACTCTATGAAATGATAGTGGATTATGAGAAACAGTTATATCGTTAAAGTAATACTAGGCTTATCTGTTATACTATTGGGATTCGCTTCCTGCAAAAATAAAACTGATAAGGCATCACATGCAGCGCATAAGGACCATCAGTATACCTGTCCTATGCACCCGCAGGTAATTAGTGACAAACCTGGTATGTGTCCAATTTGCGGAATGGACCTGGTTTCGAAAGAAACTAACAATGAATTATTGATTGATAGCGGGATAGCAAGACTTACACGGCCGGTAAATGCCCGGGTGATTGCTTCTATTCCGGCTATTAGTGCAGAAGTTGGTACACGCATCTATTCCTCAACAGTGAATGGAATAATCAATTATGACACCCGCAACCAAACCAGTGTAGCCAGTAGGGTTGGCGGCCGGATAGAACGATTATACATAAAATACAACTATCAACCGGTACAGAAAGGACAATTGATCATGGAGGTTTATTCTCCCGATCTTGCTGCTGCACAACGTGAATTGCTCTATGTTGCCAAAAATGGAAGTGAGTTACTCGCTGCTGCAAAACAACGGCTACAGCTATTAGGTATGCAGCCAGCACAAATAGACCAGGTAATCAGAACCGGAAATATCCTTTACAGAATACCAGTTTACAGCAACAGTGATGGTTATATACTTGAGAAATCGGCAGCCAGCCAGGCTAGCCCTTCTCCATCCAGTACATTATCTTCCACTGCCGGAGGGGATGGTATGGCCAGCATGAGCGGAGGAACAACAACATCGGCTATTACTCCTACTCCCGCTACTCCATCTGCCACACCGGTAATGTTACGGGAAGGGCAATACGTTAGTGCAGGTCAATCTCTCTTTACTATTTATCAGGCACAATCGCTGGTTGCAGAATTTGCATTCCCTAGTCAACTTGCCGCAAGGATCAGACAAGGACAAAAGATATTGTTCTTTCCCGGCAATGATGAGAATTCCATGCAATATGGAAGTATTGGCCTGATTGAGCCAGTTTTCAGGAATGGAATAAACTTCACATTAGCCCGTGTATATCTCAAAGACAATCATCTGCAGGCAGGACAATTGTTGACTGCCAGTATACCCGTTGTTTATACAGCGGGTTGGTGGTTACCTAAAAAAGCGGTTGGAAGGCTGGGAAATAAATCTATTGTCTTTAAAAAAGAGAATGAAGTATACGTTCCCATTGTAGTAGAAACCGGTGTAGAAGCAAAAGATATGATTCAGGTAAATACCGATATCAGTGGCTGGAAAGTAGCCTCCAATGCCTATTACCTGGTTGACAGTGAGAGCTTTATTAAACCAAATAATTAATGCAACAACAAAGAATATGGAAAGAAAAAATTTCTTAAAAACAGTTGCGTTTATTTCCCTTGCTCCAGCTTTATTCCTGGCTGCATGTAAAGAAAAGTCTAAGGAAGTAGCTGATGAAAAAAAGCAAACCTATACCTGCCCGATGCATCCTCAGATTGTACAGGACAAGCCAGGTACCTGTCCAATTTGTGGGATGGACCTGGTACCATTTGATAAGAATAACAAAGATGCTTCACTTGTACTGGGAGCCAGTCAGATTGCACTGGGTAATATAACTACCATGGTAGTAGGATCAGGAGCACTGTCGAATTTTAAGCAATTAAACGGGAAGCTGGCAACAAATCCGGAAAACACTGCTGTTATTTCAAGTCGGGTTCCTGGCAGAATAGAAGCATTGTATGTAAAGGAAACCGGAGTGAAAGTACATAAGGGTCAGCCTCTCTATAAAATATATTCTGAGCAACTGGCTTCATTACAGCAGGAGTATTTACTGGCAGTAGCACAGGTCAGACAGTTTCCGGATGATGCCAGGTTTCAGCAGATTGAGAAAGCTGCCCGTCAAAAATTGAGTTTGTATGATCAGAGTGATGCACAAATCCATCAACTTATTCAATCTGGTAAGGCGAATCCATATGTCGTTTACCCGGCTACTGCAAGTGGCTATGTAGCTGAAGTGACAGTAACAGAAGGGCAATATATCTCTGAGGGTGGAGCAGTAATGCGCCTGGAAGGCTACACCCAGTTATGGGTGGAAGCAGATGTTTATCCTTCGGAGGCATCATCTGTGGCAGTAGGACAATCGGTAAAAGTTGTTGTTTCAGGATGGGAAAATGAACCGCAAATGATGACAGTTCAATTTATTGCACCATCATTTCAATCCGGCAGTCAGCTGTTGCAGATAAGAGGAACTATCCCTAACCCGGATAACCGATGGCAGGCAGGACTACAGGCCAATGTTTTGATACCGGTAAAAAGTAAAGGTAATATTATTAGTCTGCCGGTTGATGCTGTGATCAGAGATGGGAAAGGTGCGCATGTATGGGTTGAAAAAGACAAAGGCAAATTTGAGCCCCGGAAGGTAAAAACCGGGATGGAGAATTTTGATTCGGTAGAAATTACAGAAGGCTTGAAGGAAGGTGAAAGCGTTGTCGTTTCCGGAGCATATTTGCTGTATTCTGAATACATTCTTAAAAAGGGTGCAGATCCATTAACATCAATATAAAACAATCATCCCCCGTTTCAAAAAATCAAAAATCAATGAAAAAATCACTATTAATAAGCAGCATTGCAGGGGCACTAACGCTAATATTTTTGGCAGCCTGCAGTAGTTCTATTACCAATACAAATGATACACCTGCAGTAGCTAAAACGGCGGGAAACAAGTCCACGACTCATGTACTGTTAAAAGACGATAAACTAAATGCAGTATATCAACAATATGCGTTACTGAGAGATGCTTTGACCAAAGGAAACATTAAAGAAGCCAGATTCGCCAGCAATGCAATTGAAGCCGGTGCCCGTGAAATTAAAGACGGTGAGAGCCTTATTACCAGTGCCTCCAGAATTACAGCTACTGCCAATATTGAAGAACAAAGAATTACTTTCTCAATATTGAGCAATGATCTCTTAAAGCTAATAAAACAATCAGGAATAGATAAAGGAGAGTTATATGTCGACTACTGCCCTATGGCATTGGCCGACAAAGGGGCAATATGGATTAACCATGAAAAGGCAATTCAAAATCCCTATTTCGGTGAAAAGATGATGACTTGTGGGGAGATCAGGGAAACTATTAATTAATAAATATTTCTTTCAATATTCAAAAAACACAAAATGAAAAAACTCATCATCGCCGCTCTAATTTTTACTACAATTGCATACACTGCCTGCAATAGTAGCAATACACATTCTCATGAAGGTCAGACTCCTGACACTACCGCTACAATTAGTACACCATCAACTGATCATGCTGTAACAGAGGTGAAACCACAGTTTACAAATGTTGATCCTCAGGTTGCATCAGCATTGAAATTGGTTATTGATCAATATTTGCATATTAAGAATGGATTGGCTGGCGACAATGCCAATGACGCTGCAAATGGTGGAAAATCAATGGCAGAAGCATTGAAGAAATTAGATAAGAACGCATTAACTCCAGAGCAACAGAAATTATATGTCGAAAATGAAGACGATTTGAAAGAACATGCCGAGCATATCGGAAAAAATGAAGGGAATATTGAACATCAACGCGAACACTTTGCGCAAATGAGCGAAGACATTTATTCACTAGTAAAAGCCTTTGGTGGAGGGCAACCTCTGTATCAGGATCATTGTCCGATGTATGACAACAATAAAGGAGCTTTGTGGTTAAGCGAAGTAAAAGAAATAAAAAATCCATATTTCGGTGGCAAAATGTCGAACTGTGGATCTCTTAATGAGATTATCAAGTAATTGATGAAAGTTAGCATTCTACAAATGAATGGTTTGTAGAATGCTATTTGCAATAATGTTATGAAGAAATTCAGGATAATTTCGTTGGTATTCTTAATTGCATTTGTTTTAATGCAATTTATACGACCTTCAAGGAATCAAAGTAGTGATCAGGGCTCTATTAAAAAAACAGTTAGTATTCCATCAGCAGTATCGGCCATTCTGAAAAATGCATGTTATGATTGCCATAGCAATAATACACGGTATCCATGGTATTCCAACATACAACCAATTGGTATATTTATGGCAAAGCATATCAGAGAAGGTAAGCAGGAATTGAATTTCGACGAATTCAATACTTATTCCTCAAAACGGCAGCGAAATAAGTTGAAGCGAATGAAAGAACAAATAGAAAAAGACGAAATGCCTCTCCCCTCCTATACCTGGATGCATTCGAATGCCAAACTTACAATAGATCAAAAACAATTAATTAATAAGTGGATCGACAGTACCCTCCATCGTTAAGTTTGTTTGAAATAAAGTACTGATATGTTATGTTTGTATCATAATATCCTGCATCCTATGGAACAACAGTCCACATTTGTCGAGTTTGGATTTCGACGCGCCTTTGTAACCCTTACTTTTATACTTGCGATAATGGCTATCAATAGCCCATTTGTATAGCTTAATTTTAATTGATTGATTCTGAACCTGTTTTCATAAGTTCAAGAAAATTTTCACCTGTTTTGTAACATTTTAATTGTTCGCGTATCTAAAAGTAAAATTAAATATCGTTTCTGTTTAATAAGCCACAAAGGGGCTGCATTTCATCCAGTATGACGATTAAGAATGGTATTCTGACCAAATCGACAACTACTTCCGTTGAGCATCAAAGCGTATTTGACCAGATTTATGGAGATTACTGGGATAAGGTATTCAGACTCTGTATGGGATATGTTAACGAGCCGGAATGGGCAAAAGACATAGCCCAGGACACATTTATTGCCGTATGGAAGCAGCTACCGAATTTTCGGCAGGAAGCGGCAATTGGCACCTGGATATTCCGAATCGCCTGTAATAACTGTCTTCGCCAGTTGGAAAGAAGTAGTCGATTTATCAATAAAGCAATAGATGACAGAGCAGAAGAGAACAATACGAATGGTAATGAAGATGAAGTCAATTTTCTTTATAAATGCATTGCTTCTTTAAATGAAACTGACAGATTAATCATTTCCATGGAACTGGAAAATGTAAAGCAGGCAGAAATAGCCAATATCCTGGGGTTATCTGAATCAAATATAAGAGTACGAATTCACAGGATAAAAGAGAAGTTAACTGAAAAATTCAAATCTTATGAGCGCTGAGGATAAATTTTATCAATTGTGGCAGAGCAAAAAAGTAATTGCAGCTCCCTCTAAGGATATTCTAATGAGAAATGCAACAAGTGTAAAAAGGGGATTACGTAACCAGCTTATCCGCACCATCATCTCCATAGTGGCAGGTGCCGCAATCATCATCAATAAATTGATGACTACAGCGCCAACAATGATCACTACCTGGATAGGGGTAGCGATGCTATTCATTGGGATGATTTTATATATTATTTATTCGACCGGACTAATTAAAATATTAAATCCCGCAATCAATCTTCCTGTCTTTGAATATATACAACATATGCAGCGAATCAGGGAGAAACAACGATTTGTTCAGTTCAATATTTTCAAAGTGTACTTTCTGATGCTAAGCCTGGGGTTTTGCTTATATACAATCGAATTTACCCGCCGCTTTAGTAATACTGTTCAAATTCTTATCTACACGGTTTTGCTGTGCTGGATTTTCATCAGCTGGTTTTTTATTGAAAAAAAGAGAATAAAGAAACAGGAAACAGTAATTTCAGATGTAATAGAAAATTTTCAGTCATTAAGTGATGAGAAGAGCGACAAATAATTCAACTAAGGAATGCTCATTTTTCTGATTTTACCTCTAATTGGTTCTGTATCGAATGTATGAATAGTTATTATTTTTTAAAGAAAAAGGAATGCTCCAATGAACATTCCTACACTATCTGTCGATGGGTTTGGAATGTTTATTGGAGCAGTAGTTTGTTAAATTAATAACTACAAACTATTTATCTCAATTTGCTATTAATAAGTCTTTGGATCATTAACGATGATACTATCTAACATTTTAGTAAATTTTTCAGCACCTATTTCATTTAAATGATCTGCATCATAAAAATCTGACTTAATAAATGAAGAATCTTTTAAAAAGTTTAGGTAAATAGTATTATTATGCTTTTCTGTTAGTTTTTCTATTGTAGATATTGTTTTAGTTAATTGTTCATCATTCAACTTTTGAATGTATGAAATATATGCAGGAGGTGTGTAGAAAACTACCTTAACATCTTTTTTCTTTGCTAAAGTGATTATCTTATCCAACATTGCTATGTTTTCATTATATATAGCAACATTGTCTTTATCACTCAGGTTCTTAACTGTGTGTCTTTTCGCTGCTTCCAATCCAGTCTCTTCCAAATCCCGGCTATTTTTCGATTGATAGGAAGTTCCCCAACCTAACTCAGAACAAGTTATTGCTGAATGAGCTGAAATATAATAAGATAAAAATCTTTTCAGGTTAATATCAAATTTACTTCCGAGTATTTCTGAGTAATCTGTAATCTTATTTGAAGTGTGGAATTTATAGTAGATAGTATAGTTTTTAGACCTCCAGGCCTCTGAACCAGATTCAAGATTTGTGAATAAAGTAAAGTATGAAATTGGAACAGCTACATATTTCAGCTCCTTCAAATTATCTATATACCTATTAAGTATTTCCGCATCGTACTTTAGACTTTGTGAAATATATCCGGCATTAAAACTTTTCAAGTGGGTATAGGTTGGATTTATTCCATAAAAGGCATGCGAACTTCCCAGAAAAAGTACTTGCATGCTATCAGCATGCTTGTATAAGCCATCTCTTTTAAAGGTGTAATCGTTAGGAATTTGGCGAAGTAAAATTTCTAAAGTCAGACCTATTAAAATAATGGGCAAGGCAAAAAATAACACGGATTTAATAAACAGTCTCATCGTAAAATTGAAATAAAATAACCGATATTCTACAGAAAGTTGACCTGATAAATTGTTGGCAAAAAAATACTATGACTTACTAAAACATTTCAACTCTAAAATTGGAAATAGATAAACTGCTGTTCAGCGCCTGCATAATAAACAATACAGGCCACTATTGCATAATAAAAAGCCCAACGTCCAAATTTTGGAACTTTAACGTCAATGTTCTCAATTGCATATTGATGTTCACGTCCTAACCATTCAATGACAATGAATAAACAAACAAGTACGATAGTCTTAATTGGTAAAATTTCTGGAATAGTAAATAACGATCTGGAGAATATCCCAGAGATATAATTATAAGCATGCCCCATATTTTCAGAACGAAATACAATCCATGCTAAAGTTGTCAGGCTAAAGGTCAGCAAAATACTTAGGAATTCCTTTAAAGTAGGCAGCTGTTTTCCTTTGGCAACTATTTCCAAGTTATTTCTGTTCTTATTAAAGATGATTAAAGGCAGAATAAATAATGCATTCAATGCACCCCAAACTATGAATGTCCAGTTAGCACCATGCCAAAAACCACTTACAATAAAAATAATGAAGGTATTCCTTACTTTTTTCCACATTCCACCTTTGCTACCTCCCAGTGGGATATACAAATAATCTCTGAACCAGGTTGAAAGAGAAATATGCCATCTTCTCCAAAATTCGGCAATATCTCTTGAGAAATATGGAAAGGCAAAATTGCGCAACAGCTCCATTCCAAATAGCCTCGCAGTTCCAAGAGCAATATCGGAATAGCCTGAGAAATCTCCGTAAATCTGGAAAGTAAAGAACAATGCTCCTAATGCAAGCGTACTTCCTGAATAATCTGATGAATGATTAAAAATCATATTGGCATAATATGCACAATTATCAGCTATTACTACCTTTTTAAAGAGTCCCCAGAGAATTTGCCTCAATCCATCTACCATTTTAGGATAATTGAATTCCCGTTGCTGCCGAATTTGCGGCAAAAGATGTGTAGCTCGTTCAATGGGTCCTGCTACTAACAGAGGGAAAAAGCTTACAAAAACAGAATAATCAACAAAATTTCTCTCTGGTTTAATTCTGTCTTTATAAATATCAACTACATAGGATAATCCGTGAAAGGTATAAAACGAAATACCTACTGGTAAAACTATATTAAGGACAGCAGGATTTGCTTTGAATCCTAAAAGTAATAATGCATCTGAGAACGAAGCTGCAAAAAAGTTAAAATATTTAAATACTCCAAGGAATCCTAAGTTAACACACACACTTAACCAAAACCACCATTTCTTCATTTTGGTGGACTTTGCCTCATACATTTTTATACCTGTAAAGTAATCTAACAGTGTTGAAAATATAAGCAGAAAAAGAAACCTGTAATCCCAGCAGGCATAAAAAAAATAGCTGGATACTAACAGTAACCTATTTTGCATCTTTAAATTCTTTCCGAAAACAAACCAGTATAAAACGAAAACAATTGGCAGAAATATCGCGAAGCTAATCGAGTTAAACAGCATTTAAATAAAACTATTGTAAAAAAAGATATTTTGAATCAAGCAATAAAAGTTAGCATAGAACAGTCTAATATCACATGGTTATCGATTTGTCAAGGGTGATCAAATGGCGTGCAATATATATATAATATATTGCAATTACAAAGGTCGATGCTATGAGTGGTATTATTTTCAAAAAGCAAAAGGGTAAAAAGAGGATGTAATCCTATTAAATTTTCCTTGAAGGAATCATTTTAATATTTCCAAGTGTTATTTCTTTTTATGCAAGAATACCTTCTTGGATATACGAAAATGCAAATAATTAATAATAATTTAATACGTGTAGTTAATTGCTTATTATGTAATTATCAAATAATCGTAATTATTTATCATGTTAGTGCTATTCCTTTCTTTTACTCTCAAAGGAACTTAAACAAAATATTTCTAAAATATTTCAGAGACTCTGTATAAATAAGTCTTATAGCCTCAATCGAAAAATCACAACCCTGGAAAAAATAGTTGAGTAAATCAACTAATGAATTATCATTTTCCTGATCTTACCTCCATTTAGATCTGTATAGTTGGCTTCAGCAATGTATATGTAATTCTTCTTACTGTTAATTACTAATTTTGCATCATGAAAGCCTATATCCAAATCTCCAACAATAACCAATGTTCTAATCCCAACTCTTTTGCCGCTTATGAAGGATTTCTAAAGCTTGGATGGGAAATTGTTTTTTATAAAGATGTAGCATTAATTACCGGCAACAATCCGGAAGATGTTGTTGTTGGCGGTATTAACGATGTTCATAAAATCCTGCATCATTTTCATTTTGATATTCCAACTCCCTTGGATTATCCTGAATCAATCCGGTCATTTCTTGGCAGGAAAATATGGAAATCTACAATGCATCAATTTGCAAATAATAATTCATTTAATATATTCATCAAACCTCTGCATCGATCCAAATCCTTTACTGGTAAATTGATTACTTGTGAAAGAGACCTTATCGGTTGCTACGATTTTCAATCGGATACAGATATCTGGTGTTCAGAAAGTGTAAACTTCATAGCAGAATGGAGATGCTTTGTCAGGCACGGTAAGATATTGGATGTTCGCCGATACCGGGGTAACTGGAAGTTACAGTACAATCCAGAAGTCATCGAAAATGCTGTTCATAGTTATACTAATTCACCCAAAGCCTATGCGATGGATTTTGGCGTTACAGATAATGGCAGAACTTTATTAATTGAAGCCAACGATGGATATTCGTTAGGCTCTTATGGATTGCCAGTATTGGATTATGCTAAACTTCTATCTACCAGGTGGGCCGAATTGACTAGTAGTAAGGATTATGGAGACTTTTAGATCGTCAACCTACTAGATGAATTTATTTTATATAACAATTGAAATGTTATTGTTGATATCTCAATATTTTTTTTCTTCTTAAGTCAACTTTTTGTCCGGTAAATCCTTAATTATTAACATCACGGATTTTCGAAAATCCCTGTGTTTGTTACCCTTTTGAAACAATTACCCCTAACGGTTACGATATTCTGCATTATGATGAAGTGAAAGACTGGTAATAACCCCAAGCTCTGTACAAGGCACTCCTGATACGTATAGGTATAAACAATTTCTAGTGGAAACTGGAAGATGAAACAATGCATTGATGAATTTTCATGGACTTCCAAAAACTCAAAAAATGAAAACATTGTTTAAGAAAATGCTTACCCAACCCATTAAAAGCATGGTAGCGCCCGGATTACCGATTGTGTTATCCTTCTTTCTATTAATCTCCAGCAGCTGCCACAATTCAGATCATGACAGAAGATGTGACGAATGTGAGTGCTTAGCCAATAGGTATCAGCAAACCAATTTGGTTTCAGATACAAATAGTTTTACGGGAACTATCATTGATCCCAACCTTGTGAACGCCTGGGGCATTGCAATTGGCCCTACCGGCGCCTTCTGGATCTCATCCAACAATGCTGGTAAAAGCGTTATTTACAACAATAGTGGTAACACTTTATTACCGCCGGTTAGTATACCATCTCCGACCCCAAATGTACCAGGCGCTCCCACAGGCGTAGTATATAACAGTACTTCCAGTTTCCGTGGCACCAAGTTTATTTTTGCTACTGAAGATGGTACAATTGTTTCCTGGACATCCGGTACAATGGGAGTTATCCAGGCAGACAGATCATCTACCAGCGCAGTATACAAAGGACTTGCCATTGCGAGAGATAACGGGAACGATTATATTTATGCTACCAATTTCCGCAGTGGCGCAATTGATGTATTTGACTCTGCTTTCCATTATGTAACCGGCAGAGCATTTACCGATCCTAATATTCCTGCAGGCTTTGCTCCCTTTAACATCAGAAACATAGAAGGTCAATTATATGTTACCTATGCTAAACAAAAACCCGATAAACATGATGATCTGGCAGGCCATGGTAATGGATTTGTAGATGTTTACCGCCCTGATGGCTCCTTCATAAGAAGATTTGCTACCCAGGGAACACTTAATTCTCCATGGGGCATCACACCTGGTTGTTCTGGTTTCGATAATAACCGTAGTGTAATTCTCATCAGCAATTTTGGCGATGGCAGAATCAACGCTTACAATAGGAACGGTGACTACCTCGGACAATTAAAGAATGGTAATACTCCAATAACAATTAGAGGCATTTGGGCTATTGAAAGCAACATCCCAAATGCTCCTAATAAAATATACTTCACTGCCGGTCCATTTGATGAAGCACATGGACTATTTGGCTATTTACATAGATTCTAATAATATTTGTACTAAACGCAGAAGCCTGTTGCAGAATAATTCTGTAACAGGCTTCTGCGTTTTGGTGTCTATTATAATTTTTTTCTGTTATCTTGTAATTTGAATTTCCTTTTCCTTTGAAGGAATTTAAATTAGTGGTCTGATATACAGGAAGCCACAAAATTCATAATACCTACATCAACCCAAAAAACAAATACAATGTCTGCCACCCCAATAGTAGCACAAACTTTAGATGATGTTTTGTCAAAACTGGAAGGTATCATCAGCATGGCCATCAAAAATAAAGACCGTAGTGGTTATTTCGCCGCCCTGTATTACAAAGTAACGCTAAAGGTAAAGGAAGGTATAGCCGCTGGTCAGTTTGGTGATGGAAAAAATATTGCCAGGCTTGACGTTCAGTTTGCAAACCGCTATTTCTATGCGTATGATCAATGGAAGCAGGGTAAGCCTGTCACCGAGTCCTGGCAGGTTGCATTTAATGCTTCTAAGAAGCGCTCCTGTTTAATTTTACAGCACTTATTGCTGGGAATGAATGCACATATCAATCTCGACCTGGGCATTGCAACCTGCGAAGTTTCAAATGGTGATCTAAATAGTTTAAGAACCGATTATAATAATATCAACCTAATACTTGCATCCTTGACATACGGAGTCATTAATCAGCTAAATCTACTATCTCCATTTCTTTCTATACTTGGTTTCAGAGGTACCAAATCCAATTCAATGCTGGTACAGTTCAGCCTTGGCAACGCAAGGGATGGTTCCTGGTGCTTTGCAGAAGAACTGGCATTGAAAACAGCTGACGCTTACGAAGATTTCATTACCAAACGTGATAGTGAAATCGCGGAGTTGGGTGGTAGTCTAATTAAAAACAGGGGATTCCTGAAAATTGGCGTTTGGATTATACATTTATTTGAGAATAAAAATGTAAGCTATATAATCGATATGCTTAACGATTTTAAGAAACCTTATAAGAAGGATTTGAAGGGATACAAATTATAGTTCTGCCAGTTTTATCTTCTGTCAGGTCTAATAATCCTGCCAGTTTTATCGATATAACACCATTCGATTCTACCAGGGATTTTTACACGGGCTACCCCATCTTTAAATGAAGTAGCTTTGTAGAAGGTAGGCTCAATTACCCAGGTTCCATCGTGATTCATATATCCAAAGTAGTCCTGATATTTAACCAATGCTAAACCTTCGGAGAAATCTTCAGCAGATTTTAAAGGATATGTACTAAGTACAGTACCTTTGGGCTTTAAGATATCTTTATTAATCACTACATCGCCGTTCTTATTGATATACCCCCAATTATTATTTAACTGCACCTTGGCCAGACCTTCGCTAAAGTTGCCAATAATCTCGAATTGCGGTTTTATCTGCCAACGACCTTTAATATCTTTCACCCCGGAATAAGGACCCTGATAGGCTTTCTCAACAAATAAAGCATCTTCTCCAAAATATGCCATACTACCCTTGCCGGTATTTAGTGTTCGTCCTGTTGTATCTATATAGTGGATTTCACGGGTACCAAAATATTTGCGAGGATCATAATATACAATCTTGATGACACCATTATGGAAATCATAATATTCGTTACTTTTCAAATAATAAACGTCACGTTGTGAAATAGCTTCCCGGGGTAATTCAAATGCAATATTGTATGAACTATTGATGTATTGATAAAACTCCTTACCATCAGCATGTTTCTCTACAAATACAAAACCTTCATGAAAATCTCTTACTTCGGCGAACTGAGGTAAAATTACTTCTGTTCCTCTAGCATTTATGAACCCCCACTTCCCTCCTCTTTTCACACGTGCATGGCCGTTTTTAAAGTCACCAATTATCTCATAACGATACTCTGTAATAAGTTTACCTGTTTTATCAATACAACCATAAAGTCCGTCGTTGCCCCCTACAACCGCAACTCCTTCTGAGAAATTGCGTGCTTCCCTAAAGTATTGTTTGAATTGATTTTCACCTTTTCTATTAATGAAATAAGGGCTGGAACCATAGCTCGACTGCACTATCGCAAAACCATCTTTAAAGGGTTGAGCACTTGCATAAACAGGTAAAATTTGAAACTCTCCGGTTTTATTAATGTACCCAAACATGATTCGTTCACCAAAGTTTTTAAGTTCCGCTTCTCCATATTCATCTGCTCCAACCACTGCTAGTCCTTCACTAAATTCCTCTGCTTCTATAAACAGGTAGTGAGCAGGTTTAAGTATAAAATCATCTGTATTCGTTGCGCGTAATATATCCCTGCTTCCAATAACTGCTTTGGTACCACCAGCAATTAAACCTTTCTCGACTGTTGACCGAATATTTTCCGGCAATTTATTTAAATCGGTAGTATGATATTCCCAGGTAGCAGTGTCTTTCTCAGTATAAATTTTATAATAATGTTCATAGGTTTCTGAAAAATACAAGCTTCCAATAAGTTGCTGGAAACCCATTCTTCTTACACTTTTTTCTAACTGTTCCTGAGGAATTCCCGGGAATTGTTCTTCTATGTATTCGTATTTTCCGTTTTTAACAATATAATGTGTACAAACATCATAGAAACGTGTATCAAACCCATACCAAAAATCCTGGTACCGCATGGTAATATCAATAATTCCATTGGCCTTTGTGGTATAATTTACAGTATACTTTGATTGCTTTAATCCGTTGATTTGAATGTTTAAATTCTGGAGATATGCATTCTCTTCCACAATATTTTTTACTGTCTGTATGTCATCACCCAAATTGGGATAGGTATTGAAAATTTGAGCCTTGGAACTTATCGTTGCCAACGAGATTGAAAGAATACAGAGTAGAGATTTTATATTGATTGTCTTCATTAGAATTCGATACTTGGATCAGGAAGATAAATTGGAATTTGTGTGCCATCACGACGTATATACTGCCATTCTTTTTCTCCTTCAGGAAAAATAACGCAGGCAAAACCATTTTTAAATGGGCGGGCATTTTTCAGTGTAGGTTTAATAAACCATTGTCCATTGGTATCTATATATCCATAATTTTCGTTCACTCTTACAACAGCAAGTCCTTCTGAGAAATTAGATACGTAATCGTACGAAGCTTGCTTCTGTATGGCGCCAGGGCGGTCTGTGATACCTGGGTTAATTATTATTTGGCCTGTTTTATCTGCAAATCCCCAATTGCCATTACGCATAACAGCAACACGGTCATTAAACATATCGCCAATCGCATCATATTCAGCAGCTATAACCCAATTTCCATTCCGATCTATCATCCCCCATTTGCCACATGCTTCTATCCTGGCATATCCATTTACAAAATGGCGAAGTTTCAATTTACAACCACGGGATTTGACACGAATTACTTCTTTACCGGTAATATTTATATAAATCTGTTTGCCATCCCGTTCTATAATGGCCATATCATTATAAAAATCGCCAGGCAAAAGCGAGTTATTTCTTAACTCATCTAAAGTTGCAGGAATTGCTCTTTCATTTGAACTAAACTCATAAGCCACCTGACCATCTTTGCGGATATAATAGCTTTTAAATCGATTATCTCCTTCTTTTCCCACTAAAGCATATCCCCCTTTGAAATCATGCACCTTGTCAAATTGCAGTATCAAAGCCTCTTTTCCGTTTAAATCAATAAATCCCCATTTATTTTCATTTTTCACGGCAGCCATGCCTTCAGAAAAGGAACGGGCATCAAAATATTTCAACTTTGTAATTTCTGTACCAAGGGTGTCAATAAATCCAAATCCGGTATTTCGATAAACAAGGGCACGGCCCTGGTTAAATAGGTAAGCATGTTGGAAGGTACCTTCAATAGATCCTCTATTTTCATCAGGAATAAATTCCCACAGCTTAGTATCCGGATCAATCACCAGGGCATAATGCTCCTGAAAATCGGAAGCCATCAAATAATATGGTTCTTCCTCAACCAGAATACCTGCAGTATCGATATATGCATATAAAGTGACAGATTTACCATCTTTATCGGTTCCGGCCCCGGCTATACCAATAGCAGCAAGCCCATCATGGAAGTCTTTTGCTACATGCACAGAATTCTGGAGACCTGCTTTTAGTTGCATCTCTTCTTCTTCAGCCAATTGTTTAAGTAATACGGTTACAGAATCTTTAACACGCTGTTGTAAAGAAATGGGGAGCTTTGCCACTTCCATAGGATGATATTCCATAACTACCTTACCTGCCGAATTTTTATATAGGCGAGAATAGTAATTATAATAGCTATCGCAATAGATTTCGCCTACCGGGTGCAGCTTCCAGGAGCTGAATTCTTCACTGTTTGTGATTTCTGCTATATTGGTGCTGTTATACACCGTATAAGTGTATTTCAGTTTGTTATTCACTGCTACTAAATGCATGACAGCATCAATTAACTTTCCTGTATTCAGAGGAAATAATCCAGGTATTGTTAATATTCCTTCTGATGTACTATCGTTGATAGTTTGGTAGGAAGCAGTAGCGCGTTGTTTACCCTCTGGCAGAATCAGGTTCACTAATTCCAATTGGGAGCTAAGAATCTCTTTTACATCCGCCTGATCTGCCTTTTTCTTTAAATAGAACACCTGTGCCGAAAGCTGATGGCTGCTGAGTATGATGAGGGTTAACGCAGCTACCCATACGAAAATAATTTTCATGAATTCATAGGTATAAGAAATACAAAATTTATTATATATACATACCAATTTCTTAAAGCATACATATTAACAAGCATAGAGCGAAGTATTTATTTTATAATAAAACCGACCTTTTCTATTGCCATTTCCCAACTTCAATACTGGTTTCACCGAAAAATTATAATCGGCCTCAAAGCGGGAAGAGGTCTGAAATAGCTTATCGCTTTCTTCCATCACTGTTTTAATACTAATATTATTAGGAGTAGATGGACCTGGCGCTGCTACCACTCCTGAAGACATCATTATCAGATTATTTGCAGCTGTTGTCCTACCCCCTTTTTTTGTCCATCCAAACTTTTCGTATATGGTTTTAGGTTGGGTACTCACTGCAAAAGAAAAAAATAAGCAGCATAGGAGTATTCGGCATTTCATGGACAGGATAAGTTTATTTATATTAATGCGATAAATATAGCATTTTTAACTAATTCATATCATTTTAAATTATTGAGATGTAGCAAAATGTAGGGACTAGTTTGAATAATTATTATACAGGATTGTTTTTGGCAATGTGGTTATCGACTCCGAAAAAATATATCAATTAAGGAGGATTGTCTATATGAGCGATGTGTTATATGATGTTACAAAATTCCGTATATTCAATATAATAGTTGATTCTATCAGCAAATCACTTGCAATTGATTAACATCGCATTACTGCATTAATGGTGTTACTAAATGCCAACATTTTCCACTGCCTGTCTGTAGTTCTGGAGTGGTTCATGCATTAATTAAAATAACAAAATCCTATAAACGATTGGGAAAGTACTGCCAGTAGGCTTTACGTAGAAAGAAATGAATAAACAACCAAAAATAGTTTAACCTCTAAACTGAATAGCACTAAATCAGGAGGAGCTTACCTCCTTTTCTAAATAACCGCTTCATTTTTTCTTCAGCCCTATGTCCGAAATAGCGTTTGATAAAGTTTTAAGCTTTGGGGTCTTGTATTAAAATCCAGCTTGGTGAGTGGACGGTTGTACTACTTTAGGATATCCATTTTACTTATAATCAAAAACTGTTAATCACATGAGAACATCATTAAGACTTACAATCGTTATTACTGCAGTACTATTTGGCTGCACAAAGAAAAGCAATCTAAATAAGAGTAAAGAGGCTCCTCTCTACATAATTGATAACAAGACAAATAAAAAGACATCTTTTGATTTCTCAAAAGATTCCACATTTTACAACAATGACCTGGTCGTAGAATTTAAAAAAATTAATAATAAGAATGTAATTAGAATTACAGATTTATCAGCCAATTCTGTAATTCATGCACTAAATAAAATGTCATCCATTCAAATGTATCATATAGATGGCAGTTCTCATATCTTTGATGGAACAGCTGCTACTAATTGTAATACGGAATTTTGTTTTCCAAAAGATCCTACCGCAGTTCATGTCCTAATTGGGTATGACGCGAATAACTTGTGTGTTGAGTCTACTCCAGGAACTACTATTTGGGCAATATACAATTTCAGTAGTACCACATATGTAGTTAATGTAGGAACAACTATAGTAAATATTTCGAAAAGTGCAGTGGCTAATAGTGATTATATGGATTGCTGGATGGAGAATGATCCTACAGGAACTGTCAGTATAACATCACTGTAAATTTTGTCTAAAAAACCGTCCTCGCTACTTACTACTAAGTAAACTCATATTTCAATTTATTTTCCGCTTTGGGGGTTTGTAGCCATTCGAAGAAATAATTGAGCTGCTATCCCTGTTGACAGTTCTTGTTACCATACTATTAATGGTATAATTAGAAAATAAAGTGGGAAATTCAACTTGTTGTAGCTACGGTACCTGGAATAGCAAAAGCAAAGCAACAAACTACTTAACGTATTCTGTTGCTTTGCTCTTCTGCTCTCTTACCAAATAAAGGTAATCGACGTTTTAAAACATCAAACTATTAGTATCTGGGTCTAAATCCAGGCCTTGGGCCGGATCTGGAGAAACGATTATTTTCTGGTCTTTCGGGCTTTGGACGAGCCTCATACACTACAATTGTCTGACCAGCAACTACTGAATTATTCAATTCCTTAATTGCCTGTACTGCATTGGAATCGTCTGGCATTTCAACGAATGCAAAGCCTTTAGAACGGCCACTGTACTTATCATAAGCCACATTAATACTATATACAACTCCAAATGGGTCAAATAAAGACCATATTTCATCTTCGGTTGTTCTGTCACCTATATTACCTACAAAAATATTCACAAATATAATTTTTATTAAATATGCATCTTACTGAAAAGAAAGGATTTAGAAAGAAAAATAAACCCAAACTAAATCAGAAGTAGCCAAATGTAACCTTTATAAAGGTAGGTTAATAAATTGGGTATTACAGGATTAATTTATGGGATATCGGAATTCCAGTGAAATTCGCGTTCTTTTTTTGATCTTTTTACTGCCTCTCCAATAGTTAAAACCTCCCATTGGCGCCGTATTACATAGGGAAATTCCTTTTTTCTTACAGCAAAATCCCGTACTGCAACCGGGGGAAGAAAATCTTTGGCGCGTAGTTTTTTAAGTTAAAATCTTTATTAGATGGGCCTGGCCTTCGTTCTTTTTAACAACTATGGAAAGTTTTATTTCTTTAAGAAGGATAAATAAAAAAGATTTCCCTCCTCTTTTGAGATCTACTCCATCATATAACCCGATGGGATTTTCCCCAACAAAATGGAAGGCTACCAGCGCCCCGTTTTGTTGGGGGAAATCCCGGATATCTATTTTCTAGAACGAATAACGTACTCCTAACTGCCCCTGTACTCTGGAGTTCAGGTAGTCGATAGCATAAGGATTACCCGGATTAATAAAAGTATATACAGGGTAATTACCTTCATTCTGTTTTACAGGGAATAAGGTAGGTACCAGGCCTACGCTGGCAGTAGAGTTAAAGGTATTTGGTGAGAAATACACCCTGCCCCAGCTGCTGTTGACGAGGTTGGTCAGGTTCATGATATCAATGGTAAGCGTGATGAACTTGCTCTTTGAGAAATAAAACTCCTGTGCGAAATGCAGATCTGCGGTAGTATTCCAAGGCGTACGGCCTGAATTGCGCTCTGTAAAAGCACCACGGCGACCGCTCAGGTATTTGTTCCCGTCGATATAGGCATTGAAGTCTGCGGCTTGTTGAGCGGCAGTAACTACAGCGCCGGTGGCAGTTGTGTAATCCTGAAAGAAACGTATTGCCTCACTTTCTCTTGGAATATAGGCCACACTCACCTGCTGCGGTAATCCCTGCATACTGTTGTTGACGATACCATAAGTAAATGGACTGCCAGACTGCGCACTTACCAGGAGATTGATACGGCTTGTCCAGCGCTCGTTCCAGGCACGCTGATAGCCAACGTTTACGAGGATACGATGACGAATATCAAAATTAGACCATGCCAATCCTGCGTTATTGGGGCTCAGTGCCTGATTCAGCTGCCAGTTGCTTTCCATGGAGTTACGGATACCATTGAATGCATCTTTGGAGCCTCCATAGGTATAGGCAACGGAGGTGTTGAAGCCACCGTTAAAGCGGCGACTCACCGTACCTGTCAGTGAGTAGCGGTATCCAAGATTTGTATTGCTTAATTCATATGCATTGGAGAAGCGAGGATCCACACTGCCGTTATATACCGGGAACTGATGCGAAGAATCAAAGCCGTAGTAACGTGGGTTGTCCTTTATATTTACCTGCTGAAAATAAACGTCATGGATCGTTTTGGTATACAACCCTTCAATCCCGAATTTATAACCACTCGCCGACGTATAATCCAGAGCCAGATTTACCCTCATTACTTTCGGCATCATGAAATGATTATCTATTACATCCACCTGCGTTTTGCCGGCTTTGGCGCTGCTAACATCTGTTCCATTGGCAGCAATAAAATCAGCGATACCATTTTTTCCGGGCTTCACAGGATCTGTTCCTGGTGCAAATGGCTGCTGATCGGCTTTCTGATCATATGCGCCATAGTTGATGCCCGTATTGTAGAAAGCATAGCCCAGCCAGGCCAGCGGGATACGGCCCGTGAATAAGCCAGCACCGCCGCGCAGCACCAGTTGTCCATCTTTCGTCATCTCATATCTGAAACCTATCCTTGGCGATAACTGCACCTTGTCCAGATACTGATTGCTGATCTGGTTCAATGGCGTATAGTTGTAGCTATTCCCAAAGTACGAATCGGTATAAGCTGTTTTCACGGCATCACTTAGCGGCTGCGTATGTGGCAGGAAGGAATAGTCTGCACGTAAACCCGGTGTAATACGAAACCTGTCCGTGACCCTGATCTCATCCTGAAAGTATGCACTGAGCATATTTACATCAAATACCGCTTCGGGATGTGCCAGAATATAATCCCTGGAGTTATTGTTGTAGTTATAGCTCCCCCTTACCCGGTAAGGATTATTATTCAGATAATCATCAATGGTTAAATAATCTACCCTGCCATTCCATGAATTTACAAAACCATAGCTCACATGATACAGTTCATTATGTGTACCCAACAGCATGGTATGCTTACCTCGGTGCCAGGTAAGATTATCTGTGATTTCCCAGGTACGCTGTTTCATATTGAAGATAGCCGCTTCCCTATCGGTGCCCAGGTAAATGGTGGTTCCCGGTGTGCGTCCCATGATCTGAATCTGCGGTAAAGCCGGGTCCGACAAAGGATCACGATAGTCGTGAATAGCCGTATACCCGACGATCAGGCTGTTGGAGAAATTTCCTTTTAAGGAAGATTTGAGTTCAGCAACGGTAGCACTGGTATTATTGGTTTGCTTGTAGGCCATGGAGCTAAATCGGAAGTCCATCTGGTCGCGGTCCATATTCACGGCACGGGAAAGGACAGTATTATTTCGTATAGCCAGCTGATTATTCGCATTGATATTCCAGTCGAGGCGATTAAAATATTTCTCCGACCTTGAATAGCTGCTATAGGCTCCAGCTGTACCGGGATCAAAGATATTGCCGTAATGGTTCAGCGTATAGTCACGGATATCGCTGGCATCCTTCGCACTGAGTATCTGTGATGTTTCCGTTTGTCCTGCCATGAGCTGCACAGGGTCTTGTCTGCGGGTGATTTCTTCATTGGTAAAGAAGAACAATTTATTTTTTATGATTGGGAATCCAAGTCGTACGCCTGCCTGATAATCATAAAAATCGCTGTTCATCTTCCCTAAGGAACCTATTTTATCATTCCCGGTAATGGCTGCATTGCGGCCAAAAACATAAGCAGAGCCGGTCACAGCATTAGTACCACTACGTGTTACCGCATTAATACTTCCACCTGTGAAGTTACCGATCTTCACATCGAAAGGCGCCAGATATACCTGCATATCTTCTATGGCGTCCATTGAAATGGTATTGGTGCGGGTACTGGACCCCGGAGCACCGGAAGTACCGGTAATGCCACCTGCGGAAGGACTGAAACCTATCGCATCATTATTTACCGCACCATCGATAGTGATGTTGTTGTACCTGAAATTCGTACCTGCGAATGCGTTATCCTTTGAGCTCTGTGGCACCAGCCGGGTCATGTCCTGCAAACTTCGGCTGACACTGGGCAGACTACTAATCTGCGAACGCGTGATGTTTTGTCCGGCGCCAAAGGTATTCGCTTTGTTTTTCGTATTGGCAGAGGCTATCACTACCTCGTTCAGTTGTTTCTGTTCTTCTGTTAAGAAGAAGTTCAGCTGCTGTGGTTCTCCCAGGTGAACAGTTATCTGTTCCTGATGAATGGTTTTTCTGCCTACCATAGTAACGGTAATGATATACGGGCCGCCTATACGAAGTCCGGGTAAATAAAAACTTCCCAGCTTATCCGTAAGCGTGCTGTACACCGTACCTGAAGGCTGGTGTTTTGCGATCACGGTAGCAGCAACCAGCGCAAGGCCTGTGCTGTCAGTCACCTTACCAATAAGACTCCCATCCGTTTGCTGTGCAGTGGCGATAGTCTGGCTACCTAGTAAAACGACCAGCGTAATTAATAGCGCGTTTAATCTTTTATGTATCAGTGAAAACATAATAATCGTTTATTGATTTAAAAGCCCGGAAATGCTGTGTACTACACCATTACCTGCCAGTATATTTTTTCTGGAGATGCTTACATTTGCGCTTGAAGCGGTTTGCAGGATGATACCGGAAAAGCGGCCCTGGCGCACAGGATCTGCCACGAGCGTAATAGTAGAAATAGCACCACTAAGCATATGCTCCTGGTAAGTATTAGTGGTTACATCTGCTTTCAGAATATAATCATAAATAAAATTCCTTCCTGTGGCAATATGTGCTTTCACGATTTTTTGCAGTGTTGCTGCATCCATTTTGTAGATACTATCTACCGTCATAATGCCAATAGCATTGAAGGCGGTGTTCACCGGAGCAAATACCGTATAGGGGCCACCGTTATTATAGTCTGGAGCAAGGCCGCTTTTAATGATGGCAGCGTTGAACATAGACAACGAAGGATCTCCAGAAACTGCCTGCTGCACATCGTTATAAACGATGGGGTTCAGTATGCCATCCGTAATATTTACAAGGCCATTGGCCGCAGGCTTATCCAGTGTACTAACTCTGACACCATTTACAACAACCGCCGTATCGCGACTATTCACCCAATGTGTTACATACAATGGCTGACCGTTCCCCGCCATCAGCGGCTGATTGAAGGCTAGTGGCAAAGAATCCATCTTAATAGCTGCACGTATAAAATGGTAAGGCATCATTGCCTGTAAAGAATCTGAAGCACGAATGATTGCAGCACCGGACGGCCAGCCAGCAGCCGTGAATGCATCATTGGACGGACCCAATAAAGTATAGGGCCCTGGCTTACTCAAAGTATCATTGTAGTGTGTGGTTAGCAGTGCATATTTGCAAAGCGACAAACTAAAATTACTGTTCACCACCGCCGCAATACCTGTTTTAGCATATATGTTTTCAGGCTGTACTTTATCTTTGGTACAGGCCGTAAACGGCATCACACCCATAATCAGCCGCGTAATAATTTTCTTAAGTTCCATCATAATTCGTTTATGGAGTAGGCAATAAAAGATTATCAACACGATGTATCACGCCAGTTAGTGTAGTAATATCAGACGGCGATATGATGGCCGCACCGCGGCCCTGCGGATAATCCTGACGATGCAATACCACCTGCCCATTAATATTTTGCACTGTCACAGCTCCCGGGGAAGGGGCATTCGTTAAATTCACACCAAACATATTCAATCGTAAATCAATACTATAGAGATAAGTGAGTGCAGGATTCAGTGCATTATAATTGCTAATCAGCTGATGGTTGACAAGGATAGAATCCATGTTTGTACGCATCTGTGTATAGTTGGGTGCTGATGCCAGTGCAGACTTATCTATATAACTATTAATATCTTCAATAGAATTAAAACCTGCTTTTCTGAAAGCACTATTATCCGGTGCAAACACTATGGTAAAAGGCTCTTTACCAGGGGTATTCGTTCCCACTGCCAGCACTAATGCCGAAGTATCATTCATTTGACCGATGATCCCCTTTGCATTATACATTGCATTGTTTTTCTCCAATGCGGCCATGTAAAAGGTAAAGCTGGTATCATGACTCAGTACCTGATAGCTTTCATAAAAAGGCTTTTTCACCAGACTGTCCAGCATATATACGGTACCGTTAGTGGCAGGAATACCTGGCGTTTTGCAAACAGTCTTTCCGTTCAGCCGGAGCACTCCGTCTGTCATCCCCAGCACCAGTCGATAGTAGTAGTACATATTCGTCCATAAAAGGAAAGGTGATGGTACCTGACTACGAGTGATCGTTCTATCGGGGTACATTAACGGATAGTAGTTTGTTTCGCCAGTGAGATTACTGGTATTTGCAGGAATACCGCCAGATATTGTCAGGTAGCGGATCAGCGTATCCAATATTGCTACTGGTACCGTTCCGATATTATCCGATGTAAATCCTGCATCTTGTAAGGCTTTGTTGGTAGGCACAAACATCGTATAGGGTGCAGCAGGATTCTTTCCGGCCAGACTATCCATATAACGTAATATAGTGGTGCGTTTGAGGGCAATACTGAAAACGGAAGTTTCAGGAATGCTATCTATCAGCTGCGATAAACTTCTGGTAACATTGCTGTTATAAGGTAACTTATCTCCTATTGGTTTAGGAGGTTCTTCTGTTTTCGTGCAGGCACTGATAAAAACCAGTAGCAGGCAAAAACTTAGTATAAAAAAGTTGTTATTTGTTTTCATAAAGAGATGCTTGTGTAATAACATAATCGTCTTACTTAACTACTTTATCGGGCATTACAAGTATATCTGACAGGAGATGTACCACACCATTTGAGCAGGTATAATTAATATAGGCGCCTTTCAGGTTTACCAGCGACAGACCGGTCTGTACTTCCCCAAGGAATGGTGTTCCCTGGTTGCCATAGGGCTGGTTCCAGTATGGACCTACAGGCACGAGGGTTGATGTCTGTGTTGAAGCGGCGGTTGCCACCCCTACACCCAGGCCAAAAGGCTGCTGCCCCATCACCAGTTTATAATTTATTGCCGGCAGCTGAAATGCCAGGAAGTTAATTCCTGAAGGCGGTGGCAACTGTAGTATATCTAATACAAAAAGGTGGTTGGGCTTCAGGAAATACCCACCAAATACAACCGGATCATAAATGTTCAGGTCCATACGGTTGATACTGTCCAATGTGATCCCACGGCGCTCAAAGCTGGAGTCCATCGGGGCATAAACGGTATAGGGGCCATCAGCTCCCAACTGATCCCAGTAACCAAATTTTTTTAATCCGGCTACCAGGTGCGACAAGGTGGGTCTTGCGGTAAGAAATTGCTGTACTGTAACCGGTAAAACCTTCAAGGTGGTCGGTAAAGGATAAACAACACCATTCAGCAAAGAGGCGCCGAAAGTGGCCGCCACAGAGGTACTCAGTGAGGGTTGAGACTGTACACTCACCCCGTTGACAGCTAAATTTGCATTGAAGGCATTTGAACGGGAAACATATAGCCGTACTCCATTCAGGTTAGTATACCTGTTATCTGACGACAAAGGAATATCAGTATAAAATACCCTTGCCGGCAGTATATGCGTTCTCACAAAATACTGAAGGCTGTCTGCCGGCCACTTGTCAAAATCTGCGGCGTTTAATATGCCATCTTTATTGAGGGCGCTATTGGTGGGCGCCATCACGGTAAAAGCGCTGCTGGCCTTATCCAGACTATCACTGAGGCCTGCTTTATTTACAGCTGCTACAAACAGGGAAAAGTCGAAATTATTTTTCAGGTAGTCGGTAATTGTACCTGCTGCCATTGCCTGTTGTTCGGCCTCAAAGTCAGGCTTTTTGCAAGAAACAACCATTAGCACGGCCGTCAATAACCAACTACAATATTTAAGTTTCTTCATTAGTATTTAATTGAAATATGCAACCATTAACAATGCACCGGACGATATTATTTAGCAGGTGGAGCGTATGTGCGTTGAACACTCATCATATACACCTGGTTATTGATGATCTCTATGGTACTGATCGTAGCAAAGGAACGCTGGGCATAGGTACCTGAGGCCGTATAGCGGATAAGGTTAGGCAACCAGCAGCTCACCAGGTAATCCCTGTTGGAAACCTTCGGAATGCTTTTCCTTGCTGCGACGGAAGTAGTACCTTTTCCGTCATCGCTGCCGTTGCTGCAGCCGATGGCACCGTATTTAGGTGATGCAGTGGCCATACCTGTTGTTGCACCAACGGGCAGCACTCCCGGAATAGGAAATAACCCCGGCTTCATCAATATGAAGGATTCCCATTGCCTGCTGAGAATACCATGTGTAGTATCCGGCGCAGCAAACATAGGCACCGCATAGTACGGCATCACACCGGCATTATGAGACCGTATCACTGTTCCTAACCAAATATTATTGAAACCCGGGATAACATTAGCACCTATAGTTGATCCCTCCACATAAGGATATGGACAATCATCTTTATAAAGAGAATAATAGAGATTCATCGTATCTCCAAAGGCAGTGCATTTATTATTGGCATTGTAATAGGAGATAAGAGTTCTGGAACCGGGATTGGCGGCTGCATATCCCTCTGCACTGAGGTTGTAAAAATTAGCATACAAAAGAGTATCAGCAAAAGGCATTTTTGTAAACTGCTCCTGACGAAGGTATAAGGTTACCGGCAGCGGATATTGCTGCGAAACGGTCTTCTGCAATATTTGCATGGTATATATCTCACCAGGTATAAAATCTACTGTGCTATCTACAAGCAGACTTTGACGCTCTCTTTCCTGCAGGTCAAAAAAGTTCATGGCACTGATAGGGCGACTATAAAACAGTACCCTGTGCTTCCCTGATGGCACCTGCGCCCAGCTGGAAAGATTGATGCCATTGATGATAGGGCCTACCAATACTTTTTCTGAACCCGGATATTCGGTATTACGGAAAGAAGTATTACCGGCGTTAGCGGGATATGGCCCTGCATAGGTACTACGCTGATCGAGACGGTCGCCTACGATCTTTCCTCCTGTTATCACTCCTGAAGTGCTGAACTCGGGGTCGATAATCATCGTTACAAAAGGCGGCGGCTGGTCTTTTGTAGTAACGTTTACATCATAGTTTAAACTATTGAATACACGTAGGTAAGCCGTATCAGGAATAATGTTATACTCTGTTTTACGGCAACCCGCCACTGTCAGCAGCAAGCAAAAGTATGCCAACAGGCTGTACCAATGCTTACGGCTATACGACATAGTATTTTTAAAATGCATCATGGTCGCTTTCTTTTTACTGGTTATGTTTTACTACTATCATCCTCGGATGCTGGCTGCTACTGTTTCTGCCTATAAGAGCCACAGTATACACACCGGATTCCGCGCCGGCATTACCATTTAGGAAATACATGGCAGGCATCTTCACAAAATCCATTTTTGTAAGCGCAGGTACATTTATCAACCTGTTGCCCGGCAATACACCCGGCTGCGATTGATACGCCTCCACAGCACCTCCGGTCACCACGCCCAGATCGATATAAGGGTAAGGCACCGCAACAGGAGAAGGCGCTAACCCTGGTTGGAGTTGCTGTGCTGCCGGAGCGGCAGAAAACAATCCTTCTGTAAACAGCCTGCCATTGGGGTTGGTGAAGGTGACATAAGGCAGGTCAGGACAAAAATTGAGGAAGCGTGTTTGTACCAGTACCTTGTATTTCAATGGATCATAACTATTATTGGCACCATCACCACCATCGGCATTAGTACCTGTGTTACGTATTCCACCCATATTATTTGGTATAACAGTCATGCCTATACTATTATCTTTATTCGGAAATGCCCATAGGGTGAGGTTATCTCCTCCTCTGATGGTAACATCCTTTTCTATAATAGTTTTTCCAGCGGCATCAGTAGCTTTGATATGATGCGTGCCTGCTACCAATATCGTATAGTCGCCGGCGTTACCATATGTAACAGATGGCACCTGAGTATCATCTAGCAGTATTGAGAGGCCCTTTTCTGATTCATCAAAAGCATTCACCAGCTGCAATCGGCCATAGGTAATATTGGCAGCAGGATCTACGTCAGTGATAACGTCGAAACAGTTAGGGTACAACGGGTACTCCCTATATTGATAAACACCCGGCATCTGTGCTACTACGATCGTATATACACCACCGGGCTGAAAAGTTTGTACCGCCGAATAATAGACCTGTGTGCCTCCCAGTGAGAAATTTTCCTGCGTTGCAGCATCGGTCAGCAGTGCGGGCCTGCCGGGAATTTGCAGTCCTGAACCATCTATCAGCACTTTAAACTGGTAGGTACCATAAGGAATTTCAATATAGTCGGACCAACGATGATTGGCTATTCCGGAAGTGGCAGCATTTACCGGCGTTCCGTTTGCATACGCCAGCGACAAAGTACCGCCGCCATTGCCAGCAGCCATTCCTATATTTACCAGGCGAATACGTATATGCCTGGGGTCTGCTGGTATGGCGGTAGAGCGAGGCACGGCAGAAACAGTGTAAATCCCACCCATGTGCGCCACCGCACTCGTAGCCAGGTAATAGTCTGTAGGCTTGTAATAATCTTCCTGTACCTGGAAGGAATCGGTGATAAAATTGGGCATAGTAACGGATTGTATCGTTGCCTGCCCTTTGCTGTCCAGGAATTGTTGGGGCAGGTACCAGCTTCCATTAAACTTCCCACTTACCGGAAAATAAGGCGTAGGGTAAGGCAGATCTACCGGATTTGTTGCCGTTGGTACGTACCAGTTAGTAACACGTGTGTTGTTTACGATAAGGTCTGTTTTATTGAACGTAATCAGCCTGACCGTGGATTTAGCCATGTTACTATAGTTGGGTTCATTGCCCGGCCTAACATCCATCTTATTCTTATCGCAGGACACTCCCAGCAACAGCATACCAGCCATTACAGCATGAAAAATATATTTTGTAGTTGTCATACTCATTTTCACTTTTTTAGTACAGGTTATAAGTTAGTCCAAGCATAAATTCAGTTCCACGCTTATAGCTCCTTCTTAAATACCTGGTACCATAGTATTTTCCGTTCGTTTGCGGATTGCTGTATACTTCTTCATATGGACTATTGAGGATATTTTTAGCATAGCCTTTAAACACCAGTCTTTTAGCCAGCTGCTGGCTAAAAACGAAGTCCAGCACCGGCATAGGTCTGCTGTAGAGATCCGGTGATCCGTCCATATTTACCTGTATAAGCCGCTCTCCTACCATATTGAAAGTGGACGTGATATCAGTACCTGATTTTTTATTGTTATAATTCAGAAAACCGTTAATAGAATAAGGAGCTTGCTCAAATAGCGGACTGCTTTCCGGCGACTGGCGATCGATGATCCTGGCGGCATTTAGGCGCTCTTTATTTTTACGCACACTGCTTGAAGCTACCATCAGGTTGGAGCCAATAAAGAAGTTTTGCAGTGGTTTCCAGAGTAGCCCCAGGTCTTTTACCACTTCCAGTTCTACTCCCCATACATGCCCGGCATTGGGGTTGTTCTGATAGGCCACTGTAGGGAATTCCGGAAATTTGGCGTTCACACCGTCCGAATTCTGTATAAATACTTTTTCTAACTGATTATATATTTCTTTGGTAAAGAAAGATGCTGCCAGTACTTCACCTTTATGCGGGAACCATTCCCACCTGAAATCGTAACTGCTGGCCTGCTGATTCACTAACTTAGGATTCCCCACTACCAAAGCCTGCTGAAACGGATCAAACTCGAATACGTTGGTCATTTCTCTGATTTCAGGGCGAGCCAGTGATGTACCATAAGCCAGTCGCAGGTTCATGGATTCCTGGAGCGTCCAGGTGAGGTTGGCCGAATAGTAAGGCTTATAATCTGTGACGTATTTAGATACCGGGTTAGTATTTAACAAATTGATACCGCCATCGGAAAGCGATGGGTCTATATATATCCCTGCCGTATCGATTTTGCTCTGGATATTTGTTTTTTCCAGTCGTACGCCACCAGCTAAACGAAGATTCTTTTGCAGATGCAGGTCCAGCATCCCATAGAAGGCGCTAGTTTCATAGAAACCGATATAGTTATTGGGAGATTTTCTGATGTTATATAGAAACCCGTTTGTTAGCGGTATGCCTTCCGGAGAAGTAGCTGTTGGCAGATGTACACCTATCTGATCATATCCTACCAGCCTGTCGAGGTTCCCGTATACCTGATACAACGGATATTGCTTAAGTGTACTGAAGTTGGAGCCGGGCAGCGATAATACATTCTCTGTAAAATCCCTTTCGCGGTAGAGATAATTCACACCTGTTTTGAAGGCCTGGTCTAGTCCATGAATCCTGAAAGGAAAGGTTACATCAGCTTTATAGTTATAGTTGGTTTCTGTCATATTGCGGAATCGGCGTCCGTTAGGATCGGCCTGTATCTTACCGTATGGACCGAAGCCATTTACATAACCAGATACCAGTGCATAGTAATCTGTGACACCCTGATAGTGGTAGCCAGACCCGTCTGGAGTAGGCACCGATACGTAACCTCCGCCGGCGGGGCGGTAATCTGCCAGGTTAACAAACCGGTAGTCTGGATCATCCTGTGTAGCCTTTGATGAGGCAGCATTATAGCTCAGGCGTGGTGTGTATTTCCCATCACTGAGTTTATGTTCACCTTGCAGGTTATAGGTGCGAAAGGTGCGATAGGTTTGTTTCAGTGAATATATATTGCTATAAACCGGCCCTGTGAGGCCTGTTACATAAGCATACTGACCGGTAAGACTGGTAGCCTGCGTTTCACCTCCCCAGTTGCCCATATATTGAAAGCTGATTTCATTGTTGGGGTTGAAGCGGTATGCGAGTCCACCCAGCAGACCATAGTTCAATGTTTGCGTGCCTGTATTTTCTTTATATCCGACATACTTTCCCAGATTAGGTGTATTCGGTGTGATGTAGGCAGGTATATTCCTGGACTCATCAATAGCAGGGTTACCTGTCATTACACCCTGGTAAATGCTGTATTGATTCAGCTGTCCGTCATTAACATCAGTAGAGCGGCTGTAGTAGCTCCCACTGAGGATCAATCCAAGCTGATGATGTTTAAACAGCTGGTAGGCGTTACCGAAAGTAACATTGTAAATGCCGTTCAGAGGAGCTTTTTTATATCGGGTGGTCAGCACGGGATCAAAATGATGCATGATGCCGTTGATCCTGTCTATTTCAGACAAAAGCGAGGGATCATTTTTTGCTGCCGACGCCAGTTGCTGTATCTGTGATAGTCCACCAGGGTATTGCTTATCCAGGTTCAGATAATTTTGCTGTAGGTCATGCGATCTGATCTTCCCTCCTAAAAAACCCATTTCACTGTTATAAAAGCTATTTACTTTTCCACCCGGACCGATATTGGAGTTGGTACCAGCTTCAGCAGTGATGGCCAGTGTTTTCCTGGTGGGGATAGACAGAGTTTTCAATTCCACGATACCGCCGGAAGCATCAGCAGGTTTATCAGGTGTCATTGTTTTGAATACTACGATATTATCGAGCAGGTTTGCCGGAACGAGGTCCAGGGGGATGGTGCTTCTGTCAGGGTCTGAAGAGGCCAGGCGTATGCCGTTCAACTCCCCGATCACGCTACGGTCTCCGAGGCCGCGCACCGCCACATACTTATCATCCGTTATCGTTACGCCCGATACCCGCTGTAAAGCCTGTGCGGTGGTGATACTGGCGGTTTTCTCGATGTTCTCTGCAGAAATACCATCAGATATAATGGCCGCATTCTTTCTTTCATCCAGTACGGCAGCTTCGTTATTCATGTGTTTTCTGGAAGCAACAGTCACACCCAATAGTGTTCTGTTGTCAGGCACCATGGAAACTGCATTAAACGTTTGTACGTTGCCGTTAATTACCTGGCTGGTATAGCCTGCTTTGGTAAAGATGAACAGGTCATGTGTCGTGGATAGCTGCAATTCGAATTCGCCATTAAAATTGGTGGTTGTGCTAACGTGGTTTTCCTGTGCATATACCTCTGCCAGCGCTACCGGCTTACCGCTTTTTGCATCCGTAATTTTTCCTTTGAAAAGATGTCTTTTTAGCGAATCTGTTTTCGTAGGTTGAGCCACGGTAGTAACCTGAACGGATATATTATTTCCATTGACCTTAAAGTCGAGCGGCGCCTGTGCTTTCAGTTGTTGTAATGCGGCGCCAAGCGTGCCGTTTGTCCGAAAGGCGGGTACTTTTATAACATTCAGCTCAGAAGCGGTATAGAAAAAGGAGCATCCTGATTGTTTGCTGAGAATGGTGATAATCGCCAGCGCACTGGAGTTATCCAGCCTGACGTCCACCTTCTGATGAAGGCTGCCAAGCTGTGCCCGCGCTGCCATTCCCAGCTGCAGGAAAAGTAAGCTCAATAGCATAGCCTTTAGGAACCGGTGTTGCACCAGTTTCCTGTTAATCTTATGGTTCATTTTTTTAGTTTGTTAAATAAGGGATGTAATTACCGCTTGCTTATATATACAATGCCGTTTTGGGTAGTGTACCTGAGTTTATGTATAAATAGAATATCATCCAGTACTGTCTGCCATTTATCCGGATTAATATTTCCAGTTACTCTTTTATTCATGACCAGTGCTTTGTCATATTGTATAGAAATACCGAACCGATAGGCAATACGATCCAGTACATCTCCCAGTGGCAGTTCCTCGAAAATCATATGTCCGTTTACCCAGTCACCCACTTTGTTTGAAAAGCCTACTACACCTGTTTGTCCGCTCACTCTTGAATAGCGAAGCATTTCATTAGGATGCAGAACGGTATAGCTGTTGGTATGCGTATCTTTCACTGCCACCGAGCCCTGTACCAGTGCAATACGGATTTCCGTTTCACCGGGATAGGTTTCTATGTTAAAGGTGGTGCCTAATACCTGTGTTTCTATATGGTCTGATGATACGATAAAAGGTCTGGCCTCATCTGGGGTAATGGAGAAAAACCCTTCCCCCGTCAGTTTTACGCAGCGCTTATCTTTATTAAACTGGTCCTGTATATATTCCAGCCTGGACCCGGCGTTTAGCCATACCTGTGATCCATCAGGCAGCTCGATGTGCTTGATATTTCTTTGGGTGGCAGCGATGGTGGTATACACCGGATCTTTGGAAGGTTTATTTTTATTGAGCAGGAACCAGGATGCGATTGCCAGCACCAGCACCGCTGCAGCGGCTTTCCACGTACGGAGTACTTTCCGGAAACCATTACTACGTAGAGTCGGCGTCGTTACAACAGTATTTGTAGTGAGTATACGGTCTAACATTTCCAGTTTTGCTACCTGTAGTGTTTCGGCAGTAACGCTGGTATCATGTATATCCATGGAGATGATCCAGTTACGGATAATTTCCTTTTCCTGTTCGTTTGCTGTACCGCTGTAAATGCGTTCAAGTAATAAGTTTAACTGATGCTGATTTGGCTCCATACATATAGTTAGATCGGGGAGCGAAAAAAATCCCGGGTGGGGCAGGTTAACGAATTGTTACCAAATTTCAATTAGTCTTCCAGGAAGAGTAGGATAAGTGGCAGCAGGGCTGTTGCGGGATAAGAATCAGCAAACTCCTTCAGGCGGCGCATAGCATCGCTGAGTTGGTTCCTGACGGTTTTGGGGGCAATATCATAGAGCATCGCTATTTCTTCTATGGATTTATTTTCATAGCGACTGAGGATAAATATATGTTTCATTCGTTCGGGCATACGGTCCAACTCAGCCATGATGGCAATGTTGACGGCTTCCAACTCTTCTTCTATTTCAGCTGTACTGTAATATGATTCAATGCTTTGCTCACTTTCAAGATAGGCCTGAAAATGCAACAGGTGTTTCTCATTCACGCCTCTCGCACGCAAATGATTGAATATCCGGTAATAGAGGCAGGTTATCAGGAAAGGTTTTGCTTTTTCCGTTTCGAGTTGTAACGACGGAAATTGCTGCCATACATAGGTGAAGGTATCCTGGACGATGTCCATTGCATCCTGCGTGTAACCTATCTTTTTATTGGCGATCCCGAAAAGCGTATCCCAGTACTTCAGATAAATATCCTTAAATAAATCGTGTGTTGCTGGCGATTTCATAAGTTGATAGTAAAACAAATGTATAATAGTTTCGGTAACAGGAATAGCGCAGGTATGTTATCAATTTATTAAGTGGGATGAATATCAGGGGAAATCTTCCTATAAAATTAAATACCTGATAAGCAGCTGATGGCCAGACATTTAAAATAGTAAGTGGAAATTTATTTAAGTGTGTGTTTAAAAATTTGATGGTGTCAGTTGGGTGTCGCAAATAATGGGAAGAAGCGGGAAAATTTTACTCTAGTAGAAGAGAAAATAGAGGCTGTCTCATAAATAATGAGATGGCCTCATTTACGTGCC
Organism: Chitinophaga silvatica; assembly: GCF_003419895.1. Classification (GTDB taxonomy): domain Bacteria; phylum Bacteroidota; class Bacteroidia; order Chitinophagales; family Chitinophagaceae; genus Chitinophaga; species Chitinophaga silvatica. Next base: position 34,452 of record NZ_QPMM01000013.1, on the reverse strand, counting down.
CAGAACAGGCACTGTATAACATTTATAATCAATTAATTGTATGATTTAGCTGTCAAATAGCTGTCAGTTTATTTTCGCGGGAATTACTTTTATCCCTATCAACATAAAGGTAATAATTTTTTGAAAAATCCTTTGGAAATCCAACTACATGCCTTATTCTTTTAAAAAATCGGCCACATCACAATCTAAATAACAGGACAGTTTGTAATACTAAACCGGTTACTGTGGAATATGAGGTCATTGAATTTGCTAAAACGCTGGAACCTATTATTGATGCAATAGCGAAATGGGGTATTTCATATAGAAGTGCATTACAGCAGAAGGGGTAATTTTATACTGAAAACCCATTGTACTGTAACAGTTGTACTAAATCCTGGCTTTCTTCTTCTATCCATTGTTTGTTGTTAATGAGCTTACTTAATAAATTTGTTTGCTCTTTATTAAAAGGGTGAGATTTCCATTGATGGGTTATGTGAAGATCTTTCCATTTACTGCCATGGTTTGGCGAGCTTTCAGGAAGAAAACATTCTTGATTGTAGGGTGTAAGTATCTGGATATTTTTATTTTTACTATTAAATATTTCATGAATTCGTTTATAAATCTCAAGTCCATGTTGATCCCAATCGCAACTATATAACAGAGGTATTTCTAATTTTTCAGGAGAAATTTGTTCAAGTATTGTAGTATTATTTCCACCTACGTACCATAGTTCTATCTTATGTGTTCTCGCGACCCAAGGCCTTTTTAGGTTAGCGATGTTTTCGCAAAGAACAATCAGGTTTGGTGTTGGATGATCAATTACAAATCGCCATTGATTTTCTGTAGTGTCAGACCCTGGAAATGCTTCAAGATTGAGTAGATTTAGAACAATAGAGGCTATTCCTGGATGTGTATCCAAATATTTGGATCCTTTCTCTTTGAACATCCTGCTGGAGAACTGTCTGATACTGGGAACGCTAGCCAAAATTTCCTCTTTTCTTTCCATTATAAACGCAAATGTCTCCAGATCATATTCATCAAAACGATGTCTTCCATCTGTTGTAATATTGTTGGATTGCAGAAACAGCGTATATCTTTCATAAGCTTTCAAAAAGTTATCCTGGTAATACTGAAGGTAACCAGGCTTTGCAATCAATATATTCTGATAACCAGGCTTATTGGCTATAAGTCGTTTTTTGTTCTTCAGGTGTTGTATAAATGCGTTGTCTTGTATCTGTGCTGATGTCTGTTCTTTTGTATATAGTTCATTCAACGCGCGTAAGTGCGACCATTTTAGTTTTCTTTCGAGCATTTTCTTCCTGGATTAATTAAGTAAGTCCATATCCCTCTCACAGCGAATAGAAAGCGGTATATAGTTAATGTCTTCATCGGTGCTTAGATCTTTTGATAGCATGTACATATATAGTTCACCTTCTGTAAAGGTTCCAATTGGATTTATGGCAAATGATGCAATTTGGTAATTGTATTGTTTCGCGATACTATAAAGCATATCATAATTGCTGCCGAGACCTTCAGCTTCATCAATAGGCATAAATTTAATTCCATTACGGTTTTTAGAGGCTAATCCAGTACCAATAATGTGTAGTCTGGCAATACAAAGTAGTGCGATACCAGCATAACTTTGGCCACTGCTTCCTTTATTGACGGTACCTTTTTCTGAAAGCATAGAAAATTCTAATTCAAAATATGAATTTGGATCAAGGAGTTTTTCGAGTTTGGGTTTACTCCTGTTTCCTGAGAATTCATTAAATGCCGCTATCATCTTCTCCTCCAGACTCATGCCTTCAGCAAGCTTAGAATCTAAGAAATCTGCGGAGTCATTTTTTAACATCGCCTGAAACTTATCTATCCATTGTAGTGGATATTCTTTTGACATTGATGATTGCAGCCGAACGCGATGCCCGCCGGTAATACCTTTTTCCTGTTCATTGAGAAATAAGTCGATACGGCGTGCATTATTCATACGTTGTGCTGCTTCTTCCAAAACCAGATCTAACAGCTCATTAATCCTTTGGAATTTTCGTCTGTTCAATTCCCTGTTGTTTTCGTTTATTCTGGCGAGGTAGGAGTTGATTAGCTCAATCATATTGGTGGTTGCTACTTCCATTTCATGAAAAGCTGCCGGTAATAGGGTAATACTCAATGCTTTTGTGTCATAAATATTTTCGAAGCGATAATGTTCGTTCTGGATAAAAGATTGAACTACGTTTCTGTAAGTACTTTCAAAATCTGATTTTTTGTTTTGATAAATCATCCGTAAGTCGGATCGGTTCTGCTTATGTGTTTTGTCATCAAAAGCAGCTTCCGGAATCTGTTTGTAGGCTTTAATGAATTCTGCGGACGCGATATCATATTCACTCTTTGCATTATTAAATTTATTACAGGCATCCATCAATTTAAGTAAGCTTAATCCTTCGCGATGCTGATCTATTTTTTGTTCCAAAAATGGAATCATATCTGATAGCTGCTTTAAGGAAGTATGAAAATATACCTGCTCCTGATGTAGCAGTGTAGGATTATCAGCAGGAATAAGCATTGCGTCCGATATTTCTGACCAATTATTTTTCCAGGAATTGTCGGTTAATAAATTTCTTACATTGGTTAATAATCCATCAATGGATGAATGCATTTTACTTGCAGACTTGATATCATTTAAAGTAATGTTGTATTCTTCCACTGCATCATTATATTCTTCCTGGATAATTGTTTTGTCCCTATATATTGTAATATATTCTTTAATCAAAGTTTCACTTTGTTTTAGAAAATCATCCTCTTCTCCAATCTCTTTTATTTGTTCAGAAAGTTCGAGCGCCTGTATATAACCATCAAAATCTTCGCGAATAACGACTTGTCTCAATTGTTTATATGTGTTAATCTTATCTTGTAGTTTGGCAATTTGCTCATTTAGGTTTGCTGTTTCCTCTTGAAAAAACAATTTAATATTATGCTGATTTTCGTTGGAGAGAATACGATTTTTTACCCATGGAATAAATTCCCGAATTCCTTTCATATCAAGCCAGATACCATCATTACTTGATGCTGATACACTGTAATTATCGAATAGTGATTGGGGTGTTGGAATATATCTTACGATTTTGCTACGGATATCGTTGGGTTGGCGGGTCGACAAGTCTTTAAAATGCATAATTATACTTTCCTGCTCAATATTGAATCCGTGTTTTTGTTCCAGTGCCCATCGCCCCAGGGAACCTTCATTGTCAATATCCATAAATTGTTGAAGCCCTTTTTTTTCCTGCACTTCGGTCTGCATATCTAGTATAGCTGTATCCAGTAATTCAATAAGCTCGTTTCCTGTAGAAACTGGCATTAGAGAATTAAGTAGACCAGACAACCCTTGACTAAATAGAATTTGGTTAACATTTCGCCAGATATCTGCATGCTTACGAAGTTTTGTATATTTTTGAAAGACTTCTGATAGATTATCTATAGAGGTTTTGTATTTATCCATCCAGTTTTCAACTTGTAGAATGCGACTCCATTTCTTTTCCTGTATATTGCGTTCAGACATTGCTTTATCGTGTCGGAGGCTTTCGAATGCTTCGGTTTTTCTAAATTCTTCTTCCAGCTGTTCCAGCGAAGATTTGACTATTTGGAGAGAATTATAATTAGATCTTGTACTGATGGCTAATGATTCTACTTCTTTTTTCCAATATCCATTTTCCTGATGGGTATATAGAAGATCGTGTAATAGCGAATCATGTTTTGCAGTTTCAGTTTCACTTTCCAGTGTTAATAAATGAGAAAGGCTACGTTGTTTGCGGGTAATTAATTCAATATCATTTTTATTCCTGACATATTGGTCAAATCCTCCCTGTAACTCATTGACAGAGGATTGGTAGCTGGCATAAATCCTTTTTGCTGCGTCATTCCCAAATAGAAAATCTTTTAAAGCATTTCCTTTCTGAGTTTCGAGAGAACCGCCTCGGGAAAATGATTGGATGATAGTTGCATAATCATTTAAGGCTTTTTCATTTTCAGACAGGTCGAGAGACAATAGCTCATGTTGATATAGAAATTTATGATAGTGCTTTCTTTTCTGCCAGTATTTAAAAACATACCCTTGATTTTCTAAATGATCTCCTAACTCGTCAATTGGAATGATCTTGTCATGTCGTATTAGTTCTTTGTATGATAAAGGCTTATTCAAAGGTATTAATTCTTTATCATCATATCCACGTTGAATAGAAAATGGAATAGTATTTTTTTGTGACGACTGAATATAAGTACCTATAACTATATAACTTGCTTCCGATAGCTTGATATTCAAAAATGCATATCCTATATCAGTACCTCTTCCATCCTTTGTTTTCAATACCAGCCCATCTGGAGTTCTGTCTCCTCCTAATGCACGCGTTGCAGATTCAAATGCTTCGGATCCTACTAATATAAGTTGTATCAAGTCTGCTATCAGACTTTTCCCAGACCCACTGTCTCCAATGAAATCAGTACGAAAGCTATTAAAATCGTAATCAAATTCCTGATGTTGACGTATCCCTAAAGTTGACAGGCCTGCAATTATTGGATAACTAATCATTATTAGGATATATTTTTATCAGGTTATCAATATCTTTTATGTACTCTCCATAAATGCTATGAATGCGATGAAAAGATGGATTGGGGTCGAATGTATCCTCATCGAGACTAACCCAGCCAATTTTATTAAATTCTTTTAAGGCTTTTAGAATAGTATCATCCATTATTCTGTCGTTCATGGTTGTCGCGTTTTGCTTTTTTGCTTTTGCAATTAACCTGTACAGATCAGTCTTCATTTCCTCATAATCTTTGCGAATAGTATCCTGTAAAAGGGAAATGGAAGAAAGTTCAATGTTTTGATCAATAAATATTATTTTGTAAACCAGAAATCCTATAATTATATATTCATTTTTGATAAGATCGCGGTGTTCATAATCAACTTTGGCTTTACCCGCGTCATTAAAATCTAAGAAGTAATAGCGAAGCATTCCTTCACCAGAACAGCAGAGCGACATACCGAAGTAATGATGATAGTAAGTGCGCAGACTTCTTTCATTTTCTTCTAAGAAACGAAAGAATCCATATTGACCATCCATTAGCTGAAAGTGCATACCATCTTTTAGCTGAAAGTCTAATTCTCCAAATAATTTTTTTGCTTCCGGATGGCATTGCCATTCTGCTTCTACCGGCAGCTCGAAATTTTCATTTCCCATATTGTAATACCATTTTTTGTTACAGTATTTGATTTATCAACAATAAAGTTGAATTCTTCCCTTTTATAAGGGAGCCTGATAATAAGACTATGAGCTACACGCACTGCCAGTTGAACATTTTTTGTTTCTTCAATAATTAAGAAGAAATAATTTGAAAGCAGTACTTCTTGTTTGATTAAACAATCGTTTAGAATGATTTTGACATATTTCTCTATATCTCTTTGTAATACTATTTTTTCTTGCAGGCCTTTATGGATTGACTGAATTATTGAAGGTGAATGTTCCGTTCTAATGCGCTTACGTGGAATCGGAGGAAATAAATCATCTTTACGTTGAATATATGTGAAAGTAGGAGTTGGCTGGAATATTCTAATAGCTTGAATTTCCAGTGGGAAAACGACATTTTTTTGTGCCCCTTCCACTTGAGAGTGGGTTAAAAGTAAATGTAGAAATTTTTCTACCTGGGTATTGAATAGGGGCTTGTTTAGGGCACTGAAGAATTGTCTTAAGCGAGGTTGTAAGCGATCCAGTCTTTTATCAATTAAACCTAATCTGTATTTGACATGAGGAAAAAACTGACGTACTCTCTCAACTTTATCAAGCAAACTGGAATCATTGATACTATGTATTCTCTTATTTAGTTCCTGATTTATTTCCTTCATTGATGAAAAAGCTGCTTTCAATTCAGTATTGTATTGCCGTAATTTTTCGAGTTGTGAATCGATATCTTTCAGCGTTTCAATGGCATTCCCACTTTGGAGTTGTGCTGTTACCCTAATAGAAGAAACAGTCGTATGAATATATCTGTCCAGGCTATCCACCTGTGTATTCATATTGGGTTCAAATGCAGGGAAATGCAATCGGGTCCATACTTCAAGCTCCTCAGTGGTTTGACAGGCAGTCAGATCGGCTTTAAGCTTTGTACATATGATCTCAATTTCTGTAGGGTTAAAATTACCGCTTAGTGTAGTTTCTACAGTTTTAAAAATACTTTTTCCATGATCCCTAAAGGTGTAGATCTGTTCATCCTCATCATATCTGAGATAGAATTTTTGTAAATCAGATATCTGAGCGTTGAAATTTGAAGCAGGAACCCGTTGATAGACTTCGTGATTGGTTTCCTGAAAAGCATTAAATATAACCTCTTCGCTAAAACGATCATTGGGAATAGCCCCGGTTATTGTCTTACCGTAAATCCATAACATAGCCCGCAAAGATTGATCTCCGGGAAAAAGAGCCTTAAAGTTCGAATCTTTTTGTACTTCCTTATTGAAGTCAAAGAGAAATTGTTCTTGAGACATAAAGCAAGTGTATATTCACCAGTTTCTATTTTTATAGGAAAACGTACCGGTTGGTCATCAAACATGTTACATAAATGTATGTTGTGCTACAAGTATAAATTGGCGTATATGGCACTCCTACAGTTTACTTTATAATGATGGCTTAGGGCAAGGAGTGGATTCTAAATGAATTCTAATCATCAAGATAAATTCAATGCTTAAAGCATAACTCCTTGTGTAAATAACTTATATATAATAGCTACATCTTAGTAATTCAATTTATATAAAGTCTAAGTGGCCATCCATTTACTTAAATACACAGTGTTGCTATAAAGGGTACTAATAAGTTTGAAAATTTGTTATCTGAGAATGGCCGAAAATAAATGAGAGTAGAAAGGCTACTTCAATAGTAATTCAATACTGGTACGGGTAACTTCATCAAGTATTCTTGTTTGATCTGCAGGGCTACTCATAGGAAGGCAATTCTGTGATACTTTGTTGATATTTGTTTCAAAGTATTAAAAATATTTATATTTCAGAAAGAAAAATGGTTTTCAAAATATACTATGCCTTTAGTGGATCCAATGGAAATAAAAGCATAGTATGTAAGCTGAAGTAGTTAGTCTTTATTTATCAGCCAGTGATTCAGGCTATATTTACCCGAACCTGCAAAGCAGAGGTATACAAACATCACCAGTAACAGAAAAGGTAGTTCATCATCGGCAAAGATTTTTCCTGAACCCATGAAGAAGGTTATGACAATCATATTAATGACAAGAATAATGGCGGCTATCCAGGTGAATAATCCCAGGATGATAAGAATTCCGCCTACAGAAGAATATGGAAAGCTGAAATTTGAAATACAAACACCTCAAACAGATAAAGGACAAGCATTGATAAACATGCTTGATATCAACTTTAGATACAATAACAAACTATTATGGAATAATCTCAGCTTTCAGATTAGATCCAGAGATCGTGTTCAAATAGCAGGGGACGGAAAAACTTTTTTATTGAAAATTATTACTCATGAACTAAAACCTTGTGCAGGTAGTTATAATAGTACAGGATTTTCTTTTTTTTATCTTGAATGCCTATTTAAAAGAAGCTGCTAAAGAAATGGAGAAAGGGAATATTCAGCAGATGGACCTTATTCATTTTCTGATGAATTTATTCTCTCTTTTATCTTATCCCTTAATTATGGCACCTCTTTATAAAAAGATGCTCAAAGTGTCTGCCAAGGATTTTCAGAATTTGATAGATGAAAGAGGAGAAGTTATTTTAAATTTATTATTTAGAATAGGTTGAATTAATGGAACTATCTACCCAATAGATATAGTTAAATTTTATTAAAGTGTGCTGGTTTCTGAATATAATTTTCCTGAAACCGACGCTTAAAGAATCCTGAGTTAATATGCAACACTAAATATAAAAACTGAAAAGGCATTTTGATGTAATCATATAGAACTATTTTTGAATCTTCTATTTCATTCCAGAAGTGCAGGGGGATTTCTCTGGTTTTTTTTGAAAGTAAATAAGGGCCATATACACTTTTGACTCTTGCAAATATCTCAATGTCAAATAACCACCTTGTATAAAAGGCATCTTTAAATACAAGAGCAGCTAAATCTGTTTTGAAAATTTTTAGTCCACATTGAGTATCATGAATATGTATTCTTAGTATCTGCCTCGCCAAGACAGCAAAAATGCCGGCCCCCCATTGCCTGAATCGTGTTCTTTTAATACAAGAATTGGATGAAATGATTCTTGACCCGAATACCATACTTAATTCTTTCTCATCGGAAATTATACTTAGCAGTCTTTCCATTTCAGACAAGGGAGCAGAAAGGTCTGCGTCTAAAAATCCTATATAGGAGAGAGTATGTGTTAAAAGTACATTGAACCCAACTCTTACTGCCTCAGCTTTTCCCTGGTTGATAGTATTGCTGCACACAACTACCTTTTCTGGAAACTGTTGCTGAAACGACTTTAAAATTTCAAGGGTTTTATCGCTGCTGCCATCATTAACAAAACAAAATATATATTCACTTGAATCACGAATATGTGATCTGAACAACTGTAATTTACATCTGCCCTCTTCATTATAACATGGAATGACTATACCTAATTTATAATCGTTTTGCATGACTGTTATATTTTAATTGGTACAATATGTTAGTTAGCATGATTTAACCTACCCAGTAAGAATTTTGAAACAGATAAAACAGAAATATTCCTATCGTTAGCTGGATAATAGCTACGATGTAATTCAGGATTTTAATTTTATTCAGAAAGATGTACAAGGAAACAAACATTGTCATATTAAAAAAGTAAAGCAATGTTTGCGAATAAACTGTATGTCCGTTTAGTGTTTTATATGCTCCAATTGCAAGCCAGGTAATTAGCATAGATATGGGTATTACGGCTTTGAAATTTCTCTTAAAGGGGTGGGAAAATAAAAGGTAGCGCAGGAAGAAAATGAGAAATGGTGATGCGAAAATGAACCTGTTTAAGCTTAGCAATGAGGTGCCCTCATTTTTTTGCCATACCCCACTAAATAGAATGCTCACCACTCCGGTAACAGCCAGGAAAGCCATAGAAAAAATTTCAGACATCGCTACATTCTCCTTCTCCTTGCTGAAAACATGATTATATAAAGTTTTACTACTTGTAATAAAAGCTAGCATACATACCAGCAATGCCAGACCATCCATCCATAACATTCTGATTCCGGAAATCGTTGTTAGAGGAAATACAGGCCATCTTAATTCTCTGTTCCACATTTTTTGTGCTTTAAAAAAGACGCCCCATTCACCTGTATAAATGTAATGGATGTAGAATACAGCTATGGTTAAAGCAACCAAAAGAAGAATGTAAATTCCTAATGAAATAATTGCTCTCTTTTGTCTGTTTCGGAGATATTGAATGAGAAAAGTGAATGCCAGTGCAAAGGCGAAAAGCATCCCTATGGATCTTGTAAGGCTAGCGATTACCAGACCTGTTGTTATAAGATAATTATTCTTTTTATCTAACCCAATTAATAATAGCGCTGATGCCAGAAAAAATAATGCTTCTGAGTAAGGAACTATATAAAAATAGAAACCAGGTAAAGTGATAAATAATGTTGCTTGTCTGAAAGAAAGATTTAAATGTTTGCCGATTAAACAGAATCCTACGAGAAATAATACCGTATTGATTATAGACATGCCAACGGGATCCAATTGTGTAAGATACCATATGATTGGAAGCATAGGGAAAAAGGCAACAGAACTTTTGTCGTTAGCATCGAAATAGTAACCATTGTCCTTTATATTAGCATACCATCTGGCATCCCATTGAAGCAAGGTTTCTGAGTCGGGGTAAAAATCAAATATCCTAAAATGAACCATCGCTATATACAACAGCAACCCTGCAGTAATAGACATGATGATCGTTAAAAAAACAACTTCTTTAGAAAGCTGTTGCTGAATTCTGTATAATAAACTATACATAATGGGGTTATGGTTTTACAAGTCCTTTAATCATTAGTATTGTTGGTGATTTGATGGCATTAGTAACTACAGAAATGGGGCGGTTAAATATGCCTGCTGTTTTCGCATCATAAGTTATACTGATTGAAGCACTGTCACCAGCCGGAATCTGAGTTAACGGATAGTCTGCGGCAGTACACCCACAACCTGTATTTATTGATACTATTGATAACGGCTGCTCACCTGTATTTCTGAATTTGAAGATACATATAGCTTCTTTGCCGGAGGGAATGCTGCCAAAGTTATGCTCCTGCATATCAAATTCGATTTGCGTTTGATTGCTACTGATCTGACTGAAATCTCTTTCTCTTCCCCATCTTTTAATAATGCTTTCATAATAGGGGTTGGATAACTCTGGATGAGATGAGTTAGTAGGAAATATTGATTTCACAATTCCACTACTATCAAGTGTAAAGAAGTACGGAAATAAAAAGCTTCCTACTTCGTTTAAATCTAAAAAAAGCTTGTCTGTATTTTTTAGGTACATAACCCGAAAAGTGGTGTCCTTTACTCTGGCTAATTGTAGTATTTCATTATAATTAGCCTGATTAGATAAGAGTATAATATTACTTTTCCCAATTATTTTGGCAACTTTTGCAAGTTTGGGTAATTCGGTACCCAGGCATTTATCACAGAAATCCTGAGGTAGCCTTAAAAGCAGCATAGATTGTTTATGATTCAGATAATCTCCCAGTTTATATGAATTGTTTTGATCTGATATAAGGGCATCAAAATTTGCATGAATATTGCCAGAATACTGAAGAGAAAAATTCCATACTTCCTGAAGTGATGAATAACGCTCGTCGGTTGTCGACTTTAGCTGTTCATTTTTTTTCTTTTCTTTCAGATTGGCCAATACGAGTAAGAGATTTACACCTATCAATAATATAATAGCTATGTATATCGATTTCATGAATTATTGTTTTTAAATATTGCTGTGAGATGCCAGATATTTTGTCAGCACTTCCATTATTTCCATTCTTGGAACGAATACATCGGATACACGATAACTGTTATCCAGTGTGAAAAAATATGGCTTGTTTAGATGCTCTATTTCGATATTCAGTGGCTTGGTTAATATATAAGTCGTTTGAGTATTTAGCAAATCGTCGGCATGATAAGAGTCTACTATTCTTATTAATGTCTGATCAACCAATATATTCACCTTTATATTTGATAATCTGATAATCTTGCAAATAGAATCAAGATTGGATATGTTGACATCTACTGATGGTATCCGCAGGAAAACTGTCTGATCTGATGTTCTAAGTCGGATAAGTTGAATACTATCCTGGGTCATTTTCCATGCAATACTAATTGTTGTGTCAATTAGTTTTCCTTCACTCATCATTACCTGATAAGGATAGTTATTCCAGTACCTGACATTATTTAAATTGTTGTTATGCTGATAGGTGTAATTGTTTCCCTGAAAAACCATTGAAACAGGAGAGTTGGAGGCAGGTTTATAATAGAATCCTGAAACAGCAAGTACTGTAGCAATCAGCAAACACACTGAAAGGAGGATAATAACCAGTCGTTCTTTTTGCATAGTTGATTATTTATTAGCAAGGATTTGTTTTGGAGCAGACTTAAGATGATAGATTGCAATAACAGGATTAGAGTAATCTGACAAGCCTTCTGCTAATGATGCCAGCTTATGGTTAGGGGTCGGGGATTTTGCCATTATAGTAGCCCGATTCGCATTTAAAATATCTAACGGCAGCAATACAGCAATCGCTTCGTACTGGTTTATTTGTTTAATACTACCCATGTCGGGTATTCCATCAATATTATTTGTAAAGTAAGATATGGTAAACTGACTACCTCGTGTTAATGACTTCCAGTATAGATAAACCCTACTTTGATAAGTATAATAAAAGACAATGTTTTGAGAGGTTTGAAAGAAGGGCCCCCAAATTCCTGAAAAATTTCCTGATTGCAAAAACTGATTTGCTTCCTGTGCCTTCTGTGAATGATAGAACTCTCTTAAATCTGTTTTCCTGGAAAGGGATAAATTGAATTTGGCTTCCATGCTGTTTTTAGTGATAGCATAGATAGTGTCTGAATACAATCGGACAATGCTTATTGCGGTTCCTGCATTATTAGCTACTGTATACATCTTACCATAATTTATATAAGGAAATATGGGTGAATTCATATATCCTTTCAGGTAAGTGCCAGATTTGTCGAACATACAGATACGGTTCTGATTATACTTTTTAGGTTCATTTTCAAACTTAGTGATACCATCCCTGCTAAGTACGAATACATCATCTCCAAGTATATCCACATTGTGAAAGAAGCCCTGAATTCTTATGGTATTGATCAATTCTCCTGATTTGAAAGAATATGCTGATATCTGGTGTTTATTTGCGTAATAAACATATAAATTAGTATGGCTGCTGTCGATACAGAAATCAGTAATGCTTTGTCCTTTTTCTCCATCTATCTTATATAAGAAATTGCCGGAATCTGAAAACACAAACAGCGCTCTTGATACTCTTGTATCTAATACTAATAGTTTGTTGTCTGCATATTTTATCTTTTCAATTTTCCCAACCGGGAGTTGAGTGGGTGCCAGTTTTACATAGCTGATACTGTCGGCCACCTGGGTGAAGGGAATGCTTTGTGCAACAGTATCTATTGGCAACTGTTGTATATTTCGAATAATTATTTGACCATCTTTGAAGCTATTGTCGGAGGAGCAACTACTTAGGCCATATGTGAATATAGCCATTACAAGCAAACCGCGAAGGAATGGGTTCTGTAACATCCTAATGAAGTTTTAAAATTGATAGGAAAATGTGTGATAATCCTAGCCCGGATAGGGCTAGGATTGAATGAATGAATCAGTTATTTTCAACTGGCTTATACTCTACCTTAGTTGCAAGACAAGGGCGCTCATTTTTTGTATTGCAGGTTGAAGAACCAACTTTACAGACTGATTGGTTGGCAGTATAGGTAGTGTATCCCAGTATTTTACCTGTTTCAGTATCATATGACGGTACTTTCCAGGAACAATCTTCTCCGCCAACAAAAACAGCGTTGTCAAGAACGATTTCCGGACTCGTGCCTGTACCTGTATCAGTTAAAGACAGGGCAGTAATTTCTTTTAAAGAGATTCCATAAGATGATAATGAAATATTAATTCCTACAAGAAGTACTAATGTGGCAAAGAAAGCAGTTACTATTTTTATACTTTTTTTCATTTAAATGTGAATTTTGAATGATTAATAGCCTTTTAATTGTATTAAAGGAAGTGACAACTGTTAATTGGGTTTATATTCGGTTTTGGTAATAGTGCAAGGTTTTATATCTGATTCTTTGCAGGTTTTATTACCTAAAAGACAATCAGAATAACTAGCAGTGATAATATAGTATCCGAGAATCTCGCCAGTAACGGGGTGATAGTTTGCTTCTTTCCAGGAGCAGTCTATTCCTGAAACCAGTACTGAGCTTGGGATATCGGAACCAGAATCTGTACCTGTTCCTGTTCCTGTGTCGGCGAGCAAAGAGATTCGATCTGCTTTGAAAGAGGAGAAGGAGGTTATTAGTCCTGTGAGAAACAAACAGAGAGCGAACATTGTCGTAAGAGATTTCATGTTTACTTTCATAGAAAATAAATTTTTGAGATTGAAAATTTAAAAATGAAAGGGTATGCCTGTCTATTGTTTATAGAGGCCTCTGGTTAACTTATCCTTGCTAATTATTGTAAATAAGGGCTTATATGATCAGGTTATAATATTTCCAATTGGCTACAAGTTGTTGACTGTAAATAATGATTATAAGTACATAACATAAAAAAAAGAATGTAATTCCGATTATCTTATAATTATTAGCATATTTTGAAAACCATTCAGATAAGAAAGGAATAACAATAAGTAATAATGGGAATATGGGTAAATACATATACCGATCTGCCATAACCGCCGGCCTGGTCATTGGTATTATCTGCAATACCAGACAAATTTCAAATGCGAAAAACAGGAAGCAGAACAAATAATAGTATTTGTATTTTGATCTTTTTACCATATAGCCAACAAAAAGAAAAAATGCTAAAAGTACGAAAGGGTAAATGATCATTAGTAAAGGCATAGATTCATCAGGCTGAATAGGGTAAGGATAATGATAATGTAATCCAATCGGAATAATGAAACTTGTGAGATAAAAATTCAGACAGTAAAATGAAAGTGCTATCCTTTTAAGAATTGGATAATGAGCAATTGGAGTAAAATCTGTAGATGAAAGATTATTTGCCCTATATGTTAGTATAGCAAAACAGAAGGTAATAAAGAACATAAGTCCTGTATATACCAGGTAATTCTCAAATTTTAGCATGACTTTCCCTTCCTTTAGTTTATAGCAAAGAACAAATGAAAGAAATATGAACGGAGTAACAATTGATTGCTCTTTACAGAAACAGGATAAAAGAAAGAAGAAAGTGGATATAATGAAACTGAAATGCCTATTGTTCTCAAATCCGTTTATAAAATATAAAAATGATAATAAAGAGAAGAAACAAAACCAACCGATTTTTACTGCTGCTATCCAGGTGGTAGGTTCCACATTTAAAGGATGTATACCCCAAATCAATGCTATAATATATGCATTCAATACTTTGTTAGGGATTTTAAATATAGTCATCAATTTGTATCCTAACATTCCGATAATAGCCACATTCAGGCAATGCTGAATAAATGAGAACAGATGGTAATAATATGGGTCATACCCATTAATCTTATAAACCAGGTGATAGTATAAGGTGATCAATGGCGAATACTGGTTATCATTTATTGCAGTAAATACTTTGTAGAAATACTCCAAAGAATATGCTTCCGGCCTTACTTCAATATTTTTCAATAACATCCAGGTGTCGTCTGGTACTGCAAATTCTAAATGGGTTATTGGGATATATACAATGGTAAGCATTAAAAAAAGGAATATTGACAAGCCTAAGTGAAGGGCGTAGTCTGAAAGTTTTTGGACTCCCCAAAACTTAGATCTGTTGGCGATAGGCAGAATGTTCATGAGTGAAATTTATTGATGTTAATTAGTCATCTAAAACTATTTATGAGCTTTCTTTCCGAACTTCCTGGGGTAATATGACAGCGATAAAAGATAATATTGCCTTAGTACATTCACTGTACTTGTTGTTAGCATATTGTCTCCTCCTTCATAAAACACACCCTTATTCTGTCTTAGCAAATCCAATACAGAAAATCTTACTTCTATATCTTTTGCTTTGGTAAGCCTGCAGTTAGCTGATGCATTCCAAAGCACAAAGTTGTTTACATCATATCCAGAATTGTTATTGAACGAAATATTTGTGTTTAATGCAATTCTCTGTGTGGCGTTATAACTGGCGCTTAATACAGTTGAGTAAGTTCGACTACTAAGATTTTCAGAATTAATGTTTTTTTGTACTGCTGTATAGTTATAAAGGTTTTGCGACAAATTCAGAGAGATAAGCTGATTCACTGAATACCCTATACCCAGCTTAACTGTATTGCTAAGAGAATTGGTCATATTTGCAAGCCCGTTTATGCTATTTGGTCGCTTTCTAAAGTAAGAAGAGGCTGATAGCTGAAGTTCCAGTAGTTTTGAATTAAATTTTAGAGCCTTATTTATTGTAGCATTGGCTCCGGCATGTTGTTCGGTGCCAAGGTTAATATATTTAAAAGATCTTCTTCCCACACTGTCTGTATATATATCTTCTGTAATAACATCAGCGATGATTCCAGCTGTGACATTTATATAGTAATTGAATGGTGTGGATGCTGATATCTTATTATGATTCAAGCTAAATAAAGCTTCATAATTATCTGCAGGTTTCAGCCCACGATTCAGTTTTAAAATCAAATACTGATTAATACTGTCGGTTAATGGTACCATTTGAGAGGCTGTAGGATATTGTTGCCTCTTCTCTGCTGAAAATCTGTAAATATCCTGAAATGAACCAAACTGATTGTTATTATAAGTAGCAACAAATTTGGGAATAAACTTTGCAGTATTATAATTAAATTGCTGGATCTCTTTGGTAGATTCATTCCGCTGCATATAAAACTGATACTTCAACATTACTTCAGCACTCAGTATTTTCTGATACCTGTTGTCCAGTTCTTTAATTATGTTTCTTGCCAAGCTTAATCCGGGTGCTTCATTAATAACAATATTATGCTGAGTTGCCGTGAGGTCAGGGTTTACATAATAATATACCGGAGATTTAAGTTTATCCGATACGTTGGCTATGTTTTGCAGATAGTTTATTTCCAGTGTATTTACAATCTTTAAATTGAATAGCGAAATTTTGCTATAAGGGCCTAGCATCCAGGGGAGCAGATTACCCCATTTGACATCCAGTTGCTGCAAAATTCCATTCTTTTTTTCCTCATATTTTCTGTCGTAGTACCGGGATAAGGAAGAATCAGTGAATGCTGTAAATTGCTGTTCATTTATACTGTTATCTTCATTATTTCTAACTACCAGGCTATAACTAATTTCATAATCTCCGGGTCGCAAATTTATTTTGGTTATTGGCTTTCTACCTGTTGCGCCTATTGTTAGATTTAATAACTGGTATTTAGCATCTGTAGCCGAATATCGCAGACATTCACTCACATTTGTTTTGTTACTATCAAGCGAATTCATTATTTCATTTCCTACACTGTTCAGATTTCCTCCGCTAAATGAAACAGCTGAATTAAATGTGCTAAATGCGTTATTTCGTTCGTAGATCGCATTAAATTTATGATCTGTGGAATTTGTATTAAACTTGCTATTACTTTGGAGTGTATTGTCCATACCATCCTGCAGAATTATTTGAGTTTGCGATTGTTTGGACAGTGATTTATGGTTATCATCCAGGAAATAATTTAATCTTATTCTGTTTATTTTGATGCTTCCGATATCAGGTATAAAATCATGCTGCCATGCTATACCTGCATTAACAGATGAATTTACACCTTGTACATTAAGCTCAGGTTGATATTCAAGACTGGTTCCTATACCTTTAAATGTGCTGTTACGTAATATGGTATTCAGATCTTTTGCTATTTTATTTACATTATTAGCAGCTGTAACAACAGAGAGCTGATTCTTTTTAGAAAAGAAATTGATGCTGCCATCTGCTTCGTAATGATTATCTGTTCCTGCTCCCGCTGAGATTTTACCAAAATATCCAACCTCTTTCCCTTTCAATAGCTTTATATTGACTTCCAGTAAAGAATCAAGAGGGTTGTTTGGGTTTCTTAGTGTATTATATACCTGAATTTTATCGACTGCTTTTTTGGGAATATTTTGTATAGCCACTTTAGTATCACCACCTACAAAGGTTTTGCCGTTTACGAGTACTCTTGATACCGTTTTTCCGTTGACGGTGATACTACCATCATTCCATACGATTACTCCTGGCAGCATTTTCAGAAGGTCTTCAGTTTGTGCAGCTTGGTCCATTTTAAATGCAGCAGCATTAAATTCAAGCGTATCGCCATTTAATCTTACCGGAGGTACTGTAATATCAATAGTAGGTAATTCTCTGTTGTTTTGCTGTAGATTGATTTCACCCAGCTGTATTATAGGTTCTTGCTTTGAAATTACCAGTGGCAGACGAACAGACCTATATCCCAGGTAGCTAACGATTAAGTATATCGGTTGTGTTATCGGAAGTTGAGCTAGCCTGAATGATCCATCCATATTTGTCAGTCTAAAAGCGACAACGCCAGAATCTTTTTCAAGATATATAGCTACGGTTGCTGCCGATAGCTCATAATCATGAACAGAATCTCTTACTATGCCCTCCAGTTGCCCTGTCCATGTTGAATCTTTCTTCTGCGCATTTGCAGCAGAAAAGAAGGAACAAATAATAACATAGAACAAAATTATGAATCGGAATGCAGGCATTAAATAGTTGATTTGAGCTTTAACCGAACTAATACCGGATTACTTTTTCTGTTTTCTGTCTTGAAATAATTTTCAAGTGTAGGAGAATATGCTGGTTTTTTATCCTTCATAGCTTCTTTAGATGAAAACATGGTAAGAGAAGGAAAACTATAGTAAAGGTCTCCTGCTGCAGACAATAGTAAATCTGACCTGGTATTACCTGAAACCGGTAAGTAAGAGGTTTTGTCATCGGCCCCTATTTTATCCAGTGCTATGAGTCTTGAAGTTTTAAGACTATACAACAGGCATATACGATTTATATTATTTTGAGTATTCGGAATTCGGATGTCGAGTAATAAGCAATTATTGGTAATGGAGGCTTCCCAGAAAGAAGTAATAGCTGATTTGTCTTTCAGGAACTCTTTTCTTTTTCCAACATAAGCACTATCTGTATCGAAGTTTTGAGGGATAGACAGATACTTAGGTAGTAATACTTCAAACTCTCTTGAAATGCCAGTTGTTCCCAGTTCATACAAATGATAACTAAAATCGGGAGAATACAAACAAGTTGTATCTGTTGCTCCCTTATTTAAATATTTAATGTGCCCGTATAAATCATCCAGTAAGGCAGTTTGATTAGGAATAACCGGAAATAGAGAAAGTGGAATTGTTATACTGTCTTTGTAAATAGAGATATCAAATTGCTTAAAATTGTTTAATTTATTGGCGGAATATGGACGCTGTTGTTTGCAAATGAAATATCCGTTTTTTAATTGGTAATAATCCTGAGTATTAGCAGGTAAATTAATTTTTCCTGTTCTGATTCCATCAAATGTGTATATATACAGCACTGCCGGCTCGAAGATTGAACTGATGTAGAATTTATCACCTGTTTCGTTAATGCTGATGGATGAAATGATACTACGTTTCGGACCTGTACTGTTTGGTACCTGAAAGATTTTGTCGAATTGAAATTTGCTGATTTTATGATGATAGCTGCCATCTTTATTAAAGAATAATACAGCTTCAGTTGTTTTGTCTAAGATGATGAAATAAGATGGTGTTACCAGTAACTGATCAATTTTCCCAAAAAGACTTTCTTTGGTGGTTTGTAATGGTATATATTGTACGTCCTCAAAATACTTTGAAGCTGTTCCTCCCATCGCATTCATCGGATCAATCATTATTTTTTTCGCATCGGCGGGAGTCTGTCCATTGGTCTGCTTATTAATCGTCAGTATACCAAATAATATAGTAACCAAAATTAGATAGTTAACATTCATAAATGGTTTTCAGTTCTATTTGTTAAGAATAATAGGATTTATAGCCATAGCAGAATATTTCACAGATCATGCCATGTCAGTTCAATTGGTATTCATAGCTATCAGCATCTTACCTTTTTCGTGATTATTTAACTTTGAACGGATAAAAACGGGTCTACATCAATTAATTCCTATACCAGGGTCTTTGGGTTTTGAGTTTTCATAACTTGAATTCAAAATACAGGCCTTTAAAATACCAGTACATCAGTTCATAAATGTAATAGTAAACCTTTTGTATTGTAAATGCAAGAATAAAGTAAAAAAAATAGACTATCATGAAAAGAATCTGTATTAATATTCAACTAGTCGGCTCCTGTAAATGCCAGTGGATATTATAAACGGGAGGACCTTGACTTTATGATGTCAGGGGAACCCTCCCGTATTAAACAAGCTGTTAAGAAGTTAAAACTGTAGCTTCCTTCGCATTACTAACGGAACAATTAGCAATCATTCTTAGATTAATGTGAATTGAAGTTGCCTTATGTATTAATCTCGTTTTTGTCAATAATAATATTTTTAATTTCATCAGATATCGCATTACTCCACTGAAACCTATCTTCCCTGTTAAAAAGTTTAGATATTTCCTTGATGGCTGTCAAAACCCTTTTCATATAAAACAATGTATTTTTTGCATCGAAATCTTTTAAGAATTTTTCGTATCCAATATAAATTGAAAAATTTTCTTCCGGTAATATGTAATTATCTTCAGGATTTTTCTTTACGATCCCTGTATCTGAAATTATAATAACATCAGTATCTAATTTTTTTGATTTGGGATGTGCAATTCGATTTCGAATTTTTTGAAGTTCTATTATAGTCTGCAAAGGTTCTTCAGAAGGTTTAAATTCTTTTTTTGATGTTGATAAGATTCGCCATTTCAATGGGGTTGTTCCTTTTTCAAGTTCTGACCAAGTCCAACTATCTATTAAGTCCTCACCAATTTCATTTATAACACCTTCTACTGTAATTCCTAATAAAAGGAAAATATTTATCCCTAAACGTATCTCTTTATCTATGTTTTTCTCACGTCTAGCCTCAACTGCTAACAAAAGTGAATCCAGCGCTTGTTGCATTAACAACGCCGATATGGTTGCTTTTTCAATCATAATTTCTTGATTTCTTTATACACATAATGTTAGAAGTTAGGGTATATTTTAATTATTATAATGTAACTTTACTTGCATTATAATAAAAAGATATCATAATTATCTCATTTAAGCTATTTCAAAAGCTCACAGGTGCCATAACTTGGAACTTTCTATTTACTATATATTAAGATGTAAGAACTTCCAATATTCATCATTCTGCTACCTAACTGAAGACTGCCTATTCATTAAGATAATAGTTTGGTAATTTTTCGATGTGTTGGCGCTGATCTTTGGGTCGATGCCTTTTATAAGTCTCATGAACATGCTTCGTTGTTGCCAGTTCCATAAGTAACCCTTGTAGTAAAATAGAAAAGCTCAATCATGCGCAGTGCCAGGTAATATGTTTTGCTACTCCAGCATCTTTAACTCATTGCTGTATAACCTTATTACAGCCGTCATGCGTAGGCAAAGTAAAGACTTTATCATTCGGCTCCAATTTCCCAAGTCTTTTAATTTTTTCATCGAGAATAGATAATGCAATCTGATGTAAGGTAATTTCAACCGGCTTTCCTGTCTTTTTCTGGATAATCCGGGTCACAAGAACTTCATTTTTAATTTGTTCCCAGGTTAACTTTTTTACATCTACATGCCTTATGCCCGTGTAGCAGCAAAATATGAATGCTAGTCTAACTTCAGCATTCAGGCAAGGGGTTTTCAGGAGCCGGATATACTCATCGGCTTCCAAATTTTCTTTTAGATTAATGCTTGGATTTGATTTGGCAGCAACATCTTCAGCGGGGTTCAAACGAAAGTACCCTTCTTTTGTGGCAGCTTACATAACGCGTTTAAACCTTGCAAAATAGTTAGCAGGAGTATCACCGTTATATTTAACTAACAAATACTTTCTAAATCATTCACAGAGGTTTTCTGTGATATTTATAGGAGCAAGGAACGGTTCCTCAATGAAATTTTTAAATTGAGTAAAACTGTTTTGAAGATGTCGGTTGCCAGTTTGTTTATTATTGACATATTCTTCATAATAGTTAAGAAAGTTGGGTATAAAGTTGTGCGTGGGGATATCCCCTGTACCAAGAGCTTGACGTTCGAGAATAAGTTGTGACTTTTTTGTTTCTACAATTGCCAGCGCTTCTTTATTATGATTTTTTTGTAACTCGTCTTTGGGTTTACTAAATGTAAATATTCCAGTAGCGTTACGTTACCCTGGACCTTTTCCCCATTCTAATGTGTAATAAATTTTTTGCCCATTCCGTGTAGGTCTCGGCGTTACAGTGATGGTCATAAATGTTCATTTTGTGTGTGCCAAACTGTGTGCCATCTGTGAGCCAAAAGGAGTGGGAATAAGCGGAAAATACCGGCAAAAAGTGGGGTCTAACAAAAAAAAGCCCCTGTAAATCAATGACCTACAGGGGCTTTAGTGCCCAGAACTGGATTCGAACCGGGGATGAATATCAATGTGTTATAAACCTTGAGTGTCAATTGAGTGTCGCACTTTTTCAAATTCCTAAAAGAATGTTCTTTTTACACACTTTTAAGTACTTCTTCACTGTCAATACAAATATAAGAAATTGACCTGGGCTTCGAGAAATTAAATCGGAGACTAATCTTCCATTTTTAGCAATTTTACAATATATGGTCTTTCAATATCATCTTTGGGCAATAATATTTGGACTGGCGATTTTTCAACTTCTGAATAACCTTTAAATAGCAGGCCTTCCTTGTTTCTTTTATCAAATATGATATCCTTTACCTTATATGAGTACATCCTAAACCTAAGATAGTCCAGGCAGGAATTTGGATTCATTAAGTTAATATTGAAATCATAAGATACTCTTGTTGGGTAGAACTGACCGCTTAAGAATTTAATATGGGGATATTCACTATTTACATCCACAGCTATTAGAAAATCTTTAGTAGTCAGTCCGATACCAATCGGTGTTGTAATAGTATTTGAAACTGAATCCAGGAATTTGAATCCAGGAATATATACTTTAAAAACTTCAAACTTGCTCAAAGGATAAATTAATTCACTGGTGTCAATTTCCATAATTAATTTTTGCCCGAAATCTGGTAATATAAATCCATAGAACTCGTATGAGCCACCATCCAATACTTCTTCTGGAACTACTCCATTTAATGCTAGATTTGCATGACGTAGGTTAAACGCAAATAAATTATTTGCAATCTTATTGTAAATAAATTTATTTAATTTTTCACTTTTAGCTTGAGCAAATAGATTTAAATGAGGGATTAGAAATAAAATGGGAATTAAATTACGATAACTCATTAGTTTCATATTATTACGATTTCTATTTTTGTAATTTCTTTAACTTTTCCATTACTTCTTTGATTTTTGAATCAAAGTCTGATTCTGCTTTTTTTGCAGCCTCTCCGCTAGGATTACCTTTATCGTGACCATATTTATTTTCATCCCACTTATCAACCGTTAAAGCTTCTTTAGCTTTATTTTGAAGGGTGTAATTAGCATGTCCAAATTCATGGGCTAACGATTTTGCAAATTGCTCATTATTTAGACTTTTATCTATTATGATTTTTGCCGTATTATTTTCAAAATATGCTTTCTCATTTGCTTCTTCAAGAGGAATTCCTACTCGCTCAGGTTCATCCATGTTGTACCTTCCTCTGGAGAATTCCCCTTTATCATTCATTTGAAGATCATTTTCATATTTTAATTTACCAACAAATTGCCCTAACATTACGCGTTTTTCATTTGCACTACTGGATATTTTTTCAGTATTCACTAGATCCTTTATGCTTAGTTCAAACCTATCTGTCACATCATTTAATGCCTTATAGATTTCAGGATTTGTTAGTTGTACTATTGCTAATGCCGCATTAATCCTTTTTATGTCTTCAGCCGTTCCAATAGGGACTATTTCCTTTCCATTTGGGTCAACAAACTTCAATGGATTATTGGCTGTATAGCTGAATGGTGAAAGTTTGAAATACTTATCAGCCATCGGGTCCAAATTATGCCACCTTCCTATCTGCTGATCATAAAACCTAGCTCCAAAATCGTATAGTTCTAGTCCTGATCCATCATTCCATTCCTTCCGCTGCAACTCTTTACTGTTAAACAATACCTTGTTCTCCAGCTTACCAGCGGCCCGGGAACTAATTCCGTCTATTACCAATCCAAAGGGGTAATAATGAGTAACATTGAGCAAGGAACCCGTAAGTGCCATAATCCCTATATCATCAAAATACACATCAGCTTCAGGGGTTTCATTGCTAGTGAAAATATAGGCGTACCCACTTTTTTCTACCACCCATTTGTTTTTGGTATGCTGCGTTATTTCGCCTGGTTCGCCTACCCGCATGAAGCCTTTATAATCTTTACGGTGGAAGATATCTGAAGTATCATCTTCTATTGGTTTCAGATCTTCATCGAGTAATATATAATTCAGATAGGCTTTAGGTTTAGTATTAGCAGCAGGTGTTTCAGTTTCTCTGGATTTGAGTAGTGAGAAAATCGCAGCAGCCAGGGGATTAGCGGCCATAGATGCAGATGTAGCCAGTTTGTCGGCTGCACCAGATGCTACTCCGGCAAGAGATAAAGCCATTTCCTCCAGTGGTATTTTACGTGTGTACTTATTGCCATCTTTAAATTTATACCAGCTACTAGCAGCCATGCTAATAGTAGCTCCAGGCCACTGTTACCATTATGACTATTGTGGATCATTTTTTACTGAATGACTTTAAAGAGGAATCAAATTTATCTTTTTGACTTGCCGGAACATTATTATAGCCAACACTAATAAATCCAATACGCATATCCTTCCAATATAGCTTTTGGCTATTTATTCCTTCAAGCATCATATCTTCACGTACATATTCTTTCCCCTGTAATTGAGCAATAGCTTTACTTAATTCATAATCTTCTATTCCCTCAAAACGTTTTCGAGCAAGACTGTCACCTAAAGACTTGATATTATCGTAATTTGCAAGTCCTGAAGGAAACTCAGAAATATAAATATGGGATAAGTCTTGATAATTATATTCATTTTCCTTTTCTCCATGTCCACCTACCCCTATAACAAGCTTGTATCCAACAGGAATTTTCATGCTGTATTTGACTATTTTTGATTGCTTTCTGTCCACATGACTTACAAAAGTTATTGTTGTAAATCCTTTGTTGATATTACATGAGAAAAATGCACCTCCCAATATTAATAACAGTAAGTATTTCATAATTATGGTTTATAGCTTTGTGGTAAAATAGGTTGATTGTTAGGAGTGACCATTCTGACTTTACCTTCGACCTCACCTGATGGATCAATAAGAGTGTAATAATAGATCCTTATTGGCAAATTCAACTGACCTCTTAAAATATTTTCCCTATATGTTGCTTGCCATTCTGTAAGCCTAAGATCTTGTATTGTATTACTATTTAATAATCCTCGATTTGCATCTAATCCATGAAACAGTTCATGCGCCAAATCTGAAACAGGATTTACCCTTACCCCATCTGTTGTAAGTAGAGGTGTACCAAATGGATTCCATGTTATAGCTCCTCCACTACCTCCAGTTATATCAATTCCCACACTTCTAACTGAATTGAGGTCAATTGCTCTTGAAGGGTCTGTTAGTAATTGATTGGCATATGCCTTATTAGGATTATTCTCTGCAAAATTACCTGCATTTCCCTCAACTATTGAATATCTATTTTTGGAGCTTTCTAGTTCCGATAGCATCGATCGTCCTTCCTCACTTTTATTGATTGTAGCAAGTGCATTAACCGATTGCCTCAAGAAACCTTTTGTCTTTCCCATATATTCTGAGCCATTCAAATAAAGTTTCCCTCCTTGATGCAAAAATTCTTGTTGCTTACATGGGATAATTAGGGAATCACCATTAACATCAATATTCAATACTGGGTTATTCGCGCCATATTGATAAGGGGATAAAGAAACATATTTTCCACTAAAGCGATCAAGTCTAAAAAACCTTCCTAACTGCTGATCATAAAACCTCGCGCCAAAATCATATAGCTCCAATCCGCTACCATCATTCCATTCCTTCCGCTGCAACTCTTTACTGTTAAACAATACCTTGTTCTCCAGCTTACCAGCTGCCCGAGAACTAATTCCATCTATCACCAGTCCAAATGGGTAATAATGAGTAACATTCAGTAAAGATCCAGTAAGTGCCATAATCCCTATATCATCAAAATACACATCAGCTTCAGGAGTTTCATTGCTGGTGAAAATATAAGCGTAACCGCTTTTTTCAATCACCCACTTGTTTTTGATATGCTGAGTTAGTTCCCCTGGTTCGCCTACCCGCATGAACCCTTTGTAATCTTTACGGTGGAGGATGTCTGAAGTATCATCTTCTATTGGTTTCAAATCTTCATCGAGCAATATATAATTCAGATAGGCTTTAGGTTTAGTATTAGCAGCAGGTGTTTCTGTTTCTCTGGATTTGAGTAGTGAGAAAATCGCAGCAGCTAATGGGTTAGCAGCCATAGATGCAGATGTAGCCAGCTTGTCGGCTGCACCAGATGCTACTCCCGCAAGAGATAAAGCCATTTCCTCCAGGGGTATTTTTCTTGTGTTCTTAGAGTTATCTTTAAATTTATACCAGCTACTAGCAGCCATGCTGATAGTATCACCAGCCATTACCTTAATAAGAATAGAAGGACCTGTTTTCTTCTGATCTCCATCCAGTTTTGCTGCAAACTGGTTACTACTATCCTTAACCGGATAGTCCATAGGCTTCTTAGCTCTGGTTTCTTCGATATTGGTATAATAAGTATTTTCTGTGGCGGCATTCACCGGTTCCATACCGGCAATGATATAGGGTACCACTGTCGTTTCTTCGGTAAGGGAGGCGCGAACATTACCTAAATGATCTTTCTCGAAATAGTCGTATACGTAACTACCATCTGGCTTGCGCCTTACTCTGCCCTCTTCGTGGGCGAATTGTAAAAGTGTATCCCTTAAATACTGGAATGGCCCAATATACATGGTGGTAGTGGTTGTAGTGCCTTCGGTAGCTATTCTTTAGTTGTTTTTTTATTAATTGTTTGATCTTTTATATCAGTCGAAATAGTAAATATTAAGCTGACAATAGAGAAATAAATAATCATGAATTTCATGCTTATTAGTTTTCTTTTCAACCAATTATAATTCCTAAAAGGATTTAGGATGGATACCTCAAAATAATTGGTCGTTCCAAATCCTTTTTCTTTAGTAGAATCTCAACCTTTGATTTTTTTGTTTGTGAATAACCTGTAAATATTAATCCTTCCTTCACTCTTCTTTCAAATTTAATACTATCAACTTGATGTATATACATTCTAAACTTCAAGTAATCCAAACAGGATGAAGGATTATTTAAATCAATTTTGAAATCTTCAGAAATCCTTGTAGGATAAAATTGCCCACTGATATATTTTATATAACCTGGATAATTATCGCTAGTATCAATTGCAACGAGGAAATTATTTTCAAGAAATAAATAATTGGTTTTGCTATGTACTTGACCCTTCTCATATTCAAATCCATTTATAAATATTTTGTAAACTTTAAAGTTTTTTATTGGATATTCAAGATTCATAGTATCAATAGACATTATTAATCCATAACCGGGGTCTGGAAGTAAGGAAGTATAATATTCAGTTCCCATTTCCAAAATATCTTCTGGTTTTGCTCCATTGAATGAATTACTCGCATTCCTTATGTTATAAACAAAGACATTTTTACTTACTTTATTGTAAATAAAATCTCTTGTACTTAAATTTGATGGAGGAGGTCCATATAACTTGTAATTGGGGAGTGGTTCTTTTTGAAAACATAACCCCTTTAAGTTGCCACTAATATATATATCTTTCTCAGTTGTAATTGTGTCGAACTCAATAGTTGTTCCGTAAAAGTCAATTGCTGTAATAAATCTATTAACATTCATTAAGCTGACACCATTTATAGATTTAGCTACAATTGACTTTAAAATAAAAGGATAATGCTTACCTACCACTATTAAGTTGTTACAAATATTACTTCCATTCTTTTGTGAACAAATTTTAAAAATTGAATCATTTCTGGATATGTATATTGTATATACATTCTCAACTGAATCA
Organism: Chitinophaga silvatica; assembly: GCF_003419895.1. Lineage (GTDB taxonomy): Bacteria > Bacteroidota > Bacteroidia > Chitinophagales > Chitinophagaceae > Chitinophaga > Chitinophaga silvatica. Next base: position 7,027 of record NZ_QPMM01000013.1, on the reverse strand, counting down.
ATTTTAACAACTTTATATAATGCTCTGTTTTGTTGAGCTATTGTAAATTTTGATAATGTTAAACAAAAAATAATTGTCATTTTTAAATATGGTCTCATTGTGGGTTGGTTAATTTCAATAAAATTTTTTCAATATCACCAGATTTTATAAATACTTGGATATAATCATAGTTTCTTTCATCAAGTGTCTGATTACCATTTTTCATCATTCTATAATTGAGTATTCCTGATTGTGGCGTAGCTGCATTGTGGGCCTTTATATATTCATCCCGACTAAAGCCATATGCTTTACCACTTGTCTGAGCTTCTTTTCCGGCCTGATAGGATTCTGTTACTTCATGTAGCATATCAGCACCAGGTTTACCATAAAATGTACTTATTTCACTTATGTCGTTAATATTGACCTCTTGGTATGCCTCAATTATTGGAAGCAACTTACCACCCTGCTTAATAGTATTGTCTGTTACTTTATTACCCATTAAAGAGCCACCAATTAATAATCCACCTCTTGACTCCTTTCGACTGTTTGAAGCATCTAAATTTACATTAATACTGTGATCGTCAATTAATGTCATTAATTGTTTAGATCCTCTATTCTGTTTGGCTCCATCCACCTTACTGTAACTCACCTTGCCTGTTTGATCATCTATGCTAAGCATTAATTTTCCCAGGACTGATTTTTGTAACTCTTCGAATGCCTTTAATTTTTCAGATCCTTTTAAAATCAGATCTAATGGTCCACGACCATCAGGGTCAATAAATCTAATAGGATTATTAAAAGCACTATTATATGGTGTAAATTGTTTCATATGCTCCGCCAAAGGATCTATTACATGCCACCGTCCTATCTGCTGATCATAAAATCTCGCGCCAAAATCATATAGCTCCAATCCGCTACCATCATTCCATTCCTTCCGCTGCAACTCTTTACTGTTAAACAATACCTTGTTCTCCAGCTTACCAGCTGCCCGAGAACTAATTCCGTCTATCATAAGTCCAAAGGGGTAATAATGTGTTACATTGAGCAAGGACCCCGTAAGTGCCATAATCCCTATATCATCAAAATACACATCAGCCTGGGGAGTTTCATTGCTGGTGAAAATATAAGCGTAACCACTTTTTTCAATCACCCACTTGTTTTTGATATGCTGAGTTAGTTCCCCTGGTTCGCCTACCCGCATGTACCCTTTGTAATCTTTACGGTGGAGGATGTCTGAAGTATCATCTTCTATTGGTTTCAAATCTTCATCGAGCAATATATAATTCAGATAGGCTTTAGGTTTAGTATTAGCAGCAGGTGTTTCTGTTTCTCTGGATTTGAGTAGTGAGAAAATCGCAGCAGCTAATGGGTTAGCAGCCATAGATGCAGATGTAGCCAGCTTGTCGGCTGCACCAGATGCTACTCCGGCAAGAGATAAAGCCATTTCTTCCAGGGGTATTTTACGTGTGTTCTTAGAGTTATCTTTAAATTTATACCAGCTACTAGCAGCCATGTTGATAGTATCACCAGCCATTACCTTTATAAGAATAGATGGGCCGGTTTTCTTCTGATCTCCATCCAGTTTTGCTGCAAACAGGTTACTACTATCCTTAACCGGATAGTCCATCGGCTTTTTAGCCCTGGTTTCTTCTATGTTGGTGTAATAAGTATTTTCTGTGGCGGCATTCACCGGTTCCATACCGGCAGCGATATAGGGTACCACTGTCGTTTCTTCGGTAAGGGAGGCGCGAACGTTGCCTAAGTGGTCTTTCTCGAAATAGTCGTATACGTAACTACCATCTGGCTTGCGCCTTACTCTGCCCTCTTCATGAGCGAATTGTAAAAGTGTATCCCGCAAATACTGGAATGGCCCGATATACATGGTGGTCAAAAGCAATTAATAGTTAAGGCTAATGCAACCTAACAATATATGGACGCTCAATATCATCTTTGGGTAATAAAATTAGAACTGGTGATTTTTCAATATCCGAATACCCTTTAAATAATAGTCCTTTCCTATTTTTTTTATAGAATACAATATCTCTTACTTTATATGAATACATGCGAAAATTAAGATAATCCACGCAAGAATTTGGATTATCTAAATCGATATTAAAATCATAAGATATTCTCGTTGGGTAAAACTGACCACTTAAATATTTGATATCCAAATATTCATTCTTTAAAGCTACAGCAACCAGAAAATCCCTAGTTAATAACCCAATACCCATTCTAACTTTAATAACTTTTTCAACTGTATCTAAAAAGCGAAATCCAGGAATGAAGATTTTAAAGACCTTATATTTGCTTAAAGGATATTTTAAATCCGAGGTATCAATTGTCATAATCAATTTCTGTCCTTCGTCAGGCAGAAGGCCATCAAAAAACTCTAGTCCCCCTTCAGTTAAAACTTGGAGGGCAATAACTCCATTGTAATCTGGACTAGCATGTTGTAAGTGGTATGCAATTAAATTCTTACTAACTTTGTTATAAATAAACTTAGTTGTTTTTTCATTAATTGTTTGACCCTTTATATCAGTCGAAGTAGCAAATATTAGGCTAACGATAGAGAAATAAATTATCATGAATCTCATGCTCATTAATTTTTGTTTTCAATTATCTAAGCTTTTTTAATACCTCTTTTAATGTTTTATCAAAAGATTCTTCTGCTTTTTTTGCTGCTTCCCCATTAGGATTCCCTTTATCATGACCATATTGATTTTTATCCCATTTATCAATATTAAGCGATTCCTTTGCTTTATTTTGTAGTGTATATGTTGCATGCCCAAATTCATGGGCGAGAGTTCTTGCAAATTGTGTTTCGGACAAATTTTTATCCAAAAATATTTTAGCTTTATTTTCAAAAAAATGTACTTTATCATTTGCCTCCTCTTCTGTAATATTAACACGTTCTGGCTCTTCCATGTTGGTCCTACCTCTGGAAAACTCACCTTTTTCATTGATCATTAAATCATTTTCAGGTCTTAAATCAACATCAAAACTCCCCAATAATTGCTTTTTTTCATTAGAATTACTTGAAATCTCAATTGTTTTAGCCAGATCAGTAATATTAATTTCAAACTTCTCTTTTGCCTTCTCTAGTGCCGTATATAACTCTGGATTTGTTAACTCAACAATTTTTAAAGCATTCCTAATCCTATCCTTATCCTTTTCTGTTCCAATTGGAACTATTTCCTTTCCATTCGGATCAATAAATTTCAACGGATTGTTCCTTACATAATTAAATGGTGATAAATTGAAATACTTATCAGCCATCGGGTCCAAATTATGCCACCTTCCAATTTGCTGATCATAAAATCTCGCGCCAAAATCATATAGCTCCAATCCGCTACCATCATTCCATTCCTTCCGCTGCAACTCTTTACTGTTAAACAATACCTTGTTCTCCAGCTTACCAGCTGCCCGAGAACTAATTCCGTCTATCATAAGTCCAAAGGGGTAATAATGTGTTACATTGAGCAAGGACCCCGTAAGTGCCATAATCCCTATATCATCAAAATACACATCAGCCTGGGGAGTTTCATTGCTGGTGAAAATATAAGCGTAACCACTTTTTTCAATCACCCACTTGTTTTTGATATGCTGAGTTAGTTCCCCTGGTTCGCCTACCCGCATGTACCCTTTGTAATCTTTACGGTGGAGGATGTCTGAAGTATCATCTTCTATTGGTTTCAAATCTTCATCGAGCAATATATAATTCAGATAGGCTTTAGGTTTAGTATTAGCAGCAGGTGTTTCAGTTTCTCTGGATTTGAGCAAGGAGAAAATCGCAGCAGCCAGGGGATTAGCGGCCATAGATGCTGAAGTAGCCAGTTTATCGGCTGCACCAGATGCTACGCCGGCAAGAGATAAAGCCATTTCCTCCAGTGGTATTTTACGTGTGTACTTATTGCCATCTTTAAATTTATACCAGCTACTAGCAGCCATGCTGATAGTATCACCAGCCATCACCTTTATAAGAATAGATGGGCCGGTTTTCTTCTGATCACCATCCAGTTTTGCTGCAAACTGGTTACTACTATCCTTAACCGGATAGTCCATAGGCTTCTTAGCTCTCGTTTCTTCTATGTTGGTGTAATAAGTATTTTCTGTGGCGGCATTCATAGGCTCCATACCGGCAGCGATATAGGGTACTACTGTCGTTTCTTCGGTAAGGGAGGCGCGAACATTACCTAAATGATCTTTCTCGAAATAGTCGTATACGTAACTACCATCTGGCTTGCGCCTTACTCTGCCCTCTTCGTGGGCGAATTGTAAAAGTGTATCCCTTAAATACTGGAATGGCCCAATATACATGGTAGTAGTAGTTGTAGTACCTTCGGTTACTGTTTTCTTGATTTTGGTACCGGAAGCATCATCCGTGTATGTTATACTTCCTTTTCCTGTAACAGTTATAGTTTGTGGAAGGTTCAAATTGTTGTAGGTAATACTGGCTATATTCTTATTATTGTCTTGTGTCAGATTACCGTTGTTATCGTAAGTATAGTCCTGTGTTTGACCAGATGTCACTTTCTTAAAATCGCCTAATGTACTAGCGGGGTTGTTGAAGTTATCTGTTACCCGCCATAGTTTATTCCCCTCCGTTATTGCGTTATAGTTGTAAATCAGTTCATCTATTTTAGTTGACGGAGCTACAAAGTGGGTCATTTTCTGAATATTGCCATTTGCATCGTAAGCAGTTGTGGTAGTAGCGCCATCGCCCATCAAAGTGGTGTAATCTTTACCTGCGGTGGTATTCCAGGCGGCGCTGGTATATTGTGTAAAAGAGGCTTTTAATAGTTTGTCTGTTGCGTCATAGGTATACGCATAGGCTCTACGTTCTCCATCGTTTTTAGAGCGCCACATTACAGCAGAAATATTGCCATTGAAGTTAGTACCTCCACCGGGAGCGGCAAACGTTTTATCATACGACAGCTCCATTCCGAAAACGTTATCACTATGTGTACCATTCGCATACAGTTTGTTTATGCCAGTGAGCCATCCTCGGATATTATAGGTATAAGTAAGTGTATCAACTATTGCCGCTGGAGCCAGGCTTTTCTTTTTGAGATTACCAATAGCATCGTACTCATTTTTTACCACCCACTTTTCTGCACCGGCATCTATTTTCTTATAAACATTCAGTAATCGCCATTCGTTGTCATACTCATTGCGGGTAATTACGGTAATAGTACCTGGTTTTGTATTAGTGGCCGTATGATTATATTTTATAACAAGTGGTTGCCCATTAAAGCTATATTGAGTGGTGATCTTATCAACCCCTCCGGTAATATTTTTACTTTGTACCTGCAAGGACCTGCCATAATCGTCGTAATGGGTAACGGTATACAAATAGGTAGATGTACCTAAAACCAGCGTCTTACTACCAGTGATTAAACCCTTAATATAGGTGGTAGAAGCTGTCATAGCTCTGGGATAAGGAAATGTTGCATCCGAGGCTGCAAGAAAGCCGCTACTGGCCTCACTGGAAATATAAGTACTGCTTAGCCCTATACCAGCAGGCACCCAGGTGTAATCGTCGTAATAGACCTCTGAGAGCATAGTAGCTCCAGACAGTTGTGCTGTTGTTGGATAATCAGCACTCCCATCCGCTGATGTTGCATGGGCTGCACGGGTGGTGGTACTGGTCCAGAGCCATTTATTGGTAACTCTATCTATAATATCATACTTGATAGCGGTCCACTGGTTGGAGGTACGCTGATTGGCATCCTGCGTTAGCACCACTCTGTCCAGGATATCATACACCGTGTAGAAATCTCCTCCTCCGGGGACTCTTTTCATTACTGGTCTGTTCTTCGTATCATACTCATAGCGAAATGAAAATTCGTTCAGAATAGTAGTTGAAAAAGCCCAGGCAGCATTTCGGAGTAGTTCCACTCCACGAGGCTGAATAACAGCACGTAGCAGGTTTTTGTAATCGTAGATATAGTAAGTACAAAGCCAACCTGTATAGCCGGTACCAGGGCCGGCATCGGCTGTTGCGGTTAGTTGCACTTTACTCATGATCAGCTTTCCCTCCATGTCTTTAAACGCTATTACCTGATTGTTATGCTCATTTTGTGTAACAGTTTTACTAAGCTGCCCCGCTGCATAAATAGCGCTGGTCGCATAAGTACCATAACTACCAGCAACATCTGTGACCGTAAATATTCTTACAGAATCGACCAGGGTATTGGCCCAGTAAAGTGTTTTAGTACCTCTACCGGCATTGACCCAACTATTACCCTCCGGATACACCTTCGACACTCTATCAAGTGGCGAGGGTTCATAATCGGTTTTGGAATAGTAGAAGGTTTCACCCTGCCCGTAGATGGGAGAATTAGCATTACTATTACTATAGAAATTTTGTTGTTGTTGAAAAGGATTCTTTTTAAACAGCCCATCCGAAACAGAAGTATTTCCACCAGTGGTATTGGCACCAAAAGGGAGATAATGACGGATTTCTCTGCCAAAATCATCATAAATGGCAGATGTAACCATATCAGTAGCAGTGCCACCTGTAATGAGGGAGCCTTGTTTTACCACTGTTTGTATGGGCCTTCCCAATCCGTCATGATAGGTAGTAGTGGTCTTTACTGCCGGAGTAGTTAGCGATATCGAGAAGGTATCACTGGAGGTCATCGGCCTTGCCGGAACCCAGGTACGAACATAATTAGCTGAACCAACCGTGTATGCAGCTGGCAGAAAGGGAGTAGCATCCTGGCTTTTTGCTGCTATTGCCAGCAAGAGTATAAATATTAATAAATAATGTTTCATAGTTACTGATTTGAGGGAATGGATTAATTAGTACCGGCGATTTTATACGCTATATTCTTTCGGATATAATTTTTAAAATCGGACACCTGATAAAGCCTGCCGAGGAAATCAGCAAAATAGGTAGTCTGTTTGCCTGCGGGATCAATCTCCCAATCATAGTTATCGCTACTATGCCAGATAAAGGAAGATACCTGAAACTGCCGGTATCCTCCGGTCGGAAAAGTAATTTTCTTCAGAATATTAGCTACTGCATAGGTGGGATTAGCAGTAC
>NZ_QPMM01000012.1 GCF_003419895.1 Chitinophaga silvatica | reverse complement strand
CTCACTTCACTCCACCTGCTGGTGGTATTAACTCGATACAGTTGAATACATACTTACACAAAGAATTTTACACTACCGTTCAATCGTCAATGGTTCCTGTTTAATGTATTACTGGGTTCAACTGGCCTGATGATTTTATTTCTCATTGTCTTACTAATGAGATGGAGCAAGCATTTTGTAAATCTATTTTTCTTGTTACCACTCATTCTTATATATGTTGTAGTTGTTAATATTGTCTATTACTACATAGCCCTTCATGCCAAACTAATTGAAAGTGAATTAGGTCTCAAATTTAATATTCGCCGGGCATTTGTTAAGGGATGTATTTTGATGAATATCATTTTAGGAATTGTATTGATGTTAAGTTTTAAATTATACTCCCATCATTAATCTATGAAAGCCGCTTTACTGATTTTTAGCTTTTTCTTGACCACATCCCTTTGTGGACAATCTATCTGTAAAGTTGCAAAGGCTCCAAAATCAAATTATCAGCTTCTTTCAAAAAACTCAGAACAGTTGATTAAGGGTGAAGATAGTTGTGTATTACAGGTATTGGATTCATTGAAGACTTATATTATTAAAAACAACGACACTTCGGCACTTCGGGTTTTGGATATTATTTCAGGGAAGAGCGATGGATATCTTTCAGAAGCAATACAGGATATCGTTGGTGAAGTTTTCTATGAAAATTTAGGATTACTGTTATGGTTTTGTGATACTAATAAAAGCAATCACCTCGAGAAGTTCCTTATTTATGCATTAAGTATGGAAGTCTCTATGGAAAAGGAGGTAGCCAGGAAACGGATAGATAAATTTGTTAGGGATAACAGGCAGATTAAACAACTTACAACAAACCAGTCAAAGCTACTGGGCAAGATAGTCAAACGAATCGACCCAACGATATGGGAGTAGGAGGATATCGATTCTTTGAATGATTTTATTTATGATTTCTCTATTTAAGAATGATTATAATGTTATGGATTTAATTTTTCCCCTTATTATTTTAAAGGCCAACGATTCTCCTATTTATGTTTTTTGCAATAAACTTGAATTTGGCCTTGTTTCTCCTTCAGGACTTTCATACTATGAAGATGGTACTTTGTACGATTCAGCCGGAAGTGTTTTTGAACTAAAAGGAATTCTAAGCATTCATAATGCTTCATTTCTTCAATGTTTGAAGCATTTCCAAAGAATGAAAAAAGTAGTGCCTCAATTAACATACGTTAGAAAAATTGAGCTTCCCGATTTCAAAAATATTATTAAACAACATATTTCATCTTATCCCGAATACTGGGAGTTGAAAGACGAATTAGAAGAACTTATACCTTCAATTGATGACCAAAACTCTATTGAAGAGGTTATCTCCTTTTTAGAATAAATATATCTCACTACTATGAAACAAATTCTCCTCCTTATTTTTTCCTGTCTGCTCTTTGGCTGCAGTAAATCCCCTGATCGGAATTTTATTATAGAACAACTCAGAAAAAAGAATATTGATGAATTGGTAAAGTATTGCGATTTTCCGTTTAATCTCAATGTCGATTTCGAATACAGCGATCCTGCTATCAAAAATGCTAAAGTCTTGAAACAAAAGCTTAATGCATTATGTAAGAAAAAATACTTCGAAGACTTCTTCCATAAAAACAGGATTATTAAATCTGATGACAATATAATTTTGGAAGTCCGTTCATTCAACGAAGATGGTGAATTGGAAAGTGAATCTGCACTCAATTTTTCTTTTAAAAAGAATGCCGCAGGAAATTGGGTGCTTTATGGAATATTAATGGCGGGGTAGTAAAATAGCATAAGGATGATGAAAACAAGATTTTCTTCGTACATTCCATTAATCTTGGAACAAAGAAAATACATAAAGCCATGATCTTTTTCCTCTTCCCCCTACTATTAGCACAGGGCTCCCCAAATGCCCAGATTAAAGCCATTAGAGATAAAGTCACTTATACCAATGCTCATCTCCCTGCTTATAAGCATAAAGAAGTAGAACACCCTGAAGGTATAAGTACCGAAGGTGGAGACTATACAGCTTATTGGTCTAACGACTCGCTTCGCCTGATTATCGATAAAACATATGGAGAAATGGGGCAGGAACTGGTACATTACTACTTCGATAATGGTATGCCTGTTTTCGTATACATTATCAGGTATAGCTATACTGTTCCGTTATACGACAAACAATTCAGTTTAAAGAATAGTAAGAGAGAAGAAACCAGGTTTTATTTAGATAATTATGCCCTTATCAGGTATATAGATGAAAAAGGAGTAATACTACCTGGAGATAAAAGCATGCAGGAAAATATACTCACTGAGGTCAAAGACCTGCTCTCTTTTTTTTACAAAAATACTGCAGCAATAAAATAGGGAGCTTCACGTATGAAGCCCCCCAACATTTATTCCTACATTATACCATTTGTTCTTGGAAACTCCGTTGATACGATTATCAACGGCTCTGAATGTGACCTTTATTGTTAATGAAATCTATTATGAATAACTTTGAATCAACCTGGTTATAAATGCCGGCCCTCAACAGGACCGGCTTTTTTTATGCACGCGATTCAAAATAAGTGCGTTTTCATGGTCTATCCCACCATAGGCGGGTACCACCTAAGTCCTTCTGTCCATCCAGCATCAGCACCGCTTTTTCAACTTCTGCTTTATTAGAAGTATACTCGGTTGATGGGAATGGTATTCTCCTGATTTGGATCTTGCTATCAATAGTATTGTTGCTATAGTTGTTCACTACAGGAAACAACTTAGGATATCCGGTTCTGCGGAACTCAGACCATGCTTCCTGGCCTTCAGGAAATCCTGAAATCCATTTCTGGGTGATTATCCTTTCCAGCTTTTTATCGAACGCATCTCCGTCATCCCACTTAATAGTGATGGTACAAAGAGCCGGGCTGTTATTATTTGCATTCTGAGGATCTACGTATGCAATAGGCTTACTGGTATTATCTGCCAGGTAAGCACTGATGGCAGCGGTAGTAGCATCCCATTGGTTTAAAGAGGTGGATACTCCTTTTTCATAAAGTTCCTGTACTGTTCCACCAGCATTCGCATATCCTCTTAACGCAGCTTCTGCACGCAGGAAATAGATTTCTGCTGAAGTCATAAGCTGAATCGGGGTATTGTTACGGAAAGTTTTGGTTTCTGTATTCGCTGGAATTGAATAACCGGAATATCCAGGTTTTGCAGTCACCAGACTACCGATACGAATACCTTTATAGGTACCAGGGTATTTGGTAGAGTGATCGAAGTACTTTGGTAATCGAGGATCATTGTAACCTACCAGAATAGATTCCATAGAAGCATTCATGGCATTGTCGGTCCAGGCTGTAATAATGGTGTAAAGCGGGTGCTTCAGACCAAATCCTGATACCTGAACATTGTCTTTGTTGGTTTCAAGTAATCCACCGTTATTAGGGTTCATTGCTGCTTCAGCTTCAGTTTTTGATTTAGCCGGATCTGCTCTGTAAATGCGCATAGCCAAACGTAAACGTAAAGAGTTGGCAAATTTGATCCATTGTTTATAATCACCTCCGTAAACCATGTCAAACTTACTGAAGAGAGAAACACCCGGGTGAGCAGCAACATAATCGCTCAGGGTTTTTCTTGCAGATTCCAGTTCTTTAAAGAATTGGGTATACACTGCTTCCTGAGAATCGTAAGCCGAGGTAGTACCACCAGAACCGTAGGAGCTATAAGGAATAGGTCCGTAGATATCTGTAACGCGGTGCATAGCTTCTACTTTGAGGATCAGTGCTATGGCCCAGAACTCTGGTGCAATGGTTTCGGCGCCTCTGCGTTTGATTTCGAAAATAGGAGCCATTACGTTGTTGTATGCCAGGTTAAAGGCACTCGCATTCCAGCCATCCACCAGGCTGTATGTCATGTTATTGATGTTACCACGGAAGTTATTCGGCGGGCATAAATAACCGGAGTATACATCCCCCATCAGGTTTTGCTGTAACTGAAAATCTCCTGTTGTGTTGTTGAAGTTAAAATAGATGGAAGATTGGATCTGTGGAAAAAATCCTCCGATAAAGTTAAAGTCGGGCTTTAAGGCTTCATCACTTAATCCTGTATTATCTGAATTATATTTCTCGAAGTTTTTAGTACAAGATTGCGTGCCTAACATTCCCAACAGGGCCAGGCCTGCAAGTGGTTTATATAGTTTTATTTTGATCTTTTTCATCTGCTTTGATTTTAAGGTAAAGACATCATTAGAAACCAACATTCAGGCTCAGACCATAGCTGCGGGTAGCTGGTAAGCCAAATACATCAACACCTGATAAACCGTTGCCGGTCGACATTGCCAATTCCGGATCGAATGGTGCTTTTTTAGAGATATACCAAAGGTTTCTACCAATGAGAGAAAGACGAAGACTCTTAACTACTCCTTTGCCCAGAGCTTTAGAAGGAATAGAATAGCCTAATGACAGCTCGCGCAATCTTACGGTTGTTGCATCATAGAGATATTCGCCACTTACACCGTCACGGCCTCCTAATACTCCGTACCAGGTTGCTGCGTCTATTTTGTTTACTTCTTTATTATCATCAGTGATACCGTTAATTACCACTCCTCCGTTCTTACGTGCTTCACCGGTTCTTGCTGATACTCCGTATTTATCCATTACTGCTTCAGTCATTGACAATACTTTGCCACCAAATTTTCCATCAACCAGGAAGCCCAGAGTGAAATCTTTGTAGTTGAAAGTATTGCTCCATCCACCTTGCCATTTTGGATTAGGATTACCTGCGAATACCACATCTGAAGTTACCTGTGGCTTACCATCGTCACCAATTTTGATTCTGCCGCTGGCATCACGTACCAGGGCTTTAGCGAAGATATCGCCGTATGAACCGCCTTTAGCGATAATAGATGCGAAGGTGTTAGAGTTGGTTGGGGTAAGGATGAACTGATCAATGTTTTCGGCCAATTCCAATACTGTATTCTTGTTATGAGAATAGTTTAAGTTGGTTGTCCACTTAAAGTTGGAAGTTTTGATCACATTGAAACCTAACATAATTTCCAGACCAGTGTTCTGAATGTTACCGGCATTGATATAGCGGAAGCTGTAACCTGTGCCTGGCGGTACTGCAATCTGGAAGTATTGGTTAATTGTATTTGTCTTATAGTATGTGAAATCGAAAGTAAGTCTGTCTTGCAGGAAACGCCATTCTGTACCAATTTCCAGTGATTTGGTTTTTTCTGGTTTCAGTTTGTCGAATGGTGCAATTGTGTTAAATGCAAATGTTCCACCAACTGTACCAAGTCTGCTTCTGGGGTTAGTTACATATGGAGGCACAGAGTTACCTACTACGGCATAGGAACCACGCACTTTGGCGTAATTGATTGCTGATGGCAGGTTAAACATCTGATGCAGTAAGAACGACAAACCAACTGCAGGGTAGAAGTAAGAGAAGTTTGGAGTATAGGAAAGATTGGATGACCAGTCGTTACGGCCGGAGAGATCCAGGTATACCATGTCTTTATACGAGAGGTTTGCATTGGCAAATACTGCTTGTAACTGGCTATGGTTATTAGGAACTGTGGTAATTGCACTTCCTGTTGTCATATTTTGCAACGTAAAGAAGTTGGCAACATATAAATCTCCGTTATAGGAATCTGCGGTCATCCCTTCTGTACGAACATCATTGATACTGCTACCAACCAATGCATTCAATTTAATGTTGTTGAATGTTTTGTTTAAGTTCAGCATCACGTCGCCATAATATTGGGTGGTAGTAAGATCGCTGGTAATGTATCTTCCGTTAGGTCCTGCAAGTACGCCGTTTGTACCTGCATACATTTGGCCGTCGTATTTGTCGTTGGTACGATCCATGTTTCCACGAGCCTGTAAGTATAACCAATCGGTGATATCATATTTAGCAGTGATGCTACCTAATGTTCTGTTACGTTTTGCCTGGCTGGTATTTCTGTTTACGACCCACCATGGATTTTGTTGAACGTCTTCGTTGAAAGGCCAGTTCTGTAATTCAATTTGTCTGGTCTGGTCGAAGAGGCCATATTGATTTTTATATTTCAACAGATCTGCTCCTCTTGGGAATAAATAAAGACCAGTTAAAGGATTGAAGTACAAACCGCTCACAACACCGTTATCAATGTTCTGTGAAATAACACTGAGGTTACCATCCATGGTCAGTTTATCGTTGAAGAACTTAGCTGTTTCACGGAAGGTAACGTTATGTCTGTTTAGTTTGTTACCTGGCATTACACCGTTAGAGTGAGTGTTGGCATAGGAGATAAAGGTTTGTGCTTTATCATTGCCTCCGGAGAAGTTAACGGAGTTGATCCAGGTATTTCCTGTTTTAAAGAAATCTTTGGTATAGTCATTAGCTCCGCTGATAGCGTCGCCCCAGCTTTGTGTGGCAGCATCTTTACTTGTTCCGTATGAATTCTGGAACTTGGGAGTGTAAGTAACTTTATCCATGGTATAACCACTGGAGAATTCTACTTTGGAAGTACCGGATTTACCTTTTTTAGTAGTGATCATGATTACACCGTTGGCAGCCTGGCTACCATATAGTGCAGATGCAGATGCACCTCTTAATACTGATACACTTTCGATATCGTCTGGGTTGAGGTTGGAGATACCATCACCACCGTCACGACCCGGCATAAAATCGATAGTACCATTACCACCCCAGGTACTGTTGGGTTGCTGAGTCGAATAGTTGGTCATTGGTATACCATCTATTACATAAAGTGGCTGGTTAGAACCCTGTGCAGATTTATTACCACGTAATACAACCTTTACAGAACCACCAACACCAGAAGTACTTCTGTTGATAGTAAGACCGGCGGCTTTACCATTCAGAGAGTTCATTACGTTTGCATCTTTAACAGTAGTAAGTTCCTCACTGCCCAAACGTTGTGTAGAATATGTTAATGACTTGGCTGGTTTTTTCACACCCAATGCTGTTACAACCAATTCATTCAAACCTCTTACACTTTCTGTTAGTTGTATGTTGAGGCTTGCACTGCTGCCAACTGCTACCTCTTTTGAGTCGAATCCTACAGAGCTAAAAATCAGGATATCTCCTTGTTTGGCATTAAGTTGATATTGCCCGTTGCCATCGGTTTTAGCACCTTTTGTAGTACCTTTAATTTGTACAGAAACTCCAGGTAATGCAGCACCTTTTGAATCTTTTACAGTACCGCTGATTTCCTTCTCCTGTAAAATACTACGGAATGAAGTTGCGGGCGTATAACTATAGCCGGCAGCCTTCACATACGCGTTATCTGCTAATATGGAAGTGAGCGCAAGACCTGTCACAGCACACACTTTCATAAGGCGTAGGTTTTTTTTCATACTTGCCTGTTTTTGGTTAATAAATGGGATTGTTTTAATTTTTTTTATGTTGATGATCATAATGTTTTTAGCAATATTTTTCCATTAGCATAGCTTACGCCATCCTTTGGAGGTAATTTTTTATGGGTTTTATGTAATGTTTAAGGCATAGAATACCCGCATCGCTATTGCAATGTTTTTAAATTCGGGTTCGTTAAATGTTAATGGTATTTTTTGTTTTCCTTACATGAAATTATTTATTGTAACGATAAGATTACAGGCCGTGCATAACAGACATATCAATCGCGCTACCAGGAAAGAAGTCGTACGATTATTTAAGTAGTACTATCGAAAGTGAAAAAAATATTAAATTTTTTTTCGGAAGATATTTTTACCTGATATCCCACCACAGTGGTGTGCCACCGGTATCGGGTCCATTCAGCATTTTTCTTGCTCTCTCAAGTGCCTTGGGGTTGGTTATTTCCTCTATCTGAGGCATAGGCAGGCGTCGGATGAATTTATTGGTTGAAATGGTATTGTTACTATTATTAATTACCACCGGAAATAATTTAGGATAACCTGTTCTTCTGAATTCACTCCATGCTTCCTGTCCTTCCGGAAACATTGCAATCCATTTCTGTGTAATAATTCTTTCCAGTTTACGTTCCGGTGTATCCGATTCATCCCAGGCTATGGTAATGGTACTAAGATTGGGGTCACCTGGCTTCACATTGTTATCCTGGTTTTGTGGATCAACATACGGATTAGGTTTGCTTGTACTGTTTACCAAATATGATCCTATATTGGGTAAATTGTATTGCTTAAAAGAACTGCGTATTCCACGCTCATAATCCTCTTTGGGTATTCCTGCATTCTCCCATCCCAGTAATGCTGCTTCTGCTTTTAAAAACCATGCTTCTGCGGCTGTCATGAATAAAATATTACTGCTTAATCTGGTGAGAGATGAAAACCCGCTATATTCTTCCTTCGCAGAAATTTTAATTCCATTACGAATTCCATGATAGATATAAGTGCCTGCTTCTGTTGGTAGAAAATAACTCGAAAGCCGCGGATCTTCATATCCTGTAAGTATCGATTCCATAGGAGCGCTCATTCTCAGATCGGCCCAGGTATAACACATTATATTTAACGGATGCGTAACCGGCGTAATGTTTACCGCAAAATTATCCTCCGGTTCCATCAACAAACCAAAAGGATGTTTTAATGCTGCTTCTCCTTCTGCTTTGGCTTTGGGTTTGTCTATCCCCGAAATTCGTATAGCCAGTCTTAAACGCAGAGTATTGGCGAATTTAACCCACTGTCTGTAATCCCCTCTATATACCAGATCGAAGGCAGTGAATTTAGATAAACTATTATTATTCACATACCTGGTTAAAGTATCAATAGCTTCTCTCAGATCATCAAAAAATGCATAATAAGCTGTTTTCTGATCATCATAATCAATTCCCATCTCGTCATTCAACTTTCCATACTTTGTGTAAATAATAGGTCCGTAAATATCACTCACCCTATGCATGGCTTCTACTTTTATTATCTGTGCCCATGCATAAAAATCGGAATACGAATCTTTGGATTTCATCTGTGTAAAATCACAGTTCTTCATCACATTGCTATATGCAATTAACCAGGGTTTATTATTCCAGTAGTAAAGTAGTCCGTAATTGGTGTTGTTGATGTTTCCTTCAAAGGGAGTAGGGCTCATCATGTAACCACTGAAAATATCGGCATTCAGATTCTGTTGAAGCTGCGCGGTAGGTGGATCATTATAGATAAGCAGATTTAATAAGGCCTGCGATAATGGTTCTCCCAATAATCTGTAATCTGCGGTTAATTCATCTTCATCAAAGTCGTACGGGTTCTTATTGATGTCGGCAAATCTCTTCGTGCAAGCACTTGTTAGCACTATAACCAATAAGGCAAATATGGTGATAACGTTCCTTCTCTTCATATCAGTATTTTTAAATGCCTAAACGCAGGTTAATTCCAATACTTCTAACCGGTGGCAATCCGAATACATCCACGCCCTGTAATCCATTTCCTGTGCCCATAGATACTTCCGGATCAAATGGTGCATGTATTCTGAAGAAACATAAATTCTTCCCAATAACTCCAACCCGCATATTTCTCATCCATTTCCATTTTAATGGAATTCTATAGCTAAGACTTAATTCTCTCAAACGAATATTAGTAGCATCATACATATACATTTCCCCAATACCTGCCCTGCCACCAATGGTAGTATAATAAGTTTGTGCATCTACTTTGCCATTGTACGGAGTGCCATTTGCCATAACTGCCGGAATTAACACTCCTCCGTTATCCCTGGCCCTGGCACTTTCTTCGCTAACTCCATACCAGTCCAGTACTGCCTGGGTAACACTCATTACTTTACCGCCAAATCTTCCATCAATTAAAAAACTAAGATTGATATTTTTATAATCAAATGAATTATTCCATCCTATAGTAAAATCAGGATTAGGGTTACCTACTTTTTTAAATGCATTCCTGGTTTGCAGATGTCCGGTTCCATCAACAATGTATTCTCCTTTGCTGTTTTGAACCAATTCCTTGTTAGAGTAAATATCTCCCCATGATCCGCCTTCCATAATAAAGGAACCAAACATATTCACTCCAAAGTCTGTGAGCACAAACATATTACTGGTATCTGCTGCTACAATGCTTGAATTGGATAAGGAAATAACTTTGTTTTTATTGGTAGCAAAATTGATAGTACTGATCCACGATACCGCCATATTTCGTACAGGGGTTACCGTTAAAGTGGCTTCCCAACCCTGGTTCTGTATATTACCCATATTCAGATAGTAGGTAGTATTCTTATTACCTAATGGAGCCGGTACCTCCATGTATTGTTTGTAATTATTGTTTTTATAGTAAGTCACATCTAAAGCCAGGCGGTTTTTAAGCAAATGGGTTTCTATTCCTGCCTCAAAAGATCTGTTATCTTCTGGTTCCAGTCTCATACCGGGATAGAGTATTTTCTGATTCAGCACTACTCTTGTTACCCCGGCTATAGTTTGTAAGGTAAAAGGGGAGGGGTGGGAAGAATAGCTGGCAATATCGTTTCCTACTTTGGCATAGGAAACGCGTGTGCGTAGCATATCAATAGCTGTTGGTAATTTCCAAAGCTGATTCCAGATGGCCGACAACCCTGCTGAGTAATAGAAATATCCTTTTTTCAGGGTGTTGGTATAAGCGAAGGTGCTCGACCAGTCGTTGCGTCCTGTAAGATCGAGGTATAGGAAGTTTTTGAATCCGGCCTGCACATTACCGAATAATGCCTGCAATTGTTTTTGATCCACACTATGTTGTGCATCCATTGCAGTGTTGAGAATGTTGGTGACAGAAAATTTGTTAGGATAAATTAAACCCGGATCGGCATTTGGATTAGAACCATTAAATGTTCTCTCGTGCGCTTTGGTATCCGTAATACTGGCGCCAATATTACCTGCCAGATGTAACCAGCTATTGAGCTGATGACTGGCATTCAGCATCAGGTCTGCATACAGCTGTGTATTGAATTCTTTTTCCAGGGTATACCTGCCATTAGTGCCGGCTAATACTACCTGTGTGCCGGCATATGCTTCCAGTTCGTATTGATCCAGTGATTTATCGAAGTTGGCCCGCCCTTTAACGCTAAGCCAGTCGGTAAGCTGATAGGTTAGCGACAAGGTTGCCAGGCCACGGTAGCGCGAATCCAGTCTTCTGTTTCTAAGTAAAGCCCACATCGGATTTTGCTGATCATCCTGGCCTATCCATCTTTTATCGTTCCTGATATTCCACCAGTTTTGGAGGTAGAGATTTCTATCGGAATCGAAGTATTCGAAATTGGTTTTGTAGTATTCGAAGTCCTGCCCCCTTGGAAATGTATACAAACCGGAAATAGGGCTGTAATAAAGGCCCGACGATAATCTATTTATGGTAGTTTGGGCAGTAAAGGTTGCATTGGCATCCATCACCAGTTTATCGTTCAGGAGTTTTAATGTTTCCCGGACGTTTACGGTATGCCTGTTGAATTTACTGGTGGGTAATATTCCATTGCTGTTGGTATTGGCGTAGGAGAAATAGCTTTGAGCTATTTCATTTCCACCGCTGAAAGCGATTGAATTCAGATAGGTATTACCGTTATGATAGAAATTTTTAACATGGTCGGGTACATTTACCGGTTGGCCCCAGCTGCCTAATGAGCCGGGTTGTGGTATGCCTACTTTATCTAAACCCGGAGCTTCTGTTTGTCCGTACCTGTATTGAAGTTTAGGCAGGAGACTGGGGTGTTCCTGAGTAAAATCTGATGATACGTCGATTTTACTTCTGCCCGGTTTCCCTTTTTTGGTAGTGATGAGTATAACTCCGTTGGCAGCCTGGCTACCATATAAAGCGGCGGCAGACGCACCTTTCATGATGCTGATACTTTCAATATCATCGGGATTGATATTGGAGATACCATCACCTCCGTCTCTTCCTCCTGCTCCGATGATGTTGTGCGATTGGCCCCATACATCAGATGGTTGGGAAGGGGAGTTATTAACGTACGGAATACCATCTACGATATAGAGAGGTTGATTTTCGCGGGTAGATTTATTACCACGAAGTATAACCCTTACAGAGCCACCGAGGCCGGAAGCGCTGCGGGTAATGGTTGCACCGGCAGTTTTGCCGGCCAGTGAGTTCATGATATTGGCATCTTTTACGAGTTGGAGATCATCTCCATCCAGCTGTTGGGTAGCATAGGGGAGTTCCCGGGCTTTCTTCTGAATACCCAGGGCAGTAACTACCAGTTCGTTCAATGCTTTAATATTTTCCTGTAGTTTAATATTCAGTTCATTATCGATTCCTACCTGTATTTCACGGGTAATAAATCCGATGGCACTGAAAACAAGGATGTCACCGGTGCTGGCCTTCAGGGAGAAGGCCGCATCTGCATTCGATTGGGTTCCTTTATTTGTGTGTTTGATAAGTATTGTAACTCCTGGAATCGGCGTGCCTTTATTATCGCGTACGTATCCTCTGATTTCTCTTTCCAGTGATACATGATTTAATAGGTCAACAGTTTGTGAGATAGAAGCAACACTTGCTGTGCCTATTATGATTTTGTTGTCGTGGCGGGTAAACTTTAATCCTGACTGTTCGGATATTAACGTTAATACATCTTCTATGGGTGTTTTAATACAGTTTAACGTTATTTTTTTCTTCAGGTTAATATCTGATTTGTCGTAATGAAAGCTTAGCCCTGTTTTTGCCGAAATTTCTGAGATTACATCTTCCAGGTTTTTATTTTTAACCTGGATTGTGACGACTACTATTGGTGAATCGGGTGTTTGCGTGATAGCACTAGTCGTTGTGTTCAGGCTCCCCGCCAGCAGTAGCGTCAGCATTAGCCCCACGGATACAAACCATTTCATGGGGCATGGCTTTAACCGCATATTGACTAGTTTTTATTTTGCAAATAGACTGTATCGTTTTTAATGGTATACGAAAGTGATTTGATCTGGCAAATAACGTCCATTACATCTTTGATTGATTCATTTTTAAATGAGCCGTTGTAATTCCATTCTCTGGTATCGCTGTTATTGACAACAGTAACGCCAAAACGGTTTTCCAGGCCGGTTACCACCTCATTGTAAGGGGCATCTTTGAAGATCAGGTAACCTTGTTTCCATGCTGTAATCTCTGTTGGTTTTACTACCACAGTTTTTACAAGATTAAGGGATAAACGATCATAGCTGATTTGTTCGCTGGGTAATAGGATAAGTGAATTTTGTTTGTTGAGCTGATCTACTTTTACTTTACCGCTGATCAAGGCAACGGTTACCTTATTTTCACGTGAATAGGCTCGGATATTAAAGGAGGTACCTAATGCTGTAGTTGAAATATTATCTGCGAGAACGGTAAACTGCCGGCTTTGATCTGTTGCTACATCAAAGAATGCTTCTCCTTCTTCCAGATAAATTGTGCGGCTTCTGTTATCAAAATGTTCAGGGTATCGTAGTTTACTGTTTGCGTTAAGGGTAACGGTGCTGCCATCTTCCAGGGTCACTTGTTCGGTATGCGCTTTTGCAACGGTTAGTTCTACAAATCCATCTTTCACAACGCGTTTGGTACCTGTTGCATTATCTGCAATAATAGTAGTAGTGGTACCGGCAGATTTACTATGCTGGTTCATATACACAATGCCAATGGCGCCAATAGCTACGGCTGCTGCGGCATACCACCAGTAGCGTAGTGTTCTGACTTTAGCCTTTTGAGCAGCAGGGGCAATATGTTGATTAATGGCCAGCTTTAAGTTGGTCAGTTCATTATCCAAGGTCTTCTCATGTAGCTTAGTGGTTTGATGTTTACTGATATTATCAAACCATTGGTCTACAATAGCTGCCTCCTCTGGTGAACAATTCCCCTGATTATAGCGCTCCAGCAATATTTTTATCTGTTCTGTGTCCACCTATTCTGGCGTTTAATTGATAAGATGTCGTAAAAAAGTGTACCAGGTACTATTAACAACCTGGAATTTTTTGTTGGCTTACTAACTAGATAAGCTTAGTGTTGGGCATAATTCGATCGTAATATTTTTAAAGCTTTGGTAATCTGGTTCTTAACTGTTTGTTGCGATAAGCCAAGATGAGTAGAAATTTGTTCAACCGTCAGGTGTTCTACGCGGCTAAGCATAAAAATTTCTTTCATCCGCTCGGGCAGATGATTGATGGCTTCAAACAAGTCCTGTGTACGAGCTTTAGTATCAACTGTTTCAGTGATCGAGTGAGGTTGCTCATCGAAATGCTCTATCAGTTGAAGTAAATATTTACGGTAAGTTGTGTTTTTCCGGTAGATGTCTATAATCTTATGTCGGGCGGCCTGATATAAATAGGCCTTGAGAGATTCTTTCAGTATAAGGGTCTGACGTTTCTCCCAAACCGAAATAAAAATCTCCTGCAGCACATCTTTACTCATCTCCGTGGAATCCAGTTTACTATGGATAAAAATAAACAGCATCTTGCTGTACCGGTCGTAGATGGCATTGAAGGCAGCAATATCATCGCTTTTAAGCAGCGATACTAATTGGTTATCGGAATGACTGCTGTACATCGAATTACAGAAGTAATTAAGCGTTTTTTGGTTGATAATTACTGAAATGAATGTAAGAAGAAAATTTCGATATTTTATTATCCGGTTACGACTTTTTAAAATAAATCAATAACCGGATAAGTTGATTTTTTATGCTTCTTTCAATCTCAATTCATTTTTATATTCTTTTGGAGTTTTTCCTACGATTTCTTTAAAGAAGCGGTTAAAATTTGAGAGATTTTTAAATCCGCATGAATAGGCAATTTCGGCAATCGACCAGTCTTCTTCCGTCAACCTTTTACAGGCATGACCTATTCTTACTTCATTGAGAAATTGGACAAAAGACTTTTTAGTTCGATTTTTAAAAAACCGGCAAAACGATTGTGGCGATAAATTGGTAATACTTGCTACATCCTGTAAGGATATTTCCTTTGAGAAATTGTTCATTACGTATTTAAACACTTCATCAATCTTATGATTGTCTTTTATATTAAAGGCATGCGAATAGCCCGTGCTGGCAAGATAATAACAGTCACGTGTCTCCGAAAGCACTTTTAAGATCGACAATAAAGAAATGATTCGGTCCAATCCCTCCTTTTTAGGGAGCGACATAATCTCTTCCTTCAAATAGGCATGAGTAGCACCGGTTATTTTCATGCCTCGTTGGGCACGGTGAAAAAGTTCGCTAAGCGCCTTTGTTTCAGGTAAACCATAAAATTTATCCCCAAAAATGTCTTTAGGGAAATAAATAACTACAGATCTGGCTTTTAGACTATCATCATTTTTATAATACTCCTCTTCATTATACCAAACGTGTGGAATATTGGGCCCGAGAAAAACCATATCGCCTTCCTCAAAACTCTCTATGCTATCGCCTACAATTCTTTTTCCATTGCTTTCCGTTACATATACCAGTTCACACTCGGGATGAAAATGAAAAGGGGTATTGAAATAAGGATCACACCTCTCTATAATGGTGATCTGGTTATCCGCAAAAGCTCCCACTTTAATCAGGATGGGTTTCATTCATGTATTAATTTAAGCTCCAATTACTGACAGTCCTATACTTTATTACCATATCCGTTTATTGGCACGAGTAACCTCTTCGTCGGCAGGTGGTATGTATTGAGATTTGTCCTATGATAGTCGCCAATTTATTAAAAATTGGTTAAAAAAATATCAATATACCTAAAATCCCCTTTAAATGTGATAAACGACAATTAATTAAAGGATTTTGGAATAATTCCGCCAACAACGTAATTTTCAACTTCATTTTGTAATTTAGGCCGGGCTAAATCGATGTAGCATTTTCTTATGAAAGGGATCTCAATTAAAGATATTGCAAAACAGGCCGGAGTATCTCCGACTACTGTCTCTTTTGTATTAAATGGAAAAGCAAAAGAAAAACGAATCAGTGAGCAAGTAAGTAAGCGCATCATCAAAATTGCTGAGCGCTTAAAATACAAGCCAAACCAATTGGCACGCGGTTTAAGAACCGGTAAAACCAAAACAATCGGCCTTATCGTCGAAGATATCGCCAACAACTTCTTCGCAACCCTCGCTAAAGTAGTGGAAGACGAAGCAGATAAACATCACTATAAAGTACTCTACGGAAGCACCGAAGATAATACCGATAAAGCCAAAGGCCTCCTCGAAGTATTAAAATACCGGCAGGTCGACGGCTATATCATCACTCCAACCAAAAACCTCGATAAAGAAATAGAACTGCTCGGTGAAGCCGGTAAACCCATCGTACTGATGGACCGCTACTTCCCGCATCTCGAAAGTCATTACGTAGTGTTGGATAACTTCAAAGGGGCTTACGATGCAACTACTCACCTGATCGAACAGGGATATAAAAAAATAGCTATCGTTACCATCGCATCTGATCAAACACAGATGAAAGACAGATTAAACGGGTTTACGGCCGCACTGAAAGACCATAAAATCCCTTTTAATAAATCACTGGTCAAACGCTTACCCTTCGATCTCGACAGAGAAAATTTCATTCAGGAAATCAAATCATTCCTACTCTCAGTAAAAGATATAGACGCCGTTTTCTTCGCTACCAACTACCTCGGTATTTCTGGTATTGAAAGTATTCGCGCGCTTAACTGGAAAATAGGCAAGGAAATAGGAGTTGTCGGATTTGATGATCATGACCTCTTCCGACTGCATAGTCCGTCTATCACCTGTGTATCACAACCTTTACAGGCTATAGGTGAAAATATTGTAGATATTCTCATGAAAGAACTGAACCGCCCGGGTACTCCACTCACTCAAATTGTACTGGAACCCGAACTGGTGGTCCGCGATTCCTCGAAAAGAGGGTAGCTCGCGTTGCTCGCGGATATTGCTCGCAGAGAGGCGTAAGATTAATATTAAGATAAAAAGGATCGAAGCGGATACTTTTAAGAACTAAAATTGGTTTTCTTGAACCTTATAGTAATTCTTAAAAGTATCCGCTTCGATCCTTTTTATCTTAAATAAATCTTAAACAACTTAATATTAATCTTATGCCTCTCTGCGAGCAATATCCGCGAGCAACGCGAGCTACCCCAGAATCGTCTTAATCTCGCTCAGCTTAAGCAGTGCCTCAACCGGCGTAAGCCTGTTGATATCTATATGTTCGAGCTTTGATCTGATCTGTTGGAAAGTATCTGTATGCGCATCAAAAATATTCAGCTGCAATTGCTGGCTGGGAGTACTTATACGTTTAACATTTTCCTGCAACGGTGCTTCAATATGTTTTTCTTCCAATTGGGCCAGCACTTCATTAGCTCTGTTGATCAGTTCCGGTGGCATACCTGCCATACGAGCTACGTGAATACCAAAACTATGTCTGCTGCCACCTGGTGCCAGTTTACGCAGGAAAATAATTTTATTGCCGGACTCCATATTGGTTATATGGAAGTTCTTTACTCTGCCATGCGTATTCTCTAATTCATTAAGCTCATGATAGTGCGTAGCAAACAGCGTTTTAGGCCTGTGCTCCGTCATGTCGTGCAGGTACTCAACAATACTCCAGGCAATGGAAATACCATCATAGGTACTGGTACCCCTTCCAATCTCATCTAAAATCACCAGGCTACGTGGAGTAATACTGTTGATAATACTGGCAGTTTCATTCATTTCCACCATGAAAGTAGATTCCCCACCACTCAGGTTATCGGAGGCGCCTACACGGGTAAAGATCTTGTCTGTAAGCCCAATCTCAGCGCTGGTGGCCGGTACAAAGCTACCCATATGGGCCATTAACGTAATAAGCGCTGTTTGCCTCAGAAGGGCAGACTTACCACTCATATTCGGACCCGTAAGAATAATTATCTGCTGCTCCGTTTTATCGAGGAGTAAGTCGTTGGATACATAACTCTCTCCTGGCAATAATCCCCGCTCAATGACAGGATGCCTGCCTTCTTTAATCACCAGATCAAAACCATCATTGATAACAGGACGACGATATTTATATTGAGTAGCATTATAGGCAAAACACAACAGGCAGTCGATTCTTGCCAATACCTGTGCATCCTGCTGAACAGGCTGAATATATTCCTGCAGAGCTTGTACCAGCTCTTCAAACAATCTGGTTTCAATAACCTGTATTTTATCTTCAGCTCCGGTTATTTTCTCTTCATATTCTTTCAGCTCAGGAGTAATATATCTTTCGGCATTAGCTAAGGTTTGTTTTCTGATCCAACCTTCAGGAACTTTATTCTTATGGGTATTGGTTACTTCCAGGTAATATCCGAAAACGTTATTGAAAGCTATTTTCAGAGAAGGGATACCCGTTGCTTCCGATTCTTTTTGCTGAATCTGGAGCAGATAGTCTTTTCCTTTGGTGGCAATATTGCGTAGCTCATCAAGGTCGGCATCCACACCATCCTGAATAACGCCTCCCTTGGCTACCAAAACCGGTGGATTCTCTACTACTTCTTTCAGGATACGATCCAGGATCGGAGTACATGGATTCAGTTTTTCGTTTAATCGTAGCAAGTAGTTGCTGTTGGTGCCTGCAAGGGCTTTCTTTATTGCTTCCACCTGTTGCAGGGAACGGGCCAGCTGCACCACTTCACGCGGATTGATCTTAC
This sequence comes from Chitinophaga silvatica, assembly GCF_003419895.1. GTDB lineage: Bacteria > Bacteroidota > Bacteroidia > Chitinophagales > Chitinophagaceae > Chitinophaga > Chitinophaga silvatica. Next base: position 310,500 of record NZ_QPMM01000012.1, on the reverse strand, counting down.
GAAGCGGAATTTTAGAAACTAATCTTTCCAGATCGCCGCATTGTTTAAGTAAATGCACCAATTCATGGGTAAGACCGGTTTCCTTTATGAAATATTCAACAGTATCCAATCGTTCGTTGATGGCATCAATATTTCTTAAAGGGAAGGCCATCCAGCGTTTCAGTAATCTGCCACCCATAGGGGTAACAGTATTATCGAGCACTTTTAGCAGTGTATGACCGTTTTCAACGCTGCTGTTGAGTAGTTCCAGGTTCCGGATGGTAAAGCGGTCCATCCACAGAAAATCTTCCTGATTGATTCGTTGAATCCTGGTGATATGCTGAAGGTTAGGGTGCTCAGTATCTTTAAGGTAATGTAGTGTGGCTCCTGCTGCTATGATGGCTGCCGGTAGTCCTTCTACTCCATATCCTTTAAGGGAGTGGGTTTGAAAATGTTTTAGCAGTGTTTCTTCTGCATAGGTGGTGGTAAAAATCCACTCATCCATGGTGTAGGTATAGAAACGATTGCCAAAGGTAGCTTTGAAGTGTTTCTGATGAGGTTTAGCAAATACTACTTCTGCAGGCTTAAAGCTTTGCAGGAGTTTATCCACATATTCCATATTGCCTTCTGCAACGAAGAATTCTCCGGTGGAAATATCCAGGAAGGAAACACCGGTGGTATCGGTGCCAAAGTGAATGGCACCTAAGAAGTTGTTGCTGGCATTTTCGAGTAGCTTATCGTTAATGGCAACACCTGGTGTTACCATTTCAGTAACTCCACGTTTTACTATTCCCTTTACAGTTTTAGGATCTTCCAATTGGTCGCATACAGCCACTCTGTGCCCTGCTTTTACCAGTTTATGAAGATAGGTATCTAAAGCATGGTGAGGAAATCCGGCGAGATCTACATACGATGCAGATCCATTCGCTCTTTTGGTTAGCACAATTCCCAGCACCCGGGCAGCAATAACTGCATCTTCATTGAATGTTTCGTAAAAATCGCCAACGCGGAACAATAATACAGCATCTGGGTACCTGTCTTTAATCGCCTTATGTTGGAGCATAAGCGGAGTTTCTTCCGATTTACTTTTTGCCATTCCGCAAATATATAAAACTCAGCTCATCCTATTATCTTTGCAGCCAGATGAGAAAATTAAGTATGGATGAACTTGGCCGTAAAACGGTCGAAGAATTCAAAGCCGCAGATAAGACGCCAATTGTATTGGTATTGGATAATATACGTAGCATGCACAATGTGGGATCGGTGTTCAGAACTGCCGATGCCTTTCTTGTTCAGGGCATTATTTTATGCGGGTATACTCCGGTGCCTCCGCACAGGGATATTAATAAAACGGCATTGGGTGCTACAGAAACGGTTGATTGGCAATACTTTGATACTACTGTAAGCGCAGTTGAAGAATTAAAAAAAGCCGGTTATCATGTAATGGCCATTGAGCAGGCAGTAAACAGCCAGAAGCTGGATATTTACCAGCCACCTGCCGATAAGCCGCTGGCACTGGTTTTTGGTAATGAGGTAACTGGGGTAGATGCTGCGGTAATGCAATTGGTAGATGGCTGTATTGAAATTCCTCAGCTGGGTATGAAACATTCTCTGAACATTTCGGTGACCACTGGTATTGTAGTTTGGGATATCTTTGTAAAACTAAGAGGCTTAAAGGACTAAAATATGATTTCAACGGTTAATAAGTATTTATCACTTGTAAAATTCAGCCATACCATTTTCGCAATGCCATTTGCGTTGATTGGCTTTTTCATGGCTGTAACAAAGGGAGAAGGTAGTTTCTCCTGGCTCACTTTCGGACTGGTTGTCCTGTGTATGATCTTTGCCCGAAGTGCTGCAATGGCCTTTAACCGTTGGTTAGATGTGGATATAGATAAATTAAACCCCCGTACCGCTAAAAGAGAGATCCCTGCCGGGATTATCTCCAGCAAAAATGCAGGTTACTTTATAATTGCCAATGTACTGCTCTTTATCGCTACTACCTGGTTTATAAACAGGATCTGCTTTTTCTTATCACCAGTTGCATTGGCTGTTGTATTGGGATATAGCTATACCAAACGATTTACTGCACTTTGCCATATGGTGCTTGGAGTAGGGTTGTCACTTGCCCCGATTGGCGCTTATCTGGCTGTAACAGGCGAATTTGCAGTATTGCCGGTATTGGTTTCCTGCCTTGTATTATGCTGGGTTTCAGGGTTCGATATTATATACTCATTACAGGATGAAGATTTCGACAAATCACAACAGTTGAATTCTATTCCGGCCTGGCTGGGATTATCCGGTGCTTTACGTTTCTCTGAATTTTTGCATGTTATTGCAGCTGCATTAGTCATCACAATTGGCCTTTTAGGACATTTTCACTGGATTTACTGGATTGGCGCTATTGTGTTTGTTGCAATGCTTATTTCACAACATCTGTTGGTAAAACCAGATGATCTTAGCAGGATCAATATCATGTTTATGACCACTAATGGTATTGCGAGTGTAGTATTTGCTGTTTTTGCAATTGCTGATATGTTGATTTTTTCCTGATTTTTTAGATAGATTTTTATGGGCCGCATTTTGGCAATAGATTATGGGAAAAAGCGTACTGGTCTTGCAGTTACGGACCCTATGAAATTAATTGCAAGTGGATTAACCACAGTTCCTACGCATGAACTCATTCCTTATCTCAAGAAATATTTTGCTTCAGAAGTAGTGGAGAAGATAGTGATAGGAGAACCCAAAGGCCTTGATGGCCAGGCTACCGACGCTACCGCCCTGGTAAAGGAAGCTATCCGTATTCTGGGCAAAAACTTCCCTGATATTCCGGTTATTAAAATGGATGAAAGGTTTACCAGTAAACTGGCTTTCCAAACCATGATTGATAGCGGACTTAAGAAGAAGGATCGTCAGAATAAAGGACTGGTAGATGAAATCAGCGCAACCATTATATTACAGGAATATCTTCAGTATAATTCATAATATCTGATTTTAAACCACATATAAATTAAGGCTTCTCTAAATCTGATGACTTGCCTTATTTTCAAATTGTCTATCTTTGCAGATCAAATAAGATTTTGAACATGATTTTGCCAATAGTTGCTTACGGGCACCCGGTTTTAAGGAGTGTAGCTGAAGATATAACGCCCGAATACCCTGGATTGAAAGAGTTAATTGCCAATATGTGGCAAACAATGTATGGTTCCAATGGTGTAGGTATTGCCGCACCTCAGATCAATAAATCTATCCGTTTGTTTGTTGTAGACAGCAAGCAAATCATCGATAATCTTGAAGAAGATGAGAAAGATGAATATCCTGGCGATGAAGGAGTAAAGGAAGTTTTTATCAATGCTCATATCGTAGAAACAGGTGGTAAGGAATGGTCTTATAATGAAGGCTGTTTAAGTATTCCTAAAATCCGCGAAGATGTAGACAGGGCAGAAACCGTTACACTGAAATATGTTGATGAGAACTTTCAACCACAGGAAAAAACTTTCAGAGGAGTAACTGCCAGAGTAATTTTGCATGAATATGACCATATCGATGGTAAATTATTCATCGATTATTTAAAGCCATTAAAAAGGAGAATGCTGAAAAGTAAACTCGATGATATTACTAAAGGTAAGATTCGGGTTGATTACAAGATGACCTTCCCCAAATAGGAAATAATTTTGTAATGTAAAGAAAACCTTTTATTTTGGTATTGCAAAGCTAAAGCTAACATCCATATCCTCAAATTTGGGCGCAACCTTAACATACACTGAAGTTGAATTGGTTCAGGGTCTTTCGACCAGGGATGAAAAAGTATTCACCTACCTGTATGATCATTATTCCCCGGCTTTATATGGTGTTGCCCTGAAAGTATTGGGAGAGGAAGCTGCCGCTGGTGATGTACTACAGGAAGTATTCGTAAAGATCTGGCGGAATATCGACAGATACGACCCCTCTAAAGGTCGGCTATTTACCTGGATGCTCAATATCACGCGGAATACAGCAATAGACAGTCTCCGTTCCAAAAATCACAAATTAGAACAGAAAGTTACTGATGTAAACAGTGCTTCCCTGATGTACGAACCTCAACTAGCTGTTCATCTTTCAGTCGATCATCTGGGCCTATCTAAAGTGATTGAGCGCTTGCAAAAGGATCAACGAATTATTATTGACATGGCATATTTCAAGGGGCATACCCAGGAAGAAATAGCCAGGTCCCTTGAAATACCATTGGGCACCGTGAAAACCCGTATGCGCAATGCTATTATTCAATTAAGAACGCTGTTAAAACAAGTGTAATCCTCACTAGTGGATGTACAACATTACATATCATCCGGCATTCTTGAAAGCTACGTATTTGGAATGCTCCCGGAAGAGGAGCAGATCGAAGTAGAGATAGCTGCCTTGCAATACCCCGATATCCGTGCTGCAGTTCGTGCTTTGCAGCAGGAAAAGGAACGCTTTGTGCAACTCTACGCCATCACTCCTCCCTCAGTCATTAAAGAGAAAATACTGGCCATCATTCACGAAGAAGAAGCTGCTGCTGGTAATTCTATGGAATTGCAACCAAAACCTTCCCTTTCTGATCCTACCAGTCAACAACAATATAAATTACCTTCTTCCAATCATCATACCATCAAACCTAAACCAATAATACATAAACCAGCATCCAAATCCTCTTCCGATCTGAAATGGAAGTATGCTACAGCTGCTATTATTATTGTACTGGTGGGAAGTGTTTTGCTAAACTTCTTTTTCTTTAATGCTTCAAATGATTATGAAGGCAGATATAAAGAGCTGATCGCTACCCGTGAAAAATTGGATGAACAAAAAGAACAACAAAATCAAACAGCTTATCAAAGCCCATCAAACAATACCAATAGCAGCTTAAAGGATCCTGATTTTAAACTGACTCATTTAGAAGGTACCAGCAACTATGAGGGTAGTTCTATCGATATTGGGTGGAATAACCATAGCAACGCCGTGCTTTTACTTGCACAGTTAATGCCGTTACCTCCAAATGGGAAACAATTTCATTTATGGGCCATCCATAATTCAACCTTTAAAGATGCCGGTGTTTTTAATACCGGAGCTAATATGACCAAGGTTTGGCAACAAATGAAAGAAATAAAAAATGCAGATAGTTTTATCATTTCTTTACAAACAGTAGGTTCTACCACTCCTCCTGCTAAAGAAGAAATAATTATGAGCGGACATCGAACACAATAATTTCTTTTAGTATAAAGAAAAAATGTAAATTGCTTTATCCCAATACCCCAGGTTAACAACCATAAAGACCACACAACAAATTGAGTATTTGTAATCCTGAATGCGCATGATTAACCTCATCATGCCTGTGTGTTTGTCATTTACCTAACTGTTAATAATTCTACAAGAATTAATTTGGAATCTTCAGTTACATATACCGAAACTGAACTCGTTCATGGCCTACTGGCACGTGACGAGAAACTCTTCAGTTATATATATGATCTCTACTCACCCGCATTATTCGGAGTGATCAGCAAAGTATTAAACGATAATGCTGCTGCCAATGATGTTTTGCAGGAAGTGTTTCTTAAAATCTGGAGAAATGCCGATACATACAACGAACAAAAAGGCCGGCTCTTTACCTGGATGCTCAACGTTGCCAGAAATACCGCTATTGATCTTCTCAGATCTAAATCCTTCAAACAAGAACAAAAAACAATTTATAATACCGATGATTTGCATGCCCTCAAGGAAACAACACCGGTTCTGCCAATAAATGACCAACTAGGATTTTCTCAGGTGTTGGAAAGACTAACTAAAGAACAACGACAGTTAATAGACCTGGCCTATTACAAGGGATGTACCCAGGAGGAAATTGCAAGAATAATGGATGTGCCATTGGGAACTGTTAAAACCAGAATGAGAAATGCAATTCAACAATTAAGAACAATCATTAATTCAACCAATTTATAAAAGTGAATTCACAAGACTTCATATCATCCGGGATCATCGAGCTTTATATGGCTGGCGTGGCTTCCGAACAACAAGTTCGGGAACTGAATGCAGCTATAGCTCAATTCCCGGAAGTTGCTGCCGAAGTTGAAGCCTATCGCCGGAGTATGGAAGCCTACGTTAACATGCAAAGTATCAACCCCTCCGCTGATGTCAAAAACCGCATTTTCTCAAACCTTAACAATACACCCAACTTGCAGCAAGTACTGTCAGAAACCGACAATGACCTGCAACCAACTAAAGTTGTTTACATGCAATCATCAAAACGCCCAACCTGGAAATGGATCGCCTCCATCGCAGCAGTTTTACTGCTAGGCAGTCTGTTGCTGAACTTTGTGTTCTTCAACAGATACAAAGAATTTAAAGGGTATAAAGACAAATATGAGTCTTTACTCCTTTCTCAAAACTCCATTTTGTCGAAAAGCAATCTTTACAAAACACGCTTAGAACAAATGCAGGAGTCTATGAACGTAATACAGGATCCTAAAGTATTTAAGGTTTCTATGCCTGGTACTAAAGCATTCCCAACTGCACTCGCTACCGTCTTCTGGAACAAGGAAAGCCAGCAGGTTTACCTCAAGGTTAATAATCTCCCAGAACCTAAAGCAGATCAGCAATATCAACTGTGGGCTATCGTAGATGGTAAACCTGTTGATATGGGTGTGTTCGAAATGGGTGATACTGTTAATCTACTCCAGAAAATGAAAGTCACCGGCAAAGCTCAAATGTTTGCTGTAACACTTGAGAAGAAAGGCGGTGCCGCTTCACCAACCATGGAGCAGATGTATGTTGCAGGAAAAATACCTGGTTGACCATTCTCTAAAATCTAATCTCACAAAGGGCGGGCCTGATCCCGCCCTTCTTTTTTATATTGATCGCTGAACAATGTTTCAGCAACACTGCATCTTTGAGAGAAACTTAGAATCCCTTAAATTGCAGCATGATTAACTCATTGAAAGGAATCATCTGCACACTGATAATTATTGGCTGTTACCTCCAATCAACAGCTCAGGATACCGCCCACTACAGGGGCATGACCGTTAACCTCGATGAGGTGGTTGTTGCCGCAAAACGTGTAGGCTTCGACGTTAATAGCTTCATTAAAAGGGTAGAGGACGATACCACTTTTTACCGCGCATTTAAAAATCTACATATCGTAGGATTTGACGCCGTCAACGATATCAAAATCCTCGCAAAAGATGGAAGCAGCCAGGCTTCTCTCTATAATCAAACCAAACAAACCGTTACCGGCCGTTGCAGATCCATGCAGGTGATGAACGAACAGGTAACAGGTGACTTTTATACCAGAAAAGGCAACTATAATTACTATACAGCTGAGTTATACGCCAATCTCTTTTTTACAAAGGGAACTGTGTGCGTTGATGCCCGCGGCGAAAATCCGGAATCCTCCGGCGGCTCAATGGCAAGACATAAATCACAGCTCAAACAACTTATCTTCAACCCAGGTAAGCCTGTTAGAGGGGTACCAGTAGTGGGAGCTAAAGTCGCAATCTTCGATTCTGATGTAATGCGCTTTTATAATTTCTCTATCAGTTCAGAGAATTATGTTGATGGTACTCCATGTTATGTATTTACTGCAAAAGCAAAACCAGACCTCAACCGTATCGACAGGGCAGATGTTGTGATCGATGAATTAATCACCTGGTTCAATAAAGATAATTTCGAAATCGTTGGGCGTAAATATGCTTTGTCTTATAAAACAATGCTGTTCGATTTCAATGTGAAGATGAATGTACAAATGACTAAGTTCAACGGTTTACTTATTCCTGCTTTGGTTACCTACAACGGTACCTGGGATGTTCCGTTCAAGAAACGGGAAACAGCTGTGTTTTCAGCTAAGTTCAGCAACTTCACTGCGGCTCAGTAAATTATTGTAACTGTTCCCGTTTTATGCACTGGTAACTTGGTATTATATTCCTTATAATCCAGGATCCATACATATGTGTTGAGGGCTGCTGTTAGTCCGTTTACTTTGCCCGTCCACCCTACCTGTGGATCGGTAGTGTAAAATACCCGCTCTCCCCAGCGGTTATATATACTTAATACATAATCGTAGATCGGACATCGGTATATGGGCCGGAAATAATCATTTTTCCCGTCTCCATTCGGGGTAAAGGCATTTGGTAAATATACCTGACAAGCACAATCTTTATAGCGTACTACAACAGAATCTACACTCTTTCCACAGCTGTTATACGCTACCATGGCATATATTCCCGGTTGTGTAACGGTATACATACTGGTACTGGTGCTATCCTGCCATTTATAGATTCCTCCCATTGCTCCCTGTGCTTTTAACCTGTATACTTCTCCCAGACATAATAGCGTGTCTGGCCCCAGGTTTACCCTTAAGGTATCTTCAAAATAAACAGCTATACTATCGGTCGATTCGCAACGTCCTATTTTGGCATCTACATAATAATAACCTGGTTTGGTTACGTAATAGGTTGCCTGATCTGAACCATCCTGCCATTTGTAGGTTCCATTACCGAAATCGGCTGTTAATACAAGAAAATTGCCCTTACAAATGGTAGTATCCCTACCCAGATCTAATTTTTTAAGTCTGTTATAGTTGATGAAAATGGTGTCTACTACACTACAAATACCGTTTATCTCCACCAACGCCCAGAGATTCGTAGTATTACTGATAGTAACTGAGGGGCTTGTAGCTCCGGTACTCCATTCCCATTTGCTGGCTCCGTTTACAACAGGGGCAATACGAATAGTTTCACCAGGACATAATAAGGTGTCCGGGCCCAATGAAAATGGATACGGTGGACCGGTAAATGTAATGGTGATGTCGTCCGACATCGGCGCACATCCCTTAGGAAATATATCTACATGGTAGGTGCCACTGGTGGTTACGTTTTGTGTGGGTTCTGTATTTCCTGTATTCCATAAGTAGGTACAGTTCTGAGCTGTGGCATCCAGCATTATATTCTCATTGGTGCATAAAATCAGATCTTTTCCTAAGTCTACTTTCGGAATGGGAGTATAAAATACGTTGACAGAATCAGGATTTGGACAACCATTTATTTTCACTTTATAGGTAGCAGAAGTATCTACAAGTATTGTGTTGCTGGTAGAACCATCCTGCCACAGGTATTCGGCACCCGGGATAAGTGGTGCGGTTAATGTCATTGTACTGCCTTCACATAATGTAACGTCCTGGGGCCCCAGATCAAAAAAGGGGATCATTACAATTACAATCGGCTGAATAGTGGTATCCGGAATTCCTTGTCGCCATGCCACCAGCGTATCATTATAGGTACCAATATTAGTATATATATGATAGGGAGAAATTGATTTTGAAGAATTTTTTGCTCCGGAATTGGGATCTCCGAAAAACCATTTAACCGAATCAATGCCCATAGGCTGATTAATGGAAAAGAAAGTAGTGTCATTAACACAGGTCGACGACACACTAAATGGATTGTTGCCTTGAGCTTTGGCGGCTATAGGACAGAAGAATAGGCAGTATACCAGTAACGCTGGTAGTATAGACCAATATGGAGGAACACGAACTATCTGGCTTCTCATGTAATGACATGGTAATGTCCGCTAAGATAATTCAAATATGTTTATTATTTCTAATAAATTAGGATGGGAAATATTTTTCTTTATTTCCCATCCGTATTCTGCTAGTCGTTATCGGTAAGCGGACGTGCAGAAATATATCTTTTCCACTTTTCCAGCACTCCTGTGAAATCGGCCGGCATTGGGCTTTCGAAGTACATTTGTTTTCTGGTGCGTGGGTGTATAAAACCTAATTGTTGTGCGTGCAGAGCGTGTCGTGGCATAATTTCAAAACAGTTATCAACAAACTGTTTGTATTTGGTATACACAGTGCCTTTAACGATTCTGCTACCTCCGTAGGTTTCATCATTGAAGAGAGAATGACCTATGTGTTGCATATGTACACGGATCTGATGGGTTCTTCCTGTTTCGAGGCGGCACTCAATCAGACTTACATAATTATATCGTTCCAATACTCTGTAGTGAGTGATAGCTTCTTTTCCATACTCTCCATCCGGGTAAGCATCCATGATTTTGCGAAGGCGCTGATGGCGTCCTACATGGGCAATAACGGTTCCTTCATCTTCTTCAAAATCGCCCCATACTAAGGCTATATACCGGCGGTGCACGGTATGATCGAAGAATTGTTTGGCAAGATCGCTCATTGCCTTATCTGTTTTGGCGATTACCAGAAGTCCACTTGTATTTTTATCTATACGGTGTACCAATCCAAATCTTGGCAGTTCGGGTTCAACAGACTGGGTTTTATCACCCAGGTACCAGGCAAGTCCATTAACCAGGGTGCCATCGCGGTTTCCTGAACCAGGATGTACAACTAATCCGGCTGGTTTATCGATTATCAGGATATCGTCATCCTCGTATACTATGTTGAGCGGGAGTTCCTGCGGAATAATATCCGTGTTTTCCGGGCTCTTATTGGAAAACACGACAATTCTGTCTAATGGCCTGATTTTGTAATTGGATTTGACAGGTTTGTCATTCACCAATACCAATTCACCATCTAATGCTTGTTGTATTTTATTGCGGGTAGCGCCTTCAATACGGGCAGTAAGGAATTTATCGATCCGAATGGGTTCCTGGCCTTTATCGACCACCATATTGATCTTTTCATATAATTCCTCACTTCCTTCCCCATTTTCCAGCTCATCTTCCAATTCCAGCAATTCTTCAGACATTCGCTATATTTTTCGCAAAAATAAGTTTTTCCGGGCTCGCAGGCTCGCTTTTTTGCTCGCAGAGAAGCTAAGACTAATATTAAGTAACAAAAGGATTGTAGCGGATTTTATTAAGGGCTTCCAATTGGATTGTATTCAAGAGGCTCAACAGCGAATCTTAGATAAGTTTTTCCGGGCTCGCAGGCTCGCTTTTTTGCTCGCAGAGAGGCTAAGACTAATATTAAGTAACAAAAGGATTGTAGCGGATTTTATTAAGGGCTTCCAATTGGATTGTTTTCAAGAGGCTCAACAGCGAATCTTAGATAAGTTTTTCCGGGCTTGCAGGCTCGCTTTTTTGCTCGTAGAGAGGCTAAGACTAATATTAAGTAACAAAAGGATTGTAGCGGATTTTATTAAGGGCTTCCAATTGGATTGTATTCAAGAGGCTCAACAGATTTTCTTTAAAACTAAAAACTTATGCCTCTTAAACAAACTTAGCGCCTCTGCGAGAAACTACCTAACTTTGGGGGCGATTATGGAAAAGATTAGACAAGAGATCCTTTTTAGTGATCTTGGAACTATAGACTATCAGGAAGCCTGGGATTATCAGGAAAAGCTACTGAAACAGAATGTAGGGTTAAAATCTGCGGCTGCAGGACAAATCCCTGTCGATACTACTAATTACCTTCTTTTTTGTGAACACCCACCGGTATATACTTTAGGAAAAAGCGGACATATGGAAAACCTCCTGGTTTCTCAGGAGGCGCTGAAAGAGCAGGGAATTGGTTTTGTACCAACCAATAGAGGCGGAGATATCACTTTTCATGGTCCTGGTCAGATAGTCGGTTATCCAATTCTGGACCTGGAGAAATTTTATACAGATATAGGTAAATACCTGAGAAATCTTGAGGAAGTAATTATCCGCACTATCGCGGAATATGGACTAAAGGGCGATCGTTCGGCCGGAGAAACTGGTGTATGGCTGGAACCTCATGACAAGGCTAAAGCAAGGAAAATCTGTGCAATGGGGGTTAGATGCAGCCGTTGGGTAACCATGCACGGTTTTGCGCTGAATGTGAATACCAGTATGGACTATTTTAACAAAATCGTGCCTTGCGGAATTCAGGACAAAAAGGTAGCATCATTGAGTCATGAACTTGGAAGAGAGATAGATATTAATGAGGTTAAGGAGAAGCTGAGAAAGAATTTTGCTGAGATATTTGAGGCAAACATCATCCTGTAAATCAGGTATATAAAAAGAAAAACGCGAAGGTTATTGTGATAACCTTCGCGTTTTTCTTTTTATATAAAAATTACATCTTATAATTCAACGGAATAAAGAGGCTCCATTTTTCCTTGAGAATAGGACCATCGTAGATCTCAAAATTGAACCACCCTGCATGCAGGAAAATGGCTTTTTCCAGTACCAGGCTTGGACTTTTTACATGCTCTATCTCAAACAGGAAGGTTCCATTTGATTCAAAAAACTTCACTGAATAATTTTTCTGTGCGGCATCGGGTAATTTGATGCTCACATTTCCATCACCGGTTGTATATATGTAGTTTGAAGGATGCCATACAACTCTTTCTGGTTCTTTATTTTCTACTTCTTTACCTTTTAATCCCTTTACTGCATCTTTAATATCGGCATATTGTAGTTTCTGATCGGCACGAATAGTACTGTCAGATACAGCTAACACCGTTTTGCTATACATGAAGGTACCGTTGGTAAACAGAATAAAGAGACGATAGTAGTTGGTACCGGGTAATGGACGGTTATCCAGATATGCATTTCTGGTTTGAGTTGGATAACTGGCATATCCAATTGTGTTAAAGTTTAAGACACTATCCAGCGACCGCTGAATGCCTATTTCCTTAACCTGCGTAAATCCTGAAATCCAGTCGAGCTGGATTTTACCAGTTTTAATGGTAGCATCAAAGTTTGGTAAAACAGGAGGTGTATACTCCTGAACTTGTGCTTTTCCTACAAATGTGCTCAATAATAATATCCCGATAACAAAAGTTATACGCACTAGCTGCTTCATACTGAAAATCGAAAAGGCTCTTTAAGTTGGCAAAAATACACTACGGTTTAAATATAATGAACTGTTTTTAGAACAACAGAACGTTTGGAGCTAAAGAAAGATTGCCCTGCAAGCCTCCGGTATGGATCATTAAAACCCGGCTGCCTGCTGGAAACCACGACTGTAGCGATAATTGATGAAAAGCCATCAACATTTTTCCTGTATAAATTATGTCGGTAGGGAGCAAAGTTTCCTGATATAAAGAATTCATAAAATTTATGAGTTCCCTGGAACTTTTGCCATATCCTCCTCCGTGAAACTGATATAACAGCTCCCATTCAGCCCTGTGATCGGGAGATAATAACGCTGCCACCTCCTGTTCAAGAAATGTTGCACCCTTTAGCACAGGTATGCCTATTACTTTCTGATGTGGAGCTGCGCTATTTATTAATCCGGCCAGGGTAGTACCAGTACCGGCGGCACAGAGGATATGTGAATAATCATTTGTGGGGTGGATCGTCAGAATTTCTTCACACCCTTTGGCTCCTGCAGCGTTGTGCCCTCCCTCAGGAACTATTAAATAATCAGGATATTGGGTGGCAAAGGAAGTTTTGTTTCTATAGCTGTTTCTGTCGGTAAACCTAAGCTGCATGCCATTATCCTTCGCCAGTTTAAGGGTATGATTGAGATTTTGCTCCAATTCTTCCCCTCTGATAATACCAATGCAGGGAATATTGGCAAGTTTGCAGGCCATGGCTGTAGCGGCAATATGATTGGAGTAGGCCCCTCCAAAAGTAAGGATGCCCTTGTTGTTTTCCCGGGCGATAGATATATTATATTTTAATTTAAACCATTTGTTGCCGGAAACCTCGGGATGTAGTTTGTCGAGTCTTAATACCGCCGCATGAAGATGAGGGGAAATCCAACCGGCTTTCAGTGTGTCTAAGGTAATATTAGAAAGGTCTGTCATGCGAATCGATAAAAAACATATATTTTTTGCGAAGGTAATATATGTTACCTAAAGGCAGTATTGGAAAGGATTTGATATATATAAGTATACTGTAAATCTCATCAAATGGCGATAAAAACAGAGATATAACATAAAAAGAAGCTGAGAAAACAGTATTTAATGTTTAAATTAGGCGCCGATATTTTTGGGAAAATAGTTGATCATTATAAAACTAATATCAGAAAAATGCAACCGACTTTATTGATTCTAGCGGCCGGTATGGCCAGTCGATATGGCAGTTTAAAACAAATCCAGAAATTTGGCCCCAGTGGTGAAACTATTATTGATTACTCAATTTATGATGCAATCAACGCCGGATTTGGAAAAATTGTATTTATTATTCGTGAAAACTTTGCAGCTGAGTTCAAAGAAATATTTGAGCCTAAACTGAAAGGACGTGTTGAAACGGATTATGTATTCCAGGAGATGGATGCTTATATAGGAGATCATCAGATCCCGGCTGAAAGAACTAAGCCTTGGGGAACTGCACATGCGATCCTTTGTGCTAAAAATGCCATTAACGAACCATTTGCGGTAATTAATGCAGATGATTTCTATGGAACCGATGCTTTTGTAAAAGCAGCAGAATTCCTGAAAAACGGATGCAAACCGGATGTTTACAGCGTAATTGGTTACGAGTTAGGTAAGACTATCAGCGAACATGGCTCTGTATCCCGTGGGGTTTGTGAAGTGAATGCAGCAGGTAATCTTGCAGCTATTAACGAAAGAACTAAAATATATAAGGAAAACGATCAGATAGTTTATGAAGATGCAGATGGTGGCAAACATCCTTTGGATGCAAATACGCCGGTATCTATGAACTTCTGGGCCTTCGATCCAAGTGTTTTCCAACTGAGCCAGGATTTGTTCAACGAATTTTTGGATAAGAATATCAGCAATCCAAAATCTGAGTTCTTTATTCCTATCGTTGCAGATGAGTTTATCCGTCGCGATAAAGGCCTGGTAAAGGTAATTCCAACCAGTTCCAAATGGTTTGGTGTTACCTACAAAGAAGATGCACCGGGCGTGCAGGCCAGCTTAAACCAGCTGGTTGCGAATGGAGAATATCCAGACAATTTATGGAAATAAAGCCAAATGAAAAGATCCTTCAGGCTTTCGGTTTGGAGCCTGAAGGATTAAATGTCCGAAAATTTGGATCAGGACACATCAACAACACCTTTTTGCTAGAAAAGAAGCAGGACAGCAGCAAATACGTTCTTCAAAAAATCAATGTAAACGTATTCAAGGAACCAACAATCATCGCTGCAAATCAAAGGATGGCAGCAGATTATTTGGCAGTACATCATCCCGGCTATCTGTTCATTACGCCAATCCCCACGGTTAACGGGGAAGAGCTCTTTGTAATCAACAACGAATACTGGCGATTGATTCCCTTCATTGCGGATTCCATTACGGTAGATCAGGCAGATAACCCAAAGCAGGCTTTCGAAGCTGCCAGACAATTCGGCCGCTTAGCCAATTACCTTTCGGGCATCGATCTGAAACCGTTTAAAGCTTCTATTCCAAACTTCCACAATCTGACCTTGCGTTACAGCACCTTCCAGGATGCTATAAGAAATGCAAAAGATGACAGGAAGTCTGCAGCAGAAAAGATGATTGAAGAATTCCTGCAATTCTCCGACATCGCCGTAACGTACGAACAACTGAAAACAAATCACGAATTCAGAGACCGGTTAATGCATCATGATACCAAAATCAATAATGTATTACTCAACAAGGATACTTTTGAAGGTATTTGTGTTTGCGACCTGGATACTCTAATGCCGGGAAAAATGATCTCTGATTTGGGCGACATGATCAGAACTTATGTTTGCCCCGTCTCTGAAGAAGAAAATGATTTCAGCAAAATCGTCATCCGGGCAGAATATTACGAAGCCCTCATGCAAGGTTACCTCGGCGAAATCGGAAATTCACTGACAAATGTTGAAAAGCAACAATTGTTCTTCGCAGGAAAGTTTATGATCTACATGCAAGGAATCAGATTCCTTTCAGATTACCTGAACGGGGATGTTTACTACCCAATCAAGTATCCAAACCACAACTTCGATCGTGCTAAAAACCAATTGGTATTACTGCAACGACTAATCGAAAAAGAACCTGAACTGCAACTTATCATCGATAAATGTCTGCTGATCAGCGCAACAAGTGAACAATAAATGAAATCATTTTTAGAAAGTGAACAGTAAATGAAATGAAATCATTTTATCGCTTCGGCGAACTACTAAAGAGGCCATCTCAGTTAATGAGCTGGCCTCTTTGCATTTTAATATAATAATGAATACTACTGAACTTTAATACACAGTCACTTCTTTCATAAAAGAAAAAAAATTTGCTTCTTAAATTCTAAGCTTTACTTTTGTAAAAACACATCTACCTCCAATGAAAGGTAATAATGCAAATAATATTAATCAGATCATAGCAAGGCTCAACGGAGTCCTCGCTATCGTCGTGATTATTATTATTGTCATTATTGGAAACCAATATGGAGGATAGCTAACGTACATACAATAACCTGATATACAGCCTTCCTCCGCAACGAGGAAGGCTTTTTTTTTGCCTTAATTCGTCATTTATGAACAGCTACTACAACCACCAAACCATCATCTACCTCGATGGTGAGTTTACCAAAGCCTCCTCTGCTTCCACAGATCTGTATGGCCAGTCACTCCACTACGGCTATGCCGCTTTTGAAGGTATTCGTGCATACAAAACCGTTAGTGGTGATGTCCGCATATTCAAAGCCCATGAACATTTTGAGCGACTAAAACGCTCCTGCGAATTAATTCATATCCCTTACAAATTTGATAACAAGGAACTAATAGATGCTTGTTACAAAGTATTGGAAATGAACGGTATGGATGAAGCATATATAAGACCTCTGGTGTTTTGCCCTCCTTTAATGACACTAAAACCTGCTGAAACTTCCTCTATCCTGATTGCCGCCTGGGGCTGGGGGGCCTATTTAGGTGAAGATCTGCTCAGGGTTATGACTTCCTCTTTCGAACGCCCTAATCCTAAGGCTTTTATGATCGAATCAAAATCTTCCGGCTTGTATATCAACTCTATACTCGCTACGCAGGAAGCCAAAGAAAAAGGATTTGATGAAGCTTTATTGCTGGATATCAATGGCTTTGTTGCCGAGGCTTCCGGCGCCAACATCTTCTATGAAAAGGATGGTAAAGTATATACGCCTCCATTGGGTCATATACTCCCTGGTATTACCCGGGCCACTCTTATAGAATTATGTAATGAATTAAATATTCCATTAGAAGAAAAGAAATTCACTATCAATGACTTGAAGAGTGCTGATGCTGCATTTTTATGTGGTACAGCAGCAGAAGTTGCCGGAATGAAATCACTGGATGAGTATGAATTTCCTAAGACCTGGGAGCGTTCTGTTGGCTACAGGTTGCAACAGGCTTACAAAAACAGGGTAGTAGAAAGATCCTCAGAATTAGTATAGCCGCCACCGTGAGAATACAATGCGATTTAATGGCTGTTTTTCATGATAATTTTAAAGGAATTTCAGAATTATCTCAGCAGCTTTTGACCCTTGAATGTTGTAAATCGGGTTGGTAAGTATTCCCTCTGGTAAAGGGTTTTATCGATAAAAGCACAGATTTGAATACCGGCTAATGAGTAAATATTTGGTTTGAATTTAAAGCCGCTACCGGGTATTTTGTGCAGAAGTTTTAAAATAGGGTTATTGTAAAACAGGGTAACCTGATAATTATAAAGCAATGGAATTAAACAAATACAGCAAAACGATCACTCAAGATCCTACTCAGCCTGCCACACAGGCTCAGTTATATGCTCTCGGCTTAACAGAAGCAGATTTGAATAAGGCGCAGGTTGGTATTGTTAGTATGGGTTATGATGGTAATCCTTGCAATATGCACCTCAACGATTTAGCTCAGGAAGTAAAGAAAGGTGTTTGGGCAAATGATCTTGTAGGCCTGATTTTCAATACTATCGGAGTAAGTGATGGTATGACCAACGGAACTCCGGGTATGCGCTTCTCTCTCGTAAGCCGTGATCTGATTGCTGATTCTATTGAAACAGTTGTTGCAGCACAATATTATGACGGAGTAATTGCTATTCCGGGTTGTGATAAAAATATGCCTGGTTCCCTCATGGCTATGGGTCGTTTAAACCGCCCTGCTATCATGGTTTATGGCGGTTCTACCGCTCCGGGCAAATATAAAGGTCAGGATCTGAACATCGTTTCTGCTTTTGAAGCTTTGGGTCAGAGAATGGCTGGAAAGCTCGATGAGGGCGACTTTAAAGGTATTGTACAAAATGCTTGTCCGGGTGCCGGTGCTTGCGGTGGTATGTACACTGCCAACACTATGTCTTCAGCTATCGAAGCACTGGGTATGAGCTTACCTTATAGCTCTTCTAACCCTGCATTGAGTCAGGATAAAAGAGACGAGTGTGTTGCTGCTGGTGAGTATATCAAATTGCTGTTGGCAAGAGATATCAAACCAAGTGATATTATGACCAGGGAAGCATTTGAAAATGCTTTAACGGTAATCATAGCAATGGGTGGAAGTACCAATGCTGTACTGCATTTCATTGCTATCGCAAAATCTGTTGGAATGAATCTCACTATCGATGATTTCCAACGCGTGAGCGATAAAACTCCATTGATCGCAGACCTGAAACCAAGTGGTAAATACCTGATGGAAGATCTGCACAATATTGGTGGTGTGCCTTTGGTGATGAAGTATCTGTTAAAGAAAGGGTTTCTGCATGGCGATTGCATAACTGTTACAGGAAAAACGCTTGCAGAAAATCTGGAATCAGTTCCGGATCTGGATTTCGAATCACAAGACATCATTGTGCCGCTCGAACAACCAATTAAACAAACAGGTCATATTCAGATTCTTTACGGAAACCTGGCTACCGGCGGTGCTGTTGCTAAGATCACCGGTAAGGAAGGCGAGCGATTCAGAGGCCCTGCAAGGATCTTTGAAGGAGAATATGAACTGATCGCAGGAATCACTTCAGGCAAAGTGAAGGAAGGAGATGTTGTCGTCATTCGCCAGGTGGGCCCTAAAGGAGCTCCCGGCATGCCAGAGATGTTGAAACCTACGAGTGCGATTATGGGTGTCGGTTTGGGTAAAAGTGTTGCTTTGATTACTGATGGCCGCTTCTCTGGTGGAACACATGGCTTTGTAGTGGGTCATATTACTCCCGAAGCTTTTGAAGGTGGTAATATAGCCCTGGTAAAAGAAAATGATATTATTGAAATAGATGCAACCAAAAATTTCATCAATGTAGAATTAAGTGATGAAGAACTGGCAGCACGCCGTGCCGCCTGGACACAACCTGCATTGAAAGCATCTAATGGAATCTTATTTAAGTACGCAAAACTTGTTAAAAATGCAACAGAAGGATGTGTTACAGATGAAGCCTGAGATTACTGATAAGCAGTTAACTGCCAAGCCAACTATCACAGGTTCTGAAGCCGTGATCCGCTCTCTGATAGCAGAAGGTGTAGACACTATCTTTGGCTACCCTGGTGGGGCTATTATGCCTATCTACGACGCACTTTACGATTTTCAAGATCAGGTTCACCATATACTTGTAAGGCACGAACAAGGTGCCACTCACGCCGCTCAGGGCTTTGCCCGTAGTTCTGGCAAGGTAGGTGTTGCTTTCGCAACTTCCGGCCCGGGTGCTACCAATCTCGTAACCGGATTAGCGGATGCCTACATGGATAGTACTCCGATTGTATGTATCACCGGTCAGGTGGCTGCTGCTCTTTTAGGTACTGATGCCTTCCAGGAAACAGATGTAATCGGCATTACCATGCCAATTACTAAATGGAATATTCAGGTAACCCGCGCGGAAGATATTCCGGCTGCCATCGCAAAAGCATTCTATATCGCCCGTACCGGCCGCCCAGGCCCTGTATTGGTAGATATTACCAAGAATGCGCAATTTGGTGAATTCGAATATGAGCATAAAAAATGCGAATATATCCGCAGCTATCAACCGCTGCCTGAACTCAATAAATCTGCCGTAGCCGAAGCTGCTGCACTGATCAACCAGGCAAAGAAACCTTTCATCCTGTGCGGACACGGTGTACTGCTCTCAGGTGCTGAAAAGGAATTGATTAACCTGGCAGAGAAAGCTGAAATTCCAATCGGTTCTACACTGCTGGGATTATCTTCCGTACCGGTAGATCACCCGCTGTATGTAGGTTTACTGGGTATGCATGGTAACTATGCGCCTAACCTGCTAACCGGCGATGCCGATGTAATTATTGCAGTGGGTATGCGCTTCGATGATCGTGTAACCGGCGACGTTAGCTGCTATGTGCCTAATGCCAAAGTTATTCACATCGAAATCGATGCTGCCGAAATCCATAAAATCATTCGTGCCGACGTTCCGGTTCATGCCGATGCCAAAGAAGCTTTACGCGAATTACTTCCACTGGTAAATAATGCCCGTCATGAAGCCTGGCTGGAAGAATTCAGAAAAGCCGAAAAGAAGGAATACGAAAAAGTTCAGGAGAAAGAACTCTATCCAAAACAACAGGAGCTGAAAATGGCTGAAGTTGTTCGCCTCATCTCCGAAAAAACCAATCGCGAAGCTATTCTGGTAACAGACGTAGGTCAGCACCAAATGGTGGCTTCCCGTTACTACCGTTTCAAAAATCCAAATACCAACATCACTTCCGGTGGTATGGGAACTATGGGCTTCTGCCTTCCTGCCGCTATGGGTGCTAAAGTAGGTGCTCAGGATAAAACTGTAGTAGGCGTTATCGGTGATGGCTGTTTCCAGATGACTTTACAGGAATTGGGTACTATCTATCAGTCTCAGATCGGAGTGAAGATCGTAATCCTGAATAATAACTTCCTGGGAATGGTAAGACAATGGCAACAACTGTTCTTCGACAAGCGCTATTCATCTACCGAAATGGTCAATCCAGACTTTATTCAAATTGCTAAAGGATTCTTCATCCCAGGGCAAAAAGTTACCGAACGTGATAACCTCTCTGCAGCAATTGATGCAATGCTGGCACACGACGGAGCTTATGTACTCGAAGTAGTGGTAGAAAAAGAAGACAACGTATTCCCAATGGTTCCTGCCGGGGCTCCGCTGTCGACCATTCGCTTAGAGTAGAATCTTTATTGATCATTTTGAAATTCACAACAGAGGTATATGCAAAAAGAATATACAGTTACGGTATATACGGAAGATCGTATAGGTATTACCAACCGTATCACCATCATTTTTACCCGTAGAGGAATTAATATCACCAGTCTTACTACTGCTGAAACAGAAATACCTGGTGTATATAAATTCGTAATAACGGTGATGTCTACACGTGAAAAGCTGGAAAAAGTAGTCGGACAAATAGAAAGACTGATAGAAATTCACCGTGCCTTTGTGCATGATGAAGATGAAGTAGTATATCAGGAGCTCGCTTTGTATAAGATATCTACTAAATCGTTGGAGCAGGGAGATATTGAACGAGTGATCCGCGAAAACCAGGCAAGGATTCTTACTATTACTTCTGAATATTTTGTAATAGAAAAGACCGGTCATCAGCAGGAGCTGTTAGATTTCACCAAAGTACTCGAGCCATATGGACTCATCGAGTATACAAAGAGTGGAAGAGTGGCTATCATTAAATGGAGCCGCCGATTCCACGAACATCTTAAAGATCTGCAAAAGAAAGAAGCTGCTATCAGCTAAGAAAATTATAAATCATTATTCATTCAAATCACGCGCGCTGCTAACAGGGTTGTTTGCAGCTAAAGCAAAAAAATCAACACATGGCAACCATCAATTTTGGAGGAGTACTCGAGCAAGTAGTAACCAGAGAAGAATTCCCTATGGAAAAAGCTAGGGAAGTGCTGAAAAACGAAGTGATTGCGGTTATTGGATACGGGGTACAAGGCCCTGGTCAGGCACTGAACTTGAAAGACAACGGCTTTAATGTAATCGTTGGACAACGTAAAAATTCTAAAACCTGGGATAAAGCAGTAGCTGATGGCTGGGTTCCTGGTGAAACATTATTCGACATCGAAGAAGCTGCACAAAAAGGTACCATTATTCAATTCCTGTTATCAGATGCTGGTCAGATTACTTTATGGCCTACACTGAAACAACACCTCACTCCAGGTAAGGCATTGTACTTCTCTCACGGTTTTGGTATTACTTATAAAGAACAAACTGGTATTATTCCGCCTGCTGATGTAGATGTGATTCTGGTTGCCCCTAAAGGTTCTGGTACCTCTCTGCGTCGTCTGTTCCTGGCTGGTCAGGGTCTGAACTCTAGCTTTGCTATCTTCCAGGATGCAACTGGCCGCGCTAAAGAACGCGTAGTAGCTTTAGGTATTGGTGTTGGTTCTGGTTACCTGTTCGAAACAGATTTCAAGAAAGAAGTATTCTCCGACTTAACCGGCGAACGCGGTTCTCTGATGGGCTGTATCCAGGGTATCTTCGCAGCTCAGTACGAAACCCTGCGTAAAAATGGTCACTCTCCTTCCGAAGCTTTCAACGAAACAGTAGAAGAACTTACTCAGTCTCTCATGCCACTGGTTGCAGAAAATGGTATGGACTGGATGTATGCAAACTGCTCTACTACTGCTCAACGCGGAGCTTTAGACTGGTGGAAGAAATTTAAAACTGCTACCCAACCAGTATTTGATGAATTGTATGCAAGTGTTGCTGCAGGTCATGAAGCTGCTCGTTCTATCTCTTCAAACAGCACTGCCGACTATCGCGAAAAGCTGAACGAAGAACTGAAAGAACTTCGCGAAAGCGAAATGTGGCAAGCTGGTGCTGCAGTACGTAAACTGCGCCCTAACGCTTAATTAATTTAACAGTAATAGTTACAATGGCTATTCATTTCCGAATTATTGAAATTATTGGCTAGAGGATTTATTAGTATTAGCTTTAGTGCTGTATTAGTAAATGCTCCTGTCAATCTTTTCGGTAATTCGGAATAGAATGGCCATTTGTTTTTTAAATTGATGTTATGTCTCAAGTGAAGAACGGTGTCAATTCTTTGAATATACTCGATGCGGCGGTCAAATTGAAACCCGTCGTAAACCGAACCCCATTAACATATAATGCAAACCTCTCCAGAAGGTATAATTGCCAAGTATATCTGAAAAGAGAAGATATGCAGATTGTTCGCTCCTATAAACTCCGTGGAGCCTATAATCTTATCAGCAGTTTATCTACCGATGTACTGGCCAAAGGTGTTACCTGTGCCAGTGCCGGTAATCATGCCCAGGGCTTCGCTTATGCCTGCAAAGCTCTGAATATCAAAGGCGTTGTATTCATGCCGGTTATCACACCAAAGCAAAAAGTTAATCAGGTTAATATGTTTGGCGGAAGCAATATCGAAATTCGCCTTGTTGGCGATACTTTCGATGATTGTGCCGCTGAAGCGCAAACTTTTACCCAAGCTAATAACATGACCTTCATCCCTCCTTTCGATAATGAAAAAATCATCGAAGGACAAGGTACTGTGGCCGTAGAAATACTGGAAGACCTGCCAGGAATCGACTATATATTCGTTCCGGTAGGAGGCGGGGGACTGGCATCAGGGGTAGGTACCTATTTTCAGACCTATAGCCCTAATACAAAAATTATTGGAGTGGAACCCGAAGGTGCTCCTTCTATGACAAAAGCCCTGGAAGTTGGCGAACCCGTTACCCTCTCGGAAATAGAACGCTTTGTAGATGGCGCAGCTGTTAAAACAGTAGGTAAACTCAATTTTCAGATCTGTAAGGAAGTACTGCATGCAATGCATTTAGTACCTGAAGGCAGGGTATGTTCAACAATACTCAGATTATATAATGAAGATGCTATTGTCGTAGAACCTGCTGGCGCTTTATCAATAGCCGTGCTCGACGATTATGCCGAACAGATTAAGGGTAAAAAAGTTGTTTGCGTTGTAAGTGGTAGCAATAATGATATCGACAGAATGCAGGAGATCAAAGAACGCTCTTTACTCTACGAAGGCTTAAAACATTACTTTATTGTACGATTTGCACAACGACCAGGCGCTCTGAAAGAATTTGTAAATCATATACTCGGACCTAACGATGATATCACCAGGTTCGAATATATGCAGAAACATAATAAAGAGATAGGACCCGCGCTGGTAGGGATTGAATTAAAGTACAGAGAAGATTACCATAAGCTGATCAATAACCTTAAAAAATATAATTTTCAATTTACTGAGATCAATAGAGACGATAATCTGTTTAGTTATCTGGTGTAATTAGATGTGATTTATACCAATATTCTAATCGTTTTTGAATTTCTTCTAGTAGTTGCTGATTGTTACGAAATGTGAAGTTTGTTGCAATAAGTTGATTTAGTTTCTGAGTCGCATCCCTTCCTGATAGGAAGTTTGCTTCTACCATTTTATCAAAGATCCAGATCATTCCATGATATTCAATATTATTATTTTTGCATAATTACGAACTACTTTATCACTACTTAAGATAGAAGCATTTAGTTTGTTTGCAACAAATAGTACAGATTTGTCTGTTTCAGATAACGATTTAGGATAGGATGTTGAATGAATTTCAAGAAAGTCTTGCTCACTAAGAATATGAATTGAAAGCCTGTCTGTTTTTTGATAGGCTTTCAAAATATTTTACTGTTCCGAATACAGCTCAAAATATACAGCAGAGGTTGTATGAATTTCAATTTCAAGATTGAAAAACGGTGTAATCAGATTTAGATCAAAAAGATCTATAAAGATGCAAGCATCCGTAATAGCAATTTTGATTTTCATTCTCGAACAGATATGGTGGGTTAACTTTTTGAATTTAGATCAAAGGGCCATACATTTTTTTAAATTCCGCTAAGGATTGATTACATAAAGCTGCCGCTTTAGATATTGATATTTGCCCTTCTACTAAAGCTCTGAACAGTAATTGCTCAAAACGACTACTTTCTTCAATGCCTTCATATTCTATAGGTTCATCAATTTTCCAATTCATTTGTTTTAAAAAAAAGAAAAACTGTTTGGTATAATGATCATTAATAATTCCACAATCATTGGCCCTCATTATTATCGCCTGTATAGAAATTCCATATTGCTGTTTAATATTTCCCAGTTCCAGAATACTAAGTTTATTGCGATGAGAACCTAATTCAGCTTTAATGGTTTCATCGGGTAGCAGCATAGCTCCCGCAAATTGATGGCATAAGATTTCCTTCTGTTTACCTGTTTTATCAAATTTTAACAAAAGATGTGCTAACTCATGAAGTAATGTAAATCTTATTCTGTCGGACTTCGCACCCTTTTTTGTATTATATGCAATAACAGGAATAGAACCATTTACATAGGTTTGAAGGCCATCTATATTTTCATCTATAGCCAGTTTGAGAACTTTTATATTTTTGTCTTCCAGCAACTCAACAACATTGCAAATTGAAACTTTACCCAATCCCCATTTTTCTCTTAGAAGGGTTGCTGCCTTATTAACCTCTGTATATGATGATGTAACAGGGGTTGCAGCCAATGGGTTATTAAATTTGCCATCCACCCCCAAAATTTCCTCCAATTCCAAAAACCGGGAAAGATATTCCCTGGTTTTTTCATGGATAACAGCCACTTCTTTTTGTGGCATCTTGTTTAGTTTCCTATATTCAATATCGCTTAGCTCAACTTTGGTAGTTCTGAAAAAATAATCTGCACTCACATTCAAAGCTTTGCTTAATGCATTAATCTTTTCTGCATCAGGAATAACTTCTCCTTTCTCGTAGCGATGTAATGCCTGGCGGGTTAACCTGTTTCCCATAGCATCCGCCAATTTCTGTAAGGAATAACCATTCATTAGGCGAGCCGATTTTAAGCGTTCTGCAAATACTTCTTTTATCTCCATCCTTATTTCAATATTTATAATATAAATATAACATTTTTTAGTTGACAAATTTATTAATAATTGACATTTTTGTAAACCATTATTAAGAAGTTCATCCATCTGCCTGTTTGTTACCCTGCAGAAAATTCCTACCTTAAACCGTAATTCTTGAAACCATGGAACTAAATCTCACAAATAAGGTAGCTATCGTAACCGGTGGCAGTAAAGGCATCGGAAGAGGCATTGCTGAAGCATTGGCAAAGGAAGGCGCAAAAGTGGTTATTTCTGCACGCAATATCGATGAACTGGAAGATACCGCGGCAACCTTACGACTACACGAAGTTGAAGTAACAGCTATTGCTGCCGATATGACCAAGGAAAGTGATCTGGAAGCGCTGGTGCATGAAACAATTAGCCGTTATGGACATATCGATATCCTGGTCAACAATGCCGGCGGGATCGATGCTTTCGGTCCATTGGAAACCATATCCCTGCAACAGTGGCGGAATATCTTTGACGTGAATTTCTTCGGACTGGTAGCTCTTACAAGCATGGTGATTCCTCATTTGAAAAAGCAGGGTGGGGGTAGAATTATCAATATCTCATCTGAAAATGGTGAGCAACCCGATCCGAATATGGGGCATTACAACGCTACTAAAGCCGCCCTGAATAGCTATTCCAAAACATTAGCCGAAAACTATGGAAAGGATAATATCCTTGTAAATACTGTTTCTCCGGCTTTTATTAAAACCCCTTTGGTAGATGATATGCTCGAAGGAATTGCCAAAGAGAAAGGAATATCGCTTCGGGAAGCTGCCAAAGCATTTCTGAAAGAGAACAGACCATATCAGGTATTGGGCAGACCCGGAACTCCGGAGGAAGTAGGTAGTCTCGTTGCTTTCCTGGCTTCTGAAAAAGCATCATTTATTACAGGCGCAATATTCAGAGTTGACGGTGGCTCTGTAGGATCAGTTTAATTTTAACTTATGCTCAGTTATTGGGAGAAGTCGAGCTTTTTACACTACGATTATATCATTATAGGGAGCGGAATTGTTGGGTTATCTGCTGCTTTAAGTTTGAAGACCCTTGCACCTCAAAGTAGTGTACTGGTTTTGGAAAGAGGGATGTTGCCTACCGGTGCCAGCACAAAGAATGCTGGTTTTGCCTGTATTGGTAGCCTCACAGAAATCCTGGCAGACTTGAAAACAATGCCTCCTGCCCAGGTTGTGGAGCTGGTAAACTTAAGGAGAACCGGGCTTCAGTTACTAAGAAGCCGATTAGGTGATGAAAATATTGGCTATAAGGAAAATGGTAGCTTCGAATTAATAGGTACAAAAGAGGAAGGAGCACTGGAACAGTTATCGGCCGTCAACGTATTATTAAATGAGCTTTTCGACGGACAGCCTGCCTTTACCAGGGTAGATTACCTGATAGATTCTTTCGGGTTTCATAAACCAGCTGTGAGTGCCTTAATCAGCAATAATTTTGAAGGTGAACTTCATACCGGCAAGATGATGAAGGCGCTGATTAACCTGGCTCTTAGAAATGGTATTGAGATTAAAACAGGTTGTGAGGTAACTGAAATTAATGATTATAATACCAGTGTAGGCGTAGCTGTTCACGATGCCCTGATGAGAGAGGAAATTGTTTTTTCTGCTAAGAAAGTACTGGTTTGTACTAATGCATTTACCCGAAAATTGCTCCCAAGTGAACCACTTGTGCCGGGAAGAGGTCAAGTTTTGATTACTGATCCTATTCCTGATCTGCCTTTTAAAGGAGTATTTCATATGGAGGAAGGGTATTATTACTTCAGGGAAATAGATGGCCGGGTGCTTTTTGGAGGAGGGCGGCAATTGGATTTTGAAGGGGAAACTTCCACTGAATTCAGATTTAACGACCGTATTCAACAAGAGTTAAACCACCTGCTACAAACAGTAATTCTCCCGGGCCGTAATTTTTCAATTGCCGACAGGTGGACGGGCATAATGGCTTTTGGTGAAACCAAACAACCACTTATTCACCACTATTCCGATAATGTAATCGTTGGTGTTAGAATGGGCGGAATGGGAGTAGCCATCGGGTCAAAGGTGGGAGAAATGATTGCCGGCATGACGTTTAACAGTTAATTTTTTCCAAATACTTGCATGGTGCAATTCTGTGCCATATATTTATTTTTTATTTCCACGATAAGGCATTTGGTAGATACCCACTAACCTCCGCACACAGGGCTAACGGCAACTACTAAAATAGATTTTTTATGACTGTATAGGTACCTTTTGTCTATTAAAAGGGTACTATTTGTTTCTATTTTAATTAATAGATTATGATATGTTATTTAAATATATAGTTTTGATCCGCTGGATTACCGATGCCATTAAGATCTAAATTATTCCTTTGAAAGCGTATTTTTTACATTTATTCGTATATTGATCCGCCAAAATTTTTATAACCACGTTTGAACGTTATGCAAACAAAATCCTTACACATCTTAGATTACCT
Organism: Chitinophaga silvatica; assembly: GCF_003419895.1. Lineage (GTDB taxonomy): Bacteria > Bacteroidota > Bacteroidia > Chitinophagales > Chitinophagaceae > Chitinophaga > Chitinophaga silvatica. The sequence continues at coordinate 282,410 of NZ_QPMM01000012.1, read as the reverse complement.
GGTATTCCTGGTATACTTTGTAATAGTAGCCGGTTATGGTTACTATATCTATCACAAGAAGAAAAAGGCGACAACTGATTCGAAAGACTTTTTCCTGGCGGAAGGTTCCCTTACCTGGTGGGCTATCGGTGCTTCTTTGATTGCTTCCAATATCTCTGCTGAGCAGTTTATCGGAATGTCGGGAAGCGGATTTAGCATGGGTCTGGCTATTTCTACCTACGAATGGATGGCTGCTGCTACTCTCATTGTTGTTGCTGTATTTTTTCTGCCCATCTATCTGAAAAACAAGATTTATACAATGCCCCAGTTCCTGGAGCGCAGGTATAACCAAACAGTAGCCACTATCATGGCCGTTTTCTGGTTACTCCTGTATGTTGTGGTAAATCTAACTTCTATCCTCTTCCTGGGAGCACTGGCGGTATCTACTATTTCCGGGCTCGACTTCTATCTCTGTATGATTATGCTGGCATTTTTTGCTATCCTCATCACATTGGGAGGTATGAAGGTTATTGGATATACAGATGTTATTCAGGTATTCTTCCTGATTCTGGGTGGCTTAGCTACCACTTACCTGGCACTTGAACTGGTATCTTCCCATTTCGGTACCACGGGAGTTCTTAAAGGTTTCTCTTTAATGACAGAACATGCAGGTGATCATTTCCACATGATCTTAAAGAAAGACAATCCTCATTATCTCGATTTACCCGGATTGAGTGTATTGATCGGTGGGATGTGGATCGTAAACCTGAACTATTGGGGATGTAACCAATACATTACTCAACGTGCTTTGGGTGCCGACTTAAAAACTGCGCGCAGTGGATTACTGTTTGCTGGTTTCCTGAAACTCCTGATGCCTATCATCGTTGTATTACCTGGTATTGCAGCTTATGTACTGTATTCAAATAATTTCGATGATTTTGGTAGAGCGATGACCAAAGGAGATGCGCTAAATCCTGATAATGCTTACCCGGTATTACTGAATCTTTTACCGGCAGGACTGAAAGGACTAGCTTTTGCAGCTCTTACCGCTGCCGTAGTGGCCTCTTTGGCCGGTAAAGCAAATAGTATTTCTACTATTTTCTCTTTAGATATCTATAAGAAAATCTATAATAAAGATGCCGACGAGAAAAAGATCGTAGGAGTAGGTCGTGCAGTCGTAGTTATCACAATGGTAATTGCAATTGTGATCTCCAACTTCCTGGGTATCGACAAAAAAGGTGGTTTCCAGTTCATTCAGGAATATACCGGCTTTGTATCTCCTGGTGTATTTGCCATGTTTGCGCTGGGCTTCTTCTGGAAACGTACTACCTCCAGTGCAGCTATGTTTGCGATGATCGGAGGTTTGCTGATGTCATTTGCGCTGAAATTTCTGCCGAATTGGGTAGATCTTCAGCCATTGTCTCAGATCGGATTCAGCGCGCTTAACGGTGATAGCAAATTGTATGAAATTCCGTTTATAGATCGTATGGGTATTGTGTTTGTGATTTGTGTACTGGGAATGGTAATCATTTCCGTATCAGATAAAGCAAGTGTTAACAATCCTAAAGGTCTGGCTATCGATGCCGGTATGTTTAAACCCAATCTTGGTTTCACTGTTGGCGCATTGCTGATCACAGGAATCCTGATTGCTTTATATACTGTTTTCTGGTAGTAGATTGATTTATTTGTAAGTTTGGCAACCGGATATTTTCTTGCTTTATCTTAAGGCAACGAAATATCCGGTGCCAATTTTAGATTGCTAATTTTTCACGTTATATGTACTTTATAGGTTATGATATTGGTTCATCCTCTGTTAAGGCAGCATTGCTTAATGCCGAAACCGGTGTTGGAGTAGCTTCTGCTACTTCTCCCGAAAAAGAGATGGCCATAGAGGTGCCACATGCCGATTGGGCCGAACAACAACCAGAAAACTGGTGGAAAGAGGTAGTAAATGCAACCGCACTGTTGTTGAAACGTTATCCTGTTGATCCTACTCAGATCAAAGGAATCGGAATCGCTTACCAGATGCATGGTCTGGTTTGTGTGGATAAAGACCAGCAAGTACTTCGCCCATCCATTATCTGGTGCGATAGCCGTGCCGTTGGTATTGGGAATACAGCGTTTAAGAAGTTGGGAGAAGAGTATTGCTTAAGCAACCTGCTAAATTCTCCTGGAAATTTCACCGCTTCAAAGCTCCGCTGGATCAGGGAAAATGAACCGGCCATTTATGAGAAAATTCATAAAATAATGCTCCCTGGCGACTATATAGCCATGAAACTTACGGGAGAAGCTTGTACAACTGTTTCCGGTTTATCGGAAGGTACTTTCTGGAATTTCAATAAAAAGGAAGTAGATAAAGAATTATTAAAGTATTACGATATTGATGAAAAGCTGTTGTCGGCTATCGTTCCTACTTTTGGCCACCAGGGCACTTTAACAGCTGCAGCTGCTGCAACGTTAAACCTGGCGCCAGGAACCCCGGTTACTTACAGAGCCGGTGATCAGCCAAACAACGCATTTTCCCTGAATGTATTACAACCCGGGGAAGCCGCCACCACTGCGGGTACCTCTGGTGTAGTATATGCGGTGCATGACAAAAATGATTTCGACCCGCAAAGTCGTGTAAATACTTTTGTTCACGTTAATAACGATGCTGCACATACGAGAAATGGTGTGCTCATGTGCTTAAACGGAACTGGTATTGCAAATAGCTGGTTGAAAAACATGGTTGGCGATATTAGCTATCCCGAAATGAACGACTTGGCCGCCACTTCCCCAATCGGTGCAAATGGCTTACAGGTATTCCCTTTCGGTAATGGAGCCGAACGTATCCTGGAAAATAAAACTCCGGGTGCCACCGTTAAGAACCTCGATTTCAACAGACATAACCGCGCATTCATGATGAGAGCCGTTCAGGAAGGAATCGTATTCGGACTGAACTACGGTATGGATATCATGACACAAATGAACCTCAACATCAAACGCGTAAGAGCAGGTAATGCCAATATGTTCCTGAGCCCATTATTCCGCCAGGCTTTTGCCAATACGGCTAATGTGGTAATTGAACTTTACAATACCGACGGGGCGCAGGGTGCTGCCAGAGGTGCCGCAATCGGTGCCGGTTATGTAAATGAAACCGAAGCGTTCAATGGAATGGAATGCCTATCAGTCATAGAACCTGATGCATCCGTCCATCAACAATATCAGGAGATTTATGCGAATTGGGTAACAACTCTTCGTAAATTACTCCAATAGCGGAAACAGATTAGTATAAAGCATTTTAAACCCACATTAGTTATGAGTATTACATTAGGTAACAAAGAGTATTTTAAAGGGATTGGCGAGATAAAATTTGAAGGCCCCCAGTCAGACAATCCACTAGCCTATAAGTGGTATGACGAGAATCGCATTATTGCTGGTAAATCAATGAAAGAACTGTTCAGATTTGCTGTGTCTTACTGGCATACCTTCTGCGGAACCGGTGGCGATCCATTCGGCCCTGGTACCAAACATTTCCCATGGCTTACTGCATCAGATGCCGTTCAAAGCGCTAAAGATAAAATGGATGCGGCTTTCGAATTCATTACCAAAATGGGATTGCCATACTATTGCTTCCATGATATTGACCTGGTAGATGAAGGTGCTAACCTTGCTGAATATGAAGGCCGTATGCAACAAATAGTTGCCTATGCTAAAGAAAAGCAAAAAGCAAGTGGCGTTAAATTACTGTGGGGAACTGCCAATGTATTCAGTAACCCTCGTTATATGAACGGTGCTTCCACTAATCCGGATTTTGCTGCTGTAGCCTATGCTGGTGCACAGGTTAAAAACTCTCTGGATGCAACTATTGCACTGGGTGGTGAAAACTATGTGTTCTGGGGTGGCCGTGAAGGTTATATGACTTTGTTGAACACCGATATGAAACGCGAACAGGAACACCTGGCCCGTTTCCTCACTATAGCTCGTGATTATGCCCGCAAACAAGGGTTTAAAGGTACTTTCTTCATAGAACCTAAACCTTGCGAGCCTACGAAACATCAATACGACTACGATTCTGCTACTGTAATCGGCTTCCTGCGCCACTTTGGCCTGGATAAGGATTTTAAACTAAACATCGAAGTAAACCACGCTACCCTGGCCGGACATACTTTCCAACACGAACTCCAGGTAGCTGCTGATGCTGGCATGTTAGGCAGCATCGATGCAAACCGTGGTGATGCTCAGAATGGTTGGGATACCGATCAATTCCCAACTAACCTGAACGACCTTATCGAAAGTATGTTGGTAATCCTTGATGCCGGTGGTTTAGCTGGTGGTGGAGTAAACTTCGACGCTAAAACCCGTCGTAACTCTACCGACCTCGAAGATATCTTCCATGCTCATATCGGCGGTATCGATACTTTTGCAAGAGCTGCCATCGTTGCGGAAAAAGTGCTGAACAACACACCTTACAAACAATTCCGTAAAGATCGTTACGCTTCTTTCGACAGTGGTAAAGGTCATGATTTTGAAACTGGTAAACTAACGTTGGAAGACCTCCGCAATTTCGCTGCTGAAAATGGAGAACCTAAACAAATCAGCGGTAAACAAGAATGGCTGGAGAATCTGATCAACGCTAATATCTAATATAGTTGCTCGCAAAGAAGGTAAGTTTTTTGAAGAAACATAAGGATTAGTAATTTAGATTACTAATCCTTATTCTATATTAACAATCTTATGTTTCTTCAAAAAACTTACCTCCTTTGCGTGAAACTTTTTATACTTTTCCACCTCAAAAAAATCGGACAATGAAATTTAGCATCCATTCACGTCAGGAGAACGGCTTTGATATTATTGAGCTCCTCGATATGGAAAACGGTACACAGGTTGAAGTAATCCCTGCTTTTGGGGCATTGCTACATGCTTTTAAAATCAGACAGGGAGCAGAAACTCTAAACCTTATCGACAGTTATAAAGATCTTCAGGATTTAAAAGACAATTTAAAAAGCAGCTTTAAAAGCGTAAAGCTAAGTCCATATGCCTGCCGTATGAAGGATGCTACATACACCTGGGAGGGTAAATCTTATCAAATCCAGAAAAACCTGAATCCGGGTAAGGCAATCCACGGACTATTATATGATCTTCCTTTTACTATTTCTCATCAGGAAGCCAGCAACGAACATGCTACAGTGTCTTTAGTGTACAAATATGATCCTGCTACCGATTCGGGGTATCCATTTGCCTTTGAATGTCTGGCAGCTTTTACGTTATATCCCAACAACGAATTAAAAGTAAGTACTGTTATTGTTAATAAAAGCAACTCTGCTATACCAGTAGTAGATGGGTGGCACCCATATTTTACCACAGGTACACCTGTTGATGAATGGGTATTAACATTTGCCTCAAAGGAAATAGTGGAGTTTAATGAGGAGCTGTTGCCAACCGGCAAATTGCTTCCGTATACCGACTTTGTGAATGGCAAACAACTCAAGGGTATTGAGCTTGATAACTCATTTATCCTTGATCAATCGAAAAGCCAGCCGCTGGCCAATATCTACGATCCGAAGAAAAATATCAACATAAGTTTCTATCCGGGTAATCATTATCCTATTCTACAAATCTATATACCACCACATCGTATGAGCATGGCCGTAGAAAACCTGAGTGGCGCTCCTGATGCCTTTAATAATGGGATCGGACTGGTAAAGTTGGCGGTCAATGAAAGCCGGGTTTTTGATACCTTGATAAAAATCACAGCTGGCATGGCATAGTCTTTGGCTTTTCCTCCCTTAATTGTTTCACCCATAAAACCTTAAATTATGGATACCTTATCAATTAAAGGAAAATGGAATGAGTTAAAAGGTGCTCTCAAAAAGAAATATGCCGACCTTACAGATGATGACCTTTTGTTTGAAGAAGGGCAGGAAGATAAGCTGATAGGTAAACTACAGCAGAAATTGGGTAAAACCAGAGATGAAATTATCAGCCTGTTAAAATCTGCTTAGTCGCGTCTAACCTGAAATTTTATATATCAAAATCCTCTTGTTAAAAACAAGGGGATTTTTTTGTTTTTTCACAACAGTCCAAATGCTTTACTTTGTGCTTAATCAGTATATAAACAATGTTTGTACTGATATGTTGTAACTTATAGATTGGTTTAGCAGTTAAACTTACTCATCTTTATGAAGGCTTTTATTCGATCCATTTTTCTGGTTGGTATATTCTGTATGACATTTGCTAAGCTGGCTGTTGCCCAGGTTACTTTAACCGGTGTAATTTCAGACAGCAATAAACTTGTATTACCCTATGCCAGTATCATTAATCTAAATTCAGGAAAACGCGCATCTTCAGATCAGGGCGGTTTTTATAAGATTTTGGGAGATAGAAATGATCGGATTGTAATTACATTCGTTGGATATTTACCAGATACCGTTATCATTAACCAGGCTTCAGGCACTCAAACTACCAATGTGATAATGAAACCTGAAGGTAGATTTCTAAAACAGGTAGAGGTTACTTCTCAGCTTACTCCATATCAGCAAGACTCATTAGCCCGTCGTGAGTGGTATGGATATTTGCTCGATTTGCCTAATAAACCCTTAGCAGGTGGTAATACACCTCAAGGCGCAGGTATCGTGTTTAGTCCAATTACCCGATTCTCTAAAGGCGAACGCCAAAAAAGACAATTCAAGGAAAATTATGAGAAGATGGAAAAAGAGAAGTTTATTGACTCTCGTTTTACTCCATTGTTAGTAAGCCGGGTAACAGGTTTGAATGGCGATTCATTACAATTGTTTATGAGAGACAATTATCCTGATTATAATACTATGCGGGCACTCCAAAATAATGAATTGTTATATTGGATTACAGATAAGTATAAAGCCTGGTTGAAGAAATAGGTTTCTTATGGTTCATGAAATTCCATTTGCTGTAAGCTGGGCTGGGCAAGCCTAATGCTATTAAGTTAAGGAAGTTGAAGATATTTTATATTGTGGACAAACATCCTTTACCGTAGACTGGGCGGGGGCAAGCCCCGCCCCTACAGGATTTCACCGAATGTTGATTTCTATATTGTAGATTCAATTCTTAATAGAATTGAAATTAAATGATTGACTTTAACATGAAATTTGCCTGCCAGAAGGAAATATAATATTGATGAAACCCTGTAGGGGCGGGGCTTGCCCCCGCCCTGCCTACAGCCACAAAAAATAAATCCAACAATTAGAGATCTTTAAATCATGAAATCTTCATTCCAAATAAAAAGGGCTGATCAAACGATCAGCCCTTTTACACTTAATATATGTCTTGCTTAGAGTTGCCTTTATTCACTTACCTGCATCACTAACTCGTCTTAATTGTAAACTTTAATCATATAAACAAACTCTTCCAGCTTCTTTATCTGATCTACCCGGTTTAAACCTTCAAGATGGTTTTTGTGAGACAAATCTTTACGTACTTGTTTATCTTTTGGCATTTCGTCCAGTAAATGCTTTAAATGGGCTGATTTAACAGCGAAAGCAATACCATCGGAAGTAGTTTGTTTGCCGGTTACGATACCTACAACTTCTCCCTTACTATCTAACAATGGAGCACCGCTATTTCCGGGATTTACAGGGATAGATACCTGGTAAGCCGTGGTATCGCCATTAAAGCCGGTTTTTGCGCTTATATATCCTTTGCCATAAACTACTTCATCACGAGGAAAGCCCAGGGTGAATACTTCTTCACCTAACTTCAGGTTCTGTGATTTGAGAGAATAGGGCAGGGGTTGGCCTTTAAAAGAAGAGTCAGCTATTTTTAAGATAGCCAGATCACTGGAAATATCTTCAAAAACACTAACAGCTTTGTATGCTTCACCTTTATTATTTAGTACATATACTGAATCGGCCCCTGCAACTACATGACAATTAGTAACAATATAACCGTTACCGCTTACAGCGAAGCCAGTACCACCATAGGTACCCGGATTGGCAGGTGCACGTCTTTTATTGTTAAAATCATTGATCAGTACATTTTGGGAACGTTGTATGTTATTCAGTACGCGTCTTACATCTTCGTATTGAGCAGTAGATTTCTTTTTAGCTTCGTGCTGCATAACAGCGATGGTAGACAATGAAGTTACCAGGGCTATGCAGGCAGCTGCGGCCAGGTTGGTAATGGTACGACGTCTGATAGTCAAACGTTTTGCCAGTTGATTTTCGGCCTGAGCCTGATTACGGAGTTGTGGAATATCCAGATTATTATGAATTGCATCCATTTTGGCCTGCAGATTCTTCCTATTTCCAAATTGTTCAAGCTGTTGTAACAGCAGTTGATGTTCTGCAACCTGCTGATCTATAATTGGGTTGGTACGACGCAGTTCATCGAAAGCAATCCGTTCCGCCTCGCTCATTTCCCCCTCCAGGTAACGCTCAATTTCATGCAATAAGATCATATCATCTTTCATGGCTGCTGCTGCTTATAATGTTTTGTATTTATCAAAAAAAAGCTTCTTCAGGCGCATCAGACATTTATATTTTTGATTCTTGGCATTTTCGGCGTTGGTATATCCAAACTTCTCCGCTATTTCCTGCATGGATTTCTTATGCAGGTAATAATCTTCCAGAATCGTCTGACAAGGTTGCCCCATATTTTGAAGGGCACTTTCCATTATTCGGAATTCCTGGTCTTTGGCTTGATGAGCTTCTACTTCCTCTGTTGCCGGAATAATCTCCTCCAGGTCCTGAGACAAACTATACATATTATAGTTGCGCTGCGCTTTTTTCAACCACAGATGGCGGCAAACAGAATAAAGAAATGTTTTTAACCGGCTGCTTAATGAAAAGTCATCATTTTGTACCTTTTCGTACAATATGATAATTGCTTCCTGGAAAATATCTTTGGCGTCATCTTCGGAGCCATTATGCTGGAGAATCATTCTTAATACAACCGGAAAATTTTCGGAGTAAATGATTTCCAACGACTTATCCTCTCCTTTTGCCAATCCAAGCAGTAATTCCCTGTCTTTTGTTATGTCTTGATGCTGCTTCACTATTAATACGGTTATTAGGCATTTGGTAACCCAAAGTACCGAAAAAAAATTTTTTAAAAGTATGGGTTACCTTTTAAGTGTTTCAGGTATAAAGGTTAAATCATTCAAAAAACAACTAAATAATTGTATCATGAAGAACGTAATTAAAATTGGTTTCTTTGCTCTTTCTTTCGGTCTTTTCGCAGTAGCTTGCGGTGGTGGTAAATCTGAAGGTGGTGATTCAACTGCAGTTTCATCTACTCCAATCGATAGCGCTACCCAACAAGTTGCTCCTCCAGCTGATTCTTTAGCTAAAGTTGATACTACTGCTAAACCAGCTGATACTACTGCTGCTCACCACTAATCTTTCGATTAGAAAAATTATAGAAAGCCGTCTCTTTTACTAGAGCCGGCTTTTTTTATCCCCAAAAACTATCTGTTTATAGTTTTATTGAATAATTTTCAATAAAATACCCTTCTGATTTAAAATTATGTATTTTTTTATTGACCCCCTTGCATAATTAAAATCGTGCCGTACTTTTGTTCTATATCAAACAAGCATATGATTACGCAAACGACTTTTGGTTTTTTTGGCTTTTATTATTTCTGGTACCAGAAATAGGAAGGTCGTTTGTATAAAATAAAAGAAACTACAAAAAGGCCTTCCGAAATCGGAAGGCCTTTTTTAATGATCTAAATTATCAGGTATGTTAATGGCAAATTATTCTAATTACTTTTTTTATTACTTCTCTTACTTCTTTTATGCGAAGAAGCAGGGGACTCGTTTGCAATAATATACTTACATATAAAGTAAAAGCAAAAGGGTCCCAGATCGGGGCCCTTTTTGTTTCTATAAGCTAGTTGCTACAGCAACTATAAATAAATAAAATTAATTACATTACTCATGAAAATTGCCATACAAGGGTTTGAAGGATGTTTTCACCAGGTTGCTGCTCAGGGCTTTTTCGGTAAAAATACCGACATAGAATGCTGCGCCTCCTTCGCCGAACTGGTTAGAAAAGTAAAACAACAACCCGATGTGGATGCAGGTATCATGGCTATCGAAAACTCTATCGCCGGCAGCATCTTACCTAACTACAGCCTGATCAAAAATTCAGGACTCCATATCACCGGCGAAATTTACCTCCAGATCAACCAGCATCTGATGGTATTACCCGGCCAATCTCTGGAAGATATCAGAGAGGTTCATTCTCATCCAATGGCTTTACTCCAATGTATGGACTTCCTCGAGAAACATCCGCATATCAAACTCGTGGAAACTGAAGATACCGCTCTGAGCGCTAAACACGTCAGACAAAAGAAACTCAAAAGTACTGCCGCTATCGCTGGTAAACTGGCCGCCGAAATTTTTGAACTCGATATCATCGCTCCTAATATCCATACCAACAAAAATAATTACACCAGATTCCTCGCCATTTCCCGTACCCCTGCCGCTACTCCGGAAGATGCCAACAAAGCCTCCGTTTATTTCCAAACAACACACGACAGAGGTAGCCTCGCTAAAGTACTGACTGAAATTGCCGCTTCCGGTATCAATCTATCTAAAATTCAATCCTTTCCTATTCCGGCTAAAGAATGGAATTATTACTTCCATGCCGACATGGAATTCGATAATACTGCTGCTTTTAAGAAAGCACTTGAGAAAATTACTCCTTTAACTGATCATCTGAAAGTTTTAGGAATCTATAAAAAAGGTAAAACTCACTAATCATAATTTGTATGCAGATACAGGTTGCTAAAAGGTTACAAGGAACAGAAGAATATTACTTCAGTAAAAAACTCAGAGAAATTGAGGAAATGAATAAGAATGGTACCAAGGTAATAAACCTGGGTATCGGAAGCCCCGACCTTCCTCCTCACCCCTCTGTTGTTGAGGCTTTGCACGAAAATGCAGCATTGCCTAATACACACGCTTACCAGGGCTATAAAGGTATCCCTGCTCTCAGAAAAGCAATGGCCGACTGGTATCAGCGCTACTATCAGGTGACGCTCAACCCCGATACTGAAGTGCTGCCTCTCATCGGATCTAAAGAAGGTATCATGCACATCTGCATGACCTACCTGCAGGAAGGTGATGAAGCACTGATCCCTAATCCGGGTTATCCTACCTATCGCTCTGCTGTTAGCCTCAGCGGTGCTACCGTGGTAGATTACGACCTGACTGCAGAAAATGATTGGTTACCTAACCTCGATGAACTGGCTCAGAAAGATTTGTCAAAGGTGAAACTGATGTGGGTCAACTATCCGCATATGCCTACCGGTGCAAAAGTGAATAAGGAATTCGCAAAGAAATTGATTGCATTCGCAAAGCAACATCAGATCCTGATTTGCCATGATAATCCTTATAGCTTTATCCTGAACGATCAGCCCGAAAGTCTGTTACAGGTGGAAGGAGCTAAAGACGTTGTACTTGAACTCAATTCCCTGAGCAAATCATCCAATATGGCCGGCTGGCGTATCGGAATGCTGGTTGGCGATGCTGACCGTATCAATGAAGTATTACGCTTCAAAAGCAATATGGATTCAGGTATGTTTCAGCCCATGCAGATGGCCGCTGTTAAAGCACTTGAGCTGGGTAAGGAATGGTATGATGAATTAAATGCTGTTTATAGGGCAAGACGTTCTAAAGTGTTCGAATTACTGGACCTGTTAGAATGCCAGTACAGCACCGATCAGGTTGGAATGTTCGTGTGGGCTAAAATACCAGCCAATATAGAAAACGGATACCTGCTGGCTGATGAAGTGCTACAAAAAGCCCGTGTATTCATTACTCCGGGTGGTATCTTCGGTAGTAACGGTAACGGATATATCAGAATAAGTTTGTGTCAGGATGCTGCTGTTTTTGCAGAAGCTATTCAACGCATTAAAACCAGTGTAAAATGATTGCTACTATAATCGGAACAGGTTTAATTGGTGGGTCTCTCGCTATTACCCTCAAAGAAAAGAGTGTAGCAGAGAAGATCTTAGGGGTTGATCTGGATGCTGCACACCTGCAACGGGCGCTCGACCTGCATATTATCGACGAAGCTGTTTCGCTCGATCAGGCAATGGAACGCTCCGACTTAATCATCATCGCAATCCCTGTAGATGCCCTGTTGAAAACTTTACCTGCTATTATGGATAAAGTGAAACCAGGACAGGTTATTATGGATGTAGGCTCAACTAAAGAAAAAATATTACAACTCGTTGCCGGTCATCCAAACAGAGGTCGATTTGTGGCGGCTCACCCGATGGCCGGCACCGAGTATTCCGGCCCTGATGCTGCTGTAAGAAATTTATTCACTAACAAAACAATGGTGCTTTGTGATGTGAAAAACAGTGATGAAGATGCGCTGGAAATGGTAGAGAATATGGTAGATAGCCTGCAGATGAAAACCGTTTACATGAACGGCCAGGAACATGATCTGCATACTGCCTATGTATCACATATCTCTCATATCACCTCTTTTGCACTGGCTTTAACCGTGTTAAAGAAAGAGAAGGAATCCGGCAGGATCTTCGAACTGGCAAGCGGTGGTTTCGAATCAACCGTGCGACTGGCCAAAAGCTCCCCTGATATGTGGGTGCCGATCTTTAAACACAATCGGAATAATGTGCTGGATGTTTTAGAAGAACATATCAGTCAGCTTCAACAAATGAAAACGCTTTTGGAAGAAGAAGATTACGATACCTTCTACAAGCTGATTCAGAAATCAAATAAAATCAGAAAGATTCTTAAATAACTCAAATTCTAATAATCTCCTTAACTTCAATACTATGGTACAGACAATGGAACAAATTTTATCCAAAACCAAATTCTCCGATCCGTCTTCTGATAAAAAGCCGTTGATCATCTCAGGTCCTTGCAGCGCTGAAACTGAAGAACAAGTGTTGGCAACTGCCCTTGCATTACAAAAAACCGGTAAAGTAGATGTTTTACGCGCTGGTATCTGGAAACCTCGTACCCGCCCGGGTTCTTTCGAAGGTATCGGTACTAAGGGTTTAGCGTGGTTACAAAAAGCCCGTGAGCTCACCGGTTTACCGCTGGCAGTAGAAGTGGCAACTGCAAAACAAGTGGAAGATGCTTTACACTTCGGTGTAGATATCCTCTGGGTTGGTGCCCGTACTACTGTAAACCCTTTCTCTGTTCAGGAAGTTGCTGATGCACTGAAAGGTGTGGATACTACTATTTTAATTAAGAATCCTATCAATCCTGATCTGGAACTCTGGATTGGTGCGGTTGAAAGAATTCAAAAAGCTGGTATCTCTAAAGTAGGTCTTATTCACCGTGGTTTCTCCAGCTATGGCAATACTCAATACCGTAATGCTCCAATGTGGCACCTGGCTATTGAACTGAAACGCCGTATGCCTGAATTGCCTATGATCTGCGATCCTAGCCATATCTCCGGCCGCCGCGATATTCTGCAGGAAGTTTCTCAGGAAGCGATCGACCTGGATTACGATGGTCTGATGCTCGAAACACACGTAGATCCGGACAACGCATGGAGCGATGCCAAACAACAAATCACTCCTGAAAAATTAGCAGGATTGTTAGATGGTATCGTATGGAGAAGAGAACATAGTGATAAAAATGATTTCAACACTGCACTGGAAAAACTGCGTTCGCAAATCAACCAGGTAGATGATGAAATTATGCTGTTGCTTGGTAATCGTATGAAGATTGCTGAAAAGATTGGTATGTACAAGAAAGAAAACAACATCACTATCTTGCAAACTAACCGTTGGAACGAAATCCTGGAACGCAACATCGCTAAAGGTGAAAAACTGGGTCTGACCAAAGAATTTATCCTGAAATATTTCGATGCTGTGCATCTGGAATCTATCAACCGTCAGAACAAAGTGATGAACGAAGATAATAAGTAGTTTTTATCTGCTTTTACCAGCAGCAACAGGTTGCTGTACCGCCGGCTGCTGGTAATTTTTCTCAATTTTTTCCGAATAGCTTAAAGCATCATGGTCAAACAAATACATCAATTTCAACAACAGGAAACTACCTATTTTTTAGGCGAACAATTATCAAACTTAGGCAATCATGTAGAACGTACCAGAACGGTAATTGTGATTGATGAAAACGTAGAACGACATCATGGACATCTGCTTCACGATTGGAAAAAGATAGTTGTAAAAGCCGGTGAAGATGAAAAGAATTTCGCTACTGTTGAAAAGATTATTGATGGCCTGATCGCTTTTGAAGCAGATCGTAAAACAACACTGGTTGGTATCGGAGGCGGTATGCTTACAGATGTTGCCGGCTTTGCTGCCAGCATCTATATGAGAGGTATTCCCTTTGGCTTTGTTCCTACTACTTTGCTGGCTCAGGTAGATGCTTCCATCGGTGGAAAGAATGGCGTAAGTCATGGTGCGCAGAAAAACCTCCTGGGAATAATTCGCCAACCTTCCTTCCTTCTTTTCGATTATACTTTACCGTTATCCATGCCTGCAGAAGAATGGCATAACGGGTTTGCTGAGATTATTAAATATGCCTGCATTATGGATGCTGCATTATTTGATTATCTGGAAGCCAATATCGAAAAAGCATTATCCCGTGATGTAAGCGTATTGCAATACCTGGTAGAGAAATCTGTTGCTGCAAAAACAAAAGTAGTGTTGGAAGATGAACTGGAAACAGGTCCTCGCCGCTGGCTGAACTTTGGCCATACACTTGGCCATGCAGTCGAAAAACTGGAACATATTGCACACGGTAAGGCTGTTGCTATTGGAATGGTTGCCGCTACCAGATTCTCGGAAAAATTGCTCAACTTACCTAATGCATCTACCATACGCCTGATCAAACTGATCAGCGATTATCAACTTCCTGTTGCATTTACTTCCGATAAAACGGCTGTTTTCAATATCTTCAAATTAGATAAGAAAAGAGAAAAAGATGTAATCCATTTTGTGCTGTTGGAAGAAATAGGCAAAGCTACTACTATGCCTATTCCTATTACTGAGTTAAAACAGATGCTACAGGAACTATAAACATTTACTCATCAACTTAAAGGCAGACGAAATTTACATATGCAAGTTACTGTATCACCAGCCGTTATTACCGGCACTGTTACGGCCAATCCTTCTAAAAGTGCGATGCAACGCGCTGTTGCTGCGGCTTTGCTGTCTCATGGCACTACTATTATCCGTAATCCGGGCCTGAGCAACGACTGCCTGGCAGCTTTGGAAGTAGCAGAAAATCTGGGCGCTAAAATCAAACGTGAATTCGATCATTTCGAAATCACCAGCAATGGCGTGAAGCCTTTTTATGATGAAATTAACTGCGGCGAATCTGGCCTGGGGATCAGAATGTTTACTCCTATCGCTGCATTGTCTGAACTCCCTATCACTATTGAGGGTCATGGTAGTCTCACTACCCGCCCTATGAACTTCTTTGAAGAAGTACTTCCTCTGCTGGATGTAAAATGTACTACCAATGAAGGTAAGCTTCCTCTACACATTCAGGGCCCTTTAAAGCCTAAAAATATTACCATCGATGGCTCTTTAAGCTCCCAATTTCTTACCGGATTGCTGATGGCCTATGGTGCTGCTGCTGAAGATGTAACGATTACCGTGCAGGATCTGAAAAGCAAACCTTACATTGCTTTAACCCTCCAACTTATGTCGCACTTTGGTGTACAGGTTGAAGAAAAGAACTTTGAAACTTTTTATTTCGGAAAGAAACAGGCCTATAAAGCTGGCGAATATACGGTGGAAGGCGATTGGAGCGGTGCGGCGTTTCTGCTGGTTGCTGCTGCTGTTGCTGGTAAAGCCGAAGTACAACACCTGAATACTGCTTCTGCCCAATCAGATAAAGCAATACTGGAGGCTCTAAAGAAAGCTGGTGCCGGAATGCTGGAAGGGGTATTTACTGTAAATATAGAGAAAGCTCCACTTACCAGCTTTGAATTTGATGCTACCGATTGTCCGGATCTCTTCCCTCCACTCGTAGCATTAGCTGCTAACTGTAAAGGTATTACCCGCATTACGGGAGTAAGCAGGCTCGCCCATAAAGAAAGCGACAGAGGAATAACCTTACAGGAAGAATTTGGTAAAATGGGCATTAAAATCGAACTACAGGGCGATCTGATGTTGGTGCATGGCGGAACTGGTATTAAGGGTGCCAATGTACATTCCCATAACGATCACCGTATTGCAATGGCCTGTGCAGTTGCTGCTTTAACAGCTGATGGACCAGTAGTTATTGAAAATGCTGAAGCTATAAATAAATCCTATCCCGAATTTTTTGATCACCTGGAGTTGTTAGGTGGTAAGATAGCGGTGAATGTTTAATATTTTTCACTTTAAATCATTTTGTGCGTGAACAGTTTTGGTAGACTATTCAGGGTTACAGTTTTTGGAGAATCACATGGCGCCAGTGTTGGTGTAAATATAGATGGTATACCTGCCGGTATTCCGTTAAAACAGGAGGATTTCCTGGAAGACCTCGAACGCCGCAAAGGTGGTTCCAGAGGTACCACACCTCGTAAAGAAGAAGATTTGCCTTTCCTTAAATCAGGCGTTTTCAACGATCATACTACCGGAGCTCCCGTTACTATTCTCTTCGAGAATAACAATACCAGAAGCACCGATTATGAAAAACTGAGAGAATTTCCCCGCCCGGGACATGCCGATTTCGTTGCTACCGAAAAATTCGGTGGATTCGAAGATTACCGCGGTGGTGGACATTTCAGTGGCCGCCTTACCCTCAACCTGGTGGCTGCAGGTGTTATTGCTAAAAAGATCCTTGGTGAATCTGTAAAGGTATCAGCCTTTATTAAGGAAGTAGGAGGGAATCCTGACCCGGAAGCCGGACTGGAAGCGGCTATTGCAGCAAAAGATTCGGTAGGTGGACTGGTAGAATGTACGGTTGATGGATTGCCAATTGGTTTGGGAGAACCTTTCTTCGATTCACTTGAGTCTAATCTGGCTCATGCTGTATTTTCCATTCCTGCTGTTAAAGGAATTGAATTCGGAACCGGCTTTGCCGCTGCTAAAATGAAAGGTCTGGAACATAACGACCCAATCCTCGATAAAACTGGTAAAACAGCCACTAATCATGCTGGTGGGGTTGTAGGTGGTATAACCAATGGAAACCAGTTGGTATTCCGTATTGCGGTGAAGCCTACTTCCAGTACTCCTAAAGAGCAACAAACACTCAATATAAAGAGCGGTGAAGTGGAAACCTTCAGCGTGAAGGGCCGTCACGATCTATGTATTGCATTACGTGTACCCGTTGTTTTGGAAGCAGTAACCGCAATGGTGCTGGCCGATTTCATGCTCCTGGAACAACGCCGTCCAAGAGTTTTTAAATAGCTCGCAAGCGAGCGTTTTCTCGCAGAGAAGCATAAGAAGCAAAGAGGCATAAGGATCGAAGCGAATATTATTAAGAACTACTGACTGGTTTCTATTATAATTGAAACCTAACGGAAGTCCTTAAAAACATTCGCTTCGATCCTTATGCCTCTTTGCTTCTTATGCTTCTCTGCGAGAAAAAACGAGCTTGCGAGCTATTATTCTATTGCAAGTAATGTTACATCGAAGATCAAAGTGCTGCCCGGACCAATTTTTGGACCTGCACCACGATCGCCATATGCAAGTTCTGATGGAATGAATAAACGCCATTTCGAACCAACAGGCATTAATTGCAATGCTTCTGTCCAGCCTTTAATTACACCGCTAACCGGGAAAGAGATAGGTTGGCCTCTCTCTACAGAACTATCGAATACAGTACCATCAATTAAAGTACCATGATAGTGGGTTCTTACTTTATCATCGATAGTAGGTTTTGGACCAGTACCTTCATCTAAAATCAGGTATTGTAAACCATCAGGTAAGGTTACAACACCGGGTTTAGTTGCATTTTCAGCAAGAAATTTCATCCCTGCTTCCTTGTTTTTTGAAGATTTTTCTGCTTTTAATTGTTGCAGATAACTACTAATACTCATATCACATAAATCTTTTGACATTACTAATGGCTGATTCTTTAACGCATCCTGAATAGCTTTAGCCAACACTGTTGTGTTTACATTCTGAAGGTTCTGCGCTTTCAGGTTCTCAGCTATATTTACACCTAAACCATAACTTACTGAGTCGACCTGATTTTTTAATACCGATGTTGTTTTGACCGCTGGTTTAGCGACCGGTTTTTTAACAGCAGGTTTGGCTTGACTGAAACCTTGAATGGAGAAACATCCCAGCACACCAATTAGCAGGTATTTTTTATACATAATAGTTTGTTAAGGGCTTTTAAAGTTGAATGCAAGTTAATTAATATTAGTTTTCGAAATCCAGCTTCCCAAAATCTGAACTTTCATGCCCTCAAGATGTTTAGCAATGTATTAGGCCCATTAATCTATATGAATAAATGCTATCGGATTTTACTACTGTTATCAATCGGCTTGAGAGTAGCTGCACAGGATACTACAGATCTGTGGCTCAAAGCAAAAAGTAATCCCAATCTGGGTAGACATAAATTCCTGGAGTTAAAGCTTCATGCCGGGGTACATCTCTATGAAGGAGATGAACTGAAAAATGCACTCGATAATGGTTATAAGGCATTGGAAGTACGAATGGGCTGGATGTCGACCGGCCGGCAAACCTGGCAGCGGGTTTTCAATTACCCCAGCTATGGTATTGGGTTTTATACCGGTGATATAGGAAATCCCTCCGTTCTGGGTAAGCCGAATGGTTTATATGGCTTCTTCTTTGCCCCTGTGCATCGCAGACCCAAAAACCATTTCGAAATAGGAGTCTCATTGGGAATCACCTATGATCTGAAAACTTACAACGCTACTACTAATCCTACAAATGATGCAATAAGCTCCAAAACAGATGTCTACTTTAATCTGACATTTTCGGGTATTCGTCGTTTGTCGCCCTCTCTGGATCTGATTTACGGTCTGGATCTGACCCACTATTCCAATGGGCGTATGCATATGCCCAACCTGGGTCTCAACATGGCCGGACCACATATAGGTATACGTTATCATTATAACACCATCCGATCAATAGTCCGGCAACAGATCGACAGCACCTTTGAGGTGCCTCGCCGCCCTACTTATATTCCAATGCCAATTCCACCGGTGAAACATACACAGGAAATCAGTTTATATGGTGCCGTAGGAATGGTGCAATTGCCGAAAGATGAAGGAATCCAGGCTACTTATTTTACTTCATCCCTGGTGTTTGACTACTACTACCGCATCTCTCATAAGAGTAGTATTGGCGGAGGAGTAGATGGATTCTACGATGGGTCTTTAGGCTATGTTTACGAAAAGAAATACGGAACTGTAAAGATGAGCGATAAAATGTTGATGGGCTTGCATCTTGGATACATGCTGCATATCCAGAAGTTTGCAGTGATACTTGATCCGGGGTTGCATGTCATCAGAAAAGATAATGAAAAAAGCCTGTTCTTTGCCCGCGTAGCCGTCAGGTATAAGTTTGGCAGATATGGTTTTGTACAGATAGGGTTAAAAACTGTAGACGGCTTTGTAGCCGATTGGGTAGAATGGGGTGGAGGTGGAAGGTATATGTGGCAGAACAGAAAATAATTCCCTCCTGCCACATATGTAATTATCTTAATTTTTGCTGATGGGCAGTATTACACTTGATGGGTATGAAGCATCATGATAAATACGGATATTAGCTTTAATAAAGTCTTTATCTGTGGCCTTGTAGATATCCAGGAACTGCTGCGGGTTTCTGTCTACCAGTGGAAACCAGCTGCTTTGTACCTGAATCATAATGCGGTGGCCTTTCTTAAAGGTATGCGCCACATCAGGCATAGTAAATTTCACTTCTGAAGGTTGGTCAGGAATAAAAGCTTCAGGCTTTTCAAAGCTATTGCGGAATTTACCTCTCATTACTTCTCCACGTACCAGCATTTGATAACCACCCATTGGGTAAGTTGCAGAAGGTACTCTTCTATGTTCACTCGGTGCATCTTCCTCATATTTGAAATCATTCGGGAATACATCTATTACTTTCACGATGAAATCGGCATCTGTTGTGCTGGTACTAGCGATCAGATCAGCTACAATCGGGCCGGCCAGGGTAACATCATTATCCAGTACTTCACTTTCAAATACAGCTACATCAGGTCTGCGTGCCGCAAAGCGCTGGTCGTCTGTCATGTAATTGATTGTTCTGCTAAAATGTACATCACTGGTGTAAGGAACAGGTTTGGCCGGGTCACTTACATATTCAGCAAAACTATTGCTGGTAGTAGGCTTATTGAAAGATAGCTTGCTGTTTTCCTGTAAATAAATTGGAGTAGGTTCCATATTTGCAGGAGGCCATTTTGGTAATTCTTTCCATTGATTTTCTCCTGTAAAGAAGATGGTAGCTTCAGCAATTGCAGGAGGAGTGCCTTTCCCTTTTAAATAATAATTGAAGAAAGGAATCTCAATATTGTTTGCATAGTAAGTAGAAGTATTGCTGCCGAATTTTACATTACCCAGGTGAGTACCATCATTGGAGGCCCATTGACCATGGTACCAGGGGCCCATTACGATTCTATTGTTGGTAGCCGGACTTTTAGTTTCGATTGCCTGATAGGTATTCCAGGCACCGAAGCAGTCTTCGGCATCAAACACACCACCGACAACAAGCACAGCTGGTTTAATGTTGGTGAGGAAGTTACGGATATTACGTGCCTGCCACCAGCTATCGTAGGTTGGGTGGTTATACATATCCTGCCAGAAGGTAACGCTGTCGCCAATAATCTTGGAGAAGTTAGGCAGCGCACCGGTTTCCAGGTAATATTTGTAATTATCGCGGGTATAATAGGAGATACCTTTAGGTCCAACAGTTGTTGGTTTCGGATGCGGATGATCGAATCCTGTATAGAAAGAAAAAGCATCCGAAATAAGGAAAGCCCCGTTATGGTGGAAGTCATCGCCCATAAACCAATCGGTAACCGGCGCCTGAGGGCTCACTGCTTTTAATGCAGGGTGGTTACTGAGGGCAGCCATGCTGCTGTAGAAGCCCGGATAAGAAATCCCGAAAACACCCACATTGCCATTATTGCCATCCAGGTTTTTAACCATCCAGTCGATAGTATCATAAGTATCGCTGGCTTCATCTATATCTTTTTTCCCTTTATTTGGGTTGAAAGGACGTACGTTTACAAACTTTCCTTCACTCATCCAGGTGCCTCTTACATCCTGGGTAACCATGATATAACCTTCTTTCAGGTAGTTCATATAATGATTACGATACCAGGCCTTATACACATTTTCGCCATACGGGGCACAGGAATAAGGAGTACGGGTCATCAGAATGGGATGTTTTTCTGATTTGTTTTTAGGGAGATAGATAGATGTAAATAATTTTACACCATCACGCATAGGGATATAAACTTCTTTTTTGGTGTAATTCTCGTACAACCAAAGAGAGTCTTGGTTTACAGCCTTTGTTACTACTGGTAAAGTCAGCAGAATAGAGCAGGCCAATAACAGCCATTTTCTCATAAACAAGTAATTTTAGATTTTGATGGTGGCTAATGTACTCAAAAAAAATACATTCCCCCTTGTAAACTGTGTAGAGTGGTTATTGGCCTAATTTTTCCCGCTCTTTCTTTGGCAGGCCGGCAACTACCAGATCGTAAGAATCCCTTATCCACTGCAGTAGTAGTTTGTTAGGAATACCGGCATGCACATTCACTGTATTCCAGTGTTTTTTATTCATATGGTAGCCTGGTTCAACACCATCATATCTCTCCCGCAATTCTATTGCAGTTTCAGGATCACATTTCAGGTTAATCGATTCAAAATCTTCTATACCGCTAAGGGCAAAAACTTTTCCACATACTTTGTATACCAGGGTTTCTTCTCCAAATGGAAATTCTTCCGTAACACCTGGTAGAGCAAGGCAATACTCCTGGAATTGTGCGAGGGTCATGGTTTGTATGATTGTTGTAGGTGCAAATTAATTAAACTTAAGAAATAAGAATAGCGTATGGTGATTTATAAAGTTTTATTGAAGCAGACTTTTTTAATCGCAGATAAGGAGGGGAAGCCCAAATGCTTTTAAGTTAAGGGAGTTGAATATATTTTATAATGAATTGATTTCTATTTCTTATAGGTTCTATAATGGTGGACAAACATCCTTTACCATTGGCAGGGCGGGGGCAAGCCCCGCCCCTACAAGGTTTCATCGAAATAATGTTTTTTTCTGGTAGTTAAATTTCATATTAAAATCAATTCTGGAAAGAAATAATTCTACAATATCGAACCTGTAATTCGATGAAACCCTGTAGGGGCGGGGCTTGCCCCCGCCCTGCCAATGGCCACGGAAGGTAAATCCAACAATTAGATATCAAGTATTCGTGAAATCTATTTCCTTAACTTAATAACATTGGGCTTACCCCCACCCTGGTAACGATAAAAGAAGCTGATCCCTCAAATTGAAGTCAATATACCATTGATACCATTTCACTTCACAGTACTTTGTCTGTTCCGACCAACTTACGTTTATGAGAATTACGCCAACAACTAATCACAAATTCCTAAGTATCCACCTACATCTTAACAATGGATAGCATCAATAATTATGTGTAACAATACTTTATTTAATAATCGTTTTTATTTTGAATTTCATTACCCAGCTTGCATCTGAATTAATCTCCTTATAGGTTGATTTATACATTATTTGGGTATTAGGTAAGGCTTCAGATGTAATGTTATAATTAGCTAAGTGTTCATTGAATTTATCCGCAAAGGATTGGATTAGTTTTGTTGGATTATTGACACTAATAAGTGATTTCTCCTCTCTAAAAGACAGAAGTGGATTATTAATTAACGTCATACGGAGCGGATTAATTAAATTGCCATATTCAAATGTAATTACCTGGTCGTAAAACGAACTAGGGTGATTCTCTATATAGTAATCTCTGTAATATTTGGACACATTGGTAGTCATATTGTTACCTGTAAATGTATATTCAGTATAATAAAGTTGCCTGAATTGAGGATACCGAATTGTATCTTTTGTCCTGATTAATCCAATTCGTTTATTGGCATCAATGGAGATTACAGGTGTATCCATTAGAATTGTATTAGCATCCGAAAATTTAGAATATTGTGTTATTGTTGAAGCACTCCAAACGAGACTGTCGCTGGAATATAGCTTCATGGTATTATTGAACCTCTCGAAATTCACTGATTTAATAATAAATCCAGCATCGTTATAAGTGTATTGGCTCATTTCTGTATAGCCATTTTCTCCATAAAACCATGCTTCGGTAAGTAAGTCTCCCTTATAAACAAAAGAGTCTGTCAAAATATCATCATAGTAAATGCCCTCTATGCGATACACAGTATCTGCTTTAATTTCCGGTGCGGGGATATCAGATTTTTTACCACATGCTGCAAGTGCCAATAGTGCTACTATTGCACATTTCAAAATTGTAGTACTTTTTAAATTGACCAAATTTGTAGAATATAGATATTTGGGATATACGTGGAAGTTAGTAAAAAGAAAAAATCCAGGAAGCGCAATACCTCCTGGATTTTTTAATTATTAGGTTATTATTTTACGATCTTATTAATCTTATAACCGCAGGTAAGATTTTTTTCTCCGAAGGTGAAAAGGTATTTGGACAAAACCTTGGTACCAGGTAAGGCCTGGCTTGTCGCAGTATATACTGATGTTTCTCCACGATAGGTTTCAGTAATTTTTTTGACATTGTTACCGCTCAGGAAAACTCCAGGTAATTCATCATCCAGGTCCATTGCCAAAATAGGATTTTTGATCAATACTTCCTGTAATGGATTGATTAAATCACCAAATTCCAAAGTAGTTACGGTTGTATATTCGTTACCCGGAATATTAGAGTTATTTGGAGCACTATAATACTTATTTGTATGGGTGGTTATATTATTTCCGGTAAATGCGTATTCCAGATAATCCACTTGCTTATAATCGGAGTAGCGAATTGTATCTTTTGTACCAATTAAAGTCATACGCTTACTGGCATCCAAACTTATTACAGTAGTGTCTCTTCCAATGATATTAGTTTTATTCTCTTCGAAAGAATAGCTGTAATCAACCAGTTTGGAATCGCTCCAAGCTATGCTGTCAACAGATCTTAAATACATATCGTTGCTACGGTATTTAGCATAGTTCAGCGATTTTGTAAGAAATCCATCTGCATTGTAAGTATAAATACTCTTCTGCATGTATGCCTTCTCGTCTTCATCATAGAACCAGGCTTCAGTAAGTTTATTTTCCTTATACACGAAGGAATCATAAACAATATTATCACCCCAGTAAATAGCCTGTACCTGGTACAGGGTATCAGGAGCTTTAGTTTCCGGAACGGTAGTGTCTTCGTTTTTACTACAGGACGCGAGGGCAAACAGTGCTACTACGGCACATTTTAAAACAGTCGAACTTTTCAAATTGAACATGATTGATGGTTTATATAGATTTTTTTTCATAAGACACCAGGCAAGACTTTAAAATCGGGTGGGTAGTAGTTGTCTGGTTTAACATCATAGGTTTTAAAACATGATATAAAAAAGTCAGCAGTCCAAAATAAGACTGCTGACAAAAATAAATATATTATATAAATGTTAAAGCTATAATTTATTAATACTGATTATTACACGTGAATATCGAGCATATGTTATTTTTACAGACTGCCCGGCTTTATATCCGTCCAAAACTCCGGCCATCCAATAGTACAGGCGTTTTTTCTGATCCTGCAATACCATAATATTCGTCTGGGAATCGTTATTTTCTACATATACAGCTTCCATCGGCGCTTCCAAAGTTCCTTTTTGCAAAGCTGTCAAGTCCTTCTTTATAGCCCAATATCGTATGTCCGTTAACTTAATTAATGAAAATATCAGTGCAAGAACAAAGGAGAGTAACCAGATCCAAAACCACAGATTTTTGTAGGATAACATAGAAGTATCAGCATCTCCCATGGAATTATGTCTATAAAGATAAACCTGAGGAATTGTGGCAACAACCAACGTAACAGCAGCACCTATTAATCCAAATTTTGCTAATTGTTGTTTGTTTTTTTTTAAGGCTTCCTGAAGCAAAAAGTTTTCTTCAGTCGTGATAAAGGTGTAATCAGACATAGTTAGTAATGTTAGAAAAGGTTTTTCGGTTGAGCTAATATATAGAAAAACAATCAATTAATTAATAATATATATGTAAAAAATATCTCTTTGATCTTTCTTTCATTACTTTTTATCATTTTCGGCAATATTTAGGTTAAGATATTATTATATTTTACATATATTGATGCATAATTAATTTTATCATGTGGCTTTCGACCTGAATTGTTAACTAATTTGCAACCCTAAATAGTTCCATTGTTATAACCCCTGATCTAAAAAATCTGCTTGTGAAACGATTTAATTTAATAGGATTAATTATCCTGCTTTCCTGCTGCATTGCTAAGGCTCAGGACACTACCCAATACATCGTAAATGGAAGATCAAACGATGCTCTGCAACAAACCAAACCGTATGTTATCCTAATCTCAATAGATGGATTCAGATACGATTATGCAGAGAAATATCAGGCAGAAAACCTGCTAAAACTCTCTGGTAACGGTGTTAGAGCTACTGCAATGCAACCTTCCTTCCCTACGCTTACTTTCCCAAATCATTATTCCATCGTTACCGGATTATATCCTTCCCACCATGGGCTGGTAGATAATCAGTTCTATGATCGCAAGCGTAAAGAGACCTATAAAGTAGCTGATAAAAAAGCTGTTGAAGATGGTAGCTGGTATTTTGGTACTCCGCTTTGGGTATTGGCTGAAAACCAGAAAATGATCAGCGCCAGCTTCTATTGGGTAGGCTCAGAAAGCGCTATACAGCATGTCAGACCAACCTACTATTACAGATACCAGGAGAAAATTGGTATCGATAAACGCATTCAACAGGTGGTCGACTGGCTATCTTTACCCGAAGCCCAACGCCCTCATTTTATCTCTTTCTATTTCCCGGAGGTAGATCATATGGGGCACAGCTTCGGCCCCAATTCCGATAGTGTTAGAAAGGCAGTTCAGTTCGTAGATCAAAGTATTGGCAAAATGGTAGACGAGGTAAATAAACTAAACCTCCCCGTTAATTTTATTATAGTGGCCGATCATGGTATGATGCAGGCAGATACTGCTCACACTGTTCAATTACCTGCTTCTCCACTCCTGGAACCTTTAACAACAGCACCCGGTGCCGAAAAGATTATGCTTTATGGTAAAAATGAGAAAGAAATCAAAGCTGCTTACGAGTTCCTGAAGCAACACGAAAATCATTACACCGCTTATCTAAAGAATGAAACACCCCTTAGATGGCATTATGGGCAGGAAGATGTTCATAACCGTATCGGTGACATAATTCTGCTGGCAGAAGCCAATTATATTTTTGGAGCGCCTGGTAAGAAAACATATCCTGGCCATCATGGCTATGATAATAACCTTACTGATATGAATGCCATCTTTATGGCCTGGGGTCCGGCTTTTAAACAAAATACACGTATCGCAACTTTCGAAAACGTAAATGTTTATCCCTTAGTTGCTCATATCTTAAGACTGCAAATTACTGATCCAATTGATGGAAACCTGGATGTGCTGGCACCAACATTAAAACAATAATCTTTTCCCATATCAAATAAAAACGCCTGTACCGGAATCCGATACAGGCGTTTTCTTATAATTTCAGTACTTAAGCTACTGTTTCTTCATATGCACTAACTGGTTCGCAGGTGCAAATCAGGTTTCTGTCGCCAAATGTATTGTTGATACGGCTTACAGAAGGCCAGAACTTATTAGCTTTCACATAATCGAGCGGGAATGCAGCTTCCTGACGGCTATATTGATAAGGCCATTCATTTGCTGTAATCACATGCTGAGTATGCGGTGCATTTTTAAGTACGTTATTTTGTTTGTCGATATTCCCTTGTTCTATAGAGCGGATTTCTTCGCGGATAGATAACAGTGCATCGCAGAAACGATCCAGTTCTCCTTTATCCTCACTCTCTGTTGGCTCAATCATGATAGTACCGGCAACAGGGAAGCTCATTGTTGGTGCATGGAATCCATAATCCATCAGACGCTTAGCTACATCTTCCGCCTCAATTCCAGCCGATGCTTTAAATGGACGAAGATCTACGATAAACTCATGCGCACAGGTTCCGTTAACCCCCGTGTAAAGAATATCATATGCTTTTTCCAGTCTTGCCTTCATGTAGTTGGCATTCAGGATTGCATATTCAGATGCTTGTTTTACGCCATTGGAGCCAAGCATACGGATATATGCGTATGAAATCAGCAGGATGCTTGCAGAACCAAATGGTGCTGCAGAAACCGCGTTGGCTGGTTTACCACCATTCTGGCTTACGTGACCAGGAAGGAACGGAGTTAAGTGTTTGGCAACACAAATTGGCCCCATGCCAGGTCCGCCACCCCCGTGAGGAATAGCAAAGGTTTTATGCAGGTTCAGGTGACAAACATCAGCGCCGATTAAGCCTGGTGCTGTTAAACCTACCTGTGCATTCATATTGGCTCCATCCATGTAAACCTGTCCACCGTGTTGGTGAATCACATCACAGATTTCTTTCACGCTTTCTTCGTAAACACCGTAGGTAGAAGGGTAGGTGATCATGATACCTGCAAGGTCTTTGCTATAGGTAGCTGCCTTAGCTTTCAGATCTTCTACATCTATATACCCGTTTTCCAGTGCTTTTACTACCACTACTTTAAATCCGGCCATTACAGCTGATGCAGGGTTAGTACCGTGTGCGCTGATAGGAATCAGCATTACGTTACGGTGACCTTCATTTCTGCTCTTATGGAATTCGCGGATCACCAACAGACCGGCATATTCACCTTGCGCACCACTGTTAGGTTGCAGGCTGCAGGAATCAAATCCTGTAATGCGGCTCAGGTATTCACCCAGTTCATCGATCATTTGAAGATAGCCACCAGCCTGATTTACAGGTGCAAATGGATGCATTTTGCTCCAATGTGCCCAGCTCAAAGGAATCATCTCAGTAGCTGCATTCAGTTTCATGGTGCAGGAACCAAGTGAAATCATTGAGGTATTCAGAGACAGGTCTTTATTTTCCAGCGATTTCAGATAACGCATCATCAGCGATTCGCTATGATGACTATTGAAAACAGGGTGTTGTAAATAAGGAGAAGTACGTTGCAAGTCGGCAGGAATAGCGGTAGCACCAGCTGATACTGCTGCTGCATCTGTTGTTCCTGCTTCGAATAAATGCAGAATATCATTGATGTCGGTAAGTGTGGTGGTTTCATCGATAGAAATACCAACATTACCATTTGCTAAGTAACGGAAGTTAATTCCCATTGCTTCAGCTGCATCTTTAATATCAGCTTTACCTTCAACTACTATTGTATCGAAATAGTTGTCGGCAGCGAGTTTAATACCTTTTGCCTTCAGTTTTTGTCCGATAGTTGCTGCCAGCAATGCTACGCGGGTAGCAATGTTTTTCAGCCCCTGAGGACCATGATATACAGCATACATAGCAGCCATATTAGCTAACAATGCCTGCGCTGTACAGATATTTGAAGTTGCTTTTTCGCGTTTGATGTGTTGTTCGCGGGTTTGGAGAGCCATACGCAATGCTCTTCCTCCTTGTGCATCAATACTTACTCCGATGATACGGCCAGGTATTGAACGTTTGAACTCATCTTTTACAGCAAAGAATGCTGCGTGAGGGCCACCAAAACCTAATGGAACCCCGAAACGTTGTGCCGATCCAAATGCTGCATCAGCATTCATTTCACCTGGAGTGGTAAGCAAGGTTAGCGCCAGCAGATCTGTAGCCATACCAACGTATGCACCAACTGCATGTACCTGCTCAATGAAAGTACGGTAATCATCTACACTACCCAGGCTGTTCGGATATTGAACAAGAGCACCGAAATAGCTTTCATTAAATGCAGCTTTTTTATAGTCACCCACTACAACTTCGATATGAAGCGGTGTTGCACGGGTTTGGATAACGTCTAACGTTTGCGGATATACGTTCTCGTCTACAAAGAATTTAGGCCTGCTTACGTGATCGTGGTCTTTATTCAGTGCATTGAAGAACATGGTCATCGCTTCAGCGGCAGCTGTAGCTTCATCCAGTAATGAAGCATTGGCAATAGGTAAGCCGGTCAGATCACTCACCATCGTTTGGTAGTTCAATAAGCTCTCCAAACGACCTTGTGAAATTTCTGCCTGATAAGGAGTATACTGAGTATACCATCCCGGGTTCTCGAATACATTACGCAGAATCACACTAGGCGTAATTGTGTCGAAATACCCCTGACCAATATAAGTTCTGTATACTTTGTTTTTTAGTGATATATCTTTTAAGTGACGGAGATAATCACTCTCACTCATCGCTGCCGGTATAGCCAGCGGTGTTTGCATGCGGATGGCACCAGGAACTGTTTTGGAGATTAGTTGGTCTAAATCTGAAATACCGATAGTTTCCAACATCTGGCTGGTTTCGCCTTCGTTCGGTCCTATATGACGGTGCACGAACTCATTCTGTTGAATATCAAAAAGATTCATGATGTAAGCAGGTAGTTTGAAAAGAATGCGCAAAGCTATGCAGATTTTATGCAACTGCCAAACAATCAATAGCAGCAAGCAAAAACAGTGATAAATAGCAGATATTTAAACTACGTTTATGTCATACTTTTGTCCAATACCGAATTTCCTATCTTTGCAGCAAATGAGTAAAATATTGGAAGACTGGCAGCAAAAAGCCCGTGATAAACAGAAAGAGAACAAACAGTTCTTAACCAAACTTCAAACCCGCCGTGGAAAAGGAGTTGAAAAACTTTTGCCGGCACTTCATGAGGAAGCCTTCGAACAGATCGACTGCCTGCAATGTGGAAATTGCTGCAAATCTATAAGCCCACGCTTTAAAGCACCCGATATTCGCCGTATCGCGAAATACCTGGGCATGAAAGAAGGCGAATTCATCGAAACTTACCTGCGGGTCGACAGTGACGAAGATTATGTAGTCAAATTTACTCCCTGCCCTTTCCTGGGTTCAGACAATTATTGTAGTATATACGATGTAAGGCCCGGAGATTGCGGCAATTACCCGTATACCGATAGTTATGATTTCTTTAAAAGACCTAAAATCACATATGAAAATAGCACTATTTGTCCGGCCGTTTTCTATGTACTTGAAAAGATCAAAGCCAAAATGGATCTATAAATTCTTTAAAGCCCTGGCTAATAATCAGGGCTTTAAATCTAATTTCCTCATGGCAGGAGATATGATATAGGTAGTAATAACAACTCCCAGTGTTACACAACCTCCAAATACTACTGATGGAACCAGACCTATCGCCCTGGCCATAAACCCGCTTTCAAAAGCTCCCAGCTCGTTTGATGAACCCACAAACATGGAGCTTACACTTGCTACTCTTCCCCTCATATCGTCCGGTGTTTTTAACTGCAGAATGGTCTGCCTGATTATTACACTCACTCCATCCAATGCTCCGCTGAGCAACAGCACAAACATCGACAGATAAAAACTTGTAGATAATCCAAATACTATAATCGTCAACCCAAAACCAAAAACCGCTGCCAGCAGCTTAATTCCAGGCTTATTTACCAAAGGCCGGTGAGCCAGAATAAACATGGTCAGCAATGCACCTACTGCCGGTGCTGATCTTAGAAATCCATAACCTAATGAACCTACATGCAATATATCTGTAGCGAAGGCAGGCAGCATAGCTACCGCTCCTCCAAACAATACAGCAAACATATCCAAAGCCATCGCTCCAAGTACTACTTTGGTATTCCAGACAAAGCGCATCCCTTTTGTTAACCCATCAAAGAAACTTTCTCCCTGCGATTTATAGAAGATAGGCTTAGGTTTTATCCTGATCAGACTATATAAGGGCGCAAAAAATACGAAAACCACTACCAGCATAGACCAGTGAACGCCAATTGCGTGGATCAGTAATCCACCCAGGGCTGGGCCCAGTACTCCCCCTATCTGCCAGGCAGAACTACTCCAGGTAGAGGCATTGGCATATAATTCCCTGGGAACCAATAATGATAGTAAACTGAATGTGGATGGGCTGGTAAAGGCTCTGACGATTCCTCCCAAAAATACCAGCAAATAGATGAGCTTTAATACCCAGGCTGTGGAAATTCCTGCCACCGCCTTATCCCAGGTTAGAATAAATAACCCCGTACTTATAAAAACGTAAGCAATTACACATTTTAGCAACATTCCCCTCTTTTCTCTCTTATCTACCAGATGACCGGCAAATGGGGCCAGCAATACTGCCGGTATAACTTCTGCTAAGCCTATGAGCCCCAGTGAAAATGGGTCTTTCGACAGCTCGTATACCTTCCACTCAATGATGGCAAATTGCATAGCCAGGGCAAATACGAAGGCAAATCGGATTATCAGATAAAAATTGAATTCCTGAAAACGTAAAGATGCATAAGGATCATTCCTTTTCGGCGCCGTTGTGTCCAACCTCTTATTTTTAGGTCGAAGGTACAAAGAACACAGAAAAATTTTATCACCTTTATACCCGTTCCGAAATCGATTTCGCCAACATTTATGAGACTTTTTTCGTTATTTAACCAGCCCAGCTTCCGTTTGGCCCAATTTTTTGTTAAAAGGAAATAATAATCTCAACCAACGGTAGTTTTTATTTTATATTTGATTTGATAACGTTTAAGTACAATTGAGATACATATGAGACTGAAAGTGATTATACCCGTCCTCCTGATTAGCATTTCTGCAGGAGTGTTGGCATTCAGTAAACAGGGACATAAAGACGACCCCCCTGCCCGCTACGAGGTAATCATGAACCTTGTAGGGCAGATGCTGAAAGAAGGTCATTACCAACCCAAACCTATCGACGATAAATTTTCCAAAGAAGTTTTTAATAAATACCTACGTAACCTCGATTCCGAGAAGAAATTTTTCTTGAAATCCGATATTACTAAATTAGAACCTCTTTCCTCCCATATCGATGATGAGTTAATGGGTGCACCGGTAGACTGTTTTCGTAGCATCAATACACTGATTAAACAAAGAGTTGCCGAAGCTGCAAACATCTACCCTGAAATTCTTTCCAAACCTTTCGATTTTACTGTCGATGAAACAGTAGTGTTAGATCCTGATAAAGTCGACTACCCAGCCAACGAAGCTGCACGTAAAGAAGCATGGCGCAAAGTGCTGAAATATCGTACACTCGAAAAGTTGACCGACCTTCAGGAACAAAGAGATAAGGATAAAGCTAAAGATTCTGCTTCTGCTAAAGTAAAAACAGATGCTGAACTGGAAGCTGAAGCCCGCCAGAAAGTAAAACAACTCTATGATCGTTATTTCGAAAGACTAAAAAACAGACAAAACGATAACGACCGCTTCAATCTATATGTTAATGCGATCACCACAACGATGGACCCACATACCGATTATTTCCCACCAGATGAGAAAAGAGCATTTGAAGAGCAAATGGCTGGTAAATTCTTCGGTATTGGTGCCCAACTCAAGGAAGAAGGTGATAAAATCAAAGTTGTAAGCATCGTAACCGGTAGCCCAAGCTGGAAACAAGGACAGCTTAAAGTAAATGATGTCATTCAGAAAGTTGCCCAGGGAACTGGCGAACCTGTAGATATCACTGGCTACCCTGTTGAAGATGCTGTGAAACTGATTCGTGGTAAGAAAGGTACGCCTGTTACGCTTACCGTGAAAAGTGTAGACGGTACTACCAAAGATATTACCATCGTAAGAGATGAAATCGTAACTGAAGAAACTTTCGCTAAATCAGCTATCATCAACGGCCAGCATAAAATCGGGTACATTTACTTACCTGAGTTCTACGCCGATTTCAATGATCGTAACGGAGCCAGGAGTGCCGATGACGTTGCCAAAGAAGTAGCTAAACTGAAAGCTGAAAAAGTAGAAGGTATCATCCTCGATTTACGCTTCAATGGTGGAGGTTCTCTGCAAGACGTAGTTCAAATGGCCGGCCTCTTCATCCCTGAAGGCCCGATCGTTCAGGTACGTTCAAGAGGTGGTGATGCCGTTGTATTGCGCGACAGGGATAAAAACGTACAATACGATGGTCCTTTGGCCATTATGGTAAATGAATATAGTGCATCTGCCTCCGAAATTATGGCTGCAGCTATGCAGGATTATAAACGTGCTGTCATTATCGGTAGTCCTCAGACCTTTGGTAAAGGTACTGTTCAACGCCTCTTCAACCTGGATGATTTCTATCCGGCAAAAGATGGTAGCAGCCTGGGAGCATTGAAACTGACCCAACAGAAATTCTACCGTGCAAATGGTGGTTCTACCCAACTGAAAGGTGTTGCATCTGATGTAGTATTACCAGATCCTTACTATGAAGTAGGAGAGCGTAAAGATTCTGATGCCCTGGCTTGGGACGAAATTCCTAAAGCTGCCTTCACTCCGTGGTATAATCCTGTAAATGCAGAATCACTGAAAAAAAGCAGTGAGAAAAGAATGGCTGTAAGCCCGGCATTTAAACTGCTGAACGAAAATCTGAGTACCCTGAAGAAACTCGAAAAACAAGAAAGCTATTCTTTAAATATTCAGACCTACAAAACAGAACAAAAAACCAATACCGCTGCTTTGAAAAAATACGATGCAGTTAATGATAAGGTGAAGGAACTTAGCATTGTTAATATCAAAACAGACCTGGATAAACTTGGTAACGATACTACTAAGATCGCCAGAAATAAAGATTGGATCAAGGCAAGAACAAAAGACATTTACCTCGATGAAGCTGTAAATGTAATGAACGACCTGATAGTTCAGTCTTTACCTAAAATGCAACGCAAAAGTCAATAGATTTAAATAATTTGTTTATGCAAAGGGCATCTCATTTTGAGATGCCCTTTGCTTTTATCATAATTGGAAACAAAATAGAGACCAAGCACTTATTTTCAGATAAAGCCGTTACGGCAAGCCATTGCTATAAGTTCGGCTACATTCTTGGTGTTGGTCTTCTTTAGCATATTCTTTCTGTGATTAGCAACTGTATTTTCAGCGATTTTCAGTTTCCAGGCAATTTGCTTACTACTCATTCCTTCCGCCATATAAGCCAATATCCGGCTTTCCTGTGCCGATAGCAGGCTATCTTCGAAGTAGGGGTAATAATAATGTTCTTCCAGTAATTCCTTAGTTGCTAAACTGCTTCTTTCAATAGAATGATAGATAGATCTGTCTTTTTTGAGGAACGATATATCTATTACCATTCCGAGACTATATAATGGTTTTCCTGTTTCTTCAGAAGTAAGATAAGAGCTTCGTTGAAGGATAGGAACCATGCTTTTGTTTTTATGTTGAATTCTGAAATTATAGGTGAAAATAAAGTCCTGGTGGGTTGATTGAGGCTGTGATTCAAGGAAACGAAGGTTTTCCGGGAAGACTTTTTCATTATAAATTTTGAAATCATCCTGGTGATAGATACTTTTCAGCATTGGAATGCCCCCTTCTAAAAACTCTCTGGGATCGCGATTGGTAACCTCCATGGTAGAATTAGTCATTACCAAATACTTCGATTTAGTATAATCGATCAGGAAGTAGATTGGAGCAGTGGATGGCATAACATTTCCCAACTGAGCAAATTTGTCAAGTAATTGGTGAACATCCTGCTTTTCTATTTCTTCTCTTAGATAATAAACATCCCTTAAGTGCTTCTCAAACGTTTGGTTGATCTTCATAAAAATTCAGGGTAAGGGTACTAGTTATTTAAAGGTAATAAAATTAGCTGTAGTATAATTATTACAAAAAGTTCGAAGTAGTACTATAATCTATGTCGTGCGCATAATGTTAGTTTGTGTTGAGAATTTATTCGATGTTTTTCTGATTGAGTGTGATTGATTTAAATAACTATGAAAACTCTGTGCACGCCTATGCTACTAAAAATACAAAATCGACCACTGTAAAGTACTACCGGCTATTGTAATGTAGTTTTCGACCCTTTTAACTATTCTTAGGACACAACTTTTTTAGAGAGACCATATCCCGTATCTGGGTTGGTATGCTACAGATCCACCATTTGTCATGGGTGGATCAGTGCATTTTTGCCCAAAACTAACTATTATGCCAGTGATTACCCTAATGAAGCGTAGACGTCACGCTGCTTTTTCTACCATCGCTGATCTTGGAATGAAAACCAGGTATATCGGATTGTGGACAATCATGTTATTGTCTTCTTTCGGTTATACTACCGTTCAGGCAGCTGCAGGTAGAGATTCCTCTTTCAAAATTGCCAACCGAGATTTTATTAAGCCGTTTGCGGTTAAAGCTGTAACCCGAGGGCCAGGAGGCGTTACCACCGGCCTTGCTGCCTGGTATCGTGGAGATCAGGGGCTAACAGCCGCACAATGGAATGACTTTAGCGGCTCCGGGATTAATATTCCGCAGCCTGTGGTGGCTTCAAGGCCAACAGTTAATGCTGCCGGAGCGAATTTTAATCCTACTGCAGTATTTAATGGCTCAACCTTTTTTGGAAAGGGAAATGTGGTGGATGCTGCTACATCGGTGTTTGGAAACATGCAGTTAGAAAGCATGGCTGTATTTACGGCTGCTGTATCAAGTGGTACTGGAGATAATTCACTCTTTAGTCAGGAAACACAGGATGCCAGTAATAAAATATTGGTGCATCTTCCATGGTCTAACGGTAATGTATATTTTGATGCGCCTTTTACGCTACGTGCATTTGCCGCCTGGGGAGGAACTGCGAATAGAAATCATATCTGGTCATTCAAAAAAACAACTGCGAATATTGCTGTCGGTCGCGATAGGAACGTTCTTATAAATAATAACGCCGGACCTTACTCTTATACCAAAAATACTGGTAGCAATGCTTTTAATATAGGTTGTGTTCCAGGTTCCACTTCTTATTTAAAAGGGAATGTTCCAGAGCTCATCCTGTATAAAGACATTTCTACATTAACTTCCACAGATCAGCAAAAAATCGAATCATATCTGGCGTTGAAGTATGGTGTTACTCTAAACGCAAGCGATTATCTGGCTAGTGATGGCTCCAAATTCTGGACTTACAATGCTACTTATAGTAACAGAGTTACTGGCATAGGTCGTGATGATTTGTCTGCTCTTGAGCAAAAGCAATCATTAAGTGTCGACAATGGATTAGTTACACTCGCATTGGGTAATCAGGTAGCTACCAGTAATGCAGCCAATTCCTATAGCATTACTAATGATAGGTCTTTCTTTGTATTTGCAGATAATAACCTGGATGCCACCAATTATAATATTGCAGCAACAAGCCCATTAACCAACGCTGCAACAAAAAGAATAGCGCGTGTTTGGCAGGCGCAGAAAACAAATTGGGCTGATCAGACTATTACTTTAAAGACTATCATCGGAGGAACTTCGAATTGCTTATTGATCAGTAACTCCGATCCTGCATTTGCTGCCGCCAATATTACAAGGGTTATTCCATTTGAAGGAAATACTATCACTATTAATAGTAGTGATTTACCTAATGGTGCCTACTTCACATTTGCTACTCAGGTTGTAGCTCCTGGAGGAGTAGCTACCAACCTGAAGTTATGGATGAAGGCAAATGATGGAATACTTTCAGGTGATGGAGTTAAAGTTCCAATTTGGAAGAATAGTTCTGCAAATCCTTATGATGTTAGTACCCCCAGTGTAGCAAATCAGCCAACATTTTATAGTAAGACGGCAGATCAATTAGTCAATTTCAATCCCACTATTGCCTATAAAGGAACAGAAACTCCTGATACCATATTAAGAAACCGTGCAAGATTATTTCCAAATACCTCTGGATTTCAATTTATTGGAGTAGGAGTAGATAAAAGACCAAGTAATGTTCCAGGAGGGGCAGTAGCAGCCGGGTTACTAGCAACCGGAGCTGGAGGAAATCATCCGGTTTTATATTTAATAAAGCAAAATGCTACTGATAATGGTTGGGGGCCATTTATGGGTGATGGTTCACCGGCTGTCTGGACAACTGGTAATGCTATAGTTTATAATAATGGTAGCGCAGGTGCAAGTAATAAACAACCTCAGATATTTTCTATAGGTAGTACCAATGCCAGTGCAACTGCCGCTGATAATATTTTTTCCTGGGTAGATGGTTATAAAGAGAGTACTACCCTGGATGCTAAACAACATATCAATATTGGTAATGGAGTAATAGTTGGGAGTAGCGATGACAACTCTCAATGGAATGGAGCCATTCCTGAAGTATTGATCTATGACCGCCAGCTTACCGATGCTGAAATGGGTAGAGTCAATTCTTATCTCTCAATCAAATACGGTGTTACACAGGATCAACGTGCTCCTATCAATTATGTAGCCGCTGATGGAACTACAATTATATGGAATGCAGCCGCCAGTACAGCCTACAAATCAAATATCGCAGGTATAGGACGTGATGATGTTCAGGGATTAATTCAAAAGCAATCCAGAAGTGTGAATGCTGGTGGGCAAGTAGTAATCGGATTAAGTACTATTCAAAATACCAACATCGATAATATTGGCAACTTCCCTAACGATAAAGCCTATATGATGTGGAGCGATAATAATGCTCCCTTCAATTTCAGGTTTGCTGTACCTGGCCAAACCCAGGTCGGCTTCCGCATGGAAAGGGTCTGGAAGGTTCAGAAAACTGCCAACATGAATGAAAGCGTGCACTTGGCAATTCCGGCCGGTGCGTTTGGGAATACGGCTGATCCATACCTGATTATTAGTAATGATGAGACTTTTGATGGTACCGATCAATTTGTATCATTAACTTCTATCACATTACAGGGCGTAAAATATTATGCAGCCAATGTGAGCTTCAGTGCTGTTCAGTATTTCACTTTTGGCGGTTCTGTTAAAGCCCCAGGTGGAGTTGGTGGAACTGCAATGTGGGTGCGCCCGGATTATGGTACCAGTACCAACGCAGATGGTGCACCAATTAGCGCCTGGAGCGATTATATCACTCCTGCTGTTAAGGCTACAATGACCACTGCGGCAAATCAACCATTTTATGTCAACAATGCTACAGATAATGTGAACTTCAACCCGCAGGTTTTATTTAATGGTTCGCAATACCTGCTTCGGGATATTGACCAATTACCTATTGATAAAAATCCAAGAACTCTGTTTGGGTTTGGAAAAATCAAAACTCTTGCTAACAGATATATTTTATCATGGGGAACTAATAATAATAGTAATGGACAGGGGCTTGCAAGCATTACCACCAATGGAAATGGTTATTATGTGGGTATTAATGATGATGTAATTTCCAATGGGTTCTGGAAAGTAAATACTCCGGACATCCTGGTTGGTACTTATGCAGGTGCTTCTGGGTTAGATTCTGCCAAAATATTCAGCAAAACAAAATTGCTGACTGCTGTAAAAAAATTGAATTGGAGTACGGGAACTGCAGCTGGTGCAAGAATCGGAAGTTTTCTATCCGGTAGTGAAAGATGGGATGGTACATTGGGGGATATAATTGTATATCCATTTGTACTCAACGATACCGAAATGCGCCAGGTAGAATCTTATCTTGGTGTAAAGTATGGTTATACTTTAGATCAGACTTCTCCGGGCAACTACCTTGGTACAGACGGAGCTGTAATCTGGAATGCTGCCACAAATGGCCAGTATAAAGTTAACGTTGCAGCGCTGGGGTATGATGAGTCGGAGGCCTTAAACCAGAAACAATCCCGTAGTATTCATTCTGGTAGTATATTGGCAATAGGACTGGAAAATATTGCAGCTAATAACATAGCTAATAGTGCGACGTTCGACAAGAATAAGAGCTATATGTTCTGGGCTAGTAGGAGCAATGATATGACCACCATCACGAATAACCTGCCTAATGGACTGTGTTTGAGTGAACGCCTTTCTCAGCAATGGAGAGTTTCATACAACAACTTCGATCCGGCTTCCAATCAATTGGCTTTCGCTTTCGATTTAACGGGCGTAACCCAATCAGGTATAGATACCAGCGATTATTCCTTATTAATAGATAACGACGGCGATGGAGATTTTACTACCGGAAATATTACGGAAGTAAAACCTTTCGCTTACGATGCTACTACTAAAAAGGTGTCTTTCAAAAATATCAGCAACATCCCTGAAGGAGCAATTTTTACTTTAGCTACAAAACAACCGGTTAAAGTTGCTTCACTGGTTACTGCCGGCCAAACCGCTACTGTAACTTCTCTATGTAGAGATGGTGAATGGATTTATTTCAAAGATCCTACAGACGCAACTAAATATCTTGCAGCTATTAACCTAAATGGTAACACTGTTAATGTAACTGATTTCAGTGGCTCTATCTCCGATGTAAGCCAAAGCATGGCCAGTCTCGGTGCTAATAGCAATACCGATTATGGTATTCAGATTATGCAGCGCCTGTTGCATATTAAATATACCGGCGCTCCTCTCACCGTTAATGGAGGGGTTAAATTGCGTTTACTCTATAGTGATGCAGAAAAAACAGCTACTGGTACTTACTTATCAGGAACCCGTAATGTTACCGCTAACCAGAAATGGAAATGGTTCCGTCATAATACCGGAATAGCTGCTACAATTGCTGATATCACAAATGCAGACCTT
Source organism: Chitinophaga silvatica (assembly GCF_003419895.1). Classification (GTDB taxonomy): domain Bacteria; phylum Bacteroidota; class Bacteroidia; order Chitinophagales; family Chitinophagaceae; genus Chitinophaga; species Chitinophaga silvatica. Next base: position 242,824 of record NZ_QPMM01000012.1, on the reverse strand, counting down.
AATAATATAGAAGTATTAACACCAGTTGCTTCTGGTATCCTGAATGGTGTTAATTACGTTGATTTTGAAAATGTTCAGAATTTTGATGTATTTGGTGGAGTGGTTACTGCCAACCAGGTATTCTTAATAGAGAAAGTTCAGGATGGTGCTGAAGGAACACAGGACGGACAGTTTGTTGTAAAACTACCAGGTAATACCACCGCATCAGAAGATGTAGTAATTGACTATACAATTGCTGGTACTGCTGTTAATGGAGTAGATTACCATACAATAAGCGGACAGGCAACTTTGCAGGCCGGTCAAAGCCAGGTACTAATACCAATTGAAGTAGTAGATGATGAGATCATTGAACCTACTGAAACGGTTATCCTGCATCTTACTGCAGCTACGGGCGCAACAAGTGGTAATTTCTATAACCTGAGCAGTACACAACAGGAATCAACACTCAATATAACTGACAATGATCTTAGCAAAGCAATTCTAAGTATCAGTAAAGTAACAGATCCGGCCGAACCATCTACTGATGGTGCTTTCAAAATCTCATTGCCGGCAAACGTTACCAGCAGTCAGGATATTACAATTACTTATAGCATTGCAGGTACTGCAACTAACGGAGATGATTATACTACATTAACCGGAACAGTGGTACTTCCTCACGATGTTAATGAAGTTATTGTACCGGTTCTCGTAAAAGATGATCAACTGATTGAAGGACCAGAAGATATTATTCTTACACTTACTGCCGGAACTTCATCCAGCTTCACCTTCAACTTAGCCGCAGCTAAGTCCACTACCTTAACAATTGCAGATGATGATAACACAGCTGCTACCAAAGTTATTAGCGTAACTAAAGTTGCCGATGCTGCAGAACCATCAACAAACGGAAGTTTCAAAGTGAGTCTACCAGGCAATTATGCTTCTGCTTACCCGGTAACAGTTAATTATACTATTACAGGTACCGCTACCCCAACCGACGACTACCAGGCTATTACAGGGGCAATCGTTATTCCTGCTGGTCAGACTAGTATTAATGTAGATGTATTGGTTAAAGATGATAAGATCATTGAAGGGGATGAAACTGTGATCTTCACAGTGAATGGTGGTACAGCTCCTGTTCTGGGTAGCTTCACTGCTGATAATACAAATAAGACAGCTACTGTTACTATTGCAGATGATGATAATACAACAACTAATAAGGTATTAAGTATTTCCAAGGATAAGGATGCAAAGGAACCAAATGTAAATGGCAGATTCAAAATCAATCTGCCTGCTGGTATTACAGTTTCAGAGCCGGTAACTGTGAATTATACAATTGTAGGTACTGCAACTAATGGAACTGACTATGATCAGTTAAATGGTAGTATAGTAATACCTGCTGGTGTCGGATCTGTGGATTTAGATGTTAATGTACTGGACGATAAGATTATTGAAGGGGATGAAACGGTGATAGCTACGCTGGTTAATGGAACCTCTGCTAAATTTAGTTTCACTTCAGACCCTGCAAATAAAACTGCAACAGTTACTATTGCTGATGACGACAATCTTCCTGCAAACCAGGTTATTCATATAACGAAAACTGCTGACGCTGCAGAACCTTCTACCAATGGGGCATTCGAAATAGGGTTACCAGGTAATTACAAAGCGGCTACTCCTATTACTATAAACTATGCAGTGACAGGTACTGCAATTAATGGAACTGATTATAAAACTCTTACTGGTACAGTAATCCTACCTGCCGGTTCTACAGTGGTTTCATTACCTGTTGAGGTGCTCGACGATAAGATTATTGAGGGCGATGAAACGGTGATTGTTACGCTTACTGGTACTAATGCCGGCGCTTTGGGCACGTTCACATTGGATGCAGCTAAAGCGGCTACAGTAACAATTAAGGATGATGATAACACGGCAGCAAAAATGATTTTCACTGCCATTAAAATGAATAATGGGTCCGAGCCTAACTCTGCTGGGAAATTCGGTATTTCACTAAAGGATAATACTTATACAATAGCAGAACCAGTTACTATCAGCTATACTATATCTGGTACTGCTACCAATGGTGTAGATTATAAAACACTTACTGGCACAATTGAGTTACCTGCCGGTGCAGATAAAGTTATCCTCCCGGTTGAAGTACTTGATGATAAGATTATTGAAGGTCCTGAAACTGTAATCATCACTCTAACCAATGCAATTAGTAATAATTTTACGTTTACTGTAACTACAACGCCTGTTTCACTTACCATTAATGATGATGATAATATTGCTACCAACAAAGTTATCAGCGCAGTAAAAATAAATGATGGTGCAGAGCCAAATGTTAATGGAACGTTTAGATTACAATTACCAACTGATGTAACGGCAACAGAACCGATCATCGTTCAATATACCATATCCGGTAGTGCAACCAATGAGGTAGATTACGAGAAATTAACTGGTACTGCAACTATTCCTGCTAATTCAAATGGAATAGATATAGATGTTAAAGTACTTGATGATGATATTATTGAAGGAGATGAAACTGTAATTATTACTCCTACCGGTGGTACTACCACTACTTTCGGGGCATTTACTGCGGATCCAACTCCTGCTACTGTTGTTATTAAAGATGATGATAACGTAGATAGTAATAAAGTACTCAGCATTAAGAAAACTGCGGATGCAGCCGAACCTGGTACGAATGGTGAATTTGAAATCAGCTTGCCTGCAAATGTTACGCTAACGCAGCCTGTTACGGTTAGCTATACTGTTGGGGGTACTGCTACTAATGGTACCGATTATCAAACATTAACAGGTACCGTAACTATACCAACAGGCGCTAATAAAGTGCCATTACCGTTAAATGTAATTGATGATAAAATCATTGAAGGCAATGAAACAGTAATTGTTAATATAACTGGTGGTACTGCTACTACCTACGGCGTATTCCAGGCCAGCACCACCAATGGTAGTGCTACAGCTACCATTGCAGATGATGATAATACATCAACAAATACACAACTTACAATCAATAAAATTGCTGATGCAGCCGAGCCATCCACAAATGGTAGCTTCGAAATTAATCTTCCAACCGGTATCACCTCAGCTGAGGATATCACAATAAACTATACTGTAACTGGTACCGCCACTCCGGATAAAGATTATACTGCCTTAACAGGAAAGGCTGTGATCAAGGCTGGTGATCCGGGTGTTACAGTGATCGTGAATGTTATCGATGATGAAATTATTGAGCCTACTGAAACTGTTATTGCTACATTAAACGGAGGTACCTCTGCTCACTTTACATTCACTGGTACTGCTGCAACAACTGTGAATATCGCAGATGACGATAATATTGCTGCTAATAAAGTATTAAGCATCGATAAAACAGCTGATGCGGCCGAACCATCTACTAATGGCAGCTTCACTATTAGCCTGCCAACTGGTATTACAGTTGCTGAAGATGTACTTATCAATTATGTGGTTACTGGCACTGCAACTGCAGATGATGATTATATGAATTTAACCGGTACAGTGATTTTACAGGCTGGTCAGAAAACCGTGAAATTACCGGTTGATGTAAAAGATGACTTTATCATTGAAGGTGATGAAACCGTAATTGTTACACTCAGCAATGGAACAACCGCTAATCTGGGTAATTTCACTACTTCTGCAACTAAGAAAACTGCTACTGTTATTATCGCTGATAATGATAATACTGCAGCAAATAAAGTATTACATATTACTAAAACAGCCGATGCAGCTGAACCTTCTACTAATGGTAATTTCAAAATTAGCCTGCCTGCAGATATCACAGCTGCTGAAGCAATAACTGTAAATTATACTATTGGAGGTACTGCAACTAATGGGGATGATTATGAACTGCTGTCTGGTTCTGTAGTTATTCCTGCAAACAAGAACAGTGTAAATATTCCATTACTGGTGAAAGACGATCAGATTGTGGAAGGCACTGAAACGGTTGTGCTTACACTTACTGGTGGCGCATCTGCCAACTTCACATTCGCTGTAGATCCGGTTGAAAACACTGCTACTGCAAATATCCTGGATGATGATAATGTAGCTGGCAATTCTATGCTAAGCATCGAAAAAACTACTGATGCTGCTGAACCAATAACTAATGGCTTATTTACCGTGAGTCTACCTATCGGAATTACTTATACTAAGGATATTACGGTTAACTATACGGTCAGTGGAACTGCTACTAGTGGTGCAGACTACACCGCACTTAGTGGAAGCGCCCTGATTAAAGCCGGTGCATCAAGTACCACCATCACTGTTCCTGTGTTAGATGACAAGATCATAGAGGGTATTGAAACGGTTATCGTCACACTTACAGGTGGTACTGCTGCCGGTTTTAGTCCATTTATCCCTAATCCGGCTAAGGCTATTGCGACTGTGAACATTGCAGATGATGATGATATAGCTATTAACAAAACAATTAGCATCGTAAAAACTACCGATGCTGCCGAACCTTCTACTAATGGAGCTTTCACTATCAGCTTACCTAAAGATGTAACTGTTGTGGAAGATGTAACTGTTACCTTTACCGTTACTGGTACTGCAATCAATGGTACAGATTATCAAACATTATCCGGAACTGTTAAAATCCCTGCTGGTAGCAATTCTGTTCCGGTAAATGTTACTGTAAAAGATGATAAGATTCTTGAACTTACAGAAACAGTGATCGCTACACTTAATTCGGGAAGTACTGCTTCATTTGGTGCATTTACAGTAAATGCGGCTCAGGATAACGCAACAGTTAATATTACGGATGATGATAATGTTGCTGCAAACAGAATAATAGGCGTTCTTAAAATGAATAATGGATCGGAACCTGCTATCAATGGACTATTCAGCCTTTATACTAAAAACGGTCACTATGTTTCAGAACCAGTTACTATTACCTATACTATAGGGGGTACTGCTACCAATGGTGAAGATTATAAATTGCTGACAGGAACCATTGTAATGCTGGCTGGCGACAACCAGGTCAGACTTCCTATTGAGGTGCTTGATGATCAAATAATAGAAGGAACTGAAACTGTTACAATTACCGCGGTAAATGGAGTTTCACCTAATTTCAATTTTACTTCAACGAATACTGCTGCTTCTCTAAATATCCTGGATGATGATAACACAGCTGTAAACAGAGTATTAAGCATTGTAAAAATTGCCGATGCTGCAGAACCATCAACAAACGGAAGCTTCAAGATCAGTTTGCCTGCTGGTTATACTTCTTCGTTGCCTATTAAGGTAACCTATACCATAGATGGTAGCAGCACAGCTACTCCGGATGAAGATTACACGGCCATCACTGGTGATATTATTCTACAAGCAAACAGTAACAGTGTTATTGTACCTGTAAACGTTATCGACGATCAGATAATAGAACCTATTGAAAAAGTGGTAATGAATATTACAGGCGGTACTTCAACACTGGCAGCTTATACATCAGCTCCAACTGCTTCAGTAGCCACTGTATATATTGCAGATGATGATTTCACCGCTAACAGCGATGTAGTACTTGTAACAAAAGTATCAGATGCAATTGAGGGGGGAGTACACGGACAATTTAAGATTTCTCTGCCGCCAAATGTTACTGCTTCAGAAGCTATAACTATTCAATACGATATGGGTGGTATTGCACAGAATACATTGGATTATGCTACATTAAGCGGTATAGCGATAATCAGGCCTGGTGATAATTTTGTTTTGGTTGATATAGACGCGATGGATGATGGTATCGTTGAAGGACCTGAAGATGCGATCATGTCATTGATTGCGGCCAGCTCTGATACTTATACCTTTAATATTGCTCCTGGTAAAGGAAGTGCGAGTGTAACGATTGTTGATGCCAATGCTGCGAGCAGTACTCCTATTACCGTAACCAAAACCAAGGATGCCGCTGAACCGTCAACTAATGGTAATTTCAAAGTTTCACTTACTGGCGGTACTGCCTCCTTCCCAATAACAGTAGGGTATACACTTAGTGGTGTGGCTGAATCGGGCGTAGATTATACTATTCCGGGTACTGTTATTATTCCAACAGGCGCTTCTTCTGTAGATGTACCGGTAACAGTTCTGGATGATAAAATCATTGAAGGAACAGAATATCTAGTTTTCACAGTTATTTCCGGTAGTGGGGTAAATGGTGCCAATGCCTTTATATTCCCTGCTGATGTTGTGAATTCAGCTTCTATGAATATTACGGATGATGATAATATTTCTGCAAATATGGAGTTGTCTACCTTCAAAGCTGCTGATGCTGCTGAACCATCTACAAATGGTAGCTTCAAAATCAGTTTGCCTGCTGGTTATACTGCCAGTACCGATATTAATGTTACCTATAACATTACCGGTACTGCAACCATTACAGAAGATTACAATATCGCTGGTACTGCCACTATCCCACATGGTAGAGAATTCGTGATTTTGCCAGTAAAAGTGTTGGATGATAAGATTATCGAAGGGGATGAAACTGTAATACAAACGCTAACCGGTGGAACAGATGGTAACCCTTCTCATATCTATGGTGTATCCGCTGGTAATGCTACTGCTAAAGTAACTATTGCAGATGATGATAATACAGACGCCAACAGACATTTAACTATTACAAAAGATGCTGATGCTGCCGAACCATCTACAGATGGCCGCTTCAAAATTAGTTTACCTGAGAATGTTACTTCTGCCGAAAAGATTACTGTTACGTACACAGTTAATGGAACAGCAGAAAATGGAATAGATTACCAAACATTAACTGGAACCATCGATATACCAGCTAATAAAAACTCCGTCTACCTCGATGTACCGGTGATTAATGATGATATTATTGAAGGGGATGAACTGGTTCAGGTAACGCTGACAGGTGGAACTTCTGCCAGCTGGACCTTCGGCGGTACCAATACAGCATCTCTCACCATCGCAGATGATGACGACGATGATCCATCAAACCTGGTGTTGAGAATTGATCAAACTACTAATGGAGCTGAACCTAATACTAATGGTAGCTTCAGAATTTCATTACCTGGCAACTACAGCTCAGCTAAAGACATTATACTCCAGTATACATTAAGCGGAACTGCCACCAGAAATGAAGATTATACTGTATCGGTGATAACACTACCTGCATTGGCTAAGTATGTGGATATACCTGTAAATGTAATAGACGATAAGATCATTGAACCTACGGAAACTGTAATAATGCAACTTCTCGGTGGTAAAGATGATAACTTCATCTATACTGCAGATGCTTCTGCCAATACAGGTACTGTTAATATCACGGACGATGATAACACTATATCAAATAAAAAACTTAGTGTTTCTAAAATCGCTGATGCCGCTGAGCCGAATGTAAATGGCGCCTTCAGGATTAGCTTACCTGCCGGTATCACTGCTTCAGAAGATATTACTGTGAGCTATAACATTACAGGTACTGCTACTATCAATACAGATTATTCGATCAGCAATACGGCTGTTATTAAAGCTGGTAAAGAATATACAGACGTATCTGTTGTTGTTATAGACGATAAGATTATTGAGGGAGATGAAACTGTAATAATGTCACTGGCAGGCGGTACCAATTCTGCTGTTGGAATCTTTGCTGTAGATGCTGCTAATTTCACAGCTACTCTTACCATTGCCGACGATGATAATAATTCCACCAACCAGGTGATTCTGGTAACCCGTACAGCAAATGCCAGCGAACCATCTACGCATGGAGCATTTAATGTATCCTTACCAGAAGATGTTTATTCTTCTCGCGATATCACCGTAAACTATACCATCACTGGTACTGCTACCAATGGTGTGGATTATCAGTTATTAAATGGTACAGTAACAATACCTCATGGACAAAATGCGGTTCCTGTTCCTGTAACCGTAATAAATGATGATATTATCGAATTACCTGAAACAGTAGTTTTAACAATCAATAATGGCGCTGATGGCAAATTTAATTATGCCGCCGATGCAGTTTTACATACTGCTACTGTAACCATTGCAGATGATGATGATATCACTACAAATAAGGTAATCAGCATCGAGAAAACTAAAGATGCTGCCGAACCGAATCAGGATGGAGAGTTTACTATAAGTTTACCAGGTAATGTAACCTCAGTAGACGACATCACAATAAACTATACCATAACCGGTACTGCTGTAAATGGTGAGGATTATACTATCAGCGCAAGTGCAACTATCCTGGCTGGTAAGAATAAAGTTGTTGTACCGGTTCATGTACTTGATGATAAAATCATTGAAGATGATGAAACAGTGGTTCTGACATTAAATAATGCTTCAGCCATCCACTTCACCGGCTTTACAATCAACCCAGCTAAAAATACTGCTACGGTAACTATTGCAGACGATGATGCTAATGATTCAAATAATAAATTATTAAGCATTAAGAAAATTAAGGATGCTGCAGAACCTGCCGATAATGGTACTTTCAGAATCAGCCTCCCTGCCGGTATTACAGCTTCAGAAGATATAACTGTACAATACACTGTTGCAGGAACTGCTGAAAATGGAATAGATTATCAGGAGCTGACAGGATCAATAATTATCCCGGCTGGTAGAACAGATGTCGATTTACCAGTTGAAGTATTAGATGATAATATTATAGAAGAGAATGAAACAGTGATTGTTACTTTAACAGGTGGTTCTACTTCTAAGTTTACATTTGCTCCTTCTCCTACCGCCTCAAATGCTACAGTAGTTATTGTAGACGATGAAAATACAGTAGCAAATAGAATAATCAGTGTTACTAAAGGAAGTGATGCAGGCGAACCTGATGTGAATGGTTCATTCATCTTTAGTTTGCCATCAGGCCTTATTGCATCATCTCCAATAACAATAAATTATAGTATTGGTGGTACTGCTACCCCTGGTGCCGATTATCAGACGCTTAGCGGTTCTGTAGTAATTCCGGCTGGTCAACCGCGAATTGTAGTACCGGTAACCGTAATAGATGACCAGATTTTAGAAGAAACAGAAACTGTTTCTGCTTCTATCACTGCTGCTTCAGGTACTGGCATTGGCAACTTCGCTGCCAGCAGTACTAATGGTAGCGCAGTAGTATTAATCACAGATGATGATAACATTGCTGCAAACAGAGTATTGAGTGTAGTTAAAACTACAGATGCTGCCGAGCCTGGTACTAATGGTTCGTTTACCATCAGTCTTCCTGCTGGTAAAACGTTAACAGATGATGTTGTAATTAATTATAAGCTAAGTGGAACTGCCGATAAGGGAGATGATTATACTATCAGCGCTACTGCAACAATAAAAGCCGGACAGTCGGGTGTAGTAGTTCCTGTAGTAGTGTTAGACGATCAGATCATCGAAGGTGATGAAACAGTTATACTAACATTAACTGGAGGAAAGTCTAACAACTTTGGCAACTTCACTGCTGATCTTACTAATGGAGCTGCAACAGTTACTATATCAGATGATGATAATACCGCAACTAACAAAAAGCTAAGTATTATTAAAAAGGCCGATGCTGCTGAACCATCTACAAATGGCTCGTTCGAGGTAGCCTTACCAACTGGTATTACAGTGTCTGAAGATGTTACGGTAAACTATACCATCACAGGTACTGCTATTAACGGAACAGATTACACTATAGCTTCTACCGCTGTAATTAAAGCGGGTCAGGAAAAGGTACTCATTCCGGTAACCGTACTCGATGATAAGATCATTGAAGGTGATGAAACAGTGATCCTGACATTAACCGGTGGTACTTCTGCTAAATTTACATTCACTCCGGATCCCGCAGCCACCAGCGCTACACTAATCATCACAGATGATGAAAACACTGCAATAAACAAGGTAATTAGTGTAACTAAAGGTAGCGATGCTGCCGAACCTAATACAAATGGTTCATTCATCTTTAGCCTGCCAGTTGGTATTACAGCTTCAGAGGCAATAACTGTGAACTATAATGTTACTGGTACTGCTATCGCAGGCACCGATTATCAAACTCTCAGCGGTACAGTTACTATCCAGCCTGGGCAGCCAAATGCAACTGTAACAGTAACCGTAATTGATGATCAGATTATTGAGGAAACAGAAACGGTTATTGCTACTATAACCAGTGCTTCTGGTACTGTATTAGGCAATTTCGCAGCCAGCGCTACTAATGGAAATGCAGTAGTTGAGATTGCGGATGACGATAACGTAGCTGCAAACAAAGTACTGACAGTAGTTAAACCAGCGGATGCAGCTGAACCAGGAACTAACGGTTCATTTACTATCAGTCTGCCAACCGGAATCAGTTTAACAGATGATGTGGTTGTTAACTATACACTGAGCGGAACTGCTACGAATGGAGACGATTATACTATCAGTGCTTCTGCTACAATTCAGGCAGGTTCGCCTTCTGTTGTTATTCCGGTGATAGTGTTGGATGATAAGATCATTGAAGGAGATGAAACAGTGACGCTAACATTAACCGGTGGTACATCTGTTAAGTTTGGCAACTTCACTGCCGATCCAATTAATAAAGTAGCAACTGTTACCATCGCTGACGATGATAATACTGCAACCAATATGATGTTGGGAGTATCCAAAGTTGCTGATGCCGCGGAACCTTCTACTAATGGTTCGTTCATGGTAAGCTTACCAGCTGGTATTTCAGCAGCGGAAGATATTACTGTTAACTATACCATTACAGGTACGGCTATTAACGGAACAGACTATACAATATCTTCTTCTGCTACAATTAAGGCTAAAGACGAGAATGTAATTATTCCGGTAACTGTATTGGATGATCAGATTATAGAAGGTGATGAAACCGTGATTCTGACGCTAACAGGAGGTACAACTTCCAGCATTGGTAATTTCACTGTCAATAATACAAAAGCTTCTGCTACTGTAACAATTGCGGATGATGACAATTCGGCGGCAAATCTTGTTCTGAATATTACAGCATCTAAACCAAATGCAGCGGAACCGTCAACTAACGGCGAGTTTACAATTTCTCTACCTGCTAATATTACATCTGCTGTTCCGATCACAGTACAGTATACTGTAACTGGTACTGCGCAATCAGGCATCGATTACAAAGCACTTACCGGTACTGCAACAATCCTGGCTAATACTAATAGTGTAATCATTCCGGTAGAGATTATCGATAATATGATCCAGGATGGTACACGCACTGTTATAGCTACAGTAACAAGTGGTATTGGTGGTAGGTGGAACTTTGTACCTGGTATAAATAAAACAGCAACTGTTAGTATCGCAGATAATGATATTGAAAGCTTCGATACATGGAAAACTGTTGCATTACCTGCTGGTAACAATACAGGTGTTGTTCATCCAAATGAACAATTAACATACACCATCTTTGTTCGTAATACTGGAAATGTACCACTTACTCAAATCTCAATTTCTGATCCAGTTCCGGCAAATACTATTTATGTAAGTGGTGGTACACTGAATGGTAACGTTGTTGATTTCACTATCAATAACCTGATGCCAGGTGCTACTACAAATGTAAATCTGATAGTTAAAACACCAGCTTCGCTAGCCGGAGTTACATCTATCACTAATACAGCTCAGGTAACTGATGGAAAACAAACCAAATCTACCGGCGGGTGCGATCCTTCTGCCCCTGGATGTAATGGCCAGACAGGTACTGTGATAGGTGCAAGTAATATTAGTGGTGACCTTACAATTACGAAATCGGTAATTCAGCCTCCAACAGGTATTTATCGTATGGGTCAGGATATCACTTATAGCATTAAAGTGAAGAGTGTAGGAACTGCAACATTCACTAATGTAGTAGTGGAAGATATACTACCTCCAAACCTGGAAGTTCCTAAAGCAACAACTGTTACTGCGGGTCAGGTAACCAAAGAAGCTTCTACCGGTAAAATTATCTGGACTATCGCTAGTCTGGCTGCTGGTGAAGAACAAGAGCTGAAGATAACCTGCAGGATCATAGAAGGTGGTGATATCGTAAACACTGCCACTGTAATAGCTAACGAGCCAGAAATTGATAATACCAATAACACCGCTGTTGTTACTACGAAAGTAGAAGGCGCTGATCTTACCTTCCCGAATGTATTCACTCCAAATGGTGATGGTAAGAATGAACGCTTTATCATAGGTGGACTAGAAAAATATCCTGGATCATCGATCTACATCTATAACCGTTGGGGTAGTATGGTTTATCAATCTAAAGATTATCGCAACAATTGGGATGGATCACAACTGAATGAAGGTACTTATTACTATATCCTGGAAGTAAGAAAACCGCAAGGGGTTACTCACTATAAGGGTTGGATTCAATTATTAAGATAGAAGATAGTAGCAGGTCTCTATAGAGACCTGCTATAATATAGGTGTTAACTAAAGCATTATTCGATGCAAAGCAACTTGAAAACCTGGTTCACCGCCATATTGCTGACTTTAGGGCTGCAATTAAAAGCACAACAAAATATTCAGTTCAGCCAATATGTATTTAATGGCTTGTCTGTGAACCCTGCCTATGCCGGGTATAAGGGCGATTTATACATGAATGCCATGTATCGTCACCAATGGGCAGGATTCCCCGGTTCTCCAAAAACTGGTGGTATTTCAATAGACGGACTTACAAAGGCAAGCGACAACAGAGTTGGGCTTGGTGTTCAATTATTGTTCGATCAGACTGGCCCTCAGAGCTCTATGTCATTGTACGGTTCTTATGCCTACCGTATTCCTTTAGACGATGAAGATACCCGTCGTTTATGCTTCGGTATTGGTGCTGGCGTTACTCAGTACTCTATCGATGGCACTGCTCTGAAATATGTCGACAACAACGACGAAGCCATTCCTACCGGCAAAATTGCCAGGTGGATACCTGATGCCCGCTTTGGAGTATATTACTATACTCCCAGCTTCTATTTAGGAGTATCGGTTATGGATCTGTTTTCCTTGTATACCGACGGTAGCCGCTTTTCCTGGAGAGGAAATTCATATCAAACAATTCGCAAAACTCAACATACCTACCTGACCGCCGGAACTGTTCTTAACCTTTCCGATAACCTGAAGCTTAAACCTTCAATAATGTGGAAAGAAGATTTTAAAGGCCCTTCCAGTATTGACCTGAATGCGTTTTTGCTGATTGATGAAAGATTATGGGTTGGAGGTTCATATCGCAGCAGTATGAAATTATGGAACAAATCAAACCTCGATCCAAGACTTCAGCAGGTAAATGCTGCCAGCGTTATTCTTGAATATTACTTCGATCGTTACCGTATCGGATACAGCTATGACTTGAATGTAAACAGAATGGCAAACTATCAGGCAGGATCACACGAAATTTCAATAGGGGTATTATTCCCGTCTAAAAGATATAATGTTAGTAATCCTCGGTATTTCTAATTGGTAACCTAAAAAAAACAATCTTGAAACGATATTATCTTTATTTCGGTAAGAAATTTACAGGAAAAGTATTTATCCTACTGTTTTCTTCCTGTTTACCTTTAACACTGATTGCTCAGGAGCAAAGAGGTGTATTAGTTATGGCCGAGGAAGCATATGGCAGGCAGGAATATGCTACTGCCGCCGCATTATACGAACGTTTAGCTAAAGTAAATAAGAAACAGGCGAAAACAGCTCAACTTTTGAAACTGGCCGACTGCTACAAGCAAATTGGACTGTTTGATCAGGCAAGTAATTGGTATAAAACAATTATTGCTTTACCGGATTGTCCGCCCTCTGCCTTTTTTGAGTATGGAGAAACATTAAGAAACCTCGAACAATACGAAGAAGCTAAATCTCAATATACCCTTTTTACCAGTCCGGTAGCTGATAGTATGAAACTAAAGGATCTGGCTATACGTGGTTGTGAAAAAGCAATTATCTGGAAAAAAAGAAAAGTTAATGTTCCAATTGAGCCAATCCGTGAACTGAATACTGAGAACTCTGAAATAATCTCCGGAGTTGTTAAAGAAGGCTTATTGATTATTTCCAATGGCTATCGCAAGATGCAGATGAATGGAACAAGAGAAAATCATCCGGTCGATGACCGACGTACTTTGCAACCTTATTATAAGCCTTATATTTTTAAACAATATACTGTTGGTGATTCCAATGTATTATTGGAAGAGCTATTCCCACAATTATTAGGTAAATTCAAATATCATATTGGCCCATTATGTATGAATAAAGAAGGAGATACTTTGTATGTTACGATCAATGAACAAGACAAAGTATTACCCGATAGTAAGAAGGGCCCTATAAGCGGAGTAAGACGTTTATACATCTACCAGGCTGTAAAAGAAAACGGAAGCTGGAAATCACCTGCGTTATTAGCTAATGTTAATCTCGAAGGCTATTCTTCCAGTTATCCTGTTCTGGCCGAAAATGGTAGTGTGATGTATTTCGTATCTAACAGACCTGGTGGACAAGGTAATGCTGATATCTGGTATAGCGAAAAACAGGCCGACGGAACCTGGGGAACTCCATTAAACGCCGGACCAGTGTTGAATACTGTTGGCGACGAAGCTTTCCCTACAATCAATGAAGACGGGGCACTTTATTTCTCCAGTAAAGGTCATCCTGGGATGGGAGGATATGATATGTTCAGAGCTATTGGTAGCAGGGCTTCCTGGCAAACTCCGGTAAATCTGAAGGCTCCTTATAATACGGGTGGAGATGACATTGGTCTTATTATGAAACGTAATGGCTATGAAGGGTTCCTGTCATCTAACCGCCAGGGTGGAAGTGGTGCCGATGATATCTATTCATTTAAAGACGCTCACTTTTTTGAACGCCTTAACAGACCTGATTCTGATGAGGTAGATGGTTGGAATGATGGAGATGGAAGTAACACCGGCAATGGAAAAGGTGCAGGAAGTGGAACAGGAATTAACGGTGGAAATGGTAATGGTGAAGGAAATGGTAATGGTGAAGGAAATGGAAACGGTAAGGGTAATGGAACAGGTAACGGAAATGGAAAAGGAATTGGTAATGGAACTGGTGATGGTACCAATGGTGGCGGAGATAGGAATTCCGGTAAAACTACTGTTAAACGTATCTTAACTCCTGAAGAAGAAAAGGATAAAGCTGAATTGGAAAAACTTCAGTTCTTTTATAACTTCAATAGTACTGAATTACTCACCGAGTCTCGCAGAATTTTAGATTATGTTGCCGGTATAATGCAAAGACATCCGGATTGGAAGCTCCTGGTTGTTTCATATACCGATAGCCGTGGAACAGAAGATTACAATAAGGATCTTTCTACTATGCGTTGTTATTCCGTAATCAATTTCCTGGATGATAAGGGGATTGCACCAACCAGACTTTACTACCGTAATATGGCTAAGGAAGCTATTACTAACGGATGTTTGGATGGAGTTAATTGTACTGAAAAACAACACCAGCAAAACAGACGTACGGAGTTGAAAGTGCTTTATTAAAGCTGATAACTGATAAAAATGAAAAGGGTGTCTTTACGTTGTAGAGACACCCTATTTTGTTTGATTAATATTTTAAATTATTGCTCTTTCTTAGCTTCTTCAGTAACTACTTCCAGCGCCTTTTTAACCATTGGATCTTCCTGGTTAATGGTTTCATAAAACCCTTCGGTTCTGAACAGCTGGCGGGCCATCACAGCCTTCAATCTGTTGCGGATTTCGCTTTCATCTTTAGGAGTAAGGTGATCCAAGCCTGGTACACTATCTTTCTTCGCAAATACTTTAAATTCATTCATTACCTCATTTGAAAGCTGGAAGTCTTTCACAAAATCACCAACAGTTTTATAGGCAGAAAATTTTGCACGGTTGTTTGTATAATACTGATATACAAAGTTACTGAAGGTATTGCGTGTATAGATCGCCGTTAGCGTAGGAGTAAACCTGGCTGTGTCGAAAGGAATGAAGAAGTCGGGAGTAATACCACCACCGCCATAAACACGGCGTCCGGCAGCTGTTTTATAAGGAATAGTATCGTTAATGCGGATACTGTCTTTATTTACTAATTCGCCATGATGCAGGCGCTCCATAATATCTTCATTATAATCGTCGTGCCCTTTACCATAAGGTTTCTGGATACTTCTGCCGGAAGGAACATAGTAGCGGGCAACCGTAAGGCGAAGTGCTCCACCATTATCAAGATCGTATTGTTCCTGAACTAACCCTTTACCAAAGGTGCGTCTGCCAATGATAGTACCTCTATCCCAATCCTGAATGGCACCGGCAAGAATTTCACTTGCAGAAGCTGAGCCTTCATCTGTAAGAATGGCTAATGGGCCTCTCTCAAATAATCCAGGACGCTTGGTTTTGTAATCGGTTCTCGGAAAATCTTTTCCTTTTGTATAAACGATCAGTTTATTTTCATCCAGTAGTTCGTCGGCCACTCTAACTGCAGCATCGAGGTAGCCACCCGGATTTTGCCTGAGGTCTATAATCAGTTCCTTCATCCCTGCCTGGGTAAGCTTACGCATGGCTTTCATGAACTCATCGTAGGTAGTTGCAGAAAAGCGGCTGATCTTAATATAACCAACAGTTGGCGTTGCCATGTAGGCAGCGTCAACACTATATAATGGAATAACACCACGTTTAATAGGAATGGTTATCATTTTCTGCTGGCGCAAAATCTTTGTATTTACAACAGAACCTGCCGGACCGCGTAATAATCTGCGAATTTTCTCAGCCGTGATACTATTTCCGGCTACCAATGAGTCATTTACCTGGATGATCTTATCTCCGGTTTGCACCCCGGCAGTTTCGGATGGGCCACCACTCAATACACTTACCACATTTACAGTATCGTTAGTAATATTGAATTCAACCCCTATTCCTTCAAAATTTCCATCCATATCTTCATTTACCCGCTGCAATTCTTCCGGGGTAATATAAATAGAATGTGGATCGAGCTTGGAGAGCAGCCCTTCAATGGCTTCCTGTTGTAATTTATCGGTATTGAGAGTGTCAACGTATTTTGCCTTGATGAGGTCCATTACCTCCTGTAGAGGGCCTCTGGCGGGTTTAGTAAAAAATACAGTAGCACCATTATTCCCTGAACCAGGCATTTTATGGCCCAAAAACATTCCCAGTGCCAACACTACTGCAAGTAGAAGTGGAAGAAAAACATTCAGTTTCCTGTTAGACATATTCAGATTATTATCCCGCTAATTTATATAACCAATCTATATATCATGTTGTAGTGCAACTGGCGGTCGGCAATCAGCTACATACATGTATCATCATCTCTTAAACTAAGAGGTTTGCTTTTGTGGGCCCCTTTTGTTTAAATTGTGGCAAAAATAGCATAAATCATCTTTTAATTACACAATTAACCGGGTATGAGCGCTGGAATAAAGCTGGTAGCAGATAGTGGGTCTACTAAAACCGAGTGGGGGCTGTTGGGCAATGGAGAACCTATTATCCTGAAAACACAAGGGGTTAGTCCTTATTTTCAATCTGAAGAACAGATCAAGGCTATTTTAGAAACAGAATTAGTTCCGCAATTGCCGGTGGGACTGACTGTTGCCGAGGTTTATTTTTATGGTACGGGCCTGGCCCAGGCCAAAAATCTGAACCTGGTTACCGCCGCTATTCAGGCTGTATGGCCAGATTCGCACGTGGATGTACACCACGATCTTATGGGAGCAGCCCGCGCACTCTGTGGCAGAACGGCCGGAGTGGCCAATATTCTGGGTACGGGTTCTAATTCCTGCTACTACGATGGAACCGATATTGTAAAAAATAATCCCGGACTGGGATATATTTTAGGAGATGAGGGCAGCGGCGCTTATCTGGGCCGCAAAGTGTTGCAATATTATCTATACAATAGTTTCGATGCAGAGCTTCACGATAAATTTGAGTATAAGTATCGGACAAATAAAGACGAAATACTGGAAAATGTATATCGTAAACCCTTAGCAAACCGATATTTAGCTCAGTTTACTACCTTTTTGTCCGAAAACCGAGGTCATTTTATGGTGGAAAATATCCTGGAAGACAGCCTTAACGACTTTTTCTTTAATCATATCTACAAATACAGGGAAAGCTGGACCAGCACCCTGCATTTTACTGGGGGTGTTGCCTTTACCTTTAAGGACATTATTACAGAACTTTGTGATTTGTATGAATTGTCGCTGGGCCGGATCCTGCGTAGCCCAATTTCCGGATTGATAGAATACCATCGTTAATCATTATTAAGAGATATAGTATGTCATTTGTTAAAGTAACGGAACAGCCTTCCCATTACCGCCATCTGGAAAAGATGAGTATCCATGAGTTGTTGGTAAATATGAATAAGGAAGATCAGACAGTTCCGTTGGCAGTAGAGAAAGCAATTCCACAGATTGAAAAACTGGTAGGCGCCGTTGCCGATAAAATGCTGGCTGGCGGAAGATTATTTTACATGGGGGCAGGAACCAGTGGCAGATTAGGGGTAGTAGACGCTTCTGAATGTCCTCCTACCTTCGGTGTACCCCAAGGGCTGGTAGTTGGATTAATTGCCGGTGGGGATACTGCTATCCGTCAGGCGGTGGAATTTGCTGAAGATAGCCGTAGCCAGGGATGGGAAGATTTACAATCATTTAATATTACAGATAAGGATGTGGTAATTGGCATTGCAGCCAGTGGTACCACTCCATATGTCATTGCTGCACTGAATGAATGCCGTAGTCGTGGTATCATCACCGGTAGCATAAGCTGTAACCCCGATACTCCGTTATCTGCTGCAGCAGATTTTCCGGTTGAGGTAGTGGTAGGACCAGAATTTGTGACAGGAAGTACCCGTTTAAAAAGTGGTACTGCTCAAAAATTGGTATTGAATATGATCAGCACTTCGGTAATGATCCAGTTGGGGAGGGTAGAGGATAATAAAATGGTAAATATGCAGTTAAGTAATGAGAAATTGGTAGATAGAGGGGTGAAAATGCTGATGGAGCAATTGTCTCTGACTGATTATGCGCAGGCCCAGGAAATGTTATTAAAATCCGGCAGCGTAAAAAAAGCAGTTGCCGATTTTGCTAAAAAATGATTTAACCAGACCTTTGTATTAGGTATATGCATGATATAGAACCATATTACAATTGGCGGCATTTATATACAGCGGAGGAAGATGAATACTCTCCTTTCTATGGTCGCGAGTATAGCGAGTTTGAATATTCAAACTCGGTTTACAACTACTATATCCATCCCCAGTGGGATGAATTTGGTTCCCGCAACCTGTATATGAAAATCCTCTTTACAGACTATCAGTTCAATTTCGTAATTATAGAGCTGTTGGGCGAATGGAATGATGCTATTGATAATGATATCATGACTATGAAACGAAATATCATAGACATTCTGATTGCCCAGGGTATCAATAAATTCATTCTTCTTGCAGAAAATGTGATGAACTTTCATTCAGACGATGTTGACTACTATGAAGAATGGTGGGAAGATATTAAGGATGATGGGGGATGGATTGTAGCCCTGAATATGCCTATACAAACTGCAGATGAATTCAGGCGTGCTAAACTCGATTATTACATTCATTTGCTGGAAGATGAAAAATGGCGAACATATCAGCCATTACATCTGTTTAATATGATCGATAATATTATGCTGAAACGCCTCGAATAATATTAAATTTTCAGTATGAAATGAAAGATATTCCGTTTTAAAACTATGATTATCAACAAATAATGTGAGTGTTTTTAATCTCATGTATAATAAAACCTGATAAATATCATTTGGTTTTTATTTTTCCTGCTTTAAATTTGCCCGACATTTCAAATCATCTTTAATATACTGGAAGCTTAGAATTTTACTTATGAAGTGGTCACAGTTCTTTAATACCTCTATCGGTAAGAAGTTATTGGTAGGTGCTACCGGCTTGTTTCTTTGTAGTTTCGTGTTAGTGCACCTTGTTGGTAACTTACAATTGTTGAAAAACGACAGAGGGGAAGCATTTAATGCTTATGCAGCATTTATGGGCCATAATGGCCTTATTCAGTTCATCGCCTGGGGACTGAAAATTGTGATCTTATTGCATGCTTTCGTTGCAATTCAGCTCACTTTTAGTAACAGAGCTGCCCGTCCGGTTAAATATGCCGTTAATCCGGGTAATCAGACTTCTTCATGGTTTAGCCGTCAGATGGCTATTATGGGAAGCATCCTTTTCATTTTCATCGTGATTCACCTTGCACAATTCTGGGCGAAATTCCACTACGGTGATATGCCAACGCAGACTTACGAAGGCATGGCACAACCGTTGAAAGACCTTTATGCAGTAACTTACGATGCATTTCAACATGGCTGGGTAGTGATCATTTATGTGATTTCTATGATCGCATTATCCTTTCACCTGATCCATGGTTTCAAAAGTGCTTGTCAGACTTTTGGATTAAACCATAAGAAATACAATGGTTTGATCAACTTCATCGGTGTTTGGATCTTCGGTATAGCTATTCCTATTGGATTTGCTATCATTCCGGTTTTCATTTTTTTTCAATAATTCTGTAAAGTAAGAATATATGTTGGATGCAAAAATTCCTCATGGCCCAATAGAATCACAATGGGAAGAATATAAAGGACATTGTAAACTGGTAAATCCAGCCAATAAGCGTAACCTGGAAGTGATCATAATAGGAACAGGTCTGGCAGGTGCTTCTGCAGCTGCTTCACTTGGTGAATTAGGATACAAGGTTAAAGCATTCTGCTTTCAGGACAGCCCTCGCCGTGCGCACAGTATCGCTGCTCAGGGAGGTATCAACGCTGCTAAAAATTATCAAAACGATGGTGACTCTGTTTACCGTCTCTTCTACGATACAGTTAAAGGTGGTGACTACCGCGCTCGGGAAGCAAACGTTTACCGCCTCGCTTCTGTAAGTGGAAATATTATCGACCAATGCGTTGCTCAAGGTGTTCCTTTTGCCCGCGAATATGGTGGATTACTGAGCAACCGTTCTTTCGGTGGTACTCAGGTACAACGTACTTTCTACGCTGCTGGTCAAACCGGTCAACAGCTCCTCCTCGGTGCTTACTCCGCTCTTGAGCGTCAGGTAGCCCTGGGTAATGTAACTATGTATAGTCGCCACGAAATGCTGGATATCGTGAAAATCGATGGTAAAGCACGTGGTATTATCGCTCGTAACCTTATCTCCGGCGAATTGGAACGCCACTTCGGACACGCTGTCCTCATCTGTAGCGGCGGATACGGAAACGTATTCTATCTGTCTACCAACGCAATGGGTTCCAACGTTACCGCTGCCTGGAAAGCTACCCAAAATGGTGCTTACTTCGCAAACCCTTGCTTCACCCAAATTCACCCGACCTGTATCCCGGTTTCCGGAGATCACCAGTCGAAACTGACCCTCATGTCAGAATCCCTGCGTAACGATGGTCGTATCTGGGTGCCTAAGAAAAAAGATGATAACCGCAAAGCCAGCGATATCCCTGAAGATGAAAGAGATTATTACCTGGAAAGAAGATACCCTGCCTTCGGTAACCTCGTACCTCGTGACGTGGCTTCCCGTGCTGCTAAAGAAAGATGCGATGCCGGTTACGGTGTAGGTACTTCCAAACAAGCTGTATATCTCGACTTCGCTGCTGCCTTCGAACGTTATGGTAATATCGAAGCCGGTAAACGTCAGATGCACAACGTATCTAAAGACGAGATCATTAAAATGGGTAAGGAAGTAGTGGTAGAAAAATATGGTAACCTCTTCGATATGTATGCTAAAATTACCGGAGAAGACCCATACGAAACTCCAATGCGTATTTATCCTGCTGTTCACTACACCATGGGTGGACTGTGGGTAGACTATGAACTGCAAACTACCGTTCAGGGTCTGTACTCTCTGGGAGAAGCTAACTTCTCTGATCACGGAGCTAACAGATTAGGTGCTTCTGCACTGATGCAGGGATTAGGCGATGGCTATTTCGTTATTCCTTACACCATCGGTAATTACCTTGCTGATGAAATCCGCACCAAAGCTATCCCAACAGATCATCCTGCCTTCGTAGCCGCAGAACAGAAAGTGAAAGATATGCTCTCCCAATTCCTGAATATCAAAGGAGCTAAGTCTGTAGACTATTTCCATAAGAAACTGGGTAAGATCATGTGGGAAAAATGTGGTATGGCTCGCAACGAACAAGGATTGAAAGAAGCTATCGAAGAAATCAAAGCTTTGAGAGCCGACTTTTATAAAGATGTTCGCGTTCCGGGTGTTGCTAATGAATTGAACCCTGAACTGGAAAAAGTTGTGCGTGTAGCCGATTTCCTGGAACTGGGCGAATTAATGTGTGTAGATGCGCTGAATCGTCGCGAATCTTGTGGTGGCCACTTCAGAGAAGAATCTCAAACTGATGATGGTGAAGCAAAACGTGATGATGAAAACTTCAGCTATGTAGCTGCATGGGAATACAAAGGCCCAAGCGACTATGTATTACACAAAGAGCCACTGGTATTCGAATACGTAAAACCAACTCAACGTAGCTATAAATAAGGTAATTGGTAAGTTGCTAACAACTCACCAGGTTTATAAAATCAAATAATTGTCCAGGAACTATGGAACATTATAATATGAACCTCACATTAAAAGTGTGGAGGCAGAAAAACAAAAATGATCAGGGTGGATTCGAAACTATTCCGGCTAAAAACATTTCTTCTGAAATGTCTTTCCTCGAAATGTTTGATGTGGTAAATGAAGGACTGATCAGTGAAGGAAAAGAACCAATCGCTTTCGATCACGACTGCCGCGAAGGAATTTGCGGTGCATGCTCTATGCATATCAATGGCCGTGCGCACGGTCCTTGGGCTGGTACTACTACCTGCCAGTTGCATATGCGCGCATTCAAAGACGGAGATACTATCACTGTTGAGCCATGGAGAGCTGGTGCTTTCCCGGTAGTGAAAGACCTGGTGGTAGATCGCTCTGCTTTTGATCGTATCATCGAAGCTGGTGGATATATCTCTATTAACACTGGTAACGCTCAGGATGCAAATAACATCCCGGTAGATAAACATAAAGCTGACTTAGCATTCGCTGCTGCTGCCTGTATCGGTTGTGGTGCCTGTGTTGCTGCTTGTAAAAACTCTTCCGCAATGTTATTCGTTTCTGCTAAAGTTTCTCAGCTGGCCTTATTACCTCAGGGCCATCCTGAAAAAGATAGCCGCGCACTTAACATGGTTGCTCAAATGGATAAAGAAGGTTTCGGTAGCTGTACCAACACTGGTGCCTGCGAAGCTGAATGTCCAAAAGAAATCTCCCTCACAAATATTGCTCGTCTGAACAGACAGTTTATTGGTGCAGGTTTCTCCTCGGAAAAATAATAGCGAGCGTTGCTCGATTGTTTCTCGCAGAGAAGCATAAGAAGCAAAGAGGCATAAGGATCGAAGCGAATGTTTTTAAGGACTTCCGTTAGGTTTCAATTATAATAGAAACCAGTCAGTAGTTCTTAATAACATTCGCTTCGATCCTTATGCCTCTTTGCTTCTTATGCTTCTCTGCGAGAAAACGCTCGCTTGCGAGCTTCCATTATTTTTTGTATTATGTGGGGCTATGTCAACCTTAAACTGAAATTATATGTCAGGATCTCGTAGAAAATTTATAAAAAATATAGGTAGTACTGCTGCCTTATTAGGGATTAGTCAGCTTTCCGCGTTAGCTAACGATAAAGAACAAACCGAAATATTACAGCCGGCAAAAAGGGTTTCCCCTAACGACAAAATCAGAATAGCCGGTATAGGTATGGGAATCATGGGATTTGGTGATGTGGAAACAGCATTGAAAGTTCCGGGTGTGGAACTGGTTGGGGTAGCCGATTTATACGATGGCCATCTGATCAGATCTAAAGAGGTATTTGGCCCTAAAATATATACAACCCGCGATTATAGAGAACTGCTGAAACGTAAAGATATAGATGCAGTAATCATTGCAACTCCGGACCACTGGCACGATACCATTGCTATTGATGCCATGGAAGCAGGTAAGGCTGTTTACTGTGAGAAACCAATGGTTCAGCAGATTGCAGAAGGTCATAAAGTGATTGAAGCCCAGAAACGTACTAAGGCCGTATTCCAGGTAGGCAGCCAGCGTGTGAGCAGTGTAGCCTTGGCTGAAGCCCGTAAACGTTACCTGGCCGGGGAAATCGGACAACTAAACGTAGTGGAGGCCAGGATGGACCGTCATAGTGCCCTGGGTGCCTGGCAATATTCCATTCCCCCGGATGCGTCCCCATCAACTATCGATTTTGATACCTTCCTGAAAGATACCGCCAAAATACCTTTCGACCCGGTTCGCTTCTTCAGATGGAGAAATTATCAGGCTTATGGTACCGGTATTCCGGGCGATTTATTCGTGCATCTGATCACCGGGCTACATTTTATTACTGGTTCTCTGGGGCCTGAATCGATCTACGCAAGTGGAAACCTGGTACAGTGGAAAGATGGACGTGATGTGCCCGACACTGTGGTCGCTATCTTTAATTATCCTGAAACACAAATTCATCCGGCTTTTCAGATGACTTTAAGAGTCAATTTTGCCGATGGAAGCGGAGGTGGTGAATATACCCGGTTTATAGGAACTGAAGGAGTGATAGAACTTGGATGGAATGATTTTAAAGTAATTAAGCACAAATTACCACAAGCACCAGGATATGGCGGATGGGATACTTTCCGCACTTTCCCAACAGCGCAACAAGCTAAATTTGTACAGGATTATAACGCTAAATACCCGGAAAGCACAAGAAATGGAAGCCAGTATTCCAACAATTATGCTGCTCCAAAAGGGTATGACGACAGACTGGAACATTTCACCAATTTCTTTGAATCCATGCGCACTGGCAAACCAGTTATTGAAGATGCAGTTTTTGGCTTGAGAGCAGCTGGGCCGGCACTTTTAGCTAATGAAAGCTATTTCAGCAAGAAAATTGTTAATTGGGATCCGGTAAAAATGCAAGTGATTTAAATGATTACATTTACCCCAACTTATTTAAATCTATCTCCTATGTTTAAGAACTTCCAGGGTAATTTTTTGTTGCTTATGGGAACGACAGTATTATTGTCGTGTAATGAAAAGAAACACAGTATGAGCGAAGAGAATATTCAACCCCCAATAGCCGAAAAAATTCCAAAGGAATTAACAATCCATGGCGATACCCGGATCGATAATTACTATTGGTTAAATGATCGTGAAAATCCAAAGGTAATTGACTATCTGAAGGCCGAAAATGCCTATCTCGATACCATAATGGCGCCTCAGAAGAAATTGCGTACGCAGTTATACGATGAGATGAAATCGCGCATTAAGGAAACCGATATGAGTGTTCCTTACCTGAAAAACGGATACTATTATTATACCCGTTACGAAGAAGGGAAAGAATACCCGGTCTACTGCAGAAAAAAGGGTAGTCTGGAAGCTGCCGAACAGGTGATCCTGAATGTTAATGAGCTGGCTGCTGGGCATGCCTATTGTAATGTAGACGGACTCAATGTTAGTCCGGATACTAAGTTGCTGGCATATGCTATAGATACGGTGAGCCGGAGGCGCTATACTATCAGAATTAAGAACCTTGAAACAAATGAATTGTTGCCCGATGCTATTGCAGATGCTACTCCAGGTAGTGCATGGGCCAATGATAACAAAACGTTGTTTTATGTTCAGAAAGATACTACAACGCTAAGGGCTAATCGCATTATGCGACATGAACTCGGAAAGCCCGTAGAAAAGGAGATGTTTAAGGAGAACAATGAAGCATATGCAGTAGAGATCAAAAGAACAAAATCCGGGCAATATATCGTTATTAACAGCGAAAGTACCTTGTCTGCTGAAGCACTTATCCTGGATGCCAATAAACCTGCTGATGAATTTAAGGTTTTTCAGCCAAGGGTTAAAGATATGCTGTATTATGTCGATCATCGGGATGATAAATTCTATATTGTTACCAACTGGGATGCATTGAATTTTAGATTGATGCAGGCACCGCTGACGAAAACAGACAGACAAAGCTGGAAGGAAATAATTCCTAATAGAAAAGATGTTTTGCTGGAAGGTATGGAGATCTTCAAAGAGTTTATGGTGCTTGAAGAAAGAAAGAATGGCCTTACTCAACTAAGAGTTATTGATGAAAAGAAACACCAGGATAAATACATTCCATTCTCAGAAGCTGCATACACTGTTTCTGTTGGAACAAATCCTGAAATGGATAGTAAGGAGCTGAGATACAATTATACTTCTCTTATCACTCCGAACTCTGTTTACGATTATAACATGGAAACAGGTAGCACAGAGTTGAAACGTCAGCAGGAAGTGTTGGGGGGATACGATCCTAAAGATTATGTAACCGAACGCTTATTTGCTACCGCAACGGACGGAACTAAAATTCCGGTTTCAATTGTCTATAAAAAGACTTTTGAGAAAAATGGAAAACGTCCGCTATTGCTGTATGGATACGGGTCTTATGGATTTAGCATAGATGCGCAGTTCAATTCTAACCGCATTAGTTTACTGGACAGAGGTTTTGCTTATGCAATAGCTCATATCAGAGGCGGACAAGAGATGGGAAGACAATGGTATGAAGATGGAAAGTTGCTTAAAAAGAAAAATACCTTCACCGATTTTATTAATGTAGCCGAATATCTTATCAAAGAAAAATATACCGATTCCGCACATATTTATGCAATGGGTGGAAGTGCCGGTGGCTTGTTAATGGGTGCTGTTGTAAATATGAAACCAACACTGTTTCATGGTGTAATTGCAGGAGTACCATTTGTAGATGTAGTGACTACCATGCTTGATGAAAGCATTCCACTTACTACCGGCGAATTTGATGAATGGGGAAACCCTAAGAATAAGGATGCATATGATTATATGAAATCTTATAGCCCTTATGACAATGTACAGCATACAAATTATCCGAATATGCTGGTCACCACAGGGCTTCACGATTCTCAGGTACAATATTGGGAGCCTGCAAAATGGGTAGCTAAATTGAGAGAAATGAAAACCGATCATAACTTATTACTGCTCCATACCAATATGGATGCTGGGCATGGTGGGGCTTCCGGGCGTTTTAAAATGTTGGAAGATGTGGCTTTGCAATATTCTTTTTTATTGAAATTGGAAGAGAGATAAAATTACATGAAATATAGAATGGGCAGGGTTTAACTTGCCCATTTTTTTGGTACTGGATATTGTAGTTAACTTTTACATAAGATAGTAGTATTCCTGTTATAATCAACCCACATTATGCTATCATTTACGCTAAGACTTACCTATGTCGTTATATTATTTCTTGGGCCGTTGACCACTTCCGCCCAATTTGCCAAACCTGTTATGGAATTCGGTACAGCTCAACTAAGCGGTAAAGTAACAATTCCGGAAAGTATTACAAAAGATAGTGTATGGCTGTTTTTGAAAGTACCACATCCATTTACTGGTGAAGTCAGGTTATATAAAACACTTCTTGATACCAGTGGACAATTTCAATTGAAGATAAACACAGAAACAAATCTAAGCAGATGTGCCGTTAGTACAGATATCGATATAGATAATCAGGTTAGCGTTGTGGTAAAAAACGGACGACAAAATACAATTTCATTGAGTTATGGTGATGATAGGATAATTAATAGCGTGAAGACTGACTTTAATTCAGGGTTTACTGATGAAGAACTTCTCCAGAGTCAGAAAAGATTTGAGGATTTGATAATGGAGAGATCGAATAAGCCTATAGAACCATTATATAATAAGGAATTTAGCGGTTTTATAGATCATGCAAATAGTGTTTTGCAGCGGAAACGTACTGTTCTGGACAAGCCACCCTTTATTTCTGAAAAAATGAAGGAACTAATTTTCAAAGACTACTCACTGGCAGTGTACTACATTCATGTATTCGATTACCATAATGAAATGGTACTGAATTATCGAAATACAAATAATCATAAAGCTCCGGATAGTTCAGAGATAAAGACACCAGTCAGGAAGGATTATTCGTTTCTTAAAAATCTCGACCTAAATAATTCAATGTATCTGTATTGCTTTTCATATCCTGTGTTTACACAGGAATTACTAAACAATAGTACATTGAATATCCCTCGAATTCAGGATACTCCCATTCGTGAATGGCTAGTGAAAGTAAAAAATATTTTGGGAGATCTAACCGGGTTGGATCAGGGCTTGTTTTATGATATGCTTGTAGGTAATGCATATGGCATGCAATTCGAGCTTGAACTAAAACCATTGACAGTAAAACAGGTTAATAACATTAAAAGTTATTATAAGAATGGAGATTTGGAGAAAATTCTTCTTGGAAGAAACCAGGAAATAATGAAGCTGGCAATGTTAAAGGAACCAATAGTAATTAACAAAACTCCTGATGTATCTCCTGAAGAGTTAATGAAGGCTATTATTTCCAGTTATAAAGGAAAAACTGTTATTGTTGATTTTTGGGCAACATGGTGTGTACCTTGTATTCAGGCCATTAAGGATTCCAGAGATTTTAAAAAACAACTTACCGATAGAGGCGCTGAATTTATTTATATAACTAATC
This sequence comes from Chitinophaga silvatica, assembly GCF_003419895.1. GTDB lineage: Bacteria > Bacteroidota > Bacteroidia > Chitinophagales > Chitinophagaceae > Chitinophaga > Chitinophaga silvatica. Next base: position 214,343 of record NZ_QPMM01000012.1, on the reverse strand, counting down.
CCACATCACCTAAGAAATTATGGGAAAAGCATATAGAAGGCATTGGAGGACATCAGTATTACCTGACTACAGAAGAGTGGAAGAATTTGTTGGAAAGCTTCAACTTTGAGGCTATACCCACTTACCTGATATTTGATAAGAATGGAGTGCTAAAACAGCAGTTTACAGGATATCCGGGAAATGAAGAGATGTTAAAACGGATTGAAACCGTACTTAATATAGATTAAGCTATTGGCCAGCCTTGCTGGTATTTAGAAGTCAGGTAGTCAGATAATGGCTACCTGACTTTTTTGTTAGGTAGTAATAGCTTTTTCCGAGCTAACCGATTTACCATAAAAGATCTCAGCCATTTTATCAAAGATGTTTGGATCATCAGTAGTATAAAATTGTTGCTGTTGATTTTTACTTAATCTGCTTTCCATTTCCGGATGTCTTTTTAGATAATCTTTCAGGCTATGGGCTACAATTTTCCCTTGAGATAATACAGTAATACCTCCGGGTAAAAACTGTTTTATCTTTTTCAATAATAGAGGATAATGAGTACAGCCTAATACCAGGGTATCAAGATTATCGGACATGGAAAGTATCTTATCCAGGTATTCTTTCACAAAATAGTCGGCTCCTTCACTTTCGTGTTCATTGTTTTCAATTAGTGGCACCCACATTGGGCAGGCTAATTGGTGAACATTGAGTTGAGGAAAGAATTTGTGAATTTCCAATGGATATGATTCGGAAGATACAGTACCATTGGTAGCCAGGATGCCGATTTCACCGGTTTGAGTAATGGTTCCTACCATTTCGGAGGTAGGTCGTATAACTCCCAATACCCGGTTATCCGGGGCTATTCTTGGTAGATCTTTTTGCTGGATGGTTCTCAATGCTTTGGCAGAAGCGGTGTTGCAGGCAAGGATTACCAGCGGGCAACCCATAGCGAAGAGTTTTTCTACACACTCTAACGTAAACGTATGAATGGTATCGAACCCCCTGTTACCATAAGGAGCTCTTGCATTGTCGCCCATATAAATGTAATCGTACTGCGGTAATTCAGCAACGATTTCCTTTAACACAGTTAATCCGCCATAGCCGGAATCGAAAACACCAATAGGACCCATTATTCATTGTCTTTTTGCATCAGGCCTGAACCTGTGAGGTCATAAATTTTTTGAATTTCGTGCAATACGCCTTCAAAGTCGATCTGCAGATCTTTAAGTAAACCATTATTAAGGTCGTATACCCATCCGTGTACGGTAGGATAACCCTTAGCCACGTACGATTTTTGTACGACAGCTGTTTTAATAACGTTGATGCATTGTTCCTGTACATTCAGTTCAACCAGGCGGTTGTATCGGTCGTGTTCCTCTTTAATCTCATTGAGCTCGTCCATATGCAGGCGATATACATCGCGTATATTACGAAGCCATGGATTCAGGATGCCGAGGTCTTTTGCCTGCATGGCAGCTTTTACTCCCCCGCAGTTATAGTGGCCACAAACAACGATATGCTTTACTTCGAGGTGAACTACTGCATAATTGATAACGGCCATTACATTGAGGTCGGTATTTGGAACCAGATTGGCGATGTTGCGATGAACGAAAACTTCACCTGCTTCAAGGCCCATGATTTCGTTGGTAGGAACACGACTATCGCTACAGCCGATATATAAATATGCGGGTTGTTGAGAGTCGGCCATTTTCTCAAAAAACTCAGCGTCAGTGCGCGTTTTGGCGGCTACCCATTGCCTGTTATTTTCAAATATCTGGTTATACGCAGTCATGTAGGAAAGTTGATTTATGTGCTAAAGATACGCACGAAATCATTTACAAATTTTAGGCAGTTGTTGTTTGATTGGAAGAGGCTAATTGTTGTGCCAGTTCTTCCATTGCATTATTTCGGGCTATTAATCCTTCTTCTTCTTCAAATATTTTTTTGGATTGATTAAATTTAAAAACAAGCCTGCCTATTCCGGCACCCATAATTGCAAAGCCTGGTAATACCTTGTCGTTTGCCATTAATATAAGTCCTAAGATTAATGACATTCCTGCAACAATAGAAGCTCCAACCGGAACCGGGGCCTGTCCGGTAGCCTTACCAAAGGTAGGACGGGAAAGCTGGTCTATTACCGTTTGAATATCCTTACACCGATATCCTTCAAGTTCCTGAACCGCAATAATTTCTTCTCTGGGGGTTTTAATGCTAAGAAGGTAATCAGTAGAGATAATTAGCTGTTTAAAATCCATATTTATATTGATTTATGTAAATGTAATTTTTTTAATTTGATAAATACGGCGCATTATTATCTCTTCGTTGTCTGTCTTGGAAAGCCGGCACAAAATCAGTACCTTTGCCCCTTCAAAATTTACACAGTAAGCATGATCAGTGTTAAAAACGTAACGCTCTCTTTTGGTAAGAGAGTATTGTTTGACGAAGTAAACCTCAATTTCACCAAAGGAAACTGTTATGGCGTAATTGGGGCTAATGGAGCGGGAAAGTCAACATTCCTGAAGATATTATCTGGCGAAATTGAACCAAATAAAGGTACGGTTGAGATCACTCCAGGTGAGCGTATGAGCGTGCTGAAGCAAAACCACTTTGAATTTGATGAAGTTACGGTACTGAATGCCGTATTGATGGGAAATAAAAAACTTTGGGAAATAGCTAACGAAAGAGATGCTATCTATGCCAAAGAAGATTTTACTGAGGAAGATGGAATCCGTGCCGGTGAGTTGGAAGGTGAATATGGTGAGATGGGTGGTTATACTGCCGAAAGCGATGCTGGTGTACTATTGGGTGATTTGGGCGTAAAAGAAGAGATTCATGGCGTATTAATGAAAGATATTGCCGGTAGCTTAAAAGTGCGTGTGTTATTGGCACAGGCGCTCTTCGGAAACCCCGATATCCTCCTGTTGGATGAGCCGACGAATGACCTGGATGTGGAAACTATTGGCTGGCTAGAAAACTTCCTGGCCGATTACGAAAACATCGTTATCGTTGTATCCCACGACCGTCACTTTTTGGATGCTGTTTGTACGCACGTTGCAGACGTTGACCGTGCAAAAATCCAGATCTTCTCAGGTAACTATTCCTTCTGGTACGAGTCTTCTCAATTGATGGCCCGCCAGATCGCCGATAAGAACAAGAAGATGGAAGATAAGCGTAAAGACCTGATGGACTTCATCGCCCGCTTTAGTGCTAACGCTTCCAAAAGTAAACAAGCTACTTCCCGTAAGAAAGCATTGGAAAAATTGGTTATCGAAGATATTCAGCCTTCAAACCGTAAGTATCCAGGTATCATCTTCAAACAACAACGTGAAGTTGGTAACCAGATCCTGAATGTTGAAAAGCTCGAAAAATCAATAGAAGGTCGTAAACTGTTTACAGATGTAACTTTTTCTGTAAATAAAGGTGATAAAATCGCATTCCTGTCTAAAGACCATTTGGCATTAACTACCTTCTTTGAAGTAATTAACAACGAAGCACAGGCAGATAGTGGCAAAATTGAATGGGGTACCACTGTAACCAGCGCCTATCTGCCAAACGATAATGCTGCTTTCTTTACAGATAAAAATCTTAACCTGTTAGATTGGTTACGTCAGTATGTTCCTTCTCACGTTACCGATGTAGATGAGCCATTCCTGCGCGGATTTTTAGGCAAGATGCTCTTCGGTGGAGATGAGATCATGAAGAAAACTGCTGTATTGAGTGGGGGTGAGAAAGTACGCTGTATGATCAGCCGTATGATGTTACAGGATCCGAATGTTCTGATCCTCGACGAACCTACCAACCACCTCGATCTGGAATCTATTCAGTCTTTCAACGAAAGCATGATCAATTATAAAGGTATCGTACTGTTTACAACACATGACCATACCTTCATGCAATCAGTAGCTAATCGTATCATCGAAATTACTCCTAAGGGTATCATCGATAGAATGATGACATTCGACGAGTACCTGGCAGATGAGAGAGTGAAAGCACTTAGAGAAGAAATGTACGGTACTGCAGTACCAGCATAATATATTCAGGTATTACAAGAAAAGCAGAGGGTGTATCCAATTTGGTACACCCTCTGCTTTTTTAGTTTAATAAAGAGTTGAAGTATTATAGATATTCCTCGATTACCTTGAGCTTATTCTTATCCAGAGGCTTTGTAATGTAGCCCATGAGTTCCGGAATTTGTTGCACTTTCTGTATATCCCGAACATCCACAGAGGACGAACACATGATTATTGGAATCGTATTTTTTAAAGAGGTTTTAAGCCCGCGATAGGCTTCAATAAAATCCCATCCATTCATTCGCTGCATATTCATATCAAGAATAATTAGCGCTGGCAATTGGGGCTGCGGGTCACTGGATAACTTCTCCAATGCCTCTTCTGCACAAAGGAAAGAGGTGACTGTCAGGTGGTCGCTTTGCTGTCTTAGCATCTTTGTGATAATGAAATGAAATATCTCATCATCATCAACAACGTACACAATTTTGTTCAAGTCTTCCATGCTTCAGTTTTAATTGGGCTTCATATCAGATCCTGGAATAACAGAAGGTACACTTTAGAACAAGACAGTAATAAAATCGCGTGCTGTTAATCCGGTCAAAAAATGATAATAGTAGCTTACAATACTACCTTCATATGATTCATTTTCTTAACGGGTTAAATGCCAAAATTGACTTTGTTGTCACATTCTATTTCTTTTCAGTATTGGTCTGGGTACTCTGTGGCCTCCGGCTATCATTTGTGGTAGCAAAGAACGTTAATTTAATTTTATTTTTATATATATATTTTTATCAATAACTAATCATTAACAAATCATAATCGCGAAAAAAACATCAAGAAAACCTTGCCTATCGCCTCTTTCAAGCCATAATTCCACATAAAATGCATGAAAAAACGAAGGGGGGCAAAGACTAGTCTTTACCCCCCTTCGTTATATTACTAATGTTAGTTACTCTCTGAATTAGAATAAACCACCTTTCTTCAAGGTTACATTACCCTGTCCGATTTTATAACCATTGTGATAAATTTCAACTGAATAATCACCTGGTTTGAAGTCTGAATTTTGTTTCCAATCCATTGTTACAGGAACTTTCTGACCAGTAACATAAGGAACTGTTTTCTTGGCAGTATAGAGTTTTTCTGTACCATCTTCCAAAGTGAAACGTCCTGAGCCCAATGCTTCTACAGCCAGAGGAGTTCCATCAGGAGCAGAAATCGCAACATAAATTTCTTTATCACCTGTTGGAGCTACACGATTGTCATCCAGGTCGAATGTTACACGCATCATATCTGCACGTTTTGCTTTGGTAGTTTCAACCTCTTTGCCATTATGTTTTACCTTTATAGGCATCAGATGAATGTTGGATGCATGAAGTACAGACGCCAGGTCTACCTTCTTACCCAGACTATCCTTTACAACACCCACTGAATCACGCTCTTTTCTGGCTATATCCCTTTCTCCCGCCAATACAATCTTTTCTCCTTCCAGTCTTTCAATTGTTTGTTGATACCCTTCGATATTCGTCTTCAGTTGTTCAATCAATCTGCGGGCTTCTGCCAGTTGTGCCTGAGTTGCATTTTTGTTGCTCAGAATACTGGAGATTCTGGCTTTCATATCCTGAATTTCCTTGTCTTTGGTTTTAACAAGACTGTCCATTCTGGTATTTTGAGAAATCAAATCATCCAAACGGGCGTTGGCTGCGTTATACTCTTGTTGTAGGGCATCGCGTGAGGAAGCGATAGAATCTATCTGAACATTTTTTTGAGTGATTTGCTCGCTGGATTTATTCTTGTCATACAACATATATATCCAGGTACCTGCTAATGCTGCGATCAAAATGCCGTAAATTAGCCCATTCCGGCTACGCGGTTTTTCTGGTCCGGGTGATCCCGGTGCAGGTGTGTTAAAAGTGTTCTCCGTCATAGTTGTGAGTTTTATGTTTAGTTGTTATATGGTTAAAAATTGTTATTCAAAAGTACTTATAATATTCTTATTTTATAATAGCATAAAAACGTCATTCAATCGTGCTTCCAAATATTGCGTTAGATCAATTATTATTGTTGGACATAGAAACAACTCCGGCTACACCAACACTGGAACTTTGTTCGGACGATATGCAGCAGCTCTGGCGTGACAAAAACGCAAAAACTTTGCCAGTTTCAGGAAACGATGAAACAGCGTGGTTTGACAAGGCTGGGATATATGCCGAATTCGGAAAAATCGTTTGCATATCAGTAGGTTTCTTTAGTGTAGATAACAATCGTTATCAGCTTCGATTGAAATCTTTTTATGGAGATGATGAAAAAGAACTGCTGAAAGAGTTTCTGGAGCTTATCAATAAATTCCATTCAAAACATCAGCGATTCCAGTTTGCCGGCCATAATATCAGGGAATTCGATATTCCATTTATTTGCAGGCGTTCTGTAATTCATAATTTATCTTTGCCCCAACCTTTACAACTTCACGGTTTTAAACCCTGGGAAGTGCCAATGCTGGATACCCTCCATCTATGGCGGTTTGGCGATAACAGATACTATATCTCCCTGAAATTGCTCACTGCAGTAATGGGTATCGCCACCCCTAAAGATGATATAGATGGCAGCATGGTAGGTAAGGTATATTGGGAAGAAAAAGATTTACAGCGAATCGTAACCTATTGCCAGAAAGATGTAGTGGCAGTAGCTCAGTTGCTAATGAAATTCAAACAGTTACCTATCTTACAAGAGCAAGATATTGTTATAGTTAAATAAGCTACATGGATTATCAGGATATTATTAAAGATTGGAAACAGCAGAAATTTAAATCATTATACTGGCTGGAAGGAGAAGAAGATTTCTTTATAGACCAGGTAACAGCGTATGCAGAACACCAACTGCTCCCCGAAGCAGAACGTGGTTTCAATCTGACCGTCCTGTACGGCAAAGATACCGACTGGACAACCGTTATCAACGCTTGCCGCAGATATCCCATGTTTGCCGAAAAACAAGTGGTAGTACTGAAAGAAGCACAGGCCATGCGCGATCTCCTTAAGCTTGAAACCTATATCGATAACCCCCTTTCTTCTACCATTTTCGTTGTAGCCCATAAACAGGGGAAAATTGATGGAAGAAGTAAGCTGGCCAAACTCATAAAAGAAAAAGGAGTACTTCTCTCTACCAAGAAACTATATGATAATCAACTCCCTAACTGGGCCGAAGCTTATGTAAGCAGCCAGGGATTGGCTATTACCCAAAAGGCTGCTATCCTCCTGGTAGACCATATAGGTAACGACCTTTCCCGAATCGCCAACGAAATCGATAAGTTGCTGGTAAATCTGCCCGCCCAAAAGAAAATTGATGAAGGAGACATCGAAAAGTATGTAGGCATCAGCAAAGAATACAATGTTTTTGAACTACAGAATGCAGTAGGACTACGAGATACTACTAAAGTTTATAAGATAATTTCTTACTTTGCTGCTAACCCTAAGGCAGCTCCAATACAAATGACACTGCCAGCTCTGTATAATTTCTTTGCCAAAGTAAACCTGATCTACAGTGTTAAAGGCAACGAAAAGGAAGTGGCCTCCGCTTTAGGTGTGCATCCCTTCTTTGTAAAGGATTATATGCAGGCTGCCCGGCAGTATGGACCAGAAGGCACAGAAAAAGCTATCTTATTATTACATCAATATAATTTGAGAAGCATAGGAATTAACGACAGTGGTGTAGAAGATGGTGAACTGCTTAAAGAGTTAATGTATAAGATTATGAATTAACGATAATACCCTAATTTCCCGACTATCTATGAATACAAGAAAAGTATCCCATATTCTGCTGGCAATTATTTTCCTGCTGATAGCCTGCGCATTCACCCTCTTTCTTGTTGCCCTTGGATTCGTAGCAGCCGAGAAAGTAGTAGAGGATAGCCTACCAGTCAATTCGGAGGAACTATTTAACTTACCGATATGGGGAATGATCTTGGGATGTTTGATTGGTAGCTTCAGTTTTGCACGGTTAGGAATCAGAATGCTAAATACCCGGTATAAGTTTTTTGAAATGCCGGGAGCTAAGAATGGTGTTTTTAAATTATTCCTGTCTATTATCCTTTCTATGACAGGCACCTTACTGTTACTGACAGGAATATATTCGGCCATTAAGTCAATTTTTTTAACACCAGGTAGTTCACCTAAAGTGATAGAAATTCTTGTTAGAACAGTCTTTATTACGCTAGTCGGAGGAGCCCAACTTTGGTTAGCTTACAAAAGAAGAGCCAGTGCTTTTGAAAAACCAACAACAGAATTTTTGGGAGAAATTATCTGACCTCTTATTTTTTGCTTGGCATTAGCCCTGGTTGTTTTATGGTTAAACTCAAGGCAGAAAAGAGCGGCATTGAATAACTAAATGATAGATTTATTACCTATGAAAAGTATGAACAAATCCCACGCAGCCTGGGCCATCGTTAGTTTCTGTATTGCAGCCTGGATGCTGTGTTCAATTGTTTATCACCTGATCACATTATCAGACGAAAGCAATTCTGCAATGCCAGTAGCAACTGCTTTTGGCAAAATTTTTATACAAACAATTGCCCCTTTATTATTAAACTCATTTGTACTTTTCGGATTCACAAGGCTAGGTATAAGAATGCTGAATACCAGGCGGAAATTTTTTGAAACTCCAACTGCAAAATATGCTCCTCTGCAATTAGCAGCATCTATATTGGTTTCCTGCATTGCGGGGATTTTTTTATTTGTTATTATAATTGGAGGGTTGACAGTATTTGGAATAGATAGGAAACTACTTGAACAGGCAGGAACAATAACGATAGCTGGTATTTTATTGGTGATGTTTGGCTTTTCATTAATGGCAGCTCGACTGGCATTTATATTAAGAAGATCGGCATTGAAAAGTATAACAACAACAGAGTTTATGGGAGAAACTATATGAGCCAATTATGAGAATCAATAAAAAGATTTTTGATAATAGCTGGATGTCAATCTGTTTTTTGTCAGTAGTCTGATTTTAATAAAAAACGAATCTCGTTTTTGGGTAAATTATTTTAATACTTATGCAAAAGAAATCTTATCCTCTCTGGGCTATCATATGTTTTATCTCAGCCCTGTTTTGTGCTTTTATGGCCTATTTGTTCATAGAAACATTTTTTTATATGACTCTTGGTCCTGAAGAAGTATCTCAAAAGATTCTTGAGGACAGATTTAGTGCGGTAGCACGACAGCAAAGTATTATGGGTTCTGCTATAATAATCCCTGGTGTATTGGTTGCACTTTTTAGCTTCATCCGGGCAGGTATCAGAATGCTTGGTTCCGGAAAGAAATTCTTTGCTTTTCCCAGTGTTACTTATGGCCCGGCGAAATTGCTTGCATCAATTTTTCTGACTACGATAGGCACACTGTTAGTATGCTTTAGTATAGCTGTGATATATAAAGTTTACTCTGACTATGAAGCAAATGCAATAAGAATTACACTCTTTGTTGTACTTATTGGCGTAGGAGCTGTAATAGTTTGGTTGGCACAGAAATGGAAGAAGTCTTTATTTAAGACAGAGGATGTGGAATTTCTTGGGGAAATAATTTAATATCGATGACCAGGCAAATTACATCACATAAAATTTGGACAATTGTAATATTCGCCCTTTTTATAATAATAGGAGTATTGGTACACTGGCCTGCATACAGGTTAAAGAAATCTGCATTTATAAAAGAAGAAACAGATTTTCTTGGTGAAACCATCTAAAAACTACAATAATTATCCTATGAAAATTAGAAGTCTTTCCCGCAATATCTGGATAATAATTAGTTTCATATTAGCCTCCATCTCAGCTTATTACTTTATTCATTATTTGATTTTTTTCTCAGTCCTATATTATCAAAGATCTGAATTCCGAACTTCAGATTTAGCAGTAATAACTGGTAGACTAAATTATTTAACTATAACCTTTATTGGCTTCTTTGGGTTTGCCAGACTGGGAATAAGAATGCTTAATACAAGGAAGAAATTCTTTGAATTACCTGATGCAAATCGTGGTCCACTTAAAATTGCCGGTTCTATTCTATTTGTAATCTTTGGCACAACAGGGCTTTTATTAAGTATCTGGGTTATTGATGAATATATTGTATTACCCTTAATAAAGGGTAATAAGAATTTAAGTGTAGATTCCTTTTATTCTTTATTATTCCTTTGTATGAGCACTCTCTTTTTTTACCTGGCTTATAGGTTGAGAAAATCGGCTTTTATAAATGAGAAGAATGAATTCCTGGGAGAAACCATCTAACCTTAAAACCAAATCAGTTCCATATTATGAGTAAACGAAGTTTATCCCAACTTGCTAAAGCAATATTTTTTTTCGGTATTGCAATTCTATTTATGATGTACTTTACTTTTTATGTAAACGTATTTTATTCAGTATGGTATTATATAAATAATCTAAACGTGCGTTCATATGGAGAAATTATTACATTAGGACAGTTAGCCATTACTTCTATTGGAACTTTTGGATTTGGTAGGCTGGGTATTAGAATGTTAGATACCGAAAGAAAGTACTTTGAATATCCTCAGGCAAAAAGAGGGCCGCTCAAAATTTCAGGCTCCATTTTACTGATGCTTTTAGGTCTGTTGATTTTGATGTCGGGGGTACTGATTATTTATGACCATAGTTTTCATATAAATGGAGAGTATACTTTCAGTGAAAATTGGCAGACAGATTTCTTTGTTTCACTATTATTAATTTCTTTGTGTTTTTACCTGTTTTTTCTTGCTTATAAATTAAGAGGGTCAGCTTTTAAAAAGCAAAAGTCTGAATTCCTGGGAGAGTTAGTTTGATTATTATTATGAAAGAAAATACTTTAACCAATCGGATCTGGGCTGTTGCCTGTTTTATTATCACTTTAATGTCGGCCTATTGGGTTGTGGATTTTTTGCTCTTTTTTAGTAAAGATTCATTCTGGAAGATTGTATTTTTACCAGGATATAATTTTGCTGGATCACTTGCCATGGTAGGTTTTTTATCAGTATCATTTATTAGTCTTTTTTGCTTTGCCAGATTAGGCATAAGAATGTTGAATACAGGAAAAAAGTTTTTTGAGATTCCAGGAGCAAAGCGTGGAGCTTTTAAAATTGCCACTTCCACATTATTCATATTGGTTGGAACAATTGCTCTGTTGTATGGAATATTGGGCTTCCATCATTTCATTTACGGGCCATTGGTAATGGATGAAAAAGAACAATCAATTCCAATCCCAGCGGGGATTGTTTGTTCTGTGCTCTGTATTCTCTTTTATTATCTCGCATACAGATTAAAGAAGGCCGCATTTAAAAGAGAAGAGTTGGAGTTGTTGGGGGAAAAGATTTGAGAAGAGGAAATATTTTATTTAGATACTATTGGTAGTAAATGTAATTTCTCAGACTTTTTGCGAGCGTTTATCCTCTGGAACTTTTAATTCTGCAAATTTAAAAAATTGTTCCTTAACAATATCTGTTTCACCTTCCGAACAAAAAGCAAAACATCCAAGAAAATGCATATCATCCTCTACTCTAAGCATTGTATCAATTCGATATGCAATTAAATCACTACAATAAATTTCATCCCATTTTTTAAATAGGCGATGTCTTGACGCTTGTTTATTGTCAATAGGATCACAGTAATATATCAATACAACAGTGCTGAATCTCTTAAAGAATGTTCTTATGATATTACATATTGTTGTAGCTATTCTTTTATCTATTTCGAATGGTCTTTCCTTTTTTTTCAAAACATATTCTTCCTCATCGTAAGATGCGAATCCAAAAAAGTATCCATTTTGCTCTAAATAATACAAAACAGAAACACCATCCTCTAACAGTGTCTTCAGAGGCTCGAAATAAACATAGTATTCACAATGTATTGAACTAAAAGCAAAGATATACTGACCCTCAATGAAGTCTTCTTTAACCTCGTAAGGAATAATCATTTTTCAATCAATATTTGGGGCCTTATCTTATTATTTATTTGAAACCTTATTACGAAGATTTTGGAGTAAAGGGCTTTCCCGCATTTTCTTTTTAAGCTCTTGCTTATGAGCTCTTATTTTCTCTAAAAATGCTATTGCTTTTTTATTTTCAGGACTTATTATGATTACTCTAGTCATAGTGGTTAAAATTATTCAGTAATAAAAAACAAACAATGCGAATACGATTAAGGTACTTTATTAAAAGTAAAGTGAGAGAGGTACAAAGCTAAAGCAAGTAAAAAATAAATACAAATTTATTTTAAAAGTCACATCTCCGATATGATCCTTTTAGCTTCTGCCGAATCTTTATCCATTTGCTGGATCAATGCATCTATCGCATCAAATTTTTTGTTCGGACGGATATAATCGATAAATGAAACGTTTACTTCCTGATCATAGATGTCTTCATTGAAATTGAAGATATGTACTTCGAGTCGCAGGTCTGTTCCATTGAAGGTAGGACGGTTGCCTATGCTCATTACTGCTGGTAAAGGCGTACCACCATTAATGGAGGCCAGCACGGCATAGATTCCTTCGGCCGGAATAAGTTTTCTATCATCGGTAAGTTGCAGATTAGCGGTAGGGTAGCCAAGTTGTCTGCCCATTTTGTCGCCATGGGTAACGGTTCCGCTCAGAAAATAGGTATATCCCAATAGTTCATTGGCAAGTTTCACGCTTCCTTCATGAAGGCTGTTCCTGATTTTGGTGGAACTAACTGTAAGGTCATGAACGATTTGTTTAGGGATTTCAATCAGCTGAAACCCGTATTGTTGTTGTTCTTTTTCCAGGAGTTCCAATCCACCTTCCCGGTTATGGCCAAAACGGTGGTCATAGCCAATAATAATAGTATGGGGGCGGAAACGTTTTATAAGGAAGTCTTCCAGGTAGCTGATGGCTGGCATCTCCGAAAATGCCTTGGTGAATGGAACAACCACCAGGTGGTTGATACCTGCTTGCTTCAAAAGGGCAATTTTCTCGGGAAGGGTTGTTAGTAACCGGATATTATTGGGTTTGGGTTGTAAAACCTCCCGGGGATGCGGGTCGAAGGTAATAATCACAGTCTCGCCACCGCATTGCCTGGCAGCCTGCTGAAGCTGCTCTATAATGAAACGGTGACCAGCATGTACTCCGTCAAAAGTGCCGATTGTAATAACGGCATTATGAAATTCTGGTAATTGATCTAAGTCCCTGTGAACCTGCATATAATTCAATAACTAACAAAAACGCCGTGCAAATCTAACCAATCTGCACGGAATCTGTTACTTTTGCAGCCTGAAGAACATCGGAATTCAGTTATTTTTTTATTTACATATTTATATTTCATTCCCAGTGGATAATAATATTTACGCCAAACGCGGTGTTTCTGCAGGTAAAGAAGATGTGCATAATGCCATAAAGAATATTGATAAAGGGCTTTTCCCTAAAGCATTCTGTAAAATCGTTCCCGATATTTTGGGCGGTGATGAACAATGGTGCAATATTATGCATGCCGACGGTGCCGGCACTAAATCGTCGCTGGCTTATGTTTATTGGAAAGAAACAGGCGACCTCAGCGTTTGGAAAGGAATCGCACAGGACGCCATTATTATGAACATGGACGACCTACTGTGTGTAGGCGCTACTGATAATATCCTATTATCATCTACCATCGGGCGTAATAAGCAATTATTGCCAGGGGAGGTGATCGCAGCGATTATCAACGGTACAGAAGAAATCCTGGCCGAGCTTCGCAGCCACGGTATCAGTATTTACTCTACCGGCGGTGAAACTGCAGATGTAGGCGACCTGGTAAGAACAATCATCGTCGATTCTACTGTTACCTGCCGTATGAAACGCAGTGACGTTATCTCCAACGATCGCATTCAGGCGGGGGATGTTGTAGTAGGTTTGGCTTCCTATGGGCAGGCTACCTACGAAAGTTCCTATAACGGCGGTATGGGTAGCAATGGCCTTACCAGTGCCAGACATGATGTGTTTAGCAAAGCTATCGCTGAGAAATATCCGGAAAGCTTCGATCCTAATATTCCGTATGAATTAATCTTTAGCGGTAAAAAATCATTGACCGATAAGATCGATATCCCGGGATTTGGACAGGTAGATGCAGGAAAGTTGGTTTTATCTCCAACCCGTACCTATGCTCCGGTAATTAAAAAAGTGCTGGAACAGTTCCGCCCTCAGATTCATGGTATGGTGCATTGTAGCGGTGGCGCACAAACGAAAGTCCTGCATTTTATCGAGAAACTGCATGTAATCAAGGATAACCTTTTCCCTGTTCCTCCTTTGTTTACGCTGATTCAGGAGCAATCAGGTACACCATGGAAAGAAATGTACCAGGTATTTAACATGGGTCATAGGATGGAGTTATATGTACCTGCTGAAATTGCAGAAGAAATCATCAATATCTCCAAGAGCTTTAATATCGATGCACAGATTATTGGTAGAGTGGAAGCAGCGGCTGAAAAGCAGGTAACTGTAAAAGCTCCTGCCGGAACTTTTGAATATAAGTAATTACAATAAAGGGCGGGAGATCCCGCCCTTTGTTTATCTATTTAGCTTGTTATTATAATACAGCATTGAAACGGATCGGCAATGAATAGGCTACATTCACTACACGGTCGTTCTGTTTGCCAGGGATCCATTTAGGCATTTCTTTTATTACCCTGATCGCTTCTTCTTCTAATCCATATCCCTTTACTACCCCAGTGGGTTTAACATCTGAAATATTTCCTTCTGTATCAATAATGAAATCAATAAACACAGTAGCTGATACTTTTGCATCCTGGGCTGCTTTAGGAAATTTGATATGCTTGCTTAAGAATTTTGCCAATGCTGCTTCTCCACCAGGATATTGAGGTGGATTGGTTACTATTGTAAAGAGTTCATTGTGTTTCTCTTTGGCAGGTGATGAATCTTCCTGTAATGTAAACCTGATTGGGAGAGTCATTTGAGCTAATACCGGCTGATGCTTGATTTTAGCGGGTTCCCAGTTTGGCATGGCTTTAATAACGCGTATAGCTTCTGCTGTAAGGCTGGTACTAGGATTATTACCAGTTGATTTAATATTTGATAAGCTACCATCTTTACCTACATTAAACTGGATGAATACTGTACCCTGCTGATTCTTTTCCTGAGCCTCTCTTGGATACCTTACGTTTTTAGATAAGTAGTTCATTAAGGCTGTCTCGCCGCCTTTAAAAGTAGGTAGTTCGTCTACCTTGGTATGAACTTCTTCCTGGTAAGGCTTGCTTGTTTTAATTGGTGCCGGCGCTGCAATTGCTGTTCTAACAGGAGCCGGAGTAGAAACGGGTGTTGAAATCTCTATGGTTGGTTCCTGATGAGTAGAACGATTATCTACTACAAATGCCAGGGAGCAAAAAATAAAGGCGCTAAGCGGCAGTACAAGAATTCTGCGCATGTAGCTGAATCTTGGGTGGTGGAATCTTGTGAGCATAAGGATTCTGCGTTTGATAGGTGATTGAAAGAAGTTATTTGTGATTTTAAATTGGTTGGTTTGAAAGGCTGCCTGTAGAATGGTTTCGGCATAGCTACCTACTTCTTTTCCGGCTGCTTTTTTATCTGCCAGGAATTCATGGATTAATATCAATTCTCTTTTGATCAGAAAAAAGAAGGGATTAAGCCAGCCGATGGAAGTGATAATTTCCATGAAAAGCTTATCACTGCTGTGTTTTTCCTGAATATGTACTAATTCATGACGAAGAATTTGTTGCCCTTTAAGACTATCAATTGGAGTTGTATCCCAGAAAATGTAGGAAAAGAAAGAGAACGGAGTTCTGATAATTTCATTCTCAACAAGATGATATGGAGGGATATCAAAGATCTTACTTCTCTTAACCAGCCGAAGTAGCTTTGATAAGGAAAATATTAATCTTGTTAATAGTATAAAGGCAACGATTATATAAATAGCTAATAAAATACTGCTCAGATTAATGGCGGAAGGAGCAGGGTGGATAGTTGGAGTACCTGTTGCTGTAAACATATTGGCGGTATAGTAAAGCAACTGGGACTGTTCACTTTTTCCGGTTATTGGTATATTAATAAGTGGAAGGATGATAGACAATACAGTGATACCAATAAGATAAAACCTGTTCCAATGGTGAAACTTGTTATTACGGAGGGCAATATGATAATACCCGTATAATATTCCGGAGCAGAGGAATAGTTTGGCCAGATAGATAGCAACAGGAGTCATAGTCTATTTATTTTGAGCGTCCTTGATTTTTTTTACCAGTTCTTCCAGTTCATTTACACTTAGCTCTTTTTCCTTTACGAAGAAGGAAACCAGGTTACTGAACGACCCTTCAAAGTATCCTTTAACGAGGTTGTTGACTGTTTTGTGGCTGTAAGCATCTTTAGAAATGATGGGAAAATACTGATGAGATTTTCCAAAGGCTTTAAAATCAACAAATCCTTTTTCCATGAGGATTTTAATGAGGGTGGAAACGGTATTATAGTGTGGCTTGGGTTCAGGCATTATATCTATAATGTCTTTCACGAAAGCGGGGCCTGTTTCCCATAGTGCCTGCATGATTTGTTCTTCGGCTTTGGTAAGTTGTTTCATGTTTTTAGTTTCTGATTTAAAAGTATAACTAAATATTTAGTTTAACAACTATTTTTTTAGTTGATTAATTTATAGGTTGATGATTGAGATTATCACAATGAGTTATTTTTTAATTAGTTATTTTTGTTCGCAACAGATTGTAAAAAAGAAAGGACATGACGCCTGAACAACCTATCATCCAATTAACTAATGCCAGTATATATCAGGGGAATTCTTTGATTTTATCGGAAGTAAACATTACGGTAAACAAGGGAGAGTTTGTGTATTTGATTGGCAAAACGGGAACTGGTAAATCCAGTTTGTTAAAGACGCTTTATGGAGATTTGCCCTTAACAGAAGGTTCGGGGCAGGTGGTAGGTTTTGATTTGAAGAAGATGGACTGGAAGAAGGTACCGTATTTGCGTAGGAATCTGGGAGTAGTTTTCCAGGATTTTCAATTGCTGACAGATCGTAATGTACACGATAATTTAAAGTTTGCCTTAAGGGCAACTGGCTGGCAGGACCCTAAGGAGATGGAGAATAAAATCACGGATGTATTAGATAAGGTAGGGTTGGGAACCAAAGGGTTTAAGATGCCATACGAGTTATCGGGAGGTGAGCAGCAGCGGGTAGATATTGCCCGTGCAATGCTAAATTCACCCCGTCTGATCCTGGCAGATGAGCCGACAGGAAACCTGGATCCGGAAACCTCAGATGGTATTATGCAGTTGTTGTTCCGTATTTGCCGGGAAGGTACTGCAATTGTGATGGCGACTCATGATTACATTGTACTGCAGAAATTCCCATCAAGGGTACTGCGTACAGAAAATGGGCATGTTACAGATAATGCTGCTTTGAACTTCTCTTCATAAGAGTTGAAAAATAGAAATTAACATATTAAATTGTTAGCTATTTATTATTCTTACAGGTTAATTGGTATTTCCTATTTTTTAAATTACCTTTGCACCTGGAAAAATAGCGACAAAAAACATTATATTACTTATTATTATTAAAGATGTCTTACTTAACTGTTGAAAAGAAAGCCAATATTTTTAAGGAATTTGGTGGAAGCGAAAAAAATACAGGCTCTGTAGAAGCACAAATAGCGCTGCTGACTGAGCGTATCAACAGCATTTCTGGTCACCTGAAAGCAAACAAAAAAGATTTTTCTACTCACCGTGGTCTTATGAAAATGGTTGGTCAGAGAAAGCGTTTACTTTCTTATTTATCTAGAACTAACCTCACAGGCTACCGTGCTCTTATTGAGAAGTTAGGTATCAGGAAATAACCACGACTTAATTATAGCGCTATTCCCAACTTATATGTTGGGAATAGTTTTTTTGTATGTATACCTTTTATTATTCTTCTTTGTCTTAGAAGAATGTTATTCTTAATCCTCACTTTATTATGAATCTGACACCTATTTCAGTGACATTCGATATAGGAGACGGTCGTATGGTGACTATCGAAACCGGCAAATTGGCCCGCCAGGCCGATGGTGCCGTTACGGTACGTTTAGGGAATGCAATATTGCTGGCTACAGTGGTAGCTGCCAAAGAACCCAAACCAGGACAGTCTTTCTTCCCCCTCACAGTTGACTATCAGGAAAAATTTGCTTCCGCCGGCCGTATCCCTGGATCTTTCTTCAAACGCGAAGGCCGCTTATCCGATTACGAGGTACTGATTTCAAGATTGATCGACCGAGCACTACGCCCCCTGTTCCCCGATAACTATTTATGCGAAGTTCAAGTTTTGGTTTCTCTCATCTCTTCCGATCCGGAAGTAATGCCTGATGCCCTGGCTTGTCTTGCTGCTTCTGCTGCTCTCGCAGTTTCTGACGTTCCAATTCAGGAAATCATTTCCGAAGTGCGCGTTGCCCGCATTGGTGGTAAATATGTAATCAACCCTAATCGTACCGATTTAGCAACTGCGGATATGGACTTCATCATTGGTGCTACTGAAAAGAACATCATGATGGTGGAAGGTGAAAGTAAAGAATGCCAGGAAGAGGATCTGATCCAGGCTATCGAGGCAGCTCACGCTGCGATTCGTGTGCAGGTGAAAGCTCAGGAAGAACTCCGCGACCTCAAAGGCATTACCGCTAAACGTGAGTTCACTCTCCCTTATCAAAACGACGAACTGAAAGCTAAAATTTCTGCTTTCGCTAAAGATAAAATTTACCAGGTTGCTAAAGGCGCTCTGTCTAAACACGATAGAAGCGATGCTTTTGCTGCAATCGGTACAGAACTGGTTACTCATCTGGGCGAATTACCAGAAGAAGATCAACCATTGGTGAAAGGTTACCTGCACGATCTCGAAAAAGATGTGATCCGTAATATGATCCTCGACGAATCCGTTCGTCTCGATGGTCGTAGCTTAGATCAGGTACGCCCTCTCGCCATGGAAACCGACATTTTACCGTCTCCTCACGGCTCTGCCTTGTTTACCCGTGGTGAAACTCAGTCTTTAACCACCGTAACACTCGGTACTCCTGAAGATGAGTTGCTGATCGAAAGCGCTGCAACATCTAACTATACTAAATTCATCCTCCATTATAACTTCCCTCCATTCTCTACCGGTGAGGTGAAAATGATGAGAGGCCCCGGACGTAGAGAAGTAGGACACGGTAACCTTGCTATGCGTTCCCTGAAACAAATGATGCCAGGATCTGAATATCCTTACACCGTAAGAGTTGTATCCGATATTCTGGAATCTAACGGTTCTTCCTCTATGGCTACCGTTTGTGCCGGATCTCTCGCATTAATGGATGCCGGGGTTCCACTGCCTAAACACGTTTCCGGTGTGGCAATGGGTCTGATCTCCCGTTCTGCTGATGGCAAATGGGCTGTATTGACCGACATCCTGGGCGATGAAGATCACCTGGGGGATATGGACTTTAAAGTAACTGGTACCCGCGACGGTGTTTGCGGTATCCAAATGGATATTAAGGTTGATGGTTTAAGCATGGATGTAATGCGCGCCGCTTTAGCTCAGGCTAAAAATGGTCGTTTACACATCATCAATGCCATGTACGATGCAGTTCCTGCTGCCCGTCCAGAACCTAAACCACATGCTCCTCGCATGGAAAAACTGATCATCGACCGCGAATTTATCGGTGCAGTGATCGGACCAGGTGGTAAAATCATTCAGGAAATTCAACGCGAAACCGGTACTACTATCAACATCGAAGAAGTTGGTGAAACCGGCGAAGTAAGCATCTTCTCCGCACAGAAAGATGGCCTGGAAAGAGCTTTAGCATGGGTGAAAGGTATTATAGCTGTTCCTGAAGTAGGAGAAGTCTATGAATCTATCGTTAAATCCATCATGCCTTATGGTGCATTCGTAGAATTCATGCCAGGCAAACAAGGCTTACTCCACATCTCTGAAGTATCCTGGAAACGCCTGGATACAATGGAAGGAGTGCTTTCTGAAGGCGAAAAAGTAAAAGTAAAATTAACAGGTACTGACCCTAAAACCGGTAAGTTTAAACTGAGCCGTAAAGTGTTAATGCCTAAACCAGAAGGATACGTAGAAAGAGAAGAAAGACCAGATCGTGGTGATCGCGGGGATCGTGGACCAAGAGATGACAGACGCGGCCCAAGAGATGACAGACGTGGACCAAGAGACGACAGACGTGGTGGTGGTGATGGTTTCCGTGGCGAAAGACGTGATTTCAACAGAAATAGCGACAACTCGAACGAAAAGCCAATGGAACCAACTTTCGATGAGTAACCGGATAACTGGAATTAAAATAAAACGGGGGCTGGCCAATTGGTCAGCCCTTTTTCACGCAAAGAAGGTAAGTTTTTTGGAGGGGCATAAGTTTTTCCCTTTGCCTCTCCCAAAACATACCTTCCTTGTTTATATAAGACAAACTTGAAAATATTATTAATCCCTTTGCCTCTCCAAAAAACTAACCTTCCTTGTTTATATAAGACAAACTTGAAAATATTATTAATCCCTTTGCCTCTCCCAAAACATACCTTCCTTGTTTATATAAGACAAACTTGAAAATATTATTAATCCCTTTGCCTCTCCAAAAAACTAACCTTCCTTGTTTATATAAGACAAACTTGAAAATATTATTAATCCCTTTGCCTCTCCAAAAAACTAACCTTCCTTGTTTATAAATGACAAATGAAAATATTATTAATCCCTTTGCCTCTCCAAAAAACTTACCTTCTTTGCGAGCAATTACCTCCTCGTCAATTGCTCCGCTCTATAGGTACTTTCCCGGAAAACTTCCTTACCATTATTCAAACGATAAGTTCTGAAGTTAGTACCATTTACAGGTTCTGCTATCATACGATAGGAGGCCTGATAGGCCTTGCTGCTTCTTTCAGTTATTCTAACCCTGCCATCAGCCAGTAAATCCGGCAGTAGTATTTCTACATAAGGAAGCTCTATACCTCCATCTTCTGCCCATAACATATTCATTCTGCCGGTGCTATAACTGAAGTCTTTATTCGTTGAATCTTCCAGGTAACAATAAGCTTTCAGAAAATGGTTGGCCATTTCATTTCTGTCGAGCCGTGAAAGCTGCACACTACCGATGATCCTATTATCAAACTTGCCGTTCTTCAGCACAGTATCCATATTATTCATATAGTCGGCTAACTCCTTTCGATCAAATACCAGCATCACATTCTCAGTCTGATAAATAATTGAATCGGCAATTGGTTCTAAAACAGGTTTCATTTTAATAATCTGCGCATGAGCAGATACACTTGTTACTGCAATGGTTAAAGCTAGGAGCAGTGTTTTCATAGGTTTTGTGTATTAATTATTATTCAAATATAATATTTTCATATTAATATCATTTTGAAATCCTTTGCACTGCTGTAATAGCAATTCTATATATTTGCCGCATATGTCACACATCGCCATTACAATACAGGTAAATGATACACTCACCGACCTGTTGATTGCACAATTATCAGAGATTGGATTTGAAGGGTTCGAAGAGCAGGAGCAAAAACTGATTGCTTATATACCAGCAGACGATTTACAGGAAGAAGCATTAAACGATATATTGGCTCCTCACGGTATCACCTATACGAAAGAGATTATTCAGCCTGTGAACTGGAACGCAGTTTGGGAGAGCAATTTTCAACCAGTATTGGTAGACGATTTCTGTGGGATCAGAGCCGAATTTCATGATGCATTTAATCCAAAGCCTGATTATGAAATTGTAATCACACCTAAGATGGCTTTTGGTACTGGCCACCATGCTACTACCTCTTCGATGATCAGACTAATGGAAACCTTGCCTGTAAAAGGAAAGCGGGTTTTTGATTTTGGCACGGGAACGGGTATACTGGCTATTCTTGCTGAAATGATGGGTGCATCTGTAATTGATGCAATTGATTACGATGAATGGGCGGTAAACAATACCAGGGAGAATATCGAAGCCAATGGCATGACTAAAACCAAGGTTTGGCAGGCAGATACGCTCACTGATATTTCTTCAACCTATGATATCATTTTGGCAAACATAAATTGTAATATTTTATTACAGTTTATGGGAGAAATGAAGCGAATTCTTGCAGAAAATGGGCAATTATTGTTAAGTGGCATTCTAACAACCGACGAGCCTCAGATTACAGAAGCTGCCGCAGCAGTTGGGCTACAATTGACTCATAAAATAGAGAAAGACAATTGGTTAGCTCTTCAATTTGAAACAAAATAATCGTAATACTGTAAAGTTGAATATGAAAGCTATTGATTATCCAACTTTTGTGTTACTGTCAATTCCAATATTCTATATATTTTAACATAGAATTTGTTATCTTAGCGTTCTAACTTGTTGTAATGATAGAAGTTTTATTGCTTATTGGGGCCTATTTTATAGGTTCAGTTCCTACAGCTGTATGGGTAAGTAAAGGGGTGTTTGGTTTGGATATCAGGGAGTATGGTAGTGGTAATGCAGGCGCCACCAATACTTTCAGGGTATTGGGTCCTAAAGCTGGCACTTTTGTAATGGCAGTTGATATGCTTAAAGGCGTATTGGCTGTTAGATTATCGTATTTACTTCCTTATTATACCGATCCGGAACATCTTACTCAATTAGTGAATCTGCAAATCGGATTAGGTCTGGTTGCCGTTGTTGGACATATTTTTCCTATCTGGGCAAATTTCAGAGGAGGTAAAGGCATTGCAACATTATTTGGATTAGTGCTGGCCATTCAGCCATTGGTAGCACTTTGTTGTGTAGGAGTTTTTCTGATGATTTTATTCCTTACAAGATATGTTTCTCTCAGCTCAATTATTGCAAGTATTGCATTCCCTGTGTTGATTTTGTTTATTTTTAATGAGCCTGAGATCTTCTATCGGATATTCGCAATTGCTGTAGCATTAATGGTGGTATTAACACATCAAAAGAATATTGGCCGTTTGTTGAAAGGGGTAGAAAGCAAAGTACCGTTATTCAAAAACAAAAAAGATAAACATTAAGTTATAGATATCGCAAAAAGCACGAAGTAAAAAGCCATAGCCACAAAAATGTGCATGCTTTTTGCTTCGTGCTTTTTGGCGTTTTATCGCTACTTATAAATTTGATTTTCCCATGAAAAAGTATTTATTATTCTTTGCTGCAGGAGTTGGTTTGGCTGCTTGCTCCCGTGTACCTATAACTGGTCGTAGCCAACTGAATCTGGTTCCTGAAAGCACCATGCAATCCATGGCTTTAACGCAATACCAGAGCTTTCTTTCTGAAAATAAGGTAGTTGCTCAGGCATCCAGTAAAGATGCAGAGATGGTTAAAAGAGTTGGCCAACGTATTGCCGCTGCCGTTACCAAATACATGAATGATAATGGAATGGGAAAAGAAATTGCCAGCTACAACTGGGAATTTAACCTGGTAGACAGCAAGGAAGTAAACGCCTGGTGTATGCCTGGTGGTAAAGTGGTGGTATATACCGGTATTTTGCCTGTAACCCAGAATGAAACTGCATTGGCAACAGTTATGGGCCATGAAATTGCACACGCAATTGCCCGTCACGGTAACGAACGTATGAGCCAGGGCTTAGTAGCACAAGGTATTCAGATGGCTGGTGCTGTGGCACTTAACAAAAATCCTACTGCTGTTAACATATTTAATCAGGCTTTTGGTGTTGGTAGCAATGTTGCTTTACTGGCTTATTCCCGTAAAGATGAGTTGGAAGCCGATCACCTGGGTCTTATTTTTATGGCCATGGCAGGCTACAATCCACAGGAAGCAGTGCCTTTCTGGCAGCGTATGGCAAGTATGAGCACTGGTCAGAAACCTCCGGAGTTCCTCAGCACTCACCCTAGCGATGCAACCAGAATTGCTGAGCTGCAAAAATTAATGCCTGAGGCAATGAAATATTACAAACCTGCCGGTAAAGCGTAAAGCTCGCGATGCTCGCTTGTTTCTCGCAGAGAAGCAGAGATTAATATTAAGAGGCATAATAATTAAAGCGAATGTTTTTAAGAACGTATGATTGGTTTCTATTTATAATAAAAACTTTTCAGCAATTCTTAAAAACATTCGCTTTAATTCTTATGCCTCTTTGCTTCTTATGCTTCTCTGCGAGAAACAAGCGAGCATCGCGAGCTACTCAGCCAGAATTTCAATTACTTTCTTATTCTTCTGAGCTCTCATTTTTTCAGGTACGTGTAAGAGTATTTCCTTACTAAAAGCCTCAATTAAGGCCTGCTTAATAAAGTGCCTGTGTGTTACCAGGCTAATCTCCCTTACCGGCTCTGGTGCCCTGAAGTAGCGCACCATATTAAGTTGTTTAGGACTCAGGTCTTGTAAAGATAATTCAGGCAGAATAGTATATCCTTCATTCAGATCTACCATTCTTTTAAGCGTTTCTACGCTACCAGTATTGTATTCGAGGTTTCTGTTATCTCCCATTGTAAATTTATCCTTACAGATATTAAGTACCTGATTGCGCATACAATGGCCTTCATTGAGTAACCATACATCTTTTATTTCAAGTTCCTCTGCTTTTACCACCTTCTTCTCATAAAGTGGATTGGTTTTAGAGGTATATACTACAAACGATTCATAAAAGAGCGGATGTTCTTCCAGATGGGGATTATGAAGGGGAGTAGCCAGTAAACCACAATCCAGCAATTCCTGTTTCAATTGCTGCATAATCTGTTCGGTGGGAAATTCCCAGACTTCCAGCTTTACTTTTGGATATTTTTTCATGAATCCGGTCAGGATTCTTGGTAGTAAATATGGTGCGAGAGTAGGAATGATACCAACTTTCAGATTTCCCTGTACCTCTTTCTTCTGGTCTGCAATAATTTCCTTAATGCGGGCATTTTCCTTAAGGATGATACGTGCCTGAGCTACAACTGCCACCCCTATTTCTGTAGGAACAACCGGCAACTTACTTCTGTCGAACAGCTTTATACCTAATTCATCTTCTAGCTTCTGTATTTGCATGCTCAATGTTGGCTGGGTCACAAAACACTTTTCAGCCGCAACTACAAAACTTCTGTAGGTATCTACTGCAACGATATACTCTAATTGAACAGTGGTCATCTCACATTAATTGGTCTCAGCAAAGGTATAAATAAAATCTATTGCCACCGCCTTTTCAAATAGAAAGAGGTGGAATTAGGTTTTTTATAACAACCTGATTCCACCTCTTTTATAATAAGTTATTAGATTTAGAATATACGATAACGATATTTAATCTTCTCTGTATTATTATAAAGTTCCTTGATATTGATGGATGCTTGTATTTCTGCAACCGCTTCTGTTTTCAGGTTGCGGAATTCGGCTTGTTTTGTATCGATGATACTTTTATCTGCCAATCCATTGTCCTGAGCGATTTTAAGAGAGTTATTCACTTTGGTGTAGTAAGAGTCCAGCAAGGTGAAATACTCGTTGTAAAGGTTCTCAAAACGCTTGGTTTGAAGCACCAGATCTTCCAGTTGATTGTTCACCTCTTTCAGTGAAGAATTTTCACGTAATAAGGATTCATAATCAACTCTCTTTCCACCTTTAGAGTATTTTGCTTCAAGTTGGTTGAAATAATCAACTACTTTTTCTTTAGTAAAGTTGAAGAAGTAGTCGTTCATGGTTTGACTTAAAGTCTGATTTCCTCTTTGTGGAGCAGGAAATTTCAATGAAGTTGCAGTAAAGGAAAGGTGATCAAACAGGTTATCCTGTAAGAGGCTCAACTGATCCTTATTGAAATTCAGGCCGTATTCAAATTTCTGATTCGCATCATTTAATGCGGTGTAGTACACAACGTATTTATTCAGTTCTTTCTCAAATTCCTGTAAGGATTTTTGATTGATCTGTTTGTTGTTTACACTCACACTGTGCAGAAAATTCATTACCGAATTGGCAATAGCCAATGGTGGTGTCAAAGAAGTAAAGCTTTGGAAGATAGGACTGTTGATGATCGATTTTGTAGATTCAACAATCTTTCCGTTTTTCTCTCCTTTTTCGCCTTTGTTTTTAAGAATGATTTTTTCAACCAATTCCACAATGCGATCGCTCAATGAAAATCCCAGTGCTTTACTTTCCGGGTTATTCAAAGAGGTGATGAATACATCCAGGTTGTTGGTTGTAGTACGGGATTTTAAGTCGATGATTTTCTTGTTTAACAAGTAGTAAGTTTCGCTGGCATTAATAATGTTGGTTTTAATCAGCTCGTACTTAGTTATATTATCGATCTCTTTACCTTGTAATAAGGCCTGAATAGCATTAGAGTTCTGTTTATCATTATCTGTGATCCGCTGTACTTCTTCTATCAGTTTTTTGATAGTAGTATCCTGTGTTTTAACAACAGGTGCTGTTGTGTTTTTCAATTCAGGATCTTGGGCCCGGGCGGCGAGGATAGTAAATAATAGAACTAATGAGGTAGATACAACTTTTTTCATCCAACTAGCTGACAACATTTTTTTAGCGATGTTTACTAACGGTAATGATTGATAGGCTTTCTTGTTAAAGCCATAACCATGCCTCATCTCCGTTGGTAGGTTTATAAACATGTCGTTTTTCTGTTTTGTTAACAAAATATTAAGAAAATATGATGCCAAAAACATCGTGACGCAAAGATAAATAATTAATAACAGTTAAAATTAAATCATGATAGGTGGTTTGTAAAATGCTTTCAACGGATATATTTTTAAATTTAAACTGGAAAGCTACCTTTGCTGCCAAATTAATCCACTTTCAATGCTTAATAACAAAAAGATTGTGGTTGTATTACCGGCCTACAACGCAGCTCTGACGCTGGAAAGAACTTTCCGGGAGATCCCTTTCGATATCGTTGATGAAGTAGTATTAGTAGACGATGCAAGTAAAGATGAAACCTTAGAAGTTGGAAGAAAACTTGGAATTCGTCACCTTATCAGACATGATAATAACAAAGGATATGGAGGCAACCAAAAGTCATGTTACAATAAAGCCCTTGAATTGGGAGCCGATATTGTTGTAATGTTACATCCTGATTATCAATATACTCCGAAGCTAATTACAGCAATGTGTAGTATTATTGCAAATGATGTATATCCCGTAGTTTTTGGATCAAGAATTCTGGGAAAAGGTGCTTTAAAGGGTGGAATGCCACTTTATAAATACTTTTTTAACCGTTTCCTGACATTCACCCAGAATGTGCTGATTGGCCAGAAACTGAGTGAATATCATACCGGTTACCGTGTTTTTTCGGCTGAAGTGTTGAAAAATATTAACTATATGGCTGATAATGACGACTTTGTGTTTGATAATGAAATGGTTAGCCAGATTTTCATGAAGGGATATGAAATTGCCGAAGTTACCTGCCCAACCAAATATTTCGATGAAGCATCCAGCATCAATTTTAAAAGGAGCGCCATCTATGGTTTGGGAGTGTTAAGAGTATCTTTGCAACATCGCCTGCATATGTGGGGTTTAAATAAAAACAAAATCTATCAAAATTAAATAGTCCGTGGGTTTAGCACAACAGTATCAATTAGCTGGTAAATACCTAAAGTATTATTTTACAGCAGGTAACAGACATGATGTTCATTCTCCTTTTGTCTTTTCTCTCATAGAAGAGGTATTGCGTGATAAAAAACAATATCCCGCATTTAAAGAAATTGAACAACTGCGCCAGCAATTACTGAAAAGTGATGAAACCCTGATTGTCACCGACTTAGGTGCAGGATCTATTGTGTCGGCCGGCAATGAGCGTAAAGTGAAGGATATTACCCGATATGCGGCAAAACAGCCAAAGTTTGGGCAACTCTTTTTCCGGCTGATACAATACTTACAACCAAAAAGAATTTTGGAACTGGGTACTTCAATGGGTTTGTCTACTGCCTACATGGCCAAAGCTGCCCCCCAGGCGCAGGTAACAACCATTGAAGGCTGCCCCAATATTGCCGCACGTGCAGCAAAAAACTTCCAGGCTCTCAATATTCATAATATAACCCAGGTCACCGGAAATTTCGATACCGTTCTGCCAGAAGTATTAAAACAAATTCAATTGGCCGATTGGGTGTATATTGATGGAAACCACCGTAAAGAGCCTACTGTTTCCTACTTTCTTCAATGCCTCCAATATGTCGATGAATACTCCGTACTGATCTTCGATGATATCCACTGGACACCGGATATGGAAGAAGCCTGGCATACTATTCAGCAACATCCTCAGGTCACCTATACGATCGACCTCTTTTTCATTGGCCTTGTATTTTTTAGAAAAGATTTTAAAGTAAAGCAACACTTTACATTGAAATACTAACTTTCGGGTAGTATATTGGGTGAAAACACCCCGTTATGAATTACTTGAAATTTTTATTATTCTCTTGCTTTTTATTGGCCGGACTATCAGCTATGAGCCAGGATTTGTCGCAATATGAGTATAAAACGTTTATTCGTAAAGGTGATACTTTACGTTATAGAATGTTATTGCCTCAAAATTATGATGCCAATAAAAAATATCCATTAATAGTTTTCCTGCATGGTGCTGGTGAAAGAGGCTCCGATAATAATGCTCAGTTGCTGCATGGTGGTGATATGTTTCTGAGAGATAACATCCGCCAGAATTATCCTGCAATTGTCATTTTTCCGCAATGCCCTTCGGAAGCTACCTGGGCACCAATGAAACTTATCCGGGATAATGAAGGTAAAGTTATCAACTTCGCTATTAGCGCAGAAGAACCACCTACCAAACCTACTGCTCTGTTAAGCGGATTATTGGATAGCTTGTTACATAGTAAGAAAATCAATACCAAGAAAGTTTACATCGGTGGACTCTCACTAGGCGGTATGGGTACATTCTATATGATCTCTAAATTCCCTGATCTTTTTGCTGCTGCCTTCCCAATCTGCGGAGCTGGCGATGTTGCTGCTGCCGATCGCTTTGCAAAAAAAGTTCCCGTTTGGATCTTCCATGGAGGAGATGATAAAGTAGTACCGGTAGATGCTTCCAGGGCTTATGATACCAAACTGAAATCACTGGGAGTTGAATATAAATATACCGAATACCCTGGCGTAGGCCACAATAGCTGGGATAACGTATTCGTAGAACCAGGATTAATGCCATGGTTATTTGAACATACCAAACGTAAATAGCTCGCGTTGCTCGCTGTTTCACACAGAGGCGCAGAGATTAATATTAAGTAGCATAAAGATTAAAGCGAGTATTATTAAGGAAAATCATATGAAATTCCTTAATAATACTCGCTTTAATCTTTATTATCTTAAAAAAATCCTTTGCGCCTTAATATTAATCTCTGCGCCTCTGTGTGAAACAAACGAGCAAAGCGAGTTAACTCCCTCCCAACGCCCTGTAAAGTGAAACCAATCCCTGATAGGTACCCCTCTTTGTTGTCACTAAAGCCAGTTCTGCTTCCAAAGCACTTTTCTGTGCTGTAATTATTTCCAGGTAATTGGCATAACCGGTTGTGAACAAAATATTAGCAGTTGAAATAGCTTCCTGTAATATTCTTACTTCCTCTGATTTCAGCAGATAGGTTTGTTGCTGATTCTCCAGTTTATTCACCGCTGTGGCCACTTCCTGGTAACCATTAATTATAGATTGCTGATAATTATAGAATGCAGTATATGCATTGGCGTTAGTAATATTATACTGAGCTTTCAATTGTTTCTGATTAAAAACCGGAGCTACGAGATTACCAGCTACTCCCCAGGCTATAGAAGCGGGTGATTGAAATAATAATCCTGCTTTGAAGGCATTGAATCCGGCATACGGTGTAATAGACAATGCCGGAAAGAATGAAGCCCTCGCTGCTTTTACATCGGCCTTAGTAGCTGATAATTCCAGTTCTGCCTGGTGAATATCTGGCCGATTTAGTAACAACTGAACGGGAATTCCTTTACTGGTTAGCTCAGGAATTGCCCCTAAATCTTTAAAGGAAGTTCTGCTAACAGGTTGTGGAAAACGACCAAGTATTACATTCAGTTGATTTTCCAGTAAAGCCACTTCCTGCTTCACTCCATACGCCAGGGCTTTTGTACTTAACAATTGTGCATTGAATTGTTGCACCGCCAGTTCGGTAGCTCTTCCGGCTTCTTTCTGAATTCTAACGGTGGCAAGTGCAGCTTCCTGCAATTGGATATTTCGTTCGATGATTGTGGCTTCATTATCTAAAGCTATCAATTCATAATACAATCCTGCTACGCCTGCAACAATTTGAGTAGTTAGTAATCGCCGACCTTCCATACTGGAAAGAAATCTCGAGTAGGCGGCTTGCCGCTTTCCTTTCAGTTTTCCCCACAGATCTATTTCCCAGCTGCTTCTTAAGCCGGCAAAATATTCTGGTGTAGGGCCCGGAATACGTTGATCTTTACTAATATTTGGAGAAAGGTTTGTGTCGAAATTCCCAACTCCGTTTAGCGTATAATCGGCATATTTATCTACTCCGGCTGTTAGTGCAACATTCAATGTAGGGAGCCAGGCATTTTTTGCCTGCATTAAATTGGCTTGTGCAATACTCACACGTTGTGATGCTGCCAACAGGTCATAGTTATTTTTTAATGCTGTATCAATAAGTGCCCGAAGTTTTTCATCCTGAAAAATTGCAGCAATATGATTCAGTGAAATGGTATCTGCACTAACAGGAACAGCTACACGCTCGGGCATAACTGTATGTTTGGGAATGCTGCATCCCCCTGCAATGAGGGAGATACAGCCTATAAGTATATATTTATTAAGATGTTTATTCATTAGTGTATGTTTTGAGTGTAACAGGCTTTTTACGAATCATGGAAGCAAATAGTACATAAAGTCCTGGTATCACCAGCACCCCGAATAATGTTCCAATAAGCATTCCTCCGGCGGCTGCGGTACCAATAGAACGGTTACCCATAGCACCGGCACCGGATGCAATACATAGTGGAATAAGACCTGCAATAAACGCAAAGGAAGTCATAAGAATCGGGCGTAGCCTGGATACTGCACCTTCGATAGCTGCTTCCATTACACTTGCTCCGTGCTTGTTTTTCAGAATCGCAAATTCAACTATCAGAATCGCATTTTTACCAAGTAACCCAATCAACATAACCAATGCTACCTGTGCATAAATGTTATTCTCCAATCCTAATAGTTTCAAAGAAAGGAAAGCGCCAAAAATACCTGCTGGCAGTGAAAGTAATACCGGTAATGGTAACAGGAAGCTTTCGTATTGCGCGGCCAGTAACAGATACACGAATACCAATACAATGAGGAAGATCCAGACCGCCTGATTTCCTGATAAAATCTGTTCACGTGTCATACCGCTCCACTCATAACTAAATCCTCTTGGTAATTCTTTTTCCGCTACTTCCTGTACTGCCGCAATAGCCTGACTGCTACTATATCCTGCTTTCGCATCACCATTAATCATGGCGGCGGTATACATATTGTATCGGGTAAGCTGTTCAGGACCATAAACGCGTTCGAGCTTCACAAAATCGGCATATGAAACCATCTCATTTCTGTCGTTTTTCACGTGCAGTTTAAGTAAGTCTTCCGGCTTAGCTCTGTAGTGTGGGTCGGCTTGTACCATTACTTTATACATCTGACCAAAGCGAATAAAGTTGGAGGCATAAAAGCTACCCATCAGGGTTTGCAGGTTATTCATTGCATTTTCAATGCTCACTCCCTTCTTGGCAGCCATAGCCTGATCTACATGGATCAGATATTGCGGGAAGGAAGCATCGAATGAAGTAAATGCACTGCTGATTTCAGGTCGTTTTTTTAGTGATTCAATAAACTGCTCTGTAATCTTAGCTGTTTGTTCAATATCCCCACTTCCGCTTTTATCCAGTACCCGTAGTTCAAAACCGCTGGAGTTACCGAATCCGGGTACGGTAGGTGGTGGGAAAAATTCGATGCTGGCATCTGCAATATCAGCTGTTTTTTTCTGAAGAATCCGGATCATTTCTGCAACAGTAGCCTTACGATCTTCCCATGGTTGCAGGTTAATCATTCCCATACCGTATGATGCACCAGCTACTTCATTCACAAGACTATAGCCGGCGAGTGTGGAAACAGATTCTACTTCTTTCAGAGCCGACGCGATTTTTTCAACTTCATCTAAAATGGCTTCTGTACGTTCAACAGTTGCACCTGGTGGTGTGGTAACGTTTACATAAATCATTCCCTGATCCTCTGTTGGAATAAATCCTGAAGGAAGAATCGCATTCACTCCCCAGGTTGCCATAAAGAAAAATACCAGGCAGGCAAGTGTAATTACACGTCTTCCGGCGATAGCACGAATGAATTGTGCATATTTATTTTCAGTTTTGGAATATCCTTTATTAAATCCTTTGAAGAAGCGTTGCAATAATCCTTTCTTCTCTGTACCATGTGTATTCTTCAACATAATAGCACAAAGTGCAGGCGTTAACGTTACTGCATTAATACCAGATATTACAATTGAAATAGCAAGTGTTAGAGAGAATTGCCTGTAGAATACTCCTACAGGCCCCGAAAGGAAAGCCACCGGAATAAACACGGCCGACATAACCAGTGTAATTGCTACGAGTGCGCCACTAATCTCCTTCATGGCTGCAAGTGTTGCATCCATAGGAGAGAGGTGTTCTTCACTCATTTTTACATGGACGGCCTCCACCACTACGATAGCATTATCTACCACAATACCAATTGCCAGTACCAGCGCAAACAGGGTTAGCAGGTTAATGGAGAAGCCCATCATCTGCATAAAGGCTAATGTTCCAATCAATGCTACTGGTACGGCTAAAGCAGGAATGAGGGTAGATCTGAAATCCTGCAGGAAAATAAATACAACAATAAATACCAGAAGGAATGCTTCAAACAGGGTGCGTACCACTTCATGAATAGATGCGTCGAGGAAGCGACTTACATCATAATTGAAGTTATAGGTCATTCCTGGAGGGAAGGAAGTTTTTTTCATTTCTTCCATCTTGGATTTTACATTGCTGATCACCTCACGGGCATTTGATCCGGGCCTTTGTTTTAGCATGATGGAGGCAGAAGGCTTACCATCTGTTTTTGATACCATGCTATAGGTTAGGGAGCCAAATTCAACGGTGGCAACATCTTTTAAGTGTAGTACGGCTCCATCCTGGGAGGCTTTTAAAATAATTTTTTCATATTGTTCGGGTTCAAAGAATTTACCGGTATATCTGAGAACATATTGCAGCATTCTGGGATCTTTGTCGGAGCTCTCACCTGTTTTTCCCGGAGCTGCTTCAATGTTTTGTTTGCGTATGGCGTTAATTACATCATCGGCAGAAACGTTATAGGCAAGCATACGGTCGGGTTTTAACCAAACGCGCATAGCATATTCTTTTGCACCCATGATTTCGGCACGACCAACGCCATCTATACGTTTTAGTTCCTGAAGTACATTGATGTCTGCAAAGTTGTAAATGAATTGTTCATTCAGCGTAGTGTCTTCGCTCATGATATTCAGGTACAACAGCATACTGTTAACTTCCTTTTCTGTTGTAACCCCCACCTTAATAACTTCTTCTGGCAATTCATCTATGATGGTAGCAACGCGGTTTTGCACGTTTACGGCTGCCTGGTCGGGATCTGTTCCTACCTGAAAGAATACTTGAATAACGGTGATACCATCGTTACTGGA
Source organism: Chitinophaga silvatica (assembly GCF_003419895.1). Classification (GTDB taxonomy): domain Bacteria; phylum Bacteroidota; class Bacteroidia; order Chitinophagales; family Chitinophagaceae; genus Chitinophaga; species Chitinophaga silvatica. Next base: position 180,759 of record NZ_QPMM01000012.1, on the reverse strand, counting down.
AACGGACGACATATAGGTCATTCCCGGTACTCCGTTAATAGCTCTTTCGAGGGGAGTGGATACTGCTTTTGCAGATACTTCGGCATTGGCTCCGGTATATTTTGCTGTTACGGTAACAGACGGAGGTACAATGTCGGGAAATTGGGTGACGGGTAAAGACACGAGTGCCAGTAACCCTACCAATGTAATAATGAGGGATATGACCAGTGATAGCACTGGCCTTTTTATAAATATTTCAAACATTTTTCCTCGGTTTATAAGCTAAGTAAACTATCCATAGGTACCTTTCGTGGCGTTATTTGCAGGCCGTCACGAATATTACGGACCCCTTCACAAACGATGCGTTCTCCAGGCTGAAGTCCTGATTGCACGATATAGAAATGTGCAAATCTGGCCTGTGGTACAAAGTTTTTCATCTTCACTTTGTTGGAGGCATCCACTACAAAAACATAGTTTTTGTCCTGCATTTCAAATACAGCTTTTTGTGGAATGATAACAGCGCTGTCAACGTCTGTGGTTAGTTTTACTTTCCCGCTGGCATTATGTTTCAGTAAGCCCGATGGGTTAGGAAATTTAGCTCTGAAAGCGATGGAACCGGTGTTTTCTTCAAACTCGGCCTCCACTGTTTCGATATGGCCTGAATGTACATAGTCGCTGCCATCGGCCAATACCAATGCTACCTGCTGGTTTTGAGGTGATTTTGAAACTGATTTATTGTATTGAAGGTATTCTGTTTCAGAAACATTAAAATATGCATAGATCTCACGTGTGTCTGAAACGCTTGTCAATAAAGATCCTTCAGAAATAAGACTACCTTTCTTCAGCGGAATTCTATCTATAATTCCATCGAAAGGGGCGCGTACACTGGTGAATGAAAGATGCATTTCTGCATTTGCAACGGCAGAGCGGGCCTCTTCAATTTTTGCTTCAGCAGCGGCTAATTTGGCATTTACAACTTCCAGTTCGGATGCGACAATTACTTTTTTATCAACCAACAGTTTTACTCTTTCAGCTTCCAGGGCTGTTGATCTGCTTTCGGCAATCAAACTTGTAAGTACTGCCTTGGCTCTGGTTAATTCCGCTTTATATTCGGCATCACTGATACCAAATAGTAATTGTCCTTTTGTTACAATCTGTCCTTCATCTACATAAATCTTATCTAAAAAGCCATTAACTCTGGCACGTATTTCAACATTCTGAATAGCCTGAATATCGGCAACATAACTACGATCCAGGGAGGTGTCGGTAGTTACTAAAGTGGTAACTGGCAGTACTTTAAGATCTTCTTCGTTTGTATTTTCTCCTTTGGCGGCACAACCAGCCATGAATAGAGCAGCCAGCGATACAATGATCCCGGTATATTGATTCATATTTATTGCATTATTGATCCGTGCACTCACGGAAATAGTGAATACAAATACTTTAATACTCCCTTTTTTGAAGAGAATATCAGTTTTGTTTTAAAAGAAATAGGATTAATAAATATTAAACAGAATCAAAAGGGTTTAAACCTGAAGAGAAAGGAATAATATGCGGGGAGAAATGATTTTTGTTTTTGATATTCTCCTGTTTTATCAACAGGATGATAGATGCTATTGGCCGAAAGGTTAGTATCCAGATATACAATTCTGGTAGGTGTACTTACCTGTGGAGCATTAGCAGAGATGTAATAACGGGTTTTGCGCCTGTTTTTGGTAAGGTGCCAGGTGTCTATTCCATCATCGTCTGCTTCGAGATGAATTGGAATGCTGTTAAGCAGGTTTTGCAGCCTGTCTTCCGTTGCCTGAACTCTTAACTGGTTATGATGAAGGGTTAACTGACGATGAGCGGCAAAAGTAGGTATCATCCCTGCCATTAACTGGAGGAACAATAGCATTGTTACCATTATTCGACGTCTAATATTTGAAACCTTCAAATTCATCAGTCAACAAAATTAATATTTTTTGTTAAGTACAAAATTGCTTTGTTGTGAACGGTAATTCAGAAAAGAAAATGGTAACACCCAAGAAGTAAAAAATGGGGTTATCAATTTATAATCCACCAAACATCAATTCAATAACTCAACAAAACAACTATTCTAAAAAATATCCGCTTCGATCCTTATGCCTCTTGCTTCTTATGCTCCTTTGCGAGAAACAAGCGAGCAACGCGAGCTAAGTAAAATAATAAAGGGCTAACCGGAAATAAATCTGGTTAGCCCTTTCCACTCTGCACAAGGATTGAAATGTTAACTATTTAATAGCCTGCATTGCAGCTTTAGCAGCAGCAATTGTAGCATCGAGGTCTTCGGTAGTAAGCGCATTGCTCATAAACCAGCTTTCGAAGGCCGATGGTGGTAAATATACACCACGTTCCAGCATTGCATGGAAGAAGCGCTTAAATAACTCGTTGTTAGCACCTGACGCAGATGTAAAATCTACGATAGGATATTCTGCAAAATGTGCGCTCAGCATAGAACCAATGTGGTTGATGCTGTGTACAACGCCTGCGGCACCAAACGCTTCTTTGAGTCCGTTTACCAGGTATTCAGATTTTTCCTGAAGTTGTTGATAAATAACAGGATTATCATTGAGCGTCTGCAGTAATGTGTAGCCTGAAATCATTGCAATAGGATTACCGCTTAAGGTACCAGCCTGATATACTTTACCTGCTGGTGCAAGATGTTCCATAATGGCTTTTGGTCCTGCAACTGCACCTACTGGCATTCCAGCGCCAATGATTTTACCAAATGTAACCAGGTCGGCTCTGATGCCTAATAATTCCTGAGCGCCTCCGCGTGCTAATCTGAATCCGGTCATCACTTCATCAAAAATGAGCAGGATATTATTAGCATCACAGAGTTGTCTGAGTCCTTCCAGAAATCCTGGCTGAGGCAGAATACAACCCATGTTACCGGCAATAGGTTCAACGATGATAGCTGCGATTTCATCAGGATGTTCGGCTATCAGTTGTTCCACAGCTGGTAAGTTATTATACGGAGCAGTTAAAGTATCTTCTGCAACAGAGGCAGTTACACCAGGAACAGATTGAATTCCCAGCGTGGCAACACCACTACCGGCACTAACCAGGAATGCATCAGCATGTCCGTGGTAGCAACCTTCAAATTTGATGAATTTATTGCGTCCTGAGTATCCTCTGGCTAGTCTGATTGCTGTCATGCAGGCTTCAGTACCGGAATTCACCATACGAATCATATCAATGTTGGGCACCATGCCAACAATGAGCTCAGCAATTTTTATTTCCAGTTCAGTAGGAGCGCCGAAAGAAGTAGAGTAAGTAGCATATTCCTGAATTGCTTTCACAACAGGTTCGTATGCATGACCAAGAATCATTGGTCCCCAGGAGTTGATATAATCGATATACTTGTTTCCGTCTACATCGTACATATAAGCGCCTTTGGCCCTTTCCATGAAAACGGGCACACCGCCAACACTTTTGAACGCGCGTACGGGAGAGTTTACGCCGCCGGGAATTACCTGTTTAGCTTTCCCGAATAACATTTCACTTTTGCTGTACATCCTGGTTTGTTTTGAGAATGATAACTTTTATTTATTTAGCAATTTTACTGCATCTTTTGCAAAGTAAGTAGCGATCAGGTCGGCACCTGCACGCTTGATGCTGGTAAGGCTTTCGATAATTGCCTTATTTTCATCCAGCCATCCTCTTTCTGCTGCAGCTTTAATCATAGCATATTCTCCGCTTACATGATATGCGCTAACTGGTACGGTTACACGGTCTTTCAGAATACGCATGATATCTAAGTAAGCCATTGCTGGTTTAACCATTACAATATCTGCTCCTTCTTCAACATCCATCAATGTTTCCTTGATAGCTTCACGTGAGTTGGCATAATCCATCTGATAGGTTTTCTTATCACCAAATCCCGGAGCCGAATCCAATGCATCTCTGAATGGTCCGTAAAAGCAGGAAGCATATTTAGCGCTGTAGGCCATAATGCCTGTTTTATCGAAACCATTTTCTTCCAATATATTTCTGATTGCCAGAATACGGCCATCCATCATATCGCTAGGTGCAACAAAATCGGCACCGGCTTGTGCATGGCTTAAGCTCATTTTAGCCAGTACTTCAACTGTAGGGTCATTAACGATTTCAGTACCTTCCACAATACCATCATGGCCATATGAAGAGTAAGGATCTAAAGCTACATCGGTCATTACCACCATTTCAGGAATGGCATTTTTGATACCGCGGATAGCTCTTTGCATCAAGCCATCAGGGTTATAGGCTTCAGTGCCTTTATTATCCTTTACACTGTCTGGTGCTTTAACAAAAAGCAATACACTTTTAATGCCCAGGCCCCAGAGCTCTTTTGCTTCTTTAATAGTAAGATCTAATGAATATCTGAAATATCCTGGCATTGAGCTGATCTCTTCCTTCACATTTTCTCCTTCGGTTACAAATAACGGTGCAATAAAATCACTTGGCGTTAATATTGTTTCCGCAACCATTGCACGAATGGCGGGAGATACTCTTAATATTCTGTTTCTTCTGATCATCTGTATAAAAATTTTTGCTTTTATATTGAATTTGTCAGCTTATTTAATCCAGTTACGAGGTACTAAAAACTCCACCATCTTAGCTTCGGGGCTTCCTTGTTCAGGGTGGAAATCATATTCCCATCGTGCTACCGGAGGTAAACTCATTAAGATAGATTCTGTACGGCCATTGGTTTTCAACCCAAATAAAGTTCCTCTGTCGTGAATCAGATTAAACTCCACGTATCTGCCTCGTCTGTATGCCTGCCAGTCGCGATGTTGATCGTTATATTGGAGGTTCATGGTTTTTTCTACGATAGGAAGATATGCTTTGAGGAATGCATCTCCATTGGCTTTTGAGAATGCAAACAGTGTTTCAGGAGCTTTATCAGCATTTGGGCGCAGGTAGTCATAAAAAATACCACCAATACCTCTTGCTTCGTTGTTGCGATGTCTGTTTACAAAATATTCATCGCATTGTTGTTTATATTTTGGATAAAGGTCTGCACCAAAAGGATCGCAGGCATCTTTAAACATCTGATGAAAATGTTGTCCGTCAGCCTCTTCGAGATAGTAGGGGGTCAGATCAGCTCCGCCACCAAACCAGCTATCTTTCAGTGAACCATCTTCGTTATACAGTTCGAAATAACGGAAGTTGGCATGTACGGTAGGCACGAAAGGATTTACCGGGTGCATCACCAATGAAATGCCACAAGCCATAAACTGGCTGTTGGTCACTCCAAATTGTTGTGCCATTGCTTCAGGAAGTAGTCCGTGTACTACGGAAGTACTCACGCCACCTTTTTCAAAAACATTCCCATCGCCGATGGTACGGGTTTTACCCCCACCGCCGCCTGGGCGCTGCCACAGGTCTTCACGAAAGGTTGCTTTACCATCAATCTTTTCAAAAGCTGCACAGATTTCATCCTGTAATCCGTGAATAAATGATATGAACGAATCTTTAATAATCATGATGCTTAACCGTGTGCTTTTACAGTTTCTACAAATGCTTTGGCATGAGCTACCGGTACATTAGGTAAAATACCATGACCCAGGTTAGCAATATAACGCTGACGGCCAAAGCCTTTCAGCATTTCTTTTACTGATTTCTCAATTTCAGGAATAGGAGCCAGCAACTTAGCCGGATCGAAATTTCCTTGCAATGCAATATTTTCGCCGGCAAACTGGCGGGCAAGATCCGGTTTAATGCACCAGTCGATCCCCAGGCCATGAGCCCCGGTTGCGGCCATATCCTCCAGTGCAAACCAGGCACCTTTGGCAAATATGATGGTAGGGCAAATGTCTTTCATTACTGCAACGATCTGTCTGATGTAGTGGAGGGAGAAGACTTCGAAGTCTTGTGGACTCAGTAATCCGCCCCAGGAGTCGAAGATTTGGACGGTATCGGCACCTGCTGCAACCTGTGCTTTCAGATAAGCGATGGTTGTATCGGTGATCATTTGCAGAAGCTGATGTGCTACTGCTGGTTGTTGGTAGCAAAAGGCTTTTGCTTCATCAAAAGTTTTAGAGCCTTTACCTTGCACCATATAGCAGAGGATAGTCCATGGCGCACCAGCGAAACCAATAAGTGGTACGCGGCCAGCTAAAGTTTGTTTGGTTAATTTCAGTGCATCAAATACATAGTGCAAACGTTCCTGAACATCAGGTACGCAAACACGTTGCAGATCAGCAGCTGTTTTAATAGGATTAGGAAGAAGAGGTCCTACTTTTTCCACGAGTTGAACTTCCAATCCCATAGCCTGAGGAACTACCAGAATATCAGAGAAGATAATAGCAGCATCCACACCAACCTGATCAACAGGCATTACTGTTATTTCGGTTGCTAATTCCGGATTTTCGCAGCGCTCAAAGAAAGAGTATTTGTCACGCAGTTTAATATAATCGGGCAAATAACGGCCAGCCTGACGCATCATCCACACGGGAGTGCGTTCTACAGTTTCACCTTTCAGGGCTTTAAGCAGTAAGTCGTTCTTCAATGCGCTCATTCGTAACAGTTAATGTTGTTAAAATAAAATATAGCTGTGTGCACCATACTTTCTTCACTGGTATCGGTGCTGGAAATGATTTTGTTATCAGTAAATGTTTGCAATGCTTCAGCGGTTGTTGTACCAATAGCGAAGCAAACAGTAGAAGATGGGATTCTGTTAGCAGAAAAGAAGCTTTTTACGGCACTAGGGCTAAAGAATAAGATTCCATCATAAGTAATATCGGAAACTTCAGGTGTAGGTATATTTTCGTAAATCACAAATTCATTGATAGTGATACCTGCCTGCGTGAGAGTATCCGGGAGTTCGTTTCTGCGTTGATTTCCACAAAAGAAATTTACTGCTTTTATATCTGGTAATGCAATAATAGCTTTAGCGAGATCTTTTCCGTAAGCTGCATCGGCCAGAATTGTTGCATTTTTGAATACTCTTTCTGCCTGGTTTCTGGTATTTCCTGAAATGCAGCAAATTTGAGCATTCTCTATTACATAGTGAGTATCTTCCTGATTGAGATAGCAGTGTTCCAGTGTAGTTACCGCATGTGCGCTGGTGAATACCTGTATGGCCCCCGGAGCAAATACCGTAGCCATATTTTCTGCACCCAGTAAACGTTGATTGATGAGCGGTTTTATCTGAATAAAATGCTTTACATCGATCATCAAACCTTTTGCATCAGCAACTTTAATGAGTTGATCAGCAAGTGGCCTGGTACATAATATGCGGTATTTATGATTTGACATTTCTAATTTGTGCTACGACTTCCGCACCACCTTTTGCCAGTATTTCCTGGGCGGCATCTCTGCCCAAATCCGTTGCCTGGTCTGCAGAAGCCTGGCGGGAAGCTTGAAAGAATTTTGTTCCGTCGAGGCTACAAAGTTCACCTTCGAAATGAACGATATTATTTTCTATATATGCATAGGCACTGATAGGAGTAGTACAACCTCCCATTAAAGTGCGTAGAAAATCGCGTTCTATATATGTTGCCAGAGCAGTTGGGGCATGGTTAAAAGCCGCACATGCTTCGAGGCAGAAAGTATCATCTTCTCTGCAAACAGCTACAACTGCACCCTGTGCAGGAGCGGGCAGCATCCAGTCTAATTCTATGGAAGTGGCCGGGCGCACATGAATCCTTTCCAGTCCGGCAGCTGCAAATATGGCACCATCCCAGTTTTCATCCGCTAACTTCTGAAGACGGGTATTTACATTTCCTCTCAGATTAAAGATCTGGTGAGATGGATATTTGCGCAACCATTGAGCTTTTCTGCGAACACTACTTGTTGCAATTGCAGCAATGTAATCAGGTTGTTCCAGGAAATCGGTATTGGTTTTATAAACCAGTAAATCTTTTACCGGGCCCCTTTCCAGTACTGCTGCCTGTTTTAGCTGCAGTGGTAATTGGGTGGGTACATCCTTAAAAGAGTGTACGGCAATATCAATACGGTTATTTAATAATGCAAGATCCAGGCTTTTAGTAAAAATACCTTGTACTCCAATTTCATAAAGAGGGGTAACAAGATCTATATCACCTTCGCTTTTGATGGGCACTAATTCAGTACGATAGCCTTGAGCAACCAGCAGGTTATTGACCTGATGTGCCTGCCACAGGGCAAGTTGACTTTCTCTAGTACCTATCCTGATAACTTTATCCATTTTTATTATTCCTGATTAACTCCTGTCTCGAAAATATCGTTGATCATGGCTATGTATTGGTCGCTCTTATCGGCTTCTTTTCTCACTTTACCAGCCATGAGGTTGATCATTTTTTGAATGATGCGGGAAGATACCAGTTCAATATCTTCTAATTTATAATGTTCGCCGATTCTTTGCTGCTGAATTTCGCGGGTATGAATTTCCTGCAGTTTATCTTTCACGGCTTTCAGTACTACAGCGTGTTTGCGCATTTTATACCAGTAGAGGAATTCTTCCATATGTTCCTCAATAATGGCTAATGCTTTTGGAACTTCGCCTAATCTGTTTTGCAAGGTTTCATCCTGTACTTTAGATAGTTCATCAACATTTACCATGGTAATATTTGGTAATTCGCGAACCGCAGGATCAACATTGAAAGGAATAGACAGGTCGATGATCATTTTGGGTGCTTCTGTCGTAAAATGAGAAGGCAATACCGTAGGGTGTGGAGCATTTGATGCTACCATTATCACATCAGCAGTTGCCAGTTCTTCGCTCAATTGCTCATAAGGAGCATATTTTAAGCCATTTTCCTCTGCAAAATCAGCGGCTACCTGGAGTGTACGATTGATCAGCGTAATTTGTTTGACGCCAAGATATTCAATCATATTTTTGATAGTATTGCGGCCTATTTTTCCTACACCAACCAATACTATTTTTTTATTCCTGATATCCGGACAAACTTTTTCAATCATTCGCACGGTGGCAAATGCAACAGAAACAGTGCCTTTACTAAGGCCAGTTTCAGTTTTGATTAGTTTGGAAACCTGAGATACGCTATTTACAAGCCTTTCCAGGAAACCACCTAAACTATTCTGGGTTTTTGCAAATTTGCTGGCACTACGAATCTGCCCGATGATTTCATAATCACCGAGAATTTGAGAATCAAGGCCTGTTCCCACCTGGTATAGATGTTTAATAGCCTCCTCTCCGGATTTGATATAAGCTATTTCTTCTAGTTGGCTTTTTTCGCCGATTGTTTCTTTAGATAGCAATTCGATCAGCTGATCCGGGGTTGGTGCGAATCCATAAACTTCTGTTCTGTTGCAAGTAGAAAGAACGAATAGATCATCCAGACTTTCTGTTTTTGCTCTTTCCAGAAGTTGTTGATATTGCGTAGGATTGATCGCAAATAACCCTCTGATAGCAGCGTCGGTTTTCTTATAGTTGATTCCAACAATATGAAAATTTGCTATTTCTTTTGAGTGACTGACCTGCATGTTCTTATATAAGCTTCCGGTTGCAAAAGTACTTTTATACGCTACAAACAAACGGTATTAGGCTGTCATTAGTGTGTCATTTCTGCAACTGGTAATTGATAAGAGAAAAAAATGATTTTTATCAGTTTTTGTCTTTACAATAAGATGACATTTATTCACTACTGTTGGGTGTTTACTCCTAAATTTTTATTCTTTACTTTTGCTGCAATTTATAAAAAATGGCAGCTAAATCTGACGTAGGAATAGTTTTAATGAACTTAGGATCGCCCGATTCAACAGCGGTACCTGATGTAAAGCGTTATCTGATAGAGTTTCTGATGGATAAACGGGTAATTGATTATCCCTGGCTTTTTCGTAAGATACTTATCGAAGGCATAATTGTTCCACGCCGTGCAGCTAAATCAGCAGAGGCTTACTCCTCCATTTGGTGGAAAGAAGGATCGCCACTCATTGTACTGACCAAACAATTACAAATGGCAGTACAAAATGATATGGAAATACCTGTGCAAGTGGCTATGCGCTATGGAAATCCAAGCCCGGAAGAGGCTTACAACAATTTGCTCAAGGAAAATCCCAACCTGAAAGAAGTTGTTCTTCTGCCATTATATCCGCATTATGCAATGTCGTCTTACGAAACGGCAGCTATATATGCCGAAGAAGTCTACAAAAAGAAAAAATATAAATTCAAACTTTCTATCATTCCTCCTTTCTACGACGAACCGGAGTATATCAACGCTTTAGCAGAAAGTATGCGCCCTTATCTCCAGCAAGACTATGACTATGTGCTGTTTAGCTATCATGGCGTACCTGAGCGGCATATTTTCAAAGGAGATACAACCGGAGCTCATTGTCTGAAAGTTAACGACTGCTGTCATGTGGCTTCACCAGCGCACAAATTCTGTTATCGCCATCAGGTAACAATTACAGCAGAATTGGTAGCTCAGCAACTGAAATTGCCTCGCGAAAAATGGGGAATCTCATTTCAGTCGCGCTTAGGCAGGGAAGAATGGATAAAACCTTATACAGCAGGCGTTTTGGAGACTTTACCCTCCGAAGGAAAGAAAAAGTTGCTGGTAGTTTGTCCTGCTTTTGTCTCCGATTGCCTGGAAACACTGGAAGAAATAGCTGTTGAAGGAAAACATACTTTCATCTCCAATGGTGGTGAATCGTTTACCATGATCCCTTGCCTTAATATTCATCCGCTTTGGGTAAAAGCCATAGTGAAATATTGCCAGCAAATTATAGCAGAACAATAGCCAAATTTTTTTCGTCATGTCCGAACAACCCATTTTGATTATAGGAGCCGGAATATCCGGACTCAGTATTGCTTATCACCTACAGCAGCAAAATATTCCCTATTTATTGCTGGAAGCATCTTCCCGGGCAGGAGGAGTAATGACCTCCTACCATGATCAGGGATTTGAAATGGATGCAGGAGCCAATACTATTGCAGCTTCACCGGAAGTCTTGCAATTCTTTGATGAATTGGGTTTGTCGGAATATCTTTTACAGGCTTCAGCTGCAAGTAAGAATAGATTTTTAGTGAGAAATGGACAATTGCACGCTGTTTCTCCTCATCCGTTTAAAATTATTTCTTCTCCATATTTAAGTCGACAAAGTAAATGGCGACTTTTCACAGAGCGGTTCAGAAAGCCACTGCCGGGAATCTCTGAAGAAACAGTTACGACATTTGTAAGCCGCCGGTTTAATAAAGAAATTGCAGATTATGTATTTGATCCGGTATTGTCGGGGATTTATGCCGGCAATCCTGATAAATTGAGCATAAAAGAAGTATTACCAGCTTTGCCAAAATGGGAGGAAACCTATGGTAGTGTGACTAAAGGCCTGATGAAAAATAAAGGGGCAATGGGTGGCCGTAAGATTATCAGCTTTAAAGGAGGTAATCAAATCCTGACAGATAGAATGGCATCCCGGTTATCGACTCCCGTGCGGTTGAATTCCGAGGTAACTGCTATCAGCAAAGGTGCTGAAGGTTATGACGTGCAGGTACTGGAGCAGGGAAATCCGACTACCATTAAAGCAAGTCAGGTTGTTTTTACAACACCAGCATATATAACAGCTAATGTTGTTAAGTCGTTGGATGCACAATTGTCAAAGCAGTTAAGCGCCATACATTATCCTAAAATGGGTGTGCTGCATGTGGGTTTTGAAGCCAGCGCAATACCACAACCAGTGGAAGGATTTGGATTCCTGGTTCCAAATGCAGAAAACCTGCATTTTCTGGGAGCTATCTGCAACAGTGCCATCTTCCCTGAAAAGGCACCCGAAGGAAAAGTTTTGTTTACAATTTTTACGGGAGGAGCAAGACAGGAGCAATTGCTGGACCAGATGGGTGCAGAAGCCCTTCAGAATAAGATTATTGAAGAGGTTTCACAATTATTGAAAATAACAGCGGCGCCTACACTGAAATATTTCCGCCGCTGGGATAAGGCAATTCCGCAATTAAATGTAGGATTCGGAGAAGTTAGGACGGCAGTTGATCAGTTTGAGAAAAAATATCCGGGAATCTTTATTAGTGGAAATTACCTGCAAGGTGTTGCTATTCCTGCTTTATTGCAATACGGAAAAACATTTGCGGCGCAGTTAAGAAAAAAATAGCAATTGAAATTGACGCGTTGCTTTCATTTTTTCTTTAAATTCCAGATTAAATATCCACCAGATGATCGCAGGAATTTTGAAAGAAAAAAATGGCGAAACCAGGGTGTCGTTAACTCCTGAAGTAGTAAAGCAACTGCAGCAGATGTCGGTTACCGTGTTGGTGGAGCAGGATGCCGGTGCAAAAGCCTTTTATAACGATGACGCCTATGTAGAAGCTGGGGCAGTAATTACTTCCCAGTCAGAAATTCTTTCCCGTGCAGATATTATTTTTACCTTACAACCCCCTGCAACAGACCAGTTATCCGCACTGAAAGGTAAAATACTCATAGGAGTTTTCCAGCCATTATATCATATCAACGAGGTAGAACAATGGGCTACAAGCAAGCTGACTACATTCAGCCTGGATGCTGTGCCACGTACTACCAGAGCGCAAAGTATGGATGTGCTTAGCTCCCAGGCCAGTATTGCCGGCTATAAGGCGGTACTACTGGCAGCGTATACCTATTCTCGTTATTTCCCTATGTTGATGACGGCAGCCGGAAGTATTGCTCCCGCCAAGATTCTGATATTAGGAGCCGGAGTAGCCGGATTACAGGCTATTGCCACCGCCAGAAGGTTAGGAGCAGTAGTAGAAGTATTCGATACCAGACCTGCAGTAAAGGAAGAGGTAATGAGCCTCGGAGCAAAATTCGTTGAAGTTGCCGGAGCAGCCGATGCTTCCCAGGCAGGTGGGTACGCCGTAGAACAAAGCGAAAACTACAAACAATTACAGCAACAACGCATAGCCGAAAGCATCATAAAAGCAGATATTGTTATCACTACTGCCCAAATTCCAGGGAAACCAGCTCCTATACTGGTTCCTACTGAAATGATTGAAAAAATGAGGGCAGGATCAGTCATCATCGATCTGGCTGCAGGAACCGGTGGTAACACCTCCCTGACCCGAAATAATGAAACCGTATCCTTCAAGGGTGTAACAATTATCGGGGATTCAAATCTGCCAGCCTCCATGCCTGCAGATGCCAGTAAGTTATATGCTAAAAACGTCTTCAATTTTCTTAAACTGATCTTAAATAAAGAAGGAAACCTTCATCTGAATTTTGAAGACGATATTGTAAAAGGAGCCTGCATTACCCACGACGGACAAATAGTAAATGAACGTATTAAAAGTATGCTGCAACCTGCTTAATTCAGCTTTGTAAAATGTTCAAGATATGGAATACATCCTTGCATTTATTAATCAGCATATCGAATTAATATATATAGTAATTCTTTCGGTATTCCTCGGTGTAGAAGTTATTTCACGTGTGCCTTCTGTCTTACATACTCCCCTGATGAGCGGCGCCAACGCAATTCACGGAGTTGTGATCATCGGGGCAATTATCGTTATGGGCAAAGCCGATCCTGAAAATTATTTAGCGCTGTTTATCGGCTTTCTGGCGGTCATGTTAGGAACGGTGAATGTAGTAGGTGGTTTTGTAGTTACCGACCGTATGCTGGAAATGTTCAAAGGCAAAAAGAAATAGTATAAAGTATTACATATGATAGGTTCCAGCGTTTTATCAATCATTTATTTGATAGGCTCCGTTACGTTTATATTAGGACTGAAAATGTTAAGTCGCCCTGGCACTGCACGAAACGGGAATTTAGTTGCAGCCGGCGGAATGTTGGCGGCAATCCTGGGAACTATCTTTCTTTATAGGGTCGACGATCAGCCACTTCACAACTATGGATGGATCTTCACAGCCCTGGTTATCGGTACTGTAATAGGGGTACTGGCGGCTAAAAAAGTGAAAATGACAGCTATGCCCGAAATGGTTAGCTTGTTTAACGGCATGGGAGGCGCCTGTGCTGCCCTTATTTCAATAGTCGAATTTTCGCATCATTCTGCAATGGATGGCATGGTAGTAATTATGCTTCTAAGCCTTATTATCGGAGCTGTGTCCTGTGCCGGTAGTATCATTGCATACGGCAAGCTTGCAGGTAAAATAAAAGATTTCGCATTTAACGGACAGCATATCGTTAATCTGTTTGTTCTAGGATTGATTGTAATCTTATCTGTTCTACTATTTACCGGAATTTCCCCAACCATCCTTTTTTATTCTGTTTGCCTGCTTTCTATTATATACGGAGTATTATTTGTACTGCCAATCGGCGGAGCCGACATGCCAGTGGTGATTTCCCTTTTAAATTCCTTTACGGGAGTTGCGGCGGCTTGCGGCGGATTCCTTTACAATAACCCTGTAATGCTCACAGGTGGTATTCTGGTAGGTTCTGCCGGTACCATTCTTACGATTCTGATGTGTAAAGCCATGAACCGCTCCCTGAAAAATGTATTGATTGGCTCTTTCGGAGGCTCTTCCACCGCCGGCGGGTCAACCGGAGAACAAGGACATTACAAGGAAATCAGTCTGGCCGATACCGCCGTGGTACTGGCTTATGCCAATAAAGTGATCATTGTTCCGGGTTATGGATTAGCAGTAGCACAGGCGCAACACGCGGTACACGAATTGGAAAAGTTGTTGGAAGACAGGGGAGTAACCGTAAAATATGCCATTCACCCAGTTGCCGGAAGAATGCCTGGCCATATGAATGTATTGTTGGCAGAAGCAGATGTGCCTTATGAAAAACTCCTGGAAATGGAAGATGCCAATAATGAATTAGCTACCGCCGATGCTGTGCTGATACTGGGCGCCAACGATGTGGTAAATCCAGCCGCCAAAACAAATCCGGCCAGCCCGATTTACGGAATGCCCATTCTGGAGGTAGAAAATGCTAAAGCCGTAATCGTTAACAAGCGAAGCATGAAACCGGGATATGCAGGAATCGAGAACGAGCTTTTCTTTCAGCCTAAAACCTCTATGCTTTTCGGAGATGCAAAAAAGGTGCTTCAAGATCTTACAGCCTCTATAAAGGAGGTCTAGATTCCTTATTTTTGCAGAAAAAATATTTTGCCAAGTCATTTACCAACTGCTTTATTAACTTCTTTAGAAGGATTACCTGGTTTTAACCGTCAAACCTTCGAGCAGGTGCATGCTGCTGCCGGGAAAATTACTTCCCTGCGGCTCAATCCCAATAAGATTAAAACTACTGTGCAGGAAGAAAAAGTGCTGACTGCCTTATCAGCCACAGGTACCAGTAAAGTGCCCTGGAGCAGTCAGGGATATTATTTACCCGAACGTCCTTCCTTTACTTTCGATCCATATTTTCACGCCGGCGCCTATTACGTGCAGGAAGCATCTTCCATGTTTCTCGAATATGCTGTAAGGCATTCGGTTGATCTTAATAGTTCCCTGAAGGTACTGGACCTATGTGCCGCACCGGGAGGAAAATCTACTTTGTTGCAATCCTTGCTCAATGAAGAAAGTGTTTTGGTATCTAATGAAGTCATCAAATCCAGAGCTGCTCTATTGGCAGATAACCTAACGAAATGGGGCGCTGCCAATACGATTGTAAGTAACAACGATCCGAGAGATTTTTCGGCATTA
Organism: Chitinophaga silvatica; assembly: GCF_003419895.1. GTDB lineage: Bacteria > Bacteroidota > Bacteroidia > Chitinophagales > Chitinophagaceae > Chitinophaga > Chitinophaga silvatica. The sequence continues at coordinate 165,241 of NZ_QPMM01000012.1, read as the reverse complement.
CCCGGATATTTTGATCTGATTGTGGTTGATGCACCCTGTTCAGGATCTGGCTTATTTCGCCGGGATCCTGAATTGATTCCTGAATGGTCGTTAGATAATGTGGAACTTTGTAGTCAGCGGCAGCAGAGAATTCTGGCGGATGTATTACCTGCATTAAAAGAAGATGGTGTACTGATCTACTCTACCTGTTCCTTTTCTGCGGCGGAAGATGAGGTAATTCTGAATTGGTTGGCTGATCATTTTGAACTCGAGAATGTGCAGCTACCATGGCATGAGGAATGGAATATTGTTCTAACGGAAACGAGTAAACGAAATTTTCAGGGATATAGATTTTATCCCGACAGGCTCAAAGGTGAAGGCCTGTTTTTGGCTTGTCTGCGGAAAAGAAGTGCCGAAAAAGCATTCAAGGAACCGAAACAAAAGCAGAAACAATTACAGTTGTCTTCCAAACAAACTAGTTTGTTATCGCCCTGGATAAATAAACCTGCGGCATATGAGTACTTCCTGCATCAGGAAGATGTATTAGTTCTGTCGCCTGTTGTAGCGGAGATTTTGCCTGTATTGCAACAAGCCTTGTATATCCGCAAAGCAGGAGTAAAGGCCGGACAGCTGGGTGCAAAAGAATTGATTCCTGATCATCAGCTGGCGATGAGTTTATTGATATCTGAGCAGGTGCCAGTAGTGACTTTGCCCAAAATGCCGGCATTACAATATTTACGGAAGGAAGATCCGGGAATTATTACAGATGTAAAGGGTTGGGGATTGGTTGCTTATGAAGGAATGAATCTGGGATGGGCTAAGTTTTTGCCTAACAGGATAAATAATTATTACCCAAAGGAGTTACGCATTCTGAAAGAAATTACAGGGATATAGTTGGTTCCCGGAAAGAAGCTGAAATAAAACGCTATCCGATATTTCAGCCGATCTGTGAACAGTTGTTTTTCAAGTGCTAAAACAACAAAAACTCTGATTCTTCGTTTGCTTTTATAGATAAATTTGTCAATTTTAACACATATATTCGTTGCCCGAATGCAGCATATCAATTATAAATAAGTTTGTATGATTAAACCGATTCTATCAATCGTCTTGTTGGGTTTCAGTGCAGTGGCAGTGCAGGCACAGGATGTTCTGGAAGTGCAGGGAACTTCTCCTTCACTTTACATCACACACACTGTAAAGAAAGGAGAGAATTTTTATAGTTTGAGCAGGGCTTATGGAGTACCACCAAAAGAAATTGCTACTGTAAATAATGTCTCTATGGATCAGGGATTACAGTTAGGGAAGCAGGTAAATATTCCTCTCACCACTGCTAATTTCTCACAGAAAAATGGTGCTGCCGGTAAGCCAGTTTACCATAAAGTTTCCGATAAAGAAACATTGTACAGAGTAAGTGTCAATTACAATAAAGTGGCGATCGACAATATCCGTAGCTGGAATAATTTGTCGGGCGATGGTCTGAAGAAAGATACTTATATCATCATCGGTTATCTGAAAGCTGCTGGTGCACCTCCTGATAAAGAAGAACCTGTGGTGGCGAAGGTAGATGCTCCAAAGGAAAAGAAAGTAGTGCAGGAAAGGATCACCACTGATCCGTACGGAGATGGAAATCTGGATGATGTTCCCAGTAAGTCAGAATCTAAACCACAACCGGCTACAGAGTCGGAACCTGCATCTTCCGTAGTGGTTGCACCTCCGGCACCAGTTCCTGCTGCCAGCAATAAGGACTTTGAACAACTCTACATGGAGCAAACCAGTAATGGTAAGAAAGCTGCTACTGAGAAAGGTCCTGGCACCTGGTTTAAGAGCAATGCTGTAAATAAATATTATGCTCTTCATAATACTGCTCCAAGAGGTACTATCATTAAAGTGACCAACCCACTGAATGGAAAATCTATTTACGCAAAGGTGTTGGATGTAATTCCTCAGATCAAACCTAATGCAGGTTTGATTATTAAACTGAGCGATGCTGCAATGGAAGCATTGGGTAGCAATGAAACGAAATTCTATTGCGAGTTGAGCTACGAGAATTAAAAAAAATCATCAACATAAAAAAACGGATGTCTCAATATTGAGACATCCGTTTTTCTTTTATAACCAATACTAGTTTGTAAATCTATAACCTCTGAGGAAGCTAACAATATCCATTTTCTTTTTTCCTTCGAGCTGAATTTCATCCAGAAATAAATAACCATCAGAGGCAGCTATTTTGATATACGTTTTTTCATCTGTCAGAAACTCGCCGGGTGCAACCGTTGGTGTTACCTGTTCTTTATGTCCGGAGAAGATTTTCATGCTTTTGCCCTGAAATGTAGTAAAAGCAGTAGGATACGGACTAAGGCCCCGGATAAGGTTATAAACAGTATCCAAAGGTTGTTGCCAGTTTATCTGGCAGGTTTCTTTAAATATCTTTGGAGCATGTTTGATATCAGCTGCCGGAATATCGGCCTGTGGAGTACCTTTTGCATTGCCTGCAGCTATTGCGTTTACAGTTTTGAGTAATAGCTCAGCGCCGGTTTGCATTAATGCATCATGGAGTTCGCCTGCTGTTTCATTATCACTAATTTTTACTGTCTGGCTAAACAAAACGTCTCCGGTATCAATTTCATGCTGTAGCTTGAAAGTAGTGACCCCTGATTCTTTTTCACCGTTAATAACGGCCCAGTTAATAGGGGCGGCGCCACGATAGTTGGGCAGAAGAGAAGCATGCACATTTATAGTTCCTTCAGGAGGCATATTCCAAACAACTTCAGGCAACATACGAAAAGCAACCACCACCTGTAGATCTGCCTTTAATGCGCTGAGAGTTTCCAGAAATTCGGGGTTTTTCAGTTTCTCTGGCTGAAGCACTGTTAAACCTTTGCTTACTGCATATCGTTTTACTGCACTTTCCTGCAATTGTAAGCCACGGCCAGCAGGCTTATCAGGTGCTGTAATAACGCCAACGATATTAAAGCCATTTTGTACCAATATATCGAGGGAAGCCACAGCAAAATCCGGAGTTCCCATAAAAACAATACGAAGATTCTTATTCATGGCCGCAATTTACTTATTTCCTGTAAGGAATTGCCGGCCAATGTTCCTAAAACCGAATCCTGTTTTATTTAAGCAGCGTACTTTTTAAACTTCAGTAGGCGCACTGAAATTGACTCACTTCCTTATTGGTTTTATTTATATAAAGCTACGCAAACATAGTACTGCGATTTACTATTATGATCAGGCAATAAATATTGCTGAAAAATAAGGAGATCTGAATAACAGACATCAGCATTAGTTGTATTAAAGCAATGATTATTTAAAATGTAGGGTAACTTATAATGTAAAAAAACAGACCTGATCAGGTCTGTTTTTTTAATAGATGTATCAAATTAATTAATACAATAAGTATTTCGCTCTGATTACTTTAAATTTTGCTAGTCCTGGTTCCCAGCTTTTTCTGATTTCAGCTTCTGACAAGCCTTTTTCTATTTGTTGTTGCAAGATTTTATTTCCCGCCAGTTTGGTGAAAAATGGAGTAAAGAATTTGTCTTTATTCGGGAATAGGTGATATGCGCTGATCAGCCATTTCAGTTCCAGTTTTCGTCCTTTGTAAGGCACAGTTTCGGGAGCATGACTTAAATCAAAACCATAGCATACCTGATCTTTTAGTACAGGTGTTGGGTTTAGAGTGCTGGCACGAGGGGTAAAGGAAAAGTCTTGTTTCGGGAATAACGGTGACCCATAAACTTGAAATGGTTTATCGGTTCCGCGGCCCAGGCTTAGTGCGGTTCCTTCAAAAAAGCATAATGAAGGGTAAAGATTTACTGCAGCCATATTAGGTAAATTAGGCGATGGCTTTATGGGCAGCTTATAATAGGTTTGGTGGCTATAGTTTTCGCAGGGAATTACTTTAATATCGCAGCGTAAGCCTTTAGCCAGCCACTTTTCTCCGTTTAGCATGCGGGCATATTCGCCGATAGTCATACCATGAACAACAGGTATTGGTTGCATGCCAATGAAGGAACGGTAAGCGGTATCCAGTATTGGACCATCGATATAATCACCATTTGGATTAGGTCTGTCGAGGATCAGGAGTGTTTTCTTGTTCTCAGCGGCCGATTCCATGAGTTCCTGCAGTGAGGAAATGTAAGTATAGAATCTGGCGCCAACGTCCTGGACGTCGAAAATAATAATATCTACATCCTTCAGATCAGCTGTGGTGGCTTTGCGATGTTGTCCATATAATGAAACAATTGGGATTCCTGTTGCAGAGTCTACACTATTTGCTACAGTTTCGCCATGGCCGGCGTTACCGCGAAAGCCATGCTCAGGACTAAAAATTTTCGAGATTTTTATCTTGAGTTTCAACAAGGTATCTACCAGATGTGTATTGTCGATAGTGGAGGTTTGATTCACCATAAGGGCAACCCTTTTGTTCTTTAATAAGGGCAGATATCGAACTGTTTGTGTGGCACCAGGTAAAACATGGTCCGCATATTGCGCGGAGGAATTTAAATAGCATCCAACCAGGATGAGGCAAAATAGGAATATACGGTTCATGGCGTTAAGATAACAGTAATATATACCAAAAAAAAGTCGATTATATCAGCTTTTTGTATCTTGCGCTCATTATTAACATTAAACAACTTATTTTATGCAAACTGTTAAAAACGGGGATACAGTAAAGGTGCATTACCATGGCCGTTTAACAAACGGTACTACCTTCGATTCTTCTGAGGGTAGAGCTCCGCTGGAATTTCAGGTAGGCGCCGGTATGGTTATCAAAGGTTTCGAGAATGGGGTGCTTGACATGAAAGTTGGTGACAAGAAAACCATTCATATCCCTGTTGATCAGGCATACGGTCCAAAGAGCGAAGAAATGATCATCGAATTTCCTAAAGATAACATGCCTCCGGATCTGAATCCACAGATCGGTGATGAGCTTCAGATGAGCAATCCGCAAGGTCAGGTATTCCAGGTAAAAGTAGTTGGTGTTAACGACGCTACTATTACTTTGGATGCTAACCATGCTTTGGCAGGTGAAGATCTGATTTTTGATCTGGAACTGGTTGAAATCAACTAATTCCTGTTGTTCAATAAAACTTAAAATGGGCTAACCAATCCGGTTAGCCCATTTTAAGTTTTAAGATATTTAGCTATTTTCATTCACTTAAATAACTAAATATGAAAAAAATTATTCCTGTACTAGCTTTAGCTTGTTTGTTTTCCCAATTTGTTAATGCCCAGATCGAAAAGTTTCAAAAGATTGGACTTGGTTATGCTGCACCTGTGCCAACGAACATTCTACACATTATTGATTCAACTACTTTAATCCCTAGCTCATCGGCGACTTATGCGGTAAATATTAATCAAAGTGGCGTTTCACTCACGATGGGCGCTGATCCCAACTATAGTTACATACAATCATTTAACAGCAAGCCACTCCATATTAACCGGGTTGGAAACAATACTTTAATAAATGCATATGGAGGGCTAGTAGGGGTAGGTACTGCTACTCCTTATTTCCCATTTCACATTTATACTACTGTAGGTGGTTCCGGAATTGGTGTTCAGAGTACTTCTGCATTATCTGTTAATAGTGGTGGATTTATTCGTTTGTACAATAGTGGAATTCCTTCAGCTGCCAACCTTCGACTTGGGGGTGTAGTTTTCGGCGGTAACGCACCAGGTACCACTAACTATTATACCGGAGCCCAAATTGAAGCTGTAAGTAGTGCAGCATGGACAGAAGGTGCGGCGCATCCATCTGCCCTTCGTTTCATGACAACGGGTACCACCAGTGGTAATCCATCTGAACGTATGCGTATTACAGAAGAGGGTAATGTAGGAATAAACACGACAGACACTAAAGGTTACAAATTTGCAGTTAACGGAAATGCCATATTTTCGAGAGTTACTGTAAAAAACTACGCGTCCTGGCCAGATTATGTCTTTAATTCAGATTATAAGCTGCCTAGCCTGGAATCTGTATCTGGTTTTATTCAACATCATAAGCATCTCCCTGATATGCCTTCTGCAGCTGAAGTCGATAACCATGGAATTGATGTTGGAGAAATGAATGCAAGGCTACTTAAGAAAGTAGAAGAACTCACACTCTATATGATCGAGTTAAATGAGCAGAATAAAGAATTGAGAAAGGAAGTGCAGGAATTAAAGGCTAAATCTAACTAGTATAAAAATTAAAATGGGCTAACCAATCCGGTTAGCCCATTTTAATTTTTATTGAATTTCTATCTTTGTCGGCTTCTTATGTTCATCTATCGCAACAAAGGTAAATGTTCCGCTGATTGCCTTTTCACGAAGCTTTTCATACATCTGTTCAACATAAACATTTACTTCTACCTTTAAACTTGTTGTACCTACATGAATCACTTCTCCCACTAATTCTACAATTGTGCCATGAGGAATTGGCATTTTAAAATCGATCCGGTCTGATGATACAGTTACTGTTCTCATTCTGGTAAACCTGGTAGCTGTAATAAAGGCTACTTCGTCCATAAGTGCCATGGCAGTACCGCCAAATAATGTATCATAGTGATTCACCGTACTTGGAAATACGGCTTTAAAGATCCTTGTCACTGAATCTGCAATCTGTTGTTCGTAAGCCATAACTTTATTTTGATGAGGAGTCAGACTTCTTAAAAGCAGTCTTCAACTCGCGTAAACAATCTGCACATAAACAACCACTAAACTCCTGACGGATGTACTCTAATTCTTCTTCCGACAATACAACCTCCTGGCACTGACACCGTAGAATGGTGCCTACCCGACATTCGAACAGGCTTTGACAGCGAGGACAAGTTATGGTTTCATGACATGGCATGCGTAAATGTAGGAATTTTGGAGCAGATGCGCAGTTATGTATCGCACATCTCTCCAAAATCACTCATTATAATTGCTATGGGTAGTAATCATTGCATTCAGTCGTTCCAAAACCTGATTAATGAAGTTGTTTATTCGAAGCAAACCTATAATTTTAATTTGTTTGTTATGTTAATGGATATAAATTTGGTTTTTTATTCTAAATTGATGAATATTAAAGGAATTTATTCTATTTAACTCCTGTTTATCTCCTCAGAAACGGAAAAATTCACGGAAAGGCCATAATGTGTTTTTCCTTAGGTTTGCAATATGTTTACTAAATACGCTTATACAGTTGATGAACGCTTTATGCGTTATGCTAAGATAGACACGCAGTCTGATCCCCTCAGTACTACATTTCCCAGCACAGAGAAACAGAAAGACCTTTCCCGTTTGCTGGTAAAAGAACTGAAGGAAATGGGTATAGAAGATGCGGAGCTCGACGAACACGGATATGTTTATGCTACTATTCCTTCGAATACCAGCAAAAATGTTCCTGTTATTTGTTTTTGTTCTCACGTAGATACTTCTTCAGATTCAAGTGGTACAGGTGTTAAACCTATTGTTCATCGGAGTTATGACGGAGGAGATATTGTGTTGCCAGATGATGAAACGATTATTATAAGCCCGAAAGAGCATCCATATTTATTAGAGAAAAAAGGTGATGATATTATCACTGCCAGCGGTACTACCTTGCTGGGAGCAGATGATAAAGCCGGGGTAGCTGAAATTATGGATGCAGCAAATTATCTGATGCAGCATCCTGAAATTAAGCATGGCGCAATCAGAATTCTGTTTACTCCGGATGAAGAAATCGGAAGAGGGGTCGATAAAGTAAATATTCAGAAACTGGGAGCAAGCTTTGGATATACAATGGATGGGGGAGAAGCCGGATCATTGGAAGATGAGAACTTTTCGGCCGATGGAGCTAAAATCACTGTTTACGGAGTAAGCGCTCATCCGGGTTCTGCTAAAGATAAGCTGGTAAGTGCAATAAAGGTGGCTTCTGCCATCGTAGATGCGTTGCCAAAAGATAGCATGTCGCCCGAAACAACTGAAGACAGGGAAGGATTTATTCATCCTGTCAGAATGCAGGGTACTGTAGAGAAAGCGGAAATTGATTTTATTATCCGTGATTTTGAAACCAGTAGTCTCGAATCGCACGAAAGTTTCCTCCGAAATATTATGGATAAAGTAACGGCTCAACATCCTGGTGCCCGTGCTACCTTGAAGGTCACTTCTCAATATCGGAATATGAAAGAAGTGCTGGTAAATCATCCTGAAGTTACGGCATACGCCGCAGAAGCTATAAAGAGAGCGGGTTTGCAACCATTAAAAATGAGCATTAGAGGGGGAACAGATGGTTCGCGTCTATCATTTATGGGATTGCCATGTCCGAATATTTTTACCGGTGAAATGGCCTTGCATGGCAAACATGAGTATGTAAGTATACAGGATATGCAAAAAGCAGTGCAAACAATTGTATACTTGGCACAAGTTTGGGAGGAGAAGAGCCAACAATAGCAAAATATAGGTTAGGAACCAACAAAGAGAGAAGGAAAGTGGGTGGATCAATGCCGCTGTTGAATATTACAGAACGTTGATCAGCCTACCTTTCCATCAATCCATAAATTCCAAAATCAACAAATATTTTACTACTTTAAGCGTTTTATTAGTATTCTACTTATGCACCCGTTAAAATATAGTTCATGTTGTTAGGTTTTATTACTCAAATACAAGACTCTTTATTACTTCCGAAGGCCGACACTGTAGCGCAAGGAATAGTAGCTTCACCTCCTCAGCAAATTCACCTGATAGACATGCTCAAGAATGGTGGGGTGTTAATGATTCCTCTGGGAGTCCTTTCGTTAATAGCAGTATACGTATTTGTAGAAAGAGCCATTACCATCTCTAAAGCCGGTAAGTTACCTGATAACTTTATGGCAATGATCCGGGATCAGATTACCTCTGGTAATATCCAGTCTGCCCGCTCTTTAGCCAAAAATACTTATGGCCCCATTGCACGAATGATTGAAAAAGGTATTCAACGTATTGGCAAGCCTATTGAAAATATTGAAAAATCAATGGAGAATGTTGGTAAACTGGAAGTTTACCGAATGGAGAAAAATCTTGTTATCCTCTCTATCATTGCGGGTATTGCCCCTATGTTCGGGTTTTTGGGTACCATCGCAGGTATGATTCAAACCTTTTTTAATATCTCCATCACTTCAGATATTACGCTGGGTACAATTGCTGGCGGTATTTATGTAAAAATGGTCACTTCAGCTACTGGTCTGATTATCGGTATTGTGGCGTTTATTGGCTATAGTTATCTGAATGCCCAGATAGATAAGGTGGTGAATAAGATGGAAACAGCATCGTCAGAGTTTATTGATATTTTGCAGGAACCAACCCGTTAAACAATCCAGCTATGAATCTACGAAGTCGAAATAGGAAAAATGTGGAAATGCATAACTCAGCACTGAATGATATCCTCTTCATTTTGCTGTTGTTCTTTCTGATTGTTTCTACGCTGGCCAATCCTAATGTTATTAAGCTGATGCTCCCTAAAGCAACGAGCAATACTAAAGCTAAACAAACAGTGGTGGTAAGTATAAACGAAAAGCGCGAGTTTTTTGTAGGCACTAATAAAATACCTTTCGATAACCTCAAACAGGCATTGGCTCCTTCTGTTGCCAATGAAAAAGTAGATCCTACTATCGTAATCAATGCCGAAAAAAGCGTTCCGGTAGAAGATGTAGTGAGTGTTATGGAAGTTGCCAGAGAAATTGGGGCCAAAGTAGTACTGGCCACTGCCAGAAAGTAATATCAAACGTTATAATTAAATATAGGCAGCAGGTATTCCTGCTGCTTTTTTATTTAACTAATAACCCCTTTTACCATCCTGTCTTTTCCGAACATATCCTGCTTTAGTATAATGTTCTGAAAATCAAGGCTCTCCAGTAATGCCACTACTTCCTTACCCAGGGCTTCATTTATCTCAAAATACAAAGCACCGTTTGCATTCAGTTTCTGTTGGGCCAACTGGGCAATGTGCCTGTAAAATAGCAATGGATCGGTATCCGGAACAAAAAGCGCCAGGGAAGGTTCGTAAGAAAGTACCTGTTGCTGCATGCCTGTTTTTTCACTCTGCGTGATATATGGAGGATTGCTTACAATGACGTCGAGATTTGGTAACATGGCCATGGCAGTAGGGTTCAAAGCATCCATTTCCATAAAATGAACATTTAATTTCAATTTTTCAGCGTTCTTTACGGCTACTTCCAATGCACCTTTACTCACATCAATCGCTGAAACCACTGCATCGGGCAGCATTTTTTTCAATGCCAGAGGTATAGCCCCGCTACCAGTACCTATATCCAGTATCTTAAGTTGATGCCGGCTTCCCGAATCCTGTACGATCCATTCAACCAATTCTTCGGTTTCGGGTCGTGGTATCAGCACCTGGTTATTAACAATAAATTCCATCCCATAAAACCAGGTACTACCTATAATGTATTGTACTGGTTCTTTACGTAAAAGGGCTTCTATGGCAGATTTTAGGCGCTGGTTCTGATCTGTGGTCAATATTTGAGTCTTATTTACCATACGATCCAATTTGCTCATTCCCGTCAATGATTCCATGACAATATGAGCTATATTAACTGCTTCTCTCTCTTCGTATAAATCACTGATAGCGCCAGTTAGATAGGTAAAGGCGGTTTGTATTGTCAATATTTTAAGTTTAAGGAATGTAAATCAGGAAATTGCGAATTGGGGTAATCGCATTTTCCAGTGTTAAAAACGATACTTTTGCAAAGTTATTATTTAGGAACCGATTATGAATACTACTATCAACGAAATTTTTATGCACCGTTGTCTGGAGCTGGCCGCAATGGGAGCAGGAGCTGTAGCTCCCAATCCTATGGTCGGTGCAGTACTGGTACACCAGGGGCGTATTATAGGCGAGGGTTATCACCAACAATATGGCCAGGCCCACGCTGAGGTAAATTGTGTTCATAGTGTATCGGAAAACGATAAAACATTGATTCCCTTAGCTACCATGTATGTTAGCCTGGAACCCTGCGCACATCATGGTAAAACACCTCCTTGTGCAGATCTTATCGTTGCTCAGGGTATCAAGGAAGTAGTGATAGGATGTGTGGATTCCTTCTCAGCCGTTGCTGGTAAAGGAATAGAGAAACTTGAAAAAGCGGGAATTAAGGTTCATACAGGCATACTGGAGAAAGAATGCAGGGAAATCAATCGCCGCTTCTTTACATTTCATGAAAAAAAACGCCCTTATATTATTCTGAAATGGGCGCAATCAACCAATGGCCTCATTGCAGGCCAGGATGGTGCTCCTGTTAAAATATCAAATAGTTACACCGACAGATTGGTGCATAAATGGAGAAGTGAGGAAATGGGTATTTTAGTGGGCACCCGTACTGCTATTCTGGATAATCCCAGGTTAACTAATAGGTTATGGACCGGTAAAGACCCAATCAGACTGGTGATCGACAGGGTATTGAAAATTCCCAAGCATTATCACCTCTGGGATGGTACTGTTCCTACCATTTTTATTACGGCTGAAGATGCGGACACCAGCGGGCTTACAGAAACAATGAAACTTGATTTTCAGGAGCCTTTTCTCACGCAATTGCTTCATAAACTTTATGAGCGTCAAATACAAAGTATACTGGTAGAGGGAGGCAGCTATATTTTGCAACAGTTTATTTCATCCGGATTGTGGGATGAATCACGAATTATAACTGGTACGGTTACACTGCCGCATGGCCTTGCTGCTCCGATTTTAACCGGAGCAAAATTGTACAGCACAATGCAGGTACATACAGATCGTATCGATTTTTATCATCATCAGCAATAAGCTGATGATCCTAAATTTTTTAGATGGAGGTTTATTTTACAATTGATAAAACAGCAGTAGCAGAGTTTAAAGACAGAGGTAGCAAATTTCTTGCTTTTGTATTCCCGGTAAAAAATGTTGAAGAAGTAAAGAATTGTTTGGGAGAAGTAAAAAAAGAACATCCCAAAGCCACTCACCATTGTTATGCCTACAGATTAGGAACAGATGGACTTCAATTCAGAGCCAACGACGATGGAGAACCTTCGGGCTCGGCAGGCAAACCAATATTGGGGCAAATAGATAGTAAGCAGTTAACAGATGTATTGATTGTAGTTGTAAGATATTTTGGTGGCACCTTACTAGGGGTTCCGGGATTGATCAATGCCTATAAACTCAGTGCTTCTATGGTATTGCAACTGGTGCCGGTTATTCAAAAAAACATAGAATCAAACTATCGCTTAAGCTTTGATTATACGATTATGAACGAAGTAATGACGGTAGTAAAACAGTTTAATTGTACAGTGGTATCACAGGAGCTACAGCTTTTTTGTGAAATGGTTATAGGAATTCCTAAAGCCAGCGAGGAGCTATGTATGATAAAGCTGAAAGATATTTACGGATTGGAGATTGGGGTTGCTCGCAAAGGGGCTTAAGTATTTTTTAAGTGGCAAAGGGATAGCAGCGATTTTTTTAAGAACTTTCGATAGGCTTCAATATAAATAGAAACCATCAATAATTCTTAATAATATTCGCTGCTATCCCTTTGCCACTTAAAAAATACTTACGCTTCTTAGCGAGCAACAAACCTACTGCTAACAACAAGATCCTTACTGCCAGCGGTATATTTATAAAATCCTTCACCGCTCTTAACTCCAAGATAGCCTGCGGTTACCATGTTTACAAGTAACGGACATGGAGCATATTTAGGATTACCAAATCCCTCGTGCAATACCTGAAGAATGGAAAGACAAACATCCAGTCCAATGAAATCGGCTAATTGTAAAGGCCCCATTGGATGTGCCATACCCAATTTCATTACAGTATCAATTTCCTCGACGCCTGCAACCCCCTCAAATAAAGAGATAATTGCTTCATTGATCATTGGCATGAGAATGCGATTGGCAATAAAGCCTGGATAATCGTTCACCACACAAGGAACTTTTTCGAGTTTCCTGGATAACTCAACAATGGCATCTGTTACTTTTTGATCTGTAGCATAACCATTGATGATTTCCACCAACTTCATTACTGGTACAGGGTTCATGAAGTGCATACCTATAACCTGTGAAGGGCGTTTGGTGGCGGCAGCAATTTTAGTGATAGAAATTGAAGAAGTATTAGTAGCCAGAATTGCGTTGGCAGGAGCATGTAAATCGAGATCCTGGAATATTTTAAGTTTCAGGTTCACGTTTTCAGTTGCAGCTTCTACAACCAGATCTACAGTTTTAACACCCAGATCAAGATCTGTATGGGTAGTGATATTCTTTAGGGTATCAGTTTTAACAGCTTCGGTGATACTGCCTTTGCTTACTTGTCTGTCGAGGTTTTTACCGATAGTTTGTAAAGCCTTTTCGAGAGCGGCAGCGGAAACATCAATAAGGTTTACAGCATATCCGTGCTGTGCAAATACGTGTGCAATACCATTTCCCATGGTACCAGCACCAATTACCGCAATTTTTTGCATGGTGTAATGATTTTTAAGCCGGTATCAAAGCTACTGATTTAAGTGCATGAAACGGCTGGTATTGGATAAAACTAGAAGGTGGCGTCGTCTTTTTTCTTAAAGTCGCCTCGTTTCCAGGCCTGTATGAATTGTGCCCAGGCAAAAGGATTGAAGATGTTTTGTGGAGGTGGCTGACCGGCGTAGTATATGCTTTGGGCCTGTTTATTTAGGAACATATTTACACCTTCCCGGCCATCAATTGGCAGATAACGTGCAAGGGCTCTGAGATGAGCGTTGTTTGTATTTTTTCTGGCTACTTCGTATGCATCATCCGGGATTTCCATATTGGCAAATGCCCGTTCAAATTCTTCTTTGGAAGGATAAGGTTTGATCACCGTAACCGGGAGGTAGGTAGTATCTTCTACCATCAACTGGATCATGGAAAATGTATTCCCTTTCAGATCAAGAGGTACGCGATAGTTCTTATGTTTGAAACCTATAGCCGTAAAAGATAGCGTATCTCCTTTTAAAACTACGATAGAGAAAATACCGGATCTGTTGGAAATAGTTCCACGGCCCTGGCCTTTTACCATAATACTTACACCCGGAACAGCTCTCAGGCTGTCCGCAGTCATTGTAATACCCTGGATCTGAATAACACTATCACGAAATTCCGCTATTTGCGCTTTCAGTAGGAAAGGTAGAAATAGGAATCCGATTAAAAGTGACAGTATAAAGGATCGTTTGTGCTGCATGCTGGCCCTAAGATATAAAAAAAATTAAAGGTGTTCTATGTTGTGGCTCTCCTCACAGAGAAATTTAAAATTAACTGGCAATTGGGTTAACTTTGCTTCCTGGATTCAAAATTAACAACAATTTATGATCACGAAAGAGCAGGTTTTAAAGGCCCTGAGCAACGTAGAAGAGCCAGATTTGGGGAAAGATCTGGTTACGCTGAACATGGTGAAAGATATAGAGATCGACGGTAATAAGGTGAAATTTACAGTTGTACTCACCACTCCGGCTTGTCCGCTGAAAGATATGATCCGCAATGCCTGTATTAATGCAATTCACATGCTGGTAAGTAAAGAGGCGGAAGTTGAAGTTGTCATGACGGCAAATGTTAATACAAAACGTACTGGTAGCGAAGGAGTGTTATCGAAGGTTAAAAATATCATTGTAGTAGCTTCCGGGAAGGGAGGAGTCGGAAAATCTACTGTTGCAGCAAATCTTGCCCTGGCATTAGGTCGGGATGGTGCAAAAGTGGGATTAATGGATGCTGATATTTATGGCCCGTCTGTTCCTATTATGTTTGGCCTCAGAGGAGAAAGACCGTTAATGGTTGATGTAAACGGTAAAGGAATGATCCAGCCAATGGAGAAATACGGTATCAAGGTAATGTCTATCGGGTTGCTGATCGACGAGCGGGATGCTGTAGTGTGGCGTGGACCAATGGCCAGCAGCGCATTGCGTCAGTTTCTGACCGATGTATATTGGGGCGATTTGGATTACCTGGTTATAGATATGCCTCCGGGAACCGGTGATATTCACCTGACATTGGTACAAACGGTGCCGGTTACGGGTGCTGTAATTGTAACAACTCCTCAGGATGTAGCATTAGCGGATACTAAAAAGGGTATTGCTATGTTTATGGGTCAAACTATCAATGTACCAATTCTGGGCTTAGTTGAGAATATGGCTTATTTTACACCAGCAGAATTACCTGAGAATAAGTATTATATCTTCGGTAAAGATGGTGGAAAACAGTTGGCAGAAGAAATGGAAATTCCATTCCTGGGTCAGATTCCATTAGTACAAAGCATCCGGGAAGGTGGAGACTCCGGAGTTCCAGTTATGTTGGGCGAAGAGAAAATTACACGCAAAGCATTCCTGGATATGGCCGGAGCGGCAGCAAGGAGCATTGCCATGCGTAATGCTAACGTTGCACCTACCAAGATTGTAGATATTATAGTTTAATACAATAGGAGGCCAGCTTAGGAGTTGGCCTCCTATTTCTCCTGTAACCAACTTACTTCATAATTAACCCAAATCCCTATGTATATTCCAAAATTTGCACAAGAAACTGATTGGCAGGTTATTTCCAATTTTATTAGGGAGAATGGATTTGGTATCCTGATTAATACCGATGAATCAGGAGTACCGCATGCTACCCATTTACCAATGACATTGAAAGAAAAAACACCTGGTAAATTTGTATTGGAAGGGCATATTGCAAAAGTGAATCCTCAATGGAATTATTTTAGCCGGGCAAAGGCACTGGCGATTTTTTCGGGTGCGCATTCTTATATTTCTTCCTCCTGGTACGAAAAATCTAAAATTCCTACCTGGAATTATATGGCGGTTCATATACATGGAGCTATAAGAATTTTGGAAGATGAGGAAGTAATTAATGGTTTAAGGACACTGATGGAAAAATATGAAGCGGCATCAGAAAAGCCTGTGCATATTACAGATATAGATGATAAAACTTTACAGAATAATGTAAAAGCGATAGTAGGCTTTGAAATTGAAGTAGAGGAAGTAAATGCCACGTATAAACTTAGTCAGAATAAAAATACCACTGATTATAATAGTGTTATATCACACTTAAAGAAATCGGGAGATGAGAATGCATTAAAAGTTGCGGCAGAAATGGAAGCAAGAAAAACTGACAAGCAACAATAAATTATTTTTTAGGATTGATGCTCCCAATAATAAAATGAAATATCTTTAATTATATCCTCATAATAAAGAGTCAAAAATTGCTGAAAATAGCAGCTGGCATTAGATATATAAAGATCGAATATTAATTACAGGTAATCATAATATGTTTAAAGTAGCGTCAATGCTTAAGTTTTGCTTAACTTTGCGCCCCAAATTAACCGACTATGAATCGACAGGAACTGGTGAATCTTATTAAGGAAAAACAGTCATATCTGTGTGTAGGTTTAGATACAGATATACAGAAGATTCCAAAGCACCTGCTTTCACACGCCGACCCGGTATTTGCTTTTAACAAAGCAATCATTGATGCCACAAAAGATCTTTGTGTTGCATATAAGATCAATACTGCATTTTATGAATGCATGGGAATAAGAGGCTGGGAAAGTTTACAACGAACAGTTGAATATATCCCTTCCGGTATTTTCACAATTGCGGACGCAAAGAGAGGAGATATTGGCAATACTTCTACACAGTATGCCAAAACGTTTTTTGAAACGTATAAATTCGACTCTGTAACTGTTGCACCTTATATGGGTAAAGACAGTGTTGAGCCTTTTCTGCAATTCCCGGAAAAATGGGCAATTATGTTAGGGCTGACATCAAACGAAGGAAGTAAGGACTTTCAACTGCTTGAAACCGGAAATGAATTTCTTTTCGAAAAGGTATTGAAAGCCGGTGTACAATGGGGTACTCCTGAAAATATGATGTTTGTTGTTGGTGCAACACAATCTTCACAGTTAGGGCATATACGTAAACTTGTACCTGATCATTTCTTCCTGGTTCCAGGAGTAGGTGCTCAGGGTGGCAGCCTTGAAGATATTTCAACACAGGCTATGAATAAGGATTGTGGCTTACTGGTGAATGCCAGCAGAGCTATAATCTATGCCGGCAACGGAGAAGATTTTGCTATTGATGCACGAAATGTAGCATTAACATATCAACAGGAAATGGCTATCTATTTGCGTAAGATGGCTACGGCTGTAGTATAGCTCGCGTAGCTCGCTTGTTTCTCGCAGAGAGGCATAAGAAGCAAAGAGGCATAAGGATTGAAGCGAATATTTTTAAGGACTACTGATAAATTCCTGTTAATGATTGGAACTTATCAGCAATTCTTAAAAATATTCGCTTCAATCCTTATGCCTCTTTGCTTCTTATGCCTCTCTGCGAGAAACAAGCGAGCAACGCGAGCTACTGCCCTATACCATTGGTTAACCAGGGTTTGATTTCAAAAGTTAATTTACCCATAATAACAGCAGGATCCTTACTTACAAGTGAAATAACTTCTGTACTATCCTTACAGTCCATAATAAAAATCCCTCTTAATTCTCCATCATCCGTGAAAGGTCCGGCAACTACTAATTTGCCAACTTTCACCAGTTGTTCAATGTTTCTGATATGCGCCTGTTGTAAACTATCCGATCGTCCGTTTTGGTATGCAGGTCCTTTTTTGAAAAATACCATCCAGTATTGTTTTAATCTGAGGGTAGGAGAAATAGAACTGAAAGTGCCGGAGCCTATGCTTGAAGCTATTGATTTGATTGGGGTAGTGTGAAAAGTAAACATAACAATTATTACAAATCCCAATAGCATCAAGGCAGGAATTATTTTACTTGCCATTGCTCTCGAATTTTGGTAGGGGGAAGTTACGTAAAAGTTTAATCATCCAAATTGATCATCTCGTTAATTATGGTGCATATTCGCTAATTTCTTATATTGAGTACTAAACCCGAAATTCCATGCAACAAGATCTGTTTCAATCACCTGATTATTTCGCTGTAGATGATTTATTAAACGAAGAACACCTGATGGTACGCAATTCCGTACGTCAATGGGTTAAAAAAGAAATCTCCCCAATTATTGAAGATTATTGTCAACGTGCTGCATTCCCGTCACATATTTTGAAAGGGCTGGGCGAACTGGGATGTTTTGGTCCTACTATTCCGGCTGAGTATGGCGGTGGAGGAATGGATCATATTGCTTATGGATTAATGATGCAGGAATTGGAAAGGGGAGATAGTGGAATTCGTTCAACCGCTTCCGTTCAGGGATCATTGGTAATGTTTCCAATTTATTCGTTTGGTAGTGAAGCACAGAAGAAAAAATATTTGCCTAAGCTGGCAACAGGAGAAATGATGGGGTGCTTTGGACTTACTGAGCCCGATCATGGTTCTAATCCGGCTGGGATGATCACCCATTTTAAAGATGCAGGTGATCATGTAATTCTCAACGGGGCCAAGATGTGGATCTCTAATGCCCCTTTTGCAGATATTGCCGTTGTTTGGGCAAAGGATGAGGAAGGAATAATAAGAGGATTGATTGTAGAAAGAGGAATGGAAGGTTTCACTACACCGGAAACTAAAGGTAAATGGAGCCTTCGGGCCAGTGCAACCGGAGAATTAGTATTTGATAACGTTAAGGTGCCTAAAGAAAATATATTACCACTTGCGAAAGGATTGAAGGGGCCGTTGAGCTGCCTGTCTTCTGCCCGCTATGGCATAGCCTGGGGAGTGATTGGAGCGGCAATGGATTGTTACGATACAGCATTGCGGTATTCCAAGGAAAGAATACAATTCGATCGTCCGATTGGTGGTTTTCAGCTTACCCAGAAGAAATTAGCTGAAATGATTACTGAAATAACTAAGGCACAATTATTAAATTGGCGCCTTGGAGTGCTGAAAAATGAAGGAAAAGCGACTCCTGCTCAAATATCTATGGCCAAAAGAAATTCCTGTGAAATAGCAGCTAATATTGCAAGAAATGCCAGAACAATATTAGGAGGTATGGGAATCACAGGTGAATTTCCGGTTATGCGCCACATGATGAATCTGGAAAGTGTGATGACCTATGAAGGTACACATGAAATACATCTGTTAATAACGGGTATGGATGTAACCGGATTGGATGCATTTAAATAAATTGGTTTAACGACGTTAGTGAATGAAAAAAATACTCTTAAGTGGCTTACTATTATTGAGCCTGACAACTTATGCACAGCAACCTAAAAGTAAGTTGATGGCTTATGAAGGGAAAGCACAAGGCACTTATTATATTATCAAATATTTATCTGCCGATACTACAAATATTCAACATTCCATTGATTCAATTTTCAATGTAATAGACGAATCTTTATCGCTCTACCTTCCGGGTTCTGCTATTAACCGCTTCAATAATAGCGGTGAAATAGAAATGGATGAGCATATGAAAATAGTAGTAGAAAAAGCCTTATTTGCCAACAGAGCAACGAAAGGGTTGTTTGATATTACAGTAGAACCGTTAGTGTATTTATGGGGATTTGGTGTTCATAAGCCAACGTTTAAGGGAATACCACCAAAAGATAGTATCAATTATGCTTTGGCGCATACAGGTTCCCGTTATCTTAAAATAACGGGCAATAAACTGGTTACAACTAAGAAGAATGTGAGGATCGATTGTAATGGCATTGCGCAGGGGTATACTGTTGATGTATTAGGTCGTTATCTTGGCCAACTGGGAATAGAAAATTATTTGGTTGATGTAGGGGGAGAATTATGTGCTAAGGGTTATAATGTACAGCACAAAACCTGGAGTATAGGAATTGAAAGGCCCTCACCTGGCGATACTACCTACGAGCCGATACAGGGTTTAGTAAGGCTGCCAGACAAGGGTATTGCTACCAGTGGAAATTACCGCAGGTTTTTCGACCAGGGCAAAACCAGATTCGCTCATACCATCAATCCTCAGACTGGTATAGCATTACATAACAATATTATCAGCGTTACAGTAATCGCTGCAGATTGTTTTACAGCCGATGCATTTGATAATCCCTTAATCCTGATGGGGGTGAAGAAAGGAATTCAGTTTGTAGAACAACATCCTGAATATGGGTTGGCAGCAATGTATATTTATAAGGATGGAGATGGATTGATTAAAGAAGCTTTTAGCAATAACTTTAAACAATATATGGAAGAATAAGAAAGGCCGGCACCGATTAAGCGGATGCCGACCTTTGTTTTTTATAGAATACGGAGAAATTAATTAAGGTGAAGCTTTAATCCTATGTTTCCCTGTATCGTATTAAAGCTGGTAATATCTCCCACATTGTATGGTGCATAATTGTATCTGACATTTGCATTAAACATTAATGGAGAGGCTTTCCCAAAAGGTACGTTGATCCCAACTTCAGGGCTCAATAAAAAGCGCCAGCTATTATCTTCTTCAACAAATTCTCCCCAGTATTTTTCATATTTCATCTGAGCTGTACCGATGCCTACCATGGCATATGGAATAACGGGTTTGTCTTGTTTAAGAAACGAATAGCTAACAGTGGCCTGAATTGGAACTACCTGCAGGGTACGTGTTTGTACAGCTGATATATCACCCTGTTGGGGATCATGATAAACGGCCCTGGGAATGCGTTCATAAAAATCCTGGTATCCGGAACGTACACCTACTGCCCATTGATCATTTAGCATATATTGAATACCTGCTCCCCAACCACGGAAACTGGTTTTATTCGTATAGTCTTTTAAGGAGCCGAGCGGTTGTGTAATTGAGTAGTTTGCATCCACGGATAATGGTGGTCGAAACTGTGCAGATACCGCCTTGGTGGCAAAACAACCTGCGAATATTAACATCCAGATTCTAATCTTTTTCATCTTCCTGTCATTTAAAAGTTCGAACAAAAATTATTTCTTGAGGTAAGGCGATTGATCAAATGAGGCCTGAACCATGCTATCGATATTATCGATATTCCACACGCCTGTACCACGCCAGAGTGAATTCCAGATGGCTGTGATTTGCTGTTTGTTACTGGTGGCATTTTTCAGATCAAATAAGTCTATGGCTACCTGACGTTCATTCACGCGGTATACGGTATAGTATGGAGGCCAGTACCATCCGCCGCCAGGAAATCCCCAGTATCCAGGATCCCAATAGCCCCAGCCACCCCACCAACCTGGGTTCCAGGAAACGGAAGAATAGGAATTATCTATACGTGTAAGGTTTATCGCCAGATCGGGTTTGGCAGATTTATTAACCAATGTATAACCTCTTCCCTGCATGGCAGCAGATACGGAAGCAATCAGCTTCTTGTCGTAATCTGTAAGCGCCTTTACAGCACTGTCGCTTCTATTGGAAAGTACTACAACCGAATCTACAATGCTAAAGGTGGAATAAGAGGAAAAATTGGCAGCCTTATCGTGGTTCGTTATGTAAATCCTGGACTCTTCATTGCTCATATTATCTAATGGGTCCTTACGGCAACTGCTAAACGAAACCATCGTTACCACAACGGCAACGGCACTGAGTAAAAACAATGTTCTTTTCATATCCTATCGTATTAATTAAAAATTATAGTTACGACCTCAAAGGTTGGTGATCATGAACTCAAAAAAGATTGGGTTCCTTACAAATGTTTTGGTGAATTTTTATTACTTCTTTAACGTATTAGATAGGTGATTGTTACATTAAGTTTACCATAGTAGTGTTAATGAAATCTTAAAGTAGTATAGCGTACGGAGTTACAGTTATTAACAAACAAATTTTATAAAACATACGTTAATCGGGTCATAAATGGACTAATAATATGCATGCGTAGCCAGACTAATCCGGCTACGCATGAGTCTAGTCTAAGAGTTCGTCTGCGGCATCTTCCAATAGTTGCAGATCTACCGAATCGTTGCCGGCAATCCCTTCAATAGAGCCTTTGATGTGAGCGGTATTGAGCAATACTTTTTCCAGTTGTTTTTCGCGGGCTTTCCAAAGTTTTTCCATAGCATCGCGTTCGCGTTGAATAGATAATTTCATTGCCATAAAACCTTCTCTGATGGCTTTCCATTGCTCTGCAAACTCGCCGCTGGTCAGGTATTCATAGAGCATATGCATTTTATCTCCTTTGTTTTCCTGGCTGCGTAGCTTGGTTGAAATTTTAATGATTCCATCGCGCAATACATAAGCTAGGGATTTTACTTCAGCAAAGGTGCAGATCCACACGCCTTCTTTCTCACCAAATCTTTCCATATCCCTCGGCATGGTTTGGGTAACGAGGATAGCTACATCGATGCCCTGTGCACGCATATCAGCTTTTAGTTTTTCTACCCAGTCTTTGGTAAATTCCTTGGTGCGTTTACTTTCGTAGATGATTTTCCCACAATCCTGGCCATACTGATTTCTGATATGTTGAACACAGTCGGCACCTTTAATGCCTTTACCAACGGGGATTACTTCATCGAAAGGAAAGTGGCTGCGGAGTATTTCCTCGAGGATTAATTCCTGGGCTTCGCCTTGCAGTTGCATGGAGCCTTGTTCGGCTTTGCGTTTCATTTCTTCAGCTAACTTGCGCTGATCTTCGAGTTGTTTTTCCAGTTCACGCAGGCGCAACTGATGTTCAGTGTCTTTAATCCGGTTGCGTTCTCCTTCTTCCAGCCTGATTTTCTCGCTTAATTCTTCTCTTGCTTGCAGCACTTGTTTTTGAACGGAAATTTCAAGTTCCTGTTCTTTATCTTTCAGGGCCTGTTCTTTTCTGAGGAACTCTAATTCCTGTTGTCTGGCGTCTTTGAGTTTATTGGCTTGTTCCAGGTTTGTTTCCTGGAGAATGGCGATCTGGCTATTTAGATCGGCAGCAATGGATTTCCGGAGTTCTTCTTCCATTGTTTCGCGCATTTGTTTCTTTTCAGATTGAAGGCGCTTTGTTACTTCTTCCTCCTGATGCAGACGTTGGGCATCTAACTGGAGGCGTTCCTGTTGTATACGATTCTTTTCAGAAAGTAAGGTGTCTTTTTCTTCCTGTAAGGTTTTTAGTCTCTTTTTCCATTCACCCTCCATTTTGGAGCGCATGTCTTTTTCAATATCGGCGGCAAATGCATCCTCCATGACAAACTGGTGTCTGCAACCCGGACAGGTAATTGATGTACCCATAATGTATATTAATGTGGTGTAAAGATAAGGTTTTGGATGAGGTAATAAAAAAGGAAGCACCAGGCTTCCTCTTCATAGGTGGATACAAACAATAGTATTTGGGGGTTCTGCGACAATACTAAGGTGCAGGTAAATTGTTAGAGCAGCATTAAGAGAAGATTAGATAATTGTTAAATGATTCGTTCATTCTCAAGAAAAAAATGAATGAGGAAGTAAAGAGCGGTTGAATTATTTTTGTAATCGTTAGTTAACCCACAAAAATTGTGAATATGATAATTGAGAATGATAACAAAATGTTGCTTGATTTTTGGTTTGAAGAATTTATTACTGGTAACACTATCCGAAGTTTAACCAGGTCTAAATTAGAAGAGATAAGAGATCGGATTTATCATTATGAGCGGATAGAATCGGCGTTGGAGGAGGAGCGGGCGTTTATGGATTGTTTAAACAGCCATAAGTACTTTGTTCAAAAAATGATATTTGATTTTATTTGTTTATTGGTTGATGAAAAGCTCGACATTGAGTTAGGTTTTTGTACCAGGCATGTAGATGTTGAGGTTTGGATAATAACCATTGATGATGCTGATGAAGTTGTTGATCAGTTGATCAGATTGGAAACTCAAGCCGCTAAAAAGTATTATGGCTTGGATTGCCATTTTTCGTCGATGTATTTTGAAGAGAGGGACAATATCAGATTTCCCAAGGATTTTATCATATTCGGTTCAAATATTCAAAATTGATGTTTATGCCAGAATACAGTGATCATATACATCAGTCAAGGAAGAACCTGAAGTTTTTAGAGTTTGTAAACAACCGTACAAATCAGTATTATGATTGGGAAGTAACAACCTGTTATTATGTCGCTGTACACTTAGTTAACGCACATCTGTCATTACATGAATTACAAATTAGAACGCATTATGATGTGATGACAATCCTGAACCAGCCTGAAGTTGAAGCATCTATTCCTGGTCACGTTTTATTTGCTTACAAAAAGTTACAACGCTTATCTCGTAGAAGCAGATATCTTGTAAATGAACGAAATGCAAATAGTACTTCTTCAATTGCATATTGTATTCATAGTAGTCACTTAAAGAAAGCATTAGAGTACCTCCATACCCTTATTGCTTTTTTTAAAGAACGATATGGAGAGAGATTTGAGAAAATCAGAATCAATTGTTCTGATGTCGATATCTCCACATTATGCTATTGTGAGCAGATGGATTAGAGGCAGGATATGGAGGCAGCCAGGCAATAAATCAGTACTCCTGAAAAACTTCAGGTCTCAAAGTACAGATACCAATGAGTAATTTTTTTCTAATGTTCATATAGTGAAATTTAGGGTTAAGCATTAAGACCTGTATTCTTACAAGTCTTCTATTTTAGTTTAAGAAAAATGGCTTTCTTCTTCAGGTTAGGAAGAAGAACCAATGGACAAATTTAAACAAGACCTGTATTCTTGCAGGACTTTCATTTGAAAAATAAATGAAGGCTTACTTCTTAGTTAATAGGAAGATTATAAAGATTAATCATTGAGATAAAAATTAAGGACTAGTATTCCCCATTTTTTTATTTAAAGGATATAAACAAGAGTTGTATTCCTGTGCGGCCTTTCCTTTGAATAATGAATAAAGATTTTCTTCTTAGTTAATAGGAAGAACCAATAGGTGGATATAAATAAGAGTTGTATTCCTGTGGGAACTTTCCTTTGAATAAAGATTTTCTTCTTAGTTACTAAGAAGAGCCAATGGATGAATTTAAACAAGACCTGTATTCCTGCAGGTCTTTTATTAGAACAATGAATAAAGATTTTCTTATTTAATTGAAAAGAAGAGTTTTCGAGTTAAACATTTGGATGAATGTAAACAAGACCTGTATTCCTGCAGGTCTTTTATTAGAACAATGAATAAAGATTTTCTTTCTTAATTGAAAAGAAGAATTTTCGAGTTAAACATTTGGATGAATTTAAACAAGACCTGTATTCCTGCAGGTCTTTTATTAGAACAATGAATAAAGATTTTCTTTCTTAATTGAAGTGAAGAGTTTTCGAGTTAAACATTTGGATGAATTTAAACAAGACCTGTATTCCTGCAGGTCTTTTATTAGAACAATGAATAAAGATTTTCTTTCTTAATTGAAGTGAAGAGTTTTCGAGTTAAACATTTGGATGAATTTAAACAAGACCTGTATTCCTGCAGGTCTTTTATTAGAACAATGAATAAAGATTTTCTTTCTTAATTGAAGTGAAGAGTTTTCGAGTTAAACATTTGGATGAATTTAAACAAGACCTGTATTCCTGCAGGTCTTTTATTAGAACAATGAATAAAGATTTTCTTATTTAATTGAAGAGAAGAATTTTCGAGTTAAACATTTGGATGAATGCAAACAAGACCTGTATTCCTGCAGGTCTTTTATTTGGACAATGAATAAATATTTTCTTTCTTAATTGAAAGGAAGAATTTTTGAGTTAAACATTTGGATCAATTTAAACAAGACCTGTATTCTTGCAGGTCTTTTATTTGAACAATAAATAAAGATTTTATTCTTTAATTGAAAGGAAGAATTATAGAGTAAAACATTTACCTAAATGTAAGAAAGGCCTGTATTGCCGGTCTTTCTAACTTTCCAGTACTTTAATAATATCGTCGTTTAACTTTTCGATGAAAATTTTTTGTCGACGGTATAGTTATTACAGAACGATTCGGATCTGTATATTAAAACACATTCCTATTTAGGAGAGTTTGATCAGAAATTATTAATGAAATTGAAAATTAATTGCTCGGTTATCCTTTAAACATATTGTGAGCAAGGGGGAATATAAAGAGGTAGAAGTATTAACTAAATCAAATTTTAAATATCTAAAAAAAATTATCCTGTATATAAACAAAAAAGACTTGCAGTATTGCAAGTCTTTCTGTTGTGCGAAGAAGGAGATTCGAACTCCCAAGCCCTTTCAGGCACTACCACCTCAAAGTAGCGCGTCTACCAATTTCGCCATCTTCGCATCTGGTAGAATGGGGTGCAAAAATAAGCGCTTTTTTAAAATAAGCAAATTTATTTATCTATTTTCTTAACAAAATCCGAAAAACAGTGCCTTTATTAAGCTCAGACGACTTTACATATAAGCGCCCGCGATGATATTCTTCGATAATTCGCCGGGCCAGGGATAATCCTAATCCCCATCCTCTTTTTTTCGTACTGAACCCTGGTTTAAATACTTTTTCGAAGTTCATTTTCGGAATTCCTTTCCCGGTATCCGCTATATCTATTGTCACATAAGTAGGGTGATTCTCGATACTTACCTCTATTTTTCCCTTCCCTTCCATTGCATCCAGCGCATTCTTGAGAAGATTTTCAACCACCCAGTCGAACAACGGTGGGGATATCATTGCTGTAAGCTCTTCTTCCTTGCAAGTAGAGGTTATAGTAACCTTTTGAGGGGCTCTTTTACGTATATAAGCCACCATATTATTGACCTGGGCCACTATATCCACTTCTTCCAGTTGAGGTACACTACCAATTTTTGAAAAACGTTCTGTAATCAGCTTTAGTCGGTCTACATCCTTGGAAAGTTCACTTACTATTGTTGCATTAGACTCATTGTCTTTCAGTATCTCCAACCAGGCCTCCATTGACGATAAAGGAGTTCCCAGCTGGTGTGCCGTTTCTTTTGCCAAGCCTACCCATACCTGGTTTTGAGTAGCCCTGTTGGTGCTCGACAAGGCAAATAATACCAACCCAATAAACAGGGCTACCACTATTAACTGGATGTAAGGATAATACCTGATCTGACGCAGGATCAGTGAATCACCATAATAAATATAGTTGTAGAGATTTTGCCGGGCATCTACCTCCATTATAAAGGGGGGATGCTGCTTTTTGAAGGTCTTAAGCTGCTCTTCCAGATAATGAGGTTCCCGTGCTATACGGGTACTATCCAGATTTCTGCTATCAAGTATTTTGCCTGCTTCATCTGTCAGAATAAGTGGAATGGTTGTATTGTTGGTAACAATATCCACCGCCAGATTTAGGTTGACATCTGAATCTGTTTGTAACAGCTCCCGGTTTGCCTCCACCCAGGTGGCCACCTTCTTCCTCTCTTCCTCCTGAATCTTCCTGGATAGATTACTGACAAACCATATAGTTGTGCCAATGATTAGTACGGCAATCGTTGCCAATACAAATCTCCATCCGATATACTGTTTAAACATACATGTAATATAAGCGATATTATGCTTTTCTGATTCTGTAATAGTTGCATAATATTAACATCCTTTGTTGCATATTTGCATCTCTAATTGAATTGTTCACGCATAAACGTAATTTCAGTTGCCCGTATTGCCATCAGTAGCAGTTGTTATCTTAAATTGGAATGGAAAATCCTTCCTGGAAAAGTTTCTGCCTTCTGTATGCGGATCTACCTATCCCAACTTGCAGATAGTATTGGCAGACAATGCCTCAACAGACGACAGCGTAGCTTTTGTAGAACAACATTACCCCCAGATCAGGATTGTCAGAAATCCAACCAACGATGGTTTTGCAGGTGGGTATAACGATGCCCTTCAACACGTGGAGGCAGATACTTATGTGCTGCTCAATCAGGACGTGGAAGTAGAACCCGGATGGATAGAACCTGTAATAAGCCTAATGCAGCAAGACCCAAAGATTGTGGCTTGTCAACCTAAACTCAGGGCTTACAAACAACGGGATGAATTTGAATATGCTGGTGCTGCCGGCGGCTGGATGGATATTTTAGGATATACCTTCTGCCGGGGAAGAATATTGTACACTGTTGAAAAAGATCATGGGCAATATGATGATGTACAGGATATCTTCTGGGCTACCGGTGCTGCCTTATTTATTAAATCTTCCGGTTTCCATGAAGTAGGCGGATTCGATAGCAACTTCTTTGCTCATATGGAGGAAGTTGACCTCTGCTGGCGCCTTAAAAGAGCCGGATACCGTATCTGTTACTGCCCGGATTCTGTAGTATACCACGTTGGAGGAGGGAGTTTGCCGCAAGGAAATCCCCGCAAACTTTACCTGAATTTCAGGAATAACCTGATGATGCTCTGGAAAAATCTGCATAGCGAAGACCGGTGGATTGTATTGGTACAGCGTTTCTTTCTCGATATTTTAGCCGGAGTTAAAAGCCTGGTGGCCGGGAAACCTAAAGATACAGCAGCTATTTACAGGGCGTATAAAGACTATTACCGCTGGCGTAAAACCTATGTACGAAATGATCATTTGCCGGAAGTGAAATTGATGAAAATGACCGGAGTATTCCATGGAATTATGATCTGGCGCTATTATTTCCTTCGACATAAATATTTTTCATCCTTAAACAATTGAAATCAAGGCATGAAAAATTCTAAAATTTCAAAATATTGTGTAGGTTTGCACCGGAAATAAACTGATTATGGAACAGAATACAGTAGAAAATACTAAAGATATCACCTTAGATAAGGTTTCCCGCTCTCGCTGGATGTTTTATGTGCAATTGTTTTGTATCGTAACTTTCATGTTAGGTGGTTGCTATAATCTTTACAAACACAGATATCAAGGCAAACCTGACGTAAAAGTACCAGAAAGCACACTGTATAATCCTAAATACAAGTAAGTTTTTACTCAACATAATTATCCAGCCTCCTCCGGTTTACCGGCAGGAGGTTTTTTATTTCCCTATCGCGTAAATGATTTTCCTGATCCGATTCCCCCTTTTTGTTGTTATATAAGAAATTTGATGGCTATTTAGTGCTCGGGCCATGTATAATAAAAAGGATCTTGTTCAGAAAAAGAAAGGTAAATCGCTCTTCCGGCTAATTGTGGATAAAACCCACCTCTGGTTAGGATTAGCATCAGGACTTATTGTAATTATAATAAGTCTTACGGGTTGTTTATTCGTATTCCAAAAGGAAATAAATGATGTTTACTACCGTAAGAGCCTGTATGTTACCCCGGAAAGTAAGGCTGTTTTGCCACTGAGTAAGTTGCAACAAGCTGCTCAAGCTGCTTTAGGCCCAGAAAAACCTGTTTTTTATATTACTACGTATCCCGCTCCTGATAAAGCCTGGGAGTTTATGAGCTATAAGGGAAATGATACTGCCCTTACCTATTTTGGAACTGTTGAACACTACGAATCTGTATTAATTAACCCTTATACCGGAGCTGTAACAGGGTATATCGATTATAAGCATAACTTCTTCTCAATCGTAAAATATCTTCACTGGAGCCTGTTATTGAATACTGCTTATGGTCAGCCTATTGTAGGCTGGAGTACTTTCATCTTTGTGATCTTGCTGATAACCGGACTCATAATGTGGTGGCCTAAAAAGTGGAATAAAACCACCCGGGAGCAAAGTTTTAAGATTAAATGGAAAGCCAGTTTCAAACGGGTAAATTACGATCTGCATAACGTATTGGGCTTTTATAGCTTACTTATTGCCCTGGTAATTGCCCTAACAGGTATGGTTTGGGCATTTAAATGGTTTCAGGCAACCGTTTATGTTGCTGCTTCTGGTACAACTCAGGCCCCGGTAGTGCCTGTTACTGAATCCAAACCTATTGAAAGTACTGATAATGAGGCAAATCCACTGGATGTCGCATACGCAAAATCTAAAACTATTCTGGTAGATGCACAACGAATAGCCGTTTATCCTACTACTGCGCCAACAGGGGTGAACAGGATTACGGGATATTACGGCAAGGAAGTCTATTATGGAACAGATGAATTACAATTCGATCGGTATAACGGTGCTTTATTAGGTAGAAGAAATGATAGCCATAAAAACAGAGGTGAGAAACTGATAGACATGAATTACGATATTCATGTGGGTGCAATTGGTGGATTACCGGGAAAAATTATTGCTTTTATTGTTAGTTTAATCTGTACCTCTCTGCCAATTACAGGTTTTTATGTTTGGTGGAACAAGAAGAAAAAGGCAAAAAAGCCAGCAAAACAGGAGGTTAACGTAGCTTATAAATAGAAATTATTACAAAGTCCTATCTTTGAAATCCTTAATAGTACTGTGTTTTGGTAGATTGACTGAAAAATATTTTTGAAAAGTTTTAAAAAGAATTTTGTGTTTTCAGTCCGTTCCCTATCTTTGCAATCCCAACAAAAACGCCTGTAGGCAACACAATCGAAAGATTGTCAATAAGTTGGGAAGTTCTTAAAATCAAAATATTATAAGCGGAAGTAGCTCATTTGGTAGAGCACAACCTTGCCAAGGTTGGGGTGGCCGGTTCGAGCCCGGTCTTCCGCTCATTTTTAAAAGTTCTTAATTCCCTGCGGAAGTAGCTCATTTGGTAGAGCACGACCTTGCCAAGGTCGGGGTGGCCGGTTCGAGCCCGGTCTTCCGCTCATTTTTTAAAAGTTCTTAATTCCCTGCGGAAGTAGCTCATTTGGTAGAGCACGACCTTGCCAAGGTCGGGGTGGCCGGTTCGAGCCCGGTCTTCCGCTCATTTTTTAAAAGTTCTTAATTCCCTGCGGAAGTAGCTCATTTGGTAGAGCACGACCTTGCCAAGGTCGGGGTGGCCGGTTCGAGCCCGGTCTTCCGCTCATTTTTTAAAAGTTCTTAATTCCCTGCGGAAGTAGCTCATTTGGTAGAGCACGACCTTGCCAAGGTCGGGGTGGCCGGTTCGAGCCCGGTCTTCCGCTCAAATAAATAAGAGGCAGTCTTTACAGTGTAGAGGCTGCCTTTTTTCGTTTATAGTGCTGATAAAGGAACAAAAAAGAGGATGCTTTTGGAACATCCTCTCTCAAAATCATTAATACTCTCCAGATGCTCCGCCTCCGCCTCCGCTACCACCTCCAAACTGTACGCCACTATCTTGTTGATTTGCCCCTCCACCAAATGTTTGGGCAATAATTAATCCACTGATATTTAGTTTATCGGCCAACGAAGGTTGTGCAACTGCTTCATAAGTAAACCCATGTTTGGGTTTATGCAAATAACGTATAAGGGCCCACGCCAATGCAATCAGTACAGCACCTGAAATAATCATTGCTGTAGCTAACGGCATCACCGAATAAAAATACCTGATAGTAAGTATAGCAATGGCAATATAAATTAATCCGCTCCTCAATAAAATAACATCCTTTTTCTTTATCCCTAAGTAAATAAAGAGTATTGGCACTATTACAGTAAAACCCCAGAACAGCCATGGAATTGGAACTCCGGATGGAGATAAGGTTTGAATTACATAATAATTTCCTGCCGCATAAAAACTGGCTAAAGCCAGAATTGTAGTTAGCTGAAAACAATCACGATAATGCCTGAACGAAAATTTTTCTGCATTTCTTTTACAAATAAAATATGCTACTAATGAAATGCCCATGATAATAAATGGCAGAATGGCCAGGAATCTGGATTCCAGCAATAAAAAGATAATTGCCAGGAAGGATGTATAAGCAGCGGCGACCATCAATTTGTCGGCATATCTGATAGTGGCAGCTATAGTAACTAAGCAGGTAACAATCGCCAGGTAAATATCATCATGCTTATATAAAAAATACATACTCAGAATGATGGCGCCTGCACCAGCAAGTAATAAGGCATCATCAATCCCGGCTCTGTATATCCTCTTCTCTCTTATCAGCATTTCTAAAAGAAAAATACAACCGGCTCCTACTAAAAATGCAAATGGATATAATATTTCTTCTTTAAAATCATGTGAGAATAAAATCAGGGAAATAAATCCCACCCCAAATAATAGTGCCATCCATGTTAAAACATAAATGCCAATACGGGCAAATAACCCTGGCGTATAAAAATCAACCGGGTTGGCTGTGAGAATGCTATCGTAGGTCGATTGGTCTATATACCCCTGATGCAACGCATTGGCGGCAGTTTCTCTAACCGCCAGGTGATCCAGGGATTCTTTATTGTAAGCGATCATTTTTAAACTTTTTGCTCAGGTAAATTAGGAATATGATTACGGCTACGGCTGATGCAAATAACCAGAAGACTATAAAGGCAAAATCTTTGATTACTTGAGTTACATAAATGAGGAATAAAGCAACCAATGCTATATACTCATAAATGATTGATATCACAAGGAAGTAAAGCGACTGTATTTTATGCGATAGTTTCCATAAATACACGAAAAACAGGGTAATCACTACTGCCCATAGCAGTGAGCTGTTATAACGTTCTATAATGGCCGCCAGACAGGCAATATAAAAGATATTTACTCCAAAGTTTCTATAGGTAAAAGCAAAATGTGCTTTTAGTTGTTTCCTTTCAGAAATTATTGCCAGTGCCAGCAACAATATTCCCAGTACCATCCCTGTATAAACAATTCTGTCGCTGCTAAAATCGTTGGAGCTGAGGATTTTTAAAGGAGTAACTGTTAGCCCCATCCAGGCGGCAAGATTGGTTATTGCCAGTGAGAGTACACCTAAATGATCGAAATAATAAGCTGTAAAAAACAGAACGATCAGTGGAATGGCTGTAGCTAACCCGTATTTTGTTCCGAATACATTGTAGGCAAATTGCAGGTAGCCTATAAACGAAATAAATGTCAGGCAGCCCAGCAGCAACAAATAATCGAAAAACGGACTCGGTGATTCAACCCGCTGCCAGGAGAAAGGGGAGGCCTGTTTATAACAATAAACAAAGCAACCTGCAGTTACAAGAGCCATAGCGGCCAGAATAGCCTGGTGGCTGATACTGTCTAAGTTCTCATAAATCAGGATTCCTAAGCCACTACTTAGTAATAAAACGCCCAGATATAAGATAACCTTTAATTCCCAGTGAAGTGAAAACAGGGGTTGACTGGCGTATGATTTAAAGTTTTGGAGTTGTGAACTATTTAGTTCAGTTTGTTCCTGGTGTTCGGATGGGATTTGATTCATATTCAGTAATGAGTGATCACTGCAATATACAATTTCAACCAGCAAAATTATCTTTGCAGGATATGAAACATTATCAAGCAACTATATTAGCCACGTTGACATCAGAATTAGGAGAAGGTGCATTTTGGTGGGAAGAAAGAAAAAGCTGGTGGTGGGTGGATATTCTGGGCCAAAAAATTTATAGTAAAGACCTGGCAGGGCAATTATACAGTTATGAAGCAAACAGGTATGTTACCATGCTTGTACCAGTAGTGGGTGGAAAGCAATTGCTTGTTGGTACGCATCATGGAGTGGCTTTCTTCTCTCCTGAAGATGGGTTGGGAGAAGATGTTACGGTATTGGATACACGTATTAATGTTAGGTGTAATGATGGTAAATGCGATCCGGCCGGCCGGTTATGGATTGGTACTATGCAGATGCCAGCCGATTCCGGAACTGGCAATCTTTATTGTATCGATGGGAAATCTGCTCCTGAGCATAAATTACAGGGAGTAACTATTTCAAATGGACTGGTATGGATTGGTAAATTGATGTATTATATTGACACAGATACCCGTAAGGTACAGGAATTCGAATATGATAATGAAACCGGAAATATAACTTTCTCCCGGATTGCCGTTGAGATACCTGAAGGTTATGGATGGCCTGATGGAATGACAGCAGATAGTGATGGAAACCTATGGATTGCCCATTGGGGTGGTTTTGGAGTTTATTGCTGGAATCCTGTTACCGGCCAGTTACTGGCAAAGGTAGAAGTACCGGCACCGCATGTTTCTAATTGTGTATTTGGGGGCAATGATCTGGATGAGCTATTGATCACTACTGCAAGGGAGCATATGAATGAAGAACTGATTGCAAAATATCCATTAAGTGGTAGTACTTTCAGGGTTAAGCTTCCTGTTAAAGGGTTATTAGCCAGCTACTTTAAATATTGATAATTTTTGAATCTAATCTAGATCTGGTTTTCTGCTGTTATTTTCGTATATTTGCACTTGTGTCAAGCTATTTTAGGGTATTTTAATACCAATTAGAGCTATCTTATCTCCCTCCTTTTAGGTAGAAGTATGACTTCTCTGACAGCCACTACAATTTAAAAAGAGCAGTGTAAAATAACGATCATGAAGGATTTTGAAATTATTGACAACAAGGAAGCCAGACGTTTTGAAGCTACGATTTCAGGACAGTTGGCTCAGGTAATTTATGAAAGAAATGGTACCCGTATTTTTCTGACTGGGGCTGAAATGTCGCCAGCTTTGGAAAAGCAAGGTATTTTGCCGGCAATGCTGGAAAAAGTGATGCAGGAAATTTCTGCACAAAACATCAGAATGGTACCAACCAGCAAAAAAGTTGCTGACTTTGTGCGAAATCATCCGCAATGGAAATCATTGCTGGCGCACGGACTGCATATATAGTTTGAAACATTTGATATTTAGTTATTTAATTATTTGCCGGCACCAATAATCAAATCATTAGAATGGCGGAAGAAGTGAAAATGAGCCGACAAATAACTAAATAACTAAATAGTTCAAATGTAAAAACGACGCCCTTTCTACTTCAGACCCATTTTCAATTTCACTGCCGGCATCAAATCATCAGATTCTGCGGATACTAAAACCGCTTCTTTGGAGTTATCAATCACAAGCGTGTAGCCTTTCTCGTTAGCTACTGCTTTTAATGTCTTTTTGGCTTTATCCATTATAGGTGCTAATAATACTTTCTCTCTATCTGCCAGGGTTTGACTGGCTTGCTCTCTATAATGTTGAATGTTTTCCTGCGCACTTCGTATTTCTTTTGTTTTAACTTCCAGTAATACCTCATTATGCATTTTGCTGCCCAAGCTGTCTAACTCCTGCATTTTTTTGGTATACTCCTTCACTAATCCCTGCAAATCATTATTGAGTCTTAATTCCATTACGTTTAAACTATCATTCGCCACTTTGGTTTCAGGCATCTGCATGATAAGTTCCTGAAAGTTGATATAACCAGTTTTGCTTTGTGCTACAGCACTGGAAAAGGTGAGTACAGAACTTAGGCCTAACAAATAGAAATATTTCATTGGTATGTTTTATAAAACAATATTAATGGTCGAAATGTGAAATATTTTTTAAGACTTATATAATGTAATGTTAAAGTGTTAAAACGCGGCTTTTTCAAAAATATTTTACACGACGTAGGGGTAAACTTTCCTTAAGGTGTCGTAAAAGAAATATTTTCCCTTGGCAGAAGCTATTATATTTGACATAAGATATCAACCCCCAGGAATGGAATTTATGAATGCCACCGCCACAGCAGTGCAGGAAACCGCGACGCAAACCTTTGAACAAACCTTTAAGACACACTTTAAAGGCATGCACGCGTATGCCTGTACCTTGTTGAAAGACGATATAATGGCCGAAGAAATGGTGCAACAGGTATTCTGTAAGCTATGGGAGAAGGCCGATAAAATCAAGATAAAAGAAAGTATTTCAGGATATCTCTACAGGTCTGTTTATCATGAGTGCATCAACTATTTGCGCCATCAAAAAGTAAAACAAGCACACCAGGAGCATACTAAACATGCTATGACACATCATTATCAAACCGGGCAAGCTTCCGGTAAAGTGATTATGAGTGAGTTACAGCAAAAACTGGATGCCGCCCTGCAAGCCCTGCCCGAAAAATGCAGAACAGTTTTTCAGCTCAGCAGGTTCGAAGAGCTACGATACCAGGAAATTGCCGATAAACTTAATATCTCAGTTAAAACAGTAGAAAACCAGATGGGAAAGGCTTTGAAGTTATTGCGACTTCAATTGGTTGATTTTTTACCTCTACTATTAATTTTGATTCACCTGTAATAAGCTAATAAGTGAAACAATCTGAATATATGAATGACGATTTGTTGGTTAAGTATTTATTGAATACTACCACATCAGCAGAAAATACACAAGTGGAAGCATGGCTCAGGGAAAAAGATGAAAATCGCCGTTATTATGAGCATTTTCAACTGATCTGGAAAGAAAGCCGGCAACTGGCTGCTACCAGTACTGTGGATGAAAATGAAGCATGGAAACGATTTCAAAAAAGAGTGGGTGCCGATGATAATACTGCGAAGATTATTCCAATAACCCCTGCAAAACAAAATGGCTTTGCTCCTCTACTGAGAATTGCAGCTATCATCGTTGTATTACTTGGTGCTGGTACCCTTTGGTTGCTGTTACGCGATCAAAAAACTGTGATCTCTGCTTCACAGCTCGCCGTAAACAGTACATTACCCGATGGTTCAAGTATCACTTTAAACAAAGATTCAAAACTAACTTATGCAAGTGCAAAAAATGTAAGAGAAGTTGCATTAACGGGAGAAGCATTTTTTGATGTGGCTAAAGATGTGAATAAACCTTTTATCATTAAAGTAAATGATATCACAATTAAGGTATTGGGCACATCTTTCAATGTAAAAAATCATAACAACACCACTTCAGTGATTGTAGAATCAGGAGCTGTAGAAGTAAGCAGAGGTAATGAAGTGCTACAGCTTAAACAAAATGAAAGGGCCATCATCGATGCCAGACAATCTATTCAGAAACAATCGAGCACAGATGAACTTTATAACTACTACCGTACTCAATCTTTCGTTTGTAATAATACTCCACTCTGGCAATTAGTAGAGTTAATGAATGAGGTTTATGGTACGAATATCATTATTGCGGATTCAACTAAAAGAGATATTGAAATCAATTCTACATTTTCTACCAAATCACTTGATGAAACATTGAGAGTAATAGGACTTACTTATCAGATCGAAGTAACAAAAACCAACTCTCAAATTTTGTTGAAATAATTATTATGTTATTACCTAAGCCGCTATTTATATGTTTATGTATCTGTATTATAACCATCAACGTACGGGCGCAGAGCATATTGAATAAACCTATTACTGTTACAATAAAGCAGGAAAAATTATCACAGGCATTAAATATTATTTCCAAACAGGGCAATTTCTTCTTTTCATATCTAAGTTCAATATTACCACAGGATAGTGTAGTAGGTATAACAGCAAAGAATATACCTGTTAAACAAATATTAGAGCAGCTATTGGGAAGTGATTATGTATTTAAGGAATCGGGGAACTATATAGTGATACTCCGAAAGTCGATTGGTCAGAATTATTATCTGGTAACGGGGATTGTGAAAGATCGAAGTACCGGAACCCGGCTCGCGAATGTAAGTGTGTACGAACGACAGCAACTTATTTCTACCATAACAAACAACGAAGGCTACTTCAGGCTGCGGCTAAAGGATAAATATCCTGCCGCAGCCATTAGTGTTAGTAGAGACCTCTATGCCGATACCTCCCTGCTATTGCCTGCAGGTAAGGATCAGGAACTGGAATTAACAATAGCCCCGGTTACCTATCAGCTTAAAGTTGTGGATGTTACAGGAAAGCATAATCTTGAAAAGAACTGGTTTGCAAAAGTTTTTATTTCCTCCCGCCAGAAGCTTACGACCCTCAACATAGGCGGTTTCCTGACAGATAAGCCTTATCAGCTTTCATTAACTCCGGGGTTAGGAACCCATGGTAAAATGAGCGGACAGGTAGTGAATAAGTTTAGCTTTAATATGATCGGAGGGTACGCCGCTGGAGTTGATGGAGTGGAAGTAGGTACACTCTTCAATATGGTGAAGAATGATGTGAAAGATGTACAGGTTTCCGGCTTTATCAATGTGGTAGGAGGTAAGGTAAATGGAGTACAGGTTGGTGGTTTTCATAACAATGTAGGAGATTCATTAACAGGAGTACAGGTAGCAGGATTTAGTGATATCATTCGGGGAAGTATGAAAGGGGTTCAGGTAACCGGGGTAGCAAGTACGATTTATGGAAATACGAACGGAGTACAGTTAAGCGGCGCTTTCGGTATTGTAAAAGGTTCGGTAAATGGAATGCAGGTAGCAGGCGTTTTTACCACCGGGCCGGTTGATGTATCCGGTGCCCAGGTTAGTGGTGCCTTTAACCTTGCAAAAGGCAATATACTTGGTGCACAAGTTAGTGGGGCCGTTAATATTGCTGATGGCAATGTATCCGGAACACAAATCAGTGGATTGGCAAACATTGGGAAAAATAATGTAAATGGCGCTCAGATCGGATTGTACAATTTTGCTCATCGGCTAAAAGGTGTTCAGATTGGGATTTTTAATATTGCTGATACCTCTGAAGGTATTAGTTTGGGATTGTTAAGTATTGTTAGAAAAGGGTATAAGAAAGTTGATTTATTTAGTACAGATATTCTTCCTTTCAATATTGCATGGAAGAGTGGTAATCGAACTGCCTATAGCATTCTTACTGGTGGTATTAATACGAAAAGCCAGCCTTTAATTTCTGCCGGCTATGGTATCGGAAATGAGCTTTTATTAAAAAATCAATGGACACTAAATACGGAGCTTATTTACAATACCTTATTTCAGGTAGGAAGCAAATCCCCTGCTCATCTTATATCTCTGCGACCATCCTTTCGCTGGCAATGGTCTAAAAAGCTGGGCTTGTTTGCCGGTCCGGCTTTTATTTTGAGTTTGCCTGCTGATGAAAGCAATTGGCAATATAAATCGGGATACCCTAATATTCGTTTAGGCGATAAGGTTAGTAGCTGGTTTGGCTGGCAAGCCGGAATAACACTCTTTTAAAATTCTTAGTAGGGGTAATGAATTAGATAGGTGTCGTAATACTATAAGAAAAAGCGACACGACATGAGAGTATCTTATTTATTACTATTGTTATTCACAACGGTTAGTAAACTACAGGCGCAGGATTCCAGTGCGCATCCAATTAATTTAGGATTGGTCTATCCCTTAAGTGTATATGGGAAAAATGCAGCGAATCAAACAGACAGAGTATCTGTTTTTGCTATTGCAGGTGTCTCCAAATCTACTACAGCAGTAGCTATTGCAGGGGTAAGTAATGTAATCAAACAAGTAGGCACCGGTGTGCAGGTGGCCGGTTTTTCAAATCATATAGGCACTACCTGGCATAGCGCAACGGTAGCCGGGTTTATGAACCAGGTTAAATCACATGGCGATGGAGCTATGGTGGCCGGATTTATGAATTCGAGCGTTAGCTTCCGGGGTATTCAGGTTGCAGGTTTTGCAAACTTTGTAAAGAAAGAAGTTTATGGTTCTCAGGTTGCTGGTTTCATGAACGTAGCAAAACTAAATAGTACTGTTCAGGCAGCTGGTTTTCTGAATTCAGGTTCTAAAGCAAATGTACAGATCGCAGGATTTTGTAATAATGCTGATGAAGCAAGTGTACAGGTAGCAGGGTTTATAAACAAGGCACATAAGGTAAAAGGAGTGCAGGTGGCAGGATTCATCAATATTGCTGATAGTAGTGATTACCCGATTGGAATAATCAACATTGTGAAGGGGGGAGAACGACAAATTAGTGTAAGCATTGATGAAACAGCTACAGTGATTGCTGCCTTTAAATCGGGTGGCCGTTACTTATACGGAATACTGGGAGCAGGATATAATGTAAAGGAAAGCGAAAGCCTATATGCATTGCAAGCCGGGGTTGGAGCCAATGTATTTTCTTTACCAGTAGCACGTTTGAGGGTAGAAGCATTAAGCACTATGATGACATCATTCAAGGGCGATTATTACAACCGGATTTCACTGAATGTTTTTCCGTCTGTGCATGTAGGTAAGAGAATTGAAATATTTGGTGGTCCAACTTTCAATTGGTTATTTACCGAGAACGGATTGGGGATAGATTTACGCAAACACTATTTATGGTCTGAAACGTATAAACATGATCGTTTCCGTGCATTATACGTAGGAGTTAGTGGTGGAGTAGCCGTAAAGATTTAAATGGCATTGTATTTGGTAATTGCTTACAAAAGAGTCTTAATATGAAAACATGGCTTTACCTTCCACTACTCTTACTAGTAGGGTTTATAACCCCGTCGTGTAAGAAAACTTACAATGAAGTTGTGATCCCCAATCAAACAATCCTTGTTGATGCAAAAACCAGTGATTGGGTGTACAGTAGCATAGATCAGACCTACAATTTTGCTGTTAGCGTACCTGAACTGAATAATGTAAATCAGTTGGATGGAGTGATCGTTTCAATGGCAAGATTTCAGGCAAACTCCAATGCAACACCGCAGGAATTTGAAATGCTACCACAGGTTTTTGCAAATCAATCCTACAATGTATTGCACGACAATGCAAATGTTTTTGTACAAATCAAAGGAATTAACGGAGTGGCCTCCGCGCCTCCTCCTACTACCGTAAGAATTAAAATTGTGTTGATTCCGTCTGCACAATAAGCCTTACCATTTCTCAATATATACAACGGGCCTTCTGCTAAATGCAGGAGGCTTTTTTGTTTATACTACTTGAGCTAAAAATGGCTGATAACAATAATATAACGGTCCATTCATCACAAGTATTTATGTATAGCAATTGTTTTTTATTATTTTTCATTCTATCGAATTGCTTTCGCCAACAGAAAGTTCTAAACTGATCGTGAACAATCAACATCAAAATAATGGATAACAGAAGAGAGTTTTTAAAAAAGGCAGCCTTATTATCTGGTGCTGCCGGCGTATTTAGTGCATTGCCCGCTTCTATTCAACGCGCAATGGCTATCGATCCCCAACCTGGAAGTACGTACCTGGATGCAGAACATATTGTAGTCCTGATGCAGGAAAACCGGTCGTTCGACCATTGCTATGGAACCCTTCGGGGTGTCAGAGGATATAACGATCCTCGGGCTATCCAATTAGCCAATAAAAACCTGGTTTGGTTACAAAGTAACGCCAGGGGCGAAACGTTTGCCCCATTCCGCTTAAACATAAAAGAAACAAAAGCTACCTGGATGAGCAGCTTGCCGCATTCATGGACCAACCAGGTAGATGCCCGCAATAATGGAAGATATGATCAATGGTTACTGGTAAAACAATCTGGAAACAAGGATTGGGCTCCAATGCCCCTTACCCTGGGATATTACGACCGTCAGGATATTCCTTTCTATTATTCAATGGCCGACGCATTTACAGTTTGTGACCAGAATTTCTGTTCATCCCTTACCGGTACTACCCCCAACAGGTTATATCTGTGGACCGGTACCATTCGTGATGAAAAGAAAGCAAATGTCTGGAACTCAGATGTAGATTATGATAAGGAAGCTAGCTGGACAACCTTCCCGGAACGACTGGAAGACAATAACATCTCCTGGAAAATATATCAGAATGAGCTTAGTATCACCGAATTGGAAGGAGACAAAGATGGTTGGCTGGCCAATTTTACAGATAACCCTATTGAATGGTTTTCGGCCTTCAATGTAAAGTTCTCTAAAGGCTATAAATTATTCCTCAACCGAAAAATAAAGGAACTGCCAGGTGAAATTGCAGCCCTGGAAACCCAGGTGAAATCGGTAAGCGGTGAAGAAGCCACCAAACTTCAAAAGAAATTACAATCTGCTAAAGATGAATTAGTTACCTGCAAAAGAGACCTGGAACAATTTACTGCAGCTAACTTTGCCAAGCTTTCCAAACGCTCACAAAACCTGCACAATAAAGCCTTTACAACCAACGAAAAAGATCCGGATTACCACGAACTGGAAACTTTATCATATAAAGATGGAGATACCGACCGTACAATTCAGATACCCAAGGGCGATATTTTCCACCAATTCAGAACAGATGTTAATGAAGGCCAGTTACCAACAGTTTCCTGGTTAGTAGCACCAGCCGAGTTTTCCGACCACCCTGGTTCGCCTTGGTATGGCGCCTGGTATGTATCTGAAGTATTGGATATTCTTACCAGGAAAGAAGAAGTCTGGAAGAAAACAATATTTATCCTTTGCTATGATGAAAATGATGGATATTTCGATCACGTGCCTCCATTTGTAATACCTCACCGCCCGGGTACAGGTAAAGTATCGGCAGGAATCAATACACAAGAGGAGTATGAAACGAAAGAAGAGGAAATTTCCAAAAAGTATATAAGCAGTAGAGATATCCGTGAAAGTTCTATCGGTTTGGGATACCGGGTACCGTTATTAATTGCTTCTCCGTGGAGCAGAGGTGGATATGTCAACTCACAGGTTTTTGACCATACTTCTATCCTGCAATTCATGGAGCATTTCCTGCAGCATAAAACAGGAAAACCAATTAAAGAAACAAATATCACTAACTGGCGCAGAACTGTCTGTGGTGACCTGTCTTCAGTTTTCCGTCCTTTTAATGGAGAGAAGATTGATTTACCATTTTTGGGAAGAAATGAGGTGATCGAAAGCATTTACAATGCGAAGTTCAAAAAGCTGCCGGACGGCTTTAAATCTCTTTCACCAGCCGAAATTGCAGAGATTAATCAACATCCCGAAAATGCAGAATGGATGCCTAAGCAGGAGCCTGGCACCCGTGTTGCCAATGCATTGCCATACGAATTGTATGTAAACGGAAAGCTGAGTGCCGATAAAAAATCGTTCGATATTCAGTTTAGTGCAGGAAACAAGGTATTTGGAAAGAAGGCAGCCGGATCACCATTCAACGTATATGCACCAGGTAACTATCGCCAGGAAAACGGGCAAACAGAAACTTTACGTGCATGGTCTTATGCTGTAAAAGCAGGAGATAAATTGAAGGATTCCTGGCAGCTGCAGGAGTTTGGCGATGGACATTATCATCTCAGAGCTTATGGGCCGAATGGTTTTTACAGAGAGTTTATAGGCGATGAAAAAGATCCTCAGGTTGCAATCGTGTGCGGTTATCAACCTTCCTTAACACGGAGTGATAAACTTACCGGAAGTATTGAATTGAAGATTTCCAATCAATCTGCCAAACAAGTGACGGTTAAGGTGAAAGACCTGGGTTACAAGAATTCCGAACTAACCAAAACTATTGCACCTAATGCCACAGCTACAATGGTATTGGATTGGTCGGCCAGGCATGGTTGGTACGATTTCGCTGTAACTGTTAACGGCAGTGCATTATTTTCTCAGCGCTTTGCCGGTAGAGTTGAAACTGGAAAAGAAAGTGTTAGCGATCCGTTGATGGCAAGAAGTTAGGAATCT
This sequence comes from Chitinophaga silvatica, assembly GCF_003419895.1. Taxonomy (GTDB): domain Bacteria; phylum Bacteroidota; class Bacteroidia; order Chitinophagales; family Chitinophagaceae; genus Chitinophaga; species Chitinophaga silvatica. The sequence goes on along the minus strand of NZ_QPMM01000012.1, from coordinate 122,331 downwards.
TAGTTATTTTATATAAAAAAAGCTATTGTTATTAAAACAATAGCTTTTTTATTTTTGTTAATATTTCATATTTTGTATATTGAAATTATTGCAGAAGTGAGCCCAATATCTAATCATTACTTTCAATAAATCAGATTACTTAACTACCAAAATCTTCTTTAATATGAAATTTATCTGCCGTCACCTCCCTACACTCCTTGTTTTTTCATTTGTTTTTGCCTTGGCTGCCTGTTCAAAAGATGGGGCTCAGGGGCCAGCAGGCCCAGCGGGAGCTCAGGGACCAGCAGGTTCTGCCGGTGCAGCAGGCCCCAAAGGAGATCCGGGTACTGCCAATGTTATTTATTCAACATGGCAAAACGTACTGTTCGATTCTACCTTTATAAAAAATGGTAAAGATTCCGTTTGGTCTGGAGAATATGAAGGGTATATTTCTGCACCTAAACTCACAGCAGACATTCTGACCTCAGGTAGCGTTCATGTATATATGAATTTCGGTACTGCTTCTAATCCGGTAATTGCTCCCCTTCCATATGTAGCAGATTCGGTATATATTGGAAACATAGCAGCTAAAGGTGTTATAGGTATTTTTGCAAATGTAGATGCCAGTTCATATTATGTTGGAAATAATCAGACAGATATCTATTTCCAATATCGTTATGTAATCGTTCCTGGTGGAGTAGCAGCTCGTAGCGCTATTAACTGGAAAGACTATAATGAAGTGAAAAAAGCACTTAACCTGAAAGATTAGGTTATCATTCACAACGGTAATATGCAAGGGCTGTCTCTACAATGTAGAGATAGCTTTTTTTATGCCAATAAAGATGTTGAGTAATATGCCCGCATTGTATCTTCACAGCAACGTCTGTACCTTAAAATAGCCCTATAAACATATGGTTGCCCCGTCGGCTTTTTATTTGATAGTTAGTTTAATATGAGGAGATTACTATTGTTTGCGCTCACAGGATTGTTGGCCTGTGATGCCCCGCCAAGCCCTGCAGCAGATCCCGTTGTTACTGAAGTTCGTAAGGTAGAGATTACCCCCCGTAATACCAGTATCACTAAGGAAAATGCCTATAACAATTTATTCCTGGACAGTGCCAGGATTGCTAAATTCATAAGCGAGCAGCATTTAGACCCTGAAACCACAGACAGGATGTGGAGCTTCTATAATGCCCGAAACTATGAATATGCATGGCTCGATAGTTTGGGAGCCGTGGAACAGGTGGCTGCTTTTAGAAGTCTGTATACCTATAGTAAAGACAGCAGCAGCAACAAAACCCTGGACCGGCAAATAGATGCCCTGGTAGATGATGACGACATGCAGGTTACAGAGAATAACCAGGCTATGATGAATACGGAATTACAGTTAACTCTCCGCTTAATTAATCATTTTAAAGTAACCAACGGAAGTATTGAACAGTTGGAGCATATGATTCCTGCCCAAAAGTATCCGGTTATGGTACTGGCAGATTCTATGTTGCTGGTAAGTAATGAAGAGTTTCCGGCAGTTGCTCCTATGAAGGAGCCATTAAGAGCGTATATGCAGTACGTTAAGAATGGTGGCTGGAAAACAGTTTCTTCTGTTAAATCACTCCGCAAAGGGCAATCATCTCCCGAAATTCCTGCTATCAAAAACAGATTACAGATGACAGGAGAATTACAACAAAACGACAGCACTGCCTTATTCAATGAAGAACTGGAGAATGCCGTGAATAATTTCCGCGAAACGCATGGTATGTCGCAGAATGGAGTGATCAACGATTCGGTGATCCGACAGATGAATGTACCTGCAGATAAGCGGCTGGCCCAGATATTAGTGAATATGGAACGTATGAAATGGATGCCCCCAACACCGGAAGGCCGGATGATTCTGGTGAATATCCCCGCGTTTACATTACATGCCAGCGAGGGGTCCAGAAAGCTGTTCGATATGCCAATTGTTGTGGGAAAAGAAGGGCATAGCACTACTATGTTTGCAGGTTTCCTAAACCAGGTAGTTTTTAGTCCTTACTGGAATATTCCACGGAGTATTGTAAGGAAGGAAATACTGCCTGCAATGAGTCGAAATCATGGATATCTGGCTTCCAGAAATATGGAAATAACTGGCCATGCAGGCGGACTACCGGTAATCAGGCAAAGGCCCGGTGCTCGCAATGCTTTAGGTAGGGTAAAATTCCTGTTTCCTAACAGCTATAATATCTATTTTCATGATACGCCCGATAAAAGCCTGTTTCAGCGCGATAACCGGGCGTATAGCCATGGGTGTATCAGGCTGAAAGACCCGGTAGATATGGCTAAATATGTATTGGATGATGCGCCTGAATGGACAGATGATAAAATAGATGCTGCCATGAAGAGCGGAAGGCAGCGTTTTGTACCGGTAAAACATCCGGTTCCGGTAATTATTACCTACTATACAGCATGGATGCAGGATGGGGCCCTACATTTTGCAGATGATGTATACGACCATGATACCAGGTTTCTGAGTAAGCTATAAAAAAAGAGCGAAGATCATCTTCGCTCTTTCAATAAGTTAAATTCTTTGCGGCTCTGAATAAAATTTAGTGCTTGATGCATAATTTTTATCCGGGCTGTATAAAAATAAACAGGAACCGTTGCTGATTTTCTGAATCACCTTACGATGAATATTTTCCGGAATAGCAGGACAGCCGAGGCTGCGACCTATATACCCCTGAATTTTGCCCAGTGCTTCATTTACATAACTGGCACTGTGAATTACTATACCCCTTGCCAGTGCATTATCATTGATACCAGCTTCTTCACCAATCAGGCGAAGAGACAGGCCATGTTCACCATTATAGGTATTGGCTGTTGTATAGAATCCTAAACTGCTCTTAAAGCTGTTCATAGCATTGGAGAAAGCATTCGCCATCTCTTTGCCACTGTTTCTTCCATGAGAAACTAATGTGTTAAACAATAACAACTTGTTCTTTAAGTCAATTACAAATAAACGCTTCTTTGTACTAGGCAATGAAAAATCGATAATGGATACTACATCCGGATTTTTAAGTTTACCCTGCTCCTTCAAGCGGTTATAACCAACCATTGCCCGGTCAAAAGCCTCCTTCGACAATCCGGCTGAATCCAGGCGCATGTTGTCGTATAAACTTACTTCAATTTCCGATGAATCTGTTTTAACAACATCACCAGTTGGCCGAATTGCGGCGGTTGACTGTTCTGTTGACGTTAAGGATGTAACTAAAAATGCAAAAAGGCAAGTTGTAATAATTAATACTAACGGTTTTAAAATCGTTTTCTTCACTCTCATACTCACACACCGTATTTTTAGGTTTAATAAAAAAGGCACAGATTGTAAATATAACGTGTTTTATGTTATAACATGCTTTGAAATGCTTGTTGGAGGCCGCTTCAGCCTTAGTTTTAACGACTTGTTCACATACCTGAAAAAAGATTATATCTACATTTTTCCACAAATTGGGATATTAATAAAAGGAATATATTTATGGAATAATGTAATAGCCACTGTAACCAAGTATAGTAGTAAATTTATCAAACTATGGCATTGCTATTATAGTTAGAAAAGATGTTAATTATTTGTTTTTTAACTAATCATAAATATTATGCCTGAGCTACCAGATTTAGAAGCGTACCGGACCAATCTATTGAAGAAGCTGCATCACAAAAAGCTACAATCAATTACGGTAGAAAATACCCGAAAACTCACAACTCCAGCCGCTACATTGCAAAAAGCACTGGTTGGGCAGCCTTTGGAAAGTATTGATCGTGTTGGGAAAACACTGCAATTCAAATTTGGCAATGGGCATGTATTGGGTATGCACCTGATGTTGCATGGAAAGCTATATTTCTTTAAAGACCACAATACCGAAAAGTATCCTATTGCTACCTTATTGTTTGATGGTGGTACTGGTCTGGTATTAACAGACTGGCAAAGCGCCGCTCATATTATGTTGGATCCAGAAAATAAGACGGCTCCGGATGCTTTCGATAAAGCGTTCTCAGAAATCTATCTAAAGGATTTACTTTCTAAAAAACGGGTTACTATAAAACAGTTTCTCCTGGATCAGGATAATGTACAGGGCATAGGCAATGCTTATGCAGATGATATATTATGGGATGCCCGCATCAGCCCCTTCTCGATCTGCAATAAAATTCCTGCGGCCGCTGTAAAAAAGCTCTATAAATCGATTCATGATGTGCTTACAAAAGCAGAAAAAAATATTTTGAAAAGTGAGCCCGATATAATCAACGGAGAAGTACGCGATTTTATGTTGGTACATAATAAGAAGCTGAAGGAAAGTCCAACAGGCGCTGCTATTGAAACAAGTTCACAAAAAGGACGAACAACATATTATACTGCAGAACAGCAGCTATTTGAGTAATGAAATTAGGCTGCTGGCATTTTTTACAGCATAACCATGTCCATCATTATTGAAGAATGCCCAGATCTGATGACCTTGCTGTTTCCATTTCTTAATTTTTTCGGCAAAGCTATTTAATTGCTGACTTGTATACCCGGTGCCAAAACTCCCATCGGGTCCATGATATCTGATATATACATGCCTGGCAGTTACAATTTCAGCACCAGGCCATCGATTGCCTGAATAAGAGATAACCCAGGCTATTTTATAACGTTTCAGGATGTTTGTAGCTGCATCGTTCATCCAGCTGTCGTGCCTGGCTTCTAGTGCAAACTTATACCCTTTGTAGGTACCTGTTAGGGTTGCCAGGAAATTTTCCAGCCTGTCTTTATCGAAATGCATGTTAGGGGGTAACTGGATCAGAACAGGACCTAATTTTTTCTGAATCTGATCAAATACATCAAAGAATTTCGGGAGGGTAGATTCCGGTTCCAGCAACCGTTTCATATGCGTAATATATCTGCTGATTTTGGGGCAGAAACGGAAACCATTAGGAACTGTCTCCGTCCAGGTTTTAACTGTTTTAGCGGCAGGTAAATGATAGAAGCTGGTATTGATTTCTGTGACCTTAAATGTTTTTGCATACCAGGAAAGATATTCAGTAGGTTTCAGGTCATCGGGGTAGAAGATTTTCCGCCAGTGGGGATAACTCCACCCCGATGTTCCGATATATATTCCAGTTAGCATCTTTTTTAGGAAGGCAGCGCAAATGCTGTTCCTGAAATAGGTTTGGGCTCGTATATGCCTGCGGCGATCTTTTCTACAAATAGCTTAGGAAAGAACTTTGGAAGCCATGCATTGAGCTTATTGGTGAACCCCGGTACTATTTCAGCTTTTCCTTTAAACAATCCATCAATTGCTATCTGAGCTACTTTTTCCGGAGTCATGTTAAATCTGTCTGCAATTCTTCGGGTGCGTTGCCCCATTCTTGCCCTGTTTACAAAATCTGTATCAGTGCTACCCGGACTTAATGCACTAACAGAGATATTGGAGTTTCTCAACTCATATCTGAGCCCTCTGGTAAAAGAGAGTGCAAAAGCTTTTGTAGACGCATAAATATTCAGATATGGAACTGTTTGATAAGCTGTTGTACTCGCAAGGTTTAGCAGGTAAGCTTTAGGAAATTTGCGTAATACGGGGATGTAAATATAGGATAGTCCAACCTGGGCTTTTACATTTACATCAATTATATTAAACTGTTCTTCTAATGTGAGATGTTCGAACGCTCCGTTTATTCCATATCCTGCGTTATTTACGACCACTGTCAACTGGTCGTGGTACGGATTGGTCCATGCCTGAATTTTTGATAAAGCTCCGGGTGCAGACAAATCCTGATGAAGTATAGCTACCTCGATCTGATGTTTTGCAGCTAGTTCGTTCGCTGTTTTTTCGAGATTATCTTTGTCAATATCTATCAGCAATAACTGATATTTTTTTTCTGCTAAAACAGCGGCAATGGCTTTGCCTATTCCTTTGGCTGCACCTGTAACTAAGGCAACTGACATAATAAAATTGATTTAAGATTTTACGATTGCGGATTTAGCATTAGTCCATTGAGGTTTGCCTCCGTATAAATATTGTTTAAGACTTGCAAGCTTGTGATAGAAAGGAGTTGGGCTGTTTGCAGTTTTGGGCTGATAGGCTCCGGTGATGATTGGAATATACATCACCCTGCGACGGCTTTGTTCTCCTACATATGGCGATTGTTGAACACGGTGCCATAACCTGCCATCATGCACTGTGAGGTCTCCTGCTTCGATATCAAAGCCTATTTCATTTTTGTCGGGATCGTTGTCAATAAAATATTTCTTTCTAAAAAATAATTGTAAAAGGCTTTGCTTATGTGTTCCGGCTAATACTCGTAAGCCCCCATTTTCTTTAGGGCAATTATCGAGATGGATACCTACATTAAGCATTGGTAAGATGCGTGAACCAAGGAATAAATCCCGTGGGCTGTCTGTATGCCAGCCCAATTGTTTGAACTGACTATCGGAGCTGTTGACATAGTGATTAACAACCAGGCCGTCTTTTTCATTGTCTCCGATCCTCCCGGTATAAGGCCCTAATAATGAAAGTAAGCTTTGCAGGCGCTGGTCTTTCAACAAGTCTTTTAAAGTATTGCTATAATGAGAAGCAAAGGCAATACGCTGAATCAGCGGACTGCCATCTACATCTGTTCCAAATTTTAGAGGTATACCATTTACTTTCTGGATATTGTTTTGTAATAAATGATCCTGTACCTGTTGTACTTCCCGTATAATGGTTGATAATTCATTGTGCTTTAAGAAGCCTTTGAATTGAATTACACCATATTGTTGAAACCAGTATAAATGTGTAGCAGTGATTCCATCGTTTAGATGGAAAACGGGTTGGTTAATCGTTTTCATGACGATAATAATTTAAAGTTGGAGTAAATGAAATATTATTTGATGCAGCTGGTTGGTGGGGATGGCTGCAGGGAGAGTAGGATCAACAACAACAACAATTCATTACAATGTTGTAATGAATCTGTGAAATAAAATGATTGGTTTTTGATTTCTGTTGATTGATGCTCATGGTATATGTTTTTTATTAGTCTACCATTCTTGTGGACAAATATAGAACATCAAAATTAAATTACAAAAAAAAATTCCGGAAAGGTTTATTGTTTGATTAACAGTTCATAATCAGAATTGGTATCAATATCTATTCCTCCCTGAGGGAAATTGAGTGTAATTGTATGCTCCGGATTTTGTCTGAGAATTTTCCTGGCGCCATCCTGTCCTGTAAGCCCAAGTAATGAAGGAAAATATGATTTATCAAATAGTGCCGGGGTTCCGAAGGTATCGCCATAGGAGCAGGCAGCCAATCGCTTGCCGGAAGACTGTTTTAATTCATGTAGTTCCTGGAGCAGGTTGGGAGTAACAAAGGGTTGATCACAAACCAATAGAAATACATTGTGAATATCCGGTGCAACTTTAAGCAGGTGTTGCATGCCGGTCTGAATAGAGGTACCCATGCCGGAAGGCCAGTTAGGGTTTACGATGGTATGTATTTTTTCCGAGGCTATTGCCTGTTTGATTTGAGTAGCAAAAGCTCCTAAAACCACTACTATATGTTTGGAGCCCGACAGAGAGGCTGTATGTACTGCGTTTAATAAGAGACTTTTATTTTGAAAAGTAAGTTGCTGCTTGGGCGTACCTAGTCTTTTAGAGGCTCCGGCAGCAAGAATAATGATGCCTGTAGTTTCCATTTTTTGTAAAAGATTAAATGATGGTAAAACCGACTCTATTTAAGTTTCAGTATGTTCGACTGCTCCTGAGCAAGGATTGCCTTTATATATGCTGCCCTGAAAGAATCTGGGGTGTCCTGTACCTGGTAGGAAACTAGCTTTTTCGGGCAGTATGATTGAAGGCATTTTGCTACCCTAAAAGATACAGGATTTCTGGCAGAGAAGCAAAGAATTTTTGGGTTGCTTCTCTGCCGGTTAATTATCCTTTGCGTGCCATTTCGAGCCACTGCAATGCAAATTCATTGGTTGGATCTAACTCTGTTACCTTTTCAAAAGACTTAATGGCTTCAGGTAGCTGATCGTTTTGCCAAAACAGGATTGCCCTGTTGAGATGAATATTGGGGTTATCGGGAGCCACGGCAAGCGCAGCATCATACGATGCCAAAGCTTTATCCAGTAGGCCGGCAAGCATGTAAAGAGAGCCCTGGTTCATCAGCAGATTGGGTTCATTCGGAGAAAGTTCCAGGCCTTTTTGAGCAAATGTTAATCCTTGCTGCAATAAATCGTATATCCTTGCCTGAGCATTTTCATCGCCACCTTTTTCCTCAAGTTCAGCTATTTCGTTATTGGCGGTCTGAAGAAAATGAATGACCTGTTGTTCGTACCATGCTGTACTTTTTTCCACTTGCTCTGTAAATGGAATTGTTTCCAGGTCTATTTCTTCTTCTTTTTCTTCTTCGGCTGTAGGCTTCATTTTATCGCCCGCGGCAGCATACCACCATTGGCAAAATTTACCTAATTCTCCACCTACCGGCAATTCATCTGCAGGAGGCAAGGTTTCGGCATTAATGGCATCATTCGCCACTATTATATCCAGTATAGCTTCCAATGCTTTATAGTTAATAGGATTGCCTTCCTGATCCTCCATCATTACAATATATGGGAGAAGCTGGTACCAGTTGCCTAACAGCGTGATATCTTTTTGCTCGCCGGCCAATTCTGCTATTTCATGGGCTACTGAAAAAATGTTCATTTCTTCAGGCGCTATAGCATCGTTGCCGGTTATAGTTCCATTGGCAACCATCTGTTCCCAGAGGATTGAACCAGCATCGCAGTAAAGAATATATTGTTGGGTAGTATGGTCGTAATTGGCATATCCTGCAACTGGGTTATTATCGGTATCGTATGCTTCAAGAGGTGATAGAAAGATGAAGCTGAATTTTTTCTCAGCAGCCAGGCGGTCGAACCAGGGTTTATGCTTAGCATACTCAGGATGTGAAGTGATAGGAAAAGTGTATACGTAATGGTATTTGATTAAAATATCCATTACTCTGAAATGGGTGAAACCAGTATCGAATTGTTGTTGAAGTTGGTATAAATTATAGATGAGGCTTCTGCGATCCAGTTCTGCATCTTCACTTTTATCTAAGGCATATACTGATAGCTCAACCAGTGATTCTGCTTCGTACATTGACATGACTAAATAACTTTTGTACAAAGCTAGTATTTCTCGCAGAGACGCAGAGTATTTTTTAAGAGACATAAGGATTGAAGTAATTATTATTAGGAATTGCAGACTTGTTTCTATTTATCGGAAACCTATCTGAAGCCTTTAATAAGATCCGCTTCAATCCTTATGTCTCTTAAAAAATACTCTGCTTCTCTGCGAGAAAAATTGAATTATTTCAACAATACATTTTTGACGTATTGATAGCTCTTTGTGATGCTGGTATATGGGTCGATGGTGATTTTGTCCTGCTCTACAAAGAGGTGTTTTACACCGGCCAGTTTAGCTTCTGCAAAGATCTTGTGAAAGTCGATGCTTCCGGTGCCTACTTCTGCAAAGCTAACACCTGAAAGAAGCTGCATGGATGTTTTGTTGGCATTTTCCGGAGCGGTAAGGCTGGCGGTATTTTTCTTATCCATATCCTTTACATGCCAGGCAACAAAACGACCAGGGGCTTCCTTAAACAGCGTCACAGGATCTTTTCCTGATTTTACAGCCCAGAATAGGTCGAGCTCAAAACTTACCAAAGATGGATCAGTTTCTTTCAGTAATACATCGTAGCCTGTTTTTTTAACATCGCTAAGTTGTTTGAATTCCCAGTAATGGTTATGGTATCCGATTTTGAGGTTAGCTTTTTTACAAAGCTCGCCTGCTTTATTGAGTTGGGAAGCCATAAATCCATAATCGGCGGATGTTAGTTTTTTATCCCATAATCCCAATGGTAGTACCGGAACTATGAAATATTGCTGGCCCAGGGCAGCAGCCAGATCAATCTGTGGTTGCAATGCATCGGCCTTCCCGTTTCCTTTGGTGAGGTAATCGTTTAGCTGATAGTGGCCACTGGGGGTAGACAAGTGATGTTGTTGCAACAGGGCATTTAATGCTTTGGGAGTAAGACCCCAGAATTTGCCTTTGTCGGCACTCCAATCATAAAAGGTCTCAACTTCCTGATAGCCAATGCCGGCAACTTTTGCCAGGGTGGCGGCCGGATCTTTTGCTAATTGTTCACGAAGCGTAAATAATTGTAATCCAATTTTTTTTGGTAAAGCTGGGTTAGCGGCTAAGGTGGTCAATCTGTCGGAAAGCATGATGGCGGCTGCCATTAAGCCGGATTGACGGAGGAATTTACGTCTGGAATTTTGCATGTAAAAAAATTGTAACGTGGGTAATAAGTAACGGCCTCAATTTAGTAAAGGATTTTATCCAGTGTATCTGTTTGATACTTTTTTGCAAAAAGAGTTTTAAAAGTATAATATATAACGTAAATGTATATACGAAATGTACTGCGTCATGATAGCAGCTTAATATGTTAATATTAGAGTTTAGAACAGTATTGACTAAAATAGTATTTTACATGAGCTTATTATTCAATGCCAAACCAGGAGTAAATGAACGCACAGAATCAGTAAAGAAAAAAAAGTCCTGGATTCGGGAATGGACGGAAGCTGTAATATTCGCCATAGTTGTAGGTACTTTAATCCGTACTTTTATCTTTGAAGCATTTGTTATCCCAAGTGGTTCTATGGAGCGCACACTTTTAGTCGGTGATTTTATATATGTCAGTAAGTTGAGTTATGGTCCGCGAATCCCAATTACACCGGTAGCAGTACCTTTTACCAATCATACTTTACCGTTTACTCACACAGTACAACCTTTCAGTACCATTGTACAATGGCCGTACAAGAGGTTGCCTGGATTTTCGAAAATTGAAAGGAATGATGTAATTGTTTTCAATTACCCAATGGGGGATAGCGTCATATTCAATAAAAAATTCGTTGATGAGAATTATTACAGGTGGGCTAAGTTTCCTCATGGCTACGATTCAATGAGAGCAAAATTTCCTCCCCCGCTCTACAGGCCTGTAGATAAACGGGAAACCCTGATCAAACGTTGTGTTGGATTGGCGGGTGATACCGTAACCTACATTGATGGAAGATTGTATATCAATAGTAAACTAGCCTATGCACCACCAGAAAGGCAATCAAAGTTTTTTGTAAAAATGCCTGATCTGAAACCAATGGATATTCCAACAGCTCAAAAGTATAATATCAACCCACAATATGATGCAGTCAAGGATTCTGTAACTTATATTTATTTCCTAACCTTTCCGCAAGCCGACTCACTAAGAAAGATCGGAGCAACCGTTGATCTTCGTGTTTCAGATCTCAAGGGTGGAAGTTTTCTGATCTTCCCGTTTGATGTTGGTAAATATCCCTGGACTGTCGACAATTTTGGCCCTATTTATATTCCTAAAAAGAATGCTACAATTGAGATAGATACCTGCAATCTGCCTTTTTACAGAAGAATTATTGAAACCTATGAAGGAAATAAATTAACAGTCAATGATGGGAAGATTTTTATAAACGAAAAGGAAACATCTAACTATACCTTCAAAATGAATTATTACTGGATGATGGGGGATAATAGAAATGATTCCCAGGACTCGAGGTACTGGGGCTTTGTACCAGAAGACCATATCATGGGTAAAGCATGGATTATCTGGTTTAGCACAGGAGAGGGGAAAATTCGCTGGCGCAGAATATTTTCACTGATCCGTTGAAATATCAGTTTTTGATATTTCGTAAATTTGCAGCATGCCAATATTACAACATGCTGATTACCAGGCACCATTTTTTATGAAAAACCGCCATTTACTGACGGTTTATCCAACGCTTTTCAGAAAAGTTGAAAATGTAAATTATCGCAGAGAGCGCCTGACTACTCCCGATCAGGACTTTATTGACCTCGATTTTTGCGAAACAGGAAGCGATAAGATTGTAGTTATATTACATGGCCTGGAAGGCGATTCTACCCGTAAATATGTATTAGGAATGGTACATATTTTTAATGAGGCCGGATTTGATACCGTGTCACTCAACTTCAGAGGCTGCAGCGGAGAACCTAATAAAAATCTAAGATTCTATCATAGTGGGGAAACCGGCGATCTGCATTACCTGATCAATTATCTGGTATCAAAGCAAAAATACAATGCAATTCACCTGGTTGGTTTTTCTCTGGGAGGTAATGTAACCCTAAAGTACCTGGGGGAGCATAACTCAGAGGCTGCAACTTATATTAAATCGGCAGTGGCAGTATCCGTTCCCTGCGATCTCGCAAGCGGAGCTATAGAACTCGAGAAAAGCCATAACAAAGTGTATATGCATCGCTTTATCAAAAGTTTGGGAGAAAAACTTATGCTAAAGGCAAAAAAGTATCCCGGTGAAATTGATTTGAAGGAGTATGATCAAATTAAAACCTTCCGACAATTCGATAACAGATATACAGCTCCAATACATGGATTTGGAAATGCAGACAATTACTGGAAACAATGCAGCTCCAGATTTTATCTTCCCGATATCAAAGTTCCGACTTTATTGATCAACGCGCTTGATGATCCTTTCCTGGGAAAAGAATGTTATCCTTTCGCGATTGCCAAAGATCATTCCTATTTATATTTACAAACTCCTGAAAAAGGAGGTCATGTTGGTTTTGTAAATTTTGGAAATAAATATTACTGGTCTGAAAAACGTGCATTGACTTTTTTAAAAGAAGGGAAATAGTATCTTGAGTGATAAAATTGAGGTATGTTGAAATTATATATGACGTTACTGGGATGTAAACCAGCAGGAAGGCATACAGAACAACATGATGTGTTTTTTGGAATAGGAAAGGAGTTGAAAGACCTGGTTCCTGATTTTCAGGCCTTCTGGCCCGAAGCCGCAGATAAGTTGCATTTGGATGGTTTTAGAGAAGTGAATTTTGTTGGTCAATATCAAATCAGAATTGTTGAAAAATCTGATACACCTAAATCTGGCCCACAATTATTTTTCCTGAACCTTGGTGGTTATAAGCCTAATGAAATGGAGGAATTTCATTATAAAATACTGAGTGTGAATAATGATATTGGAGAAGCTATTCGAGATGCTAAGCAAACTACTTTTTTCAAACATACAACTTTCGGAGAGGCTACTTCTCATGTTGATGACAAATATGGAGTAGATGTAGATGATATTTATGTAGTAAATGATATTCTGCCATTACATTTAAAAGGGAAGTATCAGATTGAAATTGAACCTGTAAGCGATCCGGGAACCGACGAGTTGCATCTGGGGTATTTTCAATTGCACATGCTATAACACCGTTTGTCAATATTTCTGTTTTCTTCTGCCTTGCTTTTTATACTTTCGGTTCTACCAACCAACCAACTATTAAAAAGTATGAGAAGATTATTTTTCAGTTGCATTGCAACTGTAGCCCTTTTGCCTGCATTTGCACAAAAGAAGGCCAGCATTACTGGTAAAGTACCTGCCGCTCTCAATAATCAGAAAGTTTACCTGTATGAAGGAAGCGGAAGCTTTTCAAAGATTTTAGATTCTGCCCAAATTACCAATGGAGCTTTCCTGCTGAATTATTCAATAACTGATACCACACAGGGAATGGTGAGTGTCAGAGTATTGGAAAATAATAAAGCTAAATCCGGTTATCGGATTGTAGTGCTGACGCCTTCTGATAAAATGAAGCTAACAGTAAACAAAGCTGGAGAATTCAATTTATTTCAGAACTCCACTGTTAGCGGTTCAAAGCTGACAGCACAGTTTGATGCACTACAGAAAATTCTGAAACCTATCAATCAACAAGGCGATTCTATCAGGAAGTCTATTCAAAAAATGATGAATAAATCAGAGATAACTGATACTACTGGCTACTTTGCCCTGTATAGCCGTTATAATGAACTTATGCAGGAGCAGAAAGAACTTACCAATAAGTTTATGCTCGAACATACTGATTATTATGTTAGCCTGATGATCCTGAGAGAAGGGATGGGCAGAAGAGTAATGGATGTACCAGGAACTCAGGCAATATTTGATAAGTTTCCCGCTGCCATCCGCCAGTCTTCTCTGGGCCAGGAAGCCGCCGAATTACTGAAAGCATCGGCATTACTGGGAATCAATCAGGTAGCTCCTGATTTTAGTGCAGCTACCCCTGAAGGACAAACGATGAAGCTTTCAGATCTACGGGGAAAATATGTATTGCTCGATTTCTGGGCAAGCTGGTGCGGCCCTTGCAGAGCAGAGAATCCCCATGTTGTAAAAGCATACCAACGTTTCCATGATAAAAACTTCGATATTCTAGGTGTATCACTCGATAAACCAGGAGCAGCAGATAAGTGGACAGAAGCCATTCAAAAAGATGGCCTAACCTGGCATCATGTAAGTGACCTGAAATTCTGGAGTAGTGATATTGCAAAACTTTATATGATTAACTCAATACCTCAGAATTTCTTATTAAATCCTGACGGCAAAATTATCGCAGTTAATCTCCGGGGTAATGCTTTGGAAGAAATGTTGGAAAAAGTGATCCACTAAAAATAATATTCATATTCCATTTCCGGCATGGTATTGGCGTCTACGCCTATACGAATATTTTATTCGGTGAAATGGATGACAAATGACCACCCGTTCCGGTTTCCCGGAACGGGTTTTCTTTTTGTGGTATAATTTATTACTTTCATAGGTGTTTAACTGACATTTAATTATTTCCACGTATGAAACACTTATACCCGATACTAACAGGGATAGTAATATTGGCTGCATGTCATTCAAAACAAGTTGTAAACTCTTCAGAACCACTTACTGAGGCAGAGCAACGATTACCGGAAAATGCAGTAAAAGGCCTTACCACTACTAACGGCTTGGAAACCACTCTCTTTGCCAGCGAACCTGCCATTATGAATCCTACAAATATGGATATCGATGAAAAAGGCAGAATATGGATTACCGAGGCATATAATTATAGGAATGAGCTAAATCCTACCCACCCGTACAAAAAACAGGGCGACAGAATTATGATCCTGGAAGATTGGGATGGCGATGGAAAAGCCGATACCGCTAAGGTATTTTATCAGGATACCAGTATTAATGCTGCTTTGGGAATATGTGTGTTAGGCAATAAAGTAATTGTATCCTGTAGCCCTAATGTATTCATCTTCACAGATACCGATGGTGATGATAAGGCCGACAAAAAGGAATTATTATTCAGCGGAATAGGTGGTGTACAGCACGATCACGCTATCCATGCCTTTACATTCGGGCCAGATGGCAAACTGTATTTCAACTTCGGAAATGCAGGTGATAGCATTCTTGATAAAAACGGAAATGTTATTAAAGATATAGATGGAAATGTAATTGCCAACAAAGGAAAGCCATACAGGCAGGGAATGATCTTCCGCTGTAATCTCGATGGAAGCCAATTGGAAGTAATGGCGCATAACTTCAGAAATAATTATGAAGTGGCTGTTGATGCTTTTGGAAATATGTGGCAAAGCGATAATGACGATGATGGAAACAGAGGCGTACGGATCAACTATATTTTAGAGCATGGAAATTATGGGTATACCGATGAAATGACCGGCGCCGGCTGGCAAGCCCGCCGGATGAACATGGAAGATTCAATTCCATACAGGCATTGGCATTTAAATGATCCGGGTGTGGTACCTAACCTACTGCAAACAGGTTCGGGATCTCCTACCGGTATGGTTATTTATGAAGGAACCCTGCTGCCTTCCGTATTTCAGCAACAAATGATCCATGCCGAACCCGGACATAATGTGGTGAGATCTTACCCGGTAAAGAAAAATGGCGCCGGTTACACCGCAACTATTGAAAATATATTGGAAGGGAAACAAGACCAATGGTTTAGACCTTCCGATGTGGCTGTTGCTCCCGATGGCTCCATATTCGTTGCAGACTGGTATGATCCCGGAGTTGGTGGTCATCAGGTTGGCGACCTAAACAGAGGTAGAGTATTTCGTGTAGCCCCGCCTGGTAGTAAATACAAAATCAATCCACTAAATCTTAAAACCGCCGCTGATGCTGCTGAAGCATTAAAGAACCCAAATCTGAGCACCCGTTACCTGGCCTGGACAAAACTACACGAACTAGGTATAGCTGCAGAAGCCGATCTTAAAAAGATGTATACCAGCAATAATCCGAGGTATCGTGCAAGAGCACTTTGGTTATTAGGATTGCTGCCTAACGGACATGACTATATCAATAAAGCACTAAGAGACACAAATGAAGATATCAGAATTACTGCCATACGGTTGGCAGGAGAACAGGGCGTAGATTACGGCGATTTATTTGTGAATGATCCATCCTCCGCCGTACGCAGGCAGGCACTATTGGCCATGTATCATAGCAATAATCCGATTATGACACCAATATGGGCTGCCATGGCCACCCAATACGATGGCAAGGATCGCTGGTATCTCGAAGCACTGGGTATTGCTGCCGACAAAAACTGGTATACCTGCTTTGCAGCATGGCGATTATTAACAGAGGGGAAACCTATGACTAAAGCTGCAAGTGATATCATATGGAGAGCCAGAACAAAAGAGGCTTTGCCACTATTGGCAAACCTGATTTTAGACAGTACCGCATCTCCCGAAACAAATAAAAGATATTTCAGAGCTTTTGATTTCTACCCCGAATCTGAATCTACTCCAATACTCTTGTCCTTGTTAAAAGGACATCATCCGCAGCAGGAAGCTATAAATGGATTAGCTTTCCTTCAACTCCCGGCTTCTGCCATTAAACAGTCGCCAGACCTGAAAGGGTTGTTGACCAAAAGTTTGCATGCTTTTGAAGGTAAAATGGAATTTGTAGATCTGGTGATAAAGTATCAGATTAAAGACCAGAACAATCCATTACTAAAGTTAGTGACGGATTCATCGGCAACTGAGTTAAAAGGCTATGCCATGAAAGCCTTATTACAAAGTAACGGCAGCTCACTGGTCTTAAAAACAATTCAACAAAGCGATACTGCTACGGCATTAAATATTACCGATGCAATAGGGAAGGTGCAGGATAGGGAAAGTCGACAGCTCCTGTCCTCTATCCTGAAGAATAAAGCATTAGGATTACCATTAAGGCAACGTGCTACCCGTAATCTGGGCAAAGGATGGGATGGATATGAAGCATTATGGGAGTTGGTTGAAAAGAAAATCCTCCCTAAAGATTTAGATACTGTTGCTCGTGTGGTACTCACAAAAGCATGGAGGCAGGATATTAAAGCAAAAGCGATTGCATATTATGAACCAGCAGCAGAAGGACATAAACTTGCACCGGTAGCCGACTTGATAAAACTCTCCGGAAAAGCGGAAAATGGTAAGAAGGTATTTACTTCCTATTGTGCGACCTGTCATACCGCCAAAGGGCAAGGAGTTGATTTTGGCCCTGGCTTATCTGAAATTGGAGGAAAGCTTACAAAAAGTGCAATTTATGATGCAATAATTAATCCTGATGCTGGTATTAGCTTTGGTTATGAAGGTTACTTATTTACCTTAAAAGATGGTACTAAAATTCTGGGCTATGTTGCGGGAACAACAAATACAGAAGTAGATGTACGAACTGCAGGAGGGCAAGGTGTAAAAGTGCAGAAGACCAATATAGTTTCAAAGAAGGCTTATGAACATTCTTTGATGCCAACAGGGTTAGCTACCGCAATGCCACAGCAGGAACTGGTTGATTTAGTGACTTACTTATCGGAACTGAAATAATTATCTTTCTAAAATAGCTACCACTCCCATGCCTCCGGCTGTGCAAATAGAAATAAGTGCGCGGCCGGAGCCTTTTTCTTCGAGCATTTTGGCAGCCTGGGCAACAATCCTGGCTCCGGTGGCAGCAAAAGGATGTCCAATAGCCACGCTTCCTCCCTTTATATTGAGTTTATTTCTGTCTATACTTCCCAGGGGTTTATCCCAGCCTAATTTCTTGCAATAATCGGCATCCTCCCAGGCTTTTAGGGTGCAGAGTACCTGGCCACTGAATGCTTCGTGAATTTCATAAAAATCAAAATCCTGTAATTGCAGATTTTGCCTTTTTAATAAACGAGCAACAGCATAAGTTGGAGCCATTAATAATCCTTCTCCATTTACATAATCTACAGCTGCTGTTTCTCCATCTATCAGGTATGCTTTTACCGGCCAGTTTTGTTGTTGTGCAAATTCTTCAGAAGCCAGCATCAGAACAGAAGCCCCATCCGTATATATAGTGCTGTTACCGGCAGTAAGCGTACCCTGACCACTAAAGTCAAAAGCTGGTTTTAAAGACGCTAATTTTGCCAATGTTGTGTCGGCACGGATGATAGTATCTTTTTTCAATCCTTTAAATTCAATAACCAGGTCATCAAAAAATCCTTCTGCATAAGCTTTGGCGGCATTCATATGACTTTTATAAGCCAGTTCGTCCTGCTCTGTTCTGCTGATCCCCCATTCCTTCACCATTTTTTCGGTGTGCTGCCCCATTGAAAGGCCGGTTCTTGGTTCTACGATTGAAGGGTAAACGGGGGTGAGGTCTTTAAAATTGATGGAAGAAATGAGCCGTAATTTTTCTCCGAAGGATTTAGCATGTTTTAAATCTGCCAGTTTCCAACTTAATTGTCGTTGTAATTGCAGTGGTATATCACTGTTTGTATCGCTTCCCCCGGCGATGGCTGTATCTATCTGCCCGGCTGCTATCCGCAATCCCAGCTGAATAGTAGAATCCAGACTTGTGCCGCAGGCTCTTTGAAGATTGTAGGCAGGAGTATGTGGGTCTAACGATGTACCAAGCACACATTCTCTTGAAAAGTTCCAGTCGGTAGATCGGTTCAGCAAAGCCCCGAAGGCTACCTCACCAATACGTTTACCCTTCAGATTAAAAGTCTCAATTAATGCATTCAGGCAAGGGGTTATTAATTCCTGATTACTCAAATGATTATATTCCTTGAATGACTTAACAAAAGGGATGCGTTTTCCACCGAGGATAGCTACTTTTTTCATAGAGTGGTGCTTTTACTAAAGTTAATAAATAATGTGTTCATTTGCGAATGCCGATTGTCCGTTTACGGACAGGTTCCGGAGAAGACAGTCAATATAGCTGCTAACCTTCTCTCTGGCATTATTTTTAAAGATCAGATTCCATTTTATACCTTTTGCCTTATGATACAACTAAACTGGTTTAAGACAGCTTTTAGAAATATCCGCAGAAATATTTCTTCTACGATAATTAATGTAGGTGGGTTGACAGTCGGATTTAGCGGGGCGATGTTTTTATTTTGTTTACTTCACTATCATTTAAGCTTTGATGATTTTCATCCGAATAAAGACCGTATCTACCGGATCGTTTCTGAAACTAATAACGGAACTATTAGTCGCTACCAGGGTGTTCCGCAGCCGGTAGGGAAAGCTTTCAAAAATGCGTATCCGTATGCCGAACAAGTAGCTATGCGGTCTGATAATGGCTATTCATTAGTAACAGTTGGAGAAGGAGAGGATAAAAAATTATTTCAGATAAGTAGTGCTTATACCCAGCCATCTTACTTTTCAATTTTTAATTATCCGTTTATAAAGGGCGATGCCAGTGTGCTTGGTGTGGCAGGAAATATGGTGATAACCCAAAAGGAAGCTAACAGACTATTCCCTGCAGGCGATGCTTTTGGTAAATCTGTATTGGTAAATGGCCGGCTATTAACAATCGCAGGTATTTTGAAAGATTTACCTCCCAATACAGTAAATCAAAGACAACTATTTATTTCCTATGAAGATTATAAAATAGTTCAGCCCTGGATGGCCAGTGATAGCAGTTGGATTGCTATTTCAGGAGGAGTGCAATGTTTTGTGCTGCTGAATAAAGGAGTGAATGCTTCGGCAGTTGACAATGCTTTACCACAGTTCCTAAAGCAATATCATCCTGATAAGAATACCTCTCTTAAATTATCATTACAACCATTAAAAGATATTCATTTCAATCTGAACTATGATGGCGACATTGAAAAGAAGCAACTATGGGGATTAGCCGTAATTGGAATCTTTCTGCTATTAACAGCCTCAATTAATTTTATTAATCTATCTACTGCTCAAATATTTTTCCGTACAAAAGAAACCGGAGTACGAAAAGCTCTGGGAAGTTCAAATATCCAGATCCGTGTACAGTTTTTTATTGAAGCTTTATTATTATCTCTTTTCTCTCTTGTATTATCGCTGATACTGGTAATATTGCTTTTCCCTTCCTTTAATGACTTTTGTAAAACCTCAGTTAGCCCGGAAGCTTTATATCAATATCCATTTGTATTATTTGTGTTGGGAATGGTATTAATTATATCATTATTGGTAGGCTATTTCCCGGGAAGAATGTTGGTAAAACTTAAACCCGTGGAAATAATGAGAGGCTATTTTCAACAAAAAACGAGTGGTTTTTCTTTAAGAAAAATTTTAATTGTAAGCCAGTTTGCCATTGTCTTATTTATGGTCAGCTGCACTGCAATTATTTCCAATCAGTTGAAATCGGCTATTCAGGGAAATCTTGGGTTTAAACAATCGGGAATTGTATTACTGGATATTCCGGGTGAAAGAGATAAATCGAATACAATTACAGCATTAAGGAACCGCCTGAGTGGTTTAAGCGGGGTGAAATCGGTAAGTGCCTGTTATGCTTCCCCAATGTCGGTCAACAATAATACAAGTGATGTGGTTTACGATAATCGACCGCCGGAAGCTTCTTTCGAAGCGAATATAAAGGCGGTGGATACTGGATACCTATCTACTTTTGATCTGAAATTGATAGCAGGGCGAAATCTTTATGCCGGCGATTCTATCAATAGTATTATAGTAAATGAAGCTTTTCTGAAGAAAGTGAATGTAACATCTCCAGAACAAATATTAGGCAAAACAATAAAGCTGAATAGTAAGCCTACTCCAATTGTAGGTGTAGTAAAGGATTTCCATGTAGGCACCTTTCATAGTGAAATAGTTCCTTCCTATTTATACAGCAAAATGAATTATTATTATTCCTGTGCTGTAAGTATAGATCCTGCTCAGTTAACCAAAGTATTGCCACTTATAGAAGCTACCTGGAAGGAGGTTTATCCTGAAAAAATATATTCTTACAGCTTTTTGGATGAAGATATCAAACAGCTTTATGAAACTGATATTACCTTGTTGAAGTTCAACCAGGTGTTTACTTTCCTTGTGATTTTGTTAGGTTGTATAGGCGTATTTGGATTAGTATCCTTTATGGCAATACGCAAGAAGAAGGAGATAGGTATCAGAAAAGTATTAGGAGCAGGTGTTGATAATATTGTTTGGATTTTTGTTAAAGAATTTGTTCGTTTATTATTGATTGCATCTGCTATTGCAATACCACTTAGCTGGTACTTCATGGATAAGTGGCTGACGGATTTTGCCTACAGGCTGCATATAGGGCCTTATAACTTCTTCTGGCCGGTGTTATTAACATTTGCCTTAGTGATCATTACAATCAGTGTTAAATCTATCAATGCAGCATTGGCTAATCCGGTCAAAAACCTGAGAAACGAATAGTTATAAAGCGTAGAGATGATTTACAGGATTTAAAACCGGCCTGCCGGCTAAAGCAGCAATAATATTTTCGGCGGCTACTCTGGCCATTGCATTTCTGGTTTCAAGAGTAGCCGAGCCAATATGTGGTAACACTGCTACTGTAGGCATTTGCAATAACGGATTATCTGGCTGCATAGGCTCAGGATTTGTAACATCGAGGCCGGCACCCCAGATTACACCATCTTCAATTGCAGCAATCAAATCAGTTTCATTATGAATTCCTCCTCTTGCTGCATTAATAAATATAGCAGTTGGTTTCATCTGCCTGAATACTTCCATATTAAATTTATTCGTGGTTTCGTGGGTCAGGCTGGCATGTACACTTAATACATCGCTTTGTTGTAACAATTCTTCGAAAGAAACATAACGGGCCTGAAGATTAATTTCAGCATCTTCATTCCTGTTTCTGTTATGATAAATGATGTTCATTCCAAAAGCAGCTTTACAACGTTGAGCCATTACATAGCCTATATTGCCAAGACCCCAGATTCCAAGGGTTTTACCTTCTACATCTATTCCCAGGTTGGCGGTAGGTGTAGAGAATCCCCATTCTCCCTTAAGTATTCTTTTATGTTGATAAAATGCTTTGCGGGCAACAGACAGCATTAGTAAGAAGGCTGTATCGGCAGTAGCATTGCTCAGCACTCCGGGCGTATTAGTAATTTGTATGCCTAATTCGGTAGCAGCTTTAAGATCTACATTATCGTACCCTACAGAAAGAAGGCCGATTACTTTCATGTGCCTGCAATGCTCAAGTAATGGGCGGTCGATTTTATTACCACCAGCAAAAAGCAATGCATCACTTTCTTTACAAAAGTTAATTCGTTCATCTGTCGTGAGTTCCCTTGGTTCTGCCCATTGTATAACGGTATGTCCTGCTTTCTCTAACAACTCCAGGCCGGCAGCCGGAATTACTCTTGTGGCGAATACTTTCATATTAATTAGTTTTTACTTTATTTCTGTTTCTTCTGATAGCTTTAAATACTTCAAACCATAGCACAGATACAGCAGCAACTGTGCCGCAAACTATAAGTTCTATATGATCCAGGGGGGCCAGGCTGAAAAATTTAGTCACCGGTGGAAAATAGAGCATAATTGCCAGCAGCAACAGTGTAATCAGAATTACGGCAACCATAAGTTTATTATGATTGCGCATGCTATGAATGAGAGAATAATAAAATGAACGATTTACCAATGTCAGAAATACATTGGCCAGCACCAGGGTAGAAAAGGTCATGCTCCTGGTATCAACTTCGGAATAGCCTCTATGAACGCTCCATTGATAAGAGAACAATACTCCGGCTGCAATTATCAATCCCTGAATAATACTGATATTCATTTCCTTTAACGACAGGAAAGTTTGAGTAATAGGCCTTGGAGGTTGTAACATGGCATTGGATTCCATTGGCTCATTTTCATAAACTATAGAGCAGGTAGGACCCATAATTACTTCCAGGAAAATGACGTGTACGGGAGTAAAGATGTTCGGATAAATCCAACCCAGAAACAATGGTAATGATACGGTGAGAATGATGGGTATATGGATTGAAATAATATACTGAACTGCTTTCTTGATGTTTGTATAGATTCTTCTTCCCATGGCAACAGCATCTACCATGCCTGCAAAGTCGTCATTTACCAGAATAAGGGAGGCAGCCTGCTTGGCTATTTCTGTACCTTTTTTGCCCATAGCAATTCCAATATGCGCTGCTTTTAATGCAGGGGCATCATTTACTCCGTCGCCTGTCATTGCCACAATTTCATTATCAGCTTTCAAGGCATTTACAGCGGTAAGCTTAGCTTCAGGAAACATACGGGTAAAAACATTCACCTCTTCCAAAGTTCGGTTCATATCTTCCTCACTCATTTTCACCAGAACACCTCCATCTACTGCCTTATCTGCATTTCTCAAACCTGCCTGCCTGGCTATTGCCCTGGTGGTAATACTATTGTCGCCGGTAATGATTTTTATTTTGATGCCTGCCTTATAGAATTGATCGAATACAGATTTGATATTTGTTTTAGGTGGATCATAGAATGCTACAAGTCCAATAAAAGTAAAGGGTAAATCCTGTTGCTTTTCCGGATAATCATTACCCTTAAAGTCTGAGGAGGCGACCCCTAATATTCTGAAGCCTTTTTCGGCCATTTGATTAACCTGTGATTGAATTTCCTGCTTGTCTTTTTCCGAAAGGTTACAGATCTGTAGAATAGCTTCCGGAGCGCCTTTGGTGGCTATAATCCTTTCACCGGATACCGTTTCATGCACATGCGTCATCATTGGAGGCTTGCCTTCCAAAGGGTATTCATGAACCATGTGGTAATTAGGACGTAGGTCTTTCTTTGTCAGATATTCATAAATATCGTGCAGGGTTTTTTCCATTGGATCGAATGGTACTGGTTCACTTGCCCACATTGCCATGGTAACTACATCTGCGGGAAAATGTTCTGCATCATAAGTATGATGTGTGGCAAATGAATATACCTCCTGTAGCTGCATTTTATTTTCGGTGATAGTACCTGTTTTATCAGTACAGATTACTGTTGCACTACCTAATGCTTCTACCGTTTTTATTTTCTTTACGATAATCCCCATTTGCATCAGCCGCCGCGAACCCAGTGCCATAAACGTTGTGAAGGCTACAGGTATTTCTTCGGGAAGTATAGACATTGCAAGGGTTAATCCTTTTAATAAGCTATCTGTAAGGTTTTTGCTCAGAAAATAATTGTAAAACCAAACGGCCAGAAATACTATAACACCCGCAACTGCCATCCATTTTACGAATTGGGTAATCTGTTGTTGCAGTAATGTGGGCTCTTCCTTAATAGTTAATACCGCTTGCCCTAACTCACCAATTTTAGTGTTTGCTCCTACTTTACTTACTTCACAGATAGCCATACCTGAAACTACCAGGGTGCCACTGAACACCTTATTATCTTCGCTGTCTGTCTGTTTAGAGACGGCATATGCTTCTCCGGTAAGAGCAGATTCGTTAACTGTAAAATCATTACTATAAACTATGCGTCCGTCTGCATTGATGGTATTTCCCTCAGACACAAGTAGCATGTCGCCACATACAATTTCACTGGTGGGCAGACTTATCAGCTTTCCTTCTCTGACAACTTTACTTAATGGTTCATTTAGTTTTTCCAGTGCCTGCAAAGCTTTTCTGCTTCTGTTATCCTGATAAAATGAGATGCCTGAAACAATTCCTATGGCCAGCAGCATGAAATAAGCTTCTCCATATTCCCCCGTAATAAAATAGATAATAGTTACAGCAATAAGCAGCACTAACATTGGTTCTCCCAATATTTCCTTTACTAAATTCAGAAATGGATTTTTAGGCGGCTGAGGAGGTGTATTGGCTCCATACTTTTCCCTGGAAGCAACAACTTCTGATTTATCCAATCCTTTGATCTGCTCAGGTAGATTGATCTTTGCTGCCATGAAGGGTTTTCTTTGATCTGTTTAAATTTACAACATTTTTCCCCTTTCTCTTCAAAACAATATGAATATCAACAATCAGCAACTTTTAATTAATCAACATATCTAAAAATCTGATTAATTAAATTTTATTTGTTCGAAAGCGGACAAATCTATTATGAAAGCGAACAGGCAGACTAGTCAACTATATGGCTAAACAATTGATAGTCATACTTCTTCTTTTCTGGCATTTTTTTTATCTTCCTGATATTCAAAGTTTAATTAATGCTCAAGAACTATTTTCTAATCGTTTTCAGAGGACTGAAACAACATAAATTTATCAACCTTGTGAAGATCGGTGGACTGGCTGTTAGTTTAACCAGTTTTTTGATTATTCTATTATATCTGAACAATGAGTTAAGTTATGATCAGTGGCATCCGACATTAAAAAATGTTTACCGGGTATCGGAGCAAACATCCGCAAATCATACAGATAACCCGGCACCTGCTGCTTTAGCTTCATTCCTGCAAGAGCATATCCCGGGCATTACAGCATATACACATCTACAACAAACCGGAGATTTTGAATTACTCTTTGGTACCGAAACTACCAAGATCTATCAGAAGGAAGTTGTAATGGCCGATTCAGGGTTGTTAGATGTATTTCCATATCAATTGCTGGCAGGTGATCCACATACTGCTTTTAAGAATCCAGGTTCCGCATTAATTACTCCAGAACTGAGTGAAAAACTTTTCGGGAAGCAAGACCCTGTTGGTAAAGTGTTTAAACTATACAATCAGTTACCTTTTACGGTAACGGGCGTATTAGCACCGCTTTCAACTCCTTCACATATTCGTGCTACCGCTATTTTGATGGATCCTGCTCCTTACAATATGCGAAATTCCTGGGGCAATATTTCTTACATGACATATGTGCGGCTTTCTCATCCTACAGGCATAGCAAAACTGGAAGATCAGATCAATCGTGTTTACTATGATCATCATCTCAAACAGGATAATAAAACCTATGAAGCAGTAGTAAACTCCGGGCATGCTCCGGGGTTGTTTGCCGAAGAAGTTAAAGATATCCATAACTTCCCCCGTTTGGATAAGAGCTCCTTTAAAACAACCCTTATTCTCTTTGTACTGGCTGTATTATTGCTGATCAGCGGCGCTTTAAATGCCGGTAATCTTTCTTTGGTAAAAGCCATGCGCAGAGGCAGAGAAATTGGTGTTCGAAAAGTATTGGGAGCAAACAAATTGCAGATTGTAAAGCAATTTCTTTTAGAAACGGGAGTACATACACTCATAAGCCTGGTATTGGCCGGGCTCCTATTGATCCTGGTTCTTCCCTGGTTCAATAAAGCATTCGGGCTCTCATTATCTATTATCCATGCGCCTTTTATCGTTACCCTTATAGCTCAGGTTTTAGGTGCCGTGCTGGTAATTATTATGATATCTGGTATTTATCCGGCCTGGATGTTTGCCCGCCAGACTGCCATGAGCGTATTAAAACAAAAACTGAAAATAACCGGAAAAGGATTACAGTTTAGTAATTCATTGTTGGTAGTTCAGTTTTCAGTATCGATGTTCTTTATTGTTGCAGCATTGATAATGTTACAGCAAATGAGTTACATGAAAAACAGGGATATTGGATTTACTCCCGAGCAGGTAGTACAGATCCAGGTAAGACAACAGACCTGGGATAATAATTTTTCCAATGTAAGAACGAAGTTGCTGGAAGTTCCGGGAGTTACAAATGTTTCAAAAACTACAGCTGTTCCTGGTGGCTATATAGATACTACCTATACATCGTTTACCCATAATGGGAGAGTCGTATCTCTTACTTCCGTAAGGGTGAGTACTGATATTTTTAAGACATTAAGCATACCGGTAAAAGATGGCAGGTGGTTCGATGACGAACATCCGGAAGATTTGGATAACACAGCTATTATAAATGAATCTGCTGCGAAGTTGTTGGGAGGCGAGGGAATAATTGGTAGTAACATCCGGTACAAAGACTGTGATAGTGTGCCATATAAGATCGTAGGGGTTGTAAAGGATTTTCAGACCCAGGGCTTTGATAGCTATGTACGTCCAACTTTTTACAGTGTTTCCAATGCGCATTGCGGAAGGTATCAGTCGGGGAATTCTTTATTGTTAAAAATCAAATCCGGAGGGTTGGATAAAACAATGGCAGGAATAACAGCAGCATGGGGAACGATTGAACCGGAGATTCCGTTGCGTTATTCATTTTTGGACGATAATTTTCAGCGACTCTTTACAGATTATATCCGGGTACAATATTTGGTACAGATCTTTACGGCAATATCAGTTATTATAGCATTAATGGGATTGCTGGCCCTTACGGTATTTGTAACCAATCAGCGATTAAAGGAAATCAGTATCCGAAAAGTTATGGGAGCCAGTGTTGGAAATGTAGTACTGTTATTGTCAAAAGATTTCCTCAGATTGGTGATTATTGCCATCGTACTTGCGTCACCGATAGCCTGGTATCTGGTCGAATATTGGTTAAAAGATTTTGCATATAGAGTTAATGTAAGTTGGTTAATTTTCGCCGTGGCAGCATTAGGAGTAATTCTGATGGCAGGTCTGACCATTGGCTGGCAAGCAATTAAGGCTTCAAATGTAAATCCTGCAAACAGTTTGAAGAGCGAGTAGTTCCTCAACTTTTAATTGAGCCTTGTTGTTATAGGTGATAGTTTTATCGTACCGATCCATACGGCATAAAGATTGGTATATTTGATAATACTATCACCTTATAACTGTCGGGCTACATGAATGAATCATTTCGGGTAGTAAAGTATTTGCGAACCAGTCAATGGATGTTTTCGTCCATTGCTTTCATAGTACTGTTAAGAATAGTTTTTATAGGCGTTATGGGGCCGATGCCTCAGGACGCCTATTATTATTTTTACGGGCAGCATCTGGCCTTATCCTATTTCGATCATCCTCCTGTTTTAGCCTGGCTGTTAAGAGCTTTTACAAGCGTTTTAGGGGCGCATGTTTGGGTGATTAAACTGGCAGATTCCGTGGTCACCGGAGTGACCTTATGGGCTTTTTACAGGTTAAGTACCTTGTTTCTATCGAAATATCGGGCCTGGAACAGTTTGTTGTTCATGACAGCCACCCTTATGATCACGATTTTGTCGCTGGTTTCTACTCCTGATGTACCTTTAATGGCATTCTGGGCGTTGTCGCTGATTGCAGTGTATAAAGCAGTTTTTGAGCAAAGGAAATGGTACTGGCTATGGGCCGGAATATTGATGGGATTGGCTTTTGATAGTAAATACACAGGTATTTTTCTACCGGCAGGAGCTATATTGTTTTTATTGCTTTCCCCGAAACATAGAAAGTTGTTGTTATCGCCCTGGTTATTAGTGAGTATTCTAGGTTTTCTGGTAACGATATCGCCTGTAATTATCTGGAATGCAGAGAATGATTGGGCATCCATTCGATTTCAGTCGTCGGACCGGGCTGCTGGTATTTCATTCAGGCCGCTAGATTTCTTTGGGGTTATAGGACATCAGGCAGCCATTTTATTACCTGTATTATTCTTTGGATTGTTGTTCTATTTATATAAAGCTATCAGAAAATATAAGTGGAAAATTACCGATATACCCGACAAACAGTTATTTCTTCTTTGCTTCTTTGCTCCTGTTTTTTTTCTTTTTATGTTGATATCACCCATATACTGGGTAAAGATAAACTGGATGATGGCCGCCTACATTACAGGTACTATATGGGTTAGCACCTGGCTAACCTTCAGGTATCTACGCTGGCAGTGGATCTGTTCATTGGTTGTGCATATAGCTTTAGCAATTGAAATCCTTTTTTATCCGGTTCCTATTCATTCAGACGATACGATGATCGGATGGAACGGGTTGGCGAAAGGAGTGGAGAAACTGCAACAGCAATTTCCGGATGATTTTATTTTTTCGGCAGATGATTATAAAACCAGTGCAATGTTGAATTTGTATCTGGGAAAGATGGTGTATTCGAAGAATGTGATTAATGAAAGCGCCCTGCAGTTTGATTATATCGGAACAGACCTTCAAAAACTGGCAGGGAAGAATGCATTATTTATTAATTCACTGACCGATGTGAATGATGATATGGATGAAGAAGAGTTTATAGAGGAGTTGGATCCTTTTTTCAGTCATATAGAAGCCCTGCCACCAATTGTAGTGAAGCAGCAGGGGCGCGTTGTACGTAAGTTTTTGGTATTCAGATGTTACGATTATAATCCACCGCATTAGTTACCAACACTTTCCCTTAACCGGATATTCTCTGATAGAAGTAAGGTTATTCACAATAACAGCTACCAGTAAAAGAATGTACTACTGCAATGCCTGTAAAAGCCACGATGAAAGACAAGAAGATATTAGTTTTATCTATCATTGTTTCGCGATATACCACGTATCTGGCTACACGTTATTCTATGTCGCATAATTTGGGGCGTAAAAGTAAGGTATCCAATCAGGAAACAAAAGGTTCTGTCTGCCTTAACTAATTGATTTCCTTATATTCTTTCCCAAAATAATGACGGCGGTCATCTGAAATGTTGACCAATATCATCGGTTGGTATAATGCTTATCATTGTTTGAGTGATAGCACCTGAGTTAACTTTACATCAGCAACAGTGGTCCAATGGATAGCTGCAGCAAGACTCAATGAACAGGTGCGTTTGGAGGTATCATCGTTTGGACAGCGATGATACCTATTCTTCCTCTTAAAACGGGTGTCATGTTTCAAAATAATACAACTTCGAGACAACGAAAATTTTGCGAAGGCTTTTTATTCTTTCCGATAAGGCAGTTGAAAAAGTACGGAGGATTTATCTACAGGCAGTACAGTAAGAATGCTAAAATTAAAAACTTACTGGATATGAAAATGCCAGCACTGGATTATCATGTTAGTTATGCCGCTTCCTTAAGCGAATGTATTGAAGAGCAGGCAATGCCACAGGCAAAGAAAATCCTTACCAGAATGGAGGGTTTTTATTCACTTATACAACAAAATCCATCTGATGTTTCAGACCTGATCGTACATTATTATCAGGAGTTAACGGTTTGCAATAACGTAGTACTGCGGAATCTGAATGATGAGCTGAAGTTATTGTTAAAGCAGCAGAAAGATGATTCGAGCTACCTTACGCACCAGTATGATCATATCATGAAAGTCTATAAACTGCTGAAGGAGTGTTTGGCTCAAACCCGTAATATGGCCAATATCCTCGACGATTATTTGTCGCAGGTTCCGAATGCTTATGGCAATGAGCAGCTTTCACAATTACTTAATGATGTTAAAAATTTATATAGCGTTCAACAAAAAATTTGTTTGTTACTAAAAGAGTGGGAGGATGCAAAGAAATTGCATACCCTGCAAACCTATTATAACTAAAGGCTATGAGCAACCTATTTTCAGACAAACGATCTGATCTCCGCAAGGAAGATCAGGTTGTAGAGTGCAGTGCGTGGATTAGGATATTACAAACATTGAGGGCAGATAATGATTTATTGATAAGACGTTTGGCCGATGCTGTGAGCAAGTCAGTGGATCGTGCATTTATTGAGGAAGCAGAAGCCTTTCAGATTGGCATGTTGAGTAGAGAAACAGCAATAGTGTTACTAAGACATGAGATTAAGGAACAATTAGGTTGGCTTGAAGATTCGGTAACTGAGATGGCGCCGCATGATCATCTGGTGATGAAAAAAGAAGTTGAAGACATGGTTGCAGACTATGAAAAGATGAAATCATCCTTTTTAGTATTTGTAACCGGAGTTAGTTGATCATGCCCGCCAATTTTTTGACAGCCAGTGAAGCTATCTGCCCTTCTTTAAGGGTGATAAGTTGTTCGTCGCGGAAATCGCCCAGTGTACGGATCAGCGATTCTTTTGCCACACCGGCAACAGCAGCAAGGTTTTCTCTACTTATATCTATTGTGAAATTTTTATTACCTGTTGCATTGTATTTTCTTTCGAGCAGCAACAAGGCTTCTGCCACTTTTTTGCGTAAAGAGTTATAAGCCAGACTAATTAGTTGCTGCTCTTTTTCAGCCATTTCTCTGGAAAGAATCTGAATAAATCTTCCCATCACTTCCGGGTTACTGCTAATCAACTGTTCAAAATCCTGTTGTGGGATCATCGCCACTCTGCATTCCTCCATTGCTTCTGCATGATCCTGATAATTTCCTCCTTCCAGCAATGCATTGTAGCCGAAAAAATCTCCCTTATTATATAAGCCTATAATTAATTCTTTCCCATCATCATTGCGCATATAGGTTTTTACTTTCCCTTGTAACAGATAAAATAAATATTCTGGCCTGCTACCGGCATTATAGATGGTTTGCTTCTTTTTATAGGCTATAATGTTCCTGTCTTCCTTTAACAAATCCAGTTGATTACCACCACTCCCGGCAGAGAGCAGTACATTAAGCCCATGGAGGCCCGACACTGATTCTTTCCGGATTTCAGCACAACGTTTTAATCTGCTTTCTATAGCATTCAGGAGCTCAGAGCCATCGAATGGTTTTGTGATATAATCATCGGCTCCCATTTCCATACCTTTTCTAACATCGTTTCTTTCTGTTTTAGCGGTAAGAAAAATAAAAGGAGTGGTTTGCAACGCCTGATTTTTATGAAGGGTATGCAAGACACCATAACCATCTAATACGGGCATCATGATATCGCAAACGATAAGATCTGGGTGATGTTCGAGTGCCATCGCCACGCCTTCTTTTCCATTAGCAGCAGTAATGACATCGTAATTTGCGAGCTCTAATATTTCGGCGACATTTTCACAGATGAGTGAATTATCCTCTATCAGTAAAATCTTTTGCATAATGTACTAGTTTTTTGGGAAGGGAACAGTAATAAGGAACTCAGTACCCAGATCCAGCGCGCTTTTACAAGTTATAGTACCATTTAAAAGCTCCGTATATTTGGCAACTATATGCAGCCCCAGTCCGGTACCCTGAATATTAGCCACCTGCTCGCTTCTAAAAAAACGTTCGAAGAGATGTTGCTTGTCGGTAGCAGAAATGCCGATACCTTTATCTTTTACTGATAGTTGGAAGGAGTTATCCGTACTTGCACTACGAACAGAGATAACTGCTCCTTCAGGAGAAAATTTAATGGCATTTGAGACAAGGTTCATCACAATATGTTTGAGCAAGGTTGGGTCTAACGTTGCAGATGCGGGCCCATGATGTGCATAATAAATTTGTTGCTGAGGTTTTTTGAGGCCATCCATTTCGTGTAAGACATTACTAATATGCTTACCTGGGTCGAAATTGCTGATATGTACTTGTATTTTACCTTCTTCTATTTTACCTACAGATAAAAAGTCGTTTAATATATCGGTTAATGAGTTTACACTTGAAATAATTCTCTGAATATGTTTGGTGCGCTTGTTAACATCTTCTATGGCTTCATATTTAGAAACAAGGTAGATAGATGATAAAATGGCACTGAGTGGTGTACGGAATTCATGTGATGCCAAAGAAACGAACCTGGATTTTAATTCATTCAGATCTCTTTCCTTTTCCAGTGCAACCCTTAATTCTGATTCGGCTTGCTTTATACGTGTCAGATCTATGGCAATTCCCATATATCCGCTTATTTCACTTCCGTTACGCAATGCCGACACAGCCAGCGAAACGGGTAAGGTACTGCCATCTTTTTTTACGTAGAGCCATTCATATTCATTTCGCAGATTTAGCCGGGCTTTTATCAATAAAGTTTCCAGCCCAACCGGGATTTCCTGATTTAATTGTTTGGAAAACTCCTCTGCTCTCAATGCTATTTCTTCCTTATCATGAAGGATCATTGGAGTACAAATGTCTACTACCTCGCTGGCTTTATACCCTAAGATACGTTCTGCAGCGGGGTTAAACCATTTGATATACCCATCTTCATTGGTTACAATGATCATGGCTCCTGCATTGCTCCATAAATTGGTGAATACGCTGTTCATGCGTTGGAGCGAGCCTTCTTTCAGTACTATTTCAGCTTTTTGTTTCTCAAGCTCCCGAAGTGTAAATTCAGTTGCTTTTCTGTCTGAAATATCGGTGATATGAATAATTTTTATGGGGCCATCAGGGGTAATATGTTCTCCTATTGTTATTTCTACAGGGAATTGGGTGCCGTCTTTTCGCAGTATTGCCTTCTCATTTCCCTGGCAGACCATTAAGCTATTAATAGTACTGCCTACCACTTCCTGCTCCTGGTAGCCGCTTTGCCCCAGGAGGTGTGGATTAACCATCAGGATGTTATCGTCAATATCTGCTACTATAATGCCTATAGTAGCCATATTAAAGAGAACATCGAACCCTAAGTAATGCTGTTTTGTGGCGTTACTCATTATAGAGGTAAATTATCCGTTACGAGCTAAACTAAATTTAATGATTCTCGGCGGAATTCCTTACAACCTACCCGAATAAATTATTTCTGATTAATCGGAGTTTCAATAATTACAAATTCAGTTTTATCGGCACAAGTCAGGGTAACTTCATTGGTGGCCCAAATACCTATTGCATCTCTGGGTTGTAATCCCTGTTCCTGAACTCGCAGACTGCCGGAAATCAGAAAAATTAATAAACATTTATTCTGGGATTGAAAACTATACGTGAGTTTTTCAGGTCGCTCGTAATACCCGAGGGAGATTTTGGTATTTTGATTAATCCAGCAATGTTGCATTCCTTCTTCATTAGATACCACCGTTACCAGTTTATTTTTTCTGGCTTCCTTAGGAAAGCTACGTTGCTGGTAACGAGGAGCTATATTTTGCAATTTTGGAGAAATCCAGATCTGTAAAAAATTTACATCATCACTTCCAATATTATATTCTTCATGACGGAGCCCACTTCCGGCACTCATAATCTGAACGGCAGGTGCTGTTATTTCGGTGCTATACCCCATTGTATCTTTATGGTTCATCGTACCCTGCAGGAGAATTGAGATGATTTCCATATTTACATGGGGGTGAATTCCAAAGCCTTTTCCTGGCTCTACATAATCGTCATTAAATGCCTGGATAGTGCCAAAAGCGCTACGCATCGGATTGGCATAATCGCTGAAACTGAAGATAAAATTACTTTTTAACCAGCCAATGTCTTTCAGGCCTCTTTCGTTTGCAAGGAAAAGCTGAATTTTCATATTATAAACCTCATTTACTACCAAAGATAATTTAAATCAATGTAAGATAATTGGCTGGCACCGAAACATAATACCGGGCTAAGTTGTTGGAATACAATGCACACCTGAAGCGAATTCTTACAGACAATGAACAAACGTATTTTGTTGATAAGTCCGAATTTTTCTCCCGAAGCCACAGGCATTGGGAAATTTAATGGGGAATTGATAGCGGCCCTTGCTGAGAAAGGGTTCGAATGCTCCGTTATTACTACCTATCCATACTATCCTGAACAGAACGACTTCATTTCGTACAATGCTAAACGTTACTGGTTTTCAAAAGAATCATTTTCTTCTGCTATCATTTACCGCTGCCCTCAATATGTACCTAAACATTCTACTGCCATTAAAAGGATTTTTCAGGAATTAACTTTTTTGTTTACGGCGTTTATTCAACTGTTACAATTACTGCCTGGCAGACGATTTACTTATGTAATAACAATTGCTCCTCCATTTCATACCGGACTGTTAGCGGTATTTTACAAATGGTGTAAAAAAACAACTGCCATCTATCATATTCAGGATCTGCAAATTGAAATTGCTAAAACCTTCCAATTAATACGCTCCCACAAGTTATTGAACCTCTTGTGGGCAGTAGAGAAATTTATCATCAAGCAATCAGATCATATTAGCAGCATTTCCCCTGGTATGATCAATAAAATAAAAACAAAAACATCTAAAGAAATTTATTATTTCCCTAACTGGGTAAATACTTCAATATTCTTTCCCATTGCAGATAAAGAAAAACTGAAAACCAATTTTGGTTTTAATACCGGCGATAAAATAGTTCTTTATGCAGGGGCTATTGCCGAAAAACAGGGAATTGATATATTGCTTTCGGTCGCCAAACAGATGGAGTGCTATAAATATATCAGGTTTGTAATCTGTGGTGCGGGCACTCAACTCAACCGGCTTAAAGCTGGAGCTTCCGATAATATGTTTTTCCTGCCAATCCAACCCTTAAATACCTTTAATGAATTATTGAATATGGCAGACCTTCACCTGGTATTACAACGTGAAGAAATGAACCATCTTGTATTACCCTCAAAACTTACAGCAATTCTGGCGGTAGGTGGGCTGGCTGTTGTTACTGCCACCGAAGGGTCGGAGTTACATACAATGATTAGTAATCATTCTATAGGAATGCTGGCGGATGCTGGTAGTGTTACAAGCCTGCATAAGGTAATTCTTGAGGCTTTGCAGTATCCGGATACTGAGATAGCAAAGAGGGCCAGAAGATTTGCTGAAAGTAATTTATCTACCAACCATATTATAAATAACTTCTGTACAGATTTATTAAATACCACAGCTAAAACAGTGTTGGCATAATCTTTTGAAGGCTGATTAAACTTTATTATTTTGTAGAAACATTAATTCTATCCAATGGAAATCAAAGCTATTATTACAGGTAGTACTGGAATGGTCGGAGAAGGTGTATTGCATGAATGTTTGCAACATCCGGATGTTACGGCAGTTTTAGTGATCAACAGAAAACCTTGTGGTGTAACCCATCCTAAACTAAAGGAAATAATTCATAAGGATTTCTTTGATATGTTGCCTATCGCAGCACAACTACATGATTATAATGCCTGCTATTTTTGTTTGGGGGTTTCCTCAATTGGAATGAAAGAGCCGGAATATACCAGATTTACTTACGATCTTACGATGGAAGTAGCCAAAACTTTACAAACCCTGAATCCGGAGATGACTTTTTGTTACGTATCTGGTGCCGGCACGGATAGTACTGAGCAGGGTAGAAGTATGTGGGCCAGAGTAAAGGGGCGTACGGAGAATGCGTTATTGAATATGCCTTTTAAAGCCGCATATATGTTCCGCCCGGGTTTTATTAATCCGGGAAAGGATCTGAAAAATACACATGGCTTTTATAAGTTCATTAGCTGGATGTATCCTTTCTTTAAACGTGTTACTCCCAATTATGTAATTACCCTTTCTGAAATCGGATTGGCTATGATTAATGTTACTAAGAACGGGTATCCCAAGCATATTTTAGAGGTTCCTGACATCGCGAAAGCCGCCCAATCAATCTAAAATATTTTAAAATAACACAATCCCAATTGTTTCGATTGATATTGTGGCATTATTAGGGTATGCTGGTTGTCTTTAAATGTTAACCATTTAGAAACTCTGGGATATACCCAATAAGCCATTTCGGTAGACAAGATGCCAACCCCTGCTCCTGCAACTACATCGCCTACCCAGTGTTTGTCGTTAATAATTCTGTAAACACCAGTAAATGCTGCCAATGGGTAACCTGCCAGGCTAAGCCAGAAGTTATCATCTTTATACTCCCTAAACATAAACTGAGCTGTAGCAAATGCAGTAGCAGAATGGCCTGAAGGAAAGGATAGCTTATTTGAACCATCGGGTCTTTCTTCCTGGATAAGATGCTTTGCCGGAAGAACGAGGGCACTGGTAAACAACATTGAGGTTCCCAGAATAATAGTTCTGTCTTTAAAGTTGTGCTTTCCTTTAATACCAAAGGCGTTTAGTCCGTATACCATTGCAGCAGGAGCATATTGGGTATAATTATCCAATTTCGTGTGTACGGGCTGATGCTCTTTAATTTCGTATTGAGTAGAATTATTAAGTTCTTTCAGATCTCTGGTAGTCAGACTCAGTACACCATACCCAATAAAGGCGGCAGGAATAATCAGTTTTTTATAACTGAACTGATAAGCATTGTTGCCGGAGATATTACTACTATCTGACAGAGTACTGTTCTGTCCAAAAATTGAAACAGAACAGTACATCATCAATAATAAATTCATAAAGAATTTCATCAGATTTATTTTAAGCGTTTACTCTTCGTCATTGTCTGTATTTTTCAATTTCATCAGCAGTGTATATGCGTTCCGGGTAACGATCTTCTTTCCTTTAAAATCCTGGAAATTCAGCACCTGAACAATCCCCTTTTCCTGCTCCCCAACAGTAACAGGTGTTAGTCTGTAGGTTTGTTTCTTCTCTTCAACAAAAACATAGGTACTTCCTTCAAAATCCAAAATACTTTCTTCCGGTAAAACATTTGAAAAAGATGAAGCTAACTCTATTTCGGCATTCATATACACGCCTGGTATCAGATTAGGATCGTATTTGTCTAAATGGCAATGTACATCAGCCATTCCATTTGCATCCACATCTTTACTTACCAGGTGAATTTCGCCATTGAATTTTTTATCAGGATTAGTATTGGTGTAAGCTATCAGCTCCTGACCGGCTTTCAGTAGTTTTAAATCTTTCTCATAAACTTTAAGATTAAGGTGAATATCATTTGGGTTGATAAGCTCGAAGAGGATATCAGTTGGATTTACATATTTACCGATATTAACATTTACCTTACTTACATATCCGTTTATTGTACTGTATACTGGAACTGTTTTGTGTATGTTTTCAGGATTTACGGTTGCTGGATTTATGTTAATAAGTTGAAGTTGCTGGGCCAGTGCATTCATTAAAATCTGCTGATTGTTCATCTCAGATTGTGCTTGTTGCATCACTTTGTCGCTGCTCGCCTTACTTTGATTAAGTTCTTTCTGACGGTTGAAGTCCAGTTGTGCAAAATGGAACTTGGATTTGGCTGTAAGATAATCCTGCTGCAACTGTACGAACTGTGGATTTTCAATTACTCCAATTACCTGTCCTTTCGTTACTTTCATTCCAGGAATCAGATCAGTACTTTTCAGATACCCTCCTAATGGTGTGCTCACTGAAACCATATTCTTAGGTGGAACATCAATTTTACCATTCAGTTTCAGAAGCGTTGATATATTCTGCATCGAAAGTTCAATGGTTTCTACAGGAGCATTTCGTAACTGTGCATCTGTTAGCGTAACTATATTTTCATCTTTGGGCGGCACAGTATTTTCTGTGGGTGCAACTTTCCTTTTACACTGAATTGAAGCAAGCATTGCGAACAACACTAAAACAAACGGGATATATTTGGATTTTGCGAATTTCATTTTTTATTGATTTATCGTGATGTATTGAAGTTGAATTGCATTCTCATTTAATTTCCAAAGCGCATCAGCATAATTGCTTTTCAGGGCAATTGTCTGATTTATAAGAATTGCAAATTCCAGGTAATTAATTTCTCCGTTTATAAATTGTTTTTGCGCTGTTTCAGTAATGATTTCAGCGTTTTTTAATTCTGTTGTTTCATATTTGTTTACAATGTCCAGATTGCTTTTATAAGCCTGCAAAAGCTGCTCATATTGTTTTTTTAAAGTGAACTGGGCATTCTGAAAATCATTTTCTGCAACACTGGCAGCAACTTTAGATGCTGAAATTCTTGCTTTTTGTCCGGTTGTAAAGAGTGGAACAGAAACACCTACCTGAACAGATGAAAATCGAGGAGTGGCGTCGTAGGTTTTGTTATCAGCTCCTGTACCTTTAAAGCTGTTGAGGTTATAACCCAACTGCAACCCCGGAAGCATTTTCGATTTCTCCAATGAAGTTTGTTGTTCAGCTACTACTTTTTGTTGTTCCAGAACTTTTAGGGCTGGATGAATATTGGTTTCATCAGCAACGAAAAGAGCTTTCTGATGGTCTGATGGAAGATATTCAGTTTCTGAATTTAACAACCATTGAAATTGAATCTGAAGTGTTTTTAGTTCCTGTTGTACTTGTTGTAATTGAATACTGATGGCTGTTTTCTGGTTATCAGCAGTAGTTTTTTCAAGAATATTGCTTTCTCCGGCTTTTTGGCGGAGGGTAGCTTTTTCCAGGAAACTGGAATATACCGAAAGTGCTTCGTTCAACAGTTTCATTTTCTCCTGCCAGTAAAGCATATTGTAATAGGTGAGACTTACCGCTTTTTTCAACTCAAACTCTTTAAGCGAAACAGTGAGCAGACTTTTTTTCCACTCTTCGGTATAGAGATTTTTTTGTCTTTTATAGACGGTTGGAAAAGCGATGCTCTGTAATGCTCCGAATTTCGAATCATTATACGCACTGTTGATCTGGCCGTAATCGGCCGAAATAGCTGTTTGCGGAATATCTGCAGAAGTTCTGATCAATGCTTTTGAATAATCGGAACGAAGTTTTTCATTTTTCAGGTTTCTGTTGTTCTGTATGGCCAGGTTCATGGCTTCTTCGAGCGTAACAGGAGTTTGTGCTTTTAAATTACCACCAGTAAGAACTATCAGTAAAACCAATATTGGTGCTATGTTTTTTGGTTTTATCTTTTTCATTTTAAATCCTTTTTCTATAGTTATATACAAAAGCGGAAGCACAAATAGTGTGAGCAGGGTAGCAATCATCAAACCTCCAATTACAACGGTGGCCAAAGGACGTTGTACTTCGGCTCCCGCTCCGTTGCTTAGCGCCATTGGAATAAAGCCCAATGAGGCTACGCTGGCTGTCATAAGAACTGGCCTCAAGCGACTTTCTCCACCATCTACAACAATTCTGACAATATTGCGAATCCCGCTTTTATGAAGGCGGTTGAATTCTGAAATTAATACAATACCGTTTAGTACAGCTACTCCAAACAAGGCAATGAATCCAACGCCGGCGCTTATACTGAATGGCATGCCGCGTAATGCAAGCAGAAAAACGCCACCAATTATGGAAAGGGGTATTGCAGTATAAATCAGCAGACTTTCCTTAATAGAATTAAAGGCAAGGAATAGTAATGTAAAGATCAGTGCTAATGCTATTGGAACAGCAATCATCAGTCGGGCTTTCGCATTATTCAGATTTTCAAATGAGCCTCCGTATTTAATAGAATATCCGGGTGGTAGTTTAATTTCTTTTTCCACTTTGGACTGTAACTCTTCCACAATACTTTGTACATCTCTGTCTTTAATATTGAACCCTACAATGATCCTTCTCTGCGCATTTTCGCGCTGAATCTGGTTGGGCCCCAGAATAATATCTACAGCTGCAAGCTGTGATAAAGGAATCTGGTTTCCTGAAGGGGTTGGAACCAGCAGGTTTCGGATATCAGTAAGGTTTTTACGGGCATTGGAATTGAGACGTACAACCATATCAAATCTTTTCTCACCTTCAAATACCAGTCCTGTACTTTGCCCTGCAAAAGCGGTATTGATTACTTTGTTAACGTCGGCAACGGAAAGTCGGTATTGTGCAATTAATGCTCTGTTATATTGAATAACCACCTGCGGCAAGCCTAAGATGGGCTCTACATAAAGGTTCTGTGTGCCACTCACTGTTTCTATGATCTTACCGATCTTTTGCGCATTATTAGCAAGGGTGTCGAGATTTTCACCAAATATTTTTAGCACCACATCTTGCCGGGCTCCTGTCATCAGTTCATTGAATCGCATTTGCACCGGATATTGGAAGCCAACAGTGATTCCTGGTACATCTTCCAGTGCTAAGGTCATTTTGTCTGCCAGTTCAGGGAATGTTGCGGCAGAAGTCCATTCTTTTTTATCCTTCAGGATCACCATCATATCTGAAGCATCCATTGGCATTGGGTCTGTTGGGATTTCCCCACTTCCAATCTTTGTAACTACTTTTTGTACTTCCGGGAATTTGGTTAATAGAATATGTGCGGCTTTTTGAGTACTTTCTATGGTAGTAGTAAGATTACTTCCTGGCAATACCCGGGTGTCGACAGCAAAATCTCCTTCTTCAAGTGAGGGGATAAATTCGCCTCCCAGTCTGCTGAGAATAATGAGTGCTATCACAAATAAAATAATGACTGCGCTGAATATGATTTTCGGAATTCGTATTACTTTAAGCAGGGTGTTGAGATAAAGCTTCTCTACTTTTTTCATCATCCTGTCGGAATAGGAAACTTTAAGGCTCCTTTTCTTAAGTAGAATTGCGCTCATCATTGGGATGTAGGTCAATGAAAGCAGGAATGCTCCAAG
The DNA here is from genome assembly GCF_003419895.1 of Chitinophaga silvatica. Lineage (GTDB taxonomy): Bacteria > Bacteroidota > Bacteroidia > Chitinophagales > Chitinophagaceae > Chitinophaga > Chitinophaga silvatica. The sequence goes on along the minus strand of NZ_QPMM01000012.1, from coordinate 81,299 downwards.
TAGTGCAAAAGCAACTGTTTCTGCCATTGGTTTGAACATCTTACCTTCAATTCCCTGTAATGAAAGAATTGGCAGATAAACGATAAGTATGATGATCTGACCAAATACAGCACTGTTCATCATTCTGCCGGCAGATTCAACTACCACTGTATCCATTTCTTCTGAAGGGATTTTAATAAGCGTTTTAAAGCGCTTATTAAGCATCAATTGATGCATCACCGATTCAACAATAATAACTGCTCCATCGATAATCAGTCCGAAGTCCAGGGCTCCCAGGCTCATTAGATTTCCACTAACACCAAACAGGTTCATCATACAGATGGCAAAAAGCATGGCCAGTGGGATTACGGATGCCACCAAAAGCCCTGCTCTGATATTTCCTAAGAATAATACGAGAACAAAAACGACAATCAGGGCCCCTTCCATCAGGTTGGTTTTAACAGTACTGATAGCGTGTTTCACCATTTTGGTCCGATCGAGGAAGGGCTCTATTATTACGCCTTCGGGAAGTGTTTTCTGAATGCCGGCAACTTTTTCTTTTACATCTTTAATAACCTGGCTGCTATTGGCACCTTTCAGCATCATAACAACGGCACCTGAAACTTCTCCATTATCGTTGTAGGTCATCGCCCCGTAGCGGGTTGCAAACCCAATTTTTACATCGGCTATATTACGGATGAAAAGAGGTACTGCATTGTCTTTACTGTTTATGGAGATATTTTGGATGTCTTCTATACTTCCAACTAATCCTTCACTGCGGATATACAGAACTGTTGGTCCTTTTTCAATATATGCTCCTCCGGTATTCTGATTATTTGCGTTCAGCGCATCAAATACATCATTGATGGTAATTCCGTAAGCATTCAGTTTATCAGGATTTACAGCGATTTCGTACTGTTTTAGTTTCCCTCCAAAACTGCTGACTTCTGCTACCCCTTTAACGCTGAGTAATTGTCGTCTTACAATCCAGTCCTGAATGGTTCTAAGGTCTGTTACATTGTATTTATGTTCATATCCTTTTTTCGGACGTACAACATACTGATAGATTTCGCCCAAACCAGTGGAAATGGGGCCCAGCTCAGGACTTCCAATACCTTGTGGGATGTCTTGCTGCACTTTCACCAGCCGTTCGGCTACTTGCTGGCGTGCCCAATAAATATCAATATCATCCTCAAAAACAATAGTAACAAGGGAAAGGCCGAATCTGGAGAAGCTCCGGATTTCTTTTAATCCTGAAATATTACTGTTTGCCTGTTCAATTGGAAATGTAACCAGGCGTTCTATATCAGTTGCTCCGAAGGAAGGGGCAACTGTAATTACCTGTACCTGATTGTTGGTAATATCGGGAACTGCGTCTATCGGCAGTTTTGTAACCTGGTAACTTCCAATGCTGATAAGCCCCAAAATCAGTAATGCAACAATGAGCTTATTCTTTACGGAAAACTCAATGATTTTCGTAAGCATAATTAATGATCCTGTTAATCCTAAAAAATAATAAGATATACCGCCATTTACGAAGTCATGTCAAAACTGGAAATATAATATACGATTATTCCAGTTTTGAATGAATCAAAACGGTTATAACAAAGTAAAAGTTTGAAATATGGTCAGTGAAAGATTAACAGAATTTGGGAGGCTGCCAGATTGATGAGTGGAAATCGTTGTTTAATAGAAAGTCATCTGCTGCAATTATCTTCTCTTTTTGATGTGCAACAAATTTGGTTTTCATTTCAAAATGTACCGGCTGTGATACTACAAAAGAACAGGCTAATACATGGTTATGTGTCATGAACGGCAGTTTCTTATCCTGCTCGTAATCATAATTATGAGGATGGTTTTCGAGATGGTTTCCTTCGTAATGAAGAGCCAGAAAGTCAGTAATCGACATTTCAGGATTTATTTCCTTATGCTCAAAATAATGTTCTACCAATACAGGAAATTTCAACAGCTGAGAAAGCTCAGTGGTTGAAATCATATAAATGGTAAGAAAAGTTATTGCGAGCAATTTTTTCATTGCACCAAAGTTATAAAAAAATGGGATTAATTCTAAATGACGGCTTTATTTTAAGACTTTTCTGAATTCTTTTGAAGATTAATCCTCATTTTCATTTAACTTTTTCCGGAAGGCAGATGGAGATAAACCAAAATGTTCTCTGAACAATCTTGTGAAATTAGAAGGATTTCTGAATCCCAATTCCATTGAAATATCTTTTACATCACCTGGTTCCTGAAGCTTATTAAAAGCATAATTCAGTTGTTGATGCCGGTAGTATTCGAAAGCAGAGAACCCTGTATGCAGTGGGAATTGCCGGCGCATTGTAGCGGTGCTCATATGCCCAATACTCGCAAGGAATGTGAGGCCAGGAAATCCATCCTGTAAGTGGGTATCGAGGTACCTGACTATCCTGTTGATATTATCCCTATAACTAATGGGTGGCGAAAGTAATGTTTGTTCTTTTTGTGATAATAGTTGTATTGCCTGGCTGATTAATGGATTTACAGCATTCTTTAACTGTAGCTCAAATAAAGGAACGGTGGCAACATGATCCAGTAGTTCGTATAAGTTGCTCAGATATTGGAATTGAAGTTGATCTGAAGCAAGCGTTATTTTATCTGAATCTTTATTTACAATTTTTCTTAATGCACTATTTGCATGCATCATGGAAAGATCTGTATTCTTATTTATCCAGTCGGTAGTAAAACGAAATACAATAAACCTGGCGATGTCGTTTGGATTCAGAGCTATTTCCGGGCAGAAATTATCATTAAAGCAACAACTTATCTCGAAAGTTTGATCTCCTTCCTGTTGAAGGATTGCATGAGTAAAATATAAATAGCCATTGTTTTCCTCTTCCGTCAGGCGGTAAGCGATAGTTTTCCGGGCCTGTACAGCAATAGAAATCAGGGAGCAGCCGCTTTCTATAGGTAGAAAGGAAAGCTGTTCGTAACGTTCGTCCGTTTCCGTTATTTCAGGAGCCATTTTGGGAGTATTGCCATTTGTTGTGTCTATTTTATTGGGCAAACTTTCTGAGGCTTCATTATTGGCTAGTCGACGAACTTTCCAATTTCGTTGTGCTTTTTTTGGTGATGGCATTACTCTGTCATGACTATAGCTTAATTCAAATATACTAAAACACTACAAGCAGCAACTATTTATTTCATCCATAGTATTGAAATTCTGTACGTTAAATCGTCAACTTCCCGTACCACTGTTGTTTTTGCAGTATTTTTTATGTTACTTAGCGTTAAAGTGACGCTAATATATGAAAGCTTTTCATGAGTACAAAAATCCCTCTTTGGCGGTTGACCTGGTAGTTTTCGGATACCACAACAATACCTTATCAGTACTCCTGCTCAACAGGAAGGATGAACCCTACAAGGATCAATGGACTTTACCGGGAGGATTCCTACAAATGGAAGAAACCCTGAGGGATACTTGTGAGCGCATTTTATATACTAAGCTGGGGATGAATAAAGTATTCCTGGAACAGCTCTATACATTTGATGAACCGGAACGCGACCCCAGGGGCCGTGTTATTGCCGTAGGGCATTATGCCCTTATCAATCCTTCTAAATTTCAGATTGTTGCCGGTACCATGGCCAACGATGTAAAGTGGTTTAATGTAAAACATCTGCCGGCATTAGGGTTCGATCACAAACATATTTTCCAGGTGGCCCTGCAAAGGCTACGCTCCAAAATTCTATACTATCCCGTTGGATTCGAACTCCTGGACGAGCTGTTTACCATCACAGAGCTACATGAACTATACGAATGTATACTCGAAACAAAACTTGACAGGCGGAATTTTCGCAGAAAAATCCTTGATGCTGCCTACATTATAAACACCGGTACCAAACGGGAAGGACTGAAAAACAGACATCCCGAACTATATCGCTTCAATAAACAACTAAAGAAAAATAGTTTTCATATCAATACCCCCGAAGATGAATAATGCAACATTAACAACAGTTAGCCCGGAGATATTTATTATCAACAATTTCCTGACCCGGGAAGAATGCGCCACCCTCATTGAAAAAAGTGAGGCAGTTGGTTATGAAGAAGCCAAAATACAAATGGGTGATGGAACACAGCGACTGGTAAAATCTGTTCGTAATAACGAAAGGGTTTTTAGCACAGACCTGCAATTAGCGCAAGACCTGGCTGAGAGAGTGCTCCCATTTGCTCCCAAAGGACATGGTAATTGTCAACCAATAGGATTAAACGAATTATTCCGCTTCTACAGATACAAACCTGGTCAGCGTTTCAGAATGCATCCGGATAATGCATACGTCAGAAATGTTCATGAAGCCAGTCAATATACTTTTTTGATATATTTAAATGATGGATATACGGGAGGGGAAACTATCTTTGCGACCGGGGAAGTGATACGCCCATCTACAGGTATGGCCCTGATGTTTTATCATCCGTTAAGACATGAAGGAGCAATGCTTACAGAAGGAGTTAAATATGTGATCAGAACGGATATCATGTATAAACAACAAGTATAAAATGCCCGCGACATACGTAATTGGGGATATACACGGAGCGTTAAAGGCGCTGAAGCAATTAATAGAACGAATCGCACCTGAGCCGGAAGATACGTTGATTTTTCTGGGAGATTATGTCGATGGGTGGTCTGAATCGGCCGAGGTGATTTCCTACCTGATGGAGTTAGAGGAACAGTATAATTGTTACTTTATTAAAGGGAATCATGATGCCTGGTGCGAATCGTGGCTCATGGGCATAATGCCGGAAGAATCCTGGACTAGAAATGGGGGAATGGCTACTATAGCCAGTTTTAATAAGCTATCGCCAGCACAACGACTAGAACATACCGCCTTCTTCAATGCAATGCGTTTGTACTATATAGACGACCTGGATAGATTATTTGTACATGCAGGTTTCACTTCAACACATGGCCCGACCAAGGAAAGATTTGAGCCTATGTTATATTGGGATCGTAGCCTGTGGGAACTTGCCCTGGCCATGGATACCAGTATCCCTATCGATTCTCTCCGCTATCCCCGAAGATTAGCCCTCTTTAAGGAAATTTATATTGGCCATACACCCAGCACCAATTATGGTGAAACAAAACCAATGACGGCAGTTAACGTACATAACGTAGATACCGGTGCAGCCTTTAAGGGTAAAATATCAGCGATTAACGTTGTAACAAAGGAGATCTGGCAAAGTGATGTAGTACAATCGTTTTATCCGGACGAAAAAGGAAGGAATACGTAAGATCAGATAGATAACTTCATCAATATTATACAAATAAAAAGGCCGGAATTATGCATTCCGGCCTTTTTAGGATTTAAACCTCTTATTGAATAACTTCCTGCATACCCTGCATACCCGCTCCCATGTTTTTACGCTTGAAGAGAGTAGCATCTATTTTACCGAAGCGATATGCAAAGTTCAGACGAATCATTTGTGGATCGCGTAAACGGCTATAGTATTGAGTGAAGTAAGCACTTTGTGAATACTGGTCAGATCTGCGGCTTCTGAAAATATCGTTGATACTCAATGTTACTGAAGCAGCATTGTTTTTCAGGAAGCTTTTCTTGATAGCAGCATCTACACCATAGAAGGAGGCAATATATCCCTGTGAAGCATTTTGAGACTGCTGCATAGGAGGGCCATCCATCCTGCCTTTATTATCATTGATTGGTAAGTTGGTTTTAGATTGATAAAGACCTGATAGCTGCACTTCAAAGCTCGATGGCAGTTTAAAAGTGTTACTGATTTTTCCAAACCAGCTCCATAATGCATCCTGAGATTGGCTTACATTATCGGTATTGATTTTAGAGTTATAAATATTCACGTTCGATGAAAGGCTCCACCATTTGGTGATAGAATTCATGGCAGTTAACTCCGCACCGGCCGAATAGCTCGAGTTGGCGTTGATATACGTATTTACCAGCATCTCATCGTTATGTACCGGATTGATCTCCTTACTCAGGTAACGGGTGATCAGGTTATTGGTATGTCTGTAATATACTGTAGCCAAAAAGGTATTGTTACCTTTAAAGGTTTTCAGGTAAGAGAGTTCTGCAGCTTGTGTAAACTCTGGTATCAGGCCCGGATTACCTTTAGTGATATTCAGTTTATCTGTAGAATCGGTAAACGGAATTAACTGGAAGAAGTTAGGGCGATTGATACGACGGGTTACGCTAACCTGCAATTCCTGCTCATGTTTAAGCTTCTGGCTCAGGAAAATTGAAGGGAATAAGCTTACAGGGTAGTTATTTTTGAAATGCTGACCTGTATTGAGCATATCTCCTGAATAATCGGAGCTTTCGGCACGTACTCCAACCTTATAACCAAAGTTCTTAATAGTATTTGAAACGCTTACATAGGCTGCATACACATTGTCATTGTTTTTATAATTGTTGGATGCAGCAGGTTGCAATACATAATCGTTTTTCTCGTGGTCGAAGGTGTAGTTATCGAAAACACTTTTGGTAGTACGAATGGAAGCTCTTAAACCAGTTTCGAGTTTGAGTTTACCAGAAATTGGTTTTACATAATCGGTTTGGAGGGTCATGAAGCTCATAGAACCACCACCCAATATTTTCTGTAAATCATTTCCGATAATTTCAGAACCGGTGCCGTATCTGTCTGTCCGGTAGTTAGAGTTATTATTGCTCTTACCACCAAAGTAGTTGAAATCGGCGGTCCATTCTTCTCCTTCTTTAGGGAAGAGATGTTTCATACCCAGTACGAGTCCATTTGCATTGAAGGAGTTCTTCATGTTTGAATTACGCTGGCTGAAGGTATGAATCGGAGAAGCTTTACCCAGTGTATCGGTATTGATATCGATAGTTTCGCCTGGGTTCATATCGCCATGCACTTTAATACCGGCGATGGATAGTGTAGTTCTGTTTGTAGCAAACCAGTCTACGCCGAGTTTACCGAATACAAATCCACCATCGGTTCTGTTGCTGTTGAGCTGATTGATGAAGGTTGGCGGTGTATCGGCAAAGTTACTTCTTTCGGTAGTACCGTTGGTTCTACCTTTCATCTGGTTGCCCATTGCGCTGGCGCTGATGTTCAGTTTACCCTGACGAACGTTGAAATCGGCGCCTCCATTAACGGCACCACGTTTGTCGACCCCTGCGCGGAGATTACCATTGTAACCGGTTTTACGGTTCTTTTTAAGTACAATGTTGAGGATACCTGCACTTCCGCCGGAAGCATCATATTTAGCGGAAGGATTGGTAATTACTTCCACGTTTTCGATGGCATCAGCCGGAATTTGTTCCAGGGTCAGAGTGGTTGGTCTACCGTCGATGTACAATTGAGGAGAGCTGTTACGGAGGGTAACATTACCATCAATATCTACATTCACGGAAGGTACGTTTTTCATTACATCGAGGGCTGTACCACCTGCGCTAACGATGTTTTTTTCGACATTGAAGACTTTTTTGTCGACATCCATTTGCATGACAGGTTTGGTACTGGTTACAGTTACCCCTTGCAGCTGGGTGGTGCTAACAGTCAGTTTCAGGTTGCCCAGATCTTTGTCGAACGGCGGAAAGCTAACAGCCTGCTCATAAGTTTTGTATCCGGTAGCTGTAATTCTAAGCTTTAACGGACCGCGAGCGGGGATGTCGTCGAGGCTAAATTCTCCATTACCTTTTGTAAGAGCGCCTTTCACTAATTTTTCCTTCATTTTTTTAGTGGCACTGTCCATCCGGTTTTGGAGTACTATTACAGAAGCATAACTAACAGGTTTACCATCAGGGTCAACGACTTTCCCATAAAGATGTCCTGACATTCCCATTGGCATACGGCCACCTGCACCGGCAGGGGGTTGAGCGCCTGCACTGAGGGTAAGCAGGAACAGGGTAATAAATAGTGCGATTTTTTGCATGGTAGATAAAATTCAGACGCGCAAAAATAGATCGACAAAATGGAAATTGTATAAGAAATGAGATAAGAATTAAAAAAGTTGCTACGAAAGATCGTATTATGAATTTGTTTTACCCGCGATGGCAAAAACACTATCCCTATAAGTGTCGCCTACCGGTAATTCGATGGAGTCTAAAAAGATGCTGTTTTTTCTGATGGCAGTAATGGCTGCAACAGCAGCAATGTACGATTTATGAATTCTTATAAAATGTTTACCAGGCAACTGTTCTTCCAGGTTTTTGAAACTGATGCGGGTAACTACCGGTTTTGGATTATTACGCAAATGAATACGCACATAATCTTTCAATCCTTCAATCCATAAAATATCAGCAAATACAATTTTCTGTAAACTGTAATCTACGTTGACGAAAAAGAAATCAGAATGGGTGGTCGACTGTTTATTACCGTTTTTGAGCTGCCATAATTCATGGGCCTTATTGCAGGCTTTTACAAAACGCTCAATAGAAACGGGTTTTACCAGATAATCTGTAACATCGAGGTTAAATCCTTCGAGCGCATATTTCTCATATGCGGTAATGAGGATTACTATAGGTTTATGGGCCAACGATTGCAGTAATTGCAAGCCTGTTAAGCCTGGCATCTGAATATCAAGGAAGATTAAATCAACCTGTTGCCTTTGTAAAATCTCTATAGCTTCAAAAGCATTGCTACATTTTCCGACTAATGTCAGATAAGGCACCATGCTAATATTATCTTCCAGTAAATCAAGTGCTAACGGTTCATCATCGATGGCTATACATTTCATATGATTAGTGCAGGTTTAATTGTAATGAAATAATAAACCATCCATTTTTCTGAGTAATGTATAGGAGCTGATCATGGCCATACAGCAGGTTTAGCCGGCGTTTCACATTTGTGAGGCCAATACCGCTTGTTTTATCTTTTATTTCGGAAGAGGTTTCGTCGAATTTATTTCTCACGTAAAAGAAAAGCATTTTTTCCCTGGTCTTTAATTCTATATCGATAGTTGCATCCTGTATCATTCCTGTTCCGTGTTTGAAGGCATTTTCTACAAAAGGAATCAGTAGCATAGGTTCTATCTCAAAATTTTCATTCCCCACATCCATTGAAACATTAATGGTTACATTTTTACTGAATCGTTGTTGTTGCAGATCGATATAGCTTTGAAGATATTCAATTTCCCGATGCAAAGGTACTGTTTCCTCGTCGGCTTCGTAAAGCATATATCGCATGAGTGAGGAAAGCTTGATCAGAGAAGGTTCTAGCAGATCAGAACGTTTACGGGCCAGCGACACCATGTTGTTTAAAACATTAAACATAAAGTGCGGACTTACCTGTGAGCGTAATAATGTTAGTTCTGTTTTGAGGTTTTCATTTTCTTTTGCACTGTTCTGCCTTTCCAATACCATTTTGTCTACTATTGTTTTATAGGCAGTACTAACAGATAATATGAAGATGAAAATGAATAATTGGAATAAGATAATTGGTTTAATATCTATCTCATGTGGTTTCAATGCAAATTTCTCAAATGAATAACGTGCAACACATATAAATGCAAAGAAACCAAGTATATATACCAGGTAGGTAGTTACTTTCTTTTTATATACATATTTCGGGATAAGTAACCAGGAATTCAGATAAAAGAAGGTAATCAGAACCAGATAGGTAAAATAAGCATAATACTCCCAAGCTTGTTTGTCCTGCATTTTGTCCTGGTTGCCATGATCAATGGAGGGCCTCAAAAGGTAAGGCAAGGAAAAAAATATCAGCCAGGCCAATGCATGCCTGGCAAAAACTGCCCATCGTTGCTGGTACCATTCATTTTTCATGGTCGCAAAAGTAAGCCTTTGCGACCGTTGGATATGAAACTTGCGACCAAAAGGATTAAAATGGCGACTAAATTAACCCTGTAATTGCGCTATTCTTGCGGGATCGGTAATGATATTGGCCTTTAAATCACTCAGAATAGAGTATAACCCGAAATAGGTACGATTTATATACAGGCTATGTCTGGATCCTCTTGCTACTTTGGATTCCCTGATCTCCTTCATATTATACAGTTCATCCATGTAAGCATAGATCTCATTAAAATATTCTTCATTTCCGAAGTCAAAAGATGGAACTGTAAAAGGCAAAGTAAGCAGATCTATCATATGCTGAAACAACCCTGAGAAGAATTCAATTTCTTTGGGAGAGTCCGTCGGATGGATCATTTCCAGGTTGGTATATATTTCATGTCTGCGTTTTTCATCCTTCAAAACCTCTTTATCAATCAATAAAAAATAATTGACATAGAAGTCGTTAGGGATTTCTTTTACACAACCAAAGTCAAAAATTCCGATAGTTCCATCGGCCCTCATCAGGAAATTACCAGGGTGAGGATCTGCATGCACCTGCTTCAGGGAATGCACCTGAAACTGATAGAAATCCCATAAAGCCTGGCCTATTTTATTTTTTATTTCCTGAGAAGGATTGGTTTCCAGAAATTCTTTCAGGTGAGCGCCTTCCAGCCAGTCCATCGTAATAATGCGGTCGGAAGATAGTTCGGGATAATAGACCGGAAATACAAGGTTAGGGATATGTGAGGAGGCCGCAGAGAGATCCATGGACCTACGTAGTTCGAGGTGGTAATCTGTTTCTTCCAGCAGTTTACTTTCAATTTCTTCAAAATATTTATCCATATCCACCTCATTCATCCCTACAATTCGAATGGCAAATGGTTTCACAATCCGCAGGTCTGATTTTACGCTGTTGGCAACACCCGGATATTGAATTTTTACTGCAAGTTGCCGACCATCTTTACTGGCTTTATGTACTTGTCCGATTGAAGCAGCATTAGACGCTTTCATATCAAAAGTATCATAGAGCTGAGAGGGGCTCTTACCCAGCGTTTTCATGAAGGTATTCACTACCAGCGGGCCACTGAGGGGCGGAGCGCTGTATTGCGACATGGCAAACTTCTCGGTATAGGCTTTAGGAAGCATACCCTTATCCATACTCAACATCTGCGCTACTTTGAGGGCGCTGCCTTTCAGGTTGCTCAGCGTATCGTATATATCAGCAGCATTATCCTGATGCAAAGCATCCTTGGTGGTTGAAGGATCTATCAGTTTACGGGTATAATGCTTTATATAATTGGTTCCTACTTTTAATCCGGTGCTTACGAATTTACCCGCTCTTTCTACTTTTGTAGTAGGAATATTGCTTTGCTCTTTCATACACTTTATTTCCTGGTAAAGATGAATTTTCCAAAATCGATCAGGCTATCCAGTGTATTGGATTTAATAAGCTGGAAGCTAAGATTTACAGCTTTTTCGATAGCAGCATCGGTCATTTCAAAACCAGCGCTGGTATCGTCTAGCCAGTATTTTAGTACAAACAGGGCCTGTATCCAGAAGCCATGTACATACTGATCAGAGATATACTTTCTTTCTTTAATCTCGTTGCTGGTATAACCTTCTTTAACCAGACCGCTTACATAATCATTGAAGGCATGATGAAACGTTTCTAATTTGCTGCGGTATAAATCCGGTAATTTGAAATGTTTTCTTTGTAAGAGAAGATAACTTCTATCATTCTTCAATTGCTGAACCCAAAGGAAATAGAAGGCTAGTAATTTTTCCTGAGAATTATATTGATGATATATTTCATCTGCACTTAATTGAGCCAGTGTTTGTTCAAAAATCGCGAGCCAGATATCTTTTTCAACAGCTTCTAAAGAAGCATATTCTTCATAAAAACTGCTTTCAGGAATATCCAGAATTTTGCAGAGTGCATAAACAGAAACGGGTGCCTGACCGTTTTCCAGCCAATAAGTTTTGTAGGCATTGCGGATCAGTTGTTTATCCATGGAGTAAATTTTATTTGTTGTAAATGGGTTACACTTAGTGGGTAATCAAAGGTACATCAACCTTAGGGATAAAATGTAAATCAACCTAAGTCAAAATGTTAAAAAAATAAGCTCGATAATTTATGGATAGAAATCTTTACGTGAAAAAAAATTGATATTTAGAAAGATAGTTATACCTTTGCGCCGCATTCCTTTTTTCTAATCTTTTAAATACTGAGGAATCATGACAGAACAACTTCACATATCGCCCCTTGCGCTCATGGCCTAATACGGCAACAGCCCTTTTTTATCAGCTAATCCCTGCATAACCGGCTAGTTGGCCGTTCCACTCTCTTTGCGCTATATTTTTTCGATCAAACCTGATCGATATACTATTACCATGCCCTGTACTCAGGGTTTTATCGCCCAAATTTATGGCTCAGATAAAAACAAAAGAACTTAGTAAAATAGGTTATACAAATAATCAAACCAGAAGTCTGGTTATTAATATCGTAGCAAAACATTTCAAGCATACAGAGAAAACTGAAATAATTCAACTATTACAAAACATTAAATCAGATCCTCAGGCTTATTTGCACGATGAAGTTATTGCCCCAATTGCTAAAACATTTATAGACGAACCGGTTGAATGCAATTTTCAATCTTTTAGTTTGCTGGAAACTACCGGTCAACTTAGCATCTTCGGCGGCAAAACAATCGAACATTCGGCCAAGCAACAAATGGAAACAGCTATGTCGCTGCCCATTACAGTACAAGGTGCATTGATGCCGGATGCTCACAGTGGATACGGATTACCGATAGGAGGCGTTTTAGCTACCAACAATGCAGTCATCCCTTATGCTGTGGGGGTTGACATTGGCTGTAGGATGGCATTGTCGATTATTGATGAAGGTGAAAGTTTCCTGAAAAGGTATGCTTATCAGACAAAACTTGCATTGAAGGAGTTTACCCATTTCGGTATCAGCGGTAGTATTGGAATTCAGCAGGAACATGAAGTACTGGATAGTGATGCATTTAAAGCTACATTACTTCTCAGGCAACTGCATGGAAAAGCTGTTATTCAACTCGGCAGTTCTGGTACCGGTAACCACTTCGTTGAATTCGGACTAATCACTTTGGCAGAAGACAATATTCTTGGCTTACCAGCCAAAGAATACCTGGCATTACTCTCGCATTCCGGGAGTCGTGGATTAGGTGCAAATATCGCTCAACACTACACGCAAATTGCCATGAATAGCTGCAAGCTGCCAAAGTCGGCACAGCACCTCGCCTGGCTCGATCTTAATTCCGAAGCCGGACAGGAATACTGGTTATCAATGAATCTGGCAGGTGACTATGCAAAAGCATGTCACGACCGAATCCATGCTAACTTATTGAAAGCCCTGGGTCTGAAGGCTATTACTAAAGTGGAGAATCATCACAACTTCGCCTGGAAGGATACGCTGGCAGATGGACAGGAGGTTATAATTCACCGTAAAGGTGCAACGCCTGCACATAAAGGTGAGTTGGGAATTATTCCCGGTAGCATGACCACTCCGGCTTATCTGGTAAGCGGCACGGGCATAGAACGCTCTCTTTATTCTGCCGCCCATGGAGCCGGAAGAAGTATGAGCCGCAAACGTGCCAGAGAACACATGACAGTATCGGCACTTAAAAAGATAGTAGCCGATGCAGGTGTAACACTGATAGGTGGAAGTGTTGAAGAAAACCCATTTGCATACAAAGACATAGAAACCGTTATGACTGCACAGCGCGAACTGGTGCAGGTTGAAGGTCAATTCTTACCGAAAATTGTAAGAATGTATAAAGAATAATTTATGGAACAGATTATTATACAAATAACATCAGGCCGTGGCCCTGCAGAATGTTGCAGGGTCGTAGCCCGATTGCAGGAAAAAATTATAAAACAGGCAAAAGCACTAAAAATAAATATTAAGGTATTATCTGCTACCCGCGGAGATCTCAATGGTACATTATCTTCAACCGTTTTATTGGCTGAAGGCGATAAGGTAAATGTATTAACTAAAGAATGGGAAGGAACTGTACAATGGATTGCTCAAAGCCCATACAGGAAATTCCATAAACGTAAAAACTGGTTTGCCGGAATTAGTATTTCAAATGTTCAGTCTACACAACAGTGGGAGGAGAGAGATGTAACTTTTGAAACATGCAGATCTTCCGGGCCAGGCGGACAACACGTCAATAAAACTGAAACAGCAGTACGTGGAGTTCATCGGCCAACGGGTTTACAGGTAGTAGCCTCTGATAGCAGATCTCAATGGCAGAACAAAAAGTTATGCCTTGAAAGATTAAAGGAAAAGTTCTTATTGGCACAGGCAAATTTGTTGTTGTCGCAACAACAGGATCAGTGGCAGGAACATAATGAACTGGTAAGAGGGGAGGCGGTGAAGGTGATCAGAGAGGAGTTGTAAAACAAGTTTAATGATAAATTGAAAATTCGATTGATATCCGTTTGGTAAACTTCTGAAGACGAAGTGTTTTTTAGTTAAGAGAAATAGTTCAATATTTTTTGAATTATTGATGAGTTTCTTGTACCGTAGATAGGGCAGGAGTAAACCCAATGCTATTAAGTAAGGAGGAAGGATGTTGATTAAATATTGAATTCAATTTAAATGACTGGTTTTCTTGACCGTAGGTAGGGCAGGGGTAAACCCAATGCTATTAAGTAAAGAGGAAGGATGTTGATTAAATATTGAATTTAGTTTAAATGACTGGTTTCCTTGACCGTAGGTAGGGCAGGGGTAAACCCAATGCTATTAAGTAAAGAGGAAGGATGTTGATTAAATATTGAATTCAATTTAAATGACTGGTTTCCTTGACCGTAGACTGGGCAGGGGTAAACCCTGCCCCTACAGGACTTCATCAATATCATATTTTCATCTGGTAGTAAAATTTCATGTCAAATATCGATCTACTAATTTCAATTCTGTAAAGAAATAATTCTACAATATAGAAACTGAAATTCGATGAAACCCTGTAGGGGCAGGGTTTACCCCTGCCCAGTCTACGGTCAAGGAAATTTATCAATCATTTAAAGACAATAAAATCAAGACCTATTTCCTCTTAACTTAATAGCATTGGGTTTACCCCTGCCCAGTCTACGGTCAAGGAAATTTATCAATCATTTAAAGACAATAAAATCAAGACCTATTTCCTCTTAACTTAATAGCATTGGGTTTACCCCTGCCCAGTCTACGGTCAAGGAAATTTATCAATCATTTAAAGACAATAAAATCAAGACCTATTTCCTCTTAACTTAATAGCATTGGGTTTACCCCTGCCCAGTCTACGGTCAAGGAAATTTATCAATCACATTAAAGACAATAAAATTCGGGATTTAATCTTTTCACTCCTATAAAAGATCAATAAATCATGGAATACCATAATAACCCTGGAACTTCCTCAGCTTATGGTAATTAACATCAACCAAAAAAATCACGGTGCTGCAATACTCTGATCAATTACTTCACTATATGGTTTTTCAAATGTTTCACCATATAATTGTTCATATGCTTTTGTAAAATCGGTATATACCTTTTTAGCTGAAGCATGTTGTCGCATTGAAATCAGTGCTTTGCATTTGTGATAAATAGCTTCTTCGTACAATGTATCTGACTGCAAAATACCGTCACAAATTATAATAGCTTCTTCCGGCGATAGCCCAGGGTCCTGAAGGTGAGAAAACAATTCATTGATAGAATCGCTGGCAACAGTAGCTTTGAATTTGTCGAGCCACTGATACTCTATTTCAGGAAGGAATCCTCCTTTATTTAGCAACAGGGCCAGTGACATGAAATTGCTTTTGTTGTTAATGAATTGTTGATATTCTTTAAGATCGGTGGTAATGCTTTCCAGGTGAAGGAACCAGCGTTCATTTTCTTTGCATAAATTGTAACTGCCAATTTTATCCAACAAGCTTCTTAGCTTTACAATATTGACGCTTCTGTTATTTTTCGCGTCTTTGGCGGCTCTGCCTGGCCATAATATTTCATTAATCTTTTCAGAGGAGATGCCTGTATTTCCAATTTCTGTATGTAAGTAAAGCAAAAGAAAAAGCTCTTTTAATAATGGGGTAAATGATTTAGTGATATCATTTTTCTCCTGATCTGTTACATTGAATGAACCAAATAACCTGCAGTTTACCTGCGTTCCGGGTAGGATATCAATTTTAACCGGTGGCCTTATTGGTTCTTTATCAGTAATAGAAATCGGAATATGGATAGGGGTAACCACCGCCTTAGCACGTTTCTTATGGATTACAGAAATAGCTGTAAGTAGTAGGAATATTCCGAATCCAATAGCAAGTGCCCAGAATAATCTGATCACATAATTGGGGAATAGCGGATCTTCCATTGGTACGGCTAAACCGTATGGTGAAAATAAAATTGAATGAACTTTAATGATAGTTGATTTCTCATCAGGACAGTAGGTGGTAACGCAAATCAGTTTATCGTTTTGCGGACAATAAAAAAGATAGGCTGAGGATTTTATATCATAGTATTTGTATGGTAGAGGAGCCGCAATTGTTGTAAATATTGGTTCCTTTAATGAGCCTCTGACTAACTGTAAAGAGGAACGCATTCTATCATTAGGAAAGCTTAATGCATAATATTCCTGTTTATCGGTATTTACAACAAGGTTATTTGCAAATACAAATGGTTCTTCCGGGGGAGTAATTTTGTATATGGTTTTAAATGTTCTACGTTTTAAGTCATAGACCATCAGATCGTACAGGGGATGTGGATTAAGAAGTTGATCACCGGTGATACTTCCATAACCACCAAGCAAATAGGCCGAATCGCCGGCTTTGTTTAGTCCGGCAGCAGAGAGATAACGAGGTATGAAAGTATCGCCGCTGGTTTTCAGTTTTTCCCACTGATCGGAATTGGGAACGAAGCGATGCACTTCATTCTTATAGTTGAAATCGCCATATCCACCGAATGTATAAATGGCACTGTCGAACGGCGAGAAAAAGATACTTGAATGCCAATAGGTAGTAACGGCATTGTTTTCGAATGGTTTGTTCCAGCTTTTAGTGCTGCTGTCGTAATTACTGGTTTGATGTTTATTCTGGAGAAATACATGCACCAGTTGTTGTTTTATAGGATCGAAAACTGCTCTGGCGCCTGCAGGAGTATACTGTGGTGTTTGTAACGTTTGTGAGTAAATTGTACGTTTATGCGGAGTAAATTGGTAGATAGAATCTGGGCTGGTAATATATATAGTTTCAGTTTGTGGGTCCATTGCTATGGCTGCGTAGCCATTAATCTTCATAGAATCGGTTAGTTCCCAGTTATTTGATGCAGCTTTCATCCACATTGGGTTTTTCACTGCAGCCGCTTGTCGCGCAATTTTGTCATAAGCTATAGTTCCCTGTAATTCATTCAGCGGCCAATGATATTTTAAAGTACCATTTTTTCGTATTCTAATGTCTTTGATCCGCATTGGAGGTAAATCAAATGACTTAAAATTCCTTCGATAACTGGCTCCGAAACTGATTGAAATTGCTGTTCCTTTGACTATTTGACTATTAATACGGCCAATTAATTGCTTATTAATCCGTAGGGCTATACTATGTGTTTGAATATCAAAGTCCAGTGTAATATTATTCCAATGATGGAACAGGGAGTCTTTAGGTCGTTTGAATGAAATTCCTGAGAAGGTATTACCGGTAACCAGGTCAAATGCCTGTTTATGCATATTATAAATGAGATCAATATTTTGATCTGTTTCATCTATTATTCTGACTATGTATCCAAAGTTAGATTTAAAGAAAGGTTGGAAAGATAGGTCGAAAGAGAGGCTATAAGCGTCTTTAACTGATAAGGGTTTATTTGGGAAGAGGTCAAGGGAAGTCCTGTCCTCCTGCGAGATATCCTTACTGGCAAATTCAAGTCCATATACTTCCTGGGCTTTACAATGGTTGACAGACAGTAACAATAATGTTAATAGCAATACGGCATGTCTTAGCATAGTTCTCCTCTTATCCGAATTATTTTTCTATTGTTCAACGTAAGGCGGGTATTCCGGCTTTTAACAACGTGGCAAATTACACTCTAAACGATTTAATCTTGGTTCTTATAAAGTTATCTTTATTTTAAGAAATAATGAACACAGTCCTCTAATATTTTTTTTCTGTTAAGCAAGGCAGTTAATCCCCAATTAACCGGCCTGTTAACCCGGCTTTAGTTATTTGCCAGCAGTTAAATCAATTCTTATCTACCAAAAAGAAAATCGTCATGAAAAGATGGCTACACACCTTACTGCTGGTGGGTCTTGCATTGCAAGGGTCAGCGCAGTCGCATTCCGTTAACGGAAGGGTTAGCGACGAACACGGGCAGCCTTTGCCTGGTGTTTCGGTTAAAATCCGGGGAACATCTTCCGGGGCCAACACAGATTTAAAAGGAAACTTTACTTTAAATGCAGGGCCAAATGACTGGTTAATTTTCAGTTTCGTTGGTTTTAAAAGCGATACTGTACCAGTTGGAAATCGTTCTGCCGTTCAGGTAACCCTTAAGGATAACATTACCAGCCTGAACGATTTGGTTGTGGTTGGTTATGGTACCCAGAAGAAAGTAAATCTGACAGGTGCTGTTGCCCAGGTTTCCAGCAAACAGTTGGAAAACAGACCAATGACAAACATTAGCCAGGGATTACAAGGTATGGTTCCAAACCTGAACCTGGTAATGGGAGATGGTAAACCTATCCAATCACCTGCTTTTAACGTAAGAGGTGTCACTTCAATCGGTCAGGGTGGTAATGCACTTGTATTGATTGATGGGGTAGAAGGTGATCCTTCTATGATCAACCCTTCTGATATTGCCAACATCAGCGTTCTGAAAGATGCATCTTCTGCTGCCATCTATGGTGCAAGGGCTGCTTTCGGTGTGGTATTAATCACTACAAAGACCCCGGCAAAAGACAAAACTACTATTACCTATTCTTCCAGCTATTCTTCCAAATCACCAACCACTGTACCCAATGTGGTAAGTAACGGTTATGAATATGCCAAGAATTTCTACGAAGCATGGACAGCCTGGAACGATTATTCTCAAAATCCAACCGGGATCAATAAAACCCAGCCTTTTAGCCTGGATTATCTGAATGCACTGAAAGCGCATAACGAAGATCCTTCCCTGCCTAAAACTGAAGTAGTTAACGGTAATTATGCATATTATGGCAATACTAACTGGTATGATCAGTTATATAAAAAACATACTTCGGCTACCGACCAGAATCTATCTATTTCAGGAAGCAGCGGCAAAGCCAGCTACTACGTAACTGGTAGATATTATGGTCAGGGTGGTTTGTTCCGCTACAATTCCGATGATTACAGAATGTATAACCTGCGTGCAAAAGGAAGCATTCAACTGTTTCCATTCTTACAGGTATATAATAATACAGATATCTCGAACCGCGATTACCACAATCCACTCAACGTAGGTGAAGGTGGTGGTATCTGGAGAAACATTGCGGATGAAGGCCATCCTTCTTCTATGATGTTCAACCCGGATGGAACGCTTACTCAAACTGCTGCCTATACAGTAGGTGACATGGTTTATGGTAAAAATGGGATTGACTTCACCAAGCGTATCTTCAGAAATACAACTGGTTTTGTTGCCAATATCTATAAGGATAAAGTTAAATTAAAGGGTGACCTCACAGTGCAGAGCACTAATGACGAAAGTCGCCGTATTCGTGTACCGGTTCCTTATAGTTCTTCACCTGGTGCTATCAATTATGTAGGTTCAGGTACCAACGATATCCAGTTTTCTTCCTACAATACTTTATACTCTGCAGCGAACGTATATGCTGAGTATGAAACCCGTGTAGCCAATGCACATACTTTCAGAATCCTGGCAGGTTATAACTATGAACAATCGACCTGGAAAGGTGGTGCTACAACCCGTAACGGTTTGGTATACCCGGATGCAAAAGATCTTAACCTGGCTTTAGGTTCTAACGTAACTACCGAAGGTGGATACGACAGATGGGCAGTAATGGGAGAGTTTTTCCGTTTCAACTACTCATATAAAGATCGTTATTTGTTAGAGGTGAATGGCCGTTATGATGGTTCTTCCAAATTCCCTTCTAACCAGCGTTATGCTTTCTTCCCTTCTGTTTCTGCAGGATGGAGAGTAAATAATGAATCTTTCTGGAAATTAAATCCTAATGTGATTTCTGATCTGAAAGTTCGTGGTTCTTACGGTTCATTAGGAAACGGAAATATTGCGTCCTATGCTTACCAGGAGAAATTATCTATTACCCAAAGCGGCCGTGTTATCAATGGTATCAAGAACCAACAAACCAGCCAGCCTGTAGTATTACCTGATGGACTAACCTGGGAAACTGCCACTACTGCGGATTTGGGTCTTGATTTATCTGCCTTTAAAGATCATATCACTTTTACCGGTGATTACTACAACCGCGTTACTACTAATATGTTTACCGTGGGTCAGACTTTGCCGGCAATTTTCGGAACTGATGTACCAAAAGGTAACTATGCCGATCTGAAAACCAATGGTTGGGAAATCTCCCTGGGTTGGAAAGATCAGCTGAATGTTTCTTCCAAACCTTTAAACTATAGTGTAACACTTTCTGCTGCCGATTCACGCACCACTATTACTAAATATAATAATACCAACAACAAACTGTCTGACTGGTATGCTGGTAAAAAATATGGTGAAATCTGGGGTTATGTGAATGATGGATATTGGACTAAAGAGAATGTTGGACAAGCTGCCAAAGCACAGGCTTTGTTTAAAGCATCCAACAGCGGGCAATGGCTCCCTGGTGATATCAGATTCAAGGATATGGATGGCAACGGAGTAATTAATAACGGAGCTGGTACATTAGCAGATCATGGCGACATGGTTATTATCGGTGACAGTGCTCAGCACTATACCTTCGGTATTTCACTCGCTGCCGACTGGAACAACTTCTTCGTTGGCGCATTCTTTCAGGGTGTGATGAAGCAAGACTGGTGGCCTGGTAGCGAAGCAGATGTATTCTGGGGTCAGTACAACAGACCATATAACCAAATGCCACAATCTCAGGTTGGTAAAATCTGGTCTGAAGAAAATCCGGATGCTTACTTCCCAAGATATCGCGGATACGTTGCTCAAAACGGATCTGGTGAGCTGAATGTACCTCAGTCTAAATATCTGCAAAATGCAGGTTATATCAGATTAAAGAACATACAGGTAGGATATAATATTCCGAAATCCCTGATTTCAAGAGCTAAAATCAGTGCTGCAAGAGTATTTGTATCGGCAGATAACATCTGGTCCTGGTCTCCTATGTATCGTATTACCAGAGATCTTGATCCTGAGAGTATTCGCAGATCAGACGTGATCACAGATAAGGGTAACTCCGGTAACGGTAACAACTATCCGATTCTGAAAAGCTGGAACATTGGATTGAATATCACCCTCTGATAAATCATATTAGTCATGAAAGTATCTAAATTACAACAATACATTTCCCGGAACTGGGTGGCAGGGATAGCCTTAGCATCAGTAGTTTTTACTGGTTGTGCAAAGAACCTGGAACAAGGTCCTCAGGCTACCGCTACTAAAGACGCTATCTTCGGAACAGTAGATGGTCTAAAATTATATAGCTTTTCATTCTATGATGGTTTGCCAGGAATTGGTGATCCATTCAGAACAGACGGATTGGCAGATTACTCCGTAATCAATGCTGTAAATGATTTTATACGAGAAAATGCCTATACCCCAAGAACCGCTACTGGTTGGGATTGGAAACAATTAAGAAATATCAACTATTTCATCGCCAATAACAACAATCCAAAAGTTCCTGAGGCTACCCGTAATAATTATCAGGCATTGGCCCGCTTCTTCAGAGCATATTTCTACTTTGAAAAAGTAAAACGTTATGGTAATGTACCTTGGGTCGGAAAACCGCTGGGGATTAATGATCAGGAATTATATGTTAAACAGAGTCCTCGTGCTTTAGTGGTAGATTCTATCATTGCAGATCTGAACTATGCCACTGCTAACCTGCAACTGACAGCAGATGGTAGTGCCAGCCAGATTACCAAAAACGTTGCTTATGGTCTTCTTTCCAGAGTTTGCCTGTTTGAAGGAACCTGGAGGAGATATCAGAAAAATGATAAACCAGGAGCCGACAGCCTGTTGAGGAAAGCAGCTGATGCAGCTAAGGTGGTTATGGATAGCAAAGCATTTTCTTTGAACCAGAGTGGTGGTACTTCATCTTCCTACCGTCAGTTGTTTATCAGCCCTAAACCGGTTAACGCCGAAGTAATGTTGTCTGTTGTGGCTGATCCTGCCCTGAGCGTTATGAATGATGCGAATTGGTGGTATACCAGTACAACTTATGGTTTAAGATTAAGTCTTTCCAGAACTTTTGTAAATACCTATCTGAATGTTGATGGAACTCCATTTACCAACATCGACAGATATGATACTTTACCATTTATCAAAGAAACGCAGAACCGTGATTTGCGTCTGAAACAAACCATTCGTACTCCTGGTTATACCCGTATCAGCAATGGTAAAGTAGTTGCACCATCTTCTACTTTCACCTACTCATATAATGGTTATATGCCAATTAAATGGACACTGGATGACGTTGTTTATGATGGTGGTGGTACCAATAACAACTCTATCTGTGTGATGAGATATGCTGAAATTTTGCTTAACTATGCGGAAGCAAGAGCAGAGCTCAATGAGTTGACAGATGCCGACTGGAGTGCTACTGTAGGTGCATTACGCGCCCGTGCCGGTATTACCGGCGGAATTGCCGCTAAGCCAATTGTTCTTGACCAATACATGGCAAATAATTATTTTGGGGATGTTAAGGATGCTTCATTAATGGAAATCAGAAGAGAAAGAGGAATAGAACTGGTATTGGAAGGTTTCCGATTCTCAGATCTGATCAGATGGAAACATGGTGAACTGATGATGCAATCCTGGAATGGTATTTATGTTCGTGCACTGGATGAACCAATGGATCTGACCGGAGATGGTATTCCTGATGTTTGCTTCTATAAAACAGCTCCTGCAAATCCTATCGCCGGTGTTACATATATAAATGTAGCTGCTAAACTAGGGGATAAAGACAATCCACAGAGATTATCTCATGATACCTACGGAGAAGTTCGTTGGTTGGATAATATCAAGAAAGATTGGCAGGATTATAAATATCTGTATCCAATTCCTTATACAGAGTTGTTGTTGAATACACAACTGGATCAAAATCCAATTTGGGACACTAAATAATCAATATTATAAAAGATGAAGAAACAGTTCCTTCTACTGGCATTAGCCTTTGTATGCAGTGTTCAATGCCTGATTGCGCAACAGATGAATGTGGCGACTTACAACTTACGTAACGATAGTAATACGGAAGATGCACGTGAGGGTAATGGCTGGAAACAAAGATTTCCGGTAATTGCTTCGCTGATCCAATTCCATGATTTCGATATTTTCGGAACGCAGGAAGGTCTTCACCATCAATTGGAAGATCTGAAAAACAGCCTGCCAAATTATGATTACATTGGTATTGGCCGTGACGATGGTCAGCAAGCCGGTGAATACTCCGCTATCTTCTTTAAAACTAATCGTTTTAAATTGTTGAAGAAAGGTGATTTCTGGTTGTCTACAACTACAGATAAACCTAATAAAGGATGGGATGCTGCATTACCAAGAATTTGCTCCTGGGGACAGTTTCGTGATCTTAAATCTGGTCTGACCTTCTATTTCTTTAATCTGCATATGGATCACATTGGAGTACAAGCCCGTTCGGAAAGCTCCAAACTAATTCTCGCTAAAATTAAAGAAATGACAGGTGGTCAACCTGTTATACTAACTGGCGACTTTAACGTAGATCAAACCAGCGATTCTTACGCTGTTCTTGAAAAATCAGGAGTATTGCGGGATTCATATGAACTTAGCCCTATTCGTTATGCTCTGAATGGAACATTTAATGCTTTCAAAACAGATAGTAAAACAGATAGCCGCATAGATCATATCTTCCTTTCCAATAAATTCTCTGTAACCCGTTATGGTATTCTAACAGATACTTATCGCAGCAAAAGGGAAGAAGGTACTAAGGAGAATTCTGCTAATTTCCCTAAAGAAGTTTCGCTCTCTAAGTATGTTGCAAGAGAACCTTCTGATCACTTCCCTGTAATGGCAACCATTACATGGAGTAAGAAATAATTAATTTAATTACTCTTTCGGGCCTGCAATTGCAGGCCCGTTTTATTATAGGGCACCTATGCATCTTCCTTTTTATCCTATCCTGCTAACAGGATTGCTCTTCTTCTGTGCCTGTTCAAATAATTCCACCACAGAAGCAGAAAACTATATCGACCCAACAATTGGTAATATTGCTCCTATTCTGCAGCCAACCAGGCCGATCATCCATCTGCCTAATCAGATGATCCGTACCTTTCCACTACGCAAAGACTATACTGACGATCAGATCTCTGGGTTCCCATTACAGGTTACAGGGCATAATCAGGGGCCGGTATTTATTGTAAAACCCTCCGTTGCCTGTTTGAAGCCCGCTGAGTGGACAAGAAATCTAACCTATGATCATGACCTGGAAATTATTCATCCCTGGTACTATAAGACAACTTTGATAGAAGAAAATGTGACAGTAGAATTTAGTCCGGGTGCTAAAACAGGCATGTATAAATTTACTTATCCCGGGAAGATGCCACATCAACTTATTATGGCAGCTAACGGCTATCAGGTCAAAGATGATCAGATTACCGCCTACACTACATTTCACAATGATGTACCGGTTTTTTTATATGGAAAATTCAATGTAAAAGCTACTTCAGGACTAATTGCGGATACTCTTCAATACCTGAAATTTCCGGAAGATAAAAATATTGTAACCTTACAATATGCTATCTCCTATGTAAGCCTCGAAAATGCAAAACACCTGTTTGAAAAAGAAATTAATGGTAAAAGTTTTGAATCGATTTGTGAAAGTGGCCGTCTGCAATGGAAGAATATTACAAACCAGATTTCAGTAGAAGGAGGCACAGATGCACAAAGAAGATCATTTTACACCGCCTTGTATCGCTGCAACGAAAGAATGGTGGATATAGCTGAAGATACATTATACTATAGTGGTTATAACAAGAAAGTAAATGTAACGCATACATCTTTTTATGTAGATGATGCAGCCTGGGATACCTATCAGGCCTTGCATCCGCTCAGAATGATATTGAATCCAAAACTTGAAGAAGAAATGCTCTCTTCATACCTGCAGATGTACAGGCAAAGTGGATGGATGCCAACATTTCCAAGAATATTCGGGGATCATCCTTGTATGAATGGATTCCACAGTACAATTATTTTTCTGGATGCCTATAAAAAAGGACTAAAGATAGATTCGCTGGAAGAGGTGTATGAAGGGCTCAGAAAAAATGCGGTTGCAGCTACTATGCTGCCCTGGCGTAATGGGCCGGCATGCAGCCTGGATAGCTTTTATTATAAAAATGGATATTTCCCGGCATTAAGACCAGACCAGCCGGAAACTGTATCCGAAGTAGATGTGTTTGAAAAACGACAGTCTGTAGCTGTTACGTTAGGTCATAGTTACGACGATTGGGCTTTGTCGCAATTAGCAGTAGCACTGAAGAAAAGTGATGATGCCGCGCTTTTTGCAGGCCGTAGCACCAATTACAGGAATCTTTGGAACAATGAAAATAAGTTCTTCTTACCTAAAGATGCAAAAGGAGAATGGATTGATATTAACCCGGCATTGGATGGAGGTCCGGGAGGCAGAGCATATTATGATGAGAATAATGGGTGGACGTACCTATGGCAGGTGCAGCAGGATATACCGGCTCTTATAAAGCTGATGGGTGGAGAAAAGGCATTTGAAGCCAGGCTGGACGAACTATTCCGAACAGGATTGGGTACATCAAAGTATGAGTTCTGGCATATGTTTCCGGATGCTACAGGCCTTGTAGGCCAGTATTCTATGGGTAATGAACCAGGGTTTCATATTCCTTACCTGTATAATTATGTAGGTGCTGCCTGGAAAACTCAAAAGAGAATTAGACAACTATTAGACCTATGGTTTAAGGATAATGTATTTGGAATTCCGGGAGATGAAGATGGGGGAGGAATGAGTGCTTTTGTTGTTTTTTCTTCTATGGGCTTTTATCCGGTAACACCCGGTATTCCTATCTATACTATTGGTAGTCCGGTTTTCAGTAAAGTGAATATTCAGTTACCCAATGGTAAGAATTTTACTATTCTGGCAAAGAATAGTTCCGCAACTAATAAATATATTCAGCGGGCCAGGTTAAATGGGGAGGATCTGAGTTCCCCGTTCTTCACCCACCAGCAATTGATGGATGGAGGGGTATTGGAACTTACTATGGGTAACTTACCGGAGCGTCGTTGGTGGGTAAGTGTACATGCACCACAGTAATATGATTTCTCGCAAAGGCGCAAAGATTAATATTAAGAAGCAAAGGACTTTTTTAAGCTTTTAAGGGATGAAGAATATTATAAAGACTTCCAATTGGTTTCAATAATAATAATAACCAGTCAGTAGTTCTTAATAATATTCGCTTCGATCCTTAAAAATCTTAAAAAAGTCCTTTGCTTCTTAATATTAATCTTTGCCGCTTTGCGAGAAACCCCTTGCAGATATGAAAGAAAAAAATTACTTTAAGCTTATAATATAAACCATGAGTTTATCAACCAATGCCAACACCCGTTTAACATCGCTCGATGTAATGCGTGGTCTTATCATGATCTTCCTTGCCGCTGAAAGTGCGCGTGTTTATGCGTCGTTTGACGATTTGCAACCTACAGGTTTTGCTGCTAAAGTATTGGAGCAATTTTTTCATCATCCCTGGAATGGGTTGAGAGCATGGGATTGCATCCAACCCGCATTTATGACTATGGCCGGATCTGCCATGTATATTTCTTATTATTATAAAACAGAAAAAGGCATTACCTGGTCACAAAACTTTAAACATATTGCTTTACGTTGTCTAAAGTTGTTTATATTTGGCACGGCTTTGCATTGCGTATATGCCGGTCGGTTAGTTTGGGAGTTATGGAATGTATTGACGCAACTGTCTGTTACTACTCTCATTGCTTATCTGATCATACGCCGTTCATATGCTTTTCAGTTAATGATTAGCTTATTATTATTGCTGGCCACAGATCTTGCCTATCGTTTCATTTTGATGCCGGGGTACGAGGAGTTGTTTACTGAGGGGCATAATTTCGGAGCATGGATGGATATGATCCTGATGGGGAAAATCAATGCACATGGGTGGGTAACCATTAATTTTGTGCCAACTGCCGCCCATACTATCTGGGGCGTGTTAGCAGGTAAGTTGCTGATCAGCAACGCTTCTGCTGCAAAGAAAATCTCTACTTTACTTATAGCAGGTGTTATTGGATTAATAGCAGGATATACCCTCGATTATGCAGGGATCACTCCTATAATAAAACGTATTGCCACCGCTTCATTTGTATTAGCCTCCGGCGGATACGTGATGATTGTACTGGCAATCCTGTACTGGCTGATAGACGTACGAAAATACCAGAAGTACGCCTGGATAGCTACCGTAATAGGAATGAATGCTATTTTCATCTACCTGTTTTTTGAAACAGTTGGCCACCGATGGGTTAATGATACTGTTGCCATTTTTGTGACTGGATTCACTAACCTGGTAAGTATTCCAATGGAAATCGGAGATGTCATATCTGCATTCACAGTACTGCTGCTGGAATGGGGATTGTGTTACTGGCTCTATAAACGCAAGATCTTCTTTAAGTTATAACTATCTACTGAAACCCCTTGAAAACAAAAGCTCTGGTACTATTTACCAGGGCTTTTCCATTTTTTTTGGATTTTCTTTAAAATTCTTTTTACTTTACTAACAGATTTACGACCAAAGTCAACTGCTTAGAACTAAGCTAATTTAATGAATGTGAACAATGGAAGAAGCAAGGATCTTCAACCATGCTGACTATTCCCGGATGGAATTACTTAAGACAATTATTTTATAATAAGGCTTTTCTTGTTACATGGACTATTCAGATACTCTACTGGTACAACGTCTAAAGGAAGGTGATGTCAACGCGTATGATGAACTATTCCTTAAATATCACAAGCCACTATGCCTGAACGCCTTCTGGCTACTTAAAGATGAAGCTGAAGCCAGTGACCTGGTGCAAACCTTCTTCCTGGATATCTGGGATAAAAAACTTTATCTCCACTTCAACGGGGAGATAAAAGGATATCTTTTCCAGTCGGTCCGTAACCGTTGCCTTACTTTCCTGAAAAAACGCAAAACGGAACAGGAAAATAAAAATGCTTTCACCCAATTACAGGATGATGCCTGCTTACCCGGATTAGATGAGCGGTCGCCCGATTATTACAAACAAGTGCTGGCGGCAATTGACGATATGGCTACTCAGAAAAAATCAGCGCTGCAAATGGTGTATATTCAGGGTAAACGATACCAGGAAGCTGCCGATGAGATGGGGATCAGTATCAATTCCTTTAAAACTCATCTGAAAAGAGGATTAAAGGTATTAAGACTGACTTTTGTAAGTAAGGGTTATTAATTAATGAAGATGGAATACTCAAGAATTTTAGAACTATATATACAATATTTGTCTGGCACCTTATCACCTGAGGAAGCCCGGCAGGTAGAGCAGTGGCGACAGAACGACGAAGATTTTCGTCGCCAATGGGAACAGTTGGAAGAAGAAGGAAAACAAATGAATGCTTCCTCATACCTGGAAAGTATTAACTCCGATTATGCTCTTCAATCTATAAAATTCAACAGGAAAAAATCGAATTCAAAATATAAATTTCTTGCCGCTGCTTCATTCCTCCTGCTACTATCCGTAGCAGCCTATTGGGTATTCGAAAACCCCAAAACATCAAAATCAATAACTTCTCTTGATCTCCCGAAAAAAGAAACAATAAAATTAATAAGTCAGGAAGGGGTCATCGAATTAAAAAAAGATAGCGTTCAACAAACCATAGCTTTAAAAAATACTACCCTTACAACTGGTAACGGTAGTTTGCAATATGCTTCTACTGATACGGCAATAAATACACTCTCTGTACCCGACGGACAAACGTATATGATCAAACTCTCCGATGGTACTGAGGTATGGCTAAATGCTGGTAGTAAACTACGTTTTCCATTTAGCTTTGTGGGCAAACGTACAGTTTCAATAGAAGGAGAAGCTTTTTTTAAAGTAGCAACAGATGCCGGAAAACCTTTTATTGTCAATACTCCGTTAACTACCATCCAGGTGTTAGGAACATCTTTTAATGTTAATACCTATAATGCCGGCAAAGTAAAAACGGCGTTGGTGGATGGCCGTGTGAAAACCAATAATCGAAATGGTACTGAGGAAGATCTGAAGCCCGGTATGATGGCCGAATATAGCCAGAGTAACGGATTCACTACAGGGAAATTTGATGAGGAAGAAGTACTGAGCTGGAGAAATGGAATTTATTATTATCATAAAATGCCATTGGCCAATTTACTGGATGAAGCCAGCCGTTTCTACGGCGTAAAATTCAGGATAGAATCTAAAGAGCCAATAGATCGCTATATTACCGGTTTAATGGATAGAAACAGATTAGAGGACTTTCTTTCAGATCTTAAAACTACTGCCAGTATTGATTTTACAGTAAAGGATAAAGAAATTCTGATTCGCTTGTAATTTTTTTTTTGAATCACTGTCACCCGTTTTATATAAATACAAGTAGTTATTTCGAAAAGCATCGGTTATCGACCCGCATGCCACTTTAACTTGTAATAATTCCCGAATGAGAAAAACTATGCGCTATCAACCAGGGATAGCGATGTTGCTATTGTTATGTAGCTTGCTGGTCACATGGCCATCTGCTGCACAAACCAATACGCCTTCCCTGCAGTCTATTGTTACTATTACTGGTAATGAAGTTCCTTTAGTACAAGTATTCAGGGCCATTAAGAAACAAACTGGCCTCACTCTGGTTTACAGTAACCAGCTACTGAACGATGGAGAAAAAATCTCTCTGAATTTTCAACAAGCCAAACTGAATGATGTACTGAGCTTCATCTTCAAAAACAAAAACATTAATTACGTACTGCAACGTAACAGGATTGTGCTCGACAAAAAAGAACTATTACCTGCATCTCCTTCCGCCACAACTCAACCGCAGGAGACAACTCAGGAGGCCTGGTTAGTGCGTGGTATTGTAATGGACCCCGATGGAAATCCGCTTCCCGGTGCTACCATAGCTATTACAGGAACCTCACAGGGAACCGTTACCGATGTTATGGGGGTATTCTCCATTAAAGCAAATAAAGAGGATGTACTGAAAATAGGAATGATTGGAATGAACGCTGAAGAAGTGAAAATCAGCAGCCAAAAAACCTTGAAAGTTACTCTGACAGCGAAAGTCGACAAACTCAATGAAGTAGTAGTTGTTGGTTTCGGTAACCAGAAGAAAGTAACCGTTACCGGTGCTGTATCCTCTGTAAATATGGCCGATATGAAATCGCCGGTACCTTCATTAACCAATGCATTGGTAGGAAGAGTTGCAGGTGTTATCTCCATGCAAACAAATGGAGGCGAACCTGGTTATGATGCCCCTACTTTTACTATTCGTGGTATCGGAACTTTTATGGGTAATAAATCTCCGTTAATCATTGTAGATGGAGTGCAACGTGAAGATGTAAACAGTACCTATGGTGGTGCTTTTAATAATATTGATCCTGAAGATATTCAAAGTATCTCTTTACTGAAAGATGCATCTGCGACAGCTGTATACGGTGCTAAAGGCGCAAATGGAGTGTTGATCATCACTACCAAGAAAGGGATTGCAGGCAAACCAAAAGTATCTGCCAAAGCAGAAACCGGCTTAAGTGGCTTTGCAGTGCTACCTAAAATGCTGGATGGTGTTAACTATATGAAACTCTATAATGAAGCCAGAGTTAATGATAATAATTCGCCGGTTTATACAGAAGAAACTATCAGGAAAACGGAGAGTGGACTGGATCCGTATCTCTATCCGAATGTTGACTGGGTTAATACAGTTTATAAGAAATGGGCTTCAATGGCCAATACAAATGTGAATGTCAGTGGAGGTGGAGAGGCAATGAGATACTATGTATCCATGTCGTTCTATAACCAGGATGGACAATATAATGTAACTAAAATAAATGGATATAATCCCAACCTGAATTTTAAACGCTATGATTTCAGGAGCAATGTAGACCTCAATTTAACCAAAACAACCTTATTATCGCTTAACCTTTCTTCCATGTTGGTAAATACCCGTTATCCTGGCTTCCCGGCCAAAGGTATCTGGTATTCTACCTATGCTGCTAATCCAATAATGCTTCCTGTAAAATATCCTGATAGAAATTCTGGCCCTACCAATAATGGTGGTAATAATCCATTTAATATGGTTCAGAATTCTGGTTACAGCACCGAATTCAGACCTACAATACAATCAGTATTATCCCTGAATCAAAAACTGGATGCTATCACTGAAGGACTTAGTGCAACTGCACGTTTTTCTTTTGATACGTACAGTGAGTTTGATAACAGTAGAAAAGGTCCGAATGATCTTTATAATGCATCTGGCCGTAATCCTGATGGCTCGCTTATTTATTCGCTGGTAAGACAAGGTGTCAACTACCTGCCATATAGTTCGTCCTCTTCCGGAGAAAGGATGATGTACCTCGAAGGGAATCTGAATTACGACAGAAGCTTTGGCAAACATAATATAGGTGGTTTGGTAGTAGGAAGCATCAGAAACAGATTGATTGGTTCTGCAGGTAATCTGAAATTATCTATTCCTTTCCGCAATCAGAGTGCGGCTGCAAGGGTTACTTATTCCTTTATGGATAAATACCTGGCGGAAGTAAATATGGGAGCTACAGGTTCTGAAAACTTTGCTCCCGGCAAACGTTGGGGATACTTTCCTGCTGCTTCAGTAGGGTATGTTATCTCTAAAGAACCCTTCTTCGATGCTGTTTCGAAAACTATCAGCCTGTTGAAAGTAAGGGCTTCTTACGGTATGACAGGTAATGATCAGATTGGAAATAACGACAGGTTTGGCTACCTGACTTATTATGATGGAGCTTCCGGCCAGTCATTTGGAAGCACCGGATCTCCGGTTTTTACAGGAGGAATTGCCACAAAAGTAATCGGTACAGAAAACCTTACCTGGGAAAAATCTGCTAAAACAAACTTCGGTCTGGAAGTTGGCTTGTTCAACAAATTCAACCTGGTAGTAGATGCATTCAGAGATCAAAGATCTTCCATTCTGGTACTTCGTAATTCTATTTCTCCAATTGGTGGTTATTCAGATTTAACGATCTATGGAAATATCGGGGAAATGGATAACAGAGGTATGGATGGTAGTATTGAGTATACCGAACAGTTAGGTAAAGATGTTTCGCTTCGTGTATTCGGTAATGTTACCTATGCTAAGAATAAAATTGTAAATGCAGACCGGCCTAAATCGCTCTATTCCTATTATCCAACATCCGGATATATGTATGGTGAATTAGAAGGATATAAAAGTTTGGGGCTATTTGTGAATAAGGATGATGTGCAAAATAATCCTAAACAGTTCAGAGATGTTTTATATCCTGGTGATATTAAGTATGCAGACTTAAACGGCGATGGCAGAGTAGATGGCAGCGACAAAACCTATCTGGGTAAATCTACTTTTCCTAAATGGTCTTATGGTTTTGGATTTAATCTGGGATATAAAAGATTTGAATTGTCGGCTGTTTTTGCAGGTGTTGCAGATGTTGCGATTATGGCGAATGGACAGGATATCAGTTTCGAAGATTATGGAACACCAGGTGTTGGAGTTGTTCCTTTCACAGGTATGGGCCAATATCCTGCAGCTATAATCAGTGACGTATTGAATCGCTGGACTCCTGAAAATCCAAGTCAGAATGTACATTATCCACGTATCACAATTACCAATGGGAGCGACAACAACTATGTGAATAGCGATTGGTGGTTGCGTGATGGTAGTTTCCTCAGATTAAGACAGGCAACTTTAAGTTATTCAATTATTACTGCTGCCATGAAACGTAAGGGTATCAGCAGTTTGCAGGTTTATACCGGTGCAACCAATATGCTTACCTTCTCCAGGTTTAAATTGTGGGATCCGGAGTTAGGTAATAATGCTGCCAAGTATCCTTTTACTAAAACAGTAACGTTAGGCTTGAGAGCACAGTTTTAATGTTTAAATGAATTTACTTATGTTCAGATATCATCAACTACTTTATATTTTCAGCTTTCTGACTATTGTTGGTTTGGGGGCTTGTACTAAGTATTTAGACAAGAAACCGGATAACTTGTTGGGCGATGATCAGCTATGGTTGACCAGAGCGAATGCTGAAGGCTATTTAGCCAATGTTTATTCCTATCGCCAGGCAGGTGGTGACTATGCCAATATAGGGGCATCGGATGAGATTTCCTGTGGTTTCCCGGGTGTTCCGGTGCGTAACATGGTGGGGGGCAATTGGAGTGCCAATGACTGGATCTACTACAACTGGGGTGGCTATTATGCAGGTATTCGTAAGTCTTATATTTTTGAGCAGAATATAGATAAAGTGCCTTCCGAGCAACTGAGCGATGAGCTGAAGCAACAATATAAATCAGAAGC
This sequence comes from Chitinophaga silvatica, assembly GCF_003419895.1. Taxonomy (GTDB): domain Bacteria; phylum Bacteroidota; class Bacteroidia; order Chitinophagales; family Chitinophagaceae; genus Chitinophaga; species Chitinophaga silvatica. Next base: position 47,847 of record NZ_QPMM01000012.1, on the reverse strand, counting down.
TATCTTTTTAAGAGGCTACTTCTATTGGATGTTACTCAGACAATACGGTCCGTTCGTTAAAGTAACAGGTGTTTTAAGTCAGGACGATGATTATCATAAATATCCGCGTATTCCGTTCGATGATTGCGTTGCCTACATCAATGAGATTATGGACAAGGCGGCACCTGGACTCCCATATGTCTGGAGCTCATCAAACAATAACGGACGTGTTACAAGGGGTGCCTGTTATGCAGTAAAAGCCTTAGTAGCTTTTTGGGCTGCAAACCCTTTATGGAATGGTAACTCAAGATTTGCCAACTTCAAAAATCCGGACGGTACAGCTTTAGCACCTGCAACCTATGATCAGAATAAATGGAAGATTGCAGCAGAAAGATCTAAAGCAATCATTGATTCAGGTCACTACAAACTTTTTACAAACCTTGATAACGGAGGAACTTCATTTGATCCGTACTTATCTGTTCGGGATCTGTTTCTTACCTCCTGGAATAATGAAATCATAATGGGGTCTATGAATTGGAATTGGTGGAGTTGGGTAATCTGCTCTTCTCCCGGCCCGGCTGGTTACAATATGTACAATGCTACACAAAATCTGGTAGATGCATTCAGAATGAAAGATGGTAAAGAGATTAGTGATGCTACTTCCAATTACCAGGAAACAGGATTCGTTTCTCAGAATGGCGCTAATTACTGGGAACAGCAAAAGGGCGACTGGAGCATGTATGCAAATCGTGAGCCTCGCTTTTATTCTAATATCTGTTACAATGGTCGACCAGTTATTCCGGCTGTAACCTTAGATGATAAGAATTATTATTCTTCAGATGGAAATATTGATGGCCATGGACGTCAGGAGTTTTACTTCACAGGAAAATCTGGTCAGAAAACTATGAACAATAAAGACCTGACAGGTTATTTACCTGCTAAGTATATAAGTCCGGATGATAACCTCAGAGCTATGGGTGCTGGTTCATATCGTTGTCCATACATTCTGATACGGTATGCTGAAATAATTCTCAACTATGTAGAAGCATTGAACGAATACGATCCCGGAAATCCTGATATCGTTACCTACCTCAATATGATTCGTCAACGTGGTGGCTTACCTGGTATTGAAACAGTGTATCCTGATGCTGTAGGAAACAAGGATAAAATGAGAGCGCAAATTATACGGGAGCGCCAGGTAGAAATGTGTTTTGAAGGCGACAGATTTTATACATTGATCCGCCGCCAGGAATTGGGTAAACCTGAAAACCAAACCATTTACGGGATGAATGTTTATAGTAACGATAATGGTGTTGGTTTCGGATATGCAGATTTTTATAAGAGAACAGTATTCCAGAAACGTTTCTGGAACGACAGAATGTACCTGTTCCCAATTCAACAGCAGGATATAGAAAGAGACCGTTCATTGGTTCAGAATCCTGGTTGGTAATTTTTTCAATGTATAATCAAATTTCTACGATGATCAGATTATTTAATTCATATATCATAACTGGTGTATTGGCAGTTGCGCTTTTCACCGGTTGCGGAAAAGATAAGGATCTGGCACATGCTGCCGGAGAGCCAATGAGTATAAGTGAATATCTTCCGGCGGTTGGTGGTTGGGGCACCGAAATACTTATTACCGGGAATAATTTTTCTTCCGATACTTCTCAGATTTCGGTTACTGTCAATGGTAAACGCTGCACGATTGTAAATTCCAATACAAAGCAGATCATGGCCATAATACCTAAGAGATGCGGATCAGGAAAGGTGGTGGTAACAATTGGTAAAGACAGTGTTGTTAGCAGTACAGATTATACCTACATATATACGAGCAGGGTTACAACCATTGCCGGTAACGGTAAGGCAGGATTTGCCAATGGAGCAGGTAAAGACGCGATGTTTGATTTTAGCGGACAATACTGGTATCGGAGTTTAGGTATTGTAACTGATGATAAAGGCAATATTTATATAGCAGATCCCGGAAATCACTGTATCAGAAGGATTGATAATACAGGGATGGTAACCGTACTTGCTGGAAATCCCGGAACTTCCGGATATCAGGAAGGGAGTGGAGCTTCTGCCTTGTTTAGTTTACCATACGGGTTAGCAATGGGTAAGGATGGTAATATTTATGTTACTGATCCGGGTAATTGGGATATACGAAAAGTTACACCTGAAGGGCAGGCAACAACTATAGGTTGGGGCAATGGAAGTCCCTGGGGTATTACAGCCGATTTAAGGAATGGAGATCTGTACTATACTGCCTGTGAATCCGGAAAGGTTTTTAATCTTACCAAAGGAAATACGGAGGTAGCTGGTAACTTATCATATCCTGCTGGTATTGCCTGTGATAATAGCGGTAACCTGTTTGTTTCCTGTAATGGAGATCACGTAATCAGAAAGCTGCAGGCAGATACATATGATAATTCGATTATTGCGGGTCAACAAGGGGTAGCTGGTTATGCAAATGGCCCTGGAACCCAGGCTAAATTTGCAAATCCATGGGGGCTGGCTGTCGATAACGATGGAAATCTTTATGTTGCAGGTAATGGAACCTGGGATGGAAGTCTGTATAGCCCTGATCAGAGTATTCGTTATATCGAGGCTAATACCTGGCTGGTGAAGACGCTGGCAGGTAGTAATACGGCAGGTTATACGGAGGGTATTGGAGAGGCAGCAGCCTTTAGCAGCCCTACTGGCGTAACTGTAGATAAAAACGGTGTGGCATATGTTATTGATAAAAACAATAACTGTGTACGTAAAATTGTAACTGAGTAGTGTTAAAAATCAAGCATAGATTCTAATAAAATAAGCGAAGGTCATTCCTGATCTTCGCTTATTAATTTTTTAGGTTGATGATTTTTTTAGGTTGATGATTTTTCAACTTTTTTCAGGCCCGGAGCCATCAGTACTATCATTGCTCCGCAAATTGCCATTAAGGTAAATGCAACTCTCAGACTGGTTGCTTGCGCAATAAACCCAATAAATGGAGGTACAAGCAGAAATCCAAGGTAGCCAATCGTGGAAATAGCCGCAAGTGTTTGACCACTGTTTGTATTTTTTGATTTACCTGCCAGACTGAATATTAGCGGTACCACACAGGCAACGCCTAATCCTGTAAAAATAAATCCGATACCTGCAGTAACCGCATATGGTAATGCTGCCGATAATAATAAACCTATTAAAATAAGCCAGCCACTGTATAGTAATATAGGTTGGATTCCCCACCGCTTAACCAATTTATCACCTGCGAACCGTCCGGTGGTCATGGCTGCCATATATATGGCAAATGCCGCCACTGATACCGCTTTACCGCTTCCTACTATCTTCTCAAAATATAAGCTACTCCAATCATACATTACATTTTCGGTAGCCATGCAAGCAAAACAAATCAGACTGTAACGAAGCAGCGATTTATCGGGCAATGAAAAAGCAGGCTTTTTTACAAGTTGTTTTACAGGCTCATCAGGATATGTTTTAGGATAATAGTAAATAGTAAATACCAGAAGCAATAAACTAACGGTGAATAAATGCCAGGAGGGTGCAACATTCATCGATACCATCAAATACCCGATAGCAGCTCCCGTACATCCGGCTATGCTCCAGATACCATGAAAGGTGGTCATGATAGACCGTGGAAATAAACGCTGTACCTGCACCGCCTGCGCATTGGCAGATAAATTCAGCAGGTTACGTGTTGATCCAAAGCAAAATAAGATGAGCGCCAATTGCCAGGCACTGGTTGTAAATCCGGGTAAACTTAGCACCACATTAAAAGCCATGGCACCCAGGATCATAATCTTGCGGCTGCTGTAGTTACCTAACAACAGGCCCGTAACGGGCATGGTCAGCATTAAACCAATTGGTAGCGCAAACAGTATTCCGCCTAATTGCGCATCATTAAGATGCAACTGATGTTGAATGGATGGAATCCGGGAGGCCCATGACGAATAGCCCAATCCCGAAATAAAGAAAAAAACAGAAGTAGCGATACGGTATTCCCTGGCAGCCGCTTCGTTGTGAATATCTGCTAACATGCGGTTAGATATGAGGGCCACAAAATTAATAAATATTAATTTCAAGTAACCTATTAAAATATTTCAGCTATCTATTCGTCCTCTCTATCAGCAAAAGACTTCTTAACTTTAAAATATGGATCAAAAGTCAACTTCTGATAGAATAAAACACTCTCTGCACTTCCAAAACGGGGCATTTAGAAATTTGTCTGTAACCCCAATGAAGCCAGAGAATGTTACATATATAGACATGCTCAAAAGGAGCTTAAACAGACCTTCTGATGTAAAACCTGGTTTCCCCTTACCAGTTGTAAAAACCGACTTGCATACACTAAAAGCGGATGCTCCAACCATTGTATGGTTTGGCCATTCTTCCTACTTTATTAAAGTACATGATTTCACAATCCTTGTAGACCCCGTGTTTAGCGGTAGTGCAGCCCCCTTTAGCTTCATGATCAAGGCATTTCCTGGCACCAACACCTACCGGGCTTCTGATATGCCGGAAATTGATATGCTGATTATTACACATAATCATTATGATCATCTCGATAAAAAAACGTTGGCCCAGCTTTCAGGAAAGGTAAAATCTGTTTACACTCCTTTAGGCGTTGCTAAAGATTTAATCGATGCTTTCAGCGCAGACATAATTACAGAAATGGATTGGTGGGAAAGTAATCAGGTACAGGATGAGATTAATATCACCGCCACACCGGCAAGGCATTTCTCGGGTCGGGGATTAAAACGTGGTGGTAGCCTCTGGGCTTCCTTTGTACTCAGGATTTTTGGCTATAATCTCTTCCTGGGAGGAGATTCGGGCTACGACTCTCATTTTAAAGAGATTGGGAATAAATACGGGCCATTCGACCTGGTTATCCTGGAAAACGGGCAATACAATGAATATTGGCCATATATACACATGATGCCTGAAGAAACTGTGGAAGCGGCGATCGACCTACAAGCAAAAGCACTACTACCCGTTCACTGGGGTAAATTTGCATTGTCTGTCCATCCCTGGAACGAATCGCCGGAACGGGTTACCAGAGCTGCAGCTGAAAAACATTTACTGGTTACTACTCCCAAAATAGGACAACCCGTAATAGTAGGTTCCAATTATCCACAGGATGCCTGGTGGAGGATCTAAAGATAAAAGCTTATTAATTCAAGGCCTCCTTCTCCATCCACCGGAAAATGGGTTGACTGGCTATACAATTTTTCCAGTAGGTGAATGGAAGCTCTATTGATGGAGGTTGCATGCAGCGACTTTAGTATTGCATTCATTTGATGCCTGCTAAATACTTTAAGTGGTTCAGGTAAATTTGATGCAAGCATATTTAACACGCCTTCATGGATTGCCTGTTGTGCCTTCGGTACTTCTTCAACAGAAAGTGTATAATCCAGCATCACCAGATTCATGTGCCGGGGGCTTTGAAACAGTTGCATAACTTTTGAAAAAGCCTCTGAACTGATATAGTGAATTATACCTTCAAATACTATTATTACAGGTGATGTTGGGTCATATCCATTGTTTATAAGTGAACTCCAAAGCAGTGATGTATCCGTAATATCGCAAGGTGCAAAATGAATAAGGTTTTGTTCGGGAAGAATTGTATCATAGATAGCCCGTTTTTCCGCGATATATCCATTATCAACTTCTATAATATTTCTCAACTGTGGATAATTTTCCAATAAATAGAGTGATAATGGGTCTAACCCCGACCCCAGGATCACAATTTGTTGAATTGGATGCAGAGATAATGCCTCATTCAGTAAGTGTCGTATTCCTAACTTTCTTAACTTAATAATCTCAATAAACGGTGGATAGTGTAATTTCAGTTCATACAACAGTCGGCTGGTTTCACTAAAATCTATTGCATCAATATACTGTTGTTGTAATGCAGTGTTGTATAATGGTAATGCTGCTTCTAATACAAGCCGGCTGGTGGCACGTACTTTGAGTTTTGGGATCATTTTATAATGCTTTGCTATAAAGCTAGGATATAGGGGTGCTGAGAACTAGCAGCCTCAATAAACAAAATGCCACTGGCAGTGTTTTTTTAATGTCTTCAACTCCGATATTATGCAGCCAAAAATCGCTTTATTAAGCAAATTAGAACAAGAAGGAAAGCAAATTTCTCGCTTACCATTCTCCATCAGAATTCTTTTGGAAAATGTGCTTCGAAACAAAGACAACTTCGCTATCACCGAAGAACACGTCGAAACACTTGTCAACTGGTTGCCTGAAGGCACCGACAAAGAAATTCCGTTTAAACCGGCAAGAGTATTAATGCAGGATTTTACAGGTGTACCCGCCGTAGTGGACCTTGCTTCTATCAGAGCTGAAGTTGTGCGCAAAGGAAAAAATGGAGCAGCCATCAACCCGGCTATTCCGGTAGATCTGGTTGTAGACCACTCCGTACAGGTCGATTTCTTTGGTACCGACTACTCCTACAAAAAAAATGTTGCTTACGAATATGAGCGTAACAAAGAACGATACCAACTGCTAAAATGGGCACAGCAGGCATTTGGGAACTTTACTGTAGTGCCACCGGGAATGGGTATATGTCACCAGGTCAACCTCGAATACCTGGCCCAGGGAGTAATCAGCCGGGATGGCTGGCTTTTTCCCGATACATTGGTGGGAACAGATTCCCACACACCAATGGTAAACGGTATAGGTGTTCTGGGTTGGGGCGTTGGTGGTATTGAAGCGGAAGCAGCAATCCTGGGGCAACCTATTTATTTTACCTGTCCGCAAGTCATCGGTCTTAAACTCACGGGCCGGCTCACGGAAGGGGTTACTGCCACCGACATGGTACTGGCTATCACCGAGCTACTTAGAAAATACGGCGTGGTGGATAAATTTGTGGAAGTCTTTGGAGATGGACTCGATCATCTGACCGTTCCAGACAGAGCTACTATATCGAATATGTCGCCCGAATTTGGCTGTACGGTCACTTATTTCCCAATAGATGATCAAACATTGCAATACATGCGGCGAACAAACCGGCCTGCCGAGTTAATATCGCTGGTCGAATCCTATTGCCGTGAGAATATGCTATGGCGTACCGGTAAAGAACAAATTACCTATTCAGATATTCTGGAGTTAGATCTCAACAAAGTACAGGCTGCAGTAGCCGGACCAAAACGGCCACAGGACAGAATCCTGGTGAAAGACCTGAACAATGAATTCGAAACACTGCTGGGAAAAGAATTCAAAAGAATGTATACACCGGAAGGAAAACGCCGCGATACTGCATGGCTTTCAGAAGGAGGTTCGGGTACTACATTCACTTATGAGATTCAGAAACCACTGGAAGATGTAGCTATAGAAGTAGACTACCTCAAATCTGTTCGTATAAAATTAAAGAATGAAGAATATGTGCTGAGCGATGGCTCTATTGCCATAGCTGCCATTACCAGTTGCACCAATACCTCCAATCCGAGTGTAATGATAGGGGCCGGACTTGTAGCCAGAAAAGCAATTAGCAGAGGACTAAATGTTAAACCCTGGGTAAAAACAAGTTTGGCCCCGGGCTCCAGGGTAGTAACCGATTATCTGCAAAGAGCCGGGCTGCTGGAGGAACTGGCTGCATTACGCTTCCATGTTGTTGGTTATGGTTGTACTTCGTGTATCGGAAACAGTGGTCCTCTTCCTCCTGCGGTTTCAGAAGCTGTAGATAAAGGTAACCTGGTGGTAGCAGCGGTATTATCAGGTAACAGAAACTTTGAAGCCAGAGTACATCCTCAGGTAAAAATGAATTTCCTTGCTTCTCCAATGCTGGTGGTAGCTTATGCCATTGTAGGACGTGTAGATATCGATTTGCTTACTTCTCCACTAGGCTACGATCCGAATGGTGAACCCGTATTCCTGCGCGATATCTGGCCTACCCAGGAAGAAATTAATGCAACTATTCTCAAAGCTGTAAAGCAGGAGGATTTTGAAAATGCCTACAGCGTGATCTTTGATGGCGATGAACAATGGAAAGGATTATTGGCACCTACCGGTGAAAACTATCATTGGAGCAACGATTCTACCTATATTCGTGAAGCTCCTTTCTTTAACGGAATCTCCAATAAGTTGACCGACCCCCATGATATTATTGCTGCCAGAGTACTTTTGAAATTAGGGGATTCGGTTACTACAGATCATATTTCTCCGGCTGGTTCTTTCAAAGCGGATACTCCGGCAGGTAAGTACCTGCTGGATCATGGTATCGATTCCAGAATGTTTAATTCATATGGCTCGCGTAGAGGGAACCATGAAGTGATGGTGCGTGGTACATTTGCGAATGTGAGGCTGAAAAATGAACTATCGCCTAAAGAAGGTGGCTTTACTACGTTGATGCCTTCGGGTACAGTATTATCGGTTTATGATGCGGCAATGAAATATGCTGAAAGCCAGACTCCTCTTATTATCCTGGCTGGGAAGGAGTATGGTAGTGGGTCATCCCGTGATTGGGCGGCAAAAGGTACTAACCTGTTAGGAGTAAAAGCAATTATAGCAGAGAGTTATGAACGAATTCACCGTAGTAATCTGGTGGGTATGGGTGTTTTACCGTTACAGTATATGGAAGGAGAAAACGCTGAATCACTAAAGTTAACTGGTACTGAAGTATATGATATCACAGGTATTGAAGGTGGTTTTACTCCGGGTAAAATTCTGAAAGTAAAGGCTAGTCCTGCTGCTGGTACTCCGATTGAGTTTGATGTAAAATGTAAACTGAATAGTGAAATTGAAATTGAGTATTATCTGAACGGAGGTATTTTACAGTATGTGCTTAGGGAGTTTTTAAAGAAAGCGTAAATGAGTTGAGGTTACAGGAATGAAAAATAACCCTCAATTTGGTCGCTGGAAAATTATACATTTAATTCATTAGTTTCAAAAAGAGCTTATAGTATTTATTTATGCTATAAGCTCTTACTACTGAGAAGGTGAAAGTATTTACTTATGTCCTTTGATAGCTTCCAGTTTATCCTGAATATCTTGATTGGCATTATAAGGTGTCCAGCTTTCAATTCTTTTTAATCCACCTTTAACATCTCTCAATTCTCCTTTTACTTCATTCAATTCTCCTTTTACTTCATTTAATTCTCCTTTTACATCATTTAATTCTCCTTTTACATCAGCTAATGACACTTCAATTTTATCAAATCTGTATTCAAATGAATTGACTTTAGTTGTTAGCTCCTGGATGCTTACCATTATGGTATTAAATTGATTTGTAGACATTTTACAGATTTAAAGGTTAACAATTATTATAATATATTTACCAGCAACATTCCTCCTCCTGCCTCAGCTATACTATCAGTTTGAAAATTGGGGTTGTCAAGAATGCCAGGAATACTAATACTGTAAAGTTTGCAAATAAGTATACGTTTTTCATAAAGTTTATTATTAGGTTTACTAACTAAATGTAAAATTATTGTTTCCTGTTTATTTAACCTTGAGTCCTGAACAACTTTTTTCATTAAAATATATTAATGTTGACGCGGGTTTTAATTAGATTTTCATAAAATAAAAAATCGAATAGAATTGATAAAATTCAACTCTATTCGATTTACTTTTTGTTAGTTTAAAACAATTTATTTTACTGGTGCCCTAAACTCTTTTATTCGTTTACGATCACCTACCAGCCAAATAACATCTCCCCATTCAAACACAGTGTCAGATGCCGGATTAAGTATTTTATCATGCCCTCTGGCAATCCCCACCACCAACGCTTTAGTATTCTCACGGATACCAGAATTACGCATTGTCTGGCCTTTTAATCCTGTATACTCGTCAACAAGTATACTCGTTAACCCAACATTGTCGTCCGTTACCGCATTATTCGGAATTACATTCAACGTATCGATTACACGGCCAAATTCCTCGAGTTGCTGTTCTGTTCCAATAACCGTAAGTATATCGTGCGGAAATATTTTTTCATCACGAGTTGGTGCATAAATGGTAACATCTCCACGTTTAATGGCCCCAATATTAATTCCATACTTTTCACGAAGTTCCAGCGACATCAGTGGCTTATCTATTAATGTAGACCATGGATTCACCTCAATTTCGGAAACCTGTGCATCCCATGGCAGCAAATCATGACGCGGTGCTTTACTTGCTGCTGCCGCTGCATCTGCTGTTTCCCTGGCATTAAGATTTGCCAGAAAACGCCGCTCTATACGACTGTAATATTTCTGAAGCTGTGATCTCAATACAATCAACACACAGGCCAATACAATTCCTGTTCCCAGCAATGCCTGCCAGAATGGGAAATACTGATTTACAAGAAATCCTACAAGCAGCACTGCTACCACGTTACGAACTACTTCCACCACCACAAGCGGACCATGATTATATTTAGAATCCAACCACAGCGCTTTATAAGCAGTACTTGAAATTTTCTGGATCATCAATGCCCAGATGAAGGGCGACATCATCGCAATGCCTATCACTACAGACAGTATTCTTGCCAGCCATTCATTCTGAATATACTTCATAACAAACGGCCCGATATAATATACATTGAGTAAAATGATAGCCAGCATAATTACGGTGTTTAATATAATCACCTTAATGTAACTACGCAGTACTATCTTCCAGTCACTATCTGCCTGCAAGGTTTGAGAACTGGCGCTATATCTGTTCAGATTATCAATCCATTTTGCCGGTAATACCCGCTCCAGCCACTCATACAATGGCACAGAATATTTAATCATGTAAGGGGTGGTGAAGGTGGTAATTGCCGACACTCCAACTGCAACCGGGAAGAGGAAGTCGCTGGTTACACCCAACGATAAACCTAGTGTGGCAATGATAAAGGCAAACTCACCCACCTGCGCCATACTCATACCTACCTGCACCGATTGCCTGAGCGTCTGGCCAGATAATAAGGCTCCAACCGAGGTGCTCAGGAACTTACCAACTATTGTCAGGAGCGTTACCCATAATACAGGACCCCAATATTCTCCAATCATTTTAGGATCAATGAGCATCCCTACAGATACAAAGAAAATAGCTCCGAATAAATCCTTTACCGGCTGTATCAGATGCTCCACTTTTTCAGAAACTGTTGTTTCTGCAATAATAGAACCCATAATAAATGCTCCCAATTCAGCAGAGAACCCTACCTGAGTAGCCAGGATTACCATTCCTAAACAAAGCGCAATACTGATAATCAACAGCGTTTCGCTGTTGATATACTTTTCCATTTTCTTTAAAAAGGTAGGTAACAGGAAGATGCCCGCAAGGAACCAGATGGCCAGGAAGAAAGAAAGTTTCAGAATGGTGAAGATCATCTCTGTACCCTGAAACTGACGGCTTACAGCCATTGTAGACAGTAACACCATCATCAGGATTACCACTATATCTTCAATTACCAATACTCCAAATACAATTTTAGTAAAAGGCTTTTTCTTGATACCCAATTCCTCAAAGGCCCTGATAATAATAGTGGTAGATGAACTGGCCAACAAACCACCCAGGAATAAGCTGTCCATCGTTCCCCAGCCCATAAGCTGACCTACATAATATCCTGCGACGGTAATGCAGGCAATTTCTACAAATGCCGTAATAGCAGCGGTGCCTCCCACACGCATTAGCTTCTTAAAACTAAATTCAAGCCCTAATGAAAACAATAGAAATATTACACCGATTTCAGACCAGGTTTTTATTCCTTCGCTGTCGGCGATGGTAGGAAAAAGATGAAAATTCGGTCCGACCATAAAGCCTGCTATGATATATCCCAATACCATAGGCTGCTTTAGCCGCTTAAATAATAAAGTAATAACTCCTGCCGCTCCTAAGATCAACGCCAAGTCAATAATCAATTGTGGTAAATGCATACTGTACTAAAATTCGGTTTAAGGTTTATGGCAGCAACAAACAACCGTACAAATGTTACGGATGCCAAACGAAGGGAATTTGATGGATGTCCGCTAATATATTATTTTTCTCGCGGCCTATCAAGACAAAATTTTAATTTCCTTTATCTGCCTGCATTTGAGCAAGATATCTCGATGGTAGTATACCGAATTGCTTTTGAAAATTTTTACCAAAGTTGGTTAGTGAGGCAAATCCACACAACTCCGCTACTTCATTTATTTTATACGAACCCGTAGCCAGCAGGCTGGCAGCCTTTTTCAGACGGGCTATGTTAATCAGTTCATGGGGAGTAAGATCTGAAATCGCTTTTATTTTTCGGTAAAAAGTCGGTCGGCTCATATTCATAAAATCGGCCAGCTGCTCCACATCCAGCTCCGTACTATCAAGATGTTCCTGTATCTTATCATTTAGCTTTTCAAGAAACTGCTCATCAGCACTGGTATAGGCCATACTCTTCAGATGCACCAACGGAGAGCTTACATAGTACGATTTAAGTTTATTTCTGTTACTCAGCAGATTAGCTATCTGTACCTGCAGATAGGCTGGTGAAAATGGTTTCTCGATATAGGCATCTGCTCCGAGTTCCAATCCTTCAATTTTGGATTGCAGTGTATTACGGGCTGTTAATAAAATTACAGGAATATGACTTGTTTCAAAATCGGATTTGATACTGCTGCATAATTCAAATCCATCCATTTCCGGCATCATAATATCACTGATTACCAGTTGTACAGGATGTTCCCTGATCAGGGATATTGCGGTTTTTCCTTCACGCGCTGTTATAACCCGGTATTTATCTTCCAGGTCTTCTTCAATGAAAGAAAGTATTTCCTCATTATCATCTACCAGTAATATCAGTGGTTTGTTGTCCATTTATTTGAATTATCTGCGGTATCAGGATTGATCGGTAAAGTAAGTGAAAATACATTTAACGTTTCAACCGGTGTAACTAAAACTAATTTACCATTATGTAGCTCCGTCAGTGTTTTGGATAGTGATAACCCAATGCCAGCTCCTGATTCTGAGGCAGTAGCTTTCAGGCGGAAGAACGGCTCAAATATTTTTTCTGCAACTTCTCCAGGTAGGAGATACCCATCATTCTTAACTAAAACTTCAAAGGTAGTATCTCTTTCCCTTATCTGCAACAGATGCAGCGAGGCCTGTGTAGATGCATATTTGATAGCATTGTTCAATAAGTTGCCAATAATCTTGTTCATCGCTTCTGCATCTACATTTGCATAAAAATCAGCATCCGGTAGTTGAATCTGGAAGTCGATATTTTTTTGTTCTGCTGCCGGTGTAAAACGTAAAAATATTTCTCTTAAGAGTTCTGTAATATTTGTATGTGTAAATGATAGGCTGAATCCATGTGTTTCTGTTCTCCGAAAATCTAGTAGCTGAGTGGTAAGATCCAATAACCTGTCTGTATTTCTTTCCATAATCCTCAGATTTTTCTGAATTTGGGGTACTTCCTCAACTCTTTTGATCACCTTTTCCATTGGTCCTTTGATAAGGGTTAGCGGAGTACGGATTTCATGTGCTATATGTGTAAAGAATTCTATTTTGGCCTGATAAACCTCTTTCTCTTTTTCATGTGCCAATCTTTCCATTTCTCTTTTCTGGCGTAAGATGGCGCGTTGATGGTACCATCTTACAATACTATAAATAAGGGCTGTCAGAAGTAGCAGGTACAATGCATATGCCGGATAGCTTAAATAAAAAGGCGGAAGTATTTTAATGTATAGCACCCTCGGAGTTTCGCTCCATTTGCCACTGCTATTGGCTGCCTTCACCATAAAATGATAAACTCCCGGCGCCAGTTTAGTGAAATAGGCTTTTCGGTTGGTAGATAAGTATGTCCACTCTGCATCAAGCCCCTGCATCTTATATGCATAGGCTGTCATTTCCGGTGAGGTATAGCTCAGTGCTGCAAAATCAATACTAAAAGACGACTGATCATGTGCAAGTATAATACTATCTGTTACTGAAATCGATTTTTGAAGGATTTCTCCAATGCCAGCTTCTTTCCCATAAATCTGTAATCCTGTTATATAAACAGGCGGACGGAAATTATTTTCTTTGAACAGGGAAGGATTAAATCGTATCATTCCTTTTACGCTCCCGAAATAAATATTACTACTATCGCGATAGGATGAACTGTAATTGAATTGATCGTTCAATAATCCGTTATCCTTAGTAAATACTGTTGCTGTGCCAATAGCCGGGTTAAAACAAGCCAGCCCTTTGGCTGTGGAAATCCAGAGTTGCTGATTGTTATCTTCTTCAATCCTGAAGATCATGGTACTGTTAAAGCCTTGCTGCGATCCGTAGCGTGTGAAATTGTTGGTGGCAGGGTGAAACAGGCATAATCCATCTTCAGTTCCCAGCCAGATCCGGTGCTGACTATCTTCAAATATATGATTTACCCGATTGTTTGCTAAACTGGTGTTGTCTGTAGAACTATGTGAGAAAACTTTCCTATCGCTGGTCTTTGGATTTAAATAAAAGACACCTTCCTTTGAAGTGCCAAACCAAAGATTGCCTTTACTATCTTCTGTTGCAGCAACATAAAACTGATTTATAGGCAAGCCGGCAACAGGATCGAAATTATCTGCTTCCCGATTATATTTATAGGCTCCAAAACTTGTACAGCAATAGATGTCTTTATTTTTAGTTTGAAGAATATAATAAATGAAATTGCTTTTAAGTTGATGTTCTCCCGCTCCTCCCTCATAATGTTTAACAAATTTACCTGTGCGAATATTCATGACATCAAGTCCATGCTCAAATGTGCCAATCCATAAAGAATCTCCACTTACTAAAACACCATGAATATTCGTATGAGACAGACCGCTACCAGGTTGAATATTTTTAAAGATGCCGGTCTTGGGAGTGTAACTGTTAATACCTCCGTCTTCTGTTCCAATCCATAAATTACCGTATTGATCGGGATGTATTTCCCTTACTGCGTTTCCACTGAGAGAGGGAATGCCTGATTGAGGAAAGAACTTCTCAAACGAAATATATTCTACGGGGAAGTAATTGACACCTCCAAAATAAGTACCGGCCCATATTCCACCTTCCTTATCCCTTAGCAGGCAATACACGGCATTATCTGAGATGGAGTAGGGGGTATGATATTTCTTTTTTAGGTTGATGATTGTGTTATTATTAATATCAAGCAGGTAAATGCCTGATTCTGTTGCTATCCAATATTCCCCATCACTTTTCCTGAGTATATCGCGGGCATAAATTTCATTACCATCCTGGTCGTTTGAGAAGTAGTCCTGGTATTTGCGGGCGCGAATATTAAACAGTTTGATACCTTGTTTGGGAGTGCAGATCCATAATGAGTCTTTACCCTGGGGTACAATTTTCTGAACCCAGTGCGCGCTGGCAGGTTTGGAATGGCTGAATAGGGAGTATTGAGTGAATGATTGAGTAGAGGCATTATATACTGCAATATAGCCATCATTGGAAATTACCCAGATATTATCATCACCGCCCAGGCAAAGGGATACTGCATTGGAAAATCCTTTTATTTTTACCACCTGATCGGTAGCTGGATTATATCTAAAAATCTCACCTGAGGAAGTAAGCCAGATATTCCCTTTTTTGTCTTCTGTAAAAGAGTGAACATCCCCTTTGATGATGGGGCTCAATAGCTTGAATTTCTCGGTTACAGTGGTATAAATATAAGCCCCTGCCTCAGTTCCTACGTAAATCAGGCCATTTTTGCCTTCAAATAAGCATATAATATTATTGTTGCCCAGGCTGTCGGGATGGTCGGATCTCAGATAGGCGTGAAACGTATATCCGTCAAACCGGTTAAGACCATGGAGGGTTCCGAACCACATAAACCCCTGCCTATCCTGTAATGCACAAATTACCGCATTATGAGAAAGCCCATTTTCTACCTGATAATGAACAACATTCTCTGACTGGCTATAAAGTTTATGGGTAAGCAACAATAGAAAAGAAAGTATGGCAAGGCCCAATTTTCTCATGAATGGCTTGATTATCAAAACCTTAAATCTAAATGTTTTCAATGACAATGAGACAATGATACAAAAAGATGAAAGAATGAGATAATTAGACAAACATTTAACCCCAGGAAATCTTTTCTTTGGAGAAATTATTTAAGCGTTCTTTTTACACTTAAATCCATGTTATGAACAGCGGTATGTTTCACGTACGTCTGCTATTATTAATACTTATTTATCCGTCGCTTACCTATGCACAGGTGTCGGATACAGCTAGCGTATTCAAAAATCCCCTGCTCAACACCGGACCAGATCCCTGGATGATGAAAATATCCCGGCCGCCAAAAGGTTTGCCGTATTTTGGTGAACCGTCGGATATTAATTTACCAATTAAAACCATCAGGAGAATAGAAAAATGACAAGTATATATATGAAAAAAGCCTACCTGATTTCTGCATTGTCGTTTGCATTGTTTTTAAATGCAACAGCACAACAGCAAGAATGGAAGATTGTTCCGGGTAAGATTACCTCTACCTGGAGTGAGCAAGTTAAGCCAACTGCAACCTTACCTGAATACCCACGTCCACAATTGGTTCGTGGTAACTGGAAAAATCTGAATGGCCTCTGGAACTATGCCATCAGACCTAAAAATCAACAACAACCCACTAGTTGGGATGGCAAAATCCTGGTTCCATTTGCAGTAGAATCTGCATTGTCAGGAGTAGGCAAAAGTGTAGGGAAAGACAATGAGCTTTGGTATAATACTACCTGGAGCATTCCTTCCTCTATGCAGGGTAAGAAAATTTTATTGCACTTTGGGGCATCCGACTGGCGTACTACCGTTTACGTGAATGGTAAAGAAGCTGGCACCCATGAAGGTGGTTTCGATCCGTTTACTATCGATATTACTCCATTTGTGAAAAAAGGAGCTCAGGATATTGTTGTTAAAGTTTGGGATCCAACAGACGAAGGCCCACAACCAAGAGGTAAGCAGGTCAATAAACCGGAAGGTATCTGGTATACTCCAGTTACCGGTATCTGGCAAACCGTTTGGGCTGAAGCTGTAGGTAACACTTATATCGCAGGTACCAAACAAACTCCGGATATTGATCAGGAAACACTAAACGTAGCTCCACAGGTAGAAAATCTGCAACCAGGCGATGTAGTTACGGTTGCTGCATTTGATGGTAGCAATAAAGTAGCTGAAACTCAGGTTTCCGGTGGCAGCGTTGATCTGAAAATCCCTTCTCCAAAATTATGGTCACCCGATGCGCCGTTCCTGTATGATCTGAAGCTTACAGTTACCCGTAAAGGAAAGGTGATCGACGAGGTGAAAAGCTACTTCGCAATGCGTAAATCTTCCATTGGTAAAGATGTCAATGGTGTACAACGTATGTTGCTTAATAATAAATTCCTGTTCCAGTTTGGTCCTTTAGATCAAGGTTGGTGGCCCGACGGATTATACACTGCTCCTACCGATGAGGCATTGAAATTCGATATCGTACAAACCAAAGCAATGGGCTTTAATATGATCAGAAAACATATTAAAGTGGAACCAGCAAGATGGTATTACTATTGCGATTTGTTAGGAATGCTGGTATGGCAGGATATGCCAAGTGGTGACCTGGGTAATGGCTGGGAAATGCGCCCGGGGATAATCGACAGAGCTACCGATAAAAACCGTACTCCTGAATCTGAAGGTTACTACAGAAAAGAATGGAATGCTATTATTGAGCATCTTCATAACTATCCTTCTATTGTGGTATGGACACCGTTCAACGAAGCATGGGGACAGTTTAAGACCGTTGAAATTGCAGAATGGACAATGAAGAAAGATCCTTCCCGTTTAGTAAATACTGCCAGTGGCGGTAACTTCTATCCGGTAGGACAAATCATTGACCTTCACAATTACCCTGAGCCGGCAATGCCAGATCCTGCAATCTATGGCGATAAACGTGCTATCGTATTAGGTGAATATGGCGGATTAGGTTTGCCAATCAACGATCACTCCTGGCAACAAAAAGATAACTGGGGTTATCAGAGCTTTAAAAATGAGAACGATTTATTTAAACGTTACAGCCAATTTACGGATCGACTGGAAGGTTTAATCAAATTAGGCCTGTCTGCAGCTGTTTACACTCAAACTACCGATGTTGAAGTAGAAGTAAATGGTTTGATGACTTATGACAGAAAAGTGCAAAAGGTAGCAGTTGAAAAACTAAAAGAAGTAAGTACCAAATTATATAACCCTGCATTGGTAACCGTGAAGCCATAAGAAAAGGTGCGTAACATGCGTCACCTATGAATCGAGTCTTTTCAATTCCGGCGGGTTTATCCCGCCGGAATCAATGCAATCAAAATCAACAATTCCGCACTATAGACCTGGCTATGTTCAGCGTTAGAGAGATTAAAGATCAGACCAAGCAAAAATCGATGTAGTACTTAGGATTTATTTACTAATAAAATTCAGTTATGAAAACACGTTTACGTGTCCGTAATTCAATACGGAGCGTGATAGGGGCATTCTATTGCCTGCTATTACTGATACTGTTGCTTCCAGGCGTTACCATGGCGCAAACAACCGGAGGCTTTACTGTTACCGGAAAGGTAACAGACGAAAAAAATGAACCACTGGTAGGGGTAACAGTGGCTATAAAAGGAACAAGCAAAGGAACTACCACTGATGCAAAAGGTGCTTATTCCTTAGCTGTGCAGGATGAAAATGCCGTATTGGTATTTACGTTTGTAGGTTATTCGAAACAAGAATTGAAAGTAGGCAATAAGAGAACTGTTAGTCCGCAGCTCAGTGAAGACAGTAAAGGACTTGGTGAAGTAATCGTAGTTGGTTACGGCACCCAGAAGAAAGAATCTGTAACCGGTGCCATTTCCGGAGTTACTTCCAAAGATCTGGAAAGAGTACATGGTTCTACGGTGAGTGCTACACTGGCAGGTAAATTACCTGGCGTTTCTTTCAGAATGCCTGATGGCCGCCCGGGTGCCAGTGCCAATATCCAGATCCGTAACCTCGGTAATCCATTGTACGTAATTGATGGTGTGCAAAAAGATGCGGGACAATTCAATAATATCTCTCCTAATGATATTGAATCAATAACCGTGTTGAAAGATGCTTCTGCCGCTATTTACGGAGTACGTGCCGCCAATGGGGTAGTAGTAGTAACTACAAAAAGAGGTAAACTGGGAAGCCCGAATACTATTAACGTAGATGCGTACACGGGATGGCAGAACTGGACCCGGTTCCCTAAAACTGTAAATGCTTATGAATGGATGCGCGGTAAAGCAGAAGCAGACATGAATGCTTTAAACCCTAAAATAGAAATTACGCAGGCCGAACTGGACAAATGGAAAGCTGGTACAGAAAAAGGTTATCAGAGCTTCGACTGGTATGACTTCATTATTAAGAAAAATGCTCCGCAAACTTCTGCCAATATCAGCGCAAGTGGTGGATCTGAAAATATTAATTACTATCTCTCAGTTACACATCTTGATCAGACATCTGTATTGGGCCGGGAGTTTACCTTCAACCGTACTAATATTCAAAGTAACGTAGATGCTAAAGTAACCAAGCGCCTTAAAGTAGGAGTACAAATTAATGGACGTATTGAAGAAAGAGATAATCCGGGGGTTCCGGGAAGTGATGATTACTGGGAGCCTCGTTTTGCCTTATTCCGTAACCGTCCTACAGAACGTCCTTATGCCAATGATAACCCGGCGTATCCTAATGATATTGGTCACAATACCGAGAACTGGGCGTTGCAAACAAAGGCTCTTTCAGGTTACTGGACAGAAGATTGGAGAGTATTACAAACCAACTTTACCGGTGAGTATACCACACCAATAAAAGGACTTACACTGCAAGGCAGGTACTCCTATTATTATGCAGATAAGTTGATGAACGGTCACGAATACACTTATGATACTTATACCTTCAAAGCAGCCGATAGCATTTATGAACGTACTGGTGGCAGTTCCAATCCATGGCGCGAAAGAGGTACACATAAGGTGTTGGAAAATGTGATTCAGGGGCAGGTCAATTATAATAACACCTTTGGTAAACATACGATTGGTGCCAACTTTGTAACCGAAAGAATCAGCAGAAGAGAACTGGATGTTTGGGTACACGCTGTTCCTAAAACGAATGTACTACCATTGATCCAGTTTGCAGATATGGATACTTATAACGATGCTGATTGGATTGAGGCTCGTTTGGGCTATATCGGAAGGATCAACTATAACTATGCAAATAAATACTACCTCGAAATGGCCGGCCGTTACGACGGTTCATGGAAATTTGCACCTGGAAAAAGATGGGGCTTCTTTCCTTCAATTTCCGGTGGCTGGAGAATTACAGAAGAGCAATTTGCTAAAAACCTGTTAGGTAACAGCAATTGGCTTAGCGACTTAAAAATTCGTGGTTCTTATGGTGAATTGGGAGATGATGATGTAGGTATTGGTGCCTATGATTATGTTCCTGGTTATACCTATGCTACTTCTACTTTCATAATGGATGGTACTGTTGTAAAAGGAGCAAGAGATAAAGGAGTTCCTAATAGCCGTGTTTCCTGGTTTACCAGTAAAATACTGGATATAGGAATGGATTATTCATTGTTGAATGGAAAGGTGACTGGAGCCATCGATTACTTTAAGCGTAGACGTTCCGGTTTATTAGGTGATAAGTATGATATACTGGTTCCTAATGAAATTGGGTATGGCCTGCCAAAAGAGAATGTGAATAGCGATGCTGTAATGGGAGGTGAAATTTCCGCTGCCTATAATGGTAAAGCCGGAAAACTCAATTATGTTATAGGTGGTAATTTCTCTTATGCCCGTAAGAAATTTATCAGCTCTTATAACCCAATGTTTGGTAACTCCTGGGATCATTACAGATATTCATCAGAAAACCGCTGGAGCGATATTTATTGGGGATATGAAGTAGTTGGGCAATTCAAATCGTATGACGATATCAACAACTACAAAGTAGACAATGATGGTCAGGGCAACAGAACAATGTTACCTGGAGATCTTATCTACAAAGATGTTAACGGTGACGGTGTGATTAATGAGTATGATATGCGCCCAATTGGTTACCCTACAGGTCAGAATCCAACTGTAAACTATGGAATCAACTTCGCAGTAAGATGGAACGGAATCGACTTTGCCGCTGATTTCTCCGGTGGTTCTATGTATACCTATGCACAGGACTGGGAAATGAAATGGCCGTATCAGAATACCGGTAACCTGCTCAGACAATTCTATGATCAACGTTCTTACCGCGCAGATCCATTTGATTTAAATAGTCCATGGACCATTGGTAAATACCCGGCACTCAGATTTAATACTGGGGATCATAACAATTATAATAAACCTTCTTCCTTCTGGACAAGAAACGTCCGTTATCTCAGATTAAGAACAATGGAACTCGGTTATACGCTGCCTCAACAATGGTTAGACAGAGTTAAAATTAAGCGTGTAAGATTCTATCTCAACACCTATAACCTGTTCTCGATCGACAACGTTCATGATCTGGGTATAGAACCTGAAATCACTGATGCTAATGGTTTGCAATATCCTCAGAACAAATTTGTGAATGTGGGTATCAACCTTACTTTTTAAGTCCTAAAAGCAAAAAGTTATGAAGAAGAATTTGCTCTATATATTGCTACTGATGCTGGTTGGCGCCAGTTGTAGCAAGGATAACGACTTCCTGAGCCGTAATTCCACCAACATATTACTGGATGAACAGGTATGGAAAGATACTTCCATCGTTATTTCAGTGCTGGCAGATCTGTACGACAGATATCCGGATTATCAGACTATTGAAAACTGGAGCGATTTTGCTGCCTTTGATGAGGCTTTTGCATCCGAAGCAGGGCAGTATTGGAGACATCACGACCGTTATTATGATTATGGTAACTGGGGCTCCTGGAACTATGGTTATATGCGTGAATTAAACCTGTTCATCGAAAAATGTGCTGCAGCTGATAAATTAACCGATTATTCAAGAAATCAGTTTCTTTCTGAAGCGCGTTTTCTCAGAGCAGCTACCTATTTCGATATGGTAAAAAGAATGGGGGGAGTACCGCTGATTACTAAGTCTATGACTTATGACTATAAAGGCGATCCATCATATCTGCAAACTCCAAGATCTAAAGAGTCTGAAATCTATGACTTTATTATTAATGAATTGGCTGAAATAAAAAATATTCTTCCAGCCAAATCAGAAATTAAATCAAGAGCTAACAAATGGGCTGCATTGGCAATGGAGGCACGTGTGGCACTCTATGCTGGTTCTATAGCTAAGTATGGAGCTGCTATTCCTCAACTTTCATTGCCAGGCGGCGAAATTGGAATACCGGCAAACCTGGCCAATGGTTATTATACTTCTGCATTAAATGCCGCTGAAGAAATTATTAAAAGCGGTGCATATAGCTTGTATAAAAAGAAACCAAATCTCTCAGACAACTTTGCTTCAATATTTTACGATAAGAATTCTAATCCTGAAGTCATCTTCGTAAAAGATTACAAATTGCAAAGTGGAAAAGTACAAGGATGGACACTCTCCAACCAACCTCGTTCTCTGGCTGAAGAGCAACAGGGTGGAAGATTAAACCCTTCTCTGAATCTGGTTCAGTCTTTCGAAAAACTTGATAATACTTTTGAGCCTTATATTACCAATCAGGCTAATAACGATTATGTTTACTATACTTCGCCATTAGACATCTTTGCCAACAGAGATGCTCGTTTAGCCGGTACAATTATACTTCCGGGAAGTGAGTTCAAAAATATGCCTGTAGATATCTGGGGCGGATTAATTTTAGCTGATGGAAGTATCGTTTCTGGCGATGCGTTCGGAAAAAGAAACACAGTTAATGGTATAGACATGCAGGTGGTTGGATTCGATGGCCCGATCGATAAGCTCGAATTCAGCGCTCAAACCGGTTTTTATGTACGTAAATATCAGGACCCTGCTATCGGATCCGGTCGTATTGGTACTCAAAGTGAAGTTTGGTGGATTCGTTACCGCTATGCAGAAGTATTATTGAATGCTGCAGAAGCGGCATTCGAACTGCAGGATAATCCTACCGCTGCCAATTATATGAACCAGGTAAGAGAACGTGCAGGTCTCACCACTCAGCTTCTGCCTGCTCAAATAACCTTCGACAGAATCGTGCATGAAAGAAAAGTGGAACTGGCATTTGAAGGCCACGAATTATGGGATATGAAAAGATGGAGAATTGCACACAAGGTTTGGAACGGAGCATCAGACGATCTGACAACAAACATTGCAAGTGCTACAGCTTCCAGTACCAGGGTATTCGGTCTTATCCCCTATAAAATTTATAATCCTGGAAATGCGAATAACGGTAAATGGGTATTTAAACAAAGAATACCAGGAGAAGTAACTAACCCGCATGAATTCAGGTTTGGAAATTATTATTCCAGAATCGGAGATGATATCAGAAATAATAACCCATTAATCGTTAAAAATCCTAACCAGTAAAAAATTATTTTATGCGTTTTAAAATTTATTATCTGTTCTTGCTGGGTTTATTAATGGGGGCTTGTAAAAAGGATAACTATCCTGCACCCTCCTGCACCTTTAACGGAAGAATTGTATATAATGGAGAAGCTATAGGTGTGAGCCAGCAGGATGTATATTTCGAACTCTGGGAACCAGGATGGGATAAAAGAATTCCGATCAATGTTAATGTAAATCAGGATGGCAGCTTCTCTTCCATGTTGTTCCCTGCACAGTATAAATTGATCATCCCAGCTTCACAAGGCCCATGGAAAACCAAAGAAGACGGAACTACCCACTCAGATACTATCCAGGTGAATATTACGGGTAATCAATCACTGGATATTGAAGTATTGCCTTATTATATGATCAGAACACCTAAACTACAGTTTGCTAATGGTAAAGTTTCTGCCAGTTGTAAATTGGAGCAGATCATAAAAGATGGTAATGCAAGAGGGATAGATCAAGTTGTACTTTACCTGAATAAAACACAATTTGTTGATAAGAAAAACAATATCAAAACCGCCGAAATCAATGGTGGAGATATTGCAGATATAAATAATATTACATTGACAGCTGATGTACCTTCCATGACCCCCACTCAGAACTACGTCTTTGCACGTATAGGACTGAAAATTAGTGGCGTGGAAGACATGATTTTTTCTCCTGTAGAAAAAATTCAGCTGTAAGAAGAATTTCACTGCGGTGGAAAGTATTCCGGTATCAAAAACGCTACAACATGATATCTGATACACTGCCACCAGTGGTGAGTTTTGTGTGAACGGTTCGGATGATTAAATGGGCAACAGTATCGCTACAACTGTTGCCCTATTTTTTTGTAACGCTGTTTAGGTTCCCCTGATTTATTTGCTTTATTGTTTGCATCAGATAAAAACAAATTAATCAGTAACTTGAGCGCGATTTAATGATGGAAACCAAACTAACTCATACAGTTACACCAAGATGGCGGTTGTTGTTATCGTCGTTTCAGGACGCCTTTAAGAACCTGCAGGCCAATGACCCATTGCGTATGGCAGGTGCTACCGCTTTTTTCACCACTTTCGCATTGCCTGCTATACTTATAATAATTATTCAGCTGCTAAGGATCATTTTTAGAGTGCATCATGTGGGGCGTCATCTGACAGTGCAGTTGGAAAGCTACTTTGGGGAAGAAACCTCTGAGGCCATCCTGGATACGCTCAAAGCATTTAGAAGTATAGCCCAAAACTGGATTATCGCAATTGGAGGATTTATTTTCCTGCTATTTGTAGCCACCACATTATTCAAAATTATCAAGGGTTCACTGAATGAATTATGGAAAGTACGACCCAGCAATAAACAGAACTTCGGACAGTTGTTGATTTCAAGGCTTAGAGGGGTTTTGGTGATCATCTTTGCAGGATTATTGTTTCTGATCGATATTGCTGCCGAAGCTATCAGAACATTTCTGGGCCAGTATGTTGACCTATATCTTCCGGCTATCGCAAATTATTATGATAGTGCATTGAACTATGTTATTTCTATCGTAATAGTAACTGTCTGGTTTTTCCTGGTTTTCCGTTTCCTTCCCGATGGAAGACCAAAGTGGAAGGTAAATATGACCGGAGCTTTTGTAACCAGTATTCTATTTAATATAGGTAAAGTTGTTCTTAAGTTAATGCTTACCTACAGTAGTATTAACAATATTTATGGAGCATCTGCATCTATGGTGCTGTTATTGCTTTTCATGTTTTACTCCTCATTAATATTCTATTTCGGAGCCTGTTTTACCTATGCATGGGGCGACAGAACCAACAGACCTATAGAACCATTACCTCACGCTACCAGGTATACATTACATAATGCAGTAGAGCAATAAAGCCGAATATATACTACTAATGGAAAAAATCACTATTATAGGGATTGCATTGTAATCACTATTGCTCCTATGTTCGACAAAATTTCATTAAAAGAAAAGATTGGATATGGCTTTGGAGATATGGCATCTTCTATGTTTTGGAAGTTGTTCGGAACATATTTGTTATTCTTTTATACTGAAATCGTCGGATTAGCGGCAGCAGCTGTAGGAACCCTTTTTCTGGTCACCCGTATCTGGGATACCTTCTTCGATCCAATGGTGGGTATAGTGGCCGACAGAACCACTTCCAAATGGGGAAAGTTCAGGCCTTATATTCTATTTGCCGCTATTCCTTTCGGAATTGTGGGCATACTTACCTTTTCAGTGCCTCCATTTACCTTACAAGGTAATTTGATCTATGCCTATATCACCTATTCATTAATGATGATGGTATATTCACTCATTAATGTTCCCTATGCTTCGTTACTGGGGGTGCTCTCTGATGATGCAAAAGAGCGAAATACCCTGGCATCTTTCAGAATGGCATTTGCATTTATTGGTAGCTTGCTGGCATTGGCATCTATTGAGCCTCTGGTGCATTTTTTCAGTAAAGGTCATAACCCACGCTTCGGATGGCAGGTTGCTGTAACTATAATTGCAATAGTTTGTTCTGTACTGTTTTTGCTTTGTTTTGCCTGGGTAAAGGAAAGAGTAAAAACCTCTGCACAGCCTTCGGGATCCCTCAAAAGTGATGTGCAGGACCTGCTGAAAAATAAGCCCTGGTGGATTTTACTGGGTGCCGGAATTGCAACCCTGGTTTTCAATTCGCTTAGAGATGGCGCTACGCTTTACTATTTTAAATACTTCATTCATCAATCTGTAGCTATTGAATGTGGTAATATTCATCTCACCTGGTCTACCCTCTATTTGGTAACCGGACAACTGGCAAATATCATAGGTGTAATATTAGCAGCTGCCTTAGGAAATCTGCTGGGGAAGAAGAAAATATATTTGCTTGCCATGTTTACCGCTACAATATTGAGCATTTTATTTTACTGGCTCAATAGGGAACAACTGGCTCTGATCTTTATTTTTCAGTTTATGATCAGTATATGTGCCGGAATTGTATTTCCATTGCTATGGTCGATGTATGCCGATATCGCTGATTATTCTGAGTGGAAAAATGATCGTAGGGCTACCGGGTTAATTTTCTCTTCTTCTTCTATGTCTCAGAAGTTTGGATGGACCATAGGCGGATCATTGACTGGCTGGTTGCTGGGGGCCTTTGGGTTTAAAGCCAACCTTATGCAGTCGGATGCCACAATTAATGGAATCGTTCTGATGATGAGCTTTTTGCCAGCCATAGGAGCATTTATTGCCGCTGTATTAATGGGAGTATATCCATTATCTGAGACCAGAATTAATAGTATTGCGGCAGAGTTACAAACCAAACGAAAATGACACAACAGGAACTACATCATAAAGCCAGCAAAGCATTAAATGATATTCTTAATTACTGGACTAAGTATACGGTAGATGAAGCGAATGGAGGCTTTTATGGTGAAATTGGGAATGACAACAGCATAGTAGCAACAGCAGATAAAGGGGCAGTTTTAAATGCAAGAATTTTATGGACATTTTCCGCTGCTTATAATCTGTCTGCTAACTCCGCGCATCTCGATATAGCCCATCGGGCCTGGGATTACCTCTTGAATAAGTTCATTGATCCGGTTTATGGTGGTGTATATTGGTCGGTAAACCAATACGGCAAGCCGGTTGATAAACGTAAACAACTTTATGCGATAGCCTTTGCATTATATGCCTGCAGCGAGTATTATAAGGCAACCAACAACTCTTTGGCAAAAGAAACAGCCATCAACCTATATAATGTTATTGAAAAATATGGATATGATAATATAGAAGACGGATACTTTGAGGCATTCACAGAAGATTGGAAAAGTCCTGACGATTTCCGGTTGAGCGATAAAGATGCCAACGAAAAGAAAACAATGAATACTCATCTGCATATTATTGAGGCATATACTAATTTATATAGTTGCTGGAAAGATGAGTTACTGCTAAAACAGATACAAAAACTCCTGTTAAGGTTCGAAAAGAGCATAATAGATCCGTTAACCGGGCATCTGCATCTGTTTTTTAATGAACATTGGGATCTAAAAAGCACCGCAATTTCTTATGGGCATGATATTGAAGCTGCCTGGCTATTATTGGAATCGGCCCAAGCAGTGGGGGATATGTCTCTGATTGCCCGCTTTAATTCTCTGGCGCTATTAATAGCCGATACCACCATTAGGGAAGGAATAGCTACCGATGGTGGATTGTGGAATGAATACCTGCCAGATACAAATGAACTGGTGAAAGAAAAACATTGGTGGCCGCAGGCCGAAGCGCTGATAGGATTTGTCAATGCCTGGCAATTAAAGCCAGATAGTAAATATTGGCATGCTGTAATAGGAGTTTGGCGATTTATTGAGCAATATCTAATAGATTCCCGAAATGGAGAATGGTTTTGGGGCGTGTATGAGGATTATAGTTTGATGCCTGAATATAAGGTTGGTTTCTGGAAATGCCCCTATCATAATGCCAGGGCATGTATAGAGCTAATGAAACGATTGGCATAAATTCACATTTTTAGCTATCTTGACCTTCATGAATTTCACGAAATACAGCATTTTGCCATCGATATTGGTAGCCAGCACCTTATCGTTATCAGCGCAATCAGACCTTACTCTCCGTTTTAATGAGCCAGCAAAACATTTTACAGCTTCAGCCCCTGTTGGCAATGGGCGTATGGGGGCCATGGTTTTTGGAAATCCTAATTCAGAACGGATAGTACTGAATGAAATTTCGTTATGGTCCGGAGGGGTGGAAGATGCAAACAGTAAGGAAGCAATAAAATATCTTCCTGAAATCAGATCATTATTACTGGCCGGCAAAAATATTGAGGCTCAGAAAATGTTGCAGCAATATTTTGTTTGTAAGGGGCCTGGTTCAGGATACGGTAACGGTGCCAATGTGAAATTCGGTTGCTATCAAACACTGGGAGATCTTTCTATTCAATGGGCAGATACAGCATCGCAGGTTGCCAATTATCAACGTTTACTCCAGTTAGATAGCGCAATTGCCAGAACCACCTGGCAGCGCAATGGTGTTACGTTCAGAGAAGAAGTAATAGTATCAGCACCTCAGCAGGTAATAGTAGTCAGACTTTCAGCCAGTAAACCAGGCGCTTTATCATTTACTACAGCAATATCCAGGAAGGAAAAAGCAGAGGTAAAATTGAAGAACGGAGCCCTTCAGATGACAGGTGTCTTAAACGGAGGGAATGACGATCCGGGGATGAAATATGCCGCTGTATTGAAGGTTGTCAATAAAAACGGAACTAAAAAAGAAAGTAATAACCAGATAACAATTAGTGGAGCAGATGAATGCCTCTTGATTATTGCAGCTCACACAAATATGAACTGGCCGGATGTAGAGAAACCAGGGCCAGATCCGCTACCACTGACAGTTAATGATGCTAATAAAGCCGGAGCAGGTAACTGGGCAGGGATGTTGAATGCACATGTAAAGGATTTTCAATCCCTCTTTCAACGCTGTAAACTGACGTTGAATGATGAGAGTTATAAAGAGGTAGAAAACCTGACAGTGCTGCAACGTCTTGAGCGTTTGCAATCCGGACAGAAAGATGCTGCCATGGTTCCGTTGTATTTCAACTTTGGCAGATATCTCTTGATCAGTTCTTCCCGGAATGGTGGTATGCCGGCCAATTTGCAGGGTCTATGGGCGGAAGAATATCAAACTCCCTGGAATGGCGACTACCATCTGGATATTAACATACAAATGAATTACTGGCCGGCAGAAGTTACTAATTTATCGAGCTGTCACCAGCCTTTATTTACACTGGTGAAGCAAATGGCCCGATTCGGAGAGCAATCTGCACGCACCTATTACAATGCAAGAGGGTGGATGGCCCATGTAATCTATAATCCATGGGGCTTTACAGCACCAGGTGAAGGAGCCGACTGGGGCTCTGCATCTACAGGTGGAGCATGGGTAGGTACACATCTCTGGAAGCATTACCAGTATACCAATGACCTGGCATTTTTAAAGTCTGTATACCCGTTAATGAAAGGATCAGCTGATTTTTTCAGAGACATCTTAATTACTGAACCAGCTCATAACTGGTTGGTAACTGCTCCTTCCAACTCTCCCGAGAATGCATATATTTTGCCGGATGGGCAGCAGGGACAAACCTGTATGGGGCCAACTATGGATATGCAGATTGCTAGGGAAATACTGAGTACGGGCATTGCGGCTGCTGAAATATTGAAAGCAGACAAGGCCTGGGCAGACAGTTTAAAAGCGGTGTTGGCACGCCTGGCTCCGAATCAGATCAGTCCATCTTTTGGAGGTATCCAGGAATGGTTACAGGATTATAAGGAAGCAGATACTCACCACCGCCATGTGTCTCCATTGTATGGTTTATATCCTTACGACGAGATTACTCCCTGGGATACACCGGAATTGGCTGCTGCTGCCAGAAAAACGCTGGAGCGTAGGGGAGATGCCGGAACTGGTTGGTCCAGGGCCTGGAAAATTGCTTTCTGGTCGAGACTCGGAGATGGAGATCATGCCTTTAAAATGTTGAAAGAACTTTGGGCACCGGCAGTTGCTGGTAGTGAAATAAAAATGAATTCCGGAGCAGGTACTTATTCCAATTTATTTTGTGCGCACCCACCATTTCAGATCGACGGTAATTTTGGAGCAGTTGCAGGAATCGCCGAAATGTTCCTTCAAAGCCATGGTAGCGAAAACATAATCCGTCTGTTGCCAGCTTTACCGGGAGATCAACAATTTGCCAGTGGTTCTATTAAGGGGATTTGTGCTGTAAATGGTTTTGAACTTGATTTTTCCTGGAATAACAGGCAAGTGAATAAGGTGAGTGTTTTATCAAAAAGCGGAGTTACCTGCAAATTAAATCTTCCTGCTAATTGTGTGGTAAAAGACCAGGCAGGAAAACAAGTGAAAAGCAATTATAAGGATGGAGTTTTAGTATTTGCAACGCAAAAAAATGGTAGGTATACTATCTCAAATATCTAATAATAATACTAATCGATTTCTACAAAAGCACTTCTGTAAGAGGTGCTTTTGTATTTTAAATATTATTATTATGTTAATAGTACTAATATGAAATCTTCCCTTGAAATAATCTCGTATATATATGTAAATGTGATGCCTATACGAAAAATAATCCAACTTGATCAATTAATGAACGATAGTGAATTTCCATGAAATCCTTATCTGGTTTGATTTAGCAAACCAATTTTTTTAATGAATTGTTAGCTGATTTGCAATGATAAATTTTTTTATGGCTACTTTTGATGCGAATTTCTAACTGCCAATATTAGACTGTTTATTCGATGAGACTTATTTTGCTGGTATGTTTCTTAATGGGAATGAATTCAGTATCTGCTAATTCCCGTTTTGATTCAGCCATAGTTCGGCATTTTACAGACCAGGATGGATTACCTCAAAATAGTATCAAGTACATCACACCTGATAAAGATGGCTTTGTATGGTTGGCAACAGAAGATGGATTAGTTAGGTTTGATGGCTACCACTTTTTAAATTTTAATAGTACTGTTCTTCCAATTAAGGATAATCATTTTTTATGTTTTTTATCCACAAATGAAGGACTGGCTGCTATTTCTGTTGAAAATATTTTGGAAATAAAGAATGGCAAAGCCGCTGTTAGCAACATATCCGCTTACAATTATTTCATCCAGGAGGATACCTCTGATGTATACACGGTAAGAGGATTTCCTGATCTTTATTTAAATATAGTTCCATGCCATTATTTTATATATCCTGTTAATGCTACTACTTATTATAAAACCAGCAAAGACAGTATATGGTACGTAAATAATGAACAGCATTTCTACCTGCAGAAGGCCCCGGCCTTCAAGCCCGAACAGCTTTTCGCCTTAAATGGGAATTTATATCAGATTACAGATAACGGAGAGTTTTTTCAGCTTAATTCTAAATTTCCACGCCCCTTATCCTTACATGGCGATTCAATAGGAAAACTCAAAAACTATAAAGTATACTGGAATATAGGGTCTCAGCAGTTATTCCTGTCTATCAATAATTTACTGTATTATTTAAAAATTGATAAGAATAACAACATAGAGTCAACTATTCTCCTCGATAATTTCGATCAGGTTAAAGGAGGAATAACAAGCATTTATTATGACACTAAATATCAGCGATTATTTATAGGAAGTCTGACAAAAGGATTATTTGTATATAAATGCAAACAATTTTCTGTTTTAAGAGATGGAGAAGGAAATGATGAGGTTTATTATGCACAGGCACTTCACGGTGATAATGCGTTAGTGGTACCCCGTGGTTTCATGTTTACGACTGATGGAACTAAGAAAGAGATACCATTATTAAGAAAGATAGGCCGACTGGATAATTACTCGATAGCAACAGATAATAAAGAGAATAATTGGTATAAGGATGGGAGGGTTCTTTATAAATTAACCCCTGATTATTCAGCAATTTTGTGGGATACTGTTTTCCCTTCAAAAGTGAACCAATTATTTTTTGATGGAGGAAACAAGCTTTGGATTGGAACTCAGACCACCGGCTTATATACTATACAAACTGATGAAGAACATCCTCAGCTTCAACAATTCTGTACCGACATTAATGATTGCACCTATTTCACCAAGGCTAATGAACATACCTTATGGGTAGGCACCGCAGCAGGTTTATATAGTGTAGATGTCAAAACAAAAAAAACTAGCGGGTTCAATGTATTAAAGGATTCATACATTCGCAGTTTATTTACGGCTCCTACAGGAGAAATTTGGATCACTACCTATAGTCATGGAATTTTTATTTATAAAGACAATGAAATAACAGCCCTGCCATTAGATAAGCATAGGTTTCTTTTAATGGCCCATTGTGTAATACGTGATAATAATGGATATAATTGGATCACCACCAATAAGGGATTATTTCAGGTAAGTACAAATGATGCATTGTCCTTTGTTTCTAAAAAAAGTAAAAATTTATATTATCTCTATTACAGAAAAGAGCAAGGCTTCAATACAAATGAGTTTAATGGAGGATGCCAGCCATGTGCTGTAAAACTTCCTAACGGAGATATCTCCTTACCTTCCTTAAATGGGCTTGTTTATTTTAATCCCGGCAATATCATACCTGAACTTCCGGATAAACGTATTTTCGTAGATCAGATCGAGATTGATACTTCAGTTATAAATCCGGATGAGGTCATTGACATTCCACACAACTTTCATCATGCAAAGATTCGCATAAGCTCTCCCTACTTTGGAGATCCTGATAACCTTCATTTTTATTATTCTTTGGAAAAGGAAGGTAATAAAGATGAAATATTATGGGTACCGGTAAATAATGAACGAATTATTGAATTCTCATCAATGAGTTCGGGTACATATCATTTATGGATACGAAAGCCGAATGGTTTTGGGGGTGATAATGAAGCGGAATTGATCCTGGTACTAAAAGTTGAAAAAGCATTTTACGAAACTACCATTTTCAGGATAGCTTTACTGGTAACACTGGCTTTTATCATTTTTGTTTTCTTCCGGATAAGAGTTAGAAGAATAGAAAGGAAAAATGAGCAATTATCCTTATTAGTTGATGAACGAACTTATGAATTAAGATCAATACTAAAGAACCTGCAGGCATCCGAGCAACAACTACGAAAACAAAGCTTTGTACAGCAACGTATAATTGCTGCTATTTCTCATGATTTGAAAACTCCAATGAAGTATTTAATGCAGGTAGTTGGTACAACAGGCTATCCTATTGTAAAAGAAGAAAGAATGGTTATTCATGATAGTTTGCATAATATGTATTACCTGGTGGAGAACCTGATTCAATATATTAAGTCACAGTTTGCGCATGATAACTCAATGTTGGAGGTAGTAGATCTTTATAATGAGTTGGAACTTAAAGCCAGTATTTTCAGGCCAGTAGCCAACTCTAAAAAGATCCTTGTCAATAATATCACTATTCCCGGAACTAAAGTATTGGTAAACAAACAACTCCTTTCCATAATTATTCATAATCTTATTGATAATGCTGTAAAGAATACACCTGCGGGTAGTATTACTTTAGAAGCTTATACGGAAAACCAAAAGATTGTTCTCATCTTTGCAGATACTGGTATAGGTATGCCCCAGGCAGTGATGAACTGGATCAATCAGGATAGGATTGCTAATTCCTCCGCTTCAGAAAAGTATAATGATGTACACGTTGGTATAGGCTTGTTAATGGTAATTGAATTGCTGGCACTAATAAACGGAAGTATGAAGGTAAACACCAACGGACTACATGGCGCTCTGGTTACAATAACAATTGATGTTATTGAATAACTGTTTCGTATAATTTAATCTTATCTAATAAGCCTATTAAGGATTCTACTTGCAATTTGTGGAAAATGCGGGTCTTATAGGTACTGACAGTTGATACCTGTAAGTTTAATAATTCAGATATTTTATTTAAAGCAATACCCTTGATAAGCATATTCATTACCTCAACTTCTCTTGCAGAGAGCGTATCGAATGGCGAATTGCTTTTAGGTTGATGTTTACTTAATTTTTGAAGTAACATTTGCCTGGTAGCAGCACTCATATATTTTTCACCATTGAATAAGGTCCGGATGGCTAATTTAGTTTCCTCCTCTGTAGCGCTTTTGCTCAGATATCCATCTGCTCCTGCCTGCAGGTAATCAAGTGCATATAGCCGTTCATCATATGCCGAGAAAATAAGGATATGTGTATCCGGCTGCCTAAACTTAATAGCATCAATCATCTGAATACTATTCCCTCCTGGCAAATTAATGTCCAGTATTAACATTTTAATTTGTTGGGTATCGAGATGCTGTATTACTGCATTGAAAGAATCAACGAGTATAGTATTGGCTGCTAAATCAATTCCGGAGATTATTTTGGCAAGACCATATCTAACTATAGCATGATCGTCGGCAATCAGGATATTCATTGTGTAATAGAGGCTTCCATTCATTAATAGACAACAAAGGTAAACATTATTTACACTGCTTTTTGTAGTATAAATACTACATCATATTCAGGGGAACCGCTATTTATAAATGATAAAGCTATACTTACCTTTGTGATAATGAAACCGATACCCTAACCTATGAAGCTGAGAAAATCATTGAAGCCGCCAAAGTTGTCATGGTATCCTTTAAAAATCACTCCCAATTTTTATGGGTTCAAACAATAATAAAGTCTATATCCATCTCCTGATTTGTTTTTGCATCATTTTAGTGAGTATGGCTTATATCTATAAAAATATTGAATTGAAAGATGTCGTAGTTGTGGCCCCACCGGCAGTAGTGCCAGTTGTTGTACAACCGAATTGTACGCTTGCAATTGGTACTATTTCTGCTCCGGCATTTGAAAATTAAAATATTCAAACAGGGATGCTCTAAAAGGGTTGTTAAATCAAAAGGCAAGCTTGAATTCCAACTCAGTGGCATCTATACCAAATTGGCCTTAGAGCGGTAGTAAAACATAACTCCGGCTACTGCCGTTCAGCCTTCTGGTAACTAAAGTGTTTTTTTGGACATCGGTCTTTCATAGAGGATCAATTACGGTACGAGGCCATCTCACAAGGAGATGGCCTCATTTTTTTAGATTTTAATCTCTAATGTATGTATGCCCGCTCCGAGTGGTAATCCAGTTGCAGGTACTATTACCTGCTTATTATTTTCGTATATACTTCTTCGGAGTTTTTCAGGTAAACTTAAGGTAGCGCCACTATTAGCCGGAATATTCACCGTATATATAATCTTGCTACCTTCCTTTTGCCAGGAAGAAGAAATCTTGCCATAAGGGCCGTCATGACTTACACTGAAATGGGTTAACTCCTCCGGAAAACTTGGTGACAACCGGACATTCTTAAATCCGGGTGCCAATTCATCCGGATAAATTCCTCCGATTCCCTTATACATCCATGCCCCGATCTCTCCAAACATTATATGATTACGGGAAAGATCTGAAGACCGGTTGATATCCCAGTTTTCAAAAAGGGTAGTAGCCCCGCTTACAATCCAATAACCCCAGGATGGATAAGTTTTCTGTGCTGCCAATTTATAGGCCACTTCAGGATATCCATTCTCACTTAAGGCATTAAGAATGCTTTTGGTACCTAATAAACCCACATCCAAATGATAGTTATTAGCTACCACACTCTCCGCCAGTACTTTAGCTATTTTAGACTTCAGATTATCAGGTGCCAGACCCCAGTATAGTGCAACGCTCTGCTCTGTTTGTAACCCTTCGGCATATACGCCGGTATTGCTGTTTAAATACTCTTTATTGAAAGCGGACTTTATTTTATTAGCCAACGTACTGTAGGTTAAGTAATCGCTGTTTTTACCCAGTAATTTCGCTGTTTTAGCCAGAATCAAGGCATCTGCATAGTAATAAGCTGTAGAAGTAAATGGAACCGGTGATTTCGATTTTACAGGTACCCAGTCACCCAGCCCCCAGGTGGTTATACCAGATGGACTGATACTGGTTATATAATCAACATACTTTTTTATGTGATCATAGGATGCTGCAAGTAAAGCAGTATCACCATAGAAAAGGTATATATTCCAGGGAATAACAGCTATTGTGC
Organism: Chitinophaga silvatica; assembly: GCF_003419895.1. Classification (GTDB taxonomy): domain Bacteria; phylum Bacteroidota; class Bacteroidia; order Chitinophagales; family Chitinophagaceae; genus Chitinophaga; species Chitinophaga silvatica. The sequence goes on along the minus strand of NZ_QPMM01000012.1, from coordinate 11,891 downwards.
TGGTCCAATCTGGTCCGTTACCCCATTCATAACCCCAGCCTCCTGTTGGTATAATGCTCGGTAGTACCCCATTTGGCTGTTGCTCATCTCTGTGATCTGCCAGCCATTTTTCGTAAATAGTAATGCCATCAAAGTTATATAAGCCGGTTTCAACAGCTATTTGAGCATCACCTGTCCAGCCATTTTTTTCACGTTGAGGACAATCTGTTGGGTATCCGAATAAATTCGAGAGATAGGCATTGTTAGTTGCCCACCAAAGTTTGTTTATAATAGTATCCGAGCTATTAATATTTCCAACAGCAGGAACATTGCTATGCATAAAATAACCAACAAGCGATTCCCTTGTTAGCTTTATGGGGTTATTGCTGCAAACTTCTACATACTGAAATCCCTTATAGTTGAATTTAGGCATAAAGGTTTCTGTTCCTTTGCCACTAAGTGTAAATATATCTGTCTGAAAGGGATCAGTATTATCGGTTGGGCGGTAATGCACATCAATATTTGAAAGATCTGCAAAACCCTGTTTATTTAGTTGCTCTGCATGAATAAGCCTGATAACAGTACCAGGTGCGCCTTGTACTGAAAGTTTGCTTACTCCTGAAATATTTCGGCCGAGATCAAATAACCAGGTGGTATCGTTTAACTGCTTTAGACTTTGAGCTGCAATTTCTTCTACATTTTCGATCGGATGTAATTGTTGTGATACGATATTCATAGATGGAGCAGCCCTGTAAATAACAGATTGCCATTTGCTATCGTCAAAATTTGCAGTGTTCCATCCTGGCATTTCCTTACGGGCATCATAATGTTCCGCTGTATAGATACTATTAAATACAATTGGGCCTAAAGCTGTTTTCCAATCTTTACCACTACTAACAATAGCGCTACTGCCATCGGTATAGGTAATATGAAGGTCCATACAAAAAGTGGGTCTGTTTCTCCATGGTGCCTTATCAAAAAACCAAACGGCAGTAGATTGGTGATTATACCATCCATTACCCAATATTACTCCTATGGCATTTTGGCCCTGTTGCAGCAGGCTGGTTACATCATGGGTTACATACAACGACCGACGATCGAAACGCGTATACATGGGGTCGAGACGCTGATTACCAACTCTTTGCCCATTGATATAAAGCTCATAAAGTCCGCCTGTTGCGATATACGCCCGGGCCGATTTGATCTGCTTTTCTGCGGCAAAGGTTTTTCTGAACTGTGCAGCGGGTTTAAGGGCAATATCTGTATTGTCACTGATCCAAGCACCTTTCCAGTTTGCTGAGTTGACCATACCAGTTTCAAACCATGAAATGGTGGCAGGTGTTTTCTTGCCATCCTGATCCCAGATTTCTATACTCCAATAATATTTTGTGAATGGTTGCAGGGCTTTTCCTGTGTAATTAGTAAGTCTGGTGCTGCCGTTGATTTTTCCGGTAGTCCACAATGGTTTAGTTTGTAAAGTGGCCAAATCTTCAGACACGCTGATCTGATAGGCAGTCTGACGCGCATTTTTTCTTTCATCGGCTTGTTGCCACGATAAACGGGGATGTGCGGCATCCACACCTAACGGCGTGATCAGGTACTCACATTTGAGAGCAGTTGGGCGGCAAATTTCGCCTGCATTGGCAGTAGAAAAAAGCAATAGCCAACCTAGTAACAATAACTGGAATCGCGAATGCATATTCAATTGAATTAATTGAACAAGATAGTAGATTCGCTCAGGAATTTCGAGAATTTTGGATAAATGGGATTATTCAATCCCGATATTGTAATCCGGTTGTAACACCAGCTTTCCTTCTTTGGCCGCAGAACCAGGGATTTCCAGTCCTTTTATTTTACCTGTTTTACCTTTTGTAATCAGGTCGGTAAGCTGTTTGTCGCTGATTTTTTTTCCGGCAATAATAAAGGGCACCTTGAAGCCACATTGATTAAAGTTGCCGCATCCCCAGGCGGTATTTCCTTTTTTGAGGGGATGTGCCTTGCACTTGGGACATTGTATTTCTTCAACAACCACAGGCTGTTTGGGGGCTTTCTTTGCTTTTTCCTTTACTGGTTTCTCCGGAGCAGGAGGCGCTTCAGGAGCGATTGTAATTGTTTTATAACTGGCAGTTTTTACCTCTTTGGTAAGGTCTACTACCATCTGAATCAATTCATCTTTGAAAGTATCTGAGGCATATTCCCCTTTCTCGATCAGGCGAAGCTTGCGTTCCCACTGGCCCGTTAGTTCGGCACTTTTCAGCAGCTCGGATTGAATTGTATCAATCAGGTCCATACCCGTTTGAGTGGCATAGATATTCTTTTTTCTTTTTTCGATGTACTTCCTTTTGAAGAGAGTTTCAATGATGTTTGCACGGGTCGATGGTCTGCCGATGCCATTATCTTTCAGAAGTTCCCTCATTTCTTCATCATCTACCTGTTTACCGGCTGTTTCCATTGCACGCAACAGGGTCGCTTCTGTAAAGGCTTTAGGTGGAGTGGTTTTGCCCTGATGGATTCTTGGAGTATGTGGGCCACTTTCACCTGGTTCGAAAAGCGGTAATATTTTTTCTTCTTCCTCGCCTTCTTTTTTTTCTTTTACATCATTGGCATATACTTCCTTCCATCCAGGTTCCAGAATCTGTTTACCAGTGGCTTTAAACGGCACCTGACCTACTTTTCCCAATACGGTGGTATTGGAGATTTTACATTCCGGATAAAACGCAGCAATGAAGCGGCGGGCCACCAGATCGTAGATTCGTTTTTCTTCCAAGGGTAAGCCGCCAGGATGCATGCCTGTTGGGATTATCGCATGGTGATCCGTTACTTTTTTATCATCGAATACTGTTTTCAGTTTGGGAATTGGCTGGGTAAGTAGCGGTGCTGTCAGTGCTGCATATGGAGTCATGTCCTGCAGTATGCCAGCAATTTTAGGATGCAGATATTCAGACAAATAGGTTGTATCTACCCTGGGGTAGGTTACTAACTTCTTTTCGTAAAGATTCTGGATATATTTCAGTGTATCATCTGCCGTGAAGGCAAATTTCTTGTTAGCTTCTACCTGTAGGCCGGTCAGATCAAATAATCGTGGGTTTCCTTCTTTTCCGTCCTTTTTCTCAAAAGACGTGATCTCAAAGGGATGTTCTTTCAGATATGCCAGGCCTTTAGCAGCTTTTTCAGGATTTTTCAGTCTGTCTATTGCCGCAGTGAATTCTGTTTCCCTGTAAATAGTTTTTAACTCCCAGTAATCTTCTGATACAAATGCGTTGATTTCTTTCTGCCTTTGTACAATCATTGCCAGGGTAGGAGTTTGCACCCGGCCGATCGACAATACCACTTTTCCCTGAGCAAATTTTTTGGTAAATAATCTGGTTGCGTTCATGCCCAGCAGCCAGTCACCAATGGCTCTGGCACTACCAGCAGCATAGAGGTTATTATATTGTTCGGCAGGTTTTAGCTGTTGAAATCCGTCTTTAATTGCTTCTGTTGTTAGTGAAGAAATCCAGAGGCGTTTTACGGGTGCTGTACATTTTGCTTTTAAAAGTACCCACCGCTGAATTAGTTCTCCCTCCTGGCCGGCATCACCGCAGTTGATGACTTCTTCGCATTGTTTTACCAGAGTTTCTATGATCTGAAATTGTTTTTGCACCCCATTGTTTTCAATGAGTTTAATACCAAAACTGGATGGGATCATGGGCAAATCTTCCAACCTCCAGAACTTCCACTGCTCATAATAATCATGTGGTTCCTTGAGGGTACAGAAGTGGCCAAAAGTCCAGGTAACCTGAAACCCATTTCCCTCGTAGTAACCATCCTTGCGCTGTTTTGCGCCAATTACTTCGGCAATATCTCTCGCTACGCTTGGTTTTTCAGCAATACAAACTTTCATGTCATCAAAAACTTGGGTAACAAATGTCGTATAAATTGTTGAAAAGCTAGGATACCAATTTGGCAATCAAAAATGCAGCTGCTGCAGCCAGCAAGCCAATCATAGTAACTTTTAAAGCTCCTTTAAGTGGAGGCTGTCCGGTTACCTTACTTTTAAAATACCCAAAAACAAAAAGGCAAATAACAGTTAAAATTGTAGACCCAATCAGTCCTTGCATCGGAGTATTCGTGAATAAATAGGCAGATAATGGTAATAATCCACCTACAAAATAAGAGGCTCCAATAGTGAGGGCACTTTTTCTTGCCCTGTTAGGGTCCGGAGCTTCCAGGCCAAGTTCAAACTTCATCATGAAATTCACCCATTTGGTTTTATCTTTCGATAGTTCCAGTGCTATGAGATTCTGGGCTTCTTTACTCAATCCATATTCAGCAAAAACCTCCTTCACTTCTTCCATTTCTATTTCAGGAACAGTGTCTACTTCTGTATATTCTCGTTTCAACTCACTTTCGTAGTGTTCTATCTCAGTTTTGCCGGCAAGATAACCTCCAAGACCCATCGCAATACATCCGGCTACTATTTCGGCAATACCAGCTGTAAGGATGATACTGTTACTGGAAACTGCTCCGCTTAAACCTGCAGCCAAAGCAAATGGTACAGTAAGGCCATCGCTCATTCCGATAACCATATCTGTGATAAAATCAGAACTTTTCAGGTGTTCTTCCTTGTGCATAAAATCTCAGTTAAATAGGTAGATAAATATAGTTGGTTTATTGTATTTTGTTACATAAATTATTGATAGATGATTAAGAATACTGTGATCTGTTTTGGAGAAATGTTATGGGATATATTACCCGGTAAGGCTTTACCTGGTGGAGCAGTAATGAATGTTGCCTATCATCTGCACAAGCTAGGTAACCCGGTTGCATTAATATCCAGAGTGGGGAATGATGAGAGAGGGCGACAGTTGATTAACCTGCTTTCGGGTTATGGTTTGCCAGTAGATCAAATTCAGATAGATAATGAACATCAAACCGGAATTGTGTATGCAGATATGTCTGATCCGCATGCTGTAAAATATGATATTGTTCATCCCGTAGCCTGGGATTTTATCGAATATCCTTCTTCTTTGGAAACCGACAACAAATATTTGGTTTTCGGAAGTTTATCTACCAGAGATCAGGTTTCCAGAACTACATTGAAACGGTTACTGGCTCATGTGGGAACAAGAGTGCTGGATATTAATCTCAGGGCTCCGCATTATACGCAGGAGTATATCGAATGGCTTTTGCAACATTGCGATATCCTAAAATTGAATGATGATGAATTAAGCCTGATTCAATCGTGGTATGGGGTTGCTGATAGTGCAGAGGAAGGATTAAAGTACCTGGCCAACCGGTTTTCAATTCCTTTGATTGTGCTTACACGTGGGGCAGATGGAGCAATGCTGCTTCAGGAAAAGCAGTTATATAAGGTAGATGGAGTTTCTGTAAAAGTTGCTGATACCATTGGAAGTGGAGATGCTTTCCTGGCTGGATTTTTACATGCTCATAGATTAAAAAAGGCACCCATTGAATGTTTGCAGATTGCAAATTCACTGGGTGCCCTGGTTGCTACTTATTCAGGTGGATGTCCTGATTATGATATCAGTGTTTTACCTTTATAAAGTTTATTTTCTTGTAAGGTTGATTTGCATTGTTTTGACTTCTTTGCCATTCATTTCATGAAACATTTCCAGCGTGTGATGATTGGCATCAACCCATTTGAGGGTTTGACGAACATTTCTTCTTCTTCCTGTCATGGGGTCTACAACCTGTCCTTTTAATTCAAGGATATCGGCACCTATCATGTGGCCTTCCAATACCGTAATGCCTGTACCCATATTATCGATCCAGGTATCAATGAAAGTCTTAATTGCGTTATCAAACCCGAGAGTGCCGAGGCCTTCGAATTGCGTACCCATCATATTGCCTGAGTACCTGCTTTCGAGATAACGGCCTCCCATTATCATTTTGTTAGTGCAGTTTCCGGTATTTTTCATGGGCTTATCCGGATTGTCCCAAAAAGTCATATCACAAGTAAAATCTCCTTCCAAAAGCGCTAGTTTTTGTTGTTCAGGTCCTGGGGTCATATAGGCTGTCCATGCTTTCATCATAGCAGCAGAATCCTGTGCTATCAGGTTTTGCGATGCAAACAGGGCAACAACTGCCAGTAACAGAAGTGTTTTTTTCATCATAGAAGTTTTTTAGGAAATGTTAGAAAATGGGGTAATTTTTAAGACATTTACAAGATAAGATTTTTATAAAAACGAATCGTTAAAAGATGTTATGCTGGCTAATTCAATTAGGTTGGAATGCATACCTTTGAGATAGAAAGAATACCCCCATAATTTATGCAAACAACGATTCTGGATGTCTCGGGAAATAAGTCGCAACCCTTGGCCATTGACGCAGCGATATCCTTTAAGCCTTTTATTCAATACCTGGAGAAAAGGTTGGTGGAAGAACGGACAGTTAAATCGGGTTTATATGCTGAAGCTTTGTCTCAATTTACAAAAGCTAACTTATCTGATAAAGATATTGCCATAAAGGAAATTCATAATTATGCCTCACTGTTAGAGTACGTATATGCCTGTTTATCGCCTGCCAGTGAAGGAGAAGGCCGTTTGGCCTGGGGCCTGTGTTTCCCATTTTTGCCAGTTGCTTTTTATGGCACCGACCTGATGTATGAATTACTCTCTAAACGTATGGAAGGGTATGCTTACGAGGTTACACGTACACCTGAAGAATACCACAGAGAAAGGTTGCAATTACTTTATTCTTTTATATTGAAACGGCTATATAACTTTCAGGCTCCTGTGAAGAAAGCCCAGTATCATGTTGGCCTAAATAAAACAACGGGCCTGATGCAATGTTATATGGTAGACATTAATACAGATTTTGTAGATGTTAGTGCCAAATCTGCTTTGCCGGTAATCGATTTCGTGCAGCTCTATACTCATTTAAGTGAAGGTGGAGGCTTTGAAATTCTGGAAGAAATGCTACCGTTGGCGCTGTTTAAATTCAGAGGAATTTGCATCATGACGGTAACTGATGTGACAGCTGAGGAGGCAGTAAATAATATCCGTAAAATTCGTTTAACCCGTACCGGTTTAACTGATGAAGAAAGCTATCAGAAAGTAATTCAGTCGTTAAAATCACTGGTCCGGAATCGGGAAATAGAATTCGATCTTTTCCCTTTGCTTAAAGTAAATGATGTGCCTGTATTTAGCATGGCGAAAGGTGGTACCGGTATTTTGTTTGAAGTATATGGAGAACACAGACTAACAGCCGAAGAGTTCAGACGGCAGGCCACAGCATTTGCAGCTAAACCATTGTTCTTCTTTTCTTCAGATATATTTCTGGAAACCAGAAAAGAATACTCATTTCTTGAACATTTCAGGCATCTGGGAGTGAAATCTCTGGCGCTGATGCCAATTTTCCACCTGCATGAACCTGTTGGTGTAATGGCCGTGCATACCTGGGGCGAACATACATTTGATGAAAAAGTGCTGGCATTGCTGGAACCGGCAATCTCACCCATCGGGCAACTGTTACGCATCTACGTGGATGGCTTTAATTTAGAAATAGAAAGGGTAATTAAAGAAAAGTTTACATCCATACAACCTTCTGTTCAATGGAAGTTTAATGAGGTTGCATGGAATTACATTTATCACAGCAAGAAGAATTTACCTGTGGTATTGGGAAATATTCTTTTTGAAGAAGTGTACCCATTATATGGGGCAATAGACATACGAAACTCCACGGTCGAAAGAAATAAGGCAATCATTGCCGATATTGATAATCATCTTAAAACGTTGGCATCAACATTAGATAGCTTACAGGAATTTCTGCATAACGACCTTCTGAAGGAGATGATCTACCATTGCCAGCAGTGGCAGCAGGTAATTACGCAGGAACAATTAAGTTCCTCTGTTGAAAATGAAATGTATAAATTTCTGGAGGAAGAAGCTACTGCTTATTTACAACACGTTGCGTCGCAAATTCCTGAGTCCAGAAAATTAATCAACAACTGCCTCGAAAATCTGGATAGCAATGTGAATAAAAATGAACTGGAAGTCTCTATGCAGATGATTAATAATGCAATCAATGATTATTTTGAAGCTAATAAGCATAAACTTCAGGAATCTTATCCATGTTATTTCGAGAAATTCAGGACTGATGGTATCGAGTATGATATTTATATTGGTCAGTCTATCACCCCGGCAAAAGATTTTAGCCATTTTCACCTGAAAGATCTGCGGTTATGGCAATTATCTTCTATGGCAGCAATAGCCAAACTTACGCATTCGCTGCTTATTCAAATGCCGAGGGAATTGTATACCACTCAACTGATTTTTGTACATAACCAACCAATTGATATAAGCTTTAGGGCCGATGAGCGCCGTTTTGATGTGGAAGGTGCCTATAACATCCGCTACCAGATGATTAAAAAGCGGATAGATAAAGTACATATCCGAAATACGGAGGAACGTTTAACCCAACCTGGTAAAATTGCACTTATCTATTCCGATGGAAGGGATATAGAAGATTTCCTGCCATTTATCCATTATCTTCAGGAAACCGGGGTATTACTTCCTGAGCTGGAAGAACTTGAATTAGAGGATTTACAGGGACTTACCGGATTAAAAGCCTTGCGCGTTGGTGTTACTATGCCACCTTTGTAAATCAAAAAACCTATCTTTCTGAAAAATAAATTTGAATTTCCTGAATAGTATACTAGTTTTGTAGACTAATAGGATTTCAGTAAGACAGAAAGATGGCAACAACCGAATTTGATGTAATTGTAGTAGGAGCAGGACCTAATGGTCTGGCGGCGGGAATCACCCTGCAGCAGGCCGGCATTAAGGTATTGATTCTGGAGGCTGAAAGTACAATTGGTGGTGGAACCCGCACCAGGGAACTTACCTTACCAGGTTTCTATCACGACGTCTGTTCTGCGGTACATCCAATGGCGATGGGATCGCCTTTTCTGTCGAAACTCCCTTTACAGGATTATGGGTTGAAGTTTGTATGGTCGGCCTATGAAGCTGCCCATCCACTGGATAATGGTACTGCCGCATTTCTGGCCCGTTCTGTTGAAGAAACTGCGGCCGCATTAGGAGAAGACGGAGTTTCCTATACAAAATTGATAAAGCCGGTTGCTGATAACTGGAATGCCATTGCAGAAGATGCCTTGGGGCCGTTTTCGATTCCAAAACATCCTTTAGTGATGGCTCGCTTTGGGCTAAACGGGCTAAGGTCTGCCGATGCTGTAGCAAAGCGATTTAAAACACCGGCCGCTAAAGCCTTATGGGCTGGTATGGCCGCTCATTCCATTCAACCATTAACCAACCTGGCATCTGCCGCAATAGGAATGGTATTATCGGCTGCAGGCCATCGTTTTGGCTGGCCCGTTCCCGTTGGCGGATCTCAGGCTATCACTGATGCAATGGCCGCCTACTTCAAACATTTAGGCGGTGAAATACAAACAGATTTTCGCGTTACTTCTCTAGATCAATTGCCTCCGCATAAAGCTGTTGCTTTTGATCTGACACCTAAGCAAATATTAAAAATTGCAGGAGATAAATTTTCTCCTAACTATAGAAAGCAGTTATCGCAATACCGGTACGGACCAGGGGTTTTTAAAATAGACTATGCATTGGATGGCCCTATACCCTTTACTGCAAAGGAATGTAGGAGTGCTGCTACCGTACATCTGGGAGGCACGTACGAAGAGATCGCGCTGTCTGAGCAGCTGGCTGCAAGTGGCAAACATAGCGATGCTCCGTTTGTATTACTGGCACAACAAAGCATCGTAGATAAAAGAGCACCGGATGGAAAGCATACTGCATGGGCATATTGTCATGTTCCGAATGGAAGTGATGTAGATATGACCGACATAATTGAAAAACAAATAGAACGTTTTGCACCTGGATTTAGAGATCTGATACTGGCTAAGCATACTTTAAATGCCCAACAGATGGAAGCCTATAATCCGAATTATGTAGGTGGAGATATTAACGGAGGAATAAGCGATTTACGTCAACTTTATACCAGGCCAACATTAAGCTTATCTCCATACCAAACCGCTGGCAGGAATATTTATATCTGTTCATCAGCCACACCTCCGGGAGGTGGTGTGCATGGCCTATGTGGTTATCATGCTGCCAAAGCAATGATTAAAGACATTTTCTGACTTGTTATACTTTAATGATTTTTTATGCCTACAGTAAAGTCGTATTTACCGGAAGACTGGGCTATCGTTACGCTCGGTTTTCTCATTATTATCCTATCGCTGGCCGGAATAGTAGTAGCCGTACCTGAGTACAAATGGGCCAATTCTGCCGATCTTTTCGATAAGGTGTTGACAGGAGCAAATTTGTTTAAAATGTTGGTATTACTTGGTTTCTCAATAGTAGTGGCTGTATTGGGAGCTTTGTTGACCGGCAAATCAGTAAAACATATGTTACTGGTGTTCCCACTGGTTTTTGTACTTACTACCATCGCCTTAATTATTGCAGGTAATGCAAAGATGAATGAATACGGATTGGAAGCCGTTATTTTTAGCCTTGCCATCGGATTATTGGTTGGAAATACCTTTAAACTTCCCACCTGGTTCAGAGAGTCGCTTACTTCAGAGTTTTTTGTGAAGATAGGACTGGTACTTCTTGGTACCACTGTTATTTTTTCTGATATTCTGAAAGATGGAAAACTGGGATTAATCCAGGCGCTGGTGGTAGTATTTTCTGTCTGGTATTTTTCATATTGGGTTTGTAAAAAGCTGAAGATTGATAATGAACTGACGATGATGTTGTCGAGCGCTGTATCTATTTGCGGGGTATCTGCCGCAATAGCTACTTCTGGTGCGATTAAAGGCGATTCAAAGAAGTTGTCGCTCGTGATTTCCCTGGTACTGATAACAGCAGTGCCTATGATGATTTTTATGCCGATGATTGCCAATTATTTTGAATTTCCCGAAGCGGTAACAGGTGCCTGGTTAGGAGGAAGTATTGATACTACCGGAGCTGTGGCGGCATCAGGATCATTGGTGGGAGAAACAGCTTTACGAGTTAGTACTATTGTAAAATTTAGTCAGAATGTTCTGCTTGGAGTAGCTGCTTTTGCAATATCTGTTTACTGGACTTATACTAAAAACCCCAATGCAAATGATCCGGATACTAAACCAACTTTAAAAGTGATCTGGGAGCGTTTTCCAAAGTTTGTAATCGGATTCATGATTGCTTCACTGGTATTTTCTTTCTTTATTGATAGTGAATTAAGAACAACTGTAAAAGCACCACTTAAGAATTTACAGGGTCTTTGGTTTGCCCTTGCATTTACCTGCATTGGTTTGGAAACCAATTTTAAAGATCTTGCAGCAGTAGATAGTCGTAAGCCTGTTTATGCCTTTCTGATTGCCCAAACCTTTAATGTGATTATCACTTTAATATTAGCTTACTTTTTATTTACCTAATTGTTTTTATATTGATAAAATCAGACCTGTCAGTATTCCTGGCAGGTCTTTTTTATTTTATAGATTTCCGAAAATGCATTACACGTTTTTCATAAAAGAAGCCCGATTCTACTGCGTTAAAGGTATTGTTTCTGAAAATTTATACTTCTATTTGTTTGTAAAACTATGTTTACCGTAGGCTGGGCGGGGGCAAGAACAATGTTATTATGTTAAAGGAAATAGTTCCTGATTTTATTGTTTTTCTTGTGAGTAATAAATTTCCTTTACCGTAGGCTGGGCGGGGGCAAGCCCCGCCCCTACAGGGTTTCAGCGAAACTAAATTTTCATCTGGTAGATATATTTGATGTTAAATGTGGATCTACTAATTTCGATTCTGTAAAGAAATAATTCTACAATATAGAAACTGTAATTCGCTGAAACCCTGTAGGGGCAGGGCTTGCCCCTGCCCAGCCAACGGTAAAAGAAATTTACCAATCAGAAAAAGTCAGTAAAACCAGACCTCATTTCTCTTATTGTA
>NZ_QPMM01000011.1 GCF_003419895.1 Chitinophaga silvatica | reverse complement strand
CCATTACTGTACAGGATCTTGTTACAAACGGTACTATCAGTGCAGATCAGACTATCTGTAACAATACCACACCGAATTCTTTAACATCGGTTACCGCAGGTACCGGTTCCGGTACGATTACTTACCGTTGGGAAAGTTCTACGACTGGCGCTACTACTGGTTTTACGACCATTCCTGGCACCAATGCAGCAGATTATACTCCTGGCGCATTGACAACTACCACTTATTTTAGAAGAATAACTCTATCAACACTGAATAGTAATATTTGTGAATCAGGACCAACTGCTGTAGTCACCATTACTGTACAGAATCTTGTTACAAATGGTACTATCAGTGCAGATCAGACTATCTGTAAAAATACCACACCGAATCCTTTAACATCGGTTACCGCAGGTACTGGTTCTGGTACGGTTACTTACCGTTGGGAAAGTTCTACGACTGGCGCTACTACTGGTTTCACCACCATCCTTGGCGCCAATGCAGCTGATTATACTCCTGGCGCATTGACAACTACCACTTATTTTAGAAGAATAACTCTATCAACACTGAATAGTAATATTTGTGAATCAGGACCAACTGCTGTAGTCACCATTACTGTACAGAATCTTGTTACAAATGGTACTATCAGTGCAGATCAGACTATCTGTAAAAATACCACACCGAATCCTTTAACATCGGTTACCGCAGGTACTGGTTCTGGTACGGTTACTTACCGTTGGGAAAGTTCTACGACTGGCGCTACTACTGGTTTCACCACCATCCTTGGCGCCAATGCAGCTGATTATACTCCTGGCGCATTGACAACTACCACTTATTTTAGAAGAATAACTCTATCAACACTGAATAGTAATATTTGTGAATCAGTACCAACTGCTGTAGTCACTATTACTGTACAGAATCTTGTTACAAACGGTACTGTCAGTGCAGATCAGACTATCTGTAACAATACCACACCGAATCCTTTAACATCGGTTACCGCAGGTACTGGTTCCGGTACGATTACTTACCGTTGGGAAAGTTCTACGACAGGCGCTACTACTGGTTTTACGACCATTCCTGGCGCCAATGCAGCAGATTATACTCCTGGCGCATTGACTACTACCACTTACTTTAGAAGAATAACTCTATCTACACTGAATAGTAATGTTTGTGAATCAGTACCAACTGCTGTAGTCACTATTACTGTACAGGATCTTGTTACAAACGGTAGTATCAGTGCTGATCAGACTATCTGTAACAATACCACACCGAATCCTTTAACATCGGTTACCGCAGGTACCGGTACCGGTACGATTACTTACCGTTGGGAAAGTTCTACGACTGGCGCTACTACTGGTTTTACGACCATTCCTGGCGCCAATGCAGCTGATTATACTCCTGGCGCATTGACTACTACCACTTACTTTAGAAGAATAACTCTATCTACACTGAATAGTAATATTTGTGAATCAGTACCAACTGCTGTAGTGACTATTACTGTACAGGATCTTGTTTCAAACGGTAGTATCAGTGCAGATCAGACCATCTGTAACAACACCACACCGAATCCTTTAACATCGGTTACCGCAGGTACCGGTACCGGTACGATTACTTACCGTTGGGAAAGTTCTACAACTGGCGCTACTACTGGTTTTACGACCATTCCTGGCGCCAATGCAGCAGATTATACTCCTGGCTCATTGACTACTACCACTTACTTTAGAAGAGTGACAGTAGCCACATTAAAAGGTGTAACCTGTGAATCTATACCCACTTCAGTAGTTAAGATAATATTCAACAACGCCCCTACTGGATTGAATGACAATAAGGTCACTAGCCAGGATGTAATGGTTTCTGGCCAGATAATCGGTACTGATATTGATGGCGATGTACTGACCTACAGTAAGAAAACCAACCCGGCACATGGAACCGCTATAGTGAATATTGATGGTAGTTACACGTATACTCCTAATGCGGGTTATACTGGAAATGATAATTTCACTGTTGAAATAAGTGATGGAAAATGTGGATTAAGTACAGTAACAGTAAACATTGTTATTAATTTGCTTAATAACCCATCCATTACCCTTGTAAAAACAGGAGTATTTACCCAGAACTATATCACCTATTCATTTATTATTAAAAATACCGGTAACATAACTATTGATAAACTTAGCTTAACTGATGCCAAACTCAAGATCAACAATAAAGTAATTAATGTAGCGGCAGGTTTATTACCTGGAACTTCTATCACTGTGACGGAGAAATATATTGTCACGCAAATGGACAAAGAAGCCGGTGAAGTAACCAATACCGCCACCATTAATGGAGAAGATGTAAATGGTACTTCAGTAAGTGATATATCCGGAACAACCGAAACCAACAACCTCCCAACTATCGTTGCAATATCAAAACCCGTTGTAGCTGTAGATGATCGTTATGCAGTAGATGCAGGGAACGAGCTGAAAGGAAATGTTCTTGAAAACGATATCACTTCAGGAATAGATGTATCTAAACTAGTAACAACGCTAGTCACCCAGCCACAAAACGGCACAATTACTATGAATGCAGATGGTTCATTCACATATACTGCAAACCCTGGCTATACTGGTACGGATAGTTATACTTATCGTATAGAAGATGAGTATGGCTATTACAGCAATGTGGCTACTGTTCTAATCATAGTGAATACATCTGAATTGATCATTCCTACTTTATTCACTCCCAATGGTGATGGTATAAATGATGTATTTGAAATCATCGGGCTGAATAAGTTTGTAGAAAACTATCTGGTAATAGTGGACAGGTGGGGAAATGAAGTATACCGGACAACAAATTATCAGAATAAATGGAATGGAGCAAATCTGAATGAAGGTACCTATTACTACCTGTTAAAAGTTCGAAAAGCAGGTACTACAGATTGGATCATATACAAGGGGTATACAACTTTAGTCAGAGCATTTAAAAAATAGCATAGAATAATAAATAGTGCATCTGGAGGTAGGTACGCCTTCCTCCGATGCGCTTAAATAATCAATGATGAGAAAAATATTTCAGATCATAACGTGCTTAATGCTGGTTTCAGCGATGGCGAATGCTCAACAGGATGCGCAATTCAGCCAGTATATGTTTAATGGTATTTATATTAACCCTGCCTATGCAGGTTACAAAGAGCAATTAAATCTTCATGCTTTTTACAGAAACCAGTGGACCGCTATTAAAGGTGCTCCAAAGACCATGAGCCTTGCCATAGATGCCATCGCTAATGATGGTAAAGTAGGTCTTGCTTTACAAATATCAAGCGATAGACTTGGCGCCCAGAGGAATCAATCAATCTATGGGAACTATGCATACAGGATCAGGATGAACCCTGATGGTAGTGCGAGACTAGCATTTGGCGTGGGTTTTGGAGCTGTACAATTAGGGCTCGACGGCAGATTACTAACTCCTAATAACCCAGAGCCTTACCAACCAGTTGGTCTCCAAAATACTATTCTGCCTGATGCAAGAATGGGGGTTTATTATTCGGATAATCATTTTTATGCTGGGTTCAGTATTGACAACCTGGTATCACAATATATCAATACTAACAAATATTCCTTTATCGCACGACCAAAGCCTCACTATTACTTAACTGCCGGGATATTAGTGCCACTTTCGGAAGAGGTGATAATGAAACCATCATTTTTATTAAAGGATGACAGGGGCGGTCCAACCAGCATGGATTTAAACACCTTTTTTATATTGGCAGATAAATTTTGGATTGGAGGTTCATACCGTACAGGTATTTCACTATATGAAAAACCACACTTACAAAAAGAGTTAAGCAGTGTAAATTCTGCAGTTTTAGCCATGCAGATAATTCCGGTACAAACCCTAAGAATCGGTTATGCATATGATATCTCAATTGGCCCTCTCAATGGTTACAGCAGTGGCACACATGAAATTTCTGTGGGGTACTTCTTTAATAAAAAGAATATAAGGATGCTAAGCCCAAGGTATTTCTAGGGTTGATAAATAATCAGTACAAATAATAATTTAAATGAAAAGAAGACTTTCACTCGTCATATTAAGCATCATACTCTTTACGGGGCAATTGGTGCATGCACAATATGTGCTCAAAGAGGCAAATGTGCAATTCGGATTGTTCAATTACACCAAAGCGATAGATCTCTACGAGCAAGCCTATAAAAAGAAGCAGACGTTATATGCAGCAGAAAAGCTGGGAGCCTGTTATGAACAGATCCAACATTATAAACAGACAGAAAGCTGGTACGCTATTGCTGTTGGTTTAGACTCCTCCAAAACAGAAAACATACTGGCCTATGCAAAAGCATTACAGCAAAATTCAAAATACACAGAGGCAAAAATCCAATACCAAAAATATGCTATAGCTAAAAAGGATGTACCAGAAAAACAACTTATCCTTTGGTTGCAGAGCTGTGACTCGGCTATTAGCTGGATGAAAACACCAACTGCCACCACTATAATTAATGAAAAAGTATGGAACACAGACAAATCAGAATGGGGCACTGCCTTATATCTGCAAAATATCGTGTTCACATCAGACAGGGAGAACATTAATAGTTCCCAAACCAATTCCCGCTCCTTTTTAAAGTTTGATGGCGCCAATGTGCCTGATAAAAAGACATATGGCTGGACTGGTAATCACTATTTAAGACTTTACCAACAAGATAAAACGACAGACAGTACCATTCTCTTTCCACTAAAGACTGGAACGGTTTACCATATAGGTGCTGCTAGTTTTACAGAAGATGGTATGGAAATGTATTTCACACTTACACGAATACCCAAAAAAACAGAATATGTAAAAGGTAAATTAGCTACCATCAATATTGAAATATACTACAGCAAAAAAAATGAACAAGGCAACTGGACTACTCCAACCGCATTTAAATACAACAAAGTAAATGAATACTCCGTAGGTGATCCTTTTATCAGCAAGGATGGCAACCACCTCTATTTTGTGTCCAATATGCCCAATGGTGCAGGTGGAACTGATCTGTACGTATGTCATAAAACAGCAACCGGAGAATGGGACTTACCTATAAATTTAAAAGACCTGAATACCGAAGGAAATGAGCGGACGCCTGCGATAGATAGTTATAACAACTTCTACTTCAGTAGTGATGGCAGAGTTGGGATGGGTGGATTGGATGTTTACCAGGCCCAACTTGTTGATGGTAAAATATCCACACCTAAAAACATGGGTTATCCTACCAATTCCCCACAGGATGATTTTGCTTATACTCCTATTACTTCCACAACAGGTTATCTTTCCTCCAACAGGCCAGAAGGATTGGGGAATGACGATATCTACAGCTATGCTCAAACTCCAAGCACTACGCTTGAATTTAGCGGCAGAGCTTTAAATTTAGAAACCAATCAACCACTGGCCAATGCAGTCGTGTCCTTGACTAAAATAAACGGACAAACCATAAAAACTCTTACAGACGAAAATGGAAACTATAAATTTAACCTGGATAATTCTTCTGACTATCAATTAACTATTGAGAGCACAAACCACAGAAGTAATCAGATAACACTGACATCAAATGAGTTAAAAACATCCAACGTAATCAAAAAAGACCTGTTCCTGGAAGTCATTAAGTTAGATGAATTAATCAAACTGGAAAACATCTATTATGATTATAAAAAATCGGAAATCAGGGCTGATGCAGCAATTGAACTGGATAAATTAGTCAAAATATTAAAAGACAATCCAACTATCTGGATAGAACTGGGATCACATACCGATAGCCGGGGTAATGATCAATACAATCAAAAATTATCGCAAAGCAGGGCAAATGCAGCTGTTCAGTACATGATTGATAAGGGTATTGAAAAAAACAGGATCACAGCTAAAGGATACGGAGAATCGATGTTGCTCAACAAATGTTCAAATGGTGTTGATTGTACCGAAGAAGAACATCAGTTAAATAGAAGAACAACCTTTAAGATTGTAAAAAAATAGGAATCAAAAGCAATTGTTGTTTGCGTAGCAATTGCTGTTACCATAATACTGCAAGGCTGATTTCAAATATCCCACCCTGCAGTATGGAGAAAGTCTCCTCGGCGAAAAGGATACAGTAAACGTAGATTTACTGTATCCTTTTCGAAGCTGTAACTATGGTTCCCTTTTGCTAACTTTGATACGTTAAATGAAATCCAATCCAAATTTAAGAACTGATTATGAATGCATGTTTGATTGAAAAGAATTAGCCTTCCATGTTCAAATTTCAGGTGATGCCTGTGGCTTTATCATAATTATATTTTTATAAAACCCGGACGATAGCAGATATGCAATCAGCAAATGCAACTGGGGCTCAATTATATAAAACAAATAGTATATATTAATCCGTCTAATTTGCGAAAAACGTTATTGGTTAATGCAATTAAACGCAAGAGGACGCAAACAGAATATGGACATTTAACACTTGATCAAATTAACTTAATACCAGTTTTGCAGAATGGGACTATTTGACTTTCTTAAAGGGAAAAACACTTCTAATAACCAAGTAGACAAACAATCTAAAGATTACGAGGAATACTTTGAGGAAGAAGTTTTAAAAGCAATTCCCAGATACATATGTAAACCGGGGGCGGATGTAAATATAAAAGTTAGGCACCAGGAGACAAACGAAGTGATTTCATTTGCTCAGGGATTTCCTGAGCAATTTAATACCTGGAAAAAAGTAAAATCGCTGGCCGATAAACGCGGGATAATCTATTCGCTACTAGACTTTCAACTTGCCCAACATCTGGAACTATGGCAAACAATAGAGCGGTTCAATGATGACAGATATGCACAGCGTGCTCTTGAACTTGCCAATAAATATAAAAACGATGCTGATGAGCAAAATCCGGATTTCCAAAATGCATTAGCAAGGACTTACTTTATTTTGACGCAATATGAAGAAGCGGAGCAACATTGCCTGGCTGCATTGGAACTTGCCCCTACTAATATTAGATCAAAACGTATTTATGCCGATATCCTCCATTGTACTAACAGACAAGAAAAAGCGCATCAGCTATATGAAGAAATCTTAAACGAGAAGCTGCCAAAGGGCAAACAAATATCATTATCCATAAAAGAACTCCTTGGCTTCAACGGCGATGTTACCAACTCCCCTATTTATGCATTAATGTGGCTGAGAGATGAGAAAAATATATCCGATGAGATTTGGGAATGGGCAAATAATGAGTTTTACTACAGCCCCCATTTTCGCTCTCAATATGCTTACTGGTTAATTGAAAAAAAAGAATATCTCCGGGGATTTGCAAAATTGCTTAGCTTGGTCAAGGAAATGCCATGGTTTACAGAAGCTGCGATTAACTGCTACAACCTCATGAAGCAATTGAACCTTCAAGACAGTATGCAGGAAGAAAAAAGCTTGCTTGAAAAAATAATGGCCAACACATCACATTAGCAGATTGATTTGATTTTGTTGCCATTAGAGAAGAGCTTTGATCAGGTAATCTACGTTTTTTCTCCGATGCCTCATATCCCAGTTCCCGCATCAAGTCTTGCCATGTTCTTCCATTTGGCCCGTATATTCTTCCCAGATAGATTATTTCGTTCTATTTGAGCTCAAAAAAGCCTGAATGATAAGATGCTTGTCACTTTCCTGATAGTAACCATCCCTAAGTTTGACGATTTTCTTCATTTTTTACACGTTTTTTGTAAACCTATTTTAGGACAAGACAAAAACGCGTTTGCCAATAAGATTAAACAGGATCTCCTTCCAGTATTGCCTCGATCCGCTTTTTCATCACTTCATTCCCAGGGTACTCCAGAAATTGCTGTTTCAGTATTCCATTCTTATCAAATATGAGGTAACTGGGTATCGCGCCAAAATTAAAACGCTCTAACAGATACTTCCACTCTTTTGTGGTCAGGTAATATTGCTGTCCTCCAATACCTTGTATATGCCTTTCCCATAATCCCTTGGGCGAGGAGGAATTGCTGATATAGATAAATACAGTGCCTTTATCACTAAGCTGCTTTTTAAAGGCTCTGGATTCCTTAATGGCTCCAAGACATGGAGCGCACCACGTTGCCCAAAAGTCAACAACAACGGTCTTTCCTTTATACCTGGAAATAATAGCATTCATTAATTCTTCGGGCGATACATTGGGAGTACTATTGATTACCACCGTCTCTTTTAAACCCGCCAGCTCCGTTACTTCTTGGTTTCTTCGCAGAAGAATCTTCTCCAAATCACCTCCTTTATAATAGCTTTTGATATTCTCGATCTGTTTTATTGTCAATGGTTTCAGTTCAGTTTCAAATTGCATCGCATAGGCGTTGCCTACCAGCATATCATAGAACATACCTTGATCAAACCCAAACAGGTGTCCGAAAATCCCCTTTACACTTTCAGTCCATTCATCAATGGGAGTATCTTGAATCCGCGGGATACTCAATATATTATTTTGTAACAACTGCTGAGTAAAAATCGGGTAAGAAAAGCAATACAAATATAACTGATTATTGAGGTCCATATTTTTAAGAAACGAATAATCCTCCCTGACAGGCTTCTTTATCACTACACTATCTGGCATCCAACGATTATTTGTATTCCTGTAGTTTAAAACCATTTCATTATGGTAATCAAATACATGATTATAGTATACGGCAAGTGCATAATCCTTAACTAAAATCTCGTTCATCTTCTCAGATAAAAGTGGCGGTTTGTTCAGAACGATACGTTTCCCCTGCAAAACATCATTTGTATTATCTATGAAAGCACTATAATCCTTATTATATAATGGTTCTACAGGCTTATTTGATCTATAATTAATTAATTCGGAAAATTTGCTCAGACTCTGGATGATTTCTTCTTCAGTAAGTCCGTGATTATCACTGACCTTTACTTTATTAATAACGCCATCATTGTTATAATTGAAGAATATCTTACTTTCTTGTCCATTTTTCAAAAGAACAGTAACCTTTTTATCTATAGCTATATTCGTGCTTATAACACATCTGCTAAGATTTGTTTCTGTATTTACTTTTAGTATGAATCGCCCGTTGGAATCGAGCAGTGTTTTATATGTTCTGACTTCGCCTGTAAATGGTTGGGGGATTTTCAAATACAACCATACACTATCTTTCTTAATATTTGCCGGAATAGTTACTTCGCCACTTATACCAATGGCACCGGCTTCAAGGATGGGCTGACCAGATTGAGCACTAGCAGCCAGTGACCAAAGACATAATAAGATAGCGCAGGTCAGCTTCATTTTCAATAATAACATGATGATGATTAATTCAGTAATAATATTTGTTTTATCAATAACTTGTTTTTATCCGCAACAATATCCGGCAAATGCAATACAGGCCATTTCCGCAGAGTTTTGAGCATCATTGGCAAGATGATCTGTCATCGTACATCCAGATTACCTCCCAACAACGCTTCAATTACTGGTACAGAGAATTAACGCTTTACAAATGGAATTAAAAGCTTTATACAAATGCATTAAGAACCCAGGTGAGCATATACTGGCAATGGCCATCAGTATGCAATAAATTTAATGAAATATTCTTTTCCATGACAAACCACCTTAATCCTCCACAGCCGAATATATGTAATGTTTGGAATACTAAATATTAAAGGGGGTAATTCTCATTCAATTCTAATAACTACTACATTAGGCCTTTAGAAATCGATTCAGCTTTTAGTTAGAATATGGTATTTCGGAGCTTACCTATGATGATAATATAGAAAGAAAGGAAATGGTTTCTGTCAGGCCGTTTTCAAAATTATTTTACTTGGTAATACCCAATCATTCAATTATTTAAACTGGTGTTGAAGTAAGTACGATTATTGGTAACTTAGTATGAGCTGTTTAACCCCTATAAAAGAAATTAAGAAATCAAAGTTTAAATTATCGGAACTCGACTAAATTCTCGACTAAAAAAGAAAACCCCGCGACTAGCGCGAGGTTTGTAAGTCTTCAGTGAACCTCATGGTACAAAACCTGAACCTTTTTGTTAAAGATTTAAGACTGCTGGCAAATATGTTTTAGTCATTGCTTCTAAGTTACATTCAAAATTTCCCCAGTCTAATATTCGGATAAATGAGAATATGACATTAAAATTTACTACCTTGAAATCGCACTCTCCAATCAGATTATTTTTCTGAAGCGACTGCAAAATCCCTCAACTAAATACCCTGTTATGGAAACAACCAATATCGCACAAGATACTTTTGAACCATTACTCCGGCAATTTTGCGCAGCCACGGCCTCGTTTGAAATTGATGAGTCGTTTTCTTCCGTGTTCAGCGGCCCGTTCAATCTTCGCGGGTGGGGCCTGCCTAGAGCAGCCCCACCCATTCTCCCCGAACAGATGGCAACGCCGTCTGTACTATCTTCCCGAACGGGTAGCAACGCTGCCCGCTCTTTCTCCGCGACCGGTAGCAGGGCTGCCGGTCATTCGTTGCGTTGATCTGTGGGATTGAGTAGCAGTTGTATGTCTTGCCACAGGAAGTAAACCCGTGACTGGATTTTGTACGGCTTTAGTTTTCCGTGTCTAATCCACTCGTAAATGGTAGGTTTTGTGATGTGTAACAACTCGCAGACCTCCGTAATTTTAAACAGGGGTTTGTAGGTAAGTCCGGGAGTTTGAAATGTTGGGGCTTGCCCCGGTTTTAAAAGACGGTTAACTTCTTCTCGCACTAAAATACGTAACATCTGCCAGAACTGTTCTGGCTCAATGGGAAACAACATTGGTGCGGCCGTCTGCACATACTTTTCATTCTTTTCCATATTCTGACCGATTTAAGGCACGAATATGCACATACGATAAAAAGAAATCTAGCTAAGTATACTTGTTTTTGGATTTTAAGGACGTGGGAATTGCTGTTCTAAAGATTTAAGGCATTTTATGCCGTCCTCAAACTGCATGGTTTCTAATACTTTATAGGCTTCTTCAAAACTTTTACTTACTTCAACGATATGCCGGCTTTCCAGTTTGGCTCTTTTGTCTTTCTTATAGATTAAATCAAGTTCGTTTTTGATCCCTTTAGGGCTAATTCCGTAAAGTTTGTGTAACAAATCCGCGCATTTGTCACTTGGAGCCAGATAATCAGCTTTGCTGGTTTTATCAAAAACATAAAACAGCAATACTAACGCCCTGTTAGAAAGCTGATCCTGTTTGCATTTCTCTAACCATGAACGTTCCCGACCTTCATAGGTGGCAATAGCCATTTCCAATTTGGGAAGGAATTCATCATTGTAAATAGATCGGTAAGTAATGAAATATAGTGGCAAATAAAGCACAATACAAACCAATATGGTTATTATCAACAACATATCAGTAATTCCTCCGCTAAATGCCATAACGAATATTGAAGCTATAGCGGTCATCTGCAAATGATGAAAAAATGTGCTACGCCAGTAATCGGCTATTAATTGGCTACGAGTCGCACTTGTGGGCCAATGGATGTAAATATTACGTTGGAAGTTATGTTGGTCATAAAATCTTTTGTAGATGTAACCAAAATTTACGGGTAGTTCGAATATTAACATTGAGCGGAGCCTGCGTAAATTGAAGTTTTTCATATTCTGCCAAGTTAACTTTTAACAACTCAATAAAGGTAAGGATAAAAATATCCAACATGCTTTCGCTGTATTGCCGTAGTTGTTTCGTCATTTCGCCGTCGTGCCGTCGTCATTTTCAAATAAACAAATTATAAAAATACATCTTCATAATTTATTAATTATCAATGTTTTTTTGCTAAGCATTTTTCCGAATTCGGAAAAAAATTTTTTTATTAAGTGAATTCAGCGTAAGTTACATCGTATTTTTGTAGCCTACTTGGTAGCCTACAAAAACAAAGACCGACTAGTACGAGTAGCCGGCCTTTGAATGAAATCAAGAATCGTGTCTAATTAAACAAGGTAGCATTTGCATAATACACTTGGTGACACTTAAAACAAGGTCAAGGATCTTGTTCATTCTAGAATTCGCGCGCAACACATTATCATTGTTCTCTGTGTTCGCAGCCAATCGACGTTTTTTACGTCGATTGGTTTGCAGGGCTTTAGCCCTTTTGTACATTCTCGGCATTTTAAAAACAACTTCCTTTTTAAGCAATTTCGCACATCGCTGAGGAAGTATATCTTTAAATCCGTACCATTAGATTGGTACGGATTTTTGTTTTGTGCTTACATTAACACCTTCAAAGATATTTCTCTTTGTTCATTCCAAAAAATAAATTTTGCTAATAATCTTGTCTAAAAGCAAAAAAATTTAGCAAATAATCTCTAACCGTTTCAGTAACAAACCTAGGTAAATTTAAGTGGCTCCCATACATAAAATATATACGGTATTCAACTTCAGATAATTCTTACATTTATGGTAAATAAACTAACGAAAGAAAAATGGAAGATCGAGAGTATTATGCCATTAGAAAAGGATTTACCAAATTCGAGGATATAAGCCCTCAAATGTTTAAGAAGGCATTTTTATTAGTCTATAGAAATCTTTTTGATGCTGGATATTTTCAAAAGTACTTCGGCAATGATTGCACTGATGGGCGAATTGATGGAATTCTTGGTAATGACATTTCAACGGCAATCTTTCTTAAGGTCGGAAAGGCTTACGATTGGCCAATTTTTAGCCATATTGATAGTTACTCGGATGTAGATATTTTTACAATGATTGAAATTCTTCATGATTGTTGTTCTAAGCCCATAGATAGTCACTATCATAATTGGAATGATTGTGGAATCCATGTTACAAAAGCCGATGACGACTCAGGAAGAAAAGAATTCAGAGATGTAATAAATCCAATACTTAAAAAATTTAGAAATCTGGAAATCTCTCCTAAAGGGGAAATTCTTGAATGTACAGAAGAAGGCTTCGAGGCAATATATGCTGCGCCTATTCCTACAAATGATGAGGATAATATAAAAAAGAAAATTTCTGCGGCGATAATCAAATTTAGAAGAGCAACTGCCAATTTAGACGAAAGAAGGGACGCATTGAGAGATTTGGCTGATGTATTAGAGTATCTCAAGCCGCAGATAAAAGGTGTACTTATGAATAAAGACACAAATGAACTCTTCGAAATAGCAAATACTTTTGGTATAAGGCATCATAACGTTAGACAAAAGACTGACTATGACAAACCCATTTGGCACTCCTGGATTTTCTATTGTTATTTGTCAACTGTTCATTTGTGCTTAAGACTCATTGAGCAACAAAAAAAGAGTTAGTTATTTTAAAGGCCTTAATTATTAGTGAGTAAATAGTCCTAAGTTTAGTAACTTAGTAAACATCCGTTAGCCTTTATAAAGTAGAGGAAGAAATTGAAGTTATACAATCGGAACTCGACCAAAACCTCGACTAAAAAAGAAAAACCCGCGCTAGGCGCAGGTTTTAAAGTAAGTCTGTGATCCCGTTGGGACTCGAACCCAAGACCCATACATTAAAAGTGTATTGCTCTACCAACTGAGCTACGGAATCTTTCCCTGAATCGGGAGTGCAAAAGTAGGAAAAAGAAATTGAAAACCAAATATTTATCTAAGATTATTTTGAATTAAAAGTTAAACTCCCTCTGCCGAATATTCATCCTAAAGCCTAAAGTATAGAAAAAGACATTAGTTCTGTAGGTCGTATTTAGGTCCAGGAAGGTGTTGGGAATAAGTTCGTAAGAGAGGTTTAGAGCGGCGTAGGTAGTTTTTGTAGGGATACCGCTACCGATAAAGAATCCATAGTCTCTGGGCCTGGTGTTATAGCTACGGAATACATCACCACCCATGTTGAAACCGGCAGAGTCGAGGCCCTGGAGGTTATGCATTAGTTTACCGGTAATGTATAAACGAGGAACAGGCTGATAACGTAGAATTCCAATAAATTCTTTAAGGTTAGCTCCCATTGGATGGGCTAAAGGTTGGTTATAGTGTGTAAAATTGGTGGTAGAGTCATAGTTTGTGTAGGTAAATGGACGAATGTAATTAGCTTCAAATTGCAGGTCGAGGTTTTTAATATTAAAGACATCGATATATTTCAGGCCAAGTTGAAAGGCTTGTTTATTGGCAAAATTGCCTTTTCTGTAATGGAGCACTTCTTTAGTTACAAATTCATTGATTAGTAGTTGTCCGTATACCTGAACAGATTTTGCGATGTTGGCTTTTACTTCAAATCCTATATTAGCTTTTCCTACAGAACCCAGTTGTTGTTCTATCGATCTGTAAAAAATAACAGGGTTTAAGTAACTCAGTTGAAGTCCATGGCTGCCATCTTCCATAATATTCTCATAAAATCCAAGATTCAACCATCGGGTAACCTGGAGAGAAAGATGATGCATCATCATATAGTTCTGCGGACGGAGTTCTCTTTGTAAATGAAAAGGTGGAAATGGCGCAATTGTTTGGGAAATGATATTCTCGTAATCAAATTTCCAGATTCTTGTACTAATACGGAGGTACAGGTAATTGCTGCTGAAATCACTTAAAAACAGGCTACGGTACCCATTTCCGATGAATAGCTTATCATAGGCAAACTGGATATCAAAATATTTGGCTGCATTAAAGAAAATACCTCCGCGGGCATCAAAGTAGTCGTAAGCGTTAGTACTGAAATCCTTATAAAATCCAGCTCCAGGCACCGCATCATGTTTAGTAACAAAATCCCTGACGTAGGCAGGATCCCGCTCCTGGTTATCTGTCAGGTAGGTATAAAATCCAACTTTGTTGGCAATCACACCCCTTAAAACAATGCCTCGAGTATTCTGGTAAATACTGCCAGTTCCATCGTTGGCAGCACCATATTGCAAGTTAAGAACCGGATTAATGGTAAGTTTAAAGTCTGGTACATTCACGGCATAAAACGCTCCTGGCCTGCGATAAAAAACACCTAGTAAAGGCTTACGGGTATAAACATCATTTGAAGACCACTCCCAGTTATCAGAAAGCATTTGCCGAATATTATATTTATCGGTTGGGGTGAGTCGAAATGGTAACAATCCCTTCTGATCCATAGAATCTATCCATTGCACCCTTTCCGTCATTTTTTTTCGACTGTATGGCTTAAAAGAGGTAAATCCAAGAAGCGTATCATTCTGTGTGCGTATATCCAGCCGGTCGAGGAGGTTATATTGTTTATTGCCTAAATCAATATTATCTGATTGTGCAGCAAGAGAAAGTGGAAACAAGAGAAAAGCTACCCAGTAAAGGTTCTTCATAGTTTTAGCTATTTGACAGGCAGTCAAAGATAGAGCGTTGCAGGTAGCACTGAGATTATAAAATGATTAGAAAATAAAAGGCTGACTAATAGAATTTGGTCAGCTTACCAAGACTCCTGGCTGAATTGGGGATTTTACAGATTGAATTGAAAGAGGAGAAGACTAAAATAAAAAACCCTTCCGGTTAGGGAAGGGTTTTATTTGTGATTATCGCTTTGCGCTTGCCGGCAAAGGATTAAACTTGGCTTGTAACATCTTCATGAAATATCCTCCTACTACGCTTCTGGCCTGAAATCCAACCATTTTCCCATTGGTTGTTTCGTGCCAGTCGCTCAATGGTACACGTGTAGGTGTTTCCGTTGCATAACGATAAAGCGGATTGATTAAAGCATCAAAATCGTTATTGTTATCTGTTAATACTGCCGTCCACATAATCCAATCGGATTTGGTGTAGGTCTTACGGCTATCCAGCGGTAAGCCATAGTTTTCCTGACGGGTCAGATAATAATTAATTTCTTTCTTATAGACTTCAGGAGTGAATAGATTGAAGTTTAAAACTTTATCCCAAACCATGTTATATTTCTGGCTCCAGGTATTTTTACTTTCAAATGCTAAAGAGAAGTGATCTCCATCATTTGCCAGTTTTACCCAGTTTGCAGCCATTTCCTTAGCAGCTCCTTCGTATTTGTCGGCTACGGCACCAAGGCCCTGCATGCGTGCCAACATAGCATAGGAACGGATTCCGGCAATCGCTTTTAAAGAAAGGTTGGTATTGCGGGCCAGGTGACCAGCAAAATCATCTGTACATAACTGATTAGCCGGATCAAATCCTTCTTTCATCAGGTATTCGGCCCAGGTTGTAAGTGTGTTCCAATGCTTCTTTGCATAATCTGCATGTCCTTCTGCTCTGGCAATCGCACCAGCCAATACAAGCATGTTACCGGATTCTTCTACTGGCATACCTTCTCCGTATACCTGACCGTTAGCCAATGGATAAGTACCCAAATCATGTGCAGCATATGGTTCTTTGAAGTTTCCACTTTCGGAGAAATAGAAAATACCATTCATCATTCCTTTCAATAATTCAGGATTATACAAAAGGAATAAAGGTGCCGACGGATAAGTTACATCCACAGTATTGATACAGCCATTACTGAAGTTTTCTTTTGAAAGAAACAGAATCTCGCCTTGCGGACTCTTCGCCAGTTTATGCGCTGAAATTGCTTGTCGGTAAGCCAGTTCGCATAATTGAGCATACTTCTCTCCTCCTGCTGCTACTGCATCTTTATACAATTGTTGATTGAATTGTTCGCATTTGCTGAGAATTTTGCTATAATCATTAAATGCTGCATTCAGTTGCTTATCGATAGTTTGGGTTGGATCTTCTTTCCACCAGGCTTTAAGATTGGTATGGAAATACTGCAACGCATAAAGATCATCATATCCCAGCAGGAACAACTGTTCTTTCGCAGTAGCATCTACTTTACCCAGCTTTACGGCGGTAGCCAGCATTAATTGCTTCTTGCCTCCGGCCGGGGCTTTCTTATTATTTATAAAGGCATCTTCTGCACCTTCGGCGGTAGAGATATATTGAGTTGGATTTGTGGCGGAAGGAGTAGCAACATACATATATCCCCAGTCGATTCGCAGATTATCCCCTTTCTTTTTTAATACAGGTTGTTCAACAGAACCAGCTTTCAATACAGATAAAGCACCTGTAGTATATTTCGAAGCAGTAACAGGTTGACTCGGCGTATTAACACTGATATTTGAAGAAGCACCAAAAAGTACTTCTACCTCATGAGATGCATTATCGTTTGCAGCTACACTGTAAGAAATATATGATACAGGGCGGGATAATAACATCAGGTCGTCCATTAATAATGGAGAGGTGAATGTTAAACTAACATCCACTTTACCGCAGTTAAAGGTGTATTTAGTTTGAGTGGCATTAATCTCAACGTTTCTTTGTATGCCTTTTTCAGCCAGGTTAATGGCAGGTACTTCAGCAGAAATACCGGCATCCAGGAATGCACCGCCTGCAGTATTTTCTACATGAATGGCCAATACGTTTCCCTTGTTCTTTAATTTGCTCTTTGCGGCATCAGGGATTGGGATATACCGGCAGTCGTTATGCCATCCCTTATGTTTATAGATCTGTTCTCCATTCAGATATACTACAACGTTATCATCGTGCCCAATTTTCAGAAACAGGTTGGTGTTCAGATCTGCCAGATTAAATGTTCTTCTGGTATAAAGATCATGGCTTCTCCAGAGCGTTCCTTTTGAAGTTTCATCATCACTAAAAGGGGCCTTACCATTCTTCCAGGCTTTATCATTAAAATCATTCAGCATCCAGTCGGTAGCCGGAGTAGATTCAGTATATTTTACCTGGTAATCATTTTCATCGGAAGTTGG
Source organism: Chitinophaga silvatica (assembly GCF_003419895.1). GTDB lineage: Bacteria > Bacteroidota > Bacteroidia > Chitinophagales > Chitinophagaceae > Chitinophaga > Chitinophaga silvatica. Next base: position 373,054 of record NZ_QPMM01000011.1, on the reverse strand, counting down.
GAGAATAGCATTGTAGTGCGTTTCATTTTGCCCTAATACCTGATAAGTGGTACCATCTACTTTCACCAGGCCAATCAGCGATTGTTTAGCTCCTGTCCAATGGTTGGTAGTACTGTTGTTAAGTGCATCGGTGGCCGACCAGATGCTGAAATAAGGATCGTGAGTGATCAGTGGATAAGCAGGAGCCTTCTGCTGCGCTATGGCGCCTGAGCAAACGCCCAGGATTCCTAAGGTAGTTGCTAATTTCCTCATAAAGGGAATTTATAAAACGATTAAGCGTATTAAATACATTTTTAAATGTAATACATCTTTATTATGAATCATAACCGTTCATAAAAAAAACGCAGACCCTACTTTCGCCTTGGAGGCCCTGAGAAGCCTTTTCAGTACGTTTTCGGATCTGCGTATATCTTAAATGATTTTGATGCAGGGAGCGCAAAAATACACTTTTATGCTAATTTTTCACCGGGTAAGAAATGTTTAATTTGGAGAAAAAATAGTCTTCCTGCAACTCTTTAACCTCACCAGGCAATAGCTGATCCAGTTCCAGGTCTTCTATAGAAACGCGTATCAGCCGTTGACAGCGGTGCTTTAAAGCACCTACCATTTTTCTAATCTGGTGGTATTTCCCTTCTGTAAGTGTAATCAACAACCAGGTTTGTGGTGCATCAATGGGCAGCTCCCCCGGCCTATCTGCCAGTGAAGCTGGGCGTTCCACTATTTCTACATGAGTAGGTTTGGCAATATAATAATCATCATTACTTATCCTGATTGGTACTCCACTCCTTAATTTTTGTAAGGTAGATGCGCTCATTTTCCCTTTTACCCTTACCAGGTAAGTTCGGGTATGTGGCTTTTCTCCACAGAACAAGAGTTGTGTAACAATTTTATTGGTAGTAAGGATCAGTAAACCTTCCGAGTGATTGTCCAGTCGTCCAATCGCATGTGTACCTTCCGGAAAATCGAAGGCCAGATCACCCAGCAAACGGACAGGTACAGAGCTTATAAACTGCGATACCATTCCAGTTGGCTTATTTATAATGAAATATCTATGCTTCACGTCTTATAATAACAATACATCAATTCTATGAGCCTGTACCAGCTGCTGAAGATCCGACCAGGTGAATACTGTAAAATAACCATCCTGAGATGCAACTAAGGCGATACTGTCTCTCTGATCATGAACAAATTGGGCGGCCGACAGATGTCTGGTGCCTCCAATTGCTGATGGATGGAGTAATAATGGAATCCCGTCTTCCACGGGTTCGGTCAGTAAAACCTGTTCGATGGCCGGAGCATCTTTAGCTCTTGCTATTTTAGCACCAAAAGCCAGGAGCTCCTGTTTATCGTTGATGATGGTGGCACCGTCTACCGCCGTAAGTCCGGTAATATTTTCCACCTCCCTTCTCAATGCATTCTGCCAGTATATTTCAGTGACGCTTTTACCATCGAAGCGGAGCAGATCGGCTATCCCGGAAAAAGCCGGATTAATCGGATATTGTAAAGGATGGATAATTGATTCTTTCCAGGCATCGGAATAACTGGGGGTTACCAGGAGGATACCACCACGTTTATGTGCCCGCATAGAAACAGCTATCTGAATCAATACATTCACACTATTGTTCCAAAGACAGGATTTAGTTACCCCCAACAGGGATTGAAGAATTAAAGGGCTATCTGGTAGTGAACCACTGTCTTCATTCACTACCTTCACCTGATCACCTCTTAATACGGCAACATTGGTGAACTTTCCTAATCCGGCCAGCCGGCGGTGTTTTACAACCAGTAAACCTGGTTCTGAAACATCCAATACAAAGGACAGATTAGGTAAACGGATAGTGGTTCCCCAGACATATAGATCGTCACCCTCCGGCCATACTCCAATATGGATTCCGGCACGTTCAACTCCGGGAGCCAGTTTGGTCAGTAACTGAGGGGTGAGCCTGATAGGACGCTCAAACAATAATGGTTTGCCTGCCTGTGAAGGCGGCAGAAAGGCAATTGATATACGAATTGGTATTCCTTCTTCTTTGCGCAAACTGGCCCAAAAAGCTACATCGATTATTTTCTCGACCTGCCTGGCAGTTGGAACTACGGCCAAATCATCTTCTCCATTCTCCTTAGCGGCAACCAAATGCTTTTTTAAATGCCTTTCTATCACCGGGGCTACCTTCGCAGCAGCCTGATAAGTGGGTTCATGAATAATATCCATACACTATGCTATAACTTTAATCGGGGATGTAGTAAATTAACCCTTACACCACGTTTTATGCTAAATTAAGTCATTTTACAATGTTCCTCACATCTCCTTATCCTCGTTTTTACAGTATGTAGTAACAAAGTTGACAAATTAAGTTAAAATACTATTAATGGTAGCGAATTTACGGTTAACAGGTAAATACTTAATAATGTAATTTTCTCATTCTTGTAACCACGTATGGATGTGAACAACTATAATGAAAGAGCCTTATTGCAAAACCTGGCTGCCGGTGATGATCAGGCATTCGCTTCAGTATTCCATCACTACCGCCAACGCCTCTACGCAATAGCATTCAAACTGCTGAATTCTCCGTCAATGGCCGAAGACATTGTTCAGGATGTATTTTTAAAACTTTGGCTTCGCAAAAAAGAGTTACATGAAATTCAACACTTTAAAGCCTACCTTTTTACCATAACCAGAAATCATATCTTTAATGCATTAAAGAAAATGGCCAGAGAGCAGCCAATAGAAACAGACTGTTATACCGACCATATCATTGACAGCACATCAAGTTACAAAGAGTACGAAAAAATCCTGCAGCATGCCATATCCAAATTACCTCCGCAACAGGAGTTAATTTATAAACTTAGCAAAGAAGAAGGATTAAAACGCCATGAGATTGCAGACAAACTACACCTTTCTCCGGAAACCATTAAGGTGCATTTAGCCCATGCCATGCGTAATATCAGAGCCTTTTGTCTCACGCATATGGACCTGAATATTTTTCTGTTATTATTTTTTTTCTACCAGGACTAACCCATTCTCTAAACTCAGTTGTCTCATTTACTAAATAGCTGATTCATGTCGGTATCTCGCTTCCGCTTTTTGTTCAAACGCTACTATTCTCATACTGCCACATGGGAGGAGCAGCAGGAGTTTATGAAACTTCTGAAGGAAGCAGATTTTGATGATGAACTAAAGCAATTATTGGATGAATTATTGGAGGAAGAGGAAATGGATAACCTGATGTCGGACGACTCAGCTTCCGCCATGCTTACGAAAATCATGGAAGTAACGGCAATAAATAAACGTAAACGTATCCCTACTGCCAGAATAGCCTGGTGGGTGGGCAGCGCGGCAAGTTTATTATTGCTTGTATGGTGGGTAACCACTCGTCAGCCTTCCACGATATCACAACCCGCTTTAGTATCAAATAAAGTCGTTTCCGATACCAATACCAATGCACGATTAGTATTAGGAAATGGCGAGGTAGTTGATCTGGAGCATAATGAAAATGATTCTATCCTAATTCAGCAAGGAGTAGCTGCCAGTAAAACCCATAACCAGTTAGCTTATAACAACAGTACAGATCGTATACCTACTATCAATACAGTATATACGAATAAAGGAGGAACCTATAGTATTATTCTTCCTGATGGAACCAAGGCCTGGCTAAACACTGCCTCTTCCCTAAGATTCCCTACTTCATTTACGGGAGATTACAGGGAAGTAACAGTAAAAGGAGAAGCATATTTTGAAGTAGCAACAGATGCAGCTCATCCTTTTATAGTAAATACATCCCGGGGTAAGGTAACAGTATTGGGCACACGATTTAATGTTAAGGCATATGAAGAAGAAGAGAATGAATATACAACCTTGTTACAGGGTGCGGTTGCCATTCATAATGGAAATAATGTTAAAAAGTTGGCACCCGGGCAGCAGGCTTTAGTAAGCAAATCAGATAATATATTAATAAGAGAAAAAGATATCAACGCTGTAATGGCGTGGAAAGACGGACGTTTTGAGTTCGATGATAATATTCAGGTAATCATGCGGGAACTGGCAAGATGGTATAATGTTGAAGTAAAATATGAAGGTACTGTCACCTCCCGCTACTATGCAGCAGGATTTTCACGACATGAATCTTTAAAGGATATTCTTCAGCAGCTGGAAGAAACGGGTAGTATTCATTTTTCAATAACAGATAAAACAGTTACAGTAAGTCCTTAAGCTCATCATGAGGAGCAACCGGATTTAGTCAACCAATTTCAAACTTTAATTATTTCAATCCTTTTACGGCATAACAAGTATTGAGCATGTTATATGCTCCTACCTAAGCCATGCCATTACCGTAAAAAATTCCACTTCAAACTATGATGCAGACTCCTATGGTCGGGCAATGGAACCGGCATGTTTATCACAAACTAAAAATTCTACATTTTATGAAGCTAACTTTACTTTTGTTGCTAGCTACTGCACTACAATTAAAGGCAGCCGACACAGATCAGCATGTAACCATACACGTAAAGGGGGCTACATTGCTGGATGTAATCAAAACTATCAAAAAGCAAACTACCTATCAGTTTGTTTTTGATCTTCAAATGATAGAAAACTCCAGACCTGTTAGTTATTCTATCGAAGCTGCGCCTTTGGAAAGAGTATTGAATGATATTTTTAAAGATCAGCCTCTCACCTACACAATCATCAAAAAAAATATCATCATCAAGAAAAAAGCAATTATCAATTCTACAGTTCCTGAAACCGCCAGAATTAAGATTAAAGGTCAGGTAACGGAAAGCAGTGGTAATCCGATGGTAGGCGTTACTGTAGTGAATAAAACCAGTAAAACCAACGCCCTGACAGATGATGTCGGCGTTTTTTCAATCGAAGGAAATATTGGTGACAGCCTGCAATTCACCATGGTAGGAATGGAACCTGTTACAATCCAGGTAAAGAACGATAAGCTGATAAAGATTGTAATGCACCCTAAACTTTCTGATGTTAATGAAGTGGTTGTAGTTGCCTATGGTACACAGAAGAAAGCCAGTATGGTAAGTGCTGTAACATCTATCAATCCCAAAGAGCTGAAAGGCCCTACCAGTAACTTAACTACAATGCTCGCAGGTCGACTATCCGGAGTTATCTCTTACCAGCGCAGCGGAGAACCAGGCAGAGATAATGCCAGCTTCTTCATCAGAGGAGTTACAACCTTTGGAACAGGTAAAGTGGATCCATTAATTCTGATAGATGGAATGGAATCTTCTACCACCGATCTGGCCCGTTTACAACCCGACGATATTGCCGGCTTCTCTATCCTCAAAGATGCTACCGCCTCCTCACTTTATGGCGCCAGAGGTGCCAACGGAGTGGTATTGGTAAGTACTAAATCAGGTGTGGAAGCCCCAACCAGTTTCAATGTACGTTTTGAAAATTCCCTGTCAACCAATACCCGTAATTTTAAATTTGCAGATAATATAACTTATATGCAACTGGCCAATGAAGCAGTATTGACCAGAAACCCACTGGGTATTACCGAATATCCTCAGTCAAAAATCGATCACACAGCAGCAGGAGACGACCCACTAATATACCCGAATAACGATTGGATTAAGTTACTGATCAAAGATTATACTAATAATCAACGTACCAACTTCAACGTTAAAGGAGGTGGTAAAGTAGCACAGTTTTATATTGCAGGAACCTATAATATAGATAATGGTATTCTGAAGGTTGATAAACGTAATAATTTCAACAGCAATATCAAACTAAAAAATTATTCTCTCCGCTCCAATGTAAATATCGACTTTACTCCAACTACCAAAGCAATCGTAAGAACATACGGACAGTTCGACGATTACAGAGGACCAATTGGTGGTGGCGAAGGTCTTTTTAATCAGACTATGTGGGCTAATCCTGTTAAATTCCCGGCCGTTTATCCAGCCAGTTTTGCTCCCCAATTCAAACATCCTCTATTTGGTTCAGCATTCAGACCGGGAGCAATCACCGATCCCGGCACCGGAAGTAATTTATTAAACAATCCTTACGCCAATTCAGTTGCAGGATATTCTCAATACAACAGTTCCAATCTTCTCGTACAGGTAGAATTAAAACAGGACCTCAAATTCTTTCTTCCCGGTCTCACTGCCAGGATGATGGGATATACAGAGCGAAACTCCTACTTCGATGTTAACAGGGCTTATACTCCTTACTACTATTCACTTAGCTATGATATGTACACCAAGGAGCCCAAACTCACTCCTCTAAATACAAATGGTACAGAATATCTGAACTATGGACCTGGCAGGAAAGATCTTAATACCGCCACTTATGTGGAAACCGCGTTGAATTATAATACGCAGATCAATAAAGTCCATAATGTATCAGGCATGTTAATCGGTATTTTCAGGAACTATCTTACTGCCAATGCCGGAACCCTGCAAACTTCTTTGCCTCACAGAAACCTGGGGCTTAGCGGAAGATTTACCTATGATTATGATTCACGATACCTGGCGGAATTAAACTTTGGATACAATGGTTCCGAACGTTTTGCCAGCAACCATAGATTTGGCTTCTTTCCTTCCGCTGGTTTTGCCTGGAATATCCAGAACGAAGAATTCTTTAAACCCTACTCTAAGATCATTGATAAGCTGAAAGTACGTGCTACATATGGCATCGTAGGTAACGATCAGATTGGAGATGAAAATGACAGGTTCTTTTATCTTTCAGACGTTAATATGAATTCAGCCATCAGAGGGGCTTCATTTGGTGAAAAAAATGGTTTTTCCAGTCCGGGTGTGAATGTTACAAGATATGAGAACAAAGACATAACCTGGGAAAAATCATATAAAACCAATGTGGGCCTGGAAGTCAATTTATTTAGTTCCTTTAATATCCAGGCCGATATTTATAAAGAGCACCGAACAAACATCTTAATGCTCCGTACCACTATCCCAAGCACAATGGGGCTTAGTTCCTACACTCAGGCTAATGTTGGAGAGGCAGCCGGAAAAGGGGTAGATATCGCACTCGACTACACGAAAACAATAAAGAAAGATGCCTTCATTCAATTCAGAGGTAATTTTACCTATGCAACCAACAAACTCCTTGTAAACGAAGAGCCGAAATATGCGGAGGCTTATCGTTATGCTGTTGGTCAGCCTATCTTCCAGACTTTTGGATACATTGCCGAACGTCTGTTTGTTGACGACCGCGAAGTAGCCAACTCTGCATATCAAAACTGGGGGCAGGAAGTACGGGGCGGAGACATCAAATATCATGATGTAAACGGTGATGGTAAAATTACGGATGCAGACAGAGTACCAATTGGGCTCCCTACTATCCCGGAAATCACATACGGATTTGGTGTATCCATTGGTATTAAAAGCTTCGATCTAAGTTGCTTCTGGCAAGGATCTGCCAGATCTTCCTTCTTCATAAATCCAATCAATATTTCCCCTTTTGTTGCTAATGATGCAGGCGAACATGGTTTACTGAAAGTGATTGCAGACGACCACTGGAGTGAAAGTAACAGAGATCTCTATGCATTCTGGCCCAGATTAAGTAATAGCTTCACCTACAACAACACCCAAACTTCCACATGGTGGATGAGAAGCGGTGACTTCCTCCGCTTAAAAACTGTTGAAATGGGTTATACAGTTCCGAAAGCATTACTAGACAGATTTCGCATTACTAACCTAAGGATTTACGCCAATGCTTTCAATTTGTTCACGATCAGCAAGTTTAAAACCTGGGATGTTGAAATGGGTGGAAATGGATTGGGATACCCTGTTCAAAGGGTAGTAAACATGGGTATTAACCTGGGCTTCTAACAATTTCAATCTACGATTATGAAACGCTTATTAATTATACTTTCTATATTGCTTACACTGGGCAGCTGCAGAAAATTCCTGGACGTAGTTCCGGATAATGTGGCCACTATTGATAATGCATTTACGATGCGGCAGGAAGCAATTAAATATCTTGTTACCTGTTATTCCTACCTGCCGGACGATGGAAATCTTTCAACCAATCCTGCACTACTGGCCGGAGATGAGTTTTGGATGGAACGGCCTTATGGTACCAATGAAGATCCATGGCAAATTGCACTTGGTTTCATGAGTTCAAATCTTATTTATCTAAGCTCCTGGAACACCAACTATGCTGCATTAAGGGATTGCAATATTTTTCTTGAAAACATCCATAAAGTTGTGGATATGCCTCAATACGAGAAGGATAGATGGAGTGCGGAAGTAATGTTCCTTAAAGCCTACTATCATTGGTTACTGGTACGTATGTATGGCCCTATCCCCATCATTGATAAAAATCTTCCAATTTCCAGCACCGCAGAACAAACACAGATACCAAGAATGCATGTTGATTCGGTATTTAAATACATTGCAAATCTGCTGGATACCGCTGCATTGAACCTGCCTGATGTAATTGCAGACAGAGCTACTGAGTTGGGCCGCATTACTAAACCAATTGCGCTAGCCATTAAGGCAAGAGTATTGGTTGCCGCCGCAAGTCCATTATATAACGGGAACCAGGATTACGCCGGGTTTAAAAGTTATGACGGGTCGCTCCTCTTTAATCCGGCCTATGATGCCAACAAGTGGAAAGTAGCTGCTGAAGCATGTAAAGCCGCTATCGAGCTATGTGAAAAAAGAAATATCCAGCTATATCAATTCTCACAACTCGGTATAACGTTATCGGATACACTAAACAGGCAAATGAGTATTCGTAACAGTATATGCGAACAATGGAATGCAGAAATCATCTGGGGTAATCCGAATAGCTCAACCTATCAGTTACAACGCTATTCCATGCCTCGACTGGATCCTGCCAGAATTGGCAATGAGATTAGTCTTGGTTCCGTAGCCCCCACTATGAAAATAGCTGAATTGTTTTATACCGATAAAGGTGTTCCGATCACCGAAGATAAAACCTGGGATTACGACAATCGGCTACAATTACGGGTTGCAACAAAAGCTGAGGGTGAATTAATTCAGGAAGGATATACCACGGCATCCCTGCATTTCAACAGGGAACCAAGATTCTATGCAGATCTGGCTTTTGATGGTGCAATGTGGTACATGCTCAATGGCTTGTATCATATCGAGTGTAAAGCAGGGCAATGGCAAACCAGGAAGAATATCTATGATAATAACGTTACCGGATATTTCAATAAAAAAGCTGTTAACTGGAAATATATTATTCAGGAAGGACAAAATATTTATGTTGAACAATATCCATGGCCGGAAATGCGCCTGGCCGATTTATACCTGCTCTATGCAGAAGCTTTAAACGAGCAAAATGGACCGGCACCGGAAACATTCGTATACATAGATAAAGTCAGAGACCGTGCGGGCCTCGAAGGTGTACAGGCTTCCTGGTCGAAATACTCCAAAAATCCCGGTAAGTATAATACCAAAGAAGGACTACGTCAGATCATCCAACAGGAAAGGCTAATCGAACTGGCAATGGAAGGAAGCAGATTCTGGGATCTGCGCCGATGGAAGAAATGTATAGAGGAGTTAAACAAACCGGTTAGAGGATGGGATATAGATCAACCTGATCCGGTATTCTATTATCGTATCAGAACCAGAGCCAGACAAAGCTTTCAGACTAAAAACTATTTCTGGCCACTAAGTTCATGGGATTTGTTAAACAATCCTAAGCTGGTGCAAAACCCTGGTTGGTAATTGCTCACTTTAAACCTAATCATGATGAAAAAACAGTCATTACTGCTACTATATACATGCATACTATTTGCCGGTTGCAAAAAGGAAGAACATACTCCTGTAAATGCACCTGGCGATAAACCTGACGTGATTAAAAACGTTAGTGTTACCAGTCTTCCCGGTGCAGCCAGAATCACCTATACCCTCCCTGATAATAAAGATGTTTTATATGTCAAGGCACTTTATAAAATCAGGAATAACGAAACAAGAGAGATCAGATCCTCCTACTATAACAATTTCCTGATAACAGACGGATTTGGAGATACAACAGAACATACCATTACACTATATGCAGTTACAAGAGGAGAAGCACAATCAGATGCTGTAACTACAGTAGTGAAGCCTCTGTCTCCACCCGTTTTGCTGGTAGCCCGTACTTTAAAAATCAGAGCCGATTTCGGAGGAGTGAATATTGCTTTTAACAACGAAAGTAAAGCTGATATTGCCATTGTTGCCTTATCCAACGATTCTTCGGGAATCTACGGAACTGCCGATGTCCATTACACCAACCGCGAGAGTGATAGCTATAGCCTCAGAGGCTATGCGGCAGAAAAGCGGAAATTTGGCTTCTACATTCGCGACAGATGGGGTAATCAGTCTGATACGCTGACAGTAGAACTAACACCCCTATACGAAAAACTGCTGGATAAAACCAAGTTCAGGGAAGTAAAACTGCCGGGAGATGTAGATTATGGCTGGGGCCTTCCTATTTCCAATATCTGGAACAATGCATTGTGGCACTCGGCAGATAAACTGACTGGTATGCCAATGTGGATCACCTTCGACCTGGGGGTGACTGCTCAACTAAGTCGTATTGGGTTATGGCAACGACCTAATGAATGGATCTATCTGCAAAATAATGTCCGGCAATTTGAAATCTGGGGATCAACCAACCCCGCATCGGATGGCAGCTGGGGCAGCTGGACAAAATTAATCGAACATACAGTTGTGAAGCCATCAGGCTTACCGGTCGGACAGGTAAACCAGGCCGATAAAGACGCCGCTGCCGCCGGAGAACAGATGGATGTGCCTTTAAATGCACCGAAGGTCAGATATATCAGGGTTAAAATTCTGCGTACCTGGACCGATGGCGGCTATGCAGCCAATATTCAGGATATGAAATTTTGGGGGAACGACCAATAATGATCATCTACAATTCATTCAATATGCGTAATACATATAAACTTTTTTACGTGTTAAGCCTCTTACTGATAGTGCTGGCATGTAGAAAACAAGACGATTATAAAAAGTACCTGGGAAACGGTGAGATCAGATATACCGGGAAGGCCGACTCCCTGCAGGTACATCCCGGTAGAAACAGAGTACAGCTTACCTGGCTGCTGTTTGCCGATCCTAAAATCAACCGGGCAATTGTGTACTGGGATAACCGTAAAGATTCCATGATTGTAAATATTAAACGCGGAGAAGGTATAGACACTATTCGCTGTTTTGTGAACAACCTGGAAGAAAGAAATTATACTTTTGAGGTCTATAATTTTGATGTAGATAATAACATCTCTGTACGAACCGAAGCATCCGGCTTTGTATTTGGCAGTTTATATGAAGATGCATTACTCAGCAGAGCTATTACAGGATCAGATTTTAAAGGTGCGGATGCGGAGATATCGCTTGCTGATATTGATACCACCGGCGGTATAGTAGCCATGCAAATCAAGTACACAACAACCGACAATAACCTGCATGATACCGTGATTAAGTCAATCGGTAAGGACCAGAAGATAATCTTACCTGATTATCTTCCCCTTACCCCCTATCAATGTCGCACCCTCTATCTGCCAGATACATTGGCGGTTGATACTTTTCACACTGTATTTGAAACCAATTATATCAAATACGATGTAACCAGCCAGTATATCCGCAACCCGGGAAATCCTTTTGAATTGGATAATTCAAAACCTTTCGGGGGCCGTTTCGGACAGCTAAAAGATTGGCAATACAATGCCGAAGCAGAGAAAAATGGCACCTACGATAATATCGACGGCCAGGGACGTATGACCCTATGGATCTGGGGAAATGGACCCATCAACAATGGGAAAATATACCAGACCTTCACCTTGCCTGCCGGTAGTTACAGATTTGGAGCAGATATATCAAATATAGATGGCACATTGGAGAATACCTGGCTCACAATAGCAGCTGGTAAACAGTTACCGAATATTGAAAATATAAATACTGCATTAAATGCAGGTAGGATTGTAAATAAAAACACCACCTCTATTAATGCAACATTTACATTAGAAACCGATACTGAAGTAACTGCAGGGTTGGTAGGCACTTTCTCTAACCCTACCGAACAAACGATAAGAATAAAAAGGGTATTTCTGATAAGAGAAAAATAGTTGGTTTTAATTTTTTAGGAACAGTGAAACCACGGAGGGTAGGCTTGTCCTACCCTTTTTTATTACGGTAGTTCAAACAAACCAGGGAATTAGTTGTTTTTTGCTAAAAAAAGCAAAACAATGAAACCAGTTCCCGGCCTTCAAGTAAAAGTTACCCTGAATGGGCCATACGAAGTTGTAGGAGTAGTTCCTGTTCGTATGGAAACAATTGGTACCAACCTGCATAGCGAATCTGTAAAATGGATTCCCGGAAAAACCTTCACTCCCAACAGCCAGCCATTTTATCTGTGCAGATGTGGTCATTCAAATAAGAAACCATTCTGCGACGATACCCATAAGAAGATCAACTTTGATGGTACTGAAACAGCCGGGCATACCGACTATATAGATGATGCCGAATTACTGGAGGGGCCAACAGCACTTTTAACAGATGTGCAGAAGCTATGCGCATTTGCCAGGTATTGCGATCCTAACGGGCAGGTATGGAGTATGGTGAATGATACAGATTCGCCCCGGACCAGGGAACAATTTATAAAACAGGTAGGCGAATGTCCTTCCGGCAGGTTAGTTGCCTGGGATAGAGAAACTAAAAAGCCTATAGAACCCTTATTATCTCCTGAAATCGGAGTGGTAGAAGACCCGGCTAAAGGGTCCAGTGGCCCATTATGGCTACAGGGGGGTATTGAGGTAATTGATGCAGATGGAGTGCCTTATGAAGTCAGAAACCGTGTTACGCTGTGCAGATGTGGAGCTTCCAACAATAAACCATTTTGCGATGGCTCTCATGTATCTACCGGATTTAAGGATAACATTCAACCATAATATTCAGGCGTTAGTTGTTTGTAAACCTAAACAACTAACGTCTAGCTTTCCTGGCGGCCTTGCGTGCTGCCTTCTCTCTTGCTTTCTGCTCTTTTTGCTCTCTTTCGGCCTGGCGGCGGAAGAAGCCCCGGAAAAAGAAATTGCTTCTTAATGCCAGCATATTGGTATCCAGTTTTTCTGTACTGGCCTGTAAATTCAGCATGGTGGCTTTCAATGCATCGGCAAAAAGAGTATCATGTAAGATCATCCCGGCAGTTGCCTGTTGATCTGCCAATCCTGTTCTGACCCCTTCGCTGGCAGCCTGCAACTCAGCAACTGCAATGTTGGCCTGTTCAACCATGGTATTAATATCATTACTTGCTCGTCTCAGATTCGCGAAAATGGTGGTATCTGTAACCAGGTCGTTAGCAAGAGCGCCTTTAGTATGCAGTTTGGAAGCATATAAGGCCAAGGCATCTGTTAATCGCTGAGTATTCGTTGCCGTTACTTTTAATCCGGCTACTGCGCTATTGAGATTATCATATACTGCATCGTCCGTCAAAATCTTTCCCATGGAGCCTTGTCCATCTACCATTCTTTTAGTGATTACTTTTAGATTATCCGTAATCGTTACAAGACTTTTGTTGTTCGTTTGGAGAGTCGACATAATTTCATCTGTACTTAGCCCGCTTCCTACATTAAGCGTATCACCGTCTTCAATTAATGGCATGTTGGTGGAACCGCCGGTCAGTTGAATCATCTTATTCCCCATAAGTCCTTCTGAGCTAACGGTAGCCACTACATCTTTATGCAGGTATGGTGTCGCACTTCTATCAATATTCATATCTACCTGTATTTCATTCGCGCGTAGGAAACGTATTTTCTTTACAGTACCTACTTTAACACCTGAATATTGTACATTTCTACCGGCCGCTAATCCTTTTACATCTTTAAACACAGCACTAACATGCAAGTTATTGCTGAATAACTGTGTTTTTTTTCCCATCATGAATACAGCTGCAATAAAAATCACCAGCCCGAGAAATACGAAGACTCCAACGATAACGGCTCGTCTTTTTCCAATTTCTTCCATAGCTTATTGAATAAAATTATAGTCGTAAAAACTCTTAACAAGTCCTTTCTGGGCACTGAACACCTCATCGAAGGTGCCAATGGCAATAAAGTTTCCATCATCCATAACTGCCACCCGATCTGCCACCGTTTTAGCACAGGTCAGATCATGGGTGATCACTATTGAACTGGTATTAAATCTTTCACGAACACTCACAATTAGGTTATTCAACTCTGTACTGGTAATAGGATCTAACCCTGAGGTGGGCTCGTCATACAGCATTATTTCAGGTCTTAATATTAATGTACGCCCTATCCCAATCCTCTTTTTTTGTCCACCTGATAATTCTGCCGGATATTGATCAATCGTCTCCGGCAGACCTATTGCATCCAATACAATACTTACAGTTTTCTCTATCTGTCCTCTGCTCATACTTTTGTTATTCCGCTTCAGAGGAAAGGCCAGATTTTCTCTCACCGTCATACTATCGTATAAGGCACTACTTTGAAAAGAAAAACCGACTTTCAATCTCAGTGCCCTGAGATCGGGATAACTCAAACTATTCACATCTTCTCCTAAAACTGTAACTGTGCCCGAGTCTTGTTGTAACAGGCCAATTATTATTTTAATAAGTACAGATTTTCCTGTTCCTGATCTACCCAACACTGCGAGATTTTCGCCCTGGTACAGATCCAGATCTATCCCTGTTAATACGTGTTTATCGCCGAACGATTTATACAAATCCCGGATCCTGATAACTTCATTTTCCTTGAAGATATGATGTTTACTGTCTGTCATAAGTTATCGGATTGAATTGAAGATGTGAACAATAATTACCTCTTCTATGAAGATTAAAAACATGGAAATTACCACCGAAATGTTTGCTGCCTTTCCTACACCCAGTGTGCCCTGGGTAGCATGAAAGCCCTGGTAACAGCTTACTACACCAATCGTAAATCCGTAAACTATTGATTTGGTTAAAGCTGTTGTATAATCAAGGAATGTAATCTGTGTAAATGCATTATCAAAGAAAGCGACCAAACTGGTTTGTTCATGCGCATGTACATCAAAATAGGAGCCCATACAGCCAATTAGGGCATTGTAGAACATGAGGATAGGCAAACAAACGGTCATGGCTATAACCCTGGTTACAACCAGGTATCTGAATGGGTTAATAGCGGAAACTTCCATTGCGTCTATTTGTTCGGTTACTTTCATGGATGCCAGTTCAGCTCCGATACTCGATCCTACTTTACCGGCGCAGATCAGAGCTGCAATCAATGGAGCCAATGCCCTTACCACTGCTATAGCTACCAGGGACGGTAGCCAGGCCGTAACTCCAAACTCTGATAAAGTAGGACGCGATTGTTCAGTAAATACTACTCCGGTAATAAATCCCGTAACGGTAACCAATGCCAATGATTTATATCCTACCTGGTAACATTGATTGATAAATTCGCCCCATTCAATAGGAGGACGCACGGCCTCCCGGAACAGACGGCGTATAAAATTGAAAATATTGTAGAAATGAAGGAAAAAGCTGTCGATTTTCCCGGTTATTAGTGGTTTTTCCGATTTTCCGTTAGTAGAATTCATCTTAGTGCAAATGCTTACACTAATTACAAATCTGTGCCGCTTTTGTTAAATACCACCCATAAACCTGGGCATAAATAGTAGATTATAGGGCAAGAACCCGGTTGGGAAGGAGAAAAAAAGTAGGTCGACCAGCCAATGCCAATCGACCTGCTTTTGTTTAATTTTTTTTAGTTTGATATTAAGAGTGGAGATGTGTTCTCATAACGGTCAATTCATTCCACTATCACTGATTTAAAATCGCATAGTAAGGCCTCCGAAATAATTTCTGCCAGGAGCTGGATTATAAAACCTGTTTCCTACTGCATTCAGGTCATTACCCAGACTGTAATTCGTATTTAACAAATTATACGCTCCGGCATACACTGAAACAGGATAACGCATCCGGAGTGGTAACTGCCAGTTGATATTAGCCTGCAATAAGTGGTAACTATCAGCAAAAAAAGTACTACCGTCATCCAGTGGAAGTCGACTGGTATAAGTATGCTGAACATAAACGGATAAACGGGAAGGCAGATTAAACAATAAACCACTTACCAATACATTCTGAGGAACACCTGTTACCCGGTTGCCGGAATAATTCTTCTGGCCTATGATATAATCGCTAAAGCGGAAATGACTGTAGGTATAGCCTTCTGTCCACTTCAGACCACGTAGCAATGAGTGCCCTCCGGGTCTTATTATCCAGAACGTACCCTGTACTTCTATTCCTTTTTGCTTAACTCCACCGGCATTTACATAATAGTCGTTACCAAGGCTATCCACTCTCCTGACTATTGCATTCTGCATTCTGTAATAAAAGAAAGCCATATCAATGGATGCACGGCCAGTTCTGGTAGCTGCCCTGATTCCGGCTTCATAGTTCCATCCGCTCTCAGGCTCTACGTCTTTGCTGGCTACTGCGGAAATCTCTTCGGTAGTTGGAGGAGAATAACCACGGCTCACGGTAAGTCGGCCTGTTATCTGCGGTGCAAACAGGTATGACAATGAAATACGCGGCATCAGCTGAGGAGTAAAACGAACTTTCGTTTGATTACCGCTATGGTAGAAATACCTGAAATAGTTCAGACTGCCGGCAGCTTCAAAAGTGAAACCATTAGCCATAGCCTGAAAACGGGTAAAGAAGAAATGCTGATCGGCTGTTAATTTATAAGCTCTTTGAATGGTATCTCTGACTCCCTGGCGATTTCCATATTCAATGGCATCGGTGGTTGTTTCCTGCCATTCCAGTCCATTCAACCATTTCCATTGAACCAGGCTATTACGATGCGGATCGTTTTCCCATTGCAGGTAGGTTCTCACTCCCGCCGTATTCTCATCCCGCACTTCATATTTCGTAATAAATGGATTCTCGAAATGTGTGGTTTCCCCAAAAACAGCCAATACATGCTTTAAACGAGGGGTAAACTGAGCTTCATGCACCAAACCTCCCTGGAAAGTACGGTTATAAATACCTGCTTTCTGACCCACGGCACCTGGAATGGTTGGGGTACTTGGCCGGGCTTGTTTTGGATTGGCCTGACTTTGTGCAAGAGTTAAACCTCCTGGTGTCAGATACGACAAGTCCGAATAAAATGCCAGTAGTTTAAGGGTATATCCCGGCCTATACTCCCAACGTTGGGTAGTTTGAGTATAGGAACGTTTCATATTAGTATTCTGACGATATCCGTCGGCTCTTTGATAGCCCTGAAAAACCTGTAATTGATAGTTGTTCCATTGTTGCTGAAAATTGAGGCTTCCATGAAAAAGCCCGTAGCTTCCGCCCTGCAGGTTTAACTGAACATGATGTGTATCTGCCGGTAAAGGTGCTAATGATAATCTTACAATCCCGCCAGAGTTGGCACCAAACATACTTCCATCTGGTCCTTTCAGGATTTCAACGGCATTCACTGCATTCTGATCTACCAAGTTAAGATAGGTATTACCGGTAGCGTCAGTCAAAGGAATATCATCAGCATATATACGAACGTTCCTAATCCCGAATGGAGACCGTAACAGGCTACCTCTGATAGATAATCTGTAACTACCAGGTGATCTTTCCTCCATTCGTACTCCCGGAACTGTATTCATAGCGGGTAATAGAGAAGGTCCTTGCTGCAATTGTAAATCTGCCGGCGTGAGAATACTCACGGCAGTTGGCACACGTTGTAAAGATGCCCTTGAATAATAAGATTGAACTACTACCTCTTTGAGTAATTGAGATGTATCCTGTTGTCCTTTTACTACTCCGGTGACCACCAACAAGGTACCGATTAAAAAGCCTGTCTGTCGTCTCATGCCAGAAAGATAGAAATTATTTAGGATGGAAAGAAGAGATGCAATTAAACTGTTATATTTACGCTCTTCATGCCAAGCTATATGAAAAAAAGTCTGATAATAATAGGAGTAGTGTTGACAGGATGTAGTACAGTACCCACTAATACCCAGGTAAAAGATTCTGTTTCCGTAGTTCAAAATCCAGCTGTTACCGATTCTGTTGCAACCCCGGAGGAAGACATCCGCACTTATGTATCTGATACTATAACCGGAGATTTCAATGGTGATGGGAAAATAGATTCCGCCTGGATGAAGCTTACCAAACAAGGGTATGGTAACCCGGTGGAAGACGGGGTTCCGGATGAATACACTGTTTTCTTTTCTGATACATCCTTATCCGGCATTAAGATAGGTTGCTGTGAAGCTATTCTTATCAACGAAGGCGATTTGAATAAAGATGGGAAAGATGAATTGAGTACCTATCAGGCATCTGAAAATGGAAATACTTATCGCATGAGTACCTGGACCTTCGGTACCGGAAACTGGCAACCTTTGTTTAAGACCTTTTTGATTCCAACAGGTGGTGATTATATTCCACTGAGTGAAATTGAAAAAAGGGTATTTATGCGGAATGATAGTTTGTTTTATTTAGATTTCGATCCTAATGATGAAGGCTTCAGAACAGTGGAAGTACCTATCAATTTAAATTCAAACTAAAAAATAAAAATATAAGAAAATCAGCAAAATATGAAGCCTGTTTGGTATAAAGCTTTAATGCCACACCTGTTAGCCATCCTAATTTTTATAGGAATTTCATTTGGACTTTGCAGCCCGGTTCTGGAAGGAAAATCACTGTTCCAATCAGATATGATGCACTACAAAGGCATGCAGAAGGAAGCGCTCGACTACTATGAAAAAACCGGAGATCTTCCATTATGGAGTAATAGTATGTTTGGTGGTATGCCAACCTACATCTTCTACTCCGGCCCGTCTGCCAATAAGTTAGGCCTGGTGAATAAAGCAATGACGCTCTTTCTTCCCAACCCGGTAGATATGTTTTATTTGTTGATGATAGGCATGTACTTATTATGTTGTGTGATAGGATGTAAATACTGGATCAGAATTGCAGGGGCAGTAGCATACGGATTGGCAACATTTACCATTATAAGTATAGATGCCGGTCATATTACCAAAGTAATGAGCATGGCATATATGGCTCCTGTACTGGCAGGAATAATATTAACCTACAGAGGTAAATATCTCCTTGGTGGATCATTAACCCTCCTGGCCACTGCACTACTCATTTATAATAATCACCCACAAATCGTTTATTATACCCTCATCATAGGCGTTTGCCTGTTTATTGCAGGATTGGTAAATGCATTCCAGGAAAAAACATTATTACCATTCGCAAAAGCAACTGGTACCCTCATCATCGCAGCCGTATTGGCAGCCATACCTGCAATGGATAATCTGATGGTGATGAATGAATATACCCCATATACCATCAGAGGAAGCCATTCAGAACTGAAATCCGACAATCCATCAACTGGCAGCAAAGGACTGGATATAAATTATGCTTTCCAGTGGAGCTACGGACAGGGAGAAACATTCACCTTATTACTTCCTCATTTATTGGGTGGTTCTACCAATGAAAAATTATCAACCTCTTCCAATACGTACAAAACGTTAATAGACATTGGAGTTCCCCAGGTACAGGCCGAAAATGCCATGAACAACGGAACATGGCAACTATATTGGGGTGGCTTGCCTTTTACCTCCGGCCCTGTATACATAGGGGTAATAATCTGTTTCCTGTTTATACTTGCTCTATTTATTGTTGACAGCTGGCATAAATGGTGGCTGCTTGCAGCTACACTAATTGGTATTGTTTTAAGCTGGGGCTATAACCTGCCAGGATTAAATAACTTCCTGTTCAACCACCTTCCGCTATATAATAAATTCCGTACTCCAACCATGGCCCTGGTAATACCTCAACTTACCATGGTAACCCTGGCGGTAATGGGATTGCAGGAAATTCTTTACGGCAATAAGGAAAAGAAATTCCTCCTGCAACATCTAAAAATTGCAACTATAGTTACCACTATACTCATTGGTCTTATTGCCTTCGGAGGCTCTATGCTTTATCGCTTCACCGGCCCGGGTGATCCGGCGTTGATGAACAGGTATGCCCAAATGTTAGGCGGAGAAGTAAATGCAGCAAGACTCATGGGCGCCATCCGACAAGACCGGGCCGCTGCATTATCGAACGATGGACTCAGAGCCTTTATCTATCTGCTCTTATCGGTAATCCCTATCTGGTATGCTTTAAAAGGTAAACTGAAAGTCAGCTACGCTACCGGAATTGTAGCCCTATTGATAGTGGCAGATTTATTTACTATTGGTAAGCAGTATATGAATGAAAGCAATTTTTCAGAAGACTTACAGGTAAATAAATATATCACTCCATCGGCTGCCGACCAGCAAATCTTACAGGATAAAGATCCATATTACCGGGTTTTGAATGTAACAACCAATCCGTGGCTTGATGCAAACACCTCTTATTTCCATAAATCGGTAGGCGGACAGAGCCCTGCCAAACTCTGGATATATGAAGACCTGATTCAGCATCAGTTATCTAAAAACAACATGGCTGTATACAACATGCTAAATACCAGATACTTTATAGTACAGGATAATAAAACGGGTCAACCGGTGGCACAACGGAACCCTGAAGCCCTGGGTAATGCATGGTTTATTAAAGGCATTAACTGGGTTCCGGATGCCAATTCAGAGATGAGTGCACTGGATCACTTCAATCCGGCAGATACAGTGGTTATAGATCAGCGCTTCAAATCTACGGTTGGCGATTTTTCACCGTATGCAGATAGCAGTTCAAAGATTACCTTAACGGAGTATAGCTTAAATCAACTGAGCTTTAAATCTCAAAACCAGCAGGAAGGATTAGGCGTCTTCTCTGATATTTATTACCCGGCAGGTTGGAACGCCTATATTGATGGAAAATCAACCCCGATTCTCAGAGTTAACTATGCACTACGGGGGTTAAAAATTCCGGCAGGACAGCATGAAATCCTGTTTAAGTTCAAACCAAAGACATTCTTTACTGCCAGGAAAATCAGTGGAATAGCCTCGATTGGCATTATGGCACTGGTAGTAGCGGGGTTTGGATTGTCGGTTTGGAGAAAAGAATAGATAGATAAATAGGACAAAACCAAGGGTTGAATTAACTCAACTGTGATTGATAAATTTCTTCTAACGTAAATGCAAAATGCTATTAAGTTTAGAGGAAGTTAATTGAATATTGAATCCAATTTAAAGGATTGATTTCCTTTATCGTAGGCAGGGCGGGGGCAAGCCCCGCCCCTACAGAGTTTAATCAAAATGATGTTTTCTTCTGGTAGATATATTTCATGTTAAATGTCGATCTACTAATTTCAATTCTGTAAAGGAACAATTCTACAATATAGAAACTGTAATTCGCTGAAACCCTGTAGCGGCAGGGTTTACCCCCTGCCCAGTCTACGGTAAAGGAAATTCATCAATTACTTAAAGATAATTAAACCGGGGCCTATTTCCCTTAACTTAATAGCCCACACCCTACCTACCATAAAAGAAATAAATCAAAAATCAGATATCTAAAATTCAAGAAATCTATCACCCAAATTAATAGCATCGCGCTTCATTCCTAAATTAACTGTAGGAACGAAGTCACAAAATCAAAAACTGGTCAATTTTACGAATTCACGCTAACTGGCACCTGCTCGTAAGTAGGTTCATATTTCACCAGTCTGAGTATTGGCTTGGAGGGATTAAGCACTTTAATACTAAGATCCTGCCCGAAAAGAGTTTTTAAATTAGCCTTTAGCTGCAATAAGTTACTTTGTTTAGTTAACCCTGCTGCCCAGCCTTCCTGTTTAAGTGAAATTTCACAGGATGAATGATAAGAGCCTGAATACCAAATAACTGGTACATTAGTTTTTAAAGCTGAAGGAAACGACGGTACTAAAGTAGTTTGATTGGCTTCGGCATCGAGGAAGATATAATCGGGGGTAAAAGAATCCTGATGGGTTTTCAGGTACTCGATGGCCGATTCTAAATTGTCCTGGCAAATACATGCTTTACTATTACCAAGAAGATCTAATGCCATAAAAAACTGGTTACGACGGTCGCGATCCGCGTCAATTAACAAGCAGGCTATTTTTTCATTCATTGCAGGATAGATTTGCTGGAATTTATATCGGCATATAGATGGTTTAAAAAAACCTCTACTCAAGTGTGTAAGCAATACAAAATTACATCAAGGAATTGATCCTAAAAAATATTATACAACAGGTAATATAACATGAAAACTTGCGCCTTCATTTACAATACTATTTGCATATATAACTCCTTTGTGGTTTAATACAATCTTTCTGCAAAGTGCAAGGCCTATTCCTGTTCCGTCAAATGCACTGCGATCATTTAGCCGTTGAAAGATTTGAAAGATCTTTTCTGCATACACCTGATCGAAACCAATTCCATTGTCTGTAATGGAAAGCAAATAATATTGCTGGGAAACATCGAGATCCGGGAAAAATCTAATTTCATCTAAAGTACATGGGCGACTTGTAACCTTTACTTCAGGTGTGCGGTCTGACGATTTGAATTTCAATGCATTACCAATCAGATTATGAAATAACTGGTTCATTTGCAATGGACTTACCATTAGGGTAGGTAACGGATCAATTACTACATTAATAGCATCCTGACTAATCGTTACCTCGAAGTCGGTCAGTACATTCTTCAGAATTTCATTTAAATCGGTTTCAACAAACGGATCCCGTACATGCACCAATCGGGAATAATCGAGCAACTCATTAATGAGCTGAGACATTCTCCTGGCACTCAGCATCACTTTCTCGAGATACATTTTAGAAGTATCAGAAAGCAATTCCTTATTTACATTAAACAGAATTCCGGCAAACGTCATGATCTTGCGTAAAGGTTCCTGAAGATCATGGCTGGTTACATAGGCAAATTGTTCCAGCTCCTGGTTCGATTTTTCCAGGTAGAGATTTGCTTCCACCAATTCTTTTGTACGTAGTTCCACCATTGCTTCCAGCTTAAAGGCCAGTTGCATATATTTAGCTTCACTTTCCTGCAGGGCAGTGAATAAACGTAATTGTTGAGTAATATCTCTGGCAATTTTTGAGGCCCCGATAATATTTCCTTTCATATCCTTAATTGGTGATATTGTTAAGGAAATATCCAATACTTCTCCATCCTTTCTGATCCTTTTAGTTTGAAAGTGATCAACTTTCCTTCCGGCTTTAATTTGAATGATAATCTCAATTTCTTCATCCAGTTTTTCAAATGGAATTATTCTTTTAATACTGGTTCCTATCATTTCTTCGGCGCTATACCCGAAAAGCTGCTCCGCTGCAGGGTTCCAAGTGGTGATGATGCCATTCAGATCTTTACTGACAATTGCGTCATCACTCGATTCTACGATAGCGGCTAAACGGGATTCCTGTTCTTCAATGCTTTTTTGATCGGTTATATCAACAAGCATATTTACAGCTCCATACAAATTTCCGGCAAGATCGAAAAGAGGATTAGGATATGGCTGAATAGTCCGCCGGCTGCCATCTGGTCGCTCTACTACGATTACTTCTCCTCTGACAGGTCGTTGTTCTTTTATTGCCAGTGCCATGGGGCAATCATCCAGCATTAAAGGAGTAACTCTGTCGGGCTGAAAAATTTTCCAGGAACCACACCATTTATCTACGCCAGGTTTGGGCGCTCTACCCCAAAGATCAACTGCCGCTTTATTATAGGTAAGTATTCTCCCCTCTTTATCGCAGGTATAAACTGCGGCAGGAAGGCAGTCGAGCAATTGACGATAATATAATCCTCCGTGAGCATCTTTCAACCTTTCTACAAATACCCCAACATTTGAAGCAGCATAAGCGAAGGCCTCATTGTTAGGAAAATAAGTTTGGATACTGGTATTTCTTAATTTTTCTTTAGGTAGATGATATTTCCCGAGGGGGATATAAACGCTGAATATACTTCCTTCCCCTAAACGACTATTTATCTGAATCTCCCCGTTATGTAACTGCACAATATCATTCAATCGCTGCAATCCTGTTTGCTGAATACCGGTTGCATCAAAACTTTTTCGTATAGCCGAAATCAGCTGGCCGGTCATCCCTACACCTGAATCCTGAACAGAAAAGCAGAACCTGCCATCTTCTTCAGTTAATCTTACAGCAATGGCGCCGGTCTGCGTATATTTAACTGCGTTAGTCAGTAGTGTTAGCATCATCTGCTCCCACATTTCCCGATTGATATAAACATCAGAGGAAATCTGGTTCAGATCAATAATGAGGGTAAGCCTGGCGTCTTTAATAATTTTATCGAACTGTAGCAGTACCTGCCTGGAGAAAGCGGTAATATCGGTTTTATCGAAATACAGCTCTTTCTTTTCAATAGGCGAGCCTATCGACATAATACCACATTCCTTATCAGTGCCCCCTGTTACTGCATTACCAAAAAACTGATACCCTTTGTCTTTATACCATAGTTCGAGTAATGGAGCAGTCAGGGGTTCAGACTCCAGCAATTGATTAATTCCTGGTTGTAAGTCGGGCCACTCCTCTTTCCATCCGGCAGAAACGGGCTGGCCCATAGCAAAAGGGTGTTTATCGGCCAGGAAAGGAATACACGCATCATTATAGAAAGTAATACCCTTATCGCTCCACCAGATCAGAATGGGCTGAGGAGCAGAAAGCATAATACGAATGCAGGTCTGAAGGTTAACGGGCCATTGATCGGGGCAGCCCAGATTGGTGAGGTTCCAGTTTATAGAGCGGATAATCTTTCCAGCTTCCCCGCCTCCTTGTAAAAAATTAATTACTGTTTCTGGAGATTGCCCTAAAGTACCCTGAAATGGAGCATTAATCATTGTAAAAAAATCTAGACTTTACAGCACACGGTTGATAAATCCAATCTATATGTTACTTATAATTTCCACAAACAACACAAAAAATGAGTAAAAAAATGCACAACCTGCTATTTGAATTTGTGCAATTAATTTGAATTGGTGTTATTAGGGCCATAAATAATTGCTATCAGAAATATAAACACCAGAATTATTCCATAAAATTTAGTTGATCTGATTTTTCTTCACAAAACTTATTCTTTCCATTTGTTTCCAGGTATATTTTGTAGGTTTTCCTTTTATTAATCTTTTTGCAGCTTTCTATAAGTCCGGGATAATTGAGGCAAACTTTCTGCATACTGTTCCATCCTCCGGAAACAAAACAGGTTTGTCTTTTACAAGTCATCGCTTTTTCCAGAAATAGGCTATTTCCTTTATGCCCCAGGCTGAAAGAATAAGGGGTCTGATTGACACTTCTTATCTCCCCCAACGGATAAGGATCAACGTATTAAAATACCTAACCAGCATCAGTTGGCCACTATTTTTACTTTTCAGGGAATTTGATCTGCTCATATGCAGGTGCGGCTTCCATATACCCTAATGGGATAAACTCCCGTCCTTCGGCTTCGTTGTAGGAAATAAAAAACTGCTCCAGTTCACGGATCAACTGAGATGATATTGCATCTATCCCTTTATATATTTTAGATTGAACAGGAACTGCAATATATCTGTCATTCCTGGACGTTACCCCATCTTTTTCTTTTTGCTGAGCTTTAATGGCACCTAAAAGTCGACATTTAATCATGCAGCCTGGAAAAGTTTTAAACTCAGAAATAACCATTACTTCCAAGGGATCTCCATCTTCTCCCCTGGTTCCTAAAATAAACCCGAAATCGTATGGGAATACCATCCCTGATGGTAAAGTCTTACTTAATGCAAAGAATTTTGATATTGGGTCAAAATCATATTTCTCGCTACTGCCTTTTGGCGTTTCAATGACAACGGGTAACTCTTTAATAATCATACTCCACTGTTTGATTAAACAAAAAATCCAGGACAAAGAGGACTTAAATGCGAAGAAACAAAAAAAGCTCCAACCAACCCATCAATAAATGATACAGGCATAATGATTGTGACAACTGGTTAAAAAACAGTTATATGAGCCAGTTTACAATAGATATAGATGGAAATGAAATTGAAGTACTCCAGCTAGAAACAAATACCTTTAGAGTTAGGCTACCGGAAAAGACAATTCATCTTATTAAAAAAGAAGATGATGAGGGGGCCTCTCATTGGTTTGAAGAAGGAAAAGACAATGAGACGCCCCAGTTGATTGAGATAGGAACCGCTATTGAAACCTGGCTATTATCGCATTAGCTCAACGATTTCCTTTATTATAAAAGACACATAGCCCATCCTTTCCTGCGACAATAATATCTTTTCGTCCGGAACCAGTAAGATCTGCTGTTACAAAATAAAGCCCCACTCCTTTAGTTCCATAGCTAACAATCTGTTTACTAAAACTCTCCTTATTCCATTTAAAATAATAAATACCGCATAAATCTGCTGATCCCGGATCATGGTCGTTATGTGCCCTGTATCGTTTTCCGGTGATTAGCTCCGGAGCTCCGTCATTATCGATATCCTCCCATAACATCGTATGGTATTGAGAGTTATAGGGGTCTATTGCATGTCTGATCCAACTACTGTTACCGGTTTTGTTATTTTTACGCTGTTCATACCAATCGAGCCCATAATCATGGCCCTGCCCTACAATCAGATCATTCAACCCATCATTATTAACGTCGGCCACAATAACCGGTACACTTACTGTACCCAGGTTAAAGGCTGCATGAAAGGTCCATTTCTCTTCAAATGGCTTTTTAGGAGCTTCAAACCATCCCTCCGGAACAACAATGTCCGTTCTCCCATCCCCGTTAATATCGCCAAATCCCAGGCCATGGCCGGATTTACGATCAGAAATTTTTATAGGGATAAAAGTCTGACTGGTTGAATCATGTTTATAAATAATCAGTGGATCATTTGGGGTATTGGGAATAATTTCAACAACCCCATCCCCATCCAGATCGAATGCCCTTGTTGTTTCAATATTGCCGGGGGTAGCTATTTCATGGATTTTCCATTCCTTATCACCGCCGGGATTTTCCTTCCATACTAATGTTTTGCCAAACCAGCCACCGGTAATAATATCTACTTTCCCATCATTATTTACATCAAAGGGAATAGTAGAAAAATCATCCCAATATTCGCCATACTGTTTTACCGGCCCAATATAGTGTCTGCGAAAAAAGGCAGGCCCTTCATACCAGTAGGCTCCGGAAACCAGATCTAACTTTCCATCATTATTTACATCAAAAACGGCAACAGATTCATAGCTCTCGGCAGAAATGATCTGCTTTTCAAATTTCATAACACCCTGAGTTGAATTCTGGGCATTCAAACTTATCGCACTACAAAGTGGAATAATCGGCAACAGGTACTTTTTCATACGTGACGGTTAAACGTAATAGAACAATATAAAGGTCTATATCGAAAAAACCATCCTGTAGTGTCCTGTTTTGCTTTCTATTCTAATATTTTAAACAACTCATTAGGCATAACTATAATATACACCACCCAGTGTTGACTGGTAAGGTGACCATCCTCCAATTCTTTTCAGCTGCGCAAAAGCCAGGTGCTAACACCTGGCAATAAAACAAAAAGAGGTATCATTCCCGGAAGTTCCGACAATCAGTTGTATATCATTTAGGAGGAAATGTAAAATGTCTAAAAACCTGAATGAAGTGCAGAATTTATTTACCCAACCACTTTTTAAAATCCATAGCTCTCAGCCTGCTAATGATGATATCTTCATAGGCAGGTGGATTTACCTGAAGCTTAAGTTTGCCATCAAACCAGGCAAAAACCTGATCAATAGCCCCATGGTTGATAATAAACTGACGGTTTACCCTGAAGAAGTGCTCTGGATTTAACTGAGACTCCAGTTCGTCGAGGTTGTTATCTATTGTATAATCGAGGCCAGCAAAAGTTTTAATGAAGTGTTGTCTGTCTTTGGTATAGACGAATGCTACATCAGAAGTATTTACAGAATAGAGTTTAGGGCCTGCTGTTATTAGGAATCGGGTCTTATATTCTTTCCCTCTTAAGGCTTTCATGATAGTAGACATATCGATACTGGCTCCAGACATAGCAAAGTAATGTTTGAACTTTTGGATGGCAGTTGCAAGCTCAGCTTTTTTTAGCGGCTTCAGGAGATAGTCGATACTATTATATTTAAACGCTTTAATTGCATATTCATCGAAAGCCGTAGTGAAGATAATATGGGAGTTTACAGTAACCTCCTCGAAGATATCGAAGCTTTTACCATCCCCTAATTCTATATCCAGGAAAATAACATCCGGAAATGGATTATCACGCAAATAGGCTACAGATTTTTCTACGGTATCCAATACCGCAAGTACATTGATGTTATCATCTTCTTTTGATAACATTTTAACCAGGCGATCTGCGGCTAGCGATTCATCTTCAATAATTAGCGCATTCATGTTAGCATTAAGTTAGCTGAACTCTTGGGGTTCATTAGTAACGAAGGTATAAAATGTTTTAATTCCCTGTCTATTCCACTATATTTTCGTATTTATTAATATGAATTAAAGGAATTACTACCTTAAAAAGCCCATCTTCCTCCCTGATCATCAATCGATTTTCATGATTTATTAATTGATATCTGGATAAAAGATTTTGTAACCCGGTTTTGTCTGAAGGTTCCGGATTTTGTTTCCTTTGCAGCGTATTTTCGATATGCAGGTTATCTTCAATATCTGTATAAATATTAATAGTCAATGGTTTATCTTTTGAGACAATATTGTGTTTAACTGCATTTTCGATTAAAATTTGCAAGACAAAGGGAGGCAATAAATATTCTTCCTTACTTTCCGACACAGCAATATTTACTCTCAGAGAATCTTCAAACCGGGTTCGAAGCATTAACAGGTAAGACTCCAGGAAGATCCTTTCTTCTTTGAAAGTAGTAAGCTCTTTCCGGTTTTTCTTTAACAGATAACGGTATACCGCCGCCATTTCTTCTACAAATTCTTCTGCTTTCTCCGGATTGGTGCTAATAAGCGAGCTTAAAGTATTCAGACTATTAAATAAAAAATGTGGTTTGATCTGGTCTTTCAGGAATTTATATTGACTATCTAAATTACTCTTCTTTAGTCGTTCAGATTCGATGAACAGATTTTTCCATTGAGAAATATAGTATAGTCCTTCGTATAGACCTACTACCAGTAAAGAGCATAAAATTGTGATCCCGTCTACAAAGAAATAATCCTCCCATTTAACTTTATAATAGAACTCAATTGCAATTGCAAAAAAGTGATTCAATCCGGCTATTACAAACATTAGGGGAAGACCATACAACAACATAAGAGGTAATCTCCTGGTCATATTACGGTTTCCGGGATAATATCTGCGAATAGAAAACACCAATAATCGTGCGCCCTCGCTGCAGGTAAGGGAATGAAAGAAGGAAACAGCAAGGCAATGAAAGGCTGATGTCCAATCATGTACTAACATTGCGTAAAAGAAAGTAAACTGAAAAAAGAATAGAAACAGTGGGGCAATCACCCTTATCTTATTTTCATACATATTTGTTTGGTTGGGGATAATACTAAGGTACTCTGATTTTGGTATACTTTCGTTACTCTTCAGTGCATAATTATTACACTTTAGTAAAAGTCAGCATCATTTGAATCATTTTTCTTAAATTTACACCACTTTCTCTAGGTTATTTTCCAAACGACTTATTATATTAAAATGATCACACAGGTGAAACAGCATTGTTATGTAATAACAGGAGGTCCTGGTATGGGTAAAACCAGTTTAATAAATTCCCTAAATCAGATGGGATATAAGACCATACAGGAAAGTGGCAGAAATATTATTCAGCAACAACTTGCCAGCAATGGGAATGCTTTGCCATGGGAAAACCAACATGCTTTTGCCATGAAAATGTGGGAGGCAGATTTTGAAGCCTATACAACATCTGACACGGCCGTTCCTACATTTTTTGACAGAGGATTTCCCGACGTCATTGGCTACCTGCGTCTTTGTGCCTTACCGGTTTCTGATTTAATGCTGCAAACTGCAATGGATAACCGGTACAATCAGCATGTTTTCATTACTCCGCCATGGAAGGCAATCTATCACCAGGATGACGAACGTAAACAGTCATTTGCAGAAGCTGAAGATACCTATATTCAGATGAAACAGCTCTATACGCAGTTAGGCTATCGGGTGATTGAGCTTCCGTTAGTTCCTATAGCCGAACGTATTGAATTTATATTATCGAATCTTTAATGCGCGAATCGACTCGCATTTAATACCATTGTTATACTCTAGTATTTTGCTTTGTCCTGATACTACCGTAGTACCTTGATAATACCGAAATTCAATGCACACTTGATATTATTTAATTTTTAGTGCGCAGCTCTGTAATGTTCGAGTAATTCATCACCTCCAAAATCGCGTTTTAAATCTCTGATTACTGTATGTACGTGATTCGCGTTATTCTGGGTATTATCATATTCGATTATTAAGGTAGGGCCTTGAATTCTGTAGTAGTATGGCTTTCCCGGAGTATGACCAGTATCTCCGGCCCAGGCAAAGTATAAATTCTCCATTCCGGCTTCTTCAATTTCCTTAAGCATACTATTAGCAAACAATTTCGTATATCTGTTCACGTACAAACTGATTAAGCTATACAGCTGAGCCTGGGCAGCTTTGCTCAGTTCATTATATCTTATTCCCATTGGCTGAATTAGCTGAACTTTCCGGGAAGCACCGGTAATGATTTCGGCAGGAGCAGCAGTATTTACCAGGGCTTTCTGCAATTCATCGGCATTAAGCGCTTCAAGTAATGCAAATCCCTGGGCAGTTTCAGCTTTCAGCACCTCCTTCCCTTTTTGAGGGCCAGACTGCACAACAGCCGGGTTGGCACCCAAGAAACTGGGAGTTCCTGCAACCAGTTTATTGTTTTCAGAAGAAAAATTGAAAGCAACATGGTGACCTTCAAATCTCCATCCCCAGACCTTCCCTTTTTCAGGAGTTCCAAAAATGGTGATAAAATATTTACCCGGATCACGGTAATGATCGTCTGCCTTTCGGTTTTCCAATTCTTTCAGCACGTTATCGAGCTGCATAATATCCTGTACCCTGTTTACTGTATTATTGCTCAGCGCGGTAGAGAGCAGCACAATCAACTTCTCTCTTTGCTCCTTACTTAATTCATTGACAGAAATACCTTTTCTGTTATCGAGTGGCACATAAGCAAAACGCTCTCTTTCTGCCGTATCGAAAGGGTAAATGGCTTTTTCCTGCTGAGCTTTAGAAAGCAGCTTAATAAATTGATTGGCCTTATTAGCCATATCCTGGGCAGCTCCCTGCAATGTGATGAGCAGGCATGCCGAAAGTAACAAGAAACGCATGGTAGGACGTGGAATTTGAAGTAAGATATAATTTTTAAATCATAGATGCAATGGGGGAATATAAACAAATGCATTAATTCATGACTACTATAAAACGAAAAGGATGAATCAAAAGCACTCTGATAGAAACTAGAATACTTTTGATTCATCCTTCACGGATTTGGCATTAATTACTTTAGAATAAGCACTGGTACCTGAGCTGCCCTGGTAATTGCTTCTGAGATACTTTTATGGGTTAGAGCATATAAGAAGCTATGCTTACCTGGTAATGCCACCACCAGTTGAACATCATTGCTTTTTGTATAGTCCGTAACACTTTCAATAATATCGTTTCCTTTGCTGTAATGAATTTCATGGCGGAAAGCCGATAAATATTCATGAATTGCAGCAGTGGTTTGTTCATCTGGTGTTTGCTGATTTGAATCAGTACTTACATTCAGCGCGAGTAATTGTGCTTTAGGCCAGTTGGGAGAGATGGCAACTTTCTGCAATTTTCCCAATACCTGTAAAGCTTTAAAATCGAAAGGCACCAATGCTTTCTTTACAGGTTGAAAAGAATAGCCTGCCGGAACTACCAATACACGAATCGGGCTTGTTTTAGCGATGCTGATAAGATTTCTTGCAATAAGTCCATCCGTATTATTACTGCCCAGAACAATCATGGATGGTGAGGCTGTATGAATGATCTCATTAATAGCCCTTAGAATCGGATCTTCACTAATGGCAATAGTTACCTGAACCTGGTTATGTTCGGCAACAATTTCTTCAGCCAGTTCCTGCAGTCTGGCTTTTGCAGCTTCACGGTTATTGTTTACAGAAGCTTCATCTACTGGTGCGTATTCCGCAGAGATTACAATATCGCTGAATACATTTTCATAAAAAGTCTTCAACAGTATGATTCTTTCATAATCATATTGTTTACTCCAGGCGGTGGTAAAGCGTACCGTTTCGTCGGATGCTGCAGTCAGATCCACAGGTACTAGCAACGTTTTCATCATTGTTTCCTAAGATTTTCGTTCATTTTCTGTATCTGAGCCAGTGCAATCTGCAAATTCGTCTGTTCTAATCCTGTTGTTGCTTTTTCATACATTTCACTAATCCAGGGGCTTAGTTCTTTCTCCAGCATTTTACCTTTTTCTGTCAGATAGATTAGTTTACTTCTTCTATCGTTTTGATCTTCTATTCGTTCTACCATTCCTCGTTTTTCGAGGTTATCGATCAGGTAAGTCATGCTCGACTTATCCTTTACAATAACATCTGCTATTTCCTGTTGATTTACTCCATCTTTTCTAAAGAGAAACCCTAATATTTCAAGTAATTCAAATGTAATATCAACGCCATGTTCCCTGATTTTCACCTGTAGGTTTTGACGCATATAGGTGCGCATCTCACTAATAGCTCTACCAAATTCACGCGCCAGGTCTACAATATTTTGTTGAGTATTTATCATACTAACAAATATATTACATTTAATTTCTAGTGTGCTGCCTCAGCGAGGTTAATCTTTTTCTTTGATGTTTTTACCAATAATAAAACAAATGGAACGCAAACCAGGAACATAATACCCACCCAAAGGAATACATCCATGTAAGATAGTACTGTAGCCTGTTTCATCACTGCGCCATCCAGCATTGCATAAGCTTTATTCTGAGCCGTTGCAAGATCAAAACCTTTACTTCTCATACCCGCTGCCATTTGAGTGATTTTATTCTGAACATCAGGATTATTTACATCGAGGTGATCTACTAAAGTACTGCGATGAAAATCTGTTTGCCTGATTACAAAAGTTGAAATCAAAGCTACACCGAAAGCTCCGCCAAGCTGTCGCATCATTCCAGAGAATGCTGCACCCTGGCCTATCTCCTGCCCTTTGAGGGTCGACAAAGACATAGTACTAACCGGAACAGATAATAAGCCCAAACCTAATCCGCGAATAATTAATACCCAGAAAAAATCTTTACTACTGGTATCCGGAGTTAGTATAGTATAAGAAAGATAACTATAGATGAAAAATATACTCATCCCTATTGCAATCAGGTATTTCTGTGGCACTCCTTTTTGAATGAGTATCGCAACAACAGGCATCATAAAAGCAACAAACAGCGTACTGGGAAGCTGCAACATACCTGATTGCTGTGCAGTCCAGCCCAGCAGTGATTGCGTATAAAGCGGAATTACGAAAGTAGATCCAAATAAGCCGAATCCCATGATAAATGATAACACAACTCCTATTCTGAGATTACCATTTTTCAATACTCTTAACTCCACTACCGGATATTTGTATACCCACTGCCGCCATATAAAGAAGAATAACCCGAACACAGCCAGTACAGAGAGAACCACTATCAATGTACTACTAAACCAATCTTCTTCCTGCCCTTTCTCCAATACAAATTGAAGGGAGCAAATACCCACCATTAACAGAAAAATCCCCAGCCAGTCGACCTGCGATGCATCGCGTTTCTTTTCATACTGCGGACTTCTAACATATTGCAGAGTTAACAGTGCCGCGATAACTCCAATAGGTATATTGATATAGAAGATATATGGCCAACTATAATTATCGATGATAAAGCCACCTAAAGGAGGACCCAAAGTAGGGCCAACGATTACTCCTAATGTATAAATGGCCTGTGCGGTTGCTCTTTTTTCTGTAGGCCAGCTTTCAGTAATAATTGTCTGGGAAGTAACTAATAATGCTCCACCACCCAGGCCTTGCAGAAAGCGGAAAAGCACCAGTTCCCAAATATTGGTTGCATTACCACAGAGGAAAGAACAGACAGTAAATATTATGATGGAAGCGGCAAAGTAATTTCTGCGTCCAAACTGTTGAGATAGCCAGCTGGTAAGAGGTACAATAATTACATTAGCGAGAGAATAGGCAGTGATGACCCAACTCACTTCATTGAGTGTAGCACCAAGGCTTCCTCGCATATCTGGCAGGGCAACGTTAACAATTGTGGTGTCTATGATTTCCAGCAGGGCACAAACTACTGCTGTTATAGTGATGATAATTCGTCGAGAACCATACTCGACCAGCGAAGTTGGCAGTTCCATTCTTACTGAATTGTACACCAAATGTACAAAATAATTAGTTTGAATTCAAACTAATTAAAAAATACTCATTTTTGTGGATTATTTGGGGCAAGTGCTTCAAAACCAGCTACCAGATCAAATAATTCGGCATCTATAGCTCCCTGACGAATACGGTTGAACTGCTGGTTTAGGTCATCAAGGGTTTCATCGATATTTTTTTCAGCCCTCTGCATAGCCTGAAGCCGGCTTGCATTTTCGCTGCTAAGCGAACCGGCAATAGCTTTGTATAGCAGTACAAACAGGTACTCAGTTATTAATGCCGGAAGGATATTTTCAAGACCTCCAATAATCTGGGGCAATCGATTAGTAGGCCAATTGGAAACATATAATTCGGTATACCATTGTTTATCAAAGGGTAAAACCTGGCTTACAGCGGGTGTATAACCAATATGACTGGTAGGTGAATTATAGAAAATCTGGCAGGAATCCAATATTCCCTGCTCCTGATAGGATTGAATATTGATCAGTAATTCATTGACCAAAGGACCAATACCCTCTACTCCATTTGGTACCGGAAACTTCTCTTTAACAGGAAGATTTGATTCTGACAACCTGCTTACCATTCGCTCTCCCACTACCCAGAATACCTGTTCTCCTCCCTGTAACCGGAGTTTAGACTGAACATAGTCTACCAGCACTTCATTAAAACCACCGACCAACCCCTGGTCAGAACCCAACACAATTGCTACTGTTTGGGAACCTGTATTTTTAGCTTCCTGGCTTGTATACTGCGTTGCTTTGAAACAAGCGTATAAACTCATTGCAACAGTTTCGAAGTAGTTTTGAAGTGACTTCACAGCCATCTCGTACTGATCGATATTTGATGCAGCCAGGGCCTTCATTGTTTTAACAACAGAACCTAGCCCTTGTGCGCTACTAATACGCCTCTGCAAGCTTTCAAGAGTATCTGCCATTATTGAATATTATAAAAGGGTTCTAATATTTTCGTCATACTATTAAGCAGGTAATTTTCGTGTTCCGGGCTTAAAGCACTTTGTCCTATCCATTCATCAACTATCGAATCGGGCATATTATCAGCAAGTTGCTGTAACGCTTTTTCGGCAGCAGGAATTTTAGCTTCGGGAACATCATCCAGCAATTCCTTACTTAATGCCAGTAAAATAATCAGTTGTTCCATTACCGGCAAAGGTTGCATTTCAGGCTGTTTCAGACATTCTCTGATCCTTTTTCCATGCTCAATTATTTTCTGAGTATTTACATCCATATGCATTCCGAATCTTGCAAAGGTTTCCAATTCCTCAAACTGAGCATATTCCAGTTTCAGGTTACCTGCGAGTTTTCTATAGGCTTTAAGTTGCGCCTTACCTCCTACACGGGATACTGATCTTCCGATGTCTACAGCCGGCAATACGCTCATATCAAAAAGCTTGGGCGATAGATATAACTGCCCGTCTGTAATGGAAATAAGATTAGTTGGAATATAGGCTGAAATATTCTGTGCTTCTGTTTCAATAATGGGTAATGCAGTGAGTGAACCGCCACCATTTTCATCGTTTAACTGTGTAGAGCGTTCAAGAAGCCTGGAGTGAATGTAGAATATATCTCCGGGAAAAGCCTCGCGGCCGGGAGGGCGGCGCAACAGTAATGAAAGTTCTCTATAGGCCCTTGCATGGTTAGTAAGATCGTCGTAAATGATCAGCACATCTCTGCCCTGTTCCATAAAGTATTCAGCAATGCTGGTAGCTGCATATGGAGCAATGTATAGTAAGCCAGGCGGGTTATTGCCTTCGGTAGCTACTATTACTGTGTATTCCATTGCATTATGCTCATTCAGTGCTGCTACCACCTTTGCCAATGAAGCGGCCTGCTGGCCGATTGCACAATAGACACAAAGCACATTTTTATCGTGCTGATTCAGTATGGTATCGAGAGCTATGGTTGTTTTCCCTGTTTGCCTGTCGCCCAGAATAAGTTCTCGCTGTCCTCTTCCCACCGGGATCAAGGCATCAACCACTTTCAGTCCTGTTTGTAACGGAGTGGCAACAGGCGCTCTTTGCATAATAGCGGGAGCCGGACGCTCAATTGGTAAACGTTTTGTAACTGCCACAGAGCCTTTACCATCCTGCGGTTCGCCTAATGGATTAATTACACGCCCTAATAATCCATTTCCTACCGGTACATCAGTTACACGGCCGGTTCTGCTAACGGGGTCGCCGGTCCGTAAATTTTTATCTTCCCCAAGTAATACTACACCAATTTCAGTGGCATCGAGATTAAAAGCGATGCCATAAAGATTATTAGGGAAGCGCAATAATTCTTCATACCCGGCATGGGGTAATCCGGAAACCCTTGCAATACCAGAGCTAACGCTGATCACGGTACCTGTTTCTTCTGCTTCAAAGGAAGGAATATATTCATTAGCATCTTTGTTGATCACATCAAAGATATCTGTCACCTTTGTTCGTATAAATTCATTATTGCTCATTACCCCAATATTTATCGGCTACATCATTAAAATTCATGTGTTTCTGTAGATCATTCAGATAATCGGTGGTATTCCATGAAAGTTTGTAGTCTTTCATTTTCAGTGTAATACCACTAATCAGACTTTTATCGATCTCATACTGAAAAACCGGATGTACTCCGGTCATCTCTCTAATAGTATTTTCCAGTTGTTTTTTTTGTTCTTCGTTTAAATTATAAGCTGTTTCAACAACCAGGTTGCCACCAGGTTGAATTGCCTGTATTAGCTGATGTGCTTCAGTTTCGTTGAGATGTTTGAGACGCTGGATGAAGATGGAAACTATCTGTGTTTCGAGGTTGGTATTTCCAAGATCCGCCAATGTTTTATTGGCAATACCTAATACGGTTTGTTGGATCCGTTGTTTTACCTCATTGAGAATATTATGTTGTTCTGCTTTTAAATCATTCTGGAGTTTAATTCTTAAAGTCTGACTTTCTTTCTGCGCCTGCAGGAGTAGCTGTTGTTTTTCCTTTTCCATATCTATTGCTACTTTTTCGAGCGCCTTTTCACGTTCGGCATCAAATTCAACATTCCTTTCCTTATACAACAAATACTCTCCTTCAGCAGCTGCTTTGGATGCAGCAGCTTCCGCGAGTTGCTTATTAATCCTGGCTTCCCGATCGGCAATTGCTTTTAATACAGGTTTATATAGAAAGCGTTTCAGCAGGCAAACCAGTATCAGAAAGTTAATTACCTGGGCAATCACCGTAAACCAATCGATCTGCATACTTAGCTGATTTTATTTTGCGATAATATGATTCCAGAATGGGTTAGCAAATATTAGAATCATGGAAATTACCAGACAGTAAATACAGGTAGATTCAATCATTGCCAATCCGACAAATAATGTTCGGGTAGTAGTGGAAGAAGCATCGGGCTGTTGGGCAATTGCCTGTAGTGCGGCAACAATTGCCTTGCCTTCAGCCAAAGCAGGGGCTACACAACCGATAGCAGTAGTAAATCCGGCGGTCAGAATAGATGCAAACGCAATTAAAGTAGTACTATCCATAAATTTATTTTTGACTTTTTTGTAATTGCTGTTCTTCAGTCTGAGTTGCGGCAGAGATATAAACAGTAGCCAGAATAGCGAAAATATAAGCCTGTACCATACCGGTCAACAGACCCAGTACATTCATAATGATGGGAAAGAAATATGGGGCTATAATTAACAAAATCGATACAATCATCCCCCCACTCATCATATTTCCAAACAAACGAATAGCTAGTGCCAGGGTTCTTGATATTTCACTGATGATATTAAAAGGAAGCATCAAAAAATTGGGTTGCAAATATGTTTTCATGTATTTAAGAATCCCTTTTTCAGCAATACCAAATACAGGAACTGCAATGAATACACTAATGGCCAGTGCTGAAGTAGTAGATAAGGAAGCCGTGGGGCTTTCATACATGGGTACGATAGAAAAAAGATTGGCAACTACTATAAACAGGAATAAAGTACCTACAAAAGCCAGATATTTTTCAGGCTTCTTCAGTCCTACATCTTCCATCTGGGTTAGTATTGTAAGCACAATAATTTCCAATATATGTTGCCAGCGGGAAATAGTAATGCTGTTCTTCAATCTCCTGGTTACCAGGTAGGCAGCAATTACCATCACCAGCATTAACATCCAGGTAGTAACAATGGTAAGGTTTAACTGGAAGAATCCATCCTTCCAGAAAATTTTCTCATCAGGACTTAACCTCATAAGGTTTTACATTTTTCTTCTTCGTTCTTGTTGCAACAGTAATGATTACTCTGCCCAGGAGGAAACCACCAAAGCAAACAAGTAATTCTTCCCAATGGCCGCCGGATAATGCATAAAACAGCAAAATGGTGATGCCCAATCTTACAACAAAGCTTATAGCAAAAAGTATTGCAGGTTTTTTGGAAGTAAGCGCCTTTCGGGTTGTCCACCATAAACCACCAAAGAAAAGTATGCCTATAGCAATACCTGCTATAAACACAAAGATGTTATACATGGTCTCATTCATGGTTATCTTCGTTATCTTTTATTTGTTTATTTTCTTTATGAATCCAATTCCATGCGATGAAGCAGCCAAGGCAAAGTCCGGCTATCAGACAGGCAAGTGTATACGAATTTTGCCCCGGTATTTTCCTATCCAGCCAACTACCAAGCGCAGCACCAAGCACTGTGGGAGTAACTACAGACCAGCCAATCATACCAAACAAGCCAAATCCCGACCAGACATGCTGTTTATTTCGTTTAGCCTTCATTCGGCGTTGTTCTTTTCTGCCAATATCTTCGCTAAATGATTTGTGTTTCTTATGATTTTCCGGTGCCACTTTATTCGTTATTTAGCTGCTGAATATTTCTGACAAAACTTGTTTCCAGTCTGGCAATCACAGATCGCATATTCACTTTCTTCTCATCAGCCAGTTTGAGTTTCTGATCGATCAGCGATTTCAACTCACCCAGAGAAGCGTTTCCAACTGCATTACGAACGGCTATCATAATTTCAAAACCGGCTTTTACAATCACCCCTTCTTCTACGGCTATATATTTTTCGCCATCACTGACCGACTCATAGAATAATATACCGGGTATTAAAGCGGCGGTACAATCCAACCGCTGAGGTAAGAAGCCATAAGAACCAGCAGTAGTTTCGACTGTAATTCTTATTACATCCGTTTTTTCCAAAAATATCTGGGATGGTAGTAAAATCCTTAAATGCAGATAGGTTGTTTCCATGCTTCAAGGTTTATAATTTTTCACTTCCTCAATTTTTCCAATCATATAAAATGCCGCCTCAGGATAGTCTTTAAATTCATCATTCAGGATACGTTCGCATCCATCTAAGGCATCAGTGAGAGATACCGTTTTCCCGGCGTATTGACTAAATTGTTCGGTAGTAAAGAAAGGTTGGGTTAAAAATCTTTCCAATCTGCGGCTCCGATTTACAATTTGTTGATCTTCTGCAGAGAGCTGCTCAATGCCCAACATTGCAATTATATCTTTCAGATCTTCATATTGAGCCAGAGTATTACGGATTGCCTGGGCAATAGAGTAATGCCTGGCACCAATGATTCCGGGAGTTGCCATTTTTGACCCGGATTTAAGCAAATCGATCGCCGGGTAAAAACCTTCACTGGCACGGGCTCTGGATAATACGATAGAAGCAGAAAGATGAGAGAAAGTATGTACAGCAGCCGGATCGGTCAGATCATCGGCGGGTACATAAACCGCCTGAATAGATGTAATTGCACCAGTATCTGTATTGGCTATACGCTCTTCCAGCTGTGAAAGTTCAGTGGCCAATGTAGGCTGGTAGCCCAAACGGGAAGGCATTTGCCCCATGAGTCCGGATACCTCCATTCCGGCCTGGATAAATCTGAAGATATTATCGATCAACAATAAAACATCCTGATGTGCTGTATCTCTGAACCATTCAGCCATTGTGAGGGCAGCATGCCCTACTTTGAAACGGGCGCCAGAGGGCTCGTTCATCTGGCCGAAGATCATAATCATGTCCTGCAGCACATTTGCGTCTTTCATATCCTGGAATAGTTCCAGTCCTTCGCGGCAACGTTCACCAATACCACAGAAGATGCTTACCCCTTCGTGGCTTTTAACCATGTTATGAATAAGCTCTGTGAGCAGCACTGTTTTACCTACACCTGCACCTCCAAACAATCCGGCTTTTCCACCTTTTTCGAGGGGTAGCAGTATATCTATTGCTTTAATACCGGTTTCGAATACTTCAGAATGAACCGCGTGTTTTATTAAGGGAGGAGGAGGTTGATTAATACTTCGGTGAGGCAGATGATCGGTCAGGAGGTTACTGCTGGTACTTTTACCAAAAACATCGAACATATGGCCCAGTAGCTCTTTTCCAACCGGAACTTCCAGGGGCCTGTCTGTATTCACGACTTCCATTCCGCGAGCCAATCCCTGGGTTGGGGTTAATGCAATGCCCCTAGCAAGGTTAACATCGGGTTGTGATATTACTTCAATGACTATCTGCTGGTTATCTCCTGCATACAGAATCGTTGATAGAGGAGGTACTTTGTCTTTGAAGTAAACATCTACAATACTGCCTCTGACAGCGTTTACCACGCCTGTACTTGTTTGCAAAACAGTTTATTGGTTTTAGTTATGGGTTTTAGGGAAAAACAATATAAAACCAATAAATGTTCGATGCTAAAAAGCGATAGGCGTTTAGTTTATCTTTTTGAGAAGAGGCTTCATGGCCTTGATCAGCATATTTGCAATTATTTCGTAACCCTTATCAGAAGGATGTAATCCATCATAGGTCATATCCACAGCAGCTAACGGGTATGGATATTCTTCCTGTTGGGGATCGAACGGGATGTCTTTATATGCAGGCCAGGTAAAGTTCTTATACTCCCAATTTACGGGGTCTTTCAGGCGTTTAAATTTGACTGCATTTTCTACAGTGATCCCACTTTTGCGATAGAGATCTACTTTGGTTATACGTTCTTTAGCTGCAATAGTATCTATAGCCTGCACCAATTGTAATAAAGTTTGATTGGCTTTAGGCTTATAGGAGCCATATGCATTGTTATTGAAGTCTTTGAAATAAACGAAATCACCTCGTTGCAAAGGAGTGATTAATACAATTTGGGCTTTAGGGTTGAGGCTTCTTAATTTATCAATAATGGTTCTAAAGGCGCCATATACCGTATTATTTCCGGTATTGTTTCTATAATCGCTGAATGTACCGATAGGAAGTCCGGCCCACCAATCGTTGGTACCCAGAAATATGGAATACAGATCTGCAGGTTGCAGGTTTAATTCATTGATAGAGGAAGCGATGCGGCAGGCTGTCCACCCATTATGGCCCTGGTTGGTATATTCGAGCTCCGGTAGCTGTTTAACCACTCTGGACATATATCCTTCGGTGATACGATTGCCGGCTTCATCGGGATGTTCGTTGAGATAGGTAATTGAATCTCCAATAGCCACCCAGGTAATTTTACGGGGGATAAACGACTCAATAACAAGAACCACTACAAATAAAAGTAGTGCAATTGTCCATTTTTTCATTATTCAATGATATTATTTAAGGCTTAGCATAGTTGAGTTGCCAGGAAACTCCATATTTATCAGTTATCCATGCAAAACGGGAACTAAAAAAATAGCTATCCAAAGGCATTAGAACGGTTCCTTCCGCTAACAGCTGTGAGTATACGTGATCGAGCTGGTCGGTAGACTCAAACTCTACATAGATAGACATAGCCGGAGTGAAGGTGAATCCGTGTTTCACAGTGGAATCAATACATTTAAAAATCTGACCCTGTAAAGAAAAGGATGCAAACATTACCTTACCGGAATCTTCATATCGCTGCAAACTTAGTACGGAAGAATCTTCAAACAGCGAGGTATAGAAGTTCATTGCCTCCTCTGCCTGCCCCTCAAACATTAATAAAGTGCTTATGCTTTCCATATGCCTGATTTTTATCTTACGAAGATAAAGCTTGCAAACGTAATTTTACTCTACTGATCTTGGTTTTCTTATCGCTTCATTCTCCCAGCGTTTACGAACCTTAATCATTAAAATCAGGAAAGGAAGGTTAATTATTACCGTTGTTAATAAATTATAATTGAACCCAAAATTAAACGAAAGCATAGTAATGTTAAAATAGGTAGTGCGGCATATAACAGCAATAATTGTAGCCATTATTCCATGCTTCCATTCCAAACCTATAGAAATAATTGCAGCCAGGAGAATTGCTACAGTGATCACTGCAAAAAATCCAATATATGTATAATAGAAAGAATTTGATTCCAATGAAATCCAGGTAGATACATTGGAAACCTCCATGAATAAAGCATAAATTGCCAGAATAAAAACAAGTATCAGATAACCTTTTATCCACCAGGATAAAACACTTAACCGGCGAGGTTTGGATTGCTGTTCAAAAAGTTCGTCGAATATGCTATCAGGTTGTTGTGACATCAATATAGGTTTTAGGTTAATAACCTGTGGCTTCTGATTTCTTCACTGCCTCATTTTCCCA
This sequence comes from Chitinophaga silvatica, assembly GCF_003419895.1. Lineage (GTDB taxonomy): Bacteria > Bacteroidota > Bacteroidia > Chitinophagales > Chitinophagaceae > Chitinophaga > Chitinophaga silvatica. The sequence continues at coordinate 330,218 of NZ_QPMM01000011.1, read as the reverse complement.
TTTATTTCTTTGGCGGGCAAATGCAATAAGTACAATTACATTAAGGAGTACAGGAAATATAATCAGAGCGAAAACTATTATAAAAGGTGTAGTCCATATAAGCATTAAGTATAAATAAAAAAGACATACTAACAGCTTTGCAACTATTAGTATGTTCATAGCGCGGATTGCATATTTCGCTTCTGCTAATATCAATAAAGCCACTAAAAAAAATGCTATCCCCGTAACATATTCACAAATACTAACTCCAACAGAAAAAAACACCTGACCTTCTGATGAATTTCGAGAGCCGAGTAAAATATTTGTAGAACCTAAAATAAATATAATTGAAACTACTGCAATAACTCCCAGGTATATCTTTAGCCATAAAGGTAAGATCGCTAGTCGGCGTACTTTAATTGTTTCAATGAAAATGGATGAATCTTGTGTCATAGGGATACTATTATTAGCAATAAGTTAATATGTCAAATATAACAAATAATCAGATATTATATGTTTCTGCAAATCGGACCAGCGACAATGTATTTTTAATTCCCAATTTCAGATTTATGTTTCTTCTGTGAGTTTCTATCGTTAAAACACTTAAGCAAAGCTTATCTGCTATTTCCCGGGCTGTCATATTTTCCTTTACCAGCCTTATTATTTCAATTTCTCTTTTTGTTAGATTAAATTTTTTGATAAAACTATCTTCTGCATGTTGGTTGATATCCTTTCCCAGTTTTGGATCGTAAAAGGTCTCTCCATTCATCACCATTTCAATAGCAGCAAGTAATTCTGCTTTGCTGGCATCCTTCAACAAATATCCATCCGCCTTAATTCTCTTGCTTTCTGTAACAAATCGCTTATCCTGGTACATGGATATAATAATAACACGAGTGGCACTCCCCGACTCTTTAAGGCGTTCTGCAACCATTAATCCATTTTGTCCGGGCATGTTTATATCCAGCAAACAGATATCCGGTTTGGTTTTATCAATCATTGGAATTACTTCATTTCCCCTACTTACCTGGCCCACTACAGTAATACCTTCAACTGCTTCCAACATTGCCTTTATTGCATCATTGAACAATACATGATCATCAGCAATCAATACTCTACAATTCATTATTATTTAATTAAATGGTATGTTACACATAACAGTAGTTCCCTGGGAATTGCTATCGATATTTACAGTTCCTTTTAAATAACCAACCCTGGAATACAGGTTCGATAATCCTATCCCTTTATTCTTGCCATCCTGAATACCACTACCATCGTCTTCGACCATTAGCTCAATGCCAGTAGGGAAATAACTTAACTGGATAATAGCATTATCGGCATTCGAATGTTTCCTTATGTTATGAATCAGTTCATTGACAATTCTAAAAATATGCAGTTCAGTACTTTTATCCAGTGCTTGGGGTTCTCCGTTCTGAATAAACATAAACCTGACAGAAGTAGTTGAACCAGCTTTTTCAACTGCATCAGCCAATGCTGCGCCCAATGTAATATCGTCGAAATATTGCGGCATCAGATCATGGGCAATATGCCTCAAATCCTTGCAGGCCTGGTCTATTACCTCCCAGGACTTATGCCCCTGCTGCAGGAGAGATTTAGCCACAGCCAGAGTACCACCCAATCCATCATGTAAGTCGGCAGCTACCCTTCTTTGCTCCTCCTCTACTGCCGCTACAACCTTTAACAATGAAGCATGTTGTTGTTCTATCAGTTCAAATTCCAACTGTAGTTTTTGCTTATAATAAAACTGGTATCTGAATGCCAGCCCTAATGTAAGAATTGCTATTTCCAATGCGATACAAATGGTCATTGTACGGGAAGTATCTATTGCAATAGGCAACCAATGCCAGCGGATCATCATTACAATTACAATTTGCATTAAAAGTGCAGCAATTGCAAGCAGATAGATTTTAGCTACTTTATTTCCTTCTTTGATTTTCTCAGCAAGACTCAGAAACACTAACAATACACCGGTACAGTAAGCTATATAAAAGCAGATTCTAAAACACATAAAGACAGCAGGACTAAATTCGTATCTGTTTATCAGCATCACTATAAATCCGGCAGCCAGTGTAAGAAACAAGAGGATACAATAATTCACCCATCTATAATACCTGCTTTCAGTAATTTTTTGAGAGATAAATAATTGCATAAAACGTAGCTGTATGGGGAAAGTCAGCATTCCCAGCAATGTTCGGGCGTGTTTATTCCAAAAAACAGCTTCAGGCCAGATGAATTCATAGGTCATTCCATTATCGGTAAATACAAACAGGCTAATCAGGCAGATATAAAAGATGTACCAGGCATGAACACTTTCTTTCAACATTATTAATAAAAAAGCGCTAAACAATAAAGCAAACAACATCACGCCTGCAAAGCAGCCATAGAATAAGTACTCCTTATTCTGCTTTTGTATAAACGCAGATTGTGAGTATAAATTAGCTGTAAATTTCAGGATTTCCTGGCGCCGATCCAGGCGAATAAAGAAATGTTTTTCGTGCTGAGTAGTAATTGTAATCGGAAAAATAAAATTATGATAGTTAAACGGGCGTTGAGAAAATACAGCATCACTACCTGTATTGTAGATTAGAATTAGTTTATCCTCATTTTCTTCAAAAACCTCAATCCCATATAACAAGGGGTTCGTTAATTCCAACATTAAAGGCATTGGAGCTACCTCTGCTTCAATACTAAAATGCATCCAGTAACGATGGTAGGTACTTCCAAAATTGATAAAATCCTTATTGGTTGATGTAAATCTACCCTGCCTGAATAAGGAGATTACAGAATCGGGAGACACTGGATTTTCCTCCATCATAAAGCTCATAGGGCTTGTATGGATATTCAGTGAAGCCGGAATAATCTGAATTCCATGCACAATCCGGCACATTAACAATCCACCTATCAGCAGTAAAATTCTTAGGTATATGAATACTGAACGCATATCTGTAAGATTCGCACCTGAATAAAAATACCGGCTAGTCGGTATTTCCTTCTAATTAGCCGCAAGCTATTTTTGGCAGCAAATTTATCCTTAAAGTAAAGAATTTATGAAGAAAACCGAGCACTTAAAGTATCGTTTAGCCCTCACTGTTATTATTTGTTTGGCATTCATGTCTGTTTCGTTTGGCCAAAGCAAAGGTGAAATCATTAATGGCAGCTATTTTATAGCATTTGGGCGCTTCCCGGATAGCAGGGAATTTAGGGAATGGGAACAAGGGGGAAGTTACACAATAGACCAGATGGTAAATTTTCATCGCGGGCATATTAGCAGAAATACGCAGGAAAGAACGGCTACGATTACACGCGCATATATGGATGCATTTGGATGGGACCCATCGGCCAATGATATTAGCTATTGGAGCAGCAGAAATAGTACATATGCCGAAGTATTCAATGCACAAATGAGTAACCTGAAAAGCAATACTAAATCTAAAACGCTGGTAATTCAACAATCCTATTACCGGGCATTTAACCAGCTACCATCTGCTGCTCAGCTTCAATACTGGATGAATCAGCCTACCTACTCTTTTGCCCAGTTAGTAGCATTTCATACTACCTGGAAGAACCAGGGTAGGAATTCTACAGCCGTTACTGGTATACAGAATAAGTTAAATCAAAACGGGATCAGTACCTTTTCTTTAAGCGCACAGGGAGCGGCAGCAGTAATAGCTGCAGGTGGAGCCAATGTAATCGCAGCAGGTGGCGGAAATGTGATTGCAGCAGGCGGCGCTAATGTAATTGCTGCCGGAGGAGCTAATTAATTGACCATATAATTTGCAACAATGAAAGTATTAGTTAATGATTCAGAACAATTGGTGATAGAGCATAAGAATATTACAACTAAAATAACGATGCTCGTACTTATAGCAGCAGGAATTACGATGCTGCTGATATATTGGCTTAAAGACCTGGAAGCATTGTTTTGGCTGGGTATGATAATCTTGCTGGGTGGAGTTATCGGGTATTTATTTGTAAACACAGTTACTCTAAGTATGCATAAACAGCAAAAAATTGCATCCTTAAAAAAGGCTGGAGTACTGAAAAACAGTAATCAATCGTTCCCATATGCAGAGATAGACAGATTTTCGATAGAAATTGTAGCCACGCAGCAACCGCTTAATGATGAAGATAGTTACAGCAGTAGCGAATCTGTATATCTTCGGTTGCTTGATAAAAATGGAAAGAAATACAATGTTTTTGTTGGTGGGAATAAAAGGAAGATGGAAGAAAAGCTGGCATTGATTCAGCGTTATATCTGATAATTAGTTATGAGGAATGATATCTGGTGAATATTGAATTTAAAAGATTTGCTTCTATTACCGTAGGCTGGGCAGGGGTAAACCCTGCCCCTACAGAATTTCATCGAAGCTAAATTTTCATCAGGTAGATATAATTCATATTAAATGTCGATCTACCAATTTCAGTTCAATAAAGAAACAATTCTACAATATAGAAACTGTAATTCGCTGAAACCCTGTAGGGGCAGGGTTTACCCCTGCCCTAACTACGGTAAAGGAAATTTATCAATCACTTAAAGATAATAAAATCGGAGCCCACTCTCTTAACCTAATAGCATTGTGTTTACCCCTGCCTTAACTATCGTAATAAAATTTTATCAATCACTTAAATACGCTAATATCCGGGGCCATTTTCCTGACTTAATAACGTTGGGATAATCCCTCCCATCTATTTTGCAAGAAAAGCCGCGTTAAGCTCACTAATTGCTTTAATCATATAATCCCTTGCACCGGTGGCTGGATTTACATTTATCCCATTTTCAGTATCGTGAGGAGTATAATCGAATACCCACATTGCGGATAATGGCACATTATAAACAGCAATACCCTCTATCAACTCCATATACTTCTTTTTAGCTTCTTCAACCCCCAGCAACTTTTCCTGCGCTCCAAATTCTCCGATAAATAAAGGTTTTTTATACAGAAAGGATGCCTTCATACTTTCGGCAATTATGTCTTTTAAAGAAGCTGGAGAACCATTGAAATATTCGTTTTCGTTATCGGGGTAATGATGGATTGATAATGTATTTATTGGTGAAGGATTTTGAAGATCCAACATCTGCTGAAATTCGGCACGGGAGTCTTTTTCCCAGTTCTTGTTATTATGTAAATGAAAGGCGCTGGCACGAGGAATAGAATTCCCACTAATAATAATCCGATGTTTATCCAGACTCCTGATGGTTTTACCGAATATTCCAAGTGCAGTTTGCAGATCTGCTGTGGACAGTTTATCTGCTTTTGAGCGGGTAGCCGGGGTTCCTACATTTACTGCCACCTGAGGGAGATTAATTGTATCGCCTGGCAAATCAATTACCAGGTTATACTCATTACCAAATTCCCATCCCCAGATTGCAGGTGATTGTTTATACCTGCTCACTATTTCCTTAACATATTGTCGCATAAATGCGATGGTTTTGCTCTTGGGATTTCCCCACTGCCCTACTGGTTCCTTTACCAGATCAGGAATAGTGGTGAAATTCCAGCATAGCGATGGAATCAATCCAATTCCGATTTCTTCTGCCGATTTAACAAATTCATCCAGATTACGAAAGTATTGTTCCTTATCCTTCAGGTAAAGGGTATAATTGACTGGCCAAAAGCCACTGCACATAAATCTTACAAAGGGGATATTTCTTTCTTTCAGATATCTGAAGCCATCCCTGTAGGAGGTATCATCTATGGCTCCCTTTTCCAATGTTCTGCTAAAGGCATTGAAGTAATTGACTCCAATCCCTTTGTAGGGCTTACCATTTAGTAATAATTCCCCTTGTTTGCTCACTGTCAGACCAGGATGTTGTGCATAGCTATTGAGCTGCAATCCGGCGACCAATAATAATAAATATAAAGTTTTCAAGATATCGGCTTTGTCTATGAAGATACCTTTATGAACTGAGGATGACAATTAAAATTATAGGAGTGGTATTAATTGTGATTAGCGCGATTTTTATTATACCTGGAAGAGAAATATTCACTGCTTACTTTGATAAATTCATAATAATCATAATCATTATCAAATGAAAGGATAAATTCGTAAGAAGGTCTGAACTGAATCATGAAGGCCTCCAGTGCAGGAGATTCTAGCCCGGTTATCTTTTTAACGAGTTCTTTATTAAATCGATGATCTACATACTTATCTTTTTCGTCCTGGATCAGAATTTTTCTGAAAGCCTCTATTCTTTTAATCTTCTTCATACTGAAGAGCAGATCTAAATTCAGGCCGGCTGCGGAACCTGCTCCCCCACTCGTAAAATATTCGCGTTCAAAATCAAAGACTTTGCGATACTCCCGCCTATTTTCAATTGAATCGACAGTATACCCTCTTCGTTGGGCAGATACTTCTACTGTAGGTAGCATATGTACATCCACGTGCAGGCTCATATCAAATGATCTGCTGGTGCGAATCTCTTTTACCGGAAATTTCATTGTTGCTTTTCCCTGGTAGGAAAAACAAATAGAATCAGCGGTGGGAACAATAATACTGTAATGACCAGCTGAATCAGTAATGGTACCTTTACCAGAGGTGCTCATAACGGTCACTCCGGCCATTCCGAATTTGGCAGTCCGATCATACACTGTACCATAAATACGTACCTGTGCTCCTGAAACCAGGTAGCAAAGTGACAATATTATAAGAATACCCAATCGTTGCAATAGCTGATAGTAACTCATTAGTGCCCAATCTAAGTCAGGAATAAGAAAATATCAAGGATCATTTAAATATTAACAATTTATTGGGTCGCTGATCCCGGGAATATTTCGCTCCGACAAAGCAAAAATAATGCATTCCAGAACTATAAAAAAGCCAGGAGTAAACTCCTGGCTTAATATAAAGGTTATAACCATTTATTAAACTTCCTGATATACCAGGTTTTCACGTATTGCGTAAGCACACAATAACCTGCTAATATGGCTATCAGCCAAGGGAAATAGCTTAACGGCAATGGTTGCATTTTAAGCGCACTTGCGAATGGTGAAAATGGGAGGAATAAACCAATCACCATAATAAGTAATGTTAACAGCACCACGGGTGTAGCTGCCCAGCTTTGGATGAAAGGAATTTTCCTAGTTCTGATCATATGCACAATCAGGGTTTGGGATAATAGTCCTTCAACGAACCAGCCGCTCTGAAACAATGATTGATGAGCAGGGGTTGTAGCCTTAAAAATAAATAACATTACAGCAAAGGTGGCATAGTCGAATATTGAGCTAATGGGGCCTATAAACAACATAAAGCGCTGAATATCGGATGCATCCCATTTCCTTGGCTTCAACAAAAAATCTTCATCCATTTTATCCCATGGAATTGATACCTGCGAGATATCATACAAAAGATTCTGAAATAATAATTGAACAGGCAACATTGGGAGAAATGGTAAAAATGCGCTGGCACCAAGCATGCTGAACATATTCCCAAAATTGCTGCTTACAGTCATTTTGATGTATTTAATGATGTTTCCAAAAGTCCTTCTTCCATAAATCACTCCTTTTCTCAACACCATTAAATCCTTTTCCAGCAGAATTATATCAGCACTTTCTTTTGCAATATCAACAGCCGTGTCAACACTAATACCTACATCCGCGTTGTGCAATGCAGCAGCATCATTAATGCCATCTCCCATAAAACCAACGGTATGTCCTTTAGCCTGTAATACCTTTATTACTCTCGCCTTCTGTGCAGGGCTTAGTTTGGCTAAAATATTGATATCATCGATCTTACTCTGCAGAAGCTCATCAGACATACCATCCAGCTCATTCCCCAACAATATATTGTTGATGGGGATACCAACTTCCTTACAGATTTTTTTGGTTACAGTTTCGTTATCACCTGTCAAAACCTTTACTGTTACCCCTAGTGTTTGCAATGCTTCAATAGCTACTTTGGCAGTGGGTTTTGCAGGATCAAGGAAGCCGATGAAGCCCGTCAGCACCATATCTTTCTCATCATCAACCGAATAGGTTAATGCCCGGTCATCAAACTCTTTAATAGCCACCAACAGTACTCTTAGTCCTTCTTCATTGAGGCGTTTAGAAGTATTCAGAACTGTTTCCCTCATTTTGTCATCCATTGGAACAACAGCATCACTCTCGATATGCAGTTGTTTATCTTCACCCGGATCAAAGGCATGGCTACATAGGTTAAGGACCTCTTCTACCGCTCCTTTACAGATTAACAAATGTTTCCCATTACGCTGCTTAAGAATAACGGACATGCGCCTACGCTGGAAGTCGAAAGGTATTTCATCTACCTTCACAAAATGTTCTTCCACCATCAGGTAGTCGTGCAGTTCTACGTGTTCCAGTATTGCAATATCCAATAGGCTCTTAAGCCCGGTTTGATGAAAGCTATTTAGATAAGCCCATTTCAATACTTCCTCATCTTCATCGCCATCAAGATTCAGATGCTTTTCGAGCACAATTTTATCGAGGGTTAGAGTACCTGTCTTATCTGTACAGAAAACATCCATTGCACCAATATTCTGGATGGCATTCAGCCGCTTAACAATTACTTTCCGCTTACTCATGCTTACGGCGCCCTTAGCCAGATTGGCGGTAACTATCATTGGGAGCATTTCAGGAGTTAATCCTACTGCCACTGCTATAGCAAATAAGAGTGCTTCCATCCAGTTTCCCTTAATTAATCCGTTTATCAGAAAGATTAAAGGAACCATAATCAGCATAAACCTGATTAGCAGATAACTTACTTTATTCACTCCTTTATCGAAGCTGGTTGCGGGTCTTTCGCCCACAATAGTTTTACTGAGAGAACCAAAGTAGGTTTGACTGCCGGTGGTTACAACCACTACTGTTGCGGCCCCACTAACTACATTGGTTCCCATGAAACAAATATTATCCAACTCCAGTGGAGATTTACTATCGGCATCACGAATCGCCAGGTATCTTTTTTCAACGGGGAGCGATTCACCGGTCAACATTGCCTGACTAACGAACAGGTCTTTTGACTGTAATATCCTGCAATCGGCAGGTATCATATCGCCGGCCGATAAATAAACGATATCGCCAGGCACCAGGTTTCTGATATCAATTTCAACCTTTCCTTCATTTTTACGTAGTACCGTTGCCGTTGTTCTTACCAGGCTCTTCAACTGCTGAGCAGCTTTATTGCTTCTATATTCCTGAAAGAACCGGAGCAAAGAGCTAATCAACACCATGATGCCAACCATTATAACAGTTTTATATTCCTGTTCTCCTGGTTTTGCCATCCATACATCCATTATCAGGGATATAAACGCGATAATTATGAGTATCCCGATAAATGGATTAATAAAAGCTTTAAAAAGCTGAAAATACCAGGAATGCTGGTTTTCGTGTTGTACTTCGTTTAACCCAAAAGCTTTCGCTCTATCCTCTGCCTGTTCGGTGGTAAGTCCGTCTACCGAACTTTCAAGCATCGGCAAAAAATAGTTCTTTTCATTTCTACTCGCGTTTCGTAGTTTAACAGTCGCTTCCCCGTTCATCCCGTTACTGGTATGAGTATGAACCAAACGTGCCTTAATATTTTCTTTTACCAGATTAAACATGCTGCCTGATCTTTAAAATTTGGACTTTGGATTAATTATCTATTTGTACAGTAGCAACTTTCCAGCTAACATTGGAAACGGCCTGTTCAATTGTGAGTCTGCTGGTTACTTTCTCCATCAGAATATCCTGAGGTGATTCGCTTCTGATCTCAGCCGTAATCAGCGCTGAAGCGCCTTCATCCATATCTGTACTGGCAAGTGAACGCAGCAACAATTTGTTATCATTTCCTACAGATTGGATCATTAAAACCCTAATATGATTCTCAACTTCTTGTCTGCATTTAATAGTTACCAGATAATCAGTAGAGGCATCAACAGGTCTTTTCAGGGGCTGGCTACTGAGCATATTGCCAATGGGGCGCAGAATCAGATGGGCCAACATAATTGCGGCGGTCAGAATTGCTGCCTCAATAGCCATTCCAATACCAGCAAGAGAACCAACAGCAGCGGAGCACCAGATTGTAGCTGCAGTATTAAGGCCCTGAACACTCATCCCATCTTTCATGATTACACCGGCACCAAGAAAGCCAATACCACTAATGATATAGGATGCCATTCTGCCTGTGGCCTCAGTGCCCAGATTTACAGACATCAGTACAAATGCTGCCGAACCTAAAGCAACAAGTGTATTGGTGCGCAAGCCTGCACTTTTTTGTCGCCATTGCCTTTCCACTCCAATAGCAATGCCTAACACAGCTGCCACAAGCAGCCGTATTACAAAAACTTTTGTGGTAAGCATAACTTTGAATTTAATTGATGTAAAAAAAGCCAGTTAATTGTTATCTGAGATTAACGGTCATCCCCCATTCCGAAGGAGGATAATTTACATCCTGGCAACGGAGGGATTATAAGGTAATCAGACAACTTGGAGGCTGTGAATCCATATACTTTGTTTTTCGCTATGCAAAAGTAAATCTGCCTGATCAGAAGTGCAGTTAGAGGGGATATAGAATGTTATTAGAGAATTATTAGAATGGTGGATACCCGTATATTAAATATTTAATATACCATGCTTTTAACTTTCGGAGACGTTAACATGGCAGGACTTTTTACAATGACCTGCCAAATTCATTGATCAGTTTTTCTATATCATTTTTTCTGGCGAGAACATCTATCCATTCAGAAGGTATTCCTTCCATGCCGTATATAATACCGGCTAGTCCACCCGTTACGGCACCAGTGGTATCTGTATCTTCTCCTAAATTCACTGCCTTCAGAACCGCCTCTGAGTAGGAGCTGGTAGTGAGTATGCACCAGATACTGGCTTCAAGGGTATGAAGTACATATCCTGAGCTGCGGATCAACGACTCATCCAATAAACTGATATCGCCTTTCCATAGGGAATTTAATTTTTCCAGTTCAGCTTCCTGTATTTCCTGTGTTTGCAGAAAAGGCAGGAGTTGTTGCTGAAGGTTGAAATATGCCTTAAACTTATCAGTTCCGTTAAGCAATTCTCTTGCAAATTCGAGATAATAAAAACAACCGATTACAGAACGTATATGTCTGTGGGTTAAGGATGAAACGTCTTTTGTTATGTAAAATCTTTCCGAGATCGACTTATTGTGCATGTAAAATACCAATGGCAATATTCTCATCAGTGAGCCATTTCCATTGTCACTTTCGTGATTTCCTCCCGCCAGAATTGGAATATCCCCCATTTTCAAACGCCAGATTGCTTGTCGGGTAGCAATCCCTACATCAAAGATTTCACCATGTGGAGTCCAGAAGTTACGGTAAAGCCAATCGGTAAAGTAGTTGGCTAACCGTTGAAGGTCATATCCTTTGGTGAGGGCAGCAGCCAGGCAAAAGGTAAGTGAACTATCATCCGACCAGGTTCCCGGAGGTTGGGTATGGGTACCAAATCCTCTCATCTCGGTTACCGGACTTTTTTTTAATACCTCTCTCCTTAAAAACTCTACAGGAACCCCAAGGGCGTCGCCAACTGCCAGTCCTAAGAATGCCGATTTAATAGTGTTGATATTCATCTGTTGCATCATTTAATTCAAAAGAACGGAAAAATATTTATAATGATAAATGATTGTTAATGATTAAAATAAGATTAGAAAAATTGTTTGTCCTTCATATCTTTGCGCCTTCCTTCGGAAAGGAACCGCTTTCAAATGCGAATAGGTAGAATTCAAAATCTAATTTGTTTTTACAATTCACTCTTTTTCCGGGCTCCAACTTTTATTAGTTTTGGTGCCCAAATGAGAGGGATAACTTTTTTAGTATATTTTTTAATTCTCTTTTCTAAAGGGGATCAAAATACTACTGGACGGACGTTTGGCGGCAACGATAATTATTCTCAGATACCTTTTATAGCAGCTAATACTCCTGCTGTCATTGAAGAAACCACAGAAGATGCACAGATCAGGGATGTAAGTGAGGATCTGGAGGCAGATTTCATGGTAAGTGATAATGTTGAAGATGAAGACCCAACTAGTTGTTTTTCCCTCAAATATAAATTACTGGCAAATCGCCAAAACTTAATAACTAATCTTGTTCATTTAAATTACCAACACAGGTATTTTAAATCTCCACCCACCTTTTCCGGACAAATATTTTATAAGTATTTGCTACAGGGAGCATTAAGAATTTGATTTAAAACTACAATTAGTTGTCAAAAGGCGTGTTAAATACATGCCCCTAGAGTATGCCAACCATACTTATTGTACTTCCTGTGCGAAGTTTACAAGCCTGACATCTACCAGACCACACTCTGCCTACAAACATCCTATCGTTTATTATTTAATATCATGAAGAGAATCATCATGTTCACAGGTTTGTGCGCATTCTTATGCCATATCAGCTGCAAACCTAAACAAGAAGAAAAAGAAGAAGCCAGTAAGTATACAGTTACCAGCCCATTAGTAATGGATACTTCCTTTACCAAAGATTATGTTTCGCAGATTCGCTCGGTCAGGAACATTGAAATACGTGCCCAGGAAAGAGGCTATCTGCAAAACATCTACGTTGATGAAGGCCAATTTGTAAAAGCCGGACAGGTATTATTTAAAATGATGCCCAATATGTACCAGGCCGAATTAGTTAAAGCAGAAGCAGAAGCCAGGACCGCTGAAATAGAGGTACAAAACACCAAATTGCTGGTAGACAAAAATGTGGTTTCCAAAAATGAACTGGCAATGGCACAGGCCAAATTGGATCAGGCAAAAGCCGAAATTGCCATGGCTAAATTACATCTGTCGTTTACCGAAATCAGAGCCCCATTTGATGGAATTATAGACCGCATTCCTAAAAAGCTGGGGAGCCTGCTGGATGAAGGAGAACTGCTAACCAGCCTTTCGGATAATTCACAAATGTTTGTTTACTTCAATGTTTCTGAACCCGAATACCTGGAGTACCAAACCAATGTAAAATCCAGAGGCGACAGTAAGGTAACCCTGTTACTGGCCAATAACCAACCTTTATCCTATCAGGGACAGGTAGAAACCATTGAAAGTGAATTCGATAATGAGACCGGAAATATCGCGTTCAGGGCCAGATTCCCCAACCCCGATAAGCTGTTAAAAAATGGCGAGACAGGTAAAGTGTTAATGACAATGCCACTTAAAGATGCATTAATCATTCCTCAGAAAGCTACTTACGAAATCCAGGACAAAAAGTATGTTTTTGTTTTGGACAAAAACAATGTAGTTAAGTCTAAACTCATTACAGTTCGTGGAGAGTTACCAGATTTATATATCATAGAAAAAGGAATAACAGCAGAAGATAAAATTCTCCTTGAGGGAGTGCAGAAAGTTAAGGATGATGATAAAATAGCCTATGACTTTGTGAAACCACAGGAAGTTATTTCCAGTCTGAGATTAAAAGCGGAATAATAGATCCAATCAATTGCTAGATCAATGCTTAACAAGTTTATACAACGGCCGGTTCTCTCTATAGTAATATCACTTATCATTGTGTTTTTGGGAGCACTTGCTATTACCCAATTACCGGTAACACAATTTCCCTCAATTTCTCCACCTAAAGTAAATGTGGTGGCAGAATATCCAGGGGCGAACGGTGAATTGATGATTAAATCTGTAATTATTCCACTTGAAAGAGCGATCAATGGAGTACCTGGAATGAAATATATCGCTTCCAATGCAGGAAACGATGGTGAAGCAGCTTTACAGGTAGTATTTAATCTGGGTACCGACCCTAATCAGGCTTCACTTAACGTTCAAAATCGTGTAGCCTCAGTAGTAAATAAGCTACCACCGCTGGTTGTGCGTGAAGGTGTGAAGATCACACGTGAGGAATCCAATATGTTGATGTATATTAATTTATACAGTACAGATCCTAATGCCGACCAAAAATTTCTGTTCAACTTTGCAGATATCAATCTCCTATCTGAATTAAAACGGGTAGATGGAGTCGGATTCGCCGACATCCTCGGAAACCGTGAGTATGCTATGCGTATCTGGTTAAAACCAGATAGAATGCTTGCCTATAAGATCTCTGCAGATGAGGTAATGAAAGCCCTTGATGAACAAAGTCTGGAGGCTTCCCCAGGTAAAACCGGGGAAAGTTCTGGTAAAAGATCTCAATCGTTCGAATATGTATTGAAATACCCTGGGCGTTTTACCACAAAGGAACAATATGAAAATATAGTTCTGAAGGCCAGCAACAACGGGGAGATTCTCAGATTAAAAGATGTTGCAGAAATAGAGTTTGGTAGCTCTATGTATGATATTTACTCTAACCTGAACGGCAGACCGTCGGCAGCCATTGTTTTAAAACAATCCTACGGAAGCAATGCCAGTCAGGTTATTGCAAATGTAAAAGCCAAACTTGCTGAAATCAAGGCTAATTCATTTCCTAAGGGAATGGATTATGAAATCAGTTACGACGTATCCAAGTTCCTGGATGCCTCTATTGAAAAAGTGATACATACACTGGTAGAAGCATTTATCCTGGTGGGCCTGGTAGTTTTCCTGTTTCTGGGTGACTGGCGTTCGACCTTAATTCCTGCCATGGCGGTACCTGTATCATTAATTGGTACGTTTGTATTCATGCAGTTTTTTGGCATTACATTAAACCTTATTACCCTCTTTGCTCTTGTATTAGCCATCGGGGTGGTGGTAGATGATGCGATCGTTGTAATTGAGGCGGTTCACGCCAAGATGGAAACAGAGCATCTTTCTCCATTAAAGGCAACCAAAAAAGCGATGAAGGAAATTGCCGGGGCTATCATTGCCATTACCTTCCTAATGGCAGCAGTATTTATTCCTGTTGCATTTATGTCGGGTCCGGTAGGAATCTTCTACAGACAGTTTTCTATTACTATGGCAACTGCCATCATCCTTTCCGGTATAGTAGCACTGACCCTTACTCCTGCCCTCTGTGCGATGATCCTGAAAAACAATCATGGTAAGGCGAAGAAGAAAACACCGGTAGATAAGTTCCTGGATGGCTTCAATAATAGCTTCAACAGGATGTCTGGAAGATATCAGCGGTTACTTGGAATAATTATTAACAGACGAATTGTAACATTCGGGATACTGGCGGCCTTTTGCGTTGGTACATTCATTTTAAATAAAACTGTACCGGCAGGTTTCATTCCAAATGAAGACCAGGGTATGTTCTATGCCATCATTCAGACTCCTCCGGGTTCTTCACTGGAGCGCACAAACGAAGTGGCGGAAAAACTTCAGAAGATTGCTGAAGGCATTGAAGGAATACAGTCGGTTTCAGCTCTGGCAGGCTATGAAATCCTGACTGAAGGTACGGGTTCCAACTCCGGAACATGTTTGATCAACCTAAAAAGTTGGGAAGACAGAAAACATTCTGTACAGGAGATCATTAAAGAATTGGAAGAAAAATCCAAGGATATCAGCGGGGCGAATATCGAGTTCTTTCAACCTCCTGCGGTTCCGGGATATGGAGCTGCCGGCGGTTTTGAACTACGTCTGTTGGATAAAGGCGGATCAGGTGATTATAAAAAGATGGAAACCGTAAGTAACGAGTTTGTGAAAGAACTTTCGAAACGTAAGGAACTTTCATCGGTATTTAGTTTTTATAGCGCCAGCTTCCCACAATATATGTTGCGGGTAGATAATGACATAGCGCAACAGAAAGGGATCACCATCGACAATGCAATGAATACTCTATCTACATTAATTGGTAGTAATTACGAGATTAGTTTCATCAAATTCGACCGTCAGTATAAAGTGATCATTCAGGCATCTCCACAATACAGAGCCTTACCCGAGGATATACTTAAGCTATATGCAAAAAATGACAAAGGTGAAATGGTGCCTTTTTCGGCTTTTATGAAAATGGAAAAAGTATATGGACTTTCCGAGATCACCAGGCATAATATGTATAATGCTGTTGAGATCAGTGGCTCGTCTGCCCCTGGATACAGTAGTGGTGAAGCTATTAATGTAATAAACGAAGTAGCTAAGAAATCATTACCAAGAGGGTTTGGGATCGACTGGGCAGGTATCTCCAAAGATGAAGTAGCGCAGGGTAACCAGGCCATCTATATTTTCCTGATATGTCTTGGGTTTGTTTACCTGATCCTGGCTGCTCAGTATGAGAGCTTTATTTTGCCGCTTTCAGTAATCCTTTCCTTACCGGCAGGTATTTTCGGAGCATTTCTGTTATTGAAATTATTAGGATTGGAAAACAATATTTATGCCCAGGTAGCGATGGTAATGTTGATTGGTCTGTTGGGTAAGAATGCTGTATTGATCGTAGAATTTGCCATCCAAAAGCATGAGATGGGATATACAGTCATCAAAGCGGCCATGGAAGGGGCTAAAGTACGTTTCCGCCCAATTCTGATGACATCATTTGCCTTCATCGCCGGTTTGATTCCATTGGTAATAGCAACCGGACCGGGTAAAATTGGTAACCGGACCATTGGTACAGCAGCTGCCGGAGGTATGCTCTTCGGAACAGTATTCGGAGTAATAATTATTCCCGGTTTGTACTACATCTTTGGTACGATTGCCTCAAAACGCAAGTTCGTTAAAGACGAAGAAGAAAATCCGTTAACAGAAGAACTCGAACTTCAAAGAAACTGAACCAATGCATAAACGAAGTATATATAAGGGCGTTGGACTATTAAGTTTTTGTGTGGCAGTAGCCGCAGGCTGTAATATTCCAAAACTTGCAACCCGGGAAGAAAACAAATCGGTTCCGGGAACTTACGACCAGCAACAAGATACCACCAATATAGCATCAATAAAATGGCGGGAGTATTTTGCGGATAAAGATTTGGTTAATCTGATTGATACCGCATTAAAAAATAATCAGGAATTACAGATCACCTTACAGGAAATTGAAATCGCCAGAAATGATATTAAGTCGAAACACGCGGCGCTCCTACCATCAGTAGGAGCCCGTGTTGGCGCCGGATTAGAGAAAGTTGGACGCTATACCAGCCAGGGGGCCGGTGACGCGTCTACTGACATTACACCTGGAAAAGAAGTACCAGACGCGCTCAGCGACTTTACTGTAGCGGCTTTTGCAAACTGGGAAGTTGACATCTGGAAAAAGCTTCGCAACTCTAAAAAGGCAGCAGTGACCAGATATCTGGCAACCGTTGAGGGCAAGAACTTTGTAATAACTAATCTGATTGCTGAAGTAGCCAATTCCTATTATGAATTGCTGGCATTAGATAATCAATTAGTGATTGTAAAGCAGACTATCGAGCTGCAAAACAATGCGCTTGAAATAGTAAAGATTCAAAAAGAAGCGACTCGGGCAACAGAACTGGCAGTACAAAAGTTTCAGGCAGAGGTATTGAAATCCCAAAGCCTTGAATTTGATATCCTGCAACAGATAAAAGAAACAGAAAATAAAATCAATTTTCTGTTAGGACGCTTCCCTCAGGAAATTCCGAGAGATAAAAGCAGTTTTATGCAGGTATTGCCAACTATGGTAAATGCCGGAATTCCATCTCAATTATTGGCTAACCGACCAGATATTAAAAAGGCAGAACTGGAACTTTCAGCTGCCAGGTTAGATGTGAAAGTGGCCAGAGCTGAATTTTATCCTTCTTTCGGTATTACAGCGGGTGTAGGATTTCAGGCCTTTAAGCCATCTTACCTTTTCAGATTTCCTGAATCACTCCTCTACTCAATAGCTGGAGATTTAGCTGGTCCACTTATCAATAAAAATGCAATCAAAGCAGAGTACAAAAATGCAAATGCCCGTCAATTACAGGCAATTTACAATTATGAGCGCTCCATATTAAATGCGTACCTGGAAGTTTCTACTCAGCTTTCCAACATTAATAATCTTGGAAAAAGTTACGATCTGAAATCTAAACAGGTAGATGCATTAAGTAAGTCGATTACCCTGGCTAATGATTTATTTATGTCTGCAAGAGCCGATTACTTTGAAGTATTAATGACGCAAAGAGATGCGCTGGATTCTAAACTCGAATTAATAGAAACGAAGAAGGATCAGCTGAATGCAGTAGTTAATATTTACAGAGACCTTGGAGGTGGATGGAAATAGTAAAATTAATTCAATGAATGCTAAGGGAGCTGACATTTAGTTGGCTCCCTTATTGTTTATATAAGTTACATAACCAGGATTGGGGAAAGACAGTTATGCCGGATTTGGCAACTTTACATGAAAATGGATTGGATAAAGATTTATAGAGGTATTAGGAAGTAGGCCTAAATCAGTATTTTAGGTACTCTCCCTCTGTTTAATGCTACTAATTAAAGAGATTTTGTAGAGTCTTTCTTTACAGAAATTCTGTAATCATCCGGGCCGATTCCTTTTATTCCTTTAATTCTTTTTGGTTCCAGGATCATGGTATCCAGATTAAATACTCTATCGGGAACCTTTCCCTGTTGAGTAGAATCTATTTTTACAGGTGTTGGAGTACTAATAAATATGGAATCAACTATTATCTCATTTTTCCTGAGGCTATCCAGGGTTTTAATAGTTTCTTGTTTATTTACGGGAGGAATATAAATTTCCTTTTCAGCCTTTATGTTATCTGTTTTATTTTGAATTTCAGCAGGTTTAGAAATTATAGGAATAGTTTGATTTGGAGTAGGAGTTATAGGAGTATTGTTGGTATTATGAAAATAATACCATCCAAAGAATGTAATAGCGGCGGTTATGGCAATCAGGCCCATGTACCCGTAACCACTCCTTCCTTTTGAAGGAGGAGTAGCTTGGGTAGCTGGTTGATTAAGATCCATATCCAGCTGTTTTTCAATGCTCGCCCAGATACTATCCTCCATGTCGGGGATTGGTATCTGTTCTAGCTTTGAAGCTATTATTTCATCATATGGAGTGCTATTATTCACTATACTTTTAACGTTGTTATTTTCTGTTGTAGAATTTTTCTTGCTTCACTCAGATGCCATTTACTGGTTCCTTCACTAATATTCAATTGTTTTGCGATTTCTTTATGGGGGAATCCATCTATAGCATACAGTACGAATACTGCATGGGTAGCCGGAGGTAGTTGTCGTAATAATTGCAGGATTGCTGCTGCATCTGTTTTTTCGATGATGGTATTATTTACGTAAGGTTCCTCAACAACTTCGAGTTCCAGGCTACTAAAGCGGCTTCTTTGTTTAATAATATCGAGTGCTTCATTGATGATTATTTTCTTGAGCCATCCGTGAAAATTTCCTTTTGACGAATCGAAAGACTGTATGCTACGGAACATTTTCAGGAAGGCATGGCTAAGGATATCGGCAGCTTCAGGTTCGCTGATTGCATAGCGCATAGCAATATTCATAGCAAAGCCATAGAACTGCCTGTAAAGCTGCTCCTGTGCTTTTCTGTTGCCGTCACAACACGCTATAATTATATTACTTAACTCCTGTTCCAGTATTCCTTGCTTTTACACCATCAACTAATTAATAGTATTTCCCCAATACAACTACCATTTAACATCATGTACTTTTCTTGCAAAAATGGCGGTGGCAATAGCGCCTACATTTAATTTCTCGGAAGCATCCAGCTCGTTATAGAACCAAATATTCCTATCAATCATATCAATAATTGCAATAACACCTCCACTGGTACTAAGCTCGTATCCTGTCATTAGCTTGAACGGAAGTTTCCCGGTTTTACCGTTTGATAGTTCCGTTTTCTTCAAACTAAGTGGGTTGATATAAATGGTATCTGTTCCGTTAGTAGCCAGACCGCTATCTGTCTGCTTAATAAAGGTAAAAGGGTTATTATCGTGTTCTTTTTCTCTATCGTATACATTAGTCATGAGGACTTCCCAGTTTTTAGCTTCCTGGGCAGTATCTACCTGGATAAGAGCGGAGAAAACGTAATTATGTGCCATCAGGACTTCAAAACCTGTAAAGATGTTAGGCTTATTTTGTGATTCGTACCCGATTTTTTTGATAATTTCTCTTTCATGCGCATAGACCTGGACTGTATTTCGCCCATCCCCTATTTCATATCGAAACTTTGTTTTCTCATTCGTGACTGTTTCTTCTTTTTGGATGCCTATCCTTTGCAGAAATAAATTCTCGAGAAAAAATCCTCTTCCTCCTCTCCCTGGCGATAGAATATGAACACCTCTTTTAATCCTGGATGTCTGAAAATTGGCAAATGACATTTTATTTCCCCGGGCACCGCTTACGTGCTGCATAGTGGCTTGCTGTTTAAACGCCTCTGGTACAGCCAACTTTATTGATGTACCACAACTTGTCAAACAAAATATGCCTAAAAGTAATCCTGAACACCTCGTCATATTATAATAATATCAACTCTGTTTTAATTCTTAAATCTGCTAATCATAGCATGGCTCATAAGCAATACCTCTGTTTTTCAAATATGGTTGGGTAAACTAAAAAAAATATTTTTTTTCATCTAAAGCCAACCTTTAAGGTCTGCATTCCGGTACTAATTGCAAACAAAGTTAAAATCTATTCACATGAAAAGTATGAATGCAATAACAATGAAATGGTTTCTCCTGATGATCCCGGCCACCATATTACTTTCCTGTAAAAAAGAAAAGAGCGAAAGTGAATCAAAATGTAATATTGATGTCGCAAGTCTTTCCGGCACCTATAAAGTTACTTCCCTGAAATATACTTCTAAGCCAGACGCCACCCCTGTAGATTTTATGGAGTTCATGGAAGCCTGTGAAAAAGATGATATTATTACCCTAAAAAAAGATGGCACCTACGAATATTTCGATCTGGGAGTAACCTGCTCCCCGAATGGTAGTGATAAAGGAACCTGGGAACTGAATGGTAAAACATTGATCAGTGATGGAAAACTTAATGGAACCGTGTCCAGCTTTGACTGCAAAACACTAGTCTATTATGTCGAAAATTCATTAGTGAGCGGCGACAAATTTGTATTCACAATGGTACGGCAATAAAAATTCAGTTAATAATGTCCAGAGAAGATTAAACCTCGGAGGGCTACTTTTTAGTTTTTTTATCTTCTCTGGACTATAGACAACCTATAATATCAAAGTAAATACACCTACTTTCTTTACTACGGTTGGATACTCATATGGCTCATACTCCAAAGAATATACATAACCGCCAATATCTGCTTTCCTGTTACTTATCATTCCATCCCATCCCTCACCAGGCTTTAAAGAGCTAAAAACCAAATTCCCCCATCTGTCATAAACTTCAAACTTGTATTTTCTGAAAGTACAATAAAATACCGGCTTAAAAATATCATTCTTCCCATCTCCATTAGGCGAAAAGGCAGTAGGGAAAAAAATCTCACAACCACAACTCATAGTTTTTATCACTATCTCGTCCTGCGCTTTGCACCCCCATTCGTTCTGAACTGCTACATTATATTTCCCGGCCTCAGTAACCTGTAAACTGGCAGTTACACCAAATGGACCATTCTGCCAACTAAAACTACGGACATCATTACTAAATGACGGTATTATTCTTATCTCTGTTCCTCTGCAAATCGTTGTATCATTCCCAAACTTCACTGTAGGCAAATTATTTACGACTACTGGTTGAGGTAATTTAACATCCAATACTCCACAAACTCCATCCAGCGAATATTTTAAAGAGTAGGTTCCAACCTTATTCCAGGTAAGTGTAAACCTGTCGTCCTGCCCCTCAACTTTGGGCTGGCCATCTATCTGCCATTTTAATGTTCCAGGTGAATGACCCTTTACTTCCACTAACATAGGTTCGTTCGGACAAATAGAATTTTTAAATGATACCTTTCCTGGCTCATTTGCCTGTAAAACACTTACCTGATGCGTAACTGGTTTATTCACCAAACAAAATCCGGTTGCATTTAAAGAAATAGAATGCAAACCAGCTGTTCTCCAAGACATAACCGGAGATCCTGAGTTTTGTCCACTTACTATAGTAGCATTATCACTTTTCCAATTATATCCAGTTATTGCGCCTTTGCTATTTGTCGTAATCTGTAGTGGTTGATTAACACAAATCACTCCACTTGTTAAATTGAAATCTACCGGTGCAGGTTCCTGGATTGTAATGTTCTGTTCTACCGGATCTTCCTGCAGGCAAAACCCGGTAGGGTTAAGTAAAATACGGTGGTTCCCCGATGTAGTCCAGGCAACTACTGGAGCAGGTGTATTCTGTCCGCTTACTATTGTACCATTAATAGCTTTCCATTCATATGCGTCAATTTTAGCGGTGCTTGTAGCATTTAGCTTTATTAATTGATCAACACAAAAGGGTCCTGGTTCTATTGTAAAGTTATATGAGGCCCTATCCTGAATTGTAATGTCATGGGTTACAGGTTGCTGGATTAAACAAAAACCAGCTGCATTTAATGTAACAGAATGCTTGCCGGCCGTATTCCACTTTATTTCAGGTGCGGATGTATTATTTCCATTAATTATACTTCCATTTGTAACGCTCCATTGATAATCCTGAACTGTTCCCAATGATGAAGCCTGTACTTTGACTACCTGTCCCACACATCCTGGCATGGTGGATATACTAAAATCGTATCCCTCTTTAGCCTGAATTAAAATATCATGACTTATGGTTCCAGGGTCTACACAATAACCATTTGCTTTAAGGGATACAGTATGTGTTCCGTTTGTACTCCAAATGATTTCAGGAGTTGCTGTATTCTGGCCAGATACAATAAGTCCGTTATCTGCTTGCCATTGATAGTTTCTTATATCAGTTGATGTAGTAGCTTCTATCTTTATTGGAGCCCCAATACATCCCGGAACAACCAAAGACTTGAAATCGAACTGGGTTTTATCCTGTATTGTAACATTATAACTTACTGGTGCTTTTTCCAGACAATACCCTGTAGCTTTAAGGGTAAGCGTATGCACTCCTCCTTTATGCCAGGAGACTTTTGGGTTAGAGGTATTTTGATCCGTGATTGTAGCATCATCGGTAACCCATTCGTATTGGTCTATAATCGCAGTTGTGTTGGCCTGTAAATCCAACGCCTCCTCAACACAAGCTTTATTCGCAGATAACGTAAAGTCAAAAGCTGAGCGAGCATCTACAGTTACTGTTGTTTTGGTAGAGTTCAAACATCCGGCTGCCGATTTTACAATAAGTTGATATTCTCCTGCGTGCTTATTGATAGCTGCATCAGTAATCTTGACTTTAAATCCGTTTATGGTTTGTCCATCTGGGCTTGTCCATGTTGCGGTGTTGTTGGTACCCGGAAACGAAGCTTCCAGAATCAAGGGTTCGTTATTACATACTTTTACAGTTGGAGAAATTGTAATGGGGGTGGGAGATTCAACAACCAAAACTCCGGGAGCTGAAACAGCTTTCCTTTCGCAGCTTCCAACCTGTCCTTCGGTAATCATAACCCGATACTGACCTTCATCTACTGGTTTCAGATTAGTTAATATTAGGCTTGATTTTTTAGTGCTTGGAATATCCACCCATTGATTTGAAGTTGCATTAAATTTCTGCCAGGAATAAATTGGTTGTTTAATTGAGAGTCCGGCAACATCAACTTTAAAGGTTACATCTTTTCCTAAACAGGCAGTATATGGTTTATCTGAGTTATTGATTTGAATAGATTGAACGGGAACACAACTACTGAAAATAATATCATCCACAGCGAAATCGTTTCCACATCCACCGGGAGCATCATTTAATAATACTATCTGAATACTATGAACATTTTCCGGTAGTCGGAAAATTATTCCATAATCCTTCCAAACACCTTGTGGGCTGCGATCTGCAGGAATATACCTTTCCGACATCTGGCCTAATATCACCCCATTCCCGTCTTCTATTCTGAAACGGATACGAGAGGGAATCGGAATAGCACCCACTCCACAATTTGCATTTCCCACAACAGAAGCTGCGCTAACAGAAAACGAATATTGCATTCCATCACAAAGTCCATCAATTTTTTTTCTATAAAATTCTCCGGGAAAATAGGATCCATTTATCACCATCATTCTTCCATCTGGCTTTCCGCTATGATCTGTCATATGCTTCCAGGTATCAGCACCTTGTGTCACCTGTGGATCATTGATAATGGTATATTGACCATCAACCAGCGGTACATTATTTGAAAAATAATAGGCACCGCTACTTAGGCCGGGAATGGGATTACCGAATCCAACTCCGGATCCAAAGTCTTCTCTGAATATTTCCTTACTTTCCGAGTTACATAATCCACGCTGTATTCTACAGGCGATATCATTCTCATCTATATATCCATTATGATCATCATCAATACCATTACCACAAATTTCAATATCCTTATCATTAGAACCTTCTCCTTCCATCGCAATTCCCCAAACGTTATACCTTAGTCCATTAATGGAAGTATTTATAATATAGGTTGCTGCATCTTCTAAATCAATAATTGCTAACTCATTGGCTGTACTTACCAGATAGCAAATACCATATTGATTTGTTCCGATGCTATATACACTACCTTTAACGTTTAGTATTCCAACTTGTCTTTGCTCAAGGATACGTGTTCTTGCCGGATTCATGGTAATTTCCAATAGTTCATTACCCGTTCCTACCTGGTATAATTTTCCATCACTAAAACATAGATCTCCACCTGGTATATTCAACATCTCACCTATGTATATCACATTACCAGTTTTCATCTCAATTTTAAAAAGTGAATAGCCTCCTCCTGCAACAAACAAGTCACCATTCCGATCACTGACCAGAGAATTTCCATAAGCATAGTTAGGATTTGGCTTAAGGGGTATTAATGTGCAAACACCTGTTGATTTATTAATTTCATAAATGTCTTTGCCATAAACTCCATACAATTTACCAGCTGGAGTCATTGCCAGATCTGTAAAAGTATATGGTAGTACGGTAAGAGTGCTATAAGAATATGATCCTATATCAATAACTCCTAATTCATCTCCATTTACTACATATAATTTATCCTGGGAATACCCAAAAGCGGTTAACAATAACAATGTTACTGTCAGACATAGGTAACGCAGCATGAAAATTCAGGTATGAGGTGCTTAAATAACCTTTAAAAATAAGGAGATATTATCTATTTATCTGCTTATCAATGCTTATAAAATTGAATTTCAATATATTAATTCTATCTACTTCAACAATAATCTTTTCAAGTATCTTTTTCTAATAATTACCCATTTATCAATACTATGACAATAAGAGAAGAAAAACCCCATCAGGTAATAAGAAGTGTTGTTAGAGGAAACATTATCTGATCCTAATCTTGTAACAGATCAGGACATATATAACACAATGAGGCAAGGGCTGGGTTTGTGAAAAAAAGCCGCATCTCTGCGGCTTTTTTATAAGTTTTTATCCTTTCTTAACATATTTAGTCAGAATAACGATAGTCTGATCATTAATCTTTCCTTCAATCTGTTCAATATTATCAGGAACTAATCTGATTCTTTTAACGATGGTACCTTTAGGAGCGCTAAAGCTGGTACCTTTTACATCTAAACCCTGAGTTAACACAACGTTATCTCCATGTGCCAGAGCATTACCAAAAGCATCTCTATGAACTTCTTCTACTTCAAAAGCACTCATGGCCCATTGAACAATATTTTCTTCAGGTTCTACCGAACTGAGGATATCAGCGGCCCAGTCGTTTTCCTTGCAAGTTTGTAAAATGCGATAACTTAAAGCCTGAATAGATGGTTCGGGATTCCAGATTGCACCTTCAAGAAAACGCCAGTATTCACCTGTCTCTCCTTTATTGATGGCTTGCAGACAAGCATCGCAGACTGCTACCTGGTTCTGAATATCATCATCAGATTTTGGGCTTACAGTATATTCAGTTGTTGCAGGTGAAGCTACGCATAGCTCACAAATATCGCCACTACGTTCAGAAAGATTTTTTCCAAGTGCCATAATTCAGTTTCATTTGATTAAGGGGCGCAAGATACTAATAATCTTTGGCTTCAGCACAGACCGGCTGACTCCCGGAAAGGAAGACAGTTGCTTTAAATAGTAAACAGACTTAAGCAAACAACACTATAATAAGTTATGTAACTTTAATTGATCAAATCCTTACAATATGGGAAAGTTTGTTATTACCAAAAGCTCCAATGGTGAATTTCGCTTCAAATTAAATGCAGCAAACGGAGAAACTATTTTAGTAAGTGAAGGTTACACAACTAAGGCTAATTGTGAAAACGGTATTGAGTCTGTTAAAACTAATTCACAATCTGAAGGGCGTTTTGATAGAAATATTGCTGTAAATGGAAAACACTACTTCAATCTTAAGGCACCTAACGGACAAATCATAGGCACAAGTCAGATGTATGAAAGCACAAGCGGGCGTGATAATGGAATTGCCTCCGTAATGTCCAATGCTCCTGCCTCAGAATTAGACGATCAAACTTTATAATTGATACCTTCCTTTCTTTCTTCAAATGAGAAAAAAAGAAAGGAAGGTATGATATTTAAATAAGCCTCCTGTTTGCCGGCCTGAAATACCAGGATATGATAGTCAATACCAATAACAAAATGGCAGGAAAAATATCCTTCATTGGATCTCCTTCGATTATATGAGATGTAATGGCACCGGACATTGCAAAGAAGAAACCTGCATAGGCCCATTCTTTTATTAGAGGAAACTTAGGAACGAGTACTGCAATAACACCTAATAATTTCCAAACTCCCAAAATCGAGAGGAAGTAGGTTGGGTATCCCAAATGAGTGATATAGTCTGTTTCTGCTTTCAGTTTAAACAACTGTACCAAAGCTGTAGATACCATCCCCAAAGAAAGCCATAGTGTAGCAATCCAGTAAATAATCAAGTTTCTTTTAGACATTATTGTTTTGATTTTATTTTGATAATCATTTTATGCTTAACTGATTTCTTCAAAAAAAGAATCATTATGTAGCCATTTGACTACAAATATAAATGTAGCCATTTAACTACGCAAATTATTTTTAAAAAAATTGTTATAGATAGTATTTAGCATAAAAAACCGCTCTGATAGCGGTTTCGTCATTTTTGCTCCTTTTCATCCCTTGCCTGGGCTATATCATATTCCAGTTCCGGGTCAATGCTCTGTGCTTCTACTTTTCTTTCCTTCTCCATTAACAAGTCATGATTCGCAGCCAACCAGGCGAGCTTCTTTTTGCCATAACTTAATCTGGTGAAAAGGACGAATAAAACAGGTACTATAAAAATGGCTATACAGGAAGAGGCTACCATTCCTCCCTGCACCGTAACACCGATGGTTTTACGCGATTGGGCACCAGCTCCTGATGCCAGCACCATAGGAGTAACTCCCAAAATAAAAGCCATGGAAGTCATAATAATTGGCCTTAGCCGAAGCCTGACCGCTTCAATGGTAGATTTAATAAGATCTTCTCCCCTGTCGACCCGCACCTTAGCAAATTCTACTATCAAAATGGCATTCTTGGCAGAGAGCCCAATCAATGTAATTAATCCGATTTGTGCATATACGTTGTTCGACAATGAAGGCACGGTAGTAAGCGCAAATATTGCTCCGAAGGCACTAATTGGCACTGCCAGCATAACGGAGAGCGGAACCGACCAACTTTCGTACAGAGCAGCGAGAAAAAGAAATACGAAAATGATGGAAAACAGGAAAATATAGATAGTTATTGATCCCGCCTGTATTTCCTGATAGCTTAAACCGGAGAATTCATAAGTATATCCTCTGGGCAGCACTTTTGCAGCCACTTCCTTAAGTGTTTCAATACCCTGGCCGGTACTATATCCTAAAGGTGTTGATCCATCTACTTCCGCTGAACGGAAGATGTTGAAATGGGTGATCAACGGAGCTGTTGATATAGGCTTATAGCTAACAATTGTGCTCAGCGGAAGCATCTCACCTGCCGAATTGCGAACATAATATTTCTCCAGGTTATTTATTAATGCACGCATGGCAGTATCAGACTGAACTATTGCGCGATAGGTACGGTTATAGAGTGTAAAATTTCCAACTACGCTGCTCCCCATAAAAGCTTGAATAGTACTAAATACATCCGCTACATTTACTCCCAGCTTCTGACATTTCACACGATCCAGCAGTAAATCAAATGCCGGTGTATGAGCAGAGTAATTACAATAAGCAGTAGCTGTAGCAGGATGTTTTTTTAATTCAGCAACGAAATTATTCATTACAGTTTCGAAGGCATGTATATCATCATTTGTATTTCCCTGTTCAATCTGAATACTAAACCCGGAGGCTGTTCCCAACCCTCTGATAGCCGGAGATGCATTGATTGTAATATTTGCATTCTTTATACCGGCAGCAGCTATTCTTTTCTTAATCACATCCATTATCCCGGGAATCTGAGTTTCAGGAGTATTTCGCTCGCTCCAGGGTTTCAGCATACAAAATATACTGGCTGCATTAGAAACGGCTCCGCCACTAAGTACATTAAGGCCCGAAATCGCATTATAGTGTAATACCCCTGGCGTTTCTCCAACAATCTTCATTGCCTTTTGCAATAATTCTTCAGTTTGAGTTGTAGCCGTGCCCTCAGGAAGCTGAATTCCAATTAATACCCTACCTCCATCTTCAGATGGAATAAATCCCGTTGGTTTCTTTTTAAAAAGGAATAAGGCACCAAAACAAATAATTACAAGTGTAAGCACAACTAAGGCGCTATACTTAATACATCGCTTCACCCCTTCAGAGTATTTGACAGTTACTTTTTCGAACCAGTTATTAAACCGGAAAAACATTTTGTTGAGCCCTTTCGATTCTTTTGTAATCTTTGTTGGTTTAAGCAATAATGAACATAGTGCGGGAGTGAGTGATAAAGCAATAAATGCGGAAAACACAACTGAAATCGCGATAGTAATAGCAAACTGCTGATACAATTTACCGGTTATGCCAGGTATAAAACCAACCGGAACAAACACTGAAGCAAGAATAAGTGCAATAGCTACCACCGGTGCTGAAATTTCCTTCATGGCCCTATAGGTGGCCTCCTTTGCAGATAATTGTTCGCGGTCGATAAAATGCTGTACTGCCTCTACAACAATAATAGCATCATCTACCACAATACCAATTGCCAATACCAACCCGAATAATGTTAGCGTATTGATGGTAAATCCTAATGGAATAAATATTATAAAGGTGCTGATTATTGATACAGGAATTGCCACAATCGGTATAATGGCGGATCGCCAGTTTTGCAGAAAAAGAAACACTACTATTACCACCAGGCCTAATGCTTCAAATAATGTTTTTACCACTTCACTGATGGAAACCCTGATGATCGTTACATTTTCAAAAGGTATGGAATAATCCACATCCGGGGGAAATGACTTTTTCAATTCTTCCAACTCTGCATAAATGTTTACTGCAGTTTGTAATGCATTACTGGTAGGTGATTGATAAATCAGAACAGTAGTGGCAAGCTTACCATCTGCAAACCCTTTATTGCCGTAGCTAAACTGCCCTAATCCAACCTTAGCAATATCTTTCAGGTACACCAGTTCACCGGTTGATGGTATTGTTTTAACAATAACATTCTCATATTCTTTAGGTTTGCTCAGCATACTATTTACTACAATAGTATATTCATTGGTCTGAGTAAGAGGCTGTGGTGGAGTACCTACAGCTCCTGCTGCTATGTAAATATTCTGGCTTTGCAATGCAGTTATCACATCTGAGGGCATTAAACCAAAAGAGGCCATTTTACTCGGGTCCATCCAGATGCGCATACTAAACGGGTTACCTCTGGATTGAACATCTCCAACTCCGGGTACCCTCAGTAATGCATCTACAATAAATGTATTTGTGTAATTATCAAGGAATGAAATATCATGAGTACCACGAGGAGAATAAATGGCCAGGTTCATCAACTGATCAGGATTGCGAGCCCTCACCGTCACCCCCAGCTGGGTTACAGCAGAAGGCAGTACCGGAGTAGCCAATCCCACACGATTCTGAACATTTAGGGTAGCAATATTTATATCTGTACCTACATTGAAGGTTACGCTAATGCCGGCAGAACCCGTTTGAGTATTGGTACTTTGCAGATACATCATTCCAGGTACTCCATTTATCTGCTCTTCAATCGGAATTGTAACTGTTTGTTCTACTGTTTGAGCATCAGCACCCGTATAGGTTGCCGAAACACTAACACCCGGAGGAGTAATTTTTGGAAACTGATCCAGCGGAAGATTATACATACAAATAAGGCCAGCGATCGTGAGTACAATTGAAATCACAATCGCTGTAACCGGCCTTTTTATGAATGTACTGGCAATCATCCGTTTTCAGGTTTATTAAAATCGCGGGATCTTTGTATTTCAAATTCCAGCTCCGGATCAATATCCTTCTCTTCTATTTTCTTTGCCTTCTCCATTAGCTTTTCATGATTCTCTTTCAACCAGGCCAGTTTCTTCGCTCCATATGAGAACCTGGTAATTACCACAAATAATACCGGCACTACAAATATTGCTATGGTGGAAGCCGCAATCATTCCTCCCATTACAGTAAATCCTATTGTTCTTCGGGAAACTGCACCCGCACCGGAAGCCAGCACTAATGGCAATACCCCCAAAATGAAGGCCATTGAGGTCATAATAATAGGGCGCAAACGTAAACCTACCGCTTCAAGTGTAGATCCAATCAAATCTTCGCCTCTATCTACCCTTATTTTCGCAAATTCAACGATCAGGATCGCATTTTTTGCAGCAAGTCCTATTAACGTTATCATTCCTATCTGTGCGTATACATTGTTTGTCAGACCTGGTACGAACGATAGCGTGAATATGGCGCCAAATACACCAATTGGCACTGCCAATAATACGGAGAAAGGTACCGACCAACTTTCATACAAGGCCGAAAGGAAAAGAAAAACAAAAGTTATGGAAAACAGGAAAATATAAATCGTTGTGGAACCAGCTTTGATTTCTTCATAGCTGAGCCCTGAAAACTCATAAGCATATCCTTCTGGTAACACTTTAGCAGCTACGTCCTTTAATGCATTAATAGTTTCCGTAGTACTATACCCGGGAGCCGACACACCATCTATTTCGGCCGACCGGAAAATATTAAAATGTGTAATTAGCGGAGAGGTTTCGATCGTCTTATAAGTAACCAGAGTACTTAATGGCAACATCTGTCCGGCCTGATTTCGCACATAGTATTTATTCATATCCGTTATAAGGTTACGATATGCGGTATCTGCCTGAACTACTACGTGAAAGGTTCTGTTATACAGCGTAAAATCATTAATATACATACTTCCCATAAACGCCTGAATGGTAGTAAATACATCTCCTACATTGGCGCCCAGCTTTTCACATTTAGCACGATCAACCGTAACGCTAAATCCAGGGGTATGCGCATTAAAAAAACTATAGGCACCGGAGATAGCAGGGTTCTTGTTTGCCTCCTGGATAAATTTATTTACAACTTTCTCAAATGCCTGTAGATCATCATTTGTGCTACGCTGTTCTATTTGGAAACTAAACCCAACTGTGGCTCCAACACCTGGTAATGGCGATGGTTGTACTACTTCTACATTGGCGTCTTTAATCCCTGCATCTTTAATTCTTTTATTCAACTCTGTAATAATACCAGGCACCTTTTCACTTTTCCGGCTCCTTTTACTCCATGGACTCAATTGCAGATAAATAGTACCGCAGCTGGAATTTGTAGCGTTATTAATCACATTCAAACCCGACAAGGCTGCATAGTGTGCTACTCCGGGTGTTTCGGCTACAACTTTCATTAACCTGTTCATAACTTCTACAGAACGGGTGGTAGATGAAGCAGGCGGTAATTGAAAAGTAACATAAAGATTTCCATCATCTTCTGAAGGGATGAATCCAGTTGGTTTGTACTTGAATAGGAAAAAGGCACTAATACATATTACAATCAATAAAGTAATAATTAATGCCGCTCGCTTAATACTTTTATCTACTCCTTTAACATACTTTTTTGTTAGGCTTTCGAACCACTTATTGAACTTTGCAAACAGGTTGGCCACCGGATTTTTTTTCTTGTTTGGATCTGTGGGTTTCAATAACAAGGTGCAAAGTGCAGGTGTTAAAGACAGGGCTACAAATGCAGAAATAATCACAGAAATAGCAATTGTAATAGCAAATTGTTGATACAGGCGTCCTACAATTCCAGGAATGAATCCAACCGGCACGAATACTGCCGCCAATATAAGGGCAATCGCCACTACCGGTGCCGAAATATCTTTCATGGCATAGTAGGTAGCCTCTTTTGCCGACATTCCCTTTTCATCGATATAATGCTGCACCGCCTCTACTACTATAATTGCATCATCCACCACAATTCCGATAGCCAGCACAAAGCCAAACATCGTAAGTGTATTTATAGTAAATCCCAGTGGTATAAAAAAGCAGAAAGTACCGAATATTGAGACAGGTATAGCCAATACAGGAATTAAGGTGGAACGAATATTTTGCAAAAACAGGAAAACAACAATAGCTACCAATCCCAAGGTCATTAATAAGGTAACCACCACATCACTCATAGAAACTTTAACAACAGTTACAGCCTCAAAAGGCACTTTGTATTCCACATCTGAAGGAAAAAACTGTCGTAGTTGCGCCAGCGTTTTATATACACCTGCAGCAGTTTTCAATGCATTACTACCTGGTGCCTGGTAGATCCTGAGATAAGAGGCACGGTGCCCATCTACAAATGAATTACTGGAGAAACTAAATTTCCCTAACTCAACTCTTGCCACATCTTTAAGGTATACTAAAGCACCGGTAGACGGAATTGTTTTTACTATGATGTTTTCAAATTCTGATACTTTACTAAGTCTTCCATTTACTAATATTCCCAATTCAAATGTTTGATATTTATATTGAGGGGGAACCCCTGCAGATCCAGCCGCTACCTGAACATTCTGTGCATTCAATGCATTAATGATATCCTGGGGAGTAAGACTATAAGAAGCCATTTTATCAGGATTCATCCAGATCCGCATGCTAAAATTATCGGCAAAACTATTTATGGTTCCCACCCCGGGAACCCTGAGCAAAGCATCCTGAATAAAGATATTTGTATAGTTATCGAGGAAGGTAATATCGTGTGTGCCTTTGGGTGAATAAATAGCCACCATCATCAGCATACTGGGATTCACGGCACGCACGGTCAAACCTAAACGGGTGGCGGCACTTGGAATTAGTGGCGTAGCAATGCTCACCCGGTTCTGCACATCGAGTGTGGCAATATCGATATTTGTTCCAATACTGTAAGTAACTGTAGCTTGCATTCCTCCATTATTGGTACTGTTACTCTGCATATATTCCATTCCCTGTGTACCATTTACCTGCTCTTCAATTGGAGTAGCAACAGTTTGCTCTACTGTTTGTGCATCGGCTCCAATATACTGTCCATTTATTTGTACAACAGGTGGAGTAATATCAGGATACTGATCAATAGGCAGGTTAAGTATAGAAACACTCCCTGTTAGCACCAGTAAAACTGATACGACAATTGCTGTTACAGGCCTTTTTATGAATGTATTTGCAATCATGCAATGCCAGGGTCTTTATATCATTGATTGGGTTTGGATTTTCCTACGGTGATTAGTGAACCATCATGAATAGCCTGTAAGCCATCAACAACAATACTATCGCCATCACTGATACCGGATATTACAATCACATTAGGACCTATAGTTTGTCCAAGTTGTATTTTTCGCTGAACAGCATGCAACTTTGGTACATTGTTAATTTGTTTATCCTTTGAGGTGGTTTTACCTTGTATAATGGTATCTTTTGCCAGGTACAAAAAGTATTCTCCCATTTGTTCTATCACTGCCTTCCCTGGTACTACCATTTGTGGGCTGGTATCCTGATTTCGAACCCTTATTATACAGCTCATTCCAACTTTCAGAATGATGTGTGGATTAGGAAAAACAATACGTACGAGAATAGTACCTGTTTGAGAATCAACCGCCCTGTCGATCACCGTAATTTTACCAGGATACGGATAAAGCGAATTATCAGGTAACAACAACGTAAATAGGGAGTCTGGCATTAATTTACTGTCATTCTTAAATCGCTCAAATGCCATAACCTGTTTTTCATTTACCAGAAAATCGACAGCCATCGGGTCATTTGTAGAAATAGTATTTAGAATAGTTTGTCCACCCACCACCGCATTACCTAACCTTACTGCACTTATTCCTATAGTACCGTTAAAAGGAGCATATACACTGGAGAATTCGAGATTGGTTTTGGCCGATTTTACGGCCTCATAAGCCGCTTTGGTTTGGCTTATTGCTGTTTCCAAAGCTATTACTGCATGATCATACAGTTGTTTAGCAACAGCATTGTATTTATTCAGATATACGTATCGATCAGCATCCTGCTGCTGTTGTACCTGATTGGCCTGGGCAACTCTAAGATTTGCCACTGCCTGATCATAGGCTGCCTGATATACTCTCTTATCTATTTCATAAAGCAGCTGTCCTTTTTTCACAGTACTACCATCCGCTGCGTAAATACCTGTAACAAGACCCTGGATTGTAGTAGGAATAATATTTATCTGGCTCAGTGCCTGAACGGTGGATGGATACTTATCGTAATACAATACCTTTCTACTCTCCACAGTATATAAGTTTACAGGCGCAGGAGGCGTAGGAGCAGGTGCTTTCTGCTTGCAGGAAAAAAGTCCTAATCCTCCTAGTAGTACAACAATATATTTTGTTACACGTGCCATAGAGCCGATTTAATTTTATAAAAACTTTCTAACTGTTTGTTTAGGTTCTTACTACTGCCAGATGGGCGGGGGCAAGCCCCGCCCCTACAGGGTTTCACCAAAATCATATTTCTTTATTGTATGCCAATTTCATGTTAAATGTCAATCTATTAATTTCAATATTGTAAACCAGTAATTCCGCCTTGTAGGGGCAGGGCTTGCCCCTGCCCTGTCACCGATAAAGGATGCTAATCCTTCACATTGAAGTTAATATTCAATAAATACCATTCCTACTAACTTAAAGCATTGGAACAGTTCCTTCCTAAAAACTACACAGGAAATATTCCATCAAATACTATTCTCCCACTATCATCAATACACTATATCTCCCATCGCTTTTTGCCAATCGATTTTACTTGAAAGCGTCTGATATAAAGCATTCAGGTAAGTCAATTCCGATGTTTTAAGATTGGTTTCTGCAGTTATTACATTCAAATAAGGAACTATCCCCTGTTTGTATTGAAGATCGGTTACAAAATATACACGCCTGGCCAAAGTCACATTCTCTTTCATTTTTTGCATATTGTAGAGATTCCCTCTATAGGTTGCCAGGGCGGTGGCATATTGAGTGTAAATATTATCTTTCAGGTCTATCTCGCTCCAATCAAGGATTTTCTCCTGAAACTTGGAACGACGAACATTATGGATGCGCGCGAATCCGGTAAAAATTGGTAAACTAACTGTCAACCCAATAATCGAATTGGGGTATACTGTATTAAACAAGTGAGAGAAACTATTATTTTGAAAAGTTGCATTGTAATTGTAGAAAGCAGATAGGGTAGGGAAAATGGAAGTTTTCTGGTAAAACCTGGTTAGTTCAGACTGTAATTTCTTTTGTACCATCAACTGCTTAAATTCAATTCTTTTCTCATATCTTAATTGTTCGGTTGCATTAATATTAATTTCTTTCAACAGTTCCGTACTATCATATGCAACATTAAACTGTTTCTCTGGCGGATATCCCATTAATTGCTTTAACATAGCATATTGGGGCCAGAGACTTTCATTAGCCTGTACTAATTGCCCGAGGGAAGTATTGAGTGATATAGCTGCCTGTTCATAGTCTGTTTCATCTACAATTCCACCTACATATTGGTGATAAGCAGTTCGTAAACTCTCTCCTAATCTGGCTGTATCTTCTTTCAGCACATCTATCTGCTGCAATACAAGTAACAGACTATAAAATGATTTGCTAACATTAGTAACAAGATCTATTTTACTACTGTCTATACTTTGCTCTGCTGCTTTCATATTAAGAGGTGCTATTCTGGAAACATAAATCAAACTGGGGTTGTAGATATTTTGGGTAACTCCGACACCGGGAATAGCTGTATTTACAACACTGGTTTGTACTGGAGTTTCAACCCCATTAATATTCGAAAGTGAAATTGGTTCTTGCAGATAATGATTATAGTTTACAGTAACTCCAACCTGAGGATACCATCCCGAAAGGTTCACTGCATTTGCTTCTTTTGTAATGCTTTTTAATAAAATTGTCTGTTGCACGGCAGGTTGATGCTGCAATGCATAATCGATGCACTGTTTAAGTGACAAAGTATTGATGCTATCCTTTAAAGTCTGACTGTAAGCAGCATGTTTTCCAGCAATACAAAAAACAAAGAGATAAAGCCCGACCAGGAGGCATTTCCGTGTTTTTTGCATAACCAGATAACTCGTATGGTTTATCATCTAAGCTGGTAATTTGACAAAAAACTTAAAATGATGTTTAATTTGATTTCCGTAAAACCTGTAGTACATAAATTGATAACAGATTTTCTTCTCGTTATATAATATATTTACTTACTATAACAGATATTTGCCGAAATAGTTAAAAAGAAAATTTTTTATTACTGAAAATTGTTTGCATTATAAAAAAACTATATTAGTCTACTAAAATAATTTCAAATCAATCCCTCTAAAGATTATAACGATGTTGAAGCTCCAATTCGGACCCGCCATTTTACTATTTGCTCTCAGTTTTATGCCAGTTGTTAAATTATCTGCTCAAAATGAAGCTCAAAAAATTGATGAGGTAATTAAAGCCTACCAGGATATGCATGAATTTTCCGGAACTGCCCTGGTAATGAAAAAAGGAAAGATCATCTTCCAGAAAGCATATGGAACTGCTAATAGAGAAACTGGTACTCCTAATACCATAGATACTAAATTTCGCATTGGCTCTGTTACCAAACAGTTTACAGCCATGCTGATCATGCAACTGAAAGAACAAGGTAAGCTCAATCTTCAGGACCCAATTTCCAGGTATCTTCCTTATTACAGGAAAGATGTGGGAAACCAGGTAACCATCCATCAGCTCCTCACACATACTTCCGGGATTCCAGACTTTACTCGCCGGCCAAATTTTACATCGGAAATAGCCGTTGTAAAGCTCTCCAGGGAGGAAATGGTAAAGAAATATTGCAGCGATACCTTAGAATCCGAACCCGGTAAGGTTTACAGCTACTGCAATTCCGGTTATTATATCCTGGGTGCTATAATAGAATCCATAACCGGCAAAAGTTATGGAAATGTATTACAGGAAAGGATTTTTAATGTAGTAGGTATGAAAAACAGTGGTATAGATAACCCATTTACAATTGTCAAAAACCGGGCAATCGGATATGACAATGTTTATGGAGATTTTACCAATAGTACTTATATCAATATGGAATCTTCAGTACTTTCCGCGGGTGCGATTTATAGTACAGTTGGCGATTTAATGTTGTGGAATAAAGCCCTGCACAGCAACAAATTATTATCTGCAGAAAATACTGAAATAATGTTTACACCATATCTCAACAAATATGCTTATGGTATTGGGGTAAATAAATTCATATACCCGGGTCTTAACCGGGAGGTAACTTTCCATGCGCATACCGGAGGAATTTTTGGATTTAGGGCAGTATTGCTTTATGAAACACAAAATGATGAGCTGATAACATTGCTTAGCAACCTGGTAGACGATAATAGCATGGATTTAGACCCTATCACCAATCGAATTTTTGCTATAATAAACAATATTCCTTACGACAAACCTAAACCTTCCGTCGTTTCTCACATGGGCGAATTAGTGGTGCACCAGTCACTTGATACAGCCATAGCATTTTATAGGCAGGCGAAAGTGAAGCTGAAAGAGAAATATGATTTTGGAAGAACTGAGGATGAATTAAACTCACTGGGCTATTATCTGCTGAATCATAAAAGAGTTAAAGATGCAGTACAAATCCTTAAACTGGTCACAGAAGAGTTTCCTCAATCCTGGAATGCGTATGATAGTTATGCAGAATCACTGGCTCTCGACAACCAGACTCCCGCTGCCGTAACAAATTATAAAAAGTCGCTGGACCTTAATCCAGAAAATGCAAATGCTACTAAACAATTGAAGATGCTTGAAAACAAATAGAATTTTACTCCTGCCTGAATACTATCACTATTCAGGCAGGAGGTAAACCGGTAGCTTCTGCAATTACATCAGTCATTCCTTAAAGCTTTTACAGGATTCATCATTGCCGACTTCATAGATTGCAGACCTATTGTACAAACTGCCATAATTATCAGCAATCCACCTGTGGATAAGAATACCCACCAGGGAATGCTGGTTCGGTATACGAAATTCTGTAACCATTCATTCATAATCCACCAGGCAACAGGCGTTGCAATGATGAATGCAATTAAAACCAATTTAATGAAATCACGGGTTAACAGCCATATAATAGCAATGACACTGGAACCCAGTACCTTACGAATACCAATTTCACGGGTTCTCCTATAAACATTATAAGCAGCCAGCCCCATAAGACCTAAACAGGTAATAAAGATGGTAAATATCGAAAAGATGTTGATGATCTTTCCTAAACGAACATCAGACTGATACTGCCGATTAAATGTGTCATCAAGAAAAAAATATTCGAATGGATGATTTCTGAACTGTGAATCCCATTTCTTTTCTATTGAAGCCAGAATCTTCTCCATATCGCCACTAGTAATTTTAATGGCAAAATAGTTGGCTTTATCGCTCAGGTAATGGTGGATCATTGGTAGCAATGCACCTTTCAGACTTTGCTGATGAAAATTCTTAAGCACACCTATTACAGTCGGATGTTCATCATAGAAATTCAATTTTTGTCCAACTGCCTCCTGAGGACTGCTAAAGCCTAGTACTTTGCTGGCCTCCTCATTTATTACAACTTCATTTCCGTAGCTCGAGTGACCTTTGAAATTATTACCAGCAACCATTTTCATATCCAAAATATTAGTAAAATCTTCATCAAATCCATATACATAATAGTTATAGCTTGATTTTTTAGAATCTCCCTGCCTGGTAACATTTGAAGTAGTAGAGAGCATTTCTAAACCAAGTCCTGGTACACAACCCGCAATAGATACTTTACTAACCCCTGCCAGTTGTTGCAACTCACTTTTAAAGGCTGAGGCACTTGTAGTGTCATTTAACAGATCCGGCGCCCTAACTACCAATACCTGGTTAAGATTCATCCCCAGATTTTGATGGCGCATAAACGACAATTGCTTATAAACTACCAGTGAAGCAACCAAAACAATTGAAGCGATTGCAAATTGCCCGACTACCAATGTTTTTCTGAGAGTACTCCCCTCACGGCTACTCGTAAAAATTCGTCCAATGCTACTGGTAGCTTTTGCTGATGATAATACATAAGCCGGATAGATACCTGATAGCAGACTATTTGCAACAAATAATATTCCGCAGCTACACCAGAATTTGGCATCTGTATAAATCCCTGAGGCGGAAGTATTACCAACAATAGTATTATAATAAGGCAATGCCAGTTGTATCAGCAGAAGCGCTAATGCAAAAGCTAAAATGTTAATGACAAACGATTCTAACAAAAATTGTTTTATCAGTGCCCATTGGGATGCACCTAGCAACTTCCTGACACCTGCTTCTTTCATGCGTTCGGCTGAACGTGCAGTGGTAAGATTTATATAGTTAATAATGCCTATTACCAGAATCAGAAAGGCAATAATGAACAGAAATTGAACTATTCTCGAATCGCCATTAGCTTCTGGCTCAAATGATTTCCTGGAATAGAGATGAATTTCCTTAAGTTGTTCTGCACTATACAGCTTATCTTTCAGTTGAGGAAGCGACTTAGATAAAGCCGTCAATTTTGTATTAAAAGCATTTAGATTTGTTCCTGGCTGCATTTCAAGGTAGGTATAGTTATTATTTCCGCCCCAATAGCTTAGGTCATAACCTAACACTTCCACAAAATGAAGGGAAAGCAGCAGATTAAATTTGAGATGCGTATTAATTGGAGGATCTTTAACAACCCCGGCAATAGTCATAGTTTGACCCGATAAACTGAGCGTTTGTCCTATAGGGTTAGCATTACCAAAATATTTATGAGCTGTAGTTTCGGTAAGCACAGCATCCATTGGACCTTTGAGTGCTTTATCAGGGTCTCCGGCTATAAATTGCTGATTAAAGATAGAGAGCATGGAAGAATCAACCGCATAGATATTAGTTTCCAGGAATGCTTTATGCTGAGCTGTAGTTACCTCACATTTCTCCAGCCGCTGCATTCGTACATAATCCTTTACTTCAGGAATACGTTCCTTAACTAATGGAGCAAAAGCGGGGTGAGTTTCACAATCTGTTGTAATATAAGAACCATCTTTATAGAGGTTCAAGGTTATACGATAGATATTATCGGCTTTCTCATAGAAATTCTCATAACTCTTCTCAAACCTTACATTTTGAATAATTAGAAGGAAAGTTGCCATTGCAATCGCCAAACCAGTAACGTTTATTAAAGTATAAACCCTGTCTTTTCGCAAGTTGCGTATTGTGAGATTCAGATTCTGAAAGTTCATATCAATATAAGTAATGAATAACGGATATACATTAGCAGTCATTGTGCCACCTTCATATTCATCTCATTGTCAACTATTTAATACTACTACATTTGTTCGAAAATGAACAATCAATGTCCGGAAATCAATAAGTTGCAAAAATTCTCTCCAAACTATCTACTGCCATTTTCAATTCCTTATGATCCATCGATGCAAACCCAAACCGAAAAGCATTTAGTTTGGTATCAATTCTACTAATCTTAAGCTGTGGGTTATTACTTAGCTTGCCAACAGCATATCCCTTGTTTAATTTCACCCAAATAGCCATCCCTCCCGCCGGTAAGGTATACGAAATAAATTTACTTAATTTCTCTTTCAACAGGGTATCCAAAAAATCCCTGCGTTGATGATATATTTTCTTTGCTTTTTTGAGATGTCTTTTAAGTTCACCATTACTGATTATCGTAGCCAAAGCATTTTGCATATATCCATCTCCCCCTACATCAATCAGCTTTCTTAATGCCGTACATTGATCTATGAAATCTTGCGGTGCCACCATAAAACCCATGCGAAGGGAAGGGTCCAAAATTTTTGAAAATGATCCGATATAAATAATGTTGCCGTTATGACTACCACTCGCCAAGGGTAAATAAGGAGAGGAAGTGTAGTGATAATCGTAGTCGTAATCATCCTCAATAATGGCAAAAGAATAGCGGTTCGCTAAATCCAGTAATTTCAATCTACGCTCCACACTCAGTGTAGCCGTAGTAGGATAATGATGATGTGGAATAACATATACAGCCTGAATATGCTTCTTTTTGCAAAGAACCTCAATTTCATCAGTATCTATTCCATGGCCGTCGACTTTTACTTCTATAAGCGTTGCACCAGCTTCTTCAAAGGTTTTATTGGCAACAGGATAATTGGGATTTCCCACCACAACGTTTGATCCGGCACTCAAAAGAATTTGGGCAGTAAGATAAATGCTCATTTGTGCCCCATGAGCTATTAAAATATTTTCTGTAGAAATATTCAATCCCCTCGTTTCAGATAAATACTTCACCAATTCTTCTCTCAGTTTTCTGGTGCCTTGCTCTGTTCCAATATGCGCATTTTTAATGGCAGACTTTCTGGCCGTAAAAGACCTGTATGTTTTTAATAATTCATCAATGGGAGACAATCTAACATCCGGGTGGCCATCATCAATAATCATTTCAGGAATGGAGGTAACACCATGTTTTTTATGATCCTTTTCAATTATTCTGAAAGGTAAATTCAGCCTGTTTTTATAAGCCATTACCGGCTCCTTTGTATTCCATTTTCGTGGCTGAAGCACAGGAATACGTTCAGATATTTCTACATGCTTTCTTGGAATAATAGTAATCCAGTCTTGTGCATTCAGCTCATCATATGCCGCAATTACCGTTTTACGGTGAACACCTAATAGTTTTGCCAATTCCCGGCTACCGGGAAGATGAGTACCCGCCCTCAGTGTACCTCCTCTGATCGCATTAATGATCGAAAAAGCAATTTGCTTGTATATAGGAACATTACTCCCTGAATCAATGGTAATTACATGCTCGAATGGAAACATACTGGACTACTTATTTACTATAATCTGGAC
Organism: Chitinophaga silvatica; assembly: GCF_003419895.1. GTDB lineage: Bacteria > Bacteroidota > Bacteroidia > Chitinophagales > Chitinophagaceae > Chitinophaga > Chitinophaga silvatica. The sequence goes on along the minus strand of NZ_QPMM01000011.1, from coordinate 288,092 downwards.
CACAAAGGTAGTCCATCTGTCAAATACCTTTGTGGTATAATCTTAAAATTTTATGGCAATGGATTTCAAAATTAAAAAAGCGGGGTTGGAAGACTTAGATGAAACAGCAGGGTTATTCGACCTTTATCGCATTTTCTACCGTCAGGCTTCGGATGTAGAAAAAGGGAAAGCATTTCTTAAAGAAAGGTTGCTGAATAACGAATCTGACATCTTTTTAGCCATTGCTGAAGGCAAGGCTGTTGGCTTTGTACAGCTTTACAAATTATTTCACTATACCAGGCTTGAGAAGCAATGGTTATTAAGTGATTTATTTGTACATCCCGATTACAGGGGAAAAGGGATTTCGGTTGCCTTGATAGATCGGAGCAAGGAGTGGTGTAACGAAACAAACGCATGTGGGCTCATGCTTGAAACAGAAAAAACAAATGATATTGGTAACAACCTGTATCCGCGTTGCGAATTCGAATATGATGGCCTCCATAACTATTACCACTGGTGGAAATAATTAACAAACGATAAGTTAACCCCATTAACCTTTTGAAAGGTCGGATGGCCGAGTGGTCAGGCAAGGGTACGCAATACCTTATACAATGGTTCAAATCCATTTCCGACCTCAAACAAAAACATCAATCTATCTTATTCATTTACAATCAATAATCAAAAAAAACAGGTAAATGATCATCAAAATTCTTCTTCAATTTTCCAACAAAGACATCTATCCGGTGTTACCAATATTAATATCCGTTATGGGCAGATAAATGGATCTGGAAAACATAGTAGTTAATGTCTACAACACCTAAAAATGAAACAGGAAATCAGGAAGAAAAAATTAATACCTCATATTGGGTTTGGACTGCTATATTCATAGTTTTTGCACTGGTACTAGTCATACATTATCTTCCTGAGATCAAAAAAGAATTTCTGTTATTGAAGGAAGTGAAAGTCTATTGGCTGATTCTTGCAATATGTTTTCAGTTACTAACTTATCTTTTTGCTGCAATAGTCTATCAAATTCTGTTAACGGCTTACAAATTAGATCCCTTCCCTACTTTATGGGAGCTTAGTAAAGCCGCGATCATTGCACTTTTCTTTAATCAAACCGTTCCCAGTGGCGGCCTCAGTGGCAATACCTATATTTTCAATTTTTTACAAAAATTCAAATTACCGGTTTCAGATACCATTACTTTAATTGTTACCGAAATGGTATGTTATTATTCAGCAATTGAAGCCCTGATAATACCATTATTCTTTAGTTGCCTGCTCTTTTTTAAATCCCCTCACCTCGTTAAAGTTACTTTAGCCGCTGGTATTTTGATCTTCATTATCCTGAGTGCTCTGATATTGTTGGCAGGTAAGAAGAAATTTTTAGTTAGTATTTTTGATAGATTAAAGAAGATAAAATTTTTTAAGAAGAAGCTGTCATTCGACTTTTCACAGGGTGGACAACAGGAAATAAAGTTTTTGAAAGAAGAGCCCCAAAAAGTAATTAAAGCGATAGTATTTCAGCTGCTGGTACTTTTAGCCGATAGTGCCACTGTATTTGCCTTGTTCTGGGGTATGGGGATAGAAATTTCTCCTTTCGTGGTAATCCTTGCATTTATGAGCACCAGGATCATTGCAATACTACCAATTACACCGGGTGCTTTAGTCGTTTATGAAAGTAGTATGGTACTTTTCTTTACGAGCCTGGGAGCACCGGTTGGAACCTCAATTGTTGTAACCCTGCTTTACAGATTATTATCATTTTGGTTACCAATGCCAGCTGGACTAATATTATACAGAAGGGAGATACGAACAAAAAAGGGCTGACCAAAGGCCAGCCCAATGCGTTTAAGGTTTCAGTATTCCGGCCGGCACCTTCCCTTCAGCCGTTTTAAAATCCAATGACAGCAATGTTGCAATAATTGGTGCAACATCAATCAGTTGCATTTCCTTTATCGTACTTTTTTTAATGATACCAGCACCATATGCAATAAAACCAGTCTGAATTTCCTTGAAATCAGGATAAAATCCATGTGTTCCTCCCTTTGCAGGTTTAACTACTTCTCCGTTTGCACTGCCACTGATGGTAGTACCCGGAGTAGCAGCCAGAGCCAGCGCAGCATTAGGATCAGCTCCTGCTTCATCCAACTGCTTCTTCGAAACTATTTTAAACAGCTTCTTTTGTTCGGCAGGAAGGTTTGCCAATAGTTGTTCTACGGCCTTTAAGGTTGTCTGATCTTTAGGATCTTTCAAATGCAGGAAGGCAGCACCGCCAGCCGAATGGAACTGAGCTTTCCAGTCGCCCTTTCCTACATTATTCATTAACCCGGCTTTTGCCAGCAATACATTTGGAGCAAATGCTGTATTAATATCTACAAACCCATGATCACCTGTAATAATAACAGTGGTACTATCTTTAATTCCTGCTCTTACCAGTGCGTCCAAAATAGTTCCGATAGCACGATCAGCGCCCGTAATAGCTTTACGTACCAGATAACCATCTCTCCCCTGCATATGTTCATAATGATCTGTGCAGGCCAGATGAAGGGTTGTAAAAGTAGGTTTATATCTGGTGATCATATAAGCACCCATTCTTGCCACATTTTCATCCATGATCATTTCCTCCCTCACCATACTAAAATCATCAGGACTCAGCTTTCCTGTTGCTTTTTCCTGAATTTCCTGCCATAAAGAAGCCGGATAAGTAACAGCAGCTGTTGCATCCAAGCGATCATTTCCCTTCCCAACAGGCCAGATATCCGGTATATTATAGTCGATCGGGGCATTTACAGTTACAGGCCAGATTACATTGGCGCTGGTTTTTCCGGCAGCCTTCACAGCTGTATATAAAGTTGGCACCTGTATGGACTTATAATCCCAATACCATTTACCGCTTGCCCCAGTGGGTTCAAAAGGGGCATTATAATATACGCCATGTTTTGCCGGTTTGGTACCAGTAATAATAGAAGTATGATTAGGATAAGTGACGGTAGGAAATACACCATACACCCCTTCTGCAGCGGCACCACTATCTTTCATCATTTTTAAATTAGGTGTTCCCCATCCCTGTTCCATATAAAAATCTGGCCGGAATCCATCAATAGTGATTAAGACTACATATTTCGCTTGCTGTGCCGATACCGATAACGATACAGCAGAGAATATTAAAAAGAGAAGTTTTTTCATGTCGATTTTCAATTTTACTTCCAACCATCATTTTGTCCAAGTGCCGGATTCAATACAGTTTCGTTATACGGAATCGGATAGATATATTTATACTCTTTCCACTCACGATCAATATTATCCAACCAGATAATATTACCTTTTGTACCTCCCGATAATTTTGTCTGGTCACCATCTATCAGGAAGTAATACACGCCATTTACTTTTGATGCAGGCATTTGTTTTACGAAGGCAACATCAGGTTTATTATCACCATTCAGGTCTATTAACTGATCCATAGCCGGAACATAGATTCCTACATAGGATTTTTCCATCAATGAGCCTACATTCCAGCGGATGAGGTCATAGAATCTAAATCCTTCCAGCACTAGTTCAATAGCGCGTTCGCGACGGATTTCAAGAATAACCGGATCGGCAATTTTCGGGAAATATTCTTTTTGCAAATAGGCATCCACGGTAGTTGGATAATCAGTTTGTTTGATGCCGGCCCGCTGGCGCAGGAGCTTAATGGTTTTGCTCCAATCCTCTGTATTGAAAATTCCCAATTCGGCTTTTGCTTCCGCTTCGTTCAATAACACTTCTGCATATCGAATTATTGGAATTGAGTTCCAGTTTTCGGCTACTCCATCTGTAGCTTTTGAATCCAATGTATACTTCAAAGGCTGATAACCAGTATAGGTATAGGTAAAATCAGGAGGTGCAATTACTCCATCCCTGCTATAGTTACCCATACGGATAGTTTGTTGCAGGCGTTTATCCCGACCTTTTACTTCTACATCAAAATGGATTGTATCGAACTGTTGTTGGTCTGTAAACCTTGAACCATCGGCATTCAGATAAGTATCTGTAAAAGTTTTCGTTAGGCTGATGCGGTTACCATAAGTTGCGCTGGTATAGAACCAATTGGCATCATTAAAAACACGCAGGGATTTACTTCCAACGTAAGCCAGTAATACTTCAGTGCTGTTAGCCGCTTCACTTATGAATAAATTACGGTACCAGGTTGCACTGTCACCAGCCATATTTAATCCATATTGTCCGCCTTTCCGTACGGCTTCAGCTGCATTAGCAGCTTCCTGTAGCCATTTAGTAGCATCTGGCAGCGAAAGATCAGATCTGTATTTTCTCAATGTTCCTTCAAACAGGCAGACACGGGATTTAAAAGCTAAAGCCACTGCACGGGTTATAGTAGAGGCAGTGTTGTCTTTTTTATCACGAATATTGGTACAAGCGAAATTTAAATCTGCCAATACACTATCCATTACCATTGTACGTTTATCGCGTGGCTTATATAAAGCAGCATTACCAATGTTTAAGGTTGTGCTGTAAAACGGAACATCTCCAAATCTTTTAACCTTTTCAAAATAAAAATAAGCTCTGAAAAATCGGGCCAGCCCTTCATAATGTTTACGGGCTTCGTCTGTAATCTTCGCCTGTCCGAAATGTTCCAGGAAATAGTTTACATTTCTAAGATCACTCCAGCTCCAACCGTTTGAATTAACTGAGGTGTAGGCATTTTTTCTGATATAACTATTTACATCCTTTCCTGCAATATAATCGCTCATTACATCGCCACGGATGATGTCGTTACCTGATGGCAACATATTATAGAATGAATTGGCATAGAGTTGCAGGTCGGCTTCTGTGTTGAAAGCGTTATCCGGACTTAGTTTATCAAAAGGTTTTAAATTGAGGTCTTTATTACATGCGCAAAATAAAACCATCAATAAAGGCAATATCGTCTTTTTCATTCTTGCTGATTTAATGTCTTTAGAAAGTAAGATTGATCCCTACTGTATAAGTTTTTAACATAGGATAAGCCATCCCGTTACCTGCACCCTTACTTAATTCAGGGTCTGCTCCTTCGATCACTTCAGGATCTACTGTTCTCATAATCTTATACATTGGGCTCCATGTCCATAAATTCTGACCAGTGAAGTAAATTCTCGCGCTTTTTATACTTGCCCGTTGCATCCATTGGGTATGCAGATCATATCCAACTGTTAAATTCTTTAATCGGATATAAGCAGCATTCTGAAGATATTTAGATTGCTGAACTACCAATTCTGCATTTGAGTTTAAGGCAGTGTACCCTCTGAAACGTGGGAAGTAGGCATCCGGATTGCTTTCAGACCAGCGGTTATCCATGATCTCCTCAGGCATCCAGCTATACGGACGGTTGTATTGCCCCCAGAACAGGGAAGCATCTGTACCTGGCCACCAGTCTCTTTTACCAATACCCTGGAAGAAGAAGCTAAGGAAAATATTATTCCAGTTTGCCGAACCTGTAATTCCATATGCATAACGAGGCTCGGTATTTCCAATAATTCTGCGATCTCCCGGGTCATCCAAGGTATTCTTTCCCTGATCTATTCTTCCATTATTATCCAAATCTTTAAACCTGATATCTCCGGGCATCAAGATGTTTGAATTTGAAACGCGGATGAAAGACTGATCTACATTATATTTTTTGATTTCCTCTTCACTCTGAAAGTAGCCATCATTCACAAACCCCCAGATATCGCCTACACGCATACCTTCGTAATAAGTATCCAGAATTTTACTAGGGTTATTAAACTTCGTAATATTTGAAACGTAGTCAGATAATACGCCACCAATTGAATATTGCAATGGATGTTTACCAACCTTCACCTGGTCTGACCAGCTGAGGGATAACTCCCAACCTTTAGTCTGCAAATCTGCATAGTTTCCTCTTGGTACACTGGCTCCAAATACTGCAGGCACAGGAAGTCCAACGGTAAACATATTGGTAGTGTTACGGGTATACCTATCGAAGGTTACTTTAAATCGATTGTTCAACAAAGCAATATCAGCACCGAAGTTGAGCGTGGTAGATTTCTCCCAGGTAAGTCCGTCCGGAATTACATTAGGATTAGAAGTATAATCTACCAGCGCACCGTTTACAATACGGGTTGTTTTCTTCACTCCCATTGTTTCGAGAAACTGGTATGGATCTACGTTACCATTACCCAAGGCGCCATAAGAGGCTCTTACTTTCACATCGGAAATCAATTTTGGATCTATCTGCCAGAAGGCTTCTTTAGAAAGGCGCCAACCTGCACTCATCGATGGGAAGAAGCCAAATTGCTGATCTGAAGGAAACTTGGAAGAACCATCATATCTACCATTTACCTCTAAAAGATATCTTTCATCGTAATTATAGTTAAAGCGGAAGAAGCCACCCATAGTACGCCATTCGTTACCCCCACCAGTTAGTGAATAGTTAACACCATTCATCAGGCTGAAATCCGGTAAGCTAGAATTTATTAGCCCATCGCGCTGATAAAAACGGGATTTGAATAATTGATATTCGTAGTTATAACCAACCAATACTTTGAAATAATTCTTACTGATGGAATGTTCGAAATCGGCATACAGATTAGCACCGGTATAATTTGTTTTACCGTTGTTCTCATTCATTTTACTCTCTCCCCTTTCCAGCATAACACCTGGTACTTTACTATATGGTACAGGAGTATACAAACGTTGATCTACGCTATTGGTATAGGCAAAGGTGAAATCACCATTCAGGTGCAATTTGTTCTGGAAGAAAGAAGTAGTGAAACGGGATGTATTACGGATCAAGGTTTCATTTAGGTCGGAATAGTTGTTACCTGAAATGAAACTACCAAATACAATAGCTGCATTTTCGGTGAGGGTACCATCCTCATTTCTCAGCATAGCAATAGGAAATGCTTCGTCGGAAATTCTTCTCCATACCGGCGTGTTGCTAGGGTGATTTAGGATAGGATAGAAATATTTTCTTTGAGAAAAGTCGAAATTATTTTCAATGCGTAACCATTTATAAGGCTTAACGGCACCTTTAGCACGCACATTGTACATTTTAAATTTATCGGGATTGTAGCGAAAAATACCTGCCTGAGAGTTATAGCGGCCAGACACATAGTATTCTGTTTTATCGCTGGCTCCTGATACAGTTAAGGATTGTTCGGTAGAGGGATTACGATCTGCATACAATTCCTTGAACCAGTCTGTATTTCCATAATACACGTAGTTACCGGTGGTTGGGTCTATACCGTATTTGGATAAAGATGGATCGTCGTTTCGTTTTTTCAGCTCATCCAGGTAATCCAGTGAGAAAGGGAAAACACTGTTTGCTTTCTGAGGATGAGATTTATAATCGTTCCAGGCATTGAAGGCCTCATCGAAATTTTTAGCCCATTCATACCCGTTAGTTACGAATTTAGGTTTTACAGTATGGTCGTTCAGCGATAAGCTGCTGGCAAAATTGATCTGAGTTTTATCCTTTGATGGTTGCTTTGTAGTAATAAGCACTACCCCAAAGCTACCACGCGCACCGTAAATTGCGGCTGATGCAGCATCCTTCAATACAGAAACGCTTTCAATATCGTTAGGATTGAGCATGTTCGGGTCTCCCGGTACGCCGTCTATCAATACCAGGGCTGAGCCGCCGGCACCAATACTGGTGGTTCCGCGAACATTATAGGTAGCACCACGAATGGGCTTACCATCGGTCATTCTGATATTCAGATTGGGCAAAACTCCCTGTAATCCACGGGTTGCGTTCACCATAGGGCGGTTTTCGAAAACTTCCTTTCCTACCTGGTCTACGGCGCCGGTCAGGTTAACTTTCTTCTGAGTACCATATCCTACTACCACTACTTCGGTAAGTCCGGCTGTATTCTCTTTCAGAATGATCGACATCGATTGTTCCTTAGCGGGATCGAGGTCTTGCTTCCTGATGGTTTGAGTCATGTAGCCCATAGAGCTGAATGTAAAAACATATGGGCCAGTTTGTCCGGCATAGTCAAATGCGAATACACCCATACCATCGGTAATGGCTACCCGCTTATGAGTTGTATCACTTTCACTTTTTAGCTGTACGGTTACCCCTGGTAACGGTTGACCTTTTTCATCTTCAATCAATCCTTTGATCCAGGTTTTCTTTTGTGCGAATGCTGTAATATGGCAAATCATCACCAGGAAAAACAGGCACATAAAAGCCCTCCATTTTTCGTTAATTAAGGGCAAGGCTCCGCCCTTCACCACTTTGTAGCGATGTGTCATAAGTTAGATTATTTATTAATTACTGATTTTTTTCTATTAGAAATCCTTTACCTGTTGCTTTTATATTCAGGTTATGCAGGATGGCAATCCTCGAAAGTACTTTACCAAGTGAATCTACCTCCCTAATCTGGCCGGTGTATACGACATCCTTTGGTAACGCATTTTTTATACTGATTTTTACATTATATCCTTTTGAAATAGCCAGCAACACACTATCTAATGGTTGTTCGTCAAAGTTGGCCACAAAACCTGTTCTTGAGCCAAATGATAAAGTATTTGTTATTTTCGCCGGGGCTGCCTTGCTGGTCAGATCATGCATTACAACACTTGCCCGCTCCATGTTATAGGTCATTTGCTGGCCTGGCAGTAAGTATACTTCTTTCATTTTAGCATTGATCTGCTTCACCACAACTTTCCCGGAATGCAGCATTACATCAACCTTTTTACTATTTCTATTACCAGTAATTGTGAAGGTAGTTCCTAGTGCCGTTATGGCTAAGTCGTGATTATAAACAGTGAATGGAAGGCCGGCATTTTGAGCAACATCAAAAAAACTCTTTCCTTCTAAATAAACAGAACGATTATACTTAGCAAAGCCGGTATCAAATCGTAAGCTCGATTGTGCAAAGAGAGTAACCTCTGTGCCATCAGGCAACCTCACTTCTTTGGATTTATCGTTTGTATTATTGATAATGATTTCGGCAGGAACAGCTGATTTATCAGCAGCTACAATTTTGGATGATGTTCTGTTGTTTTGTTGTGAATAGAACAACAAAGTGGCAATAGCTCCTACTATTGCTGCTGCTGCAACCCAACGGGCTATATGAATCCGTGGTGTAGAAATTCGTTTTGATATATTATTATAAACAGCATTCACTTCTGCAGATGTTAGCCCAGGTTCCATATCCTGTCCTTCAGCCAACCGTTGCTGATACCAGTCGTTGTATTCCTTTAATTCTTCAGTCGAAGCTGTTTGATCAAGATATTTCTCAAGCAGGTAACGAAGTCGTTCATCTGTCATTTTAATGCCTGTTTGAAATGATATCACTTCAACCTAAAAGTTCCCCCACTCCTTTTTTTGAATTCATATTAAGTTAACATTGGGCGATTTGTTTACAAATAGATAACATTGAAAGAAAGACAAGGCTTTTATTTTTGCACAACAAACAACCAATTCAATCACCACACCAGATAACCATACATGCAACAATTTGTGGCAGTTGGCGAAAGCCGGAAATGATAAAGCTTTCGAACTGCTCTATACCAGCACGGCTACTTTCCTTGCTAATCAGGCATTTCGTGTCATTAAAGATCGTGAACAGGCAAAGGATATCTTGCAGGATGTATTTATCAGTTTATACCTGAAAAGAGAAACCATTCCTACCGATACCAATATTCTGGGATACCTCTGCAACGCCATTAAGTATAAAACGTCGAATGCCCTACGAAATGAAATGGTAAAGGGGCAACACCATCAAAACCTGCTCCTGCAGGCTCACCAGCAGGAAGCATTACAACCACAGGTGTATGAGCGTTCTGCTTTACGGAAAGAAATTGATAAAAGCATTCATACTCTTCCGCAAAAATGCAGGGAAGTGTTTATGCTCAATTACTATGGCAATCTTGGTTATAAAGCCATTGCCAAAGAAATGGGGATTTCAGTTAAGACAGTAGAAAAGCACATGAGCAAGGCTTTGCAGGTATTGCGCCGGGATTTGAAAGAAGAGCATGTGGCAGGTCTTATTGTTATGTCTGTGATGCTTCAACAAACTGCACTGGTATAATATCTAGGAATTTTCTATCCTCCTAAAAATTCCTTCCAAAATAGTTACTGCTAATTCCAATTCTTTTTCATTCAAAGAAGCGAAACCAAATCTGAATGCATTTTCACGGATGTCGATACTTTTAATTTGAAGCTGTTGATTTGATTGTAAACCTTCAATTGGAAATTCGGGCTTAACCTTCACCCAAATAGCCATACCACCTGGCGGCAAAGTATAGGAAATGTATTTACCCAGTTTACTCTTTAGTTGGTGATCCAAAAAATCTCTTCGCTGATGATAATGCTTCTTAGCTTTTTTTAATTGCCTGGCCACCTCCCCTTCCTTTATGATAGCGGCTAAAGCATTTTGCATATAGCTGTCGCCCCTGACATCGATGATGCGTCGTAATACCGTGCATTGCTCAATGAAATTTTTTGGAGCAACCATGAACCCTATACGTAAAAAAGGTCCGAATATCTTAGAAAATGAACCTATATAAATAACGTTTCCCTGATGTCTTCCACTTGCCAGCGGCAAATAGGGTGAAGAGTTATAATGATAATCATAATCGTAATCGTCTTCAATAATGGTAAAAGAATAATGGTCCGACAGTTCCAGCAACTTCATTCTTCTTTCCACACTTAAGGTAACGGTAGTAGGATAATGGTGATGAGGAATTACATAAACTGCACTGATCTTCTTCTTTTTACATATGCTTTCAATTTCCTCGGTATCAATACCATTTTCATCAACCTTTACTTCAATAATATTAGCACCTGTTTCGCTAAAAGCTTTGTTGGCATTAGGATAATTTGGTTTACCAACAATAACATTGGATTGAGGTTCCAGCAGTAACTGAGCTGAAAGGAAAATACTCATTTGTGCCCCATGAGTGATCAGAATATTATCGGCTGAGATACTTAATCCCCTGGTTTCAGATAAATAGCTGGCCAACTCTTTTCTCAAAGCCGGAGTTCCCTGAATCGTATCCTGAGAGGCATTTTTCAACGAATATTTCCTGGAAATATAGAAACGATAGGTCTTCAATAAAATATCAATAGCAGATAACCGGATATCGGGATACCCATCATCTATAAATATTTCGGATGCAGAAGCGATTTCTGTATTAGATACAATGGTCTCTATTTGCCTGAATGGAAGAGCGAACTGATTTTCGTAGGAAGTTAATTCCTGGCCGGTATCCCATTGCTGGGGTTTTAGAATTGGAATCCGCTCGGAAACTGTAACATTCTTCTTTGGAAGAATTAAAACCCAGTCCTGAGCCCCCAATTCCTCATAAGCGGCAATCACTGTGCGCCTGTGTACTCCCAGCATTTTGGCTAATTCTCTGCTCCCGGGAAGGTCTGTTCCCGCCTTTAGTGTTCCATTTCTGATGGCATTGATGATAGAAACTGCAATTTGCCGGTAAACAGGGGCCTTGCTGTTCTTGTTAATAGAAATAATATGTTCAAATGGTAGCATCTGGACCATCCAATAGTTTAAATCTGGACCACTAAGGTAGTCCTATTAAAGAATACTTTTGCATTTAAATCAAAGTTATTTTGGTATACCAGAACAAACTTCAATCTTAAATGGCAAATAAAAAGAGGAATAAGACGATCGTAATCCATAGCAAGGTATCGTATGGTTATGTTGGTAGCAGCACCACTGCATTGGTGCTACAAATAGGTGGGCATGATGCAATTACAGTTCCTACGGTACTCTATTCAAACCGACTTGGACTGCCAACCGTTGGAGGAGGGGCCATACCTCCTGCCCTGTTTGCAGATATTTTGAAGGGGATTTTAGAATTAAACATCCTCGACGAAGTGGCAGCTATATTTACCGGATTTATTGGTTCCTCAGACCTGGTAAGAATTACAGCAGATTTTATCAAAGAAATAAAGCAACATAGCCCGGAGATCACTTATTTGTGCGACCCGATTATGGGAGATATAAATGATGGATTTTATGTACCGGCAGATGTACCGGAAGCTATAGTCAAACACCTGGTACCAATGGCCGATCTGCTAACCCCCAACCAGTTCGAATGTCAGTATTTACTGGGAGGGAGTTTAAGTTCACCAGCGGAAGCAGCTAAAAGAGCCCGTGAAACCGTTTCAGACTCGCAAAAAATTGTAGCAACTGGTTGTCACTTCCCCACTACTCCGGAACAGGCTATTGATACAGTGGTATTAACCAGCAGTGAAACAGAAGTAGTAAGAACAAAACGTATACCTGTATACCCACCTGGAAGTGGCGAATTGTTTGCAGCGCATATGTATCTGCATATGCTGAACGGAGGGAGCCTGATTAATGCAACACAGCATTCAGGAATAGTACTACAGGAAGTATTGTCGAAAATGCACCAGGAGCAGAAAACGGAATTCGAACTTTCGGATATACTCTTCTCCTTCGGTATTGAAAATGGATTAAAATCAAGCATCTAAATTTAAAATGAACATATTAGATCTAGTCATCAACGATAAGGAACGGGTATCATTCAACGATGTATTGCTCGATGAAGCTAACAGGCAACAATTTGTTCAGCTTATTAAAGAACATACTTATATAGAAAAACTGCAGGAGTATGGACTACCTGTCAACAATAAAATTCTGTTACATGGTAGTTCGGGATGTGGCAAAACTATGTCGGCCAAAGCGATTGCCAGTGCGTTGAATAAGAAAATTCTGATCCTCAACCTTAGTAATGTAATATGTGCACGGATTGGAGAAACATCCCAAAACATCAAGCAGGTTTTCGACAAAGCCGCCAGGGATAAAGCTATTTTATTTCTGGATGAGTTTGATCAGATTGGAAAAGCAAGAGGAAATGACGACAAAGATGTAGGAGAAATGAGAAGGTTGGTAAACACACTTATTCAGCTTATCGATTACTACCCACAGGATGCACTGTTATTGTGTGCCACTAATCACCCTACCATCATTGATACCGCTTTGCTACGGCGTTTTCAACTAAAGATCAGTTTTGAGATGCCTGCACCAGCACTTCTGGACAATTATTACGATCAATTATTATTACGCTTTCCGGAAAGGATGAATCAAATACAACGTAAATATGAGATCTCCTATGCTGAAGCAAAAGATTATCTGTATACCGAAATAAAAGCAAGGCTGATAGAAGAACTGGAGCAGGAAGAAGTACTTGCAGCCATAAACTAAAAACAACGCTCATGATTACCTATCAAATTGAAGAAAAGATCGAAGCAGCCGAATTCCTGGAAGTATTGGTAAAATCCACTTTAGGGGAAAGAAGACCCATCAACGAACCCGACAGAATCGCCAAAATGCTGCAAAATGCCGACATTTTTGCTACCGCAAGAGATAATGGCAAATTAATTGGCATCGCAAGATCGCTTACTGACTATGCTTTCTGTACTTATTTGTCGGACCTGGCAGTAGATGAAAGCTATCAGAAAATGGGGATTGGCAGGGAATTAATACGTATAACCAAGCAACATACTCCCGATGCCAAACTGATCTTACTGGCAGCTCCCAAAGCTATTCATTATTATCCTAAAATAGGAATGGAGCAATGGGAATACTGTTATACCTTAACTGATGTAAACAATATTAAATAGTGATCAATGGAAAATCAGATCGCAGAAAACATTCAGCAAATCTTAAACAGAATTGCAATTGCATGCCGCAAGGTCGACAGGTCGCCAGAGGAAGTGAAACTCTTACTGGCCACCAAAACTGTTTCTGCAGAAAGGATAAAAATAGCGCTGGAATCTGGTCAGACGCTTATTGCTGAAAATAAAGTGCAGGAATTAAAAGAGAAGTACGAAGACTTAAAATACACTCCCCATACCAATCATTTCATCGGTCACTTACAAACCAACAAAATCAAGGATATCCTAAAATATGATGTATCCTGTTTGCAATCGGTAGACCGGCTCGACTTAGCACAAAAGCTTCATCAGCGCCTTTTGGCAGATAACAGAACAATGGATATACTGATACAGGTGAATACTTCTAAAGAGGAAAGTAAATTTGGAGCTAGTCCGGATACTGTAATAGAATTAGTAGAACAAGTTGCAAGGTTTGAAACTTTGAGAGTAAAAGGACTGATGACTATTGGTATTCTCAGTGCAGAACCGGAGAAAGTACGGAAATGTTTCCAATTACTCAGAGGTATTCAGCAACAAATTATCTCGCTGGCCATTCCAAATGTTGAAATGCTTGAACTATCGATGGGCATGAGTGGAGATATGGAAATTGCCATTGAAGAAGGAGCTACAATTATCAGAGTTGGCACCGCCATTTTTGGGCAAAGGCCAACCCCAGATAGCTTTTATTGGAATGAAACAATGGATGTAAATTAATTCAGTTTACAAATTTGAAAGATTTAAGGATTGTATCGAAAGTATTTTTGTATTTATCGGCATCTTTAGTTAGTGAACCACAGGTAATAATATAGGCAACTCCTTTATCGGGCACGAGACAACTACTCAATGAAATATTAATGCCCTGAGGCTCTATTGTATATTTGTACCATGCAGATGTAACTCCATTAATTTTAGTTTTACCATGCCCTAGAATTACAGCACTGGGAATAATTCGTTTTATATTATTAAGGTTAAGTTCACTGTAATCATTTAATGAAAGTCCGGACATTGTTTCTGTAACTACATTAACATTAATATTTGGATTATCCGCAGGAGCTATGAAATAGTAATCTACTCCCCTTAACTTCCTGTTTTCAGTTTTCCAACCGTCCGGAACATATAATTCATAAGGATGTTTACCTGCATTCATAGTCTTAGTAGAAGGTATCTTATCAAGGATTTCATCAGCAGCCCTTTGATTCTTCGTTTGTCTGTTACAAGCAGTAATAGCAAGAATCAGGCAGATAGGGATAAGTAATTTTTTCATTTGGTATAGTATCTAAATTTAGATTTTTGGTTCAATATTGTTTGCAACTTTGATAATATATGAGCTTTCAGGAATTTTATTAAATATTGAGATAATTTCCGTTGGCAAGGCATTATAGCCAATAGTAGTACCCATAATCTGACCAGCCAGCGACGCATTTGTATCAGTATCTCCCCCACATTTGATTATTTGAGTAATCACATTCTGAAACCCGATTTTAGACACTTGTTGTGAAGCATAAATTGAAAATGGAACAGAAGCAGCTACAAACCCTGATGTGCCCAACAGCTTTGCAGCCTCTTGTATGCTGTATTCTTCCTTGGCTATACTGATTAAATTATCCCTCACCTGTGTATCGGGGATTTCTGAAATAACTTTGTTCATCAGCTTATCTTGCTCAACATCATTCAGAGTATAGTGCAAAACATATAGGATGCTTAATGCTCCCACATATGCTTCTTCATTTTTGTGAGTGATATAGCAAATATCACGAATTAGCTGCCGCTGTTCGGGAACATTTAATACAAAAGCTAAAGGAGCAATACGCATAGCTGCACCATTACCTGCTGCATATTCTCCTCCTCGGCCAGAAAGGCCCCAATGTGCTCCCATCTGCAAATCACGTAGGGCTTTTAGGGTGCTGGCTCCTAGTCCTCTGAGTAGTCCTTTATTATACCATTGAAGTAAATGTTGGGCTACCTTGTCTGGTGTCAGATACTTATTGCTTATTATAGCCTCACAGGTTGCCAGGGTTAACTGTGTATCATCTGTAATGCCATATATATGTTCATAACTAACCTCTTTAATAGTTGACTGGGATTCATAATAACTGCCAACAGCATCACCCACAGCTCCTCCTACCAAACAACCGAGTAACTTATCCTTAAAATTATTGATCATTATTATTGAAGAATATTTTATATTTTCTAAACCAATCTGGCAATTCATATGCTTTTGAAACCAGCATATCAACAATATTTCATATCAATTTAAGGTAATTATGATAGTTACAAACCAGGTTCACAAACTTGATAAGTAGCGTTTACATCAAAATCTATGAACTTTCAATATGCTTCACTACCTTTATAGCCGAAAAAAAGAGACCAATTCTTTTCAAGATTTTCCCCTTTAACTCTTCCAAACCAGTGTACAACTTCCCTATTCCGTCATGTAAATGCCTTTTAAATAAGCTAACAATTATCATCTTGATCCTGTTTTCTTCCCGGTTATACGCTCAGGAAGATACAGTAACATCCCGGTTACTACGTGAGATTGCAGCCGAACAATACCAATCCGATAGCTTCTATTACGCCGGTATGTTTGCCAGTCACCGTTATTACGGATACCCGGATGGTAAAAGGAAGCACGATAACAACGTATTTTTTACAGGGCTTATTGCCATGACATTAGGTGAAATACAAAATGAGCTAAGGGGCCCCGACAGTATACTTTGCCTGAAGATCCGTAAATTGGCACAACAATCTTTCCCCCACTTCCAGCATAAATCGGGCAGGCAGACCTACAATTTCTGGAGAACTAATCCCAGTATGGTATTCCCTAATTCCTGGTTCTTAAATCTATTCAGAAAATGGCATTCCCTACCGGATGATATTGATGATACTTCTATTCTGCTACTTGCAATGGAAGCAGATAGTACAACAGCCCTGGCAGCAAAGGAACTGATGGAACAGCATGCCAATACAGTGAATTATGGCATCAAAAATACGTTCAAAAAGTATCGGGGCATACCGGCATATTCTACCTGGTTTGGAAAAAATATGCCGATCGATTTTGATGCCTGCGTACTCTCAAATACTTTATACTTCATGCATACCTATAATATGGCAAATAGTAAGGCCGATAATGCAACAGTGCAGTTACTAGATGCGTTTATACGGCACCGTGAGTATTTGTCTGACCCGGCTTATATTTCTCCACACTATGCCCGGTCGCCGGTCCTGATTTACCATTTTGCCCGCTTAATTGGTAAATACCCCGATGCTGTGCTTATTCAACACCGGGAACAATTAGCTAAAGATGCGCAAATGCTACTCAAAGAATCACGGGATGAAATGGATAAAATAATTCTATCTACCTCCTTGATGTGGTTAGGAGAAGAAGCACCGGTTATTGATATAAAAAAAATAGATGTAAACGGAGATTTTGTATTCTTTGTAGCAGGTTTCAACTCATTACTTCCTGATCCGTATAAAAAATTCTTTTCCGGTTACCATCTTATTAGTTATTACTACCGGTGTCCTACCTATAACAAGGTATTAATGTTGCAAAACCATTTGCTAAGAAAGCGTTTGGCTAGTACGAAACAATAAATTCTGAGATACGCGTAGCAATACGGTTCCGAACCCATTCAGTTTCTGAATCAATTAGGTCGGCCAGGATATTCCCATTCTCAATATTGAAATCAGTAAAAATATCCTCCAGGAATTCGCTATGAATTTCATTCATCCTTGTGGAATTATTTAAATCCAGCTGTCCGATTTTTGAAAGTGCGCTGTTAAGTCTGTTTTCTGTGATATAATTTGCCATTTCTTCTACTAAGAAGGATAGTTTTTCTGAGCGGGAAGTAATATCAGGAATCAACGACCACTTTTCTGCTTCATGGAACTTCTTCTCCTCATCAAATTCTGGGTTTTTAATTTTGATAATAGGACGAAGATCATTAACCGTAGAATGTTTCAAGGGTTTAACAACAATTCCTTCTATCAGGTTGGCATCCAGTGGTGGAAGATTCAGCAGAGCCGGAATTGTTGAATCAATCCTGGTGTTAAAGTTCAATACTTCATTCAGTTTCCCGCTAAATAAAACTCTTGCATAAAGAATATTGTATTTTTCAAAATAGGTAATTGCTTCCTCGTAATCCAGGTATTGTTTTGGAGCCAGGTTTTCTGATTCTACGGCTATATCAAATGCACAAAATTGCACTGAAGGGCTATAATAGACGCCAGTCTGAATTGCCTGCACTTCAGGAGCTGAAGCAACATCGGGATGAGGATATTTTCCTCCGAATAGCTCTCCGTATATAATATACCGACTTCCAGGTTTATCCTTACTAAGCTGTTCAAAAAGTTGAATCATCCTGTCTTCCAATTCGGCCACGACAAGTTGAAATCCGAAAAAATCATCTGTCCACTTCAAATAATCTTTTCGCTTAGCAAAGCGTAATCTGCGATTCTCATATACGAAGCTGAAGTTAGCGCCATGAATTTTCTCGGTTACAATCCATTTTAATTTGTTCAGCGTATGTTGACTTTTCTCAGATAAATTAAGCCCTTTCAGGTTTTTAGGCATTTTCTCATATTCAGAATTCTTTTCCATTTTTCGGGTAACGACTTTTCAATTTTTGTAACTAAAACGGGTTAGCAAACTGCAATATGCTGTTTGTAAATATGCGGGCGAAGGTACTAATTTTTGAATATTTTCGTTTATTCCAATCTAAACCAGACCCTCAATATGGAACTAAGAAAAGCGATGCTCAAATGCAGCAATTGCCGTCTATGAAAAAGCTGGATTTACCTATCATAGTAAAACCAAGCTGGATGCAGCATTCTTTAAAGAGGAACTTAGGGGATTGAATCGGATGTATATGAATTTGTAAGAGAAGATTAATAATTTAATTTGATTTTTTAATTTAGTTGAAAGATATATTGATAAATAATTACTGTATTTATGACCGCTGTAAAGCTATTCCCTACCATTGAAGAAGTGTTTGTTGACAATTACGAGAAAAACAACCAGCACTTCCTGCCAATTGCCAGTATTGATCTTTCAATCATTGATAAGTCGTTATCCGGCAACATACATTTAGTCTATTTTAATAATGATCCTTATTGTGATGAAAGTATAAAGCATTGTAATGAGTTCTGTGATGAAGACAAGGTCACTTTTGACATGATCGATAATAAATATAGATTGAAGGCCGACTATTGCTATTTTAGCACGAATGAAGATTGGATCAAGTATCTTGAAGAGGGAAGAAAATCTTATGAGGAAAACAGGAAAGTATATCATCAAAAGAATAATCTGAAAATCAATGAGGTAATTAAAAATCTGGGTGAGCAACCAGAGTGGCAGCAGGGTGATGAATGGCCAACTAATTTGCAGGGAGAAAAGATGATTTTCATCTGCCAGGTTTGGTCTCATGATTTTATTCAGGATTCTTGTGCAGAAGAGATCTTCCTGTTTTACGACAAATCAAATAACCTTGCCGTGCAGATCCACCAGATCGATTAGCTTTTCAATTGTGTAGGCGCTATTCCATATTTCTTCTTAAAAGAATGGGAGAAATGTGAAAGGCTTTCAAAGCCCAAATCGAGATAGATTGCAGATGGTTTTTTATGTTTTTTCTCAATAAGATAAAGGGCTTCCTTTAATCTTCTTTCCTGCAACCATTGGCGGGGTGCCATTCCAAATATTTTTTGAAAATCACGCTTGAAGCCTGCCAGACTTCGTCCGGTAAGCCGGGCAAATTTCTCAATTGGGATATTATAGGAAAAGTTGTTATTCATAAACTTTTCCAAATCCATTTTATAAGGTTCGGAAAAATCGAACAAAAAGCCCTTGAGTTCGGGCATCGTATTAATCAGAAGATATACAGCTTCTTTGACTTTAAGCATGCCTAGTGCAGTAGTAATTTTCTCCTGCGGTTGCTGTACATATGGCACTATAGACTGAAAAAAAGCATGTAAAAAATCATTTTGGGGCAGATGTATGGCAAAAGGACCTGCATACTTCTGCCCTATATCTATTTGCTCCTCAAGGGCAATTTGTCTAAGCAGGTCCTCTTTCAGGCTAATAATAATAGTTTGATAATTTTCTCCGTTCAGAGGAGTCTTGGTAATTTCTCCTAATTGATATTTTCTTATCAGCATCATTTCACCACGTTCCATAGAAACTCTCTGATTGGCTGTTTCCATAGTAAAACGTCCTGAAACCTGTAGTACAAGTGTATTGTGTTCGAGGAATGTTGCCTTTTCCTTTCTTTCAGTAGATTGATAGGTAATAAAGATAACACCTGGAACTATTTCAGTTGGATTCATTACTATAAAGATATGAAACGGACGGGATTTCTATCTTTGAAGATAGGTACCACCTAATATTGCTCCCACAGAAAAAGTTGTGTTCAATGTATTCATTTCCTCAGGAGTAAATTGAATTTCCATAGCCTGCATATTCTCCGGAAGTCTGGAACGCTGGCTCATACTTACTAAAGGCATAATATCATCGCCCTGTAAATTTACCCATGCAATGGCCAATTGAGCGGGAGTATAACCCTTGTCTTTTGCCATTTTTTTCAGCACATCAACTTTCTCGAGATTCTTAACCAGAGTTTCGCCCTGGAAGCGGGAGAAATGATTGAGGTAGTCGTTGGCAGGTAATGGAGCTTTCATATTACCGGTGAGTAATCCTTCTGCTGTATTGGCGAAGGCAACTACGCTTATTCCAAGCTCCTTTGCTGTTGGAAGTAAATCTTTTTCAATTTGCCTGTCTGCTAATGAATATCCTATTTCCAACGCAGATACAGGATAAACGCTATTAGCCTTGCGCAATTGATCAGCTGTAATTTCAGAAACTCCAAGATGCCGAACTTTTCCGTCCTTGATCAAATCTGCCACTGTACCAATTACATCTTCGATCGGAACACTGTTATCGAGTCGGCATGGCTGATACAGATCAATTGTATCTACGCCTAAGCGTACGAGGGAGTAATTAATGAAGTTTTTGATTGCAATAGGGCGTAAATCTAACCCCAACATTTGATTGCCGTAAAAAATTGCACCGAATTTTACACTTATGAATGCATCATCTCTTCTTCCTTTGATGGCTTTACCAACCAGCAATTCATTATGACCACTACCGTAAAAATCGCCGGTATTCAGAAAATTAATGCCATTATCAAGCGCCATCTGAATAGTAGCGATACTTTCATTTTCATCTCTGGCCTGACTACCCCAAACTGGTGACATACGCATACAGCCTAACCCTAACTTAGATACCAGGGGTCCATTTTTACCGAGAGCTATTTTTGTTACTTTTGCCATTGCTGAAATTTTTAATAATTAACAACACAAAGATCAGGCTTGTTCCATTAAATTATTTTCTCCAATGGCTCAATTTACTTGTCTGTATAGCTCAAGGATATATTATCCAGCGATTTGATCAGGTAGTTAATATTTTCGCTAAATAGGCTCCTGCAACTGATTCGGCTTTTGCTCTGGCTGCTGCTGCTCCAATAAATATGGATTCATATTCATTTGAGCTATCTACAGTTTCTTCATTATTTACCATGTCATATACAGCCCACCACCAATATTCCTCATCCATCCACTCAGCCCTTAGCATCAATCCGGCCCATTCAGCGGTACAATCATCCAGTAGATCACCTGTCCAGATTATGGGTTCCCTGGATAATTTTAGTCTTTCTTCTTTAGTCATTTCATAATCAGGATAACTTAACTTCTAAATTATTTTATCATCTATATACAAATACTCTTTACTTATCTCCTAATAGCTTTATTATGAGTACCTCTTCCAATAACAAGGTAGCCGTAATAGTGAGACTTTGTCATTTTAACTTTTTCTTAGCCTGAATTTTAGATAAATTAATTGAAAATAATTATTCAGATGTTAAAATATTTTGCATTTATTTTCTCTGTAATTCTTATTAGCTGTACTCAGAAATCTGCTAAAAACATGGATTCTGAAAAGCAGAATAGTACAGCATCTATCATCAATCTATATTCAAAATCGGTTAATGATAGTTTTTCAATTTTCACAAGTTTACCAGCCGATTATAACCCACATCAAAAATATCCTGTAATTTATATTTTAGATGCTAATTTATATTTTGATGTTTATTCTACTATTTTAAAAAAGTACAGTGAAGTGGGGTTACTTCCATCTGCCATACTTATAGGTATTGGATATAAGGATTTCCCAACCATGGATTCATTAAGAAACAGAGATTATACATATCCGGTGGGCCTACCCGAATATGAGATGAGTATTAGTGGTGGTGCAGATAAATTTCTTGCATTTATCAGGCAGGAGCTGGTACCTGTGATCGATACAACATATAAGGTAGATAAACAAAAGCGGATCTTAATGGGGCATTCATTAGGAGGATATTTCACTCTTTATTCCCTTCAACAGCAAATACAATCAAAAGAAAATCAATTTAATGGATATATTGCTGCAAGTCCTTCTATTCATTATAATCATTATTTTCTTTTGCATGAATTTGAACAACCCACCAAAACAGACAGTACTAAAGTTAAAGTATATACTACATTTGGTGGGCTTGAAGACAATGAAAGTAAGCAGGATTCAACAATCCAACCAATAGACAAAGTACTTGCAGCACTCTCAACAACATTCAAATCAAAAGACTATATTGAATTTAAGGGAACTGTTTATTCCAATCTCGATCATATGGATACTCCTCTACCCTCTTTTGTAAAAGGTTTGCAATGGATTTTGAATAATTAAATAGCAAACCAGCGGGAGATAGCTTTCTGTAATTCCATAACATCGGGATTATTATCTGCTACCCAGGCTACAATGCCATCGGGGCGCACCAGCATAACACTAACACCCAATTGGTTTTTCACCTTACCAGAAATATAGCTGATATGGTCTTCGTACTTACTCATTATATTTTTAAGAGAATCATTCATCTCAAAATCGAGCAACATTGCTTTACCATCCTGCATTAGCTGGCCAACTAGTTTACCATCCTCAAATTCAAAGTTTGGTATACCGGAACCAACCAAAGGGTGATCATCTCCCAGATTATAACGAGTGAGAAGACCCCAGACTCTTCCTGCAAAATAGGTAGCGCCATCACGAGTTTTCATTAGATCCTGAATAATCGCATTTAAAGCCCTGGCAGCAGGTTCAGGTTTCATAACAGCTACCTGGGCTCTCGACCAATCCAATACCTTTTCACCAACCGGGTGGCGTTCGGTCTGATAACTATCCAACAAACTTTCAGATGCGCTATTCTTTATGGTAGCTGCTAATTTCCAACCCAGATTCATGGCATCCCCCAGCCCAAGATTTAATCCCTGACCACCTAACGGAGAATGAATATGCGCAGCATCACCTGCCAACAAAATACGGCCATTACGATAAGTAGATGACTGCCTGGATCTGTCGGTCCAGGTAGTGGAAGTGTACAAGGCATTAATAGTTACATCGGTACCCGAAATCCGACGTAATACCCCTTGTAAGTGATCCAGAGTAATTGGCTTTCTGGAATTATGAAATGAACCATAATCAAAATCCTGAAGGATCAGGTAATCCTTCTGGGAGAGTAAATACATACCGGTAGCAGTGACATTCCTGCCCAATTTCAGTTTTTCGGGATCGGCAAGGTCAACCTGGGCGGTGTAACCTGTAAACTCCGGTTCCGTACCCACGAAATCAAAACCCCCTAGCTTACGAACGATACTTCGACTTCCATCGCATCCTACTAGCCATTTACCCGTAAAAGTTTGCTCTTTTGCTATAACAATAATTTCTTCGGCCGATTGGTTCAGATTAGTGACCTCAAAACCACGTTTGATTGTTACCCCCAGCGTAATAGCCCTGCGGGCCAGCACTGTTTCCAGTTCCTCCATTTCTGTCATTAATTGGGTAGCTGTTGAGCCTGGCAGTCGATATGGCCACTGTGAATAATCTATATCACTGGAGTAAAACGGTATACCCGCAAAATGGCCGACCTGGCGACGCACGACTGGTTCCTGTGCCTTCTGATGAGGTTCTTTAATACGTTTATGTATTTCCAGTTCATCCAGCAAGCCACGGCGGTATAAAGCCTCTACAGTAGGTGCGGAGATTCCGCGCATCCCAAAAGGTAGTTTTTTAAGGGGGGAATAAGGAGTTTCTGCTTTTTCAAGGATCAGAACAGTACATTTAGCCAGGGCTAGTTCACACGCCAGAAATAAGCCTACCGGCCCGGCACCGGAGATAATTACATCATAATTTTGAGGAGTTTCCATGCTTTCTTCTATAATTTTCATCCGACAAAATTCTGAAATCTATTTAGGTCAGGATTGTAGAAACGCGACAAAATCGCCGGTTATTACACGTTTTTCTTTCCTTGCTTTCCGCGCAAATGCGGCAGGAGTAGTTCCGCTATAGCGTTTAAATTCTTTACTAAGGTGGGCCTGGTCTGTATACCCCATATCATGTGCCAGACCAGCAAGGTTAACATCGGGGTTCATCCATAATTGATTCCTTACTTGTTCAAAACGCATCAAACCAGATACATCCTTTACTGTATGCCCAGAGGATTGTTTGAATTTCCTTTCCAATGTGCGTACTGTTGCGTGGGCTGATGCCGCCACCTGACTTACAGAAAGGTTACCTTTAGCTTTCCTCATTGCAATTCCGGCTTTATTTAGCAAACCATTCTGTGCCAGATGTGATCGGGCATCCAGAAAATATTGCTTTACTATTTCAATTGCATCATCGATTTTACCAGCCTGAACTTTAGCTGCCAAAATGGGTTGCAGTTTTGAAACCGGATGTTCGAATGTATTCACGCCAGCTTTCCCTGCCGGCAATCCGAGTACCTCGAAAACGGTCCATGGAAAGCACCTGATAGCAATAATTTCCAACTTATTTTGTGCGAATAAATGAACTGGTTTATTAAGCAGCCCCATAATAAACGGGGAGGGTAATGACTGCATTACTCCATCGCTGTAAATGCTACATGGACCACCGAAATAAAAAATAATTTCGGCATAACCATCAGGTAATATTTCAAACGCTGATTGTTGTTCACCGAAATCTTCATGGTTATACCAAAAGCACCTTATTGTATCCTTAAGCTCTTCAGGAGGTTTAAATTCTTGATGTAGCATTACGGAAAGGTAGGATATTTCTAGGTATAATACATTTGGGTTACTATTGGTGGCGCTCCATAAACTCAATGAAATAATACCAGCAGATAGCACTGAATACTACATTGAAGGCAATCATCAGTAAGCCTAATGTTCTGCTACTTTTGGAAAATGAATATGTTCGAGACCCATCGGGTAATGTCTTCTTAGTGAGGCATACAAATCCGCCAATAAAAAATCCCAGGAACGATAAATAGCCTCCAAAAAAAGCAGGTACAAATATTAGTAATGGAGCAAAGAATCCAACCAACATCAAAATACCCGGGATGTCTTTAGGTTTGGAAATAGTTTCAAGCCGGCTACTTCCAAGTGTTTCTAATTGCTCAGCGGTATACGAAATACCTTGTTTTTCGAGGAGCTTCAATGCCAATGCATAATCATAATCTCCCCATTCATCTTTTTTAATAATTACTTCTTTTAATTCTTCAGTAGAAAAAGAAAGTAAATAATAGTCTGGCTCTACATCATCTAATGACACAGTAGTCAGGCTTTTCAGTAGTGTATCCGCTTTAGAAAAATAACTGGCAGGAATTTTAACAAGGTGCTTCTGGTCGTAGTTCTGCCCCACAAACACTCTATCCATTAGTACTACTTCTTCTTCGTATTTTACCGGAATATTATGCTCCTGTAACAAAGAAATGACATCGGCTGCTTGTTCCTGAGTCTGGAATCTTTTAAAAGTAAGAAGTTCTTCTTTTGCCATAATACAGGTATAGTTTTTCTTAAAAATTTTGTGAAAATTAATTCCAGTTGTAGAAAATGCTCATTACCTAAGATATAAATATCAGGTTTAATCAACTAAAATTCAAATTTAACAAGATGTTCAATTTAAACTAGACAAATTGAATAAAAAAAGTAAAAGGACAAATCTTTTTAAAATGATTTGTCCTTTTGCGAGATATCCTGGCTTACTTTAATATCCTTTATTCTGAGTAAGATTAGGGTTTGCCTGTAATTCTGTTAATGGAATTGGCAATAGAGTTTTGTTATCATTGAAATTATAGTTTATTGCCCCTCCTTTCTTCATCGATCCATCATCATTACAGATATAATATGTTTCATTAAGTCCATTCATTGTACTTACTGCAACATTGTATCTTATCAGATCATTCCAACGTTGCCATTCAAATGCAAGTTCCAACTGTCTTTCATTTAATATTTTAGTCAACATATCCAACTTCGAATCCCCTGAAATATCCGGGAGATTAACCCGGCTTCTTACATCATTTACGTAGGAAGCAGAATGCTCCAAGTCGCCCAGCATAGCTAATGCTTCTGCCTTTAGCAGGAGAATATCTGCCAATCTGAGTAAATAAGTGTGGTCTCCCCCACTCCAGTTACTTGGATTATGGGCTTTAAAAGCAAATGGAACTGCTATGTCGCTTGCGCCACAAGGATTCCAGTAATCGTCTGACCAAGGTGCAGATTCAAAACTCACAGAAGCATTCTTTCTAACAAGATCTCCGGCCTTCTCAAAGGCATTAACCAAGGTACGGGAAGGAACACAGTAGCGCTGCCAGGTATCATTTGGAACCTGTCCGTTATCATGAGTCGGATATAACATTTCCGTACCCCAATTCACTACTCCGGAAGTATTTGCTATATAAGGGATTTCCATAATTGACTCCGTATTGTAATTATGATTACCATCGAACAGGTATGTATAATTAGTTACCAATGAATACCCCTGAAGCAATACACTATCACAATACAGGCTAACTTTTGTATAATTCTTTTCAGGGCGTTGTGCCCAGATCTTTGCCAATAAGGCATAGGCAGCTCCTTTCGTTGCACGAACCTTATCTACATTGTCGGCGCCATAGGAGGCAGGCAGATTTCTTACAGCGACCTGCAGGCAGGAATCTATAAATGTATAGGTTTGTTCTGCAGTTGCTCTGGGCAGGTTTATGTCTTTGGATGCTGCACTGTTGGAATATCTTTCAAGCGGAACACCTCCCCATAGTGATACAAGTTGGTAGTAATGAAAAGATCGCAAAAAGAGTGCTTCTCCAATAATTTGCTGCCGGCGTACATCTGTCAGTGATTCATCTTTAATATTATCAATATTTACTAATACAGAATTAGCTCTTGCAATTGCTGCATATAATTCCGTCCATGCTCTGTAAACAGAACCATTGGTATTAGGAATACTATTCATATCGAGTTGATAATAATCCACGTCATTGCTTCCACCACAATAGGCATTATCTGATCTCACATCCGTATGTGCATAGATTTCCCATTGGTAGAAGTTGGTAGACATAAAGGAATTATAAGCACCCGTCAACGCCGCTTCTATATCATCACCGGTTTTATAGGCATTGCCGGTAGTGGTGGAGGAAACAGGTGTCTGGTCCAGAAATTTCTTACAACTGCTGGCAGTCAATACCCAACCAAAAGCCAGCATCACTAATATATTTTTAAGCATTGTTATTACATTTAGAAACATAAAACTCAGAAAGTAGCATTCAATCCAAAAATGAAACTGCGGGTTTGAGGGTAAGAACCAAAGTCAACCCCTATAGCGGTATTACTATTATGGCCAAAAGCGCTAACCTCGGGATCATATCCTGAATACTTTGTAATGGTCAAAAGATTTTCTCCTGTACAATACAGTTTCAGATTTGTGGCCTTAAGTTTTAATGTATATCCAAGCGTTAAGGATTTTAACCGGATATACGAACCATCTTCCACGAACCTTGATGAAATCTGAGAATTGTAGTTACTATAGGGAGCATCCGGATTATTATAATCAGGCTTAGGTACATTGGTTATTTCTCCTTCATTTCTCCATCTGTTAAGTACGGCAGCCGACTGATTTCTTAAAGCCCACATCCCTTCTGAATAGATTCTGGTAGCATTCAGGATTTGGTTACCTTGAACACTTTGAATGAAGAAGGAGAAATTCCAGTTATTATATTTGAAATCATTTGTAATACCGAATGAATATTTTGGATTGGCATTTCCTATCACCGCCATATCGCTGGTTTGTAGTCCTTCATCCTTGTCGGCAATTGTATAAATCATGTTACCGGTTTTAGGATCCACGCCCTGCGCCACATAGCCAAAGAATGAGCCAAGAGGCAAGCCAGCCTTAACTATAATACTATTTCCCTTACTGTTGATAGCTCCGTCGTAAATAATTCCATCATTTACATTCAGAACCTTATTTCGGTTTAAGCTGATGTTGAAATCTGTGGACCAGGTAAATTTACGATCCACTATATTTTTTGAAGAAGCGGTAAATTCAAATCCTCTGTTTTGCAGGCTGCCTACATTTTTCAACACTGTAGTATATCCGGAACTACCAGGAATCGGTGCTTGTAACAGCAGGTCGATTGTTTTTTTATTATAGTAATCAGCAACAATTGTAAGGCGGTTGTTTAATAGTGACATATCGAAACCAAAATCCGTTTGCCTGGTTGTTTCCCAGTGCAGGTCATCATTTCCAAGGGTAGAAGGCGTATAACCGGCTGTTACCTGATTGCCGAATACATAGCTACCGGAAGCAGCAATAATACCTAAATAAGAATAGGCTGGAATCTGGCTGTTGCCCACATCCCCCCAGCTAAATCTGAATTTAAGGTCGTTGATTGCAGGAATTTGTTCCTTAAAAAAGGACTCATTACTAATTCTCCAGGCTACAGAAAAAGCAGGGAAATAACCCCAGCGACTGGCAGGCCCAAATACAGAAGAACCATCAGCTCTGAAGTTACCGGTGAAATAATACCTATCGTCGTAGCCATAAGTAAGCCGGCTGATTACTGAACTGGTAGATATTTTGGTAATTGCCTGAGTGGCCGCATCAATAATAGACCCTCCATTTACAGTAGTGATATTTCCATTGGCGAAGTTCCGGGTACTGATACTTGCTGCATCTGCAACTGTTTTTGAGGCAATAAAACCAGCCATTGCTCCGATATTATGTTTGCCCAGGAGTTTCTGATAGGTCAGTGTATTTTCACTCATCCAGTATTCATTAGCATCGGATGAATAGTTGCCCATACCTTTCTTACTTCTTCCTTCGGTGGTTTTATAAGGATCAACGAAGCTTTGGTATTTTCCGGTGTAATTTTCATATCCCAGCATAGTTCTGGCTTTCAGGTCTGGGGTGATGTTGGCTTCGGCGTATACGTTACCTAAAAACCTGTTTTTAGTATAATAATGATCGTTACCACGAGCAAGACCTACGGGATTGTCAAGATCCTGATAAAAAGGATCAACAGTAAATTTGGTTCCTGCAGGATTATATACCCTGATAACAGGGGAGCCGGTTAAGGTATTCAGCAATACACTATTTGCACCGCCATTGGCACCTTCTGAAACATCCACATCATACCAGCGATTATAAGACAAGCTGGTACCTACTTTGAAAATGTTACTGATCTTATGATCCAGGTTTGTTTTGAAGTTGGCGCGGTTCATTGTATTGGAGATTACTACCCCATTCTGCTTTACCAGTCCACCTGCTAAATAGAAAGTTGATTTAGCATTTCCTCCTCTTACAGAAAGGTTCAGATTCTGACTGGTACCGGTTCTGAACAGTTCATCCTGCCAATTGGTATTGGCATCAAAGACAGAAGTATCGATGCTTTCTCCCATATCGTGGATCAATTGAGCATATTGGGTACTGTTGAGGACTGGTATTTTCTTCCTGACATTGGAGATTCCATAATAGGAATCGAAAGAAACAATTGTTTTACCATTAGTACCTCTTTTAGTAGTGATCAGCACAACACCATTTGCACCAGAAGCCCCATAAATTGCAGCTGCAGAAGCATCTTTAAGGATCGAGAAGCTTTCTATATCAGACGGATTGATTTCTGAAATACTTTGGGTAGGTACACCATCTACCAGGTATAAAGGTTCGCTACCCGATGTGATAGAAGAAGTACCACGAATTCTGATACTGAAACCTGATTCGGGAGAACCGGAAGATTTAATAATTTGTACACCGGCAGCCTTACCTTCGAGGGCATCTCCAAACTGTACATTGGGTCTGTTCTCCAGCGCATGTGCAGATACTACCGCTATTGATCCGGTGATATCTTTTTTGCGTTGGGTACCATAACCTACTACAACTACCTCGCCCAGGTTGAAAGTATCTTTCATCAGTTTTACATACATGGTAGTAAGACCATCTTTGGAAAGAGTGTAGTTATCAAATAATTGCGGTATATACCCTGTAAAAGAAACTGTAATGGAAATGAATCCGTTGTTTGGCAGATTGTTGAAGTAAAAGGTACCTGTTGTATCGGTTTGTACTCCTTGTGAGAAATGCAGCTTATCATTTTTTGCGACAACAACGGCGCCATTAATAGCTCGTCCATTATCGTCCTGTACCAGTCCTTTCAGTCTGGCTGTCGCCTGACCGTTAGCCATAGCTGAAATCAACAATAAGCAATACAATATGATCCTTCCTTTGGAAGATAGCGATACCGAACGTATTCGCTGAAATACATTACATGACATAAGTCGTGGCATTTGGTTGATTATTTATAGATCAGGTATGTTCCGTCGTCTTTCTTTTTATACTTTAATTCATTCAGGGAAGTGATGACCTGGATGATGTGCTCCAATGAATCGTTTTTATCGAATTTTCCTATGAAATGAAGATTGGCCAGGTCGCTCTTTTTAAATCTGATTGGTTGACCGTAGAGCTCCGACAATCTATCGAGAATTACCGGAAGTGCAGCATTATCAAATGAAAACCAGGTAGGGCGCATGATCATTCGATCTTCGGCCAAAGTTTCCTTTTTTGCTGTCGCCAGCATCGGCTTTGTATTTTTGTTTTTATTGATGATTTCCATTGTGGAAGCAGATCTGTTCCAAATAAACAGGTCATTAACCGCCAGCAATTTTGGGGATTGCTGCACTACCCTGTCGGTTACCTGAACAATTCCTTCTTCCAGTAATACAGATTCGCTGACTTCCTCTTTTACGTTTTTAACCAGGAATCTGGTGCCTATAGCCTTTACAGTGATATTATCGGCATATACAATAAAAGGTCGGGAATGATCCTTATGAACGTCGAATTCTCCTATTCCATCCAGGTATAGCTCTCGCTTTACCTGATTGTAATCAGTGGAAAATATGAGCATAGAATGAGGATACAGTGCAACCAGTGTACTGTCGGCCAATCGAAACCGGCTGATTGTGTCGGAAGTATTGCGGAGCAACTTAACTGCCGGCACACTGGCAAATTTCGGCTGCTCCGGTGGTGGAGCAAAGAAATAGGCCCATGTACAGGAAATTATGAAGATCCCGGCAAAAGCAATTGACACATATCTGATTCGTAATTGCTTTTTGCGATCTTTATGGATCAAGTGACGGATAGAATGGTAATTTTCATCCCAGTCCATTCCCTTTGGCACATCGTCCTCATTAAAATCCTGCCATTCTTCATGGAGATGGTCGTTATTCTTACTCATAACATAAATTCAAAAGTAGCTTTGCAAGGATACTTTTCAAGAGATCTAAAGAGCCCTCATATAGTATTACGATGGTAGATAGAAAATTCCTCCGGCTTATTTTAATTTTTTTCTGAGGCGTTTCAGGGTCTTATTAATGTAGTTGTCGATACTCTTTACAGGCATAGATAAAAGGTGAGCAATCTGCTGGTAGGAATAGCCATGGAGCTTATTCAGGAGAAAAATACGTTGGTTCAGGTCTGATTCTGATTTGAGGTGGTAAAGTACGGATTCCCTTTCCAACGTATCGTAATCATTTGCAGGGTTAGGGAACTCCAACGAATCAATGGGTTCATTGACACGGTGTTTATTCGTACGAAGAAAGTCGATATACACATGCTTAGCCAGCTGAAAGAGGTGCTGGTCTACATTGGCGTATACATCAATAGTATAACGATATTTCCATAAACGGAAAAAAACACTTTGCATCAGGTCTGCCGCATCATCTACAGACCTGGTCTTTTTGTAAAAAAATGCCAGGACCTTTTCCTTCTTTAGCTTATAAACCTGCTCAAAAGCCGGTTCTTCACTATTTTTAATGCCTAATAATAAATTGTCCATACATCTTCAGTTTCATGAGCGATCTCAAAACATGGAAATTAAAACGAAAGATGGACTACAATATTCCATTGAAAGTGCCTGCAAAGCTTATTTGATTGATAAATTAGGTAATTTTTCTTTTTTTTTCAAAAGTATGTTATAAAATCGAAAATGAGATTTTATATGATGAACATTTCATGGCCAGAATGAAGTAATATAATGATAATCAATGCCAATCGTGAAAGCAAAATCGGCATTGCTTTGCTTTGGGAGTTCTGGTTATTTTGCTACATGCCGGACAGAGATTTAAATTGAGCTCATGCTGATGCTCTTCCCAAATTCGCCGGATAATTCTTTCTTTCAATGCTTCCTTCCCATCTTCTATCATTGAAAGTATTTTCGGTTCATCACTGATCCATCCTTTTTCTTTCATCATTGTAAGCATTGTTTCAGATTCTGTTTCAAGATTATAATGCGAAGCTGTTTTTCGTGCCATTGCTTCATCTTCAGTCATAAACCTACCGCAATAATAATAGATATAGTCTTTAAGTTCCGGGTATAAAGTATCCATAGAAATGAGTAATTATCTAATAAAATTAATCATCGTTTTTTGTTAAAAAAACTGAACATCAAACTATAAAAATAAATCCAGTCATTAACTTGAAAAGTTCAAAAATCAAATATTCTTGTCCTTATCTTAAAGTTTTTTCTTCCTAAAAAACAGCTTATAGAAATAGCTTCAAACACAATACCATAAATAGTTACAACGAATTACAGACAATAGACAAAGCAACTCCCTGTTTAATCTGTGCAGCTTTAGATATTTATCAAGCGCCATCACATTTTGATGGGATTTTAATACCCCCCGATTATTCATATATAAATAAATATTTCCTTTGCATACGCACTGAAAAAAATATAAGAATGCAACCTATAGCTGGCAAATCCAATTTTTACATTAACCAATAAATCAATCAAATTGAAAAGGATCATTTTGTTGACCACCGCCTGCATGATGGGCCTGGCCTCCTATTCCCAAAGCTTTATGCACGGAGCTGGTGCTGTAGTATTTGTAACCAAACCAACTAACGGTGAAGCCTCAACTATTGGTGGCCTAACCTATTCGCCTCGTGTGAATTTCGTAGAAAACGACAATATGTCTGTATCTGTTGGTGTTCCATTAAGCGTTGGTCTGAGTGGTAGCTATAGCAGCAACCGCGGGTCATACAGTGGAGAAAGCAATAACCTCAGCTTCATGTTTAACGCCCCTGTAATTGTAAACCTGAACTTCGGCTGTGGCGCAACCAAAGACGTAGATAGTCGCTTCGGTTTCTTCATTGGTGCAGGTTACGGTTATCACTACCAAAGTGTGAACGAAAACTTTAGCGACAGCTTCGAAAATTCTTACAGCTATAGTGGGAAAGCTAGTACCACTGGTCCTGTAGGTAATGCAGGTATTCGTTTTGGAGTTGGCGAAGTTCACAATATCGAAGTGAAATTCAGCTTTATGAAAGGTATCACTAACGATAAACCAAATATCTTCGGAATTGGTGCTTTGTTCAACTTCTAGCAAATTATTACTGTCTGTTTTCCCTCATACCGGATACTGGTCTATTCTCAGCCTCCAGTAAAAGACATAATAACATAAGGTAGTATCAGAAGTTTGATACTACCTTATTGCATTTTACATACACCGCATTAGTTTTTTCCCTATTTTGTTATAATCACCCCACTTCTACTAAAGGAATATTAAACCCAAATCTAAGTTCATATGTCTCATTATCAATCTCCAAAAGACCGGGCGTATGTAGATGCCCTTGTAAACGCAGCCTCCAAAGAAGCAGCAGCATTCTTTAATCTTAAGTACACAGCTGAAAGGAAAGACGGTGTAATTCCAATAAAGTACCGGGAACTTATGTCAGTAGCTGTAGCCCTGACAACACAATGCGCCTATTGTATTGAATCACATATTAAAAATGCTGTTGAAGCCGGTGCAACTCAGGAAGAAATTGCCGAAACTGTATTCATTGCTGCAGCATTAAGGGCTGGAGGTGCAGTTGGAAATGGATTATTAGCAATGCGTCTTTTTGAAGAGGCAAGTAATACCAATGTTTGAGAAATCTAACAAGCACTGTTTACTTGCATTGAAATCATCTCTCAAAAACAACCTGTTTAGTTTTTGGGCAGGGATGCATTTATCCATACAATAAATTCATTTGCATCTAACATCGAAAAGGCATGAGGATGCCTTCTCCCGTCGGGCAAATATCCCTTTCCAAGACAAATCATTAATTCGGCAGATTGATTACCTAATAATCTGAGTTGTGAAATTGCAGCAGAAAGATCAGATGCATTCATATATTCGTATGCTCCCCTTCTGTTTTCAATTACCCAATTAATGTCCGGATCACAGTACAGACGAACAGGAATATGTCTCAGGTACTTAATATTTCCACCTTCAGCAGCATCTCTGTAGAAAGAGGAATATTGCTCATATGCGGCTGGCTTTTGAGCTGGTTTTCCACCATATAACTTTTCCATTTGATTCATGAAATAGGTAGATTCTTCGACACTGACTTTTGAAAAATTAATACGTCGGTTATAGGAGAAGGTTGTCCATAGACGTTTCATATCTAGTGGTGGGTCTACTCCAAACACGAGGTTTGGCTTGACAACCTGAGGAAGATTCATTTTGATAGCCTGTTCAGCATAAAATAAAGCCTGATGACCTCCCAGGGAATGCCCTCCCAGGATAAATCTGTTTGGTGGAATTCCATATTTCCCGATTACCTCAGGGATTAAAGTTTGTAACCTGCTTTGAACAAGGTTTAAAGTATCAACGACTTCATAATTTACAAGCAAAGGGATAATTACTGCGTATCCACTATCTGATGCTAATTGAGGTAAATTCGTTTCTTTTAATATTTCCGATGGAGTTGTAGCAAATCCAGGAAGAATTAGTAATAACCCTTTAGGAACACCAGCTGGCAACAAAGACAAATAAAAGTTCTGAAGACTATCCGTTTTACTTCTATAAACAACTTCCATTTTTTGACCATATGCAATATGTGTCAGCATCAGTAATAGTAGTAAATAAATTCTTCTCATATTTTAAATTGGACGCGGATAAATTAAAAGATTATATAACCAGTATTATTCACAGGTATTGTAGAAACGGGTTATCCTAAATTTATATATTCTTTCAATTTGGTGCAAGAAAAACTTCATAATAATTAGCAGTAAAGAATAGGATACGGATGTTAATAATTATTTTATCCAGGATCGAATTATTATTAAATTGCTGATAATCCATTTTGAATCTTAAAGTTATGAAATACTCTGCCAGGTATGATACCTTAACAAAGGTCATTACGATTATTGTTATTATTTTCGTAGTAAGTCTTTTTGTTTTAATTATTAGCTCCAAACCTGGTAATACTGTACCAGGTAATGTAGCACTGATTATATTAGCAGTATCGATCCTTGTTACATTTGGATATAGCCCCAGATATTATAGCATTACAGAGGACGCAATAATAATCAAGCGGATATTTTCTGATATATCAATACCATTTGAAGATGTAGTAAATATATCCATAATTGAAAAATCTGCTATAAGAGGAAGTCTTAGGGTATTTGGGTCAGGTGGCCTATTTGGTTATTTAGGAATTTTCAGGTCCAGTAATTTAGGTAAATACCAGATGTGGTCTACAAATTGTGAAACATTAGTGTTAATCGAATGTATGAACAAAAAGATTGTTATCAGCCCATCTGATAATAATGATTTCATAGAGGAATTTAATAGAAAAAAGAAACCTTTTAGCTGAGAATTATTTCCCAACATTAATACCTACTCTCTTTTTATAATCTGTTGGAGATTCTCCAGTTACTTGCCTGAATAACCTGGCAAAGTAATTGGGTGACTGAAAATTCAGTTCAAAGGCGACACTGGAAATATCCCTGCTTACATCCTGGAGCAGAATCTGACTATGCAGGATATTAACTTCATTAATCCATTGTTTTGGAGGCTTACCCGTTGCCTGCTTAACCACCTTATTAAGGTAATTCTCAGTGATATTAAGTTTTTGAGCATAGTAGGAAACTTGCCTTTCCTTCAAATGATGCTGTTGTACCAATTCTCTGAAATGAAGTGAGATTTCTGTAGCCCTGGTCATATTACCATGGTCTTCTCCGGCGGATGCTATAATTTTTTGCAGGAAAGGCCTGAATACTCCGACAGCAACCTCCAGAGAAGAATTCTTTATATTCAGTTCCTCTTCCATCAACTCAACCAACCTCGAAAGCCAACGAACGGTTGAAATTGGTAATTTGATATAAGGAGATGTAAAGAAGAAATTAAATAACTGCCTGTTAAGTGCCAGATTTTCAATGACATCGTTTTCAAAAACGACAAAAAAACCTTCTGCATCTTTTGAAATTTCAAGAGTTGCAGTAATATTTCCCTGCCTGATTAACAAGATTGAGTTGGCATTTAATTTATGAGAACCGGTTTCCAATTGTTGAACAATCTGGCCTTTAGTAACGAAGATCAGGAAGTTAAAGGAAGTACGATATGGTAATACCGGTATTACAATGTTACGCAGGTAATCTTCGATCCTATAAACTTGTAGTTGTGCATTGTTGAGCAATACCTGATTGGAAATACCCGGCAGGAATTGCTTTTTATATTCAAAATTGGAAAAAATTTTTACTGAAGATCTCATAAATGCAAAATTACCTGATTTTGGATATAATATTCATGATTTGTGCTAGTCCTCTTTTTTATTTCGATGTAATTTGCAGGTCCGGAATATGAAATTGTATTTCAGATATATATTATTACTTCTCTTCCTGATTGGTTTTTCATTCATAGGAAAAAATAAGGGCCCACTACTTCAAAGCAGGGCAAGCAGGATAGCATTATCAGCCAATATCGCTGATATTACTCAACTTCAGGTAGCCAGTGAATGCATTCATTTAGATCAGTTAATTTACATCAACGACAACGATAATGATGAAGATGTAAGCAGCTTATTTAATGAGCATTCGTATTTACTCCTCAATGATCTTTCTGAATATTATCTTACCATCCTGAAAAATCAGGACACCTTACCTGAATATAATACCAGATTTGTGCATGCGAATTGGCCCATACCGGCAGTTCCCAAATTCATTCGGCACCACCAGTTACTGATCCCCTTCCAATGCTGAATTACTATACTCCCAGCGGGTTTCGCTGAGATTGTTTATAGTCAGCATATCTGTTAAGTTACTTACCAGGAATTTTCTTCCTGCCCGGAACCGGGCTGAACTTTCTGTATGCGGAATTGTATATTCGTAAGCCCAGTCCATTTGAAGTGGGCACTTCATTGCTATCTACTAAAATTTTACTCATATGCATCTGACTCCCAGAGAAACAGAGAAACTGTTACTCCATCTGGCCGGAGAACTGGCTGCCAAGCGTAAAGCAAGGGGCCTCAAACTCAATTATCCTGAATCTATTGCCTACATTAGTAGTCACCTGCTCGAAGCAGCCCGTGATGGCCGATCGGTGGCCGACCTAATGCAGTATGGGGCAACTGTCCTAACCCGTGAAGATGTCATGGAAGGCGTTCCTG
Organism: Chitinophaga silvatica; assembly: GCF_003419895.1. Lineage (GTDB taxonomy): Bacteria > Bacteroidota > Bacteroidia > Chitinophagales > Chitinophagaceae > Chitinophaga > Chitinophaga silvatica. The sequence goes on along the minus strand of NZ_QPMM01000011.1, from coordinate 250,641 downwards.
AAATGATCCACGACGTACAGATCGAGGCTACATTCCCGGACGGTACTAAACTGGTTACCGTTCATGATCCTATCAGATAAAATCTAAACTCATTTAACATGATTCCCGGAGAATACTTTATCCAGCCAGGAGAAATCGCTTGCAATGAAGGCCGCCCCACTGTAAAAGTAAAGGTGGTAAATACAGGAGACCGCCCGGTCCAAATTGGCTCACACTTCCACTTCTTTGAAGTGAACCGAAAAATGAATTTCGACCGTGAAAAAGCATTTGGTATGCGTCTCAATATCGCTGCCGGTACCGCCGTTCGATTCGAACCCGGCGAAGAAAAGGAAGTAGAACTGGTAACCATTGGTGGTACAAGAAAAGCTTTCGGCCATAATAACCTGGTAGACGGAGATACTACCTCCGAGGCAGCCAAAGCTGCGGCCATGGCTAAACTCGAACCCAATAACTTCAAAAATCAAAAGTCATGAGCCTTAAGATCAATAAAATCAAATACGCAAATCTCTATGGCCCTACTGTTGGTGATAAAGTTCGCCTGGGCGATACAAATATTATCATAGAAATTGAAAAAGATTTTAACCATTATGGGGAAGAAAATAAATTCGGGGGTGGTAAAACGGTGCGTGACGGGATGTCACAGTCGAGTACCGCACTGCGTGATGAAGGTGTGCTGGATTTCGTGATCACTAATGTCATTGTCCTCGACCACTGGGGTATCATGAAGGGCGATCTGGGTATCAAAGATGGCCACATCGTAGGTTTTGGGAAAGCAGGAAACCCAGATACCATGGATGGTGTATCGCCAAATATGATCATCGGTGCTTCAACCGAAGTACATGGCGGCGAAGGCCTCATTGCCACTGCAGGCGGAATAGATACACACATACACTATATTTCACCGCAACAGATTGAAACTGCCTTATTTAGCGGTGTTACCACTATGATTGGTGGGGGTACAGGGCCGGCTGACGGAACTAACGCTACCACCGTAACATCAGGAAAATGGTTTATTACCCGAATGTTGCAATCTGCTGAAGCTTTTCCAATGAACCTGGGCTTTTTGGGTAAAGGCAACTGCGCCACTGAAGGGCCAATTGCTGAACAAATTGAAGCAGGTGCTTTAGGCGTAAAAATTCATGAAGACTGGGGTGCTACTCCGGCAGTAATTGATGCTTCCCTGAAAGTAGCCGATAAATATGATGTACAGGTAGCTATTCACACAGACACACTCAATGAGGCAGGCTTCCTCGAAGATACCATGAATGCAATTAACGGACGTGTCATTCATACCTTCCACACAGAAGGTGCCGGTGGCGGTCATGCTCCTGATATCATCAAGGCAGCTATGTATCCCAACGTCTTGCCTGCATCTACAAATCCTACCCGTCCATTCACCAAAAATACTATTGATGAACACCTGGATATGCTGATGGTTTGTCATCATCTAAGCAAAAGTATTCCGGAAGATGTGGCGTTTGCCGACTCCCGAATTCGTCCGGAAACCATTGCGGCAGAAGATATCCTGCACGACCTGGGAGTGTTTAGTATCATGAGTTCCGATTCCCAGGCAATGGGCCGTGTAGGCGAGGTGGTTACCCGCACCTGGCAGACTGCCGATAAAATGAAACTGCAACGCGGGGCCTTAGCTGAAGATCAGGCTCACAATAATGATAATTTCCGGGCTAAACGATATGTAGCCAAATACACTATCAATCCTGCTATTGCGCACGGTATATCTGAGCATGTTGGCTCTATTGAACCAGGCAAATTTGCCGATATAGTGCTATGGAAACCAGCACTGTTTGGCGCAAAACCGGAAATGATTATTAAGGGTGGTATGATCATCGCCAGCAAAATGGGCGACCCTAATGCAAGCATTCCAACTCCTCAACCCGTAATTCTCCGTAAAATGTTTGGTGCCTATGGTAAAGCACTATCGCGATCCTGTATCACTTTCGTATCTCAGGCTTCTATTGATAATGGTATTGTGAAAGAATATGGTCTGGAGAAAGTGGTATTGCCTGTAAAGAATTGCCGCAACATTGGAAAAAAAGACCTGATCCACAACAATAAAACACCGGAAATCACTGTAAATCCAGAAACTTACGAAGTACGTGTAGATGGCCTCGTGATTACCTGTGAGCCCGTAGCTACTTTGCCTTTGGCTCAACGTTATTTCCTGTTTTAAGAAAAAATGTTTGTATGATAATAGAATCAGTGCTGGGTAATACTGCTGATATTTCGTTAACTAATCTGGAAATAGACCTGTTGCCGCTGGAATGGTTTGAAACCACCAAACGTATACAGCGGAAAAAAACTGCAGCAGGCCATGAGATTGCAATCAGGTTTCTCCGGGAAGGTCAACGCCTCCACCAGGGCGATATCCTGTTGCAGGATGAGCAGCGTGCAATAGTCGTAGATATTATTCCCAGTGATGCAATTGTAGTCACTCCCCGTAACCTTTTGGAAATGGGGAGTGTGTGCTATGAAATCGGTAATAAACATCTTCCGGTATTCATTCAAAATGATCAGGTTTTATTGCCTTTCGAAGAACCAATATTTCGCTGGCTCCAGGCAAGTGGATATGCGACCGAAAAGCAGCATACCCGCCTGACCAATCTGTTGAATGCCAATGTTCAACCGCATAGCCATGGTAGTGGCAGTAGTTCACTGTTTTCTAAAATAATGAGTCTAACATCCAGATAAATGATGAACCGCTTCTATCTCGGCAGCCTGCTGCACTTAAGTGATCCAACACTTCCCATTGGTGGATATACACATTCTAATGGGCTGGAAACCTATGTGCAACAAGGAATCGTGCATAACACAGCAACGGCCGAACAATTTGTGCGGCAGATGCTAACGGCCAATCTACATTTCAACGATGCGGCCTTTGTTTGCCTGGCTTATCAGGCGGCGGCAGAAAATAATCTGCCTGCCCTCCTGTTACTGGATACTGAATTGAGTGCTCTTAAACTACCGGCAGAAATACGTAATGCGAGTCAGAAACTGGGCCTGCGGCTGATTAAAATCTTCCGTCGACAAACCGAGTTTGCTTTTGCTTCTGCATATGAGAATGCCATCACTAATAAACAAATAGATGGACATTATGCCATTGCATTTGGCGTGTATGCATCCCTGTTAGAAATTCCTTTGCCGGAAGCATTATACGCCTTCTTCTATAATGCAGCTGCAGGAATGGTTACCAATGCAGTAAAACTGGTTCCACTAAGCCAATTGGATGGACAAGACATCCTCTTTCGTATGCAACCGGTGATTGCAGATTTAGTAGAAAAAACCAGGAACCTGGACAGAGATCTTGTTGGTGTATGTAACACCGGATTTGATATCCGATGCATGCAGCATGAACAGCTGTACTCCAGGTTATATATGTCTTAAACTTAAAAATATTTATCAGTATGATTGATAGAAAATATGTAAAAATTGGGGTAGCCGGTCCTGTTGGTTCCGGTAAAACAGCCCTGATTGAAAGGTTATCCCGCCACCTGATGGATCAGTATAGCATTGGTGTTATCACCAACGATATTTATACAAAAGAAGATGCGGAATTTCTGACTAAAAACAGTTTGCTACCTAAAGAACGAATTATCGGAGTTGAAACCGGTGGATGTCCGCATACCGCTATCCGAGAGGATGCCAGTATGAATCTGGAAGCTGTAGATGAGATGGCTGCTCGTTTTCCGGATGTAGAACTTATACTGATTGAAAGTGGTGGTGATAACCTCAGTGCTACTTTTAGCCCGGATCTGGCGGATGTTACCATTTTTGTTATTGATGTGGCGGAAGGAGATAAAATTCCACGCAAAGGTGGCCCTGGTATCACCCGCTCCGATTTATTGGTAATCAATAAAATTGATCTGGCTCCATATGTACATGCAGACCTGGGAGTGATGGAAAGAGATGCCCGTAAAATGCGCAACGGAAAACCTTTTGTATTTACTAACCTGATGTCGCTGCAAGGATTGGATACAGTCATCGGCTGGATTCAGAAATATGCATTGCTGGAAGAAAGAGAAGAACCAGCTTTGGTAAGATAACAAACTAACATGAAGAATAGGCTAACCATAACGAGCGGATTTAAAAACCAGCGATCATACCTGAAAGATACCTTCTTTACTCCACCATTCAGGGTGGCGAATATCAGCGAACATCGCAGCGATCCTGCTTTGTACCTGATGGTTATGAGTTCTTCACCGGGAATGCTGGATGGAGACGAATATAAAATCGACATAGTAGTGGAGGAAGGTAGTCGTCTCCAACTCCACTCCCAGTCCTACCAGCGGTTGTTTAATATGCAAAAAGGAGCTGTACAGCTTCAAAGCATACAACTACATCCCGGTAGTTCTTTCAGCTATGTGCAACATCCGGTAGTGCCACATGAAAATGCCATTTTCAAAGGAAGGAATCGTATTGATGTTTCAGATAATTGCAGGCTAACGTTTGGTGAAATTCTTACCTGTGGCAGAAAGCATTCAGGAGAAATATTTCGGTACAGTTCCTATCATAACATCACGGAAATCTACCATAACGGTAAGCTCATGATAAAAGACAATCTCCTTCTGCAACCATCCCTTGTAAATATGGCTGCAATAGGGCAAATGGAAGGATATACGCACCAGGCTACCCTCTTTCATTTGAATACGCATTCCGGAATTGATGTCGACAATGTAAATATGCTTTATGAATTATTGGGAGAAGAAAAGGACGTTGCTATAGGTATTAGCTCACCTTCCCCTAAAGTGCTGGCAGTTCGTATCCTTGGAAATGGCGGAGAGCAACTGTTTTCCTGCCTCCAAAGAATAGCTGCCTATTTCTGGACAATTGAAAAAAATGCGCTGGTATCATGAACGTAGGATTAACAACACTTGTAATTTCAGCTGTTACTATCAGTTGCTTACATACTGCTACCGGACCAGATCACTATCTGCCATTCATTGTTTTATCGCGCTCCCGTAAATGGAAGATGTCGAAAACCGTGTTGTGGACAGTGCTCTGTGGATTCGGACATATCTTCAGCAGTGTAATAATTGGATTGATAGGTGTATTGCTTGGTTGGCAATTGTCGAAGCTTACCTGGTTCCAGGATGTAAGGGGCAACTTGTCGGGCTGGTGCCTATTGGGATTCGGGATAATTTATTTACTCTGGGGATTACGCCAGGCTTATCTGAACAAGCCTCATAAACATTTTGATGTTTATGGAGACGGAGATATTTATGTGTATGAACATAAACATGGCGAAATCGTATATCCACAAAACCGGGTAAAAGTTACGCCCTGGATACTGTTTGCCATTTTTGTGATGGGTCCGAGCGAACCATTGGTGCCTCTACTTTTTTATTCAGGCTCCCATCGCTCTGCTTTGGAAGTAATAGTATTGATAACAGTATTTGCCATTACCACGGTATTAACCATGCTGGCCATGGTGCTGGTTGGGTGCTATGGCTATTCTATTATAAAAACAGATAAACTGGAACGCTATGTCCATGCCCTGGGAGGTGCTGTTGTTACTTTCTGCGGCATAGGAATGGTTTTCCTCGGCTGGTAAATTATCATACACATGCAAGAACAAAAATTGTTACCTGTCACCCGGCTTTTGAAGGGTGTAGGGCAGATCATGCTTCAACCGAACGCCTATACTGGTGCACTTTTCCTGATCGGAATCTTCTACGATTCTGTTATCATGGGTATTGCCGCATTACTGGCCGTAAGTACAGGAACCCTTACAGCCAGGTTGTTGAAATTCCCGGATGAGGAAATCAATCAGGGGCTTTACGGTTTCAGTGCTACCCTGGTAGGCGTTGCACTAACCTTCTATTTTGAACCCATACCGGTTATTTGGATAGCAGTGATTATTGGATCTATATTAGCAGCAATAATCCAACACGCATTGATAAAACGTAACATCCCTGGATTTACTTTTCCGTTTATCATAATCACCTGGCTGTTTTTGTTTGTTTTCAGACATCTTTACGTAGTAGCACCCTCCATTGAAGTAGCAAGTGTAGCTCAGGTATATGATGATTTTACGGTAACGACACATGGATTTGGAGAAGTAATTTTCCAGGGGAGTATACTGGCAGGATTGATTTTTTTCCTTGGTGTATTTGTTAGTTCGCCAGTTGCAGCGCTATACGGAGTTGTAGGTTCTGTACTGGGAGCCTATATTTCATTACAGTTTGCAGAACCAGCATCCGACATACATATGGGCCTGTTTAGTTTTAACGCTGTTTTATGCGCAATCACCTTTTCAGGAGAGGATCGGGAGGATGGATTTTGGGTACTGATAGCTGTAGTTATATCTGTAATGATCGATTTGGGGATGCTGGCCATGAATCTGGCTGTACTCACCTTCCCATTTGTAGCAGCCTCCTGGATAACACTGGCATTAATAAAATTGGTAAAGAATATTTATAAGAAAAATGTTTAAAAGAATTTTAATAGTTGTGCTGATAACAGCCGGGAGTCGTGCCTATGCTGGTGAACCAGTGGATTCTATTCCCATGAAAGAATCACATCTTTCTCAGGTTGAGGTAACCGCACCAAGAATTGAACGTTCGATGCTGAAAGTAGATCTTAAAATGACACCGGTAAATACTGCACAGGATTTATTGCGGAAAGAACCCGGACTCTTTATAGCACAGCATGCAGGTGGAGGGAAAGCAGAACAGATATTTTTGAGAGGTTTTGATTGTGATCATGGTACAGATATCAATATCAGTGCAGATGGTATTCCGGTAAACATGGTATCACATGCCCATGGTCAGGGGTATGCAGATCTGCATTTTCTGATCCCCGAAACCATTGAAGGGATTGATTTTGGGAAAGGAGCTTATTATCCGTCAAAGGGCGATTTGAATACATCAGGATATGTAAGTTTTCATACCTTAGATAGCCTCCCATCAAGTATGGTTAAGCTGGAAGGTGGTTCCTTCAATACAGTTCGCGGAACAGGTTTATTCAACCTGCTGCATAAAAGTGGTGAGCGTGCAGAAAATGCCTATATAGCAGCCGACTATGGATATACCGATGGACCTTTCGACGTAAAGCAGCATTTCAATCGACTTAATCTTTTCGGAAAATATAACAAATGGTTGAACAATCGCAATTACATTAACTTCCAGGCTTCTACTTTTCATAGTAGCTGGAATGCTTCAGGGCAAATTCCTGAAAGAGCCGTAGCAGAAGGGCTGATTAGCCGCTGGGGCTCTATTGATCCTACAGAAGGCGGCAACACTCAGCGTACCAATGCGGCGTTGACATGGCGTCATCTTTTCAACAACAATGCCGAAACTGAATCCTTTTTGTATTATACACACTATGAATTCAATCTCTTTTCCAACTTCACTTTCTTCCTGAAAGATCAGGTACATGGGGATGAAATTGAGCAACGCGATAATCGCAATATGTTTGGCTTCCGGCAAAAATATACTCAACAACTCGGCAATATCCGCTGGGAATCAGGTATCGGTTTCCGCTTAGATCAGATCATGGATCTGGAGCTGAATCACGTTTATCGTCGGGATTCCTTGCTTGGCAGGGAGTCCTGGGGTAATGGCACAGTCACTAACCTATATGCCTATACCGGATTGGAATGGCGCAAAAATGGCTGGACAATCGCGCCAGGATTACGCTTTGATCAGCTTCTTTTCAGGTACCACGACAAGCTACTCTCCTCCTCCAGCAACGATCAGGCAGCGAGAGTTAGTCCGAAGCTGAACTTCAGCTACTCCCCTAATCCGCATATCCAGTGGTATCTTAAGACGGGTCTTGGATTTCACTCCAACGACATGCGCGTTGTAGTGCAGGAACAAGGCAAACAAATTATGCCTATGTCGGCCGGTGCTGATTTGGGCGCTGTATGGAAACCTATGTACAACTTGTTTATACAACCTGCTATCTGGTATACCTATCTGCAGCAGGAATTCGTTTATGTAGGAGATGATGCTGTTGTTGAACCCAGTGGTAAAAGCCGCAGGCTGGGCGTAGATCTTAGTGTACGTTATCAGCCGGTTAAATGGTTATATCTTGATGCCGATATCAACTATGCACATGGCCGGTTCATAGATGAGCCAAAGGGAGAAAATTATATTCCATTAGCACCGGTACTGACTAGCACCGGTGGCGCTGCAGTACAATTCGGAAAAGGTTTTTCTGCAAACATGCGTTACCGTTATATGAAGTCAAGACCTGCCAATGAAGATAACAGCATCTCTGCACATGGCTATTTCGTGAATGATCTGGCGCTGGGCTATACACGTAAAAATTTTGAATTTACATTTGGAGTGCAGAATCTATTCAATGTAAATTGGAATGAAGCTCAGTTTGAAACCGAAACAAGGTTACAACACGAGAAGGATCCGGTAACGGAGCTTTGCATCACTCCAGGTACTCCTTTTGCACTTAAAGCAGGAGTAGCAATAAGGTTTTAAAACAGACAATAATACGAAAAAAAGCCTTGCATCTATTTAGAATAGACAAGGCTTTTGATCTTACTTGTAGCAGGTTTGAACCTTCTTTCTGGTTCTGTAAGTATTTTTGAAATATTAGTTGAATAAGACTTTATAATCAGTCACAAATTTTTCGAAACTGGCAGGAGTATTATTGGTCACATCATTTACTGTATTATAAATTGTTGCAGCTTCACCCCTTGCATAATGCGCATAATCTTCAAGTAATCCTCCTACCTGCCATTCAGGGAATCCTGCGGCTCTTAAAGCTCCTTCCATTTGTTCGGGGGAAACATCAATGAAGCTGATTTCCCTACCTAACACTTTGGCTAATGCATCTGCCATTTGGTAATGAGTGATAGCTTCTTTACCTGTGATGTTGTAGATTTTGTTCTCGTGGCCATCCTCTGTCAGTACTTTACAGGCAACTGCAGCGATGTCTCTGACATCTACTGCGCTGATGGCAGCAGTTCCCACAGCAGCATAGAACTTTCCATCATTTTTAATATAATCACTGAAAGCTAACAGCCCCTGCATATATAGATTCGGGCGAAGGAAAGTATAGTTTAGTCCGGAATCTTTGATTCTGTTTTCTACACGGGCATGATAGCGGAGAAAACGAACCGGAGAGTTTTCATCAGCGGCAAATTGCGACAGTTTTATGAGGTGTTTTACCCCTGCCTGTTTCGCTGCATTTACAAAATTCAATTGCAATTTTTCTGCATGTTCTGATGAATTGGTCAGCAGAAATGCCTTTTCAATTCCCTTCAAAGCAGGCAATAATGTCGATTCATCTGCCATATCACCAATAATAACCTCAGCCTGTGGCAGGCTCTTTAATAAGTCAATGTTTTCCGCATTGCGTACCAAAGCCCTGAAAGGTATATTCATGGCTGCAAGTCTTTTTACCAGTTGGGTACCTACATTACCAGTAGCGCCCGAAAGAAGAATTTTTGTTTGTGTCATACGTTAATTTTAATTGTTAGTTGATGACACAAAATTGGCTATAGATATTTGTCTGAAATTGTAAGAAAACGAAACTCAGGATCTGGGATTACAAATGCTTTGCTGATACTTGAGATATTTAGATGGGCTCAAATTGAGGTAATGCTTAAAGTCGTGAATAAGCTGGCTTTGGTCGTAATATCCGCAAATATGAATCACTTCAAACCAATCGATTTTAGTATCAATTGATGAAGCAGTTTCTTGTATCAATTGTATAGCTTTTAAAAAACGATTAAAGCGATTTATCTCTTTGGCAGAGTAGCCGAAATATTTTTTATGATGTAACTGGATAGCTCTTTCCGATAACTGGTTCTTTTCAGAGATATCTTTAACCGGACTATTGTTGTTATCATCAAATCCTATTATTTGTTCGGCTATCTGGTTGCGGTTACGCACATATGGTTTAGAAAAGTCAAGGATATGATTGATTCTGTCGGTATTCTCAACTATTTTGTTCAGCTCTGACCATAGATGGGTAAAACAATTTTCATTCAATAATTCATCAGGATGTATAGGCGTATTCTGCATTATGGATGCGTTGCCGAAAAATCTAAAAAAAGCATCGTCTTTAAAATTGGCTACCAATATTTCTGCATTCGGTGGCAGTGTATAATCTAAAGCTTGTTTAATAGGTCCTAACACCAGGCATTTGTTTATGGTTAACTCAGCATTTTCAGGAATTGTAAAGGAAACCTGAGTTCCAAAACTAAAGACCATGATCGTTTGATAAGAAGGCAATAAAGTTTGAGTTATTGCCGTATCAGACTTATTTTCAGCAAAATAAAAATGAGAAAAAATCTCTTCGAATGCTGGTGGTACGGCAATCCTGTAACTGTTATACCCTTCCTTCTTTTCCATTCTCTGAAGATAACTATTATAATCAAATTTACCCTTCGTTTTCTTACAATTTAGCTTTTAAGGTCTGTTCTACTTTTGTCATATCAATTCAAAATCAAACAAACAAAAACATGAAAAAGATTCTTTATGTCATTTTTACAATAGTGCTATTGCTTTTCACTATAATCGGACTGTTGGAGTTACTTAGCAATTATACTGCTTCTGAAACAACAAATAAAAAAGCTCCGGTACAAACTGTTCAGAAAATAATAATCAACGCTACACCAGAAAAAGTTTACAGGATAATGTCTGATGTGAACAATTGGGCAACCTGGCATACCGACATTCAGCAGCCAGTATTACAAGGCATTTTTCAGAAAGCAAATAGTTTTAATTGGAAAACCAATGGATTAACGATTCACTCCACTATACATACAGCTACACCTTTTTCTAAAATAGGTTGGTCGGGCAAAGCATTTGGCGCATTTGCCATTCACAACTGGACATTTACTCCCTGCCAGGGAGGAACAGAAGTAACTGTAGAAGAAAGTATGGAAGGCTGGCTAGTATCTTTAGCCAGCAGAAAATTTCAGGGTGGGCTAGAAAACTCGCTACAATTATGGCTTCATAATCTTAAATCGGAAGCAGAAAAATAATATGTTGGAGTTGCTATTTTGAAAGAGTAAAAGAACGGGATTCCTACCTTGTAGTAATCCCGTTTACTTTTTCTCCGGCAGGGCACTCCTGCTACCCTATATATAAGCAGAATTTCTGACTTCCACCACTGTGTAATATTTCTTCCTTTTAGAGAGTTGCCATATAAAGCTTTCTCCCTTTTGCAATCCCATCAACGCCAACCCGAATGGAGTAAGAGCAGATATATTACCGTTCCATTTGTCTGAGTCACTTGGTGGCACAAGTTTATATTCAAGATTCGTTCTTGTCACTGAATCTCGTATTATAACTGTAGAATACAGGCGAGATGCCGTATTCGGAAATTCATTGCTGCCAAGCACATTTGCTGCATTTATCTTCTCCAGATGTTCTTTTTGCATATGCTGGTCGTACATTAGTTTTGGTGAATTATTAATGAGGTATTGTCTTAAAATATCGTGGTCTTCTTTCAACATCAACAATTGTTCTTTATTTTCCGTAATCATAATACTGGTTTATTTGCATACAATAAGAATTGCTGCTACTATCCGCAATGGAAAGCAACAGCCTATCAGATAACCGGAATACTCATTCCGGCAACATCATGTAACCCCGAACTGTCAGGAAACTAACGGATCGGGGATAAATTATTGAAATCCTTAAAGTTTGAAAAGAAGTATAGTCGCCCGCAGGTAAACGGCGTAACACCGGCCAGTTGAAGAAGATTAGCCGGTGAAAAGAAGACGAATATGGAAAATAAATTTTTCACGACTGACAAAGGTACGGAAATTATAATTAATACTACAGAACATGGTAAGAATTCAAAGGTTATAACGCGATTTAGCTTGCGATACAGTAACAGAACTTAGAAATCTGTGAATAGCGGCAATTATCAGACTTGGGCCACTACAAAATATACGAAACAGTTAGAAGAAACAATACCAATCCAAGTACTACCACAATGAATGCAGGAATCATGAGTAACTTATTTTTTCTTGAAATTAGCGTTGTTTTTATCAACCCGATTAATCCAACAAGCGGCATAAAAATGATCAATAGTGTGAGTGTTCTCTGATTGTTATACCAGGGAGTATAATTCAATGGTCGCATCTTCATAATAGGGATTTTGAACAAAAATAGAAATCAATCTGCAGAAAGCATTATACCTGGGCGTAATAATCGAGCTTGACCAGTTGATCCCGGTTTTTAAATCAGCTTCACATAAAAAGCTTTTTCATCAATAAATTAGATCAGAATTTGAATTTATCAACTTAATTGACTCAATGAAAGATTCTGAAACAAGAGTATATTCATTAATTACATATTTTTTAAAGACACCGGGTTGAGACTTTAGAAACCCAATATTGTGGCTATTGATAAGGAAATCAGAGAACCCAATGAAATCTTTATCATTACTACTATTATACTCGTCAAGTATCCTTTCAAGCGGCCAGATTGAAAACATATTTTCTCTCCAGTTGAAGTCAGTAAACCCATTCGTTTGTTTATATAATTCTTCAAATTCTTCAGGAAATGAAAAGCCTATCTCAATTTCTACTTTGGCAATTAAATCATGAGATGCCGGCGGATTCAGTTTGATCTTTTCATTCTGCCATTGCTGTAATATTTCAATAATAGTATTTTTCATCTTACAAAAAGATTAGATTTTACGGGAAAAATAATTATTTGTAAAATAGCAAGATTTAAGTAAAAAAGTATTGAACACAACAAAGCCTTCAAATCTTGCGACTTTTGGGTAGAACGTCAGCCATACCAATAAAATCACTGGATAACACCTTTTCCATGTTTTGTTCATCCTACACAGCTGCACCAACAACAACTCCATTCCATTACAATAGGACTCTCCTGAGTTTATATTCCCATCTTTGGCTTATTTTAGCGGTTTGCAGTGACGGGCTATGCTTTTTACTGCTATACAATAACCTATATCACGTATTTACATTTTTTACTTACATGAAGAAAACACGTAATCACCCGGCAGCATTGCCATTTCTGTTTCTCTCCGAAATGTGGGAACGCTTTGGTTTTTATCTGATTCTGGGCATATTTCAGTTGTACCTGACAGACACTTCAAAAGGTGGTTGGGGCATGGACCGTGCTACTGCAGCGGATATCTTCGGCACTTTTATCGCTTTTGTATACCTGACGCCTTTTCTTGGTGGGCTGATAGCCGACCGCAAACTCGGCTATAGCAAGTCTATTATCATCGGAGGGATACTCATGGGTATAGGTTATATTGGTCTGTCAGTACATCATCTCACCATTTTCTATTTGTCACTAGCACTGATCTGTATTGGTAATGGATTCTTTAAACCCAACATTTCCACTTTACTGGGGAATGTATATAATGACGAAAGATACCGCAGTCGAAAAGATACGGGATATAACATTTTTTACATGGGGATTAATATCGGCGCCTTTATTTGCAACTTTTTTGCTGCCTTCCTACGAAATACCGTAGGTTGGGGTGCAGCATTCATTGCTGCCGGTGTAGGTATGTTCCTGGGAGTACTAATTTTCATTATAGGGATGAAACACTACCGGCATGCGGACGTCCGTAAACCCGAGCAAGAGGGAGACATGCCATTAAGCAAGATTTTCTCCATCGTATTTCTGCCCGCCATTGCAGTGGGCATAGGTGCCTGGTTTATTCCCGGCAACATTTTCGGATCAGATTCCACTGATGCCTTCATTTTTGCTTGTATTCCGATATTACTGTTTTTTGTTTCTCTGCTGATAAAGGCAGATGTAAAGGATCGTAAACCGATATCAGCCCTACTCGCTATTTTTGCAGTATCTATTGTATTCTGGGCCGTATTTAAACAAAATGGCACAGCGCTGACAACCTGGGCACAATACTATACTGACAGAGAGATCCCTGCAGCCATAGAGAAACCGGCACAGAGCCTTTACCTGGCAGAGCAGGTAGTCAACAAACCAGATTCAGTAACTGCCTACGATGATGAATTCAGGGTTATTCGTGACGCCGCAGGCAAACCTGAGAAAGTATGGAGCAAACCAGTTTATTTTAAGAATGTAGCGCAGGAGAAAATGCCGGCAGAAGGACAAAGTATCAGCCTGTATAATACAGAATTATTTCAGTCCATTAACCCATTCTTTGTGATCACCTTAACGCCATTGATTGTCCTCTTCTTTGCAATGCTGCGGAAACGAAACAGGGAGCCTTCTACTCCATCAAAAATAGCCTCTGGGTTGCTCATATCGGCTATATCTACACTAATGATGGTAGGCGCAGTGTATGTATGCAATAATGGCGCTGAAAAAGCATCCCCCTGGTGGCTGGTCGGCTGTTACGGAATTATTACTGTAGGGGAATTATTCCTGAGTCCAATGGGATTATCCCTGGTGTCCAAACTAAGCCCCGTGCGAATTACCTCACTGATGATGGGAGGCTGGTTCCTCGCCACATCAATAGGTAACAAACTCTCCGGTATTCTTGCTACTTTATGGGATACATATGATAACAAGGCTAATTATTTTCTTGTAAACTTTCTGCTCCTGGGAGGTGCAGCCGCTGTGATATTCCTGATGCTACGCTGGTTGAATAGGATTTTCAAAGAGTATGTAAAATAACTACTGTATTTTTCTGCCTTTTCGGGAACAATGCATCCATTTCGCATTGTTCCTGGAAAGGCTTCTTATTATCTGTAACAAATAATTACTTCAGTATAATGAGCTGATTTTACCACCACCGTACAACCCACTACGATAGCTGTTACAAGTTTATTGCAATAAAAGAAAAGCTGATTAACCTGTATAAAGGAAAGAATGGGGCACTACAAAATATAAGAAATAGACGCGAGTAACAATACCAATCCAGTTACAACCACAATGAATGCAGGAATCTTAAGTAACTAATTTTTCCTTAAAATTAGCGTTGTTTTTACCAACCAGATTAATCCAACAAGCGGCATAAAAAATGATCAATAACGTGAGTGTTCTAGGATTATTATACCAGGGAATATAATTCAATGGGCGCATCTTCATAATAGGGATTTTGAAAAAAAATAAAAAAATCTGCTACGAGCAGCATGCCTTGGCATAATAACCAAGCCTAAGCAGTTGATCACCGATTACTAAACTTTTTAATACAATGCAAGAAGCTCCTGCATCAATAAATTAGATCAGAATTGGAGTTTATCAACTTAATTGATTCAATGAAAGATTCCGAAACAAAGATATTTTCATTAGTTGCATAATTTTTAAAGACCCCGGGTTGCGACTTAAGAAACCCAATATTGTGACTATTAATAAGGAAATCGGAGAATCCAATAAAATCTTTATCATTACTACTATTATACTCGTAAAATATCCTTTCAAGCGGCCAGATTGAAAACATATTTTCTCTCCAGTCGAAGTCTGTAAACCCATTCGCCTGTTTATATAATTCTTCAAACTCTTCAGGAAATGAAAAGCCTATCTCAATTTCTACCCTGGTAATTAATTCAGAAGATGCGGCAGGATTCAGTTTGATCTTTTCATTTTGCCATTGTTGTAATATTTCAATAATAGTGCTTTTCATCTTACAAAAAGATTAGATCTTACGGAAAAAATGATTATTTGTAAAATAGCAAGATTTAAGTACAAAATATAGAATATAAAAAAGCCTTCAAATACGGCTTGAAGGCTTTTTTTCTTTATTCTGTGATCCGTTGGAACTATATCAAAGGCTTAATTAGCAATGCTTTTCGAGTTTTTTTTAACCAGAATATCCGATTTTGTATCCAATTTGCAATGGCTAATTTATATATCACTAAAAGAATTCTTCAACACCGCAGAGATACTAAGCCCTTCCAAGTTCAGTATAAAGCAGATCAAAATGCGCACCTTCGATATAACAGTAAATCATAAAATCTAGAACACCTTGATTCTAATGATTCTCTCACTTCAGTAGCATTATTCGTAATAGTGAACAGAAACAATCCTCTGTTCAAACTCGGTTATTGTATCTTTAAGCTCTGGAAGTACAATGTCATGCAAGAATTGTCCTGCTTCGTTAACAATGGCCCGATCAGACTTCACAATGAATGTACCAAACATATCCCTGACTCTCAAGGAAATAAGTCTATCTTGGTGTATAATTCCTGGCTGATTTCCAGCAATGATTGTATTTTCACTGTTGATGTTCTCAAAATATTGTATCAGATTACCAACTTCGCCATAATCAAGGTAACCTGCTAATAAATTGATTTGCCCGTTTACGCTCTTAATATCATAAGAGAAACAATTTTTATGATGAAACAAAACTATTGATAGTGGTGTATCAAAACCCTGTGACGGGTCAACAAAGAGCAATATAGTTGAGGCAGCACCCTTTCCTGTATAGAAACGGATTTTCGTAATGATTATTTCTCGATTTAGCCAATCAGATGAACTTAAAATTACGTCTTGTATATATGGATAAAAAAAATCTTCCTCAGCCTGCTCGATACCTTTTTCAGCTATGAGGCTCTGGTATTCAGCTGCTATATCTGGAATAGTTTTTATTAACTCCCATAACTCTTCTAATGAAACCATAGGCGTATAATATCCGAGACTATTTACCTCGAATATAGCATCCCCCTTTGTGCCGGCATATATTGGTACACTGCAAAAAATCCTGTTGAGTTTTGGCAATCGAACGTAATTACAAAATTTACCGGCCGATAATTCGAAAGTGTTGGTAGATGTAAAATTTACCATGACTACTCTTTGACAAGTCGTGAATATTTCAAGGATCAAATCCTCTCCCTGACTCAATACAATAACGTCAACAATTACATCATCACTGCCTACCGTGAAAAAATTGGATGAAATCAATTCTTCCTCCGGATTCCACTTAAAGCAATGATTAGAATTGTATCCAATAATTATCTTTTGCTTTCCGAAAAGCACAGTAAAGGCATTCCTAAACTCAAGGTTTTGGTCCCACGGAAGTTCTGCCAATACATTATAAGGAGGCATGGCCTGTCGGACAGTTAGTAACTGTGGATGAGCGATCAAGAGATGATTGGAAGGAAAACCCCTTATTATCTTTGCTTCCTTTTTTTCACCGTAAATATCTTCGCTATTCAACGTAAGAACATCTAGCAATGAGGTCATTATTCGCTTCAAATTTTCAAAGAAATAACGATCGTCCTGAAAATCAGATAATTGTCGTGAATTCTGTTTCCACCACTTTGCCCTTAAGTAGAAGCTTTCCAGATCACCGGTAAAGTAACGAGAATGAATTAAATTGGATCGTCTTGTATGAATATCATCCAGCACCTCGCTTGGAAAAACCCTAAGCATTTCAAAAGCAAGAATGGCTGTGTCTATGAATTCTAAATTATTTAGAGAGGTTATATCCATTCCACATCGATTCCATAGCGCTATTTTCTCCTTCAGCAGTTCAACACCAATTGCAGTTCGAACAAGTATCTGATTGTTGGCTAGTCTTTTCTGCTTGCTTACTTGGTTTATATTATAATCCTTCAGCGCTTTACTAAACACTTCTAAACGGTCTGCATTAACCCAGTGATGGGATGTAATACCCAAATTCAATTGAATAAATTCTCCAACGGCAGGAGGAAGGTTATATAATGGCTGTGCTTCCAGTATAGACACTACTCCCTCATGAACAAGTGAGCGTCGATTATCGAACCTCTTAATCATTTCTTCCACATTTGGATTCAAAGAATTAATAAACCTAGGCAGTTCATCATAATGATCACCATATGAAACCAAGTGGATGTTGTACTCCTGCAATAATTGGTGAAGTTCTCCCGTAGCCTCTTCATTTCGTACCAGCAAATAATGTTCTCTTTGATCACCCGGAAACCATTCCTGCATTAAACTTAGCACTGTACGAAAATCATCATCTAAGATACCATCCCTACTACATCCAATGAATAAAAAAACTCTGTTCATCCATAGATTGGTAAGAACTGTCTTATATCCCGTTTCACGCTTAAGGTTATTATAATCTTCTTCACTAAAAATTGGTGTATCTGGCCTTGAGTAGATACCATGCAGGTGCAGGATAAAAGGTATTTTGTTATTTATACAAAACTGAATTTCCTCGTATTGTTTCCAATCTAGGGACCTGTTATTATATACAACTCCAACTTTATTCAATAGTTCATCATAGTTCGTGGTAGCTATGATTGGCATACAAAGATTATGAATGCTCTGTATAAGCTTTGTATCCTTCACCTCAGGTCTGCCAAAGACTTCATTTAACCAATTTGAGTATGGATGCTTGGGAGCCTTGAAAAGGCGTTTAAGAATGGTACCGGCTTTTGTTAATTCATTATTATCTGACAAGGTCTGAGCTTCTTCAAGTTCAACCAAATCTTTCTTAAGCTCCCTACCATATTGTATACCCTGATTAACTAATTTTTTCCAATCGGGTATGCCAGCAGTAGCCGTGGAAACTCCAGCGCCAGCTACAGGGATAATTAATCCTTCTTTTAAAAGTTTTCTGATCTGCGTTTGATGATTCACTATTACACTAATTTTTAAAGTTGTGCCAGCTAACCTGGTTTGGAACTAGTTATCGATTTGTAGCTGGGTTATATTTCTTAAAAAAACTGAAGGCGTAAATCGCACACTCTTTCTGCCGTCCATTTCAAAATAGACCTCTCGTAAAAAGCAGTATCACGCAATATAATAAAATCTCATAATTAATGAATCTACGTTCGCAAACTAACCTAGATCCGGCTGCCAAAACAACTATTTATATATGCCTTATCCCTAGAGCTACTATCCCTTATCGGAAATCGACTATCCAAAAAAGGATACAGTAAACTTACATTTTTTTTACTGTATCCTTTTTGTAAACTTTCAGATTCGTTTGATATGATTTATCATTTCATACCTAAAACAAAAAAGCCGCTTAAATCATAGGATTTAAGCGGCTTTAATAACCTTTGATATGCTTGTTGTGATCCCGTTGGGACTCGAACCCAAGACCCATACATTAAAAGTGTATTGCTCTACCAACTGAGCTACGGAATCATTCCTGTGAAGGGAGCGCGAAGGTAAGAAAAAGAATTACAACACCAAATATTTTTTTATCTAACCTTACTGAACAAACGAAAAATATCAATAAATATTCTCTTTGAAGTTCAATTTATGTTAAAATATATCACCCTTTTGAATTGATTGCAGAAAGGATTATTCAGCAGCTGCAAGCTCTCATTGCGCCTCAACCGAACCAACCATGCAGGGTAATTGTAATTATATTTTGAATGTAATTATAATTTTATGCAGGACAGCAATCTTTGTTTCAAATACAGCCTTGAGAAAGCGGTTCCAAGAACCGGACAAGGTGGTACTACGCGAGGCGCTTCGGTAAAAGAATTCCCCGCTTCTATTGGTATTGCAGGGGTAAGTATGCGCCTGATGCCGGGTGCTATAAGGGAGTTACATTGGCATGCGAATGCAGCAGAATGGGCTTATGTAGTAAAAGGGCAGGTTAGGACAACCGTTATACATCCAGATGGTAGTTCATACATCGATATATTCAACCCTGGTGATGTATGGTATTTCCCTAAGGGCTATGGACATGCACTTCAGGGTATTGGTACTGAAGAATGCCATTTCATCCTGATTTTTGATAATGGAAATTTCTCGGAAGACCATACCTTCAGCATCACCGATTTTGTATCAAGTGTACCGAAAGAAGTAGCTGCTAAAAATCTTAATATAAGCACTGAAGAAGTAGAACAGCTTTTTCAGGGAGAAACATATTTTGCTCAATGCGAACCTCCAACATTTCAAAACCACTTATTGCCCAGGCGCAGTGAAGAAGCATTGAAATCAATGCATCGCTATCCATTACTGGCACAGCAACCCAAAATGTTTGCCGGCGGTTTACAAAGAGTAGTAACACGTACTGAATTCCCAATATCACAAACAATGGCGGGATCAGTTCTTGAGATACAACCAGGTTGCATGCGTGAAATGCATTGGCACCCAGGGGCAGATGAATGGCAATATTTTTTGGAAGGAACAGCCGAAATGGGGGTATTTCTGGCACAAAGCACAATAGTAATCGACCAATATGAAGCTGGAGATATAGGCTATGCACCCATGGGCGCCGGACACTACATTAAAAATACCGGTAGCTCAGTATTAAAAGTTCTTGTAGGATTCAATAATGGTGATTATGAAAGTATTGACCTCAGTTCCTGGATAGGTGCAAATCCTCTAGATATCCTGGAAGGAAACTTTCATACTTCAAAAGCAATGGTGGAGAAATTCACGAACAAGGATAATATTGTGATTATAGAATAACTATTTAATATTACTTTGCCTGGAAGCCGCCATCAATACTAAGAATATGTCCGGTTACAAAACTGGCTTCATCAGATAAAAGCCAGGCAATGCCATTGGCCATTTCTTTAGGGTCACCAATCCGGTGCATTGGAAACATGGAAGTAATTCTGTCGGCATCGTAATTTTCCGACTCACCCTCAAGATCTTTTGCAATAATAGCAGTTCGGGCCGCCCCAGGAGCAATAGCATTAATACGGATCCCCTGAGCTGCATGATCTAAAGCCGCCGCTTTCGTAAGCCCCACTACAGCATGCTTTGTAGCACAGTAAGTACCTGTAAACGGAATACCGTTAAGTCCGGCAATGGAAGCAAGGTTAACTATTGCACCTTTTCCTTGTTTCAGCATTTGATTTATTTCATACTTCATACAATAATATACCCCCATTATATTCGTATCTATCATTGCTTTGAAACTATCCGAATCAGAATTATTCAGGGTAGCACTTTCATTGTATAGACCAGCATTGTTTACTGCCAGATCCAGGCTCCCAAATGTAGTTACAATAAGGTCAATCATTTCTTTAACCTGAGCTTCATTAGTAACATCATTTTTTATAAATAATACTCTTGCACCATTCGTTGCCACCGATTCAATTTCCTTTACAGTTTCGGCTCCTACATCAGCGCGGCGTCCGCTAATCACTACATTAACAGCCTCTGAGGCTAGTTTTAAGGCCGTCTGTTTTCCTATACCTGTTGCTCCACCTGTAATTAATACTGTTTTCGTTACCATGTTATTAAAATTTGTTTAAGTAAAGGTGAGGATAAAATGCAAAATCAGGTTTGCCGCTTAGATCAAAGTTACTTTGTTATATGGTTCTCCCAAAAATGCATTTTGACTACTTTTTTCGGCATTATAGTTACTACCTTTATGATACAGTGAAGGAATTTTGTATTCATCATTAAAGCATCATTTATGAATACAACAAATCAAGAAAATGCTACTTATGAAGTAGAGGAAAAAAAAGTCTCATTCCTTTCTAACGGAATAAAAATCGATGGAATTCTTTATTTACCCAAAGACGTATACTCCAATGTAAAACGTGGACCAGCCATAGTAGTTGGACATATGGGGTCAGCGGTAAAAGAACAAATGCCAGCAACATATGCAGGACTATTAGCCAAAAAAGGGTTTATAATGTTAACCTTTGATGCCGCTTTTCAGGGAGAAAGCGAAGGTATACCCAGAGGGTTGGAAGATCCGGCACAAAGAGTGGAGGATTTAAAAGCTGCAATCTCATTTCTGAATACAGTTGCTGAGGTTGATTCAACGCAAATAGGAATTCTTGGTCTCTGTGCTTCAGGCGGCTATGGTATAACTGCTGCATCAACCGACCACAGAGTAAAAGCAATTGCTACTGTTAGCGGGGCATGCATGGGTCGCCAATTCAGAAATGGTGCAGATGGAACTCAATCTCCTTCAGTAATTCAAGGAATGCTGGATTTAGCTGCTCAAGCCAGAAATGCTGAAGCAAATGGAGCTGAACCTGCTACCTTTCCTTTATTTCCTGCGTCAGAAGCTGAAGCAAAAGCGGGGGGTCAGCACATTTATGAGGGTTGGAAATATTATTGTACTAAATTAGGAGAACATCCGCGTAGTGCTAAATCATTCGTCTGGAAAAGTGTAGATCGACTAGCAGCTTTCGATGCCTTTAATTTTATAGATTTAATTGCACCACGTCCGCTTTTGATGATTTATGGTTCCAATGCAGTTACACAATGGATGACAAAAGAAGCCATTTCAAAAGCAAAAGAGCCTAAGGAAGCCTTTGTAATTCAAAATGCAACACACGTTGATCTTTACTGGAATATGGAATATATAACACCTGTAATCGAGAAACTAAAGTCATTTTTCGTGGAAAAATTATAATTGATATTCCCGGAAGTTTCTCCGCCCATCAATAGGAATGGAATTTCCGGGAATATAAAACTTAATAAATTTCAGAGATGAAAAAGACAGATAATTCTCCATATAGAATTAATTCAATCTCACAATTATTTCGGATGCTCCATCTTCCCGAGCCGTTGCATCCACTGGTGGGATTAGTAAGGAATAAAGATGTAAAAAATGTAAAAGAAGAATTTCCAGAAGTGGTACTCCTCGATTTTTATAAAATCTCCTATAAGCCTAATCTTAGCGGCAAAGTAAAATATGGACAGGGATATTACGACTTTGACGAAGGAGGTATGGTTTTCATTTCTCCTAACCAGTTAGTTACAGCCCCGGATGATGATGAATCTGAGGGTATAAGCCTTTTTGTACATCCCGACTTCCTGCAGCCTTATCCGTTAGCTAATCTGATTAAGAAATACTATTTTTTTTCATACGCTACTAATGAAGCTTTGCATTTATCTGCCAAAGAAAAAGTAACTATTCTTTCTATTTTTGAAAGTATTGATGATGAGTTAAAACAGCGTATTGATGATTTCAGTCAGGATGTTATTGTAACGCAAATCAACCTACTTTTAAATTATAGTAACCGCTTTTACAAACGTCAATTTATTACCAGAAAAGCCGTTAATACCGATCTGCTGATTAGATTGGAAACTCTTCTGGATAATTATTTCGACAAGGAAGCTCCACTTTTAAAAGGAATACCAACAGTTCAATATCTGGCAGAACAATTATATGTATCTCCCCACTATCTCAGCGATATGCTTCGTTCGACCACTGGTTTGAATGCACAACAACACATTCACAACAAAATAATTGAAAAAGCTAAAGAAATATTATCTACAAGTACTTCATCTGTTGCTCAAGTTGCCTATACTTTGGGATTTGAGCATCCTCAATCTTTCCATAAATTTTTTAAAACCAAAACAGGGGTTTCTCCGTTGAAATACAGGCAATCATTCAATTGATATATCTCTTAGGAATTATTAAAATTCCTAAACAATAGTTTAACCTTAAAAATAACAAAATGAATATTGAACAAAAAATTGCAGAAGCAGAAGATCGATTAGCTATCCGTGAATTAGTAGACAATTACGCTTTTTATGCTGATTCAAGAAATGCACAGGGGCAAATGGACTTGTTTACCGAAGACACTATCTTTGAGGTTTATTATGACCCTAAATCTGCAACCCCATCGCAGGTAATTAAAAGCAGGAAAGACCTGTTTCCAGTTTTTGACAACCTGAATACTTACAACGCTACTATGCACTTCAATGGCCAAAGTACCGTTCAATTAAGCGGTGAAGAGGCAACAGGAATCACCTATTGCATGGCACATCACCTAACAATCACGGATGGTATTCAGAAATTGATGGTTGCCGCTATTCGCTATGAAGACAAATTCATTAAGCATGAAGAAAAATGGCTCTTTTCAGAACGCAAATTGATGGTAGAATGGATAGAAAACAGGTAGAGATCAAATAATATGCATTGAATTTATTGTGGTATAGAATTCATCTCTTATTCTTCAGTCTTTCCAGCATTAAAGATGAAAAACTTCTAACTCCTACCCTTATACTTTCTTCATCAACATTAAAATTGGGTGCATGATTCATTGCAATAATTCCTTTACCAAAATTAGAACCACCTAAGAAAAAATATACTCCTGGAATCTCTTGTTGAAAGTAAGAGAAGTCATCATTAAAATAAGGCACTTGTCCGTAATCAGGCGTTATTAAATCAGGACCATAAATTTGATTCAATGTATTGATTGCCCCATTAGTCAGCTTTTTAGCATTCATGATAGTTGGATTTTCCTGTGTGTAAGAAACAGACAATAGTTGATTCTTATATTTAGTTTCTCCGATTAGTCGTTTAATCTTTGGAATGATTTTTTGAAGGTTTGACTGATTTGTTTCATAAAGATAGGTTTCTAAAAACAGCTCATTTTTCTCTGAATAAATCCTGAATTGCTCATCCATGATCAAGTAGTCTTTATATATAGTATTTGGATTTATTAATCCGCTTTCAGGATCAATGATATGTTGAATTTTCCATGGCTTAGTATTTGGTTGAAAACGAGATAAAGAATTATAAATTAATTTTGCAAGATCTGCTCCTTCTTCTTTTGATAAATTATTTTTCAGGTTGATTCTTACCCCTTTCTGATAGGCATACATTTCATTTGGCTTCACCATAATTTGCCCAACGGGTAAGGGAGTAATATGCAATCCATAAATCTCGTCGGGATGTATTTTAGAAAATAAGCCATGAGCAATCATTTCTT
Source organism: Chitinophaga silvatica (assembly GCF_003419895.1). Classification (GTDB taxonomy): domain Bacteria; phylum Bacteroidota; class Bacteroidia; order Chitinophagales; family Chitinophagaceae; genus Chitinophaga; species Chitinophaga silvatica. Next base: position 226,151 of record NZ_QPMM01000011.1, on the reverse strand, counting down.
TTGCACCAACAAATGTTTCTTCTTCAGGTTGAAAAATGAAATACATTGTTCCGTTTATCGACTCTTTATTTTTCGCCAAAATTTCGGCAATTCCCAGTCCAATTGCCATATGTATATCATGTCCGCAACCCTGTTGCACTCCATTAACTTTTGAGCTAAAATCTACTTTGTCGGGAAAATTACTGGCTAATGCGTCCATATCAGATCTCCACGCTACATTTCTGCCTGGTTTACTTCCATGCAAAATCCCTACAACACTATGTCCATATATTGTAGTGTCGACTTCCATCCCTAAATCTTTCAAATATTCTGCTATTATTTTCTGGGTACGTACTTCTTTTCCTGCCAGCTCCGGGTAGGAATGAAAATCTCTTCGGATCTTTATTAGTTTCTCAAAAATTTCATCTGTTTGGATACCAACTTGTTCATGCAGGGAAGGCATTTCCGGGCGAGATTGCCAACTACCCGTTACAATTAGGCATAACAATAATAAAGCACTGATTTTCATATCTGGTTTTCAAAGTTAAATTGTGACAGCAAGATAATTCCGGGAATTATACTGTACTCAACTGATGTGATGAATTGTAGAAATTATGTGACCAAATTGGAGTTTTTACTGTCTAATAGATGAAAGAGCATTTTTTTAATAACCACTTAGGTAAAATTTCTGATTATTTATGTAAATAGAATGGTATCTACGGAGCCACAGACACTGCACAGGAGTATGTACACTCAAGTGCAAATTTGAATAAAAACAATACATAAACATCAACCAGATATGAAACATAAAATATCAATACCACATGATACAGATTATACAAGTTGTGATATTAATGGACCCAGAAGACTAATTAAACTTGTTTATTAAGAGCGAGGATTCTTTACATAATGAAGCGCAATTGCTCCTGATTTTAACTGTTTCGACTCAACAAGTTCTAACTTTAATTTCTCAAGCAAGTTAACATCATCAAACAACCGTCTTCCTTCTCCCACTATATAGGGTTGAATTACAATACGATATTCATCAATCAAATCAAGTGCCACAAGCTGTGAGGGAAGATCAACTCCTCCTAATAAAATATCTTTACCTTCTCCCTGTTTCAATTTAATTATCTCCTCCTTAAGGTCAGTATTTACAACTTCCACTTTCGGGTTTTCCACTTTATCTAACGTGTGAGAAAAAACGACAATTTTGTCCACAGCATCGAATGCCAGCGCAAAATCATTGATTGATTTTGTTGGTCCTGAAAGATCTTTAGCTATATCGGGCCAAAAGGGAACCATTAACTCATAGGTTTTTCGTCCATAAACAAGTACATCTGCCTCCCTTATCAGGTTTGCAAAATATTCATGAATTTCTTCATCACCAGTTCCTTTCGTATGGTCACAACAGCCATCGATAGTAAGATTGATTCCAAATACTAGTTTTTTCATTCTGATAGATTTTTATCTTCCTGTTTTATAACTTTTATTCTTTTATTTTGATAGAAAAGTCTACCATCCATTGAATTCCAAATTTGTCCGTAAACATTCCAAAGTACGAACCCCAGGGTCCATCAGCCATTGGCATTTCTACTCCCCCTCCTTTCGATAGCCCGCTGAATAATTTATCGGCCTCTTCCCGACTTTCCGCACTAATGGATATAGTATTCCTGTTATCCCTTTCATTTACATGCCCCATTATCTCCAAAACATCACTACCCAATAACACATTATTTGTACCAATTGGCAAGGCTATATGCATAATTCTATTTGCCTCATTTTCAGATATCGGATGTTCAGTGCCTAACAGATCTTTATACCGGAACATCTTTTCGAATTCGCCTCCAAATACTGATTTATAAAACAAAAATGCCTCTTCAGCATTTCCGTTGAAGTGGATGTAAGGATTAATAAATGCCATGGTTATAACTTATTTTACAGTCTATCAAAAATAGTGGCTGTTTCTTAATTTTAAGGGGTAAAAAGCGACTTTATTAGGGGTTGGTTGAGCCAGGATTCTAAAAACAAAAAACCGCCTCTAAGATGTAGAGACGGCTTTAAGATAATTTGAATGATCTTAATCTTACCCAAGTTTTTTTCTCAGCCACTTACGAACCGGCTCATCATACCATTTCAATGTTGCATAAGCCAGTATAATACTACCTATAAGAATCAATAATGCATAAGGCCATGCCTGTAAAATAGTTACTCCTTTATTATTACTGATCCAGGCAACGTAAAAATAAACAAGCGGATAATGTACCAGGTAAAGCGGATAGGATATATCGCCCAGGAATTTGCAAATCCTGCTTTCAGTTTGAGTATGAACTACTCCACTAGCACCCAGATAAACAATAAGCGGGAAAATAAGTATGATACATACAGATTCGTAAATACCATTCATCCAAAGGTGCTCCGCACCGCCTATACGAGGCATATACAATACCAGGGCTACTAAAAGGCTGCACCATAGAAAGGCATGCTTAATCTGTGTAGGCTTGGCTATTCGTGAAAGTAGCAAACCTGCAAAGAAGGGATACATCATGCGGGTGATACCCACACGTACCTGCTCTGTGTTTAGTGTCCACCCCCCGCTAACATCTCCGTTGGAAATGGCCAGATGAGCGAGTGCTATTGCCGAGATCAGCACCAGAATACTTAATGCTGTTTTTGAGAACTTCCTGATTCCGATGGCATACAGGATATTGGCTATGTATTCAAAGAACAACGACCAGCCAACACTGTTAAGCGGATGCATTTCCTCCCACCCTCTTATATCCATTGATAATGGTACAGGTAAAATTGTATACCCGATGAGCATCACCAGCAACATTTTCCAAACAGGAATAGTATGAATAAGTGGCCAGATAGTTGAATCTGTAAAATAGAACCCAATTGCCCCGAGGGTCATTCCCAATACGAGCATCGGTTGAAGCCTTTCGATCCGGCGCTTAAAGAAAGTACTCATGGTCATCTTCTGCCAGCGATCGTCATATGCATAGCCGATCACAAAACCAGATAACAGGAAGAAAAAGTCAACAGCCAGGTAGCCATGATTAACCAATATATCCAGATGCCCGGTTCCTAATGGCTCGGTCAAATGAAAGGTTACAACGATAATGGCTGCAATACCTCGTAATCCGTCTAATATTGGGTAATGTGGTTTCGTGGAAAGTTTAATATTTTTCATTGGACGGGCCAAAACCCCAGATGCCTCAGTTTTCATACGTTTCGTTCAAGTATCATTATTAAATGGATTGGTAAAAATAGGTAAGTGACTTCATCAAATCGTCTCAAAATACAAACTGATAGTCTCATTTTGCAGGGAATCAGGTTGGCATGAAATTACTATTTCATTTCACCAGATAAAATCAGTGGCCAATAATTACATTCTGTAAATGTTTTAAATATTGATAAATGGAGTAGAATATTAGGGGAAACAGCTATTCAGAGATTTAATTGCCGTAAAAAAAGAAACACCCTAAATTAGGATGTTTCTTTCTCTGTGATCCCGTTGGGACTATATCAAAAGCTCTATCAGAGCCACTTTTCACGGTTTTAAAAGCTTATGTATCCGAATTTGTATCCTTCTGGAATAGCTTACTTTGTGCTGGATTGTAAAGAACTTATAACCACTACAAATATACGAAAAGCATTGCTGAATCAGCACAAAACACACTAAAACTTATTAACAGTTACACACGCTTTATACACGTCTGATACGGGTTTCAGACTGAAATCGGCCCTATAGTAAAAAGTCCGTGACCAGGTGTTGAGCTATGCCGGTAAACTGGCAAAACTCTATAATAGTTATCATGTCTCCCCGCTTTTTCCCGGTAGCCTGCCGGATCTGCTGTAAAATCTTCCTGGACGTTCGCTCACTTCTGCCGGTAATGTTCATGACATCTTTTGCATAAATCACTATGCGAGTAGGTACTATTTTATGTGATTTTGGCATAATCGGAATGGAAATTTTGTAGGATTGGCTACCGGCTTTTGTTTGGTGGTTGTAATCAAAATTACAGCATCCTGCGCAGATGTGAGCCCGTAAGGCTTGGCTATGGAAAAGCCTATATCATTAATCCAAAATTGTGTTTTATGGCAAAACAAGGCGGAATTATCCCATTAAAAGGCACGATTGGTAATATCACCTTTTACAAGACCAAAGCCGGGAATTTAGCCAGGGAAAAAGGCGGCGTTGATGGAAACAGGATTGCCAATGATCCGGCGTTTGTCCGTACCCGTGAGAATGGGGCCGAATTCGGACGTGCCGGCAAAGCTGGAAAGCTGCTGCGTACTGCCTTCCGTCCATTGCTGATGAATGTAAGTGACAGTTATGTAACTGGCAGACTTACACGTATGATGGTGAAGGTTATCCAGGCGGATGCGACTAACGCCAGAGGTCAGCGTAACGTGATCGATGGGGAGGCGGAATTGCTGAAAGGCTTTGAATTTAACAGTAATGCGCGGTTAGGGTCTACCATTTTTGCGCCCTATACTGCAGTAATTGATCGCGCGGCCGGTACGGCAACCGTCAACATTCCGGTATTCGATGCCCTCAACATGGTTTCAGCACCTGCTGCCGCTACTCACTGTAAAATCAGGGTCGGAGCTGCAGCTATTGATTTCGAGGCTGAAACCTTCGTCAATGGCTATGCTGATTCTAGTGATATCGCGCTGGAAGCAGCCCCGCCATTGGCGATGAGCCAACAGGTCACCCTGACCGCCGGCAGCACGCACCCCATTTTCTTAGTCCTGGGTGTTGAGTTCTTCCAGCTAATCAATGGAGCCCTTTACAGTCTGCGGAATGGTGCATTCAATGCGCTGTCAATGGTGGAGGTGTCCGGCTTACCGGTTACCCCGTAAGATCCAAGATGGTATCTGATTTTGTTCACCCTTTAAATTTGGTTGTATGAAACTTACACAAAGATTTGTGGCAAAAACGCCTCCTTTTTTCGGTAAGGTCAGAAATATAGGTTTGATCCTAACTGCCATCAGTGGCGCTTTGTTGGGCGTTCCTGCGTTGCCGGTCATTGTCGCTAAGATTGCCGGTTATCTGGCTGTAGCCGGAACCGTTATGAGCGGCGTAAGCCAGGCAGCGGTCCACGAAGAAGAAGGAAGTTAAAGCCTTTAGAAAAGCTTGTCCATAAGGTGTTGGTTACCTATAGGATTTGTTTGGTGTATTGTTCGGCCTTCGCGTCTGCGAAGGCTTTTTTTATTTCATGATTGATTCAAGCTTTGATTTGGCAATAAAAGCGTCAATTACCGCCATCAAATATTCCTGATCCTTTATTGATAACTTTTCAAGGTTTTCTAATTTCCCTAAAAGTAAAGGTGAAAGGTTCGAAGCAGTTTCGGCTTCAGGGTTGATGTTCCGAACCAAATAGTCAAGTGATACGCTTAAAACGTCAGCCATTTTGCCAGCTGTATCTATCGAAGGCACTGTAGCATCCCTTTCGTATTTCCCTACCATATCCCGATTTGTACCTATAGCGGTTCCCAACTGGTCCTGAGTTAAATTCTTCCGTTTTCTGGATAGTGTTAGTCTTTCTCCGAATGACATAAAGCATTGTGATTTCACTAAAAATAGGACTTTAAAGTAAAAGTTGAAGTCAACCCCGCTTACACATACATTAAAAAATACATACAACACCTACACTTACAAAGAGTGTAATATAACTCTTTAAATACCCATAAGACTCAAATAATGACGTTAATATGACACTATTTTAATCAAATAAGCCCTTTTAGACTTTTTTATATGAGTCCAAAAGACTACATTTGTAGTATAAAATAATTAAAAAATTAAGTCTTATGGAACACAAAAGCAGAATTCACAAAATTACCTACAAAGCCTTTTCAAGGCTAAATGATTGCAGATGTTCTCCTTGGATTAGCCTTTCAGGAGTATGGCTGGAAAAAGCCGGCTTTGAGATAGGCGACACGGTTCAAATCACTGTCCAGGATAACGCACTTAACATAACAATAAAAGAGAAATCGCCTACACCCCACCATCTGTCAGATAAGTATAAGGAAATGCTTACGGACTATCTGAGAAGCCGCTAATCAAAATTGAAAAACCTTTAGTTAACCCACATATGTTAAATATTTATACTGACACCTCCGTTATTGGAGGGTGTTTCGACAAAGAATTTGAGGTATATAGCAATGCCCTCTTTGAAGAATTTAAATCTGGTACAAGTAAGCTCATACTTTCAGATGTTGTAAAAGCAGAATTAGAACGGGCAGGGCCCAATATACTTAGCAAACCTGATGAGGTTCCAACAAGATTTAAAATTGAAATCAAAACAACATTGAAAGCCGCGCAATTAGCACAGGCATATATTGAGCAAGGCGCATTAACTAACAAATGCCATAACGATGCCTTACATATCGCTTTGGCAACCTTGCAAAATGCTGATGTGCTTGCCAGTTGGAATTTCAAACACCTCGTTAATCTAAACAGGATTAAAATGTATAATTCCATTAACTTGCAGATGGGTTACCGAACAATTGACATTCGGACACCAAGAGAAATCTTAAAACCAGATCTGCCATGAAACAAGACAAACCGTATGACGCCGTGGCCGAGGCTCGGCGAATTAAAGAAGAAATGAGCCTCAAATATTACGGCAACATTGAGCTTTTATTAAAAGATCTCAAAGAAGTAAGAAAAAGATATAAACTAAGAGCCAAAAAGGCGCTATAGGCTGTAAACTCCACCTCTACCCAATCCATAATAATTTAATTCTCATTTTGACTACCTGCTTATCATGGCAAGGGGATCCGTATGTTATTGATTTTATGGTACCAGTCAGGCCCCAGGTGTGGGGCCTCGATTGGTGGGGTTGTTCGGTTGCGAGGAGTTATGGCAATGCGTGCTTAGCTGTTACTTATATGTTAACGGTTAACTATAAACGCTCCTTTATCCGCTTTTTCCCAGTCAGAAGATTTCCCGTCAGAAATCATTTATACACGCTGGTTAACGCCAGTAAACAACAAAAAACAGGAACGTCCGGGACAAATAGATGATGGGTAACAGCTGATCGGCCCATATTCTTTCGCTGGTCAAAGATCGGATGCCAAGCACTTAACTAAAAGCTGCCCCCATCATCTTTTGGCACGGACGCAGCGCGATAAACAAAAGTTGATCAAGGTTCTGAAGCTCAGGTTCGCGCTCCCTTATTCTCATGCCCTATCCGCTATTATCAATAATACTGCAGGTTGGATAAAGCTACTCTGTGGAGATGCCTACGCGATTAACGTGAATCGTTATGGCTGCCGAAATAGATACAGCGCCGGCGATGATACCGTATGCCAGGGGAAGCGAACAATGGCCAACCGCACCAATCATCGCTACTATCATATACGGGCTTTCATAAAAAATTTTGACAAAGAAAAACAGAAAAAAAGAAAGCCATCTTCCCGGAACGGCAAAATGAAAAGAGAAAAAGGAAACGGAATAAATTCGTGTAGCACAAAAGCTGATTTACTTGATGTCGCTGGTGCAGGATCAGAAGTTGAGCCCATATTCTAAAGCTTTATGCCGTAGTCTTTTTCCTATTTTCATTTCCGTTCCGATCTTTGCTTTCCTTTTTTCGATTTTTCTTTGTTCAAATTTCGATCTCCGCTACCATCTCCCATTTATATCTCCGCTGTTATCGTCGAGCCGTTGGGGTTATAGCATCCAGGTGGCGCCGTTGATTTGATCGTAGATTAGTGGAGGCCCCCGCCCCCGCCGCCCAACCGCCCCCGGCTGCTGTGGCGGGAGCCGAACGCAGCCCGGAGCGAAGCCCGGAACGAGCCCCGTAGCGAAGCGGAGGGGCGAGTGAAGGGCAAGCGCAGGGCAAGTGAGGCGAAGCCACAGCAAGCCGCGCCTTCGACATATGTCTCGCCGGGAGCGGAGCGGACGGCAAAATCAAAAATGAAAGGCCGGGTGTCTTGTCCTAAAATAGGTTTACACAAAACGTGTAAAAAATGATGAAAATCGTCAAACTTAGGGAAGGTTACTATCAGGAAAGCGACAAGCATCTTATCATTCAGGCCTTTTTGAGCTCAAATAGAACGAAACAATCTATCTGGGAAGAATATACTGGTCAAATGGAAGAACATGGTAAGATTTTGAAATGGATGCGGGAATTGGGATATGAGACATCGGAGAAAAAACGTAGATTACCTGATCAAAGCTCCTTTCTAATAGCAACAAAACCAAATCAATCTGCTAATAACGATTTCGAGAAAAAGCAATTGGAAAAGCGTATTACTGAATTGGAGAAGCAACTAAAAGACGCCGAAATGAAAGCTATTGCCTTTTCTACCATGGTTGATATTGCTGAAAAAGAGTTTAAAATAAATATCAGAAAAAAGTACAGTACCAAACCATAGCACTTATAAAGGAACAATATTCTCGCATAAGTCTGGCCAGGTTATGCGGTTGGTTTGGTATTACCCGTCAGGCCTATTACCAGGATAGTTACAGACAAATAGAGGTTGGCATAGAAGAAAGCCTGGTATTAAAAGAAATAAATGCTATACGCACGCTACATCCGAAGCTGGGGGTGCGTAAAATTTATGGAAAAATAGACCCATTTCTTAAATCGCATCAAATTAAAATGGGTAGAGATGCCCTATTCGATTTATTAGCCAGGAACAATTTATTAATCAGGCGTAGAAAAAGGAAAGCAATGACAACTATGTCTAAGCATTGGTTTAGAAAATATCCCAACTTAATCACGGGTATAGTTCCGTCAAGGCCCAATCAAATTTGGGTAAGTGATATAACCTATTGGAAAATTAATGATGACAGACATCTGTACATAAGTCTGGTTACGGATGCTTACTCTAAGAAAATTGTGGGTTACCATGTCGCTGATAATTTGGAAGCAGTGGGATGTCTGCAGGCATTACAAATGGCCGTAAGGACACTCAAGTTAATTTTGGGTAGTCGTTTGCCACTTTGCCATCATAGTGACCGTGGCATTCAATATTGCAGTAATCAATACGTAAAACTGTTACAAGATAATGAAATTGATATTAGCATGACCGAATCAGGTGATCCAAGAGACAATGCCATAGCCGAAAGAATAAATGGAATACTCAAAAACGAATATCTGAGTGCATACCAGGTAGAATCCATTAAGGAGGCCTGCAATTTATTACATGATGTTGTAGGCTTATATAATAATGACAGACCACATATGAGCATTAGCAACTTGTATCCTAATTTTGTTCATCACAATCAAGTTGAAACAACAAGGTTATGGAAAAATTATTATCATAGAAAGACAGTTGTAAAGGAAGAATCGGATTAATAACAAAACGCAAACTTATTTTAGGACTTATTTGCAAAATTTGTAAACTTATTTTAGGACGATACAGGGGGCGGAGGCGGGGGGCGGACAAAGTGGGCAGCGAAGGGATTGCGGTCCTAGCGGGGACACAGCATCGTAAGAAATGAGCAAGACCGAGAGCTGCCCGAGCGGAGGACGAAGGAGCGCAAAAAGGGTGACAGGGAGCGAAGCCCCGGAGCGAAGCGGAGGGGCGTAGCGGACTGGCGCCCTTTTTGCCGACTGAGGCCGAAGCGAGACCTATAAACCGCTTAGATCTACGCTTTCATTATGGCAATACGCATATAATCATTATTTAAGTTGAACAATTAATTTTTCACACAATGTGGAAAACAATTTCTTGTAACTTTACAAGCAAAATGAAAAAATAAACTACATTTGTCTTGTAAATTTACAAGAAACAAGAACTTTAGCCAAAAATGCCGGATAACGAATTTGCTAACGAATTAATAAACAATCTCTTTCGACCAGAAGAGTCACTAAGAGATTTGTTCGAAGAAAGGATAAGAAACCTAGATACATCAACAAATGCCGTTTTACCGTTGCTGGAAATGCAATCACGTGCATTAGACGGCATCCTTGATGGCACACAAAAAATGGTTGATTTCACCAACCTAGTAAAACTTGCTAACTTTTTACAACTACCACTAGACCGTGTTGTCAAACTATATGCAATTGCACTTGAGAAATACATCTCAAATAATGAAGTATCAACTGAAAAAATACGATTTATTAAAGAAAACTTTGATCTCGCTGTATTAAGGAAAGCTGGCTTTATTAATACTTTAGGTGATTTTAAGCATATCGAAAATAAGTTATTAAATCGACTTGGCCTTAACTCTATATATGAGTACCGCAAGCCAGAAAACCATGTGGCATTTAGTGCCGGAATAATCCAACCAAAGAATGAACTTACTAGAGCTCTCTGGATCACCACTGCCAAATGGATGTTTGAAGAACTAGACAACCCTTACCCATATCACAGACAGCAATTGATTGAATATATTCCTCAAATTCGATGGCACTGCACAAATGTTGAAAAAGGACTAATTGAGGTAATAAGATCACTTTACAAACTAGGCATAACGGTTATATATCAACCTCCGATGCCAACTTTGCAGCTAAGGGGAGCTACAATGACCATAAATACAACTCCATGCATAGTCCTAACGGATTTAATGGGCTTTTATGGCACACTATGGTTTGCTTTGATGCATGAATTATATCACGTATTGTTTGATCTAGAGGACATTTCGACAAATTCATATCATATCACAGAAGATGGCGATGATATTCCATTAACAGTAAAGGAGCGCGATAAAATGGCTGATAACTTTGCGAGAACTTATTTATTCTCTGTGGAAAAATCTACTTACATCAAGAAGTATTTACAAGATGAAACCTATGTTAAGCAATTCGCAGAAGAAAATCACGTCCACTATAGTATGATATACTTATTTCAAGCTTTTGATTCCAGAAACAGTGGTAAGTATTGGGCCATGGCTCGCAAAACTTCTCCGGGTATTGCAGAGGCAACGAATTTAATGGAAATCCCATGGAATGAGGAAATAACTTCTGAAAGTCTACAGAAGCAAAAAAAAGAAATCTATAATTAGTATTAACATGGATAAAAAAAGAGCAAACGTTTCTAAAGCAGAAGCTGATCCTGATATTGAGTCAGGAATGATGAATAACAATGAACCTATACATGACGTTCAGATACAACTGCAACTGATTCAATTATTATCGAAAGGTGCAGATCAGTTAGCCAAAGAGGATGTTGAAAGAAAGCGAAATCGTGCAAAAGAAGTAATTGAATTACAAGGAGGAGAGAAAACCTCCCTTGAAGAACTCGAAGCAGAAATTACAGCTTTGAGGCAACCATATGAACCAGTATTTTCCAATGAAAATCCATTCTTCAAGAATATATTTCGTCTACGCGGATGGACTGATAAAAATCCTAATAACTATGCCAAGCCGAGTGTAGTCGCTAAAATTGTTATCACCTTGATCTATCTGCGATTCAAAAAAGAGGTATTACCATTTTTGAGAAAACATGCAATGCCCGATGGTAATCGACACGCTAAATTTTTTCAACACCTCACTCCCAAAGGCCTAGAAAGTCTTAAAAAATTTAGAGATGATGCCAATGCGATGATGGAGCGATACGACAACTGGTACGACTTCCTTAAAGATTACTGCCGAACATATGGACTACCTTTTCAACTTAGTCTAATCGATGAAAAGTAATCCCAATAGAGTAAAAACTAGTAAGAACTATTTTAAGAGCAATATTTAAACTCTAAAAAATAGGGCTAAATATGCATAATCTCTAGGTAAGCCTATAGGTACTATTATTATTTATTATTAACTATTCTAACAGTGGCATTTTTTATACTATTGTTAAGGTAGTAGATATTTCATTTATTGATTAAACAGACCTTTCGATGAACTCTAATTCTCACACTTCGAGTCCAACTCCTGGACCACAAAGAAGTGCAACGGCAAATACCCCCTCTCCAAACACATCCTCAACACCAAACCAGAATACGATGTCTATTCCAGCTGACCATGGAGAGCGATACTGGTTAATCCTACAAAACAACATTGAATGGTTGAGGTTTTCAGAAACAAAAGCAAGTATTATACTTACTAGTTACGGCGTGTTATTCACAATATTTTATACAAATGCAAATTCCGTTTTTGCATCATTGACAAACTCCACAACCACCCTAACTTTTGTAGTATTATTTGGTTCATTAAGCCTTATATCAATTATCGCTGCTATATTGGCAGTAAGACCACGGCTAAGAAATAGAAATCCAACGTCAATTTTATATTTTAGGCATATACAAGAAAAATACACTTCAGCAAGTGAGTACAAACGAGCTGCCCACTCTATACTAGATGATGAAGATAAATACACAGATCATTTAACTGAGCAAATCCATAGCATTGCGAAGGTAACCAACAGCAAATATATCTGCACGGGAATATCGGTATGGTGCTTTGGTATTAGCTTATTGATATTGGTAACTGCGGTAATTATATATTTCATAAGCAATATTAAATAAGCCAATGCCCAATCTGGATCTTGTTCAAAAACTAAACTGCACCTATCATAAAAACAGCAAACTTTCAAAATTTAAAGGCTCTCTGCAGAGTATAGCAAACAGTAACTCTTTTTGGCTTGAGAAAGCACTTTCAAGCTCCCTTGCAGAACTTGGCCCAGAGTTCACACGTTATTTTGACTTTGGCCTTCCTGCCGAAGTAGCCCTGCTATTCATTGACATTTGTAATTTCTCAACTCAATTTTCACATTTAAATGGAGAGGAAATTGGGGAATATTTTGACGAATATTACCGAACTGTTATTCCTATCATCTACAAATATGGTGGCGAGGTTGATAAAATAATAGGAGACGGCATTGTTTGCATTTTTGGCCCCCCTTTTATGTGTGAAGATTTTGCGGACTGTATTAATGCAGCAAATATAGCAGCCAAAGAAATAATTGAAAAGACAATTAAGACGAAACACGCATCGAAGATTGCATTTCATGCTGGAACCATTAACTATTTCAAAAACAAATCAGGTTTTTATAATGAGTACACAATTATTGGGAAGCCGTTGACAGAACTATTTCGTTTAGAAAGCATTAGTGAAGCAAATTGTATTAATTATTTTGACGATAGTCCAATAAGGGAATTTTACAAAAGTCCGTTAGGCAACATTAATTATTGGTCACACTTTGGTAGGCTCATCCCTCCTGGTCAACTACAAGGGATCTCTTATAATCAATTTTTTAGAATTAAATATCCAAGATAAAGCTAAGTATTATGGGTTTAAAATCAATAATGTCTGAAATAGAAGAAGATGTGAATGACATTACCAATACAGACTTTGTTTATAATGATACAGAAACTGTTCCTCCTTCTGATGATTCAGGATTAAGCTATGAAAAGAATAAAGAAAAGAAAGGGAAAGAACTTACCTCATGTGTATTATATGTGGATATCAGAAACTCTGTCTTACTCACAGAAAAGCACAGTTCAAAAGTCATGGGGAAAATATATACCGCTTTTACTAAAGGAGTAATAAAGGCAGCCAGGCATCATGGTGGCCATACACGTAACATCATTGGCGACAGGGTTATGATTGTCTTTCCTCAAGAAAAATGTTTCACTAATGCAATAAGATGTGCAATTTCTATTAACCATGTAGCGAAAATAATCAATGAAAAGTTCAAAGGTGTTGATTTTAAATGCGGAATTGGAATCGACCATGGAAAAATGCAGATTACAAAAGTGGGCGTTCCAAGAAAAGGAAAAGAAAATCAACCAAACAGAGGATTGGTCTGGGCTGGAATTCCGGCTAATATAGCGTCTCGATTGACAGATATGGGTAATAAAAAAATAACAAGAACAATGTATGAACTTAATGTAAAATCCATATTATCTGATTATTTTTCTCAATCCCAGCCATATAGATTAAATACTCCAACAGGCAAATATCAATTTCCAGCATCAACATACCTATACCAACCCAAACCGCTTTCAGTAACAGAATCGGAATTTCTTTCTGGCGTAAAGATTGAGAATGGAATATCTTTTTTCAGATCAAGACAAGTCATATCTCTTAAAAAAAATGTTGAGGAGTACACCTACCCCGCCATTCTATTGACTGAGCAAGTCTACAAAGGACTAATAAACGAAGGCCTAGAACCTAATCTTTATTTACCTGGAGATTGGACGGAACAGAAGCTTGCAATCAGAAACGTAAAGGGGAAAGTGTATGGAGGCTCCTACACTTGGAAACTTTAATTATTTAAACTAATTAGATTTTCCAATTCGCAATAGTGAGCCTCCATACGTTCATTATATTTCCATCTTTACCAGAAAATCAAATCGTCATTAGTTAACATCTTAAAATAATTGGCCTAAATTCGCTCCCAACTAGAACCCGTGAACGAACCACCACTTCTTCCATTTCAAAATCAACCAGAAATCATAGCCATTGTTAGGGCCGTCATTGCCATGTTATAATTCTCTTGAATCCAGCAAAGCAAATGGGGTATAGAATTCACAACTCCATGGGACAAGTCAAAGCTTAGGTTGTTTATCCAATAGTACCGACTGTATCTGTAATTATGGTTTGAATAAATGGGTAAGTAGCTCTAGCGCCTTTTGTCAGCCGTCGAGGGATCGAAGGCAATCAGATTGAACATGGAACGCAATCTGCTCCGTAGCCGGTTACCATAGTGGTCTTCCAATTCCTGGCTATTCAGATTTGTGGTAATATGGGTGAGCATTTTTTTGGAGATCCACAGGTCATACCTGGACAGCAGAATTTCGGCCATTACGTTACAGCTATTCCCCCAGTGGTTTACCGGCTGCTCAACGCCCAGGTCATCAAAGCAATGAACGCGGGGCGTGTCAGTGTATGGAAAGAAGGCGTTTCGACTATATCTGCTGATAATATCGTAGCCGATTTTGCTAAACTCAAAACTGATTTCACGGCAGGAAACCATATGCGGCATATAGGAGTCTGCCGAAAGGGGTCGCATTAGCGTAATTAAGGACGTTTTACCGCATCCAATCCTCCCGGTGAGGAGTATCCCTTTCTGAAGGTCTAATCCCTCGAATTTAGCCACTTCCTCGTCTTGTAAGAAATACGCCAGCAACTTCAGTACAACAGGGCGGTCTATTTCTTCGATCTTAAAGGCCGGGCCATAGACAGTTTTCCCATGTTCTTCCAACTGCTGCATGAGCAGGTGGTAATCATAAGGGGTCTGAATAGTTTTTGTTTTCATTGGAGTGGAGTCGTCCTGCTCCGTGTGTTGATTTGGTATGTTTGTCATGGTTTGTTTGCGTTTGTGCGTGAATGTTGAGCATCCATTTATGAGCCGCTGACTGCCAGTCCAGAATCAGGGTTTGTCCACCCTGCCGCCAGCCGTTTGCCTGGTAATGATGAAAAAACTTGTCACCTTCCAGTGGTGCGTACTTGTGGGAGTTAAAAAAGTCCTGGACCTGGGATAAGGTCGGGAGCTCCCGTTGATCTTCTTTGGAATTTTCCGCGCGGGGTGCGTCCTTATGTGGCAGGTCATTTTTTTTACCTGTTTCATCTTTATTTTTTTTTGAGGGCGGGAGCCTGTTTTCTCCCTCATGTTTATTATTGTTTATTTGTTTATTAAAGAGACCTAATTTTAGGCCCGTATCGGGTATATTTTTAGGCCCCTGTCCGGGCATAATTTTAGGCCACATATGGGGCATAATTTTAGGTCCGATAGCTTGTCTGATTTCTGCTAATTTTTCCAACTTTTCAGGCTCATAATGCTGCGGAGAAAAAAGAAATAATTGCTGACTCTCTTCCTCTGACAAAATGATGTTTAGTGGAATAATTGAAACCAGACTCGGAGCGAACATCTGACCTGATGGCTGATAAACTATATAAGCACGGTCGTGGAGCTGTCGTAAACATTTCACATAAGTATCCTTTGACTTTATCCTGGATAACCTCATGACCTCTTCCCGAATAATCGGAAACGGGCTACTGAAGCGGTATTGATTCCAGATTTGAAATAAAGCCATATACAAACTGATGTGATTTGAATTCAGACGATCATCTGTCCAAACTTTTGCAAAGAAGGAGTTCAGATGCTTTATATAGTTCGTATGTGCTGGTAACACCGGCATCAGGAGCGTTTATGCGGTCCGGTTGCAGTCATGAGTTTTTGTATGTCCTCATAGTCGTAGAATATCAGGCCGCCGATCTTCGTATAGGCAAGGGTGCCGTTGATACGCATGTTCTGAAGTGTGCCGGAGGAGATGTTGAGCAGGTCCTTGACTTCGTAGGACTTTAACCATTTGCGGGGCTGTGCCGGGTGGGAACCTATCACTTCCCGTAGTTCTTTGAATAATTCAACTTTGAAAATCGCCAGATCTTCACGTGTTAGGATTTCTGCTGCCATAAGATTTATGTTTGTTTGATACAGCAGCAAAAGAATATTCTTTTTGAACACAAAAACAGTCACGGGGGTATACACAACCCCCTGTAACACATTGATTATTAGGAAGAAAAATTTTTAAAATTTATTTTAGAATAGGTCTAACCAGTCACTTAGCGGAAGAAAATCATGGAAAACATACAGGTTCCAGATAAAACAGCATAAAACGTTGATGCCTTTCTGTGAGATGTCCAGCAGTTCTCCCAGGATTTCCTGTACAGCTCTGGATACTGCGGCACTATCTTTATAAAAATGGCTTCGCAGGCTTTGACTGGAAACCGCGTCCTGCTTGGCTGAGGTGAAGAAAAAAGAAAAGAAGTCCAGCAGCTCCGTTTTGTTTTTGTTTAGGTAGTACCCACTGTCAAAAAGGAGTTTCAGAATAGCGCCCATCTGTGGAACTGAAAAGCCAGTCTGAACTTTAAAATCTTTCCACCGGTCAAGTTCTCCTATCGAATGGATTGACTGGGAAATAACCTCCACTTTTTCCTGGTATACTATTTCAGCCGAAAGCCAGCACAGAAGCTGATTTTGTAGTGAGTCGTGAAGTCTGTTTAAACTAATTCCCGGTTTAGTGCGAGTCTGAGCAATTTTTTTCTGTAGGTAGACTAACCGGTTTAGCCGGTCGCGTGAGGATGGTAGCTGCTCAATTTCTTTACTGGTGCGGTCTGTCCAGTATTGCAGGTAAGCTGGTGAGTTGAAGTTTAAAACATGCAGTTCCCATTCTATACTTTCTGTGATTGTCTTTTCACAGCGGGAACTGTCTAGGATCTTACGAATCTGGATACTAAGTTTCGTTAAATAATGCAGGTGGCTGTAACTGATGAATTGTCCAGGGTGTTCTATTTCGAGGAAGTCCTCAAAAGGTTGTATCAGTATGGGAATTAATGAAGATTCAACCTCTCCATCTTCGGATTTTTCCTGCAACAGCATCATGGCTGCTGCGTAGCCTTCTCGTACCAGGTACAGATAAGCGTCAGGAATTTTGCAGTCTATATCCATATTTTGAGGGTACTGACTTTCGATGAAAGAAAGGATTTCGGCCAGTATCTTGTATAAAAATCTGTACAGGTACCGCCAGGAGTCATTCGGAGGGGCATCCGTTCGGCTCAAAATGTCGTCTGTGTCCAGGTGTTCGGTGGTCAAGTCCATCAACAGTATAAGCTGGTGTTGATGATTCTGTACATGCCTAGCCCGTTTCCGCTTTCCAAGATTATAAAGCTGTTGACTGAATTCCTGTATTAGCCGGTCTTTATGCTTTGTCGCCTCGTCAACGATTGCAGTAAGATAATTACGATCCGGTTTCTTGTGTTGCTGGAATTCGGATTTAAGATCAATTCTGATCAGTTTTTCAAAGTAGGATAATTGATAGGTCTGCTGCATGGAATATGGTTTTTCTAGCGCCAGAAGGTTTGGTGTTCAAGGTTATTTAAGGATATGGAAAGCCGGGAGGGTCCGGCTATTTCAACAAGGTCTGCAATAAATAAGTTTAGATTATAACACTCTGTTAATCAGTTGTTAATGTCGGATTTGTAATAGTAGGTGACCGGCGCCGGTCACCTACGTAATAGGCCACTATGCTACTGCGTTGAGTAATAAGGACTCCGGAATAGCCAGATTAAAGGAAGCCTTTAAACTTTTCATGTCCTGACTCACCTTTGAAGCCACAATCTTAGCGTAAATCTGCGTCGTCCGGATGGACTTGTGGCCTAACATGGCGCTCACGGTTTCCAGCGGTACACCGTTGGCCAGTGTTACAGTGGTAGCGAAGGTGTGCCGGGCAGTGTGGGTTGTCAGATTTTTATCTATGCCGCACAGGTCAGCTACTTCCTTCAGGTAACCATTAAATCGCTGGTTACTATTGATAGGCAATAAAACATTGTTGGCGATGCAGTACGGATGATTTTCGTACTTCTTCAGGATTTCCTTTGCAATAGGCAGCAAGGGAACGTTTTCACGACACCAAGTCTTTTCCCTGTTTTTAACGATCCAGTCTTCACCGTCGAAAAATTTCACGATGTTATCACGGGTAAGCAACAGGGCATCTTTGTAAGCATAGCCGGTTAAAGCCATAAACAAATAAGCGTCTTTTGTTTCCTGAAGTCGGCGGATGCTAAATTCCTTATGATAAAGTACGCTTAACTCCTGGGCGTTTAAAATATCCCTTTCAGGATTGATATAGGAACAGGCGTAACCTTCAATCGGGTTAGCGTTTAACCATTTACGTTGTACGGCAAGTTTCAGCAACTGCTTTGTATTTTTCACGTACTTCATAGCTGTATTCTCCTGGATACCTACCGTTAAGGTCAGGTAATCGAAGAAATCTTCAGCAAAGGAATATTCAATCCTGCCCAGGGGAATATCTTTCATTTTAAAAACACTGGAGAGAAAACCGGAAATCCTTTCCTTTGTAGTAACCCACTTTTTCATGCTGCTACCTTTACGTTTATCCTTGTCCACCTTCTCCTGAAATTTTTCATTGTGGAAGTCGCAGACTTCTAAAAGCGTTCGCTTATCCCGGTTTATACCGTTGTAGGCATTCTTTATCATTGTCGGGGTTACGGTGGCATCAATTGCTTTCAGGAGATTATAATGGCGGATAAGTTCACTTTTTACGTACTGCAAATGATTATTAATTTCAATTGCTTCTGCAGATTTACCGGTGATGGCGCCAGCATCTTTGTTAAACTTTGAAGGTTCCACTTTGTAGCCCAGTGAAAACCCATCCCTGGGAAAACCGGTAACAGTAATACGAACGCAGATCGTTGCCTTACCTTCGGAGTTATTATTATCATACCGAAGATGAAAGAGGATTGATAATTCTTGACTTACTTTCATAGTCCATAAAGTTTTAGTGCCGATGTTTGACTTTGTTTTTGTTTGGTTTGTTTTACATCGGTTTGTAAGTCCTAAAACCCTTTACTGATAAGCATTTACCAGAAAAAAGGATACACTAAAAGTAAAACTGTTTTGTGTATCCTTTTTTGTATCCTTTCAGATTCGTTTTGTATGATTTACCTTTTATTGGTAAAAACAAAAAAGCCGCTTAAATCCTGTGATTTAAGCGGCTTTAATAACCTTTGATATTCTTGTTGTGATCCCGTTGGGACTCGAACCCAAGACCCATACATTAAAAGTGTATTGCTCTACCAACTGAGCTACGGAATCATTCCCTGTTGAAGGGAGCGCAAAGGTAGAAAATTCTAAATAACTACCAAAAATATTTTAAGTTTTTTAGCAACCAACTGAATTATGCCGTGCTACCACCTTCAGCAAATGTCCTTCTGCCGCAGGTTTGGAGAGATACAACGTTGGTGCTTCAAGGTTATAATGATAACTGGTATCAATCAATAAATCAAGCTCTTTATCTCCATCTAAATCACCTGCCAAAATAATAGATACCATCTGATCATCGAAACTGAGAATCTCTGCAAGCAGCTCTACCACTGCTTTTCCGTTACGCTGTGCCGATAAAAACAATTTGTAATTTTCATAGGAATCACCTACACGATTGCCAGTTGCATAGAGCAAATATCTTTTTCCCTCCAGAAAAAGTTCAAGGCTATCGCCAGGCAGGATCTGTGTTTTAGACAAATTTAATGCGTTGAAACGCTGGCCATCCAACTGCTGCATGTTGGCTATAAGAAAGATACTTGAATCCTGAGTTGGAGTCGTTTTCACTTCCCAACCGGTAATTTCATCATCTTCATCTACGATAGCATCTTTTGCATGATTAATGAAAACAGGAGCTGTTTTGAAATAATAATCAGTCGCTGATCTGAACAAACCTACATATGTTAAGGCAGTATCCCCCTCTTCTACTTCATCACTATGATAATTTCCTACCCTAATCATTTTACCATAGGAAGAATCTATTGGAAAAATAGTTGGATTAGTATATTCTGCTTCAGTAGCGTAGGCTGCTGCAACAGGATAATTCCCACGGGAAACCGAATCTTTAGCTAAACTAGTATCTGTCTTCTTCGCTAAAAGATTACATGAACAGAACAATGTGATAAGTGATAATGGAATAAATATTTTCATAGTATAGGATTTCGTCAAAAACTGCTATTCGTCCATTCCTTCGTTGCCCTGGTTACCTTTTTCTGTTTTACTGCTACTTGCAACCAGTGCGTTGATATTTGTGATCTCTTCCTTAGTGAAATAGCGCCATTTACCAGGTGCCAGATCTTTCAATGTCATATTCATAATTCGTACACGCTTCAATGAGGTTACTTCAAATCCAAGTACCTCGCACATACGCCTGATTTGCCTGTTTAATCCTTGTGTCAGAATGATCCTGAATTTATTTGATCCTTCCTGTTGCACAAAGCATTTCTGAGTAACAGTACCTAATATACGAACACCATTACGCATGGCTTTCACAAACTCAAGATCTATAGGTTTATCTACGGTTACAATATATTCTTTTTCATGTTGATTTCCTGCTCGCAGAATTTTGTTAACAATATCACCATCATTGGTTAAAAATATCAACCCCTCAGATCTTTTATCCAACCGTCCAATTGGAAAAATTCTGGATGGGTAGTTTAAATAATCAATGATATTGCTTTTATCTTTCAGATCGGTGGTACAGGTAACCCCTTTAGGTTTATTCAGGGCTATATAAACTGTCGATTTTTTCTTCTTCAGTGGTTCCCCATCAATTTCAACAACATCTCCGGCCTGCACACGGTTCCCCTTGGAAGCGATATTATCATTAATTGTAACTCTTCCCTGTTCGATATACTTATCGGCCTCCCGGCGGCTGCAAAAACCTGTTTCGCTGATATATTTATTGATACTGATATCCATATTTCTCTTAAATCAGCCGCAAAATAGTTAAATCAGCCCATAAAACTGCTTTGATGTTAGACAACAAGAGCGTAACTTGTTATCAGTAACCAACGGCTTTTTGGGTAATTCCACGCTGATATGAAAATTATACGACTCCTGACCTTATGTATATTTATTCTTAATACCGTTCCCCTTAAGGGTCAGGGAGTTTTGCCATATATTTTAAATGGCTCTGCTACCCAAACCAGCTGCAATTGCTATGTGCTGACTCCCGACGTCCAAACTACCAGCGGTACCGCATGGAATAAGAATAAAATCAATTTAAATAATTCTTTCAACTATGTATTCGATGTTTTCCTTGGCTGTAAAGATGCCGATGGTGCCGATGGCATAGGTTTTATACTGCAAACAAAAGGCACAAACCTGGGAGCAACCGGTCAGGGATTAGGTTTTAAAGGTATATCCCCTTCCTTGGGGGTGCTGATCGACACGTACCAGAACTTTGATGAAAACGATCCGCCTTACGACCATGTTGCCATTCAGATGAATGGCCTATCCAACCATAATAGTTCCGGCAATTTAGCCGGACCGGTTACTGCTCTGGCAAACAGCGACAATATTGAAGATTGCCAATGGCATCTGTTCAGAATCAACTGGGATGCTACCCTGAAACACATGGAAGTGAGCATCGATAACCAATTGCGGCTAACGCTGGATAAAGACCTTGT
This sequence comes from Chitinophaga silvatica, assembly GCF_003419895.1. Classification (GTDB taxonomy): domain Bacteria; phylum Bacteroidota; class Bacteroidia; order Chitinophagales; family Chitinophagaceae; genus Chitinophaga; species Chitinophaga silvatica. The sequence continues at coordinate 204,297 of NZ_QPMM01000011.1, read as the reverse complement.
AAATGATATCTTTGGTGGAGACCCTGAAGTATTCTGGGGATTTGCCGGTAGCACTGGCGGTTTATCAAACCTGCAACAGTTTTGTGCAGCATTAAGACCGGTTTTCGATTTTAACCCACAACAAATATTCTGTGAAGGTACCCCCATTCAGTTCCTCGATGGCTCCAGTTCTTTTGGTACTATCACCAAATGGTGGTGGGATTTCGGAGATGGTACTACTTCCGGCGATCCTAAACCTCCTCCTCATAACTATCCCGGGGCAGGAGATTATATAGTTAAACTGGTAATTGAAGACAATAGCGGATGCATGTCCGATACCCTGAAAGCTCCTTTTACCATTGGTACCTATCCGGAAATCGATTTTGGGCCAAATCCTTATTGCTTAGGCACCAACAATTGGATGGAGGACAAAACAAAAATTAAATACGGAGCAGCGAAAGAATGGCTCTGGGAATGGGGCGATGGTACCAACAGTACCAGCAACAAACCTACTCCTCCCTTTACCATGCCTGGTTCCAAGCCCATTCAACTAACCGTTACCTCTGATCGGGGCTGTATCAGTACCGCTAAAAAAAATATTCTTTTCAGTAGTACTCCGAATGTCACCGCAACCGGTAAGGACGTATGCCTTGGCACCGTCACTTCATTCAATAGTACCAATCAATTGCCCAACGTGCCAATCGACCAATGGGTCTGGGATTTTGGAGATGGAAAAACCGGAAAGGGGCAAATAGTTAGCCACCAATTTGCCGATACCGGTGTTTATCGCGCTACCATGTATGGCATAACCGCCGAAGGGTGCAGTTCTCCTATTGTATCGGTGCCGGTTAGAGTCAACAATGTATATGCCCAGGCTGGTAAAGATACGATCGTAGCTGTTGGACAACCATTACAATTACAGGCAGGATGGCTACAGGAAGGAGTGAGATACAGATGGGAACCCTCAATGGGGTTAAATAATCCGAATAGCGATCATCCGGTTGCCATGTTATACAAGGATCAGACCTACAAACTTACACTTACATCTACTGAAGGATGTCAGGATGTTGATTACATAACCGTCAAAGTTTATAATGGCCCTGAGTTCTATGTTCCCAACGCCTTTACTCCTAATAATGATGGGCGTAATGATATCTTCAGAGTTATTGCTGCGGGTGTTCCGAAACTTGATTTTTTCTGCATCTGGAACAGATGGGGTCAGGAAATTTTCAGGAGCAACGATTTGCCGGGCGGATGGGATGGTAAAATTAAAGGAACTCCTGCTCCTGCAGATACTTATGTGTGGATGGTTCAGGGAGTAGATTATACCGGCCGCCGTTTTAGCCGTAAAGGGGTTGTAACCCTGATCCGGTAAACAAAGCAACCCGGTAAATACCGGGTCGCTATTGCAATTGGAATAAAGGATTAAAAAACTTTTGAAAGATATTCTTTGGTTTGCTGCTTATTATGCTGCATTCTGGCCTGCCAGATCAATTCTTCAACATTCACTACCTTCACTTTCTTATCTAACCGGCGTACACACCACTGAATTGGAGTAATCCCCCTCGTATTGCCATTTTGATTTTCAGCCAGTGGGTCATTAGAATCTCCAATATCACGAAAATCCGACCAGGCATGCACCATAGTAAGGGTTTGAGTACTTGTATTTCCCTGAGCCAGACTATTGATCTTGCTGGCAATATAGGCTGGAGTACCTTCGTTTGACATATTCTGGCCGCCATGGTTCCAGATTGAATACCTGGCAGTTATAACAGGTATATCAATCCCTTTCGAATTTTTAAACCACATAGTTTCTCCGTTTCCGCCGGCATATGGAGTGTATTGCAAGGCTACAATTCCTATCAACTCATCATTTTTTGAAATATATGCCTGAAATGCTTCTTTGGATTTAGCACTGGTAACCTGATCACAAATCAATCCAAGCACCTTGGTTCTATGCTGACGCATATGAATCCCTATTTTGGAAGCAATAGCATTTAATAACTCGGTTCTGTTTTTACTCTCTCCAAAATTATCCGGATAATAATATCCTCCGCCCCCATACTCTATTAAGGAGGTTTTGGCATTTTGCAGACCTATCAGCTTATCCAACTGAAACGGGGAGATCATCGATAAATTTGCTACCGGCAATCCAAAACTGATATTCATGTCTTTCGCCAATGGATTGTTGTAGAAATCTCCTGAATTAAAATCATTCATCATCCACTGCACATTATCTCCATCTGTCAGCAAAAACGAGGTATAATGCTTAGTACTATCATAATTGATAAACTGAGGATTAGTAACTTTCACCAATCCAGCCTGGTTATTCTCATAATTGGCCGACATGATTGTTGCATTCCATGCCCAGTCGAATGGCACCATGAGATTACCCGATTTGGATACCAGATCCACAAATTGTTTTTCTTCAACCTGCTCCCATCCTAAAACGGGCGACAATGGTTGCAACCAATTCATTACATCCTTAATCAGCGATTCGTTGTTTCCACCACCAGGATTCTGGTACTGCCTATTATAGTTTACCATCATTAATTTATTGGCGATGGCATAACCTCTCTGGTTACCAGTGAGAGTTGGCATCATTACCAAAGCATTATTGCTGCACTTATCCTTAAACTCCGACCATGCATCTGCCGTTGTTTTATTTCGTGCATCATACTTCATGGTATAACCCATATTCTTCACTCTATCTTCATATTTAACATCTACAACAATAGATTTATAAACATGCGCCGCTACAGTTGCCGCTGTAATACTTTCCTGTTTGTTTACATCACAGAGAATATAACCTTCAATCACCTTTTTCACGTTGTCGTGATATTGGATCAGCTCCCAGGTCGACTGATTACCATTATGTGACATCCCTGTTTTCTTAATAATCTCTGAATAGTTGGAGTTAGGGTCCTGTGTCCAAACCATTGTTTCGCTTCTCCCCTCATTTACGGCAAGGGCAGTAACTCCAATAATAGATTCAGCCAGAATATGATTGCGAAGCGAATTATTATCATCGTTGTTGTTATTGCTTCGTGAGTCTACTACCAACCAATAGTTCTTACCGGCTTTCTGACGTGGCAACCAATATTGGCCCTGATCGGAAAACGGGTCGTAGATTTCATTGTAAATCTGTGTAGGTACCTGTTCCGGACGTTTGGAAGGATCGGGGCGTTCGTACTTCTGACATGCATTGAGCATAGCAGCAAGTACTAATCCATATATTATTGTCATTATTTTCATTTGATTTTGTTTAAGGTTGATGCAAAAGTTTTAGTAGCCTGTGTTTTGTCCTAAACCTTTCAACTTGTTAATTTCATCCTGAGGAATCGGACGCAAAAGATGATTGGCATTCAGATTGCCCGCACTTTTAGCCTGAGGATTGTAGGCTAATGTTCTTTCAATTAGCTTTCCTGTTCTCTTAAGATCAAACCATCTGTCATATTCTCCCATTAGTTCTCTTGCTCTTTCATCCAGAATAATGTTGAGATCCAGAGTTCCAAATTCCATTTGCGTACGTACGTTATCGTTAGCGGCTGCTCTTCTGCGAATTGCATTTACTCTTTGCAATGCTATTCCATTGTTTCCAGCACCTAAATGTGCTTCTGCAGATAAAAGATACAGATCTCCCATTCGATATACAACAGCCTCTCTGGTTCCAGGGCCCTGCCATTGCATCTTGGTATCCTTGAACTTCTTTACGACAGGCATTTTATCTGTACCCTTGGCCAGATCTTTATATCCTGCAGCCTGCGGATACCAGAGGTAGTTACCTTCTTCATCCTTGAATGGGATAAAGATGGCCGCATTATGCTGATCACCGGATTCATCATTCCACACAGGAAAATACAATCCTGTTTTACCTGTATTGCTGTTTTCCGGATTGTTGATGGTAAATGTTCTCTGAAAAGTAGCTTCATATCTTGCATCAATCGAAGGATTGCTATACAATTCATGTGCTTTTGGATTAACCCAAAACTGGCGCTGCATGTACGAGTAATCTTTCTGTACTTCTGAAAACATATCAGGATAGAAGCAGGTAATACAAAATCCAAAATAACCCTGCTGCGGATTTCCTCCTCCCGTAAAATTCTTATCTGCTGAATATTGTACCGCAAAAATTATTTCCCTGTTGTTTTGATTATTTTCATTAAATACATCTTCAAAAACAGGCAATAAATCATATACATGCTCCGGATCATTGATCACAGCATCAAAAGCCGCTGCTGCATTGGTAAAATCAGTTGATTGTTTAAATGATTTATATGCCCTTGTCAGATAAACCTTACCCAGCAGTGTATTCACAGCAGCATCATTCACTCTTCCTCTTGCAGTACTTTTAACTGGCAGTACTTTCTGTGCTGCTTTTAATTCAGCTACCAGAAAATCATAAATAGCTGTTTCTGAAGTACGTTCTACAGTGGTTATTGGGTCTGTAGTTTCAGTAGTTAATAAAGGAACAGGTCCAAAGGTTTCAACCAAATAATAATATGCCAATGCTCTTAGAAACTTCGTTTCAGCAACTGTGGCATTATAGGAAGCTGTATTCATTCCTTCCATATCCGGTTTAATACGAGCCAAAAGCATATTGGCTTCCTGCACCATCTTATATAGATTATTCCAGTATCCACCTACAATGCCGGCAGTGCTGTTAAAGCTCTTATCGTAGGCATTGAACATTTTGGAATCCGGATTATCCTCTGCTGCCATATAAATATCGGTTCCCCAATATTGTAACTGACCAGTATTATAGTGATTACGCAATTTTGAGTAGATATCGATTAATAATTTATCGATACCTGTTTTAGTTTTATATAGATCTTCTGTAGTATAAGACGGGTTGGCTGTATCCAGGAACTTACTGCAACCAGTACTTCCCAGTAACATTACCCCCATCAGCCCTATTGATAAAAATACCTTATTCATGTTCATGGAATTCATTGGTTATAAAGTAAGGTTTAAGCCCAGGGTATAAATTCTTGGCATAATAGAAAGATTGTTATATGGATCTTCTCCGATAGATTCAGGATCTGAACCTAGATATTTGGAGAAGGTCAGTATATTCTGCACGTTGCTGTATACTCTGAGATTTTTGATCCTCCAGCGTTGTGTAATGCTGGCAGGCAAAGTATATCCGAATGTAGCATTCTGAAGTTTAACAAATGTACCCCTGATATTACCTAACACCTGAGTATGCAGAGAAACAGCACCAACACCCGGATATTCATTGCTTTTATTTTCCGGTGTCCAGTATTTGACATTCAGTTTATTCCAATGCTCATTATCCCAGGCTGTAAACATATAGGTAAATTGATCATTGTATAATCCGCCTACTCTCGCATATACGAAGAACGATAAATCGAAATTGCGATAGTTGAAACTATTGGTAATACCACCTGTCCAGTCGGGATTTGGAGAACCCAGTACCTGCATATCCCTTTCGTCGAAAGACCCATCATTATTCACGTCAAGAATTTTAATGTGGCCCGGCGCTTTACCATATTTTGCTGCTTCCTCTTTCTCGCTCTCCTGCCAGATTCCAAGGAACTTATAATCATAAATTACTCTCATAGGCTGACCAATAAACCATCTGTTTGCAACATCATCTTTTTTATCTCCATACAGATCGATGATCCTGTTTTTGTTTCTGCTAAAAGTCAGATCTGTTTTCCATGAGAAATCTTTATTACGAATATTTATGGTGCTAAGTCCAAGTTCTACCCCTTTATTTCCGGTACTGCCAACGTTTTCAAGGAAAGAACTATATCCATTTATATTAGCTACTTTTCTCTCGAAAATCAGGTCTTTGGTTGTTCTGTTATAAATATCGAGCGTACCTTTGATCCTGTTTTGCAGAAATCCGAAATCAATACCAAAGTTTAATTCAGACGTCATTTCCCATCTCAGATCAGGGTTTCCAATTTCAGCACCGCGGCCAAAACCTATTACTCCCTGATCCCCGAAGTTATATTTAGACATTGCCAGGCGCGTCATGGTCACATCATTGCGCACATTATTATTACCGGTTTTACCGTAGCTGAGACGTAATTTCAGATCACTGATGGCATCTACTGATTTCAGGAACTCTTCTTCTTTCACCTGCCAGCCAATTGCAGCTGAAGGCATTAAGCCCCAGCGATTGCCTTTAGCCAAACGGGATGAGCCATCATAGCGGGTTGTAACTGTAAAAAGATATTTATCTTTAAAAGTATAATTCAAACGCCCCATCATCGATAACATCGACGACTCCCAATAATTGGAAGTAACATTTCTAATCTGATCGGCAGTTTGAATGGCATGCCAGAGAGAATTATAAGGTAGTCCTTCTCCGGTCATCCCACCACTTTCATGTGTATCTTTTTGAGCACTGAATAAACCGATGAAATGTATTTTATGATCAGTAGCCAAGGTTTTACGGATGGTAAGAATGTTGTCCCATACATAATTGAAATCTGATCCATTATATTTTGAAGCTTCCGGTGTATTCACTCCTGCTTTAGCCTGGGTGAAGGTTCCTTTATAGTTTCCAAGTACATAACTATCGTATTGAGTAGCTATTTGTGTTTTGAAGCTAATCCATTCAACCGGCGTGATTTCAAGAAATGCAGCAGCATTGGCATGCATTTCATTCCGTTCACGAATATCATTTTGCATATCGATGATTGGATTGATTTTGCTGGAAGTTGGCTGCACTTTAAACAACAGGCTACCATCTTCGGCAAATGGACTTACAATTGGCGGCAGGAAATAAGCATTGATGAGTGCTTCTGCCGACCCTTCATTTATTTTTACTTTAGATAGATAAGCATTTATGCCTGTCTTGATATGCTTATTGAAACGTTGTTCCAATCCTAAGTTGGCTGTCAACCTATTGAAGTTCTCTTTTCCAATAATACCTTCATCATTGAAATATCCGATACCGAAAGAGTAAGATGTTTTATCGGTACCACCGGCTGCGGATAGGTTATGACTATTGATTGTTCCGGTATGCAGTATTTCCCTGGCCCAATCGTAATACTCACCGTACCTGATTCTGTCTTTTTCTTTATCTGTCAGGAAATCGGGGCGTGATAAAGAAGAAGGACCATATTTATTGCTCCACAAGGCAACCCTGTAATCTACATAGTCGAGCCCCTTGTTCATGGAACCGATCATATCAGGTACTCTGGCAGCGGTTTTAACTCCGGTGTAACCGTTATAGTTAACCTCAAATCCATCCTTTTTACCAGCACCTTTTGTAGTAATAATCACTACTCCGTTTGCACCTCTTGAGCCATAAATAGCGGAAGAAGAAGCATCCTTCAATACGTCTATCGACTCAATATCATCAGCATTCAGGTATCTCATACCGTTTGTGGAAGGCACTCCGTTTATTACATATAATGGCTCGTTAGAGAAGTTAAAGGAGTTGGTTCCTCTGATCTGTACCGACATTCCTGCACCAGGCCTGTTGGAACTTTTCAGCACATTCACCCCACTTACTCTACCATTCAGTGCCTGGGTAACATCTGCGGTCATTGCTTTCTGCAAAGTATTCCCGGATATGCTTTGAATAGAGCCGGTAAGATCTTTTTTCTTTACGGCACCATATCCGATAACAACAACATCTTCCAGCAAGCGTGGGTCTTGTAGGAGAATTACAGCAACATTCGGGTTCCAGTTGTCAACAGCCCGGATCTGAGATTTGAATCCTACTATTGAAAAACCCAGTTGGGCAGTAGCAGGAGCATTTATGGAGAAGGTACCATCAGCAGCAGTGGTGGTTCCTTTAGTTGTTCCGACAATAGTTACGGAAACACCTGAAAGAGGTGCATGTGCGGAATCCTGCACAGTACCTGTTATTTTCCTTTCTGCCTGCTGTGCCGCAAGCCATAAAGGGCAGGCTAGCAAAAGTCCAGACAGGACGATGGCTGATCGTCTTATCAGTTTTAATATCATAGCGCGAACTTTAGAATGTTTGATTGATTATTACTGAACAGGCATCCATTTGTAAGAACCTTGAATTTTAGCAGTAAACTTGCCGGTTTTATCTTTTACATTATCCGGATCAGTAGGTACTACCGTAAAATCCCAGGCACAAACAAGATTTGATTCATTGCCTTTAACATCGGCAGTCATTAATGTTTTTAACTGATCAGGAGTTTTGGCTTCATTCCAGAGGCGGAACTTTTTAATATAGCCTGTCATGCAGCGATCGGGATGGTAAGGATCGATGAAGGCGCGCATTTTTTTGGTTGAAGAAGGCAGCATTGCTCTTGGTACTCCGCCTGCGAGGATATCATTATTCTTTTGCCAGAATAGCTCCCCATTTACATACATTTTCATGTGATAAGGCCGATCTTCACCTGCACCGGCTTTAGCATTAATATCCCAAACCAGGGCTACGTGATTCCATTTACCATAATTGGTAGGGAAAGCCTTTGCCTGCTCGAGTACGCCGGTACCTACTCCCATACTGGCTCTTAAATTCCCGGAACGCTGGTAGTGGATATTCCAGCCTTCGAATTTATTATCAGGCCAGTTGCTTTGAGGGCCTTCGCTGGTAGTACCTATAAGAGTTGCCATTTCAAAATCAAGGAAATCCTTATTGTACTTAACCCAGAGTTCTACCGTAAAAGTGTTACTATTGGAGAATTCGGCACGGTCTCCAAAATCGATAGACCCTTTTCTGTTCAGTCCATTTACCAGCAGCTCCCCATCACTTCCAGGCGCGAGAGTATAATTGTAGGAGCCAAGAAATTGGGTGATAGCCTGATCGGCTTTGTTGCAGACGTTGTCTACTTCATACTGAAGAATAAACCGACCGGCTTTGGCATAGGAAATGCCTGTTTGAATGTCGGTGAGGGCTTTTTGAAGATCGTCTACACTTTGCTGCGGGTACATAAAATCATCGGTTCCTACTTTGGCAGTGTCTAAAATCGATCTGATTTTGCTGATTTTCGATTCCATACAATCGAGTGTCAGCACCCTTACATTATTTTGCTTCTTGGCACAACCTAAAAACCCAATTAGCAAACAACCTAATAATAGGATGCGGGATCTTATCATATACATAACGGTTTAATGGATTGGATGATAGTATCAGGTGGAATTTAAATTGATTCACACGTGGTATTTCGGTTACAATAATAACGGCAGGGGGCTTAAAAAAGGGGTTAAAGAGAGGGTTAAATAATGGTAAAAAACGTTAACCACAGGCAATTTCAGGGAAATTAAGCCCCGAAATCAATTTTATCAAGGGTAAGTGGATAGCTGACACCCATACCCTGCTCGTAGGAAAGAACGTAAGCATCAAATCTCTTTTTTGCAGCATTCATGCCCTTTACTCTTTTTAATAAGGTGAGCTGACAGGCAATTGCCTCTTCATGAAAAGGATCATTGTACAATATAATAGTAGCATATTGATAGGCTAAAGCAAATTGGCCGGCTTTATAAGCCAGATTCATGGAATGCTGACATCTTTCGAGCACCAGGGAAGCAAAACGGGATTTAAATTCATCCAGCCACTCTTCATCCATTTCCGGCAATAAGGTTCCTCTGTTTAAAAGCGGAGAGGTCGAATGCAGGTCATTGATCTTGTTCTGGAGGTGTTGATTGATTTCAAGATAGTCGCAAAAGAAGTCGTCTGTCCGTTCAAAACAATATGAGTCATTAATATAAAGCAACTTAATTCCCTCTAAATCATTCAGGGCACTTCTTAAATTATTAAGAGTTACTCCCCGAAGATTTTTAGTTCTGGAAGGTTCCTTATCCGGCCACAAAACCTGTGAAATCTGTTTGGAGGATACTCCGTTTTGTTCATCCTTCTGGTTTAGCAGAATCAGTACAAATAGTTGCCGGAGCTTTGGAGAAAACAGGTGTGTGATATCTCTTTGCTTTCGGTCAAATACAGCAAATTCACCTGTCAGGTACACAGCATTAGCCCTGGCAGGTAATTGTTCGGCGGTTAAATCGAGGGTTAAAACCTCATCTGGTGTTGGTTCTTCCTGTAAATGAGGTTTGTAGGGTTGTTTACGGAACAGGTAAACTGCCAATCCCAAACTTGTCAGGAGGAAGCTGGCTAATACCCATTTCGTTGAAGTGCTAAACCCGTTAATTTCGTAATTCGCTGTTACGTAACTGGAATAAGAAACCGGTGGAGCAGATAAAGAATAGATTTTAATTGTTGAATGTGTGGCATCAGAAAACTCCTGAACGGCACAATAAAATTCCTCTGTAAATGAATTATAAAATAAATTAATATCTGTTTCAATTTTTTCAGAGATAACTGGAATTGGGCTACTCACCAATTCATAAGTTCCGTCGGCTATCCTAAATTTTAAAAGCTGCAGGGATGTTCGGGCAATGTGATGCGCGTAGCATATTACATAGAAGTATTTGCCATCAGGAGAGATTACCAGGTTATTTGCGGGTACGAAATTCTCTTTAGGGGTTGTTATTTCCCACAGTTTATGAATTGTTTTGGTAGATAGATTGATTTTATAGAGATCATACAGATGCTTACCACCTACAATCTGACTACCCGACTGGTTGCCAAATCCCCCAAAAATTAACAGCTCATTCTGTTCATTTACTTTACTGGCAGCGGAAAAGAATCGCGGCATTATAGAATCGCCACTAAAAGCCTGTTCCTCCCATTTATCATCAGTTGGGTTGTACTTAAAGAACTGATTAAACCAGGTAAAAGAGCCATAACCACCAAACAGATATAAATCCTGCAGTGATTTATCGTAGAATGAATTATGGTGATGACGTTGTGCATTAATATATCCTTTCCCAATTGTTTGCCAGGAAAGTGTGCTTAAATCCAGCGCTGCTATAGTGGGTAAGGGAATCGGAACATTATTGGCCTCGTATACGTAAATTTTGTTTTCACGCGGGTTATATTGACTTTTACCCAGAATCATTGGAACGGGTAGTTCATTCTGAAAAGTAATTTCACTGGCGAGGCCCTGACGCAGATCGTAGATAATACCTTTTTGTTTCTGATAGATTAATATTTGTTGAGTACTATCGATATATGCTAAACCTGCTATCTCGGAAAACTTGTTTTTGTATTTCTCTTTCCAAAACCAGGAATCATTAATCAGCCAATTGGGATTTTCGGCAGTACCAAATTCTTTGCCCTCGCGGGTATGTACCATGCTCCCCTGCCATTCATTCAATGGAAAATTATACTCCTGGCCCCCTCCTCTTATCCAAAGGTTTTTAATTGCCATACTTGGCACATCGGTGAAATACTGATACTTACCAAAAACCAAACGGGGTTTTAGTGTTTCATTCAATCCCATTTTATCTGCCACAAAGATCTGACTATCTACCTTCATCACCACTTTATCATTTTTAAGATCAAAGTTGAGCTGCACGGGTATCCATTGGCGTTTAGCCATTCGGGATGGAGATAAAGGAATCCTGATTTTCTGGCTTTCATTATCAATATTCAGGTACAGGTATCCGATACGATCATCAGAAAATATATAGCTCAGGCTATAGGATTTACTTTTCTGATCGCGCAAACTGAAAATGTAGCCAAAATGTTTTCTATCCCAGATAGATAAATCGAAGTTGATGGAGAAGGATTGTCTGAATTCGGGGCCGGTACCAGAAAAAACATCGTAAGAGGTTCTTTGTGCCAGCAAACTATCGTTGGAATTAAATAATAACCCTTGTGCTTTGACAGATGTCATTCCCAGCACAGATAACAGCAGCAGGCATATTTTTCGCAAAACAACGATAATCCAGAATTTTGATTGTTTTGCAAATTAAAAGAATTTTCTGGCAAAGCTGCAAAGTAGAAAAGACGCAAAGAGAGAATATTTAATTCCTTTCCCTGCGTCTTTCATCTGAATATTATATAAAAAGGCTTTTCAAAAGCTCATAAGAATACAATCTGGCCTGCTGATCATAGATGTGAGAAGTAGCCATGATCTCATCTATCTGAGTGAGGTCAATAAATTGCTGTAATTTATCCTGCACGGTATTCTGACTGCCGATAAAGGTACAGCTAAGCATCTGTTGCATATGAGCGGCTTCATACTCATTCCACATACCTTCCATACTATCTACCGGAGGCGGTAGTTTCCTCAGTTTACCACGAATTACTCCCAGGAACATCTGGTAAAAGGAAGTCGCCAGGCGGTTGGCTATTTCGTCTGAATCGGCTGCAATTACGTTTACACAAGCCATAGTGTACGGCTTATCCAGGAATTCTGAAGGTTTGAATTGCTGGCGATATATTTTTAATGCTGCATGTAATTGGGCTGGTGCAAAATGACTTGCAAAAGCGTAAGGTAACCCCATTGCGGCGGCCAGGTAAGCGCTATCTGTACTTGATCCTAAAATCCAGATGGGAATGTCTAACCCTTCTCCCGGAACTGCCCTAACAGGGCCTGTATTATCGGCAGAGAGGTAATGCTGTAATTCCTGGATGGATTCCGGGAACTCGTTGGTGGCACTCATTCTGTCGCGGCGCAGTGCGCAGGCAGTAATCTGATCTGTTCCTGGCGCCCGGCCTAAACCAAGGTCAATACGGCCAGGATATAGAGATTCAAGTGTACCAAATTGTTCGGCTATCACTAAAGGAGCATGATTGGGCAGCATGATGCCACCTGAACCAACGCGGATGGTATTGGTGCCGCCGGCGATATATCCGAGCAATACAGCGGTAGCTGAACTGGCAACGCTAATCATACTATGATGCTCGGCCATCCAGAACCTTCTATATCCTAATTTTTCTACGTGTTGTGCTAATCGTAAACTATTATGAAAAGCATCTGCGGGGGTTTGTCCTTCCAGAACTGAAGCTAAGTCCAGGACTGAAAGTGGCTTATTAATTCCTGTTTTATTCATATGCTAATCTATCATTTAATACAGCTGCAAAGGTACGACAATAGCTAGTGGAAGGTGGGCCTGATATCCTTTAGGTAAGTGCTGTACTTACTTCAGCATTTCGAGAAAAGCATTGGCAAAATGGTAGACATCGCCTGGCCAGCGAGCAGATAAATAGTGGCGGTCTAATAAAGAAAAACCTCTTTCGGGATGGGTAATACTATCTTTCAACATTGGAAGCGGCCCTTCAATAAATTGGGATGGGCTTGCCAATAAAGAAGTTACTTCGTCCTGAACTGAAATCGGATAGGTAAGATAATAATCCTTTAACCAGAGCCGGGTAAGTTGGTAGGCCATACGCTCCTGCTTTGTTAAAAGAGCAGTTGTCTTGTAATTAAAGAGTACGGATTTTTGGGTAAGCGGATTCATACTTCTGGCAACGAGCAAAACACCATGACAAATAGCAGCTACCGGGCGGGAATTGACAAAGTAATCTGCTATAATTTCCTGGAGGATCGGCGATTCGAGGTACTCCTTTATGGCTTTATCGTGGCCACCGGGCAGCAGAAGCGCATCGAACTCTTCCGGGTGTAAACTGGTATATTTATAGGGATTGCAAAAAGTATCGGAATTCGACATATAGTTGTATTCCAGGGAAGCTTTAGTTCCGGCCATTAAAAATGGCTTCCAGATCCCTAAACCAGTACCTCTCAGAATTCGCATGTCACACATACTACTGTATCCACTGGGAGTAGCAAAATAAACTTCATGCCCATTGGCTGTAAGCAAAGACCATGGAATTGCAGCTTCTGTAGGATCAAAACCGTAATCAGGAAGTGGTATTAGAACTTTTCTTTTAATATTTGGTAATGGGGACACTGACATCAATCTGAAAGTTAATAAAAACTATACTTATCTACTTAGAAAAAATATATTTAAATATAAAAGATATATATATCTTTATAGCTGAATCATGCTATCGGTAATGCGTTTATTTTCCTATATTCAACATAATTAACCCTGTTTATATTGTACATCTTTTATTTTTTCCGTAAAACTATCATGAGAAATACAAGTATTAGCATTGAAAAATATTGCTATGCCTGCTTTTCCATGAACGGAAATATAGAGTATAGAAATTTAAATAGTAAGATATAATAAATGGTATAAGAACTTCTGCTTATTACCAGTGAGAATACTGCGGCCAGGACGGTCCAACTAATAACCCGGATTTTACACCCGAACTGCCGCAGTATTTTCAATCAACCTACCTGTCTTTTTCACCTGACCAGAATCAGTTGCCTTCCTGATGACCATCATTTTCCAGGGTATCAGCTCAATGTACTTTTGTATCGTGATCGTTGAACAACACAATTCACTCACTACCCTAAAACGTATTTTTATGAATACACAGGAATTCAGAATCGAACACGATTTCTTAGGTGAAAGAACAATAGAGAGTAATGTATACTATGGAATCCAGACCTTACGGGCAATAGAGAACTTTAATATAACGGGTACACCTGTATCCAGCGAAATGATGCTGATCAGAGCATTAGGATATGTTAAGAAAGCAGCAGCATTAGCAAACAGAGACTTAGGAGTTTTACCGGCACATATAGCAGACGCTATTATTTATGCAAGTAATAAATTAATAAATGGTGGGTTTAAAGATCAATTTCCTACCGACATGATACAAGGTGGTGCAGGTACCTCCGTTAATATGAATGTAAATGAAGTAATAGCCAATTTAGGGCTCGAATATTTAGGCCATCAGAAAGGACAATACGAATATCTGCACCCCAATAACCATGTCAATTGTTCCCAAAGCACCAATGATGCATATCCTACTGCATTACGCATCGCATTATATTTTAAACTCAATGAATTTATAGAATCAGTTAATATTCTGCAAAGGTCCTTTGTATTTAAGGGCAGTGAATTTGCGCATGTTTTGAAGATGGGGCGCACACAATTGCAGGATGCCGTTCCAATGAGCCTGGGAGCCGAATTCAATGCATTTGGCACCATGCTGAGAGAAGACATGCAAAGACTTAGAGAAGTACAGGCATTGCTAACAGAAGTGAATATGGGAGGAACCGCAATTGGTACAACTATCAACGCTCCGTCTGGCTATCCGCAACTGGTAACTCAATATTTGGGTGAACTTACCGGATTACCTATTGTTCTGGCCGAAGACCTTGTAGAAGCCACTTCTGACACCGGAACATTTACATTGGTTTCAAGCATTCTCAAAAGAACCGCTATCAAGATTTCAAAAATTTGTAATGACCTCAGGCTACTATCATCTGGCCCACGGGTAGGGTTAAACGAAATTAACCTTCCGCAAATGCAACCCGGATCATCTATAATGCCAGGTAAAGTAAATCCCGTTATACCTGAGGTAGTAAATCAAACTGCTTACTATGTAATCGGGGCCGATCTTACAGTTACAATGGCTGCAGAAGCAGGACAGCTACAATTAAATGTAATGGAACCTGTTATTGCATTCAGCTTATTTAATATGTTGAATTATCTGACCAATGCCTGCAATACACTACGTGAAAAATGCGTGGATGGTATTACTGCAAATGAAGAGGCATGCAGAGAAATGGTAATGAACAGTGTTGGGATTGTGACCGCACTCAACCCCCTTCTTGGTTACGAAACCTGTGCTGCCATTGCAAAAGAAGCTCTTAAAACAGGTAAATCAATTCATAAAATAGTAGTAGAAGAAAAATCATACATAACACAGCAACAGTGGGATGAGATCTATTCTGTCGAGAACATGATAAACCCACAATTTCTAAATTAAGCGACTAATACAACAGTTATCCAGTTTCCAACAGGTAATGGCTGTTTCGGCCCGGAACAGTCATTACCCACCCCAAAAAAATATTTTCTTTACTCATACACACATATCAGAAGGACATCTGCATTTATAAAGCACAGATAAATTAACAGGATAAATGTAGATTTCCAGCAAAGCGAACCGGTATACGTCTGTGTACCGGATTTTCTTTTTAATGAAAAGCGATAGCTTCCAGTTTATCTGGTTTCAGTAATGTGATATTACCATTACTTACTTTTATCAATTGTTCACTTTTAAATTCACTCAGTGTACGGATCAAAGATTCTGTTGCGGTACCTGCCACAGCAGCCAGTTCATCTCTGGAAATCTTAATCGTAAATTGTTGCGTTCCTGGTTGCTGATATTTATTTTGCAGGTGGATTAATGCGCTTGCCACTTTTTTTCTTAAAGTATTATAAGCAATACCAAGTAGTCGTTGTTCTTTTTCAGTAACATTTTCAGCCAGCATTCTAACAAATCGTTTCAGCATATATGGTGCATTCTCTAAAATCTTCTCAGCATCTTCTCTTGGTATTAATGCCAGTTCAGTTTCTTCCATCACCATGGCTGTAGCCTTGTAAGGAGTATCTTCCAATAATGCGATATAACCAAAGAAATCGCCTTTTTTATATAATCCGATTACCAGGTCCTTCCCATCTTCATGCGTCTTAATTGTTTTTACCTTTCCTTTAAGCACATAATATAAAAAACGGGGAACCCCTCCTTCTTTGTAAACGATTTCCTGTGGAGCCAGCACCATAGTATTTCTGTTCTCTATGAATTCATTTACCAGGCGCAACATATCTCTATGCCCAGATACTGTAGAGGTATTAGACATATCAACCATTTCCCTGCGATATTGGCGTAGTCTGTTTTCTACTGTCAGCAACAGATCATTATTGGAAAACGGATTGATAAGGTAATCATCTGCACCCAGATTCATTGCCGACCTAAATAGGCGGGCATTGTACTTTTCTGCTATAAATATAAAAGGCACCTTTTCCAGGTCTGGGTTCTTGCGCACAAGATTTAAAACGCCCAAACCATCAATACCTTTCATATTCATCTCACACAGGATAATATCAGGTTGCTGTGCTTCCGCCAGGCTAATGCCCTCCCTCCCATTTGGTGCAGTAATTACCTCGTACCCATTCATTTCCAGTAGCTCACCAATATTTTCCTGTAAATCCTGTATATCTCCGATTAATAATATTTGTTGCATATTTCAGAAATCAAAAAGCCTTCTGCAGTCTGTAACTGCAGAAGGCTCAAAAAAGTTCACCGGATTCTGACATTTTTAGGCTTAGAAGCCAAATATTATTTATTAAGGCTGCCTCAAAACCGGATCCTCATTATTTCCCTGGTAACGCAAAAGCTACATAGGCATCGGATGATTGTCCACCCCATTTAGACCCACCACATGCTATTACAACATATTGCTTTCCGTTGATCGAGTAAATTGCCGGAGTAGCCACCCCAGGAGCTGGAAGCTTTACTTTCCAGAGCAACGCCCCAGTACGCTTGTTATAAGCTCTCATATAACCATCTGCCGATGCTCCGATAAACAAAATTCCTCCGGCCGTGGTAACAGGGCCACCATAATTCTCTCTTCCTGTTTCTGGTATTCCTTTCTTGCTTAATTCCTCAAACTCACCAAATGGAATTTTCCAAAGGTATTCCCCACTATTAAGGTTAATTGCACTTATAGTACCCCAAGGAGGACTAATAGCCGGATAACCTTCCTTTGTCAGGAATTTATGATAACCTGTAAATCCATAAAGTGCTCTTGGTGGAGCATCCCGCTTCTCGTTCCGGCCTTTATATTCCTGGTTTTGTTGTTGCTTAATATTAAGAATGAATGATGCGATTGCATCTTTTTCCAATGAATCGAGATTATTAAAACCTGGCATCATCCTTCTTCCTGTTGAAAGCAATTCGAGAAACCGTGTGTAGTTATATTTATTTTCCACTCCGATAATAGAAGGATAGTCACCGCCCCCCATACGTTCAGGACCATGGCATCCCATACAATACTGATTGTAAAATGCTGCTCCAGCCTCTAGTTTGGTTCTCTTTTCTTCTTTCGGGGCATTGTTATCAATAATATTCAGCACCCATGC
The DNA here is from genome assembly GCF_003419895.1 of Chitinophaga silvatica. Taxonomy (GTDB): domain Bacteria; phylum Bacteroidota; class Bacteroidia; order Chitinophagales; family Chitinophagaceae; genus Chitinophaga; species Chitinophaga silvatica. The sequence continues at coordinate 186,507 of NZ_QPMM01000011.1, read as the reverse complement.
CATTTCATTGGCATTAACATATAGTACATTGGTTTCAGGATCAACTGAAGGTCCTCCCCATTCGCCGCCGCCATCATAGCCAGGAAATACTACTGTTCCTTCCTTTGATGGTGGTGTAAAAATTGATCCTGCACGATAGCTTCTAAAACGCGTTAATATATCCTGGTAGGAAGAATCATCTACTAATCTGTTGAGATCTGCTTCGGTCAGGGTATGCCGTGCGAATGGTTTCGGTAATGTTGGAAAGGGTTGAGTGGGCCATAATTGCTCTCTTGCCAAGGCAGTAGTAGTATCTACAGCTCTTTCCTCAATTGGATAAATAGGTTCTCCCGTTTCCCGATTCAGAATAAATATTAAACCTGTTTTTGTTGATTGTACTACAGCATCAATTGCTTTTCCATCTTTTTTAATCGTTACCAAAACCGGAGGAGATGATAGGTCCATATCCCAAACATCATGATGTACTGTCTGAAAATGCCATATCAACTTCCCGGTAGCTGCATCAAGTGCCAGAATACAGTTTCCATATAATCCGGCTCCTCTTCTTTGCCCACCATAAAAATCGTTGGTTGGATTGCCGGTTGGTGCATAAAGGATTCCTCTTTTTTCATCCAAACTGAAGCCCGACCAACTATTGGTAGATCCCATGTATTTATAGGCGGTTGAATCTTCCCAGGTTTCATAACCAGGCTCGCCGGGATAGGGAATTGTATGAAAAATCCATTTCTGCTTGCCTGTTCTCACATCAAATGCTCTGATATGCCCGGGTGTTTCTTCCCCAACAAGTCCACTAAGAAAGAAAAGATCTTTATAAATCATTACTGGCGAAGTAGGTGCAACGAAAACTTTCGATGAATCCCTGTCCAAACCATTTCTTAAATCAATTCCCCCATCTTTCCCGAATGAAGTAACCAATTTACCTGTTTGTGCATTTACGCACAAGGCAACTGATCCAACTGTATAAATAATTCTTTTATCATCACCATCTGCCCAGTATGCGACCCCACGGTTCATATTAACGCTGCTGCGGTGCCATGTTTTATTGGCTATAGTATCTGCAGGATTAAACGACCATTTTTCAACTCCTGTGGCAGCATCCAAAGCAAACAATTTCAATTTTGGCGATACTCCAAAAAGCGTATTATCAACGACGATCGGGTTACACTGCATAGAGCCATACCTGCTACTATCCTGTTTTTCTGAGTAGTAAACCCATGCAACGTTCAGTTGATCCACATTACTTGTATCGATCTGGTTCAGGGAGGAATACCTGACATTTTCCCTGCTTCCGCCAGTAACCTTCCAGTCTGTGTATTTTTTAGCTCCGCCGGGGCCACAAGCACTATAAAAAGTCGTAAAACAAATAAGCAGCAAGAGTTTTCCTCTTCTGATTATGTTGGCAAATTTTACCGAATTATGCATAGTAATATAATATTCACATTTTCACGTGAAAGTAAATCCTCTGGAATGATAAAAATATCAAAATATTAACCTGTTATACAACTTTATTATCTATCAGGTTAAAGCTTTGAAATCTTTTGCAGGAAGGTCCTATTTTATCACCACCCGCCAGCTAACAGTGATATTACTCGTACTTAAATCAATTAATGGCTAACGTTCCTGGTTTGCTGATGTTTTATACTGCAGCGGACTAACCCCGGTATGCTCTTTAAACACTTTACAAAAGTGCGAAGCCGAGCTATAGCCACACTGGCCTGCAATTTCTCTTATAGAGTTGTCGCTTTGTACCAACAAATGACAGGCATGCACAATCCGCAAGTCACTCAAATAGCGGGAGAAGTTTTTCTGAGTTCTCTTTTTAAAAAAACGGCAAAAGCTCTGTTCTGTCATGCTGGCTATATCTGCCACCTGCCGTAAAGTGATTTGTTCATGCAAATTCTCTTTTAAAAATTTTATGACATCCACCAACCGGTCGGGATACAAATCGTCGTAATAATCAGTCTCATAATTGTTAAAAATGAATTCCTTTTCATTAGAAACAGAGATAATATTCATGATCTGCAGAAGTCCGTTTACCTTTTCAAACCCTTCAATATTAGAAAGAGAGATCAGCTTTTCGGCAATGACTTTCCGGGTTTCACCAAAAATTCTGATCCCTTTAGATGATTGTTTGATCATTTCCCGAATGCTTTCAAACTCTTTTATGGAATCAAACACCTCGATAAAAGCCTTGGGATTGATATAGGTGACTATCACCTTAGACCTGAGCTCTGAACCTTCTTCGTAAAATGCGGGATCGCTTAACCATAAATGAGGCACATTGGAGCCTACGAACACCATATCTCCCGCTTCAAAAGGTTCAATCTTATTGCCAATGATCCGTTTTCCAAATCCTTCAAGAATAAAAACAAGTTCTAATTCAGGATGAGAATGAAAACAGGGTTGTGTATGATAGGGCGACCATAAAAACATCTGATCTCTTACATCTATGTGCAAAATTTCATTGGTTAAAGGAGTAATTTCTGTTTTTAATACTCTCATTTTTTTACGTGGTGATTGTATGAAAAATTGGCCCGGGGAAACAGCTAAAATAATGGTTTTAAGGAAATTCAGTTAGTATTAAAGCTCAAAATATTTATCCATGGCCGTTAAGCCCCACAGAGGGTAATTCTATGAAGAAAAAGGGTAAGTTCATTATATTTTCCTATGGCATGGCTTATTATTTTTAGGAAAATCTGGTGGAGCACAGGAAAACTTCTGCCATCGTTATGAATTTAATTATTGGGAAACTATGAATGTGTTGAGGCATTTATTGCCTGGTTATCAATATAAAAAACAATTTGAATAACATAAATAAAAGACAAATGACATTTGCTCCTAAATCAATTTTTTTAAAGCTGGGTGGTAAATTAACAGCCCTGCTAATCCTGCTATGTGGCTTCCTGGCTCAAATTGGATGTAATGGCTCTTCAGGTACGGGGTCTAATGCTGATTCCACTGCTACTCCGGCGAAATGGAAGATGGGGATAGCATTGTACTCATTCAATCGCCACTCTTTTACTGCTGCACTAGATAAGGTGGATAGTGCTGGTATCAAATATGTTGAAGGATTTTCCTTTTATATGTTGGGAAAAGAGTTTGCCGACTCTACGCTGGGTTCCCTGTCACCAACCGGTATTGCCAGGATGCAGCAAATAATGAAGGATAAAGGCATTTCCATGGAATCTTTATATGCAGAAGGTGGAAATGTAGAAGAATGGAAAAGGTACTTTGAGATAGCTAAGGCGGTGGGTGCAAAATTTCTGACCAGCGAACCTGCCAGAAACCAATGGGATATCGCCGATAGCCTGGCAGGGGTTTATGGTATTCCTGTTGCCATTCACGAACACGGACGTGGGCATAGTGCTTACTGGCACCCCGATTCTGTATTGGCGGCAATGAAAGGCCATCCTAATTTTAGTGCCTGTGCCGATTTGGGCCATTGGGCAAGAAGCGGCCTTGATCCTGTTGAGTGTCTGAAAAAATTAAAGGGTCATATCCTGGGCATCCATCTCAAAGACATTGATTCATTAAACAATATAAATGCAGCAGATGTAACAGTAGGCACTGGGGTGATTAATTTTCCGGCAGTAGTACGTGAACTTAGAGATCAGAACTATACAGGAATGATATATGTTGAATGCGAACATAATATGGAGAATAATTTGGCGGATGTTATACAATCCCTCAAATATTTTAACGGATTATAATCTTTGGTGCAGTTGATCTGTTGACCGACCGTCCTGAAATCTGTTGATGTAGTGTCAACTTATCTTAGGGCGGTGTATTAAATAAAAAAAAGGGTGGCAAGAATACCTCCCTTTTAATATTTTAACCATATCCTATGAAAAACCTGAACCAAAGGTATATTCATTCACGTTAGTTGCAATACTTATTTTGTGAAAGCATTATTATTGTCCGTGAATGTTATGAAAAACGTGCTGTTAACCTCCTGTTAACAAATAAAGTGTATGGGAAACCTTTATCAGTTACCTAAAGTTTTCAGAGCCACGTAAGCCATAAGGCCAGGACCTACCTCCAGAGCTGTTTCATCCGCATCAAAAGTAGCGGTGTGCAAACCAGACGTGATACCACGTTCTTCATTTGCTACTCCTAACCGGTAAAAACAAGCATCTGCGACCTGAGAATATGAAGCGAAATCTTCTGCAGCCATCCAGATGTCGAGATCTACTACCTGCTCTTCACCCAGATATTCTACAGCATGCGCCCGGGTGTTGGCAGTAAGTACCTCTTCATTGATGAGAACAGGATAACCTCTTTGAATCTCTATTTCGCAGCTTCCGTCCATGCTTTCTGCAAGGGATATAGCTAATTTCTTGATTTTTTCATGTGCAGCATTCCGCCAGGTTTCATCCATTGACCTGAAAGTACCTTCCAGTTTCACTTCATCAGGAATCACATTTCTGGCTCCGTTGGCAATCATTTTACCGAATGATAAAACCGAAGGCAATGAAGGGTTGGCACGGCGACTAACGATCTGTTGTAAGGCTACTACAATATGAGAAGCAATTAGCAGCGGATCTACCCCCAGATGAGGCATAGCTCCATGTCCGCCTTTGCCTTTTACAGTGATGTTGATTTCATCATTGCTGGCCATATATCTGCCGGCTCTGAATCCGACTTTACCAGCTGCCAGTTCAGGCATCACATGCTGGCCTATCATATGTTGTGGTCTTGGATTCTCCAATACTCCGGCTGCAATCATCAGACTGGCGCCACCTGGAATCACTTCTTCTGCTGGTTGAAAAACGAATTTTACAGTTCCTGCAAATTCAGCTTTCATTTGGGTAAGTATTTCAGCTACTCCAAGTAAGGATGCAGTATGTACATCATGCCCACAGGCATGCATAACTCCATCATTGGTGGAACGATACGAAACCGCATTCAGCTCTGTAATTGGCAAAGCATCAATATCGGCCCGTAAGGCCACTACCTGGTCTGAAGGTGCTTTAGTACCTTGTAATAAAGCTACTACTCCTGTATTGGCCATTCTTTCGAACGGAATACCCAATGCTTTCAATTTATCCTCGATAAATACTGCTGTCTGGTATTCCTGATAAGAAAGTTCAGGATTCATATGTAAATGACGGCGATTGTTTATTGCCGTTTCCTGAACGGTTTTGGCCAATTGCCGGACCCTTTCTTTAAGCATTTTGCAATAATTTTTGATTGCGTTCCAGGGCCAGGAATTCCTTCACAAAGTCATCATCTACCAGATGCGGGTATGCGGCACTTACACGGGTAATTTCCTCTGCCTGCCCCGGTGATAAAACTTCGTGATCTTCCAGACACCAGATCCCTTCCAGTAATCCCTGCCTGCGCAATACTTCATGTATACCGGCAATAGACCCCTGAAAAGCATGTGACGGATCAAAGATAGCGGCATTCATATCTGTAACAGCTATCCCTTCAGTCAGCAATTCTCCGGCCCCCTTATAATCCTCAAGTATACAATTTTTTACTCTGGCAAACAGACCTGCCACTTTTTGAGTCCATACAGACCAATGACCCAACAATCCACCAGCATACTGTTTTTCTACAATACGGCCGTTTACATTGAATCGGTATGTGGTCAGCAGATCTGCCACAATATTATCGTCGTTTCCGGTATAAAGCGCAATTTCGTCTTTCCGTGAAGAACAAGCTACTGCTCTAACAACATCCAATGTCTGGTAACGATTGAAAGGTGCAGTTTTTATAGCTTTAACTCCTTTGATTTCCACGAACTGCTCCCAGAACTCATAGCTAAAGATACGACCACCTACTGAAGGTTGCAGATAAAATCCGAATACAGGGATTACTTCTGCTACTTTGCGGACATGATCGAGTAATTGGGCTTCAGAATAATCTTTCAATCCACCTAGACTTACCAAACCAAAATGGTAACCATACTTCAGCGCCAGGCGGGCTTCAGACAAAGCCTGTTCTGTTGGTCCGCAAACTCCGGCTACTTTAATAAATGGGCGGTCGAGTTGTGCAGCTTCAATTTCTTCAGCGGCTAAACGTAAAACAGTTTCCAGTAAATTAATTTCCGGATTTCTGATAGCAAATTGAGTGGTATGCACCCCTACAGCTACACCACCAACTCCACTTGCTATATAATAGCGGGTAAGCAGTCGTTGTCTGTTTTCATTTAATTTCCGCTGTTCATCAATTGCCAACGGGTGTGCAGGAATAATTGTTCCTTTATATAATAACTGTTCAATAGCAGCGTCCATTGTTCCTTCTTTAGTAATTAATTAAAACTTACCTTCTCTTTCCTGGAAGTGAGTGTCTTTATTGTTCATCTTACCACCAGCATCTAACCATGCTGCTGTGAGTTGGATCATTTGCAGCAAAGTAACTTTCGGATAACCAAACAGGCGGAAGCTTTCAGAAGCGTTGCTCAACAAAGCGGTTGATTGTTCTTCCCCAACGAGAATTGGTTTTTTATTGAATATTTTTCCGAATTCATTTGCAATCCATCTAACCGGAGCGGTTTCAGGACCTGTAATATTCAATAATTTAGCAGGAGCACTGGTTTGTAATAAGCTGCGGATTGCCATTTCATTGGCATCTCCTTGCCAGATTACGTTTACATGGCCCATGCGCACGTCCAGTTCTCTCTCTTCCCTTACTGTTTTCGCAATTTCCAGCAATACACCGTAATGCAGATCATTTGCATAATTCAATCTGTAAACGAGAATAGGTGTTCCGTATTTATTTGAAAAATGTTGGAACATGCGCTCGCGACCGAGGCAAGACTGACCATATTCACCAACAGGGGAAGGTGTTACATTTTCATCAGCACCACCGGCAAATACCGGGGTTAATGGATATACGTTACCGGTAGAATAAACTACTATGCGGGAGTTCTTATATTTTTCTGCAACTCTGCCTGGCAAATAGGTATTCATTGCCCAGGTAAAAGCTTCTTTACCGGTAGTTCCGAATTTGGTACCTGCCAGATACAGTACATTCTTTACGTCTGGTAAAGCTTGTAATTCAGCATCGTTCAATAAATCGGCCGCAATGGCTTCTACGCCATAGCTTTCCAATTCTTCTTTCAGACCTGGTTCAGTAAGCCTGGAAACACCAATTACACGTTTTTGAACGCCAGCGCGGTCAATGGCTTGTCTTAACAATTTTGCAAGGCTGGGGCCAATTTTTCCCCCAACACCCAGAATAATGATATCGCCATCCAGTTTAGCTATATCAGCTATCAATGCCTCAGAAGGTTGCAGAAGGCTGTCAACCAATTGTTCCAGTTGCGTCATATTGAATATATTTTTTTTCGAAGATGAATAAAAGCGCTACTTCAATTTTTTATAGGCTTTTTTATAGATATCTGCTAATAAAACAGGAGCTCCTTTCTTACGTTTGCTTTCTTCTGCCGCTTCCATAAATGCCAATATCTCCAATGTTTCTGCTGGTTGTACAGGCGCCACACCAGTTCTGAAGAAGATGGCAATCTGTTGTAATAGTGGCTCATACCCCTTGAATGGACCTAATGGCATATTGCCTTTCTCTCCAAAAACCCTTCCTCCAAAATCGTCAGGGCCTTTACGTGTACCTCTGAATGTTCCAATCCGCTCATCTTTCCACTTACCCACCACAACATCCATATCAGGTGTATTAAAGCGGGTAACTGATTCACAACCCGTACCCATAACCGTATATAGTGTTTCTACTCCATGTATCCCATACCAGAACAAATCGGGATGTGTTTTCTCTAAAGCCGCCGGACTATAAGTATCGGCACCCAGCACTTTACCTAAAACCTGCTGTACACCTGCCTGCTGAGCGCTTTCCATAAACCTTAGTGAGGAGGCCGAAAATACAGGAGCATTATATTTCTGAGCTGCCTCAAATATTCGCATACCATCTACCAGTGAAGCAGCCAAAGGTTTATCAATAAAAATCTTCTTTCCGGCTTTCAATACCGGCAATGCCTGATTCAGATGTGGTCTGCCATCATTGGATTCGAGCAACACTACATCCACCTTCGATAATAAGCTATCTATACTATCTACTATTTCTACTCCCATATTCTTCACCTGTTCAGTAAAGTTCGGGAGCCGTTGCTGATTCAGCGCAATATCAAGACTAGCCTGAGGAAAGGCTGCTACCACTCTCATTCCTTCCAATCCGGCTACCGGAGTAGCATTGTTAAATGCTTTGGTAAACGCAATAGCATGGGTTGTATCCAATCCAATTATCCCAATTCTTATAACAGTATCAGTAGCTGGTTTGCCAACTGCCATAAGCGGACGAAGTCCTGAAAGTATACCTAACCCTAATCCTGTAAGGGTTGAATTACGTATGAATCTGCGTCGGTTGAAATCTGTCATAGCTCGGATATTTTATTAATCCCCAGTCAGTCTTTTAGCTTTTAACAATGCCTGTGTAGTGGTATAATATTTAGACAACATTGCTGATATTTCCCATTCAGGCATTCTTCCTTCTTTAATGTATTTTAGGAATTGCTTCATTACAGCTCCAAACAGTAATTCGTGCTTTCTGATTAATGAGTCCGGGATTATTACTTCCCAACGTTCCTTAACCTGTTTCAGTTCAATTCCTGGATACGCTGTTTGCAATAAGCCAAATTGCTTATGTAAGGTGTTAATATATTTCTTGTCGTTACTTACTGGTTGTATATATAAGGTAGGTTGATAATGTTGCTCTTTATCCTGCAGCACATACAACCATGCTTTACTTCCTTTTAGCAGTGAATAATGTGTATCTCCGGTGCCAGCCGGAGCCTCATAATTCCATTGAACTGCAATATGAGCGTGAATATTTCTGATTGTATAATCAAAAGCTCCATTTGCATAAACATTCAGCAACCCATTTTCGTCAATCATTTTCTCTAACCCTGCAGGAAAACTTTCTGCTCCTGTTACTGCATTAAACTGTTGCAGGTTCAATGTTGTGGGCCAGGAAACCGCATTATCTATTTCTATTTCTTCATTATAATTCAGGATCTGGTTAGGAAAACAAGTCCATTGCACCAGATCAACCAAATGTGTGGTTACATCTACAATTCCCTCTCCCTGTTCTCTGGTATCCATATACCAAACTGGTCTGATAAGTGGTTTACCAGCCACTGTTTTCTTAAAATGATGTACACTTTTCTTAATAACTGCCGGATCATCTTTAGTACCTGTCAGCAGTTCTCCAAATAACTCCGGTAACTGTGATATTGCTTTCTGTAAAACGTTACGGGTTTCATAACGTTCTGTCATTACATCAAAAAGCAAAGTATTATTATTAGCAGCAGTTTCGAAAGATGTTTTAAGCATATTAAAACCACCGGCATCTATAGCCATTGGCTTATCTGCCAGTACATGCATATTAGCGTTGACAGCAGCAGAAATATACCCAGGTTTAAGCCGGTTATTCCCTGCAAGAATCACTATACTTGCGGGCCTGCATGCTTTCAATTGCTCTAAATATCCCGGGCCTCTGAAAATCTCTGTTGTCCAATTTTCTTTAAAAGAGGCCCGGCTATTATGGTTGGCAATTTCCTGAAGATATTGTGCTACTTCTTTTCCTTCTGGCGCCAATACTTGTATAGTAGTATCAATACCCGGGTATTGTTCCCGATGTACTAATGAAGCGTGGAAATGTCCGGGATCTAAAGCTATCAACTGCATATTCTATTTTTAGTTGTATGGCAATAAGATAGGAATTCTTTTACTTCATCAGTGATTTTTACTTTCTATTTGCTTTAACCATGGCTGGCGATATACTATCTGCATGGTTGCTCCAACTATTACGTATATACGTTAATAGTTCGGCTACCTCATCATCCGCTAAAAATGCAAAAGCCGGCATTTGCTCACCAATATTGGAACCTGAGCGACCATTCAACACAGTTTGAATAAGAGCATCGGGCTTCCCGTTTACTAATTTGCTTTGATCCAAAGAAGGGAAAGAGCCTTTCACACCTTTTCCATCTGGCTTGTGGCATGCTTCGCAATAGCTTTTATAGGTTGACTGGCCTTTATTTACGGTTGTTGCAACAGCTAGAGTTTCTTTCAACACTTCAGCGGTAGCAGGAATATTAGTACCTGGATGAATCGCTGCTAATCTGAGAATTCTGTCGTCGTGTTGTAAAGGGAACCCCTTACCGGGGTTCCAATCGCGGTTACTTGTAGCTATATAAATGTCGCCGTTCGGAGCCACGCATATATCGCGCAACCGGCCGAATTTTCCGGCGAAATAAATATTCTCTTTTAAAATACTATCCTGGGCTTTATTCAATGAAAGCACCCTTAAACTGGCAGCTTTTAAAGTTCCTAACAGGATACTGTTCTGCCATTCAGGAATTTGATTGCTTCCATAATAATCTACGCCCGCAGGAGCAATGGTTGGCGTCCAGCTGCGGAGTGGTGCAGTAAAAGCAAAGGAATCTGCATGTGCTTTTTCGGCAGGCAAATCTGCTGGGCCTTCTATAAACGGCCATCCATAATAATGTTTACGCTGGATATAGTTTACCTCATCTTCAATTGCATCACCATGTTCGCTGGCAAATAAGTGACCCTTATCTGTAAATACCATCCCCTGGATGTTTCTATGGCCTGAAGACCATACAGGACTATTGGCATAAGGATTATCTGCAGGAATGGAACCATCAAAGTTTAGTCTTAATGTTTTACCATTGATAGAAGTCGTATCAGGAGCATTTAATCCATTCGCCGCATCACCAGTTGAGAGAAATACCTTACCATCCGGAGAAATAGCGACTCTTGAGCCATTATGACCAGTGTTACCTGGTAATTCAAGCAAGGTTAGCGGGTCTTTCAATGTATCGGCTGTATAGGTATACCTTACTAGTCTGGATACAATGGAAGAATCTTCCTTCATGTGCGTATAATCAACAAATACATAGGGCTGTTTAGGATCGGCAGATACAGCCATTCCCAATAATCCTAAAGTACGTTGTCTGTATACCTCTGGAATATTTACTAATTGTTTCTTTACGCCTGTTACCGGATCTACTTTACTAATGGTACCACTTTGTTCTGTAAACCAGATCTGATTATCGGGCCCCCATGTAATTTCCCAGGGCACATTAAGATCAGAAATGATGGTAGAAATCCCCACCTTGGTAGAATCCAATTCCAGCACGGCTTCTATTGGTTGCCGGAATTGATCAGCAGCATGTTTTGATTCACATCCCACTGTTGCAACCAACGCTAATGAACTTAATCCTATAATTCCTTTTCTCATGATAACAGTTTTATAGCACTATGAATTCCTAAACCAATCATCAGTAATAAACCCAGTATTGCTGCAATGTTTGTAAACCTGCTGTTCTTCAACGGCCCCATAATCTTTTCATCATTGGCAACAAAAAACAGTGCAATTCCGATAAATGGAACAATGAAAATGGTAACAGCCTGTGCCAGTACGATCAGCTCCAATGGCAGTTTACCAAAGGTGATGGCAACAGTAGCACCGATTAACATGATGATAGCAATGAATACACGTACCATCTTTGAACTGAGCTGGCCACCATATCCTAATGCATCTCCCAGTAAAGTACCTCCCAAAGCAGCATTTCCTAATAAAGAAGAAAATGAAGCTCCGAATAGTCCAACCAGGAATAAGGCAGCAGCAGCATTACCAAACACAGGTTCAAGTGCTTTAGCCATATCTGTGGCAGTTGTTATTTTGATACCTGCCGGATGTAATACCATGGCGGCACAAATCATAACGGTGGCACTCATAAATCCAAGGATCAGCATACCAGGTAAAGCCTCTTTACCTGTGAGTTTCAAATCAGGTCTGATACGTCTTCTTTCCTGCACCAGGTATGATTGATAGATAGCTCCTACAATAGAGAAACAGCTGGCAGTAAAGGCAATGATCAATCCCATTGATTTATCAGGAACAGAAGGCACAAAACCTTCTACAATCTTACCTACAGGAGGTTGCGACATCAACATCGTAACGATAAAAGCAAAAAGCATCATTATGATGAGTGTGATCATTATTTTCTCCAGTACTTTATAAAAGCCTTTCAGCAAAAGAATAGTAATCCCTAATAAATTACATACTATGATCCAGATTACTTTGGGAGTATGAGTGGCTTCAGCCAGTGTAATGCCGGCACCAATAGAGTTTCCGGCCTGAAAGGAAGCAGTAACCAGAAACACTCCTACCCCAATGGCAATTCGTGCAGGAGTACCCCATTTATCGGCTATAGTACTAAGCAACGATTTATTGGTAGCGATACCCACCCGGGCTGCCATCGTTGTAAAAATGATCATGAAAAAGATGGCAACTACTACCAACCATAATAAGGAGAAACCATAATCGGCTCCCATGATTGAAGCGATAGTAACCTTACTGGGTCCAAACACCAGCGCAGCGGTGATAAGCCCCGGACCAAGCGATTGAAGCCAGGCTATTGATTTGCTTTTTTTTGTTTGAGTAGTTGACATAGCTGGTTATTATCTTATGCGAAACGGATATAGAAAAATAGAACGGCGGCAGTAATAATAGCCCACCAGATAGTTGGATTACGCCAACCCTGTTGCAAGGCCTTTTGATCGGGAGGTAAAGACAAACTGGCCTTATTCCAGATAAGTCCTTTCAACTCAGCTTCCGGTTTAGGTTTAGTCACTAAACTCACTAACACACATAACACTACGCAACTCCAGAATACAATACCGGTTCTGTTAAAGAAAGGCATAGTCGGGAAAATCAGTTCCATGGCAATAGACATTGGAATCGTCAGAATTCCCGCAGCCAATGCACCCGCATGTGTGGTTCGTTTCCATAATATTCCAAGCAGGAACATCGCAGCAATACCTGGAGTGAATAACCCATAGGCATTCATCAGATAAAGAAATATTGGTTTCTTTGACTGGGTCAGAAATAAACCGGTACATAGTATTCCGATCATAATAATAACGGAACCGGCTATACGACCAAATCTCACTGCTTGTTTTTCAGTTGCCTGTTTTTTGAAATAAGGGAGATATACATCTACCGTCAGGATGGTAGTACAGGAGTTAATAGCTCCGGAAAGATGAGACATTACTGCTGCAATCAATCCTGCCATTACCAGCCCTACTAATCCGGATGGCAATAATTTTTCGACTAAGGTTGGAAATAACAAATCTGGTTTCTCCAGATTTGGAAATAATTTAGGTGCTACCAAAGCAGGAACGGTAATGATAATAGGCACCAGGAATTTCAGGTAATCGCCAAACACTACACCCATTCTCGCATGCCATTCATTTTTCGAAGCCATTACTCTTTGAACAATGAACTGGTTAGTAGCGCAATAAAAAACACTGATACAAAGCACTCCACCCAGGTACATAGTCCATGGGAAATCCTGATCCGTAGCCGGCAGAATTAAATCCCAGTCTTTCATGGTATCGGTGATTGAAGAAACGCCTCCAGCGGCATGTACAGTAGCAATAGTAAGCGCAATTCCACCAAGGATCAGTACTCCTAATTGCAGCATTTCTGTCCAGATAACTGCCCGTAATCCACCAGCAATGGTATAAACACCGGTAATTAAAGCCAGTATTACGACACTCGACATTACAGAAATTCCAAATAGAGAGTGTAATGACAATGCTCCCAGATATAGTACAGCACTAATTTCAACCAGGATATAGGTCAATAGGATCAGACCTGCATACGTGGTTCTTGCAGCCGCCCCAAATCTTCGTTCAAGGAATTCGGGTACTGTATAAAATCCGTTGCGGATATAGAAAGGAAGGAAAATCCAGAGTAAGGCATTAAAGCCCATGAGAATAGCGCCCCATTCCATTGCAATAGCAACGAAACCACGGCTATAAGCTACGCCCATTGCGCCTACCAGGTGGTGGCTACTAATATTGGCAGCAATAATACTACCACCGATCATCCACCAGGGTAATTTATCACCAGCCAGAAAATAATCTCTTTTGGTTTGCTGACCTTTACGGGAAGCATACAGACCAAGGCCGATAACACCTAGAATGTATATCCCGAAAATTGCAGCATCTAAAGCGGTTAGGTTCAAATTCATTTCGATAGGATCATTCGTTGGGAAATAGCTGTAGCTGAAGCTGTCAGCAGTTCAAGTGAACCAGGTGCAAATGGTGTTTGCCAAACTGCATAACTCTGGTCGTGATACGAAGATGCAGGAGGTAAATAACCTGCATATCCGTTTACAATATTTATTACGGCTACTGCGGCAGGTGCCAGTTGCTCCCGCAACTGTTGCTGAAATGCGGCATAAGCCTCATTGGGTTGCCCCACCAACACAGCATCGCCTAAGCGCCATACCCATAAAGGCATGTTGGAGGTATCTCCGTCTCCGATTGTTTTACGGATACCTCTTTGTCGCCATAAGCGTTCTTTAATTACATGATCCGTACATTGCTCCCAGGCAGCTTCTATTTCTGCCAGGGTAGGTAAATCTTTTAAAGGGAGGGATACCAGTTTCATCTCCGCCTGTTTGGTTGCATCAGGCAGGAAAGTTGTTTTATTCCACATGGCTAGTGTGGCTCCTGATTCTACTACACCCGTAAATTCCAGCGCCGTTTGTGGCAGCTGCATAGCTTCCAGAGCAGCCAGGGTAGCATATCCGAGTTGACGGCCATACTGATCGGCCAACGTAGTATCGCCGCTATATTGTTCTGCAGGCGCCAGTTCACCGGATGCGCCCTGTAAAAACAGACATGGTGCATTGGTAGAACCCTCAACAACCAGACGCAAGGCTCCTACGTAATCGGGAGATATTAAATCATTGGCAGCACCTAAAGTAGTAGGATGACAAGCATAATTCACTATAGAACCGATGATAGTTCCATTAGCATCTGTTAGTCGGCCTACCAGTAAGGTATCGTCGGCTGGTTTTAATACATTAAACCCGGTGAGAATACGATCGGTACCTTCTTCAGGTAATTCTCTGTTTTTGGCCAGGTCACATTTGCTGTAGTTCCAGGAAAGAGTGGCCAGGCTGGCATTTGCCAGGGCCGATTTACAGGCACTGATAGCGGCTTGTTTAACACTTTCCAGGTAAGGAATTATGAAATGTCCACCTGGTTTGTTTGCATCTTCACTGAAAGTACTCGGACCGGCATGGGTATGCGTTAAACAAAACATCAACTGGTAAGGTTCCAGTGCCAGCGCATTCAGAATACCTTCTCTCAGTTGACGTTCATCTGCTGCGCTTTTCCACCATCCAAGATCCGCAGAGATTAAAAAAAGTGGTGCATCCTTTTCATCCGTTTGAAAGGAGAAACAGGTAAGTGTCAGCGGCAGGTGCACGCC
The DNA here is from genome assembly GCF_003419895.1 of Chitinophaga silvatica. Taxonomy (GTDB): domain Bacteria; phylum Bacteroidota; class Bacteroidia; order Chitinophagales; family Chitinophagaceae; genus Chitinophaga; species Chitinophaga silvatica. The sequence continues at coordinate 171,216 of NZ_QPMM01000011.1, read as the reverse complement.
TGCTGACACTTCATGTTTGGCTGCGCCCCAGTTACGGGCAAAAATGCCCACCGGAGGCGTAATATCCTCTCTCCCTGTTCCTATCCATCCACGGAATGAAGGATTTTTGAATGGCATATATGATTTCGCTATGCTCATAGTATCTATCTCACAAGTGAAAGACCACCATCCATTAAAAGGATGCTGCCCGTAATATGTTTATTTCCAGGATCGCTCAGGCGAAGTACCTGTTCTGCTACTTCTTCAGCCGTAATTAAGGCTTGTACAGGAACTTTCAGACGAGCATCTTCTTTCTGTGCAGGTGATTGTTCCCAGACCTTGCGACTAAGGCCGGCATCCACGTATCCCGGTGCTATTTCATTTACCGTAATACCATGAGGAGCCAGTTCTAAAGCCATACACTGGCAAAGCATACGCATACCGGCTTTGGATACCGAATAAGCAGGGATATGAGCATGAACAGCTTCTGCAGCCCAGCTACCTACAAATACCACACTACCTTTTTGATCCTGTTGTAATAATCTGCTTGTAACAGCTCTGGATACGTAAAATGCACCATCCAGATTTACACGTAATTCTTTTGACCACTGTTCATCAGTAATCTTATATAAACCGGCAATTGTTACCGTTGCAGCATTAGCGATAGCTATGTGAACGGTACCGAAAGCGTTGGTAGCTTCAGTTACCCAGGCATCTACTGCCGCGGCATCTGATACATCAACCTGTGTATAACTGCATTTCACAGAAAGCTGGGTTAGTTCGTTGAGCAGGGAAGCAGCCTGAGCTGAAGGCTGAATATCTCCTACGGCAACGTTGGCACCCGATTTTGCAAATGCAATCGCTATCGCTTTTCCAATATCTCCAAGGCCTCCGCTAATGAGCACTGTTTTCTCTTCAAATAATTTCTTCATGCCGGTTTCATTTAGTTATTACCAATCACCTACGCTACCGTCTTTATAGAAAGTACGCTGTAATACCTCTTGCTGGAACGGATGTTTCTTTACAACTGCTTCGTTGATTTCGATACCCAGTCCTGGTTTTGTATTAGGTCTTACGATTCGTCCTTTTTTCTCAACAGTAAATCCTTCACTAACCACTTCATCTCTCCAAGGTACATCATTATGTACGCTTTCACATATTGCATAGGAAGGAGTAGCAAAACCCAATTCAATGGAGGCAGCAGTACTTACCGGCCCCTGAGGATTGTGAGGAGCTACCGCCACGCGATAGGCATCTGCTAAGTTGGCAATTTTGCGGGCTTCACTCAAACCACCACAGTGAGTGATATCTGGCTGGATAACACTTACGGCACGTTTTTCGAGCAGGTCGCGGAACTGGTGAATACCTACCAACCTTTCACCACTGGCGATAGGGGTTTTTACGGCACGCTGAATCAGGGCGATATCGTCCATTGTTTCAGGCCAGCATGGTTCTTCGAAGAAATACAAACCATATGGTTCCAGTGCCTTTGCAAACTGCATACCCATCAGCGGGCTTGGGCGTGCGTGGCAATCAACCATGATATCAATATCCTCTCCTACAGCCTCTCTCATTGCTTTTACGCAAGCTTCGGCATAACGGATTGGTTTCAGACCTTCTAAAGGCATAGTTTCAGGAACGGCCATAGATTTGAAGGCGGTGAACCCGTCTTCAACCGCTTTCTGTGCCAGTTCACCAAATCGTGCAGCATCATCCGGACGGGTTTCGTAGAAATCTTCCATTTTCCCACCACCTAAGTGACAGTATAAACGGATATAATCTCTAACTCTTCCACCCATTAATTCGTGAGATGGTACATTATGAACTTTACCCAGAATATCCCATAGGGCGATGTCAATACCACTGATAGCAGTACCTCTTACTATACCGTTACCATGCCAGAAATGCTGGCGGTACATCATTTGCCAGAGATGCTCAATTCTTCTTGGATCTTCTCCTACCAGCAATTGAGAAATATCCTCAATTGCACCAACAACGGCACGGGTATGCCACTCTAAAGTAGCTTCACCCCAGCCCCATAATCCAGGTTGATCGGTAACAATCTTTACAAAAATCCAGTTACGCATCCTGGCATGGCATACATGCGTTTCAATCGCGGTTATTTTCATAAATGAGCAACGATGTTTTTAGTTTTCTCTAATGTTTCTTCAATATCTTTTACAGTGTGGGCAAAAGAGATACTACCTTGTTTGATAGGCAGTGGGAAATTGAAGATACCGTTCTCGATCAGCTTACGACGATATACTTTATCGTATTCAAAGTCGTGATTTTCCATGATATCATGGAAATCTACCGGTGCATGATCCATGAAGTAGGTACAGAATGCAGAGCCCTGGCGGGAAACAAAATATTTACGGCCAGTAGCAGCAAAAATTTCATTCAATCCATCTTCCATCATCTTACCCAGTTTTTCTACATGCTCATAAACACCAGCTGAAGATAATTTCTTCAATGTTGCAATAGCAGCAGCAGTAGTAAGCGGATGAGCATTGAAAGTACCTGCAATCAGTACACGTTTGCTTCTCTCCGGATGTACAAAGTAATCCATGTATTTCTTCTTACCAGCAATTACCCCAAGAGGATAACCATTGGCAACGGCTTTACCGAAAGTGCTAAGATCCGGCTGAATACCGCACAGTTGCTGATATCCACCCAATGCATGACGGAAACCTGTTTTTACTTCATCAAAGATGAGCAGGAATCCTTTCTCGTCTGCCAGTTTGCGCAAGCCTTGCAGATAGCCAGGCTGAGGTTTCAGAATACCTACGTTTTGCAAAATTGGTTCGAGAAGAATAGCTGCAACAGGGTAACGCTTAACTATATATTCTACGGACTCGAGATCGTTGTAGTTGATAATGTGTACGAGTGATTTGTGAGCTTGTGGAACACCCGCAGATGAAGAATCATAAGGGTATTCGCCCGGGCTAACTCTAGGTCCAATGTCATCCAGTGAGCTGATAACGTTGCAGGAAACATCGTTATGCCAGCCATTGTAGCCACCCTGCATAACGATGATGTGATCGTTACCGGTTACGGCACGGGCTATACGTAGTGCGTGATAGGTAGCTTCAGAACCGGTAGTGGCAATCTGTACACTTTCAGCAGTTGGTACACACTCGCAAAACAGTCTGGCAAATTCACCTTCCAGATTAGTAGGACCAGCGCTCATCAGTAAGCTGTCCTGATTCAGGGTTTGCATTACAGCAGCATTAACATCCGGATCGTTGTGCCCCAGGAAGGTAGCCGCAAATCCGGCCTGATAATCGATATACTCATTTCCTTCAAGGTCCCATACGCGGCTTCCCAAACCTTTTTCAAATACAATATTTGGGTCTGCCTTCCGGTTAAGTGATACAACACCACCGGGAATCCACTGTTCATTGTTCTTCAACAGCGCTGCTGATTTTGGCCATGCATTCATAATATGATACTGTTAATATTTTTTAGATTGTTTGTTGATAATAGTCAGAGGCGTTCCATCCGCTGCTAGTCTGTATATCTCGAAAACTGACCATTCTTAATCTTAGCACCAGGCAGAGAAAAAAATTCGCCAGGAATGTTCATTGTTGAAAATTGTTTACCAGTAAAAATCATTAACACTTAATTTCCAATACATACTGGTAGCTTTATCAGCATTAGGGATTCGTACAACATGGAAGATCTCATCGGGTTTCACTTTACAATCAGATGAAGTTGCTAAAAGGTTTAACTTCCAAGGGATGCGAAACTGATTTTTAGTTACTCGTTAATCGGGTCCGGAATATCACAGCACCAACTCCAATGCACAATTTCTGTGAGATCCCGGACCGTTTTAACTTGGTTCCACGTATTAATTCTTACTCAAATCTATCCTTAATTATAGCCGGTATTTTGTTTCAAAACACCTGGATTGTATAGGTCGATCTGTCTCTTTGGAATAGGAAACAGGGCCATATACGCTTGCGGAGATAAAGTGGTAGTTAAGGCTACACCAGTAACGTTATTGTATAAACGTTCTTCTTTAGCCATAACAGTAGTCATTTTGCCGGTACGCACAAGGTCCATCCATCTTTCATTTTCGTAGGCAAATTCCAATTGTCTTTCCAGCAATAATTTGTTGAGGAAATCATCTGCCGATGCAATATCAGCAGCTACATAGTTGTGAGTGGTATTGCCAAAGGCTCTTTCACGAACTCTGTTCAACTGCACCAGTGCATTTCCTTTGTCGCCTGAGTTGTATAAAGATTCGGCATACAATAAAACAACATCAGCATAGCGAAGTACAGGGATATCCAAGCCCGAAGATCCAATAATATGTTTTACAGCATATTTGCTGACATATGGATAGAAGATTGCAGGGCCTCCCGAAAACGGAACATACATATCAGTAATGGTATTAGCTTTACGCTTATCACCCGCTACAAATTGTTTGTTGAGGCTCCAGGATGGAAGTGCTACTTCATTTCCTCTTTCTACGTTTTGATACAAACCACCATTTGGAGTATAGGCAGTTGAGAGTGTCTGACCATTAGAACTTTCGATATATTTCATGGTAAAGATCACCTCTTTGTTATCTTCAGTAGCCAGGCTCCAGAGGGTAGAAAACTCTGGTTCCAGGATATAGCTAAACTCGCTGTTGATTCTTTCGAAGCAGGTTTTTGCACTTGCATAATCCTTACGATAAACATATACCTTACCCAACATACCCAGTGCAGCAGCTTTATTTGCTCTACCAGGAGCAATAGTTTTAGGAAGTCTATCAACTGCATCCTTCAGATCAGTAATAATCAAAGCGTAGATATCATCTGTACTTGATTTAGCCATGTTTTTGGCATCGCTGATAGAAAGTGAGCCGGTTACTTTTGGTACACCACCATAAAGACGAACCAGATCGAAGTAGAAGCATGCACGCATGAATTCAGCCTCACCGGTATATTGATCTTTTGATGTGCCCTGGTAATCGGTAGGCACATTGATATTCTCAAGAATTGCATTCGCTCTTCCAATACCGGTGTAAGTAGCTTCCCAGAAATCGGCAGCAATATTATTGTCAGAAACTACGGCCAGGTTATCCATATCTGATCCTCCTGCTACAGCAGTATTACTACTCATGTACAGGTTATCAGAAGGCAACTCCATGATGAGGAAGTCGGTTTGTTTACGCTGTTGCAGTGCATTGTATACACCCACCACAGCGAGATTCATATCGTTAGATGTTTTATAATAGTTACCTGTAGTTAAAGTATCTTCAGGTTTAAGATTCAGCAGCTTTGTGCAGCTTGCCCCACCCAACAAAAACAACATCTGAGCAGCAATGATAGTCTTTTTCATCTCTGTTTCTTTTGTGGATTAAAAATTAAAGTTGAAGCCCAATGCATAAGAACGACTCAATGGTTCAGAACCGGTATTATAACCTGGCTTACTGTTTACACCCCCGATTTCACCACCAGTAAATCCTTCCGGGTTATAACCATGAAATCCTTTCTTGGTGAGCATTAGTGCATTGCTTACAGAGAAGTAAACGCGGCAGGCATTCATACGTAACTTGTTAGTGATTTCTTCAGGAATTTTATATCCCAGGTTGATGTTACGGATCGACAGGAAAGATGCATCTTCAATTAATACATCAGTTGCAGCCCATGAAGCGATGTTATTCAGTGTAATCGCAGGAGTTTTACCATCGCCAGGATTAGCAGCAGAATACCATTGGTTTTCTACCAGAGAACGACGCATAGCCCCTAATAAAGTACCTGCATAATATTCGTTCTCGAAGTTGTACATCTTAGCGCCCACGGAAGCCTGCATAGCAATGCTCAGATCAAAACGCTTCCAGGAAAAATTGTTCACCATTCCAAATATTGCCTTAGGCTGGAAGTTGCCTAAAATCATTTTATCGTCTGGGGTGATGACTTTGTTGCCATCACGATCGTATATAATTGCGTGTCCGGGTTTGGTGCCGCCCAATGCAGGGGTATTGGCAATTTGTTCTGCATTCTGGAATACACCGATTGTTTTGTAACCATAGTAAGAGAACATTGGTTCACCTACTCTCAGGATCCAGGACATACCAAACTGGTCTGTTACCACTCTTTCTTTTACATCACCCAGATCTTCTACCCTGTTTACATTTTTAGAGAAGTTGAAGGAAGTAGACCAGTTGAATTTACCAACCACGTTGCGGGTTGTTAATTCCAGTTCAATACCCTTGTTGCTTACAGAACCGATGTTAGATAAACCGGTAGCGAAACCAGTAGTGATTGGAACAGATACTTCGTACAACAGGTCTTTGGTTTTCTTATTGTAGTAATCGAAGTTTACATTGATGCGGTTATCCAGCAATCCCAATTCAAAACCCAAGTCGATACCTGCTGTTTTTTCCCAGGTCAGATCAGGGTTGCCATAGTTTCCTTGAGCCTGACCTTTCACGATAGCGTTACCTGGAGAATAAATGGCATCTTTCATTTTACCTAAGTAAGCGAAATCACCAATATTGAAGTTACCTGTAACACCATAGCTGGCGCGAACTTTCAGGTCGCTGATGGCATTAATGCTTTGCATAAATTCTTCCTGTTTAACTCTCCATGCGAGGGAAGCAGACGGGAAGTAACCCCATTTAGAGTTAGGACCAAATCTTGAGCTACCATCAGTTCTGATAGAAGCAGATAACAGGTACTTATCTTTATATGCATAGTTTACACGGCTAAAGTAAGAAACCAGGCCCCATTGCGATTTGGTGAAAGTGCTGAGAGCAGTGTTTATGGTAGCATTGCTCAGAGAGTGAATGATATCGTTGTTGAAAGAACCGGTTACTGCGTAAATGTTTGAAGCCTCAGCCCAGTTACGTTGGAACGACATACCAGCAATAGCGGAGAGGTCATGTCCACCTTCGAAAGTGGTATTATAGCTTAACACGTTTTCATTGATAACATTAATAGTATTAGACTTGATCTGGCTACCGGTAGATCCTGCAGCATTACCCCATGAAGTCTGATACTTATCGTTGGTATTGTAGGCGATGTTAGTTCCTACGGAAGATCTCAAGCTTAAACCTTTAGCAAGATTCAGTTTGAGGTACATATCACTGATGTTGGCAAAAGTTGAACCATAGTATTCAGTACCATCAAGTGTTGCAAGTGGATTTAATTGTCCACTTACCACTGCGCCCCAGTAGTCGCGTGCTTTTGGATAAGAACCATCGGCACGGCGGGTTTGCACGAAACTTGGGTACTTGGAGAAATTGGCTATATCAACGGAAGGAGAGCGAAGTTTGGAATAGGAAGGAGTCAGCATAAAGCCCAGTTCAACCAGTTTGCTTGCTTTAACGTCGACGTTGGCACGCAGACCATATGTTTTGAACCAGGTATTGCGTAAAGTTCCTTTTTCATCTTTATAGGTACCGGCAACGTAGTAGGTAACCTTATCGGTACCTCCACTTGCGGAGAGATTGTAGCTTTGAATAGGAGCTGTTTCCAGTACTGCATCCTGCCAGATTACAGGGTTTGCAGAATTGATGGTATCGTTAACCTGGTAAGCAACAGGTCTTCTTGCATCACCCCAAACAGGGAGAGAAGGATCGCCACCAGCCCAGGCAAATTCTCTGTTTTGGAATTTCACGGCGTAGTCGTAATACTCTTTACCGGTGATCCAGTCGTTATGGCCCATGGCTTTAGACACACCGGCATAGCCGTTGAAGTTGAATTTAGTTTTACCGGCAGTACCTTTTTTCATGGTAACCATGATAACGCCACCGGCGGCACGAGAACCGTAGATAGCGGCAGAAGAAGCGTCTTTCAATACTTCGATCGATTGAACATCGTTCATATTGATGTTACCGAGATTACCACCTGGTACTCCATCAATTACAACCAGAGGTTCGTTACCGGCACTGATAGAACCGGCACCGCGGATACGAATGTTCGGAGCCTGGCCAGGCTGACTTCTTGCCTGAGAAATGTTTACACCGGCCAAACGACCAACCAGGGCGGCTTCCGGGCGACCGGCAGGCATTTGGTCCAGGTTTGTGTTTTCCACTTTTGCAACAGCGGCGGTAACGGAACTCTTTTTAACGGTACCGTAACCGATTACCACTGTTTCATTTAAGGTAGTTTTTGATAATTGTAGAGAGATATTGATATGTTTACTACTTCCGACAGCTTGTTCGGCTTTATCATATCCTACAAAAGAAAAGGTTAGAATATCGGCAGCAGTGGCGCGCAGGGAGAATTGACCTTTGGCGTCGGTAGCGGCACCTGTTTTACCCCCTTTAACCATTACGGTTACACCGGGAAGTGGTGTTTGTGTCTGAGCATCCAATACAGTACCCTTGATTTCCTGCGCCTCCTGTGCAAACACATGGAGTGGTTTGCAGAGAGTGATGGCAATTGTGAGCAACCATGCGAAAAGGTGAAGGTGTTTGCCTTTCATAATACGTTGGTAGATAAAATGGTTAGATAATGTCTGTCCCTGACTCTGACCCTGATTAAATAATTAATCGTTGTGTCGTTCATCCTGTCTGCACAGGATTTATTTGTCCTTTTTACAGCTTGTTTGTAGTTGACGGGTGTGAACCTGTCAACAGTTTTCCTACGTGCACGGATATACTAATATGCATCTCCGTAATTTTGTTTACAAATTTTGCTTTAGTGGAGCGCAAATCAATGGGCAAAAACCTAACGTTAACGGGCATAGGTATCCTGTTCAATTGTTCGGCACAACTGCGTAGATACCGGTGTTCTCCGGAAAAAGGCTTAGATTGTATTAGATTGTAAAGCTAGCATTCACATGACAACCGTTTACAGGCTAAACTTCATCAATAGGTATGTTGATTGTTATGTTTACAAATATAATGTTGTTTTGTAAACAAAAAAATCTTTTTTAAGAAATCGTGAAGAAATTATTACGCGGGGTGGGATAACCAGAAATTATGGGTCAGTCAATTTCCAACGTAGTGAGTTCACCTCTTACCAAATGCTTTATCAGGGCCTCTTCAGCCATTTTCAAATCTCTAAGTTTAAGGGCATTAACAATCTGACGATGTTCATCATCGGTCTGTGCATAGTCGTCCATCTGCAACATCTTACCTAATTTCATATGAAACAGCGGAATATTGCTAAACTGATAGAGCTCCATCAGCTTAGGATTAACAGCGCTGGCAACCAGCGTTTCATGGAATTTTACATCTGCTTCGCAAGCACCACCCAGGTAACCATTCTTTACCATACTGCTGAAATCCTCACAAATACGCTCCAATGCATTAATGTGTTCTTCACTGCAATGCAACACAGCTAAACGCAAAGCGCCCAGCTCCAGCAACTCACGTAACTGGCGGATCTGTTTAATATCCTCCTCGTTCATGGTCTTTACAAAATAGCCTCCCTTCTCCCCGAAGATCACCAGGTTTTCGCCCAGCAAACGGGTAAGCGCTTCTCTAACCGCCATGCGGCTAACTTCCATCTTTTTGGCCCATACATCTTCCTTCAGGCGCATTCCCGGCACCAGTTGGTTAGAAAGAATCTTACGGCGCAGTTCTACGTACACTTTATTGGCTAAGGAGTCTGTTTTCATAGATTAATTATGTAAACGAAATTTTTTATCAAAAGTAAACATTTTTTAGAGATACGCTAATTTATCTGTCGGCCCTCTCATACGTGGATCATAACGTACCCCATCGGTTGATACTGCAAAATTAATATTCCCATTCATTATTTAAAAAGGTCAACCTCCTATATCACTCATAATCTGTCAAATTACTATACTTTTTCAACCATTTCTACTACTCTTCTATCCTTTTCATACCGACCCGCTGCGAAAATGCAGAGATTTTTTATATTTATTGCTTATTTAAAACGTTTTAGCAAACTTTAGTAATGCAATATAATTCCCGTATTATTACTCTAAACATCAATCCATGGCAGTGAACAGAAGATCAGCGATAAAACAATTGCTCTTTGTATCTGCAGGACTGGCCATTCTTCCCTCCTGCCTACAAAAGACTACCCGCACGTCGATGACCTTAAAACATCTGAAAATCGACGGTGACCAGGAAAAAACTCTAGCCGAATTAGTAAACACCATTATTCCACCTACCAGCACACCGGGCGCCAAAGAACTGGGAGCACACCTTTTTACCCTTCTGATGCTGGATGATTGCTACAAAAAGGAAGATCAGGAAAGATGGATGAATGGCTTCAAAGCCTTTGATGCTGCCAGCAAGAAAATGAATGGGCAATCATTTCTTGAAAGTAGTCAGGACAAAAGAGATGCCCTGGTAACATCTTTAGAAGCTATCAAAGATGATAAGGATGATCTGTTCTACTTTTACAAAGCAACCAAACGCCTTACTATCCAGGCATATACCTCTTCAGAGTACTTCCTCACCAAAGTAAATGTTTACGAACTGGTGCCAGGACGCTATAAAGGTTGTGTTCCTTATACACCACAACCACGGAAACTTTCTTAACTGAACGACTGCCTAACTTTTAATAATTATGAGTATCAATAATAAAAGCGCTCAAAACCGTACTTTCGATGCCATCGTTATCGGCTCTGGGATCAGTGGCGGCTGGGCTGCTAAAGAATTTACTGAAAAAGGTCTCAAAACCCTGGTACTGGAAAGAGGCCGGGATGTAAAACACATAAAAGATTACCCAACCACTACCAAGTTTCCATGGGAATTCCCCCATCGTGGTCAGATACCCCAGGAAATTAAAGATGCCAATCCCGTAATCAGCAGATGTTATGCTTACAGAGAAGATGCACAACACTTCTTCGTAAAAGATAACGACCACCCATATGGCCAACCCAAACCATTCGACTGGATCAGAGGATACCAGGTAGGCGGTAAATCACTCATGTGGGCTCGCCAGACTCAACGGTGGAGCGATTTCGACTTTGAAGGACCCGCTCGTGACGGCTTTGCAGTCGACTGGCCTATCAGATATAAAGACATTGCGCCATGGTATAGCTATGTAGAGAAATTTGTAGGAATCTCCGGAAATAAGGATGGATTACCACAGCTACCAGATGGTGAATTCCTTCCGGCCATGGACCTCAACTGCGTGGAAAACTACTTCCAGGACGCTGTTAAGAAGAATTACAACGACAGACAGGTTATATATGCCCGTTGCGCCCATGTCACCCAACCCCAGCAAATTCACCTGGATCAGGGTCGTGGACAATGCCAGAAAAGAGATATGTGTCAACGTGGTTGTCCATTTGGCGGCTACTTCAGCAGTAACTCTTCTACCCTTCCATGGGCCGAAAAAACCGGGAATCTAACACTTCGCCCATTCTCCGTTGTACACTCTATTATCTACGACGAACAAAAAGGCAAAGCTTCCGGCGTAAGAGTAATTGATACCAACACCAAGGAAATGATCGAGTTCTATGCCAATGTAATTTTTGTAAATGCAGCTGCAGTCAATACAAATCTTATACTGCTGAACTCTACCTCCCACCGTTTCCCGAATGGACTGGGCAACGATAGCGGTATACTTGGTAAATACTTTGCCTTCCATAACTACAGAGGTCATATCTCTGCACAATACGAAGGTTTTAAAGATAGTACTACAGATGGCAGACGCCCTACCAGTGCGTATATCCCACGATTCAGGAATGTAAAGAAACAGGAAACTGACTTCCTGAGAGGATATGCCGCCGGATTTGGTGCTGGCCGTGGCTCCCATACCAATACGGATGGCTTCGGAAAATCATTGAAAGATCAACTGTTCAACAGCGAAGTAGATGGCTGGTATGTTGGTTCCCATATGATGGGAGAAACCATTCCCAAAGAATCCAATACAATTACGCTCGACTCACAACATAAAGACGAATGGGGCATTCCTATTATCAATATCGATGTAGCATATGACGATAATGATGAAAAAATGCTGAAAGACTTCTTTGAGCAAATGACGGAAATGTATACCAAAGCCGGATTTACAAATATCAGCACAGGCGACTCCAAACAAGCACCAGGGCTCGATATTCACGAAATGGGCGGAGCCAGAATGGGTAATGATCCAAAAACATCTATATTAAATAAGTGGAATCAGATGCACCTCTGTAAAAATGTTTTTGTAACAGATGGAGCATGTATGACCTCTACTTCTACCCAAAACCCCTCTTTAACATATATGGCCTTGACAGCAAGAGCTGTTGACTATGCCGTAACACAACTAAAGAAAGGGGAAATATAGTTTCTCGCAGAGAAGCAAAGATTAATATTAAGAAGCAAAGGATTTTTTTTAAGATTTAGAGATAGAAAGGAGTGTTTTAAAAGCTGCTGACAGGTTTCTGTTATTGTTGAAACCAATTAGAAGTTCCTAAAGCATTCGCTTCAATCCTTAAATCCTTAAAAAAAATCCTTTGCTTCTTAATATTAATCTTTGCGGCTCTGCGAGGAAAAAATCCCTACTTTGCATGGATGAAATCACTCGCTGAACTTATAAATACGAAAGAAAGTAGCTGGAAAAACCTGCAAAACCTACTCCATTCTGCCAGTAACCCTATCACTATTTTGCCAAAAAATGAAGAGCGGGCAGCTAAGTCGCTGTACTCAGCACAATTGAGTACCCGTTCTCCTATTGGTGCTGTAATTTTTGAAACAGGAGGAATATTGGCGGATCATGGATGGATAAGAATACTGGGATCGGGATGCCCGGAACTGGATCGTAGCCTTCCCGACTGGAATATCGGAAAATCGTATATACATGAAGGAGATGAACCTTTGTTTCTCTTAATAGCAGATGACATTCTTGGAGGTTTCTTTGCCATTAATACAGGGGGGTTGGAAGGCCAGGAAGGAATTGGAAGCGTATTTTATTTTACACCAGATACTAAGGAATGGGAGAATATGGAAATCGGGTATACAGATTTTATCGGGTTCTGTTGTAATGGAGATGTTGCTGGTTTTTACGAATCCTTTCGCTTTCATGGTTGGGAGAAAGCAATCAGTAATATAAATGGTAACCAGGTTGTCGTAAATCTTAATCAACCCGATCAACATACTATCAGTATTTCTGATGCATGGAACTTATCTGAACCATTCACTTTATAACATCTACAAAATGTTAAAATACTAATTCCATCTATTTCCGTATAGCAAATTGATATACATTTAACACCAGTAGCAATCAAATCTTAACTTCAAACCTTAATCATGTCTCACAACTTATTAAAAGGTAAAAAAGGAATTATTTTTGGCGCACTGGATGAAAAATCTATAGCCTGGCGAACTGCACTTCGTTGCGTTGAAGAAGGAGCAGAAATCGTGCTCACAAATGCTCCCTTTGCTATCAGAATGGGAGAAATCAATCAACTTGCCGCACAATGCAATGCACCTGTTATTCCTGCCGATGTCACCAATCTGGAAGACATTGAAAATCTTTTCATCAAAACAAAAGAGCATTTCAAAGGTGGAGTAGATTTTATTTTACACTCGATTGGTATGAGTGTAAACCTTCGTAAAGGCAACGAATATACGAATCTGAATTATGATTTCATGCAGAAATCAGTAGATATTTCAGCTATTAGTTTTCACAAAATACTACAAACAGCATATAAGCTCGATGCTATCAATGAATGGGGCTCAGTTGTAGCTTTATCCTTCATTGCAGCACATCTGGCATTTCCTAATTATAACGAGATGGCAGATATTAAAGCTATGCTGGAAAGTATCACAAGAAGCTTTGGCTATAAATATGGAATGAAGAAAAAAGTTCGTATCAATACTATCTCCCAATCTCCCACTTATACCACAGCCGGACAAGGCATCAGCGGATTTGATGGTTTTACCACTTTTGCGGAGAAAATGTCGCCGCTCGGAAATGCAACTGCCGACAACTGTGCCGAATTTGCAGTCACGCTGTTCTCCGACTACACACGCATGATTACAATGCAAAACATCTTCCATGACGGAGGTTTTTCAAGTACCGGTGTCACCGAAGCTGTAATTGCAACATTGGATAAATAATTTCATTCCCTAAAGCCAGCGTAAAGGCTTTAGGGATGATTTCAATTTCTCGCTGCTTGCATTACATAAATTCAATTGCAATTACCTGTTCTTAGAACCTTTTTTTATGTTCCGACAAAAAAAAATTGAATAATTAAAAAAACTGTTCTATACTTGCAGCCCGAAACAAAAGAAATAGTTCTTGTTTTATTGCCCAGATGGCGGAATTGGTAGACGCGCTAGACTCAAAATCTTGTATTCGCAAGGATGTGCAGGTTCGATTCCTGTTCTGGGCACTTATAAGCCTTACAAGTCATTGATTTGTAAGGCTTTTTTATTTTCGCGAGTGTCGGTTTTTCATGCTTTTTAGGCCTTTTTCCCACTATTTACGACACTCAAATGACACTCGCAATGACACTCAGAATTGCAGGCACTCCACCGGAACACAACCGGAATCTAACCAAGAGATTTTTGCATCAAAATCAGGTTAAAAAGGCATATTTGACACCCGGTTTGACACTCACTATGACACTCGCTGCTGGCAGTGAAGCCCAAGCCTATATGGCTGTTCTGCCATTTTGTGCAGGATGGTTTTTAAAATTATTTTCAAGATTGTTATTCCCGCTTTCTTTCAGAAACTTTCACCGGATGGTAGCTTGCTTTAGCTACCTTGTTTTTATTGTTGGCATGGCATACTCATTGGGCTTCTCTCCCGTAACCTTTAAAAATGAAACCCTATGAACATTGGAGAAAAGCTCAATAAGAAAGGAGATAAGATCTATTTCTTTTATGATTTAGGTCGTGGCCCCGGACAGCGACCTTCTACCGGCGTATTTATTTATGCTAACCCGCAAAACCAGATTCAAAAGAACTTCAACAAAGAAGCGCTGAAGATACTGGAGACTAAAAAGAGCCAGTTAACTATCGAACAGCAGGCGGTTGGTACACCGGTTATCCCTGCTCATAAATTCAAGGCAAATTTTGTTGAGTATTTTGAGGATTATATCAAATTAAATAAACGGGAAGGCAACCGGCATCTGGCCTGCTATCTTACCAAGTTTAAGGCTTATATCAAAAGTGATTTTATCTCACCGGTAGATATTACGGAGAATTTTTGTAAACGGTTCCGGCGGCATTTGTTGGATACATTGACTGGCGAAACTCCGGCCAACTATTATGCACGTTTCAAATGGGTTGTGAAAGCTGCTACGAAGGATGGATATTTCAGGAATAACCCGACAGAGGATATTCCGGCTGTGCGCAATCCTAGCGCTGCGTTGAAGGAACACCTGGAATCAGAGGAATATATTGCTTTACTTAACACACCCTGTTTTAACCAGCAAGTGAAGCTGGCCTTTTTATTTAGTTGCTATACCGGGCTGAGATGGGTGGATGTGAAAAGGCTGGAATGGCAGGATTTACAAGGTGGTACATTAATTACAAGGATCATACAGCAGAAAACCGGCAAGCCTGTAGTGCTTACCCTGCACCCTATAGCCCTTGCTATTTTGGAAGAGGTTAAACAACTGCCGCTAGGTAAGACAATTTCTACCAATAAAGTATTCAGCCTGCCTACAGCTAATGGTGCCAATAAGGTGTTAGGAGAATGGATTAAACGGGCTGGCGTGAATAAATACGTAACATGGTCTTGCGCCCGGTTAAGTTTCTCTATTCTTCTAAAGGATAAGAATGTGGATGATGTGACTATCGCGTATCTCATGGGGCATACCACTACAAGGCAGGTACAACAGACTTACAAAAGGCATAAGCCCAAAGATCAGTCGGAGGCGATCAGTCACTTGCCTTCTTTTAATATTGAGGGTTTCCTTTAGGCTAAAGCAACAGGGCTATTCGATGATGAATAGCCCTGTTTTACTATGCAGCTCTTAGTTTGATCTGCGGGGTTGCAGCCTGCACTGCCGCTGTTTCACCGGACAACTTCTTGTCTATATCTTCTTTCCTGTAATAACCACTATTGGTTTTGTAAACCCCATATTCTTCACAGTTCTTAGCAAATTGCGTTCAGCCAAGGTTACAATAAATCAGCGCTTCTTCTGGTTTTAGGAAGGGTTTAAAACAGAGTGCAATTGCTCGCATGATTAGTAGATCGTCACGTTATATCATATTGTATGGTTTAGTATTGGAATTTACCTTTCACAGGTGTAAGATTAGGGCTTTAGTTTTTGTGTAAAGAAAATCACCACTACGAGTAATCTTGCAGTGGTGGTGGTAAGATAGGTGTTAATCTTCATCGTCTTCGTCATCATCCTCGTCTTCTTCATTTTCATGGTAGTCCGAGATAATGTCTTCGGCTTCATGAATGGCATCCCGCTGCTCTTTTTCGTATTCCACTTCAATAGTGATGTGGCCCTCATCTTCATCTGTGCCTGTAATAGTATTGGTGATATCGTTTTCCAGTAACACATCGGCTACCCGGATCAGCACATCTACAGGAACGTGTAATTTGCGTTTTGTAATAACAGTTAACATACAATAATTGGGTTTAGAGATTTAGAGATAATTATTCTGAAAAGTTGAGTTCACGGAACTTTACTAGCGGCACCATAGCTGCCAGCGCAAAACGACAGGCAATGAGGGATGCTTT
Source organism: Chitinophaga silvatica (assembly GCF_003419895.1). GTDB lineage: Bacteria > Bacteroidota > Bacteroidia > Chitinophagales > Chitinophagaceae > Chitinophaga > Chitinophaga silvatica. The sequence goes on along the minus strand of NZ_QPMM01000011.1, from coordinate 154,681 downwards.
ACGGCTAAGCGTTAAACGAAAGCGGGTATAGCCTTTCGGTTTAACGTTATGAACAATGCGGTCAAGGTTGTGTATGATGTCTTTTGCCAGCGCGGTGTAGGGATAATCAGCATGCAGTTGCCGGTAAGGACTTGCCGCCGCCATATCAGCAAACGAATCCCGTAAAAGAACTAATGTTTCGTTGGGTATAGAAGGCATATTGCTTAAACGAAGCATATTTTCCAACAGGCAGCGCAATCGAAGGCTTACCCATTTTACTGGCTGTATGGCATAGGTTCCCCAATATTGCTCTGGGTTTTCAAATATAAATGTGTAGTTATTACTATCCAGGCATTCCTGTACCGCTTCCAGTAGCCGGGAATATACCTGCTGATAGGGCTGGTCTTGTTGCCTTACCATATAATCTGGTTTATCTGCATTTGTTTTGGCTTCTGCCTGCAAAACTGCTGGTTCATTACCTGTTAAAGTATTAGTTTCTGCATCGGCTAATACCAATCCGTTCCGTTTGTAAAATGCTAACTGCTTGCAGGTATCACTACAATATTTACGGGTGCTTCGTAAGGCTTGCATCGGCGTGCCACAGTATTGACAGGTGGTAGTCATTGATTTCAGTTTAACGGTAAACGATATTGTTAATAGTCGAGGGCTTCATCCTGTGGACTGCCCTTAAAGTAGTAATTGTAATCACCCAATATGCCAATGATGTTTTGTAAGGCTTTCTGGTGTTTAGGGTTACCCTGTTGTTGGCTGATTTGTACCAGCAGGGTGCCTTCCTGCTCATTGATGCCTTCTACCTGCCAGTTTAAATGGTTATTGAGCAGGATGCGAATGATGTCCACTAAAACATCAATAGGAATAGTGTGTGAACTGGTTGTAGCCGGTTTGTTAGCACTTTGCATGGTGATGTGTTTTAAGTTCTTAATCCATCAGGGATATACCGTTTACAGTATGCCGATTATCGCTAATACTATTGTGATGGTTTTGTTTGTACCGCTTCTTCCACTTCTTTACCTGTTTTTTCAGCCTTGCTTTTTCAGGGCTCTGGGTTGGCGATGCCTGATACTTTTGTGTATATAACCAATAAGCCAGCAGACAGAGGCTCGCTATAACGATCAACGGATGAGCCAATAACTTATACCATTGTTGTAATCCCTCCTTTTCTGTAGGTAGTACACCAGATAGGCGGTTTAACAGGTCCTGCGGAGCTATAGGAGTTTTTGCTGCCTTTTCCTTTGCTGCTGTTGGATCAGGTGGTGCTTGTTTTGAGTCAGGTGTTATTGTTGACATACAGGTTGGGTTTACCGGTAAACGGAAGTCATTTTTACGTTTGCCGTTCTGTATGCAAAGATGAGAATAGCAAGAAGGCTGGTATCCCCCTATAGGGATACCTATGTTTTAAATGTAGTTAGTAGACTTCAAGTGAGGAGACCGTTTAACGGCAAGCTGTTTGTATTAACGGTAAGCAGTAGCAGTTATTTCCTGATCCGTTTAGCATGCTGCCGGATATCTTCATCTATAAGGGCAACAGCACTGTCCAGGTGAAGAACCGTAAAGTAAGGTCGAATGTATTGAAGGTCTGCCAGCAACTGTGCGCCTGCTTTGTGATCGGGTATTTTAGCGTATTTCTTATAGATGTCTGAATTTTGCAGGGTGGTAAACTTTATCCCTGTTAGCAGATGTGCCAGCCTAACTACATCACTGATATTGCCATTATCCCGGTGTTCTGTCTGGAAGCCTGCTTTGAGCAGGTAATATAAGGTGAGCAATTGCCGGTAGCGGGTCGCCTCTTTATTCGGTTCTTCTGTAGCAGGTGCAGTTACAGCTTCTATGTAAAGCCCCTCCGGCTCCTTTTGCAGGTAAAGAAAATGAATGGCCGAATCCAGCACGTTTTGACAGAGCTGGAGAAATTGACTGTTTTCATCTGCGGATAAGGATTGTTCAGCTCCAGGTAAGCTGTTGTATACCTCACAGGAATAAATTTCTTTTTCTGCCAATACGGTATTATCATAAAAATAAGCGTGAAAGCTCTTACTCACATAAGGTTTAAGGGTTTTGCCATAGCGTTTGAGTAACGCTAAATCCTTTGCTTTGTACTGATGCCAGAATTGATCACTATGAACACCCTCTTGCCGGGCCAATTGGACAATACTTAGCAGGTGTTCGGAAATTTCCAGTTGTTGCAATAAGGTGTAGTGCTCCATTATTGCCTCGTAGTCATGCTGGAATTTTTGTACCAGAAGCAGGGCAACATGGTTGCGGGGTGGGTTTAAGGGAGTTTCTTTCTTAGGCATGCTACTAATATAATAAAAACCGGTAATAATTCCCCCTCCCTTATTTGACGGGTAGCTTATCCCGGCTTGTTCCTTTCTTCCTCTTTTGTGAAGGACAAGAATACCTTTGTGGCTTTTACGATTACAGGATCATTGGTATGCAGAAAATCGTTTACCGATACGTGGTCAACGTAAAACTGTACCAATGCCTGTAAGGTACACTGGGTGATTTCCGTAAGAATATAGCTGTCGTGTGTGTGGCGCAGGGTAAGTCGCTTTTTCATATAAATATTTATTGCCGTTTATTATGCTTATGCAGTCGCTGATACCATTCTTTTATCAGGGCTATATAGCTCTTTGTATGATCTGCCTCACTTATCAGCGCGATTGTCTGTTGGGTATAGTATATACATATCTCTCTTTTAACCTTATCCGGGATCGCCGTAATGTGAATTGTATGCGTATAGGCAGCAAACACCGATGTAGCTAAAGAATAAATATCTTCTTCCTCGTTTAATACATAGGAGACTATTAGGATATGATCTATCCAGAACTGGATAGCTTCCTGCTCATCCACTCCCATTTGTTTGCAAGCTATTTGGAATTTTGCTGGCAGCAAAACCTCCATTGTTATGCTTGGCCCTGATCTATCGGGATTTCCAGAGGGGCGGTTAGGCTGTTGTCTCATGTGTAGTTGTTATAGGGAATACAATTGGTTGGCCTTTATCAAGTTCTTGTAGCTTTGTCTGGTAAAGGGATTCGGCTACGGACATTAATTCCTTTATTCTGTCTATGAGGATAGCAGCCTTTTCAGCAGGTACAGTATAATCTTCTTTATAACGGGCATCCGAATAAGCCTTGTTTAACAGGTTGAATAGTTCTGTTTCTTCCCTTGTCAATCGGGGAAAAATAACAGACGGTTCCATACTGAAGTTGTCAATCAGGGCCAGTAAGCGGGAAAGATTATGGGTGGTTGACCGGTATCCCGTGATTCCTCTTAATATGGCCATGCAGGTATGTTGTGCTGCCTGATGCAGGTTAAATACTGCCTGCTCCGGCCAGTTCTCCTGCTGGCAATCAGTGGCTGTCTTGAAAAACCGTTTGGCAGTAGTGAAACACCGGTTCCATTGGGTGGTAATCCGGATTTTAATCTCTTCTTTCGTTGGTTCAACGGGCAGTTCTGCTGTGAATGGCCTTCCGCTGCTGTAAACAGGTACCGCTTTACGGTAAACGGTAGTGTCAAAACGATAACCGATAGACAAGCCATCCATAAATGCTGCATACTTCTGAACCATACAGGTGATTTCACATGGCAATGATGCCGCTTGCTGTTCTATTAACTGGACAAGCTCGTATTCCGGTCGTTTTTCTGTATCTGTGGTTAGGATCAGCAAGTCAAATGTTGTCGGGAATATCATTTCCTGATAACCTTCCCCCGGCCAGAAGCAACTCCAATCCTGCATAATGGTAGTACGGGTGCCTAAGCACCAGATCAATTCTGGTTGCAGAACATGCAGGATTTTCTCTATCAGCTTTGCCAGTTGTATGACCTGCTGTTTGGAAAGATGGGGTAAATGTGTGCGCATAGGTACTTTTTAGGTTGTTTAGAGGTCGGTTTAGCTATAAACGGGAAGGGTTAACGTAAAAACGGTATTTCCCTGTTCACTTTGTACAGCAAGAGCACCGCCCAAAGCGTGTGCATACTGCGCGCTGAGAAACAGCCCTAGCCCCGTGCCTGCCAGGCCATTGTCTAACCTTTCGTATGGAATAAATAAGCGGCTGGCTTTTTCCGGTGGGATTTCCATTCCCTGATTGATAACCTGCATAGTGATTACGTTACCTTCCAGACTACATTTTACGGTAATAACAGTGCCGGGATGGCTGTATTTAAGAGCATTGGAGAGCAGGTTTTGCAGTATCTGCCCAAGTTTTACAGGATCTGTGGCAACCTGTGCATTTTCCAGCGAGGGATGCAGTATAAGGCAAATATCCTTTTGTTGCAGGGCCGCAGTCCTTTCTTGTTGGCGAATGAACGGTGTTATCCATGACCGGAAATCAATCTGGCAGTAGGCAGGTGTAATATCCAGTTTACCGTTATGGAATTTTACGGTAGCAAGCATATTGTCCAATATATGTAAGGTATCAAGGGTTGTCGTTTCCAACGCCTGAAAGAAGGCCTCTGACTTGCTGCCTTCGCGGATATACCTGCAGACCTGTACAGTACCGGCTACCTGTGTGCGTAGCTCATGGGCAAACATACCGAGGAACAGTTCTATAGTCTGTGGGGCGTTTTTTTGAGCTAAGGCAGCCGGGGGCAATGGGGTAATAATGTTGTTTTCAAATGAGATTGGCATAAATGGCTAGTTTAATGGTGTTAAGGGAGATGGTTGTCCATAACAGTTCCGGTAGCGTATTGCACTACTGGCGGCTGTTAGATACCTGATTCGTGTGGTAAATTACCATCCCCGGTAACCGTAGCCCACCAAGCAAGCCTGTGCATTAACAAAAAATAGTTGTATTTTACCGGGTAGTTAACCGGGAATAACCCTTGGTATCTCACCAGCCCGGATGAAGTAGGATACCAAATTATTAGTTTTCAATATCTTTGTGACTATGACAATTACCAGTATGCCTGAAAAAGTACATCAAGGACGCGCGGTAAAACGCCTTAGAGAAATCCTGCATGTTAAACAGGATGTATTGGCTGATGCCCTCAATATCAGCCAACAGAGTGTTTCTTTATTGGAAACCAAAGAAACCATTGAGCCGGAGCAGTTGGAATTGATTGCCAAGACGCTAAAGGTGCCGATAGATGCTATTAAGAACTTTAATGAGGAGGCGGCTATTTATAATATTCAGCATAATTATGAAGGGGCCACTGCAAACTCTACTCACTTTGGCCGCGACTATTTTAACTGTACATTTAATCCTATGGATAAGTACATCGAGGCAATGGAGGACATAAAGAAGTTAAATGCTGCTCTTTTAAAAGAAAAAGATGAGAAGATTGCGTTATTGGAGAAGATGCTGTCAGATAAGAAGAAATGACAAGTTAAGATAATACTGCGCTTCTAAATTAGAAATAATGCCGTTAGATCTTTCTCAAATTTTAGTAATAGGCGTTTCCAGCCGTTCGTTATTTAATTTGGAAACTGAAAACCAAATATTTGACGAACAAGGGATTAAAGGATACTGTAAGTTTCAATTAGAACATGAAAACGACCTACTTGAGCCTGGTACAGCTTTCCATTTAGTACAAAGCTTATTGCACCTTAATCAAGATGCTAAAAAAAGAATCGTAGAGGTCGTTGTTATGTCAAGGAATAGTCCTGAAACTGGCGTACGTATAATGAATTCTGTAAGAAGGCATGATCTTGATATAACAAGAATGGCTTTTAGTGGAGGCGAGCCGCTTGCTCCGTATATAGATGCTTTTGACATAGATTTATTCCTAAGTAAGGATGAGAAAGATGTTCAAACGGTAATTGATTCAAAAGAATGCGCTGCGGCTTTTATTTACGCTCCACCAACATCGTTTAATCCAACTGACAATCGTGTTAAAATTGCCTTTGATGCCGATGCTGTTTTGTTTTCAGACGAGTCAGAGCATCGCTATAAGACCGAAGGTATGGATGCCTTTCATAAATATGAACAAGAGCATGAAGATGAGCCATTGAATGAAGGCCCATTTGCAAAATTATTAATCAAATTATCAAAGATTCAAGAGGAGCTTCCTACTTCCATTGAACTTTCGCCTTTGAGATTAGCAATTGTTACTGCACGAAATGCGCCTTCTCACATGCGCGTCATTAAAACGCTAAGAAAATGGGGCGTATATGTTGATGAAGCCTATTTTCTAGGGGGACTCTCAAAAGATAAGGTTTTAAAAGCATTCGGTGCTCATATATTTTTTGACGATCAGGAAGTACATCTAAAACAAACCTCTCTCGTTGTACCATCAGGCCAAGTACCATACTCATCTGACTCTCCTTTAAAACGTTTACCCATAGAAAGCAGTGCCTTAGCAAAGTTGGAGGTTGTTTCAAATATTGAAAAGAAAGAATATCCTGGAACTATTTAACATAGAGACACTTTAGGTAAGTAACTTAAAAAGGAATCCAATTATAATTATAACTGGAATTGCCTAAAACTTAAAAGTGATTTTTTAGGTTTCAAGTATATATCTTCTTACGGTAAGATCAATATCATGAGAATTTATTCCGCCATTGGGATTTTCTTCCGTAATAATTAATATTTTTTCGTCACCTTCCTTAGCTTCTGTATGTAAAACAAAACCGTCTTTCAAATAGCTTTCTAATTTCTTCAGCCATTTCTCTCTGTAATTCGTTTTTGTCATCATCCCTAAGTGCTCCCAATAGAAACGCTTACCAGTTGAAAGATTGTCAATCGTGAAATCAGGTTTTATAATCCTCGTTGAAATATCCAGTTTCAATTTATCTTCATAAGCATACGTAATTTGTCTTTTATATTTATTCAGACAATTAGCAATGATCACTTCATTTTTGCTCAACATTGGTTCTCCTCTCTCGCTTATGTTTACATACCTTGCATCATACCATTTCTGTTTCAACTGCTTCACTTGAGGTAAATGGAAAAGATCCGTGAATCTTCTTGCAGTGGAAGATGCATCTGTTGAGGCTAAGCGAAGGAAATCTTTAAAGTCGCCTTGATGCAAAATGATAATCTTCTTTTCCTGCCTTGTTAAAGCAGTATAAAGTAGCTCACGACTTAATAATGCCCCTTTGGAAGGCATTATAAAAAAAACCTTTTCAAAACCACTACCCTGAGATTTATGTACCGTTATTGCGTAAGCTAATTCCAAAGAATACTTTCCCTCTTCGCCAAATTGGTCGGGCCAAAAGACATAGCTATAGCTAGGCTGAGTAGAGAATGAAATTTCAACGTTAGGCTCGCCCTTGCGATCGTTATCTTTACCTCGAAACTCTCCCGTAATAATACCGATTTCACCATTAGCGATATAATTTAATGCTTCGGTTTTCTTTTCAGAAGGTTTTATCTTCTGCCAGTTTTCCCAACGCGTATTCCTTAAATTAATGACTTTATCTCCATAAACAATATTGTCATTTCCTTTGGGTTTTGCAACTTTTCGTTTTTGGAAATAATTAGAATTCTCTGGTTGAATGTTTAAAGCCAAATTAATGAAAGGTTTCCGGTACGTAGTTTGAAAGAATTTGTTCACCTCCTTCACGCCGTAACCATAGCCGTTTACCGGAGAAATAACCTGCCATTTCTCAATTTCCTTTTCTGCATAATCATAATTAAAGTACTGGTAGTCGCCAAAATCCTTCGCTCCAATCTTTCTGTTAAATGATTTAATGATATCGTTTTTGTCTAAAGGAAGTTCCTCTGCGATAATTTGTTCAAAAAGCTCTCTGAAATCTTTACTCTCGTACCATTTTGCTAACCGGATATGGTCCGATTTTATTGATCCGGATGCTATCGCATGAAATGCCTCTAAGTCTTCCTTAGTAGGCTCATCGCTGAAACAACGACTTAGTACGACATCCCAGCGAAAATCGCCTGTATTGCTCTGCCGTCTAATTTTTCTTAATTCTGCATATGCAGCACCAGAAAAAATGTTCTCCTTTACAAATACTTTCGGTTTAATCTCATTCACAATATCAACAAAAGGTCTACCTGTCCCAATTGGGGGTAATTGCCTATAATCACCTACTAAAATAATTCTGTCAACTGGCCCCAAAGCGTCAAACAAAGCAGCCAGTTGTTCCTCGGTAAGCATTGACGCCTCATCTATGATGATATTTTTTGCTGATGAATATTTTCCTGCTTCCTCATTAATGAAATAAGTACCAGTCATTGGGTTATACCTGTCAGGATAAAGAAACTGAGCAATTGTTTTTGCGTCATGGCCTAATTTAACCCTCGCTTTACCTGTTGGAGCCAATTTCAATACTCCACCACGAACAATTTCATCCTGTTTCTCAAAAATTTCTAGCAGTGATGTTTTTCCCGAGCCGGCCGGGCCAATTAATACTGAAAACCTGTAATTCGTCAAGACATTCAAAGCTTCCGCTTTTTCGTTCCTAGCTGTTATTTCATCTATATAATCGGGGCTATGGGTATCCAAAGCGGGAAACTTCTTATGACTATTTATGAGTTTTAACCAGTCCTTTTCAATGTTATACGGCTTTGTTAAAACCTGCCCAATATTCAAACGCTGCCTGATTATGTCCTTTAATTCAGCTATTCTCTGTAGTTTAAGAAATAGAGTAGGATTCGTTTTACTTGGTAGAATTGAGGTTACTTCTTCAACAAAAAAATCTTCCTCTGATTGTGTAGTTAAAATATCTTCATCAATTGGAAATGGCTCATCCATTGCTTTAGCTTTCATTCTCTCCAACACCTCATCAAAGGGCAATAAAGAATGGCCTTCGGCTGCAGCTTCCTCCAAAATGAAAATTGTAAATGCTCTTACTCTTCTTTCATCTAAACGGTCTTTTAAAGCAGATTCTTTTGTTAACGGAAATGCTAATTGAATTTTTTCCGGTGGAAGCAGTGCTTTGTCGATCTGGCGAAAAGAAATTCCGTATCCTTCAAACCTGGTCTTTTCATAAAGCAAGTATAGATTCTCGATTATCTCCTGTATCGAACCGACTAATTCAGCATGTTTTGTAAGTATAAAGTTAGCTTGATCATTATTTAGTTGGCAACGACTAAGTTGTTTATAAAACTCTTTCTTCTTTCCAGGCTTGCCTTTCCAAATTCTTTGAGCAGTTGCATTAAAGAGTTTAGCCCCTCTTGTCTTTATGTACTTCTCTGGCTCTGCAATACTTTCCTCAAATATTGTCCAAGGATTGGTCTGTAAAAGGTTGCCATCTTTCTGAATGATATGCTTTTCAATCTCCCATGCGATGGTATTGCCATCTTCTACGTTTAGTGCACTAAGGACCGGCCCCATACCAGGAAATGCTCCACGCATGTTCCAAATGGCTGAAATTTCTGCATCAATCCAATCCAATTCCTTTCTAAAAGATTTTTCCAGCAATACCTCAGACTTTTTCAAGCTCTCAGCAATATTCAAAAGAGCATCGATAGCCGTATCATGTTCAACTAACTCAGAAGCAAAAGAGAACTGTTTGTAATCCGGTGCAAAAGCAGCATATTCCTTTAATTCAATTTCAGTGCTCTTCTGCTTGGTATAGTCTAATATTTCGTGGTAAGGAAGCAAAAAACCATCGGGATTATTTGTTGTTAAGGTATGTTCAACGCATCTGTCCCAGGGATGACTTTTGTGACCTTGATAATTTCTATCAAAATTGTATTCAAGTATCGATCCTGGTTCATTCTTGACTTTGGCTACTCCAACTATTATTCTCTCATTCGGATTTGAAAACGGAGTGTCTTTGCAATAGAAAAAAACAAGAGACTCCTGCTTTTTAAGACAACCAAAGAAGGCATCCAATAAGATCTTCTGATTGGCTGGGTGTTGGACCCAGATATTGCCGGCAAACCCCAATTTAATATCGACCTGCTGTTCTAAGTTTGCATCATAATCTAACTCAAATACATTAGCTTTTTCAGAGTAATGGGGATTGTCATCACTTCCTTTATTCTTCATCATCCACAAAAATGGAACAGCGTTAAAAGAGAAGGGCTTATGATAATAAATACCTGGCTTAAAATCTTTGAACATTGGATTAATCGTTGTCCAGGCATGGCTCAATTCTCTTGTATAACTATAGGGAGAAAGGAAGGTTCCTTTCTCCGAAATGCAAGGAGGGAAGTTATCTTCCGTGATTGTAGTATCGGAAGGCTCAATATCAGGGTTCTTCGTCGCATCAACTCTGGGCAAAATTCTACAAAAAGAATTATCTAAAACACTGCAACAAGTTTTGCCATTCCACTTATTGTCATGCCAAGGTACTCTGGCTGATAGATGTTTTATCGGTAAGTTTTTGTTCATAACGATTAAGCAATCTGAAGATCAGTTTTTAAACAACAGCGAATTAATTACAATATCCCTTTTTCTATTAAAAGTTTCAACATTTTTCCAGAGTCCGATTTGCTGAATTTTTCGGCTTTGGTCGTGTAAATTGGTTGATTGATCTTCCAATTTTTCATTTCCTGATAAATCACGTTAATGTCAGTAGTCCTTTTATCTATGGCAACCTTTAAAACCGTATTGTAAAGCTCTATCTTGTCCGTTTCCTTGTTGATGAAGGGCTGTTCATAAATGCTGAGCATATTTTCTATGGCCTTCACAAACCCCCTGTTTTCTGGTGCCGATAGTTTGTTCAATACTTGCTTACTGTATTTGGGATTTACAATATACACTTCCTTGTTATTTGCAATCTTTTTTGAAATAAGATAGGGATTACGCTTTAAGTCATCCTTTAGTTCGGAACTGTATGTTCCAAAATTGGAATTAATAAAATTATACTGTTTTGAAAAAATAGGCTGTAGATAATTGGTATTGAACACATTTTTCTGCAAACCTACATCTCCGTATGTAACACCAAGCTTGTTTTTCATGCAAGCGACCATTAAGGCCATTTCCCAATCAATATTCTGAATGTTATTTACAGGTTGGGCAGCACGTTTTTCAAAGGGGGCTGCAGCAAGATTGTTCCAGCTTATCGTTGATGTTGTCAATTCGATTGCTTTTCCATTAGATTTAATAACAGGTTCCCCTTTTTCTTTCAATTCAAACGCTTGATGCAGAAAGGCTTTGAGCAGTTGGTCGGTAGCTTGTTGGTTAGCGATGATGTACTCTTTTAATTGCTTGGTTTTGGCAAACCGGAATTCGATTTCTTGCACAATACGTTTTTGTTCGGAAAATGGAGGAAGGGGAATATCTATGTCTCTAATTGTTCCCATTGAAAGACTCGGCTGTGCAGTTGCCTTCATATGTTTAAACAATTCTCTTTGCCCGATATTTGATAGTAAAAAGTAGTTAAAAAACATAACGTCTATCGTTTCGTCACACCCTTCGAAAGGCTCCATTTTTGCAACATTTGGAGCTAAATGCCATCTGCGATTCTCATTAAATGTTGCAACATCTCCGATTCCGGCTCCAATAAAAGTTACGAGTAAACATTTTTTTGTAAGAGAACATCTTTCTAAAGAAAAAGATGTTCTCTCGTCAATATAAAGCAATTTTGTTTTATCGATGTATAATGGCCTTACATTCTGAGCTCTCACTACAGGAATTTCTCCTGCTTCTTTAAGCTTAATATGTTTAGTATATTCAAAACCTGCTAGTTTGGTAACAAAGAAAATATCATCTACTTTGCACCAAATCCAACTTTCAGGTATCCGATATTCGTCCGTATAGCTTACGGACTGATCAGTTGATTTTCCTATTTTTAATTTCTTCGACTTAATCAGAAAATCCTTTTGAGCTTTAATACGTTTAAGCAGATCATCTGCAGGCTCGTCTTTATCATCTTGTGGCACTAATTTTCCCTGGACCGCTTCCTGCAAAATGGCTTGATTGAGCTGATCGATGAGGTTGAGTTGGTAAGAAAGTTCAATATTGAGATTATCAATTTTAGATCTGGTTTCTAAATACAATGTTTCAATCTCCTGTTGTTTTTCAATCGGAGGTAAAGGAATTTCCCAATCAAGAACATCGTAAGGCCTAATTGCAGCATAATTAGTTGAACCTACTGCCTTTATTTGATCCTGCAATATTCTAAGTTGTGAAATAACCTCTAAGTACTTCGGTCTTAATCTATTTTCATTCAACTCAAATAAAAAATAGTGACTACTTACAATTGCACCATCTAAATGATCTGGAACAAAGCCGTATCCTCCAACTTTTGCATCCATTTCCGCAACAATGAAATAGCCAGCTCTGCAAACTTGCTGTTTCTTAGTTCTGATCTGAGAACCTTTTAGATTCTCTCTTAGAACTACACCTTTACGATGCAGCTTTACTGTTACTAACTTATACTCAGTTTCATCATTAATTTCAACGAAGCCTTTTCTATGTGAGATAACTTCTTTAAGCCTTACTGTTTCCCAAGTCATTTCAAATATTCTTTAATTCATTCAACAAACGAACCGATTTTTCAAATGATTTTTCAAGGTTTTCAATTATTGTCTTCGGATTATACATAATTTCCTCCACTCTTTTATTCGGGTTCTTTATATCCAAATCATAATTACGGTCAATAATGGTTTGTATGGGCACCTTCCAGGCCACTTCATTTTCATGTCTTTTCTTCCACCACGCCTTTAATGATTCAAATTCTTCTATGCGTATAGGTTTCGTTTTGTTATAGGCTTTGGCTCCCTCAGGCAAAGTGTGTTCGTAATACCAAACCTCTTGTGTAGGTTTACCCTTCTCAAAGAAAATGAGGTTGGTATTTACAGTAGCATAAGGAGCAAAAACGGATTGGGGTAACCGCACAACGGTGTGCACGTTACAATCTTCCAACAACTTTTGCCTTACCCGTTGTTTTACCCCATCGCCGGTCAAGCTGCCATCGGGCAATACAATACCTGCCCGTCCACCCTCTTTAAGTAATTGGATAAATAGTATCAGGAACAAATCTGCACTTTCTTTCGTGCGGTAATTCAAAGGAAAATTGGTTTCCATACCATCACCGACGACGCCACCAAAAGGTGGGTTTGCTATAATGATATCTACTCTATCCTTTTGTCTGATGGAGTTATATTCACGACTCAGCGAATCACCGTTTTCGATCTGAGGCACTTCGATATCGTGGGTAATCAGATTTATCACACTCAGCATAAAAGCCAAAGGCTTCAATTCCGTTCCGGCAACGGTCTTTTGCAAAGTTTGTTTATCTATTACATTCCTTACTTGTTTCTTTAGGTGTTCAATTGCACAAACTAAAAAGCCAGCAGTACCACAGGCTGGGTCCGAAATTTTCTCACCCAGTTTCGGGTTCACCATATCCACAATAAATTGTGTTACAGCTCTTGGAGTGTAAAATTCGCCCGTGTCCTTCTTGGTAGCCAATCCTTGAAGTATCTCTTCATAAATTACATTAAAGACGTGATGTTCCTTGCTGCTGTTGAAGTCGATTTCGTTGAGTTTATTAATTGCCTGGCGAAACGTAGTTCCGCTTTTCATATAATTGTTGGTTCCTTCAAATATTTGCCTGATAATGATGCCTAATTTATCATTCGTGCCGACCTTGAGGTTTTTGAGCGCTGGAAATAAATGATTGTTGACAAAATTGATGAGCTCATCTCCAGTCATACCTTCATCGTTCTCCGCCCAGTTACGGTATTGGAAAGCAGATGGGATTGGCGATTTATATTTTCTATCGAGGATTTCCTTTTCCTTGTCCTTGTCGTCAAAAAGTTTCAAAAATATCATCCAGCCCAATTGTTCAATGCGTTGAGCGTCTCCACTCAAGCCAGGATCTTTACGGAAAACATCCCTGATTGATTTTATTATACCTCCAATATTGCTCATTTATTATGTATTATGCTATTTTATACAATTCGTTTTCTAATTCTCTAATGGCATTTTCATATTCCTCACGACTTCCAAATGCTTTGATGATCTCGGTAACGGAACCATATTCATTGATGGGCGGAACAGTCAGAATCTGAATGTCTTCAATGTTCTCAATGCCCTGGTCTGCATACTTGTCGAGTAATGCTTCCAGTACTTTTCGGACCTGATCTCCATATTTAGTAAAGTAGTTCCTCTTTTTTACGCTGTTAGCCCGCTCTTTTCTCGTTAGTGGCGGTTGGTCATACGCAACATGACAGATTAAATCAAACAAATCCACTTGCTTGTCAACAGCTTCATAAAGTGCTTCTACCATTACGCCCTGTTCCACTAACTCTGCAATGATGGCTTCTTTGCGGTCCGAACTTTGCCATTTATTGAGAAAATCATCTATCGAAGCAAACTGCCCTTTAATTATTTCTTTTGTGTGGTCCTTCAAACTTGTTGTAATGGGTTTACCATGCTGATCAAAATGCAATTCGCGACTAATCAATACTGAAACATCCACACCATTCACATAAACCTTTTGTCTAGGTTCATTTACTGTCGTTGGTGGAAAATCAGCTTCGGGATAGCGAAGCTCAGGAAGCACCATTTCAATCTCTTCACCTGTTTCTATGTCTATGATGGGTTCTTTGTTGTCCTCTTCTTCGTCAATAATGCCTTCTAAGTCAGTATCTGATGCAACCGGTTTTATTCGGATTGGATCTCCATCAAATTGCGGGTCGGCAAAAAGATCAGTGGCGTTTCTGAAATCTAAAATCGTGAAATACAATTTGCCGTATTCTTCATTGATGCGTGTGCCTCTCCCAATGATTTGCTTGAACTTCGTCATTGAGGTAATGTTTGAATCCAATACGATGACCTTACAAGTCTGGGCATCCACTCCCGTCGTCATTAGCTCGGAAGTGGTTGCTATGACAGGATACCTTTCTTCTGGATTGATGAAATTATCTAGTTCTCTCTTCCCTTCATCATTATCGCCAGTAATTTGCATGATGTACTTATAATTCCTGGCAACCAGATCAGAGTTGTGCCTGGCTAACGCAGTTCTCATTCTTTCTGCGTGGTCAATATCTACACAAAACACGATGGTCTTGGCAAAACGGTCATATCCATTTAAAAACTCGGTTAGCTTTCTAGCAACTAAATCCGTTCTTTCTTCTATCACTAAATTTTTATCAAAATCCTTTCTATTGTAAATGCGATCTTCAATCTCGTTTCCGTCCTTGTCTGTTTTTCCTTGTTCCGGTCGCCACCCCTCAGTATCAATATTCAAGGCAACCCTAATAACGCGATAGGGAGCTAAAAAACCATCATTAATCCCCTGACGCAAAGAATAAGTGTAAACAGGGTCACCAAAGTATTCAGTATTGCTTGTTTCTGTTGTTTCTTTAGGCGTAGCAGTTAAACCTATGTGCGTTGCATTTTGAAAGTAAGTCAAAATTTCCCTCCAATTGCTGTCGTCTTTGGCACTTCCTCTATGGCACTCATCGACTACAATCAAGTCAAAAAAATCCCTTGAAAACTGTTTGTAAGCATTGGCAGCTTCGTTCGTTCCTGAAAGTCCCTGATAAAGGGCTAAGTAAATTTCAAAACTCTTGTCAATCTGCCTGTGTTTGACAACTGTCATCTTATCCTTAAAATGCTTAAAATCGCCTCTGCGTGTTTGGTCAATTAAGGCGTTTCGGTCGGCCAAAAACAGGATACGCTTTTTGGCTCCACTTTTCCAAAGCCTGTGAATGATTTGAAAAGCGGTATAGGTCTTGCCGGTACCAGTAGCCATGACGAGCAAAATTCTATTTTGCCCATTAGCAATTGCCTCAATAGTCCTGTTTACAGCAATTTGTTGGTAATATCTTGGTTTACGGTTTGTTCCGTCAAAATAATAATCTTGCGAAACGATTTTCTCCGCTTCGGGTGTTTTAATCCCTTTATACTTTTTATATTTCTGCCAAAGTTGCTCGGGAGTGGGGAAGTTATCTAAACCGATTTCTGTTTCAACATTTCCATCTATCGCCGTGCGATCATGAAACAAAAAGCCGTCCCCATTGCCGCTGAAAACATAAGGAATGTCCAGTATTTTTGCATAATCTAAGGCTTGTTGTATGCCCGCCCTTACTGAATGATTGTTATCCTTGGCTTCAATAATGGCAATCGGAATATTAGGCTTATAATATAGAATATAGTCGGCTCGTTTTCTAGCTCCCCTTGCTGTGATTTTACCTCTAACATAAATCCTTCCATCAGTAAATGAGACTTCTTCCAATACCTGTAAATGTGTATCCCATCCAGCATTTACCAAGGCAGGGGTGATAAACTTAGTGCAGATGTCTCTTTCTGATAAAGTCTTTCTGTTCATGATATTGTCACAGCTTTATTTGTTTTAGTTGTCTCAGGGTCTCACGTTCTACTTTGTCAAAACTGGGTAGATCCTTTATCTGTTCACTCATTGAGCTTTGCCACCTACCCTTGTACTGGGGTAGTCTTTCAGCCAGTTTCTTGTGAAAACCTTTGGGATTTAATCCTTTGCTAGCAAATTTTTTGCTAAATTCTTCCAGGTAAAATGCCGCATCCATTCCATGTTCCACTAATAAATACCAGATGTCATAAAAATCCCTTGCAGCCATACGCTGCATTACAGAGTAACTTTTCAATCAAAACTTCTTCTAAGGGATAGCATAGAAGTTTGTAATCTTCTAAATCACTATAATCAATGAAAACAGGCTTTAAGATGGGTTCAAATTCCAGTTTCTCAGTTCTCGAAATGTCCACTTTCACCCTTTTATTATTGCCTTGGCCGCCCAATGGCCCTATATAGCTGATGTAAAAGTTTATTCCGCCATCCTCGTGTTCATTATTATCGACTATATCAAGGGGAATATTTGTTTCATCTCTAATGTATTCAAAAGCTTCTTTAAACCATTCAAATATCTGTGCATTGGAAATGTTGTTGTCCAGCAATGTAAAATCAAGATCTTCCGAAAACCGGTAATCTGTAAAATAAATTTTCTTCAATACGGTGCCTCCCTTGAACACGATACTTTTTGAAAGTAGATCATGTTGTGATACACCCTTTAGTATCGAGGAAAGGACATAATCTTTCTCTATTTGCTGATCTCGGACTCCGACTTCTCTTGCTTTTTGCTGAATTTCTCCGGGCTTAATCATGTGTAGATAGCTGATTTAATTGTTTCTGTCTCCAGATTTTGATGAATGCTCCATCTGCTTATCATTTTCCCAGATTTAGGTAATTCTGTATCCAATAATACATAAGAAGCCGTTTTTTCTTTTAATAGTTTCTCAATGATGGGGTTGTCAATGTTTAATAGTTCTAAAAGAAATCCAAGCCGCTTAATCACTGCCTGTGACTTAAACTTCGTTACATATTCTAATAACTTCTCAAATTTAATTCGATTGGCAGAGATGCTGATTGCCCTTGCAATTTCAACAATTCCCCCTGCATAGTCCGGCTTGAAAAGACAATCAATAATTGTCTTTTCAAGATCAGAGCATTGTACTTTATGGAAATTGTCAATCCAAATCTTTTTCATGCCAAAAAAGTGATCCGGATTGTGATATATAAACTGGAAGGGAATGTTTTTAATTGTGATTACAGAAGGTCTGAGTTGCTTAGAAACAACAATTTGTTCTTTCAACGATGGTTGTATAATAAGATTATGAATTTGCAGCGCTGAATAGTAACCGATATAATGTTGGGCATCTTTTACTATGAATTCTGGTATTAGGTGCCAGTCGGGCATAAATGATTCGGCATCCTGTTCATAAGGTATTATATAATAAACTCCCTCTTTTAGGCGCATTAAAAGCCCCCTCTTGGTCATATCGCTTAGTAATTCCTTTACCGCACTTTCACTGGATTCTGGCAAAGCCTTAAACGCCTCTCCGTAACCAAAGCAAAACCGGTCCTTTTCATTAAAATAGGACAAGAGCTCGTTTGATTGAGTAGAGATGTACTTATGCTTCATAGTCAACTGGTCAGGTTAAACCTGACTGCAATGATATGAAAAATAATGCAATTTTATTGATTATAGGTACTAGCATGTGTTTTTATAGTTAATTAGTCAGGTTTAGCCTGACTAATTAACTACAAAGTATAACTCGAAGTTTGATATTTGAAGATCTAAAGGGAAACAGCTAAACTAAATAAAGAATTACGTTACGTTATACCGATGTTGACGCAACTTTGGCAATTAGTATACCTTTTGATGACAAACCTATCCCGAATGGATGCCTATGGAGTAACCGCGCATATATTTCCTGCGTTAACAGAGCCTCATTAAGCCTTAGTTACGGTTAAGAGATTGGTTTTACATCGGAATGACTGTTTGGAAAACCCTTCTGTATAAATTCATCATAAATGCCTAATTGTGTGATGGCAGTATCGTTATACCATCTAAGTACCAAGCGGTAATCCAATGTAAGCAGTACTGATTTATCCAGGTCTACACCAGGTATGTTTCCAAGCTGCGCCCTTAATACCGGATCCGCATTCAGGTCTATGACCGAGCCGTAAAAATTAAAAGGCTCGCTGTAAGCTTCAAGGTGGTACTTGGCAATTAGTTCTTGAGGAAGCGGCAGATGGAGGATACTAGGAAGCTTGCTCTTATCTAATACAAGTATAACGCGATAAAATATTCTTGAGTCGAAGGCATCTGGCGGCATGACGATAAGGTCTCGCTCGGGCAAGCTTATACCTGCTGCTGCTAGATCTTTAAGCAACTCGTCATTGTCCAATCCAAAGGAGATAATTGAGTGTTTGTCAGGTTTGATGTTCAGCCGTTTTAAAGCATCTACAAAATCGGCTTTGCGTACCAGGTAGCTAGTTGACACGCGCGATTGGATGCTGAGAGCTACGTCTTGCTTTAACTGCAACATCAATCCTTCTGCCAAGAAGGTATCATAGTTCATATTGTGCACCGCCTGGTTAGCAGCAAAGGCACTTTTATCCATCAATTGCCGGGTTCCCCTGAGTTCATTGTCCTGGTAGTTTCGAGTAATAGGCGTAGCATTTCCCAACACTCCTAATTGAGTGAATCGCTGCGTCAGTATATCTGTCGAACTGGTTTTGAATGCCGCTACTTTTTCAGGCACCATTTCCTGAACCATTTCCTGTAGGGCAAAAGCGTCTTTTAACTTCTGGATAAAATCTTCAATTAATTTAGGTGGGTAGGGCTTATTATTAAGAACGCACCACCCAGGATTGATAATGTCGTATTCTAATACCTTCAATAACTCATGATCACCTAGTAGCTGCTGCAGATCTTTGACTAGATAGAGCATATTGTCGATATACACCTGTTTGTCCGCCTGAGATGGGGGAATGGCTGGTTGTATCACGTATTTAACACCGTAATATGGCGATTGTAACGTATAGAGGCGTAATAGCAGGAGTGCCAGGTATAAGGCAATCCTGTCTCGTATAGCTTCATCGGCTGCTGTACCTTCCATTTCTGGAAAAGGGTATTTGGCAGTGATCGGCCATAGCTCCATGTCGAAGCGACTGGTAAATTTAAGATAAGCCTCTATTATGGTGTTGATAGATTCAGGTAAAAGCTCATATCGTGGGGGCGTACTGTTACTAAACAAAAACATCCTCCTGATGACATCATATTTTTTCCGGTATAACAAAAGGCCTCCTAAGGCATAATGGAATTGCAAGAAGCGTTTCCTTTCTTCTTCACGTTTTAAAGCTTCTGCCCGGTTGAGCTCCTGTTGTGCCGCATCATTTGTAAACGGTTCCCGGATTTTGTCTAACCCGAATGTCATATACTGGTCCGCCATTTTCCAGTAGCCTAGGATGAGATTGTCGCTATCGCTTTCCACCATAAGCAGCAGGTTATACCACAGCCATCTATACGTATCCACACTAATCTCTGTATGCTGGAAGGAACCTAACAACCAGGTACCATCGGTAGCGCTGAAACGAAGTGCATTTATTTTAGCTGACTTATTGGCAATTGTATCACGAATAACTTTATATTGAAAGTCATAGAATGCTGCCGGATAAACTACCGGTCCAGGAGGGGCCAACTGACGAAAGCGGGCGAAACGAATTCCGAACTCTGATGTTAGGGTAATAATTACACTTTCGTCCTCCTTTTTAATCGCTACGTATAATATGTCTGCCAGCGACCTGAAATAAACGTGTTGTTCATTGTCGGAGCGTGCTTTGAAATGGTTGATCAGCCGCTCTGCTGAGTAATAAACCAGAATTAGGGCCACGAACCGCCCAAAGTTAACGATCAATCCTAACGTCAGGAAATATAGAATACTACCGGTTACAATTATCGGCCAGACATGACTGTCAACATTTCCGGAATTATTACCTATCGTGACAAAAGCGACGAGAACATGTAGCCCAGTTGCAAAAACCGACGCATATAAGAAGAATGTAAAGTATTCCCATATATTTTCCTTGCGGAAAATATCCGTGATTAGTGCGGATTCATATCGATCATCAAGTCGGCCAATTGCACTAATAAATAGCGGAAAACCTATGGTAAATATACCTATGATAAAATAAATACAAGCGTCGGTGTATAACATACGGGATCCTATTGTAAAGGATTAAAAATAATGTATTTTAATTATCAATAGCAAAAGTTACTGCTAGCATATGGCCAAGTGAAACTTAGAAATAGTCTACTAAGCATGGTTGGGGCACTTTAGCGGAACCTTATATCAAAACAAAGATGAAGTTTTAAATGAAAATCTAACTGATTTGATTAATTGTTAAATTTATGCCGTTTTTCCATCGAAATTGAAAATTGATGGATTGCTTATAAAGTTTTTTATACCTGCATTTAATACCCCTGAATTTATCAACTAAAATCTTCTAATGTTATGGGCATTATCACGCCAAACCTGCGCATGTTAGTTAAAAGGCACTATAAAATTATCATTCCTGTGGCTATAGTCTCCTGTTTAGGGTTCGTCATTCTTACATTTTTTTTTCTAGACGTTTTGCGAAAGATCTAGACCTCACGCTAACGGCGAGTGTAAAAAAAGGTGGTGAATATGAGCATTTTCTTGACGCATTTTCGCATGTTTTAAATGAAGATTCGTCCCGTTTTAAAGTAAAACTGAAGGTTTGTAATTCCCAGGGGGCCAGTGGAACAACGATTGACCAGCTCGATAAGGGAAATGCTGACATAGGAATGGTTCAATCCAATGCCAAATGGAATTCAAAGAATATATCCGCAGTTGCCTATGTATATTCCGAGCTTTATTTTCTCATCACAAACAGAAAGGATCTAATGTCTATCAAGGATATCGCCAATTACCGTGATACGCTTAAAATAGCGCGGCTGGACTCGCCCAGCCAGACAAGTAAGGACTTGCTGGACCTTATCCGTTTTTATGGTATCGATTCATCGAGGTTAAGGTTTGTTGACACGACTTATCATAGAACACGCAACATGTTAAAGGAAGGGAAAGTTGATCTTGGGTTTATGATCGTGGGATTGGGCAATGAGGTAATCTCTTCCATATTGAAGGATTCAACCATGCACCCAGTTGCGTTTGAAAATACAGATGCTTATTTGCTACGGCGTCACAAACTAAATAAGTTTGTGCTCCCGATGGGTTTTTATAGCCTTTATAGGCCGGAGAAAAATTACGAAACATTCGCAACAAAAGCAATGTTAGTGATCAGCAGTAATCTCAGTGATAGAACGGTATATAACTTTACCAGGGCCTTGTTCGAGAAAGAATCTGAATTAGTTAATGAGTACCCATTTTGCCAGCTACAAAAAGTTGGAAATGAGGGAGAAACCTATATCCCTGTTCATAAAGCAGTATTGCAGTATTATAATCGTGATCAACCATCATTTTTAGATAGAAATACGAACCTTATAGCCACAATATTATCGGTAGTTGGGCTTGTATTATCTGCCATTCCTATTTATATTGAATTTAAGGGCAAGGAAAAGCGTAAGCGGGTCAAGTCCGTTATTTTGGAGATGCAATGATTGTGGGCATATTAACTTTCCAGTTGTTCGTTGACTTTTCTTTCCTAAGCTTTGCTTTGGGCTGAATAGTTGTCAATCAGATGCTACCAATTAAAATTGGCACATTAACAGGCACTATCAAAAAATATTTCATTTGCCACATTTTCTTTAATAAATTCTTATTTTTACGGTGTTAGGTGAATAAGAGTTAAAAAGCTTGAACAATCGTTCCGCTTTCATGCTGTCTAAAAAACAGCGACACCAATTTGACATTCCGCGACTGTAAGATATTAATAACCAGACAGATAGTATTCCTGTTCTGGGCACCAGAAAGGCTTATCACTACATTGTAGAGATAAGCCTTTTTTGTTTGTGCAAGTGTCAAATTTTCCCGCTTCCAACCACTCTCCCATAACCAGAGAATCACCAGGACGTACAAGAATATCAGCTTGCAAAGAAGAAATTCATGTGCTTATTTCACAATTTATTTACTCAGCAACCACCTTTATTAGGAGGACGTTTATAAATTATTTTATTATCTCGTTCTACATAGTCGCCTGATACTATAGGATATGAATATTTGGGGGCGTACGATGCACTATGGCTTCTTATAATTATTTTGTCGTTAACTTTCAGGTTATGTAATTGCTGAAATTCATTAGATTTTTCCAGTCCAAAACTCAGAATATAATCCTCCCCATTAATCTTAGCCATCACTCCGAAACCTAAATGTGAGCCCGGTGGAAGAGAAAGGGAGGTTACAACAGCCTCCATATTGGTAAAAGCACTTATAGGCTTACTAATTTTAGCAGCACCGGCAAGCACTTTTTTACCTTCGGGAGAGGCTTCCCATTTTTTGAACTTTATACCTTCAGGGGTAGCTTCCCATTTTCTCAATTCGGCTTTCATTTCTGCAGCAGATAGTGGTTTTGCAGTAGATTTTTTAGAATTTTCATTTTTGATTTCGCGATTTGCAAATAATAGTCCGCTTACCACAACCAGCGGTAGGATCAGTGCATAAATAGCTTTTTTCATATTTTTTGTAGTTTTAATTAACATAGATCTATCTCCTGATAAATCAGATCCACTTAAGGCATCTCTTTTATTATTCTCATCCAATTAAAGCTTGATATCGCGAAACTACTGTGATCTTTGGAGCTTGGAGGGTCAGGGTTGTAAATTATAATGTAAATTTTGTAAATTATTGTAAATAGGCCCTGGGCCTTAGAAACTCGTTGCTTAAGAAGCATCATTGACTGCAAAAAAGGTTGCCGATTTCGCCCTCTGATATAACCAAGAAACAGGTAGTGTTAATTAGTATCAATACTAACAGATTCGATAATCTTCCACTAGTGGGCACTTGAAAAGTGCTTATCTCTACAATATAGAAACATGCCTTTTTGTTTGTATAATTGTGCCAATGCAAGGTTGTCAGCTTTAGAACTCTTGATTATATCGGTAAGTACATATCATTCATGATTCTATTGATTGAAATGCCTTATAACTATTTGGCATAAACAGTTTTCAGATAATCCTTCAAATCAACGGATTCTCTTCCCAGTAATACTTCCAGATCACTACGCTTTGTATCAAATTCATTATTATCTATTGCCTTACCGAATACAGAAAGGAATCGGGCACTTCCTTCCTGAACTCCTGATTTCACTAACTGAGAAATATAGGTATTTACATCAGGAGCATGATACTTCACTTCCTTGCCAGAAAGATCTGTCAATATCTCAGCTATTTCTCCGAATGAATAAGCTGTTTTAGCACTTATTGCATACTCCTTGTTTTCATGTCCTGAAGTTGTTAGTACTACAGCTGCGGCTTCTGCCATTTCTGCTCTGGGTACAAAGGGTACTTTTCCGTAACCCGCAGGAAAAAAGACACCTTTTTCAATTGCATGTTCGCCGGCAAACAAAGGAATCAGATCTGCATACAGCGTGTTGTTTAATACAGTATAAGGGATGCCTTTTTCTTTGAGATAATTGGTAGTTTGAATATGGACGTCTGTTACTGCTGGCATTAAGGTTGTTTCAAAATCACGAATATCAACTCCAGTATAGGTGATTCGTTTTACTTCATTTTCAATAGCTGCATTAATTGCATTTTTATGTTGCTCTAAGCGATCGCCAACTACATCGGAAGAAGATATCAACAATAACTGCTCTATGCCTTTAAATGCTGCTTTTAAAGAGTTATAATCGGTGTAATCTCCTTTGCGTAATTGTATACCAGCTTCTTTAAGCGAGATTGCTTTAGCTTCATCTCTTACTAATGCAGCAATGTCTTTTGCAAGAACTCCACGTTGTATTAATGAAGTTATCGTTGCCTTACCTAAATGTCCTGTTGCTCCTGTTACCAGTATCATATCTTAAATTTTTAAATTAAAATTTCTGTTTGTTGAACAAAGGAAGTACTTTAGTTACAAAAAGTAACTTGTTACCTTTAGGTAACAGGCAAAAAAGTAGTAACCTTAATGTAACTAATGAACAAAACAACAAATACAAATAATTGTCCGGTAACGGCAACAATGGCATTAATAGGTGGGCGCTGGAAAACAATAATACTTTATGTTTTATCTTCCAACACCAGAAGGTTTGGTGAAATAGCTGCACGCATACCTGGTATATCCAGGAAAGTACTGACAGAGCAGTTGAAAGAACTGGAAGCAGATGGATTGGTAAACAGACAACAGTACAATGAGATTCCTCCAAGAGTTGAATACTCACTTACAGAACTCGGTAAAACTATGACACCTATTCTAAAAGATTTAGCAACCTGGGGGAAGAAGAATTTACCGGTTGTTAAGAGGCCAATATAAAATTTGTATAACTATATTGAATCTCGATTCTATGAATAATTATTTACAACAAACGACCAACATGCCAGTTGGTTGTACATCTAACTTCTTCCTATTGTAGAAGCATGGTCATTAAGAGTTTGATTAATTATATCAATCATTCGGCAGTGGCAACACACGTACATGCGCGTTCTTAAACGTACCACTAATAAATACCCGTGTGATGGACAACCCTGATAACGAAAAGTTCTTATTAAGAGGTTGAGGCTTGGGTGATAATAACATTTCAAATGATCCTTCAATCAACGAATCCCGCATCAGACGATTACTATAATTGCTAGACCTCCAGTTATAAGAACGGATATTATTTATAGTTACTTTTATATAATTATCCTGTTTAATGGAGAGAAAAGGAAAAATATCAATATTGTTCCCTTCCACTGAATACATGGCAGGATCTTTCAAAACAACTTGTCCATAACTCTCATTCGACATATTATAGGCCAAATAAGTCTTAACATTTATTTTTTCATTCACATGGAATCCGGCCTGGAGCCCATTTACGCTAGGTGTTTCAACATAAACGGGATTAGAGGGAAGTCTGAAGTCAGGGATATACTCTATATTTCCCTGTATAAGTTTATTTAACGCGTAGGGGTAAGCGGGGGAAATATTAAGTTCAATACCGTTATTGGTTGATATAATCCAGTTGCGGGAGCTGTCTGTAACTCCCTTAATTCTGGCATACTCCTTACCGGTAATATTATCAATCAAACTTACTTCGTAAGTTCCTATACCACTTGGAAGAGAAGTGGGCAAATTTTGATCTGAATTTTTTTTACAGGCCCCCAACATACTGGTCAGAAGACAAATCCCGAGTATTCTTTTTATCATAATCAAAGCAATTATTCAGGGCAAAAATAGTGATGGCTTAGCATCATTGAATTAGTCATTTCTTGTCATTTTTTAATAACCCGACAGCATGATTTTGAATACTATTCACTCCAAAATACTTATCCTGTTCTACTTGCGCTTCACCCTTTTTAAAGGTTTTGTTGCCTATTCTAGGTAAAAATCAACCTCCTAAATTTATTGAACAGACCATACAGAGTGGTAAATGCTAGCTACTTTTTACTCATTTGAAATAAAAAGTAACAGATAATCTGTGTGGCCTGAATTTATTGAAATGGATGACATCCATAAAAATATCAACCATGTACCTGCGAAAGATTTTGAGTGCGCTACTATTTGTCTGTTGTAGTTTTTTCCATGTGGTTTATGCCCAAACATCAGGCCCGGAAAATGTTATCATAGATGGCAAGTTAACTGAATGGGGGCCGTCATTAAAGCACTACGATAAGGCTGCAGTTCTGGAGTACGACCTACACAACGATCAGGACTTTTTGTACATCGCTTTTAAGCGCCCAAAGTTTGCATGGAATATAGCCTTACCCAAAAGAATGATTTTTGAAATCAGTGACGGAGATAAACCCGGTGTTCAAATAGTTTATCCCGGCCACTATAGCAATAATAAAGACGAAATGTGGAACCACCTGGAAATAAAAAAATCAGGTAGCAATACATTCGATACCCTCACTGTGTATAATGACGATGGAATACAGGCTGCTGGAGGTTTCTGGATAAAAGCAGTACCGGCAAAAGAAGCAGGTGGCGCTCCTGATGAAAGCGAAACTGCTTACTATGTGGGAGCAGATGGAGAACTCGCCATTCCCAGAAAGTTACTGCCAGTCAAATCTGGTACATGCACCATCCGGATAAGTATTCCTTCAGAGAAGGAATTTGCTAATGCCTTGAACGTTCTGGTTTTGGAGGCGCATTTCGACCCTCAAAAGGGATCGGGCTATGGTTTGGAAGCACTGCTCAAAGAATCTAAATTATCTGTTACTTATCTCTTAAAATAAATCCTTTGCATAAATTCCTTTTAACTGCCGCACTCCTGTTCCTATCCGGCGCATCACTTTTCGCTCAATTTCCCACCACCCCTAAGTCAAAACCGATTGCGGTAAGACGTGTAAATGGTGTTGTACGGGATAGTTTGGGTAAGGCTGTTCCAGCTGCGGCTGTAAGGTTGGTTTCTTCAAAAGATACATTACACACGCTTACTTCTGAATATGGGGTATTTAACTTTCCTGTAGTTCATAGTGAGAGTTTCACTCTTGAGGTGCAGATGGCAAGCTATCATCCATTCTTCAAGAAATATTTTCTGAATGATACCAGGCCTATTCTGGTATTACCACCATTGATATTGACGTCAAGCCTGGTGCAACTTAAAGGGATTGTAGTCACCACTGCGAAAGGACCACAACAACGGGGCGATACCACTGAGTTCTGGGCAAAGGACTATATCGTCAGGGAATATGCCCGCCTGGAAGATATGTTGAAGCGAATGGAGGGATTTTCTACAGATGCCAACGGAAGATTGAGTTACAATGGAAAACCTGTTAACAAAGCGTTATTTAATGGTGCGAAATATTTTGATGGAGATGTAGCTGCTGCTATTAAAGAATTACCAGCTGATATTGTTGAGCGTATCCAGGTAATTCAGGATAATGAAGACGGAACTGGCCCCAAATCGTCCCCTGCCGCGCCTTCCTCACAAACACTGAATATTGTTACCAAAGTAGATAAGTCGGCCGGCCAAATGTACCTGGTAGCCCTGGAGGCAGGAACTAATGACCGTTATAAAGAAAGTGGTTCTGCCAAAACAATAGATGGACAGCGAATGTGGAGCGTTAATGTTTCAAATATACAGGAACCTGCAGGGATTGTCAGTACAAGAGAAACACCCTTAGGTTCCATTAGTAACATGACCGAATATATGCTACGCGGATCAGGAGGCGGATCAGCCGGAGGCAGGTCGAATGGTACGGCAGCGAAAGTAATTTATAATGACAAAATCGGCAAATTAGGACTTAACCTGTTATATGAGTTTTACAGAACTCATAATTTAAATGAATCTGAAGAGGTCTCGGAAGAGTTTTATAAAGAAGGTAGCCTTAAAAGAAATTCCAAAAACAAATCGGATAATACGGATACGAGGCATGCATTGTCTGTTTCCGCCGATCTACACAATAAGGAATTTAGAATGATGACCAACCTCATTGCTAATCTTATCAATAGCGAGAATGAAAATCTTCGCGAAATTAACCAAACTGGTATTTTGGATAATCTGCAGCGGACAGCAATGGGCAGACATTCACAGTCTCCTACCCTACAGGCAAATTCCGTATTTACATTCTATGAAAGGCGCAAAGTTTCATTAGTAATTAAGGTCAATAATTTGATTAATAAATTGAATGGATCAGGAAACGATAATACCGACATTTTTAGTACTAACAATACCAAACCCGATAGTTCACTTTATTTGCTGCAGCAACAAAAGACACTTTCATCGAATAACTCGATAGGAGCCGTTTTATCGTATAAGAAGAAGGCATATACATTTTCATTGGACGTAAGCCCACTAGTTGATAAGAATGCAAATATCAACTACCGGGATGAGCTTATTCATGGCCAGCCACCCCGGAGGCTGGATGAACTCAGTAATGATAATGTGTTGATCAATTACAGAATTCCAGTCAGATTAGGACTCTCCTATAGTGTTGGAAAGCTTTCACTGGATGTAAGAGGCACTTATGAAACGATTTGGCGTAATGCTAAGTTTAACATGAAAGACCTGGCACTTTCCAACCACTCAGCTGTTTTTTTACCAGGGATGATGTTTCGATATGATTTTGGTGCTGTAGGCACCCTAAGTCTGAATTACAACAGGCTCGTAAATCTGCCTTCATTACTGCAATTAAGTGCAAGCCCTTATTATACTACTCCATTTGATGTAGCTATTGGCAACCCAAATTTGAAAAATGGGATAATCAACAACTATTCCATGAATTATACATATCCAATTCCCAGGGCCAGGTTATTGTTTAGTGCTGGAACCTCACTCAATAAAACTTCCAATAACATTGGAGCTAACAGACTTATACAGATAGACTCGGAGACTCATACCATCCGAACCGAAACCTATTATCTGAATGTAGCCGGCGGAGAGGATAAATCGGTCGATTATACTTTGTCTAAAAACTTTAAATTAATGAATACCTCACTGAGATTTGGTGGACGGAATCAATGGAGGTATCAGATATACTTGGCAGATGGCAACCATGAAATGACCCATCAGCAAATGAACCGCTACGATTTTACTGCTATGTTAAAACCTATAAAGTGGTTGGATCTGGCTCCATCCCTGGTTTACAATAGTAATAACAACAAAAACTCATTACAACCTGGTCGACCATTATTTGATAATCAGTTAAACCTGCAGCTGGATGCATCTATTTTCTTTACCCCAGATTTCAAGATGAATATCAGTGCCAGACAAAACATCTCAAGGGCCAGCAGTATGTTTGTCAATCAGCATCCCTTTATTCTGAATGCCAATATTGAGAAACGCATCCTGAAGAAAAAAGATGCGATCATCAGCTTCATGGTAATGGACGCATTCCAACAAAATAATAACAATGTAATTACTCAGACGGTAACAGGTTACTCCAATGCCATCTCAAATCTTAAAAGCAGGTATTTCCTTTGCCAGCTGTTGTGGAGCCCTCAACGCTTTATCCGCAGTAAATTGGCCTCAGGGGAGCGTCGCGGAGATGGGAGCTTTGTACCTGAGCGATAGGTATCTGGAAGAATAGCAGTATAGAAAGTCGGGCATTCCTATTATCTTTAGTGGCTATGATTAATCAGAAGATCTCTATTTGCATTGCAGTACTTTTGACATGCATTGCTACTAAAGGCCTGGCACAGCAGCCTTCTGTTTTCCTTGCCGATCCTACAATATTTTCGGTAAAAGGAAAATACTATTTATACGGCACCGGTAGTCCAAAGGGCTTTCCGGTATATGAGTCTGATGATCTTAAAAGCTGGAAGCCTGCAAAAGGTTTAGCCCTTACTCGTGGTGAGGCATATGGTTCACAGGGGTTCTGGGCACCACAGATTTTTCTGCATAAAGGAATGTATTACATGGCATATACCGCCAATGAGCAGATAGCAATTGCCAAAGGTTCCGGCCCTACCGGACCATTCAAACAAGATAGCATTCATGCACTCAGTGGAACAGGCAAACAAATCGATCCATTCATCTTCTTTGACGACGATGGGAAGGTATATCTCTATCATGTAAAGCTGCAACAGGGTAATCGCATTTTTGTAACAGAAATGAAATCAGATCTCTCTGATATAATTCCAGGAACTGAAAAAGAATGTATTTCGGGAACAGAACAATGGGAAAATACCTGGAAGTCGGAATGGCCGGTTACAGAGGGGCCTACTGTATTAAAACATAAAAATATCTACTACCTGCTCTACTCTGCAAATGATTTCCGAAACAAGGATTACGCAGTGGGATACGCAACGTCAGATTCACCAAAAGGTCCGTGGACCAAATATGAAAACAACCCAATTATCAGTCGGCAGAGTATCGGATTTAACGGAACAGGGCATGGAGATATTTTCATGGATAACAAGCGCAATCTGTATTATGTACTACATACTCATCATTCTAAAGATACAGTTGCTCCACGCGCTACTGGTATGCTAAAATTGAAGTTTAAGAATATGAAATCAGGGGTTGATGCGCTAGTTGCTGATAGTACTTCATTTCAATGGTTGAAAGGGAAATAGGATTGTTAGTTTTAAATCTTCTCAACAAATAGAAATGGCTTGAACCAAAGTTTTACCAGGTTCAAGCCATTTTATAAATCGATCTCAATTAATTTTAAAACAGATTACACTTAATCGCAAGTCCAAGGTCTCGGTTCTCCAGAATCTCGGTAATAAGCCTTTAAATACTTCCACCGTTTTCCAGAAAGAACACTGTTTACAAATTTTTTCTGATTCTCACTTTCAAGTATATGAAGAACATCTTTTAATATTTCCTGTAAGTGAATATTCTTGTAATTTTTAGCAACATCCATACTAAAATCTTCTGTAGCAATAGCTGATATCATAAATGCCTCATTGACTTTTTTACTCTTATATAAATCATAAACAATAGTCAACACCTCGATATAGTCATCAATACACAAACGTTCCAAACCATGTAATGCGAAGAGCCTATGTGTTACATCCAAACTATCGTTTTTGAGAATAGCGATTAAACCAGATTTATAAGTACAGGGGTTACCCAGAATGGTTCGAAAACCATGGTTTTCTTTTAATTTCCATGGAAACTCTAAATAACCTTTTACAAATTTATGGTTAACAAGACTATCTATAGAGCTATAGACTTCAGCATAGGACTTTGGCTGAATATCTGACAAATCAGTGCATTTGGTTTTTTTTGAGGTTGTACAACTCCACAATAAATAAACACAAAAAATTGCGATGTATTTTTTCATATTTTCATGCAGCTAGTTAGAATCATATAGCAGCGTATTTAAGCTGATTATAAATCCGAAATGAGAATATATTCTATGATATTTAATCGCAGGTCCATGGCATAGGCACTCCAGATTCTCTATAATAAGTCTTTAAGTTCTTCCAAATGCTTCCTGAAAGTATCTCCTTTATATTATCCTGTTTAGCCTTCTCCTTGAGTAGTGGCAATACGTTGTTTAATACTTTCTGCACATGAACGTTATTATAATTCTTAATCACCTCTATACTTAAATGCTGAACAATAGCTGTAAACATAAATTCTTCATCTACTTTTTTATTTTTATATAAGGTATAAACAGCTGTTAGTACCGGGATGTAATCATCAATGCATAGATGTTGTAAACTATACAATACAACCATCTTATGTATTCTATCCAAATTATCATCATTCAACATGGCAATTAAACTCAATTTATAACTACAAGGATTATCCTGGATAGCTCGAAAATTAGAGTCTTCTCTTAGCGTAAAAGGGAACTCTATATAGCCAACTTGATATCTAGGAATTATAATACTATCAATCATAGTACAAAGCTGTGTATAAGACTTTGGCTGAATAGCCGGCAAATCAGTGCATTTGGTTTTTTTTGAGGTTGTACAACCCCAAAATAGAAAAACACAAAAAATGACGGAATATTTTTTCATATCATTTACTACTAAATTGAGTCAATAAACAGACCCTTTTGATTTATTATAAATTGGAATGATAAGTAAAAATAATCTACAGAAATACAGTTAATCACAAGTCCAAGGCATCGGTTCTCCAGATTCTCGGTAATAAGACCTCGAATATTTCCAACTATTTCCCGTAAGTATTTTGTTTATCCAATTTTTACGATTCTTGTTCTTAAATGTCTGCATAACACTTTTTAATATTTCCTGTACATGGATATTTTTATAGTTTTTACAAACTTCTAAACTAAACCCCTGTCCAATGGCCTTCATCATAAATTCTTCATCTACTTTCTTGTTTTCATATAAGGATTGAACAGTAGTTAGCACCTCAATGTATTCATCAATACACAAGTGTTGCAAACTATATAAAGCGAACACTCTATGGGTATCACTCACACAAGTATCCTTTAGCAAAGTAATCAACCCCTGCTTATAAATACATGGATTATTCAGCATAGTTCTAAAACCAGGGTTACCACTTAATGTAAAAGAAAGTTCCAGATAAGCCTGTATGTTTCCTTTAGTCAAACTATCTATAGAACTATAGACTTCAGCATAAGACTTTGGTTGAATAGCTGGAAAATCCGTACATTTTTTTGGGGGCTTTTGATTTGTGCAAGCCACAAATAGAAAAACACAAAATATTGCTGAATATTTTTTCATAGTTAATGTACTGGATTTTTAGTATAATTTTCAGAAAAAAAATTGATTGGCCCTACATACCTTCGATAAATAATCGGTTTCGAAGTATGCCATGTAGCTTGATTTACTGGATCTTTACGAATGTCTATATTATTTGCCCAAATTCCATTTCCATTTCCTACATAAATACCTACGTGTCCTGTAGCGTCATGATAACCAGCATCCGCATAAGCTGCAATATCACCAGGTTCAGGTGTTGCAACAACTATCCAACCCGGTATTTTTAATTTAGGATCAGCCCACTGACTTGCCGTGTAAGGATATTTTCCACCTAACCCCCCATTTCCATTTGGCAAGCCTATACTAAAACCTGCTTCCACTAACATATCGTAGACAAATTTATTGCATTTCCACTTACCAGATTCTACATTATCTTTACTTACTTCTAGCGCCCATGCAGTCTCCCCAACATGCTTCTCTGCTGTCTTAACCAGTCTATCTCTTTGAGCTTTAACTTTATCTCCATCTGTCTGATTAACACTTTCAGTACTCTCTGTTTTATTTGTCTCAGTACTCTCATCTGCCTGATAAATACGTACACTGAAGCCTTCCATTTGCTGTACAGCCTCAATATTGCTTACTTCCTGACCATTATTATCGACATACTTTTTATTTACCCAGTCATAACTCAGCATTCCATCAGAATCTATAAATCTGATAGGATTATCGTATGCGTAAGTATATGGACTCCATCTTCTGGATGCTTCGGTTAGTGGATCAACTACATGCCACCTTCCAATTTGTGGGTCATACATTCTGGCTCCGTAATCATACCACTCCAACCCGGAATTATCTCCAAACTCCTTAGTTTGAAGTTCCTTTCCACTAAATTTATAACGGTTTTCTGGATAGTTTGACCCCTTCAATGCATTGGAGCTTATTCCTGCCATTGTAAGTCCAAATGGATAATAGTGGGTTTCTTCCAAAACTGGTCCGGGTTCCTGGGTAACTATGATATTATCAAAGAACACATCCTGAGGACTTTCATTACTAGTGTAAACATACAGAAATCCACTTTGCTTGGCAACAACCTGATCTGAGGATAAAGTCTGTAGCTGATCAGGTTCATTTTTCACTTGTTTAACTCCACTATTCTCTTCCACCATTTCAAAACGATCATTGAACAAAATATAGCTTAAATAAGCTTTAGGCCTCGATGGGTCCTGGTTCGAATTCTCCTTCTCTTTTAAATTCTTTAAATCATTATTGTAAAAATCCGTATTAAATGGAACCTCGATAGCTTGATCTCCTGCACCATGCCCCGATGATTGTTTGCCACTTCCTGAGAATGTATTAATCAGGTCTGCTACTATATTTTCTGCGATATCGTTACCCTCATTTCTGACAGGAGTATTTGATTTAAAAAATGCTTTACTTCCTACCTGAAGAGTATCACCGGCCATTACACGAAGTACAATTGATGGGCCTATTTTTTTTCCATTTTCTTTACTCGAGAGTTTAGCGACCGATTTATTCTCAATACCGGTACCATCATCCGGATACCCCACAGGTACAGGTGTTCTGGTTTCTTCTATATTACTGAATAACGCCATTTCTGTTGCAGCCTTTGGTTGCTCCATTGTTGCTGCATACATTTTAAAGTCTTTCTGTTCAGTTAATACCAATCTGGTATTCCCTATATTGTCTTTAACAAAGTAATCATATGCATATTCTACTGGTTTCCCGGTTTTGAATATAGTTCTTATACGACCTTTTTCATGACCGATAAGCTGAAGACTATCATTAGTATATGTAAGTCCATTAATATAATCTGTCACAGTAACCTTCTGAGAGGAACCTGAGTTATCTACAACTGTTTTACGTTGTTTTCCACCCAATGCATCATATTGATAAGTAATAGTGCCCTTTGCTGTCTGTATGACGGATGGAAGATTTAAAATATTATAGGTAATACTGGTTATCCCTTTATTCAGGTCTTTAATCAGATTACCATTAGGATCGTAAGCATAGTCATCACCAGAATTAGTTCCATTCTTAAAATCTCCTAACGGACTTGTTACTGTACTGGTATCATAAACAGACATCAGCTTATTACTATAATTAGCATAAGTATAATTCAGCCTGTCAATAGGAGTGCTGGTTGTTCCATCAAGTCCGTATTGCGCCATCTTACGAATATTACCATTCGCATCATAAGTAAGCCAATCAACTGTAAAGTTCATCTGATCTTTGGTCCATGGGCTATTCTGTGAATTCTGCTGACTATATTCTGCATGTGTTAATCTGGATACCAGGTCATAGTTATATCCAAAAGCCCTGGGAGACTGGTCATTCCACCCTTTCCATCGTACTCCTGACACATTACCATTAAACAGAGAATCTTTAAACCCATAATCATAACTTAATTCCTGTCCAAAATGTGCGGTATCTGACTGGTTATTCAGATACTTTTTATTAATACTCTTTTGCCATCCACGTATATTGTATTCATATGAAATCCTTTCAATTGGTACTCCACTCTTATTCAAGCCCAAACGTTCTGCTCTTAACTGTGACAACTCATCATATTCATTCACCACAATCACTCTCTCCAGACTATCCAGATCATTCAGCTTTTTCTTAATGGATATTACCCTTCCTGCTGCATCATATCCGAAACTGGTAAGTACAGAAATCTGAGGAACAGTTCCACTTCGAGGATTATTATGTTTTAGATATATGCTTAATACTTTCCCGGAAAAGTCATATTGTTTGGATGTAACATCTTTACCTCCGGCAACATTATCCTGGATTGCCTGAACTAAACGCCCTTTATCGTTATAGTAGTTAGTAGTAACCAGCCACTGATCAGTACCAAGTATGCGGGTTTTTGTACCTGTTACCAATCCTTTTGGAAAAGCAGATACAGAAAAAGGTTCATCGTATGGATTATTTCCAGCATTTAATTTCGTTCCGTATTCCGGCATTGAGGCCTGGGCACCTGCAAAGTTGTATTTATCATAAAACACAAATGTCAAGGGTGTCAGCAGGTTATCAGGCAAATTAGGTAGTGGATTATTTACTGTTACAATATCCTGTCCATTAGTTAAATTAGGGTTGATTTGTATTATGGTTTCACCAGTGGCTTCAAACCCCTCAGTAAGGGTAATACTATTGGTTGCTTCATATAAAGATTTAGTATGTACACCAACCACCAGATCCATATCTCCCGGGAAAGTATAAGAAGTAGTACCGGTAGTTTGAGTCAATGTATTCATTTGATCCTGCAGTGATTGCCGGGTAGCATTACTTTTGTACAATGCAGTTTTAACCGGGCGATTCAGCTCATCATAAAACGTTACATGCCAATCCCCATTGGCCTTATTATTTCCATCACGAACGAATACTACCCTATCACGTTTATCATAAACCATTTCTGTAGAATCTACCCCTGGGAACTTATTAACAATTACTCTATCACGGTTATCATACCTGTATTGAAAACATAATCCAGGTGCAACATTTGTTAAGTTCCAGTCCTGAATACATCCCTGTACCGCTAAAGGCGGAATAACGAAACACAAATTATTCCAATCGTCATACATATAGTACGTGCAATTCCAACCCATATGACCGGTTCCTGGATTTACTGCCGCTTGTATTTTTTTTAAAAGAATCTTTCCTTCTTTATTCTTATAATCTATAGTTTGATATCCCTCCTCCGAAGTTGTTATTATTTTAAAAAGTTCTCCAGCGTCATAAATTCCCGGACTTATTGGTAGCCCGCCAGACGGGGATTGTTTCCAGATTCTAACAGAATCGCCTGTTGTATTTGCAACTTCAACTGTTTTAAGAGGGTGATTTCCTCCAGTTTTTGACCAGCTATTGCCTTGTGAATAAAGAGCAACAGTCTTATTTAAAGGAGAACCATCAAACTCATTCTGGCTATAAAATATATTTTCCCCAATGGCTGCCGGGTTAAGAATAGTATCCTGATAGAAAGCTTGCTGGGCCACAAACTGGTTGGACTTAAACTTTCCATCACTCATATTCCCGGTTTGAGGAACATACGGCAGATATTTATACTGGGGCCTTCCAACTTCATCATAGACCATAGGCATTACCAGATCCTTACCAGATGGACTATTACGTCTGTTTATTGTTTGTATAAGCCTGCCGAGTCCATCGAAGTATGTTGTTGACTCTTCTACTTCTTTTGAAGTACGCAAATTTGAGATAACAACAGATGTATCGCTGGTTGGTATTGAGGGCAACCAGGTTCTTATGTAATTGATGGAGTTTATAGCTCCATTTGAAGGTAACGCAACAGGAGTAGCTGGTTTACGTTTTATACTCCCATCAGGTTTATTTTGAGCTAATAAACTATTTACATTTAGAATGCTAAAGCCAGCTATTAATAAGGTATAGAACAGAATTCTTTTCATGCTATAGGTTTCAAAAATGGATAATGATTATTGCGTGATTGGTTGCAAATACTGATAATCATACAATTTCAGTATTTTCCCATCCTTGTCTTTAACCGAACGCAATCTGCCGGCAATATCATATTCATAGTATGTAGGCATATCTCTAACATCTGAAACGGAAGTAACTCCAACCAAAGGATCAAAAGTGTAGGTTGTCAGTTCTGCCGATTCAGGATAAATCCTTACATCGTCTATTGTACCAGATAAAGTCTGACCAGTATAACTTAATTCGCCACTGAATTTCCAGGTTCCTGCTGTATAGTACCAATAGCTGATCTTATACGTTTTCCCGCGTAATCCCGGAGTTAGTTTATCGGCAGTGGTAAAAGTTCCTGAGAATGATCTGGTACCCGTTCTTGAATTACCATTGACACCCGTTTCTTCAAAGCCTTCATAATAGAATTCATCTGCTTCTGCATTTTTACACTCAGCTATGACATATTGACTATTATATCCCCATTTATATGAGACTATAGGCCCATCATCTTTATACATACTTAAATTTCTGCCACGATTATTATACTTGCTGTAACTAATACGGGTTTCAATTGCCTCATTTCCTTTTTTCACCTGTACATTTTTAGTAAGGTATAAACCGGAGAAAGGAGTATGATAGTTACTTTTATTAAATCCGACCTGTCTGTTATTTATAAAATGTGTTTGTTCCAGTGGAATGTTGATTATATTCTTTTGAAGCATTCCCTTATATATTGCAGAATCAGCACCAACTGAAACCAGATCCGGTGTATATTTATATGTAGTGCGTATCGTATCCTTAAGACTATTTAAACTCCAGGTAGAGCTTAAATAATAATTATTAATATCATAGATAGAATTTGTTTCCTTCCTCACATAATTACCTAGCTTATCATAGTTAAAAACAGCAGTTTTAATCAGGTTTGTTCTTCCAGCAGGAGGATAAAATTCCTTACTTAGAAAATAGATTGGTCTGGTAGCATATTTCCAGTAGTCGTACGTTACATTAAAATCGACCAGAAAGTAATATTTGACTGGAAGTATTGATATCCCTTTAAAGTTTTGGAACCTCACCGGATCAAGAAAATACTTATCCTCAAGTAATTGATAATCGTTTTCTGTCTTTTTAACCAAAGTATTATTGTTATCATATACAAGTTCTTTGGTTAATAATCCGTATTCCCAGGGTTTGTAGTCTGCCGGAATATAAGGTGCTGACTGGGTTACTATTGCCCCACCCTCTTCAAACGAGGTAAAATACCGTTCTACTCTACCATTGTTTTTTTGTTTTTCGACTACTCTGCTATAGGTAACCGGGCTTCCATTTGTATAGGTTAAATCATTAATTGTATTTGAGGATCTTACTATATAATTATGAACTCCGATATCAGCATACTGATCTCCTCCCGGAGGTGCCCCAATTGTAATTCTATAAAAATAATACGCTGAGAAAGAATATTTTGGAGTAATTCCTAATGAACCAGAACTCTTGTTGCCGTCTGCAGTCAAGTACTCATATTCTCTTTCTGCGATTGGAGTTCCGTTATCAACGGTATAATCAGCTATCTTCCTTACTCTTAACCCACCAACGAAAGGTTGCTTATGCGCATAAACCACAGAAACAGGATTTGGCATAATTGTTTCAACCCACTCAACTCCTACATAAGTAGCAAAGCCTGTTAGTCCACTTGTATAAAATACAAATTTGTAATCACCTTTGACCATATTTGTAATGGAAAATGTACCAAAAATACCATCAGTATTTGAATACGGAAAATCCTTAGACATTAACAAACTTCCGGTGGGGGTATAAACTTCCAATACCAACTTACAACCACTGGTACAGCTTCCACTAGTAGGGGCACTAACTTTAAAATTGGTCATGGTATTTAATAACCCGTCATAAGATATTGTAGCAAAGTCTGACTTATAAGGATGCCCGGTT
The DNA here is from genome assembly GCF_003419895.1 of Chitinophaga silvatica. Taxonomy (GTDB): domain Bacteria; phylum Bacteroidota; class Bacteroidia; order Chitinophagales; family Chitinophagaceae; genus Chitinophaga; species Chitinophaga silvatica. Next base: position 115,948 of record NZ_QPMM01000011.1, on the reverse strand, counting down.
TCTACATAAGCAGAAGTATTTTTATTTACTTTGTCTGGTCCGGGTACTGTTGTAGTAAACTTCTGATCCAACCAGTTGCTATAAGCCTTATTAGGTTCCATTTGAAAAACAGTTGACCCACCGGTAGGATAAATAATTTTCTTCAAGGATCCTGCTAATACTCCCACTGAATCGGTATCTCTGTTATATCCTGGTAGTTCATAAAATGTTGTAAGTTTTTCCGGGAAAAGTTCATAAGGTATTAAACCAACAACGGTACTACGATTGGTAAAAAAGCCCCAATGATCGATTTCTTTAGATAACCTGTCTGGTAAAGGCCTGTCATATTCAAACTGGTATGGTGGCATCTTAATTTCAGTACTCCCATTAAAAGGAGTTACCTTTTTAAGAGTTGCTCTATTAAGAGAATAATCCTGTGTCAAATAGAACCCTCTTTTATTATTATTTCCTGTAATAGTTATCTTATCTAATAAGAAATAAATAACTAAATCAGGTTTATTTTCCGTTCTGTAATCGAAAGTTAGATTAACCCCATTAGGCAATACTATTGTCTTAATCCTTTTACCTTTTAAGCTTAATACCTGGTCTGTATTTGTTTCTCTATGAGATCCCCCACCATTATCGACAACTCCTTCAATGATAGTTTGACTCTTACCTGCTACATAAGTAGGAGTAGAATAATCTTCATAGGTATAGAGTATACTATCGACGTTATTGGGTGATAATTGTTTTGTAAGGAACCAGGAAGAAACATAATCTCTTCCCCTTGTTAGCTGCAATGCATAATTGCTTGTTATCTCATAACTTTCAAAAAAATACTTAACTCCATTTTCATCTGTCAGGACAAATTTTGTGATAGAGCTATCAGCAGAGTACATCGGTATAGATTGGGCAAATTTCTCAACTTTTATTTTTTGCATTTCCAACATCAGGAAATCGCGGTTCTTTCCATACATAAAGCTTCCACTGCGCCCATTGACATTAAATCTAAAAATGTCTGGCTGGGCATCAAGGGTATTATAAAATACCTTAGTAAAAGGTCTGTCCTCTTCCGCACGAGGCAAATTACCTTCGAATAGTTGTGTTGGAACTACTGGACAATTAATATAGCCCAGATCTACCTCATCTGGTAAACCGCGCATAGTTCGTGAAACAACTCCACCTGCATTTAAAGTCCACCCAATTCCAATATTAGATCCTATCTCACCCACCTTCACACCACCAGCATGATAATCCAGAGAAACATCCAATTTCAAACCTGAAGCCTTACTTTCAAAATTGTAAATGGGAATGGTCACCTGTGGAATTCCTGTTGATGGTCCAACCGGAATGTTTCCAAATTTCAATAATGAACTTACATTCGGAGACGGTGGCGTAATATTATCCAACGATGGGTTCATTAGATCGTTACTTTGCGCATGCGAATGCAATGCTACAACAGCTAACAATAGGCTAAAAACGAATATTTTAATCTTCATCTCTTTGAATCAATTCTACTGCTTAAGATAGGAAAGTGATGCTACATGGGTTTCCTTACTTCTCAATAGGTATTAGACAATAATATGTCGGGTTAAAAAATTATACTAAATAAATAGAGATTACACGATACAAAAAATAACATCAAAGTTGTAGGATCAATAAGAATAACGATTTTGCAAGTTCATACATTGTACAAGATCATTTTAACAAAGCATCAAAATTATCTTGATGCGTAAGTTTTTTTGTTAAAAATTGATTCTATTATAATAATAACTTCATTTATATATCGGAAAAAATCAAGCCTTAAATACAACCAGACCAGAACATTTAAACCGAATTATTTATCGAGGGAGTAGAATTAAAAATTTTGGTCCAAATTTAAGTGCCTATAGACATAGTGCATCATGAAAACATCATCCGGAAATATGTATATTCATCGTTTGTATTATTGACAGACTATAGGGCAAGGATTTTATCTTCAGAACAGAATTTTTGTTAATAAATATCTGAATAAGAATATTGTTGCTCCAAAAAATCAATAAAAAAAAAATATATCTCAATTAAATTAGTGTAATTTAGTTAGGAGTAGTGATTCGTATTTTAAGTTCAGAGACGATTTTTATAACCTACAACCCATCCCTCAAATGGTATTTAATTCATTTAATCTGTTACACTCCTTTAAAGCGGCTGTTATTCGTAAGATAAATTATATTCGAAACATCGGAACAAATGACATAGAAGATGAAAAGCAAGTAGCCAATATTGTAATGACTAACTCTCTTTCATTGGCAATTGGTACGGCAATATTTTGTATAGCACCCATAGTTTATTTATTAACCAAAAGTAGTGAAGTACTTATTTCAATAATCATTGAATTCTTAATAAATGCCAGTGTAATCATTATTAATTATTACAGAAAACATATCCTGGCAGGTTTGGTACTTTACTTCCTGCAATGTACGGCAATTGCCTTTTATTGTTTTTTGTTTGGTGGAATAATACAACTACAATTCATGATTACATTCTTAATCTCTATTAGCTGTCTGATCTTTGCCCAGAAGCGATTAAGAATCATTTGCATGATTGCAGCCATACTAACATTGGCAATGGTACAAGTTGGTTATTATTTTAGTTTCTTCAAGACTATTCCTGTTAGTTACAATTCTGGATTTATCATTCAATCAATGGCTATAGCTGGTGTATTGGTTATGATTATTGTAGTTAGTAAACCATATATTTTTTCCAACGATGCGGTATATGAACTTAGAAAAGCTAATAGGTTTAAACGTATTTTCGTTGCAGAAGTAACTCATGAATTACGGGCTCCCCTGAATAATATCTATCTCAGTGCAACTCTTATGAAAAGGGATATTAAGCTTAATGCACATTTAAAATGTATTGAGCCATTTATTGATCAACAATTATATGCCTGTGAGAATGCCCGTAACATCATTAATAATGTCCTTGATTTTGCAAAAATTGAAGCGGGTGCTATCAGCTGCATAGAAGAAAGCACAGCTAACCCCGAAGAGTTTTTCAGTAAATTAATAGCCAGCAATGAAGTAATTGCAAAAATAAAAAGGATCCGGATCCTTTTTGAGATAAACAATATGGGGCCTGCGATTATATCTGATTGGCAACAGATACAGCAAATAGCCACCAATCTTTTAGCAAATGCAATTAAATATTCTCCAAAAGGGAGTACTGTTTATTTTATGGTTACCGGCTATGATAATCATTGGCAAATTCAGGTAAAAAATACAGGTATCATCAATCAGGAAAAGCTAGATATTATCTTCGATCCATTTGTACGAGATAATAAACCTGGCGAACAAGGTAGCGGTCTTGGACTCTTTATTGTTAAAAATAAGGTTAAGGCCATGGGTGGAATTATAGAAGCAAAAAGTGAAGATAATGCCACCTTATTTTCTGTATCCCTACCTCTGAGAGCAGGAAAACCGGAAGATATAGAAGAACCTGAAAATCAAATTTATGACCTAAGCAACATAGAAGTCCTAATTGCAGAAGATGACCCAATGGGCTCAAAACTATTGGAATTATCATTACAGAAAAATGATTGCCAGGTTAGGATCTGCTCAAACGGAAAGGAACTTCTGGAAAAACTTGAGATTTCTTATTCAGCAAAACGGTTACCAGATATTATTATACTGGATGACCAAATGCCAGTAATGACTGGAAAAAAGACTTTACAATATCTAAAAACGGATCCACGATTTAAAAATATTCCTGTAGTATTCGTAACCGGTGAAGCATATCAGCAAACGGAAATCCAATCGCTTGGTGTTGCCGATGTCATTACCAAACCATTGAGTGAAAGCCTGTTGCTTCGTGTACTCAACCAACACGTAAAACATAGTCACGAATATCTACAGGAATAAATATTAAGAGTTATACAGCTTTTGAAATTGTAGTATCAAAGAGCTGCGTTTCATCCCAAATGGAATTACTGCGTTTATATCGCTTGGTATATACCTGCCACATCCAGCTGGCCTGAACACAACGTTCTATACTTTCCAAATGTTGCATTAATCCACGTGCCTTTTCAATGTTTATACTTTCTAAATTGCTAATCTGTACCCTTAGGAATTGGATTTTCTCAAAGTATTCGGTCAATATTCTTCTAACAATAGTTGTGGCATGAAAGATTACTTCCCTAAGTTGCCATGATGGCTCATTAATTGCAATTACTGCCAGAAGGTTAGCATCGGTATTCTCATCTATAACTTCTTTCTCGAAAGAGAAAATGTCATTGCTCAGACAGCCAAAAGCAGCAATAAGCCAATGCACCCGCTCTAAAGAAGAAGCAATTCCATTAGTCTCCATCCATTCCCAGTCCAGGAAATTATTCTCGGCATACTCTAACAACAAAACAATATGAGGCATTCCACTGGTATGATAACGCATATCTATGTATTCGGCAACCGTTGGCTGAAAGCCCAGAGCGGAAGAATTACAATTCCTGTGAGTGATCTCAATATGATAATTGTACATTTCCAGGAACTTTGAGAACCACCCTTCCGATGAGTTTTTTTGAATTTCCCTTAGCATTTTAACATTAGCTTCTTCTATTAACTCACTTTCGGGTTGTAAGGTTAGAGAGGTATCAAGAGACGCCATACGCTTAATTATCTGGGCAGCCGACTCCCGCTCTGAGGCAGAAAGATTCTTGAACAAATCCCTACCCATAGTGTCATTAAGGTAATAATCAATTGCATTGTTTTTTGTCATGACCAAAATACGTTCAAAACTTGCAGACGGATATAGAAACAACTGGCAAGTGATATAATGCTGGGCATTATCTAACCAAATACCATGTTCCTTACAAAATAATCGGGCTACTGAAATGATCTCCTCACTCCTGGGATGCGGACTAAAAGGTTTACAATACTGTTTTAACGGATACCTGCGATCATTAATAAAAGCAGCAATGGAACAACTGAATCCTGCATTAACGAGTGCCTGGTAATCTTCCTGCAGATTCTTTAATGGTTCTGCTACGGAGGTAGACTTGATTGACATAAAAAATGGGTTTAGAGTTATGAAATGTGAATTAAAAAAGCGTTGTGCAGAAAATAGTTAACCTGGTTTTTAGACAGCTATAAACGCCTGCCATAGGTATTTTGCGCCAGCTGATACGATTCAATGACAATAAGGGATATTCACAAAAAATGGAAGTAATGGTAGCTTAACAAGCAGGGGACGCATTGTATTTATAAATATTTTACCTATTTTTCTATAGGTCTTGAAAAGTAAGTCAATGAGAATGGCAATCCCATTAACCTAAAATTGAATACCTATGTACTTTGGTAAATGTCTGAGCTTTACGATAATTTCATTGAGCCTGATTTCATGCTGGGAAGGGAAACAATTATCCTCTCCTGATTATTCAAAACATCCGACACTGATTGACAGTAGTAAATTAAGATTTGACGGTTATTATACAAATATAAGCAGGCCCGATCATCTAAATGATAAATACCCCGCTGTAAATCCTGTTTTCTTTACCAGGAACAATAAAATATACGTATCACACGGATCAAACACGGATAGTGCCTTATTTACCTGTAGCTTTTACAAAAAACTTAATCCAGCCGATTTAGGCGTTTATGTTATTGAAGGAAATAGGATATCAGCCTTTGTACGTGTAGCCGTATCTATGGGAGAAGGGGCATGGTATGGGTTATATAACCTGCATTTTAGTGGAACAATCGTGAACAGGGAGTTAATCAAAAACTGGAAAGCCGTTCCACCATTTCCTAAGAGGATTAAAAAACGTGATTTTGAGAATACCCAAAATGTAGGCATATTCGAGGAACATGATCTTAAATTTATACAGGCAGATAGTATCAGGTGTTTAAATCCCTTATAGTTGGTTCTGATTCAGGAGTTAAAATCTTTGAAGGCTCAAATGCAAAAAACTTACTCTGCCAGCTCAATAAGCCACCATACCTTGACCTCCAAGTAAAATTAATATTTACTGCAAACTGGAAAGATACAGATAGAAGAATAAAGCCAGCCCAAGTAAGAAAAAGCGGAAATGATGAAAGCAATAAAAAAATGAGGGAATAGGATTTTCTATAACGGAAAATAAGTCAGAACAAACCACTAGAGTTGCATCTTAATTCATTATAAATGAAATTCTTAAACATATTTTTCTTTAATAACTTCTTAATATCATTCGTTTATATTCCTGCATTTGGACAGAAAATAATGAATATTATACTAGTAACTGATTCCTCCGTTAACTCAAAACATCTTACTATAAGCTATAATAATGGAAAAGCAGGAATAATAGTTACTGATTCATTTAAAAATAATAAATTACAAATTATTGACTCTTTTTTCTCTGAAAAGGTTACTTTTCATATTTCTCTTAGAAATGAGTTAAACAATAGCAATTCGAGCATTTTCTTCGTTACTTCGAATCCTTCATTTGCGAAAGTATCTTATAATAAAAACAATAAAAAGGAGCCATTACAATTTTCGTATACCAAGAACATAGAACAACTAAATGAACGGCATCCCATATATCACCAGCTTTTAAAGTACAGAATGAAAGAAGCCACAGCATTTTCTACCTTCTGGAAATGCCATGAAGCTGACATCAAAAGTAATGATTCTATCAATTCAATATTTATAAGCCTCTTTAAAGCAATGAATAATAAATGTATTGCTTTTATAGAACAACATCCTAATGACTATGTCTCATTTTGGTATTTTAAAGACCAAATCATAACTTCTTCAATTGCTATTATTCCTAACGATAAAGAGTACCTTCTCGAGTTACAAAAAAAATTTAGTACAGTTTTTCCTAAAAAATATACTCAAAATACTGAAGGAAAAATGTTACTTCAGACCATAGACGCTTCAATTAAGCCAATTACAGTATCTGAGATAGCACCCTTGTTTGAAGCAACCGACATCCGTAATCAAAAACAAAACCTGGTAACATTTAAAGGGAAATTTGTTTTATTAGATTTCTGGGCTAGTTGGTGTATCCCATGTTTACAGGAAATGAACATTATTAAGTCTCTCAGACAGAAATACTCTATAGAACAACTGGAAATAATAAGTATTACAAGTGAATCTGAGAAGGAAAAAGCCTTAAATGCTATCTCAAAAAATAAAATGGACTGGATCAACATTTGGGATAAATATAATGAAATAGGCATGGCATACAAAATAAGCTACTACCCTACTTTAGTATTAATAGACAGAGAAGGAGTAGTACAATATTATCATATTGGACTAGGCGATGGTAGTGAAATTGAAAAAATTATCAATGCACCGTAACCTTAATAATTCTGGATTATTAACTATTAATCAACATGAAACAATTTATTGCTACTCCTTTACCCACATAAGTTGATTCAAATTCAGGATTATAATCTTTGAATTTCCATCTGACAGGAAATTGTAATTCACATCGTGGCCATTCAGGCCCTTTGACTTCAAGGCATTATTTCCTGAAAAAGACAGTGGCTCAGGTTGCAGAATTTGCTCCAGATAGGTCGAATACAACTTTCCATCCTTCAGATATATTTGAATACTTTCGCCCCCTCCTTCTAACCTATACGTGCCCACGAATTGACCCGGATCTGTTACCGGCTTATCTGCAAATATGGGTAACACAAGCCTTGACACATACTCATTGAACCTGCTAAAATCAAAATCCGTTGTATTCGTTAAAATTACCCAGCCAACCTCTAACTTGGGATGAAGCACAACCTCTGTACGGAAACCAACCATTGCACCTTCATGCTTTACAAAGGGATAAGATCGTTGCCATCCTATTCCAAAGGTCTGCATTCTTCTGACCGAGTTGGCCGAAAGCATACCAATAGTATTACTAAATTGAGCGCTGATAAACCTTGCAAGGTCTCTGGCTGTAGAATACATACCTCCTGCCGGAGCTATGGCATTGGCGTAAAAGTTGGGGGTTTTGACAAATTTTTCTGCATCACTCTGGTAGTAGTATCCTTGGGCAATTTTATTTTCCTTACTGCTGATAGTTCCATACCCTGTATTGCTAAGCTTAAGAGGTCTGCAGATAGCCTCAACAACTAATTGCTGAAAATCTTTTTTAGCGGCCCTCTCCAATGCAAGACCCAGCAATGCATAACCCATATTGGAATATTGGCGGGTATCTGGCGGTAAAAATTCATACTCCGGGTATTCTCTCGAAACAGTGCGCAGCGATTTCAAAAAGTCTTCCTTTGTGGCGGCGCGTAATGAGATAGAGTCGTTTCGGGTAAGCATCCATAAATCTACATTTTTGGCGAAGTCGATATCTGCCTGTGAATTTCTTGGCAGTCCGGAGGTATGGGTCGAGAGTTCCAGAAAGGTAGTACCACTGGGCCGGCCACCACGATTGATGCCAGTAAATTCAGGCACATATTTTCTGATATCGTCATCCAATCCAATCACCCCCTTTTCCAATAGCTGCATGGTTGCTATAGCGGTGAAGAGTTTGGAAACTGATTGAATCTGGTATTTCGAATCTATTGTTGCGGGTGTTTTATTCTCAAGATCTGTATACCCCGAGGCCCAACTAAAAATAATGTTGTCTTTATGTACAATTGCCAGCACTACACTGGGGGCGTGAAAACGCTCCTGGAAACCTTTAATTCCGATTTCCAACTGAGCCCTGATCGAATCGTTGATGATCTGTTGCCCCGAAACAACATTCCCTAAGAGCAAAAATACGGCGAAAACAATCTGACAAAACTTATTGACCATATGCAAATTTCATTTAGCCAAAGCTACTGCGACTAGCAGAAAATGCCTATCACAGAAGGCCGCCAATCTTATGACATACTTATGCCATTACTGAATTTTACGGGAAAATAAGGCATTACTTACACATCGATTTTTAAATAAACCGGTTGTTATAGATTCTTACTTAGAACATTGTAAGCTATAAAATATTGGGAACTAAGGGCAAAAGTCTATTCCCCCTGTTTAACCGGATTGCTGTAAGTAACGTTGATAATAGGTGAAAAAAGAGTAAAATCAGATAAACCCACATGAAAAGTGGAATTTCCTCTATTTCTGAAACATGCAGAAACAAGTAATCAATCAATGGGGTAAAGATTAATAACGCCAAGGTAAATGCCGCCCATAAGATTTGAAAACTGAGTATTTTCAATGCCGCTTGCCTATCAGTATTTTCTGTTAGTTTCTTTTTGTATAGTAGATAGAATACAGGAGATATTATTAACCCCAAAAAAGGAAAGATAAGGGAAGTCAGGGTACTGAAATTAATATATTTCAAATATATACTATACTTATTCTTTGCACTGGTATCATCAATAAAACTGGCCGGTCTGCCAGGTATCATATCTTCCTCTTCTTTGGTATTTTTTTCAGACTCAATAAACAGGTCCTCTATTTCTATTTTTAAGGTTGAACATAAAGTTCTGATAACGTAAGCACTACCTGTAGATGCGTTCTTTTCCAATCTTTGAATAGTTCTCAGTGAAATACCTGAACGGTCTGCAAGCTCCTGTTGAGATAACTGTTGTATGGCTCTATGTTCTTTTAAAGTCTTTTTCATTTATTCTGAATTAAGAAGATCATTACTCTCTTCTGAAAGTATATAATATCCAACAATAAAAAAAGGCCCTGTCCAGAGCCTTTTTTTATTATTATTAAAATAAGATAATTATCCTCTTCTACCGCCACCGTGTCCGCCGCCACCGCGCATACCGCCGCCGCCGCCACGCATTCCACCGCCGCCACCGCGACCACCGCCCATTGGACGTCCACCCTGGTCGAATCGCTGACCACCAGGCACGCTCATACTATGAACTGCCGGCCTGGTATCCGGAGCATGATATTGGCCTCTTTCGTTACCAAAGTTTTGTTCGTGCTGGATTAACTGATTACCCAATGGGGTATGATTTTCACGTACCGATTGGCGCTCCTCGTTTGATGGATTATATTTAACTCCACTAGGTCCATTGAAGCTACTCCGATTTGTGTTATGGATATTTACATTATTCACGTAAGTGTTACGGACGTTATTACCTACACGCCAAACAGCAGAATTATACATAAAATGTCCATTCTCCCATCGGCCTCCATAGAATCCGGTTCCGAAGTAACCAAACCCATAGTTAATACCTCCATAATAACCTACAGAATGACCCCAGTAACCCGGATGCCATCCATAGTGTCCACCATAAAAGGCCCAGTATCCCGGTGTCCATAACAGGCCAATTGCTGGTGGTAATACCCATACTCCGGGAACCCAGTAATAACCACTAGACCCCCAGGCCCAATATCCGGGAACCCAGATATATCCATCACCAGGGCAAGCTGGCTGCACATATTCCGGAATCGGAGGCGGAGCAATTGTAGCCTGTACCGTTACACCACTTTGGTCATCGGTATAATAACCAACATCCTGTGCCTTAGTTGTATTAACTGTAAAAAGGCATACTGAAAAAAGAATCAGTAATCGCTGCAGAACAGTCTTACTCCCTAATAATCGAGCAACAGGACGCTTTGCTGAAATTGATAATTGCATGTTCATTTTAACATAGTTTAAAGGTTTTTCACAAGGCAATTTGTCCTAAAAACAAATATTAGAAATGAATAGTTCTAAAGACTGAGATAATTAATAAAATTGAGGTATTACAGCGGAGCTTAATTCTTTTTTTAGTTTTCATAAAAAGAACATCTAACGCTTTTCAGAACATGGCTACCGGTAAATACTAAGCCGCTTATATCCCAATGAAAATACACTATATTCAGGAAAAACCTACATTCGCTGATTAAACCTATCAACCAAAATAGTAAGTGAAAATGAATAAGTGCTATACTGTTCTGCTCTTAATTGTCCAACTTTTACACTCCCCTGTTCAGGCACAAATATTCCCCGAAGATCTGGGAATGCCTGAAATATTACACTACACCAAACAAACATATAATGGTTATAATCAAAACTGGGCAATAGCTCAGGATACACACGGACAGATTTATGTAGCCAATTCCAGGGGATTGCTGCATTTTAATGGTAGTGAATGGCAATTGCACTATCTGCCATACAGACAAATTGTGAGAACAGTAGCTGCTGATCATCGCAATAGAATTTATACCGGAGGCTTTGCTGAATTTGGTTACTGGGAAAAAATGCCTGATAACCAAATGAAATACCGGTCGCTTAGTAGTGGCATTATTGATAGTGTATTTAAAAGGGAGGAAATTTGGAATATCGTTCCTTTTAATGATAACTCAGTAGTTTTCCATTCATTTAGTCGTATTTATCATTGGGAGAAAGATCACATAAGCGTAACCGTTACACCATCTCCGATAAGCTTTATACATGCTGTGTATGACCGCTACCTGGTGGGTTGTAAGGGAATTGGCATATTTGAATTTAAGAATAATTCATTGGTACTCATTCCTGGTAGTGAAGTAATGAAAGATGTAAGTATTGCAGGCATACTTCCTTACGCTCCAGGCAAGATGCTAATTTGTACTACTAAGAACGGTCTGTTCATTTTTGATGGCCATAATTTCACACCTTTTATTTCCCCGGCAAGTGATTTCCTGAGTAAGAATGAAGCTAACAGATGTATCAGAATAAATGAAAACACCTTTGTTTTTGGTACTATATTGAACGGCATTATCATAACTGATGGAAATGGTCTGATCAAAAAGCAAATCAATCAGCGCACTGGTTTGCAAAACAATACCATACTTGCCTTATTTCCTGATAAAGCAGGAAATTTATGGGTAGGATTAGATCATGGTATTGATCAGGTAATCCTGCAATCGCCCTTTCTTCATTATAAAGATCTTGATGGTAAATTAGGAAGTGTTTACAGCGCAGCTCTTTATCAAAATAAATTATACCTCGCAACCAATCATGGGTTATTCTACATATCACCCGGAGAACATGAGTTTACATTGGTTCCCGAACTAAAAGGGCAGATATGGAATCTGGAAGTTTATGATCAACAATTAATATGTGGTCACAATACTTTTACATATAGAATTGATAATGGTAAAGTAGAAAAAATTTCATCCGCCCCCGGCGGCTGGATGTTTAAACCCCTTCAGCATTATCCAGGCTATTATGTACAAGGAAATTATCTGGGGTTAGACATTTACAGGAAAAATGAAGCCGGTAAAATTGTTCATCATCAGCATATTGACGGAACTGAAGGAATTGCTGCAAAAGGAATAATGGAAGACATTGATGGAACAATCTGGGTGAGACATGCTTATAAAGGTCTCTACAAAATTATTTTAACGCCGGAGTTAGACAAAATCAATCAACTCATTCCAATGGAAGCCATGAATGGTTTACCAGTTCCGGGTAAGATAAATCTTATTAACTATCATGGATCCATACGCGTAGTATCTCCGGATCGTGGAATTTATTATGAAGCCTCTCCGGGAAATTTCAAACCGGATACATTCCTGAATAACAAACTTTCTCCAATTGGCAGTATAAGGAAGATTATGTCGATCACTGATCAGAAATGGTGGGTGATGAATAACGATAATAAACTGGCACTTGTAACCTGGGAAGAAAACGGATCAATACAAATAAAGCAGCTCAGGCACCAGAATATTTTCATGGTAAATGATTCTGAAAATCTCTATCAGTTCGGAGACTGGACCTTCTTCTGTACGGAAGATGGATTTTCGTTATATAATATTGCCAATAATGAAAGTATTCGTCAGGTAGAAATTTCACCTGTTATAGAAGCCATTCAGTTAAGAAGTAACGACAAACACAGTCTGCTATCTGAAGCTACAGCCAATGGCCTTTCTTCCCGTGATAATAGCCTGCTATTCAGATTTTCTGCTCCTGTTTATGATCAGCAACCCAGCTTTGCTACCAAAATTGATGGGTTGGAAGGGTATGATCAGTGGAGTAATTATGTACCGCAATCACATCGCGAATTTTCCAATATCCCACCGGGAGAATATGTATTTCATGTAAAGTCGGACCAGGGAGATGAAGAAGCTGTTTTTCATTTTTCGATCCTTGCCCCCTGGTATAAACGTTGGTGGGCCATTTGCCTTTATCTCTGGTTAGGAATAGCAGGCAGTACCCTCATATATCAGATATACAAACGAAAATTAAGGATTGCCAGGAACCAAATGCAACAACAGTTGGAAGCCAGATTACTGAAAGAGCAACAGGAAAATGAACGAAAATTACTGCTGATCAGGCAACAACAACTGACCGCCGATGTAGTAAGTAAAAGTGAGGCACTCGCCAATTCAGGCATTACATTATTGCAGAAGAAGGAACTATTGCAAAAAATGAAAAAGGAACTGCTGCAACTAAAAGCTCAAAGTTCAGGCGAATTTTCATTAACAAGGTATAATAGATTAATGAAGATGATTGATCAAAACATATCTACTGAAGATGAGCAGAAAGTTTTTGATGATGGATTTAATAGCGCCCATGAACGGTTTTTCCAGGAACTTCATGCCCGATATCCTGATCTCACACCACAGGATTTAAAACTGGCTGCTTATCTGAAAATGAACCTCTCTTCCAAAGAAATTGCCCAACGATTTAATATCACAATCCGGGGGGTGGAGGTAAAACGCTATCGTTTGCGTAAGAAAATGAACCTGCCGGGCGACCAAAACCTTACTGAGTTCATGTTGAATATATAATATTGATTATCAAATAGTATCACATATTTAAAAATAATAATGAAGTAGTATTGTTGTAGGAAAACCTGCTTAATTATACCTGCTTGTAGTATTCATGTTGGAGCATCCAATATGCCTGCCCGTTATTTCCATAACTACATTTATCACCGAAAAGTTTTTCACTAAAACTCGTCAGCCAAACTTCCATTTTATCCACAAATGAACGTTATGAAAACTTGTTACTTGCTTTTACTGCTATTGCTACCAGCATGGTTACATGCGCAGCAAATCAGCGGCAGCGTTAAAGACGCTGCTACAGGTGCTCCCCTGCCGGGAGTGACAATTGTCTACAAATCCAATACTGGTATTGGTACTGTAAGCGACAGCGATGGTTCCTTCCATATTAAGGGCACAAAAGGAACGGTATTACAATTCCAGCTACTTGGCTATGAATCGAAGGAAATTACCTGCGTGAATACCCAGCATATGCTGGTAACGCTAAAAACTTCCACTAAAGACATGGACCAGGTGGTTGTAATTGGTTATGGTACTTCCCGGAAAAGAGACCTTACCGGTAGCATTGCTTCCATTAAGGGAGAAGAAATCGTAAACCGACCCGGTTCAAATCCCCTGGCCGCCTTACAAGGTAAAGTAGCCGGTATCACCGTCACAAATACTGGTCGTGCCGGTGCCGCTCCCACTATCCGTATCCGTGGGGTAGGTTCTATCACCAATACCAACCCACTATATGTCGTAGATGGGGTATTCCACGATAATATCGACTTCCTCAATAACGGGGATATCGCTTCCGTTGAGATTTTAAAAGATCCATCCTCCCTCGCCATGTTTGGGGTACAAGGTGCAAACGGAGTTATCATTATTTCAACTATGAAAGCCCGTACCGGTGAAATGAAGGTCAACTTCAACACCTATGCAGGTATCCAGCACCTTGTAAATAAAGTAAAGGTTACAGATGCTGAAGGCTTTAAAATGTTATATAGTGAGCAGCTTAAAAATCTGAATAGTCAACCTTTCGACTTCTCTCCCTACAAAGCCAACACCGATTGGCAGGATAAGATCTTCCGCGATGCCATGATTCAGAATTATAGCCTCAGTGTAGCCACTGGTACCGAAAAAAATAAAGCATATCTGAGTGCAGGCTATTTTAACCAGGATGGAATTCTGAAATATGATGCTTTCAAAAAGTATATGATTCACATCAACGACGAATACGATATCAATAAAAATATTCGGGTAGGCGTAGATATGTCGGGTAGCCGCTGGGATAGGAAAAACGGAGATATCAACCTTGTTCCTAATGCCCTTATAGCCGCTCCCATTTTTGAGCCTTATAGTGCTGATGGCAGATATAACGCATCACCAACATTTCAGAGAGCACAGGTTGGAAACCCTGTTGCCAATATGGAGATCTTTAAAGATAAAGCTATCAACTACGGCTATCGTTTTGTAGGTAGTGCCTTTGCAGAGATTAAATTCCTGCGCCACCTCACCTGGAAAACTGTAGGCTATACCGATCTCGGATTTAACTCCAACCGCTCCTACACGCCCAGATATATCGTAGGTGATTCTGCCCAGTATAACTTCATCAATAGTGTGAGTATGGGCAAAAACAACTACCAAACCTTTCAGGCAGATCACACTTTAAAGTATGAGAATACCTTTGGGAAACATCGGCTGAATCTCCTCGCCGGCCTCACTGCTCAATACAAAGGTGGTGACTTCATTTCAGGTTCAAGGAAAAGTCCGTCAATAGCTATCCCTGATAATCCGGACCTCTGGTACCTGAATACCAGCCCGGATTTGGAAAGCCAGGTAAATAACGGTAGTGGTGAAGAGCAGGCATTTAAATCCTATTTATTCCGCGCCAATTATTCCTTTAACAACAAATATTTGTTTAATGCCTCTTTCCGCAGAGATGGTACTTCCAAATTCGGACCCAACAAACGTTGGGGCAACTTCCCTGCTGCAGGTGCTGCCTGGGTGATCAGTGAAGAACCATTTCTCCGTCATTCTATCCCAGCAATCAACTTCCTGAAACTTAAAGCCTCCTGGGGCAGGTTAGGAAACGACAAAATCGGTAATTATCTCTACTATCCATTATTGAATACTGGTAACAGTGCGGTATTTGGCGACAAATTATATCCGGCAGCCGTACCTCAATTCATACCTAATCCTAATATTCATTGGGAAGTTATGGAAGGTACTGATGCCGGTATTGAACTAACGCTATTCAATGAACGCTTTACTTTAGAAGCCGATTATTATCATAGAACAACCAAAGACATCCTGGTTAATCTCGATATCCCTGGTGCCATCGGAACTACACAATCTCAAACCAATGCCGGTACTATCCTCAACAGAGGCTTCGAATTCACTGCCGGTTGGGGCGATGGTATAGGCAAGGATTTCAAATATTCAGTTAGCGGAAACCTAACTACTTTAAAAAACAAAGTATTAGCTATAGGTGATAATATCGGTTACAATATCACCAACACTCCTTCCCGCACAATCGTTGGATACCCAATCGGAGGCTTCTATGGATACATCCAGGACGGAATATTCCAATCGACTGAAGAGATTGAGAAATCTGCACAAAAATCCGACCCTCGTATTAAGCCGGGCGATATAAAATTTGTAGATGTAAACGAAGACGGTAAAATTACCGACAAAGACCGCACCTATATCGGTTCCCCCACTCCAAACCTGGTATATGGACTCTCATTCAACCTGCGATACAAAGGTTGGGGCCTGGATGTTGAAACACAGGGATCGGGTGGCAATAAAGTATTTGTAAACCGCGGACGCAATAAGTATGCAGTATTCAATTATGAAACCAATCGCCTGAACCGGTGGACAGGCCCCGGAACTTCCAACAAAGAACCTATTATGGATGATACAAGAGGTTGGAACTTAGAACCATCAACCTATTTCATAGAACCAGGCGATTACTTCAGAATTCGTTTTATTCAGCTCTCCTATAATTTCAATGCAAGCTGGATGCAGGACCTGAAAATTAAGAGCGGCAGACTATTCCTTAACGCCCAAAACCTGAAAACCTTCACTAAAGTTAGTGGCTACACGCCGGAAGTAGGTGGAGATTCTCCTATCAGAATGGGTGTTGATGAAGGCACCTATCCTATTCCGGCTACTTTCATGGCTGGTTTCAATCTGAATTTCTAATCAAAAAAAATATTTCATGCAACGCTATATAAAAAGTTTATCACTGCTGGTAGCTGCCATTACACTGGGGAGTTGCGGAAAAGATTTCCTTGAAAGACAACCTCAGGGCCGTTTTACTACCGAAACATATCCGGGCGGACAATTTGAGCAATACATTTATGGAATGTATGCTACTTTAAGGGATTACGGAGTTCATGTAATGCCATTTATCGCTATCTCAAGTATTCGTTCCGATGATGCCGACAAAGGCAGCACACCAGCCGACGGTGCAGATCAGAAAGCAATGGACGAATTTACCCTGGCGCCAAGCAATGGCCTGGTAAAGGCTTACTATACAGCTTTATATTCAGGGGTTAATAAATGTAACCAGGTATTAAAGCAGGTAAGTATTGCCAGCGGAAATGTTTCGGAGGAAGATAAAAGATTAAGTATAGCAGAAGCCAAAATGCTGCGAGGCTACTTTTATTTTAATCTGGTACGTGCATTCGGAGGTGTTCCTAAAATAGATTCTCTGATCACTGATGAAGCCAGGTTTAATGTTCCTAGAGCCAGTAAGGAAGCTATTTATGCACTGATTGAGGAGGACCTGACCTACGCAGCTGCTAACCTGCCATTGAAATGGGATCCTAAATACATAGGCAGGGTTACCAAAGGTGCAGCACAAGGGCTGCTTGCGAAAGTGTACCTCTACGAAAAAAAGTATGCGCAAGCAATTGGTATGACAACAGCAGTTATTAATTCAGGACAATATAATCTGCAATCTTCCTATAGTTACTTATATTCGGAAGAAGGAGAAAATTGTAGTGAATCAATTTTTGAAGTACAGGCTTTATATACAATTTCGTATACGGGTTATGGTTGCCAATATGCACAGGTACAAGGCGTCAGAGGTGCAGGAACTTTCGATCTGGGTTGGGGCTTTAACGTACCCTCAGCAACTCTGGTAGCAGCATATGAAGCAGGAGATCCGCGTCGAGATGCTACTATTCTCTATGCCGGAGAAACAACTCCCTACGGAGAAACGCTACCTACAAATTTACCCAATCCAAGATATAATCAGAAAGTTTATACAAATCCAAAAGTCCGTCTGCAAACCAATAGTAGATTTGGCCAATGGATGAATATAAGATTGCTGCATTATTCAGATGTTTTGTTAATGCATGCTGAAGCCGCAAACGAACAGGGCCAAACAGATGAAGCGCTTGCCAAACTGGAAATGGTAAGGGCTAGAGCCAGAGGGAAAAGCGATATTCTTCCTGCCATTACGGAGCGCGACAAGAATAAACTTACTGATCTGATACGCCAGGAGCGCAGGATAGAACTGGCAATGGAACATGAGCGGTTTTATGATATTGTGCGCTGGGGTATTGCTAAAAAAGCTTTACAGGCAGATGGTAAAAATAATTTTGTTGAAGGGAAACATGAACTGCTACCTATTCCACAAGATGAAATAGATAAAGCACAAGGAATACTTATCCAAAATCCTAATTATTAATCTTTCTAAACTCATTATATGAAGCAATTACTCATTAGTATATGCCTCTCCGTTATCCTGTTACCGACTATTGCCTGTAATAAATCAGGTAAGCCTATTTCAACTGCCACAGATTCTTCTGTGGCAGTTAATAAAACCTTGCTGGATAAAACACAGCAAGGTTGCTTTCAATACTTCTGGCAATTAGGTAAAAACTTTTCGGGTATGGCTCCGGAAAGAGCTACCTCCACTTCCGGCAATACCGTAACAACAGGGGGAAGCGGATTTGGAGTAATGGCAACTATCTGTGCTATTGAGAGGGGCTGGATTACCAGAGCAGAAGGTACACAACGAATTCTGGACATCGTTCATTTTCTGGATAAGGCAGATAAATTTCACGGGGCATGGTCGCACTGGATGAATGGCGAAACAGGGAAAGCAATACCCTTCGGTAATAAAGGGAATGCCGGAGACCTGGTAGAAACCTCTTTTATGATGGCCGGCCTGCTTAGTGCCAAAGCATATCTGGCAGGTAATACTGCTACGGAAGTTGAAATACGCCAGTTGACCGATAAATTTTATCAGCAGATTGAGTGGAACTGGTATACCAATAACACGAAAAGTCTGTACTGGGGATGGTATCCACAAAACAATTATTTTGAATTACCTATAAGCGGATGGAATGAAAGTTTGATTACTTATATTCTTGCATTAGGAGCACCTAAACATGGAATTACGCCTGAAATTTATACAAATGGATGGACAAGAAATGGTAATTTCCGCAACGGTAATACCTTCTATGGATATAAGCAATTTCTGGGAAGAGACAGAGTTGGCCCGCTTTTCCTTTCACATTATTCGTTCCTGGGATTAGATCCGCATAAAATGCAAGATCAGTATACCAGCTATATTCAGCAGAATATTAATCATACGCTAATTAACCGAGCCTATTGCCTGACAGATGCACCTAAAACCTATTTGTATGCATCCAACCAATGGGGGCTTTCAGCTGCCGATGGAGCTGATGGTTACAGAGCCCATGCCCCGGATGAAGATGAAGGCACAATAGCCCCTACAGCAGCTTTATCTGCTATACCATTTACGCCATACTATTCCATGCAGGTATTACAGCATTTCATGAATGATATGGGTTACAAAATCTGGGGAGTTTATGGATTTCATGATGCATTTAATGTAAGCAGAAACTGGTACGACAATCAATATCTGGCAATCGACCAAGGCCCAATAGTTGTAATGATTGAAAATTATCGCAGTGGAAAGATCTGGGATTTATTAATGAGTGCCCCAGAAGTAAAATTGGGCCTACAACTGGCAGGGATTACTACTCCTGTGTATGAAACAGGTTTCCCGGAAGCTGTACCAGAAAGCACTACCGGCTATTACGATATGCTGTTGCATCCTGATAAAGGAGTATATGAAATTGCATACTATCTGAAAGAATCAGGGGCCAGTACCGGTTTTACACTACTTGACAGTAAAAATAAAACCATCAGAATTTTACAAAATGTAACTCCTACAAATATTGGGCTACATACCTTATCCTTCGATGCCACAAACATCAATACAGACCAACCATACATTTTACAATATACTGCAAACGAAAAACGTACAAGCATTAACGTTAAATTCCACTAAAAAAACAGGATTTAACCAAATTTTCAAGACAATTTTATCGATGAAAAAACTGCGTACCAAACTGGTAGTGGCTATCCTATTGCTAAAAAGTTCCATGGGGCTGGCTCAGGGAAAAGCTGTAGATCCTGAGTCAGTGCCACCGGCAGTGCAGGATGAATACATGACGGTATTCGCCGTAATACTGGATGGAGCAGCAGTCATTAAATAACAAGATCATGAAAAATAGTCTGCTTTTCTTTGTGTTTTTGTTGATGGCTCATTCAGTAAAAGCACAAAAGAAACCAAATATCATTGTGATCATGACAGATGATCACGCATTGCAGTCAATCAGTGCCTATAATCCTTCGCTTATTCATACACCCAACATAGACAGAATAGCGATAGAGGGAGCCATCTTTACTAATAGTTTTTGTACTAACTCTATTTGCGCACCCAGCAGGGCTGTAATTCTGACTGGGAAGCATTCAAATGTAAACGGACAGATACACAATGGTATTACATTCGACAGCTCCCAGGTAACATTTCCCAAACTATTGCAGGCAGCAGGATATCAAACTGCCTTAGTGGGCAAATGGCATCTGAAAAGTACACCTACCGGGTTTAATTATTGGATAACCATGCCGGATCAGGGGCATTATTACAATCCGGATTTTATTCATATGGATGGAAGCATTGAACGGGTAGAAGGATATGCCACTAATCTGATCACCGATTATGCGCTCCGGTATATGGAGCACAGAGATACCTCTAAACCATTCTGCATGTTGTTATATCATAAAGCACCTCATCGTAATTGGATGCCTGATACCAGCAACTTCAATGATTTCCGGGGTCGTAAATTTAAAGCACCGGCAACATTGTTTGATTCATATGAAAACCGCACGGCTGCCGCACAACAGGAAATGAGCATAGAAAAGGATATGTACCTGGTTTATGACCTCAAACTATATGATACCAGTGGTATTATTCAGGATGGGAAATGGTCGTGGACCAATTTCATACATGATTACGACAGGCTTAATCCGGCACAGAAAGCAGCATGGGATAAGGAATATGCTCCTGTAATTGAAGACTACAAACAAAAATTACCAACAGGAAAAGCTTTAGTAGCCTGGAAATATCAGCGGTATATGGAAGATTACCTGCGTTGTATAAAGTCGGTAGATCAGAATATAGGTAGAGTATTAAAATACCTGGATGATCATCATCTTACTGAAAATACAATTGTTATTTATACTTCCGATCAGGGTATGTACCTGGGCGAGCATGGATGGTTTGACAAACGGTTCATGTATGAAGAATCTCTGCATATGCCGCTGGTAATGCGGTATCCAGGTCATATAAAACCTGGTACAGTTGAAAAACATCTCGTACAGAACCTCGATTATGCCCCAACGTTATTACAGTATGCAGGAGTATCAGCCCCAGTTGAAATGCAGGGGGAATCTTTCGCACCTTTACTTGCCGGGCAGCAGATACCCTGGCGAGATGCGATTTACTATCACTATTACGAGTACCCGGCGTTTCATAGCGTGAAACGGCATTATGGAATAAGAACCAACAGGTATAAGCTAATTCATTTCTATAATGATATTGATAGCTGGGAGTTGTATGATCTTATAAAAGATCCGCATGAAATGAAAAATGTTTACAATGCTACCAGTTACAAAGCGATTCGGGAGGAATTAATAATAAAGCTAGAAACCCTAAAGACTAAATATAAAGATACAATACCCGATAATTTTGTAAGGCCATTCTAACTCTTATAATAAAAATGCTCTCCGACGTGGAGAGCATTTTTATTATAAGAATTTGCCAAATATTTTTTCTGTAAATTTTAATAAGGATATCGAACTAATAAAAAATTAATTAATTTCACCTATCAATCAAGATATCTGAAATCCTATTTTAGCAAATCTGTTTATAAACATTTGTCGTAATAGCATTCGGTAAATGCAAGGTCTTTTACAAACACCCCTAAACAATAGAACTATAAAAAAGCTTGTTAAGTATTATGACTATTCCCGATCCCCTTACAGTACTTTTTATTATCAACCTGATTATTTATTGTACCCTGAAAAATTTCATTCCCTGTTCAGGATACTTATCACCTCAGACATTTATTTATTATTTCTCATAAACAATTCACCATGCTCCTTAGAAAACTACTAATTGTATCAATTGTGGTGATGATGGGATTTTATTCATGCTCCCCATCTTCGTCCAAAGCTCCGGCATCCCAGGGTGCCGACCTTATTCTTAAAAATGCGAGGGTCATTCCTATGACCGATCCAAAATTAACCTATCAGGCAATTTCTATTAAGGATGGCAAGATTCTTAGGTTAGGCACAGATAAAGTTGTGTTGCAGGATTCAGTTTCCACGACAAACGTTGTAGATTGTAAAGGGAATTTTATATTTCCGGGATTCATTGATGCGCATGCGCATGTAGGGCAATATGCTGCGGCAATGTATAATGCAGCCAGATTGTATGGCAAGCCATATGGACCAGTAAATACCATCGATGCCTTGCTGGATACCATGAAGGTTTATACGAACAGATTATATCCAAATCCAAACGATACCTCGGCGGTATTAGGAAATGGCTATGATGATGCAATTATTACTCCACACGTTCATCCTACCAAAGAACAGTTAGACAATATTTCAGGTAAGCATCCTATGTATGTGGTACACTCCAGTGGTCATATGGGTGTAGCCAATACTGCGCTACTGAATATTTTAGGCTTTAACAGCAAAAATGCCACAATTAAAGGAGGCACAATAGTTCAGGGAAAAAACGGACCTACCGGACTATTGACTGAAAATGCCAATATTGCTGCAGTATCGTACATGGGTAAAGCCTTAAATATTTCTTTTGATAGTGCAATGAGCAATCTGTTAAAAGCTGAGAAAGTCTGGTTCGCATATGGAATTACAACACTTTGTGAAGGTAGAGCAGATCCAGGTACCATTAATTTAATCAAATACGCAAGTGCTAACAATAAACTAACTGGTGATTTTATCGTTTTACCAGACTATGATCAGAATAAGTTCCAATTAGATTCTTTCTATCAGTATTATGGCCACTATGACAAGCCATATCATCATTTTAAAATTGGTGCTATAAAATTTACCTTTGATGGTTCTCCACAAGGCAGATCGGCAGCACTTTCCCAGCCATATTTATATCCACCGGTTGGAGAGAAAAAGGGTTTCAAAGGAAATCTAATCTATCCCGATTCTGCAGGTTACTTCCTGTCTACTGTTTTTAAACGCGGGATGCAGGTACATATCCATGTTAATGGCGATACGGCTATTGGTCAGGCTTTATTCCTGCTAGATAGTTTAAAAAATCAAATACCAAAAGGTGCTATTAATGTATTGGTGCATGTTCAGACCTGCAGAAAAGACCAGGTAGCAAAACTGGCAGCCGCTAAAAACTATGTTCGCCCAAGCTGGTTCCCAACACATACCTATATCTGGGGTCGCTGGCATATTGATACAACCCTAGGATATACCCGGGCACAGGATATTAGTCCTATCAAATGGGGAATGGATATGGGTATAGATAGTTTCACCATTCATACAGATGCTCCGGTAACCGAGCCAGATTTACTCACCGCTGTTTATAGCGCTGTAAACAGGAAAACATTGTTCCAGCCAACTACAGTATTGGACCCAGATCAGAGAATTGATGCATACAATGCAATGAAAGCCATTACCGTAAATGGAGCTGCGCAATGGGGCGAACTGGCTACTGGTAAAGGTACTATTGTACCCAATGGAGTTGCTGACCTTGTAGTTCTTAACATGAATCCAATTGAGATACATCCCACTATTATTAAAGATACTAAAATTCTGCGCACCTATAAAGATGGGAAACTGGTATATCGCAACCCTATTGATCCAATTAAGAAATGATATTACATTCATTTAAACTAAGAAGGGCAGGCAAATTACCCCTGCCCTTTGCCAATTCAATCTTTATTATATTTTACCATTGCACTTTCTCTAAAAACTCCTGCAACTTTTCTCCTCTCAGGTTTTTCGCAATTATTTTCCCGTTTTTATCTATCAGATAATTCATTGGAATTGCCGAAACTCCGTATAACCTTGCTGCATTGCTACTGAAGCCTTGCAAATCGGAAATCTGCGTCCAGGGCATAGCATCTTCTTCAATTGCTTTTTTCCATTTCCCCTCATTTGTATCCAAAGACACTGCCAGTACCTTGAGTCCTTTTCCTGCATATTTATTATAAGCAGCGAGCAGATTTGGGTTTTCTCCTCTACACGGCCCACACCAGCTTGCCCAGAAATCTACCAATACGATCTTACCGCGAAATGACGATAAGCTCACTATATTTCCATTAGTATCTGGCATTATAAACTCCGGAGCTATAGCACCTACACTTATAATTTTCATAGCGGCAATCTTATCCTTCACCATTCTGCCAACAAAAGATTTCTTTACATTTTCAGAAAGCGGCTTATAGAGTGCTTCCAACTGATCTACCTTCATAGTATAAGTCAGGTCCATTGTCTGAAAAACACTATTGATGTCAGTCGGATGACTTTTAATAAAAGCGATACTACGCTCCTGTCCTGCAACTTCATTGGCTCGCAATTCCTTAATATACTTATCGATATTAACCGAATCAATTGTTTTTTTAGCCTTACGGATCTTTGCCATTATTTCACCATACTCAGCAGATAAATCAGAACCATCCTGAATGTATTTATAATAACTATCGTTGGAAGTAGTACCTCTGGCGAATATCCAACCAGTGGAATCTGCTGCCCCATTGAAATTGATAGTTCCAGGCTCCAGTACAAACTTAACCCTGAACGACCCATCAGCATTTCTTACGATTGCTTTCATAATATCTTCAGGCGGAACTGTTCCAATAAACTTAAAGCTTCCCGATTTTGAAATACATGAATCAGTTAACACTTGTTGCATTTTCCCAATCGTTCTTTCGAGATATATTTTCTGATCATCTAATTTTCTAATCTGCCCCTTAATCGAAAAAGACTGTTGTGCAAATGCCGATATAGAAAACAGCAGGACAGCAGGAACTAATAATTTCTTCATAAAACTCTATTGAACATTTTGTTTGAGCAGTGGATTGGAGGATAACTCATCTTCAGTTATCCGCATCACTACTTTTGGGTCTGTAGCCGATACTTTTCGTATATCTTTTACCTTATTGGCAGATGAATAGTTACGGATCATATCTCTACCGTTACGGAAATAATCAAAAGCCGCATGCCCTTCAAAGGCAAGCTCTATACGTCTTTGCACCAGAATTTCGTTCATAAGTGCAGGACCGTTGAGTTCCACCTCCTGAAGTCCGGCACGGGTGCGAATAACATTCAAATCTGCCAGAGCAGCAGCGTCATTACCTAATTTCGCATTAGCTTCTGCCCTGTTCAAATAGGTTTCTGCCAAACGGAAACAGATAAAAGGTGCATTATCATAGTTCACATTATCCCCAACATATTTTAGTACTTCCCCTTTAGCGCTTACGAAATTCCGACGCCTGTCTGTTGGCTCCAGTAAAGCAATATAATCAGGTGATACCTTTACCTCGCCACGTTGACTAGCCGGTCTGTCTTTTATAAAAAACTGGAAGATTGAAGAACCATTAAACCGGTAATCAAAAGCAAATATGACCTCAGGATTAGCAATAGTTTTATCTCCGATATAGAAAGAAGCAAATTTTACCGGATCAGTAACTAATGAAACAGCAGGAGTATTTATCAGATCTGTTGTATATTTTACAACTGCCTTGTTGGCTTCAACATCTGCATGCTCAGGTGTGCCGCCCATATAAAGATATACTCTGCTGAGTAAGGCCAGTACAGCCGGTTTGGTTACATAATTATTGGAAGCCGCCAGATTTAACTCTGAAAGAGATAATTGCAAATCCGACAATATAAATTCATAGCATTCCTTAACAGTACTTCTTCCTGGTACCTCTTTCTGGTCGTCAGTTTTCTTCAACATTATTCCCGGATTGGCTTCTGCCCCCTGATAATATGGCCGGCCAAAAATATTTACCAGATTGAAGTTGAGCATAGCGCGCATAAAATGCATTTCGCCCTGGATATGCTTCAACTCTGCATCCTTTGTATCTTCAGGAATGGCTTTTAATATTTTGTTGATGCCTACAATTGTGCTATAACTTGTTCGCCAAATCATAAAGCTCATTGTTTGCCCTGCCTGGCTGCTATTTACATAGTAATAGGCATCCTCTTCCCTGTCTTTACTGGTACCAGCAGGCTCGGCTGCATACACCACATTATTACCTCTGAATTCACTAATGTTCAGATAATTATAGTAATAGTCGTACTGGCTATTATTAAGTGTGGGAGCATTTACCATGCTGGTATAAATACCATTTACAGCCTGTATGATACCATCTTTGGTCGACAATAAGGATCCTTCAAAAACTACGTTGGAAGGCTTTAGGTTATCGAATTGTTTATTGCAGGCGGAGAATATCAAAACCCCCGATATTATTATTGATAAAGATTTTAATTTCATTTTCTCTAAGCATTAAAAGTTGACACTAAGACCCACTAATACCTTACGTGGAAGGGCATACGAATAATTGGTTCCATTGCCTGGTACAGCACCGCTTACTTCAGGATCTATCCCTACAAAATCCTTAGCCGTAAAGACATACAGATTATCTGCACTCAGGAACATGCTGGCATTGGTAATACCCAATATTCTGCAGGTTGCAGGTTTGAGCTGATAGGCAAGCCTCACATTATTAATTCTCCAATAACTGCCATTCATTAAATTGAAGGTGGTTGTATTACTGGATGTTGGTATAAAATCTACATCGGCATTGGGTGCAGGTATGTTTGCCTGATCGTTCTTATGCTTCCAGACTTGCTGATTTGATTTAAAAGCATATAGGTTACCGGATTTCGCATTTCCCATGCTTTGTTTGGCCAATGGTATATCAGAGAAGATCTTGTTACCAAAAACAAAATTTGAGGCGATTGCGAAAGTCCATTGTCTAAAGCGCAAACTGGTACTTAGACCTCCAACAAATTTTGGATTTACACTTCCTGCTACTTGTTGTTGTGCATTCAGTCCATTTGCAATAACCTGGTTATAACCTTCTTTCACCTCCCATTTACCGCTCGCTGCATTGTAATATTCAAATAAGGCATTTCCATTATCAGGATTCACTCCCATATATTTTATAGCCTTTATTACACCCAGATCTTCGCCCGACTTTACATAGAAGTTTCCCGAATAATATCCCAGTGGCGTTACCAGAGAATCCTGATATATCTTACCCAGTCGGTTTTTGTTAAAACTTAAATTCAGGTTGGTTGTCCAGGTAATATCCTTACTTTGAATATTAATAGTATTTAAAGAGACTTCAAGCCCTTTATTAATTAATTCTCCAACATTTGTATAGAGCTTGGGAGCGCCGGTAGCACCGGTTGGCGTAGTTTGCTGAATAAGATCATGGCTTCTTCTGTTATAGGCATCAATAACAAAATCGATACGTTTGAGCACCGAGAACTCCAATCCCAGGTTCGCTGTATTTGTTACCTCCCATCTTAAATTCTGGTTGCCCAATTGTGTAATATATGCAGCAGGGTTACCACCGTAGCCATTACTGGCCGGAGAAATTACATAGGATGTATAGTTAAGAAAATCCTGTCCGGCTTCTTTACCTGAGGTTCCGTAACTGGCACGTACACGTACATTATTTACATATTGCGTTACACTGCTTTGCCGGAAAAATTCTTCAGACGATAATAACCAACCACCGCTTAGCGCGAAGAAGTTGCCATATCTGTTATTCTGGCCAAAATTGCTGGAACCGTCTCTACGGAAAGCTGCACTGGCCATATATTTATTGCGGTACGAATAATCGGCTTGTGAGAAGAGAGAAAAAGCCAGTTTATCATAGGAATAAGACAAAATTGGTGGCATACCTCTTCTTCCTGTTCCAACACGGGAAGCTGCCAGAAAAGAACGCTCTCCTGCTCTGATATTACTCATCCCCACGGTTGTAACGGATGCTTTGTTCCTACTGTATTCCTGCCCGGCTACCACGGTCAGCTGATGCAAATCAAATGCTTTCTTAAAGGTCAACAGGTTAGAACTTAAATAACCGGTTGTTTTAGTGGTTGTTTGCTGGAGAGAGCCCCATTGCTTACCATCGGCCTGATTACTTATATTAACAACAGAAGAATTTCGTGTAACATAAGTACGTCTGTCTATATACTCCTCACTTACATTATCTCTGACAATGCCGCCATTGGTTGTACTGAATGTTAGCCAAGGAGCTATTTCATAGTTCAGTTTTACGGCACCATTGTAATATTTTGCTTTACCAATTGTGCTGTTGTAATTTCTGTCGTAGAGTGGATTTGCCGTTACTGTGTTACCTCTGTAATTCTTATAGGCAAAGGTATCAGCGATACTCCCATCACTGAAATAGGGTGATAACCAGGGATAATAGGAAGTAAGTTCCTGGTCATATCCAAGAGCGGGATTCAGGGTGTTGGTAAATAATCCGTTCAGATTCAGAGATGCCGAAAGCCTTTTATTGATTTTCACATCCAGGTTTACCTTTCCGCTGCTACGCTCCATGCTATTGATATACCGGGTGCCATCTTCCTTATAATTATTGAAGGCAACAAAATAAGAAACGGCATTATTACCACCAGTAACCGAAAGATTTACATCACGCATCCAGGCATTTCTGCGAAGCAAATCACTCCAGTCTGTATTGGTTTTAATATCGTCTGTTGATACAAATGATTTGGCCTTTAAAAAGTCTGCTACAGTAGGATAAGTGTTTTTGTAAGCAGGATTACTATTATAGGCATTGGTAAGACCATCCTTTATGAAACTATACAATTCGTCGGAGTTCATAAGTCTTACCTTTCCGTAATTAGGCCTAGCAATACCTGTTTTGGCACTTAGTGATACCTGTGCTTTATTATTATTACCTCTTCTCGTTGTAATTA
Source organism: Chitinophaga silvatica (assembly GCF_003419895.1). Lineage (GTDB taxonomy): Bacteria > Bacteroidota > Bacteroidia > Chitinophagales > Chitinophagaceae > Chitinophaga > Chitinophaga silvatica. Next base: position 86,977 of record NZ_QPMM01000011.1, on the reverse strand, counting down.
CAATAACTCCCTGTGCCGCTCTGGAGCCATAGATGGCTGTAGATGCGGCATCTTTAAGTACTGTTATACTTTCAATATCGTTTACATTGGCAACTTCACTGATATCACGACTATTCGTAATCATTCCGTCCAATACGATGAGTGGACCCATTGGAGAAACGGTACTACCATCATTGGCGCCAGTACCGGAAATTGATAACCCGGATTGCCCACGCATTACAACTTCTGAAGTACGGGTAGGATCTCCGCCATTTCCATTACCCGCAATAAAAAAACCGGCTACCTTTCCTTTCAGAAGGCTCATTGCATCTGCTGTTGTAGCCGAATTACGAAGATCCTCCCCTTTAATTTTCTGCACAGAACCGGTTACTTCGCTTGCCTTCTTTGTCATATAACCTGTAACTACAACTTGTTGCAAGTTACCGGCGTCGTCTTCCAGTCTGAAGTTGTTTTCTTCTTCTTTTGCAAATGTACCGGCAGCTTTATAGCCAATATAAGAAACCATCAAACGGTCGCCCTGTGCCGAATTGAGCTGAAAATATCCCATTGCATCGGCTTTTGCTCCCTCACCAGTTCGTTGGTTTATCACAGTTGCACCAGGAAGTGCCTGCATATTTTTATCGGTAATTCTACCCTTTGCGGTAAATGTTTTAACCGGAAGAAATTGAACACTCACCTGATCTCCGGATCGCTGAAATTTAGCATTGGCCTGGGTGCTAATGGCTGCAAGCAAGTCATCCAATCCTCGTTGTGCCTGTGGAATTGTGATTGTCCGGTTACTGTTTGGAGCCGCCGTATTATAAATAAAACGGACTTTATATTTTTCTGAGATCTGCTCGAAAACATTCGTCAGCTTCGTATTATTAAATCCGATACGCTTACTGCCCGGATCCTGTGCCAGCAAATTCAGTGGCAGAATAAACAGGAATAGGTATAGCATTAGCCCTGAAAGGCGTACCCTCGTATGAAATAAGTTCATTAATCAGTATTTAAGTTAATGGTTGATAAGATGGGATAAATTAAAACTGAATGAAAATAGTATCGCTCTGAACTCGATAGCTAAACCCAGCGCTAAAGCTTAGCAGATCCAACATTTCAGGCAAAGACTCATTGGTAAATTTGGCATTCATAGTTGCTTCAACAGATGGAGTGCCAAGTATTTCGATTTTCACATGATGCCAGACAGCAATTTGTTTTAATGCTGCTGCAATTGGAATATGATGGAATTGTAACTTGCCAGTGGTCCATTGGCTTAATGCAAGCGTGTCGATAATTGATTTACTCAAATCCTGTGATACAGTTTCACCAGGGGTAAGTATAGTTTCTCTGGCAGAACCAGTAGATTTTACTTTTACTTTACCAGATAATAAGGTTACCTGTTCATCCTTTTCCTTAGAGAAGGCCCTTACCATAAAATTGGTGCCTAAAACAGTAGTTAATAACTGGGATGTACCTACTGTAAATGGTTGCTTATTGTTAGTTACCACATTAAACCAGGCCTCTCCGTCGAGACGGATACTTCTATTGGAAGAATTGTAATCCGGGTCTATATATATAGTCGAGTTTTTGGCTAGTACTACTGTACTACCATCCACTAGTTTTATATTTTTACGAAGGGCCTGATCGTTGTGTATAATGGTTGGATTGGCGGCGTGATAGTGAATATTAGTCTGCTTATAATAGATTACGCCTAAGATAGTCAGGACTGCAGCAAATATGGAAGAAGCCAGTACCCATTTTCTTTTACCTTGCTTCGATGTTGTAAATTCAGTTGTATGAGTATGATCAAATAATATTTTAAATTCATCTAACGCCTGCTGGATCTGTATTTCCTCGTCCAATGCAGTGTTTAGCTGCAATAGAAAACTCTTTGCTTCCAACACTAGAGGTCTTTTCTCCGGATGTTGAATCATCCAGTTTTCCCATTCAATCACCTCATCTGTTTCCTGTGCAATACAGTACCTGATAAAGGATTCATCGGCAATCAGCTCCGTAACCGTATCGTATAATTTCTTCTCCATTTTGCAGGTAATTACTATATAGAGAATGGAGCATCCGATTTTTACCCGGTCAATTCGAAAAAAAAATTAAAACTATTTTTTACAATTGCTCTCCGGCTAGTTCCAATAAGAGAATGAGGATAATGAGAGAAGAATTCCCTGAACTCTTTGGACCCAGAATTTTTCTAAGTCGCTGTAATGCTTCGTGGGTCTTATTATAAACGGTTCTAATACTGAGCCCTGTGCGTTCAGCTATTTCCTCGTAGGATAAATTATCGTAATACTTCATCCTGAGTAATTCTTTCTGGCGTGGACTCAATGCATTCAGGGCATCTTTAAGCTGTGTTATTACTTCCGAATTTGTTTCAGCACTGATTTTGTCAAATTCTGCCGATGCCTGTTGCAGTTCGGCTGTAGTGGCTTCTGTAGCAATGAAGGGATGATACTGTTGTTGTTTTTTGCTTTCATATAACAACATTCTTCGAAACGAAACCAGAATATAGGATTTAATTTCCCTGGGAGATGCTAATTTTTGATGTTTATCCCACAAATAAAGAAACAACTGATTGATTACATCTTTTGTCAGTTCCTCATCTTTAATAAGGGCACGGCCATAATTCAGTAAATCGCTGTATAACTCTTTATATAAGCCAAATAAACCTTCACGTTGATGAAGAATCAGTTGATCCCAGTATTTCTGAAGGTTATTATTTTGCATAAGTTTAAGCGGCACCCGGTTTCTATCTGCCAAAAATAACAAAAGAAAAATAATATTAGTACTTACATATTATAGTGTAATAAGTCGATATATTTTTTAATTTAGATACAAGTAACAGTTATGAAAAAAGAACCCGCACTAACAACAGGCATTTCGGCCCCCGAAACTGTAGATAATTTCATGAAAGATCTTAAGCATCCGATGACGGATGTTATTAGTGAAATCCGCCGTTCTATCATGGCAACAGATAAGAATATAGGAGAAGGGATTTCATGGAATGCTCCCGTTTTTTTCTATTCAGGTAAGCTTCCCCCATTCAACCCTAAGGAGTATAAACGCTATATAGTTGGGTTCAATTTATTTAAGCAGGATGCGCTCAGGCTCATTTTTTTACAGGGTGCTGCCTTATCTGATCCTAATAACTTATTGGAAGGTGATTATAAAGATGGAAGAAGGATTATTACTATTACAGGAATAACTGACTTTAAAAACAAAGAAAAAGAATTAAAAAAATTCATCAGTGAACTAATAAAAATTATAGCTCATAATTAATTCATTTGTTAGTAAATACCCACTAAAAATAACAAGGCCACAAATTACTGATGTATAATTTGTGGCCTTGTTATTTTTTATATTGATGATTATTCGTTCACCAGAAAATATACAATTCTGCAAGTCTCTTTCTCTCCACCCGTTTCAATTCTTAGAACATGGTTGCCTTCCTTTAAGTTGTCGCCCAATATGAGGTACCAGGGCAGATACAGCCAGCTGCTCCATTGAGTATGTGTATTTTTCGTTTGTACAGGACCATTATCAATGCTATAGCTGATTGTACCCGCATCAGGACCTGAAACGATCCCAATACCAACCGTTCTTCCACTGAATGGAAATTCCACTACAGCATGAGCGCCTGACGACACTAACATTGGTACTTTTACGAAACCCTCTCTGGTCATTATACTATCTGTTGGTTCCCAGGATTCATTGATAGTAAAGTCTTTAATAATTTTTGCCTGATGAATATCTGCATACCGGCCATTCTGATAATTAAGCTTATCTGCAGGTTTTGGCAATTTAGCATCTACCAGTTTAACAGGAGATTGTTTACTAAATGCCTCATCCAACAATACTTTAATTGTATTAAAATAAATCTGCTGGCCAAATGGAGAAGGATGCAAGTCTTTAAAATCATCTTTCCAGGAAAATTCATGAGCATCGATTCTGGCAGTCACTTCTCTTGCCAGGTTTATAAATGGCAGGTTATACTTCTTTGCCATATCCTCATGTACCTGAATTTCCAGCGGCACTTTACCATTACGATAATCCGCCATTTTATCTTCATCTACGAAAGCCATTAAAACGATATTCATCTGAGGATTTACCGTCAATGCATGCCGGATTATGCCTTCCATCGCTCGTCTCTGCGTTACTTCGTTGGTTTCGTTTACATGGTCATTTACAGCAGCTTCCAGAAACAAAAGATCTGTTTTACCCAGATCTGCTACATCGCGCTGAAACCTGAAGGAATGTGGCAAGCTTCCCAAAGAAGGAATGCCGGCGTTATTGAACTTCCAACGGGTATGTGGATATGCGGCTCTGAGGTAATCTCCTACCTGATCGCGCCAGCCTGTCATATTAGTAATAGACCCACCAAGGAAAGTTACAGTCACCTGTTTATCTTCTTTTACATGATATAGGGTATTATTCAGATTTCCATAATTACTGATAAACCTATATTGTGCAAAGGAGGTTACGGAAACAACTGTACTAATAAGGAACAGGCAGATTTTTTTTAACATAACGCTAATTTATACCTCAAATTTAGAAGTTGAGGAGTGTATGACGTCCAATGAATTTGACATAGATTGATAGTATTTTAACCTTCAGCTACTCTCTTGCCAGTTTTCTGATTTCCAGGCAGGTAGGAGCTGTGCGGATAAATCCCTTGTCCATAAATGCTAGTACAATTCCGGTCATCCGCTTAGACCTGTTAATCCAGGGATGTGTACCAAATAATCCGGGGCTTGAATTTTCAATAAGATTATCATTGTTATCAGTCACATCTCTCCAATTTCCCAGGCCATAAAAGTTGCGGCTCTTTAATAATTGTGCCGGATATGGGGAGTACTCTATGGTTGCATTACCTATGTATCCTTTTTCTATTGCTTCAACGGCCGATTCGCTCAGCACTTGTTTTCCATTATAAGCCAATCCCTTGTTCATCATCATATCCAGAAACTTAATATAGTCGTTTCCGGTACTCCTGACGCCTCCTGCAATTTGGGGGTTAGAAGTAATACCATAATCGGTGTTGGTCATACCGCAGGGAGTAAATATTTTCTCTGCCGCCAGCATTTTCCATCCTTTTTTTGAAACGATCTCACAAATACGACCAGCAATTTGCATACTTAGTCCACCATAGCAGAAGTTAGTTCCGGGTTCGTTTTGCAGATCTACATGCATGGCAATCTGGTCTGTTGCCTGGGCTAATGAAATCAGAACATTGCTTTCATATCCCTGGGTTGAAGAGCCCGGAAATCCGGAAGTATGTGATAACAATTGTGCAATTGTTATATGGCCTTTATGATTGTTGGTATAGATACGAAGAAATTTGCCAATGGTGTCTGTCAAGTTTAACTTCCCTTCATCTACAAGGCTCATTAAAACGGCTGCCGACAACCATTTGGAACTGGATGCAATCAAAAGTTTTGTATTTCCATCATATTCTCCGAATCCTCTCTCATACACAGCTTTTCCTTCTACGTGTATTACAGTATAGCATTTACCGTTAAAAACGGTAGGTACTGAGTCTTTGAGAACAGCATCAATTTCTTTGTAGCCTTTGGAAACAATAACATTATTTTCCTTTCTGGTGCAGCAAGTCAGCAACGGAATAAACAATGTAAGTAACAAAACGCGGTTAATTGGCATATCAAAAAATTAAAAGTAGTGCGATATATCTGCATTGAAAAATGTTTACCGCAGCATTACCGCACACGATATAAAGTTATGGAAAATTAATGCAGTTATTAGCCCTTTATTATGTGAAATATTAGTGCCTCCTTCCTTTCTTGCACTAGAATAGTTTCCACGTAATTAACTCAGGCCCGGAAAAAGAAAACCCGATAGTAATTTCTAATCATCAATTGTTCCACACATGAAAAACAAGTTGTATTTTCTTCTCATTCTATCCATTACTTTATTATTTAGTTGTCGGAAGCAAGAACCCGATAATAAGCTTGCTCCGCTTACCGGCACTAAGTCAGGAGTTGTAGCATTAGGCTCCCCTGTTGGTGATGTTGTTGGAAAGATTACAGTGGGTTATCAGGGCTGGTTTGCCGCTATTGGCGACGGCTCCCCTATTAACGCCTGGTGGCACTGGACACAAAACTGGGGACAAGCCCCATCATCTTCCAACAACGGAATCAAATCCTGGCCCGATGTCAGAGATTATACCAACACCTATCAAACTGGTTGGGCAAATCTAAATAATGGTCAATCTGCTAAACTTTTTTCTTCCTTTAGCGACCAGACTGTAAACGTACAGTTCCAATGGATGCAGCAAAATGAAATTGATTGCGCTGCCCTCCAACGTTTCAATCCAAATGGTTCTGAAGGTCCGGTAAGAGACGCTATTACCGCAAAGGTAAAAACTGCTGCTGAAACCTACGGACGCAAGTTTTATATAATGTATGATGTGAGTGGCTGGACAAACATGCAGTCAGAGATCAAGACCGATTGGACAAACAAGATGTCGGCTTACACCTCTTCATCTGCATATGCCAAGCAAAATGGCAAGCCGGTGGTATGTATCTGGGGATTTGGCTTTAATGATACCAACCACCCATGGTCTGCCGCCGTGTGCCTGGATGTTATCAATTGGTTTAAAAACCAGGGTTGTTATGTGATAGGAGGAGTTCCTACTCACTGGCGTACAGAAACCAGCGACTCAAGACCTTCATTCCTGGCTACCTACAAAGCATTTAATATGCTTTCTCCATGGATGGTTGGCCGTATTGGTAATGTAAATGATGTAGATAATTTCTATACCAACGTTCAGCAGGCAGATCAGACCTATTGCAATAATAATGGCATAGATTTTCAACCTTGTGTATTACCGGGCGACTTACAGGAGCATCAGAGAGCGCATGGCGATTTTATGTGGAGGCAGTTTTACAACATGGTTCGGTTAGGTGCCCAGGGAATTTATATCTCCATGTTTGATGAATTTAATGAAGGTAATCAGATTGCAAAAACAGCAGAGACCTCTGCCTACGTACCTGCAGGATCTAATTTCGTGACTTTAGATGAGGACGGTACTTATTGCACCGCCGATTATTATTTACGACTGACCAGGGATGGAGGAAGAATGTTGAAAGGAACACTGGCATTAACGGCTGTTCGCCCTACTTCGCCAGGAGGAGGTAGTGGCCCCAGCATTCCTTATGGGCAGAGTATTACATTAAAAGGCAATAACAATATGTACGTTTGTAGCGAAAATGCAGTAAATCCTATGAACTGTAACCGCGCTGCCGCACAAGGCTGGGAACATTTTACAGTGGTGAACCCGGGAGGTGGCAAGGTAGTGCTGCAAAACAACGGTTACTATGTTTGTAGTGAAAACGGCATCCAGTCTATGAACTGTAACCGCACCGCAATTGGACCATGGGAACAATTTGATTGGATAGATAATGGAGATGGTACAATTTCATTACGTGGTAATAATGGTAAATATGTTTCCAGCGAAAATGGTACTATACCGATGACCTGTACAAAAACTACCATCGGAGCCACCGAGAAATTCAGAGTAAATCAATAAAAACTATTCAACCTTTTCCGGGTATCTTCCACAAACTATCGGGTTGGAAGGTACCCGGATTTCTTTTAGCCAGGAAACCCGTAACTTTATAGTATTAGTTCACCTAAGTGGAGCTGTCATGAGATCTATATTATTTATCATATTTATAATGGCTACGCAAATAGCCTGTCATAGTCAGACTACTAATAATAAACAAGTCATGAAGAACCCTTATTATTCACGGACGGATACCAACATATTGCATGTAAGCAATGCTGAGTGGAAGAAAATTCTACCCCCTGAGTTGTATGCCGTTGCACGGGAGAATGCGACAGAAAGGCCATTTACCGGCAAATATTGGGATGCCGATACAAAAGGAATGTATTATTGCGCAGTTTGCGGCAATCCCCTCTTTAAATCTGATGCTAAATTTGCCAGCAGTTGCGGATGGCCCAGCTTTTTTGAACCGGTAAGTAACCATAGCGTCATTTATAAAGAAGACCATACTTATGGGATGGATCGGATAGAAGTTTTATGTGGAAGATGTAATTCACATCTTGGCCATATTTTCGACGACGGCCCCCCTCCAACTCATAAGCGCTTCTGTATGAACTCCGTATCACTTGATTTTGAGCCAGAATGATCCTTCATCCTGGCTTTTTTATTTTTAAGAAAATTTTTTTAGTTCTTTTCGCAACTCATTCTCTAAATGATTGTTTATCCATGATACAATCTCAATCCGAAAATCCATTACAATCCTAAAAATTACCTTGAGAATGAGACAAAGCGCATATCTGATCAGAACCAACAGAAACGAATCTGAGGATCTATTTGTCGCCAACAATTCCTTACCCTTTTTCTGGTTAACCCTTATAAGTGAAAAAGACCTGGAACGAATCGACAACAACATCCAGCATTCTTCTGAACCTCCTACTATCAGGATCGGCAGACAGGCAGCCATTACCAACGGGCTTTCCAGCATTCCGTTTATTGAAGAATGCTTCCCGGACAGGTTAAGGTTGTATCAGGATTTCATATCATATCTCGACAAAAACCTGCTACCCGATGATGATATGGTCCTGGATGTTTTCTCACTGGCCCCCGAAGGAGGAACAACACATTTCCTGCAACAGTTAAAAGAAGAATTACAGGCAGTAGAAATGTATGATATCGAAAAAATTGAAGGTGCATATACCGACAATGACATTACAGCACTTATTGGCCACGGGCATTTCCCCGGTATTAATGTAGCATTGTATGAACAAACATTCATTCCAATAGATCCACTTTCAGGAGAAGAAGACAAAATTCAGGATGGACCTTCGTTAACTGCAGCTATTGTGATTATTCTTGCCGGAATTATTATTCTTTATGTTCCATGGCAGGGATATAAAAATGATGATATCAATCTTGCAGTAACCTGTTGTCTGATAATTTCACTGAGCGTTCTCCTATATGGTTGCAAACAATTGCTGGTGGCAGTAAGACATAAAGCCATCAAAAAAACTTTTCAACCGTAAGCCCATAATTCATAAGCAGGTTTTCCCGCTCTGTTCTGTTTAACTTATTATAAGTTAAGGCAGCGGTTATGCTTAGCCATGAACGGAGCTTCACCGACATGCTATTATTACATTTAATGATGTAATCATTTCCATTCATGAAAGAATTTTGGAAATAATTCGCTCCTTCGAAAACAATCATTTTCTTAATTACCCATTTATAGGAAAGTCTGAAAGAATTCCTTAATGTTTGATAAACATCAGGAATAGTATCATGTAAGTACAAATTACTGGTTTCAAACAAAAGCCCATCACTGAGATTCAGGAAGGCATTTTCGCGTTTAATTACATCATAGGCCACTCCTGCACCCGCCTGAAACCGATCATTTATTTTCAGGGAATAGCTTCTGTCATAAGTGGTAAGCCCCCAATAATAAAATCTGTCACTTCCCGTATTAACGCTAAAGTCTAACGCGGCACTAACATCATTATTCGTTAATGCATGGTTTTGCTTACCATAAATATAACTGGCACTGGTATTTAATGTAATTTTCTTCTTACTGATCTTAAAACCTAAATTATTATTCAGCAAATAGGCTGTTCCATCATTGGTTTTATTTATTGAACCCGTAGATCCATATTTTACATAATAATGGACAGAATCACTAAACTGCGCTAAAGATGTAACATATAAGCATAAACTGAAAAATAATAAAACTACTCTCTTCATCATCTTTTCCTATGATTTTTCAATTGAAATGTGCGGAGTCGATAAACTAACATGGTTAACCCGCTGCAAATATTCTTAAAAAATCTCTTTTTCCGCTATTAAAAACAAAGATTTTTGAAGACCTTTAGCCAAACAGACAGCTAAACCACGTAAAAAACAGCATATGTCGACACGCCGCAAATTCATATTACAAACGGCCCTAGGATTGGGAGCCGTAACGCTTCCCCGCATAAATGCCAATGCAGCCATTTCAAAAAAAGCCACAGGAGCCACTCTACCAGTAGGTATGGCCGGTTATACATTCGCCAAATTTAATGTAGAGCAGTCTATCTCTATGCTGAAGAGGGTGAACATCCTCAATCTCTCCATTAAAGACATTCATTTGCCATTGAATAGTACTGAGGAGAAGATTAAAGAAGTTACCGGTCAGTTTACCAGCGCTGGCATTGCCATCTACGCAGTTGGGGTAATTTATATGAAAACCCAGAAAGCCGTAGATGAAGCCTTTGAATATGCGAAGAAAGTGGGAGCACCACTCATCGTTGGTGTGCCAAATCCCGAATTATTAGACTATACAGAACAAAAAGTTAAAAGCTATAATATTAAAATAGCTATTCACAATCACGGCCCTGAAGATGCCCTGTATCCCGGCCCTAAAAGTGTTTATGATCTGATTAAAGACAGAGATCCGAGAATGGGGATCTGCCTTGATATAGGCCATGCTATCCGTGCGGGAGAAGAACCGTCACAGGCAGTACTGAATTATAGAAAAAGACTTTTTGATCTGCATATCAAAGATGTAAACGCCGCAACTAAAGACGGTAAAGCCATTGAAATAGGTCGCGGAGTTATTGATTTCGAAAAACTCATTGCAGCACTGAAGAAGATCAACTATCCTGGTGTTTGCAGTATAGAGTTTGAGAAAGATATGAGCGACCCGCTGCCTGGGATTGCTGAATCAGTGGGGTATTTCAGAGGCGTATTGGGGAAGTAAGGAATAAATGAAAAGCCTCAAGTAAAAAAGCCGCTTAATGAGCGGCTTTTTTACTTGATACTATGTGATGTAACATTTGATAAATTCCCTGATAAGGTTCTCCTTTTTCCATTCTCACAATATAGCTCCTACCAGAAGTATCTTTCAATACAAGGCGTGTAAAATCTTTCTTATTCATTACCTTATCTCTGAATTCCTCTTGCATAGCAAGGTTCACCTCCACTAATTCACAATAAGGTATAGCCAATCTTATTCCTTCTTTCTCTTCAATTATTCGAGTATTCGTTATCAATAACCAATTAGATTCATCTCGCTTAAAACATATTAACGGCTGCTCTTCCACTATAAGCAAAGATATTTGATTTAGGAAACTTTGTTTATTATCATCACTGATAATTTTAGTCATTGGTCCTTCCCCTCCTTTCCTCTTGAAAATAGATAATAAAACAGACGATTTGTTTTTAGTTTCTCCCATAGATTATATTTAGCCCCAAATGCAAAATTTAACTCAACAATCTAATTCTATTGCATTAATAAATAGAAAGATACCCGCTTTAACTAAACGAAATAACCCTTTAAAATCCAAATATTTCAAATAGTTCTTCCTTAGATAATTTCATTATACTAATAGAACATAAAAAATTGTTCCTATCCACACCTATCAAACAATTTTCAGAAACAGAATAATAGTTTAAATCATTTATACTCCAAAATATGCTTATTGATGTTTCAGATCGCAGTATTTGCATAGGCAAAGAAATCTCAGAATCACTATCTTCATCAATGTAACAATTAAAGAATTCATTGTTTATTGAAACTTTAGTTGAAATGTACCTATCCTCAAGTAATTTAACAGTATTATTCTGTATAGCTACTAAGGTAATTTCATACAATCTCTTAGTACCACTATCAAACCTAAATTCAATAAAATTCTCTCCAGAAATATTCCTCGCATAAATAGTTTCTGGCAATAGAACGTTTCCATTCATGCAAAGCGTAAATGGTATTGGATTCAATGAACTATAAAATCTAAGTTCACTAAATGGTACCTCATTATTTTTTTTAATCGATACTTTTAACACAACTATCTAAAGTGAATTTAATGCAGGTAATTCGCCTGTCGCTCTTGGAACTCCAAACATAAGTTCATTACCTCCTGAAAAATACATTTGTCTGTATTGAATAGCCCCACGGAACAACACATCATCAATTGCTGAATGTATAGCTTCTTGGTGACAACTTCTGAACGATAATAGAAATAGTTTAACAGAGCATAAATACCATATATTTATTGAAGTCCCTCCTACTATATCCTATTTCTGCTCAGCACAAATAAATTCCAGTTAGACCCTTTAACGTATTTTCTGGCCTATAAAATAAATTCATCTCCTAATCTTTTCTTTCAAACCAAATCACAAAACCATCTCTCTCTATTGTGAGTGAGTCAACAATTTTACGAAAAGCAATGTTAACATTTCCTTCTAACACTTCATTTATGCAATCATAATCCGGTTCAAAAACTATAACCCATCTTTTTTCAATTCCAATTAAGGAAGAAAATAGATCCAATAAAACATTATTTTTTTTCACCTTATCCACATTCACTGAAAGTTCGTTCACCAAATCATCAATTCCATCAATAATTGAGATACATTGCCATTGTTCGTTTTGAAAACTATCAGGCAATAATGAAATTATATGTCTGGGAATATTTGATCTAATTAATTTAAAATAATGAAACCAAGCTTCTTCCTGCCCTTGTGGAAATTTTTCTCCTTGCCATTCGTATACTGGTTGTTCAAACTTGATACTAGAGATTTTAGATTCTATTGGTAACAAAAATTCAAAACCTACATCCATTATTGTTATTATTATTAAGGAAATGGTACCGCTTTACCATATTGCCAATTACATCCATTAAGCAGTTACTTCCGTTGAATTTAATATAAAATACTTCAAAAACAAAAAAGGCCGCCTCTACAACGTAGAGACAGCCCTAAGTATTGAATCGTCACTCACTACTTTATTTTTATATTGCCGGCTGGTGCATCATCTCGTACTTCTTCTCCTGCATTACTTATAAGTACATCACCTACATTTAATGCTCCAAAAACTTCAGTTTTACCATTATCGGTACGTCCTGTTGTTACTGGCACCCATTTGGTTTTCTTATCATCTACCTTTATCACATACACCCCTTTTGTTGAATTCAGTACAGCGGAAGTAGGAACTACAAAGTTACTGCTACTGCTGTTAAGCGGCAGGGAAACTTCTACAATCATACCTGGCAGCAACTCTTTATTATCATTATGTACATCTATTTCGATATGCTGTGAGCGTAGCTTACGGTCTAAAGCCCCGGCCATACGAATTACTTTACCTTCGAATTGTTTATTAGCCAATGAAGCTACAGTAAATTTAATATCGCTACCGCTGGCCAGGTAGCTGATATACGTTTCAGGAACACTCACTACCAACCTCAATTTCTTTTGTTCCTGTAATGTAAAGATAGGCAGCTCAGATCCTTTACCAGATGGACCCACATAAGCACCTGCACTTACATTACGGGCGGTGATAACACCATTGAATGGAGCGCGGATTTCGAGGTAATTTCTATTATCTCCCACTTCCCTATGCGCGGCTTTGGCAGCATCCAATTGCGCCAGGTCAGATTTCTGACGGGCAAATGCCAGATCAAGATCATTCTGAGAAACGGTACCCGGAGTTTTGCTGGTTTCCAGCAAACGATCGTAGGTGGCCTTGCTCGACAAATAAATTGCTTCCTGTGATTTTAATTTGGATTCTGCACCGGATAATTGCGCATTCATTTCAGGAGCTTCCATAGTTGCCAGCAATTGCCCGGTCGACACAGTACTTCCAACATCCACATTCAGCTTCTTCACAAAGCTATTCACCTTTGCATATAAATCTACCTGCTGAAATGCTACCAGCTCACCAGGAATTCGGATTGAAGAAGTTAAATTGCTTTTTTCTAATGAAAACGCTTCTACTGCAGTTGCTACGGCAGCAGCAGGTTCATGTTTTTCATCTTTGGCACCGGAAGCTGTGCAACTGCTCAATCCAACTGCCACGCCTATAGGCAGTAAGAAAGAAAACAAGGTACGGTAACCGCTTTTCATATAATATACTTTATTAGCAATGAGATAATTATTATTTGTCATTCTTATGCGTTCTGTCCAAATGGAATATAATGTTCGCTTTCCTCGTCTCTGGGGTGCAAAGACACGCTCCTTGTAGTAGCTTTTCCTTGTGCCCATGCAAAGGCTAAAGGTAATATAAACAATGCTGCAAAGGTAGATGCTATCAGTCCACCTATTACTGCTCTACCCAAAGGAGAAGACTGATCACCTGCTTCACCCAGGCCGCTGGCCATAGGAATCATACCTACCACCATTGCCAGTGCCGTCATCAGAATCGGACGTAGTCGAAGTGCCGAAGCTTCAGTAGCAGACATCAACGCATCTCCATTAGTTTTACGTATTTGCTCCGCATTGGTTATCAATAATACCGCGTTGGAAATAGACACCCCTACCGACATAATCATACCCATATAGGATTGAAGATTCAGGGTAGATCCACAAATTATCAGCAAACCCAGTGAACCTAACAATACCGCTGGTACCGTTGCCAGTACAACTCCTGAAACTTTGAACGACTGGAAGTTAGCTGCCAGCATCAGGAAGATTACCACAATAGCTACCACCAATCCACTTTGCAAACTATCCAATGTATCTGTAAGCGTACTACTTAAACCAATTGTCTGAACAGTTAATCCACGCGGCAATTCTCCTAACTTGCCCAATGCTTTATTTACTTCTGTAGTAGCGGCACCCAAATCTTTTTTATTCAGATTAGCCGTTACGGTGAGTGTAGGCATTGCTCCCAGGTTATCTGCTTCTCCATAAGTGGTACCATCCGTAAAGGTGGCTACATCACTCAGAATTGGTCTGGAAGAATTCTTTAACAAAGGTATTTCACCAATATCATCTTTGCTGGCCATTTTACCTTCCGGAATCTGAACCTGTACGCTATAGGTATTGCCCGACTTCTCATCGATCCAAACATTCTTCTCTGTATACCGGGAAGAAGAGGTTGAAGCTACCATAGACCTGCTTATATCTGTCATATCTACTCCTAACTGTGAAGCTCTTACTCTATCGATATTAATTCCAACAGAAGGATATTTGGTAGATTGTCCGATCTGTACATCTCTGAGGTAAGGAATCTTTTGCAATTCAGCTACCACCATTTGAGCATACTTCTCATTCAGCTTCTTATCGCGGCCCGATAAACGTACTTCAATCGGAGTAGGAGAACCCTGACTCAAAATCTTATCAGTTAATTCGATAGGTTCAAATGATAATTTCATTTGAGGATTTATCTGTGCGGCTTTTTCTCTGATCTTATCTTTCAGTTCATCCAGGTTTACCTTATAATCTTCTTTCAGGGCTACCTGCAATACTGCTTCATGAGGGCCAGCCATCCACAGGAAGATAGGACTGGTAGAGAATTGTTGAGGATGCAGACCTACATATGCAGAAGTGATTTCAACATTTTCCTTACCAACAATATCGGCAATTCCCTGAGTAAGCTTAATGGTTTCTGATTCAGTATTTTCGATACGTGTACCTTCAGGAATACGCATACGTAACTGGAATTGTGAGCCATTTACTTTAGGCAATACATCCCGTCCAATACCCATCAGCAGCAAAGCAACAATAGCGCAGGTAATCACCAGGTACCCGGCTACAATTGGTTTGCGATAGGGCATCATACGGTTGATGAAGCGGAGATACCTGTTACGTAGTTTTTCGAATTGACTGATCTTTCCATCTCTGTTACTATCCTCTCTTTCAACCAATTCTTTTTTCTGACTCCATGTATTCTTTTCTCCGTTTGCCGATAGTCCTGCTGCTGCAAATTCTTCAGCATCCGTGAAATTACGGCCACCTGGAGTTTTATGGTGTTTTACTTTCATTACCCAGTTGGCCATAACCGGCACAAATGTTTGGGCAAGAAAATAAGATATGATCATACTAAATCCTATTGCCAAAGCAAGAGGCAGGAACAAGGAACCCGGAATACCGCCCATAGTAAACGCCGGTGCAAATACCGCGAGGATACAGAACAAGATCAGCAATTTAGGAAAAGCGATTTCCTGGCAGGCATCCCAGATAGCCAGGGCCTTGGGTTTACCCATATCCAGATGCTGGTGTATATTCTCAATGGTTACCGTACTTTCATCTACCAGGATTCCAATTGCCAGCGCTAAACCACTTAGCGTCATGATATTGATCGTCTGGCCGAATAGGTTCAGGAATAATACTGCTGATATAATAGAAGTAGGAATCGTTAGAATTACAATCATCGCGCCTCTGGCATCACCCAGGAACAACAATACCATGAGCCCCGTAAGAATAGCTCCTATGGCTCCTTCAGTTAAAAGGCTTTTAACTGAGTTCATTACATAGGTAGATTGGTCGAACTCGTAACTCAACTTAACATCTTCCGGTAGTTGAGCTTGTATTTTGGGAATTGATTTTTTCAGATTTTGAACTACTTCCCAGGTAGAGGCATCTGCACTTTTGGCAATACTTAAGTAAACAGAGCGGCGTCCATTCACCAAAGCATATCCGGCAGCCATATCGGCACCATCTTCAACAGTAGCCACGTCTCTGAGAAACAGATTTTTCACATCCCCTTTGAAGAGTGGAATGTTTTCAAAATCTTTAACGTTGCGAATGGTTGTATTCGCAGGTGTGATAAAGTTCTTATCTCCTATTCTTACGTTACCTGAAGGGGATGTTTGGTTATTTAGTCGCATTGCTTCCACCAGCTGATCAGGGGTCAGGTTATGCTGACGTAGTAATACCGGATCTGCTTTAATAACGATAGTACGGACGTTACCACCAAAAGGAGGCGACGATACTAATCCCGGAATTGAAGTAAAGGAAGAACGAACATACACATTGGCCAGGTCCAGTAATTCGTTATTAGTACGTTTATCGCTGCTCAGTACCAATTGTCCGACAGGTAAGGTAGAAGCATCGAAACGGATGATGAAAGGCGGGTTAGACCCGGGTGGGAATACCGCCTGAATCCTGTTAGAGAAGGCACTTACCTCAGCTGCAGCCTGGGCCATATTGGTACCAGGGTAGAAGTTGATCTTCATTAGGGTAAGCCCCTGAATATTCTTGGTTTCAATATTCTTTACACCATTTACAAACAGGAATATATTGATATACTGTTTTGCAAAGAATGCTTCCATCTGTGTAGGCGTATACCCGCCGAAGGGGTGAGATACATAGATAACCGGCATATCCAGCTTAGGAAAGATGTCGACCTTAATCGTATTCACCGCTTTGATCCCGAAAAAGAACAAGCCGGCAACCAGTACCAGGATCGTAATAGGTTTTTTAAGGGCAAAACTGATTAAATTCATGATGGTTGTATATTGATGAAAAAGCCAGCCTGGCTTCCGTTTAACTATAGCGTTGATTCTACTTTTCGAAAATGCTGAAATCTCCTGCCGCAGCAGCTTTCAGCAAAAGTGCCTGCCATACATTACTGTAGGCAATATCCCTGTCGGTTTGGGCGCGGATCAGTGCATAGAGCGACTGCGTCACATCCACCAGGTTAGTTAGTCCGTTCCGGTAGAGGACCGACTTCTGCAAGTATGCATCGGAGGCGGCTTTTACCTGAACGGGAACTTCATTATAATTATCTAAGGCATTTTTGATTTTTACATCAGCCAATGCAAGTTGCGCGTGGATTTGCTGATCTGCCAGTTCATACTCGTTTTCCAACCCTTTACTAATAAAGGTTTGCGATTTCACTTGTTTAGAAATTCTGAATGGTTGGGAAATGTTCCAGGTAACTCCTACACCAAATAAGTAGTTACTGCGGGTAGGTTTTACTCCATCCCAGTATGATTGGGTGAAATCGTGTTGGTTTTGCATATAATTATTGCCGAATCCTGATCCTCTGGTTTGCAGCAATCCTACTAATGAAAATGCCGGATAATAAAGTGTTTTATAATACCTGGATTGTTCATCGCTTAAGGCTATACGACTTTTATAATATTGCAGAAGCGGGTGATTGTCTAATACCTCCGGAGTAACCGGAATAATCGGAATTCGTGCAACATAGGAAGTATCGAGTATCAGATCTTGTGGTGCAATACCCATTAATTGGGCAAGCAGGTTACTTTGTTCCTGTTCGAAATCCTTAGCTTTTGTAAGGGCAATTTTAGCGCTCGAGTATTCTGCATTAGCCTGCGATGAGTCTACACCTGCTATAAGTCCATTTAACACCCGGGTTCTGACAATATGCCGGATCGTATCGGCTCTGTTCAGATTATCGAGGTACGAACGGGTAAGCTGGTGTGCAGCAACCAGGTTTAAATAAGTAGCCGCTACTTTGATCTTGTGCTTAAAAATCTCTTGTTGCCAGTCTTTATCGTTCTGAGTAGCGGCTGCTACTGCGGTTTTGATCTTTTCTTTAGCACGACCGAATGCAAAGAAATCCCAGTTAATATTGGTTAGATAGAGTGCCCCGAATGCGGCATTCCAGTTCTGCTGATCGAGAGAAGGACCGGCAGATGCGGCACTTAGGCCACCAAAGCCGTAAAGTGGGCCATTCTGGCCATTAATTGTACCATAATCCTGCTGAGCACCGATATTGAAGTTTGGCAGATATTCTCTGCGGGCTTGTGAAACTAACTCCTTTGAAGCGGCAGTATAGTTGGCCTTCGCTTTGATAATCCCATAGTTGGCAATAGCGGTGTCAATAGCCTGTTGAAGTGTAAAGACCTGTTGTGCGGACGACCCATAATTTAATAGCAACGGTAATACCAACAACAGCAAAAGTTTCTTACTCCACATGAAAAAGATATTTTTGTTGTTGAACCCAAAGAGGATTTTCAACTACAAAAAGACTACAGCATTTTGAAGTAAACTTGAAGTAAAATAATTTTTTTTAAATAGTTACTGTTTCCAACTCCTTGGCAGAACGGATTGAATCCCCCTTCTTACCCGGTTCAAACACAATACGGATAAGGTGCCAGCCATTTTGATACTCGTAAGTAATTAAAAATCCGTTTACTTCACAAATTTGCTTCACAATTGCCAATCCCAAACCAATACTTTCATTGCTCTGGTTACTTTTCTTGAATCGCTGAAACAGTTCATGAGTTGGAATTTCGGGAGGTAAACCGGTATTGCTGATACAGAAATCCTTGCGGGTAAGTTCTACCCGGATCATTCCCTTTTCATGGTTATGACGTATAGCATTGCTCATCAGATTACTAATCAGCATCTCGGCTAAGGAAGGATGAATTATAAGAGGAATATTCTTATCAAGACTGGTGGTTAATGTAATTTCCTTCATAGATAGCCAGTCGTCGTACATCGCAATTACTTCTTTGGTAACTCTGCAGAATTTGATGGTCTCATAAGCCTTATATTCCTGGTTCTCCAATTTGGTTAGTAGGAGAAGAGACCTGTTGATATGGGATAATTTCTCAATAGCATTCTGCATATCACCAATCAGAGCAGCTTGAGTACCATCGATATTGGTTTCCGATAAAAGTTCGAGCTTACTTCTGATTACAGCCAGGGGAGTTTGTAGTTCGTGCGAAGCATTCTCACTAAATTCCTTCACTGCAGCATAATCGTCCATCGCCTTGTCTGTCATTTTCTTTATGAATGAATTGAGCTCCTGAAACTCTTTAGTACTTGTAGGAGGTAATTGAATAGGTTGTTTTTGTTTCAGATCGAATTGGTGGATAGCCTTCATCGTACGATGAAATGGCTTGAAAACCTTTTTTGACAGTAGTCTGGCTGTCAGCGAAACAGCTAACAGAATGAGCAGAACTTTCCAAACCACTGCACTTAGCATTCCTTTGAAGATCTCTTCAGATTTGATCACATAGTTAAACGAAGAGATCTCATATGCCTGATCCCCAACCTGATAAAAAGAATTTACTGTAATTCTGCATTCTTTTTGCCCCAGGTCTTCAGACACAAAATTATCTATTACAACAGATTCTTTTTCTGCAGGCAAAGGCCCCTGAATTGGTAAGATAGCGATTGGCCGCCCGTGAGTGTACCTATCGGGCTTCTCTCCTGCTTCCAATTGTCGGGCTACCCGGTCGTTTACTTCCCTCATCCTCTCTACTTCAGCCTGATCGAGATTTCGTTTGATATTGGTTCTGGAAATAATCATAGTTATTGGCGTAATCAGAAAGACTATGCCAACAAACCAAATAGTTACCTTATTGAGCAGCTTCATGTTTTGGAGGTATTAAATTTATAGCCAAGGCCATATACTGTTTCAATATAATCTATGCCCTGTGCCGCACTAATCTTCTTTCTTAAATTCTTGACATGCTGATATACGAAATCAAAATTTGCCAGGCTATCGGTGTAATCGCCCCATAAGTGAGCCGCTATGGATTGTTTTGAGAGTACTCTGTTTTTGTTGACTACAAAGTATAAAAGCAGATCAAATTCTTTACGGGTAACATCCAGTAAAGTATTATTTACAGTGGCCTCTACCGTATCTGTATTAAGCACAATTTCATTAAAAGTAATCAGGTTACTGCTGCCTTCCAGCTTTTTACGCCTGTAAATAGCCCTTAATCTGGCATGCAATTCAGGGAGGTGAAAAGGTTTGGTAACATAATCATCCGCCCCTCCTTCCAATCCGTTTACCTTATCGTCGAGTGCATCCTTTGCAGAAATGATCAAAACCCCGCTGGATATGTTTTCCTTTCTGATCACTTTCAGTAACTCCAGGCCATTTCCATCCGGCAACATGATATCCAGCAAAATACAGTCGTACGTAAATAAGAGCAGCTTTTCGCGGGCAGCTTCAAAATCATACGCCAGTTCACAAATGTACTTCTCCCCATTCAGGTAGTCCGAAATACCGCTAGCCAATTCTTTATTGTCTTCTACAATCAATACTTTCATAACTACCTGTGAAAATCAGATGCAAATTTATAGAAAATTTGAAGTTTTGCTCGCAGAGGTATAAAGGAGGCAAAGGGAACAAAGTTTTTTTAGATTGATAAAGATTAAGATATTTTATATCAATTTATTTCAATTAAAGAATAAAATCAATATAAAAAATCACTTCAATCTAAAAAAACTTTGTTCCCTTTGCCTCCTTTGCCCCTTTGCGAGAAATTACTATTTAATCTCCTTCAGCATTTCTTTTACAGCCGCTTCTAACTGAGCATCCTTGCCTGCAAGGAATTCTTCATACGGAAGTGGCACTCTGATATCTGGTTCCAGCTGCAGGTTTTCTGTTGGCCTGTTTTCCTTACCGATAGTAGCAATCATTGGAATACCAAATACCAGGGTAGGATCTATCTGTGTTTCCCACCATACTGCGGTACCGGTTCCAGGAACTGGCATACCAATCAGTTTACCTACTTTTCCTTGTTTGTATACATATGGGAAGATAAATGCATCACTATAGTTGCCTTCACTCATAATTACACAACTAGGTTCTAACCATTGTCCGCTAGGTTCACCACCTTTCACTCGTTGCCCTTGCGGTGCAAATTCAAGATATTTCTTACCATTCAGGAAGTTGAATAAGTCGTCGTGCAACCAACCACCACCGTTAAACCGGGTATCGACGATCAACGCTTTCTTTTCTTTATTCTTACCCATCACCTCATCATAAACAGATCTGAAGCTGGCATCATTCATACCCTGAACATGCACGTAACCAACTTTTCCACCACTCAGTTGATCTACTTTATCACGCATGGCGGTGATCCAGCGTTTGTAGAGCAATGCAGATTCTTCACCTCCGGAAATTGGTTTCACTACTTCTTCCCATCTGGCTTTAGTAGTTGGGTTGTAAACACTGAGCAATACATTTTGTCCGGCTTTCCTATTGAGTAAAGACGCCCAGTCTTTCATGTCTGCGATAGTATTACCATCAATTTTCTCAATAATATCGCCTTTGCGTAGCTTAGCATCAGCTCTGTCTAACGGTCCACCAGCCATCACTTCATCCACTTTCAGGCCATTAGTGTAGGATGTTTCATCAACAAACAATCCCAAAGAGGCAGTAACATCCGGATTTACTTGTTGAGGAGAATAACGTCCGCCTGTATGTGATCCGTTCAGTTCGCCCAACAACTCACTCAATAAATCCTGGAAGTCGTAGTTATTACTGATATGCGGAAGGAATCGTGCATAATTATCGCCGTATCCTTTCCAATCCATGTTTCTCAGGGTAGGATCGTAGAACTTCTCCTTTACTTGTTTCCAGGCATGCCAGTAGATATAGGACCTTTCCTTTTCCTGATCAAGCGCCAGTTCTGTACTTATATTGATAGGAGTAACTTTACCGCTGGCTGCATCCACTTTTACAACACTGCCTCTGTTACTTACAAAGAGGCTGTTACCATCTTTGCTGATATAGATACTACCAGGAGTACCACCAAGTTTGGCAAGGATCTTTGTTTCACCGGTTCTTGGTTCGGTTACCCATAAATCGTATCCTTTCTCGAAAGCTGATGTATAGAATACTTTGCTGGCATCCTTATTTAAAACATAGTCACTGATTGAAGAACTATTGATGGTTAATTTAACCTTTCTGTTTTCAAGATTATTGAAATCAGGTTTCCAGCCCTTGCTGGCCAGGCTATCCTTGGATTTATCTTTCTTCGTAGTATCCTTGACTTCCTTTAATAAGCCGAATTCATCTTTCGACAATTTAAATTTATCATAGGCATCCTGATCAAAGAAAACTCCGTAGATATCGTACTCTCTGCTACCTTGTTTTGCCAACGATTTACGACCATCGCGGGAACTCTCAACTGTTAACAGTTTTCCATCCAAGGCCCATTTGCTGTTACCTTCACCGAAGCCGCCGTTAACCGGATAAATAATTTCTCCTTTACCATCAACAGGAATCAGTGCAGCATTGGAAGAGCTAAAATGACCACGGGAATCATCTACTACAAGGTATTTACCATCCGGACTATATTCGAAGCTCCAGTCACCATCCGCATAAGAATAGTTATGACCGGCCGGCAAAATAGTGCGGCTTTTACCAGAAGCGATATTAAAAATCTTCAGCACATTACGATTCTCGACATAGGCAATTTCTTTACCATCAGGCGAGAATACTGGTTGAAACTCTTCTGCTTCTGTAGCAATAACCGGTTCTTCTTTCAGCGTTGTTGCGTTGAAGAAAAATGATTCTTCCTTGCGTGCTTTAGTAGTTTGATAGATATCCCAGTTACCATTTCTTTCAGCAGCATAAATTAATTTGCTACCATCCGGCGACCAGGCAACCATTCTTTCCTGTTGCGGAGTATTGGTAATACGTTTAGTCTGATTACCATCTACACTGGTTACAAATACTTCACCTCTTACGATGAAAGCCATTTCCTTACCATCAGGACTGATTGCAAACTCGGTAGTATTACCACCGATAGGTACATTTTTAATTGTGTTGGCTCTGCCATCGTTGAAAACACGGACATCTATTTTTTGCGGTTTTCCACCTTCATTCAGCGTGTAAATTTCACCGTTATAGGTAAAGCATAATGTGTTGTTTTTAGCAACAGACAGATCACGCACAGGATATTTGGTGAAACTGGTCAGTTGCTGCATATTACCTTTATCGGTTGCAGATGCTTTAAACAGGTTTTGAGAGATATTACCTTTTTCACTCAGGTAATAAATCTGACCATTGTTTCCAAAAACTGGTTCTCTGTCTTCCCCTTCAAAGGTAGAAATCTGATCATAGGTTCCTTTGTTTACATCCATGATCCAGATATCACGAGTCACAGAAGATACGTGGTGCTTACGCATTGGATCTTCATATCCTTTTCTGTCCTGGAAAATGATTTTTTTACCCGATTGATCATAATGTGCATAATCTGCGCCGGCAGCACTTACCAGAACGGGATTTCCTCCTTCGACCGATACCGTGTACATATTGCGGAATACCCGGTAAGGGAATCTTACGCTGGCAGCAGGAGCATTTCTTGCACTTCCAAACAATACCTGTTTATTGTCTGGCGTAAAATCGTAAGGGAAGTCGTTTGCACTATTGGTAGTTAAACGAACGGGCTTACCACCGGTAGCAGGCATAACAAAAACATCGAAGTTGCCATACCTGTCGCTTGCAAAAGCGATGGATTTACCATCGTGGCTCCAAACAGGCATCATATCGTGCGATTCATGGATGGTAAGTGGCACTGCCACGCCTCCTTTCGCATCAACGCGATAAATGTCACCTTTGTAGCCAAAAACGATAGTACTACCGTCGGGAGATATGGCTGGATTACGTAGCCATAAAGCATTATCCTGGGCATAGGAGCTAACAGCCATTAGCATGGCTGCACAGCCAAACAATAATTTCTTCATAAGCGATTGTTGTATTGGACAGCAAGTGAGCTGATCCACCAAAATAGGAAAATACACCCTTTTAATCAAACTATTTCTGGATAAATGGCATAAGAAAAGGTTAGTCGCTTTAACCATTTATTATTCAGATTGTTAAAATACACACACATGCTTAAGCTATAGCCGTAATGCAATTTGAACCCCCTAAAATAATAGAAGAACTTAAAGATAATTGGCCCCTTAGCCAGAAGGTCACTTACTTCTTACTGGTAATTATTACTACTGCAATAGTCAGATACTTCCTGCTACCAGCCGATTTCCCTCCAAACTGTTACAATGTTGCAGTACTGATAATGCTGGCAATTGGTTTTTGGCTTACTGATGTAATACCGCCTTTTGCAGTAAGCATGTTTGTAATAGGCTATACAGTTTACTTCCTGAAAGATTCCTCTATCAGAAATGTAACCCCGGACTGGGAAAAATATGCAGGTACCTGGTCGAGCCCCGTGATCTGGATGATGATGGGCGGTTTCTTTATCTCATTGGGAATTCAGGTAACTGCGCTGGATAAAAGCATTGCTAACTTTTCGCTAAAAATATTTGGAACGAGGCCTAGAATATTA
Source organism: Chitinophaga silvatica (assembly GCF_003419895.1). Classification (GTDB taxonomy): domain Bacteria; phylum Bacteroidota; class Bacteroidia; order Chitinophagales; family Chitinophagaceae; genus Chitinophaga; species Chitinophaga silvatica. The sequence goes on along the minus strand of NZ_QPMM01000011.1, from coordinate 62,212 downwards.
TTACTGGGCATCATGCTTATTACAATGTTACTCTCTATGCTAGGTGTATCCAACACAGCAACCGCAGCTATGATGATTGCTATTTTTATGCCGCTGGCTCAGAAGCTCGATGAAGACGACCCCTACATCAAATGCATCATTTTAGGTATTGCCTACGCTGCTTCGTTTGGAGGATTAGGTACTATCATCGCCAGCCCAATGAATGCTATGGCGGTGGAGGCAGCAGCCAAAAAAGGTGTTCCAATCAGCTTTCTCAGCTGGATGAAAATGGGTACTCCACTGGCACTGCTTTTTACTTTTATGGGCTGGCTAATGCTGGCTACGATGTATAAACCTAAAATAACTGCAGTGCCAACACTGGCTGCAAATGAAAAACCTTTTACTGCAGCCCAGATGCGTGGAAGATGGATTGTTGGTATCACATTTATGATTACACTGATCCTTTGGTTAACCAGCTCCATTACTAAAATACCGGTAGCGGCCGTATCATTCATGCCCATGATGCTTTTAACGATAACTGGTGTTATCCAGCAAAAACATATCAGAATGATTTCATGGGATACATTGTTACTTGTGGCAGGTGGACTAACCCTTGGAATGGCGGCTCAGGAAACAGGATTGCTGGATTACATTACCAATCATGTAAGACTACCGCAGGAGCAGTTTATGGCTATTCTTACATTATCGTACCTGACAGTATTTATTTCCAATTTCATGAGTAGTACGGCCGCAGCCAGCATTCTTATTCCATTTGCCAATACCCTGCTGCCACAGGAAACCTTATTTGTATCAATTGTTGTAGGTTTTTCCTGTTCTATCGGAATTCTGTTGCCAATCTCTACCCCACCAAATGCAATAGCATTATCTACTGGATATATTACCGCGAAGGACTTCAGGGCCGGCGGTCTTCTCCTTTTTCTCATCGGGCCCCCAATTATCTGCTATGTGCTTCGCTGGTGGCTGATGTAATAAACTCTTTACACTTCTTTTCTGTTATTACCAGGACCCTTGTTAATCTATTATTAAACACATTAAAATTGCATTATTATGAAAGCCGAAGTCGTTAAACGAAACAGTGCCCCTGCTACTTTTGGCAGTTTTGTTGACCAGATTTTTGAAAATAATCTCAGCCGTTTTTTTGATGATTTGCCTAAAGGATTCAGTAACTCCAAGGTACCGGTAAACATAAAAGAAACTGACAAATCTTATCAGATAGAGGTAATTGCACCTGGATTAGATAAAAAGGATTTTCATTTGGATACTGATGATAACAGACTCACTGTATCTTTTGAACATAAAGAAGAAAAAAAGGATGAGGATAAAAAAACAGGTTGGATTAAACAGGAATACAAACACCAATCATTTACCCGTAGCTTTGCTTTAGATGAGACCGTAGATGCCGAAAAAATTACTGCCTCATATAACAATGGTGTTTTGACATTGGAAGTTCCCAAAAAAGAAAAAGTCAAAAAAGAAAGCAGATCTATCGATATAAAATAATTTCATCAATCTAAAAAAAATCAAAGGCCAAAGAAAAATTATTCTTCGGCCTTTTAATATTATTCAGATCTTAATGCTTTCACCGGATTGGCCCTTGCCGCCCTCATTGCCAGGAAACCTATAGTCAATATAGCTATAAGCAGTGCAGTAATTCCTGAAACTGCAAATACCCACCATTCAATACTTACTCTGTATGCAAAGGAATCCAGCCATTTATTCATCGCAAACCATCCTAATGGGATAGCAATCAAAATGGCAATTAAAACTAATTGGATAAAATCTTTTGACAGTAAAGTAATGATACTGGAAGTAGATGCACCCAATGTTTTACGTACCCCTATTTCCTTCACTCTCTTTTCGGTTGAATAGGTAGCCAGGCCAAGTAATCCTAAACAGGCAATCAGGATGGTGAGTGCACCAAAGGCCGCAAACATCTGACCAAAACGCCTGTCTTTCTCGTAAAGCTTATTAAATGACTGATCGAGAAAGGAGTATAAAAACGGGCGTTGCGGCGCAATAGCATTCCAGGTTTGTTCTAATTCCGTAATAGATTTAGGTAAATTATCAGTTTGTATTTTTAAGGTAATTTTGGAAAATGCATCAGAATATCCGCGTCTCAATACCAGCGGCCCTATTTTTTTGTGTAAGGATTCATAGTTGAAATCCTTTACAACACCAATTACATTACCGGTTCTACCCCATTGTTCAAACTTCTTTCCAATAATATCCTGAGGGTTGTTATAACCGTAGAGTTTTGCAGCAGCTTCATTGATGACTAACGAATTCATCATATCCGATGGATAGCTAAGGGAATAATATCTGCCTGCCGCCATTTTGATATTATAGGTTGAAGCAAAATCTTCATCTGTTTCATAAATATAAGGATCAAAACGCAGCTCCTTACCATCTGCGCCTTCTATACCAGTAGATCCGTTCGGAAAGAAATCGCCTGGCACAGCTCTTGAAACAGCTATTGATTTTACTGCTGTATTTGCGGCCAGTCTTTGTTTTACTGCATCTATATGTTTATTCACTTCATCATCATTTCCATAGTCTATCACCAATAATTGTTCTTTGCTGAACCCAAGATTATGTTGTAATAAATGCTTCAATTGAGAGAATACAATAACAGTACATGCAATTAAGGCTATAGATAAGCTAAACTGAAAGATCACCAGTCCTTTTCTGAGCTGGATACCCTTGCCTGAAGAAGTAAACTTACCCTTCAAAACCTGAACAGGCTTAAATCTGGCTAATACAAATGCCGGATAAATACCTGCCGGAATACCGATAAGAAGAGGTGCAAGCAGGTAAAGTATTATGAAACTGCCCGACCAGAGCAGGTTTAAAGGTAATGCCTTTTCTGTCAGTTGTCTTACAAACGGTAATGTAATGATGCAAATTACAACAGCAAATACAGTTGCGATAGTAGTAATTAATATGGCTTCTGTCAGGTATTGAAAAATCAATGATCTTTCCTGGGCTCCTACCACCTTTCTGATACCAATTTCTTTTGCCCTTTCCATAGAGCGGGCTGTAGAGAGATTCACAAAGTTAATCCCTGCAATAAAAAGAATAAAAACTGCCACCAGGGAGAAGATCAGAATATTAGACATGCTGCCTGTTGCACCGGGTTGCCGGCCGGCCTCGGAAAAAAGATAAGCATCTTTCAAAGGCTCAAAGGTTACACTATATTTAGAATCTTTGCCATCAGTATAATAGTTTTTCAGAATAGATGGTAACTTCCTATTCATTGCTGTAATATCAGCACCTGGCACAGTCTTGAAATAAGTATAGAAATCCACGTATCCCCACATTTTAAAGATATCAGGACGTGCCTGCCTGAAGTTAAGCATTGATACGAGTCCATCAAAGGTAAAATGTGAATTCAACGGAATATCATCCAATACGGCGGTTACGGTTAATGCAAGGCCATCATTTATCAGCGTTTTACCTACTACCTGAGTAGACCCAAAATATTTCAATGCCAGCTTTTTCGTTAGCACGATGCTGTTAATTTGATCTAAAGCCTTTTTATCTCCGGCCAGAAACTTCCAGCTAAAAATATCGAAGAGTGCACCATCGGCAAAGGGTATACGATTTTCCTGGTAACGGTTGGTACCATTTTCAAGCAGTAGGGTCAATGGACTTGTAAATTGTGCCACTGTAGTGATTTCCGGAAAATCGTGCTGCAGCATCTCTTTAACCGGAGCATTACCCCATACCTGAAACTCAGCGGGTGAAGGATCAGGAATCTTCTTGTAATCGGTGGTATGCTGATAGGCATGCAATACCCTGTAAATTTCTTTGTAATGCTGGTTATACCGATCGTACGACCATTCGTCCTTCACATATAGCGCGATAAGCATGCAACAGGCTATTCCTATAGTTAAACCTATTACACTTATCATGGAGTAAACCTTATTCTTAGCAATACTTCGGCGAGCGATTTTTAAGTAACTACTGAACATTGGTTGAAATTTATTGAAATCGATCCTCACAAATGCCAAACAGAATGCCATTTAAATAAACACTGTATTCTTAGGCATTTATTGAGATAGTATTACTATCGATTGTCCGTATACGAACATTTTTACGTTCATATCTGCACACTTTATAATTTGATAACATACTAAATTCCACTGAAATTTCGTAGCTTACTGGAACACCAAAATGAATGGTATTATGAAAACGATGCTTATTTTCACTGATTTCTCCGAAAACGCCTTCCGTGCAGCCGAATATGGTGCTTTCGTAGCGGGCTCTCTCCAGATAGAAAGGATTATTTTATATAGTGCATACCAGGCTTTACTGGTAGGTACCGACCTTCCTAACAGCTATATCAAAAATAGCCAGGAAATCTACCTCGAAACTATGGAAAATCTTGGTTTACTGCACGACAGGGTAAAAACGATGACCGACGGGAAAATCAAGGTAGATATGGTGGCAGAGGAAACTACATTGCCTGGAACTATCAATAACTTCATGAAAACAGAAGGAGTAGATATTGCTGTGATGGGTGTATCCGGTAAAGCAGGAATTGAAAAATTACTCTTGGGAAGCACTACCTCTAAAATGATAGAAGCCAGTGATGTGCCTGTGCTGATTGTGCCTAAAGAAACGCCAATCGGTCATAAATTCAATTCAATCATATTCACTACCGATCTGAAAGATGCTACGGTAGTACCAGTACATCAATTATATAAATTCCTTGACGCTTTTCCTGTACCAGTCAGAGTCGTAAACGTTGAATCTCCGGCTAAAGACAGTCGCTTCGATATTAATACCAAAGAAGCAATTACCGATTTGCATAAGATCTTTGCTAAATACAATGCGGCATTCGACTACCTCGATGACAGGGATATTGTAGATACTGTATTGGATTATGCCGACAGATATGAGGCATCCATGATAATCATGGTTCCGAAGAAACAAGGATTTTTTGCTTCTATCTTCAATAAAAGCATTTCTAAAAAGCTGGCATATCATTCCAATATTCCAATGCTTTCATTACCACCTTTAATGACAGAAAAAAGAGAATAAAAAAAACTCCGGTTTTACCGGAGTTTCCCAGTTGTTTCTAATTTTTTTTCCTTACGCTAGCATTGTCTAGATCAAGTTGTTTGGGTTTTATCTCAGGTCCGATTGTCGAACCACCCCTGTTAGAAACATCTGCTTTATTTAGTCGAAATATCGTGCCAGTTGAATAGCCTTTATTTTATGCATTTCACCAGGGAGTAAGTACCACATCTTGTAAAAAAATGTCGCAGATCGTGCTATTTTTCTGCAATAAATAAAACAGCATCTGCAACTACAGTACCATCTGCCTGTTTATTGCTGATAGCCACTTTGGCGGAATTTCCAGATTTAAAAGTATAGCTTCCCAAATCAACCCATTCACCTGAAGTTTGTCCTTCTACTTTCAAATCTTTTGTAGAAATTTTAACTTCATTTTCCTTCTTACCATCGAAAATTTTCACTATAGTAGAAGAGGTTAATTGATGTACTTTAGGAATATAGGTATACACATGATACTTGCCCGATTGTTTAATATCTGGTTTGAATTCAATGCTTTTATCTGTTGCCCCATTGCTATAATCGGCATACAATGAATGACCATATCCTCCGCTTTTAGTTTCTCTATTCCAGTCTCCAACCAATACTGTATGTGTAGAATCATCATTATCTACCAGGATTTCAGGAATGCTTCCATTTGCCAATGGATTATTGATTAGCTGTTGTTTTACTTTTTTTATGTTGATGTTTTGAACTGTTTGCTTGCTGTTAATTGCTTCTACGGCAGCCATAGCAGCCGATTGGGCCAACACCATAAATACAGGCTCCATCCTGATAGAACCATAGGCAATATGGGAGGCAGATAAGCAAACCGGCACTAACAGATTACTACATTCAGCAGCTTTCGGAATCAGCGATCTGTAGGAAACAGGATACGGTCCGAAACCTCCTATCTGTACATCCCCTTCATTCTTTACCATTCCATTTACAACGATTCGTTGAGTGTTATGAGAATCCATCGTGTATGCAGCCATACCTACCCCATCACTAACCGTTTCCCTACCCTCACAATTGGCTTGTGTCATTACATAGGCGCCCACCATCCTTCTGGCTTCCCTGATGTAGAGTTGGGATGACCAGTTATTGTTATCAGTATACTCATCTTTAGGATATCCCCAATTCAGCATTTCACTTCTGATAGGTTCAGGCACTCTGGGATCATGACCAATGAAATACAGTAACCCTTTGGTATACTCTTCATGGGCTTTTACAATCTCTTTACGCTCTTCCCGGCCGGCTTCCGGATACTTATAATTCATTCCTATAAAATCTGTCGAAAATGCCCCGTTATTGTTAATATCGGTTTTATAACCAGGCATATAATCGAATTTCAGAATATTATGAATGCTGGTAATTTTGGATTTCTCAAGGTGGCGAATCAGTAATTCATAATTTGCCGGTTCGTAATGAGCAGGCTGAGTAATAGGAATTCTGTTGGCAGGTTGATTTGTCAGGCAGATTCTGAAGTTATAGGTCTGTACCTTTTTATCTCCGCTCCCCTGCGAAGCTGCTGATTCGTTGCTTATGCCCCATAGCAGGCCACTTTGTGGGTTACCAGGCTCCTTATATGGGTCTATACCATCGGGAAACTGATGTTTCTCTCTTAATTGTACACCGTTATAGGTTTCAGCATACAGTGCATTGGCTTCACGACCAACTATGTAGTTAACACCAGCCATTGCCATCAAATCGCCTTCGTAGGAACAATCAATAAACATCTTGGCCTTCACCTCCATTGGAGTAGCGCCACCTATTTCTATGGATTTAATACTCCCCTGCTCCTTTATTACTTTCAGCAGGTAATGCTCATACAACACCTCTACGGCTGCTTCGGATATATATTGCTGAAAGATACCTTCCGCTACATGCGGCTCAAAAATCCATTGCTCTAGTTTTCCATAATGCTTGCCAATTCTGCGGTAAAAATCCCGGGAAAGACCTGTAATAGCGAATTTATTACCAATATCCGTAAATCCTAATCCTCCGGCGGTCAGGCCTCCCAGGTGGCGGTCGGGGGAAATCAGTAATACAGATTTATTCAATTTTTTCGCAGTATATGCAGCGATAACGCCGGCAGATGTACCTCCATAAATGCATACATCAACTTCTTTTTGAACCGGAGCTGCAAATAAGGTAGTAAAGGCTAGCAGGTAGCCAGCAAGGAGCATAGATTTTTTCAATAGCATAGTATTAGATTATCAGCACATCTGCTCAAAATAGGGAAAAATATTTCCCTATAAAAGCGGATCGTTCATCTTTTGCTGAAAAGAATCTATATATGCCCCAACATGAAAACCATCCATCAACGCATGATGAACATGCACCGACATTGGCAATGACTTTTTACCATGGGATTCTGTCATCTTTCCAAAAGAGATTTTTGGACAGCTATCCGGAAATGAGAAGGCCCTTGCATGGGAGATAGAAGTAAAATCGATCCAGGGTAAGGCCGAATAATGTACCACGTTTTCGCCTGAAATAGCAGGTTTTAAGCCTTTACTATTACGAACCCGTTCGATTTCCTCTCCTCCTTTTGCTGAAAATGTGGCAAAATCAGGATACCAATCGATATAGGCAAAACCAAAGGTGCCATCTGGTCTGTTAATGGTGGGGGATGCATTTACCGTATCATAAACCCATACCTGGCCGTCATTGATGCGATAATGAAACGGCCCGGTTTCATTCACTGCGGCAAGTGAGCGGTGCAGGTACAACAGAAAGAAAGAGACATCCATTGCCTTAGCCTGTTCCCAGGCTTTAGTGCAATCAATATCTACACAAACCCCAAAAAAAGGCTCTTCAAATCGACTAAAGAACTCGAAATGGTCCTTTCTAGCCCAGGTTTCTAAATCTAGTAGCTGTTTCATTTTTGTAAATATCTCAGGATTTCTCTGATAGAATCCACTTTGTAGAACTTTGGATCTTCTACATTATAGTCGATTCTTTCATGCTCCCAGGTAGTGTGATATGGTATATGTATTGCATGTCCGCCTATTCCCAAAACCGGAATAACATCCGATTTCAACGAATTTCCCATCATCAGGAATTCAGCAGGAGCACAATCCAGGTTCTTTAACAATTTGTGATAGTCTTTTTCCTTCTTATCACTCATAATTTCAATATGATGAAAATATTGCTCCAATCCCGATTTTTTCAATTTACGCTCCTGGTCGAGCAGGTCGCCCTTGGTGGCTACAACCAGGCGATAATGACCCGATAAAGCCTTTAAAACGTCCTCAACCCCATCCAGCAGCTCTATTGGCTTATTCAGCATTTCCTGGCCGTATTGGATCACTTTATGCATAATTTCAGGACTCCCGGTATTACCTGTAATCCTTAATACCGTTTCCAACATGCTCAATATGTATGCCTTAATGCCATAACCATAAAGGTCTAAATTGGCCATTTCTGTTTTAAAAAGCTCCTGTGAAGCCGTGTGCTTAGGCAGGTAGTCTTCGAGTAAACCACAAAACTTAGCTTCTGTTTCCTGAAAGTAGGGCTCATTTACCCATAATGTATCATCGGCATCAAAAGCGATTACACTGATTTGATGAATCATCTTATTTTTACATTTTTAGAATGCAAATGTAATTTTCAGATAAAAAAGAATTGGGACAATTGTCCTTTTACGGATATGCTAAGAACAAATTTACCCCTGCTGAACTTTATTGAAGAATATTCCCAACAGCATTCAGGCGTTGAAACCAGGACCTATACAGCCGGTCAAACCTTTATTCAGCAAGGTTCTGAAATAACTACTGTTCAATTCCTTGTTTCAGGGATCACGAAATGCTACATTCTTGAAGAAAACGGGAAAGACTATATTTTCGAGTTTTTGGGTAAAGGAGAAGTTGTCGGAGATATCGAAGCAATCAGGCAGGAAAAGTGTTTATGCAATATTACAGCAATTACGGAAGTTCAAACCCTGGTTATTCACCGCTCCTTATTCAATTCATTATTGCAAAACTATCCGGCATTTAATGCGATGATTATGCAGGAATTAGCCACCAGAATCAGTCAAACCTGCACCCGGTCTGCCTATCAGCAGCTCTACCCGGTTGAATATGCGTTGTTAAGAGTACTTACATTAGAAAATGAGCAACAAATCTTTCTCTCGAAAAAAGACCTGGCAGCTTACCTGGGCATTACGTTAAGAAGTTTTAACCGGACAGTGAAACAACTGAGACAGGAAAAAATTCTGGATGCAGAAGAATTGCAGTTAGGAATAAGTCGGCAGGCCCTATTAAAAATACTTAACCAATTTGATGAATAACCACTAACACTTTCCTCTATTGACGCTGCAACTACCACTACCGCAGCATCCGGCGGTCAGCAATGTAATCAAAGTTATAACTCCACCCATTGCTGCCAGTACCCACTGCGCCTGACGTATACCTTCAAATATAATCATCCCGCCAAATACCAGCCTTATTACTCTCGTAATACTCCAACTTGCTAAATATCTTTTCATATCAATTCCTTTTAGCTTCTTCTATCGAAAAAATATTCCAGATAAATCATTATTATTAAATTCAGGGCGGGCATCCGCCCCGATATTAAAAAATCTATAACATACTCGGACATACGAAATTACTCACCTCTGTTAGTCCGCTGTCTTTAATTGCTTTAAACCCACCCCGGATATCTATCAGGTTATCGAAGCCTCTGGCTCTCAATAACGAGTTAAAGATCATAGACCGGTAACCACCTGCACAATGCACGTAATAAGTTTTGTTTTTATCAATTTTATTGAGATGCTCATTTACATAATCCAATGGAATATGTTCCGCACCTATTACATGCTCACTCAAATATTCGCTTTCCTTACGAACATCCAGGATATTTATAAAAGTATCCTCTTTTCTTTTCTCCGCCAGATCTTCAGCAGATATAGAAACTATATGGTCTATTTCTTTTCCTGCTGCTTTCCAGGTATTGATTCCACCTTTGAGGTAACCGATAGTGTTATCGTATCCTACGCGGGCCAGGCGGGTTACTACCTCTTCCTCTCTTCCCGGTTCGGCAATAACAAGAATAGGTTGAGTAAGATCCGGTAACATAGCACCTACCCATGGAGCAAAGCTCCCATCGATTCCGATGTTGATAGCATTTGGAATAAATCCTTTTGCAAAGGTTTGCGGATCTCTTGTATCAAGCATTACAGCGCCCGTTTCATTGACCTGTTCTTCAAATTCAATTGCAGATAACGCTTGCAAACCTTTCTCCATAACTTTATTGATACTCTGGTATCCCTGAATGTTCATCATCACATTTTGAGGGAAGTAGGCAGGTGGAGGTGTTAATCCATCTGTTACTTTTTTGATGAAAGTTGCTTTATCCATCGGCTGCAATGCATAGTTCACTGCTTTCTGATGCCCTAACGTATCAGTAGTTTCTTTACTCATATTCTTACCACAGGCAGAACCGGCACCGTGTGCAGGGTATACGATAATATCATCGGGCAGTGGTAATATTTTAGAATGCAGCGAATCGTATAAATGACCGGCCAGTTTCTCCTGCGTTAAATCGCTGGATACCTTCTGTGCAAGATCCGGGCGTCCTACATCCCCGATAAATAAGGTATCGCCTGTAAACAGTCCTATATTCTTACCTGTATTATCCATCAACAGGAAACAGCTACTTTCCATGGTATGGCCCGGAGTATGTAATACGCTGAATGTTAGTTCCCCGACTTTAAACTCCTCATTGTCTTTTGCTATATAGGCATCAAAGTTAGGTTTGGCGGTGGGGCCATAAACGATGGTGGCACCGGTTTCCTTAGCGAGATCTATATGTCCGCTTACGAAATCTGCATGGAAGTGAGTTTCAAAAATGAATTTAATTTTTGCATTATCCATTGCCGCCCTTTTCACATATGGAGTGGTTTCTCTTAATGGATCAATTACAACTGCTTCACCATTACTTTCGATATAATAAGCACCTTGTGCCAGACAACCAGTATAAATTTGTTCGATTTTCATAACTCGTACTAATTATAGATTAAATAACTTATCAATTTTCTTTTACAAAGTTCCTTTATTGATTATACAAAAACAGTGATATTTGTCACATTCCGAATTTTACTTAATTAACTCTGTAACAATGATATAAACGCCCATTGCCAGTACAAACCAGCCGAATCCTGTTTTCAGAAAAGCTCCGTTAATGCGCTTACTTAGCCATCCACCTATCAGTATTCCTGTAACAGCCAAAGCGCTAAGCGTTAACAGTAAATTCCAGTTAATCGTAAAATGTCCTATATCTCCGATAAAGCCGATTAAAGAGTTTAAGGCAATTATGAAAAGAGAAGTTCCGATTGCCTTCTTCATTGGCATTTTCATCAGAAAAATAAGTGCAGGGATCAGTAAAAATCCACCTCCTGCCCCAAGCAATCCAGTAATTAAACCAATTACCACTCCATACAACATTAACCGGCCATAGGATGTAGATTGTTCCGTAACCAATTCATTTGTTTGTTTGGAGGGCTTAATCATTGATACTGCCGCTAAAATCATTAATACGGCAAACAATACCATCATAGCTATTGACTTAGTTACAGTAAAGCCACCTAATTGAAACAATTCCTCTGGTATGACAGGCAATAAATATCTGCGTGTAGCCAATACTGTTAATACGGAAGATGATCCGTATAAAAGCGCTGTAGGAATACTTACCTGCTTTCTTTTAAAGTTGCCATATGCACCGATCAGACTTGTAAATCCTACTATAAATAAGGAGTAAGAGGTAGCCAGGCCGGGTTGCAACCTAAACAGGTATACCAATACAGGCACCGTCAGAATAGAGCCTCCTCCTCCGATCAGACCTAATGATAATCCTATTAGTATTGCTGATATGTAACCCAAAATTTCCATCGCTCGTATTTTATGCAAAGGTGCAATGGAACAGGGCGTACAAACGGTAACTTTTATCACATAAGCAGAAATACTTGAAAAAAAGTAGTTATGTAACAAAAGTCACCAAACCACAGATCAGGAAGCCCGACATTTGCATAAAACATTAAATACGCAATGAACATTTTGGAATTTCTTCAACAACCCTGGCCATGGTATGTAGCTGGACCGTTAATTGGACTTACTGTACCGGCGTTGCTGATTCTTGGAAACAAATCATTTGGGATTAGTGCATCATTACGTCATGTTTGTGCAGCCTGTATGCCAGCTAAGATTCCGTTTTTCAACTACGACTGGAAAAAAGAAGTCTGGAACCTGTTTTTTGTATTAGGAATCTTTATTGGAGGTATTCTAACAGCTAACTGGCTGATGAATCCTCAGGCTATTAATATACATCCTAACCTGGTAACTGAACTTTCGGGATATGGAATTAACGATTACAGTGCCCTGGTACCAACTCAATTATTTAATTGGGAATCATTATTTACAGCAAGAGGATTGATAATGATGATAGGTGGAGGATTTTTAGTTGGATTTGGCGCACGTTATGCCGGTGGTTGTACGAGTGGCCATGCCATTATGGGTATATCAACTTTACAATGGCCATCATTGGTAGCTACCTGTTGCTTTATGGCAGGAGGTTTCTTCATGGCTAATGTTATCCTGCCATTTATTCTTTCACTTTAATTATGAACGTAATGAACAATAGTAATACGGATTTTGAAACAAGATCGTTAGATACGATCTGTATCAATGAAAGCGCTATAAAGCATAAATGGTACAGCAATTTAAAATACTTATTCGTAGGACTGATATTCGGAGTGGTATTCATTAAATCTGAAGTAGTGAGCTGGTTTCGAATTCAGGAGATGTTCAGGCTTCAGTCCTTCCATATGTATGGAATAATAGGTAGTGCCATTGTTGTTGGAATTATTTCAGTCTGGCTGATTAAGAAATTCAATATAAAAACCATTTACGGGGAGCCTATTGTGTTTCATCCCAAGAAATTCAATAAGGGGCAAATTTATGGCGGATTAACATTTGGCTTGGGCTGGGCGCTTACAGGAGCTTGTCCGGGGCCCTTATTTGCTCAGATAGGTACCGGAGCCACAGTAATTGCGGTTACTTTATTAAGTGCGATTCTGGGAACCTGGGTGTATGGAAAGTTCAGAGATAAACTGCCACATTAACATATATTTACAGCAGGTACACAGATTTGTGCCTGCTGTAAAAATTACAATCTGATTTTGAGTCCTAATTCCTGCTTCATTGTCAGTAGAGCTTCTGCATTGCCTTTGGCATCATCTACCGGGTTATGTGTATGCTTTGTTTTTCTGAGATGTTTGAAATTCTTGAAAACATCCTGTACCAGTCCTTTGTACAAGCTGCCCAGGTTTTGAGAGCTATGTCCAAATGGGTTTTTACCCATGAAGTGATGGAAATACCAGCAGATAAACATCCAATCGAATCCATTATTATCACTGATAAAGATCGGCATATCATTCCCTGCAGCGCGTTTTATCCACTCTGCAAAGTTCTGCATTACGATCTTTGGGTCCTCAAACCTGAGGGTTTCTTCTCTGCTAAATCCAGAAACAGCCAGGGCATCTGGAATGTACTGTTCGGAAATTGGACGAATTTGTCCGTAAAACGTCTGATCTAATGCCGGGGTTACTAATACAGCTCCAAAGGAAATCATAGAATAATCGCCGGGTATAGGCCCATCCGCCTCAACATCAACCATTATATAAGCCATTGCTTTAAAATTTCAGCAAAGATAAACAGACCACTCAGCTAAAAAAATATGGGTGGCCCTCAGTAAAAGACCACCCAAACCAATTGGACTTTAATTAAATTATTGTTGTGCCCCTATACTTATCTTGCCATTTGTAATACGGGGCTTACCGTCGATATCCAGTGTACCATTTACTGCTTCACTAATTACAGCACCTGTATTTTTCGCTGGCGAAGTAGCCTGAATATGCAGATCGGGAATAGTAATACTTATTAGCAAAGGGTCTTTACCATAAATAGATGCAGCATCTGCTTTGCTGGTTTGCTGCCAGGACGCAAAATCGGTAATTGCTGCGCCATTAGTTATATTCCACATCCATTGAGGCTGGGTTGTTGTAAAATAGAGGTTATTGTCTATTATATTACCACTGCCCGAGGCGGTATATTTATGTACAAAGAGATCTGACGGTCCTGCATATACGAGGTTATTTCTAATCACGTTATTAACGCAGTTCTCAGTTAATCTCAGTTCCCCCTCAATTTCCCCAAAAGCTCCAGGGAAGCGGTTATTATTAAACAGTGTATTATTTACTACATAACAATCATTAGTGCCGCCATGCGTATAGTTCAAATAATCACCCATATAGATACCGGTTCGGTAGCAGTTGTACACGAAGTTATTTCTAACGATACAGGTTTTAGTAGGTAATACATTGCTTTCACTCACAAGACCAATACCTCGGTCGCACCCATATACCTTATTACGTTCTATGATAGTTCCTGCACCTCCGCAAACATAAATACCAATTGCACCATAGTTATCCTTGCCCCAGATTTCCGCGCTGTTGCTCATAGAAACATTATATACCTCATTATCACTTACCACACCATTTCGGGCATAATTGGTGGCAATATTACCAGCGGGATTCAGGTTATCTCCGCCTGCAATGATGATCCCAATATTTTCGGTGTGATAAATTTTATTATTGGTGATAGAAAAGCCATCAATATTACCCGCGAGAGTAAGGTTTTCACTGGTACCGGTTTCCATGTCGTGGATCGTACAACCGGTAACTACTAAATCTGTTATTGGTTCTGTTGCATTACCAACTACAAAAATGGCATGGGCACTTCTGCTTTCATTGAGAGTAGCCTTATTTTTAATATTGTAGATGTTGCAATTTTTGACAGTGATGTTATTTGAACTCCCTGTAATAGAAATCCCTTCAGGATCTGTACTATTACCATTTGAGGTGAAGTTGCAAATATCCAGGCCTTCAATAGTAATATACCTGCCATTCAGCACAGTTACCAGAGCCTCCCATCCTACCACCGATAATCCGGTGCCATCAATAATGGCTTTTTCGCCCGGGGCAGATTTGAGTGTTATTAGTTTCCCTGCCATACCGGATTTTGGGAAACGAACCCGTTCATGATATACTCCACCTTTAACCATTACTGTATCTCCAGGTAAGGCTTTAGCCAGTGCAGCATTGACAGAGCGTAAAGGAGCATTGATTTTACCACTGTTTATATCATCGCCGACCGGCGCTACATAATAAGTATTCTGTTTTCCGCCATTGTTGCTATTATCAGGTTTTGTATCGCCTTTGCTGCTACAGGAGAATAAAACAAGTACCCCAATCAAATTTAAAATGGATCTCATACTATAATATTAAACTGGTATACAGTTAATACTACAATTGATAGTAATCGGGTGACAAATCGACCAATATTTTTATTGAAGCACATGAAAAGCAAGCACTTTCTGTACTTCATATACATCAACAGAGCGGTTAAACTGTTTTACAATGCTAGGTTCTGCCTCCCCGGAAATCCAGATACTTAATTCAGCATCGAGATCAAAAGTACCGGCTGTTTCAACACTGAATCGGGAAATACTTTTGTATACAATACTCCGGTATTCAATTTTACTTCCTGTAACGCCTTGTTTATTAATCAGTATTAGTCTTTTGTTGGTGAAAATAAAGGTATCCCGGATTAGCTTAAATCCCAGCTCAATTGTTTCAGTGTCGATCAGGAGCTTCCCGTAGTCTTTTTGCAGTTGTTCAATACTTACCGAACCCGCATTTCCCATTAAACCAGAAAATAGTCCCATATCATTTTTTTATGCTAGATACGAAGAAAATCTCATAGCCTGGTTTTCATAAGAATGGCGCTGGAAAAGGCAAAAAATAAAGCCAGCTGGTAATCTGAGAATTTCAGTCGTAGTTGTGCCAGGGCTTTAGCTCTGTGTTCCTTTACTGTAAATACAGAAATACCGAGAATTTCGGCAATTTCTTCCAGTTTTAAGCCTTCCTGGAAAATCATTTGAAGTACTTGTCGTCTTTTTTCGGGGAGTTTCTCTATTTCACGGTGAATAGACTGAAGGAGTTCTGAATGGATCATTTGTTGAAGAATCCGTTCCTCACCTTTCTGATCATCCAGGTATACCATTTCTTTCTGATAGGTATCTTTTACCTTTTCATGTCTGAGAAGATTTATGCAGGCATTTCTGGTGGTTGTATATAAAAAGCCTTTAATACTTTTGTGATGATCGAAGTCGATACGTTTTTGCCAAAGTTTTACGAAGCTATCTTTTACTATATCTTCTGCCCCGCCAATAGTAGTAAGAAGTTGTTGTGCAAAAAAGACTAGTGGCCGGTAATGCTCTTTAAAGAAAGCATCAAAAGCCTGGGGGTCTCCTTCTCTAAACGCAGGTATGATGTCCTCTAAATGCACTTCTCTCTCTGTTTACTTATCCAAAATTGGTTGACGGCTGGTATTGCAATAATCAGCGGGCTAAGCTAAATAATTAGGATCATACATGCAAACAATATTATTTTAAAGAAAAAAAATAAAAAATAAACGGTTAAGACTAGTTCAATAAATAAAGAAAGGTGTTTTATTAACTTGCGTAACAATTGTAAACGCTATAAAAGGAATAAATTGTCGTTTAATCTCTCTATAAAAGATCAACAGAACATTGAAACCATGCAAAAGGTGGCAGACCTGCTACTGGCAAGGCTTCAGGGCACAATCAGTGAAACGGATGCCAGGGAACTTGAGCAATGGTTGGAACAACAATCGCCCGAAAGCAGAGAGTTTTATTTGAATACCACCGAATGGACATCAATTGAAGCGGCCCTGCAATCTTTCTATCACATAGAAGAAAAGAACGCATTGGAAGATGTTTGGGCCAGAATCCGGACAACTACCCCACTTGCTGATTCTCCTTCCGCCATTCGTTCTATGAAACGGTATTGGATTGCAGCAGCTGCCGCTGTGCTGTTGATGGGTATGGCTACCACCTGGTATTTTGCCAAACCAACTGAAACTACCATCCTGGTCAAAAACACTCCCGATATTCTGCCTGCCAATAATAAGGCCACCCTTCAACTGGCCGATGGCAGCGTGATTACACTAGATAGTACCGTAAACGGCACCCTGGAAAAAGAGAAAAATGCAGCTGTCATAAACGACAGCAAAGGCAAAGGAGTTCTAGCCTACAACCAGCAAACCGTAACCAGTACCGTGAGTTATAATAAAATCACTACTCCTAAAGGTGGAGAATTTCAGATTGTGCTCCCCGATGGTACTCATGTATGGCTGAATGCAGCATCTTCTTTACGCTATCCTACTGCTTTTATTGGTAATAACAGGAATATTGAGCTTTCAGGAGAAGCCTATTTTGAAGTGGCATCCAATCCCGAAAAGCAGTTTCGTGTGAAAGTAACCGGTCCAAGACCTTTTGATGTGGAAGTATTGGGTACTAAGTTCAATATAAGCTCATATCCGGATGATAATTTCAGCGCTACTTCCCTGGTTCAGGGTAAAGTGAAAGTACTGAATAATACAGATGTAAAAATTCTGCAACCCGACCAGCAGGCGGTTTTAACTATCAATAACACCAATATCACCCTACAGGCGGTTGACCTGGAAGAAGCACTGGCCTGGAAAAACGGGTTATTCTATATCCAGGATGCTGATATTAAGGATATAATGACTCAAATATCGCGCTGGTATGATGTTGATATCGTTTATAAAGAAGATATTTCGAGAAAAATTGTCGCTAAAATTCCACGTTCTATGAAGCTTTCGGATGTATTAAAAGTGTTGGAATACTCAGGACAAGTACATTTCAAACTAGAAGGGCGAACAATTACTGTTTTTCCATAAAAAATTAAAGAGGATGTATCATTAACGATACATCCTCTTTAATTTTATCCCAGGTTGGAAGTCACTTCTTTCATCTTTGCCAACCCTGTTTTCGCTACCAGCAGGGCATCCTGCTTATAATAATTTGGATTAAATACTTCCAGCGACAATATAATCGGGTTTGCCGGATTTCTCAACTGTTTTAATAAAGGCTTGAGTGGTGCAATTCCATCGCCCGGATATACTCTGTCTGGCTCCGAAATTTTAGCGGGTGCTATTCCGGCCGGATAATCGTTGATATGCAGAATCTCCATTGCCTTTCTTCCCACCAAAGGCGCGCTTTCGAAGCTGGAGCCTCCCTTAAAAATATGGAAGGTATCCAATAGTACTCGGGCATCAGTTTCACCACATTCAGTAGCTACATAGATAACCTGACTAATCTTCTTCAAATTCGTTGACCCGCCCCACATCTCCAGAATTGGCATTACTCCGGTATTTCTGCCCATTTCCAGGATAGTCTGATATCTGCCAACAATTACATTCAGATCCAATATCCCTGCATCTGCGCCATTTGCCCCAAACGGAGGAGCTGCAACTCTTTTACAACCGATTTTTGCCAGTAGCTCCATCTCATGTTGTAATTGTTTCAGTCCTTCTGCTCTTACTTTCTCGTCATCAACAATCCATTTAGCAAATCCAATAGCATTTTCGATTGTCAACCCCAGATCGTCAATTACTTTCTTTGCGGTAGTAACGTTTCCTCCATCCTGTAGATATTTCATGAAGGTATCTATCCAGATTTCAACCGATCTGAATCCAGCTTTGGAAGCAACTTCCAATTCTTTGATAAATCCCAGCTGCTGCCCTCTGATGGTACTCATATTTAATGAGTATTTGAAGTCGGGCATGGCTTTACGTTTATCCTCTTTCGCAAAAGCAGGAAAAGATAGCATGGTAGTACCAGCTGCTAACCCAGCGGCTTTAAGTAACTGGCGGCGATTAAGCTCGAAATTTGTCATTTTGTATAAATCGTGGAATTAAGAATAAAGACCTTAAGATATTCAATAATTTCGGTCTTTAAAATACCACGACTATTCCTTTGCTATTTTGGCATTGTAAGCATCCTCCCAATATTTAACCGCTTTCCTATACCCATCATAATCTTTAAAGGCAGCAGGATTATAAGCATCGCCCGGTTTATGCTTCTCATGTAGCCCAAACTGACTGGCATGGGAAGCCAACCAAAGATCAAAGGACTGTTGTTTTAAGGAAATCAGCGTATATGCATAGTCGTTGGCAATATCCGGGTACTTTGTTACCTCGCTGAATTTCTTTTCTGTTACAATACTCGGAAAATTGGCTATTAGCACCTTATAGGTTTTAGCACCATCTTTAACATCAAAAAGAAAACTGCAGGAACCCTTTGTGTGGCCGGGGTGATGAAGCATTTTTAAATCCATTCCTCCCAAACTTATAATATCTCCATCATGCAAGACCTTATCTATGGCCACCGGAGCAAAAGAACTCACCTTGGTACCAAATGCATAATCAGATTTCCCACCATCCAGCACCACTTCCTTATCCCCTTCATCTACATAAAACTTAGCCTTAGTCTGTTTTTTGATAGCCGCCATAGCGCCCAGATGGTCGAAATGCGCCTGAGTTGTTAAAAGAATCTTGGTATCCGACAACTTAAAACCCAGGGTTTGAATATTTTTCTTGATCTGACTTTCCGAAGAAGCCAGACCGGTATTGATCAGAATATTACCTTGGGGAGTAACAATCAGGTAAGAAGCCAAATCATACGTACCTACGTAATACAAGTTTCCGGCAATTCTGAAAGGCTGATAAGGTTTAGACCATTCGGCCTGGCCTTTGGGTTCACGAACATTTTGGGCAAATAAAGTCAGTACTGGCAATGCCAACAGCAGGGTTAGGAGGTTCCTTTTCATCATAAAAACGAGTTGAATAACAAAGGTAATTGAGTTTTTGATGGATTTAAGGAATCCTTATTAGTTTATTTGTTTTCTGAGAAAAATTGATGGTGAGTTAGGAGAAAGTCAAATGATTTTGGTCTATTTGGCTCATTTTTCTTAGAGTAAAGGGGTATGCCAAATATTTCTATGTCTATATAATTTTGGATTTTTAATTCATCATTTACCCAGGTTGGGCAGGGAATAGCCAAATGTTTTTAGGATATTGATTGAATATTAAATTTAACTTCATCGACAGGTTTCCTTTACCGTAGACTGGGCAGGGGTAAACCAAATGGGAAATAGATTCAACGAGTACCTGGTATCTAATTGCTGGATTTATTTTCTGTGGCCATTGGCTGGGCGGGGATAGCCAAATGTTTTTAGGATATTGATTAA
This sequence comes from Chitinophaga silvatica, assembly GCF_003419895.1. GTDB lineage: Bacteria > Bacteroidota > Bacteroidia > Chitinophagales > Chitinophagaceae > Chitinophaga > Chitinophaga silvatica. The sequence goes on along the minus strand of NZ_QPMM01000011.1, from coordinate 41,961 downwards.
ATATTGAATTCAATTTCATCGACAGGTTTCCTTTACCGTAGGCTGGGCAGGGGTAAACCCTGCCCCTACAGGGCTTCAGCTCATTACAGTTTCTATATTGTAGATTTATTTCTTTAAAGAATTGAAATTAGTAGATTGACATTTAACATGAAATATTACTACCAGATGAAAATATAGTTTCGATGAAATCCTGTAGGGGCGGGGCTTGCCCCCGCCCAGTCTACGGTAAAGGAAACCTGTCGATGAAATTGAAGCCAATATTCAATCAACATCCTTCCACTTAACTTATTAGCATTGGGCTTGCCCCCGCCCAGCCAATGGCCATGGAAAATAAATCCAACAATTAGATATTTGGAATACAGAAAATCTATTCCCTTAACTTAATAGCATTTGGACTTACCCCTGCCCTACCTACGGCAAAGGAAATTTATCAATAATAAATTGAGGGCTTAATTCCCTTAACTTAAAAACATTTGCTCGCTCCCCCAGCCAATTTAATCTACTTACTATAATAAGTATCCTTACTCCATGTTTCGGGATTTCTGATAATATAATCAGTAATAGATTCATAGCTTTTCTGATCTCTGATGATATGCTCATAATAATTTCTTTGCCATAGCTGTCCTAATGTGATATTTTGAGACTTATAGTACTTAAGTATTGAATTAAGAACCAGGGATTTGTACGCACCTATTATTATCCCTAAACTGAAGCTTTGCTTTGCTTCAATACAAATAATTCCATGAATATGGTTTGGCATTACCTGAAAAGCTCCGAGGCTAATATTTTCAAATCTATAAGGTAATTGTGACCATTGACTATGAGCAAAAATTCCCAATTGGTTTAAACACATACGGTCATCCCTTACTGTTCCAAATCTATTGAGTTTGTCATGGCAGCAAATAGTAATAAAATAACATGCTTCATCAGAGTAATCATAGTCTCTCAGGCGTATCGACTTACGATCATGCATCATTGGGTTAAACGTCATACTGCAATGAACGCAATAAGGGAGAGATTAATGTAAATAAAAGGAATAAGTTGATGGCTTAACCAATAGTTAACCAAAATACTAAAGCAATTATACTTCAGTAAGTTCAATCTTTCTACCATCCAAATCTTCTACAATAGCGGTAAAGCCCCATTCGGTATGCCCGGGAGCTGAAATAATATTGGCGCCCATACATTTTAGCTGGTCGATTATTACGGGGAGGTTTTCTACAGCAAAACCAAGTCGGGTTGTTTTATCGGGTTGTGTAACACCTTTCGGTAAAGGATAAATTTCAAGAACTGGTACTGTACCAACGCTGGCATAGTGATAGGGCCCATTTCCATGTTTATGGTAATCGAATTGCCAACCTAAAATTGTATAAAATGCAGCCTGTTCTTGTAGTTTATCTGTTTTTATAACAATTAGATTTAGATTAGCCATTTGTTGATTTATATAATTTTGTACCTTTCAAAAGGTAATTACAAGATATGAAAAGACTTACATTAATTTTTCTCTTACTATTTCATTTTGCAGGATTTGCACAACAATCAATTAATAATTATAAGTATGTGATTGTTCCTGAGAAATTTAGCTTTTTGAAAGAACCCAATCAGTATGGGCTGAACAACCTGGTGCAAATGGTTATGAACGGGAAAGGGTTTACGGCCTATGTCGAAAACAAAGACTTACCTAAAGAACTGGCTACCAACAAGTGTAATGCATTAATGGCGGATGTAATTTCAAGAAAAGCCTTTCTTGCTACCAATCTTACTGTAGTATTAAAAGACTGTCAGGGTAACGTTTTATTTACCAGTAAAGAAGGAAAAAGCAGAGAGAAAGACTATGCATTGGCATACAATGAAGCTTTAACCAATGCTTTGGGTTCCCTGGACACTTTAAATTATGCTTACAATGGCACTACGGTGGCACCTCAACAAGCTACCCAGCAAGTGGTAGTTCAACCAGCTCCTGCTCCACAGGTTACTGAGAAGCCTGTAACTATCATCAATAGTAAAGAAGCGGGGCAAACACTGTATGCACAAGCTACTGAAAACGGGTTCCAACTGATAGATACCACTCCTAAAAAGGTAATGACCTTACTGAAAACCTCTTTGCCAGACTATTTCATTGCCGACAATGGAATTGACAAGGGTGTGGTGTTCAGACATAACGGACAATGGTATTACGAATACTATAAAGATGGAAAACTAGTTTCAGAGAAACTTTCTGTAAAATTCTAACTAAGTAAGGAGGCTGATTAACCAGCCTCCTTACTTTTTAAAAGTACTTTGCATCTTTTACGAATTGCTCAATCGCCGCCTAATCTCGCGATTTGATTGTTTTTAACTATTTACCAGCTTCCAAAGAAGATACTGGTTCCTTCAATAAAGTTATCAATAAACGCAGTTTTGAAATGTTCATTGAGTTCTGACCTCTCTTTATTATTACGGGAAACATAAGTAGCTGCCTTCAGGACATCAGCTTTTTTGAAATAAGGTTGGCAGTTAGTAAAGTCTTCATAAAACCTTATTTCCATCCCTTTGCGCTGATAACCTATTTCTTTAAAATAAATTACCTTCTTTTTGATGGCGCCAACAGGATAATTAATGTTTGTTGAAATTATATCAGGATTGCCAATTTTGGAGGTAGTAGTTAAAATAAACCGCTCATCTCTTCGCAGGTTGTTTGCAGTTTCGTGCTTCGATATTTCATCTACAAGGTTATCGAAATTACCAATAAGGTAAATAGTATTTTCTTCTTTCTTATATCTATCCAGATAATGTTCGAGATCTGAAGATTTGGAAAAGATAGAAATAGTGAAATAATCTTCGGGTTCAACAATCTCAGTAATTAAGTTCTTATGCTGGTCTATAAACTCAGGGCAGTCGCTGAGTTCATCAAGGGTAAATGATTCGAAAATAGTGACATCTTCTTCCTTTACACAAGGTATACAATGATATAAATCTAATCCCATACTCAGATAGTTGGTATAAAAAGGGGAAACAATTAAGTTACAAACTTACTATTTTTTTGGAAAATTGAATATGAAAATAGTAAGTTTGAAAGAGTATAATTAAATCTCTTGTTTCCATAAAGGAATTGTTGATCAGGAACTACCCAATCATTTTTCCTTGTAGAATTCGAAAAAACCTATCTAAGTATGAAACCAAGTATTTTAATCATATCTGGAGTATTAATAATTCTGTTAAGCTCTTGTGACCATATCCCCTCTTCCAGTAAGCAGATTGTTACAGCACCTCCTGCAGCTATTAATGATGACCAACTATTTCGTACAACCTTCTCCGTTCTTCAAAAATCGGTAAAAGAAAACAATAAAGAACTAATCAAAACTCTAATACATTTTCCACTACCAACAACGAATGATGGAGAATTGGATGGAGAAATTCATTACAACGAATTCAATGATTATTACTCCGACATCTTTCATAAAGAAGTAAGGCGATTATTGCCAATGGCTGATGAAGATAATATTCAGGAAATTGACTCTAATACTACTGATGCTTATTATAAAATATTGAAACAAACCATTGACTCTGCATCAAAATTATACGAAGTATATATTCAATACCCCGAGAAAAGGAATAATTCAGAAAGCTACTTTGCTTTCGTATTTGGACGTATATATGGGGAGTATAAGGTAGTAGGCTATTATGCAAAATGGCCGGTAAAAACAAATTTCTAAATTGCTACTCTTAGTGTAGTTTCTTCTGATACTTGAAGAACACTTTCTGATTGAATAAACACTTCTCTTTGCTTTACTTATAAGCAACAACACATCTGTTGACATAGCTCATCAGAATCGATTCAAAAAAATATTGTAAAAAAATTCTTGCGAATATTTGAACTTTTTAAAAGCAAAAATGTTTTACTGTCTGTGATTCCAAAATCTTAATTTAAATATCCCAAAACGAAATGTTCAAATGCGAAAATATATCGACACATACTTTGATATTATTAAAAATCAGCTGCCAATCTGTAGATACTGAATCATAATAATATCCCTAATCGCTTATCTATTTCTAATGATATTTTAATGGTATTATTTCATGCACACTGGTGTATTATGCTTTAAACAAAGCGAATACATTACTATATCCAGTCAGTAATAACAAGGAAAATATTTACAATGTCTAAATCAGCAAAACTCAGAGAGAATAAGTTACAGGATGAAATCAGTAAACACTTCAAGAATGGGATTGATGCGGATCTTAAAGCATTACCGAATATCCCGTTAATCATTAAGCAAAAAAAGAAACATTTAAAAGATACCAGCGTAAATATTGATGCAGATATCAAATTTGATGAGAACAACTTTGGAACATTTATACTCCGGGGTGAAAAAACAGATTCAGGACAATTTGTTGCCTATGCCGAATTCAAACCCAAGAAGTCTTTAGACATTGGCAGCCGTATCCCACTTGTCGGTGATAAACTAAAAGGGCTTTTAATGTTGAAAAAAGCCTATCTAATTATTACTACAAAAGAGCCGGGTGATATAGATTTAGATATTAAAGATCTACCTACCTACGAGCCTGGAATATCTTTCGGATATGAAATAACATTATTGGAAGAGGATCAGCAGATAACATTACCTGTATTAAAATATAAGAAAAAATCAAAACGTTCTTTAACTACAATGAAGGAGGAGGAAAAGGATAAACCATCTGCCTTCACCCTTAGTATTCAAAAACAAATTGGCCCTATCCTCATTGATAGTATCAGCTTGAAATATGCTGAACAGGGTATCTCCTGCTCTATCGATGCTTCTATGGAAATTGGCCCATTAACCATATCATTGAATGGCTTATCATTTGGTACATCCGTAGAAGTCTTCAAACCCGAATTCATTTTAGATGGACTAGGAATTGAATATACTACGACTGCTTTAGCCATTGCAGGCGCAGCTATACGGGTTCCAAAGAAAAATCCGGAGAGTGATATAGTAATGCAGTTTGATGGTGAACTTATTATACAAACACAAAAATTTGGCCTGTCTGCCCTAGCTTCTTACGCGCAACTGAAAAGTGGTTTGCCTTCCTTCTTTGCTTTCGTTAATTTAAATATTCCACTTGGAGGCCCACCATTTTTTATGGTAACCGGCTTAATGGGTGGGTTAGGTTTTAACAGAAACCTGGTAATGCCAGATTTCAACCAGGTGCAGGACTTCCCATTGATGGCTATTGGTCGCCCACAAACCGGAACCGCTAAAGAGCATGCAATGGAAACATTGCAGATTTTGGAAGGTCAGAAAGCCGGTGCAGATGGAAAAAAAATTCAGTGGATTACTCCTAAAGCGGGTGACTACTGGTTAGCAACGGGAGTAAAATTTTCTTCATTCGAAATAATTGAAGGAAAACTATTATTAGTTGCTGAATTTGGGCACGATTTACAATTTGCAGTATTGGGGTTGGCATGGCTTAGCTTCCCGCTGGGAGTTGAGATGAGCGACAGATTTATTTTTATTGAATTGCAAATTGAAACCGTTTTAAAACCGATAGATGGATATTTTGGTGTTTCCGCCAGTCTCACTGAAAATTCATTTTTACTTACCCCGGATATTCATTTAACAGGTGATTTTTCCTTCAATTTATGGTTTGGGAATAATGACAATGCCGGTCAATTTGTCTTTACAGCAGGTGGTTACCACCCCGCTTTTAAAATTCCTGACCATTTCCCAGAAGTTGAACGATTAGGTTTTAATTGGCAGATATCAACCGATGTATCAATTAAAGGTAACAGCTACTTTGCCATTACACCTTCTTGCGGTATGGCAGGTAATCGCCTGGAATTACTTTTTCAACATGATAGCATAAAAGCATGGTTTACCTCAGAGGCCAATTTTCTTGTTAACTGGCATCCATTTACATTCCAGGCAACTATTCATATTGAAGTAGGAGTCTCCAAATGTTTTGATTTATATTTATGCCATTATACACAAAAAGTTTCAACAGGAGCGACTCTTAATCTTTGGGGTCCACCAATTGGGGGTAAAGTAGAAATACATGCGGCAATTGTTACAATCTCTATATATTTCGGTGCTCCTGAAACGCTCGTCAATAACCAAAAACTTGATTGGAAATCCTTCAGCCAATTATTACCCAAACCAACCGATGTTTGTAAAATAAATGCAAAAGCCGGGCTAGTAAAGGAACTGCAAAAAGACAAGCGTACCAAAAAAATTATTTTCAGCAATCAAACAACCTCCGACCAAACTACCAAAATTTGGGTAGTACGTGCAGGAAATTTTCAGTTTAGTACACAAAGTGTTATTCCGGCCAGCCGATTAACCTATGGTACGAATAATGATTATGGACATAATACCCCTAGCCAGGATATTTCCATAAGACCAATGAACCTCGTCAAAGTTACATCTATCCATAATGTAAAAATTAGTAAAAATGCTAACGGGAGTATTCCACTAGATGTAACAGACTGGAAATTCACCCCTAATTATGACAATTTAGCTGCTGCTTTATGGGGACTTCCATTGAAGGATAAGAATGGTAATTTTATTCAAAACCCATCAAAGCCCAGCGCCGACACTATTGATAAACAGCTCACCGGATATACAATTCAGGTTCCTCCCCCTACTAACGGTCACAGAACTGATAGTATTTCTGCGGCAAAGCTATCTAAAGAGTATGTTCCGGGAGCAATAATCTCCTTGCACATAAGGAAGGATCCATCTCTTGACTATCGGCCTTCTGCCAGCAATGAAACGATTCTTAACATCAGTACAATTAATACATCTGTTTCCCAAAATAGAAAAGCAATTTTTGATGCACTTAACAAAAGTAATATTTACACAGGAAAGAACGACCCTATGACTAATATGGCAATTAATGCCAAAAATTTATTCACCGATTCCCCAATGGAACAAGCATAAACTTTATGAGATATCAAAAAAATACTAATTCAGACGTTACTATAAATGATGTGCAATTTTTCGACAATTATGTTCCGGCACTAGAAGCGGGAAGTTATTACATCTCAGTAAATCATGAACTAACAACAGATAAATCAAAAATAAATTTCGATGCCAGGCAGGAAATTCTGGTTTCGGCTCCCCAATTTACACTTGACTCCACCCAGATAATTAATAAATATCCTCCTTTAGGAAGTACAGGAAAATATGGTGAAGTAATACCTCATATAGTATTCAAAGATCCGGCACTACCATGGGAAAGATTCTTGAGCAAAAAAGGCACCCCATGGCTCGCTCTTATGGTATTTGTTGAGAATGAATTAAATAATGGACAAAGTCATTCAGACAAATCATCTGAAATTTCTATTAATGAATTTCTAAAGCCGGCAACAACTACGCTAATTGGTGATATCAGCAAAGAAAAAGATATTGATGGTAACACTACCTGTAGATTTATTAATATGTCTACAAAAATATTTAAAGATATTGCTCCAACTCTCGAAGAACTACCATTTCTATCACATATTCGTAAAATCAATACAGCAAACAGGCCTGATATGAATTTACATGAAGAAGGACTGTTCTCCGTAATTACGGCAAATCGATTTGCTACAGCACCCACTCCCGGCAACAATTCTCAGGCCATAAAAAACATTGTTCACCTTGTATCACTGGAAGGCCTGGAACAGTATTTATCTGCAACTTCCAACTTAAACAAATACGATAATGTATCTCTGATTACACTTGCGAGTTGGACATTTCTCTCTGCACCTGACAATTTAAAAGATTTCAAAACCTTATTAGGGAACCTTGTACTATCCAGTAGTAATGGAACTAATTTAGACCGATCCTCTTACTCTCTTCGATTACCTGAACCTAAAATAACAAATACCACAAATAAGATCAGAGAAACAATTATTAAGCGCACTAAAAACGGGTTTGTACCACTAGCCTATCACACTCGTAGTGGCGAAGATACATTTGCCTGGTATCGTGGCCCCTTAACCCCGGTACTAACTAAAAACTTAGGAAACACATTTCCAACCACAGATGCTGCACTTATATATGATAAAACAAACGGTGTATTTGATGTATCTCTTGCATCTGCCTGGGAAACTGGCAGAGAGGTGGCTTTAGCGGATAGAGATTTCATTAAGAAGTTAAATGCTTTCAGAAATCAAAACAATAATACTGCAGCCTCCTTATTTAATCACTTACATTCAGGCCATTTCTCCAATAAAAATAAAAAATTAAAGAAAATTCATACAACGATCCAGGAAAACTTCATGGCATTACTCACACCTCGGGTCATAAGGGAGATTGGTAACATAGCCGATAAGCGGGTAATTCAAAAAAATTCGCGGGCGACTACCGCTTCAGTTGAGGAATTCACATCAATACACACCTTTCTGGAAGAACCTGATGTTCAGGAGAAATTGAAAAAGAGTATTACAAAATATATAAGTCCGGTTGCCGACTGGTTAGAACATTTTGCTCTTTTATATCCAATACCATTCGATAAATTGGTTGCTGATGAAAAAATGTTACCTCCTGAATCTATTCGCTTTTTTTATTTAGACATGAATTGGATTAATGCTGGTATTCAAGGTGCCATGAGCCTGGGAGTAGATTCCGGTAAACAATTCCTATTTAATAGGCTTACCATAGAAGCTTTAGGTAAAGCTTCTATGGTAATGAAAATGATAAAGAAAAATAAAAAAAACGCGCGCTCCACTAGTCCAAAAATGATGTGTGGATTTTTGTTACGATCTGCTCTGGTTTCTGGTTGGCCAAATTTATCAATTCAAGCTGTAGACAAGAATAATCAAAGTTTAACAATAATGCGTTTAGATCATTTGTCGCCCAACGTTCTATTATGCATTTTTGATGATGTTCCCAAGACAATAGAATTGTGTGAGCCACAGGAGTCACTGGGTTTTGGTGTAAGCTCTAACGGAAGCATTACCTTGAGAAAAGTACTGAATGATAGTTCAATAGGCACTAGAATAAAAACTATACCAATTCGGGACTTAAGCTTTAAGCAAAAATATTGTATGAGGTCGGCTGAAAGTAATGTATTGAACATTGCTCCATCAGATCCCAACGGACTAATTCAAAAGATTGCCAAGGAATTAAAAATTAACAATCTAACGCCCGCTACTTTTGCCATCCAGATGATAAAAACAGTAGAGGCAATTAAATTTGATAGTCAAACCATCTAAAAAACTCCCACTATGGATACCTCCTTGATTGTGCCTATGGCACTGGATATATTAATGGCCCCCAATGTACTTTTTAACAGAGATCAACTCAGATGGTGGCGATTTAATTACGCAAACCTTAATAATTTTCAAAGCCCCCAGCCCAGAGGCTATGATTCAGAGATTAAAAATATCAGATCAGGAACATATTTACACTGGACTTTGCCCCGCTCACTTCGTATGAGTAAAGATTCAGACAACACAGAATTCCCTCTTGTGCCTAATAGATGGCTTATTGTAAGAATTCATCGGGATGCAGGTGGTAATAATGTTCAACGCTCCTGGGTATTGGAAAGTGATTGTCCATCTAGTACACTCGACAACTCCAGTTTATTTTTGGTTCCCAAAAATGTTGTGAAAAAGTGGAGTGAAAGTAGTGATCCTAATCGTAAAAATTCACCTCATAAAGCGATTAGTTTAGGCTATCCCATTAGTGCAGATACAAATACCGATTCGGGCGTTTATACTGTTAACCTTGGAGTTCCTATTGCACTGAATAGGTGGAAGGAGAAATCGCCTGATAATATGTTTCTGACTGCGATAGCACCCGGAAACATTGAATATGCCGGATACGTACCTAATAATCTGGGTATTTTCTCTTTTTACGATGATTTAAGCGATGTACCAGCTCAAACCACTTTAAGCTATTTAGTTACAGGATGGTATGCAGATAAAGCCTGTGATATATTAACCACAGGTTCTAATGGATTTACAGGTGAAAGTTCTATATCTGATGTTTTGAAAAAGTTGAATTGGACTATTGCTCAAGGTAAAAATCCAGGTACGGCAAATAAAAGTTTATATAATGGGATGGCCTTTGGATTACCCTGGAATAAATCATCTATACCCATCCCAGACCAATTAGAAGACATACGCAATACTAATAATGTAACTGTAGCTATTGGAAATACAGGAGTAGATGCATTTACTACGTTGGTATCAGAACAGTTAAATAAGCTTCTTGGCTATTCCAATAAGGATAAAATGACTGAACTATTGAAAGCTTTTCAATATGACCTATTGCCTGAGCTTAATAAAATTAATGGCAATACAATTGTCGCAAACCGTGTTCAAAGAGAATGGTTTGATGAAAGATCCGGTGGTACCCTATATAAAATTGTACGAAAAAGTAATGCAGATACCAGAGAGTCGCGAACCTCTGGTGATGGTAGTATTACCCCCAACGATAAAAAATGGTTGCTGGAACTTAATGCAAATCAAAAAAATTTAGATTCTGAGATCCTAAAATTGAACAACTTACAATGGGATCTTAATGCTGCATGGTGGAAATTAGGAAATCTCAGTAGTCGGAATAATGAGAATGAGAAGAAGAAGAAGAAAAATACCGAAGTTTCCAAAGACGAGATGGCTCCAACTCTCAGTCAAAAAGAATTTGAAGAATTCTTAGACAAGGTTTTACAGCAATTAGACAAAATCCACAAGTTACAGGGGAAGGTACCTCAACCTGATAATTCCGGTAATGATAATGCTCAGGATGCATTCCTAAAAGGTATAGAGAAATTCGCAAAACAAAAAGGTATTGCCAATGGTTTTGAATTGAAAGCTGTGTCAGCACCTCGTTTCTGGAAACCAGGTAATCCTGGCTTGTTGATTTCCGGGGTAGAGTCAGATGCCATCACAAATTCAAATAACAATTTGGAAGTCAGATTGCCATCTCAGATAATTTCTTCATTCAAAATAAGTTATAAAACTATTGACGTAAGTACATTGGGCAATATTATTCCTACATTGCCCAATAGTACGGTTCTCCCAAAAGAAATATTAAAAATTTACAAAGAGTTCTTTTTATTGGATCCTGCTAATGCCAAACAGATTGCCAGTAAAACAGGATTGACTACCAATGTAGTAGAATCAGCCATGCTAAATCCTAAACCTTTGAATTATTCACCTGGTGTTCTTCCTGCCTGTTCACTTAGTAAGTGGACACAAAAGTGGAATCCATTATACCTTGAATGGGAAATCACTCCACTTACAGTGCCATATGAATGGAAAAAGAATAGCACAACTACAAAGAACTGGAATTTCAACGGTTTCGATTATGATTTAAAATCGTCGCCCCAGGGAACATCAGAATCAGCTTCATTAAAAGGCAGATCTATCCTGAGTCCGCATACCCAATTTACATTTGGGGCTAAATTAAAAGCCTTTGTTGATCAATACGGACCAGAAAACGAGGATCTAACTGCTATTTATAACCAGATAAAAGATATTGATAATTGGCGTTTTCTAAGTCAGGAATTATCGGAGGTTAATGAATACCTGTCACAGCGTGATCCTCGTGCTTTCAGGCGACCAACCATTGAAACATTTAAAGCGGGCAAGGATAATATCCGATTGGCCAAAGCAATAGGGTATGCCGATAATACAAGTTCCCCTCCCTACGATACGCCAACATATGCCCAGGGATTTGTAAATTCAGTACCAGCCATTAGTACATCTCACAAAAGTCAATTTCCATTTCATGGTATCAGAAGCGGACAATATTATATCAAAAAGCTTAGATTGTATGATAAATTTGGAAGAACGCTAGATCTGATTGTAGATGTTAGTGGTGCTATAAATAGTGCGTCACACTTTCCCGTGGTACTTGATAACGCAGTAAAAATATCCGAAAACCTGGTTCCACACATTAAAGCTCCCTTTCAGTTACCTCCACGATTGCTGCAACATGCAAAATTGGATATTTCGTTAATAGACCATGTTAAAAACAATATAACACCGGAGGCAAACCCAATATGTGGATGGCTGATCCATAATTATCTGGATCGTTCTATCCTGGTATTTCTGCCAGATGGAACAAGTGCAGGTGAGTTACTGTTGGTACAACCAGGAATAGTTAAAACTGTAAATTGGGTACCTCCTCCAAACGATAACGGAATCACTATCGACAGTATAAAAGCCAAATCGGAACAGCTTTATGCTTTTATAATAGGGTTGAAAGGTAAATCAGAAAGGGATTTCAAAGCACTATTGAGCGTTATTGATATTACCTTATCTAAAATTGATCCACCAGGTAACAGAACCGACCTAATATTATCTACTCTGATTGGCAGACCTTTAGCGCTGGTAAGAACAAAATTACAATTCCTCCTGCGAGAATCACCATTACAAAGTTGCGAATGGCCTAAATTTATGGAAGCGACTCCACAAATTCCACCATTTACATCTTCCAATTTTAGCATTCGCCTGGGTGAAATGCGTTTAAGTGAAGACGGCGTTATAGGTTATTTTGATGCAGACAATTACAAAGTTTTTAACAGCGTAACAACGCCTGAAAGTGGACAAAACTATGTGCGGGAAATCGGGCCAATTGGTAGCGTAGATGGCAATTACATCAACCTGCCTTTTGATGGAACTACAAGTAAAATAATCACCTTATTGATGGATCCGAGAGGTTCTATACATGCTACAACTGGTATTTTACCAGTGAAATCAATACAAATACCAATTCAATTTGTAAATGGGCCATTAACGGCAATGGAAATTAATTTCAGAGTTGGGCCAATACTTTCCAGAGTACTGGATACTTCTGTTGAAGAAGGAGTAACTCCTCCATTTGTTCAAACCATAAATTACCTGCCTATCTCCGAAAAGAATGGTAGCTGGTCTTGGTGGCAAAATTCCAACTCTGGTTCCAATAATAAATGGCAAGGCTATAGTTTAGCAAATGCACCAAATGAGGCTGTTCTCAACAAAGCACCAGCAACTTTACATGACGGATACTTACGATTTATTACAGATCCAGAATCCAAATAATAATACATCTTGACTATGAAGAATAAAAAAAAATCAGTTATCCTAACTGATTCTCCTATGGAATTAAGTTATGACATAAGCACAAGTCCATCTCCATTGCAATGTAGTGCACCCGGGGAAATTATTATTAAGGTTGATCCTAAGGGAAAGGAAATTTATTGTAAAAAAATCATTATATATATCCCCTTCGATAGTAAATCAACTATAAATGATACCTATACCATTTTTCATTTAGATGCAAAAGAGAAGGTATCTGGCGATACTAACTGGATATCCTCAAAACAATATAAAAAAGCCGGAGTTTCAAAGTGTTTTGAGTCAAAAAAAGACCATTTGGAATTTATAATTACAAACATTAGAAATCCTTGCGAAGTTCCAAAACACTTCTTCATTACAATTTCCGGTAATGTAAATAGTACTGAAGGTAAACCCGAGGTGGTGATATGTGAATATTCCGATAAAACTGCCAATGGAAATTTTACACCCAAAACTCAATCTTTCAAAGTCTCCAAAAGCAAAAATTCATTTTTCTATTTAAGAAATCTGATAACTATTAACCCTAAATCTCCACTAATTCCATGTACCGATTTTTCTACTGATAGTAAGATACAGGTAGATTGGGATACTAATGCCCCACAAGTAAAGCTTTATTGTAATGGAAATTCTGTTCCTATTAATAATAATTCAAGCGAAACAACTATTAATGGAATACAAAATGATACTACACTGGTGTTGGTAGCAACTCTGGGAAAAGAAACACTCATAGAAACTATTCATATTACTTGTTCTACGCCTGTTTTATATCCACAATCACTCGAAAACTCCGGAGATCATACTATTAAAAAAAATTTAATAGCTCTAAAGAAGTATAATGCTAGTAATATGTTGATAACTGGTTCTTTAATTATTTCAGAAAAGGCCTTTTTAGAGACGAAAATTCATTTAAATGATGATCTTAATTTAGATAACAATCTATAATTTAATAATAACAAAGATGAATCTATCATTCGTAAAATTCCGAATACAAATTCAATCGTATTATATCAGAAAACTTTAATAAAAATCTAAGGACGTAAGTAATTTATAATAAAATAAATAACAATACTAAAATCGAATTTAATTTACTTTTCATGAAAACTCAAAAGACATTATCATCTGAAGTATACATTAAGAATTTACATAGTTATAATCCTATAACAAAACTTCCAGTAACAGAATTTGCAGCGGGTAGTGATATACACTTAAAATGGGAAAGTAATGGTAAATCCTTTAAAGTATATTGTGGCTCAAAAAATCTCGTCGGTTCAAGTGAAATTAACTCGATAAAAATAAATCCCAAAATAGTTACGAATTCCACATTGGTAGTGGAGGCAACTTTAGGTAATCAAAAATCATATGCAAGTATTACTATAACCATTAACAACCCTAGTCTCAAACCTAGCAAGGTAGATACTTCCAATGATGAAAAGATTAGTGGTCACCTTTGGGTTCAAGGTGAAAGTAAGATTAAGGATGCTTTTATTGGCACCTTAACGACCATTAATAAAGTTTCTATGTTTCAGAATGGTATGGAAATTGCCAAAGGAAAAAAAATTGAAGAAACAAAGTTAGTTGTCAAAACTGACGGTTTTTTAATGGTATATATTGAACCTCCTATTGCAGATACTTTTTCACATTCTTTTGCTGTTGGCGAAATTTATACTGCTGGAAAATGGTTTAAAGCAATGGGTGGTAATGCATATTCTTATAACTCAAAAGGCTCTATGAATATGACAAATCCGAATACTTTCATAGTGCCCATTAAAGCCAACTCTGATTGCAGGTATTATTGTTACAATCATTTCGGAAATCAAGTAGATTCTACCGTGTATTTTTATTGGTTTCCATTAGGCTTTGATCAAGCACCTACATCAGAACCAATTTCAAAACATAACTTTCCTAGTTCACGGCCAAAGGAAACCAACCCAAAAGCTTTGATTACTGAGCGTATGGATAAAGCACTTGAAATTGTATCCCTTTTAGAAAAGGCAACTGATAAAATTTTTGATAACGAAATTAAAGAGGAATTGGCTTCACAATTATTAAAATTATAGTAATAACCGGGGCTGACCCAAAAAACTCTTTGGGTCAGCCCCGGTTATTTCAGAACACCTTACTTAAATCCTATACAGGAGCACAAAAAGGAATATTATTAATATCAGAAAAAATAACTCCACTTTCACTCTCCCGCTATCTTTCTTTATAATTGCAGTGTAAATACTGTACCCCTTATTGACTAAAGCCCATAAGAATATAAGAATTAATAATACATTAGACCACATTCTTAATCGAGATTATAAAGACACCATGCAAACTCCCCTGCCGCAATAGCAACCCCAATTGGGCCAAGCACTTTTCTGGCAACTGTTCCAAATGCTGTTCTTAAGGTTGCTATCGTCCATGTCGAGGAGACTGATTGCCCTAATGCCCAAAATATATCCCATCCAATAGCTGTCAGGGCACAATGGCCAACATCTGCCCATTTAAGAGCCCTATAGGGTTCTTCATACCCTTCCTGTTTAGTACCTATAAGCGTCCATGTTGTATCCCCTGAAAATCTATTTACAGTCAAACTCCAATGAGCTATTTTATATCCATTTGTATTGTAAAAAGTATATCCATCCGGATAAGGTACAAATGGGCGTGGCGATTCCTCTATCTGGGCCATAGAAATTGTAAACGGTATCAAATCCTCCTCTGTTCCCTCCTTGGCGGTTATCATATCCTGAATGTCCTGATCCGTAAGCCCTTTAGAGCGTAAATAATCTTTCGATTCTTCAATTAATGGTTGAAGACTGTTTTTTACCGACGCTAATGAAAAAGTAACAGGATAACTAACGTTAGCCGAGTTTTGTGTATACTCTACAACTGCCTGACTTTGAATACGTAAATTTACAATATCCTGAATTGAACTTGCATTGTTGTATAAGCTCAATTGGTTTGCAGTTGGTATAGTCGGGAAGTTGATGTAGTAAGTTACATCATCAGTTTGATCTGTCCTTAAATTTGCACTACGTGCTTTACTTCCCGTCTGTACTTTTGCTGCCGTCGATTGCTTTCTATAGTTTCGCATCGCTGCAAGTAACTTCTGAGCCGGAGTGAGCTCAGTTTTAACCTGAGGCTTACTCTGATTTGACTTTTCGCATGAGTTAAACGTTAATGGCAAAATAATAGCTACCAAAATTAATGTCAATGGAGCAATAAGGCGCGTAGAGCCCAATCCCGCTACCCGCGGGAATTTGTAAGGGAATTTCATACTTAGATTTTTAGTTTAGATTTACATTTAAGTGTCAGATTTTGCTATAGTTATACACGTGTATTCATAGAGAAATAAATCAGTAAACAGGTTTACTGAAAAAACTTCATGCAGATTCCATCAGACTGCATTGGGTTACGGGCATTATTTTCCAGGGATTCTTTTCTTAGTTTGGCTACACAAACACAATAGGGCACTTAACTTAAAACCTCCGGGAATATTAATATTTAATACTTACCAACGAGAAAACAAACTGTTAATAGATACATACATGGCACAAACAATTTCATAATACAGGTTCTAAATTTCTATCTGTTGCAAGTATATCTCTGAATATACACATTAATAATTATTATCAAAAAAAATATTAACCTCCCAATACAAAATATTTATTTATTTGTTGAAACCCTAATGATTAAATAGCTCAGAGAGGTTGACTTTCAATGTAACTACTGATAATTGCATTCAATCAAATTATTTTTTCAGGAACAAGTTGAAAGTAATCATGATTAACAGACCACTGAAGAGTAATTGCAGTAGGGCGAAAGACAATTGTAAAGTAGCCCTCCGATATGTGGGAATAAGAATCCCAAAAATTTTTTATAATGTATTTCTTATAAGCTTAATGAAAGCTTTACAGGCCTGATATTAAAACCTAGCTTAGAAAGAGAAGCCAACAGTCCTTCCTTATACTTCAAATGATCAATTCCTATAACAACAAAACAATTCTTATTCGATAAGTAATCTGGTAATCGTGACATCCAATATTTATTCCTCTCTACTAGTAAATAGCGAAGTGACTCATTCTCAATATAGACAGGTTTACTTTTGAAGCTATAATCAATTTCCATCCTTGCATATCTACCCCCTATATTTCTCAATGAATCATCTGTTTTAAGTAACGACGGACTAATTACAAAAGAACGAATAGCTTCTGCCATCTGAATATCTTCCATACCAAGACTTAATACATCTTTCTTCATTGTCATCCCACTATCCAGCCCAACCAGCGGAATATTAGCATCCTTTGCCCATCTGACAATAACATTATCCATCGCTTCTTCCAACTGTTGCAAATCGGAATTATTTTCGGCCGTTAATTCAGAAAAAACGATATATAAAAGCCGACTTACCGGAAAATGCGCACTATCGAGTGCTTTAATATTTGCTATCTGGTGGGTAGTCAAAAATGAATCAAGAATAACAATTTCCTGATTGGAAAATAAGGTGTTATATGGAATTTTCTGATCAAAGGATAATTGACGTTCCTCGTTGGTTTTCGGTAATGATTCAGCAATCACAAGATCAGACTTAAGTATAAGATCCTTAACTCCTCTTAGGGAATTTAACAGCTTTTCACCATATAAATGATTAGATCCGATTATATAGGATTTATACTGCGGTTTTTTCTTGCTCGTAACTTCCCAAACAAGCGTGTTAGGTCTATCTGGGAGAACAGATTGCCCACATAAGCCAATGGCTAAAAACATTAAAGAAAATACCAGAATAAGCTTATTCAATTAGTATAGTTTATTGAGGATATAAATAAGGATAACAGGAAATCGTTATTTATTTTATTGGAGATCATCAATTACAAATGATCAATAGCCTTATGCCCTTCCGGATTATTATTTTCATCCAGTGGTATAAAAGGATTTGTAGCAATTTCAAGAATATTCCCTTCTATATCTTCAAAATAAAAAAACAAACCTCCAAAAGAGGGTGCAGTAGGCTCGCTCAGCATCTTAACGCCCTTCTCTTTCAGTTGATGATAAAGTGACCATACTTCATCATCCGTAGGAACATTATAACCAAAAGTAACAGCACGAAACCCGCTTCCTTCGGGCTTAACTCCTATAAATCCGGCTAATTCCTTTCTCTTTCCAATACTAAACAGAAAACCATTCATCTTATAAAATGAAATATCATTATTCTCTGCTACGGGCTTCCATCCAAATGTTGTTTCGTAGAATTTTTTCATCGCCTGGTAGTCATTTGCCCCAATAGTGAGCACTGTAAAACGCTGTTCCATTTATTTTGTATTATTCGACTGCAGTATTAAACAATCTCTTTTTCTAAAGATAATGAAAATTGATTCAGAAGATTTATCATGTTATTTAACTAGATAATAAAAAAGCGTGATACAATTCAAATGAATGTACCACGCTTCTGTCTAAATCAAAAAAGATTCTATTTCTTCGAGATCTTATATAGTCTGCCCATATCAGTTACAGCATACAAGGCACCATCTTTGCCTTCTGTAACATCTCTGAAACGCTGACCTTCATCTGCCAGCAATCTCTCTTCACCTACTACTTTATTGTTTTCAATTACAATACGTGCAATATGAGTTCTGCTAAGGCTTGAAATGAACAAGTTGTTTTTCCATTCAGCGATTCCGTTACCACTGTAAAAAGTAATACCGCTTGGCGAGATAACAGGATCCCAATAGTAAGCAGGTTGTTCTAATCCTTCTTTCACTTGCAAGCTATCTCCTACTTTTGCACCGCTATATTCTATACCATATGTAATAATTGGCCAGCCGTAGTTTTTACCTGCCTGAATCCTATTGAGCTCATCACCACCTCTTGGACCAAATTCTGTTTCCCAAAGCTCACCGGTTGCCGGATTGATGGCTAATCCCTGTACGTTACGATGGCCGTAAGAATAAATTTCAGGTCTTGCATCTGCTTTTCCTTCATAAGGATTTCCAGGAGCAGCCTTTCCATCTTTTGTAATTCTTAACACTTTACCCAATGCAGCTTTCAGATCCTGTGCCAATGGTCTGGTTTCCAGATCAGAACGCTCGCCTGTGCTCACAAACAGGTTACCTGTTTTATCGAAAAGAATTCTGCCTCCATAGTGAAGCGTACTTTTATGAGCCGGAGTAGCGCGATAGATTACAACAGCGTTTTCAATCTTTTTCTCATCTGCCGATAATTTACCTTTCGCAACAGCAGTAAGGTTACCATCCGGGCGTTCTTCAGAGAATGTCCAGTATACCATTCTATTGTTATTAAAATCAGTATCTATGGTTATGCCAAGCAATCCACCCTGTCCTGCCAGTTTAACAGCTGGAAGTCCGGTTATTGGTTCACTCAGTTTCCCATCCTGTGCGGCAATACGCAGGTTGCCGGCTTTTTCGGTGATAAGTAATCTACCGTCCGGTAAACTGGTTATTCCCCATGGTGATTTCAGGGTAGTATCCAAAACCTTAAATTCATATGGCGTTACAGTTTTTACACTGCCTATTCTGGTCTGACCTTCAAATGCGGGTTTATAGTCCGAATTCGCCTTACCTGTTTCAACCGGTACGCTGGTGCTATCCGATTTCACAACAGAAGAAGCGGAATTCTGTCCGCAGGCTACTGACATTAGTAGTCCGCCAACCCCGATAATTGAATAAAACTTAAAATGCTTGTACATGATTCGATAGATTAGTTGCTAAATATAATGCAAGATGCTTAAAAGTTATAATCTTTGGATTTTATCTGAGTAGAGCCAGGATTTAAATCCTATTGTGGCATAATCCTTACTTTTTCCCCTGCCCTTGTTGCAATCGTAAGCCTTTCTCCAACCATAAACCCAATAGGTTTACCATCTCTGTATACCTTCACTTTTTTATTACCCCATGGGTTCAGCAGCGTTAACGGCTTTCCCTTTTCACTTATAATCTCCACATCAGAAATATTTCCGGCTTTTCTTTTTGCCGAAACTAAAAACGCACCATAGGCTCTGAGCCGACTAAACGATGCATCAATTTTTGAAGGAAGAGAAGGAAACAAACGAATAACATTTCCAACACTCATACACAGCATTTCATTAATAGCATTGGTTACTACACACGAATTTTCTACACCATGCACATTATTAATCATAAAGCCATTGGGGTAGCTATTAGCAATATAATCATGCAATTTGTTATAGATAGTATCTTTACTATAACCCACCCTGATAGCCGCCATATAGAAACTATTACTGGTATTCTGATCATTCCATCTTCTCATTTCATCGATGGTGTTCCTGGACAGCAACAATAATTCAGCATCGCTATCCAAGGTAATTGCGTTTACAGGATAGATATGCTGAATTCCTAATCCATTGCCGGAATTCCAATCCATTCCTTTCTCGGTATAGCGAAACACGTTTCTTCCATTCCTGACCTGAGTAGGAAACTGACTGATATGATTTAATATGTGTTCCCATTTCTCAACCTCTTTCGTATTGAAATGCATATTACGATTCATATCAATCATCAGATTAAATACATATCGGACTAAACCCAACGACAATATAGGATTGGTATCATGCCCCGATCCTTCATGTATCGCATCATTGTAAATAACATAACGACCATCTTCAAACTTCAGGTAATCCTCCCAAAACTCAGCTACAGCCAAAGCGTAAGGATAGATCTTTCTGGCATATGCAGTATCGTAAGTACTATACCAATACTGCCCCATATTCAGTAATGCATAGGCTGCATTGGAACGTTGCTGCCAGAACATACCACCTTTTTCAATGCCTTCGGGATGCAGACTTGTATAGAATGTATCCAGTTGCCTGGTCACCTCAATCCCCATTGGCCCTATACCTACAGGATATAACACTCCCCTGGTATGAGTTACATTCTCTGCATACCATTCACCTCTCGGCATAAATGCGAGAATAGGTGCATCGTAAGGCAATGCCTGTTCCAACCGGTTAGCTGCATATAATGAATAAAACGGTGCTTCGAAGTTATAATTCAGGTGATAATCATTATTCCATAAAGGACTGTCGTTGGTAATCCATCCAAATAGGCCGGGAGGAAAATTCGGATCTCTGCTGCAGGCAGCCATTGTATAAAGGCCCTGGTAGTAGCTCTTCATTACTACACTATCGTTCAGCACTACACTGGATTTCTGCCAGTATTGGTTCCACCATTCATTATGCTGTTGAAGTAGTGAGGATATACTTTTTTCTGTTATACCGGATATTTTGTTTTTAATGTATTCAAATGTATTTTTTTGTGAGAAGTTGCTTTCAACAGCTATTACTAGTAAAAGTGGTTGTTGTTTTTTTATTTGAATCTCGGATGTATTATCATAATTGAGAGTCTTTACCGCAATTGTTGCCGAAGCAGGAATATCCACATCCTCTTCAAAAGAACGGGTTTGCCATTCAGTATTTTTCCATTGCCCATTGGCTATTTTTGCCAATTCATTTTTCGGAGCTCCAAGATTCACGGACACTACAGCATCCTCATTCAGCGCAGTCACCTGCATAAAGATCAGGTTTTGGGTAGCACTTACCCAGGAATTGACGGAAATATTCCGACCAATTTGCATCTCAGTTTGTCCATTGCCGATATTCTGACTGGCCGAAAAATTGGATGCCTTTTCATGAAAGTTAATATCGATATGCGCTACTAATCTGCTTCCGGCAAGGTCAAATTCTTTCTCTCCATGGCCATATTTCGAACGCCATCTGCCAAAATCATTCTTTGAAATATAGAATCTCAGGTTATTGGGCTTATACCCTACAGTTGTCAGCAGGTCGCCATTGCCCATCAATGGTGCATCTGTTGATGAACGCGATGGAATATTATGAGGAGCACTTGTCCAGGTGTTTTTATATGGCGGAACAAAATTTTCCTGGGAGAACATTTGTAAAGGAAAGAGAAAGCAGACAAATGCGATACCCAGTCTTTTTAGCTTTGAAGTCCTGTTCATCATTTCGATTTTAATAACGGTCAATAGTTGCTCGTTAATAAGCCAGGCTATCCCTGGCAAATAGCGATATAACGTGGTTTTGAATGAAATAAGCAAATTATCTGCTGAAAATAAACAAATGACTTCTTTTCTGCAATATGCTGGTAAAATAGCATTAGTTACCGTTCAATTTTATCCAGTTTTCAACTCAGCTATTTGCGAATTATGATCAACAGTCCAGATGATTACCTGTGTCCTTATACCAAAAAGGGTGCCTCATAAGAGACACCCTTCCTTTATTATCTTCAAGGTATTATTTCTTACCAGCCCGGATTATATCCAGCGTATATTGAATCTCCGGATCTTTACCGGCACGGATATATTGCTGAAAGGAGTCAAAAGACAGCTCTTTGTCGGGCTGACAACCACGCCCGTTATCCTGCTTTGCTTTCATAAAATATATTTCACTCATTGGAACGGTTAATTTGCTTTTCGTTTTAGGTAACGTATAGGTATTAAACCATGCCGCTGTAGTTGATGCTTCGCCACTACCGGTTTCAGTTCCTACCAACAAACCACGCTTATTATTCTTTACCAGTGCAGCAAAGTAGGTGGCTGCACTTACAGTTCCTCCACTGGTTAGTACATATACATTGCCTTTAAAATTATTCTTATCAGGAGGGTAGTTGGAAATAGAACCTTCGGTCAGGCGTGCATTCCCATAGTAAAATCCTGCAGCGCTGTCGTAATCGAAACGTTGTTTCAGGAAATTTTCGGTCTGCTTTATTTCCTCCTCTCCCATTTTTGTTCCGTAACCATTCAAAAGGTGTTCGGGGTCATGCATCTGTATGTTCTTTGTCCGGTAATTAAACACATTGTCGAACGGCTGTAATGCCACAAAGGAGTATAGTAAAGCAGACATATTTGGGTTACCCCCGCCATTGGACCGGATATCTATGATAACGTTTCCGATATTACGTTTCTTTACTTCTGCGAAAAAATCACTGAGTTCCTTATACATGGCATTTTCCTGCAGCATAAATGTAAGAACAGTCAGGATAGCGGTAGATTCTTTATCCAAATATTCTTTTGTTACATAGGCACGCTTCAGGAAAGTATTAAAGGGTAGCTCTCCCAGGCTTCTGTTATGGAATCCGGTTTTGGCATCCACAGCTTTCAACTGTATGGTAGTGGAATTTTTCGCACCATACTCTTTGTATACAATATCATAGCTGGTGGCTTCAGGAAAAACCAGACTAATGAACAAACTTAAGTTTGTTGCAGTGCGATCGGAGCCTGTTTTGATGAAACCATCGCTATAGGTAGCGTAGCCGATTTCGCCGAGCAATTTAGCGGCAGGTATTCTATTAATACTCAGAATCTCTGCACCGAAAGGAATGGATTCCCCTTTGGCATTAACAATAATCCTGTCTTTAAACGTGGTAGTAGCCAGCGGAAAGTGATTAATACCATACAAAACATTCACCACATGCTCCTCATCATAATCCAATTTCAGATGTACATCATTGAATAGCTGCACGGGAGAGTAGCGTAAACTGCTTAACAGCGATGGATCTTTATCCACCCTGTTCATCAGGGAATCCATCTTATTGTTAAATGTAATAGTGTCTGTGAACTTATACGGATTAGGATGCTGTTTCTTCAACAACTCTACGGCATATATAAAATCATCTTTCAAATCCTGCCTCGTAAATCCGGTAAAAGTTTGTACCTGGGCCAGTGCAGATGTGGAGAGCAGGGACATAAGTATCCCTGATGCAAAAATTTGCTTCATGATATTTGTAATTTTTAAAATTGTAATCAACACGGCATGTTGCCGCGATCTTATCAGGTGAGTGTTTTTCTCAGGTTACATTTTATTGATAAGTGCAATGATTCCTTCGTTTTCGATAATCATCATTCCCTGCCGGTCTTCAGTAATACCTTCCTGTAAAGTATAGGTATACTTTGGTACATTTCCTTCCAGTACAGTAGGCATAAATCGAAACTGCACGTTAGACAGGTTTTTAAGTGCTTCTCCCACTTCGATGATATGGGTGGATACGATAAACAGGCAATTGTTATATTCTGAGAATCCTTCAGTAACCGCCAGGGTGCCATCAAAGGCATCTTTTACATTGGTGCCCTTAAACAGTTCATCGAACATCAGTAACAGGTGTTCGCCGGTCGCTGCAGCCAGCGCTGCATCTTTCACCCTTACCACTTCGGCATAGAAATGACTGTACCCCATGGCTATGTTATCGGCCACATTGATACTGGAGAAGATGCCTTCTCTTACCGAAAACACCATTTCGGAAGCGGCAACAGGGAAACCAATATGTGCCATGTACATACCGATACCAATAGATTTCATCCAGGTAGATTTACCTGCCATATTTGCACCGGTTAGGAAAATGACATTACTACCCTCTTTCATTTGTATGTCGTTGCCCACTGCTTTTGAAATACAGGGATGTCGGAGACTCCGGGCCTGGAATAGATTTTTCTCTTTCTCTACTGCCGTAGCATAACAAAAACTCCGTTCACGCGATACATTACTAACTGCTATGTATATATCTGTTTCAGCAATGAACTGCAATACGTCTTTCATTGCTTCGTTATGCCTGTTGCGCAGCAGGAAATCATATTCGGATACAGTGCTGGTAGACATTGACTTGTAGATATCGCTGTCCAGAATTTTGCGGATATCCTTCTGGCTCATAATGGAGATTAAAGCATCTACACGATCCTGTAAAGGGCCATTTTCCAGCTTCAGTAACTCCAGCAGTCCAAAACACTTTTTCAGCGTTACAATTGTTGCCTGCAACTGTAGTAGCGTGTTTTTGAAACGGCCATCCTTCGTGAGGCCTGCTAATAGTTTTTGCAGATGGACATCCATTGTCACCGCCCATTGCGATTTTCCGCCTGTATTATCGATATACTCACGCATCAGGGCAACCTGGTCGGCCTCAAAAGGAAATGCCAGACCTTTCTCTTCGAAAAACTTAAAGATCGCGACCCGCCGATTAATAGCAGCAGCATCATTAAGCGGATGAACAAACATCTCATCCATCAGTTTCTCCCCGATCCGTGTTTTTACTTTATTGAATAAAAAATATACTGATCCCTGCCGGAATTTCCCCAGCAAATTCAGCTCCCCTACCGATTGGCGATCTATTTTAAAACTCATAATTGCTTATTTAACCTTTTTCCACCTTTGTTCCCCTGCTTCAGAATATCCAGTATTCCTTCGTTATTAATAATGATCATTCCATGCTTATCATTTGTAACGCCTTCCTGCAGGGTATATGTGTATTCAGGTACAGTACCTCTCATCACTGTAGGAAGAAAATAAAAAGCAGCACTTTCCTTTTTCCGCAAATCATCTGCTGCTTCGATAATATGAGAGGAGATGATAAACTTACTGTCTTTCCGGTTGGTAAAAGCATTACAAACAGCCAGGGTTCCTTCCAGGGCATCCTTTACATTTGTACCACGGAACAACTCATCGAACAATACAAACAATGATTTTCCCTCACTGAGCTCCTGTCCTATTTTCTTCACACGCAGTACCTCTGCATAGAAATGGCTGGCTCCAATGCCCAGGTTATCGGGCAAGTTAATCGTCGTATATACGCCGTCCATCACCGAAAACTCCATAGAGGCCGCAGCTACCGGAAAACCCATATGTGCGATATAAACCGCAGTACTGAACGAACGCAGGAAGGTTGACTTCCCGGCCATATTGGCTCCTGTAAGAAAAATCAGGTTGCGGCCAGGCGACATATGAAGGCTGTTGGCAACAGCATTTTTTAAAAGCGGATGGTATACACCATCCACTTTTAAAATACTGGTACCTTTAGGATGTACTACAGGGAATATCATGTTATGTTTCAGGGTAACCTGTGCCACTGAAATATATACATCGATATGGTATATAAAATGCAGTAGTTGCAGCACTTTCCTCTTCTCCTTATTACGGATCAACACATCAAAAGCCGTAACAGCGGCGAATGAAATTCTTGCATTCGGTTTTTCGTTAAATACAGGTATAAAAGCCGGATCATTCAATATTCCGATGGCTGCCAGCCGTTCTTCCTCCAGCTCTTTTACTTTTGCCAATTCTGCCGATTCCAGGTACTGTTTGAACGTATGAAAAAGATCAATTATCGAAACAATTCCGTTCTGTACTTCCTTCTCGCTTAGCGATACTTTTGTTCCTCCATCCTGGTTATCGTCAAAAGAAATGTATTTCTCTGCTTGGTCCAAGACAGTACCATCGAAAGGAAAAGTGGCTTTCATTTTCACGAAAGCAGCAATAGTATTGATCCGTTTGATGATCGCTTCCCTGTTATTCAGCGGCTTCCTGAACATGGCTTCCATTATGGTTTGTCCGCCACGGGTATATGAATGATTATAAATATCGTAAATACCCTGTGTGTCTCCTTTTGAAAACAAGCGCAAGTCATCCATCGTCTGCATATCTGTCTGCAAATACATAATTATACTTTTTATGAAACAATTAAAGTACCCGCTATTTGCGTTTTCTTCTTATCAGTATTACGATACCTGCAACCAAAATCAAGGCAGGTATCACATATTGGAGCACCGTCTTCAATGTTTTGGCTGGAACCTTTTTGATCGTCAACCATATATCCGTTGGCACTTTGAAATTATGGTAAACAGGTAGCCTGTTATCAACTGTGTAGCTGTAGAACGCATTTCCATAATCCATTCCGTCCCCTTTAATCAAAGACATCATGTCCGCATCGCTGGAAATAATGATCTTCTGCAATTTGTTGCCGATTTTGCGGGTAAGCTGAAGGCCCACAGTATAAGGAGCTTCCTTTCTGTAATCTCCTTCTGCGGTATTGAATACAGGCGCTGCGGAATCCACTACCAACACACCTCTTTCTACCCAGGTATTTTCATTGTTATGTAAAGTGGTAATCTGTTCTACCTTAAATCCTGTGGTATCAGAATAGCTTAATACACTGGCACCAGTAATAGCTGTTTTACAGGTCTTGATGATACCGTTCCTGAAGTAGAAAAACGATTGCTCATCAGCCATATCAGTACCTTTCTTAGAAATCAATCCGGCAAACTTATGCGGCATATCCTGCGGATTTACCTGTACAATGATGCCTTCATCCGCATTTACCCCCACATGATTCAGAATCGGGTTCATGATAAACTGCTTGCCTGGTTCGGAATAGAACATAGCATTTCCTCCTTTGTCGATATACTGTTTAACGCTATCGATAATGGCTTTATCCAATATTGTTTTCGGATCTGATATCACCAATACGTCATCGTGGTTAAAATTATTGGAACTCAAGACAGGGATGGTATCGAAATTCAATCCGAGATTAATCAGCGCGCCCCTGGATGCTTTATTGACGGTATGGTTTCCATATTCCCGTTCGCCAGACTTAAGCGGCGAACGCTCATAGTGCCCTGTAAGAAATTTAAAAGTGGGAGTTGTATCATTTATTATACGCAACAGACTGCCGGAAACATGCTTTTCATTTGGAAAAACCTCCGGGTCCTGGTACGTTCTCAGGAATGTCTTTTTCCCTTTATACTCCACCTGCATCAATAAACCTTTCGATTCCGACTCCAGGTCAATCAAGCTCCTGATTTCTGCTGGTTTTTTATAGCCAGAGAGATTGGTTTTAAACATTTCCGCATATTTCTCTGCTATTTCATCAATCGATTTACCCGGGTACATCAGAAATACTGAGCTATCGCCCTTGTTCACATCGTAATAATACACATACTCAAACTCCATGTTATTATAAAAGCGGCGATACTTGGCCCAGAAGTTCCACAGATAGTTATTACGCGCTGTGGGCAAGCCACTGCCCAGATTATATCCTAACAGATTAGTATAGAGTGTTATCTTCAGCGGAGATCCATCCAACTGCTTCAATACTCCCTGGGTATTTTCATGCAGCGTATTTATTTTGCTTCTTGTTACATCCCAATAGCCTATCAACCCATGTAATGAGGTAACCACGAGTATAACAACCGTTATCGCTAACGCTATCAGGTATCTGCCTGCCGATACACGCCATGACTTCGACTCAGTAACGGATTTCGTTTTGATGATGGTGAATATGATAAAAAGAGCAGTAATACTAAGGAAGTAAACAAGATCCTTTGTTGTAATTAAGCCAAAAAGCAAATTCTCTACCCTCCCTGAGCTGGAAAGGAAATAGGTAACATCTCTCAGATAATCAGTTCCCTGAAACATCAGCGCCAGAGATGTGAACATAATCAGCCCTGCAAATGTTCCTATCCCGGCAACAATAGGGTAAGCTGTTAAACTGGATATAAAGATCCCTACTGCTACATACATAGCAGCCAGTAAAAAGAAACCAAGCACCATTGCCATTATATGCAGGAACTCTACATTCTTAATTGAAAAGGTCAATACGATTACTTCTGTAAGGAAAATCAGGATCATCAGGCATACAAAACTGTATACACCCAGAAACTTACCCAGGATAATCTGGCGTGTTTTTACAGGCGATGAATGAAGCAACTTAATTGTTCCGGCAGCATATTCACGGTTGATCACGCCCATGGTCAACAGCGGAATGAACAAAAAGAAGATCATCAACAACGTATCGAGCCCCTTGCCGATTACCAATTTGGTCAGTGGTATATTGAGGAATCCACTGAAAGCATCCCCCTGCAACTCAAGCATAGTGTCTTGCTCCAATGCAGTATCCGCCAAGTTTCCCATGATGATGCCCGCACTAGACATCAGGAATATAATCAATACAAACCATGCGATCGGCGAAAAGAAAAAATACCGTAATTCTGCCCGCGCTATATTAAAAACTACTCTCATTAGTGTAAGGTTGAAGAAGAATTTGATGATAATTGTTTGAATACATCGTCCATACCGGAAGATTCTGTGTGAATAGAAGTGAGTCTCCAGTTTTTCTCTGCACTCTTCCTCACAATTCTTTCAGCCAGATCGTCGTTAGGCTGGAAATAGATCCTGCATTTGTTATCTGGTAGCAACTCTACTTTCTGTACATCTTCTATTGCCATCAATTCTTCCGGTGCAGGCATATGGAGCATTTTGGCCACCATGGTATTGGGTTGGAGAATATTATTGAAAGCATCGAGTGTATCAGAAAATACCACCTGCCCGGATTCTATCATGATGATCTCTTTGGCGAGCAGGTTAATTTCAGACAATACATGCGACGATAACAATACCGCACGGTCTTGCGCAATTTCTTTTATCAGTTTCCTTGCTTCAATGATCTGATTGGGATCGAGACCATTGGTGGGTTCGTCGAGGATCACCACTTTCGGCTTATTGATTATAGATTGCGCAATGCCTACCCGCTGACGATAACCACCAGACAGATTTTTTATCAAACGTGATCTCATCTGTGTAATAGATGTTTTCTCCAGCACTTCTTCTACTGCTCCTTTGATCTGACGCTTATCCATCAGTCTTAGTTGTGCGGAATACTCCAGGTACTCCTGCACTGTAAAATCCATATATAAAGGCGCCTGCTGTGGCAAAAAGCCTATCTGTTTTTTATATTCAATAGGATCATCTTTGATGTTTAATCCATTGATAGAAACATTTCCTTCTGTTTGCAGCAAAGTTCCGCAAATGATATTCATGGTGGTAGACTTGCCGGCTCCGTTCGAACCCAACAATCCGACAACACCGGTATCATTGATCTCAAAATTTATTTCGCGTATTGCCCAGGAACTGGCATACTTATGCGATAGGTTCTCCACCTTTAATATAGGCTGCATATAATGTTACTTATGATTTAAAACTTGGATTAAAAATGACCGATACTTTTTGCCCTGGCCGAAAAAACACCCTCAGCGGTCCATGTTCCGGTTACCAGCATTGTACGTGCCTTGAACAACCATTGGGAATTCTGCGTAGTAGAACCCGGATAAATATTTACTTCCGACAAGGTGGCCAGCTTAGCACCTGTTGCATGATCTCGCACTTCGAAACGAAAGTTCATTACAGATGCATTAACAGGAACCTTTATAAAATCGGACAGTTGCTCATATGCCAGATTCGTAACCATAGTTCCTGGTACCGGCTCCAGTTGCACCACATCGATAGGTCTGTTATCGAAAAGATTGATGATTCGAAGGTTGGCAACACTGTCGTTCAGGCTACGGGAAGGAAGTTGTTCCTTTATGGTCTTTTGTTTCACCTGCGTTGGGCTACCGTAAACAAAATGCGTAAAAATTCCGCCTGCCTCCAGTTCTAAGTTGGTTTTTAGGAAAGGTTTATTAGGCTGTAGTGTATCGTTGTTTTTGAATAACGTAAGCGGTTGGTTCATTTTCTCGGTAGCATAATCAAAAGAGCTACCATTACTAATATAAGACAGCCTAATATAGAATTTGGGTTGCGAATTTCCAAAATAGGCAGTCAGAAAGGAGGAATTGTCGTTAATTCCATTTACAATTGTCAAAGACGCTGGAAATAGTTCTTTTGGAGAATCCTTCTTACAGGAAATACCAAACATCAGCATACCACCTACTAACACCCCCGCTTTGAAATATTTTTTATAGCTGAATTGAAACATCTTTCTTGATTTAATGGTGATTACTTTTTAATTGTAGCCGATATTCTGGGTGAGCTGGTTAGCGTAGCGGATTTCTTCCGGAGGAATTGGATATAGCAACTGGTGCTGACTCCATGGTTGTTTGTAAGGTATCTCTGAAAGCACTTCCGTAGCCTTGTTTGTCCTTTTCAGGTCCAGCCAGCGATGTCCCCATTCTGCAAACAACTCTATACGTCTTTCATGAGCGATGGCATCCGTTACCTGCTGATCGGTTAAAGTATATTGAAGATCATTCAACCCTGCACGTTTTCTGATAGTGTTCAGATCATCGATCACGGTATTTTTATTGGCCGCGCTCCGCAACATATTAGCTTCTGCCCTTATCAGGTACATTTCTGCAAGCCGCATGACTACATAATATTCGGACCTGTATCCTCCAAACTCATTGTTATTGATATTGATCTTATACTTAGCCGGAGAAAAACCTGCAGGTGTAGATGTGATAGCCACTGTCCATGATGTCTTTCTGTTATCGCCCTCTTCGAAAGCATTCATTAGTTGCGGCGTAAGGTAGCGGTTTGTCAAAACGTAGCCTTCAGGTGTGGCATTACCGCGTAACGCCACATCATTGATCTGCTTCAACTGGAAAATAACTTCCCGGCTGGATATGCCGAATACCTTATTCAGACTTTCAAGCTGAAACAAATCTGTCCGGTTAATCACATCGTTAGCATGCTGGTAGGCTTTTTCATAATCTTTAGTAAACAGATACACCCTTGCCAACATTGCCTTAACATACCATTTATTGATCCGAATGCGCTCGGTGTTGTTTCCATCGTAATTTTCAGAAAGATACCCTGACGCTTCTTCCAGGTCTTTGATAATTTGCTGATATACAACGTCAGGGCTGGCAGAAGGGAGTTTTTGTGTATTATTATAATCGATTGATAAGGCGAGAGGAACTTTTCCGAACAGGTTTACAAGGTAGAAATATCCCATTGCTCTTACTGCCAGTGCCTGGCCCAGCACTTGTTTCCTATAAGCCTGCGTAAACTCTTTTGATGTAGAAGCATTCACACCTTCTATCAGCGCGTTGGCATTGAAAATACCCTTATAGGCAGATTTCCATAATTTATAGGAGTAGCCAAGTTTCAACAATGTAACCCTGGCGGTTGTTTCCACATAATATGCATCGTTCCCACTGAGTGATGGATGATACAATTCATCCGCCAAATGCCCGGCCGCCAGCGTAATACCTCCGGCGCTATACAAATTGTTGCCCAATACATCAGGCAAACCGGTTTCTTGTTCTCCTCCATTGATCAGATAAGAATACAAACCATTGAGTGCAATGGAAGCCTGATCATCGGACAGGAAAACCTGGTTGGTAGTGATCGAATTTACCGGGTCCTTTATATTAAGCATTTTATTGCAACCCGTTACCAGCAGGCCTACCAATAAAACACCAATTGCAGTTATATTGAAAATAATTCTTTTCATACGATTGATTTTAGAAGCTTAATCTCAGATTAGCAGCAATCCTTCTAATCTGTGGTGTAGTGCCCAATTCAACATCCGTGATTCTGTATTGCGAGAGTTTGAAAATCTTTGATGAATTCAATGAGATAGTTCCGTCCTTCATGTGTACCTTCTTTAACCATATTGCAGGCAGCTTGTACGATAGACTAAGATTATCCAGGCTCATAAAAGCACCTTTGGCATAGTAGGCATCCGAACCGAAAAATGCGCCGCCATTCATAGTGGAATACTTTGCGTAAAGTGCTTTGTCTCCCGGTTGCTTCCAATGGCTGTTTTCGATTTCTTTATACAACACTGAGTTGGACATACCTCCATACCCGAGGTTATTCAATTTATCCTGAACCAGGGAATTTTCGAAGGTGAATTGTGCATCCAGCGACAATACCCTCATGAAGTCTATCCGAAAGCCCATCCCTCCGTAATATTTAGGATTCAGGTCAATTACCCGGTAATGATCGTCCAGGTCTGTGTCCGGAAAGTTCGAGCTAGTCATCCCATTGGATTTAATCCCATCTCCGTTATAATCCTCAAACTCAGGTGTTCCTTTCATTGGGTTGATACCGATGTAGTGTGAGTAGGCCTTAGCAGTTATAGAAGTTCCGATTCTATACAGATCGCGGTAAGGAGAACTTTCCAACCCTTCGAAAGCCACCAGTGTATTTTTGTTCTTACTTACATGGAAACGTGCTGTCAGACCCCAGGTTTTTGTGTTCAGGATTGTTCCATTCAACATCAGCTCCATCCCTCTGTTCTGGATAACAGCAGGCCAGTTGCCCACCACAGAAGGAAAACCTGTGAAAACCGGCGTAGTAATATTTGTCAACTGCTTTCCGTCCTTATTGATATAGAAGTTGCTTTCTATGTTCAATTTGCTGTTAAAAAATCCAATCTGGGCACCAACTTCGAACTTACTAGCACTGGACCAGCTAAACTTCTGGTTAACGGGTTGTATGAGTGTATAAATGGTCTGATCATCATAATCCGGCAATTTATCCATAGCACCCGTTGGAATATTCGACCAGCGAGAGAGGTATTGGTAGTCACCCACATTGGCATTTCCCATTACACCGTAGGTAGATCTGATTTTGGCAAAGCTCAGCCAATCCATTTTAGCATTCTTAAACCATTCTTCATTAGATAAAACCCATGAAACTCCGGCAGATCCGAAGTTCCCGAAACGAGTTCCGTCACCGAAGCGTGACGAGCCGTCCCTTCTGCCGTTTAAATTAACTATGTATTTATTTTCCCAGTCGAAGGCAACCGTTGCTAACAGGGAAGCAACCTTCAGCTCTGCATAATTATTTAAGGCTTTTACGGCCTGGGCATTTGAGTGGCTTTTAAGTAGATTATCGTTAGAGTACAACATTCCTATAACTGATGCCACACCCTGATCAGCATAACTGTAATCTGCTGCCAGGGAAACAGATACTCTTGCGCCACCAAAGAGCTTTATATAGTTGATATTCGGCCTTACCAACAGGCTCTTTCCGCTACCATTAGTAAAAAATGCCATGCTCAGGGGAAAGAATAAAGGATCTTTCCCGGCTTTAGGAGTATAATAGCCGGTTTTAATGCTGAAAAATTCTCCATTAATACTAACACCCGCCGACAAGTCCTTGAATATTTCGTAAGTAAATCCAACATTAGTCTGACTTTTCAGCGTTTGATTCTCTCCCCAGTCTTTAATATTCTTGAATGGATAGATGGTTCCAAACTGGTTTCTGTACGGAACAAAATTGTATTGCCCGTTCTCATCATAAATACCGGGAGCATTGGGTGCAAGGGAGAAAAAGTCTATCGCAGTAGCAGTTTCATTGTTGGAATAAGTACTGTTTGAAGAAAGGTCTACCTTCAGCTTACCGTTCGGGCTACGGTGGCTGAAAGACAATCCCATTGTTAAACGATTGTTCCCCCTGCCCTGGTTGTACATTTCTGTTGTGGAGGTATATCCTACACTAACGCGATATGTATTCTGTAGCAGCCCACCTTCTACACTCAATTGCACATCATCCGACTGCTCATTTTTAAAGAAAGTGCGTTGCCAGTCTGTATAAGCTTTCTGATCCCAGATTGTAAGGTCAGGGGCATTATCCATGGTAGGAAAAGCTGCATCATTGAGCATGGCTTCCTTTCTCACTGCCAGATACTGTTCGGTATTCATCATATCCATGTAACGCTGCACCCCCGAAAAAACTTTGGAGTAGCTTACATTAAACCTGGTAGGACCCGGCTTTCCTTTTTTGGTAGTGATGAGAATTACGCCGTTTGCACCTCTGGAACCGTATAATGCGGTAGCATCTGCATCTTTCAGCACATCCACGCTTTCAATGTCCAATGGATTGATCATGTACAAAGGATTTTCGGTATTTAAATAACCACCACTAACAGGGATATCCGTACCAAATGGATTAACGGATAAAGTAGCAATCGGTAATCCGTCAACAACGTACAGCGGATCAGTAAACATGTTTTCGTTCAGTACATTTCGTCCACGTAGCTCTACTTTCCTGGCTCCTGCTGTGTTTGTCGATTGGCTGATCCGGAGGCCGGGAATACGACCTGCGATGGCATCCAGCGCATTTACGACAGGTTGTCTTTCAATATCACTGGCTTTCACTGTAGCAATATTGGCTGTTCCGATTCTTTTATTTGTAGTACCCAAAACAGTGATCTGCACTTCATCCAGTTTGTTTTCGGAGAGCACCAGCTCCGAGCTGTATGATTTTACAGTAATAATCGGTTCTGTTATTGTAAATACGTGGTCCACATACCCGATATAGCTGATCCGAATCTGGTCACCTAATTTTACAGGCACCACCCCTAATCCACTTCCCGAGGTCAGATAGTTCCGCTTGTCGGAGAGATTGCTAATAGTAGCACTGCCCAGTGGCGTAAAACCGGAAGAATAGACGTAGACATTTATCAATTCCTGTTTTGCCGGCAGTGTATCAACAGTTTGAATTGTTTCAGCGGATCTGATTTCTTTCTGAGAAACCAGAATGTTTTTGTCGATGATCTTGTAGTTCAGTGACTGGTTCTCGAATACCTTGTTGAGAAAAGCTTTTAAGTCAATTCCCCTGGCACTGATAGTGACAGGTTTTGCCATTGATAAAGCTGTAGCCTTGTACAGGAAAACATAATCGGTTTGTGATTCTACAGCTGCAAAAACTTTTTCCAGTGCAACGTTTTTACCGTTAAAGTCTATGTTCTGAGAAAGGCCTCTGGCAGATACTTGCAACAGAGCAGCGGTAAGAAGAAAGAATGTTAGTTTCATGACTAACAGAGATTTGGTTGAGCCACGTTTCCAGCTATATGGAACCCGTTTGCAATAAAAAATAATTGGCATAGCTTTGCATAGTCCGTCCTTCTCATAAGGACGGAGTGTTTAAGTGAACAAATAAGCAGTCTTTAACCTGATTGTGATTATTACATTACTTGAACATCTGCCGGGAGTGTCGCAAGCACTTCCGGTTTTGTTTAAGCAACATCTTACTATCTGCTATTTTACATACAAAATATTCCCCTTCAATTCGAAATTAACATCCATCGTTTCCAATACTTTTAATACATCCGACAAATTGGTATTACGATGCATTTTCCCTTTGAAGATTACATTATCCGGCTTTCCAATGTATTGTATCTCTATGTTGTACCACCTTGCCAATTGGCGCATTACACTGTATAAATCCATGCCATCGAAATTAAACAGGCCGTTTTTCCATGCTATGATTTTGTCTGTATCCGGCGTTTCCGTTACAGTCAGTGAAGCATCTTCTCTGCTTAAATCCGCAGTCTGGCCGGGCACCAGCACCTTCGGCTGAATGGTTTTTATATCGCCTGGCCGAGGTGTAATTTTCACAGCACCTGTCATCAGTGTTGTGCGGATTGTTTTCTCATCATCATAGGTATTCACATTAAATGAAGTACCTAACACTTCCAGTTTCATTTGGTTGGTTTCCACTACAAATGGCTGCCAGCTCTTACTGGCTACTTCAAAATAAATCTCCCCACTGATTTTTACTCTTCGTTCCCGTCCTTTGAAAGCGACAGGATATTGAATAGAAGATGCTGCATTCAGCCATACTTCCGTGCCATCGGGAAGAACAACATGATACTGGCGACCTTTAGGCGTAGTGATGGTATTATATGCTATTCCGTCTGTTGCGGCGGTAGCGTCGTATTTAAGCTCGTTGTTATTCAGTGAAATTTGTGTTCCATTCTGTGTTGCGATTTTTCCTTCGCCCAAACTGTCTAATACCAGTTGTGTACCATCTGCCAATGTTAGGATAGCACCATTTTTACCAGGTGGAATATCGTGTTGGGCAGACTTCCAGCCAGCAATTCTTGTATTTGGTGAGAGCAGAAAATAAGTTGATACTCCTAATGCCAGTACAAATACTGCGGCCGCCCATTTCCATGTGCGAAGGAATTGCATCCGGTGTATTTTTGAATTTGCAGGTTTGCTGGAAAGAAAACGTTCCAGTGCTGCGGTTTCGTCAAACCTGGCCAATGCACGCACGTTTTGTTGTTGCACATCGGGATTGTTCAATTCCATCCACAACTCCCTGTTTTTTTCACTGGCAGCGATCCAGGCATCCAGTACCTCCTGCTCATCGGCCGTCAGTATCCCCTGTTGCGAACGGGAAATAAGCCCTGCAATGAGGAATGGATCGTTTGAAGAAGACGCCATGTTCTAATCAATTTACATTATTACAACATGATGTTCCGATCGTACTAAAGGAATCGAAAAAAAATTATGAGTGGTGGGAAAATAATAAGAATAGGGTAATAACAGCAGGTGATACGCGCATTCTCAGCAGCTTCATACCCCTGGTTTTTTGATTTTTAACTGTTTGGAGAGAAATGGAAAGGGCTTCGGCTATCTGCTCGTTTTTCAGTCCATCAATATAACTCATACGCACTATCTTCCCGCATTGCTCAGGGAGGTTGTTGATCTCGCGGTAAATCACTCTGAAAACTTCCATGCGGATAATTTCCAGGTCTTCCTCTGTACCGGATGCTTCTTGTTCGTGAAGAAATTTGGCCTGTCGTTCCTTACTATGCTGTGCCCCTTTTAAGAAATTAAGAGCGGCATTACGTGTAGCCTTGTACAGGAAATCTTTCAGATGCCGTAGATCCTCGAAAGCATATGGCTTCTGCCATAATCTTTCAAAAACGTCCTGCACAATATCTTCGGCATGCCCAGGTTCGCCGATGATTGTTTCGGCGTAGTGGCAAAGCACATTATAATACTCTTTAAAGATATAAGAATAATGCAATGTATCTCCCGCAGTTAATCCGCGCAAAAGCTGATACTCATTATAAGTTGGTTTCCGCGACAAGTTTGCAAACCCGATTTTAGTTGAGGTGTAAAAATAATTAAAAAATTAAGCTATTAAAATGCAATTGACGAACGGAAGTGGAATTCTGGAAGTAACAGGTATAAATATTTATACAAAATCGGTTATCCGGTAGTTAGACATACTATATAAAAGCCAATAGCAACATTTACATAATAAATTTTAAGTCAATGAGTGGCCTTAAAATATTATTATCTTATATTAAAGAGAGCAAAATACTGTATCTGAGTAGAAAAGAGGATTATATTAAATAATTTTAACACTGATTAATATCAATAATAAAAAGTATTATTGATAAATTAGAATAACTCTTTCCTGTGGTATAAAATCCTTTAACCATGATTAAATTAAACCCTGAATTATTATCATCAGAAAATATCGGAGAACCCAGAGGGCTCTATAACCCAATGCAATTTGTTCTGAGATTAAGAAAAGATATTCAACGAGAATTAAATGACCTGCCCTTAGGCATTTATACGGCTTCAGATATTACTGCCACTCAACTCCAGGCTTACTCAACCTATTTACATGAGACAATCCACTGGTGGCAGCATGTTGGCTCTAATTTTGGCTTGGTTTCCAGTTTAAAGTTTCCGGTTCAGCATCACCTTGTATACTCAATATTGAAAAAGGTATTGGAGACAATCGGACCATTTAAATCAATCTTGAAGTATAATGCTGCAGACGCTAAAGATGAAAACATTAACCAAATACTTAATAATTGGTATGACATAGAATTTGCCAGCCAAATAGCTTTTGATCCCTCTAGAATCGAACGATTTACAGCTAATCCATACTTCGAATCCTGGGGCCATTCTTATCATATCATGTGGGGTGCCACCAACTGGACATTAGCCTCAACTTTTGATCCGGATTTATCTTTCTTACCTAATATAAACAACTGGGGTGAAGGTTTTAGAAAATTAAAAGATTCAAAAACTGAAAGCTTTTACTATGGGTCGCCCAACACTATGCCACCTCTTGGAACCAGATCCATATTTGAAGGACAGGCCAGATTCTCACAGTTACAGTATCTATATTTTGCTAGTGGCGGGAAACTAGATTTTAATGCATTTCACAAAGCCGGGATGCTTGAAGGAATTTATAATCATGCATTTACTCTTTTTCTGGAAATTCTGGGAGAGGCTTTTCCTGCCACTCCAGATCATCCTCTTATAGCGTTGTTTTTATTAGTCTGTGATCTTGCCATCAATCCAGTAGATGGGTTTCCATTTGATCTGACCCATCATGAGGTTTTTATTATCACAAATGACCCTGGTTATCGCTTCACGCTAATCTGCCAAATGATCAGAGACTACCATCCCGATGTAAAAAAAGCGATTCGCAATTATTCAAAGGACGAATACATTTATTTTAGCGAAAAACTCTCTAGTTCTATAGGTTGTTTTTCCCCGCACGAAAGTGCAACCTTTATATTAAACTGGATTAAATCACCAAGTATTAGAACACTGCTCGAGCAAGAGGAAAGCTATCAGTACACATCATCCAACCTACCAATCCGGCTATTTTTTTCAAAGTTTCTGCGCTTTCAGGAAGATAAAGCCAAACACCCTCAATTTTTCTGTTGGCCAGGAATACATATGATTGAATTTCCAGAAAATAAATTTAGCCTGGTTGAATCATATGAACTATTTGAAAAACATAAGGCATTATTTATTGATGATGAAAATGGAAATATATTCCATTCTGCTTGTAAGAAGTACACCGTTGAACGAGTGAATGATACCTTTAACAACTTTTTCGGCTGGAATACGCTCTACACAATGGTCAGAGAATGGATAGCCGTTGATGGTCCTTTTACTTATGATTATCAATGGTTATCTACAAACATTAATAAAGATGAAATGAAGAATTGGGTTTGTCAGACCTTCGAATCTACCTTTAATGTTCATCCTGATTCCTTTAAGATATTATAATAATTAACCCTCTATGTTTTCTCTCAACCCCTGATAAATGATCCCTGCAACCTCCGGATCACTTAAATATCCCTCAATACCATGACGATTTGAGGTTCCATTTACCAAATCAGTTTTATTAACGATTTCCGGAGTTACAGGAAAATGTTGTCTGGTTAATGGTTTAAGAGCTACAATATCATTTCTATCCAAAGCATTAAACCATAGTTTGCCGATACAGGATGGCATCATTAGCGGTTTAGTTAGATAGTTTTTTACGGCGCGAATACCTAATGGAGAACCAAGTGTAATCAGTGTATCAATATTAGCAGTTGGCAGCTGATGTAACACGTTATATGCAACTACGGTACCTAAAGAATGAGCAACAATAACACAAGGTTTATCATCAATCAGTTCCGATACGTGTCTGCCAACCGCCAGCCGAACCTGTGGCAAACTCAGGTACTGGTAAACATCCGATGTTGCCAGATTCAATGCCATATCTCTTAAACCAGGGATCCTATCTACCGTTCTTGCCATTGCTATCACCCATCCCCAATTCTGAGGCCCCCTTTCAGCAACATTTTCATCATAATTCTCCAGGATTTGTAAACTGTTTACACCCGCGTTATCCAGTAACTCCTGTAGTACCTCTCGCAAAAAATATATCTCAGCTTCAGTTGGATCACCCTTCTCCAGAAGTTTTTCCAATGTGCCACTTCCTTCTTTAACAAGGTTATTAAGAATATCTCCGTAATAAGGGAACACTATTCTGGTGTCCTCTGGTAGCGATAATCCTGTTTTGTGCAACCCTTCTTCCAAAGCTGTTGTCCACACTTTCTCTAACTCCGATGGATTACATCCCTGCTGCCCCCTTCCATGTATGAATATGATTGTACCCATGTCTATCGTAACGTTTTTGAAATAAAACGGGTACCCTTTGCATTAAATGTTGTCCACAAGCCAGGTACCAGGTCCTTGATCAATATTTCAAACCGCTGAGGGAAACAGGAGAAATCAATTGGAAAATATGACCAGCCTTGCGTTAACAATGGAGCAATGCCAATTTTACGTTTGTTAAAGTACCTACGCTGAAATCTGATTGTCGACAAAAAATTCAATAACTCAACATCAAACAGAACCGGTTCAGGTTCCATGCTCATATCTTCATAAATCTTACCTATTCCCTTTTGCCTCCCCATTTGAGCGTATGCATAACTTGCATATAATCCGAGTGTTGGATCAAAGGCATTGTCATAACGTAAATAACCAGCCTGGTTTATCACTTCCTGCATACTTCCGGTAATCTTGAAATCACCGTACTCCATAGCCGTTGCAATTAAGGCCCGCTTTTCCTGAATGAGTGACCGGCGCTCAAAACTGTCCAAATAACTTTGATTATTCCGTGTAGGCTCATATCTTATATTCGTTACCTGCTCGTCCTTTAACAAAACTATTACTATAAAGTCTTTTAGTATGGTTATAGGTACACTGTTTCCGTTTCCCAGGCGTAATAGTAAAAAAGAGTTACGATAATACGGCGGTATTTCAGCAAAAGTAATCTCGCCATTCCTAAACAGGTATGCACTTGGCCAACTTGGTTCTATTGTTACATCATGAGCTCCATCAATAATAACTCCTCCTCTTCGTTCTATTAGAAAGTGTAAAAAAGGTATGTTAATCTTACCTAAATAACTTTCAGGGGTTTCATATAAACGTGGATCAATATTCTGTGTCAAATTACCACCAATAAATACGCCATCCATACCCGAATGGTTCGTAGATTCTTCGGCATTATAAAACTCGGCCTCCGGGAAGGTTAGAGGTGGAAAAAGATTCGTATCATTTCCTTTACCAAAC
Source organism: Chitinophaga silvatica (assembly GCF_003419895.1). Classification (GTDB taxonomy): domain Bacteria; phylum Bacteroidota; class Bacteroidia; order Chitinophagales; family Chitinophagaceae; genus Chitinophaga; species Chitinophaga silvatica. Next base: position 752 of record NZ_QPMM01000011.1, on the reverse strand, counting down.
CTTGCTAAAAATTTAGGATAGTCCGATTGTATGTAAGATACTGGTTGTTGTGTATGCCTGGCATCCAACTTACTGACTTCCTGAGGAACTACTTTTTCAAGATAAGTTTTCAATGCTCTGGGAAGCAGAATTCTGGTACTGCCACCATCTGCTTTATAAGGTTGCAGAATTTCAATAACATTACCATGTAAACCGTTAAGGATACAGCGGGTAAATACTCCAAATGCGGTTCCACTCTCTCCTTTCTCCATGCTTTCATAGGCAGGACTCATTACTTTAGTTGCATGAAATCGGTCCACCTCAGGTACGATTGCATAGGAGGTAACATTTGGAAAAATATCACTTCCATGTACACGATTTAAAAGTGGATCACAACTGTTTGTCCTGCATGCATCGCCAATAAATACTACATGGGGAATATTACCATTCTCCGCGGCCCAGGCAGATGCGTTAATATTAATCGCCTCACCGGCATTGCGGGTAGCACCAGAAAGCAGCCATAATTCAGAGTTAACCGATTTCCATACTCCATGACCAGAAAAAAATATTATCATCTGGTCATAAGTATCTGCTTCTGCATAACCCGCAATTGCTTTGCTGACATCAGCGATTGTAGCCGGGCCATTCTCGTCAGTAATTAAGGTAGTATCATATCCCTGGCTTTTGGCCCATACAGGATCAAGTTGAAAACTTGGGGGATGGCATAAATTTTACGCATACAGCTTGTATAATCTAAATAGGAAAAACTCCAC
>NZ_QPMM01000010.1 GCF_003419895.1 Chitinophaga silvatica | reverse complement strand
GGTAAAAGAAATTTACCAATCAGAAAAAGTCAGTAAAACCAGACCTCATTTCTCTTATTGTAATACCCTGCCCAGCCTACGGTAAATGAAATTAATCCTTCAGTAAGAAATCAATATTCATAAGTATCATTTCCCTTAACTAAATAATATGTGATAACTACATCACCAATTGTTCGTGTAGCCGTTCCAGTGTCTTGTCTAAATCGTTGCTAAATCCGGGATGTACTTTGGAGGTCTGAATGATGCTGCTGCGGGTAGCTGTTAGCCAGCGGAAACGGCTGGCAGGGTCTAGTTGCCCGATGGGGCCGCAGGGCGATTTCCCATTGCTGATGGCAACAAAAGCATCCAGGTAGGGTTGAATAGTTGCGACATCCGATTCGGGAGAAATCGATTTAAGTTTATCTGCATTCAGGGAAAAAAGCGCTTTTAAATATTTCTGTTGTTTGCAAAAGAGCACAACACCAACATTTATAAACTCTTCCCGCTCAACCCTGGGAACAACGCGTATTACGGCGTACTCATATAAGTGCTTGTCTGGCATGTATTGCTTCTTTTACGAAAATTTCTGAGTGCTGAATCCTGTTTTGCAGGAATTCAAAATAAATATCTCTACGTTCTGTTGCTGTTTCCAAGCCTGTTTCACTAATCAGCCATTCTTCCGGAATCTGATCCACTACTGCTCTGATGCGTTCGGGAGTTAGGAGTAATCTGAAAGCGGCATCTACTTTTTCCAATTCTGCTGCCTGAGGTAATAATACGTGATCCTTTACCTGCATAAACGGACGAACCGACTGTTCCTGCCAATTCTGCCACGAATGATGGAAGTATAACGACGCTCCGTGATCTATCAACCACAATTCATTTCTCCACATCAGCATGTTGGTATTTCTGGCTGTTCTGTCAACATTCGTCAACAAACAATCGAACCATACAATTTCTGAGGCCAGTGTAGGGGCAATAGTGGTCACTGCAGGATCGTAGGTAGTAGCGCCTGACAAGTAATGTAATGCCAGGTTGAGCCCTACACTTTTTTTAAGCAGGTCCTGGATTTCTTCATCGGGCTCTGTGCGCCCGAATGCTGTATCTATTTCTGCAAATACCAGTTCTGGTATTTTTAAGCCTAATGTTCTGGCAATTTCTCCACCTATCAGCTCTGCAATCAGGGCTTTAATACCCTGACCGGCACCTCTGAACTTTAAGGCATATAAGAAACCGTCGTCTGCTTCTGCTATAGCGGGCAGTGAGCCACCTTCCCTCAGAGGGGTAACATAGCGGATCACCTGCACTGTTCTTAGCTCCAACTTAGTGTTAGCCATATTTATAATATCCTTTCTATAACAAAGTAAAGAAATAATGATCAGAATCAGGTAAGGGCTGATCCTGGTCATTTTTGGGTCCGGTTGTTGAAGATACCTTTGCCAAAAGCAGAATAAATATGAAAAAGATTGCATTGTGGACGGGAATAGCCTGCGTATTTATTATCGCTTCCTGTTCAGCCCCCAAAGAGTTGAGAAGGTCACAGGCCGAAAACGCGCGGTGTGACAGTGCTTTAAGTGCTAAATCGGCCGCATATGACAGGCTGAAGTTGAATTCGGAAAACAACGAGAAACTGGCTGCAGCTCAGATAGAATCGTTAAACAACCAATTAAAACAGCAGCAGGGTACTAACGACCAGATGCTCAACCAGCTGAAAAATCTTTCTGTGATCTCTAATACACAGGCCGAGAGTATTCAGAAATCGTTGGCGTATATACGTGAACTGAATGGTAGTATTGCCCGTAAGGATTCTTTGAATATGGCGCTGGTAATGAATCTGAAAGGTGCAATTGGCAATCTGGATGATAAGGATATTAATATTAAGATTGATAAAGGAGTGGTATATATAGATATTTCTGATAAACTGCTTTTCAATACCGGTCGCTATGAAGTAACAGAAAGAGCGAGGGAAATATTAGGTAAAGTGGCGAAGGTGCTGAAAAATCAGCCTTCTATACAATTTATGGTAGAAGGACATACAGATCCGGTTCCGTTTTCAAGAGGTTTGCTGGTCGATAACTGGGATCTGAGTGTTAAACGTGCTACTTCCGTTGTAAGAATTCTGCAGAATGATTATGGTATTCCTCCAGCCAGGATGACCGCTGCAGGTAGAGGACAATATGTGCCGATTGCCTCTAATGATACAGACGAAGGCAGGGCCAGAAACAGAAGAACCAGAATCGTAATTCAACCGGAATTGGATCAGTTCTTCGAATTGCTGGAAAGACCACATTAATTACGATTGATGAGGAGATAGCGAGGATGTTGAGTTTAGGACATGCAGATGACGTGGTTCCTCAGGGCTATCTCCTCATAAATCAATATTCTTCTTAATTTGGTGGCAAATTTTGCTAAATGAAGAATTGTTTTTTAAGCCTTTTATTCCTATTACTCACTTTCAATGTATTTGCTCAGGAAGATGTTGAAATGACAACCAAGCCTGTAAAGGATACTATCCTAGGTAACAGAACCCTTTTATATGCAGGCACTTTCAACGCAGAAAAAGCATTGGTGCAATTGTTCCCCGGTAAAATATTCCGAAAAGATAAAAAGATAGTAATAAACTGGACTTGCCCCAGCTGCAAGGCTGTTCCGTATGTTGACGAAAACGGAGATCCTGAAAATGCAATTTTCCCTTTTAAAGAAGGAGTGGCTACCCGCCTGATTAATGAAATGGATTTCACGGATGCTAATGGAACGGCATATAAAGTAATCAGTTTTAATCATTCCCCTTTCGATGCAGATGGGCTCCAAATGGTGAGATTTCAGGGTGGAGTATTAGGTATGGCGAAGTTTATATTAACTGATAATGGTTGGAAGCTAAGAATGTTTACACCGGCCATTGGTGGTTATGGTTCCTTCTCTCAGGCTCCAACTCCCAAACCTGTACAGATTGGAGATGATCAATGGGCTTTCCTGTTAGAGCATATCAACGGTGGTGCAGGCGGCGCTTATTATGCTATCGGTTATCTGATTGCCGGGATCTACGGTACTTACAAGAAAGTGATGGCTGCTCCGTATATCAGGAAGGTAAATGATCCGGAAGGGGAATGGTCGTATACCGTAGAAGCAACTGGCGATAAAAAGCAGTTTAGAGATCTTGTTTTCAATGTTTCAGGCAATTATACGGAGGAGGATAAAGAATATTTACCGGAGGAACTGCAGGCATTGATCAAAGGCAAAAAGAAAGGTAGTTTTTCTTTCCAGCAAAAATATGTGCATAACGGCCGTTATTATGTGCAACAGAAAGCTGTGGTTTTAAAAGCTAAGTAGGTAAAAAATAAAGGCAGGTAGATACCTGCCTTATCATGATTCATGTTTTACGATGAAAATCTGACTGTTTATTAGAAAGAAACGTATAACAATGCCAAGGTCTGAGTCTTATTTAATGTTCCGGTTGTAGATCGATCTAACGATTTAACGTACCATGATGCCGCATTGATCGTTAGTTTTTGATTGCAGTAAATTAAGTCGTTCCCGATTTCTAATAATGCTTTCTGTAGCCCTGCCACACCAGATCTCCATTCAGGTAAATTGTACTTATAACCGTAATCTATCGCTGCCAGTTTAGTATCGTAGTTGGCAAAACCAATTAAGTATTCCGACTTATAATTCTGCCAGAGTTTAGCAGTGGTGTCTAATTTCGCTTTTGCCAGTTTAACATGATCTTCAAAAAATTCGTTGTTGATCTGTTTTTCTTTTTTCGGATCAGGGCCGCTATATTCTCCTGATGTAATAACCGGAAGTGCATCCAATGCTTTCTTTTGCTTGTCGTCTATGCTTTTATGTTCTTTCGCATCCTCCTGCAAAATCTTATTATAGAACTTAGTCATCAAAGATTGTTTCCAGGTATTTATTTCATTTGCCAATGCATTGAACTCCCTGATTTCATTACCCGTAGCTGCACCAATAGTGCCCGGATTACCTTTAACGTTGTGGCTTTTTACAAGGCTTTTAAGATACAGCTCCTTTTCCTTGTCGCTTTTGGCATCAAATTCTTCTGCAAATTTTTCGTCCTGTAGTTTGATTTGTAACTCCTTCATTGCCTCCTGCATTTCGGAACTTCCGGCCACAAACGAGTTAGAGGAGGCAGCACGTTTTACAGCTTCATCGGCCGCTTCTTCTTTAGTAAGTGTTTTAGTATTGTTTGCTTCCAGCTGCCCAATGATTTTATCGATCTTCTTTTTAGCATCTTCATATAATCCCTGAGGTAAAGTGATAGCGTGTTGGGTACCCTGACCTTTAATTTTCGCTATTTTATATGCCTCATCGAGGGTTGCCGGAGCATTGGGAATTCCTTCCACTACTCCGGTAAGCCTGCTTTTAATGGGTGTTTGTGCTTCAATTATTAAGCAGGTACATAATAAGCTCCATGTCAAAAATTTCTTTCTCATACCTGATGATTTTGCTTGTTGGGGGAACAATAGATTTATATGCAAAACTAGCAGGGGGAAGGGTTATATTCGTCAGTGTTTCCCGGGGAGATAAAAATTCAGTAGTTCTACTTAGTAGGAGGAGAGTCGGTTAAGGCGCCTAAAAAGGCTATAATATCCAGCATTTCATTTTCAGATAATCCTAATGGGGTGGCTGATAAGGTTTGATAAGGAAAATTCAATCCCAGTCCATTCCCTCCACCGGCGTTATAAAACTCCATCAGCTGATGTAAATCATTGAAAGCACCGTTATGCATATACGGAGCCGTTACTGCTGCATTCCTTACTGTAGGCGTTTTAAATGCCCCGGTGTAAAAATGCATTGGGAAATACCCATACCTGCCGGCATCTTTATCTGCTATGGGTTTCTTTAGATTAGCTGTTGCCGTCATACCCAAACCTTCATATTCTGTAAGCTCATAGAAGGGAGGAATAAGACCGTTGAAGAGGGGAGCGAAATGACAGGTAGCACATAGGCCCTTACCCGTAAACAGGTTGAAGCCTCGCTTCTGTGCTGCATCCATAGCAGTTTTGTTGCCTTCAAAATACCTATCCATTGCCGATTCCATAGGAGCAAGACTAGCTACGTAAGTGGCAATTGCATCGTACATGGTATTGAGGGAAAGTGGACTACTGCTATCTGCATACGCTTTCTTAAAAGCATTCACATAATCTGGTTGCTTTTCTAAACGTGATAAAACGATAGCCGGATCGGCATTCATTTCCTGAGGATTCCTGATTACAGTTTCAATTTGCTGTACCAGTTTACCGGCCCTGCCATCCCAAAATTGGGCATGCTGAAAGCCTGCATAATATAGAGTAGGTGCATTACGCCTGATAGGCTTACGCGGGTCTAATGATTTACTGACAGGTAGTGCGTCTGTAAAATATTTTTCGGGTTGGTGACAGGTAGCGCAACTACGTTGTAGGTTGCCAGAGAGGTTAGCATCGTAGAACAACTTTTGTCCTAATTTCAGTACGGCCTCGTTGGTTATATTCTTACCTAAGAAAGGTTCTTGCTGAAAAAATGATTTACTAAAGAGGTGAGGGGCGTCGTAGTTGATTTTACTACGGGTATGGATGTTTAAATTCAATTCCTTTACCATCTTGCCAAAAGCTGCTTGTAACGGCAAGCCATAATCGGAGAGAAAAGTGAGCCTGTCGAATTGCTCAAAATCAGGGTTGGCATGTAAATAAGCAACAGCAGATTTAAGCAATGAATTTAGTTCGGGAAATTGCTCTGTCCAGGGAGCTAATACCTGTTGTATTACTTCCAGTGCGGTTGCAGTTTCTTTGATGCCGGTTTTCAGTTCCTGGGCATCATAGCCGGTAATACCGCCGGTATAAAGCCTTACCAGTTCGAGGCGGATGCTTTCCATTAATTCCTCGTCGGTAGCCGTAAATTCGTAGAGTAGGGAGGGGAGATCCTGGGCCGATGATCTGATCAGATCTGCCTGTGCCAGGAGTTCGGATTTGTTTCTGTATGGATGCTCTTCAAACAACAGTACTGCAATTTGCTGCATACCTCTTGCATCCTGGTATTCCATGAATGGTTCTTCTACTTCTGCTTTAGCTGGTCTGTTGTAGGCCTGAGAGCTGGTGAAGAAGAAATAGTCCATAAACCACTCGATGCGCTTATAGTTAAACCTGGCTTTGATCAGCTGCTTTTTTGCTTCTTCCAGGCTGGCAGGTTTAGTACTATCGAGGTCTGAGATAGACTGGTATAAATCAGCAGAAGCTACGGAGAAATCCGCAGCTCCTGCCTTAAATACAGTCACCATCTGAGTAAATCCTCTGTTGTTATTTGCCTGCTTAAATCCCCATACGGAGAAAATAACAAGACCTGCAAACAGAGGCCAGACCAGGTATTTAATCTTACTTAGATACATATACTGTGAAAGTATCTTTAAGATTATTATAAGGGTCTGTAACTGTGTATTTGGTAACAGCCGCTGTTGGTGTTACGTTTATACTTCTGGTAGTAGCCTCGTTTTTGGCCCATTTGTATTGTCCTACAAATGAAGCGGTAAGCGTGGCTGTTTCATTCTTTTTAATGTAGATGTTGTGATGTTTGTTTACATTCTTCATCATAGTAAACTGATCACGCACTTCACCGTCGGCACAGATCCATTTTACATCCAATCTGTTTTCCTGCGCTTCGAGGATACAGCTGCCGCCATGTTCGTTATCTGAGTAATACATGGCTTTATGCGGCCATCCGGGATGTTTACCGCCTAACTGACCTGCAGAACCACTAACGATGTAAACGGTTCCAAGCGTGTTTGCACTGTCTTTGATATATGGAGCCGAAAGCGGTTTACCATCATAACGACCGGTCGACTGGCTCAGGTTATTCTTTTTAGGATCGAAGGTGGCTGCCTTACCAAAGTGGTTTTGCATAAGGCGGGATCTTTCGTAAACGTGGCTATGTCCATTCACTACCAAATCAACACCATTGCGTTCCAGGAGGTGAATAAAGTTTTCTCTGATTGCAATCAGATCATCTTCATCATCAGAATCGTGAGAACCCATGGTATAGGGAGGGTGATGGAAATAGGCTACAACCCAGTCTTTGTTTTTATTGGCTGCCAGATCGTTCAGAACCCACTGTGCCTGGGCACCGGCGGTATCCCACATATGAGTGCTATTATCTTCCAACCCATAACTATCTAACGACAGGAAGTGAACATTTCCTACATCGAAAGAATAGAAAGCAGGATTATGAGAAGCTAAACCACCAGCTTCGCCTTCTGTAGGCATGGTGAAGTTCTGGAAGTAAGCGGTTTGGTGAGTTTCTGCATTGTATTTGGCAGAGATGTCGTTGTCTCTGTAATCGTGGTTGCCCGGTGCCGGGAATAATGGAGAATATCTCAGCAGGTCGTCTTTATACACATTAAAGAAATTGCTTTGATACTCAGCATCTTTACCGTTAGGGTAGGCATTATCACCAAGCAGGATCCAGGCATTCAGCTCCTTGTTTCCAAGGTATTTGATCAGCTGATCTTTTACCTGGCGTTGGTTTACGGAGTTATTGCCACAGTCGCCCAGTGCAGCAATGCGGAATAAACCGGTAGTACCTGAAACCGGCAGGGTAGTAAAGCGGTTGTTTTCATCGCCTTGTAATACATACTGGTAACCGCCAATACTGTAGTAATAACGGGTATTGGGTTTAAGATCTGTTATTTTGATCTTATGTTCTGTTACCAGGTCTGCATTTTGAGCCTGCTGATCCAGCTTGCCTGGTTCGGTACCATATTGTACGCGGCTCCTGGTATAGGAATCGGTACGCCAGCGTATTACAATACTGTTGCTGGTAGCTGCCTGTAAATATGGCCCGCGGATTAGAGCTGGCTTAATATTATCGGGCTTCGTTATACCAGTTTGGGCCTGCAGGGAGCCAATGCTCAGGAGCAATGCTGCTGCAATAAACGTAACTCTCATATATGCTTAAAGGTTATTATCACTTCTTTTCTGTTGGCGCTATATCTTCCCACCTGTAATAATGAAAGGTTTTATCGTCGCTCATCACTACAAACAAGCCATGTTTGAAGGTTTCGTTTAATGGTATGTTTACCAGGTCGGAACCATCGCTGTGTGTGGCGGCCACCTTTACAATTTTTACCAGTTCATGATCTCCTGTTCTGCGGAACAGATGGAATTTGTTGGCGCCCTGGTCAGAAACCAGGATATATCCATCTATATTAGAGCCTTTATAGATGGAAATACCCTCATGATCTTCAGAAAATCCTGTTTTTCCAAATACTGCAAGTTCCTCATTACCCTTTTCCGGGTCGGCAGAGTACTTTCTTACACCGAATTGTTCATCTGAGTAATATACGTATCCGGCTTCGTTATCCACAGCAATTGCTTCAATTTCCTTTTTACCGCTATACTTACCGAATTTTCTTACCAAGGTAGCTTTAACTTTTCCGGTGCCATCATCTTCCAATAAATATTGCCAGATATATGAACCGGTTGTAGGCCCTGTTTTTCTGCCTACTATTGCATATTGTTTACCTTCTTTAGAGGTATATACTGCAATCCCCATTACATCTCTGTATTGTGGTTCTGTTTCGCCTTCAAAAACCGGGATGCCGCCATTGTCTATAGGCTGCATATCCGGTAAGGAAAAGAAACGTAGCTTATGCGTATAACGTTCTGTTGTAACCGCATAATCGGTAGGCTTGCCGTTGAGCATCAACCCGTAGGCAACATCCACATTATTGGGGCGCTGAAGGCCATCTACAATTTGTTTGATCTTTCCATTCAAATCAAATACATATAAAGCGCCTTTTGCATCTTTATCGGTACCAATAACCAGACTGTTTGCAGGATTAGCATGATTGATCCAGATTGCCGGATCATCTGCATCGTATTTAACAGGTTCTGTAACGATAACCGGACGTATAATTGAATCTTTTTCTGCTAAAGCTTTATTACCTGATGCGCAGGAAGAAAAACACAGCAGCGGTAATACTACTGCTGTGTTTATAATTAGATTGATAGATTTCATTCTCTGAGTTATTTTGAGCCAAATGCACCGATATAAGGTGCTGGAGCCGGAGATGGATAATTAATACCTTTGATTTCAAGACCATTAGGGAAGTTTCTGGTAAATGCTGTAGTACCGGCACCCAGAGCAGGTGAACCAGCTTGCAGGCGGAAATCCCATGATGAATTGAAATCGGGGCTGCTGGTAGCATTATTTACCGGATAGCTCATAAACAGTGGATTATTATCTCCTGCTTTTTTCCCGATTACATCATTGGTACCACCAACGATATCAGATACCGGCTGAAACTGATCTACTGTTGCCTGATCATATCCATAGTACAGGTTATGACTGAAAACAGAACGTTTATCTTCCGGCTTCTTAGTATCGCGCTTAATACCAAAACGTGCATTAGCGAAAAGGTTGTTATAGAGTTCTACATATACAGTTGCTTCCAGCCATACAGAACCACCTTTTACAGTTGGGCGTCTCCAACCTGTATTAACGATGGTATTGTTATATGCTACCACGTGTGCCTGTGGCACGCGATCACCTGCATTTGATAATTTCAGTGCATTGGTATTGGTGGCAAAAAACAGGTTATAGGACACATCGGCCAGGCAACCCGATTTAATGTTGATGCCTTCTCCACCGGTTAAACCTGTGGTATAAAATTTATTGTAAGAGAAAATGATTTTTCCTCCTTCAATATAAGTACAATCATCCTGGAAATTGCGGAAAATAGAGTTGGTAACTACTAACTTACCGTTTACATTACTAAACCAGATAGCCGGTGTATTTTCTCCGCTCACTGCTTTGTAAAGCCCCATTTTCACAGAGGTAGACGACTCAGTAGTAGTGGCGCCACCATATTCAACGATGGTATTATCGAGCAACAATTCGTTACAGGTAGGAGCTGCAAGGATACCTCCCCATTGCTTACCGAATTTTTTGCTTTCGTTACGATAGTTTTCTTCAATGGTAAAACGTACAGGGTTTTCTGCAGTACCCATAGAGTAAAGGTCGCCCTTAACAATTACTTCAGGCTTTGCTGTGGTATCCATGATCACCAGTACTCCTTCTTCAATTACCAGGGTTTTGCCTTCAGGAACAATAATGTCTCCACTCACTCGCTGAACACTTCCTTTAGGCCAGATACCGGATACTTCGCCATGTAATGATCCTGTGTTGGTAGGATCGGGAGTGGTATCCACATCTATATTTGCTTTTTTACATCCAAATGTAACTGTTGCCACCAGGGCTATAACGAGATATAAATATTTAGTTTTCATGCTAAGTAGGTTTAAAGTTTGTAACGAACGCCTAACAGATAGGTTTGTTTGTAGTATTCCTTTTTAATCAGTGTTTCAGTTTTGCTGGTCTGACCTATTACGTCTGCATTTTCAGGATTCGCTCCTTTAATGAAAATGGTAGCTGGTGTATTTAACAGGTTGTTGGCTTTGGCATAAACGCTGAAGTGATTACCAAATCTTTTCTCCAAAGAAAGATCCATCTGCACAAACCCTTTTTGCCAGTAATCATTATCCACAAATTGTGAAACAGTAGAGATACGAGGACCGGTATAAGCAGCTGCCAATTGAACATCCCAACCGGTACGTACATCCTTGTACAATACAGAAAGATTACCAATATGCTCAGACTGGCCATATAAAGGCCTGGTTTGTTGAACGATAATTGGCAGGATATTTCCGTCTTTGTCTCTGATTCTGCTGGTTTTATCGGTAGTGATGCTGGAATGGGTATAGGTATAATTAGCTTTGAAACCAATTTTGTGGAAGAACTTAATATAATCGAGCTCCAATCCGTAGTTGGTTGCAGTACCAAAGTTGCCGGCTGAATAATATTTATCCTGCGGACGGGTAGGATCTGCTTTAATTGTTTGCTCGATAGGATCCTGTATGCGTTTGTAGAAAATACCTACCAACAACTGATCGCTGTGGTTAGGGAAAAGTTCATAACGTAAATCCAGGTTATCGGCAATAGCGCGTTTCAGGTCTGGATTTCCTCTTTCCTGGTATTCTTCCTGTACAATTTTACCAGGAACAATTTCAAAGAAACCAGGGCGGTTTAATGAACGGAAATAAGAACCTCTTAATTGCTGATGTTTGGCGAATTCGTATTTGATACTCAGACTAGGCAATACATCTGTATATACCTGGTAGTTAACCGGTCTTGGTTCTCCCAATGCGAACAGCATTTCATAACCCTGGTTGGTATGTTCTACACGTACTCCACCTACTACTTCCCAGATATTAGCCTTGAATTTAAACATACCATAACCGGCAGAAATTTTTTCAGAAGCGTTATAGGTAAGCGCATTTGCTACGGCACCTTTTCCGTTTTGTACATCCCAGTTCAACTCTGTATAATCATTGAAATCTTTACCATAGATAGATGGAGATTTAGCAACGCGCAGTACATAGTTGTTGAAGAAGTTACTACGTTGTTTATCTCTGTACATTCCACCGGCCGTGAAATCTACTTTTGTATCGGCGATGTTGGCAGTATAGGTCAGATCTAAGTTTCCGGTAGCGTCGTTATCTGTATTACGTTCCCAACGTCTGTTGCTTTCGGTAGCGTTGGTAGGAGTTTCAACAAAGTTTTCCCTGATACCATTCATACCAACGGTGGTATTGTCTGGTACTTCATTCCGGGCAGAAGACAAAGCGGCCGACCAATGTGCTTTTAATACACCAGGGATCAGTTTATGATCGCCATGCAGGGTAGCATTGTAGATCTGCTGATTGGTTTTACGTGCTCTTCTCTGGTAGGAGATCTGCGCGTTACCCAATTCAGGTTTGTAATCCCCGTTGGAAACGTTGGTATTGATCTGATCTCTGGTCTGGAAGCTGGTCAGCTGCATGTAGGCCTGATAAAGCGTAAGCTTGTTGTTATCGTTGATTACATAATCGATTTTATTATGTAAGCCCATGCGTTGTTGTTGCTCGCTATACTGACGATTCTGGATTCCGGTGATTACAGCAGTTTTGGCAGTATCTACTACTGAGTTGTCGTAGAATGTGCTGGTAGTACCTCTGTAATTGTTTTGATAACTTCCGGCTACCAACACTCCCAGTTTATTATTAAAGAATCGTTGGCCCAGCGATAAGCCGGCAACCATGTTGGGAGTGAAGTTCTTGGTTTTGAAGTCCTGGGTGCCTTTTCCAAAGTCGGAAGCTACTGCTTCATATCCTTTACCATGAATTTCGTAAGGCGATTTACTTTGAATGCCGCTGGTATTGAAACCCAGATAATCCTTATCCATCAGCATCTGGCTATAACCCATTGCCAGGTTTACATTTACTTCCAGTTTATTCGGCGCATCTTTCATCACCATGTTTACCACTCCACCTACAGCATCACCTTCCATATTTGGAGTAAGTGATTTGTAGACTTCCAGCCTGTCTAACAGGTCGGAAGGGAAGATATCCAACGGGATGTAACGGTATTTGTTATCCGGACTAGGGATTTTTACACCATTGATAAGGGTGTAGTTGTAACGTTTGTCCATACCTCTCAGGATGGCATACTGGCCGTCGCCATTATTACTACGTTCGATAGATACACCGGAGATACGCTGAATAACGTTGGCCACTGTAAGATCCGGAGATACTTCGATAGCGGCACCCGACATTACGTTTAGTACCTGAGGTGCATGTTGTTCTAATTTTCTGGCAGTTTTTTCTGAAGCGGCTTTATTGCCACCAGCTACTACCACTTCACCCAGGCTTTTGCTACTACGCTCGCTGAGGTAGATGTTGACAGGAGGATTATCTTTCTCCCCAACTACTACTTCCCTGCGTAATGGTTTGTAGCTCAGGTGTGAAATGAGCAGTACAATCTTACCTGATTGCAGGTTCTTAAATTCGAAGGAACCATCGAGGCCCGAGAGGGCAACCGATTTTGTTTGATCCAGGACGATGGTTACACCAACCAGGGGTTCTCCTGTCTGTTGGTCGTAAACGTGTCCTTTAAGTCCATCAGCCTTAACAGCTATAAGGCTGGTAAACAGACAAAGAATGGTGATTAGAATTGTTCTCATGTCAGATGAATTTGATACAGTTTGAGTTGGTTGCAAACCGTAGCGCAAAACTCATTTGAGGAAGGAAGAAAACAGAAAATCCACCATAAGCAAATTGTATACAGCGTTAACAGGCCCGTAAACAAAGCGTAATCAGTATATACATTCACGTTGTAAGTAATTGTTTATCAATCTATTAGTTGTTACATCCTCCTCCATTACCATTATGTTAGCGTAATATTACCTGAATGTTAACACTACAGGCCCTGAACAAAAGTGATGAGGGTATCGCCTTCAGGAATGTTTAATTTCTTCCTTAATCTATACCTGGCGACTCTTAAACTATCGGGAGAAATTCCAAGGATCGTTGCCATATCTTTTGAATCGATATTCATTTTATGTAAGGCTAATAACCTGATATCGTTATTCGTGAGATCTCCGAAGCGGGCATTTAATTTATCGAAGAACACCTGGTGTACCTGTTCAAAAACATCTGTAAATTCTTTCCATTGTTTTTCATGACTCACATTCTGATTGATGCGGGCCACCAGTTGCTGTAATTGTTTTTTCTGATCTCTTTTTTCATCCTGCACCAGCTGGGCAAGGCTATACCTTAACTCTTCCAGGAACTGGTTGCGTTGAATAATATCGAGGGTATGATTGGCTAATTGCCGGCTTTTGAGCTCTAACTGATCCTTCTGTACTTTATTTATTGCTGCATTTTGGGCAGAAAGGGCTTGCGCCTGGCCAATTTTTAGCTTCTGCCGGGAGATGATGGTAAGTGCCAGGGCAATCAGCAGGGCAACAACAGTGGCAATAGCTATATATATAATACGATTCATACGGTGACTATTTGCCAACCGGAGTATCTCATCATTTTTCTTATTGGTTTCATATAAGGCCTGGAGGAAGTTCATTTGCTGGTTATTCTGGGCCGAATAGATTTCTGCCTGGCATTTGCGGCTCCATTCCATATAATAATAGGCGCTGTCGTTTCTGCCCAGCAGGTTATAGGCTTTAGCCAGATCTTTACAGGCAGCCCCTTCCTGGTATTTATTGTTCGACTGCAATGCCAGTTGCAGGGCTTTTAAGGACCAGGAAATACTGGCAGCGTATTTTCCTGTTTTCCGGAGTATGTCGCCTATATTATTAGTTACCTCCAGTCCGTCGTAGGTATATGGACCATACAAACTATATGCTTTATTAAAATAAACCAACGCCGTATCATAGTGCGATAAATCTTCATGTATGGTGCCCAGGTTTTCGTAAATCCTTGCTATACCGGTTGTATCGTTGAGATGTTGATAGAGGTCTAATGCCTTTTGTTGGAAGAACAACGCACTATCATATTGCTGTTGTTTTTCATAATAGTGACCTATATAGCCATAGGTTTCTGCCACACCCGTCGAATTTTTGCCTTGCTCGAAGTAATACAGTGCTTTATCGAATTCCTTTTTAGCGGCAGCTTTATTGATATTGCGGTAGTATAACTGGCCTATATCGTTTAATAACCTCCCTTGTGCATTTCTGTCTCTCACCTCTTCAAACACGCTCATTGCCTGTTGGTAGTACTCCAATGACTTGGAGTAGTGACCTAAAGTGTAGCAAATCTTCCCCATTTCCTGCAGGCATTTGCCGGCAGTGAGCATATCCTGGCGGGCAATGGCCTGGTCGTGCTGCTGGCGTAATGCCAGGAAAGCCGTATCCGGAGAGGGATTTACTATAGTTATAAGTTCAGGTGTGGTGGCTCCTGCAAAGAGAACACCGGAGAGGCATAGCAGTATCAGTAATATCCTTTTCATTTTCTCAGACCTTAATTCTGAGTACAAAGAATAAATTTTAGTGTTAACTGTATGTTACCACCATTAATACAAAAGTGCTTGCGTGACTATAGTATTTTATATATTATTGTGTCATCACCCGCCATAGGGGATTATTTCCAGTTAAAAACAGATTATGAAAAGAAAATTCCTAGTTACTATGCTCTTAGCCGGGGGCGTTCTGTCGGTTTCCGCACAGGATAAACCTAAGCCAGAAGATACTGAAGTATATACTCCGGTTCCTCCGGTTGTAAAAGCCGGTAAAAAGTGCGGCGAAGCACCTTCAGATGCAATCGTTTTATTTGACGGCAGCAACCTGAATGAGTGGGTAATGACCGACGACCGCAACACTCAAGCTAAATGGACCGTAAAAGACGGGCTGCTAACGGTAGATAAAAAGTATGGCAACATCGAAACCAAACGTAGCTTCAACAACTACCAGTTACACATCGAGTGGAGAGTGCCTGCAAATATCACCGGAACAGGTCAGGGTCGCGGTAACAGCGGATTATTCCTGGCTTCCATTGGTAAAGGCGATGCAGGCTATGAACTCCAGATCCTGGATTCATACGACAATAAAACCTACACCAACGGTCAGGCTGCCAGCATCTATAAACAAACAGTTCCCCTGGCAAATCCAACCAACAAACCAGGCGAATGGCAAACCTACGACGTAATCTGGACAGCCCCGGTTTTCGCAGCCGATGGTGCTGTTGAAAAACCAGCAAGAGTTACTGTGCTCTTCAACGGCGTACTCGTTCAAAATAACACTGAGCTGAAAGGCCCAACCCAATATATCGGACAAGCAGCTTATCGCCAGGCACATGGCGCCAGCCCAATCAAACTGCAATCACATGGCGATAAAAGCGAGCCACTGAGTTTCAGAAATATTTGGATTAGAGAGTTGTAGCTCGCGAGCTCGCTTGTTTCTCGCAAAGAAGCATAAGATTAATATTAAGAGGCAAGGATTGAAACGAATATTATTAAAGGCTACCGATTAGTTTTAATTATAATAGAAACTAATAAAAAGTCCTTAAAAAAAATTCGTTTCAATCCTTGCCTCTTAATATTAATCTTATGCTTCTTTGCGAGCAATAAGCGAGTTTACGAGCTAATACCCCGGATTCTTCACAATCTTCGGATTTCTATCTATTACATCCTGTGGTATAGGATTCAAATACATATACTGATGAAATGTTGCCGGGTGATTTAATGGAATCGCTTCGTACTTCCAAACTCCGCTATTATCAGAAGGTACCGTGTTAGTGATCATCATTCCATGTTTATCAACATTCATAACGGTATTGGCAAATTTGTGCCTGATGATATCATAGAACCGCTTTTGCTCAAAACAGAGTTCTACTCTTCTTTCGTGCAAGATTGCTTCACGCATATCGTCTTTCGATAATCCTGCTGGTAAATCTGGTAATCCTGCCCGAGCCCTTACAGTATGCATTGCAGCATAAACACTTCCATCTGGCCCGGCTACTTCGTTTTGTGCTTCGGCGTAACCCAATAATACTTCTACATACCTGAAGTAAACATAATTGGCTCCACTTACTGCACCACCGCCCGGGCGAACGAGAGGATTCAATTTTTTCTTGAAGTAGTATCCGGTGTTGCTTACATCATCGGTTCCAAAATCTATCTGGTTCTTGGATGGCTTTACTTTATCGATACGGGTGTAGATGGTGTCTGTTCTATCCATCCAATCCATTTTATATGGAGCGCCATCGTAAACAATCCAATCGTAGAATCTTTTTTCTCTGTTTTTGTAAGGGTCTTGCGGATTGTAGCCGGAGGTTGGATCTGTGATGCGTTTACCATTTGCCATTTCAAACTGGTCTACTAATTCCTGAGTAGGATCGTAGTTGCCCCAGGTATAGTAGGCACCTAAAATCCATACAGGGCCACCATATTGCTCAAATGATGATCCCATGATATTGGCGACTACCTGCCTGTCCCAAACTACTTCGGAATTGTATTCATTGGCTTCATACCATAGGCTGGCAAGACTGGGGAACAGTTCATATGCTTTACCGTTACCATAGTTATCTAAAAATAGTTTGAAAGATGCTGCTGCTTTAGCCCAGCGTGATGCATCATAATTATTGAAGCCGGCCACTTTATTAGGATCAGGCCCCGCTGCAGGTTCAGCGGCATTGAAAGCCGGACTTGCAGCATAGAGTTCTACCCATCCTTTTACAGTGAGTGCAGCACCGAGGGTAGCCCTGCCTGCATCTGCATCGCCGTGATTGTATTTAACGCTAAGATGTGCTCCTTTTACAACTGCATCGAGTTCGGAGGTGATGAAATCATAAGTTTCAGCAAAAGTGTTTCTTGCTTTATAGATATCAGCACTATCGTTAGTTCTTCTATCCATTGGCTCTGTAATGATGGGTAAGCCACCTACATGCTGCCATAATTCACTATAGAAAAATGCACGAAGGAAACGGGCTTCATCTATACGTTTATTTCTCCAGGTTTCTGAGAAATTGCCGGAGTACTTGGCTATGGCTGCCAGGAAAGTATTGCACTTCCGTATGTTTGTGAATGTGGTTGGCCAGTTGGTAAGGTCACCTGAGCCTGTGATGCCTCCCCAAACTGTGTAGTCGCTGGAGGCAGGAGAAACAATGCCCTGTTTCCAGTTATAGGAAGTGTAATAGAAACCGGCATCATTATCATCGGTGAAGTTATCTAAGTTTTCGGGCTGGTTCCAATAGTTGGGCAATCCATTGTAGATATCATTCAAAAACAAATCGGCATTGCCTTCGGTAGCCCACTGCGTATCGTCGGTGAGCTTACTTTTATTTGTGTTTTCCAGGAATTCTTTATTGCAGGCCAGGCATAAGCATACTAGTAATCCTGAAAGTATATATGTAATGCGCGTCATAGTACTAAGATTAAAATGTAAGATTAAGACCAAATGTGAGATTGCGTTGGTTAGGGTAGGCGGTTTCAAGATCGGTATACCCCACTTCAGGATCCATGAATTTCAACTTACTGAAGGTGAGCAGATTCTGACCTGAGAAATAAACCCTGAGCTGCTGTGCGCGGATTGCTTTCAGTACTCTTGCCGGCAGCGTGTAACCAAATACGATAGTCTTTAATCTTAAATATCCTGTTTTCATTACCCAGAAATCGCTGTTCTGCGTGTTATTCGCATAGGGCGACTGGTTAGCTCTCGGATACTTGGAATCTTGATGGTCTGGTGTCCATCTGTTATCGAAGTATTCGTAAGCAGAGTTGCTGTTATTATTATTGAATGGAATGGTTTGAAAACCACGGATTGTTAAACCCGCCATAGCCGATCCCTGAAAGAAGAGGCTCAGATCAAATCCTTTCCAGGCAGCAGTAGGAGTAAAACCATAGGTGATGAATGGATACACAGGATTACCAATTGCTACCTCGTCGTAAGCATCTATTTTTCCATCAGGTTTGCCTTCCGGACCGCTGATATCTGCATATTTGATATCGCCCGGGTGCAGCGTACCAAACTGAGTTACGTTATACCCATCCTGCGCATCGATGATGCCATCCCCATTTTTATCATCGGCAGTGGTAAATAAACCTAAAGCATGATAGCCAAACGGAGTGCCCATTGGTCTGCCGGTTCTACTACGATTAGGATTATTTCTGGTAGCAGCAGTTTCAAACACCTGCACCATTTTGTTTTTGGCATAGCTGAAATTGCCATTTAAACCAATCTTTAATCCATTGCTGAATTGATGTTGTGTACCGGTAGAAAACTCGATTCCATTATTCTCCATAATCCCCTGGTTTTCGTCCGACAGGCCCACTCCATACTCAATTGGTACGGTTACAGCCGGAGGTAATAACATCCCTGTTCTGCGCTCATGGAAATAATCGGCAGAGATGTTGAGCAACCCTTTCCAGAGCGCTAAATCGATACCCACATCTGTTTTAGTAGAAATCTCCCAGGTGATATTGGGATTAGCTTCTCTTGTAATATTAGACCCTTGCACCATAGATCCATTACCATATGCATAGGCGTTACCATACAAGTTGTAACCATTCAGGTATTGAAATGCGGCACCGGCAAGGTTTCCTGACTTACCCCAGGAGCCTCTGAGTTTCAGGTAATTTAAAGCGGTGCTATGATCTTTCATGAATGGCTCTTCTGAAATTACCCAGCCGGCAGAAAAAGCAGGGAAGTAACCCCATCTTTTACCCGGTGCAAAGTAATAGTGGCCATCGTACCTACCTGCTGCTTCAAACAGGTATTTATTACGGAAGATGTAACCAAATCTATATACAAAGCCCATTTGACTACCGGTAACAGTAGATCCATTATTATCGAAATCGTTCTTATTGGAACTACCCATTCCCAGTTCGTCTATATTCACTGCAAAGTTGTTGCGCCTCGCCGAAAAGCCTGTAGAATCGGTTGTTCTGGCTTCAGCCACTACTAAAGCAGAAATATCATGGTCACCGAAGGTATTGTGGTAATTGATATAGCCCTGGTAGGTTAAGTACTGGCGTTTAGCATATTCCTGGCTTAGCCAGGTGTAGGTAGCTGCTCCTCCTTCAGATGTAGAAATTTGTTTGGTGAAGGTATATGGAGTAGTAGTTGTGTTGATAGAATAAAAATAAAATGGAGTATGCCATCCTTTAACGGTTGCTTCATTAGGGTCGTAGCTGAACGATCCTTTTATGCTTAAACCTTTGATGAAAGGCAACTGCTGTTCTATACTGAGGGTGGTTAGCAGGTTATTATCTGTACGATGAGAGTAACCGGCATTGAGGATACCTACTGGTGTATTACCTGCAAATTCTCCCCATAATCCATTGCTATAATACAGGTTAGTAATAGGAATGAGTTTGTAGGCGCTTCTAAACAACTGACCTGGAGAGGTGGCAGCATCTACACTATTGGTTTTATTAATTGCACCTAATAATGATACTGCAACATTGGTAGTTGGAGTGGCGCTAATATCGAGATTTACGTTGTAGTTATATCTTTGGTAGTTTACCGGATCAAACATCCCACTTTGTTTGAGGTAACCTAAGCCGGCATAATACCTGACATTTTTATTGCCACCGCTAAGCTGCATGCTATAGTTTTGCATGGGTGCATGCATTTGCACCAGGTCTTTGGTATTGCTGACAGGGTATTTGTCAGGATCTTCTGCATTTTTGGTCAGGTAATTATCTATCAGGTCTTTTGCGAATGGTAGATTTGTACCGGATGGATTTTCATTCAGATATGCTTCATTACGTAAACGCATATAGTCTTGCGCATTAAGCATACGAGGGTAGTAGGTAGGCGATTGAATTCCATAGTAGGTGCTGAAACTCAGCTGCGGAACGCCGGATTGTCCTTTTTTGGTAGTGATAAGAATTACGCCATTTGCTCCGCCTAATCCGTATGGTGCTACAGCAGCAGCATCTTTCAGGATTGTAACTGTTGCAATGGCATCAGAAGGAATATCGTTGATATTATTTCTGATAATTCCGTCTACTACTATTAACGGTGAATTATTACCGGTTGTGGCAATACCACGGATATGAATATCCGGATTGTCTTTGCCTGGCTGACCGCCATTGGGGCGCATGCTTACCCCTGAAATATTTCCTGCCAGGGCATTGGAAATATTGGCAACCGGCGATTTAGCCAGTTCTTTACCCTGTATGGCGGCTACTGCGGCGGTGGAAGAAGTTTTCTTCTGCACACCGTACCCAACAACTACTACTTCATTGAGTCCACTTGCACTTTCTTTCAGCGTAATGTTAATAGGTGAATTGCTTGAAACTACGTGTGTTAGTTGTTCATAGCCTACATAGGTAAATACCAGTATAGCTCCGTTGGGAGCAGATAGTTGGAAAGCTCCGTTTTGATTTGTAACAGTACCGGTATTACTCCCCGATACCTTGACAGATACTCCAATCAGAGGATCATTTTTTTCATTTCTAACAGTGCCACTAACGGGGGCCGATTGAAAGGGCCTTGCAATACCCTTTTCAATGCTGCCCAATAGCAATACAATGAATGCCAATACGTATAGTAAAGGCGTGCGGCGTTGATCAGCGCGCGGATACGTTGATGTTTGCATAACATGGAACAATAAAAGTGAGAAAATGAGTGTTACGTGGACAACACTGTTTATGTCATATAGCTTTCAGTATTTATGAGGGTTTCTGTAAAGATATTTTCCTTGATTCAGGGATAAGCCTGCACTATAACCGAAGTAGTATTTTCGCGTTACTAAAATTACCTAAATAAAATTAATATCCAAATTAAGTGTTAATTTGACATTAATATTGATAGCAGAGTATTGTATCGATTTTGTTGATTTTTATACGATTATATAAGCAAAGAAAAGTTTTTTAGCTTGAAAGGATGAGGAGGCACTTCACCTGACCGCCGGAATTGCTGCGATACCTGAGCTGCAATTCCGGCTACGTGCTTAATTGGTGAGCTATAATGTTGGTATGGTAGGTCAACTGGCCTTGCAACAATGGAATTATCCGCATTATCTGCGGGCTATGATATAAACAAATCTCTTTGCAGTTTAGCTCCCGGCACTACCGAATACTTATCGAAATCAGTTATGCCTGCGGCTCTAAGTACATCTTCATCTAAAAATGTATTACCTGTATATGTAGCAGAAGGTTGTTGCAGAATATATTCTGTAGCATCGGCAAGAATATCTGTTGTTCTGCTTTTATTTATAAGTGTATCGCCACCAAGCAGGTTTTTAACTGCTGCAGTAGCAATAGTTGTTACCGGCCAGAGGGCATTAGAGGCGATTTTATATTTCTCCAGCTCATTAGCCCATCCTATTGCCAGGAGGCTCATATTATACTTACTGATGGTATAGGCTACATGAGGGCCAAACCAGCGGGGATCGAGATTAATAGGAGGGGAGAGGGTGAGAATATGTGGATTATTACCTTTTTTGAGGTAAGGAATACAATGTTGGGTTACCAGGAAGGTACCACGAACATTGATATCGAACATCAGATCGAATCGTTTGGCGGCAGTTTCTTCTGTATTGGTAAGCTGAATAGCCGAGGCATTGTTGATAACGATATCTATGCCTCCGAATTTTTCTACGGCTTGCTCCACGGCTTGTTGTATTTGAGATTCTTCTCGTATATCTACTTGTACGGCCAGTGCTTGTCCGCCTGCGGCGATTACTTCTTCTGCAGCGGAGTAGATAGTACCACCAAGACGGGGATCTTCTGTAACGCTTTTAGCGGCTATTACAATATTGGCGCCTTGTGCTGCGAGGCGTAGGGCGATTGCTTTTCCGATTCCTCTGCTTGCGCCGGTGATAAAAACGGTGCGATTCTTAAATAACATAAACCCTTACTTTTTAAGCGATGAAAGAACAGTAATTTACTGAATCTTTTCCATTGCTATTGAAGTAAGGGTTATTTTGAGGAAAAAGACATGGCTGGGCTAAGATTAGCCCGGCTTCGCACTAACCTAAAAAATCATATCTCATGAAGAGAGTGCTCTTCATTGGTTGTTTCTAAGGTTTTCGATGGAACAGCTATAATACGATAAAAAGGTACTACGTAGTTGCTGCACACTGGTAAACCCATAAGTATCTACAATATTCTCAAGTTTAGTTGTGGGCATCCAGATTGTTTCCATTGCCTTTAGTAAACGATAATGCATTTGATACTGAGACGGAGTTATTAAAAACGCCTTATAGAAGGTTCTGTGCAGAATAATAGGAAAAGTACCCAGTTGAGCTGCCATTTTAGTCAAATCTAATGGTTGCTTGAGATTGGATTCAAGATACTTCAAAGCAGCTGGTAAAACGGTTTGCAGATAACTGGGTACCTGGTATGTTGCCAAATGTGGTTGTCTGAATTGAATAGCGGCATTGATCATCATATTGATGGCGCATCTGCGATAAAGCAGGGTGGCCGGTAAACCTTTGCCTGGGAATTTGCACATAGTTTCTGTCATCCATTCTACAAACTTTGTAATCCGGATATAAGTTGGATTTAATTGTTTGCAGGTGGTTGTTGTATCACAGATCATATCTGCAACTTGTTGTAAGTAAGGATTGAATTTAGCCAGTTCTATGAAATCTTTCTTATCCATATTTACGTTGACTCTTACTACTACTTCGCTATCATCAATAAAGAAATCCGGAGCAGTACCATCTTCGATCTGGTAGATTAATACCTCTCTATCTAAGGCCTTGTAAGGTAATCCGCCATCGAGATCGTTAAGGATCATGTTTTTCGCATGGAATTGAAAAGAAATGACCTTCCTGTCGGAAAACGGCACGAGGTGAAGATTAGTTCGGGGGAATATATCGTGCAACCATAGCGACATATCGCCGAGCCTCATTACCTGATGCACCATTTCTACATCTTCATCTGCATTTAAAATGAATTTGGAGTCATTTGTGAGCAGAGGGAGAAATTCTCCAGGAAGGTCATCGATCGAGTGGAATTCTTGAATATCTGCCTCGATCGGGAAATCTTTGCGACTTCTTCTGATGTTCATTTTACCAAATAGTTTTTGTGGGTTAGAAAATTAAATTTGGGGTTGTTTAAGAATAAAATACTTTGTTTATAAATTATACACCATCGGAACTTGTATGGTGATACTCGGGTAGTCATTTGATATGAGTTTAACATGACCTGGATGTTTTTATGGTTATTTATTAATAATACACTCTTAATATTGGTTGAGTACTATATCAAAAGCTTACATATTATAATACACTATTAAATTGTAAGGAGTACTATTCTTTTCAAGATATTTTTTAAAAAATTTTGCCAATAAGAATATTGGCAACTGTAGCTATTGCCACGGTGAGTTCAGAATTCTCACCATCACATATTAAACCGCGTCAGTTTTGAGGCCACGTAGGCTTGTTATCTTTCATTTTTTGGAGCGTTTCGGCGTAAGTTTGTTCATCTTTAGTGCCTCTTATTTGTTCTAGTGCTTTAGATTCCCATTCAATAGCTTTTTGAGTTTGCTGGGTTTTATGCAAAAGATTTGCATAAGTGTCTATGGTATTTGGAGAATTATCCCAATTATCTATTGCGTATTTTACAACCGTTGCAGCAAAACGAAGCGTTTCAGGATCATTTATATGTTTGAATATTGGCCAAGAAAGCATATTGATTATATATTCAGGGTGTTTTAAAGCTTTTTTGAAATACAACACATAATATTTACCAAATTTTTCCCAATCAGGTTTATTTTGTAATAATCCGCTATATTCTATCATTATTCTGCCTAGGGCAGCTTCTTCTCCAATTTCTCCATACTTATTAGTAACATCTTTTAATATTTTATCCCAATCATAATTTTTGTCTGGTTCAAATTTGAAGGCAGGAAGTTCGAATTTTTTTATTATAGGTTTTAATACATCTGAAGAAGTATAATTACCTAAAATTTTATCTATTTGATTAGATTTTTCTAAGAACATCCTAAAACCTTTGTCAGAGGGTGATTTAGTAATGTATTTAATTAATCGAAGATTATCAAAAGAATATGGATCATTTAATATTTCAATATAATCATTTCCAATTTTACTAACTATATCTTGTTTCTTTTGTCTAGTAGCAATTAGAACTAATCTACGTAATAATGCAGAGTCTCTATTTCCATTGTTGTATTTAGCCAATAATTCATTAAAACGATTATCATTGTCATTTACATCAATATCCTGTGCGACATGGAAATTTGAATAAATCGTATTTTCAGCAAATGGATTAAGTTTCTTATTAAGTGCTCTAAGAGTATCAATAGGTATTTTGATAATTTCTCTATCATAAGAGATTAAACCGTTTTCTTCGTCTTCAACATCAAAGGGTTGTGTATAAATTGAAGCACTCAATCCATTTGTTTCAAGTATTTTCAATGAATCAGTCATTTGTCGATACTTTTCTTTCAGTTCAGTTGCATTTGCTTGAACATATCCCCAACCTTGCATGTCGTTCCATTGATGGCCATAAGTAGAAACGCCAATTCCTCCAAATTCTCCAATTACTTTCGCTTTCCCAGGAAGGTTAGGGGTATTCCTAGGAAAGGGATATGTGTGAATATCAACTATATCGCTATTCATCCATGGTTTATGGGGTTGACTTCTTAAGAGATTATCACTATATAACATTTCACCTGAATGTCCATTGATTAATCTAGTAGAGTCTATTTTTTTTACAAATTTTGTAAGTCTTTCTTGATCATATGCTCCCCAACCCTCGTTGAATAGAGTCCATAAAACTATAGAAGGGTGGTTGTATAATTGTTCAATAGTTTCCTGAATCTCATTTTCAAATTCTACTTTTGATCCAATTGGAAGTTGTTGAGGTGGATTAACAAAATCTTGCCATACTAAGATACCTAATTTGTCGGCATAATAATACCATCTTTCGGGTTCAATTTTAATGTGCTTTCTAATAGTATTAAAGCCCATTAATTTAATCGCCTTAATATCATATTCTAATGCTTCATCTGATGGGGCGGTATATAAACCATCGGGCCAGAATCCCTGATCAAGAATTCCTAGATTATAAGTGTATTTATTGTTAAGAAAAATTCGGTCCATTCCCTTTTCATCTTTTTGAATGGTAATTTTTCTCATTCCAAAATAACTATCAATTTCATCTATTTTCTTTTTGTTTTCAGATAAGATGACTTTTAAATCATAAATGAATGGAAACTCAGGAGACCATAACTTAGCATCTGGAATAGACAGAGATAAAATACTTTGATTGCTTCCTTTACTTACCAAAACAGATTTTGAGTTAATAATCTTTCCATCATTTATAATATATATTGTTAGTTCTAACTTTTTATTCTTATAATCACTATTTAAATTAATATTTAAATTAATAGTATTATTATCTATATTCGGATTTGTTTTTATTGAAGATATGAAGCTTTGTGGCACATTTTCTATCCAAACAGTTTGCCAAATTCCACTACTTGGAGTATAATAAATATTGCTTGGAGTTAAGGTTTGCTTGCCATGAGGATTTGGGCCAGTATCTGTTGGATCATATACTTTTACAACTAATTCATTATTGGTATTCTTAATAAAGTTGGTAATATCTATGGTAAACGGGAGATACCCGCCTTTATGTTTCCCTATTTCCTTTCCATTTAAATATACTGTAGCTTCATAATCTACAGCTCCAAAGTTCAGTAAGTATTTTCCATTTTGATGTGGAATATTAAAATATCTTTTATACCATAAGCTCTGGTTTGGATTAAGTTTTTTGCTAACACCCGACAATTTTGATTCAATCGGAAACGGCACATTTATTTTACCTGAATATTCAATAGGTTTAGAATCCGCCGAATCAGTAATGGCAAACTCCCATTGACCATTTAGATTAATCCAATTATCTCGTTTAAGTTGAGGTCTCGGGTATGGGGTTACTTCCATATTGCTGTGCCATCTTGTTTTAAGTGTGCAATGATTGTATTCTTGGTCGGGTTGTTGTGCATATGAATACAGAGAATGTATTATCATAGCAAAACCTAAAATTGTTTTTTTTTGTTTCATGTGGATAATATCAATTGTTAATTAGCTTAGTAGCCTGGATTCTGTTGTAAATTGGGATTTAGTTTTAATTCTCCGATTTCAATTGGATAATACTGTTTATAACTACTCCAAGTTCCTCCTTTTTCCGGAGCGACAATTTGCATCACACTATCTAGCTTACCTGCGCGTCTAAGATCGAACCATCTATCGCCTTGTTCTAAAAACAATTCGACCTGTCTTTCATGATCAATAGCATCAATAATTTGATCTTTTGTAACAGCACTTGACCCTGATAGATTTGCTCTGTTCCTTATTGTGTTTAAATCAGTTAAAGCTCCTGAAAGGTTGTTTTGTTGAACACGAGCTTCAGCTCTTATTAGATATTGTTCTCCAAGCCGAAGAGTAACGTAATTCTCTGTAATTGGATCAGTATAATTAATTGTTTTGTACTCTTTGTATTTGTATGCATAAGGGTAAGTTCCAATTGCAGTATAGCTATATCCAACCCATTTATTTTTTCTTTCATCTCCAATTTCAAAACTGTTAATAAGATGATTACTTAAATAAGTTGGTTGAAGTGTACTTGGTTGAGAATTATCAGGAAGTATAAAATATTGACCATAAAAAGTATTTAATATATAATTAACTGACTGAAATTGAAGTATGGATTCGATACTATTCTTTTTGAATACACCGTTTAAAGAATCTA
This sequence comes from Chitinophaga silvatica, assembly GCF_003419895.1. Classification (GTDB taxonomy): domain Bacteria; phylum Bacteroidota; class Bacteroidia; order Chitinophagales; family Chitinophagaceae; genus Chitinophaga; species Chitinophaga silvatica. The sequence continues at coordinate 422,640 of NZ_QPMM01000010.1, read as the reverse complement.
ATTTGAAAAGTGAAGTGTTGTTAATTACCTCATTAGATTTTTCTTCAGCCAAATCCCAATTCTTATTGTATAAGTATACTTTTGCTAGCAATGCCGCCGCTGCCCATTTGGTGGGTCTTACTCTGTCAGTGCTGGTCCCAGTTAAAGTACCATTAAGGAAACTATTGCTTAGTAGATTATATGCATCATTAAGATCAGATTTAATTATATTCCAAACATCTGATTGAGAAGCTCTAGTTATTAACGAGTTCTTTGTATGATCTGTAGTTAAAACAATTGGAACATCCCCATAAATATTAACTAAGTAGAAATAGCATAAGCCTCTCATAAATTTTGCTTCCCCTAGTAATTGTTGCTTTATTGATTGATTTAAAGATGAATTTCCAACGCCTTCTATAGCATCGTTAATGTAAAAAATATTTTGATATGCTTGTGTCCAAACGTTAGTGGAGAAGACATCTTTCGAGTTTAAATTATCAGTATAGAAAGCAGTCAATGTTACATCTTCACCAGGTTTATAATATATTAATTCGTCGCCAAGTAACCCTGTTTGAATTGGAATTCCTCCAATACCCCAAGTATCCATATAATGCATAAAAACAAAGGACTGATTTAATACTCCTATTGCAGTGGAGCTATTATTGTAAATTTCATTTTTTAATAGTTGTTGAACTGGAGGATTAACATCAACAAACTTTTTGCAGGAACAGAGTACAAGAAATAATACTAATGAACCTGATACCTTGTATAATTTATTATTTGTTTTGCTCATAAAATAATATTAAAATGTTGCCTTAATACCTAAATTAAAAGTTTTCAATAGTGGGAATCCATTGCCAGATTGTGGATCAATCATTAAGGACTTTTGGCTGGCAAATACAAACGGATTTACTACCTGCCCATACAATGTGCATCGATTTGTTTTTAAAATGGTTTTCAACTTTGATGGTAATTCCCAGGTAATCGAAATATTCTGGCATCTAATAAAGAAGATATTTGAAAATCCTCTATCAGAAATAGTATATAAATAATATTGGTAGAAATTTGATCCATTAGCTGTGTATTTTTGATAAGTTGCATTATCACCAGGTTTTTGCCATCTGTCAAGCATTGCTATTGGAAGATTATTATTGACAGTTCCTGGAGTACCGCTTGGGTAAACTATTTGACGGTATCTTTTATCAAAGCTGAAAGTAAAATTTAATGTAAATCCTTTGTAGACTAGAGAATTTGTAATTCCTCCGTAGAATTTTGGATCAAAAGTGATTATATGCTGAGCGTCATTAATAGGATCAGGAGTTTCTGTTGTATTTCCTTTGCTATCATAAAATTGAAAATTCCCTGTAGTATCATTTACCCCCGCAGATAAAAATGTTTTAATGATGTTAGTTGATTTTCCAATTACATAATAGCTAGAATAAGGAGATTGAGATAAATTATCAAATTTTAACAACTTGTTTTTAGGTATTGTTATATTAAAAATGGTGTTCCAAGAAATGGAATTATTTGTAATATTGTTAGTGGTTAAATTCAATTCTAAAGAAGAGTTTTTTATTTTAGCATTATAGTTCTCTAAAATATATTGAAAACCAGAAGTAATTGCCAACGGGTAATAGACAAGAGGATTTTTACTTGTATTAATGCTGTAGTTAAGGTTTAATAATAATCTATTTTCGAACCACCCCAAATCTAATCCGATCTCCCATTTTCGAACCTCTTCCCATTTTAGATTAGGGTTTGGTATGGATGTTGGACCTATTTCTGGTATTCCTTGGTACGCCCTATTAGCGATTATTTGATATAGAGAGAGAAAGCTATAGTCTCCAATTTGATCATTTCCAGTCGTTCCATAACTAGATCTGATTTTACCATAACTTAACGATTTTAATTTTTCTTTTATTAATCTCTCCTCAGTAAAAATCCATGCACCTGCTATTGATCCAAATGAATGAAGTTTATTGTTTTCTCCAAATCTTGAACTTCCATCTCTTCTGCCTGTAATTTGAAATATATATTTTTGATTATAGTTGTAATTAGCTCTGCCATAGAGAGCATTATATTTATAAATAAAATTATTAGTCATTGGGCTTATTATACTTTCTGCTGAACCAATGTCATAAATCAATAGATCTGTTAAAAAATTATAGGCTGTAAATGATCTTCCGAAACTCTGATTTTTTGAAAATGTAGATCCTGCAAACAATTCAATAGAATGTTTGTGGTGAATAATATTATAGTTTAACATAGGTTCAATTTGCCATGAACTTGTCCTTGAACTTGTGACTCCAAGGGTAGATTTGAAATTGTAAGTTGTTATGTAATATGGGCTTACCGACGCTTTTGTTGTTGGTTGTGTTTGGTCTAGTGTTAGTTTTTGGTAAGAAAAGGTTGATGATAATTTTAGATTCGGGATAATTTCATATGAAATTTTTACATTGCTAACCATACTGGTTACTTCGTTTGTTAATAAATTATAATTATTCGCAATTGGATTAGACCAGCTGGGAGCTCCATCAGGACGAATCATCCAATTTATTGTTTCATTTTTATCTAATAAATTGGGAGCATCTGGCGCCAGTTTTAAAGGAAATGCAAATGTTGTTGAGGGCTTGTTTTTATCATACATATAGGTTGTTGTGAAATTAATATTTAGTCGTTTGTTAGGTGTGCTACTATTAAGGCTTATGTATCCACTTCCTCTTGTGTCGTTAAAAGAATTAAAGTTAGTAGGGTAGACATAATTTTCTCTAGAAAATGTACCGCTTAGAAGATATTGACAATTTTCTGTTCCTCCTGTTGCAGATATTGTGCTATTCATATTAAATGCTGTCCGGCCCCATAACTCTTTTTGCCAATTATGTGAAGTAGTTGTATCCCAAAAACCATTTATATCATAATCATATGGACCGGGATTTATAATTCCACTATTTTTAAGTGCTTCTCTCCTAATTGAAAGGTATTGGGGAGTATTGAGAAGCGGTAATTGACGGACTGTCTTTTTTATGCCAGATTGAAAATCTACAGTAATCTCAGTCTTACCTGTTTTTCCGCTTTTAGTAAGAATAAGAATGGCTCCATTCGCAGCTCTTGAGCCATATATTGCAGTAGCATCTGCACCTTTAAGAATACTTATGCTTTCTATATCGTTTGAATTGATATAGCTTAATGGGCTACCATATTGTCCATATTGTGTTCCTCCATTCGTGCCGAATATTGATGCGGATAAAGGCATTCCTAAAAATTGTGAAGGATATGGAACACCATTTACAAGAATTAAAGGATCTAATCCGCTTAATAGACTTGCTGGATTCTGAACTCTGATAGTAACGCCACTTCCTGCTAATCCATTTGTAGGTTGAATATCTAATCCAGGTATTCTTCCTTGTAAAGCGAGCATTGGATTACTTACTGGGATATCAGTTATATCTTTAGCAGTAATTGTATTAACATTTCCTGTATTTAGCCGTTTGGACCTAGTGCCATATGCAATAACTTGAGTCTCATTTAAATTATTAATAAATGGATTTAATTCAGCTATAATCGTCTTATTATTGGTATTGTATTCTTTAGTTTGATAACCTACAGAGGAAATTAGAATTTTACTTCCTTTCTCAATATTTTGGAGGCTAAATCTACCACTGTTATCACTGGTAGTTCCCTTATTCGAATTTTTTATTTGAATAGTCGCTCCTGGTATTATATTGCCTAAGTTATCTTTAACAATTCCACTTATTCCGGATATTGAAGAATCAATTGATATGTGATCATCCTTATACGCAAAGATTATACTTTTATTAAGGACTTCAACTTTAATATTTTCGGATGATTTAAGTATATATCGTAGTATCTCATCCAAATCAGTATTATTGAAATTGACACTAAAAATATCATTGCCAAATTGTGATTCAAGAAAATCTGAATTTTTAATTGTATATCCAGTTTTGGCTTTTATTGTTTTAAGGAAATTTTTCAGGGACATATTTGTTGCTGAAAAAGTTACCTTGATCTGTCCATGTGCATAAATTGGTGAATGTGAAAAAAGTAATATCAGAGTTGCCATAAATGATATAACTTTTGGTTTTAGCTTTTGGAGCCGATTCTGCATAGTAATAAATTTTCGAATTGAAAGACTCTTTTAAAATGAAATACATTAAAGAATCATAAAAGGTACCAATAATATTTATTTATATATATAAATACATATATATTGAATGATTTAGACTAAGGGTAAGAATTAAGAATTTGTCAATAAATGAAATTACTCCTAAAATATTGGAGCATTGATTTATTGTGCTGAATATTGATTGCAGTAAATCAATTTATATTTGATTGGTTATAGTATAATCCTTTATAACATTGTTTAAATGATAATAATGTATATGAGTTTCTCCTGGTTTAGCCAAACGATGTTCTATATAGAAATTTATTAGTTAAGCCTATTTCAATAAAGCCCTGTTTTTATAAATATGATTAAGGTATGGAACTAAAAAATAGTAATTCATTTAGTATTAAGAAGATATTTTTCCAAACGAGAGAAAGTAGAAACTATTTCGCAGTTACAACGTTGGTTTCGATTGTTGGATTTGTTGTTTTTAAATATTTTTTCAGCTTCCCTAATTTTATTCATGGTGATTCATTTGTTTATATTGCTATGGCGAGAAACAATGTAGAAGTTGAGACTTATCCAATTGGGTACCCAATGTTTTTACGTTTTTTTAGTGTGTTTTCAAAATCTGATTACTTATTAGTTACCATTCAGTTCTTATTATTACAATTTAGTACATTGTATTTTGTATTCTCCATATTCTGTTTATTTAATCTTGCTAGGGTTGCTAAAATTATTTTACTGATTTTTGTAGTTTGTAATCCAATTAATTTATTCTTATCAAATTATATTTCAACTGATACCTTTTTTTTGTCTTTTAGTTTAATTTGGTTTACACAGGTTTTATGGCTAATGAGAGTTACCTCATTTAAACTATTGACTATAAATATTTTGCTTTTGGCTTTCTTATTTATGATCAGATATAATGCTTTGTATTATCCATTAGTAACCCTATTTTCAATAATAATTAGTCGAAAGAATATTATAAGCAGACTTATTGGTTTAGGAATTAGCTGCTTGTTTATTTTTTGTTATATTAAATATACTAGTAAGGGGTTTGAGAAGATCACAGGAGTAAACCAATTTTCACCTTTCAGTGGATGGCAGTTAGCGAATAATGCTTTATATGCGTATAGATATGTTGATAGCTCCGATTTAAAAAAGTTACCTATAAGGTATAAAAAGATTGATAAGATAGTCAGAGAATATTTTGATACAACTAGGGATGTAAAAAAGTATCCAGTTGAAACGTTAAAAGCTTCAACTGTTTATATGTGGGATCCCAGTTCTCCACTTAATTTATATATGAATAAAATATTTAAGGATGATTCAACATCAAAACCTTTGCAAAAATGGGCTTTTGTAGCACCAATGATGAAAGATTATGGAAGTGTATTAATAAAGGCGTACCCAAAAGAATTTTTTATCTATTACATTCTACCAAACAGTCTGAAGTATTATAATCCTCCACTTGAATTTTTAGCGGAATATAATGGAGGAAAAGACTCGATTAGTATAGTGGCTAAAGATTGGTTTGATTATAAAGACCCTCTTGTACATAATAGGATAAAGAGACCTGATTTTTCATTTTTAAGGTTTTATTCTTTGATAGTAGCTAGTATGAATGTTATGTTATTACTTAATATAGCTTCCTATTTTCTATTAGGAATCTACAGAAGATTTAAGGACTCGAAAAGTTTTGTACTACTTATAATTCTAATTTGGGCAGTTAATATGGCTTTTAGCATTTTTGCATCGTCTATAGCACTTAGGTTTCAGTTATTTCCAATTATACTTGATTTTTCCTTGGCTTTAGTACTGACAGATTATTTGGTACGAATGGCATTTTATAGCAAACCTGAAGTAGATAATATATCATTAATCGAATTAGAGTGAAACAATTAATACATTGTTTATGCGATACAAAATTATATTAGTTTGGGTTGGTATTTTGATTTCTTCCGCGGTATTTGGATGGTTTGGGAGGTATTATTATACATCTAAACTAGAAAATGGAATCAGTACATCATACTTAGCAAAATTTATCAAAACTCCAATGCCAAGGATCGAGGTGCTAAATATTGATAGTGTTAGAGTTAGATCTTCTGATTTATTTGGTAATGCAGCGACTGTGATATTACTATTTGATCCATATTGTCCACATTGTCACGATCAGATAAAGGAAATTCTTGTCCACCAGTCTGAGTTGATGGAAGTGAAGTTTTGTTTAATAACACCCTTCCCTTTTTATCAAATGCATAAAACATATGACGACTTTCAATTGAAGAATATGAAGAATATTTTCATTGGAGTTGATGATAAAAATTATTTATTGTCCTATTATAACATTACAGGAGTACCGAGTATGCTCATATTTGATAAGGATAGAAAACTTATTAAGGCATTTTTGGGTGGGGTAAATTATAAAGAAATTTTATCTGCTGTAGAATAGAATTGTTGTCAACAAGATATGTGAATTCCTATCAATGTAAATGCTGAAAGCCGCTACAAGAAGTAAGTCTTATATTAATCATTTAATTTTAGCTTTTATGAAATGCTGTTGCAATATTTTGATAAATCGAAAGTTTTAAATTCGATTTAAAGTACAATTTTAATCTGCCAATAATTCGACGATTAAGTTTAGAGGAACTCAAGTGATGAGTATCTTTAAATTTTAAGAAATGGGAGAAAGGAATTTTCTGGAGCCCAAATTGTTGGTTTACTTTAGAAGCAATAAAGTTGAATATCTGTAAAAGAAATTAGCTGTGAATTTGGTATTGGCGAAGCAACATTTTATAACTATAAAGCGCAATATGGTGGCATTGGAACCAGCGAAGTTGGCAAGATGCAGGATTTAGAATTGCGAATGCAGAGCTAAAAAAGATATTTGTAGGAACGAGTTTAGAGAATCGGGAATTGAAAATCTAATAGATTAAAAGCTTTAAGCCCAGAAGAAATGGGAGGCTGATCGTATCTAACTCCAGAGGAGCAGCCTATTAATCGTAAGATGTGTAAATTGATATGAATATTTTGAACAAATAGAAAGAGTAAAATATCCTTTAATAGTGTCTGATAAAGCTAATCGGGTCTGGAAGTATTGATTTTATGAACGATGCGTTATCAGATAGTAAAAGTTCCATTTATTATATATAATAGACGATTTTAACCGCCTAATCACTTGCAATTGAAGTTGATGCCTCATTACCATGCATTAATAGTAAATAAGGGTTTTAACAAGGTACGGTAACCATCCAATATAAGAGTTAACAGTGCCCAGAATTTATTAGTCATGGATTGCAGCAATGGTATGATGATAACAAAATAACATTACAGTATATACAACCTGGTAGGTCTATGCAAAATGCATACATAGAAGGAAAAAATGGCACAATAAGAGGAGGAATATTAGCTGCCTACATTTTCCATGGCCTGTCAGAGGTTTAGGAAATGTGTAAGTCCTAGTGTTTGGATAATGATGATGAAAGACCAAATAAATCATTGGGATCCCTTTTCCTGTGAGCTTTGCTCAAAAAAATGAATAGGTGACCAAAAATAGTTTAGTTTCTAAATAGAGTGTGTATTCTCTTTTTTATAGAATCGTTTTGAATATTAGTATTTATTTATTGTAACTAGTCCTACTAATTTTTAGTACTACTTGTCTTATTAATGTGTATTACATTAATAATGTATTATTAAACCTCAATTTCTATAGACATGACGAGTTATCTATTTTTATCTATTAGAACTACTTTAATATTTTTTCTTTTTGATTATATCTGCTTTTGTGGAATAGCAAAGGCTCAGAGCAATAATATTAATCGTGAAGATTATATGTTGTGGACAGCGCTTCAGAATCCTTATTTGACAAATAATGGAGAGTATTTAAAGTACGAAGTTCAAAAAGTAGAATCGAAAGACAAGATTATAGTTGTTAAGTCTATTAATAGTAATTGGCATAAGGAATTCAAGAACGGAGATGTTTTTTTCTTGAATGATGATAAATGTTTGTTGAATGTAGTAAACGATACTTTGAATTTTTTTTGGTTGGGAACAGATAGAAATGAATCATTAATTGTTAACTCATATAATATTCCTGATGTTGAAAATAAAAATATTATTATGTATCAGTTGTCATCTAATCCTATGGATATTTGTCAACTTGATTTGGAAAAAAATATAAATAATAAGATAATAAATATTGGTAAAGTTTTGGAGTATTATTATTTACCAAAAAATATGAATGTAATAGTCAAAGTGAGATTAGATTCAGTTGAACAAATTGTTTCCGTTAAGTATATTGAAAGAGGTAAGGTGAATGCAAAAGAACTAATTAGATCTAAAGACATTTCTCCACTTGTTTTTGATATTAGGGAATATAATGTCGCTTGTATACTTAAGGACTCAGAAGAAGTAAATAATATTTGTGTTATTCCATTAAGAACTTTAATGCCAAGGGTAATAAAAAGTAGTACCTTTAATCTACATGATTCATCGGTTACTGATATTTTCCAATTCACCTTAAATTCCGATTCTTTATTAGTGAATATAAAACCTCTAAAAATTGAACCAAAGAAGAAAGATCTCGATATGTTTAAGTTGACAATATGGAGTTATAAAGATGGAATATTACCAATTAAATCAAAAGAAGTTGAAAAATCACGATTCTATTATTATTCAATTAAGGAAAATAATTTTTCACCATATCATGAAGAATCATTAGTCACTCCGAATAAGTATCTAGATTCTTTGTTTAGGGTTTCTTATCCTTCCCCAGATAAAGAATTCTTTATTTATAATGACAATGGAAATTTTTTCTCATATGAAGTTGCTACAGGTATTTCAAGAAATATTACTGCTACGGCGAATAATAATTGGGGAAGAGCAGAAAATAATGACTATGATGTTTTTGGACTTTATCCACGCGTAGTTGGATGGGCTGATGATAAGAGAAGTGCTTTTATTCAGGATGAGTTTGATCTATGGAAAGTAAGTGTCTTAAATGAATATTTACCTTTAAATATTACTAATGGGATTGGAAGAAAGAATAAGATTAAATTTACCCCGATTTTTTTTAACCAAACTTTTATACCTGAAAAAACTATTCTTAAAGCAAATCAGCCTATTTTATTTTCAGCATTTAATTGTATTAGTAAAGAAAATGGATTTTACTATAAAAGAAATTACAATTCTAAGGATGAGCCAGTTTTATTAACAATGGATAAAGCAATGTATTATATACCTTTTACTCCAGCAGGTTATGGAAGTGTTGTGTCAAGTTCATGGATTTTGCCGACTAAGGCAAAAAAGGCAGATATTTACTTGGTAGGAAAATCGACTTCGCAAAGTTCCCTAAATTTTTATGTTACTAAAGATTTTAAATCTTTTACACAAGTGACCGAAAATTATCCAGAAAGAAAGTTTAATTGGCCGACAAATGAATTGATTAATTGGACAACGAAAGAAGGTAATAAACTGCAGGGTATATTGTATAAACCAGGGAATTTTGATTCAACAAGGAAGTATCCAGTCATTTTTTACTATTATAGAAAATCGTCTGACAACTTGAACTCTTTCATAATTCCTAAAGAGTGCCCTGGATGTACAATTGATATACCTGGTTATGCAAGCAGTGGATATCTTGTCTTTACGCCTGATATTTATTTTAGTAAAGGAGAGACTGGAAAGAATGCAATGGATGCGGTGACTTCAGCTGCTGAGTTTTTATCAAAGAAAGAATATGTTGATAAGAATAGAATGGGAGTTCAGGGATGTAGCTTTAGTGGTTTTACAACAAATTATATTGTGACTCACACAAACATATTTGCAGCTGCCTGTTCGGCGTCTGGCTTAAGTGATATGGTAAGTGGTTATAATAGTATCAATGATGGAGATATAAAGCAACCTCAATTTGAAGGGGGGGCTTACCAAATTGGTAGTACGTTATGGGAGAATCCTAATCTATATATTGAAAACTCAGCGGTGTTTAGTGCAAATAAATTAACTACCCCATTGCTTTTGATGCATACGACACAAGATCCAACAGTTCCGTTTAATAACGCTGTTGAACTTTTTCTAGCAGGAAAGAGGTTAAATAAGCGAATTTGGATGCTTGAGTATGCAAATCAATATCATACTTTATCTGGTAGTGCAAATCATGATTTTGCAATTAGAATGAAGCAATTCTTTGATTATTATTTAAAGGGCGCTCTACCTCCCGAGTGGATGACAGTACCTGACTTGCTAGGGTCTGATAAAATAGGAAATGGATATGGTTTAGATTCATTTAATCGTATTCCATAATGAGGAAATATGTGGATGTTCCAACAGGTTAAAATGATTTATTGTTGTATTCTTAGTACTTAAGAAGGGGGTATCATAATTAACCTTCTTAGGTTGCTAATAATAGCTAATGTGGCCTTAATCTAGTCTAGATGATGGACATTAAGTTAAGTTTTAAAATCTTAATATAATACATTTATCATTATGAATGACTTACAACAAAGAATTTAAAGAAGAAGCTATACGCTTAGCAACAGAATGGAGGTAACGCAGATATCACATAAATTGGGTATATATCTTAATATGTTATATATGAGGAAGCATCAATTAAAGAAACAAAAGGGTGGAACCTTCCCCGAGAAGGTAACTTTACAGTTCCAGAGTTGTCTGAACATCAAAATGAAAGCATACGTTTAAAAGAAAAATTGAAAAAATGAAAAAAGCGGTGGATATCTTTCTAAATCGCTCTAGGAAATTTACACAGTGATTGCGATACTGTAGGAGCACATAAAACTGCGGTATTATGTTGAGTATTCAAGTGTAGTAACAGTTCTTATTTTACGAGAAAAGTATGTAAAAATCGATGGAAAAAGCCCATCGTAGATGTTTGATTACCATAATAAATAGTATATTCCATGTGAAAACTTTTTTTAAATGGTAACGGTTATCAGGGGGCTATTCAAATCTATCATCTTTATTACCGGTTGGAAAATAAATTGTTTATGGTTCCCGAGGAGAAAATCCATGGGAGATTTATATACCAATAATTGATGTGCTCTGTGATTATTAATTATCCCAATCCATGCGTTAGTTAATAACTGGGGCTTTCTTAATCTAAGAAAAGCAAAAGACATCCAAAACCTCCTCCCGAAAGAAACTGTCTCACTAAGTGTGTAAACTTTAAAACCGGGGAGTCAAATTGATAATTATATTCTCACCCTTTTATCAAATATAGTTAAGAACTGATTAAGGATCATGCCCCAGTTTCTAATGGGCATGGTCCATTTTTTTGAAACTTCCCGTAAAGCCAGATACACAGATTTCAACACTGCGTCATCATTTGGGAAAGACAGCTTGTTTTTAGTATACTTTCTGATTTTCCCGTTCAGGTTTTCGATGAGATTAGTTGTGTAGTTGAACTGCCTGATCTCCAGTGGGAAGTCAAAAAAGACAGTGAGTTCCTCCCAGTTTTCGCGCCAGCTTCTGATGGTATATGCATACTTGGCACTCCATTTAACATCCAGGGCATCAAGAGCACCCATGGCAGCTTGTCTGGTTGGAGCTGCGTAAACATCCTTCATATCGGTGGTAAACTCTTTTTTATCTTTCCAGACCACATAGCGGCAACTGTTACGTATCTGATGTATGACACAAACCTGAGTGGCAGACTGTGGGAACACAGATTTGATGGTCTGTGTAAAGCCATTAAGGTTATTGGTGGCCGTTATTAGAATATCTTCCAGACCACGCGCCTTTAGATCAGTAAGTACAGTCATCCAATAAGCAGCAGATTCATTTTTGCTCAGCCACATCCCCAGAACCTCCTTGAGGCCATCTTGCTTTAGCCCCACAGCGATATAAACGGTTTTATTCACTACTTTGCTATTCTCCCGTACCTTAAACACAATACCATTCATCCAGACTATGAGATAAACAGGTTCTAATGGCCGATTTTGCCAGGCCACAATATCTTCTGCCACCCGGTTGGTGATGCGACTGATCGTTGCAGTGGAAACATTAAATTTGTAAACTTCTCTTATTTGATCTTCGATGTCGGACACACTCATTCCCTTGGCATAAAAAGACACAATTACCTCTTCTATGCCCTGAGCGATCCCTTCACGTTTAGGAACGATCATAGGATTGAAACTGGCATCACGATCTCTGGAAACTTTTATCTCTGATTCACCATAGCTGGTCTTAATTTTCTTCTACGGTAGCCATTGCGGCTATTGGCACCATGCTTGTCATAGCCCAAATGGCTATCCAGCTCGCCCTTCAGCATCTTTTCTATGCCTCGCTTCTGAATCTGGGCAAGAAAGTCGTTTAGCTGATCGGCTGTTTTAAACTGCTTCAGAAAGTCATCTGATAAAAATTCTTCTGTCTTCATAAAACTGTATATCCTTTAAAGTTAAAAATCGGAGACAATCCCCGATTTTATGATTTACACAGTTTATGAGATAGTTTCAATTGAGACAATTATTATTAACCGATTTCTTATTTAAATAGAGTTTACACCAATTATAAATGGTCGCAGCTGATTACATAGAAATAATAAAACCTCGTCAAACTTAAATTTTCATAACTAAATTCATCAAGTAAGGATATAATTTGATCAACCAAAATCTCCAAAGGGTCGTCTTTTTAACTCTAATCCTTAAGTTTGTTTGAACACACAATAAACCAACGCAATTTTTAACAGTGATTCCCTCAGATTGATGTTTCCTTTTAAAAAATATTTGGATGAATACCATAGTCATGAACCACCTACGTTACTCCGGATTCTGCTACCAGACGTAAGACTTCTTTCTTTGATTATATGTTGTACGTCTTCCTCTTTGGCATAAATACTGAAGATTTTCAAACTTAACTTAGTGTCCATCAAAATATGCTAAAATCAATACTTTGATGTTTTCAAATTGATTTAAAAACTTTGTTTAGTTTATAGTAATCTTTTTCATCGACTGAATGCCTATAGCACCATCTAGTTATAAATTTGAGTTATTATTCAAACTGTAAAAGCGAGATTAGTTTAATATTAGAAATTTTTTCACTCATAGTATTAAGAAAGAAATGTAAAGAGTACCGCAGTTTGAAATAATGGGCTACTGAAAATCATTAGAAACGATTAGGCTACTATAAACTAATTTTATCCTTTTTTGTATAAAAGATTTTTAAATTATGTTAAAAGCTAAACTTTCGTTAGTACTTATTAGTGTTCTAACTATTATTGGAGGAGCTATTGGTTATAAATTTCCTGGATCATATATGATCTATACCAAGACCACTGTAACATCTCCCTATTGTAACAGCATTTTGCCTGGCTATTATACAACTGCTGCTATAGGAGCTACAACATACACATTCTGTGTTGATGTTCCTGGTATATGTGACCGACGAGGTTATATTAATAGGTTAGAATAATAAATATTTGTTATTGTATACACTATATCTCACTGATTATTTATACAATCTGATTAGGTTATTTTTAGAATATATAATTTTTAATTCCCTAATGCATTAAGTAGAGATTGTATTATTAGTAATCAAATTATGTAATGGTTTTCTTCTATTATTTAGAACTGATTTTAATTATTTATACAATTTAGGAAATTATTCCTAACTCTATGAATAATGTGATGTATCATCATTGGTATTAAGTTATTGCGCAATAATGATAGATAGTACTCTATCAATGGAGAAGCCGAAAACCATTATAAAAGAGTAGGCCATATTTTTATCCTATTAATTTAGCCTTTTATATAAAGGCGATAATTGTTATGAAACAAGCAAAATTCGCATTAGCAGCTACAGCTGTTCTCGCAGTTATTGGTGGAGCAGTTGCATTTAAAGGTGAAACATCAAGAACCATTTACACAAAGGCCACACCTACTGCTACTAGTTGTACAGTATATTTAGGTACTGGATATATTTCAGGTGCAGGCACACTGTATTCATTTGCAAGTAATGTTGCTGGACCATGTGTAAATAAGGTATTAATTTCAAAACAAGAGTAGTATTTTACAATGAAGGGCTGGTCTTATTTAAGATCAGCTCTTTTGCTATAGCTTATCTTCTTTTACTGTTTAGTTACATATCCAGAGATGTCTAAACTCTAAGAGGAAAAATACAAGTTTAAAAGGAGAAGTTGAAATACAAAAAATGACGGCGGATACCTTTCTAAATCTTTTTAGAAAAGATATACAGTGAGTGCAAAATTTGGGGAGCAATTCAAAACAGCGGTATTATGTCGAGTATTGAAATGTCGTACTAGTACATAAATGAAAGATACGTATAGTAAACCTAAAAAGAGTAGCACATCGTAGACGTTTAACTATGGTAAATACTTTTTACTATGGTGAGGAATAATATATATTAGCCGCAGAATCTACAAAGAGATTAAGACCTATAACATATAAAGTATGAGAAGTAGTAGTGTGATATCATGATACAATTAGATTTGAAGATTTTTGATAAAAGATACGACTCATGCTCTTCATGACCCTTCTTGTCTTGGAGAATCCACTTAATAAAGACTTTTATACCTGTATAATCATCATATAGAGGTTAGCTATATTACATACATCCTAATCTGTGGCAGATGGCCTTACCTAGCTGTTAAATTCAATCTTTTCTTCCACAGTGTAACAGTTCCACAAATAAAGACAAAATGATTCTATGGGCATTGAAAATGGCGATATCCTCCAGATAGCCACCGGAAGGGGTAATTCATCATTATGATCTATGGGTTTATAGGCTATTATTCTTAATCAATATGCTCGTAATATGTGCTTAAATTAAAAGCAGTATGAACCGAAAGGGAAATTGTTGAGAATATGTAGTGATGGAAAGCTACATTTCATCGTTAAAGTGCAAATTAGTTCATCTTCAAGAAGTTTTGATTATGTAATACAGGCAAATCGAAATATTTAGTACATAAAAAAATGGTCTAATAAGGAGGAACAATACTCACCATTGAGCTAAATATTACTGAACAGAATTTGAATTTAGCAATCAGATTGCAACTTTAATAATATAAACTCAATGTCCAGAACTATAGGTCAATACACTTGTATTATTTTTAGCTGGGTATAATTTATTCTCTTTACATATTTAACAAATAAATATTTTAGTCTATTACGAGATTTGATAGGTCGACTTAAAATATGGAGATGCCGAAAACCATTATAAAAGAGTAGGCAATTTACCTAATAAATTTAGCCTTTTTTGAAAAAGGCATTCATAATTATGAAACAGGCCAAATTTGCATTGGTAGCAACTACCGTTCTTGCTGTTGTTGGTGGAGTAACAGCATTGAGAGGTGATGGTACAACAACCATTTATACGAAAGTTAGTAATACCATAATAAGCTGTACTAAATTATCTGGAACTGGATATATTACTGGACTGGGTGTTCTCACTTCATTTGCTACAGTTCCAGGTATTTGTTCTTTTAAATATTATATCTCCAAACAAGAATAAATAGATAATAAGTGAATTAGTCTCCATGTAATAGAAAAGAGTTGATCTTAAAAAATGGATTAACTCTTTTCTATACAGATTAACTATGAGTTTCGAAAAACAATATTTAATTCTGGAGATAGTCTAATCATAGAAGAAAGTCACCAAATTGAACTTTAACCTAAAAAGAGAATTAACAATCCTGAATCAGGAGAGAGCTAACTCTACTAAAGAAATTAGCTCTGAACTTGGTTTTAGTGAGACTACTGTTTACAATTTGAAGACAAAGCATGCTGGTATGGGGTGAATGATGCGCGCAAGATGTGTGACTTGGAAACTAAATAGTCGAATTCTATTTGAAACGTTAATATTATGAGTCTATTTTCTCATAGTTTTTCTTACATATACTATTCTAATCTCGAAATGCTTCTTCGATAAATACATGCCCCTGGATTTGTAGAAAATGTATACAAGTAACCAATTCCAACTGAGTATCCTGCTCCTAAGAATTGATCGCACCTCGTAGTTGTGTAAAGATTTCTTGTATAAATATTAGGTGATCCGGGCATTTTAAAAGCTATTGCCCCACCAATAATTGAAACAACTGTAGTGGTGAATAATAATATTTTTGAATATTTCATAATAATAAATGCCTTTAACTACAAAAGCATAAAGTTTAAGTACAATAATATTACATTAACTATCATTTCTATCGTCTATCATTTTTACAGTTTAAAAAATCGGTTTTAGAAAAATTGAAGTTGGATCTACAAACAAAATAAAAGTTGTGGAGGTGACAGAGAAAGAACTAGTGTACTAAACTAGTTCTTTCTTAATATTAATAGAGAATAAATCACTATTCTAGCTTTGATATAAACAATTTATAATTACATGAACCCGCTACTACTGAGGCAAAGGAATACATAGTACCGACACCTGTAATAAATCCAGTGCCCAAAAGTACGCTACAGTAAGTAGTAGCATTGTTTGCTTTTGTGTAAATAGTTTTTGTAGTTTCACCTTTAAATGCAATTGCTCCACCAATAATTGCTAGAACAGTTGTAGCTGCTAACGCAAATTTTGCTTGTTTCATAACGAATACCTTTATTAAAAGGCTAAATTTAAGAGGATAAAATTTTGCCTACTCTATTATGATGGTTTTCGGCTTTTCCATTGATGGGTATACACCATCTCATTGCGCAATAATTAGATTAAATATTAGAATTTGGAATAAAGTATCTAGAAATATTATCTATGTAAATATATCAAAGGAATTTAGTTATGTACGCATGTTGAGAATTAATGCTCAAGTACTTTAGTTGATACAGAATAAATCTAATTGTAAATTTAGACATATAAAGTGCTATAAACACTCAGTAAAATTAATTTTTAAGAGTATTTGACGTTTTGACCAAAAATTAAACTAGAGAAAAAAGCAATTGTTTATAATTTTAAAAAGAGGGAATTGACATGAGAAAATCCAAATTC
Source organism: Chitinophaga silvatica (assembly GCF_003419895.1). GTDB lineage: Bacteria > Bacteroidota > Bacteroidia > Chitinophagales > Chitinophagaceae > Chitinophaga > Chitinophaga silvatica. The sequence goes on along the minus strand of NZ_QPMM01000010.1, from coordinate 405,587 downwards.
AGAGAAGCACAAATTGTGTTTGCGTTGAAGCAAGTTGAAAGTGGGGTATCAGTGCAGAATTTTTGTCGGAAAAATTAAGGGTATTACAATTGGAAAAGAAATATGAGGACTTATTGTAACTGAACTTAAAATGTTTGTAAATGTTTTTCAGCGCATTTTTAAAATGCAGTTAACTAATATCATTCGGCCAAATGTAACTGAATTTATATTTTCAACATAATTTATACCAATATTTCTTTTATTTCCGGTATTTTGGTTGAAAAGGTCAAAAATTTGTAGTTTTAAGATTAAATGATTGTTATATAATTTTTCTTTAGAAATCGAAAGGTTTGTTGTGAATGTATGGATATTGCTGTTCCCATTGTTGAGATTGGAATAGTAAAATCCGCTGTTTAAAAATAAATTTAATGGTAGAAATATATTATTCTCCATATTTATATTGTAGGCTAATAGGTTTGTTGAAATTCCTGATTGATTCTCCCTTGTGATATGGGAATATTGAATACTACCATCAATATTTAGGTCAGCTTTTTTCTCAATAAAGACTTTTATATTCGTATTGTGATCGAATGAAATGCTTTTATTAGATTCTTTATAGTTATTTATAATGAATGCATTGATGCTATACTGAATTTTGGATGAAGACTCTAATTGAGCAATATTTTTCTTAATTGGAATACTATTAATAATATTTAGTGAATAATTTTGAATTCCATCTACATTGTAAGGAACAATAATTTGATTACCTGAGTTTGTAATCCAATTTCCTTCAACTATTTGATTGTTCTTCAATGAAACATCCCAGGAAATAATTGTGGCCTTTTGTTGTGAGAAATCCTGAAATGAGTATGATACTTTGAAATTGTTACTAAATCCAACTTTTAAATTAGGATTTCCTTCTCTTTTTAAAGTTGGGTTTGAATTGTCAGGAATTGGATTTAGCTGAGAAAAGGATGGGATAGTAGACCCTCCGTCATAATTAATAGCAATTGATTTGAAGTTATTGAAATTATATTTTATGAGTCCAGATGGGGTAAGAATTGAGTATTGAGATTTAAGATTTGATTTTTTTGTTAAGGATGTCATGTTAATAGATATATATCTGGCTGCAAAAGTAAAAGCTAATTTGTTGAGAACACCTTTGAAATATAAACTAAAGTATTGGGATTTAGATCTGTTTTTCAATGATATACTAAGGCTGTCATCAATGTTTTTATAAGAATTTGTGATCGAATCATAATTAAATGTATTTTTTAATGTAGGACTGTTATCGAAATTTAATCCTCCGTATATAGTTAGGTTGATTGATTTGTTTAGTGGTTCGTTGAAGTTGAAGTTTATGTGGATTTTCTCTAATGAACTATGATCTAACGAGAATTGATTAGTTTTTAGGTTTGTTTTCTTTTCGTAAGAGTCTATTATTATATTGTCTGTGATACTGTAATTGTTTAATTTACCTTTACTTGTTTCATACGAATACACAAATGTTGCTGTTCTTCCTAGTTTATTAAACTTTTTATTTAAGCTAATAAAGTTTAATAATGAATATTTGGTGCTTGTATTATTACTAAACAAAGAACCTGAATTGACGACATTCAGCTCAGAAGTTAATGATTGATAAGTAGTGTTGTTAGCTTGCTGTTTTTTTTCAATGTTGGTACTATTTACAATGGAAATTTCAGTTGTAGAATCAAGAGTGTATTGAAATTGAAGGTTTGCTAAATTATATTGTATGTTTCCGTTTTGTTTAATTTCTTGGTTATAAAAATAGCTACTATCATTGAATAAATATTCTCTATTAACCTTTTGATCAGATTTTGTTAAAGTATTACCATATTTATAATTGAAATCAAGCTTTGTCTTTTGGCTTAAGCTTCCTCCAGAACCAACTCCACCTTCCCAATTCCTTATTAGTTGTCCACTATTATAATTACCGTCTAGGTACCCATTTAAGTTATTACCTGATATAAAGAGAGTTAAATTATTTTTTACCCCAAATCTATTAATTTGTAGCTGTGAACTAAATCTACCTTTTTCTCCAATTGAGCCTTTAACATCTCCTAGAAATTTATTCCTTTTATTGTTCTTTATTTCAATGTTTAATATCTTTTCCGGTTCTGTTAAGTCTTCGGAAGAAGGTAATTCACTTGTGTATTTGTTTATTAATTGAATTTTACTTATTAAATCAGCCGATATGTTTTTTAAGGCAGTCTTGATATCATTACCGAAATACACATGGTTGTTGATCATTATTTTATCAATGTTTTTTCCATAATAAGTAACTTGCCCATCACTAGAGAACCTAAATCCAGGGAACTTCTTTAAAATAGAGGCAAGATTTGCCTCTTCATTAAGTTTGTAAAAAGTTGGATCAAAAGATATTGTGTCTTTTTGAGCAGTAATTGGATTTTTTTGTCCTATTATTTTTATCTCACTAAGATTATATTGGAGTCTCTTTAAAGCAATCAAAGATGGATATTTGTTGTTTGAAATTTCGATCATTTTGTTCTCATAACCTAAATAACTTACCAATATGTATAATTGAAATGCAGGAACACTATCAATGTGAAATTTACCATTTGAATCGGTACTTGTTATTTTTATCCTTACAGAATCTATTGATCTATAAAATTGAATAGATGCACCAGGTAAAGGAATTAGTGTTTCGTTATCGATTATATGCCCAGTTATTATTTGTTGTCCTTGAACCTTTACATTTATATATATTAGTGCTAAAAAAATTAAGTAAGGAATTTTCATGCAATAGATTTACTGAATTTACAATTTCAATAAATTCATTGCAACTAAAATGCAGTAGAGTCTTACTCCCTTGAGAAGTTTCAGAACTGATATGTTTTTTTAGTTTGTATTTTCCTTAAGGTATATACTTTATTTAGCACTACTGGATTCTGTCCAGTTATTGACACTTTGATATATACATCATATTCTGATGGATACATAAGTCATGTGCCATCTGCGTTACTCCAGAATCTATTACCAGACTTACGGCTTCTTCTTTAAATCCTTTATTGTAAGTCTTTCTCTGTGACCTATGATCCAAATTAAGATTTGCAAACTTAACTTAGTGTCCGTAAAAATAGGCTAGATCAGTTTACTATCGCGTTATTATCGATCATTAAGTTACTAGTTTGAGGATATATGCTTAATTTATTATATTTTTTTTGCTATAGGCAAACATTTGTATAATAAGAGATTTGAGGATTGAGTAATAATTATTCCTTTTACATCCATTCACCTAAATGATTTAGGATAGCAAAATCCAATGGTACTTTATTTGCGCTTCTCAATTATCCCGCCCTGAATGGTTATTTTATAGTATATAACGTTGGTATCTCCTTTAATGCAAAAGATAGTAGTTATTTGCTATTACTCTGTGCATCAATAATCTTACTGCAGGAATGAGCTTATCAGTAAAATACTGTAACGCAATTATATACTATCCGCACCTAACGACGGAGTAAACTAAAATTTACAAAATATTTATAAACTAAGGCACATCGTAATTGGTGTGCTTTTTAATTTACGAGCTATGATAATCAACGCAAATTTTATATACTATCGGAATAAACAGGACAACAATATTGGTATATATTGCCCAGAAATTGGTCTACACTTAGAGAGCATAGACCCCGAAAGCATAAATTTCTCGTTTCGAAATTATTATATCCAAGAGCTTCACAAACTGTTGGATAGCCGCGTAATTAACGAATACCTAAAAGGAATAGGTTGGGTACATAAAGATAATTTGTTGCGTCCTACCCCCTTATTTGGGGAAGGGAGCCTAATTTCTATATTTACGACAAAATTTAACCTTGAAAATTATGTATTTTTAAAGGCCACGAAAGTAAAAATAGTGGTTCCTGAAATGAATAAACTTATAAGTCTATACGCAGATATAGAGATAGTTGAGGCATATTTACAAATGCAGAAGTTTGAGAAATCTGGCAGCGTAATGGGAGATACAGCCTATTGGCTGAATACGAATAAAGATGCCAAATTACTTTCTATTACTTTCCCAATATCAAATGACAAAAAAATATCATTTGATGATTTAAAAAAGGGGATGGGGGATGAGGTTTTTAATCGTTTTATAGACCATTGTTTTAATAACTATGATAATTAAATGAATATCAAATGTTTAAACCCTTACACTGTCTTTGAAATACCCTGACTTTTGCGTATTTTTATTGTATAAATCGGCTATAATTTGACGCAAAAATTTACCTCTTTAATAGAGTTTTTAGATCAGTTTAAGGACGATGAAGATTGTAGAGAGTATTTGAAACAGTTGAGGTGGAAAGGTGTTCCGGAATGTCCACACTGCAAAAGCACGAAAATTTACGAATATCAAAGCAGACCTGTATATAAATGTGTAGAATGCAAAAGGCAATTCCGCGTGACTACGGGAACTATATTTGAAAGTAGTAACTTACCAATTCGAAAATGGTTTCTTGCTATGTACCTATTATCATCGAATAAAAAGGGTATTTCTTCTTTGCAATTAGCGCGAGAATTGAAAATAACGCAGAAATCCGCTTGGTACCTTGCACATAAGATTAGAGAGATGTTAAACAACAAGGCCGTTTTAAAAAAGTTACGGGGAGTTGTAGAAGTAGATGAAACTTATGTAGGAGGGAAACGGAGAGGTTCTAAACGCGGTCGCGGTGCAGAACATAAAACACCTGTTTTTGGTATGTTAGAACGAAATGGAACGTTACGAATCATGCCGGTAGGGAAAGTAAACGGAAAAACATTAAAGGGATTAATTTGCGGGAATGTTGTAAGAGGTAGTACAATAATGTCAGATGAATTTAGGGCGTATAACGGGTTAAACAAGTTTTACATCCATAAAGTAGTACAGCACGGAATAAAAGAGTATGTAAACGGCGATGCCCATGTAAATTCATTAGAAGGGGCATGGTCACTATTGAAAAGATCAATCCGGGGCATTTATCATCGCCCTAGTCGGAAATATTTAGATAACTATTGCGGAGAGTTTGAGTTTAAGTATAACACGCGGAAAAAGTGTATTGAGGTACGATTTACGGAACTTTTGAAATGTTCCAAAATAAGGGTAAAAAATATTGACATAACTGGCTATTTTCCCGATACGTAGGAATTTTCAAATACGGTTAATTATGCTATTTTTGTTTTTTCCGGCTGAAAGGCTGCAAAAGGAGTATACGTGTTTATTTGAAAATCAGTGAATTATGGGCAAAAAGCCAAAGAAGAAAGAAGTAAAAAACATGCCTGATGTTATAATAACAAACAATCAGTCGTTCGACACTTTGCTTTTATTGGCATTAAATACTCCGCCAATAAAGAAAAAACCAAAGAAAAAGGAGGACGATAAGGAAGAAGACAAAAAGGACGAAAAGTAATTTAACATATAGAAAATATTAGCGGTTAGCTATTTCGGGTAAGAAAAACTGGTAATCTTTCAAACGGCCCACTAAATAGACTTAACGCTCACGCAATGCGTGGGCTTTAGTTATTTGGGCCATAGGTATACCAGTACCTTCTTACCATTAGCTAAATGCCCCACGCTAATTTTTTGTAACCCCTTCACGCGGGGCAGTGAAGAAAACTAACAATTTAAATGAAAAAGGTTTTTTCTATTGTTCCTGTACTATTGCTAGTATGTTCCCTTTCATTTGCTCAAAACGCTAAGGGGCTATCTTTTTACGATCAATATATAACGGCGCAATCAATGATAAAATCCGCCATGAAGTACTCTGATCCAGAAAAGATTGCTTTATTCCTAAATGAAGCGAACCGGGCGACAATGAACGCTAAATCTGTATTCAATGGGGTTAAACAAAAACTCACACCGAAAGAGGCAAGCGACATGAACTTAGCGTTAGATTTTCTACTTAATTGGTCTACGAAAGACTACTTTGAAGATCAAGATGTGATGAAAGCTGTTTTGTGGTTCAAGCTAAACGATGAACACCAAAAAACGGCCATCGCAAAAATTCTCAAATAAAATTAAAGCCTGTCGAAAAATGACAGGCTTCTTTATTCATAAAACTATAAAGGTGCGTATTGTATATAATTACCTACTGTAATATCTGCACATGGCAAGTGAGCATATATTCTATATCAATCTGCTTGCAAATTTAAAATATTCATGTGTCTGTCTTCACGACGTATATGCTGATAATCTTTAGAGATCAGCTAATTGTGTACCGTGGTGATCCTTTAAATTTCGTAGAAAATACAACCTAGGAGTACTGAATACAGCTATTGATAAGTTTGACATTCAAACGAGTTATCAAACAATTGGATCATTAATCACCTAGTGGGAATTGTCAATATTGACAATAGACAGAAATTAATATCTCAAGCCCATGTAAAATGATAAATTAATTAGAATGGTGAGTTAAAATTAATATAATGGGAAATGCATCAAGAATGGCGACATATCATCCTTCATAATAGGTTGTCAAGGCTAATTTTTGCTTTACCAATCTAAATGCATTCAAGTTATCTAATTAAAAATCAGGGTATTTCACAATTATAGATTTTGATTAGCTTTTCTAGCAAAAATCTACAATTGGATTTTTTTATGGACACTGACAATCGATATTTTTTGACTTTTCAATTAGATGAAGGATTTGATTAAGAAATGTATCCCTATGGGAATCCTAAATTGAGGGGATACAATTTTCCTAATTTTCGTTTTCAAGAATTTCATTATGAAAAATAATCTAAGGGTTACAGAAAGGAACTATATTTTTATAATACTGATACCTAGTAACAGCGGACGATTCTGGAGCTCGAAAATAACACGATGGAATGCTGGATATGAAACGTTTATGTCGAAATGAAAATTGTATTTTTGTGGATTCCAAGATAAATAATGTCAATTTTCAATCATAAATCACATACTCTTTACATATCCCTGGTTCGGTGGCCAATTTAATCCTTTTTAATTCAGGTCTATTGGTGAAAGTATCAGGTGCAATACTATAGTACACTAAGGTTTGTACTGTGCACGCACCATTTTCTTTAGCCGGCATATAATAAATTGTTGGCAATGCAGAAGCAATACCACTAATAATTAGAAATATTAAAGCTACATTTTTCATAATGTTAAAATACTACAGACTACTGCTGTGATTCTTCAACTTAGAAAATAACTGAAGAGTTGCAAATTGGCCATTCTTTATAGATTAGTAATTGCAAGTGAATTGCACTCTATTAATATAAATTTGACCAAGCTATATTCAAGAAATATTTACTTCAAACTTTCGATTATTTAAACTTTTTCTCCTTTGAAACGACGGAGAAGTCAATAGATCTGGTTATCTTTATATTAACCATCTAGATTTAGCCTTTTTTATAAAGGCACCTATAGCCGTGAAGAAAGCAAAATTTGCCTTGGCATCTGCCTTTGTTCTAGCCATTGCTGGCGGAGCAATAGCTTATAAAGGTTCTGTTACTTTTAATATTTATATTCCGGCATTATTTAATCCAACAGTTTGTACTCAATTTTTAGGGAGTGGTTATATCACTGGGGGAACCTATTTCTGGACATATAACACACGCCCCGATTATTGTGGTCTTAGAAATTTTCTTCACAAAGTAGAATAATAAATAGCCCATAGTTTTAAATAGAGGCCATGATTAGTAGAAGAGTTACAATTTACTCGTTATCCTGACAAAAGAGACTATCTTAAAATATTCGAATGAGATAATGTGGAAGACGATTGAAGACAGTTTTGTTAGAATTGAATGGCTGCAATTACTGGACTGTAGTATAAGCTTAAAGATTACTCTGGTAGATCAACTAGAGCTAATTTTAATATTATCATCTCTTTAAAACCTATTTTCATTCTTTAGGAAGTATTGTAAAATAATAGAAATATTGTTATTATTTTTTACCTTAAAAATAGTTGTATGAAAAAAGCAAAATTCATTTTATCATCATCTGCAACCATTGCTATTATTGGCGGTGCGATTGCTTATAAATCACCTTCCGATCCTACAGTCTATAAAAAAATTACTTCAACAGCTAGCATATGTGGTGCATATGCAGGTATGTATGTTACAGGAGTTGGTTCATTAACTACTTGTGCAATTGAAACGCCTGGCCCCTGCCAGAAAATATCTATCAGCAGAATGGAGTAAACGGATTTTCCAATTTTCATCGAAGAGAGGGTGTCTCAAAAGGACACCTTCTTTTTGTTTGGAAAATCCTGGGATTGTTTTTTTTCGTTTCTATAGTATGCCCAAAGGAAAAACACTTTCAGTAGTCTTTAAAGCCGATGGGTAGCATCAGGCGATGCTTTTCCCCCAGAGATAGGTGATATGATAGCAACGCATCATCCAGTGCGAGTTATAGATGATGTACTTGAAAGGATAGATATCAGCCAACTATTGCATAGATATAAAGCAGTAGGAACTAGTAGCTATCATCCAAGGATGTTGCTGAAGGTTCTTATTTATGCTTATAAATAATATATACTGCAGCCGTAAAATAGGAGAGTCACTAAGGCAGAATATACATTTTATGTGGCGTAGTGGGATGAGTAAGCCTGATTATAACACAATCAATAGGTTCCGAGGTGAACGATTACAACAAGTATTTCAACTCATATTTTATGCTAAAAGGAATGCACTAAGTAGTCATCGAAGCTGCATTACTGGCTTTAGCGCATAATTTTAGAAAAAAGATAGCTTAAATCAAACTAAATTAATAAATATCAAAATGAAAATCAATAAATCTTATTGATAAGAGATGTACATAAAGAAAAAGGCGTCTCTTCTTTTTAGACGGCTTGTCTTCGAATTTGAAATAAATTTTCTATCTTACCTGTCACGATAGAAACTTTGCTAATGCACAAACTCATAATTGGGCTACTCGTCATCTCAGCTCAATCCACCGCACAATCCCTGCAGCTGCAACCGGTCAACTTCTCCCAGGTAACGATCTCCGATCAGTTTTGGTCACCCAGGCAGCAGACGGTTAGCAAGGTTACTTTGCCGGTTTGTATATACCAGACGGAGGTTAAAACTCCGAGGATCAGGAATTTCGAGAAGGTGGCGAGGAAGCAGGGCGAGAGGCATGAGGGAATTTATTTCGATGATTCGGATGTTTACAAGGCATTGGAAGCTATTTCTTACAGTTTAAAAACTCATCCTGATGCGGAGCTACAGAAAACGGCGGATGAGTGGATCGATAAGATTGCGGCGGCGCAGCAGCCGGATGGTTATTTAAATACGTTTTATACGCTGAATGGGTTAGATAAAAGGTGGACGGATATGGAGAAGCACGAAGATTATTGTGCGGGGCGTTTATTTGAGGCGGCGGTGGCGTATTATAATACAACGGGTAAAACGAAGTTGTTGGATGTGGGTACCAGGATGGCCGATCATATAGATGTAACTTTCAGGCAGCAGAACAGGCATTGGGTATCGGGGCATGAGGAGATAGAGCTGGCGTTGGTAAAGTTGTATAAGGCTACGGGGAATAAGAAGTATCTGACGTTGGCCGATTAGTTTTTGCAGCAGAGGGGGCATAAATATGGGAGAGGAGTGATTTGGGATGACTGGAAAAATGCTGCGTATTGTCAGGATAGTGTTCCGGTGAGGGAGCAAAGAAAGATAACAGGGCATGCGGTAAGGGCTATGTATTTGGAGTGCCTGCTGGTAAGCTACAAATTTAAAAAGAGCATGCCAGAAATAATTTTTATCCTAAACACTTAATGCTAGATCTCAATCATAAACCACATACTCCCTACACTCTCCAGGCTCCGTAGCCAACCTAATCCTTTTCAACTCCGGTCTATTTACAAATGTATCAGGCGAAATACTATAGTAAATTACAGTTCGCACGGTGCATACACCATGCTCCTTAGCCGGCATATAATAAATCGTTGGCAACGCAGCTGCAACGCAACTAATAATTAAGAATATTAAAGCTACTTTCTTCATAAGATTAAGATACTAATAGCTACTGCAGAAATTCTTCACTTTTAAATATTAAAACCAGATGCAAGCGACTTGCACTACAATCTTTTAGATTTAACCCGATCATACCATTTAAATTTAGCCTTTTCCATAAAGGCGCCTATAATCTATGAAGAAAGCAAAATTCGCCTTAGTATCTGCCGCTGTTCTAGCTATAACCGGAGGAGCATTAGCATACAAAGGTTCCGGTACTTTTAATGTATATATTCCAGCATTATTTAATACTACAATTTGTACACAATTTTTGGGAAGTGGCTATGTAACTGGGGGTACCTATTTATGGACATATACTACGGTACCAGGTTATTGTGGTTTCAAAAACTTCCTACGTAAAGTAGAATAAATAACAGCAAAAATTTTCTATCTTACCCAGTCACGATAGAAACTTTGCCAATGCACAAACTCATAATAGGGCTACTCTTTATCTCAGCTCAAGCCACCGCACAATCCTTGCAGCTGCAACCGGTCAACTTCTCCCAGGTAACGATCAACGATCAATTCTGGTCACCCAGGCAGCAGACGGTTAGTAGGGTTACTTTGCCGGTATGTATATACCAGACGGAGGTTAAAACTCCGAGGATCAGGAATTTCGAGAAGGTGGCCAGGAAGCAGGGAGAGAGGCATGAGGGAATTTACTTCGATGATTCGGATGTTTACAAGGCATTGGAAGCTATTTCTTACAGTTTAAAAACCCATCCTGATGCGGAGCTACAGAAAACGGCGGATGAGTGGATAGATAAGATTGCGGCGGCGCAGCAACCGGATGGGTATTTGAATACGTTTTATACGCTAAATGGGTTAGATAAGAGGTGGACGGATATGGAGAAGCATGAAGATTATTGTGCGGGTCATTTATTTGAGGCGGCGGTGGCGTATTATAATACAACGGGTAAAACGAAGTTGTTGGATGTGGCTACAAGGATGGCCGATCATATAGATGTTACTTTCAGGCAGCAGAACAGGCATTGGGTATCGGGGCATGAGGAGATAGAGTTGGCTTTGGTAAAGTTGTATAAGGCTACAGGGAATAAGAAATATCTGACGTTGGCCGATTGGTTTTTGCAGCAGAGGGGGCATAAATATGGGAGAGGAGTGATTTGGGATGACTGGAAAAATGCTGCGTATTGTCAGGATAGTGTTCCGGTGAGGGAGCAGAGAAAGATAACCGGGCATGCGGTAAGGGCTATGTATTTGTATACCGGGGCGGCAGATGTTGGGGCGGCGTTGAAGGATAGTGGTTATATGACGGCAATGGAAGCTGTTTGGGAAGATGTGGTACATAGGAATATGTATCTGACAGGAGGGATTGGTTCGTCGGGGCATAACGAAGGGTTTACGGAAAATTATGATTTGCCTAACGAGCATGCCTATTGCGAAACCTGTGCATCGGTGGGGATGGTATTTTGGAATCAGCGTATGAATGGGTTAACGGGCGATGCTAAGTATATAGATGTATTGGAGCGTAGTTTATATAACGGAGCATTAGATGGACTTTCGCTGAGTGGCGATCGCTTTTTTTATGGCAATCCATTGTCGAGCAGTGGGCAGCACTCCAGGTCGGAGTGGTTTGGCACTGCTTGTTGTCCTTCCAATATATCCAGGTTAGTGGCTTCGGTAGGAGATTATGTGTATGCTAAAACTGATGAGGATATATGGGTTAATCTGTTCGTGGGAAGTACGGCTAATCTTCAGTTGAAGAATAATAATGTTTATATTCAGCAACAAACGAATTACCCTTGGGAGGGGAATGTGAATATAACGGTGAGCCCAAAACGGACTTTTCGATTTCCGTTGCACCTTCGGATTCCGGGTTGGGCGCAGAATGTAGTAACACCAGGTTCTGCTTATTATTTTAAGGATATGATTTCGGATGGCTATAAGATTAAAGTGAATGGTAAGGATGTAGAATATAGTATGGATAAAGGCTATGCCGTTATTAACCGTACCTGGAAGAAGGGGGATGTAATCACCCTCAACTTACCGATGGAGGTTAGAAAGGTTGCCGCTATCGATAAAATAAAAGAGAATAAAAACAGGATTGCTTTGCAAAGAGGACCATTGGTGTATTGTTTGGAACATATAGATAATAATGGACAGGTTAAGAATATTATTGTACCCGAGCAAACTGCGTTTAAGGCAGAAATGAACCCAGGGTTATTAAATGGAGTTGTTACCCTGAAAGCTACAGTACCGGTAGTTAAGCTTGCGGCAGATGGAGAATCTATCACTACAGAAAAACAAACGGTTACTGCTATTCCCTACTTCTCCTGGGCCAATAGGGGCCAGGGAGAAATGGAGATCTGGATTCCAACAAAGTTATCTTCGTTTAATTTGAAACCTTAAATATTATCAAGAAGGATGTATTGCATCCTTCTTGATTTTTATTCATAATTACTTACTTCCAGCAAATTCCCATCCGGATCTCTGAAATACACGGATCTAATTTTTCCCACAGCGCCGGTTCTCTCTACGATCCCACTCAGCATCTCCACATTGTGCAACATTAATTCCTTCAGTACTTCTTCTACTGGTGTGGCAGCAATAAAGCATAAGTCGGCCGAGCCTGGAGTAGGATAGGCGGCTTTAGGATCTATTTCGTGCCGGTATTGATGCAGATTTATTTTTTGATTACCGAATTGGAGGGCTTTGCGGTTATCTCCAAAGGTGATAACTGCAAAGCCTAAGATGTTGGAGTAGAACTCACAGGTTTGGTCTACATCGTGTACGGTGAGAACCAGATGATCGAGATGTGTAATTACCATAGTTAAGTTAGTAGTATTTCAGCCAGGGAATATACACTTCACAGGAGTTTTCTGTAAATGCCGACATAAAGAAATGATTGCTGCTCATTTTAAATATGCCTTCCCTGCATGAATTATTGATGAACTGGTACATGGGCAATCCGGCTTGTGAATAGCTCATTGGTACTTTCATTTTTTTAAAATGACCGCCAGTCATATGTTTGGTATGTAATCTGAAGTGATCCTGGAAGCTCCGTTGAATTTGTATATGTGTGGCATCGTAGAGGTATAATTTAGGAACCATTATGCCAATATACATTTTCATTTTGTGATAGGGAGTTACGGGAACTACATCCAATGTACCTAGTATTACCTTTGTTCCGTCGAGCATCAGCGTATCTTTGATTCCCTGATGTTGTTGCTGGTACATCTTGTAATAGTGCATCAGTTCTTTAATAGGATCGCCTTCCCCGGGCAGAATATTGTAATAAAGTACGCTGTGGGGGAGTTGAATGTCGATTGTATTATCCGGATTAAAGATCATACTATTCAGATAGTGTTGATGTGGGGAGGTAATGATTTGGGTTCTGTATAAAGTATGTTCTTCATTCCAGATGTATTTTTTGTCTCTGAAGGAGGAGGGAGTTTCATTATATAGGTCACGAAATGCCCTGGTGAAACTGGCTTTGGTATAACCCCATCTGTCGGCAATATCTGTAATAGTATATCCGCTATGCCTTAGTTCTCCGGCAGCGGCTTCTACTCGCCTACGTCTGTTATAGGTTGTAAATGATTCTCCTTGGAAGAGAGAAAATTTGTGACCGAAATTATCCTCGGCTTCATTAAGTAGCGCGGCTACTTTTTTAAGGTTAAGCGAACCATATGGGTCGTCGTGGGTAATTGCGATCGCAAGTTCAATCTGGCTCTTCCAATGGATGAGAGTTGATGGTTTCATATGTGCATGTTAGGTGGCTAATGTAGTAGTAAATCGACATACGAATTGTAAATAGAATACCCCTGATTGAACGGATTAACAAACCAATAACAAATTGACAAATATTCATGGAGAATGAAAAATACCTTATCTTAAAGGATGCGTGGTTTCTTCAAAAAACTGGGCCCGGGTCTTATTACCGGAGCAAGCGACGACGATCCTTCCGGGATTGCCACCTATTCTCAGGCAGGTGCGCAATTTGGTTTCCTCACTTTATGGACTGCATTATTAACTTTTCCGCTGATGGCGGCAATACAGGGGATGTGTGCAAGAATAGGGCTGGTAACTTCGCAGGGGCTAACGGTAACGTTGAAACGCCATTATCCCAGGCCTGTACTATATATCATGCTGTTGTTTAGTTTTCCGGCTATTACATTAAATATTGGAGCCGATATTCAGGGCATGGGGGCGGTATGTCATATGATAGTGCCATCGGTGCCGGTTTGGGTATTTTGTGTGGGCATTACAGCAGCTATGATGTATGTAATCATTCAGTATCCTTACAGGAAAATAGCTACAATCCTGAAGTGGCTATGTATATCCTTGTTGCTATACGTTGTGGTACCGTTTATTTTAACGATAAATTGGAAGAATGTGGCGTTTAATACATTTGTGCCGCAAATTCAGTGGAACAAAGATTTCTGGGCCATCATCGTAGCCATTTTAGGTACTACTATTTCGCCCTATTTATTTTTCTGGCAGGCAACGATGGAGGCCGAAGATAGCCGCAAGGGCATTGTGGTAGATAAGCAGTTGATGAGCGATATGAAAACGGATGTTAACTCGGGGATGTTCTTTTCTAACCTGGTAATGTTTTTTATTATACTTACTACGGGCAGTGTATTATTTCCGGCGGGGATAACAAATATCAATACGGTAGATGAAGCTGCGAGGGCTTTGGAGCCTTTGGCTGGTAAGCTTACCTACCTGATTTTCGCCTCCGGGGTATTAGGCACGGGTTTGTTGGCTATACCGGTATTGGCGGGTTCTCAGTCGTATATGCTGGCCGAAACTTTTGGTTGGGAGGCAGGATTAGATAAGAAATTCTCCCAGGCCAAGCCTTTCTATCTTTCGGTAGTGATTTCGTTGATTGTGGGTTTAGGGTTGGAAGTAATAGGAATTAGCCCCATGAAGGCATTATTATATACCGCTATATTATATGGGGTAACCGCTCCGGTTATGATCATCATGATAATGCATATTGGCAATAACAAGAAGGTCATGAAAGAATACACGAATACTTCTCTCTCTAATACATTAGGATTACTTACTTTTATTTTGATGACTGCAGCCGCAGTTGCGATGATCTGGTTCCTGTTCTAAAAAAAATCATGCTTCGATGAACCTAAGCAGGAGACTGTTGTTAAATTGACATCGGCTTATTTCCAGGTTTACCATTATTCTACCTGTTTACCCTGCAATAAAAATCCTGCAAATGATTAGACATTTACTTGGATCGGATAACTGTGTCCGTACGTCAAAAAAATTGCTCTTATTAACCCTGTTACTGTTAGCTGGTGTAGCTAATGCAGGATTGCGTCACAGAGCCCCAACAGCCGTAGACGATAATTATAATACATTCAGGGGAGTGCCTGTAAATGCCAATGTAACGGCCAATGATAATGCCAATGGAAATGGCCCTCTTACAGTGCAAACCACTCCGGTTACCAATGTTACAAATGGTACCCTGGTGTTGCGGGCCGACGGGTCATTTACCTATACTCCCAATAATTTGTTTTTTGGGGTAGATAGATTTTCCTACAGGGTTTGTGATAAAAATGGTGCCTGTGCAGTAGGAAATGTGCTGATAGATGTTGCTCCGGCAAGGGCAGATGTGGTGTTGAAACAAACCACCAATCCCGATACGGCTTATGTGGGCGAGCCAATTACCTACACATTCACGTTCACAAACAATGGCCCTTCTCCCGTTTACTCCAATGAGGTATGGTACCTGGTAGAACAAGTGCCATACGGGTTAGACGTGCAGTCGTTAACGGTAAATGAAGGTACTTTTGATCCCAACAGCAGAAGATGGACGGGCTTCGATTTCCCTCCCGGTAAAACGGTTACTGCTACCATGGTTGGAGTGGTAAGGCCGGATTATACTCCCAACAGTATTACCAACATTGTTACCATACAACCACCTAATAATGTAATTGTCGTAAATGTACCTACCAGCACTATCACCACGCCGGTAGTAAAGCGTACCGATTTATCCGTCACTAAAACCGATGGCACCGAATTTTTCACCCCTGGTTCACAAACCACTTATACCATGGTGGTAGCCAATAGCGGCAAGGTAAACCTGCAAAGGGTATTAATTCAGGATAACCTGCCACCGGGCATTAATACCGCCAGGTGGACGGCCACCACTTCCGGAGGCGCTACCCTCCCAACTACCAGCGGTACAGGAACTATTTTTCAGCAGGCAGCCATGCCGGGTAATTCTACCATCACCTTTAAGCTCGCAGTCGATATTCCTGCCAATTATAGTCAGCAAACCCTGATCAATACTGTCACGGTTCAAACGTTGGATGAGAATATTACAGACCCTAATCCTGGTAATAACACCGCTTCAGATACCGACAGAATCCAGAACAACTATGCGCTGAATATTACTAAAACCGGTCCGGCCAGTGCTATTGCGGGTAACCAGATCAGTTACCAGGTAGTATTCACAAACACCGGTTTCTCCGATCTGAAGAATGCAAATTTCTATGATACGCTCGATAGTAAGCTAACGAATATCAGCTACACCGTTGCTACCACAGGATCGGCTACTGCCAGTGTAACTTCTGGTACTGGTAGTCCGGTTCATTTTCAGGGTAGTTTACCTGCCGGCGGCAATGGAACCATTGTGTTGAATATTACCGGCACTATTGCCACCAATGCAACGGGGCAGATAACGAATTTTGCGTCGGGAATTGGGCCTAACGGGAAGCGGGATGTCTCAAACACTGTCACTACCACCTTGCAGGCAAAAACGGGGCTTAATATCGTGAAAACGGGGCCTGCTACCGGTACGGTGGTCGCAGGGCAGCCAATCAGTTATACGATTACGGTTACCAATGCCGGGCCATCAGACGATCCGGCAGTCAACATCAATGACCTGGTGCCTGCAGTTATTACAAATGTAAACTGGACGGTTACCGCCAACGGAAAAAGCACAATCGCCACCGGGGCATCTTCCGGCGGAAGTGGAAACAGCATTGCTACAACGGCTGTTATGCCGGCGGGTGTGGCTAATTCGGTAGTCATAAATGTAACGGGTACGGTACTATCGGGAGCTACCGGTACTATCACGAATACGGCTACGGCACAATCTACCGCAGGTGGACAGGTATCGTCCTCTAATCAAACTACTATCACCAGCAAGCCAACAATTACGGTGGTGAAATCTGGGCCTGCCCAGGTGAATGCAGGTGGAGTGGTCAACTATACTATTGTGTACAGGAATAGTGGTCCTTCGGATGCAAATGGAGTACTGCTTTCGGATCAGATCCCGGCATCGCTCAGCAATACCAGTTGGACGGCCACCACTGCTGGCAAGGCTTCTGTTATCAGTGGTATTACCGGAACCGGTAACAATATTGCTGTTGTTGCCAATATTCCGGCCGGCGATGCCAATACAATTACCGTAAATATCAGTGGTACTATTTCAGCTGCCTTCCAGGGAGCTATTCAAAATACGGCTATTGCTACTGTTCCTGGTATCCCGCCATTTACTTCCAATACCGTTATTACCAATGTGGTAAATAAAACATCGTTACAGATCACTAAAACTGGTCCGGCAACGGCTACTGCTGGTGGTAGTATTACCTATCAGTTGTTTGTTACAAATCTGGGTCCTTCCAATGCCTATGGTGTAAGTATTAAAGATCAGCTGCCTGCCCAGATTCTTCAGCCCAATATGACGGTAACATCTACCGGTGGGGCAGTAATCACCAACAACAATCTTCAAAATGGGTTGCTTACTGTAACCGGCGATATTCCGGCTGGTAATGGCAATGGTATCACTATTACAGTGCAGGGAACTGTAGATCCTTCCTTTACCGGTAGTTTCCAAAATCAGGCAAGTGCGGCTACTAAAAATGATTCTGTTAATTCCAACATAGTTGTAACTACAGCGCTGAATAATGCAGTGCCTGCTATTAGTAAAACTGGTCCGGCTACCGGCATCGCGGGTACGATAATCACCTATAACATCATTGCTGCCAATAATGGGTTGTCTGATGCCACAGGAATGATTATTACAGATCAGGTACCTGCAACTATTACCAATGTTACCTACACTACTACCATCAACGGAAAAGCGGTTGTTACTGCCAATCCAACTGGCAGCGGTAATAATATCCGCGTCACCGGAAACATTCCTGCTGGTAGTGGCAATAGTATTGTGGTAAATGTTCAGGGTACTATTAATAAGAACTTTACAGGCACCATTCTCAATAAAGCTACAGGGGCGCTAACAAGTAAGCCATCGGTAAGCGATTCTGTAAGTACGGTAGTAAGCAGGCAAAGTGCTGTTAGCATTTCCAAAACCAGTCCGGCAAGGATTGCGGCGGGTAACAGTATAACCTATTCGCTGCTTGTGATCAATAACGGGCCATCCGATGCGCCATTAGTAAATATATTGGATACCGTTCCTAATAATCTGGGTAATGTTACCTGGGTGGCTACTGCAAGTAATGGTGCTACCATTCTTTCCGGTACTACCGGTGCTGGTAATTTGCTGGCTATTACTGCCAATATTCCAGCTGGCAGTGCGGAGGTAGTGGTGAAGGTTACCGGTGCTACCAATCCGGCTTTTGCAGGCACATTGTTAAATACGGCTCATGCAAAATGGGATAATGATTCTGCCAGTAGCGGAACCGTAACAACAGTGGTATTTACATCTGCTGATCTTAATATTTCAAAAATAGGCCCGGCTACGTTGGATGCTGGTCAGGGTATTGCCTATACGATTACTGCGAATAATAATGGTCCATCTACTGCTACGGGTGTTACAATTACAGACATTGTTCCTGCTTCCATAAATGCGGTGAGTTGGGCGGTGACTGCATCGGGTGCGGCAACGGTGGATTCTGCCAATAGTGGAACCGGCAATACTATTAAAACTAAAGTAACTATTCCGCCTGGTGCTGCCAATATCATTACCATCAGAATTAATGGTACTACAGGAACTTCATTTGTGGGTACACTGGCCAATGCTGCCAATATGGTATTGCCTGGCCAGCCTCCGGTAGTTTCTGATACGGTTAAAACAGTTGTGACCAGTCGTCCGCAACTTACTCTTACTAAAATGGGGCCCGATACTGCCAATGCAGGAGGGGCTATTCACTATGTGCTTAGCTGGCAAAACAAAGGCGCTTCCGATGCTTTGCAGGCGGTATTTACAGATACTCTTCCTGCGCAGATCACCAATGTAACCTGGAGTACTCAACCTGCTTCTGCTGCAGTTATTACAGCTGGTGCAACAGGTAGTGGAAATCTTATAAAGATCACTGCTAATTTGCCGGCAGGTAATAATAATACTATTCAGATTTTTGTAGATGGAATCATATCACCTTCTTTTACCGGTACTTTAAAAAACAGCGCCACAGCGTTGGTGATAAATACCGACACAGTTAAGTCGAATGTGGTAAATACCGTCGTTGTAAATAAATCGGGTATCAGAATTTCCAAACAGGGTGCGGCACAGGTAAATAGCGGGGCACCAGTTTCATTTACTTTATTGGTTTCAAATACTGGTCCAAGCGATGCCACCGGTGTGCAGATCAAAGACCTGGTTCCTGCTGCTGTAACCAATGTAACCTGGTCGGCTATCCCGGCAGGTACTGCTACCATTGCAAGTGGTGCTACCGGTAGTGGTAATAATATTTCAGTCAACGGTACTATTCCGGCAGGTGCAGGCAATAGCATTACTGTTACTATCAATGGTAAACTGGATGCATCATATACTGGTACAAGTCTGAAAAATATTGCAACTGCCCAGGCCAATGGTGGCAGCTTACAACAGGATTCCGCTATCGCCTCCGTGAAAGTAACTCCGGGTATTGTTGTAATTAAAACGGCACCGGATTCTGTAAATGCAGGA
The DNA here is from genome assembly GCF_003419895.1 of Chitinophaga silvatica. Lineage (GTDB taxonomy): Bacteria > Bacteroidota > Bacteroidia > Chitinophagales > Chitinophagaceae > Chitinophaga > Chitinophaga silvatica. The sequence continues at coordinate 385,759 of NZ_QPMM01000010.1, read as the reverse complement.
GAACCTATTTCCTATGGCATTGTTGTTTCCAATACTGGTCCTGCCACTGCTACGAACTTAAATATCGGGGATGTTATACCTGCTGGTATAGATAATGCCAGCTGGACGGCCACTACTTCCGGCGCTGGAACTACTGTAAGTAGTAGTTCCGGTACTGGAAATATTAATGTAACCGCCAATATTCCAGCCGATCCTTCGGCTACGGTAAGGTTTACCATTACAGGTACAGTAAACTCACAATTTGCTGCCGGTAGCATCAGAAATATTGCTACCGCATTAGTGAATGAAACAGGTACTACTATTGCAGATACGGTAACCACTCGTATCGTCAGAGATGCGGAACTTACCATTATTAAAACGGGTCCGGCTACTGCCAACGCAGGTAATGCTATCAGCTACCAGATTGTTGTGGGTAATACCGGTCCTTCACTGGCCTCACAAGTCAGAATTACGGATACAATTCCTACTGGTATTATCAATCCTGTATGGACGGTTCAAACTTCCGGTGGTGCTACATCTTCCGTGAATAACGGTACTGGAAATATTTTACTTACTTCCGATATTCCTGTTACTACCGGTAAAGTAATTATTACAGTTAATGGTACTATTGCAGCAACACAACGCGATACTACTATTATAAATTCTGCTGTTGCTCAATTACCTTCCGGCTACCAGGATACTGTTGCAGTCAGCAGCAAAGTGCAAACAGTGATTAGCAATAAGGTAGATTTAGTAATGGTGAAATCGGGGCCTACTACTAAGGTAGCTGGTCAGCCAATTCAATATCAACTCGTTGTTTCAAATAATGGCCCTGCCGATGCAATAGCTGCGGTAGTTACTGATACTATTCCTGCTGCCATTGGTAATGTATCGGTAACGGCTACTACCACAGGCACAGCTACGGTGAACCTGCAACCTGTTGCTGGTAACAGGATTTTTGCAGTGGTAAATATCCCTGTTGGTGCAGGTAATAAAGTAACGATTACGGTAAATGGAGTAGTAGATCCTTCTACTCCTGTTGGTACCATAAAGAATACAGGTTACGTGCGCCCGGGTAGCGGTAATAATGTGATTAACACCTTCGATGATAGTAGTAGTGTTACTACTCAGATCACCAACCAGGTGGGAGTAACTATCTCCAAAAATGGTCCGGCTGCCCTTAATGTAGGTGATCCGATCACTTACCGGATAGATGTAAGTAATACCGGTGTTTCGGATGCGAATGGTGTAGTTATTCTGGATACTATTCCTGCTGGTATTATTAGTCCTTCTTATACGGTTTCGGTAACCGGAAATGGCGGTACTACCTTTACAGATCTAAGCACTACCCCGGGCATCATACATCTTTCTGCAAATATAGAAGGCACAACTTCGGGGCCGGGTACTATTACTATTATAGTAAATGGTACTGTTTCACAAAATGCAGCTGGTAGTTTGGTAAATAATGCGCATGCCGATTTTGGAGGAAGAAATACTGCTACAGTTGTTACCAAATTAAATAATAACACAGATCTTCAAATTACCAAAACAGCACCACAGCAATTACAGGCAGGTTTACCAATTACCTATACAATAACAGTTTCGAATAACGGACCAGGTAATGCAAGAGGCGTTGCTATTAAGGATACTATTCCGGCTATGGTTCTGAATCCTTCATGGCAAGCAGTTGTTGCCGGAGGGGCAACTGTAAACTCAACCAGTGGTACCGGAAATATAGATCTTACTGCTGGCATCCCTGTTGGCACTGGTTTAGTAACTATTACGGTTACGGGTACTGTAGATCCTTCGTTTACGGGTACTATTGTAAATCGTGCGGTGGCCAATCCTGGCCCTGGGGTTACTGATCCCACTCCGGCAGTGGCGGTGGCTACAACCAAAGTTACAAATGCTGCAAACCTCAGCATAGTGAAAAGTGGCCCTGCCAAAATTGCTGCCGGTACTACCATCACTTATTCATTGATTGTACATAATGCAGGTCCTTCTGTGGCTACTGGGCTTAAAATCTTTGATACAATTCCTTATCCGGTTACCAATACAATATGGACGGCCAAAGTTAATAATGGAGCTACTGTAAGTGCAGGCAGCGGTACTGGAAATACCATCAACCTAACTGCTAATCTGCCAGTAAACGGAACAGTGAACATTGAAATAATAGGTAAGGTAGATGAAAACTTTACCGGCATATTTTCCAATACAGGAATTGTTATCAATGGTAATGATTCCTTAGCAAGTAATACAATAACTACCCAGGTGTTAAATGTAAACAGGGTTAGTATTCTGAAATCCGGTCCTGATACGGTAACAGTCGGAAGTCAGGTGGCCTATTTGATGGTAGTATCCAATAATGGTCCTTCCGGTGCTACAGGCCAGATAATTGATACCTTGCCTGCTGCCCTGAAGAATGTAATTTGGGTGGCTAATACATCGGGTGCAGCTACTATTACTGGTCCAACTACGGGTAGTGGTAGCCCGGTTGTTATCAATGCCAATATTCCTGGCGATGGTAACAGTACTGTCAATATACTGGTGAATGGAACTCTGGATAGTACATTCGTTGGTAGCATTACAAATTTTGCTTCCATAACTGAAGCAACCAAAACTACCAATAGCGATACTGTTACTACTGTTGTGCTGGGTGTGCCACAGATCGAAATTGTGAAGATGGGCCCTGATACAGTAAGTGCAGGTGCTTCATTCGATTATGCGGTAACCGTTTATAACACGGGAACAGCTGCCATCAACGGCGTTAGAATCAGCGATATGCTGCCAGGTGTACTAACCAATGTATTATGGTCGGCATTTGCAGATGGTACAGCAAGTATTGCTGGAGGAAATATTATCAATAAAACCGGTAATCCGGATCTGACAGTCGATTTACCAATTGGCGCTGTAAACCGCATTCGTATTCAGGTTTCCGCACAAACCCCTTCTTCGGCCAGTGGCAGTTTCACTAACACGGCTTTTGCGGGTAGTATACCTTCAAATACCGTTACAACAGTCATCAAACAAACTCCCGGTGTTACTATCAGTAAAACAGGTCCGGCTACTGCTTTGGCAGGTAATCCGCTTACTTATCAGTTAATCGTTGGTAACGCCGGTCCTTCGGATGCTGCCGGAGTGAAGGTCTTCGACCGGTTGAGCGACACCTTACAACAAGTGAGTTGGAACGCCATAGCTTCTGGTAATGCCACCATACAGGGAGGAAACCTTCAGGGGCAAACAGGGCCTGTAAACTTTACGGCTAATATCCCGGCAGGTGATTCCAACAAGGTAATAGTAGAAATAACAGGGATTATTGATCCAACATTCGCTGGCATTATCACCAACCAGGCAACTGCAAATAATATCGGCAGTAACCAGGTGACTACTACTGTATCCCGTAAGGCTGTGATTAGCCTTACGAAAAATGGTCCTGGTTCTACCATTGCAGGCGATAAAATTCACTATGCACTACAGGTAAATAATGCAGGTCCATCTACCTCCGATATCCTTAATATTCTGGATAATGTGCCGGTGGATGTAATAAATGTAACCTGGAGCGCTACTACAATTGGCGCTGCTACTATCACCGGACCAACGAGTGGTACGGGTAATAAGGTAAATACCCAGGCAATTATTCCTGCAGGTATTGCTAACGGTGTAATTATTCAGATAGATGGAACTGTGATTCCATCCGATTCCGGAAATCTGAAGAATGTGGCCACAGTGGATACTGCCGGTGTAGTAATTGCACAGGATTCTGTAAATACTATATTACGTAGGGTTGTAGCAATAACTATTTCTAAAGGTGGCCCGTCAACTGCGGTTGCCGGAACAAATATTCTTTATCACATAAGATTGGTAAATGCCGGTTTATCTGAAGCTGCCAATGTTTCATTCCAGGATATAATTCCTGTTCAGATACGAAATATTCAATGGCAGGCTACTGCGGGTGGCAATTCTACAATCAACGGAGTTAAACAATTAACAGGTACTACTGCTGCCATAATATTTAATGCGGATCTGTTTACGGAAGATGATGATTATGTGGAGGTAGATGTTAGTGGTACTATTGATCCTGAATTTGAAGGCACGCTAAACAATACAGCTTCCTACACAGATGTAACAGGTAAAACAGGTAATTCAACTATCCTCACGGAGGTAACTCAGCAAGCTGCATTAACTATTAGTAAAATTGGTCCGGCTACGGCTACATCAGGTGGTGGTATTGCCTATACTGTAATGGTGCAGAACAACGGACCATCTTATGCACATAATATTCTGATTACAGATTCTTTGCCTTCAGCCATTCTCCTGAGTGACTTAGCTGTTACAACAGTTGGACAGGCATTTGTTAGGAGTCGTTCTACCGGCAATGGTCGCGTATTAAAAATACTGGGAGATATTGCTCCGGGCCCTGATAATGCAATAATCCTGAATATTACGGGAACGGTTAAACCTGAAACTCCGGATACTATCATTAGGAATATTGCAACCTGGGCATTAAATACCGGGGCTACGGGAGCCGACTCGGTAATCACCCATATCGAGCATAAAACTGATATAAGGGTTATTAAAAGTGGTCCGGCTACTGCTACCGCCGGCGGTAACATCCAGTACAGTGTGGTGGTACATAATTTAGGACCATCCAATGTCTCTAACCTGTTAATCACCGATCTGTTACCAGCCGGGTTAATAAATGCTACCTGGACGGCCACCACTCAGGGTACCGGTACCCTGGTATCTGCCACCAGCGGAATTGGGGATGTAAATCTGCGGGCTACTATTCCGGCAGGTGTTGCCACAGGCGTAACGGTTACTATTAATGCTACCGTAGATCCTTCCTTTACGGGTAACAGAATAGTGAATGTAGCTGCTGCTAATCATACAGGCATTCCTGTTATCCGGGATTCTGTAATTACTACCATCAATAGTATTACAGGATTACAGATCAGTAAAACCGGTTATAACCAGGCAGTAGCCGGTGGCACAGTGAAGTATGCTATTATTGTAACGAATACAGGTCCTTCTACGGCCTTTAATGTACCGATTAAGGATATCCTGCCGGCAGGTATTATTGGCGCCGGTTGGACGGTTACCACTTCTGGCCCGGCTACCGCCAGCGCAGCCAGTGGTACAGGCAATATCAATATTACAGCCAATATACCGGTAGATGGTGCTGTGGCTATCAGTATAGTTGGTAAAATAGATCCATCATTCACTGGTGCAACAATTACTAATACGGCGTATGCAGATACATTGAGTAGTAGTCAACCTACCGCTATCCTACGCCTGGTAGATTTAGGCATCGTGAAATCCGGACCGGCCAATACAACGCCTGGTGCTACCATTGCTTACAGGTTGGTTGTTACCAATAATGGTTTCTCCGATGCTACAAATGCCTTTATTGAAGATGTGATGCCGGTGCAGGTATTTAATCCTAAAGCCGTAGTCCGCACAACCGGCGGGGCAAGTGTTAGCTCCAACCAATTTGTGAATGATGTATTCCAGGCAACAGTGAATATACCGGCTGTTATTACAGATAGTGTAATCGTTGATATCACCGGAACAGTAGATGCATCACTGATGGGTGGCAGCTTCATGAACACCGCTACCGTAAAAGCAGAAGATGACCAGGCCGAAATCAATACAGCCAATAATAAGAGCAGTATCACTACTGCAGTAGATACCAGCATTGGTATTAATGTATCTAAATCGGGTCCTGCATCCGTTAATATAGGCGATACCATCAGGTATACCATTACCGTAGCCAATTCAGGTACTACCACTGCTACGCCTGTACTGATTGCCGATATGATCCCGGCAGAAATTCAGGGAGTAAGCTGGACGGCCTCAGTACTTGGAGGAACCGGTAATACTACGATCACTCAAGCTGGTGGTACCGGTAATAACATTGCCTTCCAGGCAACCATTGCAGGTTCGGCTGCCGGTGGTGGCACCGTTGTAATTAATGTGAAAGGCATTGTTACCCAGGCCGCCGGAACTACCATCAAAAACACCATTACCGCTACGTACAATGGTAATAAAGTAAGTGAGATAACCACGGCAGTCAATAGATCCACCGATCTAAATGTTACCAAACTGGCTCCGGTATCTGTTAATGCAGGTGGCGCTATCGAATTCATAATTGTTGCCACAAACAGGGGCCCTGCCGATGTTACCGGCGCCATATTGGAAGATATAGTACCTAATTCTATCATCCGCACCAGTTGGACGGTTACGGCTACTGGTGGTGCCAGCAGCTCTGTTCAGTCGGGCACCGGAAATAATGTGAGGATGCTGCTTAATATTCCGGCCAATACCGGCACTGTAACCATCAGGATACAAGGTCTTGTCATGAATACAGCTTCAGGCACCATTGCTAACCTGGTAACCCTTGATCCTCCTGCCGGAACTATCGACCCAACCAAGGCAGTGGCATTAACAAATACCATCGTTAATTCAACTCCGTCATCCACCAATATAAGTATTGTAAAATCAGCACCAGACCAGGTGAATGCCGGTGATAGTATTACCTACCAGTTGAACATTACCAATACAGGCAACACACCTGTCAGTAACCTGACTATCACAGACGCCATACCAGATGGTATCAGTGGTGTATCCTGGTCGGCCACCGCGGTGAGCAATGCTACTGTAACAGGTGGTGCTACCGGTACAGGAACTGCTGTACAGGTTAGCGGTCAGTTACAGATCAATGGACTGATTACCATATTTATCAAAGGCAGGGTAGATACTTCCTTCCAGGGAATACTCACCAATACGGCCGAAGGAACTGCCGATGGTAAGAGTGTTAGCAGCAATACCGTGCTTACACTCGTAAATAAAGTAATACCGGAAACAGATCTCTCTATCGTTAAATCGGCTCCTTCATCTGTAAACTTTGGCGATACTATCAGCTATCTGCTCACCGTGAAAAATCTGGGCCCAATGGCCGCTAATAATGCCATTGTAACTGATAACCTGCTGCCAGCCCTGAAATTGGTAGATGCAGTTGTAAGCAGTACCAGTGGTGGTGCAGGAAATATTTCTATCAATACTACAAACAATAATATAACCGCTACCCTGGGTACCTTCCCGGCCAATGCTACTGCCACAATTGTGATCCGTGCAGTGCCGCTGCAGTTGGGCAATATCAGCAATCTGGCTGTGGTAGCAACTCCGCAGGGTATCACGGATGTAGATAATTCAGATAACTTCAGCTTCGTCAATACCCTGGTAAAAGGTGCAACCCAATTAATAATGAAGAAGGAAGTAGTAACTCCTGGTCCATATGTTCCTGGCCAGTCGGTAACGTATAAACTCACTGTAGAAAATCCTGGTCCGTTTACCATCAACCAGGTAACAGTGACGGATATACTCCCTTCGCGCAATTTGCTCGGCAATCCTGTATTAACAGATCCGAATGCTTCATATAATTCTGCTACCAACCAGATTACCTGGAACGTAGGTACGCTGCAGGCGGGTGTATCAGCTACGCTCGAATACCAGGCTGCAATCATAGCAGAAGGACAGATCGAAAATAAGGCCATAGCAAGTGCTCCTGTTCAATCCGGTGGGTTAATAGTAGCACCGGATTCGGCAACGGCCTCTATTTCTTCTGCCGTGTTGGCCGATCTGGCAATTACCAAAACTATCAGTGCTGCACCTGCAACATTAAAGGTTGGAGATAAGCTGACATTTGTTATTACCGTTAAGAACCAGGGCCCTAACACCGCCAGAACTATTATTGTAACGGATGCACTTCAGAATAAACTAACGCTGCTTCCGGGATATAATGTTAGTGTAGGAACAGTGCAAGCAGCTGGTAATAACATTACCTGGTCTATAGATAGCCTGGCAAACGGAGAATCGGCAACCCTGCAGCTGGTAGCAAGAATTGAGGCCACCGGTGAAGTATATAATGAAGCTTCAGTATTTGCTGTGACACCAGATCCTGATTCTACTAACAATTACGCACGTACGCCTACCGTTACTGTAACCGGTGATGTAATTGAAATACCAAATACCATTACCCCGAATGGCGATGGTAAAAACGATCATTTCGTAATTCCTGGAATTAAGAACTACCCTGGATCTACCTTACTGATCTACAATCGCTGGGGTAATCAGGTGTATGAATCTAAAAATTATGCGAATGAGTGGGATGGACATAACCTGAATGAAGGTACCTACTTCTATATCCTGAAATTAAACACCCCACAAGGATTCAAAGATTACAAAGGATGGGTATTGTTGATCAGGTAAATTTTATATTGAATCGTTGAAAGAGAGAATATTCGTCTTTATGTGATTGATGGATTTCTTTTAGGAAGGGTGGGATAAGTCCAATGCTTTTAAGTTAAAGAAATAGATTTCATGGACTCTTGATATCTGATTATTGGATTTATTTCTTTTACCGTATCTAGGGCGGGGGTAAGCCTAATGCTATTAAGTTAAGAGGAAGGATGTTGTTCGAATTGAATTCGATTTAAAGGACTTGGTTCCTTTACCGTAGGTTGGGCAGGGGTAAACCCTGCCCCTACAGGGTTTCATCGAAATTATATTTTCATCTGGTATTAATATTTCATGTTAAATGTCAATCTACTAATTTCAATTCTATAAAGAAATAAATCTACAATATAGAAACTGTAATGAGCTGAAGCCCTGTAGGGGCGGGGCTTGCCCCCGCCCTATATACGGCCGCAAAAGTTTTACAAACAAATAGGAGTTCAAAATTATAGGAACAGTAACCCTTAATTTATAGCATTAAGCTTGCCCGGCCCTGCTTACGGTAAAGTACCTCAATCATTTAAATTGAAATCAATATTCAATATATACTGATCTCTTTAATTTAATAGCATTGAGCTTGCACCACCACTAAGTATAAATCCTGTATCCTATGAAATCTTTCATGTAAAAGCTTTCTCAACTGTCGTGCCGCTGCATCTCCATTGTTTACATTACAGTAGCTGAAGTATTTCCTATGTCAAAATTCCACTGTAATGAATAAATTTATCCTCTTACTATTGAATATTGTTTTGGTTTCACTGCCTGCCTATTCCCAAAAGAAAATAATAGATACAACAGCGTATGCCAACTGGAGTGAAATCCGTTATCCTTCTCTGACTGCCGATGGTAAATATATTTCCTATACGCTGATGAACAGAGATTTAAACAGACGTGTATTGCACCTGATGTCGGCAGATGGAAAATGGAACAAAACTATTCCTGATCAATATTATGGAGAAATGGTAGCCGACGAAAAATATTGTTTGATTAAGAGTTCGGATACTTTGCATTTAATAAAATTAGGTACTGATAAAACCCTCTCTATAAAGGTATCCTCCTATGGTATGTCAGATGATCAGGCGCGGAATGTATTATATTTTCAGAGTAGCGGCAATAATGATTTGTTTATCAGGAATATTACTTCTGAAGAGAACCGGGAGATAAAAGACCTGGGAGTTGTTGATAGTTATTATTTCTTTCCTAAGGTGAAATCATTGCTCGTAAAAGTAAAAGATTCTTTACAATTCGATTTGAAACTGATAGACCTAACAACTCTTAAAGTAAGGGAAATTTCCAAATCGCAGGATCTTAGGGTTATTACTCCTGATACCATAAATAGTCAGTTTACTTTTACCATAGGCGATCATACCACAGACCTCTGGCATTATAACATTGCAGAGAATAAATCTACTCATTTGTTTAGGTCAACAACCGAGCTGATTTATCCGATGAGATTTAGTGAAGATGGCAACCGTTTATTTTTTCTGCAATCAAAACTCGATAGTACCAGGAGCGAAAGTCTGGCAGATCTGAATATCTGGTCCTATAGAGATGCACCAGGGATGTATGATCCGATAATGAGTTTTGGGAATGATCTTTATTCTGTTTTCTCTTTTAAGGATAAAAGTATTGTGCACCTGCAGCATGGAAAAAGCAGGATCGATTTACTTAGCGGCAACGGCGATAGATATGCTATTGAAATTAGAGATTCGCTATTGGATGGAAGTAGGTTTACTCCGAAATCGAGTTTAATATCCTCTGTCGATGGCCGGGTTATGAAAGAGTTTGGCCCCTATGTTTTTTCAGCTCCTGACGGTAAATTTCTGGTATATGTAAATGGGAAAGATTATTTCGCCTATGAAATTGCTACCGGAACCACAACAAATCTTACAGCTCATCTAAATAATACCTGGATAAAAACTGAAGATGGAGATTATGATTTTGCCAACCTTACAGCAGGTGTTGTGGCCTGGGGAAAAGATGACCATTCTGTATACATCGCGGATGAATTTGATCTATGGAAATTTGATCTTACTGGTGAAACCAGCGCCAAATGCCTGACTGCTGAATATGGCAGAAAAAATAAAATTGCTTTTACAATTATAGGTGTTAATCAAACAAAACCAATGTTTAATCAGCTGATTATAGATGCTGATAAGAAAATAGTTTTGGTGGCATTTAATAAAGTTACTAAACAGAATGGCTTTTATTATATTAAAAACAGCAAGGCAACAGGAGATCCGGTTAAATTGATTATGAAAGATGGAACCTATTGGATTTCATCTCTGGCATTAAGTTTTCCTGGACTTACCAGTAATTCATTTAAGCCGGTTAAAGCTGCCAATTCGGACCTTTACCTTCTGGAATATTCGACAGCTACAGAATTTCCCAATCTTTTTCTTACGAAAGACTTTAATAAATTTACACAACTTACCAATTTGCATCCCGAGAAGGAATATAACTGGTTTACCACTGAATTGGTTAATTGGCAGGTGCCGGGAGGAAGAATGCTACAGGGAGTTTTATATAAGCCTGAAAATTTTGATTCAACCCGCCAGTATCCGATCATTTTTTATCATTACAGGAAGGCATCGGCTAACTTAAATGCCTATATGATTCCCAGACAGTATCCCGGATGCGTGATCGATATTCCTACTTATGTTAGCAATGGTTACCTGGTATTTACTCCGGATATTTATTTCACAAAAGGAGAAACCGGAAAGAGTGCTTTGGATGCATTAACGTCTGCCGCTGATGAATTAGTTAAGCGGCCGTATATCGATGAGAGGCGTTTGGGTGTTCAGGGTTGTAGTTTTAGTGGATTTACTACCAACTATATAGTTACACATACCGGCAGATTTGCGGCTGCGGCTTCGGCATCCGGACTGGCCGATTTTGTGAGTGGTTATAATAGCATCAACGGAGGAGCTATAAAACAGGAGCAATTTGAAGATGGAGGTCCTTATCAGATGGGAAGCAAGCTATGGGAAAATCCACAGGCTTATATTCGTAATTCGCCGGTTTTTAATGTTCCTGATTTAACAACACCTTTATTACTGATGCATACCACCAAAGACTTTACGGTTCCGTTTTCCAATGCCATGGAGTTTTATCTGGCTGCCAAGCGCCTGGGTAAAAAAGTTTGGCTGCTCGAGTATGGTAACAACAGCAGTCATATTGTAACAGGGAAGGAAGGTGATGATTTTAATATCAGGATGATGCAGTTTTTTAATTATTACCTGCGAAACGAAAATCCTCCGAGATGGCTGACAGAAGGCCGCCTGCCAAAAAATAAAAATACAGACGCAGCATTTGATTTAGATAATTCGGGCCGAATTCCATGAGCCTTTTAACATATTGTTGTAAACCCCTTTTTCTGGTCAGTTGTTATTGGTATGAGCATGAAATTTTGTGAATGTAAAAATACGCTGACTATGAAAAAACTAATGATTTCGATGGCTCTTATATTGGCTGTGTTGGCAACGAATGCCCAAACTGATCCGCCGATGGCAAATTCGAAAATGAAGAGCAAAGAAGGAAAGATGAAGAGTAAAGAAGTACGAAAAGACCGTCGCGAACAAAGGAGATATTTACGTGAGCTAAATGGAACTGATGTAAGCGAACAGTCTAAACTTCAATTTATAAGTGACTTCGGAGATAAGCCAGATGTTGTATGGTCGCACGATGTATACTTCGACAAAGCAACCTTTACTAATTCAAAGGGAACAAGAACATCCGCGTTCTATGACTATGACGGACAATTGGTGGGTACTTCCACTCCAGTCAGCTTCAATGATCTGCCAGCCAATGCCAAAGATTATATTATGAGGCATTATTCGAACTATGAAGATGCACCAGTTATCTTCTACGATGATAATGAATTGAATGAAGATGACATGATTATGTATGGTGTTCAATTCGAAAGTTCAGATAATTATTTTATTGAAGTAACAGATAAGAAAAACAAACGGGTTGTTCTACAGGTTTCTCCTGAAGGTGAAGTAACTTATTTCACCGACGTAAACAACAACACGATTAGATAAAGAGCGAATTAAATAATTAAAAACGTCTGAAAGTAGGGTCTTTCAGACGTTTTTTATGTAGATAAAATTCTTAAGTTATAAATTATCGGATACATAATTAATTATACAATCTATTTAAATGACGTTAAAATTGCAGCTTGCTAACTGCAGCTCATCGGATGAAATGCTTATTTGACAGAGGTTTGAAAGGTTGAGAAAAATCAACCTGGCAAAAAGACAAGCTTAACTGGTGGTTAGAATATGGAAAGTTTGGATCTTTGAATCGCAAAACAAATTCAATTCATCTAAATTTCGAAGTACTATGAAAAAGTTGATGAAAGGTCTTTTGATGGTAGGATTGGGAATCGGTTTATTTGCATTGGCCCCATTATCTTCTAAAGCACAGGATCAGGATTATGACTATGCTATGAAGCAAAAAAATAAAGAGCATCGTCACCGTGAAGTGCGAAAAGAAAAAAGGTGGGTAGCTGAAATGCCTAACATGAATTATAGTTATTATTATTATGATTATAATGCCAATCCTGAATACTATCGCTATCGTTATCAGTATATGTGGCCTATGCCATCCTTACCGGTAACCAATAACTATGTGCCAGCAGATGTAGTATCTAATATCCGGAATACTTTTGGAGCCAGTCTGTACTCCATTACAACCATGACTTGTTCCAACGGACAAACATGTTACAGTGTTGATGTCATGAGAAACGGAATGATTGAGGAAGTTACAGTAGACGGTTCTGGATCCACAGTAATGCCGTAACAGTTTCTAAAAAGTAGAAACCCAGAGCAGAGGATTGTAATGCTTGCCACAATCCTTTGCTCTTTTTTTATGGAAGATATTTGATAGCTTTACGCCCCTATGCAAATGTCTGTAACCAATATTTTATGCCTCCTGCTGATTATAATCGGCGTATTCCTGTCTGTTAAAACCGGTAAACTCTCTTTACGGGCAGCGCTGTCCGGCGGTTTAATCGGATTGTTATTACTTTTAGGTGCCGGAGTTGGTGGGGTAGTGCTTTTGGGTGTCTTTTTCGTTCTGGGTGTTCTGGCTACTTCTCATCAGAAAGAACAAAAGAACACTGTCTCTGAAGAACGTACTCCGCAACAGGTATTGGCAAATGGGGGAGTAGCCGGCCTAATGGGTGCCCTGGCCTGGTTACATTCTCATAACCCCTCAACTTATATTCTGATGATGGCGGCGAGCCTTGCAGCCGCTACAGCCGATACGCTCTCTTCTGAATTAGGAATGGTTTACGGAAAGCGCACATTCAACATTTTAACCTTCAAAAATGAGCCTAAGGGTCTCGATGGGGTTATTAGTATCGAAGGCACTATAATAGGGGTAATTGGGGCTGTAATTATCGCGTTGGTATATGGTGCGTTCTATGGCTTTGGAGCAAATTGCTATATCATTGTGTTGGCCGGCTTCTTCGGGAATATAGTAGATTCTGTTTTAGGCGCTACTTTAGAGCGTAAAGGATATATCACAAATGATATGGTTAACCTGGGTAATACTCTGGCGGCGGCTTTGCTGGCCGGCTGGTTATAAAAAAACAGGAGAGCCGGAGCCCTCCTGAAAATCTGAAATATCACCATCATGATTAAACTACTTGGTTGTTTCCTGATTAGGAATAGGTAGCTGTTTCCAAACCTGATCTCCTTGTCTGTCGAGTGGTAGTTGATTCAGTCTGTTATATCTACGCATATCAATCCATCTGTGTCCTTCTCCAAACAGGGAGTATCTTCTTTGCTTCAGCATTTCATTGATTAAACCATCTTTTGTGGTTTCTGGCGTAGGGGCCAGGCCATGAATTTGACGAATATTATCTAAGATATCCTTTGCAGTAGCCAGATCATTATTCTGAATACTTGCTTCAGCTTTTATCAGCGCGAGTTCTTCATTTCTGATAATATAAACCGGTGATACATCTGCAGGATAGATATTTACATCCTGGTTGGAGGTAAGACCACCAGCTGATAAAGCTTTATTACGGGCAGCTACTTTCGAGCCACGATCATCGCCAGCTTCCATTTCCGGAAGGTATTTTGCCTGTACTATTCTCGCTTCATTTTCGCCATTCAGTAATGACTTCATATCATTTAACAGATCACCATTAGAGGCCGAAAAAATATGTTTTGCACCAACATATAAATTATTATTGGTTAGAGGCAGATTTACAAAGGATTCAGAAATATTCTGAAGGGCATCTGTCCATTTTTCCCTGTAAAGTGCTACACGGGCGGCCAACGCACGGTTAAATTTTCTAAAACCTTCGGCATCATCAAGTCCTGCGAAGCCAGAAGATAAAGTATACAGAACGGTTGCATTTTTTAATGCAGTTGCTCCTTCGTCCAATAACCCGGCAATAGCTGTCAGTGCTTCATCTTTAGTAACAAAAGGGCCTAGCTTTTTAGGATCTGCAACATCTACCCGTATCCCATTTTCATAAACATTATTCAGGTTTAACAGCAGCTGGTAGGCCATAATTGTTTTGGCAAACCCGATGTAACCATTTCGTTCATTATCATTTTTCAGGAATGTACAATTCTGAACTGCCTGTAAAAGTATGTTACAGTTTTTTACAACGTTGTAGCGCGACAGCCATGAATTACCTGCATAAAAGGTACTGGAGCCTAATGAAAAATCCTTATCTCCGGCAAGTTCCTGTACATAGCGGGGTTCTGATGTATTAATATAATAATATTCACGCCCGATGATGCTTACTATATCTGTATATAGTGGAAGTTCAACCCGCATCGCTGATTCACTACCTGTTACCAGGTTATTTAATTCACCAATGCTTGGATTTTTAATAATTGCCTCAATTGTTGGGGCATTGGGATTGAGTATAGGTTCATTTTTACAACCTGTTAAACCCAACGTTATTGCAGATAGTAGATATATTGATTTAATTACTTTTTTCATGAATATCATTTTTATAGATCAACAGAGAGGTGGAACTGCATGCGCTTAGATGATGGATATGGAGCTAGGTCTATACCTGAAGCGAAACCAGCACCAAAGTTGGAGGCTTCAGGATCATAGGAGAAGTATTTAGTCCATGTAAACCAATTGTTCAGCGACATTCCCAGGCGAAGACCCTGTATTGTTTTGGATTTTAATGGTACTTTATAATAAAGCCCGATTTCACGGATACGGATGTAGCTGGCATCCTGTACATAAGAACCGGCTCTGCTACTACTTAATCTGGCCTGTCCTTTTGCGACTCCTTTCTCATTTTTTTCGTCCCAGTCTGGTGTCAGTCGGCCTAAGTCCATAACGTTTTGGGTCAGGTTTACGTTATCACCACCTTTTTTCCAGTGTAGTAAGGCCCGTAAGCTGAAGTTTTTCAGGAAATTCACTTCATTGAAGAAGCTCAGTTGGAAGTCTGGTTCTAAATCGCCGACAATGAGCCAGTTTCCAGTACTGCTCTGGGTTGCAATTTGTGTAATTGGTCGGCCATTCTGAATGTAGAAAGAGCCATAGGAACCTCCGAAATCTTCTCCCTGATCAAAGTCAGGAACCGACATTTGAGTTACTTTAGAACGGTTTTTCCACCAGTTGAGCGTTGTATTCCATCTTACTTTTTCATTATTAACCGGAGTAGCTCTCAATCCGAGTTCCACACCACGGTTACGAAGAGTGGCAGCATTGGTCCAGTTAGTGGTATAACCCGTCGACATTGGAATTCTGTTAGCCATCAACATATCCTTAATTACCTTATTGTAAATGGTTGCTTCCAGGCTTACTTTACCATCAAAGAAGCTAACATCTATGCCTCCTTCCAATTCTGTCTGACGTTCTGGATTAATATTCGGATCTCCGGCTCCGATAGATACCTTTGAACCCGGAAGGCCACCGATATTATGGCTGTTTAAGACGGTAAACCGACTGTTAAATGTCGGAAAGCCGCTACTTTCGCCATATGCAACACGCAGCTTCAGGTCATTCAGCACTGCGCTGTTATTATGTAGCATTTTAGTGAGGTTCCACGACATATTTGCTTTAGGATAGATGTTGTATTTCTTGTAGTCACCGTTGTTGGTAGATTTATCGAATCTTACTCCGGCAGTGAAGTTTAAGAAATCGCGGAAGGCAAATTCTTCCTGGGCAAAAATACCATCGTTTCTGAAAGCGTATCTGGTTTGCTGTACGGAAACAGAACCTGCCTGGCTTTCACTGGTCTGGGTACCAATCAGTTTGGCAGCTATGTTCATGATGTTATCAAACGATCCGTATTCATGTGTCAGACCTCCTGTGGTAACAAAGGTCAGATTGGAATTTGGTGTTAAGGTATTGATCAGAAAACCAGCCCAGCTTGTGTTGATTTCAGAAGCATTTCCCTGTACGTTTCTACCGCCCGATTCTCTGTCTATTTCATAAGTCAGGTTAGCAGGGAAAAGTACCTGTCCTTTTTGATGATAGAAGTCAAGTCCGCCTCTTCCCACAACTTTAGTAATGGAAATGGGAGATTGTTGAATTATTGCATCAACGTTAGCTCCCGACACAAAACGGTTAATCTTTTCATTATTAACCATCAGCTCTATTATCTGTAGTGGGTTTGCTCCATGTACCGGATCAGGGAAGTTTCCTTTGTCATCGGGGCGGAAATCAACTGATGGAGAGGTAGTTAAAACGGTAAGCGGAATCGATACACCTGTATTATCGTTATTAGCCAAACTTCTGTCGGATGATGTATTGATATAACTATTAGTCCATGTAACATTAATCCTGTCATTTACTCTATGGCTAACATTCAGGCGTAAATTATTATTGGAGTATCCGGTGTTTCTGATAATTCCGGTTTCCTTACGCATACCTGCTCCAAAAAGGAAAGTTGTTTTATCGTTACCGCCACTAACATTAATATTGGTATTTCTTGAATGTCCTGTATTTCCATAAATTTCTTTCTCATAATCAATCAGCTTATTGGAATTTCTGGCATTTACATATTCTAATGAGTCCCAGCCGTTCTTAATTACGCGAATGTGTAATTCATCCGGAGTGTAGAGTGTCTTAATTCCCATGTAGCGTTGTATTTTGTTAATACCGGCATCCTGGGAAACGGATATCTTGGTTTTACCAGCCTTACCTCGCTTGGTGGTGATAAGTACCACACCGGCAGAAGCTTGCGAACCATAGATAGCAGATGCAGAAGCGCCTTTAAGGATTTCGATATTCTCAATATCCAGTGGATTAATATCTGCAATTCTGGAGGTAGCGTTGTCCTGAGTAGAAGTGATAGAGTTGTTACCGGTGGCATTGGTTATAGCGTTTAAACCGGTGCTGATAGCGCGGTTACTGATAGGTACTCCATCGATTACAAATAATGGTTGTATAGTACCATATACGGATGAAATACCACGCAGTTTCACGGAGATACCTCCACCTGGTGCACCCGAATTGGAAACAATGTTTGCACCGGTAATTTTACCGCTGAGTGCCACATCGAAGGTTTGCGCTGGTGCGGCTCCCGTAAGCTCTGTTGCCGATACCGTAGCAATGGCATTGGCGGCATTACTTCTTTTTACACTGGTAGCCAAACCTGTTACTACAATTTCATCGAGCTTGGCGATGTCTTCTTCCATTTTAATATTTAATGATTCCGAACCGGCAATTATATTCCGCGTTCTGTAACCAGTGAAATTGACAACCAGCGTAGATCCTTCAGGAGCCTGAATGCTGAATTGTCCGTCTACTGAGGTAACCGTGCCTTTCTTGGTTTTAAGAACCAGAATTGTGGCTCCGGGCAACGGATTACCTTTGTTGTCTGTAACCTTTCCGGTGTAGGTTTTAGTTTGTGTTTGAGCCGTTGTCACTAACGTAAACAAAACACATAATAACCCAAGTAGTAATTTTCTCATTTCTTAGCTTTTGAAAATTTGGAGTTTGTTGACAGGTGTATATTGAGTTGTATAGGCAGAATGATATTTGGTCGATATTTTTCCCCCGTAATTACCTGTAAAAGTAAGTGGCTGCCCTACATCAGTTATGTAAGCATGATCGAACTGTAAGTTTTCGTGTTTAGGATGCCTGTTTGGGTGATCTAAATGAGGCCATTTGCCGCTGATGCACCATCAGCAGTGGAGGAGGGGGTGTTGCTACTTGTTGTTTCAGGCTTTTCGTATACTCATTCAGTATGTTAATTAGTATAACTAATTATCAATCATATAAATTTTCTAAACTTTCTGACTTTTTTATTGTTGATAAATCCTGTTAGATACTTTGTCGTCGATGGATGTAGAAAAATCGATTTGTATCTCCCAATTTTTTTGATCGGCATTTGTGGCTGTAGTGTCTATATCTGGTTTGTACGTCTGTTTATGCAAGCAGCAATGTTGATCCTGACAGAATTTTAAAGATTATCTCAATTATAGTCTTGTCGCAAGATGCAGACGGCTATATTAATCCTGAAAGACTATAATAAAATATCTCAATTATAGCGATGTCGCGGTATGCAGACGGCTGTATTGATCCTGGAAAATTTAATAAAATACCTCAATGATAGTCATGTGGCAGTATGCAGATGGCTGTATTGATCCTCTGATGATAAACTGGTTAGCGCCAGATTGACTCAAATTTTATTTTATGTGGCTTAAGTCATCCATGTCCTCAATTACCGATTGTCTGGGATCCAGATTGATCTTATCACGTTTGTTAGATAGGAAAAAATCAATCTCCCGGAGATATATAGCATATATCACTATATTCCTTTCTGTATTTTTACCAGCCACAACAATTGCACAGTCCTGTACTGGCTCTTTAGGAGATCCAATATTTAAGGAAACATTCGGTAACGCCGGAACTACGGTAAGGCCTACCCTGGGCCCACCACTGGCCGCCGGAACTACTACTTATACTTATTATAGCCCGGCTACCGTAAGTCGACCAGTTGGTCCTTATCCTGGTCAGTATACCATTAGTAATACAACCAGGGGTTACAATAACACTTATTTTGTTGATAGACCAGATCACACCACCGGTGATTTTACCGGTTACTGTATGGTGGTAGATGCAAATGCTACACCCGATCAGTTTTATCAGCGTACTATAACCGGATTATGTGCAGGAACGACTTTTGAGTTTTCTGCATGGATCATGAATATAAATCCTCAGAGCGGAGTATCCAAACCTAGCCTGAGATTTGATATTATGGATGCCAACGATCCTAATGGAACCCCGTTGGCCAGTGTATCTACCGGACAGGTAAGTTATCAGTCGCCCGGTACCTGGGTACGCCAGGCTGGCGTTTTCAGAATGCCTTCTACTACCAGTTCAGTGATCCTCAAAATATTCAGTAATACACCCAGCAGCAATGGTAATGACCTGGCACTGGACGATATAGCTTTTGCAGCATGTGGCCCGCCAATTACTTTCACTCAGGGATCTGGCCCAGTATGTAAAGGTGGCACTGCTACATTAGATGTAAGCCTGCCGGCAGGAAGCTATTCTTCCTACTTCTTCCAGTTACAGAGAAGATTGCTGGGAGCAACCGACTGGACAGATGTAGGTAGCGTTGTTAATAATGGTGGTAACAATCAACATACTTTTTCGGTTCCTAATGCCGTAGGAGGTTATGAATATAGGGTAGTGGCAGCTGGTGGAACAACAGAAATCAGTAACGTTAACTGCCGCGTTACTTCTTCGCCTATAGAATTAAAAGTAATAGACTTCACTGTAAGTATAAGTGGAAATCAACCTATCTGTTATAATACGAGCACCCAGCTTTCGGCAACTATTAACGCGGTAGGATCCGGAACTCCATCAACTGGTATTACTTATCAGTGGGAAACCAGTGCTAATGGAACCAGTGGATGGACAGTGGTTGCAGGCCAGACGGGTGCCACATTAAATACGGGGGCATTAACTGCAAATACATATTATCGTGTTACCGCCACCGTAAATGGATGCTCCGGAAATGGTGCTTCCCAATCCTTCCTGGTAAATGTTAATCCTAATATTTCAGCCACTCTGGGTACTGTAAATAGTATTTGTGAAGGAACTACTGTATTCTCTTTACCTTATACTATTACATCCGGAAGCCCGAACAGGTATTCCCTGACCAGTTCAGATATACCTGGCTTCATTAGTATTACCAATGGTACGCTGGGAGCTTCTCCAATAAGTGTAGTGATTCCTTCAGGAATTGCCCCTGGTACTTATCATTTTAATATCACCTTTAATAATAGTAGTAGTAATTGTTCTTCTGTCACTTATCCGTTTACACTTAATATTGATGGAAAACCTTCAACTTCTGTTGCAGGTCCAAATCAAAATTTATGTGGTGCAACGTCAACTATCCTTGCCGCCAATACTCCTGCAGTAGGTACGGGTACCTGGATGCAGGTAAGCGGCCCTACAACCGCCAGCTTTGCAAACAGCAATGATCCGGCAACTACAGTAAGTGGACTACAGCCAGGGAACTATGTTTTCAGATGGGTTATTGCAAATGGAAGTTGCGCATCTTCTTCCAGTACAGTAGGCATAACCATTACGGCTCCTCCAACTACTGCCAACGCAGGACCCGATCAAACCCAATACAATACTGGTATATTTATAGTGAATGCTAATGCACCAACTGTAGGTGCAGGTACCTGGACGGTTGTTAGCGGTACTGCATTCATTGCGAATCCTGATCATAATAATACAGCTGTCACACTTTCACCTAATACCAGTGCAACACTGGTGTGGACAATTGAAAATGATTTTTGTCCGCCTAGCAGAGATACAATTGTATTAACCTACATTTCGCTGGCAGATATTCAGATCGAGAAAACAATATTGGAACAGGGCCCTTATATTTCAGGGCAGGATTTCATCTATCGTATTGTTGTTGTAAATGCAGGCCCAAGTAATGCTACCAATGTAAGAATTACAGATCCGTTACCTGCAGGCTTCATTGCAAGTGGTGCTGCTACAGTGAATATTACAGGTGGTGCACAGGTAGTTCAAAATAATTCAACATTAACCAATGTTGATGTTGTTGCAAATATTCCTACAAATAATGGAAGCTCTGTTATTATTACAATAAGTGGTAAGATCTCCCCTTCCTTTGAAGGTGATCTTACCAATACAGCAACCGCTGTATCGCCTGATGTGCCAGATCCTAATGGTGCAACCAGTACAATAACAGTATCACCGGTTCGTAAACCGTTCTTCCAGGCAATTAAGTCTGCACCTTCTTCCACCATAGCCGGCAGCAATATTTCCTTTAATCTGGTTGTCAATAACACCGGATTAAGTGATGCCGTTAATACCCTGATCTCAGATCAGGTGTCCGGTAAGCTGACAAATGTTAGCTGGACGGCTACCGCAACAGGTAAACTCACTATTCTTTCCGGCAATACAGGAACCGGAAATTTAGTGCAGGTTCGTGCAAATATGCCTGGTGGAGATACCGGTAAAGTATATATCAAAATTACCGGAACAGTAAAGTCTGATGCAACAGGAAACATAGATAATGTTGCCAATATTACTCCTACAGAAGTAACTGTAAATCCTTCAACTTCTAATACTACCCATACATTAATTACCAGTTCTCCGGGGCTGATCATCGATAAAAGCCATACTGGAGGCCCGGTAGTTATTGCCGGTCAACCCATCAATTACGTGCTGACATTGATGAACAACGGCCCAAGTAATTCGGTGAATTCTGTAATAACGGATACATTACCAGCTGCTATTCAGAATGCAACATGGACCGCCACCGCACAAGGTGCAGCTGTGATAACCTCCGGTCAGACTGGTAGCGGTAGTATTATCAGAGTAGTTGGAAGCGTACCAGCGGGTAGTTCAAATAACATCATTGTTAATATTACAGGAACTGTTAATCCTGGTTTTAGTGGTACTATTACCAACCTTGCAACGGCTACACCTTCAGAACCAGGTATACCTCCGGTAACGGATATTGATGTAGCAACTGTTCAGAAATCTCTGGCACTAACAGCAGTGAAGAGTGGTCCGGCAACTGCAGTAGCCGGGGAGTCTATCACCTACACGCTGGATGTTGGAAATAATGGTCCATCAAACAGCACAGCTACGTTGATCAGTGATAATGTGCCAGTATCCATTACAAATGTAATCTGGACGGCCTCCATTGTTAGCGGCACCGGCACTATTACTAACGGTGGAACAGGATCTGGAAATGCAGTGCAGGTAACTGCCAACCTGAATGCTGGTAGTTTGTGCAGGATTATTATCAAGGGTACTATCAGGCCATCTGCTGTAAATCCTATACAAAATAGTGCAGTTGTTACACCTTCCGAATTAAATATCCCTGTTGTTAACTCCAATGTTGTAACCACAACGTTGAGTCAGCAGGCCAGTTTAAATATCACAAAAACAGGTCCTGATACTGCCAGTGCAGGTTCCCGTATTGCCTACACGGTTATTGTAACCAACAATGGCCCTAGTAATGCCACAGGTATTACAATATCTGATATTGTTCCTTCAACGCTTCAGAATGTTATCTGGAGTGCAGTTGGCAACGGTAATGCAACAATTACCAGTTCAAGGAATGGTACTGGTAATAATATAAATCTGAAAGGTGATATTGAAGCGGGTACTGGAAATAATATTACGATCACCATACAGGGAACTGTTGATCCGGCATTTAATGGAAAGATTACCAATACAGCTATTGTTGCCCCATTACCGGGTACAGGAACTACCGATAGCGCCACAAAAATTACAACTGTAAACAGGCTGCCTCAATTGGCAATTACAAAATCGGCCAGCAATATAGTAGGCGCCGGAACCAATATTACTTATACCATTACTGTATCCAATATCAGTAATGCAAATGCAAATAATCTTAAAATTACAGATGCAGTTCCTGCTGAATTGATGAATGTAACCTGGATGGCTGTTGCTGCTGGTAATGCTACTATTTCCGGAACAAATAGCGGTACCGGAAATAATATAAGCCTTACTGGTTCTATACCTGCAGGATCTGCCAATACAATTACCGTAACCGTAACAGGTACCACTCCGTCATCTCTGGAGGGAAGTATTACCAATACAGCTACTGCAACTCCATCAGAACCGGTACCTCCGGTAAGTGCTACCAAAGTAGTGAGAGTAAGGAGAATTCCTAATTTAACTATCTCCAAATCCGGTCCTTCTACTGCGGCAGCTGGATCTCAGATTACCTACAAGATTATTGTAACCAATATAAGTGCTGCTGATGCACAGGAACTGACAATCAATGATCAGGTGCCATCACAGGTACAACAGGTAACCTGGTCGGCAGTTGGTACTAATGGAGCCAATATAATAAGAGGGGCTAATGGCACAGGTAATAATGTAGATCTTAGCGCCGATATTCCAGGTGGTAAAACTGCCACTGTCACTATTACTGTTACCGGTATTATTGATCCTACATTTAGCGGTACATTCCAGAATGGCGCTACTTACCAGCCAATAGAACCTGGCGCTACTCCTGGATCTGCTACTCCGGTGGTTACTACGGTTACCAAACAAACAGCGCTGCGAATCTCCAAATCAGGTCCGACTACCGCTAATTCCGGAAATAATGTTACATATACCATCTTGGTTTCTAACCAGGGTCCTTCAAGTGCTGCAAATGCAGTTATTACAGATCAGGTGCCTGCCCTTTTAAATAATGTTAGCTGGCAGGCAGTTGGCAGTGGTGGAGCAGTGGTTGATAATGGTGCTACCGGAACAGGAAATGCATTAAGGGTAACTGCAGATATTCCGGTGAAGGGATTGGTAACAATTACAGTAATTGGTACTATTCCTCCAGACGCTGGTGCTCAAACTATCAGCAACTTTGCGATCGGTACTCCTTCAGAATCCGGAAATCCTCCGGTGAACTCTGATACTGTTGTAACTACAATTTCGAGCAAACCCGGATTGCTGATTACTAAAGTGGGAACTCAGGAATTAAGAGCAGGAGAACCTGTGATATACGGAATTAAAGTAGTGAATGTTGGTCCTAGCAATGCAATAGGAACAGTGATTACAGATGCTATTCCGGCTGCGGTGTTAAATGCCAGCTGGTTAGCCATCGGTGGCGGTTCTACAATTATTCAGTCTGGCGCTTCTGGTTCCGGTAATCAGGTAAGAGTAGTTGCCGATATTCCGGTTGGGGAACAAAATGCAGTAACAATCCTGATCAATGGTACCCTGAAAGGAGATTATAGCGGAACACTTGAAAATACAGCAGTAGCTACACCAGCAGAACCTGGTGTACCGCCGGTTAGTTCGCATGTAACAGCAACTGTGACAAGGGAAGTGAAGTTGCAGATCAGTAAATCTGGTCCGGCTGAAGCCCCTGCTGGTAGCGGTCTGCGTTATGATATTGATATCACTAATGCTGGCCCGAGTGACGCTACCAATATTACAATCAAAGACAATCTGCCTGCCGGATTGCTAAATGCTACATGGACAGCCACTGGCGTGAATGGCGCAACTATTACCAGTGGTAATACCGGAACTGGTAATATCCTTCTCACCGGTAATATTCCTAATACTCCATTATCATCTATTCATATAACCGTTATTGGATTGGTAGATCCGGTGTATCCTAATCCAACTATGACTAATACAGCTATTGTTGTAAATGACCCTGCTGTATTTGTAAATTCAGATACATCTACTGTTATTACTACGATTTCCAGATTGGCGAATCTGAGATTAACCAAGAGCGGTCCGGCAAACAGGGCTGCTGGTGAATCTATCCAATATGTACTGAGAGTGGAAAATAATGGTCCGTCTACTGCTGTAGGTGCCATTGTAAGAGATATACTACCGGCAAATATTCTAAATGCAACATGGACCACCACCACGATAGGAAATGTAACCAACA
Source organism: Chitinophaga silvatica (assembly GCF_003419895.1). Classification (GTDB taxonomy): domain Bacteria; phylum Bacteroidota; class Bacteroidia; order Chitinophagales; family Chitinophagaceae; genus Chitinophaga; species Chitinophaga silvatica. Next base: position 360,615 of record NZ_QPMM01000010.1, on the reverse strand, counting down.
TTTCTCCGACTTCAGGAAATGGTAATGTAAATCTGACTGCCGATATACCGGCCGATTCAAATACCTATTTATTGGTAACAATCACTGGTATCGTTAGTCCGGCGGTTACAAATAATACAACCATTACCAATACCGGAGTAGTATCATTACCGCCTGGAACGATTGTGGATCCATATCCTGCGGATAACAGCAGCTCAGTTACTACGGTAATAGACAATGATCCTGTAATCAGGATTTCCAAGAGCGGACCTAATATTGCAAATATTAATGATAGTCTTGTTTACCGTATCACTGTAACAAATGGTGGCTCAGGTAACATTACCGGTGCATTGATTCAAGACCTTGTTCCTGCAGCCATAGATGTAACCCGTTGGGATGCCAGCGGATTAGGTGCAGCTACAGTTACGGGAGCTACTTCAGGAACTAACAATACTATTCAAACAACGGGCGATATTCCGGTAGGAGCAGGTAATGCAATCTTCATCCTGATTCAAGGCAGAGTTAAATCAACTGCCGGAACTACTGTTACTAATACTGCTACTGTAACTGCTGGTGGTAATAAGGAAAGTTCTATCACTACTTTAATCAATAATGCAACAGAAGTAAGGTTGATAAAGAGTGGGCCACAAAATATTTTAGCAGGTGAGCCAATTAATTACACCATCCAGATATTTAATGATGGACCCAGAGATGCCAATCAGTTGCAGATTACGGATGTAATACCACCGGCTATAACCAATGTTAGCTGGAAAGCGGTTGTAACAGGAAATGGTTCTATACTGGATAGTATGGAGATCGATAGTTCAGGTAATATCGATTTACCAGCCAAGCTGGCAGCAGGCAGAAGTAATTTCATCACTATCACCATCTCCGGAATAGTGGATGGAAATTTCACAGCGGGTACTATTGTAAACACCGCTAATGTTAAAGTAACAGGCCTGGTTGATTATAACCCTGCTAATAATACCAGCACGGTTGAAACAGTAGTAGGCCGGTCTACCGGTGTGAAAATAAGAAAGAGCGGCCCTAAACAGGCAGTTGCCGGTAATGGAATCACCTATCGTATTGTTGTAACGAACGACGGACCATCAAATGCTTCCGGAATAAAGATTACAGACATAGTGCCGGCTGAAATACAAAATGTTAGCTGGAATGCCTCTGTACTCGGTGGCGCTTCCATAACAGGGCCATTCTCAGGAACTACCAATAATATTAATACCACAGCAAATATTCCTGCAGGTGTTGGAAATAGTGTAGTTATTACTGTAACAGGCACCTTAAATAACCAGTTCAACGGCATTATTCTAAATAGGGCTACTGCAAGTGGTACAGGTATCCCGGAAGTAAGCGACTCCGTATCTACACAGGTAGACGGTATTGCCGCTGTTGATATTCAGAAAAATGGTCCTGCTACCGTTACAGCAGGTGGACAGATCGTTTACACCATAACGGCTACCAATCAGGGCCCTGCATTTGCCAATAACCTAACAGTGACCGATACACTGGATAGCAGAATACAAGGAGTTACCTGGACAGCCAGCACATTAAACGGCGCAGTAATTAAAAGTGGTGGCAGCGGAAGCGGCAATCAACTGTCGCTTGTTGCAAGCATTCCTCCAACTAATAATGCAGCAGTAATTATTACAGTTACAGGAACAGTTGCTCCTGGTGCTACCGGTACATTAAGGAATACGGCTACACTGACTCCTGAGTTAACCGTTAACCCGCCAGTAGTTTCACCACCTGTAATCACTCAGATTTTGCAACAACCATTGCTGAAGATCGTTAAGAGCGGTCCGGTATCTCTGGGTGCAGGTGCATTAATTGAGTATGTATTGCAGGTAGATAATAATGGCGTAAGTAATGCAGTGAATAGTGTAATCACTGATCAGGTACCGGCTGTAATTAAAAATGCAAGCTGGAATGTGCAATCAGTAAGCGGAGGGGCAGTGATACATACAGGTAATACAGGCACTGGAAATACATTAAATATTTCAGCCGATATTCCTGCCGGTGCTGAAATACTGGTTGCAGTAAAAGGAACGATGGATTCGGCCTTTGAAGGAGCAATCAGAAATACTGCTACCATAACACCATCCGAACCTGGAGTAGCAGCCGATTCTAGTAGTGCCGTAACTACAGTGCTGCTCAAACCGGTATTGCAGGTTACTAAGAGTGGTCCTGCTGTGATCAGGTCAGGAGATAATATTACCTATACAATTGTTGCCAATAATGCTGGTCCTAGCCTGGCGCTGAATGCATTAATTCAGGATGTGGTGCCGGCACCGGTATCAAATGTGAAGTGGACGGCAGTTGCTTCTGGTAATGCCAAAATCAATGGCGCAACCAGTGGTAGTGGTAATATTATTGATGTAACCGGCGACCTTCCAACCGGCTCTAACGACCGGATAACAATTACTGTAAATGGTGTTGTATCTCCTGCGTTCCGTGATACACTGAAAAACTTTGCAGCTGCATATCCGTCCGAACCCAATGGAGTGGCAGATACTTCGGCCATTGTTGAAACAGTTGTAGTTCCACAACCAATCTTAAGTATTACTAAGAGTGGTCCGTCAACTATTATTGCTGGTCAGCAGATCATCTATAATATAACTGTAAGTAACCAGGGTATCAGTGATGCTGTTAATGCAGCAATTACTGATCTGGTACCTGCTCCTATTACTCAGGTTAGCTGGCAAACAACGGTTACCGGAACTGCAACTATCAATGGAAGCAGTAGCGGAGTTGGTAATAACATCAATATATCGGCTAATATACCAACGGGTGTTAATAATACAGTGATGATTACAGTTACAGGTTTAGTTCCTCGTAGTGCAACAGGTACTATTACCAATACAGCTGTAGTTACTCCTTCTGAACCGGGAGCAGGATCTTCCTCTTCATCTACGGCCGTTACAATTGCTACTCAATCAAATATCCAGATTCTGAAAGTAGGACCAACACTGATGTTCAGAGGTCAGGATGCTGAATATGAAATCGCATTGTTAAATCCTGGTCCAAGTGATGCTAAGAACGTGGTGATTACAGATCTGATACCTTCCGTACTTCAGAATGTAGTATGGACCACCCAGGTAGTAAAAAATACTGTAATTAAATCCGGCGCTACAGGCAATGGAAATAACCTGAATATTGTAGCCGATATTCCTGCCGATACAAGCGGATTAGTTATAAGGATTGATGGTATAGTAGATCTGAATGCCCCTGCCGGTTCTGTATTTAATACTGCTCATGCAAGTGTAAACGGAACAGATTATCCTTCAAGGGAAGTTGTAAGTACCGTGATCAGTACCGCAGATCTGAATATCGTAAAAACTGCTACTCCTCAGGTATATGTTGGTAGTAAGGTGATATATACACTTACTGCAAATAACACTGGTTTTGCCAATGCGAATAATGCAGTGATTAAAGACTCTATTCCGATTAGTATAGTTAATCCTACAGTAACAGTTTTACAAACCAATAACGGCGCGGGCAATGTACAGGCAACTATCGTAAATAATAAGCTCACGGCTACGTTAGGTAACTTCCCTGTAACTGGCCAGGTTGTATTGCAGATAACTGGTACAGCTACTGAAGTGGGTACAGTAACCAATACTGCTACAATTACCACTCCGCCAGATGTTACAGAAACCAATCTGCCAGATAATACCAGCTCCGCTTCTACGGTTGTGCTGCCAAAAATAGACCTCAACATCACCAAAACAATCAATCCGGTAAGCGGACCATATACAGTAGGTCAAAAGGTTACTTATACCTTGTCGGCCACTAATGCAGGCAATGCCGGAGTAAATCCTGTATTTATTACAGATACACTTCCTGCAGCTAATCTGTTGGGTGATCCAACTTATGTTGCTCCTCCAAGAGGCACTATTACCTTCGACAACAGTTCAAGAGTACTGCAATGGAACATTGGATTGCTGAATGCCGGCGAAACATTGAACTGGAGTTATGATGCAATCATCAAAGGAACCGGCAACATTAAAAACGTGGCTATAGTTACCGGACCTCCTGATGTAAGCAATCCTGATACTTCTACCAATGTAATCCAGGTTACCGGTACCGATCTTGCTATTACCAAAGCCGGACCAGATACCGTTTACACAGGTGCTAATATCACTTATACAGTAACGATAGATAACGACGGACCAGGGGCGGCAGATGGTGCCGTGGTTAAGGACACCTTATCTGCACAGTTGCTCAATCCGGTAATCAGTGTAACAGGTACCAGCAACGGTGCGGCCAATGTACAGACTTCTGTTACCGGCAATATTGCCACTGCAACTATAGGTACTTTCCCTGCTAACGGTAAAGTAGTGTTGCAGATTTCAGGAATCGCCGGACAACCAGGAGCAATTACCAATATAGCGGTTGTAAATACCCCGGCCGGAGTACCGGATACTGATAGTGCGAATAATCGTAGTCAAACTGTTAATACTATCATATTAGCTAAGAGTCAGCTTAATATTACCAAATCAGTAACACCGGATTCTGGGCCATATAAAGTAGGGCAACAGCTAACATATACTTTATCTGCATCCAATCTCGGACAGGCGTCCGCTCCGTCTGTTGTGGTTACAGATACGCTGCCTTCTGCTCAGTTACTTAGTGATCCTACTTATGGTGCACCACCAAAAGGCACTGTTACTTACAATAGCAGTACCAGGGTGCTGGTATGGAATATTGGAACTCTTGCTGCAGGTGAGAATGTAACCTGGAACTATAACACTGTGATCAAAGGTGCGGGCGAAATTCGCAATATTGCAATAGTAACCGGGCCTCCTGATACCACCAGGCCAGATACTTCTATAGTACCAATTATAGTAGCAAGTACAGATCTGTCGATTAGTAAAACCGGTCCTGCCCAGGTAGTGGTGAATGGTCAGGTTGTTTATCAGCTGACGATTAAAAACAATGGGCCTGATGCTGCTGATAATGCAGTGATGCTGGATACGATATCTGCAACGCTTACACGGCCTCAAATCACAGTAGTGCAAACTACCGGTGGTGCGGGTAATGTATCAACCAGTCTGACTGGTGAAGTAGTGAGAGCAGATATAGGCATCTTCCCGGCCGGAGCTACAGTCGTAATTGAAATAGAAGGTACTGCATCGCAGGTTGGCATTATCACCAATACTGCTGTTATTAATACTCCTGCCGGAGTTCCGGATCTGGATAGCTCCAATAACCGCAGCGCTACCATCATCACACAGGTAACTAATAAAACAACATTAAATATTACCAAGACGGTGAGTCCACCTACTGGTCCTTACGCTATAGGTCAGCAGGTCACTTATACATTAACGGTCAATAATCCGGGAACTACTGTCATAGACCCTGTTGTGGTAACGGATCAATTACCGGCTGCAACAGAACTGGGTGATCCGGTATTCAACGCTCCTGCAAAAGGCAGTGCAGTGTTTAATAGTGCAGATCGCAGGCTGATATGGACAGTAGGCGCCCTTAACGGTGGTGAAACAGCTACCTGGTCTTATACCACTGAAATTAAGGCTGCCGGTGCAATTAAGAATATAGCAGTAGTGGAAGGACCACCGGATATCAGTAACCCGGGTACTGATACTGTAATCATTAATACTGCCAAGTATGCAAATCTGAAGATTACCAAACAACTGACAACACCGTTGCCATTGAATGTAAATCAGGTGCTGCAGTTTGTAATTACAGTAGAAAATAATGGTCCGGATACGGCTACAGGTGTAGTGATGAAAGATCCGTTGGAAAATAAACTGCAACAGGCAACCAATATTGTTACGACTAAGGGAGTAGGAGTGTATGATATAAGTACACGGAGCATAATATGGACTATCCCGGATATGGCACCTGGTACTAAAGAAACACTAACGTTTAATGTGAAACTGATGTCGGGAGGTACACTTACCAATACAGCAACAGTTGCTGGTAATGAAATCGATCCTGACTTGTCAGACAATACAGTCACTATTACTCAGGAAATAACAGGTAGGGATATTGATATACCGAATACAATCACACCGGATGGAGATGGTAAGAATGATCACTTTGTAATACCGGGAATAGACAGATACCCTGGCTCTATTCTGGATATTTACAACAGATGGGGTAACCAGGTATACCACAGTAATAACTATGATAATACATGGGATGGACATGATCTGAATGAAGGAACATATTACTATATCCTCAGATTACGTACACCACAAGGTGAGAGAAAGTATAAGGGTTGGATCTTATTAATACGATAACTGTTTGTTACAGACATCCTAAATGGAATCAATATGAATTCATTTTTAAAACTAAGGTGGGCATTATTGCTAATGTGTATTGCACCTGTGCTGATGCCCGGCAAAGCAGGTGCGCAACAAAATCTTCAGTTTAGTCAGTATGCCTTCAACATGCTGGCCGTAAACCCTGCATATGCGGGGTATAAGGAAGATCTTTTTGCGAATGCTATTTATCGTAAGCAATGGGTCGATTTTCCGGGAGGACCACAAACCGGTGGTGTTTCAATTGATGGAGCGCTGAATGCTTCCCGCGATAATAGGGTTGGATTAGGGTTTCAGGCTATGTATGATAAGCTGGGGCCTCAGGATGCTACCTCCATTTATGGAATGTATTCCTATCGTATTCCATTAAACGAAGATGGAGATAAAAGATTTTGTATCGGAGTAGGAGCCGGAGTTACTCAATATGGGATCGATGGAAATGCATTGAAATACATAGATGACAATGATGCAGCTATTCCGATGGGAAGAGCTTCTACATGGATTCCGGATGCCCGGTTTGGAGTTTATTATTATACCTCTAAATTTTATGCTGGTGCTTCGGTAATGGACCTTTTCTCACTATATACCGATCCCACCAGGTATTACTGGAGAGGATATCAGTATAAAACAATTCGCAAAACCCAGCACTTGTATGTAAATGTTGGTGCTATGTTCGATCTGTCGGAGCAGGTAAAATTTAAACCTTCCATATTGTGGAAGGAAGACTTTAAAGGTCCTTCCAATGTGGATCTTACTGCCATGTTTTTAATTGCCGACAGGCTTTGGGCAGGTGCTTCCTATCGTACCGGAGTTAAGATCTGGAGCAAACCTGCTTTAGCGAGCAACCTCGAACAACTGGATGCATGCAGTGCCATCGTAATGTTTAATATCACCAATCAACTTAGGTTAGGTTATTCTTATGATCTGATGATCAATAAAATGGCTTCTTTCCAAAGTGGATCTCATGAAATATCTCTAGGCTTTTTATTCCCTGGTAAAAAACCAAGGGTGATTAGTCCACGATATTTTTAATAATCCAGGTGCTACTAATATAATATTGATCTATGAAAAAAATTCTGGGTATATTATTGATTGCTTTATCTGCATCCTCGGTTCAGGCGCAGGAACAAAAGTCGCTTAGCCGCCAGGCCGACATCTACTATTCGAAGTACGATTATGCACGTGCAGCCTCTATGTATGAAAGAGTGGTTGCCCGACGTAAAGAGAAAACTCCAACTATTGTGATAGCACGACTGGCCAATTCATATCGGGAAATCAATGATTATGGCAGAGCAGCCGATTGGTATTCCAAACTTTTGGCCAGACCCGATGCACCGCCTGATGCCAGATTATATTATGCGGATATGCTTAAGAGCCTTGGAAGATATGCTGAGGCAAAAGCTGCTTATAGTCAATATGCACAAAGCGGAGCAACATCACCTGTTCTTCAGAATAAAATAGAGGGTTGTAATGCGGCGGAAGACTGGATGCAACATCCTACAAATGTAAACATCATTAATGTTGAGCGCTTAAATACAGCTAAATCAGATTGGGGGGCTGTCTATTATCCCGGAACCGGAAGTATCGTCTTTATGTCTGATACTTTATATCGTAATCAATTAGACCCTGGAAGTAAGCATAATCGCAACCGTTATGAGCGTACTGGCAGAAACTATTACAGGTTATATGCGGCTGATACCGGAAAATATGGCTATGTGTTTGTCAGGGATTTTTCTCCTGCATTTAACAAGTATAAATATCATTCGGGTCCTGTTGTTTTTACCAATGATTACAGGCGTGCTTATTATACGCTTACTTATCCTGAGCGGAAGCTTCTTGGTAAAGTGAAGAAAGGTAAACCGGCTGTAACATATGGTTACAGAAGATTAGAGCTTTACGAGGCGGAAATGGAAAATAACGGACAATGGAAAAACGTAGGTGCTTTCCCTTATAATAATCCGGATCAATATTCTTTAGGTCATGCTGCGATTTCAGGAGATGGAAGTATTATTTATTTTGCTTCAGATATGCCTGGAGGGCAGGGAGGAACTGATATATGGTATTGTGAGCGGCAGGCAGATGGTAAGTGGAGTGCTCCCGTCAACTGCGGTCCAACAATTAATACTGCGGATGATGAAGAATTTCCAACAATTGCTTTAGACGGTGGATTGTTTTTTGCCAGTAAAGGGTGGGTAGGCATGGGTGGATTTGATATATTCCATGCTACCGGAAGCAGAGCCCAATGGAGTGCTCCTGAGAATTTACGTTATCCTACGAATTCGCCGGGCGATGATTTTTATTTCATGCCGGTTCCAAATGGCAGTACTTATTTTGCTTCCAACAGAATGAATGGAAAGGGAAGTGATGATATTTATATGATCAACACTCCTCAGATTTATACAGTAAATAAGATCCCTACAATGCTCGTAATTCCATTTACGGGTACAGTATGCCCGCAATTGGCAGGAACCTGTATTTATATCTACAATAAGCAGCGTGATATGGGGTGGTGCTTTTTGGGAGAATCGGGCAGGGAAATTAATCTGATGTTGGAGAGAGATACAGATTACGAGATCAGAATTACATATCCGAATATGAGAAGGGAGATTAAAGAGTTCAATACCCGTGGCATGAAAGCCGGGGAGCCACTAAATATGAGTATTTGTAAATAAAATCAGGATGCCTTTGTTGTTTAGCCGTTTTAGAAAAGAAGTAAAAGCCTTGTTTAGTTTTTTATTAAAGGAGCGTCATGCTATCATGTTGGATGAATTAAATGATAGCAAGAATAATAATTGGGAGCCAGACAGAAATCTGGATGTTTTTCTCCGCTTTCATGCGAGAATAAAAACTGAAAATGAAAAGGCAGAATTCAAAAAGAATTTAGTGGAAGGATATACTTTACTGCTGGCATTAGCATCCCATCCCTGGGAAAAGGAAGATATTTTAAAAAAGCCCCCTGTAGAGAATACAGATAAGAAAATTGATAATGAAGAATAGAAGTAGCCTATTCTTCATTATCCAACATTTCCATCTCCAGTAATTTACCATTGCCTGCATAATCTGCATAGGCTTCCGGACAAAGTACCGAACCTAATGAATGTATTATTTTATTGGTTACCTGTTCAATATCTTCAGTAGTAGCCGAAAGAAATGGTGATTGTTGCAAACGTTGTAACAGGCTGTTTTTCTGACTAACGGAAAGATCTACTATCTTATTAATTCTTTCAACGGCAGTATGGTATAATTCGTCGTAATAAAAAAGCATGTTCATAAACCGGCAGTTTTGTCTCATTCAAAAGTAGGGCTTAAGCTATAATTCTGGCTATATAATCTACTTATAACCTATAATTAATAATTATAGATAGATTTGGCCATTTTGATGAACCTTTTATTCAGTTCACTCGTTTCACCCTTGCGCTGAACGAAATAAAAATTACGTTCAATACGTAACCCCTCAAATGATAATATAGTTAGTTCTCCATGTTGCAATTCTTTTACAATAGAACGGGTAGATAGAAATCCTACGCAATTCGATTCCAGCAGGAAGTTTTTCAGGGCTTCGGTACCCCCCAGCCTAACTTTTATCTTCAAATCATTCAATTGTATCTTACTTCTCTTAAGTCCTTGCCGGATGGCTTCCAAAGTACCGCTTCCCCGTTCCCGGATGGCAACAGGCATATTTAACAATTCTTTAATGCCATAGTTTTTTTTCCTGGCAAGAGGATTATGCCGGCTGCATACCGCTACAATCTGATCTTTCAGGAATGGTTGGTAGGTAATATTGCTCAACTGCCCTTTTTCTTCCGTAACACCTATATTTATTTCCTTATCTAATAGTGCCTGTAATACAATTTCGCTATTCCTGTTTAGCAGTGTAATATCAACCAGTGGGTATTCTTTATGAAAGGCCGACATTACCTTGGGTAAAATATACAGGGCAGCGGTAGTACTGGCGCCCAGGTGAAGCACCCCCTTGGCCTGTTGCTCATCATTCATTACAGAAATATCAAATTCTGTCTCCTGTTGTATATGCAGCACTGTAATCAGGCGGTTATACAATAGCTGACCAGCTTCGGTTAATTCAACCTGTAATCCCTTTCTTTCAAATAATTTGGTTTTGTAATGCTCTTCCAACCCCTTTATATGCATACTAACGGCAGGTTGGGAGATAAAGAGCGCTTGACTGGCCTTGGAAAAATTCTTCTGCTGGGCCACTTCCATAAATACCAGATGGCGGTTAGATAACATGCTTTCCTGTTTATATGAAACTAATGACTTATACCTCCATAAATCTTAATTTAAATTAAGTAATTATCATGCCACCGCGAAAAAATTGCCCCCGGGAATACATTAGTTGTACTTTTTTACATCCTGCATAAAATCCTTATGCATCCTTGCCAAAATATTGATACTTTTTTATCAGTAATTGCTGATTTGTATGCCTGAATGCAGTGCTGAGTTATTTTTTTAGTACATTAACACCGCCTATTTCAATGTTATTTTGCCAAAATCACGATAATTTTTTAAGCACGTTATGCCATTCAAGTGCCGTGTAGGGTTATTTTTACTAATATTATTACTGCCAATTATACTGGTCGCACAACCGCGCACCTATAATTTTTCAAGACTGGATACCGATAATGGTTTATCTCACAACCAGGTTTATACTATTTATAGAGATAATACCGGTTTTGTATGGTTTGGAGGCGCCGCCGGACTAAATCGCTTTGATGGCCATAATTGTAAAATATTTACAAATATCCCCAGCGATACTACCTCTCTGGAAGATAGCTTTATCACCGATCTTTTCCCATTCCCGGGTAATAAAATGTGGGTAGGCTCTAAAAGTCTGGATGCTGTAGCCATTTACAACCCCCTCACCGAACAATTCGACCGCCATTATACCCGCTACCTCAAAACAATGGGCCTTCCTGCCAAAAGAGCCATCTGCATCCTGCTGGACCGCCAAAAGAATTACTGGTTCCTTTTCGAAAAGGAAGGACTTTTTCGTTTTAACCCTGCCTCCAGGCAGGTTCAGAGCTTCAAAGCCCCCGAAAGTAGTTTTACCTCCATGTGCGAAGATGTAAAAGGCAATATTTGGCTGGTGCTTAAAAACGGGAAGTTGCTGCAACTGGATGGAAGGGTATTGACACCCCTGCAGGAGAACAATAAACTCCAGGAATTATTCAAAGGCAAGGCATACGATTATCGGCTCTATGCCGATAAAGGCGGCAATATTTGGGCATATACCTTCAGCGATCCGGTTGGACTACTGAAAATTAATCCCCATACCAACGAAACAATCTATTACCATTCTAATTCCCCATACCCCCTGAATAATAACCTGATCAAAGGCATCGTTGAAGATAAATACGGCGATATCTGGGTAGGTACCGACCATGGCGGAATAAATGTGATAGATGCCCTTCAACCTGCTCATATTTCATATGTCCTCAACCGGGAAGACGATAAAAAAAGCCTTAGTTATAACAGCATTGAAACTTTGTATAAAGACAACCAGGGTATTATCTGGATTGGTGCTGGTAAAAAAGGAGTGAATTATATAGATCAGCAGATTACACAATTTGAACTCTATTGCCACGAACCCGATAATAAAACCAGTTTACCCGATAATGATATCAACTGCTTTGCCGAAGATGCAAAAGGGAATGTATGGATCGGAACCAACGGTGGTGGCCTGATTTATTTCGATACTAAAACCCGTAAATTCACTCAATACTTAAATAATCCATCAGATCCGTATAGTCTTAGTAATAATGTTATCGTTAGTTTATGTGTAGATCATAGCGGTAAAGTTTGGGTAGGTACTTTTTTAGGTGGATTGAATGTTTTTGATGGAAAACAATTCACAGTTTTCCGCCACGATTCGTCTGATCCCTATTCCCTGTCCGATGACAGAGTATGGCACCTGATGGAAGACAGAAACAATGTTATCTGGGTTGGAACATTGCTGGGGGGTGTAAACAGATATGATCATCAAACTAACAGATTCTATAAATACGCTGTAGAAAGCCCACAACCATTAGCCCTGCATTCCAACTACATTCCTTCCATGCTTGAAGACAGTAAGGGCAATCTCTGGATCGGAACTTCCGAAGGAGTAGAAGTACTCAATCCTGAAAGAACTGCATTTACTCACTATAATCATAGCAACGACCCAAACAGTCTTACTCATAGCCATATCCGCGACCTGGTTGAAGATCAGAATGGCCTCGTATGGGTAGCAACCCGGGTTGGACTTAATGTCTGGAATCCTCGAACAAAAAAATTTAAAAGATTTACCACAGAAGATGGATTACCGGACAACACAATTCTTTCTCTGCTGATCGATAAACATAATAATGCCTGGATGACCACCTCCAAAGGTTTGTGCCAGTTACTTATTAAAAGAAAGGATGGGGATGTGGTTGCCCTGGAAGTCAGAAACTTTAATAACAGCAATAATATTCAGGGAAAAATATTCAATGAAAGTGCAGCAATGCTTAGTAAATCAGGATTGATTTATGAAGGTGGTGCAAATGGTTTCAATATTATAAATCCAGATAAGGTAGATGCTAGCGAAGGCAGTGTGCCACTGGTTTTTACCAATATCGATATTTTTAATAATGAAATTAATGTAGGTCAGTTACTCAACCGTAATGTTGTGCTCACCGAAGCAATTCCATTTACTTCAGAGATTAAATTAAGACATAACGAAAATATTTTTTCAATAGAATTTGCCGCACTGGATTTCTCAGGCAATAATTTATATGCCTATAAACTGGAAGGTCTAAACACTCAATGGTCCTACACTACAAGCGCCAACAGAAAGGTAACCTATACCAATCTGGCTCCGGGAACTTATTACTTCAAGGTGAAAGCTACGAATGGCGATGGTATCTGGGGTAATAATGAAAAAACACTGAAAGTAGTGATTACCCCGGTATTCTGGAAAACTCCATTGGCCTTTATCATTTATGCAGTTGCAATACTCGCGCTCTTATATCTGGCAAGAAGTTATATTATCGAGAAGGAAAGGATGCGATTTGCAGTTGTACAGGAACGTACTGAAAGAGAAAGGGTGCTGGCAATGGATACTGTGAAAACTAAGTTATTCACCAACGTTAGCCATGAATTCAGAACTCCGTTAAACCTGATCCTCGGGCCCTTGGATAAAATGTTGCAAACCATATCAGATCCGGCCCAGCAAAAACAATTGCAGCTGATTCACCGCAACGGTAAACGCTTGTTAAATCTGGTAAATCAGTTGCTCGACTTCCGTAAAATGGAAGTACAGGAATTTAAATTGCAGCCAACAGAAGGTGAGGTGGTTCACTGTATACAGGATATCTGTAACTCGTTCTCTGATGTGGCAGAGCGACAAAAGATCAGTCTGCTTACCCACTTACCGCAGAAAAGTCTGAGAGCTTTTTTCGATTGGGATAAACTGGAGAAAATCTTGTTCAATCTGTTATCTAATGCCTTTAAATATACTTCTGCAGGTGGTTCCATTACCGTAAATGTTGTGGAAACCGGAGGGGATACTATTAGCATCAGTGTTGCGGATACCGGAATGGGAATCCCGAAGGATAAGCAGGAACGTATCTTTGAAAGATTCTTTCAGCAGGATGTACCTGCCAATATCATGCATCCTGGTACCGGAATAGGATTGGCTATCACAAAGGAGTTTGTAAAACTACATAACGGAACTATTACCGTTGAAAGTGAGCCGGAGAAAGGAGCTACCTTTACAATAGTACTTCCGTTAATTCAACCCGAGGCTGAAGAAATAAAAGCAGAAAATAAAGCAAAGGAAAGCAGAAGTCAGAACAGACCGGTAATTTTACTGGTAGAAGATAACGACGATTTTCGTTTTTATCTGAAAGATAACCTGAAGCAGGATTATGAAGTAATAGAATGTGCAAATGGACAGGAGGCCTGGGAAGATCTGGATAAATGGAAACCCGATCTTGTGGTTAGTGATGTGATGATGCCGTTTATGGATGGAATAGAATTGACCCGCCGTATTAAAACACATCCAACATTATCATCTGTTCCCATCATATTGCTAACAGCTGTAGGAGATGAAGAAATGCAGCTCGAGAGCTATAAACTTGGAGTAAGCGACTATATGACTAAGCCGTTTACATACGAGATACTGGCTTCAAGAATGAAAAATCTTATTGCCCTGGCCAAAGTTAATGGTAAGAAACAAAAGACACATCTCGATCTTCAACCTTCTGAAGTTGCTATAACACCGGTAGATGAACAGTTTCTCCAACAGGTATTATCGGTTCTGGAAAAAAATATAGCCAACGCCGAATTCACAGTAGAAGAATTAAGCAAAGAACTATACATGCACCGGGCAGGGATGTATAGAAAATTACTTTCTCTCACCGGTAGGTCTCCCCAGGAATTTATCAGAGATATCAGGCTGAAAAGAGGTAAGCAGCTATTGGAACGGAGTCAGCTTACCATCGCTGAAGTAGCCTATGAAGTAGGGTTTAATAATCCTAAGAAGTTTTCAATGTATTTCAAGGAAACATTTGGAATAACTCCTTCACAATTTCAAAAGCAGGCGGCCAGGGTTTAGCTCGCTGGCTCGCTTTTTTTCTCGCAGAGAAGCAAAGATTAATATTAAGGAGCAAAGACTTTTTTTAAGTTTTAAAGAATTGGAGACGTTGTCTAAGAACAGCTCTTAAGGACATTCACTTCAGTTCTTAATACTTCCTTCAATTCTTATTACATCCACTTTAATTCTTTAAAATCTTAAAACAATCCTTACGTCTCTTAATATTAATCTTTGCTTCTCTGCGAGAAAAAAATAGCGAGCCAGCGAGCTAAAAGCGACATTTCGACCCCTTATCTTCAACATACCGATACCCTGTTCCCTCTTATTTCCGTTTAATTTTGTTCACCCGGTTAGATTGGTGCCGGCAATCTTAACATTAAAAATTCCAACGTTTATGAACAATTCTTTTTCCCTATGGAGATTAATATCTTCATATGCGAGCGAATCTAAAAATCGGAGTTTCCGGTTTTTATGTTTCATTTTCCTTCTCTCTTCTCAGTGTCTTTTTGCACAGCAGGGAACAATAAGAGGACGTGTGTTGGCAGATGGTACCGGAGTACCTGGTGCAACAGTGCAGGTAAAAGGTACTGCTTCCGGAACTCAAACAAACGACAAGGGCGAGTTTACTTTAACTGTATCTCCAAACTCGATACTGATCATTAGTGCCATTGGGTTCACTACTCAGGAAGTAAGAGTAAACAACAGAATGAATATCGATATCCAACTCGAAAGTGCTACTAAAACTTTAGAACAATTAGTAGTTGTAGGATATGGAACCACCAAACGTAAAGATCTTACAGGTGCTATCAGTTCTGTAAGTGCTTCACAAATCGAAAAAGTTCCTGTTTCTACTTTAGATCAGGCCTTGCAGGGGCGTGCTACCGGTGTACAGGTTACCAATAATGATGGCTCTCCTGGTGCCGCAGTATCAGTTAGGATCAGAGGTATTGGTACCTTCGGTGATAACTCTCCGCTTTATGTAGTAGATGGATATCCTATTTCTGGTGGTCTTTCCAATTTAAACCCTTCTGATATTGCAACCATCGATATCCTGAAAGATGCATCCGCAACCGCTATTTATGGTAACAGAGCAGCAAACGGCGTAGTGGTAATTACCACCAAACGTGGACGTAAAGATGGCATCCAGGTAACAGTAGATGCTGTGAATAGCTTTCAGTCTAAACCTAAGAAGTTTAAAGTATTAACAGCACAGCAATTTGGCCCTTTTGCCACCGAAATCGCTAAACAATCGAACTATGAGGTATTACCGGAATGGAGTAATCCTTCTTCATTAAGGAATATCGATTGGCAGGACGAAGTATATCAAATGGGTCTCAGACAAAATTATAACATCGCTGTACGAGGCGGTAACGATAAAGTACAAACTGCTTTCTCGGCCGGGATGCTGGATCATAAAGGAGTAGTAATTGAATCGTATTACAAACGTTATAACGCCGGTCTGAATCTCGACTACACACCAAGCTCCTGGCTGAAAGTTAGCAACAGTGTGAAATATGCCCGCACCGATGGAACCGTACGTTTAGGAAGCGGACAATCTGGCATCGGAAATCTCACTAAGCTCATTCCTACAATGACCGGTAACCCGCTTACAGATCAGGTGAAGGATGCAAATGGTAACTATGGCTATTTTACAAAAGGTAAAACTGTTACTTCCGGTAGCAATAATATTGTTGCAGATATCGAAACGCAGGATACCCGTAATGCCAATAATAATTTGCTGGCCTCTTCTTCGTTGGAAGTAACCCCGGTAAGTGGACTCAGGCTGAAAACAAATTTCGGGATCAACTACAGCGATTATTCCGGTTATTATTTTACACCAACCAACCACAGAGTAGAACCGGCGGGATATCCTTTCTATAGCCAGAGCGCAAACAATACCTTTGAATGGTTATGGGAAAACACTGTTGCCTATACTAAAACCTTCAATAAAATTCATAGCGTTGATTTTGTAGGTGGAGTTTCTGCTCAGCAAAATACTTTTCGCCAGATTGGAGGAAGTGGTTCTCAAATGGTGAGCGATGAACTGAGAGATTTAGGTTCTGTTCAGCGTTTGGCCAATATTTTTGGTAACCAGCAAAGCTGGTCGCTCGCTTCTCAGTTTGGTCGTCTTTCCTATAAATTATTAGATAGATATATCGTTACCGGAACTATAAGACGTGATGGATCTTCCAGGTTCTCTGATGGCAATAAATGGGGCGTATTCCCATCTGTGAGTGCGTCATGGAGAATGATCGATGAGAATTTTATCAAAGACATTAAATGGATCAGTGACCTGAAAATTCGCGGTAGCTATGGTACTGCAGGTAACCAGAATATAGGTTTGTTTCAGTACCAGGGCAACTACGGTTCGGGAACCACGCAGGATAACAGGGGATATGTATTCGGCGCTTCCAAAGTATTCTACGATGGTATAGCTCTTCAAAATTTACCTAATAAAAATCTTGTTTGGGAAACCTCCAAACAAGGAAACATAGGACTCGATGTAAGCGTATTGGATAACAGATTAAGTCTGACCGCCGATTATTATCGTCGTGTGTCCAGCGATTTCCTGTTACAAATAGCTGTTCCTGCACAAACAGGGTTTCCTCAGGCTACCAAGAACGTTGGAAGTATCGAAAATAAAGGTATAGAGCTGGGTTTATCCTATCGTAAAACTACTGGCGATTTCACCTGGGAAGTAGCCGGTAATGTTACTACTGTAAAGAATAAAATATTAAAGCTGGCACCGGGGCAAACAGGGCAGACCAACTTCTCTAATTTAGGATTCCCGGATTATGGTGGTAATACCTGGCAGGTATTCAGTAATTCTATGGTAGGAGGTTCACTGGGTGCATTCTATGGATTTAAAAGTGCCGGAATTTTCCAAAGCCAGCAAGAGATAGATGAGCTCAATGCAGCAGCTACCAAAAAGAACAATAACCAGGTTACCTATTACCAGGCTTCTACTACATCGCCTGGCGATCGTAAATTCATGGACCTTGACGGAGATGGAAAAATTACAGATGCCGACAGAACTATCATTGGCTCTCCGATCCCTAAATTCTATGGCGGAGTAAACTATGATGCATCCTACAAGAATTTTGATCTGAGCCTTTTCTTCTATTACTCAGTGGGCAACGATATCTTCAACTATGCAAGAAGAAACCTCGAAAGCCTGGCTACCAATGGTGGGGTTGGTGTACAAAACGTGGGTGAAGACTGGTACCTGCATCGCTGGACCCCTACTAACCCTTCTACTACTATGGCAAGAGCGGTAAGGGAAGATGTAAATGGTAATGGCCGCCCGTCCGATTATTATGTAGAAGATGGAAGCTATCTGCGCTTACGTAGCTTAATGTTGGGTTATACTTTACCATCAGAGATAGCAAAACGTTTGCATGTCGGAAAAGTAAGAGTATATGTTAGCGGACAAAACCTCTTTACCATTACCGGTTATTCGGGCTTAGATCCTGAAATCGGTGAACAAAGCGGCACTACTGCTTCAGGCATCGATCTGGGTACTTTCCCATCTACCAGAAACTTTACTGTTGGGCTAAACGTACAGTTCTAACCTCCTAAATTTCAGAACATGAGAACTAACAAATTCATATATATATCAGCGCTCTGCATTGCGTCTATGATCTTACCGCAGAGCTGCTCCAAGAGTTTTCTTGAACAAAAGAATACTTCAGGCATTACAGAAGATGCTTTGTTTAAAAAACCAGAAGACGGAATAGCCCTGGTTACAGGTATTTATAATACATTCCATGATATGGACTTCATGCTGAAAGCATTGTGGTACCAGGCCAATTTTCTGACTCAGGATTTCCAGAATTATGGTGCCGATGTTTTCTTCAAAACCTATGAAGTACCTACAGATTTTGGGGCTTTAAATACTTTCTGGACCCGTGCCTATCAGGGTATTGCACGCGCCAATTCGGCATTTCCTATTATCACAAAAATGGAAAATGATAAGATCATTACAGCTGAACTGGCAAACAGATTAACAGGAGAAGCATACTTTCTCAGAGGAGTATTATACTATTACCTGGCATGTAATTTCGGTGGGGTTCCACTGGAATTGAAAATAGTAACAGATGATGGTCGCCATCCCCGTAATACACAGGATGAAGTATTTGCAGCGGTGGCTGAAGATATGAAGAAAGCGAGCGAGCTGCTTCCGTGGAAAGAAGACTTGGCTGCAGTAGATTTGGGGCGTGCAAATAAGGGTGCTGCTTTAGCCTATCTGGGAGATGCACAGATGTGGTTAAAGAAATATCCAGATGCCGTGCAAAGCTATCAACAACTGGAAGGACATTTCCAGCTGGAATCCAAGTTCCTCAATATCCACGACTTCAATAATCAGAACGGTAAAGAATCGATCTTTGAAGTTCAGTTTATTGCTGGTGCAGATATGTCGTGGAGCCATACCAACAATAATCACTGGCTGGCTTCTTTTGGTATGCCTGAAGAAGTAACTCAATTCGGGTATGCATATGCAACTCCTGAACTTTATAATTCATTCGAAACAGGTGATGAACGTAAAGCTGCTACCGTAATAGGACCAGGCGATACACATCCCGATCCTAAATGCCAGATCTCTAAATACCCGAGAGTGATCTCTACTTTCGGAGGTATTAATACCTGTGGTACTAAGGCCAATCCATGGAAAGGCTCGGATAAGGCAAGATCTGGTTACTATGGTATTAAAACCTGGAGAGATCCCAATGTAACCGGAAATACAGGAGATACCTATATTTTCAGCGGCCAGAATGTTATTATGATGCGTTATGGTCAGGTGCTTTTAAGCCTGGCAGAAGCATTGCATAAAAGCGGAAAAGATGGTGATGCACTGGATATTATAAACAATCGTATCAGAAAAAGAGCTGGTTTGGGTATCGCATCCGGTGCTGATGTAATGAGCATTCTGCTGGATGAATACCGTCACGAACTGGCAGGCGAAATGTCGTTATGGTACATGCTGAGAAGATCCGGTGAGCATTTGAAATATGTGAAGGATAAGTATGACATTACCGTTCCTGCCGGCAAGGATCTGATGCCAATTCCTCAGGTACAGATTGGACTTAATCAGCAACTTTTACAAAATCCTGGCTACTAGATGTAAATTTTGAATTATGTACAAAAGAACGCTATAAGATCAAAAGATCATTAAAAGATTGGGTGGGTTTATACCCACCCTCTATAATTTTATGTAATATTAACTTCAAATCCCATAATATGCTTACACGGAGAAAATACCTATATTTCTTGTTTTTTATTGCAACATTACATCTACAGCAGTATGCCTTTGCACAGGCAGAATTAGCGCCCTGGGGAAATATAACAGGAGTGAGAATTGAAGGCCAGCTATTTCCTTTTGAAACAAAATTAACACTCATGCAAAAGGATGGAAGCCGAATCTCAACAGGTAAAGAACTACAACGCCCGATCTATAAACGAATGGATGATTTCCAGGAAGTAACTACGGAATTGAAGGGCATCAATATAGTGGAAAGACTGAAATCTGATAATCGGGGCACTAATACTGTTAGTATAACTGCCATAGCAAAATCTGCATTAAAGGCAGACGGATTATTTTGGGCTATTAAGATACCCGATAATGCAACTGTAAATATTAACGGGAAATTAGTTTCCGATCTGGAGACATTTTTTAGTACAATCCCGGTAAGACAAATAAGCTATAAAACTAATCAGCAGGAGGCCATTATTAATTTTGAGAATGGAGCAGTATTGCATGCAGGTAAGCACGAATTACTTATCTCTATTCATACCGGTGATTTTGAAGGAAATGATTCGGTGAGTAGTAGGTTTACCTTTGGGGTTACCGGAAAGGTAGATACATCACCTGTTGAATTGAATGTGTCACAAGCGTCAAAGGGCAATGTTTTTGATGGTTTTGGAGGGAATTTCAGGCTACAGAACTCTAAGACTGATCCTCAGGTAATTCAGTATTGTTTGGAGAATATGAGGGTTGCCTGGGGGAGGGTAGAAATGCCATGGCGGTTCTGGCAACCTGCAATAACAGATCAACCTCTCCGGAAAACAAAAGAAGAATTACATCCCTCGGTAAAAGCGGCAATGGAGATGGCTCAGACCTTGCATGAAAAAGGGATGCCAATTGTTCTCTCTGCCTGGTCGGCTCCTGCATGGGCAGTAATTGGTGAACCTAAGTTTAGTCCGGGCCCTGATGGCGTTTGGGGAAATCCATTGAATAATGAACATACCAGCGAAATATATAAATCCATCGCCGATTATGTAGAGTATTTAAAAAAGGAATATAACGTAACGGTAGATTATTTCTCTTTCAATGAATCTGATTTGGGGATTAATATCCGTCAAACGGCTGCAGAACATGCAGCATTAATTAAAGGATTGGGTGCTTATTTTGAAAAACGTGGATTGAAAACCAAATTATTACTTGGGGATAACTCTGATGCCACTACGTATTCGTTTATAAATGCGGCAATAAATGATCCGGCTACTCATCCTTATATTGGAGCTGTTTCTTTTCACTCCTGGCGAGGCTGGGAGCAATCTACATTGGAAAAATGGGCTGCTGCTGCCAAAAAGATCTCTAAACCCCTGATTGTGGGAGAGGGAAGTATAGATGCCCAGGCATGGGGATATCCGGCCATTTTTGAGGAGCCTACCTATGCTTTGGAAGAAATTAACCTGTATATCAGGTTATTGAATATCTGTAAGCCGGCCTCAATCCTGCAATGGCAACTTACGGCAGATTATTCTCCTTTGGCGGGTGGTGGCGTTTTTGGAGATCAACGTCCGCTACAACCAACTCAAAGGTTTTGGAATCTGAAACAACTGGCCTCTACACCGGCCGGACTCCGGGCATTAGCTGCTACCTCCAGTAAGTCGGCAGTCACCATAGCTGCGTTGGCAAATGAGAATAAAGTTGTAGTTCATCTTGTTAATAATGGAGCTACTCGAAAAGCAGTATTAAAGGGCTTGCCGGCTAATACAAAATCTTTAAAAGTATTAGTTACAAGTCAGGGAAAACATATGGAAGAGCTAACGTCGATACCCGTACGAAACGGGAAAGTTGAACTATCTTTGGCTGCCAGAACATTTACTACATTAATTAGTCCTTGAGATGAGAAGAATATTTTTCACGGCTATAGTCATGATTATTGCTACGGCTACAAATGCACAGAATTCCGAGTTAGTTGATCCTTATGCTACTAAAGAGACTTTGGCTTTGAGCCGGAACCTGTATAAACTGTCTGAGTCTCATACATTGTTTGGTCACCAACATGCCATGGAATACGGTCATGGCTGGGAAAATGAAGAAGGGCGTTCAGATGTTAAGTCGGTAACCGGGTCGCATCCCGGTGTTGTGGGGGTTGATTTGCGTGAGTTTACCGGTTTTTCTCCGGAACACTGCCAGAAGTCAATGGAGGCGGTGCGGAAGATAGTATCAGATACCTATAATAGAGGAGGCGTTGTTACAGTTGCCTGGCATTTTAATAACCCGGTTTCAGGGGGAGAGTTTTACTGGAAGGATTCTGTTTCCAAGCCTGCAGTAAAATATATTATCCCGGGAGGTTCGGCCCATGAGCAGTATAAGGATATACTCAGGCAAATTGGGAATTGGGCGAATAACACAAAGGGAGCGGATGGTAAAGTGGTTCCTATGATCTTTCGGCCTTTTCACGAGTTTGACGGAGAATGGTTTTGGTGGGGAAAACCGCATTGTACACGTGAAGAGTTTACCAGTTTATGGAAGTTTACAGTTAGTTTTCTGAGAGATAGTATGCAGGTGCATAATTTCATTTATGCTTTTTCTCCTGATAATAAATTCAATTCCACAGAAGAATTCCTGGAACGTTATCCGGGCGATGAGTGGGTGGATATGGTGGGGATGGATAATTATGGAGATATGGGGAGAGATGGATATAAATTGAAGAAAGCAATAAAGAAGTTAAGAATCATTTCGGACTATGCAGAAGAGCATTGCAAACTGGCGGCTTTTACGGAAACCGGATTGGAGTCGCTTACGAATACCAACTGGTGGAATGATGTGTTGCTGAAAGTGATGAAAACAAAAGGATTGAGGCTTTCGTATGTGTTGGTATGGAGGAATGATAAAACCAGTCCGACTCATTACTATGCACCGTTTCCAGGGCATCCGGGAGTACCGGATTTTGTGAAGTTTTACAACGACCCTTATACGTTGTTTGAGAATGATCTGAAAGATATTTATAAATAAGAAAGGGCTGCCCTGCTCGAGCGGGCAGCCCATGTTTTGCTTATGAAAAGGCGATATACTAGAGAGTATCGGCCTGTTATAAGAAATTAATAGTTGTCTTTACAGCCCTTGTTGTATACCAGTTCATCAGATGAAATTGGCCATACATAGTTATTGGTTGTTGGGGTGGTTGGAGGAATAATAGAGCTCTTTGTAGGGATAGTTAAACCCAGTCTGGTGAGTTCCATTGCTCTGAAACCTTCTCCTAACAATTCAATATGTTTCTCTTTCAGAATAGTATTAATTAGATCCTGAGGAGAATCAAAGCTGGCAGCGGTAAATATGGTAGTGGCATCTGAACGGCCATGAACAGCATTTAACAGCGCTATAGCCTGAGGATCGAGTGCGTTGGTAGAACGAACTCTCGCTTCAGCAAGATTCAGCAGAATTTCTGCGTACCTGATTACCTGAATATAGTCGGTATATGGATCCGGAGAAATATACTTATTCATGTAATTTTTACCGCTTGCAGTAGTTATTAGTTTCCTTCTTGTATCGGTCGCTTTCCAGAAAGCATCACCAATAATACCTTCAGGGCGTAGGTTATACTCTCTGTTTCCGCCAAGAGGAGCAGGATTAAAATAGTAAGCCATTTGGGTTTGAGTGCCAGGGAAATCGTTGGTGGCTTCGGAATTGGGAAGTGTGAATATAGCTTCTTCGCCTGTATATTTTCCTGAGAAAACAGTTCTTAAATTGGATTCCAGTTGATACCCGGCGTCTGATTCAAACGGAGCAGTAGCAGGCACTAATTTGTTAGCTTCTGTTATTACCTTATCCCACATACCCATATAGAGATATACTCTTGTTTTTAATGCAATCGCACTAAAAGCATTAGCTCTGGTAGCAGTAGCAGCTTCTTTAGGAAGAAGTGTTTCAGACGAATCCAGATCTCTGATTATTTGTGAATAAGATTCAGCAACCGTGCTTCTGGCTCTTGTATATACACCAGCGACTGTATGGGGTTCCCAATATAGAATCAGGCCAGGCTGATTGCCTGCTCCATTGATATATGGACGTGCATATAATTGCAGGAGTTGGAAATAAGATAAACCACGAATAAATTTTGCTTCGCCGATATAACTATCAGAAGCTTCTTTTCCTGCAACACTAGTGCCTTTGGCATTCATGCCTGCAAGGAATACGTTTACGCTATTGATGGTTTTGTAACCCTGAGACCAGATTTCCTTAACTTCCTGAGATTCGCCGGTAGCCACCATTTTCCAGGTTGCAAAGAGTGTAACGTTGTTACTTCTTTCATTGGTATAATCTTCACCTCTTACTTCATTTGCGATAAGTACTTTACCACCCATGAATTTACCGTGTTTAAGCACCGAATAAAGGCCTGCCGCCTGACTGGCAATTCGATCCGGGGTGTCAAAGGCTTTAGTATCAGGAATATCTGTCGTTGGCAAAGCCGATAGCAAATCTTTCTGACAAGCCGTTATCCCTATTACTGCAAGCAGTGGTAATATATATTTAAGCTTTTTCATCATTGATCATTTTAGAAATTAACATTTAAACCTACTGTGACAGTACGACCATTACCTAACGTATTACGATCCACACCCTGTCCGGAAGCATTGTTACCATTTGAAGAAACCTCAGGGTCAGGACCCGGATATTTAGTCACAATAGCGAGGTTATTACCTCTTACATATACTTTAGCACCTGTTAAATGCAATGGTTTTACTGCAGTTTCAGGGATTACATAGGTTAATCCAACTGATCTTAATTTCAGGAAGTCGCCTTTAAATACGTTAGCAGCTATTGCGAAGGAAGAACCATTAGAGATGTTATCGCCATTCACTACTCTAGGGATATCAGTGATATCATTAGGTTTCTGCCATCTTTTCAGCACATCAATACTGTTATTCCAATAACGTTGGTCTTTCATCCCGGCGTAGCTACCATAATAAACATAGAAGCCGGTTTGGTAGGTAAGTAATACATTCAGTTCAAAGTTTTTGTAGCGGAAAGTATTTTCAAAACCACCCAATACTTTAGGATTGGTATTTTTGTAGGCTACTGCATCTTTTGTTCCAACAGGAGAAGCTATTTTACCATCAGCATATTTGTATTTGTCTTGTGCTGCCGGATCGAAATAAACATCTTCACCTGCTGCGTTAACAAATATTCTTCTTCCTGTTAGAGGGTCAACTCCTTTGGTTAATACAACGTAAATCATACCAGCAGGATATCCTACCTTGTTTACACTTGTTTGTTCCAGTGAACTGGTTACAAAAGGAATAGATGTTAATTCGCTTCCTGATAATTCTGTGATTTGATTTTTGTTGAATGCTATATTGAAGGAAGTATTCCAGGAGAATGCTTTCTTATTGATAGCTGCAAAGTTGACATTGAATTCCCATCCTTTGTTATACATTTTACCAACGTTAACAGGGATAGTTGAAGTAGTGTTAGTGTGAGGAATACCGGCAGACGGGGCCTGAGGTACTTGTAAGATCAATCCATCGATATTATTATAGTAATATCCTAATTCACCTGTAAGCCTGTTGTTCAGGAGGCCGAAGGCCAAACCTACATCAGTTTTCTTACTAACTTCCCAACCAAGGTTAGGGTTACCGGACTGATAATAGTAAATAGCCGGATCACCACCATAAGGAACAGGGCGATACAAGGAAAGTGCATCATAATCACCTAACCCGGCAAGGTTACCAACTTTACCATGGCTGGCTCTTAGTTTCAAACCACTGAATACTTCGCTCAACTTACTGTCGGCCCAGAATTGTTCTTTAGTGATTTCCCAACCGGCAGAGAAGCCGTAGAAAATACCTTTTTTATTGTTCTCTCCGAAAGCAGAGAATTGATCCTGGCGCACATTTGCTGATACATAGTATTTTTCCCTGTAGTTATAGTTTACACGGGCAAATGAAGACAGTAAATAGTTTTGACGGCGTAGTAAGTCTGAAGAGTAATCGTTTATCCATCCACCTTCAGTATTGTTGAAGTAGCTATCGGCCTGGTTGGTACGTTGTAAACCATATCGTTCGCGTTGATCACGTTGTTGTTCACCTCCAATCAGCACATTGATGGAATGATAATTAAAAGTTTTATCAAATTGCGCGGTGTTGGTCCAGATCCATCTCTTATAATCGCTGTGGATGCTGTTGGCCATACCATTAGACGCTGCATTGTCGCCACTTATCGCATTTTCAAAGATGTCGTTATTCATAAAGATATAATCGCCACCATAAGTAGTACGAAGTGTTAACCATTCCCATGGTTTAAGCTCTGCATAAACATTAGCCTGGATGTGATTCGACTCTACATTGGAACGATCCAAATCCAGCAATACTTTAGGGTTATAGATACCGGTTTGAAGTACGTTGTCTCCACCGCCGATATAACCATCGTCTACGTTGTAGGAACCATCGTTGTTATAGGGAGCAACGATTGGAGAGGTCAGAAATGCCAATCTGGCCAACCCACCGGAAGCAAAGGCTTCTCCTTCCAATGAACCGGAAGCACCGGAAATGAGACTGTTTTCATTAGAGTAGGATAATTTACCACCGATAGATAATGCCTTACCCAGCCGTTGATTCAGGTTCAACATGATGTTTTTCCTGATGAAATCATTTTGTCTGAGGATCCCTTGTTGTTTAGTGTATCCTGCAGAAAGGTAATAGTTGGAAATTTCTGTACCTCCGCTGATATTAACATTATGACTCTGTGAAACGGCTTGTTTACGATATACAACATCCATCCATTTTGTGTCTACAGTATCGCCCTTTGCGTCGAGAGTTGGAACATAGGTATTGGCATTACCTGCATTTTTCAATCCTTCGTTTTTCATTTCCAGATATTGTCTGGCATTTAGGAGTTTAGGTAAACGATTAGGACTGCTGATACCTACCCAACCGTCGTAAGAAATACGAGGACGACCCGGGCGGCCTTTTTTAGTAGTAACGAATACTACGCCATTTGCTGCACGGCTACCATAGATCGCTGTAGCGGCAGCATCTTTACCGATATCGATAGACTCGATATCTTCCGGGTTGATGCTGGATAATGGGTTTAATGGGGCGCTGGTAGAACCAACATCACCTGTGAAAGTAGGTACTCCATCAATTACAATTAATGGATACGCACTTAAGGAAAGTGAGTTAGTACCACGAATACGAAATACCGGAGGATTGTTTACAACTCCGTTCGGTACTGTAATCTGAACACCAGCAGCACGACCACCAAGTCCTGCTTCAAAGCTCTGTACTGGCAATGTAGCAACAGTAGCACCTTTTACAGAAGTAATACTACCAGTAACTTCTGTTCTTCTTTGGGTACCATATCCAACAACTACTACTTCTGATATGGCTTTAGTATCCGGAATTAATTTGATGCTACCCAGGTTGTCGCTGGTAATTTGAAGCACTTTCTCTTCATACCCAACAAATGAAACACGTAAAGTTTTGGTTTCGGTAGTCACTGATAAGCTAAATATTCCTTTTGCATCAGTAACAGTACCGGATTTACCGCCAGGTATGCTAATTGTTACACCTGGTAATGGGGAGCCACTCTCATCTGAGACTTTTCCCGTAACGGTACGATGGGTTTGTGCCAGCACGGAAGTTACTAGACATAACATGCTGACCACCACGAGTAATGATTTCCTCATGTAGTTCTGATTTTGGTTTATTAGATAATAGTTACCTTCCCCTGAAATGATTGGCCATAGCCATCCTTCAGAGATTGAGTTAGGTTGTTTTAGTTTTGATTAACGGTGTCAGATTTTGGTTACAATCGTTGGCCGATTGTTGTAATAGTTTTAGATTTTGTTATTGAAAAAATACGCCGTTGGCTCACGCGTGTATAGCTAACATAAACTCCGATTTTTTAAAGTAGAACGATACTGGGTCGATTTTGGTCAGGTCTCAATTCAGCAAACAGTTAGATTCAGTATTTAGTAAAGCAAAAAACCCGTGCGATTCATAAGCAAGCGAATACACACGATACTAATGTAGTTAAAAAAAAGTTATCTTTTTGTACTACGGTTCTGGGTGGATGTTAATGTTGTATCTATCAAAATTAAATTATTTGATTTATAATAATTTATATATTAAATAGTAGTCATAAAATTTTTTTATGCCGCATAACAAAGTTTTCGTCTTAGTATAACCCTAAGCATATAACTTGTGGTTTTTATTAATCAATTCAGTACTGCAATTCTATTGCATCAGAATTTTAGATTAATTTGTAACAGTATAATGATTACCTATACCAACTTAACCCGATGGAGAATTTTAATTTTTATCCACCTAATCCGGTCTCTGTAGATAGAAACCTGGTGAAGCCTGGCAGTAGCTTTCAAAAGGAAGTAGTAAAGATCATAGGGTCATTATTGCTGTTTTGTATCGTATATGCATTATTATTACTAACCGCAATGGCAGTAGCCGCCGGGTTTATTGCTCTTGGAGTTGGCGTACTCTCATTAAGTCTGCATCTGATGATGATACTGCTCGCCCTTTCACTCATGGGCGTTGGTGTTTTTATTATAATATTCCTCTTTAAGTTTGTATTCACCAGCCTGAAAGATCAAAAAGCGGATCGTATAGAAATCTTCGAGGAACAACATCCCAACCTTTTTGAATTCCTTAAAAGATTAACTAAAGATACCAACACGCCAATGCCTAAACATGTATTCATTTCCTCCGGCGTAAATGCTTGCGTGTTTTATGATAGTAGTATCCTTAGTTTGATATTTCCCGTAAAAAAGAACCTTGAAATCGGACTGGGGTTGGTAAATTCTCTCAACCTAAGCGAATTTAAACAGGTATTGGCTCATGAATTCGGGCATTTCTCACAGCGTAGTATGAAGTTCGGTAGCTATGTGTATATGATGAATCACATCATCTACAACATGCTGTTCCAGAACCAGGGATATGTTCGGATGCTCAACTTCCTGCAGAATATTCATAGCATATTTTCATTAACTACGCATCTGATAATCTGGATAGTTAAAATAATCCAATCCATCCTTCAGAAAATGTATAAACACCTGAATCTCTCCCATAGGCGCTTATCAAGAGAAATGGAATTTCATGCAGATGCCATATCAGCCGCTGTTACAGGCAGTGATGCCGCTATCTCAGCCTTAAGGAGAATAGAGTTCTCAAACATAAGAATGGAACATTGCTTCAGAAAGGTCAACAGACTGGCGGAAAAAAAGGTAGCATTGCTGAATGTATATGATCTGCAGCGTAGAACAGCCATTATTACCGCTACCCAGCATGGAATGGAGCTGGAGGAAGGACTACCCCGTTTAATTGATTCTGAGTTGCCAGGTGCCGCAAAAACCCGTGTGCAGTATACCGACCTCTGGGCAAGTCACCCAACCGATGCTGAAAGGGAAGCACGATACGTAAAAGCCAATGTTATCAATATTACCGATAAACGCCTGGCCTGGGTACTCTTCAATAACCAACAAGCCGTAGAAGAGGAAATGACCAGACACTATATTTCAATCACCACCGAAACAGAGATAGAGTCGGTTGTTGACAGCACAGAATTGGAAAAGGAACTAAGTGATGCCTATAAAAGATATGCCTCCCCTCTTTTATTTGGTGGGTATTTCGATAACAGATCATTTTCAATGATTGATACCACGAAAGAAGAAGAACAACAACTTCCTGCATTTACTTCGTTTTATAATAATCAACAAATCGAAAAACTAAATCGCCATTTACAAAACAAATATGATCTGCATTTTTTGGAAGCTATTGCCGAGAAACAAGTAGCAGTAGAATATTTTAAAGTAGATGATCAGGAATACAAGATCAATGAAATACAACCTGTAATAGAGCAACTGGCACTTGAGGTACAGGAAGGGGATATATGGCTACAAGAACAGGATCAGATTGCCTATCAGCTGAATTTATCTGTAGCATCCAATGCAGCTGAGCAATTGGCAATCATGGCCTCTTATGAAAATGTACTGAGCATTCAGGAAAAAGATGAACAGATAAAAGTATTGGCATTTGTAATCAAACGTAAGGTAGAAGAACTTTGTAGCCTCGAGGGATGGCCTTTGGATGAACTTATAAATCAGCTCATGATCCTGAAGAATAGCGAAAAGGAGTTGAAGGCTATTTTAGAGCAGCTCGTAGGCCAGAAAGTTGTTCCCAAAGAAATGGATGAGGACTTTGAAGAGGATGTGTTAAATTACCTGAAAACCAACTATACATATCTGGCTAGTAGTACCTACATCGTAGAAGAATTACTTTCAACTTACGATATTGGTCAGAGAACATCCATTAATGTTGAAAAAGCTGTTATCCTGGCCCGTAAAGAATATCTGGATTGTATAAGTACGCTATGTCAGCAATAGACCAACTGCCTGGGCCTTAATTCTATAGTTCTTTCCCAGCGTGTTGGGTCAATCATCTGGTTAACATAATAGCTATCGTCTCCATGGTTGTATTTCCTGTTATAGGCCTGGTTAATGGCTGCAGTAAGAAGGGTATCCTGGTTGCCAACAATCAGTGCAGTAACGGGGATTATTTCGCCAAGGCAACATATATCTCCCAGTGGTATTTTCATGAAGGTGGTAAACCAACTCCGCTCTGAAAGCCGCCATGATCTGGCGAATACGCGTTCACCTATTGTAACCATCCAGATTTCAATAAATGTTTCATGTTTTTTACCAGCTCGGATACCTATCATTTCTTCAGAGGAAATGTAATTGAGAATATGGGTCGGAAAATGGGGGGTAGCATAATTTTCCATAACAAACAAGGTTTTCAATAAAAATTTCCCGCAATGGAAATAACTCATTGCGGGAAATTATGATTACTTGACAGCTTTACCATGCTCACTGTAAAACAGATGTTTAACAGTTTCGCCTTTTTGAATAGTTACCCGGTAATAAACCCTTTTATCAGATTCATTAATTAAACGGGTATACTTATCGGATTCTACTTTGTAGCCAGGGTATTTTTTATGAATGTCTTTTACTATGCCTTCAGGAAGTCGAACATTGTTGATGTTCTCTTGAGTTGAAATTCGTTTTCCTGATTTAGTGTATAAAGCATAATAAGTATTGCCATTCTCTTCAACACTTACAGAATAGTAGTCAGGTTTTTCTGCATTAGTGTTTTCATTGGAAGTCACCATCCAATCTTCTTCTGTAAACTCAGCGGGCACAGCAAAGTATTCTTTAACTCTTGCGTTTTTAAAATCCCTTTCGGCCGCGCCTGATACTTCTACAGGAACAACTTCTTTATCCACTCTTCTAAAATTGAAATTCTCAACATTCTGAGCCTTGCTGGTCCAGGCTCCTGCTACAATTGCACAAACGATTAGGAGTTTTTTCATATGAGGTCGTTTTGGATTATATAACAATGATATCTTCTTAACAATTATTACGCCTAGTAGTTGAGTGGAACTATGGGTTTTTATTGGAACATAAACGTGAATGTTTATAATTAGCAAAGGCAGGATATTCCTGCCTTTGCTAATTATTCTCCGTCTTCAAAATACTGTATATCATTTCTGATATTAATGATTCGTTTATACCAGGTTCTCTGAAACAAAATCAATTGTATAAAAAATATTACAACGAGCAGCATTAGAGAGATTAGCTTATTTGTTCCCCATAT
The DNA here is from genome assembly GCF_003419895.1 of Chitinophaga silvatica. Lineage (GTDB taxonomy): Bacteria > Bacteroidota > Bacteroidia > Chitinophagales > Chitinophagaceae > Chitinophaga > Chitinophaga silvatica. The sequence goes on along the minus strand of NZ_QPMM01000010.1, from coordinate 328,866 downwards.
TATATTAGAAGTGCTGAATAGAATAAACCCGAACATAAAAGATATTCTTGTAACAATAGTGAGTATATAGAACCTGGATAAATTTCGTTTATAGGATTTCAGAGAAGTCCGGATATTACTTTCAGCACTTATATAGGAAGGTAGATTGAAGATTGTTAGTTGTTGAATAACATTCAGAAGAATTGTACCTGCGAAAATTATATTTATATATAAAGGCTTATCTTGTCCGTCGAGTGCTGTATAGTAAGTGATCAGAAATAATACTAAAAAGATTGATTCGATGGTAACCTGTAGTTTCGCATTACGAAGTACAGGATGAGTATTTGTTTTAAGCATATCATAAATTGATTTTGAAGAAAGATTTGGAGTGCTGATATTTTTCCAGTTATTGCGGAAGTCATTTGGTTCCATGATTAAGAATATTTTGAAGTTTAATTTTAATTCTGTTGATTTTTACTCCTACATTGTTTTCGCTTATTCCTAAAATACCTGCTATTTCCTTGTAACTAAAAGATTCGAGATATAAAGTGATAATGGTTTTTTCTCCGTCTGTTAGTTGTTGTAAAGCTTCTATGAATAAGGTTTCCTGGTTGGTGGAATCTGAATTTGAAAATTCAGACTCCGTATCGGGTATTTGATCTGTATACCTGATATCCGGTTTCTTTTTTCTAAAATCTGTAAGCGCAGTATTTATAGCTACTTTGTAAATCCATGTTTTAATCTGGGAGTTTCCTTTGAAGGAATGTTGTGATTTCCATAATTGATATATTATTTCCTGAAACAGATCTTCCTGATCTTGCCTCGATGGGCGGTAGACCCGGCATATCTTATACAGCATAGGCTGAAAAGTCTGAATCATTGTTAGAAATTGAGCTTCTTCCATGAAATCCTTTTTCTTATTAGTTGCAGAAAATAGAAAAAACTTACAACTCCCCATAAATTTTTAATAATTACAATTTCCGTATTGCGTAAATGAGTTTCCCGATTTGAGACGTAGACCTTGCAACGCGTTTATACTTTTGCTGCTCATTCAGTAGCATTTTTCGCATGAATAAATTTTTATTTTCCCTGTTTGCCTGTTTTGGGCAGGCCTGGGCATGCTTTGCCCAAACAGATACAAATAGCATCAATAAATCATTACAGGAGGTGGTAGTAACTGCCACACGTAACGAGCAGTTGTTAAATAAAGTGCCCGTACCTGTTACTATAATAAATAAACAACAGATTAAGGATATGGGCGCTGTGCTATTGTCGCAGGTCCTGTCTGAGCAAACTGGTTTATTTCTGTCGTCGAACCATGGAACAGGCATACAGATGCAGGGATTGGAATCTGAATATACCTTAATCTTACTGGACGGAGAACCTCTGATAGGCCGCACTGCCGGCACCTTTGACCTTTCCCGGATTGCTGTTGGCAATATAGAAAGGATAGAGATTATCAAAGGCCCTGTTTCCTCCCTCTACGGCAGTGATGCCCTGGCTGGTGTTATTAATATCATTACAAAAAACAGAGCGGAAAATGGTAGTACAACGCTTAGTGGCAGATATGGTAGTAACGGTACCTATAATGGTGATATTAATTCAGTAGTCCTAACACCAAAAAGTACCATCCAATCCAGTGCAAATTTATTGGGGAGTAATGGATATACGCTTGGAGATGATAAAACCAGTCCTACTATTGCTCCTTACCATGCTGCCACGCTGCAGGGCCGCTGGCAATATCAGATCAATAATCGCTGGCAAAGCAGTGTGTCGGGCAGGTGGTATAATCAACAATATAAAAGCTATTTCACAGATCAGGCAGGAAAAATAGATGATAAAGGGAAAGAGCAAGACATGAATGCCTCCTGGCAGTTGCGCTATCAGCAGTCAGAGAGATTTACCCAATTACTTCGCTTCTACTATTCGCGTTATCATACCGATGAAAATATGTGGTGGCAATCTTCTAAGGAGTTGTATGATGCAAGTTATTTTACCCAGCAATATTTTAAACCGGAATACCAGGCAGATCTGAAGATAGCAAAGTCTCATCTGCTTACTGCTGGTGGTGGATATGTAAGAGAAACCGTATCTGCAACCCGGTACGACGACCAAATGGCTTTCAATACCGGTTATCTCTTTATACAGGATGCCTGGCAACCTACAGAAAAATGGAATATAGTGCTGGGTGGACGATATGATATGCATAATCAGTATCCGTCTCAATTCAGCCCAAAATTGGCTCTATCCTACAATCTTTCTCCAACCTGGAGGATAATGGGATCTGTAGGCCGCGGATATAGAGCCCCGGATTTCCGACAGCTCTACCTGCACTTCAATAATGCGGCAGTAGGTTATACTGTTGCCGGTACCAAACTGGCTACTGAAATCATCAATGATCTTACCGCCAGGGGGCAAATAAAAAGATTGACAGTAGATCCTTCGCAGCTTAATTCCCTGAATGCCGAAAGATCCTGGGCTTTTAACGTTGCTGCACAGGGAAAGCTTGCAGAAAATGCAACTGCAAAAGTTAACCTGTTCTATAACAGTGTTAGCGATATGATCGACACAAGGGCTATTGCCGAAAAAACCAACGGACAATACGTATTTAGTTATGTAAACCTGCAACAGATTACTACTTGCGGAAGTGAAGTGGAGCTAAATTATTCTTTAAATCAGTGGATGTTGAGTGGTGGTTACCAGTACCTGAGAACAAAAGATAATGCCATATACGACCAGGTAAAGGCAGGCAAGGTTTATACAACTGATGAGAATACAAAAGAAACAAGAGTATTACGCCGCAATGAGTATTTCGGACTATTTAACCGATCCAGACATAATGCAAATCTCAAAATCGCTTGGACTTCCAGGAGCAGTGACTGGAACGCCAATGTAAGGGCCATTTATAGAAGTAAATATGGATTTACTGATGAAAACGGGAATAATGTACCTGATCTCAAAAGTGAATTCGTACCGGGATACCTGGTCACTAATTTGGCCCTTTCCAAACAATTCTTCGATAAGAGAATGCGGGTGCAGGGAACTGTCGAGAACTTATTCAATTACAGTGATTATAAACATATTCCAACAATGCCAGGTAGATTATACACTGTGGCTGTGTCATGGACAATTCAACATACTAATCAAATAAAACAATAATCCTAAATAACATGAAAACAACAATTCGCTTTGCCGGCCTACCGGTACTCTTTGTGCTGCTCTTAAGTGCCTGTAGTAAGAAAGATGATGAGAATACAACTCCTAAATCTACACTCGTTACAGTAACCGCTAAGAATATTGATGGCGATGCCGCAGATAAAGGTCATTTCACTTTATTTAGCCTGGCTGATAACAAAGTTATTCCAAATTCCGATTCCGCTACTACCAAGTGGGATATTGGTTTCAGATCTACCAATATTATAATAAATGGTGGAGTAAGCGGACCAGGTGCTGCAACTGCACAGGTAGTTTCCGGAATCTTTAATGATTTATTGGTCGCTCCGGAATCCGGTTATGTAGTAGATGGAACCACTTTGGCGATTGTAGACTGGTATACCTACAATAGAACTACTCATATTATTTCCCCTGTTCCGGGCAAATATATTGTGATGCGTACTGCTACCGGAAAATATGCAAAAGTTGAAGTTTTTAGCTACTATAAAGACGCTCCGACTACTCCTGATGGTAATTCAGTAGCTCGTAATTATAACTTCCGTTATCAATTACAGGCAAATGGAACAAGAGATTTTAAATAATTATTAATCATGAAGAAGATCACTACAATTAGTATTTTCCTTGCAGCACTGAGCATACAAGCTTCTGCCCAGGATAAAAACAAATTAAAGCAAGACAAGGATGCAATCAAAGCAATGTGTGGTTGCCAGGCTGTTACTTTTGAATATACCGAAACCTTTCCTACAGACACAAATTATAAACCTAAAGGCTATCATAAGATCAGCGATGCGGTTGAATATGTAACAGTTGCAGAAGAAAGCAACAAAAAGATTGTACTCCAACATCTGCTGGTAGCGGAAGGAGAAGTAATCAAGCATTGGACGGAAGACTGGGAGTATGAAAATCAGACCCTGCTGCAATACGACCAGGATAATAAATGGAAGAAAGTGCAATTACCTGCATCGCAGGTTAAAGGACAGTGGACTCAGAAAGTTTATGGTGTAGATGATGAACCTCGCTATGAAGGAACTGCTACCTGGATTCATGCAGATGGCCGCCATTATTGGGAAAGCGCTTCTGATGCACCATTGCCAAGAAGAGAATATACTACGCGTAAAGATTACAATGTGCTGCATAGAGTAAACCGACATGAGCTCACTGCTACCGGTTCCCTGCATATCCAGGATAATCTTAAAGTTGTGAGAGCTAATGGTACAGATAAACCAATTGTTGGTGAAAAAGGTGTGAATACCTACGACAGAACAGACGAAGGCAAATGCAGTAAAGCTATTGCATGGTGGGCAGAACATCAGGCTTTCTGGGCTTTAGTACGTAAGGCATGGCAACAGGTATATTCGACCAATGAAGGAATTGCGTTGCAAAGAACAGTGAATAATGAACCATTGTATAAGGCTATGTCTGCACTTGAAGAGAAATCTGCAACCAAAAAATTACAAGGTAATGAGCTGGAAAAAGAAATAGTCAAAACGGTACAACAGTTTGCTGCACCCCAAACATTCAGTGTCAGATAATCATAACCTATCCTTTGAAAGACCAAAAGGTTGTCTCTATTTAGTAGAGACAACCTTTTTGATATCAAAATAAATAGGAACAATCACCCGTCAATTACTGTTACAGATATAGGCGATCCAAATGCCTTAAGTCATGAAAAAGATGTTATTGTTATTGCTATTCCTGCCGTTATTTGGTTGGGCGCAAGACAGCAAATTGATCAATGGGTACGGGTATCTGATGTTACATGACAGCAAGTTTGGTGGTGGTGTTGTTGGTAATGTGAATTTATTAAATCAATATCTGGGAGCAGGACCGGGAGTGGAGATAACCTCATACAACGGACGTACTTTGGTACCTGTGTTTGCTGATGTAAAACTAAAGCATCGTTGGGGAATGGTTGAACCATTTCTTACCGGTCAATTTGGTTATAATGCCTATAATGCAACACGTACAGACCTCGTGGCTGCCACAGACGGTACTTCAAAGCCTATAACTTTTAACCAGTCTGGTAAATTCTTCTATGGTGCCGGCGGTGGTGTTTCTTTCCACCTGAAGAGCGTCGGAATTTTTGCTTCCTATATTTATAGAGGCTATAAATACAGTCGACCTACGTTGGTAGACGTCGATAATCAGGCTGTCAGGTTTGGTAGTCAGTCTGTCAGTGCCAACGTATTTATTATCGGTATTGTATTTTAATTTATTGTCAGATACAGATTTTATTTGTCTATTAAATTAGTAGACTATATATTTGTGCACCATAATCTACTTCGCCAACCATGAATCGCCGAATCTGTTTTATGATTTATTACTCGCAGATAGACTCTGCTTGCCTGAATAATCTGGCAACCGGAAAACAGCGTGAGAAGATTCTAGTGGAAAAAGGAAAGAGCTTGAAAAATGGATGATTCAGCCGAGGGATTTGTTGCTGGTCGATTTTTAGCAAAAAGAAAATCCGGAAAAGGCATTACAAGCATTTTATAATATCTTTCCGGAATCGAAAGCGCTCGATCAGAATAAACCAATGTATAGTAAAGTAAAAGGAAAAAACGACGGTGAATAAATATATCTATCTAAGCTGCATATTATTTTGTGCCTGCCATCAGCCAACAGCACCGGCTAATCAAACTACTGCCAATGAAACCAAAGAAAAGGAAATGGTTTGGATTCCGGGTGGCACCTTTGAAATGGGGTCAGATGAGTTTGAAGACAGTAAACCCGTTCACAGTGTTACTGTTAATGGCTTTTGGATGGATGAACACGAGGTTACAAATGCACAATTCGCCGAATTTGTTAAGGCAACCGGCTATATTACAGATGCGGAAAAGCCTTTGAAACCTGAGGATTATCCGGATGTTGATCCCGAAAAATTAAAGCCCGGATCAGCCGTATTTACTCCACCTACTCATCCGGTTTCCTTAGACAATCCTATGCTTTGGTGGGAATATGCCTATGGCGCCAATTGGAAACATCCTTTAGGTGCAACGAGCACAATTGAAGGAAAAGATAATGAACCAGTAGTACAGGTTAGTTACAACGATGCCCAGGCTTATGCCAGTTGGGCGGGTAAACGATTGCCCACAGAAGCCGAATGGGAGATAGCAGCCCGGCAGGGAAAACCTGCTACAATCTATTACTGGGGAGATTCTTTAAAACCAAAAGGTCAGTGGCCAGCCAATATTTTTCAGGGTGATTTTCCCTGGCAAAATACAGCAGAAGACGGATTCACAGGTGTGGCACCTGTAAAATCATTTCCTCCTAATGCATACGGACTATACGATATGGAAGGAAATGTTTGGGAATGGTGCGCTGATTTTTATCGTCCTGATTCGTATACAAAAAACGCTGAAATAAATCCTAAAGGTCCATCCTCCAGCTTTGATCCGGAAGAGCCCGGGGCTGTTAAAAGAGTGCAACGCGGAGGGTCTTTCCTGTGTAGCGACCAATATTGTATTCGTTATAAAGCAGGAAGCCGTGGAAAGGGTGAAGTCAGCAGCGGAGGCAATAATCTTGGATTCAGATGTGTAAAAGATAAATAGCAAGAATCGGGTTTATTACTTTACCATAGCCATCTAATTTTGTTGTAATTAAATGAATTGCAACATGTGGCAACATTCTGCATTAAGTGATCAATCACTGTTTAGCCTGATACATGCCGGCAGAATTACATTAGGAGGATATAGTCCTAATAAAATTTATGGATTATTATCCTGTAAGTCTGGCAAGCGAATGAAGAAGCAAAACAGGGTGTTCTTTGAAAACATAAATGCTGCTGTTGATGCGGGATATCGTCCTTGCGGGCACTGTATGAAGTTGGAATTCAAATTGTGGAAATCTAAACAGTAAACACATGAACCAGATACAACTTCCTTCCTATAATTGGGAAAGCATCTACGATCAATTACATCAGCAGGGATTTGCGATTGTAAAGCAGGTACTGAATCCTACCCAGTGTCAGGAACTGATAGCTGATTATGAGCAGGATCGGTATTACAGGAAAACCATTCATATGGAGCGTTACAGGTTTGGTTCCGGGGAATATAAATATTTCACCTATCCTTTACCATCGTTGCTTCAAACGCTGCGTACAAATATCTACAGTTACCTGGCTCCTGTAGCCAACCTTTGGATGAAGGCATTGCAAATACCTATTACATACCCTGATACGCATGAAGAGTTATTGAAGCTTTGCCAACAACAAGGACAAGTAAAACCTACAGTTCTGATATTGAAATACAAAGAGGGTGGATTTAATACCCTGCATCAGGATTTATATGGTGAGATTTATTTTCCATTGCAGATAGTATTTATGTTGAATCAGCCTGGAACAGATTATACAGGAGGTGAATTTGTTTTAACAGAACAAATACCAAGAGCACAATCAAAAGCAAATGTGCTCCAACCAGAGAGAGGTGATATGCTCATCTTTGCTACGAACTTCCGTCCGGCAAAGGGTACCAAAGGCTATTACCGTGTAGCAATGAAGCATGGAGTAAGTCCGTTGCACTCAGGAGACAGACATAGTTTAGGCATCATTTTTCATGATGCGCTCTGAGTTGGTATAGTTTTGAATAATTTCGCTGTGTATTTTTTTTACTGGTTTAATGTATTACCTTGTTCCGGCTTCAACAGCGTTTTTATTTAGCAATATACCAACCAACATAGAGGAATATGTATTTTCATGAAGCGCAATTTAATGAGTTGTTTTTGTCATATAAAGACAAGGTGTATGGCTTCATTTTATTGATGGTAAAAGATGCAGTTCATGCTGAAGAACTAACCCAGGAAGTATTTCTTAAACTATGGTTATGTAGGGATACGCTACAGGATGTAGTAAATCTCCAAGGCTATATATTTACGATAGCCAAACATAAAACTTTAAATCACCTGCGTAAGGTTGCCTACAATGAGCAGCTGCTGAAAGAACTTAGCGTACATATGAAACCGGTGGTCAATGATGTTGAAGAAACTGTCATAGCCAAAGAATATGTCCAGTTATTAAATGATGGACTTGCACAACTCTCTGTACAACAAAGAAAAATATATGAGATGAGCAGGCAGGGCGGGTTAACTCATGATCAAATCGCCGCCCAGTTGAATATATCACGTAATACAGTGAAAAATCATCTGGTTAAAAGTCTTGCCTTCCTACGCCAATATCTGCTCGAACATACTACTCATGCCAGTATCATACTTACTTTTCTACTGATGGCATAAGAGGAAATACCATATATTGATATATGGTATAAAAAAATATTTACCCTTCCTATAGTCCTATCCTTTATCTCATGTGTCCTTGTTGTTGTAAAGCAGCAATACTGCCTGAATATGAGAATAAAAATTCTGTTTAAGAAGTACCTGAACAACAATTGTACTCAGGAAGAACTTTCTGAGCTATTACATTTACTGGAAAATGAAGAACAGGCAAAGAGTCTGGACCCCGAATTAAGCAGTTTATGGAACATCCTGCCGCCGCAAAATAATAGTTGGCCGGTAGATTGGGAAAATATGCTTACCCAAATTAAACGGCCTAAACAAACCAGGATAATCAGGATAAGTAAATGGGCTGCCGGGATAGCCGCATCCCTGCTCCTGATAGCTGTAATCACCTGGCAAAACAATCATTCTTCCAACAAACCAACCTTACTCAGTGAAAAATCTGATACGCTTATTAAAGCATTGAAAGATAATCAATTCATTTACCTGCCGGATGGTAGTTCCGTTGTTCTTAATGCAGGTAGTTCCCTGCGATATGATAAGCGTAACTTCAGGGAAGTTTACCTGCTCGGAGAAGCATACTTTGATGTAAGACAGCATGCTAATAGCCCATTTCTTGTTCATACGGGTGGTTTAACTACCAAGGTATTGGGAACTTCCTTTAATATTCATGCATATCCAAATGATCATCAGATCAAAGTTACAGTGAGTTCGGGTAAGGTTCAGGTAAGTGGTGTGAAGCAGCAGACTTCAACTATTTTAACAGCAAATGAACAGGTAGTATTTGACAGGAATGCAGAAAGATTTAGTAAACAAGTGGTGGATGCAAGAAAAGAAATTACCTGGCGGCCGGCAGAATTAGTAATAGATGATCAGGCATTACCTGAACTCATGAGTTTCCTGGAAGCCAGATTCAGCTGCCATATTCAGTTGCAATCATCCAATCTTCAGCAGCAAAGAGTTTCTGCAACATTTAAAGATACCGACAGCCTGGAAGAAATATTGGAAGTTGTATGTAGTGTTACGGGCAGCAAATTCTCCAAAGAAAATAATATTTACATCATAAAAAATCAATAAAAATGAATACAGGTAACTGTTGCATTAAACCGCCTTAATACCTGCTATAAAGCACCAACATCCCGGCTGCAACCGAGATGTTGGCTAGTTTCAAATAGACAGGAATTTGTTATTTAAAACATATCAACCAAAAGTATGAAATTTTTTAGGTATAGGGAACTTGTATTCCTATATAGAGAAGCTGTTTTTTCTATTTGTAAAGCGGGGCTTATGAGATTGGGGTTTATAATAGCCATACTGGGATGTACTGCCCAGATATTATCAGCTAATTCAACCAAAGCACAAACTATCGATGCAACTACCATTCAGGTAAATGTCAGAAACCAACCACTTTTAGATGTTTTTAAGCAAATCGAATCGCAAACAACATTCAGATTCGCTTATAACAAAGCTCAACTTACTGCCGTTGCACCAGTAACATTTCAATCTAAAAATGCCAGCTTACGCACAGTGCTGGAAAGTTTATTAAACAAAACAGGACTGGGTTTCAGGCAGATCAACAACAAAGTTGTTATCTATCAGTTAACTTCTTCTTCTACTAAAATTTTTGCAGAAGAGGAAGAAGACAAGCCTGAAACACAGGCTGCACAAGACCAGGTATTACGCTATCAGGGAAAGGTCGTAGATGATCACTCCGGCGATCCGATCATTGGTGCTACTATCGTTTTGAAAGGCGCTACTCAGGGTGCTGTATCTAATACAAAAGGAGAATTTGTTATTGATGCTACTCCCGGTGCTGTACTTATTGTTTCTTCTTTAGGTTTCGAAAAGAAAGAAGTAACACTCAATGCCAATAATCTTAGGTTGATTGTACGATTGGGTGTTAGCGCTAAAACACTTACAGATGTGGTAGTAACGGGGTTATATAATCGTCCGTCACAGAATTTTACCGGAGCTGCTACTATTCTTACCCGGGAAAAACTTGGGAAAGTAAGTAATAATAATCTTTTAGCAGCTATAAGTACGCTCGACCCTTCTTTCCAGATCCCGGAGAATATTGCCAATGGTGCCAATCCTAATACCCTGCCTAATGTTCAGTTGAGAGGTGGAAATAGTATTGCCAACCCAACTGCCAATACAACCGATGTATTAGGGTATTCCAACAAGAATGTTAATACTCCACTCTTTATCCTGGATGGATTTGAAGTACCACTACAACGGATTTTCGACCTGGACATTAATCGTGTTGCAAAAGTAACCATCCTCAAAGATGCTGCCGCTACTTCTATTTATGGTTCTCGTGCGGCAAACGGAGTAGTAATTATGGAACTGATAGCTCCGCAGGATGGAAAATTGCGTATTTCAGTTAATAGCAATATGACTATTGAAACTCCTGATCTACGCGATTATGATTTGCTGAATGCCAGGGAAAAACTGGATCTGGAGCTAAAAGGAGGCATTTACAAGTCTTCTATAAACGAAGAACAGGAGAGACTTAATGTTTTATACGCAGCACGACTATCGGAAGTACAAAGAGGTATAAATACCTATTGGTTGTCGAAGCCCGTTCGTACAGGTGTTGGTACTAAACATAACGTATATATTGAAGGTGGTGGAAATAATGCATTGTATGGCGTAAGTCTGACCTACGATAAAAGAAATGGGGTAATGAAAGGGTCCGACAGGGAAAATATTCAGGCCAGTTCTTATTTGTCTTATCGCCTGAAGAATTTCCAATTCAGAAATGAAGTGACATTGGGTTTCAATAAAGCCAATAATTCACCTTATGGCACTTTTGACCAATATACTATTCTGAACCCATATTGGACACCTTATGATGCAAATGGAAAGATGAAGTATTATCTGGAAGATCTTTCCTATCAGAATGGCCAGCTCGGAAGTGGTAAGCTGCTGAATGGACGGGTGGTGAATCCGATGTATAACAGCAGTCTGGCTATCGTAGATCAGAACAGGTACAAGAACCTGATGAATAACCTCAATGTAGTCTGGCAGGCGACTTCCTGGTTACGGGTCAACGGACGTTTAAGCTTGCAACAACAATCAGATTTTTATGATAAATTTCTACCTCCTTCACATACCGATTTTGCAAGCCTGAATGCAGAAGATTATGCCAAGAAAGGTTCCTATAGCAGAACTAATGGAGATAGCAGATTGATTGATGGAAATTTTACTGCCGATTTGAATAAGACTATTGGCAAAAGTGTATTCTTTGGAACATTGGGTATGAACTTTCAGGATCAGCGAAATGAAGCTACCACCTTGGAAGCTACAGGATTTCCGAATGAAAGGTTAAATCGTTTCTTTAATGCAATTCAGTATAAAAAGGATTCCAAGCCAATGGGAATGGAAAGCAAAAGCAGATTGGCTGGTTACCTGGCAAACTTTAGCTATGCTTACGATAGCCGGTATCTCCTGGATATATCCTATCGCCTGGATGGTTCATCTCTTTTCGGTGCCGACAAGCGATTTGCAAATTTCTGGTCTGTAGGTGGTGGTTGGAATTTACATAAGGAGAAATTCTGGGCTTCCGGCACTAACGTGAATTTACTGAAACTGAGATACTCATTCGGCTATACCGGTTCTCAACGATTTGCCAGCTACCTGGCACTAACTACCGGTCAGTATTATCAGGTGCCCTATAACGGACAGTATGGTGTTTATCTCCTTGGTTACGGAAACCCTGATCTGGCATGGCAGCAAACTCAAAAGCATAACTGGGGAACAGATATTACACTGTTCAATAAACTGAATATCAGTGCAAACTATTTCATCGAAAAAACACAGGGTGCATTAGCTACCGTGAATACTGCTCCATCAACTGGGTTTAATTCTTACCAGGAGAACCTGGGGGATCTTACAAACAAAGGATGGGAAGCATATATCAACTATACTATTCTATCCAACAAAAGAAATAATATCAATGTATTTCTAAACCTGTTTTCAGCTGAAGGAAAATATACAAGATTATCCAACTCTCTGGAAGAACTGAATAAAAGAGCTGATACATCCAAATCTACAGTTCCCCTGATCAGATATGCTGAAGGAATGTCGCCAACTGCTATTTGGGCTGTAAGATCCAAAGGGATCGATCCGTCTAATGGCCGTGAGATCTTTATTACCCGTGATGGTAAGGAAACTAATACCTATAGCACGGCCGATCAGGTAGTGGTGGGTGATAGCAGAGCAAAGCTGGAAGGTACTTTTGGAGTAAACTACGAATTGAAAGGAATAGGATTCAATGCCTATTTCAGATTCAGATATGGGGGGCAGACTTATAACCAAACCCTGGCCGACCGGGTGGAGAATGTAAGCCTGAGGCAGAATGTAGACCGCCGGGTATATACTCAGCGATGGCAGAAACCAGGTGATCATACCTTTTTTAAAGGAATCACAGACCCTGAAGGCTATACCGTAAATGCAGGTCCAACCTATCCTACATCCAGATTTGTACAGGATTATAGTTATCTCAGTGCAGAAAGTATTTCTGTTTACTATCGATTCAGTGATACGTTCAACAAACGGTATGGAGTAAGTAATACTAAGATCTCCCTGTATACCGGTCAGTTGTTCAGAATGAGCACTGTAAAACAGGAGAGAGGCTTGGCTTATCCATATAGTCAAACATTTACGTTCCTGTTTCAAACGTCCTTCTAATTCATAAGCTATTTTATATGAGGAGCAAAGTTTTATTATTGATTTTCATAAGTCTGAGTTTCGCATCCTGTAAGAAATGGCTGGATGTAAAACCTACTGCACAGATGTCTGAAAGTGAGCTGTTTTCTAATGAACAGGGATTCAGAGATGTGATGCGGGGTGTTTATACCAAAGCAGCTCAACGTAAGTTATATGGAGAGATGCTTACAGTGTCTTTAATGGATGTATTGGCACGCCGGTATGATAATGTGTTGACTAATACCTTTCATGATTTCTATCCTGCTGCTACATTTAACTACAGTGAAACAAGCATGCAAACAAATATCTCTGCCATCTGGTCTGAAATGTATGGGGGTATTGCACAGCTTAATTTGTTATTAAAGCATATAGACGGAGCTAAGCAACTCTTTGCTTCAGAGCAATCGTTTCAAAGGCTTAAGGGTGAAGCGCTGGGAATGCGTGCCTTTTTGCATTTCGATTTGCTAAGAATGTTTGCTGCTTCTTATACTGCTGATGCAAATGCAAAAGCTATTCCTTATGTGAAAGATTTCAGTGTAAAGCCCTCTGCCAGTCTTACTACTACCCAGGTTATTGATAACTGTATCAGTGATCTGAAGTCGGCGGAAGAGGTCTTGAAAAATGATTCAACAACAGGGGATAGTTATAACTTCAGCTTATGGGCAATCAGAGCAACAATGGCAAGAGTTTATCTCTATAAGGGAGATGCTTCCAACGCATTGAGCTATGCAGATAAAGTGATAAGTAGTACCCTGTTCAGATTTGTATCTGCCGCCGAGATTAATGCCAGCAAGCCTTTCCGGGTATTGCCATCCGAATGTATTTTCTCGCTTTATTCATATGATCTTAATGCCACATCAGATACTTACTTCACTCCTACAGCGAATGGAGCAACTCTTCCTAATTATCATTATCTGTTTCTCACAGAAGCAAAGTTGAACAGTATTTATGAAACAAATGTACAGGGATATGGGGCTGATCCAAGAGTTAAGTTATGGTGGGAACTGGAGGCGGGATCTACTACCCGTTTTCTGGCGAAGTTCAGAAAAGTAGATAATGTTATTCAGTATCGCATGCCTGTAATCCGCCTTTCTGAAATGTATTTAATAGCAGCAGAAGCGGCAACGGATGTAGCTACGGCCAAAAAATACTTAGATGGATTTAGAGTTACAGGTCGTTACCTTCCTGCGTTTACAGGTACTACTATAGAAGATGTAAATGCCGTTATAGCTAAGGAATATGCAAAGGAATATTTTGGAGAAGGACAGTTGTTCTACTACTATAAGCGTAAGAATATCACTATTCCGGGTGCCGGTATTTCCGGAAATGCACTGTTTGTATTTCCAATGCCACAGAATGAAATTGAATTCAGATAAGACTTATCAACATGAAATCATTAATTTATATACTAACCACATTCTTATTACTACTACATTTTAGCAGTTGCAAACAGGATAAGGATCTGCTGATGTATCAAAATGATCCGGGTATTTATTTCTATTCAAGAACGAATTCCAGACCTGGTGATTCTATCATCTATAATTTTATTCTTGCACCACTGGAGCAAATAAAAGACACTGTTTACCTGCCATTGAGAATTATGGGAGATCCTGCAACGTATGATAGAGCAGTACAGTTATTGGTAGCAGATAGTTCCACTGCCAAAGAAGGGGTAGACTTTACTTTTGGGCCAAAGATTGTAAGAGCCGGACATTTTACAGATTCTATACAGGTATACGTTTTACGCAAAAGTGAAATGCAAACACAAGTGAAACGGCTGTATGTAGTAATTCAGCAATCGAAAGATTTTAAGCCGGGATACGACGATTTTCGCAAGTTCACTGTTGCAATAACAGACCAGGTATTACCTCCTACATGGACATACTCCCTGAATGTAACATTTGGTGCTTTCTCCATGGTGAAATTCAGGTTTATGGTAACTACCCTTAAACGAACAAATTATGCGGGCATATTACCGTCTGAAATGGCTGCTATGGCCTCGAAGTGTAAAGTAGCATTGGCCGAATATGAAGAAACAAACGGCCCTCTGCTGGATGAAAATGGTATAAGGATAGTTTTTCCTTAACCTATTGATTTATCAATATCAACCGATCGTAATGAAGCTATTTAAAAATAAATTCCTTTTAGGTTTAGCCTGTATTTTAATGTTGGCGGCCTGCTATAAAGACAAAGGAAATTATCGGTATACTGATATTAACAATATTCAGTTAAGCGATACCACCAGCTATACAGTACTACAATTTGATACCTTAAAGATTCAGCCGCAACTGAAACAATCCTTACCGGTAAATCAGAATCAGCTTAAGTATGAGTGGACGGCCAGAGCTATTGATCCAAACCTGGCGAGTCAGCATTTTGATGTTTATACGTTGTCGGACAAACAAAATCTGGATACCGTGATTTCTTTGGTGCCGGGGCAGTACAGATTGATTTATAAAGTAACTGATAACAATACGGCAATAAGCAGTTATTTATTTTATGATCTGAAAGTAGGCACTAACCTGAGTGAAGGATGGATGTTTGTGCAGCAATACGCCGGGAGTGGGGATGTAAGTTTATTATCTCCTACCGGCCGCATGTTTCATCATATTTATGAAGCATCAAACGGAAGCCCACTGCCTGCCGATTTACAGAATCTTGATATCAACAGGAAGGCAGTACCAAATGAAATTTATCTGATGACTGGTAACCAGGGCCTTGAAGTAAGTCCAACCAGTTTTGCTAAGGTTAAACAGTTCAGTAACTGGTTTTTTAATCTGCCTGCTGTAGAGAAACCTATGCGTAATCTGGTATTTACTGAAACAAGTACTAGTGTTAGTGCAGGGATTTTCATCAATAATGGTTTGGTACATATTAAACGATATGGAGGATTTCCGGGAGATGTACTCTATGGAGCAGAATTGCTGTTGGATGGAAAAACAAGTTATGCAGCAGCTCCGGTAATTATGACCGGCGACTTTAATACCAACCGTTATATGGCTGTGTTTTACGATACCAAAGGAAAAAGATTTGTTGGGTTACGTGGTCCTACCTATGATATTACAGCAAACATGGTGCATTTGCCGGACTCTGTGGATGGTACTCCTTTTGATGCCAATAAGGTAGGTCTCGATTTTGTATATGCAGGACCAACTTCCAATAACTATGAGTACAATACTGTATTAAAAGATGCTGGTACCGGGCGCTATCTCTTTCAGCTTAATCTGGCTACTGCCGCTGCAGCCAAACGTAAGCAGTTGATGAATGCACCGGATATTGCTAACGCAACAGCTTTTGTTTCCTCCTTACAATTGGATTACCTGTACTATGCCGCCGGAAATAAAATCTACCTCTACGAAGTTGGGCCTAATAGTGCTACGCAGATATTTTCCCTGCCAGCCGGAGAAGCAGTTACCGCAATGAGCATTGATGCAAACTATTCAAAATCTACAATGATGGTAGGCACTTATGATGGAAATAAAGGACGGGCATATAATTTCAAATTAACTGTGAATGGTTTGGTTGCCGGTGATTCTGCATACAGGAAATATGATGGATTCGGAAAGATTATTCAAATGAAATA
Source organism: Chitinophaga silvatica (assembly GCF_003419895.1). GTDB lineage: Bacteria > Bacteroidota > Bacteroidia > Chitinophagales > Chitinophagaceae > Chitinophaga > Chitinophaga silvatica. The sequence goes on along the minus strand of NZ_QPMM01000010.1, from coordinate 312,191 downwards.
TAAATAAAAATGAAAAAGATAATAACCCTTACAACAATTTTCATAAGCCTTACAACATTTGCTCATGCCGCTTTTATCGTTAAAGTAAAATTTCCCGTAAAACCATCGAACGATACTATTTATTGTTCCTACGATCTGGATGGTAAACGGCATGTAGATTCTGCTGTTGTTAAAGAGGGTCTGGTAACATTTACACCTAAAATAAAAGGCCCTGAACTATTGGCATTAAATGTAAAAGGCAGTTATGATTATAAACTGTTCTTTATAGATGAAGGCACAACAACCATTACAACTACAGGGGTAACCTTTAAAAATGCTACTGTAAATGCAGGTAAATCACAGGCATTATATTCTGTTTGGGAAGAGAATTGGAGCGCAATAGTGGCGGATGCCGGTACCTTATACAGAGCATCGGATTCGGCTACCCAACGTGGAAAGGTGGAGGCGGCACCAGAAGTCAAAGCACAAATAGATGCTGGTTTTGCTGATCTCGAAAAACGTTTGGATAGCGCAGTAGCATTGATCGTTGGTAAGGATGCCAATTCCCCCGTAACTGCCTTTGTAATAGAAGACCGGTATGTCAATTACCCGAATGTTCCTAAAGTAACTAAATACTATGGTAAACTGGGTGCAAAAGCTAAGGCATCACCTTACGGAAAATCTATTGGCCGGTTTATGGCTATTCAGGCTAAGACGGCAGTAGGAACTAAACCTGATTTTAGTTTCCCGGATGCTGATGGTAAAGAAGTGAAACTTTCAGATTTTAAAGGAAAATATGTATTGGTAGACGTTTGGGCTAGCTGGTGCGGTCCTTGCAGAAAGGAAAATCCAAACGTCAGAAATGCCTATGCTAAGTTTCATGAGAAAGGTTTTGAGGTAATAGGCGCTTCGTTGGATACCGACAAAGAAAAGTGGCTGAAAGCTGTGGAAGCAGACGGACTTACCTGGACGCAGCTGAGTGATCTGAAAGGTTGGAAAAGTCCACTGGTCGATAAATTTGGCATTAAAGGGGTTCCTTTCAACTTCCTGGTAGATCCACAGGGCAAAGTGATTGCTAAAGACCTGAGAGGGGATGCTTTAATTGCTACTTTGGAGAAAGTAATAAAGTAAGATAATTAGTTGACTGGATAAGGTATAAATATCTTATCCAGTCATAATTTGTTTGTTAGGGCCATTTAAATAAATGTAAATTTGCGCCTCTTAAACCCTATACTGTTATGAAATTACTTGTGAATGTTATCCCTTTTCTGTTATTGATAACATTGTCGTTTACACTAAATGCCCAAAGCGATTCTGCTGTTCAGCCAAACCCAGTGAGTAAGAAGGTGGCTAATCCAAGTCATACCAAAGTAGAATTGGTTTATAAAACCTATACCACAAATAAGGGCTACCAGTATTTAGATCCTTACATTAGAACTGATGGGGCAAATGATTTCCCGCTGACACAGAATTCACCGCTTCTGAGAAGCTATTTTTCGAACTGCCCGACAGCTTTGCTACAATTAGACGGCTATAAAACTAATATCAATACTTTCAACAGATGGACATTGGGTTCCTTCGGTGCAGGAGGAGCGCTGGCGCTCACGGGATTGATATTGGCAGCACGTCAGGGAAATTCAATCCCTACATTTGCTTCTTTCTTAGGTACCGGGTTCGGAACTATGATTGCAGGAGCAATAATTCGTCAGAAATATAAAAAGCAGGCAGATAAGAATCTGAAAGAAGCATTCAGGCAATACAATATTAAGTGTTATGTTCCTTTGCCTAAGGATACGACTCCGAAAGAAGATAGTTCCTTAGCAAAAAATGCAGATTTGAAAAATGAGAGTGTGGATAATAAGAACAAGAAGCCTAAAAAAGCTCCTAAGTATTATACTATACTCCGTAATGAGCCAAAGGATTTGAAACTTTGGGGTATTGAAGCAACTCCTGTAGTAGTGGATATCTACTCCTACTCTCCTTCAGTGGGGGTTGGACTAGGTGCTTTTTACAGTTTTCCGGGTAATGCACGTATAAGAGCAAATTACGAGCAGAGTCTGTATTACCTGTTGAATGATAATCACCGCGCTACAAAACCTCCTGCAGGAAGTTATGCATCTTACGGAATACCCAGCAATCCGACTAACGATTCCCGTTTTGAGGTAATGGGAAGCATTCCTGTGATCAACCGGGAAAGTAAAACTGATTATAAGGTAAAAATAGCCAGACGTGGTGATGGAGTTTTGGTGCCTACTATAAGTGGAAATAAAGTAGTGGCTATGAATTTGCGTGCTGGCTTTATTCATGAAAATAGAATACTGGAATCAATTTCCGGTTTGCCTTTAACAACGGATAAACCATTAATGACAACACCAGGAGGAGAGCCTCTGCAAAGGTATTTTGGCGAATCTTCTGTTATGCTTAATTCAAATATTGTGGCAGGTGGTTTGGGCCTGTCTCTGGTTAAGGACTTAAAGATAGAATTGAAAGATAAAACTCTGAAAGGCTACAGGGATATTAGCTCGGTGGTAGATTTTTATCTGGATGTACTATATGCTCCTTCCATGAAATATTCGGATATCACTTACTACTATCCTTCACCGAACGGAGAACAATTAACCGAAAACCTTTCTGTTACATCTCCACTTAATAAGGTAGGAGCCAGATTTGGATTTAGAAGGGAAGGTCTGAGCAAAGCATTAGGTACAGCTTTTGGTGTTGAAATGCATGTAAAGCCAGGCCCTGGTGTTTCGACGGAAGAAAGAGTAGGGGTAAGAGCTTCATTTGCCATTATATTAACAGGCAGACGCAATTAATATATCAATGAATTCTAGGATAGAAAAGAGGCCCTTTACGGGCCTTTTTTCATTTGTGAATATTTGGGGTTCAGATGTATAGTGTAGGTTAGTTATAAATCTTCTAATGATTGGAACGAAGAATTTCGCTCATATTTTTGTTAGTCATATCTTTAATTTCATAACCGGCCGTAGAGAAAACATATGAAGTGTTTTTAACACTAAGCGTTTCCAGCGATTTATCTTTTGGATCAGAAACTTCAGCCAATAAATAGTCTGGGTGTGTTACTGCAACGCCAATCGGACTATCAGGATTGTTGAGTTCCCGTTTACTGCTTAATCCCATTTTATAAATAATGGAAGGGTCAAAGTTCAACTGCAGATACCAGAAAGTAACATTGCCTTTAGCAGGATCTTTGGCAGTATAGGATTTGGCATTGTATCCGCATATTGTTTTGGTAGCGTTACCTGGTACTAATTGAAGAGCGCCTGGCTTAGCAGGCATTTTGGAAGCTGGGGTATTTTTACTACCCAAAAGCGAAGGGAGTGAGAAAGTGGTGATGTTTTTTTTCTTATCATCAACCATCAGGGTTGGCCCGTCTTTTACATAAATTAGGGATTGGCCTGAGTTGGTTGTTACTTCTGCATAATTACCGTCTTTAGTGAAATAATAGGTGGTTTTTTCGATATTACCGGTCGCCTGGTTTTTTGTTTGCTGTACAATTTCATAATTGAAACTGATTTTTTCTGGTATCTGAGGCGCACCAAAACGCATAGCTGTTCCCGATAAGACCAATAAAGCAAGTGTTTTCATGATTGACAACTATTTATTGCAAAGGTGAAGCGATCACTTTTGCAGAAATAGTAAAAAAGCGCAGTTTTTTGCTATACCAGTCTGATTATGTTTTCTGTAGGAGGAGGCTGATTTTGAAAGAGTTTGGAGGGACTATCGCCTGTGTATATTTTAAAATCCTTGATGAAATGATTTTGATCAAAATAATTACAATGATGGGCAATGCTGGTCCAGCTACTTGAAGGGTCTTTGATTTTACAATTGATGGCTCGCTGAAACCGCTTTAATCTGGCATATGCTATAGGCGACATTCCTATCTGATTCAGAAATTGTATTTCGAAGCTTCTCATGCTCATATTCAGCGCATCGGCAATTTCCCGGATACTGGAAAATTGCTGATGTTTGAGAATCTTACAGGCTTCAGTAATTCTGTTTTCTACGTCTTTGTGTGTTGTTCTATAGAGTTGTTGTATGAAGAATTTATCTGCCACCTCTTTAATTCTCTGCATATTGTAACATTCGCTGAATGCTTCTTCCAGGAATCTGATTTCTTTTCCAATAACATCATCACTGTTCAATAACTGATTTCGGAGGTATTGCATAGGTACCTTAAAAAGGGAGTAACAGCCATTATCTTTAAATTCTACTCCAACAAACTTATAACTTCCACCAAATACCTGGTATCCTCCATATTGTGTATGAACTCCAAACAAGGGTCTGGCTTCCATGTTTACGGCTATTCTTTCATCGTTTCGGTAATATGCAACGGGTTCTTTTTTTAGCCAGAAAGCCAAAAATGAGGTATCGTTTGCCCATAAGGGTTTGATAATCGGATTGTCGCGGCACTCGATCTCCCTTAATGTATAACATTTAATATAATCTTTCAGCTGTGGTGCCGGATATGCAAGATAAGTGTCTACCATGCTGGTAACATTTATACTATAAAGTTACGCCTAATTAAATTTGCCAAAGCGTTTTTCCAAGGCTTTGGTTCTATATTCAAATAATTCTTTAAGCTGTTTTTTTAGGAATAATTTATTAGCAATTGCACCTAAAAAGCCAAAAGGAGGGGCATAGGTAACAATATCTGTCATTAATACACCACCTTCAATTTCCTTAAACCTGTGCTGATGATGCCACAGCCTATATGGACCAATCTTTTGTTCATCAACAAAATATTCCATGTCTTTTACCTGTGTAATTTCGGTCATCCATTTGAGTGGAATATTTAGTAAAGGTTTAATGATGTAGGTAATAATTAACCCCGGATACATCTTATCGGAAGGTGCCAGGCTGGTTACTTTAAAGTCCATATACTCCGGCGTAATTTCCTTAAGGTTATCTGGGGATGAAATATAATCCCATATTGCTTCCATACTTACAGGTAACTGCTGTTCCTGAATAAATTGATAAAAAGCCATTACATTTCTTTTTGAGATTAAAAGTAACTGCAATTTAGAATCATTTCTCCTTACAATTCTTTTCTGATTACCAGCGCTTTTTTCTAAATTGGAGCCAATATTTATACAACTATGAAATACTATCTATTTTTATTCTGCCTATTTATTGCTTTTGCTGGCACCGCTACTGCCCAAAAGAATCCTAACGAGCTACATTACACAAGTAGCCAGAAACAACTGATTACCATTTATAAAGGTCAGATCTTTGTAAATGGGAATAAGACCTACAAATTTCAGAACGATAATATTGTCTATGCAAGCAGACGAAACAAGCTGATAGAAGATGGCAGATCTGTTTTCCTGTTTCTGGAGGTTGATGGAAGTCCAAATAAAAACAGATTATACGTATTTAATATAGACCATTCCATTGCAGATTCTGTAGCCAATGCAGTAGTCTCTGATGTAAAAGACTACGACCGCGACGGGAACCTGGAATTCGGAGGAGTAGATCTTACTGAAACTTATCCATCAGCCGATTCAATGTATTATGTTCCGTCACAATTTTTTGAAATTAAAAAAGGAAGAATTACCCTGGATCAGGAACTGATCGAAAAAACCGATATTAAAACTAACGGAATTTACCTGAAAGATCCGGTAGGTAAAAAAGTGATTCCTAAACCTAAGAAGAAAGGGTAAATTTAATAAAGTGATAAGCGTTGTTATATATTGAGTTAAGAGGAATGAAGAAATGTTTTGATTTTTGAAGCCGTCTCTTCTTTTGAGACGGCGCTTTTTTTATTGGTAATTTACTATTACAAGAAGGTAATTTACCTCTAGCAGAAGTCTCATGTTAAGCAGATATTTACAGTTACTTTATAGATCGAACAATGAAAAGCAATTCCACCATGTTACTGCTTAGACTGTTGTGCTTAAGCATTTTTCTGCTACTGCTGAGTTCACAGCATCTTTTCGCACAGCATCCGTTTATCCACTCAATATGCTTCGGTGCTTACAGTGAATGTGCTGAGAATAGGAGATGAATTGATCAAATATAAAGGAGTAACAACCTCCAGGCCATATATTTTAACCGGTGTAGAGCGTGGGGCCCTAAAAACCCGGGCATCAAATCACCCGGTAGAAGATAGGCTGGTGAAGTTACAGGTCAATTGTTACGGTGGTTTTATTCCTGATGTTGAACTGGGTGACGAATACGCAAAATTCTATGCAAAATTGTTGCATGACGGAGGAATGAACTATATCGATTTCGATGGATTCGAAAGTTTTACCTATCAGGGCCATGGTCAATACCCCTTTAAGCGCTTTTTAAGAGTGTTGTTTGAAGAATTAAAGAATTTGGAAGTTCCGTATTTGCGGGTAATGGGATCATGTGTATTTGAAGGAAACTGGCATTATATGAGTGTATGTAATGTAGGTGGTGGCAATAATATGTTTGACCCGGTAAATAACAAATGGGGAATTGAAGGGAAAGATATTCGTTATTCATTCAACAGTAATTACTTCCCATGTACATTCGGTATTCAGAATATCCAGAAAGACTGGAATATTCAGGTAATCGAGAATTTACAGGCGAAATCTATAGCCTGGGATGCTACCTATATGTTAGGAATTAGTGAGAAGAGTATTGAGCAGCGAAATGATAAAAATGAATTATTCGCAACATTCAGGGCATGGGAAGAAGCAAGGAAGGCAAAAGTATTTAGCCGGCAATTAAAGCTGGAAATGAAAGAGGAAACTAATAAATACCACCTGGTGCAAAAAGATCAGGATACCTGGGTGTTGTATAATGTAAATGAGTCCAATTCAAATGGAAGGATACTAAAAAGAAAGTGATAATAAGCTGGATTAGGAGGAATGATTCCAGATCATTCCTCCGTTTTTATAAGCTATTTAAAAATATATCCAATCGTAAATGCCATATTCCTGTTTTTATACACACGGGTACTAGTAGTTTCTTTGAATGTTAAATCTCCAATATTCTTATACCCCAATTCATAGTCAAATCCAATTGAATATCTTTTATAGGCTAATTCACAACCAAAGGATTGTCCGATATCCGGGCGATTAAAACTAAACTGCTCGTCGCCAAAGCTTTCATATTTTATAGTTCTGTTGGGAATATTTTCATAGCCCGGAGTTCTCTCTTTCCTTACAACATTGCCGCCCAGGCCATATGAAAAATAGGCTCCGGTATTAATGGCAGCAGAAAAGTCAGAATTGAAATGTATCCGATATCCAATTTTTACTGGTAGTTGTAAGTAGGCTAAATTGGTATTTCTAACCCAGTAGGTAATTGGTGGGGTAGAGGAACCAATCCAGACATCGGCTCCTTCGTGCTTAGAGCCTTTGGTAGTAAATTGTAACCCTGATTGCAGGTAAAACGATTTGGAAATTTTATATGCTGCAAGCACACCTGCCTGATATCCTGGTTTATGTCCAAGACTTCCATCAATATAATCTCTTGTTTCAAAAGCGGTAGAATAGTTGAACCCAACTTTTGCCTGATAAGAAAATTTGGATTGTGCAGATAAAATAAGTGGGAATATACCCACTGCCGTTAGGATGGTTAACCTAAAAATCAATTTCATGCTACAGTGTTTATTTGTTGCAATATATCGTTTGTGATAAAAGATGTAAAAACTGACATGAATATTTTAGGATTCAAACAATTGATTATTAGATTGTTGGATTTTATTTTTTGATTTTTTGCTGATCGAATGAGGTTTTCAAGTTGTATTTAATATTAAAAAGGCACCGTAATATTTATACGGTGCCTTTTTTCGTTTAATCTGCTAAGTTATAATATTTTTTTACTGCTTCATAATTGTTGTAATCTACTGGTGGAGCGGCTTGTCTGGCTCCCGCATTACCTGCAATAATAACATATTTGAAATCGAAGGATGTTACTGTTGCAGTAGTTACGGATGGAATTGGAGTAGATGGAGCATGATCGGTCGCTAAATACATATAGTAAACGCGTAATTTACCGACATCATAGGTGTAATTCATATAAATTAAGTAACCAGTATAAAAACTGGCTATCTGCCAGGGCATTGGAGTCCAGGTAGACGGGTTACCTCCGAAAGCACTAGGCAGCTTTATATATAATAATACTGTTCCGGAATTAAAAATATTGTTAGTTATACCCGCAATATTTTGTGTAGCCATTTTAGCCACTACTGCACTGGCAGAGCCAGGGGCGGTCTGGTACGACCAGTAATCATTGACATATGAAGCATTTGTTAGGGTAAAATTTCCGGAAGTTACATTTGAATTACCTTGTGCGCCAGTTGGTCCTGTTGCCCCGGTTGGACCAGCAGGACCAACTGGTCCCTCTTTCGAACAGGAGGCGAATAAAATAACAGTACTTAATAATAAAATACAATTCAAAATCTTTGACATGAGGTTGAATTTTGTGTGTGAGTATTAATTTTTAAAATAGTCTACAGAATATCCGGTTCCTTAAGTTCGTGGGAAGAGTAAAATTAATTCATCAAAGAATTATTATGTAATTAAGATGGCAGATGGAGGTTTTTTTTTATTAAATGGTACTATTAATAGGATAAGTGTTTAATTAGGATAACATTTGATATCAACCTAAACTAAATTAAATATAATCAACGCAACAATTTATTTGATCCTGTTTAGCTCTGCATCAGTATTTTGATTGTTATTTCTTTTTTGCCCTTCAACAGATTTTCCAAACCTTAAACTAAATGATAAGGTGGCGGATCTTGAATCTGAAAGCGTTCTGAAATTTGCATCTGTCAGGTGCAAATTATTAATAGTTCCTGCATTGATATTTGTAAAAAACAGATCACTAATACTTAGTCTTATTGTGGCTTTTGGCGATAATACTTTTGCAACTCCGGCATTTACACGCCCTCTGCTTGCAATAATAAATTGTGCGCTGGTCATTTTGCTCTGAAAGTATCCATCCAGTTGCATTGTCCATTTCTTTTTAAGTTTAAATTGCAGCATTCCCTGTGAGAAGATGTAAGTACTTCTGGTATCAAGAAGTCCGGTGTAGAAATTACTTTTTGCGTGAACATAGGTAAGCTGACTACTCACCTGAAAACTAAACCAGGCCAGGGGGTTTAGATTTGCATCCAGCCCGAAATTTATTAGTGTTGTTTGTCCGATATTCCCTGGCCGGCTGTAATAATTATTTCCAATTATTTCTATGGTCTCATTTACCTGGTCTTTTGTTTTGCTGATGGCAACAGTGGTAGTTAACCAGTTTTTGAAAATATAGGATAGCTCAGCTTTGGTTGAAAAAGATGGCAACAGATATGGGTTGCCCGCATAAAAGGTATATTTATCCAATGGCGAAATGAATGGATTTAAATCCTGAAAGTAAGGTCTGTCAATTCTTCTGCCATAGTTGAATCTTATTTGATGATTACTAAGTGTATCGAGCTTGTATAGTAAGAATACTGTGGGGAAAAGGTTATTGTAAGTACGAATAAACGAAGAATCGCTTTTCATTAAATTGCCTAGCTGATGGCCTTTCGAAGTAGTATTTTCAAAACGTAATCCAGTTTGTACGCTAAGCCTTTTGAACTCCTTGTTAAGGCTGATATATGCCCCGTTGATATTTTCTTTATAATTGAAATGATTGGTGATATCATAATCAGGATACGAAGTATTATTTATTATGTTGAAATAGTTGGCGATGTTATTTGTTTTAGTAAAACTGGTTTTAACCCCGGTTTCCAGTTTGAAGCCATTTCTCAATGATTGATTGTAGTCTGCTTTTGCAACGTATATATCAAGATTGGAAGGAAGTTGACCAACCAGTTGTTCTTCTGATTTCAATGTTCCATCCGACAGATAGTTTTTATTATTAAAGTTTTGGTCATTTTCAGTTGTATAATTTATATAATCCAGATTTACTAAAAGTGATGGTCCGTTTTTGCGGAATTCATGACGCATATTTAGATTGACATTCCCATTTTTTAATACTCCGCTTTCACGGTTTAAGGATTGAATTATTGAATCCGGATTGTTGTGAATATTAATCATCGTTCCTGTGCTGGTATTTAGATTAACGGGGTATCTGATAAGTCCGTTGGTATTAATGCCTAAAGTAGTTTTTTCAGTTGCATGGAAATCTGCCCCTAATGCTGCTCTAAATCCGTAGCCGGTGCGATGTATGTATGAGTTCTGAGTAAAGGAGTTCAGAGGTTCGCCATTGTCACTAAAGTATTTTCTGAAAATGCTGACATCATTGTAACTGTTACGTGTACCATGGAAGAAATTGCCAAAGAGATTTACTTTATTATTACGGTAATTAAATTCAGCGCTATTGTTAATGCTGGTATATTTCGAGACGCGTGTGCCGGAGTTAAATCCGAAATTGAATCCTTTGGGTTTTCGTTTTAATGTTTTTATGTTGATAATGCCACCATTGCCGGCTGCGTCGTATTTAGCGGGAGGGTTTGGCATAATTTCTATCTGTGAAAGCAAAGATGCCGGAAGTGAGCGTAAATAATTCTGGAGATCCGATCCTGAAAGATAGGTTTGTTTATCGTCGATGTATATGGTTACCCCTTGTAGCCCCTTTAAACTGATGTTACCATTTAGGTCTACCTGCACGCCCGGTGATTTTTCCAGAACATCGAGTGCGGTGGTACCGGCATTTGAAATCAGTGCATCAACGTTTACTACTGTTCTATCTATTTTCTGTTCAATGAATTTTTTACTGGCAGTTACATTCACTTCTTTTAGTTCTATATCTGATTTCTGTAATTTGAATACAGGTAATACTATTGAGCTATCTGCCTGAAAAGGGTTGCTTTCATATTTTATAAATCCGATTGCCGTTACTATAATCCTATAAGTACCAACAGTTTGTTTCTCAAACTGAAAATGACCATCTTTATCGGACAATTCAATTTTTACAGGAGTAGAAGTTCCTGCTTTGAGAAGTGCGGCAGTAGCGGCATTAACGGGCCGCTGCTGATCATCAATTACACGACCGGAAATGCGGGTATATGACTGTGAACTAGCTACAGTAAAGACAAAGCAAAGGCATACGGCAAATAATGCCATGATTATTGGTTTCATTCATATTAATTTTTAGGTTAGAAGTTATAATCTGGTTCCTCAGGAAACCAGACTAAACAAAGCTTGCCTGAGGGATAATTTTCAGATCATAAGGCATTAGACGGGCTAGAGTGATTTTTGTTGCAGATTTTGTAAGAGAAGTTGTTTGACTATCCTAATTTCTTCGTTAGGAGAAAAATAAAGATGAAAGTATAAGCCAGTGACAGAATGGCTGCAACATAATAGAACCAGTAAACTATTTTGTTATTCCTGCCTGCCTCATTTTTATCCAGGCCGCGTGCCGAAGAGAGTGCGGCTAATAACATTCCTGCTACAAAACAGTAATTAGAAATAATAACAGCGTAAAAAAGGTAAGTTGAATATCGAAAGCCACTTGTCAGATCATTAAAGAATACAGCAAAAGTCATTAACATAATACTCCCCATTAAAGTGGCAGAGTGCAGGAGCTTCCAACCATTTTCATTGGCAATAATTTTTCTGATCGATTTAGAATAACCAACACCTGCAAAATTGCCAATCAGAAGTGTAATAAATCCATGCAACAGGAGAGAATAATTCATGATAGGGTTGTATAATATTTGCAACATATTAAATTAATAATTTAATTCATGAAAAATCTTTTTTCACAAAACTGCCATAAGTAGAACTAATAACACCTCTTATATAAATCGTACTTCTTTTCATGAAAAGTATTTTTAGCTTTACGCTATAAAATAAGAGTCGACTGCCGTTCTACCACCTATGCAGCTGCACCTAAGGACTCATGAATAAAAAGAAATATGGGCCGGGATGAATTATTAAATGCAAGTGATTTAGACCTTTTAACTGAGGTAAGTAAAGGAAATACCAGCGCTTTTGATACCTTGTATAACCGGTACTGGAAAGATGTTTACAACACTGCCTACAAACGTCTGCAACATACAGAATTGGCGCAGGATGTTGCCCAGGATGTATTTGTGCAGCTTTGGACCAGGGAAAAAAATACTCCTATCGATAACCTGGGAGGCTATTTACGTGTAGCCACCAGAAATAGTGTTTTCAAACAACTGGAAAGGACAAGCAGGTATACCATTATTCCGGAAGATGGTGCAGAACTGGAGAAACTAAAGTTACCGAACAGCCTCGCAGATTCAAACATTCTGTATAAAGAATTCCTGGCGGCCTTTGAGGCACTAACAGCCACTCTGCCATCTCAACAGCAGCTGATCTTTAACATGCGTTTTCAGGAAGGGCGCAGCAGCCAGGAAATCGCAGATGAATTGCAGATCTCTGTTAAAACCGTCCGTAATCAAATGGGAAAGGCCCTCTCAAAACTGAGAGAATCTCTTATAATAATGCAAATCGCTATCATCATCTCTTCCCTTAAATAATGATCATATTCATATGTTATAAAAAAATATATGAATAACCGATGGGCGCATTTTAAAAAATTGACTCATACTAAATAGAAACAGGCCAGATGGACAACCGAAATAAAGTTTTATTCGCCCTACTACTTAAAAAATATAGGGAAGGAACTGCCAATGAAACAGAGAAAAAGTTCCTTGAAACTTATTATGATTTGTTTGATGTGAATGAAGATTTAATAACTGAAGAAAATGAAGCCAGTTTCACATCTCTAAAATCTACCATCCGGGAGAATATAGCTTTTGAAATGGAACGCCACCAGAAACCAGCAAAATTACGCTGGTTATGGAAAGCCTCCGCTGCCGCTGCCATCCTTGCCTTTGCAGCCATTGCCACCTGGTATTGGGCTGGCCACGTGGTGCCCGGACCTCAACACCTGGCCGGAAGAACAATGGAAACCGTAAATAGTACGGATAAGCCTACACTCCAGCTGGCCAATGGGGCGATTATTGAACTAAACGATAGTAGTAACGGCCAAATAGCTGAACAACAAGGTATTATCATCCGAAAGGAAAAAGATGGCTCCCTTGTGTATCAATCATCTCCGGAGCAAAAACAAAGTAGTACCAGTGAAGTCAGTGAAAATATCCTGACTACACCTAAAGGAATGAAATACAAAGTTGTATTGCCAGATGGCTCACAGGTATGGCTCAACGCAGCCAGCTCTTTACGCTATCCTGCCAGCTTTGCCGCCGATAACAGAACTGTTAAATTAACGGGTGAGGCCTACTTTGATGTAAATACAGACGCAAAACGACCATTCATCGTGGAGTCGGGCAAACAGAAAGTTCAGGTTCTTGGTACCAGTTTTAATATCAATGCATATTCAGACGAACCAATTATCAAAACAACTTTGTTACTGGGTGCGGTTAAGGTAACAGCCGGAAATAGTTCCTGTACTCTGGCTCCCGGCCAACAGTCACAAACTGCCAGAGATGAGGCTGGTGCATTGAATAAGCGGGAGGTAGATACCGGTAAGGAAATTGCTTGGATGAATAATTTGTTCTCATTTAAAAATGATGACCTGCAATTTATTATGCGCCAGATTTCACGATGGTACAATGTAGAAATAAAATATAACGGAAATATTCCTGCAGAAAAATTTGTGGGTGAAATATCAAGATCCAGCAACCTGAATGAGGTGCTTAGAATATTAGAAATAAACGATCTCCGGTTCGAGATCAATGGCAACGCTATAACTGTTTCAGGCAAAAAATAAATGTCGCTGACTTAGAGCCAGCCAGCATCAACCTAATAAAGTCATTATGTGTGAAATTTTATTAATCATTAACTAACAGTTATAAGCGCCGAAAATAATACGCTTTTTTAAAACCAATAAATTGTTGAGCAGTAGGGAGACTACTCCTTTTATCGACTAAATCTATTTAAAATGAAATGCGTATTTCATCACTTTCCTTTGCGCCTAAGTGCAAGGGGCTGGAAGCGTTTGTCTTTATTATTTAAGTCCGCAGTGCAATTACTGCCAGCTTAGTGCCAACATCAACCTAAAAAAATCATTATGTGTGAAATTTTATCAATCAACAACCAACCGTTATAAGCGCCGAAAATCATACGCTTACTAAAAACCAACAAACTGTTGAGCAGTAGTCAGACTACTCCTTTTATCGACTAAATCTATTTAAAATGAAATGTGAATTTCATCACCTTCCTTTGTGCCTAAGAGCAAGGGTTAGGAAACGCTTGCCTCTATTATTTAAGCCCGCAGTACTATTGCTGCTTGCTTTAATATTTGGTGTTCATACTTATGCCTATACGCAGTATGTTAGTATAACGAAACAGGACATATCCCTGGAGAATGTATTTGCCGAAATAAAAAAGCAAACTGGATATACTTTCTTTTATAAGGGAACAATTAATCCTGGCGAACTAAAATTAAATATAGATCTAAAAAATGCATCGCTTGACGAAGCGCTTTCTACCTGCCTTAAACAATTCAAACTTGAATATACTATTGTAAATAAAACAATAGTAGTTACAGCTGCCATCCCTTCCGCCACTCCTGTAAAATTGGAAAACACTTTTGCACAGGTAATTACCGGCCGGGTTACTGATAGTATCAGCCACGATCCAATGGTAGCTGTTACAATCGTTGTAAAGAATAAAACTGCCCGTACCCTGAGTAGCGACAATGGTGTTTTCCGCATTGAGGCAGAAGATGGCGATATCCTTATCTTCAGCTATGTAGGTTATCGGAAAAAAGAAGTCATAGTAAGAGGAGCTACCCTTAATGTGGTTTTATCTCCCAATCCCAGTTCACTCAGTGATGTGGTGGTTACAGGATATCAGAATATTAAGAAAGATAATTACACAGGTAATGCTATTGTGGTAAAGGGTGATCAGCTTAAGCAACTAAACCCGCAGAATATTCTGAAAGGGCTTGCATCTTTCGATCCGTCTTTCAGAATCGTTGAAAACAATATTTTGGGGTCCGACCCTAATGCCATGCCTAAAATCAACGTTCGTGGCAGTACAGCTTTACCTTCTGTAAATGGTGAAATCCTTGATCGAAATAATCTCTCCAGTTCTTACAACCTTCCTGTTTTCATCATGGATGGTTTTGAAGTGAACCTGCAGAAAGTAGTAGATATGGATATCAACCGTATTGCCAGCATCACTATCTTAAAAGATGCCGCAGCAACCGCTGTTTATGGTTCCCGTGCAGCAAACGGTGTTATCGTTATCTCTACTAAAGCACCTGTTCCCGGAAAGCTTCGCCTTACCTATAATTTTGAAGTAAAAGGTACTGCCCCCGACCTCACAGACTATAGTGTACTCAATGCAAAGGATAAACTCGAATATGAAAGGCTTGCCGGCCTGTATAGCACCGCTAATAACACTGCTGCTACACAGGAAGAACTGGATCAGCAATACTATAGTAAATACAAAAATGTAATCAGCGGGGTTAACACCTATTGGCTAAGTCAGCCTCTTCAAAACGCCGTATCACAAAAACATTCCCTGTTTGCTGAAGGGGGCGATTCTACCTTCCGGTATGGTATTGCCCTGCGCTACCAGACCGACCCAGGTGTGATGAAAAATTCGGGCCGTGACAGATATAGCGGTGGTATGAGCTTTACCTATAATCCAACTCGCAACCTCATAATTAAAAATGAATTGACGGTTACTCAGGTAAATGGCAGAAACTCCAACTACGGTAGTTTCAGTACTTATGTAACCATGAACCCATACTATCCGATTTATGGAGAAGATGGAAAACTGAAACAGGAAATTGCAAACTGGCGGGTAGATACCCATCTGTCAGGTGCCGATCAGTACAAAAATGTTCCTGTATATAATCCTCTCTATGAGGCTTCCTTGAGCAACTTCGATAAGTTTAATTACCTGGAACTTATAAATGCTTTGTCGGCCGACTGGAAAATCACGCCAGCTCTTCGTCTCGTCGGTTTAATGAGTTTCAATAGTACCAAATCTACCAGTGATAAATTTGTATCACCCTATAGCAGTGCTTTTATAAATGCAACTGGCGATGATTTGAAAAACAGAGGTAGCTATGATTATAGCAATACGAAGATGTTTAATCTGGATGGAAATTTACGTTTCGTTTATAATAAACAGTTTGGCGGCCATTCGGTGAATGCAGTACTGGGAGCCAATGTTACTGCTTCCAATACCGATTTCAAAGCCTTCCAGGCCAGAGGTTTTTCGAACGATAAATTTACAAGTCTGGCTTTTGCCCGTACCTATACTCCCAATGCAGCTCCGGCCGGAAGTATTACCTCCAGCCGGTTACTGGGTTCTTTCTTTAGCGGAAGTTATTCTTTCCAGAATAAATATCTTTTTGATGCTGCTTTCCGTATGGATGGAAGCTCTGCTTTTGGTGCCAATCAACGCTATGCACCGTTCTGGTCTGGTGGTATTGGTTGGAATGTGCATAATGAAGAATTCTTCCAATCTGCTTTCCCAGGAATGTCGAGACTCAAACTGGCCGCTACTTCAGGAGTTACAGGGTCGGTGGACTTTCCTCCATTCCTTGCAAGAACATTCTATAGCTATCAGACTGCCAACTGGTATTCGACCGGTATAGGTGCTACTGTAAATGCTTTTGGAAATCAAGACCTGAAATGGCAACGGACTACCAACTATGAAGTGCGTGCGGAATTAGGTTTCTTCAAAGATCGACTTGTACTGAATCCTGTATACTATTACAAACTCACCAAAGGATTACTCACCGACATTAATATTGCTCCTTCCACCGGATTTTCCACTTACAAAGCAAATCTGGGAGATATGGCCAATAAGGGTTATGAATTATATGTAACCGTTAATGCCTTTAAGAATAAAGATTGGAATGTAAACCTAACCGGTAACCTCGCACATAATACGAACACAATCGTTAAGATTTCCAAGGCATTGAAAGCATACAATGAATCGGTAAACGATTATCAGAATAATCCGAATAATAAAGCTCAGGGCACTCCATTATTGCGTTTCGTAGAAGGACAATCGTATAATACTATCTACGGTGTTAAGTCAAAAGGGATAGATCCTCAAAGTGGTCGCGAGATTTTTGAGACTCCCGATGGTAAGCTCACCTATGTTTATAATATCAATGATACCAGACCTATAGGAGATTATACACCTAAAGTTGAAGGATACTTTGGCTCCAACGTAACCTACAAACAATTCATGGTTAGTTTCTCCTTCCATTATAAATCTGGTGGCGATATGTATAATCAAACCCTGGTAGACCGAGTAGAAAACGCAGATCCTCGCTTTAATGTAGATAGCAGGGCACTTACTATGCGTTGGATTACCCCTGGTGACTTATCGCTCTATAAGAATATTGCAGATCTGACCACCACCTACGCGTCTGACCGCTTCATTCAGAAAGAGAACCTGGTAGAGTTGCAATCACTTTATCTGTCGTATGATTTGAAACAACAGCAGGTGCGAAAACTTGGACTGCAGGCATTACGTGGATCAATTACCATGAATGATGTATTCCGTATTTCCAGTATTAAGCAGGAAAGAGGTATCGGTTATCCATTTGCCAGAAGCCTTACTTGTTCTATCCTCGCTACCTTCTAAACTATACAACCATGAAGAGAATTTTTTACATCATAATATTTACTCTCCTTGTAACTTCCTGTAAGAAGTTTCTGGATGTAAAACCGGAAACACAGGTGGATATAGATGAGCTGTTCTCCTCCGAACGGGGATTTAAAGAGGCACTTAACGGAATATACACCAGATGCACCTATGGGTCTCTCTACGGTGGAAATCTGACATTTAATATGCTGGATGTATTGGCACAGAATTACCAATTCAATGATGTAACATACCAGGCCATAGCCAATTTCGATTTTCGTAATAACAGTCTGAGATATATGTGCAATGAGGTGTGGGGAGCATCATTTTCGGCCATTTCAAATTGTAATTATATACTACAGTATATCGATAAAGACCCTGGAATGTTTAGTGCCGGGTACCACGATCTGATTAAAGGTGAGGCATTGGCGCTACGTGCCTATCTGCACTACGATTTGCTCAGAATGTTTGCACCTTCCTTTGTGAGCGGCGCTTCTCAGAAAGCAATTCCTTACGTTACCAGAACCGGTACCATTTCTACTCCGTTTTATACTGTAGGCGCAGTAACAGACAGTATCCTTCGCGATCTTAATAACGCAAAGGAATTGCTTAAAGCCGATCCTATCATCAGCAAAAGTTATGTAGTAGGTTATCCGGGTGAAAAAGGTATCACAGAAGCTGATGCCACTGATCTGTTTATGCAGAATCGTCGCCATCGTCTCAATTACTATGCAGTATGTGGTGAACTGGCCCGTGTATACCTTGGCAAAAAAGATTATACAAATGCGAAGTTAAATGCAGAAGAAGTAATCAAGGCTGATAAGTTTCCTTTTGTGAAGCAGGACGATTTCTTTAAAACAGATCCATTGTTACGTGACAGGATTATGTATCCTGAATTGGTTGCAGGTTGGTATGTAGATAACACTGATATCTATTCAACCTTACAGGGCCGGTTTACCAATCAGAATCCCCAGTACAGCGCTACTGTTTCCCAGATAGGTGATATTTATGAGATCGGAAAAAGCGGAGCGGATGATTGGCGCCTGAAACAATGGTTCCTCAATACCGCTGCAACAACCGGAGGGCAAGACAGGGCAGTGTTACAGAAATATTACAAGAATGCCAGTCCGTTAACCAACCGGCACCCGCTAATGGCTCCGGCTATCCGCTTAAGTGAAATGTATTATATCGCAGCAGAAGCTAGTTGGGATACTGATCCCAAAGTGGCCGTAAACTATTTTAATACAATACGTGCAAAACGCGGAATTGGCGACACTGTTTCTGAAGGTATCAGCAAAGATGACTTTATAGAACTACTGTTAGGGGAAGCCAGGAAAGAGTTCTATGGCGAGAGTCAGTTGTTTTTTATGTACAAGCGCCTGCATCACGGTGTGCGAATTAGTGTTACTAATATTAAACCTGCCTCCAACAGCATTTTTGTGCTGCCGATTCCTGATGATGAAAATGCGTACAGAAACAATTAAAGTAATGCCATGAAAAAGATTTTCATTTTATTAAGCATAGTAGGATTGTTATACAGCTGTAAGAAAGAAGATATTTCTTCCTATGCTGTTGATAAAGATAATATCTACCTAAACTATAAAAATACCGACAGTCTTGTATACTCGTTTGCGTATCATCCCGAACTGGAAAAAGATACTATCTGGCTGCCAATAATAATCTCTGGTAAGCGGGTCAGTTTCGACCGCCAATTTACCGTAATTGCAGTAGACACAAGTACCACAGCGGTTAAAGACCAACATTATCAGGCGTTGAAATCGTCGTATACATTGCCTGCTGATTCAGGAACCGTGAAGGTTCCAATTATTCTTTTGAATACGGATGCTGAATTAGCCAATAAATCAGTAAAGCTAACAGTAAGAGTAGAAGGAGGAGACGATTTCGGTTCATTATTGCCAACTGATATCCGTTCTAAGGAAATATTGTTTTCGAACCGGCTCGAACAACCCGCATGGTGGCCTTACTGGGGGCAGTTGGGCAAATATAGCCGTGTCAAACACCAGCTATTTTTGATAGCCTCAGGAACCACAGACCTGGTAATCCCTGGCTCATACCCAGATGCCTATATGGAAATTCCGAGAGCGTTGTATTTTATCTCTAACGCGTCATATCTGTTGAATTATCCGTTTAACTGGGTAGAAGAGAATTCTAAATCTGGTTACACGCTTGAAAAACGGACAGATGGAACGGGCGACTATGATTTATTTAATCTGGCATCACCAACCAAAAAATTCTATCTAAAATATTTCCCATCTGCGAATAGATATCTATTCATCGATGAAAATGGTGATCAGATCATATATTAATCCGTAATCAATATGAAAAATAAACTCTTTAATATATTGGCTGCTGCAATAATGTTGTTGTATGCCTGTAAGAAAGACCTGGGAAATTATAACTATAACGTACCAACAGTTCCGAAAATTACAGGGCTGGCCGATAGTACTGTTAATGCATTTGTTGGTGATTCGCTGATCATTAAACCTGAAATATCTCTTGAAGGTGGGGATGCAATTAAGGATCTGACCTTCAACTGGGAAATCATTGTAGCTGAAGAAGCCCGTACAGTGCAATATACCGGATATCCACTCAGAATTGTGTATAATCTTAAACCAATGACCCGTACTGCTAAATTAACGGTAACGGATAATCGCAATGGTATGAAGTACTTCTATAAATTTTTTATTAAAGGAGGTACTCAGTTTTCTGTTGGACAAACAGTATTAAGTATAGATAACGGTATTACAAAGCTTTCTTTCATACGCCCGGATAGTTCGGTAATCCCAAATCTATACTATGCATTACATAATGAAGACCTTCCGGCTAATCCGGTACAGTTATTTGCTAAACCTTTGGCATATCAACAAGGTTCTGTTGAAGATTATTGGGTAATCTGTAAAGATCCTGCCAAGCCAAGTGTAATTCTTGATGGTAGCACTATGTTACGTAAGATTTATTTTGATAAGCAGTTCTTCAAAACGCCGGATCCTTTAGTAACTGAGAAGTGTGATGGTGCCATGGGAATTCCTACAGGAATCTTTAATGGCAAGCTATACATCAGCGTTACTACTACAGCGCCGTTTGCTCCGGATTTTGGGAAGTTTAGCAGTGTGGTTGCCGGAAATTATCAACTCTCTTCGTACTACACACGTACTCCTTCCTACTACTTTGCATTCGATAAACTATCGCATGGCTTTGTAACCTTCAACGGAGGCGGTGGTTATATGGGAAGCGATTACAATGTAACAGCGGCTGAAATATTTAACCCAAAGAACCTGGGTACAGGCGAGTTATTATTTATGCAGGCAGTTCCATCTACCAGCTATGCGTTTTATAAATCTACCGATGGTAATATTTATGAATATACGTTTATCATAGATATGAATAATTATGATTTACGTACTATAAAGCCTGTTAAACAACGGATTTTTAAAGGAGCATCTCTCATTCAGGCAGATACCAGATGGGAAAAATCGACTGTCGATATTTTCTATTTTACCGCTAATGATAAGATTTATCGTTACAATCCTGTAAACGAAGACCTTCGCCAGCTGGATGCCGATTTTGGTGGAAAGAAAGTATCAATGATTAAACTTAATGATACTAATACAGCATTACTTGCAGGTATTGAAGGAAGTGTAGTTACACTGGATGTCAGCGTTGGTAAGAATGGAAATATTGTTAGTAAAATAAATGGAATACCAGGATCACCTATAGATATTGTTACAAGAAAGTAAAGAGCGTAAAAAATCAAACCAATTATGAAGAAAATAATAGCACTGGCCTGTATACTCGCACCGGTCTCGCTGCTTGCCCAAACAAATAACTTTACCATTAATGGTAAAATAGGGAAATTGAATAGCCCTGCCAGAGTGTATGTCGATTTTATGGATAATGGCAAAGGAAAAGAAGATTCTGTTGATGTAGTTAATGGCAGTTTCCAGTTTAAAGGAAACAGTGCAGGATATACCTATGCAAGAATGGCGCTTTCTCACGATGGTGGCGGTAAGCAAAAGGCCGTATATACAGGGGATGTAATCTATTTTTATTTTGGCAAGGAACAGATAACTATTACTTCCAAAGATTCCCTGGCTAATGCAAGTTTTACAGGCTCAAAAGTTTATAACGAATATCAGGCCTATAATAAAGCTATCGGAGGAACAATTATGGACTTGAATAAAAATGCGAATGCTGCTTTTTCGAGTCTCACTCCCGAGCAGCAAAAGGATACTGCCTTTGTAAACGTAATAGATCGCAACTACAGACTGGCAATGAAAACCCGTAATGAGAAGCAATTGATCTATGCTAAAAAACATCCAAATGGCTGGTTTGGAATGGTGGCATTATCTGAGGCCGCAGGAAGTAAAGTAGATGTGCCAAAAATAGAACCAATATTTAATGCTATGAGCAAAGCACTCAGAACATCCGATATAGGGAAAGAAATGGAACAACGGATCACTGCTGCCAAAACAATTCATACCGGTGCCACCGCCCCAACCTTTGTACAGAATGATGTTAATGGCCAACCTGTGAAATTAGCAGATATGAAAGGGAAAGCTTTACTGGTTGAGTTCTGGGCAAGCTGGTGTGGCCCTTGTCGCGCCGAAAATCCAAATCTCAGAGAGCAGTACAAACAGTATAAAGACAAGGGTTTTGAAATCATTGCCATCTCGCTCGATGATAATAAAGATAAATGGTTAGATGCTATCGAGCATGATAAGCTGCCATGGGTTCATGTTTCCGATCTGAAAGGATGGAATAACGAGGTTGGCCGTTTATACGGTATCAGAGCCGTACCGGCAAACTTCCTGCTGGATGCCGATAAGAAAATTATTGCTACGAACCTTCGCGGAGAAGAACTGAATAAGAAACTGGCAGAAGTTTTAGGAGATAACTAACGTAGATTTTAGTTCAGCTATCCGTAATAGTTATTTAAATATATGTATCCCGGTCATGTTGATGACCGGGATTTTTTAATTGGAACATTTATTAGTTATCTTTATATAACAGATTACTCTCAAAATGCCGAGACAAACGCTAACCCGGAATAAGATACCTCAATATTCACTGGGCGATTTTCGCCATCTTCACCGGAATGGGAACGACAATTCTTCATTTGGATACAATAATCTTTCTGCTGACAAAAAGATAAAAGGCTTTGAAATATACAGCAGTCAAGGACTCGTATCGGCCGTAGGCCCCTTGAAATCTGATTTTTATCGTATGAGTATTACGCTTAGCGGAAGTGTGGATGTTCAGTTGGGTCTGGAAAAATTTACTCATCAACCCGGAACAATAAGTTTTACCTATCCGGGCCAGGTATTCAGCAAGTGTAATATCCGCCCGGGAACCTTTGGGTATTATGCACTATTTGAAGCTGCATTTCTGGAAGACTTTCTACCGCCTGATAAATTTCAACAGGAGTTTCCCTTCTTTAGTGCAGATGGGCAGTTGTTCATTCAATTAACAGCTCCACAAATAACCAGGGTAGCAGATTTTGTAGATAAGATCAATCAGGAACTGCAACAATTACAACCCGAAAGAGATAAAGCAGTCAGAGTGTATTTTTATTTACTGTTGTTAGAAATAAAAAGAGGGTATATAGAACAAGGTTTACATTTGGTAGAATCAGACAATCGTAGCAGTTACCTCATTTCCAGGTTTCATAAATTGGTAAGTAAACATTTTCTTAAAGAAAGAAAAGTTGCAGCCTATGCAGCCATGTTGGGCATAACTCCCAACCATCTCAACAGAACGATAAAGGATGTCACAGGTCATACTGCTTCTGAAGCCATTAGTAGTATGCTTACACAGGAAGCTAAGGCCTTACTTAGATATACGGATGATACTATCGCTAATATCAGCTTTCAGTTAGAGTTTAGTGATCCGGCTGGCTTTTCCCGCTTCTTTAAAGAACAAACGGGTCAGACTCCCCAGGTTTTTCGCAAAAATGCATAAATGAGTTAATAGTTTGCATCAATAGGTTAATAATCCCCGGTCATTTTCATCTCAACTTTGCTGGTATAAAATTAAACTATATGCCAGGAAAATTTGAAAACAAGAAAGTAGTAATAGCAGGTGGTTCTACGGGTATTGGTCTTGCTACCGCCCACCTTCTTCACGATGCAGGAGCTCAGGTAATAATCACCGGACGATCAGCCGAAAAACTTCAGCAAGCAAAATCCGCTATCCCCGGAATCACAACAGTGGTACTGGATAGCAATAACCGCAATGATTTAGATCAATTCTTTGCCGGTGTAGGACCTTTCGATCACCTTGTTTTAACATTAAGCGGAGGGAAAGGTGCCGGTGAGTTTTCCAGCCTTCCCTTACAGGATTTGAGAACTGGTTTTGAAGGTAAATTCTGGCCATTGTTAAACACCTTGCAGGCTGCTATTCCTTATATCAATAAAAGCGGTAGCGCTACACTTATTACCGCTGCTTCGGCTGCAATGAAGGCTCCCGGAGTGTCCGGACTAGCTGCTATAAATGGCTCGCTGGAACTGATGATTCCTTCTATTGCGAAAGAATTACAGCCTGTAAGGATTAATGCTGTTTCTCCGGGAGTAATTGATACTTCCTGGTGGGATTTCCTTTCTCCTGCAGATAAAGCTGCCGCCTTTCAGCAATATGCCTCACAAATACCGATGGGGCGCGTGGGCCGGCCGGAAGAAGTAGCAGATGCTATTCTGTTTTTAATTGGAAATACGTATATGACGGGAACGGTTATACGTTGTGATGGAGGAATTTCGTTGTAAAATTTATGTAGATATCTCAGTGAGAGATATCTACATAAATTTTTTCTATAGTCTGAAATTCAGTGAAATAAATAAATTGAATAATAACCCAGATTACATTAATGTTATCTTATTATTTACATGATTAGTTGGAGGTAGAATTAATATTTGAATTTAAAATAAGGACATATTTTAGTTTGCGATAATAAGTTGTATAGATACATTGTAATTGTGAGCCCTTGCTTTGTGAAAACCCGATAGAGTTTATCTGTAGCTTAACCTTAATTATTTATCCTTAACCTTTTATGAATTTGTTATCTGCCAATTTCTGGAGGTGCTTTTACTTGTCATTTATTTTATTAGTATCAGTAAGAGCTGTTGCCCAGACAAATCTCAACATTAATCAGCGAGTATTACCTCCTTCGCCTGATGCACAGGCATTTCTGAAGTATAGTGATTATCCGGTAGATCAATCTACTGGTATTCCTAAAATTGAAATCCCTCTATATGAAGTAAGGGCTGGAGCATTAAATTTACCTATTTCTTTAAGCTATCATGCTTCAGGGATTAAAGTAAATGAAATTGCTTCCAGTGTTGGATTGGGTTGGTCTCTGAATGCTGGTGGAATGTTATCAAGAGTAATAAATGGACTTGCAGATGAAAAATCATTTTTATTATCTGATGCAACTCATCTGACAACTGCTCAAATAGACAACTTTCCTATAACGACTGTAAGCGATCCCTATTTATTTCGTACAGTTTGTGAAGAACTTCGATCCAAGTTCTTTAGTACTAGGGATGGGAGAGCAGATGATTATTTTTATTCCGTAGGAAATAAGTTATCGGGCCAATTTACCTATGATGTTTCCAAGCAATTGCATCTACTCAGTTACTCAAATGATAAAATCATAAGGAAGCCTGATGCGAGTAATGTGAAATATGAAATTGTAGGGAACGATGGAACTAGATATTTGTTTGATAATAACGCTCAATTGGTTACTTCCGGATCAGATATTCCATCCACAAGTTCATGGTTGTTAACCCAGATCATTTCTACCTCAAATACAGATACCATCAACCTTGAATATTATCATTTCAATGCTTATAGTTATGTTAATAAATCGTTTTCAACAAAGTTTGTTAATGATATACCAAGTATAGAACCTGTGTATTATAGTCTTTTATATTCTTCAAATGAATTGATAAAAAAAATAAGCTATAGAGGAGGAAGCGTTGTATTTAATTATGCGGCAGATAGAAAAGATATTGTACCAGACAGGCTTACGAACATAACAATCAATAAAACAAATGAGCAAAATATTGAAGTACAGTTACAGAAATTTGAGCTGCTTCATAATTATTTCGTCTCTGATGACATAGTGGATAAATATAGTTATCGGTTACAACTGTCGGGAGTTAAGGTGTATGATGGAACTAACAGATACATTAACAATTATGGGTTCACCTATAATATGCAAAAAATGCCGCCGATGCCTCACACAACTACTCCTGCCAACGAAGGTTGTGCACAGGACTATTGGGGGTATTATAATGGTCAGATAGCAAACCCTCATCTTATTCCAACTATCCCCCCTGAACTTTTTCCCTGGCTGGTCGGAAGCGCTAACAGAGCTCCTAATGAAACTTACATGAAGTCGTGCTCCCTTGTAAGAATCGATTATCCAACTGGTGGATATACTGCATTCGATTTTGAAGCTAATAGGGTTCCTGGACAAACAGAACTAATTGGAGGGCTAAGAATTAATAAGATTACTTCTGTTGCAAATACTGATGCAATTCCAATTGTTAAGCAATATGTTTATAATATTGGAACTGTTCTAACAGATCTGTATAGGGGATCATACTCTTATATGCAATATACCGACCAGGGTATTCGGAATGATAACCCAATTGTTGATCCTTTGGATCTGGCACATCTTTATAGGCTCTATTATTACTCGAATCCTATTATTCCATTGGCAAATCACAATGGTGCGCCTTTGATGTATACGCATGTATCCGAAATACTTGATGATAATCAAGGCAATAAACAAAAAACAGATTATCAATTTGTATTTGAAGATGACAGACTTTATAATATTGATAATCCCAGGTTCATTAACAGACCATATAATAAGAATACACGATATCCTGATGGATATATTGCTAATAGAGGATGGACAAGAGGAATGCCTGCTTCAACGATCTTTTATAAATATGATGGTACAAATTATAAACAGGTGAAATCAATCACCAATGAATATGTGAAAAAGAAGGAGGAAGTTATTAATACAGGAATAATCATTAATGAGAAGTTCCAGCATGTGCAGGGAGATCCAGGTTACCCTTGTGGGTATTTACACCCGGGGCATCTCGATTTCTATTATTTTGATGTATTAGTTGATGCAGGTATAAAGAAGCTGTCACGTACTACTGAAACTCTTTACAGTGATGATGGAACATCTCAGCAAAAAGTAACCAACTTCAGTTATGATGGAAGTAACCATTTACTTCCAACTGGTATAACATCCAATATAAACAATAATGGTACTACAGTAGAAAGCAGAAAGTATGTCTTGGATGTTTCGCAATCCGGAGCTGCGGAAACTGCCCGACAAAAGCTGATATCTGATAATAATATTTCACCTGTTTTAAAAAGAACAGTACAAAGAAATGGTGCACAGATTTCTGATGAAACAATTAATTATGCCTCGTTTAATACAAATCAGGTATTTCCTGCAACTGTTACCCAGTTGTATCAGGCAGGTGGCCAACCAGTTGTGCTAACTTATTCTGATTATGATAAATATGGAAATCTGAATGGGATTAAAAAGACAGGAGACCTTTCCGCAGCATATATATACGGTTATAATGGCTTATATCCTGTTGCGGAAGTAAAGAACGCCGATTTTTCAGATATTGCCTACACTAGCTTCGAATATGTTTATCCGCTTTCTGGTTCGGGTAAAGATTTGGGTAACTGGCAAAATACCAACGGGGTTACTTCGGTTACACAATCAGACGCACTGAGTGGCACCAGAGTAGGAGTATTGAACAGTGTGGGGGTTGCAAATGGCCTCACCAAAACCGGATTGAACAGCAGTAAAAAATACCTGGTCACTGCCTGGGTAAAGAATAATGGAAGTGTGGTTATTACACCTTCTGCTACCAATACAACGATTCTTACTACACGGAATGGATGGACCCTATATTCATGGACATTATCTGTTACAACTTCAGTTACAGTAAGTGCGTCCGCCGCTGGTACGCAACTGGATGAGCTACGCTTGTATCCCGATAATGCCATGATGAGCACAGCAACCTATTTTTGGCATGGGGGAGTTAGCAGTGAATGCAGCAACAACAATAAATTTACTTATTACGAGTATGACGATTTTCAGAGATTGTCTATCATCCGGGATCAGAATAGAAATATTCTAAAGCAGTTTTGCTATAAATATGCCAATACTGCTCCCACATTATGTAATGATGAAACGCGTTACTATAGCAACAAATTAGATTCTCCATTTAATAAGGTATGTGGAGGAGGAGGAACACCTGTTGCTATAAAATATACTATACCTGCAAATAAATATACCTCTACTATTAGCCAGGCCGACGCTGATCAGCAAGCGATGCGTGAAATGATCGACAGTGGACAGGTATATGCCAACAGAGTAGGACTTTGCCGCTATGTTAGTGATGCTATGGAAAAGTCCTTTACCAGAAATAATTGTGGAACAAATGAAATTGGTACCTCCGTTATCTATAGAGTGGGAAGTGCTACATACTCATCTACAATCAGTAAAGCAGACGCAAATAACATGGCACAAACAGACCTAAATAATAATGGTCAGGCATATGCCAATGCAACTGGTATTTGTTATCCTGCTAATACAACCTTTGCCAGAATTAGTCTGGAGAATTACGATCGTTCTAATAGCAATAATATTAAAGCAGATGTTGTCGTAAGGTTTTATTCTGATTATGCAGGTACCATTCCCAAATCAGTTTCCAATCTCACTGTCAATTACACCCAAACTTTGAGTAGTGGGGATTATGACCCTGTTATTACCAATTACAATGCAACGGCAACAGGAAGCTCTAAAGTATTAATGTCACAGGTAAGCGTACAACGTTATGATCCGGCGATAGGAGACTATTGGTGGACAGGTTTTTCGCTGAGAACTGGTAACTATTGGATTCTAAATTAATAGAAAATGCTTAACTCCTCTTTATATAATAAACTCAAGTCATTCTCAGTAGTAGGAATATTGCTGCTTAACTCAATAGCTAAGGCTCAGAATATTCCGGTTTCAGGTGCACAACCTGCCGCTACTCCCATAAATATTCCTTCCAGGTTTACTGAATATTCATTTAATTCTATCAGTACCTGGATACCTGCAATGCCGGTTACAACTCCTGCTACTGTCACAAATGCCAGTCGCACTACCGGGGAAGTAAGACAGAGTATCCAGTATTTTGATGGTTTAGGGCGTAGTATTCAAAAAGTAGATAAAAGAGGGAGCACCTCAGGGTACGATATTGTTACACCACAACTGTATGATGCATTTAATCGTGAGCGCTATACATATTTGCCATATGTAAAGTTGAGTGGTAATAACAAAGATGGAACAATAAAGAGGGATCCTTTTAATGATCAGGATGTCTTCTATAAAAATGCAACATTTAGCCCTGGATCAGCAGGAGAATCGATATTTTATAGTCAGACCCTATATGAATCTTCAGCCCTTCAGAGGATAGCTAAAACCTTTGCACCAGGTAACAGCTGGGCTAAGGAAGGTGGTAACAGACCCGTTGAAATGCAATATAAGGTCAATACAGCAAGCGATTCTGTTGCTATCTGGAATATTTCAAATAATTTACCAGTTATGGCCGGCATTTATGCAGCTGGTGAATTAACCAAAGAAGTTTTCATCGACGAAGCTGGTAATGTTACTGTTAAGTATGCTGATAAAGAAGGCCAGCTTATTCTTGTAAAAGTGCAATCTGCTGCAATCCCTGCCACAGGACATAATGGCTGGTTAAATACTTACTATGTATATGATAATCTGGGTAATCTGACCTTTGTTATTCCTCCTTTAGCCATAAGTAAAATACAACCAGGTTGGAATGTTGCAGCTGTATTATCGGAATTGTGTTTCCAGTATACCTATGACGATCGTAAACGGTTAATAACAAAGAATTTACCAGGTAAAACATCGATGGAAACGGTTTACGACAAACGTGACCGACAGGTGTTTACGCGCGATGGTAATCTTAAACTGAAGAACAAGTGGATAGTCACCTTTTATGATGACCTCGACAGACCGGTTCAGACAGCACTTTATAATAGCAGCGCATCAAGAGAATCATTACAAACTCAAATGAATAATGCTGTCAATAATCCTTTACCGGATATTCCTGCAGCAGATCTGACACCACTAACTTATTTATTTTACGATAATTACAATTTTACGGGTGTACAATCACCCAGTTATTCAGATACAACAAAACTAAATGCTGGTAGTAATTTGTATAAAATCCCCTTTTCAATTACCAATATGACAAGAGGGTTGCTCACAGGTAAGAAAGTAAGAATATTGGATACTGATCAATGGTTGACTTCCACTTTTTATTATAATGATGACAGTCGTGGAGTTCAGAATATAGACGATAATTTATCCGGGGGGCAGGATGTATTAACATTCCAGTACGACTTCAGTGGGAAAATTCTAAGTTCCTACCAGGTTCATACTAATAAGCGTAGTAGCAGTATTGCGAAAATTTCGCAATTGACGATGAATGTTTATGATTCACTTGGCCATCTTATTGCTGTAAGGAAAAGATATAATGACGATTCCACTCTTCAGCGAACTATTGTAACAATGGAATATGATGAACTAGGAAGACTTAAAACCAAACGTTTAGGTATCAATACAAATGGTAAAGCATTAGAACGTTTATTATATGAGTATAATATCCGTAGCTGGATCAAAAGTATAAATAGCGGTTATGTTAATGGAAATCAGGATACCAGTCATTTTGGTCAGGTATTTAACTATGATTATGGTTTCCAGACCAATGCCTATAATGGCAATATTGCCGGTATTCGCTGGAAAGGATGGAATGATCCTCTAGTAAGGGCGTATGGTTATAATTATGATAAGATAAATAGGCTTACAGAAGCTTCATTTACTCAACAAAATACAACCGGAGCGGCCTGGACAAGCGATAAAATGAATTTTTCTGCAAATTATGGGTATGACGATAATGGCAATATATTTAGAATGTCGCAGTACGGAGTGGATGGAAATACCAGTGTGCCTGTAGATCGTCTTGCCTATACCTACCAGGAAAGTAGCAATAAACTTCTTGCGGTGTATGATACCAGTACGGTTACTACCAAATTGGGGGATTTTAAAAATGGTACGAACACAGGTGCGGATTATGCTTACGATGTTAACGGAAACCTTTTACAAGATTTGAATAAAGGTATTACTTCCATTACTTATAACCATTTGAATTTACCGGTACAGGTAACAGTTGCAGGAAAGGGTACGATCAACTTTTTATATGATGCTGAAGGCAATAGGTTAAGACGCATAGTTAGCGAAACAACTGGTACTACCAACGCAACTACAACGACTGATTATTTAGGGGAATATGTGTATAAAAACGACTCCCTGCAATTTGTTAGTCATCAGGAAGGACGTTTACGCACAGCCTTTAAAACAGGACAGCCGGTACAATATTTCTATGATTATTTTGTGTTGGACAACCTGAATAATACCAGAATGGTATTAACGGAGCAATCAGATTTAACAATGTATTCCGCTACTATGGAAACTCCGGTAGCCTCTACAGAAAGTGCTTTATTTAGCAATCTTGATGAAACCCGTATAGCAAAACCGGCAGGATATCCGGAAGACAACAGTGCCGGATCAAATGCATCTGTGGCAAAACTGGTAGCACTTTCCGGAGAAAAGAAAATAGGACCGTCTCTTGTTTTACGTGTAATGGCTGGAGATACCATTGCTATTTCAAGTAAAGCATTTTACAAATCCGATGGTTCTCAAAATAAAAAATCAGACGAAAATCCTGTGGAGAGTATAGTAGCAGATCTTATACAAACCTTTAATTCAGGTGGTGGCGCTGCCACTTCTCATACTGGCTCCATAAGAGACAACAATACCCCTTTTAATACCGGTTTTTATAACAATGATTATCGCAAACTAAAGGAGAAAAACTCCGATAATCCAATGGTAAATCGACCCAAAGCATATTTAAACTACATACTATTCGACGATCAGTTTAATATGGTAAATGGAAATAGTGGGGTGAAACAAGTAAAGGCATCGCCTGATGAACTTCAAACATTAACGCAGGATCAAATGCCAATTGAAAAAAGCGGATTTTTATACGTTTATACCAGTAACGAAAGTACACAGCAAGTTTATTTTGATAACTTGCTAATTACGCAAGCTTCCGGGCCGGTATTGGAAGAAACGCATTATTACCCTTTTGGATTATCAATGGCGGGGATTAGTTCGAATGCGTTGAAAGGAACTAATTATTCAGAAAATAGAATAAAATACAATGGAAAAGAATTACTTAGTAAGGAGTTTGGGGATGGAAGTGGATTGGAATGGTATGATTATGGAGCGAGAATGTATGATGTGCAAATAGGTAGATGGCAAATTTTAGATCCATTGGCAGATTCGGGTAGAAAATGGTCTCCTTATCAGTATGGCTGGAATAACCCAATACGGAATATCGACCCGGATGGTAGATTTGCAGCTCCTCCTTCTGATTTTTACGACAATAATGGTTTATTGGTTTCGCATGTTAACGATGGTTCCAACGCAGTGTATGTTCAAAGTGGAAGTAAACATTTTGTGAGATATAAATTTGTTGGCTTTGACACAAGACAAGGAGGATTAAACAAAGTGAATGTAACATCGGCAATTCAAGAAGCTCAAAAGCTTAATATTGCCAATCCTTATCTGGTACCTCATAAGGACACATATTGCAATTTTGCAACCCAAAATATTCTATCAACAGTGGCCTCTGCAACTGATAATTCTAAAGGTCTTAGTATGACAGGAACAGCCAACTCGATGACAAACCAATTTTTGGAATCGCCTTTACTTTTGAGCACAGATATGGCTGGGGCGCTTAATGCATCAGCTAATCAAAATAATACGGCGGTAGGTACTTTATCTGTGTATTCCTATGATGCTGGTGAAGGGAAGCATGGACACGTAGGAACATTTTCAGTTGGTGATAATACAAATCTCGGACAAACAGTAAATATAGGCCGTCATAACGGATATTTGCCAATAACTGGTACAAATGGGGTATTTGCTAAAAAGATTTCATCAGTTAACTTTCATACTCTTAGTCCGGATGTTAAACCAAAACAATCTTTTCAGATTGTTCCATTTTATGATTTTCAAACGCTAAATAGATGATAAAAAAATTAATAGGATTTCTTTTAAGTATAGTATTAGTGTTGCCAGCGCTGGGCCAACAAAAACAAACGAATCCTGTTTATCTTACAAATAAACAATTGGCCGGGGTTTGGCAGATAGGCTCAAAGGAAGTAGGAAGTGGAGTAGGACAAAACTTCCGCTTTTCTGAAGATGGTAGATTTACATTTAATACTAGCGACCCGAACCAGGATTTAATAGTAATTCGAAAACTACAAGGAAAGTACAGGATAGATAAAGATGAACTCTATTTTACTATTACCTCTAAAACCATAATTGAGAATGGCGAAATTGTGACCGCCGATAATTTTGAATCGAATGTTTTTTCCATTGAGGGAAAAGATAAAGTGATAGCTATTCCCAATCCTAAAGAGTTAAATGGGTGCGTGCTTACAGTTATTAGCCCTACACACATTCGTATTATTAATGTCGATTACTATAAATTAGATCTGAAGAAATATCACATAAATAAGGATGACCTCTAATGGTCCTGTATTAGTTACCAGTGGGTGAATTAAATAATTATTATACCGTTAATATTTATGAATGCTGTGCTTTTGTATTTTCTAATGAAATCTTGTCTGGTAAGCCAGGATAAGTATTATTCATTTTCTGATAATGTATGTTATTTCCTATATACTGTAAAGACAGATTGGGATTTACATTTGAAAGAACATGGTACATTTAATCTTAACTTTATTAAAGAGGATTCCCGATATCAAAAAATATCGAAATCAGAATTCTTTGGAATATGGAAAAATCAGAATGATACCATAATATTTACAATTGCGGATATTTCTATAAATGCCTGTGGACTTAAAAGTGCGAGATATCTAGTCTCAAATGATACCCTTAAATCGCTAAATAGTAATATTTGTTTACCACCGATACTTATACTGGAGAAATTTAGAAACTAATTATGTTATAAAATATTAAAATCCGTCTCTACTCAGTAGAGACGGATTTTTTGTGTTTGTACGCCTGCAACAAATTAATCTATCCTGGTGTTAAACTCATTCATAAATAACTCCATTTATATGAAAAGAATAATTCCTGCAACATTATTAATCACCTTCATTAGTATTATGGCATGTCAGCAACCTGGCAATAATAAGAGTCAATCTACCGGGCAGGATACTTCCTCTCCCTCTATCGATGCACAAGTGGCCAAAAACCTCATCACTTTTGATACACTGGATTTTACAGTATTTAGTAACCGTGATTGGAAACGTTTACATGAAAGTCATGCAGAAGATATTTTGGTGCATTTTCCTGATGGGCATACTGAAAAAGGATTGGAACAACACATAAAAACACTGGATGCGATGTTCGTATATGCCCCCGATACTCGGATAAAAGTTCACCCTATTCGTATTGGAAGTGGAGATGTTACCGCTGTAACCGGCTGGATGGAAGGCACATTTACCCAACCAATGCCAATTGGAGACGGAAAATTTATTCAGCCTACCGGAAATAAGTTCAGGATCCCGATGGCTACTTTTGGTATCTGGAAAGATGGTGTTATGACTGAAGAATACTTATTCTGGGATAATAAATCATATATGGATCAAATAATGGGCAACAAAAAATAAACGATTTATTTTACTACTTTTAGGCACATGGAGAATCGGACGGTAAATGAAGAAATGCTTATTAAGTTGGTTGCTGAAGGAAATCAACGGGCATTTTCTGCCTTGGTGAAAGCATATAGAGCCAACATTTACACAACTGCTCTCCAGTTACTTCACAACCGTCAGATGGCGGAGGAAGTATTACAGGATGTATTCCTGAAAGTATGGCTACAACGTAGTTCCTTAACGGAAATTGATAATTTTCCGGCCTGGCTCAATGCAGTATCAAGAAATACCATTTATAGCGCTTTTAAGCGTTCTTTAAAGGAAAAAGTATTGCCAGTTGGTGAGCTGGAAGAAAGTCTCGATGCCGGCTACAATACTGCCGATCCTCTGCTCGAAAAGGAATATTCTAATTTGCTCCACACAGCTATTTCCAGGTTACCGGAAAAGCAACAACAGACTTATCGCTTAATAAAACTCCAAGGTCTTAAAAGAAGCGAAGCAGCAGCCAAGTTGGGGGTTTCTACTGAAACTGTTAAATATAATCTCGACGAAGCCTCTAAAAAGGTTAGAGCCTACTGCCTGGCACAGTTGCCTTTAGGCGCGTTACTACTCCTCCTGAACATCCGCTAAAAAAATTTTTTCACTCATCCCCCCCAAAGCCTATTAATTAACAGACAATATAAGTAACAGTATCCTTGTACTGCTACTTTTTTATTTATTATGCCATCAAGAGCAGAGATATTATTTCATAAAATTCTGACCAATACCGCTACTCCCGCAGAGCGGGAAGAGCTTTATAATATAATGCAGATGCCTCCGGGAGAAGAGCAGTTAAAGCATCAGATTACGGCTTTACTGGAATCTCCCAAGGAAATGCAGGACCTCAGCGACATAGAAATGGAGTCTATGTTACAGGCTATCTATGCTGTTGAAAAAGAACCATTGGCAGAAAAGAGAATACCAACCATTTTCCGCTTAGGCTGGTGGGCAGCAGCTGCAATGCTATTGGGAATGCTGACCTTCCTGCCATTTCGGAAAAACAGTCAACCTACTCCCGTTGCTAAAATCGAAAACTTACAACCAGGAGGTAATAAAGCTGTGCTGACCTTAGCCAATGGTCAGCAAGTGATTTTGGATAGCGCTGGAAATCAGCAGATTGCGCAACAGCATACCACACTGGTTCAACAACAGGGGCAATTAATTTATCAATCACAAAGCCGCGAATCGTTAAGTGGATATAATACCCTTACAACACCGAGAGGCGGACAGTTTAAAGTAATCTTACCTGATGGCACCACAGTTTGGCTGAATGCGGTTTCCAGTTTGCATTATCCACTTTCTTTTGGTATGAATCGTACCGTAGAATTAAGTGGAGAAGCCTATTTTGAAGTAGCCAGTAATCCAAATAAACCTTTTAAAGTTAAAACGGCTACCGGGCAAACAATTGAGGTACTCGGTACTACATTTAACGTGAATGCCTATACAGATGAAGTAAGTACACAAACTACCCTGGTAAGTGGTGCCGTGGCAATTACTGATGGTAACAAACGTTTAGAACTGAAACCAGGACAGGCAGCCAAAACTATTAAAGATCGTGAGGGCATTGAACTGGTTACCAATGCTGAAATTGCACAGGCAACGGCCTGGAAAAACGGATTGTTTGATTTTAACAAAATGCCAATAAAAGCAGTAATGCAACAGCTTTCGAGGTGGTATAATATTGAAGTAAGTTACGATGATAAAATTCCTGATATCATATTCTGGGGGCGAATGGACAGAAATCTTCCATTGCAGGATGTACTGCTGATTTTAGAGAAATCTGATGTACACTTTAGAATAGAAAATAATGGAAGTAAACTGATTGTAATACCATAAATTTTTAATGACTGTCATTTGAATAAAGGAGGATGGTAAGGCCACCCATCCTCAGGCAATTTATTTTATGTAAATCAACCAAATTCCGCTGCCATGAAGTTTAAAAAGATCCTGCTTCTTTTGCCGCTATTGCTGTTTTTTACAGTGCTTAGTGCTCAAACTGTTTCTATGCAGGTTACAAATGCTCCGCTGGAGAAAGTATTTACAGAGGTAGAAACACAAACCGGATATAGTATTGTTTCGAATTACGATATTATTCGCGCTGCGAAACCTGTTACTGTTGCTGCTACTAACCTGCCATTGGAGAAATTCATAACAATGGTATTAAAAGATCAGCAATTAGATTTTTTTATCAGAAGTAAAACTATTACGGTTACCCGTAAATCAGCAACTGCCAATCCATCTGCCAATACAACAATTTCTGAAACAATTACAGTAACTGGTATTGTAAGAGATACTGCCGGCAATCCTTTGCCAGGTGCACATATCGGATTTATTGGCAAAAGTGGGGGTGCAACTGCTGATGCTCAGGGTCGTTTTCAAATCAATGCAATGAAAGGTGATGTAATTCTCGTCACATTTATTGGATTCAAACCAGTACAGCTGAAAGTAACAGATGAATCAACCATCCTCAATGCTACAATGCATCCGGTTGTTGCTCAATTAGGAGAATATGTGGTGGAAGTAAGCACTGGTTACCAAACGCTGAAAAAAACGCAATTGACAGGTGCATTTTCGGTTCTCGACAGAAAATCGTACCTGCAAAGTGTTCCTCCCTCAGGGAATATAGTTGAAAACCTGGAAGGCCGTATTGCAGGGCTGATCCTTAAAACAAATACCAGCAATGAATACGATGCAAATAATACTTCTCCGTTTTCAATTCGTGGTGTCTCCACTTTTCAGGCTATCAAAAAGCCTTTAATTGTTTTGAATGGTTATCCAACTGAAATAAATATTGAATCTATCAATCCCTATGATGTTGAAACAATCACCGTCCTGAAAGACGCTGCCGCCGCGGCTATATATGGTGTACGCGCATCTAATGGTGTGGTTGTTATCAACACCCGGAAAGGAACAAATTCCAAACCACAGTTTCATCTGAATGCTGCTTTCACTTATCGCCCGAAGCCCGACTTTAAAAAACTGGATCTGGCAAGCGGTAAAGAATATATAGATTTTGAAAGTGCATATTCCCTGAATCAGTACATCAGCCAGGGAACAGATAAAGAATATCTGGATATGACTAATGGTACATATACTCCTGTATTCAGTATTACTGATGATTTGTATTATGGGCGTATTACCCGGGAGGAAGCTGATAAATTACTTGCACAATATAGCAACTACGATAATACCGCCGACTTTAAACGCCTGTTCATGCAGGATCAGCTTTTACGAACTATCGATTTCAGTGTGAATGGTGGTACTACCGGGAATAATTATTTCCTTGGCGTAAGCAGGGTTGATAATCAACGAAGTGCCAAATTCTCAAACTTCAGTAAAACGGCAATTAACTACCGGGGTACATATGATTTCATGAAAATATTTACCCTCGATGTGCAAAGCATCTACGCCAATACTAATGATGAGCGGGTACCGGTTCCGGATTACAATTCATTCAAACCATATCAACGCTTCAGAGATGATGCTGGCAATCCGGTAGCTTCCTATTTATCTCCTTTTAATGATTCCTATTTTGGATTTGAAAGTCAATGGGGTACGCTTAGTCCGCAACAAAATGCAGCCAATATGGCTATGGGGTTATATGATTCTTACTATTATCCTTACCAGGAAATGTTTGAAACTAAAATCACCAACAAAAGCAATATGCTTCGATTACAGGGCAATCTGAGAGCCAAAATTACTCCTGCTTTACACCTGGAGGTAGGTAGCGTTTTTGAAAGAGAGCTTACCACCATCACCAATTTCGCGTCTGAGAACGCCAGGCAAACAAGGCTTATGCTGAATTATTATGCCGACAGAGATATGCTTACAGGTAAGCCCATCTTCCGTTTCCCTCAGGGGGGTGTAAATAAAACTACAGATTTGCTAACGAGTACCTACACTACCAGAGCTCAACTCACCTATAATAAACAGTTTGGGAAGATGCATGATGTTTCCCTGCTCGGAGGTACTGAAGTAAGAAGACTTACTACCAGCAGCAGATTAAATACAGCTTTTGGATATGATAATAATACCTTATCAATGAAACCTGCTGATCTGACTCTGATTGGTAACAGGATGGTATTCCCTGCTTATTCGGATGTATTGGCACCGATGGATAGCTACGTTGATGACTACACCGCATTTTCAGACTTCTTTAATGAATTTTACTACGATGATCGCTTTGTTTCCTGGTATGCTAACGGAGCTTATTCCTATAACGATCGCTATAGTATCACTGGTAGTATGCGTATTGACCAGTCTAATTTATTTGGAACTGATCCTAAGTTCAGATACACCCCATTATGGTCGACCGGCGTTAGCTGGAATGCACAAAACGAATCATTCCTTCTCGATGCCACCTGGCTGCAAGAGTTGAAAGTACGCTTATCTGTTGGGTACAATGGTAACATTATCAAAAGGAGTGGACCTTACACAATACTGGGAACAAGTCTTAATAACTACATTCCTAATGCCACCATTGGTTATGCAATCAATACCCTGAGAAATAATCAGCTTCGCTGGGAGAAAACACTCAATTACAATGCAGGTATCGACTTTGCAGTGGTAGACAGACGAATCTATGGAAGTATCGATTATTACATGAAGCGGGGGCAGGATATTTTCTCCAGTTTGCAGATCGATCCTACTAAAGGATTTAACAATGCGCTGATGAATAATGCAACGATCGAGAATAAGGGAGTTGATATTAGTTTGAATACTGTAAATGTTGTTGCAAATAAATTCAGGTGGCAGACACAGATAACCGGATCATTTAATAAAAGCAAGGTATTAAATGTCACGAATCTGTTCAATGGATACTACGACTTTACAAGGGTAGCTTATCCTGAAAATCAGGTTGGGTACCCAATCAGTGCGGTTTTTGCACATAATTACCTCGGACTTAATGAGTATGGTCAACCTACAGTGGCTGGTGCGGATGGTAAGCCTGTTGTATTGTCTTTTACCCCACGCCAGGATGTACCATTTAGCTCACTGCGCTTTATGGGGGTGAATGATCCCCAATATGCCTTAGGGTTAAATAACCAGTTTGCCTATCATGATTTCAGTCTGAACTTTCTCATTATGTATTATGGTGGAAACGTTGCAAGAGTGGCACCTCCTTCAATTTATAGTGAAAGACCCACAAATGGAATTCAGAATTATTGGAAAGCACCAGGTGATGAACTGCATACTGATCTGCCGGGATTTTCGGCTGCTTATGGAGAGCCAGGATATTTCGTGACCCGCTATGGCTATGAATATGCTGCACAATATTTCAGGAAGATGGATTTTCTCGCCTTACGGAATGTAACGCTTACATGGGAAGTGAATGACAGGCTGGCAAAAAAAGTTCGTCTATCTAAACCTAAAGTCATATTCCAGGTTCAGAATCCTTACAAGTATGTATTCAGTGGCAATGATATTGATCCTGAAACGCTGGATTATACTTCTGGCCGCAGAGGTCTTCCAATCGTGCCATCCTACACCATTTCATTGAATCTAAACTTCTAACATCAGCAGTATGAGAAAGAATTATTTACCATTCCTGCTATCTATATCGCTATTGACAACTTCCTGTAGTAAATACCTGGATGTAAAACCAAAGGGTATCATCATTGCTAGTAACATCAATGATTATGATGCATTGTTGAATAGTGTCAATGCCATTAGTAATACCGGGAATACAAGCCCACTCACGGTAACGGATGATTTAGCAGATATAACTTATAATCCGCAAAATCAGATGTCGGCCCCCGGCAATCTGTACTTCTGGCATCCGTATATCAATGCTTCACCTGAAAGACCAGATATCTGGATTGATTATTACAATACTATAGCAAACATGAATGTAATAACAGAAGGAGTTATGGAAGCCACTTCGGGTACACTGCAGAAGAAAAAAACATTGTATGCCGAAGCTTTGGTAGCGCGCACTTACAATTACTATCATCTTCTTACTTTCTTTGCACCAGGGTATAGTAAAGCAACCGCGGGCAAAAACTATGGCGTTCCGTATATCACTTCAACAGATATCAGTGTAGCAACACCTGCAAGACCATTACTGGAAGAAAATCTTCAGCAAATGATTGCTGATCTGAAGAAAGCGTTACCTGATCTGGAGATTACTACCCCAAATGGTACAAGAGCTAATAAATCTGCCGCCTTCGGAATGCTCTCCCGTTACTATTTGTATATGCAGGATTATCCAAATGCAATGGCCTATGCCGATTCAGTAATTGAAAGTAATCAGTATTACCTGCTGGATTATAACAACTATCTGGGTTCTACTCTTCCAAATACTACCATCAGCCCGGAAGAGGTATACGTCAGATATTCCAATAATGTAAGCTTAAGGTATTCCAGCGATTTGCTTAGTAAATATGACACAGCCAGGGATCTGCGTATCCGCATGTTTGCCAAACGTAATACAACCGGAGATACACGTGTACTTACTTACAATAACTTTCTGCAATACAACCCTAACCGGGCTGTTTCCTATGCAGAAATACTGCTTAATAAAGCAGAATGCCTGGCTCGCATGGGAGATGCAGAATCCGCAATGGACATAGTAAATGAAATTCGTTTACATCGCTTCAAACCTACAGATTTTGTAGCGCTTTCTGCTGATTCAGGTGAAGAGGCAATTAATCAGGTGCTGGGTGAAAGAAGAAGAGAGCTGGCCATGAAAGGTGTGAGATGGGGAGATATGAAACGATTGGATCAGGAAGGACGTATGCCAGCTGTAAATCGCTTAGGTGCTGATGGTGTAACAATAATGGGCACCCTAAAACCTCACAGCCTGCAGTATACCTTCCAGATTCCGTTACAGGTACAGGCCTTTAACAAAGACATGCCATTGAATCAACAATAATCTTTCGTAAAATGATAAAACAACCATTAATATTATTAACATTCACATTGCTGACCGGCAGCGCATTTGCTCAAAAACCATATAGCCTGCATGGAAATATCCCAGGAGCTAAAGATGGTACCAAAGTATATCTTTCAGATACCTTTGAGAGCAATAAACCGATCATGAGAGATTCGGCTGTCATAAAAGATGAGCGGTTCTTATTGAATGGTAAAGCACCATGGGGGTATAGCAGACAAGTAATGTTGGTCATCGATAAAAACCCTGGAGTACCCAGAGATCAAAAAGCTGTACGCTTTTTCATGGGCGACGAGCAGGTGAGTTTTACCTGTTTGTTAGATAGCTTGCCTGGTTACTATTATGGTACTGGTGGCAGCATGGATAATGTTAGCATCACTGGTGCAAAAGATCAGGATCTATATACACAATTTAAAACTTCGGTCAATGATCTTACCTCAAGAAACAAGGAACTTTATCAGGCTTACCTGCAGGAATATCATATTCCTGCGGCTGATGGTAAATTCAACACAGCAAGAGGTTTAGAGCTGGTAAAAGAAATGAATCAGGTAGATAATGAATTGAAAGAACAAAAGCTTGCTTTTATAAAAGCAAATCGTTCTTCTATAGCATCAGCTTACCTGGCTTTTGAGTTAATAAGTCGTGCTCAGTCTGGTATGACCACTTCTGAAATTGATGCCATTGTTGCTTTGCCTTCAGCAAAGTTATCGGCCTCCAGCATTGTGAAAGAACTGAAAAAATCTGCAGCTAAAGCAAAGCTCATAGCAAAAGGAGTAAAGTATATCGATATTCCTCTTACCGATCGTGATGGCAAAACGGTAAAGCTTTCAAGCCTCGTAAAGCCTGGGCAATATAATATGC
Source organism: Chitinophaga silvatica (assembly GCF_003419895.1). GTDB lineage: Bacteria > Bacteroidota > Bacteroidia > Chitinophagales > Chitinophagaceae > Chitinophaga > Chitinophaga silvatica. Next base: position 270,041 of record NZ_QPMM01000010.1, on the reverse strand, counting down.
TGGAATTCTGGGCTTCCTGGTGTGGGCCTTGCCGGGCTGAAATACCTCATTTGCGTGAACTGAGTAAAACTGTTGATCAAAAGGATTTCAATATCATTAGTATCTCCATTGATGAACGCAAAGCCGATTGGAATAAAGCTATGAAGGAAGAACAAATGGAATGGCCACAGCTTTGTGATTTGAAAGGATGGAAAGGGCCGGTTGTACAACGCTACAAAGTGGAAGGTGTTCCTTTTTCCATTGTGCTCGACCCTAAAGGAAGAATAGTAGCAAGCGAAATAAGAGGAGCAGAATTGGATTTTGTATTGAAAGATTTATTGGGAGATAAAATTACAGCGTTTTAATAAGGTTGTTAATTAATGAGAAGCGCCTCAGTTTTGAGGCGCTTTTTTAATAGCTTTATGTCACAATTCTAAGTATGACAAATAAAGTAATCCCCGTTCTTCGAATTTTCGACTACAACAAAGCAAAAGAATTCTATTGTGACTGGTTAGGATTTAAAATCGATTGGGAACATCGCTTCGATGATAATTCACCAATTTATATGCAAATTTCCCTGGGAGATATTCTTTTGCATCTGTCGGAACATCATGGCGATAGTAGTCCGGGTGCCAAGGTACTAATTCAATACGATGGTTTGGAAGCCTATCACCAGGAGCTTATAGCAAAGAACTATAAGTATAACAAACCGGGTTTGGAACATGCTTTTTGGAATGCATTAACGGTAACGGTTAGTGATCCGTTTTATAATAAGCTGGAGTTTAATGAGCCGAAGGAGCAGTAGTTTGAATAGTAAAAATTGTTAATCTGTAGAACCTGCAGAGCAGCCAGGATGTTAAAAGAATAAAACTATGTTATGAAACCAGTCATAACTATAACTTTTAATCCGGCAATCGATAAAAGTACAAGCGTTACTACTTTAGTACCTGATAGAAAACTTAGATGTTCTCCACCTGTGTTTGAGCCGGGTGGGGGAGGTGTGAATGTGGCAAGAGCAATTGTTAAGCTCGGAGGACAAGCAACAGCTGCATTTTTTGGAGGAGGCTATACTGGTCATTTTTTCAATGAATTGCTTGCTGCCGAACAGGTTACAGCTATTATGATACCCATAGCCCAACATACCAGAGAGAACCTCATCGTAACTGATGAGGCAACCCAACAGCAATTCCGCTTTAATATGCCCGGACCTTACATTTCGGAAAAAGAATGGCTTCAGGGTTTGGAAATATTAGATAATGCCATGAATGATGTATCGTTTGTAGTTGCCAGTGGAGGCCTGACACCCGGACTTGCTGAAAATGCCTTTCAGCATATTGGGTTATTGGCTAAAAGAAAAGGAATTCCTTTTATTGTGGATACTTCTGGTAAGGCCCTGCAATTAGCTGCCAATAGCGGGGTTTATTTATTAAAGCCAAACCTTGCTGAACTTGCTACACTTGCAGGCAAGGAGGAGCTTACCGGTGAAGAAACCGTCGTTGCTGCCAGGTCTATTATCCAGGCTGGAGATTGCAGGTATGTTGTTGTTTCATTAGGTGCAGGAGGGGCAATTTTGGTTACTGAAGAGGAAGTTAAGCATTATCAGGCGCCGGTGGTAAAGGCCCTAAGCACAGTAGGAGCCGGAGATAGTATGGTGGCAGGGATGGTATTGCAACTAGCACGGGGTGCAGATATATATACTGCTGTAAAATTTGGGGTAGCCAGTGGAACGGCGGCAACAATGAATTCGGGTACAGCGCTTTGTCATTTGAAAGATGCAGAGGAGTTATTTCAAAGTATGGGGTAAGCACGTATTACTTTTCAGATTTGTGCATATATTTTATCACTTCCTCATCACTCACTTCACTAAAATCATTATAAAAAGCACCAACACCAAAGAAATACTCTGGTATTTGTAATACAATGACTTCATCTGCTGCCAGCTGTAGTAACTGGTAGGCCGATTCAGAAGCTACAGGAACTGCCACAACAATTTTTTCTGGCTTCTCCTTACGCAACATTTTAATGGTAGCCAGTAAAGTACTCCCGGTAGCAACACCGTCATCTATTATTATTACTATTTTCCCCGTAACAGGTTGGAGGGCGCGATCTCCAAGATATAACCTTTGCATCTCAGCTAACCTGCTGCGTACTTTTTTTATGGTTTTTTGAATATAGTCTTCAGAAACATCTGGATGCGGAACAATATAGCTGGCGGTAAGGCTAACGGCCCCAATAGCATATTCCTCATTGTCGGGATGACCAATTTTCTTGGTAAGAGTAAGACTTAATGGCAACTGCAATTCACTGGCAACAATATACGCAATTGGCACACCTCCACGCGGTACGGCCAGCACTATTCCATTCTGGTGTTTGTACTTTTCCAACAATGGTACAAGTTGATGACCTGCTTCTATTCTGTTTCTAAACATACGGGGAGTTTTTAATTGATGAGATATTGTTTAAACCACTCCAGCGCAGCTTTACTAACCTGAGAAAGTGTATCTCCTTCTTCGAAGAGATGCCCTGCACCAGTTATTACCAGGAGTTTTTTGGGGCCGTTCAGCAGATTTAAGGCATCCCGATTCAGCGCTAATACTTCAAGGTCCAGACTCCCTACTATTAGTAAGGTAGGAGTAGATACGTGAACTAATGATTCACCTGCAAGATCGGGTCGGCCTCCCCGGCTAACCACAGCTTGTACATAGGGTAACTGACTCGCAGCTTTCAACGCGGCAGCAGCACCTGTACTGGCTCCAAAATATCCCAGTGCATAAGAATCGAATTGTTGGGAGGTGGATAACCATTCTGTTACACCAACAAGTCTGCTCGCTAACAAATCTATATCGAAACGCATGGCATAAGAAGCCTCATCCTCTTCCTGTGTCAGCAGATCGAATAATAGCGTACCAAACTGATGTTGTTGTAAGTTTAATGCAACTGCCTTATTACGTGTACTAAATCTACTGCTACCGCTACCATGACAAAAAATAACTATTGACCTGGCTTCTGCAGGTATTGTCAGTTCTCCTTCCAGGAACACTTGTCCGGTTGGTATATTCACGATCTCATGAAAATTCTGTTTCATACCTGAGATTCAGAAAAATGAATGCCAGAACTAATACAGTCTATTATCGTTGCCCGAAAATTGCTGGGATTTTATCTTAACAAGGATTTTTTATCATGAATCATTATTTCAAACAGACTTTAGATATTGCAGATTCTGTCGCTAATCTTCATTATGTATCACATCCTTTAGGCAAAGGAGAAGAGCTTGATGCTTTAATTGAAAGGATAGGAAGTGCTCGTGTGGTAATGTTGGGAGAGGCTTCACATGGTAATCATGAATATTACAAATGGCGTAATTATATCACACAAAGGCTTATTCTGGAGAAAGGCTTCAATTTTATTGCAGTAGAAGGAGACTGGCCCGATTGCTACCGGTTTAACAGGTATATAAAACATTACGAAGAATCCGGGAACAGTGCCTTCGATGTATTACATTCCTTCAATCGTTGGCCCACCTGGATGTGGGCAAACTGGGAAATCACTGCTTTAGGTGAATGGCTGTATGATTACAATGGATCAGTATCTTCTGAAAACCAAATTGGTTTCTATGGCCTGGATGTATATAGCCTTTGGGAAAGTATGGAAGCAATCATAACCTACCTGAAAGAGAAAGATCCTGCAATGGTTGCCATGGCTGAAGAAGCATATCAGTGTTTTGAACCTTATCGTACAGAAGAAGGACATGGTTATGCAAGAGCCACTTCCCTGGTACCGGAGTTATGCAGAACTGAAGTTGTTAACCTGCTTCAGGGAATCCGACTTCATTTCCCCAATTATGATACAGATCACGAAAGTGCTTTTAGCACAGAACAGAATGCACTGATAACAGTACATGCCGAGAATTACTATAATGCTATGATAAAAGGCGGACCTCATTCATGGAATATTCGTGACCTGCATATGGAGGAAACCCTGGAGCGGTTATTACAATTTCATGGTGAGCAATCGAAAGCTATTATTTGGGCGCATAATACACATATTGGTGATGCGAGGGCTACCGACATGACAAGCGAAGGCATGGTAAATATTGGTGAATTGGCAAGAATGAAATTTGGAGAACACCAGGTTGCACTGTTGGGATTTGGTGCTTATCAGGGGCAGGTAATGGCAGGAAGCAGATGGGGAGCACCAATGAGAAGTGTAGCTGTTCCTCCAGCCCAATCCGGGAGTTGGGAACAGTTGTTAAAGATTGAAGGGAGTGGTAATAAATGGTTATGGATGGATGATCTTCGCAACACTCAATTTCTAGAAGTACCGGTTGGACATCGCGCCATTGGAGTAGTTTACAATCCCGAGTATGAGCAGTATGGTAATTATGTGCCTAGTATACTTCCTTTGCGGTATGATGCCTTCATTTACCTGGATCAGGTAACAGCATTACATCCATTACATATCAAACCGGATGGAAGGCAAATGCCGGAAACTTATCCTTTTGGGGTTTAGGAGAATAAGTCTCCAAGGCCCTCGCATATTCGCGGACAAATGAACTACCTTGGTCTATGATTATCTTTATCAATCCATATGATAGTTATGGCGAAGCTCTATTGCAATTAGAATGTATAGGAAATCATATTACTTACTTCAGAAAGTCGCCATCAATAATCAATAGCTTTACTCCTGATTCTGTACTGGAACGGTGATTACTAAGGTCATCAGAAACAACATAGGTCATGCCCTGGTTCAATACAAACTGTTCTCCATTATCCAGTTCACTGATAAAGCTTCCTTCCAGGCAATGAACTATATGCCCTTTCTTACACCAATGATCTGCAAGATAGCCCGGCGAGTAAGTGACAGTTCGAATGCGTAAACCTGGCAGTTGAAGGGTTTGCCATAAGGCGGTACCAGTAATGCCGGGATGGGTAGTGGGAGATATAGTGCTCCAGTCGATGCACTGAAAAGGATGTTTCATGGGATGAAAAATATAAAAATCTGGCTGATTGGCAGCCAGATTTTTAAAAACATTGTACTTATGAGAGCAATTATTATTTTGAATATTTTACCACATTGGCGTGGCGGTATTTGTCCACGCATTTGTAAGGTAATCTCCTTGTGCGTATTGATAGATTGAACCATCTAGCCTCAAAGTCCAATGTGAGCCACTTAGTAGCGAACCATAACCTTCTACTGCTGCTAAAGTAACTACATAATCACTGTTAACTACATCTGTTACATTAATTGAAACACTTGGCCCCATAATATAATTACCATTTGTAGGAAGTGTGCCTGTTCCGTTGTAGAGGTTAGCGCTGCCTGTTAAATTCACTGAAACATCTCTTATTGTTGTTGCCGGGTTCCATTTGCAGCAATCTTTCCATTCGAGCTTCAATCTTATAACTGAGTAAGCAATCCATGTGCCTACATTTGTTCCTTCAATGAAGGCAGAAGCTTCATGTACAAATCTGGTATGTGTAGTTCCCCAAAGATAGAACTCTTTTATATAGCGAGAGTCTGTAGCTGTTAGACCAATGTCAGTTTTTGCATTAGGATTAATGGATTGGAGCTTAATTTGCTTAGCATCAAAGAACTTGTCGATAGATTCAGGTTTCTGTTTGATTTGATCTATTTTACTTTCATCTGCTACAGGAATGTAATACTTCTTTCCGGAATGATACCACACAATTTCGTCTCCTATCCTTACCTCGCCTTTAGAATTTAATACCGAAAGTAGTTCTTGCGGGAAGCCAAATGAGAGAAGATCTCTAAGCTCATCGGAAACAGGAGTTTTATCAGGTAAATTTTTTAAGGCTGTAGAAAGCGATGTAAATCCATCCTGGTCAATAATTTTTTTTCTCATGTTTTCTTTGAGGTACGCGATTAAATTTTCCTGAGAGTTAAAGAGAAGTCTATTGTTGCTCACAATAGGTTGTTTTGTTTGAAGAATAGTTTTATTGTGCTCGGGTACAGAAGAAACTTCATTTTTGCTACAATTACTTGCTAACAATACAGTGGTTAATCCAAAAACAACTAAGGCATGTTTTGTTTTAATCATGAGATTTGGGTTTAGAAATGATAGAATTAGGATAATAAGTACAATGAGTATAGGTTAATCTTAGTGCTTGATAAACAAATTAATGTTGTAATTTTTATAATAGGTAAATATAAATAGGGTAACTGAATCATTTATGCAGTGTTTATTTTTGTATGGTTTTGAACCATACAGAAATAATTAGCTATTCAGAATTAGAAACGTAAAAGCTGGTTAGTGACTTAAAGGATTATATACCTCACATTTATTAATCATTATTCATTACTGCATTATTCAACATCCCCACAAATGGTAATGCCGCATTATAATCCAATTCTTCATATTCTAATCCAAGGATCCTGATATTGTTATAATATTCCTTGTGATTCAGATAATAATACTTTTCAGATTGTACAAACCAGGCTTTAGGGCCCAAATGTTGTGCGAGGAACCATTTTTCGAGTAATCGTCCACTTCTTCCGTTTCCATCATTCCATGGATGTATTTTTACAAATACAAGATGAATCATGCTGGCAAAATAAAATGCAGATTGGATATCAAGTTTTTGTTGTAGGAGCAAGTCAATATCATGGTATAGCTTTTCCATTTCTGTACCTACAATAAATGGAGAAGCTGCTATATATTCGATTCTACCATCTTCAGTTGTGACATACATATTTTGATTTCTGATTTTGCCTTTCCAGCTTTTAGAAACTATATGTTTTGCTAAAATGCCATTTACTTTAGTGATGTTTTCTTTAGAGGGGGTATGGTCTTTTGCGAATTGATAGGCAAGATATAGATCGTCAATTTTCCTGGTGTAATCTGGGAGGAATTCAATACCAAATCTTTTATGTTTGATATAAGAATCTAATTCAATTGGTTCACCTTCAATTTTACTGGAATAAACAGAGGCAACAGAAGTATAAAAACTAAAATCAGCTGTAGAAATTTCTGCATCCTCCAGTTTAGAAAATGCGGTTGAGAGAGTTTCAACATCACTATGATCCCTAAATTTTTCCAATAAGTTATGATGGACTATTTGAAGTAGTTGAGTATACATGATGTCAGGGGTTTTGAGAAAAGATATGAATAATCTTTTTTCCTACACACTAACAAAAAGGCCGCTTTGTTAAGCGACCTTTTTGTGGATTCTAACTTGAATCCGATTGTGTACCACAAACGGGAGTACAGCCAAACACTTATTTTCATTTTATAAATGAAATTCATTCAGTTATAAATATTTGAAATCTTATTAAATAATGTTTTTTTAATATTTTATCGATAATTAAATGTGGAAATTTGGGTTTGGTCAGTTGCCTATTTTTTGCTATTTTATTAGGATTTTTAAGGACTAAAAATGACTGCATTAGAAAAAGAATTAGCTATTCAGGATAAGAAATTTGCCGCTACAATTGAGCGGCTCAGGAATCGTAATTTCTCCAGAAACCTGCCTTTCCTTATCTTATCTAATAAGTTACCTGAAGGCCAAGGCTACTATGAATATGCTGATGGACATATAGAGATCCAGGAAGTATATACTATAGGAGCTGATATTGAAACAAGATTTATTCGCACCCTTTCGGAAATAGAAGCAATCTCAGTTCGCAATGATTTTAAACTAAAAAATGGATTACAATAAGCCAACATTGCTTGTTATCTCCGGCCCCAATGGAGCAGGAAAATCTACCCACATAGAATCCATGCTCCCCGAATTGTTCGATGGTGTTCCCCCTTTTGACAGAGATTTGACCCGTACCATGTTTGAGAAAGAACTCCAGGGAAAAGAACTTACTCCGGAAGAAATCAGTAGCCAGTCATCATTAATGATGGAAAATTATCTTTCTGCAAAGATTAATGAAGCAATCGCCAGTAAGCAACACTTTGTGTTAGAAACTCCATTATCACACCCTGATTATTGGAGATATATAGATCGTTTCGAAAATGCCCGATATCAGATTCTGTTGAACTATCTATGCCTTGATAGTATCCTGGATTGTGAACAGCGGGTTAAAGAAGGTGGTCATGCGGTGGATGCGAGAACTATTAAAGGTGTTTATGAACAAAATCTGAAGTTTATAAACGATTACTGGGAGACTTTTAATGTGGTTTGTTTGTATGATGGGATGGCAAAGCCGACTTTATTAGTGAAGCTAGAGAATAAGAAGGTGGTGATGGTGGATAAGAATGCCTTGAAGAAGGGATGGGTGAAGAAAGGGTTAACCAGTATCGCAAGTAAGATAAAGTAGTTAGTTCACTTATGTGGACAGTATTACTCGCAGAAATATCTGCAGAAATATTTTCAGTTGTATTCAAAAAAAAAGGAGAGTGCGCGCCAGCGCTACTCTCCTTTGTACCCCAGATGGGAGTTGAACCCACACTCGCATTACTGCGAACGGGATTTTAAGTCCCGCGTGTCTACCAATTCCACCACCAGGGTTTGTGAGAAATTTCGAGCGGAAGACCGGGCTCGAACCGGCCACCCCGACCTTGGCAAGGTCGTGCTCTACCAAATGAGCTACTTCCGCTTTTCTTAAGAACTGACCCCGTCGTTTTTCGTTGGGATTGCAAAGATAGGAATCTTTTTTAACTCACAAAATTTTTTTTGCATTGATTTAAAATATTTTATCCATTCACTTTTTTTCTACTGCTTTTCCGACTGCTTTTCATAGCCATATTTCACCAAACCTAACAGCTCTTTCCCTTTACCATAGCAGATTTCCTTAGATGGTAATCCGTCCGGCTGGTACTCATACTCCCAAATAGTGTAGGTCGACGTTTGTGCGTTAACGGTAGTCATTTTCGTTAGTTTACCCTGAGAATTGTACTCAAAAATGTAATCCGGCAGCATTTTTTTCTTGGCTGCCTGGTACCGGTAAACATCCGTTAATCGCCCTTCCTTATCATAATTATAGAAAACCCGCTTGCCAATTCCCCCTTTCAACTCCATCTCTTCGATAACATGACCCACACTATCCGTCTTAAAAACTACAACAAGAGAATCTCCTGTACCACTCTTCCGCTGCACCATCTGCTGTAATCTTCCACTGGTATCATATATATAGTTCCTGCTCTCATCAAACCTCATCTTATTGCTACGGGCAATCGATGTACTGCTTACTGTCAGCAGCCGGCCACTATTGTCATACCTGTATTGTGTAGTGGTAATACTCGCTCCCGAACTATCCACCGTTTTAGACAGCTCCCCCTTCGGAGAAAAACTGGAAATCAGGGCCGAATACCCAGTAGCACTGGACTGAGTCTGTGACTTCATCTGACGGTAAGTCGGATTCACACTACGTTCACATCGAAAATCCTTATCAATTTCCATATTGGCATCTAAGGTTTGCACCTGCTGCGTCTTTATCTTATTCTCTTTCAGCAGCGCCATGGTTGCCATTGTCTGCTGCGTATTATAAATGTCCTGGAAAAAGTACTGGCTATAACCCTTTGCTGTAAAGGTTAGAGCGCTAATGACCAATAGAAATCCTTTCTTCATGAATATTAGAGTCGTTGATAAGTTGAGTCGACAAATGTAAAACGCAATTTTTACATTAAAATTTTTTACCGTACTATGTTTGTGTCACCCTCTTTCATATCTTGCAGCAATTTCAACCAAAATTCTGATAGTAATTGAAAACACAACCTATACGCCAGGATAAAAACTGTCTAAACTGCGGAGCCGATGTACCTCAGCGCTATTGTACGGTTTGTGGTCAGGAGAATACTGTACAACATGAAACCTTTGGCCACCTGGTCAAACATTTCACTGCCGATATATTTCATTACGACTCACAATTTCTTACTACACTTAAGTCACTGCTCTTTAAGCCTGGCTTCCTTACCAGAGAATACCTCGCAGGTAGGAGAGTAAGATATGTGAATCCTATCAAACTTTACGTTTTTGTATCATTTGTTTTCTTCTTTGGTATCTCTTTCTTGTATCCTAAGTATGAGCCAGGACATCACAAAAAAGCAAAAGCATCGGAACATTCGGTAACTTCTGCAAGCGGAGAAGGTAGCTCAACTGCCCTAATTACTGATAGCTCAAAACAACCAGCCGACTCATTGCATAAACTGGCAGCTGAACTGGAGAATGACAATATAACCCTGGCACGCTTCGATTCTCTCCAAAAGATTCTGCCAGATTCTCTTCGTATGCAAGGCGCTGAAGCCTGGCTCCAACACCGCTCCCTCGATTTAAAGAGCAGATATACTAAAGACAATCTGAAAGAAGCAATAGTAGAAATGTTCCAGCATAACGTTCCAAAGTTGATGTTTGTACTGCTACCTTTATTCGCCCTATTCATGAGATGGTTCTATGATAGAAAGAAATGGTTGTATGCCGATCATGCTATTTTTGCTATGCATTTGCATTCCTTTCTCTTTATTGTAGGATTAATATTCTACTCCCTGGATGCTCTTTTTCAAAAGAAAATTATTCTCGAAATAGGATATTTTATTGCATTTTCCTATTTCGTATTGGCGCTTTATAATAACTTTAGACAATCACTGATTAAATCTTTTTTTAAAGCCACTGCTTTATTCTTCATCTATTCATTTACTATTGGATTTGTTTTCACTATTTACCTGATGCTGATATTTGCGTTATTTCTGTAACTTTAGGCATGCAGCCTCAATACATCATCGTACACCAACAGGTAGCCCCATATGTGGCACATATCCAGCTAAATCGCCCTTCTGAACTGAATGCGCTTAACCTTCAATTAATGGGGGAATTAAGAGATGCCCTGAAATTGCTGGACAGCGATGACCAGGTTAGAGCCATTGTAATCAGCGGAAATGACAAAGCCTTTGCAGCAGGTGCAGATATTAAGCAAATGGCTGAAAAGTCGGCTATAGATATGCTGAATATCGACCAATTCAGTACCTGGGATACCATCAAAAAGACTAAAAAACCAATAATCGCCGCAACCAGTGGCTTCGTCCTGGGTGGCGGATGCGAATTGGCTATGCTTTGCGATATGATCGTTGCAAGCGAAACAACCCGCTTCGGGCAACCCGAAATTAAGTTAGGCATCATGCCTGGTGCCGGCGGTACCCAACGCCTTACCCGCGCCGTAGGTAAAGCCCTCGCAATGGAAATGGTGCTCACCGGCAGAATGATCACTGCCACGGAAGCCCTCCACGCCGGACTAATAAACAAAATAGTACCCGTTGAACTATATTTGCAGGAAGCCATCAAGTTAGCCAGCGAAGTAGCCGATATGAGCCCTGTGGCCGTAAAACTGGCTAAAGAAGCCGTACTGAAAGCATTTGATTCATCGTTAGAAGAGGGATTACACTTTGAACGGAAAAATTTCTATCTTCTCTTTGCCTCTCAGGACCAACAAGAAGGTATGAAGGCATTTACGGAAAAAAGAAAACCTGTATTCAAAGGAAAATAATTTAAAAATTAAACATTTTTATCATTTAAGGTGTTAACCTTCCACTAACGAAAATCGGACTTTCGATATTACCAGTCGTATGTCGATCAAAAAATTTAACCATGAGTGCCATAAGGTTTCCTGTTGCCTCCTTGTTCTCTGTTACCGTATGCATTACTGCCTGTAATAACCCTTCGCCCCCTGTAAAAAATGTTGTGGCTGAAAAAAGGGTGGTACCAACAGATACAATGATAGCCTCCGAAGAAGCTATTCAAACCGATTCAATTACCTCCTGGAGCAGTTTCCAGGTCTTTGAAGGTCAATACCCTTCTGAAAGCAAATTACTGGATACTCCGCCGCTTAAAGCCCGTTTTAATGCACTGGTAGGAAAGGCCAGGAAAACATTCCTGGAACGCTTAAAAGTTACTCCTCCGATTGAAATTCAAAACCATGTGCTGTTCGACCAGGGCTACATGCCGGGCAAATCGAGGTATGATGAAGCAGCTATCGCCGTGGATTTTGATAAAGACGTCATTTATATTGGGTTTACCATCAACAAAAATCTTATCGTCTTCAGCGAAAAAGGGGATACAGATTATCCGGAACAGTTCCTTCAATGGATGCAGCAATTTCAATAAAAAGAAAAAGCATCTCAGAAATTGAGATGCCTTTTCATCATATAGCTGCTAACTAAGTTAGTTGAATTTATTCTTCAATGCTGCTAATTTCGCCTGGAAATCATTCAGTGGCGCTTCATTTGCAGGCGCCTTATCTTTCCTTGGCTCTTTGCGGCCACCTCCCTGGTTAGAGTTTGCTCCCTTTGCTGCCGGTTGCTCATTCGTTTTCATCGACAAGGAAATACGCTTGCGAGGAACATCTACTTCCAGTACAGTTACCTGAACTTTCTGATTGAGCTTCACCGCTTCATTAGGGTTGCTGATGAATTTATTGGAAAGATGGGATATGTGTACCAGTCCATCCTGTTTTACTCCCACATCCACAAATGCACCAAATGCAGTGATATTCGTTACTACACCTGGCAATACCATTCCTGGTTTCAGATCTTCAATAGCATGAATACCTTCTGCATATTCGAAGATAGAAATTTCGTCACGAGGGTCACGACTTGGTTTAGCCAATTCCTTCAGAATGTCTTCCAGGGTCAGTAAACCAACTTCTTCACTCACATATTCCTTTGGATTGATCTTTTTGCGCAAATCTTCCTTACTCATAAGATCCGGCACACTACAATGCTGTTTCTCTGCCATTGCTTCTACCACCTCATAACGCTCTGGGTGAACAGCCGAATTATCCAGCGGGTTATCACCATTTTCTATTCTTAAGAACCCGGCACATTGTTCGAATGCTTTATCTCCTAATCTATGCACTTTTTTCAGTTGCATACGATCCTTAAATGCTCCGTTTTCTTTACGATACTTAACAATATTATCTGCCAAAGAAGGACCAAGACCTGAAACGTAAGCCAGTAAATGTTTGGAAGCTGTATTCAGGTTCACACCCACATTGTTTACACAACTAACAACAACTCTGTCGAGGCTTTGCTTCAATGACGACTGGCTAACATCGTGCTGGTATTGACCCACACCAATGGATTTAGGATCAATTTTCACCAGTTCTGCCAGCGGGTCTATCAGTCGGCGGCCTATAGATACGGCTCCACGTACTGTTACATCGAAATCAGGGAATTCTTCACGGGCTACTTCTGATGCTGAATATACAGATGCACCACTTTCATTTACCATGAAAACGTTGATCTTTCTTCCGAAATCAATCTTTTTCACAAACTCCTCTGTTTCTCTACCTGCCGTACCATTACCAACGGCAACAGCTTCTGCTTCATATTTATCAGCCCATTTCTTCAGAAGAGCTTCTGCATCATCACGCTTATAATTTTTTTCCAGCGGGTAAATAACATCATTGGCAAGCATATTACCCTGGTTATCCAGTGCAACAATTTTACAACCTGTTCTATAGCCCGGGTCAATAGCTATTACGGCTTTAGGCCCTAATGGTGCTGCCAATAAAAGCTGGCGTAGGTTTTCAGCGAATACTTCAATTGCTTCAGCATCTGCTTTATCCTTAGCCACAGCTCTGAATTCGTTTTCGAGAGAAGGGCGTAATAACCTTTTATAGGCATCGGTAGCGGCTTTGCCCACTTGTTCGGCAGCTGCACCTTTTCCTGTAACAAATTGTTTGTTGAGGATGGTCATTGCATCTTCTTCTTCAGGAGCAATGGAGCTAAAGAGAATTCCTTCATGTTCAGCGCGTAAGATCGCTAAAACACGGTGTGAAGGCATCTCCCGAAGATCTTCTGAAAACTCAAAGTAGTCTTTATATTTATCACCTTCTGCTTCTTTACCTTCCACAACTCTGGAAGTCAGTTTAGCTGTATTGGTAAATAATTTACGTAGTTTATCACGGCCTTCTGCATTTTCGTTGATCCATTCTGCAATAATATCTCTGGCTCCTTTTAATGCTTCCTCTGAAGTGGCTACCTGTTCATTGATAAATTCTGCAGCGGCGTTGGTATCGCTGTCCTGTTGGTCGAATAATGAATGTGCAAGTGGTTCCAGGCCTTTTTCTATTGCAATGGTTGCACGTGTTTTACGTTTAGGTTTATACGGTAGATATATATCTTCCAGCTCTGCCAACACCCAGGTATCTTCCAGTTTTGAAAGCAGTTCCGGGGTCATTTTTTCTTGTTCAGTTATCGTTTTGATAATAAACTCGCGACGCTCATCTACCTCCTTGTAACGTTTTTGCAGATCTTCGATACGACCTATTTGTACTTCATCCAGGCTTCCCGTTACTTCTTTACGGTAACGGCTAATAAATGGTACAGTAGAACCTTCCGATAAGAGGTTCATGGTATTTTCTGCCTGTTTACCGGAAATACTTAACTCCGATGAAATAAGTGCAATGTGTTTCGGATTCATAATTCAATTATTTTGGGATTCCAGGATTTTCGGATTCTGAATTTTAACAAATTCTATGTCTTCCAATCTCAAAATCGCTACAAATTTAATAGCTGGCAAATGTAATTAAAATGGGCTGTTAACCAACAAAAACAACAAATATTTAATAATCTCTAAAAGCCGCTATGGCACGATATCTGCTGAGTCCAGTCGAAATTCGGAAAATCATCCCTATTTTTACAAGATATGGAAAAGACTGCTACATTTGACCGCCTTCTCAAAATAATGGACGACCTGAGAGAAAAGTGCCCCTGGGATAGAAAACAAACTATTCAAACACTTCGTCAGCTTACTATTGAGGAAACCTACGAACTGGCCGATGCCATTACGGAGGAAGATTGGATGTCAATAAAAGAAGAATTAGGAGATATTCTTCTGCACATGGTCTTTTATTCAAAAATTGCCTCAGAAAAGCAGCATTTTGATATTAATGATGTAATAAATGGAGTTTGTGAGAAATTAATACGCCGCCATCCGCATATCTATGGTGACGTAAAAGCTGAAACTGAAGAACAGGTTAAGCAAAACTGGGAAAAATTAAAGCTAAAGGAAGGAAAGAAATCTGTATTAAGCGGAGTACCACAATCCCTGCCCGCTCTCGTTAAAGCCATGAGATTACAGGAAAAAGCAAAGCAAACTGGCTTCGAATGGGATAATGCCTCTCAGGTATGGGATAAAGTAAAGGAAGAAGTAGGTGAACTTCATGAGGTAGTGGCTACTAATGATAAAGACGCGATTGAAGACGAATTCGGTGATGTTCTTTTCTCGCTCGTTAATTATTCACGATTCCTGGAAATTGACGCTGAAAACGCCCTGGAAAGAACTAATAAGAAATTCCAACGCCGCTTTCAGGCCATGGAAAAATTAGCATTGGAGAACGGACAAACATTAAATGATATGTCCTTATCCGAAATGGATGCGCTCTGGAACCAGATTAAAGCTGCTGAAAAATAAAGATTAGGTAAATTGATTGATACTAAGGAAATAAGGTTGTTCTTATTGCGACATGGTTATCTCTTAATCATTGCCGCCTGGCTGTTTACATTCGCTTTTCTGTTTAGCAATTATTGGTCTTATTACTCTTCTCCTCAGGGAGTTAAAAGGAGTATGGAGAAAAGTATTCATCAAAGAGAAAGAAGTTTTTATAAACTTGCCAATGATACTACTCTCACCTCCGAACTACTCAATCGAAACTATGATCAGACAACCCTCGATAAGTTAACCGATCTCGAATACTCCCTTTTTGCCTACGATTCCAGTAATGCCGGTATCTGGCTTACCTTCTGGAGTACTAATCAGGTTCAGCCCGAAGAACTGGAAGCTACCTTTTCAGATAGTTCCCGCTTCATGAAACTGAATAATGGCTATTATGAAGTCATTACAAAAAGACTAAAAGCCCCGGCCCGGCATCATCAGTATCTGGTGGGTGTAATCCCTGTCAGACTTGAGTATTCTATCAAAAATAATTATCTCGTTAGTCATTTTTATGATAAGGAAGAATTAGGAGAAGAATATAGCATATTGAGAGATATGCCTTCCCTGCGGCTTCCGGAGCATATTATATTGCCTGTAAATAATAGTGATGGAGAAACATTATTCTATCTCGATTATAACAGCAATATGAAAATCAGGTCTCCCAATTCCCTTAGTGTATTGCTGATGGTATTGGGATGTATTTGTGTGTTGATCTTTATCAACTTATTTGCAACCCTTCTTGCAAAAACAACCAATCCGTTATATGGATTCCTGTTTTTGTTTACCATTGTACTTACATTAAGGGTTACCAGTTATTATTATCCATTCCCTTTTAATCTCCGTGCTTTAAATATTTTTGATCCCAGGATCTACGCGAAGGATGAAATTTTCTATTCATTGGGAGATCTGTTGGTGAACGTATTACTTACTTTCTGGATGATTTTATTTTTCAGAGAGCATGTTAAAACTATTAACCCTCCCGTAATCCGTAACCGCTGGATTCAAAGCCTGGTGATTATTATAGCCAGTCTCATACTTTACATAGTAGAACAATTCCTGGCAGAACTGATCCAAAGTTTGGTGATCGATTCTAAAATCTCGTTTGATGTAACTAATCCGTTTAGTTTAACAGAATACAGTATTGTAGGGTTTGTAGTTTTAGGTTTTATCTCATTTAGCTTTTTGTTTTTCTCCCAGATCATCAACTATCTGCTAAATGAACTGACAAACTTCCAGTATAAAACTAAATACATCTGGTTGGGAGCTGTTGGATTAATCTGGCTGTTATTCAGAATCCATCATCCGGAGCTTTACTTTTTTATTTCGATGGTGATTTGGTTGTTGTTGTATATCGTTTTGCTGGATTTTCTGGCAGATAGATTTGAAAGCAGTACGGCAACCATTCCATTTTTATTCTGGCTGTTTCTGTTAACGATTACCACTTCTGCAGTTCTTGTACACTACAACAACCATAAGGAATTATCGGTACGTCAAAAGCTGGCTGAAGATCTTTCCCGCAAGAAAGATCCTTATCTGGAAATGTTATTGAATGATGTAGGAAAGAAGATTGAGCAGGATGAAGCAATCCAGTATTTCTTTCAGGACAGTCAGCGTAGGGAAAGAAGAAAATCGGTATTTGATAATCAACTTTTACAAAAATATTTCCAGGGATACCTGAGCAGGTTTAAGGTCAATATTTACGTGTATGACGAAAACGGTAGTTCCCTGTTCCCGAACTCCGATACTGTAAGTCTGATGACTTTTAACCGCCTGATGTTTTTTGAGTCTCAGGCTACTCCTGCATCGGGTGCTGGTAATGATCTCTATTACTATGAGCGCAGCTTTAATGACTACAGCTATATAGTGAAGAAAGAATTCCATAATACAAATAATGAAGTAAGTGGATGGTTGGTTTATACACTTACTCCTAAGGTTGTTAATAATGGAAGGCTTTATCCTGAGCTGCTGGTAGAAGGTGATCTTACTGATCCGGGTAGAGATAATGCCGGAAATTATGCCTATGCAGTTTACGATAAGAATATATTAGTAAGTAATAATAGTGGATATCCATTTCCTATTCGTTTATATGCCCATGATTTGCCGGTTTCTGATCTGTCTGTAAGATCGGTAAATGGATATTCGGAAATGATTTATAAGGCAAGTCCGGATAAGGTAGTAATAGTGGTGAAGGAGAACAGGATGTTTGTTGAGTTTATTACGCTGTTTGCCTACATGTTCTGTTTATTTTTGTTGATTGTTGCAGTATATAAGGTATTTGATTTGTTGATCAAAGCTCGTATGCGCCTGAGCAATCTTCGTTCTCTCATTGATGTTAGCATCCGGAGGAAGGTGCACGGAACAATCATTTTTGTAGTAGTTTTCTCATTTGTAATATTAGGTATTACTACTGTTAAATTCTTCACCTATCGTTCTCAAACTCAGAACAGGGAGCGACTTAGCAAAACAATGCGTGAAGTAGGAGTAGATATTGAGAAGGTGTTCGAGACGCAGCGCGACCTCGATCAGGTTGGAGATATTTACGATTCGGAGCTTATGAAAAAGCTGAATACTTCTTTAGCTGATATTGCTGATGAAAGAGCTTTGGATATAAATGTTTATGATAGAGATGGGAATCTTCAACTTACCACCCAACCTATGATGACAGGCAAAGGTCTGATCTCAACGAAAATGGACCCTCGTGCGTATTATCACCTGTCACGTTTAGACCAGGTACAATACATCCATACGGAGTATATTGGTGAAATGCCTTATTTATCGGGTTATACGCCGATTCGTAATCATGATACCCATGAGGTAGTAGCATATTTGAATGTACCTTATTTCGCTACGCAAACAGAGTTGAATCAGCAGATTTCGAACTTCCTGGTTGCCCTGATCAATTTCAATGCATTTATCTTTTTAATTGCGGGTATGCTTGCTTTGTTGATCACGAATTCTATCACCCGTTCATTCTCGCTGGTAGCTGAGAAGCTGCGGCATGTGAACCTTGGGCAGCGTAACGATGAAATTGAGTGGGATAAAGACGACGAAATTGGTGCTTTGGTAAAAGAGTATAATAAGATGGTGCGGAAGCTGGAAGTCAGTGCGGTGCGGTTAGCGAAGAGTGAAAGGGAAGGGGCGTGGAGAGAGATGGCGCGGCAGGTAGCTCATGAGATCAAGAATCCGCTTACTCCGATGAAGCTGAGTATCCAGTATCTTCAACGTGCAATAGCAAATGATTCTCCGAATGTAAAAGAGCTTTCGCGCAATGTAGCTAATACGCTGGTTGAGCAGATAGATCACTTATCTAATATTGCTTCCGACTTCTCTACTTTTGCCCGGATTGGAGAAGCGAATAATGAAAGGGTACTTCTAAACGAAGTAATTCATTCATTAACATCGTTGTACCAGGGGCAGGAAAACTGTGAGATTGAATATATTCAGCCACATCACGATTTCTACGTATATGCAGATAAAACTCAGATGAATCGTTTGTTTACTAATCTTTTGCAGAATGCAAGCCAGGCTATTCCTGAGAATAAGCATGGCCACATAGTTGTAAGGCTTCAGCAAACAGCCGATAATCATGTATTGGTAAGTGTTTCGGATAATGGAGAAGGTATTTCAACTGAAATTCAATCACGCATCTTTGTACCTAACTTCACTACTAAATCATCTGGTACTGGTCTTGGTTTGGCGATGTGTAAGAACATTGCGGAACAGGCAAGAGGTGAAATATGGTTCGAAACCAAGCTGAATGAAGGCACAACGTTTTATGTGAAACTTCCTTTGGCAGAATAAGTCGTCGACCGTTGAAATTTTCGTTTGTCCTTGCAGGTGATTTTAGCTATTTTTTGCTTAACTTATTGATTCTTATTGGTCGTCGATCCCCGGCATAAAACCGGTTATTAGACATCGACGACTTTTTGCCTATGTTTTTGAGGTAAGAGGGCAGGAGGGGCAAGGGTTTTGGCGGGAGAGGAGGAGGGTTGTAATCGTACAATGTTGAATGGAAATTGATTTTTGAAGTGTACTTTCTCCTGCGTGATAATAGTTGTAATCGTACAATGTTGAATGGAAATCTGCCGGTGGTGCTATTTCTTTTCTGACAAACAAAAGTTGTAATCGTACAATGTTGAATGGAAATAGGCAAGCGCGGAACAAACGGACGACGGTCAGTAATGGTTGTAATCGTACAATGTTGAATGGAAATTTAGCGATGACCTTATTTGCATTTTCACCGCTTAAAGTTGTAATCGTACAATGTTGAATGGAAATTACGAGTTGAAAGGTCTTTTGAATAATGCGCAACACGTTGTAATCGTACAATGTTGAATGGAAATATATTCGGCGGGCGGGTTCAACTCCCGGACCTTCAGTTGTAATCGTACAATGTTGAATGGAAATTGGAACAACAGTTGGTGGCAATTGCAATAAGTTTTTAGTTGTAATCGTACAATAGTTGAATGGAAATTGTTTTCTTGTTCCTCGCCATACTCTAATTACGTAAGTTGTAATCGTACAATTGCTGAATTGAAATAAAGCTAAAAACGACCAGAAAACAACGATAGAAAAAGTTTAATCGGACATTCATTGAATTGAAAAAAATCTTACTAATGTCTGTGTCCTTGTATTTTTACCATTATTACTAAATCGAATTTTACAAACCTCAAAATGCATTTTCTTGATCCTCTGTCAATCAAATTATAATTTATATTATTAAATGTGAATTACTAATTTTAGTTTGATAATATATTTATAATTAAATACTTATGAAGTATTTAATTATAAATATTTGGTGTTGTAAAATGTATTGTTCGGACTTTTACAGTATTTTTATTTTACAAAAATTCCCCGAATAAATTCCTCTCAATGATTTAATCTATGACTGTAATTGATGAAATTAAAATTGTTGTTGATTCCTTAAGAGAAACGGAGAGAACATTTTATATGAATAATCCTGATCCAGGGTATTTTAAAATGGATTCAGATAAACATTTGGTGAGATTACTCTTGATGAAGGAAAGGTTAGGTGATGTTACTGCCAGGATAAAGCAACTAGTTGAATCAATTTATAATAATTTCAATCATATTGATAAGGATATTGCAGGTACAATTATTATTCAGATTTCTCCAATTTTTATTATTACACAAAAGCTAAATTCTATCCTATCAGATGAGTTGTATGAAGGTATAAAGCAAAGCCGGGAAGAGTTTAAAATCGAGGTTGATGATTTTTATGAAATTGTGAATGATCTATTAAGATATAAGCTCGCCCCAATTGATTATTCTTTGTTAATGACCATCTAAATGTCAATTCATTCTGTTCAAAAAGTGATTTGGGAATTCTGGAAAATAGAGGTGAGCCATTGTGATTTATTAAGAAAACAAATAACTATTGTAAAATGGAAGCAATTATAGAGAAAACACCCCTGGTATTTTATTAGTGAAACAAGCACTTAGGATATTAATGACAAATTTGTATTACCCCAACAAAAAAACGCTCCGGTTTCCCGAAGCGTTCAATACTTTAAGTTCGTCGTGACAGTACCTATTCTGTAGGTTTAGCGTCAAAGCTTTCTTTAATTTTTTCCAGCAGTTTGCTTTCGTTGATCTGCTGAGCCAGCTGTATCATATTCTTAAATGCGAGCCCCTTTGAAATACCGTGACCGATGATCACTGGTTTAGAGACACCCAGAACTGGGGTACCGCCATATGCTTCAAAGTTAAATTTGTCGATATACTCATCATGAATATTGCGTTTTACTGCTAATTCATGGAATGATTCGGCCATTTTTAGAACTACGTTGCCGGTAAAACCTTCACAAACAATAACGTCGGCTTTTTCGGAGAAAACATCTCTTCCTTCGATATTACCAACAAAATTGATTTGTTTGTTTTCTTTAAGCAGAGGGTAGGTGGCCATTGCCAGTAAATTGCCTTTTCCTTCTTCTTCCCCGATATTCAATAAACCAACTTTAGGGTTAGGGATATTCAAAATATGCTTGGAGTAAAGAGAGCCTAAAATGGCAAATTGTGACAGGTTTTCAGGTTTGCAGTCGGCGTTGATACCTACATCGAGTAAAAGACCGTACGTACCGTTTTCACGGGGTACCAGAGTAGAGATTGTAGGACGTTGCACTCCTTCTATTGCCTTAATAGAATAAAAAGTTCCCACCATCATTGCTCCGGTATTACCTGCACTGATGAAGGAATCAATTTTTTCATTCTTTAAAAGATAGAAGCCTATTGCAATAGAAGATTGTGGCTTTTCTTTCAGTGCCTTGGTAGGGTGTTCATTCATCCCAATAACCTGAGATGAATGAACAACTGAATATCTTGATTGGTCCACCTGTGCAGCTGATAATAACGGAGCTAATTGTTCTTCATCTCCAATTAATACCAGATGCACATTAGATGCAACAGTGTCTAAAAATAATTTTACTCCTTTTACTGCTTCTGCGGGTGCGAAATCGCCACCCATCATATCAAGCCCGATTCTCATGTAACTCAAGTTTGTTCTTGTTAGCCGGGGTAAAATTAGTAAAATTTATTATTTAGCAGCACTCTGTTTTTCCAACACTACTTTTCCTCTGTAGTACAGTTTGTTTTCTACCCAATGAGCACGGTGTCTCAGATGCACTTCACCAGTTGCGCTATCTGTGCTTAATGTATCCGCTACCGCCTTATAATGCGTTCTTCTCTTTGCTGATCTTTGCTGAGAATGTCTGCGTTTAGGATTTGGCATTTTATTTAATTTTTAATTGTCCTTAAATTTATCCAATCCTTTCCAGATTGGGTTATCGTTCTCTTTTGCCTGCTGATTCATCTGAGCCAGCATTTCAAGCACCTTCGGATCACACCCGCTTTTTCCTGCCTTATCCGGATGTATTCGTTGCATCGGAATACTTAAATGAATAAACTCATATATCCATTCCGCTACATTCAAATGACTCTCCGTTTTTGAGATATACGCAACATCAGGATCCTCTTCACCTTCACTCATCTCTTCCGGATTATCAACCAGCTTAACTATCTGATTGAAATCATCCCATAGCTGCATCTCGAAAGGCTCCCCACATCGGTCACAAGTTACAGTAACCTTACCTCCTATGGCAAACTTCAATAAAAAGAAATTACTCTTCTTATCCAATGTCAACTGCACCGTAACTTCACATTCACTGAAATCTTTCGGCTCCTCAAAATTCTCAAAAAAACTATCTCCGATAGTGTACTGAAATGAATGCTCCCCTGGTTTTAACCCAACAAAGGCAATGTCAAATTCGCGGAGTTGTTTCATATCAATATCCTCACTTTTAGAGGGATGCAAAGGTAATTAAATATTTGCAATTGCAAAAATTTACTAATTTTGTTCACTAATGATATCTTATATATATATTTATATGATAAAATATCAACCATATTAGCGCTGTGTCCAACTGGTGTGAACCGCAAAGATAAGCATTTTCGCCCGTTCTCACAACCTATTACTTTTAGAAAAACCCTTATCCCCAGTCCATCTTAGATGATGAAAGCCATACGAAAAAACATTGAAAAGTATGCCAATGAGTCAACCGACCTGTCTACTACCGACAGCCCGGATATCTTTTCTTTGCCCTTAACCGCCTGGCTCAACAGCTCTATCGCAGGCCTCCTCGTCACCGACGAAAAGTACCGCTGCACCTGGGTCAACAACGCCTTCCTCCAACACATGAAAGGCCAAAATCCTATCAATCTCTCATTCACCAAACTCATCCGCTTCTTCGAACCAATGGTCGACCCATCTGTCAATATTGCAGATCGACTCAAAGCCTTCAGAAAAGAAAAAAAACCTTGGTTCGGTTGGGAAGTACCCTTCAAAAACGGAGAAATGTGGGAAATTACTTACCTCCCCCTTTTCCACGGCCAATCATTCAAAGGAGCTATCTGGCAAACAATTAATGTCACCCGGCGACATCACATCCAATCCGAAATAAAACGCAACGAGGAAAAATTCAGGGTAATCCTGAATAACCTCAACGCCGCCATGTGCGAAACCGACGAAAAAGGAAATATCACCAGAGTATACGAAAGCTTTTGCCGCCTCTCCGGATATAAAGAAGACGAACTGATCGGTAAAAACCTGACCGATATTTTCGTTCCCGAAGAAAATCGCGCCTATGCCAAAGCACTTCGTAAAAAACGAATGGAAGACAATATCCCTCTGGTCTATGATATGGAAATCAGACTAAAAGATGGTTCTCCCCGCTGGATCCTCGCAAGCTCTACCAACATCTACGATAATAAAGGAAAGGTAATCGGTGGGGCAGGCATCCATATGGATATCACCCCTCAGAAAAAACTACAGGCCGAACTCGAGGACGCCCGCCGCCAGGCTGAAGAAGCCCGGCACGCACAAAAAGATTTCCTGGCCAATATGAGCCACGAAATACGCACGCCCCTCAACGCCATCATCGGAATGTCTCACCTCCTGGAAGAAACTTCCCTGGATCAACGCCAGTCCGAATACGTAAGAATACTAAAACACTCTTCCAACATACTGCTGGGAATTGTCAGCGATATACTCGATATTTCACGTATCGAAGCTGGTGAAATCCAAGTCAATCAGCGTGAGTTTAACCTAAGAGAACTGATTCAGTCTCTCCGCCAAACCTTTGAACTGAAGGTCGGAAATCGCCCAATTACCGTAACTGCTGAAGTAGAATCTGCTCTGAATACCTGGCTGATCGGTGACGATATGCTTTTAAACCAAATATTAATCAATTTGTTAGGTAATGCAGAGAAATTCACCCATGAGGGAGAAATCGCTCTCAAAGCAACCCTCGAAAACTGGCAGGAAAATAAAGTATGGGTCCGGTTTCGTATTTGCGATACCGGTATCGGCATAAAAAAAGATAAACTGGAACTCATCTTCCAAAACTATAAACAAGCCGAAGAAGAAATCAGACAAAAATACGGCGGCTCCGGCCTCGGCCTGGCCATCGCCAAACAACTGGTAAACTTTCAGGGCGGCGATATTGTAGTAACAGAAGTACCCGGATATAATACCTCCTTCAGTTTTACTATCCCTTTCATGGATAGCCGTAAACCACTGGTAACTGCAGGAAAATTAAACAAACAACTGGTTCATAGATCTTTTGAAGGAGCAAGAGTACTGGTAGTTGAAGATAATCAGATGAATCTTCGATATATCATGAGCTTACTGGAAAAATATAAAATACAATACCAGATAGCTACAAACGGCCCGGATGCTTCCTGGTTCCTGGAATCCAGACAGTACGATCTTATCCTGATGGATATACGAATTCCCGGAATGAATGGACTCGAACTCGCTCAAATGATCAGAGCCGATGAAAATAAACCCAATGTTGCTACTCCCGTTATCGCCACCACCGCCGTTGCAATGGAAAGCACTGCAACCATGGCAAGAGAGGCCGGGATTACCGATATACTCACTAAACCCTATACACCAGATCAACTATTACAGATTTTTAATAAATATCTAAACGAAGACGAAACAGAACTAATAATGGAAGAAGTGCAGAATATTAGCGGATTTGAGTTTAATGAAGATTTAGATGTTAAGTATCTCACAGATCTCTATGAGAGTAATATCTCCTATGCCGCCGACTTGTTTGAAATCTTTATTCGTACCATCAGAGAAGAACTGAATAAACTCATTGTGATGGTCGACAATAAAGATTGGAATATGATGAAAATTCAGGTACACAAGCTCAAACCTAACTTCGCAATGGTTGGACTTACCTGGATCAGTGCCAAAATGCAAAACCTGGAAAATATTTTCAGAAATAACCAGATCCCTGACGACCAGGAAGTTGTCAAACTTTTTGAAGAAGTGCAGGCTGATGTCGATAAGTACTATCCGCTTATCCAGGAAGAGTATCACAAGATGCGCGAATTCATGGAATCGAATGACGAACAATAACTAGTACGACTGTAGTATTTCTTTGATGCTTCCGTAATAATTCCCCCCAAATAAGATTAAATGTACCAACAACGGGTATAGCTGACATACACCGATGCGTTGCTGCCATCCCGGTTGTAAAGGATATACGGCCTGGTAAGCATAGTAAAAGCGGGTATCAAATCCGCCGAATAACCTTGTCATTGCCAGGTCCATTTCTCTATGCCCGTAATACACTGACGGATCAAATACACAAGCTCGCCCGTTACTTCCCACCATGAAGTTCCCCGACCATAAATCGCCATGCAACAAGGCCGGCGGCTCTGATGGAAATAACTGCGGGAGCTGCTTGCATAATGCTTCTACCTGCTGAACCATCGATTTATCTACAATCTTCTGGTCATATGCCATTCGTATTAGCGGCAATAAACGGTTAAATGCAAAGAATACCGGCCAATTGCTGTATGGGGTATTATATTGCTTCAACGAACCGATATAATTAGGCGAAATAAAGCCAAAATGTGGTTGGGTAATTCTATGTTGTCTGGCCAGTAATAAAGCAAAATCATCCCAAAAATCCGGTATGGTCTGGCCCTTGGTGATATATTCCGATAAGTAGTACGACTGCCCATTTACCTGTCCGTATGCCAATGGCTTCGGAATTGGTAATGCATCTGCTTTTTTCAATTCAAGCATTCCCATATACTCCTGTGCAAACATATCCGGGTATTTTTCTGCATCGTTCATCTTCAGAAAAAAATACCCTTCATTGGTATTTATACGATAAGCCTGGTTAATATCTCCTCCATGAATGCTTTTTGCATCATTAATCAGTATTTTTACCTTTAATTGTTCGGTAATTGCCGTACTTAATTGTTTTTGTAGAATTTCATCTATCATGTTCGCCACATTATATGGAGACAAAAGTCTGGATTAATAAGAAAATCTTCCGTATTGTACTAACACTTGCGGCTATACTGTTGTTAAAAGGTTTATTCTCCTGGAGCAACCAATTCAGTAGTTTCTACTTCGATAGGTGGTATAATTGGAGTAGTCTGGTATTTAGACAGATAACAGGTATAGTTCCATTTAGCATTGGCGATGTAATATATACTGCCTGGGTTATTGGAGCTATAGTTTATTTGTTAAAACTATGTTATAAACTCATAACTTTTGCCTGGGAAGGTGTATTTGAGATCCTTCTCAGAGCCCTTCATTTTTTGTTGAGAACTTATCTGGCTTTTCTGATTTTATGGGGATTCAACTATGAAAGAAGTAGCCCCGCTAAAGATGTTGGACTAGTTGTTCAACCCTCTTATAATACCCAACAGCTCTATCATTTGACTGATACCTTGCTATCTCTGGTCAACAAAGGAAAACTCCAGACAGGTGATACCCTAAACGCTTTATCTCCCGATCCTGATAAGAATGTTTTTAAACGGGCCATCGTAGCGTATAAAGCTGCTGCCGAAACCTGGCCGGCATTCAGATATAAAGCTCCTAGTATCAAGAGATCTATTTATGGTAAATGGTTGAATTATACCGGCGTAACCGGTTACCTGAATCCTTTTACCAATGAAGCACAGGTCAACCTCACAGTTCCTCCTGTTCTACATCCTTTTATTTCCTGCCACGAAATTGCACATCAATTGGGATATGCCCCCGAAGAAACAGCAAATTTTGTTGGTTATCTGGCTGCTACCAGTACTTCGGATACCCGTTTCCGTTATTCCGCCAATTTCGATATGTTTCTGTACAGTATCCGACAGTTAAGTTATCGTGATACTGCTTTAGCTAAGGAAATCTGGCGCAGGGCATTGCCTGGGGTAAAGGCAGATTATAAATCGATTATCGAGTTTTATGAACCTTATACCGGGAAGGTGGATGAATATTCTACCATGCTCTACGACCGCTACCTGAAAGCCAATAACCAGGAAAAAGGAATCCGCAGCTACAGTGAAGTAACCGGGTGGTTAATTGCATATTTCCATCTGTAGAAGCTAATTCATCATCAGCACATTCACACTACGCTGCAGAATATTAAAGGCTATTTCTGCCATCAGGTTTTCTCTGTCCAGTGTTGGATTTACTTCTGTAATCTCGAAACAACAGATCTTACGGTGCTGCATAAACTTAGCAATAAGATCTTCTGCTTCCCGCTCTCTCAGTCCATTACTTACCGGAGTTCCTGTGCCCCTGGATATAGAAGCATCCAGACTATCTACATCAAATGATACATAGATGTAATCACAATCACTCAGGTAGCGGAATACCGACCTGGAAATCGCTTCCGGGCCTTTTCTGCGTACTTCATTAGTGGTGATCACTTTCATCCCGTATTTTTTGATGAGATGATCTTCCTCTTTTTCATAGTCACGCAAAGAGATAAATACTATATCTTCCGGTAATACTTTGGGAGCTATCTTTCCGATATTCTTAAGCGCATTCCAGGCTTTGGCTGCATTTTCATCTATATCATGCACTTTACAGTCGAGATTATCTTCTGCTATCGCAGTAGCAAGCGGCATACCATGCATATTACCCGAAGGTGTGGTATACGGAGTATGCAGATCTGCGTGAGCATCTATCCAAATTACTCCAAGTTTGGCTTTTGGATGTGCCATTTTCAAACCTGCAATAGTAGCACCTGCGGTACTATGATCACCGGATAATAAAACAGGGAACCAGTTGGTTTTTACTGTTTCGCAAACACTTTTGCTGATCCTTTCGTACATGGTTAATGTACCTTTTATCCTTTTAGCATAAGGAGATTCGATGGGCTCAAATAAAAGTTTGTTTTCCGTTTCAATTGCTTCGGTGGGGAAGTGCACAAAAAAGTTACTCATAAAGTCAAGAGCGGCTATCTTAATTGCGTCTACTCCTAAACTGGCGCCTCGGGTTCCAGCTCCAATTTCTGATTTTACTTCTATTATTTTAATATTCTTCATAAAGATAGAATTACTGGCAAGCTACTGGTTTTTAGATGAACCCACAAAGGATGCCATAATATCTTAGTGTAAAACTTGACTGAAATCACTAAACCAATTCCAATACAGATCAATTATTATAACGATTTGTTTAATATTTCCCCTGTTCTGGTTGACAAACCTGAATTTTAATCTACCTATTTTTTTAGGTCCTGATTTATAAATAATTTGGGCTTAATACACTAAAACTAAAACAATGGATTTTCAATTTACAGAAGAGCACCTGATGATTCAAAAGGCCGCAAGGGATTTTGCAGTCAATGAATTACTTCCAGGTGTGATAGAAAGAGATGAGCATCAGAAATTTCCTACCGAGCAGATAAAGAAATTGGGAGAGTTGGGTTTTCTGGGAATGATGGTTAGTCCTAAGTACGGCGGTGCCGGACTGGATACCATTTCCTATGTATTGGCTATGGAAGAAATTTCTAAAATTGATGCTTCTGCTTCTGTAGTTATGAGTGTAAATAACTCATTGGTTTGTTGGGGGTTAGAAACTTTCGGAACCGAAGAACAAAAACAAAAATACCTGGTACCTCTGGCTTCCGGTCAGATTATCGGTGCCTTTATGCTCAGCGAGCCAGAAGCTGGTTCCGATGCTACCAGTCAACGTACCACAGCCGAAGATATGGGGGACCATTATTTAGTTAATGGTACAAAAAACTGGATTACCAATGGTGGTACCGCCAGCGTTTACCTGGTAATTGTTCAAACTCATCCCGAAAAAGGCAGTAAAGGTATTAATGCCCTCATTATAGAAAAAGATACTCCCGGTGTTACAATCGGCCCTAAAGAAAATAAACTGGGTATCAGAGGTAGCGACACGCACAGCGTAATGTTCCAGGATGTGAAAGTGCCGAAAGAGAACAGAATCGGTGAAGATGGCTTCGGTTTCAAATTTGCAATGAAAACCTTAGCCGGAGGCCGTATTGGTATTGCTTCCCAGGCTCTTGGTATTGCAAGTGGAGCTTACGAACTGGCTCTTAAATATTCAAAAGAAAGAAAAGCTTTTGGTAAGGAAATATCTCATCATCAGGCTATTCAGTTCAAATTAGCCGACATGGCCACCAAAGTGGAAGCTTCCAGATTATTATGCCTGAAAGCCGCATGGGAAAAAGATCAGCATCTCGATTATACCCTTAGTGGTTCTATGGCCAAAGTATTTGCTTCTGAAACTGCAATGTGGGTAACCACCGAAGCGGTACAGGTGCACGGAGGTTATGGATTTGTAAAGGAATACCATGTAGAAAGGCTGATGAGAGACGCTAAGATTACTCAGATCTATGAAGGAACATCCGAAATTCAAAGGATCGTAATCAGCAGATCTATCTTAGGTTAACAAATAAAATTAAGGTCAACACATACGTCAGGATTCACGGATTTTGTGGTTACAACACAAAATTCGCTGAATCCTGATTATTTTTGTGGCATGGCAATCAATTTAGTAGCATATCAGCAAATACTTCAGGAGCTAAATCCCTACAATGCAAGACTTGTGGCAGTGTCTAAAACCAAGCCGGCAGAGGATATTACAGCTCTTTATGAAGCAGGACAAAGGATCTTTGGTGAGAATTATGTACAGGAAATGACCGAAAAGCAGGGAGTACTGCCAAGCGATATCGAATGGCATTTTATTGGTCACCTGCAATCCAATAAAGTAAAGTATATTGCCCCTTATGTGCACACTATTCATGCTGTTGATAGCCTGAAACTCCTGCAGGAAATAAATAAACAGGCTGCAAAAAATCAGCGCATCATTAATTGTTTGTTACAGGTACATATTGCTGATGAAGAAACAAAGTTTGGAATGGATGTGAATGAGATTGAATCACTTCTCACAGCATTTACCGAAAACCAATCTGTATATGCCAACATAAGAATTGCTGGTTTAATGGGCATGGCTACCAATACAGATGATGAATCTAAAATTCGCTCGGAGTTCCACCAGCTCCATGAAATTTTCAATAACATCAGGAATACCTTTCTGAAGGATCATTCCTATTTCAAAGAATTATCTATTGGTATGAGTGCCGATTATCACATAGCCTTACAGGAAGGAAGTACTATGGTGCGCATCGGCAGTCTGCTGTTTGGTAACAGAAATTATTCACAAATTTAATGGTATGAAAAAAAGCTGGATGGGCATTATGGGCTTGTTTTTAGCAGCCTGTGGTGCTGGTAACACAAGCAGAAACCTGGCCAATGGTATATGGCAGGCCAAATTACACAGAAGCGATGGAGCAGATATTGTTTTCAACTTTGATGTAAAGGATAGTGTATTGTATGTTTTAAATGCAGATGATAGATTATTGGTTGATGATATTAAGGTTGAAGGAGATTCTCTCTTTATCAAAATGCCATTCTTTGATTCTGAGTTTAAGGCAAAACTAACAGACGATAGTACAGCCACCGGTCTTTGGATCAGGCATCTGGCAGATAAGGATGTAAGTGTTCCGTTTACGGCTAAAGCCGGAATAAAAGAAAGATTCCCTGAAACAACTCCTGCTACTGCCGATGTCTCTGGCAGGTGGGTTACTCAGTTTGTATCTGCAAAAGATAAGGATAAAGCACCTTCTACTGCGATCGGAGAATTCAAACAGGCAGGAAACATAGTACATGGTACTTTCCTTACTACGACCGGTGATTATCGTTTCCTCGATGGGGTAATGAATGGCGATACGCTTCGCTTATCTACCTTCGATGGCTCCCATGCTTATCTGTTTACTGCCCTCGTAAAAAAAGATAGCATCACTAACGGTATTTTTTATGCCGGCATTGGTGACGGATTGGAATACTTCAGCGCTGTAAAAAATGATTCTGCAAAACTTCCCGATGAAAGAACATTGGCAACAATGAAACCGGGGCAAAAGCAGCTCAACTTCACCTTCCCGGATTTAAACGGAAATAAAGTAAGTATCAAAGACGAGAGGTTTAAAAATAAGGTTGTAGTCATTACACTGATGGGTTCATGGTGCCCCAATTGTATGGATGAAACTGGTTTCTTAAGCAAGTGGTACGATAAGAACAAGGACAGGGGAGTAGAAGTAATTGGTCTGGCTTACGAAAGAACTACTGATTTCGAGAAATCTAAAAAGAGCCTGCAAGGCTTCCTCCAACGTTTTGATGTGAAATATCCCGTGCTGATTACCGGAGTAACGCCAGGTGATCCCGAAAAAGGTGAAAAAACTTTACCTCAGCTAACAGGTATCAAAGGATTTCCTACTACCATCTTTATAAACAAACACGGAGACGTGGAAGAAATACATACAGGCTTCTCCGGACCAGGTACCGGCGAGCATTACCAACAATTTCAATCAGACTTCAACAGGCTTATAAATCGCTTGTTGGAAGCGAACTAGAAAAAAAATCAATCTTATTTAATATATTTAAAAACTAAGTAAATCCCCTCTGGTATTGAATTTCCGGAGGGGATTTACTTTTTAATAAAATTTATTATTTCATATCTTTCAAAAAGGTTTGAAAAATACCAGAATGTGCTTATTTTTATTTTCACCGTTTGACTTTTATAAATTCCATTATCTATTACGCTTATCTACTTATCCACCTGACCGGGGCAATTATCGTTCTGAGGTTGTCCCGGGATCACAATTCCACACTTTTGTTTAGCATTCTTGCACTGTTTTAACAGGTGGTTTTTTTCTTCCCATAATTCTGGTATGGCTCGATATTTGAAAAATATGAGCTGAGCGTGTTTAAACCATGCACACGCAACTTTTGTTAAACCATAAAAAAATCCAGTATTATGTCTACAACGAAATTTTTAGCAGGTGCTATTGCCGGATTGTCTGCAGGAATAGTAATTGGATTATTAACTGCACCTGATAGCGGTAATAAAACTCGTAAAAAAATCAAAAGCACAGCCGATGACTGGCGCCATAAAATCAATGGCCTTATTGGTAAAGGTGGGGAAGATCTTTCTGATCTGAAAGAACTTTTTGAACATGAAATTTCTGGGCTACAGGACGATACCCGGGAAAGGATTTTGAGGTTGATCAACAAAAGCCAAAATGGATTCAACCGTTTTAAAAGAGAAGTACTTTCTTAAAAGCCATTAACTTATTGAAAAGAGGCTTTCTCTACTCAGTAGAAAAAGCCTCTTTTTATTCGCGTACCTGGTGAGTTTTGGTAAGTCGATTTACTGGATGCTCTCGCCAGTTTCCATATAGTTTTTAAATCTTCGTATATCTTTTATCACCATATTCTCAAAAGTTGGATTTAAAAGCCAGGCCAGTCCGGATCCTACATATCCCGCTGGCGGCCTGTAGGTAATCATTACATCAATCTCAGTTCCTCCATTGGGCGTATCAATAAAAGTAACTCTTCCCGCTGTTGCGATACTTGATCCTGGTAAGGATCGCCAACCAATTATTGCTCCTGGTATCTCTTTCACTATTTCTGCATCCCATTCCAAAGAGCCAATTCCTCCTGGTCCTTTCACAATCCAATGCGAATGAAAAGGATCTTTCTCCTCCACAGATTGCAAATGCTTCATAAAAGAAGGAAGATTTCCTAACTGGCGCCAGAAATAATATACTTCTTCCTTAGGATTATCGATTCTTATTGATGTTCGGATATTGATAGAGGAAGTATGCCTGTCGGGCATCCGCTTCCCAAATAAACCACTGATAAAATCATTACCACTAATCCCGCGGTACAATAAATACCCGGCTCCCAATAGCTTGAAAAGACTTTGTACCGGCGATTTATCCACCTTACTGATTGCCGATCCAACCAGCCATGAGCCTATAAAAATCGAAACTATTCTACCCTCTGGTGTAACGTTAATAATGTTGGAACTGTCGTACAGTGGCCCGGCTTTAGGAGGGGCAGGCTCCAAATGGTTGAGTCGAGGTGTCCGTAAATTCATAAGATGCGTTTGTAGCTATCGCCACCAAAATCTTGCAAATTTTTCAATTGTTTAATAATCAATATGTTACATATATTTCGTGTATTCGGTACTGTGGCACCCGCGACCCGTTGTATATTTTCTTACACACTATTTATAACTCTCAGATAACACATTATAAATTTGTTGCCCCCAATTTGGCGCCAGCGTATTATTAGGCCTGAATGCCGCAAATTTATTCCCTGCTATGTCAACGGTCGACTTAGCCCTTTGCTTTCCTCCCCCAAAGATTTTAGGCGTATAATAAATATTCAGTGCCTTAATCAGCCAGGCCCTCGGATTATCTGGATTGGCATTAATTCCTTTTTCTGCGTATTTACGGCTTTCTACTCCCAATTTCGCACCCCTCGATGGCACTGCATTTATTTTAGCCGATAACCAATACGCCATCAATGTCAGCGTTTCTGTATTATCCGGTTGCATATCCAGGGCTTTTTTTACATAAGGTTCTGCCTTATTGCACAAGTTTTCTGCTTCTGCCTTACCACTTCTAAATGATAACTGGGTGGCCGACCAACCTGCATAATACTGTAATAACCACTCATCAGGATATTGCTTTGCAAGCTTTTCCAACGCCGAAACATGAGCTGGCCAATTCTCAGGCCCCACTTTATCCAATTGTTCCAACTCTGTCTTAAGCGTATTCTGCCACGCACTCTGGCTATACAATAACTGACTCGTTAACAATCCGATTGCTATTATCAACCACGGAAAATATCGCATACCTCAACACTTTGATCTGTGTTTTTTTCACGAATTATGTGCCATCCTTGCTTTTATCTTTTCTAACAAGTATCTTGATCAGTTAAATACTGAACACATGAAAAAAACACTGACCGCGTTATTGTTACTAGCTGGACTAAACACCTATGCACAAAAAGAAATTGGACCCGACAAATGGATAAAACTGTTTAATGGAAAAGACCTGAAAGATTGGGATATTAAAATCAGCGGACATGAATTGAATGATAATTTTGCCAATACCTTTCGCGTTGATAGTGGCATGCTCAAAGTGAGTTACGAAGGATACGACGATTTTAACAATCAATATGGACATATTTTTTATAGAAAGAATTTCTCTGCTTACCTGGTAGTCGTTGAATATAAATTTACCGGCGATCAGGTGAAAGGCGGACCAGGTTGGGCTTATCGCAATAGTGGTGTAATGCTGCACGGACAAACTGCTGCGAGTATGACTAAAGATCAGGATTTTCCTATCTCCCTGGAAGAACAATTGTTAGGTGGAAATGGAAAAGATGTTCGTACTACTTCCAATCTGTGTACGCCAGGCACCAACGTTGTAATGAATGGTAAACTGATTAAAGATCACTGTATCAGTTCTACTTCCAAAACATATCATGGCGATGTTTGGGTGCATGCTGAAGCACTGGTACTCAGAGATTCAGTAATCAAGCACATTGTTGAAGGAGATACCGTGATTGTTTACAATAAGCCTCAGGTAGGTGGTGGCTCAGTTTCCCATGCCGATCCAAAACTATTGGAGGAAGGCCGCTTGCTTTCTGAAGGCACGATCTCTTTACAAAGTGAAAGTCACCCTGTTGCATTCAGGAAGGTAGAGCTCTTCGACCTTTCTCCATATGTCGATGATCCTGCCAAACTCAATAAAATTTTGAAACTTCTGCAACAAAGGAATAAACCAAAGCAGAAAAAGTAGTCTCCATATGATGCCTGTGATGCCTATGATGTGGAGGTCTGGGCGGTCTTGGTACCACGCATGATGTAAGTAAAAATATCCCTCCTGCAAGTAATGATAATGATAACGATGCTTTTTTCATGATTGCTGATTTTGAGGTGATATCATTGTATTGCAAAAGTTATTCCGCAAGTATAAAGACAAAAAAAGGCTATTTAAAAGCAAAAAGTGCTTTTAAATAGCCTTTTTTATCTTCGTACATATATTAAATGATACTTATGAACAATTTCCATTATAAGAGGATTACCCTATTACTACTACTGTTGTTTAAAACAGTGCTGATTTTTTCACAAACAACACAGGTTTCTAAACCGTTGACCCCGGAGGAAATACTTGCTTTCTCCACACCAGAAAACGAAGGTTTTTCTTCAAAAGGTTTAAGTGAGATTTTTACTTATGTAAAAGAAAACAAAGTAAATATTCATAGCCTGTTAATTGTACGGAATAAGAAAGTCATACTGGATGCTTATTTTTATCCCTTTCGCTCAAATTTACGCCATGACCTGGCGTCTTGTACAAAATCCATAACATCACTCCTTATTGGCATCGCCATAGACAAAAGTTTTATCAAGAATGAAGATCAATTGGTGTCCTCATTTTTTCCAGAGGTCAAATTAACTGCTAAGGGTTTTGAAACTTTATCTATCAAAAACTTACTCACCATGACGTCGGGTTTCGATTGTGGCTTTTCAAATGAAGATAGTCTGTTGCATGAATTTTTTCCAACAAATAATTGGCCCAAATTCATTTTCAATATTCCTTTTGTAGCTAATCCTGGTCAGCAATTCTCTTATTGCAGTTGCAATTATTACTTGCTGGCCGAAATTATTTACCGGGCAACCGGATTATCTCCTGAAGATTTTGCCAAAAAATACCTCTTTAATGAATTAGGGATAAAGTCCGTTTATTGGTCGAAAAATAGCCGTGGTATTAATTATGGCTGGGGGGATCTTGCTTTGAAACCATATGACCTGGCTAAAATTGGTCAGCTGTTGTTAGACAATGGTAAATGGAATAATAAGTCAATTGTTTCTTCGGAATGGATAAAGAAAGCCAAATCAATGAACACGGTATTTCCAAATGGAGACGGCTACGGCTATGGCTTTTGGATCGACGAGGATGGTAGCATCAATATGGAAGGCAGAGGCAGTCAAAAAGTACATATCGATTCCATTCATAATGCAATTATCGTACAAACGGCAGGTGGCATTACTAATGATCAGAAGGAACAGATTGGTGAAATTATTGGTCATTCACTACACCCTGATAAGAAATTGAAAAGTGATCCTGTAGCGTTTAATGCCTTGAAAAAAATGGAACTTCAAGCGGCAAAAATGGTGATCGATACTCCCAGGTATATTTCCAGCGCTACTGAGCAAAACAAGCTGTTTAATAAAATAATCACTTTTCCCACAAATAGTTTAGCTATCGAAACCGCCGAAATTATATCGCAAAAAGGAAGTCTGTCCCTGATGTTAAAACAAATTGGGGAGCCAACCGTCGTCTATCCTTTAGGAATTGGGGTCGCCTATAAATTTTATCAGGATCCCCATTCAGGCCATCTGTATGCATTAAGAGGCTATTGGAAAGCCTCGGATATATTTGAAATCGAGTTTAATTTGCTGTCAAAGATTAATAAATACCTGATTGACTTTAAAATGGGTGATAATGGAAACCAGGTTCTGATAAAGGAAGGTACCCATAACATCGATGAAGTTGTTCCGGTGACACTAAAGGATTAAAAAACGTAAGGCTTTATTGAAACGCTATTGATCTGTGCACCGGGATCTTTAAATGGGTGATAACGGAAACCTGGTTCTGATAAAGGAAGGTACCCATAACATCGATGAAGTTGTTCCGGTGCCACTAAAGGATTAAAAAACGTAAGACTTTAGTGAAAAACGCTATTGATCTGTGCACCAGGATCTTTCAGGAAATCCTGGTGCACAGATTTCTCTCCAGGAAACGCAGTTGAGATATCATCTCGTTAACAAGTAGAAGACTGTTTAAAACTACATTTTTAGAGATTTAAAGGCGCCGACACGGTACTCGAATCAACAAAACTGAAATTTATAACCCAAAAAAGAAGGCCGACCAAAAAGCACTTTTTTACTTTTTAGTCGGCCTCCACATTAAAAAGAACAGTATTAATGTTTTAACATTAATTGACTAATATATTTAACCGGCGCACTTCCATAGCTAAGGAACTTCTCGTTGAAAGCCTTTAAGCTATAATTGGCACCTTCCTGCTTTTGGTATGCAGTTCTCAGGTCAATAATTTCTTTGTAACCAGTGAAATAGCTGGTCAGCTGAACGCTGGTCACGCTTACACGTCTCCATTTTCCTTCTGCTTCTGCTGCTTGTTGAAATGCTTCTTTTGTTAATAAATGAATAGCCTCTTCTTTGCTCATGTTTTTAACATGCACACTATAATCCAATATAGTATTGCAAACGGTGCGAAGATTCCATTTATACCACATCAGCCACATTTCAGGTTCATTATTACCATATCCATTTTCCAACATCATTTGCTCAGTATATACAGCCCAACCCTCAATCATAGCACCATTGGCAAGGATCGATTTAATGAGGCTTGGCGATTGATTGGAATATACCAGCTGAGTGTAGTGTCCTGGGATTGCTTCATGAATATCAAGGATCTGAAGAATATAGTGATTGTACTCTCTCAGGTAACTTTCTGCTTTATCTTTAGGCCAGCCTTCAAGACTTCCAACATTATAATAAGTATTTCCTCCTTTATCATAAGGGCCAGGCGCGCTGATGGAAGCACCTGCAACTCCTGCCATATATGCTGGCTCTTTACGCACCACCAGCGGTTTTGATGGATCTATATAAAGAAGATTTTTTTCTTTGATAAAGCTGATAAGAGTTGGTAATTGCTTTTCAATGGCTGTCTGAAATTCTTCAGGTTTTACATGGTTGGCAGATAAAGTATCTATCATTGCACCAATCAATTCCAAAGAATCTGCCGGCATTGCTTTATTACCAAAGTACTTAGGCCATAATTCCCTGCTGATCCGCGCCATTTCTTTATGTACATAGGCTTTGCGAACCATGGCGGAATCAAATATCTGACCGGCTGTATAAGCAGACTGAATGTCGTACCTGAATTTCTGATCATACAGGTCTTTACCCAATCTGAAGCTGCGTGGATTTTCAGGTTTTAATGCCTTAAGCCAGTTTACATACGAGTTTATAGCACCTACCGCTGCTTTAGCCTGAGCCACCATGCTGGCCTGTTCGGCTGCCGGAATAGTGGTTTTGCGGAGAGAATCTGCGAAGTCTTTTTCGAAAACAGATAAACCTCCGAGATTCTGCTCAATAGCCAGGGTAGTAAGTTCTGGTACCGGATTGCTAATCTGTGATTTAGCAGCTTCGTAGTATGCCGGAACATTATTAAGTCTTGCTGCAAAGCTGCGGAGCCTTTGTTCTAATGGTTGATAGTTTTCATTTAGAATGAAAGCAAATGTTCCGCTTACATTGTAGTTTGAAGGATTCCAGATATAATTTTTCTCCGTATCGATGCTCCATTTTACAGATTCCAGGAAATTGTTGATTAACTGGAAGTCAATTTTGTTGGCATCGGTAAGGGCATCCGGATTATAGGATTTAAGTGAATCCAGGTGCCGGCCGGCAAACTGTAAAGCTGCTTCTCTGGCTGCATTGTTGGGTATAATCAGCACACTATCATATTTATGATAGCCAACGCTGGTGGCCCAATCGGGGTTTGCTTTCCAGAGGTCATCAATAAAATGTTGTTCGTAGCCTGCAAATGCCTGATTGAGAGTGCTGTCGACAGCGCTTTTGCTGGTACTCGTACCAGTATTACAAGCGGAGGCAGCTACTGCGGCATAGGCGCAAAGTAGAATTTTTCTCATGGCAGGAATTGTTGTAATATTTAGAATTCGTTGCGCCACATCATACTTTCAACCGGTTTGATTGTGCGGCCATTGTATTTGGCGTTTCCTTTCTTATTATAGAACGTTGCGATATCTCCTTCTACTACAAAATAAATTAGTTGTCCAACCGGCATGCCTGCGTATACTCTTACAGGTTGTGCACAGGAGATTTCGAGAGTCCAGGTGTTGCAGAAACCTACATCGCCCTTACCGGCAGTTGCATGAATATCGATACCCAGACGACCGGTGCTTGATTTACCTTCCAGGAAGGGAACATGCGCATGAGTTTCTGTATATTCTTCAGTTACACCCAGATAGAGGGTTCCTGGCTGTAATACAAATCCTTCTTCGGGGATTTCAAAGTGTTCAATTTCATTGTGTTTGCGAGCATCCAGTACCCGATCTTTGTAGGTGGCCAGATATTTGCCAAGATGTACATCGTAGGAGTTGGTTCCCAGGTACTTCCTGTCATAAGGAGAAATTACAATCGTACCTTTTTCAATTTCCTCCAATATCCGGTTGTCTGACAGAATCATGCTTGTATAGTTTAGTTTTAGCTGTTGTTTTTATGGTGTAGTATTGGTTAAAAGCGTTTTTTTCTGCTTTTTTGCTTTAATTTGGCAAGATATGCCATTAATACGAACGATACAAATTGACTCAGAGACAAAGCTAGGTGTATGGAAGATCACAGAGCAGGAAGACTTTTTCCGTAAAGAGGTAAATATCA
This sequence comes from Chitinophaga silvatica, assembly GCF_003419895.1. Lineage (GTDB taxonomy): Bacteria > Bacteroidota > Bacteroidia > Chitinophagales > Chitinophagaceae > Chitinophaga > Chitinophaga silvatica. The sequence continues at coordinate 230,473 of NZ_QPMM01000010.1, read as the reverse complement.
GTCCGGCTATTCATCATCCACATAAACGTTTACAACATTTCGCGGGTAGGTATTTATTGGTAAATCTGTTTCCCGACTTTCCTATTCACGACATAACCATCTCAAATACGAAGAAACCGGTATTAAACTGTCAGACTTATTATTTCTCTATATCGCATTGTGCCGACTATGCCGCGGCTATCGTTAGTAAAAAAGCACCTGTTGGAATAGATATTGAAGAGGCTAAACCGAAGATCGAATTAGTATCTCATAAATTCCTGGCTCCTGAAGAAGCGGCGTTTATAGATCCAAATCATGATCTCCAACACAAAACTATTTGCTGGAGTGCCAAAGAAGCAATGTTTAAATGGTATGGCCATGGAAAAGTTGATTTTCGGGCAAATATGAACCTGCAGCCCTTTCCATATCAGGTAGCAGGATTCATAACTGCCGATTTTAACAAACCTGATGCAAATACACGGTTATATTTGCAATACATTATGGAAAATGGCCTATGCCTGGCATGGACACAGCCCGCCAAACAAGCGGAATAATTTCGAACTGTTACGTTTATTATGAAAATATATTTACTAGGCTTCATGGGTGCCGGAAAATCCTATTGGGGAAAGCAACTGGCAGATCATTGGCAGTTGCCGTTTTATGACCTCGACGACGTAATTGTGGAAGCAGAAGAAATGGCAATCGCCGATATCTTCGCTACCAAAGGAGAAGATTACTTCAGAGAAAGAGAAAGTATTCTGCTGCGTGAATTATCGCTCCAGGATAATTTCCTGATTTCCTGTGGTGGTGGTACGCCCTGCTTTCAGGAAAATATGGACTTCATGAACGAACATGGAACTACCATCTGGATTAATCCTTCTCTCGAAACCATGGCAGACAGATTGAAACGGAAAAAACAGAAACGCCCGCTGATAGCTGATCTGGAAGATGAAGACCTGACAGGGTTTATAGAAAAAAAGCTGGCAGAACGGTTGCCCTTTTACCAACAATCCAGGCACATTATCACCTCCGATAATATTACATTGGATACCTTTACCGAAAATATCTAATCATGCATAAAAGTTTCTTAGTTTGGGCAGCAGCGTTAGGCGCATTGGCAGTTATTTTAGGTGCATTTGGTGCACATAAGCTGAAAGAACTGGTATCGCCGGAAAGTGTATCTACTTTTCAGACAGGTGTTACGTATCAATTTTACCATGTATTTGCATTGATTGCAACCGGCATCCTCTTTGCTCACTTACCAGGTAGTAGCCTGGAATGGGCTGGCAGATGTTTCATTATTGGTATACTCCTGTTTTCAGGATCCCTTTATGCAATTACCGCCCTTAAGATTGGAAATAATGAAATCCCTAAGTTAATAGGTATACTAACCCCAATTGGTGGCGTATTTTTTATCGCAGGCTGGATTTGCCTCTTATCAGGATTACTTAAATTAAAAGCATAAAGCAAACAATATGTATAAATGGTTTTGGGTGTTGTTGATTGGTTTGTTAGTTGGAAATACTGCTATGGCACAGCAGCAGATGGATTTGCAGGGAAAGTGGTATGGCACCTATAAACTATATTACGGCGAACAACAAAGAATTATCCTGAACTTTGAGAAAGAAGACAACGGTTATAAAGGCACTTTAACACTGCCAGACCTTCCGGTAGCAGAAAGATTTAATCTGACCATCATTATTCATCGTTCCGATACTTTATTATTCAGAGTAGATGATATCCGTTTTGCCTACGTTGGAGTATGGGATGCTGCTACCAAACAGTTTAAAGGCACCTCCAGTTTCGGCCCGGATATGAGCCCGACCGATTTTGGAAAAACTGAAATCCAGAAAAGTGATCTGAATAAAAGACCACAGGAGCCTAAAGCCCCTTTTAGCTACCTGACTGAAGAAGTGAAATTCTCTAATACTCAGGAAGGGGTATCCCTGGCAGGAACCTTTACCAGACCCAAAACTTTTGGTAAATATCCCGTGGTTATTCTCCTGGGAGGATCTGGGCAACAAACAAGAGATAATGAAATGGCCGGCCATAAAATGTTTTTGGTATTGGCCGACTACTTCGCTAAAAACGGAGTAGCTACTTTAAGATATGATGATAGAGGTGTTGGAGGGTCGAATGGCAATTTCGACACCTCCGATATCCACAATTTTGCAAGCGATGCCCAGGCGGCATTCGACTACCTGGAAACCCGCCAGGATGTGAATAAACGCAAAATAGGGGTACTTGGCCATAGCGAAGGCGCAATCGTTGCCCAGTTAATGGCTGCCAACAATCCTTCTGTTGCTTTTGTAATATCAATGGCAGGAATGGGGTTGCCCGGAAGAGACTTAGTTGATCTACAATCCAGAATAAGAAGTAAATTAGAAGGTGTTCCGGATAGTCTGATCGCTGCACAGTCGAAAAGGCTTAAACCATATTGGGATTTGTTGGCTAGTAATCAGCCAATTGCAGTGATTCGTTTGAAAGCACAGACCATGATCGCGAAAATGTATGAGGATGCCCCCGAAGCTTTTAAACGAACAACTACCTCCGCTGAAATGGTTGATGAAGCAAACTTAAGCCACGAAGCAATTTCGGTTTTAAAGTACCAGCCATTGAATCAGCTAAAAAGAATTAAATGCCCGTTTATGGCCATAAACGGTACGAATGATATACAGGTAGACGCAACGAGTAATCTGAATGCTATTGAACGCATTTTAAGAGAAAATGGAAATTCTTTAACCACAGTCCGTCAGTTTCAAGGACTAAATCACCTGTTTCAGCGTTGTAATACTTGTAGAGAAGATGAATACGGTGCGCTGGAACAAACCATTGATCCCCTGGTTCCTGAATTTATGGTACACTGGATACTACAGTTGCCCGAATGGCCAGGTTCCACAATCTGAATTTAAATTATGTCCAAGAATAAACTGAAAAACGAAAAACCGGAAAGCAAACAACCGAAAGGCACTACCCCGAATCCTGATATTCTGAAGAAAGATAAAGAGCCTGAGGTTAAAGTAAAAGAATTAGTGAAAGATGAACGCACACACAAAGTATTAGGTGTGTTCTTCTTATTACTTTCTCTTTATTGTTTCATTGCCTTTACTTCCTATCTCTTTACCTGGGAAGAAGACCAGGACAAAATATTTCATTATAGCACTAAAGAATTATTGTTTGGTGATGTAAAGGTTGATAACCTCTTAGGCCGCCTGGGAGCTTATGTGTCACATAATTTCTTCTTTTACGGAGTAGGCATAGCTGCCTATTTGTTTTGTTACTTCTTTTTTATCATAGGTGTTAACTTCATCGTTGGTCGCCGTGTCTTTCGGGTATGGCGCAACATTAAATATATTTTATTCGGACTGCTGTATATCAGTATGTCGATGTCGTTTATTGCCGGTGGTAACAACTTCCCATGGGGAGGAGCTTTAGGTGATGCATTGGATAAATGGACTTCCGGCTTTATTGGCAAAACCGGTACTGCCTTACTTTTACTGGTAATCGGATTCTCCTGGCTTATCTGGAAATTTAACTTCAGCTTCAAATGGCCCGAGAAAAAGATAAAACCTCCTAAACCCGTTCCGGCGCCGGCTCCTGTTCCCGTTGCCGCTGCAGGAACTGCTGCTGCCGCTGCACCGGTTGCTCCTCAGAAAAATGAACAGGCGCGTAAAAATGGTTTACGTGAGGAAGGGGGAATTCTTCAAACACCCATAAACGAAGAAATTGAGGAAGAAGATCTTCCTCCTTTGCAGCTGGTAGAGAAAGAGGAGCTTCCTATTCCTCCTGCTCATGCGGCTTTTATGCCACCTGTTCCGGCTCCGGTGATTGTACCCGAAGCTCCGGCTCAATGGCAAAGTGATCTTATCAGAACTGAAGAAGAGGAGATGGAAGACCCGGGTCCTTTGTTATATATCGAAGAAACTGAGGATACTGCTTCTGTGCTTCAACCTAAAAAAAAGGATAAAGGGGGAGAAGTAACTTTTGAAATCAAATCTACCTACCAGGATACTGAAGAAGATATCGAAGTAGTTGCTCCGGTAATGCCGCTGGAACCTGTAGATCCTTTTGATCCGTCGCTGGATCTGAGAGATTATAAATTTCCGACACTCGATTTACTGGAAAATCATAGCGCCGATAAGGTCATTGTACAGGATACCACAGAATTGGAGAAGAACAAGAATCAGATTATCGATACGCTTAAAAACTACGATATTTCTATCCAGAAGATCAGCGCAACTGTGGGGCCAACGGTTACCCTATACGAAATTGTTCCTGCTGCCGGTGTGCGTATTTCCCGGATAAAAAACCTGGAAGATGATATTGCTCTGAGCTTATCGGCTTTGGGAATTCGTATCATCGCCCCGATCCCTGGTAAAGGAACTATAGGTATTGAGGTGCCGAATGTGAAAAAATCTATAGTTTCCTTAAAGCACTTGCTGGCTTCAGAGAAATTCCAGACCAGTACCATGGACCTACCAATTGCTATCGGTAAAAAGATTGATAATGAAAACTTTATAGCAGACCTTGCCAAAATGCCACACTTGTTGATGGCAGGTGCTACCGGTCAGGGTAAGTCTGTGGGTATCAATACATTATTAGTGTCACTTCTCTATAAAAAGCATCCTTCACAATTAAAGTTTGTATTGGTAGACCCTAAGAAAGTAGAGCTTTCACTATATAAACTGATTGAGAAGCACTTCTTAGCCAAACTACCAGGTGAAGATGATGCAATTATAACGGATACGAAGAAGGTTATTCATACGCTCAATGCCCTCTGTATAGAAATGGATCTGAGATATGATCTGTTAAAAGAAGCGGGAACGCGTAATATCAGGGAATATAATGCTAAATTCACTCAACGTAGGCTCAACCCTCTTAAAGGGCATCGTTATCTGCCATTTATCGTGCTGGTAGTGGATGAGTTTGCAGATTTGATTATGACAGCCGGTAAAGAGGTGGAAATGCCGATTGCCAGATTGGCTCAATTGGCCCGTGCAGTGGGTATTCACTTGATTATTGCCACGCAACGTCCGTCTGTAAATATTATTACCGGTACAATTAAGGCCAACTTCCCTGCACGTATAGCATTTAAGGTATCATCGAAGATCGATTCCCGTACCATCCTGGATATCGGAGGAGCAGAACAACTGATAGGGCAGGGGGATATGCTGGTTTCGTTCAACGGAGAGCTGGTTAGGCTTCAATGCGCATTCGTAGATACGCCGGAAGTGGAAAGTGTAGCCGAATTTATTGGTAATCAGAAGGGATATCCTGATGCCTTCCTGCTGCCTGAATACGTGGATGATAAAGATCCTGATGGCAGGGAATTGAGTATTGCCGACAGAGATCCGTTATTTGAAGAGGCTGCACAGGTAATTGTTTCCACTCAGCAGGGCTCTACTTCTTTATTGCAAAGACGCATGAAATTAGGTTATAACCGGGCAGGTAGATTAATGGATCAGCTTGAAGCCGCCGGAATCGTAGGTCCAAATATGGGTAGTAAGGCAAGAGAGGTAATGGTTAAGACCGATAGCGAGCTCCAGGAAATCCTTAATAATTTGTTATAATATGTTAACAGGCTGGGAATTTATTCCCATTTTCGGGAAATTATGCTGAATTTTGCACCCTGAAAAGAAAAAGTGAAAGTATAACGGCATGGCATTTGTCTCTGCTTGTTTAGCACAAACCAAAAAAGAATTACGATGAAGAAATTTGTATTAACCGGAATGTTATTGAGTGGTCTTGTTTTTAGCGGGATGGCTCAATCAAAAGGTGCTTCTGCTTCTGACCCTAAAGCCAAAACAATACTTGATGGCGTTAGCAATAAATTCAAATCTTTAAAAACAGTAGTTGCCAACTTCGTATTAAAAGTTGAAGGTGCCAATAATAGCGTAACTGATTCTAAAAAAGGAACTGTTTACCTGAAAGGTTCAAAATATAAAGTGACTTTACCTGGTCAGGAAATTATCAGTGATAATAAAACCTCCTGGTCCTATGCTAAAGACGTTAACGAAGTAACTATCAATAACGTAGATCAAAGCAGCGGAGCTATGACGCCGGCTAAACTGTTCACTAACTTCTATGATAAGGATTATCTGTATAAATTAAACGGAGAAACAACTGAAAAGGGAAAAGTATTGCAGAATATTGAGTTGACTCCGACAGATAAGTCAAAAAATATTTTCAAGGTAATTGTATCTATCGACAAAAAGTCACAGAGTATAGCGAAGATGAAGGTTTTCGAAAAGAATGGTAATCATTATACTTATGAGATATCATCTTTCACACCGAATTCCGACCTGACTGATGCTACTTTTACTTTTGATGCTAAGAAATATCCTGGTGTTGAAGTAGTAGATCTTCGATAGCTCGCAAGCTCGCTTTTCCTCGCAAAGACGCAAAGGTTAATATTAAGAAGAATAAGGATCGAAGCGAATGTTTTTAAGAATTCAGATAAGGTTTCTGTTTAGAGAAAATTTATCTGAATTCTTAAAAACATTCGCTTCGATCCTTATTTGCTTTAAAAAAAATCCTTATGTACCTTAATATTAATCTTTGCCTCTTTGCGGGAAATATTTTTTACCTTTGGCGAGTTCAATTTAAAATTAAACAATATGGCATACGACGTAATCGTAATTGGTAGTGGTCCCGGCGGATATGTGGCTGCTATCCGTGCTTCACAGCTTGGATTTAAAACCGCTGTAGTGGAAAGAGAGAGCTTGGGTGGTATCTGTTTAAACTGGGGCTGTATTCCAACTAAGGCATTATTAAAAACTGCACAGGTATTCGAATATACTCAGCATTCCAAAGATTACGGTATCACAGTGGCTGATGCTAAAGTAGATTTTGACGCAGTAATCAAACGCAGTCGTGGTGTTGCAGATAAAATGAGCAGGGGCGTTCAGTTCCTGATGAAAAAGAATAAGATTGATGTGATTATGGGTTCAGGTAAACTGAAGTCAAAAGGCCAGGTAGAAGTTACCGATAAAGACGGTAAAGCTACTGTTTACGATGCCAAGCACATCATTCTGGCTACTGGTGCCCGCGCCCGTGAATTACCAAACCTGAAAATTGATGGTAAAAACGTAATCGGTTACCGCCAGGCTATGGTAATGCCTCAGCAACCTAAATCAATGATCGTTGTTGGTTCTGGTGCTATCGGTGTTGAATTCGCATATTTCTATGCAACTTTAGGTACTAAAGTAACCATCGTTGAATTCCTCCCTCGCATTGTACCAGTTGAAGATGAAGATATCTCCAAAGAACTGGAAAAAATATACAAGAAGAAAGGTATCGAAATCATGACCAACGCTTCTGTAGAAGCTGTAGAAGCTTCTGGAAATGGCGTTAAGGCAAAAGTAAAAACTCAGACCGGTGAGGTTACCCTCGAAGCTGATGTTGTACTGAGCGCTGTTGGTATCGCTGCTAATATCGAAAACATCGGCCTCGAACAATTAGGGATCAAAACCGATAAAGGCCGCGTTGTAGTGGATCAATACTACCAAACCAACGTTCCTGGAATCTATGCAATTGGTGACATGGTTCCTGGTCAGGCACTTGCACACGTTGCTTCTAAAGAAGGTATCGTTTGCGTTGAAGCTCTCGCTTACAACGAAAAGAAATATGCTCACAAACCTGCGACTATCGATTATATGAACATCCCAGGTTGTACATATTGCGCTCCTGAAATTGCTTCTGTAGGTTATACCGAAAAAGCAGCTAAAGAAGCAGGTTACGAAGTTAAAGTTGGTAAATTCCCATTCTCTGCTTCCGGTAAAGCTTCTGCTGCCGGTGCTACCGAAGGTTTCGTAAAAGTGATCTTCGACGCTAAATATGGCGAATGGTTAGGTACTCACATGATCGGTGCAAACGTAACTGAAATTATCGCTGAAACTGTTGTGGCTCGTAAGCTGGAAACAACCTACCAGGAAGTGCTGGATTCTATCCACCCGCACCCAACCATGAGCGAATCAGTAAAAGACGCTATCGAAGTAGCTTACGGCGAAGCAATTCACCTGTAATCTATTTACTAAATTATACTCAGAGGGCTGACCATTTTTTGGTCAGCCCTCTTTTATTTGGATACCTAATTTAGAAGGTATTAGCGTAGACTTTTATCTTTACAGGCTCACAGCATCAACCTACTGCAACTTTATAAACTGCTTTGAAAAAACACATACCCCATTTTCATAAACACTAAAGTTATATATACCTGATGCCAGTTGCTGAAGAAATATGGTTTCCTGTATATCCTCAATATTGCGCTGTAATACTGTTCTGCCGCTCATATCCCGGATCACTACACGCCTGCTTTTGGCTTCCTCATTCAATAATGTAATACTGTTATAGGCAGGATTGGGATATAGAATAAAGGAATGTTGATTGAAAATCACTACACTTACAGCCTCCGAATAAATAGACGCCCCACTGCTTGTTGTTAACCTAACCCGGTAATATATAATCCCTTCTGGTAATTGCTCATCATTGTAGTTGAAATGAAATGAATTATTGAGCGCTACTGTTCCGAGGTCTTTCCAGCCAGTAGAGGTAAAACGCTCCCAATGCAGGTTCTCGAGCTGATACAATGACCCCAGCGTTAATGAAAGTAATACCCCTTTGTTAGTTGTTTTATCGGCCAGTAAACTAACAACATAACAGGCCACTCCCTGTTTTTCATATTGGGTAGTATAGCTTTTAAGCCCTTCTTTTCCGTCCTGCATTATCGGACTTACCGCTAAATAATTACCAGGTAACTGCTTTTTGAAAAGTATAATGTTAGTATCTGTTACTTGTTTATAGTTTGTAAGTTGATGATTGTCTAGTAGGTAGATCCTGTATGCTTTTGCTCCAGGCACCTTATTCCAGTGGAGTAATACAGTATCCTCACAATTAAGGCCAGTGGCCAGACGTGGCCGTGGAGATATAATAAACGGATCGCTTACAAACGAGGTATCCGTTAGCGTTAGTTTTATTAATGCAGAAGATAAAGTATCAGGAACATTCCAGTTTATCAGTTCTGGTTGCAGGGCTACATTGGATGCAATAGGATTCCACGAGTTACCGGCATCCAAACTGTAGGAAATTGTTCCACTACCTGTAAATGTACTATGCCACTGTATTGTGGTTTGTTGATTGGCTGGTAATATTATATTCTCAACAGGATTCAACCAGTGAAAATATTGTTTGGGCAGAAAGGAATATACAATATAGAATTGCTGAGCACTATTCACTTTGGTACCCTTCAGATTAATCTGTACAGTGCCGGCCGGATCAGGTATTGTAATTTGCTCAGTAGTATTCAGGCTATCCCTCATTCTCCTTGCATTTTGTAGTAAGCTATCGGCAATAGGGAAACTGTTCAATACCCAGGGCTGCCAGGTTTGCAGATTGTCTGTAGTTGCAGTAATATCCAGGTCGTTAATCAGTGCAGTGTTCGCATTCACGGCAGCAGGAGGGTCTGTCCAGCAAAGAGTTACTTTTAATTCTCCTGTTCCCTGAGGAATTGTAACGTTAAAAGAGATAACCTGTCCATTTCTTACAGAACCCTGAAAAACCTGGTTACTTTGCACAGTATTTAATGCGGCTGCTGCGTTTAAGGTACCAAATCCTGCTATAAAGGAAGGGCCTGCATTGTAGGCTCTGTCTGCACTATTAATTATTAGTGCTTTGACTAATGCAGCGGGTGCACGGTTTGCAAACTTCTTAGTCCAGGCATCCTGAATAAGCGCAGCTACCCCGGAAGTTATTGCTGCGGCCCCCGAAGTACCGTCTTCTCCATATGCTACTATTTCGGGCTTAATTCTGCCGTCATAGGCCGGGCCTCTCGAACTTAGTGGCATAACCGTTCCTGAAGCCTCTGTACCTCCAACCACCAGTATATTTTTGGCCTGTTTGAAGGTGCCTGAAAGATTGGCGAAATTATTAATGCCCGAATAAGCGCCTGTGTTTGATGTTTGGTTACCAATATTGCCTGAAGAAAAGATATGTAGCGTTGTGTCTGATGTAAAGGTTTGCTCATCGTAAGCCATTGCTTCAGGCCCGTAGTAGTTTTCTATTCCGGTGCCATAGGAATGGTTTTGTATACTAATAAGGTTACCTGAATAATACTCGTTATCGTCCGGTAACAGACTGGTGCTGTAGCTGCTACTGCTTAGCAATGTTTCAGTTGCAACACCCTTACCTTTATCTCCGCTGTTTCCAGCACCTCCAATAAGGGTAGCCATTATGAGAGCATGAGCAGTGTTGGAAGAAGATTCGTTTCCGGTTTTGATAAACCTTCCATGTAAATCGATATCTGTAGTATCAAAAAGATCTTCTTTAACATTAACGACTATACGTTTTCCTGTAATTTCCGGGAACTTCGATTGTGCATAAATGATCTGATTAGCAGCCAGATTACTTGTATTGATAATGATTTCCGGCACAGGCTTTCTGATTACATCTGCCCGTACCACGGACGCTTGATCTATAAATGATTTCCAATCACTTTTTAATACCCGGTATATACCTACACGATACTGAGATGATTGCGTAAGTCTACGGCAAAATTGTAACGGTTCCTTTAAATCCTGATATGCCACCTGTAAGGTAATACTGTCTTTACTTTGCAAGTGGTCTAACTGCTGCAAAACCTGTAACCCTGCTTTATAATTATTATTGGCTGTATAGCAATAAACAACGCTACTATCAGTTGGTTTCTGCCGCAATATATAATGGTGGCGGGTTATAGACTGCACATTTCCATATTGTTGCAGTAGGTTGGCAGATGGAATAGTTGAAAATTTTATTAGGTACGGGTTAGAATTTGAATGACTGCTGCAGGTATCAACTGCATAACGTTGCAGAATTGAATCGGCAGGCGATTGGGTTACTGCAGCAATGCTATTACAGTAGATAAGCATGAAAACCAATGTAGACAATATTTTGAAGGGTTGGTATGGCATGCAGTCAGTTGATAAAATGTTAGATTAAAGCTACAGTATTTAAATTTTTGTTGTGAGAAAATGTAGAAATATTTTTTTTAGATAAAACGAAAGTTGTAATATTGAAAGCGGAAATCTTGACTAAGAAATAGACAAAATCTGAGCATCAATCTGTAACACTATTTAGCAACGTTAGTTTTTTAAAGCAAAATCTGAGGAGCCTGAATAACCCGCAAATAGTATCATTTATTTAGTTTTTATTATTGGTAAATGCTTGAACAGGGCATAACAGCTACTGCTTTGCCATTTATTTTTTGTTGTTAACAATCCCCTGTTTGCAGGAACAGGTGTAGCATATCTTTTTTTCTTAACCAAAAATCTGAATCTATGAGAAAACAAACCCTCCCTGCATTATGCTGTTTACTAGCTGCCTTAGCTTTTACTTCCTGTAATCGTAACTCAAACAAACAGGATGTAGTACAACCCAATGCTGTAAGCGCCGAGGTCCTGGCGCAAATCAAAGCCAATGGCTTTAGTACCGATCATGTTATTAAAACCGATGAAGGCTACCTCGTGGAAGGTGATATTTTGTTAACGGAATCCCAGCTTAAAGAAAAAGTTAGCAGTCCTGTTCTTAGAGTTGCCAATACAGAGCAATACAGGACTAATTTACTGGTAACTTCTTTGCCGCGGGTTATTAAAATTAAAGTTACAGGATTAGGCAATGCCTTTATCGATGGCTGTGATACTGCAATTAACAGATATAATAATCTGGCATTGCGTATGACTTTCCAACGTGTAACCAGCGGGGCTGCTGATATCACCATCCAAGGCTTTAACCAGGGGCCTAGCGGTGGTTATATCACCCTGGGATCTTCCGGTTTTCCAACCAATACCGGAAATCCTTATGCTACCATCAAAATGAACACCAATCAGTATGCCTATGGCTCAAACCCTAATGTGCTCTATGTTGGTTCGGTGATTCAGCATGAAATTGGCCACTGTATAGGAATGAGACATACCGACTATATGGATCGTTCCTATAGCTGCGGAGGATCACCGGTTGATGAAGGTCAAAGCACTATTGGCGCTGTTCTGATTCCTGGTACTCCTGATACTGCCGATCCTAATTCCTGGATGCTGGCATGTTCCAATGGAGGCAACCGTACCTTCAACTCAAATGATATCATTGCGTTGAAGTACCTGTATCAGTAAATAGTGTTATGATATTGTTTTGATGAGTGAGTAAATCTTGCTCATCAAAACAAAATCATCGATCTAAAACAAAATCATCGATCTATAATAGAATCATTGATCTAAACAGAATCATCAACCAAAAACCATGTCATCAATCTAAATCCAAAATCATCGATCTAAAACAAAATCATCGATCCAAAATGAAATCATTGATCGGAATAGCATCAATGATCATAAAACTATTCTCCGATACATTTGGCCTGTTGATCTATCATATTTGTAATTCCGTTCGATATTCAAAATCTTTATGGTAATCAAAAAAATGGTAGATGGAAAACACCCGTAAAAAGTTTCTGAAACAGCTTTTGGTTGGCGCTTCAGCCGTTCCTGTTGTGCTTAATGCCTGCAGTAAAAAAGAGAGTAACGATACTAAAGAAGAAAGTGGTGGGTGTAAAGTATCCCCGGAAGAAACAGATGGGCCTTACCCGCTCTATAACAGCAGAGGATCTTCCATCCAACGTATAGATATTACTGACGGTAAAACCGGTATCACCCTCAACATTACTATCAATATCCTCAACACCAATAATAACTGTAACCCATTGCCAAATGCCAGGGTAGATATCTGGCATTGCGATAAAGACGGCTATTATTCAGGATACAGTAACAGAGGCTATTTAGGAAATCAGGATAATACTGCTTTGGTTTTTTGTCGCGGTCTCCAATATGCTGAGGCTAATGGACAAGTGAAATTCAAATCCATTTATCCGGGATGGTATGAAGGTCGTGTAACTCATATCCATGCTCAGGTATATGTAGATAGTAAATTGAAGAAGACTACACAGATTGCTTTCCCCGATGAAATAAATACTGCTGTATATAAAACTTCTCTTTATTCGGCGCACGGACAAAATACAGGTGTGCCATCCAATAAAGCTGATTCAATTATCGGCGATTCACTGGCTGCGGAATTAGCTACTGTTACTGCCAATGATGCCGGAGGCTACGATCTTGTTCACAATATCTATGTTGCAGGATAATGAGTAAACCTATAATCAGCTTAGTATTTAAGCAAACAATAAACAATTCTACACCCGGCAGATTTGCAAAACAGGTGTTTGACGACTCGTATATAGAGTTTCAAATGCAATCACAAGTCTATAATCCTGATGGCAATCTTACGACTTTTGCAGAACTGGTAACAAATCAACCTAAAGCAAACTCATTACATTATAAAGTTGGATTTGCCATCGGATTATATGTAAAAGAATTGAATCAACTGATTCCTGATACCTGGGATACTCTGGGCTTGATACAGTTATCTTTTGTAAAGCATCAGTTCAGAATTATTAAATCCAATATAGAACAAAAACAACACCATGAAGTTGCAATCCTGTACTACACAGGACCATTGATTTTGCATTGTATTTTGGGAGATTGCCTGTTGCTTGGATGCACGGATGCTACTGATACTTTTCTGGTAAAACTCGATTCAAATGTATCTGTTGCCAGCTACCAGGAAGAGGAAGTTATTGCTGCTTCCAATTTCGGATAAAGTCTCCGTAACTGTCACTCACCGGCAATTCAGTAGTATTTTGCAATTTAACTTTACGACTTACTACTGATCGGATTTTATCTACTGCCACAATATAGCTGCGGTGGATTCTCTTAAAACGTTCCTGTGGTAATTTTTCCTGCATTTTCTTTAATGTCATCAATGTTAGCACTGGTGGCTGTGTTGCTAAGTGAATTCTCAGATAATCTTCCAGGCTTTCGATATAGATGATTTCATGAAGGGGAATTTTGATATGTTGATAGGATGAATAAACGAAGATATGTTCGATAGCAGGCGGGAACTGTTGTTGAAGAAAACTTGCCTGTGCCTTCACTACTGCCTTTTCAAATCTGGCAAATGGAATGGGTTTAAGGAGGTAGTCAACGGCTGCAAGTTCGAAGCCATCATAGGCATATTGCTTGTATGCCGTTGTGAAAATCAGCATAGGCGAACTACATAAATTTCTGGCAAGGTCCATCCCATTTATATCGGGCATATGGATGTCGAGAAACAGAAGATCTACCGGCTTTGATTGCAGGTAGTTAGTGGCCGATACTGCATCGTCAAAGGTTCTTAAAAGTTTCAGATATGGAATCTGCTCTATATACCTGCTCATAACCTGCAAAGCAGGTGGTTCATCATCAATTACTATACATCTGATCTCCATATTTTTTAATTATGAGGGTAGTAGTAAAGAAACATTATGTATTCCGTTAGCGGAATTAATATCTAAAGTATATCTGTTGCCATACAAATGATCTAACCTCTGACGGGTATTGGAAATACCGATACCCGTACTGTTTTTGTCTTGCTGACTTCTGAATATTTTATTGGTACAGAAGAAACAGATGGTACTTTGCTGGCAGTCCAACACAATATTAATTTCTGATGCTTCGTGGTTGCTTACCCCATATTTAAATGCATTTTCAAGAAATGGAAGCAATACCAATGGTGCAATATTCTTGATGCCTGGATTTCCTGTAATAGAAAAACTAACAATTGTTTTAGAGGTTAGCCTAAGCTTTTGCAGATCTAAATAATCATTCAAACAATCTATTTCATTTTCGAGCAATACAAAATCTCCTTTACTTTCTTCCGTTACATAACGAAGCATGTTCGAGAGTTTCATGATGCTGGTAGCTGTATGTTCGCTATGCGTCATGGCAAGGGAATAAATATTGTTTAATGTATTGAATAGAAAATGAGGATTTATCTGTGCCTTGAGAAAAGATAATTCAGCCTGTGTTTTACGGGTTTCCGCAAACAGTGCCCGTTTCTCCGTTTGTCGCCATCTATGTGTTGTTTCGGTGGCAATGCTAAGTGAAATGGTAAGCAGAAACAGAAAGTCGCTTACAAAATCTAAGCGTGCAGGTGGCCTGTGATCTGCTCCTGGCATAGGAGGCCCGGGTGGTAACCATTCAGATCCCGGAGGTCTCCTGGGTGGCCTTAATTGCGAAACCAGGTGATCGAAGGGTTGCAGAAAATTTACAAGCATCAATAACAATAAGACCGATAAACCATAAAGCAGGTATTGTTTCTTAAAGAAAAGGCTTGGAAATAAAACAGTTGAATGAAAATAGAATATTGCAATGTAGGTAAGCAGAAAAATCAGATAGTTAGGAGAGCGCAACATTGAGAAGGCCCTACTATCATTTGTTTGCCCGCTAATAAATAACAAAGGTAAGCTCAGACAGATTAGCCACCCCGTAATATGAATTATTACTACCGAAGATTTTAACCGGAACATGGCGTAAAATAAATATTGGATGAAGGTGGCGCATTCCAATCAGATTGTCAGCAAATAGTCTGTAAATAGGGGCATTGTATCGATGAATGATGGATATCATAGGCTAGTCGCACGAATTGTAGTAAATTGCCTTTTTTATAAAAAGAATTTAAGATATGTTGCAACGAATCGTGAAGCCAGTGCTGGTAGTGGTATTCCTGTTGATATCCCACTGCACTTTTGCTACAGAGGGGATGTGGCTTCCTCAGCTGCTTTCCGGCCTTAATGAGAAGGAAATGAAGGGAATGGGCATGAAAATCACTGCCGCAGATATTTACAGTATCAATAAAGGTAGCCTGAAAGATGCTATCGTCAGTTTTGGTGGCTTTTGTACTGCTGAAGTAATTTCAGAACAAGGCCTTTTACTAACGAACCACCATTGCGGATACGGCTCCATTCAAAAACATTCTACCTTACAAAATAACTTCCTGGAAGCAGGTTTTTGGGCTAAATCTTTAAATGAAGAATTAGTAAATCCCGACCTGTTTGCAACATTTATAGTTCGGATTGATGATATAACCAAAGCAGCGTTGAGAGATGTAAAGCCCGGCATGAGCGAAAGTGAGCGCCAATCAGCGATCGACAAACGTTTAAACGAAATAAAGGAAACTACTAAGAAAGAAAGCTGGCAGGAAATATTAATCAAACCTTTTTTTGAAGGAAATCAATACTTTCTGTTTGTAACCGAAACTTATCGCGATGTCAGATTAGTAGGAGCTCCTCCTTCTTCTATCGGTAAATTCGGATCGGATACCGATAACTGGGTTTGGCCACGTCATACAGGCGATTTTAGCCTCTTTAGAATCTATGCCGGTAAAGATGGTAAACCTGCTCCTTATTCGAAGGATAATGTGCCTTTAAAGCCTAAATATGCGTTGACTATCTCCATGAAGGGAGTGAAGAAAGACGATTTTACCATGGTTCTGGGTTTCCCTGGCCGTACTACCGAATACTTACCTTCTGAAGCGGTGAAACAAACTGTGGAGGTTTTGGATGCCGCAAAAGTTGAAATGAGAGATGCTGCCCTGAAAATCATGGATGGGTACATGCGTAAAGATCCACAGATCAAAATTCAGTACGCTGCCAAATTCGCCAATACCGCCAACTACTGGAAAAAGTGGATGGGAGAAATGCAGGGTGTAAAAACTACAGATGGCATTGGCAAAAAACTTCGCTACGAAGCTTCCTATAAAGAATTGCTGAATGCAAATCCTGCACTGAAAGAACAATATGCCGGAGTACTGGATTCGCTCAATAGCTATTATCGCCAGATTCAACCCTATGCTCAGACCCGCGATTACTACAGCGAATTGGTAAAGCATGTAGAACTCTTTGATGTATCAGACAAAACCATTGCTTTTCTCAATTCTGTAAATGATAAGGGTGCAAATCAATATGCCCAGCTCAAGGAGAAGTTTCTTACCGAAATGAAGTCATTCTATCAGAACTACAATGCAGGCGTAGACCGTGATATTTGTGTTGAGCTGCTTGGAATTTATAACAAAGGCGTTCCTGCGGCCTTCAGGGGCGGTAGTTATGCGCAAATATGGAGGGAAAATAATAATGATAGTCGTGCTGTCACCAACATATTATTTACTTCTTCCTTAGCATCCTATGATCAGTTATCGAAGTTACTGGAGCAGCCTTACGCCAATGTGTACGCACAATTAAAAGAAGATCCGGCAATTAAATTTTCAATGGCACTTCGCAATACGTATGTAGATCAGGTTAGTAAACCACTGAGCACTCTGCAGGCAAAAGTAAACTCATTACAACGTACCTATATGCAGGCACAGATGGATGTATTTGCCGGTAAAAAACGTTTCTACCCCGATGCCAATTTTACCTTAAGAGTAACTTATGGAAAGGTAGATGGATATAGTCCTCGTGATGCTGTCAACTATGATTACTATACCTACCTGGATGGGGTAATGGAAAAATATATACCGGGAGATTATGAATTTGATGTACCGGCAAAACTGATTGAACTTTATAAGAAGAAAGATTATGGAAGATATGGCGTAAATGGTAAAATGCCTGTTTGCTTTATTGCTTCCAATCATACTACCGGCGGTAACTCTGGCAGCCCTGCATTAAATGCATACGGAGAATTGGTTGGATTGAATTTCGACCGCACCTGGGAAGGTACCATGAGTGATATCAATTATGATCCTTCTATTTGTAGAAACATCATGGTAGACATACGCTATGTATTGTTTATCGTCGATAAATATGCCGGCTGTACAAGGTTGATTGATGAAATGAAATTGAAAGGATAAAGTATTGCTCTAAATAAAAAAAGTAAGAGGCATCAAATATAGTTTGGTGCCTCTTACTTTTTTATAGAATCAATCTACAATTTACATTCGTAAACGATAGAGCTACATAAATCTACATTTTTCAAACCTTTACGGTAGGAGCGTAAACCATGGAAGAAGCCTGCGAATAGCCTGCTTTTGCCGGTTTTATATTTCTCACTCAGCAAGCTCACATAAAACCCATCAAACACCATTGGATGTTTTTTTATCAGTTTTAAATTATGTTGAGATAATAGTTGCTCCATGGAAGAAGGGCTGAAGTGGTATAGGTGTCTTGGAACATCATACGCCGCCCAAAATTCTTTATAAAAGCTGGCATCAACGGAGGTATAGTTTGGAACAGCAATCAGGAGAGAACCTCCAGGCTTTAATAAGGTACGAAGATGATCCAGATATTTGTGAAGGTCGTGAACGTGTTCCAGCACATGCCACATGGTGATGGCATCGTATTGTTGAGGAGGTAGTGAGTAAAGCTCTTCTATAGGTCGGGCATCTATTTGATGAATTTCTTTGGCATTTTTTCTCGCAATTTCATCCGGTTCCAGTCCTGTTACTTCCCAGCCGGCCTGTTTCATATAATGGAGAAATGCTCCGGTTCCGCTCCCAATGTCTAATACGCTCCCGGTTTTAAGGCTGGTGGAATGGCGTACCCAGTTATGTTTGGAGCGCAAGGTAATTTTTCTGACACTGTGATACAGGCGATTGATCAGTCCTTGTTTGGTTTCGGAATGGGATATGTATTCCTGCGATTGATAGTACTTGCCAATATTTGCGCTATCTGGTACATTCTGTGTGAAACGTCCACTGCACCCTCCGCAATGAAAGATATCAAATGATTCCTTAGATACAGTATAATCTTTGGCAGTCAATACTTCATGGATTTGCGATGAACCGCAAAGTGGACAGTTGTTGTAATAGATTAAGCTCATTTGTTTGTTAATACGCTTACAATGATTTTATTTATACTCTCCCCAGATTTCTCTGAGTACATCGGCGATTTCGCCGAGGGTACATAGGTTTTCGACTGCTGATATTACCGGAGGCATAAGGTTGGCGGTGCCATTGGCAGCATCTCTGATTGCTTGGAGAGAGGCTTTTGCAGCATCGTTGTCTCTACGCTCACGTAATGACTTTAAGCGTTCAGACTGAATGATTCTGATACTATCATCTATTCTGAAAACTTCTGGTGTAACATGATCAGCGGCTGTAAATTTATTAACACCAATGATTATTTTTTCATTATTCTCAATTTCCTGCTGATATTTATAGGCACTACGAGCTATTTCATCCTGTATAAACCCTTGCTCAATGGCACTTACAGCGCCACCCATCGCATCAATTTTATTAATAAGCTCCCAGGCTTTGCTTTCTACCTCATTGGTAAGGGCTTCCACATAAAAAGAGCCGGCCAGTGGATCAACTGTATCGGCAATGCCGCTTTCATACCCAACAATTTGTTGGGTGCGCAGGGCTATACGTGCGGCTTCCTCAGTAGGCAGGGAGAGGGCTTCATCATAGCCGTTGGTATGCAATGATTGGGTACCACCCAGGGTTGCAGCCATAGTTTGAATGGCCACCCTCACAATATTATTTTGAGGTTGTTGGGCTGTTAGGGTACTACCACCGGTTTGAGTATGGAACCTCAGCATCTGGGCCTTAGGATCTGTGGCGCCCAGTTCGGAAGTGATGTTTGCCCACATTCTTCTGGCAGCCCGGAATTTGGCTACTTCTTCAAACAGATGGTTATGAGCATTAAAGAAGAAACTTAAGCGTTTTGCAAAAACGTTGATCTCCAAACCTGCAGCAATTGCAGCTTTCAGATATGCTTTACCGTTAGCCAGTGTAAATGCCAGTTCCTGAACGGCATTTGAACCTGCTTCCCTGATATGATAGCCTGAAATAGAAATAGTGTTCCATTTTGGTACTTCTTTACTACAAAAGGCAAAAATGTCTGTAATAATACGCATAGAGGGCTGTGGAGGATAGATAAAGGTTCCTCTGGCAGCATACTCTTTCAGAATATCGTTTTGAATGGTTCCTGATATCTTTTTGATATCTGCCCCCTGCTTTTTGGCTAAGGCGATATAGAGGGCGAGCAGGATAAACCCGGTGGCGTTAATGGTCATGGAGGTAGAGATCTGTTCCAGGCTAATGCCTTTAAACAACCTCTCCATATCTTCCAGTGAATCGATAGCTACTCCCACTTTTCCAACTTCGCCTTCAGACATAGGGTGGTCTGAATCGTAACCGATCTGGGTAGGAAGGTCAAATGCTACGCTTAAACCCATCACCCCCTGGCTCAGCAGGTAGTGATAACGTTCGTTGGAGGCTTCCGCTGTACTAAACCCGGCATACTGGCGCATGGTCCATAACTTATCGCGGTACATCGTAGCATGTATGCCACGGGTAAAGGGAAAAACGCCCGGGCGCTCTTCCATTGGCACCGGCTGAGTATATAATGGTGCAATTTCTATCCCTGAATCGGTTTGAATGGTCTTTTCCATAGTATCAAAAACTAGCGTTGCAATGTTACAAATATTATGGTACTTCGCCAGTGAGAAAAATATCTATATTTTGTGAGAAAGTTCGACGCATCCTATGATCATTTATACGTTAATCGGAATCACGCTGTTATTGGCAGGCTTTAGCTTACATCTGGTATGGAAGGCCGGGAATCGCCCATTGAAGTATACCTACCCCTATTTGTTCTTAGGGCTTACCTTATGTGTATTCCTTTATCTGTTTGGGGTTTGGGTATATATTTCCATCTATACAAAATACCTTTTCGGGGCTTTAATTTTAATCTTCTGTATTAGTTATCTGGCCAGAAAGCACGATCATTCCGCCAGGCCATTGTCACGTTGGAAGAAAGTTACAAACCTGCTGATCTCAGGTGTTTTATTAGTCCTGATCGTCCTATATTTTACAGGAACTACCGGCAAGCCTAAGACTGTTGAGTTAGCATTTCCGTTTAAGCCGGGGCGTTATTTCGTCTTACAGGGCGGTAAAGGGCTGCCGACAAACTTATTTCATTTTAGTTTGAGGGGAGCCGTTTATGCAATGGACATTGTAAAGCTCAATAAATTTGGAGGCAGGGCAGATAAGATTTTCTCTAAAAACCTGGCCGACTATGAAATCTATAACGATACGATTTATGCACCATGTGATGGACTGGTGGCCAGGGCTGTGAGCAGCAACCCCGATAATATTCCGCCAAACATGAACCGTGGACCTAAAAATACCAACCAGATAGTGCTGGAAACACCCACCTTTAATGTATTTATGGCTCACCTGAAAATGAACAGCATTGTTGTAAGAGAAGGAGATTATGTCACAAAAGGACAACCCCTGGGATGCGTTGGTAACTCCGGATTCAGTACAGAACCACATTTACATATACAGGTACACGAAAAAACACCAGGTGTTGCCTGGTATTTTGGTAAACCTTTATATATTCATTTTAACGGTCGGGGCTATCTGCTGAATGAAGTAATCACCATCAAATAAATTAGCGCATGATTCTTTTAGCTTCTGCGTTAATTATTTGAGCAGTTAATTCGGCCGGAGATTCTCCTGCCTGCAGGAAAACTTCCAGTATTTGTTTATTTAATTCCAGCGCCGGGGCATCGGGAGGAAGTTGAACGGCTACCTGGTTTATAACGGAAATAGTTTGTTCTTTCAGCGTTTTTACTGCTTCCCAGGTCATGGCAGAAACATAGATCTGTTGGGTAACATTATGTTCGTATTCTGCTTTGATTTGCTGTACCATGGCTATTTGCATGTCAACAGCCGTAATACCCGGGATGTAAATACGTCCTATAAGGCTTTGAGGGGTGATCCTATCTACATATAAAGACAATCTTTCGTAAGCCTGTAATTGTAGGGGAAGTACCGCAGGATTTGGTGTACCAGGTTTTTCCTCGTCTTTGGTTCCTGTTGATTTATTCTTCTTAAATAGGTCTTTTACAGTTGGGTAAATAATCGCCACTGCGCCTATTGCAATTGCTATATATAGAAACTTCTGGTCCATCTTTCTGCGTTAAGCGCACAAATATAATAAAATTACATATATAGTTAAAATTTTTAAACTAAAGCAGCAAAGGAATCATTCCTTTGCTGCCAGTATAATATAGAGGATCGATTATTGGAGTTTAGCCAGCCAGGTTTTTATTCTCTCGATACCTTTTTCCAGTTTTTCCATGCTGTTTGCATATGAAAGGCGGATACACTCGTGTTGTTCGAATGCACTACCTGTAACTACAGAAACGTGAGCTTTATTCAATAAGTACATACTCAGATCATCAGCATTTTTAATATGAATGTCTTCGTACGATTTGTTGAAATACACGCTCACATCCGGCAGCATATAAAATGCACCTTCCGGGTTGTTTACTTTCAGACCTGGAATTTCATTCAGGGCTTTGTTAACGAAAGCACGGCGTTTTTTAAATTCAGCCACCATTTCATCAACAGTAGTAAGATCGCCCATCAGTGCAGTGATAGCAGCGCGTTGGGTGATAGAGCAGGTTGCAGATGTAAACTGGCTCTGGATGTTATCGCAGGCCTTAGCAATGTGAAGAGGTGCCGCTAAATAACCAAGACGCCAGCCAGTCATTGCAAAACCTTTACTCAGACCATTAATAACAATGGTACGGTTGATAAGGTCTCCAAACTGTGCAATGCTCTCATGTTTACCTTCGTAGTTGATGTATTCGTAGATTTCGTCAGAAATGATGTAGATCTGAGGATGCTTCGCAAAAACTGCTGCCAAGCCTGCCAATTCTTCCTTAGAATATACAGCACCAGAAGGATTACAAGGGGAGGAGAACATGAACAACTTAGATTTAGGCGTAATAGCTGCTTCTAATTGTTCTGGAGTGATCTTGTAATTATTTTCCAGTGTACCAGGAATAAATACCGGATTTCCTTCAGCCAGAATTACCTGTTCTGAATATGAAACCCAATAAGGGGTGGGGATGAGTACATCATCTCCTGGGTTTACAACACTCAATACCACGTTAGCCAGACATTGTTTGGCACCAGTACTTACCACGATTTGTTCCGGAGTATAAGTTAAGCCATTGTCGCGTTTCAACTTATGCACTACTGCTTGTCTTACATCCAGGTAGCCTGCAACTGGGGTATAGTGGGTATAACCGTCATCGATAGCCTTCTTCGCTGCTTCACGGATGTAGGCGGGTGTATCGAAATCAGGTTCGCCGATGCTAAGATCTATAACATCAATGCCCTGTGCTTTTAACTCGCGTCCGAGTTTAGACATTTTGATGGTTTGAGGCTCCGAAATCTTGGACAGCCTATCTGCTAGTTGATTCATGTTTTTATTATGATTGAATTGACAGGGGACAAACCTACACAAAAAAAGTAGATATTCTAAGCAATTTGTCTCTTTGGAGTAACAAGGAATAAGACTTAGGTATATAGCCCCTTTGAGGGTGATTTTTTATTTTGAAGAAAGGATAGAAAGTGATTTTAAACTCATTCTGTATAAAAGAAAAGGATGCATCAATTTTTATTGATACATCCTTTTCTGAAAAATTTATTTCAATTTATTTTATTGCCAGTAGCTCAGGAAGGCATTAACGCCTAATTTATCGGTACCTGTGCTGGCTTTAGAACCATACAGGTAGATAGTATATACTGCTCCATAGTTTAAGTAACCAACAGACAAACTTGCGCTGTTAGCTAATACAGTTTCAGTTCCGGCGGCTTTAATAGTCACCCTGTCGTTTATACTGAAGTTGGTAAACTGTTTGAAACGGGTAGATTCTTCGCTGGTAGGGTTTTGCAGCATAGTACGGTTGCTGTCGATTTTCTCATTGCCAACGTAAACATCTACCGGACCAGCATCCTGGCTCAGGTTTAAGAAGCGGATGTTGATCTTATTCAGATCTACTCCTGTAAAATCAGATTTAACTGCCAGTGCCCTCACTGGTGTAGAACCAAATATCAGGAAGTTATAATAAGCTGTAGAGTCGTAATTCGTAGTATTAGTAACGATTACACTGTCACTTCCTTTCTTTCTCAGTTCAAACTTATGTAATCCACCATACACATAATATCTGGAATAAAAATTATAGTAAATGGTGCTATCGCTTACTTTCTGATCATTGTCATAGAATTGTGGATCAACAGCGATATTTGATACATTCATAAACCAGATAGAAGCCATTGGTCTGCTTGGGGTAAAATCATTCTTGTTTTTTAAGCAGGAAGAAAACCCGATAGCGATTGTCAACAGGGCTACTATCCCCCATACGCGATTTTTCTTGGTTAGCATTAGCTCTCAGTTTTTGTGTTATATACAGTTGTTTTTTTATTTCTCAGTCGATTGGCAGGTGAAAACGTGACAGGTCTGGTAAAATATTTCGGTGCCGATTCACTTCTGCTGTGTAAATAATTTCTCCCAGGGCCTGAAGAAATGGTTTGCCTATTTCTTCAAATGCCTGATGGTCGTCTCCCAAAATACCGCTGGTATTCACGAATATACTGGCTGATAAAAGGAACTCTGTTTTTTTTGCAAGGTCCACAATATAAGCTGTATCAGTTAAAAATCCGTATGCCCATCCAGGTTTATTAAAAATTCTGATATGATCAGGTATTTTCTGTGTTTTCAGTCCTCCATAAAGCAAAAACTTGGTATAAGCCTGGTGATATAGCGTTGGATCATATCCAGGATATTCCTTAGTTGGATAGGCCGACATACTTCGATACAAAAAACGGTAATCTGAATCTGTTAAACGGAAACGTTGCGGAATTGTTACAGCCTCCGGAAAAATTATGCTCCTTAATATTTGGTGTAAGCTGGTGAGGCGCAATCTGTTCCGGTGCGAAAAGTCCATCGGCTGCATTTCCAGCTTATCCAGATGGTTGTAATAGGCTTCTCCGGCCAGATCAGATCTTTGAGGGAACAACAAACGGCTATACTGGGCAGGTTGCTGATATAAGATCTTTTGCTCAAGTTTAAAACTAACGGGGTTCGTCCACCTATTGGCCTCCTCATGTAAGGGTAACCCTACCCGGTGCCGGATCTGAACATCCCTATACCCCATCTCCCATAATCTTTTATTAAAATGTTCCTGCCCAAGCCATTCATAAAGCCTGTTATAGGCATCGTTATCGCTTATCAGAAAAATTTTCCTGATATAATTGGCTATACTGGGCAATCTGTTAGGAGAGGTAATATCCCTGTGTACCCCGGTATTTACTCCCATGAGGGGGGCGGTATAGAAAGGGGTTTCCGGGGAGATATTAATCCTCAGATCATTTAATTTTTCCAATGCCAGGGCAGCTGCCGGCAATTTGACAGTTGACGCAGGATAAAAGTAGGTGTCAGGATCTACACCATAATGATAATCAGTAAATTGAGGCTCCTGCGACTCATTACGGTCAATCCGGGTATAAATTATTTGCAATCTGTATTTTTCCGGGTCACTAAAAACAGGTCCTAATCTGGTAAATTGACTTTTCAGCAAAGCTTCCAGAAAATTATCTGTTGCCGGATAATGTCGGGTTTGCATATATTTGTCGTTATTAGTGATTGTAAAGCAAAGGAATTTTCTAAAATAAAGACCAGAATCCAGGATCTGCAGAACGCTAAAAAAGAACGCCGGCAAATCTGAAAAGCAGGCTTGTATTGATTTTGCACCTCTTTTAACAAGGACTTTAATATATCGATTTAAATTCTATCTTTGCAACTCTTAAAATTTTTTTTTATAAACCCGAAACAAACAGTATGCAACTTAAAGGACTGGTAAGATTTTTTGCCATCGCACTGATCCTTATCTCTTTGTACCAATTGTCCTTCACGTTTTTGGTGCGGAACTATGAGAAGAAGATAGACCAGCAGGCCGAAAACGATGTGGCTAAACAGTACCCTACACCTGAAAAGAAATATCCGGGCAGTCAAGAGCTTCAAAGCTTCTACTCTGATACATTAACAGGCTATGTAAAGGATAGGAGACAAGAGATTCTGGACAGTACCAGCAGCAAGCAAATTGCAGGTTTCCCTTGGTACGTTACCTACACCAAAGCAAAGGAGAAGGAACTGAACCTGGGTCTAGACCTCGTAGGTGGTATGAACGTTGTACTGGAAGTAAACGTGGAAGATGTAATCCGCGCACTTTCTGGTCAATCTAAGGACGCCGCTTTCAATAGAGCGCTGGAAAGGGCAAATGAGCTCAAGAAAACTAACCAGTCAGACTATGTTACTTTGTTCGGGCAAGCATATGCTGAAGTAGCGCCTCAGGGCAAACTGGCAAATATCTTTGCAAATGCTTATCAAAAGGATATCACCTTCAACTCTTCCAATTCTCAGGTATTGGATATGATTCGTAGAGAATCTAAGGTTGCTATCAAAAACACCTACACTGTACTGCAAAAACGTATTGATAAATTCGGGGTTGCTCAACCAAACATCAGCCTGGATGAAAATAAAGGCCTGATCTCCGTTGAATTGGCAGGTGTTGATAATGCTGCCCGTGTTCATAAATATTTACAGGCTACTGCAAACCTGGAATTCAGAGATGTTTACAAAAACTCTCCTGAAGTTTACCAGAATATCCTGTATCCATTGAACGATGCCATTAAGCTTTCTTTACCAACCAATGCTCCTGCTACTACTGCAACTAAGGTAGATACAGCAGCAAATAAGGCAGCAGGTGATACTACCGGTAGCTTAAGCTCTTTCATTAATAAAGGAGGAAAAGATTCTGCAACGTCTACCAGGGACCTGCAAATGCAACAGGCACAAAAAGAGAATCCTCTGTTTGCGTTAATTCGCCCTAACGTGGATCCTCAAAGTGGAAACCTGTATCCTTCTTCTTCTATAGGATCTATCTACCCTAAAGATACTGCTACCTTCAATCGCTACCTGCAATTACCTGCAGTAAAGAACGTATTGCCTAAGGATGCAGTTTTCGCATTAGGTGCTGAAAATAAAGAAGATAAACATGGCCCTATCGCCGTTTATATTCTTAAAGTTAATCCAGCTACTCCTGGTGCCCGTATCGGTGGCGAAAGCATCGTTGATGCCCGTCAGGACTTCGACCAGCATGGCCGCGCTGAAATCAGCATGACTATGGACGCAACCGGAGCACACGAATGGAGAAAATGGACCAACGAATTAAAACCTGCAGATGAAAAGAATCCGGCCAGCTACAACTACATCGCTGTAGTACTGGATAATATCGTTTATTCTGCTCCTTCTATCCAACAGGAAATCGCAGGTGGCCGTTCTTCTATCAGTGGTAGTTTCACCCCTGAAGAAGCAGCCGATCTGGCAAACATCCTGAAATCAGGTAAAATGCCTGCTCCTGCTCAAATCGTTCAGGAACAAATTGTAGGACCAACCCTGGGTGCCGAATCTATCGCAGCTGGTGCTAAATCCTTCATGATCTCCTTCGTGATCATTTTCATCCTGATGCTGGTATATTATAATACCGCAGGTTGGGTAGCTAACATCGCCTTAATTCTGAACCTCCTGTATACTTTCGGTATCCTGGCCTCCATGGGCGCTACGCTCACTATGGCTGGTATCGCCGGTATGGTTCTCACTATCGGTATGGCCGTGGATACCAACGTAATCATCTTCGAAAGAATCAAGGATGAACTTACGCATGGTAAATCTTATGCCGATGCTGTAAGAGACGGTTACAGACGCTCTTATGC
Source organism: Chitinophaga silvatica (assembly GCF_003419895.1). Classification (GTDB taxonomy): domain Bacteria; phylum Bacteroidota; class Bacteroidia; order Chitinophagales; family Chitinophagaceae; genus Chitinophaga; species Chitinophaga silvatica. Next base: position 203,026 of record NZ_QPMM01000010.1, on the reverse strand, counting down.
ACCGGTACTCGATGGTCACATTACCTCTTTATTAACTGCAATCATCCTGTTCTACTTCGGTTTAGGTCCGGTACTTGGTTTCGCAACCACTCAGATCATAGGTTTGCTCCTGTCTCTGTTCTGCGGTATCCTGGTATCCCGTATGGTAACCGACTTCTGGATGAAGAGAAAAAGACACTTCGAATACTTTACTCCAATTTCACGTAAAGTGTTCAAACATGCAGCTTTCGATTTCGTAGGTAAACGTAAAATCGCTTATGTTATCTCTGCTATCGTAATGATTGCTGGTGCTTCTTCTTTCTTCCATGGTTTCGATCACGGTATCGATTTCTCCGGTGGTCGTAGCTATACTGTTCGTTTCGAACACTCAATGAACAGACAGGAAGTGGCTGATCAACTGGAAAAAGAGTTCCAATCAGAAGTTTTCGTAAAAACTATCGGTTCTACTAACCAATTGAGTATCACTACTTCCTATAAAGTTGAACAACAAAACCAGGAAGTAGATAAAGAAGTTGCGGCTAAACTCTATAACGGTCTGAAAAAATACTATGATGCTTCTGTTACTCCGGAAGTATTCAACAACCGTTATGTAATTGGTTCTCAAACTGTATCTCCAACTATTTCGGACGATTTACGCGCCGGTGCGGTTAAAGCAACCGTTTTATCACTGGTAGCTATCTTCCTGTATATCTTACTCCGTTTCAGCAAGTGGCAGTACTCCATCGGTACTATCTTCTCTTTGCTGCACGACGTAATGGTAATCCTGGCAGTATTCTCATGGTGCCGTTCTTTCGTTCCATTCACATTGGAAATTGACCAGCACTTCATCGCTGCGATCCTGACAGTTATCGGTTTCTCTATGAACGATACCGTGATTGTATTCGACCGTATCCGTGAATACTTCAGAACTGGAGCTCATGGCCGCGATAGAGATGTTGTTATCAACAAAGCGATCAATGATACATTGAGCCGTACCATTATGACCTCCCTGACAGTGTTCCTGACCATCCTGATTCTCTTTATCTTCGGTGGTGAAGTAACCCGCGGATTCGCATTCGCAATGTTAGTGGGTGTTGTTACCGGTACTTATTCTTCTATCTTCGTTGCTGCTCCGGTATTGGTAGATTTCGACAAGAACAACCAACTGGCAAATGAAGGTGAATCAGTAGACGTATCAGCTAAAAAAGCTGCTCCTGCTACTAAGTAAGATCAACTGAAATAATGTTTGATACATAAAAAAACCTCTCTCTACCATGTAGAGAGAGGTTTTATTTTTTAATTATGTTGATGCTTATTTTTTTCTGAATACAAATCCCCGGGTATCTTCTGCCTGCTGATAATCAATTTCCATTCCCAACAGGTACATGCCGTGGGCTTTTTTCATAATTACAGGAATTCCGGCTATCTCAAAGAGCTCGTCATCGCTTGCTTTCTCATCGAAGCCAATCATATAAGCCATTCCGGAACATCCGCCTCCTTTAATTCCTACTCTTAAATAGGGAGAGGTGGCCTGGCCAGATTCCAGCAATTTTTTTATTATATCTATAGCGGTAGTGGTTAATTCTAAAGGTGCCTCACTCATGGTAAATCTCCATTTTTTTGCAAAAATAGGAAATAGGGGTGGGTTAGCATTAAATTGCTATCCATGAGGTAACCTCAGGCTTCAGACTTTTTCCCTGGCCTGGAAGAGGATACTGTCTTCTAAAATTGATCTTCTTTTGGCTTGGGTACAATCCTTCCGGTATACTTAGGCTTGCTGAGAGGCGGCAAGTGCCAATAGCTGTTCGTGGAGTGCCAATACCTGTGGTATGACCATTTTTTGTTCGTCGTTATAAATGATATAGTCGGATAGTTTCATTTTGATGCTTTCATCAATCTGTTTATTGATTCTTGCCAGCACATCTTCCCTGGAAACATTATCGCGTTTCATAACGCGCTGTATTCTAAGTGGTTGAGGTGCATAAACGCCGATAATTTTATCTAAATGATGGAAAGATTCGGATTCAAACAGGAGGGCGGCTTCTTTCAATACATAGGGGGCTGATTGTTCTAAAGCCCATTGATCAGCATCTTTGATGGTAGCCGGATGTACCAATGAGTTCAGGATCTTTAATTTTTCTTTATCATTAAAAACGATATTACCCAGTTGTTTTCTGTTTAATACTCCGTTTTGATCGTATACATCATTCCCAAAATGGGCTTTTATCTGAGCAACTAATTCCTGATCCCTTATCATTATGTCTTTCGCCTTATCGTCTGCATAGTAAACAGGGATACCTAATAGTTCAAATATTTTGCTGACGGTGCTTTTGCCGGATCCAATTCCTCCGGTGATTCCAATCTTTAACATAAGCGAAAGGTATGAAAAATTGCTCACAGGCTCGCCTTTCTCGGAGAGAAGCAAAGGTTAATATTAAGAGGCAAAGAAAGTATTAAATATTAAAGCGGATGTTTTTAAGAATTGAAGATTAGTTTCTTATATACCAAAAACTAATCTTCAATTCTTAAAAATATCCGCTTTTTTATAAAAATTCTTTGTTGCTTAATATTAGTCTTTGCTTCTTTGCGAGAAACAACGAGCCAGCGAGTTTATTTAGTCTCAGCAGCTTTTTGAGTATTTGAATACTCCATGCTGATAGCAGAGCGTTCGATAGTAAAAGTGGTTCCCGGACTAACCTCGATCAGAACAGTACCTTCCGGATTAAATTTCTTTATTTTACCATGGATACCGGCGATAGTAACAATTTTATCACCTTCTTTCAGGTTTTCGATAAATTGTTTCTGTTGTTTCGCTTTTTTAGTTTGAGGACGGATCATAAAGAGCCACATGATGAGGATCATACCACCAATGAACAGGATAGTTTGGATTCCGCCTCCGCCTTGAGCGCCTCCCGCCGGAGGAGCCATTAGTAAAATGTTTAGAATGTTCATCTATTTGTTGATTTATTAGTTTAATCTCTTATTTAGTGAGGATATTGCACTGGATTTTAGGCCCCATGATGTAACCTTCACTGCCGTTGGTTTTAATAGAGATTTCCTTTTCGGTATATCCCGATTTTCCATGACTATCAAAAATAACTTTCATAAAGCCTGATTCACCTGGTTTAATGGGTTCCTTAGGCCATTCTGGTACAGTACATCCACAGCTTGAAATGGCATCCTGAATAACAACCGGGCTTTTCCCATTGTTGGTGAATTTGAAAGAATATTCTACTTTTTCACCTTCGTGAATATCGCCAAAGTTATGAACCTTTTCTTCAAAGGTCAATGCGTTAGCCAGACTGGTATCTACTTTTTCCTGGCTATTGTTTGCCGATTGGCCGGCAGACTGGGTATTTCCATTATTGCAAGCTACTACGAGCAAGCATCCTAAAGCGAATAAACAGAACAGTTTTTTCATGGCATTGCTATTTTAGGCTAAAAATAACTTTTCCCACTTACTTTTTAGGGCGGTCCTGTTTTTGAACTAATTGTTCTTTTTCCAGGTCTTTCAGGATATTATCCAGAATCCCGTTGATAAACTGTCCGCTTTGTGGAGTGCTATATGCTTTAGCCAGATCAATATATTCGTTGATGGTTACTTTGGTAGGGATGGTAGGGAAGTAAAGGAATTCGCAAACGCCCATTTCCATAAGTAACATATCTACAGCGGCTATACGCTCAGAGTCCCAGTTTTGTAGTTTAGGCTTGATGAGCTCCAGGCAATACTCTTTTTTATCGATTACTGTCAGTAATAATTCTCTGGCATAATCCAGCTTTTCTTTACTGATCAGTTGCAGGAAGTTGAAGAGGTGTGGTTTATTGAAGTAATTATTGATCAAAATGCCCATCATTTCTTCATCATCTCCCCAGTGCAGGAAGGTATCTTCCATATGCTGGATGAACAGCTCATTTTTAGCTAGTATTTCTTTGTAGATGAATTCCAGTATCTCTTTTTCTCCGGCTTTTGTTCTGGTATTATCAGCAATATATGCTTTGTAGGTATCTGTAGCTACCAGCAGGTTATAGAGCTTTCTGATCAGACCTTCATCGGTATGCTGCTTCATTTTCCATTGCTCCAGATTTACCTGAAAGCCTTTGTCACCAGTTATCTGGTAAATAAATTCATTTCCGGCAATCTTGGTGTTTACCTGCAGATCTTCTGCGGATGGTAAATGCTTGGAAGCACGGGATTGTGCATCAATTTCTGCATATTGGGCCACCTGTACTACTGAGTATAGCAGGTAGGTAAATATCTGGCAAGTCTGATCCAGCTTTTCATTTAAAAGTCTGGTAGCCGTGCCTGGCTTAATACTGCTTTGCTCCATCGTTTCCAGGGCGTATAGTGTTTGCATCACCTTTACCCGGATATTTCTTCTACTGATCATCGTATAAAAAAGAACTGGTATAAGGGCGCAAAACTAGAGAAAAATTTTCATATTTGTAGCTCGCGTTGCTCGCTTGTTTCTCGCAAAGGGGCATAAGAAGCAAAGAAGCAAAGAAAAGTATGGATCGAATCGATTGTTTTATGGCTTATTAAGTATATATCGATAGGTTTCAATAAATATAAAAACTGTCAAAAATCCACAAAACAATCGCTTCGGTCCTTATGCTTCTTTGCTTCTTATGCCCCTTTGCGAGAAACAAGCGAGCAACGCGAGCTAACCGAAACTGTCATTTTTTCGCAGAGGTTGTCATGATTTGTCAGTATGCTAACAACGCAATACCTTAGTAACCTGCAAATTTGACCCAAATTGAGCCTTGGCATAATTCTCGTGGACGGAAGAGACACAAAAAAAACAAAACATCTTTTTTAAATAAAAACTACTATGGCTAAACAATTAAGTATTAAACCTTTAGCTGACAGGGTGATCGTGAAACCTGCAGCAGCAGAAGAGAAGACAGCTGGTGGTATCATCATCCCGGATACCGCAAAAGAAAAACCAGTGAGAGGCACCGTAGTGGCTGCTGGTCCTGGTAAAAAAGATGAGCCTATCACCGTTAAAGTAGGCGATACCGTATTGTATGGTAAATACTCTGGTCAGGAACTTCCGATTGAAGGCGAAGATTACTTAATCATGCGTGAATCAGATATCCTTGCTATCGTTTAATAGCCCGGATATATTTTAATTCCTAAATAAGAAAATCTATAAATTATCATGGCAAAACAAATATTCTTCAATATAGAGGCCCGCAACAAAATGAAAAAGGGTGTTGATACCCTGGCGGATGCCGTTAAAGTAACTCTGGGACCAAAAGGCCGTAACGTAGTAATTGAAAAGAAATTTGGTGCTCCAGGCATTACTAAAGACGGTGTTTCAGTTGCAAAGGAAATTGAACTGGACGATGCAGTTGAAAACATGGGCGCTCAAATGGTGAAGGAAGTAGCATCTAAAACTGCTGATCTGGCAGGTGACGGTACTACCACTGCTACCGTTCTCGCTCAGGCTATCATCGGCGAAGGTTTGAAAAACGTAGCTGCAGGTGCTAACCCAATGGACCTGAAGCGCGGTATGGACAAAGCTGTTAAAGCTGTTGTTGAAAACCTGAGAAAACAATCAGAAAAAATCGGTAACGACAATAAAAAAATCGAACAAGTTGCTTCTATCTCTGCAAACAACGATAGCGAAATCGGTAAACTGATCGCTGAAGCTATGCAGAAAGTAACTAAAGACGGTGTTATCACTGTTGAAGAAGCTAAAGGTACCGATACTACTGTTGAAGTAGTAGAAGGTATGCAGTTCGATCGTGGTTACCTGTCTCCATATTTCATCACTAACAGTGAGAAAATGCAAGCCGAACTGGCTAATCCTTACATCCTGATCTACGACAAAAAGATCAGCACCATGAAGGATATTCTCCACATCCTGGAGAAAGTAGCTCAACAAGGCGCTCCTTTGGTTATCATCTCTGAAGACCTGGAAGGTGAAGCATTAGCTACTCTCGTTGTAAATAAATTACGTGGTACCCTGAAAGTTGCTGCTGTTAAGGCTCCTGGCTTTGGTGACAGAAGAAAGGATATGCTTCAGGATATCGCTACCCTCACCGGTGGTATCGTAATCAGCGAAGAACAAGGTTACAAACTGGAAAATGCCGACCTCACTTACCTGGGTAAAGCAGAATCAGTAACTATCGATAAAGATAATACTACCGTTGTAGGTGGTAAAGGCGATAAAGAAGCTATCCAGGCTCGTATCGGCCAGATTAAAGCTCAAATCGAAGTAACTACTTCTGATTACGACCGCGAAAAATTACAGGAACGCCTGGCTAAATTAAGCGGTGGAGTTGCTGTACTTTACGTAGGTGCTGCTACTGAAGTAGAAATGAAAGAGAAGAAAGATCGCGTAGACGATGCTTTACACGCTACCCGCGCTGCCGTTGAAGAAGGTATCGTTCCTGGTGGTGGTGTTGCTTACATCCGCGCTATCGAATCTCTCGACACCCTGAAAGGTGATAACAACGACGAACAAACTGGTATCACTATCGTTAAACGTGCTATCGAAGAACCTCTTCGCCAAATCACTGCTAACGCCGGTATCGAAGGTTCTATCGTAGTTCAGAAAGTTAAAGAAGGTAAAGGTGATTTCGGTTTCAACGCCCGCACCGAAACTTACGAAAACTTACTGGCTGCCGGAGTTATCGACCCAACTAAAGTTAGCCGTATCGCATTGGAAAATGCTGCGTCTATTGCTTCTATGCTCCTGACTACAGAATGCGTAATCGCTGATAAACCTGAACCTAAATCTGCTGCCCCTGCAATGGGTCCTGGCGGTCATGGTATGGGTATGGATTATTAATAGTCCGTCCAACTTATATTAAAAAACTCCCCCTACTCTGTAGAGGGAGTTTTTTTTATGCTAATTAATTTATCCTGTTGTAACTTTAACAATTCAAAATCCGTTACACCATCAATACCAGAAAAAAGAAGCGGATGAAAATAGTTGTACGTTTATTTAGCACCTGTTTACTGTTCACACTAATTGCCTGTGCCAAAAATAAGGATGGGGGCTTCCAAATGATGGACCCGGCATCCGATATTTCTATCCAGGCATATTTACGCCAGCAAAACGACACTACTGCAATTAAAGATATTTCAGGTATTTATTATACTATTATAAAACCTGGAGACGGAGTACATTTCTGTAAACCTACCAGCGTACCATCTATCGTTTACTCATCAAAACTGCTGAACGGAAGAACCGTTTTTAGTTCCTTTGTACCTACCGACTTCGATCACCGTGAGCTGAAAAATCATATTCCGGGATGGCAGATCGGATTGTTAAAAATCTCAGTAGGGGGTAAAATCAGACTTTATATCCCTCCAGAATATGCGTATGGGAATGTGGGTGTTACGGGAGTAATCCCTCCTAATGCAATCCTTATCTCTGAAATAGAGCTGGTTAGCATAGTAGAGTAGTAATCACTTTATTTATTTTATAGAAATCAATTGTATGAAGAAATTCCTTCTCCTCGGAACCGGAGTTGCATTAACTGTCATGGCTGCCTGCTCAAAAAAAGATAGTGGCGAAACTTATGATGCTATTGCTCAGTATAATATTGACTCAGTTAAAATCGAAAATTATATTAAAGAAAATAATATTCTTGATGTAAAACACGATACAGGGTCACTTTGGTACCAGATAGTAAAGCCGGGATCGGATGCGAAACCGAACGGAGTTGCCAGTGTAAAATTAGGTTATAAAGGAACCTTGTTAAACAAAACCCAATTCGATGGTAAAGATACCGCCAACTTCGATTTGGATAAAGTAATTCCAGGCTTTAGCATGGGAATCCGCAAAATCGGAAAAGATGGAGAAGTAAACATATTTATTCCATCTTACTTTGGCTATGGCCCATACAAAAATGGATCTATCCCTGCCAACTCCCCATTGATATTCAATGTAAAACTCTACGAGTTTACGAATAAGTAATTCTTGCTCGCAGGCTCGCTTTTGTTTCTCGCAAAGCAGCAGAGATTAATATTAAGAGAGCAAAGGGATTTTTTTAAGATTTTTAAGCTAAAATAAATATTGTTATATGTTACTGATTTGTTTATAAATATGATCTAAACAAATCTGCAATTCATAAAAATATCCGCTTCAACTTAAAAATCTTAAAAAAATCCCTTTGCTCTCTTAATATTAATCTCTGCTGCTTTGCGAGAAACAAAAGCGAGCCTGCGAGCGTTCGAAACTCCTTGGAAATGATTAGTTTTACATGATAAATAGCAATCAATAGTGGCACAAGAATGTATTTCAGTATTTGATATTTTTAAAATAGGGGTAGGGCCTTCCAGTTCACATACGCTGGGCCCATGGAGAGCAGCACTTCGGTTTTTAGACCAGTTGGAATCTGCCGGTAAACTCTCTTCAGTAAGTAAAATTCAGATTTTACTCTATGGCTCCCTCGCTAAAACAGGCCATGGGCATGGAACCGATATAGCAGTGCAATTGGGCTTATGCGGGGATGATCCTGTCACTTTTGATGTCAACCAAATCAATCCTAAAATCGATGAAATACGCCGCAGCCGTAAAATGACCGTTGCCGGCAAATATGAAATTGATTTTGACCCGGTAGAAGATATCGATTTCCTGTATGAAGAATCATTGCCTTTCCATCCTAATGCGCTTACCTTCTTAGTATCCCTGAACGATGGTGAACAACTGGCAGCCACCTATTACTCAATTGGAGGCGGATTTGTGGTTCAGGAAGGCGAAAACAATAATAATGGACAACAGGTAGATTTACCCTTTGCCGTAGACACTGCCAGACAGTTGCTGCAATGGTGTATTAAAACCGGGTACAGCATTTCAGAGCTGGTGCTGGAAAATGAAATGGCCTGGCGTCCGGAAGATGAAACACGTGCCGGCCTTTTAAATATCTGGAAGGTAATGCAGGAATGTACCTTCAGAGGTTGTCATACCACCGGTGATCTACCAGGTGGATTACGCGTAGCGCGCCGTGCTGCCACATTAAATAAAAAGCTGCTGAAAGGCCGTACATATACCGATTATATTTCCTGGATTGAAGCTATCCGTGAAGGTGGCTCTCATTTTACCTATACACTCGACTGGGTAAGCTGTTTTGCACTGGCTGTAAATGAAGAAAATGCTTCATTTGGCAGAGTGGTTACCGCTCCTACCAATGGAGCAGCCGGAGTAATTCCTGCTGTATTGCAATATTTCATCGCTTTCTGTGATGGACTGCACGACGATAAAATCCAGCAATTCCTGCTTGTTGCCTCGGAAATTGGCAGCATCTTCAAAAAACGCTCTACTATCTCTGCCGCTATGGGTGGGTGTCAGGCTGAAATCGGAGTATCTTCTGCCATGGCAGCCGCTGCTCTTACAGAATGCCTCGGTGGTTCTCAGCGTCAGGTATTAATGGCAGCTGAAATTGCCATGGAACACCATCTTGGCCTAACCTGCGACCCAATCGGCGGATTAGTTCAGGTGCCATGCATAGAACGTAATACTATGGGTGCTATTAAAGCGATCACTGCCTCACAGCTGGCATTGCAAAGTAATCCTGAACTAGCTAAAGTATCTCTGGATGCTGTCGTGAAAACGATGTGGGAAACCGCCCAGGATATGAACTCTAAATACAAAGAAACTTCCGATGGCGGGTTGGCTGTAAACATTCCAATCAGCTTACCTGAATGCTAAATCGATACCGGGTTACGGGCTTGTTAGACATTTTGTGATGTAAGGAAAGTACCCTATTTTCGTTTGCATCCATTTTACTACAACTGTCCGTAATCCGGTATTTCGTATGCGCTCAATCCTGGCCACTTGCCTCTTATTATCTTCTCTTTCCCTGGCAGCCCAACAATTTGGAGGAAATCCCCCATCTCTTAAATGGCAGCAAATTAATACTGATACAGTTAGGGTTATCTTTCCAAAAGGACTTTCAACTCAGGGAGAGCGTGCCGCCAATATCGCTCTATATCTGAATAAATATACCAGAGAATCTATTGGAAACCTCGAACGAAAAGTAGACATAGTCTTGCAAAATCAAACTATGATCTCCAATGGCTACGTACAACTAGGCCCATTTCGCTCCGAGTTTTATATGACTCCTTCGCCATCCTCATTGGATTTAGGTTCCCTGAATTGGGTTGATCAACTGGCGATTCATGAATATCGCCACGTTTTACAGAATATGAATTTCCGGCAAGGACTGTCGAAAGTTTTTTCAATACTAGGTGGACAACTAGGCCAGGCGGCTGCCACAAATATTGCAGTTCCAAACTGGTTCTGGGAGGGAGATGCTGTAGTAATGGAAACTGCATTGTCGCCGCAGGGAAGAGGGCGCTTACCGGAATTCTTCGACGGTTTCAGAGCTCTGGCCCTGGCACACCGCAATTACTCCTACATGAAAATCAGGAATGGTTCGTATGTCGATTTTGTGCCGAATCATTACCCGCTTGGTTACCTCATGGCAACTTATGGACGCGAACATTATGGTAAGGATTTCTGGAAGGATGTAACAACTGATGCTGTCAGATACCGCGGACTTTTCTATCCACTTTCTCACAGTCTTAAAAAGCGTACAGGCAACAACGTTACTTCGTTTTATCATGCTATGCTGGGAGAATACCAACCTTACTGGAATGCTTATGCAGCAAGGCCAGACATCACTCCGGCACTTACTTTAACACCGGCCACTAAAACTTTAACCAACTATAAATACATCTACGCAACCGGTGAAAATGAATGGGTAGTGCTGAGAAATTCCAATAAGAATGTAGCTGGTATTTATAAGATAGGCCAGGATGGCAAGGAACAACTGCTTGTAAGACCCGGAATCGGTTTTGATGATTATTTCAGCTATAATAATGGCCACATTATCTGGGCCGCCGCACGTTTTGACGCCCGTTGGAGTTGGAAAGACTTTTCAGTAATCAGGGTTTATGATGTCGCAACCGGTCAGACCAGCACTGTTTCTGCTAAAGGGAAGTACTTCTCTCCAGATATCAGCCAGGATGGCCGGCAAATAGTGGCAGTGGTGGTTGCACCCAGTTCACATTACAGCCTGGAACTAATTGATGCAGGCACCGGCCAAACAATAAAGCAGTTGCCAAATAAGGAAAACTGGTTTTATACCTATCCTAAATTCCTTCCAAATAATCAGCAGATCATCAGTGCTATCAGAAATCACAAAGGTGAAATGGCATTGGCACGTATTAGTACAGAAGATGGAACTACAGAATTACTGACTGATTGGAGTTATAAGGTTTTAGGGATTCCGTCAATTAAAGGCGATACAGTATATTATACTGCGAGTTATAAAGATGTAAATAACATATATGCGATTACGTTAGCCGATAAACAGCAATTTGAAGTTACAGACAGAGCCAATAGTGTATTACATGCCGCAGCGGCCGGTGATAGCCTCGTATTCAGTGAGTTTACAGATCGTGGATATAAGCTGTTTAAAAGTGGTATCAAACTTAGAAAAGTAGAGGTAGACCAACTTAATCATAGCAGCTGGATGAAACCAGATTTTGCAGAAGGCGGAAACATTTTGGAGAAGGTTCCTACCGATTCTTTACCAGTAAAGAAGTATGCCCAGCTGACCAGGCCATTTAATTTCCATAGTTGGGTGCCTTCTTTCAATGATCCGGAATATGGAATTGCATTACTTGGAGAAAATATTCTGAATACCACCAGCACCAGTATTGGGTATACCTATAATAACAATGAGGGAAGCTCTGATTTCTATGGCAGGTTTACCTTCAGCGGCTTATTCCCTTATTTATCAATCGGGGCCGATTACAATATTAACAGGAATGGAATAGACCAAAGCAGGAATAAGGTTTATTGGAACGAAGCAACCGGGTTTGTTGGGTTTACAGTTCCGTTGAATTTTACTTCAGGTTTATATAGCCGTGGCCTGACTTTCGGAAGTAATTATAATGTCAGGCACCGCGATCTGAGTAATAAGTATGCTGGTAATGATCTTCAATTTTTATCCAATACAATTATCTTCAGCAACCAACGAATTAAGGCACTCCAGAATATCTACACCCATTTTGGCCAATATCTGGCAGCCCAATATAATCGTACTACAGGCGGCTTGTATGCAGAGCAATTGTATGTAAGATTTGATCAGTATTTGCCGGGATTCATGCAAAATCATAATATCGTTTTGCAAGGGGCGTACCAGGAAAGAGACAGGGCCTTTAATTACTCTTTCTCAGATAATTTCGTATATGTGAGAGGGTATAATAAACCTCCTTATACAAGTATTTATAAACTTGGAGCTAATTATAGCTTCCCAATTGCCTATCCGGATTGGGGATTTGCGCAACTGCTTTACTTTAAGCGTATTCGTGCTAATCTGTTTTACGATTATAGTAAAACCAATTTTACTCTCAATAATACGCGCAACCAATATTCATCAACTGGTGGAGAACTGTATTTAGACACCATGATAGGAAACACTCTGCCTTTTTCCTGCGGAGTTAGAGTTAGCTATCTGTTCGATAAAGATCCGGTAGATAATGCCAAACAACGTGTTGAATTCATTATCCCGATACAGCAGTTATTCAATTATTAGAAATTGATTTTATAATTGAATATTAATCAATTCTTTTCCTAATTCGTGTAGGCCGGAGAGAATTCTCTCCTTCTGCTTTTCAGAAGGCTTTACTATTCCGCTTTTATATTGGCGAAGTAGTGACGAATTTATTCCTATTCGTTTGGCTGTTTCAGTTACATCTAAAAATGACAGATGCTCGAAGATGCTTACTATATCATATTTGTAGGCGATCTCATAGTTGTTTGAACCGTTAACTTCTATAATAGCAGCTATAAAATCATCTTTTGCTTTTTGAATAGTGTGTGCATAACCGGTAATACCAGGTAAGTTTTCTGAAAAAACACCAAAACCGGTGCTGGATGCTTCTACAATAGCAACTATTTTCTTTTTTCTCATGGTATTTAAGTTTTTAGTTTGAAGGATGATCCTTTTGCCTATTTCAATCCTGCAGCCTTAAGTATACTATTTAGTGTTCCTTTAGGTACTTCTTCCTTGTCATGTTTACTAACTGGAATTTTACCTGCTTTCGTCGGATGTCTGTAAATATGATGCCTTACAGTTCTTTCAATATACCACCCATCTCTTTGTAAGAGTCTGCGCAACTCCGAAAACTTCATCAGCTTTTCGTTTTAAATTGAACGAATAGGTTTGTAAATATAACAAATTTGTTAGTTTTTATTAAATTTAAATAACAAATATGTTATAAATGAAGTGCTGAATTCCGAAAGCTTTAATCTAAAAGACTATATTTCTACTTGATATTAATCTTAATGGGAGGGGCTTTATATAGCTTATCACCAGTGTATTTAATGATAATGTCATCGAAATAGAGAACGTCGCCGCTTTCGAGGGAATTTTTTAATGAACTGCTCCAGAGTGGTGAAAGAGAGGCTGATTTGAAGTTGTCGCCGGTGTAATCCTTATAGATACCAACATGGCCGGTGGTATCGTTGAGATAAGGTTCATGCTTTTCGTAGGTGAAGGCGAATGAAACAACCGGGTATTTGATATTCTTTTCATCTCTGACGATGAGGGCAGAATCGAGAAGTTTTACTACTTCATTTTTAGGGAGAGTATCGCTCAAAAAAATGCTCCAGCTACTACGCAGTTTTGCAGGACGTTTGTCGGTAGTAGTAGTGGTAATAGCTGTTGCTGCTTTAGGAGCAGGTTTTTTGCTGTTTTGAGCAAAAACGAGTGTAAAAGAAAAGGGTAGCAGGCAGCTTAGTAACAGTTTTTTGTGCATGATGATATTGGGATATAAGATCGCCCGGAGTATTAACGCCGGGCGATCTTAAAAATTATAGTGACTTTAAACTTTCCTCGATAGCAGCAATTTTAGCTTCAGCATCGGCTTTTTTACGACGCTCCGCTTCCACAGCTTCAGGTTTTGCTTTTTGTACAAAACCTTCGTTAGAAAGTTTCTTTTCTACAGACAAGAGGAAACCTTTAAGATAATCCAGGTCTTTTTGCAAAGCAGTCTTCTGAGTAGTAGTATCAAGCACCGTTTCAGTTTCGATATAGAATTTATCTTTCTGAATAACGAGGTTAATACATCCTGCAACAGGCTCCTGAACATAGCTGATGGCTTTTGCATTCACTTGTTTGCTCAGGATATTTTCGATCTGCTCGTAGGCATTTCTATGTTTGGTTTCTATATGCAGTACAATCGGATCTTTTGGTTTAATCTGATGTTTATTGCGGGCATCGCGGATGCTGCTGATTACTTCTTTAGCCAGTATACCTTCAACCAATACGCTATGAACAGGTTGAGAAGGTGTACTAAATTGTTTCACCATCAATGAATCATTATCTGCTCTCGTATCCAGCAATTGGTAGATTTCTTCAGTAATGAATGGCATATAAGGATGTAACAACTGCATCAGATCTTCAAAGAAAGAAACAGTTTTGCGATATACAGCTGCTGAAATTGGTTGTTCGAAACCAGGTTTTGCCCATTCGAGGTACCAATTACAGAAATCATCCCAGATGAGGTTGTACAAGGTTTTCAGGCCTTCACTCAAACGGAAATCTTTATGAAGGGCAGCTACTTCCAGTTGGGCTTCATTTAATCTGCTTTCAAACCATTTAACTGCAAAGTGAGCATTAGCATCAACATTGTCTTCTACCTGGCGCTCCTGCCACATTTTTACAAGTTTCAGCGCATTCCATATCTTGTTATTGAAAGTACGGCCTTGCTCACAGCTTGCATCATCATACAGCAGGTCATTTCCGGCAGGGGAGGAGATCATGATACCAAAACGAACGGCATCAGCACCATAAGCATGAATAAGTTCCAGCAAATCGGGTGAGTTACCCAATTGCTTACTCATTTTTCTTCCTAGTTTATCACGTACCATTCCGGTGAAGTATACATCACTGAAAGGTTTTTCGTTTTTATATTCCAGGCCGGCCATAATCATACGGGCTACCCAGAAGAAAATAATATCCTGACCAGTAACGAGTACAGAAGTCGGATAATAGTAGTTGATGTCTTCGTTGCCAGGATTGGAAATACCGTTGAATACTTCCATTGGCCAGAGCCAGGAGCTAAACCAGGTGTCGAGGCAGTCCTCGTCCTGTCTTAGTTCGGCTGGGGTAACAGAGATATTGCGGGCAGCAAATTGCTGAACTGCTGCATCTGCAGTAGCCGCCACTTCAAAGGCGCCATCATTATTATACCAGGCCGGAATGCGTTGGCCCCACCAAAGCTGACGGGAAATACACCAATCCTTTACATTCTCCATCCAGTATTTGTAAGTAGCCAGGAAGCGATCGCCCGGATGTATTCTTACATCACCGTTTACTACTGCATCCAGTGCCGGTTTCGCCATTTCGGCCATTTTCACAAACCACTGGGTAGAGATACGAGGTTCTACAACGGTATCAGGGTTACGCTGGCTGTATCCTACGCGGGTAGTATATTCCTGTTCTTTATCCAGGATGCCGGCTTCGCCAAGTGCTTCGATTACTTTTTTACGTGCTGCAAATCTGTCCATCCCTACAAAAACAACGGCAGCTTCGCTTAAAGTACCATCATCGTTCAGGGTATCAACTACTTCCAGGTTATGTTTCAGCCCCAGGTTATAGTCGTTGATGTCGTGTGCGGGAGTTACTTTCAGTGCACCGGTACCGAATTCTTTATCAACATACGTATCGAAGATGATAGGAATACGGCGGTTTACCAATGGAACAGTTACATAATATCCTTTCAGGTGAGCGTATCTCTCATCTTCAGGGTTTACACAAATAGCGGTATCGCCCATGATAGTTTCAGGGCGTTGGGTTGCAATAGTGATATATTCACCGGTTGGAGTACCGGCAGCATCTACTACTGCATATTTTACATAGTAAAGTTTACCCTGTATGTCTTTGTATTCTACTTCTTCGTCGCTGAGTGCAGTTTTGGCCTTAGGGTCCCAGTTGATCATTCTGGCACCGCGATAGATCACTCCTTTTTTATACAGGTCGATGAACACTTCAATTACTGCTTTGTAGTAGTGATCATCCATTGTAAAGGAAACTCGGTCCCAATCGCAGCTACAGCCGAGTTTTTTGATTTGGTGGTAGATGATGCCACCGTATTTCTCCTTCCATTCGAAGGCATATTTTAAAAACTCTTCGCGGCTAAGTTGTGATTTCTCAATGCCTTTTTCTCTTTTGAGCATATCTACCACTTTCGCTTCGGTAGCGATGGAGGCGTGGTCGGAACCAGGTACCCAGCAGGCATTATACCCACTCATACGTGCGCGGCGCACCAGTATGTCCTGTACAGTTTCATTCAGAGTATGGCCCAGGTGCAAGACCCCGGTGACGTTAGGAGGAGGGATCACGACAGTAAAAGGCTGACGGCCATCCGGCTTAGAGCGGAAATAACCCTTGTCCATCCAATGTTGGTACCATTTTTCTTCAACCGTTGCAGGTAAGTAATTTTTCGAAAGTTCCATGCTATTTATAATGTATAAGGTTGCAAAAATAAAAGAGATTAAGCAGAGATGAAAATTAAGTTACGAAAGCCGATGACAATCAGACTGCAGTTATGGGCGATAAATTAACAGGGCGGGTTAAAGCCCGCCCTGTTAATTTATCGTCTTATCCCGAATTTTTAGCTCATTGCTGCAATAACACTGCAGGTTTTGGCGGTCATTTCAGGCGTAATATCCAGATGCGTAACCAATCTGATCTGTGTGGGCGAAATAGCGGTGACCAGAATATCGTGTTGTTTCAGATATTCAACAAAGCTGACGGGCGTCCAGCCTCCGTTGACTTCAAATATGAGAATATTGGTATCTACGGGTAACATATTGGCGACAAATGACCTGGTAAGTAAAGTATCGGCAATTTGTCTGGCGTGTGCATGATCATCGGCTAATCTTGCGATGTTATTTTCCATTGCATAAATGCCGGTAGCGGCCATGTAGCCGGCTTGTCGCAGGCCCCCGCCTAATTTTTTGCGAATTCGTCTGGCTTCTTTGATAAAGGCTTTACTGCCTAGCAATACGGAGCCCATAGGGCAGCCCATGCCTTTATTGAGGCAAACGGAGATACTATCGAATGTTTGTCCGTATACTTTAGGATCCTGACCGGTGGCTACGAGGGCATTAAAAAGCCGGGCGCCATCCAGGTGCAGGGCCAGGGAGTGTTTACGGCAAACGGCAGCTATTTTTTCAATTTCTTTCCAGTCATAGCAGCATCCGCCCCCTCTGTTGGAGGTATTTTCGAGGCATACGAGGCTGGTGCGGGCTTTATGTACATCATCGGGATTAATGGCTGCTTCCACCTGTTCGGCGGTGATCATGCCTCTGTCGCCGATAATCGGGCGGGTTTGGGCGCCAGCATTGAATGCGATCCCACCGCCTTCATAGATGTAAACGTGAGCGAGATCGCTGCAAACCACTTCATCGCCTGGCAACGTATGTACTTTAATGGCAATTTGGTTGCTCATTGTGCCGGAAGGGCAGTACAAGGCTGCCTCTTTGCCAAAATAGTCTGCCAGGATGGCTTCTAATTTATTTACGCTCGGATCTTCGCCAAAAACGTCGTCACCCACCTTGGCGTTTAACATGGCTTGTAACATACCAGGGGTGGGGCGTGTAAAAGTGTCGCTTCTAAAGTCAATCATTTTATTGAAAAATTTGCAAGTGCGTAAGCTATAAATTAGTTATGTTGATAATTTAATAATGATTCTTTATCAATTGTTAAAATTTAGATAAACCGTGCCTTTCAGGCAACTAAAACACTATAAAAATTCGTTATTAAAGTGTACTTTGTTAGTATGCTGACAAATATAAGAAGGATTTGGTAGAGTGATTGCTTAGCACGATCTTTGCAGACTTTATTTTAGAAAAGAACAATAAAGCGCGGGAAACTTTGTAAGTTAATAATTTTCATTAATCGAACAAAAAAATTCTTTCGCTGTTATTAATTTATAAACCAATACAATTTTTCATATGAGGCAACTTAAAATTGCCACCCAGATCACCAATCGTGATTCGCAGGCGGTAGAAAAGTACCTGCAGGAAATCTCGAAGATCCCTTTGTTAACACCTGAGGAAGAGACCGTTTTGGCGCAACGTATTAAAATGGGCGATCAAAAGGCTCTTGAAAGATTGACTACAGGAAACTTGCGTTTCGTTGTTTCTGTTGCCAAGCAATATCAGCACCAAGGCCTTAGCCTTAGCGACCTTATTAATGAAGGTAATCTTGGCTTGATCAAAGCGGCACAACGTTTCGATGAAACAAAAGGTTTCAAATTCATTTCCTATGCAGTTTGGTGGATTCGCCAATCCATCCTGCAGGCTTTAGCCGAACAAGGTCGTCTTGTTAGGTTACCGCAAAATAAAATTGGCACCTATAATAAAGCTAACAAAGCTTACATGGCATTCGAACAGGAAAACGAACGGGAACCGTCTACCGAGGAACTCGCAGAAATCCTGGAAATGTCTGAATCAGAGATCAATAATATCTTCCAAAGCAATACACGCCACATGTCATTGGATGCACCTGTGCACGAGGCTGAAGACGTAGCGATGGGCGATTTGCTGGAAGGTGGTGATATTACTGACGATGACGTTATGAGAGATTCACTCCGTGAGGAAATTAAAAGGGTCCTGAAATCCTTAAGCCCTCGCGAAGCTGAAATCGTAAATGCTTATTTTGGTCTGGATGGTGAAAATGGCGCAACAATCGAACAAATCGGTCAGAAATACGATCTGACTAAAGAAAGGATCAGGCAAATTAAAGAACGCGCTATTAAAAGGCTTCAGAAAGCTCGTTATAGCGGCGCACTAAAATCTTACCTGGGATAATAGATAAATATTTGATCATTTTTTGATTTTTCCTTTGAAGTTGCTGACTTGTAGAAGAAAATCATTAAATAGGATAATCTCTACTAATCCTCTTTATTCTATAAGAACACCGGCCTGTTAAATACATGGCCGGTGTTCTTATTTTATTTCATACCCCTTATTTTTGCACCTATGCGCCTGATACTTCTAGGAACCCTGACAGTTTTCCTGTTTTCTGCCTGTGAAAAGGATATCAGCGTTCATGTTCAAACATCAGTACCGCAATTAGTCGTTGAAGGTATTATTGAGAATAATAATTATCCGCAAGTTATACTTACGCATAGCCTGAATTATTTTTCCAGTATAGATTCCCTTACACTAATCAATATGTATGTTCATGACGCTACCGTCAGCGTTTCCACCGGAGTAAAAACCATGGAATTAAAAGAACAAAAGGCTTTCTCACCATCCGGTGCAGAATATTATGTCTACAGACCAGAACTTGGCCAACCAGGTGATCTTTTTAAAGGGAAATCAGGTGAAACCTATACCCTGCAAATTAGTACTGACAATAAGACATATAAGGCAGTTACTTCTATTCCACTGACAGGAATGCATCTCGATTCCCTCTGGGCCACCAAAGTGCTGTTAGACAACGACACCACCAAAGTAAGGCTCTGGGCAAGGATTACAGACAATCCAACCAGCAATAACTACGTCCGTTACTTTACTAAAGTAAACAGACGCCCTTTTTTGCCTAGTCTGAATTCCGTAATCGACGATCATATTGTGAACGGCACAACATTTGAAATTCCCCTGGACGCAGGAGTTGACAGAAACACAAAACCAGACCCTGTTACCTATGCATTATTCAGCAGAGGCGACACCATTACCCTGAAGTTTTGTAATATTGACAACTCAACCTGGGATTTCTGGCGAACCGTCGATTATGCCTTTAATACTAACGGCAATCCCTTTTCGTCGCCAACCCGCATCATAGGTAACGTTAACGGTGCCTTGGGATATTGGGGTGGATACGAGGTAAGCTATAAAACTATTTATATCAGAAAGTAATTATACAGCAAAAAGTATGGAAAACAAGCAACAAGAGCATGTGCATTTATTGATTATCGGTTCTGGCCCTGCCGGATATACCGCTGCTATATATGCCTCAAGAGCCAACCTTAAACCAGTATTATACCAGGGTATTCAACCTGGTGGTCAGTTGACTATCACTACAGAAGTAGAAAACTATCCTGGTTATCCGGAAGGTATACAAGGCCCTGAAATGATGGTGGATTTCGAAAAACAAGCTACCCGCATGGGTGCCGATATCCGCTATGGAATGGCCACATCAGTAGATTTTAGCAAACAACCTTATAAAGTAGTTATCGACGAAGAAAAGGAAATAACCGCCGACGCAATTATCATCGCTACAGGTGCTTCTGCAAAGTGGTTAGGACTTCCTTCCGAGCAACGCCTCAATGGTAGCGGAGTTTCTGCCTGCGCAGTATGCGATGGTTTCTTCTTCCGTGGTAAAGAAGTAGCTATCGTAGGTGCTGGTGATACCGCCGCCGAAGAAGCACTTTACCTCTCTAAAATGTGCAGCACCGTGCATATGCTGGTACGCCGCGACGAAATGAGAGCTTCTAAAGTAATGCAGGACCGTGTACTGAAAACATCCAATATCATTGTTTACTGGAATAGTGAAGCCGATGAAGTATTGGGAGAAAATAAAGTAGAAGGTTTACGCATCTACAACAATAAAACCCAGGAGAAAAAAGATATCGCCGTTAGCGCATTCTTCGTGGCAATTGGCCACCAACCTAATTCAGCTATCTTTAAAGATTATCTGCAATTAGACGAACAGGATTATATCGTTACCGTTCCTGGTACTTCCCGTACTAACGTAGAAGGAGTTTTCGCCTGCGGAGACGTACAGGATAAGATTTACAGACAAGCCGTTACTGCTGCCGGAAGTGGATGTATGGCTGCCCTGGATGCAGAAAGATATCTATCCGCAAAAGAACATCAACATTAATAAATAATAAAAAGGATAACAGCCACCTGTTATCCTTTTTTAATATTATCTCATGCTTACCATTGCCTTAGAACAAGCCTCTTTTTATGCCTACCATGGCTTGTATCAGGAAGAAACAATTATTGGAAATACCTTCCTTCTCGATATTGCCGTTCGGATTCCCGATACCCGGGAAATAGACGACCTGGCTGATACCGTCAATTATCAGGGAATCTACGAAGTAGCCAGCGAAATAATGGCTATTCCAAAGCCTTTACTGGAAGAAGTAGTATACGCAATTACAACTCAACTTAAAGAGCGCTATCCTGCCATCCAACATAGTTTAGTCACCCTCCGTAAAATGAATCCTCCTATGGGTGCATCCATCAGAAACTCATTGGTCTCCCTGGAAAAAACATACTAACTAAACAGAAAGAATTTTTGGATATCCATAACGGTTGTCATTTGTAATTTTCGTAAATTTATATTCATAAGTTAATCAATTATTTCACTGTAAAAAATCCTGTCCTATGTTGAAACAGCTCCTGGCAGCAGCTTTTTTTGTACTTGGTGGGCTATCCCTTCAAGCTCAAAGTGTTAATGAAATGGTAGAAGAAGCCAAACAACTGGAAAAGCAAATGAAGGAGACGGATGCATTACAGAAAGATAAGGATATCCTTAAAATTCAACCTACAGAGCTCGACGCTCTGAACCAGGCCAGCCAACTATCTTCACGAATTGGTAACAGACAAAAAGATAAAGCCGATAAGATCAGTTATTTTAATCAAGCTAAAAGCTATGCCCAGGAAGCTTTAAAGGTTGATCCCAACAGCGCTCAGTCAAACCTTTCAATGGCTATCGCAATGGGTAGAATTGCCCTGATCTCCGGGGCAAAAGATAAAGTAGCCGCATCAAAGGATGTAAAGAAATATGCTGAACTGGCCATTAAACAAGATCCTAACCTGGCTCAAGGCTATCACGTACTTGGTAAATGGAATTATGAAGTAGCTAACCTGAATGCTTTTGAAAGAGGAGCTGCTAAAATGCTTTTTGGCGGATTACCTGACGGTTCTCTGCAAAATGCCATCGCCAACTATGAAAAATGCCGCCAGTTAGATCCTGGCTTTATTCTTAATTACTATGAATTAGCTAAGGCATACAAGGAAAATGATCAGCAAGACAAAGCTATTGACGTTTTGAAAAAAGCACTGACACTCAGAAATATTACACAGGATGACGCCAGTATCAAAGCGGATTGCAAGAAAATGCTGGATGACCTTCAATAATAAACTCATTCACTAAAAAGAACAGCAGAAAACGGCTACAGACTGTTTTCTGCTGTTCTTTTTTATATCTCCTTGCCTTTCCATCTACCGCTTCTTAAATACCAGAAACTCATGATAAAGATGATCACCCAATAAATGAAATCGGCCCCCCAGGCCCATTGGAGTGGGCTATGCATACGTTCTATCACTATATCGCAATACCATAAATAGCCAATTACTGCTGCGATTTCTGTAATCAGGTTCATCTTCGTATTACCGGTTCCCAAAACCCCACTCATCACAACAGCCGATATAGCCATCAATAATGTACTAATAGTGATAACACGAATACTTGGTATTGCAGCCGCAATCAGGTCGTTGTTGGTGGTATAGATTTTCAGAAGCGTATATGGAAACAGGTTAATAATAATACAGACGGTTAATGCGCATAAGAGACTAAGCCACGCAATTTTTCGGATGGCAGAAAATACAAGATTGCTACGCCCTTGTCCGATGACATTACTAACCATGGTATTGCAGGCAGCAGCCAGCGACCAGGTGAAAATTCCAAACAATCCAAAAATGCTTCTCAACATATTGGAAACAGCCAGCGGGCGCTCTCCCAGATGTTCGATAAATATAAAAAAGACAAACCAGCTACCTATACTAAAAAGGAATTGTACTATAATAGGAGCCGATACATTCAGAATATTCAGCACAATATTCCACTGAATTTTGAGGTATCTGAATAATTCATATTTCAGGTGGTATTTTTTTAGAAACAGAATTGAAAACGCTACAGAACATCCTGTGATTTCAGCAATGATAGATGCCACAGCAGCACCATTCAACCCCATATGCGGGAATCCAGCCTTACCAAAAATCAGGAAATAATCGAAAGCGATATTCACAAACTCCTGGCATAAGGATGTGGCAGCCAATACTTTACTGTGGCCACTGCCAATATAAAAGGCATTAGCCATGTTTAGCAGCATCAGAAATGGCAATCCCCAGATCCGGATATGGATAAACGAAACTGCTGCTTCGTAGATATGTTTATCATGTAAGCTTTTTGAGAAAAACCAGGGAGCAGCCAGCAGCGTAATGGCAATTGCCAGCAATGAGAAAACAAGTCCGAGCTGAATCCCATTTGAGAATAATTGCCCGATGCCGCTAAACTGCCGTTGTCCGGCCCGCCGGGCGATCAATACCTGCATGCCATTGTTCAGTCCATATGCAATCATATACATTACCAGGTAATAAATACCGGCAATACCATTGGCAGCCAGTTCAAATTCGCCCAACCTGCCCAGGAACGCCGTATTAGTGATATGATTGATCTGAGGGATAATTAGTGCCAGGCAAATTGGACCTGCAATCTTTAGAATTTCCCGGTAATTGACTTCCAGCTGCATATGATAGATAATAGGTGCGGGCAACAAAGATAGGGGGTATTGTCATCATCTCTTCATATAAAAAGAACAAAAGCACTGTACCAATAACTGAAAAAGATTATTATTGTAATTCATTTGAATGGTAAAATATGCACGTAGCTTACAACATATTTCCAGCTTTTACAGTAGATGATGAAACTTTACTGGAAACAGATCTCACTGCCTGTAGTTTATTAGTGCTTGTGGGGAATGGGACGTTTAGTTATGTAGTGTACGATACAGCAGCCAATAAGTTTCTTGCCCTGAAATCCTACAAATATACGCCTAGTAAACTGGCTGTGGCGGATTTGGAAATGATTGAACAGGTTTTTGATACGGATAAACTCCTGTTAACAGCCTTTAAATCTGTATTGCTGGCATTTAAGACCAGCGACCAGGTAATTGTACCTTCATGCTATTATAATCCTTCGCTTAAAAAGGATTATCTGCATTTTTCGGTATCTGAAAAAATACAGGAAGCGGTGCTGGCAGATCAGAGCAATAAGATGGATGCCGTAAATATCTACAGTGTAGATAAGGATTTGCTGGGTTTTCTGCGGAAAGAGTTTTCTACTGATCTTGTAATCCATGCAAATACAGCCCTTTTGCAATCCTATCCGATGGATTTTGATTTTAATGCAGCGGAAGGAATTGTATTCATAGAAGTTGAGCAGCTGAGCTTTACAATGACTGTTTATAAAGGTGGAAAACTGTTAATACAGAAGGAAGCCGACTATGAAGGAGGGCTGGATGTGGTTTATGCAATGGTGAATATCCTACGGCAATTAGGGCTGAATGAGCAGTTAGTGAAGGTGAAATTAGGTGGAACAGTAGCTACAGATGCAGGTGTTTACCAGGAAATGTATAAGTTTATTCCACATCTCGAGTGGATTCAACGGGTTCCTGGATTTAATTACATCACTAAAATGCAGGAAATACCGGGTTATTTTTTTCATAATTTGTATGCGTTAGCATTATGCGTATAATCGGAGGGAACAGTGGGGGAAGGAAAATACAACCGCCCGCAAAGATGCCGCACACACGGCCTACTACAGATATTGCCAAGGGTGGTTTATTCAATATTTTAGAGAACAACCTGGACATTTCAAGCTTAAAAACATTAGATCTCTTCGGAGGAACCGGAAGTATTACTTATGAACTGGCTTCCAGAGGAGCAACAGATCTGACAATAGTGGAAAAAGACCCCGCTATGGCGGCTTTTATCAGTAAAACAGCTACATCATTGGGAATAGAACATTTGAAAGTCGTGAAAATGGACGTTTTCAAATATCTGCAGCAGTGTACAGAGAAATTTGACCTGATCTTTGCAGACCCGCCTTATATGATGGAAACACTTGATCAGCTTCCTATTAAAGTATTTGAACAGGATTTGCTTAACCCTGAAGGGTGGCTGGTTGTTGAACATACACAACAAAATAAGTTTAAAGATTATAGTTGGTACCGTTCAGAACGAAACTACGGAGAAACCGTATTCTCTATATTTATCAATAGAGCATCACTTAAGAAATAATCTACAGCATGAAAACATGTCTATTTCCGGGAACATTTGATCCTATTACGCTTGGACATACAGATATTATCGACAGAGGAATTGATTTGTTTGATAGAATTGTAATTGGAATTGGATTGAACAGTAATAAGGCTCCGATGTTTAATCTGGAAGATCGAATGGCATGGATTAAGGAGATTTATAAAAATGAACCTAAGGTAGAAGTTACTTCCTATACGGGTTTAACCATTGATTTTTGCAAAAAGATTGATGCAAGGTTTATTTTGAGGGGAATACGTTATGTAAGTGATTTCGAATATGAAAAAGCTATTGCAGATGCTAACAGAACAATAGCTCCTGAAATAGAAACAATATTTCTGACCCCGGTTCCAAAATATTCCAGTATTGCTTCAACTTTGGTCAGAGATATTTACAGGTATGGAGGAGATGTATCTTCATTTCTGCCTGAAGCAGTTTTGGAGGGTATCAAGAAATTAAAAAAGTAATAGTATGAAAACGATCTGGTATTCTAAGGATATATCCCTGGAACAATTGAATGAGCAGGGAGAAAATACAATGGGCGATTGGCTGGGAATGGAATTTACTGAGATTGGCCCCGATTACTTGCGGGCAATGATGCCGGTAGATCATCGTACTATTCAGCCGTATGGGTTGTTGCATGGAGGAGCATCTGCAGCACTGGCCGAAACAGTGGGGAGCATTGGATCCTGGTTAATTATTAATACAGAAAAACAGATTTGTGTTGGAATGGAGATCAATGCCAACCATATCAGAGGCGTAAAAAGCGGATACGTGCATGCCCTGGCTAAGCCACTGCATATTGGAGGGTCTACCCATGTTTGGGATATTCGGATTACTGACGATGAGCATAATTTGATATGTGTGAGTAGGTTGACGGTTGCAGTTCGTTCAATAAAATAAAAAGAAAAAGGCACTTAAAGTGCCTTTTTCTTTTTATATATCTGCAGCCCGGAATACCTCTCTGATATTAGCATAAGAGTATTTCAGGTATTTATTAATATTTTCTGGTTTAATCCATTCGATATCCTGTATATCTTCTTCGATTTGTGGGATAGTTAATTCAGTGCCGGTGAACAGCATTTTATACCAGTAGGTATGTTTTAATACCTTTTTATTTTTCATAGGATAATAGTGGAAAGTTTCAGTGAGTTTATGCTCTAACGTTATAGAGTATAAACCTGTTTCTTCCTTTATTTCTCTGATGGCGCATGTTTCCAGGTCTTCCCCCGGATCTTGCTTTCCTTTAGGCAGATCCCATTTACCACGGCGGAACAGCATCAGGATTTCGCCGGCCGGATTGGTGATTAATCCACCTGCCGCAACAATTGGGGTAAAATGAAGTGTAACTTTTTTAAGTAACTGTTTCACATCAGGAGCTACAAAAATAGCAGCTTCTTTTTTACCATTTTCCAATTTTTGTAAGACAGATTCCATTTTCTGGTAATCAGGATTCTCATATATTTTGGCGTTAGAAAGATGTGCAGGAATAGGTGATGAATCTGCACACAATAGTAAGGGCCGCTCGTTTAAATAAATGGTAATGTTTTCTTGCATGGGGCAAATGTAAGAATGATAGAATGAAGAATTATAAAATAAAATACGAAAAGAATGGACTGGCAGATGAGGGAAAACGACGATTTATTATAAAAATGATAGTACTTTTGGCGCTTGTATGACAACAATAAGCGAAAAACAAGTTGCAGAAAAATTACTGCAGGTACAGGCGGTGAAATTAAGCCCGGCAAATCCATTTACCTGGGCTTCTGGTTGGAAATCGCCCATTTATTGCGATAATCGTAAAACATTATCCTACCCTTATGTCAGAGATTACATTAAATCAGAATTATGTAATCTGGTGTTTACCACTTTCCCGGATGCAGCCGTAATTGCGGGTGTAGCTACTGCGGGTATTCCGCATGGTGCGTTGGTGGCAGACCAGTTGAAATTACCATTTATATATGTACGTTCGAAACCGAAGGAGCATGGAATGGGAAATCAGATAGAAGGGGTTTTGCAACCTGGCCAGCAAGTAGTGGTAGTAGAGGACCTGATTTCTACCGGTAAAAGTAGCCTTGAAGCTGTTCAGGCTATCAGAGCGGCAGGAGGAGAGGTAATCGGTATGGTTTCTATCTTCAACTACGGTTTTGATGTAGCGGTAAAAGCTTTTGAAGCGGCAGGCGTACCTTTTTATTCTTTGAGTAACTATAATGCATTGATTGCGTTGGCCGAAGAAAAAGGAATTGTATCCGCAGCAGAAATAGCAACTTTACAAGCATGGAGAACTGCTCCTGACCAATGGGGGAAATAACTTTTTTTGGTATATTCGAACTCTAATATTTACAATTATGCGTATCCTGAAATTATTCCTATTAGTTTTATTTGCCAGTGTTAGCACTGCTATGGCACAACAAAAGCAGAAATCTATTGAAACGGTTAAGATCAACACACCTACCGTTCAGTGTGAGTCTTGCAAGAACCGTATCGAAAGATATATTGGCCATGAAGAAGGAGTGCAATCTGTTAAAGTGGATGTAAAAAAGCATATCACTACTGTTAAATATTGGACTGATCGCACAAATATCGAAAACATCAAAACCGGTATCGCTAATGCAGGTTATGATGCAGACAATGTAACTGCTAATCCTGAATCTTACGCTAAACTTCCTACCTGCTGCAAAAAGCCGGAAGATGGAGGTGGAATGGATAAGAAACACTAATCCTTAATAATATTGGAACGGGTAACTATGACTTTAATCAAACAAGCAGAGTTACCCGTTCCTTTTTTATTTAACCCACTTAAGCATCACCTGGGAGTATTACATCAGGTACTTGCTCAGACACCTTTCCCTGAAGTATTCATTCTCCTGAAAAAGCTAGGAGCCTCGCAGATGGATATGTATACCGGATTGCTTTCATTACCGGAGATTATTAGTGAAATCAAGGGATTTTTGGAAGAATCGGGCATTTTTGAGCACTCGGCTTTTCATAATTACCTGATTGCGCACCAAGAATTTATTACAATAAAATTAAGTGATAGTTCTGAGTGGATCTTGCGGGAGGCTAAGGGTGAAAGTTATGTGCATGTTCATCCCGGAAGGCATGTTCCGCATACTTTACGAATCAAAGCAACAGCTTTGAAAACTGCTTTAGCCTATCAGGCAGCCAAACAGCAGGGGCTGTTAAATGGAGAGTTGCAATCAGATATTAACAAGTTGCGGAAGCAATTAGAGTTATCTCCGGTTCGGAATATTCTGGAATGCCAGCATTTATTGGAGCTGGTATACTTATTAGCAACAATTGATTAAACTACATTGCCAGTTGGCAATTAAAAGAAATTGAGCTTTTGTTTGGTTTCGCACTTAATTGGGAACGGAACAAAAATACCTGCTTTACCTACTTTACAATTTCCCATTGCCTTAATTGTCACTTCACTATTGCCAAGCAGACTCATCGCATTTTTCATGACGTTGGCCATATTTATTTCCAGTTTCACCGGAAAGTAAAAAGTATCCCGGGCAGGAATAGCGATGGTTGTATCCTGCATAGAATGACCTACTTCAGTATCATCGATAAATATGTCGAATTTTGCGTCCTTTAATTGAAGTCGGTAATTATTTGGATTATAGTAGGCGAGGGTCATGCTTACGATGCTTTTGGACATACCGATCTCATCCATACTGATACCGGCAACCCGCACGAACTGGATATCTTTATTTTTCTCGCATGAGGCTGCTATGATAGCTACCAGAATAACTGCTATAAATATTTTGAAAATCTTCATGTAATAACCCGGAATATATTAATGTTCAAACCTACGGCAAAGGTATAAGTTATCAAAGGAACGAAATTGAATTGGGAAAGTTTTAACGGAAGCATATTAAAGATCAGGTAATTATTATATGGTTGATAATTATCTTGTTATAAGAATTACGTATTTTTAAATTCTCTCGCTTGTTCAATAAAAATCAACATTTTTCCAACTAAAATCTTTAGTATTTTTGCAAACTGGCTAAAATGGCTGAAAATCATTCATTACTAATATTATTCGTATTTAATTATTAGTTCTATTAATTGTAAATTAATTAGTTAAGATAGTTTGATTGAAGTGTACATTGCCATCAGATTTACCTTTTAAATAAAAACCAAGGCTGTAAAGTCGACAATTTTGACATTATGACAGAGAATGCTGGTGAGAGAATATTACTCATTGAATCCCAATATTTTGCACCGATTGATGTATATAAAACTTTAGTTCAAAACGATGTTTTATGTCTGGAGCGCTATGAGCATTACCAGAAGGTGAGTTACAGGAACCGTTGTTACATTGCGGGGCCAAACGGGAGGATTACTTTGAGTGTTCCGCTTTCAAAAGGAAAGAATCAGCGCACTGTTATGAAGGATGTTCGGATTAGCAATGAAGAGAGGTGGCAGAGTTTACACTGGAAAACGCTGGTGTCTGCTTATCGTCGCTCTCCGTGGTTTGAGTATTTTGAAGCTGACCTTGAAACGCTTTACTCAAAACCTTTCGATTTTCTGCTGGATTGGAATATAGCTTGTTTGGAATGGGTAAACCGTCAGATTGGATTAACGATCCCGGTTACATTTACAAATGAGTTTCAAAAAGAGGTGACAGCTTCCGGGGTAACAGATGCGCGGGATACAATTTTACCGTTGCCGGCAAGTACAGGGGAGCCGACTTATACCCAGGTGTTTCAGGAACGCATAGGGTTTATTCCTAATTTGAGCATTTTAGATCTGCTTTTTTGCGAAGGAAAACAAAGCCTGAAAATATTGAGTTAAAATATTAAATATTACTATTCAATTGATTGATTTATAATTGATTGTATATTTGCATTCTTATTCATGGTATTTTAACACTTTATGCCCGAAAAAAATTGAGGTGGCAATCAACAAAATATTTAGATTTGCAACCTATTTTGCTGGGGTTCGAACTGACGTAGGTGTGTAAACCAGGAGTTTCCCAGTGAGGGAAAGAAGGATTGTTATCCTGATGTTTTCTAATACTAATTCCTAAAATTCATTTGTAGTTTTAAATGAACAACACCTACACAGACCTTGTCAAGCAGACGTTTGAGTTTCCGCAGGAGGGCTTTGAAGTAAACGATAATTACCTGGAATTTAACGGGTTAAATATTAAAGCTCTTATCGACAAGTATGGTACGCCTTTTAAGTTGACCTATCTGCCAAAGATTGGAATGCAGATCAACAAGGCAAAGAAGATGTTCCATGAGGCGATTAAGAAGAACCGGTATGAAGGGCAGTATTATTACTGTTACTGCACCAAAAGTTCTCACTTCTCGTTCATTATGGAGGAAGCATTAAAACATGGTATCCATATCGAGACTTCCTTTGCGTATGATATAGATATTGTTAACAAGCTTTACGAACGCAAGAAAATCAACAAGGATATTTATGTTATTTGCAATGGTTTCAAAACCAAAGCATATACCAGAGCAATTTCCCGCCTGATCAACAGTGGTTTCCGTAATGTACTCCCGGTGTTGGATAACAAAGAAGAGCTGGAAGATTACAAACGTAACGTACGTACGAAAGATAAGGTAAAACTGGGTATCCGTGTAGCTGCAGAAGAAGAGCCTAGCTTTGATTTCTATACCTCGCGTTTAGGAATTCCTCCTCGTGATATTCTTGAATATTATGTAGATAAGATCAAGGGAAATGAGAAGTTTGAGCTGAAAATGCTTCACTTCTTCATGAATAAAGGAATCAAGGACGATATCTATTATTGGAGCCAGTTCAACCGTGTACTGAACCTTTACTGCCAATTAAAGAAAATCTGTCCGGAACTCGATAGTATCAATATCGGTGGTGGTTTTCCGATTAAACACTCTTTAGGCTTCGAATATGATTACAATTATATTGTAAACGAGATCGTAGCCAATATCAAGAGCATGTGCAAGAAGAATAAAGTGCCGGTTCCCAACATATTCACTGAGTTCGGTTCTTTCACCGTTGGAGAAAGTGGCGCTGTGATTTACAGTGTAATTGGTGAAAAAATGCAGAACGATCGTGAGTCATGGTACATGATCGATAGTTCTTTCATTACCACCTTACCTGATACCTGGGGTATCGGAGAAAAATTCCTGATGTTACCTATTAATAAGTGGGATCAGGAATACCAGGAGGTTCATTTAGGTGGACTAACCTGTGACGGATATGATTTTTATACTTCGGAAGAACATATTAATGCCGTGTTCCTGCCTAAGCAACAAGCATCCGGAGAACCATTATATATCGGATTCTTCCATACTGGAGCTTACCAGGATCAATTGAGTGGCTATGGTGGTATCAAACACTGTCTGATACCTTCTCCAAAACACGTAATAGTGGGCTACGATAAAAACGGACAGTTAAAAGATTGGTTATATGCCAAAGAGCAAACTTCACAAAGTATGCTGAAGATTTTGGGTTATTAAAAAAATGGGTTAGTAATCCTACAAAAAGCCCCCCGAGTATTCGGGGGGCTTATTTTTTTCATTTTTTTATCTTTCAGTTAGACTAAAAAAGGCTTTCATCACTGAAAGCCCATCATGGCATAGGTTAGATGATATTCACCGGCATAAGGAAAATAGGATTGATGAATATTGATACAGCAAAGATATTGCACTGATTAAGATGTACATCGCCCATAAAAGTTGTAATTTTTTTTAACCATTTTGGCTTGAATTCACCTCCAAAGGGCGCAATATTTTATCAAAATGATGTTAAAATATTGCAAATGTTAATATTTAAATATCTATATAATAAATATTGTTATTATGCGTTGTGGACTTAAATAACACAGATGTGTAGGGCTATAAACGAACTTTTGGATCATTCAGATAATCGATAGCCGTTTTGCACTGTTTTTCAATCTCAGAAAAGCAGGTATCCAGTAATTCCAGTTCTCCGTTCGAGAAAGCAGTGCGCCCCGATTTAGAGAATCCCTTTACTAAGATAAATTGTTTGGTCAGGTGTTGATTTACCAGTGTTAGTTGCTGCTTTTGCTGTTCCATCATATTCCAATGCTGCATCCGGATTACATTCCTGTAGTATTGCCCCAGAGCCCTGATCAGAAACAATAAATACATGCCGGCAACAATTGGGTTGGCCAGGTATTGGAAGCCAGGTGAATAGCCCGGGCTTACAAAGATTTGTAACTGATTTACTTTTAAATAAGCTACCACACCAAGATAGGCGCATAAAATACCGCTCCAGATAAGGGCAGTGCGCAGATTTACAGTGATATAGCAAAGTAAAATGCTCATTACCCAGATCATGGTATATTTCGGGCTCAGGTCCTGCTCATTGAAAAGGGAGGAAAACATGGGTGTAATCAGCGTGGCGAGAGAAATAAAACTCCCTACTTTGTTGGAAGCTACTCCTTTATGAATCAGCATTAATCCGGCAATTAGCATACTAATCATAAAAGGTATGACGATGAGATTAACCAGATTTTGAGCTATGATATTAACTATCTGCAGGCATGATAATATAATTATATAGAAAAAGGCATAATCAAAAAGCAATTTGATCTTAGCCTGTTCGTAGAGATTGTCTGTTCGTTGTATAACATTACCTATCACCATCTTCTCAGCATTCAGGTAAATGTTCTTAATAACCGACCAGCACTTATGAAAGAGCTTTGGCATGGGTACTTGCTTGAGGCAGCAAGGTATTGTAATCCTGAGAATGAGGGATATAACGTTTGTGTGAATTATACACAATAAAAAAGAGCGCCTGTAAAGACGCTCTTACATTAAACCCTCATGTCAGTCTTCCTACTTAAAGGAAGTCTATCCCTTATTCCACTACTATTTCTTTAGGGGCATCCTGTTTGTTCTCTTTTTTACCAAGAGTTACTTTCAGGATTCCGTTTTCATATTTTGCATTAATCTTGTTGGCATCTACTACTTCACTGATAGAGAAGGAGCGTTTGAAAGATTTAAAGTTGAACTCTCTGCGAACCTGTTTGTCTGTTTCGTTTTTAGCAGCTTCTTTCTTTTCTGCACTAATGGTAATGGTTTTTTCTGCAGCGCTGATTTTAAAATCTTCTTTACTGAATCCTGGTGCTACAACGTCGAGTATAAATGCTTCCGGAGTTTCAACAATATTTACTGGTGGGTGGGTAGTAAAGTAATCATTGGTTAAGAAATCATCTTTTACAACTTTATTAAAGTTTCCGTTCAGGATATCTTCAACAAATCCACCAAAAGTTCTTGGAAGTGGGCTCTGATTAAATTTAATGTGTGTCATAATCTATTTAGCTTTTTAGCGTGAAATCAAAAATTGTTTGTATTCGCTATTGAACAAATCAGATACCAGGGGGGTAAAACTGCTATTTTGTTAGTTTTTATGTTACAGATTACGCCAAATTGACATATTGATTGTATTTTGAATGTCAAAAAGTCTAATGTGCTCGTCATTTTTTTACATTATCCTATTAGATAATTAACTTTGTAGAAATTTAAACGGAATAAAATACTTGACATATGTATCCAGCGGAATTTGTAATGCCTAGAAAGGCTGAATTGACAGATAATGGCTTCGAAGAAATGCTAACTCCTGAAAGTGTGGATGATACACTGAAAAAAGAGGGAACAACTTTAGTGGTAATCAACTCTGTATGTGGTTGCTCGGCCGGCACTGCTCGTCCAGGTGTTTTAATGGCTGTTGCCCACAGTGAAAAAAAACCAGACAGATTAACTACCAGTTTTGCAGGTTATGATATAGATGCGGTACAACAAATTCGTAAGCATTTATTACCATATCCTCCATCTTCTCCGGCGATTGCTTTATTTAAGAATGGAGAATTGGTGCATATTATAGAGCGTCATATGATTGAAGGCAGATCTGCGCAAATGATTGCTGCAAATCTGGTTGACGCATTTGAACAATATTGCTAAATATTCACATTTCTATTTTTTACAGTTAGAAATTCGAAATTGCATCGTACTTTGGTGGTTTGATTTTCCTTTTGATAAATTCGGCTTTGTTCATAGGAAAGTTCAGATCACCAATTTTTTTTTCGGCTATGTATCCTAATTTATATTACGCATTTAGAGAACTGTTCGGCATTAGTGTTCCTTTCCTGAAAATTTTAAATACGTTTGGCTTTTTCGTAGCCATAGCATTCATTGCTGCAGCCTATGTATTTACCAAGGAATTGAAGAGGCGGGAAGAATTAGGATTGATGTCGGGTAAGCTGGAGAAAATTATCATTGGTAAACCCGCATCTCAGGCCGATTTGATTGGTTATGCCATTGTTGGTTTTATTTTAGGGTTTAAGTTTTTAGGAATTGCATTTCAATGGAGTACTGCCTCCGAAGATTTACAATCCTTTATGTTCTCTGGGCAGGGTAGCTGGATTGGTGGTATTGCGGTAGCAGCGATTATGGCTTACCGTGAGTACGCTTCAAAAAAGAAGAAAGCCTTACCAAAACCTGTTGAGAAAGATATATTGGTAATGCCACACCAGAGAGTGCCAGACATTACTGTGATGGCTGCTATTGGAGGGTTATTGGGAGCGAAAATTTTTCATAACCTGGAGAACTGGGGTGATTTTGTTCAGGACCCAATCGGTGCATTATTATCATTTAGTGGGTTAACTTTTTACGGCGGATTAATAGTAGCTGCGGCTATTATTTTATGGTATGCCAGAAAGAAAAATATTAATCTTCGTTTGTTGGTAGATAGCGTTGCACCGGCATTAATGCTCGCTTATGGAATTGGTAGAATGGGTTGTCAGTTTGCCGGCGATGGTGATTGGGGTATATATAATAGTGCATACACGGTAGATGTTCAAACCGGAAGTACTACCAAGATGGCTCCAATGACTTTTGAAGAAGTTGTACAAAAAAACAGTAATTATTTCCAATCTAAATACGGAGGAATTGAGAATATTCCTCATGCTTCCTTTGAGAAACCTTCAGGCTTAGGCTTTTTGCCAGATTGGTTTTTTGCATATGGTTATCCACACAACGTTGTAAATGACGGAGTGAAGTTGACCGGTTGTGAAGGACAATACTGCAGAGTATTGCCTATAGCTGTTTTTCCAACTCCGTTATATGAAATTATAACATGCCTTGGTCTATTTCTTGTATTATGGGCAATCAGAAAGAAAATTAAAGTACCAGGTGTACTATTTGGTATATACCTGATCCTGAATGGAATTGAAAGATTCTTCATAGAAAAGATCAGAGTAGATACGCGCTACGATATTTTTGGATTTCATCCTACTCAGGCAGAAATTATATCTACTCTGTTGGTAATTGGAGGAATCATTTTCATTATTTATTGCCGAAAAAAGAATACTGCGAGTTTATCCTAATTTATGAAACGCCACTCTTCCCTCATTACGCTGTCGCACGATCACAAGCGCTTACTTTTTGCATGCCAGTATTTAAAGAAAGATGCTGCGCCATATGAAGGTTTTCCATTAGAGACACAAGCCAGGTTAGAATATATTGTAAACTTATTTCAGGAAGTTATGGTTCCTCACATTCAAAAAGAGGAATACCTGTTTGAAAAATCGTTGGGCCAGAATCCGGCGGTTGATAAGATGATCCATGAATTGCAGGAAGAGCACTTGTTAATTTCGAGAATGTATAGCGCACTTTCTGAGTCTGGAAATATGGATGCAGCAATGGATACATTAGCACGAAACCTGGAAGCCCACATCAGAAAAGAGGAGCGGGAATTCTTTGAATTAGTGCAACGTGAACTCCCGGAAATGTTAGCTTCCCTTCAGTTGGAAAACGAATAAATGTACTAAATGTGTTATTGCAGTACATGAAAGATTAGGTTTAATTTGTACACAGAGTTATAGTAGCACCGTTTGAGTGTAATATTGATACTGTTCTTCTGACCATTTCCTTTATTTATTGTCTTTATCCATGTTTGTTGAGCTGGTATATAAACTTATAGCTATTAAAGTTATGTGTAAATTGTACTACAGCTTTTGTGCATTCCTATGCTTCCTGGTTTCGGGCGTCCAGGTTTTCGGGCTTTCAAGGGAAGATAGTTTAAGCAGATATGAGAAGTTGGATTCGTCTGACCTCATTGTCGCATCCTTTTCTTATAAGGTAGGAGAACAACCACTTGGTCAGGTGGCCACCTTAAAGATTCCAGATGGTTACCGTTTACTGGATGGTCAACAAAGTAGAGTATTGGTTGAACAACTCTGGGGGAATAATGAAAATACCAATACCATCGGAGTTTTAATTCCTGATCGTACTAGTCCGATGGATAAGGATTTGACTGGTATCATTATTTCTTTTGAACCAACTGGTTACTTGAGCGAAGAAGGTGCACAGCGCATTAACTATAATAGATTGATGCGTAACATGAAAGAAGAAATCCAGGAAGATAATGCACTTCGCAATCGCAGATCAATTGGCACAATAAAAACAATCGATTGGGCTTTCCCTCCTTATTTCAATAAATTTAATCATAGTCTGCATCTGGCGAAGATTTTCAAGTTTGAATCCAAAGGTTCCTCTTCGCTTATAAATTATGAAATCAGGTTGTTGGGTAGAAACGGAGCATTATGTTTTACCGCCATAGGTAAATCAACAGATCTTCAAAAGCTACGAAATCAACTTGTTTCTATCAGCTATCTTGCACAATTCACTCCAGGTAACCGATATACTGATTATTTACCAGGTTCAGATTTTACATCGAATTGGGGACAGGAATCATCTTTTTTTGCACCAGTTTTGTTTAGTAAAGAGAAATTGATGTTAGGGTTGAAAAGTACTTTGATACTTACGCTTATTCTGCTTGTAATGACCAAATTTGTATTCATTATGCATGTATTTCATCAGCGTAAACAAAGTAGAAAAGATATTAAAATAAATTTTGATGTCAGGATCGATGAACAATTGAATTGATCTAATTATATAATTAATAGACCGGGGATGTATCATTCGTGATGCATCCCCGGTTTTTTAGTTTTATAGAAGAGAGGTTTTTGTTGATTTTTCTTGAGATATAAATAAGGATTGTTGGGAAGTCTAATAGTATTACTGGTTGACAGATCTAAAATGACTAACAGCCTTCTCTGACCGTAGGTTGAACGGGGGCTTGCACCAATGTAATTAAGCTAAGGAAATAGATTTCATGAATATTTGATCTCTAATTGTATGCCTTACTTTCCGCGGCCTTTGGCAGGGCAGGGGCTATTAAATCAAGAGGGATGGGCTCCGATTTTATAGTCTTTAAATGATTGATAAATTTCGTTAACCGTAGGTTGGGCAGGGGGTAACCCCTGCCCAACAGGGCTTCAGCGAATCACAGTTTCTATATTGTAGAATTGTTTCTTTACAAAAATGAAATTATTGGATTGACGTTTAATATGAAATATATCTACCAGATGAAAATATAGTTTCGATGAAATCCTGTAGGGGCAGGGTTTACCCCTGCCCAACCTACGGTAAAGGAACCCAGTCCATTAAATTGAATTCAATATTCAATCAATCCCCTTCTTAATATGATTGGACAAGCCTACGCTAATGAATGTTACCCAATAAATTAGAAATCCAATATTATTCCTTTACTTAATAGCCATAGTTTGCCTCATCATCCAGGGATATTGAAACCTGCCGTGAAAAAGTGCATTACACAAAAAATCAAAATTTATATTTAAAATATTCTATATCTGTATCAATTTCAACCTAAAAAATAATTAATTAATTGATTATCAATATAATAATATCAAATTTCAAAAAAAATCGCTAAATACTGCAACCTTTCCCTTTTCGAATCGTCTCCTTATTGAAATACATTTTACCATCTGATACCAATGCCTCTCCGGGCCCTCTCAGATTGTCTCATTTTTCAAAAAGTTAAATTTTTACCGTTCATCACCATTTATAAACCGTTTATGTATCGTTATGTACTATGTAATGCATAATACCTACTTTTACATCGTAGTAGTTAATCTACTGTAGTAGTTAAGCTAATGTAGTAGTTAAACCACTGTAGTAGTTAAACCAAAGTTCTAAAAATCCTCTAAATCGCAATTTATATGAAATCAAATTTTAAAGCTAGTATCTTGACAATGAGCACATTGTTTTCAGCTTTAAGTCTGTTTGCCCAAAATTCTCCGATAGTAAATGGTAAAATATCCCAGGGTGGAAACAAACCGGTAGAATTTGCTACCGTTACATTATTAAAAGCAAAAGATTCTTCCTTAGTTAAAGGAGCTGTTGCAGACATTAATGGAAAATATGACTTCGAACAGGTTAAACCTGGAAGCTACCTCATTTCTGCAGTTGCCATGGGAATGAACAGAGCCTATACCAATGCATTTACAGTAAATGGAACAAACCTTCAAGTTCCGGAACTGGAACTTACTGCTGCTTCAAAAACATTAAAAGGAGTAGAAGTTTCAGCCAAAAAAGCCTTCATTGAACAGAAAGCCGACAAACTGGTAGTAAATGTAGAAAGCAGCATCTCTGCTTCTGGAGGTACTGCGCTGGAAGCCCTCGAAAAATCTCCAACCGTTACCGTAGATAAAGATGGTAATATCTCTATGAAAGGTAAAAGTGGTGTTGTAGTAATGCTGGACGGTAAACAGACAAATATGTCGAGCGCCGATCTGACTGAAATGCTGAAAAATATGCCTGCAACCAGTGTGGATCAAATAGAATTGATCGCCAATCCTTCCGCCAAATATGATGCAGCTGGTAGTGCAGGTATTATTAATCTGAAGTTGAAAAAGAACACTAACTATGGTACCAACGGTAGCCTTTCATTAGGAGCCGCTCATGGCTACTTCCCACGTTATAACGGAGGTATTAACCTGAACCACAGAAACGCAAAGTTTAACGTCTTCGGTTCATATAACTATAGCTACAGACAGCAAAAAAACGAACTGTTTGTAGATCGTATCTGGAAGAACGATGACCGTGTCTTCAAACAGTATAACGAAATGAAACAGAAGTCTAATTACCAGGGAGGTAAGATCGGTGCCGATTACTTCATAAATAAGAACAATACCATAGGAGTAATGATGGATCTTGCAATGGGCAACCCACAGTTTCCTACCAATGGTACAACTGAAATGGGTACCAGAAAAGGTATTGATTCTATCCTGAGAAGTAATACCTATTACGATAGCAAATGGAAAAGAGGTGCATATAATCTGAACTATAGAGGAATTCTTGATTCTACCGGGAAAGAATTAAATATAGATCTGGACTACGCCAGAAACAGTGATAAACAAAATACAGATCTGTTTACCAATAGTTATAATGTGCTGGGAAAACCATTAGCCGGCGATACCACCAGAAGCAAACAACCTTCTGTCGTTGATATTAAAACCGCAAAAATTGATTACGTCCACCCATTACAAAATAAAGCCAAATTAGAGGCAGGTCTTAAAGTCAGCTTTGTGACCACTGATAATGATGTGAAATTTGATAGCTTAAGAGGTGCAAACTGGATCTTTGATACAAATCGCTCTAATAACTTTATCTATAAAGAAAACATCAATGCCGCTTACATGAATTTCAGTAAGCAATTTGACAAACTGTTTTTCCAGGCTGGTTTGAGAGCAGAGTATACGCATATGAACAGTAAATCTACCTCTTTCAAAAACCAACAGGATAATATTATAAATAATGATTCGAGTTATGTGAATCTTTTCCCTAGTATGGCTATGACATATAAGGTGAATGCTCAAAACAGCTTGGGGCTCTCTTATAGCCGTCGTATTCAACGCCCCAGCTATGATGATATGAATCCATTTGAGTTTTATATCGACAGATATACCAGCGAAAGTGGTAATCCATACCTCAGACCTTCATATACCAACAGTGTTGAATTAACACATACCTTCAAAGATTTCTTAATAACATCACTGGGGTATTCTCATACTAAGGATATGGTTACCAAAGTGTTGGAAGCAGGAGTTGACCCGCATAGTGGCGATACCATTATCCTAAAGCATAAGTTTATGAACGTAGCCAAGGCAGACAGAATTAGTCTGAACGTTTCAGTACCGATGCCAATAACAAAATGGTGGATGAGCTTTACTATGTTCACAGCTAACTACAATATGTTTGAATCAGTATTAAATAATGAAAAAGTTAGTCTGAACTCTTTTGGTTTCTTCGGCCGTACCCAACATACATTTACTCTTACTAAGAAAGTAAGCGCAGAAGCTACCTACTTCTATTTATCGCCACAGGTAACTGAGCAAGGGTTATGGAATATGAAAAGTTTAGGAAGCCTGGATCTGGGTGTGCAAATAAAAGTCCTGAAAAATAAAGGTACACTGAAGCTGAATGTGCTAGACGTATTAAATACCAACTATTTCAGAGGAACGTTTGAAAATGCGGGTCAGTTTACCTCGGTTAGAAATAACAACGATAACAGACAGGTTAGAATCAACTTCAGCTATCGTTTCGGTAATAATAATGTGAAAGCAGCTCGTAATCGTCAGACAGGTTTGGAAGCAGAGCAGGATCGCTTAAAGAATAATTAAGATGGTTTTTTAGATAAGGTAAGGGAGCAACGTACGCTCGCAAGAGTTTACGTTCTCCTTTTTAAAGCAGATAATTTCAGGTTTATCACAGGAAAAAGGGGTTTTAAAAGATTTGAAGCAAAGAAAAGAGGAGTGACCCTTAGTTTTGAAAAGAAATTTTATCAATATATCAATTTAATCGATCTATATAAAAAATTAGTAATTAATAATTTAGTTGTTTCAGCTCGGCATTATGGTAAAAAAGATCAAAAATTCTTGTCATTAGCGTGCAACTTTTTTTACAGTCATTGTCTTTAGTATGAAAGCATCAGCCAATAACTTGAATCAGACGCAAATAACAGATACTCTAATCGATAGTTGTAGAAACGGGGATGTTCGCGCATTTCGCGAATTGTATAATGCCTATTCAGGGGCTATGTACAACATCTGTTTGCGTATGACCAATAATGTTAGCGATGCAGAGGATACACTGCAGGAAGCTTTTATTCAGGTGCACAGGAATATACACAAGCTGGAAAATGCAGGAAGTGTAAGTGCGTGGATTAAAAGAATAGTGGTGAATCATTGTTTAAACACCCTTCGCAAGAAAAAAGTGTATTTTGAAGATCCTGAAGTGGTTGAAGTGGAGGTAGAACAAGGTTTGGATGAAGAGCATTTCAGCTGGACGGTAGCTGCGGTAAGATCAGCAATTGATACTTTGCCTCATGGTTACCGCACAGTTCTTAATCTCTACTTATTTGAAGAATATTCACATAGAGAGATTTCCGAAATGCTTGGTATTTCTGAGTCTACCACCAAAACACAATACATGCGTGCGAAGGAGAAAGTAAGACAAATTGTAAAACAACAAAACGCAACTCGTTAATGCCTGAAGATTTAGAAAGATTTATTCAGCAGCATCGATCAGAATTCGAAATGCCAGGTCCATCGCCTCGCATCTGGGATGCGCTGGAAAAGGAACTGACAGCGAAGCAGGAAGGCGCTAAGATTGTACCTCTACTACGTAGAAACTGGTTTAGAGCCGCTGTGATCCTCTTGTTGGTAGTTAATGCAGGCGCATTATTTTATCTGACATCCAGAAAACAGACGAGAACAGCTTCATTTGCTCCTGAAGTGCAGGAAGCAAATATGTACTACAGTTCAAAGATCAACGAAAAGCTTAAGATAATTAATGCTTATCCGGTTGAAGAACTGGGGCTAGACAGTGCTGCACGTAAAGAACTGGAATTACGTAATGATACTTACAAAACACTGGAGCGTGAATTACAAAACAATCCGGGTAATGAAAGAATCAAAGCGGCCCTCATTCGCTACTACCAGTTAAAGCTAGATCTTCTCGACAGAATTTTAGAAGAGTTGCAGAGCAAAAAAGTCACTCCTGATCAAACCAAAAAGCATTATGAAGCTGAAATTTAAATGTCTCCTATTCCTCTTGTTGCCACTTTGTGCGTTAGCATCGGAGCCTAGAACAGCATACAAGAAAATTATCTCAAAAAATTTTACTGTAGATAATAACGCCAATTTCAGTGTTGCCAACAAATATGGGAAAATTGTTTTCCATACCTGGAATAAAAACGAGATCAAAGCCACTATTACTGTAA
Organism: Chitinophaga silvatica; assembly: GCF_003419895.1. Lineage (GTDB taxonomy): Bacteria > Bacteroidota > Bacteroidia > Chitinophagales > Chitinophagaceae > Chitinophaga > Chitinophaga silvatica. Next base: position 160,841 of record NZ_QPMM01000010.1, on the reverse strand, counting down.
CCGGTTTTGGAAAAAGCGACTCACAGGCTCAGGCAAACGCTGAATCTGTTGATGTTAATACCGAGAAAAGTTCCAGTTCTGCCGTTGTACTCCGTACCGTTAATGGTGGAGCTAAAGGAGGGGGCAAAGGATGGTTTTCGTGGGGCGGTAACAGCGATTCTAAAGGTTATGTAAATATCGATTATGATATTTATGTTCCACAAAGTTTAGGAAAAGTAACTGTAGAAAATCAGTTTGGAGATGTAATTGCCGACAAATTCACCTATCCGGCAAACTTGCAGTTGAGCTACTGCACCTTCGATATCAGAGATGCAGAGAGTTTAACAATGACACTGAACTACTGTGATAAAGGAAAATTGGGAAGTGTTAAAGATGCCAGAATTGTAGCAAATTATTCGACTATTAATGCTGAAAATATAGAGCAGCTAGATGCCAGCAGCAACTACAGCAACTATTATATGGATAAAGTTAAAAACTTAAAACTGGTTACAACCTATTCAGATTATAAGATTCAATCGGCCGACCGTATTGATGGAACTGCCACCTATTCGGATTTGAAATTGCAGGAATTACAGGTAGATGTAAATTTAAAACTCACCTATAGCGATCTTAAAGTACAGAAAGTAAGCACCTCTTTCAAAGGAGCAGATTTATCTTTAAGTTATTCTGATGTGAAACTCTCTTTATCCCGCAGACAGCCATTAAAAATACAGGCAAATCTTACTTACGGAGATTTAAGCCTGGGAGATCTGGAAATGAAAAATGTTTACTATGAGAAAAAAGCTACATCACTAAACTATACAGGATTTGCAGCCGGGGGGAACGATAATTCACCATTGTTGAAAGTCCGTGGAGTGAATTCAGATTTAAAATTATCATCCTACTAATATTAGAACGCCATTCTAAATCCTTAACTAAAAAACTAATCACCGCTATGAAAAAGGTTTTATCAATTTGTTTTGCTGCAGCATTAGTTGCAGTAACAGCCAGCCTCATGTCTTTTAATTGGTTCAATGAAAAAGTAAGAGGAAACGGAGAAATAAAAGAAGAGAGCAGAACGGCTAGTCCATTTACCAGTATTGCTACCTCAGGAATTTATAAAGTAGTGATTGAGCAGGGTGATAAATTTTCTGTAAGAGTTGAAACAGATGCAAACCTTCTGCCCTATGTAGAAACTACTTTTCAGAATAATACGCTCGAAATCTCAAGCAGAAAGGGGTATGATTTAAACCCTAGCAAAGCTATGACAGTCTATGTTACGATGAAAGAACTGGAGTCATTATCCGGAAGTGGAGTATGTTCTTTTACCAGTAAAGGCAGCTTAAAATCAGATCGCGTGAAAATAGGAGTTAGCGGAGCAAGTAATATAGACCTTGATTTGAAAGTACAGCAACTAAAAGTAGGATTATCCGGAGCCGCACATATTCAATTAAGTGGAAGTGCCACTACCGCGAATTTTGGGGTGTCAGGAGCGGGAGAAATCAGAGCGCTGGACCTGGCTATTGAAGAAGCAGAAGTAGGAGTAAGCGGAAGCGGACAGGTGAATTTGAGTGTGAACAAACGTCTGAAAGCAGGTGTTTCCGGAGCCGGTCATGTAAGATACAAAGGAGATGCAACAGTAAATCCTTCAGTATCCGGAGCTGGAAGTATCAAAAAAATATAATACAAGTTAGATTTAGAGTATAATATGATAGCAGGTAGTTCTCTACCTGCTTTTGTATTTGGCGCATCTTTGTGCCTTTGTATGAAAGTTTTATCTTTGTCGTTCATTTAAAATGATATAGATATGCCGTCCTTTGATATTGTTAGCAAGGTAGATTTACAAACATTGGATAATGCCGTTAATACGGTAAAGAAAGAGATCACCAACAGGTATGATTTTAAAGGTTCGCATGTAGAGATTGAGCTTAATAAGAAGGAGTTTGTATTAAATATTGAGGTTGAGAGCGATATGAAGTTGACTCAATTACTTGATGTATTAGTGAGCAGATCAATGCGTCAGGGTTTGGATGCGACAATTTATGATTTAAGTAAGGAACCATACCAGAGCGGTAAGGTTTATAAGAAAGAAGTGCCGGTTAGAAATGGAATTAAGCAGGAAGATGCGAAGAAAGTAGTAAAACTTATTAAAGATTCGGGATTAAAGGTTCAGGCTGCTATTATGGATGATATCGTTAGGGTAACAGGCAAGAAAATCGATGATTTACAGGAAGTTATACAAGTGATGAAGGAAGCTAATTTGGGTATTCCTTTACAGTATATCAATATGAAATCCTAATTTTTTAATAATAATCTTTGGGGGTTCAATTAATTTGATTAATTTTGCACCTCTATTACAATAATTTTGATATGAAACAGGGAATCCATCCAGAAAGTTACAGATTTGTGGTATTTAAAGATATGTCAAACGGTATTAGCTTTTTAAGCCGCTCTACTGCTCCTTCCAAAGAAACTATTAAATGGGAAGACGGTAACGAGTACCCTTTGATCAAGTTGGAAATTTCCAATACCTCTCACCCTTTCTATACTGGTAAGAATGTATTGGTGGATACTGCAGGACGTATTGACAAATTCAACAAACGTTACGCTAAGAAAGCTTAGTTTGCTGGTAAAATATTTTTTAGGGAAATCCCATCGGCTTGTCGATGGGATTTTTTATTTTTAGCGCTATGGAGCGTAATTATATATTATTTGACACGCCCTTACGTGAGCAGTTGTACCCCTTCACACATACCAGGCCCGTTGCGGCTTGCAGAGTGGGCATACTTACCATACAGGAAAAATGGGAACGATGGTTGAATAAGCCAGTCAGCCACTTTACTGTTCCTCCTTTACAAGCTAAATTTCCTTTACATCAGTCGGCCGACTGTATTAATATCATGATCAACGGGCATCTTTTACCAGATGCATCGTTAGTAGCAGCTATTCTGGCCCTGGGCCCGGAAGAAGAGTTATATAAGGATAACCTTCTGTTGGCTAAATCTCTTACCAGTTCAGGGGTTCCTGAATTAACAGGAGGGGATCGGAAAAATTATCAGAACGAGGTACTAGGAATTTATAAGCCTTGGGATATCTTTGCGGTCAATGAAGCAGCACTGAAAACAGATTTTCAGTTAATAACAGCTGGTAGAACATCAGCAACGATATCATCCACCAATCAACTTATCAATCCTGCGGATATATTTTTGGAGCCTGGAGCTTCAGTAGAGTGTAGTGTGCTTAATGCCAGTACAGGGCCAATTTATGTAGGAAAGGACGCCGTAATAATGGAAGGTTGCCTGATTCGTGGAGCATTTGCAATGGGGGAAAAGGCAGTAATGAAACTGGGAACTAAAATATATGGGGCAACTACATTAGGCCCACATTGTGTAGGAGGAGGAGAGATAAAGAACAGTGTGTTGTTCGGCTATTCCAACAAGGCACATGACGGATACCTGGGGGATGCAGTTATAGGAGAATGGTGTAATCTCGGAGCAAATACAACCTGCTCTAACCTGAAGAATAACGTATCGCCGGTAAAAATATGGATGGAAGGGCAGAACGAATGGATGATTGCAGGTTTGAAGTGTGGAGTATTAATGGGTGATTACAGTCGCTGTGGCATTAATACAATGTTGAATACAGGCACAGTGGTGGGGGTTTCCTGCAATGTATACGGGGCTCATTTACCACCAAAATACTTGCCTTCGTTTAGTTGGGGAGATCAGCAGGGGTATAGGTTAGCGGAAGCAATAAGAGACGCAGATAATTGGATGCGGCTGAAAGGCAGGCATCTAACGGAGGCGGATAAACAGATATTGACAGAGCTGTTTGAGAATACAATAGCGCAAAGACCTTAAAACTTAATATCAAAGAAAACTATGAGAAAGAAAATTGTTGCGGGCAACTGGAAAATGAATCTTACGCTGGCGCAAGGCGAGCAGTTGATCAATGATATACTGCAGGCCGGGCTTAAGTTGGCAGAAGGACAAGAAGTAGTAGTAGCCACCCCTTTTCCATATCTGACAAAAGCTAAGGCTATGTTGAAAAACTATCCTGGTTTTTATGTAGCAGCACAAAACTCAGCCAGTGAGAAGTCGGGTGCTTATACCGGTGAAGTTTCTGCAGAAATGTTGCAGTCAATTGGTGTTGACTATGTAATTCTGGGCCATTCGGAAAGAAGAGAGTATTTCAATGAAACCAATGCAATTCTGGCAAAGAAAGTAGACCAGGCATTAGCATTTGGCGTAAAGCCAATTTTCTGCTGCGGAGAGCCTTTGGCAATCAGAGAAGCGGGTACACAAAATGAATATGTAGCAAAGCAATTGGAAGAGAGCATTTTTCACTTGAGTGCAGAGGAATTTAAGAAGATAGTAATTGCATATGAGCCAATTTGGGCAATTGGAACAGGCTTAACAGCAAGTTCGGCTCAGGCGCAGGATATGCATGCATTTATCCGCTCACAGGTAGCGGCAAAGTATGGTAATGAAATTGCGCTGCATACTAGTATTTTATATGGTGGAAGTGCAAAACCAGGAAATGCGGCTGAATTGTTTGCCTGCCCGGATGTGGATGGTGGATTGATTGGAGGTGCATCATTGGTAGCGGCAGATTTTGTGTCAATTATCCAGAAGTTAGCATAATTATATAATAATTTTTAGCGCGGCATTGGTGTAAATCACTGATGCCGCGCTTTTTAGTATTTGATGCCTATTTTTTTTAGTAAAAAATGCTAAAAAAATTAGTATTTCTGAAAAGTGTTCGTATATTTGTAGTGTCATTCTAACAGAACGAATTAAATTATCGGTTATGAATACGAATTTTGAAATGTCAGATACTATTTATGATTATTTAATAGTCATTAATCCGGATGTATTAGTTGCACAGGATGTGTCGCATATACGAGAGTACGTAGCAGCAATGACGGGAGATACTGCTTTGGTATCTGCACCGGTACATATTGCCTTGTTCAGGTCTGCATTTCCGGAGCGTTTTCAATCAGATTTTGAGTTGATGTTGGAGGAGACGGCGAAGCAACAATCGGGTTTTGTGGTTTATACTGCAAAGATGGATGCACATAGGCATGCTGAAGGGCATAACAGTGTATTTGTGAATATTGCGAATCCCAAACCACTAATTGATTTGCATCGGGCAATTTTACAAACTTTTGAATTGAAGCCGCAACAGTTTAAGCCACATATTTTGCTGGCGAGAGGGTTGGGGAATGAGGTATCGGAGCAATTGATGGCTACTTTATCACAGCAGATGTTTGTTCGGAGTTTTAATTGTCATTGTTTCACATTAATGAGAAGGCCAGCGGAAGGGGGAAAATATGAGAGAGTGAAGGATTTTGGATTTGGAGATGTTGAACATTTACCGGGTTCATTATTTATAAATAACTATGCAGCTTAGCTGCATTTAGCTTCTTGATTCGGGAATTACCGGATGGTAGATTTGCAAGATCGATGAAAATTGAACGATTATGAATGCTTTGTTATCCCCTTGTATCAATTTTCGCCGATGTTTGTTTCCCTCTGTTAACCATCCTTTCATACTATTGTTGTTGTAATCAGTGTTTTCATTTAGCATGTATTGGGAGCTGTTGATTACAAATAGTAGTTATAGTCGTTTTGCATGCCAGTTAATCATGCGATGTTGCGGGTATTCATCTGGTAATCCTGGTTCAGGTTAGTTTTTAGAAGTTTTGTTGATATTAAAGTTGAATGAATTTGAGTTGATGATAGTTTTAAATGGAGGAAAGATCTGTTTATTACTATATAATGTGGGTTTATTAATATCAGACAAAGTGTGCAGGTATTATTATGTACTAATGTACCTAGGTCACAGGAGTGAAAGTAGATTGTAGAATTAGACTTATTGGTTTATAAGAATAGGATTGAATTTTAGCGTATTTAGAATTTGTGGAGAAATGGACTTTATTATTTAATACATTGTTTGAATTATTACTACTTAAAATAGTGGCAAAAGGCTGCGGTTTTTAGTTGGTATATCAATTTCTCTCGGATTTGTTGCCCATCCCTAAAGGGTCAAGATTAATTGAATGGCATTGGCTTAGCTTGTTACCTAATACTTCTGATACAGTATTCTCCATTGTTACTATTTTATTATACTTAAGGATTTAATTATCGTTCTGTTGTGAATGGAACGAAGGTTGTTTGTATCTTTGCGGTTAATTTTCGATGAAAGGATTTCGGGTAAAAATATGTAGTCGAATCTTTTCATAGAAGGTGCGTGAGCATTTATGTGTTAATAGTTATTTTATGACCGCTCAATCAATCATTCACAAAGAAATCGTAATTAAAGGCCGTGTACAGGGTGTTGGGTTTAGGATCAATGCCAAACGAGTGGCAGATTCGATGCATGTACAGGGGCAAGTCAAAAACTTGCTGGACGGCAATGTATGGATTATGGCAGAAGCAACCCCAGACATCATGGAAGATTTTGTATCCTGGTGTAAGTCTGGTCCTGCAATGGCCGTAGTTAAAGAAGTTGACATAACAGATGGGGAAGTACAGCATATACAAGGCTTTACTATCCTTTATTCATAAAGTAGGTCCCGGATCGCAGGTGCTTATTTCCTATGCCAGGAGAGAGTAAACCCAGGCCTCACCAGGTGCGCAAAGAAATTAAGTGGTAACAAAGTAATACACAAAGCCACTAGAATTTCTTTGCGCATGGTCGTTCCAGTTCGAAGAGAAGGTTGTTAAACTTGCTTTTGCACGATGAATATGCAATTCTGAAAATTGATGCATTTCAATCTCTGTTTAATAATTGTATTTCTCATTACAATAATGATTAATACCTTATAGAGTTTCGTAGCTTTCTGCTTTAAGACTTCAATTCTACTTCTAGGCCGATTAAAACCGTTTGAGCTAATAATCCTGAGAAAACGCAAATTTACTTTCAATTCCCCTCTGGTCTGATTAAAACTAAAAATACCTGTGACCCTGTTCGTGTGAAATTCAAGTTAGAATTCTATTCCTATTCCGATTAATACCGTAGATCGTTGAATTTGGCCTAATTACCATTTACTTTCAATCTCACCTTAAATCCGATTAATACTAAGTTTGGTGCTAAGATTACTCACGTTTACCTCGCGGTTTATACTATAAATTTAGCCAGGTAAACTTATTGACTTTCAATTTATTGGGGTCTACTACCATATATCATAAACGATAAAAGTCGCCAGGAAGGCGACTTTTATTCAAATTACGCGGTTTGTATGTGAATTGGCAAATATCTTAGTTTAGATATAGATTATACTTCTTCTCAAATGCTTTATCTAATGCTGCTTTAGGTACAATAATCGTGATGGTGTTTATTGCGAAATATGCCTGTGAAACTTGCCAGTATCCGGCATATGGACCAGCAGCTTCACCCCAGCTGTTTTTAACGCGATAAAAGGTTCTGCCATCTGTTGTTGTTTCAACTCCGGTAATATGCATCAGATGATCGTCCTGTGTAATAAGTTCCTCGTAAAGGCGTTGACGTAAATCCTGCGAATAAGGAGCTTCTTTCGTTTGTAAATCTATGTTATCTTTTTTTAATGAAGTGTCTTGTGGAAATATTCCCAGTCCTTTTTTTCTGGAGAATCCCTTATTACTTACATCTGCATCCCAAAGTATAGTATATCCTTTTTGGAGGGCATTGGTGGTGATGGATGTTAGCTCTTCTAATGGAACATTGTAATATGCTCCGTTTGAGAAGTTATCAGGCACTTCAACAATAAATGCTTTGTTGAAAGGATGATGAGTAAAAGATGTTAGATATACATAGTCATTAGGATCAAATTTAACTACTTCCTTAGCGTAAGATTGCGGAGTATATGTTTTTCCATTGTATTGGAAAGTTGCCGGAGGTTGCCCCATGAATTTATCAAGAATTGCTGTAAACCCGGCTATCCAGTTTTCAGCAATTGGGGTATGTGCAATTAGGGTATCAAGATAACTTTTCAGTTCCTTGATCATTTCTTGGTGATCGTAGCTTGTTTGTCCATTTACCAGGCCACTATATTGACTCTCAGGAATAATTCCATAGGTAGCCATTGCTCGGATGGCATCATGGCCGAGGCCACCTTCATCAAACTTGGCTGCCCCTTGTCTGCGCACGTAGTTTTTTGCCTTTTCGATATAGATATTGCGGGCGGTGAACATTTCAGAGAGGTCTAATTCAGGAGTACCCTTTTTCAGGCTTTCCGATTCTACCAGCGAAGTAGTGGAAAATGACCAACAGGTTCCTGTATGGCCTTGATTTTTGACAGGGGTTGCGGCGTTTATTTTCTCTTTGGTCAGGTTATTTATTGTAACGTTTTTATCCTGTGCCTGTAGTGCAACAGTGGTTGCTGTCAACATTGCCAGCATTATTCCATACTTCATACAATTCTATTATACAGGCTAAGTTAAATGAAGTTATCAAGAAAAAAAGCCATTACTGTTATGAACGGTAATGGCTTTTAAAAAAAAGTAATTTGATTAGTTCTGGATATAAATATTGAAGGTATCGTTTCCTCCTTTAATGGTTACATTTTTAGAGGGAAAATAAGAACGATATTTATCTAATACATTGTTGGATTGTTTTACACCATTGATAAGTAAGTCTTCCCCTTTTCTTTCAATGGAGTAGTTACTTTTAGTATCCAAAAGGTTATCTGCTTCCAGTTTTTTAACCAGATTTTTTAATTGTTGACTATTTGCATTAGCGGCTTTAGCTTCTCGTTTGGCTTCATCAGCTTTATACATCGCTTCATGCCTGGCTGATTCTGCCTTATCTCTGATGATTTCTGCTCTTTCTCTGGCTGATTCTGCCTTTTTCCTGGCCGATTCTGCTCCTTCACTATTTCTGTGCGCCATATCTCTGGCTGCTAAATTTGCACTAGCCATTGCATTATCGAGTTCCACTTTCAGGTTAGAAAGGTTGAGAGAATTCATGGCTAATGAGATAGTGGTATTCAGGGAGTCTAAGTTTATGTTTTTAAGAGCCAGTGCGGCTTCTTTCTGCGCATTACTTATTTCATCCCAATTTATATTTTTCAGTGCTGCCAGGCTTTCTGCATAGGCTTTCTTTACATTTTCAGAGAGTTCTGTAGTATTGATATTTGCAGTAGCAGCCTGAACATCTGCTTGTAGTTTTTTCATATCTACCTGCTTCAACTGCTGCATTGCTACTTGCACATTTTTTTGTGCAAGCTGAATTTGCCTTTTAATATCTTCTTTATCAATCAATGTGTCTGTGTACACATAGTTTGTATTATAGCTATAATAATGACCGCCGTTTCTGTTTGAACTTACAGCGACATTTGAAGCTGAATATTTAGGAGGTGTCGGTGGTGTTGGAGGCGCAGCAGGTGGCGGTGGTGGAGGGAACCTTACTCCATTTTGTGATGGTGGTGTAGAAGGTTTTTTAGGTGCAGATGGAGCTGCTGGTGGTGGCGGAGGAAAACGTATATGATCACCGGAAGTATCAACAACCTGGTAAATAACAGTGGATTTGGCCGTTGATTTTGGAGCGATTGAACCAGATTGATCGCCCGGGTTTAAGGTATCTACTGCTGTTACTATTGTTTGATAGGTAAATTGCTTGTTTGATACTTTGGTGGTATCTGAATCAGAATGCTGTTGCTTGTTTTTAGGTTGATTTGATTCACTATTTTTCCCTTTGGCTGGGTTTAGCCAGGCTATAGAAACCAAACTGGATGCGATGATTAGAACTGCTAAAAACTTCTGTGTATAATTAAGATGTCTTGTTTTCATTTCCATGATTCGTTTAATGCGGTGAAACAGGTGTTGTTTGCTGTTTGCAGCTGCCATGGTAAGCCGGTTTGCATTTAACTTATGCTCAGCTAATGCTACAAGTGCATGTGCATATTGGATTGGCTGAGCGGTATTTGCGATAACCAGATCATCGCAGCAATGCTCTCTTTCGATCCGGATAACTTTTGAAATCATCCAGATAAAAGGATTGAAGAAAAGAATGGTTTCTACAATGGATTGGAAGATATTCAACAGATAATCATTTCGTTTGATGTGCGCCAGTTCATGGAGCAGTACTGCTTCCAGCTGTACTTCAGTAAGATTGTTTACCATCGCTATTGGTACCAGAATTAAAGGCTTAAAAAAGCCTAGCATTACAGGAACTGTTACCTGATGAGAGATGAGTAAAGAAACTTTCTTTGGTATTTGCAGCTGTGCTGCCAGTTTTTGAACATATTTCTGCCAGGCATCTCCAATAGGTTCAGTATTCAGTGTTCGAATACGCTGTAACTGAAACAGATCAGAGCCTAGTTTTATAATCATCATCCCCATTCCAAGTATATAAACCCCTACCAGATATGGAAAAAAATGCTCCAGGTTAGGAATTAAATAGAGTAGGGAATGTTGACTGGGATATACTACTGGCGTTATGATATCAAAGTTTTGAAGCGGAACTGTTGCACTACTTATTAAGAGCAGGCTTCTCGCTTCTATTATGCGATCTAACTGAATGTAAAAGGTGGCAAGAAACCATATAAATATACCAGTAAGGGAAAGCAATGATAAATTATGCCTGATTCTGGCACCTGCTTCCGGCCATAACTTCAATACTACCCGTAGGCATGTATAAATCAGAAATGCTTGCCATAATGAATGCAGGATAGCCCATCCTAAAGCACGAACAATATCACTTGAAAGGATCAATGTGTTCATATAATATCAGATTTTCCAGCAAGAGCCTTTAAGCTACTTACTTCCGGTTGTTTTTTTCTTGTTTTTCTATATCAGCCAGGTAAGCTTTAATCTTATTTAATTCTTCTTTATCTGATGAATGCTGTCCTAATGCCTGCATTACCAATTGAGATGCAGAACCTCCAAAAACAGTATCTATCATTTTTTCCAACAACTGCTGCTGCGTTTTTTCCTGTGAAACCGCAGCTGTGTAAATATGTGTTTTACTACTGGCATCCCTTTGCAGCAGCGATTTTTCATGCATTATCTGCATTAATTTAAGTGTGGTGGTATAGCCAGCATCCTTCGTCTGAGATAAGACGTCATGTACCTCACGAACTGTACTAGGCCCTTTTTCCCAGAGCACACTTAAGATTTCTAATTCGCTGTCTGTCGGACGTATAGTTTTCAAAACACGATATTTTTTAGGGTGATTATTGTTCTACGAATATCTTCGTAAACGAATGTACGACAGTTTTCGTAAATGCCAAATATTTTTTAAATTATTTTTCTCCGGAAGTATTCAATAGTTGCTCTTTCCTTAACTGGCGCGTGGTTTTACGACTTCCATCGCTGCTCCAGCCAGGTGAGTCAAAGATATAATGTAAGGCATTGCGTATAGAGCCTGCTGTCCTTACATCATTCCAGATGGCTATCCATTCGTGAGATGCTATTCGTAAGGGATTAAAAGTCTTAATATTGGTGGTAAGTCCGTATACCGGCCGGTATTTCTCCTGTGTGAAGGTTCCAAACAACCTATCCCAGATTATCAGGATTCCACCATGATTTCTATCTAAATAATCAATATCAGATCCATGATGTACCCTATGATGAGAAGGGGTGTTGAAAATGAATTCGATAGGAGCCGGTAAACGATGTATTAATTCTGTATGAATCCAAAACTGGTATAACAGGCTGATAGCCTGCATGCTCATCACCATTATTGGGTGGAAACCCATAAGAGGCATCCACAACCAGAAGAGGAAGGTTCCGGTTAGGTTTCCGGTCCAGTTCTGGCGGAGGGCGGTTGCCAGATTATATTTTTCGGAGGAATGATGAATAACATGGGAAGCCCAGAAAAACCGGATTGTATGGCTGCTGCGATGAAACCAATAATATGTGAAATCATCTGCAAACAGGCATAATACCCAAACCCACCATGCATAACCTAATGTGAATAACCTGAATTGATAAACAGCGTAATAGATGCCAAGGATAATCGTTTTGGTGAACAGGCCAATGAATACATTTCCCAGGCCCATTGAAATACTACTGACTGCGTCTTTTGGTTCGTAGAGATCTTTTTTCTCATAAATAGTGACTATGATCTCCAACAACATCAACAACACAAATCCTGGAATCGCATATGTAATAATATCTGGCGGCATAAGGTAAGTTATCTTTCCTTAAGTTACGAAGTTTCCCGCAAAGTACTTGATAAGAAAAAGGCCGAAGCATTTAATGCTTCGGCCTTTTTCTTATCATTGAAAATCTTCTTATTTGAAACTTTTCTCAGCCCGGCTGACCGCAGAGGTTCCAAATCTTCCTAATATTTTTATTTTTCCGTTGGTTGTTGTGTTTTGCACATTACTTTTAACGTTTTCCAGCACTTTAGCAAACAATCCACCTGCATTCACCTGGTTGTACACCTGGGTTAGGAAATCGTGGCTCGGATGAGTAACAGAGAAGAGCTTAACTATTACTTTTTCATTTGCCAGGAATGGCTTGCTATAATTTGTAATCCCTTCTGCAATCGGAAGTATAAATACTGCTCCGTCTGAGATACCCTCATCATAGCTACCATCTACAGAAAAATTATCCTCCACCCGATGTAGCGTATCATTACGGTAAGATCTGATCCAGTAGTAATCTACATCTCCGGCGATATCCTTTGCATGAAATTTTGCATAAAATCCTTCTTTCCCACTTATGGATTGCTCCTTGGTTTTAAACTCATAGGTAACAGAGTCGATAGGTGGAACTCTCTTAATACTGTCAAAAGCTTCAAAGATCTCTCCTTTATACTCGATATGCAGCTTATAAGCATGATTTATAATCCCAATAGGCTTTTGAGAAGCATCGTATGTATATTTTCCATCTCCAAAAGTAAATGGATAACTATTACCTGAAGTCAGGTCTAATAATGTAATCTTGGCATCATTAATTATTGGAGCCGGATTCTCATCGGTATACGGCACCGACATTGTAAATTTGATAGTTTGTGGGCCTTGTTCGTTTGTGATCCAGGCATCCAGTACAGGATACGAGGTACCTTTGGCGATATCAAGGTTGATTTTATCTTCACAGGAAGCTAAGCTGATGCCAGCAACCAGCAGTATTATATAATGCAATCTTTTCATCTTCTGTTGATTTAGAATTTAAAGTTGTAGGTGATACCCGGAATGATTGATCCGATGATCGATAACCGAACGGATTCACGTTTGGTAGGATCATCATCATTCTGTTTGAAATAGATCGTATAGGCATTTCTACGAGCATAAACATTATACAGGGAGAACACCCATTCACCTTTCCAACGTCTGTCTTGTCTGCCTTTTAAGGTGCAGGAAAGATCTAAGCGGTGATAAGCCGGTAAACGATAATTATTACGTTTCTCTGTGCTGTTATATGGAATATCCCAATCCTGGAATTCTAATCTGTTATCAGCAAATGTAGCAGGTGTACCTGATGCAAACACCCAGTTGGCAGAAAAGGATGTTTTCTTATTCAGTGTATGTGATACAACGATGTTCAGGTTATGCGTACGGTCATATCGATTCAAAAACCATTCATTGAGGCTGATACCAGGTGTTTTTCTTTCACTGCGTGATAGTGTATAGCTTACCCAACCTGTTGTTTTTCCTATGTCTTTCTTTGCATATAATTCCAAGCCATAAGCCCTGGTTTGTGACGGTAACAAATCAGCCTCAATTAATGGATTCAGTTGTAGGTTTGCGTTATCGATATAATCTAATTGGTGATCGGTTGTTTTATAGAATACTTCTGCTGATAATTCATATGAATCATTAGGGGCATTATAGAAGTATCCGACGGTATACTGATCCGACAACATTGGTTCGATGTTATTGGAGCTAGGCGTCCAGATATCCAATGGAGTAGGGGAAGCTGTATTAGAAAGCTGGTGCATAAACTGGGTAGTTCTGCTATAGGCAACTTTTACGGCATGCTGATCAGTAAAGGCATATCTTGCACTTAATCGTGGTTCGAAATAGTAATATCCCTTAATTAATTCATTAGCACCATATTCTTTAGAGCTTACCAATGTTTTACGGATTCCCGGAGTTGTATCATTGTAGTAGTAAGCAATACCTCTCCCTAATAATTGGTAGGCAGAGAAGCGTGCTCCGTACTGGATTCCAAAATGTTTGGAAGGTTTGTATTCGTGATCCAGGTATACGGCAGATTCCAATGCATGTTTATCTGCCAGCTCTTTTACTCTTACGTCATCTCCTTCCACCCCTACACCAGTTCCCGGCTTGAAGGTATAATATACGCCCTGTACACCGAAATGAAGGCTATTGGAGGAATTGATGTAGTAAGTAAATGAAGGTTTCAGACCATAGTTGATAATGTTGGATGTCCAGTCATATCCTTGTGATGCTTCATTTTCTTTTTTCTTTGAATCGTTACTGAAATGAAGACTGTAGTCGTACTTACTGTAGTAGGTTGTGAGATTCAGGAACAAGCGGTTTGTAAATACGTGATTCCAGCGGATGGTGGCCGTTTGGTTACCCCAGTTCATATTTACATCTTTACCAAAACCAAAGACATCTCTACCAAAATAGCCACTTACAAACAAGGAGTTGTTTTTATCGAATTTATAATTGGCTTTTGCTGTAATGTCGTAGAAATTTAGTTTGGTATCCTTCATATCTCCTGATACGAAAGGTTTCATTAGTAGGTCGATATACGATCTTCTGGCAGCAACAATAAAAGATGATTTATCTTTTACTAATGGACCTTCCACAGATAGTCTGCTGAAAATATTTCCGATACCACCGTTTACGTTAAAACTCTGGTTGTTTCCGTCTTTCATTCTGATATCTAATACAGAGGAGGTTCTACCACCGTATTCGGCAGGAAATCCGCCCTTGATCAGATTTAGACTTTTCACAGCATCAGGGTTGAATACAGAGAAAAAGCCAAGCATGTGGGTAGAATTATATACAGGGGCTTCATCTAGCAGGATAAGGTTTTCATCGCTGTTTCCGCCTCTTACATTAAATCCTGAGGCACCTTCACCAACTGTATTCACTCCTGGAAGTGTCTGAATTGCTTTTAAAACATCCACTTCACCCATGAAAGTGGGCATTTTCTTCATTTGTTGAATATCGAGTTTGTTGATGCTGGTGTTGATGGTATTGACCATTTTTTCCTGTTTCTGGCCATTTACCACTACTTCATTCAGTTGAC
Source organism: Chitinophaga silvatica (assembly GCF_003419895.1). Taxonomy (GTDB): domain Bacteria; phylum Bacteroidota; class Bacteroidia; order Chitinophagales; family Chitinophagaceae; genus Chitinophaga; species Chitinophaga silvatica. Next base: position 145,707 of record NZ_QPMM01000010.1, on the reverse strand, counting down.
TGCTGCTGGATTCGAGGTTTACATCCAGGGTAATGTTTTTGTTGAGGGTAACAACAGTTTTGAATGTTGTGTATCCCAGGAAGGAGAAAAGTAATTCATGTTCTCCGGCTGGTAATGTAAGGGAATAAAATCCGTACTGATTACTAATAGTGCCAAGAGTGGTTCCTGGTTTTCCGATAGAAATACCAGGGAGACTTTCTCCATTTTGTTTGTCTTTGATATAACCACTGATGGTATACCGTTGTTGCTGGGCAATTGCTATGTTTCCTGTTACCAAAAACAGCGCCAATAGCAACAAGAGACTAATCTTGTTATTCATAATATGTAGGTCCGTTTGATATTTTTGATCTAGGTGCAAATATTTATTGCATGTAGATAAGACGTGGCAAAAATATCATACCCCTACGTATTAAATTAATTTTTTTGATAATAGTGAAAATGTAGAAAATGATTATTTTAAAATTTCGCAATTGAATCCTAAGCGAGTTACAACATTAATAATAGATTGAGTAGTAAAAGGCATAGGGCTATCGATGCGCAGGACCTTGTCGCAGTCTTCCAGATCAATTGTGCAGGCTTTAACCTGAATTTGGGTTGAAATGGCATTAATAACAGTGTTCTTATCCTGATTTGTATTAATATTGGTCTTGAATATTCCCAACATGTATTGAAAAATTTGATTAATCGGAATATTTTTATGCAAATTTGCTACCGTTATCCCATATAACTGTTACACAAAAAGGATAAACTTTTATACTAAACGGATTTTCTATGGGTGTTGTGATTACGAACGATGATAGAGACGTACTGTTAACCGAAGATTTATCGGCCGACTACTACAAGAAGATGATGCATTCGCCCACCATTGTGGAAGAATCGCATGCATATGAAAATGCATTTGGAGTAGCCAGGATGCAGGTATATCATTTTGATGGAATCAGTCTTGTTTGCTGTAACGCCGATACATACGAGAATATACATATCCTTGCCGACCAGATTGAGCCCAGGGTAGGCATGTTATTTATGGAACAAGGCCATATAGTTACTTCCGTTGAAGGTGTTTGCAAGAAACACTCTTTTTCTTCATTGGAGCATAATCTGCTCTTTAGTCCACACGAATTTGAATCTGCAGCGGTAAAGAAGCAAAGGGATATTAATTTTTTTGGATTGAGTTTTTCTACCGACCGTTTTCTGGAGTTGGCAGACAATAACGGGAGGGTACTGGATAAATTGGCTAATAGGGTAGCGGGAAATAAGCCTGTGAGCTTAAACGAGAAGTTCAATCTGCCGATGACTATTCAAATGCAGCGGGTAATTGCAGATATAAAGAGGTGTCCATTCAAAGGACCTATCAAGAAGCTTTTCCTGCAATCCAAAGCTCTGGAGCTTTTGGCACTACAATGTGATCAGCTGGAGAATAATGTTTTGATGGAAGAAGTGCCTGTTGGCAAGCTTTCGGCTCAGGATCTCGAAAAATTGTATCATGCCCGCGATCTGATGATTATGAATATGCAGGAGCCATTTACCCTTGCTCAGCTATCACGTAAGGTGGGATTAAATGAATTTAAGTTGAAATCGGGCTTCAAAGCTGTTTTCAATAATACAGTTTATGGTTATTTGAATGATCATAGGTTGGAAACTGCCAGAGAAATGATTTTGGTAGGTAAATATAATATGTCAGAAATAGCAGAAACAGCCGGATATTCATCTCCCCAGCACTTCAGTACTGCATTTAAGAAGAAATATGGAGTTAGTCCAATCCAGATAAGGAAGTAAATCCTTATCCGGATTGGATTTATACTTAATAAGCCAATGTGAAACGTTGCTTAATATGTTGAGGGTTTTCTAATTCATCGATCATAGCAACGGCATAATCGGCATTTGTAATTTTGCTTTCTCCTTTGTCGTTAATTACGAGTTGTTCTTTACCTAAGCGGAATTTGCCGGTGCGAGGGCCCGGTTCAATCATTGCAGCAGGGCTTAAGGCAGTCCAATCCAGGTCATTTACGCCTCTGAGGATATCTAAGGCTTCTTTGGTAGCAAGAGCTAGATTTTTCCAGGCATCCGGGAATTCCGGCGTATCAATCAGCAGCTTGCCAGGCGCAACTTCCAGGCTGGCGGCACCATTTACCAGTAATAATCTTTTTATGCCATCTTTCTTACAGGCATTGATTAATGCGTAAGTAGATTTGGCAGCGTCTACCTTATTATCTGTTTTATAGGAGCAGATTACAGCATCGTTGCCTTTCAGCACTTCAGCAAGCTCAGCTTCATTAGTAATATCACCCTTTTTTACAGTAAGATTCGGGTTATCGAGCTTGATTTTTTCAGGATGACGCACTATAGCAGTTACTTCATGCCCTCTGTTGAGTGCTTCATCCAGCAAAGCTGAGCCGATGAAACCTGATGCTCCGATAATGGCTACTTTCATGATTTTACCTTTTAAATGTTATTTAAATACAGGCCTGCATGGCCGATTGTTTTAATTGTTATAAAAATTGTTACAGTTTAAAACAAAACTGTAATTAAATTTATTACAGTACAAAAGTAAAGAAGTTTGGGAATTATCCAAGAAAAAAATTTTTAGGGGAGTTCGTGGTGGGGGAGGGAAGAAAAATGGTTTGAGAAAGATTATTTTGATCTGTTTTCTGATAAAATCTTAGTCGCAGTTTTGAAAAGACGCTCTGACTATCATATTTCAATTCCACTTCTAGTCCGATTAACGCCAATCCGAATCTATCCAGATACCTAAGCGATTCATGTTTCAATTCCTTCCGGGTCCGATTAATACCAATTATTATATATGCTTGTAACCTTTTTTAGATTACATTTCATTCCCACTTCTGGTCCGATTAATACTTGCTATTAACTTGGTCCACTTTTCTGCATTAGAACCGTTTCAATCCCACTTTTGGTCCGATTAATACTGCTTTTCTCAGATTCATGTTAATCTGTTCAGGGTCGTTTCAATCCCACTCTTGGTCCGATTAATACGATTCCGCGACCTACATCTACAAGTTCTTTGCAAAGATTTCAATCCCACTCTTGGTCCGATTAAACTAACCTTACAAAATGATACTTCCCTCTGCATATCATCCTTTCAATACCACCATAGTCCGATTAAACCCTTTGGGCATATAGGTTTCGGGCCTGGTATATTTCTTTCAATACCATCATAGTCCGATTAAACCCGATGCGGACATAATTAATGCAGCTGTAGGTATCGTCTTTCAATACCATCATAGTCCGATTAAACCTCGTCACAGCAATCAACGGAAATATAATTACACTTTCCTTTCAATACCATCATAGTCCGATTAAACCTCACCCTGCTGTTCGTGATAGTGCGTTGAGAATATCTTTCAATACCATCATAGTCCGATTAAACCCTCTAATACCTGATCTATCATTGAAGCAACAGCTGACTTTCAATACCATCATAGTCCGATTAAACCGGAGCGGGGGAGGTAAGTCGATGCTCGGATGTTATCTTTCAATACCATCATAGTCCGATTAAACCCATTAACAGCACGTAGCTTTGCTTCAGCTTTCCTCTCTTTCAATACCATCATAGTCCGATTAAACTTTTTATAGTGACTGAAATTGATGAATAGTAATAACTCTTTCAATACCATCATAGTCCGATTAAACCCATTTTTTTATATTCCCTGAACGTTTACAAATAAACCTTTCAATACCATCATAGTCCGATTAAACCCACTACTTCCCGCAAAACCCGTAACAGCCGCTACACCTTTCAATACCATCATAGTCCGATTAAACCCTGTTCCATGTTACTGGTTTTGTTAGCTACAAAATCACTTTCAATACCATCATAGTCCGATTAAACCGCCTTGGTCCTGGATGAATAATTCCCGGTTGCAGAACTTTCAATACCATCATAGTCCGATTAAACCAACAACCTACCATCATAGGCAGGCTGTTTTAGATTAGCTTTCAATACCATCATAGTCCGATTAAACCAATGTATGAAGGCGTTTTCTTCTACATCTTCAATATCCTTTCAATACCATCATAGTCCGATTAAACCCCGTCATTTCTCCTCCTTCAAACCCACTCCCATCAACCACCTCAATCATCAAAATAAACACAAAAAGTCGTCGATGTCTAATAACCGGTTTTTACCGGGAGATCGACGACCATTAGTAATCAATGATTTAGATAGAAATGAAGCATTTTCATGTAAGAAAGTAAGTTAAAAAACAGAGGTCGACGACGAGAAAAAAAATAGGGCAGGAGAATACCCCTGCCCATAAAGAAGAATACAATAATTATTTATGCTGATCCAGCAAAGCAACAGTTTTATGTTGAGTTGCCTTAGGAGCAGGAACAGGAGCTGTTTTTACAGTTTCCGGAGTAGGTTTAGTATGATATAATTCTCCTAATGTAGGTGCAATTACCAGTGAAACGATCGACATTAATTTAATGAGGATGTTCATAGACGGACCAGAAGTATCTTTAAATGGATCTCCAACGGTATCACCAGTTACAGATGCTTTATGTGGCTCTGATTTCTTGTAATACATTTCTCCATTGATCTCAACACCTTTTTCGAATGATTTCTTGGCGTTATCCCAGGCACCACCGGCATTATTCTGGAAGATCCCCATCAATACACCACTTACTGTAGCTCCGGCAAGGAAACCGCCCAAAACTTCAGGACCCGCAAGGAATCCTACCAGTAATGGAGAAATCAGCGCAATAGCACCTGGCAGCATCATTTCACGGATAGAAGCCTGAGTAGAGATAGCAACACATTTATCGTATTCTGGCTTTCCTGTACCATCCATGATACCAGGAATCTCACGGAACTGACGACGAACTTCCTGCACCATCGCCATAGCAGCGCGGCCCACAGCAGCAATAGCCAGTGACGAGAAGATGAATGGAATCATACCGCCAATGAATAAACCGGCTAATACATTCGCTTTATAAATATCAATACCCTGAATACCAGCAACTCCAACAAAGGCTGCAAACAATGCTAAAGCAGTTAATGCTGCAGAAGCAATTGCAAATCCCTTCCCCGTTGCTGCTGTTGTATTACCGACAGCATCCAGGATATCAGTTTTTTCTCTTACATCTTTAGGTAATTCACTCATTTCAGCGATACCTCCGGCATTATCGGCGATAGGACCAAATGCATCGATAGCCAATTGCATCGCAGTTGTTGCCATCATGCCAGCGGCAGCAATTGCCACACCATATAACCCTGCTAACGTAAAGGAGCCGGCAATACCCGCCGCCAATACAAGAATTGGAAGCATAGTAGATTCCATTCCTACAGATAAACCACCAATAATATTAGTTGCAGCACCAGTAGCGGATTGTTTGATAATAGATTTTACAGGACGTTTACCCATTGCAGTATAATACTCAGTAATAATACTGATCAGGGTTCCAACCAATAAACCTACTATAATCGCTCCAAACACCTGATCGCGGTTAAAGGAATGACCACGTAATGTCATTTCTGAATCAGGAAGAATCCAGTATACCAGGAACCAGGACGCTGCAGCTGTTAAGATAATAGATCCCCAGTTACCCATATTCAGTGCCCTTTGTACCACACTGGTGTTCAGGCCAGCCGAATCACTGATTTTTACAAAGAAAGTTGCGATTATAGAAAGTAAAATACCTACAGCAGCAATCATCATTGGTAAAAGAATCGGAGCAATACCTCCAAACAAGTCGTGCGATACTGTTTCTGAACCTAATACCATGGTTGCAAGTACGGTTGCTACATAAGATCCGAATAAGTCGGCTCCCATACCGGCTACGTCTCCCACGTTATCACCTACGTTATCTGCAATGGTGGCAGGGTTACGAGGATCATCTTCAGGAATACCTGCTTCTACTTTACCAACCAGGTCGGCACCCACATCGGCAGCTTTTGTGTAGATACCACCACCAACACGGGCAAACAATGCAATACTTTCTGCTCCTAACGAGAAGCCTGTAAGTACTTCAATTGTTTTAATCATTTCGGCTGTATTTGCTTCCGCTACGAAGCATGATTTCAGTATGATGAATAATGCACCTAATCCTAATACTGCAAGACCGGCAACACCCATACCCATTACAGAACCTCCGGTGAATGACACCTGTAAGGCTTTGGCAAGGCTGGTGCGCGCTGCCTGAGCAGTACGTACATTGGCTTTAGTGGCTATTTTCATTCCAATGAATCCTGCTGTTGCAGAAAACACGGCTCCAATTACAAAGGCCAGTGCAATAGTCCAGTGTGAATTGTCATGTGTAGCACCCATGTAACCTAGTAACAGGGCTGCAATAATTACGAAGTAAATAAGGACTTTATATTCTGATTTCAGAAAAGCCATAGCGCCTTCAGCAATGTGCTGAGCTATCTCTTTCATTTTCTCATTGCCGGCATCCTGTTTAGTAACCCAGGCACTCTTGACGGCGGTAAATAACAAAGCCAATAATCCAAAACATGGAACGAGGTAAACGATATTCATGTATGTGAAATTTATAAATCCGTGGTTGACAAAAAGTTTTATTAAGAAATAGGATTCAAACTAAATATTCAAATGAATATAAAACATAAATTATTAATTGCGCAGATTAATCGGAAAAATAATGTACACATAGGCCAGTAGTCGGCATTTCCATCAAAAAAAAGATCAGATACCTTCCTGAAAGGCTTTACCTAACCCATTTATAATGTCGGCCGCCGTCATAGCTTCCTGGGAATGCTCGGCTGCTGCCAGATCTCCCGCATACCCGTGAATCCAAACGCCAAATAATAATGCTTCTTTCGATGAATATCCCTGCGCCAACAATCCTGTGAGAATACCCGTAAGTACATCTCCGCTTCCTCCTGTTGCCATACCTGGATTGCCAGTGGGATTAAAATAAATACTGCCGTCAGGACATGCCATCGCAGTATACCTCCCTTTCAACAAAATATATAAATGTCTGGATACCGCTTCTCTTGATAATAGTTCTAACCGGTCTATGTCATTTTGCGATGAACCAAACAACCGCTCAAATTCTTTGGGATGAGGGGTTAAGATAGAGTTTTTTGGAACTTCCTGCAATAAGGATGGATAAATCGATAATAAATTCAACGCATCTGCATCAATTACCATAGGAGATTTCCAGACAGCAAGCAGTCGTTCCAGCGACTTGGCAGTAGCTGTTTGTGTATCCAATCCGGGGCCTATTCCAATTGCTTTATACCGCGCACTTTCCATCCCCTGGTGAAAATGTGTGTTATAATGTGTGTTTTCATCTACGATACACATTGCACAAGGCTCACTGATCTGCATTATATCATATCCGCATTGGGGTACGTAGCAGGATAGAAGGCCTACTCCCGAACGGAGACAGGATTTGGCACTTAATACAGCAGCTCCTATTTTACCATAACTTCCGGCTATCAGTAACGCATGCCCGTAAGTACCTTTATTGGCAAATGGAGTACGGGGTCTGTAAATAGTTTTGATAATTGTGCTGTCGGTTAAATGATAACGTGTAGGGGTATTGGAAATATATTCCGGTGATAATCCAATGGGTAATATGTGTACTTCGCCTGTCAACATCGCATTTTCAGGTAGCAGAAATGCTAACTTATAAAACTCAAAGCTAAGTGTATAATGCGCCTGAATTACAGGGAAATGTACGGAGCTTTCATCAGCAATCATTCCGGAAGGAAGATCAACAGACACAATAGTATGTTGCAGGCGATGATCATTAATCCGATGAATGATACCAGCCAGCCAACCTTCAACCGGACGACTCATACCTGTACCAAAAATTGCATCAATAATAACTGCATTTGCAGGTAATTCAGGAAAATCTGATAAATCGCCTATTGAATGTATCGATGAAGGATAATGATCTGTGAGTTGTTGAAGCTTTAAAGTATGGTCTTTACTGGGGTTATTGGAATGCTGGAGGATAAAGGTATTCACGGTATAACCATGTTGTTGAAGCAATCTGGCCATTACCAGTCCATCTCCGCCATTATTTCCTTTTCCACAAAAAATATAAACGGGGTGATCTGGAGTAAAATGATCTTCATACCACGACACACATTTCCCGGCTGCCCTTTCCATCAGGTCGGAGCTGCTTATAGGGGTATGTTGAATGGTAAATTGATCAGCCTCCCTGATCTGTTCTGCGGAGAAGATTTTCATATTCTCAGGGGTATTGGAGAATAAAAATACTTCAAAATCAGCAATTTCGATCTTAAAATGAGGCTTTATAAAATAAAAAACGGGTCACGGCTTGCCTCATGACCCGATTGAATAAAGTGGTTTGCCAACCTTAGAAAGTAAATCTGGCAGAAACACCACCAATTTCTTCACCTAAATAATTGGTAGGTCCAACAAACTGGAAGTAAGGTTTCAAGTCTGCGCTCACATTTAAAGGTATCTTCTTAAACGTATATTCGACACCGATAATACCATCCAAACCCGGAGTTACATAAGAACCTTTTCCTTTATCGATATAACGATCCCAATCGTAATCACGGCGATCATAAATTCCTACGTGAGCACCACCACCTGCATACATATTGAGGTTTGGAACACCAATTCCCCAGTTGTATTCATATAAAGCAGTAAAAGTTACATTGTTTTTGTGTGAGTGGTTAGTAGTAACTAATCCTTCAACAGCATGAGGTCCGGTAATAAAATGTTTAATGGTAAAACCTACTACCCATGGGTTCAGGCGAACACCAACAGCAGAATTGTAATTTGAAGCTTCAGAGCCACTGTTGCGAGAACTCTTTTTTTGAGCGTTGGCTTGAATTGCGACTATAGCTACCAGGCTAAAAAGTAACGCGACTTTTTTCATAGATTAAAATTTGAGAAAACTTAAAATTGGCTTTTCTATAAAGTATTATTTGCCGATAAATCTTAATTCACGGTTGCTTTACAATAACAGTGCCAACTGGACGGAGTATACGAAGAAATATAAATCCTGCTAAGCCGGCAATCAGAGAAGCAGCTATAACTGAGATAATCGCAATGATTTGAAAATCTCTTTCTTCATAGGCTAATGAAGAAATGAAAATAGACATGGTAAAGCCAATTCCGGCAATCATCCCAATCCCTAAAAGCTGTAGCCATGAGCTTTTTGATGGAAGGTTAGCCAGCTTAAATTTTACTGCCAGGTATGAGAAAATGAAAATTCCTAAAGGTTTGCCTATCACCAATCCCGCCATGATACCATAACTGATTGTATTCTGCAGTGAGCCAATAATGTCTGCCGGTAACAGAATCGCAGTGTTGGCAAGTGCAAAAACAGGCATGATAATAAAGTTTACAGGATCATGAAGCCCATGAACCAATTCGCTAATCTTATCCTGTGGAATGCAGAATGCTAATAAAACTCCTGAGATAGTAGCATGAATGCCTGAATTAAAAAGGCAGTACCACAGTACTACTCCGGGTATAAGGTAAAGAATGAGGCGTTTAACTTTCAAAAAGTTAAGTAATAACGGTATCAGATATACGATTCCTCCAATCAGTAAAAATTTTACATCGAGATGTGGAGTATAGAAGATTGCAATGGTAAGAATGGCTCCCAGGTCGTCGATAATAGCTAAGGCCATCAGGAAGATCTTTAGGGCTACAGGAACACGTTTGGTAAGCAAAGAAAGGATTCCTAAAGAAAATGCAATGTCGGTAGCCATTGGAATTCCCCATCCATGAGCATATACGGAACCTTTATTGATAATGGAAAATATCAGTGCCGGAAAGATCATACCACCTAATGCACCGAATACCGGTAAAATAGCTTTGCGAACAGAGGAGAGTTCTCCAATAGTGAGCTCTCTTTTTATTTCCATCCCCACCAGAAAGAAAAACAAAACCATTAATCCATCATTGATCCATAAGAGCCATGAATTGGGAAGGATCAGTGAATAATAGTGATAATGATGACCGCCAGCCGGATCAAATAATCTGTTCCAGAATGTAATGTATTCTTCTTTCCACCCGGTGTTTGCTAAAACCATAGATATGATAGTGCATAATAACAGGATAATACCAACAGCTCTGCTATCTTTTAAAAAGTTATAAATAGGTGACCAGATTGTTTTGTTGATTATTTTTACTGCATTAGGTATCATAGCCCGGGTTTTTAGTTTTAAAAGAAACGCGTTATTCCAGGGGTTTAAGCTGAAATAACGCGGCACTTTATTAAGAATAAATTATTGCATTAATTCAAACTTGCTTTTGGGTTTTCGTTTTATTTCCCATTTGAAGTTTTCCAGCTTTAACTGATCTAACGGACGTTGGGTAAAAGGATACATCGTTCCTTCTCCATCCTTGATGAATACTATTTTATAGACTTCACTATTTTTAAAGTAGATATCAATAATCGCTGATTGTGTTTTATTAACGCTCATAAAGGCATTTTCCTTATCCTTTATAAAGTTGATAGTTTCTGAGTTCCCTTCCACACGCATCCAATCAAGGGCTTCGTTATTAACAAATCCTGTAATGGTAATTCCTTTAATTTGGTTATACATTCCAGGTGCTGCTTCATTCACAATGAGGCCATTGCTTTTGAGCAACATTTTATCTGCAGTTTGATTTTTGGTAAACAACAGAATTGTATCACCGCTTAGCTGAGTGGTGTTGTTAGACCATAATACAGGGTTTTTGAAGAAGCGGAAAATAGAATCCCTGGAGCTGTAGTAAACGCTGTCTGCTACCCCCTGTAACGAGTCGGAGAACATCCTGACATTATGGTATGCCAAAATATAACGATATTCTGTAGTGTCTTCTACTGGCTGCACTTTAGTTTTTTTACTAAGTGCTGCAGCAGCGGAGTCGAGAGGCGGTTCTATTTTTGTTTCAGGAGCGATTTTTATGTTTTTAAATAAGTTTGGATCCAGTTTTTGTTTGGTCAGATTAAGAGCCGAATCCGGAACCACCATTATTGTTTTACCATGTAGGTCGTCCAATTCCTTATTGGATAAGGAATCTTTTCTTATAACAGGAATTTTAATGGGAGCAGTGAATTTTTCCGGAGGCCTGATGTTTTTAACACTTTTCAGGTTTTTGGTAGGGGATTCAGGAACCTTTTTCAGTCCGGCTACGGATGGGATAGAAATACTGTCGTTGCCTCTGATTACACCGGAAAACAGGGTATCGGCAGCCATGTACAGGGTATCTTTACTTTTTTCCATGATTAGCAAGGGCTTTTGAGTGGCCAGTACTGTTTTCTGGAATTGGTTTACAATACCTTTATTGGCGAGGAGCGACATTTTTCTGGTGGTATCGCGATATACCATATTGCCGGTAGCATAGGCCATTCCGCTAACTCTATCCATTTCGATATTATCGGCGGTGATGCTGCTGGTACTATCTTCTATGGTAGGTCTGTTACCAAAGTTACCATATCCTTTATCAGTATCGTAATAGCCGCTGGTGGTATACATCACACTTTTATCATTGTTGTTGATAGTGGTGGGAGCAACGATGGTGGCCATTTTGGTACCGGTGTTATAGAGTAATTCAGAAGTACTGAGGGTGTATTCAGGATCTACCAGCAATACGTTCTGGATGAAGTGCATTTCCTTGGTTTCGGTATAGTAGTATCCTTCCTGGCTTGTGAGCACGCTTTTACCATTTACCAACCGGCCGCCGTTCTGATAGGAGCCAATTTTGGCATTCATATCATACTGGAGTTCAGGGGCTGTAATAGTTACTTTACCATCGGTTAATTTGGCATTTTCTCTAAGGATGGCGATTCTGGTATTAGCATCGTAGTTGAGGAAATTGCCATAAATATGGATACTATCTGCCTGGTTTATATGAATATTACCGTATGCATCAATAACATTGGATTTATTGTTTTTAACTGCGCTATCGCAATTAAAGAGAGTGGTACCTTGTTTAAAGACGGCATTACCAATGAATCGGGTTAAACTAATGGAGTCGCGTTCGAACATGATCAGAGAGTCCGCATGAATAATTTCAATAACGGAACCTGATTTAGGACGAGGCTGAGTTGGAAACTGGGCACTGGCCGAAACAGCGAAGAGGCATATAACGGCCAGGAATATCCCTGATTTTATGTATCGATGCATTGATTTTTATTATTGTACTGCTGCTGTATCTGAAGGTAATGGTTTTGTTTTCTCTTTTTTGCCGAACAGGGAGAAGTGAACATATCTTTTTGGATTGACGCGAAGGTCTTCCAGGAGTTTGTTCAGATTGCCCAGTGAATATTGGAGGTTGTTATAAACCTTTTTATCGTTCAGCAGCATACCGGCAGTACCATCGGTAGTATTGAGTTTAGCAATTGTCTGGCTCAGGTTATTGGCAGTTTGTTGTAATTGCTGCAAAGTTTTGTCAATATTTCCATTAGCCAGGGCTCCAGTTGCTTTTTCTGCATTGTCGAGTATCCCGGTGATTTTTGAGTTATTATCTTTCAGGTTACCAGTTACAGCGGCCAGGTTATCGAAGGTTTGCTGGATATTTCCTGACTGAGGGTCCAGCATTCTGTTCAGAGAGGCCGAAGTATTGGTAAAGTTATGCATGGTATAGTTGAGGTTGCGGATAGCATCCTGCAAATTACCTTTAGCAGTGGTATCAAGAATGGCATTAACAGACAAGAGCACAGAATCGATATTTGAGAGCGTGCCTTGCAGTTTTTTAACCAAAGGGTTTAATTGTTCCTTGAGAGCGTCTGTCATGCTACCATCTGTGGCTGCATAAACGGTATCGCCGCTTTTCAGATATTCGGCTGCGTTGCCAAGGTCTAATTGTACGGTTTTGGTACCAAGTAAGTCGCTGCTGATGCGTGCTACAGAGTTACGAGGGATTTCAATTTTTTTGGTGATGGTAAGGGTTACCAGAATTCTGGTAGCATCATTATCCATTACTTCCAGGTTAGCTACGTTACCTACAGCCAAACCATTCACCTGTACAGCATTCGCAGGCATTAAGCCGTTTACATTTTTATAAACTGCGTAAATAGTCCTATTATGTGAGAACAGGCTTTTTCCTTTCAATAGATTAAAACCCAGCACCAGGAGGGTAATACCCACAACTGTCAATATCCCTACTTTGGTTTCATTAGATAATTTGAGCATGTGATTCGTATACGTTCACGCAAAAATAATCAAAAAGCATGCACGGGAAGTAGTCGGGGGAAAAACTTGATAAATAAAAGGATAAAATTGGGGGAGAAAAGGAGTGAATTGGGGGGAGGGGGAAATTAGCAGGCGGTAACGAAGGCATCTTTAAATCCAAGCTTTCGGGCTTTTCGGAGGGCAGAAGAGGCTTGTTCATCGGTTTTAAAGTGGCCCCATATATATTTATGTAACTTTTTTTTGTTCATGACAATTGGTGTTCGGTTAATAGCCCCATGGAGCTCCCTGAAAATGGGAGCTCCTGGTTTATATAATTTGTCAGAAATCAATAATTGCACGCAATAGGTATCATTTTGCGGAGTACCTGATTTGCCATCGCGGGTTTTGGTAGTTTTCGCAATTGCAGTGGTGTTTTTATGTTGTTTTGATGTACTGATTTTTGTGGTAGAAGGAGGAGTATTGCGGTTGTTGGTAAACCTATCCAGTTCTTCTCTATAGCGTTTAATAGCTTTATAGATACAATTGGCGAGTTCCTGTTGACCGTTATCGGAGTTGAGATAATCTTCTTCTTCCGGGTTGCTGATAAATCCTAATTCCACCAGTACACTTGGCATAGCGGTAGCGGATAATACCCATATACCTTTTTCATTTCTTTGTCTGGCACCCCGGCTGATTCTTCCTACTTTGGTAAATTCATCTTCGATGAGGGTAGAAAGGCGGAGGCTTTGATCAAAATAAGCATTTCTCAGCGTATTCAGTAAGATAAAGGTTTCAGGATCAGTATCATCCATCAGTTGCTTTGTTTCTTCTGAATTGGCATCGAGTACGATCACGGAGTTTTGTTTCAGTGATTCCATCTTTGCATTATTCTTACTGGTAGCCCAGATATAAGTTTCGGTACCTTTTGCATTACTTGGATAATAAGCGTAGATAGGTTGTTTTACAGCCACCTTCTTTTTACCTTTTTTGTGGTATACGGTTTTATATCCGGTTACTTTACGGATTTTACTGGTAGAATTACAGTGGATTGAAACAAATAGCTCGCCTTTATTATCGTTAGCTATCTGAGCTTTTCTACGAACATCATCAAATCTGTCGGACTTTCGTGTATACACTACCTTTACATCCGGCATATTCTCTTCGAGTATTTTGCCAAGTTTGAGTGCAACATCCAGGGTAACCTGTTTCTCAGTTGAGTAGCTTCCCCTGGCACCGGGATCTTCGCCCCCATGTCCGGCATCAATTACAATAGTTTTAATAGGTCTATCCTGTTTAGGCGAATCGGGATTGTTTTTGGCCTGAATAAAAAAGGTACAGGTAAATAAAGTCCCCAGTCCTAAAATCCAAAATCGGTTCCAGCGCATGATTCTCATTTTAATGGGTGCTGTTTTTCACAAATAATAAAAAAATTAAGTTTTTCTCTTAAACTGATAATCTGCTTGCTCCATGTACGTTTCCAGTACCTCATTTCCTGCAGATATTTTTAGAATACAATTTACCTTTTGTAATAAATTGTACAAAATCTTGTAGGTTTGTGGCCGCCATAACACATGAACGCTAGCTACAAAAATAATTATAAAAAGTTTCTAAGACAGACATACCTGGTTTTTGCAGGTATGTTCTTTGCTTTCCCATTTATTATAGATGCAGTTGCAGCCTCCAGGCCACAGGGAAAAATACTTTTTAACAAAAGTTTGGCAGATACGACTACGCCTATAGCTAAAAAGGATACAATTCGCTCTGTCAAACACGATACAACTAAGCTAAACGACAGTACACAGCTTATTGCAAGTACTGATTCTTCAGGGGTAGATACACTCTATATCCCTAAATTGTCAAAAGATACCCTCGATGCTCCTGTAACTTACAAGGCAAAGGATTCAATAGTCTTAATGGTGCCAGATAAACGCTTTTATCTATATGGTGCGGCTACTACCAAATATAAGACAATTGATTTGTCGGCCGAAAAAATGAATTTCGACCAGGAAACCGGTGTTCTCGAAGCTACTAATGCCAAAGATACTGCCGGGAAGCTGTTTGGAGGACCTGTGATGAATGATGGAGGCCAGAGTTTCGAATCTGATACCCTCAAATATAATTTCAGCTCTCAAAAAGCGAAAATTTATCATACCCGCTCCCAGTACGGAGAAGGCTACATTCACAGTGAACAAACCAAAAAAGCGGCTGATAATACCATTTTTGGGTTCAGAAACGGTTATACTACCTGTAATCTGGATACTCCGCACTTTAGCTTCCGTGCCAAGAAAATTAAGGTAATTCCTGATAAATTGGTAATCTCAGGCCCCGCAAACCTGGAAATTGAAGGTATTCCTACCCCTTTATTTATTCCATTTGCCATTTTCCCTATTACACAGGGCCAGCGTTCCGGTATTTTACCTCCCCAATATGTCGTAAACCAGCAAAAAGGTATGGGACTCGAGAATGGAGGATATTATATTGGGCTGGGGGAGCATTTTGACCTTACCATGCGCGGAGATGTATACTCTTATGGTAGCTGGAGTTTGACGGCCAGTCCTACCTATCGTAAGAGATATCGGTACAGCGGAGGGTTAAACCTCAGTTTTGCCAATACCAGATTCGGAGATCCTGCCGTTAAATCTGAATTTAGTACCTCTAAAGACTTTAGGGTAACCTGGAACCATAGTATGGATAGTAAAGCCCGTCCCGGGGTCAATTTTGGGGCAGCGGTTAACTTTGGAACCTCCAGTTATAACCGATATAATGTATATGATTACAGTACACGTGTCAATAATAACATCGGTTCCTCCATCACTTTCTCGAAAAGCTGGCAGGGAAAACCTTATAACCTGAGTGTTGGCTTAAACCACTCCCAGAACTTAAGTACCAGAGATGTTTCTATCTCTTTCCCGGATGCGACATTTACAGTAAACACCATTTTCCCGTTCCAGCCTAAAGAACTGGTTGGAGTGCCGAAATGGTACCAGAAAATAGGAATTTCCTACAATACAGTGCTGAGAAACCAGACAAACTTTAAGGATTCTCTGTTTGGGAAACAACAAATGTGGGATGCAATGCAATCGGGTATGCAGCACAACATTCCGATTTCCTTCTCTATCCCAGTCCTGAAAACCATGACATTATCGCCAAGTATCAACTATACTGAGTCGTGGTTTACCAAGAAGTTTATCAGAAGCTATAATCCTAAGAAGTATAATACCTTCACTCAAACGAATGGAGCGCTTGATACCAGCTATGTACCTGGTTTTTATGCAGCACGTAGTGTAAGCACGGGTATGTCGTTGTCTACAGCTTTATACGGGATGTATGGATTCAATAAGAATTCAAAGGTAAAGGCTATCAGGCATGTAATGAGACCAACTGTGAGTGCGAGCTTTAGCCCTGACCTTTCTGGCGGATATTATCATTTAGTGCAATATAATTCGGCCGGAGATAAGGCCTTGTTCTCAGATTTTGATGGAGCTATTATTAGTCCGCCTGCCCCTGGAGCATTTGGCGGTATTAGTTTTGGTTTGGATAATAACCTGGAGATGAAGGTGTTTTCATCCAAGGATACCTCAGGTAACCATGAGAAGAAGATAAAGTTATTGGATGGTTTCGGGTTAAATACCAACTACAACCTGTTGGCAGATTCATTTAAGTTATCTCCATTCAGCTGGTATGCCAGAACCAATTTGTTTGAAAAAGTAAATATTTCGGCCAGTGGTAATATTGATCCTTACCAGGTTGATAGCCGTGGTCGTCGTATCGATAAATTTGTATGGCAGCAGGGTAAGATCAGTTTAGGTAGATTAACGAATGCCAGTCTTTCATTAAGTACTTCCTTCCAATCAAAAGATAAGAAGGCCAAGGCTAAAGAACAGCGTATAGATTCGATTGAAAACGCGCAAACAACCGATGCGGCTTATCAGGCGCAGCAACGGCAACTGCAAATGGTGCGTAACAATCCCGGAGAGTATGTGGATTTCGATATTCCATGGCGTTTGGATCTTTCCTATAGCCTTTCATATACCAATACTATATTACCGGATTCGGGAGGATATGTAAAACGTATAACCCAATACGTTAGTTTCAACGGAGATTTCAGTCTGACACCTAAGTGGAAGATAGGGATGAACAGTGGTTTTGATTTTACGAATATGCAGATAGCTTATACGAATATGTATATTTCAAGGGATTTGCATTGCTGGCAGATGTCGATCAACCTGATACCATTTGGAACATTCAGACAGTTTAGTATTACTATTAATCCTAAGGCAGGAATTCTGCGGGATCTGCGAATAAATCGATCGCGGCAGTTCATGGATTTCTAGCTTAGCATAAATAACAAAAAAGCGAGTGTTGTAAAACACTCGCTTTTTTTATTCGTGGGTCACATAATAATCCCACATTATTTTAAATACTTTTTCTTTTAGAGCCGGAATATCATCTTTGGTCATACCTACAGTTGGTATAGGCTCCAGGAAATGATATTCGATTTTATGAGGCCATGCAAAGAAGCCTTTATCTGGTGGAAATATTTTTTTTGTATTTAACAATATAGAAGGCATTAAAGGTTTCTGAGCATCGATAGCTAAAGCAAAGGCACCATCATAGAATGATTTTAGCGGATCGGGAGTTCTGTTCCGTGTTCCTTCCGGGTAGAGCAGCATATTAAAATGCATGTTTAAAGCATTTTTCATTTCTACCACGCTTTGCTTTCTGCTTGCTTCGTTCTTTCTATCTACCATTATTCCACCTATTTTATACATGACCCCAAACAAAGGAATTTTGCCCATGCTGGCTTTAGCCAGGGTTTTATTGAGTCCGGGAATCCCTGAAGTAGTTACCGGAACATCAATGAGTGAATTGTGATTACATACGATCACATAGGTTTCACCCGGCGCAAAATTATTCAGTCCTTTTCTGGAAGCAGGGCATCCGATAAGGGGTAGATATACTTTCATCCACCATCTCCCAATTGCCAGGAACCCGGCAGATTTAGTGGGGTCCGGGAAGAAGGATAGAATCCAGATCGGGATAAAAACGATCAGCATTGTAAGTACAAACAATAGCAAGGCGTACAATGCGAATAATTTTCCTAAAAATTTCTTCAACATTTTATTAATCTTTTATAATCGCCAATCCACAGGTTCTATGCCGGCTTTACTAAGAATTTCATTGGTTCTGGAAAAATGCTTGCACCCAAAAAAACCTTTATCTGCACTAAACGGCGATGGGTGGGCAGCTTGTAGTATATGATGTTTGGTCGCGTCTATCAGATATTGTTTGTCCTGAGCAAAGCGGCCCCAAAGCAGGAAAACTACATTCTCCTTGTTATCAGAGATTTTTTTGATAACGGCATCTGTAAAGTCGCCCCATCCGATTTTACTATGGGAAGCGGGTTCATTAGCTCTAACAGTTAGGAAAGCGTTTAGTAGCAGCACACCATGTTCTGCCCACTTAGAAAGATTTCCACTTGTAGGTATTTCCAGGCCGAGATCATTTTTCATTTCCTTATAAATATTTACCAGAGATGGGGGCGGTTTTACGCCATCAGGTACGGAAAAGCTTAAACCATGAGCCTGCCCCGGGCCATGATAAGGATCCTGCCCCAGGATCACCACTTTTACTTTATCGAATGGGGTTTTATCAAAAGCATTGAAAATAAGGTTTCCTGCGGGGTATATCACTTTATTCAATGCTTTTTCATGTTTAAGAAACATGGCCACCTGTTCGAAATACGATTTCTTAAACTCGTCATTTAACACGTCCTTCCAGCTCGATTCAATTTGTACATTCATGGTGTTCTAAAAATATTTAAAGAAAAATAAAATTAAATTTGATTTATTGAGAAGAAATTGCATACATTTGCACTCCCAAAACGAGATAAATATAACGATTTATTTCAGAATAGCGGGAAACAAAGATACATAAGTCTCGGTAGCTCAGCTGGATAGAGCAACTGCCTTCTAAGCAGTAGGTCATTGGTTCGAATCCAATCCGGGACACTAGAAAAAGCTTGCAGTGATGCAGGCTTTTTTTATGCCTTCACTTTTTACCATCTGGTGTAATGAAATCCTACAAGATACCTATGAACGTTTAGTACTTCACGTTATATAGAAAAAAAATCTCCTATTGCATTTCAATATAAAAATCCCCACCTTGAGATAAAATCCCATCCTATACCATGAGTTTCTTTAAAAACCTATTTGATAGTGAAAGCAAAAACCTGATCGAATGCCCCAGATGCCTGGGAAAAGGCCAGGTAGATCAGGATGATATAAAAAGACTTGGCAATGAGCTAAGATGGCGCCCAGGTCGTTGTGCCTACTGTACAGGAACAGGTAAAGTTGAAGCAGAAATGTTAGATAAAGTCGCTGTAGACGAAGCATACCTGACAACTACTATATCTTCAATTGAGAGAAAAAAATTAATAAACGGTGATCTTGATGCGATTAAAAGAGGGGAGATGTTTGCAGAGACTATGGATAATTTTATTGAAGAAATAACCAGGTTGTATTTTGAAGAAAAGATGGAAGTTGACAAGATTGTTCAATTGTACATTAAAGGGGCACCTAAATCAGGGTTTAAAATAAATGCAAGCCAGAAAGCAGAATTTGTAGATTATATTAAAACGGTAATTGCTCATAAAAGATAGGAAGGAGTATATTTCTTATCAACATAAAAAAACACCGCCATCTGAATTATACAGATGGCGGTGTTTTTTATGTTGATGTTAATACTGTTTATCTCAGCAAAGTTACAGTTCCTTGTGAACGATAAATTGCACCATTGATATCAACACCTTCTACAGTCCAAACATATGTAGCCAAAGGTTGAAGTTCTCCGTTATAGTATCCATTCCATCCTTTCTTCTCGTCACTGGTTTCAAACATCAATTTGCCCCAGCGATTAAAAATCTTGAAGTAATGTAACTTCTTTATTCCTTTCAGGTTAGGATACAAAATATCATTTTGTCCGTCGCCATTCGGGCTGAATACATTCGGAATAAGTATTGCATTCCCTTGATTTACTGTTACCTGCAAATGATCAGTAGTAGTACATCCTGAAGGGAAAGTCATCTCAATATTAAAGCGTTGACTTTGATCAAGCGTAGCGACTGGATTGTACACACCAGGGTTCGACAATCCATTTGCCGCAGACCATCTGTAGGTTGCTTCATTAAGGTTTCTGCCTGTTAATACTGCAGGCATACCTGCATCTATGGTAACCGGGGTTAATTCCATATCCGCAAGCGCTGCTTCTACTTTAATGGTTTTGCTAATTGTGGCAGTTAAAGTAGGGCAGGCAACCGAAGTAGCCGTTAATGTAACATTGTAATCTCCGGCAGCTTTATAAATAAATTGAGGAGAAACAGTATTACTGGTTGTTCCATCTCCATTGTTCCAGCTGTAATTTACATTTCCACTATTGCGAACATCAGATTGGTTGGTAAAAGTTATTTTTTTATCAACGCAATACAGATCATACGTAAAGGCGGCAGAAGGAGCAGAGAGCTGTGTAATAACCACATTTCCGGTGGCAGGCGCAGAACATCCGTTTGCATCAGTAGCTATCGCAGAATAGCTTCCGGTTGTAGTAGCAGAGAGTGTATTCAAATTGGCACCTGGGATATCATTGTTATTCAGTTTCCACCTGAAATAATAGTTACCAGTAGCTTGCAGGTTGAGAGAAGCACCACTTCCGCAAAGGATACTTCCTTGTGGAGTAGTGATGTCACTTACCGGCAGTGCATTAATCTTTAATGTTCCGTTTACATAGTTGAATGTATAGTTTAATGCGGAAGCGCCAGTTGGTATAAGATCATATATACCAGCCGGAGACTGAGTATTAGCGGTACTTTGAACAACAGGTTGCTGACTAAGTGCAACAACAGTTTCACCATTTACCCAACCGAGATAGCTGGTTGTAAATGAAGGTTTAGTTCCTCCAAAGCAATAGTTCTGGTCATTAGCAGTAATAGTGAGAGTAGCCGGATTGATAGTCAGGGTACCATCGGTATAATTAATAGTATAGTTTGGCGCGGTTACTCCGGCTGGTGTGATAACATATGTACCAACGTTTTTCGCGGTTTGAGAAGTACCGCTATACGTAATAGTACCGGTAACAACAGTAGAAGTTTCGTTATTTACGAATCCAGTGTAAGTAACACCGTTACCACCGTTGTATATAATACCATCGTAGGTCTTACCAGCTGTATTAGCCTTTACTGTTAAGGTAGCCGGATTGATAGTTAATACACCGTCTGTATACGTGATCGTATAGTTTGGTGCAATTAATCCTGCTGGTGTGATGGTGTATGTACCAACGTTTTTAGCCGATTGAGAATTGCCACTATATGTAATAGTACCAGCAACAATAGCAGAAGTTTCGTTATTCACGAATCCAGTGTAAGTAACCCCGTTACCACCGTTGTAAGCAACACCATCATAAGTCTTGCTGGCGGCATTAGCAGTAGCAGTTAGAGAAGCTGGGTTGATAGTTAACGTACCATCTGTATAGTTGATTGTATAGTTCGGAGCTGTTAATCCTGCTGGTGTGATGGTATATGTACCAACGTTTTTGGCAGATTGAGAATTACCACTATAAGTAGCAGTACCCGTAACAATAGCGTCATTTTCGTTATTCACGAATCCTGTTACCATAATCCCGTTACCACCGTTGTAAGTAATACCATCATAGGTCTTGCTGGCAGCATTGGCTTTTGCAGTCAACGTAGCCGGATTAATTGTTAACGCCCCGTCTGTATAATTGATCGTATAGTTCGGAGCAGTTAATCCTGCAGGTGTGATGGTATATGTACCAACGTTTTTGGCAGTTTGAGAATTACCACTATAAGTAGCGGTACCCGTAACAATAGTAGAAGTTTCGTTATTTACGAATCCAGTTACTGTAACCCCGTTACCGCCGTTATAAGTAATACCATCATAGGTCTTGCTGGCAGCATTTGCTTTAGCGGTTAAGGTAGCCGGATTGATTGTTAAAGCACCATCTGCATAGTTGATTGTATAGTTCGGAGCAGTTAACCCAGTAGGTGTGATGGTATATGTACCAACGTTTTTGGCAGTTTGAGAATTACCACTATAAGTAACGGTTCCTGTAACAATAGCTTCAGTCTCATTATTCACGAATCCTGTTACTGTAACCCCGTTACCACCGTTGTAAGCAACACCATCATAAGTCTTGCTGACTGCATTAGCTGTAGCAGTTAGCGTGGCAGGATTGATAGTTAACGTACCATCTGTATAGTTGATTGTATAGTTCGGAGCAGTTAACCCGGCCGGTGTGATCGTATATGTACCAACGTTAGTAGCCAATTGAGAATTACCACTGTAAGTAGCGGTACCCGTAACAATAGCGTTAGTTTCGTTATTCACGAATCCTGTTACCGTAACCCCGTTACCACCACTGTAGGTGAGCCCGTCATAAGTTTTGCTGGCAGCATTAGCTGTAGCCGTCAATGTAGCTGGGTTTATCGTTAACGTTCCATCTGTATAGGTGATGTTATAGTTTGGAGCAGTTAACCCTACTGGTGTGATAGTGTATGTACCAACGTTAGTGGCAGATTGAGAATTGCCACTATAAGTTGCGGTACCTGTAACAATTGCAGAAGATTCGTTATTTACAAATCCTGTTACTGTAACCCCGTTACCACCGTTGTAAGCAACACCATCATAAGTCTTGCTAGCAGCATTAGCTGTAGCAGTCAGCGTAGCTGGATTGATTGTTAACGTACCATCTGCATAGTTGATTGTATAGTTTGGAGCCGTTAACCCGGCCGGTGTGATCGTGTATGCACCAACGTTTTTGGCAGTTTGAGAATTACCACTATAAGTAGCGGTTCCAGTAACAATAGCGTCAGTCTCGTTATTCACGAATCCTGTTACTGTAACCCCGTTACCACCGTTGTAAGCAACACCATCATAAGTCTTGCTGGCGGCATTAGCAGTAGCAGTTAGAGAAGCAGGGTTGATAGTTAATGTACCATCTGTATAGTTGATTGTATAGTTCGGAGCAGTTAACCCGGCCGGTGTGATAGTGTATGTACCAACGTTTTTGGCCGATTGAGAATTACCACTATAAGTAGCAGTTCCTGTAACAAGAACCTCAGTTTCGTTATTCACGAATCCTGTTACTGTAACCCCGTTACCACCGTTGTAAACAATACCATCGTAAGTCTTGCTGGCAGCATTAGCTGTAGCAGTTAGAGAAGCTGGGTTGATAGTTAACGCACCGTCTATATAGTTGATAGTGTAGTTCGGAGCAGTTAACCCAGTAGGTGTGATAATATATGTACCAACGTTTTTGGCAGTTTGTGAATTACCACTATAAGTAACGGTTCCAGTAACAATAGCATCTGTTTCGTTATTTACGAATCCAGTTACCGTAACCCCGTTACCGCCGTTGTAAGTAATACCATCATAAGTCTTGCTGGCAGCATTAGCATTAGCAGTTAGCGTTGCAGAATTGATAGTTAATGTACCGTCAGCATAATTGATTGTATAGTTAGGTGCAGATAATCCTGCTGGTGTGATGGTATATGTACCAACGTTTTTCGCAGTTTGAGAATTACCACTATAAGTAGCGGTACCGGTAACAATAGCAGAAGTTTCGTTATTCAGGAATCCTGTTACTGTAACCCCGTTACCACCACTGTAGGTGAGCCCATCATAAGTCTTGTTGGCAGCATTCGCTGTAGCCGTCAATGTAGCTGGGTTTATTGTTAACGTTCCATCTGTATAGGTGATGTTATAGTTTGGAGCAGTTAACCCTACTGGTGTGATAGTGTATGTACCAACGTTTTTGGCAGTTTGAGAATTACCACTGTAAGTTGCGGTACCAGTAACAATAGCATCTGTTTCGTTATTTACGAATCCAGTTACCGTAACCCCGTTACCACCACTGTAGGTGAGCCCATCATAGGTCTTGCTGGCAGCATTAGCAGTAGCAGTTAGAGAAGCTGGGTTGATAGTTAACGTACCATCTGTATAATTGATTGTATAGTTTGGAGCGGTTAACCCTGCTGGTGTGATGGTATAAGTACCAACGTTTTTGGCAGTTTGAGAATTACCACTATAAGTAACGGTTCCAGTAACAATAGCAGAAGTTTCGTTATTTACGAATCCAGTTACCGTAACCCCGTTACCGCCGTTGTAAGTAATACCATCATAGGTCTTGCTGGCGGCATTAGCTGTAGCAGTCAGCGTAGCAGAATTGATAGTTAACGTACCATCAGCATAATTGATTGTATAGTTAGGTGCAGTTAATCCGGCCGGTGTGATCGTGTATGTACCAACGTTAGTGGCAGATTGATAATTGCCACTATAAGTAGCGGTGCCGGTAACAATAGCATCAGTTTCATTATTTACGAAACCAGTAATAGTATAGCTATTACTACCACTGTAGGTGAGCCCATCATAAGTCTTACTTGCTGCATTGGCTGTAGCTGTCAACGTAGCTGGATTAATTGTTAATGTACCATCTGTATATATGATTGTATAGTTTGGTGCTGTTAATCCTGCTGGTGTGATTGTATATGTACCAGCTAATGTAGCGGATAAAGCACTACCACTATAATTAGGAGTACCAGTAACGATAGCATTGGTTTCATTATTCACAAAACCAGTTATAGTAACTCCATAACTACCACTGTAAGTATTACCGTCATAAGTCTTGCTGGCTGCATTAGCTGTAGCAGTTAGGGTAGCCGGATTGATAGTTAACGTACCGTCTGCGTAGGTGATATCATAATTAGATGCTGTTAATCCGGCTGGTGTGATTGCGAAAGTACCAGTGTTAATGGCAGATTGAGAGTTCCCGTTATAAGAAACAGTTCCTGTAACAACTGAAGATGTTTCATTATTCACAAATCCTGAATAAGAAACACCATTACCACCGGAATAAGCTAAGCCATTATAGGTCTTACTTGCATCATTGGCAGTAATGGTTAGTGGAGCCTTGGAAATTGTCAATGAGAAGTCTACAGGTGTTGCAGCAGCATAAGCGGCGTTACCTGGTTGTGTGGCAGTAATAGTTACAGTTCCTACTTTCAGCACTTTAATTTTCCACTTGTTGCCATCGTTCGCATCCTGAATAGCAGTAGCAATGTCGTCATCTGAAGAGGCATATTCCACTGTCAGATTGGAAGTAGCGGTGGCTCCTGGTTCAAAAGGAATATCACCATATACTTTAGTTACAGGGTTGATAGTACTGATAGATTGAGAATTAGGTGTAAATTCATAAACACCCAGATCTATTTTACCACCATTTGAGAAATTAGTTACTCTTAAATTTCCTGCCAGGTCTTTTGTGTTGGCATCAAGGTTAGGAAACAATGTATTATCTCCTGCATCAATGGCAGCACTTCCGGCTTTTAGCTGATAATCTCCTCCAATAGAAGGAGCATCTGTAGTTGCAAGAGGTGAAACAAAATCGGGAATAACAGTTGTACCGTCAAGACTATTATTAGCATCGGCTGCACGACCTTTCACCAGGTTGTTTTTCATGTTTAAGGTAGTATTACCTGTAAATAATTCAACAGCGTTATTATAGATGATACTATTGTTTATTTGGGTATTATTCGAAGAAGTGCCATCTATATAAACTGCGGCTCCTGTTCCTTTATTACCACTGACTGTATTATTATTGATTGTAATTGTTGCATTGCTTGTTTGTATTGCACTGCCAAGTCCTGTAACAGTATTTCCTGTACTAAGTACATTGTTGAAGGTAGCAATACCATTTGTTTGCATCACGCCTCCTCCATTTGTTGCAGTATTTCCTTGCAAGCTAACATTGGAAAGTAAAAGGGTACTGCCAAGGGCAAATATACCTCCACCAGTACCTCCGGTATTGTTATAAATTCTTGAATTGTTAACAGTCAAATTAGTTGCTTCACTATAAATTCCGCCACCACGCGCCGTAAAAACAGTAAGTGTTTGGTTCTGGTTTATATCCATATTGGATAAAGTCAACTGTCCGGAAAAATGACAGATGCCCGCTCCAAAATATCTTGGTAAGGTGAAGCCATTTAAATTGGTATTCGTATTAAGGCTAGCGTTACCATTAGTTACAGTGAAACCATCAATTTCTGTATTTCCGGCATTTAATATGGTTAATACATGAAATACCTTATTATTACTGCCGAGATCACCTTCCAGTATACTATTGTTGGCTGTTATTTTTAAATCACGTGCTGCCAATGAAGTTTCATATCCTGCAAAGCCACCATAGATTTTAATATTTCTCAATACCGAGAATGCACGATCGCGTGGATCAATTGAAAAACTTTCAAGGTCAGTGGCGCCATACTGAGGGGAATATGTACCACCAGCTACCCAAATTTCCTCTGTTTGCTGGTTAATATTGGCGGCACGCAAGGCTGTCGCAACTTCGCCCATTGCATTATTCCAGCTACTGCCATCTCCTATTCCATTCTTTTTAACATACAGCACTCTTGGTGCTACGGCAGGCTGATATTCATATGCTCCAAGATCTATTGTGCCTTCAGCCAACCGGGTATTACCACCCAGATCGGTAGCTGATGCACCCAGGCCTGGAAAGGCAACATTTTCACCAGCGTTGATAGCCGGACTATTAGATTTCAGATAGTATATACCACCAGTACTAAGAGTAGAAATAATGCTAGGGGTAATAGTTCCAACAAATTGGGGGTCTAAATTCCCATCCAGGATATTTCTTGACGCATCTGCGGCCATTGTTTGTATTAAACTCGACCTGATATCTAGTGTATTGCCGGAAGTGTTTTTAATGGCGTTTTTGGTAGTTCCATACAAGTTACCATAGATAATACTGTTACGAATAATAATATTACAATTACTGGTAACGGCAATGGTAAATCCTGAACTTGATGAAAAATTGTTGCATATGGTAGTATTTATCAGAGTTGGTGTACTGGTTGAACCGGAATTGGCGAAATTAAATATTCCAACCCCGTCAAGTGTTCCTGAATTACCACTTATTACTACATTCACAAGAGTAGGGCTGGAGGCATTATTGTAGATCGCTGTTCCATAATTGGTTGCCTGATTACTCCTGATATTAAGATTTTGTAATAATGGGGAAGAGCTCATGCAAAGAAATCCGGCCCCGGTATTTTTTGAAGTACTTCCGCTAAAGGGATTATTATTTGCAAGATTAAATGAAGCTGCGGCGTTAGCATTTCCTCCTACAATTGCAAATCCATCCAGGGTTGCCGATCCAACATCTCCCAAAGATGTAACAACGTGATAGGCATTATCGCTGTAATCACCAATTACGCCTAAATCTCCACTGAGTATACTGGAATTGCTGGTTATACGAAGATCTCTTTGAGATAATGAAGTTTCATTTCCTGCAAAGCCTCCATATACTTTTACATCTTTGATTATTGGAAATGCGAAATCCCGGGAAGTGGCTCCTGAGGAAGTAGTTGTTCCCGGTAGATATTTAGGGGTGTATTTTCCACCGCTTACCCATATTTGTTTAATGGTACCAGGCGTAATTGCATTGATCATGTCGGCGGCTCTTAGAGCATCCGAAACCTCTCCTGCTGCATTAGCCCAACTATTACCTTTGCCGGTACTTCCTTTTTTTACATATAAAATTCCGTTGATGTCTGGTGTTTCCGGTGGTAGGATTGTTAGTTTTCCAGAGGTGTATGAAATGTTATAATTTGTGGAGGTATGTCCATATGCCGACATTACATAATATCCCGGGTTAATGGCACCAGTTGAAGTACCAGAATAAATTACATTTCCAGATAAACCAGATTCATTATCCCCATACAAAAAACCCGTATAGGTATAACCGTTATTTCCTGAATAAGAAATCCCGTCATAAACTTTTACCTGATCATTAACTTTAATGTTTAAAGAAGCTTTTGCAATTGTTAAGGTAAAATTGACATCTTCTGCTGCATTATATGTTGCATTTCCTT
The DNA here is from genome assembly GCF_003419895.1 of Chitinophaga silvatica. Taxonomy (GTDB): domain Bacteria; phylum Bacteroidota; class Bacteroidia; order Chitinophagales; family Chitinophagaceae; genus Chitinophaga; species Chitinophaga silvatica. The sequence continues at coordinate 117,670 of NZ_QPMM01000010.1, read as the reverse complement.
CCTGCATGGCAGTGATTGTTACTTTGCCAGCACCTTTAATCCTTATTTTCCATTTATTGCCATCAGTTGCATCCTGAAATGCTTCTGCTATTTCACTATCGCTGCTTACATAGCTGACAGTTAAACCAGAGTTTGTAGTACATCCGGGTTCAAATGGGGCATCTCCGTATGTTTTTGATAAGTTACCAACTCCATTGATAGTCTGATTGGTTCGTGAGTAATATTCATACGCCCCCAAATCGAGTATCCCATTTTCGCGTGGATTTCCTGCCAGGTCTTTTGTATTGAAATTGAAACCAGGGTAATCCATACTCTCACCAACATCGATTGCCTGACTATAGGGTAATAACCGGAAATTACCTGCAATAGTAGGAGCAATGGCAAAAGAAGGTAAATTCACAAAAGAGGCTGAACCTGAAACTATATTATTGGTAGATAGGATACCAGAACCAGATATTTCCGTACCAGAATTCGAATTGCCGGTTACAATACTATTAAAGAGAGTTAAAGTTCCGGCAGCTAAATCAATTCCACTACCGGTACTATTGGAATAATTGGCACTAATTGTAGCATTGGATATAGTTGGAAACGCTGTATTATTAATACCTGCACCACCGTATATTGTTCTATTACCAGAAATAAGTGCTGTGGTGAGGGTTACATTTGCGTTTGCACCAAAGTATATTCCTCCTCCTTTTCCAAACGCTCCGGTTGTTGAATTACCACTAACTATAAGACTGAACATTACAGCTGAACTGTTTTCAATATACATCCCTCCACCACCATTAATACCAATATTGTTAATAATAGTCAGGTTAGATAGTTGGGGAGAACCTCCTGCTATATAAATTCCTGCGCCAAAGTTGAAAGGTATTTGCGTGCTATTTACGTTGATACTTGCCGAATTATTATTATAGCCATCTGAAATCGTAAAACCATCCAGTAATGCTGTTCCTAAATTTCCGGCGCCAAGTACCACATGCGCTGCATTATCTGTAGCGGTGTTTAGCACCCCGATGTCACCACTTAAAATACTTTTGTTATATCTTTTCTGCAAGTCTCTTTGCGCCAGTGAGTTTTCCGTACCAGCAAAGCCTCCAAAGATTCTTACATTATATACCAATCTAAAAGTATTGTTGGTACCTCCATCTGTGAAGTAAACAGGATCATATTTGGGTTTATACGTGCCGCCAGCAACCCAGATTTGTTTGATGGTTGGATTGGTGGCTGCTGCCTTTAATGCGTCTGCCAGTTCACCTGTGGCAGTAGCCCAACTATTACCGTTTCCTGTACTACCTTTTTTAACATATACTATTCCATTTGGATCTGGTGATTGTGCAAATGCCTGGAGTAGTGTGATGCAGGAAAGTATTATTGAGAGTAAATATTTTTTCATCTGATTGATTATCGCTATGATAGGAATGAAATCTTTTTATTGGGCTAGTATTTAAATACACTGGAACCGGCCGTCGGGGAAGAACGTTTCTTTCCAAACTGCCAGACAAATGATAACTCCATACTTTGTACTGATTGAAAGTTTTTTAAGTCGGATTGTACATAATCATATGTGAGACCAGCAATCCAGCGGCTTGTTTCTACACCAAAGTAAGGGTATAAGGCATCTCCAAAGCGTTCCCAAAGACCCACATTGATGCTGTGTAACAAGCCATCATCCATCCCGATTTTATAAATACCACCTACCGTGTAAATACTATTACCTCCCTGAAAATCTGCAATCGTACTTAAGTGGAAGGAATTAGCGGTACCGGAGTTAATCCATCCACCGGCTTGCAGACTTAGTTTACGTGGGATCTTGTATTCACTGTTATTGTAAGCTCCTTCACTGGGCCTGGCAGCATGAAATATGGCAGCTCCGGCAGATATTCCGTAATTGTCGCGGTTATAATTATAGTATAGTCCTCCACTCACATCCAGGTATCTGTTCTTCTGGATATTAACTGCATCGTTTGGGGGCAGGTCGCGTTGAAACCCCATACTGCCCAGCTGTGATTGATATAGGAATTTGGTTGCATCTAAGATACGATTGGCATAAGTACCCATCAGACCGGCACTCAGAGTATGTCGGTCTAAATTATCGAGCTTTAGATGATAAGCGGTAGAGAAGGAAAAATAGTTGTTCTTTAAAATACCTCCATTCGATTGATCGCTTAGTACACTGCCCCCCAGCCCAAGATTATTGTTGCCAACAACAATACTTTTTTCAAGAGAGGTGGTAAGTGTATAATAAGGTTTAATTGCCTCCCCCCACCATTGGGAGCGGGCATTGATACCCATCCTCCAATCGTCTACCCCTTGTCCTGTTATCGCAGGATTAAGAGTCATTGGAGAAGTAAAATACTGGGAAAAGTGAGGGTCTTGGGCTTTTAGTCCGGTTGTTATTAAACAACAACAAAACAATAAAAAACGACCTGGTTTCATGCTAGGCTTTTAGAGATAAATTGAAAATTGGTACTGTCTACGGGTTAACAGCAAGGAGTCTTCTTTCTAATAGGCCGCAAAAATATATAATATTTAAAATTTATTATGCGTATTTATACGCTTTTCATTATTAATAATTGTAAGTCTGACGATTTTTAATCTTATTTACTCAGTGTATTCGTTTACGTTATTATCCCAGGAAAAGCTAAGACTATAAGAAACCGGGCAACAGGTTATTTTATAGGAATAAAAGGTAAACCAATCTAACTACCGTAGGCTTCGATTGGAATAATATTATCTTTGTGCTTTAGTTTATATTACAATGGTGCCCCAAAAAATATATACCTACGCGTTAGGTATTCTGCTGATTTTAGTTTCATGCCGCAAAAAAGAGGTTGTCAAACCATCGCCAGATGTTTATCCCTTAATGCAATATTTCGACCTTAAAGATTCTGTAGTTCAGGCAGGTAAGTATTGTTTGTTGGATCTGGACAATGATAAAGAATACGATGTTGTGTTTAGTACGTTACTGGTAGGGGATCCAATTCAGAAGGTAGATAAGTCACAATGGCTGGCTGGTACTTCCCTTAAAGCCTCCTTATTAATTGGTAGTGCAGAAGAATTGCCTGTATTCAGATTATTGGATAGCATACCTATAGCAAATCTTCCTGCCCATACCTGGTATAATGCAGCTGCATCTGTTATCGCTCAGAAAATAATGCCGTTATCAGGAGATGATTATTGGGAGGGTGAATGGAAGTCGGCCAATCATCAATTTATAGGTATACAGCTATTAAGGAACCAGCATAAAATTAATGGGTGGATTGAAATCAGTTTCAATCAGGCTACGGAAAAGCTGATCTTGCATAGGGCTGCTATCTGTCAGACCCCTGATGTTACAGTGTATGCTGGTAAGTGATTCATTTTGATTGTCTCTATCCATTTTGTTCAATCATGCAAAGTTGTCTAGTAGATCACTTGTCGCGATTGTATTAGCCCTATCTTTGGCTCCATTTTAAATAATAGTCACCACCGGCTATTCCATAACCCTCCAAACCTCAAAATTTATTTTAAAAATGGTTATTGATGAGAATTTAAAGCAGTTTTTTGATTTTGTTGCTCTTTTTTATGACCTGAATGCTATCGATTTACAAAGAGTTCACAATTTTCTTCAATACAAAAAAGTATCAGCAGGGGAAGTAATTTTAGAGAAAGGGCAAAGAGTAAAAGGAATTTACTTCATTAATAATGGTGTCCTGAAAGTTTCAGGGAAAAATGAGCATGGGCAGGAAGGTGTTCTTTACTTTATTTCTACCAATCAATTCGGTACTACTCCAAGAAGTTATTACCTGAATACAGCTTCTGATGAAACCATAATTGCAGCGTGTGATTCTGAAATAGTATTATTTCCGAAGAGAGACCTGGATGCAATGGTGGTAGGATCTCCATGTTTTAGAGAGCTAATGAATAGTATCCTGCAACAGGAAACGATATTCAGAATAGATGAGAGAAAGGAAATGTTTAAAGAAAAGGAGATCAGCAAAGCCTTTAAGAAATTTATTATCCGTTATCCTGAAATCGCAATAAAAGTTTCTCCTAAAGATATGGCCTCCTTTTTATGCATGTCTGATTATAAGTATGGCAACTTGAAATATTTATTGGTCTGACACCATTTAATACCCCAATAATTTTGCTGCAATTAATCAATAAGTTAATATTGTCTAATTAATTAGCTATTAATTAAATTCATAATTCACGTTATTGACCGGATTTTTCAACCAGAACCCGGAGAAATTTTTTTTACTGATTTTTAGTATAGTATGCGAAGCTTTTTTGTACTTTGACTTTTGTCTCGGTTCTCAACCAAACCGGTAGTTCACAGAAATATAACATACTAGCAACTAACACATACAGTAGGTTTGTGCAGTAATAACTAATTGGACATGGAGGACTTGTTGGCAGCAATCAAATCGGGCGATCATAGTGCTTTGGAGCAGCTGTACGATGCATGGCATGGCAGGTTATACGGTTATTTCTATAAAAAAACCAGCTCTAAATATCTGTCGGAAGAACTCGTACAAATTGCTTTCATAAAACTATGGAATAGCCGCCACCAATTGTCGACCAACTGGCCACTCGAAGTACAGTTACTACGTATCATGAAAACCTCGTTGATAGATTTATTACGAAAAGAAGTACGTGACGCAAAAGCCTATCAACTATATAATCAACATATTTCACAAGTTGCCCCTACTCAACAAACCGAAGATTTTAGTAATGAACAATTGCAAATTGTTGAAAAAGTAATGGAGGCAATGCCCCCTGTTCGCAAGAAGGTATTTCACCTTAGCCGTTACCGTGGTCTCTCCCATAAACAAATAGCCATAGAACTGGCCATCTCTCCCAAAACTGTTGAAAACCATATCACACAAGCATTAAAGCAACTTCGCCACCTCTTAAAATAATTTTTTTCTTCCCAGACTAGGGGATACCTGCCCGACAATCGTATACTCTTATAAATGCGCAGCTTCGTTTATGCAGGATTTAAAAATATTGCTTCAAAAATACTTTAATGGTGAATGTTCCGAAGAGGAAAAAAATGAACTATTAGTGTTGCTTGAACAACAGCCAGACCTACTGGACAAGTATTTTGATGAAGAATTGCCGGCAGAAAATGAGGTAGAACTACCATCAGTTGCCGCTTCTGCAAATATGAAAGCTGCAATATTAAAAGCTACAGTTCCTGTAGTACCAATTTCCAACGGAAGATCCAATGCCTGGAAATGGTGGGCCGCAGCTGCAGTATTACTATTGGCCGGAGCTGGTTTTTATTTGGTAAATCAACCTGCCATAACCAAACCAATGGCTACGAATATTGATTCTCCCGCTAAAATAGCAACAGATACAACAATAATTAACCAGGGTCACGATAGTCAATTAATCACATTAAAGGATGGTTCCTGGATTAAACTATCTCCAGCCAGCCATGTTAAGTTCAGTATCGATTTTCTTAAAAATCGCCATATCACTCTTAAGGGTAGTGCAGTCTTTGATGTAGCCAGAGATGATAAGCATCCATTTAGTGTAACCACCAATGAGATTGTCACAACAGCACTAGGTACCCGATTTGGTATTGAAACAGGTAAGGGAAACACAGTGAGCATAACCTTGTTGCAAGGAAAAGTACAGGTAACGGGCACGCATATGCAGCAAGTTTTTAAACCGGTAGTTTTATTGCCCGGAGATATGTTTAATGTAAAAGAACAAGTACCAGGAATACAGGTTGCAAGGGCAGTTCCTGTTCCTAAAGCCAACAAAATAGTAGTTCAAAATACAACTGTCATCACAGATTCAACATTTAATTTCCACAATGAAAAATTGTTAAACGTAATTAAATCGCTGCAAGCGTATTACAATGAAAGCGTAACCATGCCTGCTGTGTCGGACAAGGCCACCTTCACAGGGGAATTTAATAAAACGGAATCCTTTAGTAATATAATTCAGGTTCTGGCCGATCTTAATAATCTAAATATTGAAAAGCACGATAGTACAATTATTCTAAGCACCAAATAAGGAGAGTAGATCTCTAAAAATTAATACCTATCCATAATACAAACTTATGAAGTTTACAAAACAACTATTGCCGTTGTTACGGCATTGCTATGCCTTTATCTTATTGTGCCTGTTGCCGGTTTTGGCGAATGCACAAACATCCGCACCAATGGTAAAAGGCGTTATTCGCGATGAAAAAGGTGCTGTATTGATTGGTGTAAATGTGATAGCGATAGATGTAGAAAAGAAAACGAAATCCGGTACATTAAGCGATGAACACGGTAATTTCGTTTTCACCAAATTACCCGCCGGGAAATATACTTTTGCCTTCTCCCTTATTGGATATGAGAAAAAGGAATATACCGGCTATACCATCAGCCAGGATAGTCATATCACTCTGGCAGTGAAACTACCACAGGAAGATAAACTCTTATCACAGGTAGTGGTAGTTGGTTATGGTACCCGTAAAAAAGAAGAGATCACTGGGGCTGTAAACCAGGCAGGTAAAGAGGTTTTCCAAAATCGTCCGATTACCAACGTTGCACAGGGTTTACAAGGTGTTATCCCTAACCTGAATATTACTTTCTCTGATGGCCGCGCCGGCAGAGGAGGTAATTTCAACCTGCGTGGTACTACTTCCATCAATGGAGGCGGACCCCTCATCCTGATTGATGGGGTGGAAGGAGATATTAATATGGTGAATCCGGAAGATGTGGAAAGTGTTTCTGTTTTGAAAGATGCTGCATCTGCTGCTATCTATGGTGCCAGAGCAGCTTTCGGAGTAATTCTGGTTACCACTAAAAAAGGAGCTAACGGTAAGGTAAATATTCATTATTCCAATTCACTGGGTTATAGCTCTCCTATGGGTATTCCTAAAGTGATTAAAGATCCGCTGGCCGCAGCTACTATTCAAAATGAAGCATATCGCGGATATGCAGGTACCGATTCTCCTGATATGTTACAGGTAATCGATTATTTGAAACAACGTCAGGCAGATCCATCTCTACCAGCGCTTGGAATAGATGTTCCCAATAACAAATGGATTCGTGGTGGAAACACTGATTGGTACAGCGAATTTTTTAACGATAAACAGCCATTCGCTAAGAACTTCTTAAGCATCTCTGGCGGTAATGAAAAAATCAACTATTACATTTCTGGTGGTGCCCAATCTCAGGATGGAACCTTTCGGGTGGCAACGGATAAGTATAAACGTTACAACTTCCGCTCCCGCCTCGAATTTCAGGCAACGGATTGGTTGAAAGTTTATACCAATAGTGAGTATGATAATGGTAAGAACGATGCTCCCAATAACTTTGTAAATGGTAACTTCAATGCTTACCGCTATTTATCCCTGTTTGCTAACCCTTATGAAGTAGTTAAAACTCCAAATGGCAACTGGACTCAGGCCGGTATGCTGGTATTCGGAAGCCTGGTAGACGGAGGCAGGGAAATTCAAACCAGACAAATCTTCCGTAATACTGCAGGCTTCAAAACCAATTTCTTCGATAATACCCTGAGAATTAACGGAGATGCAACTTTAGTACAAAATCAGAACCGTTACGAAAGAAAAGCCCGCCAGCTTAAGTATGAGAATGTGCCAGGTAACGTGGCTGCCTACTCAAACCAGGATTTCTATTATTCATCATTTGATGAGAATATTTATTCAGCTATCAACCTGTATGCAGAATATGAAAGACATCTGGGCAAACATAATATAGACTTCCTGGCTGGTTACAATCAGGAACAAAGTACTGCCAAATGGTTTTATGCGTCAGGCAATAACAATATCAGTGATAACTATGGCTCATTAAACCTGACAACAGGAGAGAAAAAATTGGGGGACGACTATAATGCATGGGCCATACGTGGTTTGTTCTATCGTGCATCCTACAATTTTAATCGTCGTTATTTTGTTGAAGCAAACGGACGTTACGATGGTACTTCCCGTTTCCCTTCTGGTAACCGTTTTGGGTTCTTCCCTTCAGTATCTGCAGGTTGGTTAGTGAGTGAGGAAAACTTCTTTAGTGTATTGAAACCTACAGTAAACTCACTCAAACTGAGAGCATCTTATGGCTCTTTGGGTAATCAACAAACAGGCAACTATTCTTATTACAGTTTAATGAATGTATCAACAGCCGGTGCGGTATTGGATGGAACCAAACAATTAGTAACATATGCCCCTGGACTTGTTGCCAGAAGCCTTACCTGGGAAAGTGCCAGAACACTGGATTTCGGTATGGATATGGGATTGTTAAATAACCGACTTGAAATTGGTGCGGATTGGTACAATCGCCAAACCATCAACATGCTCACAAAAAGCAAATCCTTACCAGCGGTGTTAGGAACAGGAGAGCCTCGTACCAATGCTGCGGACCTCAGTACCAAAGGATGGGAGCTTTCTATGAAATGGAAAGATGAACTGAAAGTAGCTGGTAAACCATTTGGATATAACGTAGCAGTAGTATTGGCAGATAGTCGTTCTTCCATTACACGGTACGACAACCCATCCAAATACCTGGGTGATTACTACGAAGGACAACGATTGGGTGAAATCTGGGGATATGTAACTGAAGGCTTCTTCCAAACCGATGATGAGTATAAAAATCATGCAGATCAGAAGAAAGTTTCTGCAATTCCCTATAAAGTATCCGGTCACCCCTTGGCAGGAGATATTAAGTTTAAAGATATAGATAATAATGGGGAGATCAACAATGGTAAAAATACTTACGATGATCCGGGAGATATGATGGTTATTGGTAACACCACTCCCCGTTATTCTTACGGAGTAAATCTGGGTGCTAATTATTCCAACTTCGACCTGAATGTATTTTTCCAGGGTATTGGAAAGAAAGATTTCTGGCCAGGTTCTGAATCTGGTAATTTCTGGGGTTTCTACAACAGATGGAACCAACCGGTTTATGAGCATATTTATAACAACTACTGGACACCAGAGCATACAGATGCCTACTTCCCGAGATTACGTGCCTACCAGGCTTTAAATGGTGGAAATGCATTAACAGTAGCACAAACACGCTATTTACAAAATGCTGCTTACCTGCGTTTGAAGAATGTTAGTCTGGGTTATACTATTCCTAACCGTATTACTAAGCTGGCGAAGATCGACAGAGTCAGAGTTTATTTCTCCGGACAAAACCTCTTTACCTGGACAAAACTTTCAAAAGCATTTGATCCGGAAGCCATCGGAGATGATCCTGATGCTGCTGGCAATGGTAACGGTTTCGTATATCCGCTGCAACGCACTTATACCTTCGGTTTAGACATTAATTTTTAATTACTAATAGACATCAGAGATATGAAAAAAGTATCTTACTATATACCATTACTTTTATCCGGATTGGCGTTGGTGAGCAGCTGTCAGAAAGACTTTCTGGATAAATCACCTAAAAGCCAGATAGAGCCGGGTAAGTTTTTTAATACAGAAAAAGACCTCGAAATTTATACAAATGGTTTCTATGCCTATCTGCCAGGACCCAGTGTATATTCCGACGACTGGAATAGTGATAACGTTGAATCATCGAACTCAGACCTGGTTGCAGGAAGATTAATTACACCATCAAGTGCCGGAGATGCAGGTTGGACCTGGGATAGATTAAGAAATATTAATTTCTTCCTGGAAAATTATAATCGTGCAGTGGCTCCGGATAGTGTAAAAGCCAAATATGCTGGTATGGCCCGTTTTTGGCGTGCGAGTTTTTATTTTGATAAAGTAAAGCGTTTTGGAGATGTACCATGGTATAGCACATCTCTTAATGAGTCGAGCCCCGAGCTATACAACCCAAGAACACCGCGTAAACAAGTGATGGATTCTGTTATCGCAGATATTGATTATGCAATTGCCCATCTGGCATCTACAAAAAGTATCAGTAGAATAACTAAATGGACAGCCTTAGCACTGAAGTCACGTGTTTGTCTGTACGAAGGTTCATATCGTAAGTATCATACCGAATTAAAGCTGGAAGGCGATGCAACTGATTTGTTGAAAGCCTCTGTTGCCGCGGCTGAAGCGCTGTTTACCAGTGGATATAAGCTATATAGTACAGGGAATCCATCAAAAGATTATATGAATCTGTTTGTGGCAGAAAGCGCTAATCCGGATGAAGTAATTCTTGCTGAAGTATACGATGATGGTCAGCAAAAAAGACATGCTGCCAATGGTGTTTTCACAGTTTCAACATTAGCCATGCCAGGGTATACCAAATCCTTTATAGATGGTTTTTTAATGAGTGATGGAACTCCATTCTCCGCACAGCCAGGATATAAAACTAAAACCTTCCTGGAGGAAACGCAGAATCGTGATCCTCGTTTGGCACAGATTATCCGTACTCCCGGTTACATGCGTATCGGAACTACCAAAAAATTGGTTACTGATTTCACAGTTTCGCTAACAGGTTATCAGGGTATAAAATTTGTAACTGGCACGAACCAGGATGCTTATAATACTAATACCAACGATTTGCCTATTTTCAGATATGCAGAGGTATTATTGAACTATGCTGAAGCGAAAGCGATCCTGGGCGATTTAAACCAGGCGAATGCAGATAAATCTATTAACTTGTTACGTCGCCGAGTAGGAATGCCAGATTTAAATGTAGCCAACATTATTCCAGATCCACAATTATCAGATCTTTATCGCCCAAGGCCAACTACTCCGGGTGAAATTAATCCGGTTGTATTGGAAGTGCGCAGAGAAAGAAGAATTGAACTGGCAACCGAAGGATTCAGATACCAGGATCTAATGAGATGGAAAATGGGCGATATATTAGCAGATCCGTTTTATGGTATGTATGTTCCGGCAAAAGGAGAGTTAGACCTCGATGGAGATGGTAAGGCAGATGTGGCGATTGTTGACAAGAAACCTGATCCGGCCAACAGCTCAGTTCAATACTATATTATGAATGATAAGAAACTGGAAGATGGAACAAAAGGTAGATTGATGGTATTTCCAAATTTACCAAAGACCTTTTCAGAGAAAAAGAACTACTTGTTTCCGCTGCCATTGACAGACTTATTATTAAATAAGAATCTTGTACAAAACGAAGGATGGAATGTACCATGAGAACCTATTTTAAAATACTAACAGGATTGCTACTGCTGGTGGGAATAACTCCCGCCGCCGTAGCTCAGCAATCGTTTAAGTTTGCTGAAATAACAGATACGCATATAGGAAGTGATAATGCATTGGAAGATCTCCAAAGAACAGTGAGTGATATTAATAGTCAACCTGCCCTCGCATTTGTCATTATCTCCGGCGATATCACCGAGTTTGGAGCTGACGCTGAACTGAGTCTTGCCAAATCTGTATTAGACGGACTGAAAAAGCCCTGGTACATCATCCCCGGGAATCACGATACCAAGTGGTCGGAGAGTGGAGGTAATACTTTCCGTAAAGTATTTGGCAGCGAAACCTTCGATTTTAAGTATGGAGGCTATCAGTTTATCGGTACCAATTGCGGACCAAATATGCGGATGGGCCCCGGACAGGTACCTCGTGAGAATATAGTTTGGTTAGATAAGATGTTAAAGAAGGTCGACAAACAAACACCGATCATCTACATAAATCACTATCCTCAAAATGCGGATCTCAACAATTGGTATGAAGCGATCGACAGACTAAAGCAATTCAATATTCAACTGATTCTATGTGGTCATGGGCATACCAATAAACAATTCGATTTTGATGGAATTCCCGGAGTCATGTGTAGATCTAATCTCCGCGCCAAAGACAGCATCGGAGGTTACAACATTGTAACTATTGCGGATGGTAAAGCTACTTTTGAAGAAAGAACTCCGGTAATTGGTAAAAACCGCCAATGGGCTACTGCAGCTCTTGCAGCACCAGACAAAAAGATTTACGAACGTCCTTCTTTTGCAATGAACGATTCTTTTCCGGCTGTTAAAAAAGTATGGGAATATCAGGATAACAGCGATATCGGTGCGGGAATTGCACTGTATCAGAATCTGGTGATTACTACCAATACTGCCGGAGAAGTATATGCCCTCGATCTGCAAAACGGAAAACGTAAATGGACCTATAAAACCCTGGGTAAAATTTATGCTACTCCGGCGATAGAAGGAAATAAGCTGGTAGTAGGATCTTCAGACGGTATTATCTATTGTTTGAATGCGTCCAACGGTAAACAATTATGGAATTATAAAACTGATAAACCTATCGTTGCCAGTACAACCATCGTCAATGGAATTGCCTATACAGGAGCCTCAGATGGCCACTTCAGGGCAATTGATATAACGAATGGCAAATTAGTCTGGGATTTCGATAAGGTAATAGGTTTTGTGGAAGATAAACCATTGTACTACCAGGGTAATATTTATTTCGGTAGCTGGGGGAATGATTTTTACGCACTTGATGCTAAAACAGGTGAATTGAAGTGGAAGTGGAATAATGGAGCCTCCAACAGAATGTTTTCTCCTGCCGCTTGCTGGCCTGTAGCAGCCGCCAATAGAGTATTTATTGTGGCTCCGGACAGGTATATGACTGCATTCAATGCAGCCACAGGTAATGTAATCTGGCGCAAAACAAATCCTGATATCAGGGTACGTGAATCTATTGGTCTTAGCGCCGATAGTACAGATGTGCTGATTAAAACGATGGAGGGTAAGCTTTATGGAGTTTCTACAGTTGCAGACAGCATGCATATTAACTGGAATGCAGATGTTGACATGGGTTATGAATTAGATCCGGCATCATGTGTGGAAAGAGATGGAGTGATTTATGCACCCACACATTCAGGTGTGGTTTATGCAATAGATGCTCAAACACATGGAATGTTATGGAAATATAAACTATCTAACTGTTTGGTTAACACTGTAACTCCCCTGGGCAATAAACAACTGCTGTTCAGTACCATGGATGGCAAATTGGCTTTAATAAGATTTTAGAACAGTCAACTATAATCAGAAGGGCTAACCGGAATTAAAATCTGGTTAGCCCTTAATGTTTTTATCCACGTCTTATACTTCTTACCCCTGTTCCGCGTTAATAGGAGTATATTTGTGCCGTTTTTATCACTACAGGTTATGATCGCATCCATATTAACCAGGCTCGAATCCTCTCGTAAAGAGTTACTGGATTTGGGGCTTAGGAATCCATTGTTGAACTACAAGTTGCCTGCCAGCAAAGGGTTACATATAGTAGAAGAGCAATCTGTTGCTATTTATGATATTCTGGTAAGGGAAAATAAAACTATGTCTTTTTTAGGTCGTTCTATTTCCAAACAGGACGACAATACTGCTGTTTCCTACAACGAACCAGTTTCCAAAGAAGTAATTACAGATACCCGGTTGCAAACTAATGAGAACCAAATTAGTTTGCATACCCGATTATTAAATACATACTATGCTGCCAGAATGAGTATTGAAGAACAGGGAGTAAATATCCTGTATCTAACTCTGGGTATGTTGCAATGGTATGAGGAGGATAATAGTAAAGAGATTCGTCAGGCTCCCATATTATTAATCCCTGTTACATTGGAAAGATCCAATGTGCGGGAAAGATTTAGATTGAAGTATTCTTTGGAGGAAATAGGAGGAAATATTTCCCTGCAAGCCAAAATGAAGGCAACATTCAATCTCGAATTGCCAGACTTGCCTGAAACTGAGGATATTGATGTGCAAGCCTACTTCGATTCAATAGCTGCTGCTATAAAAGGAATACCACATTGGAAAGTAGAACCAGACGCAATAGAACTGGGCTTCTTCTCTTTCGGTAAATTTTTGATCTATAATGACCTTGATGTTTCCAACTGGCAGAACGACCAGGATGTACTCACACATCCGGTTATGCAAGGCCTATTTGGAAATGGCTTCACAGACACTTTACCTACTGTTGCCGAAACAGCTTTTTTAGATACAAATTCCAATGCCGGTGAACTATTCCAGGTATTGGATGCCGATAGTTCCCAAATTCAGGCAATGCTTGCAGTACAGGAAGGACGGAATTTAATTATTCAGGGTCCTCCCGGTACCGGAAAGTCTCAAACTATTACGAATATCATTGCAGATGCAATTGGTCGTGGTAAGAAAGTATTATTTGTAGCAGAAAAACTGGCTGCACTGGAAGTAGTTAAAAGGCGCCTGGATAATATTCAGTTAGGAGAAGCTTGTCTGGAACTTCATAGCCATAAAGCCAATAAGAAAGAGTTACACCATGAGCTGCGCCGGGTGCTGGAATTAGGGAAACCAACCATAAAACAGCTTCAGGAAGAAGTACAGTTATTAGACAGCCATAGAGCTGAATTAAATAATTACTGCCAGGCAATTAATACGGAAATTGCAAAAAGCGGGTTAACAGCCCATCAATTGATCGGGCATCTATTACGCTTAAACGAAGAAGTAGCTGGGGTAGCTTTACCCCTACTAACAATTCCGGGAATCGAAAGCTGGGATTCGGTAACAATGACCAGAGCTACTGCAGTGGCCCAACGTATTCAGGCCTGCCTGCAACAGATTGGTCTGCCAACGGCACTGGTGTTTAAAGGGAGTAAATTAACGGTATTACTACCCCATGAGCAGGAGTTGCTGGCAAAACAATTAAACTTATTGCAGGAAAGTCTGCTTTCTTTACTTGAAGCAGCATTGCCTATAGCTACTAAGATTGGCCTGGCTGCTCCTGCAGGTGAAAGCGGTATTGAAGAGCTAATAATGCTTTCTGAATGGATAGCACAACAACCGGATATCAGTGAACTCGACATCAATAATAAAGCCTGGATAGTTCAGGCCTCAGATATTGCCGAATGGCTGGAAGCAGGAACTATAGCTACTTCTATCAGACAGCAATATCAGGAAATCCTTATACCTGAAGCCTGGGAAGAAGATGTAATCGAAATCAGGGAGAATCTGATTGCCCATGGCAACAAATGGTATAAGTTTCTGATTGGTGCCTATAAACGCAGTAATCGCCGTTTGGCCGCCTTATGCAAGCAAAAATTGCCAGCCGGCAATGAAGAAAAACTGGCATATATAGATGCAATCATGGAGTTTCGACGTCAGGATGCCACTCTGAAGGCAAACGCCGGATTAGGTAGTACGCTATATGGAAGCCGTTGGCAAAAATTTATGACGGATTGGGAGTCATTAAAACAATCCACAGCATATATAACTGAAACGTATAAACGAGTTAAGCAGGAACAATTTCCGGTAGAAATTATTAAATATCTCAGCCAGTATCCTTCCGCTGCAATTGCCACATCTGATAAAGCATTGCTGGAGCAGATGCTACAGGCTTATCGCCAGGCGTTAGATACAACTTTATCACAATTACAGTATCAGAAAACAGAGTTTCCTAAACCATTTGAAATACAACAATTGTTACTTCAGAAATGGATTAGTAAACTTCCTGAAATTCACCATCTGATTGCATGGAATAATATATCGGAAACAGCTATACAGGAGAATTTAGCTTTCCTGCTTCCAATTGCAGAAAGCTGGACGGCTGCAAACCAGTTATTGAAAACATTATTACACAAAACATGGTTCGAGTTTCTGATTGAAACGGCGGTGAAATCCCAGTTGCCATTACGTAAATTCGAAAAAGGAAGCCATGAATCAATTATAGCTGATTTCAGAAAATTAGATCAGCTCAATTTACAATATAACAGGGCAAGAGCAGCGTTGGAACATTGGGAACATCTTCCTCCAATGGAGGC
Organism: Chitinophaga silvatica; assembly: GCF_003419895.1. Classification (GTDB taxonomy): domain Bacteria; phylum Bacteroidota; class Bacteroidia; order Chitinophagales; family Chitinophagaceae; genus Chitinophaga; species Chitinophaga silvatica. The sequence continues at coordinate 101,996 of NZ_QPMM01000010.1, read as the reverse complement.
TGGTGGACAAGTAAATATCCTCCGAACAGAGTTTAATAAAAAGGCCAGGCATATGCCGTTGCGGAAACTGATGCAGGAAGCTGGACTAGCTATTCAGGCGGTTAAACCTGTATTTATGATGAGTCCAATGTCTATTGCTAATTTCCTACCTCCGGCATCACTGGAATTTGATATGGTAATATTTGACGAAGCGAGTCAGGTTAGACCGGTAGATGCCCTGGGAGCTATATTACGTGGTAAGCAATTAATTGTAGTAGGTGATAATAAACAATTACCACCTACCAGTTTCTTTGATACACTGACGAAAGATTTTGAGGACGAAGACAATGTAACAGCAGATATGCAAAGCATCCTGGGCTTATGTGATGCTCAGGGAGCGCCTCAGCGTATGCTGCGCTGGCACTATCGCAGCAGGCATGAGTCGTTGATTGCACTTTCAAATCAGGAGTTCTACGAAAACAAATTGGTAATATTTCCAGGACCCGGATCTATAGACCAAAAAGGTCTGGTATTTCATTATCTGAAAGATGCGGTTTATGATAGAGGTAAAACACGTACGAATCCTAAGGAAGCAGAAGTAGTTGCAGATGCTGTGATGGAGCATGCGAAAAAGTATCCACAAATGAGTTTGGGTGTTGTGGCTTTCAGTACGGCACAACGCCAGGCGATTACTGATGTATTGGAAGAGCGGCGCAGAGCGCAACCGGAATTAGAGGCGTTTTTTTCGGCCCATCACGATGAACCGTTTTTTGTTAAGAATCTGGAGAATGTGCAGGGAGACGAAAGAGATGTTATTTTCATTTCTATCGGATACGGACGTACGGAAACCGGAGCCATTCCTATGTCGTTTGGTCCACTCAACAATGAAGGAGGAGAGCGGAGACTGAATGTTTTGATAACCCGAGCAAAGAGTCGTTGTGCTGTGTTTACCAATATGACGGCCGATGATATTGATCTAAGCAAAACAAAGAGTTATGGTATTCAATCGCTAAAAAGCTTTTTATATTTTGCTCAGCATGGTAAGTTATATATACCGGAAGAGAGCATAAGACCAGAAACCCTGCCATTTGAAACCCATGTAGCAGCTAAGCTGGAAGAAATGGGTTATACCGTCAGACGCCAGATTGGCTCTAAGGGTTGTTATATTGATATGGCTATTGTTGATCCACTGCATCCCGAGAAATATTTACTGGGAATTATCTGTGATGGGGCCTCCTATGAGGCGCCTCGATCGGCCAGAGATAGAGACAGGCTTCGTTTCCAGGTATTAACTGCCATGGGCTGGAAGATTTACCAGATATGGAGTATAGATTGGTTAAGAGATCCTGTAAGAGCCTTACAACAATTAGTGGCGGCTATTGAGCATGAACGTCAGCAGGGTACAGAGAATAATGAGAATACTATTGCTGCAGAAGAAGTAGCAAAGCTGACCAGAGAAACTGTGATTGTTCCGGAAATCAGTATTCCGGTTTATGAAACAGCTACACTGCCCCCAGCGATAGGTCAACAAGAGTTTCATTTGCATCCTATTGGCCAGTTGTGCGATTGGGTGCAGCAGATTGTAAACGTTGAAAGCCCTGTACATTTTGATGAGGTAGCAAGACGGATGGTAGAAGCTGCAGGTATTACGAGAGTAGGACCACGTATCAGAGAAATATTGAGACATGCAGTTCGACATGCCGATGCAAGTAAACGCATCAAAATAAAAGGGCAGTTTTTATGGGATCTGGCAATGTCGCCTCCTGTATTGCGTAATAGGAGCCATTTACCAGCAGTAGCTCGAAAGATCAATTACATTTCTCAGGAAGAACTGACCCTGGCATTAGAGAAGATAGTAGGTGATGCCATTGCTATTCAACGTGAAGATGCAGTGCCAATGGTATCAAAACTCCTTGGATTTACTAGGGTTACAGAAGATATTAAAGAGGAAGTGAATAAAGTAATAGATGTTAGTATCGAAGAAAAAGTTTTAGAACAGGAAGGCGATTTTCTAAAGCTTCGGTTAACCGTTGCTTAATTTTATATTGAAGGCTGATTAATGATCAGCCTTTTTATTTTATTACAACAAATTAAAATTAAATTATATCGCTGTCTGAAAGCATCGCATACTGATGCTGCCATTTTGTATTTCTTCGTATGTAAACTGAATAACTTCGTTTTTATTAATCAGACCCAGCGTGTAAATCATAGGAAGGTAGTGATCATTAGTTGGAATAGAGAGCATTGCTTCCTGTCCAAGTTCATGATAATTTATCAGATCCTGGAATGCGCCTTCCGAGAGTTTCTTTTTAACTGTTTCATCGAAAGAAATAGCCCAGTCGTAAGGCTTTGCATTATCAGAAAAACTTACCTGGCGTAAATTATGGACGATATTGCCGCTACCCATTATCAGTACACCTTTTTTACGTAGCTCTTTCAATTCAGCAGCTAATTTAAAATGATACTCTGGTTTTTGATAATAATCAATACTTAACTGATATACAGGAATATCGGCTTTAGGATACATATGACGTAATACAGTCCAGGCACCATGATCCAGACCCCATTCATGGTCTTCCACCACATTTACTGAAGTTATCAGGTTCTTGGTTTCCCTTGCCAATTCAGGTGCACCTGGTGCCGGATACTGAACCTGATACAGTGGTTCAGGAAATCCGCCGAAGTCATGGATCGTAGTAGGGTGAGGAGAAACCAGTACATGAGTACCTTTGGTAAGCCAGTGAGCAGAGATTACGAGAATTGCACTGGGCTTTTGGGGGATAGCTTTGCCCATATTGCCCAATGCTTTGGTAAAAGCATTATCGCTGATTCCATTCATCGGGTTGCCATGGCCAATGAACATTACTGGCATTTCATTGGTGGTTTTGTAATCGCGGCTAATATTTTTAAGTTCGTTTAAGTGCATAACTGTTTACTGATTTTCAAACTGCTTAACGAAATCGCTCAATGTCATATGTGCCAGTTTATTTAACAGCACATTTTCCAATTCATTATACAAATCGTCGAGGTGTTGGTTTATTTGGCGGCCAATCGGGCAGTTTGGATTCGGCTTATTTTTACTATTACCTAGTAATGATGATTGTTGTACGGCGTGATAAATTTCAGATAATAAAATCTGGTTGGCAGGGCGGGAAAGAGTAGCCCCACCATTTTTTCCTTCCTTGCTTTCGATCATGCCATGTTTGCGCAGGTTACTGATTTCTTTTCTAACCAGTACAGGATTGATATTAATACTTCCTGCTATATGGTCAGACGACTTCAGCACACCTTCATCGCTGGCGAGCAGAGTGAGAATATGGAGTGAGATGGGGAAACGGCTATTATTCATACTGTAATTTATATTATTACAGTACAAAGTTACTATTTTCGGGTGAAAGGAACAATTTATCTATGAGTAAAGAAGTAGATGATGCTGGCGATAATAAGGGCCAGTAGGAATAGAGCGATAACGTATCCATTTCTGCCCGGAGGTTTTACAAGGTCATGTAGTCTCCTGGCGTTAAGCATACTTTCAATTGTTTCTTTTGCCTCCAATAAACTGACGCTGATGCCGGGAAGTTTATTCATTTCAGTGCGGTAATATTTGATGGCGTTGATTTTACCTCTACTGATGCATAGTTGAATAGAATTTTCTTCGATTTTCCGACGGGTAGACGCGATTTTGTTGGCAGCAGGACCATTTAGGTTGCTTAGATCCCGCAGACACTGCGGGCATACATTAGGTTGGGAAGTAAGATTAGTTCGTTCTGGTGCGTTAGCGTTACCACACCAGGGGCATACTTGTTCAGTGCTCATTAATCTGTGGAACTTTGATTGATGCCTATTAAATTAAGGAAAACTTATTAAAAGTTGGCAGAAATCGCTTAAAAAGTTCAGATTAATGACATATCACATTAAAAAAGTGCAAAAACTGCATATAAAATAGTTTTATATTAAGTTTTTGCACTTTGTATTTTAGCTATTGTTTTTTGAGATGGCTGGCAAAAGCCTTCTTAAATTTTTCCAGCTTTGGTCTTATCACCATCATACAATACGGTTGTGAACCATTTTCGTTATAATAGTTTTGGTGATAATTTTCGGCAACATAGAATTTATCCAAAGGTGCAATCTGGGTAACAATAGGTTTATCGTACGCCCCTGACTCATTCAATTTCTTTGTATAGAATTCAGCTTCTTCTTTTTGTTGTTCATTGCCATAAAAGATAACACTGCGGTATTGGGTACCTACGTCATTTCCCTGGCGATTGAGCTGAGTGGGATCATGGCTTAAATAAAACGCCTGCAAAAGCTCATTATAACTGAGTTTAGCCGGGTCGTAAGTAACTCTGATAACCTCAGCATGTCCGGTTGTTCCGGTACAAACCTGGTCGTAGGTCGGGTTTGGCACATTTCCCCCGGCATAACCTGATTCTACTTTATAAACCCCTTCCAGGCTTTGGAATTGTGCTTCAGTACACCAGAAGCACCCGCCTCCAAATACGGCAGTAGCTGTTTTAGTATGATCGTTTACTTCCATATAATTTGGGACTTTATTTTTTTTCTGAGCGCAGGCAAATAAGGCCATACTGATCAGACTGATAAAGATGAAATATTTCCTCATAAAAATAAATTTAAAAAAATTATAGCTGTTCATGGCATGGCAAATTCAATACTGTGGCTCCATTGCGTGGAGAATCTGTCTCTTTGCCATAATTTTCTTACTTATAATTTACGTAATAAATGAGGCAGAGAGGCGACAAGTTAGTAACTTTAACGTTCTTTTGCAGTTAGAAGGAACCCACAGGCCCTCTGAAACCGCCAAAAAAGTACATCAGCGCAGCAGGAACAACTAGATAAACCGGTAAAACGGATATGTTTGAAAAACATAATGACTAAAACGATGAACAAGAATTAAAAAATAGATTCCCAGCACCTTTTCTCCGCCAAACACTTGGCAACGCGCGTTTGCGCCTGATAGTAAACAATTACCTCGGCATAACTATTTTATTATTATAGGGTATGCCAATCTTACATTAAATATTTTCAACTTGAAATACTTTCCTGAGTCTGCGTTAATGCAGTTGGAATTCGATAAAGTTCAGGCATTGCTGCAAGAGCATTGCAAAACAGAATTAGGTAAGGAGATGGCAGCATCCCTTCGCCTGCATACGCATATAGACTACGTAAAAAGCCGCCTTCAACAGGCCCATGAATATAAACAACTAACGCTCCTGCAAGAGCATTTTCCGAATGATCATATTCTCAACTTAAAAAAAGAATTAAGATTATTGGAAATCGAAGGAGCAGTACTCACAGGGGAGCAGGCAATGCAAATACGGAAGCTTTCGGAAAGCATGCATAGCATTGTGAAATTCTTTGATCATGATCGTAGGATTCAATATGCCGGATTATTCGACGTAATCCAGGATACCCACTATGAAAAAAAGATCACCGCAACTATCGATGCCGTATTGGATGAAATCGGACAGGTCAGAGATAATGCATCTCCGGAATTGGCCAGAATCCGCATTACCCTGTTTCGTAAACGTACCGAGCTTCGCAGAGTATTCGACCGTATTCTTCAGAAATTACAGAAGCTAAATTACCTCGCCGACCAGGAAGAAGCCTTCCTCAATGGCAGAAGAGTAGTAGCCATTTACGCCGAAAATAAGCGAATGGTAAAGGGAATCATTCATGGAGAATCAGATACCCGTAAAACAGCTTTCCTGGAACCCGAAGAAACGATCGACCTTAATAATGATGTCCAGTCACTTGAGCGGGAAGAGAACAGAGAAGTATATCGTATTCTGAAAACAATGACTTCCGAGCTTAGCACTTACTCCGGATTGCTCAATGGTTATTATCAAATACTGGGCACCTTCGATTTTATCAGAGGAAAAGCTAAACTGGCATTAGACATGGATGCGAATTATCCAATGTTGGTGCCACATTCAGAACTGAATCTCGTACAAGCCTATCACCCTTTATTACTTTTATACAATCGCAAAAACCAGAAGCCAACCATTCCGGTAAATATTAAACTGGATAAAGAGGCGCATATTCTGGTAATCAGCGGACCCAATGCCGGTGGTAAAACGGTAACCCTGAAAACAGTTGGACTGATTCAGCTTATGCTGCAGGCAGGGTTATTAGTACCTGTACATCCTTCCTCTTCTTTTGGAATTTTCAAGCAGTTGATGATTCATATTGGAGATACCCAATCGTTGGAATTCGAACTAAGTACTTACAGTTCTCACTTGAAGAACATGAAATACTTTATGGAGAATGCCAATGGCAGAACATTGTTTTTCATAGATGAATTAGGTAGTGGATCTGACCCTAATCTGGGAGGGGCATTTGCTGAAGTAATCATGGAAGAACTGGCGAAAAAGCATGCTTATGGAATTGTGACTACTCACTATCTGAATTTGAAGGTCATGGCAAATAAGGTTAAGGGTATTATCAACGGGGCAATGGGCTTCGATGAAAAAACTCTGATGCCTATGTATAAATTAATGGTCGGAAAACCAGGTAGTTCCTATACTTTCTCTATTGCAGAAAGAATTGGCCTGCATCCGGCATTAATAGCCAGAGCCAAGAAATTGGTAGATGAAGGACACTTTCAACTCGATAAGCTCCTTAATAAAGCAGAGCAGGATTTGCAGCATGTAGAAGAGAAAGAAAAGGATCTGCAAAAATTGCTGAAGGAAAATGAGAAGTTGAAAAAAGAGTATGAGGTCCTGGCCGATAAGGAACGTAAACATCAGCAGTTTACCTTACTTAAGTTGCAGAATAAGATTAAGGAAGATGACTTACAATATCTGAAGGATATGGAGCGTAAGTTGAAACAAATTGTTGTAGAGTGGAAGCGCAACGACGATAAGGATAAAGTAATTAAACTGGCTGAAATTTTATTGTTCCGCCGCCGTGAGAAACAACAAAACGAGCAACTCAATAAAAAAGTACAGGAGAAATTTGAAGAAATTTCCGGAACTATTGAAGTAGGAATGCAGGTGAAGATCAAGACTAACCGACAAGTCGGAAAAGTCCTGGAATTACGCGATAAGAGAGCGATTGTAAAGATTGGGAACATTCCTATTAATGTAAAATTGAGTGATCTGGTGCAGGTAAAGGAAAGGTCTGCAGAAAACGCAGAAGAGAATAAATAATATATAAATTATCTATTCCGGTATAGATGGTATGAATTTTTATATCAGCTACCTTTACCCACTATATTTACCCTAAAAAAGTGCAGCACAATGATGCAAGAAGTTGGCGTTATAACACGCATTTCTGATACGCAGGTATATAATTGTGATTATACTAATGGCGCTCCTTTTTTTATTGGAGAATGGCGTGGATGTGAAGATGCGAATGAGATGAGTGTACCGCATCGCCATAATGGTTTTAGTATAGATATTTTAATCAGAGGAAGCATAAGACAATCTCTCGATTTCAAGAAATACGAAGTAACAGCACCGGCTATCATGCTGATGGAACCTAATCAGGTTCATCAGCATGAGATGAGCCCGGACATTGAATTAATTAACATCTACTTTACGGAAGAGTTTATGGTTCCGGAGATGATGGGCGTTGTTACTTGTTGGCATTGTTTATTCAGTTCAGGAATCATTCCATTAAATAATAGCCAACTTGAAGAATTATTATTATATGCTAATTTAATAATGCGAGAATTCAATGGTGAGAATCTGAAGCGAGATACGGTAATACGTACTTTACTAAGTGCATTTGTGGTTGTGTGTGGAAGAATTTCAGTTCCATCGGGTGAGTGGATAGAAGGCGAAAGTTCCCAGCATAATATGGTACGCCAGTACAAAATGTTGGTTGATCAGCATTATCGTGTGAAAACGCAGGTCTCCGATTATGCAGAAATGTTGTATGTATCGCCTGGGCATTTAAATGATACGGTTAAAGATTTGCTAGGTAGGAATGCTAAGTTCCTTATAGATGAAAAGCGTGTTATGGAGGCAAAACGGTTACTATACTGGGGGGAACATTCGGTGAAACAGATTGCAGCAAGATTAAATTTTGAAGATGACGCTTATTTTAATCGTTTCTTTAAAAAGCATTCGGGACATACCCCTCTTTCTTTCCAAAAGAGTATCCGTGAAAAGTACAGTTAAACCCGTAATAATTTAAACGTCCGTTAACTTTAAATATCTATTTTTGCACAGTGTTTAAATTAAATGATGCTGCCCGTGCATCATGCTAAAATTGAAAACCGATGAGAATTTGTTAGCGGCCAACCGCGAATCTTCATTTTTCTTTTTACAGAAGTAACAAAGCAAGGTACCTGTACGTATAATGTGCTGTAACATTATTACGAATAGCGTATCTAATAGCTGTCCTTTCTGTATTTACAAAACCCAATTGCTGTCACTGATATTGATTGCTACGAAGCATGTCTGCACTTTTGTGCGCATGAATCGTAAATGGGATTTTATTGTTTAGATGTTTTAAAAAAAGTCGTATGAATTCATTGAAGTCAACATTTGTAAACTGGCCGGCAGGCTTACTCTATAGCGTAATTATTCTCGCTTCCTTGTCTGGATGCAGCACATCCCAGGCAAAAACCGAGGGGCATCAACCTTCTCCATTACCTGTATTAAAAGTGAGCAGTTTACCTGCCACCACTTATCGTGAATACAGCGCTTCCCTGGAAGGTCGTGTAAACGTTGAAATACGTCCGCAAGTGGAAGGTATTCTCGAAAAAATATTCGTAGATGAAGGTGCTTATGTAAAAGCCGGGCAACCACTCTTTAAAATTAATGATCGTATCTACAATGAGCAACAAAGCAATGCCAGCGCTTCCCTTCAGGTTGCAAAAGCTAACCTCGAAAAAGCACAGGTAGAAGTAGATCGCCTTACTCCTCTGGTAAATAATGGAGTTGTTTCTGATGTACAACTGAAAACAGCCCAGGCAAATTATCAGGCAGCAAAAGCAGCTGTCGGACAAGCACAGGCGCAATTAGGAACTACACATATCAATGTTGGATATACTTTAATCACTGCACCAGTTAGTGGATATATCGGAAGAATACCTTATAAAACTGGTGCATTGGTTGGCAGAGCAGAACCTCAGCCACTTACTGTATTATCTGATGTTAGTGAAGTATATGCTTACTTTTCTATGAGTGAGCAGGATTTCCTGAAGTTTAAAAATGAAACGCCAGGCGCCAGCATCGCAGAAAAAGTTAAACAATTACCTGCTGTAGAATTGAAACTGGCAGATAACAGCATCTTCCCTCAGAAAGGCAAAATCGAAACAATGGAAGGCCAATTCGATAAAACAATGGGCGCCGTTAGTTTCCGTGCTACCTTCCCAAATGCTTCTGGCTTACTACGTTCGGGTAATACAGGCAGAGTAAGAATTCCTGAAGAATTTGCCAATGCTGTAATTGTTCCAACTGAAGCAACATTTGAATTACAGGATAAAGTAATGGTATTTGTTGTTGCCGATAGTAACAAGGTAACTGGTACCCCAATTACCATTGCCGGCAAAAGTGGTAATTACTATTTCATAGAGAAAGGAGTAAAAGCAGGACAAAGCATTGTATACTCTGGATTAGACAGATTACATGATGGAACGCCTATCACTCCATTACAGATTTCTCTTGACAGTCTCCTAAAAGTTAGGCCGCTCTAAGCTAGCAGAGAATGGCTGTGATTATTGGTTTGCGAATGCATTAGCATTCTACCGGAGATGCCATTCTCTGTTGTCAGCACCCTTTTATTACGTCTGATACCTAAGGTGTCACGACTTTAAACTCTCTTGTTTCTATGTTTAGAAAATTTATACAAAGGCCTGTATTGGCTACAGTTATATCTATCATCCTTGTGTTGCTGGGGATATTGGCACTATATACGTTGCCAATGAGCCAGTTCCCCGAAATAGCCCCGCCTAGTGTAGCCGTTACAGCTTCCTACCCGGGTGCTAACGCGGAAGTGGTAGCCCGCTCTGTGGCTACTCCAATTGAGGAGGCCGTAAATGGAGTGGAAAACATGACTTACATGACCTCCAACTCCAATAACGACGGTTCCATGACTTTAAACGTTTACTTCAAGCTGGGAACAGATCCCGATCTGGCAGCGGTAAACGTACAAAACCGCGTGGCTAAAGCTACCAGCTTGTTACCGGCAGAAGTTGTACAGGCTGGTATCAGCACTCAAAAGCAGCAAAACAGCATGATCATGGTTATTAACCTGGTCAGCGACAAACATGAATATGATGAAACCTTTTTGCAGAACTACGCAAAAATTAACATCATCCCGGAAATTCAAAGGGTAAATGGTGTTGGTCAGGCTATGGTGTTCGGTGCTAAAGATTACTCTATGCGTATCTGGCTGAAACCAGACAGACTGGCTGCATATAATATGTCTCCACAGGAAGTACTGGGCGCTATACGCGATCAGAACCTGGAAGCAGCACCCGGACGTTTTGGTGAAGGAAGTAAAGAATCGTTCGAATATATCATCAAATACAAAGGCAAGCTAAATAAGGATCAACAATATGAAGAAATCATTTTGCGTGCAGACGCCGATGGTTCCGTAGTTCGATTGAAAGATGTAGCCAGAGTTGAATTTGGTTCCTTTAGCTATGGTAGCGATACCCGTGTAAACAGTAAGTATGGTATTGGTATTGCTATCTTCCAGATGGCAGGTTCCAATTCGAACGAAATCCAGGAAAAGATTAATAAACTGATGGTAAAAGCCGCCGCTAGTTTACCAGCGGGTGTCGAATATTCTAATATCTATTCTACTAAAGAATATCTTGATGAATCTATCGATCAGGTGAAACACACACTGATAGAAGCATTTATCCTGGTATTTATTGTAGTGTATATTTTCCTGCAAGATTTCAGGTCTACACTGATTCCTGCTATCGCTGTACCAGTAGCAATTATTGGTACATTCTTCTTCATGAAGTTGTTCGGTTTCTCCATCAATCTGTTAACACTCTTCGCGTTGATATTAGCCATCGGAATTGTGGTGGATGATGCCATCGTGGTAGTGGAAGCCGTGCATGCCAAAATGGAACGAGGGGCAAATCCCCGCAATGCTACCTTATCTTCCATGCAGGAGATCTCAGGTGCGATTATATCCATTACTCTGGTAATGTCGGCGGTTTTTATTCCGGTTGGTTTCATGGAAGGTCCGGCCGGCGTATTTTACAGGCAATTTGCCTTTACCCTTGCTATAGCCATTATCATCTCGGCGCTTAATGCATTGACACTTAGTCCTGCACTTTGTGCCCTGATTCTGAAGAATCCGCATGGAGATGGACATGGAAATGCACCTGCTCAAAAGCAAGGCTTTAAGAAACGTTTTTTCAATGCGTTTAATACCGGGTTTAATGCTATGACTAATAAATATGTCAATAGCCTTCAATTCCTTGTAAAACGTAAATGGGTAACCATAGGCGGATTAGTGATAATCATAGGTGCCACTTTCTGGATGATGAGAAAAACACCATCTGGATTTATTCCTACAGAAGACCAGGGGTTTGCTGTATATGCAGTAACAATGCCGCCGGGATCTTCCCTGGAACGTACCCGCGAGGTAGTTAGTAAAGTAGAGCATATTATTGAAAGTCTGAACGTTTCTAAAATGTACCTGAGCGTTTCGGGTTTCAACTTCCTTTCTAACTCCAGCAGTGCTACCTCTGGTGTAGGGTTTATTAAGTTGAAATCGCATGATCAGCGTGGTGCAGTAAAAGACATTGAGGCAATCATGGGGATGCTGCAACAAAAATTAGCAGCGATTCCTGAAGCCAGCGTGTTTGTATTTAACATGCCAACAGTACCAGGATTTAGTAACGTAGCGGGTTTTGAGCTGGTGTTGCAGGATCGTACCGGTGGTTCATTGGATAAACTTGGCCAGACAGCTTATGGCTTTATCGGTGAATTGATGAAGCGTAAGGAAATAGCATTTGCGTTTACCACTTTCAATAATTCTCATCCTCAATATGAAATTGAGATCGATGATAAGAAAGCAAAACAATTAGGCATTCCCGTTAGTGATATTCTGCAAACCATGCAGGTGTATTACGGAAGTATGTATGCATCTGACTTTAACAGGTTTGGTAAGTATTATCGTGTAATTGTTCAGGCAGAAGCGGAGAGCAGATCAGCGCCAGCTTCTCTGGATGGTATATATGTGAAGAATGCGCACGGAGAGATGGTGCCAATGAATACTGTGGTTACATTAAAACGCGTATTCGGTCCGGAAACCGTAACCAGGAATAACCTCTTTAATGCGGTAACAATTAACGGGCAAGCAAAACCAGGTTATAGTAGTGGTGATGCCATTAAGGCGGTAGAGGAAGTTGCAGCGCAATATTTGCCAAGAGGGTATGCATTTGAATGGGTAGGTATGACGAAGGAGGAAATCAGTGCCGGAAACCAGGCATTGATCATCTTTACACTCTGTCTGATCTTTGTGTACTTCCTGCTGGCAGCACAATACGAGAGTTATATTCTCCCATTGGCTGTTATCTTATCTATTCCACTGGGTATATTCGGAGTATTTATTTTCATTAATATGTTCGGAATCGACAACAACATCTATGTGCAGGTTGGTTTAATTATGCTTATTGGTTTGTTGGCAAAGAATGCGATTCTGATTGTGGAGTATGCGGTACAGCGCCGTCGTAGTGGTATGGGATTGGTTGCATCGGCTATCAGAGCTTCCCGTCTGCGTTTACGCCCAATTTTGATGACATCATTTGCTTTTATTGCGGGGTTATTACCATTGATGAGAGCAACAGGATCGTCGGCATTGGGTAACCGTTCTATTAGTACGGGTGCGGCCGGAGGAATGTTGACCGGTGTAATATTAGGTGTATTTGTGATACCGGTATTGTATGTAATATTCCAGTATCTGCAGGAGAAAGTAAGTCGCAAGCCATTGATGGTAGAGGAAGAGGAAGCAGAGTTAGTGCATTAATATTCTTTAAAGAGATCAAATGAAAACAAGATATATAGTTAATTTCTCATTGTTACTGTCCTTAGTTGTAGGGTTAGCTGCTTGCCGGGTTGGTCGTAATTACGAGCGACCACCGGTAGCACTGCCCGAACAGTTTAACAATACCACGGCATCCGATAGTAGTATTGCTACCATCAGCTGGAATGAGTTTTTTAAAGATGCGACGCTGCAACAATTGATAGGTAAAGCACTTACTGGAAATTATGATTTGCAGTTGGCAGTGAAAAGAGTAGAAGAGGCGCAGTCATATCTTCGCCAGGCAAAAGCTGCATGGTTACCAGCCTTAAATGCTGTTGCATCGGCCAGTACCAATTTTCCATCGAAGAACAGTTTTACAGGGGTGAATCTCTCCGCCAATAATTTAGGTGTTCACCTGGAAGATTTTAATCTGGGAGCCGGATTATCGTGGGAGGTGGATGTCTGGGGTAAAATACGTCGACAAAAAGAGGCGGCACAAGCAGATTACCTGACGACTTATGAAGCAGAACATGCGGTTCAGACAGGTCTGGTATCGGCTGTGGCTAGCAGTTATTTCAATTTGTTGATGTTAGATAATCAATTACAGATTGCTAAAAAGAATCTGGCATTGAGCGACACCATTGTGAAGATGATTCAGCTGCAAAAAACCGCAGGTGAGGTTACAGAGTTAGGAGTACAACAGGCTATTTCACAAAGGCAGGCAGCGGAATTATTAGTACCACAACTGGAACAAGGTATTGCCATCCAGGAAAATGCGATTCGTATTTTAACGGGAGAATTACCTGGTCCGGTTGCAAGGACTAGTCAACTTGCCGATTTTCAGGTGGCAGATTGGCTACCAGCAGGGGTTCCGGCAGCTATGATCAGCAGACGCCCGGATGTCAGGGCATCTGAAATGGCACTGATGGCAGCGAATGCGAGAGTGGGAGTTGCACAAGGCAATATGTACCCATCCTTATCTATTACGGCTAATGGTGGTTTAAATGCATTTAAAGCCAGCAGTTGGTTTACGATGCCAGCCTCCTTATTTGGAACGGCCGCTGGAAGTCTTACTCAGCCTATCTTCCAGCGCAGAGCTTTGAAAACTCAATTGGAAGTAGCTAAAATTAAGCGTGAATCAGCAGTAATTTCTTTCCGTCAATCTGCATTATTAGCGATTGGCGAGGTAAGCGATGCTTTGGTAAAGCTGGATAAAGTAAAGATCCAGCAGGAGATAGCACATAGGCAGGTTCAAACAGCCCAATTGGCAATAGAGCAATCAAAGATGCTGTTTAAAAGTGGTATGGCAAATTACCTGGAAGTAATCACTGCACAGGGAAGGGCATTACAGGCAGAATTAGCCCAGGCCGATATCGACAGGCAGCGTTTGAGCGCTATGGTTGATCTTTATCGCTCTTTGGGCGGTGGCTGGAAATAAATTTTTGCGAACTACGGATCAAAGCGAAATCGCATGGAAATCAATACCGACGAGCATTTACCAATAGACAGGAATAAGTAAATCGCTTAGGTCCGTAGATCGCAAAGCCATAAATAGTGGGTTTTTACAGAAAAAAGTGAGAAAAAATTTTTTATTTGAAATCACTTTTATACTTTTGCAATCCACTGGAGAGTTGGCAGAGCGGTCGATTGCGGCAGTCTTGAAAACTGTTGACTGTAACAGGTCCCGGGGTTCGAATCCCTGACTCTCCGCAGAAACAAAAAAGCCTTCGCAGATAATGCGAAGGCTTTTTTGTTTTAAGCTTTTCTTAGCCATTGTTTCAATGATGTTGACTGTAACAGATCCCGGGGTTCGACTCCCTGACTCCTAGCAAATAATTAATGGCCTTCGGATAATATCTGGAGGCTATTTTTCTTTAGGAAGACTTTGTAAAAATGATTTTGGTTACCATATTTCCCGAAAATATAATTCCTGCCTAGCTATGGCCCCAATCGAAAGCTTGAAGCTTTTTTGTTATTACTACATTTTCCATTTTAAATTTCCGAAAAACAGAAACTCAGATTTTGGTAACTCTAACTGTGGTAAGTAATAGATTTTTCTTTATATTATCCTACAGTATTGATTAATGATACAAGGAGCGACAGGCTTAAGGGTTCAATTAGTAACATCGGAACTATCCTGAATGTAATAAACAAGTTTGATGAATCATTTATTCATAGTGTACTTAAAAAATAAAGCATCCCTGAAATTTGAGTACAAAGGTGATGTTTCTACGGTTATCCGCACTGATAAAGGATATCGTATTACATTTATAAATGGGAGAACTTATAATTATGGAGTTGACAAAGTACAATATTATCCCCTTGTATCAAGACGAGAAAATGTACGCATATATGAGAAGGGCAAATTAAATAAGTTATATAATACGGTTGATAATTATGGACGTTACTTGATTTTTAGAAATAGAGATAATTATTCTTATCCGGTTGAAAACAATGCCAATATTGAAATCTGTGATACCAAAAAGAATGTTGGACAGACAGAATCGGTATTCAATTATTTTAGGAAGATACTGAAAGAAAATAATGATATAGCATTTGATATTCAACCTGAGGAGACGGATCGTAAATTTTCAAATCAAATAAGCACCGAAATATTACTCAAGGCTATTGATGATATCGATATATTAGATACAAGAACGGTGCTGTCTAGCTATATCGATGGAGTTAATCCTTGTAAGAGCTCTCTAAATGAGATGCTGATTTATCCTTTCGGCTGTAATGAGAGTCAAAAATTGGCAGTTGAGACTGCACTCAGCAATAGTATAAGTATAGTAGAAGGCCCGCCAGGTACAGGAAAAACTCAAACTATACTAAATATTATAGCCAATCTAATTGTACAGAATAAAACTGTTGCAATTGTATCGAACAATAATTCTGCAGTATTTAATGTACGGGAGAAGTTATCGAAATGTGGTTATGAGATGATTGTGGCTTCACTTGGGAATAACAACAACAAAACCTCTTTTTTCGACAATATCGAAGAACAAACAGTACATCAGGATTTCGAGATTTCGGAGAAACAGTTGAAAAAGCTAAAGAATAAAGTTCTCAATCTGAATAACATACTCACAGGAAGTTTTCATTACCAGAATAAATTAGCCTTTTTGAAAACAGAGTTATCAGATGCTGAAATAGAGTTTAGACACATAAAAGCAGAACAACCACTCAATCAGAGTATAAAATCTAAACTCGACAAGAAATTTTACCGCAAATGGACTTCTGGCAGAGCCTTAAAATTTAAAAACTTATTATCAATCATCGATATAGAAAACAAGTTGTCGATCATCAATAAATTACGGTTTGTTCTGCAATATGGCTTGTTCGACCTGAATACTATTAGCCAGTATACTGAAGAGTTGCCCATTTTTGTAAATCACAAATTCTATGAATCATATATAGCAAAAATAAAAAAAGAAATCCAGGACATTAAAAACTGGTTGACATCAAATAATGAAAAGTCTAATCTTAACAGTTTTATTGAGGGTTCTAAAAAAATATTCAATGCTGTATTATTTGAAAAGTATAGGAGGTTAGATAAAGTTACATTTAAAGTTGAAGATTATCGCAAGCAATTTGATGCATTTACAACACGTTATCCTGTAATTCTGAGTTCCACTTTATCATTACACACTAGCATTCCAAAAGGGTACCTTTTTGATTATCTGATTATAGATGAAGCTTCGCAGGTAGATATTATTAAGTCTACCACCTGTTTCTCTTGTTGCCGAAATGCAATTGTAGTGGGAGATAGTATGCAGCTTACCCATATCGTAGACGAACAGAGTAAAGCAACTGCGGAGCAATTTCAGGTTAAATACAATATTTCCCCTGCTTACGACTATGTTAGAAAGAATATTCTGGACTCTCTAAAAAGCTTATATGGAGCTAACATTAAGTCGGTACTACTAAAAGAACATTACAGATGCCACCCTCTTATTATTGGATTCTGTAACAAGAAATACTACAAGAATAATCTGGCTATTATGACTTCCGGGTATAATCATCCGTTTAGGATTATTGAAACAAATATATCGGGAGAAAAAGGGAATCACAATCAACGACAGATCGATGAAACAGATTTGTATATCCGTGAGAAATATTCTGCAGACTTTACTAAAGTTGGTGTTATTGCACCATACAGAAATCATGTAGCTATACTGCAAAAACAGTTGCCCTCTGGAACAGAATCCGATACTATACATAAGTTTCAAGGACGTGAGAAAGAGGTGATTATATTTAATGTAGTTAAAAACAAAATAGGAGCATTTATAGATAATCCTAACCTGATAAATGTGGCAGTATCAAGAGCTGTGAAAGAATTTATTGTAGTAAAATCGGCGTCTATGGAACTACCTCACGGAACAAACATCGGTGATATGATACGCTACATATGTTATACCACTGATCCGAGAGAAACAATTGTTCAAGGCCGTATATGTTCTGTTTTTGATCTTTTATACAAGGAATATAATCAAGTCTTTATTTCGTTTCTTTCATCTAACAAGAATATGAAAGGATCTCCAGCAGAGATCATTATTCACAAGTTGTTAAGTGAAAATATATTATTAGATACCCAATTCTCATCTATTGATATGGTTAGGGAATACAAGCTTATAGATCTTATTCGCGATTTTCAACCATTTTCAGAAGATGAAATCCGCTTCATAAGAAATAATTCAAGAATTGATTTTTTGTTATATAACAAGATTGACAAAACTCCTGTCTTGGCTATAGAGGTAGATGGAGTGTCATTTCATGACAATAAATTGCAGCAGGAAAGAGACAATAAGAAAGATCATATCTTGGAAATAATAGGCCTTCCATTGCTTAGGTTATCAACTGATGGGCATAGTGAAGAAGCAAGGATTATTGAAAAATTAAACACTGCCATGGAACTAGGATGATCATAATATGTTCTCCTTTGTTAGAAATGCTCGTTTTTTGTTCATCAGACTGTTTCCTTCTGTTTTGCTATACAAGGAATTAATCAATAATAAATTTGAAGGAGTATTATGTAATAGTCAGTTTAATACTAATGCCACCTACTGGATGATCAATATTGAAAATCAAGTAGTGATCAGCAAAACCTGATCTTTGGAATTAGTGGGTTTCTATTGTACGGATGTAATGGTAGGTCAATTTTTATTTAACTACCACTTTAACAAAGATTCTAATCTGAAATCAAGGGATATTGGCGCATCAGATACAGAATAAGGTCGCACTAAAGGAGGGGGGAGGAGAATGGCAATAAAGGTTAGGTATCCAACTACTAATTATTATATGGCCTTTTTTGAAATAATAGTCATTTATATAATGGAATAAAGGATTAAATAATTGAATAACATTCTAATAACAATTTCTTGAAGAAATTAGAAATATATTATCACAATAAACTGACCTGAAATATGGGAATTTAATTATAACTCCAATGCCTCCATTAAAATGTATCATTTAACTATCAATCAGAAAGGTGATGGTGAACACATTATACTGGTGTTGGAAATACTAGTATGGATTAGTTTTGGAAGCATTGACATGATGATGGATTGAGGGTACGATTAATATAAAAGACTATGAACATTTTTCAATTCCGCTAATCCATCCGTTAGCGAAGTTAATATAGTAATGAGTAATTTTTTTAAAAAATATTCTTTTGTAAAAGACTATTAACATTGGTTTGTCGTATGTAATAATGAAAATGATAAATGATCTTAATTATGATTCCTAATCATAGTTAAAAATATGTTCCCCATAAACAATTTTCATTATGTGCGTTCTATACGTCGCTAAATTTAGAGGTCCCTTCGGTTTTATCAAACCTTTTACGGCTGTTCGTGATGAGACGACCTTCAGTCAGCAGTTTTTAACTGCTTCAACATTGGAAGGAATTGAGAAGAAATTATTCCCTGAAACATTATCCCAAAAAGGGCTACAGAAAATAGCCAGGTATAAGATTATTTATACAATGATTAGTTTGCAGAAGGAAGTCACCCAAACCAGGGGATGGGAGTATAAAAAGCAACAATCGTTGATGATCAGAAATAGAGCTGTATTAGAAAGAGGATTGTTGATTGACCCTGAATTGCTCTTAGCATTTATTGATAAGGATTCTGCCGAAATTGCCATTAAGCAACACATTTGTGTTTGTCGGAATGAAGACATTCTCTTGCCTGACCCTGAAGTTGTAGCAATGGATGAAAATGCCTTTAACGAATTAGAAGGATTTGAATTGCGATTTGGTGAAGCCGAGGATTCATTTATAACGGGGTTTCATAGGTTCGACAATGCAACCCCAATGTACGGCCGACTCGAAATTACCGGTAACCCTGTGAATAATAAGAAAGAATGTCCTTCCTCCATTTATTAGCCAAAAAATCGAAACGCCGAAATGTCAAATTACTTCGCCATCTGCAGGATGTAGCCTCCATAGCTATGAAAATAGCCAGGAATGGGGGCCTCGACGAGCGAATAGCATATATCGGTGCAATACTTCATGATATTGGCAAGGCGAGTACCCAATTTCAGAAGACACTTGACGTGAATTTCAGACGGCCACCTGGAATGGTATTTCGACATGAAATTGCCTCACTGTTTTTCTTATCGTTGGTAGATGAACAGGATCGACCAGCTGTAATAGAAATGGTGGTAGCGCACCATAAGTCTATTTTTAAAGATATAGGCGAAATGGGTTTATTGGATTTGAACGACAGATTACGAGATTGTTTTGAAGTACATGCTGTTGGATTTGATATCTGGATGCCGAATGCATTAGAGATTTTACATCACTTGGGGTTAAAAGTAAATCCTATTACGAAAGAAGTAGCAAGGAAAAGCTTTGAAGCGGCAGTGTCTTATTGTGAAGTAAAAAGAATTGGTTATTCCAAATGGAAAGGATTATTAATGGCGGCTGACCATCTGGCATCAGATATGGAAAGCGAAGTAGGTGACATCCTTCCAAAATTATTTATCACTCCGGATCTAAATTTTTATAATCAACAAAGTATATGGTATCCATTATCTTTTATTCCAGGTAACGATCCTCGAAAGCATACGTTGCTAAAGGCCGGTACTGGAACAGGCAAAACTTATTTTCTCCTCAAACGGTGTACCGGACGTATATTTTATATCCTCCCCTTTCAGGCTTCTATCAATGCCATGTATGAAAGAATTAAAAAGGATTTAATGGATACAGATGCAGAGATTCATCTATTGCATGCAGCTTCCTTGCTCCAGGGAAATGGAGAGAGTCTGAAGGAAAAAGTATTGCAACGTCATATAGGCGCTTCAATAAAAATTCTTACCCCTTACCAACTTGCTTCGCTTGTTTATGCAACAAAAGGCTATGAAGCATTAATCACAGATCTTGCTGGTTGTGATGTGATTTTGGATGAAATTCATACCTATTCAGAAGATGCGCAGGCCTTAGTATTGAAAATTGTAGAAATACTTTATTCCTTGAATTGCAGAATACATATTGGTACTGCAACCATGCCCACAGCATTATATAATCATCTGTTACAGATTATGGGTGGAAAGGAACAAGTGTATGATGTGTCACTACCCGACAATGTGCTGGATACATTCGACCGACATATCATTCATAAAGCAGAAAAAATAGAAGACCTCGGGCCAACTATCAGGGATGCTATTAAGGATGGATTGAAAATTTTAATAGTAGTCAACACGGTAGAACGTGCACAAAAGCTTTACAGATGGTTAAATAAGGAGAATTTAAATGTAGATAAGATGCTTATCCATAGCAGATTTAAGAGGTCATCCAGAAGAGCATTAGAAAGACTACTCCAAAATGATTTTAATAGGAAGGAAAAGCCTTGCTGGGTAGTTGCTACACAGGTAGTGGAAGTAAGTCTTGATATTAGCTTCGACCTGATGATTACTGATGTTGCGCCTATTGATGCATTAATTCAGAGATTTGGTCGAATCAACAGAATCAGAAATGCTCATACAATAGGAAAATATAAAGATATATATGTGTTACCACCACCTAAAAACAACAGGGATGCAAGACCATATAAGTTAGAGGTATTACGAAGAACATATGACCTATTACCTGAAGGTGAGCTATTGCAGGAAAGGAAATTGCAGGAGTTAATAGATAAGGTATACCCCGAAATTGAAGCCCCAAACATTGATTTGAATGCAGCTTTTGTGGCAGGAAAATGGCGTATAAGGGAATTGTATCATGCTCCAAAGTCGGCCCTGTTGGATAAACTGGATATAGATACAGTTCCTTGTATTATAGAGTCGGACGTTAAATTATATGAATTGGCAGACAATGCTATCAGGCTAGACATGGAAATACCTGTTTCTTATAAAATCTTGTCATTTAAAAATTTTCCACAGTTAAAGATAGGTAATCATCCCTTTGTTATTCCGGATGGAGCATACGATGTGGATGAGGGCCTTATCGCCGCTTCTTTAAAGCTAGAGAGTGTACAATAGTTTTTAAACTCCTTTAAACGTTGCTCCCCATGATAGCAGTTAATATTGGGAAGACATTCCTGAAATCATTTAATGAGAAATACGAAAAGACCTACAATGCAAAAGAATTTTTCATAGAAGAATATTTTCCATTATTCTTTGATGAGGAAAAATACATGCAATGGGTTACTAATTCACCATTGGTTCAGGGTATCAAGAAAGGATCACCTCCTTCGGCAGTTGAGCGACGGCGGAAATTAGATGTACTTATAGATAAAATATCAAATACCACAGCTGATGCTAGTATTGCAATAGGCTTCCCATCTCTGGATATCACAGCAACAACATCAGGGCAAATTTCTAGTATGAAAATACCTTATAAGGAAGAAGATGTTTATTTATCATGGATAGGCAGTGGATTGGGAATCGGTATCCAGGGTGGTTTATCTATCTTCTTCGATAAGCCTAAATTGCTTCTGGATATATATGATGGCTGGAAGGTTTATCGTGCATACTTAAATAAAACCCCAAAGTTAAGAGCTAACCAAATTAATACCTGGAACGGACAATGGTTGGCACATCGTTATGATAAACGTGTTTTTGATCCTGAAGATCCTACTGCAATGTTCAACGGAATAAGTGTAGCAAAGGATGGTGGGCTCGAGGTAGCTACCCAGTCGTGGACAATGGTATTAATAGGAGTTGCGCGTACCTTCCCTGATTCACAGCTGACCGGTTATGTATATAACCTCGGACAAACCAATACTACTGTAGGTTTTATTCCTTTCCGCCTGCCACACATTAAAAGACCGGTAGATCTTTACGAAAAATACTTTGGCACCAGTGATGTCATACAGGTAGAAAAACTATTTGCTACTGCATTTGGTTTTTTGAAAGCATGCCAATTTGGTTCTATCGGTGTAAATGCAATGCAGCCCAAGGGATTGCAGGATTTTATTGAAGGTAAGCTCCCTGTTTTTAAAGAGAAAGACGAGGAAAAGAAATTGAATTTTCAATCATACTTAATTTGGACATTAGCAATGCTTAACAATGAACAACTGTGGGAACGCGCACAACAGTTTGCGGCATCCCTCTCAGTGTATGCACTCAGCAGCACTAAAGGCAAAATGGACAAGACAAACCAGGTTAAAGAAGTTCTTAGTGCCATTAGTCAAAAACAGTTTTTGGATCATCTTATTCCATTAGTAAAGGACAATGCTGGGGAATCGATGCATGAAATTGCCCAACTTATCCATATGATGCCTAAAGATAATGTACCATACTTTCTAACACTTATTCGTTTGCATTATGCATTCATCACAAAATAAAAAATACAACAAATGAACCCCTACATTTTTTTGAGAGCATTGAAACATGCTGAACATACAGTTTTTGGTGTACAGGATGGTCAAAAGACTTACTATAATCCGATGTTTAGACGATACTGCCCATATTCCAGCGGCCAGCAGGTAAAACGTTCCATGTTGGAAGAGCTTACCTCCAAGCTGAATGTTCCTATGGCGCCAGTAACCTATAATTATCAGATAACTAAAGATAAGCAGTTGGAGAATAAAGAAATCTGGTCACCTTGCGATCCTAATTATGTAGATCAACTTATTGGTGGGTGGATGCGTGCCGGGGATGGGGCTACTTTAAAAAGGCGTAGTCCGTTGTCTATATCAGCAATGCGTCCTTTGCACCCACTTCTATCAGGTACAACATCTGAAAACTTGACATTCGACAGAAGCAATCGTCCTAACAATAATCCAGTGAATGTGCGTGTAGCTGGTAGCGATAAGCTGTTGACAGAAGAAGAGATAGAGACTTTTCTAACAACTAATGGCCGCGCACTTACGAGGCGTCACTGGATCCCAGAAAACCGGAGGGCCAACGGACTTTTTGTGCACGATGTAGCCATTGACCTAAGAACACTTTTTTCAGTTTCTACCAATCAACATGAACCAGAATTAAGTAAAGAAAAAATTGAAGAATTAAAGGCTAAAGGATGGATCGAGAGTGAAAATACTTTTGGTAAATGTTTGGTTCTGCCTAATAATGAAAGGACGAAGATCATCCCCGCACTGGCAAAGTCATTATTACATTGGAGAATTACCTCAAACCAGGCAAGAACTTTCAGTTTAATGGAAACATTGGCAGTTGCCATTAGTGATAATGCAAGTACTATTGCCGGAACGATTCGAGCCAAACTTACAGACGATGGTGATGATCTTAAGGCCAAGCCTGTCCTTGATGAAACAGCTGGTGCTGATTTGTTTGTTACCTTGCCTTGCGCAGGTTATATAGCAGATGTAAATGAAAGTGCAGATGCGCTTATAAAAGCAGAGGAAAAATTAATCGCTATGATGAGGGCTTTTGATTATGAAAAGCAGAACTAATTATTAAATGATCTGTAAAACTGGTCAAAATATTTGATTATCAACAGAAACTAAAAATGCCTTCAAATCATTATGGTTGAAGGCATTTTTAAGTTGAAATAATATAAACTCAAAACAAATATTTGACTCCGGAATCTGGTTTGGTTTTATTTTAAGAACCTTCTAGGAAATATAAACACCTTTCCTTGCTTTCGATATTCTCTAATGGAAGAAATCAGCCATTTGGAATACTTAGAGAAATCAGCATCGTTGTATTGAGAAAAAAGTTCATATACCTCTCCATTATAATCTACAACTGAATAGGAGTATAGGCCATCAGTTGTTTTACCTGTTCCCCACAAAAGACTATCTTTTGTTTGATAAAATGGATATCCAAGTCCTTCAGCAACGTATTGCTTATATTTCTCATCATTCCACGTATAGTCATCATAGGATCTCCAATATAGATGCGATTGAAAAACATATTTTCCATTAGAGTACCTATCATGATCTCCCATGGGATTATCACCTTTTATTAATTTAAAACCTGCAGGAAATGAAGTTTGCCCTAAAGCAGTAGTCACGCAGAAAAGGAATAGGAAGCTAAATATGTATTTCATAAGTCGGGATTTGTTGCTCAATATTAATATTCCGTATTTTATATAAAAATAAATGAAAAATTATTAAAGATACAACTTCGCCTAACCCTGATATTTAGAGTAATCCTATGCTGTAGAATTTTTCATTTCATATTTATGAAAACGATTTAAAAACGACCAGTGATTTATGGTAACAAGTAAAGAATTAACTGTATTTACCTCCGGGTTATTTTTTTACTCTATTACTATTAGGAATTATAGAAAATTTAATAAAAATAATTCAATCTTTTTTAAAAGTTACAGAACAATATCAAGCTTGATTTTGTATTAGGCTAGCAAATATTTTGATAATTAATTAGTGGAATAAGTGATTCATAATCACTACTTAATGTTAAGATTTTTGTTCACAGTTCTTCCAAAATGGATAGAGCTATTTTATAACTCTAAAAGGAAAATTTAAAAGTTTTATGACTTCTAAAAAGTATTCGAACATTCCTCCAGGATGGGAAGGTGGATTCGCACAATCAAATTCTGCATTTGCCTATCCAAATCCAGACTTATCATCGTTGCCAATGCTAGATAATATGGATAACATCTCATTGCTTAAACGACAACAAAAAGTACAATGGCCGGAATTTAGTTGGGAGGCCCAAAAAGGGGCTTCTAATCCTGATAGATGTTTTGTGATGTTTTCTCCGGATATTTCCAGAATAGGTTATGACAACACAGGAAGAGTATATTCTATTATTTGTCCTCAGCAAGGTACCTTCATTCCTGGCGTAGGTACTATGAATGTAGAAGTAACTGTTACGGGCCAGGGAGGTTGGGTTGATGAATCAGATACAGTGAATAATCTTGCTGCTGATATGATGGTTTTAGGTAAGGTTTGGTTTAGTCCAAGTGCTAAACAAACTCCATTCGTTAAGAAGTTATGGGATAAGTTTAGTCAAAGCAATCTACCCTTTCCTTCAGATAAAAAAAATGCCATCAAAGTTACTACTCACAAAGCTCAAGATCCAAATCAGGGCATTTTTCCTGTTCGAAAAGGGGAAACAACAACATTTGAAAGTCCTGATTTTGCAAAGCACTATGAAGCATATGGAGTAGGAAATGTAGAAGTGCAGATGGGGCCAATCGTAAAGACAAATAATGAATATGTGGATACCTTTAACCAATTGGTTCTGGATCTTCACAACCTGTGCTCCGGCAATATGTTACAAAAGGACAATATACTAACATGGAATGTTTGGTTCACTGAGCCTAGCCTGGTTGACCAGGAAGAATGGAAAGAACATGCAGAATTATGGAGAGAATCAATTGATGTAGATCATACTAGTCCTACCGGAGAAGGAAGATCAGCAAGACATTTCGATGGTACTCCTTTTCAGCCAATTAAGGAGTTAGTAGATGCAAAGATCAAAGAAATTGCTGATTGGGTAGAAAAGCACCATCCATGAGTTATTGAAAATTGTTTTCTTTGAATCATAAATGAAGAAGTCTTCAGATCTGACCTGAAGACTTTTTCATTTATATAATACGCAAACTTATCTAAAATGATTTTGATTGAATGTTTATTAATTAAAGAAGTTGGCAAAATCAGCCAATACCTTGGTAAAGAATCTCGAAAAAAGAAATTGGTATAGCAAGTGAAAATTGGATAATATTGGGTATTATTTTTTTGAAAATAGATTTATGAAGAAGATAGGATTTTTGTCGTTCGGGCATTGGTCTAACCATCCGGCCTATAGAACTCGCTCAGCCAGTGATACGCTGCTTCAATCTATTGATTTGGCGGTTGCAGCTGAAGAAATTGGTATAGATGGCGCCTATTTTCGAGTTCATCATTTTGCAGCTCAGTTGGCTTCTCCATTTCCATTGCTTTCGGCTATTGGTGCCAAAACAAGCAAAATAGAGATTGGTACGGGGGTAATTGATATGCGTTATGAAAATCCAATGTATATGGTAGAAGATGCCGGTGCTGCGGATTTGATTTCGGAAGGGCGTTTACAACTGGGAATTAGCAGAGGGTCGCCTGAACAGGTGATCGATGGCTGGCGCTACTTTGGATATGAGCCTGCTGCCGGGGAAACAGATGCAGATATGGGCCGCCGTAAAGCCCTGGAGTTCCTGGATAAGTTGAAAGGTGTTGGGTTTGCTAAACCTAACCCTAATCCAATGTTTCCGAATCCACCTGGTTTGTTGCGTTTGGAGCCGTATTCAGAAGGATTGAGGGATCGTATCTGGTGGGGTGCCGCTTCAAATGCTACTGCTGTTTGGGCTGCTGAAAACGGTATGTTTCTGCAAAGCTCAACATTAAAGTATGATGAAAGTGGTAAGCCTTTCCATATACAACAGGCAGAACAAATCAGATTGTACAAAGAAGCCTGGAAAAAAGCAGGTCATAATCGCGAACCGAGAGTTTCTGTGAGTCGTTCTATTTTCGCTCTGGTAAATGACCAGGATCGCTATTATTTTGGTCAGGAAGGAAGAAGTGGCGATAAATTCGGAATGATTGAACCTGATAAACGTGCAATTTTCGGTAGAAGTTATGCAGCAGAACCAGATAAGCTCATAAAAGAATTAGCGGAAGATGAAGCGATTCAGGAAGCAGATACTCTTCTTCTGACTATACCCAATACATTGGGAGTTGAGTACAATGTGCATGTATTGTCCTCAATTTTAGAGCATGTGGCCCCAGGATTAGGCTGGCGGTAAAGTGTAGATAACAGGAACTATTAGTATTATACGAAGATGAAGTTAATAGTTATATGGGTATGCTTCAGAAAGCGATATTAAATTCATCTTGAATTTTGTATCGCTTTTTGTTTTAAACAAATTCTTGATGTAAAAATTTTAGATGTCGGATTAGTTGATCGACAATAAGAAAGTTCTCTAAGGATAACTATTTTAGTCCAAAAACACTCAAATGGTAGCAATCAAAAAAAACAGGTTGCCGGAATAATATGAATTGCCAGGGAATGATAAACCGACCGAATAATGCTTTAAATTTTGGAAATTCAAATATGTAGCGAGGGTTGTTTACGCATATCAATAATAAATCCATATCGTTTAAGCGAAACCTTTGATCAGGAACGAGTAGCTTTTTGATATCTGAACGTAAGGCATCTTTCAGGGCTGTTTGATGAATTAAAGCCTGAGAAGATACTTGATCATTGTAAGCAAACTCAATTTTAATAGCTTTTTCAAACAGCTCCTCTTCTAATGCGGATTGCTCTTGCGGATCCATAGTTTCAGCATTATGTGCCATTAGTAGAAGGATATTACTCAATGCACCAGCTATTTCTCCAGCAGAATATGGCAATCGCCGCATTCCGTCCCAAGCCCATGTAAGATTTCTGAACAACTTTAATTGATCAATATTGGACGGTAAATGAGTAAGTTTCCAGTTGATGCTTTTTTTGCGAAGATCTAACCTCGTTTCCAGTGCATGTTTTACATAATAATAGAGTATGTCACACATCGAACCTGGCGCCAGTTTACCTTCAAAATTTATTTCCACAGCTTCACCAATTGTTTGATCAAAAATTTCAATGGAATAATTTTTCCATGGTGCAGCAGGTTCATCGTTCCAGCTTGGGTGTTCTTTGAGTTCTGGTAGAAAAACTTCTGCGATGAATCCCTTTGGTATATCACTATGTGGAATAAACTCCCACTCGAATTTGGTATTTTGCCTTTTTTCTATTATTTGCCTTAAGTGTGTGAAATTAGAATTATCTTTTTCCATCCTAAAGTAGTGATCCAACAGATATTCGAGGGGGCTTTTTTGGTATGGATAGATAATATCTTTGGGTGGATAGATCGGATTACCAGTGTAAGGAAATAGAATTCTATCCATAGGATAATCTATTTCCCAATTATAATTACAGTAAAGGAAAACACCATGCTGTGATTGTAATCTCCATAGATTGTCGACATTAATTTCTATTAATCTAAGAATTGTGCCTTGCCTATTCTGTTCCAAATCTGAATTTTTGACAACTATTTCCATATTACTAGCGAAAATTTTTAGATCATTACTATCCAGACAATATATACAACAATTCATACTTGGTTGCTCTTTATAGTTGTCTGCAGAAAAAAAACCTGCGACAGCTGGCATAGTTGAAAAGTCAATAAAATTGGTTGAAAGACCGTAATGTTGACAAATAGCAAAAAATTCATCAATATGTTCATCTTCCAGCAAATATCTTAGTTGCTCAATTCCAGCCATCCATCTACGCAGCTCGATAATTCGAAGTAAATTTGAGTTCCTTTTTTTAGGATTATTAAGATTTCTAAGTGCTGAAGAATGTGGGGGCCATTCATGTGTTTGTCCTCTAAAATGATCATATTTTCCTTCTTCCTTGAACTTCTGGGCTAGCTCTATAGCTTCTTCTACGTTTTTTACATAATAGGTTTGGTAATTCATATAAGAGGGATTGAGGCCCTTTAAAATAATAAATCTAGATGATATCATTTTACAAATCATATTGAGCACCGATATTTTACAAATCAATATATGGAAGTGTCTTATTGGCATATAGATTTGCCCTAAAATAATTTGCCGATATTGATCTGGTTACCTCTTATAAACCAGTATATAATGAATCTGGTTTGCCATTAGGCAGACCAGGTTCATTATCATTTTCCGTCTAAGTAAATGGAGACTGAAAAGTTGGAGGCCTGTAGTCAAAACAATCTTAAGCCATTAATAACTGCAGCTAATCAGAAATCTATTTCTTGATCAGTCTAATTCATTAATAATCCATTCATAGTCTTCTTGCCATTCTTCCTGATAACTTGCTTAGTATCCAGGTTTTCAATCAATAAATACTTGTTGTATAATACTAGAAATTCTTCCTTATAAGATTTATATTCAAAATTTGTTGTTGAAAGAAAGAACATACGTCCAGAGTATACTCTGGTATTTTTATATTGTAAAAGTTCAATATCGAGAATCAGGATATTTAACTGAAAGAATAATTTTCTAACATTAAGAGAATACTCTTCGAACCTGATCTGATGAAAAATAATGTCGTAAAGTGTTGTCAGATATGGTGTTAAGCTGTCATTAGGATCGAGAATATAATGATTTGCAAGTTGAATCCCAGTACTCAGCATTAGTTCAAGAATAGCTGAACTCTCAGGATAGACATTATAGAAACTACCTCTCATTCTTAAATATTCAGCAATTATGTTTAAAGCTGAAATATCATTGGTAGAATTTTCGAGCAAATGTAAAAGGGCTCCAGATTTGAAAATCTTATAAGATAAAGTATCTTCAACTAAAATGTATTCTGGTTTTGAATTTAGATTGATATTAGTATAAGAGTCGTTTATTTCAGATAATAGGTCGGCAAGCAGTTCTTTTGGTTGCAATTTAGAATAATGTTTACTTAGAGATTTTGTTTTTTAAGTTCTTCTACCGCATAATTTGCTGCCCTGGCAGTTAAAGCCATATAAGTAAGGGAAGGGTTTTGACAAGCAGAAGAAGTCATACAGGCGCCATCGGTAACGAATATATTTTTCGCGGCATGCACCTGATTCCATTTATTAAGTACGGAAGTTTTCGGATCTTTTCCCATTCGGGCTGTTCCCATTTCGTGAATGGCCATTCCGGGGTAGGAGTCGCGATTAAATGGAGTAACGTTTTTAAGTCCGGCTGCTTCCAGCATTTCTACTGCATCCTGGTCCATATCCTTACGCATTTGTTTTTCATTCTCCCTGAAATCTACATTAAATTTCAGTACTGGCTGGCCCCAGGCATCCTTTATGCTGTTATCCAATGTAACTCTGTTATCTTCATATGGGAGACATTCTCCAAATCCCATCAATCCCATTTGCCAATTTCCGGGTTCAGACAAATAATCCTTAAATGTATTACCAATTCCTAATTCGGCAATACCTCTGGCCCAGCCAGATCTGCTACTATACCCTGTATATCCAAAGCCTCTTAAGTAAGAACGTTTATCCTTCCCAATATTTCTAAATCTGGGGATATAAAATCCGGCGGGTCGTTGACCGTAAAAATATTTATCCTGAAACTCATCGGAGCTTCCACTTGCACCGGCATGAAAGTGATGATCCATAAGGTAGTGACCTAATACACCACTATCGTTCCCTAATCCGTTTGGAAATCGATTTGAAACAGAATTCAGCAAAATAAAGGTACTTCCTAATGTAGATGCATTCAGGAAAATGATACGGGCATAGAACTCAGTAATTTCTTTAGAATGTTTATCGATCACCCTTACACCCGTTGCCTTCCCTTTATTTTCATCATAGATAATACTATTTACTATGGCATCAGTAACCAATGTCAGGTTGCCTGTTTTAGTTGCTGCCGGAAGGGTAGAGGATTGTGTACTGAAGTATGCCCCAAAAGGGCAACCTCTTGCGCAACGATCGCGATACTGGCACTTACCCCTATCGCCAATAGGTTGAGTAAGATTAGCCGTGCGGAAAATGGTCATTCTTCTTTCTGGAAACTTTGCTTCTAATCGCGTCTTGACTTGTTTCTCGAAACAGTTCATTTCCATTGGAGGTTGAAATACACCGTCTGGTAGGTGAGGAAGTCCTTCTGCCTGCCCGCTGATTCCTGCAAATGCTTCGACATGACTATACCAGGGAGCCAAATCTTCATATCTGATTGGCCAATCGATCCCAATTCCTTCTTTCGCATTAGCTTCAAAATCGAGGTTACTTAATCTTAGAGAACCTCTTCCCCACATGATGGATCTACCGCCAACGATGTTGCCTCTGGTCCAGTCGAACCGTTTTTCTTCCAGGTAAGGACTTTCGGAATCTTTCATCCAATAGTTCTCATTAAATTCGGAGTATACCCGCTCTCTGATCAGATAGGGATGATCTTTTTTCTGATCGTTGGTAACTGCACCCCTATATGGCGTTTCCCAGGGGGCAGCGGTGGCGGTAGTGTAGTCTTTTATATGTTCTAACTGTTTTCCTCTTTCGAGCATTAATACCTTCAATCCTTTCTCGCATAATTCTTTTGCAGCCCAACCCCCACTAATTCCAGATCCTATAACAATTGCATCAAAAGTATGATTTGTGTTGGCTTTTAGGTTCAGGTTAATCATAACGTGTGGTTTGAACTGAAAATAGTAAATCCCTATCTGAAATTTAAAAAATTAGGATGACCGGTATTGGATTACTTTATTGGTTCAAAGTGTAAAGAAGAAATGAATTGATCATCAAGCTGATATTCCGTAGGCACCCCAGTTGCTATTTCTTTTTTCACAATTTCTTCAGGACTTAATTTCTCCAAAAACATCTCTAAGGCCCTCAGACTATTTCCATGAGCAACTATCAAAACATCCTTTCCATCTTTCAGATATGGAAGTATAGTATTTACAAAATATGGTATCACCCTGTTATAAGTATCCTTCAGGCTTTCTCCACCTGGGGGCGCTACATCAAAGGATCTACGCCAGATATGTACCTGCTCATCTCCAAATTTCTTCGCTGTTTCAGCTTTATTCAACCCTTCGAGGTCTCCATATGCCCGCTCATTCAGCGCAGCATCTTTAAAAACTGGGATATCTTCAAGCCCACACTCTTTTAGTACGATATCAAGCGTATGTTGTGCTCTTATTAAAGTACTCGTAAACGCTATATCTATCTTTTCTCCCTTCAATTCATCGCCGGCTTTTATAGCTACTTCTACACCTGTAGGAGAAAGATCTATATCTTTCCAACCAGTAAATCTATTTTCAAGATTCCATTGCGATTGCCCATGGCGGATTAAGTATAATGTTGCCTGCATGAGTTTTTTTATTTTAACACATTAGAGAAGGGATGGTTTGATAATAGATTTTCAGCTCATTATGATTTGATTTACATTCAGTCAACCCAGGTGCTGTGAGCCTCACTCCTAAATATTATAATCTCATTACGATCCGATTAATACGCCTCATGGCGCGGGTAATGCTTGTTTGTGTCTGTTATTTCAATCCCATAATGATTCGATTAGCACTGTAAGCATTTTGGGGGTTGATTTAACCGGACTGCGCTTTCAATCTCATAATGATTCGATTAGCACCAGATTCAAATAACTTTAGGTATTTAGTTTAGCCTATTTCAATCTCATAATGATTCGATTAGCACGATAGTAAACAGGTAATAGATCCAGTGTCATTTATATTTCAATCTCATAATGATTCGATTAGCACCGTAATTCATATCGCATTATTTCAACATCAATTAAATTTCAATCTCATAATGATTCGATTAGCACTTTACCCCAGCTATTCCGGCGTATTGGCACCATGTTATTTCAATCTCATAATGATTCGATTAGCACATTTAATTGCAGCACGCTCCCAGTTTAAGGGATCATTATTTCAATCTCACAATGATTCGATTTGCACCTTTCTCGGTAGCTCCTTGACTTTAAATGTTGAACCATTTCAATCTCATAATGATTCGATTAGCACGCGACCGATGAGTTAATGCTTTTATTCCGGTAGATAATTTCAATCTCATAATGATTCGATTAGCACTATTTCTACGATGAACTTGGTGAACAAGTTTACTCTATTTCAATCTCATAATGATTCGATTAGCACTTTGTTAAGTTTCGCCTATTCCGTGAGCTGATAAATGAATTTCAATCTCATAATGATTCGATTAGCACCGAAATTGTTTGGCTAAAGACTAAGGACTTTTTCCAGATTTCAATCTCATAATGATTCGATTAGCACTGATACCCAAGGTTGGTATTTTCTTGTTTCAGATTCATTTCAATCTCATAATGATTCGATTAGCACAAAAGTTCGAGGCGAAATAACTGCAACAGGTCTTTCATTTCAATCTCATAATGATTCGATTAGCACCCGCCTCTATTTAATATAAAAAAACACAATTATCAATTACTTACAAAAAATTAAGGTGCCCATTTTTCAACTTTAAGTCGTCGACCTCCAATAACCGGATTTACCCTGGAGATCGACGACTAATGATAATCAGTTACTTATGTGTTTTTATGCGGCAAAACGGGTT
This sequence comes from Chitinophaga silvatica, assembly GCF_003419895.1. Classification (GTDB taxonomy): domain Bacteria; phylum Bacteroidota; class Bacteroidia; order Chitinophagales; family Chitinophagaceae; genus Chitinophaga; species Chitinophaga silvatica. The sequence goes on along the minus strand of NZ_QPMM01000010.1, from coordinate 68,599 downwards.
TTTTATTATAGAATTCCAGGAGGTCGACGCCTACAGAATATTTGAGAGGTCATTTTTCTCTATGCCTACAATCTTTTTATCGAGCCATTTTTCCTGTCGGCTACTGAAGATAATAATACTATCCTTTTTTTCGTCCAAAATTTCTTTAGCTAAATTTATTAATTCTTTCAGCTTTACTTCAGATATTTCACCTTCGAATACACTATTTTGTATCCAGTTGAGATATTGCCGGCATAGCTTAAGCATTTTGCCTACTTTCTTTTCTGAGATATCATATACAAGTATAACATACATCACCACCAGGATTTAAAAGGTTTATATTCTTCTATATCAAGAATATGTTTAATTAATTTATAGCATTCCAACCGGATTAAATATTTATAACTAATGTTCCTTTTAAGACTCCTGTGATTGAAGGTTTCATGTAATCTTTCATCCCAATACTTAATAATTTTTTTTCTGGCATTATCTTTTAAAATACAACCATTGAGGTGAGAATCAAAATCATCAGATTGAATAATTTTCTTGTTAAGTAGATTGAAAATTAATCTATCAACTAATATTGGTTTAAATATCTCAGAAATATCTAACGCTAAAGAATAATGTCTGAATCCGGGTTCATGAAGAAAACTGATTGTTGGATTAAGTTGTGTATGATAGATCATATCCAAACAAACTGTGTAACATAGGGAGTTCAGAAAGGAAATTAGGGCATTGACTTCGTTTGGCTCCCCAGTTGTTTACATAGACTTTGGATATGTAGTCAACTATATATAGGATGTCTTTATCTCTAAATTGTGGTAAACTCCAAAGGGGCTTTATTACTAATCCTCCAATGTCGGAATAGGGATCGCCGGTTATTGAGGTTAACCAGGGATTATACAATGTCATGTTTAAATTGTTAATTAATTATCGCTACAGTAAAAGTTACCACTTCCCAAATATAGCTTTTGGAATAATGGCTAAACCTATTTTTCCTCACATGAATTTTAATACGTGAAATAAATAATAAACTGAAAAACCTACATACAGTTTCAATATAATGAATATATATAAGCTTAGGGAATGACTTTGTGGCAAAGGTTACTGACAATACCTTTAACCCACCATAAAGCCTTTCCTTACATATACACAAAACCACACCCAATCGTACTATTATAAATCCCACATCCTGTATTCACCAGCAATTCCAAAGCTTTTCCTGGTGCAGTCACCTTTAATCGGTAGTTATACCATGCCCTTACTTTTGTTTCCTCGTAAGTACCTTGTTTAATCGTGAGTAAACGGGAGCGGGGAGGGAGTTTATTGGGAACAATTTCCATGCTAACGGAAGCCATATCGCTGGCTGCAGATCCGAGACCATACATGGTTTCGTATTTTTCTTTCCAGTTGTGAATTAGCATTGCGGTAAATTCGGGATTGTCTGGAGAGAGGAATTCATAATGTGAATATTTTTCCTTTCTGCCCGAAACGATGGGAGAGAGAAGGTTTAACACTACCTCATTATTTTCTTCGTGTAGGGGTAGAGGTTTCTGTAATATTACTTCGGAGATTACAAAGTCTACGCCACTACGTTTATCTGAAATTGTGATATACTGATTAAGAAATAATCCGGAGATAAACTTCTCAGCAGCCGGGGGTAAATGAAAAGCTAAATTTAATTTGGCTTCGGGGCTGGTCATTCTTAAGCGATCACCTTCTATTTTAAAGGAACAGATGAGATCCGAGAATGTAAAAAATTTAAACGATTTTAAAGATTGCTCTTTCTGATAACCCGTATCATGCAAGAATTTGGCGTATTCTTCATCCGCACTGTTTATTATTTTGTAAATAACAGCGCTAATTGGATACTGATAATTAATTGGTAAAAGATTACTCTTGCTAATGGCTCTAAGCTTCAGTTGAATATGCATCTCTAAATTAAATATTGGGGGAAGAGACGAAGATAAATGAATTCAATCAACAAAAAAAGGACTAACAAAAAATGAATAAAACGAATAGCACAAAGTTGCGCTATTCGTTTTAGATATATACTAAAATTAATGTTCATCGGCACTCGGACCATAACTACCTGGAATTGGAATATCCAGCAGCCTTAAATACACGCCTAGTTGCGCCCGGTGGTGTACGGTCTGGCAATAGCTCATTCTGATAACTTCAGCTTTCGTAGAATGGTTATGGATAATTTCACCACTTCTTAATGTCCACATATCCTTTAATTGGTCATCATTTGCCTGCAGTAATTCCTGCTTACTTTTTTCAAAGTTGGAATCAAAGAAAGCCAGAAGTTCACCATTGTTTTTAATATCCGGCAAAGTGTATGGGTTCTTCTGAAAATCGTGTTCATTGGTGATAAGCGCCATTTTTACCCAGGCTGGTAATTCTGCCAGGTGTTTGGATAGCCAGATAAGAGATCCACTTTTAGCGTGAGGTTTCCAATCGTATTGGTCTTCGGGAATCAGTGCCAGCATCTTTTTGGTGGTAACAGCTTCTTTCTCGAATTCTTTGAGTAACATTTCAATTTGTGACATCTTATTTTGTTTTTGTATCACAAAGAAAAGATAGGGTTGTGACAGCCCTATGTCAGTAGTCTTAAAAAAATATGAAATTCTAACCCAAACAAAGGTTTTCTACATTTGTTAGTAAAAAAATGCTTGTCTATGAAAGCAGCAGTATTACATGCTTTAGGTGAAACACCTCGCTATGAAACGTATCCAGACCCAACCCCGGTAGCTGATAATGATATTGTAATTACCATGGAAGCAGCTGCTGTCAAAAATCTTGATAAAGGCAGGGCCAGCGGGGCTCATTATGCACCTCATAAAAACCTTCCCGAAGTAGTCGGAATCGACGGCATAGGCAGGTTAGCAGACGGTACCCGCGTTTATGCGAGTAGCAGCAGGGGTATGATTGCTGAAAAGGCGGTAATCAATAAAAATCAGTATGTGGTAATTCCCGAAGGGCTCGATTCCATCACTGCCGCAGCACTTCCTAATGCTATTATGGGCTCTGCACTGGCATTAAAATACAGGGCCAATTTGCAAAGGAATGAGGTGGTACTGGTAAATGGCGCAACTGGTGTTACGGGTCATGCGGCTGTTCAGATTGCCAAATACTATGGTGCCGGTAAAGTTATTGCTACCGGCCGAAATGATAATGCACTGCAGGCTTTAAAAAAGCTGGGTGCAGATCAGGTAATTTCGCTGGAACAGGATGATGACTATATACGGGCTCAGTTTAAAGCCCTGAACCAGGAAAGTCCTATCGATATTGTTATTGATTACCTATGGGGCCATCCGGTTGAATTGCTGATAGATGGTTTGAAGGGCGGTGGACTCAATCAGGTTTCCCATCGTACCCGCATTATTACTGTTGGCAGTATGGCAGGAGAAAATATTCTGTTAACTTCCGCGGCTCTGCGGAGTTCAGGTATTGAAATACTTGGTTCGGGCATCGGAAGCCTTTCTCCCCAGGCTATGCAGGAGCTTTATTCTAAGGTATTACCAGACTTATTTCAACAGGCAGCAAAAGGCAAGCTAAAACTGGCGACCATAACGGCTGAATTAAAAGATATTGAAACCGTATGGAATGCCACTATTCCTACGGGGAAGCGGTTGGTAATAACAATGTAATTAAAAAAGAAGAAGCGAAGAGAAATCTTCGCTTCTTCTTTTTTAACAGATATCAGATGATTATTTAAATCCAGGATTATTAGGTAACAAATTCTGATTGGCATCTATTTCCTGCTGTGGTACCGGGAACAACAGATTTTTCTCTGCAAAGGTAGCACCGAAAACAGTAGTATGACCAATGAAATCGTCCCAGTTGCCTGTTACGTCGTTATGTACTTTACGGGTACGTAGCATATCGAACCACATTTTATTTTCATAGCAAAGCTCCCAGTAACGTTGAATCCATACTTCATGCTCAAAATCGGTCATCGACATCTTGCCGATCGGAGTGAGTTGGGCTCTTCCTCTAATATCGTTTACACTCTGAGTAGCCAAAGCATCCTGTGTTCCTGTAGCTCTGTTGGAAGCTTCGGCGTACATGAGCTCTACATCTGCCAAACGATAGATCGTAAAGTTCAGATCAGATTTGGCAGTGGAGGTTACAGCCAAACTATCAAAGAATTTGTAGATATATGGCTGGCGGAACGTAACGATAGAGTTATCCTTTATACTTTTATAACTGCTATAAAAGAATTGTTTTTCAGCTCTGCGTTTATCTCCTGGCAAGTAAGTTGCCAGAAACTGAGAAGTAGGATATACAGATCCGTATTCATCAGAATATTTGGAAATACCGGAATAGTTAGGAATCAGGAGTGCTGTAAGCGGATTAGTGCTAGGAACAGCAGCTGAGTATTGTACCTGGAATATAAACTCTCCAATTCCCTTATTTGCCGGATTAATCATATCCGTATACTCTTTAAATAGCGTATTACCACTTTGCTCAATTACCATTTTAGATTCTGCTGCTGATTTTGCATAATAATCGGCTCCACCATTGATAGCTGCACCTGCGTAAGTCAGGTATACATCGGCTGTCAGGGAGTGGATGAAGCCTAGTGAAACAGTGGTAGCTCTCCATGGTAAAGTTGAATTGGCTGCGGCTACCAGGTCAGGTATGATGATCTCATCATAAATCTGCTTAGCCGGAGTACGTGGAAAATAGATATTCAGATCCTGAGCCATTTGGGTAACCTTTGGCACAGCGCCGTACATGCGTACCAGGTAGAAATAATACAATGCTCTTAAGGCTTTTGCCTCTGCCAGCATATTGGTCTTTTCCACATCTGTCAACACCGTGAAAGTTGGTAACTTTTCAATGGCAAGATTACAGGCTCCTACTCCGAGGTATAATTGTTGCCACCAGGTATCAAAATAAAAACTCGAAGGAATATAGCTTAGACTGGAAAAGGTAGAAAAACCTGTTTGTCCAAGATCACTGTTTGATTTACCAGTCAGGAATTCCATGACGTTATAAACGTTACCTCCATAGGAAGATGGCTGACCAGCCAGGAAGCCCTGCAAATATTTATAACATCCAACTGTGTATGCCTGTGCTACTTTTTTACTTGTTAGGTTAGCATCAGGAGATATAAATCCTGTAGGTTTTTCTTCCAGAAATTTCTTACAGGAAAAACTCATTAACACGAGCAATGAGATTAGTATATAATTGATCTTTTTCATTTTCAAATGGTTTAATGACAAAAAAAGCTTTAACTCATGACTAGAATCCCAGATTTACACCCAAATTCCAAACGCGTGGACGTGGATAAGGGAAGAAATCGATGCCTTGAGAGAAAGCTGAGTTTGAACCATAAGTAGAGTTAAAGGTATCTATCTCCGGATCATAGCCAGTGTACTTGGTAATGATAAACAGGTTTTGAACACTGAAGTAAATACGGAACTTGTTAAGTTTTGATCTGTTTAAGAAGTCCGGAGAAAAATTATATCCGAGAGTAAAGTTCTGACCACGGATATAAGAACCATCTTCTACCCACCAGGTATCGAAGTGTGAGTCCTGAGCGTATTTATAGCTACGTACCTGTGATATATAGGTGTTCTGATGATCAGGTGTCCAGGCGTCTAATACAGTTTTTAAGCTATTTGCAATTGTTTGTCTGTCTTCTGCTGAGTGTTTGAAGGCAGCAGCTGTATTAATACCCTGAACAAAGCGGATATCAGCAGTCAGATCCCATTGTTTATATTTGAATGTAGTGCTGAAAGTTCCTGTCCATTTTGGGTATGCACGACCAATGATTCCATATACAGGGTCGTTGGTTCCCGGATAATAAAGGTATTTACGGTCACCTGTTTTAAGATTATGTGTAGCTGCTTCTGCTGCTTCATCAGAGCCATAGGTGCCCAGGCGGTACATTCCGTAAAATGATCCGATCGGTTCTCCAACTCTCAGAATATTTGTTTGTCCGAGGAAGTTAGGGCCAGGGAAGATGTCAGCATTTCCTGCACCGCTATTCAGACTAAGGATTTTGTTTTTGTTGGTTGCGAAGATGAAATTGGTTGTCCAGGTAAAATCTCTGTTTTTGATGTTGGTAGTTTGAAGGTTTACTTCCAACCCTGTATTTCTTACTGAACCTATGTTTTTATACACAAATGCATCCTGGAAGCCAGCTCCCCATGGAATAGGAGCTCTTAACAACAGATCCTTCGTAGTACGTGTATAGAAATCAACATTTAAATTAATTCTGTTGTCTATTGCCAGTAATTCTACGCCGGCATCAAACTGTAAGGAACGTTCCCATTTAAGGTCTGGGTTTCCAAGATAACCTGGAATTAAACCTGCATTATTGGCGTTATTTAATACCACCTGGGTAGTTCTGATTTGAGGAATACTTTGGTATTGACCAATTTCCTGGTTACCGGAAACACCGTAGCTGGCACGCAATTTCAATTCATTGATTCCTTTGCTGTTTTTCATGAAGTTTTCCTGGGAAATACGCCATGCTGCTCCAATGGATGGGAAGAATGCATATTTATTGTTTTTACCAAATTTGGAGGAACCATCCACCCTTCCTGTTCCTGTAAACAGGTATTTGTCCATGAGGTTATATGTAGCACGGGCAAAATAGGAGTTCATTGACCAGGAATAGTCGCTGGATTCGGAGGTTTGTTTTACAGTACCACCTGCCAGGTTATTCCATTGGAAGAAGTCATCAATGAAGTTCTGAGTTTCTACGTTTACATATTCCTGTTTATATTGTTGGAAGGAAATACCCAATAAGGCAGTCAGGGCATTATTAGCATTGAACTTCTTATCGTATGTAAAGTAGTTTTCTGATTGCCAGTATTTACTTGTTGTATTATTGATTCTTCCTACACCACCCTGATCCTGGGATAAGTGAGGCAGATTCATGGCAGAATAGTAGTTACTTTTCTGGCTAAATAATGAATAGCCGAAATCTGATTTAAAGTCCAGTCCTGGAATGATATGGAAGAGAGCATAAGCATCTCCCAATGCATTTATATTATTATTCAGCGTATAGCGGTTATTAGCAATATGCACAGGGTTAGGACCACCTTCCAAACCGGCTATATCGAAGTTGCCGGCCCAGGTACCATCAGGATATTTTACTGGTACAATAGGTACTTCTTCTGTCACCATTCTGGCAACGTTTAAGGAACCGTTACCATCAGAAACCAACCTTTGTTTGCTGGATACCAGGTTGATATTACCTCCCATCTTCAGCCATTTTTTAATATCGGTGTCGATGGTAAGGCGGGATGAGTAGCGTCTGAACCAGGATTCGATCATCAAACCGTTCTGATCTAAATAACCCAGGGAGAAGCTATATAAAGTTTTTTCATTACCTCCCTGCACATTTAACTGATGGCTGGTAGATACTGCTGGTTTATACGTTTCTTTTTCCCAGTTGGTATTATATAATGGTTTGTCGTTTTGATCGAACAGCTTAGGGTAGTTGATATGATTCAGTTCTAAATGCGGAACGAGGGTACCGAATTTAGCATCATTCGCAAATGCTGTATTATATACCTTGATGAATTCTTCTGAATTCAGGGTAGGCATATGACGGGCAAGTGTGCTGACGTTTACATCGCCCTGGTAGGAAATTTCTGTGGGGCCTGGGCGTCCCCGTTTGGTTGTGATCATGATTACACCATTAGCACCGCGGGCACCGTAGATAGCTGTTGAAGAGGCATCTTTCAGTACCTCAACGGAAGCAATATCATTTGGATTGAGCTGGTTGGCATCTACTCCGATTACTCCATCTACTACATAGATAGGGTCTACGTTGGAGTTGAAGGAACCGATACCGCGTATACGTACTTTGGCGGGTTGACCAGGAGCGCTACTGTTGATGTTTACATCAACACCGGCTACTTTACCCTGGAGGGCCTGTGAAACGTTGGGTACTGGCATATCCATCAGTTTATCTGCCTTTACAGTTGCAACAGCTCCTGTGAGGTCAGATTTCTTAACGGTACCATAACCGATAACTACAATGTCGTTGAGGGTGCTCACCTGTTCGGATAAAGCAACATTGATCACCGTCTGAGCACCTACCGGTACTTCTTTAGTTGCAAATCCAGTAAAGGAAATGACCAAAATGGCATTTTGATTGGGTACCTGAACAGTATAATTACCAGCTTCATTGGCAATTGTACCGGAGGAGGTACCTTTAATAGCGATTGTGGCATTGGGGATAGGGCTGCCATCGTTAGCGTTGGTCACTTTCCCGCTAACTCTAATTTGAGCCATTGCATGCATGGAAAATAACAGGCATGCAAGCGCATAGACCAGGATTTTTTTCATAACAATTCTTTAGAGATCATGAAATAATAATCAATCAATTTGTTCTGATACTAAAAGGTGTGGTTTACATTAAGATTAGAGACTTTGAACCACGGTTGATTACAAGTGTTTTCGTTTATTCATGTATTACGATTTTTTGGAAACAAGTGTCCGGCATCTGATTTTGGCTGATCATAAATCATTTTTCGATCCGGTTGAATTAACGTTTAACCAAGTGATTTAATAGACTATCAGAATAAATAATGACTAAAGGCCATCAATTGTTTATTCCTTGCTGTTGATTTAATGCCCATTTTTTCAACATTACGATGGTGTCAAACAATTCAATAGTGTTCCAAGTGCCATTGGAGGGGCCCTTTACATCAAACCATTCGTAAAAAATTACACGTGTAAGCATTGGAGTTAGAGCACCCAGTGCTTCCTCGAACAAATTCCTGTTTAATTAATACCTGAGTCTTTGTGGCGCTGGAATTACCATGCTTCTCATAAACATTTTGCGCCATTTTAGGATATACTGATAGGGGATAAGGAGGACAAACAGTCATGCCACTTTTAGCATCATTTCGGACTGTTTCATAAGCAAAAAGACAGATCTTCGGAATCTCCCGGATCGTCTCAACAAACATTACATTGTCATAAGCAATAACCGACCTTTTCGGTTGCCCGTTAATTGTGCCATTTCGACCTTTTGTACCGGCACCAATTAAATAATAGTTATTCGGCTTACAATATTGCAATGAAGGTTTAATTCGTTGCAAAATCGTTTTACCATTGAGAAATAAAAAAATTATCGAGCGCTTATCAGTAACTGAAATATACTGAAAAGGCATCTCTGCAAGTGATTTTTTTGTTTTTTTAAATTGATATTGAAAAAGTATATTTTCTCCTAAAGAAGCCGGGGAATAGCTACGTTCCATCTGATTGATGAACGGTCTTAAGCCTGAGATTATGGAAAGAAAATCGTTTCTCATAATGTGGAACCCGGATTATTATGTACAAACATATAAACATAAATTAATTATAACAAGAAAATTTAAAGAATAGAGATAATATATTATTATTCATATTATTAAGAATTAAATAAAATTTAATTTTTATGCAAAATCGATAAACTAACAGGGCTTGTTTGTTTTTCTTACTTATTTCCAGTTGCTTTGCACGCATGAATTTGAGTATTGATCATAAAAATCCTTTGCCCCTTCATATACAGGCAGAGAACTTGTTGCGCAACATGATCCGGGACCCGCAATATGCAGGGGGCAAATTCTTTCCGAATGAAGTACAACTAGCCAAGCAATTAGCCATTTCCAGATCCACCCTTCGTCATGCAATTAATAAACTGGTCTATGAAGGCCTGCTGGTACGTAAAAAAGGTGTTGGAACCAAAGTAGCTGAAGCAACCATCAGCTCTAAATCAAAAAATTGGCAAAGCTTCACTCAGGAAATGACAGCAAGAGGAATTGTGATCAAAAACTTCGAACTTCATGTCACCTGGGTACTCCCCGATGAAAATATTGCCAATTTCTTCGAAATAGAACCTACCAAGAAAATATTAAAATTAGAAAGACTCAGAGGTAAAGCAGAAGGCCCCTTCGTCTATTTTATTTCCTACTTCCACCCAAGGGTTGGACTCACCGGAGAAGAAGACTTTAAACGCCCACTGTACGATATCCTGGAAAAGGATTACATGACTATTGCCACTCTTTCCAAAGAAGAAATCAGTGCCAAATCTGCCGATAAATTTCTCGCATCCAAACTCGAACTAGAATCAGGTAGCCCTATTCTGTTCCGTAAACGTTTTGTATACGACCAGGGCGAAAGACCTATTGAATACAACCTAGGATATTACCGGGCGGATAGCTTCGTTTATACTGTAGAAAGCAGAAGAGAATAGCTACATTTGCCGGTATGGTGAATGAACAATATTACCGGCAGCAATACAAGGAACTGAGCATAGAAATGAAATACATCGTAGATGTCCTCTCATTCTATCTTCATCCCCTGGAACATCATATTATTATCGATGCGCTAAAGAAACTTACACCGTTGCAAGATGCCGATATCGCCGCTCTTGTAAAAATTCTCATCGCAAAAAAACTGGTAGTTAAACAAGTCACTGGAACCTATTCTGTACCTCCTGCACTCAACTTCCTGATTTTCCCGGAAGTAGTTTCAAATCCTGATTATTCCTTTTTAACTCAACTTACCCGCGGTATAAATCCTATCTTCTTTCAGGTTAATATCCGCGCCCAGGAATTCCAACAATTGCTAACTGCTTATTTTACGGGTAGCAGGTCCTTGCTGCTCCTGCCCGTAAAGAAACTGGAACAAGAGCTTTCCAGTTATTTACCTGCTATCTCATACCTGCTCTACTTTCCTGTTTATACAGATTTACTGAATTATTTCAGTCAGGAAAGTATGGATAAACTGGTAGAATATGCATTAAACGATCAATTATTAAAACTTGCTCCACTTCAGGAGCTATCAATATTCGCTGATCAATATTCTTATGCCTATCCGTTAATTCCTTTACTTCAAGGCACTCTCACTACCGGTTCTGATTCGTTTTACTGGAAAGGGGTAGAAGGTTTGTATTCCGGAAAAATAGAGGAGGCTCAAAGCTTCTTCAATAAAGGACTTAAGGCACAGCGCCAGCTGGATAAAAAGAATACACTCCCTGCTTCTTCTGTTTGGGCTTTCTACTATGCGTATTTACTCACACAGTTATCTGGAAAGGAGATTACTGCACTTGTAGAAAAGTTAACGACCAGCTACGATAGAAAGTCGATCCCCGATTTTATTCCTGCAATTTGCTTATTGCATCTTCATGCTGGTCGTAAGGAAAAAGCTGAAAATCAATTGCTGCTGATCCTCGAACGTAATGATAGCCCTTTACTTAGTTTATTGGCCATTCTAAGTCTGAAATTGTTTCATCCCCGCAGTAAGTTGCTAAAACAATTCTATCCGTTAATTGGGCAGCTTTTATCGGAATCTGTGGCTGCTAAATACAACCTCCTGGCTTATGAACTTTTAGGATTATATCAGGAAGAAAATTATATGGGTTATGAAACATTATTTCACCAACTCAATAAACAAATAGGAACTCCATCATTATTTTTACAATCTGCACCTGCACCGGAATGGGAACGTTTGCTGAATATCTTACTGGAAACAGAACAAAATAACAATAAGGCTAAAACTCCTGAAGCTACCAGGATTATCTACCTGCTAGACTTCAATCATTATACCATACAACCAATTATACAATCATACCAAGGCAATAGCTGGAGTAATGGCAGGAATTTAGCACTTAAAAAACTTAAGGAAGGTAAGATGCAAGGCATGACCGACCAGGATTTCAGAATTGCCAATACCATTCAGAAAGATCATTATTACAATAATGATGGAGAGCATTATTCTTTCAGCGAAAGGGTTTGGCAGGAGATTGCCGGTCATCCGTTTTTATTTGCTGATGACGCCAGTACTAATGTTGAGGTGATCATTGGGAAACCTGAGTTAAGTATTAATACCAACAGTTATGGCTACACGTTTTCTGCTAATCTGCAAGATTTCTCAAGTAATACCGTTTTCGTCCGTGAATCTGAAACAAGGCTAAAGGTAATTCAACTAACTCCTCAGCAAAGAAAATTATTGCAAACCTTAGATCAGATAGCCTATGTGCCTGAAACTGGAAAAACGAAACTAACGGAGGTAATTAAAAGCCTGGGTACTCATCTTACCATCCATGCCGATATTGGAGAATTGAACGCAGATTTGATGAAGGTAACGGCCGATGCTCGTATAGTAGTGCAACTGGTACCTCTGGGAGAAGGCCTTAAAGGTGCATTTTATGTAAAACCATTTAATGCAGAACCCCCATACTGCAAACCCGGTAAAGGTGCCTTACACGTCATTGGAATAAGCAAGGGAATAAAAGTGCAGACAACCAGGAACCTCGAAGAGGAACAACGTTTATTCCATAGCTTTTTATCCCTCATCGAAGGAATCGTATCTTCTGAATTTACAGAAGATGCCATCATTTTCGAAGACCCTTTAGATTGTCTCGAATTACTGGAAATCATTCAGCAAAATCCCGATATTGTTAGGGCAGAATGGCCGGAAGGGGAACGATATAAGGTTACTAAATCTGCCGGCTTTATGCATCTTCGCATGTCGATTCAGGAAAAACATCACTGGTTCCAGTGTGAAGGTGAACTCAAGGTAGATGAAGATACCGTACTGTCTCTGCAATCATTATTAGATACTACCAGAACATCCAAGAAGAGATTTATTGAATTACAGGGAGGAGCATATCTTGCCCTTAATTCAGATCTGCGTAAAAGGCTCAATGAATTAGCAATAGCATCTGTTTTTGATCATGGAAAAATAAATATTCAACCCTTCGCTTTACCGCTTCTGGATGAGTTATTGGAGAAAGCCGGTAGTGTAACTACCGATAAAGGTTTTGATAAATTTGTACATAAAAGAGCTGCTGCCTTAATGGAGCAGGCAACTGTACCGGTTGCGCTGCAAACTACTTTAAGGCCGTATCAGGAGGAAGGCTTCCACTGGATGACCAGGTTAGCTGCATGGGGAGCAGGCGCTTGCCTCGCGGATGATATGGGACTCGGAAAAACTATTCAGGCTATTGCATTGCTGTTACACAGGGCCGAAGATGGGGCGGCACTGATTATTTGTCCGGCATCCGTGATACCAAACTGGATTAGTGAGATCAATAAATTTGCACCAACTCTAACTGTAGTTTCCCTGGCGCAGGGCGACAGAGCTGCTATCATTAAGAATGCGGGTCCATTTACTGTAGTTCTTACTACGTATGGGGTTCTGCAAACCTCCGATGAGCTGCCAGCTACAAAGTGGCATACTATCGTTTTAGATGAAGCGCATACTATTAAGAACTTCCAGACTAAAACTGCCAGGGCTGCATTGAAGTTGCAAGGTACTTTCAGGTTAATGCTAACTGGAACGCCTATACAAAATCATACTTTGGAACTGTGGAGTTTGTTTAATTTCCTGAACCCAGGACTATTGGGCTCTCTTGAACATTTTAATAAACAATTTGTATTTCCTGCTGTAAGAAATCCGGCAGCTGAAATCAAGCAGCATTTAAGAAAACTGGTGTCTCCGTTTTTATTAAGGCGTACAAAAACAAGTGTATTGGATGAATTGCCTCCAAAAACAGAGATTACAAAGCTGATAAGATTATCGCCTTCAGAGAAGGCATTTTATGAGGCTTTGCGGCGTACAGCTTTAGAACATATCAAAACGCAGGAAGGAAAACATGGACAACAACATATCAGGGCATTGGCCGAAATTACAAGGCTAAGATTGGCGGCCTGTAATCCGGCCCTGGTAGATACTGAAACAGATATTCTGTCATCCAAGTTATCGGCGTTCCAGGAAATTGTTGAAGAACTGATAGCCAATAATCATCGTGCTTTAGTGTTTAGCCAGTTCGTTCAACATTTGGGGTTAGTAAAACAGGCGTTAGACAGATTAGGCATTGAATACCTGTATCTGGACGGGAGTACTACTATCAAACAAAGAGAGCAACGGGTGAAGGAGTTCCAGGCGGGCAAAGGTGCCCTGTTTTTAATTAGCCTCAAAGCTGGTGGGCAGGGCTTGAATCTCACGGCAGCCGACTATGTCATCCAATTAGACCCCTGGTGGAACCCTGCAATTGAAGACCAGGCGGCCGATAGGGCGTATCGTATAGGGCAAACCAGGCCTGTAACGGTATATCGACTGGTAGCAGAACAAACCATAGAAGAGAAAATCATTCAACTGCATCATCTGAAGAAGGAGTTGGCCGAACAGTTATTAACTGGTAGTGAGGCTGCGGGCAGCCTCACTACAGAAGATTTGCTGGATTTATTATCAGAAGGGTGAAGGACTGATGCTAGTCCAGCCGCCATCAACAATCAGGCTTTGACCAGTAATATGGCGCGCCTGCTCTGAAACCAGGAAAAGTGCCGCCTGTGCAATATCTGACGTATAAGCCGGCCTGCCGGTTGGAGTAAGCTCCGACCATGTTTTTTCATAGGTCGGATCGTCCATTGTTCTTTCAGTGAGCGTAGCTCCCGGAGCAATTGTATTTACAGTGATGTGATGTGCAGAAAGCTCAATTACGAGGTTTTTAGCCAGCATTTCAAGGGCGGCTTTGCTCATCCCATAGGCAGCAAGGTCTTTATGTGCCTGGTGCCCCGTAACAGACGAGGTAAAAAGAATAGAGCCTCCGTTTTTCTGGAGCTTCATCTGATTAGCTGCGGCTTGTGCAAGGAAGAAGGTTCCACCTAAATTTACCTGCATTACCCGGTTGAAGGCTTCAGGAGTATACGTAAAAAAATCGCCGAATAAAGTGATACCTGCATTAGCGATAACAACATCCAGACTGCCATAATTTTTAACAGCCATATCTACCATCCGTTTAATGAAAGTAGTATTGCTGGCATCACCGTACATGGCCTGGCAAATTCCATTTTTAGAGCTGATCTCAGAGGCAGCAGTATTAGCCAGTTTTTCATCCAGGTCATTCAATATAACAGATGCACCTTCAACAGCCAGCTGTCTGGCTATTTCAAAACCAATTCCTTGTCCTGCTCCTGTAACAATAGCTACTTTTTTATGAAATCTCATAACAATCAGTTTTAGTGTGAATCTCGTGTTACTTCGCTACCGGAGCCTCCTTTCAGGAAGTCCAGATCTGCGCCCAGGTGTGCCTGTTCAACGTGTTGTTGATAGAGTTGTACATACCCGCGTGTAGCAACAGGATAATTAGGTTTCATGATTGCTTTTCGTTGTGCAATTTCTTCGTCCGAAATATGTGCCTGTAAAGTACGTTTGGCTACGTCCAGTGTGATGATGTCTCCATCTTTCAGAATAGCCAGTGTGCCGCCTGCCGCAGCTTCCGGAGAAACATGAAGTACAACGGTTCCAAAGCCTGTACCACTCATTCTGCCGTCAGAAATTCTAACCATATCGGTAATGCCTTTAGCCAATACCTTAGCAGGCAATCCAAGGTTCCCCACTTCCGGCATTCCCGGGTAGCCTTTAGGACCTACATTTTTCAGTACCAGTATACTATTTTCATCAACATCGAGGTCTGGTAAATCAATTCTGTGTTTGTAATCATCAATATCCTCAAAAACAACGGCTTTGCCTGTATGTTGCATCAGGTGTTTACTGGCAGCGGAAGGTTTGATTACGGCCCCGTTTTCACAAATATTTCCATGTAGTACAACTATTCCGGAAAGAGGATTAAACGGAGCATGGAGGTCTGTGATGACTTCTTTATTATAACTCACTGCTTTATTGTAATTCTCTTCAACAGTTTTCCCGTTGGCAGTGATACAATTTTTATTCATATGAGGAAGAAGTGCATTGATTACAGCCGGTAATCCACCTGCATAGTACAGATCTTCCATAAAGTAGCTTCCTGAAGGTTGTAGATTAGCTAGTAACGGAATACCGTTAGAGAAAGTATCCATGTCCTGTAATTCCAGCTGAATACCCATTCGGCCGGCAATGGCCAGTAAATGTATTACGAAGTTGGTGGAGCCTCCAATAGCGGCATTTACACGTATAGCGTTTTCAAATGCCTGGCGGGTTAGAATATCAGACAAGCGTCTGTCTTCCTTCACCATTTTCACAATTTCAATACCCGAGAGTTGTGCTATTACTTTTCTTGCAGCATCCGGCGCCGGAATAGCGGCATTCTGAGGTAAGGAAAGGCCCAGCGATTCTACCATACAGGCCATAGTGGATGCAGTACCCATTACTGCACAATGGCCATCGCTTCTGCACATACCTGCCTCGGCCATTGCCAGTTCTTCATTGGTCATTTTTCCGGCTCTCACGTTTTCGCTGAATCTCCATACATCACTGGTACTAATGCTTTTTCCCATATGTCTGCCTGTTAGCATAGCGCCACCAGAAACAACAATTGTTGGAATATCTACACTGCAGGCTCCCATAACCAGGGCTGGTGTGGTTTTATCGCATCCGCATAGTAATACTACTCCATCTAACGGGTTAGCCCTGATCGATTCTTCCACATCCATACTAACCAGGTTGCGGTAGAGCATTGCAGTTGGCTTCATAAGCGTTTCGCCCAACGACATTACAGGAAATTCCAGTGGATATCCACCGGCTTCCAGGACTCCTCTTTTTACTGATTCAGCTAATTCTCTGAAATGTGAATTGCATGGAGTAAGTTCAGACCAGGTGTTACAGATGCCGATGATGGGTTTACCTTCCAGCTCATAAGCGGGAATTCCCTGCTTTTTTAGCCAGGCTCGATAAATAAATCCATCTTTCCCATCTCTCCCAAACCAATTACTACTTCTCCTTTCTTTTGCTGTTTTCATAACGTAGGCGCGTGTATGTTTAAAAAACTATATTGTCTACATGATAAATAGACAATGATTTAACAGATGTTTATCATTATCGAAATAAAAGTTATGAATTTATTATGGAATTTTAAAACTATTGCGTCTGTACTAAATAGATTTAAATCCCACAATGAAAAAACTTATCGTACTGACCCTATTGATGTGCGCTTTTCAATTTACGTATTCACAACAAGCCACAGTAAAGGGAACTATTGTAGATACGCTCAACCAGATTCAGCTTCACAATGCTGTTATTATGTTGTTGCAGCCTAAAGATTCTACCTTGTATAAATTTTCGAGAAGTAATGAAACCGGGAAGTTTGAGATACCAAATTTGAAGCAGGGTAAGTATATAATGGTAGTGAGTTATCCTACTTTTGCTGATTACGTTGATACATTAACGTTAGACAGTGGATCCGTCAGAAATGTTAATAAGATTGTGCTGACTCAACTTTCAAAGTTATTGAAGGAAGTAGTTGTAAAACAACAAATTGCAGCAATAAGGATGAAAGGCGATACTACTGAATACAATGCGGGCAGTTTTAAAACGGCAGAGAACGCAAATATTGAGGATCTGCTAAAAGTTTTGCCCGGTATTGAAGTTAATAGTAAAGGTGAAATTAAAGCCATGGGAGAAAGTGTAAAGAAGGTATTGGTAGACGGAGAGGAATTTTTTGGAGATGATCCTACACTTGTCACAAAGAATTTGAGAGCAGACATGGTAGATAAAGTGCAGTTATATGACAAAAAGAGCGATCAGGCGTCTTTTACGGGGGTAGATGATGGAGAACGATCCCGCACTCTTAATATTCAATTAAAAGAAGATAAAAAGAAAGGAGCTTTTGGAAAGGTTGCTGCAGGTGGAGGTACAGAAAGCTTTTTTGATAATCAGATAATGTTTAACTATTTCAAAGGGAAGAAAAAGATTTCAGCCTTTGGCATTCTTTCAAATACAGGACAAATCGGTCTGAATTGGAACGATAGAGACAAGTTTGGGGCTGGCAATGGAGATTTTTCTGTAAATGAAGATGGGGATTTTGATTTTTCATCCCGGGGAGATGATTATGATAGCTGGGATGGTAAATTTGGTGATAATGGCTATCCTTTAGTACAAACAGGTGGTATTCACTATAACGATAAATGGGATAAGGATAAACAACGAGTGAATGCCAACTACAAAATTATGAACCTGGGAGTAGAAGGGAGTAGCTGGAGTAAATCACAGGTACTAACAAAAGATACCACCTATTACGATAATTCCTCAGGTAGTTTCGAAAATCACATTTTCAGAAACAGGTTAGATGGAGATTATGAACTAAAATTTGATTCCACTTCTTCAATTCGAATCCTCGTGGATGGGGCTTTGGATCATAAGAATACTGTAGGTTTGGGTACCAGTACTACATGGATCAATGATGTGATGAAGAATAGCAATGACAGGAAAGTATCAAATGTATCGGACAATAAGAGTATAAATGCTAACATTTTCTGGCGTAAGAAGTTTAAGAAAGACAGAAGAAATATGTCTTTCAATTTGTCTGAAACATATGAAAATAGCTCAGGCAGAGGAATTGTGGATGCTACCACTACCTTCTACAGGCCAAATGAAGAAGATTCGTTATACCTGCTCGATCAATTAAAAATCGGGAAGAATGATAAGTTAAATATTAATGCGAATCTTACCTATACGGAACCAATATCGAAATACAGTACAATTACCCTCAATTATGGGTTCAACTGGTTAAATAATAATTCTAACAGGTATTCCTATAACCAGGACCCATTGGGTAAATATTCGGCGCTGGATTCTATATATAGTAATGATTTTAGTGTAACGAGTTTTACAAATCATGCGGGTATCAATTATGGATATACGAAGAATAAAGTAAGGGTGAGCTTCGGTAGCTCGGCGGGGTTATCTAATTTTACACAAACAGATAGGTTTAGAGATCATGAATACAACAGACAGTTTATTAATTTCTATCCAAAAGCCTTGTTCCGATATAATTTTTCTCAATACAGAAGGTTCGCATTTACCTATAATGGAAATACCAGCCAACCAAGTTTAGGAGATTTACAGCCATTAGTGGTAAACGATAATCCACTTTATATTAAAATAGGAAATGCTGATCTGAAGCCCTCATTCCAGAACTCATTTAATATGAATTTCTCTGACTATAAGGTTGTTTCCCAACGTGGTATCTGGATTAGTATGGGGTATAATTTTGTGTTGAATTCTTTTAGTAGTAAAAATGATATTAGCAGTAATGGTGTGACAACCTCTCAGACTGTAAACCTAAATGGCAACAGATACGGATGGTTTAACTTTAATTATAACTGGATGATAAGTCCATGGAAATTGAGGATTGGTCCATCTGCCAGAGTGAATTTATCGCGAAATGTTAACTATACGAAGAGTGAACTGGTAACAACTAATACAATAAATCCTTCTATGGGTCTCTTTTTGAATAAATATGTGGACAAGAAATATGAGTTTGGTTTTGATGGTAATGCCAATTATCACTCCAGCGTGTCATCAGTTCAGCGTATTCAACCTAATTATTGGGATTTTGAAATCAGACCTAGTTTCGGACTGTTTTTGCCTGCTAAGTTTACGGTGAATGCTAATATGAACTGGAACCTGCGGCAGAAGACATCAGTTTTCACCGGCAATAATAACGTGGCTATTGTAAATGCCAGTATTAATAAGAAATTCGGAAAGAAGGATGATATTATCCTGGGAGTATCTGTAAACGATTTATTGAATCAGAACATTGGAATAAATCGGTCTATTTACGATAATACCATTTCTGAATCACACAATACTACCATCCGGAGGTACTTTATGCTAACCTTTGTCTGGAATTTTACCAAATTGGGAGGAGCTACACCAGCACCAGCTCCTGTTATAAAATAAGATAATTATGCAACGTATATTTCGTGTATTCTTTCTCGTTATATTTTTGGTTCAGGGTGCCAGTGCTCAGATGGTTACCTTTTTAAAAAAGGGCCATATAGAATATGAGCGTCGTATAAATCTGCATGCCCGAATGTATAAGCCCAAGGCTGGTGAGGAAAATAGTTTTTTTGAATCAATGAAAGCAAATACTCCTCAGTTTTCAACAACCTATTTTGATTTCTATTTTGATGGAAACGTTTCATTGTATAAACCGGTACCTGCAAATAGTAGTAGCAATCCATTTTTCAGTGTAACTGAGAATACGGTGTATACGATGTTGGATAGTATGAAGAGTATTTCACAAAAGAAGATTTTTGATCAACAGGTTCTGATAACTGATTCGGTGAGGCAGATTAAGTGGAAGATTACTAATGAAACCAGGAAAATAGCAGGTTTTGATTGCAGGAGGGCGAATGCTATTATTATGGATTCGATTTATGTTGTAGCTTTTTATACAGATGCCATTATTCCGGGAGGAGGACCAGAATCTTTTACCGGGTTACCTGGGGCTATACTAGGCTTAGCTCTGCCGCATGAGCATATTACCTGGTTTGCTACGAAAGTTTTGTTGGAAGAGATAAAAGAGGGAAGCCTGAAGCCGCCAACAAAAGGCAAGGCCATGAATAATAAAGGCGCCGCAGATGCTGTTTCAAAAGCTATAAGTAGATGGGGAGGGAGTGTGAATGCTTATTTAAAAGATTTAATGTTATAAAATACTATTATGGCTAAAAATATTGTGCAGACTGCACAATATTTTTTTTATTTTAATTCTGCAACTATTTATTTGAGAACTGTGTTTGTTAAAACACGGTGGTTTCGCTATCATATATCCTTGGCGGTTACTACACTTGCTTAAAACTTATTATTATCTGTCGTATTACTATTGAACCCTCAGGAGAGCAGAGCTGGTGTTGTTACCCCTTTTATTAAAAACTGATCTAAACTTAAGCGGAACTGCGTTTAATCCTAAAAAAATTTTAACGCATGAAAAAAGTAAGCTGTTTGTTGATTTTACTGGTAGCCATGACTTGGAGACTGGCTGCTCAGTCGACCCCCGCAACGGATGCTGTTGCAGTAAATGATGAAGATGTAGTTGCTCAGATATTTGGAAAAAATAAATTAATGCTGCTGAGTGAATTACTTAATCTATCACCAATCGAAGAAAAAGCATTTCAGACGACCCTTACTGATTATGAGACAGAAAAGGGGCCCTGGTTAACAGAAAGAATAGCTTTATTGAAGCTTTACAACGAAGAATTTTCATCTTTGGATGAGCGTAAAATGAACTCACTTACCCGCCAAATGATTAATAACGATTTAGAATTTACTCGTTTACAACTGCGTTATTTCAGACGTATGAACAAGCTGTTGGGCGCAACCCGGGCAGCAAAGTTCTTCCAATTAGATAATTATTTGGAACAATCTACCAGAACCTATATTCAAAATCAGCTGCCTTTTATTAAGGAGTTAGAATCGGATAAACGGGAAGGTCGACCTCTTACCCGTAGATAATTTGATGGAGATAGCTGGCAAGAAAGCGGAGATATTCACTGGTTGAATATCTCCGTAATTTTTTTAGGGTTCCTCAACAAAATCTGCACTTCTGGGAACTTCCATAAATTTCTCCATGAGTTCAGCCGGCAGGGCTGTCAGTTTCCGTTTTTGAAAATCTATCCAGGCTCCGTCTACATTGACAGTAGCTGATTTTGTACCATCACTACGAAAAATTTCATGCTTTATAGACCACCGGGAGCCATCTGTTTTACATTTTGTCATTTCACAGCTCACCTTTACGGTATCATTTGGCCCTATTTCCCGATGGTAAATAAGTTCCTCCCTGAATAGAATTGGACCTAGCTGATGTTGAATAAATTGAACTGCTTTGATCCCAACGTGTTCCAACAGGTTTAAACGCGCCTGCGCGGCAAAGTCGGCATAGGCCGAGTGCCGGAGGTGCATGTTTGCATCGATCTGTGACCATAATACAGGCCCTTCAAAGAATATGTTCATAGCTTTAAATTTACGAATTCGGCTGCAGGTACGCGCTAAAATTTATTTGCAATTATTTTAAAGTTTTCTTAGATGTATACGCGCGATTATAAGGTAAAAAAAGATGTAAAAAAATAGGTATGAATTTTTTTTAAATTAATTACTGTTATACATTTGCAATCCATTGGAGAGTTGGCAGAGCGGTCGATTGCGGCAGTCTTGAAAACTGTTGACTGTAACAGGTCCCGGGGTTCGAATCCCTGACTCTCCGCAGAAATTTAAAAGCCTTCACATTGCGTGAAGGCTTTTTTGTGCTTATGGTATTCAGGTCAGTTTTCGCAAAAAGGAATTTGACTGTAACTGGTTCCGGGGTTCTAGGCACCAGCTGATTGAATAAAATTGTATTTATCTATAGTGTATGTAGATATTGAAGTAGGTAGAAGTTGCAAATCTATGCCATGATGAAAACCAGGAAAGCTGTTGTTAAAGCATAGCTATCAGTGTCAGTATAAATGAGGCCAGGCTACACAATGTTCTGATGTGATTCAGTGTGTTCCATCTCAGTTCGAACTGAGCACGCATCAGCCGTAACTCTTCTATTTTG
The DNA here is from genome assembly GCF_003419895.1 of Chitinophaga silvatica. Lineage (GTDB taxonomy): Bacteria > Bacteroidota > Bacteroidia > Chitinophagales > Chitinophagaceae > Chitinophaga > Chitinophaga silvatica. The sequence continues at coordinate 46,341 of NZ_QPMM01000010.1, read as the reverse complement.
GCACCCTGAACAGAGAATGTTTCCAGCAAGTTGTTCAGGGGGATATTGCCCACTATCGTTACACCCAGTACGCCGATATAATAGCTTAGGATAGCCAGTAACAAGCAGATGCTGAAATTGCGCCATATACACACAGGCAATAAAATTAATGGCCCAAAGAAGCAGATAAAAAATAGCGGGTTCTGTATGGCCTGATTCAGTTTCTGAAAAGCGAGGATATACTCTTTGTCTGGTAGTAGTGCCAATCCTCTTGTTACCGATACAGACCAGCAATAGAAGATTCCTGCAACCAATCCAAGTATGGTAATGGTGATTATTTTCATTGAAGTGATTTTTTTAGGAATGTGAAAAAGTCTGTGGGTTTACGCCCCAATGCTTGTTCGATGCCATTGGCGACAGTAGCATTGCGGCCATCCAGTACTTCTGTGAAGAGATAGGTTAACAAATTTATGATGTCTGGTGGTATGCCATGAAGGGCTAATTGCGCGGTGTATTCATTCATAGAGATGGTTTCATAATATATATTCTTGCCCATAACTTTTGCAATTTCGGCTACTGCTTCTCTGAATGTTAATAATGCAGGGCCGGTTACTTCATAGATTTGTTGAGAATGCTTATTATCTATTAGGGCTGCTACGGCAACATCTGCAATGTCATCAGCATCTATGAAAGGCTCTCCTACTTCACCTACTGGTAAGGCTACAAATCCGGCCTGTATAGGTTCTGCCATGTAGCTTTCCGTGAAATTCTGCATGAACCAGCTGGCTCTGACAATTGTCCAGTCGGTTCCTGATTGTATGACTGCCTGTTCACAGCGTTCTGCTTCCGGTTCACCCCTGCCAGATAATAAAACCAGTTTTTGTACCCCTGCTGCTAATGCTGTTTTTGAAAATGCAGCAATGGTATGATCTGCACCTGGTACTGCGAGGTCGGGCTGAAAGGAAATGTACACAGCATCTATATCCTGTAACGCAGGGGCCCATGTATTGCTGTCTTCCCAGTCAAATGGAATAGGGGCATTACGGGAGCCTAAGCGGACATTGAATGCTTGTAAGCGTGCGGCGACACGGCGACCTGTTTTTCCACTGGCGCCTAATACGAGAATGTTTTTCATGATGATATTATTTTAGAGTGGCGATATAATTTGCAATGAGGGCAACGCCTTCTTTGTGGATCATGTGTGTACCCAACAAAGGCATTTTGCCGCTTTGCATAAATTTCAAAATGTGTTTCTTGTATGTTGGGTCTAAGTATGCTTCATATGCAAGGCGCAGGTCAGACTTATTGCACATTCCGGTGGCATTGTGACAATGTGCACAGTTCACATCTAGGTAGGCACGGGCGCGACTTTCTATTGTAACCGTAGTATCCTGCCAGTTAGGAAGTGGTGATATCTTTGATAGATCTGGTGTTTCCAGGATGCCAGCCTGTACGAAAAAGGGAATCTGGTGGTATATGTTCCGGGCTTTGAAACCTATAGGCTGTATATCTTTTCCATGGCAGGAATGACATTGTTTGATTGTAGGGAGTATATAGCTATTTACCTTTTTTTCTCCTCCTTTGCTCAGGTAAGCGTCCTGTTGTGCAGCATCCCAGATATAGATGCCTGGTTCCCAACCCGTGGGTGTTTTTAATAATACCCTTGTTTCTATTTTGATTCCTTGTTGGGAGAATGTTTTGAACAGGATGGTACCTTCGGGAAACTGCGGTAATCCATTATCAGTGATGACTATTTTTTTTCCTGATGGGATACTGATCATTCTTTCCTTATAGGTATAATCGGAAAATAACGGCGTAGCCACGTCATAGGATACTGCCTGTTTGTAATCAGATAGTTTTGGAAAAAGAAGAACTATTAAGATTAAGAAATGTGTCATCTGTTTGTGTTATTAACAACACAAAAGTCAGGTGATCTCGGTTTTTAAAATAGAATGATTCCGACAATGTTCGCGTGGGGTGACGCCGGTAAACTTCTTAAACCAGCGGATAAAATGGGATTGGTCTGCATAGCCATTTGCATAGGCGATGTCGGATAGTTTTGAGAATTGTCCACTGTCAAGCATGCCGATTGCTGACTGGAACTGGGCAATATTGGAGAATAAGCGGGGAGAGATGCCGACGTATTGCTCAAATCTTCGTTCAAAAGTGCGCTCAGTGAGGTTGAGGTGGTAATGCAGGTCTTTTAATGAAGTTTTGCCTTTGGCGGTCAGAATGAGATTGGTAGCGTACTGCATACTAGTATCTATAGGAGTAATCATCTTCCCAAGGTAGGAAAAGAGGATATCGAATTGTCGCTGGGGCGAGAATGTATTCCATAGCTGTTCAGGTAGGTTGACGCGGGGAACGGCTGGGAGAAGGGATATATCCACACATTCATCTGTCAGTTCTTTGGCATGTAGCCGAAAGATGGAAGGAAGTACATGTGGATGGAAAATAAGGCCTAGAACCCGGCAATTAGGATTCGTGTGTAAAATAATGGGGTCAAGGGTTTGGCCAAATACAAAGGCATGGGCAAGAACTTTTTGAGTGTTGTTCAATGTCATTCCGGACTGCTGGAAAATGAGGCCGGTTCGGCCATCAGCAAAGATGGGGAAGGCATTTTCAGCAGCTCCTTCCGTGTACCAGATACGAGAAATGTAGGGTTGCAGCTGAGGAGGAATTTGTATGGGTGGCAAAAAATCCATTTGAATGAAGTTAAGAAGAAATTAAAGATTAATCCCATAATTTCATTTTGGACTTTTATTTTGCTACTATTAAAATTTTCATAGGATATATTGACCCGATAAGACCTAAAACAAGAGAATAATCTAAAGGTTGTGCAGCCATATCGGCTTAATTTATTTTAATTTTTAAATGTATTAGAGCTGATGTGGTGTTATTTTATCTGTATCACATAATCATCTATTTTTATTTTATGATTAGATAATTATCATTTATTTAAATAGTCTAAAAAAAAATTAAAAGTAGAATCAAGGTTTCCATGATGCTCCCTGACATTACGTAGAAAAATAAAACCTTTAGATTATGTTTGAAGTTTTTTTTAATTTTAACTACTCGGAGGAGTAAACAGGCTTCCGACATATTACTAAAGCAGCGATAGAAATTCGAAAGAATTTGTATCGCTGCTTTGTTATTTGGGAACGCTATGACTGTAGTCACTTTTAACGAGGTCTGTTAACCCACTATGCAAAACACAGAACCATGCTTCAATTGATACATGGCTTTAAAAATGGAGAATTTTCTAATCAATACAAACTTGTTAAAACCATAAATTATGTTGATCAACCAATCCTTTATTACAGACATCAAATCAATCATTTCAAATTCAAGAGAAAATGCCATTCGCGCAATAGATCATCAGAGAACCCTGATGTACTGGCATATCGGTAAACGTATTTTTGAAGAAGAACAGGAGGGAAAAGACCGCGCAGATTATGGTTCCCAGCTTATAAAATATCTTTCAGGGCAATTACAACCGGAATTTGGTAGTGGCTTTTCAGTAAGGCAAATCAATCTCTATAGACAGTTTTACCGTACTTTTCCAATTGTGCATACACTGTATGCACAATTGAGCTGGAGCCAATATAAATTACTTTTAGTAATTGAAAATCAAGAACAAAGGGAATTTTATATTGCTGAAACTGTAAAGAATAACTGGACAGTACGCCAGTTGCAACGTCAGGTAGATAGCAATCTTTATGAACGTCTTTTGATGAGCAACGATAAAGAAAGTGTGCTGGCAGTAGCTAAAAAGGAAAAACTCCCTTCTGATGCCAAAGAGATTATCAAAGATCCTATGTTGTTGGAATTTTTGGGAATGAAGCGGGAAGCTTCATATTATGAGAAAGATTTGGAAAGCGCTATTATCACACATTTACAGGATTTCTTATTGGAATTGGGAAATGGATTTTCATTCGTGTCGAGGCAAAAGCGAATCCATATTGAAGGCGATGAGTTCTATGTAGATCTGGTATGTTATAACCGACTCCTTCAGTGCTTTGTAGTCATTGAAATAAAAACCCATAAACTAACCCATCAGGACATTGGGCAACTGCAGATGTATGTAAACTATTACGATCGAATTGAGAAACTACCACATGAAAATGATACTATTGGTATTTTACTTTGTGCGAGTAAAAATGATGCTGTAGTAAAATTCACCCTGCCAGTAGGGCAAAAACAAATTTTTGCAAGTAAGTATGAGCTTTACTTACCAACCGAAAAGCAATTATTGGATGAAGTAAATAAAGAGATAGTAAGTTTTGAAGAAAAGGGATAATTGATTTTTATTCAAAGAAATAAGAGGATGGAGGAAAGTTAGTAGCCTGGCTACTAACTTTCAATATCTAGAATCCAAATCCCAGAATAGTAAGAATAGGAGGATGTTCTAATCCGATAGGATCATCATCTCCGGTATCAGGGAAAGACATTTTTATTGTTTTGCCGGAAGCATCCTGTTCCTTAATATTTTCAGTATTACAAGGTACCAGCATAACTGTTGGATCACCTTTTTTAAATCCACCATCATTTTCAGGATGGGCGCCCATTACTACCATAAGATATTCTGCATCCTTAGCCATACTAATAAGCTGCTGTAAGTCGAACAGAAATGCATTTTGTTGTCCTTGTACATAATGCTCATGAGTTGAGCCTAATTGCTTTGCAGCATTCATGGTGGCTGCACGAAGCTGATCTGTAATAGTAGTTCGGGTTTCCAGAATGTTTGCGGCCTGGTCGGCTGTAATCGGTTGTGTGGTTGAAAAAGCGGTAACTTCCATAAATAGTTTTTTGAATCTTAGCAAAATTGCTATCTGAAATATACCTGTGGAAAATGAAGTATTTCTGCAGTGGAATTTTGGGGGATAGAAATGTAGGTTGCTATGTAAGAATATTTTCTATACTGCTTAGGTATACGAAATTGAAGTTATCTACTACGTAATAATTATTGATACTTAATTCAAGAGAAACCGCAAGCCAATTAATTAATGCTAAAAGGATGAAACTATCAGAGAATTACTTAATAATCCCTGATAGTTTCATGTTGTCTATATTTCTTTGGCAACCGGTTTATCTCTTCTGCTCCATTCACTCCAGGAGCCTACATACAAATTCGGAACTTCAAAGCCGGCAGATGTCAGAGCCAGAATTGTATGGCAGGCAGTAACACCTGAGCCACAGTGAACAATCAGCTTTTCCGGTTTGCCAGACAATAAGCCGGAATATTTGTCCTTTAAAACCTGAGGAACGAGGAAGTTTCCGTTCTCATCAAGATTCTCAGAAAACGGGATATTGATAGCTCCAGGTATGTGGCCTGCTACCAGATCAATGGGTTCTGATTCTCCACGATAGCGATAGGCATCCCGAACATCAATAACTACTGCTGTTTGATTTGCTATCTCTTTTTCAACTTCTTCAATGCTTGAAAGCGGTAGTGACCAGGCGTCTCTTTTGCTTAGATTTCCTTTTTCAAAAGATTCTTCTCCTTGAGAAAACTCCAAATCCGCTTTTTCTGCTGCCTGAAATCCTCCATCCAGTACCTGAACATTTTTTAACCCGAAAGCCTTTAACATCCACCAAAGTCGTGCAGCTGCATTAGCCCCATTTTTATCATCGTAAACAACAATGTGTGAGTTTTCTGAAACACCGGACTCCTCCAATAATTTTCGAAAATCTTCTATGGCAGGTAAAGGATGCCTACCACCGTTGGCTGCATTTTCAGGAACAGCTGCCAGATCTTTATCAAGATTCACAAACCGGGCATTCTTCAGATGTTTGGAAAGGTAATTCTGATAAGCATCTTTTCCGACTCTTACATCGAAAACAATTAGGTTTTCCTGATTGGAAATTGTTTTGAATGATTGTAGGGTTATTATTGGTTCCATTTTTTAGACAAATGTTAATGATTACTAAAGTAGCTATCGAGCTATTGCATTCATTTTCAATAAAATATTATAAATGATAAGTAAAGATAGACAAATTTGTCCACAGCAATTACCAACATAATAACGTTGAGACCATAGATTTTACCGATTTCCCTGATGGAATTTAATATTTTGTAAAGTTGAAAATGACCTGTATTTTATGATCAGATATTTCATTGGTTTCAAAAATCATGTATGAAAATTTTACTATTTCCGTGTCTATTGTTTTGTAATCTCGCATTTTCCCAAACCTACGATGAGCTTAGAGCCAGCGCAGCCAGTAACTTAAATAAAAAAGACTATTGCGCGGCCTTATCTGATTTGAAAATAGCCTTCACTAAAAAATCAAAAATTGGCCCATATGATTATATAAGCGGAGTTAGTGCTGCTGCTAATTGTAATGACATCCCGTTAGCGCTTAAATGGTTGAAGAAAAGTTATGATCTTGGTCTTGGTACCAATCAGGAAGAAATCTCTTTTTTGGAAACAAATGAATCTTTCAAAAACATATTCGGAACGGAAGCTTTTCTATCTGTGTTAAAGGATATGAAGCTGCGTTTGGCTGAAAGCGAAAAGAAGAAAAAGGAAGATGCAGCAGCCTGGAATAAAGAGATTGTTGACCATCAGATACAGGCACAAGTGCCATTTCAAAAGGCTTCAGAAGGCTTCGCTCTCTATTTTACAAAGGTAGATGAACTGGAGGTTCCTTATATTGTATATGTACCTAAAGGATATAATCCAGCTACCTCTTATCCGGCAATAGTTTTCCTTCATGGTGGGGTGGTTTCCGTCAATGAATTTTTCTATAAGAGTTCTGATGTCAGAAAGGAACCAATATTCTCCATAGGAGAGCAGTTTCAAAGTATTATTATCTATCCATTTGCCAAGAAGGATTTTGGATGGGTTAACCAGGAAAAAGCATTTGAAAATGTATTTACCGTTGTAAGAATGGTAGAAGCAAAATATAATGTCAATAAAGAGAGAATATATCTTGGTGGAATGTCGAATGGTGGCACTGCTGCATTTTGGTTTGCATCACAAAAAGAAACGCCTTTTAGAGCATTTTATGCATTTTCTGCCAATCCTATTCTAAAAATCGGAGCAATAAATTTTGAAAATATAACATCAAAACATCCATTATATACCATCCACTCGAAGGATGATGAAGCCTTCAAATATAACGAGGTAGCCAGGGTATACAAAGAAAATAAATCTAAAGCGGAAGGCTGGAAATTTGAAACAATAAAGGAAGGCACACATGGCTTTATTTATGACCCTGAAATTGCAGCTAAATTATTAAGCAAGTTCTTTTCTGAAGTCTTAAAGTAGGTTAACCGTACATGAAATATTTCAGGTATTAAACAAGTTTAGATTTAAAAACATTATATTGATAGTATCAGCCCCGATTATTATAGACAATAGACTAACAATCCCCCTTTAACACAACTATCTAAACTTCAAATATTTAAAAGTGTATTAAAATGGCTTCAAACATTCAACCCCAAACAGATACTTTCATTACTGAAGATGGAACGAAAGTATTTTACAGGAACTGGAAATCTTTAAACGAGCCCAAAGGCCTGGTAGTTATTGCACATGGGTTTAACTCGCACAGTGGTTATTATCAATGGGCTGCAGAACAATTAACCTCACAGGGTTATGAAGTCTATGCACTCGACTTCCCCGGAAGAGGAAAATCCGATGGTGAACGCTATTATATTGCAGAGTATAATGTTTGGATATCTGATCTAGATAAATTGATAGATATTGCTCAGGCAGCTCAACCTGGTTTGCCAACCTTTTTATTAGGACACAGTGCCGGAGGGGTTATGTCTACCGTTTATTCATTAGAGCATCAGGAAAAGCTGAATGGTTTCATCTGTGAGAGCTTTGCATTTCAGGTTCCTGCACCCGATTTTGCCATTGCAGTTTTGAAAGGATTGAGCCATATTTTCCCACATGCTCATGTACTGAAACTGAAGAATGAAGATTTCTCCCGGAATCCCGACGTGGTTGATTTTATGAATAACGACCCTCTCATTGCCCATGAAGTGCAGCCTACCAAAACGGTAGAACAACTTGCCCTGGCGGATGAAAGGATTAAATCAGAAGTGGCCACCATTAATCTGCCTCTTCTCATTCTGCATGGTACGGCCGATAAGGCTACAAAGCCTGAAGGCAGCAAATACTTTTATGATAATGCCTCATCAGACGACAAGACAATAAAGCTCTATGAAGGACATTATCACGACCTGTTAAATGATGTTGACAAAGAAGTGGTAATGAATGATATTATAGAATGGTTGAATGCCCAAACCAATAAATAGGAAATCGCTTATTTTACTACGAAGAAATAAGTCCAGATAATTAAAAGCACCTGAAAGGGTATACGAAACCACAGATAGGAAAGCCCTTTCCCATCGAAAGTTCCAGTTTCGTAGTTGAGGTGTTTAATAGCTGCATTTATATTGGATGGCAGGATTAATATGAAAAATATGATCAGTAGTATTCCTGTAATTGTTCTTAGGGCAGGAATAAAAATCCCTATAGCTGCAGCTATTTCTATAAATCCGGTTAAGTAGATTAGTTGAACCCGGAAGGGAATAAAATCTGGCAGCATCATAGACATACCTTTTGTAAAAGCAAAATGTCCGATAGCTGTAAATAGGAGCATTATAGACAATGCTAGTTTACCCGAGAACTTGTAATCCGGATTGCCATTAAGTAAAAATGTGATAATCAATGATATAATAAATACTCCAAGTAAAACAAATAATGGTTTCATCTTTGCAAAATTATTTTGTCCTGAAGTCTGAATCAATGAACAATTGTTAACTAATTTCCTTGCTGATAATCAACTGCTAAAGTACAAAAAGGTCTGAATATAGATTTTGAATAGTTTTTTTATAAATTAATGGAGTTTAATAAATCGAGGTACAATGCCAATGTCAATTCCCTATGCTAAATTAATAACTGCATTTTTTATCAAATGTTTCTCTTCAGCACAAAAAAATATTAGAGTTGTAATTATTTTTATTTGCCTGTTATCAGTAGTTGCATGCGATAGTTCTACTAAAGTGGCCACTAAAAACAGCACTGGCAATAAGGATTCAATACAAACAATGGTAATGAATAGTGTAAATACTGTACTGGAGGAAGATGCTGAGTTAATGGATTTCTATAAATCATGTATAAAGAGATATAATGATACTGTACGTATAGATACTTTAGTAATGATCGGCAATAAGAATATAGAAATTTCATTTCGTCATTATTGCTTACATGATAGTACTCTACGTATTCCTGCAAAATATACACAGATTTATGGACTGAAAAATTTCATTACTCATAACTTTGAATCAACTTTAAAAGTTGCTTCAAATAATAAGGTTATTCTTGATACTATTATTCAGAAAATAGTATTTACTGATAGTCTTCCAACCTATCTGAGAGAATATGGAGCATTAATGTTTCCCGTTTTTACAATTCAAAATTACGAACGGATTGTAATTAATTACAGTATATCAATTCCATTAACTGATGTGGGTGAAGCTGTTACTTTTATGACAGCTATAGAAAAGCAGGAGCAATAATTATTTTACGAATAAATATTCATAAAATAATTTGGTTTATACCATAAACTACATTTGTATAGCTAATCTTCAAACAGAGAAGTAAGTTTGTTGAGCGTCAGTTCGGTACCTTTTTCATTATCTTCTATTCTTATACCATCCGGTATATTGTTGAAGCTAATAGAGATTTTAGTATGCTTCTCATCAACAGGTGTAAACAACACTGTCATAGTCATTTCGCCTTTAAATGCTTCCTCTTCCGTATCAAATTGAGTAGCAGTAGTGATCTTATGGAATGGCTGTAATTCAATGAATTTAGAGGTAAAGCGGTCTTCTTTCGCTCCTGATTTGCCTTGGCTCTTCTGGTCAGTTGCAGGGTAAAAGAGCGACATACTATAGCCTCCGCCAACCCGTAAATTGAATGAGTGGATTTGCGCAATCATATCACCTGGGGCCAGGAAACGTTCTAATATCAATGGGTCTGTAAAAGCATGATAGAGCTGCTCTGGTGTAGCTTTTATTATTCGGGTATTCGATGAGGCACGGTTTTCCATGATTGAAAATATTTGGACACACTAAAGTTAATTAATGGAAACGAAAAAGGGAACGGGAGATAGATGAACTATCCCTCGTTCCCTTAAATTTACGATACTTATATTATTTACCTTTGATCTCAGTAATTGTTCCATTCACTCCATCCCACTGATAGGTAGTTTTACCTCTTCCTGTTACTTTCATAATGCTCAAACCGTTTTTGTCTACTTTCTCTGTTGCTTCTTCGGTAGACATTTCCCAAACAATTAAATCAGGTTTCCCATTTTTCTCATTTGGGAAGATGAAATTTTCAGAATGATAAAATACATCTGCATCTCCTATAGATGTTTTGTGTGGAAGCTGCACCAGTTTACTGTCTGCTGTCCATGCAAAATAGTAGTCATAAGTTGGAATTCCACATGCTTCTCCACTAAAGGAAAGAATAATAATGTTCTGAACATTAGACAAGCCCATCCCACTCATTATTTTACCACCACTGAAATTAGCACTTTCATCATCACTAACTATGAGCGAGGATTTAGTAATGATCTTTCCATTCTGAACCACCTTCAAGCGAACCAGGAACTGAGGAATGGTATCCCTTTTTTTGCCATCTATTGCTATACTATCTGCTCTTCTCTCAATTCCATATACAAACTTGGTATCTCCCCGGCGTAGAGGGGCACAACTAATTAGGCCCTGCCATACATAACCATTCTTTTGTTCTCCGTTTTTCGTGTAGTTGATTTTTAACCACGGGCCTTTAATTCCTCGGATCGTCAGTGGCTTATTGGTCACATTTAGAACCAGGATATTATCACCTGCCAGCAACGTATCAATAGGGGGTTGCTTTGTGTCTGGCGAACTGCGTATAAAAGCTGTATCGGAGAAGATATAACGTTCGGTACTATCTCCATAAATAGCCCAGCTACGCATATCCGGGAAGTCCTGGGCGGCAACAATTTTGCTGGAAAAAATTAACAGTAGCAGAAATAGCTTTCTCATTTCATCTAAATATTTGCATCAAAAAAGAGGTGCAAATATATTCATTAAAGCGAAGTGATCCACCAGGTATTTTCATTGGCATCCTTAACCCCACAACTTCTGCCATAAGGGTGGTCTGCCGGCTCCATAATTTTGATGGCGCCATGTTTTAAGGCAAGGTTATAGGTTTCATCAGCATTTTCTACATATACAAACAGCCCTGCCGGCGCTGAGCCCCATTCAGGAAGCACATTACCAAACATAATAGTACTATTGCCAATCTGAATTTCTCCATGTCTCAAAATCCCTGAATCGTGATAATCTTCATGCGTAACCTTCGCATTGAATACTTCCTTAGTAAACTCCATAAATCCTTTTGCATCGTTAAGAATCAAATAAGGCATTACAGTTTGATGTCCTGCTGGTACTTTCATAACTTAATTATTTAAGTAAAACAATGATGTAAAATTATTCGGGAATAAGCTAACCAAATTGGAAAAATCCGACAATCATTCTTCCATCCAGGTTGTGGCAGGTGATTTACCAGCAAAAAACACTTTGGGCTGAAGTCCGGAAAACTCTTTAAAATCATGAATAAAGTGAGATTGGTCGTAATACCCGCATTCCAAGGCTATTTCCGTAAGTGATTTGCCCTTGCTGCCATATTGTTTAACGGCATGATTAAACCTGGTAATTCTGGCAAACAACTTGGGCGAAAAACCTGCAAAGTAATTAAACTGCCTTTCAAACTGTCGCTCAGATAAGTAATATTGCTCAGATACCGATTTAACATTGATTAGCCCTCTTGTTGCAATTATTTGTCTGATAGCCCGAAAGATAGGTAATTCATCATACTGCCTGGCCAGCTGTTCATCAACAAATTGTTCAATAATAGCTATTCGTTCAGGGAGGGTATGAGCAGCCGCTATCTTTTCTTCCAATGCTAGGCCGGTTGACTTCAAAAGTAACGATAGTTCAGGCACCTGATTGGTTAGGTCGCTTGCCGGAATATTGAAAAGGAGGGGAATAGCATGTGGATAGAAATATACCCCAAACATTCCAAATCCGCTGGTTATGTGAAATTGCCGGATAACACGACTTTGACCGTGAATTCCTGCGGTAAATGAACTTTCCTGCTTACCGTTTTTAAATATCTCATTGAAACGGCCATCATAATGAAATAATAATTCAGGACACATATCAGCCATAGAGTGATGAGTATAAGGTTCATCACTTTCCAATAACCAATAGGATCTTATAATCTCCCTGAATCTTGGAGCAGGTGGAATAGTAAGATATTTCATCATCACAAATGAATATTAACTTCCTTCTCCTAAGATATCAATTATCTTTTACACATCGAAATCCTAACGTTCAAACATAGGATATATGGATTTTCCCACACCAGTTATTATCCTTCTTTGTTTTTTTATATCGATAGCTTATTTTGTTGGAATGAAAAAGTTTCAAATATTTACCCTGTTACTATTGTTGCCTGTTTTTACCTATGCCCAAAAGAAGTTGAAGCACGATAAGGTTTTGCAAAAGAAATTGGAAGAAACAGTTAGTCAGTTTAAAGGCTTTGCAGGTATTTATGTATGTCAGCTTTCCACAGGCAGGTTTGCGGCTATAAATGCAGATACTGTCTTTCCTACAGCCAGTATTGTAAAAATCCCTTTGCTGGTAGGGTTATTCGATAAAATTGATAAAGGTGAATTACAATATCATCAGCCTATGTTATATAGGGATTCTATCAGGTATGGAGGGTCTGGAATCATGCAATTCTTTAAAGACAGTACCAAAACAGAATTGAGTGTGCTGGCTGCTTTAATGATGTCGTACAGCGATAATACCTCATCCTTATGGAATCAGGATCTGGCAGGCGGAGGGGCAACTGTCAATAAACTGATGGAACAATATGGGTTAAAGGATACGAGGGTCAATTCCCGCACACCGGGCAGAGAGGCAATCAGAAAGATATATGGTTGGGGGCAAACCACTCCCAGGGAGATGGCGGCACTTTTGGTTAAAATTCGTAGGGGCGAGGTAGTTAGTCCTAAAGCGAGTGACAGAATGTATCGTTTAATGACGAAGGGATATTATGATGAACAGGCTGTTGCGCAAATTCCTGCTTATATCCAGGTTGCTGCCAAAACCGGGTCGGTAGATGATTCGAAGTCGGAAGTGCTGCTGGTGAATGCACCACATGGAGATTATGTTTTGTATGTAGGTACCAAAGATATTCAGGATCAAAGGTGGACAGACGACAATGAAGCTGTTATGCTCATCAGGTCAATATCAGCTTTAGTCTGGAAGCATTTTGAGAAATAGGAATTTCTTCACTACATTGGCAATGTTTATTTATTTTATCCCTATCCGGTTGCTATTAGGCTATGCATAAACCTTTAAAAATTTCATACTGAGGTGGTATGTCGATAAGTTTAGCGGAGCGATATGAAATTTCTTATGAAAGCTTTATTTACATTTTTACTTGTTGTTCTAATTGGTATTCAATCAGGTTTTGAGCAAAGAAAGAGCAAATCTAATGATAGTCTGGATGTTGTTATTTCTGGTTATATTATCAACTTAGACGGTGCAAAATTATTCCAGCCATGCCCGGATTCTTCTTTATCAATCTGGGAGGCTTTATCCAAAACTTCCTTTGGTATTGATGATCCGCAAGCCTTCTGCAATTTTGAAGGAGCGTATGTGAAAAAGTCATCTGTTCAATATATCATCAATACTTCTCCTACTATTTATAAAGGTGAGCTGCAGTATTATTATGGCACTATAAAACTGGCAATGTTTTTAGTTGGAAATAATAAAAATGAATTTACTACATATGATACGCCAGCCTTTCAGATTTTGTATGAAAACAGGAAATTGCCATTGAAAGGTTTTTATGTGAAAGGAAATTTAAAAGAGATAAAACCGGCAACATGAAGAAACTGATTTTAATTGTTTTTTTATGGGGGATAGCTATGTTCTTTGGGCTTTTAATCGCCTATGCACCTATGGATAGTTGTACTATAATATTCGACTATTTAGCACATACATTAGCTATAGTAGGGTCATTGTATTTGGTTGTTTTCTTTCTGTTTTATAGAAAAAAGGAGTTATATAGATTAATGATGCTAACTGCTTTATCTGTATTAATAGTTGGAATTATTTTTTCCATTTATTTCAATGGGTTCTCAGATCATACACCAGAAGTTTTAGGTATTGATGGGCCTTGCCCGTGCCCCTTTGATTTCAGAGATAAATAAGGCGCCTCTTTTGGAAGCGCCTGAGCAAAAGAAATAAAACCTATTTGAATTGTTATGGTGCCGCTGTTTGAACAGCGTTGATCATATCATTGTAGTATTTTTCGAGTTTAGCTTTATCTTCAGCATCAATTTTCTCAGCTGCTACTTTTTTATTGTATTCATCTCTGAGCGAATTCAGTTTATCCATGTATTCACCGGCTTTTTTACCGCTATTGGCATTTACCAGTTCTGAAAGGTATTTGTGAAAGTCTTCAGCCAGCATTTTAGCATTATTCTTTTTAAATTCTGGCATTGGAATTTTAGACATAGCAGCATTTATAGCTGATTGAACAGCTGCTACAGCGGCATTGGCAGCATTAGCATCGCTGGCTGCTTCGTGCATAGCGGAAGCCTGTGCAGATTGAGTGGCTTCGTCGGCTTTTTGTTCCGCCATTTTTTCATCGTGCTTTTGAGGATTCTGACAAGCAGCGCCTACAAATAGGGCAGCTAACAGACAATAATGTACAAGTTTCATAACTTAATTTTTTTAGTGAATCAGTTAGGGCTATCCTGGTTTCCGATTGAATAGCTAACTCATAAGAACACTGATAAATGATTTTTGTTTAATATGGAGATTGATAATCATTAATTCTTTTTTCAATACTCCGGCAATTAATCTGTTTATATGAGTAAGAAGCCTATTTATAAAGGTTTCGTGTTGAATTTGCTTTAAATGAATATTATTTTCCTAATTATTTTGGAGCTAATCAGTAAATAAATTAACCTTGGTTGCCACCTATCTAAAAAGAACTGGTAGACCAGTAAAATAATAAGCCCCGGTTGATACCGGGGCCATTTTTTACGCTATAAATTACGGGCCCTGTGGGAGAGGGCGCCTTAAACACAAATCAATAGTTTATAACACATAGAATCGGCCAACTTCTAACTGTTCCTCTGGTGTGTTATACTGTTCATGTAACTGCTGTCTCAAATCTTTCTCTATATTCCTTGCGATTGTTGTTACTGGTGTATCTGTAGGTTTATTTTCGAATGGATCCTGTAGGTTGATGCCCATCTTTTCAATTAATAAAAAGGATGATGCAATGGCAACTACAATCGGAATTTCCATGAAGCCTAATACATCTATCAATGCAAATGGCAATAACAGTATAAAGAATATCAAGGTGAAATGGGTGTACAGGCTATAGGTGGCCGGAAACACGGTATTTTTGATTCTTTCGCATTTACCCATAGCATCGCAGAGCCTCGATAAGGTTTTATCAATTTCTACCTGCTGGTATTGATTGATCCATCCTTGTTCCAAAGCAAACTTCAGATCCTTACCGTGTAAAAGCAACAAGGCAGCCGGTACATTATCATATCTCATCACATAGTTTAATTCCCTTCTGCTTAATAATCTTTCCAAACCTTTGAGGGGATCAGTCTTCCGTAACGATTGTCCAAGGCTATAGCACCATGCTGCCTGTCGCTTTACCATGCGTTCCTGGAACTCTGTCAGTTCTTCCGATTGGTAAGTACTGTCCATTAAGCACAGAATCTGTCTGGTCAGTGAACGCGAATCATTTACTATGGCTCCCCAGATTGTTCTGGCTTCCCACCATCTGTCATATGCCTGGTTAGATCTGAAGGCAAGGAGTAGCGATAATACTGTTCCTAATACCATAGGTACAGCCAGTGGGATCACCAGACTGGTGAAATCATATCGGTAATAAAGCAAATTGATGGCGAGGGTATAGATGGTTACCAACAACATCTCTACTTTAATTTTACCGAAAACATACTTTAAGGGAATGTTCTTTTTAAGTAACATAACAATGTGTTTTATTCAGCTAGTAATAGCGCAGAGATTGTTGACCTGTCGGTAATGAACTTCCTGCGCTGCATCTGTATCCTCATTTTGGGATAGTTACATTTATTCAACAGCTTCTCCGGATCATAACTTCTTTTGGAAGGAGCATTAAAATCATGATCGGCCGGTTGAATAATCAGATCAATATTCTGCGCAATGAGGAAATGTCTTAATGCCGCTTTAGTACTACCATGAAAGAATTCAATCTTTAACTGATTAATGGCGGAAGAATATTTATTTCTGATAATCTCGCATCCATCCTGGAAATCTGATGAAATCAATTCTATATGCCTGCTATTACGGGTATAGGTCACCAGATCAAACAATGAATCGGGCATTTCCAGTGCATGCATAAAAATGATATTCAACTTTTCTCCCGGATGCTGGGCTACAATGTTGTGCACATAACTTAATGAGCGAATTGAAAAGTCTGTAGGAATGAGTATATTTTTCATATCTGGTAACTTTTATACGACAAAATTATTATCGTGAAATAAGTAACCAGTAAGAGCGGAATTAAAAGGCTGTAAAAATCTGGTAAGAATTCGGTAAGAAAGCAGGTTCTACAGTGGAAGTTCCACTCTGATCTCTGTTCCCTCGTTTACCTCGCTGTTAACAATAATATCGCCTTTATGCATTCTGATAATATTCATAGCCAGGGGCAGTCCAATTCCATATCCTTTAAAGGATGAAGTATTGGAAGCACGGAAGAAAGGAGAGAAAATATAAGGCAGATCTTCGGGTGGAATACCAATGCCCATATCTTTTATAATAAAGATGTTTTTCTTTTCTGTAGCTGCCAATGCTACAGAAACAGGTTTATTACCGGAGTATTTTATGGCATTGACGATTATATTGGTAAGAGCCAGTTCTAATAACTGCATATTACCCGAAATCTGAAGTTTTTCTTCTTCTTCCGGAAACAAGCTATAATCTATTTCAACATGGTTATCGGGATACATCTTATCAATGGTCTGTTTCGCGGTGAACAGGAGCTCATCTGTGCGGATAAATTCCCATTCCTGTTTTTTACCATCAAATCCTGTCTGGGCAAGGTGTAATAAGCTTCTGGTAATATGTTCCAGTCGCTCTGCTTCGCTAAGAATATTTTGAAGAGAGTAGATATAGGTTTCAGAAGTTCTTTCCTTATTTAAAGCTAATTCTGCTTCTCCGATGATTGCGGTCAGGGGAGTTCCTAATTCATGTGATGCATTGCTGACGAAGTTATTTTGAGTTTCAAAGGCCGTTTCAAGCCGGTCGAGCATATTATTAAATGTATCTGCCAGGTCGGTAATTTCATCCTTACTATTATCTACGTTTAACCGTAGGTGTAGGTTTCTGGAGCTGATACTTTTAACCTGCATCATCATTTGCCTGATAGGCTTTAGAATATATTTAGAGAAGAAGATGCCTGCAGTTATAAAAATGATGCTGGAAGCCAGCGAACAGATAAATAATATTTTTCGTAACCAGGAAAGATATTCAATACTATATTGATTAATAGCAGAAACAATTACAATATAAAGGCCCTGCTTGCTTTTATATAAGACGCCTTCAAAGAACCTGTCACCTTCGCGGTGGGTAGCTTTACTTTCCCGGATAACCTGCTGGTAAAAGGTGGGGGGCAGATCCAGTTGCTCATTGGTAGCTACGGCACCATTGGTATTTACCGACAGAAAGTATTCCTTTTCTGCAGGGAGTTTTTCAAGATGTTCATCTCTGATCTCATTGTAAATGGCACTATCAGATTCGTAATTGGGAAGAGTGGCTTTGGCGGCCAGATATGCACGTATTTCCAGGCGTTTATAAAAATCCTCAAAGGAGTGCTGATTGGCAAAATAATACACCAATATACTCATCATCAGGATGGTAGAAATAGTCAGGCCTGCAAATACCATTAATATTTTAGTGCGTATCCTCATCCAGTTTGGTTTCTTTCAACATATAACCTAATCCTACTACTGTATGAATAAGTTCAGTTGGGTTATGTTTATTTATTTTTTTTCTCAGATAATTAATATAGACATCCACTACTTTAGTATTCATATTGAATTCTATACCCCATACGTGTTCCAGAATTTCGAGCCGGGATAATACTTTACGAGGATTTTTAAGCAGGTATTCTAACAACCTGTATTCGGTAGCAGTAAGCGGAATACTTTTCCCATTTCTGCTGGCCGCTTTGGTATCTGTATTCAGAGAGAGGTCCGACAGGCTAAGAAGGGCAGCTGTGCTGATAACGGGTACGGGTGTATCATTTCCGTTTTTGCGTCTTAACAGGCTACGGATACGTGCTTCCAGTTCCTGTAGTTTGAAAGGTTTCAGCAGGTAGTCATCGGCGCCGGAATCCAATCCCATTACTATATTTTCGGTAGTGCCAAGGGCGGTCAGCATTAAAATAGGCGTATCTATCTGCGATTGACGGAGAGATCTGCATACTTCAATACCATTCATGCCTGGTAGCATGACGTCTAATATAATTAACCGGAAGTTTGTATTATTCAGGGCCATCTGAAACCCGCTATTGCCATCGGGGGCAACACTAACCTCATATCCGGCTTCGGTAAGCCCGCGGGTGATGACTGATACTACAGCAGGTTCATCTTCTATTAACAATAATTTCATGGGTAACAAATATAACCCTCATGACTAAAGTCACAAAGTTCATAAATGGTACAGGCAGTTTTTTAACAATATCTTGATAGGTTAATCAAGATGTCTAATACAGTTAAATAGTTCGCAGTTCCAACTGTCATCCAATCGTAAAAGTCTGGTGAATGACGTGTTTTTCATTGCTGGAGTAGGGTTCAGAGCTGGAACAATAGTATCTAGCAATTGGCGTATAAAGCTGCCATGGGTAACTAAAACTATTTTTTTGCCCTTATTTTCGGCACTTATTTCCTGGAGAAAGGATAGGCCCCGGTTTACAACAGATTCTCTGGGCTCCATGCCTAAATCTAATTGTTTCCAGTTGGCGCCCCATTTACTGAGCCTTTCTTCTTCAGTGGTGCCTTCGATGAGTCCACCGCCTGCTTCTCCGATTCTTTTATCTTCAATTACGCTGTTGAGTTTTAATTCCTGAGCGATAATAGCGGCGGTTTGGCGGGCACGGATCAGGTGGCTGGAAAATATCAGATCCCAATTTTCGCTGCTCAGGCGTTGACCTAGTTTCATGGCTTGTGCAATGCCTTCTTCATCCAGCGGAATATCTGAATATCCTTGTAGTCGGCCTGCTTTATTCCAGGAAGTAGTACCATGACGAATAATTGCGATCTCAGTCATATTTTCTCTTTTTCTATTTTCTGGGGGGCAAATATAGAAAATTAGAAACGCTGATCCTACTCCTGAGGTGTTTGCTTATAAGAAAATTAACAAAAGGGTGAGGATATTGATATTATGAATAAATTATAAGAACGATTAATGAAATGTCTCTTCTTTAGGATTATGTATATTTGTTTGTATGGAGAAAGATAATCGACCTGCTACAGAAGCCCCTGAAAAAACAGAAAAGAAAGAGAGAGAAGAACCCATAATACATGATGGTTCGGGCGGGGCATTTGAAAGTACGGAAATGGTTTCTGAGGAGCGGGAAGATGTGCCAAAATCTCCGGGTCCTACACCTTATTAAATTGTTTTGTTGATTTCTAAATAGCAATGCTTATGTTATCATTAGACAAGATCAGTGAATTGTTAGGGAAGGAAAGTGAAACCCTTTTAAATCACCAGAGCAGGACTATAGATAAATCGATGTTGCATCTACCGGGCCCTGATACGGTGAATCGTATTTATCAGACTACCAGCCGCAATCCACAGGTATTAAGAAGTTTAGGTCAGATCTTCGGGCATGGCAGGTTAGCAGAAACCGGCTATGTATCGATATTGCCGGTCGACCAGGGAGTTGAGCATAGTGGTGGGGCTTCCTTTGCGAAGAATCCTGCATATTTCGATCCCGAAAATATTGTAAAGCTGGCGATAGAAGGAGGATGTAACGCTGTAGCCTCTACGTTTGGCGTACTTTCGGCGGTTTCACGTAAATATGCACATCGTATACCCTTTATCGTTAAGATTAATCATAATGAGCTGCTTACTTATCCGAATAAGTTCGATCAGATAATGTACGGAACGGTAGAAGAAGCCTGGAACCTGGGAGCAGTAGCAGTTGGCGCAACGATATACTTTGGCTCTGAAGAATCCGACAGGCAGATAGTGGAAGTTGCCCAGGCATTTGAAAGAGCGCATGAATTGGGAATGGCTACAATACTTTGGTGCTATCTTCGTAATGATGCGTTTAAGAAGGATGTGGACTATGATTTATCGGCCGATCTTACAGGGCAGGCCAATCATTTGGGCGTAACCATTCAGGCAGATATTATCAAACAAAAGCTACCAATGTATAACGGAGGTTTTAAAGCTCTCAATACTGGTACTTCTTCATATGGGAAATTAGACGAGCGTATTTATACAGAACTGACCTCCGATAATCCAATAGATTTATGCAGATACCAGGTAGCAAATTGCTATATGGGAAGAATGGGATTGATTAATTCCGGTGGGGCATCAACAGGGGCTGCTGATCTGGCGGATGCAGTGCGTACGGCGGTTGTCAATAAGCGGGCAGGCGGCATAGGGCTGATTTCCGGAAGGAAAGCCTTCCAACGCCCGATGGCTGACGGAGCAGCTTTACTGAATGCTATTCAGGATGTATATTTAAATGAACAAATAACCATCGCATAAAAATCAAAATGAACGAAAATGCTTTTTGTGGCGATAAGCCATAATAGTATTTTCGTTCTTCTTTTTTAGGGTATTGTAGTTTTGAAAATATTGATTGATATAAAGAGTTAAATAACAGCCTAAGTAATCTCAAAAGTGATTTTCCCCTATTAGAATGAAAAGCAAGTATTGAATATTTAGTGGAAATAAAAATTTCATTGATGAGTTATACCGCAAATAAAGTAGCAGATTGGTTTTTAGCCCATTTGAATACAAATGCCGGAGATACAATTTCTCCGCTGAAATTACAGAAGTTAGTTTACTATGCTCAGGCCTGGCATCTTACAAAATTTAATAAACCATTGTTTGACGAACCAATTGAGGCCTGGGTGCATGGACCTGTAGTGCCCAGCTTATTTTACAGATTTAAAGATACCTGCAGGGAAGGAATAATAAATAGTCTTGAAGTTTCTGATGTTACTGATTTCCCATTTGCGACTAATCAATTGTTGGAGGAGGTATATTTCGTTTATGGAGAACATTCTGCGGGGTATCTCGAAAAACTAACTCATAGTGAACCTCCATGGATAGAGGCAAGAAGAGGACTACAAATTTACGAAAAGAACGATACTAAAATTACTCATGAAGCTATGATTGAATATTATAGTAGTCTGCAAATGGAATAGTAAACTGTTAATAATTATGCCAAATATAGGTCAACAAAAAGCAAGAATTACAAGACTTGCATCTAATATTAACGACTGGAAACTTGATGGAAATAAGGCTGGTGTTATTGCATCGATAAGATTTGTTCAACATACCTATCAATGCTTTTCTGATTGGAGCAAACAGGATATGAAGGTGTTTTGGACGTTTATCGAAAAACTACATCGCTACAATTGGCAGGATTTATTGAATACTGGAGGAAAGCATAATAAAACAGGACTGGCACCAACAATAATTCCAAGAAGCAAATACCCTGATTGTGATTTCAAAGCCGGGCTTACAGAGGATGTTCAATTATTTGAACTGAGAATAGATCATACAAAAAGAGTTCATGGTTTCAGAGTGGACGCACTTTTTTACATCTGCTGGTTAGATAAGAATCATGTGATCTGTCAATAATCTATTGTAAGGTCCTGAGTATAAACACAAGTAATAATACCTAAGCTATTGACACTGCCAACCCGTATCAATAGCTTAGTCCTAAACTATCTTATCTGCCCATTTCCAAACACAAACCATTTTTCGGTGACCAGCTTTTCTAAAGCAAATGGTCCGCGGGCATGTAATTTCTGTGTTGAAATACCTATTTCAGCGCCTAATCCAAATACTCCTCCATCTGTAAATCTTGTGGAAGCATTCAGGTATACAGCTGCTGCATCTACCTCATTTAAAAAGCGCTCACTGGCAGCGTCATCATTAGTAATGATAGCTTCTGAATGTTTGCTGCTGAATTGCTGGATATGTGATAAAGCGGCTGTCGTATCCTCAACTACCTTGACAGAACATTTCAATGAAAGAAACTCTCTACCAAAATCCTCAGGGGTTGCAGCTACCAAATATGGATATTTCAGTTCCTTCAAAATTGGATAGGAAATTTCGTCGGCGAAAATTTCAACTTCAAATTTTTCTAACTGAGGGGATAGAAGTTTAAGAAACTCGGAAGCTACAGGAGCATCGATCAATACTGTGTCTAAAGCATTACAAACCGAAGGTCTGGATACTTTGGCATTGGTTACAATAGTGGCGCCCTGGGCCAGATCCGCGGTTTTTTCTATGTAGGTATGACATACTCCGGCTCCGGTTTCAATAACCGGTACCCTTGAATTAGCCCTTACAAATTCAATTAATTGTTCTGAACCTCTGGGAATGATTATATCAATATACTTAACAGCAGTAAGTAGCTCATTGACCAAACTACGATCTGTAGGTAAGAGTTGTACTGCATGCTCGTCTACTCCAAATGCTTTTAGTGAGGCTTGTATAATTTGAACAAGAATTGTGTTGGTATCAAAAGCATCACTGCCACCTCTGAGTACACAACCATTTCCGGAGCGTATGCAAAGAGCTGCTACATCAATCGTTACATTGGGTCTCGATTCGTAGATAACACCAACCACGCCAAGAGGAACTGATTTCTTCTGGACCAGGAGTCCATTTGCCAGTCTTTTTTCGGATAACAGAACATTTGCGGGATCAGGTAATGCAGCTATTTCGTGCAAGCTATTTGCCAGATCACCTATGCGTGATTCAGTTAGTAGTAACCTGTCTTTTTTCGGATCGGCATCCGACATCCTGTCGAGATCCTTTTTGTTGGCTTCAATTATAGCGGCTGTATTGTCGAAAATCGCAGCAGCTAAGTGTTTGAGTAAAGCCTGCTTTTGTGAATCAGGAAGCTGCCTGACCGAAATGCTTGCCTGTCTGGCCTTTTCTAATAAAGGTTGTATCGTTTCCATGATCAGATCAGAATTTTATAGCAGCACAATATCATCGGCATGTGCTACCTCAATATTTTGAGCTCTATGATTGGCTTCCAGTATATCGGAAGCAATTTTGGCTCTGCCTACTGCAATTACAATATTTGTATCATTAACTATTTCTATAACCTCACCGCATTCAAACTTTTCAAGTACAGCTTTCACACCTACGGCCAGGAGGCTGTGTCTTTTCTCTAAAGCTTCCTGGGCGCCTGTATCAACCTGAATGCGTCCGGTAACCAGGCTTCCGCTTGCAAGCCATTTTTTACGGGCTGGCATACTGCAAGGCTGAGGGAGACATAGAGTACCGGTGTTGCCTTTGATGGCATTCAGAATTCCGTCTTCGGTCCGGATTCCGAAAATGACAACACGGATGCCCATACGAGTGGCTAATCGTGCAAAGGTTAATTTAGATACCATTCCACCGAGGCCGAGGGCCGATTTTTCTTTGTCGGCAAGGCCCAGGGCTTCTTTATCAATTACATCAATTTGGGGCACTACTTTTCCTTCTCTGTCGAGCACTCCGGCTACGGAGGTGCTAAACAGCAGGAGGGAGGCTCCAAATCCAACGGCAATCAGTGTAGCCAGTTCATCGTTATCTGAAAATTTTAATTCCAGGCTGCTTACCACATCATTTTCGTTGGCTATCGGGATGATGTTGCTGGCCCATAGTTCTTCGTAGGTCCGTTTTAATTGTAAAAACTGATTTCTATCGGAGAAATGCTGGCGCTCGCACAGACTTTGAGCTACTGCAATATTATAGGGGGCAAAATAGCGGCTATATTTATTTAGAAGTAGCGGATTTCCAATGGCGGCGGCAGCTTTTCTTTCACTGATAGTTCCATTATAATGGCGCAGGAACTGCTTTCCGGCAGCCACAGCACCGGACGACACTAAAACTATATGATAATTGGCATGTAATTCCGCAACCTGACGGGCAATGCCGGCAATAACTGTTTCATCAAGATCGCCGTTTTGATGTGTTATGGATGCGGTTCCAAACTTTATAACTAATATCGGTTTACTCACTTTTTCCAGATTTGGTGACTAAAATAAAAACTATTCCTGGCTTTTTTGGAATGATTTCACATAAAGCCCTCGAATTGTTGAAAAAAATATAAGAATTGCTGTAAATACTATGAAATCGTCAATTTATCTATTTACGATTGAAACGAGGTTTCAGCATTTTAAAAAATCTCAAAATAAAAATCTATCGAAATATTTCGATATTTCGAAAATGTGCTTATATTTGTGTTATGGATTTAGCAGTTATAGAAAAAGCAGCAAATGCCATCGCCGATAAACATCGATTAAGCATACTAATGGAAGTAGTTCGGAAAGGGTCGCTGGTTTGTGGTGATGTTTGTGAATTTACATGCTTGAAACAACCAACAGTTTCTCACCATGTCAAAATTCTGGTAGACAGTGGCGTGCTTAATTCTACCAAAAACGGACGAGTAGTTGAATTAACTCTTAATAAAGAGATGATGAAACAACTGTCGATGTTCTTTCTTCAATTAAGCTAAGTGCAATACGGGCAAAAGCACTAAGCTTTTTTTATAGATTAATATATTGATATTTTTAAATTAATGAATGGAAGAGAATTATATTCTCTTTTTTAAAGGGTTTAAATATTGATAAACTTAAATAAATCAATAAATGTTATCACTCGAAAATAAAATAGCTGTTGTAACAGGTGGAAATAGTGGAATAGGATATGCTACAGCCAAAGACTTTATAGAACAGGGCGCCAATGTAATAATCACAGGACGCAATGAAGCTGCCATCAATAATGCCGCAGCAACATTAGGACCACAGGCAGAGGCGTTTACCGCAGATCAAAGTATCCTTGCCGATACTAAAAAACTTACAGCGTTTATACATGAACGATATAAGCAAATTGATATCCTCTTTGTAAATGCAGGTATCACCGGGAAGATCGGGCCTTTCTCGGAAGTGACCGAAGAGAATTTTGACGAAGTAATGAACATCAATACTAAGGGTGCTTTCTTTACTATTCAACAATTCCTTCCTTTAATAAAAGACGGAGGTACAATTATCCTTCTTTCTTCCGTAAATGCCTTAAGTGGTATGCCAGGCGCCATCGTTTACAATGCCAGTAAAGCTGCCCTCAATGCATTCGGGCGAACACTTTCACGTGAACTGGTTAGCAGAAGAATCAGAGTTAATACAGTAAACCCTGGTCCGGTTAAAACAGATATTCTCATTAAAGCAGGTATTCCTGAAGAAGTAGTGGCTGGAAAGGATTTCGCAAAATCGGTACCGGTAGGAAGATCAGCAGAAGCATCAGAAATAGCAAAGCTGGTGACATTTCTTGCATCAGATAACGCACAATTTATAAACGGAGCAGAGTATAATATCGATGGCGGGTTGTTTGTACATCCATTGTTGGGCTAATTCAACTAATTAAAATCAATGACATCATTTAAAGATAAAATAGTTGTTATCACTGGTGGTAACAGCGGGATTGGATATACAACAGCAGCATCATTTTTAGAAAAAGGCGCAAAGGTTTTGATAACAGGTCGAAATCCGGGTGCAGTACAGCAGGCTGTATATGCACTCGGGCATCCTGCCGAAGGATTTAAAGCTGATCAGAGCGATTTAAAAGAAGTACGCAGACTGGCAGATTATATACAGGGTAGGTTTGGAACAATAGATTCGTTATTCATCAACGCTGGTTTTGCAGCCGTGGGGCCTGCAGATGCATTAACTGAAGAAGAGTATGATAAAATCATGAACACCAACTTTAAGGGTGCCTTCTTCACTATCCAATACATTTTACCATATATCAAGGATGGTGGCTCCATCACAATTTTATCGGCGCTCAATGCAAATGCAGGAATGCCGGGAACTTCAGCTCTCTCCGCCTCCAAAGCGGCCCTGAATTCACTTGCCAGAACGCTGGCCCGTGAACTGGCTGGCCGGCGAATCAGAGTAAACGTAGTGAACCCTGGTGTGATTGAAACTCCATTGCTGGATAAAGCTGGTCTCACTGAAGAAGCCCGTAGGTTTATTGCCGATAAAACACCTGTTGGAAGATTAGGGAAACCAGCCGATGTGGCAAACCTGGTAACTTTTCTGGCTTCAGAAAATGCTGGTTTTATTACTGGTGCAGAATATAATGTAGACGGCGGCCTTTTCGTGCATCCGTTGATTGCCTCATAAGAGTCCAGTAGTTGTACCGGGGTCAACTCATTCAGCTGACCCCTGGCAACACGGATAAAAGATATTCCTTTGTTGATTTACAGTTATGGTTGTTTAGAAAGTTTGCGAATCCCATTTTTAGTTGCCGGCCGGGCATTTTGCTTGTCATAAAATTGCCCGGTGGCAGCTAAATAAAAGAATTTTGACATTAGTTGTAGGTTAAGCAATACCGGGATATTCTTATCCCGGTTAATTTTTTAACTCATCTTCCGAATAAGTTTTCCCAATGTTTTCAGACTATCTTCAACCTGCTTACTGAAAGGGGTTCCGAAACTAATACGTAAACAGTTATTGTATTTGTTTTGCAAAGAAAATATACGGCCAGGACAAAACGTGATCTGATGTTTTAAGGCCTGCTGAAATAACTCAAATGTATTAATGTGATCTTCCAGTTCTACCCAAAGCACACATCCACCTAAAGGTCTGGATACTTTTGTACTTTCCGGAAAATATTCATTGATCGCCTGTGTATACCGCAGACATTGCGTATGTAATATCTTACGGAGATTCCGCAAGTGAAACTCATATCTTCCTATTTCTAAAAAATGTCCTACTGCCGCCTGAGTAATAGAGGCTGTTGCCAATGAGTGATTATGCTTGATCCTTAGCATTTTATCTTTATACCTCCCTGGTATTGCCCAGCCCACTCTATAACCGGGGGCTAATGATTTGGAGATAGAGCTACAAAGGATCACATGCCCAAGTTTATCAAATGTTTTACAATTTACCGGCCTTTGTTTCCCAAAATACAGATCCCCATATATATCATCTTCTATCAATGCTATATCATGTTTCACGATGATGTCTACCAACTTCTTTTTATCCTTTTCCGCCATGCAGGTACCCAGTGGATTATTGAAATTGGTAACAAACAAACAGGCTTTGATTTTATGCTTGGGAATGGCTTTGTCGAGATACGCCAGATCAACCCCATGAACCGGATGCATTGGTAATTCAAGTACTTTAAGCCCCAGGCTTTCTGCCAGTTGCATAGAGCCGTGATAGGCCGGACTTTCTATGGCAATTGTATCACCGGGTTTGGTAGATGCCGACAGCGAAAGAGTTAGGGCATCCATACAACCGTTTGTGGTAATTATATCATCGCCCGTAAATGCTGCGCCCCAACTTAACGACAACCGGGCAATCTGTTGCCGCAACGTTGCATTCCCCTGTAAAGGCTCATATCCCACGCCATAATCCGGAAGTGTTCTCAGTGCATGTGTAACAGCTTTTGCCATTTTTGCTGCCGGCAAAACAGTAGCCGGTGGCATGGCTATGGAGAAATCCATAATCCCTGTTCCTCTGTATTGATGAAATACCTGTAATACCATCTCTGATACTGTTACTTCGCAGGATTTCCTTACCGGTGCAGAAGCACTAGGCATTGCAGGCATGCGGCGGGAATTGAACTTTATATAATATCCCGACTTGGGCCTGGATTCAATCAGTCCTTTTGCTTCTAAGTGATAATAAGCCTGGAAAGCCGTACTTAAACTGATTCCCTGCTGTTTACTAAGCATTCTGACGGAAGGAAGTTTCTCTCCAATTTTCATTACTTCCTTTTCAATCAATTGCTCTATATTATCTGCTACCTGCAAATAAAGATGGTCGGCGGTTTTAATCATAACAGTAAATCTGATATGATCAAAAATACAAAAAAAGCAACTGTTATAATTGGGTTTTAATTAACCTCCCCAATGTTTTTATTGCGTAATCCTGTTCTTCGGTCCAGGGATTGGCATTACTTAATCGCAGGCAGTTACCATAAACATGCTGACTCGAAAACAAGGGGCCGGGAGTAAATATTATTTCTTCCTGCCGGGCAGCATCAAACAATTGCCAGGTATCTACTTTTGGCGGTAAAACAACCCAGATAGCCAGGCCTCCCTGTGGTTGGGTAAGTTGAGTGCTGGCAGGAAAGTAGTCCTGAATGGCTTTACTCATTTGCCTGGTTTGCATACTGAGGGCTTGTCGTAGTGCTTTTAAATGCAGATCGAAGCGGTTTTGATTGAGATATTTATTTAACAGCAGTTGAGGTAAGGTACTGGTGCCCCCTGAAGCCATAAATTTAAGTTGAGAGATTTTCTCATGGTACCTGCCACCAATGATCCATCCAATGCGTAAGCCGGCCGCCACTGACTTGGAGAAAGAAGAGCAATAGAGTACCCAGCCTTCCTGGTCATAGGATTTAACAGTTTTGGGCCTGTCGATCCCAAAATGCAGATCACCATAAACATCATCTTCGATAAGCGGAACCTGATACTGCTGCAGCAGTTTAGCCAGTTGTTCCTTTTGAGGATCAGGAATACAGCAGCCGAGAGGGTTACCATAATTAGGAACCAACAAACAAGCCTGCACCTTCTTCTGCTTAAATGCATGTTCCAGTTTATCGAGCTGTATGCCGGTTACCGGATCTGTTGGTATTTCCAATGCTTTCATACCAAGATTTTCTATTGCCAGTAATAATCCGAAGAAGGTAGGAGATTCAATTGCAATGGTATCACCTGGTTTGGCAACGGCTCTCAGGCATAAGGTTGCCGCTTCCAACATCCCGTTTGTGATAATAATATCTCCAGGAGCAATAGCTCTGCCCCAGTTCAGGGAAAGCCGGGCTATTTGCTTTCTCAAAGGCTCATATCCCTGAATATGACCATAGGGGATATATTCATCTGTTAATTCTCTGGCGGTAGCGGCCAGAGCTTTTTTTAATCTGGCAACTGGTAATATTTTAGGATTGGGAGCTGCTCCAATCAGGGAAATTGATTTAATACCAACGTTATAGTGATTTAACCGGGCCAGTTGCTCATTTACCTGAACCTGAGCCGGTTTCAATATTGGTTTACTAATTGGAGGAAGGGCTCTTTGATTGCGCCTGTGGGAATATCTGACATAGTATCCCGATTTTTCCCTGGCTTCAATCCAGCCCTGTTTTTCTAAATAAGCATATACCTGAAGGGCTGTACTGATACTGATATTATGCTCCAGATGCAGAGTGCGTACTGAAGGTAGTTTATTCCCCTCTGAATAGGCGCCATCACTAATCATTTGCTGCAATTTTTCAGCAAGCTGAAGGTATTTGTAAGCAATGTTTTTTCCCATGCACACAAAGTTAAACTGTTATGGTTTAAGTTGTAATATTCTGTATCTGTTCTGGTGTCTGTAATTGTAGTTATTTTGTCTTATCAAAAACAGATATACAATGGAAGCAAGAATGAATCTTTACAAACTGGTTCCTGGTGCATATGATGCCATGAAACACCTGCAAAATTTTGTAGATACTCTGGGAGTGGATCATACTATTGCAGAATTGATAAAAATACGGGCTTCTCAATTGAATGGTTGTGTGTTTTGCCTGAATATGCATACCAGAGATGCCAGGAAGCAGGGGGAAACTGAACAACGTATTTATGCATTATCTGCCTGGGAAGAAGCTCCATACTATACTGATAGGGAAAGAGCTGCTCTGGCACTTACAGAAGCTATTACCCTTGTTAGCAGTACCCATGTACCAGACAGTGTTTACAACGAAGCACTGAAAGTATTTACACCTGAGGAAATCGGGAAAATTATAATGAATATTGTTATTATCAATTCCTGGAACAGAATAGCTGTATCAACAAGAACCCAACCGGTTGATAATTTATAATAAGTTATTTATTCTCTTAATACAGTAGTAAAAAATTGCTGCTGTATTAAGAGAATATATCATGTCTGTATGTTGTTTAAACAGGGATAATGTATCTTTGAGTTATGCAATTCAGAGTGCCAATTACCGATCCTGTTAACTTCTCTTTTAGTGAATGTTTATGTTTTCTGAGCCGTTCTCCCAAAGAATGTCTGCACTACATTGTTGATGGAAAAATCAGGCGGATGATCCTCACTGAAGGAGAACCTGCAGTAATTGAAATAACAATGGAACCCGGAGCAGATTACCTGACAGTGGAAGTACTGGCACCGGAAGAACCAGTTGCTACTGCCCCCATTGCCGCCTATATTACCCGTTGGTTACATTTGGATGAATCGTTAAATAATTTTTATCAATTTACAGAAACCGATCCTTTGCTGAAAGGTTTAGCACAGGAATTTAAAGGACTTAGATTGATAGGGATGCCCGATTTGTTTGAAGCGCTTAGCTGGGCAATCATCGGGCAACAGATTAACCTTACGTTTGCCTATACACTGAGAGAAAGACTGATTAAAACATTCGGGTTTCATACGAACGTAAACGGGATGGATTATTACTTATACCCTCAACCCGCGGTAATTGCTGCTTTGACGCCGGAACAATTGCAGCCAATGCAATTTTCCAGGAGTAAGGCACAATACCTGATCAACACAGCAACCAGTATGGTGAATGGGGAGTTATCGCCCGAACGTTTAGATCAGATGGATTATGAAACAGCCCGGGAAAGTCTAGTGGCCTTGAAAGGAATTGGCAATTGGTCGGCCAATTATGCATTGATGAAATATCGTCGTTTTCCCCAATCTGTTTTATTGGAAGATGTTGGATTACAAAATGCTATAAAAAATAGATTAAATTTGAAGAATAAGCCTTCAATGCCGGAGTTGCAGACATATACCCGGTTATGGAAGGAACATACAGCATATGCCACTTTTTATTTGTGGAGATCATTATTGCCCCAATAGTATTTTTCATGGAAGTAGGAATTTATCATTTACGTATAGACAGTCCCGTAGGTGCAATTCAGATTACAGGCACCCATGAATTTATTAATGCCATTTCATTTACGGAAGAGCCACCGGAAAACTTTCCCAAACCTCCTACCTTGTTGCTGGATTGCGCTCAGCAGCTTTACGAATATTTTAGTGGAACCCGCAAAACATTTGACCTGCCCCTGTTTCAGGAAGGAACTGATTTTCAGCAACAGGTATGGACTCAGTTGCTGGCTATTCCTTTTGGTCAGACCATTTCATACCAGCAGCTGGCCAGGCGGATTAAAAATCCAGGGAGTATCAGGGCTGTAGGAACTACTAATGGTAAAAACAGGTTGGCGATTGTAGTGCCCTGCCATAGGGTTATAGGCAGTAATGGTACACTTACCGGTTATGCGGGCGGATTATGGAGGAAGCGCTGGCTGATCGAACATGAAAGAGTAGATCTTTTTACCGGATTGTTATAAAAAACTGATCTGGTCATAATAGTAAAAACTGCATCTGTTTTTATAGTGATAAAAGTTTCAATTTTGGGTTCAGTTTCCAAAGCAGGAATGAAGGCCTCAAAATTGAAACTTTTTTATGAACAGACCGAGTAACAGTGCATATATCGCACTGGCTATTGTTAGTATTTTCTGGGGAACCACTTATCTGGCCTCGAGTATTGGAGTTAGGCAAATGCATGGAATTACATTGGCAGGAATTCGTCAATTAATGGCAGGAATTTTATTAATTAGCTTCTTTTTGCTGAAGGGAAATAAAATTCCGGGCAAAATGGCCTTATCCCGACTATTCATCATTGGTACACTGATGTTGTGTGGTGGAAATGGTTTGTTAACTACTGCAATGAGATATATCCCAAGCGGATTAGCAGCAATTATTGCGGCTACTATCCCAATCTGGGTCACCATTGCAAGCTACTTCCTGGTGCAACGTACCCGTATCACCTGGCAATTGATTGCAGGGATGCTGCTTGGATTTGCCGGAATTGCAGGGATCTTCTATAATTATTTGTCGAGCTTAATGAACCCCGATTTCCGGTTTGGAATACTAATAGCTTTTGGGTCCTGTATCTTCTGGGCGCTGGGTTCTGTATTAACGGCGAAATGGTCGCTTGGTATTAATTATTTATACGGTGCTGGATTTCAGATGTTTTTCAGTGGAGTTATAATGTTACTGATTTCCACATTCATACTGGGTGAGGAAATTCATCCTTCCACTTTTACGCTTGATCTCTGGGAGAGCTTACTGTACCTGATTTTGGTAGGGTCTGTATTCGCCTATTCTGCTTATGTTTTTACACTAAGAAATTTGCCGCCTGCACAGGCAGCTATATATGCCTATATAAATCCGATTGTGGCTGTATTGTTAGGCTGGATAGTCTTACATGAAAGTCTGACCTGGCTGACCGGTCTTTGTTCTTTAGTTACAATTGGAGGAGTATATCTGGTGAACTATTCCATCAACCGGCAACGAAACCTGTCGAATACGGCATCATAAATTTTTTAAGGTAGAATGACAACTGCTCTAATGGTCTTTACCATCGGGCATCTTTTTATTAGTTTGAATAAATGAATTAAATTGAGAGTGTATTTAATCCTCTCAATTATTATCTTATGGAAGTAACTCAGGCAACAGAGCTGCATACAAATGAGGTAGCAGTATTGTTTGATGCATATCGTAGTTTTTACGATCAAGCCCCCGATTTTAAAGGAGCCCTCGAATATATTACAGACAGAATTACCAAAAAAGACAGTATAATTTATATTGCAATGCTGGAGGAAGAAATAATCGGCTTCTTGCAGCTATATCCAATATTTACTTCAATAGGAATGAAGCGGGCATGGATTTTAAATGATATCTATGTTTTGGAAGAACATCGTGGAATTGGAGCAGGGAAGGCTCTTATGGCAGCAGCGTATAAACATGCAAAAGATACTGAATCTGGTTGGATAATGCTACAGACCTACATTTCAAATACTGTTGCCCAGGCGCTGTATGAAAAAGAAGGATTTGTGCGGGATACAAATTCTTACTACTATTACAAGAAAATATAGCCAGCATAAGTATATGGACACAACAAAAAACCCTTGGAAAATTCATTCCAAAGAAATAAGATATGAGAATAATTGGATCAGCGTATGGCATCACGAAGGATTAAACCCAGCAGGAACTCCCGGAATTTACGGTGTTGTCCATTTTAAAAACAAGGCTATTGGTATTGTTGCATTAGATAATGAAGGATATATATATCTGGTTGGGCAGTACAGATTTCCTATGAACCGCTTTAGTTGGGAAATCCCGGAAGGTGGTGGGCCATTGACGGAAGAACCCCTGGCTACAGCCAAAAGAGAACTACTGGAGGAAACCGGGCTGGTAGCACAACATTGGGAAGAAATATTGAAATTAGATATTTCCAATTCCGTATCTGACGAGGAAGGTGTTATTTTCCTGGCAACTGGCCTGACCCAGGAAACCCCTGAGCCGGAAGAAACAGAACAACTTCTGGTTAAGAGAATCCCGCTTGAAGAAGCCTATAATATGATCAATAAGGCAGAAATTACTGATTCTATAACTGTTGCTGCCATACAAAAAGTGATGTTAATGCGCTATGAAGGCTCATTAAACAAATAAACCCGTTACCTTTGTGGTACATGGAAAGAAAATCTCATACTTTCAAAGGAGAAAGAAAATCAGGAGGGGGGCATCGCCCGAATAAATACGCTACTCAAAGGCCTAAGCAATCGGCAATGGTTATTGGCCGTCAGCCTATTTTAGAGGCCCTGAAAATTGGCAAGCCAATCGAACGTATCTATATGCTGCGTTCTGCCACGGGAGATATTATCCCTCAAATAATAGAATTAGCTCAAAATAATAGTATCCCTGTAAATTATGTACCTGTAGAAAAGCTCAATGCGCTTACTCAGGCTAATCACCAGGGTTGTATTGCGCTTACCAGTAATGTTACCTATCTCGATTTGCAGGATGTAA
This sequence comes from Chitinophaga silvatica, assembly GCF_003419895.1. GTDB lineage: Bacteria > Bacteroidota > Bacteroidia > Chitinophagales > Chitinophagaceae > Chitinophaga > Chitinophaga silvatica. Next base: position 12,129 of record NZ_QPMM01000010.1, on the reverse strand, counting down.
TTTCCCATGTAATTGAGCAGGGTGCTACACCACTCTTTCTCATCCTCGATGGAATTACAGATGTAAGAAATATAGGAGGCATTGCCCGTAGTGCTGTTTGTTGCGGAGCCCAGGCAATTATTATTCCTGATAAAGGCATTGCAGCCTTAAATGAGGAAGCAATGAAATCATCTGCCGGTGCACTGGAAAAAATCGCTATTTGCCGGGTAAATAGCCTGAATAAGGCGATAGATACGCTGCATCTCAATGGAATTAAGGTATTGTCCAGCGAAATGGAAGCCCCTGCTAAATTGTATGATTGTAATCTGAAAGAACCTGTAGCGGTAATTATGGGGTCTGAAGATAAAGGGGTATATCCTGCATTGATAAAGGCCTCTGATGAACTGTTCCATATTCCAATGGCAGGGAGTTTTGAGTCGTTCAATGTATCAGTGGCTGCAGGGATTATTCTTTATGAAGCCCTGAAGCAACGTACTGTCTGATCAATCTTCTGAATTGTAAAATATTACGATATGCTTAAATTGATTGAATGTCCGCGCGACGCCATGCAAGGTTGGCACAGAATTATTCCGACAGAGGAAAAAATTGCTTATCTGAATGCATTGCTTAAAGTTGGATTTGATACCATCGATTTTGGCAGTTTTGTATCGCCCAAAGCCATCCCTCAAATGGCCGATACCAAAGACGTAGTAACAAAACTGGATTTAAGTAATAGTAAGAGTAAGTTATTGGCCATCGTTGCTAATCTTAGGGGAGCAGAAGAAGCTGTTACTTTTGAAGAGATTACCTATTTAGGATTTCCTTTTTCTGTATCAGAAACATTTCAGTTAAGAAATACCAATAAAACAATTGCAGAATCTTTGGAGCAGGTTCACGCTATGCAGGAGTTATGCATAAAGAACCGCAAAGAGCTTGTTATTTATATCTCTATGGGTTTTGGTAATCCGTATGGAGATGCTTATAGCCCTGAAATTGTTTTAAGGTATGTGGAAGAAATGGCGAAAATGGAAATTGGAATAGTTTCTCTGGCAGATACAGTAGGAGTGGCCGACCCTTTTACTATCACTAATCTATTCAGGCATTTAATTCCAGCTTATCCAAATATCGAAATAGGAGCGCACTTTCATGCTGCTCCCGATAACTGGCAGGAAAAGGTACTCGCTGCCTATAACAATGGATGCAAAAGATTTGATAGTGCCATGAAAGGTATTGGTGGTTGCCCGATGGCGAAAGATGATCTGGTGGGAAATCTGGCAACTGAGAATATGATTGCTTTCAGTAAAGCGCATAACGAACCATTATCACTCGATCCGGGTGCCTTATTGGAAGCTCAGGCTATGGCCGATACCGTTTTCCGCAATTAACATGATTACATGCAGTTTCATTTAAGCTTTCCGATATCTCCATTAGTTCCTGGTATTCAGCATAACCAGCAATTAATGCTTATGGGCTCTTGCTTTGCCGAGGAAGTAGGGGCGCAATTAACAGACCATAGATTTAACACAATTATTAATCCCAATGGGATTTTATTTAATCCACTCAGTATTACACGTGCTTTAACCAGTTACCTGGATGGAAAGCTGTATACCGAATCAGATCTTTTTCAACATCAGGATATCTGGCATAGCTGGCAACATCATAGCCGGTTCTCTGGACTGAGCAAGGAAGCTGTATTGCAGCAAATCAATCAATCTCAGACTACTGCTATTAAGGCAGTTGAGAAGCTGGATTGGCTTATAATCACACTTGGCTCTGCCCATGCATATACACTTAAGGAAAATTCCCAGATAGTTGGAAACTGTCATAAGGTGCCGGCTTCCAATTTCGATAAACGATTGTTAACAGTAGAGGAAATTGTAACCTCTCTCGATAATGTAATGCATCGTTTGTTTTTCAGAAACAGAAAAGTTAATATACTCTACACCGTTAGCCCTGTCAGATATGTGAGAGATGGTGTAGTGGAAAATAATCTGAGTAAAGCAATATTACTGCAGGCAGTACATCATTTAGTCAATAAATTCAATCGCCTTTATTATTTCCCTGCATATGAATTAGTGATAGATGACCTGCGCGATTATCGTTTTTATAAAGAAGATCTTGTTCACCCAAACGAGCAGGCTATTCAATATGTCTGGGAGCATGTAACTAAATATTGTATTTCTCCCGATAGCCAGGAATTGATTAAAGAAATTGCTGAAATCAGGAAAGCTGCCGCCCATAAACCATTTAACCCTGAAAGTGAAAAGCATATCTTATTTCTGAAACGATATGAAGATAAGGTGAGAAAGTTGATGATATTATATCCACAAATTGATTTTCAACCTTTATTATTGTCTTTTATCAGATAACCGTTCCCGTGATACCATGCTTAGCTATGAGGTATCATGGGAATGCGTTTTTTTACTATTTTCCAAAGCATTTACTTCCTACCTTTCTTCCTGAAAAATCTAGTTGTAACCATTTATCTATTTCCCCAATAGTAGCCAGAAACCAACGCATTTTTACTCCATAAATATATTCAATCAAATGAAACACATTTTAGTTGCAACGCTGCTTACATTCCTGTTTATTTCCTGTTCCAAAGAGGGCCCGCAAGGTCCGCAAGGTACTCCTGGTGCTAACGGAGCCACCGGCGCTACAGGTACCACTGGAGCCACAGGTGCTACTGGAGCCACAGGTGCTACTGGAGCTACAGGTGCCACAGGAGCTACCGGCGCTACAGGAGCTACCGGCGCTACAGGAGCTACCGGCGCTACAGGAGCAACAGGTGCTACCGGTGCCACAGGTAATGCAAATGTAATGGTCTATGATAAGGATATTAATGACTGGCCATGGGTTGGTCATGTTACGTATTCCGATCTGGTAATCAATGCGCCTAATGTGCTGACTCAAGCCACATTAAATAGCTCAACCATCCTGGTATATGTTGTGTCTTCAGATTTTGGTTCGCAATGGACGCTATTGCCATTTCATACGGTAACTGATATTACCATGACTGCAACAATTACTGTTGGAAGCGTAAGATTAGTAAAATCGCAGAATAACTCAGAATTGACAAATTCTACACAACGTAAATTGCGTCTGGTGATTATTAAGAATAGCGGAGATTCACAACCACTGAACAGGAGTGGGTTTGATATAAATAGTTATCCGGAAAATGAAGTGAAAACGTTGCTGTAATTGGGGCTGGGATTAATATATAACTTATTGACCGGAGGAAGAACTTGTTCCGTCATTCCTCCGGCCAATAATCCAACTTATAATACTTCGTTCTTTTTATCTTTCAGATAAATCAACCCAATAACAAAACAAACAAGCGCAATTCCTATAGGATATATAAGGCCAGCCAGATGGTTACCTGTATTTGCAACCAGTATTGTTGAAATAGTAGGCAGCAAACCTCCAAATATACCATTGCCTATATGGTAAGGCAGCGACATAGAGGTATAGCGTATACGGGTTGGGAACAGCTCCACTAAAAATGCGGCTATAGGTGCATAAACCATAGTAACGAATAGCACTTGCACGAAAATCAATAACACAAGCCATACGCTATTCATTCTGCTAACAGTCAATTCTTTTTTATCTCCGGTTTCCTTTAATACACTGCCATCGGAATAGCTGTGAATACGGGTAGTAGTAGTTATGAATTCTCCATTTTCAGCTTTATTAGTATGGCCTTCTATACGGAATAATGAAGTTTCTTCAGTTTTTCTACTAATATTTCCTATGTTATCCATTGCACTGTAAATAGGATAATAGGCTAGAGCCGCCAGTAACATCCCGGTAAGCATGATTTTTTTTCTGCCTATCCGATCCGATAATCCACCAAAATAAATAAAGAACGGAGTACCCATTAATAAAGCAATAGCAATAATAGTATTGGACTGAACAAACTCAATATTCATTGTTTTTTGCAGAAAAGACAATGCATAGAATTGCCCGGTATACCATACAACACCTTGCCCCATTGTAGCTCCAAACAAAGCTATTAATACCAGTTTGAGGTTTTCCTTATTACCGAAACTTTCCTTAATGGGATTGGTGCTTGTTTTTCCCTCTTTTTTCATCTGAGCAAAGAGAGGTGATTCTTTTAGTCGTATACGGATATAGTACGACATTATTACCAGCAGAATCGATAACAGGAATGGTATACGCCAGCCATAGGAACTAAAATCTTCCGGGGTCATCGACATACGGGTAAGGAGAATCACACCCAGGGAAACGAAGAGACCCAATGTAGCCGTTGTTTGAATAAAGCTGGTATAATACCCACGCCTGTTTTCCGGAGAATGTTCTGCTACATAAGTAGCTGCTCCTCCGTATTCGCCGCCCAGTGCAAGTCCTTGTACTAACCTTAACAGCAATACCAGTATAGGTGCTAATATTCCAATAGTGTGATAGCTGGGAATCAGACCTATAGCGAAGGTGGAGCCTCCCATCAGAATGAGGGTCAGCAGAAAAGTGTATTTACGGCCAACCATATCTCCAAGTCTGCCAAACACTATTGCCCCGAAAGGTCTTACAATAAAACCTACGGCAAATGTTGCCAGAGTGGCAATATAAGCCAGTGTTGGATTGCTGGGAGGAAAGAACTTTTCAGCAATAATAGCAGCAAGGCTACCAAAAATGTAGAAGTCGTACCATTCAATGAGCGTACCAGCCGAAGAGGCCAGGATTACCTGCCAGATATTCTGGGTGGAGGTGGTACTACCAGGCTTGCGCATTAAAGGCAAGGAAGTAGAGTTTTTCATACGTGTTAATTAGCGCGTTGATAAGCAGCAAATCAAGATAACAAAAATTTAGCTGGCCAACAAGAATGATAACGAAAAATCTACGGAGTGGCATGACCGTAAATACCTATAAACTCTTATCTTTAATAAGGATAAAAAATCATGAAGCAAGGCTTAATATCAATCTGGAAGATAGTAGGGCTAACAATGCTGGCTTTAGGTGCGGTGATTTTCACCGCAAAAGGGCAGCAGAATGCACGTGAGAGGCCCAAAATTGGATTAACACTCAGTGGAGGAGGTGCCAGAGGGCTTGCCCATATCGGTATTCTTCAGGCTATAGACAGCGCCGGACTGAAAATAGACAGGCTTACCGGAACCAGCATGGGAAGCATTGTAGGAGCGCTATATGCAATGGGGTACTCTGGAAAACAGATAGAAACAATAGCCCGCCGCCTACATTGGAATAGTCTGTTCTCGAATCAACCCGAACAAACAGAAATCTCATACGAAGAAAAGAAAGAATTCAGTAAATATATCATTGAAATCCCTTTCGAATACGGCAAACCCAAATTGGCTTCCGGGGTAATATCCGGCGAAGCATTGTGGTTGGAATTAGCAAAATTATGCTGGCCTGCCAAAAATGTAAAGAAGTTTGAAGATTTCAATATCCCTTTTAAGTGTATTGCAACCGATATTGCTACCGGAGAAATAGTTACCCTCGATAGTGGAGAAATTGTAACCAGCTTGCGGGCCAGTATGGCAATTCCTTCTATTTTTACTGCAGTTAAGATAGGTGACAGGAAATTGGTTGATGGTGGAGTGGTTAGAAATTTTCCTGTTATTACCGCCAAGGAAATGGGGGCCGATATTGTTATTGGATCCAATGTAAGTGCCGGGCTGAGAAAAGCAGATCAATTGGTTACACCTATTGATATTGTTTATCAATTAGGTTTTTATAAAGATGCAGATGATTTTAAGAAAGAAAGAGCTGTTTGTGATATTTATATTTCCATTAATAAAGAATTGTCTGAATACTCCGCTGCCAGTTTTGGCAGTAGTAGTGTAGATTCTATCATTACAATCGGGCAAAGAAAAGGCCAGGAGCTTTACCCGGTTTTCAAACACCTGGCAGATTCTCTGAAAACATTGTATCCTGAAGCACCACAGAAAGAAGACAGGATGCCTTTCGTTACAGACATAGAATTGAGCAGCATTGAAGTTTCGGGTTTGGTGCATTCTGATAAGAAATTCTTTTTACAAAGATTACATCTGAAACCAGGAGGTTGTTATACCGCTGAGCAATTAAGGAATGCTATTCTGAATGTATACGGAACACGCTTCTATAAACTGATTACCTATGACCTGGTGCCTGAAGGATATGGTAGAAGCAAAATGGATATTCAGGTAGAAGAGAATCCATTAACCTATGTAAAGTTTGCGCTCAATTATAATACGTTTACTGGAGCTACAGCCATTGTAAATCTGACGCAACGCAATTTCATCGTACCCAATTCCCGCTCCTTCGTTTCGGCTGCCATCAGTGAAAACCCCCGGCTGGAAGCAGAATATTTTAAATATATGGGGCGTAGCAGAACATTTGGGTTTGGAATTAGTACTTATTACGAAAACAATGGATTGGCCTTTTTTGATTCCGATTTTAATAAAATGCAAACCTATCGTAACAAGTACGCTAATGTGAATATGAGCATGCAGTATACAATTGGAAGGGATATTGCATTTGGTGGAGGTACCAGGTGGGAGTATATTAAATATAAACCACAGTTTTCTCCTTATGTTGAAGTACGTGGCAGCACCAACCAACTAAATACTTATTTTTCATTCGGAGTAAATTCTCTTGATCAGAAACAATTTCCTACAAAAGGTTTGCTGATGAATCTGGAAGCCGGATACATTTATAATCAGCATTCCGGAATCAAGGTCAATGCCGACGGCGTGCCGGTGGATATAGACAGTGCAGGGATCAATTTTAAAGATTATCAGCGTATCCTGATGAACCTGAAATATTATATTCCGTTAGGAAAGAAATCGACTCTGGAACTGGATGGCAATGTGGGATATAATATGAATTATAACGAATGGCAGGTAAACGGATATGTAGTTGGAGGGATGAATAATGTGGTAAGGAATCAGGTGCCACTGGTAGGACTATACGAAGGAGAAATAGTTACACCAAAGATTGGGGCTGCTCAACTAGCCTGGCAATATGAGTTTATCAGGAATTTTTATGCAATACCCCGGATAGGAGGGGCGCTGTACGATGGAACCCCTATGGGTGGTGGCCGATATAGTTCTATTATGGGTTATGGGCTGGGAGCAGCGTACAGCAGCCGTTTAGGACCTGTTGAAGCCACTATGATGTATAGCGATCAAATTGGCAAAATCAGGTTTTATGTGAACCTGGGATTCAACTTTTAGTGCATTCTATCTCCTCTGACATCAATATTCAGTAATACTTCGGCTTCATATTTCAGCCATTCCTGCCAGCGTTGATATACTTTTTCTTCAGGAAAGTATTCATTGGCAAGATCAATAAACAGGCGATAATGTCCTGCTTCCGAAATCATAAACCGGCGGTAGAATTCTTTCAGGTACTCATCTTCCAATCCTTCACTTAATAATCGGAAACGTTCACAGCTTCTTGCTTCGATTAAAGCGAAGATCAATAAAGCATCCAGGAAGCTATCTTCAGCATGTCCGCCTTTTTTGCGGTTTTCCAACAATGCATTTACATATTCATCCTTTCTTTGTCTTCCTAGTTCCAGGCCTCTCTTTTTTAACTCGGCCAGTACCTGCCGAAAATGGCCCCACTCTTCTGTTACGATTGGCGCCAATGCTTCAACCAGTTTGGTTCTTTCAGGGTTGCGCTGAATTAACGAAATTGCGGAAGATGCAGCTTTTTGCTCACAGTAGGCATGATCGGTAAGTATATCCTGCAGAGAAATGGCTGCAAGATTCACCCAGCGGGGATCTGTAGGTAACTTTAATCCAAGTATCGAAACTTTACTCACTTTAGCTTTTTTTGCGAAGATAATTGCAAAGTTTAAATTGTGCGTTCCAAAAGTTAAAAGTATGGATAGAGAGCAATTTTTGTCGAAATGGTTAGATGAGCGCAAAGCTGCTCATTCTTACCGCGAATTACGTTTACCTGCCGGGAAGGTAGATTTTTGCTCGAATGATTATCTGGGGCTAGCCAGAAACCCGGACGTCAGGCTGCAGATACATACATTGATGGAAGAAAGGCATCCGGCTCATGGAAGTACAGGTTCCCGCTTGCTCAGTGGAAATTATGAGTGGATAGAGTCGATAGAGCAGGACCTGGCCAGCTTCCATAAAGCAAAGGCAGGATTGCTTTTTAATTCGGGTTATGATGCCAATCTTGGTTTATTTTCCAGTGTAGCAAGGCGAAACGATACCATTATTTATGACCAGTTAATTCATGCCAGTATTCGTGATGGAGTGAGATTATCTGCGGCTCAATCTTTTTCATTTGCGCATAATGAGGTGCAGGATTTGGAAAAGAAGCTGCAGAAAGCTACAGGCAATATTTTCGTTGCAGTGGAGTCGGTATACTCTATGGATGGAGATGTGGCGCCCTTGAAGGAAATAGCAGAGATCTGTAATAAGTTCGAGGCTCATCTGATTGTGGATGAGGCACATGCTACGGGAGTGGTAGGTCCGGCTGGTGCAGGATTGGTGCAGGAACTGAAACTGGAAGGAGATTGCTTTGCTCGTGTACATACCTTCGGAAAAGCTGTAGGTTGTCATGGTGCGGTAGTTCTGGGCTCGGCCTTATTGCGGCAGTATCTCATCAATTTTTCAAGATCATTTATTTATACAACTTCTTTACCACCTGCATCCCTGGCGGCTATTGAAGCCGGCTATTCACATTTTCCGTATATGGATGAAGAACGCAGGCATTTGCAGCGATTAATCATGCAGTTTAGAGCAGGTATTACCAATGCGACAATGATGCCCGGTAATTTACCTATTCAGGCAGTTTTAACTCCGGGTAATGAGTATACCAGAAAAATAGCAGGAAATTTACAGGCAGCAGGATTGGATGTAAGACCAATTTTACATCCAACAGTACCGGCTGGTGCAGAGCGTTTAAGAATTGTGTTTCATAGTTTTAATACAGAAGTGGAAACAACAGCGCTGATAAAAGTCTTGCAGTTATAAGGTAGTAATAGAAAATTAATGTATTTTCATAGATAACAGTTTTGTTACTATGAGAATCATTCCAGCTGTCATTACCGGAGCCATTACATTATCGCTAACCTACGTTTTTAGCCACAAACTTGGGCAGATTCCTCCTTTGGGAAAGTTGTTGAGTCCACAAACCGGATTTTGGCAAAATGCCGAGCCGGTTGGGGAATTCCCGCAACAATCAATATCGGTGCCTGGAGTGCAGGGAAAGGTGGAAGTTTGGTACGACGACAGAATGGTTCCTCATATTTTTGCAGACAGTGAAGCCGATGCCTATTACGTTCAGGGCTATATAACAGCAAAAGACAGGTTATGGCAAATGGAGTTGCAGACCTTTGCAGCAGCGGGGCGGTTGTCTGAAATTCTGGGTTCTAAGCTGATTGCATATGACAGGCAGCAAAGGCGTTTGGGGATGGTATATGCTGCAGAAAAAACTGTAACCGAGATGAATAAGAATCCGGCTACTAAAACGGCGGTTGAGAGTTATACAGCCGGAATAAATGCCTATATCGCCACATTAAATCCTTCCGCTTACCCTGTAGAATACAAAATACTCGACTACAAGCCTGAGAACTGGGATCCTTTGAAAACAGCATTGCTGTTGAAGTATATGTCGAACGATCTTGCCGGTTACAGCTCAGATCTTGAATTCACCAATGCCCGCAGGTTTTTTACATTAAAAGATTTTAATCAGCTTTATCCTGATTTCATTGATGCAACAGATCCTATCATTCCCAAAGGAACTGTTTATCCATCTCCTTCAGTAAAAGCCATAGCACCGGCAGATAGTGTTATTGCGGCGAATGAAGCCTATCTGAAATTCAAAATGGAAAAACCAGATCCTGAGAATGGAAGTAATAACTGGGCAGTAAGTGGCAGTAAAACCCGTTCTGGTGCGCCTATTTTATGTAACGATCCGCATTTAGGGCTTTCATTACCTTCTCTGTGGTATGAAATCCAGATTCATACACCTACAATGAATGTATATGGAGCTTCATTACCTGGCTCTCCCGGGGTTATTATTGGATTTAATGATCATGTAGCCTGGGGTGTTACCAATGGAGCTGATGATGTAAAGGATTTCTACAGAATGCAATTTAGAAATGGCAAATCCGAATATTTATTTAATGGCAGTTATCAGAAATCAGATATACGGGTTGAAGAAATAAAAGTTCGGGGTGAACAGCCATTTTACGATTCAGTTGCATACACAGTATTTGGACCTGTGATTTTTGATGATAGCTATCCGAATAAGGTTGAAGGAGAATTATTTCTCTCTATGCGTTGGAAGGCACTTGATTCTTCGAATGAACTGAATACATTTTACTCACTAAATAAAGCAAAGAATTACGACGATTATCTGAATGCATTAAAAGGATATTCGTGTCCGGGCCAAAACTTCGTTTTTGCTGATAAATCCGGTGATATTGGACTCTGGCATAATGGAGAGTTTCCTATGCGGTGGAAAGATCAGGGAAAATGGATTATGCCGGGAACAGACAACAGCTTTGCATGGCAGGGATATATTCCGCACGAAGAATTACCACATATAAAGAATCCTGAGCGTGGTTTTGTTAGTTCTGCCAATCAGCGGGCTACAGACGATACCTATCCTTATCCGGTTTATGGAATGTATGATGTGTATCGTGGAGTACGCATTAATCAGCGGTTAACTGCAATGAGTGCTATTACACCTCAGGATATGATGAAGCTACAGAATGATGATATGAATCTCTTTGCTGCGAATGCATTGCCATTAATCAGAAAGTTTATTGATAGTACATCATTCACTGAAGAGCAGCAGCCTTATTGGCAATTATTATCATCCTGGGATTTTGTTGCATCGCCAGATAGTAAAGCAGCTACGATTTTTAATAAGTTCTGGGCTCAGTTAGAGGATAATCTCTGGTATGATGATATGCATCCAAAAGATTCTTCAGTGATGATTTATCCGCAATCATCTGTTACTTTACAATTGCTGACTAAGGATTCGAGCCTGCGTTTCATTGATAATAACAATACTCCTGAAAAGGAAACACTAACTCAACAAATGCATAGTGCTTTTGTAAGTATTGTGAAAGATTTATCTGAACTAAATAAAGCGAATCAATTAGAATTAGGTAAATCACGTGGTACCAACATCAATCACCTTTCCAGAGGAATTCCTGCCTTTAGCGCGCTACATTTAAATACAGGAGGAGGTACCCATATTGTAAATGCTACCAAGCAGACGTTTGGTCCTTCCTGGCGTATGATCGTAGAACTAACAGATAAGACTCTGGCATATGGAATTTATCCTGGCGGACAAAGCGGAAATCCGGGAAGTCCGTTTTATGATAATGCGGTGAATGATTGGGTAGCGGGCAAGTATTACCAGCTTCATATCTTCCAAAAAGAAGAAAAGGATGATGCTGCAATCCGCTACAAGCTTGTGTTTTTAAAATAATTTAAGAAAAATTTGGTTGGTTTGTAATAATTCCTATCTTTGCACTCCCATTACGAAAATAAGGGGGTAAAAAAAGAAGATTCCGTAGCTCAGTTGGTAGAGCAATACACTTTTAATGTATGGGTCTTGGGTTCGAGTCCCAACGGAATCACAGAAATAAAAAAGGCTTCAGAACTTATTAGTTTTGAAGCCTTTTTTGATTCGATATGTGATTAGTGCACTTAGGCTTATGCATAACTTCGGGATCAAGTTGAAAACTTGGGGGATGGCATAAATTTTACGCATACAGCTTGTGTAATCTAAACAGAAAAAACTCCACATTTCTCACCCCACGAAGAGCATTTCTAAATGACTATATCTTAGCATTAAATGATTCTGGTGCTGCGTTAGTGGCTCTGTTGTTAAAGAAGTTGAGTATACCCAGATAGTGTGTACGTATGGTTCTGGCAACGGTTTTGAAGGATAATAAGCCCGATTCTTCTACGTCATTATACCACAATGCAAGCTTCTTAAATGCTTCTTCCTTGCATTTGCAATGCTTGTAAATCTCTCCCAGTCGCAGGGATAACTGATATGCTTTATGTATGAGTGGGTAATTTGCAAACAAAATCTCTGCTCTTTGTCGTTGCTCTCTAGTCCATAATCTGGGATGTTTAAAGAGCAGATATCGGCTTCTGGCCAGCAATTGTTTGGCTGTATCCCCATTAATAAGACGAACGGGAT
>NZ_QPMM01000001.1 GCF_003419895.1 Chitinophaga silvatica | reverse complement strand
ATCCCGTTCGTCTTATTAATGGGGATACAGCCAAACAATTGCTGGCCAGAAGCCGATATCTGCTCTTTAAACATCCCAGATTATGGACTAGAGAGCAACAGCAAAGAGCAGAGATTTTGTTTGCAAATTATCCACTCATACATAAAGCATATCAGTTATCCTTGCGACTGGGAGAGATTTACAAGCATTGCAAATGCAAGGAAGAAGCATTTAAGAAACTTGCATTATGGTATAATGACTTAGAAGAATCGGGCTTATTATCCTTCAAAACCGTTGCCAGAACCATACGTACACATTATCTGGGTATACTCAACTTCTTTAACAACAGAGCCACTAACGCAGCAGCAGAATCATTTAATGCTAAGATAAAGTCTTTTAGAAATGCTCTTCGTGGGGTGAGAGATGTGGAGTTTTTCCTATTTAGATTATACAAGCTGTATGCGTAAAATTTATGCCATCCCCCAAGTTTTCAACTTGATCCGAAGAAGCGCAGATTTTTGACACTACGCGGAAATAAAGAAGGTTGCAAGTCAATAGCTTACAACCTTCTCTAGTGCCCAGAACTGGATTCGAACCAGCACACCCTTGCAGGCGCTGCGACCTGAACACAGTGCGTCTACCAATTTCGCCATCTGGGCATTCAGGAGCGCAAAGATAAGCAGACAAATCTTTTTTCCAAATTTTATACTGATTTATTTTCGCAGTAGTGTGTTTTAAAACAATAATTATCAATGGTTGTTAAGATGGCATATAACCATGGGATATGATTTCTGTTATTATAATTCTCCTATTAATCGCATTGAATTTTTACTTCTCCCTTGCGGAAATAGGATTGATTTCGGTAGATAAAAATTTGCTGCAACAGCGGGCCGATAACGGGGATAATAAGGCCGCCGACATACTGAATCTGATTAAAGAACCAGATGAATTTCTAAGTGCCGTGCAGGTAGGAATTACATTGGTAGGCATACTGGAAGGGCTATACGGTGGAGATCTCATGGCTGCATGGCTGGAGCCTGTATTTGTAAAATGGGGATTGCATACTTCGCTGGCACATCTGACAGCACTGGTAATTGGTGTAGGTTCTATTACTTATCTGACAATTGTTTTCGGGGAACTGATTCCTAAAACCTTAGCATTGGTAAATCCTAATAAGGTTTCCTATGTCATCACTCCATCTATGATCATTTTCTCCAAGATTGCTTATCCATTTATAAAGTTACTTACTGCCAGTAGTAAATCTATTCTGGGTTTGTTTAACATTCATACTATTCAGGAAGAAAAGATAACGGAGAATGACCTACGAAGTATACTGACCGCAGCTTATAAGCAAGGAGTTATTGATAAGGGAGAATTCAATCTACATAAAAATTTATTTACGACCTATGACCTCACAGCTGCCAACATCATGACACCGGCGAGCATCATCACCTTTGTAAACGAAAAAATGAGTAGAGAAGAAATTAAGGATACTATTCAACGTAGTATTCACAGAACGTTTCCGGTTGCAAATGCAAACAAGGAAGTAGTAGGTGCCTTGGGCGTTAAAGATTTCTTTCTGTATCCCGACAAGCAAATAAAAGAGGTACTATCTCCCCTCTCCTTCCTGTCTATGAATCAGGAAGTGTATGATATCTTCCAGCAAATGCGACATGAGAATAGTAATATGTCGGTGGTCATTAATGAATACGGTCAATGCGAGGGAATCATTACCTATCATGATATTGTATCAAGCCTGCTAGGCGCAACATTACCTGGATTTAATGCAAGGGAACGATTTCTGGTAAAACTGGAAGATGGTACCTGGCTTACTTATGGATACACCCGTTTGAGTTATATCCGTGAAACATTAGGCTATGAATGGCTGCGGGAATATGAAATGGAAGACATTACTATTGCAGGCCTGCTCATAGAAAAGCTTAAACATATCCCCGCGCCTGGAGAAAAAATAATTTTAAACCAGATTGTTTTTGAAGTTAAAAAGATGGATAAACATAGAATTGATGAGGTAAATATCAGACCTGTCTTCTGATTACTTATTTTCCCATTTAAAGTATTTCACACCAATTACTACAAATAATATGGCATATCCAACTGAAGCCAGAAATGCATAGGTTGTTGCCAGCTGCCAGGATGCCGGGTCAAGGCCCGCGGCCAATACCTTCCTTACAGTACCATATGGCGACCAGGTAGCTATTTGCCCGATTTCCTTCCCCAGTACTCCAAACTCACCAAACATCCCTATCATAATAAAAGCAAAGTAAACCAGACGGGTGGTAGTATTTACAGTTTCAGGATTCTTTATCAAACCAACTATCGCCTGGCCCAGACCTAAATACACTGCACTTCCCAATACAGCCATCACTAATCCTACCAGGTAACCTGCTGGCGTCAGAGAAATATGATCTACAAAATATCCAACAATAAATACCAACAACGTCATTAATATAATCATCGCTACCTGAACAATTAAGCGGCTGCTCATGATTGTCCATCCCTCAAGCGGGCCAACTCTAAGTCGCTGAAATATGCCTCTGTCGCGGTCTCTGGCCACCGCATTGGAATAACCCATCAGCCCAATGCTTGTTAAACCAATAGTGATGCAGGAAGATAAAACAAATACTCCTCCAAGTTTAGGTACCAATCCTTTCCAGGACACAAGAATAATTAATGGTACAAGCAATACCATGTTAAAGGAACGGCGATTACGCCAGAGTGTTGTAAAATCGGCTTGTAATAAAGCCGATAATATAGCTGAGTTCTTAGGGATTCTAGTTTCCATTATCAATAAATAATTTATGAGCGTATAGCTGTACCAGTTAGACCAATAAATACATCTTCCAACGTTACTTTTCCTTTTCTTACAACTTCAAGAACAGCGGGATTGGTGAGATTATTTTCAATGAGGGCAGCCGGACTATCAATTGCGATAATACTGCCATGATCTATGATGGCAATACGATCACAGATGGCTTCTGCTTCTTCCATTGAGTGGGTAGTAATCAGCACCGCATGTCCTTTATCGCGAAACTGTTCGATTCTATCCCACAGGTAACGTCTCGATTGCGGATCAAGGCCTGTAGTTGGTTCGTCCAGCAACATGAGCTGAGGGTCATGGATGGTGGAGATAAGTAAGGAAACTCGTTGTTGTTGTCCTCCCGAAAGCTGAGCTATTTTTTTATTTATTGAATCTGTGAGATTAATAGCGGCAAGTCTCTCATGAATTTCAGCATCCGTAAGATTTACGTCATAGATTCGGGAATACAAACGAATGATTTCTGTAATTGTCAGTTCCTGCTGGAAACTGGTAGCCTGAAGTTGTACTCCCATGTTGGCCCGGGCATGCAGCGGTTTGGATGCAATATCAAATCCGCAAACGGAGATAGCGCCGGCAGAGGGCTTTAAGAGCCCTTCAATTGCGCTAAGAGAGCTGGTTTTCCCTGCACCATTAGGCCCTAACAAACCAAAAATTTCTCCTCCGAATACTTCAAAGGAAATGCTTCTCACAGCAGTAAAATTTCCATATCTGACGTTCAGATGATCCACTTCCAGGATAGGCTCCCGGCGGGTTGGTAGATTGCTCATTTAACTGAATTTTTTCTAATTTCCAGAAAATTACAACAGCAGCCGACAGTAAATATCAGAAAAAGGTAAACGGCGGAAAAATGACGGCAAAGACCAGTTGATTACCGGTAAATTTTCCTAAAGGGAGATTAGTTGTCTTCTTAACGCTTCTAATACCATTCCAGTACGGCTTTGAACATTGAGCTTATGAAAAAGAATTTCCCGGTATCCGTCTACCGTCCGTTCGGTTACATTCATTTTAACAGCAATAGCTTTATAGGTCAGATCGCTACATGCCAGGCTAAGAAATTCCTTTTCCCTTTCGGTAAGGATCTGATTTTGCTCGGATTGGACTAAAAGACGCCGGTAATTAACGTTGGAAGCATCGTTACTATACAAACCGGTTTCATTAACCTCTATTAAAGCTTTTTCCAATTCAGTGGGGTGAATATCTTTCAACAGGTAGGCGCAACAACCAGCTTTCAGCATTTCGATAATGGTAGCATCATTATCTTTCATTGAAAGAGCTATTACTTTGGTATTGGGATAAATCGACAGAATGCGTTGAGTAGTGGCGGCTCCATCCATAACGGGCATATTTACATCTATCAGTACAATGTCCGGTGGGGTGGGAAGAAGCGCGAGCCTGGATAATAGTTCTGCACCATTAACAGCTTCGGCAACAATCAGGAAGCCGTCGAAGCTATTAATGAGTAAACTTAATGATTTCAAAAATAATTGATGGTCGTCTGCAATGCCAATGGTGATGTTCATAAAGATTTTGCTAAAGGTAAACTGATCATAACTGCGGTGCCTCCTGCGGTAGTAACTTCCCAACTGATTTCTCCCTGTAACAACCTGGTTCTGTGCTGCATATTTCGAATGCCCAGTCCTTTGTTTGACATGGAGTTTTTATCGAATCCACCGCCATCATCAGCAATGATTACAATCAATTGCTGATTGCTTTCCCGCATACTGATATCAATTATCTGGGGTTTAGCATGCTTGATACAGTTTTGGATGGCCTCCTGAATAATCCTGAATAGAATGATCTGAGGTTCTGACTGAAGGGGTAAGACCAATAAGTCGTGGGAGAATTTAATCGTAATAGCTTTACTGGCATTTATTCTGTCAATTTCTACTCTGAGGTTTTCTATTAAGCTGAATTGATCCAGCCACTGACGGCTAAACGATTTTGACAGCGCCCGGAGGTGCTGTATTGCAGTACTAAGGGTTTCTTCTGCTGTAAGCAGCGTTTCTGGCACTTCAGCCATATTACGTTGGGTTACATTTATCAGGAGTTTCGTACTGCTTAGTAGTTGTCCAATATCATCGTGCAGTTCCTGCCCTAAATGTGCAAAGGCCTCTTCCTGCATTTCAATCTGGGACCACATAAGTTGTTTGTTGTACTCTTCTTTCATTAATTTTAGCTGATGTAAGTGTGCATCCTGCTTCTTTTTATAACTTATTATGGCTGCTATTACCACCAGTCCCATGATGACGACAAGCAACGTAATAAATGTTACAGCTACAAAGAGATCCTGTTTGACCGGAAGCATAATACACCTTTTATAAGTATAATATACAACAGGTAATTGGAAATTGAATTCAATACCGAGAAAAAATGCCTTGCACGGGTTGTATCATTTTCCAATAATGGATTGTAAAACGCATTCACGCTTACTGAAGCTGCGAAATAAACAAAAAAAGCAAGGGTTAACCAAAAATTTGGGTGCCGGAATATAGACGATTCATCGGGGGTTATAGAAAAAAAGGATAAAAGGCACCAGCAAATGACCAGAAAGCTTTCTATTGTAATATTGACGCCCGGAAAGGCACGCCAACCTTCCAATACAAAACTGAAAAACAAAGAAATTATCCCAAAAACAAAAATGGAAACTCCCATTAATAGTCTTAATCGATAATCCCTTATTCCCGATCGTAGAATAATAGTAATAAGGCTATATTCCAGCACCACAAAAAAATGATATACTATGAAAAACCCTAATCCCTTGGTACCAATCATCTCTACAATGACTTCTGTAATTATAGAAACTGCCAGTAGTAAGCCCAACATCTTTACTTCTCTGTACTGAAGATGAAATAAACTCACTACAAAGCAAATAATCAATAAAACATAATATGCATATACCCAACCGTTCATTGGCACAAAGGAATTAATTTATTTCAAATGGCTAAGATCTGCTGTAGCCAATGGTGAATTATGAGATTTTAAAGCTTCAAATATCTGTCTTAACGAGTGAATACCCTTACCTCCTTTACCATTTCCTCTCTCCTCTGCTCCAGGGTCGCTAGGATCTGCAACTAACATGCTGTTTTCAGTCGCTTTCTTCAATAACTGAGTATAGCCAATTTGTTCCTGGTTGGCATCCAGACCCTGAGCTGCAAGACTAAAACGTTGGTTTCGTTCAGGGATCGCGAAGTGGAAACGTACATACTCACAACCTTCCTGGCTCAGTAATCTTAACAAAGAAGCCTTACTAAAATCAATTGAATAAACATCCTGGAAGGCATCAGCTACTTCCGGATTAGTTTGCAGGAAATTGTAGAAATTGTTTAGCATTCCAAAAAAAGCACCCACTGTTACGGGCATTCCATAGGTTTCTTTTTCGCCGGTAAATGGCATGTTGTAGTCTAACTGCTCGGAGGAAGGTTCCAGATAGCCGTGACCGTTACACGCATAACCTGCATAGGACATTTGATCGCTCATATTTGTTTCAATTTAGTACAAACAAATATTTTACTTTTTTACCATATTGCTACCCGGGATTTTCCCCGGTATTACAATTGCAATAATCCCAATTTATATAATGTATTGATTGGCTTGTTATCCCAAAACAGCTCAAAATCCTCTAAACCAGCAGCTTCATAGCTGTTTTTCACTTCCTGTAACGTATATACTTTAGGGTTATTAACAGCAAGAGTTGGCAATAAATTAGCTAACCATTCTCCTTGTTCGGGTGGTACACTAATATTTATTTTGTCTTTTTTACTCATAAAAGTAAAGGAGGCCACCTCCCAGGTACTACCTTTTTTAGATTTTGTAATGATTTCCATAGATGGCTGATGCCCCAGGTACACTACCTTAGTTGTTGGCTTAATGGTTCCGGGTTCTGCTTCATGTAATGCTCTGGTAATATAATCCGGAGCTACCGAAGTTTTAGGTACCTTGAAATCGAACCACTTAGATAATGGATACTCAAAACATGCTCCATGCATATAGTTTAGCAATGATTTCTTCAACCCAAAACTAAAGGTTTCATGTTCTGCTCCCGAAGGATCTATATGCATGATATCATTATTGGCAAATGCTCCTACCAGCTCCGTTTCCTTCTCTACTTTAAATTTTGCCGGGTCTAAACCCACCGGACTATGTGCTGTCATCGTAAACTGATGCCAAAAGGCACTTTGCAGTATTCCGGCTTCAAACATCTGTCGAACCATTTCCAGCGAATCAATAGTTTCCTGAGCTGTTTGTGACGGAAAACCATACATCAGATAAGCATGTACCATGATTCCTGCTTCGGTAAAATGACTATTTACCCTGGCAACCTGTGAAACAGTGATACCTTTTTGGATCAGCTCCAGCAGTCTGTCGGATGCTACTTCCAATCCACCTGATACTGCAATACAACCGGAAGCCTTCAGCAACTGGCATAAATCTCTGGTAAAACTTTTTTCAAACCGAATGTTTGTCCACCAACTAACAGAAAGTTTGCGTCTGATGATTTCCAGGGCCAAAGCACGCATTAATGCCGGAGGGGCAGCTTCATCCACAAAGTGAAATCCGGTTTGTCCGGTTTGTGCGATAATCTCTTCCATCCTGTCACAAAGCAAGGATGCTGTAAGAGGTTCATATACTTTAATATAGTCGAGAGAGATATCACAGAATGTACATTTTCCCCAGTAGCAGCCATGAGCCATGGTTAGTTTATTCCAACGTCCATCGCTCCACAGGCTATGCATTGGGTTTACGACTTCAATTGCTGAAATATACTGATCGAGCAACAGATCACCATAATCAGGTGTACCTACCTGCGACTGTTTGTAATCGCAGGTTTTGGCGTTATTGATATAAGTTACTTTATGGTCTTTTAACAGGAAAGTACGTTTCAGCTCCTCTTCCGGGCGCTGGCCGCTGATATGCTGCAGGAGATTTTCTATTGGGGCTTCTCCATCATCCAGGGTAATGAAATCAATAAATTCAAATACTCTGGTATCGGAAATAGACCTCAGCTCTGTATTCGGAAACCCTCCTCCCATCACTACTTTTGTATCAGGGAAATGTTTGCGGATGTATTGTCCGCAACGCAGGGCGGCATAAAGATTACCGGGGAAAGGAACCGACAAGGCCACCATTTGGGGCTGAAGTTCCTGAAGGTATGCTGCTAATAATTCTAATAATATATTATCGATATAGGTAAACGGAGCATGTAATGCTTCATATAATTCATCGAAACTATTGGCCGATCTGCTCAATTTTTCTGCATATCTGCTAAATCCGAAATGAGGGTCTACACATTCCATAATAAGGTCGGATAAATCCTCCAAATACATGGTAGCCAGGTGTTTAGCCCTGTCCTGTATGCCCATGGAACCAAAAGCCCAATTCAGATCGTCGAGCTGCGTAAATCTTGAAGCTTCAGGTAAATAATCACGCTTACTGATCAGATGGGCCATTGTTGGGTTTTTGCCTTGCAGAAAGGCAATTACACCATCAATAGTTTGAATATATTCATCCTGCAATATGAGTATGCGCTTGCTATTATCCGACCAGTTTTGATCTGCTAAATCCTTAATATACCCGAACAATTGCTGTAAGCCTTGTTTGGAAAAGAGTTTCAGGGTTACTTCTATACCCAGATCAGCCTGTTTGGAAGCGATATTCTTGGTATTAAGAAATCCTTTCAGGTAGGCAGTTGCCGGATACGGTGTATTCAACTGTGTAAATGGTGGCGTTATCAGAAAAACGGGCTTACTCAAATCGACTTATTTAAGCCGCAAAAGTATGGCATTTTTTGCGGTCAGTAAAGGATTTTAAAATAGTCTACAAAATTTATAGACTTTTATTTGGAAATAATATTAGCTCAATATATCTTTGTTTCACCACCACTGATACGCCCACCATATATCAGTTTACCCACCAATTTATTAATGTTAATGCCTCATTTCCGCCCCACCCGGATTGGCTTTTATCTGCATTGTTAAACCAATCATATATAATCATGAAAACAAATAAGCATTTTTTTCTAACCGGTCTGATGGTGGCAGGGCTTCTCTCTTCTTCCTTTGCTGCCCCTAAAAAGCCTTTTATCAAAGAAGGTATCTGGAGAGGTGTTTTTTCTCTCTCCGAAGCTGCTGTTCCCTTTAATTTCGAATTAAAAGGAAAAGATCCCGAGCATGCAGTATTTACCCTAATCAATGGAAGCAGAAGAGATGATTTTCATGTAGTGCAAACCGCACCAGACTCTATCTTCATCAAAATGAATACTTATGATGCTGCCCTCGTAGCTAAAATAGAATCTGATGGACATATCTCCGGTGAATACAGGAGTCTTGTTCCCAACTTCAGAGGCAATGCCCTTCCATTCACTGCCGATTATGGCCAGGACTACAGATTTGAGCAACCTGCCTCTACAGCTGCTCCTACCCATAACATTACAGGAAAATGGGATTTAACCATCTATAGCAAGGAACCTACCCCCAACAGAATCGGGTTATTAAAACAGGAAGGCTCTAAGTTAACCGGTGTAATCATGTCGGTAGTTGGAGACAGCAGGGAACTCGAAGGAGTTGTTCATGGCGATGAATTTGAGCTTTCTGGTTTTACTGGTCCAAGCCCTATTTATATCAAGGGAAAAATTAATGATGATAAATCACTTACGGGAGAATTAAGCCTGGGCATATATAATAACATCAAATTTGATGGGGCTAAAAATGCAACTGCCGAATTACCAGATCCTTACAAACTTACCTACTTGAAAGAAGGTTATAAGAAACTAGATTTTACACTTCCGGACCTGAATGGGAAACTGGTATCCCTGAGTGATGAAAAATATAAAGGAAAGGTGGTAATCGTAGAAATCATTGGTACCTGGTGTCCTAATTGTACTGATCAGACTTCCTTTCTGTCGCCCTGGTTCAATAAGAACAAAGATCGTGGTGTAGAAGCCATTGCGATTGGGTTTGAACAGAAAGATGATTTAGAATATGCGAAGTACACATTAGGTAAACTCAAAGAAAAATACAATATACAATATGATATTCTTTTTGGTGGCATTGCTGATAAGAAAGTGGCGTCAGAAAAACTCCCTGCGCTCAACCGTATGATGGCATTCCCGACTACGATTATTATAGACCGTAAAGGGGAAGTCAGACAAATACATACCGGATATACCGGAGAAGTTACAGGTCAATATTATAAGGATTATGTAGAGAAATGGAATGACGATTTAAATAAATTAATTGCAGAAAAATAATTTTAACATTATTTTCCCGATCTCGTAACTACATTTACAACGACCAGACTTACCTTAGCTGAAATTTAAATACACAACTTATATGCAACGATTAGCGTCACTGTTCTTTATTGGAAGTTCTATCTTTTTAATGTCTTTTACTGCGCCTACTGTTGTTAAAGAAGGAAATAAACCAACCAAAACCGAAATAGCAAAACCTTCTGTTTTTCAGGTAAATGTAACTGAAAGCAAGGTTAACTGGACCGGTAGAAAAGTAACTGGCCATCACGAAGGCACCATCAACATCAGCGATGGAAAACTGGAATTAGACAATAACGTTCTAAAAAGTGGCAACTTTTCCATTGATACCCGCAGCATCCTGGTAACAGATCTTAAAGATGCAGGCAGCAATGCAAAACTGCTTGGTCACCTTAAAAGTGAAGATTTCTTCTCCGTAGAAAAGTTTCCTGCTGCCAATTTTGTAACTACCAATATTACAAACAAAGGCAATGGTAGCTATGATATCACCGGTAACCTTACTATTAAAGGTATTACCAACCCTATCAGCTTCCCTGCTACTGTAACTATTGAAGGTAGTAAACTGACTGCTAAAGCTGCCATTAAAGTTGACAGAACCAAATACAATATCAAGTATGGTTCCAAGAGCTTTTTTGAAGGAATTGGAGATAAAGCCATTTACGATGATTTCGATCTGGATGTAGTACTGGTTGCTACAGTAAAATAGTTCATTCATTCTTTTACTACCCCATTAAATAATTCCATGGGAGACTGACCCAACGAGCAAAATTTCAAGCAAAGGCGTATTGAATTTTGTTTATCATAGCAGATCTTAGAAAGCAAAGATTAACAGCCTTATGCTCCTTAATCTTATGCGCCCTGCATGAAATATTAAATTGAGTCAGTCTTCCGGGAATACCAAGAACCACCACCCTCTTTACAGCCCCTTACAGATAAACATATTACAGATCAACCATTTTTAAACAGTTTCCCACCAGCTGTTTCCAGCAATTATTTGCCATAAATACTCAACCACCATGCGATTGCAAAAATTAATACTCTTTGCAGCAGGGGCTTTTTGTGCCTATGCAATACTGTGCGGGTTCCAGGTTCGTACCCCCATCACCAAAGCTCAGTTAGGGGAAAAACTATTCTTCGACCCAATACTCTCAAAAAATTACAGTATTAGCTGTGCATCCTGCCATAAACCTGAATTTGGTTTCGCAGATACACTACCCCTTAGTGTTGGAATCAATCATACACCTACCAAAAGAAATACTCCAGGCATTACAAATCAGTCGGGGCGCCCTTCCTTTTTCTGGGACGGCCGGGCCGCTACCCTTGAAGATCAGGCATTACAGCCGATCATTAATCCGGATGAAATGGGTTTAGCAATAGAAGAAGCCATTATTCGATTAAATAATTCTTCTGTCTACCTCCCACTTTTCAAAGAAGCATTCAACGCAGCCCCAGATAAAAAGAACCTGCTAAACGCTATTGCTGCCTATGAAAAGACTTTGGAAACAGCGAATAGCCCATATGACAGATATATAGCCGGCGATGATAATGCTCTTTCTCCTGCTGCTATCAGAGGCCGGCTTCTGTTCATTGGCAAAGCCAATTGTAATAACTGCCACTCAGGCGAGGATTTTACTGCCGATAGATTCAAGAACATAGGATTATATAATGGAATTGATCTCAACGATGCAGGAAGATATGAAGTAACCAAAGACAGCGCGCACAAAGGATTTTTTAAAGTTCCCGGACTACGCAATGTTGCCGTTACTGCACCATATATGCATAATGGTATGTTTAAGACTTTGAAAGAAGTAATTGCATACTATAATGAACCCGACAAAATAGTACATAATGGCATTAATCGTGATCTTTCACTAAATACTCCATTACACCTTACTACAACCGAAATGAATGACCTGGAAGCTTTCCTGATATCATTAACCGACGATAGATTCAAAAACCAAATCAAACATCAACCATGAAAAAAAAACTACTCAATTTCTTTTTACTGTTACTCCTATATAGCCCGGTATTTGCTCAGGAAAAACGATTAACAGATACTACCAAACAATTAGGAGAAGTACAGATAGTAGGCTCCCGCAGTACAAACAGAACCAAATTAAATTCTCCGGTACCGGTAGATATCATTGATCTTAAATCTTTACAGGAATCTGCTCCCCAAACCAGTATTACACAAATATTGCAATACATAGTTCCATCCTTCCATTCAGTAAATGGCAGCAATGCAGGAGATGCAGCATCAGCCCTGAATCTGGTACAATTAAAAGGGTTGGGAGTAGATCAGTTACTGGTACTTGTAAACGGGAAAAGACGACATAAAAGTTCGAATGTAAACTGGGGTGGATTAGGAAACGGGGCTACCGGATATGATTTAAATTCTATCCCAACATCTGCCATTGAAAGAATAGAAATATTGAGAGATGGAGCCGCCGCTCAATATGGTTCTGATGCAATAGCCGGTGTAATTAATATCGTACTAAAAAAACAAACAGACAATGTTTTGGTAAGTACAACCGGCAGCATCAGAAGACGAGGCGATGGCGCCAGTACAAGGTCTGGTATCAACTATGGTGTTAAAATCGGCTCACAGGGTGGCTACTTAAATGCCAGCGTAGAATTTGCCACTCAGGCAATATCATTGCAACCTGGAAGAGATGATGCCGGATTATACAATGGCCCTATCTATGGTGGAGGCGCCAATACAAGAGGATACGATAATATATACACTAAAGAAATTGATGAAGAAATTCTTAAAAGCAGGGGGATAGACAGGCATTACTTCGATCAACGAGGCGGCGGCTCCAACAAGGCAAAAGATGCATTGTTGTTTTTTAATACAGCCATTCCAGTTGGTAATCGATCCGAAGTTTATGCTTTTGGTGGAATCAGTCACAGGACTTCCCAATTTACTGCTGTTTACCGCTTACCCGGGTGGACAGAGCGCAACAATACTACCTTATATCCTGATGGTTTTCTGCCGGCAATGGACAATAGTATCACAGATAAATCCATTGCTGTAGGGCTTAAGACCAATCTCGACAACTGGAAAATAGATATCTCCAATGTTTTTGGGAAAAATGATTTTGGCAATGTGATCAGCAATTCACTTAATGCCAGTTTGGGGTTGAAAAGTCCAACTACCTTTGATGCAGGTAAGTACAATGCCTCACAAAATACAGCAAGTCTGGATATCAGCCGCTACTTCGACAAAGCCTTAAGCGGCATTAATGTGGCATTCGGAGCCCAATACAGAACTGAAACCTACCAGATCATTGCAGGAGAGGAAGCATCCTATATTAAGGCCGACTTGCGCCAGATCTACAAAATTGATACTTCTGTAAATGGAGTGCCATATCTGGCAGATGCCGGACTCCTTGCATTAAATGGATTATCGCCCGGTTCTCAGATCCATGCAGGGTTTCGCCCATCAAATGAAGTAAATGTGAGCAGGGCGATTGTAGCCGGGTATGCAGATTTAGAGTTAAATATTACCTCCGACTGGTTATTATCCGGAGCAGTAAGAGCCGAAAACTTTTCTGATTTCGGTAACGTTACAACTGGTAAAATAGCTACCAGATATAGTATAGCACCCTGGCTAAACATCCGGGGAGCCGCCAATACAGGTTTCAGAGCCCCTGATCTTGCTCAGTTCTATTATACGGAAACTTCTACAAGTTTTCAGCAAGGGAGGGCCATAGACCAGGTTACCGCTTCCAATAAAAGTGCCGCAACCAGGGCCTTAGGTATTCCTTCCCTTACTCCGGAGCGCTCTACAGGCTATACCGCCGGGCTAACCTCACAGCCAGCTACTGGCATAGAATTGAGTATTGACGCTTACCTCATCAACATAAAAAATCGTGTAGGCAATACCGGTAACTTCTCTGCTACAGATCCAAATTTGCCAGCAGATGTAAGAGCTCTTCTTTTACAAACGGGAACTACTCAGGCCAAGTTCTTCTACAATGCATTTAGTACCCGTACCAGTGGCATAGAATTTACAGGTAGCTATAAAATACGCTTCCCCGGAAATACGCTTCAGTTCCTTGCCGGTGCCAATTTCGCAAAGAATGAAGTTACGGATGTAAATACGCCTAAGGGATTGGAACTTTACAAAAATGTTATTTTCAGTGAAGCAGAAAAAGCCAGAGTAACTACTAACATACCTCAGCAGAAAATCAGCCTGCAAGCTATTTTCAGCACTAAGAGGATTACCGCATTAGCAAGAACCGTTTACTTCGGTAGCGTAACAACTGCTACAGCTCAGAACGCCACCTTTCCCAAGCCCGATTATTTCTTTCAAAAACTAAGTCCTATCTGGATTACAGATATTTCACTCAGCTATCAATTTACCAAAGCTATACAAGGTACTCTAGGAGTGAATAATGTATTTAATGTGTTGGGTGACTATAGCAGTCCAACTATTTCAGGATTGCGTAACCCCAGCGTAGTGGGTATTCAGAATGGCAGTGCAGGAATTCAACCATTTGCGAGATTATTCGCACGTTTTTAATCCTTAAAAAAAGTAAATCATGCAAAAGAGAATAATACTATTAATTGGTTTAGCATTTGGATGCAAAAAAGCAGAATACCTGGATATTAATGCACAGGACAGATCTGCTCTAAGCGCCAATATCAGATTTGTGAATGCCAGGGTTCCTAATACAGGTATTCAATTCTGGACCTTTACCCAACAAATTACAACTACCCCATTATTACCTGGTAATTCGTCTGATTACCGACCAACTACATTTGGGAATGTACAAATCAACTTTACTGAAGGTAATGGTACTGCATATATAGCTTCGAGACAATTTGGCAACAGCGCTACCTATAGCGCAACAGGAGGTCCTAACGGTCCTATTGCCGGATACTACCACACTGTAATAGCTGCTGCATCACGTAATGATGTTAGTAAGGATTCATTAATACTATTCTATGATGATCTCTCCACTCCCCCTGCTGGTAAAGCCAAAATCCGTCTTATTCATTTAGCCTATGGTATTGGAGCAATTAGTGCAAATATTTTTCAAAACGGGAAAGAAAACAAGTTATCAGACAGTATTCCGTATGGTAGTGCCAGCGGTAGTAATATTTTAGGCAAAGCCTATGATAGTGCTCCGTTCTCGGTTATTGATGCAGGAAAGATTTCTGTCGGTATTACGAATAAAGCAAGTAACACCCCTATTCTGATTAACACCTTACAGGATATACAACTGGAGGCAGGAAAGATTTATACAATTTTTTTGCTGACAAATGGCAAGGGAATTGTGAGTGCAAATATTTTGTAGTGTGAGTTTAAGCTGAAGAAAGGTATGAATTCTACAATTTATTTCGTAACAAATTGTTTGTATGAATTTCGTGACTGTAAAATCGGGCGGGGGCAAGCCCCGCCCCTACAGGATTTCATCTAAAGCATGTTTTCTAATGGTAGAGAAATTTCATGTTAAAATCAATTCTGTATAGAACCAATTCTACAATTTGGAACCTCAACACTGATGAAACTCTGTAGGGGCGGGGCTTGCCCCCGCCCAACCTACGGTAAAAGACGTTTGTTCACCATTTTTATCATTTAGGGAATAGAAATCAATTCAAGATAAAATTTCTTAAATCCCCTTACTCAATAACACTAGGCTTACCCCTGCCTTGCAGGTAACCACAAAAAATAAGTTCTGGAATTATAGATTAAGAATTCATGAAATCTACTTCCACAAACTTAATATCATTGCTCTCGCTCTGCCTTACAATTAAAGAAGCTTAGTCAACCCTTAAAACAGCTTCAGCTTCGCTCCTACAGTCACCCATCTTCCGGGCATCATCGCGGCATTAGACTCTATATAGCTAACGTCTGTCAGGTTATTTACATCTGCATAGATCTGATAACGTGGTTGGCTATACGCAATTCTCGCATCAACGATCGTATAATCTTTGTAACTTACTCTCATGCAATAACGGGTAGTAGCTGCAATGCTAAAGTTATGCAGGAAGGTAGCGCGAACATTGGCAGTAAATTGGTGACGCAGACTTTCGATTACGTAGCGGGAAATTTTTGTAGATAAAGGATCTCCTTTAAAGGTAGGCGACAGGTAATTGTAACCTGCATTCAATGACAGGTTATTGAACACCAGTCCTGGCTGCAGCTGAAAATTATATCCTGCTGTTAATGAAAATCCTTTTACATCAGCTCTCTGGAAGTTTTGTGGCTGCCATTTAATAGTAGCAGGATCAGCAACTCCGGCCGTATCCTTAACATAATCAATAAAATCGCTGATCTGGCGATAGAAAGCAGTTGCAGAGTAATTAAAATTACCTTTAAACTTTCTGATACCGGCTTCCATGTAGGTTGCCTTTTCAGGTCGTAATTTATCGTTTCCAATAATATCCTTACTCACATAATAAAGATCTGTATAGGTAGGGATTCGCTGGGCGGTACTTGCGTTGGCAAACAACTTAAGATCGGAGGTAATGTTAAATCCGACATCGGCACCCGGGAAAAATTGCCATCCATAATTGGTATTATAGTTCAGGTATCCACCTACCGAGAAATTGAAACGGCGGTCGACAAACGATTTATATTCACCAAATACTCCAAAGTTGGTTCTTTCATGATTACCAAGATTAGAGCTTTTAATATGCTCATATCTGGCTTCCAGTCCAGCACCGAAGGTACCTATACCGGTTGTGAATGTATTATTCAGTTCTGCATCCATAATATGGGTATCATGGAGGTTTCTGTACTTATCTGGTTTTATGTAGATGTAATCATCTTTGGCATAACGGTAGCTGATCCGTGGAGCCATTACCCAGTTCGTATTAATTCTGGAGGTATTGCCAACAGCTGCAATAACTGTTTTTACAGTTTCTTTTGAATCCTTATCTCCCGGCGCAGCATAGAACCCATTTGCACCATAGGTATTATTTACAAAACCCGCCATTACATTGAACTGGTGGAGGGAATCGTTATTAAATGCTGCCTGGTAAAAAGCACGGTAATTGTCATATGCTGTATTATAGCGATAGCCATTACCCTGGTTACGACCGGCAGAAAGGGTTTGGCTGGTACCTCCATTGACGATAGAACCAATTGCATTTACAGTATATGCCCCATAAAGACGATCATTCTCATTATTCTTAAAGCTGCTACCCAGACTACCTCCGACAGCAAGACCTGAAGTTTTGGCTTGTTGGGTAACAATATTAATAGCACCATTGAGGGCATTAATACCGTATACTCTTGCAGCGGCCCCTCTGATCACCTCAATATGATCGATATCTGCCAGGGAAACCGGCAGATTCATAATATTATGACCAGTTTGGGGGTCTGTAATCTTTACTCCGTTTAAGAGGATGAGTGTCTGATCGAAAGTTCCGCCATCTATCCCGATATCTGTTTGCACTCCTTCCGGACCGCGCTGGCGGATATCGAGTCCCGGAACATAAGCCAGTATCTCACTTAGTGAGGATACCGGCATTTCATCGATCTGTTTACGGGAAATGATCGTAATATTTCTATTTACAGCCTTTACTGGCCCGGAGAGTCGATTTTCCTGTACTATAACTTCGTCGAGATACTTTGAAATTGTAGTATCCTGACGTTGTGCGGTGGCACTGCCGCAAATCCCTAAAAACAAGGGAATTAGTGCTCTTTTACCCGAAATAATTGCAAACATGCTTATAATGTCGTTGCTTGAAGGGCGCAAAATTACGTATTTCGCACTAATTATTTCAAAGCGTAAACATTACCATCTGTACTCCCGAAGTAAAGAACACCTGATTCGACCAACGGAGTAGATAGAATACTGCCCATATCCAGGAAGTCGGCATAAATTTTTATGACATCTCCTTTGTAACGATCTACCAGATCAGTATAGAGTTTGCCTGTCGCCTTGTTGAAGAAGCGATTAACATTCTTGGTTCTGGCGGCCGTCTGGAACAGGAGCTTGGATTTTCCGGTTTTCAGGTCAACTCCGTAAAGCTGCCCGTCGAGGGTTCCCATATATCCGTAATTGTTAGCTGCAGCTACCGCAGAAAAAACGTTCAGATTTACCGGGGATGCCCATTTAAAACCACCATACATGGCGTCTAAGCCAATAACCCGGCGAGTATCGGATGTTGTTACCACTAAGGTATTACCGTCGAGAGACGGGGCATTGGCCCAGCTTCCTGGTTCATGAAATACCCATAATCCTTTACCGGAATTCAAATGCAGGGCGTATACGTTATAATCACGTGCGCAGAAATACACACAGGTATCTTTTACCACTGCCGGATATTGCACTTCTCCTATCGGGAAAAACCGCTCTCCCATAGTGTCGAACTTCCATTTCAGGGTACCATCGGTATTCAGGGCATAAAACCAGCCATCGAAGCTGCCGGCCATAATGGTATTATCGGCAACAACTGGTGCAGCATGTACGGCTCCCCCGGTGGCATATTTCCACTTTAATGTACCGTTGGCCGCTTCGATTGCATAAATATTACCATCTGTACTGCCTATATATAACATGCCGTTATCCAGCACCGGAGAGGACAGAAAGTAATCCCATGGGTCGGTAGACCTTTCACCTCCTGTTTTATACCGCCAACGAAGTTGACCAGTTAAAATGTCCAGAGCATAGATATAAGCATCTTCGCTGATAAAATAGACATTACTATTATCGTAACCAACTGTACTGGTAATTTTGCCTTCTGTTCTGAAGTGCCAAACCGACTTACCATCGAGTTTATTAAGGGCATAAAGACAAGAATCGGCGCTTCCGATAAATAACAACTGATCCTTTACTTTTGGCGAACCAACAATTGGAGCTGTAGTTTTAAATTGCCATTTTATACTTGTTTGTTTGGGCCCTTGTTGCTGGGCATAGGCATTGGAGCTAAGGATAGCCATTGCAATGGCTAATCGGAGAAATGTTTTCATACTGTGGGATCTATAAATAGTTCAGAAAGATAAAAATTTCCCGCAAAGCCGCAAAGCTTAATATTAATTGGCATAAGGATTTTCTAAAAGAGGCATAAGGATCAAAACGAATATTTTAAAAACTCCTCAAAAATTCCAATTATTAACTGAAATCTAACAGAAGTTCTTAAAAAAATTCGCTTTAATCCTTATGCCTCTTTGCTTCTTATGCTTCTCTGCGAGCAACAAGCGAGCCCGCGAGCGATGAACTATACTTTTTTCGGTGGTAATGCAAAAGCTACTGCTTCATGCTCGAAATGGCCTTTATGAGAGCCATCACAGAAAGGTTTGTTAGCGCTCAGGCCACAACGGCAAATACTAACGATTTCACGACCTCCAAGGTCATAAGCATTTCCATTCTTATCTACAATTTCAAAATCGCCTTCAATTTTCAGCGAACCATTGTTATTAACTGTGATCTTTGTTGCAGCCATAAAATTTCGTTTAGCCGGCAAAAATAGGAAAAACAGTTTAAAAGGTGTTGACAGCTTCACTTAAATCATAAACCGGCACTTTATTCTGAAGTTTATCAGCCACAATACTGCTCCCGGCGGCACTTCTATAACCACCTGCACAATGCACAACAATAGGTTTGTTGACTGGTATTTCCCCTACCCGTTCTCTCAGTTGATCCAGCGGAATATTAATTGTATCCGAGAAAATTTTCCTGCCTGCTATTTCCCCAGGCATCCGTATATCTACAATAGTATAGTTTTCGGGATGCTCCCTAAAGTTTTCCAATGGAATTTCGGGCATTTGTGTTTTCCCGATATTTAATACCGTAGCCCCTTTGATAAATACTTCATAGCCAATTTTAGCAGTTTTATGAATTACTTGTTGTAAATGCTCCGCATTTCCTCCTACCAGATAAAAATATTCATCCGGAGCAATGATGCTACCCAGCCAGGTTTCAAATTTTCCTCCATCCTGTAAATTGATAGCATTAGGTAGATGACCTTGTTTGAATACCTGTTCCGGACGTGTATCAATGATGGTGATTCCCTCTTCAAAACTAAGATTTTCAATAATGGGAACTTTACTTAATGCATTTTGTAAACAGGGAGCGCCTTCCCTGTTCAGAGCTACATCGTATGGAAAATATTTTGGTATGAAAGGTTGTTCAGCCACTAGCTTTTCAACAAAAGTATCTATAGTCATGGGCTGAACACTCCAGTTCCCAATTCTTTCTGCTGCAATTGTGCTGCTATGAGCTGTACTAAGTGATCTGCCGCATAATGAGCCGGCACCATGCGCAGGAAAAACCAAAACATTATCAGGTAATACCATCAATTTTTCACGGAGAGAATGGAACATTTGCCGAGCCAGGTCTTCCTTGGCCGCCTTAATATTTCCTGCTCCTTCCCTTAAATCGGGGCGTCCGCAATCGCCAATAAACAAGGTATCGCCGGTGAATACCGCCTTATCTTGTCCGTGATGTACCAATACAATACTGATGCTATCGGGAGAATGTCCGGGAGTATTCAGGGCTTTAAGAACGATATCTCCAAAGCTAATTTCTTCGCCTTCATCAAATCCGGTATAGGGGTAGCTGGCGCCAACGAGCCTGGAACAGTAAACGACAGCACCATGTTTCTTATGTAATTCCAAATGCCCACTAACGAAGTCGGCATGTGGATGTGTTTCGATCACCGCTGTAATAGCTGCATTCATTGAAGCAGCATATTTCAGGTAGGGTGTAAGATCTCTGGATGGATCAATCAAAACTATCTGGTTTGCGGCCTTACTGTAGATGGCATACGAATAGTGCGCCAGCCCCTTATCTTCGAATTGCCTTATGTCCATTGTTCCTGAATTTAGGATGTAGGATAATGATTATTGAACAGTTTCGCAGAGAAGTATATAAATGCCCATTTTGCTAATCCAAACCAACCAAAAGCATGTTTTAATTTTCTTGCAGGAATCAGGGTTACCAGTTTTCTTCCTATTAATATTCCTAACACGGCAAGGAGGTTAATAGTTAACAACAATGGCTAATTGATTTTATAATTGCCTAAATCTCCCAAAAATCCAATTAGGGTGCTCAGCGCCATAGTTAGTGAAGTACCACAGCTTTTTCATTGGAAGACCAGCAGCAGGAATAATCAGAAAAACTCCTCCTGCTACTAATATTCCCATTATTAAGGGTATAACGATTCTCAAAAAAAATAGTTTGATCTGGATTGCCTGAAGTACTATTTTTTGGAAGAAATTTTTTTCTTATAATGCTACAACTTCAATATAGCT
This sequence comes from Chitinophaga silvatica, assembly GCF_003419895.1. Classification (GTDB taxonomy): domain Bacteria; phylum Bacteroidota; class Bacteroidia; order Chitinophagales; family Chitinophagaceae; genus Chitinophaga; species Chitinophaga silvatica. The sequence continues at coordinate 1,098,563 of NZ_QPMM01000001.1, read as the reverse complement.
TCTGTGTAAATTAACCAATCCCTGCTGCTCCATTTTCTTAAGGAGTCGGGATATCACTTCTCGTGAGGTATTAAGATCTGCGGCGATTTCCTGGTGGGTTAATTTTAACTGATTACCTAATTTTTTTTGTTGATTCTGAAGATATGTTAATAATCTTTGATCCATACTTTTAAACACAACATTGTCCAGAACGCTTAATACTTCATCAAAGCGCCGTCTGTAAGATTCGATCACAAACTGATACCAGCTCTTAAAATCTTTCATCAACATTTCCATATGTTCTATTGGTATCATTAAAACAACAGAATCTTCTACAGCCTTTGCCATCACTTCACTAGCCTTACCTGAAGCTACACAAACCATTGATATGGCACAGGCGTCGCCCGGTTCAAGGTAATACATAAAAAATTCGCCTATATCTTCCCCTTCCCGATATAATTTAATTCGCCCTTCCAGTACCAGCATTGTATATTTCAGATACTGCCCCTGTTTCATCAAAACAGTACCTGCTGCCACTTCCTTCATTTGACCAATAGTAGCTAAATGCTGTTGAAGCTCACTATCCAGCGCAGGAAAATGTGTTTTCAGATAATTGAATATGCTCTCGTTATATGCCATATGAAATTCCTCTAACTTGCAATTTACGAAATCGCCAGCTGATGACTGAACGCCTGACCAACTTATCATTTAATATTTTTTCCAATATTTCATCTTTTAAATATTTGCTTATTAGAATTTGTCTGCTTGTTAAAAGCTGTAAAAAGAATTTGACGTTTGGCAGATTTATGGTGATGAAAAGAAATAGGCATAGGATTCCGAGCTCAAACAAAATGGTACGTTATCTGTTTTAAGCAAACAAAAGGTCCATTATGAAGCATATTGTCATTATAGGAGGAGGATTTGCCGGGATCAACCTTATCAGGAAATTAAAGTCGCACGACGATTATACGATAACGTTGGTAGACAGAAATAACTATAACTATTTCCCTCCTCTGGTTTACCAGGTAGCAATGGCCTTTCTTGACCCTACAGATATCAGTTATCCATTCAGGAAGTTATTACGTAAAAGGAAAGATGTTAGATATGTGATTGGAGAATTAGAGGAAGTGATTCCTTCAGAAAATAAGGTTATTTTATCAACTACCACACTTACCTACGATATACTTGTTTTTGCACAAGGCACTACTACCAATTACTTCGGGATGGAAAACGTAAAAAAATATGCATTGCCATCAAAAACGGTAGACAATGCTCTGGCACTGAGGAACCATTTCCTCAAAGTGATGGAGGAAGCCTGCATCACTAAGGATGCTAAGGAACGTACAAAATTACTGACTATAGTAGTAGTTGGAGGAGGCCCAACAGGAGTAGAAGTATCAGGACTATTGTCTGAACTCAAGAAAAATGTAGTACCGAAAGATTATCCCGAAATATCAGGAAAAGGCTACGAGTCACATATTTATCTGGTTGATGGAATGCCTAAATTATTGGCTGCCATGAGCGAAAAATCGCAGAAAGATGCGTTTAATGACCTTACTAAAATGGGAGTTGAAATAAGACTGGGCATGCAGGTAAAGGATTATGACGGAGAGATAGTAACCTTTGCCAATGGAGAATCTATTCCTACTAAAACAGTGGTCTGGGCAGCAGGAGTAACAGCAGAACGTGTAAAAGGTATTCCTGAAACCGTTTATACAAGAGGGAATAGAATGGCTGTTGATGAATACAATAAAGTAAAGGAACTCAATAATATTTATGCCATTGGTGACATTGCTTTTCAAACAAGCGATGAAGCCTTTCCCAACGGGCATCCGCAACTGGCTCAGGTAGCCATTCAGCAGGGGGTAAACCTGGCAAAAAATTTCAATGCAATGACTGCATCCCAACCACTAAAACCGTTTAAATACTTCGACAAAGGCAGCATGGCGATTATAGGACGTAATAAGGCGGTTGCCGATATTCCAAAGCCTAAACTACATTTCAATGGATTTATCGCCTGGTTTGTATGGTTATTTATTCATCTTACCTTCCTGATCACCTACCGGAACCGTTTCCGAACCATGCTTAATTGGGTGGGAGCCTATTTTACAAGAGATCAGTCGTTACGGTTACTGATGGAGCCCGACAAAGATCCTGAATAACTCTGCCGGGCCTATCTTAGTTATTGCCACGCAACCACTACATCATTTACCAATAGCTGGTTTCCGTTTCTTTTTACCTTTCCTTTTGCAGGCACAAAAACAGTTACAGCAGCAGTTTTGCCATTCATTGCCATTTCATAATTACCGGAAACATTCCTGGCAATAAATTGGCGGCTAACGGTATCGTATATATCCACTTCTTCAGTTCCAACCGGTACGGTTACCGACTTACTCTCAGAATATGGATTATAGTAGAGATAAGTTGGATACGCTTTTTCACGGAAAAAGTCTGTTGCCAGCAGATTGAGCTGCAATATTCCGTTTACGTTGGTGGTGCGGATAATACTTCCGAATATTCCAACATGCCCACTCCCATAAATACTGAACTGTGAAACATCAGGATTTCCCTTTGCCCATAATGGCCCATCCCCTTGTGCTACCGGGGCCTTTAGATGAGCATATTCGGGATAGGACGAAGTATGAATGATGCCTTCATATCCTATTACTCCTTTAGTTATACTTGCTTTTTCCGGGATCGTTTCATGCTCGTCGGGCATATATTGGGTGTAGAAGAATCTGGCCGCATTAGCTGCATTCAACATCCATTTACCAATAGCCGTAGCATAGGAAGGGTCGTAGCGTACTAAGGGAACCAGAGGCCACGCAGCATCAAAAGTGTTCATAAGAAAGCCATATCCGCCTCTATCTGTGGTACTGCCTACAATCCCTGAAATATCGAGGCCATTCCAGTTTCCAACCAATACACCCCAGCCTAAACGGCATTCCGGATCACCATTGAACGTCCAGTCGAGAAACGGTTGTACCTTAAAGCTCGTATTCTGCTCCGCATTAAGCCTGGCGGCCAACAAAGCTCCGAATGGCATAAATACTTCGTAGAAGGTATTATGTGGCTGTTTTTCCAATGTTTCGAGGGCGTGGATAGCAGCCTTCAGATATCTTGGATCTTTGAACTTCTTGTAGGCAGCATACAGCACATAAGCATGGCCCGCCGCAGCATCCTGCTGGTGGCAAATCTGATTGGTTTTCGGCTCCAGGTTAGCGTAGTCGAAAAACGTATAATTATAATTTCCATTCAGCACTGAATCGGCCGCTGTGAATTTTTCGGCTATGCTAAAGGCTAAAGAATCCAATCCGGCTACCTGCGGATACTTATCATAAATGCTGTAGAACAACAGATTTGGATATACATCATACCACCAATCCCTTCCATACCCTCCACCTAAGAGCGCCACTTCAGGACTGGTATTATTCATCATAATATTCCACTTCGTTTCCCGGTTGAAATAGTTTTTCAGCATGCTCACATAATCCAATCCTTGCTGATTGCTTTTATCAATGCCTACCAGAGTAGCCCCCAAGGTAGCTCCCATAGTGGCTAAGGATTCGTGAAACATACCTTTGTTATGAGCAGGCCCCTGACGCTGATCATCCATGGCGGTGTACAATCCAACTACTGGTTGTGAGAAGTTATGTTTAGAACTATCCCACCACACAACCGGCCAGTGAGGGCCCGTGGCATTAAAATCATAGGCTGTACTATCGAACTGTCTGGCTAAAGTATACCAATCGATGATCTGAAGTGGTTGTGGCAATTCTGGCATTTGAGCTACACGATCTAATACATGCTGTGTTACCGGAACAGGTGGAGCTTCTTTACAGGCTGTCCATGCCAGACAAAGCAGGATGCCCGTCTGTTTCAATTTTACCATGCTGTGAATTTTTTTCGTTAAGTTCTGTAATCATTTCTTCACCCTGGCGAATGATGGTTTTCGCAACAACAAGTGACAATAATTGAAGCAGTGCAATAATAATGATGGCATATCGGAGTGCTGCTTCTGTAGAAAAATAATAAGCTAAAAAGATAAATGTACCGGCTCCTATAAATCGGCCGGCATATAGCCCTACCTCATGATTCAGAATATAGGCAAATTCATTTCTTTTTTCTTTTCTGGCCAATATATCAATTACGTTGAACTGAATTGGGAAATAAGCCAGATCTAACAATGGCTTTGCCACCAACAGGAACAACATAAAGATGATGACACCGGTAGCATTAAAAAATGCTCCGTTGAAGATTGCTGCCAATGCGAAGCAAATAAGGCCGGCACCAAAAATATATAACCTGTGAGCTGGTTTCGCTAACCTGCCGATGATATACATTAATACAGCCGCGATAATAGCGCCAACCGACTGTGCAGTACCCAATGCTCCTTCTTTCCCCAGCAAAAGCATAATCAGCATTGCCGGAGCTGTTACCAGGTATCCTTGTGCAAGCCCCTTTAAAGAAGCCAGCAACAATAGTTTATTCCAATACGGATCGAATTTGAAAAAGATAAATCGTTGTTGTTTGGGATTAGAAAAGTTCCCTCTGAAGCAAAAGATGGAGGCTAATATTGTAATGACAAAAACTATAGCCGTAATAATCTTATAAGCCAGATTTACGCTTTCCTTATTTCCCATAATCTCAATAAACCATCCTATACAAATAGGAATGACTACAGCGATGATTGTATAGAAGAAAGTTTCAAGCCCATAATAATAATTACGGTTCTGATCATTTGTAATAGCTAATGCCAGGTAATCTCTATTGGCCCAATAAAAGCCAAACGACATACCCATGATGATACCGGCAACCCCAATACCTGTAAGGTCGAGCGTCTTTAATGACATCATCACCATCATACTTACACCACTCAGCATCATACCAATTGAGTATAAAGTTTTAATACTAAACTTATTTAGTAAAAACCCATTTATCAAAAAGGTCAATGGAATTCCGGTATAAATAGTAAGCTGATAGATGACCACTTTCGTAGGATCGTTTGAGTTACGCATAACATAAGCGGCAACGAAAATATCTATAACAGGTAATACCAGTGCATAGATCATATTAGTTAACACGAGTATACGAAAATCATGATGTTGCCTGTTGAAGTGCTTGATTTCGGCTGAAATATTTTTTAGCATAGTTTCTACCAATTTAAGGACGAAAGAATATCGGCAATAGAAAACCTGGCAGCACATACTACTTCATCGGCTGCTCCGTAATAAATGGTTAATTCATCTCCTCTGACTATATGTCCGTTTGTAAATACCACTTGTCCAAAGAACCCGGTCAGCTCATAAGGAGCTTCCGGAACCATGATAGGGTCTTCACTTCTGGCAAGAACGATGGAAGGATCATCCAGATCCAGCAGTAAAGCCCCTAGTCCGTATTGTTGTTTTGAGTTGGCACCATGATAGATTTCCAACCACCCTGCAGCAGTTTTAATTGGTGCAGCACCGGCTCCTACCCGGTTGCTATCCCAATATCCATCTCTTGTTTTGATCAGGCATTTATTATTACCCCAATGTTTACCATCGGGCGATTGTGCCAACCAGATGTAATTTCCTCCAAGATCTACGCTGCTTGGGCGGTGTAAGGCATAATAATGACCATGGATTTTCTCTTCAAAAACTGCACAGTCTTTATTATGGGGAGGAATGATCATTCCTTCTTTAGTGAATGCCTTCCAGTCTTTTGTTGTACGCATTCCCACTCCCACTCCGTTTGGAGAAACGGCTGTATAAGTAAGATAGTAGGTATCATTAACTTTGGTTACCCGGCAATCTTCGATACCAAAGGATTCCAGCAGGCCCGATCCATGAAGCTGAGGGTATCCGGAAGGTTCATAAAAATGTATTCCGTCTTCACTGCAGAAAAGTCGTAGATGCGATAAGGTTGTAAGGTAATCATCTCCTTTATAGCGGATAACCCGGGGATCGGTAGCTATTAGCTCCGGATCATGTCGGGATATTTCAATGATCTTTATTCCTTCATCTTCTAACACCGGGAAGGAAATATAATCATGTTGCTGGTGCGGGCGTTCGGCTACTCTTACGATCAACCAGATTTTATTATCAAATTCGAAGACGCCCGGATTCAGCAGACACGCTACTTCCAGTCCTGGTCTGCTAGGTGGTACATCCGCAGGTTTCAACAATGGGTTCTCTGCAAACCTGTTTACACTAACTTGTCTCATTCCCAAAAATATATGGTGATAGTATTTATTACTTAATATCCTGTATTCTGCTTCAATCCCAGTAAGTCTGCTTCTCTTTGTGGGATTGGTAATAACTGATGGTAAGTTTGCCAACCGTTGCCATAGTCGTGAATCCCTTTCAATGGATCAGCATCTGCCGCCTTTGCCAAAACAGTTTTAGCCAGATCCCATCTTACCAGGTCATAGTAGCGGTGCCCTTCCATAGCCAGTTCCACTCTTCTTTCGTGCTGTATGGCTGTTAACAATTGAGTCTTATCAGAAGTTGTGACAGCTGGTAAATTAGTAGCCGGGTTTGCAGCATACTTCCGGGCCCGGGCACGAACTCTTTCGATATCTGTTTTTGCATCACCGGGCATATCCAGATTTGCGTGGCATTCTGCTTTCCATAAAATCACATCGGCCAGTCGGATGTAGATAAAATCAACTCCTCCATCATCGATTGGACTAACGTTACTCATAAATTTGCGCACGTTGTATCCGGTAATTGGCGACCATGTTGGATCATAATTAGTGCCATCCAGGTATACATCTCCTGCCTGGAATAGAGTTGCAGCGATCCGCGGATCTCCGGGTTCAAATGCATTTACAAGGTCTTTAGTTGGTATTTCAAAGCCCCAGCCTTTGCCCTGTGGTGCAAATACAGCATTTAAAACACTTCCCTGAGAAGGAGTCTTACCGGATTCATGGCGGGCGGCAAAAATAATTTCGCCCATTCTTTCGCCTGCTCCGTTGAAATTGTCGGCAAACTTATCCAACAGGATATAGTTTCCTTTTTCTACCTCAGCAATTTCATTCAAACAATCCTGCCAGCGCTTGCGATAAAGGAATGTTTTGGCAAGCAATGCATGAGCTGCTCCAGTGGTAGCACGATGATAGTTATCGTTATCGATATAAGACAGAGGTAAAAGAGTCATAGCTTGCTTTAAATCACTTTCTATCTGCTCATATACCTGAGCAACGGGAGTGCGCACACTATTATCTTTCAGATTTTTTTCCGGTATTAATAAAGGAATATCTCCGAAGTTGATTACCAATCTGAAATAATAAAATGCGCGCAGGAAGTAAGCTTCGCCCTGCATCCTTTTCCAAAGGGCAGCGTCTAGTCCGGCTACCTTTGAGCCATCCTGAGATAACAATGTATTTGCGGCATCTACCCCTTTGTAATTAAATCGCCACACGCCTAATACATTATTATTCTCAGGAAAGATGCTAAAGGTTTGCATTCTACGCATATCTTCCTGATCACCCAGACTTCCCCCTCCTTTCACGGCATCATCGCTCATAACATCTCCAATCACCCAATCACGGGGAATACTACTTCCGTTATCCCAATCCCAGTCTCCTCTGAATCTATTGGTGAGTGGCAGGTAAGCGGCATCAATTGCCATCAGGAAATCGTTTGGCTGAGTGAAAACATTATCTTCAGTAAGTTTACCCTGCGGAAATTTTTCTAACTGTTTAGTACAACTACTAACAGAAAATATAACCAGTATAATCGCTAATATCTTTTTCATGATCTGTTGTTTTGAATAGGTTAGAAACTTAATTGTATTCCTGCCGTGAATGTTTTGGAAGGCGGATAAGTGCCCATATCTATTCCGACAGCCAGATCGCCGTAATTGGCCAGGTTTTCATTGGTATACAATTCAGGGTCCATGCCTTTATACTTTGTAACAGTAAAAAGGTTTTGTGCACTAACGTATACACGTGCCTGATGGAATCCTATCCGTTGTAATAATTGGGGAGTAAGGCTATAACCCAGCATTATATTCTTTAATCTTAAATAGCTACCATTCTGGATATAGCGATCGGAGTTCCTACGATTATTGTTAGGGTCCTGGAAGGTAGCACGTGGAGTGGTATTGCTGGTACCTTCGCCATGCCATCTGGTGTTATAAAAATCTTCTTTACTATTAAACCCTCTGCCATCGAAGCTATTAATGATATTATCTACTTCATTATAAATCTGATTGCCCTGCACACCGTTAAAGAACAAAGTCAGATCAAACTGTTTGTAAGTCAAAGCAGCATTCAGACTGTACAAAAATTTAGGATTTGGATTGCCGATAATGGTACGATCTGCATCATCAATTTTACCATCATTGGTAACGTCTACAAATCTGATATCACCTGGTTTGGCATTAGGTTGCAGTAATTCGCCCTTACTGTTTTTATAATCCTGGATTTCTTTTTCATTCTGGAAAATCCCTGCTGTTTTATAGCCATAGAAGGAGCTGATTGGTTCACCTTCTCTTAGTATTACTCTGCCCGAACCAGCGGAAAATATTTGTTCTTTTCCTTTATATAGTGAAACTACCTTATTTCGTAGCGTAGTTACATTTGCAGCAACATTCAGGGAAAGGTCTTTGGATAAAGATTGGCGGAAGGAGGCGGCGATTTCAAGACCTTTGTTACTCATTTTAGCCCCGTTTACATACGCTGGAGCTGCATCTCCGTTTGTGTAGGAAGAAGGAAGCTGAATAAGGATATCGCTGGTTTGTTTATTGAAATAATCTACACTCAACTGCAATGCTCCGTTCATGAAACCTGCGTCCAATCCGATGTTTGACTGAGTTGTTGTTTCCCATTTCACATCAGGATTTCCCCTGCTGATTACCTGTAATACATTGTTGGAAGTGGAGTAGATAGTTGAGAATGGATATAAGCCGATATTTTGGTTACCCAGCTGGCCCCAACCTCCGCGAATTTTCAGATCACTCAGCCAATTCACTTCTTTCATAAAATTTTCTCTGGCAATATTCCAACCTGCGGAAAGCGAAGGATAATAGCCCCAGCGGTTTTCTTTTGAGAAGCGGGAAGAAGCATCTGCACGCATATTTACATTCAACAGATACTTTCCATCGTAGGCATAGGTTACTCTACCGAAATATGACATTAAAGCCCATTCTTCCAGGATACCGTCGTTAAACTGTTGTCCGGAGCCATAGGCAAGATATTGTAAGCTTGGCGACTGATCGGCACGGGAATCGTACCCATTGCGGGAAGCAGCCAGGTAATCAGTTTTTGCAGTAATGTATTCAGACCCTAAAGTTACTCCGACATCATGTTTTCTGTTAAATGTGTGATTGTAATTCAGCACATTTGTCCAGTTGATGATGGTAGATCGATTCCTGAATTTATCCAGCCCTTTATCCTTATCCTGCAGGGTAGTTCTGTCGCCGGGAATCTGACCGCTGTATTGCTGATGTTCTGCAAAAGCGATATCAGCACCAGCATCTGTCCGGAATTTAAAATCTTTGGCAAATCTGGCTTCGGCAAACACATTACCTAGTAATCTGTAATTACTGCCGGTGCTGGATCGGTAGTCGGCCAGTGCAAGTGGATTTTTACCATCTCCATAGAGTAATGAGTTTTTGTATAAATCTGTTGGAGGAAGATCGGTATACAGACCTGTTTTGCTATCATATAAAGGAATAGCTGCCGGGCGAATTAATGCATATCTTACAATTCCGGGCAGGCTTCCTGGCCTTCCACCATCCCCGCTTGCTCCAATTTGTTGGGTTTTATCGAAAGTGAGGCTCATGTTCTCTCCTATTCTCAGCCAGTTTTTTACATCACTGCTAACATTTGTTCTAAGTCCATAGCGCTTGAAGTTCGAATTAACGATAGTTCCGTCCTGGTTCAATACGTTACCGGATAAGTAATACCTGGTTTTATCCGAACCGCCGGAAAAACTAAGATTATATCTTTGAGTGAGTGCCTGGCGGAAGATGGCATCCAACCAATTGGTATTTGGCAGTTTTGCAGCATCATCCTGATTTCTGGTAGTAGAACCATCGTTGGCAAACGCTTCATTTTGTAATTCAATGAACTGTGCTGTACTCAGCATTTTTGGTAGTCCGGAAGCCTGAGCAATCCCGTATGCAACTTCCAAACCTACTTCGTTTTTACCAGGCTGACCGGATTTGGTGGTAACCAGTATTACCCCATTGGCTGCTCTGGAACCATAGATGGCAGAGGCGGCAGCATCTTTCAATACTTCCATGGAAGCTATATCATTAGGGGAAATGGTGGTAAGACCGTTGGTCATGGGTACGCCATCCACGATAAAGAGTGGATTACTATTATTTAAGGTACCAATACCACGAATTCTGATCACCGCTTCAGTACCAGGTGCTCCGGTTGGGGAAGTCACTGTAACGCCGGGAGCCTGGCCCTGAAGGGCGGTACTTAAATCAACCGCCTGGGTTTTGGCTAAAGCCTTGCCATCGATAGATGAAATAGCACCCGTAACCTGGCTTTTTCGCTGAACTCCATACCCAATTACAATCACATCTTTTAGTCCTACTTCATCTCTTAATAGTACTACATTCAGTGGACTATTGCCGGAATGCTGAATTGTTTTGGTAATAAACCCCATAAAGGAGAACTGAATACTTGCGGGAGAGCTCCCTGTTAAAGTGAGCGTGTAACTTCCATCAGGCCCTGAAACAGTGCCATTATTGGTGTTGCTCTGTACAACTGTTACCCCGGGTAAGGCAGTTCCTTGAGCATCATTTACCTTGCCGCTAACTTTGACCTGTGCATAGGCACTTCCGACAAGCAACAGGAATGCAGCTGTCATGAAAACTGTCCAGTTTTTCATTCGTAAGAATTTATGGCTCCCTAATAGAACCGGTTTTCAAAAATGTGTTAGTTGACCTTCTTCGGTAAGTGGAATCCCTCTATTTCATACGTTGGAATCATGCTTCAAAAATAGGTGCATGGAAGGGATAAGGACTGTACTATTATTGCAAATAACTGTACACCTGTTAAAAATAAATATTGACAATCAACTAGTTATAATTATACTGCCGTTTGTTGTTCCCTATATTCGTTTGGAGAGCATTGATACATTTTCTTAAATTCTCTAAAGAAATAGGACTGGTTATTAAACCCGGTTTTATAAAATATTTCAGCAACGGTCAACTGTGTTTTTATTAAAAGTTGGGCTGCCTGTTGTAGCCTTACGTACCTGATAAATTCATTTGGGGTCATATTGGACAAAGTCTTCAATCTTCTATATAACTGCATTTTGCTTAACAAAAACTGTTTCTCCAACAACTCAGCATTTAATTCCGGTTCATCGATCTGTGACTCAATAAAAGTTACCAGCTCCTGCAGAAATTTCTTATCCGTATCTTCTATCGTGGCTTCCTTTAACTCCAGCATCGGCGTTTGCGCTTTGAAGATTTCATGTAATCTATCCCTATACTCAAGTAATTTCCGAACCCTAACTAATAAATGTGCCGCATGGAAGGGCTTAGGCAAATAAGCATCAGCACCAGCTTCATAACCCTCCGTTTGTTGATCTATGGTTCCTCTGGCCGAAAGTATAATAAACGGGATATGGCAACTTCCAGGAGCATTTTTAATTTTATTACAAAGTTCCAGTCCATTCATATCAGGCATCATGATATCGCTGATAATTAAATCAGGCATTGCCCGCCGGATAACATCCAAAGCTTCTGCCCCATCTCCCGCTTCATAAATAATATATCCGGGGGAAAGCAATTCTTTCAATAATTGACGAATCGCGCCTTCATCTTCCACCAATAAAATACTTTTCCTGTTTCCCTCCCTACTACTCTCTATCCTGGATAACTTGTTGGAAAGCTCACTCATCTCTACATCCTGTCCTAAATCAATAACACTTGATCTTAATAAATAGGAAGGAGTAGCATTAACTAAAACTTCGCTGGCTTGCTCCGGTAGGGGAAGAGACACATAAAATGCAATTCCGTTATTTTCATTCTTAGCATAAATATTACCATTCAGCAATTTTACCAGTTGCTGTGTAAATGCCAATCCAATTCCGGTACCTATATACTCTCTGCCCTGCTCTCCTATTGAAAAGAACCTGGTAAAAATGCCGGTCAATTGCTCTTCCGACAACTGGCTTCCGCTATTGAACAGGTAAATTTGTAAGGCCTGATCGCCGACCCACGACCGAAAAATGATTTCCTGACCTCTTTTTGTATACTTGCAGGCGTTGCTCAATAAATTAAATAAGATCTTTTCCAGCTTGTCCTTATCCATGCCAATGACCATTGCAGGTAAAATATTTACCTGCCAATGCAGCAGCTGTTTTTTTCCTAATGGTTGAAATAATGCTACGATGCTTTCCATTAAGTCCGAAACATTGAAAGTTGCATAGTCGCTCTTCATAAAACCGGCATCGGCTTTTCTGAATTCCAGCAACTGCTGCACCAGGTAGGTAAGTCTACTGGCTTGTTGATGTACCAATGCAGAGTTATAGGCATCTGCCGGATCTTCCTTGCTTCGTTCAGAAGCACCGACAATTAACGTTAATGGCGTTTGCAGTTCATGAGCAATATTTGTAAAGAAATGAAGCTGGGAGGCATGAACCTCTTCTTCCTTTTTACGTAACAGGTGTTCTACTTCAAGCTGGTGCTTCATTTCCAGTTTATTTTTCCTATAAAGCCAGAATGCTATTCCAATACCACTTAAGATGACAGTATATAAGAGAAATGCCGGCCAGGTCAACCAGAAGAATTGCTTAACTGTGATTCGTAATAAAATGCCTGATGTAGTCCATATTCCTTCTCCATTACTCCACTTCACTTTTAAAGTATATTGGCCGGGAGGTAAGTTTCCGTAAACTACTTTTCCCGTGCCACCAGTATATTGCCACGATTTGTCGAATCCTTCGAGGAACCAGGCATATTCGCATTTTTCTGCCTGTAAGTAACTGAGTGCTTTGGCCTGGAGTTCAAAGAAATTATCACTTCTAGATACTGCATATTGGTTTTTATGTTCCTCTCCCGGTTTTAAAACAAACAGTCCTTCACTTTTAATTTTTGCCCCTAACTGCAACCCATTAATTAATAAATTTGGAAACCACCGGCGCTGCTGTATCGTGGCCGGGCGGAAATAGTTGAATCCATAAATGCCACCGAAGTACAAACGACCATCTGCATCTTTCCATACAGCACCGTCACTGAATTCATTACTTTGTAGTCCGTCTGTTTCCTGGAAATTGGAAATTTCGCGGGAAAAAGGATTAATTCTTGCTAACCCCCGGTTGGTACTGACCCAAACCTGCCCTTGTTCGTCTTCCGAAATTGCATGAATCGTATTATTGGGAAGCCCATTGGTTGTACTAAATTTTTCGAAATGTGGCTGGGAAGTATTTAGAGCCTTTTCCTGGATATAATTTAGTCCATAGCTGGTACCAATCCATAAACGCTGTTGCCGGTCTTTATACACTGCAATAACATCGTTATGCGACAAACTACCAGTATATCCAAATGCTTTATATATGGTAAAGAGCTCATTTGTTTTATTAAAATAATTTAATCCTCCATATCTGCAACCAATCCATAATCCATTATTGGAAGCTAAGGCAATTGAATAAATAATATCGGTAGAAGGACCTTTATCGGTTCCATTGTAGATATATTGATTGAAGAATACCAGTTTAAATTTACCGGCATTTCTTACCAATCGCAGATGAATTAAGCCATAACCACTGGTTCCCAGCCAAAGGGAGCTATCATGATCTTCTACAATCGCATAAACAGATCCAAAGTTGGGATATTGATTATTACCTTCAATCTGCGACCATTTAATAAATTTCTGATGTTGCTGGTCGAATAATGTGAGTCCTTTTCCATCTGTTCCGATATAAATAAGGCTATCTTTCCCTTTACAAAGTGCAAACACAGCATTATTGTCAAGCTCTTCTGTGAAGAACTGTAATTGTTCTGTTACCGGGCCACCGGAGGTATTTGACATACTTACAATACCACTGCCTTTAGTACCTACCCATAATTTGTTGCCGTTATTACAAAAGGCTCTTACGGGCTTACTGAAAGCTGTGCCTGCCGAACTCCGGGTAACTACTCCAAAGTATCCCACCTGAGGAGCAATTTTCATGATACCATTTCCATCTGTTCCGCACCACAACACTTCTTCACTACCGGATGCCCAGGAAGTTATCCTGTAATCCTTCAATTGATGTTGCGTTTCCTTTAGAAAAGATTCGTCAGGTAGCATAGCATCGTCATAGACTCCAAATCCCTGGGAACCCCATGCCACTAAATAATGGGATTTATAATAAATAATAGCATTAACGGTATGAGGTAGCTGGCCACGCTGTTGTACAACTAGGGTACGGGGATCTACGACCATTAGATTTCTATCGGAAGTAACGAAAAATACACGTCCGTCTGGTACAAAGAGGGATTGCACATCGGGATGTCTTTGAAGTAATTTCCATTGGTCGTTCTGTTGTTCATATACTTCCAATCCATTATCCCCTCTTAGTACCCATAGCCTGTTTGCGGCGTCGAATACTGCTTTTACAACACGATTATTTGTTTTGGGCCATTTACAAACTTCGAAGGAATCTTTTTCTGTGTATTTTATTAGTCCACGCACCTGGTTCAGACAATAGAGTTGGTGACTGGTATCTGTCAGTAATAAGAAGTCACGTTCACTGATCCTGCCTGTTGGCTGGCGGCTATACATATAATTGGAACAGCGACCTGTTTGCTTGTCGTACATCGAAACTCCTTCAATGGTACTAAGCCAGATCCTTCCTTTGCCATCTTCTGCTACCTGCATTACAACATTGTTTCCGATACTCTGGCCAGGATCCTCTCTGTTGTAATTAAATATGCGGAATGAACTTCCATCGTACATATTTAGTCCATCCCAGGTAGCGGCCCAAAGTACCTGGTCTGTATCCATAAATAAAGCATTTACGGCGCTATTTGAAAGGCCGTTACGGTTATCGAGTTGCCAGATATTATAACGAGGTGGATCTGTTTCAGAGAAAGCAGGCATGGCAAAAAGCACACAACACCCAAATAGATAGCGGAATATCCAATTTTTCATAACGTGCCATTATTGATAACTGAAGTTACAAAATTTCGTTTGTTGTTGGATACTTCCGGGTATCTAAACAAAATCCGGCTCACAGGGTTATACAAGCAGATGTTGTTTAGTTGATGGTTTAAAGGAAACCGGTTGGCTTGCCGGCCGGTTCTTTTTTGTATTTTTGCGGAAACCTATGTCTTTAAGGATGCAAACTTATACGTATTCCCAAACAACCAAAGTAATATTCTGCATTATCGTTGTCTTACTTGCGGCCCTTTCATTTGGAGCTATTGGTTATGGATTATATGAATTTATATATTCCCGCCATTCACCCATGTTGTTCATTTCACTCATTGGGCTTGGTTTACTTGCAATTACTACTGGCGCATTGAATGATACCTTTGCAACCTTAACTATTGACGAGTTTACCATTAAGTTCCAGAGCAGATTATATACCCGGGAACTTGCATTAACCAGTATTAAGGGGTACATAATAAATCCAAAAAATAATTCTGTTAAGCTATATAGTGTAGTAAAAGGACAGAAAGGTATTTCTGTAAGCCCCTATCTTAAAAACCGCAGTATACTTCACGAATATATATTTGAAACTTTTACAGACCTTACTGAAGATGAGAATACCAATGAGTATGAAAGCGTAGTTGAAAAATTAGGAGACAACGGACCGTCAAAAATCAAAGCGGCTAAAAGAACTATGTATGTCTGTAACGCAATCATTATTTCTCTGGCACTTTTAACAACTTATTTCAAACAATCATATTCCTGGTTACATATACTACTGTTTCTTACATTGATCCCATTATTTGGAGTAATGTATTACTTCCGTGGAATCTACACTATTGACGAGAAAAAAGATTCAGAACTTCCAGGGGTATTCATTCCGGTAATAGCTACAACAGCAGGTTTATTTTTTGCTACACTTTATGTTCATGTATTAACTTATAAGCCTGTATTTATTATTTCAGGGATTATTGCACTTATTTTATTTGTAATCTTTGTGGCTCTAACCAGGGAAAAAGCTGTAGGAACTAAGTATTTCCGGGGCTATTACTTAGTTTATGCAATTATGTTTTTTGGTATTGCCTATGGATTTACACTCAGTATTAATAAGTATCTCGACAAAGAAGATGCTACTGTTTTTCAAACTCAGGTTACTAATAAACGTAAAAGCAAAGGGAGCAGAAGCTCCTCATATTATGTCGAATTAGCGCCATGGGGGCCTCATACCAGGCAAAATGAAGAGTCAGTTCCGCTGGCATTTTATGACAGTGTATCTAAAAATCAACCTATCAAAGTTTATCTGCATAAAGGTTTTTTGGGTATTGGTTGGTATGAATTTGAGAATGAATAATTTCTGTAAGTGAAGAAGGAAGAAAATAAGTTGGTAAACAATTGATGGAGGCCCAACCAAAACTTAAGACGGCGAAGGATACGCCCCGTTACTGTAAACTTCCATCCGGGGTATCTGGGTATTTTATGGTATTCTCTGAATATTGATTAATAGTTTTACTTCGTTTCAATTTTCTATATTTCAGAATAATCATTTGTTCATAAATCGTTTGTAAGCCTACATAGGCAATACCATTCCATCCATCTAAAAAAGCAAGTTTAACAAGCATCATATAGCACCATTTAATGAATGGTCTGGCCGGTAATTGATAGAATAATCCTTTAAGATGAAATCTTCTTTCAGTGAAGGAGGATGAGAACAAGGCTTTTTGCCATGAGAAAACGTAGGTATCATTTAGCCAATGTTCTGCTTCCATAGTGGCATAAATAATATGTTTTTTTTGCCAATGATACAGCCCCTTGGAAAAGGGGAAATGCTCTATTGTTACAGGTAACTGTTTTACAGGTCCTTCAACCAATAATACTTCATTAATTTCACGGATATATGTTCCTTTTCCTTTCTTCAGCAACCGGGTATAACTGGGGCATAATTGAGCATGTTTAAGCCAGGAATTATTCCAATAATCTTTCCGCCGAAGGCTGAAAGCATTTATATGGTTTCCATCCTTTTTAACAGCTTCAACCAGCATCTCATATGATGATTCCGGTAGTCTTTCATCGGCATCCAATATAAGAATCCATTCATACCGGAAGGGTAACTGTAGTCCAGCATTGCGTTGTGAGGCATAGCCATCGAACTGCCGCTGAGCTACTTTAGCTCCTCTTGCAAGTGCAATGCTTGTAGTTGCATCTTCACTGTAAGAATCCAAAATATGAATATCGTTGCACCAACTGATAGAATCGAGGCAGCCGGGTAAATCTGCCGCTTCGTTTTTAGTGAGAATCAGCACAGAGATCATGGGATGAGATCTTTATCTAGAATATCAGTTTTATCAGGTAATGGAACCGGGGCTTCCAGAAAGTTTTTTCTCTTCTTAATTTTAATAGCGGGATGACCGCTATAGACAGTCCAGGCTTCCATATCTTTAGATATGACTGAAGAAACGCCCAGGATACTTCCTTCTCTGCACACAACTCCGGGAAGAACAACAGCTCTTGCACAAATCCAGACGTATGGTTCAGTTACGATTCTTCTTTTCAGATAGGCAAAATTTATATCATTGTAATTATGCGTAGCACCACAGAGATAAGAGTTTTGGGATAAGACAGTATGATGCCCTAAACGTACACCGCCAGGGTTATAGACTTCCACACCGGGACCAATAGTTACCACGTCACCAGTTTCCAGAAGCCAGGGAGCCCAGATTTTACAATCCGGATAGATCGCATTGGCTAATCCGATTTTAGCACCAAAAAGTCTTACAAGGAATACACGCCAGTTATGAAATGGAATGGGAGTCCATTTACCGAGAAGTTTCCAGCTAATAATCCATATAAATCGCCTTAACCTGTTACTAAAAGGGAAAGTACTTTTCTTATAGGGGTCGTTCTTATAAACATTCATAACTATCGAGGATTTCAGGGTTTAATACCGGGATATTGGTTGAATACCCATCTATAAATTGAACGCCTCAGAAGTAAGAAATGTTCTCTGACTAATCGTTTTTAGTTAAAATTTGATGTGATCGTTTCAGGAATTTAAAATGCTTTCTATAAATTGATCATATTTCTCTTTAATTGGTAATTCTTCATCAATAAACATTTTCCTTCTTTCTACCTTTATTAAAGTATTATCTATTGGATTCAATCCTTCTTTAATTACATTTTTCCAATAAATACCAATTCCTCTTTTCTGCCAGGAAGGAAGTTCATTAAAGTTAATTCCATAGGAAAAAAGCATTTCATTTTTGTCGGCAGAGCTCATTTTATTAATATGCTGAGTGGCAATAACCGGTGTTTGTCCGTTTTGCCTTAACAACCAATAACAATGTGCGCTTAAAGAGTTACGATGTGCATCTTCCTGACGCCATCTGAAATAATCGAGCACCAGGGATGCATTTGGCAGTTCAATTATTCTGCAGTCAAACGCGGCAACATCCCCTAATAAAACAGAGAATTTTGCACTTGCTTCGCCTGCCAGTAATGAGATAAATTTCCTGCGTTTTCTTGCAAAAGAATTTTCATTAAAATGAAAGAGCAATGAGATTTCATCGCTTTGGGTATATCCATAAATGACATTAAAACCGCAATTCATTAAATGTTGCAGTGTTTCAATCATTATATTATTGAATCTTTTATCAAAGGGCTTCTCAAAGTTGTGTTGCTCCTTTGTTAGTTTGGTGAATCCTCTCCCATCGATTCTGGCAATCAGATACATTCCCGGAAGTACAGAAATATCATTCTGTGTTTCATAAATTCTCATTTTTGAGTCTAAATCGTCAAATTTCATCGCTCCAGGGATTTATTGAAAACTGGTTATTTTCGAGGGTTACATAATATAATTCATCAAACCCTTCGTTGGCAGATGGTAATTCAAGGCGACTATAAGCACCTCGGATTCCTTTTTCAGGAATAAAAGCCTTTCCGGTTCTGTTACTGTTTCTTTGGATAGCTTCAGATACTTTTGAGCTGAAGTAATAGCCTATTACTTTGTAATTGTTCTGCCGGGCAAGTTCTATATACTTAGCTCTTTCTACCTTAGTTAAATTAGTATTATCCACTACCAATTTTTGCTGGGTTTTAAAGCAAGCATCCAGGAAAACAGATTCTCTATTCCGGGTATTTAACAGATCCAGGGAAATACGCACATGGGTAGCAAAAAAATGCTGCTGATAAAAAGTCGACTTCCCTACCGCCTGAATGCCACAAAAAATAATTGCTTCCATAAAAATTAGCAAAGCGGGCAATTTACAGAATCTAACCGTAATGATTATACTAATAGTTGAAAATAAATCCGAAGGAAGTGATGCTAAAACCATAAGCACCACGTGCTACCAGGTATAAGTCGTGAACGCCTTCTGCATGTTTCAGGTTTCCTGTAAGTTTAAGTGCGTAAGTGCTGTCGCCGGTATAAGGGATCTCGAGGGTGCCTATTATTTTACCCTTGGGTTTGTCTATTCTGAATTCGATCTTAGATTTGCTGTTTTTATGTTCAGAAGCTACTTCCACTCTAAAACCAATTTCTCCCAAACTTAAATTTACCTGGGCAAAGCTCAGATAACTGCCTTCTTTCATTTGAAATTCCGTAGCCCTGTTCCCTTTTTTTGCTGACGGCGTGGACGTTTGCCCATGTACGGACAACGACACGATAAGAATAATCAGCAAAAATAGCAGCCTCATAGGATAGGGTAAATCTATGCTCCGGGTATTTAAATTACATATTAATCCCCATAAAATTAAGTAATTATGTTATATAAAAATATTATTAATTAATAAATTTAATAATAAGATGATGATAATCAGGAACCTAATTGACTGATATCAGTTTTGAACCCATTATTGCCTCCGACCTTTGAATGATTGTTAAACTTTGTAAACGACAGTTTGTTAAGCATTAAAAAATCAACATCCATGGAACAAGAACTTCTCACATTGAGCCAATATTACGGAGCACCGGCAGTAACAATTTTATTATCTACTCACCGTACTCACCCCGATAGTAAGCAAGACCCTATTAATCTCAAGAAGTTGGTCACCATGGCCGAAAACCAGCTTTATGAAACTTATGATAAACGGGAAGTATGGCCAATACTTGATAAAATAAAATCAGCTGAAGCAGAGGTGAATCACGAATATAACCTGGATAGCCTGGCTATTTTTGCCAGCAAGGACGTGTTGAAAATAGTAAAAATGCCTATTCCGGTAACCGACAGGATTGTGATCAGCGACAGATTTGAAATAAGACCCCTTTTAAGGGCACTGGAACAAAAGGAGTACTATTATGTACTTACAATTTCAAGAAACAAAATTCGCCTGCTGGAAGCCTTTAATGATACGCTTGTCAGAGAGGTGAGCAATAAGGATTTTCCTTTTGAAAATACTCAATATTATACCACCGATCATATGAAGATCATTCAGGACAGCTATTTGGATGACCTGGTGAAAGAATATTTCAATGTGGCTGATAAGCGGTTTAAGGAATATTATTATGCAGAGCCTTTACCTGTCATTCTATTGGGGGATGCCAAGATGCTGGCCTATTACGAGGAACAAATGGATATCAAAAACATTGTAATAGGAACTGCACATGGTAATTATGATGATACTACTCCGCATGAAATTCTTAAAATAACTTATCCGATAGTCAAACAACACCTGGAAGAAAAAGAGCAACAGGCTCTTCAGGTCATAGATATAGCACAATCGGCTCAGAAACTGAATACAGATTTTGGAGATATTTATCGGGCTGCCCAAGCGGGAGCAGCAGATACCCTTTATATAGAAAAAACCTATTTCGCAAGAGGTACTGTGGATGAAGAAGGAATTGTAGACCTCTCTGAAGACCCCACTGCGGAAGATCTTACACTTGTGGCGATTGATACGATCCTGAACAAAAGCGGGAAAGTAACAATTATGAATGAAGGGGCATTGGAAAAATACAATGGTATTGCGCTTGTCACACGATTCTGATAACAAAAGGGCTGTCTCATAACCTTTGAGACAGCCCTTTATTTTTTAATTATTTGATGCAAAAAATCATTTAACTGTTTTACGAGCCATAGCTGCTAATCTTGCATAGATTTCTATCATCCCAGCCTGCCCCAGTAATTCCTTCTCCGGCCTCACTCCAACCATATTTGTAGACCGGTCTCTCTCCCTTTCCCAAACCCAATCAGCATATTCCTGCATTGCATTAATATACTTTAGATTAAGATCTGTTTTGTACAAGGCTTCAAATCCTCTTAACAATACGGCATTAAACCAATACGATGCTTTAACCTTAGTTCGGTAGAAAAAATGCTGGTAGCTGCTTTCTGCAATTTGCTGAGCTGCTTTCAGGTATTGATTTTTTTTTGTAAGATGATAAAGTTTAACACTGGCCTGCAACATACTTCCAGCATTATAAGCGTATAAGGCAGAGTCGATCCGCTTGTTCTCCGCCGGCTTTATTGCATCCCAGTACAAACCATCTGCACTATGCAGGTATTGATTTACCCAATTGTATAACGAGACGGCGGTATCGAGATAGCTTTTCTGATGGGTAGCTTCATATAGCTGAATTGCCAGTAAAATACCCGGACCATTCGAACGGGTGTTCTTTGTGGTCTTATCATTCTCCTTCCAGTAGATTCCTCCGCCAGTTACATTATCATAACCTGTCATCATAAACCTGTAAATTTCAATACCCTTGGTTAGGTACCATTTATTACGGGTTCTTGAATAGGCATCCATATAGGCAATACCTATCCACTGGTTATCATCATAATAGCGGTCTTCCCTACCCTCCTTTACTATATAAGAAGCATAGCCCGGAGCAGGAGCCTGAGAATCGTAATACTGATTGATTGCATGAATAACAGGTTTCATGTATGCCTTCCCGTTATCAATACGTTCCAATTCATTGGTAGCCTGTATCATTCCGCATACCGACCATAAATCGGCATGTGAATTATGGTTCATTGTCCGGTCGCTGGTCTGGATATACAAACCACTTGCTGGTTCATACAAAAATTGATTCACAGACTGTAGTATCAATAGTGCTTTTTCCTTATTGGATTGCGCTGTTGCACTTACAGTACCAAACAAACAACACAAAGCTAGCCTCAGAACTCTTCTACCCATCATTCACTTTACTTGATTAATCCCATCTGCTTGAGTCGATAAGCCGCGTCAATTACCATTTCACCACTCAACTGCTCGGTCAGGTCGCTATTCCCCAAGGTGGCAGTCCAATCTTTGTTAAAGATCACCTGTGGTTTGGCTGTACCTTTTGTCCAGATAGTTTCCGCGTTCAATTGCAGGAAGTTGGCAAACTTTGTTGCATCGGTGCTGCTAATACTACCATCGGTAATCAGTAACATCAGGTAACGAACCAGAATTCCTTTAAACAAACCTCCATCACCGGCACCTTCACTTTTAAGAATGTTGGTATTGGTAAAGGTTCCGCCTAGCGCATTATTGGCAGTTTTCAAAGCATCGTTGAGATAGACCGCCTGTCCGGTTAGTTTATATAACTCTACTCCTGCACCAATAAATACGCCCTGATTATAGGTAAAGTTCCAGTTTTTGGTAACGTTGCCGCTACCATCCTGATTAATACCATCCCATACCAGACCACTGGATGGATCTACCAGCACAGATTTTTGCCAGTCATAGATTTTCTTAGCCCAGGCAATATCATCTGCATTCTGAGTAATGCCATACATGCGTGCCGCGATAATACATGCGGGTGCATTTGCTGGTGTATTCTTATAATTTTTTGACTTATCCTTATTCCAGTGAATACCACCACCCCATACTTCATCCCAGCCTCCTTTGATATCAGTCCACAACAGAATGGCCACATCCTTGTATTTTGTATCACCTGTTGCTTCAAAAGCCCTCAGACATGCTAAGGTCATCCATTCCATATCATCGTAGAAATAGTTGATATAGGTATTACCATTTTTGGTTTTCATACCTGCAAGCAAATCATCCATCCTGGATTTAATGGCAGGATCATTCTTGCGTATGTAGGCATCCACCAATACATCTAATGCGTGAGCATTAGGCCAGTAGTTGAAAGTGGTATTACCACTGTTATTCTGGTTGAAGTATTTTTCCTGGTTCCAGTAGTTGCCTAAAAGACCCTGCAGGGAAGAATCCGCAATCTGAGGCCAGTTAAAAACATATCTTTCTTTGCCTGCGCCCGGGCCCGGGCCATCATCTACAGGTTCTTTCAAACATGCAGTGAAGGCCAGGGGGAGCAATAGTGCTGATAAACGTAATAATTTCATAATCGTCTCTATTTTACTATTACTTCGTGGGTGTAGTTTTTATCGGTGGTAAAGTAGATGTTGATGTCGCAGTTTTTCATATCTGCTTCAGCAGCGAACTTGTAGCAATAATTCCACTGATCGTTATTGGAAATAGGACGCAATTCCCAGAAGCTTAATGGTGTGTTGGCAGTAGGACGGTTATTGTCGGCATTTGAGCTACCAACCCATTCGCTACCAGCGTTACCATCGCCGTCTTTGGTTGTAATTCTGAATTTATAGCGCTCATCTCTACCCCAGCTTTCCTGTTTAAATTCGATTGGTTGGTTTTTGATACTCCAAACACCGCCACCGGCATAACTGATTTCAAAGAGGAATTTGTTCAGAGGAGCAAACCATAAACCGATGGTGGTAACTTCTGTAACATTAGCGGCAGCATTGTTGAAATCGAGACGAATGCGGTAAACTTTAGTACCTACAGTTTGCTCGTTTTCACCGGCTTCTTTTACAGCAGTTCCAGCGATTGAATAAGTAGTTGGAGTACCGGTATTTCTGTTGGTAAAGTGATACTTACCATTTTTCAGAGAGGTATAGATTTCATAAACACCCGGACCGGTAGATTTCATCTTCAGTGCATTACCTAATTCGGCACCCGCTTCAGTAGCTTCACCGGTCAGATATACATCCGTAGGGATTTCAGCAAAACCATTTGGTCTTTCTACTTCAATCAGTTTGCTTTCTGCAGCTTTCTGAATGTTGTATCCTTTGGAAGCTAAAACTGTCCATTTAATTTTACCGGTAGCCAGAGATTGGATACCTGCTTTACCAGCGATGCTGTTCAGGTCCTTATGAGAAAGAGTGAGTTTATTTTGTACCCCACCGCCATCTGAAGAAAATTTAGCAACCGGGTTGGAGAAATCACCGTTCTCTTTATCGAATGCTACTTCATAAATTACCAGAGAGCCGTCTTCAGCGCGGGCCTGATCCCACTCGAAGCTAACAGAAGCGCTGGTAGATGGTTGCAGTTTAATGTATTTATTATCGAGAGGTGCTGTTAGTTTAGCAACCGGTTGAATATTAGTATTCAGTTTATAGTCATCTTTTTTACAGCTGAATAATAATACGCTGGCTATAAAGAACAAATATTTTTGCATGTTAATTCAGTTTTTTACAGTTGTGGAATTACCAATCCTGGTTTTGTGATAGATTCTTGTTTTGGTCGCGCTCTACCGTTGGTACAGGCCAGAGGTAGTGCTTTGGATCTGTGAAGATGCGGTTTTCGACGATGATGTATCCGTTTGCATCCTTGTTGAATGCTCCTGAAGTCACACGGATACCTCTTACTGGTTTGCTCATTACATCCTGAGCAATTTTCCAACGACGTACATCCATAATCCGAAGACCTTCAAACGCCAGTTCAGCTCTTCTTTCGCGGCGGATTACCTTTTGTAAAGCAGGCTTATCTAAGGTAGCATTGAACTGAGTAGCACCTGGATCTACAAAACCGGCGCGAGTACGAATTGGCTGAATTGTCTGGTTCCAGACAGTTGCATTCATTTGGCCCAGCTCATTTTTAGCTTCAGCATACATCAGCAATACATCGGCATAGCGAATCAGGATCAGATTCAGTCCGGATGCGTAGTTGGTAGCAGCTCTGTCATAGTACTTATAGAAGTAGTAACCGGTAGGAGAAGCTCCCTGGTCGTCCACTGTATTAGTAGCAGGATTGGAACCTGGTTGGGTAAGAATGGTTTGTACTGTACCATTCAGGTCGGTAACTTTTGAACCATGGTGGAGGATTGTGGCTTCAAAGCGTGGATCTCTGTTGAGATACGGATTGTTTTCATCATATCCTGAACCTGTTTCACCAATTGCTTTACCATTGGTCATGATATAATCATTAACCAGATCCTGAGTTGGTACCAGCACGCTTCTTAAGGCAGTGATAGTTTGAGGCATGAACTGACGTTGTTTGTCGTACGTTCTGCTACCACCGTATTGAAGGTCTAAAATCACTTCGCTATTATATTCATTAGCAACGGTGAACATAGCATTGTAGCCAGGGAATAAGGAATAGGTACCATCTGTAGTTTTGCCGATCAGCAGTTCACAGTCATTTACCACATCCTGCCATTCGCTACGGAATAAGTGTACGCGGGCCGACATGGCAATAGCGGCACCTCTTGTTACTCTTCCTCTGTCTTTTTGGTCCTGGGCTGTATTTACAGGTAAATCTTTACGGATATCCTGCAACTCAGAAAGTACAAACTGCAGGATAGTATTTTTGTCTGTACGGGTAATGGTACGGGAATTATCTATTGATATAAGATCGGTATAGAAAGGTACATCACCATACCATGATGTTAATTGAAAATATGCATAGGCACGGATAAATCTGGCTTCAGCAAGAATTCTTTTCTTCAAATTAACATCGATGCTCGGAATACGGTCCATATTCATGGTTACCGTATTACATCTGCGGATAGTAGTATAATAATAAGACCAGGTATCTTTTACGCGATCGTTATTACCATCGTATCCACCGTTGGAGATAGCATTTACATTCATCATACCTCCTCCGTTATTGTAAGCATTATCACTTAATGCTTCATCTCCAAAGAAGTAATCATCTTTTGACAGATGTTCATAACAGGCGGTTAAGGCATCGAGCCCATCCTGTGCATCGCGCCAGTACGATGTTTCGGTAAATTCCTTCGTCATAGGCTGGTCGAGTTTCCGACAGCCAAATAAACTGGAAGCAAGTAATATAGATAAACAAATTTTCTTCATAACTAGTCTTATTTAAGATCAAAACTTCAGATCTACTCCAAAAGCAAACGTAGCAGCATTTGGATAGTTTCTACCAGCAATTGGATTGTAGTTTGTCATTTCCATCTTATTGTCGAACTGCGAGAATTCCGGATCTACACCAATTTCGCGGAAGCGTTTAGGCATAATCGTGATTAAATTCTGGCTGGTGAAATATACTCTTGCGCCCTGGATACGTGCTCTTTGCAACAGAGAAGCAGGCAGACTGTAACCAACCTGGAAATTTTTCAATCTCAGATATTTGGTATCAAACAGCCAGTAATCAGAATATGCAAAGTTGTTGGCATCAGCAGCTCCGATTGTAAGTCTGGGATAAGAGGCATTTGGATTGGTAGGAGTCCAACGATCCAGGTGTTGCACCATTGCGTGATCTTCGTTATTGTGGAAAGCTTCTACGATATCACCGCGCAGCCACTGGGTTCTTTTACCCACGCCTTGCCAGAACATAGTAAGATCGAAGTTCTTCCAGTTTACGTTATAGGTAAATCCAAACGTATAACGAGGGAAAGGATTTCCAAAGATGTAGCGGTCGTTTTCATCTATAATTCCATCCTTGTTTCTGTCGATGTATTTGATATCACCAGGCATGACCTGTTGATTGTAGGCAAAAGGCACTTTAGGTGCATTTTTGATATCATCGAGATTCTGGTACAATCCATCAGATTTATATCCATAGTAAGAAGCGATAGGGTACCCTTCCTTGATAATGAATTTCACATCTGATCCGCGAACTGATTCCTGGCCAAACTTAATAACCTTATTCAGGTTATCTGAGAGGTTGAAACCAAAGTTATGTGAGAAGGCACCGGTTTTCAGGCGGTAATTGATTGTAAATTCCCATCCTTTGTTATCAACTTTACCAACATTCTCCAAAGGAGCAGAAGTACCGGCAGTACCAGGTACTGTTTGGAATAAGTAGATACCGGTAGTTTGTTTATCGAAATAATCGAAAGTCGCCGTCAGTTTACCGTTAAAGAAGTCTGCATCTACCCCATAGTTGCTCATGGTAGAGATTTCCCACTTCAACAAATCGTTGTAGGTAGAGAAGGTGGAGCCCATTGCAGGTGAGTTATTGAAAGAGTAGTTGGCATCATTGAGCTTAACTCTGGCGAGGTAGTTGAATCCTCCGATATTGGAGTTACCCACCTGCCCCCAGGAATAACGCAATTTAAAGTTGCCAATACGATCTTTCACGTCCTGCATGAATGCTTCTTCCGTTAAGCGCCATCCCAGAGAGAAAGCCGGGAAGAACTGCCAGCGATGACCCGGAGCCAGTTTGGAAGAACCATCATAGCGGTAGGTAAATTCTGCCAGGTATTTATCGGCATACACGTAGTTCATACGGCCGAACATGGAGTTCAGGGCATATAAATTCGGATTATCGATACCATTATAGGTGCCCAGGTCGCGGTAATCGTAGGTACCATCAGGTTTAGGGATGTAACCACCACCGATAGACCAATCCTGATCCAGGTTGGTAGTTCCGAATCTATCGGCACGCAGGCCCCAGCGCTCATTCACTGCATCACTTCTCACACCGATCTGACCCTTTACGTAATGCTTACCGAAAGTATTTTCATACTCAGCAGTCGTAAATACGTTGGTAATCAGATTTTTATATTGAGAAACATGGCGCTCATTATACAGTGGCGGAGTAGCTGTAGTATAATAAGGAGCGTAACTAAATTTGTTTATACGTGTATCATTTCCTTCAATATCATAGTTTGCGGAAGCGTTGAAATTGATTTTGAAATGCTTAACGGGAGTGATAACAACATCGAGTCCACCCATCAGGTTATCGATACCCTGAGTGTTATAGCCGTAGTCCGACAACAATGCGAATACGCTGTTGCTGGTAAGGCTGGGTACTACCCAGTTGCCCAGAGAATCTTTAACCGGATAAATACGAGGCACCCTCATGGCATCGCGCATGAGCATACCGATATCGGAAGCCTGTTTGCGATAATTAGAGCGGGTGTAAGCAGCGTTACCGCTAACTTTCAGGTATTTGCTCACATCTATTGAAACGTTTAAACGGGCGTTATAACGTTTGTAATAGAAGTCTTGCGGTACATATTTATTTTGAAGCATGTTCCCCTGATCGAGGTAGCCCAGCGAAAAGAGGTAGCTGCTGGATTTACCGCCACCGGTTACGCTTAAACTATGATTCTGCTGCGGAGTGTATTTGCGAATCATTTCAGTAAGCATAGCAGGTTCGGAGCCGCGGTCGTGCCAGTATTGAATGTCGGAAGGCGTGAACTGAGGTGTTTTACCGGAGTTCACCAGTGCTTCGTTTTTCAGGGTCATATACTGCCAGGCCTCCATGTTACGAGGAAGCGTGGTTGGAGTTTGCCAGCCATACATACCATTGTACTGAACAGAAGGACGCTCGTCTTTCTTTCCTTTTTTGGTAGTGATATAGATGACACCATTTGCAGCCTGAGAACCGTAGATAGCGGCAGAAGCAGCATCTTTCAATACGGAGATGTTCTCCACATCGTAAGGGTTCAGGTTACGTAAACCATCACCACCGGCCTGAATACCGTCGATAATGATTAAAGGTTCGTTGCCGGTTAAGCTACCTACCCCACGAATATTCAGGGTTAATTTAGCACCAGGTTCGGCAGTATTTTGTTGGATAATCAGGTTGGGAGCTTGCCCCTGTAAGGCCTGATACATATTTACAACCGGGCGGCCGGTGATATCTTTAGAAGAAACGGTGCTGATAGCAGCAGTTACCTGGCCTTTTTTCTGTTGGCCATAGGCAGTTACAACCACTTCACCGAGATCTTTGGAATCAGCGCTGAGCATAGCCACGATGGTTTTACGACCACCGATAGCTATTTCCGAAGAACCGTATCCGATAGAAGAAAAAATCAGCACACCATTAGCTTCAGCAGCAGGAATTTTAAGGGAATAGTTACCATCCGCATTAGTAACGGTTCCGATAGTTTGTCCTTTCAGTCTGATGTTTGCGCCAGGGATAGGTTGGCCATTATTGTCCACAACCCGACCATTGACGATAAGATCCTGTTGCTGGCTGCCAAAAATAGTGGTGGCTAACTGGCTGCTTCGTTTCAGAATGATCTTATTGGCGATAAATTCATAATTGATGTCTAATGGCAGCAAGATCATTTGCAGCACATCTTCCAACTTATTATCCTTTACATTCAGTGAAACCTTTTGAGCAGATTTCAGGTCATCGTTCGAGTACACGAAAACCAGGGATGTTTGAGCTTCGATCTGGTCGAGGACCTGAACGAGATTTGCATTTTCGACCTTCAGACTAATCAGGTTATTAGCGGAAGCAGGCGGTCTGTCATGTTCCTTTTCTGGTTGGTGTTGCCTCCGTATACCAGACGCATAGGCAACCTGAGCCTGGATATCCAGCACACTTACAATTGATAATCCAAGAACCAGCGGCAGGAATGACGGTCTGAAAGAAGGCCTGTGAAGTTCCTTTCTCATAACGTAGTGGTGATTAATAATGATAAAATATTAATAGAGTTGGCTTCTATTCTCCTATAACTAATGTTGAATCAGTGATCCGATAGTGGAAAGCCTTTGACTTGCTTAAATAGTACATGATATCTTCCAGGCTATTGTTGTGGAAGGCACCGGTAAGGCGATATTGTCTTGGAGCAGAAGCTTCAAATTCGACCTTCTTATTAAAGTTTCGCTCTAAACTGGCCCCGATTTCTTCCAGTGTTGCATTTCTAAAAATGAGATGACCTTCTGTCCAGGCTTTATCTTCCCCTCCGATAGTATTGGCTTTGATTAGCGTACCGGTATTGGAAGCGTAAATAACTTTTACTTCAGGAGTAATAAGAATAGTATCACTAACTTTCCTGGCTTCTTCATAACGTGGGATGAAAGCAACCTTTCCTGTTACTACAGCGGTTTGTACAGGTTCATTCTCGTATGCCTTAATATTAAAAGAGGTGCCTAATACTTTGATGGTTCCCTTTTTCAGGTGAATAATAAAAGGACGTTTAGGATTGGCTGCAATATCGAAGAATGCTTCCCCTTCGAGATAAACAGTTCTGCTATTATTATCAAACTTTTCCGGATAAAGCAACTGACTGGCGGCATTGAGCCAGATCTTGCTACCATCGGCCAATTCGATATAGGAGCGGGTAGCTTTTCCATTTTTGCGTTTTACCCATTGCATAGGTTTAGTGGTGCCCAGATTTTTTTCTTTGTTGAAGAAAAACAGCGCAGCACCTATCATTAAAGTGGCCGCAACAGCAGTAATTGCATAGTAGGTCCGCCGCCTGAATAATTTGACCGGTGAAGGGTCTTCTTCTTTAGCAGCACGGATTTTAGACCAGGTTCTTTGTAAGGCCAGTTCAGTATTTTCGGCAGTAAGGTTAGTTGTATCGTTGAAATATTGTTCCAGCTGGAGATACCTTTCTTTTAAAGCAGGGTATTGTTGCAATAAGTCATTCAATGCATCCAATTCCGCTAAAGTGGCTACACCAGCTAGTTTCCTTGTTACTAATAAAACAAATTGTTCTTCATCAATCATAAAATGGAATCGTATTCAGATATAAGGACAGGAAACGATAACCGAATTACTTACAAGAAGAAAAAAAAATTTTTTTAGTAGAAGCAGGACGACAATCCTATAAGAAAAATTAGTGGAGGTAAAATTCTTTTACGGGAGGTGATGGCACCTAATTCCGAGTTGAGGCGCCGCATAGCCCTGAAGAGCTGTGTTTCAACAGTTCTTGGGGAGATACCCAGGATCTCAGCTACTTCCTTATATTTAAATCCATCTTCTTTAATAAGCTGGAAAATCCGGCGGCATTGTGCAGGAAGGGAAGCTACAATCTTATCCAGTTTAAAGCGCATTTCTTTATACTCCAGATCTTTTTCGAGGTCTACGCTGTTACGCAGGTCCGCCGTATCAGAACCAGAGAGAGGCACAATGCGCAGGTGGCTATATTGTTCCAGATAATTGAGAGAATGATTTTTAACGGCAACGAATAGATATACTTGCAGGTTAGAGATATTTTCGAGATCGCTACGTTTATTCCATAGTTTAACAAAGACATCTGACACGATTTCTTCTGCTGCTTCGCGGGCAGGCACATATCGTAAGCAAAAGTTCAGCATTCGTTCGTAAAAATGTCGAAAAAGTCTGGCAAAAGCCTGCTCATCGTCTTCACGTGAAATTTGTAATTGCCATTCACGAATCTCATCTCTAATCATGTGGCTAAAACGTTTAAGCTAAAAACAGATAAAAAAAGGAAAACTGGCGTTATCCTAGCTTGGTTGACTATCCTATAATCGCTGGCTATATAATATGATTATGGTGGCAATAATAAATAAAAGGAACAATATAACCAAGAATTCTTACAGCCACCCCTCCTGCACTGCTTTAATAAGTAAAGCTGCGGAAGTGGTGAGGCCAGCTTTTTTGAGCATATTTTTATGATGCTGATCTACTGTTTGTTTGCTGATACATAAATGATCGGCAATCTGATGGCGGGTCATTCCGGTAAGCATAAGTTGCAATACTTCTTTCTCCCTTTTGGTTAGGCTAACCGGCATCGGGGAAAGGACTTTTTTAATTGGTATCTGAACTTCCTTCTGATCCTCATCAAGTCGGATGAGTGATAAAACAGGAGGCCCGCTACTTTTGAGATGGGAAATATCAGTATGAACAACCAATGATCTTAATAAGATTCCATATTCGTCTGCCTGAATAGGGATACTTTGTTGCAGCAGTCTGATATATTCCCCGTTTGCTTTCCTGAAACGTATATCATATCTGACTTTATAAAGCATCACTTCATCCGGAGGCAGGTTATAGAAAAAGTCCACAACTGTATTTTCAAAATCGAGAAACCAGGGTAGATCGTCCGGATGTATCAGGTCGATTAACCAGGCAACTGAGGTATTTTCAGGGGAGTACCCCAGTACTTTAGAAATGCCATGGTGCATGTAATCCAGCTCTCCTCTGACCAGATTAAAGATGAAATAATAGAAATCACCTACCTGAAAAAAGCCAAGGAGTTTTTTATGAATTTCCATTCCCAGTGACAGGTCAGGGGGTTCCTGACTATCTGACATTATGCGCCAAATCTTTTTTGCTTCTTCGTATAACTGTATTTTCATAGGCTTCAACGGCTACTTATCCCAATAGATTAAAAGATACTAAAACAATTGTAATACTTAAACAAATAAGTGCTATTAAAAAGGTATAGTCGGCAATCGTTTCCATTCTGCTGCTTAAAATTGGCCGCTGGCTTCTCATTGATAAAAAAGATAATAAACTGCTCGCCATGAGCAAAAGTGCCGCCACGCCTGTAAAATCGTCGATTACTGTAGTTTGGCTGAAGCCAGTTAATTTAATTGATGTAATAATAATCAAACAAAATCCCAATAAATTGGTTGATGTATTTAGGATATGAGGCGACCTATTGTGATTAGACATATCAGCAGGTTTTTGTTATTCACGTATTAACAAACTATTGACTAACAGTTAAAATTATTTTTGTTGATAGTTTTATACTTTATAACACATCATAATCTTATGAAAAGAATAATATTAATCTCATTGTTGAGCTGGCCCTATTTTAGTTTTTCACAGGGAAACAAATATGTTATCAATGGCCGAATGGATAAGATTGATGTACCAACCAAAATCTATCTTACTACAGTCATAGACGATGTAATGACAATGGACTCAACAACAATCACCGACCATCAATTTCACTTTGAAGGCACTGTGGAAGGACCTATCAAGGCATCTCTGTTTATAAACAATATTCAACCAAATGACAAAGCTCCTATCACAATTCAATATAAGAACAACATTCGAATATTTGTGTTAGAACCTTGTGAAATAAAAGTCAGTGGCAAAGATTTATTAAAAAATGCTTCTGTTTCTTCTAAAATAAATGACCAGGAAAAGAGCTACAGGGCACTCCTGAAAGACGCTACCAAAACCATGGATAAGATGGAATTGCAGATAGCAACCATGCGGGCTGAGAAGAAAAACGATCCGGAAAAGGAACAGGAACTATATGTTCGTTATCAACTATCGCTGAATGCCAGGAAAATGCTTCAGCAAAAATATATAAGTGAACACAAAAAATCCTTTTACAGTTTATTTGCACTGGAAGAGATAGCTGGATATACCTACGATCCGGTTAGTGTATCAGCAATTTTTGAAACACTAGACCCTTCTGTTAAGAATACACTTGAAGCACGTTTATTTAAAGAAGAACTTGATAGAGGAATGAACCTGCTGATTGGTGCTAAAGCTCCGGACTTTGAGGTGAAAGAGCTGAAATCAGGCAAAATAGTTAAACTATCAGATTTCATAGGCAAATACATATTGCTTGATTTTTGGGCCACCTACAATAATTATAGCAGAAGCGCTCATCAGGTAATGGCCGAAACCTATAAACAGTACGCTGATAGCAACTTTACCATTATAAGTATAACTGTAGATCCACCTGCTGAAAAAAATGCCATCCTTGAGGCTATCAATAAAGATCAAATGGTATGGACCAACCTCGGCGATCCTTCCCACCAACGAAATGATGCCGCCAAAACATATAATATACTCACACTTCCACAAGTTTACCTGATCGATAATAACGGAAATATCTTCAATAAAAACTTTCCTATAGATAGCCTTAAAACAGAACTTACCAAAATGAGATATCCTAAACCTGAAACAGCTGAAACTACTTCTGAAAGCTCAAATTAAAACAAAAATAAGCTACATTTGCCCTTGTCTATTATAAATATAATTTATTATAAATATATAATACATGGGGAAACAACCCTTTTACTGGGCGTCAAATCTAAAATGGCTTAGAAACAAGCAACAACTATCGCAATTAAAACTTGCCGTTCTGTTAGGATTAAACAGAAACAAAATAACTTCCCAGGAAAGCGGAAAAACAAAAAATCCACGCATGGAAGACCTGGTACTGATTGCAGACTACTTTCAAATACCAATCGACTATTTCATAAAAACAGATCTATCCATTTTCCCGGATGCTGAGCTGGAAACTATCATCAAAAAACAACTAGATCTAACCGGCAAGCACATACGTGTATTACCTATAACAGTAGATCAGCAGAATGAAGAGAATATGGAATATGTGCCTGCTAAGGCTAAAGCGGGCTACAGAAACGGATTTACAGATCCTGATTTCATAGCTAATCTCCCCAAATTTTCATTACCCGAACTTCCAAGAGGAAAAACAATCCGTATGTTTCCCATCTCGGGCGATTCTATGGAGCCTATTCCTCATGGCAGCCATGTTATTGCGCAATATCAGCAAGACTGGTCAGATATTAAAAACAACACTCCTTGTGTCTTAATATTAAAAGGCAGTGAAGAAGATATAGTTTTCAAGATTGTCGGTAATCATATCCGTAAGAACGGAACATTAACCTTACAATCGTTGAATCCGGCTTATCCCGAAATGGAAGTATCGATCGGGGATGTACTGGAAATATGGACCTTTATTGGCTATTTAAGTAAGGAGATTCCTAACGTATAGCCACTTTGGTAAATAGGATCTCCTTATAGTGATGCGCTTCATACAGTATTCCTATCGAGCGTTTCGAAATCTGTACCAGATCTGAATACGCAATAAAGCCATTATCGGGCTGCTCTCCAGCGGCTACCAGATAATGCTGCGACCAGGAATTTCCGTCGTCAGTACTAATACGAAGAGTAAGCCTGTCGCGGTTCGTGGTGTCTGCTGCATTACTAAATGCTAAGACCGATTTTCCTTTTTTCCATCCTATATGTAACAGGCTGCCTTCACATACAGGATCAGGAAGCTGATAATCTACATAGGTTTTTGACCAGGTTTCACCTCCGTCGTCACTGATTCCAATGACCCGGGCTTTGATATTGCCACGCTGATTACGGGCGTTCAGCATCAATCTGCTTCCTGATAGTTCTGCAGCTGTTGATTCATTTGACCCTTCAAAAGGTAATGTGGCCCCCAGCCGAAAGGTACTTCCATGATCATCTGTATAAAATCCGTGTGCCTTATAATCTGTAAAATCGCGCTTGGGCCCACCTTCTGAATGGTTTGCCGCAACATAAATCCGGCCTTTATACCTACCGGTAGTCATCTGCATGGCATGGCCGGGAGTATTGGCATAGCTTCTCCAGTCTCCATTTGTCTCATACTCCGAAGAATGATGTACCGAAGCCGTTATATTCTGGGGGGCCGACCAGGTTTTACCTGCATCCGTTGAAGTAATAAACCATACCTCCCTGCTGCCCTTTCCTTTTCTGACTTCCCCTTCCCCGTTGTTTCCGGTATTATAAAAAAGAAAAATTCTGCCACCCGGATAGTTGGGGTCCAGATAGTCTACCACCGGAGCCGGATTACCTGCTTGCAATTCCTGATTGTCAACAATTTTATTTAAAGCACTCCAGGTTTTACCACCATCAACACTCCGTTTCATCACGATATCTATATTGCCAAAATCTCCGGAATTGTTTACACGCCCCTCAGCAAAAGCTAGTATCTCATCCTTCAGTTTAATAACAGCCGGGATACGAAAACTGGCATATCCATCCCGACCGGAGGTGAATACGGCAACAGATTGGGCATACGAAGAGATGCAAACAACAAAAAGAAAAAATATTATGGATAGCTTTTTCATCAACCTAAAATAGTATTCTCCGGCAAATATTTATACCATTCCAACTCCTTCAAATCCTGGATCTGCTTTAATGCCCCTTCATTCAATAACATAATCCGGGTACTAACAGCCAAAACATTCGTATAGTCATGGTCCGTTAGTATAATTCCCTGGTGTGTATGGCTTCTGATAATAGCTATTACTTCTTCTTTAATGATAGGGTCTAAAGCATTGAAAGGCTCATCCAGCAAAATAAACTTAGCGCTGCTATGAAGGATTAGCATAATCTCTACAAATCGCTCCTGGCCGCCCGACAGTTCGCTGATCCTAAGATCCTGAATTTGGGAGATCCGGGGATTGGATAAAAACTTTGCAGCATTGACCGCAGAAACGGGGAATAACTTTACCAGATCTGCCACCTTTAAATGCCTTGGTACAAAGTTGCCCTGCGGCAGATAAGCTATAAGATCTCTCGCTTTATAGGGCTTCCTGTAAAGCTGTCCGTCTACTTTTACCCTGCATTGTTCCGACTCCAGGGTTCCAAATACAATTTGAAGCATGGTAGACTTTCCGCAACCATTTCTTCCTAATAGTCCAACTATTTCACCGGTTGAACAGGTCATGTAACAATCGGTGAGTAATTGACGGAGATCCCAGGATTTTACAATCCCATCTGCTACTAACTGATGCACCATCCTATTATATATTTAATCAGAAATATCAGTCCTACAACCACCAGATTTAACAGTGACGTATATACGTATAAACTGATCTTTGAGAAATGATTATTGTAATAGAAAAAGTAATAATTTTTATACCTCAGGTTATAAAAAAACACTGTTAAAGCGAAACCTATAGTTAAAAATGTTTTTGCAAAAGTCGTCAAATAGCCATCCAGTCCTCCATCCAAGGCTCCCAGAGCACCAATCATTAATGAGATTGAAAAGTTGGCAAGAAATAATCCTTTAAAGAATAACCATATAATTCTCATATAGCCGATAACGTTATCGCAATATAACTATTTATATGTATCCCTGAAAGTTTGTAATCCTTGTTCGAGTCTTGCTTTAATCTTACCACCTTGTGGCCCGTCACCCGGCCTTGCGATATGAAACATCATGGTATTATAGGAGTTCTTTAATTCACGGCTGCCCACCTCTCCTTCCGAGATGGTAACAACATCGGCGCTACATTCAAATCCTACATAATAATCGTTAAATACAGTTTTCAGAGAATCGACCGGCACAGTCATTTTGCTTAGCGCAAAACTGGTTCCTACCGGGTATCTGAAAGTAACGGACAAAATTCCCTTGTCATCGATCCGAAATGGGGCATCTATTTTCCCATCGGCATCCGTTTCATGGGATAATTGAGGAGGATAGGCCGTAGCGGCTTCTGTTAAGACCCTTGTGAACTGGATAATTGCTTTAGCTCTCAGCCCTGGATTAACTGATTGTTGCTGGGCAAATAGGGAATTGGCAAATAACAGCGTAAAGCTGGTTAATAGGTAAAGTTTTTTCATAGGCGTTTCTCAGGCGCCAAATATATAATTAAAATTCTATACATCAAATTGTTGGAAGATTGGTTCCTGATTTCGAAAGTTCAGGGTTATTCCAATTGCCCTGGCAGTGAAGGGAGTGAATTCCTGTTTTAGGCGTTCGTAGGTTCGTTGGGCTTTAAAAGGAGTCACCTGGTTGCAGATGGTGATATGAGGGAGGAACGCTTCTTTATCCCGACTGCTTAATCCGAATTCTAATTGAGAGCACAGGCAACTATGTAATTGTATTAAACTTTCTGAGGTAATAGAATAAGCTACTCCATTTTTAAATAAGGCCAAATCGGAGATGCTGATATCGAAAACCGGAATGGAGCGGCAGGTCAAATTTTCGAGTTGCTCAAGGGAAGAAAATAATACATGGTAAATTAAGGTGAGATGTGCAGGCATTTTATTGGCATGCGCCGGATAATATCGTTTTCTCTCTTCATTAAAAAACAACATATCTGTTGCAGATAATTCAAGGGTGATTTGAGCTCCTAATGCTGCCATAAAAATAAAAGTTGAAGGTACTGGAAATTCTTCAAATAAATAAAGAGAAAATCTTCATTATATCCTACAAATCAACTATTTACGGATAAATAAATCTACATCTTGTAATTTTAGATTTTCCTGATCGCGTAAAAACTTTTCCTGATTGGACCATTATATGCGATCCTAACTTTCCAATTTTGCACCCTGATTAGTAGTCCAAAAAGCAAAAGATCAAGAATCATGGGAAAGTATTTTACCTCCTTCTTTTTATTATTATTTAGCTTCTCCGTTATAACTAAAGCACAGACATCTACTGGTACAATTAAAGGTAAAATCACTACCAGTGATGGAGAACCTGCTGCCTTTGTAACCGTTCAAATTAAGCAAAACAGCAGAGGTACCGTTACCGACGAGAAAGGTGAATTTACCTTCAGACGTGTATCCACAGGGCCACATACGCTGGAAGTATCATTAGTAGGTTATGAGCCTTTATCTAAAACTGTTACAGTTGGAGGCAACCAAACTTCGGATGTTAGTTTACAACTTCAGGTTTCCAAAACACAACTTACGGAAGTAACAATTATCGGAAAAAATAAACTGGCCAATAAGGAAAGTGAGCAGGTAGCAAAATTACCGCTCAAGTACCTTGAAAATCCACAGGTTTATAATGTTATTGGTAAAGACCTGCTCAAACAACAAGTCATTACAGGTTTTGATGATGCCTTAAAGAATGCACCGGGAGTAAGTAAATTATGGTCATCTACCGGCCGTCCAACAGATGGAGCAGGATATTACTCCATGCGCGGATTCGCCGTTCAGCCATCCATGATTAATGGGGTTGCCGGTATTTCCAATGGAAATATAGATCCGGCAGATGTTGATCGGATTGAAGTAATCAAAGGCCCTTCAGGAACCTTGTTTGGAAGTAGCCTTATCTCCTTCGGCGGGTTGATTAATATTGTAACCAAAAAACCTTATGATGTTTTTGGCGGCGAAATCAGCTACACTGGTGGAGGTTTTGGATTAAACAGAATTACCGCCGACTTTAATACTCCATTAACTAAAGATAAGTCAGTACTCCTACGTACCAATGCTGCCTATCATTCAGAAAACAGTTTCCAGGATGCAGGATTCAGAAGATCGTTCTTCCTTTCTCCCAATCTGACTTACAAAGTGAACGACAGGCTTACTTTCAACGTGAATACAGAATTCTTTAATGGAGAGAGTACTAATACTCTCATGGTATTCCTGAACCGTTACCGTAAATTAATTGCAACCAATCCTGCTGAATTAGGAATGGATTTTAACCGTTCATTTACCAGCAATGATATTACCTATAAGAACCCTACCGTAAACTTATTCGGTCAGGCTACCTATAAGATCTCAGATAAGTGGACCTCTCAAACCAATGTTTCGAGAAGTAGCAGAAAAAGTAATGGTTATTTTTCTTATGTAATGTTCCTCGACCAGGGAGATAATACAGTACATAAGCCTAATGATTCATTATTGAGCCGCTTTGTTTATCATCAAAATTCTACTACCACTACAACAGATGTACAACAGAATTTCATAGGTGATTTTAAACTGGGTTCGTTACGCAACAGGGTGGTTATGGGTCTCGACTTCCTTAGCGTAAATACGTATAACGACAATTCCCCTTACCTGCTCTTCGATTTAGTAAGCGCAGTAAATAAGCAGGACCCTCGTTATTCTATGCTTAATCGCCAGGCTGTAGATGCAAAACTTGCAGCAGCAACCTCTCCAGGCTCTCATAACGATCTCACCAACTATACTTACAGTGCCTATATTTCAGATGTTCTGAATATCACTAAAAACCTGGCAGCTATGGCCAGTGTGAGAATAGATCATTTTGTAAACAAGCCTACCAAAGATTATACAACCAGTGAGAAATATGACGATGGTTTCAGTCAGACAGCTGTATCTCCAAAATTTGGTTTATCATACGAAATCGTTCCTGAAAAAGTTAGTTTGTTTGCCAACTATATGAACGGATTCAGTAATCTGGCTCCTATAGTGCAACCACTACCTGAATTAAGCGGTAATCTGAAGCCACAACAGGCCAACCAGATTGAAGGTGGCGTAAAATTAGATCTGCTCAAGAATCGCTTGACCATGACAGCAAGCTACTATAACATTCTTGTAACTAATATGACGAGAAGTGCCAGCATTGTAAAAGATGGAATTACCTACAATTATACTATTCAGGATGGTAAACAAAGAAGTAAAGGTGCCGAATTTGATTTAGTAGCCAATCCGCTTCCAGGTTTAAATATTGTTGCCGGATATGGATATAACGATAGTAAAATGATAGATGCAGATGAAGATGTAGAAGGCAGACGCCCGGTGAGTGCAGGTCCTAAACACCTTGCCAACTGGTGGTTGAGCTATACTGCTACCAAAGGAGCGGTACACGGATTAGGTTTTGGATTTGGCGGTAATTATGCTAGTGAGAATATGATCACCAATTCAGCCGTTACCGGAATTTTCACCTTACCATCCTACACCGTACTAAATGCCAGCATCTTCTACCAGGTGAAAGCATACAGACTTGCCTTGAAACTGGATAACCTTACCAATAAGGAATATTTTGGAGGATGGACTACCGTAGAGAAGCAATTACCAAGAAGATTGTCTGCCAACGTAACATTCAACTTCTAAAATAATTTGAATATAAAGCATCGTAAATCGCTGCTTTCATCGAATACCAGAAAAAAATTGGCTGAAATGCCCCCGAAAGTTAGTTGCTTTCGGGGGCATTTCAACTTTTAGTCATCCCTCTTCTATTTATTTTTTCCCGCCTAAAGAATTGATCCCCCTACCACTAGTACTGCGATTTCCGGTAAAATTTACGATTGGATAAAAAAAAGTTATGAAAATAAACATCCCTTAGTATATTTGTCCACTAAATCAGTAGACTAAATAGACTAATGTAGCGTCAACCAAACAATATTTTTACATCACCTATATAAATTAACATGAAAAGACTACTACCGTTACTTTTCCTTATGACCTTCGCGGTAAATGCCGCCATTGCCCAAAAAGTTATTAAGGGTATTGTAAAAGGAGAAGAAGGCAGCCCGGTACCCGGCACAACGATCAGCCTGAAAGGCTCCACCAACCACGCAATTGCAGACAATAAAGGAGAATTTAGTTTGCGGACCTATGCCCCGTTCCCCATTACCATTACCGTTAGTTCCATTGGTTTTGCCACCCGTGAAGTGGAAGTAACAGAGCAAAACCACACTAACCTGGAGGTGATACTCAAAATAGACAACCGCCAGATTAATGAAGTATCTGTTACGGCCCGTCGCAGGAATGAGAAAATCCAAAATGTTCCTATAGCCATTTCCGTTATACGTGGTGGCGTGGTAGAGGATGCCGGCGCTTTTAACGTAAACAGGGTGAAAGAACTGATTCCATCAGTACAACTCTATTCCTCCAATCCACGCAACACTACGCTCAATATTCGTGGTCTGGGTTCCACCTTTGGCCTCACTAACGATGGTATTGATCCGGGTGTTGGCTTTTACCTTGACGGTGTGTATTATGCACGTCCGGCAGCCACCACATTTGACTTCGTTGATGTAGAACAGATTGAAGTATTACGTGGCCCACAAGGTACCCTGTTTGGTAAAAACACAACTGCAGGTGCTCTGAACATCACCACCCGTAAACCTACCTTTACTCCCGGTGCTACCGCGGAGGTGAGCTACGGCAACTATGGATATATTCAGGCTAAGGCATCCGTAACCGGGAAGATTGTGAATAAGCTGGCAGGAAAGATTTCGTTTTCCGGTACTCAACGCGATGGTACCCTTTATAACGTGCTTACTCAGCGGCATGTCAATGGCTTGAACAATATCGGAGGCCGGGCACAGCTCCTGTATACCGCTTCAGAACGTGTAAACATCACCCTGGTCGGAGATGCCTCCAGACAACGTCCGGAAGGATATGCACAGGTAATCGCGGGAGTCGTGAAAACACAACGCCCTGCTTACAGACAGTTCGATAACATTATCGCTGACCTCCACTATGAACTACCAAGCCGAAACCCCTTCGACCGGTTGATCGACCATAATACCCCCTGGCGCTCTAATAATGACCAGGGTGGCTTATCAGTAAACGTGGATGCAAAAATCGGTGGTGGTACGCTCACGGCTACTTCTGCCTGGCGTTACTGGAACTGGGATCCTTCCAACGATCGTGATTTTACAGCGTTATCTGTACTATCCTTATCTCAGGCAACTTCCAAGCATCAACAATGGTCGCAGGAAGTACGTTATGCCGGTAATTTCTCTTCTAAACTGAGTGGCGTTATCGGTGCATTCGTGATCGGACAGGATCTGAAAACCGATCCGGTACATATCGAAGAATCAGGATCTGACCAATGGCGTTTCTCCCAATCTACCACCAGTGAATTATGGAAAACCCCCGGATTATTCGATGGCTTTG
The DNA here is from genome assembly GCF_003419895.1 of Chitinophaga silvatica. Lineage (GTDB taxonomy): Bacteria > Bacteroidota > Bacteroidia > Chitinophagales > Chitinophagaceae > Chitinophaga > Chitinophaga silvatica. The sequence goes on along the minus strand of NZ_QPMM01000001.1, from coordinate 1,056,265 downwards.
GCATCCGTACCACATCCCAGTTGAAAACATACAGCGCGGCAGTATTTGGGCAGCTGGATTGGGCCATTACCGAAAAGCTGCACGTACTCCCGGGTTTAAGATATAACTACGATGAAAAAAAGCTTGACTTCAACCGTAAAACATATGGTGGACTGCAAACCGAAGATCCGGCCCTGCTGGCATTAAAAAATCTCGTGTATACCGACCAGGTATTTGCAGCAAACACCGACAACACCAACCTGAGTGGTCAATTAACCGTTGCATTTAAAGCCAACAAAAACATCAATACCTACGCTACCTTTTCCACCAATTACAAGCCAGTAGGACTTAACCTTGGAGGATTACCTACTTCCGGTGGAAAACCAATGCTTGAACTGGCACAAATAAAACCGGAATATGTTCAGCACTTTGAAGTAGGTATTAAAACCACTCCATCTGCCTCCTCTACCCTCAACCTGGCTGTTTACAATACTGATATCAAAGATTTCCAGACACAGGTACAAACTGCAGAACTGGGGGTAAACCGTGGTTATCTGGCAAATGCCGAAAAAGTACAGGTACGTGGAGCAGAACTTGATGGAAGTATCCGTTTCAATGATCATTTTTCTCTCTTTGGTGCTGCATCTTATACCGATGGTAAATACAAATCCTTTATAAATGCACCGGTGCCGCTGGAGGAAACTGGTGCCCCTTCTGCTTTTAAAGATATTTCAGGCAGCAGACTACCAGGCATTTCCAAATGGGCAGGTTCACTTGGCGGTGAAGCATCTATTGGTGGAAAATTCCTTGGCCAGGGAGGCAGATTCTTCTTAGCACTTGATGGTTACTACCGCACTGAATTTTCATCCAGCCCCTCTCCTTCTCTTTACCTCAATATTGATGGTTATGCATTGGTTAATGGACGCCTTGGATTCAGAGCTGCAAAAGGGGTATCCATATTTGTTTGGGGTCGGAATCTCTTCAACAAAAATTACTTCGAACAATTACTGGTAGCAGCAGGCAATGCTGGTCAGTATGCCGCAGTGCTGGGTGATCCGCGCACTTATGGTATCACTATCCGTTATAACTTCAGTCCTTCCAACTAAGCCTTCGGCAGATATTACCGAATTAAAGAGGGGCCGACCAAAAAGTAAAACTTTTTGGTCGGCCCCTCTTATCATTACATAATCTTTTTATTCTACACCCCAGCTTTTATTAGGCTTAGGGCCCATAAATAATTCCAGTGTACCACCATCAACCAGTTGCTGATGGGTGAAAGTTGGTTTATTTAATGGTTTGCCATTGAATTTAGCTTGCTGAATGTATTTATTCACTGAAGAGCTGTTATGAGCAACAACGGTGAATTGCTTTTTATTTGGTAAAGCGATGCTAACTTTTTCAAATACCGGGCTACCAATTGTGTATTCCGGAAGACCAGGAGTAACAGGATAGAAACCCATTGAAGAGAATACAACAAAGGCAGACATTCCACCACCATCTTCATCTCCGGGAATACCAAAGATATTGTCTTTAAACCAGGTATCTAACAGGAAGCGAATACGTTGCTGAGTTTTCCATGGTGCCCCGGTATAGTTGTATAAATAAGGGATATGGAAACTAGGTTCGTTACCCATAGAATACTGTCCAACCAGGCCGGTTGCATCAGGGAATTTACTCCAGAACTGGTAGCGCGACATATCCAGTGACTCGCGGAACAATTGATCCAATCTGTTTTCAAATGATTGCTTGCCACCCATTAAGCCAATGAGACCTGGAATATCCTGTTGTACCTGCCAGAGGTAAGTCCAGCCGTTATTCTCATCATAGAATTCACGACCACCTAATCCACCGTCGTACTTAACATTAATATCGATCCAGTCACCCTTGCTATCTTTAGGCAGGAAGAATTGTTTATCTGCGTTCCACAGGTTTTTATAGTTTTTGGCACGTGGAGCAAATAATTGTTGATCTGTTTTTTTGTTAAGATCACCAGCCAATTCTGCCAGGGCCCAATCATCATATGCGGCGCCTAATGTTACGGCAACAGCCTGTCTTTTTTCGAAGGAGTGAACAAGAGGTTCGGTTTCTTTCTCACCAGGTCTTAAAGCCGGGAAATATCCTTTTGTGTAGTAGATATCTTCCAGGGAAGTTTTAGGACCGTTGCGCCAAGGCAGCATAGTAGCTTCGGTGGCGTTTTTGCGCATCCCTTCGTAAGCTTTTTCTACATCGAAGTTACGGAGGCCTTTTCTGTAGCCATCCAGTAAAACAACGCTTGAGTGGAAGCCATTCATACATGCGTGATCCCCGAACAATACAGGGAAAGTAGGCATCCATCCGCTCTGATCGTACATGCGTACAAAAGATTGCAGCATATCTTCTTCTCTGGACGGGTTGAGGATGGTGCGTAATGGATGAAGGGCCAGATAAGTATCCCAGGTCCAGTCGTCTGTATAAAACGGACGAGTGTCTTTATGAATTTGTTTATCAAAACCGCTGTAATATTGTCCGTCTTCTGTGATATCTATGGCTCTTTCGTAGCAGCGGTATAAAGCAGTATAGAAAGACCGGAGTTGGGCAGGAGTACCGCCTTTTACCTGGATTTGAGACATTACATCGTTCCAGGCTTTTTTGCCGGCATTGGAAACAGCATCGAAGTTTTGTTTACTGATTTCTTCGAAATTCTTTTTAGCCTGTTCCGGGCTGATATAACTAATTGCGTATTTCAGGGTAACTTCCTTAGTCTGCTCAGGGAAGGTAACATACGCTTTAATACCGTTACCTGAAATATTTTTATTGTTCGTTAGTTGTCCTTGCTCTAAGGTACCAGGAGTACCAGCTTCACTAAATACGCCATACAAATAGACCTTTACATCACCGTTGTATGTTTCCTGACCACTGATTGCATTGCCTGGGAGGAATTGATAATTGGCATTGCCATCATTATATACACCGAGCAGTAAAGCCTTAGATTTACCTTGAGGGAATCGGAAACGATAAAAACCGGTTTTTTTACCCGCAGTAAATTCAACATTTACCTCCTCATTAAGTAGCCAGGTAGTGTAGTACCAGGGTTTGTTTACTTCCAGATTATGATCGTACGCCAATCTATCAGCCCAGGAAGCGGCAGATATTTTACCGATAGCTGGTTTAATAGAGAAAACCTGACCAAGCCTGTGGGATACAACGTTTAATGGGAAATCAGAAATCTGATCGTCCATATAATCTTTACGCTGAGGAGTAAACCGGATCAACTGGTTGGGTAATTGCACGGTGGGTCTGGTAGGTTCCAGTAATTGCCCTACGTTACCGATAGTAGGATCAATAAAATCGATGTTTTGTTTGCCTGCCGGGAGGGAATCTTTTACTATAGCTTTACCACTAGCGAAGCATGCAAAGGGTGCCAGCAACATTAAGTTGCAAAGCTTCCATGTTCTTTTTTTCATTCACTAAAGTTTGTGCGAGGGAAACTTAGAATTCCTGCGCGGCTCTAATTAACAAAATATTTCTCGCAAAGAAGCAACGTAGGCAAAGAATAATAAGATGATTATTGTAATTAAAGTATATCAACAATCTTATGCATTCTTTGCCTCGCTTTGCCCCTCTGCGAGAAACATCGGTCAAATCAGGAATTTATTAGTATCCTGGGTTTTGATTCCATTGTGGATTCTGAACCAAATCGTTGAAAGGAATCGGCGCATAATAGCGGGTTGCCGGGGTACCAGCATACTTTTCATTCAACTGGTTTTGCTCAACTTTATCATCCTTACTACGTTCGCTGATAACTTTAGGAAGTAATTGTAAGCGAACAATATCGAACCAACGTTGTCCAAATTCTCCGGCAAATTCATATTTACGTTCGAAAGTGATAGAATCACGGAAAGCTGCGGCAGATAAACCTGGTGTTAAATCAGGCAATCCGGCACGGTGTCTAACGAGGTTAATAGCGTTGTAAGCATCACCTGATGGATTTCCTGTAGCCATTGCAGAAGCTTCAGCATAGGTTAACAGTGTTTCAGCATAGCGGATTACATCTGTAGTTTTATTTGTACTAGGCTGAATAGTCAGGATTTCTGTTGCTGTTTCTCTCACACCATCACCAGCAAGACCAGCGCGGAACTTTTTGTAATAAGGGTGTTGTACGCGGGTTTCAGCACTGCTCCATGGAACTTGTCTGAACTTTCCTTTATCATCTTTCAATTTGAAAGTGGTGTAGAAAGTGGCATCCGTACGTTTACATTGAGGGGCAGCCAGATAGAAGTTTACTTCAGGATAGAAGTCATCCCATCCACCGGAACCATCAGCACCACTTTCTTCCAAAGGAACGGAAGTAGAACCGAAAGAGCGGTTAGGAGCATTACCACCTACATTGAATACGATACCAAAGATTGCTTCTGAGTTGAAGTTAGTAGTGAAAACATCAGCATACTCAGGAACCAATTCGTATTTCTTAGATTTAATAACAGCATCTGCTTCCGCTGCAGCCAGAGCAAAGTTAGAAGTCTGGTTTAAAGGCCAACCTGCCATTGTCAGGTATACATTTGCCAGCAAAGCTCTTGAAGCTAAAGCACCAGCGCGGCCGATATCTTTACCATCCCATTTGTCCGGTAACATAGAAGCAGCAGTTTTCAGATCGCTGATAATCAATTCATAGATTTTATCAGGACCAACCTGTACCGGTCTGTCGTCGGTTGCCAGTGGTTTGGTAACTAATGGAATATTACCAAAAGTTCTTACCAGCATAAAGTAGCTTAAACCTCTCAGGAAGTAAGCCTGACCTACAGAGCGTGTAACCGCTAGCTTTGCATTATCATCGATGGTAGGAACCCTTTCATAGTTTGCCAGTACGTTATTGGCCTGGTAAATTGCATACCAGGGGCCAGACCACTGAGCTCTGATACTACCATTGATAGCAGTACCTTCCAGTTTGTCGAATTCTCTGAAATCTTGCTTATTCAAACCCGGATCGGTAGTAAGGTCATCAGCTCCGAAGTAGGAAGTGCTTTTATTGGTAAAAGCCCATGCACCATCAACGCTCAATCTTTGATAGATAGAACTAACAGAAGCATCCAAATCATTCTGTGAAGTAAAATAGCTCTTAGCAGTAAGATCGCCCTTTGGATCTTCCGTCAGTTTCACGCAGGACGCAGTTCCCAGCACAGCTGCAATTGCTAACGGTATTAAATAATATTTTGCGTTCATTGTAGTAAATTTTAGAAAAACCTTTCTGTTCGTAATCAATTATAATCCCAGTCTTAATCCTATAGTATAGGTTTTAGGGTTAGGAATCACACCGGTTTCCAGACCTTGGGTAATAGCGTTAGTGCTGTTGGTAACCTCAGGATCATAACCAGGGAATTTGGTGATTGTCCAGATGTTTTGAGCACTTGCGAAGATATCCAGGCTATGGAATTTCACTCTGCTTAACAATCTTTCCGGGATAGTGTAAGTCAGTGCAATGTTTTTCAGTTTAATATAACTAGCATCAAATACCCAACGGCTGCTATTTAATTCATTTTTAGATTTGTAAAGAGGAACATCAGTTTCGTTCTTATCGCTCCACATATTATCAACCAGGTGAGAAGTTGCATCACGAGCATCACCCAGGTTACCGATAGTATAAGGTAAGGTAGAAGAGAGAATCTGGTTACCTTGAGAACCAGCGAACAATACGTTCAGGCTCCAGTTACCATATGTAAAGTCGTTATTGAAACCGAAAGTGTATTTAGGCATACCATTTCCGATAATCTGACGGTCTTTATCATCAATTTTGTCTTTAGATTCGCCAGTTTGGTCGATGTCTTCGTATTTAGCATATCCAGGCAAAGTACCATATCTGGCTGCCTCAGCTTTTTCTGAAGTTTTCCATGTTCCCAGGAATTTCAGGCCATAGAAGCTACCTAATGATTCACCTACTTTCAGGATAGCAGAACCTTGTTGAGCAGACCCGATGTTATTTACGATGATTTTATCTAAACCACCCAGATCAAGCACTTTGTTTCTGTTGAAGGAGATGTTGAAATTGCTGCTCCATTTGAATTTACCAGCAATAACAGGAATACCACCAACATTGAATTCAAGACCTTTATTGCTGAGAGTACCGATGTTGGCTTTGTAAGATCCACCACCTTTATACTGATCAACCGGACGGTCGTATAACAGGTCAGTAATCTTTCTGTCATAAGCATCAAACACAAAGGTTAAACGACCTTTGAAGAATTCTGCATCCAAACCAACGTCGTAAGTAGCGGTTCTTTCCCATTTCAGACCCAAAGCAACAGGAGTACCTAATGGAGTAGAGATGCTAGGAGTTACACCGTCGAAGTAGTAAGAAGGACCACCAGAGCTAACTCTTGCGATTGTAGAGTAAGCAGGAACGGCCTGGTTACCAGTTTGACCGTAGCTCAGACGAAGTTTCAATCCAGTCAGTGTATTGCTAACAGGCATGAAGTTTTCTTTGTCGATCACCCATCCCAAAGCAACAGAAGGGAAAGTTGAGTACTTGTTGGTCAGGTGGGAAGAACCATCTGTACGAACGGAAGCTGTCAACAGGTATTTATCTTTAAAAGCATAGTTGATTCTACCCATGTAAGAGATCAAAGCATCTTCCCAGAAGCTACTGGTAGTGAGCTGAGTTTTACCTAAACCGAGGTTATAGTATCCGTTACCGTAGGAAGAAAGGTTTTTAGCCTGTGCTTTAGAGTAGTTGTTATTACGGGAAGCTTGCTCGAATAATGCAGTAACTGTCAGACTATGATCACCGAATTGGTTGTTATAGGTCAGGAAGTTACTATTCTGCCAGCTACGATATCTGCTATTTTCAACCTGAGCATAATCGTTACCTACATCACCTTCATTTGTTAATTTAGGTAATACGGTTTGAGTCATTTGGTTCTGCAGTTCATAGCTATTATTAGATGTGAAAGTCAGGTTTTTCAGAATCTTATAAGTAGCAACACCATTTACAGTAACGTTGGTGGTAGTACCATCAGCCATTCTGTTCATTGCATTGGCAACCGGATTGAACTGGTTAGAACCTCTTGAGGATCTTTTAATGTAGTTGCCATTAGCATCGAAAATAGGGCTGGTAGGATCCCATTGGTAAGATTGTGCAAATGGATCGGTGATATCACCAGCATAGCCAGTATTACGGCTCTGAGGTAATACAGCGGTAACACCAAATTTGAAATTCAATTTCGGAGTTACCTGAGCATCTACGTTACCTCTGATAGTATTTCTCTTATACCATTGGTTAATGATCAAACCAGGTTGGTTGATATTGTTGTAAGAGAAATAATACTTTACGCCTTCATTTCCACCAGAAAGACTTACCTGATAGTTCTGAACAAATGGTTTCTGAGTTACAGCATCCTGCCAATCGGTACCATTAGGATTCTTTTGTAATTCATCCAGTTTAGCTTGTGAATAAGGAGGAGTAGTATTACCCAGAGTTGCCTGCTTATTTGCCTGAACAGCAAATTCATAAGCATTCAACAGATCCAGTTTTTTAGGCAGAGAAGCCTGGCTGAACCATGCACTTGCATCTACTCTTGGTTTACCAACTTTACCGGATTTAGTGGTGATCAATACAACACCATTAGAACCTCTGGAACCATAGATAGCAGTTGCAGATGCATCTTTTAATACCTCCATTGACTCGATGTCGGCCATACTTACAGATTCGATGTTACCACCGATATAGCCGTCAATTACATACAGTGGTTCGTTTCCGCCACTGATTGAGCTGGTACCACGAACGCGGATGCTCAGACCTCTACCAGGTTGTCCGCTGTTACTCTGAACAGTAACACCAGAGGTAGTACCTTGTAAGGCCTGTTCTACTCTTGTTAATGGTCTCTTGGCAATGTCAACTGCCTTAATGCTACTTGTAGCACCAGTTACGTCTCTTTTCTTTTGAACACCGTAACCTACTACTACAACATCCTGTAAGGATTTAGAATCGGATTGCAATTGCACCGATACAGAACCGCCCTGAGTTGCGGTTACTTCCTTCTGAAGATATCCAATATAGGAAATGATCAGAACAGCGGAAGATTGATCGCCTGTTGAAATTTGGAATTCACCTTTTCCATCCGTGGAAGTTGAGATTGTGGTTGACCCCTTTAGTCTTACAGTTGCACCAGGTAATGGCTGTCCGGTTTCATCCGTCACTTTACCCTTGGTCAACTGCTTTTGGGCATAGGCCTGCAGGAGGCCCGATGCTAGAAGCATCAGCAATAGTAATCTTTTCATAACGCGAGCGATATTTCGATTGATAAGAAAAAATAATGAATGCGAAGTAAGCCGCTAACACCTAACAAATGACCTAATATTGAACTAACAAAACCATTAATGTTAACTTTTTTTTAAAAATTTTTTCTTAATTAGTCGGCCGAAAACACCGGAAATACTGAATCTGGCAATGTAGGCTGTTGCAAGCGATCAAATACGTAGTTTCCTATTACTAAATAGTCGATTCCTGATTTCATAAATGCAAGAAATGCTTCTTCAGGAGTATTAACAATTGGTTCTCCTCTTACATTAAAAGAGGTATTCACCACCATAGGACATCCTGTAAGTTTCTTAAAACTCTTAATAAGTTCGTAGAATTTTGGATGCATGGTGGCAGAAACGACTTGTACACGAGCTGAAAAATCGACATGCGTAATAGCAGGAAACATTGAACGTTCCTGATACAACCTTTCGAAAATTGTTGTAGCAGGTTCTTCTGTTGTGCGTGTGTGATAGCTGGATTTAAGCTTACCGACATGCAGCATATATGGAGATGGAATAGTTATATTGAAATAATCCTGCAGATCTTCTTCTAATATTGAAGGAGCAAATGGTCTGAAACCTTCCCTGAATTTTACTTTTAAATTGAGTTGCTGTTGCATCTCAATTCGACGGGGATCGGCCAGAATACTTCTGTTGCCTAAAGCACGCGGACCAAATTCCATTCGATCCTGAAACCAGCCAATCACTTTACCATCCGCTAAATGACCACTAATTAGTGCTGTTAATTCTTCAAAATTAGTTACATCATTAGCAGTAGCACCGAATCGTTGAATCAACTTTCGTACATCCTTTCCTGAGTATTCTGGTCCAAGAAATGCCCCTTTCATTTTATCCGTAGTTTCAACAACTCTATCTTTCTGTAACCCTATATGATGGGCAGCTAAAGCAGCGCCCAAAGAACCACCAGCATCTCCGGCAGCCGGTTGGATCCAGATTTCATCGAAGTAGCCGGCAGCCGCAATTTTACTATTGGCCACACAGTTGAGTGCCACCCCTCCTGCCATCACTAATTTCTTACTACCTGTTAGTCTGGCGGCGGTTTGTACAAGCAGCGCTACTATTTCTTCCATTACCTGTTGAATAGCCAGGGCCAGATTCTGATGTACTAAGGTGATCTCTGATTCTTCTTCACGCTTCGGCATTCCAAAAAGCTTTTCCCATTTATGTTTTACAATCATGGTCATGCCAGTAGCAAAATCAAAATAATCCATATTTAATAATATGGAACCATCCTCACGAATATCTACCAGGTGAGTAAGAATTATCTCTTTAAATAATAGTGTTTGAGAGTGATCCGGTTGTCCGTAAGGTGCCAGGCCCATCACTTTATACTCTCCACTATTTACTTTGAATCCTAAAAAATAGGTAAAGGCAGCATAAAGTAAACCAGGGGAATGAGGAAATTTCAGTTCACTTAATAGTGTAATATCTTTTTCTTTTCCATAGGCAATAGTAGTTGTAGCCCACTCTCCTACTCCATCTACCGTAAGAATTGCTGCTTCACAAAAAGGAGAAGGATAAAATGCACTTGCGGCATGCGACAAATGATGCTCCGGAAAAAATAGTGGTTTATTAGTGGTATTTAATTTCTTAAGTTCTTTTTTTAAGAGCCTTTTCATGAAAATTTTTTCTTTCAGCCATACTGGAATAGCTTTAAGAAAACTTCTGAGACCTCTGGGCGCAAAGGCATGGTATGTTTCCAGCAGTCGCTCGAATTTCAGGAGTGGTTTATCATAAAATGCGACGGCTGTGATATCGGAAGCTGAAATACCAGCTTCCTGTAAAACATAATTTATAGCATTGACGGGAAATGATTCATCATGTTTCTTTCGGGTAAAACGCTCCTCCTGTGCGGCGGCTATTATTTCTCCATTTATTATAAGAGCTGCAGCACTGTCGTGATAAAAAGCTGATATCCCTAAAATGATTTCCGTCAAAATATTTTAAAATATTGAATAAATAAATGGTGCCAGGGCCGATACGCTTGTAAGTGCCACCAGGATTGCCATTAATAGTAAAATGACAATTAATGGTAATAACCAAAATTTCTTCCTCGTTTTTAAAAAATAGAAAAGCTCCTGTAAAAATTCCATAACGCGATAATAATTGCTGTGCTAAAAAGTATGTTGTAAGTCGGCTGGTTTATATGTTTTCTGGCAATTCACCATTACGGAATTACTACCTTTCTTAAATTGCCGTAACAATAAACTATCACGGCCGCGCCATCTTCTCCATAATCCTATGGGCAGAACAATCAGTGAAAATATTATGGTGAGTAGAATATGCACATTAACGACCCCCAATAACTCTGAAAATCCCAACCATATTCTTGCCAATGGAGAAAAAAGTCGCGGCGCCAGAATGGTAATCAGCAAGCATGTTACAGCCAATAACACAAATTGCCAATTATGATAGTAAAGTCCGGCCACCATAGCTGCCAATGCAGCTACCTGACCAAATTCCATCGCCTGTGATTTCGTAATAGCTCCTTTAATCACTATGCCTTTTTTAACTGGTTACTTAGTGCCAGGGCTTCTGCATTTTTAGGTTCTTTCTCCAATACTTTATCTACATATCTTGAAGCTCCTGTTATATTTCCCATTTTAAAATATGCTGTAGCAATCTGATTCAGTAAATGCAGGTTGCCTGGTTCATTTTGGATGGTTTCCTGCAATACCAGCACTTCCAACACCAGCGTCCTGACTTTTTGCAGCTCCATTTTCCGTTCATTATTGGCAATGGCATAATCGAGATATGGTAATGCTTCTTTAGGCTTATCCAGTTGTAATGCCAGTACGAAAATCATCCTTGCTTTATCGAATGATGGAGCCAGAAGAAAGGCGCGTTGAAAGAAGCACATTGCTTCAGGTAAATTATCGGCCTTTCCATAATTATTGGCGGCTTCTTCGAAATAAACCGGTTCGGTTGGATTTTCTAAAGCCAATGCTGATAATACTTTTGCGGCTGCATTCCAATTCTGGGTTCTGCTATAATTAGTTAATAATTCTTTCATAACAGTAGCCCAGGAAGTATGGCGGAAAGCAATCTCGTAGGCCCATTGCTCTTCAGGTCCGTTGATTATCGTAGTATCATTATTGGTGCCCTGATTGAAAGGCCAGCTTCTCTTAAGGTTTGCAATTTTATAGGCACCAGACAAAGAATCAACAGCTGTTAGCGGCATTTTAGCTCTGAGCTGGTGATAATCCATTGTTTCAACAGTATTTTCAGGTAATATTCCTTCCTGCTTTAATGCCTGATAAAAAGCATCCGACATTAACGAGTATCCTCTTAAATTAGGATGCACATGCTCTAACAATAAACTTTCACCAATAATGTGTGCCAGGCAATTCACTTCAAAAACAGATCTGACATCTACCAGGTGCGCTTGTTTGTATCTGGTGCACAACTGAGCAATTACTTCATTGAGTTTTGAAGGTGCGCGGAAACGAAGCACATCATAATCTCTTGCATTATCGAAATAAGCTTTGCCGGCAACACTATCACGGGCGTTTAAGCTAAGCAAACCCAGGTAATAGTTACAGCCGGCATGTTGACCAAAAATATTGTTGGCTGACAAAAATGCCTTTTGTGCAGCGATGCTGTCTCCCTTTGCGATAAGATCCTGGCCTTCACGGTATGATTTATTAAAGTCGGGATACTTAATACTATCTACCGGAGCACTAATAAACGGGAAGAGGTCATATTCGCTGGAAACCAGGTTACTAATAAAAACAGGTATATGAGCCTTATCCAGTACACCCAGTGCCTGGCCCATATTATTAGTAAACTGCTCTATACCTCGTTTATAAAGTTCGGATCCGATCTGTATTTGCTGATTGGCAACCATTAATTCCATTCTTGTTTTACCGTCGGCAGGGGAATTAGTGGTAGAATTAAGGAACCTGATCTTATTAAAAGTGTTGCTAATAAGTTGTGTTAATCTCAGTTCTCTGAGTTTCAGGACCAGTTTAATCATAAAAGGGCTACCTGCAACTTTATCGGTACTACCGGCGCCCAGTGCGCCATAATATTCATTATGGCCGGTATAAATTAGTACCGCATCTGGCTGATAGGGAATTATTTCTTTTGCAAAACCCGCGACTGTATAGGAATTAACCCCTGTTAGTGAAATATTAATGATCTCAAATTGCTTATTAGGGTAGTTATGCCATAACCGGTATTGCAACCACCGATGAAAGGAACCATTATGAAAATATGGATAGCCTATAGTAGTAGATTCGCCCAGTACAAAAATTCTGATGGAATTGGTATCCTTTACTTTTTTAAATAGTTCCTTATTTCCGGTTGTTGCAATTTGTTCGTTAGAGAAATATTTCAGAGAGGCGGAAGGATTCAATACATAATAATCTTCTTTACCCGGGGCTGTAATAAATAATTGCAGGTCATGACCATAATTAAAAACACGTAACAGCCCTTCCACTGCACCCAGTATAAAAAAAGGAAAAAGAATACTGATGATTTTAATCATCAGTATTCTTCTTTGTCGTAATAAAACGGCCTGAGTGCCATTGTCGTGGAATCGAGTCTTATTCATTTGCATGCAATTTAGACCCACCACCTTAATAACGGCACTAATTATACACTAACAAACCAGCCAATTTTAATTAATTCTTAATTTTTATTCTACAGAATACTCATTGAAGGCATGAGGGAACTCTTCTCCATACATATGATTGTATTCTTTTGCAAATTTATTGAAGGCAGCTTTAGCGAGAGAATGCCTGCCGAGTCCGACCAAACTACTGCATTTCATCCTCAAGGCTTCTTCATTTACCGGATCGAAAAGGAAAATACTATCAGCGATTTCTATCAGTAGTTCAGGGTCCGATTTAAATTGAGCCGCAGATTCTGTAAGAATATCCAGGGAGATATTTGAGATTTCTGACTGAATATCCTCCAACCAGATATAATTAGCATCTGGCAGGAAGGAGCCTCTATGTAATAATTGAAGTAATTGTTTCACTCCCTGGCGGGTCAAAGGTCTTGGGCCCTGAATCCATTGTTGAAAATCTGCCAGGTCCATTCTGATTTCGGATGCATCATATTGAAGACTCCATCTATCAGCCTCCTTTACAAAAGAACAAACTCCTAATTTATCTAATATGGCTTTTAATTTCACCATATTAACAGACCTGTTGTTCTGGGCCTCTTTATTTGATTTATCACGCCAGAGTGTAGCATATAATCGATCAGAAGAAATACCTTTTCCTGAACGGATGGTATGAATTGAGATCAGGAGGAATAATTCCTTCAATAATGGAGTAAAGAACCTGGTAATATCCTGGCCATCCTTATCCAGTACTTCAAATGGGCCAAAGAAGAAAACCTGTCCTCTTTTATCAGTTTCAGATATAATAGCCTCTGTATCAGAAGTAACTACAGGCGTATGTACAACTTCATTTACAGGTATATCATCTACCGGAGCTTCATGTACAGGTGCTATTACAACCTCTTTTTTCACTACTGGTAAATCGTTGACAGGCTTAGGAACAGGAGCTGTTGCTTTAATTGCAATCGGTTTCTTTTTCCTGAAGATCATGAGAATTATTATTCCTGCAGGAATCAATAGCAGATAATACCAGTGCGAAATAGATTTAGCAGGAACAACACTGCTGGCCAATGCATTTGGAGGAAATTCGAGGCTATATGCTTTTACTTCCGTTATATTATCCTTGGAAGTATAAAGTGTGACAGCAACGAGTTTATTGCTTTCCTTACAGTAATATAAATCGGCAAATGACTTGATATCATGGAACGAATAAGGGATACTATTACCTAGCAGCCTGTAATTAGGCTCATGGAAATTACCTTCTATTAGTTGTAAACTGGTATTGAATTTATCGTTTGGAAAAATTAATGCATAATAATTATGTGTTTCAGGGTCAATTACCATGCTATTGGCAAAACAGAATTGTTCCGGCGGTTCAGGGAACTGATATATTTTAGAGAAAGAGTGATCTTTCACTGAAAAAGCAAACAGATCGTAATAATGTCGTGGATTTACCACCTGATTACCGCTGTTGGAACCATAGCCACCCAGAATATAGGCCGTGTCACCATCCTCATTAGCACCTACAGCTGCCATATAACGGGGAGTGAGTCTTTCACCGCGAACCGGGATAGAATCCCATTGTTTGGTAGAGAACTGGTAGCGTTGTACAGTATTTTTATACTGCATCTGACCATATCCGCAGAGGATATATAAGGAGGAATCGGCTTTCGAAACAAATTTGTTGGCCTGCCAGTAGATAGTCAGTAAATCAGGTGTGTAATTGATATCCCAACGTCGGCTGGTTGTATCGTAGGCTCCAATTTTTTTCTGATCTATATAGAAGTTATACAACTTGTCATTATATGGGTTGTAAACAGACTGGCTACCTGGCATGAGGCTATCCAATCGCTGAGTTAGTTTTATGGCCTTCTGCTGTTCGCTTTTAAAAGAAATACTGTAAAGCGTATCAGAGGAAACTATATAGAGTACTTCGTTATTTTTGTCGAATGCCACACTGGGATTACCCTGAATTTCCCAGGTATGTACAGGTTTCCAGCTTTGATGGCGGGGCCCTATCCAATTGGCATTTTTAATCAGCGCTATTTTTCCTTCTTTAGTATCTGTGGCGGTATTACCTTCATTTTCAGACAGCGGCCAGTTATATTTTAACTTATCTCCCTCTTTTATTTGAATATTTCGAATATTCATTGGAGGAATATCAACGGTTTGGAAGCCTTCAAAGCTATTTGTACCGAAGAAGATACGTTCGCAGATAGAGGAACCAAATTTAGCAGGTCCTTTTATTACGAGTTTATCATTTACTAAAATGGAGGCAGATTGATTATCTAAATCGAACTTAATCGCAAAATGTACCCATTTATTATGGAGTGCTACAGAATCTACCAGGAAAGTTTTAGAAAAGCTTTCTCCGATTACGAAATTGAAAGTGCGTTCTCTTTGATTGTAAACCAGGTCGATATTCTGGTTATTAGCATCAATTGTTCTGAATATATAGCCAAAATAAGTTTCTTTATATGGAATGAAATTCAGGTCGAATGAAATTTCTGTATTCTTTTTAAAGCACAGCGGACCTGAAGAAGATAGATTCAGTGTAGTTCTTTTTTCCTGCACTACCTCATGGCTGGAAAAGCGCAAGCCATAAGACTGCGCGAAACCAGAAATGGTAACCAGGTGAATGTGTATAAATAGTAAAAGGATAAATTTCCGCATACTCCGCTAAAAGACTAATAATACTAACTAATTAAACTCATCGATTTAACCCCATGTGGAATATACAAATAATAAACAAAATAGTGCTTTTTTATGTCTTAAGAATCAACGACAAATGTAAAAATCACACGTAATGTTGGCTGTTAGCTCCCTCTGTTTAGGTATTAAACGAACTTTTTTTCTACAGAAAACGACCCACTAATAATTCCCATTCCTTCTCCTGGGAACAAGCTGGCATTTCTTCCCCGGCTCTACGGTACCAATAATTTGCATTCCAATGATCCCCTTCCACCCGATGAAGATATGCATGTATTCTGGCTGCTTCTGTTCCTGATAATCCATCTACCAGATCATGTGCTTTTTTCCAATCGCCTTTTCCATCATACCATAAGGCATTTAAATATACATTCAGGTTTTTGGGCGGAGTTGCTCCTTGTAAAGACTGCTTAAAGTCAAGTAAATCCATTTCTAAAGTTTACCAGTCATAATAACGTGACTCCAAATATACGGAAGCATCAGCCAAAATGACAACTTTAACCCAAGTATATCAGGAAATTAGCTAAAAATTAGTGGTATTGACCCTTAATTTTTTATGAATTAGTGAGACCTTTTATCCAAATTTCTTAGAAAGTATACTGAATTCTATTATTTTAGGCCTTCCTAAATTAAACCTTTATTGATTCATGCGTGAACAATTAAAAAAAGTAAAACTCGCATATTCCGCCTGTTTTATTGTCAGTCTGACATTCATTAATCCATGCTCAAATGCTATGGGTACGGCTTCTACGGAAAAATTAGCGGCCCCTGATTTGAGTACAGGAGTATTATCAACCAATTATCTGCTACATCGAAAAAGAAGTGTAGATACTACCCTTAAACCGGAAGATAACAGGTTTACAAAAACTATATTATCGAACGATCTTAATGAGCCCATGGAATTGGCGGTTACCAATTCCGGTGGTGTATATTTCATTGAGAGAAATGGTAAGCTATATTATTTTAATCCGCTTACCAACCAGACAAAAATCGTATATACCTTCCCGGTGCTACCAGACACCAAAGAAGGATTTGGAAATGGACTACTGGGAGTTACCATAGATCCCAATTTCGATAAGAACCGTTATATCTATTGCTTCTATACGCCCAACAAGCTCCCGGCAGCTCAGAGAGTTTCCAGGTTTACTATGACCAGTAATGAAGTATTAGATCCAAAAAGTGAAAAAGTATTAATTACAATTCCTCTTGAGCTGGAAGTGAGCGCTCATACCGGAGGCTCGCTCGACTGGGATAAAGAAGGTAACCTATTTATTTCTACCGGAGATAACACCGTGCCTTTTGCATCCAATGGTTATGCACCATTAGATCGTATTCCTGGCCGTATCACATTTGATGCTGAAAGATCAGCCGGTAATACCAATGATCTCAGAGGTAAGATCCTGCGAATCCATCCCGAACCCAATGGCACCTACACTATTCCTGAAGGTAATTTGTTTCCTAAAGGAACAGCCAACACACGTCCGGAAATCTATACAATGGGCTGCCGTAACCCTTACCGAATTTCAGTAGATCCGGCAACTGGCATTGTATATTGGGGAGAAGTTGGTCCGGATGCCGGTAGAGATAGTGATCAGGGTCCGCGTGGTTACGATGAAATCAACCAGGCTAAAAAACCAGGCAACTATGGATGGCCATATGTAGTTGGTGATAATAAAGTCTACCCAGCTTACGATTTTGCTACAAAAACAATAGGACAATATTATAAAGCGGAAGCACCGGTAAATGAGTCGCCCTACAATACAGGTCTTAAAGTTTTACCGCCAGCAACCAAAGCGATGATCTGGTACCCTTACGATAAATCACCTGAATTTCCTGAGCTGGGAAGTGGGGGCCGATGCGCGATGGCTGGACCTGTGTATCATTATAATACTACACTGGCCAATAAGAAAGGGTTTCCTGCCTACTACGATAAAGCATTATTTATATATGACTGGATGCGCAACTGGGTATTTGCAGTACGACTGGACGAGCAACAGAACTTCGTAGGCTACGAACCATTTATGGAAAGTAACGGCGATTTCAGACGACCAATAGATATGGCATTTAGTAAAGATGGGGTGATGTATGTACTGGAATATGGATCGGTATATGGAATTGACAATGATGATGCCCGTCTGGTGAAGGTAACATTTAATAGCGGAAACCGTGCGCCTGTAGCGCGTATCAACACTGTTGATACAGCGGGAACCATACCTTACAAGGTTAGCTTTGATAGTAAGGGTAGCTACGATTTCGATAATGATGCATTAACATATGAGTGGACATTTGGAGATGGCACTAAAGATAATTCCGCCAATCCAACCCATACTTATACCAAACCCGGAGTACATAAAGCCATCTTAAAAATCACAGATCCATCAGGTGCCAGCAGCAGGGATACAGTAAAGATCTATGCCGGCAATACAGCTCCACTGGTAAAAGTAACGACTACCGACAACAACACATTCTATTTCGATAACTCACCTCTTCATTATAAGGTAACTGTTACCGATAAGGAAGATCCTACCATTAATCTCGCAAGATTGAGAGTAGGACTTCATTATATGCCTAAATCCAAAAACCAGGCAACCAAAGGACATCAGCTGCCTACTACAATGCCAGTACATCCCGGAAAAATAATTATGGAAGGAAGTGATTGTAAGGCATGTCACCAGATCGATAAACCATCAGTGGGGCCTGCCTTCGTAAAAGTAGCGCAACGTTACCGTACCGATAAAAAAGCTCCAACCTACCTGGCAAATAAGATTATCAAAGGTGGTGGCGGAGTATGGGGAGAACATTCTATGGCCGCACATCCACAACTCTCGACAGATGAGGCCGGACAAATTGTTAAATATATTCTTACGCTTGCAGATCCTAAAACTCCGGCTAACCTGCCCGCCCAGGGAAGTATAGCATTAAAAGATCATCTTGCAAAAGATAAATTTGGTAACTATATACTTTCAGCTACGTATACAGATGGTGGTGGAAAGGCCGCACCATTGAGCGCAAGTGGTATTCTCCTACTGCGTCCATTACGCCTGGAGGCTGAAGATGCAGATGATGTAAATAACATCAGCAGACAATCAAATCAACTCGGTTCAATCCATAACCAATCCTGGTTTGTATTTAAACAAATAGATCTGAAAGGGATCAAACAACTGACCTACAGATTTTCTTCATTAAATCAGGATGCCATATTGGAAGTACATACTAATAGTCCGGATGGCCCTAAGATCAGCGAGCTGCAATATAGTGCCACTGGCGGATGGGATAAGTTTACAGAACAAACGGTAGCGATCCAGAATCCTGGAGGCGTTAATGACCTTTACTTTGTATTTAAGAAAGAACAAAAACCAAATCAGCATTTATTTACGCTGGATTGGGTTGAGTTTAAACCTTAAGTATGGAATAAATATGAGAAAGGGGGCTGTCTCAAAGTATGAGACAGCCCCCTTTCTATTTCGTTGTTGATCTCTCAATTCACCATTACTGCTTTTGCCCGTACAGGCACCTTCTTCTTATTACTCCTTCCCCACCAGATATAAAACCCGGTAACAGGTAACGAGGCAGCAATTAAGGAGGCAAGAAATGCCAGTATTTTACCAGGAATTCCCAACACACTACCTACATGCAAATCGTAATTCATTGCACGAATTGATTCGCCGTTATTAAGAGATGCCCAATCTTTTACTTTAAGAGTAGCACCAGTATGCTGATCGAGCTGCACTCTATCTGCCAGGTATAAAGGTTTCTTATCGTTTCGGGAAAATGAATGGACAGGACTTTTGTTATCTGCCGGAATGGATATAAAAAACAGATTGGCAGCAGGCGACTGACGTTCTGCAGCAGCGAGCATATGATCGAGGGAAAAGGCTGTAGTATTAGTTGTATCTGAAAAGACCGGAGCAACCGGAGTAGCTGACTTTCCTTTGTTGGCAAGCCATTGAACAGAATTATCGAACCATGAAAATGCTATAACTAAACCTGTTAGAGAGATAATCAATAATACCAGTAATGAATAGAATCCAAGAATATTATGCAGATCATAATTCTTCCTTTTCCATTTCGTTGAGTCTTTCCATTTAAAAGCAAAACGTTGTTTGGCAGCAGCCTTATTTGATGGCCACCATAAAATAAGACCAGAAACCAGCATTACAACAAAAATGACTACACTCCAGTTGACAATAGGCTTACCTATTTTTGTTCCAAGAAGAAGATTGATATGAAGATTCACCACTACGTTGAAAAATTCCCATTTGGTATCTTCAATCTTAAGCACTTTTCCGGTATAGGGATCAATAAAAACGCGCCAATAGTATTTAGTATAATTTGCATGTCCGATAGCCTCAGGATCTACCTTAACAGCTCTGAAATAAATACTTCTATCGGCTGCCAGCGGGATTTCAACTGCCTTTAATGGGTAAGTTTCACCTACTGCTTTTTGTGCAATTGCCCGTAATTGATCTATTGGCAATCTTTGCCCGTGTGAGGGCACAGTAACGTACATACGCTCTTTATAACAAATAGGTTTCAATTCATCAATAAAAGCATACAGACACCCTGTAATAGCAATAACAAACACCACCAGCCCAGACAGAAGTCCGAGCCAGCGGTGAAGTTGAAGGATAGATTTTTTCACATTCATTTGGCGGGTCCTATTTATCTACGTCCATGCAATAGGTAACGCAATGCCAAATTCGCTCAAATGGTTTTCCCTCATGTGTTCCACTGATATTTTCTGTAAAGGTGCCTTCCAGCATATATTTACCACTCCAAAAAGGCTGGAAAGTAACAGCACCCTGCTCATCAGCCTTGAACTTCTTTGCCCAACCAGCAGGCGATTGCACTGTCAGTTCTGCCGCCTCAGGAGTTTTTTCCTGCTTGTACAAAAACTTTACGTTGGTTGGCTGATTCACCTTAAACTTTTTATTCTCCTGAGCCAGTAATGTAAAATCTGTTCTCTGTGGCAATTGTGCCAATCCTTCTGCAGAACCATTTACCTTCACTAATCCCAGGGCGTAATAACGGATTTTGCTTCCGCCATATACTTCCTGTACAGTATGGTCTACAGATAAAGTATAGGTTCCGGCTACTGTTGGAGTAAATGTTGCTTTGAAATGATTGCCATTGGCAGTGCATTGCAACGCCTCTTTTTTACCATCGGGAGCAATAAGATAAAGCGTAAAGTCTTTCATGTTGCTAAACCAATGTTGAGTAGAATCTCTTTGTCCATCGGCATATTCACCCAAATAAACTTTAACCTCCTGGGTTTGCCCGATCTTGCCAGTGGTAATGGTTTCTATCCACAGAGCATGTGCAAAGAGGGCTTGCATACTGAAACAGAATAAAACGGTAAATAGTAATTTTCGCATATTGTTATTTTTTAAAAACGGTATCCAACATTGAGACGAACATTCCGGCCTGGCTCTGTTTGCCAGTAATAATAACCTCCGGAAGGAGCGCCAGTATAGAGATATGCATCCAGCAGGTTATTGACCAGAACATTTACATTAATCTTATTGATCTGGTAACCCAAACCTGCATCCAGTCTGAAATAATCCGGCAGGGGATTTTCAGATTTATCATAAACCATTCCTGCCACTCTTCCTGCCATATACTGATAGCCCACGGAAGCTCTTAATCCTTTTAGCGGTGAATTTCCCAGCGTATAGGATAACCAGGAGTTTTGAATATGTCTGGCCGTTCCGGCAACAGCATTTCCTACAAATTCTTTTTGTTCATCTTTAGAAACAATAGCGTCGGTATAGGCATAGTTGACAACCAGGTTCAGGTTTTTCACGATTTCTCCCTGTACATCTACCTCTACTCCTTTGATCTTCTGTTGCCCGTTTGTGCGCATATAAATTGGGTTATTCGTGACAGGATCGGGGTGGTCCTGATCTGCTGTCTGCACATTATTTTTAACCATCTGATAAACAGAGATCGTAGAGCTTACTCTTCCATTCCACCAATCGCGCTTTAGTCCTACTTCCAGGTTATCGCCGGTCAGTGGTTTAAAGTTTCTTTTCAGGTAATCGAGACCTGGGTTGGCCATGAAGAATACATCATAAATAAAGTAGACAGCGGTATGCTTATCTATCGAATAGCTCAGCCCCAAACGTGGAGTGAACTTACTATCTGTATATGATCCTTCGTATGGATTGACATATTTATTGGTAGTATATCTACCTGCCAGGGTTACACGTAATTTATCGTCCAGCAGGCCGATTTCGTCCTGTAAATAAAGCGCATTATAACCAAGGGTATATTGCACGCCCCTTTCGCGGATATTTCTGCTACGATCCCAAATAGGCATAGTAATACCTCCATAAACCGGTTTATAAATATTAAACGTTGAATCGCCCAGTGTAGCAGCCTGGTTCCAATCAGCAAAGTAGTCACTGTATTTCATATCCAGTCCTGCCAATACTTTATGAGTAAGTGAGCCGGTAAAAAACTTTCCATTCACAAACACCTGGCCACTACGATTAACACCTAAAGCATCCCAGATACTGAGATTTCTTTGAACCAGACTATCGTTGCCCGGAGTGGTGAAGCCTTTTGGCCACATACTCTGTCCGATTTGATTATATCTGAAATAACCGGCTTGCGCAGTTAGTTTCCAATCCTGATTAAACTGATGATCAAACATCACCATTAAACTATGATCATAGATATTGGTGGGGGTCATATTGGGTTCAATAGATGTAAAATTCTTCGGCAGATCACCATATCCTTTCTTAGAGAAGGAATAGTTACCACCTATAACAGGCAATTGCATGTACTGGAGGTCGTACTCCACAGTTACACTACTTTTATCGTCGATCAGGTACTTCAGCACAGGAGCTATGGAATAGCGGTTTGTATATTCATAATCGCGATGTCCATTTTTAAGCTGGCCCATGATGTTAAATCTATATAATAGTTTACCGTCTTTAGATAGTTTCCCATCAAGATCCAGAGTAGCTCTGTAGGTATCGTAGCTACCAAGAGTCAGGCCTACTTCACCCTGTTGGGTTCCTGTTGGTTTTTTAGTAACAACGTTATATAATCCACCCGGTTCGCCGTTAGACAGCATAAAACCTGCAGGACCTTTTACAAATTCTATACGGTCGACCATACTCATATCTTCGGCCAGAGGGCTCCACTGGCTGCTGACTATATTCATACCATTTCTGAAAGCGGTAATCTGAGAGCCACGTACATTAATTCTTGTGTACATATCCCAGTGGCCAATTCGCTGAGCACCACTAACATTACGGGTAACCCCTTCCTGCATATCAAAAACCTGCTGATCTGCCAGCACGTCTTTTGTAACCTCTTGAATGTTCTGAGGTACTTCTACAATCGGAGACTGAAGGCGCAAGGAATTGGATACAGTACCTGCATTATAGCGTTTATGTTCGCCTACTACTGTAAACTCTTTCATTTGCTGGCCGGTTGCATTTAGCTGAAGCTGCACCTGCGTAATCTTATCGGTTTCCACAACTACTTCCTGATGAATAGTTTCATAGCCGAGATAAGATGCTTCCAGGGTATATTGTCCGGGTTTTACCCTTTTAATTACAAACTCTCCTTTTGCATCGGTAAGCGCACCATGATTGGTATTTTTGATGCGAACTGTTACATAAGCGGCTGGGGCTCCATCAGATGTAATAACCTTACCTTTAACGGCTGAAAGAATATCGGCAGCACTGGCGCTGGTAAGGACGGCTAATAATAAAATGGGGATTAGTATATATCGCCTGTAGATTTGGTTCATTATTTTTTTTGAATGCAAAAGTATAAGCCTTCAAAAAAAGGATATTACGCAAACGGGAAATTGATTTACGAGATTGGGAAAAATAAAAAAGGCCGGCCTAAGGGCCAACCTTTTAACAGATTGATTAAAGAAGCTACATCATTTACTCCATAGGCGTATCGATTTTTCACTAAATTATTTTCACAATACGCATTGTATTTGCGTTACCTAATCTGTGAAACAGTACCCTTAAGTAATTTTTCGGTGATATACGCCTTACTTTTTGTTAAGTGATAGTACAATTATTAGTTTATTAAATACCCACACGCCTCTCCTCCTCTCCTTTAGGTTTTATCTTATCCTCTTTGATCACTTTACCGAAATTCAGGATCATTGTTAATACAACTCTGCGTTGACCGTACCAGTGGGTGAAACGGTTATCCATAACATTCTTGTCTCTGAACCTAAGTGAAGAAACATTGGAATTCGTGAGGTCATAAGCATTCAATTTTGTTTGCAATCGATTATTTAACCAACTTTTCCGGATACCGATATCTATATTACCAAAAGGTCTTATATAATACAGGCTATTTCCACCCCGGGTATGATAGTACATGAAAATATCGAGCGTCCAGTTTTTTGGTAAAGTAAATGTCTGGCTCCCACTACCAGCAGCATCCAGAACAGGTATTGCATATACGGTATCCAAGTAAGGAGTTCGTTCTTTCCTGTAATATCCTTCAATATTAAAATTCATTTGCCACCACCTGTTTACCTGAATAGGTATTGTTGCTCCTGCCCCCAGGAAATCAGTTTTTTCAAAATTCTTTCCCAAATAAGCCAGTGTATTCGTTACCGTATCATAAACAGGATAACGCCCGAGAGGATGCTCATCTCTTCCTGCAAAAACATTTACCTGATAGGATTTCAGACTATAGGCTATACTTAGTTTATTGGTAATGGCCGGTTGTAATAATGGGTTACCTACACGATAATTCAATGGGCTGAAATAAAACCTGAATGGATTGAGCATGTCGAAATTTGGTCTGGTAATACGTCTGTTTGCAGTAAATACAATTTGATCATTGTCTTTTAGATGCCAGTTAACTACTATTCCGGGAAGCCAGGTTAAAAAATTCCGTTTTGTCAGATCTTTGGTAGTTATTGCTTCTGCTTTGCTATAGGTATGTTCGGCTCTTATTCCCAACTGGAATTGCCACTTTTCTTTGGTAAGCTGATAAGTCAGATACCCCGCATTTATTAATTCACGATACCTAAAGCTATTTGTGCGGCTGCTATCCAACTCAAAGATGCTTCTATTATTAATTGTGTCATATTGCAGGTCGTTGCCGGTGGTTGAATAAGCCGATCTGACGCCTGCATTGAAGAGATATTTTTCTCCGGCCACTGTATAATCTGCCTGCCAGGTTCTGATTGCTATTTTGTTTTTCAAAGCAGTTTTCCAGTAAGAAATCAAATCTGCCGATGGTAAGTCGATATGCTGAATATCTTCCTGTTGATTATTGCTAAAATTACTCATGGATGCCAGCAACTGAAGTTCACCTTTCTTTAGTCTGACATTATAACTTAAATCGATTGTTTGGTTATTTTGCCTGGGGGTAGAAAGATTGGAGCTGGCCGAATGTGCTACAGTTTCCGACTGTTTATCGTTTCTGGTAAGGAGATCGTTTTGAGAATCTATTTGTTTATTAATATAAAATGCTCTCCATAATACACCGATCTGCTGATTTTTGGTAATCTGGTAATCGATTCCCCATTGGTAACTAAAACGATTGGTACCAGTCAGAATTTCTGTGGATGTTGCCTGGTAGTTAGTATTATGTAAATGCTGCAATGCATTATACCTGTAAATTCCTGTACCTGTTGTATACCCCAACAGAACCTTGTATAAAACCTTTGGGGTTTTATATTGAAGATTGACATTATTATCAGACAGATTGTATTCATTTTGTTGTAATTGCAGATTGATATTGCCTCTCCAGCCGGTTGTATTATTTTGTTTTAGTTTGATGTCTATAATATTTTTATACTCGCCATCAAATTTCGCGGATGGCTGAATTACAGAGAGGTTAGCAATAGCATCAGGTTGCAGGGTACTAAGAAGCTGCTGCAATGCATCCGGGCTTAATTGTACTGGTTTGCCATCTAAAAATATTGTTACTGTTCCATTATACAGCGAAATTGTACCATCACTTGCAACTTGTACTCCCGGGATTTTCTTTAGAATATCCAGTGCATTGGCTGCTGCTTTAAATGATGGGCTACCGATATTAAAAATTAGCCTGTCGGCCTGCCGGACGATCTCTGTTTGTTTACCATTTACAACTACCTCACTTATTGAGGTTTTACTTTCGGTTAGTGAAATATTAAGAATAAAGGAATCGGGATGCAGTTGGTAATAAAGTCTTTCATATCCTAAAGCAGAAAATACCAGTATCCGGGCATCCGGTATTTTATCTAAATTAAACCGTCCAAGTGAATCGCTGATTGTACCAGATAATATTGATGAATCAGTATTGCAGAGCGCAATATTAACAAAGGCAATTCCTGTTCCGGTAGATTTTTCAAATACCCTGCCCTTAATCTGTGCCTGTACGGAGAAACAAAATAAAAAACAACCAAGTAAAAGCAATACAACAGCCTTTCCGTTAATCATAGATTTTCTTTTTCACAAACCTAGCCGGGAGACTTAATAAGGAGGTACGAATCCTTTAAAATCGGAGTACGGATTTATAAAAACGTACTCCGATTATTATCTAAATAATTGATTATTAATCTGATATAATTTTGTATATAAGGATTTTAAATAGTGGATTGGGTGTTGATTTGAGTCGATTTGCGGAAAAGAGTTTTTATGATGGTGGAATTTAATAGTCGATTTATCTCTTTGGTGAATAGTTGATCTACAAGTTTCACTTTAGCTATTAAATTAAGCGCAATAGGTTTTTATTGTCTTTATGTGATAGATAAATTTCATTTACCGTAAGCGCTAGTAAGTTAAGGAGAAGGGAGTTGATTGAATATTGAATTCAATTTAAAGGACTGGTTTCATGTACTGTAGACTGGGCAGGGGTAAACCCTGCCCCTACAGGATTTCATCGAAACTATATTTTCATCTGGTAGTAATATTTCATGTTAAATGTCAATCTACTAATTTCAATTCTTTAAAGAAATAAATCTACAATATAGAAACTGTAATGTGCTGAAGCCCTGTAGGGGCAGGGTTTCATCGAAACTATATTTTCTTCTGGTAGTAATATTTCATGTTAAATGTCAATCTACTAATTTCAATTCTTTAAAGAAATAAATCTACAATATAGAAACTGTAATGTGCTGAAGCCCTGTAGGGGCAGGGTTTCATCGAAACTATATTTTCTTCTGGTAGTAATATTTCATGTTAAATGTCAATCTACTAATTTCAATTCTTTAAAGAAATAAATCTACAATATAGAAACTGTAATGTGCTGAAGCCCTGTAGGGGCAGGGTTTACCCCTGCCCAGTCTACGGTAAAGGAAATTTATCAATCAAATAAAGACAATAAAGCATACCAATCCTTCAAATTGAAACCAATATTCAAGCAATTCATTGACCCTGAATAGCATAGGCCTTCCAGCAGCCACAGAAAATAAATCCAACCTATCAGTAACTTATTAATATTTGGCATGCCATGCCAGTTAAAGTCAATATTTCAACACCTTTCGAATCAAGCCACCCCACTTATATCCTTATATGAAGAAGGAGTATGACCGGTTATTTTCTTAAAAACAGTATAAAATGTAGATTTTGAATTGTAGCCGACTTCATAACCAAGGGCTTCAAAACTCAGTGGAGAGGCGTTCATGATAAGTTTGCATGCTGCTTCAATTCTATATTCATTGATATAGGTTGAACAACTTTTACCCAGGTTTTCGTTTAAGAGTTGAGACAACTGATGTGGTGTAACCGAGATAGCCTGCGCCAAATCTATGAGTTTCAGATTAGGGTCTTTAAACCTTTCGTTCTTCAACATAAATTCATTGAGTTGTTCGAGCCAGATTTCAGCATTGGCGGAGGCTATTCTTTTCTTTTCAGATTTTGGTGCTTCAGTTTCGGGAGAAATAATGGCCCAGGTATTTCCTTTCAAACAAAAAGATAATACCAGATAAAAAATAAGGGAGAACGAAACGGGGCCAATTATATACATTCCTTTGATCAGGTTGAAAAGTGTAAGCACATAGATCATAAAGATCACCATATTACCCAGCCAAAGTACGATCTGAAATTTATGAGCCGGCGACTGGTCGGAAAAGCTGGTAAATCCGGCTTTCAGGGTGTCGCTCATCAAATATCCGGTTGCAAGAAGGTAAATGCCCCATTGCAGGTATAAAATTCGAACTATTACAACGTTCCAGAGATCAACATTTGACTCATATGGTAAAATTACGCCTCCTACAACAACAATAGCCAGGAGAATCAGCCCATGGATCTTCCAGGCAGTGGGTACCTTGACTACTTTATCCTGAATTGTTTTTATATAGAAAAACAGTAATGGGCCAACCAAAAAGCAGGTAGATAAGCCAATTTGTAGATAAATCCTTGGCAGGTCGGGATTAAAATAAAGCAAAACAGATTTTCCGACACGTATACTGAACAAAAGCAATAAAGTACCCAGCAGCAAGGCCGAAACAGACTTTTTACGCTTGTTTAAAAACAGGTAAAGGCATAATATCAGCCCATTCAAAGCACCTAAGGCACTAAAGGAAAACAAAATCTGGTAACCGATATTCATACTAGTAATTACTTAATTCCGGGAAATTAAAGAATATTTTGATTTCAATACGGGTATTCTATGAATCTATATCTATGGTTATTTTAAAGGCAATGAATAACTTTGCGGATCAAAATACCGGAGGCATGTCTATAATTCAGTCAGATATTCAAACATTAAACATTGCAGAACTCTTGAAACAGGACCCTTTATTTGTGTTTGCACTGGAATACGAAGCAACAGAATTGTTTGAATCTGTAAAGCCACTTTTTGTTGGAATCGGAAAAGTGAATGCAGCTTATCATCTTACAAAAAGAATTGCCCGGCAGAGGCCTGGATTAATAATAAACCTGGGATCGGCAGGTAGCAATAAATTTAGTAAAGGCTCAGTAGTTTGCTGTAACAGGTTCATCCAACGGGATATGGATGTAAGACCACTGGGATTCAGTAAATATGAGACCCCGTTATCTGGTCAGGCACCACTGCTGGAATATGGATTTGCAGCACCCGGATTACCATCAGGGATCTGTGGTACAGGAGATAGCTTTGAAACGGGGCATCAGACCGAAGATTATGATGTAATAGATATGGAAGCCTATCCACTGGCCTGGATAGCACAGGAGGAAAAAATCCCCTTCCTATGCCTAAAATATATTTCAGATGGAGCCGATGGTCAGGCAGCAGAGGATTGGCAAGTTACCGTACACTCTGCGGCTGAAGTGCTAAAACAGGCAATAGACCAATTATCGGTGCCATAAATACCTTTTAAAACGGAAAGCATGGATTTTGTTTCTTATTTGGATGTATTCGAGAAGATCTTAAATAACCCGCAACCGCCAGCACCTTACGATAACCCGGATTATTTTAACTATGCCAAGTTGAACTGGTCGAGGATGCACCGTTGGTTAAAACAGGCTACTATAGCGCCTGAAACCAAATCAGTTGTAATGGCAATAACGCAACCACAGAACTGGATTGTTATAACTGAGCCATGGTGCGGTGATGCGGCACATATAGTACCCTTCTTTGAATTACTTTCGGCATTAAACCCGATGATTAAAGTTGATTATCAATTAAGGGATAGCCCTCCCTTTCTGATCAATGAATATCTGACAAACGGAGGTAAATCTATTCCCAAGCTAATTATTCGTAATAGTGATGGCAAGGATTTGGGAACCTGGGGGCCAAGACCTGCAGAATGCCAGGAACTTTACAACCAGTTAGTAGCAGAGAAAGCAGATTTCGAAACACTTAAAACAGAACTGCAAAAGTGGTATAATAAAGATCAGGGCAAATTAATCCAGGCAGAATTAACGCAATTATTGGCAACTACTCAACAATAAATCATACTAAAAAGACAGGAGGTACTGCAAAACAGATTTGCATCTATATACCCGTTAAGCCCCTCGGAAGCAGTCCTCCTGTTAATAAATTAGCTGCATACTGTTAAATTAGCCAATGGAAGCAGATATTAAATTGCAGCTATGTTAAATTTGAAATTTCCTGCTATCTTTGCAGCACAGGAAATGGTGTCTTCCTACTGAACCGCTCGCAGAGCTGATGGCGCCTACAAATTTTTTAAATATTTATTGCTTTGTAAAGCAATAGCTTATTAATTTGTAGTGCATGAAACAGCTGAATACTTCTCCAGAGCAACTGGCAATTACCAAATACTTACTGAAGTGGACTTTATTAGTGTTACCTGTATCTATCGTAGCAGGCTCACTGGTAGCTTTATTTTTATGGTTACTGGAGAAAGCCACAGATTACAGGCTTGAACATCCCTGGCTACTTTATCTGTTACCGCTGGCAGGTATTTTTATTTATTGGCTATACAAGCAATGGGGCCAGCAATCGGCTGCGGGGAATAATCTCATTATTGATGAAATTCATCAGCCGGGAGGCGGAGTGCCGGCAAGAATGACACCCTTAATCCTTATTACCACTGTAATTACCCATCTGTTTGGTGGCTCAGCCGGCCGGGAAGGCACCGCCGTACAAATCGGCGGAAGTGTGGCCCAATACTTCGCCAGCCTCTTCAGGCTATCAAAAGAGGATATTAGTATCTTACTTACAACCGGAATTGCAGCAGGATTTGGAGCCGTATTTGGCACCCCCGTTACCGGCGCTATCTTTGCCCTGGAAGTTTTAGCAATTGGTAGAATTAAGCATAAAGGGCTGCTCCCTTGCCTCATGGCTGCCGTGCTTGCAGATTTTGTATGTAGTGCATGGGGAATTCATCATACCAAATACACAATCAACTATATCACCAATACGCACATCTTTGATGGTTGGTTACTACTTAAAGTAATAGGAGCAAGTATCGCATTTGGATTGTGCAGTTTCATGTTTGCCTCTACCACCCATACAATTCAACATTATAGTAATCGGTTTATAGCCAAAAAATGGTTGATTCCGGTTGCAGGTGCCTGCATATTGATCTTATTTACCTGGATACTACAAACCGACGACTATTTGGGGCTGGGTGTTAGTAACCCCGATCCTAATGCGGTGACCATTGTTACCAGCTTTCATGAAAACGGTGCCACTAATTTCAGCTGGCTTTGGAAGCTGTTATTCACAGCTATTACATTAGGAACCGGATTTAAAGGAGGAGAAGTAACCCCTCTCTTTTTCATTGGTGCTGCTTTAGGAAATACTATAGCCATACATACAGGAGCACCGGTAGATCTGTTGGCTGGTTTAGGCTTTATAGCCGTATTCGCCGGAGCTACCAATACTCCTATTGCATGTACTGTTATGGGTGTAGAACTATTCGGAGCCGATAATGTACTTTATTATGCCGTAGCCTGCTTTACCGCTTATTATTTTAGCGGTCATTCCGGTATCTATGGTGCGCAACGAGTTGCTGTTCCTAAATCTGATATCCAGTTTCCTTTTCCAACGCTTAGGGATAAACGTAAAAAATAGAAAAGGATTATTCTGATTTGAGATGTTTTACCGGATTAGTTAATGCAGCCTTTACCGATTGCACGCTAACCGTTACAAGTGCGATAAATACCGCTAGCAGGGCAGCTCCTACAAACATCCAGATGGTAAGATCAAAATGGTAAGCATAACCATTTAACCACTCTTTCAGTAAGTACCAGCTAATAGGAGTAGCTATAATTATTGCAATAATTACAGGTTTTAAATATTCTTTAGACAGAGTGGTAGTTACATTCATTACGGAGGCTCCTAATACTTTCCGGATGCTGATTTCCTTTCTGCGTTGTTCGGCTGTAAATACAGAGAGACCCAACAATCCCAAACAGGAAATGAATACTGCCAGAACAGCAAAGATAGTTGCCAACTGTTTCAACATCGATTCGGACTTATATAAGCGATCGAACTCCTCATCCAGGAAATGATATACCAAAGGATAATCAGGATTCTGCTTCTTAAATACCTCACTGATACCCGCTATCGCAGATGAAGCGGCACCGGGGTTTAATTTAAGCATCATATATTGGTTTTGCCTCTGTTGAAGCATCAAAACCATAGGTCCTATTTCCTTATGCATGGAATTGAAATGATAATTCTTTACCACTCCTATTATCTGGCCTTTACCATGCCAGAAGTTAATACTTTTCCCCAGCGGTTCATTCATTCCCATGACTCTGGCTGCAGATTCATTTATGATATAGGCATTGCTATCTGATGGAAAATCTCTCGAAAAATCCCTTCCCTCTTTTAACTGAATTCCCATAGTTGAGAGAAAATCATACCCTACTAATAAAGGGGTAGTAGATAAAATCAATTTATCTGGTTTGCCCTCCCATTCGAGATCGGCACTCATAGATTCGAGTGCAATGGGAATCCAGCTGGTGTAGGTAACAGCTTTAACCTGTGGCAACTGCTTTACTGCATTATCAATCGCCTCCGCATGTTCCATTGCCCCATTATCCAACTGCACATACATCATATTGGCTTTGTCTACTCCCAGGTTGCGATTATAGATATAGCTGGTTTGGTAATAAATACCCAGGCTACCCACAATAAAACCAAATGAGAGTACAAATTGCAGGATTACAAGGTTTTTCCTAAGCATTGTTCCACCTCCCATTCTCAAATCTCCTTTTAAAACTTTAAGCGGGGAAAAACCTGAAAGTACAAATGCCGGATAGCTTCCTGCAAGTAAGCCTGTAATAAGGGTAATACCAAGTAATATGGCCAGATATTTTGCCATTACAATTCCATGCAGTGATATTTCCTTTCCGGTTAAATTATTGAAGAAGGGCATTATACAGAGAACAGCAATCATGGCTACTATTGCTGCCATTAAAGTCATTACCATTGCTTCACCTGCAAACTGGAAAATCAGGGTCTTTCTTGCTGCACCCAACGATTTCCGTACACCTACTTCCCTCCCTCTCTTAGAAGCCTGGGCTGTGGCCAGGTTCATAAAGTTGATACAGGCAATTGCCAGCACAATAAATGCTGTAAAAAGAAATAATCGTACGTATTCTATTCTTCCGCCGGCAATTTTGCCATTGTCATACCTGTTATATAAATAGATATCTTCAAATGGCTGTAACCAAAGGTATTCCTTCTTACCACCAGACTGGAAAGCAATTTCCTGCATTTTTTCAGTGAGTTTAGCGACATCCGTACCCGGGTGCAACACCAGATAATTACTAACGCTAAAACTTCCCGGCCTCATTAACCATGGTGACTCCTGAACCTTATAGTCCAATGACAGGATGCACTGGAATTTCAAATCTGCATTTGAGGGCAAATCGTCCAATACTCCGGTCACCTGCACTGTCTTTCCATTTTCTAACTGAATAGCATTGCCAACAACATTCGTTGTTCCAAAGAAGCTCCGGGCCAACTCTTTTGTAATAACAATCGCATCTGGTCGGGTCAGGGCTTGTTGCCTGTTACCAGCCAGTAATGGGTAATCAAAATATTTCAGAAAATTTGATGTAGCATAAACTGTATTTCCTATCTTTTCGGTATGCTTCTGCGTTTTAAGTAGTAATTGGTCTTCGTTGGCAAATACCTTAACTATTGACTCTATCTCCGGATAATGGCCCTGTAACTTATCTCCCATTACTATAGGCGTTATTGTCATAGTTTGCAGACCACCCCAATGTTCGTTGGCATGCAGACGGTAAATTCTGTCTCCATTTTTGCTGAATTTATTTACATTATATTCATCAAATACCCAGCATAAAATCAGCATACAAATGGTCAACCCAAAGGCAAGACCCAATACATTAATCAGAGTATAAAACCGATTATTTTTCAATGTCCGAATTGCAATAAGCAGATAATTCCTAAGCATAATAGAATAACAAAGTAGTTGACAGCAGAATTCAATCGATATGCCAAAAGCCAGATCCTTATCCACATTGCCTCTTCCTGGTAAAACTACAATTTATTGTTCTATCACGAACATCCGGTGTTCATTAGCGAACATCCGATTTAAGGTAATGCAAAGGCAACATAAGCATCCCCGCTACCTTTATTTAACTTTCCGCCTCCACATGCAATGACAATGTATTGTTTCTTATTCATCTCGTAAATGGCCGGTGTGGCAAATCCGCAAGCCGGTAAGTCGGTTTCCCATAAGAGTTTACCTGTCAGCTTATTAAATGCCCTGAATTTACTATCAGCTGTTGCGGCAATAAATACTAATCCACCGGCAGTAACCACCGGGCCACCATAGTTCTCGGTTCCGCTTATGATGCCCTGCTTTTTAAGTTCAGGGTCTTCTCCCAGCGGAATTTGCCATGCAATATCTCCCGTGTTCAGGTTTATTGCACTCAAAGTGCCCCATGGTGGGTTGATTGCAGGCGCTCCACCCGGAGAAACAAATTTCACATAACCATTACCAACATAAGGCAACTGCAAATAAGGATCTGTTTCGGGAGCAGGTCCTTTATAGGGTTGCTGCTGATTCTTTTCCTGTTTCAAAATGAATGACGCCAGTGCTTCCCTTTCTTCTTTCTTCAACTGTGCAAAAGAAGGCATCATACGTCGGCCTCCCATCAGCAATTCATTGAAAGACTGATTGGTATATTTGGTTTCTACATTGGCAATAGAAGGGTAATTTCCTCCGCCAGCCAGTTGGGCACCGTGGCAGGCCACACAATGAGTTGTATATAATCTTTTTGCAGCCTGTAAATTGGTTTCAACACTACTTTTTGTCTGCTTTTTAGGCAACATCTTCAGCAGCCAGGGCACTTCATTGGCATTTACATAAAAAAGTCCTGTTGTTTCATCGTAGGCTTGTCCACCCCATTCTGCACCACCATCAAAACCAGGCATTATAATAGTTCCCTTTTCGTCCGGAGGCAGAAACATATGATTATGTCCCAGCGTTTTTAGTTGGGCCAGTACTGAATCCTGTTCTGCTTTTGGCAAAAAGCGATTGACATCACTATCTTCAAATAGCTGTCTTACAAATGGCTTAGGCTTCACTGGCCGTGGTTGTGTAGGAAAAACCTTTTCTCCAGCCAGTGAACTGATAGCAGGTACCGAATCTTCCTTCACTTCAAACAAAGGGTTACCGGTTTCCCTGTCGAGCAGCCAAACGTAACCAGTTTTTGTAGCCTGGGCCACAGCGGGGATCTTTTTTCCGTTATGCGTTACTGTTATAAGTGTTGGCGGAGCTGGCAAATCTTTATCCCAAAGGTCGTGATGGATTTGTTGAAAGTGCCATTTTCGTTTGCCTGTATTGGCATCCAAAGCCAGAACACAATCTGCAAAGAGGTTTGCACCTTTTCTCATTCCTCCATAAAAATCATAGGAAGCCGAACCTGTTGCAGCAAATACAACTTCTCTTTCCTTATCCAGCGTTAATCCACTCCAGGAATTAGCGCCCCCGATATGTTTATATGCTACTGAATCTTCCCAGGTATCATATCCTTCTTCTCCTGGATGAGGGATGGTATGGAAAGTCCATACGTTCTTACCTGTAAGAATATCGAATGCCCTGATATCGCCGGGTGCTGCTTCGGGGCCTTCATCTACCCTGCTACCTATGATGAGCAGGTTTTTATGTACAACTCCGGGTGAAGTACTGGTAATATATAATTTGCTAACATCTCTTGAAAAGCCTTCATGCAGGTCTACTTTTCCATTATTACCAAAATCCGGAATAAGTTTGCCGGTTATGGCATCCAGGCAATGCAGGTAAGAACCGGCAGTGAATAGGATTCGTTTATCATTTTTGTTGCTCCAATAAGCAAGACCCCGGATATTATTCATTATGAAAAAACCGGCGTTACTATTTTTCTTCTCCAATGGATCAAAAACCCACAGCTGTTTGCCTGTTGATGCATCCAATGCAAAAATCTTTAGTTGGGGAGTTGCACCATATAAAATACCGTCGATGACCAGCGGATTACATTGAATCTGTGAATGATGAGCAGTATCTGCATCATTGGTATGGTAGGTCCAGACAGGCTGTAGTTGAGTTACATTACTGGTATCAATCTGTCTTAGATCTGAGTACCTGGTACCGGCATGATTGCCTCCATAAACGGCCCATTCATGTTTTGCCTGGTTTGATGATTGGCAACCTAAAAAAGCAACACTAAGGAAAAGTGCGTACGAAAACTGTGGAATTCTAATTGGCATGGGTAAAAGCTTCAGAACAATTGTGAATATAACACTTAAATCAAAAATTTTATCCAGCCATTCCCTGATAAAAAAATAATATCTTACTATTCAAACTTTATTAAACCCTCATGAAAAGATTATTCATCCCGTCAGTTATCTGTGCCACCTCATTTTTGGCTATCACTTTGTTTGCAAATTCAAATCCGCCCAAGCCTTCTCCTCTTTTAGGAACCTGGAAATTAATTTCAAGTAAATTGATCAGCAAAGGAGATACGACTAATACAACTCCTCCTGCCGGACAGGAGATGATCAAAGTATTTACCAATTCCCAATTTTCTTTCTTTACTCACGATCTGAATAAAGGCAAAGGCGAGAAACCTGTATTTTCAGCTGGTAGCGGTACCTATACTCTGCAAGGCAATGTTTACAAAGAGCATCTTGTATTTTGTAGCTTCAGGGATTGGGAGAACCAGGACTTTACTTTTACCATGACAATAAAAAAAGATACGATTGAACAACGGGGTATAGAGAGGATAGAGAATCTGGGAGTAGATCATGAAATTGTAGAAACTTATGTAAGAGTAGGTAATTAATAAAAATTTGGAGGATGTATTGAAACTTAAAATTTATCAATACATCCTCCAATAATTTTACCTGTTCTTTAAACTCTTCACCGGATCTGCCATTGCAGCCCTGATCGACTTTATTCCTACTGTTGCTGCCGTAATTATTACGGAAACGATTATAGTAAATAAAAAGATCTGCCAGCCAATGCCGGTGTGAAAATAGAAGTTATTCAACCATTTCTCCATAAAGTAATAGCCTACGGGAGCCGCAATAAAAAAGGCAATGAGAATCAGAAACGCGAATTCTTTAGAAAATAGTAGTACAATACTTTGAATGGAAGCTCCCAATACTTTTCGTATACCCACCTCCTTTAGCCTTTGCAGGGTCATAAAAGAAATCAGGCCATATAAACCCAGGCATGAAATCAGTATAGCTAAAAAGGCAAATATTTTAAACATACTACCAGTCATTTCTTCCTTCTGATAATAGCTATTCAGCGTATGATCAAAGAAATCGATCTCATAAATATAAGTAGGGTAAATAGCTGCAAACGTTTCCCTGAGGCTTCCTAAAGTAGTGGCCAGGTTATTTGGATTAAGGCGAACTGTCAGAATATCTGCACCTCTTAAGTCGGAAGTAAAAACCAGGGGTTTGATCTCTTCATGCAGGGTTTTGTTGTTAAAGTCTTTTAATACACCAACAACAGGGAATCGATTCTCTTTATTAACACCAACCATTTTACCTATTATTTCATCGGGAGACTTCATGCCTAATTTTCTGACAAGCGTTTCATTAACGACAATTTCCCTGGTAGTATCAGATTGATAAGGCATTCGGCCGGCAGCCAGTTTCAATTTAAAAGTATTGAAATAACTGGTATCACCCGAAAGAAGCTTTACATTAAATGGTACACGTTCAGTATTGCTTTGATAGTAAAAATCGACAATTCGACCTCCATTACTAGCCGGTTCTGAGGAGCAAATAGATGCATCTTCCACTCCCTTTACCTGCAGAAATGCCTGTCGCAGGTTTTGATATCTCAACTTCAGGGTACTGTCACTAGGCAGATCTACAGTTACAATCGCTTCTTTCTGAAATCCAAGAGGTCTGTTCCTGAAGTAGTCCATTTGCTTCATTACTACCAGCATCCCAATTATCAGTAACTGTGCAACAACAAACTGTAAGACAACCAATGCTCGTCTTATGGAAATTCCTCCTACTGACCTGGAGGTGATCTTATCTTTTATAGCAGCAACAGGATTAAATCTGACAAGCACGATAGCCGGATAGCTACCTGCCAATAAAGTAATCAGAATTCCTAACACTATCAGGAATAGGAGAATAGAAGGAGATTCTATCAAATTTAAAGTTAATGACCGTTGGGTAAGCTGATTAATATAAGGGATAGCAATCCAGGTCATTAAACAACCTAAAAGTAAAGCAGCAAAAGTAAGCAGGGCGGTTTCTCCTAAAAAGGTTTTAATCAACTGGCTGTTGCTACGGCCCAATACTTTTTGGATTCCTACCTGCCTGGCACGGGTAAGTGATTGAGCGGTTGCCAGATTAATAAAATTAATGCAGGCAACAATTATGAGAAAAAGGGCGATGATGGCCAGTGAGAATATAGTAGTCTCAGATAGGGCATCACCCCTTATGGTTCCAAACCTATCATCTGAGTGTAATTGTTTAAGAGGCTGGAAAGTAAGCTTCATTAAAGGGTCAACGGCAGTTCTCTGCAGAAAGTTGCGCTTCACAAAATCGGGAAGCCGGGCCTGTAATTCTTTCATATTCGCCTTTTCCGAGGCCAGCACAAAACATTGTGAACCTCCTCTAAGAGAACGCCAATCGTTATTGGTATTCAGGTCGCTCATCCCTGTAGTATATGAAATACCTATACGAAGAGGTACATCAGTATTCTCCGGTAAATCTTTATATACCCCAACAACGGTGAGGGGTATACGATATGACCATAGCTGGATGATTTGCCCGATTGCGGAAGTGGGATCATCAAAATAATTCTTAGCAACACTTTCCGCCAAAACAACCGTGTTTGGGTCAGAAAGCCCCTGAGCATTGCCTTTGATCCATTTAAAATCAAAAATTTCAAAAAGTGATGGTTCAATAAAACCAATACCTTTGGTTTCCAATACTCTTTTTTCTTCTTTACCTGCACGAGGTATGTAGATCTGTGAACCACCGGTTGACTGAAATGCAGCCACTTTTTCCAATGCAGGAAATTCGGCCCGCAATGTTCTGGCAAGCGGCACATTTACCATACTATGGTTATACAATACTTCTCCGCTATTACTATATCCAGTTGTTACTACTCTGTAAATCCGGTCACGTTTCGACTGATAGACATCAAAACTATACTCATAGTGAATAATCAAAAAGATAATCAGGCTGGCACAAACACCTATAGATAATCCAATAATGTTGATCAATGAGAAAGCGCGATTTCTCATCAGCGTTCTAATGGATAATTTAAAGGAAGAAAGTATTTGCATATGGTATCATTTCTTTTTTGTAAGAATAGTGCTTACAAAAAAGATGACATAGTTCAAATCAATTAATAAACAATCAAATTTGCATTAATTAAATTTAAACTATGTCCATATTTATATCATTTC
Organism: Chitinophaga silvatica; assembly: GCF_003419895.1. Classification (GTDB taxonomy): domain Bacteria; phylum Bacteroidota; class Bacteroidia; order Chitinophagales; family Chitinophagaceae; genus Chitinophaga; species Chitinophaga silvatica. Next base: position 1,017,433 of record NZ_QPMM01000001.1, on the reverse strand, counting down.
AGTGTTCGAAGATGAACACTAGAATTTCATCTTTTGTATTCTGACAGCGTTCAGGATGGCAAGTAAAGCAACACCCACATCAGCAAAAACAGCTTCCCACATGGTAGCCAATCCACCAGCTCCGAGAATCAATACAATAGCTTTCACACCAAATGCGAAGCCTATATTTTGCCAAACTACCCTGTTAGTAGCTTTCCCTATCTTAATTGCAGTTACAATTCTGGAAGGCTGATCTGTTTGTATCACTACATCGGCCGTTTCAATGGCAGCATCACTTCCCAGTCCACCCATGGCAATACCAACATCACTTAAAGCCAGTACCGGCGCATCATTGATCCCATCACCCACAAAGGCAACTACTGCATCCGGCGACTGTTTAAGCTGCTCTACTTTAGCTACTTTATCTTCAGGTAATAAATTCCCGAATGCCTTATCTATTCCCAGGATGTTAGCTACTTTATCAACCACCGATTGTTTATCGCCACTCAGCATAGTAGTTTTGATTCCGAGTTGATGCAGTTCCGATATTGCAGCAGCGCTATCCTCTTTTATTTCATCAGCAATAGTCAGATATCCCTGGTAAATTGAATCTATTGCCACAACTACAATACTATCTGTTACGGATTCTATTTCTAAAGGAAACTGAATCCCATATTTAGTTAAGAGTTTTGCATTACCTGCCAGCACTATTTTACCATTGATTTTGCCTCTTAATCCATGTCCACTGACTTCCTCCACTTCTTCAGCTTTTAGTTCTTTCGCAGTTTCTCCGGCATATTCTACTACTGCCTTAGCAACGGGATGCGTTGAATGCTGTTCCAGTGCGGCGGCATAAGGAAGCCAGGACTCAGCATTAGTGGCAATTTTTACAGATTGAACTTTGAATACTCCTTTAGTTAAGGTACCGGTTTTATCCATTACCACGTTATTGACCTTTGTAATCAGGTCTAAATAATTGGAACCCTTAAATAATATTCCTTTCCTGGAAGCGGCGCCAATACCTCCAAAATAGCCAAGAGGAATTGAAATCACCAAAGCGCACGGACAGGAAATAACTAAAAAGATCAGCGCCCTGTAAAGCCAGTCATTAAAGCGATACTCAGTAACGAAGAAGTAAGGCAGGAAAGTAATCAGTACAGCCAACAATACCACTATCGGAGTATATATACGTGCAAATTTCCTGATAAACTGTTCGGTTTTCGCCTTTCTGGTGGTGGCTTCCTGCACCATAGTAAGTATACGGGCTAATGAACTGTCATTAAAAGCCCTTGTAACCTGTAAATTAATAACCTGTTGCTGGTTGATCATTCCCGCCAGCACCGTATCACCTTTCCTTAAAGAGGATGGCTTACTTTCACCGGTTAGTGCCGCAGTATTAAATGTACTGCCTTCAGTTATCAGCACACCATCCAACGGTACCTTCTCACCTGCTTTTACCTGAATAATATCCCCAATTTTTACGGTGGTAGGTTCTACTACCTGGTAATTTCCATTTACAACAAGTGTTGCAGTATCGGGGCGAATATCCAGCAATGCCTTAATGCTTCTTTTAGCCCGGTTAACCGCACTATCCTGAAATAGCTCACCAACTGTGTAGAACAACATTACCGCCACGCCCTCGGGATATTCTCCGATATAAAATGCTCCCAGGGTGGCAATAGTCATCAACACAAATTCAGTAAAAATATCCCCTTTAAACATCAATTTAATACCCCTTGTAGCAACAGGCCACCCAACAGGCAGATAAGCCAGAGCATACCATATGAACCTTACTATTCCAGTAAAAAATGTAGGCTTCCAGTAGTTATCAGCAAAAATCCCCAGCATTAAAAGCACAAAGCTAAGAATGGCTGGCCCGTAAATCCTTAATATACCGCCTTCTCCACCTCCATGCACATGGTCATGCTCCTCTTCGTGTTTATGTTCATGTTCTTCAACAACCTCTGTTTCGCCGATTATGGTCATTCCATTTTTCCTGATAGCCTCCAGCAAACGATCTTTCGTAGTCACTTTTCGATCATACTCAATTCTAATGTTACCGGTTCCGGAAACGGATGCATCTACTACTCCGGGTACTTTCTTCAGTTGTTTTTCGATAATTTGATCTTCCAGCATTTCCCTGGTATAGGAAACTTCAACATTCAGATGACCGTATTTGCTGGTAATTGCCGCACCGGCATCGTGAGCATAGGATTGAATCTGTTGTAAAGTAACTTCGTCCGGATTGAAGTGGAAACATAATTGAGCTTCATTTCCCTCACTAGCCGGAACTAAATGTGCTTTACTTACTCCCTTATGATGGCTCATAATAAATATGATCCGCTCCACACAGGCATCTCTTTCATCCGGAACTTCCGGGAGTAATAAATGGAGATTAATTTTGATCTTTTCCATAGACATGATTAATGTTCGTGATCACCGGAATTAGTCTGTTTTGCTAAGATAAAGAATGCTCCTTTTACAACCACCAATGCTGAATCAGAAATCTCCTTCAAAGGAGTTATTTCAGTATACCCTACATCGGTAGTACCTTTTGCAACTGGAATTCTTTCAAAATATTTAGTGTTATCCTCGCTTTTAGCGTCAGCAGGCGCTTTAGTAACAATAAAAATATAATCCTGGTTCTGATAATTAACTACTGCTTCAGAAGGCACTGCAGGTACCACAGCTTTATCTAAACTAATAAGTGCTGTAATACCCATACCATCTATCAATCCGGTTTTATCGCCATTTACCTTTGCATGTACACTAATTGCTTTACTCTCTCCTTCAAAAGTAGAACCCAGTGAAAATATCGTAGCATCATATTCCTTTCCTGGTGCATTGGTAAGCGTGAAATGAATAAGCTGGCCGGTTTTCAGCTTAGCCAGGTCCTTTTCATAAATAAACAGATCGAGGTGAAGCTGGCTGTTATCAACAATTTCTGCTACAGGAGTATTTACATCCAGGTAGCTTCCAACGTTGGCGGTTACTTTACTTACTACACCAGTAATAGGACTATGAATAGCAATTACGGATATCAATTTCCCATTAGTTAAATTACTGGTGCTAATACCCATTAACTGTAACTGCTCCTTTAGTGCAGAAGCCCGTGCCTGCAGGGCACTTAAATCGGCTGATGCAGCCTGTAAATTTTTAAGTGCGCCCGCATTACCCTGGTTAAGTTCCTTTTGCCTGTTTACCTCCTGTTCTGCCAGCGTAATTTTTGGTTTTAAAGCCAGATATTCTTCCTGGGTAACAATAAACTGAGGGTTTGAAATGGTTGCAATAACCTGACCTTTCTTCACCGTATTTCCGGTTTGCACAAGCAATGATTTCACAACACCATTATACAGCGTATTTACGGTAGCTTTATTCTGATTGGGAACTTTAAGCACACCGTTAGCACGTAAGGAAGCTGTTAATTGTTTATGTTGAATACTCCCAAATTCAATACCAATACTTTTAATCTGTGCTGCTGTCAGAGAAGGGATTTCAGCATGCTCCTCTTCTCCTTCTGCTCCATGGTCATGATCCTGCTCTTCGGTTGCCGGATTTTGCTTACTGTTACATGCATACATCCCGAACGTCAGCATTCCGCAAATGATAAATATTATATATCGCATATGGTAAATTATTGGTAGATGAAATAACTATAGTTGATAACCGCATGATTATAGGCGTTGAGACTATCCAGGTAGTTCCGTTCAATATCTATGGCCTGCCCCAGGAACTGTGATAATTCTGCAAAGCTGATCTGTCCTGCTCTATAGGCCATTGTTGCAGCTTTTAATATTTCCTCGGCCTGCTTTAATCCTGGTTCTTCATAGAACTGTAAGAGAGATAAATTTTTCTTTACCTCTTCCAGGGCCTGTTGTTTCTGTGTTTCGAACAATTGCAATTCATAATTAAATTGTGATTGTTGATAATCAGCTTCTGCTTTTGCGGTCTTCACTTTGTTTTTATAGGCACCCATGCCAATAAGAGGGATGGAAGCAGTTACTGAAAATCCGGCATAGGGATCTGGTTGTCCGTATAGCCGCTGATTAAAGAACCTTCCTGCAAATTCCGGCCTGTTCTCATTCTTAATCACTTTTACACCGGCATTGGCAATGGCAACGTTTTGTTGCTGAACGATTAATTGCGGATGCAGGCTATCTGGTTGTCCTACTACCAATGAAACCTTCTCCAATGGAGCAGCCAGCGGTAGCAGTAGATCTCCGGTATTAAGCAATTGTTTCAATTGTTGCTGTTGAATAAGTACATCATTGCGGATTTGTTTAATAAACGCATTGATCTCTTTACTCTTAACGTTGGCGGCTATACTATCCAACCCGGGGCTATCACCTGTCTTTACTTTTAATTTGGTGGCTTTATCCAGGGTCAGGTAAATACTGTCGAGCCGCTGATATAATCGTTGTTTCTCCTCCAGGAACCATAGCTGAAAGTAGGTTCTTCTGATATCGGCCGTAAGTGTAGCCATTATAGCACCTTCGTTTGCCTGGTATCCCTTTAATGTTTCATTGTACAACTGGCGCTGTGATTTGTATAACCCAGGCCACATAACGCTTTGTGAAAGTCCGATTTTTAATATCCCGGTTTTATCTGATGGTCTGTAATCTTCATTCTCCGCAAATACGCCGGTCTTAGGAATTAAGCTGGCAGTTTTCACCTGAGCTTTTCCTTTTTCAACTAATTGCTGGTTGACGGTCAATTGCAGATTTCCTTTAGCCATTGAAATTGCTTCCTGTTCAGTAATCCTTTTCTGTGCCTGGGTTGTACCGCTTACCAGTAATAATGCAATCACGGAAAGAGGTTTGAGACCAGGGATTCTTTTTTGTCCGAAAATGATATAAAGCAAAGGAAGTACGATTAAAGTTAGCAGTGTAGCCGTTAGCAATCCTCCTATCACTACTGTTGCCAGTGGCTTTTGCACTTCCGCCCCGGCACCTGTAGACAGTGCCATGGGCAGAAAGCCCAAAGATGCTACCGTTGCGGTCATCAACACCGGCCGTAAGCGAATTTTAGTTCCTGCAATTACCCTATCAATAATATTGGTCATTCCTTCTTTTTCTAATTGATTAAAAGTGCTGATCAGCACTATTCCATTTAATACAGCTACTCCAAACAATGCAATAAATCCAACACCGGCAGAAATACTAAATGGCATTCCCCTCAACAACAAGGCGAAGACTCCACCTATGGCGCTCATTGGAATTGCGGTAAAGATTAAAGTGGCTTCATTCAGAGAACGGAAAGTGAAATAGAGTAGCATAAAAATCAGGAACAGGCAAACTGGAACGGCTATACGCAACCTGTCGGATGCTTCCTGTAAATTTTCAAATGTACCGCCATAAGTATAGTAATAACCTGCGGGTAGAATATTTGCTGTGTTTAGTTTTTGTTGAATATCCTTTACTACAGAGGCAACATCCCGGCCCTTCACATTAAACCCTACAACAATTCTGCGTTTTCCTTGTTCCCGGCTGATTTGTGCCGGTCCTTCCCGGAAGGAGATCTGCGCGATTTGCGACAAAGGAATCTGATTTCCATCCGACAGGGAAATGTAGAGATTATTTACATCTTCAATAGAGTTGCGGCGGGAAGAGTCTAAACGCACTACCAGATCATATTTCCTTTCATTCTCAAAAACCACACTGGCAGCCTTCCCGGCGAAAGCCATACTTACTGTATTATTAATATCCTGAATATTCAGGCCATAACCGGCCATCCTGGCCCTATCGTATTGAATAGTAATTTGGGGGAGCCCCACCGTCCTCTCGACTTGCGGAGCGGTAGCTCCTTTTACACGCTGAACAACTGAGGCCACCTTAGGAGCTAAAGCAGCAAGGGTATCAATATTTTCACCAAAAATCTTAATAGCCACATCCTGTCTGACCCCGGTCATTAGTTCATTGAATCGCATCTGTATAGGCTGGGAAGCCTCGAAGAATACACCTGGAATTACTTCCAGCTCCTTCAACATCCGGGATGCCAGGGCAGCATAACTAATTTTCTGAGGCCACTCCTTTTGTGGCTTCAATGTAATAATGAGATCTGTGGCTTCCGGCGGCATTGGATCTGTTGGAACCTCGGCAGAACCAGTTTTACCAACTACCATTTTTACTTCGGGAAACTGTTTAAGAATCCGGCTTGCCTGCATGGAAGTTTCTATACTCTGAGATAATGAGGTTCCCTGGGGCAGAATGCAGTGAAAAGCATAGTCGCCCTCCTGTAGCTGAGGGATAAACTCTCCTCCCATCCGTGTAAAAATTACAACAGCAATGATCAACAGGGCACCTGCTCCTGAAACAATATAGTATTTGAGCTGGATGGCACGACGTAATACAGGTTCATATCTACGTTGCAAGGCCAGCATCATTTTATCAGCGAAGGTTTGCTTATCTGAGAACTCTTTAGGTAAGAAAAGTGCCGACATCATAGGGATATAGGTCAGCGACAGAATTAATGCACCCAGAATGGCAAAACCAACTGTTTGAGCCATAGGGCGGAACATTTTCCCTTCAATTCCCACCAGTGTCAGAATAGGGATATAAACTATAAGGATTATGATTTCGCCAAAGGCGGCGCTATTACGAATTTTGGCGGCAGCTTCAAATACCTCAGTATCCATTTCCTGTTGGGAAAGCCGATGCCTGCCGGATCTTAAGCCCAGATGATGCATAGTTGCTTCCACTATAATTACTGCACCATCTACTATTAGCCCGAAATCTATTGCCCCGAGGCTCATTAGATTGGCGCTTACCCCAAATAAATTCATGAGCCCAAGTGCAAAAAGCATGGATAATGGAATCGCAGAAGCTACTATGAACCCGGCACGCATATTACCCAGGAAAATGACGAGTACGAATATTACTATCAACGCTCCTTCTATCAGGTTACGCTTTACAGTATCGATAGCACGATTTACCAATCCGGTGCGATCGAGATATGACTCCACTTCAATATCAGCAGGTAAGCTGCTCCTGATGGTCTCCATTTTTGCTTTTACTCTTGAAACCACATCTGCGCTGTTGGCCCCTTTGAGCATCATTACAATACCACCAACAGCTTCTTTTTCACCGTTATAGGTCAATGCTCCATATCTCACGGCATGCCCAAACTGAACATTGGCAACATCTTTAATTAGGACAGGAATGCCTCCTACTGTTTTTATAACAATGTTCCCGATATCCTCCAGAGAACTCACAAGTCCTATTCCCCTGATGAAATATGCATTTGGTTTTTTATCGATATAAGCACCTCCGGTATTCTCATTATTCTTCTCCAAAGCCTGGAATATCTCGGCCATGGTAACATTCAGCGCTTTCAACCTGTCAGGGTTTACAGCCACTTCATATTGTTTTACCAGTCCCCCGAAACTATTCACTTCTGCAATACCAGGAGTACCATAGAGTTGCCGGGCTACTATCCAGTCCTGCATACTACGCAGTTCCATAGCAGAATATTTATTCTCGCTCCCTTTTTTGGGGTGAATAACATACTGATAAACTTCTCCTAAACCGGTACTTACCGGCGCCATTTCCGGTTTTCCTACTTTGGGTGGAATTTTTTCTTCAGCTTCCCGAAGTTTTTCTGCTATTAGTTGTCGCGCGAAATAGATATTAACTTCTTCCTTAAAAACTATAGTAATTACAGAAAGTCCAAAACGTGAGATAGATCTAAGTTCTATCAGGTCGGGTAAGTTAGCAAGGCTTTGTTCTATAGGATAGGTAACCAATTGTTCTACTTCCTGGCTGGCAAGGGTTGGTGTATTTGTAATAATCTGTACCTGGTTATTTGTAATATCTGGTACTGCGTCTATTGGTAATTGCCGGGCGCTCCAAACTCCCCATACCACGAGGGCAAGAGTCAGCAACCCGATAATCAACTTATGTTGAATTGAATATCGAATGATCGTAGTTAACATGCCGTATTTTTTTGAGCTGGCTGAATAGAAATACTGTTCCCTTAACAACGTATAGGCATACGCGTAATACTCCTACGATGGCAGGATCAATGAAAAGGAAACGAACGAGCTTAGCTCAACTGCGGAGGCTGCCAGATAGGAAGAGGAATTTCCTGAACGGCTGCTGTGTTATAGCTATAGTGTAGTGCTATTAAACGTACAGCCGGTGTATTAACAGAAGAATAAAGAGAAACAAACGATACATTTCCGCAACAAGCGCAGATACATAATGGAGAACACTCATCTTTATGATGAGAATTGGTGGTTCCTGCCTGTTGTGCTGCTATATTTTCACCTTTAGGCAAATCCATCAGACTGTCGGCACAGGGGATACAGCTGAGCGACAAAATCAGAAAAGATAATATATAGATGAAAAAACGCATAAGGCAAATTTAGAACATTTATTAAAAAAGCAAGCATGAATTAATGATCATTTGTTGCAAATAAAGATCAGTAAATCGGTTAGCACCTGCTTCTATACGATTTTTTATAAAGAATAAATACACACGTGAGTTTTTGTAGCTTGATAAACAAATATTCAGGCTGGCAGTATTATTATGGAACAACAGTTGCTCAGGTAATGGTTCTGCAGATTATTCAAGCACCAAATTTTGAGTATGATATTACAAAAAGATTCACCTGCTCCGGAGTTCAATCTTTACTCGACTCCGGACCAACGCCTTAAGCTTGGCGACTTTAAAGGGCAGAGAGTGATACTGGCATTTTATCCTGCCGATTGGAGCCCCATATGCAGCGATGAGCTAAACCTGTTCAATGAAACCTTAAAGCTTTTTACAGCTAAAAATGCTGTGTTATTAGGTATTTCCGTTGATAGCAAGTGGAGCCATCTTGCCTTTGCACAAAGCCGCAAGTTTCATTTTCCGCTATTATCTGATTTTGAACCAAAGGGAGAAGTATCCAGACAATACGGAGTGTATAATGATGTTGATGGCGAGAGCAAAAGAGCTATATTTTTAATTGATGAACATGGAATTATTCAGTGGAGCTATTTATCGCCGGATGGCATTAATCCCGGTGCTGAAGGCATTTTAGCCGCATTGGATGATATGGATAAGGCAAAAAAATAAAAATACATTTATGGCAATATTGAAAGTACCGGTAAATGCACAGGATCATACTTTAGGCAGTTTGCATGCTCCGAGAGTATTAGTTGGCTATTGCGATTATCAATGCCCAGATTGTGGCGATTCCTACCCTTTAATTAAGGAGTTGATTGCCAAGCATGAGCATTCATTACTTTTTGTATTTCGTAATTTCCCAAAACAGGAAAAACATCCGATGGCTTTGCCTGCGGCATTGGCGGCCGAAGCTGCAGCCCGGCAATCGAAGTTCTGGGAAATGCATGATATAATCTATGAGAATCAGGATGAACTTAGCATTGAAAACCTGCTGGTCTTTGCAACTGAAATAGGCCTGAACATCCAACAATTTGCCGCCGACTGGAAAAGCCAGGAATTACTGACTAAAATAGAGAAAGACTTCGATGGAGGACTCCGCAGCGGAGTTAGTGAGACACCTACTTTTTTCGTTAATGGCCATCAGTTCGATGAATTTGACGGAAGTTACGAATCTCTATCATATGCTATTTCAATGTAATGTTATAGAATAAACAAGGGTGTCTCAATGAGACACCCTATTCTTTGAGGAACAAACCTGAACGCATTCAAAAGTTGGCAGTAAACTGAATCCGGGAAACATGAATTTTTAATCTGTCTGCCACCCCTTGCTCATCCACCAGATGATTTTCCAATAACTTCTGCAATTTTCTCCTTGTTCTTTTTCTTGATATATCTATCTGGTAGTCTTTAACCCATATTTCTTTCAAAACTTCATCCTTACAACTATAAATCCTGATGACAGTATAGGGATTGGGAGCCTTTCCAATTTCCGTGACCCAATACAAGCTATCAGAGGCTCCCGTGGCTGCATCCACATTTAACCCTAGTAATAATAAACAAGTGACTAAGTATTTAATCCCAGGCATGGCTACGAATTAGTTTTTAAATATTGTTCCCGTTCCATGATAGCAGTTGTTTGGGTAGTTTTCTGACTTACATCTGCCAGGTATACAGGAATTGTTATCAGATCCGATTCGAAATTGGCCAGCGAGCTTTCCATATTTGACCGGTGGTAAGGATCGCCTAACTTCGAACTGAGTTCTTTTTCATACTTTTCGAGCAATTGGTAATACTCATTAAGCTCCACTTTATACTTTGCCCTGGCATCGTTAAACCACTCCCCGATTTTCGATAATTCATAACTATTTCTGGATTTGTATTTCTCTACATACTCAGCAATTAATGCCTTAGTTTTCGCCGGGTCTTTATCTCTAACTTCTCCCATTAATACCACTGGAATTTTATCCCATTTCTCCTTGTATTCTTTGGCAATCTGATTAAAATTACCGGGGCTTTGCTGCAACGATTTAATGTTATTATCCAGTCGTTCCTGAATTGCAACTATACGTTTTCGAATGTCGCCCAGCTTTTCAATTATTTGCATGGTTGCACCGGCAGCATCCCGCTGTTTCAAATCTGATGCTATAGGTCTGGCCGGTGCTGTGGCCGGATAATTACTATATTGAGCCATTAACTTATCAGCAGCTTTTTTGGCGGCTTGCTCCGCCTGTTCAGGGGTCATTTTTGAAATAGCATCTACTCCACCCATTTCAGCAAGTAGCTGATTCTGATTAATATCTTTCTTCGCCCTTGCTTCCAGTTCTTCATTGGTTCCATTCGCTTTCTTCTGGCGGCTTGCATAATAGGCTGCAATTTCGTCTCTTTGCCGTGTTGCTTTATCCCTGACAGGTTGATAGAGAGCCTCCAGTTTCCCATGTCCTTCACTCAAAATATTAGGTCCAAAAGTTTTGCTTACAGCAATTGCAGTAGTAGCCGGGATTGCCGGTACTTCTTCAATTAATGCATAGATATTAGACTTCCCCAATAATCCACCTTGCTGGGCGGCCAAAGGATCATTGAAAATAAATACCAGAGAGGTTGTTGCCCATAAAAATGTTCGCTTCATTTTGACTAACTTTCTAACACAAAAGTAGAAAGCTGAAAGGAGGTCTGATATAAGCAATAGTATTCATTTTTCATAGGCAATACTACCTATATGTTCCTCTCCTGCATATCTATATATTTGTGATTGAAATTTGCTGTTTCCAGCACAAAAAGTCGATATAATGAACCTAACCTATATATGGCTCACACTTACTTTACTGTTTGGAATATTGAATCCACTACAAGCGCAGCAGGTTAGACTAGTGGATACATCTATGCTGTATTATGTTTCTAATCCCTATATCCTTAAAGACAACAATGGAGACCTATCATTTGAACAGGCTTTTAAAGAACTGGAAAAATTCAAACAATCAGAGAATCCCATTGCGGCAGTTGGGGTTAATAAAGCACCGGTGTGGATCTACTTTAAAATGATCAACAAATCTCCCAATCGCAAATGGGCAATGTGGATTGAACCTCCTGCCTACCAGGAATTAGAAGTTTGTATCAAAAGAACGGCAGATTCGACCGATATCCTTCCTATTAGTGCTAATAAATCTAATGGGCTAACCCTACAATTTGAACTTTCCCAAAACGATTCTGCTACAGTGTTTATTCGGATCAGAAGTACACATACCTTAAAAGTACCTGTACGTATTGGAACCTTACAAAAATTATATGAACACAATATCCGATATAATCTGACAAGGGGCGTATTGCAGGGCCTATTAATAGCATTAATGCTTTACAACCTGTTTATATATTTTTCCATACAGGATAAAGCCTATTTATACTTCACGCTACATACATTTTTCACGCTCCTGTTCTATTTAACCTGGATGGGGTATTACCATAACTCATTTCTGGATCTTCTCAATGAGCATATGGCAATACTATTAAGTATTTCAATCATTTTCAGCATCCTATTTACCATTTCTTTCTTAAAATTAAATAGTACCAATAAAAAATTATCACGAATTGGATTTTCATTAATTGTTATGAATATTGGAATCATATTGATATCAATTCTAGGAAATCCCATTCTTGCTTATATTATCTTTCAAACCTCTATGTATCTGGTATTCCTGTTTTGGCTTACCAGTGGGATTTATAGTGTAAAAAAGGGGTTCAAACCTGGCAAATATTATCTTACAGCTTTTGGAGTACTGCTTCTTAGCGGTACCTTATATAATTTATTCGATAATGGTTGGTTATTTACCGGTTATGAAAGCGCAATAGGATTACAAATAGGCACCTGCCTGCAATCATTGATCCTATCATTTGCCCTTGCAGATAAACTTAATTCAAGCAAGCAGGAAACCATGTTATTACAAAAGCAGGTTTTAGCACAGGCATCCCGTTTTTCTCAAAGGTTGATCAGTAGCAGTGATACAGAAAGAGGACATATAGCAGGTAAATTAAACAGAACGGTGAATGACAGCCTTGTAAATATGAAGAATGAAATATTATTATATCAAAAACGGCACCCCAATTCTCATACCTCAGAACTGAATCAACTTTCTGCATATCTCTCCGATACTATAACTGATATTAATGATATAACCCTTTCTCTTCGCCCGTATCAGATAGAAATGTTTGGGCTAACCAAATCTATTTACTTTTTGATCAGGGAGGCTGATAATACTCCAGACAGAAAAATGGATGTTAAAATCGAAAACATAGATGGTTGCTTAAGTTTCGAGCAGGAAATCAATGTATATCGTATAGTGCAGGAACTACTCAATAATATGATTAAACATTCATCAGCTGTTTATTGCAAAGTACATATTTCAATAATTGAACATAGTATTGAGGTAGTTTATAAAGATAATGGAATAGGATTCAAATTGAATCAATCGGAAAGTGGGTTTGGACTTAAAAACCTGCAGGAACGGGTAAACTTACTACGGGGCTCAATACAATTCTTCAGTATAGTTAATCAGGGTACTACTGCAATTATCAAAATTCCCGTTCAAAACATCAAACTATCATAAAAATATGTCTATAAAAATAATAATAGCAGATGACCACCCTATTTTTCTTACCGGGCTGAAAGAGGTAATTGAATATGAGAAACAATACGAGGTAATATTTTCTGCAAAAAATGGTGAAGAAGCTGTTAGAATGTCTGAACAGCTACAACCTGATGTAGTTATATTAGATATAGATATGCCTGTTATGAATGGACTTACAGCCGCAACAGAAATCCTCAGGCAGAATAATTCCATTCAGGTAATTCTGCTAACAATGCACAAGGTAAAAGATGCTTTTCTGCATGCCCTGGAACTGGGGGTTTCGGGATATGTACTCAAAGAAAATGCCGTTACTGATATTATCAATTCAATTCAATCTGTGCTGAAAGGGCAATCCTACATCAGCCCGGAAATGAGCAGTTTCCTTCTTCATTTAAAAAGAAATCGCATGCAAACTATCGATGAGCAGCTGAAAAGTCTCACACCAGCCGAACAGAAAATCCTTAAAATGATTGGGAGTTATAAAAGCACAAAGGAAATTGCCGATGAATTATTTATCAGTGAAAAAACCGTTTCCAATCATCGTATGAATATGACTAAAAAATTAAACCTTACTGGTAAAAATGCATTGTTACGCTTTGCGATAGAACAATTATAAGTATGATGTGTCGACTAATCACTTACCTTTCTATTCTGCTATTCCTTATCCTGTTACCATTCAGAGACTTTTCTCAAATTGTGATAGTTGATAGTGTATGCCAGAAAATTGAACATTTCGAATGGCTGGTTGACTCGTCCGGAACTCAACCTACTCTTGCTATTGCCAACCAATCCGGCTACTTCAAACCATCAACAAGTTCAATCATCACTTTGGGCTCAACCAGCGCAGCATTATGGATTAAGCTTAATATTACAAACAGGAGTCGATTTACCAACTGGTATTTGCAAATAAAACAGCCGCCTGTTTTTCATGAAATAGGATGGTATGAAAGAAGAGGTAATGAAATAATTGTTCTAAGCGAATTCCTGGGCGATCAACCAGATCAGCGGAGAATCATCCAATCGGATAAGCTGCTACTGCCAATCAATTTAAAGAGCGAAGGGCAATCGGAATACTACTTAAAATTAACCAGCAATAATATCTTAAGAAGCAAACTGCAATTAGTTACACTTGAAACAGTATATGAGCAGAATAGTATTATAGACTGGGCAAATGGTATTGCCTGGGGGGTACTTCTGGCGTTTGGTATTTATAACCTGTTTGTATTCTATAAAACAAAGGAATTCCCTTATTTATACTATCTCTTCTATATCCTTGCCTGGGGCATTAATTTAATATTTTACAATGGCTACCTCACTTATTTGTTTCCCTCATTAGCATTTATAAGTAATGCAGGTATCATTATTCCAATTGCAGCTTTACTTAGTTTAATATTTACTGCTTCATTTCTAAAGCTTAAGCAGAATAATTACATTCTTTATAATGGTATAAAAGTATTGGTTGTAGTAAGTTGTCTTCCGATCACCATTACGTTGCTGAACGGCGGGCATTATGCTTTTTTTTGTATTCAGTACCTCATGTACTTTTTCTTCAGCTACCTGATGATTTGTGGTTTTGTTTGTTTGCGAAATGGGTATAAACCTGCTATTTATTATATTTTGGGAATTGGTAGTTTTATTATTGGCAACTCAGTTCAAAATCTGATGGATTTGCAATTACTCCCCGAAAATATTGTCACCCAAACAGGAATGTACTGGGGGGCCGTTTCAGAGGCTATAATATTGTCATACGCCCTGGCATTCAGACTGAATTATTACCGTGGAGAGCAGGAATTTATTCAGCAGCATTTAATCAGTGAGAAAAAGAAATTTTTAATGGCTTTGATAGATGAACAAGAAAAAGAAAAGAAAAGGATAGCAATGGAATTGCATGATAGTATAGGTCAGAAACTGGTCCTGATTAAAAACAAATGCTGGCAATTACAAAACAAAGATAACGATAACTCACTGAAGCACTTTACCGAAAGTACCGCGAATATAATCACGCAGGTAAGAGATCTCACCTATCAGCTCAGACCCTATCAACTCGAACTAATTGGCATTACTCAAAGTTTGAAAAGCCTTGTAGAAACCAGTTTCCCCTGCAATACAGTTTGCTTTACACGGTTAGACAATATCGATAGCATGCTTCAACCTGTAGAAGAAATGAACATCTATCGGCTCCTACAGTTGATCTGTGAATTACTGAATAAAGCAACTATAACCGGAGATGTAAGCATTACTCTCAAGAATACTACTCATACCATTAGCATTGAATTAATCACCAATTCGGGAATGCTTAATATTTACCCGGAAGAAATAACAGAAAGAATTGAATTAATGAATGGTAGCCTAACTATCCATCAGAAACAGCATACAGTTATTACGATTCTTCTATATCCCGGTAGGTAATAATACCTACAAAACTGAGGTTTGTTGCCTATTCCTGAACTATTATCTCCCCACTACTTTTGTACTGTAATAATTATTTCTTAATCCCAACCAACAACCCTTAATAAATATTCACTTTTAATAAATGGAACTTTTAAGATTCAATCTCTTTAACAAGGCTCATAAAGCCCTGAGAGCTTTGCTATGCAATGTTCTTATAGAGCTTCAGCAAACCGACTTTTCAGTTTCTGCAGAATCGGATAGTTGTATATCCAAAATACGTTTGGTACTTGAAGTATTACACGAGCATGCACAACTGGAGGACAATTTCATTTTTCCGCTATTATGTCCAAATGCTGAATCTATAAGAGCATATTTCGCCAGGCAACATATAGAAGATGAAGCACTGACCCTTGATTTGAGTATTGCATTAGATAATATTGAAAATGCCCAAACAGCACTACAACTGAGTATTGCAGCTATTTCACTTCAGCAGCAATACATCGGTTTTGTTGCTTTTAATCTGAATCATATGAATATGGAAGAAGAAATCATCAATCCATATTTATGGTCAGTATACTCAGATGGTGCATTGGAAAGGCTAAGCGCCGAAGCTGTCAGAAATAATCCGCCTAAACATGATGCAATGTTTGTGGGCCTGATGCTTGAGCATTTGAATAATTATGAAATACTTTCCTGGCTCAGAAATATCAGAAAAGAAGCCCCGGCAAATGTTTTCCAGCATTTTTACAATAAATCGAAGGAAGTGCTTACCTCATCCAGGTTCAACAAAATCGAAAAACAACTAAACAATAAAGATTAAATAATATGAGACAACAATTAACAGCGGGTCTGGTAGCCCTTGTATTACTTTCGTCATGCAAAAAAGATGATAAAAAGAACGATAATAACCCCGGAAACGATTCCAAAAATCCATATAAAGTAAGTGGCATTATAAAAGACACCAAAGGTCAGGCTATTGCGGGAGCAAAGGTAAGAGTAGTAAACCATGTACTTTACGATGTATCTTCCGATGTATTTTCGACCAATTACGGAACCTATGTGACTCCCAAACTGGACATCGGCGGTTGGAATATTTATGCCTGGAAGGATATAACTTATGAAGGACAGACCTACCATTTACGTATAGCCCCGGAAGATAATGATTATAATGCCTTTAGCCTGGATAAGGAAGGTTATACCAAAAACTTCAAACTGAAATTGAGCGGCCGTATTGAGGATGTACCCTTATCAGACAATTCTCCGACTACCGGGTATTATGGTGGTACAATGGTTTTTACCAATCTCCCGTCTGAAGGAATGCAGCAAATGCCCGCTGGTACTGAAGTAAAAATAACGCTCACTCCAGTTGCAGGAAGTAAGTTTATTGATGGTAGTGAAGCACAGTTCCTGGAAAAAACATTTACTATCAAAAAAAATCAGTTTAATTACTTCATTACCGATATTCCACAATGTAAATATAAGATTACTGCCAAAACGAATGGCAGACTCATTTTACTTACAGATGTCAGAGATATTTATGGGGAAGAACCCTATAAGGAATCACTTACCTATTTTTTTAAACCTGATCCTGCTACCTCCTATAACAGCGGATTACAAAGCAATATAGAAACGCCTTTCTTCATGGAGCTTTTTTAATCTCAGCATTATGAAATCCAGCATTCTTATACTATTGCTGTTGTTCAGCAATTTCACATTCTCACAAAGTGTTTTGCAAAAACTAAAGCAGAAGACAAGATCAATAGAACAGCAACTCGATCCCTTATTAGGTAACCCGTCAAGGGAACCTTCAGCCGGAAACAGCAAGCCGGCTGCCGAAAACAGTATATCCAGCCCTGAAATAGCCTCTAATCCGCTACAGGCCAATACCAATTACGATTTTGTACCAGGCACGAATGTGTTGCTCAATGATGATTTCTCTCAGGATGAAACCGGACAATTTCCGCTAAAATGGTATACCCGCAGCAGTGGAGAGGTGGTTACCTTCAATGGTATTACTGGTAAATGGCTACGATTATTCAGCGGGGTATTTTTAAGTCCAACTTTTACTTTACCAGAAAACTGTACAATTGAATTTGACTTAATAACCAGCTATTCACCCACTGGCGGGTTTCTTCTACCATCATTGAATATAGGACTGTACGACCGGGGTAATAAAGGATATATATTAAGTAGTGACTATACAGTTAAAAACAAAGCGGATATTATTCTTGCTCCCTACAAAAGTGATTTGCATGTTAAGTTAGTCTCTATTGAAGAGGCTAAGAAGAAAATCGAAACAGATAAATATGTCTTTTCTGATTATGCGGCTAAATTGGGCAAACCAGTTCATCTGGCAATAGATATTCAAAAAGAAAGAATCAGGATATGGATCGATAAAGAAAAGGTATTTGATTTGCCACAGGCAGTACCATTAGATGGAGGATTAAACCAGTTGAGGATAGATATGGCCAGATCTAACTATAAGAATTCGGAACTGGGATATTACTTCTCTAATTTACGGATAGCTGAAGGAAAGGCCGATACCCGCTCTAAATTGTTGACAGAAGGCAAATTAGAGAGTAATACCATACTTTTCGCAACCAATTCTTCAAAAATTCAATCTGATAATCAGGGTATCATTAAAGAAGTAGCCCAGGTGATGAAACAAAACATGGATATGCGTATCCAGATAATTGGGCATACCGACCATGATGGCCGACCAGAAACAAACCTGAAATTATCTCAGCAACGTGCCGATGCTGTAAAAATTGAACTAATACAAACTTATGGAATTGAGGCAGGCAGAATTCAAACAACCGGAAAAGGTGATACAATGCCCATAACCAATGATCCTGGCTCGGAAGGGAAGGCTAAAAACAGAAGAGTGGAGTTTATTAAGTTGTAGCGCCTATTTTTGTGTTGTCGATTCTTCTTTTTAAGTTGCAATACAAATACAGGCGGCATGCATATACTAGTAATAGAGGATGAACAACGGGTGGCGGATCTGCTGAAGAGAGGATTGGAAGAACACCAGTTTACCGTTGAATTAGCCTATGATGGAGCGATTGGTAAAAAACTACTGTTACAGCATCAGTATGATGTTGTTATTATGGATATCATCCTGCCAGTGATTAATGGATTAGATTTGTGTAAACAAATAAGGGAAGTGCGTCCGGATCTCCCAATTATTATGCTAACGGCTCTGGGAACTACAGACGATAAAGTGGAAGGATTGGATGCAGGAGCGGATGATTACCTGGTAAAGCCTTTCGACTTCCGGGAGCTGCTGGCAAGAATCCGGAATGTTACCAAGCGTAAAACTCCCAGTACCTTTAGCAACGGATATATCCTGAAAATATCTGATCTGGCACTAAATCTTCAGACCATGACGGCAACACGTAGTGGTAAGGAGATTAATCTCACACCTAAAGAATTTAAACTGCTGGAGTATATGATGCGGAATAGTGGCCGTGTACTCACCAGAGTTGAAATTGCTGAAAAAGTATGGGACACTACTTTTGATACAGGTACAAATTTTATTGATGTTTATATTAATTATTTAAGGAAGAAAATTGATAAAGATCAGGACGTTAAACTAATACATACCAAACCAGGCATAGGCTTCATCCTTAAAGAGAATTTATAAACAATGAAAATCAGGCTACGACTTACTTTATTATTTACCGCACTATTTGCAGCTATATTGGCTGCCTTTGCGCTGGTAATTTATGTTTCGTATGCCGAAAACCGGGAAGATGAATACTTTAAACGGTTGAAATTACAGGCCATAACCCGGGCAAACCTCTGGATGGAAGCTAAAGTTACTCCGGCCGTCTTACAACTGATTTACCGGAATGCCCCCAATACCCTTTCGGAAGAGGAAGTAGCGATTTACGACTCTGCCCATCATTTACTTTATCATGATGCGGTGGGAATAGATAAAGTAAAGGAAACTCCTGCTATGCTGGATAGCATACGAAGATTAAAAGAAATCAATTTCTATATCGGACAGGTACAGGCAGTGGGTTTTTTATATGAGCATAATGGCAAACAACTTATCATTACAGCTGCGGCTTTTGACCAGTATGGGTTAGATAAGCTCAATAATCTTAAATACACCCTTATTATCTATTTCTCCATTGCCATTATTCTGACTCTGGCTGCTGGTAGTCTATTTGCCCAAAGAGCACTAAAACCTGTATCAAAGATGGTGAAACGGGTGGAAGACATAACTGCCACCAACCTCGATTTACGGGTAGATGAAGGGAACCGTAGGGATGAAATTGCTGAACTGGCTATTACCTTCAACCAGATGCTGGACCGGCTGGAAAATTCATTTGAAGCCCAAAAACAATTTGTTTCCAATATTGCTCATGAACTGAGAACTCCTTTGGCTACAGTGATAGCTGAACTAGAACTTTCCGCCATTAAGGAACGCAATATTACAGAATATAAAGCGGTCATTAAAAATGCATTGCTGGATGCCAAGAAAATGGCCAGGCTGGCTAACGGCCTGCTAGATCTGGCAAAGGCAAGCTATGACCCGTCAGAGATTACCTTTAAGCCTACCCGCATAGACGAAGTATTGCTGGATGCCCGGCAGCAAATCCTAAAATCTAATTCAGATTATCATATCCTGGTTACTTTTGAGCAGGAAATTGAAAATGACAATTATATATCCATTTCCGGTAATGAATACCTCCTCAAAGTAGCATTTGCCAACTTAATGGAAAATGGCTGTAAATTCTCTCCCAATCACCAGTCTGAGGTTACCATCACCTTTAAGGACGAAAGCACCATTCTCAGATTTTCCGACAATGGCGTTGGAATTCCCGCTGAAGATCTACCCTATCTCTCCCAGCCTTTTTACCGGGGTGCTAATAAGGCCTACGCCGAAGGTAATGGCATTGGGCTCTCATTAACCTATAAAATTATTCAGCTCCATAAAGGCAGTATTACCGTACATTCAGAACTGAATAAAGGTACTTCCTTTACTATTGAACTGCCTCATCTCTGACTTCCTTTCTAATAGATTTCTAATAATTTTCTATCTGGTCTATAACTGCCCCTTTGTGTTTACTGGCGTAGCTTGCAGCGAATTAACAAAGCAAAAAAAGATAGCTCCTGCGGGCCAACAAAACGTCTGGTTTACTGACTATTTTTTTCCAGTATTTATTATTTCAATAGAGTTCGTCATTCTGTAAGAACAGAAATGGATAAAAAGATTAGAATCAGGTCCTTTTGTAGTGTTGAATTTTGTCGTTAAATTCAATATAGCAAATATACCCCATCATAAACCGATGGTTAGCACCCAATTCTTCTCGTCTTATTACCCCTGACTTATCGAATGTTCAAACCCGAGATTGCTATCATTATTTGTCAAATTTAAACTGAACAGACCGGCATGCGACCAAAGTGCTTATTAATCTTCGTATGTACAATGGGGATGGCATTGGCCCTCAAAGCCCAGGACAATTTAACATTGTTACAGGCATTGGAATCGGCCAAACACAATAACCCATTTCTTAAACCAGCAAGCCTCGACATTTCCATAGCCCAATCAGATGTGCTGACGGCTGGACTCAGGCCTAATCCCGTATTAAATAATCAGACTTTACAACTCCTAAGCAGCAAATATTTCGAGCCGGGAACAAAGTTTTATAATTCGCATAACAACCAGTTATGGTGGCAGTTAACTAAAGAGTTCCAATTCTCTGGCCAGCGTAAACTTAAACAGGAGGTAGCCAATAAAAATGTTATCACTGCCGAGAAAAGCTATGCAGATATAGAACGGAATGTACTCACCGATGCCGGTAATAAATGGCTGGATGTCTGGTATAACAAAATCAACCTCCTGATAGTGCAGGAAGCCAGAAATAACATTGATAGCCTTCTGAAAATACAGCAAATACGGCTCAAAAATCAGGTGATTAGTACCAGCGATCTGCTAAGAACGCAGCTATTATTGGATCAATACCAGTTACAGGCCAAAACTGCCTCCCAGGAATATGCCAATACATTACAGCAGCTTAAACTGAGTTTAGGCAGAACAGACAATATGGATATTAATGAATCCGATACCGTGATCAATGATGAAGCTACTGGAAAAGTTGATTCGCTCTTACAAATCTCCCTGGCACAAAGGCCGGACGTACAGGTTGTTCAGAGCAATATAGAGTCGGCCAAAAGTAATATAAAGCTACAAAAAGCGCTGGGTAAACCTGTTCCCGAATTAGGTGTCATCTATAATCCGCAAAATACGATCCAATACGCCGGGCTGTATGGCACCATACCCCTTCCCTTCTTCAACAGGAACCAGGGGGAGATAAGGAAATCCAAAATTCAATTGCAACAATCCGAACAATCTTTGGTGGCCATTCAGCAACAGGTGCAAACAGAAGTAAAAAACGCCTGGAACAGTTACCAGCTCAGTAAGGAAACAGTTGCTAAGTATAAAAGTATCCTGGAAAAGTCTGAAGAGGTGTTACAGGCAGTAAGGTATTCCTACACAAGAGGGGGTACCACTATCATTGATTTTCTTGATGCCCAGAGAACCTGGTTCGATACCCAGAAAACATATTATGAGGCATTGTACAATTATCGTAAAAACTACCTTCAACTCTTATCAGTAACCGGATTAATCAATCAATACAACCAGGTATTGTAAGTCAAAATCTCTCAGCAAAAAGTTAAACATCGTCGAATGAAAAAAACAGCTAAATATCTTTTGATCGTCACTATATCCTGGATGGCAATTTCCTGTGGGTCGCATAACCAAACGAATAAAGCTCCGGTTGTTTCCACTAAACCAACAGTTGGAGATAGCGGAAGGGTAATAAAATTCCCGCCGGACAGTGTTACACTCAGTTATTTTAAGACAGCTCCGGTTACCAGAGAGGATTTGAATGCCGAGTTAACTGCCCCCGGTATGGTGGCCGCTACCGTTGTTTTCTCAAAAGAAAACTCAGATCAAAACCTGGTATTATTCGATAACCCCGAATTAACCGCCAATTATACAGCGATGTTGCAACACATCATCAACATACGCCAGAAAGGTAACATTGTACAACAACGTAAAGCCATTGTAGCACAGAAGCAAATTGAGCTCGACAGATTTAAAGATCTGGCAGCTCATGGTGCCGGTACCGGTAAAGATGTTTCCGATGCGAAAACAGACCTTATCAGTGCAGAAACAGATATGGCCATCGCGCAAACAGAATTAAGTAACGAACGTACTTCTATTATAGAACATCTGTCAAGGCTCAAACTCGCCGGATTTGATCCCCAGGAATTAATTCATCCACCACTCAACAAAACATGGGTAATCTGTGAAATGCCAGATAACCAGGTTACAAAAGTTAAAAAGAACGGAGCCTGTAAAATTCAATTCACGTCTTACCCGGGTGAGATCTTTAATGGAACCATTGAAGACATTGGAGGAGTAATTGACAACGTTACAAGAATGGTAAAACTACGTATAGGCATTAAGGATACAGGCAATAAACTGAAAGCCGGGATGTTTGCTTCCGTTAAGTTCGGAGTAAACGAAGGTAATAGTTTATCTATCCCTAAATCTGCACTTGTAACAGTACAGGGTGGAAATTATGTATTTACCCAGGCGGCAGATCGCTCCTTTCACAGGCAGGAAGTATTACCAGGACCCGAAGTTGGTGGACGTATAATCATTTATCGCGGGCTGAATGAAGGTGATATGGTAGTTACAGACGGTGCAATGCAATTAAAAGGTATTTCATTTGGCTATTAAACTCATTACAATGCTACAAGCACAAATCTATATAGATAAAGACGACCTCTTTCAGGCCAAACCACTATACGAATTCATTATGCAATTTCTGGTGCAGAACAACATTAAAGGTGCAACAGCTTTCACTGGTATAATGGGATTTGGAATTAATCAAAGAATTAAACGCCCTAATCAGATCTTTTCGTTCGATGATCCTCCAATGATGATCACATTCATTGATGAAGATGAAAAAGTACGCACCGTACTAAAAATGCTGAGAGATAAGTATAAAGGCGGATTAATTATTACTAATTCAGTAGATCAAATAGACGCATGATCAGGAATATTCTAATATTTTCTTTACGTAACCGATGGGCAGTAATAATAGCAGCAGGTGTATTATCTGTTTTGGGATATTTATGTTTTACTCAACTTAAGATAGAGGCCTATCCTGATATTGCCGATACGAATGTTATTATAGTAGCCCCATTTAACGGCAGGGCCGCAGAGGAAGTAGAGCAACAGGTTACCATACCAATTGAAAGGGCATTAAATAATGTACCCAGAGTATTGGATAGAAGAAGTCGGACCATCTTCGGACTTTCGGTAGTTCAGTTAACGTTCCAGGATGGAACAGACGACTATTTTGCCAGGCAACAGGTGATTGAGCGCCTTTCCTCCATTAGTTTGCCAGACGGAGTAACACCTGAACTGGCGCCGCTTACTACAGCGGTTGGAGAAATCTACCGGTATGTGGTAGAAGCTCCCCCAAATTATACATCCATGCAGTTACGAGACCTGCAGGACTGGGTAATACGCCCGGCTATACTTCAGGTTCCGGGTATCGCAGATGTTACCACCTTTGGCGGGCCACTAAAGGAGTTTCATGTACTGCCCTCTCCTACCAAACTTCGCAAGTACAACGTCACATTACAGGATGTAATTGATGCAGTGCAGAAGAATAATCAGAATACCGGTGGAAATGTGATCGACAGAGGGGGTCAGGGATTTGCAGTCAGAGGATTGGGAGCCGTAAAAACGGAAAAGGATATTGAAAATATAGTATTGACGGCCCAAAACGGTACTCCAATTTATGTCAGGGATGTTGCAGATGTTGAAATAGCACCACCTCCTCCTTCCGGGGTTTTGGGATATGCCGTACCTGATGAAGGAATCGATAAAGTAGGATCACCGGAAGGGATTGTGCTGTTGCGAAGGGGTGAGAATCCCAGCGATGCATTAAAGGCGCTTAAGAAAAAACTGGAAGATCTGACCGAAACTGAGTTACCCGAAGGAGTTAAGTTGCGGGTCTTATACGACAGGAGTTTTCTGATCGACCATTCATTGGAAACTGTATCTCATACCCTGTTTATGGGTATCAGTATAGTTGTGATAGTTTTGATCTTCTTCCTGGGTAGCATTCGTTCGGCCCTGGTAGTTACAGCAACTATTCCTTTCTCTTTGTTATTTGCTTTTATATTGATGCGTTTAACCGGTATACCGGCAAACCTTTTATCGCTGGGGGCTATCGACTTTGGGATCATTGTAGACGGAGCCTGCGTAATGGCGGAACATCTGATCAGACGATACAGAAGTGCTACTCCTATCGAAAAGCAAAATGGAATTGTAGGAATTACTCTTGCTGCCGCACAGGAAGTTGGCAGGGAGATATTCTTTTCTGTTACCATTATTGTTCTGGCTTACACACCAATTCTGCTAATGACCAGGGTGGAAGGCAAGCTCTTCTCACCAATGGCCTTAACATTAGCTTTTGCCGTAATTGGGGCTATGATATGTGCGTTGACGTTAATCCCGGTACTTATATCCTACGCCTACAGGAAAGCACTTTCATCGGACAAACCTATGAAAGAGCCTAAAAACAGGGTGCTCGATTTCTTTGAGAGTTCGTACCGCAAAATGCTCACTATTATACTTCCCAACTATAAACGTACTATAATTATTGCCGGTGTATTGATTGTAGCATTAGTTGGATTAGGAACACGTCTGGGAACAGAATTCCTTCCCGAACTGGATGAAGGTTCAATTTTCATGAGATCATTTTTACCTGCCGGTGTAACGATTCAGGAAAATGCAAAAATTGCCCCGCAAATCCGTAACATCATCGGCAAATATCCTCCGGTTAAGTATGTGATTACACAAACCGGTAGAAATGATGATGGTACAGATCCGTTTCCACCAAACAGAACAGAGATCCTGGTTGGACTAAAAGATTACAAATTATGGAGTGACACAATATCCAAAAAAGAACTGGTTAGAAGGATTCAAAGCGACCTTGAAAGAAATATCCCTGGTGCTTCCTTCAACTCTGGTCAGCCGATTATAGACCAGGTGATGGAGATTGTAACCGGAAGTGCGGCCGATCTGGCGATTTCAGTGGTTGGTGATGATTTGTCGATTATGCGTCGCCAGGCCGATAGTATTGCAGATATTGTAAAAGCCACAAAAGGGTCTGCTTCTGTAAATATTGAACAGGAAGGCTCACAAGCACAATTAGCTATTAATATCAATCGGGAGAATGCAGCCAGGTTTGCTATTAATGTAAGTGATATTCAGGCCATGATAGAAGCGGCTATCGGGGGTAAACCAATTGGAACATTATACGACGGTACTAAAAGATACGATATCGTAATCCGTTATTTACCTGAATACAGAAATACTATTGAAGCTATTAAAAACCTTCAGGTTCCATCGGCTACGGGGGCTTTAATCCCAATGGATCAATTGGCGGAAGTGAAGTTTATAGATGGCCAAACAAACATCTATCGCATCGATGGTAAACGGATGGTAACTGTAAGAACCAATGTGCGGGGCCGCGACCAGGGATCGTTTGTTGAAGAATTGCAGGAAAAGATCGGTAAAGCAATTTATGTTCCCAAAGGATATTCAGTGATCTATGGCGGACAATATGAGAATCTGGAAAGAGCAGGTAAACAATTAGCATTTACTATTCCATTAACAATTGTGATTGTTTTTGTATTTCTGTTTATGTTGTTCAAGAATATGAAGCAAACTTTCATTACCATGAGCTGCATATTGGTAGCCCTGGCAGGTGGAATTATTGCTTTGTTTATAAGAGGATATCACTTTAATGTATCGGCAGGCGTTGGATTCGTATCTATATTCGGTATTTCTGTAATGGCTGGTGTGTTGCTGGTATCCGCCTTGAACAGGAATACAATAGCATCGACAAACGACTTGCCTCAAATCATTGAACATACTGCTGTGGAACAATTCAGAGCAATTATGATGATGCTGATGGTAGCGATTATCGGACTTGTACCGGCCGCTCTGAGCACAGGCATTGGTTCCGACGTGCAAAGACCATTGGCTACTGTAATCATTGGTGGATTAACATTTACATTACTCTTCACACCTATACTAATCCCCCCACTATATTACTGGGTATTTAAATCTAAAAAATAACAGCAAAACAGGGCAGAAATTCTGCCCTGTTTTTTTACACCTATTTTTAACTTCAACGCATATACGATAATATTATAAACACTATAATTTATCAAAAAATTACTTGGTAGGATAATTAACTTTTATTTTGGAAGGAATTTATTTTTATGTAATATTGATCCGTCGAAACAAGCACTGCATTTGATTTATATGCATTTTCATTTATAGCAAATCAATCCCTAAACAGTCTGTTCATCAACAAAAAACTATCTATATAAAACCAAATCCCCAAATAAATTATGCACCTATTGAACCCAAAGCATCATTCACATACTACAAAAGCTGTGAATTGTTATGCAAACCCTACAAATAGTTTAAAGGAAATGTTTATCGATATGATACAATTTCCGCGGGCATTGGATGGCCAATGTCCTGTCAGGCGCCCGGTATTTTCCAAACAACATGGTATGGCAAAAGCCACATTTATAGTGAATGAAGAATTACCGGCTCATCAACGTATCGGTATTTTTGAGTACGATCAACTGGATGCCTGGGTAAGATTTTCGAGCGATACAAAACCGGGATTAGGAGATCTTAAATCTACTATTGGTATTGGAATTAAGCTCTTTGGAGTAACAGGTGAAAAGTTGATGGAAAGTGAACCTGACGCATTAACAGCTGATTTCATCCTGCAAAATCATGATGTTTTTTTTGTGAATACGGCCAGGGATATGTGTGAATTTACCTATGCAGGTGTTGTGTTACGCGACTATGATTCATATCTTAAAGATCATGAAGAGACAGCACAAATACTCGATGAAATGCAAAAACGGGAATCGAGTGTAGCCACTGCCGTTTATGGTAGTTGCTTACCTTACGCATTCGGAGGCGACGATTATGTAAAATATAAACTTGTTCCAATAAACGTACCTCCCGCCCCACCCATTCCGGATAATAACCCTGGTTACCTAAGAGACGAGTTGAAACAACGACTTCTTAAAGAAGAGGTACACATGGGATTCTACCTTCAATTCAGAACAGATGAAGATGAAATGCCGCTCGACGAAGCAATGGTTCGCTGGCCAGAAAACATTTCTGCACCCCAACTCTTTGCTACCCTCATCATACACAAACAGGATATAGATGCCCCCGGACAGGTAGCCTATGGAGAAAACCTTTCCTATAACCCATGGCATACACTCGAAGCTCACAAACCTATTGGCAGTATCAGCGATGTTAGAAAAGTAGTGTATGAAGAAGGCGCCAGCCTGCGCAGAAACAGAAATGGCATCCCCTTAACCGAACCGCATACAGCAAGAAAATAAATACCACAACTAAAAAACAATTTTTTATGGCAGGAAAAGCTGATTTCGCTACACTAGCGATCTACCCACCTCTTGGCATTGCACGACTAGGGAATTCAGACGAATTCTTCTTTGCATCAGATGTTCCCGGCATCGAGCCTCCTCACCAAAATGGCTATAAAGACGACCGCGGACGAATTAAAAAACAAGTACCACGCTTCAGAATATACGCGTTTGATGAAAGTGGTAATCCTGTAAAGGAAATAAAAGCAGATAGTGATACCACTATCGAATGGCGCGTAAATCTGGCTAACAGGAAGTCGAGCTGGTATAATTTCGAAAATGCGTTGGACTTACCAGACAACCAACCTAAAACTTCGACGCATCGGAACGGCGATGAGAAAGACCGTAGCAAGTTAAACATCCTGCCTGATCCAAAGAAAATTCAGGGCATTAATCAAAGTGGTGTGTTTTTCGATGAAGGTTACTTCTATGATATTAATGTACCACTGGGAGAGCTCCAAACAGATGAAGATGGCCGCCTGCTGGTAATCCCGGCAGATGGAACCTCAGCTTCCGCTTTCGACGAAGACCCAACTACATTTGCCAATAATGTTGGCTGGCACGACGACACCGCTGATGGCACCATCTACGCAACCGTAACTATAGCAGGTATTTCTTATGAAGTAACACCTGCAATGGTAGCTGTAACGCCTCCTAACTACGGTCCGGGTTTGTTTGCAGTGGTAACAATGTATGATGTGGTAGAAGATTTATTTCTTCAGGGTGGAGAAATACCAACTCCCAAACAAGTTGAATTCTGGAAGCATATTTACCCAATTATCTCCAGAACAGTTCAAACACAATGGGTTAATCATGGGTTCTTTATGCTGTTCGGACAAAATTCACCGAGTGACTACCTCTCTACAGAAAATTTAATGAAGCTCATGAGCCCTGATCCTCTGTATAGAGACTTGCGCACAAAGGTTTTCCAATGGTACAGAGATCCAGCTAATAAAAATTACGAGCCTGTTAAAATACCTCCATTCTATGGCGATGCATTTGGAGATTATAAAGAAGTACATAATGTAGATCTTCCGCTTACCCAAACACAGTATGAAAGAATGGAACAATGGGCGCAAGGTCATTTTGTTGAGGGTAGCAAACCAGGAACAGACTTTGAGGATTTCACATTACCAGAACAGATACAGGCTTTAATAGAAGCACCATTGGAAGAATGCCTGGGAGGTCCGTTCCATCCAGGTATTGAAATTACCTGGCCTTTCCGTCAACGTATTTTCTGGGATGAACCATTCAGAATTAAAATCCTTCCGGAAAATGAAGAGCCTAAGGATGATTATGGCGAAAAACTGACTCCGGAAATTGCCTTAGGCGCCGGAGGTCCAATAGATGGTAGTGGTCCGGGTTCCCTGACCCGTTGGTTGGGAGTACCATGGCAAACAGATGAAGCCAGTTGCTTATCGGGTTATGATACCACAACCTACTTATCGTTACCTTCTTTCTGGGCAGCCAGAGTACCTAACCAGGTACTTTCTGAATCCTCCTTCCAAAGATTGGCCGATAAGGATTTAAATATCCAGCAACGCCTGAAACATTTCGATTACAGGCAGGATTGGCTCCGGGATTTGGGCACTCAGTATCTGTCCAAACTGAAGAAAATGGTACAAAGATGGCACTTCCTGGGAATTGTCACTGAAGTGAAGCTTTCTCCTCAAATGCAAAATCCGGCCCTGCCTAATTCTTTATGGGTAGAAGCAGGCCGACCAGGCTTTATGCAGGCCGACCAAACCTTCGAACAAGTATTGGTTGCCGAAAATGTTCAGCCACCAATTCTGCAAAAAACAAGAGTTATTCTGCAGGAAGCCGGAGGTGTTGATGCAAGTAAACTTAGAATTCTGGAGCGCGAACCGTTTAGAAGAGACGAAATGTAAGCAGATGAAAATTCCGATTATTATTATAGGTGGCGGCCCGGCAGGTGCCGCCACTGCCTTGCAGTTACTAAACAGAGGGTATGAATGCACTATCCTCGAAGCCTCGCCCACGTTTGTTCGCAAACCTGGTGAAACCATACCCCCGCAGGCCTATTCTATTTTTAAAAAATCAGGAATAGATGCCTTACTTCATCATCCATCTCACCTTACCTGTTATGGGAATAGGTTTGTATGGGGAAGCCAACAGCCGGCAGATAAATCATTTTTCTTTAATACCGTTACTCAGGGCTGGCATCTGAACCGGGAAATCTTTGAAGTTCAATTAGCCGATCAGGTAAGCAAAAACAAAGGGAAATACCTTAGTGGTTGCAGTATGACTTCTCTAAATTATTATAATGAAGAATGGACGGTTGCCTATTCTGATGCTAATATGCAAAAGCAGGAACTTAGATGCTCCTTTATTGTTGATGCAACGGGAAGGAAGTCGAGAGTGGCCAGGAGATTGGGGATCCAAAGAAAAATGATAGATAAACTGGCAGGGATTACTGCCTGCATTCCTCTTGCCAAAAAGATACAACAATTTACCTACCTCGAATCTGTAGAAAATGGCTGGTGGTATGCTGCCCCCCTTGCCGATCAGCAGCTGGTATTGAGTTTAATGACCGATACCGATTTATTACCCTCCAACCTACGCACAACTAAAGAGTTGCTTCATACAGCATCTGTTACCAGCCTTATTGCTGAAATCATCGACAATTGCTCTGCTGCCGCTAATACACTCAATATCACCAGCGCCGCAACCGGATACCTTTCCCAACGGATCGGACAAAACTGGCTGGCCGTTGGCGATGCAGCTTATTCATATGATCCCATTTCCTCCTATGGTATTACTTCTGCATTGGAAGGAGGCTATTATGCCGGCCATGCGATTGCTGATTATCTAAACGGAGATAAAGAATCCCTATCTGCCTATGACTGGGCCATAAGCACCGCCTTTTCAACCTATCTCAAAATGCTGATCGGACAATATACCCTCGAAAAAAGATGGAATGATTCACCCTTCTGGAGCAGACGGAATTAAGCATTCAGATTTAATTCAGAATTCAAGTCGTAAATTCGATCAATGAAAATTCTGATCATTGAAGATGAACAGGCTTTAGCACAGGACATAGTAGCCTACCTATCAGAACAAAACTACATTTGTGAAATTGCCGGCACCTACCAGGAGGCTGCCGAAAAAATTGGTATCTATACCTATGACTGTATATTGCTGGATCTCATGCTTCCCGGTGGAAATGGTATGGATTTATTATCGCTGTTGAAACAGGAAAATATAGAAACAGGAATTATAATCATATCTGCAAAAAATGCCACTGAGGATATTGTTCAGGGCCTTAGAATCGGGGCAGATGATTATCTGGCCAAACCTTTTCATCATTCAGAATTATCTGCAAGAATTCATTCAGTTATCCGTCGCAAACAATTCAATAATTCGAATGTCATTCAACAAAATGAAATAAAAATCGACCTGCTCGGAAAAACTGTAACTGTCAACAATCAGGAAATAACCCTCACTCCAAAAGAGTTTAACTTACTACTATTCTTTATTGGTAATAAAAATAAAGTTTTATCTAAAGGCGCCATCGCAGAACACTTGTCTGGCGACCTTGCAGATATGTTCGATAATTATGATTTCATTTACGCTCATGTAAAAAATCTAAAGAAAAAACTCCAGGAAGCCGGAAGCAATAATTATTTGAAAACAGTGTATGGCACAGGTTATAAATGGGAAATATGAGTAAGCTGTTAAGTAAACCATTCAAAGCCTTTTCAATCTACGCGCTGATTATTTTAGCCGCCAGTATTCCTGTTTACTATTGGGTTGTAGATCATATCTGGAAAAGTGAATTAGACGAACATAACCTGATTATTAAGGAAAGAATAGAAAAAAATGCTACAAATGAGCGATTCGATATCCAGCAAATTGAAGCTGTACTGGATATCTGGAATGCGCTGGAACCCGGAGCCAGATTATATCCTGTACCAGCTACAGCAGTGAGACCAGATAGTATTTACACCATTTACAGAAAACGTGATTTTGGAAGCGATAAGCAAATCGACCGGTTCAGAGGGTTGTCTTCATTTCTAACCGTTCATGGTAAAACCTATCATTTAGAGATAGAAACCAATATTGAAGAAACTGAAGAAATTATCCTTGCTATCGCTATTGTTACCACATTTTTCTTCCTGATGCTGGTAGTCGGATTTATCATTCTAAACAGGAATATCTCCCAAAGAATCTGGTCGCCTTTTCGTAAAACATTAGAAAAGCTACAGGCCTTTGATCTTACAGCCAATCAGGAACTGCATCTTGGCAGCTCTGAAATTGAAGAATTCAGCGCACTAAATAGTGCTATCGATAAATTGATTGAGAATAATATCAGCGTCTTTAATGAACAGCGAAGGTTTTTGGAAAATGCCTCGCATGAACTGCAAACTCCGTTGGCTATACTAAAATCGAAGATCGACCTATTATTACAAACTAAAGATATTACCCAGGATCAATCACAACTGCTCAACGATATTGAAATTCCAATGGCCAGGGTATCCAGGATCAGTAAAAATCTTTTACTACTGGCCAAAATTGAAAACAAACAGTTTCAGGATACCACACAAATTTCGATAGCTGATATTGTAAACGAAAGCCTCGATCTGCTGATCGAATATCTGGAGGATAAAAAATTAATCTTAACTGAAAATATTACTCCGGGAGTAAAGGTTTCTGCCAATAAGTTTTTACTTGAAACATTAATTAACAATTTGCTGATCAATGCAATCAGACATACCCCCGCAAATGGTCAGATCACTATTAATCTGTTTAACAACAGCTTAGAAATTAAGAATACAGGTACAGCTCCCCTGGATGCTGAAAAACTTTTCAAAAGATTTGCCATTTCCTCAAAAGACAGTATCAACAGCGGGCTGGGATTAGCCATAGTAAAAGAAATTACCCTCCGGTATCAATGGAAAATCATTTATTCATTTAAGGATGAAATGCATAGATTTTCGGTTGAATTCTAATTTCGCATTCAGAATATCTTCTAAATTGAGTAGCATTTTTGTATAAATAACCGACAAAAATGCCAGGAAAAAAATACATTTCATTACTTACTCTGCTGATCATCTCCCTGGGCCTGAATGCCCAGATTAAATCTGTAACTGTATCCGGGGTAGTTAAAGACGCCGATAATAAAAAACCAATGCCTTATGTGAATGTAGTGCTTAAGTTGGCCAAAGACAGCTCCTTCATTACTGGCTCTGTGACAAATGAAAATGGCAGGTTCTCACTCCCATCCATAAAGCCCGATAACTATCTGCTTACCGTTACATATACAGGTTATCTCAATAAAATTCAACCCATATTTGTTGGCAGTTTGTCGGAATTTATTGAGATGGATAATATTGAAATACAACCCAACGTTAAAATGCTCCGTGAAGTAAATATAGTTGCCGGAAAACCTGAAAACGTTGATAGCCGCATGGATAAGAAAGTTTATTCAGTAGCCAATAATATTAGTCAGGCTGGTGGTTCAATATTACAGGCTATGCAAAATCTTCCGGGGGTTACTGTACAGGATGGGAAAGTGCAGTTACGGGGAAATGACAAGGTAGTGGTGCTTATAGATGGAAAACAAACGGCATTAACCGGATTTGGAAGCCAGACAGCACTTGATAATATCCCTTCCTCCGCAATAGAGAGAATTGAAATTATCAATAATCCTTCTTCAAAATACGATGCCAACGGAAATGCAGGTATTATTAATATAATCATGAAAAAGAATAAGGAGGAAGGGTTTAACGGGAAAGTGGGATTGGCCACCGGACTAGGCTCTCTATGGGAGCGACAGGCCAATTTACCAGGCATCAGACCTCAATATCATCTGACACCCAAAATCAATCCATCCCTTTCTTTAAACTACCGTAAAGAAAAGATCAATACTTTCCTTCAGCTCGATAATTTATATACCCAAACCCTTAACAAAAATGAATTCGTAACCCGCACTTACGAAGATGGTGAAGTAGTGCAACAACAAACCAAACGGAATAGAAATACCAATTTCTTTAACTCCAAGGCGGGGATTGACTGGCAAATGAACGAAAGCAATACATTTCAGTTTTCCGGGTTATTTGGTACAGAAAAGATCATAGACAGAGGAGATCAGCCGTTTTTCAATGCCAACCTAACAGAAAGAAGAAGGTTATGGCAATTCCTGGAAGATGAGCTTAAAACTACGGTCATGGGTATTGCAACCTGGCAACATAAATTTAAAGAGCCAGGGCATTTGTTTAATGCAGGCTTCAATTACACCTTCCACCGGGAAGATGAAAAGTATTTCTTCGATAATATAATGCCTGCCTATACAGGTAAAGATGCTTTCAAACTCTTATCAGACGAGCATGTTGCCGATCTGAACATAGATTATATAAGACCCTTAAAATACGGAAGGATTGAAACAGGCCTGAAATTCAGATATCGCAATATTCCTACCGATATGCTTTTCATTCCAGGCATTCATTCTCCCCTGGATACTACCGCAGGTGGATGGGCTACCTACAAGGAAACAATTCCTGCTATTTATGGTAATTACATTTTTGAGAATAATAAGTATGAAGCCGAAATTGGGATGCGTGTAGAATATGTAAATATTGAATATATCGTGAATCCGGAGCATAATACCTATAAAAGTTCTGGTTACAACTATATGCAGCCCTTCCCCAACATCAGACTTGCCTATAAATTTAACGACAGAAACAAAATCTCTGCTTTCTATACCCGGAGAGTAGACAGGCCAAATGAGGTTGACATTCGTATATTCCCTAAATATGATGATGCCGAAATCATTAAAGTGGGTAATCCTGAGTTAAGGCCTCAATTTACCAATAGCATTGAATTGGGATATAAAACAAGCTGGCAGAATGGAAGTTTTTATGGCGCTGCCTATTATAAATTTGCAAATGGCACCATCACCAGAATTTCAAGTATTATTCCCGAGAGTAATTTGATTTATGCAATATTCCAAAATGCCGGCCGAAGCAGTAATAGTGGCCTGGAAGCCGTTTTCTCACAAAAAGCCTCTAAAACTGTTACTGTTAATCTAAATATGAATGGATACAGGAATATGATTGATGCATTTACAGTAGAAAATAAATATCCTAAACCTAATACCTACAGTGCCGCTAAGGAATCTATAATTTCGGGTAACATCAAACTAAATACACAGATTCGCCTGCCTCAAAACATAGAAGCTCAGATAACCGCGATTTACCTGGCACCAGATATTATTCCTCAGGGAAAAATAGGATCTCGATTTTCAATAGACCTGGGTACAAAAAAAGTGATTCAAAAAGGCAAAGGAGAAGTATTCCTGAATGCAACAGATCTATTAAATACTATGGTAATTAAAAAGGAAATTCGTGGGCAGGGTTTCTCATATACAAGTAAGGACTTTTATGAAACACAGGTAGTGAGGATAGGTTATAATTATAAATTTTAGGTTGATGATGGTGGTTTGATGAGGATTTATTTTAGTCTCATCAAACCACCATCTATCAATCTAATATCAAAGTAAAAACTAATTATACTAGATTGCGGGTAAATTAATACCCAAATGGAAAATTCTATACAACCCTCTATCGAGCGCCTGGACTGGCTCTTAAAAAATATCCCATCAAAATTTGCTGCCATTGAACCTACAGCCTGGGAGTTAAAACCTCAACCCAGTAAATGGAGCAAAAAAGAAATACTTGGCCACCTGATCGACAGTGCCGCCAATAATCATCAACGATTTGTAAGGATTCAATTTGAGGAAACTCCTACCATCCGTTATCAGCAAAACGATTGGAACAAATTGAGCAATCATCAGCTACAGGATGCTGAAGTTTTGGTTAATGCATGGTTACATTATAATACTTTTCTGAAAGGTATAATACAACAGATTCCGGTAACGGCACTTTCAAGGGAAGGGATAGGTGGAGAAGGTATTCCATTTACACTTGCATATATTATTCAGGATTATGTTTCACATATGGAACATCATCTCAGGCAGATTATGGAATACTAGTTACTTTTGCAAAAACGAGAACCATGCAATTTTCTATACAGCCAATACTTGAAAATGAAAAAGTGAAGTTGGTACCACTCCAGGAAGATGATTTTGAAGCATTATATGCAGTAGCTTCAGATAAAAAAATATGGGAACAACATCCCAATAAGGATCGCTGGCAGAAAACCGTATTTCAATCATTTTTTGAAGGCGCCTTAAAAAGTGGAGGTGCTTTTAAAATCATAGATAAATCGACTGGTGAAATTGCAGGTAGTACCAGATATTATGATTATGATGAAAATCATGATAGTATCATGATCGGCTATACATTTTATGCAACCAGGTATTGGGGCTCCGGCATTAATCCATCTGTTAAAAGATTAATGCTGGATTATATTTTCCAATATGTTAGCCATGTTTTATTTCATATTGGTGCATCCAATCTTCGTTCCCAAATTGCGATAACACGAATAGGGGCGGTAAAAGTTGGAGAAGAAACAGTTGCTTATTATGGAGAACCATCCCGACTTAATTTCGTTTATGAAATAAGAAAATCTGAGTATCGTAAGTAGTCATGTTCACTTTCGGACGTAGCTGTATCGAAACTGGACAAATTTCCTACCTCCTTTTGCGGCCAAATGGCCTATTTTCAATACTTTCGTAAGATGGCACCGTCTTGGAGCCAGGTAGACAAAGTTTACCAATTTATGATTACGAATTATCTGAAAACAGCGCTGCGGAATCTAAAGAAGAACAAAACTTATAGCTTTCTGAATATTTTCGGATTGAGTATCGGTATTGTTTGTACCAGCCTGATTCTCCTATGGGTAGAAAGTGAGATGAGTTATAACAACTACTTTAAGGAGAAAGATAATACACATTTAATTAAGTTCAATTGGTCGTTAAATAATCAAATCCGTACTTATACCTCCACTCCAGGCCCATTAGGTCCTACCGCCATGGCTGAAGTACCGGGTGTAACCAGCTTTTGCCGCAGTACGGAAGGACTCAGCACCAGCCTGTTTAACTACCAGAATAATCCGGTATATAGTGGAGGAAGATATGTAGATACCTCTTTTTTCAGAATGTTTGAATGCCATTTCCTGGAGGGCTCTCCTACCACAGCATTTAGCAATCCGCATTCCCTTGTAATTACCCAAAGGACAGCTGAAAAATTCTTTAAGACACCTAATGATGTTGTTGGAAAAACCATCATGGTAGATAACAGAACGGTATATACTATTACAGGGTTAGTGAAAGATATTCCTGATAACTCATCAGTCCGGTTTGGTTGGTTGGCTCCATTGTCATTAGCTTATGAAGGCAATGACAGGCTTTTAAAGTGGGATAATTTCTCCCTGGAAACCTATATTCAGACCATTCCAGGTGCCGATCTCGGGCAGATTAAAACCAAACTGGATAAAATTGTAAAAGCCCAGCCGGCAACTCCGGGTAACTCTGTTGTGATCCTTAATATGAAGGATTGGCGTTTACGCAATTCCTTTAAAGATGGGATGCAGTCGGGCGGCCGAATTGTTTACATTCGCCTGTTTATCATTATTGCAGGAGTAATCCTTTTAATTGCCTGCATCAACTTTATGAATCTTGCTACTGCCAACAGTGAACAAAGAGCTAAAGAAATTGGGGTTAGAAAGGCTTTGGGAGCAGGAAAGAATACGCTGATCAAACAGTTTATTGGAGAATCGGTCTTGCAGGCATTTCTTTCTACTGTGCTTGCCATTATAATATTGGCCTCAGTATTACCGGCATTTAATGCAGTAGTAGGCAAAACGCTTACCCTAAACCTGCTGGAACCCAGCCACCTGATTGCCCTGGTTAGTCTTACCCTCTTCTGCGGTATTATAGCAGGCAGCTATCCGGCGCTCTATCTCAGCAATTTTAATCCGGTGATCATCCTTAAAGGTTTGAGGATTAAATCGGGGGGAGCCACTTTTGTACGTCGTGGCCTGGTTATTTCCCAATTCAGTATTTCTATTACTCTAATAATTGCCACCTTAATTATCTACCAGCAAATTCAGCATGTCAAATCCCGTGATCTGGGATTTAAGGTAGATCATTTACTGTCTATCGATATTACCAATGATGTAGTAAAAAATTTCCCGGCAGTAAGAGAGGATCTTTATAATACTGGCGTAATAGATAAGGCTGCTTTAGCAGATCATAATCCCCTTTACGATGGAAACAGTACAGATGAAGTAGAATGGGAAGGTAAACCTGCCAATCTTAAGACCATTACCTCCATGCGGTTTATTGGCCCTGGATTCCTGACCACTACAGGAATGACCCTATTAGAAGGTAAGGATTTTACCAGGGATGCAGACGATAGTACCAATGTGATGGTAAATGAAGCAATGGCCAAACTAATCGGACCAGGAAGTCCGGTTGGCAAATCATTATATATGCCAGCCGGGAATCAAAAGATTACATTTCATATAGTAGGTCTGGTTAAGGATTATGTGTATGGCGATATGTTTGGGAAGCCAGACCCTGTCATGTTCCTGGGCATTCCTTCAGGTACAAATACTATTTATGCGCGAATGAATTCAAAGGTAGCTCCAGAACAGGCGTTAGAGAAAATTGGAGCTATTATGAGGAAATATAACCCGGCTTATCCGTTCTCCTACGAATTTACCGATCAGCAGTTCGATGATATGTTCCAGAATGAAATGTTGATGCAAAAGCTTTCCAGGATTTTTGCCTCCATTGCCATAATTATTAGTTGCCTGGGATTATTCGGACTTTCTGCTTACACAGCAGAACGCCGAACAAAAGAAATAGGGATTCGAAAAGTGCTTGGAGCCTCTACTATTAATATAGCGAGATTGCTATCTTTTGATTTTCTGAAACTGGTTGGAATTGCGATGCTGATCTCCTTCCCATTTGCCTGGTGGATGATGCACCATTGGTTGCAACAGTATCAGTACAGAGTAAACATTGGCCCGGCAGTATTTCTCTTTGCAGGGGTTGCAGCCACTGGCATTACTATACTAACGATTAGTTATCAGTCGATTAAAGCGTCAATTGCCAATCCAGTAAAAAGTATCAAAACTGAATAAAATAATTAAAGGATGTCTCAGATTTGAGACATCCTTTCTTTGGGGCTTTAAGTTCAATGAATGCATGTCTTGATACCTTCCGGTTTCAGACCATATATAGCCTTACCATTGTTATATTCTTGGCCGTTGAACCTCTATTCTGTACTATATTATTCTAATCAACTGCTGTTGTAATAGTTTGATTGATTATTATAGCGTAGGTTTAATATCTTTTGAAATTTTTTTTGCCTATCAGAAGTAATAGTTACTTTTTGTCATCAAGGCTTTCCAGTATTTTTATTACAACCCTGGCAATATCTGTAGCTTCCTGAGGCGACGTTATTTGCCTGAATAATTCACCCATGAACATAGGTAAGGTTCTATTGTCCGACATTATTTCGTACGCTTTTCCTGCGAAACCTCCGGTTGTAGGGATAGGGATTACTGGAATATCTGCCTCCTGAGCTAATTTAAAAGCGGTTTCAGTACCTGTTAGCCCTTCAATTAAAATTACTGCACCCGCAGAATTTACTGCCTTCTTAAACCAATCTGTACTGAACATTTCCTGTTGTCTGTAAGTATATCCAATTGTATTTGAATTACTTAATCGAACCCAATTTATATAACCTTTATTTTCCAGTCTTTCCTCATCTATAAATGCCGAATAGGCCTTAAATACTTCATTCACAATTCCAGGCCAATCGCCTGTAACCAGGCCGTATCCTTCTTTAGCCAATTGGGCTCCAATAGCATTACTCACATACTTTAATTCCGGTGAAATATCTTCTGTTCTATTTCCTACAACCAGTACCCATTTCTTTTTGAAAACCCAATGCAGATTAACTCTTACCGGATCATAATTAATTGGAATTTCAACACTTTTTGTTAGAACATTACCTACAGAGAATGAGTATAATCCGGTTGGAAGAATAGAAGGTTCCAGCTTTCTCTTTATCTGTATTTGTTCTACAATTTCATCTCCTTTTCTGATCACTAATTGCTGTCCAATATATTCGTCTGCGAATTGGCAATAAATATCTTGCTTTAATAATTCAGCTGATAGAATTTCAATATTTCCATTGGCATTAAACTGCAAAGATTGTTGAACAACATCAGTACTTATCCTGGAATTAAGGTAATTATTCAGACTATCAGTAGTAAGGTATCCGGCATCATTAATTGCTTCACCTTCTAAACCAGCCAATAAACTATCTATAAATAAGGTTCTTTCATTTCTTCTATGATAAGTTTTTTGGAAGTATATAGCAGAGGAAAAGATCGTATTTCCGGAGAAGGAATGCCCATTAAATTGGGGTAATACAGGGGTTCCAATGTCACCAACTTCCAGATCAAGAAACATTATTATCTTTTTGTATGCATTCTTAGATACTAAGTTGGTAAAAATGTATCGGAAATCGAAAAAGAAATTCTTCTCTTCCCTGTTGGGAATATAAATTCCATATCTGTTTAACTGCTCTGAAGTAGTTTCACCACAAATGTATATATAAAGAATTTCTTTAGCTGTGGAATCATCTTCAATATTCACTCCATTAATTACATGATCTAAAACTGGGAGTGATATCATATCCCATTGTTCTGTTCCTGAGGTTAACAGCTTTACATTCTTCTTATCTAGCCTCCCACCACCAGGACTTACAAGCCAATCTCTGAAGCGCTCGGCATTTCTGGAGGCATAGGTTTCATATTTATAATCTATCCCCAAAACTAACGCAGCACTTGATGTTTCAGTTAAATCCTGCGTGGATTGATGAATAAGATGTTTGGTTTTCTCATAAACATTGTCAATGACGGCATTTATATCTACCTCATTTTCATACGAATAAATTGTGACCGGCCACGGAATATTGAATTTGAGTGACTGGAATTGATAAGCATTGGTAGATAAACAAAAAATAGGAATATCCAAAGCAAAAGCCACAACAAGATGTTTATGAATCTCTTTGAAAGGTTCTGAATATGGTAATATCTGGCCGTCGAGTTGTAAGAAAACAATATCTGGCAACGGCCGTCTGAATTGATTTACGTTAACAGTTTCATCGATATATTTTCGAACAGAAAGATTGATATTTTTATTTTCCAGTCCTGCTTTTAATAGTCCAAACCTCTCATATTTAAATTCCTGATTAAAATATAAACGGGCATATAAATTTTCCTTGGATACAGTTTTATTCAGGTTTATAAGATCAGAATTAATCTCACTAGTTGAATTTTCTCCTGCTGTTAGAAATAAGGTGTTCCAATTGTCTTTATGCACAACAAACATTGGTGTTTGCCAATAATGCTTTTCCCCCATTATATGTGCCTCTATCACTTTCCGAAGCAACTGTTTATAGCTGATCTTCGCATTTTCACGAATAAGCGATGAAACTATATCCGTTATAGTTCCTTGAGAGTGCACCGTTTCATAACACAACTCTTCCAGCTGTGTAGCCATGAGTGCAAAGTGCTTCGGATTATTCTCATCAATCCATTCCCGACTCCCACTGGGAGTTTCCAGTATTAATATGATATATGGATTATATTTTGCAGCAGTAATACAGGATCGGAATTCTTCAGCTGTAAGGCAGGCATCAGACTCGTCACCCTTGCTCATTAACGTATAGTCGTAGAATAATATCTTATTCTCATTAGCCATATTTATTCCATAGCCACTAAAATAAAATAACACTATTTCATCTTCCCTGGCCACACTCAAAATACTCGTCAAATGCTGCATAACAAGGTGTTTTTTCACCTCATTATTAACCAATAAAGTACAAGCTGTACTTTTAAGCAAACCAGACTCCGTACAAGCGGCATAAAGTTTATTTACATCATTTACCGGTGAAATTAAATTCACGAATTTGTCTGCATATTCGTTTATTCCAAGCAACAAGCCATGTACATTCGTTTTTGTCTCCCAATCAGTTTCATTGTATTTTTTTCCAAACCTTGCAAGTTTTTTTACCTCCTGCTTTAGCGCATACTTTGTTTGCTGTTTATCT
The DNA here is from genome assembly GCF_003419895.1 of Chitinophaga silvatica. Lineage (GTDB taxonomy): Bacteria > Bacteroidota > Bacteroidia > Chitinophagales > Chitinophagaceae > Chitinophaga > Chitinophaga silvatica. The sequence goes on along the minus strand of NZ_QPMM01000001.1, from coordinate 975,468 downwards.
TGCGTATTTCCATAATATTTACACGGTAATACTACATCATTTTCTGGTATAGGAATGGGTGATGATTCAAAATCATCCATTAAAAAATACTGTAGTTTTACATCCCAAGCTATAGCAACTGATTTCAAAAACCTAATGATTCTGCTGGTTTCTTCGAAATCTGTACTTCTGGTAATCCCTATAAAAAAAGTATTGGCGAAGCGTAAAGAACCGAGTAGTTTAATCCAGGTTGCTCTACTATAAGCAGGATTTATTAAATCTTTCCATTGATAATAATGGTTAGAACAATGCTCTATTCTCAGATCCAGGTCAAGTCTTCCATTCTTAGTCAACCAAACAACTGTCAATAACTTACTTGCCTTCAATTTCACAATTGATCGAAAGAAGAACATTTCATCTGAAGCATTCGTTACTCCTATATCATTAAGATATCGATTACGGGTAGTTGTAAAATCTTCAAATTCTTCCTGCTTATACCCCAAATAACTCATTATTTGTGGCTGGAGGTCTGGTTGGGGAAAATCTAAAAGTAAAGGCTTTTCCCAATCTTCATGCATTATATTAAACTGAGGGAAATCAATATTGGTTTTTCTATAGATTTTCAAAAACTCATTTAGCACTAACTTATAAAATAAAGCGCAGGTAATCGAAGTATCCTGGATCTTTGTAAGTGTCTTTACAATAATTCTGGAACTTACGTGGAGTATTCTTACTCGGGGGTGATTTATCATTAACCAGGGAGAATCTGGCCTTATCCCATCCAATATGAATAATATCCTAGGTAATCGTTCACCTATCTCACTAATCATACCCTGAAATATATCTGAATAAGTATTTATCAAACTATTTCGGGGATCAATAAAAATAAAAATACTATCCTGAGCTTTACAAACCTTAAAGAGATCAGCTAACACACTAAAAAACATCCTACTTTTCCGATCATTTATTATTTTCAAATACTCTTTTGATTCAATTACTTTTTTTCGAAGTAATATTTCAGCGATCTGTGTAACTTCTTTAAGTTCATTTTTATTATCGGTACTCAGATCTATAATGCCATAAACTATAGGGGCGCGATCAGCAACATCTATCACTTCTTTTGGCATCGAAACTACCTTACTTAGTTTATTGCTTAAAACTGGTGGTAGACTTATACTTATACGTATACTTTGCCCATCATTCTGGTCGGATACAACTAATTGCTTTTCAGAGCCCACATTTGTTTTATCATAGAATGCCTGCCCAACCAGGTTGGCGAAATGGCGATCATTTAACTGAAGGGTAGAAATGAGATTAGCAATTCCAATTCCCCGGCTGGTATTGTTTCTTTGAACTTCCCGGGCTAGTGATTCAAGTATTTCATTTGCTGCAACCTGTTTATCTATTTCCATTATAGCTGTCCATTGCTGGGCATCATAATAGTTGTTCCAGGAAGCACCCATTGTATTGTGGCGGGAGTATTGATATAAGAAATTGGCAAGTTCCCTGATTTCATCCGCACTCCTTTTTAATCTTAGCTTCAATAATAGGAAATGTCTTACTTCAGCTTCGAGTTCATAAACTTCAGCACTTGTTTGCCGGAATAGATTGCTAAGAATGCAGTCATTTACCACCATTGCATCTATCTTACAAATAACTCCATTTTCTTCGAAACTGTTAAAGTTAGCCCATAGCTGGTACAACAGATGTACGGTAACCGCCACAGGGAATGCGGCAAGTTGAATTAGCTGCATATGATCTCCATTGGGATAATAATCCCTGAAACGTTTATCAAATGCCGCAACCGACTTTTCGGCTATTTCCATCTTATCTGTATCAATAACCATCAGTTTCTTTTTGGTACAACGATTTCCCTTTATAGAAAGATACCATACTGCCTAAAGTATCGCTGGTTTCAGTTCCTACTTCAAACATCTTCACCAGATTGCTTATTTCATCTGCAGAAGTTCCTTTCCAACGTTTCTTTGGAACAGGGTTTAACCAGGCAATTTTATGCCGTCTTAACCGATAGAGTAACCAATTAACATTTTTAATCCGTTCTTCATTATAATATCCTCTCGCAGCGCCGGCATCACTAATGATAAGGATATTACCGGGATTTCTGGAAGCTAATGCGTTTAATTTAATACTACGGGTTCTTTCGGGGTTGGTGAATAAATGATCATCGGGATAATTCCTGAAATAAAGAACCTCGCCTTCATTTTTTAGTCCACCTGCCGTTGCGCATTGCACAAAAGCATCTATCAGATCCTTAAATGCCACCATTGATCCCTGATGATCTATCAGGAGTGTCCACCGGGTTACAAATCCTCCCTGATCATGATATTTATAATCCCGGAAATACCCTTTATTAGCAACAGCCCTTACCGTTGAGGGTATATCAATAACAGGGTAGCCAATACCCTTTACCTTATATCTCAGAGAACGGATCGATTGTTCGATAAACCGGCTACCAACCGGCAAATATTTGTTATTAAGAGTATACTGGCGATCGGAGAACAGGTTGTTAAAATTTTTTGTTCCTATCTGTTTGTTTCCTTCACTTTGTTTGCTGCTTATATATAAGCTTAGTTCACCCTCCTGCTGCTGTTCTTCTATTTTATTTTGTATTTTATTCTCTTCAGCTTTGGATTTACTCTTAAGAATATCATTTAAATTATCTTCCTTCTGTGTAGTATTATCTAAACTATCGTCAATCGGATTATTGGTTTGGATATCGGAGGTAATTTCTGGTTTCAATACTTCAGCTACAATATAGTTTCTAAGGTTCCGGTCCAATATTTCTTCCAATACTCTTTCATTAATCTTATGATTACCTTTATGGAAAGGCTTTAGCCAGATTTTTTTACAGAGAAATATCAACTCTTCTTTGGTTGAAAGACCATATCCTCTCTTCCAGGTATCAATAAGTAATAAATAGGAATCCAGGTCAATTCCTCTTCGGGATTGATTTGCCTCCAGCTTCATCAATTCAAAAAATGACTGCTGTAATGGGATTTCTATAATATTATCATCAAACATCTATTATGAGATTGATTTGAAGTTGAACAATGAGGCTGTTGTTTTAAATAATACATTTCCGAATGGTACTCCAATATGCGGTTTTTCGTCTTCCTGTTTTTGTAACCATCCATGTATTCTATCATATTCCTGATCTAAAAGCTGGTTTGATGTTTGTTGCTCCAGACACGCTTTGAGGATAGTATACCAATCCAAAAATTCGCTGGTATTGATGACCTTGCGGAAGGTATTGGTTTCTCTATTCATTTCTTTTCGCAGGCTCACAAAAGTATTGATTGCCTTGTCGAGCAGCTCACTATTCACTTCTTGTTCATCATAAAACCTTGCTTTCACTATATTTTTCAGCCAATCGCGAGTCTCCTTTGAATCGATTTTATTGGAAGAAAAAATATCGATATAATGAAAAACACAACGACGCAAAAAGGCATCACTGAGATCCTTTTCTCCATTGCTAGTGATTATAATGAATGGCTTTGCATCCTGATCGTGAGTAACCGTTTTATTAGTTTCCGGAATATAAAAACTATTTCTTTCCAGCTCTAAAAGCAAATCATTACTAAAATCAATGTCTGCTTTATCAATTTCATCGATCAGTAAAACGGCCTTGGCTTCTTTAGTGCTATTAACCATGGCTTCTGACATTGGACCATATCTCAGATAACGATTATTATCCTCTAATTGGGAACTTTTGTCATAAGCATCTCTTAACCTTAGTAAATGATCATAATCATATAATCCTTCCCTGGCTTTGGAAGTAGATTTTACGTTCCATTCAAAATACTTATTGCGGTCGTACATCTCCTTCTCATACCATTCATAAGCAATAGCCTTTGCCAGTAATGATTTACCACAACCAGGTTCCCCCATTAACAATAGAGGCCTGTTAAGGAACAGCGCCAGATTAACGGCCTTTTTAAGCTCATCGTCAGCAAAATAAGGATACAGTTTCTCTGTATAGCCCTTCCGGTTAATTGATTCAGTTTTTGCAAGTTTCTCACTTAAATAAGAGCGGTGAGACATATTAGATAGATTTAATTAATGTATTTTTAATTCGTCTAAAAGAGAAACTTCAAAGTTTACTCTACGTTTTATGATCGAAAGGAATTTTTTGATAGCACCCTGACTTTCAATAAATAATTCTTCTGCATGTTCTAGTCTAAATCCCATTCTTGAAAGTTGTTGTTGATTATCCAGCCACTTATAAATTACTTCCTGTTCCATGCACTCTACTTTCTCTAGTACTTCAAAATGAGTCATATAAGAATTCGACTTCAGCCTTTTCACCAAAGCATCAAAAGCTGTTTTTCGTTCCTGCACCCCTGTTTCATCCATCAATAGAAAAACAATTTTGTATTTCCAACTTTTCATTTTTTCGGATAAATTTTCCTTTACCAGATACTCATGAATCAATTTCCAGATTTCTTCTAATGCAGCCTCCAACAAAGTAAGTTCTGTGTGCGTGCATACTACTTTGAATAAAATATTCTGATGTGGAGTATCTCCACCTGCACAGAATATTTCACGCATAATATTGTATACTATTTCTTGCTTATCACTAACTGTAAAGTCAACATCCTGCATATTTCTTTTATCCCCAATTGCTATTCTTGCCCAAAAACTTCCAAAAAAAGGAGACTTATCATCAAATAAATAAACCTCGGTATTTTCTTTACGAATATTGTTCTCACTCTTAAAATGACGAAACAATAATTCCAACATACTATCTTCATCCCCTGACATTACAATTCCACCAATTGCTTTATTGATTCTTAATCCTTTTCTTTGAGATTTGTAATTCAAGTTTTCTACAGCCATGGTAAATGCAGCAGAATGTTCATTTGCAATTGCATCTTCACTAATTCTGAATTTATCATCAAGCAGATTCTTTTTCTTTTGTTTCTTCAGTCTTATTTCTTCTAACAAAGAAGCAACTTTGTATTCGCAATACTCACGATCTTCCTTCAATTGTTCATCATTCTTATCTATTCTATTAAGTGCCCGTTCTTCTTTTGCTAAAACGTCATTCAACCTTTTAATTTCTTCATCAATTTCTGCTACTTTCTTACTTGAATCATCCAAAAGTGTATCTATAGTACAGTTAAGAATTTTCGCATTTTTTGAAAAAATTACCCAGGAAAAATTTTCAGCAGTATCAAAATCGATATAAAGGTCTTCCTCTACTTCATCGAATCTCCATATTTTAAGCTCCTTCTTTAAACTATATCTGCTATGTAAACTATACATTTCATTAAAAGCTCCTTGAAGAGTTTCCCCCATTGTTATGAAAGCATTGTAGAAAGAAAGAGAAAGTTCACAAGCTATAAAATCCTGAACCGGAACGCGAGTAGCAATGATTGCTTCTACAGCATTTTCATGAGCAAATATCTCCTTAACCAGAGAGCTGGTACAACAGCCATTTAGAAAAAGTATTCTGATTTTATTATTCTTTAATATTGCGGCTAAATCCAATCCGGTTTGCTTTTCATTATTTTGCATGCTAAGGCCGAGCGTGCTGGCATGCCCGCTAAAATGGAGTATGCTTGGAGGATTATACTTAAGCTCATTAAGCGTGTTGTTGATCCAAACTTTCGTAGCGCCATGCTCTGATCTTTTTTCTGCGTTTTTTGCCGACTCAAATATCGCATTCACCCCTTTATATTCTTCTAAGGTAAAACGGAGATCCCCTTGTGAATCAGTAAAAGCGAACATTAACATTGGCAATTTATGCATTCTCTTCACTATCTTTTAAGCTCTTAAAATAATTCACAGATGCAGGTGCTTCAAAATAATTCAGATGATGGCAACCTACTGTTTTGCTGGTTGATTGTCTATCCTCCGGCACTTTCTCAATACTTTCTACAGCTACAGCAATATCATTATCTTTTTTCCAGTATACCCATTCACCAACCTGGAGTTCAATATTCTCCATTAGCCTATTATACCAGGCTTGGTCTTCCGGCACATAGGCGTGCTGATTTCCAGCAATTATATGATAGTCTGCCAGTTTAAAATTTGCAGCCTTTCCATTTAAATCCTTATAAAATTTACTATCCTCATTCATCTGCTGGAGTGTATTTGTAAATTCCTGGGTAGCAGATAATCCGTAATTGATTGCGGAAAGCAAAGATGACAAACCTGCTGCCCAGATTTTGCTAACATTTGCAGCAAGTGTAAGCATCACTTGCATTCTGTTTCGCCATACCGGTATCATTCCAAAAGCAGAGCCGCCATTTGGAGTACCAAACATATACAACTTGGTAACCCAACCATCGGCTTCCTTAATATATTCAATCATATAACGACTTACGAGTCCTCCCATACTATGCGCTACTATATCAATTCTTCGGTTTTCCTTTCCGGCTCCTGCTTTACCTAACTGTTTCATGAAATCTTCCGCTATTTTTTCAATTGGCAGATTTAAATTTTCATAGTCATAAGCCAGTAATAGGTCATATTGCTTACGCTCAATAAGTGATTGCATACAGGCAGCCTGCCCCTTAGTATCACCAATTATACCATGGATTACCACCAATGCTTTTTCACCTGGAGGAATCTTTGCTTCTCCATCTCTATATTTCATTATTCCATCAATAAAATCCACATTACGCAGCCTGGATAAATTGATACCTGTTACCACCTTCACCAAACAAAACCAGACCGCACGGATCAGGTTTTTAGACTTTTCAGCTGTCTGATCATCTGGTAATGCATTTATTTCAAACCTGGTATGTCCATTCTCCTCCTCCCCGATGGCCAGCGGCACAATAATACCATCCACCAGGGTAACTGCCATCATCCCTTTATTATTTGAGACAGACTCATTACGTAGTTTTAAAACCAATGGTTCATCCTTCAGTGCTTTGGTATCTCCCAATCCTGAAAGTGTGATAATACCCAAAAGTGGCCCTGCCGGGTCTACCTCTCCCCGTACATCGATGACTTCCAGGCCTTTTGCTTTTAGCACCTGCCGTAATACCCCGGCCGAGTTGATATCTTTTCTCTTTGAATCTATATCGGAAATGCCTACACTGGCACTGAACTCCGGATGTGATGAAATTGAGAGTTCACCCAGTTCGTAAGACTCCTGCGGCCCTACATTTCCTACTGCAGATAAGAGATTTATTGTAATTGTTTTAACATACCATTCCTGATCCAGACTGTCATCAGGAAAATCGCCCATAAAATTGCCAACAAGGTTCAAAGCGGCAGGAGCTATTACCTCTGGTTCCAGATCATTGAGCTTCGGGATCGTATAATCCTGAAATGGGGTTTTACTAATCAGCAACTTAAACCTCAGCGTTTCATGATCACCACTTGTAATTCCCAGTCTCCCAGTTCTATCCAACCCGGGAAGCACTTTCCCCTTCATTAATTCAGCACTTCCTTCACTGGTTCTTAATGATAGCCCATAACGCGATGAAAGAAAATAAACCGAGGCATACCAGGTGCTATCCGTATTGTTTGTGACATTTATTTTTCTGCGATATTCCTTACCAGGAATCAAACAGCAGGTTGTTTCTTCAACGATCGATTGCCAGGTATCTGAGTTAGGGTCAGTCAATACCTCAATCTCGAAATTGGTTTTGAAGGTCTTTTGAAAATCATCATTTGTCATTGCATGATTTTCAATTGTCTGGAATTGGTGCCAGTCACAAACCTGTTTGCAGGAGCTAAACATATACTCCATTGTAGCAGGAGTAATTGTTTCTACCCCATGTACAATGTCATTTTGCTCATTTAAAAGCACTATATATCCTTCTTCATGAAAGCTTAGCGTGTAGTCTGCTCCGTCTTTATTCTCCGGAGAAAAGAAAAATATCCTATTGCCGGGTTTAGAGCTCACCAGGGTAGTCCATTCGGCAATATTTTCTTCACTACCTTCTACCTGAATGCTTATAATCGGTGGTAACTCTATACTGGCAGCATATAGCTTATTCTTGTCTTTTAGCTTTAAATCCGGCAATTCACTTTTATTCAGTCCAACTGCCACAAGGGGTACAACTAATGTATCTCCTTCTGGGAAATAAATCTTTACAGCAGTACTTTTCATACTTGCCGTATCATTCCTTAGTCCGTTAATTGCACCACAGTTGATTGTCCACATGCCACGATCCCGCTCATACACCACTTTGTAAAATGGTTGTTTTCCGGGCAGTAATTCGCCCAGGAACCTGGCATCAGGGTTAAAGCCGTTATAAACTTTGAGTTGGGGAGTTTGTCGCTGGGCTCTTCTTCGTAATAAAGCATATACGTGCTCAAATACCTGCGAATAAGCAGGTGGCAATTCGCCTTCTTCGTTCAAACAACCCAGGAGCGCATCTGTAAACATGGCTGTGGGCTTATCTCCTCTTTCATATGCCACCTCATCTCTACTGCAAGCACTCATGACCAGATGTCGGGTTTCCGGGATATTTAGTTTTCCCTTTTCCGCCATTTTCTCATAATTAAGCTCATCGTCCAGGGAGAGATATTTATTGAGTGGTCTGGCGGTTCTTTGAGAAGAGGCAAATTTTGCTCTTCCCAGAGAATAGGAATCTGCCAATGCCCTTGTTATGGAGCCAGAGTGGCAAGCATCAACAATAACAACTATATCAGTTTCTTTTGGAATCTTATTCAGCAACAATGCTATTTCCTTATCGGCCAGGTCGTAGTTGCCCGGAAGCCTGCTATCGTAAAGTACCAGAGTTTCATCTTTTCCGGTAGCATCGAACTGGTAAAATTCCGGGGCAGTATTCATAAAGGAACCATGGCCACTAAAATAGAAAAGGACTATATCTCCTTTCTGAATCGCCTTATTATCTATCAGGTGTGTTTTAAATGTCTCAATAACTCCTTTTCTGGTGGCTTCTTTACCAAGTAATTGTACAATATTGCGTCGCTCTTCCGGAAAGATCTTTTCCAGATAGGAACGAAAGTCGAGAGCATCATTGATGCAGCCACTTAACGGTGGAATATTCAGATCGGGGTGATAGTTGTTGATGCCAACAATTAGTGCGTATAGGTTGTGCATATTGGGAAATTAACATATACAATGTATAAATTTCCTCTCTCATAACCAAATAGAAAGGCACTATTTTGCTTTTTCCAGCAATTTATTTATCGCTGCATGAAAGTCAGATTTATTGAATCCGCAGAGGTCTGCAAATCGCTGTTCAAATTTCATAACACTATCTACAAACTACTTCCTAAATAGATGCTTCTACTTCTTTTAACTCAAAGGCTTTTATGTATATTACAATTAATCTTAAAACATTCCCTATTTAATGCTTTATGACAAATTGCTATAAAATATTGGGCGTACCCGATTTTGCCTCCGCCGAAGAAATAAAAACAGCATACAGAAAGCTTTCTAAAAAATTTCATCCCGATCTTAATAATGGTGATAAATTCTTTGAAGATAGATTTAAGGAATTACAAAATGCTTATGAAACCTTGAGTGACAGCTATCGTAAAGAGTATCACGACAATCAGCTAAAAAATAATTATTCTTTCAATACTATTGAAAATAAACAAACAAATACAACCGAAAACATAAACACATATACGATCTTCAATCAACCTGCTAAAAAAAATTTCCGACCTGTTTTGCCCATGATCATTTTCATCATAACCATAGTTGTGGTTGCAATTGTACTGGCTCATGAGAATAGCGGTACTAGCAGTAGCAACAGCTATACAATAGAATATTTCAAGCTTGGTTCTACGAGAGATGAAGTATTGCAGCTTCAGGGCAAACCTACCAGCATTCAGAAGAATGCCAGTAGTGGAGAAGAAATATGGATATATGAATTAAGCAGCATTACTTTCAGGAATGGCCACGTTAGTGAGTACTCAAATACGAGTCAAAATTTAAAAATACATAAGTAAAATTACAAGCCAAACACCTGTAGCAGCTACCTACACTCTTTAGTTTTTGGACAACGCTGTACTAATTAATGGAGGGATAATTGCGTCGCTATTTAGTACTTCATCGATCAATCCGAATTCTTTTGCCTCTTCGGCAGACATAAAATGATCATTATTAAATGCCTTTGCAATTTCCTCCATTGTTTTTCCCGCACCGGCTGCAATGATCTGATAAGTTTTATGCTGCAATCGTTGTTGTTCATTGAAGGCTATACGAATATCTTCAGTATAACCTTTAGCCCCCCCACCCGCAGGATGCATATGAATAGTAGCATTAGGCAATGCATAACGATTCCCTTTTTCTCCGCCAGCCAATACCACAGTTCCCATACTACCTGTAAATCCAACTGCAATGGTAAAGACTTTCGATTTAAGCATTTTGATGGTATCATAAATCGCAAGCCCGGAATAAATTACACCACCCGGACTATTAATATACATATTAATGGGGCGATGGTTTTCTGCATCCAGATATAAGAGCTGAGCTACAATCAGATTGGCTACCTGATCATCTATAGCGGTACCAAGAAAAATAATGCGTTCCTTTAGCAGTAAGCTATAAATATCGAATGCACCTCTGCTATCACCATCTATTACAGTAGGTATGATAAATGCCATGATTATTTAAATATTGAAGTGATAGAATGATAAAAAGAAGGCTCCCGCATCAACTTATGATGAATTTCATTTAATTGATTACGCCTGGTTTCTCGCCCAGCCCAGTTAATGATCCTGTGAATCCGGCGTTGCTGCTCCACTTTTTCTCTTAAAACTGCCGAAGTTGCCAATCGGGCTCTGAACATGAGCAGAGATACTCCTCTGATATTATGGTGCAGATATGCCTCTATTTCTTGTATTTCATCCAATTCTTTCCTCATAATCAGTTTGTTTAATATGATTTCTCACCTTTTCCAGGCATTTGTATTTTTGAACGCTTGCAGAATGCAGTGTTCTAAAATGGAATATTGAAGTAATATCACTGATCGAACGGCTTTCATAATAGAATGCTTTTAACAGATCCATACATTTTTTACCTGCTGTTTTTAAATATTCCATTACAGGTTGCTCAGGAGGAGGTTCAAAATAATCTTCGGGGATAACCTGCTCTGAGGCCCATTCCAAGGGTATTGAAGAAATCTGCTGCTTAAACTGCCGAACACATAATACTCTGGCTATTCCGATAATATAGGCACTGGCTGCTTTCAATTCAGGGAGAGTATTATTTTGTTGTTTTTCCAGATAGATAATAATTGCATCATGCAAGATATCCCTGGCTGTGTCTGGCCTGCCATTGAGTCGGGCAACCAACCTGGCTACCTGGGGCATAGTGAGTCGATATAATTCTTCCAGCTGTTTATTGTCCTGAACCTGCATAAGTCCTGTTTTAATATAAGTGACCTAAACGACAATAATATCACCCTAATTTCCTAAATAAATTTCGGGGGAGAAAAAATATTTGTGTGTTTTCAGCTACTTTTCTATTAGGAAAATTGTTTCCAAGTCATAAAAAACTAGCGTAATTTCGACAGCGCAGATGTAAACTAAGATATAAACCATGTTTTATTTAAGCGAAGTAAAAGATACAGCACCTTCTGAATTCATGACTCCTCTACAGGAAATGGTCTATAATACCCTGCAGCAATTCGGGATAGCGTTTGAACGTGTAGATACTGCTCCTGCCATTACAATGGAAGATTGTAAAAGGATAGATGATAAACTGGATATGCGAACAGTAAAAACCCTCCTGTTATGCAACAGACAACAAACTAAATTCTACTTATATATCACTACAGCCGAAAAACCCTTTATTACTAAAGACTTAAGTAGTGCGTTGGATATTCCCAGGGTATCATTTGCTTCAGTAGAACTATTGCAAAATATATTAGGTACTCCGGTTGGTGCAGCTACTATTTTCGGAGTATTATTGGATAAAGAAAATAAAGTGGAGGTTGTAGTAGATAAAGATGTGCTACAGGAAAAATGGTATGGATGCAGCGACGGCACTACTACCAGCTATATGAAAGTAAGCACAGATTGGATCATAAATGATTTCCTTGCGCATGCAAATCATAGCCCTAAGATTATTGAAATCTAAGCTTAGAAATCAAAAATATGCTCCATGTCTAACAAGTAAAATTATCTAGCAACCCTTTAATTATTTAAGTCTAAGTGTTTGAGCAAGAGCTTTACATTCTTCGAAAACAGTTGAATCGGAAGCCTCAAAAACGCCCAAATAGTAAATGGATGATTTGGTATTACCCATCACCAGAAGATATAAACGCTCTGATAAGACGTTATTAGCTACCGCAGAAATAATGGCTTCATAGGCAGGTTGGCCATGAATTTTCACAGGTTTATCATCAATTTTCTCAATTCTCATCCCTTTTTCGATCTTGCTAATAAAGCCTTTGGTAACTGCCTTCATTTCTTCCATTCGTGGAAAAGCAGGTAATCTTGCAATGGTTATATAATTATTATTATCCTTAATTTCTTCACCATTTATTGAATAATAAAAAAGTAGTTTATTATTTCCATATAATTTAAATGCAGAATTATCTGTATTGATTGTGTAGTTATTTAAAGCTGCATAATCAAGCTCCATAGACTTATCGAGAAAGATCGACAATACTGCCCCGATAGCCTCATCCCTGGACTTTTTATTATTTACAGGAAAAGTACAATCAGCAAGAATGGAGTTTTGATCATCCCCGAATACAAAAACAATCTTTTCCTTATTTTCCTTTAATGCCTTTCCATAACTGAGCCTGGCCTTGTAACCTCCGATGACGAATAATTTCTCGTAAAATGTAGTTTCTCCAGGGCTATCAGGAATTCTATTATCCCGGTTAAATTTACTCTCCGGAAAATCTGCAATCATTATTTCACTACCATCATCTTTCTTTAAAGTATTTGATTTAGTGAATTTGAAACCTGGAGGAGGAACAATAAATAATCTGGACCCAGGCACCTGAACATGCTGAGATGTTTTTGTTACTGCTACTGTATCCGGAATATTTAGCTCTCTGGTACCTATGTTACAGGCGCCTAATATTAACAGGAAGATGAATAGAAAATATATTGCTCTCATGAGTATAGGATAGATAGCGAAAATAATAAAATTATTATATCGCTAGCTCTACAATCAACAAATTCTATAGCTGTCTTACTTCTTTCTGATAGTTTTATTCAACAGGGCATTAACAGTTGGTAAGAAATTATCCTCATTCTTAAGCTTGTCTTCTAAAAAGCCGACAGTTAGCTGCACTGCTGAATTGTGACGTTGATTCGTCTGGCAATTACCTGCTACTTTTACGATATTGGAAAAACAATCAAAATCTTCATGCTGCATTGAATCTATAATAAAAGTCTGCGCATCCTTAACATGATACAAGGCAAAATTATACAAGGAATCCTGCTTCCCGGGCAAGGAAGCAGGTGCACTTTCCATTCTTAAATATGGTATAGAAAATTTAAGTGATTTAAATTCCTCACTCTCTCTTATTCTATCAAAATCAGCATCTTCATTTCCATAGTGATGAACTTCTGACCCTTCCAGCGATACAATGCACTTCACATTAGATGCAAATTTCCCTGCTAAAATTGCACCAGACAACCCTCCCCAACTATATCCTATTATCCCTATTCTGTTGGAATCTATATTTGGATGTCTTTTTAATTCGTTTATGGCTGTTATTCCATCAGCCACCTGCTCCATCAGATCTTCTTTTTTGGTAGTCATATCACCGGGAAAACGGCCTATGGAACTCACAGAAACCACAACAAATCCTTTCTTTGCCAAGGATTCAAATAATGAGTAATTCTCATAGCTCATTCCGTTGAAGGCAGCCATATAAACCACCAATGGATATTTATCTGAAGCGGCTGCAGCATTTTTAAAACTATTTGTTTTATAATTAAGAAGACTGAGGGAATCCGAACAGTTAAATGTATTGCAGAAAAATTGTGCTAATTGCCCAGACATCCCATCAGCTATTTTTGATGCGGTATAGTAATTTGCTCTGGTTTCCAGTAAGTTCAACAGATATCTAACCTGAAGTTGAGTATCTGTATTCGCATGATAAGCCGGGTACCAGATATCTAAATCTACCGGCCTGTAATAAAGGTAATCTGTTGTATCACTTCCAGGTTTATAAATCCTGGTAGAATCTGTTGTATGGATAGATGTAATTCCCGCGTAGAAAGGTTTTGATGGATTCTTATTTTCTGAACATGAAACTAAAGTTATTATTAGAATTATCGAAAACCATTTCATAGGCGTTTAATTAGTATGTTAGCATATCTTGTATCATCTGAATTTACACAATTTATCTAATACATACTACAACGTTAGTTAATACGGGGGACTATCAGATACTCCATTCCGCTTTTAGCTTCCTCGACAATAACAGATCTGCGCCACTGTCCTGTAAAAACTTCTCATTCACGGGATCCCATTTCAGCGGACGTTTCAGATCATAAGCAATATTGCCCAGTGCACAAACTGAAGAACTACGGTGTCCGGTTTCTGCATCTGCCGCTACCCCTCTCGAGCGATCACGCATGGCAGATAAAAAGTCAACATAATGGTTATCACTAAAATGCAATAGTTGTTCATTTTCGCTAATCACAATATTCTTGAGTTCAGAAGGATCTGTATGTAGTTTTCCGCGCTCTATTACAATATTTCCTTTGGTACCTATAAATTTGATGTTCTTTTTCCCGGTATCGTGCTGGGTCATTACTACGCCGTTACCATAAACATAGGTTAGGTAAGGATGTTCATTACCATCCGGAGGGTAGATTTCTACCGGGCCCGAATGATCCATGTTTAACCCCCATTGTGCTATATCATACATATGTGCTCCCCAATCGGCCTGATAACCGCCTCCAATACCTTTATAAAAGCGCCATTCTGCCCATAGTGCATTACTTGGATAAGGATTCAGCTTATTATTGTAAGGCACATATTCATTGGGGCCCAGCCACATCTCCCAATTCAGATCTTTTGGCAAGGGTTCTGCTGCCAGATCAAAGGGCTTGGGCCCATCCCCTACACTAATTTTGATTTCTTTAATATCACCGATATAACCATTACGCACCAATTCTACTCCTTGCCTGAACTCCTGTGCAGAACGCTGCATACTACCCGTCTGGAATACACGACCATACTTTTTCACTGCATCTGCCATTGCCCGGCTTTCCATTACTGATAGTGCCAATGGCTTCTCACAATATATATCCTTCCCTGCTGCAGCAGCTTTAACAGCCATTACAGCATGCCAATGGTCGGGCGTCACTATCACTACCGCATCTATATCTTTCCGCTGTAAAATCTCCCTAAAATCTCCATATCCTACACATGCCTTGCTACGCTTCTCTCCCAGCGCTTTGATGAATTCATCTACCTTTCGCTGATATACATCAGCTACCGCCAGGATTTCCACTTCATTTGTTCCCACAAACCTGTCTCTCAACCCCATAGCCTGATGTCCTGCTCCAATAAAACCAATGTTGATCCGGTCACTTGGCGCAAGGTACCCCTTCCCTCCCAGAACATGCCGGGGTAGAATAAAAAAGGTAGACAATGCAGCAGCATTCTGCAAAAACTTTCTTCTGGATGTTGTTGTCTTGCTCATAGGTGAAATAATACTTTAATGTAGATTGAGTGAAATTAAATTCCAGATCGGAAACCAGTAATTTAAATCGATAAGAATCAGATTTAAAACCCATTCTAAATTAACAAAATATAATATTATTTTATCGTAATTATTAAACAATCTTTAAAAGAAGCTAATTTTTATCTAGCCAGGTAAGTCTTAACTTTTTTGATTAATTTAATAGTATTGTTAGATTAATATTCCCCGAGTAAGCACTAAGAATCGTTAGCAAAATCCCCAATAGGTATAAATTCGTCACTTTTCTCCATATTTCAAAAAATGACGAATTTTTACCACTAGTCAGACATAGCCTGTTGTTAGATTTGTTCTGGAAAAAAAAGAAGGTTGGCGAATGATTGCAAGACAGGCAACTGTTATTGCCATGCAATAAAATGACTGTTTAATGCCAGTAGATTTTTTATCAAAAAGCACTAAAGCTTCATGCTTTGCAAACGTTTTAAACCTGATATTAAGCTAATTGAGTACATCAAAGAGTACATGATCATTGATCTAACCTTTGATGATAAAACATTTGTACCTCCTCCAAAGGCTTATCCTGTAAATCCTGAAGAAGGAATCCGATTCATTCTCAGAGGACAACTCTGGTCACAGGATGCAGAAACAAATATCGTTGAAGAAAGAGCTCCTGTTACGGTTTTCGGGCAACCAAACCGAAGACAGAACCTGATCATCACCAACAATTTCACCATCTTTCATGTGCGGTTCCAACCAGGTGGATTGTTTAAACTTTTAAAAATTCCAATGACCGAGATGTTGCATAAAAATTATGAAGCTGAACTCGTCATGGGAAAAGAAATCAACGAAATACAGGAGCAACTCTTATATAGTTCGGGATATGAACAAATGATTGCGGTGATCGACAAATACTTTCAGAAGAAAATCGGCCAACTAAAACCTTTAGGAAGGCCCATTGATAAAATTGGTCGGCATATTCTGGAAAATCCACAGCTTTTCAATCTGGCAAAGGTAGCACAACAGGCATGTTTAAGTCATCGCCAGTTTGAAAAACGTTTTGAACAACTTGTTGGAGTTACGCCAAAATATTATGCTCGCATTTGCCGATTCTATCAAGCATATGTAATGAAGGAATTTAATCCAGAACTCGATTGGTTAAGTATAGCCATTCAGAATGGGTATAGCGACTACCAACATCTTGTTAAAGATTTTAAACATTTTGCAGGAACAACCCCGAATATTTTGATAAAAGAAAGCTTAAACAACCCCGAACGGGCATTTAATACTTTTCACGATTTCAGAGGGGTATAAAATCGTTCATTAACAAGCATATTAAATTAATCTTCACACTTTTTAATAGCCTTTAAACTATACTTTATGAAATTTCTTACTTCTCTTTCACTCATTATTTTGCTATTGGCATGCAAACAACAAAATTTAAATATAGAAAAGGAAAACATCATCAAGTGCTGGAATAACTGGGAGAAAAAATCAGCAGCTGGCGATCCCAACTTTTATTGGACAGACGACGTTGTGATAATGGGTTCTGAAATACCAACCGTGAAAGGTAAAGAGGCATTTTCCAAAATGCTTATGGATTTGCAAAAAATTCCCGGATTCAGCATCACTTGGGATCCAGCCCCAACTGCAATTGAAATTTCCAAAGAAGGACAGATGGCCTATCTATTTTCAAAAAACACCGTATCAATGGCTGATTCAACTGGTAAAATACAAAGTCATAAAAACCAAATTATACAGATTTGGAAAAAGAACGAAAATGGAGATTGGAAAGCAGCAGTTTCTATTATGTATCCAGACCATCAATAAATCTGATTCATGTTAATTTATTCATAAAAACACCCCAATTATGATAAAATCAACTCTGACCATTCTGCTATACCTGCTCACACTTCAGACTACACTGGCTCAATCCAACAGTCACCCTGGTAAATATATTATCCAGGATAGTGTACTATTAAACCTCCCCAGCGGGGGCCATCTTTGTGCATTGATAATAAGAAAAGATACCAATGTACAGATGCCTTGCCTGGTAATGTATAATATTTATTCCGATACCGCTACCTGGAGATATGCTTCAGCTGAAGCGGTAGTGGACAGAGGGTATGCGACTATTGAAGTTAACACCCGCGGCAAATACTGTAGCAATGATCCATTAGAACCTTTTGAGCACGAAGCCGAAGATGGTTATTATATTATTGACTGGATTAGCAAACAACCCTGGTGCAACGGGAAAGTAGGTATGCTTTTCGGTAGTTACCTTGGTTTCACACAATGGGCTACTACCAAGCATTTACATCCGGCATTAAAAACCATTATACCAACAGTTGCTGCAAATCCCGGGATTGACTTCCCCAGGCAAAATGGCGTGTTTATGACCTGGGTGCTACAATGGCTGCACGCTGTCAGCGACACAAAGCTTACGAATGACTTAGTATTCACAGATAGCACCAGATGGAATGGCATTTTTACAAAATATTATCAAAGCGGAATAAAATTCTCCTCACTCGACAGCTTAGAAGGTACAAAACACAATATATTTCAACGTTGGCTACAACATCCCGATTATGATGAGTACTGGCAAAAAATGACCCCTCAGGATAAGGAATTTGCCAATATCAATATTCCGATACTAACGGTAACAGGATATTGGGACGACGACCAACTTGGCGCCATGCATTACTATAAACAACATTTACAGCAAAACAAAAATGCCAATCATTACCTGGTAATAGGCCCCTACGACCACTTAACATCACAGATAATGGGTGAAACTGATACCCTGGCTGGTTTACCTCTTGATAGCGCTGCGATTTTTGGTAGTAGAAAAGTTATGTATGAATGGTTTGATTATATTCTGAAAGACAGTAGCAAACCCACCTTCCTCAGCAATAAAGTGAATTTCGAAATTTTAGGAAAAAATGAATGGAAGCATGTAGCATCTCTGAACGAAATGTATAATGACTCTGCTTTACTATTTCTGAACAATGGAACATTGCAAAGAGGCAAACCTCTAACTATACAATTTGCACAGCAAATTGTAGATTTCAAAGATAGAGGATACATTAAGCCCACAGGAGAAGTTATTATGAATTTCCCCAATTTGCTTTTGGATAGCCTGCCAGGGTTTCCAGATCAGCTAAAATTTGTAAGCGAACCCATAGAATCACCTATGGCCATCAGCGGAAATTATGAAGCCAATTTAAATCTAAGTATCAACAAGAAAGATATTGATATTGCTATTGAATTATATGAACAGTTGCCTAATGGCAAATTTGTTGCACTAAATCACACTGTTCAAAGGGCAAGTTATGCAAAAGACAGAACCAAAAGGCAATTGCTGCATCCAAATAAAATCGAAAATGTGATGATTAACAATACCTACATTACCTGTAAACAATTAAGCGTTGGTAGCCGTCTTGTTGCCCTTATCGGGGTAGTCAAAAATCCTAAATGGCAAATTAATTACGGCATCGGGAAAGAAGTTAGCGAGGAGGATATAAGCGATGCCGATGTTCCATTAGCAATAAAATGGTATAATAATTCCTATTTAAAATTCAAATTTCTAAAATAATCAGCCAATTGTCCTGCTGCCAATACAGGAAGGGGTGCCATAAACCGGCTCCCCTTCCTGTATTTATATAATAATACCTATGTAACCCTACTCAACAGTATCCCCCCTTATTTTGTTAGATAACCAAACATCCATCCTATCTTAATGTACATTAAAAAATTGTCATGCATGGCAGGGGAAACCTTCAGGTACAAAAATTCTCCAGAATTGCCCTTTACATTTGTCTGACATAGATTAATAACGGTTATCTATATGCAAAAATGGGGTAATAAACATATTGCTTTTTCCTTTCCAAAGTCCTTACGGATAGTGGACTTACCTCTAAATGGAAAGTTAACAGGCTATACCTTTAAAACTCCAATATTCTGCTTATTACTCCTTTTCCTTGTTCAGAATCTGAGCGCTCAAAATAATACCTTAGACTTCTATGTATCTAAAGCCCTTTCCAACAGTCCACTTATCAAAGACTATAACAACCAGATTCGGACTATCGGAATTGATAGCGAAATGATTCGGGCCAGCTACAAACCACAGGTAAACGGCACTAGTAATAACTACTATGCTCCAGTTATTAAAGGATGGGGATATGACAACGCTATTACCAATGGAGCAAATATTAGCGCACTGGTTGGGGTTTCCAAGGCTATAGTTAGTCAGAAAAACCTTCAGACCCAATTTGAAGCCTTAAGACTCACTGCTCAGGGCATTAAAAATACCTCCCAGATCTCGGAGCAGGATATACGGCGAACCGTTACTGCCCAGTATATACTAACCTATGGAGACTGGCAACAACTGACTTTTATACAGGAGGTTTATGATCTGCTGCAAAAAGAGGATATCATCTTAAAAAAACTGGCCCAGGGCAATATTTATAAGCAAACCGATTACCTTACTTTTCTGGTAACGCTACAACAACAGAAACTAGCTTTAAAGCAGGCTGACATTCAATACCATAGCGATTACGCAACGCTGGCCTATCTATGTGGCATTAATGACACATCAACTATTGGCCTGCAGGAACCAATATTACCGGTATATCAATTCCCGGAAGCTGAAAACTCCATCTTCTTCAAACAATATGTGATAGATAGTCTTAAAAACATCAACAGCCGCCAGGTTATCGATTTTAGTTATAGACCTAAAGTCAATGTATTTGGTGATGGTGGTTATAATTCATCACTGGCTTACACACCTTACAAGAATTTTGGTGCCAGCATTGGAATATCCATGACACTACCCATCTACGACGGTAAGCAGCGAAAAATGAAGTACAGCAAAATTGATATAGCCGAACAGACCAGAAAATCATATAGTTCATTCTTTAATCACCAGTACAAACAGCAGCTCGACTTACTTTCCGCTCAACTGACCAGTACTGAAGATTTAATTATAGAGATCAATAACCAGATAAAATATTCGGAAGGATTGGTACGGGCTCATTTACAATTACTAACTACCGGGGAAGTACGAATTGCAGACCTGGTAATTGCACTAAATAATTATATGACTGCAAAAAATTTGCTTGCCCAAAACCGAACGAATCGTTGGCAAATTATTAATCAGATTAATTATTGGAGTAGATAATATCTATATAAAACATGGATAAAATTCGCATATATCTATTTACTGTTCTTCCTGCGATTCTACTGTGCGGAATTATTAGCTGTAATTCCAAACAATCTACCAGCGAGGAAAACGGCGCTGCTAAAGTTGTTACCCCCGTAACAGTTACAACTGTTTCCATTCAGCCGATGGTCGACTATATCGAGTTAAATGCTATTTCCTCCTATTTGTTGAAGAGTTTTGTGAAAGCTAACGTTATTGGATATCTGAACTCCGGGAATATTCAGCTGGGCCAATTTGTACAACGTGGACAAACATTATTTACTATAAAAACAAAAGAAGCAACAGCATTAGGTAACACCATCAACTCCCTGGATACCTCCTTTCATTTTTTGGGTAAAAATACTATCAGGGCAAGTAGCAGCGGTTATATCACGCAGCTAGACCACCAACCCGGCGATTACGTACAGGATGGAGAACAACTTGCTGTGATTACAGATAAAAGCAGCTTTGTGTTTTTGCTGGATATGCCCTATGACCTGAGACCATTTATTGCAAATAAACGAAGCCTTGAACTAACCTTGCCCGATGGTGAAAAGCTTATGGGAAGCATAGACCAGGCAATGCCAGTAATGGATTCTGCCACTCAAACCCAACGAATCATAATCAGGGTAAATGCTGGTCACCCTATTCCTGAAAACCTTATTGCAAAGGTAAAAATAGTAAAAGACCTGAAGCCCGCTGCTGTTACACTTCCTAAAGCAGCCATCCTTACAGACGAAACTCAAACAGAATTTTGGGTAATGAAAATGATTGATAGCACAACAGCAGTGAAAGTACCGGTTAAAAAAGGGATTGAAACGAATGGTATTGTTGAAATAACGGATCCACGATTTAGTGAGCAGGATAAAATATTAGTATCCGGTAACTACGGCTTGCCAGACACCGCCCATGTAATAATTGAACATAAATAAAGTAGTGTGAAAAACTTCTTTGTTACATATAAGAATCCGATCAGTGTAATGCTGGTATTAATTATCGGAGGCGGACTTTTTGCTTACAGTAAAATGCAAACAGCCCTTTTTCCGGAGATCACCTTTCCCAAAATCAAAATAATTGCTGATGCCGGCCTACAACCAGTAGATAAAATGATGATCACCGTTACCAAACCAATGGAAAATGTGATCAAACAAGTTCCTGGTCTGCAGTATATCAGAAGTACCACCAGTAGAGGAACCTGTGAAATCTCTGCATTTTTGGACTGGAACACCAATATAAACCTGTGCCTGCAACAAATAGAATCAAAAATTGGTCAGGTTAGAAATCAACTGCCGCCCGGATTACAGGTAACAGTAGAAAAAATGAATCCCTCCATTCTACCTGTTATGGGTTACACTCTTGAAAGCCATTCGAGAACACCCATTGAGATGAAACTACTGGCCAATTATACAATAAAGCCATTTTTATCGCAGGTAGCCGGCGTTTCTGAAATTAGGATTATAGGTGGAAAAACTAAAGAATACTGGTTACAATTAGACCAGCAGAAAATGATTTCTGCCGGAGTGACTACTGATGTTATTTCAAGTTCGCTTGCTGCTACCAATTTCATTTTATCGAATGGTTATCTGTCTGATTACAAATTTTTATACCTCACCGTAACAGATGCCACGGTTCATACGCTGGATGATTTGAAAAATATAGTTATCAAAACTGCCGGAGGCCGTGTAATCCGCCTCCAGGATGTTGCTGAGGTAGCAGTGAAAGAAGCAGTAGAATATACGCGCATCAATGCCAATGGCAAAGATGCCGTGCTGGTAGCTGTCATCAAACAACCAACAGCCAATCTGATTCAGCTATCCGGTGATATGGAAACGAAAGTCTCAGAACTAAGAAAAACCTTACCCAAAGATGTTACCATTCAACCTTATTACCAGCAATCCGATTTTGTACAAAACTCGGTAAGAAGTGTTGCCGATAGCCTCTGGATAGGGTTGTTTCTGGCTATTATTGTTGCAATAATATTTCTTCGTTCATTTACGGCCAGCCTCACAATATTAATTACTATTCCGGTTACCCTGGGCCTTACTCTTATTGTTTTATATGCTGTGGGCTACACCCTTAACATAATGACACTTGGTGCGCTGGCTGCAGCCATAGGATTAATTATTGATGATGCCATCGTGGTTGTTGAGCAAATACACCGCACGCATGAGGAACATCCCGACGAGGAAAATAAAATTCTGGTTAAAAAGGCTATAAACTACCTGTTTCCTGCAATGATAGGCTCGTCGATCAGCACTATTGTCATTTTTATTCCTTTTATTTTGATGACAGGAGTGGCAGGTGCTTATTTTAAGGTGTTAACTGATACGATGATCATTACGTTGGTTTGTTCATTTTTTGTAACCTGGATAGGGCTTCCTGTGATTTACCTCTTTTTTACAAAAGGCAAGAAAATCAGTAAAACCCAGGTACCAGCGCATCATGTTAAAACACAAAGATGGGTTTCTTTTTTTATTTATCGTCCGTGGATAAGTATACTTATTGGTATTAGTTTCTGTGCAATTATCTATCTCATCTTACCAAAATTACATACCGGATTTTTACCCGAAATGGATGAAGGCAGTATAGTTTTGGATTATGCTTCACCACCCGGAACAACACTTGAAGAAACAGACAGAATGCTTCGGCAGGTAGAAAAACTTATACTACAGGTACCGGAGGTTGCTACCTACTCCAGACGTACAGGAACCCAAATGGGATTCTTTATTACCGAACCCAATACCGGAGATTATCTGATACAACTCAAAAAAAACAGAACCAGAAGTACTGATGAAGTAATTTCTGAAATAAGGCAAAAAGTTGAATCGACCCAACCTGCACTGCGAATCGACTTTGGCCAGGTAATCGGTGATATGCTTGGGGATTTAATGACATCTGTACAACCTATTGAGATCAAGATCTTCGGCGACGATCAGCAGAAGCTGAAAGAACTTTCAAAGCAAGTTGCTGTACTTGTGAGTGGTGTACAAGGTACTGCGGATGTTTTTGATGGTATTGTCATTGCGGGCCCTTCTGTAATTATTCAACCCGACTTTGCAAAACTCTCGCTGTATGGTTTAACGCCAGCTGCTTTTCAACAACAGGTTCAAACCGGACTGGAAGGAAATGTAGTTGGAGCAGTACAGGAAAAAGAACAATTAACCCCTATGCGAATGTTGTACCCCGGCAATACCAGGCAATCACTGACGAGTATCAATAATCTAAAAATCTTCCTGCCGTCAGGAGCGCTTCTTCCCATCAGTGCATTAGCTGATATTAAGACAACAGCAGGAGATGCCGAAATACAGAGAGAAAATCTACAGTCCATGGGTGTGGTAACCGGAAGATTGGAAAACCGCGATTTAGGTACAGTAATACAAGAAATCAGGCAAACATTAGATAGTAAGCTCGCCATACCCGCCGGGTATCATATTTCTTATGGCGGAGCCTATGCCGAACAGCAGAATTCCTTCAGGGAACTGCTTACAATTCTTATCATTGCCAGCCTGCTCGTATTCGGGGTAATACTTTTTCTATTCAGGGAATTTAAGGTTGCATTTACTATCCTTATCATTTCAGTATTAGGTATTGCAGGATGCTATATGGCACTTTTTCTTACAGGAACACCACTCAACGTAGGAAGCTATACCGGTTTAATTATGATTGTAGGCATAATAGGAGAAAATGCCATATTTACATTTCTCCAATTTAAAGAAAGCCTGCATTCCCAGGGAGCGGATAGTGCAATCATTTATTCCATATCCACTCGGCTGAGACCAAAATTAATGACTGCTTTAGGTGCAATCATTGCATTGCTTCCACTGGCTTTAGGAATAGGTACCGGAGCTCAGCTCCATCAACCCCTTGCCATTGCTGTAATTGGTGGGTTCATTGCGGCGTTGCCACTACTACTAATTGTATTTCCGTCAATACTCAGACTACTATTCAAAAAACAATAACGATAAGATCCTTTTTAAATAAAATCATATGAAACACATTAGAGTTCCAGTACTATTTGCTACTATGCTATTCGCGAGTACCCAATTGAATGCCCAACACAAGTACAAGGTGAGTCAGACTTTTCCGGTATATGGACTTGGCAAATGGGATTACATTGCTGTAGGGCCAGACAACAACCTGTATGTATCCAACAGTTCTCAGGTTAATATTATCAATAAAAACACAGGTGATTCAGTGGGGGTAATTACCGGAACCGAAGGAGTGCATGGAATTGCATTTGATGAACCTCAAAAAAAAGGATACACCAGCAATGGTGCTGCAAACAATGTCACCATCTTCGATCTTACCACTCATAAACAATTAGGGAAAATTCCTACGGGTCAAAACCCTGATGCTATCTTTTATGAGAGCTACTCAAAAAAAATTATTACCTGCAATGGTCGCAGTCAGGATCTCTCGATCATTGATCCGGTTACAGACAAAGTTGTTTCAACTGTTAATGTTGCAGGAAGACCCGAAACTGCAGTTAGCGACGGTAAAGGAATGCTATACGTAAATATTGAAGACAAAAGTGAAATTGTGGCCATAGATCTGAAGAAAATGCAGGTAACAAATCGCTGGTCACTTGCTCCGGCAGAAGGGCCTACAGGGCTGGCTATTGACAGAGCAACCGGTCGACTATTTGCAGCATGTGAAAAAGTATTGGTTGTACTAAATACAAATGGAAAAATAATCACAAGATTACCAATTGGAGAAGGATGCGATGGTGTAGCCTTCGATAACGAAAGTAAAGTAATATTTACAGCTAATGGAGAAGGCACTATTACTGTTATTAAAGAAAAATCAGCTAACAATTTTGAAGTGCTGGAAAATGTAACCACACAGAAAAATGCCAGAACTATTGCACTGGACGAAGTAAGCCATACCATTTACTTACCAGTGGCCGAATTTGGGCCCAAAGCGCCAAATGAGAAACGTGGTCAGATTATCGCTAAATCATTTAAAGTACTCGCAGTAAAATAGTTTAATATCTACCTGCAGAAGTGCTGCTAAATATTCATGCAACTCTTCTGCAGGTAGATTTACCATAAATTTCGGACAAATAAAACTTATAAAACGGTTTAAACAATCGTGGTATTACAACCCGCTTTAGCTTTGGAAAAAGCCTCCAGTAAAGACATGAATTGAGTAGTTGTAAACCCTTTTCTGCCATCTACATTCATTACTTCCTCCCCATTTACAATAATATGTAACCAGTCGGAAATTACTGTAGGGCCAGGGAGTATTACTTTTACAGGGTAATCTTTATATCTTCTTATCTCTAATACAGTATCCTGGATATTATAACTGACTTTACGCCGGAGAAAAAATTTCACATACTCTACCTCTAACTGATTTCCATTGATTCGAAGTGCTGTTACAAATCTAGGACAACCCAAACAAAAGAATATTATGACACAAATTAAGGTAGAAATGAAAAGACCACCTATTATAGATAAGATAGCAGGAATAAACAGTCCAATGCCATAAAACATCCAACGGTCAGTTATTTTATGCGAATTAATAATCTCCATAGGCACATTTTTTTTACCGTTTAAGGGATATATCCCGAATATAAGGCCTAAATATCTGAATTACTAAAAGAACAACTACATAAAACTTCTTAAGCGTTTATAGCCAATAATTAAATCAAAGATTCAATTCATATTATTACTTATCCAGTAATTTAAGTCTAATAAATCTTGGCCTGTATAAATGCGGATGTTTTGCCAAATCTTTCAGGAAGTCAAATGAATTGACATTATAGCTGATCAACAACTCCCCCGGATCAGATAAAGCCGGATGTGCTTTGGCGTTATACATGAAATAAGTCTTTTCTTCAGCATCACTTTTACAATCCCAAAGCTTAATCACCGGTCCAAAAGGCCCCACCGGACTGGCTCCAATTCTCATAGCAATGGATGTACTCATACCATTCTCCTGAAAAACAAGGGCAAACCTTCCATCGGGAAGCGGACTAACACTTAGTTCATTTGAAACCCTGTCTGTAATATCAGCTGCTTTGTTCATTGCTGTATCCCAGCTTTTGCCATTCCAGAATCGCCAGTTCCCAAATCCTTCAAAATCAATAGGCTTCACTCTTGCTACTACCAGCTTCTTCGCCTTACCATGAACGCCATAGATATATATGTATCCATCAGGGTTAGGAGCACCGGCTTTCTTCGTATTTACATAGATACCTGCGCCATACGACCCGATTTCGTTATCCTCGTCCAGAAAATAGAAGGGAGTATCCATCTGTTCATAGTTGAGGTACGGCGGTTTTGAACCGGCAGGAATTTTAATTAACGTATTTCCAACCTCTCTGAAGCCAAAAGCACCGGGGTTTACATTCCTTATCCTGTATCCAAAAATATAAATAGTATTAGCCAACTCCTGGTTGACAAAGCCATCACCCAACCAATAATAGTCATTACCGGCAGTATTTGGAGTTGCCGGTTTAAAAACCGAAAGTTCTTTATTTTCACTATTCTCTTTCCAGAAAAACTGAAATCTGTTTTTAATTGGTTTGACACCTTTTAGAATACCAACCGTATTGTTGACCATTACAAATCCAGGATGTAGTGAATCTCCCGTAATAGTTCCTATCATACTATCGCTAAAAATAAACAGGATACTGTCTTTACTTCCAGCCCGCCTGTTTTCTATTCCATTCAGCGGAATGCTATAAATACCATCTCCCCCAAACCAACCTCTGTTCCTGATAAACATTTCAGACCATTCAGGTGCCTCCTCTACTTTAAAACGTAGAGTGGAAAGATCCTGTGCTCCGAGGTGGTTGAAGATTGAAAATATAGCAAGAGTTAAAATCAGTTTTTTCATTTAAATAATAACATTATTCCTTCAAACAATCTTTAGGGCTAAGACTGGCAGCTTTAATAGCCTGAACCCCAACTGTCAACCAGGCAATAAACAAGGCCAGCAATCCGGCACCTGCAAAATACCATATCAAATGACCAATGAACATGCAAGACCAACAGACAAACCTACCAGGTTAATAATAAACGTAAACTTATCCTTCTTAAAATTTCTGAAAATTATTAGCAGATTATGCTTGAACATAGGCTAACGTGGGTTTTCAACATTTATAAATGGAATTACACCTTAAGAATCATAAAATACATAAAATTTCTGTCTTCTTAATAAATCTTTGCTCAAAATAATCTCATATCAATCATTACTTCCCGTTGATACCTCGTAAATATAAAGCGTAGATTCATCATCATCGGGCATGAAATAAGTACGTACTTTGTCGCCCTCCCCAAGTTCAAAGAAACTGGGATTTTGAGTCATTACGGCATCAGTAACAGGAGACCATAGTTCAACAGGCACCTGATGAATTGGTTGATGTTTTTCAAGATCTACAAGTTCAAATCCGCCAAGAGAGAAAGTTGACTTTCCTGGCCTTTTGTATTTTGTAAGTCCTGTAAACAACATTTCTCCGTTCCCCAGGTATTGATTATCCTGATAATCGATATAATTCGCATGGTTAGATATTGCTATTGACGCGGGAGTAGCATTAGGGTTGGTAATACGACCTGTTTCATTCAGAGGCCACTGATAGAACTTGCGGGAACCCCAACTGATACCATGCAATACATTGGTGTCAGGGTTCCTGGAAATTCCTCCGATATGATCATTCCATCTGAATACTTCTATTAATTCCATTCCTATTGGGTTAAACCGGTAAATAATAGACCGGCTATCTGGTCTGTATTCTGCTGCTGCAATCCATATATTCGTGCCATCGAAATCGATACCACTTGGGTGAAAAATGACTCCTTCACCAATAGTAATATCAGCCAGGAGTTTTCCATCGGCGCTTATTTTAAATAAGTGCCCTTTACCTGCAGAACGCGGATCGCCTGGAGTTGGCAGCATTTCCACTGAAGACACCCAGAAATCTGATCCTATTTTAACCATACCCTGGCAATGGAATGTTTTGAATAAGATTTTTATAGCTGCCACCTGATTCCATTGCGTATTCCTGTTGATACATTTCAATCGTTTACTTAACGGGCTTGCTGATTTTCTTTGTTGTGAAAAACCTTCGAGGTTTGGACCTAGACAAAGTACACCAAAAGGAAGTAGGCTATGCTTCAAAAAATCTCTTCTTGCAGACATTATATTAATAAGTATAAAGTAAAATAGAATCAATCTATCATAAAAACCAACCTCGGAAACCAATGCTGGTTAGGAAATGACAAAGTATAAAAAATATCAACAGAAAGAAAGCAGATGACAACTCTCTATTTCATAACATGGCTCATAGAACTAATTGCAAAACCGCTAAAACATCCTACTACATTATTTCCCTGGATATTACTCTTTAATACAACCGGAGTCGTAAAAGGGCCACTATTAGTCCTTGCTTTATTAAAGCTATCCCAGAAATCATAAACCTGGCGTTCTACACTAACAAGATAATAATAAGCAGTATCTCCAACCTCCAGAGGTGCCGAATGGGTAATATGAATTGCTTGCCCGTTTACCAGTTCATCTGTATTGGGTAAATACCTGTCGGTATTGAGCGCCCCCCATCCAAAGGTATTTTTGGTGTAACGGTTTCCCCAGTAATAAATCTGCGCATTGCCAAGAGTGTCGGGGTCTGTATAATGTATAGTAAGTCGAGCCCAGGTTTTTCCGGCCTTATCAGTATAGGGTGTAGTATTAGTGATACTATCAAGAGGTACCGGATTTGGTAACGTTGTAATAGCTGAATACTTTTTACCTTCTGCTACGATTTCGAGCAGATATGATTTTCCAGAGGTTCCTAATAAGGCCTGAGAGGAGTCTGTAACAAGTCTGGGATCAAAGTAGACACCCGGAATATACATAGAACGCATTGAAGGCATTTTACCTTCCTTCATTGTTACTTTGCTGTTGGCATTCCACCGATAACCCGTTCCTTTTTCGAAAGTTCCTTCAGTAATAGTTACTGTTGCTTTTTCCACAGCGGTATTCGCAAATTGAGATTCGTTGAAGTTTACTGTTTTTCCGATTATTACATAGTTGTAAGTACGGAGATTGTTATTGATATAAGCTTCTACCACCAGCATTGGAGGCGTTTTGTCTAGTTGCAAGTCAATATCCTTTTCGCAGGAGCTACAAAAAAATATTGAGAGTAAAACAATAATATTACCAATGAAATAATTCACTTTTTTCATAAATCAGAACTTAAAATTCCATGAAATGCTTGGCAGA
Organism: Chitinophaga silvatica; assembly: GCF_003419895.1. Classification (GTDB taxonomy): domain Bacteria; phylum Bacteroidota; class Bacteroidia; order Chitinophagales; family Chitinophagaceae; genus Chitinophaga; species Chitinophaga silvatica. Next base: position 945,486 of record NZ_QPMM01000001.1, on the reverse strand, counting down.
ATAGGAAACAGTATAACTTGTTTACCTTGAATGGTTTCTTTTTTTTCATCCACATCTATATAAATAAAGTAGGGATTACTACGATTGTAGACATTATACACTCCGAATATCCAGTTGCTTTTAAAACGTCTGGTACTTTCAGGATTTGGAGTGAAAGTAAAAGAGAGATCAAGCCGATGATATGCAGGCATACGATAATCATTTATTTTACCATAACGATCTATATTCGTATAGATCGGTGAACCGGTTCTGAAATTATACCCCAGATTAAAAACAAACCGACCGTTAGGCATAGTGAGTGCATTTCCAGTGCTGAAGACAAATAAACCAGAGAATAACCATTTCTTCGATAATTGGTAGTTTGCAACTAAATTAAGATCATGGAGGCGGTCGTACCTGTATGGAAATGGCTTCCCTCCATTAAGGGCTGCAAATGTGCGTTCTGTACGGCTAAGAGTATAACCGATCCACCCGCTGAATAGTCCGGCTTTTTTTCTGAGTAGCAATTCTAGTCCATATGCCTTTCCCTTACCAAAGATCATTTCACCTTCAATGTTTTGATTGAGGAGTAGTTGTGCCCCTGGCATAAACTCTAATTCGTTATCTGTTTTTTTGTAGTATGCTTCTGCACTGAATTCATATTTTTTAGAAAACTCTTTAAGAAATCCCATGGCTATCTGGTCTGCTACTCCCGGTTTTATCAGTCGGCTCACTGGTATCCATAAATCACTTGGGAAGGTAGCGGCGCTCGTAGTAGCCAGGTGCAGATATTGTATTGTACGGGTATACGAAAGTTTAATGCTTGTTTCCTGATCGAGGAGGTATCTCATGGCAAGGCGAGGTTCGGGATACATATATTTTGCAATCCGCTGACCTTTGGCATATTTAATTGTCTTACCAGTGGGAACACCGTCTTTGCCATATATTACCTCCGTTTTAGGACCTATCTGATCGAAGTAGCTCATTCGCAAACCTGCAATGATGTTGAACTTGTTACTTACATCCCAGTCTGCACTCAGATAAGCGGCGGCTTCGCGGCCATATTGTTTATTAATTTTTGAAGTAAATTCCTGTTCGCCGGCACTGGTATTGCCTCCACCAGGTTTGAACTGATGCAAGGTGGCCTGCCATCCTGCTTTTACACTTAGATTGGTTGAAACACTATACATCCAATCATTCTTTAACTGGTAATCTAAAAGACCCGATGAAAACAGTACACCATCTGTATCGTAGGTGATACTACTGCCAAGTTCAAATGAGTTATGGAACAGCGATAGCTCCTGTTGAATTTTCTTACTGATCACAGACCTCCAGGTAGCTCCGGCAAGCATATTTCCCCAATTTGCTTTAAAATGACGAAACCGGCCATTGGATTGATCCTTATCGTAATTAAATTTATCACTCCCTTTATAAAAATTAAGAGCAATACTATTGTTGTTATTTAATTCGAAATTCAGTTTAGCATTAATATCATAGAAATAATAACCATTGTTACCTATTGAGTCGGGTGCAATCCATCTGGCAAGCTGATCAATATATGTACGGCGGGCACTAATAATAAACGAAGATTTTCCTTTTGTGATGGGGCCTTCCGCCGTAATACGGGAAGAAATCAATCCTATACCACCATTAAATTTAAGAGAGTCTTTATTTCCTTCCCTGGAAGTAACTGAAATTACGCTGCTGAGTCGCCCACCGTATTCAGCGGGTATACCACCTTTAATTACAGAAATATTACTGACAGCATCTCCATTGAAAATACTAAATGCCCCCAGTAAATGCGTAGGATTATAAACAGTAATACCATCCATTAAGACAAGGTTTTCATCGGGGCCTCCACCTCTTACATATATTCCACCACCAGCATCTCCTGCATTCTTAACACCCGGAAACAGGGTAATAGATTTAAGTGGATCTACTTCTCCAAATAGTGCTGGTAATAGTTTCATTTGCTCACTATTCAACTGATGAGAACTCATCTGGCTAAGTTGTTGTAGCCTGTCTGCTTCAATGGTAATGGGTTTAAGCAGATTGATATTTTTTTGTAGTACGAATAAAATGGAGGTATCACAATTGAGTATAATACTTTGGGTACTAGAAATAAAACCAACAGCATTTATCCTGATAAGATACTGACCAGAAGAGAGATTCATCAGGGCAGTTCCTGTTGAATCTGTAGCAGCTGTGAGTGTACCTGCCATAATACTGGCGCTGATACCGCGGTGTTGAGGATCGGTGACACTTATTTTAAGCAATTTTGCCTGGCCCACTACCTTATGGCTCATAAAAAATAAAAATAGAATGTTCCACAGTTTAAGTAGAATGGTTTTCCGTCTGTTTACCATTTTTAGAAGATTATGGTGTTTACAGCAAGCTCTTTTCAATGAGCTCAATATGGTTTTACAAAACTCCTGGCATTAATTGGGCAGAAGGTTTTTCAATGCATTTAATGCCTGGAAGATAACGATACAAAGGATTTGGATATTCGATATAAATTAATATCCAGCAACACTATCAGTGCCTGATTAGCGTGGTGCAAATGAACATTAATGTATATAGTTAAAAGAGATAAAAAACAGGACAATCAATAGAAGTATCTATTGCTACAATTAAAATCCGACGTTTATTAATTGATTCTCGATATGGTTTATATAAATTGCTCTCTAAAGATAATGTTACGGTTTTTAACAATAATTACGCCAGAAAGGTGGAGTTGGAAGTTAAATTTATACACTATCAATCATAAGCTAATTAATATTTAATAGCAATCCAAACTCTGGGGATTTATCTAAAATACTATCCAAGCGTGATTAGTAAAATTATTTGGAAATGTTGCCAATAAATATTTGCTTTGCTCTTCTTACTATCAATGGAGAATATTTATAAAAATATTATCAACAGACCTTCTTAGCAGGCCCTCCTCCTGCAAGCAGCAATATGCTGCCATTACTCTACTAATCAGTATACTAAATTGACGTCTACAGCAAGAATACCTGGCGACGCGATTTCCAACCATTAATATTCTAATTCAAATGACTTTTGAAAACAATCTGGCTTTCGCGCAAAGTCTGGATCGGCAAGATCCTTTATACCACCTTAGAGATGAATTCCTTTTTCCAAAGCAGCATGGCACTCCCTTTATTTATTTGTGCGGAAATTCGCTAGGATTACAACCTAAGACTGCCCGAAGTTATGTTGATCAGCAAATGACCAACTGGGAAAACCAAGCCGTTGAAGGGTGGTTTGAAGGTAACTCTCCCTGGATGTACTATCACAAAGAGTTGAAAGAATTGATGGCCAATATAGTTGGCGCTACTCCGGCAGAGGTATGCCCAATGAATACACTCACTGTTAATCTTCACCTGTTAATGGTGAGCTTCTACCGCCCTACGGCACAAAGATTTAAAATCATCATGGAGGCGGGAGCTTTCCCTTCCGACCAATATGCTGTGGAGAGCCAGGTAAGGTTTCATGGCTATGATCCGAAAGATGCTATTATTGAAGTAGCTCCACGTGAAGGTGAAAACACTTTGCGAACAGAAGACATCCTCGCTGAAATTGCCGGAAATGGCGACCAACTCGCACTTGTTTTATTTGGTGGAATAAATTATTTCACCGGTCAATGGTTCGATATGCCAGCTATCACAAGAGCAGGCCACAATGCCGGGGCCATTGTAGGCTTCGATCTGGCTCATGCTGCTGGAAACGTACCGCTGGAACTTCACAACTGGGGTATTGACTTTGCATGCTGGTGTTCATATAAATATCAGAATGCCGGCCCGGGAGGCATCAGCGGGATATTCGTACACGAAAAACATTTTTCCGACACTACTATCAATCGATTTGCAGGATGGTGGGGATACAATGAACAACTGCGATTCAAAATGGAAAAAGGATTTACTGCTGAAGCCGGGGCCGACGGCTGGCAGGTAAGCTGCACACAGGTAATTCCAATGGCCCTGTATCACGCCTCCCTTAAGCTTTTCGAAAAAGCTGGCTTTATTGCCCCTCTTAGAGAAAAAAGCAAGCAGCTCACAGCTTATCTGCAATTTCTTATCACTGAAGTAAATCAGGTATTGGGTTTTGAACAATATAAGATAATCACCCCTGCAGCTGAATCTGCAAGAGGTGCTCAATTGTCTATCATTGCTCAGTTCAATGCCAAAGAGATTTTTAATTCATTAGTCGCCAATAATATCCTGGGCGACTGGCGCGAACCAAATGTCATCAGGCTGAGTCCGGTTCCTCTGTATAATAGTTTTGAAGATGTTTTCACAACAGCATCCCGACTCCTGACAATAAGTAAAGAACTAATTACGCCAAAACACTAATTCTAAAATGGAACTAACACCAGAAATAAAGAATAAATTGTTCCTTTTACAGGAGAAGTACGCAGCCATGGGGCAAGACATCAATGCTTATCTCGATGGCCTCCTCTATGCCGATTACCTCACGTATTGGGATTATATTCACCTGGATACACTTCTGAGTCTTCAACATCCGAAAACCTCCTATCCGGATGAAGAAATTTTCATCATGTATCATCAGATCACAGAACTTTATTTTAAACTTATTCTGCATGAATGCAAACAGATAAGTCTGAATACTTCTCTGACTCCTGATTTTTTCGCCTCCAGGCTCAAAAGGATCAATGCTTATTTTACAGCATTAGTATCCTCCTTTGACATTATGATAGATGGAATGGATAAAGAACAATTCCTGAAATTCAGAATGTCGCTTTTGCCTGCAAGTGGCTTCCAATCGGCACAATACCGAATGATCGAGATCTACTCAACAGACCTCATTAAGCTTGTAACACATAGCAAAAGAAGCGAATTAACACATGCTTCAATACCAGAACAGTTTGAATATATCTACTGGAAATATGGGGCTTCAGAATTATCGACCGGCAAACAAACCCTTACCTTACAGCAATTCATTCTGAAATACTCAGACCAACTTCTTCAACTGGCGCAAAATAATATCGACAAAAACTTTTCCTCGCATTACAACACCCTTAAACAACAGGGGAATGACATGAGCGAGGTGGAAACAGAACTCAGAAAGCTGGATCTCTTTGTAAATGTAGAATGGCCGCTCTCCCATTATAAATCAGCAGTAAGATACCTGGAGCGCGATCCTGTGGATATTGCCGCTACCGGTGGCACCAACTGGCAGAAATACCTGCCTCCCAGATTCCAAAAAAGGATTTTCTATCCGGCTCTGTGGACCGAAGAACAAATAGAGCAATGGGGCAAATCCTGGGTCATGAATGTATTGAAGGCTTATAGAACTTAGAGTAATAAGTTCTCCTTTTACCCATAATATTGTGTGATATCTCGATGATCTCTCGCAATGTTATGGGTATCTGATCTTAATTCAGGTAATAATAATTGTATTTTAAACACTAATAAATTCTTCCATTTTGATGATAGTGATTATTCCTCTGATTTTATTTTAATAAATAATAATTCAATCTTGACTTTTTTTACAAAATGTTTGTTAAAAAATTGCGCGGCTTGAAAACTTTGCCTAGGTTTGAGTAAGAATAATAAGCAGAAACTAAAGGAAAAATGTTCCTTTTTTATTTTATCTGAAGCTAAAACGTTTAATTAAAGATAGAAGTTGTTTAAACCTTGAAGAGAGAGAATGGGATCAGGAATAAATAAAGTGCCCTGAACCAGAAAGCTGCAGATAAAATAAGAAAAGCGATACTTCATCCAGCATATATAAACCTACAACAATTTATTTCCTAACTAAAAATTCAACCGGAATCGGCAACAATCAGACAACTTAGATTGCCACTGCAACATTAAACCAAAATAAGTATCCATATTTTTTTATCAATCACTTGTCATTCGAAAACATATGCACGCTAATTGTCTCTATCATCAAGTAAAATTGGTGGACGATAAGTAATGTCTTTACACCAGGAAACCTGCTGTTATAATTTGAGCCAGCTAAACCTAGTTTTTGTATTATGAAATAGCTCACCAGCTATTCCTTTGAGGAAAGTCATCGATTAAAAGAATGCATATAATTCCAGCCAATACCGGTTATGGAAATCGAATCTGCATTGAATAAATAGTAGCATGATCTTCAACAAATACTTTCTCTGCCAGCTTTAACTACAAGCAGAAAGTCGGTCAATTTTACTATGTCTTTGATACTAAAAAATTAATAACATGGCACTTATACTGTAGCAATAACAACCTAAAAATCTTCATTTGTAATTCTATATTAATCGAGTCTATTCATTTTAAAAACAAAAACAACGATGCAGTCAACCAAAAGATGCCTTTTGCTTTTTATGCTCTTTTGCATAGGGAGCATGTTTGCCTATGGGCAAGGAAAAATGACGGTTTCAGGAACCATCAAAGACGCTACAGGCAATCCTCTTGAAGGAGCTTCCGTAAGCGAAAAAGGTACCTCCAACGGAGTGCCAACCGGAAAAGGAGGTAGCTTTACCATTAATGTAAAACCAGATGCCAGACTAGTATTTTCTTACGTTGGATTTAAAACACAGGAATTACCGGCTACAGTTTCTATGCACATAACTTTAGTCGCTGATGTGCGAACTACTGATGAAATAGTAGTTACCGCCCTGGGTATCAAAAAACAAGCTAAAGCCTTGGGCTATGCGGTGTCCAAAATTGATAACGACAGGATTATGGCCAGCGGTACACCTACCAATGCTTTACAGGCTTTATATGGTGCCGCACCTGGAGTACAGGTTGCAGCTACCGCTGCGGGTCCATCTGCCGGTATGAAAATCAATATTCGTAATGCTGTATCATTTGATCAGAATTCCTCAACCCGTCCACTTATTGTTGTTGATGGTGTACCAATTCACGACAAGAATACACAAATGGGATTCGGGGCTACTGACCGTGATAACGGTACCGGCATTAACGATATCAATCCTGATGACATTGCCTCAATGGAAATTTTGAAAGGAGCCAAAGCATCAGTATTATATGGTAGTGAAGGCGCCAATGGCGTTTTGCTGATTACCACTAAAAGTGGCGCTAAAGGAAAAGGACTGGGAGTAGCTGCTTCCTTTACAACATCGTGGGACCGTGCTGCTTTCCTTCCTAAATTACAAAATGAATATGGAACAGGTTCCAGCCCTAGCAATTCCAGGAATGATGCCGACGGATACTATGTTGTGAATGGCAAAAGAACCCTGGCTACTACATTGGGAGATGGCTTCGGTGCAGCCGCATTCGGACCAAAATTCGACCCAAGTGTGAAGGTTATGTGGTGGGATGGAGTAGAAAGACCATGGGTAGCACAAACCAAAAATATCTATTATGATCTTTACCAAACAGGGCATCAAAACACAACAAATGTGGCCTTAAGCGGAGGTAACGATCAGGGCCAGATCCGTTTTTCATACACTAATTTAAGTATGACACCAATCAGACCCGGTTCAGACTATAACAAAAATACTTTTAGTCTTACCTCCTCATACAAATTAAATAACAACATCACTCTTAAATACACAGGCAACTTTTTTATCTCAAAAAATAAAAATGCTGCCAACCTGAGTACCATGAATGGTGAAGGCCAGCAGACTGAAATCGGGGCATTTAGCTCTGATATCAACGTAGGTTTATTAAAATCTCACATGCTTACGCCCGATGGATATAATTACTTTGCCAACCCAAGCCAAAGGAATTTAATATCAAATGGTAGAAAAGGTGTGGTAGGTTTTCTCTGGGATCAACTGCAAAATCAATCTAATTTTACAAGATTGCACAATATCCAGTCTCTGTCTGCCGACCTAAAACTCGACAATATATTTAGTGCCACTTTAATGGGGGGTATAGATTATAGCACAGAAAGAAATGAATATAAAGGTAAATTATTAGATCCTCAGTTATTAGGGCCTAACAGTGGACTTATGTACAGTGATGTAACAACCATATATAAGAACACCTATGGCCAGGGTATGCTTAATTTTGATACCAAAATAGATTCAGATTTCGATTTGTCTGGTTTTGTAGGTGGAGTTATCAGAAATAATGTTACGGATGGGAAAGGTGCTTCTGTGAATGGTTACGGACAACTTGTTATTCCAAACTACTTTTCATTTAATAATTTACCATTAGGTGTGCAACCTCAGTACCAGTTTGTAAACGGACAGGATATTCTGTATAGCTTACTGGGATCGGCACAACTGGCATGGAGAGGACAATTATATTTAGAAGCGCAGGCCAGACAGGACTGGTCATCTATTTTGCCTCCTAATCAGAATAGTTATTTCTATCCTGGTATTAGTGCTTCATGGATATTAAGTCAAACCCTGAATTTGCCAGTGGTATTTGAATATGCCAAAGTTAGAGCATCATGGGCCGATGTGGGTCGTCCGGGCCCTCGTTACTTCAGTAATGTTAACTACTCTACCTCTCAAACCGGTGGTGGATATGTACTCAACCCTCCTTCTGACCTTCCTCCGATGGATGCCAATGGTCAACCCAATTTAAAGCCTGAACGTAAACGTGAGTTCGAAGTAGGCTTTGAAACCTATCTGCTTCAAAACAAAAGAATTGGTGTAGATTTCTCTTATTACAGATCAAATATCTACAACCAGATCATGGCAGTAGCTGCCCCTCCGGGTATGGGAGTTAAAAATATTCGTATGAATGCCGGTGATGTGATGAACAGAGGTTGGGAGCTGGCAATTAAAACAAAGCCAATTCTAACTAATGATTTTGCCTGGGATGTAAACCTGATGTTTGCACATGGTAAAACTTATGTTCAGAAACTCGATGGTAAACTGCAATCCCTTACTTTGTGGAGTGCCTTCGGAGCTGTGAATGCTGTAGCTAATGTTGGTGAAGAATATGGACAATTGTACCTGACTAAGTCGACTTACACCTATAACGATCCTACTCAACCAAACAATCCAAGCAATGGAAAAAGAGTTGTAAATGCTGCCGGATCTGCTTACGATTATAAGAGTACAGCAAAGCTGGTTGGTAAAACAATCCCTGATATTACCGGTGGATTTTTCACTTCCTTCTCCTACAAAAACTTTCGTCTTCTTGCCAACATAGATTATCAGTTTGGAGCTACTTTCCTTTCCGGATCTGAAACTTATATGATGGCAGCTGGTGCATTAAATGAAACCTTGAAATATAGAGATGAGGCTCATGGTGGTGTTGCCTATTACTTGGATGCGAACTCCAAGAAAGTAGCAGGTACAAACCCTAATGGACCTACCTTCCACGATGGTGTGATACTGGATGGTGTTGGCACTGATGGCAAACAAAACACTAAAGTGGTTTCGGCTGATAACTACTATTACGATTCTTATTTTTCGAATGGTTTCTTCCCGGAAGACAGAATCTTTAAAAGTGATTATGTAGCACTGCGTAACGTAGCAATCGATTATACCTTCAGTTCAAAGATTGCTCAAAAAATTCGCATGAGCAGTCTGGTACTTTCCGCTTTTGCTAATAATGTTGCTTATCTCTATAAAGCCGCTCCTAATTCAATTCCTGAATCAACCAACGGAACCGGTTGGGGCGTAGGGTCCTATGGAACAACTGCTTTACCGGCACAACGTTCAATAGGTATTTCTATCAAAACTAAATTCTAAAAACAACTAAGATGAAATATATACAACTCAAATCATTTTTCTTGCTTACGTTGTTACTATCTTCTGTAGCATGTAAGAAGAAACTGAACGACCTATATCAAAACCCTGATGGTTATTCGAAAGAAATGGCCGATAAATCGGGCGTTAGTGTTATTGCCGGATTCTTTACTTCTCAGTTAACTCAGGGCTTCTTCCTCAGTGGTGATTACGGATCTGTTTACCACCAGGTAAGAAGCGGTGGCAGGGTTACCGGAAGTGCTGTTCAGATTTACAACACAATGACAGAAGGAGGTGGTAATACCCTTGCCGATGTAGAGCATGACTGGGGTACCGGCGGTTTTAACGAATCAATTTTCAACTTTGTTAATACACAATGGATCACACCTATCCTTTGGGCCCAACGTGAATATAATAATACTCCACAGGCTAAACGGACGAATTTAGATAGCCTGTACATCACCTTAATGCATGTTTTAAAAGGTTATGCCTACCAAAGAGCAACCGACATGTACGATAAAATTCCGTATATCGAAACAGGTTCTGCTGGCGGCCTGGACGGAGTTAAAGCTAAATACATCGGGCAATCAGAAATCTATCAGAAAATAATCGGTGATCTCAAAGCTGCAGATGAAGTGCTGACAACGCTCACTCTTTCTTCTACTGAACAGGCATCATTTAGCCAGCAAGACATCATCTTTGGCGGAAATATCCTGAAATGGCGCAAGTATATTAATTCGTTGAGATTGCGTTGTGCGATAACTGTTAGTGAAGTTTTGCCAGATCTTACAAAGAAAGTAATTACTGAATTACAGGGAAAACCTTTGTTGACTGAATATAACGATGTGGCAGGGGTAGCGGATATAGCTGTTATTGCACTCAATCGTATTTGCAACGAATTAGGTATTACTCGTGCTTACAGAGAAAGAGGTGGTGACTTCCGTGCAGGGAAAAAATTCCTTCAGGATGTAATGAATTGTCAACCTACCCTTGGCAGCAAGGTAGTTAATGGAAAAACATTATACTATTTTAGTGGTGACAATTCTGCAACGGGTTTATTGGACGGAACAGTTGACCCACGTGTTTCCTACATCTTTGCTACTGACTTGAAAGGCAGATACCTGGGTGCTGAAACTCAATGGGATGGCAATACAGATCCAAATAGTTATCTAAATAAAGTTTTACGTGGTATCTATATCAATGATCCTATCCTGACTGATATTTCAAAAACCACAATTACTTTTGGTGCCAATAATAAACTGTCCATTACTCTGGATGCCGAGTCAAAAGCCGATCTGAGTAAAAGAGAAGCCTTCCTGTTAAATTCACTTCGCCTCATACTTGCCGCTACTGATGATAATGAAGGACAACTTGGATCAGAAAATAACCTGGTTGCCGAATATAATGTTCGACCTGAATTCAACTTTGCATTGAAATATCCAACTATTCATGCAGTTGAAACAGAGCTTTCATTGGCCGAAGCAGCAGTAAGAGGTTGGGGCCAGCTGAATGGTAGCGCACGTGATCACTACAAGAATGCAATTATCTTATCCTGCAAATATTGGTATGAACTGAATAACTCAAATCAATATTCAAAAACAACAATGCCGGCTATGCCAACAACTATGTCTGATTTCAGAATCAATGACAAGCCAGCAATGGAATATAATGCAAGTAAGTATGCAGAGAATGCCGCAGAGAAATTTGATGCTATGTCAAGCACTCAAAAAGTTCAGGCTATCTTTGATCAGCTTCAGTTGCATTACAATATGTTGAACTTTGAAATTCCATATACTGCTGCCCGCAGATTAATTAAATACCTGGGTACCAACCCGGCTTCTATGTACAGCAAGTATAAATGGAAGGAAAGAATGACTTATCCAAGCAGCGTTCAGGCTTCCGACCCAGAAGGTTGGTCTATTATTAGTCCAACCAACAATCCGGATTTACCGGTATGGTTTACCGGCCGTACTACCAAATGGAAGAATGCGTTGGAGTAGAATAGATAAAGAGTATGAATAATTAATAAGGCCGCCATTGTGCGGCCTTATTGCTGTTAGTTACATTGGACTTATGTTGCCAATAGAAAAACATAAATCAAAGAATTCGTCTGATTACTGGTAAAAGAGAACGGGTTCCTCTTAAAACAACAAGTTTGTAGAGAAAAACCTGAGCATATTTTCTTCCATCCTTTTCGCAACGCGGTTTATATGATCTCCATCATAAATTTCAAAGGAATGCTTAATCCCGTATTTATTTAGCTCACCATTTAATTTTTTAATGCTTTCTGCGATACCTTTATCTTTATCGCCGGCATCAAAACCAATAGATTTCAACTTCCTAATGTTATAAATGTACTGGTCTAAGTTATTCAAAGGACGATTTGCATCCCACTTCAGCAATATTTCGGGTTGCAGACTTCCATTTTTTATTGGAAGATCGAGATAAAACGGTGGATTGTCCGGATTCGGTGACCATGCCGCTGCCGATGCAAAGAGCGCTTTGGTGAAAAAATCGGCCTTCTGGAACTCTTCTATCGTTTTAATATTGTCTGCATTCCGGAGTTGTGAAGTAAGCAAGCTTACAGACTCAGAAGGTGAGTTCAGGCAACACGGACTCAACAGGTATACGGCCGAAAACACTTCAGGGTTCTTCTCCCCTATCCTCAAGGCGCCATAGCCACCCATAGAATGGCCGCAGATTCCTCTACTTTCTTTTTGAGAAAGCGTACGATAATGCTGATCTATATAAGTTACAAGTTCACTTGCTATAAAGTCCTCCCAATTTCCTGTTGTAGCGGAATTGGAATACATGCTTCCCTGAAAAAGCGTGTAGGCATCGGGAGTAATAACAATCATTTCATGAGCCGGATCTTTCGAAAATGCTGTATCCAGGATAGGGGGTAACGACATCCAATGGTTTTGAATTCCAAATACCTTGGCATCATTGTCTGTATACCCATGCAGAAAAAATACTACAGGATAACGCTTTTTCCCATATTGATAACTGGCAGGTAAATAAATGGAAACATAACGATCGGCGCTATCGCCACTGAGATTTCCTTCCAGTAATTTACTATGAACTTTTATTCGTTGTACAGTACCCTTTGGTACTTCTTTCTTTTGAGCCACACCAACAGAAGTTTGTAACAAAAAAAGGGAAAGGATTGCAATGGCAAAAATAGTTTTGATTTTCATTGTGATGCGGTATTAGAGTTTTATGGTAAGATAAAAAACACACCCCAAATATTATCCAAAACAATGCGATGCTAATAGGCAATAATTTCCACCATGGGCAATCTACATGAATTAAAATTATCACATATAAGTATTTTTCATCTTTGAATATATGACATTAATCTGCATGTAGTAATATTACAATACATTAATAATCAGTGCCATACTATATCGTCTGTAATAATCGGGCAATTGGTTTTTATCCTTCAAAATGGGATTAATTATTAAATTAGAGTATGATACCTCCTTTAGAAATAATACTTCGGTTATCACTTGCTGCCCTTTTTGGCGGGATTATAGGACTTGAAAGAGAACGAAAGGATTGGGCAGCAGGACTTAGGACCCATATGATGGTTTCAGTAGGTGCCGCACTTACCATGATGGTCTCTGCCTTTGGTTTTGCAGATGTTTTAGGAACCCCAAATGTTGTACTGGATCCTTCCAGGGTGGCCGCGCAGGTGATAAGCGGTATCGGTTTTATTGGAGCCGGCACTATCCTTTTTCTTAAGGAAGGTGTAATTAGAGGCTTGACCACTGCTGCCGGTCTATGGACAGTCGCAGCCATCGGGCTAGCAACTGGAGGGGGAATGTATTTTGCGGGCTTCTTAGCCACCTGCATCGCAATCATCATATTATGGCTTTTGCAACCTATTGAAAAGAAATTCCTTAGCCGCTTTGAACAAAAGTCTATCAGGATAATCACCTTTAATCGTAGCAAATCTATTGAGATCGTAGATAAATTGTTCCAGGCAACCTCTCTGAATATCACAGCCTGCAATATTGAACAAACAGATACTATCTTTATTGTTACTATTCGATTTAAAAGCATGAATAAGCCCCAGGTTGGGAAACTTATCGCCGATATTCAGGTAGATGATGGTGTAAAAGAAGTTTACTGGAATGGCTAATAAGGATGTTTATTTCTCCGGCACCTAAAAAAAATTATGATTTTATTAGCAGGTCAGACCAAAATGTATTTGTTATCTTCACACTATGTTACGCACAATCATTTTTACAACGCTGTTGTTATCTGCCCTGGCTGTTAAAGCCCAGTTACCTTCATTCTCAGAAGTTAACAGATGGTCTGAAAACAAACCTGAGCAAAAGACTAATGATTCAAATTACCACAAGAAATGGTTTGTTGTAAAAAGTGCCAGCCTCTCTACTGGCTTCATGGCGTCTAACGTGGGAAGTGGCAGTTTTCTGTCTGTACCCCTGGGTGTACAGATCAACAGACAGCTTACCAATAATTTAATTGCATTTGGCGGACTATCAGCAACTCCCTATATCATGCAGCTTAACGGAGTTTATTACCCGGCAGCCCAATACAAGAATAATGGCATGATGCGTATTAATAACTCCGGCATACTTCCTTCTGCAAGAGCAGGAATCATGTATATCAGCAATGACCGCACCTTTTCTGTTTCCGGTAGTGTTAGTGTGAGCCGTGGTAGCTATTTTGGCAATTTCCCAGGTTATTCTCCCATTAATCCATTCATGCAGTATTAATAAGAATCAGACCTGGTTTAGTGGCCTCCTAGGTTTCCATTACAAATAGTTTACTACCATGGTCTTCCATACATTACTCCCTGCTACTTATAAACGAGGAAAGTTCCAATACTCTGTTACTTTTGCTTTAAACAAAGCGCAATAGCTTAATTTAAAGCTGGCAAAATATGCTTCCAAATCAGGTTAATTTCTTCCTGCATATTCTGGATATTGGCTGTTGTTGTTACTACGGCATCTTTGTCGGGGATGATAATAATAAACTGTCCATCTTTTCCATCTGCTCTTACTGCACCGAATCGGCACCTCCACATCTGATAGCCATATCCTTGAGCCCAGTCGCTTTGCGTCTGATCGGCATCCGGCTTCATCCATTGTGGTGGTTGTTTGATATGAGAACTGGTTGCATCTGCAATCCATTCTTTTGATATCAGCTGTTTGTTTTTCCATCTGCCTTTCTGCATAATAAACTGCCCCATTTTAGCCATATCCTCTGTTTTGATGAACAGTCCCCATCCTCCAAAATTTACTCCCTGAGCATTGCTCTCCCATCTTGCACCATCTATTTGCAATGGTTTGAACAAACGAGGTGTCAGATAATCAAAGATGGTTTTACCGGTAACTTTCTGAATGATAGATGACAGCATATAGGAGGCGATGCTGTTATATAAAAACCTGGTACCCGGTGCATGTGTAATGGGTGTTTCCAGAAAAACACGTTCCCAACGCTGTGTTCCTCCTGCATTTACATTTGGCTCTACCTCCTGCCCTACGCTCATAGTAAGCAAATGGCGGATCTCCAGTGCAGCAAGGTTGGGAGACACCTCAGCAGGGAGATCATCAGGGAAAAATTTTATCACCTTGTCATCCAACTTTAGTAATTTTTCCTGTACCGCAAATCCAATGGCTGTAGCAGTAAATGTTTTGCTCACAGAAAACATGACATGCGGCTTATCTGCTGCGTTGTCGCCATAATATTGTTCTGCAACCACTTTACCATGCCGAACGATCATAAAACTATGAAGTTGTTGCCCACTTTCCTCTACTGCTTTTTTATAAGCTTCTATTCCATCTTCAGATACCTTTTCCGCGGCGGGAGTGCTACGTAGTAGCTGTTGGGCTTGTGCACCTGCAGTAACCGTAGCAGCAAGCATAAGCATTGAGATCACTTTTTTCATGTTGAAACAGTATTTTACATTAACCAGAATGTTTGACTGAAAGCGCCGTTGGCAGCAGCATCCCAGGCTTCTACACGAACCCATCTGCGGCCTTTCAGATTTGTATTAAAATGAAAATTTTTCTTACCAAAAGCTTCAGTATCAGTCAGCGATATTTTTTCTCTGTATACCTGCTTTCCATCTCCCGAAATGATTTCAACAAAACTCATTGGGAAAGTCCAGTGAAGCTGCATATCAATAATGGTATTGCCATTAGCGGGCAACCTCAGGCTATCTCCGGAGATATGCCCATTTACTGTCAAATGTGGCATCAGCACTTCTCCTGTGCTGCTAAAAAATCGACCCCGCTGCATTGCATCGAGAACTGGCATCCAGCCATCTTTAAATGCTGGCAACTTGTTTAGCATCAGGTAATTGACATTCATATGAGCATACATCTCATTACTATGTGTTATAGTGAAGAGATCTGCTTCTGAAATGACTGTCTTTTTGTTCCCCCAGTTATTCATGTCGTCCATTAGGTCGAGCACCCGTTTACCCAGTCGTGGTTGTGAAAGGTCTGCCGGCATTGCTTTCCAGGCTGCCCCCATAAATCGGTCTGATAAAAAGAAGGCTTCATTTTTATAGCTGTCGGGGGTTGACACGGAGCCTTTAGTTCGTGGATGTGCTGTCCATGCCAGGCCTTTTTCATCTTTGAGGAGTTGCAACATTTCTTCTTTATTGCCGATGTGATATACTTTACCGTAGCCACTTTTTTCTTCGACATATGGTTCGCCCGCATTTCGCGACATCACCCAGTATACCGGCTTTGGAAAGATATCGAGCCAGTGGCCTCCAAAAAATTCATTGGGTTCTTCTCCTGGCAGCAGCAGAAAGCGACTGTCTGACTGCCGTTCACATAAATCAAATAATGCTTTTAGTTGTGGTAAACGTTTCGCATCAGGACCTTTAGGATCCGCTGTATAGTGGAATTCTGCCAGATGTACAATATCAACACCTAGCCGCTTAAATACTTCTACAAACTCCGGGTGTACAGGAATCGGCTTTCCGGCCATCATCACTTTCATCACAAATTCATTATGAAAATGACTCGCCATTGTTTTATATCCAGGCAGGGTTGCGTAACGGTCATTGCGAGTGAATGCCTTTACACTTGTCAGCACATCCTGGTTTTTACTTAGTAAACAAAAGAAACTTAGGCGCTGCTCTGTACCTGGGGGTGCATTAAACCAGGGTACAAAACGTTTATCGCCTTCCAACTCCTGGCGTATTCCAATACCACTGCCGTTTACCATTTTCCGGTACTCACTTCCATACCAGGTAAACCGGAGGTTGAAGGCTTCATCAAGTGGATAGAAATATTGATGCGGTGGTGGAAAAACAGCAATAGAACTTAACTTCCCGCCTGCTGCGATGGCGCGATATTTTGATGCAACCAATTGTGCAGTATCAGTTATATTCACTGCAATTTGTTGTAAACTATCAGCAGTATTAATCCAGGAAATACTGGTCCATTTTGGTTTTTTACTTACTAAACCCCCATCAAAAACAATAGCTTTGGCAGTATCACGGGTAGTGATCACACTTGCGATATTAAATAAAGGACTTCCATTATAAAAAGTTACTTCCAGTGTGCCAGTAAAGGATGCTGCAGTCACAGAACCTATGCTTGCAATAGTTCTACTACCATCTGTTTTTACAGAAACGCTGGTTTTCTTTATGATCAATGGATAGCTTTGATAAGGTTTCGTTGGCACCTTGTCAAAAAATATATTCCAGCCATTTTGCGACTGCAAATCTCGTTTACCTACTGTAACCACAAAAACCGGGTCCATATCCGCACAAATTTGTTGTTGCCCAAGAGTTATCGTTTTAAATAATGGCTCTGATGTATGCAGGTCTATTACTACATTTCCTTGTATATTATCGCCGGCCGGCCAGGTTATTTCAAGCAATGAGTCTTGTTGCTTTACAGAGGCGCCATTACCAAGGCTAAGCCCTCGCAGGTTGGCCTTGATTTGTGCAATACATACAGTACTAACAAATAAAAAAACAATAGAAGAAAAGAGAGTCTTCATCCCGCGGAATTATAAATGAAAGATAAGCGATTGTATAGGAAAGTGCAAGTATAACAACAGGATTGAAAAGAATCCTCGGCTAACTTGTTGTGTATCCGGCCACTATGGAAAGGAATCTCTTGGTAGATTTACAATGGAATTGTCAGATGTAGAATTTTAAAACCAGCTAGTTTTTTGTGAAACATTTACGAATGGAATTGTTTCCAGGTAACTTTGAAAGGAGTGGATTTTTGCTTGTTAACAATAGTGGTAAACCAGGAAAATTTAATATTCATATAAAACAAACTGATGACAGTACCACCACTGCCATTATCTTGTTTATCAATCCACTACATGCTTACCTCCATTCATACTTTATCTTTTTTTGCCTCCAATTGCTAAAAGAAATTTTTTATCTTACTTTATTTTTATATCCCGTATAAAGCCCACATGATAAGTGTGATAAATGTCGAATTATTGAATTGCTTATGAGAAAAAGAACCATAGTTTTAGTAGGATTCATCATATTAAAATTCTTATTACAATATATTCTAATAAGTCCTGAATACGATTTACAACGGGATGAATATTTACATCTTGATCAGGCACATCACCTGGCGTGGGGCTATTTGTCGGTACCTCCCGTGACTTCCTGGATTTCCTTTCTGATCATGCTACTTGGAAATTCAATCTTCTGGATTAAGTTCTTTCCTGCGCTATTCGGAGCCTTGACGATAATTATAGTATGGAAGGCAATTGAGGAATTAGGTGGAGATCTGTTTGCCTTAATCACAGGAGCAACCTGTTTATTATTTTCAGCCATATTGGCTTTAAATACCCTCTATCAGCCTAATTCATTAGATGTGCTGAGCTGGACAACCTTTTACTACTGCATCATAAAGTATATCAATTCCGAAAAGCAGAAATGGCTGATGGTTGCCGCCATTGTTTTCGCCTTTGGATTCCTGAATAAATACAATATAATATTCCTGCTCCTTGGGCTTCTTCCGGCACTTTTAATATCACCACAACGAAACGTATTTGCCCGGAAGGGATTCTATCTGGCAGCTTTACTTGCATTAGTACTTATTCTACCCAACCTGCTATGGCAATACAATAATGATTTTCCGGTTGTACGCCACATGAAAGAGTTATCGCGCTACCAATTGGTGAATGTAGACAGGCAGACGTTTTTAAAATCCCAGTTGCTCTTCTTCTTTGGTGCAGCTATTGTGATTTTATCCGGATTAGGTGCTTTGGCTTTATACAAACCGTTTCAAAAATACAGGATCTTCTTCTGGACATTCATCTTCACCTTATCTATCTTCATCTACTTTAAGGCAAAAGATTATTATGCCATGGGAGTATATCCGATTTACATGGCTTTTGGCGCTGTTTTTCTTTCAAGGGTGTTGTCAGGAGACTGGAAAAGATATTTACGTCCTGTTGTCATTATTTTCCCCCTGCTTGTCTTCATTCCAATGTACAAGGTTGCTTTTCCAAATAATGGTCCCGAATATATCTTGAAAAACCAGCAGCAATATAAAAGATTAGGACGTCTTCGCTGGGAAGATGGTAAAGACCATGCATTACCTCAGGACTTTGCAGACATGCTTGGATGGAAGGAACTGGCACACAAAGTGGATAGTATTTATGCGCAGCTTCCTACTAAGAGTAATACCCTCGTGCTTTGTGATAATTATGGACAGGCAGGCGCCATAAATTATTATTCTGAAAAAGGTATCCGGGCAGTTTCATTTAACGCCGATTACATCAATTGGTTTGTACTAAATCAGCCGTATGAAAACCTGATTAGAGTGAAAGAATATTATGACAGAGATGATGAACTTCAACAAACAGGTGCTTTGTTCCGTACCGGACTGGCAGCTGATTCTATCACCAATCCGAATGCAAGAGAATATAGAACAACAATTTTTCTTTTTACAGGCGCCAAAATTGACATAAGGCAGCGAATAAAAGATGAAATTGTAGAGGAGAAAAAATATTAGATAAAATAACAGGTAAATATTCTGGCACTGTTTATTGTACTTTTGAATTTTTATTGCAGAAAATGGCGCCTTTATTGGGCGCCTAAATTGTTGCAACCAGAAGTACTTCGCCGATGGCAGGTAAAAATTGTCGGTGCTGTATTAAAAATATTTTTCCTTCATCTTTTTTTCAGAGATGTTATAAATTTCTTTGGTGTTCCTGAAACCATAGCACCTTTTTTAATAATTCAATGGGAATCTTAGTGTAAGATCCATTTTTGGGGGCAACTCTACCCTCTTCAGGTAAGGTGATTTCATACGTGGTAATTAATTCTGTATCAATTAATTTTACGACGTGGCAAAATAAATATAAATGAGGTAATCTCTGATAATATTACCTCATTTATATTTATAAAAAGCAGTACAGTTACTGGCCGGATATTTTTGACCTATACTAAAGCAGAATATCAATTTATTTACATAAAAATACAGATCACTGGGTATTGCCAGTTAGAGCACAATAAAGTGAATAATTATGAACTATACTTAAATCCAGGTTTTGTGGATCAATATTCACATATTTACCATCAAAAAAATGAAATTTAGAGAACAGGGAATTGGTATGAAAACAGTGAATATGCGTGTGATTTGTAATAAGATTTCCGGAAGTTGAGCAAAAATCAAAATTTTCTGAATCTTTCAAATATTTTTTAACCATGTTATTAATTGCAATCTCACTTGCATATAGCAATGAAACTCCTCGATAATAACTAGGCCAAGTTCCCTCATTGGTTGCAAATTCATTCTTTAGAAAATAGGAGGTTAATTTAGTAACTTCAGTAGACAGATCCAGCATGGTACCTGATTCGCCATACCACGTTGAACCGAGGTTTTCCGTATAATCAGCACGCTTATTTATTCCAAATTTATTTCCAACCTCTTCCAACCTGTTTCTTGTAAGATCGTCATATACATAATATCCCCCACCTATAGTAAAGCATTCAGGATAATGAGAATTCCATTTTGGAGTAAGAAGTGTATCAGTATCCGTACGAAGTAAGTAAGTATATTGCTTTAACCAATTTTGATTTTGAAGACAGGCTATACTATTAATATATCCGTAGTCTAGTAAAACCTTTTCATTTAATGGCTCCATTTCAATAAACATAATCTTAATGCTAGTAGAAAAAGTCAACTCTGCTTCTTTAAATATCTTGTATTGCGGGGAATAGTAGACAACAACATCTGTATCTTTCGCATCAATAAATTCTAATGATCGTAGCAACATTTTGAACATACTAAATTGATGCTTTTTGTAATCCAAGTAGATAACTATTGCTCGTGAGTTCATAACCTATTGGTTTATATTAATAAAATTTTAGTGATTAATTTTCAATTATCAGACATCTTTTCTGAAGAAGTACAGATATTTGGCAAATAATTAGGTTTTGAAATTCTACTTCTTCTCTTTCTTCTAGATCAGTCTCCAATTTCAAAATATTAATTACCTCCTTTACACTCATAGGGGAACTAAGAATGGACAACAACTTATTTGTATAATTTCCAATATAACTAATTTCAACACCATCATATAAAGGGTTTAGTAAAACATAATTATTTATTTCAATCGACCCTTTATTATTATTCACTCTATGAAAATCACACCATTCGTTTGACACTTTTTTAATTAATATATATGGATCGCTTCTTATTCTTAAGTGAAGTAACAAACTATAATCTGTTTGACTAAAATATAAAGTTTGTTCTTCTGCATGTAATTGCCGGATATGAAAAAAACAATTGTTGAATACTTTGCTGTCAGCTTTTCTTATGGTTGACTCTATTTTAAAAGATTCTTTTAACAAAGCGAAAGGACTATTTGCTTTAATCGTTTGCTCCAGAGATTGTAATAAGGATTTGTAGAAATACCTGTAATGAGTTTTATGTACTAAATGTGTTACTTGTTTATTTTCCGTTATTATTTTTGTTGTTATGGGAAATAATTTTCTTGAGAACAAATCATTAATAAACGACTCGCTAAAATATCCACTCACTTTGCTATTGTTCTTTTGGTCATTAATTCTCGGTGCTAACGGAGATATGACTAAATATGGTGAATATAGTTGTAAAAATAAATACCCAATACCTGATAAGCCATTAAATAAACTTAGGTCATCTTTCATTTCATCCAATATTCCAACATTCTTATGTAAGTAGTTCGAAACAATTTTTTGGGCGAACTTTAATGATGAGTCTTTTTTATCTACATTATATTTCTCTATAAAAACACTTATTAATGATCCTAATCCATGACATAAAGAAAGATTTAGTTCGTTCGCTTCATCACTCTTTAAATACATTTTGATCTTCTTAATAGCATTATTAATATCTTTTTTGTAGATTTTATCCCTGGTAATACCATATGCTCTTAGCCTTGCCAAGCAAATTCCAGGAGCACCATGACACCATGCAACTGTATCTCCCGACTCGTTGAAGATATCAAATTCTTGTTTTAGATATGCAGTTTTAAACCGGGGATAATCTTTATCAAAATCAAATATTCCATGTCTCATATCGGGCCAGTTACAGGTATTTCGATTAAATGACGCATTTTCATACCAAAATGCAGCGGCGCCAATTTCTTTTAGGGGATCGACATCAAAGTAATTTCCAACCTCTATTAAAACAAATCCTATTCCTGAGGATCCGTGAGAAAATCCACTGAGACTTCTTATTTGTTGTTTATATCTATTCCAGAAAATACCATCTTTATTATGATGTGCATTTGTAAGTATTCTTTCAATGTAAGTTAAAACAATCTCCAACAAGCGTTCATCTTTGCTCCTTGAGTATAAATACGTAAGGGAAAGTAATATGCCTGCGTTACCCATAAGAAAATCATCATTATGTAACACCAGATCAGGATGTCTGTAAATACATAATATTTCAATTGCTTTTGCTGTGTAAATTGTTTCATTCAATGTTTCCCCCACTTTAAATAGTACGTAAGCTATTCCTGCCATTCCTGTATAAAACCCGGGATCTCCAACGGTATCTATATTATTTGCAATCCTATTTGCTGCCGATTTTATTAAATCAATATATTTTTCTTCTCCTGTTAATTTGTATAGTTCAAGTAAAAACAGTATTATACCACTATCACCGTCATACATATATAAACGTTCAGAACCAACCTGAGTATCTCTGTCTTTTCTATTTGTTGGCCAACAGACACCACTTTCTGACCAATAGGCTTCTTCGATTAATATCTTCCCTATATACTCAGCTAATTTTAAGTACTTATCCTTAAACATTAATTTTTTATTAGGCATATCACGGCTCGTTTGAATGTATATAATCGATTAACTCTAATGCCTCTGTTTGACTATTTCTTAAAATTTCAGAAGATTCTTCAACATTATTAAGAACCCTCTGGTCATTCCAAATAAAAAACTTCCCTTTTATTTTTTTCACTTTAAATCCAAGCACCTTAGCTCTTGATATTCGGCTCAGCTCATTGTATAAATTGGATGAAAACAGGAAACTATTGTATTCTCCTTTAATAAATAATTCAGTTGTAATCAGGTATGTATTTCCCCCATAAAGATTATTCAGAGTCGTGGTCTTGGAATTATGGGTATTTAAAATCCGAATATCTGTTTCTTTAGAAAATGTTTCTATTTTGTCATTAGCTATAATTGATGCTCCAGAATCAAAAGGGATTACAAGATCGGCTACCTTATGTCTGATTAAGCACGCAGCTGAGTATAGCTGGTATGGGGATATGATTGTTTCTAAGTCATGAAATATTAATATTTCGTTATTAAACTTCCTGACCCAATTAGAGCTTCGTAAAGTCGACAGATTGTTGTAATACTCATACGATATATTTATTTCCCATTTTTCTGGAACCAGCCTTTGCACGCTGCCAATCTCAATCACTAAAATATTTGTTTGAAAATATCTTGTAATAAATCGTATGAAAATATCCAATTTCACAGTATTATCACTAATATCTGTTTCCACAAGTATTACAAATACAGCATCATCAAGCTTGTAAAAAGTATTATTTCCTGCAGCGCTAATTTCATTGGCATACTTAGCACTACAGCTGTCTGATCTTAAATGATTCCAGTCGTTATGAATAGGTGTATTTTCTTTAAAACTTCCTTTATAAAAATATTTATCTGAGTCTGATTCCAGTATTCCTGAATCATGATAAATACACATTTGGTTCCATTCATGAACATCTGATGTTGGCCAGCTAAATTCCATTTCCTTACTAATCCTTATTTTATGTCCATAAAACAATCCATTCCAAAGTACAGCCCACATATCACTACACCATGCCTGGATGTACTTATATTCATTAACCGGTATGGCATTCTCTTTTGCAAACAGCGATGCATATTTTTGTTCATTTGAGAGTAAATGACTGAATAGTCTCTCACTATCTCTTTGTACTTTATTCCAAAACTCATAATCAACATTCCGAATAAGATACTGAGCACCGCCTGCATTTTCATCATTAGATATTACAGTTGATTTATCAATTCCAACTATTTTACACATATCATCAAGCACATATTCACCATGCTTTCTGATATATTTAGTATCTAAATAGCTTTTAGTATCAGAAACATACCATGTGTTATCATCTTCTACATCATCGAATCTTGGGAGTCTGGTAAAATAGATATCTGAATCGTGATAAAAAACTGTCTCATGCCTTTCTATCTTATTAGCAGAATAATGTTGCTTAACTATGTGTGGCCGGATAGATGAGACATAAAACTTATTATCTCTGATATCGGGATACGAAAAAAAACAAGCTATATCGTTATACTCTTTTATAAATTCTCTACACAGTGGTTCTATACCTTTATAAGGATTATATCCAAACAGTACATGAATATTGAGCTTTGGTACCCCAAGATAATTTAGGTTTCTTAAAAGAATTTGAAGCTGCCAGACAAATACAGGGGAATCAGGTTGGGCCGACAAAAAAATCATTGATAATATTTGGTTTTGCTAATTGATTGTTTATATTTGAACTAGTACATTCTTTCGTATTAAATATGATATACTAAATCTATAAAAAAATAAACGTGTTGCCTTACTTTTTTGCATATTTAAATAAGTGTAGATAAGTTTAGTAGTGTACGTATAATAAATTGTAGCTGTTGAGAACCCTGTAGTCGTTAGCAACCCGAATATTAATACTTTCTTTTCGTTATTTCTGTTAGTTGATTATCTGATTTCAAAAATTCTACGTTATGATGATTTTAGTTAACAAGATTATACATTTTGTATTATTCCCAATCCAAATATGACTGGAGGAAATATATAGTTACTGTTGCAGAATGCAATCCTAATTGAGTTTATATTCTTTAAA
This sequence comes from Chitinophaga silvatica, assembly GCF_003419895.1. Taxonomy (GTDB): domain Bacteria; phylum Bacteroidota; class Bacteroidia; order Chitinophagales; family Chitinophagaceae; genus Chitinophaga; species Chitinophaga silvatica. Next base: position 920,522 of record NZ_QPMM01000001.1, on the reverse strand, counting down.
CAGAATATATAGGGTTTCTATGCTATTAACTCTCCCATTTCAGAAAACTAATTCCACGCTTTTTTTTTACCCTTAAAACAAAACAACATGAAAAAAAAACTCAAACTTGATGAACTTAAAGTTCAAAGCTTCATCACAGAGCTTAAACCCGAAATAGCACATACAGCTAAAGGAGGGGATGATGCCTACACTACGACTCCTCAGTGCGTCATAGCTAGTGCTGCAGTTACTGCTCTTACATGGACAATTTATACTGATTACAGTAAAGCTCAATCCTGGCCTCCTTATGGAAACTCTACCGAGTGTACCAAGATAACCACCACAACGGTTACCACAACAAACAGGTTAATAGCTTAATTTAAACCGGGGCTACCTTTAATATAGAGGCAGCCCCATATCTCCATATTATTTTGAATAACCATTGAATTCATCCAAGATGAAAAAGATTGTGATTATAATTTGTACATGTTTGTTTAATACAACCGCTACTTTTTGCCAAGACTCTATTCCTGGTACCTTATTATGGGAAGTTAGTGGAAATGGGTTAAAACAACCCTCTTATTTGTTTGGTACGAACCATTTATTTGGTAGTGCATTTTGGAATTCATTAATGGATGTACAATCTTACTTTAATAATGTAGATGCTATTGTTGGTGAATTCAATTCCAAATCCGGCAGCGAAAAAATCGCAACTCCAGAAAACGAAAACATCAATACTTATGTGAAATACGATTCAATATTTTCAGCTAAGGATTATGAAACATTACAGAATTATCTATTTGGAATTGGTGATATTCCATTGAATAGATTGGATAGCGCAAAGTTTCCAGCATGGAGATTATATGCATTTATTCAAGGAGATTATATTAACAAGTTATTAAAAATTTCCGGGAATGAAGAGCAGGCAATCGATTTCTATTTACAAGATCTCGCAGGTAAATCCGGGAAAGAAATTATTGGATTAGATAACCTTAGTCCGACAAAAAAAATTGACAATTCAAAAATATGGGGATCACCTCAGCAAATTGGAACGAGTATAATGGCTCTTGTAGATTACATACAAAATGGTACAATCACGCCAGAAATATCAAGAATGGTCGAAGAAATAAAAACTTTTGAAAAGTACCGAAGTTTTGAAATAAACTATCAATTTACCTCATCCCCCCCATATAAAAATACAGCTATTATTCAGCAATTACTCATTGACAGAAATAAAGCCTGGATTAAAGTCTTACCTGATTTACTAAGAAAAAAAAGAAATTTTGTGGCAGTAGGGATTATGCATTTAATGTACAAAGAAGGGTTGATAGTTCAGCTTAGAAAAAAGGGATTTAAAGTAACTCCTGTAAAAATGGAAAATTTAACCCTTGTAAACCAATAACAGTAAAATAAATTATTATGCGAGCACTTGCAATTGTTTCTAAAGATACTTTCAACTTAAAACCTGAAGAATGTGAAATAATAAGTCGAGATGAAATTGATATAAATGGAATACCTGTATATCTATCACTATTAGATGTTCCTAATTCAGAATTCAATAGTACTTATATTGAAAATGAAGATTTAGTATATGTTAGAAAAACAGCTTTCTCATTAAATTTCAGAGATAAAGCTCTGTGCTTTACAGCTGCCAGGTATTTACAGAATCAGGGTAATCAATCTTATTGGCCAATTGGATCGGATTTTTGTGGTATAGTTGAAAAAGTTGGTCCAGGGGTGAAGACTTTAAAAGTCGGCGATCGTGTAATCCCTAACTATGCATATCCCTATTCAGGATTCCCAAATGTTTATCCAGGTGTAGGAACCAATAGTTCATCTAAAGAATATGAAGTCTTTCATTATTCAAAGCTAATTAGTATTCCTGAATCTATGTCTGATGAAATTGGGGGTGCATTTACTATTGGAGCACAAACTTCCTTTGGTATAATCAACAAGCTAAATTTAAGAGGAGATGAAGATATTCTAATAACCTCAGGTACCTCCAGTACCTCATTATCTATACTAAGTGCCATCAAAAATAAAGTTGGAAAGATATGTGTATGTACTTCAAGAAAAGAGTGTATACAGAAGCTGAAGGATTTGGGCGCCGATGATGTTATTATTATGGAAGATCGTTACAATATGCTGAATAGCGAACAACTTAAAATTCAAATAGAGAAACGTTCTGGATTTGATATAATAGTGGACCCTTTTTCAGATGTCTATCTTCCACAATTGATCTCTTCTCTCCATTATGGAGGGAAATATATTACTTGCGGAATATTTGAACAAATGCCATACGAAAACAAACCAAACTCCAATCAATCCGTTCAGTCGATCTTAGAATTAATGATTAACCTAACAATCAGAAATGCGCAAATAATTGGAAATTGTCTTGGAGAGAAACAGGACCTTATAAACGCTATTTCCGGTTTTCAAGATAATGAGTTCAATATTGTTATTGATTCAGTGTTCGACTTTTCAAACATTGGTAAATTTGTTCACAGGTCATTCTCTGAAAGTAACAAGTTTGGTAAAGTAGTATTTAAATATTAATGTATGAAAATATTCCCTCTATCTATGGTACGAATCGGTGGGTTAACCTATGATAAAGTTGCCGATTTGGAATGTAATAAAATCTACAATATTGTACTGGAAATATGTTATTCTTTAAGTTTGCTTCCACAAATGAAGAATACGATTTGTGATGAATTGTTTATACAAATTACACAAATAAATGAATTGGAACGAAATTCATTAATCAATATTAAGCGAAAAATATATAATGATAAACCTCTTACAGAGAAAGAAGTAACAATACTTAACAATCTACCATCCCCTCCATTAAAGGAAAGGTTAACAAAGTATTTAAATCTTAAACATAAAGTTAATTCATTAATAGAATTGGGAAAATCAGAATTCAGTGATGAATACAATAAAATTCAAAAAAAATTCAGTGCGATTATTAAGGACGAAAACTTTGTAAGCGGGCTTTTACTTGCAAGTTGGGATTTACTTACCGAAGCCGGTAAAGTTTACAACTCTAATCAGCGTAGTAGTAAAGAAAGTAAAACTGAATATGCACTGGCCAAATATTTTGTAAGATCAGCTACCAAAACGACACCTTTCAGCGCATTTACCAAAGTAGGTTTTGCAAAAAACACTTCTTTAAATGGTATACCAATTACAATTGATAACAACTGTGTTGATAATTCACCTGCAAGTCAAATCCGTTTAAACAACTATTTATACCAACACTTACTGAATATTCTCCTCAGTTATGAACCTTTCTATAATAAATTATTTGTCAGATTGAACCCAACAATCACAAAAGAGACAAATACTTACAAATTTTTGATTAATTCTAACAATTCAGAAGCATTTCAACATATCAATAGGTCTGAGGTGATTGAATATATAGTTGACCAAGTTAATCAAAAGCCGATACAGTATTTCGAAATTTATAATGACTTGTTGGGAACTATTGGAAATGAGCAAGAATTACAGATTACATCATTTTTATTAGAGTTGTTTGAATATGGGTTACTAGAGTTTCATATCCCAATTGCCGGTACCGATCCCAATTGGAGTCATAAACTCATAATATTATTAGATAACTATCGCGAAAACCAACCTATCCAAGCATTAAAATCAACATTAATAGAAATAAAGGAAATACTTGATCAATATATACAGGCAGATGTACAAACAAGAGGGGATATAATAAAAAAAGCATATAAATTGTTCATGGATTCGTATTTGGCATTACATGAAGCCGCCGGACTTAATAAAGAAGAAAGAAATTTAATGTCTGATTTTCTGGCTAACGCTAAACTAGATGTAGATAAATTAAATAGTATAAAAAAAGAAAAAGTAGATGAGGATACTGTTAAATTCAAACATACTAAAAATACACTCCTACTAATCAAAAAAGAATCATTCATCTATGAAGATTGCAAATTCTCTTTGCCAACGCAAATAGATGAAACATTCGTTAAAAATACAATTGAGGTCGCCAATCAGCTTAACAACATATGTGCTATATGGGATTATTCTTATGAAAGGCGAGAGAGCATTAAGAAATTTTATTTAGAGAATTTTTCAGATAAAAAAAGTATAGATATACTTACTTTTTATGAAAAGTACCAAATCCATCAAAAGCAGGATAAAAAAAAAGAAAATTTACTTGAAAAATTATATGAACAATATATAACTTATTCGGACGCACTCAAAAATTCAATCTCAGAACATCATTTGAATAGTGACCATTCCATTGACATATCATCAGAATTTTTACTTGACGCCTATAAGCGGACTACCGAAAAGGATATTCTACCAGAAAGTAAATCATCAATATCCTGTTTTATACAACCAATTATTTCATACGATCCCACAATTGCTTCCAAAGCTCTGATAAGTAGTGGAATAGTACATGGTTATGGAAAGTTTATGAGCAGATTCCTTCATCTGTTTGAACAAGAAGCGATAACTGATATACTAAGAGATTGGAATACTGCCCATGCGGGCGAAGATATCTACCTTGAAAATACTGATGCGAGTTATTTTACAGCTAATGTTCATCCAACTTTACTCAACTATGAGATCCAGGTACCTGGAGGACATAATATTCTGGAAGCGGATAAACAGATTTCTGTCACCGGACTTTCTGTAAAGTATGATAAAGACCTGGATGAGCTCATTTTATTTCATACTATTTTAAATAAACGAGTCTATGTCCATGATCTTGGATTTCAAGCTCATTTGGGCCGTTCACCACTATTCAGGTTGTTAGATCTGTTCTCTACAAAACCACCATCTCCTATATATATTATTCATGATACTGTTAACGGTTTCTATGACAAAAGATTCAAAGAGCAAAATGTCAACTATTCCGAACATATCATACTTCATCCACGAATTTCTATCGATAATAAAATAATTATACAGAGAAAGACTTGGAAAATTAAACTGCAGGCACTACCAATATTAACAGGATTAAGTACGGATTGGGAAATTTACCAGACAATCATTCAATGGAAGTATAAAAATAATTTACCTGATGAAGTATTTGTCAGAATAAACAAAATTCAAGCTGGTAGTAATGATGAAATTGATCTTAAAATCATTCAAAAAAGAGATGATTACAAGCCTCAATACATCAATTTTAAAAGTCCGATTTTAGTTATGGTACTAACAAAACTATTAACCAGGGTAAGTGATGAACTTATAGTAGAAGAAATGCTGCCATCTTCAGAACATTTGGTAAAAGTAAATGAAGAAAAGTATGTTTCTGAATTTTTGTTCCAATGGTATAATTAAAGAGATATGGTATGAATTTAAAAAAATGGTTAGCCGTATACATATATCTTGAAGGATCATTTGAATATTATTTATCAAAGAGGGTTTTACCCTTAGCCAGGAAGTTAAAGAGGCAAAAGTACATTGATAAATATTTCTTTATTCGATACAGTGATATTGGTCCACATATTCGACTTCGATTCTATGGTAGTTCTCATAATATCGAAAGATATGTAAAGCCACAATTGGAGCTATGGCTCAATTCTCTGCAAATAGAGGATGTTATACACTATAATATCCTAAAATATGTATACCAAGACTATGAACCAGAATATAGTAGGTATGGAGAAGAACAAGCAATGACGATTGCTGAAACTCAGTTTTATTCATCCTCTCAAACAATACTAAAAGCAATAACTTATAAGTCAGAAGACTACAATTCCTGGGCAATCGGATTTGCGTTAAAAATGCATTTATGTTTTATTATGTCAACCGGACTTTGCAGATCGGAAGCGGAAATATTACTTCAGGATGTATTTAAAAGTTGGTTATTTAGTGCTACTCAGATATTGAAAAATATTGATAATACATCATATTTAGAAAAATCGGAAACAATTATTCAGGCATTCGAAAATAATTATGATAAGCAAAAAAAAAATTTAGGAATAGGTTTGGATAATTTCTTATCAAAAATCCGGAATGAAGATTTTAAAAATATTGGATGGGCAAAAAGTTGGATCACAACAAGTAAAAAAACACATAAGGACTTAAACAAACTTTTGTATCAGGGAAAATTGTTTGCAGACTGGAACTTTGAAGTACAGGAATCGTATAAAATCATTTTTATATATGGAAGTTACATACATATGACTAATAACCGATTGGGCATCTTAAACATTGACGAAGCTTTTATTGCATTTCTACTTCTAAAACTTCTTGATAAAGTATACTAAAATATTATGGACGAGCATGAAAAAATTGAATTAAGGAGCCAGGAAGTGCAGGAAATAATTGGGCATATACCGCATTGGGTAATTAGATATGGTATAACTAGTATCTTTTTTGTTATTTTAAGTCTACTCTTAATGGCTTGCATAATTAAATATCCAGACATTGTTTATTCAAGAGTAACATTAACTACTTTTCCCCCACCGATAAGCATTATTGCCCGTTCGGCAGGTGAAATAAAGTTGCTTGTTTTGGACAATGATAGGGTGAAAAAGGGTCAGGTATTAGGTTATCTTAAAAACACAACTGACCTTGAAGCTGTTCAATATCTTAGCATGAAACTGGAACAGCTCAATCTTGGCAGCAATCAAACAGACTCAATCCTGAATTCAGACTACTTCGATAAAAACCTTAGGCTGGGTGAATTGCAAGTTTATTATAATAGTTTATTGAAAAGTATTGAAGATATTAAAGCTTTTAGCAGATTTCAAATAGATTCCATTCAGATCGCCTCACTCAATAACCAGATTGTTTCGTTACATAAGATCAACGAGAAAATTAACATCAAGAAACAAATTTATCTGAATGATGAAAGTATTACGAGAAGGAAGTTTCTTTTGGATTCTATGTTGGTAAATGAAAAAGTATTTGCATCACTGGAATTAGATAATTCAAAAAGAATATTGTTTCAATCTCAATTAGCTCTTGAAGAAATTAATTCTAGTTTAATCAATAATAATATTCAGGCCGAACAACTTTCGAACCAAATAAAACAGGTAACAAATTCAAATTTTCAACTTAAAAGTGCTTTGCATATATCATTACAAAATTCTCTTAAACAATTAGAAAGCATATTATCTGAATGGAAGCAAAAGTATTTGTTGATATCACAATATAATGGCACTGCAACTTTTGCAAATTTATGGACAGATAATCAATTTGTTAACAACAATCAGGAAATAATGAAAATTGTGCCGGATGTAGGACCGGAAAATATTATGGTTCAGGCAATGGTACTCATTTCAGGTTCCGGTAAATTAGAAATAGGCCAGCAGGTTAATATTAAAGTGGACAACTATCCATACAATGAATTTGGAATGCTGGTAGGTAAAATTAAGTCTATTTCTCTAGTTCCAATTAATAACGTTTATACTGTATATGTTGTTTTGTCTGATGGGTTGCTAACTACCCAAAATAAGCACCTAGAATTCAAACAAGAAATGCAGGGAAATGCAGAAATTATAACGCGGGATATGAGATTGATCGAGAGAATTTTTAACAATATCAGATCGTTGATTGATACTGCCTCCCGTTAATAAGTTTACTATTAAGATAACAAAATGATCCCTAAAAAATTTCCGTTTTTCAGACAGCTAGATCAAATGGATTGTGGACCAACCTGTTTACAAATGATCTCAACGTTTTACGGCAGGAATTATTCCCTTCAATCTTTAAGAGAAAAATCTTTCATAACAAGGGAAGGCGTTTCTCTTTTAGGCATAAGCGAAGCTGCAGAGTCAATAGGGTTCAGAACATTGTCAGCTACTCTTCCATTTGAAAATCTAAAAGAAGAAGCCCCTTTACCTTTTATTGCCCATTGGAAACAAAATCATTTTGTAGTTGTCTATAAACTCGACAGAAATTATGTACATATTGCCGATCCAAACCATGGACTAGTAAAACTATCGCATGACGAATTTAAGAAAAACTGGATCAGTACAAAAAATAAAGGCGAAGATACTGGTGTCGCATTATTTCTTGAGGCAACTCCTTCTTTTTTTGAAGAAGAGGGAGAAAAAAATGAAAAAAGAGGGCTACTATACTTTTACTCATACTTAAAACCATACAAAAAATTCTTCTTACAATTGTATGTTGGTATGCTTATAAGTACCATTTTAGCACTAGTTTTCCCATTCCTATCTCAATCCATTATTGATATTGGAATCAATAATAAAAACCTCTCATTTATAAATCTCATCTTAATCTCTCAACTGCTTTTATATACTGCCACTGTTGTAGTTGACTTCATTAGGGGGTGGATTTTCCTTCATATGGGTACAAGAATCAGTATTTCTATAATTTCTGATTTTTTAATAAAATTATTAAAACTTCCATTTTCATTTTTTGATAATAAAACGATTGGAGATTTACTTCAACGCATAGGAGATCATAGCCGAATACAGAGTTTTCTAGCCTCTTCAGCACTGAATATTCTTTTCTCCATTATCGATTTCGTAATCTTTGGAATATTACTGATATTCTATAGTATAAAAATCTTCTTCATATTTCTCATTGGAAATACTTTATATATCCTCTGGACAGCAATTTTCCTAAAAAAGCGAAAAGCACTAGATTATAAACATTTCAACCAGGCGGCCTCAAATCAAAGTGTACTACTACAATTGCTGAATGGAGTACAGGAAATAAAATTACAGAACTGTGAAAAGAAAAAAAGATGGGAATGGGAACGTGTACAGGCCAGACAATTTAAAATTTCAGTAGAATCGCTTGCCCTAGGACAATATCAACAAACCGGTGCTTTTTTCATCGATAGAATTAAAAACATCCTCATTTCTTACATGGCTGCCAAAGCTGTCATTGATGGGAACATGACATTAGGCATGATGTTGTCAATATCTTATATCGTAGGCCAGTTAAATGGTCCTATTTCTCAGTTGATTGGATTAATTTATTCATTTCAGGATGCTAAAATCAGTCTGGAAAGATTAAGTGAAATCCATGACAAGAAGGATGAAATAGAAGCCGATGTTGAATTGGTAACTGAGCTTCCATTCAATAAAACTTTAATTTTAGAAAATGTAACATTCTCTTATGGTGGGCCTCATTCTCCTAAAGTATTAGAAAATATCAGTCTTAAAATTCCAGAAGGGAAAAAAACCGCTATTGTAGGACTAAGTGGATCAGGCAAAACAACATTATTGAAGTTATTACTTAAAGTATATGAGCCTACAGAAGGTGAGCTTAGAATTGGAGAAACCAACTTGAAAAATATTCATCACTCCTTCTGGAGAGATAAATGTGGGATAGTATCTCAGGATGGTTATCTCTTTTCTGACACAATCGCTAATAACATTGCTATAAGTGATGATATAGTGGATAAAAAAAAGCTGTTAAAAGCTGTCAAAGTAGCTAATATAAAAGAATTCATAGATAAACTTCCTCTTACTTTTAATACAAAAATAGGGCAAGATGGTAGTGGGATTAGCCAAGGACAAAAACAGCGATTATTAATCGCCCGAGCAGTTTATAAAAACCCTGATTATGTTTTCCTTGATGAAGCTACTAACTCGTTGGATGCCCATAATGAAAGAGAGATAGTAGGAAATCTTGAGGAGTTCCTTTCTGGTAAAACAGTGGTAATTGTAGCACATAGATTAAGTACAGTAAAAAATGCAGATCAAATAGTAGTTATGCGGGAAGGTAGAATTGTTGAATGCGGAACTCATAATGAATTAATTGCAAATGAAGGAGAATACTACAAACTGGTAAAAGAACAACTTAACCTTTAACATAATTGTGATTAATTATGAACCTGACAAGAATAACAGATATCTTACTAGACTCAATGTGTGAAGCATTGTCCCACAATCTGATGAGAATTGATAACAGTTTGTACTCAGGAAAAATGGGGGTCGCCATCCTGTTTTATAATTATGCCAAATTCAGTAAAAATGAGAAGTACAATGAGCTTGCCGACAAGGCTATACTCAATATTGTCGCCGATATTGAGTATAAAAACAGAGGATTGGCATTAGGGATATCAGGAATAGGGTGGGGACTTAGTTATTTGACTACGAATGAGTATATAGACATAGATAACGACTTTATTATAACTAGGTTCAATGCCCCTATTATCCATTATTCTCCAACAAATATTGACTTATTCCATGGTCAAATTGGAAAAGGTATTTATCTATGTAACCGGCTTCAACAATTACAGAAAAGTGAAGCTTCTTTTGAAGCTACTACGATTAAAATTGATATTATAAGGATCATCAATGAAATAGATATCAATAAGGAAAATTGGATGGAAGAATTACGGATGTATCATTTCCATGAGATAGAGAATTTATTAAAGAATGGTGAGGTTCCGCATTATTATAGTATACTTAGGGATATCTCTCAATCTATAATTTTTCTCAATAAAGTTTACAGATTAGGTATATATCCAAATGTCACTACTGCATTGCTAAAAGAAAATGTTTGTAAAATAGATTTTTGTTTACGGCTTATTGAAGATCACTATTACGATAAGATAAATTCTGGTAATTACAGTTATTTGCTGGATTGCCTCATATTAGAGTTATCATATGCTTTATGGCTCGTTTCGGATTTAGAGTTAAATCCCCATAACATTTTTAACAAGACACATATCGAAGGGCATATAAGTAAAATTTTAAATAAAGGAATACATATGAATGGAGGAAAATACCTCTTTTATACAATACGTACCATACAATCTCTAATAAGGGTTTATCATAAAACAAAGAAAATGGCATATAAAGAAGATATCGGTAACTTAATAAACGCCATTTTCACCCCTTTTGTAAATGAAAAAAAACAATTTGAAATGGATCTTTTCAACACCTATAATCTACAAGATAAATGGGCCGGAGATTATGGACTGGCCGGTCTATCAGGCTTAGGTCTTTTATTGTTATCACTACAATCGGATTGTTATCTAAATTGGGATGAAGCTATAGGATTAAGCTAATTGAAAGTAACTATTCTTAATGCTAAAATCAAAAATTAACTCAAATGCCAAATCATAAAATTTCATTCTGTACGGTATCAATGAATCGGCTTCACCATATTAAAGACACACTTATTAAAAATATCAGGGATAATGAAGATTATGAACAGCTGGAATTTGTTTTGCTTGATTATAATTCAACAGATGGACTAGAAGAATACATAAAAGAAAATCTTCAGGAATATATTCAAAGCCAAAAGCTGATTTACTGGAAAACGAGTACTCCACAATTCTTTCATAGAAGTCATAGTCGTAATCTGGCTTTTAAATTAGCTAATGGAGATATTGTTTGCAATATTGATGCAGATAATTATACCGGTAAAGGTTTTGCTTCATACATAAACCAATCATTCAGCAATGATCCAAACATTTGCCTGAATACATTGGATAAAGAAAAAGGTGGAGTTGTGGGCAAAGATGCTTTGGGAAGAATCTGTGTGCGAAAATCCGACTTCCTACAGATTAAAGGATTCGATGAGCGTATGCATTGCTATGGATTTGAAGATTATGACTTTATCAATCGTTTAGAGCTATTTGGAGTGAAAAGGGTTTTGATTGAGAATAAAAACTTTCTCTCCGCAATTTATCATTCTGACAAAGACCGTCTTTCACAGGAATATACAATAAATAATCTGATAAAGTTTCTTTTAAGACACATTGATCCCTTGACCTCCGAATTTGTATTTCTTTTTAAAGATCACTCTTTTAATCGTGCTATTGTTGAAGATCATCAACCTAGGAAGATAATGCAACTAATAAAAGAAGGGAAATGGCAACGTGAAGAAGAATATATAAATATACTCGAAAAAGGGGATAATACAGACAGACTTATTTTCTCCGGAGATGACCTTGGTTGGGAAAGTACCTATACCCAAAACCTGTTTTACGAGATATCAGATCCTTCAATGATACAAACTGCGATCTTTATATTTAGTCAATTTTACAACAAGCAAATTATGGAATCGAACATGCAGGAAAATAAAATGATAGTCAATGTACATGGGTTTGGAAATGATTTTATTTACAAAAATTTTAATATTACTGAACCTCTGACTTTAAAATAAACCTAATTGTTATGAATGACTTACGAAGAAATATCGTCAACTTATCAGTATATTATAACCAGGCAGAATGGCACTTATTTTTTCGGAACTGCCTGAATCCTCTATTAAAAGAACTTAAGGTCCGAAATGGGGATGCAATTGAATCTGTATTGCTGTATTGTAATACCGACAAAGGAGATAATATTCGCTTGTCTTTCAGAATAAATGCTTTTACTATAGATGAATTTATGGATTTTATCAGGAAAAGTCTCCAGACCTATTTAACCGAAAAACCATCTGAGACAAAGGAGATAGCTCATCCAATCAAGCAATTTTTTATGAATTATCCCAATAATTCAATAGTAGAAAATATTAACCTTCCAGATGTAATGGAAGAGTGGCAAGACCAATATATAGATGTACAGACATTTATTTCGGCATTAATACTAAAAGAATTTGAGGAAGATCTGATAGAAGAAGAAACCTGTTTTTCATTTACAATTTATCTGTTATTTGTTTTATTTAAGATTAAACTTACAGGCGATAATAAAGAAATAATTAATACTATTAACCAGCTTATAGCGACTGTGGAGTCCAGATACCAGGAAAGATACTTTTTTAAAGAAAGTGAAAAAAATAAAATATCTGGCTATATAGAAAAAGTATATGAAAAAAATTTACCTGCTATTAATGAAATCTATCTTGAAGTTTGGGAAGAAGACAGCTCTTTAATTTGGATATCTGAGTGGAAAAGTCTTTTACGTAAGCATTTTAATGATGCATCCTTAATGGACTCTTACAATATCATATTATCTATGCTACAATATCATTTGAATCTGCCCGATATAAACAGTACCTCTTTTGCCAAATGGATTGCTGTTACAATTACTAATAATCTGAAGGAACAATTAACACAATAAGTAATGATCTTTCCCAAAGTTGCTTTTATTATCCCATACTTTGGCAAATTGCCTAGGTGGTTTAATATATTTATCAAAACATGCTCATATAACTCCGACTTTTCATTTATCTTTTTCTCTGACAATCCAGTTACTATTGAAACAAATAATATTTATTTCAATGCATTTACGCTAAACGATTTCAATAGTCTAGCCTCTCTAAAATTAGGATTTAATATTCAAATTACAGAACCATACAAAATATGTGATCTCAAACCAGCATATGGATTGATATTCGAAGATTATATTAAAGATTTTCAATATTGGGGAATATTGGATATCGATTTAATATTGGGAAATCTAAAAGCCTTTATAAACGTTAATATTCTGAATGAATACGATATAATAACAGCAAAAAAGGAGTACCTAACAGGTCATTTTACCATCTTTAGAAATTGTTCGAAAGTAAATAATCTGTTTACTGAAAGCACTCATTATAAATATGTATTTCAAAGCAATACTATTTTCTCTTTTGATGAATGCAATTCGATTTGGAAACATTTATTAAAAGGTATTCCAATTACAGCAATCCCTGCTAAAATAGACAGCATGACACATGTGGTAAAGCGGTTAGAGAAGACAAATTCTCTGAAAATCTATTTCGAAAATCTTGTACTTGAGCAAAATAAGTTAGATAATCAAGGGAATTTCAGCGAGTGGAATGACACACTTAGCTGGAACAATGGCAAATTGTTTAATTTTAATGAGAAAAAAGAATATCTATATTTTCATTTCCATTTTTTGAAAAAGAAAAGATCATTCATTGTTCCAGACTGGAATAATGTTCCAAAACAATTCTATATTACTAATACTGGTTTTTTTTGAATATAATTACCACTCGCCTGATGGAGCAGCTGTTTCACCTCGTTTACAATCTTAAAGTCAGTCGTACTCTTTGGCTTAAACACGACCTTTGCAATTGCTCCATTACGCCACTAGATAACCTGAAATGCCTTATAAGAATCTGATATAAAATCTAAACATAAACTGTTTTTCAGAATTCTTCATATAATATTTTAATTACATATTTTCTTATACTTCTACTGTAATGGTCGATCTGTCCAGACAATCCCAAAAAATTTGAATTCATGGATCTCGATAGAAACATTTTCGTGCAAATACTTCGAAGAATTACTATAGTGTAATCATTACCAGTTTCACTACAGATGATTTTTTTCAGCAGCATAACAGGAACTGGGTGAATTAGTCTATTTTAGTAATCATGATAGGATTGATGATTTTCCGGTATACTCATATTATAATATAAACCATTATCATCAATTTCGCTCTTTTATGCTTTCTTATTTTCTCTGCGTCTGCTGCTGCTTTGCGTCTATGCCAGCTGACCAATAATTTTGCAACATCTGCAGCGACATATTAGCAATTACATTTCTGTTCAATATATATACCCTTACAAGGACCTTTGTTTTTCCACTGTGTTTAATTACTTCGCAAGACAACCCGGTTAATGGCCAATTCTGAATGAAAACTATTTCATCAGGCAGATAATGATCGGTAGCAACCGCCAAGTTTTCTCCCTGTCCTACCACGATATTCAAACTGTCTATCACCGTCTGTGGTACGCGGTATGCAAGCTTACCCATTTTAACATAACTCATAGCACCATCAGCATCAATCGCCGAGAAATATTCCTGAGTGTTATTAAGGTTCACAAAAACATAGGATGGGAAAATTGCCGGCATGCAGCTGCAATAGTCCATCCTTCTGCTACTCTTCGTTTTGCACGGCACAGACAAAAGGGTCCAACAGCTTACCCAGCGGTGGCACCTCAAACGTCTGCTGTTAGAACGCAAATACCAGAACGATCAGCGCCACCATTGGAAACAGGGCACTGCTGTTGATCTTTTTTATTTGTTTCATAATTTTTTTCACAAATGGTTTAGTTACTCCCACCTCTTGATCTCTGTTGTTCATCAGCGGAACCGCTTTCTGTACGCATTTTCGGCGCTTTACCTTTCCCGAAGCGGTAAGTAAAGTTGATCGAAGCAGCTCTCGAATAAAAGTTGATCAGCCAATACTGATTCAGGTTTTTATAACCGTAGGTAGATCCCTCATCTTCTGATTGCAGAATATTCGTGACTTTGAGCGCCACCGATCCTTTGTTGCCAAACACCATCTGTTTGACACCGGCACTGAGAATGTAATAGCCACCGAAAGTAGTAGCGATCACCCGGTGTTTCGATACCGCCCTGAAGCTACACTCGGCAGAAAATGTTTTACTTAAAATAAAAGTGTTGTTGGCATCAAAATTAAAAGACAGGATACCATTGTTATTCAGTACAAAATCATCTTCCATACCCTTGAATGCCTGGCGGTAAAAAGAGATAGCGTTGGAGGTATTCCACCAGGGCAATAACTGTTTCGTATATACTATATCGAAGTTGAAAGAATAGGAACCATGAATATTGCTCGGCAGACGGGTGATCGTTACCAGATTACTGTCCAGCCGTGGCACCGTTCCGATGTAGTTCTGGAAATTATCATAGCCGAAGGTAATGAAAAGCTGGTTATTATACGCCCACGTAAGCTCGCTGTTCACAGAGGTCTGCGGCTGCAGATTAGGGTTCCCCTCATAAAACAGTGTCGGCGATAACGGCCGCCGGAATGGGTTGAGCTGAGAATATACCGGCCGGTCGGTACGCCGGCTGATCTTCATATTCAGTGTCTGGTTCTTGTTTAGTTTGTAGTCAATAAACAGTGACGGAAACAATTGCACATAGTTTCTTTCCAGACGGAATTGCTGCACCTGCTGCTCATTGATATTCCACGTATGCTCTGCCCTCAGCCCCACCTGGAAGCTCAGCTTTTCATATTCTTTATTAAGGTTGACATAGAGCGCATTAATGTTCTCCTGGTTCAATGTATTATCATACTTCGATGAATCTATGATATTCTGACCGCCTACCTTGTTGAAGAATTTATTGTCGTTTTTGATATCCACGTAGCTCGACTTCCAGCCAAATTCCAGTCTGGCATTATTTTTCAATGGTTGGATATAATCTATTTTGGCGGCATAGATATTCAATTTACGGTGTTGATCGAAGAAACTGTTCTCCTCATTCTTAAGTGTGCTGTTGACATCGTAATAACGGTTTTTGATGTCCTGGTTAGCCCGGCTCCAGTAATTGGAGTAGTCCAGGTCACCGGAGATCTCCCTGCCAGTACTGTCTATCTTGTGTGCCAGATGCATGGACAGGGTGTAGTTAAAGGGTTTGTCGTGCACGATGCTGTTAAAATCCTGGCTACCTGTTGACAATTTGCCGTCATAATCAACCGCCTTTGAATCAGTCGTGTTCTTCGCTAACTGAAGCCCACCGATACCCGTGAGCGACAAGGTAGTCCGCTTCGACAAATAAAACTCGGCGCCAATTGCCGGGTTATAGGCCTCTGTTACGCGGGTGATATCATTATCCGCATGTTGCCTGGTCTTAACAGATCCGTCATTGTTCAGGATATCATTCGTAATATGATTGATGAAAAAATTTTTATTGTTCTGATAAGACCCGTTGAAGAAGAAATTATAATATTTGCTTCTCCAGCTGAGATTAAAACCGGCATTATACCTGCTGTAGTAGCTCTGCCCAAAACCGGCATTCACGCTACCATTGAAGCCTTCCTTCTTCACTTTTTTCCTGACGATGTTAATGATACCACCGCTGCCGGCAGCGTCATAGCGTGCGCCAGGTTTGGCAATGATCTCTATCTTCGAAATACTGGAAGAGGCCATCCCACGGAGCTGGTCCGCAATATCTTCCGGCGACATCATCACAGCTTTGCCGTCCATAAATACCATTACCCCTCTTTTGCCGTTAATGGCGACCGCCCCGTTCTGATCCACCTGCACGCCTGGCAAGCGTTGCATCACTTCCAGCACGTTGGCGCCTTCCGAGATGATGCTATTCTCTACATTCACCACCGTTTTATCGATCTGTCGTTCTATCAGTGGTATTCTGGCTCGTACTTCCACACCAGTTAAATTATTTGAAGCGATCTGCAGCGGTAGTTTCCCGAGTGAGATAGCGGCACTGCTCATCTGTAAATTATAGCGGCGCAATTTTTCAAACCCAAGGATATTGATCTCTATAAAATAGTTATCTGTTTTTACAGCACTGAAGGCAAAAACGCCTTGCTCATTGCTCAGGGCTGTTTTATAAATAACCGAGTCGGCAGTTCTTTTCAGCAACACTACGGCATCGCGCAGGGGTGTGCCTTCGCTGTTCACAATGGTTCCACTGATATCAGCTGCTGCGGGCGCCTGTGCGTATAGTGTCTGTAATGAAGAATGAAGAAGCAATAACAACAACAGTAATATTTTGATAAGATGTCGTAGAAATGGGTTAACAGTAGTTCTTTCAGCAGGTAATAGAGGGTAATATAGCATATAGTAATTTTTGTTAGAAAGATGAATATTGGTGGCAGGACCGGATGATATCTGCGCGCAGCACGGGATTAAAGAAATTGAACATCATCACTGAAGAGATAGAAGTCGCTGAACACATTGGCAAACATGGCGCGGCAGTAAGCGTAATTATCTTCGGTCACTTCCACACCATTCAATCTTACACAGTAATTTAAAAGAGAAAAATGTTCAGGTTTGCTGTTGGCAGCAATATATAATTTACAATTGCTTTCTGGTTAACTAATGATAATTGCCCACAAAGAAAATACACGCTTGCCTGATCAGATAACCAAAAAACAATGGCTTGGACTAATTATCTTGCTAAAGGTAAATAAAAAAAAAAGTTGACAATAGTACAATTACGTCAATTATATTTCAGGTTTTAAGAAAACAGTTAAAACCCGAAACCTCTATTGACAAAGCCCTCCTGTGTTTATAACACTCATTTGTTGGCTCCACTCCCAGGGAAACGGATATTCATCTTGACTACTATCAATTGGCATAGGTAACTTGCGTAATACCTCCTCTACATTCTTCGGTCTTAAGTGCCTATATGTAGCCAGTACATGCTTCATCTTACTTACCCCCATCAACATTACAACAGTTACAGCTTCTACCTGATTATCCTGCAATAAAATAGCAATGCCAGTTATCCCTGCATTTTTACACCAGACCTCCAACGCATAATTACAAGCTCTTAGATCAGGTGATTTGAAAACAAGTCCTGTTCTCTGCTCAGGTTTTAACCGGTCATACTGTTTTCGTAAAATCTGACGAGTAATTGATAGCCTGCTCCTTCTTTCCTCCAGCAATTTTTTCGTTTCGCTATTGTGATTTCGCTCTTCTTGTGTTTTTGGTTTGACGTTTGTTTTTTTGTGAAGAGGCTACGAGTGGAATGCTTTGTAGTAGCCATGATAGAAGAAAAATTCTGCTTGTCATTTTGCTTGTCAAATGCTTGTCAACAATAGTGGTTGAAAGCGGGAAAAAGCGGAGAAATTTGACAATCATACAAACAAAAAAGGCTTGTAAGTCAAATACTTACAAGCCTTTGTGGTGCCCAGAACAGGAATCGAACCTGCACTCCCTTTCGAAAACAAGATTTTGAGTCTAGCGCGTCTACCAATTCCGCCATCTGGGCAATACTTTGAAGAACTATTCCGCCGAAACGGGATGCAAATATAGGTACTCTTTTTGAAACTCCAACATCTTTAAAAAATTATTTTAAAAATTTCTCAAATCTGTCCCTCCTTCTGGCTCAGGGAAATATCGTAATTTCAAAAAATGGAGAACCTCATACATATAGGCCTGATTCGCGAAGAAAAACACCCCCACGATAATCGCGTTGCCTTTACCCCAAAACAATGTCAGTGGATTATGCACCACTTCCCTAAGGTGCGTATATACGTGCAACCTTCCACCATCCGGGCTTTCAGCGATGAAGAATATAGCCGGGAAGGAATTCCCCTGCAGGAAGATTTATCCAATTGCCAGATCTTATTTGGCATTAAAGAAATTCCTCCTGAAAAATTAATTCCAGGCAAAACATATCTCTTTTTCAGTCATACCAAGAAAAAGCAACCTCATAACCAGAAAATGTTGCAGGCTATCCTACAAAAAAATATTACGCTGGTCGATTATGAATGCCTGGTGCATCCGGATGGACAAAGAATTCTCGGCTTTGGTTTCTTTGCAGGCGTCGTTGGTGCGCATAATGGATTAATGGCCTATGGCGAAAAAACGCATAGCTTCCACTTCAAGAGGGTATATACCATGCACGATTTTCAGGCCCTTATAGGCCATTATTTCGGCATTAAGCTTCCTCCTATAAAGATTATCATTACCGGCTCCGGAAGAGTGGCTGCAGGAGCCCTGGAGATCATGGGATTACTGGGTATCAAATACATTCCACCAGAAGAATATCTCATCAATCAATATGCTTATCCGGTTTATACTCAGTTAAAAGCCGGAGAGCTTTATCTGAGAAAAAATGATAAGACATACAGCCGGAGCGACTTTCACCAACATCCCGAAAGCTATGAATGCAGGTTTCTGCCTTATGTAACAGTAAGTGATATCCTGATTAATGGTATTTACTGGGATCATAATATTCCTCCCCTTTTCCAGGCACAAGACCTGAAAAAAGAAAACTTCAATATCAAAGTCATCGCAGATATTACAGATGATGAACAAGGATCTATCCCCTGCAACCTGGGTGATAGTACCATAGAAAAACCGGTATATGGAGTTGATAAGGCAACCATGCAACGCACAGAACCTTATCTCAAAGAAACAGTAGATATGATGTGTGTAGGCAATCTTCCTAACGAACTACCAAGAGATGCCTCCCAGTATTTTGGTGACCAGCTGATGAAATATGTATTTGAAGCCCTGCTCGAGCCTCAGAATGAAATGATAGATAAAGCAACCATCACAAAAGACGGGCAGCTTACTTCATATTTCGAATACCTGAACGATTATGCTTCCGGAAATTCAGAGATATAAATAATAAGGCTTCAACAATTCAATAAATTCAGGAGTATAGTTTCGAGATGTATCATGGATAGATAACTCTTCTACCGCTGTTCCCGTGGCAACCCGACTAAAGATCCCAACGGTCCTGAAATAGGAATGACTGGTAGTCTGGCGGATATCTAATCTTTGTTTCAGGAACAAATTTGACTGCAGAGCCAATGTCATAAAACTATTAAAAGCCTGGTAAGGCAATAGTACCGATATTTCTCCATCAGCAGCCAGTAAACTGTTGATGGCACGCAGCAATTCATTATAACTTAAATTGGTGGCATGCATAGCCTGGTCTTTTTCGGCTTGTCCACTCTTTAGTGCATCTTCATAAAATGGAGGATTGGTAATTATGAAGTTGTAGGTTGATGACGCCTCCAATTTTCGTATATCCGTTTGCATGAGTTGCAAACGATCTGACCAGGGAGATAAGGCAAAATTTTCAGTGGCCTGCCTTGCGGCTCCGGGATCTAGTTCCACCGCCGTTATATCAGAGGTAGTTTGCTGGGCCAACAGTAAACTCAACAAACCAGTACCGGCTCCCAGATCGAGGATGGCCGGTACTGATAAGTTATTTTGATTTAAATACCTCGCAGTATACGCGCCTTGTATACAGGCATCTGTACATACTTTCATCGCACATAACGCCTGGTGTACGGTAAACTGCTTAAATTGAAAAAAGGTATTTGCCATTATTTATTTTGAACCTAATAAGATCGACAGATTAGGCATTCTTAAGTTACGATGCACGGAAACCGGATTAGCTTCTCTCAATTCCAAAGTTTGTGTACCAGTAGGCAGATTCACCGCCAATGGCTGTGTATACATCACTTGTGGTACATTACGATTGATGCCAGCAACCGATGTTTTAGCAAAACGGTTATAGAATTTAGCTACCAATTGGTTCTTTCCTGCTTTCAAATTTAACAACAATACTTCGCTTTGTGTTCCACCTCTGTCAGGATTATTATGAACGATTTGCTCTTCTCCATTCAGAAATACAGCAATTCCATCTCCACTGGTAAATCCAACTAAATACTGACCGGCTTCTGGTGCTGTGATCTCCTGCAGAATATACATAGCATGTGATCTGTCTATTTGCACAGGAATTTCCACATCATTTTTCCAATCACTCATCAATTTCCATGGCTTACTATTATTGTTAGGCCAAGGACGAGAAAGATCGATCTGTTGAAGGCTGGCATGTGCACCATCAACTCCCGACCAGAATGGACCAACAGTATACATAGAACCCCATTGTAAGCTGCCCGGGTTGTTTGGCAAAGTAACCTGTTGTCCGCCGTTCAGTTGTACATCCTGTGATTTACCGTTTAAAGTCAGTTTAATGGTTTTACCTTTTTCTTCTTCACTGTACACCAGTTTGATAGCTGAAGGAGCTGAAGTAAATGACCATAAATTACCTACCTGGCTGCGATAATAACTATCGTAGTCTGATCCTGAGAAGCTGTATAATGGTGTTGCGTTATAACGATTCAAAAGAGTTGCTTTGCTGATCAGGTGTAATGGAGTAATGTTTGTACCACCATTAAAAGTTAATGCCAATACTCTAACATCTTTACCTTTTAGTTTGAAGTCCGAAGGAAGTTGGATAGTTGTACCATTGGCATTCTGACTGATCTTTGCTTTAACTGTCTGACCATTATCCAGAATATTGATCTTGCTGATTTTACCTTTCAAACCAGGTAAAACAATCTGATTATTTTCAGGATTAGTTAATAAATGTAAGTAGAGCTTACCTGGTTTAGCAGTTATTTCGCCCCAGGCAAAAGTAGTATCAAATGGATTGGCAGTGCTGCTGTAAATGGCTTCCCCATTAGCTTTCAGCCACTCTCCATTTTTCAGTAATACATCCTCTTCGAAATCTACTACAGAACCATCACCACGTGGACCGATATTTAACAAATAATTACCTCCGCGGCTTACTACTTTAATAAGACCTAATAATTTTTCATGAGCTTTTTCTTCCACCGGCCCATGTTGCTGCCAGCTTCTGTAACCCCATGTTTCATCATAAACAGATGCAGGAGTTTGCCATGCACTAGCAATTTTATAATCAGGGTATTGGTTATCTCCCATTACACAAAAATCACCGGCATCATTACCTAATCTGCCACTCACCATACATCCTGGCTGGTAACGATGTACAATATCGGCCAGGTCACGGCTTTGCTGAACAGTCAACGATCCCATATCGAACCAGATTTCAGAAACCGGACCATAGTTGGTCATTAACTCAGTTACCTGCTTCTTATTATACTCGTGATGTTCAGGCGTAATAGGGTCACTATTATTGCTGGAAATAGGATAAGCCTGAGGGAAATGCCAGTCGATCAATGAAAAATACATACCGAATTTAAGACCATGACGTTGACAAGCGTCGGATAATTCTTTCAGTACATCTCTTTTGAAAGGAGTAGCATCCACAACATTATAATCTGTATAGGCCGAATGGAACATACAAAAACCATCATGGTGTTTGGATGTCATTACAACAGATTTCATACCGGCAGCTTTTGCCAATAATACGATGGAATCTGCATTCCAATGCTCAGGGTGAAAGCGGCGTGCAACATTTGCATAGGTATCACTATAAATACCGGCATGGGCTTGAATTTGCTCACTATACCCCCTGGTTACAGGTTTGCCATCCCAAACTCCACCCAATGTAGAGTAAATAGCGCCCCAGTGGATGAACATGGAATACTTTTGATTCCGCCATTCTACTTGCGCTGATTGTGCTTGAGCGAAGCTTAAGTTGGCAAAAAATAGCGCTAATAACGCAGTAACAACAATTCTTTTCATAGCTAAATGCCTTTAGATATTTTTTGGCGCGATAAAGCTAAATCGATTCAGTGAAGAAAAGAGATAGCATTTTAGCAATTAACGGTAGTTGTTTCTCGCAGAGTGGCAAAGCAGCAAAGAAGCATAAGAAATATTGTTTTAAGAAGATAAAATAAAACTTATGCTTCTTATACATCCTTATACTCTTTGCGAGCAATTAAACGTTGTTTCTCGCAGAGGGGCAAAGAAGCAAAGAAGCATAAGAAATATTGTTTTAAGAAATTAAAATAAAACTTATGCTTCTTAAACATCCTTATACTCTTTGCGAGCAATTAAAACATTGTTTCTCGCAGAGGGGCAAAGGAAATACTGTTTTAAGGAATTAAAATAAAACTTATGCTTCTTAAACATCCTTATACTCTTTGCGAGCAATTAAAACATTGTTTCTCGCAGAGGGGCAAAGGAAATACTGTTTTAAGGAATTAAAATAAAACTTATGCTTCTTAAACATCCTTATACTCTTTGCGAGCAATTAAAACATTGTTTCTCGCAGAGGGGCAAAGGAAATACTGTTTTAAGAAGTTAAAATAAAACTTATGCTTCTTAAACATCCTTATACTCTTTGCGAGCAATTAAAACTCCGCTCGTGCAGTTGGCACTGCTTCCAAAGTTGCAAAATCACCCGCTAAATATTTGTAGTATGCAGTAATGGCAATCATACCTGCATTATCTGTACAATACTCGAATTTGGGAATAAATGTGCGCCAGCCATGTTGCACTCCATATTCTTCCAATGCTTTTCTAAGTCCGCTGTTTGCACTCACTCCACCGGCAATGGCAATATCTTTAACGCCTGTTTCTGCTGCTGCTTTAACTACTTTATTAAGAAGGATGCTAATAATTCTTTGTTGGATAGATGCACAGATGTCGTGCAGGTTTTGTTGTATAAATTCAGGATTCTGTTTTTGATTTTCCTGAAGGAAATATAGAATCGCAGTTTTTAGCCCGCTGAAACTAAAATCCAATCCAGGTATTTTTGGCTCCGGGAATTTAAATCTTGTTTGATCGCCCGTTTGCGCATATTTATCAATTAAAGGCCCACCCGGATAAGGAAGACCAAGTATTTTCGCTGTTTTATCAAATGCCTCTCCTGCCGCATCATCTAACGTTGCTCCAATTACTTTCATCGAAAGTGGACTTTCACATAATACAATCTGAGTATGCCCGCCGGAAACAGTCAGACATAAAAATGGGAAGTCGGGCTTTGGATCATCAATAAAGTTGGCTAAAACGTGTGCCTGCATATGATGAACCCCTATTAAAGGAATATTAAGCGCAAGAGCCATTGATTTGGCAAAGCAACTACCTACCAATAAAGAACCAATTAAACCCGGAGATTGAGTAAATGCAATTGCACTTAATTCTTCTGCCTTCACTCCAGCCGTTTTTAATGCGATATCCACTACCGGCACAATATTCTCCTGATGTGCACGGGAAGCCAGCTCTGGCACTACTCCACCATATTGTTCATGTACTTTCTGGTTGGCAATTTTATTAGATAAGACTTTACCATCTACCAACACGGCTGCTCCGGTATCGTCGCAGGAAGATTCTATTGCAAGTATTTTAACAGACATAAGCTACAAAAATAAAGAAAAAAGACGGGAAAATCCCGTCTAATCCCTTCTCTGGTCTTATTTATGAACAGTTATTAATTACTTCTTATAGCCACTACCGGATCTAACTTACTGGCCGAATAAGCAGGTATAAAACCAGCCAGCATACCTACTCCCACGGAAACCGAAAGTCCTTCTACTATAGTTCTGAGAGTAAGAATCATTTCAAAGACACCTGAACTACTGATCAATAAGGTGAGCATATACACCAACATCAACCCGATTATCCCTCCAAATAAGGACAGGAAAACCGATTCGAGCAGGAATTCCATCAATATAACCTTTCTCTTAGCACCTATAGCCATTTTTAAGCCTATTATATTTGTGCGCTCCTTCACAGTCACAAACATAATATTTGCTATCCCAAATGCCCCAACCAACAAGGAAAATACTGCTATCAGCCCTCCTGTTATATTGATGTTCATAAACATGGCATTCAGACTATCATTGGCAGTACTAATCTCATTTAAGGCAAAATCATCTTCCTCAATAGGCTTCAACCTGTGCTGCGCTCTCATTACAGAACGAAGCTCATCTTTGAGCTGCTCCATCGACGCCGAAGGTCTGGCTTTTACCAGGATGTACGGATCTCCATGCCGCTCATCTACTATTGTGCGGCCAAATTTAAAAGGAAGAATAATTGCATTATCATATCCAATCCCTCCTATCATGCTTTCTCCCTTCTTCTTTAATACTCCTATTACCTTCACATTCCGGCCTGCAATTTTCACAGTCTTACCCAGTGCGGCTTCAGGATTGGAAAAAAGTCCATCCCATAACGAAAATCCCAAAATAGCCACATTGGTGCCAGTATTACTTTCACTTGCCGCAAAATAGCGACCATCAAGGATTTGTAATGTTTGAATCTGGTTAAAGTCATGCGTTACGGCCATCATATTCACACCATCCATATAATCATTGCCATATTCTACCCGCTTATTGCCTGATTCAAAGTCGAACGATGCATAGCTGGCGCTATGTACCTTTTCCTGAATTATTTTGAGTTCATTAAACTTAGGTACCGGGCGGTTCATATATTTCCACCATGGATACTCTCCTCCTCCGCCCCATGGCCATTTCTGCACATAAATCACATCATCTCCCAGATCGGCCAGGTCTTTTCTAATATTATATTCAAGACTACGGGTAAGGGTTAATACTCCTATGATACAGAAAATACCGATTGTGATGCCAAACAATGATAGAAATGTGCGCAGCTTATTCACTCTAAGCTCCTGCATGGCCATTTTAAAGCTGTTCCATAATATCTTAAGAGTTGCTATCATATACCAAATTTAACAGATTTATGCACATTCACAACACCAATAAACACTAAATTAAGCCGGACAAAAAATTTAGTTACCTTTGCAGCCATTTTTCGGACATTTTATGAAGTACGCTAACGAAATCACCAAAAGAAAATCCTTTGCCATTATTGCCCACCCGGATGCGGGTAAAACCACCCTTACAGAGAAATTCCTTCTCTTCGGGGGTGCTATTCAGACTGCCGGCGCGGTAAAATCCAATAAGATCAAGAAGCACACCACTTCCGATTTCATGGAAATTGAAAGGCAAAGAGGTATCTCTGTAGCCACTTCCGTGATGACCTTCGAATACCGCGATATCCTGGTAAACCTCCTCGATACTCCCGGCCACAAAGACTTTGCGGAAGATACCTACCGCACACTCACCGCAGTAGACAGCGTTGTGCTGGTAATCGACTGCGTTAAAGGGGTGGAAGAGCAAACAGAAAGACTCATGGAAGTATGCCGGATGCGAGATACCCCGGTTATCATCTTCGTCAATAAAATGGACCGCGATGGTAAATACCCATTCGACCTGCTGGATGAACTGGAAGAAAAATTAAATATCCGGGTACGCCCCCTTAGCTGGCCTATTAACATGGGTAGCGACTTTAAAGGCGTTTATAACCTTTATGATAAAAGCCTGGTAGCATTTCAGCCTAATAGAAAAGCTACCGACGAAGATGTAGTGCCGCTGGAGGATCTGAGCAGCAGCTATATCGACGAAAACTTCAATGAAAAGGATGCAGCCCAACTGCGTGGAGATGTAGAACTGATTGAAGGCGTTTATGATACCTTTAATACAGAAGAATACCTGCAAGGTAAACTGGCCCCTGTTTTCTTTGGTAGCGCTGTTAACAATTTCGGCGTAAAAGACCTGCTGGATACTTTCGTTGAAATTGCACCAAACCCCAGAAACAGAGAGTCCTCTTCCCGGGAAATAGATGTACAGGAAGATAAATTCAGTGGATTTATCTTTAAAATCCACGCCAACCTGGATCCCCGCCACCGCGATCGTATCGCCTTCCTGCGCGTATGCTCCGGGAAATTCGAGCGTAATAAATTCTATCACCACGTACGCCTCGATAAAGACGTGCGCTTCAGTAACCCCTACAGCTTCCTCGCCCGCGAGAAAAACGTGGTCGACGACGCCTATCCTGGTGATGTTGTCGGGTTATTTGATACCGGTAACTTTAAAATCGGCGATACCCTTACCGAAGGCGAAAACTTCTACTTCACTGGTATTCCTAGCTTCTCGCCTGAACTGTTTAAAGAGCTAATAAATAAAGACCCGCTTAAAACCAAGCAGCTGGAAAAAGGTATTCGCCAGTTAACAGATGAAGGTGTGGCGCAGTTATTTACTCAACATGGCGGTAACAGAAAAATTATCGGTTGCGTTGGAGACCTGCAATTTGAAGTAATTCAATACAGATTATTACAGGAATATGGGGCTGCCTGCCAGTTTAATACCCTCCCGTTCTACAAAGCCTGCTGGCTCACCGGTCCTAAAGATAAAATCGAAGATTTTATCCGTTTCAAATCCTCCAACATTGTGGAAGATAAAGACGGTCATATCGTTTATCTGGCCCAGTCGGAATGGTACCTGAATACCGAACGTACCAACAACCCGGATATACTGTTCAATTTCACATCAGAAATTCATAAATAACACTTATTCAATATATTTAAAGAGATCGTAATACTGTTTGCGATCTCTTTTTTTATGCCCTCTCCGATTCTTCCGGAATTTCAAATAACAACCTGTCATTGATCTTCTGACTTCTGTTGAATACACCTATCTTTATTCTCATGCAGGATGCCACTGCTACCAATGTTAGCTAAAATAAAAGAAGCTATTACCCGTTCAGAAGCGGACAATTATGTACTAAAAGCGTACATAATTATCCAGCTTCCGGGTAACAACTTGTTAATGCTCAGCCTTTTAATTTTATGGGGTTGTTTTTGCTGACCTTATATAAACAAAAAAAATGCTCCAGAGCTATTTTAAAACCGCATGGCGAAATTTGATAAAGAATAAAGTTTTTTCTTTTATCAATATTCTTGGTTTAACCATAGGCATTGCTGTTTGCATGATGATTTATCTGTTCATCATGAACGAATATAGCGTCGACCAGTTTCATAAAAATAAAGCCCACATTTACCGTGTTATGCGTGGGGTAACTATAGAAGGTAAATCCAGGCAGGTTGCATTCTTATCCGGAAAGCATGCAGAAGCCCTAATGAATGATTTTAAAGGACAGATCACAAGTTGTGTTCGCGTTTCCCAAAACGATAACCTTTTTACTGTCGGTTCCAAATCCTTCCACGAAAAGAAAGAACTGGATGTAGATTCAGGCTTCTTTAATCTCTTCTCCTTTCCATTATTAATTGGGAATCCTTCAACCGTATTAAACGATGTAAATAGCGTGGTGCTAACTGAATCAACTGCCAGAAAATACTTTGGCAGCATTGACAATGCTATTGGAAAAGTGGTGATGCTCAATAAGGAAACTCCATTAAAAGTAAGTGGTATTGCGAAAGACGTTCCTGCTAATTCCCATCTGTATTTCGACCTTGTTACTTCTCTCCAACGATATAAAGATGCTGGTTGGATGACTAACTGGGTAAACAATGGAGTATATACTTATATTCAACTGGCCCCAAACGTAACACCGGCACAGATCGAAAAACAATTACCGTCATATGTTGCGAAATATATGGACGGAGAACTGAGCAAATATGGCTTTAAATGGACACTGGCCTTAACTCCTTTAAAAGATGTCTATTTAGATAGTTCAGCGTTTGATAATGTAAAACATGGCGACCAAACCATTGTATATATCTTTCTTTCTATTGCAATCTTAATATTACTCATAGCTTGTATCAACTTCATGAACCTCTCTACTATCAGGGCTGCAGAACGTTCTAAAGAAGTGGGCCTACGCAAGGTTTTAGGTGCATTACGCAACAACCTGGTATGGCAGTTCATTGGCGAGTCGGTATTGCTTACTGCTATCTCCTGCATACTGGCAGTTGCATTATTATTGCTGCTCATTCCATGGTTTAACCAGGTGTTAGGTTATTCGTTAAATGTTTCCTGGAAAGAATACCCTATCTATTTATTTCTGATTGCCATTGTTATTATCGTTGGATTCTTAGCTGGTAGCTATCCTGCATTTATCCTATCTGCCTTCTCACCAATACAGGCAATAAAAGGGAAACTAAAGATGGGCAAAGGAGGAACAACATTCAGACAAATTCTGGTAGTTGTACAATTTTCCATTTCTGTATTCCTCATCGTTGGTGTAATTATTATTACCAAACAAATGAGCTACGTAAAAAATAAGCAGCTTGGTTACAATAAAGAGCAAACGATTATTATTCCAATTGATAACGGTGATATTTACAATAATTTAAATTCTTTCAAACGACAATTGCAAAGTCAATCTGCCGTACAATCTGTTTCAGCAATGAGTGGAGAGCCTGGTGGGTATTTCGACTTTCAGTTGTTTGATGTGGAAGATCATGCCGAAAAATGGAATGCCAACACAGAATTTGCAGATTTTGAATTTGTAAAAACTTTGGGGCTAACAATTATTGCAGGAAGAGATTTTTCTTCGCAGTTTCCAACTGATACCACGGATGCAGTGCTGATAAATAAAACAGCGGCAACTAAGTTGGGATGGACACCTCAACAGGCAATTGGAAAATGGATATCCAACACAGTGCACGACAATAATAAACGGCGGATAGTTGGTGTAGTGGCTGATTTCAATTTTAAATCATTAAAACAGGGAGTAGACGGATTAGTTATTTCGCCAACTATGGATAGGAGACAGATATTAGTTAGACTAAACCCAGGAAGTATACAGACAGGTATTGATATCGTAAAAGAGGCATACGCCACGGCAGCTCCTGCCTATCCGTTTGAATATAAATTTTTAGATCAGCAGTTTGATGATTTATATAAGAAAGATATTTATCAACAAAAGATTTTATCTGTATTTGCAGGCCTGGCCATCTTTGTGGCCTGTCTTGGTTTATTTGGATTAGCATCATTTACCACCGCAAAGCGTTTTAAAGAGATAGCTGTACGCAAGGTATTGGGTTCTTCTGTAAAGAGTATTATTGTTTTATTGTCGAAAGACTTATTAAAACCTGTTATCATTGCAACCTGTATTGCTTTACCAACCGGTTATTGGATTATGAATAAATGGTTGCAGAATTTTGCATTCCAGACAGAAATGAACTGGTGGGTATTTGTATTGGCTGCATCTGTAACAATTGGAATTGCATTGATTACAGTAAGTTATCAATCGATCAGGGCAGCTACAAGTAATCCGGTAAAATCATTGCGAAGCGAGTAATAAAACAGGAATTTTAAGGGTAGATAGATTGATAAACTTTTATTGTTTTTCAAAATTGAAGATATACTCCTGGATCGTTCCTTGTTGTGCACCTTCAACCCTGGCATCCAGATGTCTGGCATCTTTAAACCGGTAAATGACTTTCTTGGGAAAATCATTGTTCAGGTCTTCCGCTACAAAGCCAACTGGCTTCAAAACCCGGAGGGTTAACTGAATTGGGTTGCCTACCCGTCCTTCATATGTTGGCATAAAGTAGATGGCATTGCCTCTGCGGGCCAGGATTATAGATTGCTGCAGGGTACTGTCCTTTTCTTTTACCACTCTCCAGGTTTGCCCCAACCAGGTAGAATCATCTTTCTGTTGCCAGGTTTCAATGATAACACTGCGGCGGGTCGACATTCTCCAGGTTCCATTTAACTTATTCAGGAAAGCTGCATCTTCCAGGCGCACCTGTGCTGCTGTTGTCAGGCAGTTACCTAACAACAGCAGTAATAGTATTAAACCGGTTCTATTGTTGAACAACAGCTTCTTCTCCATAAATCTGATGTTTATATTTCAGAGATGGAGATGGTAAAAAGTCGCCCAGGCCAAGGGATGACCATTTAGCATCTACCTGGTTGATTGTATCGTCGCTTGCTACAATGATATTTGGCCAGTCTCTTTCAAAATTATCGAGCGTTTTATTCTTTAAAGTGCCATCCATGCCTATACCACCAATGTATTTTCCACCGCTGGCAGGTTGGCGTATAATAAAGCTATCGCGTTTAGGGTCGAGGTTATTACAGAAACGCCATAATGCTGATGCCAGGTCAGATACATCAACTGTATGTTCTACATACAGCACCATTTTGATGCCTGCTAAGGCTGGTAGAGTATATAGCTGTTCGTTTAATTCCCTGACATGAAACGGTCTGTTCTTTTCTACAGCTACTAAAATACAGGATATATCCTGCTGCAACAGCTGGCTGTTGATTCCTTTAATTTCCGGGAATTGTTGCATAATAGCGGCAGTATCCAGGGATTTAGGAGCTGTTACCTGCAAATAGGTAGTATCTGTTTCTTCCTCATACTTACGGGTACCATCGATACACATTTTACCGCCAAAACCCATTTTAGAGCAGGAATGGTCCAGAACATCCATAGGACCCTGACTCAGGTATATATCAGTAGCCGGGTTCAGATTATGGAATACATATTGGGCCAGTTGCAGATAATTATTGATTTTAACACCATCGTCGGCAACTACCAGAATTTTGTTGAACATCATTTGTCCGGCCCCCCACATTGCATTCATGACTTTCTGAGCCTGACCAGCATAGTCTTTTTTGATCTGAGCGATCACCAGATTATGGAAAACTCCTTCTACAGGCATTTCCATATCTACAATTTCAGGTACCAGGGTCATTTTAATCGGAGCCAGAAAAATTCGTTCAGTTGCTTTTCCAATCCAGGCATCTTCCTGCGGCGGAATACCTACGATAGTAGAAGGATACACTGCATCCTTACGATGAGTTATGGCTGTTACATGGAATTTAGGATACCAGTCGGCCAGTGAATAATAGCCGGTATGGTCGCCAAACGGACCTTCCCAGATCAGTTCTTCAGCCGGATCTACGTATCCTTCAATTACGAAATCTGCATCTGCCGGTACTTCAATTTCAGGCTGAGTGATACATTTTACCAATTCCACCTTCTTTTTTCTAAGGAAACCAGCTAACATATATTCGTCAACGTTTTCCGGCAAAGGTGCGGTAGCAGAATAAGTATATACCGGATCACCTCCGAGTACTACTGCTACGGGCATTCTCTTATTCAGTTTCTTATATTCTGAGAAATGTTTGGCAGATACTTTATGTTTATGCCAGTGCATTCCAGTCATATCTTTTTCAAATACCTGCATACGATACATACCTACGTTTCTTGTGCCGGAAATTGGGTCCTTGGTATGAATTACCGGTAGAGTAATAAAAGGTCCGCCATCTTTAGGCCAGCAGGTTAATACAGGTAGTTTATTCAGATCGGGGTTTGTCATAACTACTTCCTGGCAGCTACCTTTACCTCCGACAACTTTAGGCATCCAACTGGCAAATTGACCCAGTTTTGGCAATAACGACAATTTATCCAGAATGCTTTCTTTAGGTTTTGAAAGCATTTTAAAGAGATTTTCTATTTCTCCGGCAATATCATCCAGTTCCTGAACGCCCAGGGCCAGGCACATTCTGCGATAGCTTCCCATAGCATTAATCAATACAGGAAAATCGGTACCTGTATTTTCAAATAACAATGCTTTTCCGCCTTCGGGCGATTTACTTACCCTGTCGGTGATTTCAGCAATTTCCAGTTTCGGGTCCACGTACGTTTTAATACGAACCAACTCTCCTGCCTGTTCCAGCGTTTCAATAAAATGCCTTAGATTTTTATATGCCATGTTTGAATCTTATTACCAGGGAACAAAAGTAATGGAAATTACAGAGAGGTGAAAGGATATCCGGTTATTGCAATTAATTGAAGTCTGATAATAGGGAAAATAAGGTGTTTTACAACTGAAATGAAGGTCTTTAAATTGATTTTCCGGCACAAATAAGAAAGGGCTGTCTCAAGTTTAAGACAGCCCGGGAAACTGTAAAATTTTTTCAGGGATTTATGAAATAAAAAAGCGGGTGTCTTTTTAAGATACCCGCTTCAAGAAATAAAGTTTCGTGGATGTTAGTTGGCGATAGTAACACCTGCGTTAAATACGACCCTTGGACGAGCCGGATAATAACGTACCGGAGGAGGTGGTGGAACCGGAACGGGAACTGCCACTACCGGAGGTGCAGGGTAATATGCAACAGGGCGTGGATAATACACCCTGGCTGGGCGACGGCAGTCGTTATACCCTCTTTCGTAGTAAACGACTCTTCTACCTCTGTCGTCACATCTGTCGTAACCATGGCCACGGCCGCGATCATGTCCATATCCGTGTCCTCTTTGCGCTGAGGCAGTGAGTGCAACGCCGCCGATAAGCAGCATCATTAGGAACCCTCTTTTCATGTTGTTTGGTTTTAAATTCAAGATTGGTTGGCAAATAAAAGTTGTGGTGTATACTATCTGTAATTATAAATCAAGATCAAACGTTCGCAGCTCCGGGATAGGTTACAACTGAATATCTGCGATGATGATAATGATGTTTATAATGATGACGATGATGTCTTTTTTTATAGACCATACGATGCGAATGATGCGGTGGTCTCATATGTGATTGCCCAGGTACCGGCGGCGGCGGTGGAGCTGGTGGTCTAACTTGTGCTGCTGAGACACTTAAACTTCCTGCGATCAAAAAAACGGACGCCAATAATAACGCTTTCATGGCATAAAATTTAAAGTTCAAAAATCCACAGGCACTGCTCACCAACTTAATAATGCGGCTCTTGTTTCATACTCTCTCCGCGATTTGTGATAACTCCTATCCGCCTAAGTTGGTGGCGATTCTATTACCTGTTTGGCCTTGTAAATTCAACAACTATGCCAATAAAAAAATCCCGGTTTTTGAACCGGGATCTCGAGTATAAGAATCTGTTAAAAGTAAATCAATTATGGCCGTAATACCGGACAACGCAAGGCTTTCTGATTTCCCCATCCACTACCTCCACCTAAACGATAAGTTAAAGTAATGCCAGAGAAAACATACCAATCATTATATTTCGCAGATCCGCGCTTCGTACCATCAGCCGGATAAGTACCCGGAGGTACTTGCTTGTTATTAACCTCCCCTCCTCTGAAAGCCATATCTACAGAACGCTGGCCTCTGTATAAGAGTAAAGTATTCTGATCTACATAGCTTGTGCTTACATCATCCAGATAGTCGGTTGTTGTTGGTCTGAATCCTAATTCCACTCCCAGCGTCCAGGTATCGCTTAATATAGCTTTCACCCCTGCTCCAAACGGAAAAGAAAACGAAAACAAATCATACGGTAAACGATTAGGATATTGAGGCAGCCCCTGTCCTTCTGTTCCCAATGGCCTTAAACTAACCCAGTTGCCCGACTTATCTTTAGCCATCGGTTCAAAACCAAAGCCTGCTACTCCCACAAAAACATAAGGTGTAAATCCTTTTTCCTCTATATCCAGAAAATTGAATTCACCAATTAAACTACCTTCAAATACATTGGATCTGAAACTGAGATTCCTTGCTATCATATCTTTGGAGGTATTTGTACTGTCGGCCCCTGCTACAATACCCCAGGTAAAACCTCCTCTTACGGTTAAGTAACGATTAATATCACGACGTACCAATACTCCAAGTGCCGGGCGGGTATATCTAAAGTCAACCCTTTTTTCTGTCAGATCCCCACTGTAATTGGAAATACCTAAAAATGCCCCTATATGCCAGTCCTGCGCAAAAGTTAAAATAGGCACTGCCATCAAAAGGAATAGGATTCCGGTTGATTTTACGAGTTTCAATGTAGTTAATTTTAAGAGGTTAGTCCTGAATCGTGTATTCATTAAACGGTACATTACATTTTTTATTTGGTAACAGGCAACCATTTTTTCCAACCGTCACCAATCTCCAATCACATTTTTAAAATGTAAAAATAAACTAATAAATGAATTTACTTATAAACAATTAGATTAACGTTATATTTCTTTCATATTAACTTCTGGATTTCAATTCTTTAAACCCTCATAATTCAAGCAGTTTTTTTCAAATCACGATACTTTTGATGCCTGCAAAAAAGGATTTAATATCTTTGGCAAAAGTGCAAATCGCTATGAATGAGTTCAAACTCCCCTTTAATGCAAGACTCACCTTTACCCTATTTTCGATTATTCTGGTTATTTATATTGCCCATACCGGGAGTAATATTATCATACCACTGACCTTTGCAACATTGATAGCCATAGGTTTATTACCCGTCGTACATCAATTGGAAAAATGGCGATTCCCAAGAGGCCTGGCAGCCTTTTTAGCGGTACTGCTGTTTATTATCATGATAGGTTTAGTGACCATGTTGTTGGGCACTCAAATGGCCTCCTTCATTTCCGACTTTCCAACCCTGGAACAAAAACTATTTCAGCTGATCGCCAATACGCAGGATTGGATCAATCATCAATTTCATGTCGATTCCGGTACCCAGCTATCATATATAGAGAAAGCCATGGCCGGAACAATCGGAACCGCTACCAGTTTCATTAGCCAGACTTTCCTGTCGGTTTCTTCCCTCCTGGTATTTATTGTTTTCATGTTCCTCTATGCCTTTTTTATCCTGTATTACAGACGCCTGCTTATCGCCTTCCTGATAGGCCTCTTCACTGAAGAGCATCGGGATAAACTCTTAAAAGTAATTGCAAGTACCCGTAGCGTCATTAAAAGCTACTTAGGCGGACTGGTCATTGAAATGGTAATCGTAGCTGTACTCAACACTACTGTGTTTCTAATTCTGGGTATCAAATATGCAATTCTCCTGGGCGTAATGGCAGCAATCTTCAATATTATCCCTTACGTGGGGATTCTGACAGCCGCTGTTCTTACCATCCTTGTTACCCTGGCTACCGGCACTCCGGTTCAGGCTTTGCAAGCTGGCATCGTTTTGTTCCTTGTTCACCTGCTCGATAGTAATGTACTATTCCCAAGCATCGTAGGTTCCAAAGTAAGGATTAATGCCCTCGTTACAATTATTGGCGTAGTTCTCGGCAATATGCTGTGGGGAATTCCTGGTATGTTTCTGGCCATCCCAATTATTGCCATTATTAAAATAATCTGTGAAAATATCCCTGAAGTTACCCCCTGGGTACTACTCCTGGGCGATGAAACCTCTCCTTCCAAACGGATTAAACAAGTGAAAGAACAAAAAGAGAAAACAGCAGAAGAAAACATCGACAATATAGATCCTAAAGAATAAGATAGCAGGTTTATAGAACTACATACCTCTCTTATAAAACCTGGAATAATAAGAGTTGGTAAGAAAGCTGTAAACAATAATTCCTTCTTCAAACAACCAGTTAAAACAAATCTGAACCTTATTCTTTTAACAATAAAAAAGCCCCCAAAAGCTAGATGCTTTTGGGGGCTTTTACTTTTGATTCAGCCTCGATTTATCTCAATCTCACTTTTTCCTATGCTTTTGCTTTAGCAGGGTCTCCGCTGTCTTTTCTCATTACACTATGGTAAGCCCAATAGAATATTATTGGGAAAATAAACAGGTTGAAAAAAGTATCGGTAATCAAACCACCGATCACAACTCTGGCCAATGGTCTTGCCGTTTCTGATCCAATTCCGGTACTGGTGGCCGCAGGCAAAAGCCCTATTGCCGCCATCATTGCCGTCATTATTACCGGTCGTATCCTGGCTCCCACTCCATCCAATATCGAATGTGCCAGGCTAAAACTGGAATTATGGGTCATACTCCGCATATTCGTTTTAAACTTCGATAGCAAGATCACCCCATTTTGCACACAAATCCCAAACAATGCAATAAATCCAATACCGGCAGAAATACTGAAGTTGGTATCTGTAAACCAAAGGGAGAAAATTCCTCCAATGATAGCAAAAGGTACATTTCCAAGAACCAGTAATGCATCCTTTACCTTACCAAACAGTATAAACAGAATTAAAAATATCAGGAGCAAACTAATAGGTACAACCTGTGTAAGTCGTTTGGTTGCACGCTCCTGGTTCTCAAAATCACCAGCCCACTCAAGATTATAGCCCTTAGGTAATTCTATCGCTTTATTCACCTTCTTCTGCGCTTCTGCAATGGTACTACCCAAGTCTCTGCCTCTTACAGAGAACTTGATAGCTCCATACCTCATATGCTTATCACGATAAATCATGCTAGGCCCAACGATATACTGGATATCTGCTATTTCCTTCAGCGGGATCTTGGTACCTCTTAAGGTTGGGATGGTAAGATTGCCAATGGCATTTTCATTTTCGCGGAAGTTCTCCGGATATCTGATTCTCAGGTCGAAGCTCTTCTCTCCTTCATAAATTTTGGTAGCAGCCTTTCCTCCAATCGCCATTTCAATTACCGAGTTGGCATCTTCTGTGGTAACACCGTATAAGGCCATCTTCTGCTGATCCAGATTAATCCTTAACTCCGGCTGCCCAAGGTTTCTCAGAATACCAAGATCCTCAATTCCACGAACTGTTTTCAGGATCTTTTCTATCTGCTCTTCCTTATCTTCTATATATTTAAAATCATCCCCAAACAATTTCACAACAATAGACCCCTTAACTCCCGAAACTGCTTCTTCCACATTATCCATAATAGGCTGGGAGAAATTCAGTGTAATACCAGGTATACCTTCCAGCTTCTTATCCATTGCCTCTACCAGTTGGGGTTTAGACAATTTACTCTTCCACTCTTTCTCCGGATAAATATCAACATGGAACTCCATGTTATAGAACCCTGTTGCATCCGTACCATCATTTGGCCTTCCGGTTTGAGAGAGCACTTGCTTTACTTCAGGGAAAGTCAGTAACTTCTTACGGATATCGTTGGCAATTTTTACCGATTCTTCCAGGGAAGTACTTAAAGGACCGGTTGCTCTTATATAAATGGCACCTTCATTCAGTTGTGGCAAAAACTCTGTTCCCAGAAATTTAAAGCAATACAAGCCAAATGCCAGCACTATCATGGCCGATGTGAATACCAGCCTCCTGTGCCTAAAGCAATAATTAAAGATGCGTATAGTATTCCGGTGTATGAACTCCAGGAACACATTGTGTTTTTCCCGTACATTTTTCCTGAGCATTACACTGGCTAATGCCGGTACTAAAGTGAAGGTAAAAATCAATGCACCCAGGAGCGCAAATCCTAATGTCCAGGCCAAAGGTGAGAACATTTTTCCTTCCACCTTCTCGAAGGTAAATATTGGCAACAGCCCCGTAATAATTATCAGCTTTGCAAAGAAAATACCTTTACCATTTTCCATGCAGGCCTTACGGATCATTCCCAGCTTACTCAGCTTATTGAATCGCTCCATCCCTACCTGGTGGGCCTTTCGGTCGAGCATCACGAAAATCCCTTCCATCATCACAACGGCTCCATCTATAATGATCCCAAAATCGATAGCGCCCATTGAAAGCAGGTTGGCACTCATTCCTTTGAGCTTAAGACAGATAAATGCAAATAACAGTGCAAGCGGGATAACAATGGATACAATGATGGTAGTGCGCCAATCGGCCATGAAGAGAAACACAATTACTGTTACAAAAATGATCCCTTCGATCATATTATGCAATACAGTACGTGTACTATAATCGATCAGGTCTTCCCGGTTATAGAAAGGCTTGATTTTTACATCCTCCGGCAGGATACGACCGTTTAATTCTGCAATTTTCCCCTTGAGTGCATCAATTACAACAGCTGGATTTTCTCCCTTTCGCATCACCACAATACCTTCCACTACATCGTAATCGGCATCTCTGCCAACCTGGCCTAAACGTGGCAGCGAAGAAATGGTTACTTCAGCTACGTCCTTAACCAGGATTGGGGTTCCGTTGATATGGTCGACAATAATATTCTTAATTTCATCAACATTATTAAGAATTCCGATACCTCTAACTACATATGCCTGTTCATTCTTTACAATAACATCTCCCCCAACATTTATATTGCTCTTGGAGAGAGCCTGAAACATTTCCTGAGCGGTAATATCATATTGAACAGCCTTATCGGGATTGATTGTTACCTGAAATATTTTAACCTCTCCACCAAAACTAACGATATCGGCTACTCCGGGCACCGCCAGTAAATTGCGTTCAATCACCCAGTCCTGCAGGGTTTTTAACTCCTGTACAGACATTTTATTACTCTGGAGGGTATACCGGTAAATCTCACCGGTTGGGCCATAAGGAGGCTCAATTTCGGGATCTATCCCATCTGGCAGGGAGGCCGACGCAATATTGTTGTTGATCTGCTGCCTGGCAAAAGTATCATCCACATCATCATCAAATATTACTTTTACTACAGACAAACCGAAAAGTGAAGAAGAACGGATATGTGTCTTTTTCTGGGCCCTGTTCATGGCAATCTCAATAGGGCGCGTCACAAATTTCTCTACTTCTTCTGCGCTTCGGCCAGGCCATTGCGTGATAATTGTGACCGATGTATTCGTTACATCCGGAAACGCATCTACGCCAATTTGTTTAAAGCTGATATAACCCGCAACTGCTAAAACACCTGCTGCAAAAAATATAAAGTATTTATGGACCAATGAGAAGGCCAGGACCTTCTTAATAAACTTATTCATACTGTTGGACTTTAGGTGTTATTGCTGATCTTTTAGCGTTTCATAAATAAATACCTGTCGGGAACCAATAACCTTATCGCCTTCCTTAAGTCCGGAGTAAATAAAAGCACGACCTTCAACTGTTTTATCAATTTTGATTTCCTGGATTCTTACTCCCGGTGCTTTATCTGTTCTAATCAATACATAATATTTGTCGTGATCGAAGATGATACCACGTGATGGAATACTTACAATATTTGAATCGGCATGTCTCTTGGCTTTCACTCTTACAAACATCTCCGGTTTCAGTAGAAACCCTGGATTAGAAATAACAACACGGGCCTTCAGTACCTTATTATCCGGGTCCAGTACATTGTAGATCTTATCGATTGTTCCATAAAATGTTTTATCAGGGTAAGACAAGGTTGTCATTTGCACCTGATCTCCTTCTTTTATGCTGGAAATATCGGATTCAAATATGTTGATCATCGCCCAAACATTGTTGAGATCTGCCACCACAAAGATGGGATCTGTATTATCAGCTCTCCATTGCATGTTCTCAGCGGCTTTCTTACTGATAACAAAACCCGGAACCGGAGCTATTACGGCATAATCACTATGGTGATTACCTCCATTTATATCCACAATTGCTTTGGATTTTTTATAGGTAGCAACCGCCTTATCATAATTTCTTTTGGCTTCTTCATAGTCTCTCTGCGAATTGAGGCCACTTTTATAGAACGATTCTGCCACTTCCATATCCCTCTGTGCCATACGCATATCGTTATCTGAAATCCTTTCATCTGCACTGAAGGAGGCCATTTCGGGGCTTTTAATGACTGCCAGTACCTGTCCTTTTTTCACAAAATCGCCGGAATGTACACGTACATCCTTCACTATTCCGCTAACCATTGGGAATATACGGGCTGTTTTATCTTCGTTTTCCGAAATCTTACCGGTCAGCAGTACTTCACTCTCAATCGCTCTGGTAGTGGCTGTGTCTACAACCAGCGTACGAAGCAGGGAGTCGGTCAGCTTCCATTCGAAAGGGGGCTCTTCCACTTTCCTGCTTCCGCAGCCGTAACTAAACAGGAGAATAACAATTGTAGATATATAGAAACTTGAATTTTTAACTTGCATGGTCGAGCATTTAATCAGGGATGGAATAGTTGTGAACCGGTGTTGAAATTGATTGTTTCCAAAGCATGAAGCCTATCGTATTTTAGTTCATTCATTTTAAGAACATTACTACGGTATGCATCATACAAATCGAGGAATTCGAGAAGACCCAGATTTCTGGATCTGAAATTCTTCTCTACTTCAATCATCATTTTGGTATAATCATTTTCGAAACCAGGATCGAAGGCTTCTAATAATTTTTCAGTGCGCAATGCTGCATCAAGGCTCACTGCCACTTCGTGCGACAGTTGGTCTTCCTGGCCTTGTAGCTGCAGCTGGCTGCTTTCTACCAGCACTTTTGCGGTTTTGATATTCCCCTGATTTCTGTTGAAAAACGGTAAAGGCATTGATACATTCAGACCGTTGTAATTCCTTTCGAAGTTCCCCTGTTTATCATATGAAAACCCAACCTGCAGATCCGGTATGGCCATTGCCTTTTGTAATCTCAGGTTTAACTGGTTGTAATTAACTGTTTCCTTTGCGATCTTCAGATCATAGCGATTGGCGATGGCTGTATCCAGCAAAGTCTGGTAACTCAACTGCAATACCTCGGGTTTCCCTGTCATTTCCGGTAATTCAGGTACAATAATGGTAGTTGCCGGAACGCGGATCAATAGGGCAAGATCAGAAATTGTTTGCCTGATATCCTGTTGTAGTTGTAACTGATCGTGTTGCAGGTCGTACAATAAAGATTTGATACGAATAACTTCTTTGGGAGCTATATTGCCTTGCTGTTGCTGTTCCTCAAAAGATTTAACCACTTTTTGCAGAAATGCAATCTGGGCTCCATAGGTTTTAAGGGATTGCTGCTTATAGTAGAGATCATAAAAATTATCACGAAGCGAAAAGCGTAGGGTTCTAAGCAAATCATAAAACTGGTATTCACTCAATTTTACTCCACTCTGAGCCAATTTTACGCCTTTATTACGCTTACCTGCCAGTTTAATTACCTGTTCTACCTGTAAGGCATTTTGCCCTTCGTAGCTGAAATCGAACCACCTGTTTTCGGTATGACTGTAAAGTACATTCTCAAACGTAACCTGCGGATTATCGTATAACCTGGCCGTTATAATACCTGCTTTAGCAGAATCGATATTGTAGCGCTGAACTAATAACGGGATATTTCTTTGCAACAATTGTTGCTCGGCATCCTGTAGGGATAAGTGAAGAGTATCAGTAGACTGTCCACTGGCCGAGAATCGGAAAAGCACAGCAAACAGTACTAGATAAATGCTTAATACTGGTCTATTGATCATACAACAATTTAATTTTCGTTGTAAAGATGGCACCAGGCTATTAGCGATGTATTAGAACTAAGTTAAAACAAAATTAGAATTTTGGATAACGTGGAAAAAAAATATTAAAAGTAGTACCCTGCCCCACTACACTACTGGCTGTAATTACTGCCTGGTGGATTTGCATAATCTTGCGTGTCATAGAAAGACCAATTCCATGCCCCTCAAAGGAATGCGCGTTTTCGGCCCTGTAAAGAGGCAGGAAAATATTTTCCAGATCCTCCATAGCAATGCCAATACCCTTATCGCTGATAGAAAGTACAATTCCGTCCTTACTGCAGGTAAGTAAAGCAGTGACTTCCTGATAATGAGAGAATTTAAAGGAGTTTCTAATAATATTTTGCAAGGCAAGGGTCAGCAGTCGCCGATTTCCACTAATGCATAACATATTCTCATCGGCCGGCAAATCTGGTAGCTTAATTTTTAGCTTACCCGAGGGAGAGGATGTTGACCATTGAATCTGAAGTTCCCATAACAATTCATCCAGGCGGATTTTCTCTGAATTGGTATGGGTAAGGATGGTATCTATAGTTGTTAGCTGTAAAAGGCTATCTGTTATTACTTTCAGTTTCTCCGACTCTCCCAGTAATGTGTTCAGCGTTTGTACGTAATAGTCGGGTTGGCGACTGTTTTGCAACGTCACCTCAATTTCGCCAATAATGGTGGTGAGAGGAGTTCTTAGTTCATGGGATGCATTTGAAACGAAGGTCCTTTGCAACTCAAATGCCTGCTCCATATGTTGCAGCAATCCGTTGAAGTTGGTGGCCAACTCGTTTATTTCGTCTTTATTATTTCCGGGTTCTACCCGCATGTGTAAATTATTGCTTCGAATTTTCCGAACCTGCCTGTTGATCCGGTTAATTGGAGTCAAAGCCTTAGTGGCATACCATTGCCCCATAAAATAAGTAATGGCCAGGGCAATCAACAACATTATCAGCAGCATCCACCTCAGGTAACTTAATTGC
This sequence comes from Chitinophaga silvatica, assembly GCF_003419895.1. GTDB lineage: Bacteria > Bacteroidota > Bacteroidia > Chitinophagales > Chitinophagaceae > Chitinophaga > Chitinophaga silvatica. The sequence goes on along the minus strand of NZ_QPMM01000001.1, from coordinate 877,777 downwards.
TGCTCACCCAGCACATTTTTGGCCGTTACAATAACCACAAAGTCACCCTGGTTGTCTGGATAATAAATACCTAAACCTAAAACATCCCCATGCCTGAAACGGTAAACATCTTTTTTCCTGATCGTTTCCAGCAGGGAAGCCGGCCAATCATACTTAATTTGTTCAATAAAAACAGGTCGATTATACTGATCGTAGATATTCCCGGATTCATCCGGAATCTTTTCACGATAGCTTTTCTCAATTTCAAGGAATTTCTTTTTGGTTAGCTCATCTTTTTCGAGGTAAACCTGAGCTGTAACCAAAGCTCGCATTTGTAGCAGCTTATAGAAGCTGTTTTGTACAGAATTTGCGGAAAGCAGATAAATCAGCAAAAATGCGATGCTGAGAATAATGCCCGAGAGCCAGGTAAATTGTAAGGATAAACGGTGCCTTATCTTCATTTCTTTTCCTTCATGACATATCCCATACCTACAACGGTATGAATTAATTTATCTCCGGAGAAGCCTTTCTCCACTTTATTTCGAAGGTAGTTAACATAAACATCTATGGTATTGGTACCTGTATCGAATTCCAGTCCCCATACCGATTCAGCAATCAGGGCTCTGGAAAGTACTTTCCCGGTATTCTTCAAAAATAACTCAAGTAAGGCATATTCTTTGGCTGTAAGTACAATTTCCTTGCCTTCCCTGGAAGCCATTTTGGTTTGTGTGTTTAGTTGTAAATCGCTCAATGCCAGGATCGGTTCATCCTTATAATAAGGTACCTGGCGTCTCGACAATGCATTGATGCGGGCTACCAGCTCAGAAAAGTGAAAAGGCTTACCCAAATAGTCGTCGGCCCCGGCATTTAAGCCATCCACCACATCCTGCGTGGTATTTAATGCCGTAAGCATAAGGATTGGAGTGCTAACATCCAGGGTCCTTAGGTTTTTACAGAGTGTAATACCATTAATACCAGCCATCATGATATCCAGAATAATCAGATCATGATCGTTTTCCAATGCGGCCTGCTGGCCTGTAATAGCCGAAGTATGAACAAATACCTGATGGTGATGCTCTTCTAATCCTCTTTTAATAAAGGCCCCTACTTTTACTTCATCTTCAATAACCAAAATTTTCATATATCATTATATGCTTCCAACAAAAATAGGATAGTTTATCTCGGGAGCGATTAAAGCGAGATTAAAATCGGGGAGGATATGGACTTTTTCTTAATATCTGTTAGATTTGCGTGCATCTAACCAGTAACCTAATATCATGTATTTACCTGTTATCCAGACCGGCGAACTAATATTAAGACCTATAGAAGAAAAAGATACTGCCGCCCTATTCAGGCTCTTCTCCGATGAAGAGGTAACACGGTTTATGGATATAGATGCCTTTGTAAATGTAAGTGAAGCCACTCATATTATTCAATTTTTCAGGGAAAGCCTCGAAAAAGAAGAAGGAATGCGATGGGCAATTACAATTGAAGGTAGAAATGAGCTAATAGGAACCTGTGGTTACCATAGGATTAGTAAAACTCATTATAAAGCCGAAATCGGGTATGATCTGTTGCCAATGTATTGGGGAAAAGGGATTATGACCGAAGCTATTAATGGTATGCTGGCATATGGATATGAAGATATGCAGCTAAACAGGATTGAAGCCTTTGTAGATCCTGCAAATCTGGCTTCATCGAGGTTATTAAGAAGATTAGGGTTTGAATATGAAGGTTTTTTGAGAGATGCATTTTTTGAAAAGAACAAATTTGTGGATGCAGAACTTTATAGTCGTTTGCGTCGGGATCATAACAGAGAAGCTATTTTTTAATATATGAGTTTAGAGTTCAGAACAGCCAAAGTATCAGATTTACCCAGGATAGTAGAAATATATAACAGCACTATTCCAGGCAGAATGGTTACAGCAGATACAAGTCCGGTTAGTGTTGAAAGCAGATTACCCTGGTTTGAAGCACATAGTGAAGACCGCAGACCATTGTGGATGATTGATGATGGTAATGAAAATGTTGGGTGGATCAGCTTTCAATCTTTTTACGGCCGCCCGGCTTACGACGGAACTGTAGAAGTCAGCATTTATCTGCACGAATCTGCAAGGGGAAAAGGCTATGGGAAAGAGATATTGCATTATGCAATTGATATAGCTCCTAAATTCAGAATTCATACATTATTGGGTTTCATCTTTGCGCATAATCTTCCAAGTTTAAATCTTTTCAAAAAGATTGGATTTGAAGAATGGGCGCATTTACCGGAAATTGCTGTATTGGATGGAGAAGAAAGAAGTCTTAAAATTCTGGGTTATAAGGTTTCAAAATAAAATTGATTTATAATATGTGGTGGATTTATGCATTGCTTTCAGCTTTCTTTGCGGCATTGACTGCCATTTTCGCGAAAATCGGGGTGGCAGATATTCCTTCCAACCTGGCCACAGCAATCAGAACAATTATTATTCTGATCATGGCATGGGCCATTGTGCTGGCGCGAGGAGAATTTAAAGCAATGCATAACCTCTCCAGGCATCATATGATCTTTCTGGTATTATCTGGTTTGGCTACAGGATGTTCCTGGCTTTTTTATTTCAAGGCCCTTCAGGTGGGGGAAGTATCTAAAGTAGCGCCGGTAGATAAGCTAAGTGTTGCATTAACCATTATTTTGGCAGCACTGTTCCTGCAGGAGACTATAACAGTAAAAACAGCACTTGGAGCCGGGTTGATTATAGCCGGTACGCTTGTACTTATAATAAAGTAGGAAAAATCAGAGTGTTTGAATTTTATATACACACCTTCTGGAGCCATTAATAATATGCTCCATTCTGGAAACATTCAATTCTTCTCCCAGAATACTCACAAAGGTTCGCATTTCAGAAGTACAGATATTATCACATTCGGTGGCTGCGCAACAGATTGGGCAGTGATTCTCTATAAAGTAGTAGGTATCGCCTTCTTTTCTCCATTCGGCCAGGTAGCCTTCGGTAGAGCGGATGGCGGCAAAGGAATTTAACCGGTTTTCCAGTCCGGTTACCCCGGCCAGCGCGTTGCTGTATTTTTCCAGCTGATTCTTTTCCCGGGCATTTACTACATTCTCTAATGCTTCTTTGCCCAGTACGTTTTTGATTGTTTGAATAAATTGAAGGGTGAGCTCGGTATGGGAATCCGGGAAACGGGAATTTCCGGAGGCTGTGAGGCTCCATACCTGCACAGGGCGGCCTACTCCTTTGGAGTGGCTTTCTGCCTGCAGGAGGCCTTCTTCTGCTAATTTAACCAGTTGTAATCGGGCACCTTCGCTTGTTATACCCAATTCACTGGCCAGCTCGGCTGTCGACAACGGGCCTTTGGTTTTGATCAAAGTCAAAAACCGGTCTGCAGCATTTCTGATTCGTGATGGATAATTTTCCAAGTTCTTACTTGTTTTATTAACCACGAATGTCGTAATTTTGTACCAGCTAAAAAAAAGATTTTGAGATTTTGATGATTTTAGAGAGGGTATTCATCAATCTATAATCTCACAATCGTTTAAATCTCTAAATATTAAATATTAATGAACGTTCTAATATTTAATGGCGCGATAGATGACCGGCCCTATGCCACTTCCAATAGATTAGCCAGCTATCTGGAGGAGCAAATAAAGGAAAGGGGGTTAAACCCCGAGATTTTCAACCTCGGAGAGGCCCATATTCCAATTTTTTCTTTGGAAGAGGCAGCCAAAAAGCCAGAGTCGGTTAACCATATGATCAACGCCTTTACTAAGGCAGATCTACAGATCTGGATGACGCCGTTATATCATGGTAGCATGACTGGTGCTATGAAGAATTGCCTGGATTGGCTGGAACTGACCAGCAAGCATGAGCGCCCTTACTTAACCGGAAAGGTCGTAGCTTTGCTCTCTTGGGCAGACGGCACTCAGGCCATGCAAGGCATCAACGCCATGGATGCAGTAGCAAAGGCATTACGCGCATGGGTACTCCCATATTCGTTGCCAATATTAAAGAATAACCTGTACGACCCACAAACCAGTGAGTTTACAGAGTTCTATAAAAATAAACTGGATACGATGGTAGATCTTCTCAGTGCAGCTCAATCGCATGTAAAAGCTGGGTTGACAGCCAAATCGTAACCAAATTCAAACTTAAAAACGCTGGGTATGATTACCGTTTCAGAAAAAGCAGGAATATATATTAAGGATCTGATGGAAAAAGAACATCATGCTCCTGGTACTTTTGTGCGTGTAGGCGTAAAAGGTGGAGGATGTTCAGGACTGGAATACGTGATGAAATTTGAAACAACAGAAGAAGAAGGTGACCAGATATTTGAGGATAAGGGTGTTAAGGTAGTAGTTCAAATGAAAAGCCTGTTGTACCTATATGGTACAGAACTGGATTATTCTGATGGTTTGAATGGTAAAGGCCTTTTCTTTAATAACCCTAACGCAACCAGAACTTGTAGCTGCGGAGAAAGCTTTGCAGTATAATTAACTACAAAGTCCTCAAGCGATCAAAATTTAAAAATTTGTATGATCAACAGTAACGAAATAATAGATGATATAGCCAATAAGGAATATGAGTTTGGCTTTAGCACCGACATCGAAATGGATATAGCTCCTCCTGGCTTAAATGAGGATATTATCCGTTTTATTTCGGCCAAAAAAAATGAGCCAGAATGGCTACTCGAATGGCGTCTGAAAGGTTTTGCTGCATTTAAAAAAATGGAGTTCCCTAAATGGCAACATTTCGAAATGCCAACGCTCGACTTACAGGCTTTATCCTATTATGCTGCTCCCCGCAAGAAAAAACAGCTTAATAGTTTAGACGAAGTAGATCCTGAATTGCTGGCTACTTTCGAAAAACTGGGTATCCCGTTAAATGAGCAGAAAGCGTTGACTGGTGTAGCAGTAGACGCAGTATTTGACAGCGTTTCAGTAGCTACCACCTTTAAAGGCAAACTCAAAGAAATGGGCGTTATCTTCTGCTCTTTCGGTGAGGCGGTACAGGAACATCCCGACCTGGTAAAAAAATATCTGGGTAGTGTGGTTCCACATACCGACAATATTTTTGCCGCGTTGAATGCTGCTGTATTTTCTGATGGTTCATTCGTTTACATCCCGAAAGGTGTACGTTGCCCGATGGAGCTGAGCACCTACTTCCGTATCAATGCCCAAAACACCGGACAATTCGAACGTACCCTGATCATTGCCGACGATAACAGCTATGTTAGCTATCTCGAAGGTTGTACTGCTCCGATGCGCGACGAAAACCAATTGCACGCTGCAGTAGTAGAACTGGTTGCACTCGAACAATCTGAAATAAAATACTCCACCGTTCAAAACTGGTATCCTGGTGATAAAGACGGTAAAGGTGGTATTTACAACTTCGTAACTAAAAGAGGTATCTGTAAAGGCACTGGTAGTAAAATTTCCTGGACCCAGGTAGAAACCGGTTCAGCTATCACCTGGAAATACCCCAGCGTTATTCTGCAGGGCGATTACTCCGAAGGTGAATTCTACTCAGTAGCCGTAGTACGCAATAAACAAATTGCCGATACAGGTACTAAAATCCATCATATTGGTAAAGGCACCAAAAGCCGTATCATCTCTAAAGGTATCTCTGCCGGCCATGGCGATAACAGTTATCGCGGACTGGTGGCTGTAGGGCCAAGAGCTGAAAATGCCCGTAACTTTACCCAATGCGATTCCCTCCTGATCGGTAACCAATGCGGTTCCCATACTTTCCCGTATATCGAATCGAGAAATAAAACCGCAATGATCGAACACGAGGCTACAACTTCCAAGATCGGAGAAGATCAAATCTTCTACCTGAATCAAAGAGGTATAGATTCCGAAAAAGCAGTAGCCCTGATCGTAAATGGTTACGTAAAAGAGGTATTGAATCAACTGCCAATGGAATTTGCAGTAGAAGCTCAAAAATTATTATCAATCACTTTAGAAGGAAGCGTTGGATAATTCATTATCCAATTAAACATACAGAACGAAACAAAAACAATCATGCTGACGATTAAAAATCTGCACGCAGAAGTAGAAGGAAAAAAGATTCTGAAAGGCATTAATCTCGAAATCAACAAAGGAGAAACACATGCCATCATGGGACCAAATGGCTCCGGTAAAAGCTCATTGGCTTCTGTACTGGCAGGCCGCGATAACTACACCGTTACTGAAGGTGAAGTTTGGTTCAATGGTAAAAATCTCTTGGAATTATCACCAGAAGACCGCGCTCGTGAAGGCGTTTTCCTGGCTTTTCAATATCCCGTTGAAATCCCGGGCGTTTCTAACCTCAACTTCCTTAAAACTGCGCTGAACGAAATCAGAACTTACAAGGGCCTCCCTCCCCTCGAAGCAAAAGAATTTCTGAAACTCACGAAAGAGAAACAACAACTCGTAGATTTTCACTCCAACCTCATGAACCGTTCCCTCAACGAAGGCTTCAGCGGTGGTGAAAAGAAACGTAACGAAATATTCCAGTTAGCCATGCTGGACCCACAACTGGCAATCTTAGACGAAACTGATTCCGGTTTGGATATCGATGCACTCCGTATCGTTTCCAATGGCGTAAACAAATTGCGTGACGCAGAAAAATCTTTCGTAGTAATTACCCACTACCAACGTTTGCTGGAATATATCATTCCTGACTTCGTTCACGTGCTCTACAATGGTCGTATCATTAAAACCGGTACTAAAGAACTGGCTCTTGAACTCGAAGAAAGAGGATACGATTGGTTGAAAGAGGAATTACATTTGAAAGAATCTGTTTAAAAGTAATCATCGGTTACTTCACAAAAATTAGTTAGGAAGAATTATGACAAGCGATATGACATTGCCGTTATACCAGACGTTGACCGCAGATGAAACTGCACTCTCGGCCCAGGTTTCCCTGGCCGGCGATAACCTGCAGGACATACGCCGCACGGCCCTGGAGCGCTTCAAAGCCATAGGGCTGCCAACGCTGAAAACGGAAGAATGGCGTTTTACTAATATTCAACGTTATCTGAAAGAATTCTCTTACGAATTTCTTCATTCTGCCGTTCAGGTTTCTGCCGATACCGTAGCTCCTGCTACCATTGCCGGACTCGATTGTTACCGGATTGTACTGGTAAACGGACACCTGGAAACAGCATTATCCGAATTACCTGCCGGTAAAGGCATCACCATCGGTGCACTGAGCGCTCATACCACAGCTCCGGGATTCACTACCTGGTTCAATGAGCAACCTCACCTGGCTTCTGCCGTATTGGCCCAATTGAATACTGCCCTCTTTGCAGATGGACTGTATATCGAATTAGCTGCAAATACTGTTCTGGAAAAACCGGTGCATATCGTGCATGTATATACCAGCAACACTCCGGCATTCGTACAACCACGCCACCTCTGGGTTTTAAACAGATGTGCTGCTGCTACCATTATCGAAACCACTGTACATCCAAACAGCCAGGCTGTTACCTTTGCTAACAGTGTGCTCGAAACCGTAGTAATGGAAAATGCTGAATTATGGCATTATAATGTACAACAGGGAGCAGAAAACTTCCGAGAAGTACATACCACCGCAGCTCAACAATATAAAGATAGCCGCTATCATCACTACAACTTTACTTTACCAAATACTCCTTTCACCCGTAACAATTTAAGCGTTGCACTGAAAGGCAGTCATACCGAAACTAACCTTAAAGGTATATACCTCGCCAACAAGCACCAGCATGTAGATAACCATACATTTATGGATCATATCATGCCCGACTGCTATAGCAATGAGCTATACAAAGGTGTTCTACTGGATAGCTCCAATGCGGTATTTACCGGTAAGATCCTGGTACATCAGGAAGCTCAGAAAACTAACGCCTTCCAGCAAAATAATAACCTGCTGCTGGGCGATAAAGCTGATATCAACTCTCAGCCTCAGTTAGAAATCTATGCCGATGATGTTAAATGTAGCCATGGTTTTACTGCTGGTCAGTTCAGTGAAGAATCTATGTTTTACCTACGTTCCCGCGGTATTGGTGAAGACGCTGCAAAAGCGCTGATGGTTAATGCATTTTCTCACGACATCACCAATGACGTTAGCATTCCTGAACTGCAACAACATTTGCAGGATCAGATTGCCGGGATCATGAACAACTAAACTACAATGGAACAAATTGCTAACATAGCTACCGCACTTGATGTAGAAAGGATAAGAAAAGATTTTCCTATCCTTCATACACAGGTTCATGGTAAACCACTGGTATACCTCGATAATGGAGCTACTACCCAGAAACCTCAGGTTGTAATAGATGCGGAAGCAAATTATTACGAAACTTACAATAGTAATGTGCACCGTGGGGTACATCATCTGAGCCAGGTAGCAACCAATGCTTATGAGCAAGCCCGCCATATTGTTGCTGGCTTCATCAACGCAGCTCATTCGCATGAGATAATCTTTACCAAAGGCACCACAGATGGCATCAATCTCGTTGCCAATGCCATGAGCCGCCGCTTTCTGAAACCTGGTGACAGTGTTATCATATCGGCCATGGAGCATCATAGCAATATTGTTCCCTGGCAGATCGCCTGCGAAGATACCGGAGCTACCCTCAAAGTAATTCCTATCAACGAACTGGGCGAATTGCAAATGGATGCTTTTGAAGCATTACTGGATGATTCCGTTAAAATCGTTGCCGTTACTTATGTATCCAATACAATGGGAACCATTAACCCCGTTGAGGATATAATAAAGTTGGCGCATGCACGAAATATCCCGGTTCTTCTGGACGCCGCTCAGGCTATCCAACACATCAGCATCGATGTACAGGCTTTAAAACCAGATTTCCTTGCCTTCTCAGGTCATAAAATTTATGGCCCTACAGGTACAGGGGTTTTATATGGTACAACAGAATGGCTCAATAAACTTCCTCCTTACCAGGGCGGTGGTGATATGATCAAGACTGTTACCTTTGCCAAAACAACGTATAATGAACTCCCTTATAAATTTGAAGCAGGAACTCCCAATATTGCAGGTGCAATAGCGTTAGGCACTGCTATCGAATATCTGCAACAGGTGGGACTGGATAAAATTCAGCAATGGGAAGAAGAATTACTTGCCTACGCCCTGCAGGAATTAAGAACAATTGAAGGGATCAGATTTATAGGTGATGCAGCGCATAGAAGTGGAGCTATCTCATTCCTGGTACATAATATTCACCCTTTTGATATGGGAGAATTATTAGACCAACAGGGAATTGCTGTAAGAACTGGCCATCACTGCACCGAACCACTGATGGATCAGTTTCAGATTCCCGGAACAGTAAGAGCTTCCCTTTCTTTTTATAATACTAAAGAAGAAGTAGACAAACTGGTTGCTGGTATCAAACGTGCCACTTCCATGCTTTTGTAAAAATGTGATTATGACAATTAAGGAAATACAGGAAGAAATTATTTCGGATTTTTCAATGATGGGCAATTGGGAAGATAAGTATGAATATATTATTCATCTTGGGAAAGAACTCCCACTAATCGATGAAGCCCATAAAACACCAGATAATCTCATCAAAGGATGTCAGTCGCGCGTGTGGTTGCATACAGAACTCAATGATGGTAAACTTTACTTTACTGCCGATAGTGATGCTGTAATTACAAAAGGACTGGTTAGCCTGATGATCTACGTACTTTCCGGTCACACTCCAAAGGATATCGCTGCTGCAGATATTTTTTTCATTGAAGCTATTGGGTTGAGCAGTCATCTCTCCCCTACCCGTTCCAACGGCTTACTAAGCATGCTGAAACAAATGAAACTGTATGCAATTGCTTACCAGGCAAAAATTAACCAGCAATGAGTGAAGCTGAATTAAGAGAAGAAATAATAGCACAGTTAAAAACCGTTTTTGATCCTGAAATCCCTGTTAATATCTGGGAACTCGGATTGGTTTATGCTATTAAAGTCAAAGAAAATAACCGCATTGGTATAGATATGACACTCACGGCTCCCGGTTGCCCCGTAGCCGGAGATATCATCAGGGAAGTAGATGAGAAAGTCAGAAATATTGAAAGCGTATCTGAAGTAGATGTGCACCTGACCTTCGACCCACCCTGGACAAAAGAAATGATGAGCGAAGAAGCCCGCCTGGAGCTGGGATTCCTGTAGCTCGCGTTGCTCGCATTTTTCTCGCAGAGGCACAGAGATTAATATTAAGGCGCAAAGATTTTTTTACAAATTTTTTAAGGATCGAAGCGAATATTTTAAGGATTCTGACAGGTTTCTATTATTGTTGAAACTAATCCGAAATCCTTAAAATATTCGCTTCGATCCTTTTTTCTTATATAAAAAATCTTTGCGCCTTAATATTAATCTCTGTGCCTCTGCGAGAAATACAAGCGAGCTACGCGAGCCAATACCAAATACAATGCGTAGCAATCTCTGATATTTGCTCAAGTTTTATGAAATTATTTAATTTGTGGTGGAAATAATCATTAAGAAGTTAGTTAGATTTTTTTGTCGTTTTTTAGGAAGATATAGCTGTGTCCCACTTCATCCTGTGCTTTCTACCTTTCAAAACCAAAAGATCAGAGAATTTTTATGTTAAACCTATCCGACGAACAAGTGCTCGCATTAGCACCTGATGATTCTTCCCGTAAATCCGGGAAAGACCTTGCAAATCCGGCCAAATGGGTAAGCAAAGGGGTAAATGAGCAGGCTTTATGGGGCGAATGCCAGGGCAGCGGTAGCAAACCATATCAAACCCAGATCGATATCAATGATATGGCATTTAAATGTAGCTGCCCCAGCAGAAAATTTCCCTGTAAACATGGACTGGGATTAATGCTATTATATTCCAGACAATCCAACTCATTTACCGATACCGCTCCTCCTGCCTGGGTTAGTGAATGGTTGGCCAAAAGAGCCGAAAAAGAGGAGAAAAAAGCCGTTGCTGCTGCTAATCCCAAAGCTCCTGATCCTAAGGCACAGGCCAAAAGATTGGAAGCCCGCTCTCAAAAAGTCCAGGATGGCATTGCAGAACTAACCCAATGGCTAAAAGACATGGTTAGAAACGGGATCATGGACCTGCCCGAAAAAGATCAGCACTTTTTCGAAAACATCAGCAGACGCATGATAGATGCTCAGGCTCCCGGATTGGCAAACATGCTGAAAGAACTCTCCGAAATCAGCTTCTATCAGGAAGGATGGCAATCTCCATTCCTCGAACAACTTGCAAGAATTTACCTGGTTACCAAAGGATTCGAAAATATTGAACAACTACCAGAACCCCTCCGGCAGGATCTTCGTTCCCTCATTGGGTTTACAGTGTCGCAGGACGAACTTAAAGAACAACCCGGCATCTCCGATTCCTGGCTGATTCTGGGTAAACAAACTACTGAAGAAGACAGGCTCATAACCGATCGGTACTGGTTATACGGACAACAAACCAAACGTAAAGCCCTGGTATTGCAGTTCTATATGAGAAATCAGGGGCTCCCTCCACTAACTTTAGTGCCCGGAACCTGCATCCAGGCAGAAGTTGCATTTTATCCTTCTGCTGCACCGCTAAGAGCTGTCATCAGACAACATTCCACCATCAGCTTACAACCTGCATTCACAGGTTATAGTAACTGGGAAGAGGTAATGGTGGCTCAAACTGAAATAAGTGAAGTTTTGCCCTGCTATAACGATCAGGTATACACGATTAATAATATTACACCAGTTTTTCATCAATCTCAATGGTGGCTTCAGGATAGTCAGATGCAACTAATGCCCGTGAAAAAAGGATTTAAGGAAATCTGGAAATTACTGGCTATAAGCGGAGGCCAATCCATGCCCATGGCAGTAATTGGCAAAGGAACTTCCTATGAACCAATTGGAATCTGGAAACAACAGGAATATAATATATTATAATGAACCACTGGCATCATATTGTTAATACGGCTTTCTATGGATCAATTGACATCAGGAAGCAACAGAGCATAATTATTTTATAATGGACCACTGGAATCATATTGTTAATACGGCTTTCTATGGATCAATTGCTACCAGGAAGCAACAGAGCATAATTATTTTATAATGGACCACTGGAATCATATTGTTAACACGGCTTTACTAGGTACCTCCAGGAAAATGCCCGGAACACAGGATTTTCAGGGTAGCCTGCAGGAACCAGCCCAGCTAATACTGGCCAATCAGGATAGTGACAAGGAAGAACAGTTCCTTCAGCTCACAGCACTTACCTATGGCTTCCATCAGAGTGGCGCACAGCCTATCTTGGCAGAAGTAGCACCTGCACCGGAATGCAAGCAGGAAGTAAGACAGTATTGCTCCAATACTGCCATCTCTGTTCTGAAACAGGTTTTAGAGATAGATAGTATTCCTTTACTGCAATCCTGGCTGGAGTATTGTGCCTTTCATCAATTGCTCATACCTCCGGCAATGCTACCTACACTGCTCGATAAAGCCTGGAAATATAAAACCCTTCGTACACTTACCGCCACCGCAGGCGGACATAGAGCCGAATGGCTTGGCCTCTTCAACAACGACTGGAATTTCTCAAAAGTAGTTGAAACTCCAACCGATAAATGGCAGAACGGAGCAACCGCTCAACGTGTAGAAGCGCTAAAGGAATTGCGTATAGCCGACCCAGTTACCGCTTTAAGCTGGTTACAGGAAACATGGAGTAAAGAAGGCGCCAGTGTAAAAACTGAATTATTGGCCGCTATAGAACCCACAATTCAGGCGAATGACCAGGAATGGCTGGAAAGCCTTACCAACGAAAGAAGTAAACAGGTGAAAGATGGAGTATTAAGGTTATTGAAAAAATTGCCTTCATCAACTATACATCAAAAATATTGGCAAATTGCAGCTGAAGCTATTCAACCTAGATTCTTGCTGGGGCCAACTGTAGCTTTACCACATATCGACGAAAGCATTTTCCAAAGCGGAATCGATAAGCTGAGCAATGATAAAAAAATCAGTGATGAAACCTATATTCTTTCTCAGATTATAGCACTGGTTCATCCTTCCAACTGGGAAACCCAACTGGATAAATCTCCCGGCGAAGTCATTTCTTTTTTCCAGAAACACAAAAGCCTGCAAGCCTTTGTTCCATCATTGATTCAGGCTACTATTTGGTTTCAATACCAACCCTGGGCTAAGGAACTAATGCAACAAAGTCAATCGCTCTATATAGAGATTATTCCTCTACTGCCCGAATACCAACAACAGGAAGTATGCGAGCAATTTTTTGAGCAACAAAGCGAAGCTATTGTAAAATGTGCCGGTGGCTTCAAAGAGGAATGGAACCTTGCATTGGCTAAAAAAATATTAACGTTTGCGGCTACACAGCCTTATGTGTACAATCAGACGTATATGAATAATACAATTCATCTGATCCCTGTAAGTATAGCAGATACATTAGACGATATTCAGGCACCGGATAACTGGCAAACAGGCTACTGGAGCAATATTAAAAGTCATCTGCACCGACTGATTCAGGTCAAAAAACAGGTATTGTCACTTTCATCAATTTGATTAATCTAATTCACTATGTCAGAGATTTTACGTTATCATGCCGAACAACTTTTTGCCGAAGAACTGGCAGAATTAAAAAAACAGGACACTGAAAAAAAACCATACAACTGGGTTTTATCGCCACAGGCTGTAGTAACCTACCTGATTGGAGGAAAACTGAAAAATGGTTTTGAAGTAAGTCCAAAATATATCGGAAACCGCAGGCTCATAGAAATTGCCGTGGCAACACTGGCTACCGACAGAGCTTTACTGTTATACGGGCTCCCGGGTACCGCCAAAAGCTGGGTGAGCGAGCATCTGGCTGCCGGAATAAGCGGAGATTCTACCATGATCATTCAGGGTACCGCAGGTACCAGCGAAGAAAGCATCCGCTATGGCTGGAACTATGCCAAATTGCTGGCTGAGGGTCCGTCTAAAAATGCATTAGTGGAAACACCGGTTATGCGTGCCATGCAGGATGGTAAAATTGCCAGGATTGAAGAATTGACCCGTATCGGTGCCGATGTTCAGGATACCCTAATCACTATTCTGTCGGAAAAAACCTTACCAATTCCCGAATTGAATACTGAAGTACAGGCAGCAAAAGGTTTTAACGTAATTGCTACAGCCAATAACCGCGATAAGGGGGTGAATGAATTATCAAGTGCTTTGAAACGTAGGTTCAATACCGTTATCCTTCCCGTTCCGGATTCTATGGAAGAAGAAATAGATATTGTAAGAAGAAGAGTGGAAGGTTTTGAAAAAGTAATGGAACTACCGGCCGAAAAACCAGCCATGGAAGAGATTCGCAGAATCGTGACCATTTTCAGGGAACTGAGAAATGGTGTGACCCTGGATGGAAAAACAAAACTTAAATCGCCAGGTAGCACCCTTAGTACCGCAGAAGCCATTTCTGTTGTAAACAGCGGACTTACCCTGGCAGCATATTTCGGTGATGGCAGATTAAAAGCAGCTGATCTGGCTGCCGGTATCATCGGAGCAGTGGTTAAAGACCCGGTACAGGATAAACTCGTATGGCAGGAATATCTGGAAACAGTTGTGAAAACCAGGGAAGATTGGAAAGATGTATATCGTGCCTGCAGAGACCTGGCATAGTGTGTTAACCTAAATCTAAAAGCATGTCTGTACATATTTTAGGCATACGACATCATGGTCCGGGTTCCGCTAAAAATGTGAAAGCATTTCTGGAAGAACTACAACCAGATATTGTGCTAATTGAAGGGCCTCCTGAGGCAGATAGCCTGCTGGAATGGGTAGCAAATGAACAACTGCAACCTCCTGTTGCTATACTGGCCTATCAGCCAGATCAACCTCAGCGTGCCTGCTTTTATCCATTTGCCACATTCTCTCCTGAATGGCAGGCAATGTTATACGCCAAAAAGAAGAATATCCATGTAAAGTTCATGGACCTGCCACTCGCTCATGTATTTGGCTTCGAGAATGAAGAACAGCAAAAGAATGAGAAAAACGAAGAAGAAGCAGATACTAAAACCGCTACTCAAAAGGAGAACAGCGAAGATACCAGTGAGGAATATAATAATGAATTAGCAGAAATAACGGGAAGTTCTGCGATAACAGGTACTCAACACGAAAACCGTACAGAAACCAGTGGCGGTTTAATAGGTGAATTAACCAAAATATCGGAAGATTCTACCCAAACAGGTATACAACTCGAAAATCGTACTGATACCACTGATGGATTAATAGATGAATTAACCGAAATAACGGAAGATCCTATCAGGATAGCGCGGCAGATTGATCCTATCAGTGAATTAGCTACTGCCGCTGGCTTTGAGGATGGTGAAAGATGGTGGGAACATATGTTCGAATATCGTCGTAACCCTACCGAGATTTTTGATGCAGTACATGATGCCATGGGAGCATTAAGACAGGAACTTCCCTCCAAAAATGATCATAAAGAGCAACTGAGAGAAGCCTATATGCGTAAATGTATCAGGCAGGCAGAAAAGGAAATGTTTCAACGTATCGCTGTGATCTGCGGTGCATGGCATGCCCCTGCCCTCTCAGAAATGCCTTCTCAGAAAAACGATAATGAGCTGCTGAAGAATTTACCTAAAGCAAAGGTAGCTTGTACCTGGGTTCCCTGGACCTATAGCCGTTTGAGTTACCAAAGTGGTTATGGTGCCGGTATCCCTTCTCCGGGCTGGTACGAACATATCTGGGAGTTTCCGGAAGATGACGGAACCCGTTGGATGGCAACCGTAGCCAAACTATTCAGGGAACAGCAGAAAGATATTTCCGTTGCGCATGTTATAGAAGCAGTGCGCCTGGCAAATGCTTTAGCCGCATTAAGACAGTTTAGCAGACCTGGATTGGAAGAACTGAATGAAGCTACTCAGAGCATTCTTTGTAATGGAGAAAGCATTGGTATGCAACTCATACAGGACGAGATAATTGTACGTAATCGTATTGGGTCTGTGCCGGCTGAAATACCGGCACCACCTTTACAGGCAGATATTTTACGACTGCAAAAGAAACTCAGACTCCCTGCCACAGCCGATTTCAAAGACTATACCCTTGATCTGCGTAAAGACAATGACCTCGAAAGAAGTATCTTTTTACATCGACTCGGGTTATTGGAAATCCGTTGGGGTAGCACCTACCAGGTTAATGGAAAAGGTACTTTCAAAGAACAGTGGAGACTTCAATGGGCTCCCGAGTTATCTATCGATATCATAGAAAAAGGGAATTGGGGTAATACGGTTGAAGAAGCTGCAGCGAAATTTGTTAGCGAAAAAGCTAAGCATTCGAATACGCTGAAAGAAGTTTGCAAACTTCTGGAGTCGGCCATCCCGGCCGAATTACCGGCAGTAGTAGATACCCTTATTCATTGTATCAATAATTTAGCTGCTGCCTCCGGAGATGTATTACAACTAATGGAAGTAATTCCATCGCTGGTCAGCATCAGCAGATACGGCAACGTTAGAAAAACCGATGCAGAATTAGTAGATGCCATCACCTACAGCATGGTAGATAGGATCTGCATTAGTTTACCCGGCGCTTGTACCTCGGTAGCTGATGATGCAGCCCAATCGCTGCTCGAACTGTTTTATTCCATGAATGAAGCAGTAGGTTTATTGCAAAAGGAAGCATTGATAAGTTCATGGCAGCGGACCTTAACGGTTATAGCAGGCAGTGCTGCTACTACTCCTGCCATTGCAGGATATGCTACCCGTTTGTTGTTTGATGTTAAGAAAATTGATGAAGATACTTTAACCAAAGCCTTCAGTGTGGCCATGTCTGTGGCCAATGCGCCTGCTTCAGCAGCATCGTGGCTGGAAGGATTTCTGAAAGGAAGTGGTACTTTATTATTGCTTGATGAAACATTGTGGGGAATGATTTATCAGTGGGTAGCCCAGCTTGAAAATGATATTTTCATACAGGTATTGCCGTTATTACGCCGGACCTTTTCTAACTTTACCACTCCTGAAAGGAAAAAATTGGGAGAAAAAGTAAAATCAGGACAGGTAGGATCATCGGATCATTTTGTGGCCACTGGTACTATAAACGAAACCAGAGGCGCTAAAGGTATACCAGTAATCATGCAGTTGCTGGGATTTTCTGATCCTAAATTTGGTTTAAATGGAAAATGAGGAACAATTACGCAGATGGCGCCTGATATTGGGAGGAGCTCAGAATGATGGCACCTCTTTTTCTCTGGCCAAAGCCGATCTGCAGGTCGATAAAACACTGGAAGCCCTTTACGACAGTGGCAGACAAGGGGGATTGGGAGCATCCTCTCCTAATGTCAGCCGCTGGCTGGGAGATATCAGAACCTACTTCCCGTCATCAGTAGTTCAGGTAATGCAGCAGGATGCCCTGAAAAGGCTTAATCTCACCCAAATGCTGCTTGAAAAGGAGATGCTTGAAAATGTAACACCGGATGTGCACCTGGTAGCAACCCTGATGACCCTGAGCAGAGTAATTCCTGAAAAAACAAAAGATACGGCCAGGCAGGTGGTGAAAACAGTGGTAGATGAACTGATGCGTAAACTTTCCCAGCCTACCCAACAGGCTATCAGCGGAAGTCTTAACAGGAGTGTCAGAAATCGCCGGCCCCGCCACAATGAAATCAACTGGCCACTGACTATAAAACAAAATTTGAAACACTATCAATCCGACTACCAAACTATTATCCCGGAAACGCTTATAGGATACGGCCGAAAGCGTACAGCCCTGAAAGAAGTAGTTTTATGTTTGGATCAAAGTGGTTCGATGGGTACATCTGTTGTTTATTCTGGTATCTTTGGGGCCGTAATGGCATCCATACCTGCCCTGAAAACTCAAATGGTAGTTTTTGACACAGCGGTAGCCGATCTGACAGAAGATTTGCAGGACCCTGTAGAACTATTATTTGGCGTTCAGCTAGGAGGAGGTACGGATATTAACGGAGCTTTACGATATTGCGAACAAATTATTACCCGGCCCTCAGATACTGTTTTGGTACTTATCACAGATCTTTTTGAAGGCGGTAACGAAAAAGATATGCGTAAACGTTTTGTAACACTGACATCCGCAGGTATCCAAGTAATTGTGTTACTTGCATTAAATAACGACGGAGCACCGGCATATGACCATGAGAATGCACAGTTTTTGGCCGATCTGGGCATTCCTGTATTTGCATGTACTCCCGATAAATTCCCTGATATGATGGCTATGGCCCTAAGCAAACAAGACATTGGGCAATGGGCCGCCAAAGAAGAAATAATGCTGAAAAAATAAACTGAATCCACTTATACCTTATGCCGTACACAAAGGAAACTATACTACCTCTTGTTGATGAACTGAAACAACGGAATAATTATGCAGATATCGCTGCATCCATTCAAGCCGGGGTAGATTTCCTTACAGGGCAAACCTATGAAACACCTGTTTTCGAAGAAGCAACTGCCGCTCAGCCACTAGGCCGATTTATGGCATTGCTTCAATCACCCGACCTATGGAATGAAAATGACCGACTGGTACTTCAGCTTATTTCAACACCTATTACCTGGGAAGGATGCAAAGATGCCTTCCTCAAACTACTGGTTCCTACTTTAGATGCTCCGGGTACCTCCAGCTCTATTGTACTACGTTTCAGTAATTTCACCAACTTCCTCCAGGACCGGGGTTGTACACCGGAAGAAATCGGATCACTGCTGATCGATTATTCAGGCCACGGTAACAACTTCGATTTATCACCGCTGAAATTTTCGCCTCTGCGCAAATTCCTGCAAGACCTGATAAAAAGCGCCGATCCGCAAACCATTACTGCCTATTTGCGCACCTGGAAAAACAAAGGTTGGAATTCTCTCTTTTACCGGCTCCTGGCCAAAGGACACCCGGAAAGAGAGATGGAATACCTGGAAAACGTATTTCTCAACACCAGCGACACAGCAACTCTTATGAAGGTGATGTTACAAAACAACTTCACCAGGTATGAACCGCTTGTCGAAAATTCTACAGCTCATTGGACTTCCACTGCATCCTATGGGAATGCACTGGCTGGCTATTATTTACTGGCTGCTCATCTCCCGGAAAAATATCAGCAAAAGGTAATCTCAGTGGCATATGACTGCTTAAATATGCCAACCACCTCTCTTTCTGATAATTCCGTAAGTGAACTGGCCGTAAAGGAATTGCTACAGTATGATCTTTCTAATGCGGTGCCTTACCTGCAAACGCATATCCAGCAACAACGCTACCTGCACGCTGGTGCATTCCAGGCCGTTGCGGATACTTTAAAAGATAATGCAGTTCCTTTATTGCTGCAGGCATTGAATAATGATTACGATGCAAGACTGGTACTACCCGTCCTCATTCAGTTATCTCAATCACTGTATCTTGATGAACTGTGGCCATTTACACTGCATAAACTCAAATCTGTCAGATCGCTTGTTGCTCCCGTGCTTGCATTACATCCGCAGGCCCTGGAAAAAGCAGGCGAACTACTTCAGCATAAGAAAGCGGATCAACGTCTGACAGCTGCTCAAATCCTTTGTAAAATCAATACTTCTCAAGCACATCAGCTATTACAGCAGACACTTGATACGGAAGTAAATGATGATGCAAGAGATCTGATGATAGAAACATTGGGCGCGGGTCAATCTGGTACCCTGGCCGATCTTGTGGATGCTGCTAAAAAGCGTAATAAACTTTCCAAGCCAATAGAAAAATGGTTGGATGAAAGCTCCTTCCCTCCTCTTTACTTATTGGATGGAAGTATAGCATCGCTGGACACTGTAAGATTTTTGCTCTATAGGATGTCGCGCGCAGAAGGAATTAAACCTGATGTAGAAGCGAAGGTTTTATTGGCACAGGTCGACAGGTTCAGAAGCAATACTTTCGGATTATACCTGTTTGAATTATTCCTTGAAAGAGGTTCCGATGCCAAGCTCAAATATCTGCTGATAACCGCAGCTGCAACCGGCGACGATAGCCTGATAGTTCCACTGCAAACAACCGTACAGCACTGGATTGATACCAAGCGTTTCAAGCTGATGGAAATCGGGATGGGGGCCCTGGCAATGCATGGAAGTTCAGCTGCCTTAAGAGCAGTTGAATATTTCAGCCGCCGCTATCGCGTTAAAAAAGCCAATGTAGGAACAACAGCTCTAGCTGCACTACAGGCGGCAGCCGAAGAACAGCAGACAAGCCTGCATGAACTTTGCGACCTGATTGTTCCGACCTTCGATTTTGAAGGCAAATACAGAGCTTTTGTTATTAAGGATGAAACATATTTTGTATCGCTGGATCACCAATTCAAACCCATCTTCTTTAATAAAAAGTACAAACAACTCAAATCATTGCCAACTGCCGTAGCACCTGCCACCAGAGAATCGTTCAAAACACTGGCTAAAACTATTTCAGAAGTAGTGAAAGTACAGACCGAACGATTGGAAAATTTCATGGTAATACAAAGACCATGGAATGTAAAACATTGGCAATCAGTTTTTCTACAATCAGCCATCATGAATGTTTTTGCTACCAGAATCTTATGGGCAGCATTCAACAATAATGATCAGCTGATCGCTACCTTCCACTCAACAGAAGATGGAACACTTTCCGCTGCTGATGGCACTGCGATAATATTGCCTGAAAATGCAAGCATTAAGATCGCTCATCCGGTTTATCTGGATAACAATACGCTTCATGCCTGGAAACAAAAATTTGCTACAGAAAATATTACTCCGGTCTTTCCTCAATTGGAAAGACCGGTAGCTACTTTGGTAGCTGAAGCCGCAACCAATACCCTCATAGAAGACTTTGAAGATATTGTGATCAATACTGAGCAGCTGAATAAACATTTGGAGCAAAAAGGTTGGAAACTCAGTGAAGGAATAGAAGGCGCATACTCTTACTCCTGGTATAAAACAAACGATGAGCATCAACTGGAAGCCATTATAGAAATGAGCAGTATTTACCAGGATGATAGTTTTCATTACAGGTTAGGAACTTTATATTTCGTTGATAAAACCAAGACATCAGAGCGTTGGTTTAATAATACAGACAAAGCATCTTTAAACTGCCTTTTGCCGTTGATAGATGTTCCTCCTGTTTTCTATTCAGAAGCTATTATGGATCTGGCTAGTAACTGCTAGTATTATTACTGGTTTTTTTATTGTACATTATCATCATTAATGTGAACAATAAAAAATCTACCTAATGCAAAAACTCAGAGCAGCGTTAACTGGTGTTGTTGCCTTCATTTTCAGCACCAGTGTTTTAACCGCTAATGCCCTCCATGTAATTCCACAGCCAGCTGAAATGGATAGTCAACCTGGCACTTTTACGCTTTCCAATACTACAGTCATCATCCCTGGCACCAATACAACAGAAGCAAAGTTTTTACAGACCTACCTGCTGGATCAACTGCAACTCGATCTCTCCCTTAAACCCAAAGCCAGCAAAAATTTCATCCAGCTAACCATCAATAAACAATTAAAAACATCTTTAGGAGAAGAAGGCTATCAATTAACAGCCAATAATGATAATATAATCATTACCGCAGCAACCAATACAGGAATATACTACGGCATTCAAACCCTTCGTCAGCTGGTTGAAACCGATGGACAACTGGCAAAAGTTGCAGGAGTTAAAATTACCGACAAACCCCGCTTTGCCTGGAGAGCCTTTATGCTCGATGAAGGCAGGTATTTCAAGGGAGAACTGGTTGTAAAAAAACTACTCGATGAAATGGCACGTCTGAAGATGAATGTGTTTCACTGGCACCTTACCGATGATCAGGGATGGAGAATTGATATCAAAAAATATCCGTTACTCGCAAAAGTCGGAGGCCACAGAGATTCTACACAGATCAACGGGTGGAACAGCAAGGTTTATGATGGGAAAGTACATGAAGGATATTATACACAAGAGCAGATAAAAAATATTATTCAATATGCTGCCCAAAGGCATATTACTATAGTACCAGAGATAGAAATGCCGGGGCATTCCAGCGCTGCAATTGCAGCCTATCCATGGTTAGGAACGGCTAAGACTTCAATAAAAGTTCCCTGTAAATTTGGAGTACAATATGATGTCTTTAATGTAGCAGACCCTAAGGTAGTAGCTTTTCTTCAGGATGTTCTGAACGAGGTTATGGCATTATTCCCTTCTAAAGTAATACATATCGGTGGTGATGAAGTGAGGTATGATCAATGGAAAGCGGATGCTAACGTACAGGCATATATGAAATTACATCAGCTATCTACACCGGCCGATTTACAGATCAGTTTTACCAATAGCATTTCCAATTATCTTGCAGGTAAGAACCGTAGAATGACCGGTTGGAACGAGATCATGGGTAGCAAACTGCATGAATATACCTCAGAAAAAGATGCCAATGCCACTCAAAAATTGGCGCCAGGTACTATTGTACAATTCTGGCGGGGAGATTTACAACTGATTACAGATGCGGTTTCTAAGGGCTATGAAGTTGTGAACTCTTATCATGCGATGACCTATCTCGATTATGATTATAAATCCATTTCTCTGGAAAAAGCATATAGTTTTGATCCTATTCCTGAAGGGTTAGATCCAAAATATCATTCAAAGATATTAGGGAGTGGTTGCCAGATGTGGGGGGAATGGATTGCAGATGAAGCAGCAATGAATGCTAAGGTATATCCAAGATTGGCGGCCTATGCAGAAGATGCGTGGACATTACCTGCTAATAAAAACTTTAAAGAATTCGCTGAAGCAGTGGCTAAGTTCTGGTAGTTGTATTTCTCGCAAAGACGCAGAGATTAATATTAAGACTCAAAGGACTTTTTTTAAGATTATTAAGAAAAAAAGCTATTAATTAGGTTCAATCTTAAATTGAACTTAATTAGAAGTGCTTAATAATATTTGTTTCTACTCTTTGAGTCTTAAAAAAAGTCCTTTGAGTCTTAATATTAATCTCTGCGTCTTTGCGAGAAACATTAACGAGGGGTTTTATGCTTCAGTGATTTCACGTTTTTTACATGGTGGGTAGAGGTTCCTCCGTGATAACTTTGTTCAAGGTTCTTACGGCTATCGAGCGTATCTCTTATTTCTGGCCTTGGTAAATTAGAAAAGGCCTGTTGTTTGCTCTGTTTTGTATTTTCATTTCTTGTACCTTTCATAAAATAAAGATTTCAGTAAGCTAATATCTCAGGTACAACAAAAGAAATGCCCTTATGCAGCTGAAATTAACTCTTATGATTTAATTAAGAGTTTGTAACCCTAGTTCTACTAATTGAGAGAAAAATCCCCAAATTATCTAAGCTAACTCAACTACTCCCACAAACAGGTTTTTTATAAGTATTGAAGCCTCAATAGCTTGTACATAGATACAATAATTAAAAAGAGAACTGCATGGAATATGCATAATTGAGATCAAAGGTTAAATAAATTTGAATCTTATGAAACACTTACCTGCAACTATTGGACTTTTGGCGATACTCACTCTTCTTGTATTTTTTAAGAGTGATCCGGATCGTGCAGTGCAGGCCGCGCCAACTACGTATCATGGAACCACAATTTTTCCGTCTGACACTATGATGCCAACAATGGATACAGTCAGACATCATTACAAAATGAAAGAGAACAAGAGAAAAAATAAAGTCGTAACCAAGCCAATGAGGGATACCTTATAGCTAAGTTGACCAAAAAACAAAAGCCTGGTATTTGAAGAAACTGCTTCAATACCAGGCTTTCCTTATTCTAAGAAATATTTTTATCTGGCTAAAGTACCAAACAATCCATTTTTATAGTCCTGGATTGCCTGTTCAATTTCTTCCGGTGTATTCATTACAAAATTATCTTTTACGGCCAGCGGCTCATCAATTGGTTCAGCATTCAGAAACAGGATTCTGGTATCTTCATTGGCGGAGATATTAATAGTTTCTGAAGGGTCTTCTTTGTCGAACAGCACCAGATGGTAGCCGGTAACTGTACTACCGTTAACTTCCACGCTTCCGTCTACTATATATAATAAGGCCCAGTAACCCGGTTTGGCAGAAAGTGATACAGCTTTGCCTGCATTAATATGGCCCCAGATTGCTGTTATGGGAGTATAATTTTGCAGCGGACCTGTTTTCCCATCATATTCTCCTCCTGCCAATTTGAGGTCTATTCCTGCTTCGTTAATTACGGAAGGCATATCAGCACCTTTGATATACTGATACCATGGATTTTCGCCTTTATTTGCTTTAGGAACATTAAACCATAATTGGAGTAGCTCGTAATTACCTCCATTTTTAAGGAATTCGGCAGAGGGTCCTTCGCTATGGAGAATACCTTTACCGGCAAACATCCATTGTACATCACCGGCAGAAACCGTCATTTCATTTCCGGCATTATCGCGGTGATACCCCTGGCCCTGCAACATAAAGGTAACCGGAGCAAAGCCACGGTGAGGGTGAGGATTCAGCCTGTCTTCCGGCGACCCGGGCTCGAAGTATTTTGCAGGCATATGATGCACTACAATAAACGGATTAGCAAATCTGAACTGTGCAGTTGGCAGTGATTGCCTTACTACTTCGGTATCCGTGATTTTCTTTTCACGACCTTCCAGGATATGCAAAATCTTCTTTTCCATAATGACTACTTTTTAAGTCTCAGGCGAGCTTTCTCTACAGAACTTCTAAACATTTTGAGGATTAAAACCTCATAGTTTTCAATGGTAATTACTTCACCTTCACGGGGAATGTTTCCATGAATGTAGTTGATTAAACCAGATAAAGTTTCGTATTGTTCGCTTTCGGGAAGTGGAGACGGAAGCAGTTCATTAATATCTGCAAGATATCCGTGAGCATTTACAATATAGTAATCGTCTTTCAGCTCAACCAATGGAGCTTCCTGATCGTGTTCGTCCTGAATATCACCTACTAATTCTTCGAGGATATCTTCCATGGTAACAATACCTTCCGTATCTCCGAATTCATTGGTAACAACTGCCAGCTGGGTTCGTTGTAACTGGAAAGTACGGAGCAGGTCTTTGATCTTCATACTATCTGGCACATAAAACACTGGTTTCATAACATCTTTGATATTATGAAGCGTTTTCTCGTGCATTCCTTTTACCACGTCTTTAGCATAAACAATTCCCTTTAATTCATCCAGGGAGCCGCTATAAACAGGGTAACGGGAGTATCCATCCTTTATTACCTGATCTATTAACTGATCTAATGGCAGATTAATATCCAGCGCGGAGAGTTCTTTACGGTGGGTGAGAATTTCCTTAACACGGCTATCATCGAAATCGAAGACGTTCTGAATAAGCTCTCTTTCTGTTTCTTCGATGGCGCCCCCCTCCTGGCTCTCAGAAATAATGAGTTTCAATTCTTCCTCAGAGTGAATTTCAGATTCTCCGGCCGGGGTAATTCCGATTAGTCTTAATACGCTGTTTGCCAGGCCGTTGAGCATCCAGATGAAAGGTCGGAAAATTACGAACAGAATTCGCAGTGGAATAGCCACAGCCAGTGTTGTTGGTAATGGTTTGCGGATAGCTACCGATTTAGGAGCTAATTCACCGAATACGATATGCAGAATAGTGATAATGGTAAAGGCCATTGCCACAGCCACTACGTGAGCAGCGGGCAAATACACAGCAATCCCGAATTTCTCCATCACCTGTACGACTATAGCAGTCATAACCGACTCTCCGACCCAACCAAGGCCCAGGGAAGCCAGGGTAATACCTAGTTGAGTGGCAGCAAGATATCCATCCAGATTGCTTAGAATTGTTTTTGCAGCACCGGTAGCACGTTTACCGGCTCCATTGTTACTATTGATTTGAGAGGAACGTACTTTGACGATGGCAAATTCTGCCGCTACAAAAAAACCGTTTAAAAGCACTAAGATAATTGTCCAGAAAAGTTGCCAAAGCATGAAGATGTTAAAATTGGTTCGCAACCCCAAATATAGGTAAATCAATTGTTATACGTAGGATTCATGGAAAAATAACCATCATACATATCAATATTAAAATAGATAGCATGATTTTTAAATAAATAGTCTACTTATTTCATAGAGTTTATGTATTTTGTGGAGAAATTAGGCTGGTATATTCATAATATATGGAGAAAGAACTCACTACCGTAGCTGCTCCCACGGCAGAAACAACTACTTTAAACCCTTCTTCTGAGGCTAAGAAAAAAGCCTCGGATAATGTATTTAATCGACAGAAATGGATTTATAGTATAGCTGGATTATTGGCGCTGGCAATTTTCTTAGGAATATACTGGTGGCAATCACCCTCCTTTCGGGAGCATGTAGAAGATGTACCTCCAGCATTTTATTACTTTCTGATAGCCGGGTTCATATTTGCGATGGTGGATGGGGCCATAGGAATGTCGTATGGTATTACCTCCACAACATTTTCATTATCAATGGGTATTCCACCAGCTTCGGCCAGTACAGCGGTTCACCTCTCGGAGATCCTGAGTTGCGGAATTGCCGGCTGGATGCATCTTAAAATGGGAAATGTCAATAAAAAGCTTTTTAAGCTGTTGATATTACCTGGAATACTGGGAGCCGTAATCGGGGCGTATTTGTTATCCTCACTCGAACATTATGCAGCGTATACCAAGCCTGTGGTATCGTTATACACTCTTATATTAGGAACTATCATTCTGCTCAGGGCAATAAGAACCAGGCACCAGAAACATGCAGGCAAAAAGATTACAAAGATCAGGTTTTTAGGATTTGGAGGAGGCTTTATAGACGCTATTGGTGGCGGAGGCTGGGGTTCCATTGTACTTTCTTCGCTGATTGCAGGGCGTCGTCATCCTCGTTTTTCCCTGGGCACGGTAAAGGCTACCCGTTTTTTCATAGCCATGCTTAGCTCACTCACCTTTGTTACGGTGCTAAATCACGTGCATTGGGATGCAGTACTTGGGCTTGTGATCGGAAGTGCTATTGCGTCACCAATTGCGGCGAAAGTATCCAATAAGATCTCTGCAAAAACTATTATGGTAGCAGTAGGGGTGATTGTGATCTGTGTGAGTATGCGTAGTATTTTTAAATTCCTGATGCAACTATAACTTACTGATTTACAACCGGCTGATTTACTTTTAAAGTTATTGGTTTATTAACTTCATATTGAACCAGGGCTTTGATCACCACAGCCTCTTTATCGCTTACCGGGCGTTGAGGCATAAATTTGGGATCGATATCTACACGTATTTCAGCCGTTTTATCTTCAAACATATAATCTGTTTCACCTACTTTTTTGATAATATAACCGGTTATCTGAACGGTTGTACTATCGCTGTGTAGTTGCCTTGCCTTTCTCATTACCTCACCTATTGTGTAGGCAGGTTGCTGATAATGAAGCAATGGAAGCAACAAACAAAGTACAAAACTCTTCATAATACAGGTATTGGTTTGATGATTTATAAACAATATCCATGATTGATTGTTCACGGTTCACGTACAATGTTTAACTTGTACTATACTCAAACATCCTTCATCAATTATGGGATTTTTCAGAACTTATCGTAGCCTGTTCCTGCTACTATCTGGTATACTCGCCGGCAGTATTGCGGGGAGTATTTTTGGTGAACGTATAGCTGTAATAAAACCAATAGGAGATATTTTTTTAAACCTATTATTCACTGCAGTTATTCCACTGGTATTTTTTGCTATTTCCAGTGCTATTGCTCATATTGATGCTGGAAAGAAGCTTGGTTCCCTGCTTGGTATAATGTCGTTAGTCTTCCTTGCTACAATATTAATTTCGGCCTTTCTCACCATTATCGCTGTTTGGGTCTTTCCCATTCATCAGGAAATTACGCTAACTCACGCTACAAATATAACACAACCTGGGAACTGGGGCGACCAATTAACACGATTATTTACAGTTAATGAATTTTATGAGCTGCTTTCCAGGCACAATATGCTGCCATTTATAATCTTTTCCGGACTGGTAGGATTTGCCACCATGCGTACGGGCAAGCTGGGCTTAGCATTCCGCGACTTCCTCTATTCAGGCAATGAAGTCATGAAAGATCTTTTAAACCTGATAATGAAAGCCGGGCCAATAGGTTTGGGTGCTTACTTTGCTTATCAAGTGGGCACAATTGGACCTAAATTATTCGAAACCTACAGTCAGGCATTAGGCCTGTATTATGGTTTCGGGATCTTCTACTTCATTGTAGGTTTCACGGCCTATGCATTTGTTGCCGGCGGAATTCCCGGTATCAAAATCTTCTGGAAAAACAATATCATTCCCTCTCTTACGGCTGTAGGAACCGGTAGTAGTATTGCCACCATCCCAGCCAACCTCGAAGCTGTAAAGAAAATGAATGTGCCTCAGGATATCGGTAATGTGGTAGTTCCATTAGGTGCAACACTACATAAAGATGGCTCCAGTATTTCCTCTATCATAAAAATGGCCGTTGTTTTCGGAATGTATGGAAAAGGATTTGATAGTCCATCCGTCATTCTTATGGCCTTAGGCGTTACCGTTATAGTAAGTATTGTTGAAGGCGGTATTCCTAACGGTGGCTATGTTGGTGAAATGCTTGTTATGAGTATTTATGGCCTCCCGATTGATGCCCTGCCACCTCTGATGATTATTGGTACCCTTGTAGATCCGCTTGCCACAATACTCAATGCTACCGGCGATAATGTGGCAGCTATGATGGTGACCAGGTTTATGAATAAGAGGGGAACCTAGAAGAATTATTCGTTTATACTTTCGCAGCAATATACAGGTCGGGAACAAGCCCCGCCCTGCAAATAGCCACAAGAACCTATAATCATTTAAAGATCACTACGCCACTTCTACCCTTTCCTTTCTTTCAACGTTTTGAATCGACTGAAAAGTATGATCCAGATCGGCAATAAGGTCTTCTACTTCTTCAAGTCCAACGGATAACCGAATCAAGCTATCGCTTACTCCTGCTGCCCATCTCTTCTCTGCAGGGATAGATTTATGGGTCATAGTAGCGGGGTGACATAACAAACTTTTGACGCCTCCCAGGCTTTCGGCCAGTTTAAAGTATTTGGTTGATGTTACAAATGCGGTTGCTGCTTCAATACTATCATCCTTTAATGTGAAGGAAATAATTCCACCAAATCCTTTGCTCTGGCGTTTTGCGAGTTCATGACCCGGATGTGAGATTAAGCCAGGATAAAATACTTTATCTACTGCCGGATGTTCTGATAAATACTGGGCTATTGCAATTGCATTGGCGTTGTGCTGGCGAATCCGAAGTGGTAATGTTTCAATGCCTCTGATTAGCAGAAAACTATCGAAGGGTGATAAAATGGCGCCAGTAGCATTTTGATAGAATTTTATCTCCTCTCCCAATTGCTGAGTTTTTGCCACTACAATACCGGCTATGATATCGCTATGTCCGCCAAGATACTTGGTTGCACTATGTACTACGAGATCGGCCCCCAGGGTGATTGGTTGTTGTAACACCGGTGATGCGAAAGTATTATCTACACATAACAAACAATGATTGGCTTTTGCAATTTCACTGATGGCAGCAATATCTGAAATCTTCAGGGTTGGGTTTGTAGGGGTTTCCAGCCAGATCAGGCGGGTTGCCGGTGTAATTGCCTGAAATACCGCTTGTACATCCGTGGTATCTACGTATGTTACTTTTATACCGAATTTCTCGTAAACCTTATGGAATAAGCGAAAAGCTCCTCCATAAATATCATCTACAGCCACTATTTCATCGCCCGATTTTAATAATTTTATTACGGCATCTATGGCTGCCAATCCACTTGAAAACGCAGCAGCAACGGCACCTTTTTCAAGTTTTGCAATGATTTTTTCTGCCGCTTCTCTTGTCGGATTATTTGATCTTGCATAATCATAGCCTTTATTCACTCCAGGTGCTTCCTGCACAAAAGTAGAAGTCTGATAAATAGGTACAGCAATAGCGCCGGTTTGAGGGTCTACAGGAATTGAATGGATTAATTCAGTAAGGTTGCTCATCTTTTGTTTGATTTAAAGTTTGATGAAATAAATTGAATAAACATTGTTCCTGGGTAGCTGAACAGAAAGGTTGGGGCATAAAAAAAACTCACCTGAAGCCAGATGAGTTTAATACGATATACTTATAGTAAGTAATAGCAAAATAAATGATCTGACTTATCTTTCCGGTATTACCGGATGGATGCAGCACCTTTCTCTAACTGGTAGAGATGGTTGCTAAGGTATCGTAGGGCCATTTCCCTCCTCCTTTCTTGATAAGCTATTTAAAGAACTGGTGCAAAGATAAGCAGGAAAAATTAATCTCCAAATTTATTTCCTACAAAATTTGTAGACTATTGTTTTTATCTTCCTAAACTCATCTCCCATAACTTCAATTTCTTATTTTCCAATACTCGCTCTGATACCTTCTTCATAGGAAGTTGGTTTCACAGAAAAGTGTTTTTCAAATTTTGTTGAATCGAAAATGTAAGGATAATTATTTTGATATAACATCTCCTTAATTTCTTTTACAGTAGCATCGAAGAGTCCTGTTAGGCCCACCATAAAAGTACCGAGCTTCATGTATTTAGGTTTTGCATTCATCTCTTTAGCAATAAGGTGGATAAATCCTTTACCATCCAGGGCCGGATGGGCTGTGGGCAAATGCCAGATCTGATTCCAGGAACTTTCGTCCTGAGATAGTAAGTATAAACCTTTACCGGCATCCGGCGTATAGGTATAGCTATGGGGCACATCATCGCGACCTAACCACATTGCGGTACCATTCTTCTTAAATTTATCTATTATCAAAAAGTTTAAAAATCCTGTTTTATCAGCATTGGGGCCATAAAAGTCGGCCGACCGTGCAATAGTAGCCGTTATATTCCCTGCCTTTACTTCATTCATTAATTGCTCAGCAATGGCAGCCCTGACCTTACCTTTTTTGCTTGAAGGATTATTAGGAGTTTCTTCCGTCATAGGACCGGATACTAACCCATATGAATATACGTTGTCGAAGAAAATAAGTCTGGCTCCGGCAGCTTTACAGGCATTGATTACATTGGTCATAATAACAGGCCAATCGCGCTCCCAGACCTTTATATTGTATTGCAAACCGGCTGTCAGAAAAACTACTGAGCTTCCGGCAACTGCACGATTTACCTCTTCTGCAACCGTCAGGTTAGCAGGCATAATATCTGTTACTCCGCCATAAGGTTTAGGGGAGCGGCTTACCAGGCGCACTTGTTTTTGATTTGCCACTAAGGACTTTACCAACTCATTTGCAATTACGCCACCAGCTCCAAGGATAGTGTATAACATAATATTTATTTAGATTCTACAATTAAGACGATTATTAAAATGAAATATTGTATCAGGGATCCAAAGGATCATGTGCATCCTGCTGTAAAGAATTCAAATCACATAAAAAAGTAAGAAATTCTGTTTTAGTTTGTTGCAGATCTTTCATTGGCAGATAGCCCAATTCTCCGGTACAACGTTGTGCAAACAATGGACTGTTTACATAATACAGCTGCCAGGGATCTGAAACAATCATCATTCGTTTATCGGTCTGAAAACCACTTCTCCATAAGATTCTTACTGCATTACGAACATTTGTAGTGGTATGCCTGGCGTACGGATCCACAAAAATAGCGGCGGCCGGTATCTTCAATTGCTCAACCAGAAAACGTTTCATTTCAATAGCTTCAGCATATTGAGTGCCAGGCGGGCGTACATGCCCTCCACTTACAATAATAAAGGGGGCTAATTGCTGATTATATAACATTGCAGCAGTACTACACCTGCTTTGCGCCATCGCACTGATAGGCTCGTTGCCTGTTGGGCTTGCCCCTAATACAAGCATTGCCGGATAAGTATATTTACTCCAATTCGTTTTTGAAACATGCGATAAAGGTTCTTTATTCAATGTTTCTTCCAGCGGCTCATATTTTATTGCTTCCGTTCTTTTGCCCAGTTTTAACAATGCTAATGCCAGTTTTTCCGAAGGTTGAAAAAAGAACTTACTGTTATCCTTGCTGTACTGGGATTTTAATACTTCCACTTCTGCCTGGTATTTTGGGCTATGTACGCTTACCAATGCAGAATCGATTGACGGGTAACGCAACTCTGTACCTGTAGTGTAAGCATTAATTATGTAATTGAGCGCATCGGCTGCATTTTTCCAGGCATGGATAATTAACTGGGTATCGTCACTGGCTGAGTAAAGATGAAATACTCCGCTCCTGCGCATTTCGTGTGCTAATTGGCGGAAAGCTGCAGGTTCCTGTTTAGCGAGTTCAATTAGTGCAGTTGAAACCTCATTTATTGAAGCGGCCGACCATAAGCCATTAAACGTTGGCTGCCTGAACGTTTGCAGAACGCGTTTCAGAGCGGTATCCTGCTCTATTTCCTTCGCAACTGCTGTTGTTTGCAGTAATGTAAAAAAGTAAAAATTACGGTCAAGTAATTTATCACCGCTGGACTTAAACTTATAAGCAGCATCAGGTCCAACAGTTTGTCCATCTACCGAAAAAAATAAAAACAAAAAACAATGGAGTAATAATATGCGAAACATGAAGTAAGATTTACTAACAAAATACAACTTAGATGAAATAAGAAAAACCAAATTACCATTAAATATCCCGAAAAATTGCTATACATATAAAAAATATCAATATCATTAAAATAACATTAATGCATATATAATTATGTTTAATTAACATACTCATGCATTTTCTTTTTGATTGATAATCTTTTAGTTGCGTCCTGAAAAACATTTATTTTCGCTTTGTACCAGGAAAATTCCAAGTTAAAGACACAATGTATACCTCACAGGAAAAGGCGTTTGTGCGCTATGCAATGTTGACTATCATGGTGATCGTTCTCCTAACCTTTTTTATGATCATCATGTTGAGAAAAAAGGAGTCTCAACAACTGGGTATAGTCGTACAAAATTTAACCAGCAGTAGCCGGGAAGCTGAACATATCGATAAGTCAATACAACTCCTGTATTCTGCCGATAACAGTTTCCGACTTTATACTATTACCTATAACCGGGATTACCTCCGGGATTATACGCAAAAACTCCAGCTGGTTGGTGCGCATATCGATACTGCCATGCAGCAGGAAAATAAGAGCACTTTGACCCAGTTGCTGGTCAATAAACAACATGCATCAGAAATGTTTCTGCATACCAAACGGTATGTAGATTCCCTGCTTACACTTGCTCAAAGCTGGGATACCACCGCCCTGATGCCTGTACCACTGCAGCAATTAAACCTTCAACCCGCTTTGGTTACGAAGGCATCCAAAGCAGATACACTGATCACCTCAACTACTGTAGAAAGTAAAAACAAGAAAGCCCTTTTTGGAAGGATCAGAGAGGCAATCAGCAATAAACCTAAGTCACAGACCAGCAAGCAGGTTGTTATTGCCTATCAGAAGCCTCAACAGGAAAAAGCATTTACTAATTCTCAGCTACAGCATATTCAACAGGCATACAGCCAGTTTATTAAAAATGCAGCTGCCAGCCATCAACAACTGAAGGAGAAGGAATATGCATTGGTCACTACCAACGAGCGCCTATTCAGCAATCTGTTGTCATATCTCACAGATCTGCAACTTGAACTGAGAGACGCAGAAAATACGCGTCAGTCAAAATTGAAGGCTGCAGCACAATCATCTCTATACGAATTAAACCAGCATACCAACTGGGAAGTTCCTCTCATCCTACTGCTGGCAGGTATTATCATTTTCGGGATAATTAAGCTTTATCGTTATGATCTGGCTTTATTAAAGTCGAAGCGCCAGGCCGAAAGACTAGCCCAGCAGAAAAGTGATTTTGCAGCAACTATCAGCCATGAAATCCGGACTCCCGTGCAATCACTGATCGGCTATTCGAGGCTATTGGGAAATGAGGAGGGGCCTTATATCACAGCGATACAGCATTCGGCCGAAATGTTGCTGCAGGTGGTAAATAATGTACTGGATTACTCGAGAATGGAGGCAAAAGAACCTATTCTGAAGAAAGAAAAATTTTCTCCCCGTATCGCTATTGAAGATGTAACAGATACGCTGGCCATACATGCTTCGGAGAAAGGGTTGAAATTCAGCGTCAATATTTTCTTTCCAAGTAATATGCTGGTAATGGGAGATTCGTTCCGGTTAAAGCAGATCATTACCAATCTTACTGCCAATGCTATAAAATATACAGAATCAGGGGAAGTAAATATAACGGCCTATCTTAGAGAAGGTAACCTTTTGCAGGTAAGCGTAAAAGATACAGGGCCCGGAATTTCGCATAAAGAATTACCTTTGGTGTTTAATGCCTTTACACAGGGAAAAAACCATTATCAAAAAGGTAGTGGTCTTGGTCTCCATATCACCAAGAAGATTGTTGAGCTGCACAATGGGAAAATACAGGTTGAGAGTCTACCTGGGAAGGGCACTACATTTAGTTTTGAGATTCATTACACACCCGTTACCAAGGTACCGGCAACCAAAAAAATTATTGTGCCTGTGGCGAATACAACTATGGAGCCATTTCTTCCTTCCAACATCCGGTTATTAATCGTAGAAGATAGCATACTTAATCAGAAGCTGCTAACCCTGATGCTTAATAAACTGCATGCATCTTTTGTAATTGTATCCAGTGCAGAGGAAGCACTAAACATTTATCAGCAGGAGGCTTTCGATTTTATTCTTACAGATATTGATTTGCCAGGAATAGATGGATTGATGCTTACCCAACTTGTAAGGGCACTTCCTGATGCCAAAAAGGCTGCTATCACAATTATTGCCATAACAGGAAATGTTTTGGAAGATGATATTGCGTTGTATCTTCGTTCGGGGATGAATGATTATATCATGAAACCCTACCGGGAAGAGGATATTCTTGAAAAAATCAACCGACACCATCAAACCGCCTGATGAGCAAACCTACTATAGATCAACAAATCATAGACTTCAACTGTAATTTAGCATTTCCTGGAAAATTGCCTCCCGGGATCAGAGTTATGAATCCATTTCAGGAATCGCCGGGTATAGTGGAGGTAATGTCTGCTTTCTATCATAAATTCTATCATGATCATCATACCCGCAGACTGATTGTTGGCATTAATCCCGGCAGGTTCGGGTCGGGTTCTACAGGTGTACCATTTTCTGATACAACGAGGCTACGCGAGAAATGTGGAATTGAGATTAAAGGTTTGAAGACTTATGAACCCTCCTCTGTTTTTGTGTATGATGTAATTGATGCATATGGAGGAGTAAAGGAGTTTTATAAAGATTTCTATATAACCTCTCTTTGTCCGCTGGGCTTTACTGCTATTAAACCGGGCGGAAAGGAGGTCAATTACAATTATTATGACAGCCCGGCACTCACCAAAGCGGCATACGGGTTTATTGTAGACAGTCTGAAAGAGCAACTGACCTGGAACATTAATAAGGATGTATGTTATTGTATGGGCACCGGAAAGAATGCAAAATTCCTACAGGCCTTAAATGCAAAGGAACATTTTTTTAAGACGATTGTACCATTGGAGCACCCAAGATTTGTTATGCAGTATAAATCGAAGTCTAAAGCCGAATATATCAATAAATATATTACTGCATTTGAGGAATATCGTTAGCCACAAACTGGGGAATTATTACGTCGCCAGTTCTCAATTGCTGAAGCAATTTTATTTAAAAGCTGCATATTATGTCGGAACGTTGAAACTGAATTCAGTGCGGCTCTGACAAAGCCATCTTCGTCTGTTTCCAATACGACTTCTTCACCGTCAATTATTACGGCAAAACGATTTACAGGCCAGGGATGAACATAGAATCTCAACCCGGCAATTTTAATCATGAATACCTTCATAAGATCTGAGTTTAAGAGATCTTATGCAAATTAGAGACCAGGACAATCAGACTTTTACGATACGGCAATCCCATTGGCCTATCGGTAGTTTTTCCTGATCGGGAGATACTACCCCTGTAATTTCATAGATACTTCCTTGCTCGCAAACACGATCTCCAATTTTTGGAACCGCTTCGTCTTTAAATCGGATAGTGGCAAGGATACCAAAAGACTTGTAGCTATGGATTTTAATAATACTCGCAGATCTCACAGGCAGGAACATCCCTGCTTTTCTGCGGTTGTGGCTCCGGTATAAGGAGAACATAAGCCAAATAGCCACTGCAAACAGGCTAAATAACAGCAGATTCACGGCGTTGTATGGTTTAGATTTAATTAATTGAATCCCCTAATGGACCTCTCTAGTTGGCATACTGATGAGGTAACACACAATATAACATTTTTAGTATTAGTAAACAATTATTTCTATATAATAAAAAGCTAAAAAATAATCCCTTAAAAAAGCTGCATAGGGTCGTTATACTTAAAGCTATAGGAAAGTTGCCGTAACAGCTTCCCCGAATCGATTATTTTGCCTTTTACAGGGGTTTCCGGGGCTAATGGAGGGAGAGTTAAACCAAGCTTTATAGCCGCTTTCTCATACCAGGTATACCTGAGAGGGTGCTCTCCGGCACAGGCATTAAATATTTCACCAGGCTGAGGATTAAGGATAAGTGCTGAAATGATGGCTATACAGTCATCCCGGTGTATTACATTCATTGGTTGGGCGAGCGTATCAGGCAATGCACCAAATCGCCTGGCATCCGGGAGCCTGTTATACCCGATGAGCCCACCAAATCTCAGTACCGTTGTTGCAAATTTCCGGTTTTGAAGGAACGTGGATTCTACCTCTCTTAATGCCTGCCCGTTGGGGGTGGCAGGAAGCTCTGTATCCTCTTCCGTTACAATACCTTCATTCGCGGCATATACGGAAGTGGAACTAATAAAGATAACCTGGGCAACAGCACTATCAGCAAGCAGCTTATTAAGCAATTGCATTTCAGCTATATGCGCCTCTTTCCCTCTCTGAATACGCGGAGGCAGATTGATGACTACAATATCTGATTCCCAGAATTCAGCAGGAGCTATTATCTGTTCAGGGCTTAACAACACCTGGTAAGCGTTTATCCCCACCTGTTGCAGTTCCGTTACCCTCTCTACCGAAGTTCTGGCTCCTTTTACTAAAAATCCGTTTTTCTGCAATTCAATAGCTAAAGGAAATCCCAGCCATCCGCAGCTTAAAACACTAATTCGTTTATCCATTGATCCAGATTAAATATGCCTTGATTGCAGCAATTGTAATAACCATTGTAAAGGTAACGGAGTGATTGATCCACATCACTTTTTTGATGTCTTTATCTTCGATGATGCGATCATTTTCTCCAATATAGGGTTTTACCACCCAACGCCCCTGGTAGATATTGGGGCCTCCGAACTGGCAATCCA
The DNA here is from genome assembly GCF_003419895.1 of Chitinophaga silvatica. Taxonomy (GTDB): domain Bacteria; phylum Bacteroidota; class Bacteroidia; order Chitinophagales; family Chitinophagaceae; genus Chitinophaga; species Chitinophaga silvatica. The sequence continues at coordinate 840,540 of NZ_QPMM01000001.1, read as the reverse complement.
GGATTCCGGCCAGCGCGGCTTCAGGATAACCGGCATTAGGACTGGTATGGGCATTTCCATAATGCAGGACAAAATTGCCGGCACGGCTACTTCCAAACAGTAAAATCATTAATCCGGCGGTAACCCGGGCTGGGATGAAGTTGGCCACATCATCGATCTTGGCGGCTGCCTTGCCGAAGTAAAAGTAAGCCTCATTTTTATACCCGATCATAGAATCGAGAGTATTGATCATCTTATACATCATCATACCGGGTAGTCCAAATATGAAGTAGAAGAATAAAGGCGCGATCACTCCATCGCTGAGGTTTTCGGACATGGTTTCCAAAACAGCAATTCTGATTTGCTGTGCGGAGAGGGTACTGGTATCCCTGCCTACAATATTTGCCAATTGCAGTCGCCCATGGCTAAGACCTTTATTTTCCAGCGTCTGAAATACAGTTTTTCCTTCAGCAATAAGACTCTTATTGGCCAAGGAAAAGAATACAAAAATGGTAGTGAAAGCATACCAGGCTATTGGCCATGGTTCCAATAGCTGTTGTACATACCAAAAGAATAAGCAGGTTGAAGTGATTAGAAAGATCGTAAGCAATGTTCCTTTTGCAAAGCGATACTTTCCATGATTCAACCAGGAGGTTCCTTTACGGATAAGGAACCCAAAAAACTTTACAGGATGCGGCCAGGTTTTTGGATCGCCGATTAACAGATCGAGTAAATACCCTAACAGTAATGGCAATACGAATTTTAAGATAAGGTCCATTTACGTAATGCAGTAATCAATAATTTATTGTCATCGGCTTGTTGGCAAGCAACCCGGCAATGACCGGGGCCCAGTCCATAAAAATTAGAGGCATCTCTGATGAGTAGCCCATGTTGTTCCAGCAGCCACATTTTCAATGCAGCAGCGGTGCCGGTAAGTGTTTCAAACAGAAAATAGTGAGTATGAGTTGGCATCACTTTAAATTCCGGCATCTTTCGGATGCCTTCCCACAACTGATAGGTTTCTTCCAATAAAGTATCTCTTTTCACTTCAAATTCTGTTGGATGATCCAAGATATACTCCCCTGCTGTAATTGCCATTGCATTAACAGACCAGGGCATTTTATATACTCTTACTCTATCTAACAACTGTTTTCTTCCTGCTATATAACCAAGTCTTAAACCCGGGATACAGCAGGATTTGGTGAGGGAACGAAGCACAAGCAAATTTGGCAACCGCTTTAAAAATGGGATCATTGATGCGGTATCATGCGTAAATTGAATGTATGCTTCATCCAGCACAAAAACAGTATGTTTATTTTGCGTTATTAACTGCTCTAAAATGTGTTCATCAATGGCCTGTCCCGTTGGATTATTCGGGTTACAGATGAAAACCATATCAGTACTAAATGATGTTTCACTATTTAATTTTTCCCATGACAAAAATTGAACCTGATGCTTATACAGCTTACACGCATCCTCGTACTCTGCAAAGGTTGGTTCTACAATCGTGACAGTTGCTCCGGTAAAAGCCTGAGCAATCAAATAAATGGCTTCTGTACCTCCATTGGTAACCATAACAGTATCGGCAGATAAACTGAGATACTGCTCCAGCTTAGCTTGTAATTTCCATGCCCCGGGATCGGGATAATGAATTACTTCGTTAATTTTATTCCGTAGCTCATCCTCTAATCCTTTTTGCAATCCCGCATACCAGACATTTGAACTGAAATCTGCCTTGACAGGCAAATTGAATTGGTACCTATCGTCACCATGTCCTTTAATCATAGCACAATATATTAATTATTTCCGGTGCCATAATAAACAGCAATAAAGACAGGAAGTTCACCAACTATTGGATTATTTAAATTCTTCGTCTGACTCTCCTGAATTTATGCTAACTTTTTTTAATACTGCTTCAAAAGCCGCCTTTCCATTTGTGCTATTTTCGAAATAGAACGGGAGCCGAATATTCCCTACTTTTCTATAATCTTTATAGACGGTCACAACATCAGGTGTTTCTTCTTCCTGCCCTGAAACAAGTACAGATTGTACTTTCAGGCCGGTTTTAGCATCATAGTAATTTTTAAATAATATACCTTCCATTGTTGCAATGGTGATTACATTTGCGACGGATCCATTGATCAGTTCTTTCTCTGGTAATAGTTCCAGCTTTTCGGTGTGATCAGGTTGCAGATAGCCATATTCCGGACAAAACTGGCTCCGTGCCTTCAGTATGTTTCTTTGCATTTGACTCACCTGTTCATTCTTCCCATTTTTGAAGATGTTAATGTTGATACTGTCACCTATTACAATAACTTTCATCATTGGTTTATTTCCTGAGGCAGTAGTAATTTCCTGAAAATATTTATCCGGTTGTTTTATCTTGATGCTCAAATTTACCTTTTCATTTCCTGCTTTTCCATTCCCTGAAATTCTCACATCAGTAACGGAACTGATGGCAGAACTCCCCCCTATTGCATCGATATACTGTTGCAACACCGTTTGTACTGTTGGTGCAGTATCGCGGTCTTGAGCATAAGAATTAAGGCTAAATAAACTCCCTATCAACAAAAAGGTCAGACTGAAAAAGCGACTATTCATGTGTTAAAATACGGATTAGGATATTCTAAATATACGAATGGAATTCTTTCTTGCAAGCACCGGAGAGGTTGGGTTATGAATATAACATATTGCTAACAATTGCCTTTAAAAAAAAGCGCCTCAATATAAATATTGAAGCGCTCTATATACTTATTGCTTTTAATTATTACTGAATCCCTAATTTTTTCATTTCCTTCTTTACGCCTTTTAAACGGAAAGCGAAGATGATACTAAACACACCAGTTACCCAGAATGCAGCTGCCATTAAAGCAAGAATAGCTGCAATACCCAAAGCAGGATTATCGAGGATAAATATTGAGATAATGATTAAACAAATACCTCCTACGAGTACCCAGCCCCAGTTTGGAATTTTATCGGTAGATAGCTGAATAGAAAAACCGATTAAGCCAATGCCTCTGAACATAAACCAGAAAGCCAGGAAAAGCGGGATAACCGCCATACTGATAGCCGGATATAACATTAAAATAAAACCCAATACTACGTCTATAATCCCAAAAGCAAGCGACCATCCCCAGCCCTTATGAGTAGTTCTGTTACTAACAGCAAAAATGATCTCAAATACACCAGTAACGAAGAAGGTAACGCTAAAGAAAATACTTAACAGTACATAACTACTAAACGGGTTGGAAAAAACAATGAAGCCGGCAATAACGAAGATGATACCATTAAGCAGATACAACCACCAATATTTCACATTATTTTTGACGGCAGAGATGAATTCTGACATAATAAAGACTTTTACGTTATAAATAGTATATATCTATGTCCTTCTAACACTTCGACTTTTAAAAAGTTCGATTAACATAACGGGGAAAAACCAGCTAAACCGCTTACCTTTGCAAGAATCATTTAATTTTTGTAAATGATTTAAATCATAGAATTACAAACTGAGTGAAATTATATTTGCGGAATGAATAAGGCGATCAAGCAAGACAGAAAAGCACCAAATTGGTGGCACCAAGTAGATTTTCTGGGCATACACGCAGTGCCCCTACTCGCGTTTTTTACCGGCACAACAGCATTTGACTGGATTCTGTGTGGGGTTTTATACGTAATCCGTATGTTTTTTGTGACGGCGGGTTACCATCGATACTTCTCGCATCGTGCATTTAAAACGTCGCGATTCTTCCAGTTTATCCTGGCAGGAGGCGCACAGAGTAGTTTGCAAAAAGGGGCTCTCTGGTGGTCTGCCAATCACCGTATTCACCACAAACACAGTGATACTCCTGAAGATCCGCATTCAGCGAATGTATATGGTTTCTGGTATGCCCATATCGGCTGGATCATGGGGCCAGAATACAAGCCTACCCGCTGGGATCTGATTAAAGACCATAAAGCGAAAGAACTGCTTTGGCTGAATAAATACCATATGATTCCTGCTATTGTTCTGATGGTAGCAGTTTATTTCATCGGAAATAAGGTAAACGGCACTGGCTGGTTCGACTGGACTGCAGGTTTATCTACCTTATTGATAGGCTTTTTCGCGAGCACAGTATTCCTTTATCACGGAACATTTACCATCAACTCTCTGATGCATAAAATCGGAAATAAGAGATACTATACTGGCGACGAATCCCGTAACAGTGCAGTACTGGCATTAGTAACCCTCGGTGAAGGATGGCATAATAACCACCACTATTATCAGAGTGCTGCCCGTCAAGGGTTCTACTGGTGGGAATTCGATATTACCTATTACATCCTCAAAACCCTTGGTTTCCTTGGTATAGTATGGGAAATACGCCCTGTTCCTGCTAAAGTGAAAAATAGCAATAAATTAAAAGATCTGAAGGTGGTTCCTACCGCTAAAATGCAGGTAGAAGAATTGAACTAAGAACTTCTTACTGATATTATAAAAAGAGGCTGCATCTTTTGATGCAGCCTCTTTTTGTTGGAATAGGTATTTCAACTATGTTTTTAAGACTTCTTCCTGGGTTTAGCCCTTTCGTATTGGATAGGCCAGGAAACGTCTACACCCAGCTTAAACGCAGCATGTAGCGGGAAATATGGGTCGCGAAGCAGTTCTCTTGCCATCAGCACCAGATCACTCCTCCCTGAATCTATAATAGATGCCGCCTCTTCCGCGGTAGTTATGAGTCCAACTGCACCGGTACGGATACCGGTTTCCTTCTTTATCTGCTCTGCAAAATGGGTCTGATATAATGGCCCGATCTTAATTTGCTGATGAGCCACCAGGCCACCGGAAGAGCAATCGATAAGATCTACACCCTTATCTTTTAATATTGCTGCCAGTTTAATACTTTCTTCAATATTCCATCCTCCTTCAGCCCAATCGGTCGCGGATATACGAACAATTAAAGGTCGGGGAACGGGCCAAACTTCCCGTATAGCCTCCACCGTTTCCAGGGTCATTCGTATCCTGTTTTCGAAAGATCCTCCATAATTATCGGTTCTCTGATTGCTTAAAGGAGATAGGAAAGTATGATGCAGATAACCATGAGCCCCATGGAGCTCGATTACTTTAAACCCTGCTTTATCTGCCCTGATGGCGGCAGACTTGAAATCAGCTATCACTTTTTTAATACCTTCCAGCGTCAGTGCTTCGGGAAGCGGATACACCTCATTGAAAGGAATGGCACTTGGCCCATATACCTGCCAGCCGCCATCTTCAACCGGCAAAGCACGACTCCCCTCCCATGGCCTTACCGTACTGGCTTTACGACCGGCATGAGCCAGTTGAATTCCGGCCACCGCCCCATGCTCATGGATAAATGTGGTGATTTCTTTCAACTTTTCAATGTGCTCATCCTTCCAGATACCAAGATCATATTTGGAAATCCGCCCTTCCGGAGAAACAGCAGTTGCTTCTGTGATTATCAGCCCTGCTCCTCCTATTGCCCTACTTCCTAAATGTACAAGATGCCAGTTGTTGGCAAATCCATCTTCCGAAGAGTATTCGCACATAGGCGATACTGTTATCCGGTTCCTGAGCTCTACATCGCCTAATTTCAAAGGACTAAATAAATTTGACATATCTTTCTTTTTGTCTTTATTAAAGTTATCACGATCTGACTTTATAATGAATTTAACAAGTTTCCTGATTTTACATATAACGAGATTAGTTTATTTTAGTTCAGACATCACAAAATCAACAACCCTATGACAAGTACCGAACAATGGACATTATCCCGTCGCCTTCTTTTTCGTTTTTTCAGTGTTTATTTCCTGATGTATGCCATTTCATCAATGATACCAACGGGAGGTAATGATTCCTTTCTGACGCATATGTGGGATCATCCGGTTACCTGGCTTGGGAAGTTACTGATTTCATCAAAATATGAAATAAAAGTCTGGCCGCGGGGAAGCGGAGATACCACCTTCAACTATCTGCAAATCGGATGCATGCTGATCATTACTCTACTGATCAATATTATCTGGTGGCTCATAGAACGTAAGAAACGTAACTACGAAAAACAGGAATATGTAATCCGAACCATATTACGATTTATACTTGCTTTCGTTATGCTGGAATATGGAGTAGCCAAACTAGTGGCCAACCAGTTTATACCAGTAATGAACTACCAGCTGGATCAACAGATCAAGGATTTATCGCCAATGGGCCTGGCATGGCTCTATATGGGCCACTCTACCGCCTATATGTACTTTGCCGGTATTGCAGAGGTAATAGGCGGAGTTCTCTTATTATTTAGACGAACTACACTCTTTGGAACCTTATTCTCAATGGCCGTAATGGCCAATGTGGTGGCAATGAATTTTTGCTTTGACATACCTGTCAAAATCTTCTCCTCACATTTGTTGTTAGTAGGAGGTTTTTTGATTGCTCCGGAATTGAACAGGCTTATAGCAGTGTTTTTCCAAAACAAAACTGCAGCTCCTGCAAATTACTGGTATCCATCTCCCAAAAAGAAAATAGTAAGAATTATACTCGTAAGTGTCAGATACCTAATAATTGTAGGTTTACTCGGGGGTAATATCTATAGTATTATAAAATATAATTTAAGTAAAAAAGCAGACACTCCGCTGGCAGGGTCGTATGAAATCACAAAATTACAAGGTGCCGGCAACCTTCCTGCGGATGTTACTCTGTTCAAAGGTTGGAAGAAAATGTATGTCGAAAGTATGGGCTACCTTATTGCCAGAGATTCAGGAAATTCAATATCAGGTTACTACCTGAAAATTGATACTGTCAAACATCACCTGACCGCATGGACCAATGAAAAAGATAGTATTCAATTCCATTATGAAGAAGGCCCTGAAAAGCAATTAAAATTAGTAGGATCTTTAAACCAGGATACCTTGTTTGTAGATCTTGTGCGTCAGGACAGAGATAGTACAGTATTGCTTGGACGTGGGTTTCACTGGGTAAATGAATATCCTTTTAATCGTTAATCATTATGACTGATTACAATGCTTTTTAAAAAATTTATATTGAATTAATACTATTCCTTATCGGATCTAACGTGATGGAAAAACATCCTTGACCGTAAGATGGGCGGGGGTAAGCGCAATGCTCTTAAGTTAAGAGGAAGGATGTTGATTGAATATTGAATTCAATTTAAAGGATTGGTTTCTTTTACCGTAGGATGGGCGGGGGCAAGCCCCGCCCCTACAGGATTTCATGTTAAATGTCAATCTACTAATTTCAATTCTGTAAAGAAACAATTCTACAATATAGAAACTGTAATTCGCTGAAACCCTGTAGGGGCAGGGTTTACCCCTGCCCAACCTATGGTAAAAGAAATTTATCATTCACAAATAGGCAATACAACCGGAAGTTATTCCTCTTAACATAAGGGCATTGGGGCAAGCCCAATCTATGGTAAAAGCAATCAACCTCCTTAGTAACCAGTATTCTGCACTAATGTAGGCTGCCCATTTTTCACGCTCAGATCTATTTGTCTTTGAGGAATAGGAAAACGTACATGCTTTGAAGCAAAGACGGCTCCTATTACATCCGTAGTGATTGTTTGTTCATAAGCAAAATATCTGTTCAACTCTGTTTGGGCAATTCCCCATCTTACCAGGTCGAAATACCGATGTCCTTCCAATGCTAATTCCAATTTCCTTTCGAACTGGATAGCTTTTATAGCATAGCTTTTACCTTGTGCTGCAAAAGCACCATTAGCATACTCTGATACTTTGTAATTTGCTGCAGGCACATTTGTAACTCCACCCATCGGATGATCGGGGTCGATATATTTTTTAACCCAGCCATCGGGATTAGCGGCACGTTCACGCACGGTATTGACGTGCTCTTCTGCGATATCCAGACTTCCAACTTGTGCCTGGCATTCGGCAGCCATTAGCAGTACATCCGAGAACCTGATTAATACGTAATTGATAGCATTTCCCGGGGCCCATCCGTTACCATCATAGTATTTGTCCTGGGTCGACTGCATATATACATTTTTCAAAGCAGCATAAGGGCCAGCAGATTGTTGGTTACGTACCCATGCAGCTCCGGGATGGTTGCCCCAATCGAGAAATGGAATACCCCGGCGACCAACTGTCCAGTCGAGCCGTGGGTCTAAATTACCTGCATCCGGTACAAAATCAACCGAATCGGGTACACCCATATCGTTTTTGACAGGATGCGTGTTAAAATCATCGAGGTACGGTAATCCATTGTTATCTGTTCTGTAAGAGTTTACAAGGTCTTGAGAAGGCTGATAGAATCCGCAACAGCTAAAAGGTCCGTTATACGGGTAGTTTAGCATTTGCCCCTGATTCGCATTTCCGGTACCGCCAGAACCATCATTGGCACTATACTGAATCGAAAACAGCGCTTCACTGTTATTCTCTGTAAATGCATCAAAATTATCGTGGAACTTCGGTCTTAACTCATACCTTTCGCCTTTGGAAGTAACACCATTTTCAATAACATCTTCAAAGATTGGCATTGCATCAGCATACTTTTTCTGGTACAAATATGCTTTTGCCAGATATGCTTTTGCGGCCCAGTTATTAGCACGGCCCACCACATCCTGAATTTCATTCAGATTTTCGGCAGCGAATTTGAAATCGGCTTCAATTAATGGCCAGATATCCTTATCATTAGGGATTTTATATTGATCAACAATCAGCTTGGAATAGCTTACATCTTCTTCTCCAATCCATGGAACTTTATCAAACATCTTTTTAAGATCAAAATAAAAATGACCGCGTAAAAATTTGGCTTCTGCAGCTAATTCCTTCTTTTCAGCATCAGTCATATCTGTTACATTAGCCAAAACATGCAGTACAAAATTACAGCGCCTTATTCCTTCATAATCTACTCTCCACTTATCATTAAAGAAACCATTAGTTGCATTACCCATGAAAGTAGCAATTTGCAAAACTGCCGGAGCATCACCCGGATCGCTTCCTTTGTGTGCTTCCCCTCCACATACACTACCGTAAATCCAGTTATCGGGCGATACCGCGTAACCACTGCCACCAGAAAGATTCAACATATCACCATCTTTAAAATCCTGTCCGTCCAACGCTCCGTATACGCCTATCAGTAAAGTATTTACACCTTTTTTATTTGTGAGTGCTGATTCCTCCAATGAAGATTGAGGAGTACGTTGCAGAAAGCCTTTACCACAACTTCCCAGCACCAGGAAGATTAACGCACCAACTGAAAATTGATATATAGATTTCATATTCATGCAGTTTTAAAAATTAAAAGCCCAGATTAATACCAATCAAAAACTGTCTTTGATTTGGGTATGCCCCTTCATCTACCCCAAAAGCAGTAATATTAGAACCACCAATTTCAGGATCTAAACCAGAGTATTTGGTGATAGTAAACAGATTAGCTGTTTGTACGTATACCCTTAACCGTTCGATATGATAACGTGTCAGCCACTTTGCAGGCAGGGTATAACCCAATTGCATATTCTTAACTCTTAAATAAGATCCGTTTTCGACCATATAAGAGTTAGGAACATTCTGTGTGCTGGTGGATCCATCCACTTCCTGGATAGGCGCAGTAGCGTTTTTATGATCGGGGCGCCATGAATCGTATAAGGCTGTTTTGCTTTTTGCACTCTCAAATGAAGGATAGAAATCGCGCCACCACTTCACATTATTCCATATCTGATTTCCATAGGTTCCAAAAAGGAAGACACCAAAATCAAATCCTTTATAGGTCAGTCCGATATTGATCCCATATGAAAAATCGGGATTCGGATTTCCCAGGAAAGTACGATCATCAGGGGTGATAATACCATCTCCGTTTACATCCAGGTATCTGAACCGGCCTACACCTTCCCCTTCCTGGTAAATAGCTTCATCATTTTTAGTGGCATTTCTCGCTGCCTTATCTGCAGCATCGATTTCAGACTGATCATTCCAGAATCCAATTACTTTATACCCAAAGAATGAAGATACTGGCTGCCCTACTGCATTTCTGATAATGTTACTACCATCAAAGCGGCGACCATCCGTATCGAAATAATCTACCCCATCCGCTATTTTACTGATCTTATTCTTATAGGTTGTAAATGTTGCAGAAGCAGTAAACAGTAAATCTTTGGTCAGGTTACTACGCCAGCCAACAGAGAAATCGAAGCCTTCATTTTTCATGCGCGCAATATTTACGAAAGGCTGAGGTGCAGTACCAGCCAATCCAGGTAATTCCGGATTATAAAGAAGGTCTTTAATATCTTTTCTATAATAGTCGACAGACCATTCCAGTTTACCATTAAAAAGAGAGGCATCTATACCGATATTGGCGTTGATATCACTTTCCCATTTGGCATCCGGGTTACCAATCTGAAATCCAGCAAAACCAGCATTAAGGCCGTTATTTACGCCAGCAAGATCATAGTAGGAAGAATTGCGATTACCGCCATACAGGAAGTAGCCATTATTGACACTCAGATTGAGCTGATTACCCATTATACCCCAACCGCCACGAATCTTAAGATCTGTGATCCAGTTGATCTTCTTCATAAATTCTTCCTGAGAAATACGCCAGGCAGCAGATACAGCAGGGAAAGTACCATAAGGATTATTAATGAATTTGGAAGAACCATCTCTACGAAGCGTAGCGCTAAAAAGATATTTATCCTGAAATGCATAGTCTATGCGCCCCAACACCGAAAACAATCCTTCCTGTTCCCTGTTGCTGTAGTTTGTTTGAACACCGGTACCGGTAGAGAGATCCGGGAAATAAGGATCGAAGTTGAAATAATCTTTAGTTGTACCCCCTACGGCTCTGCTCCTGCTATCAAATGCTTCTGTTCCGGCAATGATCTTTAAATCGTGATCTTTTCCGAATTTTTTATGAAAGGTGATGGTGTTGGTCCAGGTCCAGCTATTTGAATTATTAGAACCTTCGGTATAGGAGTTGGAAGTAGCATTCTCTTTATTTTCATACTGAGGGAAAGTAAAGGAATGCGACCATCCGGAAACTACTTCCCCGCCAAAACTTGATCTGACAGTAAAGTATTTCAGGAAGTCGATTTCTCCGAAGATGTTACCGAATAAACGCGTGTTGAGGGCTTTATTATTGCGGGTACGAAACTGCATGGCAACCGGGTTGAATGCATCACCAAGGGCATCACCAGCCGAACCGGCAAAGTTGCCTTTAATATCATAGACCGGGATTATGGATTGTTCACGCATTGCATGACCAATTGCCGCATCGGCAGAGTTGATTTCTACAGAAGGATTTTCAGATAGTGAATAAGCTATATTCTCCCCTACTCTTATATGATCTGTAATATTATACTGAGTGTTGGAACGAACAGTATATCTTTTAAGATAGGTGTTCATTAAGGTTCCTTGCTGATTGAAATAGTTGAGTGAGAAAAGATAATTTCCTTTATCACCACCACCGCTCACCGCCAGGTTATGACTGGTTATAGGAGCAGGACGGAAAATTTCGTGATACCAGTCTGTACCTGCTTTATTAGCTCTGGCAATCTGATAAAAGCTATTATAATCGTTTTGATCAGTGAAGTTAGGATTGAGGTAATAGAGGTCAGGATTGACTGCAGGATCGCCTTCCATTGCCCCTGAAGGAAGAATGTAATCAGGGATTACCGGACTGGCACCGTGACCATATTGCGGAGTACCCGGGTCGACGCCCGAGTTTTTATATGCCAGCCATCTTAATTCAGCTTGTTCCTTTGGATTGAGGGTATTCCAAACATTTCCCTTCTTAGGGTATTGGCGTCCATAGTATCCATCATACGACACTTTCACCTTACCGGTGCCTTTGCGGGTTGTAATAATGATTACACCGTTAGAAGCACGTGATCCATATATTGAAGCAGCACCCGCATCTTTCAATACATACATATTTGCAAAATCGTTGGGGTTCAGATCCGATACATCTGTAGTTGGCACGCCATCCACTACATAAAGCGGAGAGTTGGTACCAAAGGTATTGACCCCGCGGATACGCACCTGTGGAGCTTCCCCTGGCTGACCCGATCCGATAACAGTTACACCGGATGCCTGTCCTTGTAATTGTTCGGTAATGGAGGCTGATGGTTGTTTTCTCAGGTTATCCATATCCACTACTGCAACTGCACCAGTAAGATCTTTTTTCTTCTGGGTTGTATACCCTGTTACAACAATTTCACTTAATGAGCTTGCACCTTCTTTTAGGGTAACATTTATGATTTGCCTGCCAGCAATAGCAATATGTTGAGATTCGTATCCGATAAAGGAGATTTCCAGTTGGTCGGTACTTTTTCCGGGAGCAGAAAGCGAATAAGTGCCGTCTGTATTGGTAACAGTGCCGATAGAAGTGCCGGTAATCCTTACAGTAACGCCAACAATGGGATTACCTTTTTCATCTTTAATGATCCCTTTAACGGGATGTTGTTGTTGCACATTATTGTCGGGAGGAAGAGGTGTATTTACTTTTTCCGACACCATATAAAATCGTTCTCTCACTTTTTCGTAGTGCAGGTTGAAAGGGGCCAGTGCTTTACCTAAAGCTTCATCGGGCGATTGGCAGGAATTAACGGCCACCAATACCCATTTATTCTTTACAATATTGCTTTTATAAGCAATAGCAACACTGAACCGTTCTTCAATCATGTGAAGAACGGTTTTAAGGGCAAGCTCTTCCGGCTGTACCATTGTACTATCACTATGGGGATTAGCGGGCCAATCGCTGGTTGAAGTAAGGGCGTCTTGGGCCAACGCCGTTTGGGATAGGAAATACAGGGCCATTGCGTGTAATGACAACACACGTAAACCTCTTTTCATTGTGAACAGGTTTTAACGATTAAGAATTAACGCGCTATATGATCAGCGGCGATTTTCATTACTTGTGAATCCAAATTTCATCGCCTCTTTGGTTGAATCTTGTACGAAATACTTTACTTAGTTGTATCATCATTGTATCCGGGTCATAAATTATTGGCATAGACCCGGAAACCTTATAATTCAGAAGTTGTGAGTCACGAACAATTAATGTTTTTCCAAACACCTGTCGCATGAATACAGCCACATCGGCCAATGAAAAATCGTCCATTACTAATTTGCCGGATTTCCATGCAGTATACTGATCTACAGCTACTTTCCTTTTAGAGTAGCTACCATCCTGCTTGCTGTACCTGATCATTTCTCCAGGTTTGAGATACAGGGAAGTAGCTTTACTATTACGCAGTTCATTTATATTCAGAAGGATACTACCTGTTTCAAGCACCACTACGATTTCATTTCCTATACTGTTTACATTGAATTGAGTGCCTAATACCTTTACATCCAGGTTATCGTATGTATGCACTATGAACGGCTGACTGGAAACAGTATGTTTAACATTAAAAAAAGCTTCTCCATCCAGCCAGACTTCCCGTTGCATATTTGCATTCTCAGAAAACAACAGTTTTGAGTTTGCGTTTAGGGTAACGATAGAACTATCAGGTAACAATAGTTGTTTGGTTTCGCCCAGGCTGGTATGTGCGCTAACGAGAACGGGCCTACGTTTGTAGCTATTATAATATTGCCAGGCAGCCATAATTAAAACTCCGGCTACTATAGCGGCTGCATAACCCGTTAGCTGCTTCCATTTCCGGAATGGTCTGATAGCGGGGGCCTGCGAAGTTTTTTCTTCTTCTATCCCATTCCATATCGCTTCCAGGAGTTGATCTTTTGTTTCTTCGGAGATTTCGTATTTCTTAAACCTGATACCCAAAACCAGCTGGCGGGCCTGTTCTATTACAGCTGTCTTCTCCGGGTAATTTAATGCCCAGTTTTCCCAAAACACGTGCTTACTGCCCGGGTGCAAAACCCAGTGCTGAAAGGATTCGTCGAGCGCTAACTGACTGGCGGAATATGACAGGTAGTTTATAGCCACAAAACATGCACTTTTTAGTAAAGAGTAGTCAGTGAGTCAAATCTCATCACTTTTTTCAAAGTTTTTTTAAAAAATATCAGAATCAACTAATAATGAATGATTTAATATTTTTTACTAACGTCAACCACTATACTTTATTAATTAGTATACCAAAGTATTTCATTCGAAAATCATGTTGTTTGTCGACATACCTGGTTATCTGTCTACCAAGTTTTTTAGTTAAAAAAATTAAAATGAACATTGCATTGAAATATAGATTACTAATATCCTGACCACAAATCCTATTAAAATGCGGAGAAGTATTTTACCTATTGCCTTTATTCTGGTATTGACATTACAAATTTTTCAATCCTGTAAGAAAAATGAAGAAGAACCGCCTGTAACCAATAAGCCTGGCGACAGCCTGATTGCTTTTAAACTGGTTCGTGCAATCCATTGGACTGATGGAATTGAAGCTGAAGTATTGTATAATACTGACAGCACGTTAAAACAGATTAACTACAGTTTAGCAAGTCAAACCAGTTCAACAATTTTTGAGTGGGAGAATAAAAAAATAAAAACGATTTTTGAAGACAAGTCGCTTTATCAGAGTACCTATAGTTATGACAATGGCAGGATTTCAAATTATGTGATAGGAACCAAACAGCCGGGTTATCCTGTTACACATAAAATGGAATTTAGCTATAATACCAATGGGCAACCAAATAAGCTGAAATTCTCTACAACCAATGAAGCCGGAACTCAATTAAAAACCGAAACAACTTATGAATACAATAGTGGAGGTGATCTCATTAAGATTACGACTATTAATGGGAATTCAATTATTACAGATGTTATAGATCAATATTCTGACTCGGTGGTTTTTAATCCGTTAATTTTTGTTGCAGTAGGGCTTGCTGAAGGTTATACAATTAACAATTTACCGGTCCTAAGCAGGATGACGAAATTTCCGGCGAAAATTGTTCGTACTATAAAAAACGGGAATGATCCGGCGTATATTGACAGGGTAAGTGAGAACATTTGTAAGATCAGTAACAAACAGATCGATACAATTAAAGCAATAGTAACCTTCCCGAAAACGCCTCAAGGTGATAGAAATGTTACTGCAGCATTCGAGTATAAATAACTGAACTAAGAAGAATCTCCTAATTTCTTTTTTAATTAACTCTTTAAAAAGAGTAATAAGAGGGGAATTGGGAGATTTTTCTTTAGGATGCTTATTGCTTTGGAGATAGTGTTATAGACGGAGTCGACCTGCATAGACATAATATCGGCAACTTCCTGGTAGCTAAGGTTTTGATAGAACCGGAGGTAGATGGCTTCTCGTTGTCGTTTGGTTAGCTGGCTGAGGGCAGCATGCAGTAGTCTTTTTTGTTCTTCGAGGGTTTCGAGTTGAATTAACTGATGTTCTTTAGAGATTGAGAAGTCGAATTCGAAGGAATCCCAGGATTCGGGGTGATGGTACCGTTGATTATTTTTTGCGGCTTTCAGTAAGCGGCGTCTTAGGCTACTAATCAGGTAGTAGCGAACATTTCGTATATCCGCAGCCAGGTGTTCTTTGCTAATCCACAGGTCCTGAAATAAGTCTTGTAGGCAATCTTTTACCAGGTTAGTCTGCTGGCAAAAATGCATACCGTAATGGTATAGGTCGTTTATATGTTCTTCGTAGATAGCGGCAAAAGCGTTGCGGTCACCTTGTCTAAATAATTCCCAAAGTGAGGAATGAGAGGTAACTACATGCAAGCCAACATTTATGGCTTTCCCTGTATCCATACGATTTTGGTTGATATCCTAAAGCTATCAATTAATCTTTGATCTTCAAATTTTTTTGGTACGGGATATGACATTGTTGATATATGTCATTAAACCTGAACAAGATGAGACCAATAAATTTTTATCTATTAACCGGGATACTATTCTTATTTAGTAGTTGCCAAGTGATTGGTGGAATTTTTAAAGCGGGAGTTTGGACTGGAATTATTTGTGTTGCAGTAGTAGTTGGATTGATTGTGTTTTTAGTTACACGAGGAGGAAAGCGAAACTAGTCTCGTTTTTTTTCCTGTTGTAATTTGAGCATTGCTTCCAACAATTCGATACGTTTACGTTCTGTTTCGAGTAACTGGTCATAAAGGGCTACTATCTTTTCGATTGGATTGAATTGATAGTTGATGACTGTATTGTTCTGATCGTATATATTATTGATAATCACCTCTTCTTTAAAATTTCGTATAACATCAGGAGAGATATCCAGTGCTGCAGCTACTTTTTCGAGTCTTTTGTCGTCCATTGAATCTGCATTCTCCATTTTAGATAAAGCTTGCTGCGTAACGCCTAACCTGCGTGCCAGATCAGCCTGTTTGATGCCTCGGATCTCCCGTAGGCGGGCTATTTTCTGACCAATATTCATATAATAAAAAAATTTAGTGCTAAATGTACATTAAACAATTGAATAAGTAATTCTACAATCGGTCAAATCGTTTATTCACAACGTGTTAGCCAACAAGATATCGATTGCAATTGTAAAATACAACCTTTTCAGTTGTAATATACAACCAACTAAACTTGTATCGTCAATAATATATTGGAATCTTTGTTGACCTGATTAAGTGTAAAAAAGCCCTTTATTGATCCACGCGTGTAAGTTTAGCTTTTCAAGGGCCCAATATTAAGTTCCAACGTAAGATTTAAGAAGAAAATTTTCTGAAATAAGGCCTATGCCAGTATTTTTTAACAATTAAAATTGCAATCGATTACAAAAATGTAGGTTCCAGTTATGAAATAGAATACCGAAGCTAGTAGCAGCAGCGACATTTACCTAGTACTAACATTTACAAATGTCTTATTCATTATGAGCCACAGGATAAATACTCCTGTGGAATGAGCTTTTCATGTATATAACGTAAACGTATATACGAATTTATCAATCAAAATAATAATCACGTATGCAAAACAAGTTTTACGCCTTTCTGGTGGTAATTATCTTACTGCTATTCCGTCCGCCAGCCTTTGCCAGTCCTTTTCAAACTACTGATAAAGAAGTAAGAGGATTAGTTACAGATAGTACCGGAAGCCCAATTATCGGCGCTTCCATTGGCGTTAAGAACAAACCCGGAGTGGGGACTGCCTCCGATGTTAATGGTCGATACATCCTGAAAGTACCAACAAATGCAACTTTAATATTTAGCATGATAGGTTTTGCCCCGCAGGAAATACCTGTAGGCAGTCGTGAAGTCATCAACATTATTTTAAAAGCCTCCGCCAACCAGCTGAATGAAACAGTAATCGTAGCATTCGGAAAACAAAAGAAAGCAGATGTTGTTGGTGCCGTTACTACTATTAATCCGGCCGAACTCAAAATTCCCTCCAGTAACCTGACTACCGCCCTGGCAGGACGTATAGCCGGCGTAATCGGCTACCAACGCAGCGGAGAACCAGGGCAAGATAATGCCGACTTCTTCATTCGCGGTGTTACCACCTTTGGTTACAAAAAAGATCCGCTAATCCTGATTGATGGAATAGAGCTTACCGTAACTGACCTGGCCCGACTACAGCCAGATGATATAGCCAGCTTCTCTATCATGAAAGATGCCACCGCTACTTCATTATACGGCAGCAGAGCTGCCAACGGTGTTATACTCGTTACCACCAAAGAAGGTAAGGAAGGTAAAGCTGCAATAACCTTACGCCTCGAAAATTCAGTGGCTGCCCCTACCCGAAACGTAGAACTGGCAGACCCAATTACGTATATGCGCCTCAACAATGAGGCCGTGCTTACCAGAGACCCGCTTGGGCAACTCCCCTACACCGATCAGAAAATTGACAATACCATCAACGGAGTAAATCCATATGTTTATCCGTCTACCGATTGGAGGAAGTCGCTCTTTAAAAACTACACTACCAATCAACGCGCCAACCTGAACGTTAGTGGTGGAGGAAACATTGCACGATACTATGTTGCCGGATCTTTCAACCAGGATAACGGTATTCTGAAAGTAGACAAACGCAATAACTTCAACAGTAACATCGACCTAAAAAACTATTCGCTTCGTTCAAACGTCAATGTTAATGTTACTAAATCAACGGAACTGGCAATCAGGCTCAATGGATCGTTCGACGATTATAAAGGCCCGATAGATGGCGGTGCTTCTGTTTACAGAAATGTAATGCGCACCAATCCCGTTTATTTCCCTGCCTATTATCCGATGGATGAGGATCATAAATATGTACAGCATATTATGTTTGGAAATCATGAAGACGGTGGTTTTCTCCTTAACCCATATGCGGATATGGTAAAAGGTTATAAAAACTATTCCCGTTCTCTCATGGCCGCCCAGTTTGAAGTAAAACAGGATCTTGCTTCCCTCACAGAAGGCCTGAATTTCAGAACCATGGTGAATGTTACAAGAAACAGTTATTTTGATGTAACACGCGCCTACTTCCCATTCTGGTACCAACCCTCTTCCTACGATAAGCTAACCAATACGTATAAACTGGACCTGATGAATGAGGAAACAGGTACCGAATATCTCAATTACCTGCCGGGTACCAAAACCGTTAGTTCCAATTTCTACCTGGAATCAGCATTAAACTATAACCGGACTTTCCACAAAGACCATACACTCAGTGGATTGTTTGTATTCATGGTTAGAAATAACCTGACAGGTAATGGGGCCGACTTACAGGCATCCTTACCATTCAGAAACGTAGGCTTAGCCGGCCGTGGTACCTACTCCTATAAAAACAGGTATTACCTGGAGCTAAACTTTGGTTACAACGGGTCTGAACGTTTTCATGAGTCGCACCGCTGGGGCTTCTTCCCTTCCGCAGGTATGGCCTGGAGTGTTTCCAATGAACCATTCTTTGAGCAATATAAAAGCACCATCAACAACCTGAGATTACGCGCTACTTACGGCTTATCAGGTAATGATGCTATCGGAGACCCGAACGACAGGTTCATGTATCTCTCAAATGTGAACATGAATGATGGCAGTAAAGGAGCCGTATTTGGCCGTGATAATGGTTATTCGAGATCCGGTATATCATTATCACGATATGCAGACCCCAATATCAGCTGGGAGCTGGCTAAAAAGACAAATATTGGTCTGGAAGTCGGCTTATTCGGGAAGCTGGATATTCAGGCAGATATCTATACAGAGAAGCGCAGCAACATCCTGATGACACGTACTGCCACTCCGGCAACTATGGGGTTATCTGCACAGCCACGTGCTAATGTTGGAGCAGCAGAATCAAAAGGAATAGACCTTTCAGCAGATTATAATCACTCTTTTAATAAATCACTCTGGATACAGGGGCGTGCCAACTTCACCTATGCAACCAACAAATTCACCAGTTATGAAGAACCATCCTATGATGGTGCTCCATGGAAACTGCATGTTGGTTATCCGATTAATCAGCAATGGGGATACATAGCAGAAAGATTGTTTGTAGATGATCAGGAAGCGGCTAAATCGCCTCGTCAGAACTTTGGCGAATATGGAGGTGGCGATATCAAATTCCATGATGTAAATGGTGATGGTCAGATTACTTCGTTGGATATGGTACCACTCGGATATCCTACAACTCCTGAAATCACCTATGGATTCGGTTTCTCCGTAGGCTACAAAAAATTCGACTTCTCTGCATTCTTCCAGGGTCTGGGCAGAGAATCATTTTGGATCAATGCACGGGCCACTGCTCCTTTCATGACCTATTACTACGATAATGAATCTTTATCAGGCAGACCACAGAACCAATTACTGAAAGCATATGCCGATAGTCATTGGTCTGAAGAACACAGAGACCTCTATGCATTATGGCCACGCCTCAGCACAACAGGAATAGGTAATGACAACAATGCCCAGACCAGCACCTGGTTTATGAGAAATGGAGCCTTTATAAGATTGAAACAGATGGAAATAGGTTATACCGTCAGAGACTGGGCACATATATCAAAACTACGTATATACGCCAACGGTAGCAATCTGCTAACCTGGAGCAAATTTAAACTTTGGGATATTGAAATGGCTGGTAACGGATTAGGATATCCGATTCAGAGAGTATTTAACGTAGGTGCTTTAGCCACATTCTAATTCTTTTACTAAGTGATCTTAACATGAAAAAATTAATAATAATCTTCTCCGTACTAACGTTACCGACTATACTTAGTAGTTGTAAAAAGTATCTGGATATTGTTCCGGATAACGTAGCGACCATAGACTACGCTTTCAGGCTACGTTCTACAGCCGAAAGATATTTATTTACCTGCTACAATTATATGCCTGCACTGGGCAACTTTGATGGAAACCCGGGAAATGCGTCCGGAGATGAATATTGGTTGCCTGTAACCAACGGCTCCAATGCCTGGCAGATAGCAAGAGGGTTCCAGAATATCGTAAACTCATATATGAACTACTGGCAGGGCAACACAGGGGGTAAAGATTTGTTTGAAGGTATCAGGCAGTGTAATATCTTCCTTGATAACGTTGGTAAAGTACCTGATATGACAGATAGGGAAAGAGCCAGGTGGACAGCCGAAGCCCGATTCCTTAAAGCATATTATCACTACTGGTTATTCCAGATGTATGGACCGATTCCTCTTATCAAAACCAACATACCGGTTGGCGCGAGTAAAGAAGAAGTGTATCCGCCAAGAGATCCTGTAGATGCCTGCGTTAACTACATTGCAGAGCAACTTGATCTGGCCGCCCAGGATCTACCGGAAAAAATTGAAAGCGAAGTTTCCGAATTAGGAAGAGTAACCAAACCTATAGCCCTTACCGTTAAAGCACAGCTACTCGTTTTAGCCGCAAGTCCACTTTTCAACGGGAACCCTGACCATAGCGGATTTAAGGACCCTAATGGCACCTTACTTTTCGCCAATACCTATGATCAGGAAAAATGGGTTAAAGCTGCCAATGCCTGTAAGGAAGCACTCACACTTTGTGAGTCGCTGGGCTTCAAATTATATACTTTCAACCCACAATTTTTTCAATATAAAGTATCTGATACCATCAAAACGCAATTGAATATCAGAAATGCTGTTACTGAAAAATGGAACCCAGAGGTCATCTGGGGTAATACAAACAGTCTTGCTCAAAGTATTCAGGCCAATGCTATTCCAAGAGGGCTAGACCCATCTAAAACCGCCAACAGTTCCACTGTAGGTAATATTGCTCCTCCTTTGAAAATAGCAGAGATGTTCTATAGCAGTCATGGTGTTCCTATCACAGAAGATAAGACCTACGACTATAACGGTAGATTCAAGTTACGCTCTGGTACTTTAGCGTATAAACTTTATTTACAGGAAGGTTATCAGACCGTTGCCCTGCATTTCGACAGGGAGCCAAGATTCTATGCCGACCTGGGTTTTGATGGAGGTATATGGTATGGACAAGGTTATTTTAACGATAAAGGAACACTGTTTTTTGTATCAAGTAAAAAAGGTCAGCCTGCCAGCGCTCAAAATCAATCGTCCTATTCCGTTACAGGCTACTGGCCTAAGAAGCTTGTAAATTTCAACAATGTGATTGGAGACGGAACCACCTATACAATTCAAAGCTATCCGTGGCCAGTGTTACGTTTAGCGAATCTATATCTCCTTTATGCAGAAGCCATGAACGAAGCTAACGGCCCGAGTACTGAAGTTTACAAATATCTAAACCTGATCAGAGAAAGAGCCGGTATCCCATCAGTAGAAGATGCATGGACCAACTATTCCCGTAATCCAAACAAGTTTACCACGAAAGATGGCCTTAGAGACATAATACAACGGGAACGACTCATCGAAATGGCATTTGAAGGGCAGCGCTATTGGGATTTGAGAAGATGGAAAAAGTCGACCGAAGAGTTGAACAAACCAATAACAGGATGGGATCTGGCGCAGGAAGATGCACCAGCGTATTACAGAGAGAAAGTAATCTACAATCAAACATTTACGACCAGAGATTACCTATGGCCAATTCCTGAATCAGAGCTGTTAAGCAACAAGAAAATCAATCAAAATCCAGGCTGGTAAACCGGCTGAAAAAACTATTCAAAATGAAAAAGTACTATATAATATACTTGCTCATCACCCTGGTGGTATTTGGATGTAAAGATGAGAAACAAAAACCCATCAACACAGACCAGGCACCCGGGCCAGTGAGCAATGTACAAGCAACACCCATAGCAGGAGGCGCAAAGATCACCTACGACAGGCCTAAGGACGAAAGCCTGCTATATATAAAGGCTAAATACAATATCCGCCCTGGAGTTGAAAGGGAGGTAAAAGCATCCTATTATCAGAATACGCTGACGGTAGATGGATTTCCTGATACAATTGACTATACAGTAAAACTCTATGCAGTAAGCAGAGGAGGAAATGAATCGGCACCCGTAAGCGTTACAATCAATCCGCTTACTCCACCTGTTAAGGCAGTATTTCAAACACTGAAAATGACCAGTACATACGGGGGAGTTAGAGTTAACTTTAGTAATGATGCGGAAGCTGATGTAGTGATAACTGTATTAGCAGCTGATTCAACAAAAGACCTGGTGCCTTCAGAAACCTATTACACCAAAAGAAGGGAAGGAGTATTTGCCGCCAGAGGGTTTGACACTACCAGCCGTAAATTCGGTATATATGTACGTGACCGTTGGAATAACCATTCAGACACGCTATTTGCTACATTGACGCCAATGTTTGAGCAAAAGCTCGACAAATCGAAATTCAAGGAAGTAGATCTGCCTACCGACACTTATCAGCCGCACATCGGGAAAATTCCTAACCTGTGGGATGATAAACTAGGCGGAAATATCTTCCATACCAAACCAGGAAGTGGCCTCCCTCAATGGTTCACTTTTGACATGGGTGTTACTGCCACATTAAGTCGATTTAAGATTCACCATCGTGATGGAACTACTGATGGTCCGTATACCGGTGGTGATCCTAAGATCTATGAAATATGGGGCAGTAATAATCCTGCCAATGACGGTAGTTGGGATAGCTGGATACTCCTCTCCCGTTTTGAGTCTGTAAAGCCATCGGGTTTGCCGGAAGGAACAGTAACTACAGAGGATAAACAATTTGCGGTAGTAGATGGAGAAGATTTCGACTTCCCTGCCGATATCCCACCAGTAAGGTATTTACGTTTCAAAACCATTAAAGTATGGGGGGCATTGGACCATATGTACATAGCTGAACTTACTTTCTGGGGTAATGTAAAATGATTGCTCAACCTTTAATTAATTCTTATGAAATTATATCATTTATATATCCTTTTACTGGTGGGCTTATTGGCTTGCAGTAAAATGAATGATACATATAAAGACTTTATCAAAAACGGAGAAATCGTGTATGCGGGATCAGTAGATTCTGTAAAGTCGTGGCCTGGTAACAACCGCCTTCAGCTCTCCTGGCTGCTGAAAGACCCTACAGTTACACGGGGTAAGATCTATTGGAACAACAAAAATGATTCGATGGATCTCGAATTCAAACGGCAGTATGAAATAGATAGTTTCAAAGTGATTCTCTCACCTATGAAGGAAGGAGTATACTCCTTCGATATTTATACCTACGATGGAAAAGGGAATAAGTCGATAAAGGTTAGTAAAACCGGACAAGTATACGGTGAAAGATATATCAGCTCCCTCTTGCCACGTCCGATTCGCAGTGCCTTATATCTGAATGGAACGCTGACGATCACCTGGGGAACTCCGGACACCCAGGTATCAGGAACTGAAGTGAAGTTTAAAGACCGCGGCGGAATAGAGCAATTACTTACAATTCCAGCGGAAGCCAATACCACTACCATAACTCAATATGAGTATAAGGATGATAACCCTATAGCCTATACGACGATCTACAAACCTGACTCCAACGCCATAGATGAGTTTAAAACGGATTTTGAGGAAATAGTGGTAAAAGGCCCTCCTTTAGAGTATGCAAAAACCGGCTGGACAGCCACGGCTTCAGATTTTGATGAACCATCAGGTCGTGGTCCGGCTAACGCTATAGATAATAACATCAATACAGTATGGCATATGTCGAAAGTCGCCAACTCGAACTATCCGCATACTTTAAAGGTAGATATGGGCGTAGAAAACCTGGTTACCGGATTTACCTTTAATCAGCGTTTACCGCTTGACGGAGCCGTGAAGCTGATAGAGATTGAGATCAGTAACGATAATCAGACCTGGCGTTCCTTAGGAGCCTTTACATTGCTATCGATCAATGATAAGCAATTCCTGGACCTAACAGAGGCAGAGACTTTCAGGTCTTTCAAAATAATCGTCAGATCGGACTATAAGAACTCGACATACACTGCACTGGCAGAGGTAGGAGTTTATAAGCGATAAACAAGTAGCGCATATTCGCTGGCGGATATGCGCTACCTTTTTTTTATATTAATTAAATAATTATGTACATTTGCCTCCCACCGGAAATTTCGGGACGTAGCGCAGCCCGGTAGCGCACTAGCATGGGGTGCTAGGGGTCGCAAGTTCGAATCTTGTCGTCCCGACTTTTAGCCGATTTTTTCTGTAATGAAAAATTACGAAATAGGCCGAAAAGCCCGCAGATATTGTATCTGCGGGCTTTTTCATTTTTCCCGCATATCAATTTATTTCATCGAATTTCAATGTATTAGCTGAGTAATCCCGTGAGTAGGTAGTCGAGTAACTTTAGCTACTCAACGTAAATTCTCAGTTATATGTAAGTTATTAAAAAGCAAATCATTGCATTTGATATCATCTTATTCCAATTGATATCAGCATACTTTGATCTACTCATTTATTGAACTCCGTGGGGCCGATCCAGTGAGTAATTATTGTTCATTTTAAATGAGAGAAAAAATGAGAAGTGAAAACACATTCGGCGTAACATTCTCCATTCGCCAAAACAAGAACAAGAGGAAAGACTACTCTGTGTTTGCCAGAATTACCTGTAACAATTCTCCTGAGCGAGAAATCACTATTAAAGGCGGTTTTAATTCGGAAGATTGGGATGAGGCCCGACGTTGGCCATTGCAAACCACCCAGGAATTGAAGGAACTATCTACCTACCTCGAAAAAGTGAAAGCCAAACTAACGACCATCTTCCAGGAACTTGAATTGAAGGAAGGGGTATTATCTGCAGAGAACATTAAAAACCATTACCTGGGCATTGGCCCGGATGTTCAGAAGGTAACCATGTTACAACTTTGCAAAATTGCTTATGATAAGTACAAAAGTGAAATTAAACCAGGGAGCCTGAAGAACTATGGTGCTACCAATAGGTATCTTGAAAGGTATTGCAAACAAAAGTATGCCGCAGCAGATGTGCCACTCCGCCACTTAAATTTCAACTTTATTGATGGACTATATACCTATATCCTTCAGAACCCTATTAAACAAAACGATCCATGTAATAAGAATGGTGCGATGAAACATATGGAACGTGTCAAAAAGATGGTTTCATGGGCCGGTAAAAATGGTTGGTGTGAGAAAGACGTACTCAGTGATTTCTCCATTGACATCAAACGCAGAGAGACAGAGTACCTTAACTGGGAACAACTACAAAAAATTGAAACTATCAAGCTTAACACTCCTGTACAGGAACTCGTCAGGGCAATATTTGTTTTTTGCTGTTATACAGGTATGGCTCCTGTTGATGTTCAAAATCTCAGACCAAGCCAGCTATCGACTGATATAAATGGCAACGTATGGATGACATACGGCAGGGCTAAAAGCGAGGTTCCTGCCTGGGTTCCCCTCCTACCGAAAGCTAAAGATATTCTGGAACAATTTGGATTAGAATCAGGTGCCACCTATAGGAAAACAGTATTTGCCTACGTTAGCAACAAAGTTCTTAACGACAACCTTAAGGTTATTGGGTTAGCATGTGGAATTGAAAAGGATCTTCATGCCTATATGGCAAGGCATACTTTTGCTACCACAGTAACCCTACAAATGGGGGTGCCACCAGAAGTATTGCAAATTATGATGGGTCATGAAAAAATAGAAACAACCATGATTTATGCCAGGGTTGGAAATCCATTAATCCTAATGTACATGCAACGTGTGCAACAGCGGATATTAAAAGGCGATACTATAGGCACGCATGGTATAGATGAACAGAAGTTTATAGCTCTGCTGGAACAGATAGCACCGAATGTACTGGAGAAAGTGTTTACGACAGTACTAATGCCAAAACTAATGGAGGTAGTCTCTAACAATAACCATATTCAGAGTTCTAGTAATAGCAATTCTCTTCAATTATTAGAAGAGGCTTGTCAATAAACAAAACAATGGTATAGGCATTTTTGCCTATACCATTGTTCTAAAATTATTTTATTGGGCTTCTCCCCTACAGAACACAGAACAAGGAAAAACTAAATACCTAATTAAGCAATGATTGTTTCCTGTACTTCTCTAGCTATATCAGGTCTAACGGGCATAAAATAAGAAAGGCTATACAAAAGATAGGTTACAGTAATACTACCAGGTCCAAACACCTAATATCAGAGATATAGCACCTAAAAAAATCAACAGTCTTGCAACTACCTTTCCAATACGCTCTAAAAAGGTATTCCATACCGCAGAGCGGTAATTTGGAAAATTTTGTAACCCACCTTCTCCCCTACGGTAGAATTCACGTCTGCTGATTATAACCCTTAGAAAGATTCCTGGTATCAAAAAGATGAAGCCCAAAATGAGCAAATAAACGCTACCCATATGGTTATTATTGAGAGTAAACAATACATGAATTTAGTAAATCTCAATGACTTTTCCACCGCATTTATACGGCAGTAAAACTAATAACGTTTATTCGATGATTGACAGCTAGCTACCTTTCGCTCATACAGTTTAAAGTAACGGCTTATTTTATTCTTTTAGGACTAAACCCAGCAAAATAAATACCTAGGCCCTTTCTTGTATGAGCAGGGGTGAGAGGATCGGAATACTTCGCTAAATGTTTCTTCGTAGGCAGTAAATTATTTTGCCCGATACTAATTCCTGTAATTTCTATACGTCCTTTTTTGTAAACAGTTTTTTTGTAACTAATCAAAAATCCATTTTGATTAATTATGTCGACAATCTTTGGTATAAGATCTTTAAAATCAACTTGACAGGAAAAACCCAAATCATCTACATACCTCGTATAAGTAATTTGATGATCATTACAAAAGTTTAAAAGATCATTATCCATTTGTAATCCGACAATATTGGCTAGAAAAGGGCTGGTTGGTGGCCCTTGTGGCAAATGCCCATTTAAGGTAGTTAATTCTGTTAACAGGTGGCAAACTTTTTGCGAAAATCCCAGCCCACGTAAGGCATCATAAACTTTTTTATTGCTAACAAAATCGAAATAAGATTTTAAATCTGTATGCAATTTATAAAGTTTGCCCTGATGCGCTTTTGTATTTGTTACATTTCCCCTGCCTACAACACTACCATGTACATGAGGCGGCAGAGGAATTTTTCGAAATATCCGTGTATGAATTCGATTATGAAGATCTCTAAGATTTTTTTTGCTAGGAAAGAAATGTCGGAATTGCTCCACTCCTTTCTCAAATCCTTTCGTTTGAGAAAAGTGGTAATAATACTTATCTTTTTCTGAAATCAGATGTTCCATCTCTTCGATAGAATATCCTAATACTGCTTGAAGGTGAAGGAGAGACTGAATCATATAGCTAATCAATCAATTCATGAACAAACTTCTTCAACAATGGTTCTAACAATTTAAAGTGTGGCACTCTTTCTGCCGGGATATCTTTCTCATCCAGAGAAAGAAAAAAAATAAATGGAAGTGGGGTCGATAATTCTGAGCTTATTCGCTCTAGCAACGCAATGTTCGGCAGCTTCTTGTTATTTTCTATTTGCGACAAATAAGTCTGAGTAATATCCAGGTTTTCTGCCAGTTGCCCTTGCTTCAATCCCATTTTCTCACGCAACTGTAATATGGTCATTCCTAAGTTCATAATAAAAGAAATTAAGTGGACGGTTAAAGAAGTTTATCGATCAGATTACTAATTGTATGGGGCAGATTGTTCAACGTATCTCCAATCTTTTCGCTTACAGAAGGTAACAGCAAGAATTTTAGCAACAATTCTACAATTACAGCAGCACGTTGCATCCGATCATCTTTCTTTTTCAGCTTCTCATATTCTCTAAGATGATCAATAACTCTTTCTAAAAGATCAACACCTTCAACCGTCATGGAACCACGGTTCTTTAACAATTTTTGAAGCCCTTCAATGAGGGCGCTGTTTGTCGTTTTGGACATAAAAAAAGATTTTTTGTTAAAGCAGCAATACTACTGCCCTGTCCATTGCAGGTATGGCTTAGATAGACCGTGGTTCACACTTAAAATAATCACTTAATTTTTCCTGTCCTTATGAATATATCAAGGCTATCCAGAATATGGAGCCATAATACAACCCGGTGGATAATAACATCCGGTACTCCTAAAAAACCCGGAGAACTATAACGGATAGGTACTATTGAATCTGTAAATAATAATAATAATAGCTTCTCTTATGATACCGTGATACCGTGATACCGTGATACCGTGATACCGTGATACCGTGATACCGTGATACCGTGATACCGTGATACCGTGATACCGTGATACCGTGATACCGTGATACCGAATTGAGAAATTTCTTCTATAATTATAAAAGATCCTGATATCGTCATGGACTAATTCACCATCATGCTTCATACTCTATAAAAAGAATACATACATGATTGATGAACAACTATGAGTTTAGAACTACTTCTCCACTCATTGCGCACTTAAACGCTTTAAGACATAGAAACCATACTGCCGACTGTTAAAGAACTAATACAAATGTACAATTATTAACTGATAGTTACAAATTATTTTCATTAAAAAATCTAAATAATTGATAATCAATCATATTTTAGGATTAAAATTTAAAAATATAATCCTTTCTCACTTCAGTTTTTTCTTCTCCATCAACGCCACAATCTCATTATAGTCATAGTAAGCCAGATTCCCTATCATACTAAACTTCAGCGTACCCTTATTCCGCATGGTCTGCAGCGTTCCGGAGGAAAGGCCCAACATCTTCTTAACCTCGTAGGTTTTCAGCCAACGTTTAGGTTCCTCCTGTTTATTCCTTGCAAACATGGCTTCTAACTCTTGCAATAGCTCTTTCTTAAAGATAAATAGATCTTCCTTTGTTAAAACTTCTATAGTACTCATAAAATCCCTTTTAATGAAGCCAAAGCCCCTGAGAGGGGCTTTGGTAGGTTATCCCCGTCTGCATAGCTTATCGCTGGCAGTGGCACTCCTACCACTGTTTCCTTTTCGGCTATGCAATAAGGTAGGTATCATGCCGCTGTACCACTATTCCATTCAGACATATATACAATGCTACCAAGTACTGGATGATATGATGGCACATATTTTATATATCCCAGGTCGTGCAGATCATTAATGCAGCGTTGATAAGTAGATCGGCTGATTTTTGCCAATTCCAATACCTCTGGTCTGTCAATAGAAACTGGCTCTTCAAAATCATTTAAATTCCATAATTGAAAGAGGGCCATGTATAAGCTAAGATGTGGCGCTCCAATACGATTATCGTTCTTAATGGCTTCGTAGATTTCAGCTAATCGTTCTCTCACTTTATCCATAAAACAAAATTTATCTGATAAGAAATCAGGACTGTGATTGTCCATTACGCTGTCTCTGAGTATTAGTAGTTTGTTGCACCTGGTTATTCGTCTGATCTGTAGACTGATTAAGATCTGCAGCTTTCTTAAGCTCTTCTATATTGGATTTTTGCAGGTTCCCGGTATAAACTCTCAGTGTCTCGTATTTGGGTAGCGCCTCAATAAAAAAACTTTTGCCCGAAACCTCCACATGCTGACGGTTCCCCCTTTCCAGTGAAGCATACAAGGTGTCTGCTTTTTCAGGATCTTTAAGATCACTTATTGGCAATGGACCAACAACCTTTCTGATATCATAACCACTCACAGTCTCCATAGGATGATTACCATTTCTATCTGTTTCCTTAAAGTTCAGATAGGCCCAGGTATCAGTATCTTTATCCAGCAGGAAAGATCTTTGCTGCATGGCATTATAAGCATTCTTTACGGTGATATTACCAATATCCTTATCCTGTGTAAAAGTCTGCCGTTGGATATCTCCGACCTTAGGACGAACAAGCAATTCCATTCCATTTCTGAAAATCATATCACTGCCTTCCCTGGTAGAACGTCTATACGGCAATGTTACCACTGCCAAATCTTCCCCAAACTCCTTAGTAGAATACAGTTTAAAATCCGGTTTACCACTTTTAATGTTCATTGATAATGCTTCATCAAGTGAATCTCCCATTCCTATTTTTCGGAGATCATTTTTATGATACTCCAACACCTTTTCATTCATATCACTGGAAAATTTTTGAGTTAATATTAATTGGTTAGGTTCCTCATACCAAAGCGGCGGAGGAACACCATAGGTTATCCCTTTTATAACATCAGGCAAAGACTTTAGCTCAACACTCCCAAATATTTCAAATCCATCTCTCATATTGGAGGCTTCATGTTCTGCAGCAAGTTGATTTTGACCAAAGGCAAAATCATTTATCGACAGTTCTCCTGATTTGGCATCATAGACCATCCATGAACGGTTATTACATTCTTGCTGAATTTTGTCGTGGACCTCTTGATTTATTGATGCTTCAGGTCCAATTAAAGAAGGATTATCGGAATAAAAGGACACAGGATAAGTCAACGCAAAGGTAGAAGAGGGATTAAATACGGGATCTATTCTCCATTCAGTTTCACCCATTCGACGATTAGGAGGAAAGGCATAACTGACCAGGAAACCTGTATCTCCCATGACATCTCCAGCAGCATCAAATTTCATCATTGTACCTTTGTATGTACCACACAAAGAGAAATCCCTGTAACCCAAGAAATGTTCTGGTTCCGCCTTAATAGCATCGAACAAACCTTGCATACCACTTTGGTAATCGCTGTGAGTACTTATTCTAAAGGTTTCATGACCAATCTCAAAAACCTGATGACCAGGATGCGTATGTTTCATTACCACATAAGAATCTATTACATGATCAGGAATGAACAATACCTTGTCATTTCCACCACGATGTTTAAGATTATTCTCCATAACTAATTATTCAGGATTAAATAATTGGGAAAGCACGAATCAAATGACGATTCTTTATACGCAGTTTTATGCTCCTGCCTCCATCTTTCTCGGTAATCAATAAGTAAAGTTGCTTTTTATCTGGTATTGTAAATTTTGGCACCGCGAAAACAAGGATGCTTTCTGTATTTGCCTTAATTAGTCCAGCATCACCAGAAGTATACGTTGGTGCAATAAACTTTTCCTGGTAGGCAGTGCGCTTAGCCACGTTCTTGTCTCTTATCGAGAAGTTAAGTTGGTCAGTATAAAAATTTATCGCTGAAGAATTCTTCATGCAAACACGAAAATAGAAGATGTCATCTTTGATGTAGATGGAAGTTATGTGTGCTTTGATAGAAAAACTCTTGTCATGCGGCCCATGCCCTTTTCTACTTGCCATTCTTACCAGATCAGCATTTCTCTCAACATTTTCTACCTTGATGGTATCGGTAGATAGTACTGCAGGATACTCCTTATTGTCGTCAGGAATTTTCCGAAAACGTAGATTTAACACGGAAGGAGAACTCTCATAATAAACCAAGAAGGAGTAAAACCTACCATCTGCAGTAACAACACTTAGGTTTGTTTCTTTAAAGTCTTCCTTACCAGCCTTCAATTGTAAAATATTTTTTACTCCCTTTGCCTTCTGTACCATTAGATCTCTACTACCACGATCCACTGATGTTACAGCGTAAGGAAATATAAGATTCGAAGTTTTACTGTAAGAAACAGCTACCCGTAAAGGTTTTAAATTATCGTAATACTGTGCCATAGCTGGCAACTTTCCTATGCAGAACAACACTGCAATTCCAATTACACATTTCATCATCACTTAGGAATTTAAAGTAAACAGAATACTATCCCTGTCGGTTTCTCAATAACACCTGATATCCGGCCTTAACAGTAACCTTTATTAGCTTTACCTTTTTGCTTAACAGAGATTTCGCAGTTTCAATACCTGCACTTGCTGCCTGAACTCCAAGCGAAGGGTCCATTGACATGATTGGCATACTTTGAATGGTCTGATCAGCGGAGTTTTTCGAAACGTCTCGGGCAATTGCACCTGGCACATAAATACCAGCCATTCCATCCTGATCATATACGGCCAGGGCTACGGACAGAATAGTATTATTAGTGCGGATAGAATTAATCTCTACCTGCAACCGTTCTCCGTTAACTGCAACAGCACCATAAACGTAGCTATTCTTGGGAACAAGCCTACCCGCAATATAGACATCATTAGTAATTCTCATCTTCAACGTTGACCCAGAGACTAAAGTTTGATACTCAGGAATCTCAGCAGAAATGGCGTTATCTTCTTCTTCAGGAAACAAACCATCATCGATAGAATAAAACCTGTTTGATGGTAATTCTATTTCCACACCTGAATCTTTTGGAGCATTTGATGCATGTTTATCTATTGAAGAAACAGTAATATTATCATCGTTAGCAACATTAACAGGATAAGCTACTTCCTTATGTTCAGCCGATAGCTTCCTCACCTTCTCCCTTACACGGTCTGGATATTGGATATCCAGGATCTTATCCAGCATTCCGTCAAGTTTTGCCATCTCTGGATCATCCTGATTTCCATCCTGTAGAGATTTCATCATTTTCTCTAATTGTTCAACATCGGCAGATACGGCAGATGGAATATTAGTACCCCCACTGTTATCTTTAACAACATCGGCATTATGGATGCTTGTTTCTTTTTGACTCATTACCCTATTCAATTCATCCAATTTCTGCTGTACCATAGTAACATTTTTATCAGTTACCGGTTTTTCACCATATGGAGCCTCCACCACTCCCGCCCTATTCGCTGACACAACATTATCCTTCTGTGCAAATGATGCAAAATCCAAATCCTTTGATTCTACATCAGCCTTATTCTCATAATTAGGATCACGTCTGGCCACCTCTCTCCACTTTGCAGAATCTCTATCAGATTTCTCATAATAATCCAATTTGCTCATATGGCTATCATCTTGCAACACAGGCGCTGGAAGTTCATAATTCAAAGCATCTTTCTGCTTTACCACTGATGCCGCTAATCCCTTACCACCACCTAATAGAGAGAAAAAAATAGTTATAAACGGAAAAACAATCAAAGGCAGAACGACTGCAAATTTCCTCTCTCTCAAAAATTCTTCTGATATCTCATGCTTATTTTCCATAACACACATTTTAAAACCAACAACACATTTAAAGCATAAATTAAGATGGCGTTTGCCCTTTGCTTTGTTTAGTACCAGTATTTAGATCCACTCTATGGTCACTAAACTCATTATTATGGCTCACACCGGCTGCACTCTTCAATTCTTGAATAGTAGATTTTTGCATATTTTCTGTATACACACGCAGGGTATCGTATTTGGGTTGAGCCTCGACAAAAAAATTCTTCCCTGAAATTGCAATTGCCTCACGATTTCCACTTTCCAATGAAGCATAAAAGCTATCCGCTTTCTTCGTATCTCTCAGTTCTTCTATTGGCAGCGCACCTAGCACTTTTCTTAAGTCATAGCCCTTTACCGTCTCTATCTGATGATTACCATTTTGATCTGTTTCCTTAAAATTCAAAAAAGCCCAGGTATCGTTGCTTTTATCCAGCAGAAAAGACCTTTGTTGCATGGCGTTATAGGCATTTTCTATTGTAATAAATCCATCTTTGGGTGTATCAAAAGATTGACGTTGAATCTCCCCTGTTGCTGAACACAATAGTATTTCCATTCCATCTCTGACCATTGAATGATTATCACTTGCATCGGATCTCTTGTATGACAGATTAATTACAGCTAAATCATCATCGAACCACCACGTTTCAAACAATTGAAACTGCCGTCTATCTCCTGTAAGATTTACAGCAAGTGCATCATCCAAAAATTTACCTAAGCCTAAATTCCGGAGATCATTTTTATGGTATTCAAAACCTCTGTTATCACAGGCAAAATCAGTTTCTTTGTGGAAGTGAACCGGATTGATATTTGCAAAATCAGGTAAACGAAAGAAATAGTTATCTGGATCATTAATAATTATCGGTTTACAAGGGTTATAATCTTCCAAGTACTCCCAGTGACGATCCCGTGTATCAACATGCCATTCATAACACATATGTGAAACTATCATCCCTGTTGATTTGACCACCTCTGCATACTTATCCAATTCAAAGTCCATATTTTTAAAAGAGGCAAAAACAGAGATACTTAGATATCTGCAATCTTTGGTATCTTCACTCATCTTAGCTTTAAACATGCAATTGTATGCCTCTAGCAGATCTGTAGTACGACCGATCTCACTAATTTCACCATATTCAGAAATCAATCCCATTGGCTGAAAATCACGGACAACTATATATTGATCTACTAATTCGTGCGGAAAAACTGATAAATTTTCCCACCTTCCACCAATCATTCTAATATCACGTTCACCCATAAAAACAAATTAGCGCCTACATTACAATTAAAACCTACCACTCATGGTTCAATAAGATCCAGACTATCAAAAACACCCTTGTGCCTAGCATACAGACTGTCATATACCTTTCGCCCATCTGAAGTGCTTTTTAAACTATCAACATAATATCTAAAGGCGGCAATACGCTGGTAACTCTCACTTTTTTTGGGATCACCAGGAACATGCAAAGGCATTTTGTGGGGAACAGTATGTTTGGGAATGCTGATTTGTGCCGGCAACACAGGTATATGATTTAACACAATACCCAGGTAGGTAAACAAACCAGCTCCCAGACAGAAAAAAGCAACTATCATCATCTTTTGGTAATGCTTTGGCACATGAGTGAACATCGCCCCCCATCTATCCAGGTGTCGTTTTACGGGTCCAAGTAATGTATAACACCACTTATCCAACCATTCATAACCCCCACCCTGCGGAACTTGCTCAATTTTCTTTTTACCTTTCCAACTCCACTTCATACATTAACGATTAATTATACTCAGATCATTATTCTGAAGGATAGACCAATGTAGTATCAGAAAACCATGCGAATTATTATCTGTACTCTGGGCATCCTGCAGATACCCTTCTGTAATAAGGCTCCTGGTAGTTATACTTGTAGGACGCTTAATCTTAATTGTCGCATAGCACTTAAAATAATAGGGCGTTTGATTAAAGTCGATCTGTACACTATCTACCTCTATGCGCTGACTTACATTGCCGGAAATAACATTGGTATAAAATCCAGATTCTTTCAGACTTTGATATCTTTCCTTTGCAGATCCATCAGCCAAATACATGGCTTTCGTCAGATTTTCCTGAATACTCCTTTCATCAGGATCTAGTGTAAAGAAAAGTCGGTGAAACTCCTTTACATGCGCCCTTGCTTCCACCGGTATATAGTTCTTTCTATCATCAGAAAATGCCTCTATAACTTTATCACCATACAACACATAAATCTTACCTTGTACCTTAGCCGCCAAATCATAGCTTTTATAGTAGCAGAAACATGAAAAAAGCAGATTACCCAGAATCATCACAATTGTATAGGTCCGGATGTACTTGAAAGCGCTATCAATATTTTCTAGTTGTTTAAACATACCCACACAGTTTACTTACCAGCTATAGAATCGTACATATGAGAACCAGCATTACCTGCTGCACGGCCAATACTTCCTGTTAACCCACTACCAGAACTTTTACCTGATAAACCATCACCAATGTCACCAGGTGCATTAGCAATATTTGCCGCTCCTTGTGCAATCCTGCCTGCTCCACCAGAAGCCACGGACGTAGTAATCCCGGTAATTTTCTGCAATAATGGATTGGCACCCCCTACGTGAATGATATATCCAGCTATACTTGGAACAGTGAAGTATCCAATAATTCCCATTATCAAAAAGATAATATAAGCAGTGTCATTGGCCCCAAATGCTGTATCACCGTATTTCTTAATCTGCTCCACATCAAGTTTAATCATGTTAATCTGAATCTTATTGATGATCGCTCCAAAGATATTGGCTACAGGCAACCACATATAATAGTTTATATACCGCCCTATCCAACTTACAATAGACTGCTGAAAACCATCTAGTATGCTCAACCCGAAGACAAGTGGACCCAAAATTGCCAGTACAATCAGATAAAAAATACGCACCGTATTTACACACAGGGAAGCAGCTTGAAACAGCACTTGTAAAACCTCAGACATAAACTGCTTTATAGAATTTTTAATTCCGTAGGCTGTTTGTTCAATGCTAAATCTAAGATCATTACCAATTCGTTCAAACATACCTTCCTTGGATCTGGCAGTATCATTTGGATGATAGTATTTATACCATTTATCCTTATCGCCCTTCCCATCGGCCCCCACATACATTTTGTATACATCTGTTTCTTTAATTGCTTGCTCTTTTTCTTGTAGCAAAACAGCAATGGCCGTATCGGAATCATGTACGATGGCAGCAGTAGCAGTAACGGTAGGCTTCAACACACCATTCATTACATTTAGTACCTGAGGAAACATACCAATTAAGATGGTGATAACAAATGGACGTAGCAATGGATAAAGGTCTACTGATTCAGCACGGGCAATCTGCCCCCAAACCCTACTTGATATATACCAGATGGCAGCAAAACCACCGATAGCCTGACCGATACCTGTCAACTCACTACACAATGGCATCATATCATCCATCAGCTTATCTAATACTGCGTGTAGCCCTCCAACCCCTTCAGATGCCCCTTGAGCATAGCTATGGCCAGGAATTAACAATCCTGCAACCAGGACAACAAAGATCAATCTTGCACATTTCATAACTAACGATTTAGTTCCCGATACCATAAAGCATACGAATTAATCCCACATCATTTCTCTCCTTAGCACGTTGCTGGCCCAACAACTTGGCACCTGAATTAAATTCCTGCAGGAAAAGATACTTATCTTCGATATCTGCATATATTCGATCAATACTAGCCAAACGCTCGTCATCAGACATCCTTAGTTTACTTGCAGTAATAGCCATTAACAGTTCATCGAGATTTTTCAAGCTCTCATTAGTTAATTTTCCATAAACACCAGACATATACTCCAACTCTTCCAGACTAAATAAACTGCTACTTCTGAAGCCACTGTATGCATCCTTGTACTCCTTTAAAATAGCTGTCTGAATGCGGATAATATCTTGTACATGCTTATAGTTCTTAATTGCAGGATTTACCGCCATCAGTCCATTCAAGAAAGTTTCATGTAAATTGAAATTACCTTCAGATAAACTCTTTATAGTATTGTATCCCTTGCTTACAATTTCATATCCCTGGTACATATTCTGCAGAATACTTTTCAACTGGCTAAGTTTCTGGATATTTAGTGCCAGTTGAGCCAACTCATCTGCCTGCGCCCTTACCGGTATGGTAACATGGAGCATTAGCAATAAAAATATCATCGTAACAAAAAACGTCTTCATAACATCTCATTTTAATCCATAAATCTGGCGAACCATATTCGCATCTGATTTTTCGTTTATCCGTTGGCGTTTTAAAACTAAAAGCTCTTGCAGGAAGGTATTAACAAACTCGTCTCGGTCAGATACATCAGCATAAATACCATCTAAGCGGCTTAATCTTTGATCATCTGTTAACTGAAGTTTTCCAGGAACCGCAACAGCCATAAATTGACTCAAAGAACCTTCGTTCTCCCGTTGAATATTTTGCATAATAGTATTGATGTAGGCAACATCTTCAGCATTATACCAATCTTCAGCTCCAACTCTTACCATAACCTGTGCGCATACTTTATCTATCCGAGAAATAGAAGATAGTAATAGTCCTGTCTTAGAATAATGAATGATAGATGAATTAACCAATCCAAGTGACTTAAAGAAAACATCATGCAATGTAAAATCTCCGTCTTTTATCTTTGATATTGTATTCAAACCTGTCTTCGAAATATTATATCCTTTCTTCAGGTAACCTAAATACTGTTGCAGCAAAGCGACCTGTTTGGCCAGATATTCACGCTGTGTCTTCTTCTGCTGGAACCATTCCGCCGTGGTTTGTGCCTTTACCGCAACAGACAGCAGTACTATAATTATCAGTAACACAAAACTTTTCATAACCAACCGTTTATTTAATTCCATAAAGCCGCTTCACCATATCCACCTCCTGAATTCCTTTAGACCGTTGAATACTGATCCCAATATTAAAATCCGTGAATTGCTTCAATGCCATTCTATTTTCTGTAATCTGATCGGCAGCATCTGATATGATCTGTAACCTTTTCCCATCAGACATCTGAGTACTAAAAGAATTAATCACCAACTGTAGTTGATCTATATTATTCAGGCTTTCAGTTAATATACCAGCGTACACCTGGTACATATACTCAATCTCCTGCTCAGTAAAATGGTTATCCTGTTTTAACATCTGAATGGAACGCTGATATTCATTTACCAACGCTACCTGCTGCGCTATTACATCCTTCACTTTCTTGTAGGTAGAAATAGCATTTTTCACCTTCCACAGCTCATCGAAATATCCTGCATATAACTGTCGCTGCTTCTCTGTCCAGTTTCCTATTTCTTCCAGCTTCAGCTTAGACAAAGTATTTTCCAGGGTCTTTTGTACATTCTGTAACGCAATGGTATTGTTCTGCAGACGCTGTACTTGTAGATCCATTGCCTTAATAACCTTTTTTAGCGCGGCTTTAACTACAACCCAAACAATCGCATGGCTCTTTTGAGTTGGCATTATTACCAGAAAACAGCTTAGCATCAACATCAACCAAATCCTTCTTACACTTTTCATAAACAACAGTTTACAGTCAGGCAACATCTCTCACCAGCGCGGCAATTCCTTGTTCTATATCACCACCATATCTGGCTGCATAATTCAGTACTTTTACTTTTTCCGATTCCTCCGTGGTATAAGCATAATACTCTTCCGGGGAAGGTTCAAACCTATATACCTTCATAATCTGTCCGCCCAAATCAATGAATACTTCTCGATATCGGCGGCCAGGTTCATTTGATCGGTTAACCGACAACACCATATCTCTAGCCTTATCAGACAAGCCAAGCATCATCTGTATTTCCTGAAATTTGTTTTGAAACTTGCGTAGATCCAGTAGTATTTTACAATCAGCATTGGAAATAATGGCTTCCTTAACAATATTGGAACTGATAAGGTCCATCAACTCCTGGGTAACAGTTATCGCCTCACCAAAATGCTTCCTAACGGTCTTGTACAAATACTTCATAAATTCAGCCATACCGCTACGCATAATGGCCTTCCATGCTTCTTCTATTGTAATGACCTTATGCACACCTTTCAGCTTACGCATTTTAGAAATAAACATTTCCATTACCAGTAAGGTAACTGCCGGGAAGAGAATTGGATGATCTTTTATATTATCCAATTCAACCACAACAAATCTTTCTTCCAACAGATTAAGATTTTCTCTAGCATTTAGCAGATAGTAATACTCTCCCCCCTTGTAATAGGGTTTTAGAACATACAACAGGTTATTGATATCAAAATCCTGTCGCTGTACTCGTTCACTCTCCAATACGGGTATATAATCGGTTTGAAGAAATTCATAAAAGGTATCAAAACAAGCAAATATTGACCGATCACTTTCCAGTTTGTCATAGTAGAGCTGCAGAGCATTTGATAGTGCTACATACTCAGAGCGTTTAAAAGATTCATCTTCCCGCTTCCATAACGCCAGCAGCAAGGTTTTAATAGACTCCTTCTTTTCAATATCCAACACATCATGCTCAGAAATATAAAAGGGGTTAAAGCTTATTGGCGATTCTTCTGTATAGCTGAAATAATAACCATTCACCAGCTTACACAAACCTGTATAGCTTCCTCCCACATCCAGGATAACGATGTGACTTCCCTGTTCATAATAGCTACGCAGCAACGCTTGCATAAACATGCTTTTACCAGAACCACTACCTCCAATTACTATCTTATTGCGGTTGGCTATCTGTGAAAGCCGCATAGGCTCGTGCGTTATATCCACATTTAGTGGCTTACCTGTCTGACGATCCCCTAGCCGTATTCCAAATGTACTAGGACTACTACGGTAGGCTGTCTCCAATGTCAAAAAACAACAAGCCTGCTCACAAAAGGAATCAAAGCAATCATTTTGCGGAAAATCGCCTTCGTTACCCGGCATCGCTGCCCAATAGATCTGCGGCGCACCTATAATCTCCTGCTTAGTAGAAGCATCCATCGCTGCAAGTGCCGTGGCAACCTTATTGCGGATATCCTTTAGTTCATCCTTATCAGAAGACCATACACAAAGATTAAAATGGGCTTTTACAGGTAAGCGTTGGTCGCTCACTGCT
This sequence comes from Chitinophaga silvatica, assembly GCF_003419895.1. Lineage (GTDB taxonomy): Bacteria > Bacteroidota > Bacteroidia > Chitinophagales > Chitinophagaceae > Chitinophaga > Chitinophaga silvatica. The sequence continues at coordinate 800,207 of NZ_QPMM01000001.1, read as the reverse complement.
TCCTGCAGGAAGGCATCCACGGCATCCCTTGCAACAGCATTACTACGGCTGTAGGCAGATAATGACTGCAGACGTAATTTTTTCTTTTCCAGTTGCTGGATCTTCTTGGCAGGATCAGTAATAATGATAAATTGATTATACAGATGATCGCAAGGCAAAAGCTGTCCTAAACTAGCAGCAAAACCCACACTATATTTATAGTTGTCTGAGGAATATTTATCATAGTTAATTCTGCTACCGCATAGTCCTGGCAGGTGTTCTGTATCAGAGAGCGTATATACTTGCAGGTAATCATCACCAATTCTGATATCATCACCAAAGAGGATATCCTTACTTATAGGATTGGTATCATCTGGCAATAGGTTACAATACCTTTCGATAAGCCCTGCCTTAGTACCACTACTAATCAGGTCTTTATTTTCCAATCGTTCAAGGCGGATCATCCCGCAACCTTCCAGAATACTCTTAAACTGGCCGGCACTATCAAAAAATTCCCGGATCACATTTCTGTCCTGGTGTGCTGCCGGAATAATTGACCTTTTGCACAGATTCGAAAACACAGAACTGGACGGTCGTCTATCACTAACCATCTTTGTCAACATGATATAACAGCGATGGTCCAGAAAAGGACGTTCATTAAAAAACCGGGTACTACTCCGGGAGAGAAAAGATTCCTGCTCTCCCCTACCCACTCCCGAATATTTCTTATTTATGTACCAATCCTGCTTATGAAAAACAGTATGGGTTGGCAACACTTTCATTGCCTTTATAAAAGCCTGATGTATTATTTCATACTCAGTAGCAGACAGCGTAAATATTTCCGGTAACTGCACTTCATACACGACTGTTACATCAGCATTTTTTGACAAGATGGCATCATGCTCTACCCCCATTATCGGCAACATTTCGTTCATCACTCTTTCCATACACACCATTTAAATTGCCAACAAAAAGATCTCTATTTCTGGCTGCACGTATACTCTTTGGCACACTACGTCTTGCCAGTTTTTTTGTTAATCCATACTCTCCATACTTATGACTAAGTTTATAGATCCACATTGCCCAGGAGGCACCCGCAGACAACCCAATCACTAAACAGACATAAGTATTAATCCGGCAGGAATAAAGGATAACAAATAATATCAGTACTCCAAATACACCTACCGCCATATACCAGATATACTGTGCCTTTAAGCCCTTAAACTCTAAGGGGCGGTTGATACCTTTATTGATTGAATAGACACTATTTGCCATACAACATGCTTTACGTAGTGATACCAAAAAAGCTGCGTAATACAGTGGCAACTACAACAAGAAAAATACAGCTTCCAAACCATGCACTGGCCACGCGGCTGGTGTCCGGATCTCCCGACGACCATTTTTGATATACCTTCACAGCTCCGATTAGTCCAACAACGGCACCAACCCCGTACATCAAATCAACGCCAGTTGCAAAATAGCTACGCACTTTATCACTGGCTTCTTTGATGCCTGCTTTACCATCTTGGGCATCGGCAGATAGATAAATCAATTCCAACAATAGCGTAGTACCAACAAGCAACACAACATTCCTGTGTTGTTTTAAATTCAACCACCTCACTTTCATAAACACACATTTTAAAATCACACACAGACGCTTTACATAGCATCACCCAAAAGGGCAGATTACACTACCACAGCATTTTTACTTCATTTTCAGCAAGACTATCAGATCCAAGTCTTTTACATTCTGAGAGAATCACATTGTTAATTGCAACCTGGAAGGCAGGAACATTAAGCTCAGGGTATTCTGCGATAAGCTTTCTTAAAATTGCGACCAGCCCCGCTTTACTATACTTTTCTTCTTTTGCTACCTCTACTACCATCTTAATTCTTGATGAAAGATCGATAGCCAGAGAAAATGGATCAATAGCACGTTCTTTCACTATTGGAATTTCAGGAGTATCAAATAACGATAGTTGACCAGGAGAAGTACTTTCATTTTCCAGTGGCTTTGCAGGACTCTTGCCATTGATAAAATTTCTCACTTCTCTTCTGTAATAGCGCGCAATTACATACAGATAATAAACTGCTAAAAGAAGGGCGGCTACCAGCAGGTAGCACGCCCATGAAATTGAACTCAACATAGGCCGACTATTATTTACACCACTCAAACCACCACACAGCCTATGCGAGAAGTACACCATCCTTTCACACTATCAACTGCATCTGGTACTTTCAACTTTACAATTGCAAATATGGGGTTGATTGAAAGCGAAAAAACCTAGCAACACTAGTAGTAGGGAGGGTAACTATGTGTTTATCAGATTATATATTTTTGGAAATAATTCGTTTCACCGCAATATTTTTTCTACTTCCGAAGATTCAACCATATAGGCTCATACAGAAATGCGGTTTACCTCATTCAGAAATAAACAGGTTAATTGATTTGGTAGTATTGATGATTTTCCTATTTTTAGGATCACATTGAAACTGCCAATATCATTTTGGCCATCTACCTTATCTCTTCTCCAATCTAATATTAACCCGAATAAATTCGGCTTAAAGCCGTTGGGGCATACCTATGCCCTCAAAAAAACGCAGACTATATGGAGAAGATTAAAAAATTGTTTTTACTACTTGAATTATTCCTTCAGCAACCAGAGGATAAACGGCAACGAAAATCCTGGGAAATGTTTAATTCTTTGTTTATTATTTTCCCACCGGAAACTGTGGAAGGAATGATAAACAATATGACAGCATACTCCCAGGAAAGAGAAGAAATTTCTGAGGAGGAAAAATTACAACTACTTGTATTTAGCAAGTACTTAAATGTAACATTGAAGATGTTACATAAGGAAGTGGAAAAGGCTTCATCTACAAAGCCTTTCAGCGGAAACCTATTTTCCGAATAATTTAAATAAGCAACCATTAAATATCGGCTTATTCCCAAAATAGCTGTAATCACTTTAAGTTAAAACAAAAATTTATGTTTGACAGAACCGAAAAATGGCCTGATTGGTTAAACCAGCCTTTTAAACTCAATTCAAATGAAATTGAAAATCCATTGTCTGTTTTAGAAGATTTCTTTGATCATGATCATTTATACGGCAGTAGGTATTGTCTTTGGGAAATGCTCAGGTCAACTATTACCGGGAGTTACTTCAATGGTTTATCTGCCAAGGAGCGAGATGATATGGCACACTTCTATGAATTGTTAGAACGGTTAATTGAGGCCAGCTATCTAATCAATGAACATAGAAGAACAGGCAAGATCAGCTATATTCAAAAGACGCTACCGGTATTCAAACCATACAGATCACAGGAAGACTACACGGATGAAAATTACATTCTTGATATATTAAAATATATCGGAAGTCAAATACCCGAAATAGATAAAATCATACTTATAAAATACCATTCTCGTATAGATTACAGAGCTTCTATTCTGGTACTAACTCACCAAACTTTTGGGATAACTCATGAGCAGATTTACAAAATAATAGACGACTTGTTACCTGCAGATTGGCCATTGCATGTTCTGGTCAGATCCGCTAAAGAAGCATACAGCTTATGGAAAGAAGGTAATATTTTCTTTAACCGGGTAATCTTTCAAGATGCTATAAAGTATGATGCAAACAACACAACTCTTCCATTACCTACTATCTATTCTATTGATAATGTAAAACAAAATGCAATAAAGAAATTTGAACGTATTAGTTCAGTAGTACCGGGGTTCATACAAGGGGCCAGAAATTTTGAGGTAGCAAAACACAATGAACTTTCAGCATTCTGTCTACATCAAGCAGTAGAGCATACCATAAGGGCGTTATCATTATCAATTATTGGAATTACAGTAAGTAAACATAATCTCATCACTCACCTGCGGCTATCGCTGTTCCTTACAGAAGATATGGTCAACATCTTTCATACTGAGGACTTCACAGTAGACGAATCTTTTAGTTTGCTAAACAGGGCATATTCAGGGTCAAGATACATAAAGGAAAACCCACTCGTTATCTCCGATGATCAGTTAGCGCTAATGTTCAGGAAAGTAACTGAATTCATAGAAATGACTACCAGAACCTTCCAGGAATCAATCAGCCAAATTGGGGAATTATCATCTTCTACTTACCTGGTCAACCAAAATACTCAATTATGAAATCAAATATCAGAAACGCAAAACTCCACACAAAAATAGTTCCGCGATTAATAGAACCAGTCGAAGTTCCCTGGCTTAACCTCTCTGGGCAATGGTTAGCAAAGGCGGGCTTTCACGCTGGTGACAATATTTCTATTATAGTATCTCGTAATTATTTACGTATAACCAAATTGGACACCCAAGGAAAAGGTATCTCCGTTAATCAAAACGATATCAAATGAAAACATCGCACTTCGATTCAATTATCCATGTCACTTGGCGGACTATCAGTGGCAATGGTTCGGGAATGAATATACCTCAGATTATACTATCAGGAAAATGGCTGAAAGCCGCCGGGATTAGTCCAGATGACAAACTACGTATTCGTATAACACCTGGAAAACTGACGCTTCTACCAGCCAATCCCATACCCAATACTAAGCGGCAGGCCAGGATATATTTAAGACACCTCAATAAGGTATCAAACCATTGATTAACCTAAATAAGACTTAACAGATGCTTACCTACTCAAAGATGCAAATTATTGAAAAGTGTACTCACTTTCTCAAAGCGCGGCAAGACAGGTATCCACCATTTATTTTTGAAGGCACTTATGTGTATGCTCAGAAAATAGCTGAAGAGAAGATTGGTCCAAAGCCTAACATCTATATAATCTCTTTCCTGAATGGAAGTAAGTTATTGGTGAAGGCCCATCGAAATTTTGAACAATCTTACTTCAATGAGTTGAAAACTGGTAAAATTTATCACGCTAACCAAAGAGACATTGAAGGCTATTATAAATGTTTGGTCGTCAGTGATGAAGACATTGATATCCCTGTCCACCTACGGCCATTACAGGATCAAATACTTTAAGAATAGGGGTTAGGACATACATAAAGAATAAGGCAACGTTTAGTCTTACTCAAGCCTTCATTTTAATTATTTTTTTAGACTACTTCAAATATGCAGCATTAAGTACTGCAACGGTCTTTTGTCCATTGTTTAAATCACAAATCCACAGTTATGGTGTATAGTGATCGTTCTAGGGTGTAAAAAAGGCAACGTGCATTCTTGCACAAAGCCTTTCTTTTATTCTATCATAAAATCCAGGTCTGGTTGTTCTACTATCCTCCAGCCATCATCATAGAGAGCGAAATAAGCTTTTCTATTAAGTTTAGGTTCTATTTTCAAAGTAGAAATTGGAACAAACGGAGATACATTTTTATACACTAAAGTATATTCAACAATTGCTTTGGTGTCATTTTTTAACAACCGCATACCAGTAATCGCATCGAAGTGTTGTTCTGCCAACTTCACCCTCTGCATATGAATCTTCTTATCCTTTTCCGATGTTTCCAGTAGAAATGGTTTGGATTTATCTGTAAATGTAACAATTGGAGATCCTAATTCTTCATAACTTACTTTATGCTTGACAGTTACAAACCCCTCCTTCTCTAAGTCGGTATCAATAAGCTTTGCAGCCTCTTCCGGGTTTGCTGTATAAATATTCCAGTCGATGGTATATGGATATCTAGCTTGAATTAATTCAGCGGCCTTTTCTCTGCTTAACTTCTTAGAACCGCATGAAACAAGAAATAAACCTAGTACTAGGATCGATAGCGCTTTCATATCATGGTTATTTAAGGTTACAAAAAAATCAAGGGAATTCTGGCTAACAGTACTAATTTACAAATCTATCTCTTTCTTTTAGTCACTTTTCTTAGTTGTTCAAAAACTTCCTCATCAGAAATACTTTCACAGTAATGAATAAACGTACTTAACGGAACGCCTAAAGCTTCAGCGATATACTCTAATGTCGAATACTCAGGGTTACGTTGGCCTTGCTTTATAAGGGTAACTGCATTTTTTGCTACACCTGAGGATGCAACAAGATCTGCTTCACTTTTGACCAGGTTTAGGTCTTCAACCCCATTCAGTTTATTTTCCTTTGCCTTTTTCTTATTATTATCAAGCCATTTCGTTAAACCTAACCCCAACCTATATGTGTAAAATTCTTTGTTTTTTTCCATTGTTGGAAAATGGCTCTTTTGAAAAAATATTTCACCCCACGATTGTGGGGTGAAATGAAATTTTTCTTATCTTTACTATGAAATACAATTACGATTCAAAAATGATAACAGATTTCAATAATAAATTTATAGACAGCATAGTATTTGAAAATACATCTTGATGTTGTATTTTGCGATATTATAACTAGATGATATTTAGCGATTTGCTTTCGTTTCGGCGCTCTACAAACTACGACCTTGAATTGCGCACACCCGAATCCTGAGTAAAACGCTCACGCTACCGCGTGGGCGTCTTCTATATTCGGTGTGCGGGTGTCGTAGCCCAGTAGAGCCGGAGAGGGAGACTGCCCCACGCTTTTTTTTTGCCCTCCCTGCAAATTCCTTCTTAGTAAATAATCTCGCACCAACTAATCTGGATACTTATTTTTTTTCGCTTTCGATTGAGAAAAGATAAGGCAGCCCGTGAATATCTATTCACATGGGCTTACTACGCATTTCATTAAACTTCAAATATTTAGACCACACCAGGACAACTTAAAACCAATTCATAACGCTTAAAACTCTTTATCATGAAAAGAATATTTTTCTTGATAGGGCTGCTATTGCCATGCCTCGCCCATTCCGGCCTACCCAATATAACCGCCCTGAGGATCGGAGATTATCTACCAAGCATCACCACATCCGCCACCGTAAACATTCCAGGGGGCAAAATATCGCTTGATAACTATAAAGGGAAACTAGTTATACTAGATTTCTGGGCAACGAACTGCAGTAGTTGCATAGCTGGCCTCAGTAAACTGGATAGTCTTCAAAAGCTCTTTGGTGATCAGATTCAAATAATCTCGGTTACCAGCGAAAAAAAAAGTGTAGTAAAGAAGTTCTATTCTAAAACCGTAGTCCAACGCCCTCCCCTTCCTACCATAACCGATGACAGCTTGCTGCATAAGTACTTTCCCTATGCAACAATCCCGCATCTTGTTTGGATAGACAAAACAGGGAAGGTTATCTCATTTACATATTCGGAATATTTAACGGCTGAGAATATACGTAGTGTACTTTCTGGTAATGAAATTAACCTTCCCCAGAAAACAGATAAAATTCGCGACTATTCTCTTCCGTTCTTAAAACCGGATATTCCCTTATTCCCGGAGGCACCTACTTATTACAGCACAATTACCGGCTACGGTGTAGGGCTTGTAACCAAATCAGGTATCGATATCGATAGCTCACATCAAACGATACGTAGATATGCTACCAATTGGTCTGTAGTAGAGTTGTACTTAATGGCATTTAACAGGTTAATAAATTTCCCCCGTAATCAGGTTATATTAAACCTGGCAAATCCGGGAAGATATTTATATACTCCGGATCAGGGATACAAATATGATTGGGAACGAAAGTATGCACATTGCTATGAGCTACGTTGCCCATTAACTACTACCAGGAGCGAGTTACAAACCTATATGATACAGGATTTAAATCGTTATCTACACATATCAGCAACGATAAAGAGTATTCCAGTATCCTGCCTGATTTTAAGACAGATTATACCTGCATTACAAATTCATCATTCAAATAATAAGACCTCTGATACTACAGGCAATGATCTTCATGTAACCGGTAGCACCGTTAGTGCATTACTATATCAACTTAACAATGTACAGGGAATCCCACCCATCATTGATTCCAGCGGAATATGTAAGGTGCAAAATATCGAAATAAATATTCCTCATAGAAGCATCCACGCTTTAAAAGCTGCCTTCGCTGACTACGGCTTTACACTAACAGAAGAAATACGATCTATCGATATGCTGATCATCACAGACCAACCCGTTTTGTAAGAATCAACCACCAACCAAAACTCCACGATCATGAACATACTAAGAACAATAACACGATTTAATAGCGGATACCTTATCCTCCTTTCCTTACTGATACAGCAGGTAGGTTCCGCCCAGGACATACCCATTAAGATCAATGGTAAATTAGTTGATCATATTACTGGCCAAAACATTCAAGGAGCCTCTGTTTACTACACAATTGCTCCTTATAAGACAAGAACAAGCAAAGAAGGCTTCTTCAATATCAACAAAGCTACTTCAGGTGACACCATCGTGTTTTCCTTTCTTGGCTACAATACTTTAAAAATCCCGGTTAATAATCTAACCAATACGGATAATACCATCCGCCTTCTTCCATCACAAACCGGATTAAAGGAGGTAGTAATCAACTCAACGGGATACCAGTTGATCCCAACGGAACGCGCTACCGGAGCTTTTGAGAATATAAATCAGAGCGTATTGGACAGAAGGATAAGCGGTGATTGGTTATCAAAACTTGATGGCAGTAGCACAATTCTGTTTGATCATCGGAATAAAGGACAAGAGTTACTATTTCGAGGAAGAAGCACTTTATTCGGAAACAACTCACCGCTAATCGTTGTTGACAACTTCATTGTAGAGGGGGATATGAATCAAATTAATCCTAACGATATCGCTTCCATCACATTACTTAAAGATGCCGCTGCGTCCTCAATATACGGTGCCAGAGCCGCAAATGGAGTATTGGTAATCACAACAAAGAAAGGCAAATACAACCAATCACAACGAATAGATATAACCTCTAACGTCACCTTCACAGAAAAGCCAGACTTATACAGGGATAATTCTATTTCCGCAAGCGATTTCATTGATGTTGAAAAAACACTTTTCCAGAAAGGTTACTATAGCGGCCAACTAAATAACTCCTATACTCGGCCTCCTATTTCACCTGTTGTTGAGCTATTACAGCAAGAAGCGGACGGTTTTATCACACATGATCAAGCAACAAAAAGTATTGATGCGCTTCGAGGAAATGATATTCGTAAAGACTTTCAGCGATATTTCTACAGAACCGCTGCTTCCAAGCAGTATGCAATGAGCATGCGGGGTGGTACTAATAATGTAAACTACTATTTCAGCGCTGGATTTGACGATCAGCAAAGTAATCTGGTGCGTAATAACATACGTAGACTTACACTTCTTTCTGAAAACACATTTCGAATCACCAAGAAATTAGAATTAACACTAGGATTGCAATACGCCTATAGCAAAACGGTCAATAATAATAACTTAAACATGGTAACACCTGGTGCAGACAAAACCAAGTACTACCCATATGCCGAAGTTGCTGATGCTAATGGAAATCCACTACCGATTGTAAAAGATTATCGTTTTGCCTTCATAGACACTGTAGGACATGGAAAACTTCAAGATTGGCGTTATTACCCACTAAAAGACTTACAACAGTCCGATAATTACACCGATTTAAATGGACTACGGATGAAAGCTGCGGCTTCTTATTCCATTTCAGAAGGACTATCCGCACAAGTTAATTACCAGTATGAGCGCCAGACAAGTTCCTTGTGGAACATGAGTAATTCTGACACATATTATAGTCGTAACCTGACAAATCTGTTTACACAGATAACAGGTAGCAGTATCGTATACGGTATACCGTTAGGCGGAATTATAGATCAAAGCACAGAAACCTTAACTACCCATTCCGGTAGAGTGCAACTCAATTACAACAGATCATGGAATAAAAGTCAGATTTCAGCTATTGCCGGTATGGAAATAAGACAATCTCAAACAGTTTCAAACAACAGCAGGTCTTATGGCTATGACCCCAACCTATTGACTGCTTCTAATGTAGATTATGTCAGTTATCTACCTACATATATGAATCTGAAAGGTGACCAACAAGTTTATAACCCGCAAGATTTCAATAGGTTTATGTACCGCTTTACATCGTACTATGCAAATGCCTCTTACACATATGATGGCAAATATGTTATTTCTGCAAGCGCCAGAAAAGATGCCAGCAACTTGTTCGGCGTCAGAAGCAATCAAAAAGGTACACCACTATGGTCTACTGGCTTAAGATGGAATATCTCACAAGAGAAATTCTATACTTCCACCGTACTCCCAACTTTAGCGGTAAGGTTAACTTATGGGTATGCAGGAAATACCAGCAACAAACTTTCAGCCCTGACTATCATCAGTTATAATCCCGCTGGAACAAATTACCTGATTAATGAGCCTTACGCTACTATCACAACGCCACCCAACCCTAATTTGCGTTGGGAAAAAACTGCTACAACCAATATCGGCATAGACTTTAAAACTAAAAACAGCCTATTATCGGGCAGCATCGACTACTATATAAAGAACAGCATCGATTTGATTGGCAACGCTCCGCTTGATCCCACCACCGGAGTTACAAGTATTGATATCAATAGTGCAAGTATTAAGGGGAATGGTATTGATATTTCACTTACCGCTAAGGTGATAGATATAAATCAGTGGAGGCTTGAAACCAATTTACTTTTTAGCTACAACAATAACAAAATAACTAAGTACCAATACAGGTACTCAAAGGCCATCAGTTATATGGGATCTGGTATAAATCCCATTGAAGGAAAACCAACTGATGCACTATTGAGTTATCGATGGGAAGGATTAGACAATCAGGGAGATCCTCGTGGCTGGTTGTCCGGAAAGATCAGTAAGGATTATTCCGCGATACGCAGTAAAAGTACATTGGATGATCTAGTGTATTCCGGAAGATCACTACCTCCTGTGTATGGTGCTTTTCGGCCTATGTTAAGTTATAGAAATTGGAGCCTTAGCAGCAGCATTACTTATAAACTAGGTCACTACTTCAGACGAAATTCAATCAACTACACGGCATTATTTCAAAATTGGAATGGACACAGTGACTTTTCAAAACGCTGGCAACAACCAGGTGATGAGGAAAGCACTTACATACCAGCAATGTCTTACCCTGCAAACAGTTATCGAGATGAATTCTATTTGCAATCCGCAGTGCTGGTAGACAAAGCTGATATAATCCGTCTGAAAGATATCAGTTTACAATATTCATTGGGTTTGACGCAAAGTAAATTTCTCAAACAACTAGTACTCAACTTATACCTCGATAATATTTGCACCATCTATAAAGCAACCAAAGACCTGCAAGATCCGGAATATGGCAGCGCCATTCCTCCACGAAGTATATCTGTGGGCCTGAAGGCATCTTTCTAATTATTTAAAAATTGAATTATGAATTACTATAAATATATATCGCTGATCTTACTGCCAGTAGCAATATTATCATCTTTCAATGCCTGTCGTAAGTTTTTGGATGCAAAACCAGACGCAAAAATGGTTGTTCCCTCCACAATGAAAGATCTACGCGCTTTAATGGATGATGTAGCTACAATGAACCTTTCCTGGCCAATTGCTACCGAGGTGGCATCAGACAACTATTATCTGCTGACCAGCAATTGGAAAAGCATATCATCACTAACGGACAGAGAAAACTACATCTGGAAAGATGATGTAAGCAACGACATGGATTGGACCCTTACATACAGAGTAGTACTCAAATCCAACCTGGTATTGGAAAAGATTGCAGAAGTAAATCCTACGCCAGATCAATTAAAAGAATGGAACGAGATTAAAGGAAGTGCCTTGTTTTATCGGTCATTTGCCTTCTTTATGATAGCGCAGGAATTTGCAATGCCATACGATCCACAATCATCCACTTCAGAATTAGGCATCCCACTTCGTTTAACCGCTGACGTTAATGAACCTTCCCATCGCTCTTCATTACAGGATACTTATAATACCATCACCAGAGACCTGGAATACGCTTCACAATTACTCCCCCAGAATACTGCCTATAAAACCAGACCTTCAAGAGTAGCCGCATTGGCATTACTATCCCGAATACACCTTTGCATTGGTAATTATTCAAAAGCCGCTAACTATGCTGATACCTGCATAAAATCAGGTATACAGCTTTTAGATTACAACCTGCTTTCTTCAGCTTCTGGCGAAACTTTTAAACGCTTCAATGATGAGGTCATCTTTCACATAGCAGCCAATTACTCGTATAGCCTAGATGCTTCCATATGCCGGGTTGATTCCATATTGATAAGCTCATACACTACAAATGATCTTAGGAAGAAACTCTTTTATAAAATAAATCCTGATGGGAGCGCAGCTTTTTCAGGAAATTATGACGGAAGCAACTCTTACCAGCTCTTTGAAGGATTAGCAGCAGATGAAGTTTACTTAACGCAAGCAGAGTGCCTAGCGCGAATTGGCAAAAACGGTGACGCGTTGCAAGCACTTAATCAATTTAAGAAAAACAGATATGATAAATTAAGCTTCACGCCTATAACATCAACGGATAATTTAATAGATGTTATCCTGTCGGAAAGGCGTAAGGAACTCCCCTTTCGAGTTATCAGATGGATGGATATACGAAGGCTAAATACATTGGCTGGTGGTAAAATTACATTGGAAAGGAAGATTGACAATGAGAGATATACGTTACCTCCCGGTGATTTAAGATACGCTATGCAGATACCTACTAGTGTACTTGCGACTGCACAAAGTATGGAAAGAAATAAACGATAACAGCACTAATGTTTACATGATTGAATTACGAGCCTATGGGTCAAATAATAATTGGTATATTCAGATTATAATTCTGTAATACTGTAAAAATTCATTCATGAACAACTCAATACCTGCCGGATATGAAAATGAATTATCTGATTATCAAAGCGTTATAACTGATAATTGGTGCGGAGAAACAATTGCCTGGGGATTTAAAATAATTCGTCACCTTGGAGATGAGCGTTTTCATCAACTCCGCAAATACGGGCAATTAGAATGCCTTAATGTGGGCCATTGGGTATTAATTACCAAAATCTTAACCTATAAAGAAGCTGAAGAAAAATATGGGGCCATTACAGAAGAAGAATATGGCCCAAGAGGCGGGTGGAAATCAACCACTTTTGGTAGCAAAAAATTTGTTAGTAAGCTAATGAAACCTGAAAAATAAGATATTTGCCGTCCTGCAAAATACAGGACGGCATTTTTTATGGTTTAAACACCACCTTTCCCGCAATTGGGGTTCCTGCGTCAATATCAGACTGAATATTATTCAGTGCTGTAGCGTCCGGAAGTCCTGTACTAGCATTCTTCTCTACCCGGATAGCACATAACTGACTACCATTTAAGCAACCGGTAGAAGTAATTTCATGATAGTTAGCCGGATTCGCTGTACCACCAGAGGTAGTTGGGCTGTACTCAAACCATGCCATGGCACGACTACTGGTATTATGAGCCGAAAACGCTCCCTTAGCATAGGCACCACCGGCTGCAATGATTAAGACAGCTGCCGCCAAAAGCAATCTGAAATTTTTCATAAACATTGATTTTTGAAAGTGAAAGAAATGATTACTGCCTTTCTTTTTGTACTACAGGAGTAAGGCAATACCTGTATTGCGCCGCAATTATTTACCTACAGTTACAGTGTCGTAGATCCATCATGGCAAAGAAAGAGATTAATCCATGCATAAAAGGCTACCAACCCTAGTAGTAGCCTTGCTAAAGCTTTCATAATCAGATCAAATTATTTCTATTTATATCTAAATGAGAAACCCCATCAAACAGTAGAAATTAATTTCAGCTGTCTAATGAGGTAAACGAATACAATCCATAAAGGATCACTCCAATATTCTCACAACTTTCTACTAGTATTTGCTAATTGTATGAACAGATCATAAAGCTGCTGCTTTGTTTTTGGACCTATATCATAATAACTGCTATGAATGTGGATATAACTGATATCATCAGATTTTAGTGTTGTATAATTTGCCGCCACAAATTCTAACATCTTTTTTACGTTAGCGTTACGAATAGCACCAGCTTCTTTAAATATCCTGAAGATTGCGCCTAGCACCGGTACACTGAAAGTAGTCTGCATCTTAAAATCTTTACCTACAACTGTAAGACCTTCCGTGGCCGAATTAACAGCCGGATATAGTAGTTCTATTTCCTCACCCACCAACTGAAATATTTGCTCGTCGATTCCAGGAAGATCCCGAAACAGCTTTCCTTCTGCCGAGATGGTGATTTCAGAAACACTTCTCCGGAAAGCATGTAGCAACTTTACTTTACCGTCAGTCTCAGTAATCGATGACAGCTTCTTGGGAAGGTATATTTCAGCAAGGTAATTAGTTAGTGCAGGGCTATTGTAATTCAATCTGATAAGTATTTCCAAAAGAATTGGCAATTTCCACTCTTGCCTATTGTACACAGAAGAAAAACGCAGCTCATACCAGACTGCTTTCATATATAAAAATATCCGGTAAGGCAGATGAACCCTGGTATTAACGACAAATGAACGAAGGTTATCCAGTATCATTTCTACCAAAGCAGGATCTTGTTTGAAACTATATAGCTTCTTTTCTAGTATTGGTAATTCATTCCCTATAAGCTCTCTGCAAACAGCATGATAACTCTCTGGAACTCGTTGTTCTAAATCGAAATACTTTAGAAAGTCATTCTCAATAAAAGCCAAAAGACTTTCCAGGCATTGCTGCAGTTTTTGACAAAGAAACCTTACAAGCCTGTTTGAGCTGGACACTTCCACCTTGTTGGCCTCGTCTATTAAATGAATTAGCAAAACCTGGTAACGATTAATGAGTACCTGCATGTTTTTTTCATCCCTGGTATTGAACATATCTTCCAAAAGTCGTAAACGGATATGCTTTCTTTCTTCTAAAGCTTTTTCTAAAACTCTTCTAATAAATACAGGGTTTACCAGTACAGGTTTTTTAAAGATTTCGGGTAAGGTTTCAGTGATAAACAAATCAAACCATTCCAATGAATACTTTCGATGCTGCATAGGATTAGATGTTTAGGGTGTAACTCTCTTTCTAAATTACAACAGCTATCAGATCAACTATTTAAGCAAAACGGAAAGAATATTAGGCAATCGGGAGCATTTACGATACTGCATTTTTCCTAAAAGCTGCAGGTGTAACGCCCACACGATGTTTGAAGGCAGCAACAAAACTGGATAAATACTGATACCCTGTAGCAGTGGCAATTTCCTCTAAACTCAGATCTGTTTCCTTCAACCACTTTTGAGCAACCTGCATTCGCCTACCCAATTGGTAGTCAAATATAGTTGCCCCTGTTAACTGCTGGAAGCCTTTTTTAAGCTTATACTCATTAATATATACCATGCGGGATAAATCCTTAATCGTATAGTGAATATCCAGATTCTCACCCAGCATATCTCTGACAGACCAAATTCGCTCTCTTTCATCCTGCGACAATAGTATTTCCGTCCTGGTACTTCCTTGTGCTATTGTAAATACCTCTGTCATAATATCCATTATCCTTGCGTCAGTAAACATTCCGCGAAGACTTCCTTTGTAAATACACTGCAGTAATTTTTCAATATTATCCAAAAGAGCCGCGTTGCCAGATAATGGAGTGGCTGTAAGGCTTACTGAGGCCGAAGATCTTGCATTCTCAACAAAACCCTGAAGTATAGGGTAATAACTCATAAAAAGGTCCAAATATGATACAGGCATAGCAATTTCAAGATACCTATACTCGCTATCTGCCTGCAATAGTAACTGGCTGTAAGGACTGTCCTGATAGTATAGTAGAAACTGCCCTGGACCTAACTTAAAAGTATTTATCTCTGGCAACTCAAATTCAAGTATGCCATTTAGTGAAACCCTCAGTATCAATCGTGGTTCCGGATATTTACTGATAAGCAAATCAGTTTTTCTTGAAATCAGCACCTTATACCACAGTGCATAGTCTCTGCAGTCTGAGATACATTGAAATAACAATTCACCATTAGCATAACTGGCAGTGTAAGATTTCTCAGAAACAATTGCAGCCGTTTGTAAATTAATCGGTATTTCATCTAAATATTCTAGTGGTTCCCCACTTAGCAAGGTCACAGTACATAGCATGATTAGTTCCTTTCGATGAATAAATGGGTTGGGTATCAACGGAATACTACATATGTGGATGTACCATACAATAACTAGGATATGAAAGGGGTACGAGCAATAAAATTGTCTATTAAATCCTTATACTGTGTATTCAATATGGAATTTACAAAAATCAACGGTCAATTACCATGTCGTTTCTATACAAGATAAGAAAACTACTACTGCTATCATGCTCTATTACATTTTATCATGCAGAAGTAAATGCACTTATTTAAAAGAACAAAACCATATAGCTTTTGGACAGATAATTAACCAAATACGCTAACAGATTTCCCAGAATTACATAGTACTCTACCTATGGTTGTTTAACCCAATTACCATCGTGACAGATATAATAATAAATTGAATTCAATGAACACGGTGCCCCTTCACTATAAGCCATATTCTGGAACATGCAAGGCTTACAGGTTTTGCTCAAACTTTGATTGTGACAAGGTTTTCCGGCAGCACACCCTTGGCATTGCCACTGACCATTTGAACATTTAAATGAACAAATAGAGTTTAAGCCAGACACAGCTCCATTCGAGTACTTTTGATTTTGATAATAACAATAGTCACAGGTCTGTTGACGAGCAGAAAGGAGCCTTACTGATACAAAAACAATTACAACAGTTACAATTCCAATAATAGACATCTTAAGTATTCTCATATCTCTAATGGGGTTTAGTGATATAATATAATGAAATTACCCCATATTACCCTATACCCAATTTCTTTTTTCTGAAGACCCTGGATATCAAAGCATTCTTCCCCTCCAAAAATTATTACACCCTTCTGCTCATACGAAAGTCTGCGCCTCTGCTGCGCGTCGGCTGGCCTGCGGTTGAGAAAAAATAATCTCCACCACGTTCATGATGTCTTTTTCAGCCGACTGCGGTCGTATTTTTTTTCCTCAAACTTTCTCCTTCCATCCAGGTGTAATGGCTGGTCGCTACGGGTAATTGCAAGGCAGTAAGCCGAGCATGTAAGATTAATTCACCTAAAAATTTAGCGACTATGACTAACAACCAGCTTTCACAACTAATGCTGTTTTCCTGGGAGATCCAGCGAAGCAGGCAGGTAACGCGATCAAAAGCCCTCGCCAATGCCTGGGCCATTTTATTAAATGCAAATTTAACGGTGTGGTATCTCAAAAAAAAGTATAGCCATCCCAGTTATCCCAACAGAGACAACAACCTGCAATTAACACTTCTGGCAGATTAGCCACAAACCCACTCCATTTTTTTAATTCTCTTTTTACCGCAGCCTCCCCGTGTGCGGCATATAAACAAAAACGGGCGTGATTCTATGGCACACAATATTAATTTCAACGACAAAACAGGTAAACACAGTTTTTTTTCTGTCAACCAAAAGGCATGGCACGGCCTGGGTAAGCTAGTATCAGAGTACCCCACCAGCGCCGAAGCTATCGACCATGCTGGCCTAGACTATCAGGTAGAGAAAAGAAATTTGTATACCCTGGATTCTTTAAATCAGGTAGACGCCGAAAGTGCTAATATTTTTCCATCTATAGCGGTTCCGGGATATTACGCCACTGTACGCACTGATAATGATGTAGTGTTAGGCGTAGTAGGAAAAGACTATCAGATAGTACAAAACAAAGACGCTTTTAGTTTCTTTGATTCTATTGTAGGTGGTGACGGCATCTTCTATGAAACTGCCGGCGCATTGGGCAAGGGTGAACGAATTTTCATAACTGCTAAACTACCCAATTATATACGTGTTGCAAATGATGACCTGATAGAACAATATTTATTTCTTACTACCAGCCATAACGGCATGGGTAGTATTACTGCAGCATTTACCCCCATTCGCATAGTATGTAATAATACACTAAATGCCGCTATGGTCAATAAATCCAACAGTATTAAAATACGGCATACTGCCAATGCAAAAGACCGACTAGCACAGGCCCACCGGGTAATGGGAATAAGCAACAGGCTTTCCTATCAAATGCAGGACATTTTTAACCACTGGTCAAAAGTTCGTATCACTGACCCGGAGGTTAAAAAACTTATTCAGCTTGCAATGGTGCCTAATAAGGAAGTTTTAAGCAATATTCAAAAAGGTAACTTTGATGAAATATCAACGAGCTTTAACAACATTGTCGAAAACGTATACGAGTATGCGATGACAAACCCAACACAACTAATGGAATCAACAAAAGGCACTGTATACGGTGCATATAACGCGGTAAGCGGATACTTTCAAAACTACCGTTCGTATAAAAACGAAGAAACAAAACTAAATTCAATTATGGGCGGCACTGCTAACCAGCGTTTACAGACAGCGTTTAGCCTCTGCGATACCTTTGCCGCCAAAGGTTTAGACGGTATTATATTAAGTTAGTTGGTCTATATTAATTAACCTGTCTTTCGGGCTGGCCCGAAAGACAGGTTTCCCATAAATAAAAACGGCCTGCCCTTGGGGGCAGGCCGTTACTGATATTTAATAAGACCGTGGCATCTTACCTACATAATTATTTCGTATAACCATTAACATTATATGCAGATACAAAAACAAGAAGTTATATTTAATTATGACGTACTTATCTCCGGAAGCCATAGCTCATACTTACCCGTATCACTGAGTATCCTCTATCAAATGTGCCTCCTTTAAAGACATATTCCCATTTGAATTCTTTTCAATCCTGAGTCTATACAGCTTTCCTACCGGACATTCTCTAAAATCCAATTCTCCCTTATACAATTTGTACTCTTCACTGTGCTTATCCTTGAATACAGTCACCCTAAATTTCCTGCCTGTATCAGGCTCACAAAAAAAGCAGGTCACACCACTGCTTTTCTTAGTCCACACTTTAAAATCCAAACGGGATATTACCTCACCCGTTGGTATTTGATGTACATCAAAAGCATACGCCTTGGGTTCCTTCCCTGCATTAACTGCCGTTACATAAGTTATCACATTTACACTCATCACTTTTCAATTTTATACTGGTACGAAAATACCAATTCCATGCAATACAAGCCTGTACAGAATTTACACAAGTGATACTTTGTCAGATCCCTGAGTGTAGATTTGTTTCCATTACTAGTTTTTTTGTGAAGAAGAAAAAGATGAGAAGATGATTAGTATACTTTCAACTCAGTGGAAAACAGGCTGGATCTATATTATCCAAGCTGTCATTATAGCTTTTCTCCAACCCTGGATATCTCCATTCGATAGTAAGAAAAGAAAACGGTATTTCAGGATGTTTCATCCTCCTTCCCCCTCTTATAACGATTACCTGAAATATCCAGATAAGTACAAAAAGATACTGCGTACTGGTATATCACCAAAGCAGCAAGACAGGTATATATCCCTCCTGATAAGATCAGGAGGACTAAGCCAAAGGATGCCGGTTCCCGCACCCGGCGAGATGTACCGATGTTGCACATCGGGATCTCGCCCTGGCTCCTGTGTCGGCAGGGTATATCTGATATCCCGCTCGGAACTCACGGGATTTTTTAAGACTAAAGACAATTTATATGGAAAAGAAGACAAACAAATGGATATCCATACGCACCAAGCCAGGTGATTATGATGCCATATACAACCGCTTTCAGCAGACGACCTGCCGCAACCTTAGTCAGTACGCCAGGCAGGTATTATTAAACAAACCTGTAGTACTCAAATACAGGAATCAATCTGCTGATGAAATTCTGTCAGCCCTGATCGGTATCAAAAATGAGATCTCCGCTATAGGTAATAACTATAACCAAGAGGTAAAAAGACTGCATACGCTTAAGGATTCACCGGAAATGTTGACATGGATTTTATCTAATGAGCTGCGCCACAAACAGCTACTTGATTTTATCAGAGATATCTTTTTCAAACTTGAAAAAATTCATGAATCATGTATGCAGAAATAGGTAAGCCCACCAGTAACATCTCTAAGATGATTAATTATAACGAAGCGAAAGTTAAGGCTGGCAGCGCCGAATTGCTATATGCAGGTAACTTCCTGCAGGAAAAAGAAAGGCTGAATTTCTACGATAAACTGGACAGATTTAATTCCTTAAATCAATTAAATACCAGGACAAAAAAGAACGCACAGCATATCATCTTAAATTTTCATCCAACAGATAAGCTGGATGATGATCTTCTGCGC
Source organism: Chitinophaga silvatica (assembly GCF_003419895.1). Taxonomy (GTDB): domain Bacteria; phylum Bacteroidota; class Bacteroidia; order Chitinophagales; family Chitinophagaceae; genus Chitinophaga; species Chitinophaga silvatica. The sequence goes on along the minus strand of NZ_QPMM01000001.1, from coordinate 780,066 downwards.
ACTATCGGCAACGACTATATGAATAGAATTGGATTTGGTGACCAGCCATACCTGCTCTACCGGCACTCTGATACCATCCTCCCCCATCTTCATATTGTCACAAATCTTATAGATGCAAACGGAGACAGAATACCTACTCATAATATCGGTAAAAGATTATCCGAACCAGCCAGACAGGCTATTGAGATAAACTACTCTCTGCAAAAGGCTGCTGACCATCCACAGGAGAAGCAATTCTTTCTTCCGGTTCTTCAGGCACAAAAGTTAAGCTACGGCAAGAGCCAAACAAAACGTGGCATCAGTAACGTGCTGGCTAATGTAGTAGATACTTACAAATATAGCTCCTTGGCAGAATTGAATGCCATTTTACAACTATGTAACGTATATGCTGATCCATGTAAGGAAAATTCCCGCGTACAACGAAATAAAGGTTTGTTATACCGCATGCTGGATGAAAATGGAAAAAAAGTAGGAAAGCCCATAAAAGCCAGCTCCATTTATTTCAAACCTACCTTATCTTATTTGGAAACAAAATTTCAGGAAGGATCAGTTCAGAAACAGCAACATAGTGGCAGGATCAAATCACTAATTGACTGGCACTTTCAACAAAGTCCAGGATCTGGCTTATCTGATCTATTTGGATCACTGGAACGAAACGGAATTTCTACAGTTCGCAGGATTAGTGCTGATGGCAGATTATATGGTATCACCTTCGTGGATCACATCAAAAGAACTGTTTTTAACGGAAGTTCATTGGGAAAATCATACAGCGCGGCTGAATTGTTTAAGAAAGCTGCATCCGGCAGTTATCAGGAGCTGCAACCCCTGCAGCCTTTGCCATCCATTACACATGAGAAGGATATGGGAAAACGTAATAATCCGATTACCATACCACCGCAAGCTGCTAATAGCGCCGTCCTGGCACCGGATAACAATACAACGCTGGTAGAACAATTACTACAACCAGAATACACTTACCGGGAAGCAGAAACCAAACGAAAGAAACGGCGCAAACGCCCATCTATTAATGATTAAACCTACCCCGGCGCACATGCTGAGATTGATTTTGGAGGAAGTGAGATATGCGTACAGGAGAAAACGAACAAGGTCTTCGTAAAATCATTGACCTTACCAGGCTAATTAGCCTTGCCATCCTTATTCTTCATTTTTATTATTACTGCTATGCCGCATTTCACGCCTGGCAGTTAACATCTGACATTACCGACAGGCTACTGGATAACATTACAAAGACAGGGCTATTTTCCTATTTTCTTAAAACCAAACTAATTGCCCTGGGGTTCCTCGGCATAACACTTCTTGGCGCGCAAGGAAGAAAAGATCAGCATATTAAATACACCACTGTAGTAGCCTATATCAGTATAGGGCTGGTTTTATACTTTATCAGCTACTATGTGCTACTACTCACCTATGATTTGCAGTTCCGGACCTGTGCTTATATAGGCATCACCACCTGCGGATATATCCTGATTCTTACCGGAGGCACACTCCTATCCAGGATTATCAAACTCAATATTGATCGCAATGATATATTCAACCGTAAGAGCCAGACATTTCCACAAGAGGAAAGGCTGATGAAAGGCGAGTTCTATATCAACATTCCTGCCACCTACCAACTGAAGGACCAAGTACGCAAAAGCTATATCAACATAAATTCAGTTAAAGGACTGCTGGTGGCAGGCCAGCCAGGCAGCGGCAAATCCTGGTTTATTTTAGAGGAGATTATCAGGCAACAGATAGAAAAGGGCTATTGTCTTTTCATCCATGACTGGAAATACCCGGACCTGACAACTATTGCGTATAACCATTACCTTAAGTACAGGCATCGGTATAAAGTTCCTATCAGGTTCAATGCCATTATTCCTGAAGATCCGGCAAAATCCGGTAGATGTAATCCACTTGAGCCATCTACCATGACTGATATTACGGATGCAGCAGAATCAGCTCGTACCATCCTTTATGGTCTTAACCGTAGCTGGATACAGCGAAATGGCGATTTCTTTGTGGAATCACCAATTATTCTGCTAACAGCGGTTATCTGGTATCTGCGTCAATACAGAAATGGTGAGTTTTGTACCCTGCCTCATGCCATAGAACTACTTCAGGTAGATTACGCTAAATTATTTACACTGATAAGGTCAGTACCAGAGCTACAGATCTTAATATCCCCCTTTATTTCTGCGCTCGAAGCCGGAGTAATGGAGCAACTAGAAGGGCAGATTGCTGCAGCAAAAATTGCAATGGCGCGTCTTTCCTCACCAGAGCTGTATTTCATACTCTCCGGCAATGACTTTTCCCTGGATATTAATAATCCTGCAGCACCACAAATTCTGTGCATGGCTAATAACCCACAGAAACATATTACCTATGGAGCAGTACTTTCTTTATACATCAACAGGTTGATAAAACAGATCAATAAAAAAGGGAAATTAAAGTGTGGTATTAATTTCGAGGAATTCCCTACCCTCACAGTGCAAGGCGTTGACGCACTTGTTGGTACTGGTAGATCAAATCAGATAGCTACTACCATTGTCATCCAAAACCTGGATCAGGTAAAAAAGGACTATTCAAGAGAGATGGCAGATGTACTCATGAACCTATGTGGTAATGTTATCTGTGGGCAGGTTGCCGGTGATACCGCTAGGCAAATGAGCGACCGGGTAGGCAGGATTATGCAGGACCGTGCCAGTACCACCATTAACAGCTCAGACACCTCTGTTAACTATTCTCAGCAACTGGATATGGCTATACCTCCCAGCGTTATTAGTAACCTTTCCTCCGGTGAATTCGTGGGTATAGTAGCCGATGACCCTGGGCAGGAGATACCGCAAAAGGTCTTTCACTGTAAGGTAACGAAAGACCCCAGAAAAGCTGATCAGGAAAGAAAACTTCAAAAGGAGTTGCCTGTTATCAGGAATTTAGAAAATGGAGTGGTGTATAAGAATTTCATGCAGATAAAAGATGATGTTACCGATTTTGTTGATGCGGAGATCAGCAGGATCATGAATGATCCCATGAAAGCACATTTGATAGTAAAAAGATGAAACGTCCAAAAAATTATATACACAATTGAATACCTTATTACTATATATGCCAATTAGAGCCATAGCTAAATAATCGGAATACAAAAAACAGTAAAAGGCTGTTCCAATAAATTGGAAGCAGCCTTTTTATTGTCAATCAAAAAACTGTCTTTAATTCTTCTCAGGTAATGCTATAAAATGCATTAAATTTTTACCGCTTAAATAATTCTTAGAAGCAGCCTTAATCGATGCTCCATTTACCTTACCAAGTTGTTTTTCTATATTTGGCAATTCCTTTAATCCTTCTTTATTCTCTATTTGTCCGGCTATAAATTGCATCCAGAATTCATTACTTTCAATTTGCAATTCATATTGTTTTTGAAAACCAACTTTGAATTTCTGTACCTCATCGGCAGTAGCACCTTTCTGTTGTAAGTTTTTGATATCTTCTTCTACCAAACCTATTAAATGATCAACATGCTCCGGAGCACAACCAAAAGATACATTAATAGCAAAACGCGCATCTGGTTCTTTTACCATATTAGCCTTTACAGACGGTGTATATACTTCCCCGGCATTTTCCCGTAAGCTTGTCAGCAAACGGTATTGCAAAATATCTGATAAAGCCTGAAGTTGTACTTTGTTTTCTGGACTATATTGGCAGTCTCCATGGTAAACCAATAATACGGTAGCCTTATTATCTTTACCAGTATAAACCTTTCTCTCCAGTTTCCCTTCAGGTATTTGCTTATGAATCACCACTGACTTTTCCTTCCTATTTAATGATGGTAATGCCCCAAGATATTGCTCTAATAAAGGCTTAATGCTATCCACATCAAAATTACCTACAAATACAAAGTTAGCCTGGGAAGCATCCGCAAAACGGTCACGGTAAATATCATATGCTTTTTCAAGACTGATACTATCCAATCTCGCCAAGGTACCTGGACTTGATCTATAATCATATCCACTTATAACAGCGCCCACTGTATCTTTAAACACATTTCCCGGGTCTTTATAATGATTTATTATTTGCTCTCTGGATTGTGCCATGGCATTTTCAAACAAGATAGTGTCTTTTCGAGGTGCGGTGTATCGAAGATATACCAATTGCAATGCTGTCTCCAGGTCTTTCAGAGAACTGGCACCACCTATACCCTGGCTCTTACCACTGATAAAAGCATTAACAGACGCTGACTTGCCATTTAACACTTTTGATAATTGAAGCGGGGAAAGATCAGCAACACCAGAACCAGCAATTATACCAGAAGCACTGGCCGCCGTCGGATACTCTTCATTGGAATATTTATTATAACCTCCTGGCGCAAAAGACATCATCTGAACAACATCATTTTTGTAGGTAGTAGGCTTCATCCATACGTTCACACCATTGCTCAGCGTAAATTGTCGAATTCCCAATGTAGAATATTTTTTCTGAGAAATCACTTTTCCAGGAACTGGTAAATGATTTAGCAATACCTGATCTGTAACGTTATCCTTATACTTTTCCATAGAACTGGAAGCAACGCTATTAAACCATGTCTCAATAACAGACGAATCAGGAAGGGTATTTTTATCATTTTCATTTCCTATCACAAAAATATCCCGATTAGTATTAGTTATATATTTATTTGCTACGTCTTTAAGATCCTCCAGTGTTATATCTGGTACTACGGTTTTTAAAAAATTATACTCCCAATTAAACCCTGGTGAAGGAGAACCCTTAAGGAACATAGCCATATATTCATTCACAAAATTGCTGGATGGCATTTTATCAATCTCCCTTGCAGTTTTCTCCAATCCTTGCAAATAGGCCACCTTCGCACGTTCCAACTCTGTTGAAGTAAAGCCAAAACGTTTCACTTTCTCTACTTCTGACCATCCAATCGAGAATGCTTCCTTCAGTTTACCTGGCTTTGATGAAACGGAAAAAGAAAATTGCTCCAACCCATTCATTAAACTCTTGATGCCTGCATTTACATCCAAAAATGGGGGATTAGGCTGTTGAATTAATTCACCGATTCTTGTTACAAGTAATTGATTAAACAATGAACGCTTTACCATGTTTAGGTAGTCGGTCGTTGTATTCATCTTATTGACACGATGTTTTATAGACAATTCCAGTCCAGTGCCTCCAATCTCAGGATCGGTTACTTGCAGGAATTGATTTTTTCCAGTTAGTTCTATAGCATAATCCGGTCTGGGCCTTTCGTTTGGAGGATTTTTCAGATCGGCAAATTGTTTACGAATTTGCTGTTCTACCTGGTTAACATCAATATCTCCTACTACAATAATCGCCTGAAGGTTCGGACGATACCAATCGTGGAAAAAGCGGCGAATGGTAGCTGCTGGAAAATGAAGAAGTATGCTATCTATTCCAATTGGGGATCGGCTTGCATACTTTGAATTGTTAACAATGAGCGGAAAAGTTTTTTGCTGAATGCGTTCTCCCAAACCAATTCTCAGGCGTTTTTCTTCGATAATAACACCCCTCTCCTTATCTATTGCATCTGTTTCCAGTAATGCTTCCTGCGCCCAGTCACGCATGATATCTAATCCACGGCTTACCATTTTAGGGTCGGAAGTAGGAATAGGCAACTGATATACCGTTTCATCGAAAGATGTTGTGGCGTTTAGATCAGCCCCAAAACGTACACCTGCTTTCTGTAGATAATCAACCAGCTCATTTTGAGGAAAATGTCTGGTACCATTAAAATTCATATGTTCCATAAAATGGGCCAGACCTTGTTGATCATCATCTTCAAGAATTGATCCCACTTTATTTACCAGGTAAAATATTACTCTTTTAGCCGGTACAGTATTCTTACGAATATAATAAGTAAACCCATTAGGTAATTGTCCGGTATGTAAGGCTGTGTCAACAGGAATTATAGAGTGTTGATCTACCTTCTGGGCATAGCCTGCCATCATGGATAGGCATAGCAATCCAGTGGAGGTCCAATAACGATAACGCATAAATTATTTCTTTAGTTGATTTTTTTATGTTGCATAGTCCGTATAGAAAGGAAACTCTTATAACATATCGAGAATACCTTCATTTTCAATAATTATCATTCCTTGTCTGTCTGTTGTAATTCCTTTTTGTAGTTGATAGGTGTATTTTGGCACTGCATCAACCATAATAGTTGGCATAAATTCGAACTGAATATGCTTACCTTCCTTTTGCAAAGCATCTCCCACCTCAAAAATATGTGTAGAGATAATAAAGAAACAATCCCTATAGGCTGCAAATGCTGCAGTTACTGCTAATGTAGCATCATAAGCATCCTTCACATTGGTTCCTTTGAACAACTCATCAAAAATGACGAAAAGACGCTTTTCTTCAGCCACTGCTTCCGCTACTTGTTTGACACGAAGTACCTCTGCATAAAAATGGCTATATCCCTGATTCAGGTTATCAGGCACATTTACCGATGAATATATACCATCAAGCACTGAGAACTTTAATTCCTTTGCTGCTACAGGAAACCCCATGTGAGCAAGGTATATCATAATTCCAGCAGCTTTCATAAGAGTGGATTTACCAGCCATATTTGCGCCTGTAAGAAACAATACATTGCTATGTCCATTGAATGACAAGGAGTTGGAAACGCCTTTATCTAAATGTGGATGCCTGACTCCTTTTATCTCCAGTGTATTTTTCTCCTTTGGTAAAGCATGAGCATAAGAAAACCCTTTCTGTTTCGCTACACCGGCAACGGCAATCAGGAGCTCAATTTCATATGTCAAAGCCAGCAAATCTTTTAATTTATCCCGGAAAACGTATCCTAACAGATAGTGTAACCTGGCTAAATGGATCAAGGATTTACCGGCGGTATTAATATTTTGTAATCGCTTATCACGTAAAATATTTCTTGCCCGTGCTGCCCACTTCCCCCATGGAGTATTTCTATCTCTTGCCTCATTTTCAAGATGTTCCAGTAAAGTATTGCAGCATTGTAATACGCTGATACAGGTTTCAATGCCTTGCACTTGCAGATAAAAAGCATCATCTTTAACAAGGATGGCGGCCACTTTTTTACGGCTTAAACGCCATAGAGCCAATGGATAGTTGCTATCGCATCCTTCATCCAAAAAACTTTCCATAGCACTAAGATGTTGTTCATCAAATGGAAATACGCAAGGTGTAACCTCGAAATATCTAAAAGCATTACTTCTGGCGTTAATGGCGTTGGCGTCAGTAAGAGGATGCAGAAACATGCTGTCCAATAGCTTTTCAGCACCCCTGGATTTCACCTGGTTGAAAAGGCTGAAGATGGAACTTGCATTATACTTACCCAGTATCGCCAAATCATCCAAAGTTTGTTTATCAGCGATAAAGCTCATGTCGTCTTCTTTATTGATTTCTTCCTGGCCAAAATATCCAGGATACCTTCATTTTCTACAATAATCATCCCGTGCCTGTCTGCGGTGATGCCGTCAGCCAATTTATGCGTGTAAACAGGTCTGTTTCCCTCCATTAATGTTGGAAGATATATGAAGTTGATATTCTCACATTTCTCTTTAAGAACCTCCCCTGCTTCAATGATATGGGTTGATACTACAAACATGCAGTTTTTCCTGCGGGCGATAGCAGAAGTAACTGCAATGGTAGCTTCGTAGGCATCTTTTACGTTTGTGCCACGAAACAGCTCATCGAAGATGACAAACAGATATTTATCCCGGCTTAATTCCGTGGCAATATTTTTTACCCGCAATACTTCCGCATAAAAGTGGCTGGCTCCCATAGATAGATTATCCGGAAGATTAATAGTCGTAAATATTCCATCACGCACCGAAAACTTCATACTGGATGCTGGTACCGGAAAACCCATTTGGGCAAGGAACATAGCGATACCTAACGCTTTCATAAAAGTGGACTTTCCTGCCATATTAGCTCCCGTAAGAAAAATAATATTGCTTGCTGGTGTAATAGTCAGAGAATTAGCTACAGGCCTGGTTAGTGCCGGATGATAGAAATCCTCCAGTACTATTGTTTGTAATGCTGCGTCCAAAGCTATCGGAAAACAAAACTTACGTTCTATTGCCGTCCGGGATACCGATATATAAATATCAACAAGATAAATATGCTTTAATAGCTTCAGAATATTATCTCTATGCCGGAAACGGAGTATATTATCATACTCTGCAACCTTGGCAAATGGAAGTTTTTTCCGTATATCCTCTTCCAAAAGCTGCTTAAGAGCTGCTGTTTGTAACAACAGGTCAATAGCTACCAGTTCTCTGGAATAAGGAGTATCCTTGACTTCATTCCAAATGCGACCGACAAATTCTGAGGTAGCTTGCAAAATTGCAATCAGGCTGATTACCCCTTTCTCAATACCTTTATACATTGTATCAGCGGCAATCAGGTGATTAAATTTTCTTCCTAAAGAATAGTCCTCCTCCTTCAACTTAGTCCGTACATCGGTATTCTGGAGATATTGATCAGCAGCATCAAACCATTCTGCTTCGTAAGGAAAATGTATTTTTAAAATAGAAAAAGTGCTAATAATGGAGCTTCTCTCATTGATAGCATCTACATCCGACAGCGGGTTTCGAAACATCTCCTCCAGTAATTCGGCTCCGCCTCGTGTAAAGGTGCGGTTGAATATAGCATAGATAGAATCTCCACCATTTTTGCCGAATATATTAAGGTCGCTCAATGTCTGTTTATCTGTCATTAGGTTCATTACAAGTATAGATTTACTTCCTTCTTCTTCTGATAAGTAAAATGGTGCTTCCAACCAGTATTAAGCCTGGAATTACACCCATTAAACCATATTTCATCACATTGTAGCTCCCTTTTGTAATGGAGATATTATTATCTGTTGAATTCGGACGACTTACATCAACTGGTACCGTGCCATAAGACAACCAATGAAACATTCCTGGAATCATATTAAAATTAGAGGCACCATAGCGTCTGATTGGAGGCTTCATTCCGCTGTTACTAATACAGTCTGCATCTCCCACGATCATAATTCGCTGCTCTTTTGCACCCACCTTCCTTGTCAGGGCCATCGCAGTAACGAACCTATCTGCCTTTTCTCCTGTAGTAACATCCAGTGTAGCAGTATCATTTACAAAATCAATGGTTTGTAATTCATTCCAGGTCTTCGAGGTATCAGTCAGAAGAACAGGAATACCCTTAAAGCCTTTATCTTCCGCCATTATAAGTCCGGCAGCTTTCACCATTCCAATATAAGCGGGATGGCCACCTTTGTTCATCATTTCAAAGATTGGCGCTAAGGCCTTACCTTGTGGAGTTGGCCTACATATAACAGCATTTGCCGGATCGTCCATTTTCGGCTGAACTAACTGACCTGGTATGGTTTTCACTCCAAACTGAGCAATAAAGTTCTCCATAACAGCAGAACCCGGCTTCAGTGTCACCACTAGATTACCACCATTTGCTACATATGCATCCAATTTAGTTTTAGAAACAGAATCCAATGGCACCTGCATATCCGCGATAACGATTATATCCACTTCTTTTGGAATCTGTTTACTTCCGGAAAGATCAATAGATTCAACATCGCAGCCCTGATTGGTAAGAGAATGGCGAAAGGTTTTTACAGAAGAAAACAATGTATAATCCCGATTCCTGTCTCCGGAAATAGATCTCTCTCCATGCCCTTGTAAGAAAGCCACCCTGGGTAATTTCATTACCATACGTTTGAAGACAGCAGTTATCTCAGTTTCAGTAGGAAACTTGGTCATGTCATCATAAATCCTGAGGAATCCTTTTTGGCCATTTTCTCTTTCTATTACTCGCACAAAAGTATTCCCTTCATCACGCAGGTCGATCTGTTTCCTTATTTGCTCAGGTGTCAGGAAATTTTTTATATTCAAATTCATCGCATCTGCTTCTTTCTCGGCGATTTCTGCAAGCGACTTATTCTTGTAGACCATTTGAATACGGCGATTATTGCTGGATGAATCATAATAGTATACGTACTTTAGTTTCGTTTCAGGTTTAAAACGAATGTATTGTTTTAACCTTTCCTTGTCGGTATTTACTTCCTTAGGTAAACCATGGTAAACCTCGCGATCCAGTAGATTTACATAAGTGGTAATCGTAAGACCTCCATCCAGTTTGGCCATGATTGCCTGGCTATTTGGCGTAAGTGTATTTCTCTTAGTTTCAGTCGTATCATAATACGCCATCAGCAAAGGTCTTGAGGTAGCATAGCCTAATACCAATGCCCCTATCACCACAACAACATAACTGCTCCAAACTTTGGAAAATGAAGCATGCGTACGATTGGCCTGCAATTTCAAAACGCTTAATGTCAGGAACATCGAAATAACTATGAAAAAGTATAGTATATCTTCTGTGCAGATAAGACCATTGATCATTTCATTTCCTCTGCCAGAAATAGATAACCAATAAGTGATATCACGCACCACTTCTACATCCTGCAACACCTTTCCCATATTACTCAGTAATCCCAGCAATACAAGCGTTCCCAGAGCAGCTACCACCTGATAGGAAGTAAGTGATGACATAAACAACCCAATAGCGGCATAAGAAGCAATCAATAGATACACAGCTAAAATTCCAGCTAATACAGGCGCAAGCTCAAAATTTTCTATAATACACATACTAATCACCACATATACCATCAACACAGCAACTAATACTAAACTGTAAGCTAACATCGCAATGTACTTTCCACGAATAATCTGTGAAGAGGTTATCGGAGATGAGTAAAGCAACTTGATAGATCCACTACTTAGCTCTCTGCTCATCAATGCCATTGTCAATAGAGGCATATAGAGGTATAGGTAATTCTGAACTGAAGCCAGCAAACCTCTTCCTCCTGAAAATATACCAGAGGATAAAAAGGCAAACTGATATCCCATTTTCTTTGCCTGTAACAGTTCTTCCAAATGATCTATATATACAAATCCAGTTTGAAAAGTAAAAACCACCAGAATCATCCATGCGATTGGCGAATAAAACAAAGTGAATAGCTCTGCCTTCGCTATCTTTAAAATCTGTCTCATTGAATATCTTTTATATTAACTTCTTTATTTGGTATTTTTTTTAGACAACCTGGCAAAAACTGCGTCCAGAGAACTTTTTTCAATTATTAGCTCTGTCATTCCCCAGGATCTGTTAACACTCGTTTCAGCTACTCCCTGAGCTGTTTTCTTTTCTCCATCATATCCAAGCCTAAAACGATATTGCGACAATTCCTCAAATGACCTGACACCTGGAATCTTTAGTAATTCTTCTTTTGCAGGTGGTATTTCCAGTTGAACTATTAATGAATTGGGCTCAATGTAATTATCAAACATTTCCAATGTTCCTGAAAATACCATTTGCCCTTCTTCAATCATTTTGATCTCTTTACAGGTTGCCTGTACTTCAGTGAGTATATGTGTTGACAACAGAACAGACCTATCAATTGCTATCTCCTTAATCAGGTTCCTTACTTCTACAATCTGATTTGGATCAAGACCATTCGTTGGCTCATCCAGGACGACGAACCTCGGGTTATGCACGATTGCCTGAGCGATTCCAACCCGCTGCTGATAACCACCAGAAAGATTGCGGAGTAAACGCTCCCGAAAGTGAGCGACACCACACCTTTCCAGTACATCCTGCACAGCCTTTTTCATCTGGGATTTCTCTACCATCCGTAAATCAGCGCAATAGGTAAGGTACTCTTCAACTGTAAAATCCAGGTATAGCGGTAACTTCTGTGGCATAAAGCCAATATTACGTTTCGCTTCTACGGGGTGGTCTTTCAGGTTGATCCCATTAATAAATACCTCTCCTTTTGATTGCTTTAATACCCCACAAATGATATTCATAGTGGTAGATTTTCCGGCACCATTAGAACCCAACAAACCCACTACTCCCTGGTTGTGGATTTCAAAATTTATGTCTCTTACTGCCCACTGGGAAGCATAACGATGAGACAAATCTTCAACTTTTACAATGGCGTTTTCCATTCATTACGGATTGTTTAGTAAATAAAATTCCAGGCATAAGCAGTTGCTTACGCAAATATTACGTTCAATTAAAATTCGTCGTGTAGAAACCTTTCGCCGGGGACTGGCCCCGGGCGAAAGGAGATTAGAGATTAATAGGTTGCATTCGCAATTGCACGAACATCAATATTGTATTTCGTTTTGTAATAATTAACTAACAGATCGAACTTCTGTTTAATAAGAGGATAGGTAAGATAAGGAGCCATCTGAGCATCCGTTCTTTGGGTAATGTTGGTAATAAAACTATTGGCATCATTAGTTTTGGCCGTTCCCCATGCATAAGAGCTATAATACCATTCCAGTGCATTACCAAATGTTGGATCATAACTGCTTGGTAGAAATCCTCTGGTTCGGTAAGCTATCATATTAGCTGGTAAGGACAACGGGGTTACCGGAGCTGCCGTGGAAGTATAATTGCTAATCGCATAAAATTCAGATGGAATATCCAGGATATTATTAGCAATATAATAACTCCACATGGCAGAAGTCACGATAATCTTTTTAGCGACTTTCTGAGCCGGCGTCATTGTACGGAGATCACTATTCATGCCTGGGAAAACAACAGCCTTGCCTACTATCTTATAATCAAAATACAAGTAAGTATATTCAGGTGGGAAATTTGGTCTGTATTGCCGGATCACATCTGCCATAAATACTCTATAAGGAATCCCCTTCCCCTTTTTGAAATCTTCTGGTAAAAACTTCAACCAAACATCGTCCAGAAATTGCAGCATATCACTTGTATAAATAGGATCACCAAGTACCGCTGTATCCAACTTCGAATTACCACTACCAGTAGATTGCACCCATTCATAGTCTTTCTGTGTAAAATTATACAGAAAGTAAGAACCATACTTATCATAGAGTTGCTGAATCCGCGCATTTGCTGCATCGGGGGCATTCCCCTGTGGCAAAACATAATCAGGCTTTATCGATACAGGTGCCCCGATTTCAGTTTCCTTTTTTGAACAGGAGAATAAAAATATAGTGAAGATGAAACTAATGAAAGATATATGTTTCATATAATGATGGTATTGTGTGTTAGTAATTAGTGTCCAACTCTATCGGCCATAGTTCCGGAAGGATTTTGTTTCAGCCCAGGATTTCTAAGCAATAGACTGTTTGGAAATGGCAATGTATACATAGGATCTTTTTCTGCCAATGTATACTGCAAAATCGCTTCTCCAACTTCATTCTGATATCGATGAGTAATAGCAGGCATACCATAGCGGCGCAGGTCAAACCAGCGAAATCCTTCCATGTATAATTCCTTTCGGCGTTCAGTGCGAACCGCTAATAATAAATTCGTTTTATCATTGATACTTTCGTCCTGATATCCTATTATACGATTACGACGCAAATCATTTAGATCCCTTCCTGCCTCAGCAAGATTTCCCAATTGCACATTTGCTTCCGCCCTGTTTAACAACGCTTCTGCTGTACGTACAGCTTCTGTTACAAATGACCCTAACGTAACGAATTTTGTAATGATAGGTGAGCCTCCAGAAATAGCGAAACCATACTTTCCGCGTATATCATTTACATCAAACATGGATCTAAACTGAACAGAAGGAATATACTCAGCAGTACCTCCTCCTTGCGCATTTCCGCCATACATCCATTCTATTTCAGCATTATTGTAGCTAATGTAGTTGCCTGTCGTTAGCCCTGTCAAATCAGTCAATATTCCACCCTGGTCAAATACCTTATTTGATTCGTTTATACAATCCTGCCATTTTTCCATAAAAAGATATACTCTTGATAAAAGAATATGAATTGCAGGTTGATTGATGTGAAAATCTCTACGTATTATAGGTAAAGGGTCCATCAGGGTAGCCGCAGTTTTAAGATCTTTTAGTATTTGTTCATAAACTTCCTTCACAGTTGATTGCTGCATATTGTCAATCACAATATTGGAGTTTAGTTTCAATGGTACAGCAAGTGCATCTGGACTACTATTATATGGAGCACCATACATATTTACCAAACGGAAATAGTAGAAAGAACGTAGTGCCAATGCTTCTCCTTTTACCCTGTCTTTTTCCTGTTGGCTGCCAATAGATCCGTCAATATTATCCAGGACAGCATTACAACCTTTTATCAATTCATAAAAGCGGTAATACGCAGTTGTGGATGGATCTGCGTTAATCACTTCTCCTAATCCATTTGTCTCAAATAATCTTGGCTGCCAGGTATAGTAATAAAAGTATCTTTTAGCACCTGAACTCCCAACATAAGTTTGTCCATTGCCTGAATCCCAATCAATATTAAAATCTACATCATCATCCATGAGTGTAAGAAAGTTCATGGGCTCTTCCTTTTGCATATAACCAGAACCCATCAATAATTCACGGAAATCATTTGCAGTTTTGGGAATCACTTCACTTTGCGATTGTTCTTGCAGAAATTTCTTGCAACTGCTAAATCCAAGCAGCACGCAAAGAGATATTAATATTAATAATTTATACTTCATGCGATTAGTATTAGAAGGTCGTATTAAAGGATAATGAAGTCACCTTGCGGGCTGGCCATCCATTTGTTTCTGGATCATATCCTCCCCATGCTTTATCGAATGTGACGAGAAACGGATTAGTCATGCTAAGCGTAGTACTCAGACTTTTCAGATGCACTCTTTTCAACACTGCAGTTGTAAACTGGTAGCCCAATGCCACCTGACGGCAACGAATAAAATCAGCATTAGCTACCATAATATCCGATTGATTATATAGCTGATAAGCTGATATCGCCACTGGTGTCATTCTTGGAACAAGAACATTTATCCTATTTGGATTTCCTGGCGGAACTGCTGGAATATTTGTGTATTGCTCATCACCAGGTTTCTTCCAACGGTCCATCAATAACTTAGGTGCATTTTGTTCTGGTGTTGGAGCTCCGGCAGTACCATAAAATACCGGAAGCCTTTTTTGGTTACCGAATGCCATTGCTAGTTGCGTACTCAGTGAAATCCCTTTATATCTTACTATGGTACTGAATCCTCCTGAAAAATCGGGTTCAAGTTTTCCTGATTTAACCAGATAGTCCAGATCATTAGACGTAGGTTTAATATCCATATTCTTAAACTTAGGTACACCATTGGTATTATTTAGACCTGCAAAGGCATAGGAATAAAAAGTAGAATATGCCTGCCCGTTAACAATAGCACTTCCACTCAGGTAGTCGTCTATAGTATTTATTCTTTGGTTTTGTTCCAGCTTATTTCTGGCAAGACCAGTATTTACAGACAATTGCCACATGAAATCCTTGGTCTTAATCGGCACTACACTAACGATCATATCATATCCTGTATTTTCCATGAGCGAGCCAAAAATCGTAGTTGAATTCATCCCATTTTCGATCAGTACTTGCCTTGATGCCAGAATGTTGCTGGTTTTCCTATACCAATTCACACTGGCATTCAGACGCCCATTCAGGAAAGATAAATCCATACCTAAATTCCAGGTTCTTGTTTTCTCCCAGCCCAAATCTGGGTAAGGCAAAGATTTAATATTAAGAATGTATTGATTAAATAGTCCACTCAGCCCACCATCTGTAGCAATTAAATAAGGAGAAACCGCTTCAACTGCATTACCCTGATAACCATAGCTTGCAGACAGGTCAAATGCATTCAACCATTTCTGGGAACTTAAAAATTGTTCATTAGCCGCACGCCATTTTGCACCTACTGACCAGGTAGGCTGGAATTGCTTATTTTTATCCTGTCCGAACCTATTGGACGCGTCCAGTCTGGCGTTGAAGTTTAAAATATAACGCTGATTAAAACCATAAACCGCGGTAAAGTATTCACTCAGGGTATTGCTGCGAAGATTTACGATACCTGAGTTAATACGCATCCTATCATACAGATTATTTTGTGTGCTTACACCGTTTACTACAGGATTCAAAGGAACCGGTGCATAGGTTTCCCCACGATAACGTAGATAACCGTAACGCGTATCATTATTACCTTGCATTAGTGCTGATTGTGCTTCAATTCCACCTTGAACGGTTACACTATGTTTGGAAGCAAATAAGCGATTATATACGAGGCTATTTCTCCAGGTGTATGCTGTATTATTAGCGTTCTGGTGTTGTACAAGTCCTCCAAAAGGCAAACGGCTAGCCTGCTCCTGCACAGAATTGGAGATTACCGATCCAAATTCGTATCCTCTTGTCTGAGTAGCATAGAAGGATAATTCTGTGGCATAGGATTTAACACTGCTAGTAGCAAGATTATAAGAAAACAGCCCCTGATACTGGAGATATTTAGACAACTGTAGGTTTGCATCCACAGTAGATGCCAATGTTGTATTTATGTTTCTGTTTCCTGTATTATTTAGCTCGTTTTGGATATTATAACGGTAGCGATTATTGCTGGTAAAAACAGTACTTGCCTCTCCTGTCTTGTCGTGATAAAACAGCGTACCATCATCGTTATACATAGGAATTGTTCTGGCAGTACCATAGGCATAACCAAAGGGATCAACTCCGTAGGCGAATCCGTTTGTTTCTCGTCTGCTTGCATTCAGAGAGACATTTATTGTTAAGCGACTACCAAATCGAAGCACAGTATTAGTAGATGCAGAAAAAGTTTTCAGGTCATTTCCTTTTGCTTCGCCATTCTGTTGTTGCAAATTGAAGGATGCCCGGGTACTGATCTTATCACTACCACCAGAAAGGCTAAGACTATGATTCTGACTAAATGGATTACGGAATAGCAAAGCAAACCAGTCGGTATTCTGATTCTCCAGTTTTCTATAACGCTGAATATATGTAGCATAATCAATTTCCTTTTGTTGCAATTGTTGTATAAGACCAGCATAACCTATCGGCAAGACTTCAGCATTGTAACTATCACGCGCCTCATAAACTTCCTTTGAGAACTGCATCAATTGCTGCGAATTCATCAGATTAAAGTTACTATATGAAGGTCGCTGCCCAATAGAAAGGTTTGTATTATATGATACAGATAAATCTCCAGCCCGTGCTTTTTTTGTGGTGAGTACAATTACTCCATTTGCAGCTTGTGAACCATAGATAGCAGTAGCCGATGCATCTTTCAGTACCGTAATCGTTTCAATATCATTTGGATTTAGCCAGGATATAGCATTAGAAGCAATTAATCTTAACTCTCCCATATCATTGCCCAATGTGCCACTACTAGAGGGTATAGGTAAAGGATCTCTCTGAATTACACCATCTACTACCCAAACTGGTTCCTGGTTACCCAGGATAGTGGAGGTACCTCTGATTCGAATCTTGGGAGTAGAACCAACTTGACCAGACTGCGTCATTACTGACATGCCGGGTACAACACCTTGTAACATCTGATCAATGCTGGTTTCACCTGCCACTTTAATATCGTCTGCTTTTACAGAATAAACAGCACCAACGTAATTCTTTTTGTTCACGTTCATATATCCGGTTATCACTACATCCCCCATATCATAGCCTCTCTTCTTTAGTGTAATATTCAACACCAGATTATTGCCTGGCTGTGCCATGATAAGTTCTGCCTGGTTAGGATTCAAAGTATAGGCTGAAAAACCTCTATCTGTTTTTCGGGTGCCAATTTCCATTGGCTCATAACCTAACATCGACAGTTGTAACACTGTATTTTCTGGTAGCTGATTAAAGTAAAATGTACCTGTAGCAGAAGTTACAGTTCCGGTTACTGTATTTTTAATACGTACGGAAACACCAGGCAACAATTCACCTTCTATAGAACGTATCACTCCACTAATAGAAGTGGGAGCTTCTGTAACACTAGCTGCAGTTGTAGATGTAGAAGATTTTCCGGAAACAATGATCACCTTATCTTCTATGGCAAATTTTAAAGGTCGGTCTTGTAATAGCACTGCTAAAAATTCCTTTAAAGGCATGTTTTTAACCGAGACTGATGCCGGAGCTGCAGCCTTGAGAAGGGAACCATCACAGAAAAACAGATAACCTGTTTGTTTTTCTACCTCAGTAAAAACTTGCTTTAAGGGAATATCTCTTCCTGAGAAAGTCACTGATTGTGCAAGACAACTTGCAGAAATTTGTAGTAAGCCGACAAGCGTAAAGAAAATGAAAGTTAGCCTTTTACTGAAGGTTAAGGCGGAAATGCGACAGTTGCTCCCACGAGCATACCGATCACAAATAGCAATTTTTTGCATACATTTGCGTTGATTGGTTGATAAAATATGAAGTCCTAGTCGACTGAATTCATTCAACATTTCAAACTTCTGCCAGGGATCTTACACATCCCTGGCTCTGTTTTAGGATTGTTGGCTGATTTTTGAGATATAAATAGTTTAAAAATCATTTACTATTTTCATTGGCATACTTGATTTATCCTATTATATGCTTACTCTATAATTAATACTTTTCCTTCAAGCCTGGTTTTGATTCCCATTTCATCCAAAATTCTTAAAACTTGCGACAGATGCAGGTTACGTGGTAACTTCCCTTGAAACTCACGTTCTGGAATTGTTCCTTCATACCTAACAGTGATATCATACCATCTTTCCAATTGTTTCACCATTTCTCCAAGCGTAGCTCCCTCGAAATTAAACAGTCCATTCTTCCATGCTACTGCTCTATCAACATTCGCATTATTGATAACAGTAATTGCAGCGGATAAATTCTGATTAATATTAGCTTGTTGGCCCGGCTGTAGTATTACACCATTATTCCTTGATCCATTGAGCTCTTTCATGGAATGTACACGCACTCTCCCTTCTAGCAAAGTTGTGCTCAACAGTTGCTCATTTTCATAACCATTCACGTTAAAATGTGTTCCTAAGACTTCTATTACGGCTTTATCATTCACAATAACTTTAAAAGGCAATTTCTCATTTTGGGCCACCTCGAAATATGCTTCACCTGTTAGTTCTACTTTTCTTTCATGTCCGGTAAATCCTGTAGGGAAACGCAATGCACTGGCGGCATTCAGCCACACCTTTGTACCATCTGGAAGCACAACATTAAATTGCCTGCCATTAGGTGTTGATATAACATTGTATACCACATCACTACTTGACTTACCGACTAACGAATACGCCAGTTCGTCATTATTTAATTGAACCTGTGCTCCGTTTTGAGTAGCTACAACCCCGTTGCCCATACTATCCAACACTACCTGCGAACCATCCGCCAACGTAAGCACCGCGCCATTTTTACCCGGCGCTATATCAACTCCCAATGGTGCTAAATGATATGGCTGATTACCTGTAATTTTTGTTGTCAACTGATAAATACCAATACTTACTATGAGTACAATGGCTGCTGCCACCCATCCCCATTTTCGTATGTAACGTAAATTCCCCCTTCCAGAATCAACTGTCTTTTCTTCCTTGACTGCTTCATATTCATGAATAGCCTTCATTATCAGAGACGTTTTGACATAATCATAAGGCTGATTATCAGATTGAACATATCTGGCTTCCAACGCGTCAATAAGGTCTGGCAACAGGTCTTCATCCTTTAGCTGCTCGTAAAGCTGCTGGATATCCTGTTCAGATTCATTTGCATTGAACCATCGCTCCAGTAATTCGGCGTATTTATTTCCAGTATTCATATAATCTTCTATTATAAGAACAAAAAAAAAAGAAAAAAGGGGATAGTGTTTTCAAAAAAATAATTCAAATTTTATAAATCCTTTACCGGTGAGGCTTTTAGGAATTATAGAATACTAAGGCTATCAGTAGACAGAATTCGGGGTGAGACTCTATATATTTAACAATTGCTGCAGCAGCGAACTGGAGGTATTTCTTGACGGTTTCCCTTGTCAAATGTAGTTCAGCAGCGATTTCGTGGTATTTTTTCCTTTCATGTCTGGCCATTACCCATACCTTCTTTTGTTGCGGAGGTAAGTTTTCTACAGCTACATCAAATAAACGCCATTTCCATGTATCATTATCTTCAGCTTCTCTATCTATAGTAGCATCGGGTGATTCTGCCAACCACTGAGAGTGGTACATTTTAGTTTTTATCGTTTTTTTCAGGGCGTTAATAGCCAGATTCCGGCTAATTGTAAAGAGATATGCTTTAAAATTGGACACGAACACAAGACCTTCCCGGGTTTGCCATATCTTTAAAAAAGTGTCTTGAACAAGTTCGTCGGCCACAAAGCTGTCTCGGGTTAATTTTACAATAAAATCATGTAAATGGCCACCATATTGGCGAATGACTATTTCAAAAGCCTTTTCATCCCCCTCTGCTACCAGCGAAAGCAGATCCTTTTCCTCATATGAATGATTGAATAACAAATACTATCCGGTTCTAAACGACTATTACAATTTGATTAAAAAGATGCATATCGAAACAATTTAGTTTTCTGAAAAGAAAACTCATAACCCGATATTTAAAAATTAAAATTTGGCAAATAAGGATTTAGACATGGCTACAAACTAACGTAAAAAAATTATAAGATGGAAGCTTTATCGCTAATAAATTTATTTTATCAGGTGCTTATTATGTTAAATAATAGTAATACATAAATATTACATTATTTTATAATAAATAAAATATCTAATCCGGTCTACAAAAATCCAATTCAGGAAAATTAATCTTACTTCTTCAAATAAGGCAGTGCGATTCAATAATCAAGGCATCAACTTTTGTGCTGCTTTTAAATTATTGATCCTTACATAATATATTACCAGATCTTCCTTTAGATCCAGGCTTTACTCTAAGAAAGTTTTTTCACGAGTAACAATAAGCCATGTCGACTTAGTCAGTTTGCCCAATGGTACATTTTTGCATTATTTGGAATAAACTCTACCTTGTGGCTGCAACTCACTAGCCCCACAAGTGCAATCCAGTGAGTAGATCCAAAGCTCTTTTAACAACACATTCAACTACTACCCTTGTCATCCAAAACCTCGATCAGGTAAAAAAGGACTATTCCAGAGAGATGGCAGATGTACTCATGAACCTATGTGGTAATGTAATCTGTGGGCAGGTTGCCGGTGATACCGCTAGGCAAATGAGTGACCGGGTAGGCAGGATTATGCAGGACCGTGCCAGTACCACCATTAACAGCTCAGATACCTCTGTTAACTATTCTCAGCAACTGGATATGGCTATACTTCCCAGCGTTATTAGTAACCTTTCCTCCGGTGAATTCGTGGGTATAGTAGCCGATGACCCTGGGCAGGAGATACCGCAAAAGGTCTTTCACTGTAAGGTAACGAAAGACCCCAGAAAAGCTGATCAGGAAAGAAAACTTCAAAAGGAGTTGCCTGTTATCAGGAATTTAGAAAATGGAGTGGTGTATAAAAACTTTATGCAGATAAAAGATGATGTTACCGATTTTGTGGATGCTGAGATCAGCAGGATTATGAATGATCCTACAAAGGCATACCTACTAGTTAAAAGGTAATTCTTCAATATTGAATGGTAATTTAATCATAACTGAAATTATGACTAAAAAAAATGCAATTTAAGCCAGAAGGTAGTTTTTAGCTCTTTTCTCTTTATCATTACCACTTTATTAAAAGCGGAGGGTCTTGGACGACTAAAGCAATCACACATTTTTTCTAGGAAGGACAATAGAACTATTGTATTGATTATTGCCTTCATATATAACTACTTTTTGAAATAGCATACCACAATTTTCACAGTCAATGGTTTCTTCGTGTGAAAGTTCCTCTGTACAAATAATTTCACCACAACTGCATTTTATATGGTAGGCAGAACACCATTCGCAAAATCCAGCTTGAATCTGAACAGAATGTGCAACCATACTGTCAAGATCTGTAAAAGGCAATTCAAGTTGATTTGGATCAATATTCGAAACATCATATGTAATTTCAAAACCAGGCCCAAAGTGAATGTTATTTAGCCCTTCATTCTCCTCATCAGGGGTACAGATTAAACATGCTGCGGTATTTCTATTCGCCTCTTCTTCCATTTTCATTTCCCATTCATACATCTCTCGTTCTAATCTTAGCATTTCGGCCTCATCCAACAAATGCTGGTCGACCTCTCTTAATGCATATGGTAAACTCCTGGAATATTTCATCCCAACCTTGTCCAGAAGAGGCTTCAAATCTGGATGAATTTCATTTTTATTAGTTGGGGATGCAAAATCAGTGGTATTTGCACTTATGAAATAAGCCTTAGGATATTCTTTTGCTTCACTCCATGTAACAGTAGCCTTTGAATTAATATACTCCAATGCTCCAAAAAGAATGGCAGCATCAGCAGAGCTATTTTTCTTATTTCCAATGAATGGAGCTTTCTTACCTATTGCCCAATCTGTTACATCAGCTTTTACATCTCTCGAAATAGGGTACTTTTCAGAGGAATTCAATAGAGCCTCAACTCTCGCTATATGAAGTTCATTTTTTTCTATATCGTCATCGAATTTATCCTCAATCGATTTAAGAATAATATCAATTTCCGCTGAAGATTTAGGATATTCTGTTTTCATCTTCTTAAACTCATTTAGTTTAGATTCTTTTGCTTTCTTAAGAGTTTTAATCAGTTCTTCAGCAGTATTTCTATTCCGCTTCCACTCTGCCTCAATAATGTCATTTATAAGTATTACTATATCTCCTTGTTGTATAATATTACTGAGCTTATCAAGCAATAGAAAATGATTTCCCTCTTGAAAGTTTTCTGTCGATGGGTCTTTACTATTTGCCAAATAAATCCACTGATTAGTATCTGGAATTAAGTATATCATATATGCTAGAATCTTTTTTATCACCTACAAAAAACTACTTTTTTAGCATATAAAAAAATATTACTTTCTAATTAAATATCAATTCTCTGTAAGAATTACATCTATTATAAAAAGAGGTCAAAAAAATGAAACATTGTTACAATTGTGGAATATTACTAACTGATAGCAACAAGTCTTTTGAGCATATTATCAATAATTGCATTGGAGGAAAATTAAAATCGGATTTGTTACTATGTAGCAAATGCAATTCAGATTTTGGAAATTCAATCGATGTCGCTTTGGAGAAACAGCTAAGGGCATATGGTTTTCTGCTGAACATTCCTCTTGATCGCAATGAATATAGAGGTAGAATAAAATTAATGTCTCAATCAGGACAAATAAAGTATGTTGGACCAGGGCTTGTTCCACATGACCAAATAAAAATATCAGAAAAAGAAAAAAATATTGCTCATTTTTTTGTAGAGCCAACAATCTATAATAAAATGATTCAGAAAAAAATAAGAGAAATAAAAGAAAAATACAAGGTCGAATATAAAGAATCGATTGTAGAACCAACTAAAGAAAAATATTATATCGTTTCAGATGAAGAGGATCAAATTGGTGATCTCTGGATTGGTGGAAAAGATTGTGACCGTTCGATTGTAAAAATATGCCTCAACTATTATTTACATAGAGGATACCCCGATTGCTATTGTGTAAATGCAAAAAATTTTGTCAGTGGCATTAGTAATAACAAAATTGCCTTCTATTATTACCCCACGAACGAAATAATACATCAACTTGGCCCTGACGAGGTTTCACATATTATACACATTAGAGGATCTAGGGAGATTGGCGTACTATATGCCTATATTGAATTGTTTAACATGCGTAACATGATAGTGTTTTTTGATTTGAATTACAATGGCGATGATATCATTGATACTTACTGCCATGATGTAATCAAAAGTGAGGATCTAAATAAGAGTATTAACCTCCGACTTCTGAAACACCATCTCGAATCCTTACCATATGATTCTGCTAAAATGGTAATAAGGCAAGATCTTCGGCATGAACGCTTAATGAGTATTATTCAAAACCGGCAGCTTACAAAACGTTGAATTTTTAAAATGGAAGAAAGAAATAGCCTAACATCTTTTAATTAGTTTGCAAAAGATAAAAAATCAACTCCTTTTGGCATTATTTGATACAATTTCTATCTTGCGGCAAAATCACTGAATACCCCTGGGAGTAATCCCGTGAGTAGATTCGAAGCTCTTTTAATAACACATTGAGATCAAATAATTTACGATATCAGGGCGTCGTATTGTCGTCCCGACTTTTAGCCGATTTTTTTTGTAATGAAAAATTACGAAATAGGCCGAAAATCCCGTCTCTACTAAGTAGAGACAGGATTTTTCATTTTTCCTGCATATCAATTTATTTCATCGAATTTCAATGTATTGGCCGAGTAATGTAGTGAGTAAGTATTTGAGTAACTTTATTACTCCTTTACACTTCTTTACAAATAATAAGCCCTCCTTCATTATCGGTTCTAGTCGAACGGTTGTTTCAGTATGCCAAACTAGATAGAACCATTCTTAATCAATGAGTTGATTTCGATATATTAGTAATATCTCCGTTTAAAACCAAGGATAGGAACATTAATCTGATTCTTGGTACCGAAGACACAGTGCCCCAACAATCGCTCTTACCGAAAAGATATCGCAGTATTTAATCGACTATATATTAACAGAAATTAGTCTAACTTAGAGATTATGGACCATTTTCAATCCCAAGTAAAATCCGGCACCTATAGTATTCGCCAACTCAATCCAAATGAAGCACAACTATATAAAGCTATACGTTTAGAAGCTATTAGAACTGAACCTTCAATGTTTCGGTGTTCCACTCCTGCGGAGGAAGACCTTAGTGATGCACAATGGCAAGAGCGAGTTGTTTCTCCCAGATCAGTGTTTGGCCTGTATGAAAATGATACTATAATTGGAATGACTAGTATTCTTTTATTAAATGAGCAAGAAGCATTTCTTGGTCAGTCCTATATACGGAAGGAATTCAGAGGAAAAGGGCTGGCTTCTCTTTTTTACAAAGTAAGACTAGAATTTGCTTACGGGTTAAACCTTAAGAGATTAACAGTTAGTCACCGGGCCAACAATACAATTTCTAAAGCAGCTAATCAACGTGCAGGCTTTCAGTTTAGTTATCGTGAACCTGCAGAATGGCTTGATGGCACAAATGATGATGTGTTATACTACGTACTTGAATTATAATTTCTAAAAGTTCTAACCGCTGTTAAATTTTAAACCCTACTTATCATGAAAAAACTTCTTGACGCCTTGTAGCACTAAATGTGTTTACAAGTGAAAAAAAAGAAAATTCTTGAAATTACCGACCATCGCAGGACTTACAACCTGGTCCTAAAAGAAATGTATTCAGTATGTTCATGGTGTCCATGGCATCCTACATTTTGGCATAATTGCTCAGATAGTCCTATTAGTTGCATGATTTATTGTGGGGATAAAGATCAACCTATTAGGTTTAAAAATCCTCCCAGCTGGAAAGTTGTTTCAAAAAACAGGAAACAATGGATGAAGAAAAGATTCTTCACAGAAAACACCATCATGAATAATGGGGAGATTTATATCAAAAGATGGTGGTAGTTGAAAAAAATTAAAGAAAGCCTTACAGCATTGAGTTGTAAGGCTTTTTTATTGGTAGTAAATATGTGATTTAATAAGATGCGAATAATTTAAATAAAACCGAATCAGTATATTTTGGGTATCTTTTCTTAGATTTCAAATTACTTTATTACTCAGTGATACAGATACTTATCCCTAAATGTATTAATATCCACATTCAATTTTTTTTCCAGAAAGTTTTCTATTGTTCCATTATCCTTTCTGATCCTATTGAGAGCTGATTCTAAATATTCTTTTTTTACTGTAAACAAACCAGACAAATTGGGATGATCCTGGATATCTTTGGCATATTTCTCTTTTAAATCATCATTGGACATCAGGAAATCATTCATAATAGTCTTTTCATCTACTCCAAGAGCAAATAATATAAATGCGGCAGCCATGCCTGTCCTATCTTTTCCCGCAGTACAGTGGAAGAGCAGTTGTCTGTCGGAAAAAGGAGGCTGAAGTTGTGCAAGCATCTTGCGATATTTGTAGATACTAGCAGAATCGCTTACCAAAAACTCATACAATTTTATCATTGCCTCATCTACCTGTTTAGCACTTGAAGAATCATTTATTCCCAAATTACCTGGTGCAATGGGACAAAAAATAATACTTTTAAGCGATTTCGGTCTTTTATCTTCCGCAACTTTTATTTCAATCGATGTACGGAAATCAACGAGGCATGTCAATGGAATGGAGGAGAGGTAATTTAAATCTGTATCCGTCAAAGTTGATAAATCATCGGAACGAAATATTTTGCCCCATTTTACATAGCGACTACTGTCTTTAGTTTTGTATCCTCCCAAATCACGGAGATTGTAGGCTCCTGCCATAGGTAAAAGCCTTTCAGCAAGAAGCGCTGTACCCGTCGGAGTAATGAGTTCAAAATAGTATCTTTTATCATTTGGGATTGTGAGTGGAAACTCACCTGAACCATTACCCGTAATAAGCGGATTCGTGAAATTAATGGAGTCAACAGATTGGCCTCCATACAATGTCCACTCCCCTTGAAGTGTAGAAACAAATTTGGTTTGTTTGGTATCTCTATCCCAAATAATACTTGCATTTGCACTAAGGTCATCTCCTGTATACCCTGGCTCCAGCTTTTGGTTGGTATGGGTATTGGTTTTGGCATTGCAGGAGATCAAAAATACAGCTAATAATAGCTTAGGAATGATTATTGAATATTTCATGGTTTTTTAAATGTGCCTACTTTTTGATCCGGTGTTCGGCTATTCCGTTATTTATTTAATTGATATTTTGAGGTGCGCTGTTAACTAATCGATAGTATCAATTTTTTTATTTAAAATTTTTGTTTGATAGTATGGCGAATTCATTTCAGTACTTCCGAATTGGAGTTTCTCTAGGTAAATGTTATTGCCAGCTTTTATTGTAATTGCCACCTTTTGTTGTAACAAAATGCTACAGCAGGTGCATAACAATTCATAATAGAAATATGTTCAGTTAATTGGTATTAAGTTTATTTAAATTTATACAGATATGCGCGGCATATGTATTTATTATGTTGAGCTTTCAATGTAAAAGGAATTGTACATTGAAAGCAAATAATTCAATAAAATCCTCCTGGTTGGAAAATTTTTTCAAGAAACAGGAAACAGTGAATGGAGAAAACGTTTTTTTCTGAAAATACTATCATCGAGGATGGGAGCATTGACATTAAAATGTGTTGGTAGTTATAAAAAATTAGAAAAGCCTTACAGCATTGAGTTGTAAGGCTTTTTTTATTGATAGTTAATAATAAACATCGTCCATTTACCAGCAATTAAATCCATTGGGTTCTAATGCTTACTCTTCATTACCATGGTATTTCTCCTGTTTCACGATTATTTTCTTCACTAAAAAACTTTCCTGTTGGGCCATCATTGTCAATTAATGCATATTTCACTATCCGTTTTCCGGCATCATTAACTGTTCCTGATCCTCTATGTCCATTGAAATCTGTTTGTGTATACCCTGGGCAAACGGCATTTATTTTGAAGTTGGTATTTTTCAACTCGTATGCCAAAACAACAGTATACATATTCAAGGCCGATTTTGAAGAAAGATATACAGCGCCTTTATAGTCGTAGTATTTATATGTTGGGGTGCTGTGCAAGGAAATGGAACCTTGACTAGAACTTACATTTACAATACGGGGTTCCGACGACTTTTGCAGTAAATCAATAAATGCCTGTGTAACTCGTACTACACCGTAAACATTTGCATCAAAAGTTGCTTTAAACTGGTCGATAGTTGCATTAAGTGCCGTTTGTGGGTAGCCACCAAAAATCCCTGCATTATTAATAAGTATATCCAGGACTTTTGTTTTTTCACCTATTTCTTTACGGGCATTAACTACTGAATCATTATCTGTAATATCAAGCTGAATAACTTCTACATTGTGTAATCCCATCGCTTTTAATTTATCAACGGCTTCAAGACCATTTTCTAAATTTCGACTCCCGAGATAAACAAAAATTCCTTTTTGAGCTAGTTGTTGAGCAACTTCAAAGCCAATGCTTTTGTTAGCTCCTGTTACTAATGCAATTTTCATTCTATATGAATTTTATATAGCAAAAGTAGAGGGCTAAAAAATAGTGGAAATGGACAATTCATTTTATTTCCCCGACAAATCTTGCTTGGGTAAAAAATCACTTGCACTTTTTCCAGTACTTTTTTTGAAGAGTCTTGAAAAATAATCAGGGTCATTAAAACCTAATTCATAGGCCAATTCTTTGATTGAAATATTTGAATAACGCAACTTTCTCTGAGCTTCAGCTATCAAACGGTTAATAAAATAATCCTTTGGCGATGTTCCGGAATATTCTTTCACAATCCGATATAAACTATTTGTGGATATAGCTAATTTTTCCGCAATTTCGTTGATAGAAGGTTGCTCTGTAAGGTGAGTTTCCACGACTAATTTGAACTCGATAAACTTTGAAAGGTTAGCATTTAAAATATTGATGGACTCATTTTTTTTGAAATAAGCACTATTTAATTCTGATAGCAATAAGTTCAAATACGCTAATACTATTTCTGTGTCGGTCTGACATTCATCTAAGTAAAGAATCTGATTTAAAATTCCAAAAACTTTTATGACTCTTTCTTTTGCAGTTCCGTCAAGAACAATAACCGGCATGTTTAACGGGTTGACCAAAAATGGAAATTGCTGAGGCAATAATGCCACTGTATTTTCATCAAACAGCAACTTAAAATATTTAAGATCGTCCGTTTTAGCGGGTGGTGAAAAAAATTGATTCGGCATTGCAAAAAGTAAGTGTCCGTCAGTAAGGGTAAAATCTTGTGAGTCTAAATTGTAGGTAATTGATCCACTTTCAACTAATACAATAAAATAAGAAGATAATCTGAAAGGCTGAAGATGTTTTTTTTGACTATCAACAGAAAGATAAGGATTGTTGTTTGAGCGAATCTTTATTCCCAGCTCATCATTCTGTAAGCCATCATATTTTCCTTTTTGTTCTTGCATATTATTTGCTCAAAAGTTTTTAGGTAATTTTTGAATTGAAAACTTATTTAAGTATAATAAGATAAAATTATCTACAGGAAAGGAGGAGGCCAATTAATTTGTTTTACAACAGGATTCTAATGAATACTTCATTTGATCAAGATTTTAGTCATAATTACAACTATTTCCGATTCTGATAATTGCAATTGGGGAAAATCATTTAAACAAACGTCGAATAACTAGAGGAGTAAAATATATTGGAACTTCCAAACTAATCTAAATGTATGAAAAAATACTCGTACTATCAGGGAATTAAACGGGGATGGCCCTTACTATTCTACCCAATATTTTATCTGTATACTAAACCCAGTAGATGATAAGTTAAGCATGGTTTTCGATTTTATCGAACAGGTTTATTTACTGCTGGAAATTTAATCCGGGAATCGATACCAGGATTATTGATTTACTTGAAGCTCATATCAATTCACAAAAATAATTTTCCCACAGAACAGCTGGTCAGGACCACTATTGCTTTAATCTGTAAACGTCAATAAATGACATTTCTTTCCAAATAAGCCTCCAATTCATTTATAGAATTGGAATTTCCTGAATTTCTGTATACAATGGTGCCATTTGGATCAATAACAATATAGTAAGGGAAAGCATCTATCCGGAGTAATTGGGTCAGATTATGAAGTGCATCTCCACGATCCTCCAGGAAGTGCATCCAGGTGAGATTTTCTCTAGCAATAATTTTCTTTAATAATGGAACATTTGCCGGTTCATCTACCGCAATAGATACGAATTTAACACCCTTTGGAGCATACCTGGTAAAAACTTTCCTAAAGTCCGGCAACCCTTTAATACAAGGCCCACACCAGCTGCCCCAGAAATCGAGTACTGCGTAATGTCCTTTTATTGAATCATTTACGACTGCCTTTGTTTTATTGATATAATCGTAAGAATTCATCCGTGGAACTTTGAGACCAATACCAGCACCCAAGAGCTGATGATTTGGTCCAAGATATTTGAGCACAAGAGAATCGCCGAGCAAAGAACAATAAGCAACATTAAAAAGTGCAGAAGTAGTATAAATGGTGTCTTTGAGCCGGTTAAAAAAAGCGGTACCGTTTATTCCATTTAAATTTGCAGGCAGGTTATTTTCAAATATTAGAATATTCGGATTGGCTTTATAATTAATATCCATCCATACAGAATTAATAAACAACAATACATAATACTTATTCTGACCAACCGCGAAGTATCCAAATTGCACTGCAGGGTTTTCAATACTCGAAACTTTCAGATCTTCCAGAGTTATTTCACCATCGGAGATCTCTTTCGCTTTAAGATTGATGTTAAAAGTATGGCCCAGCTTAAACAACTGCTTGTGCTGAGCATATTCAATATTATAAAATCTAACGTTTTTTATTTTAAAGCTACCATCCTTGAAATCGTCCTTGCTCAGGTTATAAATTTCATCATCACTGAAATCATCATTATTATTTGTATCAGGAATCAACTGATAATGTCCTGTTGGCAGGGAATAAAGTAAAATATGTATTCGGTGTCTGATTGGATAAGGCAAATAATTGGTAGTATCTACCCCGTTAATTTCATTGGTAGTTGCATATAACTGGTAAATGCTATCAGGTATCAGTTTCCTGCTGTAATTTTCTCTTAATTCCTGGTATCCGTCAAGTGCAAATTCGTATATAGCATAGGATTCGCCTACTGTACCCGGTAAAATAAATTTCGATCCGGGAGGTAATAATCTGGATGCAAAATAATCTGCATAAACAGAAAAATCACTATTATTCAAAGTTTGCAATTTAAGATATAACAGATCGCCTTTATTATTAACAGATTGGGCAACGGCAGGTCGACATACAAACAAAAGTATACAGGTTGCTATGTGAAAAACTGTTCTCATAGAACTGAAATAAAGGTTATATTAAAAGTAATAAATAAAGTAACTAAAACATAACAAATTATTCAGTTCCACCAATCAACAATAGGGCACGCATGCAGCCAGAATATTGACTTCTTACTGCTATATTACACCTAATAATAGGGTTACCTTTTCTATCCAAAACACTTTAATAGTTAAGTCAATTCAATTACCGCCTTAATCACATTATTTGACGGGTCTAACAAATTTTTAAATTCTTCTGTAATCTCTTCAAATGCAATACGATGAGTGATATAATTAGAAGGCTTTACTTGACCATTTTTGATAGATGTAATAACGTATTCAAAATCCTGCTGTGTGGCATTACGGCTGCTCATTAAGGTAGCTTCACGTTTGTGAAATTCCGGATGGCTAAAGCTAATATTCGCTTTTTGCAGGCCAACGAGTATATATCTGCCACCATGAGCAATATATTCAAAACTGTTATTAATGGCACTCAGATTACCGGTAGCATCAATAACTATTGTGGGCATATCTCCACTCGTGATAGATGCCAATTGTTCCACTACGTTTTCGACGGATGCATTAATAACATGATCAACTTTCAATACTTCTTTACAAAATGCCAATCTGTTTGCATTAACATCAACAGCAATAACTTTCCCTCCTGCAATACGTGCAAATTCCATAATTCCCAATCCAATAGGGCCAGCACCAATAACTACCACATATTCACCTGGCTTTACATCCGCTCTCCTGATACTATGTGCTCCAATAGCTAAGGGTTCTACCAACGCAAGTTCATCATATCCAAGGCCATTGCCATGTACCAGTGAAGAAGCTGGTACATTAAGATACTCTGTCATCCCCCCATCAATGTGCACTCCACAAACATTGATTTTAACACAGCAATTACTTTTTCCGCTCTTACATGCAATACAAACACCGCAACTGAAATAGGGAATAAATGTCACTATGTCACCTGTTGAAAAACCTTCAGCTCCGTTAGTGTCTACTAATTCACCGGAAAGTTCATGTCCTAAAATCCGTGGATAATTAAAATAGGGTTGTGTGCCTTCATAGGCGTGAAGATCCGTTCCACAAACTCCAATCCGGCGAATTCTAATTTGAACGTACCCTTCTTCAGGCTTTTGCTTTTCTGTGTGTAAAAGAGATAGTATTCCAGGCCTTTCACAAACTATTGTTTTCATATTATTTTTTATAGTTGAAAGATTTGTTTCATCTCCACCCACTTCTCTCCTTCTTTTGCCCATGGTAATGGTTGCTGAAATCGCCACATTAGTTGTTCCCATTCCCCAACTTTCGGATTGGCCGCATCTGATGCAGCTTTAGCAGATTCATTATATGTTTCATCCGTTACCATAATCATCATCAGACGATTCCCAGTCCTGTAAATTTCCATTTCTATAATCCCGGCATCAACAATACTCTTCCTTATCTCAGGCCAACCATTTTCTGATTTGTGCCAATTTTCATATTCCGCAATCAATTGAGGGTCATTTTTTAGGTCAAGGGCCAGACAATGCTTTTTCATGACTTTATATAAATTTATAAAAAAAGGAAAGTAAACCCGACATTAATCGAGCCACCGTTCTTCATATCTTTATCAAATCCTACGGGGATAATGAAATCAGGTAGCGCTAAATTTCGCACAATTTTTTAACCGCAAAGCATGTTCTTACACTTAAACAATTGCTCCTTCAATCTTTAATACAAAAGCCTCTTTACATGGAGCAGCTTCAGGTAATTGTACCTTTAAGCCTTCAGATGTTTGTTGAAATTGCAGATGATGGTTTCCCAGGAGGCTTACCCGGCTAACTTTTCCTACCTGATTATTAGTTGCCAGCGACTGCACTGTAATAGTATTTTTTTCCGGCCATCCCAGCAGGGTAGCATAAAGCGTTTTCCCTTTGGTAGTAAAACGAATATCTTCAGCCACATATGGCTTGCCTTTACCCTCATTAAAGCCATGAGCGCTCAAAGCAGTCACTGATTCAGTAGCTGGTCCTTCTCCGAATACTTTCCATGGTCTTGTACTATAAATTGCTTCGCTGTTAACCTGCATCCAGGCAGCAACTTGTTCTACAACTGCGCGTTCTTCACTGTCGATACTTCCATCTCCACGTAACGGAATATTCAACAGAAGATTACCATTTTTACTTACAATATCGACCAGTGTGTGTATTATAGTTTTGGCACTTTTATAGCTTTTGTTTTCAAAAACACGGCGATCATAATGCCAATTACCAATACAGGTATCGGTTTGCCAAGGGAAAGGTTCTATCTGGTTGCTTTGCCCACGTTCTATATCCCATATCATACATTTACGTTGCTGTTCATTCAACATTTTTCCAAAAAGAGCAGCCTGTAATTTTCCATGTTTTTTGATACTGGTGTTATAGAGATGTGCAGCTATTTTCAGCCCAGCATCGCTTACAGGCCACAGTGGTAATGCGTTATCATCAAAATAAACGAGATCGGGTTTGTATTTATCTATGAGATCAATTGTCCGGTTTAAGAATTTATCACAATAGGCGTTATCAGGAACATTTGCACCATTTCCCCAGTCCCAATACCCTCCCATGCTATTATCATTCAAACTATCCTTACTCAGTACATGGTTTTGGGCATATAATTCCTGCGGATCATAACCATCCCACCATGTATTATTACCATCTGCTGTTGTCAGTTTTCCATCATAAGGGATACCGGCCATAGGCCCGTTTTTATCTGACCGTTGTGCCACCTCATACCACGTCCAGGCATGGGAAGCATGAACAGTAACACCAAAATACAAACCATGTTTTTTGGCAGCTTTCTCCCAACCAGCGATGAGATCTTTTTTAGGGCCCAGTTTTGTAGAATTCCATCGATGATATTTACTATCGTAGAGGTCAAAATTATCGTGGTGATTAGCTAGGGCCATAAAATACTTTGCACCAGCTTTCTTGTATAGGGTTAATAATTCTTCAGGATGCCAATTTTCGGCCTTCCAGTCGTTGATTACATCCTTAAACCCAAATTTAGAAGGATGCCCATATTTCTGGATATGATAATTATACTGATCACCGCCTTCCTGATACATTCCGCGAGCATACCAGTCGCCGCGTTCGGGCTGACATTGAGGGCCCCAATGCGCCCATATGCCAAATTTTGCATCCCTAAACCAGTCAGGTACCTGGTATTGCCCCAATGAATCCCAGGTTGGCTTAAATGGCCCTGGAGCCATACGTGGAATTGCTTGAGTAAGCAAACTGTGTGCGTAAGTTTTAGGCAAGTATAAAGATGAGAGCCCAGTGGCCAGGCCTTTTATCAACGTTCTTCTTTTCATGGAATTTAATTTATGTGTTGATCATAACCCTCAAACGGGTGTCCATTATTGTTAGGTCAAACTTACTTCGAAATAACTACGATACATTTGGTCAAATAGGACTTTTTTTTATACAAATCCGCCTTTTTCTTTTATATTAACTTCCTGAAGCCGAAAAATAAGAGGATCAAAATCAACCTTAAAAATGATATCAGACTAGTGTATAAGGTATCAGCATGTAAATCGTCTCAGATATTTATAATATGATCAAAAGAGTACTAAAACATACTTTCGCTTTACTAAATATTGACTACGTTAAACTCAATTCTCAATGGAATTACAAAAACGTGATCAGCCCATATTTCAGGATATATTATATAGATGCAGGTGAAGGAGAAATATTTAATACAACAGACAGGATAATACTAGAACCCGGATTTTTATATATAATCCCCAGCTTCACGCTATGCAACCTTCTATGTTCCAACTATCTTAGCCAGTATTTTGTGCAATTCTTTGAGGAGTCGTCTGATGGCATATCTCTATTCGAGCATAACAGATCAATGCTGAAGGTAAAAGCGACAGACATCGATATACTTAATTTCAAACGCCTTTTGGAAATAAACCCCGGCAGAGGTATTAATGGTTCCGACAATCCTAAGGTGTATGAAAAAAACACTTTTTATAAAGCATATCAGGAATTAAATAACCGGCAGAATATGTCGACTTTTACAGAAACGCATGGCATTCTTCTTCAGCTAGTTTCACGCTTTCTAACACAAGAAATATTCAGATCTGAGACACTCCAGATACCTGCAAAAATCCTGAATTCAATCAGTTATATTCAATTAAACCTCCAGCATGAGCTTACTGTAAATTTTCTGGCGCAAAGAGCAAATCTGCATACAGATTATTTTTCACGCCTCTTTTTTCAACATACCGGAGAAAGACCTGCAAAATATATACAGGAAAAAAGAATTGAGCGGGCCCAATATCTAATGGTAACAACACAAATGACCTTTGCCGAAATTGCTAACCAAACCGGTTTTGAGAATGTATTTTACTTCTCCAAGATATTTAAGAAAGTAACAGGAATGTCGCCGGGCCGATATAAGAAGCAAATATATACAATGGATATTTAGATAGTGATGTCTACTTGTGCTCTTTAATTTCTGTGAATACAGATTTAAACACAATCTAAATACTGCTTGGTAACTCTTCCCGATTTGTGAAATCGAAAGACCCATTTTACATTGTGAAAGAGCTGTTTTTATTAATCATTTATTCAATGCTGTAAAAATCAGGTGCTGTAAAAAACTGAATAAAGGTTTTACTTCCTTGGATTTGCCAAAATCTGTAAGACTTGGAAGGTGTTCTTTAAAGTACAATTGTCTGTGAGCCGTTTCAATTAAGGTGCTTGCCAGTGAATGTGAAAATGGAAAATCCGGGTTTAGTTCCAGAAAAATCTCCGCAATACGGTGACAAAGATCTTTGTATGGCTTAAATAACATCGACTTATTATCAGCAGTCACCTGTTTGGTAAGGTATGATTTATCTCCTTCACATATCACAATTGCATGCAAAGTACTTTTATTTATATACTCCACTATAAATTTGTCCTGCACCTGAAAGGTTAGCAGCCTTATAATGATATCTATTTTTTCTTTTGGATGTTTAAGATTATTTGTATGAAATATTAACTGGTACTCCAACCATGTCCAGAACCAGGTAGTGATATAAGTTAGTAACCGGTGTTTATTTTCAAAATAGCGATAGATGCTGGCCTCAGTAGTTCCAATTTCAATTGCCAGCTTTTTAAAAGTAAAGTCTTCAAAACCAATATCGTGAATCAATTGTATTCCATGCTTAATAATATTACGTCCAAGATCGGTGCCATCCGGATCTCTCAGGTAAAGCTTGGGATTCATTTTTATCTGTAACTGCAGCTCCATACGTTAATGCATTAATAGGTAAAAATACAAATTAATAGCAGACCCTTCCTGATTTATAACCTTACTTTAAAAAATAATAGTATTACTATCATTTAAAATAGTTCAATATCTTTACATTTTAAAGAAGAGGTACAGCTTTTTGACATCTCGTTTTTTACTTTCAAACCATAATATATGTATAAGCATTCCAAAGAAGCCCAAAGTAACGTTACACCAGCTACGGCGCTTCAATATCTTAAAGAAGGCAATTCAAGATTTGTAAATAACCTGAGAGCAAACAGGGATTTATTAAGCCAGGTGAATGCCACCAGAGATGGACAATATCCTTTTGCAACCGTCCTTAGTTGTATGGATTCACGTACCTCTGTGGAACTTATCTTTGATCAGGGTTTGGGAGATATATTCAGTATACGTATAGCCGGTAATGTTCTGAACCAGGACATTGTAGGCAGCATGGAGTTTGGTACACAGCTGGCAGGTACAAAAATAATTGTGGTATTAGGCCACACGCAATGCGGAGCCATAAAAGGTGCTTGCGATGATGTGCACCTGGGCCAACTCACCCAGTTATTAAATAAGATAAAACCAGCTATCGATAGTGATACATCAACACCACCAGAAAACAGAAATGGAAAGAATCCAGCATTTGTAACAAAGGTTACAGAAAACAATGTACGTAATGTCATCGAACAAATAACCGCAGAAAGTCCAATCATCACTGAATTGGTAAATAATGGGGCTATTAAAATAGTAGGTGGCATGTATCACCTGGAGACTGGCATCGTTAAATTCTTTGAATAATTAAAGTATATTTTAAGCCTTATTTTCCAGGGGAAGAAAGATTTTAATCTATTTGAAATAAACAATATTCAAGAAAATACCGGATCATTTTGAATGATCCGGTATTTATCTCTATGAGCAACATAATGCGCCTTAAGCATAGGTACTAATCTAATCCGAAAATTATTCAAAGCTGGTTCCTGATTGTAATTATTTCACCTATTTGATAATTAGACATACAGCTACTTTTTATTGTTTTTTCGGAACCGTTCTGGTGTAATACCAACATTTCTCTTAAAAAATGTAATAAAGTAGGAACTACTTTCAAACTCCAGTTGCTGAGCAATTTCAATTACAGATAATGCCGTATAGCGAAGGAGTCGTTGTGCCTCCACAATGATTCTACGCCTTATCATATCCCCGCATGACATTCCTTCCTGGTTTTGACAAAGCTTATTCAGGTAGTTAGTGGTTATATTCAGATTAGAAGCGTAGAACGATGCCGAACGATGAGTTGCAAAGTACTTTTCCAGCAGATATTTAAACTCCCTTATCTTTTCTTTAGGAATACGCTGCTGATATATTTTATGATCGTCAAGAATTTCACGATCCAGTTTGCAAAGTAAAATATTTAAGAAAGAACGCAACACACTTCCCGTATTTGCCTGCTGTTCATGAAACTCCGCTTTCATAAGCACCAGGAGCGATTCGTACCTGGCATATTGCTTATCTTTGTACTGATCTACATGGAAATATGATCGTTGAAAAACAGCATAATCGGTAAGAACGCGATCATATTTTCCAAACATAAATGCTTCCGTAAAACAAACGCAGGTACCAGCAGCATCAGGACTTATAGTAATTTTGACAATACTCCCCGACCTTACATAAATCAATTCCCCCTTTTGTAAGGAAATTGATGTTCCGTCTATAACAACGTTCAGGCTACCACTTGTAATAAAAACTAGCAAATGACACTCTAGTCTTACCGGCCCGTTGCGCAATAAATCATTTATCTCACCTAACCAACATGCATCAGTTGTCGCATTAGATTTTTCAAGAGAAAAAACAGGTATTTCAACTGTTTTCATGTACAATCGCTATTAAAACTATTCCATATGAGTATGACTCAGGAAATGGGTGGTTTAAAATAGAATGCAGGTATAATGGAGACTATCATCTGCATTGGAAGAGACTTTTGATTTCCCAAAAGTTTTTCTTAAAACAGATAGGTAAAATGAACCATTGCCCTGTTGCCGGCTTTAATTCTCATATCAGCCAGCTGCTGGGATAATACGGGCTGAAAGTTAGCTCCAACAGAAAAGCTGGCAAAAGTTGCTTCTGCTCCCAGAGTTCCCATTAGGCTATGGCCACCGGAAATATCCACCGAAATTTTCTTAGCCTCAACATCTTTTGCGGCAGTTTCATACAGGATACCTGCATTAGGTGCAACAGTTAAATTTTTTGCAAGCTTGATTTTGTAATAAGCCAGCAGATTAGCTGTAAATTTGTTTCCGTATTGATAATCGTATTTATTATTCGTATTGATTTTATAGCTGACATTAGCATTTATACCAAAATCCATCAACCTAACATCATACATGGCATTTAGCGTAAAATCCGTGCTAGCTGTACCCAATTGGAAGTTATTGGGAGCATCTTCATTTTCCTTATGCTCTGCTGGTTCATATTTACCGGTAGGTAGTTTAAATCCTCCCCCTATCCAAAGAGATTGTACCAGTAACTTATTACCGACAGTGTGTTGGTCGTCCAACAATTGATAGTATCCTACTACAGCGATATCACCCAGGCCTGATCTGCTCATAGTATTGCCCTGGTTTTCGCGGCTATTGAAATTAATTGGTACAAAACCAATTACTCTGAATCGTTTACCAATATTCCAGCCTCCCCATAATTCTGCAGTTTGGTATGTTTCTGCTGTGGTCAGGTATGAAGTCGTACCACCCGGACCTAAATGAGATGTCAATGTTTTATATTGATATCTTAATCCAACAAAGCGTTTTTTAAAGTCTGGCAGAATGCCGATATAATAGCTACCAACTCCACAGCCGCAGATATCACACGCACGAACTTCATAACAGCATATAACCATTAACGTTACCAGTAGCAATAGTCGTTTCATACAAAATATTTTTAGTTAATTATTGAGTCTCCTGTGAAAACCTTGTATCAGTAATGAATTTCTTATCATTTAGTGTATTGAGAAATGCCAGTAACTGAGCCTGTTCCTGTGAGGTGAGGGAAATACCTGGTGTTCCATTTGTCTTCAGTAAGGGATCCAATGTAGGCATATCTGCTACCTCAGAGGTATAATGCGTTAACACACCTTGTAGTGTATAAAACCTGCCATCGTGCATATAAGGTGCCGTATAAGCAAGGTTACGCAGACTTGGTACTTTAAAGGCATACATATCTTTAGGATTCAGTGTAATAGCAAATCTGCCGGAATCATTATTCGGCCCTGCACCAATACCATTATTACGGAAAGAATGATCGGTAAACAATGGCTCCTTGTGACAGGAATTACATTTCTGCAGGAAGATGGCATATCCTTTATTTTCATCTTCGCTGAAAGAAGCCAATCCACGCATTACGCTGTCGTACTTAGCCTGATCACTGATTACCATGATCATAAATTGCGACATGGCCTGCATCATTGTGGCGGTTGTAATATCGCTGCTCCCGAATGCTTTTTTAAATAATTCAGGATATGGAGAAGTATTGCGTAATTTTTCCAGAACGTTACTCACTTTTTCATCCATTTCCACAAAATTGGTAATGGGCGCAACGGGTTGCAGGTCAAGGTCAAAGATGCCCCCATCCCACATAAATGTTGTATTCCAGGCTAGGTTCATGATTGGCGGGGCATTACGGCTCCCCAGACGATCATCAATCCCATGACTGATATCATGCCCATGATGTGTAAATGCGGATGTTTGTAAATGACAGGAACCACAGGAAATCGTATTATTCCTGGATAACCTGGGTTCATAAAACAATTTACGTCCCAGTTCAAAGCCTGCTTTGGTAACAGGGTTTCCGGCTACATTATATGTTGGAACCGGAAAACCTGCAGGCTGCACAAATCCTTCAAATGCAGGTTCCTGGTTTTTATCTTTCTGGCAAGACCAGATCAAAAAAGCTATCATTGCTGCAACACACCAATAATATTTACGCATTTGCAGAGATTTAATTTTCTGTATGATCGTGAGTAAACATCTTGCTGTAGTTGTCAGCAATCGTAGCGCTAAAATCAGCAAACATGACAGTAGGATAAGTGGCAATACTTACATTAGTTTTACCGTTAAACATCTTAAGGATATCTACCATCAGATGAATATTTGCCTCTCTTCCAACTCTTGCCTTGGCAATACCGGCTGTTGTAAGATCTACAGTGATTGTTTTAATATTATTTATAGTTGGTGCATTATATCCACCAAAACCTCCGATATGATAACGAAATTTGTGCTGTCCACTTGGATCTGCAGGGGCTACATTGGATGTTCCTTCCATTTTAAAGAAGATATAGCCCATATTCCATTCCCAGTACATGCCTTCATCCATTCCACCAGAAGGGTCTAAAACACCGGTTCTTTTTTTAACATCCATTACACTGGTGAGACTATCCACACCAAGGATAAATGTAAGGGAAGTATAATCCCCTTCCGGCACGCGCACTTTCACAAATTGCGAAGCACCATCAGCCTCATTCACCAGGAAATAGCTACTATCTTTAGGCACTGTGTATTCTACACCATTTGAATTTTTCACCTTGATATTGGTGATATAATATTTCAGGAAGTCTACTTTAAACTGTTCACCAACTGCATTGGTGTAGGTACCAGTTCCAAGTTGCAGGTTTTTATCCCCCACAATGTTGTCAAACTGAATGGATAATGTTGTTTTCACAGTATTATCACCTGAAGGTGCAACTGTTTTGTCTTTAGAACAACTTGTAAAAAATGTTGCTGCTGTAAAACAGGAAAAAATGATTGCATAAATATTTTTCATAAAAATATTATCTAAGGAAGGGCGGGCTCACTAAAAGCCCTATTGTTAATAAATGTATCGTCTGTAAGCGTTTGCAGGAAAGCAATGATATTTTCCTGTTCGGCTTTGGATAATCTAAGTCCTGGTTGTCCGTTGGTATATAGCTTTGCGTCTGTAGTTGCGGACCTCTTCACACCATCTGCGTAATGTTGCAATACTGCAGCCAAATCCTTGAATCTACCATCATGCATATATGGTGCTGTTAAGGCTATATTTCTAAGGGTGGGTGTTTTAAATTTCCCCAGGTCTGCCAGGTTATATGTTATGCGAAATCGGCCCAGGAAGAGTCCTTCCAGTGCATCATTCGTAAAATCTGCATCTATGCCATTGTTGTGGTACTCATTATCGGTGAACAGCACCCCTGCATGGCAGGTAGCACAATGTTGCTGAAAGAGAGCCAGTCCAATTTTTTGTTGGGCTGTAATCTCTGCACCTGGTTCACCTCTGCGGTACCGGTCGTATGGAGCATTTCCAGTAACCAATGTTCGTTGAAACTGTGCAAGTGCCATAGCTATGTATCCTGTTTTAATGTCATCGCCAAATACCGCCTTAAATTTTTTAACATAAGCTGGTATTTGTTGGAGTTCATACACCAATTCTTCCAGGTTCTGATGCATCTCATCTTCGTTGGTGAGCGGGCCGAAAGCCTGTGATTCCAGGTTGGTAGAGCCTCCATCCCAAAAGAGGCCATTATTTTCCCAGGCCAGATTCATCAAGGCAGGTGCAGATCTTGGTAATTGCTTTCCGGAAAAGCCTTGTGTACTTAAAGCCAATCCGTCTGAAAAAGCCAATGATTGATGATGGCAGGAAGCACATGAAATCTGGTTATTACCAGACAAACGTTTATCATAAAAAAGCATTCGTCCTAATTCCACACCTTGCCGGCTCATCACATTATCAGCAAATACCGGAACTCCAGGAAAATCAGCCGGAACCTCCAGGCGGTAAGCCTGTGGCTCCGGGATGATATTGGCTTTCTTACAGCTAAATATCAGCATGCCGAGCACATACAATATGAAAGTGTATTGCCTCATTTATTTGTTCGAAGTACCTGATACCAAAATTGCTTTCTTACTGTAGTTATCTGCAACCAATGTCATTTCAGTTTTCTGAGAGGCACCGATTACAGGAGTTTTAGCCAGGTCCAGGCCCTCAATGATCTTAGTTACGTCTACATTAAACTTAATTGAAGCAGTTTTTCCACCAATGGCAACAGCTGCGGGCAAGTCCACTTTTAAGGAGCGGTAGTTGGTATTTAGCCCTGTTTCAACGGTGATGCCGGTAGTATCAGTACCAACGATACGCGAACCTTTCAGGGAAGAGAAGATATAGCTGGTATGCCACATCCAGGAAATATTGGTCATTCCATTGAGCTGAGACAATTCACCAGCCTGAAGGCTGAGATTATCATTATGTTCTGCATCCACACCTATAGAAAAAGATACAGCCTTGTAGTTACCTGCAGGAATATCGCTAATGGTTACCTCTTCTCTTTTTCTGGCCGGGTAGCTGAATGCACCACCTTGTACGTCGATTGCATTATTTTCTTCCAGCAGGAAATATGAATTAGGAACATTATAGGTTTCGCCTTTATCATTTATCAGGGAAACATTAGAAACCCAATAGCGAAGTTGTGTAAATTTATATTTGGTACCACCAATGGTAAAGTCTTTATTCAACGCAAAATCTTCGGTATTCACTCTGGAGTCGAAAGTCAGAGTTGCCTGTCCGATCGGGGAAATATTGTCTTTCTTATCATCCTTGCTGCAAGAACCAAGGAATAAGGCAGATATAGTAACCAGTGTTAAAATTCTTTTCATAAAAATTGATTGTAAAAAAGTTCAGATAATAGGATTCCTTACCTGCACGGGTATGCAGATCTTTTTGTTAAACACAATACGTCTTGTATTCGCAGGTACACGTTATGAAGTGCACGCGAAAAAACACGGAAGTAAGTCCCGATTGAAATAAAGATTACTAAAGAAATAAGTGTGTATTAGGCAATGGGAGGGCGAAACACTGCAGAAGGCTGATCTATTGGGTAACCGATTGATCGTGGAGAATTAAAATCGATCTCAGTATTAGAATAATTATTAATGGAAAGATTTATTATTGCAAAAACCGGTGCATTGAAAAGCTCATTTTTGTTTTCCATTTTCCGTTCAGGATTTTCCCGGTCTTTTTTGTCTTCTTCGTTCAGTTTTTTAGCAAGATGGCACTTACCATTGCAGTGCATCTGTGGCTTATCCCTGTTTTCACAAAGGTTTTGGGCGATATAATCCTGATTCAGGTAGAAATTGAGCATAACGAGATAACGGCCAGACAGCTGGCAAAACCAGACTGCTATTAAAAAAACCATTATTAATCGTTTTTGCATTACTCTTCCTCGTTTGGATTTTTCACAAAATTATGTTAATCTGCTAAAATAATAAACTGTAAGAAGATTTAGTTTTACTTTAGCACCAGCTGGCGCAAAGATACTGTCACTTATTCAAATAATTACTTTGATAAAGCGGACGAATGTTTAGATAAACGGGGCAAATTGAGAGATATTAAGGCAATATTAGCACCTCATGGATAATTAGCGTATACACAAGATTAAGAAGTCCAAATCAATTCAAATTTTCACATCACTTACATATCCCATTATTTTTAATACTCAAAGGAGGCAATAATTATATTTAAAGGAAAAAATTAATGCGTAGGCGCACTGTTGTATTCACCTTCTGAAACAGTGTCAAACCATTGAGTAGGCCCCTTCTCCCGCCCTGTAATAGCAATCTGGACAAAAGGGCTATCAATGCTTGCGCCATGCCAGTGCAATATATTTGGAGGACATTTAATTGCAACACCCTTTCGAAGAATAACTTTTGTTTTTCCTTTCTCCTGATAATACCCTACTCCATCAATCGCTAATAGTATTTGGCCAGCCGGATGTAGGTGCCACTTGCTTCTAGCTCCAGGTTCAAAGGTGACATTTCCTACACTGTTACCATTAATACTATCACCTTCAACAAGAGAATATAGGTATGCCGTTCCTGTAAAATTATCATTGGTAATAAGATCCCCTGTTGGAAATACTAAACTTAGGCCCAACTCTTTATGGACTATATTCCGATTTTGATTCCCATCATTACAAGCTCCATATACAACCCAAACAGGTAATGACAGATACAAAAAGATTCGTCTCATATTTTAAGTTTGCACAACAATTAGTTGTAATAGAAGGTTTTAGTTTTTACTTTTTAGTACTTCATCCAATACTCTTTGAGCTACAATACTTTCATTTGCACCAATTATCTGGTTAATTATACCTACAAACTGATGTAATTGACCAGGTTTCAGGCCTACGTTTAAGCAAATATTCAAATGAGAATATAGCATTGGCTCAACTTCTCCAATACTGCTTAATACTGATATTGTTGCCAGTTCCCTTTCTGAATAAGAGAGGATATCACGTTCAAATATATCAGCAAACAAGTGTTCTTTGAGAAATTTTTCTATAGTTGGCGCAAATGCCGCATATCCTGTTTTGGATAAATTATCTGTTACTCCAGTTAGGTTTTCTAAAACCTGTTTTCCGCGATTATATTTGCTACTATCTTCATTAATTGGTGAGGCGTCGATGCCTACTATATCAACAATTCCATTGGCTTTTCGTTCATCCAGGATAGTCATAAAAGTTTGCAACCCACGTATGCTCCGCGGAAATCCAGCGTATGCATATATGTGTATCAATACCTCCTTGATCTGGTTAACAGTAAGCCCTGATTCCAGCCCTTGGCTTAAACTGGATTTTAATGCCGGCAAATCACCTTTTGCTGTAAGTGCTGCAATTGCAACTACAGCTTTCTGCTTAGCGTTTAAAGTAAGTGTATCATTCATAATATTCTGAGACCACAGCATGATTGGTAAAATACCGAAGACTGTGAATAGTATAAGAAGTCTAAAAATCTGTTTCATTTTCTATTTTTACAACAAACCTCTTCGCAACTAATCATTGTATCAATGACTATTATTCCCGGGAGCAGTAAG
The DNA here is from genome assembly GCF_003419895.1 of Chitinophaga silvatica. Lineage (GTDB taxonomy): Bacteria > Bacteroidota > Bacteroidia > Chitinophagales > Chitinophagaceae > Chitinophaga > Chitinophaga silvatica. The sequence goes on along the minus strand of NZ_QPMM01000001.1, from coordinate 735,113 downwards.
TAATCTTGTGAATGAGAGCGATCCTAATTTCCAGGAATTATCTTGTTTGATATATACTTCTGTTACCATAAATGGATTGGTCACCTCATTTCCACCTACCACAGCTAATAAATCAATTCTATTAAGAAGGATAGCTGTATTATCAATGATATTTATAGATACTTCATGAATATCAGCCTTTTTATACCATATGTTTCCACTCTTAATAACTTTAAGTTCCTGTTCTTTTCCCCAGGCACCACCCATATGCATAAAGACCGATTTATCATGAAAAAGGTCATTTAATACATCAATATTTTTATCTGCCATCCACTTCCATTTTTCTTTACTAAGCTTTATGATTTCCTGATCCTGTGAAGATGTTTGTGCAAATGAAAAGTTAGCAATTACAATTATCAGGAGTAAAGGAAGTGTAGATTTCTTCATATCAGTTAGCATTTAAAATATTTGAGGATAAATAGTATTTAAATTAAAATACCGCTCTTCATTCTATATGTTTTTCCCCAGAAAATCAACCAGTTTGGTTATTGCCTGGTTAACATATTCAGCTTTCCAGTAGGTTTCAATGTGAGTTGCTCCTTCGATTACAAACAATTCCTTACTTTTTGCATTGATTGCATTTGGAAATGCTTCATCTGTCATATAACGGCTGTCGGCCTTACTACCCACTATCATCAACAAGGGCTGATTAATCAGATCCATATTTGTATTTGCATCAAAGGTCATAAGGTCGAGCAAACTACTCATGGTATATTTAAAAGTTGAATTGGGGTGCGCGTGAGTTTTACCATAATAGAAATAACCTTCCCGGTACAAATCAGTAGGTATCTTTGCTGCTTCTTCCTCTGTAATTTTACCTGTACCCATATAAATAATCTCTCCTCCTGCAGCCTCCTGTGTACGAGCATCTGATGCCAGCTTTAAACGATCCTGAATAGTTCCTACCTGCGAATTCTGAAATCCATTACGTCTCACCTCCCCGGAATTAAACATACTTAATGTAGCAACAGCTCTGATACGTTTATCGCTCTGGGCAGCTTTCAAAGTATAACCACCACCACCACAGATACCGAGAACTCCTAAACGAGTTGCATCTACACCAGGATAATGACTAATAAAATCTGCCATACCATGAATATCTTCAATTCGGTTTGAAGGTTTATCTACATTCCGTGGTTTTCCACCACTGGCTCCCTGATAAGCCGCATCAGCTGAAATAGTTATATATCCTGCTTCAGCCAAACGTTGTGCATACAAACCAGCTGTTTGTTCTTTTACCCCACCGTTAGGGTGTGCCACTACTACGGCAGGGTACTTTCTGGTCGAATCATATCCTACAGGAGTATAAACATTAGCAGCAATCTCAATTCCATTTAGCGTATATATAACAGCATGAATATTTACTTTTCCTGGCATATTTTCAGTAATCGCACCTTCATACACTAAACCAAATGGATTTTCTGGTTTTGTTTGCGCTGAAGACACAACACTTGCTCCCATCACTGTGCTCAACAGCATGAATTTTACGTTTTTCATTTCACTATATTTTAAAGCTTTTAATTTCTTAATCTACCAGGATCTTATATTCATTTATTTTCAACCAGGCTTAAAGATTGTGTTGTTTATAGGCACTTAGATTATACAATCCATATTTTTTTATTCTCTTACATGCCTGGTTTCTGGTTACCTTATCACTTATCCAGGCCTTTTTCTTTAATCCATTTAGATAGGAGATTGGCAACTTCAATATTATTTAAATCCGAAAACAAGAAGTGAGTATTCCCATATATTCCGATTTCAGGAAGATGAACTACCGTTGCATCACCTCCATGCTTATTTATTGTTGCAGCCCAGATCCTGGCCATTTCCAGACCTGCACGCCAGTGATCTTTATTCCAGACAGTTGTTGGCTCTTTAGAAATATTATCGCCGTAATAAACAACAATTGGTATTTTAGTCAACTTTAGAAAATTATTCAGAGGAACGCCTACCCCCTTAAGCTCGCCGAAAAGGCCTGTTGATTCAATCGGCTGTGGTAGTTCGTTTTCTGGAAACACGAAGCCACTGTAAGGTTCATAAGCCACAACAGCTTTAACCTTTTCATTTTTGATGGCTGTAAGCCAACCTGGGCCTCCGCCCTAGGAATGAGTGACCAGGATACCTTCGCCAATTTTATTAAATATCTCGGAGCAGGCATCTGACACAATATCACCATCAAAGCTTCCGGTATTGGGAGTCATTTGACGGAAAAACTGCTCCAACGAAGCACTATCTCTTGGAAACTGTACATTAGGAAAGTAATCAGGATAATTACCTATTCTAAATTGCGTGAACCAAAATTGCTCATCCGGTACCGGGGTTATAGTTGCCGGAACAGTACTTCTGCCAGCATCTCCACGTCTTGGTTGGTCTAGCAGATAAACACTGAAACCACGTTTCAAAAAAATATTTTGAAACCCTTCTCTTCCATCGGGGGTCGATTCCCATGTTTTCTTTGATTGCCCGGCACCATGCAGGAAAACAAGTGGATACTTATGCGCATTAACAGGAATCTGGTAAAATACATAAGCATGATCACCATGAAAGGTTTGACCTTGTGGTTTCAATGCGCTGCTTAGGTCGAAAGTGCCTGGCACTGTAATCACAGATCCCCCAACCATAAAGCTGCCTTGCCCGGCTATCGTCAACAATTGCTTTGTATTTTGAGCATTAAGAGAAACAGATGCCAGCAGAACTATTGCAGACGTGCATAAGTAATTAACTATTTTAACCATTTCTTCAGTTAGTTTTTATTTCCCCACCCTGCTTTGTAAATTTTCAGGATATCGTGCACCTTGAATGTGAATTTTGGAAGCAGCTTTTTCGATGTGCCGTAAATCTTCTTCGGAAAGGTTAATAGAAGCAGCACCAATATTTTCTTGCAGTCGAGGCAATTTTGTAGTACCAGGTATAGGCACAATCCAGCTCTTTTGTGCCAGCAACCAGGCCAATGCTATTTGGGCAGGCGTTGCTCCTTTCTCACTTGCTATGACTTTTAGTAAATCTACCAATGCCTGATTTGCCTTCCTGTTTTCCTCAGAAAACCTTGGTACAATATTTCTGAAATCTGTTGGGTCGAATTTTGTTGTTTCGTTAATAGCACCTGTCAGAAAACCTTTCCCCAACGGACTAAATGGTACAAAGCCAATACCCAGTTCCTCAAGTGTTGGGATAATCTCCTTCTCGGGTTCACGAAAGAATAAGGAATATTCGCTTTGCAAGGCAGTTACCGGTTGCACTGCATGTGCATTCCGGATAGTAGAAACACCAGCTTCAGATAAACCCCAATGTCTTACTTTTCCTTCCCTGATCAAATCCTGAATAGTTCCGGCAACCTCTTCTATCGGCACATTCGGATCAACCCTATGTTGGTAAAACAAATCAATATAATCTGTCCTCAATCTTTTCAGTGATGCTTCTGCAACAATTCTTATCCTTGCAGGACTACTATCCAGGCCTTTTTTCGAATCCCCATCCTGAAAACCAAATTTGGTAGCAATTACAACTTTATCTCTGAAGGGAGCTACGGCCTCACCTACTAATTCTTCATTGGTAAAAGGACCATAACATTCAGCTGTATCAAAAAAAGTAACACCAGCCTCATATGCAGCCCTGATGAGGTCAATAGCCTGGTTCTTGTCAGTGGCAGGGCCATAGCCAAAGCTCAACCCCATGCAACCTAAGCCCAGGGCTGAGACTTCCAGATTACTGTTTCCTAAAGTTCTTTTTGGTAACATTGATAATAATTTAAAGGGTAATTAAACATCTTTGTTTTCATTCACTCAACCACTTTACCATCCTTCGTTGTTTAATTTTACTGTTTTCATACTTTATGCCTTTGGGCTTATATACAAAGTCCTCAGAAACAAAGTTCGATTACATCAAACATCCATCAGTATACTTATTACTGTTTTTGTTACCAATATTCCCAAACATATAACCAAACCCTCTATTTAATTACCAAACAATAAAATACATAATATTTATATTTACAATATATATTTTTAAAAAGTAGACTGGTAGATAAATTACTGGTTCTATTACCTTTTTTACTGTCTCAGGTCATTTAGGTCATTAGTATATGTAAATTTGAACAGATAACTAAAGTGAAGGATATGGGAGAAGAATTTGTTTTCCGGACAATTGACGATTACAATTCGTTCAATAACCACGATACCATGCATCCATTGGTAAGTGTAATAGATTTTTCGAAAGCTAAAGAAAGGACCGGATCAAAAATGTATTTTGATCTGTACTGTATTTTCCTGAAAGAAGTTAAATGCGGAGACATGAAATATGGCCGACAGTATTATGATTACCAGGCAGGAACATTGGTATTTGTCTCCCCTGGGCAGATCATTGATATTGAAAACAAGGTCGATTATTATCAACCTGCCGGTCATGCTCTTGCATTCCATCCTGATATGTTATTAGGAACTAATCTTGGGAAACAAATAGCCGAACATAATTACTTCAGTTACCAGACAAACGAAGCACTTCACTTATCTCCCAAAGAGCGTGAAATGGTGTTAGATCTTTTTGCTAAAATAGAGGCCGAATTGCAGCAACCAGTGGATAAGCATAGCAAAAAGGTAATAGCCGCCAGTATTGAACTTTTATTGAATTATTGTGATAGATTTTATGATCGCCAATTCATCACCAGGGAAACTGTCAATAAAGGTATCTTAGGTAAATTTGAAGCATTACTGAATACCTATTTCACTTCTGAGAACCCCACTTCAATGGGCCTTCCAACTGTTGCATATTTTGCCGGCGAGTTGCATTTATCATCAAAATATTTCGGGGATCTTATCAAAAAAGAAACAGGTACCACTGCTCAGGAATATATTCAGAATAAGATTATTTCAATTGCTAAACACGAAATTTTTGAAAGTGAAAAAACTATGAATGAAATAGCTTTTGAATTGGGTTTTAAATATCCTCAACACTTTATACGTCTTTTTAAAAGTCGTGTAGGAGTTACGCCAAACCAGTACAGACAAAAGAAGTAATAAGAATATTTCACCAATTGTATTCAAAATTTGAGCGAATTGAAAAGCTGATTATTTTAAGAATAGCTTTTGAAAACAACTTTATAAGGGTTTCAACAAATCAGCAACAACCTACTCTGCCCGGGTTTTTCTTTTGGCGCTCGGTGAATGCAAGGAGGAACTTTACTTTCAGGATGGTCTACTGCCAGTCTCCATAAATTACCAATCCCCAGGCTTATTGGGTGGGAATTGGGTTTAGCCTGATAATGCAGATCAAAGAAGTTTTCACTTAAAAATGATTCAAAACCTTCTTCCGGACCATCATATAGTTTTCTGAGTTCTGCTCGTATTTCTGGAATAAGTACCTTCTGCCGGACTTGTGAATTTGGTAAAATTTCACTGGACTCACCATAATAAGTGCATAAAAAAGTATTGGTTGGTATGGGAGAGCGGTCCACATGAAAAGAGTAAACATCTGTAGGAAAAAATGGGTATGAATCATCCCGCTCGTAGTAGTTAATAACATTAAGAGTTGGCAATGCCCCATGTGCTGTTAATTCCTTCAAATCATTTAAAAGAATTTCACGGGCAAGTTGCCCTTGCTCACTCAGCTGAAGTTCCAGGAGTTCTTCTTGTTCTATTATTGTAATATTTCCGCTTAGTTTTACCTTTTCAACAATCTCAGAAAAATCACCTGTTAGGTTACGATTCCAACAAATCGCATTAATTTCTCCATTAAATGGCGTAGAAACAAGGTCCTGAAAATTCGAGACACATTGAATCTGATTCTCAGCATGAGATAAGTCTATCATAATAATTTACAAAAATAGAAAATCATTTGACAGGAAAGTACAGCTGGAATAAACAGATTCGTTTAACAGCGGGCCGGTTCTGTGACCATCATCTGTTTTATTTAAAAAAATGCCATCTATATTTGAATAAAAAGTAGAAATTTTTTGGAGAATCAGAAATCAATCGTAATATTGCAATAATACAATAAACTATGGGAGCAACAAAAACTGATTTATTCACCAAACAGCAGAATGATATTGCTGCTATGGCTAAGGCGCTTGCACATCCTGCCCGTATTGCTATCCTGCAATATCTGGTTAAAAAGAATGCCTGTGTATGCGGGGATCTTGTGGATGAACTTGGTTTGGCACAGGCTACCACTTCCCAACATCTTAAAGAGCTTAAAATAGCCGGCATTATCCAGGGATCTATTGAAGGTGCCAGCGTTTGCTATTGTATTAATCCAAAGGTCTGGAAGCAATACAGGGAATTATTTAATGCATTCTTTCAGGATGTTGACTTGAAGGATAAGTGCTGTTAAAAATTTTTTGCTACAAATCATCGCAATATTGCAATAATACAATGATATAGAAATATGAATACAGACGAACAACTGAAGGAATTAGTTAAACAGAAATACAGTGAGATCGCCCGGCAAGACAAGGATACAAACGCATCCTCCTGCTGCGGGTCCGGTTGCTGCTCTACTGAAGTATATAATATCATGACAGACGTTTACGTTGATTTGGAAGGATACAATCCGGATGCTGATCTGGCTCTTGGTTGTGGCCTGCCTACCCAATTTGCCAAAATCAAAAAAGGAGATACCGTCATAGATCTTGGGTCTGGTGCTGGTAATGACTGCTTTATTGCCAGACATGAAACAGGTGAAACAGGTAAAGTGATTGGTATTGATTTTACACCTGCTATGATTGAAAAAGCCCGTCAGAATGCCGATAAACTTAATTATAACAACGTTGAATTTCGCCAGGGTGATATCGAAAAAATGCCTGTTACAGCAAATGTTGCAGACGTAGTTGTAAGTAACTGTGTGCTTAACCTGGTACCAAATAAAGACGGTGTAATCAAAGAGATCTTCCGCGTACTCAAACCTGGGGGCCATTTTAGTATTTCAGATATTGTTTTACAGGGAGAATTACCCGCTGGAATTCAGCAAGCAGCTGAAATGTACGCCGGCTGCGTTTCTGGCGCCATTCAAAAAGACGAGTATCTGGGAATGATGACCAGCAATGGCTTTAAGAACATCATTATCCAAAAAGAGAAAACGATTATCATACCTGATGATATTCTTACCAACTATCTGAATTCAGAAGAAATTGTGGCCTTTCGTAAGAGTAATACAGGCATTTACAGCATTACAGTTTACGCTGAAAAACCAGCTGATACAGCTTGCTGTCCTCCTGGTTGTTGTTAGGAGAATTCTGATTTATCTCGCTTTTAGCCTGAAATAAAGACCTAAAAAATGCAAAATTGTAATCCGGCTCAACGCAAAAAGCTGAGCTTTTTAGACAGGTACCTGACATTATGGATATTCTTAGCTATGGCCATAGGTGTGGGCATCGGATATTTAATCCCGTCATCATCTGAATTCATTAACTCTTTTTCTTCCGGAACTACCAATATACCAATGGCGATAGGGCTAATACTTATGATGTATCCGCCACTGGCAAAGGTGAAATACGATAAACTGGGAGAAGTATTTCGCAATACTAAAATCCTATCTCTTTCACTATTATTAAACTGGGTAATAGGGCCGGTTCTGATGTTTATTCTGGCTGTTTTATTCCTGCACGGATATCCTGAATATATGACCGGGTTGATCCTCATTGGTCTTGCCAGGTGTATAGCTATGGTTATGGTATGGAATGAACTGGCGGATGGTAGCAGAGAGTATGCAGCAGGGCTGGTAGCGCTCAACAGTATCTTCCAGGTATTATTATATAGCGTGTATGCGTATGTGTTTATTACCTGGTTACCGACCTTTTTTGGTATGAAAGGAATCACTATTGCGGTATCTATCGGTGAAATTGCCAAAAGTGTGGGAATATTCCTTGGAATACCATTTGCTGCCGGTATTATTAGCAGATATGGCCTGGTTGCATTGAAAGGTAAGGATTGGTTTGAAAATAAGTTTGTGCCTTTCATTTCACCAATTACTTTGATAGCCTTGCTTTTCACCATCATTGTAATGTTTAGTCTGAAAGGTGAACTCATTGTTCAGATACCACTGGATGTTGTCAGAATCGCTATCCCCCTGGTTATTTACTTTGCTATTATGTTCCTTGTAAGTTTCTTATTAGGAAAGACAATGGGAGCTGATTACTCTAAAAATGCAGCAATCTCCTTTACCGCAGCGGGTAACAACTTTGAACTGGCTATAGCAGTAGCGATTGGTGTATTTGGTATCAATTCCGGACAGGCATTTGTTGGAGTGATTGGACCATTGGTAGAAGTACCTGCATTAATTGCATTGGTAAATGTTGCTTTCTGGCTTCGCAAAAGGCTCTATAAAAAGCCACTTATTACAGCATAACAATACTCAGTTGGGGTAGTAATTCCAACTCCTCTATTATTCTTATTCTAATTCTATATAAAATGAAAAAAATACTCGTACTCTGCACTGGTAATAGTTGTCGTAGCCAGATAGCAGAAGGATATCTCAGATATTTTGCCGGCGATAAAGCAGAAATATATAGCGCGGGAGTTGAAACACATGGTGTGAATCCAAGAGCTATAGCAATAATGGCTGAAGATGGAATTGATATATCTCATCATACTTCCAACAACATTACTGAATACAGTCAAATTCCTTTTGATTATGTAATTACAGTTTGTGATAATGCAAAAGAACGCTGTCCTTTTTTCCCTACAACCGCTCAAAAGTTTCATGAAAACTTTCCTGATCCGGCTAAAGCTACGGGAACTGAAGAAGAGATCCTTCAACAATTCAGAAATGTACGACAGCTAATTAAGGATTACTCACAGACTTTTGTACAAAAATATTTATAAGCATCATTAAAAAATTATCAAATTGATTAGCATCCCCTAACTGAATTATACTAAATTAAATGATCAAATGCTGCGATATTATTAAAGTGGTCGAGGACTTCTATCAAGCCTTGTATCTTTATGCCTTTAAGCAATTAAGGGATGAGCATCTGGCCAAAGATGCCGTGCAGGAAGTCATGTACCGAATAAGTCGGGCACATCAAACAAATACCGAAATTAATAATCTCCGGGCTTGGCTTTACCAGACGCTTCGTCATGTAATCGCCGATCATTACAGACAGCAGGGGAAATCGATTGTTGAATTCTCGGTTGATTTAAATGATTCTGAAATAGAAAAAAGTCAGGAAGCAAGTACCTCTATTCTTATAGATGGGATGCGCTCTATTATCCAATTACTGCCATCAAGGTATGCTGATCCTCTTTTGTGGAGTGATATAGAGGGAATTCCTCAGAAGAAAATAGCTGAGAAACTCGACATTTCATTATCTGCAGCGAAAATGCGTGTACAACGCGCCAGGGAAAAGCTCTATAACCTCTTCATTGAATGCTGTGATATAGTTTACGATAAAAATGGAGCTTTTGCCACTTGTTCTATCAAAGAGCATTGTCAACCATTCAGAGATATAGAAAATTGCCTTAAATAATGATTTTTAAAAAAAAGACACTTTTTTAAGTGTCTTTTTTATTGGAATTCCGACTTCTTAATAAAAGAAGTATATGGAAACTAAAGTGCTCATATTCGAAATAGGCGGTTGTTGTTCGACCAGCCTTATGAATCCTTCCCAGTATTCCGACCTCCAGCTGTTGGAATCATATTCCAAAGAGCTCCAACAATTTGGGATAAGCCTTCAGCGTATCAATGCTGCTCTTAAACCCGATTTACTGAACCAGATTCCTGGTATAGACGACTTTCTACAGGATAAGACAATGGAAATCTTCCCTATTACAATAGTGGATAGCCTTATTAGGAAATCTGGCGGATATCCTAATCTGACAGAGATATTGGAATGGACTGGTATAGATAAAAATGTAAAAGAAAATAGTATATAATTATGAAAAGGACACAATTAAAATCGTATTTCCCTGCTGAAATATCATTCTCAAAATATATATTTTTTACTGGTAAGGGAGGTGTAGGCAAAACCTCTCTGGCATGTGCTACTGCTGTAGCTTTAGCGGATAATGGAAAAAAAGTATTACTAATCAGCACTGATCCTGCATCCAATTTACAGGATGTTTTTGATACTAACATTAATAATAAAGGAGTGGCTATTGCCAAGGTACCAAACCTTACTGTTACCAATCTAAACCCGGAAGAAGCAGCGCATGAGTATAAAGAATCCATTATAGCTCCATACCGAGGTAAAATGCCAGAAATGATGCTCCGTAATATGGAGGAACAACTTTCTGGCTCCTGCACAGTAGAAATTGCCGCATTTAACGAGTTCTCAGAAATTATTACCAGCAATGAAAAATCTGCCGATTATGATTACATTCTCTTCGACACTGCTCCCACTGGTCATACCCTCAGGATGCTGGAACTACCATCAGCCTGGGATAACTATATCAGTCATGATGCCCCTTCCGACAACTATATTGGACAATTATCCGGTATGAAAGAAAAGCAGGCCATCTACAAAGAAGCAGTATCCCGCTTGTCTGACCCAACCTTAACCACACTTATATTAGTATCCAGGCCAGATTATACACCATTACAGGAAGTTGCCCGTTCTTCCAAAGAACTTTCAGATCTTCAGATTAGAAATCAATGGATAGTAATCAATGGCTTATTACAACAACCGGAAACAGATGATTTTTTGGCCGCAGAACTTTTTAACAAGCAAACTAATTCATTGGAAAATGCGCCTGAAGTACTTTCTAAAAGTCAGACTTTTTATGTACCACTTCGTTCTTATAACCTAACGGGAGTGGATAATCTAAGAAATTTCTTCTTTTCAGATAATATTCAACTGATTGGAGAAGATATCATCGCTGGAACATATGAAAGCCTGACCAATCTTATCGATTACCTCTATGTTACCAATAAGCGTGTTGTTTTCACAATGGGGAAAGGAGGTGTTGGGAAATCAACTATGGCAGCCGCATTGGCACTTGGTCTTTCTGAAAAAGAACAGAAGGTTCATTTAACGACAACCGATCCTGCGGATCATTTGAAATTCATTATTTCGGAGAATTCACATCTTTCTATCAGTAACATAGATCCGGATAAAGAACTGGCATTGTATAAGAAAGAAGTTATTGAAAAAGCCCGGTTAAACGGGAAGTCTGATGAAGACATTGCCTATATAGTTGAAGATCTTCAGTCACCATGCACAAAAGAAATAGCCGTATTTAGGGCGTTTGCTGAAGTTGTAAAAAAAGCAGATGAAGAAGTAATCATAATCGATACAGCACCAACTGGACATACATTACTGCTATTAGATAGTACGGAGAGCTACCACCGCGAGGTAGAGCGCTCACAGGGCGACATTCCCGCATCTGTTAAAAATCTTCTTCCAAGACTAAGAGACAGAAAAGAAACTGAAGTTATTATTGTTACACTACCTGAAGCAACCCCTGTATTGGAAGCTGAACGTCTTAAAGCAGATCTTTCAAGAGCGGGTATTGGAAATACCTGGTGGATTGTAAATAACAGTATGAGCAATACAACTACTAATAACCCAATACTGAAGGCCCGTGCAAAGGGAGAACAACGCTGGCTCTCCCACATTCAGCAAATTACACAAGATCATATGGTGCTAGTACCTTGGCAGCATGAAGAATTAAAGGGAGATAACTTAAAAATTGTTTTACAAAAATAAAAAGCGAACTATGACAGAAAAAAAAACCGGCAGTTTCTGGGAAAAACTCATTAACATTAAAAATGATAGTTGCTGTACTCCTGCTTCGAAAGTGCAACACCCCTTAGAAGTGCCCAAACCAAGTGAGGAACCTAAGATTGATAAACCTGAGGTCAAAATTGATCAGTCAAGCGGTCGCTGTTGCAGCTAAATATTCAGGAGATAATTGTTTTTGCAGTTATCTCCTTTTCTACTCACCCATTAAACTATCAATAAATGAAAAAAACATTGGTCGCTGGCAGCGGCATACTAACAGCCTTACTTGCATCTACCTGTTGCGTATCTCCTTTGCTGGCATTAGCCGGAGTTATGGGCATTGGTGTAGCTCAATTAACTTTCCTTATTAGTATTAAGCCTTATTTGATTATTGCAAGTTTGCTGGCACTGGGATACAACCTGTACAAAGCATACCAACCGGCAAAGCAGTCGTGCTGTGCTATTGCAACAGACACCGATGTAAAGCCGGGGAGAGTGTTTCGTTCAAAATTATTTTTGTGGGTGATTACTATTATTACCCTATTCATACTTATTCTTCCATATTACAGTAAGGCACAAACGAATAGCCAGGTTTCAGAAAAAAAACCTCAGATCGAAATAGCAGAGTATTATGTAGAGAAGCTCACTCAGGGTTGTTGTGTTGGTATTGTAGAATATTCCTTAAAAAAGGTGGATGGTTATATAAAATCAACAGCAAATGTAGAAAAAAGGCAGATAATAGTATGGTACAATACTCATATAACTACAGAAGCCAAGATTCGGGAAGCGATCGACAAAACACCATATAAAGCAGTATTAAAAAGTGTTAAGAAGTGAGATTATCGATCTGCCAACAGATCAGTAACACAACTAACTTGAGAGCCTACCCTTACCAAATAAATTCAGCAACTGCACAATACTTCCACTCAAAATGTTCACCAGCACTGAGACCAATTTTATGATATTCCTTATTCAGACAGTTGATTCGATGGCCTAAGCTAGTTACTCCAGCATCTATCAGTAATTGCATAGCTATATCCTGGCCGGTTGACTGGCCATAGGATAAGCATTCCGCATAATTGGAAGGAGGACAGTCTTTTCTTTCATGAGGTTTTCTATCAGCCTTTGAGATTTCAGTGCTGTAACATTTTGCATCTTTATAAAGTACCTCATCAAATACCAGTGCAGCTACAGCTACTCTTTTGAGTAAGTCTTGCTGCAGGGATTTTTTGTATTCCGCAAACATTTTAAGATAGCTGGCTTCATACGCCGGGTCTGTCTCATATTGGCTTAGCTCTATATGTTCGAAGTCTTTCGGAAACAGTCTGCAAAGATTAATATACATTATCGCATCTTTCTCTGTTTGGGATAGATAAGCAATATTTGCCGCAGTGGCAGCGGAGTCCAACTGCTTTTGTTTCCAGCCTTGTGCCCTGGATAACATAGAAATTATCAGGCATAAGAATAAAGAGATTAATCTGGTACTCATATTTGTGTTGATATAAGGATATTAAACCTTTAGTTTTGTATTAGAATTCAAACTTAATAAGAATTCACATCATTTTCACCAGGTTACCGGGTTGTTTCAATTTCAGCATTAGTTTATTGGATTGATTCTGTGTGTGGCCGGTAAAATTCTAATTAAAAAAGCTAAACGAATGAAAATTGCAATAGTTAGTTACAAAAAACTGGAAAAGTTTACACAAGGCGTTACCAATGACGAAGATGCAGATCTTATAACCTTTCTGAAAAGCAAGGGCCTGGATGTTGTTCCTGCAATTTGGAACGATGAAATGGTGGATTGGAATAGTTTTAATGTGGCAGTGATTAAATCTCCCTGGGATTATCACAACCACCTAACTGAGTTTTTAGAGTGGTTGAACAAATTAGAAAAATTAAATATCAAGGTCCTAAACCCCGTAGAAATTATCAAATGGAATAGTCATAAAGAATATCTTAGTGACATTGCTAAAAATGGGCTTCCGGTAATTCCTACCGAATACCTCCATAAAGGCTCAGCTTTTGAGGATCGCTTCTTTGACCTGTTTGGAACAGATAAATTGGTTATTAAGCCTTGTGTAAGTGCAGGCGCCCAGAATACCATTACAGTGAATAAAAACACTCTGAAAGAGCATAAAGCAGAAATTGAAAACCTTCTGATGGCAGAAGATTACATTGTACAACCTTTTGCAGAAGAAATAAAAAATGGGGAATGGTCTTTCCTGTTCTTCAATGGTAAATACAGTCATTGTACCTTAAAGACACCCAAAGAGGGCGATTTCAGAGTGCAACACTATCATGGAGGCAGTATCAGTTATCCAACACCTAACCCTGTTCACATTGAGCAGGCAGAAACATTTATACAAAGTCTCTCCCAGCCTACTCTTTATGCCAGGGTAGATGGTGTGGTAATAAACAACTCGTTCAAATTAATGGAATTGGAATTAATAGAACCATATTTGTTTCTCAATGGTGATAACAAGTTATTGGAGAATTATTATCAGGCATTAATTACTCTAATTTCATAGACTATTCAAAAATTTTTGATAACCAACTGGGTTTGGTAACAACGCTTTCACTTATGTATATCAATTAAAATTTCAACAAGTTTATGAGGCATTGAAAAGAAAGGAGAATGGCTACTAGGTAGCTTATAAACATTTTCACAATGAACAAAAGTAGGAAGACTGCTTTTGTTTAAATCCTGTGCCTCTTCACAGAGAATGTAATATTTAGCAATTGTTCCATAAATCTCATTGCTTAATTCCACTGGAGTTGCAAGGGAAGCTATAGATTCCCACGAAAGTTGGGATTTCGCAAAAGCAATATCTTCCGGCAAACAGTCGTGATAAAAGATCTGTTCAACAACTGCCGGATTCCACATACAAGCTTTTCCATTTTCCTCAAAAATCAATAGTTCCGGTTGTACTGTATCCTGTGTGGCTGAAGGTAAAGTACTTTCCTTCAGCTTCTGAGCCAAAGAAAATACAGATTCGCCATCTTGTGGTAAGAAGGCATCCAGGTATATCAGTTTTTCGATTTTCTCAGCTCCTAACCATTCAGCCGCCTGTGATATCACAACGCCACCACTCGAATGCCCCAATAAAACAACTTTATCGGAGACAGTGTTTGCTGCATCCATTACTGTTCTTACACTATCGGCCAGGGTGATGCCGGTTAGCCGGGCTAAATCATTACTACATCCAGGTAAATCCAGTGCCATTACGTTGAATCCACTTGCTTCCAGAAGCGGGGTTACTTTCTGCCAGCACCAGGAGCCATGTCCGGCACCGTGTATTAAAACAATTGTTGGTCGTACTTCATTGGGGGATTTCATAAAAAAGGAGATTATTATTAGACGAAACTATTTACATCAACAAAGTTGCAAGTTATTTGGGAAGAGGCGGTGGTAAAAAAAGGACTTTTATTAGACTTAGAAGGTCGCGGTAAAACGGCTTTGATAAAGTTCATTCGTAAGCCCTAATCTGCTTTCTGGAGCATTTAGTTCATATTGAAATAAGGCATTAGGGCTGAGACCAGTAAAATTATGAAAATCTTTCACCAGGTGTTGGTAATCGTAATAGTTACATTCTATTGCTACTCGAAGCCAATCCCAATCGGGATTTGCATTTTTTGTATTGAAAGCCTTAGTAAGACGGATGATTCTTGCATACATCTTAGGATTAATACCTGCACGTTCATTGAATTTCCTCTTAAATTGTTTAATACATAGATTTGTTTCTTTTGCCAGGTAATCCACAGAAATATTATTGTTGCTTTGGAGCATTAAATTGCTAACAACATCTAGTTGATGGGCCTCTTTTTTAGTATTCTTAATAAGCATTGCAACAAATTTGTCAGCTATTCCAAGCATTTCACCATAACTCATCGCATGTTGCAATTCTTCAAGCACAAAACAAATATTATTCGAGAAAATAGTTTTCGCATCAATACACCTATTTGTAAGCTCATAAGAAGGAATACCTGTGAGTCGAAATAAGGCAGTTGATTGGAAGACTATCTGAAAATTGAAAAAATTTTTCCCTGCATATCGCTTTATTAAAGAAGTTTGCTGTCCAAATAGTGCTACCTGAAATTGATAGTCCAGCTTTTCTGCACCCAACAGCTCTACTTCTTCCCTGTCTCTAAGATAAAATAAAAGGCATTCTTCAGGTTTTGGTGGATATGCCTTGAAGGGGGAATCAGCAAGTTCGTCAAATTCAAAATGCACGATCCTGTAGCAACGTATAAATTCTCTAAGAGCATTATTGGGTAAAAAGTCTTTTATCAGCATAATATGGGATTAATGGCAAATTATTAAGAAGACCTTCTATTTCATCACTATATTAATTTATATCCTACTATATAAGCATAAAAAAATTATACGATTTCCAATCAAGGTAGATTGTGAATGTATTAGTTGAAGATACAATATAAAGAAACTAACTGATAAATGCATTCGGTAGTACTACAACAGCATTAATATGCATCTACCTTCTGAAAGAAATATTTACCCCTTTCTTTTCAAATAAAAGCTCCGGAAGAATAATTTTTATCTCTTCACCTAATTCCTCTTGATGCCAATGGACGATAAAGTTTACTTTGGCACTTTTCAAGATATAATTACTTCGTTTCATAGAGTCAATTTTGTCAATAAACGACATTGAAAATTTCAGAACTGATTGCCCCTCTGCATTAAAACATTCGTTTCCATTTACAATCAATGTATCTCCACTGATAAGTTCCGATATGGGCTGCTGTCTGTAAGTGAAATAGTCTAGCCAAACATCCTTGTGTCCTAAATGCATAGCAATATCTTTGGGCGGAAGATATATGCTGTGATCTTCACTCCGTTGCAGGTAGTTTGCAGACAACCCATCAAAGTGACTGACATTTGAATGCACTACCAGATTCTGTTTTGCCCTGGTCATAGCTACATATAGCAGTCGCCTTTCTTCATCAGTAGTAGCGCTGAAGTTTTCAAGCATTAAAAATACATTGTCAAACTCTTTTCCTTTGGCCTTATGGATAGTTGAAACAAAAATGGTTTCTCCATTTTCGTTAAAAAAGTCTTCCAGCTTAGATTCCCTGGCAAAAACTTCAAAGTCAGATATATATTTCTTCCTGGTATTGGTAGCTTCAAAATCTTTGATCAGGTTAATGCAAATTTCTAAATTGGTGCTGGTGTGGAAATGGTTAATCAGTTCTCGTTTTGCTTTATTCCAAACTTCATCATTAATTACGTACATATCATCTCCTCCATTCAACAGATTTATAAAATACCTAACTTCAAGCATATTATAGATACTAAACCCATCGTTTGTCTGAATCAGTTTTGCCTGTATACCGTTTTTTAATAATAAACCTGTAATATGAAGCGCTTCAGTATTAGTTTTTGTGAGCACACAGGTAGTGCCGATCAGATCTGTTGAGATTATATCATTCACCAGCGGTACAATAAGGCTCCTGCTTTGATGGTGCACAAGTCTGATGACCCCGTTATCAGTTTGATAAGGAATAATTGGAGTATCTTTCAGGCGGTTACTAATACTCGTCACAAACTGATTAGTAAAATTAACCAGGTTGCTCTTACTTCTGTAGTTCTCTACCAACTCATGTTTAGTAGCTTTATTTACCAGAATAAACTCTTCAAGATATTTTGAGTTTGCACCTCTGAATTCATAGATATTCTGATCATCATCTCCTACTGCAATCACTCTCATTTCTTCATTATAATCCATTAATGCCTTTATCAGATTAAACTCATCTTCATCCATATCCTGCGCTTCATCAATAACTAGTACAGTTTTGGTAACCCGATTTGCTTCTACCTCTCTATTCTCAATCTTATCTATTGTCGTTTTTAGTATTGAATCTGATTTATCCAGGCTTCCAACTTTCCCTAGTAAATCGAAACAATAAGAGTGGAAAGTTTTTATATCGATATAGTTGGCAGCGTTACCAATAAGCTTCAACAGGCGTTTCTTGAATTCGGTGGCAGCCGCTCTTGAAAATGTAATCATTAGCAGTTGCTCATGTTTTACATCTTCCATTAGTAGTAGTGAAGCAAGCTTATGAACCAGAACTCTTGTTTTGCCACTTCCTGGTCCGGCTGCTACAACAATGTATTTTGATTCATTGTCTTTGATTATTTTTAGCTGAGATGGAGAAAGCTCTCCGAATAGTTGTTTGAATTTAGCAGGAGTCAGATTTTGTTTGATCTCATGTTGTCTGGAACCTTTAAAGTATTTATTTAGAAAGGAAGTATAATTTAGTTGGAAATAATCTTCTGCAAACCGCAAAGCATCACGGTAATCATTAATCATCTTTTTTGCATACTCTCCAACAATATGAATCTGTTGTACCTTGTTATCATAAAACTGATTTAGCTTTTGATAGTCCTCCACCTTATAACGCTTTTTATTATCCTGCTCTAATCGCTCTATCGTTAATCGATTATAGGTAACCAGAAATCCCCCTTCAATTTTAATCGCCTCGATTCTCGACAGATAAAATAGAGCATCTTCAATATCATTAATACTTATATCGTGTTTGATAAGGTAGTTTTGTTCATATGCTTCTTTTAATTCATTTACTGAAAATTCAATCAGAACTTCATCCTTAGAGGAATCATTTGCCGAATTACTTTTACTGAAAAGCAGCTCCACTATAAACCTTGCTAATTCATGTCGCTTCTCCAGTTTATCTTCCAGTATTTCTTTGGGATGCAGACAGATAACTGCGAGATGATTTTTAGAGTGTTCTAAATTTTGTCTCTTAATCCAATTTTTAATTGCCCAGTAGTTGATGATTGTTTTAATTTTCTTAATATCGACATCTTCACATCCTTTAGCTTCAGCGTCTTCATTTAGTTCTTTGATGTGAAACATTTTTTCTTGTTCTTCAAATACAGAAAGTAAATATTTTTCAATCCTGCTGAAGGTTTCAACGATATTAAGAGAACGATTTTTGTTTTCGTTTCTTTTCAAAAAGGCAGTCAGATCTTTTGCATCAGCAAGGATTTTTTCTTCGCGCAGGAGGTTTACAATATTTATTACTTCCTCCTTAACAATGCCCAGATGATCACTAATGTAATCGATCCTTGATTCTGCAATTTCATCATCTGATTGCTTTCTGCTTTTGCTTGAGAAAAGTTTTTTAATAATCCTGGCTCCTTTCTCCTTTTGCTTTTCATCAAACCTTGGTGAGGCATTAATCTTATCAATGGCTTCCTCTGCATTTCTTGCAAGAATACTGTTTGCAAAAACTCTGGGCATGTTTTGCCCTCGTTTTAAATATCCCGAATCTTCCAACGCCGCAATTGCAGTTATTACTCTGGTTTCAATTTCCATTACATTATCATCCCACCCTGCCTTCCTGGCGATTTCCAATGCTGAATTCGAAACTGTTGATCTATATCTCGTAATTTCCTTGATAGCTTTCCATACCTGTTGAATTTCCTTGATAGAGAGTTTAGTTTGATTCAGCAGGATGAAATGTTTACTAAGATCCTCTTCATTAAATAATACAAAACAATCAGCTATCATATTCTCGTCTCGCCCTGCCCTTCCTGCCTCCTGAATATAGTTTTCGAGTGAATCTGAAATTTCATAATGAATCACCATCCCAACATCTTTTTTATCTACCCCCATACCAAAAGCGGAAGTAGCCACCATAATAGGAATTTCTCCGGCAATGAATGCATTTTGGTTTGCCGTTTTTTCTTTCACATCCATTTTTCCATGATAGGGTCTTGCATTAAATCCGCTTTCAGTTAACCGCTTTGCGAGGGCATATGCTTTTTTGGTTCTTGAAACATAGATGATGGTCGGACAATTCTTTTCCTCTAATAAATCTCTTACTTCCTGAAATTTGTCTTCTTCATTTTCCTTTTCAAAAACCTTATATCGAAGATTAGTACGTGATGATTTAGAAGCAAATAGTTCGAGTTTTAATGATAATTTTTCATTGAAATAGTTCCGTATGTCTTCAATCACTTTTTGTTTTGCAGTTGCTGTAAAGCACGATACAGGAATATTATCTTCCAGGTTTTTCTTTTCCTGGATCGATTTAATAAAGTCTCCAATGTATAGATAATCTACTCTAAAATCCTGCCCCCAGGAGGAAAAGCAGTGTGCTTCATCAATTACAAAACGTGCAATTTTTCTTCCGAGGATTAATCGTTCGATAGTTTTTGAGCGCAACGCTTCTGGCGAGATATATAAAATAGATGCCGATCCGTCTTCTAATCTTTCAAATGATTTGGCTCTCTCAATTGGATCTAACAATCCATTTATGGTGACTGCTTCAGTAATACCATTTTTTTCAAGATTGTCTACCTGGTCTTTCATTAATGATTGAAGCGGAGAGATTACCACTGTCAATCCTTTTGAATTTTCACCACTCATTAAAGCCGGAACCTGGAAGGTAATCGACTTTCCCCCACCTGTTGGAAACACTGCCAGGATTGATTTATTATCAACAGCTGCCTGGACTGCTTTTTTCTGTAGTGGTTCAGATCCATAAGTTCTGAAAGAAGTAAATCCAAAATAACGCTTTAATCCCCGATGAATATCCAATGCACTATTGCAGTAAACACAACCACTTAAGCAGGGTTTATTTCTCATCCGAAACATGATCCTTTCAACTTCCGGATAATTTTTCAACACCCAGCGTGGTGTGATAGAATGTATTTTATTATGTTGAATGAAGGAATTAATGAGCGATAAACAATATGCCAGTTCTACCGGATGCTCTGAAATGATTGCTGGCAGGTCAACTTGCTGACATATGTCATCTTTAAAGTAAATTTTAATTAACTCCTCTGTTTCAATACTGGTACTAACGTAATCAATAAAACGAAAGAAGGCATTAAACTCTTTTTTTTCATTTAAGAGTAAATAAAAGATTTGTTGAAGCGTTTTATCCAGTGTTTTGAAAGCAGCAACTTCATCATAGAATAAATCCTTCGCCTTAATTGAATCGTTCAATGGATTATTGGCTTCATCCGATTGAAGTTTATCATCCTTTAATAGCGCATGATAGGGTTTTGTAGCAAAAAGAAGAGGCGACAGAAATAAAGTATCAATGATATTAGCTGAATTTATTCCAGCTTTATTTAGTTCCTTACCAATATACTTTATATCGTGGTTGAAGATATTATGCCCACAGATGAATTGGGTTCCGTTGAGAAACTGAACAAATTCGAAGGTGGATGATTTATGAAAAGAGCTTCCATCATCTTTAACACTTCCGATGTCTCGAATCCTCCCTTTCTCCGTAATTTCGGTATCAACAAATGCAATAGAATTCATTTTTCAATAGTTTGTAAGCATCATTCAAATACACAACTAATTGAATATCAATAATTCAAATTTTACACTACAGCAGAAATATTATTCTCAATTAATATAAATTACTGAATTTTAATCAAAATCTTACCATAACACCTCAACAAACGTTTATCCTTAAACGCTAAAACAGAACAGGGCAGCAGAAGTGCTGCCCTGTTCTGTTTTAGTGGCATTACCCCAAATCAACTTATCTGGTTAGCTATTTGAGCTTAGTTATACCTTCAGAAAAGCCTTTTTCTTATACATAAAATATAAGAATAACCACTTTACAAATACCAACGTGATACTGAGAGCTATCGCATTTATAGGGTCTCCTATTAATTGTCCAAGCCATTTAAATATTGAGTCATTAGTATAATGCCAGTCAATAAAGTGGCCGGAAATGTAGATAAGAATGGAGTTCATGCCTATAACCCGGAAGAAGAATGCCCATTTCTGATATCCTGCGATATCGATCACATAGTAGAAAAGTGCAAGGAGCAATAGGCTGATACCTCCTACCTGCAGTACAAATGAGCTGGTCCAGAGATTTTTATTGATAGGAAAATCGAAGTTCCACAGTTGTGCGAGTATTATAAACATTACTCCAATGATAGCCATAAGCCCTACTTTCCTTACTGGAAGCATTGGACTATTACGCAATAAATTGCCTGTAATAATTCCTAACAAGGCAGTACTGATTGCAGGGAAGGTGGATGTAAATCCTTCCGGATCATGGATACCAAGATATAATTTACCGGGAACAATACAACGATCAATATATGATGCGAAATTTCCTTCCATGGTAAGATCACCAGGTGCAAACCCAGGTGCTGCCGTAAACTTCAACAGCAACCAATAAACGACCAGGATACCGGCAAACCAAATCATTTGCGCCCGCCCTTTCGTGTATAAATAAATGATATTGGCGAACATATAGGCCAAACCAATCCTGCCCAAAACGCTGCAAAAGCGGATCTGTGATACAGGCTGCAGTTGCAGGCCATTATTATAAATGATCCCCAGCAATACAAGTAATAGTCCTCTCTTGATTACACGTAATAAAAGCTGGTTCCTGCTTTTACCTTTTTCCAGTTCCCGTCCTACTGAATAAGGTGTTGAGACACCGGCCATAAACAGGAAAAGAGGGAAAATAAGGTCATAAAAATGGAACCCATTCCAAGCAGGATGTTCTAGTTGCGTATCTATTGCTTCCCAGAAAGGCGACCCACTTACTTTTGATATGGCATGGAAAATAGAGCCACCGCCCATAATCCAGAACATATCAAATCCCCGAAGGGCGTCTAATGAGTATAACCGGGCTTTTTTTTCATTGTCACGATTGGATGCCACTGGGGTTGCTCCCGAATCCACTGGCATTGCTGTTGTTGTATTCATTGGTGAAGAGATCAAACGATTAATGTAAAATTTCTATTGATTTTGGTGGGATACAAACTAATAAAAATGGAGCTTATTTTTTTAAAAATTTTAATAAGAAATTTAGGCAGTAGATTTCAGCATCGTATGCGCTATATTTAAATAATATACATATTTATATATTTAAACTATGTATTTAGTGAAGCAATTTTTTTCCCATTCTATCCTACTCCTCCTAAAAAGGATTTTACTAACTATACCTCTTCTAATAAAGATTAAAGACTAATATTATGGATGTCTTTATTCACACACATCACAAATGTACTATGGGTGCTTCCTATACTTTGTACAGACCCTAGTTTGTTAAACACAAAATCCTGGTAATGTTTCATATCCCTGGCATATACTTTTAGGAGAAAATCGTAATCCCCGGAAATATTATAGCACTCAATTACTTCTTCCAAACGCATAATATCTGTTACAAACTGAGTACCTACAGATTTATCATGTTGTTTTAGTTTGATGTTGCAAAACACAATTAAACCGTAACCAAGTTTTTCTGCATCTATCAATGCAATATATTTTTTTATATAGCCTCCGGCTTCTAACTTCTTAATTCTTTCAAAAACCGGAGAGGTAGATAAATTTACTTTTACTGCCAATTCCTTTACAGTAATAGTTGAGTCTTCTCCCAGAAGTTTAAGCAGTTGTTTGTCAATATCATCTAATTGAATCATGAAATATTATTCTTTTTATGAGAGGATTCACCCTCTTATCAGGTAAAATTTTCTGTTTCAGAGACAAATTTAGATTATTATACCAAAATAAATAGCATTATGCCAATAAATAATCTTTCTATGTAGCTTTGTCCAGATTTTAGTTCTACAAACTTATCGACTAAAATAGGTTTCTAATAACATTGGAATTAATAGGGAACCATGTGCAAATCATGGGCTGTCGCGCAACTGTAAGTAACGCTAAAGTTTCCTCCAATTTATATCCACTGTCTCTGAGTTGAGATGGGAAGGACGGAGAAAATGTTACAAGCCAGGAGACCTGCCTGTTTTGGTAGAACAATGTTTCGCGATAAAAACAAAAGTCATATCAGACAACTATAAAACTGATGTGTGCCTCTGGTTACTGCGAACATTAAAAGTTGTGGAGACATCTAATTGTTTAAACTAAACTTATTGACGAACATGCTTACACAAAACCTGGGCTATCCGCGAATTGGTAGCCAAAGACAGCTAAAAAAAGCAAATGAACAGTACTGGGCAGGCAAAATAACTCTTGAGGAATTGAAGGATGTAGCCCGCCAGATTAAAGAGGAAAACTGGAAAACGCAACTAGACGCTGGTATTGATCTGATACCGTGCAACGATTTCAGTTATTACGATCAGGTGCTCGACACCAGCCTCTTACTGGGGGTTATTCCTGAACGTTATTCCCCCGTTCTCTCCCAGGTAAAAGCTAATAACGAAATTGATCTTTACTTTGCGATGGCAAGAGGTTACCAGAAAGATGGTCTCGATATTACTGCAATGGAAATGACCAAATGGCTGGATACCAATTACCACTATATCGTTCCGGAATTCAAAGCAAATCAGGAGTTCCGTCTCTATACCAACAATATATTCAACGAATTTGAATCCGCGCAAAAGCTGCTTGGCTCCAAAGCCAAACCAGTGCTGGTTGGACCAGTAAGTTACCTTTTACTGGGTAAAGAAAAAGAGAAAGGTTTTGAACGTGCAGACCTGATTAAAAAACTGGTTCCTCTATACATTGAAATCATCAATCGGCTGAAACAGCAAGGAGCTGAATGGATACAGCTCGACGAGCCTTGTCTTGTACTTGATCTTTCTAAAAAAGAGAAGGAAGCATTTGAATATGCTTACTCTGAAATCGCCAAACAGGTAAGTGGAATTAAGATCCTGGTTGCTACTTACTTTGATGCCTTGCTCGATAATACTGAACTCGCGGTCAATCTCCCCGTTAATGCATTGCATGTTGATCTGGTACGTACACCGGAGCAACTTGACGAAGTACTTGCCCTGATACCTACAGGACTTCAACTTTCAGTAGGAGTGATTGACGGACGGAATGTATGGAAAAACGATTACGAAAAGTCCTTAAATCTTATCAACAAGGCATTATCCAAACTGGGTAGCAACAACGTAATAATTGCACCATCCTGCTCTTTACTACATAGTCCAATTGACCTGGCTTTTGAAACAGCACTTGATCCCGAAATCATGAACTGGATGGCATTTGCCAAACAGAAATTAACAGAGATCAGTGAATTAAAACAGATTATTGATGGAAATGCAGTTTTATTGAGTGTAAATAAAAAAGCAATTGAAAGCAGACGTTTATCTGGCAAGGTACATAAGCAGGCAGTAAAAGATCGTGTTGCTGCTATTACACCAGGTGATGCTACCCGCAAGAGTGCATTCCCAGTTCGTCAGCAATTACATCACGAACGCTTCAAATTACCAGCCTTCCCTACTACTACTATCGGATCGTTCCCACAAACAGATGATATACGTCAGCTACGGGCTAAATACAAAAAAGGTGAGCTAACCACCGAACAATACGATAAAGCTATTGAACAAGCTACTATCGACACCATTCGCTGGCAGGAAGAAATTGGGCTGGATGTACTCGTACACGGGGAATTTGAACGTAATGATATGGTCGAATACTTTGGCGAACAACTAGATGGATTTTTGTTTACCAAAAATGGCTGGGTACAAAGCTATGGCAGCCGTTGTGTGAAACCACCGGTGATCTATGGTGATGTTAGTCGCCCTGCCGACATGACAGTACGCTGGAGCACTTTTGCTGCCGCCCAAACCAACAGACCAATGAAAGGAATGTTGACAGGCCCGGTAACCATTCTGCAATGGTCTTTTGTACGCGACGATCAACCTCGCGAACAAACCACCAAGCAAATAGCACTGGGAATCAGGGATGAAGTAGTTGCTTTAGAAAAAGCCGGAATTGGTATTATCCAGATCGATGAAGCTGCGATTCGCGAGGGTCTTCCACTGCGTAAGGCTAAACGCCCTCAGTATCTCAACTGGGCAGTAGGTTCATTCCGTATCGCCGCCAGCGGTGTAGAAGATAAAACACAGATTCATACCCATATGTGCTACAGCGAATTCAATGATATCATCGAACATATTGCAGCTATGGATGCTGATGTAATCACCATTGAAACATCCCGTTCACAAATGGAACTATTACAGGCCTTTGCTCATTTCGAATATCCGAACGAAATTGGGCCAGGTGTTTATGATATCCACTCTCCTCGTGTACCAGGTACCGAAGAAATGGCTGCACTGTTAGCAAAAGCAGCTGATTTGCTGCCTGCCCGTAACCTATGGGTAAACCCAGACTGTGGGTTAAAAACCCGTAAATGGCCCGAAACCAAAGCAGCGCTGATCAACATGGTAAAAGCAGCTCAACAGGCGCGTGAACATATCAGTACCGAAAGTCTGGCTTAAATAACAGGCCATCTATCCATATTTTTTACTTTAACAACATCAGGTAGTTTTCAACCTACCTGGTGTTGTTCTACCAATATACCGGGCAATACAGCCAATAGAAATGATAGTATATCTTACCCGAAGGGAAACTTTTAATGCCGCTCACAGGATGTATAGGGAAGAATGGAGCCTGGAGAAAAACATAGCTACATTCGGGAAATGCGCCAACCCCAACTGGCATGGCCATAATTATAGCCTTTTTGTAACAGTAAAAGGTAAGATAAGTTATGAAACAGGCTACCTAATCGATTTGAAATTACTTAAAATGATTATCAAGGATCATGTGATTGAAAAACTTGATCATAAAAATTTGAACCTCGACGTATCTTTTCTGGCAGGGAAAATGGCTACAACAGAGCTTCTCTGCGTAGAAATCTTTAATGAACTAAAAACACCCATAGAAAGTAATGAAGGGGTATTTTTACATTCGGTCAGATTACACGAAACCGAAAATAACTATGCCGAATACTTTGGTGAGTAACTCACTATTCACTTCTTAGACTTTTAACAGGATTCATCAATGCGGCACTGATACTCTGGTAACTTATTGTAGCAAATGCAACAAATGCTGATAACACTGCGGCAACGATAAAGACCCAAAGTCGGATATCCGTCTTATAAGCAAAGGTATCCAGCCAACGATCCATTGCAAACCAGGCCAGCGGTGCTGCGATGATAAAGGCAATTCCAATAAGCTGAAGAAAATCTTTTGACAGCAATGCAACAATACTGGTAGTTGATGCGCCCATTACCTTTCTTACGCCAATTTCCTTGGTACGCTGAACGGTTGAATAGGAAGCCAGCCCCAGTAGCCCCAGGCAAGAGATGAAGATTGCCAATGTGGCAAAGTACATGAATAGCGATTCAAAACGCTCGTCTGCACGGTACTGCCTATCGTAAAACTCGTCGAGGAAATAATAGCTGAATGGTTGGTCGGGATACCTTGTTTTCCATAGATCTTCAATTGCAGCAAGTGTTTGCTTTACATTTTTGCTATTTACTTTTACAGAAAGAAGGTTCCCATTCCAAAAATCGATAATCCTAAATGTAAGCGGTTTGATATTCTCCTGTAACGATTTGAAGTGAAAATCCTTTAATACACCGATTATTGTGCCTTGTCGCCCCCATTGATCAAATTTTTTTCCGATGGCTTCTTCTGGTGAAGTATACCCCAGCACTTTTGCGGCCGCTTCATTAATCATCAGTGCCTGTGTACTATCCGTAGCATATTGTTTTGAAAATGCGCGCCCAGCAACCACTTTCAGGCCATATTGAGGGATAAAGTTGAAGTCTACACGATACACCTCCAGATTCCCGGCCTGCATTTCTCCATTCTTTTTCTCAATTTTCGAAAAAGCCTGTAGATTCCAGCCTCCCGGGATTGCAGACGAAGCGGCTGCCGACTTTACTCCGGGAAAATTCATAATGGAAGCTTCGAAACCATCTCTCTCCTGCCCAGTGCCGGATTGAATGACAAGTGTTTGATCTTTTGAAAAACCAAGATCATAACTGCGCATAAAATCCAGCTGGGTATATACTACAATCGTAGCAATGATCATCGTAATTGAAATCGTAAACTGAACGGTAACCAGCCCTTTACGTAGCATTATACCCTTTACACTTGTGGTAAATCTACCTTTTAAAACCTTCACTGGCTCAAAGGACGACAAAACAAAAGCCGGATAGATGCCTGCTAATAATCCAATCAGCAATACAGCTACAAACTGAATCCCTACAAATGGCAATTCATAGATAATACCATCACTCACTACTTTGCCTGCAATTTCGTTGAATAAAGGAATCAATATTGCTGAAAGTAATACTGAAATAAAAAATGCAATCAGGCACATTAACATCGATTCAGCCAGAAACTGACGTGCCAATGTACCTCTTGCTGCTCCTACTGCTTTTCTCACACCTACTTCCCGAGCACGTTCAACCGAACGTGCAGTGGTGAGGTTTACAAAGTTGATACACGCAATCAGCATAATAAAGAGTGCGACGGCTGAGAAAACATATAAATTATTAACATTGCCCGTTTCAGCAGCAGGACGCGTCGAATGCAGATAAATATCTTTAAGTGGTTCCAGGAGCATCCGGATCTTCATTTGCCGATTAGCCATCATCTGCCCCGCATGACGCTCCAGAAACGCAGGAAATTTCTTTTCCAATACAATCGGATTGGTGTTTGGCTTAAGGAGTACAAATGCGGTTGCCCCGAAGCTTCCCCATTCGCGCTCAATATTCTTGTCTTCATGGCCAGTATATGTACTCATCGATACAAAAATATCGCCTCTGATCTGCGAATTCACTGGTGGATCCTGCATTATACCTGTCACAATTGCCGGTTCACTTTTCTCTCCCAATAACAATGATTGGCCCATAGGGTCGCTATGTCCAAAATATTTCCTGGCAGAAGTTTCGGTTAATACTATGCTAAGCGGTGCTGTTAATGCGGTTTGGGGATTACCTTTCAATAATTTCAAATCAAAGACCCTGAAGAGTGTAGAATCTACCAGTACTGCATTTTCCTCCTTGAATTTGAGATCTCCTCTCCGAAAAAGCATTTCATCTTTCTGCACCCTAACGTAAGTCTCCATTTCCGGGAACTCATTTTGCATGTTTGATGCCATCGCCCACGGACTAATACTATAACGAAGCGTTTCCGTGCTGGTCTGAATATCCGTTGCCACCCGATAAATTCGATCTGCCTTTTTGTTGAATGTATCGTAAGTGAGTTCAAAATGTACATATAATGAGATCAGGAAACAGGCAGTCATACCTGCAGAGAGGCCCATTATATTAATTAAGGAGAACATTTTGTGCTTCGTGAGATTGCGAAATGCAATTTTGAGATAGTTACGAATCATAGCAAACTGGAAAAAAAAGATTATGGAATAGCACCAAGACTCCTCGTTCAACAAATGGCATGCCTTGCTAAGAAAAGGCCACCCAATGCATATGTATGCGGTTTCTTGAAAATTTGGTTGTCCGAAACCGAACATTTTACACTATTAGCGGACAATTAATAGGAAAAGCTCTCCAAAGCATTTAGGAACCGATTTTTAACCAGGGTAATACTGCTACGCTTACACGTATCCTCTTTCGTTTTGCCGTATCAAAGCAGCTACCAGGCAATAGATCCTGAAAATAATTTTCTTTTTTCGAGGATAATAGGCCCTCTACCAAGTAATATTTTCTATAAAACAATAAAAAATAGATTTTTATGCTGTAATAAATACAATTATTACAATAAATAATCTTTATATGTAGATTTGCTTCAATTTTAGCGACGAGTGCAATACTCACTACATAAATAATTGTCAGACTACGTATGTTCCTACACAAAATCAAATCAGGGGAGTCAGGTATTTTAACTTATGGCATTACGCCTCCAAAAGAAGGTACCGACCTTGAAAAGATTACCCAAATTGCAGAGAAAACAGTAGCAAGATTACTGCCCCTGGATATCGACGCTTTGATAGTATACGATGTACAGGACGAATCGGCCCGTACATCGGAGGAAAGACCTTTTCCTTTCCTTAATGCACTGGATCCATTTTACTTTGCCAGTGAGTTTTTGCAACAGATACAAACCCCTAAGATTATATATCGCCCAGCCGGCAAATTTTCTGAAGGGGAACTTTCTGAGTGGCTGGATAAGCTCCATCAACATCAGTTTTACCCAGTTTTTGTAGGCGTACCAGCACCAGACTACCCGGTTAAAACTACCTTGCCTCAAGCCTATAAACTCTGGAACAGATATAGCCAAACCTCCGCCATCGGCGCTGTAACTATACCTGAAAGGCATGAGAAACTGAAAGATGAAGACATAAGGATTCTTGATAAGGCTAATCATGGTGTCTCTTACTTTATCTCTCAATGCATTTTCAACCTCGATTATGCCAAGAATGTGGTTAATGACCTTCATGCAACCTGTGTAAAAGAAAAGAGAAAGATTCCAACTATCATCTTTACCCTTACCGCCTGCGGTTCGGCCAAAACATTACATTTTCTGGAGTGGTTGGGCATCCATGTGCCCGAAGAACTCAAAATAGAGCTGAGGCAATCTGAAAATATTCTGGAAAAATCGGTAAATAGCTGCCTCGAAATTGCTGAAAAGCTGGCTATCTTTTGTGCGGAAAGATCAATACCATTTGGATTTAATATAGAAAGTGTGGCTATCAGGAAAGAAGAAATTGAAGCATCTATTTATATGGTAAACAGAATAGCTGGTATGTTGTCTGAAATGGGAATCAGAAAGGAAATCCTTACACCTGAAAGCGCAATCCAGTAAACAGATAAAAGATATAATCAATCAGAAAGCCCGCAAACATAATATTTGCGGGCTTTCTGACATTAAAAGGATTATTTTACGACACTATCTGATAATTCCTCAATATATCTCACACTTATTACAACTTTACTAAAACGTTACTTGTAACATAGATACAGGTTATTAGTACTTGTTTTGTATCTTGCGCCGCCATATTTTCAAATGGTATGTGAACATGAAGTTGCTCTTTTACTCCTTCCTATTTTTAATAATTTTATTTCAAACGGGATTTTCTCAGCAACATATCGAACAGACAATTGACAGTCTGTTATTGTCAGACAGCAGATCGCACACTGACGACGAAGCCCGGCTTGAACGTTTTCAGAAACTCTATAAAAGCTACGCCAAACTTAGCCAGGCCGATAACGTTGAAAAGTATGTAGACAAAACTATTAAGCTGGCTGAAAAACTAAGGTTGCCGCAATATATTGGTGATGCCTACTATCATCTTGGTTTTTATTACCATGGTCATGGTAACTATATTAAGGCAGAAGAAATCTATAACAAAGGGATAAAGAAAGCGCTTGAAATCGGGAATAAGCAGTTATACGGAGATATATATTACAATCTAGGTGCTATGTATGCCAGTTGGCCCGACTATAATAAAGCCTTGGATGCTAATCTGGAAGCAGTTTCTGTTTACAATGAACTGGGGGATAGTCTTGACGCAGCAGGATGCTATGTTAATATTGCGAGCTCCTATAAAAGCCTTGAACAATATCCTACTGCCATAAAATATTTAGAGCAGGCAGTAGGGATCTTTAAACAATCAGAAGGAAATGAATATGGGATAGCACTTAGCTATTCCAATCTGGGAACTAATTATTTCCTTGCCGATGAAAAAGACTTGGGCATAAGTAGAACTCAAAAGTACCAGACAGCCCTTAGGTATCTAAATCATTCACTGGAATTAGCCAACCAGATTGATGAACCTTTTCTTTTAGGCTCAATTTATCGTACCCGGGCAATGATATTGAGAGTAAATGGAACCACCGCACAAACTCTTGATGCCTTGCAGCAAGCAATAGAATACAATAAACGTTTGGTTAATAAACTGGAGTATGCAACAGATCTGTTAGCCCTGGCCGATTTTTATGCTGAACACACTCAATATCATAATGCAAGTACTTTATTAATGGAAGCATTAAATATTGGTAATACCGATCACTTTCCTGCTTTGCAAAGAGATGCCAACCTTGCATTGAGCAAATTGGCAGAGAAACAACATCAGTACACAATTGCACTTGAACATTATAAAACCTATATCCATTTCCGCGATCAGATTTTTAATGAAGAAAAAGAGCGGGAAATTACACGTAAACGCCTGCAGTTGGATTTTATGATCAAGGAAAATGATTACAAAAACAAGCAGCATGTAATGAGCCTTGCCCTGGAAAAAAGGACATTAGAGGCAAAAGAAAGAAAGCAGCAGCTGGAGCTGAAAGAAAAAGAAATCAGGATAGAAAAACTTGCCTTTCTACAGCGACAATCGGAATTAGAAAAGGAAAAGCTACAGAAAGAAACTGAATTAGAACGGCAACGCCTAAACGCCAGACTAGAGCGAAAGATTCAGGACGAAAAGATTATAAAGCAAGAGAATAAAGCAAAACTCAATCGGAACCTATCTATCTTTTTAGGTATACTGGCACTAGGATTATCAGGTGCCGCATTGCTGGTTTATCGGTCACACCGCAAAACTAAGAAATTAAATCTCGTGGTATCGTCACAGAAAGCCCAACTGGAAGAATTAGGAAAAGTCAAAGATCGTATCTTAGGAATGGTTAGCCACGATATGCGTGCACCGGTGAATTCCCTGATATCTTTTACCAGATTATTGGAACATGGAAACCCAGGCGAGGAAAAACTAAAAGCATATACCTTAAGTTTAAGTCATACTCTCGAACACACTTCTTCCATGATGGAAAACCTTCTGAACTGGGCGTATAGTCAGATGCAGGGCTTTAAACCAGATTTAAAAACACTGCAGATAAGCCAAGTAGTAAAAGAACTGGTAGCAGCAGCCGAAAGAGATGCAGAGAGGAAAAAACTTAAGTTCACTTTCAATTATGATGCTGAAGCTAATGCGTTGGGTGATATGAATATGCTTTCGTTAATTGTTAGAAATTTATTGACCAATGCAATAAAATTCACTCCGGAAGGCGGAGGCATCGATGTTAAAATCCAGTACGACAACCAATTTGTACGGCTGTCTATTGCCGATACAGGAGTAGGCCTGGGAGAAACACAATTGAAATGGTTTAATGGAAATGACATCATTCAACCTGGCCGTAGCACCGCCGGTACCAATAAAGAAAAAGGTATGGGCCTTGGACTTACTCTATGTAAAACATTTGCAGCAATGATGAATGCCGAATTAACTGCGTCATTCAATGGGCAGCAAGGAACAGTATTTGTACTTACAATGCCATGCAAAAACACCGCCCCTATAAGCCAGAGGGAATTGGCCTACAATCACTAAAAAGCGGATTCTTTGGCAATCCTGTTGAGCGTTCGATTGTTGATCAGCTGAAGAAGTTCTTCCCTGTAGGAAATACTAATTGGAATTTTTGCACCACCATCCAAAATAATTTCAGAAGTATTTACACTCATTATTTTATTGAAATTAATGAGGTATTGTTTGTGAACCCTGATAAAGAAATCAGGTAATTGAAGAGAAAGATTTTTCAGGTTGATTAGTGCAGTGTAGGTCTGTCCGTTTTCTGTACGCAATTTGGAAAAATCACCAAAACTTTCAATATACACTATCTCCTCGTAGTTCAGGCGTGCATATCCCTTGCTGTCTTTAATAAAGAAAAAATCCCGATCACCGCGCTGCTCTACTTCTAAAGTCTGCACCTTACTTTTGAGATCAAGATGCTCTATTGCTTTATTGATCGATTTAATTAAGCGCTCCATACTCACTGGCTTTGGAATAAAATCCAGTACATCGAGTTCAAAACTCTCTGCAGCATGCTCCAGATGGGAGGTGGTGAAAATGAAGATGGGAGGATTTTTCAGTCCTTTCAGAAGCTCAATTCCCGAAATATCGGGCATATCTATATCTGAAAACACAATATCAATCCTTGTAGAAGATAATATTTTAAATGCTTCTGAGGCGTGTTGACAGGAAGATTTGATTTCCAGGATATTTATTTTATCGAGGTACATTTCTAAAAGATCCCTCTCGATTATATTGTCTTCAATAATCAGGCAGTTATATTTCATCGTCGTCAAAATACATTAATTATTGAAAAAGAAATAATACCCTGTTAAGTTTCCTGGTCTGCACTCCTTTGGAAATAATTGATTAGCAACAGATAATAACTACAATTCGGGTGATTATATATATTTTCTATACTGGATTAGGTCTCTGACAGATTATTCTTATGAGGTTATCTACTTAATGATTTTTCACCAACATTATTCTCCATTTTTGGGATACCAAAACATGCTGGATTGAGCCAAATTATTATGAGATTGTCAGATTTGGCAAGTAGATAAATGAGACTATAATAATTATTAATCAATTTAGAATTACAATATGGATATCATGTCAATCATTGCAGGATTGGTATTGTTACTAGTTATATATTATTATAACCTACTTGTTCGTAAGAAAAATGAAGTGGAAATTGCCACAGGAAGTATAAATGAAACATTAAAAAGCCGTTATGACTTAATTATTCTTCTTGTGGATGCCGTAAAATCTTATATGTCCTACGAACGTGATGTACTAATTAAATTAACAAGAATGCGTATGAAAGCACTCTCCTATAATACGGGAGATGAAGAAAAAATTGAGCTCAACAGCTGCATCACAGGTGCATTACATCAAATCATTGATGCGGCAGATAACTATCCAAATCTCAAAACCAGCACCAATTTCCTTCAACTGCAGGAAAAATGGACGGGGTTGGAAGTACGCATATCCACATCCAGGATAAAGTATAATAATGCGGTTATTAAGTACAATAGTGCTATAAACACCTTTCCAGGGAAGATTATTGCCATAGCATTGGGGTACAAATCAAAAATGCTTTTTGAAGTTCCTTATGACGAAGCCCTTGTTTCGAATGTAAAAAGCTTTTCCTACAACTAGATGTCTACGTATACCCTGAGGCGTAATTTAGACGCTACAATGTAACGAGGACTCTTGTCTAATACTATTAAACTCAGTACGGTTTATTGATTACAAATTGTTTGTTAATTTCCTTGACTGTAGGTTGGGCAACTAATGCCCATACCTACGGTTAAGAATATCTAGCCCATAATAAGTAATCTTTCGCCCCATAATTTCAACCCCATCAAATCAAATACATTGAGCCATTTCGCTAAACAAAACCACATTCAAATGTTAATTTTCAGTAAATATTTTAAACTAAAAATTATAATTAGGACTCAATACTTTCATTAACATGAACAATTATATTGCTATTAATTTCAAAAAAAAACATCAACATATCTCGCGTTTTTAATTCTAAACAAACCTCATCCAAACAGCGCACAAACCCTTTACCAATAATAATTACAGAATAAATAGCATATACATCATTGTTATAAACAAAACGAATTCATTCAGATAATAATCTAGTATGAATTAAAAAGTTTATGCCAGATTCAATGATCCAAGAAAAGAAAATATTTTTACCAGTCCATGAATTTTTAATCTATTTTTTTATATTTTTAATTCAGAAATAACCTTAGTATATCTCATATTTTTTCTATGAATTACCCTGGCACAATCTCATTCTAGTAAAGACAAAAGTCACCCACCTGACAAACAAAGCCTCTAGATGAGCCTCCCCAGACCCGCTTATTCTATTACTTCGTGTTCACAACGTAATAACTGATTGCACTAAAGGCAGTAAATGAACAGCATAAAAAGGATCTCAGATCTTTTTATCGCTCTTCATATACTTTCATTGGAACAGTAAAGCTATTGCTATGAAAACGACAGATCAAAAGAAACCATCTCCTCAAAAAATATCTGCCATAGAGCTTAAACCACCAGGAGGAGGTGGCACGGTTAAAGGATTAGGAAATTCATTTAAGGCAGATGCTTTTTCCGGCACCGGCTCATACGACATTCCTATTCCCGTTACTCCCGCAAGAGGTTTTGAGCCTGAATTACAGCTTTCCTATAATTCGGGTGCGGGAAATGGTGCCTATGGTCTTGGGTTTTCCCTTTCCTTATCAAAAATATCAGTTAATACCAGCAGGCACATCCCGCGATATGACGGTACAGATGAATACTTGCTGGATGGTGTTTCATTATCTGTAAGTACCATTACAGCACTTCGTACTGAGGTAGTAAATAATATTACTTACACAATTACTACTTACCTCACCAATCCTAATATTAACTATTCGCTTATAGAAAGATGGGAAGATCCATCTACCAAAATTACCTTTTGGAAAACAATTAGTACCTCCAATGTTACCAGTATTTATGGAAATTCAGACCTTTCTCGTATAGCCAACCCTGATGATAATACACAAATATTCGAATGGTTAATTGATAATTCATATGATGCAAAAGGGAATAAAATTGTTTATACCTACCTGGAAGAAAATAATGAAAACGTACCCTCCGGCATCTTTGAAATAAACAGAAACTATAAGGCAGGCCGATATATCGATACAATTACTTATGGCAATTATTGGACAAACAACATAGAATATTTTGCTTTTACAGTTGTATTCAACTATGGCCAGGAAACCAATAACCAGTGGGCTTGCAGACCTGACCCATTCTCTTATTACAATGCAGGATTTGAAATTCGGTTATTCAGGCTTTGTGAAAAAATTCAGATGGTACATCACTTTCCGGATGAACTGGGCGACCCATTAGTTGTGAAAGAATTATGCCTCGAATATGAAAATATTCAAAGCTATACTCCTGTTCAATTTCAGGCTCCATCATTGCTTAAAAGTATTACGCTGAATGGATACCAGAAGGATATTTCCGATCCACAAACCGTACCACCACTCGAATTTGGGTTCTCATCCTTTCAACCGCCTGTAGCACCAACCTTCAAGGAATTGGAAATGGATCTGAGTACTATTCCCGGTTATCTTAATACCAGCGCTTTCTTACCAGTGGATCTGAACAGAGATGGATTGCCGGGATTCCTTTACAGTAATGCCAATTCCAGCTTCTATATGGAACCTCTTGGTGATGGTAAGTACCAGGCTCCAAAGGTAAACGATCCTTTTCCCATCAATAAAAATATTCAAAATAACGAAGCAGTACTGACGGATATTAATGGAGACGGGTATCTCGATTTATTGGTACATACCTCCAATGAGATGGGATACTTTCCCCGGAATAGCCAGGGCGGATGGAACAATTATACTCCGTTTATCAGCTATCCCAATAACTATAGCAGCAAGTATATGGAACTGGTAGATTTGGATGGAAACGGAAAAACCGATATGCTGCTGGCAGAATTAGACAGTCTGCAAGTTTTTTCTTCGTTAGGAACCGAAGGCTATACTGGCCCTTCACTTATTTCCAATGACAACGATTTTCCGTTGCCAAAACAAGGATACAAACAGGAGCTGGTCACCTTTGCCAATATGTTTGGAGATGGGCTCTCACATCGTGTAAGGATTAGTAATGGTTCTGTAGAATGCTGGCCTTGTCTGGGATACGGCCGGTTCGGTAAAAAAGTAATGATGGGAAATGCCCCGTCGTTCGGTGACAACTTTGATACTTCACGTTTATTTCTTGCAGATGCTGATGGTTCCGGCACTACAGATTTTATATATGTTTATCCGGATAAAGTGGAGTTATTCCTGAATCAATCCGGTAATACATTTTCTGATCCCGTTACTATTCACCTGCCGGAATTATTTGATACACTCGACCAAATTTCATTTGCTGATATCCTGGGCAATGGCACTACCTGCCTGGTGTTTACGAAGATATCAGTAACTCCCAGACAATATTATTATAATTTCTCAGGAGAGATAGTATTACCCGATGGAAGCTGTCAGGCATCCCTAAAACCATATCTGCTAAATGTTATCAACAACAACATTGGGGTAACTCAAATCATCAATTATTGCAGTTCAGTTAAATTCTACCTGGAGGATAAAAAAAATGGAAAGCCATGGACTACCAGGTTGGCATTTCCGGTACAGGTGGTTGAAAAAATAACTGCTTATGAAACCTTCTCACAATCAAAGTTTACAAACCTTTATAGCTATCATAATGGCTACTATGATGCATACAACCGTCAGTTCAAAGGCTTTGGGCTAATTGAATCCTGGGATACTGAGTCGTATGAAGAATTTCAGGATAGTTATCAAAATCCCGATTACCCTGTAGCCTCCCTGAATGAAGAGCTATATGTACCTCCGGTATATACCAAAACCTGGTATATGAATGGGTGTAATGGCAATGACTACACGCTGTTAATGCAGGATTTTTCCGGCCAGTTTTTTAATGGAGATACACATGCGTATCCTTTTCCCCTAAACGAATTGCCCGATCTGTCATCAGAAAATGAGCAAACCATAAATGGTGAATACCTGGCCCTGGCAGGTAAGTTAATCAGAAAGGAGATTTATGGAGATGATAATACCGAGACCTCTGAAAATCCATACCAGGTAGAACAAATCTGTTATGAGGTAACACTCCTGCAAGCTGCTACTCCCCATAACCCAGCGGTTTTCAGGACAGATATCAGGGAAAAAATCACTTATAATTATGAGAGAAATACAGATGATCCGAGAGTTTCACAGGAATTTGTTTTTGAAACAGATCCTGCTTCCGGATTACCTCAGCTTTCCTGTACAATGTACCTGCCTCGACGTGGCCAGGTGCAGCAGAACTTCTCTGAACAATATACATTGAAGGGTGTAATTACCTCCACCAGCTATTTCGACTCGGCCGAGAATGAAGACTACAGGCTACGTGGTATTCCGTATGCCAACATGCAGTATGAACTGCTAAATGCAAACTTCACAGGTAATTACTATACCTATGACACTGCGGAGACTGTAGTAACTGCTGCTATGAAGCAGATCATCACCTATATGGCTACTCCTTCAACAGGTACCTGTGCAAGGCAATTCAGCGGACTATATTCATATTTCTGGAACCTGGATCAGGAGCAGGTATTGCCATTGGGGCAAGTATCGCCAAGGGCATTGCTGCATCATATAGCCACTTCAGAATTTACGAACGATAATATCACCACTATGTTTGGCGACCGGTTGGCCGCCGATACCATTTCAGATCTTGGAGGATACATTTATAACAAGGATACCGGTTATTGGGAAAATCATGGCCTGGTTCAGAATTATAATAAAACTCCTGAAAGCTTCTATTTGTCTTCCGGCACCCAGAGTTCTGCGCTCAAACTGGGTTCTATGAGCACCGCAGTATACGACAATTACAACCTAAGACCTGTTATTACCACTACATTCTTGTCTATCGATCCATTGATTACGAATGTGATCAATGCAACAATGGATTATCAGAGTATGCAGATCAAGCAGCTTGTAGACTTCAATGGAAACGTAACACAATGTCTTTTTGATGCACTGGGGGAAGTAATTGTGACCTCCACATTTGGACACCAAGGTAACAACCTTACAGGAGGTATGCTGTTATTTGATTACAAAAATCTGAAGGCGGAATATGTTGTCAGAACCACAGCACCTGGTGGTGGAGCAATTACATTTAACGCAGTTCTTAAAGATCAAAGTTACTTTTTACAAGGCGCGAGCAGTTATTTCTTCTATAATCTGGCTGGCACGCAGAACAGCGATCAGCCAGTCAGTGCTATTAACTTAACCAGGGAGAATTATTATCACCAGAATAATATAACGGTAACGGATACGCCCAATCAGGCCATTATAACCTACAATGATGGGCTACTCCGGCAAATTGAAACAAGAACCAAAGCTACGGATGTACCTTTAACCGCCGACAAATGGTTGTCTTCCGGCCGGAAAGTATATAACAATAAAGGCAAGGAATGTGAAAGTTATATTCCCTTCTTTGCTACAATACCAGATTATCAGACTCAGGATGAGATTACATCTCTGTATAAGGTACCTCCTCCTACCCTCACCCATTATGATCCACTCGAACGTATTATCAGAGTGGATACCCCTAAAGGCTTCTTTACAAAGACGGAATTTAATGCCTGGGAACAAAGTGCTTTTGATGAAGACGATACAGTAAAATCATCTATCTACTATCAAAATTTTATGAGCTCCTATCCTGTAAATCCAACACAACAGGAACAAGACGAAAAGGATGCATTGGATAAAGCAGCTGTATTTGACAATACGCCTACACTGACGATTCTGGACAATATGGGTTTTACCATCCGTACCATTAATACTCTGGTAACTGGTCAACAACCTCCAACCGTTATACAGGTAGATATCAGTGGGCGAAAGATCTTGGAAATTGATCCACGCCTCTATACTTCCAATATTAACAAAGGAACCACTTACTATAATTTTAGCTATCAATATACCATGAGTGGAAAGGATGGTATGGTAGTAGATAGCATTGATGCTGGAAAACAACTGCATTTCAAAAATATTTTTGATTTACAGACATGGTCGTTGAGCCCCAGAAGTTATTGTCAGGTAATCTTCTACGACTGGATGCAGAGAAAATTACAACTGAAGATAAAGCTCATTACTACTTCAGGCCCCATCAGCAATTTTGACAATTTTAGTCTGGTAGAAATATTTACATACGGCGAATATGCCAATGCAACAGCCCAGGCAGGAAACAACCTTCGCGGTCAGCTCTACCAGCAGAATGATCTTTCGGGCATACTAATGCAGACCAGTTATAGCGTTTCCGGGAATTTACTGGCAAGTTCCAGAAAAATGACAGTTGATTACAAAACGCCTGTCAATTGGAATAAAACAGTACCATTGCAGGACCACTCCTATGACTTTGCATATACATTCAATGCGGTGGGGAAACAACTCACCCAAACAACTCCAGATGGCTCTGTTGTCAGCTATACATATAATTACCAGGCATTACCTACTGCCATAACGCTTAAAAATAGCCAGCAGGTAGAAACTCAGGCTGTTAAGAGTATTAGTTACAACGCCAGCAATCAACGTACGAATGTTGCATTCGGTAATGATACCAGTACAAGTTATGGATACGAAGATACGACGCAGCGAATGCTTCAACTGACCACCCAGCGTACCAATCTGGATCCGAAAACAGTACAGGACATCAACTACACGTATGATCCTGTAGGGAATAGTACCAGGATCAGAGACCAATCTATCGATACAATATTCAATAACAACCAGCAAATAGAGCCGCTGCTGGATTATACTTATGATGCACTTTATCAATTAATACAGGCCACTGGCCGGCAACACCAGGGTATCACTGCTACTACCTACCGGAATAATATTGCTGATGGAAGTTTTATGCAGTCGAAATACTCCCAGCTGTCGGTTAACGATGGAAATGCTATTGAACAGTATAAAGAGCTTTATACGTATGATGACAGCGGCAATATGATTAAGAAACAACACATTGCCACCTCCGCCAGCTGGACTCAGGACACAGCCGTTATGGACAATTCCAACAGACTGGCAGATGTAACTTATGACGCATCAGGTAATCCGCTATTTCTTCAAATAAATGACCAGGCACAACTTGTATTTAACTGTTGTGACAACCTGCTGAATGTGCCGTTAATTACAAGACCAGAT
Organism: Chitinophaga silvatica; assembly: GCF_003419895.1. Taxonomy (GTDB): domain Bacteria; phylum Bacteroidota; class Bacteroidia; order Chitinophagales; family Chitinophagaceae; genus Chitinophaga; species Chitinophaga silvatica. Next base: position 694,112 of record NZ_QPMM01000001.1, on the reverse strand, counting down.
GAAGATAATGATGCAGACTATTACTTATATGGGGCAGATGAACAACGTACCAGAAAGGTGAGTGAAAGGTATGCTACTGCCTCTTCTGTCAGATATGACGACAACATTTATATAAATAACTATGTGTACAATGAAAAAGGAACACAGCTGAATGACGGCACGAGAACCAGTACAGATAAAAGGCAGACTGTCCGGATCATGGATGATAAAGATTGTATTCTCGTTTATCATTACTGGACCCAGGGCGGGCCTCTATCTGGCGATAACAGTCAATATCGCTACCAGTTAGGTAACAATTTAGGTTCGGTAGCAGGGGAGCTCGACCAGCAAGGGCAGGTTATCAGTTATGAAGAATACTATCCTTATGGAGGTACGGCAATTATTGCTGGAAGTAACCAGGTGGATGTATCATTGAAGATTTACCGGTACTCAGGTAAGGAGTGCGACAACACCACTGGTCTGTATTATTACGGCCAGCGATATTATGTCTCGTGGTTAGGCAGGTGGTTGAATACAGATCCTGCAGGCACGGTAGACGGCCTCAATTTGTATGCATTTGTTAAAGGAAACCCGGTTACTCATGTAGATGAAGATGGTTTAATGTTGAAAGCCTGGAAGTACTCGTCAAAGGTAAAGGTTAAGCCAAAAGGAAAGTACTTCTCCACCTCCTCGCATGGTGGTACTTCCTGGGAAGTTTCACTCAACGTCCGGGATCTTGCCCATACCACCCACTCTGTAACTGCGTCCAAAGCGGTGGTAATTCATAAGGAAGAAAGGGCAATAGTAAAGATCCCTTCACTGGTATATTGCAGAGGATTCGGACTTAGCCTGTTTGGCGAGAATAATCTGTTAAAAGGCACTATGGTAGTCCATTTTGAAGGAAGTTATATTCCATTGCAGAAAACAATACAGAGTATGCTGCTGAAGCATCAGATACAACGTTTAAAGTTGCTGCGTCTGGATCATGGACATGATTTGCTGACCCCTTCTGTGCACAGTGAAAGTGGTGGAACCAATATGGATATTTTAACTGAAAATCTATTAAACAGATTACAACCCAAGCTTGGAGATGAATTCCAATGGGCCAGAGAGATGAGTTTAAAGGAATCAGCAGCCTTTAAAAAGCAATTCGACAACAGACCAATGGCTAAAAAGTTAATCGACAGAATATCTCACCCAATTGAACCACTGGATGCATTTTATAAGATTAGTCCGGGCGGCATAATAAACACGGCATTATTACCACAGCATGTAGTGGAATACCTGATTAAAAAGCATACCGATCATCATTAAAAGTATTTGGATTATAAATATTCAATCAAAAAAAATATTAAATATATTCCGATGAAAAAAACTAATCCCACAAAAATAAAAAGTAAAAAACTCGCATCTTTCTATAAAACCAATCCTGAATTTGATATACATACCTTTAATTTTATTGATGAGCGAAATCTTTCTACCTTAAAGTTTTCCAAGGGAAAGGAAAAAGAAGTAGTAGAAGTACTGAAAGCTTATCAACGCCTTTTACGGCTGCATCCGGATCATGATGTTGTAGAAGCATTGCTCGAGAACGAGCTGGATTCCGCCAGGAAAATTACATCCTACAGTCCATCACACTTTACTAAAAAGTTTGCTTCCAAACTGCCGGGAGGTAGCAAAACAGCACGTCAAATATATCAGCAGGCGAATGACGTCAAAACCAAAGTAATGCTGCTTTGGACGAATATTAGTCAGCTTCGTAAATCTCCTTATTATCAGTCTCTTGCCTCCTCCCCTGCGCCTCAGTATCCTGTTCAGGATTTTGAAAATCTCTCGAGCTACCAGGAGATTTTTGGTTCTCTTGATTATTGCAGTTGCCCTGAATGTAAATCCATTATGGGAGCAGCCGCATACCTGACAGATTTGCTACGGATCATAGACAAAGCCATTACAAAACCCAATCCGGATATTCCTGCCGGACTTTCGTTCAACGACAGAAGGCCGGATATTTCTCAAATAAAACTTACTTGTGCAAATACAAACAACCTGGTTCCTTATCTGCAGATTGTAAATGAAATTCTGGAAATAACGCTCATGAATGCGTTAAATGTAGAAGATATATACTTTGATCTTGTAAGCAGATATTATCCTTTCAACCTGCCATTTAATCTTCCGTTGGAAGAGATAAGAATCTATCTCGCCCAGAACAACACTTCTTTGTCTGATATATTCTCTTCGATGGATACCGGCAGCAGCGGACTTGCCATTGCACGGGAATACCTGAATATGTCCGTAGAAGAATTGAACAACTATATGAAGCCAGCTACAGGCCAATTGCCTGCAGTATTAAGTGCCAACTATGGTGTTACTATCACAAGCAGTAATCTGGCTCATTTAAACGAGGTAGATACATTTATAAGTCAGGTTGGTATCTCCCTCGAGAATTTCAAATTACTGTTACTGGAAAACCTCAATACAGAAGAAATTTTTAATGTTGGCGGTACCTATAATACAACCGGCATGAAGGGGTCTACGATTGTCTTCGAGCAATCCGGTAGCAACATAGAAGCAATTTGTACTTACGCTTCAGGTACTGTTGTAATTAATGGTAGTATCATTGATAAAACGGTGCAAGGAGAATGGATCCAAACTGAAAACACTACTGTCACAAAAGGATATTGCCAGTTTGTGTTTACAGATAATGCCATGTCATTTACCGGTAACTGGAACACTTCGTTGGGAGCGCCCTGGCAAACTGCTACCTGGAACGGCACCCGGGATACAACGAAATCACCTGCCGCCAGTGGAATCATTCCTCATAACTTCTTTATCAACCAACCATTTGCCGATAAAACTACCTACCTCTTTATCAGAGAGAATAAAGTAGATCCCAATAATGTATTTGATGAAATTGCCAATCTCGACATTAATACACTCGATACATTAAACCGGTTTATCCGGTTGTCGCAAAAACTGGAATGGGATTATGCATCGCTCGATTGGATGTTGATGACACTATCTTATGTAACAAGCACCAGTCGTGAGATTTCTGATAAGGTTATCATTGAACTGGCAAAAGTAATGAAACTCTATACCGAGTATTCAATACCGTTAGACCTACTGGCGAGTCTATGGTACGATATAAATACAACCGGTATTGGAAACCAACAGTTTTCACAGGCATTGTTCGACAAAGTATTCAATGGACCTGAACAAATTGGATTTACAGATATTATTCCATATCATCCAAAATATGAGGATAACTACAAGCAGTTTGTAAATCCTCTCTATCAATCAGATGTCCTGGACTGGTATCTCAACGATACCGATAATACCAAATCAGCGCCAGGCAATATTGTTATTTCGGGCATCCTTACTTCTACAGATTCGCTAAGGCAGATAGCCCAGGCTACTTTCGGAAAGGTAACGAGCATCAAATTAAGCGTTGCGAATTTGTCTGTACTCTACCGTCATGCAATGCTGGTAAAGACACTCAATATCCAGACCAGCGAATATATACAACTCTTAAAACAGCTGGGATTAACACAATCCGGGCATCCGGAACTGATTGCATTATCTCTTGTACCCGATAATGTTATTCAGATAGTTGAAAACCTCAAGTGGATGCGCAGAACCGGGCTTAATGCATTTACAGTAAATTATCTCTGTAATGCACAACCCAGTCAATATGTCAATACCGGATATGAAGTAGTGAATGTACCGGATTTTATCAACTCCCTTAATTCCTCACTTCAAAGAAATCTGCTACTGGAAAGTAGCTTCACCGGTAATGGAATTTCTCCGGAACAATCCAAAGCAGTCTTTGACTGGATGAAGGCTAATCCTCAGAATTATGTCGACTCAGCAGGATTTGTATCAAATACCAATATTCTAACCATACAGAATCTGCCCAATTCGTTGACGGTATTAAGTAGCAACGATTTCACACTGACGTTCCAAAACAAAACAAATATTGTTCAAACCACTAATACATACAGAAGTAATCAAACTAATGTATTCACTTCTGAAATTTCATCCTTCTTCCAGGTAAAGTCTGACTTTATGTCGAGCATTATTGATCAGGTGAAAACGCTTTTCAATGCTCCAAATTATCTGGAATATTTCTACCTGAAAGATCTCTTTTCCACTCCTGCCAATTCTGTGCTGAAGGATGGAAGCACTACGGATCTCGACCCAACCAAAGTGCGGGCTGTCTTTTCAAAAAATAGTTTACCATTACCGGAAACAATCAATATTGTAACCACCGGTACCGGATCATGGACTATTGATGATAAAGCCAAAATTGTACTCTATTATGGCTATCAGCTGCCTGGGCAAGACAATATTTATTTCTATTCAGATCCAACCATTGAAACCACTAATGATTTATTGTTCATATTCAATTTCATTCAGGGGCTTTCAAGATTTATTATTCTTTATAAGAGCCTTGGTTTTAATATTGTACAAATTGAAGGCATTATCCAAACTCCAACAGCCTACAATCTTACCTACAATTTCAACAGCAGCACATTCCTACTCACCTTTAGTCCGAATAACATAATAGCACTCAATACCTTTATTAACCAGGAGAGTGATTTTGGAGATAAAAACAATGCATTGGTAGGTTATCTTTATACAGTAAAGTCTACCACCCTGGATGCCTGTGCAGAGTTAAGTGCTATAACAGGCTGGCACCAGGATCAGTGCAGGTATTTATGTGATTACTTTTTCGGAACTGGTGTCAATTGTAAGACTGTATTGGAAATACAGCGGCTGAACGTAGCCTTCACTATTACCGCCGAATTGGGAATAGATGTATACTTTCTCAAACAACTCAATGATATTGCTTCCTGGCAGCAGACAAATGCAACCAACTGGGCAACCTACAACAGTTTATCGTCTACCCTCCTTCAAAATGTAAAGGCAGCTACACCTTCGGACGCATGGCCAACAGTTTTTAAATCCATGAATGGTCAACTCGAAGAAGCTAAGCGAACAGCAATGCTTGATCTGACAGTATGGGAAGTTGGAAAAACCTATCCAGACATTACCACAGCAAATAATTTATATGAATATCTATTGATTGATGTTAAACGGGGAGGATGCCAGGATATTTCCTACATTAAACAGGCATTGAATTCTGCTCAGTTATACTTACAACGGTGCCGGCTCAATTTGGAAAGAAATGTTGTTATTGATAAGGCCGACCTTCCGGATATATACTGGGAATGGATTATGAACTATCGTGTATGGGAGGCAAACCGGCAGGTATTTCTATATCCCGAAAATTATCTGGACCCAAGCTTACGTGCTTCAAAAACAGATTTATTCAAACAGCTGGAGAATAATCTAAGCCAGGGAAATATTACCAAATCTACTGTAGAAGCGGCCTATACACAATACCTGGATTCATTCCAGGAACTGGCCACCCTACAATATGTGAGTGGATATCATTGCTATACAGATGGACCCATTAATCCTGAAAGTGAAATCCTGTATCTCTTTGCCAGAACCCAATCTGTTCCCTACCAATATTATTATATTACCAGGCAGCCCGGGGATGTATGGTCGCAATGGAATAAGATAAATATCACCATCAATTCTGATCATATTACTGCTACATATGCCTTTAACAAGTTGTTCATTTTTTGGGTAGAGCAGGTACAGACCAATGAAACAGGAGCGGACAATGTTAAAATTCTAGTAACAAAAGCTACTATTAAATCATCTTTTTATGATTACAGCGGTAATTGGAAACAACCACAAACCGTTGTCGATAATCAGGTGATAGATATAAGTCCGTATCCTTCTTTCAGTAGTCCGTTCAACGCTACCACCTTCAATTTTGATAAACCCTATTACAATCGGGTAATAGCATTTCCAAGCGACGACAAGAACTTCTATGATCCCGAGGCCGATCCGCAGAAGCAACAAAAAATTTATCTTTATTATGGACCACTCACCAATGTTTTAACGTATAACCCTTCATCCGTTCCTGCTCCCAATCCGCAGGCTCCACCAATGACCTATGCATTTGAAAAGCAAATTAGTATAGACGATGCCGTTATACGACAGGGAAAAACTAACGGTACCGCAGGATACTATCCGCTTACTCCATTCATTGTACTGGATACCTTACTGGAAAGTAGTTTCCTGGTCAACAACAATGAATATGTTTTTCTGCAGGATGATGCCTTATCAGGAAATAGTGCCCCGGGATTTGCAGCAACCAGCGTAGAAAAGAAACTGGTACTACAACCATCGTATAATACACTAAGAACTAATTATATTGAAGGAATGGGCCTGGAAGCTGTTAGCTTCCTGGAGCCTTACCCGGTGGATAATACCTCCTTCATTGCCCCCGACATTACAGCCGAACAATCAGCCACTATTTTCAAAATTCTTACCACTCCGCCTAATGATGTTATTGATGGTAGTGGCATGGTGAAGAGTATCGCTCTGAATATTGATGTGACTATGTATGCCCAGCTTCTATCGCTCGAGACAGAGCAGGCCAGGGAAGTAAGAGACACGCTGTTTACCCACTATTATGGAACACAGTCATTACTCGAAAATATAGCTACTTATAACAGCCAGATTATTCCGATAGATAATAATCCGGGCATGTTTATTTTTTATAATGATGGAGATGGCTATCTGTTTAAGAACGATAAGTATGGCGATATCAGTGACCTGGCCAGAATTGGAAATTTGCTGGATGGTGTGAATAAGTATTCATTTATGACGCTGGATATAGACCAGACTACCTCCTTCAATATATTCAATGCATTATCTAAGCCGCCAAATGTTATAATAGGTGCAAACGGGCAGGTAGATTTAGCAAAGGCACTTGCTATACAACCGGCTATGCTGGCTACTTTATGTAGTATTTCAATTGAGCAGGCTTATGAAGTTAAGAATACACTGCTCTCATCTTCACTAACCGGTATTTGTTATGAAAGTGGTACTTATGTATTTGTTGAACCTAATTCATTTCAAACAAAGGATATAGACAAAGCTACATCCCAAAGGGTATATACGGTATTCCGCACACCACCAAATGAGATAATCAGTGAAGATGGAATTGTAGATTCTATTATTGCTGATGAGTTGAGTATAGAAATGATTGCTGCAGCAACCGGGCTTTCTGAAGCCCAGGCTACAGAAATTAAAGCTGTACTCACAACACCAGACCAGGATACTCCGCCTAGTAAGTTTAAACCCAATGACAATATCTATTCACTCAATTTCACTGTCGACAGAATCAGCACTGGCGCCATCAGAAAACTTAGCCGGATACTGTTTACAGAAGGAATTGATCAGATGTTGTCGCTGGAATCGCAACAGGCGCCTAAGAATGTTGTGTCTTATTTTGATCAGATGGCACCTACCGATGCCGTAACCCCTCCTAAAATAGAATATGATGAGCAGGTAAGTTTTGTGGGGCCATATGGTGAATACTATTGGGAATTATTCTTCCATGGTCCGATGCTGGTGGCTAAGGTATTGAATAATAATCTGCAATTTGAAGATGCAGAAGATTGGTATCAATATGTCTTCAACCCTACATTGAGTGTAGTAAAGATGGGGCCAGATTCGTTTGTGGTAAACAATATCTCACCCATCCAATCTGCTCAGATCTTTACCACTCTTACTACACCGCCTAATGACCTGATTGATAAAGATGGCATGGTAAAAAAAGCAGCACTGAATGTAAGCATACAGATGCTGGCAGCTACTTTATACATATCTGAAATACAAGCAGCAGAAGTTAAAAATATTCTGGTCAACAATTATCTGATCACCCCTCTGTATACTTATTGGCAATTCCAGCCTTTCAGAGAACATACCTTGCAATCGCTGACCGATCAACTAACCGACGCAGCACAGATTTATACTTACGATCGTCATCCTTTTGATCCGCATGCCATTGCAAGACTTAGAATCGGTGCATACGAAAAGGCGACGGTTATGCAATATATTCAGAACCTGATCGATTGGGGCGACAGTGAATACAGATTATATACCTGGGAGTCTATCACTGCAGCTATGATGTTATACATCTATGCCTATGATCTGTTGGGTCCGCGCCCTGTAGATATGGGTGAGCAGCCCCCTCAGTTCCCTGTTAACTTTAATGAAATTCTGGAGAAGTATGGTGATACTGTTGGTGGTATACCACAGTTTCTCATAGACATGGAAAATGCTATTTCTTCATCTCTCCCACCAGTAATTCCTCCAATCGGGAAAGATGTACCATACAATGACATTGAAGCATACTTCTGTATTCCTGAAAATGAGATGTTTGCTACCTATTGGGATACCATCGAAAACCGGTTGTATAACATCAGGCATTGCCTGAATATAAACGGAGTTCCACAGCCATTGCCATTGTTTGAACCACCTATTAATCCAATGGATCTGGTAAAAGCAGCAGCATCTGGCAACAATATTCTGAACCTTAGTTCTATGGTGCAGCCAAATGTACCTGCATATCGCTTTAGCAGCATGATACAGTTGGCAAAAGAATTAACCGGCACAGTTACTCAGTTGGGAGGAGAGCTACTCACTGCGCTAGAGAAAAAAGATAGCGAAGCATTACAGCAACTGCAAACTGTAAACGAATTAAATCTGCTGAATCTTAATGTAATAATAAAGCAACAACAAATTGTAGATGCCCAGGCTCAATTGGCAGCATTACAGCAAAGTCTTGAAAGCGCGCAATACAAACAACAGTACTTTACCGATTTGTTGGATGCAGGCTGGAATTCTTACGAAATTGCCGATGTGGCATTACGTTCATCTGCCACAGTTCCTCAAACCATTGCATTGGGTATTAATGGTGTAGCCATCGCTGGATATCTTGCCCCCAATATTTTCGGATTTGCAGACGGAGGAATGGAATTTGGCGAAGCCATAACGTGTGGAGCCAGTATCAGTAGCATCACTGCAGAGATACTGAATCAATCTGCTGGCCTGGTAGCTACGGCAGGTACTTATCAACGCCGGGATGAAGATTGGAAGTTCCAGAAAGAAAGTGCCGATTATGAAGTTGCACAAATCAATCAGGAAATTACATCAAGCCAGGCACGTATTCAGATTGCTCAGCAGGATTTGCTTGTCAACCAACAGAGTATCACTCAAACTCAAACAGTTGATAGTTTCCTGAAATCCAAATTTACGAATGAAGACCTCTATACGTGGATGAGTTCCAGGTTATCATCACTGTACTTCCAAACTTATAACCTGGCATTAAATACTGCATTGCAAGCACAGGCAGCATTTCAGTTTGAAGAAGATACCAACACTCAGTTTATTACCTTCGATTATTGGGATAGTCTGTATAAAGGCTTACTGGCCGGAGAATCGCTGATGCTATCGTTGCAGCAAATGGAAACTTCGTATAATAACATCAACACACGTACCTTCGAAATTGAAAAAACCATTTCCGTTCAGCAGAATTTCCCAGAAGAATTCTTACGCTTTAAGTGGGGCAATAATGGTGGAACACAAGGTGTACTTGATTTTGTATTAAGTGAGAAGTTATTTGATTTTGACTTTCCAGGTCAGTATTGCAGAAAGATAAAGTCCATATCTATTTCTATTCCGGCGGTAATCGGACCTTATCAGAACCTGAATGCTACGCTTACACAAAATTACAATTGGCTAATTCTGGTACCGGATACAAATGCGGTGAAATATGTAATTTCCAAAACTACAGCCGGAACAGGTCTTACCACCGAAGAGCCACCGTCCAATATCCTGAGACAAAACTGGGTACCCGGACAACAGATTGCATTATCAAAAGGCATAGATGATGCAGGTTTGTTTGTATTGAATTTTGATGATGAAAGATATTTGCCGTTCGAATGCACTGGTGCAATCTCTTCGTGGACATTAAGTCTACCTCCGGATACAAACAGAATTAACTATAACAGTATTTCTGATATCATCATCAATGTAAAATATACATCCAAATTTGGAGGTAACAATTTCACTTCAGATGTCAAGAATATTTATAAGAATATTCAGTATCCTTCAAACAGTTATATCAAGGCTAAGACCTTCGATTTAGAAAAGGCATTTTTTAATAGCTGGACCAACCTGTTTGGCACTCCGGTGAGTGGTATGCAATCAATCACCTTCCCAATTACAGATAATTTCTGGTTGCCCAATATGGCCAATGTAAAGGTCGAAAAACTGGGAATACAGCTCGAACTAGCCGATGGTACGGCTCTGAGTGGAAGTACTTTTGTACAGATAAAAGCCAGTCAGGGTTCCAAGCTATTTAATATCTCGGCCAATTATGGTGAGATAAGCGGAGATGATTTACAGAGTATAGGTTTTGGGAAAGATAGTGTGAATTGTACAATCCAGTTTGTGGATGCGAATCTGCCGGATGCAATATCCAAAGGAACAGGCCAGAATAAGGCACTTGATCCGACAAAGTTAACTGACATGGCAATAGTTATTTATTACACAGAGCCCCCATTTAGTTAATCATATTTTATAAAACCAAAAAAAGGAGGTACACCCTGAAAGTAAAATAACCATTTCATTTCTTGCTGGTATTATCCAGCTATTGCAACAGAATTTAAAACCATTTCTCTCACTCAAAAAAAATTAAGTCTATGGGCACTAATGACTGGTGGTACCAGCCCTGCCTCGATAATATCAAGAAATTGCACGGAACAATGTGTTCTGAGGAACATTGCAATTCTACTATTGTCAAGGATTACTCAGAAAACTATTGTAATTGCACCGATGTTTATCCAAATGGATGTGACCCTGTAAGGTATCAAGGATGCTGTTCTTACTCTGCAACATCACCAGTACCTATCCTTGAGTTAGGCTGCTATTGCTGCTGCGGTTGTTTCGCCAATGAAACACCTGTTGCTGTGGATTTAAAAACCTACAAGGCAATTGCAGAATTCAATCCTGGTGATCTGGTTTATGTAGCAGACAATGCAGACCTCACCAAATGGAGCCAGAAACAAGTATTGTTTAGTAATGGTGCTGGTGGAAATTCCAGCGCAATTACCATGATTAAACTTACTTATGAGGTTTCGGATGGTAAACTGGATCACTTGTTTGTTTCCAGAGATCAGTTATTTTATATGACAGATAAAAAAATGAAATCCGCATCCAGACTTGTTCCGGATCAAGACCAACTGGTATTTTATGACGGCACTACTGCAATGGTTAAAAGTCTGGAAGTTGGTAAATACAAAAAAGGGCTACACCATATTGCAACCAGCCTTGGCCCAGCCACAACAATGGATGGACACCTGATGCTTGCTAAAGGTATTGTTTGTGGCGATTATGCCTTACAACTTGGCCTGGGTGGCGGACAATCAGATAGTAAATCATTGGTTGCCAATCACGCCCAATTGCCTGAATTTGGTACTAAGGAATACTTTGAGAAATACAAACACGTTATTGGTAATGCATTGAAAGCGCATCACCCCGAGCACAAACCGGAAGATTTCGATTCTTCTGTATTTGAAGTGTTTGGTAAGAGAGGCCCTGTTATTATTCCTGAAAGTGCCCAGCACTTTGTAAGCAAAGAACAAGCGATTTCAATCCTTGAAAATCCGGAATCAAATATATCACCTGTTTATTCCGGTATTGGTGATGACCTGGTGAAATATCTGTTCACCATGTTTCAAGGTTTTTATCCAGATGTTATATTCTACTACGATAAGGTAAACCAGATGCCAAATGCATATTCATTTTTTGAATATGGTAAATCATTCGTAGTTGTTAATGGAGGTCTGGCACGTGTTGCGTTGATGGACTTTGATACATTGGCTTTTGTTATTGCCCATGAATTAGGTCACCTCTATGGCGGTGTTCCTAAAAATGACGAGGATTATACTTGCGAAGGTCAATCAGATTTCTTTGCAATTACCGGGGTATTACCTAAGGTATGGTATGGTCTTTCTTCTGGTCCAATCATTTCGCAGGCTATTGAAACATTGACATCTTTCTTTGATCTGATCAATCCTAAATTGAGAACAGGGAAGAAAGGTAATACCTGCATGCATATATCAACAGATTGCCGTCTGGAAGCCATGAAAGCAGCATTCCATATGATGCCTTTGCCTGCATGTGCCGGTGGGCCTGTAGATCCTAAACTTCAGGTAGAATCAGCACTTCCTATAACTGATAAAACAGGTACTATTCTGGTAGTTACTTACAACGTACCGGTAGATCCTAAATCAGCTACAGCAATCGGTAACTATGTATTCGATCCGATTCTTTCCGTAAATGCTGCCCGTATAGACCCTACAAATCCAAGTGTGGTAAATCTTCATACCATTATGGGTAAACCGGGAAGTTATTCCGTTTGCGTATATGATGTGACTTCTGCTAAAGGAGAACCACTGATCAAGGGTGATAATTGCGCCAGTTTTAAATTTTAATAACCGGCTTCAATAATAAGGAGGCCTGTATACTGCAAAGTATTACAGGCTCCTTATTTCTTAGTCACAAATCCAGTAAGTACCATGATACATGAAATTCTTGAGGTAGACGAAAGCAGTTCATTTGACGATTTAGCCGTAAAATTCGGCAGCTTTCTAGGTTTGCCAGGGAGCGCACCAACCAACGCACTATTGCGGGCAATCAATGATCCTGTATATGCCCAAAATCTTATTATTAGCCGTCAGAGTGCGCCCTTTTTGAATGCCTTGTTAAATGATCCTGGCAATAAAATGTATGGAGTTGAGGAGGAAAAAGAATTAACTAACAAAGATTTGATTAAAAGAGCGGGAACAGCCTTATTAAACTGGACCAAATCTGGTTTTACAGTGGTGAGTGATGAAGTATTGGAAAAAAGAGAAGATGCCTGCCTTTCCTGTGAACACCTGGTGAAGCCCGAGAAATTCCTGCAAAAACTGGTAACATCCAAATCTAAGGATACTATTGGTAAAAGAGCGGCAGATTGTGTTTGCAAGGTTTGTGGCTGCAGTATCAGCAAAAAGATTAAGGCAGCGTCCGAAGCATGCCCGGTAACCATGCCTGGTAATCCTGCGCTGAATAAATGGGGAGAACCTAAATATTAAAATAAAGGTCAATTGGAGCCATAAAAGGCTTTCCATCATGCCTAACATCAAAGGGCTGTCTCAATGCTTTGAGACGGCCCCTTGTTATGCTTTTATGTGTAAGTTGATCAACGTACCTCTTTCAGGCTAACGTCTACTTTATCGCCGTCTTTCCGAATGGTGACAATTGATTCTATTTCAGCTGTTGCGCCTGAGGAAGCACTGGCAGAGCCATAAGTAGGACTAGATGAGAGCACCGCTCCGCTTGGGTGCATCAGATAGGACGTACCACTACGGTATTGATAAGAATAACGGTGGGTATACCCAAAAGTTGTGAATAGTATGTATTCGCCAGGCATCAGGTTCGTAAATTCGAAATGTCCTTTATCATCGTAGACTTTTGTTGTTTTAATACAGGCAGCAACGTTAGGGTCGATAGGTACTTCCGGTAATTTTTTACCCTTCCGGATCTTTCTGTTCACTTCTTTCCATTCCTGGATGTAGGGTGAATTAGGAAGAATAGATACTACTGTACCTATTGGGGCATATTGAGCCCTATTGATATTTACCACTGCCAAACTTCCTTTGTTGTGATCTCTGGCAAATGCGGTGCCTACAATTGCACTGTTCCCTTTCTCCAATTTGTTTAGATTCTCTTCTTTATCAAATTTGCTTTCTATAGGCAGGTAATCCAATTCCTCATTCGTACAAATTTCAATAGTACCTCCACCTGCCGGCATTTCACGTTGCCAGATCCTGTGATCTTTCTTATCTATTATATATGTGTAGATAACGCCAGACTCTTCTTCCAATACACTAACAAGCCAGCTTTCGTGTTTCCCTGTTTTAGGAGAGTAATGTAAATAGCTTTTTACATCTTTAATAAGGTAGTTGGATAATACACTGTCGGGGCTTGAACCGTAGTAAAACTCGGGAACAGTAGCTTTGTAGCCCACATCCAGTGGCAAAGTGGTAAAGAGAAGTTCGGCTATGTTAAAATCAACATATTTGCCTGTTGGCTTTATTTCAAGTTGCTTATCCTTCTCCCCATTCAGAAAATGTTCTTTACCGGTAACGGGATTACCGAATTTCAGATCAAGCACATTCTTTAATCCTTCGGATTTATAACTAACAGGACTTAGTGTTTTTGCATCAGCTACAGAAGTTCTCTTTTTATACCATTTCTCTTTCTCATCGATGTAGTTGGTAATAAAATACATCTCATTTCCTAAAATAGTTAGCTCGTTGGTATATGATCCTTTTTTGGTCCAGGTCTGGTCTTTTACGTAATAGATCGTGAATAATGATTTTCCCGGTTTTAATCGTTTGGCATTAATGTCTGGGTTTCCGGGTAAAACAGTTTTCTGAGCGAAGCAGGCAAAAGGCAATAACAGTAGGAATATTGATTTTAATGGTTTTTGCATGAAATCCGTATTTTTCTTACCAAATAATAATTATAACGCATATCTGAATTTTCTACTATCGTAGTGGCTTTTCCCAAGGTTTTTGAGATATGGCAGATTTGAATGGTCTCTTAAAAACAGGCGCAAAAGTAATCACTTTTACCATACTTTTAAATAGAGAATGGGATAATTTAAGCTAAAAATGTTCTAAAAAAGTTAGCTGTCCATTCATTTTTTAACTTAAAAATTATACCTTAATTTGACAATTACATATCCAAACCAGAACAGCCAGAACATTCATCAACTAAAAGTTCTCAGATGATCGAGAAATACTTAAGGGTTATAACCCTGATATGGTCAATACATTCTTAATTTGCGTATGTAAACTTATTACTCAATGAGAAATGAAAGACATCATTTATAAATTGGAATTAATTAAAAAAATAATTTAAAGGTAATTATATAAATATGTTGACAAATTCCATATAAATCTCTATTTTAACTAGCGAAATACCCTAAAATACCTTTTAATATTCACCATGGAGTTTAACAAAAAATGTGGGTTAATTATGCCTATTTCTGGCATAAATGATTATTCCGCAGGTCACTGGATAGGAGTAAAAAAAATCCTTGCATCAATAGTATCTGACGCAATTAATTATGATAACACAGAAGTTGTCAGCTTTGACAATACCAACCCCGAGATAAAGAGTAGAATTTTTAATCACCTATTCGAAATTCCATTAGTAATTTGCGATGTAAGTGGAAACAATCCCAATGTATTATATGAATTAGGTTTAAGGGTAGCTTTCGATATGCCAATCATTATAGTAATTGATGAAAAAACAAAATTTAACTTTGATTTAAGCTCATTTGAACACGTAATGTACCCTACACAGATGACACAAAACAAAGATACGCAAGAATATAAAAAATTTCGAAAGATATTAACATCAAAGATTAAATCAGTATATTCAGCCTATAAAGAGAAGAATACATCATTATCACCATTATCGAAATTCCTTTCTCAGGAAAATTACTTTCAAATTAAACGTGGAGTACCTTTTGATATTTCTGGTAAATACGAATATAAGTGTTACCGGGAAAATCAAGGTTATGCACATGGTGGTATTTGTTCTATTTACTTAAGGCATGTCAGAGGAAACATGATTGAGTGGCATTTACAAGGAAAACGTTGTTGGAAAAAAGATAACCATGAATCCCCCTTGGTCAAGTTTCAGAACCCATATAATTGGAATACTAATAAAGCAGTAATATTTCCAGATAAATCTTACTTACTAAGTTATGGTATTAGTACACCTGAATCAAATATATTGGGATTTATTAGAGGTAATATTGAAACATCATCTAATGACAATATAGTTTTGTTTAATGGAGACTATTATCAAGATGAGGGGAAGAGATTGATAAAAGGTGGCTTTATTATGAATAAGATTGATGAAGCAATTACATATAAAAATTATAGTTTCCCTCTTTGTGAATTTTGATTATAATTCATAAAAAATTATTTGTATAAATAAAGGTTATCCAAATATTTTTCAAAGGGTCTATCTGGCAAAATAATGTTGTTTATATCAGATAGACCCGGTGTACAGAATCATTTCTATTATTCAAATATCTAGCCAAAAAATATGAATAGATATTTCAAAACAATTACTATAAAATAAAAATAAATAACCAAAATCATTTAGCCTTAGTTTTATAATAATCGGCGACCTCACCAATTGTACTATGCATAGACAAACCGTCCATGTCGGCCTTTACTCCAAATTGTTGCTCCAATTTGGACGCAAGCTGAACTGCCAGAATTGATGTCATTCCTAATTCCTCAATTGATTGTCCGGAGGAAATAGAAGTCTCAGGAATACCTAAAGTATTGCTGATCTCTTTAATGATTGCTGATTCGATAGGTTGTTCCATAGTTTATGGTTTTGTGTTAAGGGTTAAAAACTAATCAAAGAAATAACGCTAATTATTTTAAATGGTTCATACTTATTTAGCGGGTTAGAACTATGGAACTCCAGAGGATGTGATTGTTCTATAAATGTTGCTAAATCAGTTACAAAAATTATTACAACAGAGGGTTATAATCTTTTTTGTTGTTGATATTTTTTTACAATTAAAAGTTAATAACTTTATAATCATGGAAATGAAAATAACAAAAGTTAAAAACGGATTATCTCAACAGGAAATTACATTAACAATTGACAAGAAATTCGACAATCTAGATCCTAAGGATTTTGCTCCTAAAAAGCTCGAGGCTGCAAATAAGGCTTTACCTAAAATGGTGAATATTATTTGTAAGTAATGAAATTTTGACCTATAGAGCCATCTGTTAATTCCTATTCTAAAACTAATCTTTTCGCAATTGAATTTCTATATTCGGGAACAGTTCATAAACTTTATGCATGAATTCATAAAAGTCATTGCTTTCAAAATCATGTTCATCTTTATATTTTACTCCTAAATAGAGATCTCCTTCTATGATACAATAATGCATTTTAAAAATGTTGTTCTCAAAATAAAGTCTTATCAAAAAATCTTCATCAGGATTAATAAATAGAGTAATATTTATATCTTTTTCATTCTTTAGCCTTAAAAATATTTTCTTTAACTCCATTTTATTCCTACGCTCACTTGCTATATCCCAATTCGGGCAGTTTGATAAATACTTTAATAGCCTGTGTAATTGAATAACACCACCATAGTATTTAACTTCAGCAGTGATTGTCTGAGTATTACCAAGTGGATCAGCAATATCCATTGTTGGTATGATTCCATTTCCAAATCCTTTACGTGACTCCTTAATTCCGATAGCAGTGGCCAACCAACCATTTTCAGATAATGTAAATTGATCACCGTTTTTATTGAATAACTGTACTTCCAAAGCATCATCGTGGAAATATACATTTTCTATAAGATGACGGGAGATGCCTTTTGTTTCCTTTATACCATAGATAAAACCATCCTGACTAACACATTCTTTCATGTCTTTGCACTTCAGGACAGACAAATCATTTTTAACAGCATAGTAATTAATTTCCTGTATTATATTCATAATTGTAATAAATGTATACAAAATCTTGGGGAATAAAATCACTACCACATCCACCAAATTATCATGTATGATTTAAGAGTCAGGACTATATTTAGCAACTTTTCACAGTTGCTATTTTTGAATATATTTATAATTAAGAAGCCAATTAATGGTAATCATAACCAGAACCTAATAAAAATTTTCACCAACGAAACAGCATCTATGTACCAAATTTCTGCAATCGCATTAACCATATTCCTCTACGCCTCTTGCAAACCTGGCTCAACTTCCACCAATACCGCTTCTTCTGATACTGCACTCACTGCGCCTGCCGACAATCCTCCGTCAAAAGTGGGCAAAAGCTACCAGGGCACCTGGTTTAAGGTAGTGCAGAAGGACAGTAACAACTTTGTAGTATTCCGCCCCTGCGGCCAGGACATGCAACTTATTCGGGTAAGTGACAACGAATTATACGAACAAACCGGGATTGAATTTTTGACTACCAGGATCAAAGAAGTTGTACCTGTAGATAGTAATACCGTTATAATTAAAAGTACCGGAGCAACTACTTATACTTTTAGCTGGAAAAACCGGGATAAATATATAAGTACCTGGATGCCCAAATACTCAGCTACTTATCCCGAACAGGAGTATTTTTATGTAGATAGTGCTCATGCCAGTTTCCTCAAATGGGAAAAAGAGCCGGGATGTCAATAATTATTTCCATCTAGTCACTGATGTTCCACTTACGCATAGTCTTGCAGCAAAAATATACCCGGCATCTTTGCGGTTAGTGATACTTTGATCTATCAGCGTTTTATCTCTTCGTACATAATCGTTAAAAATCACTTTGTTTTGGTATTTAACTACCACTTTCTTATCGAGATCCAGTAAGGTATCGTTTAGATTAATATAAAGAGTATCGTAGTCATTTTTTAGCAGGGTAATAGTATTATTCTTGATTGAAGCTATTGCTTCTTTTCCTCCCTCCGCACTGCCAGCTGGTATTTCTAACCAATAAAAGAAGTTATGTGTACGATCATCCTGGCGCCAATATACTTTGTCTGGAGCCGGATTCCTTTTATACTGAGCCATCCACGGAACAGCAATAGTATCTTTACGATCCATCCAGTGGCCGGTTGGATAAACATGAAGTTGATGAATATATCCGGCAGTATCGGTATTACGGATACTGTCGAGTAATGCGCTATACTCAGGCACCAGTTTATTTCTATTGTATGCAGCATCGAATTCTCCGATAAACATAGAAAACGGCAAATTACGCAGATTATAGGGTCTGGCATCTCCCGGGTGGCCGGCCATCATAGAGGCAGCAGCAAATCTATCTGCCATTCGGGGTGCCAATTGAAATGCACCATCACCACCAGCAGAATAGCCAAGCAGATAAACTTTATCAGGATTTACTCCCTGGGTAATAACTGCATCCAGAATGAGGCGGTCGAACATATCATCTATATTTGCTTCATGCCAAAGCATCCAGGTATTGGTGGTAGCGCGTGGGGCAACATAAACACCCTCTTCTGGTTTATACAAGCCAATTTGATTATTCCATTGTTCATCATTCACTTTAGCAGGAACCCCTCCTCCCCCATGCATTGATATATAAAGAGAACGGCCATCTGCCGGGGCATTGCCATAAATGCGATATTTAAACCGCATTGTGAAAGAATCAAGTTCTATCTGAGCATTACTCCATTCTTTCTCAGCGTCGTTACGTTCCTTATTTTTCATTTCCAGATAAGCCTTTGCAGCATAAGCTGTAGCATCTTTTCGAGTAAGTCGTCCTTGAGCCGAAATTGTTGAAACATAAAGATGAAGTATCAATACAAAGAGTATCCGAAGTTGCATAGTTTGATTATTTAGGTCGGGCAAATTAGTAAAAAAGTAGAAACTCTATCTACATAAAATATGCTCCATCAATCCTTCAACTTCAAAAATAAAATATAAATAATCGCTACAAGGGTCATAAATGAAGTAAGCATAAATGTCGCCAATGACCCAACAGTATACCAAAGCAACCCGGCAAAGCTACTTGCAATCATAGTACAGATACTTTGAAAACCTGTTAGTGTTCCTATTGCAGTAGCCGTATCACTTTTCTTTACCAGATTACTCACCCAGGCCTTTGATACTCCATCTGTAGCTGCTGCATATATTCCATATAAAAAAAACAGAAACAACACACCATAAAATCCTTTATTCACAGCCATTCCGGCATACACAACAACAAATAGCAATAACCCCGAGAGAAAGATTTTCTTCAATCCAATTTTATCTGCAATAATTCCCAATGGATAAGAAAATAAAGCAAAAACAATATTGTAAAAAACATATACCCCAATTGTAACAGTATCACTTATCCCTATTTCCTTTAACCGGAGGATTAGAAAAACATCAGAACTATTAAATAAGGTAAATAACAATATTCCTTTTGTTAGCCTCCTATAGTTTATCGGGCTTGTTTTCCAATACCTGATAAAATCAAATAATGATGTTTTTACCGGTAAATGTTGCTTTACTCGTTCCGGCTCTTTTAGCAATAAAGTAAAACTTACAGCTATAATTCCGGGAACAAATGCCAGTAGGAATAACGGTCTGTAGGTCTGGGGATTAAAGTATAGAAAGGCAATTGCCACCAAGGGGCCAATTACTGCCCCTACTGTATCCATTGAACGGTGAAAACCAAAAACAGTACCTTTTGTCTGAGGACTAGCCTGCTCTGAAAGCATGGCATCTCTCGCTCCGGTACGAAGTCCTTTACCCAAACGGTCTAAGGTTCTGGCAAGAAAGATCCATAAAGGAAATGCCCATAGGGCCAACATCGGTTTTGAAACAGCACTCAGAGAGTAACCCCAACGAACAAATGGTAGTCGCTTCTCCAGGTTATCAGACATCTTTCCAAAATAACCTTTGCTAAGACCAGCCGTAGCTTCAGCTATTCCTTCCAGTATACCTATTAACAATACAGAAAATCCAATACTCTCCAGGAAAATTGGCATCACAGGGTAAAGCATTTCACTGGCTATATCAGTGAATAAACTAACAAGTGAAAGTATCCAAACTATCCTGGTAATCGTTTTCCGCCTTAATACCATATTGAAATTTTGGAATTTTCAGATTCTAAACAGATCTTTTACGATAATTAAGAATTGCCCAGCTATTAAAAAATACTGCAAATCCAAGCATGGCAATTATATGAGGTCTGATATCTGCTATGCCACTGCCTTTCAGCATAACCATCCGCATTACCTCTATAAAATAGGAAACAGGGTTAAAGCGTGTAATAATCTGTGCCCATTCGGGCATACTCTCAATCGGAGTATATAATCCACTTAGAAGGTTAAATATCATTGTGATAAAAAAGGAAACCAGCATTGACTGCTGCTGCGTTTGTGCATATGTAGAAAGTAAAAGTCCGAACCCCAATATGGCAATAAGATAGATGGTGGCAAAAAAATAAATAGTGCTGTAGCTTCCTAGTGGAACAATGCCATATACTACCCTTGCTATAATTAAACCAACAGTAAGTACCGTCATTGCCAGCACCAGGAAGGGAATGAGTTTACCTAGAATAAACTGATATTTTTTAATCGGGCTAACATTGATCTGTTCTATTGTACCCATTTCTTTTTCACGAACAATATTGTTTGCCGCAAAGGAAGATCCTATCATGGTAACAAGCATAACCAGGATACCAGGAACCATGAATACACGATAGTTCATATTAGGATTATACCAGTTATTGGTTACTACTTCAATCATCGGCTGAGGATTAAATCGGGGAAATTGTATCCACTGCGTTCTGATATCCTGGTTATAATCATTAATTATAGCCTGTATATAGGCACTCCCTAACCCTGCTTTTATTCCATTGATAGCATTAACGGCAACAAAAAGCGTGTTATTATTCTCCTGGATCAAATCTCTGTCGAAATGGCCGGGGATTTCCAATATAAGATCTGCCTTATCTAATTCAATTGATTTTATTGCCTGAGGGAAAGTGGCACTATAATCCTTTAGTCTGAAATACCCGGAAGAAATTATCTTATTAATCAAATTCCGGGAATACTGAGAATGGTCGTGATCTATGACACCGAGGTTAATATTTTTTATCTCATAATCAGCGGCTAAAGGCAGGATCAACAGTTGTATCATTGGCATTATGAAGAGGATCCTGATAATGGAAGGATCACGTAATATCTGCTGTAGCTCTTTCTGCAATAAAAATTTCAGCATTCTCATGCCAGTCTGATTTTGAAATTACGAATACTAATACCAAGCAACAACAAGGTCATTCCCATAAGGATCAAAGTTTCTTTCCAAATGGCAGTTATTCCCAATCCTTTAATCATAACTGCCTTAACTATTATGTAGTACCATTTGGCCGGTACAATGTTGGAAATTATCTGTAATGCTTTGGGCATATTTTCTATTGGAAATAAAAATCCGCTGAACAATAGTGTAGGTAGAAAAAGGCTCATCATGGAAGTGAACATGGCCGACTGTTGAGTTCTTGAAAAATTAGAAATGAGAATACCTAGTGAAAGAGAAGTAATAGTAAAGAGGGTACTTTCTGCCATGAGTAAGAAAATACTCCCTTTTATCGGAACATCCAGCGCATAAACACTTAAAAGCAAAATGCTGATGATATTAAGTAATGATACTAACAAATAGGGAACAGTCTTTGCCAAAACTATTCTGAATGGTTTGAGAGGTGATACCAGAATTACTTCCATTGTTCCCATTTCTTTTTCCTTTACGATGGAAATAGACGTCATCATTGCACATATCAGCATAAGTACAAGGGCCATCACACCAGGAACAAAATTATAAGCACCTTTCAGTTCAGGGTTATATAACATTCGGAGTTGAACATCTATATTATAAGGTAGCTTTTGATCATTATTGAGTGCATTTTGGTAATCATTAACAATTGCAGATGCATAATTTGCCAGTGTATTGGCGGTATTGGGATCTGAAGCATCAGCTATCAGTTGAATTTGTGCATGGTTGGTATGCAACAGATCATCCTGGAAGTTAATAGGAAAAACGACTACCATTCTAACTATCCCCTCGCGGAACGATTCTCCGATCTGCTTATAGGAATTGAGGTTTTTTTCCAGATTGAAATAACGGCTGGCTGCAATTCTGTCGGTAATTAGCCTTGTTGCATCATCCTTAGATTGATCAAAGACGGCAATTCTTGAATTTTTGACCTCATTTGTAAGCGCAAATCCATAAAGGATAATCTGCACAATCGGCATCCCTATCAGGATTACCAATGTACGCCTGTCTCTCCAGATATGAAGACATTCTTTCTTTACAAAAATCAAGAATTGTTTCATGTATTGAAGATTATATACTTAATCTTGCGAGCGGGTGGCTGTTCTTGCCAGATGTAGAAAAACCTCGTCCATAGAATCTGCATTGTAATGTTGTTTCAGGTTTGCCGGTGTATCTAATGCTTCAATTTTGCCGTCTACCATAATGGAAACCCGGTTACAATATTCGGCCTCATCCATATAATGAGTCGTAACAAAAACTGTAATATCTCTGGCCGACGCTTCATAGATCAGCCCCCAGAACTCTCTGCGTGTAATAGGGTCTACTCCTCCGGTGGGTTCATCCAGAAAAACAATAGCAGGATTATGAACAATAGCAACAGAAAAAGCTAATTTCTGCTTCCAGCCAAGAGGAAGTGACCGCACCAAGGCATTTTCCTGCCCCTCGAGATGAAGTTCTGTCAACAGTTGCCTGGATTTCTCTCTGATGTTGCTATCCGATAGTCCGTATATTCCTGCATAAAACCTTATGTTTTCCCAGACAGTCAGATCTTCGTACAAAGAAAACTTTTGGCTCATATAACCTATCTTCTTCTTTATTAATTCACTCTCTTTATACACATCAAATCCTGCCACGGAAGCCTCTCCAGAAGTAGGTAATGATAATCCGCACAGCATCCTCATTGCGGTAGTTTTACCTGCACCATTTGCCCCAAGAAATCCGAATATTTCACCTTTGACACAGTCGAAAGAAATATTATCAACCGCGGTAAAATCCCCGAATTTTTTGGTAAGATTTGATACACTGATTACTTTATCTGTTTGCATCTCATTCTGTCATTAACGCCATAAAACAATCTTCTATATTAGGCTGAATAGCCGCTATTTCCACATCCTTAAAATTGCCAGGTGCAACAATCGCCTCAAGATCACTTTGCTTTTTAGTATCGTCCTTAAAGGTGACATGATGATATTGCCCGAACGGGTAACAACTATTAATCAGCGGACTTTTTAAAATTGTTTCCATTAAGCGGTACATATCATCTGCCCTGACAGACCATAGTGTTTTCTTGAAATCCCGGATAATAGACTGAGGTGTTTCAATGGAAAGAAAAGCTCCTTTCTGGATTAGTCCTACCCGATCACATAATCCGGCTTCATCCATATAAGGAGTTGAAACAAGAATAGTAATACCCTGGGTTTTAAGACGATGCAGCATTTCCCAAAACTCCTTTCTTGAAACAGCATCTACCCCGGTAGTGGGTTCGTCCAGGAACAATACCGTTGGTTTATGGATTAATGCACAACAAAGTGCCAGTTTCTGCTTCATTCCTCCGGATAACTGACCTGCCTTACGATCTTTAAATGGGGCTATTTGCTCATATATCTCTTTGATGTATTCATAATTATCAGCTATACTGACATTAAATATGGCAGCAAAAAACTCAAGATTTTCCTGCACGGTTAAATCCTGGTATAATGAAAATTTGCCGGGCATATAACCTACCCTTTGCCGGATTTGCAGATATTCATCTTTCACACTACAGCCATCTACCGTGGCAGATCCACCATCCGGCTCTAACAGCGTTGTAAGAATCCGGAAAAGAGACGTTTTTCCGGCACCATCCGGACCAATTATTCCAAAGATTTCTCCTTTTTCAACAGAAAACGAGATCCCTTTCAAGGCTTCGATAGTTTTCTTTTTAACAGTATAATTTTTAACCAGGTCTTGTACAGTAACTGCCATGATGCATTCATTTAAAGACGACTTCTCCGTACATCCCAATCTTCAGGTATCCATCATTTTTTACGTGAATCTTTATTGCATATACGAGATTTGCACGTTCTTCCTTTGTCTGAATTGTTTTAGGAGTAAATTCTGCTTTATCGGAAATCCAGGTAATGATTCCCGGATAGGTTCTGTAGGTTTTAGCGGTACTATCAACCAGAACTTTTACAGTTTGATTTAGTTTCACCTGGGCCAACTGTACGCCAGTAATATAAGCCCTCAATGTAATTACCGACAGATCCCCAATTTTATACAATGCCTTGCCAGCTTCCGTTACTTCCCCTTGCATGGCGTATTTTGTGAGAACAGTGCCATTGATGGGATTGAGGACATTAGTACGCCGGATCTGATCATTCACCTGCGCTATTGATTTTCTTAAAGGCTTATATTCGCTCAAAACAGTGCTATTTTGCGTATTTACTGAAGTTTTCTGAACACCTATCTGGGCAGCGGTAGCAATGATCTGCTTTTTAAGAACCTCTATCTGGTTATTCTGATCGTCTAGTTGTTTGGTAGTAGCAGCATGGGCTTTAACCAAACGTTCTGTACGATCTCTTTCATAAATAGCATTTTCCAGTTGCACCCGTTGCACACTTATTTGATCCTGTAATTGCTTTACCTGCGGGCGTACATCGAGCGTCTTCTGATGCAGCGTAGCAATTGTTGCCTCAATTTGTGCTTTCTGCAGTCCAAGCGGAATAGAATCTATAACGGCAGCAAGACTACCTTTTTGCAGCATGGTACCTTCTTCTATAGGTAGTGATATGATCTTACCGGCAATTTCAGAAGATACAATTACTTCATCTACTTCAAAAGTTCCTGAAGCATCAGAAATATGATTATTGAAGTTACATTGCATAAATATTACAGGCATAATAATGGCCGATAATAGATAGGAAGTCTTCATTCCCCGGAAGTTTAGCATTATTGAATATTTATATTGCCCATTACATTCTGATAGTTGTATTGCGACTGCAACAATTCTATTTCGTGAAGAACCCTATCCTGCCTCGCCTGATTTTCTGCAATCACCTGGGTTATATAGTCATGAGCGGTCAGCACTCCGTTTTCCAACTGGGCAGCGGCGGTGATCTTAACATTCTCTCTTAAGGCAACAATTTCATCATCGCGCTGTAGCTGGTCTATATATTTCCCAATTGTTATCCGCCCCTGATCTTTATTGAGCCGGGAATTAAACAGAAATGTTTCTTTCTGTATATCCAGCATTTTCCTGTCTATATCTAATAAACTTCTCTCCCCTTTAAGCGAATACAAGCTATTTAGGTTCCAGGTAAGCTGTATACCCGTCAGATAATACCAGGTGAAGTTGTTACTCAGGAAATTGAGACCTGGCCTGGCATATCCTCCCTGGAAAAAGAAATTAAATTTTGGACGCAGATTGGCCGACAACATTCTGTCCTGGATATCATATGATTTTTTCTGGAAATCATAAAACAACAATTCAGGACGGGTAAAATTATCAGCTAATTCGGGTACCGGAGGTGAGATAAGAACAGTGGTAGTATCAACAGTTTTGTCGATAAACACTCCCAACATATCCAGGAATGCCTGCCTGTTGGCCTTTAGATCAATCCGCGACTGGTCGGCCTGTAGCAATTGCGCCTTTAATTCATCCAAGCTGCTTTGGTAAGCTTCTCCATTGGCCAGTAAAGCCTTTACATTCTCCATACCATTAAGAATATCTTTACGGAGCAGGAAGTTTTGTTTTAATTGTTCATCCGATAAAAGTACCCCGAAAAAGAGCTGGTTAATCCGATCATAAAGTGCATAAAGGTTTACTTCCAGATTTTGTTTCTGGATCAATTCATCTACAGCGGCCATTTTACGCTGGTTATTAATAACTCCGCCGTCATATATTACCTGGGTAACCTGCCCATATATTTTATATTGATCTTTACTAAAAGTTGGTAATGTAATCCCTGGAATATTAATATTAAAATTAGTAACCGCCGACTGGTAAGTGGCTTGTCCACTCATCGAAAATGCAGGTATCTTTCCCTTGGATGCATTGGAAACTGTATAGGCTTTTGTACGTTCAATAAGCCCGTATTGCTTTGCCAGTGGATAATTATTTCTAGCCAGAGTATATGCTTCCCTGATCGTTAAAGTATCCTGATGTTGTGCTATGGCTGTAGTACAGGTGAAAATAATTAGTATTCCTCCTATTCTACCAGCTGCATTTGGTATTAAAAAAGAAGTTAAAAACAAATAAATATTTAACCGTAAACTCATATATACATAAAAAGTAACTTAAAGTAATTAAAAGAAGCAAAGCATCTGACAAGCACCCCAAATTGAGATTGATATATCCTTTGCGCCAATAAATATTTCAAACTAATTATATATACATAAATACGATAGCAATGGTTCAATTTAAAAAGATCTTTTGTTTGGTTTTTGCCACCTGAATGGAGATTTTTTATTTGTTTTAAATAACATTTCCTTACCTTTTTTTTAACAAAGCAAGCCCTAATTTTAAGATATTCATATCACCGGATTGCGCACTATATTTCCAATTATTCACCTGACATATTTGAGATTTATTACCCGCTTTCACAAAATTTCAAGTATGGCCATCTTTATCTTTTTTGCCGCTTTATGGTATCTATCATTGTTTTCACAAACATTTTTTCAGCATAGGTATGCTGCACACGGAGCTTTTACTATGAGTAAAGGATGGGAAAAGTTCTTTTTCATTTTTACCTATATCACACAAGGCTCCTCATATATGAGTCCAAGAGCTTATGCAATCATGCACAGGTTACACCATGCGCATACCGATACGGAACACGATCCTCATTCTCCTTCTAATTCGTCTAACATCTTCTCAATGATGTGGGATACCCGAAGTGCCTATCAGCAGATACTCCACCATGAAGAGAATGTGGATGTAAAGTATACCAAAAATCTACCTCTTTGGAAGAATTTCGACAAGTTCGCCAACAGTGCTTTTTCGAGATTGCTTTGGGTTGCGGGGTACACTTCTTTCTTTATTGCATTTGCTACCTCTCCCTATCAGTATTTGTTATTACCAATAGTAGTATCTATGGGGGCCTTCCATGGGGCAATAGTAAATTGGTTTGCCCATAAGTATGGTTATATCAATTTTAAATTAAAAAACACGGCAATGAACCTGTTGTTTTTTGATATATTAATGCTGGGAGAATCTTATCACAACAATCATCACAAACATCCCTCTTCCGTAAATTTTGGCCAGCGCTGGTTTGAGATCGACCCTACCTATTACATTATAAGATTTCTATCTTTTATAAAAGTAATAAATGTAGTTTTAGTTCCTAACCATCGTACAGCTATCAGATAAAATATAAATCAAAAAGCCAGTTAACATTACAGATTTAATGTAAACTGGCTTTTTATCAATAGAATATTATCTTATCTTAATTCTTAGTTTGGGTACTTACCTTCTTTACTGAAGTTGCAAAGTAGCCTTTAGCATTTCTATCCTGGATAAAAGATACCCTATCTCTTTCCTTCACTGGTTCCAGCAAATCATTAATGTGAAAGAATATGTTTTCCCTGGACTTGTCATCAGAAATAAACCCAAATCCTTTAGACTGGTTAAAGAATGTAATCATGCCTGTTTTTGTAGGATCTTCTTCCGGCCTTGGTGTTGCACCAATACGGATATCCTTTGAATCTATCTCAACCTTTGCTGTTTCTGCAGGAGGCACGGAGCTGAGGTTTCCATTTTCATCAACATATGCCAGCATGTCTTCAAGACTCTTCCCTTTATTGTTATTCAATTTCCGGTCCTTTGTTCTTTGAGCTTTATCTTCTTTAGATTTAGCTTTTTTATTTCTGTTTTCTTTTTTGCCAAAGGATTCACCCATAATTTCTAATTTTAGTTAAGTCGCACAATTGCGTATAATGTTTATAAAAAATCTGTTTTATGAAGAAGTCGAACTATCAATAAAATGTTGTAAATAATTTTTAGTATCCGGGTCTTGAAAAATAAGGACAATTGACTCCTGAACGAGCCGATTTATTATTCATCCACTACGGTATCATCAAACTTTTAAAGGGCTACTTCTGCATAAGCATTAAAAGCAAAACCTGTAGAACGACCCATATAATTATCATAAATCACTTCAGCTCTATACACAATTCCAAATGGAGTAAACAATTCCGACAACTCCGATTCAATTATCCGGCCACTCAAATTGCCAACAGAAATATTCATAAAAGAAAATTTTTGAATATGAAAAAATAGCAACTGGAAAAGCGAAGACTGAGGAAGCAAAGAGGTTATCCAGACTAAATCAGAAGAAGCAGAGGCAGGAGCCTTGATGTAATTCGAATAAAGGTAGGTTTTTAAATCGATTATTGCCTATTTATTTTTTATATTAAACCCAGATGTAGTATTCGTCTACAGAATCTCTCCAGAATAAAATCCTATTTTAGCACGATAAGTCTTATATCATCTTTTAAGATGTTAATCAACTAACAGCACCATAAGATTGTAAATTTGTTATGAAAAGAAGAAACAAAATCCTACTGGCTTTATTAGTGTTAGCTGTATTAATACAGTTCTATCGTCCGGCCAGGAATATTTCCACAGCGGCTCAGCCCAATAATATTACAACAGCCTACAACACTTCTGCCGAAGTAAAAGATATATTAAAACGGGCTTGTAACGATTGCCATAGTAATAATACAGTGTATCCCTGGTATGCCGAAATTCAACCAGTTGCGTGGTGGCTCGATAAGCATGTGAAAGATGGGAAACGTCATCTGAATTTCGACGAATTCATAAATAATCCAATTTCCCGTCAATATAAAAAACTGGGAGAAAGTATCGAATTAGTGAATGATGGAGAAATGCCCTTGTCATCATACACCTTTATTCATACCAATGCTAAACTAACAACAGATGAGAAGAAGATATTTAACGACTGGTGTGAAGGAATACGTTCTACGTTGAAGGAAAAGTATCCGGCCGATAGTTTTGTTGTAAAGAAGAAAAAAGCGTAAAACAAGTATCAGAGAAATACAAGTACAAGCCATCTGTTATAGTCAGATGGCTTTGTTATTTATGAGCCTTTTTTCCAAACTTCCCGGGATAATAGGCAAATGATAAAAGATAGTATTACCTTAGAACTAATAATATTATTAGCTCTAAGGCTAAAACAGATCATAGAAACCCTTTACAGTCATTTATTTACATGAAATTTAGTTTCTTTAAAAGAACCCCTGGTCCAAACTATGAGGTATTAAAAAATTCCCCTCTCAAAAATTTATATTTTTACCGCACCTCCCGATGGCACTGGATTTCAAAAGAAATGATCACAGTTTATGACAACCAGGGGGCCAGAGTATTTACACTTGATCCCTGGCCACAAATGGTTTTTCTGGATGCCAATGGAAGATTAACGATTAGTGCGTACGTAGATTATGTAGCCAGTAAGTACAAAAAAGAAATTCCTATAGATCTTGACAAGACGATTCTGTCAATGATTGATCTGCTACTTAAAGACAAATTAATTTCTCTGTCTGAAGTTTTAAGAGAACCTGACCCGGAAAATCATGAACCCATAAAAAACAAATGATGGAAATCGTAAGGATAATTGAATGTAATGAGGGAGAAGATTTTGAGGAATTAGAGCACTACTATACAACCAAAGCATTATTCTTATAAAAAAACTCCCGTAGATATAATATCTACGGGAGTTTTCCATATATCAATCATAGATCAATCATCGTCATCTTTTTTCTTCTTCTCCAAAATCACGAAAGCACTACGTTTAGGAGCAGGCATTACAGCATGTTCACCTTTAACAGCTTTCCAGATTACTTCATTCAATTCGAGATCTGGTGCAGCATCTTCTTTTGTAAGATCAAATTTCTCGGATCGTTTGCTGCTTTCATTTATAGCTACATTGCGTTCTTCGAGATCTATTGAAACCGGCTTTACAGTATATGGTGTAAAGTCGGGAGTTGAAGTAAAACATTCGTATAATGGTAAAGCAGCAGCATCGTACTGACTCATTGGAGGGAGTCCAAGTATGAGTTCCATAGTCCGCAGAAATCCGGAGGTAGAATACATACTATTAATAACTGTATTTCTTTTCACATAAGGGCCTAAAACAAAAGCCGGTGAACGATGTGCATCTACATGATCAGGGCCATTCTGGGCATCATCTTCCAATATAAAAACTACAGATTCTTTCCAGAGCGGGCTATGGGAAAGGTGATCGAGCAATCGGCCGATGGCGAGGTCGTTGTCGGCCACCGCAGCTCTTGGTGTAGGTTTACCTACTTTCTGTCCGCTGGTATGATCATTTGAAATACGGATAGTGCTGAATTGTGGTACCTGATTGATTGCCAGCAATGAATCGAAATCGTGCTGCCAGGCATCTACACGTACCTGATCCATTATATCCATATCAAATCCAGGAGAATAGGGCGACATATGACCCTGCAAAGACTTAAGACCGGTTTTACTATACGAGCCAAACTCACCATAGCTGCGGTAGGTCACGCCGGCACGTTTACAATAATCCCAGATGAATCCATCCTTAGGATAGGTAACTGGTCTACCACCTTCGTAATTGGTAGTACCACCACGATTGCCATAAGAAGTGGGCCAGGTCTTTTCTACTACATCAGTAGCATAAGCAGCCATACTCCAGTTATGGCCATCTGCGCTTACTTCTGCATCTACATAAAAATTATCCAACAAAACAAAATCTTCTGCAAAAGCATGATGATTGGGAGTTATGGTTCTGCCAAACAAGGTTAATGAAGAATCGCCATTCCCTTGGGGTAAATCTCCCAATACCTGATCGTAGGTTCTGTTTTCTTTAATAATATAGAATACATACTTGATTGGAGAAACTTCTCCCTGCTTTCTTGGAATTGGATTGCCCGCCTCCCCATCAGCAAGCATTGCCTTCTTATCAGAAAATGGTGTATTGGAATAAACCTGACGGGTATACGCTTTCAACTGTCCTTCATTTGGCGCGTCGATGAGCGACAATGTGCCTTTAAATAGTCCGGCAATATATTGCAGACGGCTGTTTGCGGTACTGCCGGTATGAATACCGCTGTTATCCAACTTGCTTACAGGTTGAGGACCCTGAGGGTTGGGTAATGATGTATTACCTTTACCATTAGCCACAATAATTTTTGAACCCAACACTTTAACACTTGTAGGATACCAGCCAACAGGAATAAAGCCCATACTTTCACTTCTTCCGGGAACTGAAGTATTAAAAACGCTCAGGCAATTATTATCGGCATTGGCGATATACAATGTTTTTTCATTTTTGCTCAAAGCCAGACCATTGGTAGTAGATCCGCTAAGCTGAGTTGGATAGAGAGTAGTTGTGATAGTTTCGATTACCTTTTCAGTAGCTGTATTTATAACCGAAACGGTATTATCGTTGGCGTTAGCTACATAAAGTATAGATCCTTTTTTATTGAGAAGTAATTCATTGGGATGATTACCTACAGATATGAAACTACTGATAGTAGCTGCAGCTGTATTCACAACAGCAACAGATGCTCCTCCCCAAATACTTATGTACAGCTTTGTTTCATCCGGCGATAAAGTGCAGCTATAGGCGATATCCGGGAGTTGAATTCGCTGCAGGATTTGTTTTGAAGCCGGATCTATGATATATAAAGCACTATCCTCTTTCGTAACGGTATATAATCTGGTATTACGGTTGTTGACAGCAATACCAGCAGGACTAATTTTCTGAGTTGGCCAGGGTTTGCCAAGTTTAATCGTATCTGCTTTACCGAGTTTACCAGCGTTAACAGGAAAATTCAGTATCCAGTTATCGTTGGCACCCGACGCATACAGGTGTTTTTCATCTTTGGTGAATGTGAGGCCGTACCAGGCCTTACCAACCACACAACTATCAAGAATCCTGGCGGTTGTAGGATCAATAAGTTGAATCGATTGAGTACTTTGGCCATTATTGGTTACTGCGAGGTATTTTCCTGAACTACTTAGCTGAATATTCAGTGGCAGATCACCCAGGGTGATGGAGTGGCCGGCTGGACTTAATTTCCAGCCATTCGGCAAGAGAATTTGTTTAGTATCCTGTTGTTTACCTGGTGTTTGTGCAAATGTTTTTAATCCCACAAAGGATAATGAAAACAGAAGTAATAATGATGATTTCATAAGCTGTAAAGTGCTGTTGGCCAATAGAAATACGAAAGTAAACAAAGTGAAAATCTATTCTTTGCTGGTATATTATCTTATTGTTAAAAGCCAATCTTACATCCGATACCGAGGTATTACTTTTTAAGTTTCTGAATCAGTGATAAAACCTCTTTGGATTCAGGCCAAAGCATATTAGCCCGCTCCGCCCACCTTAAAGCATCTTTACGTGCAGGATCATTAGCCGGCAATGTTTGGCTAAAAGCTGTTGCCACAGTAAGCAGTTTGGAAACAATTTCCCGGGAATAAGTATTAACAATCATCTTTTTCTCTTCCTGGAAGTCGGGATACTTGGTACTATCCTGTTCTCCTCTCAGGAAAGGCCCCATAAGTTCATTATACACTCTCAAATCTTCTTTTTTTACATCTGCAACCGAAACATCCATTAAGGTTCCAATAGCCTTGTACCCCGCTTCCTTTACCATAGTTGAATTTTTTGTAAGTCCGGCATAGATCAACGATAAACGGTTTAGGTATTTGTATTGTTCCTCGTTTAAAGGTTCCAGTTGCCGGGCATACGAGATCAGTTGCTCATATTCCAACAGATGTGTAGCGTTAATGCTGCTCGTCATTCCCCGGTTTACTATTATCCTGAAAAGGCGAGGTTTTATTTTTTCCTTAGCAGAAGAACTTAGGGTATTATAATTCTGCATTAAGAATTGAAGAGCCGGGGTTTGCAGACCATTTAACCAGGAGCCTATAAACACTAAGGTTTCTTCCGTT
The DNA here is from genome assembly GCF_003419895.1 of Chitinophaga silvatica. Lineage (GTDB taxonomy): Bacteria > Bacteroidota > Bacteroidia > Chitinophagales > Chitinophagaceae > Chitinophaga > Chitinophaga silvatica. Next base: position 660,599 of record NZ_QPMM01000001.1, on the reverse strand, counting down.
TGAAGACTATCGACAGGATAAGCATTTATCAGTTCTGTAAATAGCTCACTATTATCTATATCCAGTTTTGCTTTAGCAGTAATAAACTTTCTGAGAAACTGTGGTTGCCTGTTTCCTTTCTTAAAAGTTTCTTCCAGATTTCCAAGCTGATCTTTGTCTGCAAGTTTTGCCAAAGCCTCATCGGCAATAGCCAGAAAAGGTCCGGATTCTTTTTCTCCAACTACTTTATGTATCAAAAATCCGCTACTGTTCAAGAATAGAAAAGTAGGATATGCTTTTATATTAAATTGTTTAGCGAGCGCCGGCCCCTCTCCTTTTTCTGCATTCAGTTTATAGGAGATAAAAGTTTTGTTATACTTATCACCCACCAGTTTTTCCTTAAATACCGAAGCATCCATTTGTTTGCAGGGGGCACACCAGTCGGTATATACGTCTACAAAAATAGGTAGTTGCGCCTTTTGCGCAAGGGCAACAAGGTTTTCCCAATTACCTTCCTGAAAGCGGATTCCGGGAGCTTGTTGCGCCAGTATTGTTGCAGCATAGAAATTGAGCAGTAAAACAAAGAGTAACCTAAGTTGCATAGTTTGAACCGTTAGTTGTTAGAAAAATAAGCTAAAAGAAAATAATTCAATTGTCTTTTTACTTTGATTCGAACCCCTTCCAGAAATCGTTTATTTTCTACCTCACATAAAGCTTGATAATAATACAATAGTATTTATTTGCATTGCTACTTAAAAACTTACAAATAAATACTATGTACCTTTCTAATGTATCAGGCATGATACTTAGCGGTACTCATCATATATAAGCCTGGTTGGAGAAAATTAATCGGTAACCCTATAGAAACACCTTTTTTCTAATTTCGTTGTTTCATTTTTTTGATCCATAAATAAAGTGTCCAGGTCACGGTAATTCCAAATAAAATAAATAATGGGATATAATAATTTTCAAAAAAACTATGAAAATAGCTACCCACTATTACATAAATGCTGGCTATGCATAATTTAAATGGAATAAATTCCTTATTAGCCCATGCAGTTTTTGTATTCAAAAAACCCATTGCAATTTTTTTTATTTTTTGATTGATAGAACTACCTGATTAAATTATCTAATCTATATGTAATATAAAGGAAAGAGCCCTAAAATCTTAAATTAAGATTTTAGGGCTCTTTCAATTCGTCAGTTTTTCCGTGTTATTTATCTAAAATCGATTTAATCATCTGATCTATTTCAATATTCAGGCAGTCTGTAATCCGTAGCAGGATTTTACCGTTTTTATCCAGTAAGAATTTTGTCGGGTAGCTACCAACCTTATAAGCCTTTACAATGTCGGGGGCGCCAGTACCTTCATCGTTTAAGACATGCACCCAGTTTGCTTCATCTTTTTGAATGGCAGCCAACCATTTGGCCTTCCCTGTGTCTAATGGAGTTTTTGAACCATGTACATTTTCATTTGCAACGGCAACAATTTCCAGCCCCTTACCTTTATATTTATCGTAGAGTTCTTTTAAATGAGGGTGGCTTTGCCTGCAAGCTCCACACCAGCTACCCCAAAAATCGAGGATGACTAGCTTTCCTCTATAATCACTTAGCTTTATGGTTTTGCCATTTTGGTCTTTGCGGGTAAAATCAGGTGCCTTAATGCCAGAGAGAGATAATTTTTTCAATGCTGTAATCCTATCACGAATTCCCTGAGCCGCACTCATATTTTTCAAGCGGTCACTTAGTTTTGAATAGGCGAGCGCATAACTTTCTGCACTATACATTCCTTCATTGGTTTCCAAAGAATATAAACTTACATAGGAATCGGGATGCTCCTCCACAAATTGCACCTGCATGAAGCGTTTCTTTCCGTAAAGTGCTGCAGGTTTAGTAGTAACCAATTTAACAAAAGCAACACTGTCCTTAACCATATCCAGCGCGCCAATTTCTTTCATTAAGGCTTCTTCACCAATATCTTTATTGAGTATAGTATTTAAAGTATTTAAATCCCTAATTACTTCAGCACTGTCTACATGGTCTTTTGAAAAGAAAGCCATCACCTCGTTCAGGTGTAGTTCGTAGAGTCCAACCGTTGACCCTTTATCTTCCTGTTGCTGACAAATTCCTGCTACAGGAAGTAGCAGCATAGCCCAAAGTAGTATCTTTTTCATGTCTGAATACTGGTTGATGGTATGTATAAGGCATCATTCAGCTGAAAAAGGGTGAAGGGAAAGGGAAAAATCATGAGGAATCGAGTATAAAGCTGGCTCTTCCAGTAAGAATTTAACTTTTATTTCTATGATATCAGAAACTGGTACGTTATTATCAGTGTTTATTATAAATCAGAACTAAGGAAATGAGGCAAACTGTGAGAGTGATATTGATTGTACTACTTATGCTAAACAGCTTCCAAGGGTTTTCGCAAACTCCGGGGGAAGCAAATAGAAAAGAAGAAAGAACCATTTATTTCTTTAGTGGCCTGGGAGCCGATTCAAGCGTATTTATGAATCTTAAACTTCCGGGATATCATAAAGTTTACATCACCTGGATTCCAGCACTTCCAAATGAAACATTAACGGAATATGCCACCAGAATCAGGAGTCAGATCACCGTTGCGAATCCGTATTTCATAGGGCTTTCATTCGGAGGTATAGTTGCAGTGGAGGTATCCAAGCAAATTGATGTAAAGAAAATGGTATTGATCTCTTCAGTAAGAACAAAGGATGAATTGAACAGAGTACAATTCTTTTTTATAAAACTTGGATTCTATAAGCTCATTCCACACTTCCTTCTGGAACGTTCTAATTTTATTACCAATAGTTACTTTGGTGCTAAGACACCAACAGATAAAAAAGAATTAACTGAACTCTTGGAAGATACAGACATTCATTTTTTCCGATGGGCATTGAAAAGTGTTGCAAAGTGGAAAAATAAAGAAGCTCCGGAAAGAACAATCCTGATACATGGAACGGCAGACAGGGTTATTGCCAGTAGACGCACACATCCCGATTATCATATTAAAGGCGGAGGACACCTCATGGTATTCAACAGGGCTGATACAATCAGCAAAATCATTTTGCATTACTTTAATGATTAGTCTCTATTCTGGTATATTTGTATAATTAAGGGCCAGTTTAAAACTTGCAACCAATCATTTGTTTAAAGGGTATTATTTTGAAGACTCATCATATTATTTGACTGCTTATAATTTTTTAATCCGTTTTTAAGCTCTTAGATGATATCTTTGTATCTATGATTTATCTATGCCTGCATCCATTTATACGGAGAAATTCCATGCAATATATCAACCAAAATAAAAGATAACAATAAGTTAAAACGAAAAATACGCGAAGGATATAAAAATTAATATCTTTTCCCTGATAATTTTAAGGTTATGCTGAAAATTTCTGACGTAGGCCTATACAACTACCTTACCTGGAAACAGGTTCCAGACTTAAGGGAGAATGTAAAACTTATGACGGTTAAAAGAGGTAAACAGCTTTATGATACCTCCCATAAGTATACTGATATCTATGAAATTATTAGCGGTGCTGTAAAGCTGGGTGGAATATCTGGTAAAGGCCGCGAATATATTTATGAACTGGTTACACCAGGTGAATTTTTTGGAAACCTGGCAATGTTGGGTGATACTTTCCGTGAATTTGGGAAAGCTATTGCCGCTACACAACTGAGAATCTATAAACCTGCATTCTTTAAACATTTAATGACCCATGATCCGGAGGTCGCAGCATGGTGCTTCGAAAAAATCGTTTACAGATGGAATAAAACAGAGTCCATGCTCTCCAATATCAGATCATACGAACCACGTGAGAGAATCCAACTCCTGCACGACGAATTAATGAAAAAAACAGTCATGGTTGGTAACCGTGAAATCATCCTGAACAAACTTCTTACACTTCAGGATATTGCAGACCTTACAGGTACTACACGCCAATTAGCAGCAGATACGCTCAATGCCGTCTGAAATACACTTAATAGCTGTTTCGGCCGCATGGTTTAACTATTTTAACAAAAATTTCTATATTCCTGTAAGAATCTAACACGTTTAATGTTTAAGTAACTATTTGGTGATCTTTCGTTGACCCCTGCTGATTTTATGTGTATTTACTTTGCATCTTCTTAATGTCAAGGACGTTTTAATCAACGCACAATCTAAATCATGACTTATGAGGATGAGTAAATTACCTTTATCCGTATGCCTTCTTTTATTACTATTTAAATTGCCAACATTTGCACAACAACGCAATGATAATGGATCAGCAAAGTTGTCGAAATATGTTGTACTTATTAGTATAGACGGTTTACGCCCGGAGTTTTACCTCGATCAGGCCTGGCCTACACCTAACCTTCGTTTTCTGAAAAATAACGGTACTTATGCCGATGGAGTAAGAGGAGTATTTCCAACATTAACTTATCCATCACATACCACTATAATTACCGGTGCCATGCCTGCACGCCACGGTATATATTACAATACCATCTTTTCTGATTCAGGTTCCACCAATAAATGGTATCGCGAAGAGAAATTTATTCAGACACCTACCCTATGGGATGCCGCACATGATGCCGGATTAACTACCGCCTGTGTTTCATGGCCTGTTTCTGTTGGAGCTCCAATAGATTATAATATTCCTGAAGCATGGGAAAGTGATAAGAACGGTACTGTATCTATCAATCCGCATGTTACACCAGCCGGATTATTCGATGAAATTCAACAAAATGCTACCGGTAAATTAAACTATAGCCAGATGAACCTGAATAACCTGGCAATAGACGAGAACCTAAGCAGAATGGCAGCCTACCTGCTAAAAAAATACAAACCTAACTTCACAGCCGTACATATTGTTTGCGTAGATCATGCCGAACATTCTGAAGGCAGAAACGGTGAATCTGTTTATAAAGCCCTGGCCTCTGCAGACCATGCTGTAAGCAATATTATGGAAGCATTACAAGCTGCTGGAATAGCAGATAGTACAACTATCATTGTTACCGGAGATCATGGGTTTTCTGATATTCATACCAGCTTCTCTCCAAATGTTTTGCTGGCGCAAAGCGGACTTCTACCGGCCGGTCGTGAAAAAGATAACTGGAAAGCAATGTTCCATAGTGCCGGTGGCTCAGCATTTCTGCATCTTAAAAATAAGAATGATAACAAAACTCTGCTAAAAGTACAATCCCTTTTAGACAGCCTCCCTCCTGCTGTAAAGAAATTATTCCGTGTGGTAAACAGAGCCGAAATGGATAAAATTGGTGCCGATCCTAATGCTGCTCTAGCAATTGCATGCATAGAAGGTGTTTCCATTTCAGGTTCATCTACCGGAGACCTTCTAAAAGCCGGACGCGGTGGAACACATGGCTTCTTCCCTGACTTTCAACATATAGAAACTGGCTTTATCGCTTATGGTGCAGGCATCAGTAAAGGCACTGTAATAAATAAAATGGGGCTGGAAGATATAGCACCTGTAATAAGCAAATTACTTGGCCTCTCCTTTAACTCGATTGATGGAATACTATTACCAGGTATTATTAAATCATCATCCAATCGTGGTTACAACCAGGTTGTAAACGGAAATATAAATAACAAGACGGAAGAGAAATAATCTACTGATCACGGTCAACAACTCAGTCTAACTATCTATCTCTAAATTAACTAAAAGTTGCTCTTATGCTAAAGAAAAAAGCATTACTTTTTTTGCTATGCCTATTTTTATTGCCACTGGCAATGATGGCACAGGTAACTACCGGTTCGGTAACCGGTACTGTAAAAGGTCCTGATGGCAAAGGAATTGAGGGCGCCAGTATTACACTGGTCCATCAGCCTTCAGGCACCCGATATATGAACCGTACATTAAGGAATGGTTCTTTCACCCTTAGCAGCGTAAGAATTGGAGGTCCTTACCTGTTAAAAGTAAACTACATCGGATTTAAACCACAAACTGTAGAAGGTTTCACCGTATTATTAGGAGAACCTTATGACGTGGTTATTAATTTAGGTTCCGATACTAAGGAGCTGGCTGGTATAACAATTAGTTCAACATCCGTAAAACGTAAGGGGGCAACCGAAAAAAGTGGTGCCGCTACCGTTATAGATTCAAGAATGCTTGCCTCCCTGCCTAGCTACAACCGTAGTATCACAGACTTCACCAAGCTTACACCACAATCCAATGGTGGTAACTCATTTGCCGGAAGAAGTGGATACTACAATAATCTGAAGGTAGATGGTGCAAACTTAAACAACAGCTTTGGTTTAAGCACTGATCCATTACCTGGTGGTGGTGCCTCTCCTATTTCCCTCGATGCTTTCGATGAAATTTCTGTAAACATTGCACCGGTAGACGTACGTCAGTCGGGCTTCACTGGCGCCGGTATCAATGCTGTTACTAAAAGCGGTACCAATGAATTTCATGGTACTGTTTATGGATTCTACCGCGACCAGTCATTCAATGGCCGTAATGTTGGAGATCTTAAACTGGACCCTGCCACCTCTTCTTCCAAAAAATCTTACGGTGGTAGCATCGGTGGGCCAATCATCAAAAACAAACTATTCTTCTTTGTAAATGGAGAATATGAAATCAATAGTGGCTCCAGAATTACCAACTATGTTGCAACAGGAAGCACTAATTCAGGAAATATTTCCTCTACACCGATTGATTCACTTGCTAAACTGGCTACATACCTGAAAGAAAAATATGGTTATGATCCTGGCGTGTATGACAATTACCCTACCGCCGCGAAATCGAACTACAAATATATCGCGAAGGTTGACTGGAACATTAACAACCATAATAAACTTACTGCCAAATACAGCGACTTTGTAAGTAATGAAGATCCATCATCTATCAATGCTTCATCTATCATTGGTGGCGGCGGATTCTCACTTCCGGGAACTACTTCTTCACTCTCTACTCTTCCTAACAGCAGATTGAGTAATAAGTCGATGGTTTTCTCCAACTCTGTTTATGGTTTTAAGCATACTGTAAAAACCGGTACACTTGAGCTAAACAGTACTTATGGTAAAATCTCAAACAGCTTATTACTGACAAACAGTAAAGTACAGGATACAAGAATTACCAATAGTGCTGCATTTCCATTTGTTGAAATCTTTGATGGTACCACCATTCCACATAACTACATGAGCTTTGGATATGAGCCATATAGCTTCAATAATGACGTGATCAATAAAGTATGGAGTGTTACCGACAACTTCTCATACTATACTGGTAAACACTCTCTCACTGCAGGTTTCTCCTATGAATATCAGATGGTTGGTAATATGTTCATGCCCGGAGCACAGAGCTATTATATCTACAACTCCCTGAGTGATTTCATGGCTGATAATCCGCCTTTATATTACTCCTATGCATATTCAATGGTTCCTGGAAAGTCGGCTGTTTACTCTGCTGAATTGAAATATGGTCAGGCTTCCCTCTATGCACAGGACGAGATCAAAGTAAACAACAGATTGAAAGTGACCCTGGGATTACGTGCAGACAAACCTGTTTACCTGGAAAATGCATTGGAAAACCCGGCAATTACTGCATTGACTTTCCCTGACAAGGATGGGAATATGACTCATTACAATGGTCAATGGCCAAGCCCGAGAGTTACTTTATCTCCACGCATTGGAGCAAGATGGGATGTATTGGGAGATAAATCGCTCATTATCCGTGGAAGCACCGGTATCTTCAATGGTATGGGTCCATTCGTGTGGTTGACTAATATGCCTACCAACTCTGGTATGTACCAAAATAGCGTAGCATTGAAAAACACTAACCCGGATGACCTTGAGCAGTTGAATAAGATGAAATTTGACCCTAAGGTGGATGCCTATTCCAAATTATTCCCTCCTGTTGCAGGAACCTCCATTCCGACCAATATCGTAATGGTAGACCCTAACTTCAAATTCCCTCAGATCTTCAGAACAGACCTGGCTATTGATAAAAACCTGGGTAATGGCTACAGCTTTACTATTGAAGGCTTAATTACAAAAGATATCAATGCAGTAAGAATGCGAAATGCCAACCTGAAAGAAGCAACCGGTATCTTAAACGGCCCGGATAACAGACCACGTTACGTTTCTACTTTGAATACCGACAGATACATCTATCCAAACATTGGTTCTGCCGTTATTCTTGAGAATACTAATAAAGGATATTCATATGCCCTGACTACACAACTGAATAAGGCTTTTGCGAAAGGTTTCTACGGTTCGGTAGCCTATACCTATACTAAAGCCAAGGATATCTCCGGTAACTCTGGTTCTCAGGCCTACTCTATCTGGAACTCCAATGCTACTGTTGGTACCAGCAATGATCTTGAGCTGAATCCTTCTTCATCTGTATCGCGCCACAGAATCGTGAGCATGCTTTCATACAGATTTGAGTATCTGAAACACGCAGCTACAACTGTTTCCCTCATCTACCAGGGAGCACCTTCAGGTAACATTACCTACAGAATCAATGGTGACTTAAATGGTGATGGTAATAACCAGGATCTGATGTATGTACCTAAGAAAGCGACCGAGTTATTATTCGATCCTTATAGTGCAACTGTGAATGGTGTTACATATACCTTTACGCCAGAACAACAGGCTGCAGCTCTGGATAAATTCATTAACAACTCTCCTTACCTGAGCAAGCGCCGTGGACAATATACTGAGAGAAACGGTGGAATAATGCCATGGTATAACGATGTTGCTGCACGTTTCTTACAGGAGTTCTATATTAAATCTGGGAAAACAAGACATACCTTGCAATTCTCTGCAGATATCCTGAATCTGCCTAACCTTTTAAATAAATACTGGGGCATTCAAAAAGCTACAACTACTACTCAGCCGCTTGCACTTAAGAATATTAATGCTGAGGGAGTTCCTGTTTACCGTATGCAAAACAACAACGGTGTATTATACACTACACCTACTCAGAATGTTAACAGCGGTTCAAGTACCTGGTCTATGCAGTTAGGTGCCCGTTATTCTTTCTAATTAATACATTACTATTATCATGAAAAAGATATCATATTTATCCGCTGCTCTACTCTTTACGCTGTTCTCCTGTACAAAGAACAACGATATGATAAAAGCAGAATTGGAAAAGGCATTACCTACCATTGAAATAACCAGTGTAGGATTAATTAAACAAACTGGTCCTTTTGCGGTTGGAGACGTAATCCAGGTAACATTTGGCGGCGCATTAACCAAAGCCGATCCCGGAACGTTGGATTTTGCCTGGTACGATGCACCGGCAACAGGTAAACCCAGTTTGGTAGATAGTGTTCATTTTGCCAGCTGGAATGTGAATGCATCGGCAGCCACAGGAAACAATGGTGTATCTACTGTATTTACTCCATCTACTTATCCCAATACCAATACATTTTCAGGTAATCTGAATTTGAAGCTTAGCAAACTCGCAACAGGAAAAACTTACAGCCTGTTCATCTATGTTCGTACAAAAGATGATAAAAACAAGGCTGTTGTTTCCCAAACGAAGTTTATCACTATGAAATAATAATGCAGAAGACGATATGCCGGAAATATCCGGTATATCGTCTTTTTATTTTTCGTTCAGTCTCAAATACTGCAATTCATAATGAAGCGTTTAAATTTAAAGTCATTCCTTACACTGATATTACTTTCAGGTGGAATAGCCTATGGCCAACAGGATACAATTGAGCATGTAATTGCTGATCGGGTAAACAGTGTAGCTGCACAACAGAAGCCCTATGTAATTCTTATTTCTGCAGATGGATTCAGGGCCGATTATGCTGAAAAATACCATGCAGACAATTTAATCCGGCTGGGGCAACAAGGTGTTCGCGCAACAGCAATGCTTCCTTCTTTTCCTAGTGTAACATTTCCTAATCACTATACTATTGCTACCGGTTTATATCCCTCTCATCATGGACTAGTGAATAATACCTTTTACGACTCTCTTAAGAATGCTACCTATTCAATGGGAGATAAAGCTAAAGTAAGAGATGGTTCATGGTATGGAGGAGTGCCATTATGGGTACTGGCCGAGCAGCAGCAAACATTGAGTGCAAGCATGTTTTGGGTAGGCAGTGAAGCTGCTGTAAATGGAATAAGACCTACTTATTACTATAATTTCAATGATAAAATAAGCATCGACAAAAGAATCAATATTGTAAAAAACTGGCTTTCATTACCTGAAGAAAAACGACCACACCTGATAACCTTCTATTTGTCAGAGCCCGACCATGCAGGCCATCGTTATGGTCCGGATGCCCCGGAAACTGCTGCTGCAGTGAAATCTGTGGATTCAATTATTAATCTGCTTACCATAGCTGTAAAGGAAACCGGGTTACCTGTCAATTTCCTTTTTGTGTCCGACCATGGTATGACCAGTGTAGACAGAGACCATCCTATACCAATGCCTTCTGCAATAGATACCTCCAAATTTATTATTCCTTCTTCCGGAACAATGATGGTATTACATGCTAAAAATAAAGCAGATATTTTGTATGTTTATAATCAACTTAAACAACAGGAAAATCACTTTAAAGTATATTTAAAAAGCAATACTCCGGCATCTTTTCATTATGGAGAAGCAGATGACAGATTAAACAGAATCGGAGATATTTTGCTGGTTCCGGAATGGCCTTATGTTTTTTCAGAAAAAAAACCAGGAATAGGCTACCATGGGTTTGATCCTGCAACCGTAAAAGATATGCAGGCAACTTTTATGGCCTGGGGTCCGGCTTTTAAATCCAATTTACAAATTCCAACATTTGAAAATATTCATGTATACCCACTAATCACCACTTTACTGGGGTTAGATATTACAATGCCTGTTGATGGGAGAAAAGAAGTCCTACAATCTATTCTGAAGTAAGATAAGTATCTCGTTGCCCCTTTTGACGAGGACAGCATGCATTCTTGCATCTGTCCTTTTTCATTTTAAATACCTGGTAAAGAATATCTACTTTCTAAAAATCTGGTATTAAGGTAGCAATACCCGAATTTTATTTCTTTCTATAATTTTTTGAAAATTGATCTGATCATTTTCATCAAACAAATCATCTGATGTAGAATATGAGAGACGTTTCTGCCCATCTTTCTCATACAGGTTGATTCTGAAGCCAAGCGGCACAGCATATTGCAACTTATTTTCATCTGCCACAAATACCATTTCAGTAATCAACTCATTTCCGTAATCTTCCTCCCTGAAAGCTATAAAATGAAGATAGAAGAATGTTTCCAGCATCAGAAAATCTTCATGGTAGCTAGTAATCATAAGGCATCTTCTACGTGGGGCTGATATAATAATCTTATCGGTTTTCAGTCTTTTGCATGCCTCTGCGAGAAAAGCGGGTGATAATATTTTTTCAGAACTATGGTCTTCTCCCGGTGCCATAATTACCCTGCCATTCAATTCTTCGGATACTTCAAATTCATAAGGGTAGTTATTAATATTATCCTGCCATTTGTTGAAGTTCTCCCTTATGGCTTCATTTTCCAAATCCGTTTTCGTAATGTATTCAAACTTATCGCCGGCATCCTGCACAAAAACAAGGGCAAGATCAAGGGTATCATTCCATTTTACAAAAGGGATATACTCAGCATAAGGCATTCCTTTCCATCGGGCATCCTTGATCATTGGAAAAACAGGTACCTTATCTTTTTCGATATCGGGAGCAGGTGGATTATTAGATTCGGATTTACCAAATAGTTTCTTCAGGAATCCCATAAAAACACGGTCGTTTTAGTTAGTGTTGCGAATTAAATTCAAACAATTAAAAACTAAAATACAACTTTTTACAATTCACGAAATACTTTACCTTTCAAAGTTAGCCGACCCAACCAAGAAATTTATCATTGTCAATGATCACAATTAAAACAATCATGAAATGACGTCGATTTTTTACTATTTCAAGTAGAATAAATTTATTAATCAACCTAAAAAAACATCGATAAAAAAAAAGCTCACCGAAATTCATCAGTGAGCTTTTTCTGCCTTTATCAACCTATTTTATTCTATTATTTGTACTTGCTGGTCTTCCTCCGGAATCTGTATATTCTTGACTCTCTCCAATACCATGGAGCCTGCATATCTATACTTTAAGGGATAGGAAGGATTCGTTATATCGTCATATTGGTATTCGAGATATACAGTAGTATATGTCTTTTCCAGATAAGGCTGTACATCATCCATTCTTTTACTTACAGTGAAAGTTCCTTTTTGCTGAGAAAAGTGAATATCTGGATTATCGGACGACAGAGTAACTGTACTATCGCTGTTGAAGATAGCTTTAAGCTTATAAGTTGCTCTGTCTACCGCTTCTTCTTCTGATACTCCTGCATAAAAGAAGATGCTTTTTTCATTCACCACCCATGTATTTCTGTAAGGAACAGTAAGAGCAATCTGACTCCGTTCATCTCTGGTTCTATCCCATACTGCGCCTGATACCGAGTATCTTCCCGAATAATCATTGAACGGCACAATATTAATAAGTGACTTTTTATAGTGTTTCAGAGGAGATGGACTATATAAAGATGTACTAACAATCTGGATAGGTAAGATGTATTTATTAACCAGGTCTATCCCCTCCAGTTTCAAATCCAGAACCAGGTAGCTCGTATTTGCCCCTTTGGGAATTGTTGCGGTAAGCGACTCAAAGTTATAGAAATCTGTAGGCAACTCTTTAAAATAAAGATCTTCGCGGAGTCTGAACCTATCGAAATTCAGGTTCTGAATGGTATCCTTGTCTAAGGCAATTGTTACCTGAACATCGTTACTATTAGCTGTGGAACCACTCAATACTATCGGAATCTTTACAGGGATTTTTCCTCCTTCTTCTTTATACTTAACGGCAATCTGTACTACGCCATTTTTAGTGAAAGCCACATATTTTGTGAAGAGCTCATTTTCCCACTCTTTGTTACAAGCGCTTATTATAGTAACAAGTAACAACCCTGTGAGATAATATATTCTTTTCATTTTGTTTTAAATTTTTGGTTTGATAAACAAGCTTATCTTAGTCAAACATTGTCCATCCTGGATTTTGAGTCAGTTTTCTGTTCCTTCTCAACTCACTGTGTGAAATTGGCCACAGATACATCTTCCTGACAAAGATGGTAGGCATAGATGGAATGGCTACAGGGATATAGAACAAGTCTCTTTGGTCTTCAGTCATATTCATATTACAACCCATTACCGGAGTAGCTTCTTCAACTGGTGCATCTTTCCAACGTCTGAGATCATAGTAACGATGCCCTTCTGCAAACAATTCGATCTGCCGCTCTCTTTTCAATGCTTTTCTTAATGCATCCTTTGAAGCATAAATAGCATTATCAAAATCAGGAATACCTGCTCTGATACGAATCTGACTTAGGTATTTACTGATTTCAGTTTCGTTTCTTGTAACAGTAATACTTCCGGTGCCCTGGTAATTAGGAACAGTATAACTTCCATTCAATTCGTTCAGGGCTTCAGCATAAATAAGTAATATTTCCGCATACCTGATTGCCGGTTCTACTTTAGGTACAACAAATCCACCTTCCATAAAAGAGTCGAAAGGATTATAGTATTTCTTAATACCTACACCTGTTCTGATATGAAATGCCGGGGAAGAGGGTTGTTTTCCATCCGGATATCCACGGTAGTAAAACACTTGTTTATATCTGTCCTCTATTTTTCTGGCACTTGTATTTTCCCACATACTGCCGTTATAGGCAACGGAGGCATAGAAACGCGGTTCCCTGTTGGCATACTGTAAAGATACATTGGGCTGCAAAGGTTTAGTATCCTCCTTATTGCTGGTAAATCCGGTAACCCTTGGATTTAAAGGTACATTACCACCATTACTCATATAGTATACATCTACCTGTTTCTGAGTCATACCATGGGTATTCCATCCCTTCAATGAGTATGGCATCTGGTGTAACACCATTTGATCTATTCCTTCCGTACTTTGTTCCGTAACCCGGGAGAAAATGATTTCGGGATTGGCGGTATAAGCTAAAGCCCCATTAAACAACTGGCTATACGATTGAAATGGATCTATATCTCTCCATCCCAGCGGGAAAGCCATGTCGGAATATTTGGCGTTATACGGAGGAATGATTGTTTTAGGTTGAGTGGCGCTCTGGTCTTCAGAATTAAATGGTGCTGTAAAGAGTTTATAAATGCCGAGATCTATTACATCTTTTGCAGCCGCAGCAGCTTTTGCCCATTTACTATCGTCATAGGTTTGTGAGATAAGCTTGCGGCCGGTATTATCTACCAGGTCGGATAACTCAGTATTTCCATTGAAAAGCGGGCTTGCTCCAAACAGATATACCTTTGCCCGAGCGGCTAATGCAGCTCCTTTTGTGGGCCTTGCAGCCTCCCTGTTGGTACGTTGCATCGGTAGGTCTTTTGCGGCAGTGGCCAATTCGGCGGTGATAAAGTCTACACACTCATCATATGAATTTCTTGCCTGGGCCAGATTTTCGTACTCAATGGTATAATCAATACCTTCATCTTTTACAATTGGAATAGGTCCGTATTTTCTTAGGAGCAGCCAATAGTAGTAAGCCCTGAGAAAACGTGCCTGTGCTTTCTTGTCGGCTATTTCTTCGGGGAGCATTTCACGGTTTCTATCTATATTATAAATAAAGACAGAAGCTTTGCGAATCCCTTCATAGCAGGAAGCCCAGGATGCCTGATCCCACCCTTCATCATATTCTCCGTTTTTATACTTACGGTATTTATCATCCCTATCGCCGAAGAACATATCATCAGAAATAAAGTTGAATGGCGTATAACCTTTACTTGCTACATCCGCATTTTCATTTCTCAGATGGGTAAACGTACTTGCCAGCCATTGATCAGAGTAGTCTTTTCTGGTGAAAAGTGTATCGGTATTCTGGCGATCTTTGAAGAAGTGATCCATATCAAGATACTTCCTGCAGGAGCCTAGCAACAATATGCCGGCAAATGCGCCTGCAAACATTACCAGCTTATTGATCCGGAAACCGGAAGCAGTAGATTGTTTGTCCAACTGCCCTGATATATTCATTAAAGTTTTTTTCATAACATTAAATGGATAGACCTTTTGTTTGTTAAAAGTTGATGGTAAGTCCACCTGTGATGGTTTTAGATAATGGATAACTCATACCGTTTCCGCTGGCCAATTCGGGGTCCCAGAGTTTCAGGTAATCCCAGACAGCCAGGTTTTGCCCCATTAAATAAAGTCTCGCATTATTAATATGTGCCCATCTGGTGATCCTTTGTGGTAAGGTATAACCCAGTTCAATATTCTTTAGTCTCAGATATGCTCCATTTCTTAACCAAAAAGTAGATGCCCTGTAATTGTTGGGATTACCGCCATAGCTAAGTCTTGGATACTTTGCGTTTGGATTTTCCGTTGCAGGGTCTCCTGAGATATCTTTGGAAATCCATCTATTGCCAGGTTCTGCAACATCGGTGAGTATATTACCCCAGCTGCCATCTGCAAACGGGTAAACACTGGGGCCATCAACGAAGTAAGACGATTTACCAGATCCCTGAAAATGGACGTTAAAATCTATGCCATGCCAGCGAACCGACATACCAACTCCATAAAGCAAACATGGTACTCGCGATGATCCGATAGGTACAATATCATTCTCGTCAATAATTCCGTCTCCATTCACGTCTTTGTATTTGATATCACCTGGCTGAACAGGACCAAACATTTGCTTTGGACTGTTTCTTATCTCTTCATAATCCTTAAATAGTCCAAGGGCTATAAGGCCTTTTGCCTGATCAAGCCGGAAACCTTGTGTCATTCTATACTTCAGGTTATTAGCCTCTTCATCGTAAGCAATCACCTGGTTTCTAAAATAGGTGATGTTTCCACGCATGGTAATTTCAACCGCTTTGATTTTCTTGTTTACGTTGAACTGGGCATCAAAACCTTTGTTTTCCATTATCCCAACGTTTGCCCAGGGTTGACTGGAAATTCCGACCATTGCGGGCAGATAACCTCTACGGGTATATATATTCTCCCTTCTTTCTTTAAATAAATCGATAGTAATGGAAAACAAATTTCTCAGCAGGTTCACTTCCAAACCCAGGTCTTGTTTTCTGGCTATTTCCCAGGTCAGTTGTTCTGAAGAAACCTGGCTATAGTACAGGCCCGGGAAAACGTTAGGGCTAATATTCTCTCCAAAATTATAGGTACCACCAGAAGAAATAGTACTGAGGTAAGCAAAGCGGTTGCCACCGAAATTATCATTTCCAACTTCTCCATAAGAAAAGCGCAGCTTGAGTAAGTCTATAAAGCTATAATTATCTTTAATAAACTTCTCTTCGGAAACATTCCAGGCAGCCGAAACAGCAGGGAAGAAACCAAACTGGTGACCTGGTTTAAAATTTTCGGAACCGGTGTAACCAAAATTGAATTCGGCCAGGTAACGATTATCATAGCCATACATCAGGCGACCGGAGAGGGATTGGTTCCTGCGAGGAATACCGTTTATGATATCGCTTCCAAGATTTACGGTTTGGCGTTGCTCCCTTTGGAAATATTTACCCATTGCTTCTATACGATGCCTTTGAGCAAAGGCACGTGCGTATCGTAACTCCAATTCGTAAACAGAAACTCTTTCTCCGCCTGCACTGGTTTCCTGAAACATCTGCGACTCCGGTGAAATACGTGTAAGGATAGGAATTCCATTTCTATTTCTTTTGGATTCAAAATATTGTTCAGGCCATTTCTTCCTGTTGATATTATTTTCATTATTTGCATCAAATGCAAGTCTGCCGGTTGCTTTCAAGCCCGGAGTGATAAAATCCAGGTTTTGATCCAGGACAAAATTTGTTTCAGCTTTATTTCTCCAGTATTCACGGAAGCCTGTTTGTGTAGCCAAAACCCAGGGATTGGTTTTATTACCGGTGCCATAGGCAGGAACCAGACCGTTTGAATATAAAACAGGGATAGAAACAGGCGATTGTCCTACCAGGGAGTACCAGATATCATCTTTGAGCCCCGGATAGTTCTTTTTCTCAAGGAAACCGGCAACACCTATACGAAATAAGGTTGTTTTGGTAACATCCAGGTCCAGGTTGATCCTATAATTATATCTGGAAAGGTTTGCATTTGTTTTATACTCCTTAAGAGATTCATCAGACTTATACATTCCACCCTCCTGCACATAACTTCCTGAAACATAGAACCGGGCAATAGTGGCACCACCATTGATATTGAGCGCTGCTCTTTCGGTATTGGCACCATCTTTCAGCATCTGATCCTGCCAATTGACATTAGGATAAAAATCCGGGTCGAGCCCCATTTTGAGTATTTCCAACTCATTCTGTGTATAAAAAGGCTCCTGGTTTCGGGTAACCTTAGCTTCGTTTGCCAGTGCAGCATATACATTTCCATCCACGAATTTAGGCGTGCGGGTACGGGTGCTGTAGGTATGTTCTACCTTTCCGTCGATATTGATTTTACCGGTTTTTCCTTTTTTGGTAGTAACCAGAATTACTCCGTTTGCACCTCTGGAACCATATATAGCGGTGGCAGAAGCATCTTTCAGAACGGAAAATGATTCAATATCCTCGATATTGATCTCATTAAAAGGACGTTCAAAACCATCTACCAGTACCATAGCAGCACTGTTTGCACCAAAAGTAGAAATCCCTCTGATCCAGAAATCAGACTGATTACTGCCTGGTTCTCCCGATCGCTGCATCGCAATTACACCAGCAACATTACCGGCAAGCGCATTGGTTATGTTGGCTGTAGGCGTTCGCAGGTCTTTAGGGTTTACCGTGGTGATAGCACCGGTAACCGTTACTTTTTTCTGTGGACCTACCGCGGTAATTACCACTTGTTCCAGGGCATTGGTATTTGTAGCCCTCAGGGTTACATTAATAGTATGATTTTCCCGTACCGGGATTTCCTGACTGATATAGCCCATATAGGAAAATATCAGTGTATGATAAGGTTCTACTATGATTTTATATCTTCCTTTCTCATCTGTAATAGCGCCCAATCCTACTCTGTCCTTTACGACAACATTTGCGCCTGCCAGGGGAACATTATTAGTATCACTAACAATCCCTGTAATTTCTATATTCTGCTTTTGTGCAAATAGTGTAGTGGAAATGCATATAAAAAGCAGTGACAAGTAAAAAACTCTCATTATTAAGATAATTAGTTTATTCAACAGATATTGTTCTGATCCTGCGGTTCTTCTGATCCGCTACATAAAAGGTACCGGCAGCTTCGTCGTAAACGATACCTTGTGGCCTGTCGAATTGGGCTTTACGCAATGGCCCATCGGTATAACCATATTCACGCGGGCGACCGGCGAAGGTGCTTACTACACCTTCAGGTGTAATTTTCCGGATGCAGTGGTTCATGACATCTGTCAGATAAAAATTATTGTTTTTATCAAAGGTTCCCTGTTGCGGATGATCGAATCTGGCATCAGCACCTACACCATCGCGGTAATCGTGCTGCCCTCTGCCACCAACAAAATGTACCGGAGCATCCAGCGTACCGGTTGCCTTATTGTAGCGGGTTCTGAGTACATAACTCTGATTCACCACAACGATATAGGCAAAATCACCGCTTGGTGCAAACTGGATATTAAACTCCCAGTTCACATCATCTACCCGATACATCAGCCTTGAAGACTTGGTTTGCCGATCCCATCTGAACATTTCTCCTTTTGCATAGGAATTGAAGAAGAAATCTCCGGTTATAGGGTTGGCATCTCCACCATTTGTTGTTTGTGAAAAAATCAGGGAATTCCATTTGGTGAAACCAGATTCCGGAGTAAGGATAGCAGTACTCAATCCACGTTCATCCCACTGGTCATTCGTTACATACAATGTATCGTAAGTAGGATTAAATGCCAGAGTTCTTGGCCTGTCTAACCCGTTTCCAGCTCGGAATAAGGTTTTTACGTAGGTACGTGCAGAGTCGATAAACCTTAATCCCCGGTATTCTTCCAGCAGGTAAAGGTTCTTATGCTGGTCGAAGGTCAACCAATATGGCTCTTCAAACTGGGCTTTGCTGATATCCCCGTCTACAATCGCCGTATTACCAGCTTTATCTGTAAAACCAGCAAGGGTACCTACTACAGAGTTGAAGATGTACTTGAAGGAGCTGGTAGTTAATACTTCTTTTGCATTACTTCCGGTACCTATTTGAACCCTCACTTTTCCTTCTCCGGCCTGAGAAGGGATCAAAACATAAATTGCAGTGTTTTTTACTCCAATAACAGGTGCGGGTATATCATTGATAAATACTTTTACAATACCAGTTTCATTTCCAAAGTTGCTTCCATAAATGATCATTTGAGTACCAACACCGCCACTATCGGGAGTAAATCTCTCTACTGTTACAGCTTGTGATGGATCAAATTTAGCATCAGATTCAGCAGACTTTTTTTTGGAACAGGCAGCTAAAAGCATAGTGCCGAATACGGCAATGGGAAGGCTTCTTCGAAGCCCTTTTAGGATTCTATTCATAACGTGTTGTGATGTTAAAAATTCAAAGCATAAAGGATCTTTGACACTTTACATCCTATTTTGTAGTTGATAAAATGGATTCTATTCTCTTAGTTGAAATGGAACTAATTTCGATCAGGAACAGCACATCAATAAATCCTGATCATTCTGTATTTACTACCGGTAAAATTACACTGCGCCGGAAAACCCATGCTTCAATTTTGAATCAAAAAAGGTCTATATTGTATCATTCTTTCTCATTCCTCTTCCCTCTTATTGCCGGAGTGCCAAATAAATTAGTTCTTTGATATTTTTCAGAAGACTCTGATGAATAATGCATTGAACTTGTGTAATAATTCATAAGAACCAAAATCATACTGACTGCTAAACGCAGCCCAAGAAACCAATACCTGACTGACAAACTGTTGATATATTTTAGTAAAACGAGGACCTTATGAATTCCACTTTAGTATTCAGATATTTTATCTGTACTATAATGATTCTTATGCTGTTTGAAAGGAACAGCGCACAATCTATTTATTTCAGGCACTATGAAGTTGAAAACGGCCTGTCTAATAATTCAGTAATTACTTCACTGCAAGACAAAAAAGGGTTTATGTGGTTTGGTACACCAGATGGACTAAATAGATTTGATGGTTATAACTTCAGGATTTTCAGAATCAACGAAGATTCAAGTAACACCATGTCTAACAATCCGATTTATCACATATATGAAGACGTTAATGGCACATTATGGGTTGGAACACTTAAAGGTTTATTCTATTTAGATAATAATGATGGTACCTTTAAAAGGTTACCCAAAACCAAAGGGCAGCTGGTTAGGGTAATTCATGCCGATGATCATAACAATATCTGGTTCGTTGAAGGTACCATTCTTCATAAATACAATACAGAAAGCCAACAAATCAGTTCCTATTACAAACCAACTTTGCAAAATATCACAACGCTCTATAAGTCAACAGATGGTACACTTTGGTTAGGTTGTGCCGATGGTATTTTGGCAAAATATAATGCTGATAACAATAATTTCACATTTTATTCGTCGCCAATTGTTGCAAGAATAGCCAACACTATAGAAACTATTTGTGAAGACAAGGAAAATGAATGCTTACTTATCGGTACCTCCCAAACAGGATTATTGCAATTCGATTTACTCGAAAAACAATGGATGACAATAAACCTTCCGGCAGCCAGGCACCAGCAAATATTTGTAAGAAGTTTACTCAAAGTAAATAATTCCGAATTCTGGATAGGCACAGAGTCAGGATTATATATACTCAATACGCAAACCAAAAACATACAACATATTTATAAGATCAACCATGATCAATATTCCCTGACAGATAATGCTATTTACTCTATTTGTAAAGACCGTGAAGGCGGAATCTGGCTGGGAACTTTTTTTGGGGGTATTAACTATTATGCAAATCATCCTATCTATTTTGAAAAATTTTTTCCAACCTCTAGCAACCTTTCACTTGAGGGAAATGTAGTCCGGGAAATCGTTCAGGATAAATACGGTAAATTATGGATTGGCTCAGAAGACAAAGGCATAGCTGTATTTGATCCGGTTAAAAGAACATTCATTAATTATAATAGTGAAAACAAAAATACTTCCGGTTTACCCAATAACATCCATGGCTTACTTGCCGATAACGATAACTTATATATTGGAACTTTTAAAGATGGACTTTATGTTTTTGATCTAAAAACTCATAAAATCAAACAACATTATTTAGCCTTTACTAATAATGGATTAAACAGTAATTACATTAATATATTCTGCAAAACAGCTTCCGGAGAAATATTGGTTTGTACTTCCAATGGCATTTATAATTTTGATAAAAAAACAGGTCAGTTTCAATACCTGCAAGACCTGATAAAAGATGAATTTTATTCGGCTATAATCCAGGACAGCAAAAACAGGATTTGGTTGGGCACTCTTTCCAATGGTATTTTTTATATTGATGAAGGACATAGAATAAAGAAATTATCCGCTTCACTTGAAGGCAATGACCCATTCGATAAAACCAAGATCCTGAACTTCCAGGAAGATTCGGATCATCACCTCTTAGTTTGCACGGAAGCCGGACTTTACAACCTCGATCCATCCACCAATACTGTCGGGGTATATAATACCGCTAACGGGCTTCCCAGTAACATTGTATATTGTACGGTTACCGACGATCAAAATAATATATGGGCATCCACCTCTATGGGTCTGGCGTATATCGATAGAAAAACAGAGCAGATTAAATCCTTTAAACAGAGCGACGGATTATTAAGTGACCAATTTAACCACCGGTCTTCTTTCCGGGATAGCGATGGAAACATCTATTTTGGTTGCCTTAAAGGCCTGATAAGATTCAATCCGGAAAGCTACAAGACTACAAACTATATACCTCCAATCTATATCAGTCAATTACAGGTATTCAATAAAAATATAAATATCAATTCACGCCATCTTCCTTTTGATTATCTTTTTCTGAAAGAAAACAAAATACAATTGCCATATAACAACTCCACATTCAGTCTCGATTTTGTTGCATTAACCTATACAGCCCCCGACAATGTGAAATATGCATATATGCTGGAAGGAATTGATAAGAATTGGAATTATATCGACAAAAACAAAATTATCCACTTCAACAATCTATCCCCCGGTCACTATACCATCAAAATAAAATCGACCAACAGTGACGGATTATGGATTACAAATGATACTGCCTTCGGCATAGAGATAACACCACCATTCTGGAAAACCAACCTGGCATATTTAATTTATACATTAATTACGCTCGCAACACTTTATATGATCACCAGGTATTATCATGATCGTTATACGGAAAAGCAACAAAGACTGATGGAGATCTTTACCTTAAACAAGGAAAAAGAGCTCTATCAATCGAAAATCGACTTCTTTACGAAAGTGGCGCATGAAATAAAAACTCCGCTTACCCTGATCAAAATGCCAATGAGTAAGATTATCAAAAATGTAGAGGCCTTACCAGACCTGAAACATGAGATAATGGTGATGAATAAAAATACAGATCGGTTACTGACCTTAACCAAACAACTATTGGATTTCAGGGTGGTAGAATCAGGAAATTACTCCCTGCATTTAAGTGCCCAAAATATTATACCTCTTATAGAAGAAGTTTCTAATAACTTTCAGCCTGCTATCAACATAAAAAAGATTTCATTTAAACTGGAATACAAGACACCTGTAATCATTTGTAATATTGATGAAGATGGTATGATTAAAATTATTAGTAACCTGATAGATAATGCTATCAAATATTGCGATTCACAAATTACAATTAGTATTGAATCTGCTTTAGCCGGAGAACTGGCACTTATAAAAGTTTTGAACGACGGTGAAATAATTCCTGAAATTGAAAGATCAGGCATCTTCGAGCCATTTCACAGGGCGGGTAACACTATCACTTCCGGTGCAGGTATTGGCTTATCATTGGCCAGGTCTGTTACTTTATTGCATCAGGGAAGCCTCGAATACAGTACAGACAGCGAGTTAAATATTTTTACACTCACATTACCGCAGTTGAAAGATTATGACTCAATTTAGTCGTGAATACGCATTGTAACCTTGTCGATATATTCAGAAGGTGACATATTGAAATACTTATAGAAATTTCTCCTGAACTGGCCGGGAGAATTATAGCCTGTTTCCTCAGCCAGTTCATTTACCCTGTGATTACCGGAGTTGATCAGGTCTGCAGCCTTTTTCAATCTGGTAAGGTTAATAATATCATGAGGAGAAAGATCGGAGATTGATTTTATTTTACGATAAAGGGTGGGTTTACTCATATTCATGAGTAAACTAAGCCGTTCTACATCCAGTTCTGTTTCATCGAGATGCTTCAATATAACACCTACGAGCTGTTCCACGAATGCCTCATCCATTTTGGTATGGGCGATGCTGTTGATATGCACCAAAGGTGATTTGGCATAACATTCTTTCAGCTTTAATCTTCCTGCCAACAGGTTCTCTATCTGCGCATATAAATGATCCAATGAAAAGGGCTTTTCTATATAGGCATCAGCACCCACCTTCAGACCTTGAATCCTGGCCTGTAAGGTATTCTTAGCCGTTAGTAAAATAATGGGAATATGACTAAGTTCCAGCGTGAATTTAATCTTTTCACAAAGCTCAAATCCATCCATTTTAGGCATCATTACATCACTCACCACTAGCTGTACAAACTCCTGCTGCAAAAGGGCGAGGGCAGCCTCTCCGTTTTTAGCAGTATGTACTTTATACTCTTTTCCCAGATCATGCGACAGATAATCAAGGATATCATCGCTGTCATCAATGATCAGGATGCTCGACTTAGTTTTTTTCAGAATTTCGCTGATCCCTTCCATCTTGTGTTTTATTATTCGGGTGGTATGTTGATTTTGGCTGTACAGGCATAGTTACCAGATACAAATTAATCAATAAAACACAATCTTACAACTTACTGCACCTTATTTAGAAATTGAATAAGGCAAATCCTGCGGTTGCAGTTTTCTTGTAAGGTCGGGAGTCTTCTTCATGTCGAACGACAAAGTACCGCCAGCAGCAATATCCTGATATGTGATAAAGGTTTTAGTGTAAGCTTTTCCGTTCAATGCAGCACCATGCATGTAAACATTTTCAGCAGAATTGCCATTGGCATTGATCACGAACTTTTTCCCATTTTCCAGCGAAATAGTGATTTTTTTGAATGCCGGACTCCCAAATACATATTCATTCGTTCCCGGGCATACGCTATAGAATCCTAAAGCGCTTAACACATACCAGGAAGAAGTTTGGCCCTGATCCTCATCTCCAGGATACCCATCTTCAGTTGAGTTATACAACTTCCGCATTACTTCTCTTGCGTGGAACTGAGATTTCCAGGGCTGTCCGCCATAATTATACAGGTATACCATGTGTTGAATAGGTTGATTCCCATGGGCATACTGGCCCAGGTTTGCCATTACCATTTCCGTCATTTCATGAATCATTCCACCATAAGTTCCAACCTTTACGTTGTTAGGTTCTGTGAATACGGCATCTAGTTTGGCGCAAAAAGCTTCATCTCCCCCCAACATCTTACTAAGGTTTTTCACATCATGAAAAACAGACCATAACCAATGCCATGCATTACCTTCAGTATAGGGTCCTCCCCATTCTATCGGATCAAAGTCTTTAATCCAGTTGCCATTTTCATCCTTTCCGCGCATAAATCCAGTACTGTTATCAAATACATTCTTGTAGTTCAGCATTTTTTGCCCAAACTCCTTTGCATATTTTTCCTGACCTGTAGCAACGGCAAGGTTGTAGGCACAGAAGTCGTCATACGCATACTCCAGGGTTTTAGCAGTAGCCTCATGAAACTTAGGATACGGCACATAGCCTAAACGGTTATATTCCTGATATCCGTCTCTCCCATTTGCCGGCCCCCAGGGCCCTTTGTTATTGGCTTCATGAGAATAGGCTTCCAGCGCAATTTTTGGATCGAAAGAATGAATACCCTTGGCCCAGGCATCCGACAACAGAGAAATTGCATGATTTCCGATCATACTCCCCTGCTCATTCGGGAAAGACCAGGATGGTAACCAGCCACATTGTTTATATGCCGCCAGCAGGGCCTGCATATAGCGTCCGTGCATTTCAGGGTATAACAGGGCATTCAGCGGAAACTGAGCTCTGAATGTATCCCAGAATCCTGTATCTGTAAACATATATCCATCATGTACAGTACCATCATACGGGCTAAAATAGTATGGTTTTCCGTCTTTGTCTACTTCATAAAACTTCCTGGAGAAGAGGCTTGCTCTGAAGAAACAGGAATAAAAAGTAGCTTTATCTTCTTCCGACCCGCCTTCAACAAGGATTTTGGATAAGTGGTTGTTCCAGATATCTTTTGCAGCTGCTTTGGTTTGTTCCAAGTTCCTATACTTTCCTAACTCACGCTTTAAGTTAAGTTTAGCCTGTTCTTCACTGATATAGGAAGATGCGGTTTTTACCTGTACAGCAGCTCCTTCTTTAAACTGAAGGTAGATACCTGCCCCTTTTCCTTCAATTTCCTGCTTGCCCGGTTGAGTATTGCCATTGGTATTATCCCAGGTGCCGTAAGCAGTAAACGGTGCATCAAATACCAATACAAAATAGCTTTTCCAGCCTTTCTGAAATCCTCTTCCGTTGTTTACAAACCCTGTGATCATTTTTTCTTCAGGGAAAATTTTCACCCCACTTAACCCTGTATAGCCATCCAGCACCAGAAATGCATCATGTCCTTTAGGGAAAGAGAAACGCAGGTGTGCTCCCCTCTCTACCGGTGCCATTTCTGTAGTGATATTGTTATTTAGCGTTACTTTATAATAATATGGTTTAGCAACTTCATTCGTATGTTCGAAACCGGTAGCCCGTTCATTCTCATTTACTGTTAGCTTATCAATTACCGGCATCAGTGAAAATACGGCATAGTCGTTCGACCAGGAGCTGCACTGGTGCGCTTGTTGAAATCCTCTGATACTTTTCTTATGATACTGATACTTCCATCCATCTCCATTATTCCCGGTTTGTGGAGTCCAGGTATGCATCCCAAATGGCAATGCGGTAGTTGGATAAGTGTTACCTCTTGTCAGTTCATGACTGGAATTTGTTCCCTGAAGGGTATTTACGTAATCTGCAAGGGCAGTACGCTGGCCGAAAGCGTTTGCTACTGCCAGTTGTATTGTCAATACAATCAATAATCTTTTGTGCATAGCCAGTTGGATAGGTATTAATTTAAACAGGGCATTAAAGCGATTAACCTGGTATATTGCTCCTAAGAACAAATATATACCAGGCTAACTACTTTTTTAAACTACAATTATTTATTCAGTTTATCCTGTAATACTTTCATAAAATAACCTCCTACTACACTTCTTGCCTGGAAGCCTACCTGTTCTCCGTTTGTAGTTTCATGCCAATCACTCATCGGAACACGGCTAGGAGTTTCAGACATATATTTATGGAGTGGAAGAATGAATTTTTCAAAATCAGACTGGTTGCGGCTCATTACAGCTGTCCATATTATCCAATCAGATTTGGTATATGTTTTCCTGGAATCTAACGGTAAACCATATGCTTCCTGTTTGGAAAGATAATAGTTGATTTCCGTATCAAAAACACTTTCCGGGAAAAGATTAAATTCCAATACTTTATCCCAAACCAGGTTATATTTCTGGCTCCAGGAGTTTTTAAGGTCGAACGACAAAGTGAAATGATTACCTCCATTTGCCAGTTCTATCCAGTTTTTAGCCATAGTTTGACAACGGCCGAGATAGTAGGTCGATTCGGTTTTATTTCCTAACTTTTCTGCCAGGAAAGCATAGCTTCTCAATGCCATAATTGCTTTGGCAGAGAGGTTAACGTTACCGGCTAAATGACCGGCAAAATCGTCTGTACACAGCTGGTTAGCCGGGTTGAATCCTTCTTTATCCAGGTATTTAGCCCAGGTTGTCAAAGTATTCCAATGTTTGCGGGCATAGTTTGCATTCCCTTCTGCTTTTGCGATGGCAGCAGTAAGAATCAGCATATTTCCAGCTTCTTCCACCGGCATATCTTCACCATATACCTGACCATTTGCGATTGGATAAGTACCAAGATCATGGGCTGCAAAAGGTTTTGTCCATCTGCCACTCTCGCTGTAATGGAAAATACCGTTCATCATCCCTTTTTCCAGATCAGGATTATAGGCAATATATAAAGGGGCCGAAGGATAGGTCAGGTCCACCGTTCCGATACATCCGTTGCTGAAGTTTTCTTTTGACAGGAATAATATTTCTTTCTGAGGACTTTCAACCAACGAATGCGCAGCAATACTCTGGCGATAAATGAGCTTACATAAATCGGCGTATGCTGATCCACCGGCCTTTAGCGCATCTGTATACACAGTATCCTGGAACTGTTTTACCTTCTTGGATACTACATCATAGTTGGCGGCCATTTTGTTCATCAGCACATCAAAACGTTGATTCCCGTCCTTATTCCACCAGGGGCGAAGATTTTTGTTGAAATACTGAATGGCGTAAACTTCATCATATCCGAGTAACATTACTCTATTTACCGCTTCGTCACTAACCTGACCGAAGGAAACAACTGTGTTCAATGCCAGACCAGTACCGGCTTTGGTAGATGGACCCTGGTATTGGTTGAATAAAAATTGATGAATTGCACTTTTTTCATCCTGAGAAATAAATTGCTGGGCATAGCCTTTAGAAGCACCTACATAGAAATATCCCCAGTCGATCCGTATATCATCCCCTTTCTTTTTAAGAATGGGTTGTTCAACAGTTCCTGTTTTTAATAATTTTAAATTACCACTGGTAGTATTTTGAACTGTAACTTTCTCACCCGGTAAATTAGTAGCGATATCTGAGCTTGCACTTAAGAATACAGCAACGTTGTGTTTATTACCATCGTTAGCTTTAACCTGGTAGCTGATATAAGACACCGGAGTAGACAGCAATGAAAGGTCTTTTAACAATAATGGAGAAGTAAACGTAAGTTCAAGGTCTACTTTTCCGCAGGTGAAATGATAAACCGTTTCCATTGCCTTTATTTCAACATCTTGCTGCGTTGCAGTCTGAATCATTTTGTTATCCGGAGTTTCCACTCTTTTTGAGATACCTGCATCCAGGAATCTGCCACCCGCACTATTGTGTACGTGGAATGCCAGCACATTCTTACCTGTTTTCAGATTGGCTTTCAGCTGTTCAGAAAGGTTCAGATATGTGTAATGATTTACCCAACCCTGTTTGTGGTAAATATGTTGACCATTCAGATAAATTTCAATATTATCATCATGATTGATTCGTAGGAAAAGGTTATTAAGGTCGATTCCTTCATTCAGTGTAAATGTTCTTCTGATCCAGATATCATCAGTATTCCAGCTGGTGTTTGCTTTATTATCGTCGGAGAATGGGGCTTTTCCGATTTTCCATTTTGTATCATCAAATCCGGATTCGAACCAGTTGTTATCGGGCTTATCAAAAGTATAAGCTGCTTCATATACCTGTTCATCAGCCGCAGGTATAATGGTGGTATATTCATCTGTTTCTTTTCCGAGGAAGCGGTAATATGAATCGTCTACTTTAATAATACCAAGTAAGGAATGATTTGCACCTGTCCAGTGTTTTGTAACAGATTCGTTTAACTTGTCAGTACTACTCCAGATACTAAAATAGGGAGTATGAGTGATAAGTGGATAGCTGGGAGCCTTTTGTTGCTGTGCTTTTGAAGTAACAGCAAGCATGAAACTACATACAAGAATAAGTGTGATCCGGCAGCACCGATTAACCAACATTGTCATAATCTAATTTTTGTTCAGTTTTAATTTATAACTATACTCAGATTCTCATTTTTAAAGCAAATGCGAATATGCGACAATCATGGAATGTTGGTACATCAAAACGTCTCAATTATGCATCAAATTGGATCAATTTTAGATAATTGGAATCATTATTTATATAAATAAAGTAACACGATTAATAGAAAATGAATGAAATAATGTGAATTAATTTCCAATGAATGAAATCATTCTTACAAAACTTTTAATGAACAAAAGTGATTATTATAAACAATGCTATTCTAAGTACCTTTTGGTCCTTATGCTGTTTTGGAGTATTTAAATAAGAGTTATGAGGTACGAAGTTTATAATAATCTGACTGTGGCAGATGATTTAAGCATCCTTGAATTTTTCAGTATTGGAACCAGAGGGGTTCTTTTAAAAAGAATTATCTTTGTACCAACAGAACAATTAAATCTTGTTAGTTTGATCTTTGGCGATATTGACAAAAATGGTGATTTGGATATTTTCTCCATTAGTGGCAATGGAGATAGAAATAAAATCCTAGGTACTGTATTTCAGGCAATTGAACTTTATTTAAAAAAATATCCATACAGAAGTATTTATTTTAAAGGAAGTACAATTGAAAGGACAAGGCTCTATCGAATGATTATAAATAGCAATATAAAATATCTCGAATCAATGTTTGATATTTTAATTAAGGTGAGCGATGATTTTTTGCCATTTCAATCGAATAAAGCAGCAATCGGTTTTTTAATTAAATGTAAAACAAAATAATATTACCTATATGAAAAAGAAAACAATCAAAATAAAAAGTGAATTCTCAAAGCAAGAAGTCATCCTAACCATTGATGAAAAACTCAATAAGTTAAAGGGAATTAATCCAGCTCCTGAACTATTAGCAGAAATCAATAGATCCTTACTAAAAGTGGGCAACAAACCTTAGTCCTCCTATTTCATACAAGCAATAATAGTTTCAATTACCCGCTTGGTTTCATGTGGGTCTCTCACTTCAATAGATAAGGCGCCGGCCTGCTTTGCCGGGTAATCATTTCCACCGGGATAAATTGCATCTCCCACGAAGATCATATCTTCTATGGCAATACCTAAAATATCTCTGAGTTTTCTTATTCCATAAGCTTTATCAATTCCTGGTTTAGTAATATCAATTGAAGTTGTGCCTCCAATATTGACGGAGAATTCGGGAATAGTAGTATTGAGAATTGCTTTGATTTGTTTTCGCTTAGCGCTATCAGGATCCCATTTACTTTTTTCTTCCAATGGAGCTTGCTGTCCTAATGCCGAAAAGGTAATCTGACTGCCACGATCCTCAATTTGTTCGCCCCAGGTTTTGGCAACTACGAATCCGGTTGCTTTAATGGCGGCGTTTAAAGCTGTGACTATTTTTTCCTTTTCGGCTTCGGTAAAATTTTCGGCATAAAGTTGTTCCCAACCGGTAGTCAGACTTTTGATTTCATAGAACTGTGTACCGCTGGTAGGCAATAAAGAAAGATTTGTCCATGCTTCACTTTGTGGGAGATTTGCCAAAACCTGGTTTTCGAACTGCGGCCAGTTCCCACCGGAAATGATAGCAACTTTAATGATTCCCAGAAGTTCATTTATTAAACCAGCCATTTCAGTATCGATAGCCGATTTACTCTCAGCAATGGTACCATCCAGATCAAATACAATAAGCTTTTTCATATTTATGAATATTCAAATAAGAAAACACCTCTGAAGCTATTCCGGTTCATAATAACAAATTCTTGAATCCTGATACTATATTCTCACTCAGCAAGGAAAATTGAAAATTATCGGGGCTACCAGCTATTTTTATTGCTCAATTATTTATTCCACGCACACTCGTCCAATTTAAAAAGTTATGAAGATTACTTTTTTAAAGCACTTCCATGCCTTACTTTCCAGGAAAGTATTTATTGCTGCCACCTTATTTTCTACCGTTATCAATATCCCACAAGGCTTTGCTGAGAATGGTAAATTAATGGCAGGAACCAGCAGGATCAACATTACGCCTAAAACAGATCAGCTTATCCATGATTCAGTTTATGCCAGGAGCCTGGTACTCGATTTAAATGGCCAACGGCTTGCATTTGTATCGCTGGATCTGCCCATCTTTACCAGTGAGCGTTTAGAGCAGTTATGCAAACAACAATTTAATATTTCGAAAGTAATTCTTAGCTCTTCGCATAACCATTCGGCTCCGATGGTGGATAACAAGATCAATGCATCTGAAAGCAGCCCATTCCAGCCTTATTATGAGGCACAAATCATGAAAGTTATTGGAGAAGCGGTAGCTCATATGTTTCCGGCAAAAATAGCCGCCGGAAAAAGCACCTTTCCTCAGCTTGGCTTCAATCGACTGATTGTTCGTGAAGATGGCCGGGCCCGTGAATCGTGGGTAGCAGATGAGCATTATCGCAGAGAAAACCCCGAGCGGATTCCATTTGGCCCTGTGGATCCTGAACTAGGTGTGCTTAAAATTACCGACATGAAAGATAACCCTAAGGTTATTATCATGAACTACGCCATGCATGCAGATATCGTTTGCTTTAATTACGCCGTTTCGGCCGATTATCCCGGAGTGGCCTCCCGCAAAGTGGAAGCGGCATTCGGAGACAAAGTAAACTGCCTGTTTGTAAATGGCGGTGGCGGTAATATAGAATCTTTAATGATTAGTCCACGTAAAGGTGGCCCAACCGACCCTACCCCAACAGACTACGCACCTATGGAGCGTACAGGCGAATTATTGGCCTGGGAAGTGGTAAAACTGGCGAAAAACATTAGTATGCCCGCTATTGCAGAAACAGATATAAAATACAAAGTAGATTCTTTGCAGTTTGTAGGAAGATATGATGCAAAACGTACATTCAATGTACATCTTATGACCCTGCTTATCAACAATAATATCTCCATAGCTGTCTGCCCAGGAGAAATGTTTGTACAGTTTCAACTCGATTGGAAGGATAAAATGAAACTTGCTTCTGTTAGTGGATTTATGTTTGGATATTCCTGGACTGGCGGAAAATGGCCGGGATATATTCCTGATGTACGTTCAGCAGCCCTTGGTGGTTATGGTGCCGATGGTGATAACATGATTCAGGTTGGTGCGGGCGAACAGATTGTTACCCGGCACCTCGAAAATTATTACAAATTGAACGGATTAATGCGCAGTTCCTGGTAGAAACTTCACTACGCTTAAAACCCAAAGGCTGTATCAAAAGTAATCAACGCAGAATTGATAAACATATAGCACTGTTTGTCTAATACTAAACAGAGAGGCTGTATCATAATTAATGATGCAGCCTCTTTAGTTTTTACGAGTATATCATCAAGGTTTTGGTTATGCTAAAAATAACTGGCCAACAACATCAGACCCCGAACACTTTATTAATAATTTGTATTAATAAAGACTAATGCTACATTACACCTCACTGTATCAACTATACGAAATATCGTTTATAATTAACCTATAAAAAATCGGATATAAATACCTTAAAATCAATTATTTAAACAAATTCAACATAACCCATAAGTCCAACATTGCAATTAGACCTTTAATAACCCATACAGACTTCTAGATAAGCTAATGGCAATCATTTTAAACAAATACTACTTATACCATGAAAATCTATTTTCTGCCCTTTATCGCATTATTGTCGATTAGTTTTATCCTCTCCTGCAAAAAAGACCAGAGGCCTAAAGGACATAGCAGTTTAATAAAAACGACTGTTGAACCAGCTGGTACTAACTGCCAGAGTGGTGGTTATAAAATTGAAACCGGAATTGACATAAACGACAACAATATTTTAGATAATAGCGAAGTTACCAACACATCTTTTATCTGTAATGGTAATAATAATGAAACAGGTACTTTAATTAATGTGAAGGAAGAAAAACCCGGAAGTAATTGTCCTAATGGCGGATACAGAATAGAAACCGGAACAGACAAGAACAAAGATGGCATTTTAGATACTAACGAAGTTACGGCTACTTCCTTTATTTGCTCTTCGGCATTATCCTATACAGCTATTATTAATCAAAGTGGAACAGCAGCTCCGCAAAGTAATATTTTAGAAAATACCTTAGATATTTCAATTACCTGGACGAGATTATCATCCGGCCGTTACCTGGGAACTATTAGTCCACAGGTCGATTTATCCAGAACAGTTATTATGAGTACCAATGACAGATGGGTAAAATGTGAATTTCAGAGCAACCATGAAGTTTTTCTGATGAATGAGCCGGGAGTGAATGGATTTGCTGATAATGTTTCTAACTACACTCTACAAATTAAAACCTTTAAATAGTGAATTTTTCAGGAGCCATCTGCTTACCGTAGATGGCTCTTTTTTAAAATACTAATACCTGTCTTAGCCCCATTGATCAGAATCCCATAATAACCGGTAGGTATCCTTTCCTGGACCGGCTTTTCTCCCTTATTCCTCCAAATTTCATATTTGAACGGAATATACTTAGCTTCGTTGTCTTATATATTGCCACTTACAAACACTTATAAAAAAATTAAATATTTGAGTTCCCTCTCAAAAACGGGCAAAAATTAGTAGATCTGCTACTGCATAACACAACAATGTAGATGAGAGAATTATTATTCAAGTACATTGCAATAGGCTGGAATAATATCATTAATGTGGGAATTTATCCTTCGATGCCATATCTGGAGTCCAGGCGTACCAAACTGCTAAACCTGATGGCTGTTCCCGGAACATTTCTGATGTTTATTTACCTCATTATCAATATCGTTAATAAACGATATGCACTTGCAGGCCTCAACCTCCTGAATATGTGCACTACCACTGTATTGCTGGTATTGCATAAATATAGAAAGTACCTGAGCGCCAGACTTGTACTTATTAGTTGCAGTATTATTATTTATACAGTTTCCGGGCTTTATTTTCATAATGGAGCAGAGTACTATTTATTGTTATTGCTGATAGCTATTATTCTCATTTATGATAAATGGTGGATAGTGATATGCCTCGGAGGCCATGCTATTGCTGCTTTCTCAGTAGTATTACTCTTTCCCCAACCAGCACTATTAGGAGCTCCGGTAACCAAATACCAGGTCTGGTCAAATATTGTTGTTGCTATTTTGTGCATAATAGGAAACCTGATCTTCTTTAAAATTGTACAGTCGGAGAACCAAAAATCGATAGAACACCAGCGGCAAGCCTTACTGGCCATGAATAAGGATAAGGAAAAGCTTTTCTCCATATTGGCACACGACATCCGGGGCCCACTGGCCACATTGGAAGGAGTACTGGATATGTTCCACCATGGATTGGTGGATAATACCTATATGGCTGATACTATTCACGTTTTGCAGGAAAAAATCTCTCAGTTTGGTAGCTCACTGGATAATATCTTAAGATGGAGTAGCAGAAGCATGCAAGGAATACAAACCATTCCTACCAACTTTAGCATTTTTATTATTATTGATGAAGTATTGATTTTCTTTGACCTGGCTATTAAGCAAAAGAAAATTATTGTAAAGGTAGAAAGCTCCGGTGAGCATATCATTAAAGCAGATCGCGACCAGGTAGCCGTAATAATTCGCAATCTTTTTAGTAATGCCTTGAAATTCAGCAACGAGGGTAGCCAGGTGACTATTGAGACGGAAGACCTGGGAGATAAAATTTCAATTCGGATCAGCGACCAGGGGGTTGGAATGAGTAATCGGCAGATTAAGTCATTGTTCACTACTTCCCAGCAGCCGGTTTATGGAACGGCGGGAGAACGAGGCTTTGGATTAGGGCTACTTCTAAGTCATGAGTTTACCCAGTTAAATAATGGTAGCATTCAGGTTGAAAGCCTTACAGGTAAAGGAACTACTTTTGGTATTCTTTTGCCTAAAGGAGAACTATCATTTGATGAGGATGATTGACCATTTATTCTTCATTTCTCCAAAGCCCCTTGTATTTACTCCTGATCCATAGTCATAATATCTCTGTCAAATAAGTAGAGACCACTCTTATCATCACCGATCATTTCCAGTTTATCATTACAATCTCTGGCCAGTCTTTCTTCTTCCATTTGCTCCATTACAAACCATTGTAAAAAGTTGTGTGTGGCATAATCTTTTTCTGACAATGCAATTTCAACAAGATCGTTGATGCTTTCACTCACTTTAACTTCATGCTTAAATAATTGATCAAAGGCAGCTTTTAATGATACGAAAGTCATTACTGGTTGTTCTAATGCCGGTATTACGGCAAACCCACCCCGTTCGTTCACAAAATGGATTAGTTTCAGCATATGCATTCTTTCTTCATCACTATGCCTGAAGAAAAACTTAGTTACTCCTTTTAATCCAGGTTGAATTTCGGCCCAGCTACCCATAGCCAGATAAGCCTGTGATGATTGGGCCTCCATCAATATCTGCTTATTCAGCGCATCTTTCATTCTTTGTGACAACATATACAAATAAGGTTAATTGTTCGGTTTAATTTACTAATTAAAGCTGAATACTACTTCTTTTCTCTAATAAGTTTAAGAACAAATTCTATCTGAGTATCCTTATGGTTCATGAAATCCACAAATGTGGGCCAAACTTCGTAATCAGGAATAATTCCTCTTCCGATTGGCTGATCGGGCTTTACAGGTGCATCCTGCACTACATATACAATTGAAAACTGTGTTTTAATCTTTGAATTAGGAAGTTCATATACCAGAGGAGCATGGCCATTATGCCCATAATACCCTCCTACTGTTTCAACACCTACTACAGTAGTATTTCTTCCATATGCTTTAACCAGCGATGCCAGGTGTGAGGCTGCGGATGCCGTATTCTCATCACTCAACATATACAGATGGCCTTTATAGCCCGGTTGTTTTGCATTGTATACCGGGTTGAATTCAGGATTCTGATCGCTTTTGCCCTTACTGTAGGGCAGAAAGTTTTCTTTGAGGAATTGCCGGCCTGCCACCAGTTCTTCCGGCGTCATTTTAGCGGAAGTACTAACGCCCCAGAAATACTTTATATATGGAATGGTATCTCTGTCAAAATTGATATAGGCAGTCGTATTTTCCTTAAACGGATGTCCGGTGAGATACATCATAGGTTGCTCGAATGTTGGATCGCTACCTCCGGGATTGCTTCTGATATCCAGAATCAGGTTGGGAATAGCCTGCCTGTCGAGTACCTGAAACACACTATCAATAAATTTTACATATACCGGGAAATTCGGATCATCTGCATTGTCGGCCATACTAAAGATGCGGAAACTAAGTAACCCGGTTGTGGAATCTATCATGCGGAAGCTGTACTTAGGTTGTACATTGAAGTCGATGATACTGTCTGTACTTGCGCTATAGCGACTCAGTAAGTTCTCCTTACGCTTATCCAGCATAACTGCAGGAAGTGTAACTGTCTTTACTTCTTTTGAATAAGGTGGAGTAAAAGTGACTGTAAAACTATTATGGATACCGTATTCGATCAAATAACGCATTCCAAATGAGCGTTGAATACTGCCCGACAATTTCTGTGTTGTCGTATAGCCGTCTCCCGTATAATATTTGTAAAAGGATTGCATCAGGCTAGTATCAGGAACTCCGTTTATGCTGAGAATTCGGGAACCTGCCGGAATAGCTGCTGTTTGATGATTGAAGATAATCTTGCCCTCCAGATATTTCAGGTCATATGGGAAGAAACCAGGCTGACGGTTCAGGAAATCCAATAAGTCCTTTCCTACTTCTGTATAATTATGACAACTTCCTTCAAAATCAGTCAATTGTAACAATATTTTGAAGAATTGGGTAGTTTTCAGCGGTTTTTTCACCTCGCTGCCTGCCCATTTGAAGATACTATCGATCTGCTTTTTGGTACGATAACGATATAAACCCGAATTAGCCTCTTCCCGAATGCTGCGAAAAATTCGCAAATCATTCTGCATTTCATTGGGAGTGAGGACTTTATCATAAATTTTCAGGCTATCGCTAATTTGGGATTGATTGGCCTGCGCGGATGAAAACCTTACCGGTAGTTGAGCCACCAGTAAAAAAAGCAAAAACTTTCTCATAAGATGTCTTAAGCAATATTGGCTAGATAGATTTATAGCAATCTACAAAACTAACAGTAAAGCACAAATTCTTAAAACAGATCATTTATACTGTCTATAGCATGATTACAGAATCAATTTTTGAAACTTCTTTATAATAACCAATCACTTCTTCTTCATCTTTAACTCTTATCTCTACAGTAAATGACTTATATTTTCCGGTAGATGAATTATTAGCCGTGATATTGGCACCTTTATTTACAAAGATTGAATTAAGCATTTCGATTTTTGCTTCATCTGCCTGAATGATGAACTTAAAGGTATATTTAGATGGAAATTTGATAGATTGTTGCAACAATACTCGAAAATTCTCGTAAGGATCCTGACCTCCACTATTATCCATTCTTTCTTCAATCGACATATTAATACTTTTACAAATTTAACTGGTAAAACACGCAAAATAGCTCTTTTTAGGCACTTTTAGTGAGATTTACCCTATAAAAACTCCCGTCTCTTAATATAAACTTCACAGTGTTTATTTCGTCCTCATACGGAAATGGTATAATTTACCATTAAAATAACCTATGTGCGATCCCTTGTTAATGTAATTACCCTACTTGTTGTATTGTTAATGCTAAATAGTTGCAGCAAAAAAGGTGCACTACCAGACCCATATCCCACAGATAGTTTAGGAAAGATCAACAGATGGGTACTGGACAGCATGCGTAGATTTTATTACTGGAGTAACGATATTCCGGCAATCCCGGATTATTCTCTGAGCCCTGAGCAGTTCTTTAAAACATTGCTCTCGGCTAATGATCGGTTTTCTCATATTAGCGGTCCTAATGTTCCTCCTGGCAGCAACTCCTATTTTACATTTGGCTTCCAGTACACATTATTCCAGGTTCCCGGACTGGATCACTATATCGGAGCTGTTACCTTCATTAATAAAGGAGGAGCAGCCAGCCAGGCAGGACTTATACGAGGCAGTTACTTCAGTAGAGTTAACGGGGAAACCATTAATGCCCAAAACCTTACAAGGATTAATCAATTACTCAACAATAGCAAAAACATTCAGCTTACTACTGCAGAATATAGTAATGAGTGGAAAGAATTAGACAATAAATCCCTCTCCCCCGATTTCAGAAATGAAAATCCGGTTTACTATACCAGAATCTTCAATGGAATAAGTAAAACCGGTTATCTGTATTACAGCAGCTTCAATGAGAGCTATGATGCAAATTTGCTCAATGCATTTTCAAAATTCAAAAATCTCGGAATAACCGATCTGATAATAGATCTCCGGTACAATGCCGGCGGAAGTGTAGCCACCTGTGCAAAACTGGCAGCTATGATTACAACCAGGCTTAATGCAGGCGAAATTTTCGCGATTTACCAGGGAAATAAACTGCTGGGGAGAAGTTCACATACCCTTCAAAATATATTGAGTACCTCCGGAAATCAGGAAGGACGACAGTATACCGACTTACAACCCCGGCAATTACAATTAAACAGAGTGTTTATTCTTACCACCAACGCCACTGTTTCGGCTGCAGAATTATTAATCAATAACCTGAAACCATTTATTCAGGTTATACAAATAGGAGAAAAAACCACAGGAAAAGATGAAGCCAGTTTTACCATTATGGATCAACGAACACCCAGGCAAGTCGACTGGCTCCTGCAGCCTATTGTTTACAAGCTATTTAATAAGAACAATGAAGGTGACTATGCAGCTGGTCTGAATCCAACATATGCGGTAAGTGAAACGGCTACACTCCCACTCAGAGATATTGGAACAAGCGATGATCCATTGGTACGCAGGGCCCTGGATATTATTTACGGAAAAGATTACTCCGAAATACCAACCGATCTTCGCAAAGGTCAGGAACATTCTTCAATTCCGGTTACTCCGGTATATCAGTCGACCATTGAACAGGCAGTAAGGACTGCCCCCATATTAATTCATTAATAACTGAATTAACCTTTTGATAATATTGAATAGCAGAACAGTTGAAATATATTTGTTCAGCTGCTAAAACCTAGGTAGCATATGAATCCCCTCGCACTCAACATAAAGAATGGTAACGAGCTAGCATTCAGAGAGTTTTTCGATAAAACTTACGGAAAAGTA
Organism: Chitinophaga silvatica; assembly: GCF_003419895.1. Lineage (GTDB taxonomy): Bacteria > Bacteroidota > Bacteroidia > Chitinophagales > Chitinophagaceae > Chitinophaga > Chitinophaga silvatica. The sequence continues at coordinate 621,615 of NZ_QPMM01000001.1, read as the reverse complement.
TATGCCTACCTGTTAAAATCATTTAATGACAATATTCATATTGATGATATTGCACAGGAAGTATATGTAAAACTCTGGCAAAACCGTACCAATATTGATCCGGAGCAATCCCTGGAGGGTTACCTGTTTAAAATTTTACGCAACACGGTTATCTCCCATTTCAGAACCCTGGCAAAAGATAAAAAGCATAGCGCCGGCTACTCAAAGGAAGTTCAATATACCTATATTAATCAATCTGCCAATAACAGTAATACATTCAACAAGATCTCCGAAAAGGAAAATAAGCAGTTCTATGAACAGGTGATGAGTGAAATCAGCCCTCTGAAACAACAATGTTTCCGCCTGCATCGTGAATATGGATTAACCTATAGTCAGATATCACAAAAAGAAGGCATCGCTGTTAAAACAGTAGAAAAATACATTCGTCAGACCTCCCGGATACTCCAGTCAAAACTCCTGGCTAAGATCCAGTACATTTTATTTTATATCCTCCTACTATTCTCTTAACGATTCCTTAATACAATTCCGGGAGGGATAAAAATACTTTCCGGCGTACTTCTTATATGGATATCGGAAAAATACGCAAATACTTAATAGGGCTCAATGCCGGAACCTTAACACAGGAAGAGGAATCCTGGATCGTGCATTTTTTGGAAAATGCTACAGAAGCAGAGCTATTGCAAATTTTTCCTGAGGAAGAATGGGAAGAACAAATACCCGTCTCAGTTAGTACCAGAGAACTTAACCGTGCATATGCCAAAGTAGCCCCAATGAAAGTTGCCTGGTGGAATAAACCAATTATAAAAATTTCTGCTGCCGCTGCCGTATTAGGAATTGCTGTTTCGATCTGGAGTTTAAGCAATACATCTTTTAAACCATTTAATACAATAGCAGAAACGCAATGGAAAACAATTTCTACAAAAGCAGGAGAAAACCTGATTGTTTATTTACCTGATAGTTCAAAAATTTATATAAATGGGGGCTCGCAATTAATGTACCCCGAAAAATTTGCAGGGCCAATCAGGGAAGTAAAATTACTGGAAGGGGAAATATTCCTGGATATCGCCGGAAATGCACAAGCTCCATTTAAAGTAAAAACAGGGAATGTTAACATTAAGGTACTCGGGACCTCCTTTAATGTACGTAATTATAAAGTTGAAGGGCTAACAGATATTGCGGTTAAAAGTGGTAAAATAGCCGTTAGCAATAGTGGAAATCCGGACAGTGTTTTACTCACCCCAGGTAGAAGAATTGTGATCTCAGAAACAACCGGAAACTCACTGCTAACTGATACTGATTTAAGAGCAGTTGATGGATGGACGCAAAACGAATTTGTATTTAATGATATGATGTTGAAAGATGTTTTCAGACACCTGGAATATAAGTATGGATTAACATTTGAAATTAAGGACACCAAAATTTTAAACAAACATATCAAAGCTGTTTTCAGAGACAAGAGCAGATGGGAGATTGTTGACCTGCTAAGCAAAATGCTAAACTTTCAATATCAGGTAAAGGATTCATTGGTCATTATCCAATGATAGGAAATCTGTTTCTATCAACCTAGCATACTAAAAAAAACAAGAATGTACAATTTTACCAAAAAAGCCCTTGAAAAAAGGGCCAGGGGAAGTCATGCCCTGAAAATTACAAAATGGCTATGTATCAGTTTAATGATTATTAGCTGTAATGTCTTGCTTGCACAAACCGGCACTGAAAAGCTGTCTATCACGCTATCACAGGCCCCGCTCAGTAATCTCATCAAACAAATCGAAACACAGAGCAATTACGTAGTGAACCTGGTAAGAGAAGATATTGATCTGTCAACTAAAGTAAGCGTCAACCTGCCTCCGGCTACCATTAGTGAAATATTATCAGAAGCATTAAAAAATTCTCCATACCATTTCACAGTTGAAAAAGATGTAATCACCATTCAACGCAAAGCGTCCAAAAAAATATCAGGAGGTAAAATCACTGGCCAGGTTATGGAATCAATAGATGGTGAACCTGTAATAGGCGCCACTATAAAACTAGGTAATAAGGGAACTATTACAGATATCCATGGGCTTTATACATTAGAAATTCCATCCGGAAAATATTCAATGGAAATAAGCTCACTCGGTTTTGTCAGTAAACGGATCAATGAAGTGGTTGTTAAAGAGAATGCCCCTACCCTTTTAAATATTTCACTTAGTATTAGGAAAGGAACTTTAAAAGAAGTGGAAGTAGTAGCATCTGCAAAACGAGAGTCTATTGCCTCATTATATCTCCGCCAGAAAGCCAATGCTGCCATTTCAGACGGGATCAGTGCAGAACAGATTTCCCGGACACCCGACAAAAACATTGGAGAAGTACTAAAACGTGTTACAGGCCTCACCACTATGGATAATAAGTATGTGATAGTACGCGGACTTGGCGAACGTTATAACCAGGCAGTCTTAAACGGGCAGGTGATGCCAAGTACGGAGCTAAACAGAAAAAATTTCAACTTCGATATTATTCCTTCCAATATTGTAGAAAATGTAACCGTAATTAAAACGCTGACTCCAGACAGGAATGCAGAATTCGGAGGCGGACTGGTAGAAGTAAATACACTGGATATTCCGACAGAAAACTTCTTCAACATTTCAGCCGGCGGCAGTTATAATACCAATACTACCGGAAAGGATTTTGTATCTCTGCAATTTGATGGTCGCGAATATCTGGCCCAGGCATCCAAACACCGCGAACTTTTCGGGAAGCTCAACTGGGAAAGCAGAAAAGATATTTTACAGGCATACAATTCGCATGGCAATGATCCTGCTACCGTTAGTAATAACTGGGGATTAACAAGATTTAAAGCACAACCAGGCCAGAATTATCAGCTTTCGGGAGGTCATATATTTAAAGGTCGGAATTCCGGGCAATTCGGAATTTTAGCTTCGGCAAGCTATAGAAATTCGTTATCAACTCAGGATATTAGAATGAGCCGTGATGGGTTTGAAGCAATATTAAACCCTGATGATCCATCAGGAGAATATATCGGGTATATAGGTAAACGTTATGGGATGACTACCAACCTGGGTGGGGTACTTGGGATTGGATATAAAAACAGCAGGAATAAAATTGGTTTTCAAAGTTTGTATTTACGCACCTTAGACCAGCAATTACAGTTAGGTGGCGATGCTCCTGTATTTGGATACTACGACCTTACCACTCAAACCTCATTATGGCAAAACCAATTGAAAGGAGAACATTCTTTAGGTAATAAAGGCATAAAGCTCAGATGGATGGGCAGTTATATTCAACTCGATCGTCAACGGCCCGATAATCATCAGAACACCACACATGCATCTCAATTAAAACCTGAAGACCCTTCTGATTACAACATTAATTCAGCCATGAGTAATGGGATTAGTTTTGGTGCCCTTCGCTGGTGGAGCCGCGCATTGGAAAACAATCTGTCCTGGGATCTGTCTTTATCTGTACCCTTTAACTTCCAGATAGGTAATCTTCCTGTTAATAATACAATTAAAGGTGGTTATGCAGGCTGGAATAAAGATCGGCTATTCTATGTAGTAAATGCAGGAACTAATTTTTCAACTGCTATATATGGTCCGCCATTAGCCAAAGCATTTTCGCCTGAAAATGGGGTGACCTTTGCTTTTGATAAATTCGGAGATGACTTTCATCGTACTGCAGCCTTACATGCGGGCTATCTGATGCTGGATAATAAAATCAGTAAACGCTGGCGTTTAGTCTGGGGGCTGAGGGCTGAATATTATAATCTTAATAATGTCAACGCCAATCTAGATTCTGCAATTGCACTTATCAATTCTACCCGTAACCCTGATAAGCAGTTCGACGTTTCAGCCATTAGAAGCCGCGAACCCAACATGCGCTTTTTTCCATCTGCTAATCTCACGTATAGTCTGACTCCAGCTATGAATCTGCGTTTGGCTTATGCACAAAGTATTATCAGACCAGACCTCAGAGAACTATCTTTCTTTAAAGAATATGATTTTGAATTAGGGGGAGTATATCGTGCCACTCTTGTACGTTCTTCTTTATTGAAACACCTGGATTTCCGCTACGAATGGTATCCTTCAGCCGGGGAAATAGTATCATTCTCTTTGTTTTACAAGAAGATCGATTATCCGATGGAAGTATACAAACAGGGTGATCATAGAGAATATGAGTTAAGAAATAACCGTTGGGCTAAAAACTATGGCATTGAATTGGAGGCTCGCAAATCGTTTGCCTTCACTAAGGTACCAGTAATACGCAATATTACACTTTTCGGAAATTTCACCCGGTTATTTGCAACTGTATTACCTATGAGCACCAGCATCAATGAGCTGGACCCGGATAATCCATATAAAATTGTACCTATTGATGTTGTGGGTAAGGTACAAAAAAGACCCCAGGCAGGAGCCAGCAATATCATGTTAAATGCAGGGGTTTATTATGATACAAAACCAGTATCCCTGAGTGTATCATACAATTACATTTCCAACAGAATGTTCCTTCCTAATGAAAGCTATATTCAATCACTATTCGAGCGGCCGATGAAAAGTCTGGATGCTCAACTGGCCTTTCATCTGATGAAAAACCAGCTCGAGTTTAAAATCAATATTACTAATCTGTTGAATAGTTATTCGCTGGTTTATTCCAATTTATTTTCCGGGCAGTTAGACATCCTGGATGGGAAAAAAGCGCCTACTACTCAGCAATTATTATATAAGAAAGGAGAAAGCAGAATTGATTTTGAAGCTAAGCCAGGTACGACATTGGGAGGTACACTCAGTTACAAATTCTAAATGAAGAAATATACGCGTATCCATATAAGTACCCTGATCAGGTACAGTTTAACCTAAAAAAAACAAAAAAATGAAAAGAAAACCTTTTATTCTTTCGACATTGTCTGTTGCCATCCTGGGTATCCTGTTAATTGCATCCTGCAAAAAGGATAATCAAAAGGTTGGTGATGATCGTTCCCTCAATGCCGGTACACTGGCATCTGGTTGTTTGGATGCCCTTCCTGCTACCGACAGTGTTATCACTGGTCTTATCAATACCGACTTATACCTGAGCAATGCCAGACGTTATAAGTTGAGCGGTATTGTTTACGTAACAGCAGGTCATACCCTTACTATCCAACATGGAACACGTATTCTTGGTCTTGCCGGTACATCCACTGTTCCTGGCGGTGGTCTCGTAATCACCCGTGGTGCCAAAATTAATGCAGTAGGTTTACCTGATTGCCCAATTGTATTTACCTCTTATCGTTATGATGATACGAGTGTACCTGATTCTACCAAATCCGGTGACTGGGCTGGTATTATTATCCTTGGTAGAGCAACAGTAAACAATGCTCCAATTGGTACCGACTCATTACGTATCGAAGGTATTCCTGACGGATTCCCTGGTAGTCCTTATTATGGCGGAAACAACGATGCCGACAACTCTGGTACTTTATCTTATGTACGCATCGAATATGCTGGTTTTGAATTGTCTCCGGACAACGAAATCAACGGTCTTACTTTAGGTGGCGTTGGTAGCGGTACTATAATTGATTATGTAGCTGTTACAGAATCAAGAGATGATGCTTTTGAATGGTTTGGTGGTTCGGTAAATGCAAGTCACCTGATTGCGATCAATGCTTTGGATGATATGTTTGATACAGACAATGGCTACAATGGTACCATTTCCTATGCTGTAGGTATTGCTGATAAGGTGCGTGCAGATAAAAGCCAGTCTAATGGTATTGAAAGCGATAATATTGTTAGTGGTATTACTACTTCCCGCATTACGCATCCAAGGTATAACAACCTGACTATTGTTGGAGTTCAAAACACTGCAAGAGCTTCCGACACTTCTGGTATCGGACGTTATGGTCGTGGTGCTCACCTGAGAAGAAATGCTGAATTTGAGATCAACAATTCAATTATCATGGGTTACAATTACGGTATCTCCCTGGATAGCGCATTAGGTAATACTCCTGGTAAATATCGTTCAGGAATTTCTACCATTACCCACACCTTTGCTCATGGTTTTGGTACTCCTATTACCACTGGTGCAACTTCTATTCCTTATGCGACTGAAAGCAATGGTGTTGCTGCTGTAGGTACAAGATTCAGCACAAGCACCTGGTTTCATGCTCAGGCAATACTGGCTGCAAATGCCAATACTGGTATTAAGAATACTAATCCAAATGGATCAGGATGGTTGTCTAATCCTTTCAACAGTCCTTTAACTGTTCCTAATCTTGCTTCAATTGGCCTTGCTGCCAATTATGGTTCTAAGATCGATACATGGAACTTAGGTGCTACACCTAACAGATGGTTACAGGTTAGCTGGTAATTTCAAATAAGGTAATAACGTATAAGGATAACCTTATACGTTATTACTTTTTCTAAAAGAAAGCATTATGCAAAAAAAATATTTACTCATATTATTAGGAGTTATCCTGTTGGGAGCTTGTCGTAAAGGCACTCCGGCAGAAGAACATTATTTTGGCCGAATAAAAGTTACTTTACTAAATCTACCAGATGCCGGAAAAGCCGGTATTTTTATGGATTCAGAAAAGCTTGGGGAAATTGATCCCAGGGAGCTGGATAATCTGGAATTACTTTTACCTGCTGGAAAATCCGGTAAATTAAAAATTATTGACGCTGCCAGCAATAACCTGATTGCAGACAGCAATGTTGTGGTTGTACCTAATACCAAACAGGAATTCAGAGTAGGGTACAGCGAGTCTTTAAACCTGAAAGGGTTTATCAGTGATATAAATGTACCTGAAGATTCTATCAGAGTACAGATTATTTATAGCCTCAAAAAACCTTTCAATAATTATCCCGACGTAGAGCTGCATCTATATAGTGTATATATGGAAGAAACAGGAATAATTTTGAAAGGATTGAAATTAAATGACCCAAATCCTCATATTCTTACTTTCCCGAAACTGGGAGAAGGAGATAATCCTCTGGGCTATTTTTTTAAGTTGAAAAATGTTAAAACCGGTGAGTTCATTATGGATGCAAGTGGTTCTGATGTTTTTCCATTGATCTTTGCATCATCAGACTATTATGGTCACTATCTCTTTATAAATATCAATGATGATTCAGGCGAGACTGCCGATGAAAATTACTTTTCAACAACCATTACTATATTATAAAGCATTGTCATAAAGAAATTTATTTCCTCAATATAAGAGGGCTAACCAATATTATTTGGTTAGCCCTTGTTGTTTCAGGTTTTAGGTTTAAGGCTCTTTTATTATTATCGTAAGATGATTTTTCTTATCGCTTTATTGTATCGTTCTACTACCAGAATATTTCCGTCACGGTCAATTGAAATAGCATTGATACTATTAAACAATGCTTTATTCAGTGTTCCGTCTGCATACCCAAAAGCCGGGGATGCACCGCCCGACCAGCCGGTGATGCGGGTAACCTGACCATCATAAATATAGCGGATAGCGCTGTTGTCGGCAACAAACATCTCATTTGTTGTATTGTTATAAACGAGTCCGCTCAAATTACTAAATCCGGCAGTGGTGAGCGATCCATTTGCAAAGCCATACAGGTTACCTGCATAAAGGCTCTTTACATTATCTGCGATTTTAGAGATATATGGATTTTCAAAATCACCGGCAAAGTATAAAACTCCCTTATTATCTATAGCCATAGTACCAGTTGGAGTGTAATACCCAACTCCCATTTGCGAAGAGTTACCAGCTGCATCAACTCTGTATGCTCCACCATACTGGGCACCGAAATACAAACCGTTGTTCTTATCTATTGCCAATCCGGTCATATAATAACTCACTTTTGCAACAGTAGAAACCATACCGGTAGGTGTAACCTTTCTAATTGCCCTGTTATTACCATCTGAAATGTATAGATTATCCTGTGCATCAATTACCATGTTAGTACAGTAACTAAATGCCGCTGCAGTTCCCTGTCCATCTGCATAACCAATGCTATTATCTGCTCTTCCGGCAAAAATGCTCACATTACCAGTAGCATCGACCTTTTTTATCACGTTAATATCTGCTACAAAGTAATTGCCTTTTGAATCTCCTACTACGGCTTTAGGGTCAGCAAATACATTCAATTGAGGGCCTCCAACTATTGTTATTACTCCAGCTCTTCTAAACTCCGGCCCATCTGCTACCAGTTGTCCGGTTGTTACCTTCAGAAGTCCGGTACTGATATTTGCAGGTACAACTACGTTTAGGGTAGAATCGGTAACAGCAGTAACCGTTGCTGCAATTCCATTGAAAGTTACCTGGTTGGATGCGATATTATTGTCAAAACCCATCCCCTTCACTACTACCTCAGAACCCGCCAAACCATTATCCGGAATTAGTTGTGAAATACCCAATGCCTGCTCTTTAAATAACGGGCCATCAGATTGTTGTCCGTTCACTGCAATCACCATTTTTCCCATACCTGCTCCTGCAGGAACTTCCACCGATAGGCGATTATCTGAAGCTCCCAATATTTTAGCAGCTTTTCCATTGAAAGTTACATTTACTTCATCCAACAGGCTGCTGAAGTTGGCACCCGCTATTTCTACTCTCGTATTAGCCGGAGCACTTAATGGTGCAACGGTATTAATTTGTGGCTTAGGCACAACGGTAAATACCTGTCCTACTGTTTTTTGCCCGTTAATTGTTAATGCCACTGGTCCGGTTGTTACCCCTTCCGGTACATTTACGGTCAGTTTATTTGCGGTGGCAGCTATTATGTTGGCTGCCTTACCATTAAATGTAACAGTGTTGGCAGCTAATGTTGTTTCAAATCCTGTTCCATCTATTACCACCTGGGTTCCGGCACCTCCTTTTACAGGCTTAATGGTATTGATTTTTTGGAAAGTAAATGCAGGGCCATCTACTGATTTGCCATCTACTGCCACTATCAATTTTCCGGTTCCTGCATCTTCTGGTATTGTAGCTACCAGCAAAGTATCGGTCATACTGGTTACCAGCGCACTCTTTCCGTTGATAGTAACAGTTGCCGGAGAATTAAGGCTTCCAAACCCAGCACCATAGATAGATACGTTAGTACCTGCCGGCCCATTCAAAGGGGCCACTCTATGCATACTCAATGCCTGATAGGTATAATTACCCACTTCTATTTTTCGTTCACCTTCCTTTACTACCAGGGCACCAGAACTTCCATTTTGCGGAGCCATTACAATCAGGATGGTGTCTCTTGCATCTATTACTCGGGCTTCTGCTCCGTTGAATGAAACAAGGGTATTTTTATTAAGGCCCTGACCCTGGAAAGTAACAATAGTTCCGGCATTTCCGCTATTAGGCCAGAATGAGGTTACATTTACCGCATGGATCGATTCATTACGGTCACGCTTACACGCGGATAATATAAAGACGATGAATGCGAGGAGATATAATTTGTTTTTCATTTTTGTTTGTCTTTAACGTTCATTAAAATGAATATCTCAACCCTAGCTGCACCTGTGATCTTGAATTCAGGAAATCGATAGAGTATGGAGTTCCCGGATCCATAAAGCCGTAAACAGGATAGCCTCCTGGTTGCTGACTTGCCGGAAATACTGGTGTTAAACCTGCACTCGCCGTAGAGTTGAAGGTATTAGGTGAGAAATAGGAAATTCCCCAATTATTATTCACTAAATGAGTAAGATTTAGAATATCTACTGTAAAGGTGATATACTGTTTGCCGAAATGGTACTCCTGAGCAAAGTGAAAATCGGCCTGCACATTCCATGGAGTACGTGCTGCATTCCTTTCTGTAAAACCTCCTCTTCTGCTTCTCAGATATTTATTGCCATCTATGTATGCATTAAAGGCATCTGCCTGTTGCTGTGCTGTCTGGTCTTTTGTATCTCTAAAAAACCTAACAGCTTCTTCTCTTGATGGAATATAGAGCAAGCTTACCTGCTGTGGCAATCCCTGAATACTGTTGTTTACTACTCCATAGGTAAACGGACTACCAGATTGTGCACTGGCAAAAAGAGTAAAAGTACTGTTCCAGGTAGCGTTCCAATTTTTGCGATAGTTAATATTTGTCACAATTCTGTGTCTGATGTCGAAATTCGACCATGCAAGTCCGGGATTATTTGGATTTAATGCCTGGTTCAACTGCCAGTTACTTTCCATTGAGTTTCTGATACCATTGGATACATCTTTTGAACCTCCATAAGTATAGGCAAGAGAAAACTGCAATCCATTATTAAAACTACGATTAACGCTACCGGTAATACTATAACGATATCCCTTGTTTGTATTGCTTAACAGGTACGCATTGGAAAAACGCGGATCGATGGTACCACTGTATACAGGTTGCTCACGTTGTTTATCGAATCCATAGTAGGTAGGGTTATCCTGGATATTGATCTGTTGAAATAACACATCCTTTATGGTTTTGGTAAACATACCTTCTACGGTATATTTAAAGCCTGCGTCACTGGTATAATCAACTGCAACAGAGTTACGCCATACCTGAGGCAAAACAAAGTTGTTATCGATAACATCTACCTGTGTTTTACCGGCGTTTGGATTGTTAACTACTGCTCCATTCTTAAGAATAAATTGTGCTATACCATTGTTACCTCCCAGTAACGGATCGCTTCCCGGAGTAAATACTTTTGAATCGGCCTTCTGATCATAAGATCCATAATTAATACCATTATTGTAATACGCATAGGCAATCCATGCAAATGGAATGCGACCAGTAAAGAAACCGGTACCTCCACGTAAGATCAATCGCTGATCACCCAGCCAATCGAATCTAAATCCAAGTCTTGGAGATACCTGTACCTTATTCAGATATCCGTTGTTGATGCGATTTAGTGGAGTATAGGTGTAAGTATTTCCAAAATAATTATCAGTATTTGCATTCTGTGTTTTTTCACTTAATTCAGGCTTCTCTGGTAACCAACTATAATCAGCTCTTAATCCCGGAATTAACTTAAACTTATCTGTCAGTTGAATTTCATCCTGAAAATAGAGGCTATTCATATTTACATTAAAGCGGGCTTCAGGATTTGCCAGAATATAATTACGATCATTGTTATTATAATTATAACTTCCACGTACCCTGTATGGGATATTGTTTAAATAGTCATCTATACTCAGGTAATCTACTCTCCCATTCCAGCTGTTAACGAAACCATAGTCGATATGATACAATTCATTATGTGTTCCCAGTAATATGGTATGTTTTCCACTTCTGAAAGTAAGATTCTCTGTAATCTCAATGGTACGTTGCTTCATATTAAAGATGCTTGCTTCCCTGTCTGTTCCCAAGTAGATAGTAGTTCCAGGAGTACGGCCCATAATCTGTACCTGTGGGAGTGATGGATCAGCTTCAGGATTACGTTTATCATTTACCACACTGAAACCCGCAATAAAGCTGTTAGACCATCTGCTATTAAATCTTGATTTCAGCTCCATCACAGTAGAAGTCTGATTATTAACCTGCTGGTAAGCCATACTGCTAAAGCGGAAGTCCTGCTGATCTCTATCCATGTTCACAGCGGTCGACAGAATTGTGTTATTACGAACAGATAACTGATGTTTATCAGAAATATTCCAGTCGAGGCGGTTAAAGAACTTCTGGGATTTTGAATAGGCAAGGAAATCTCCGGCGGTGCCGGGATCAAATTTGTTGTTGGTTCTTGCCAGTGTAGCTTCACGGATTTCTATCGCATCTTTTACAGTAAAGATTTGTGCAGTTTCCGATTGTCCTACTTTTAGTTGAGCAGGGTCCTGTCTTGAAGTTATTTCTTCATTGGTAAAAAAGAAAAGCTTATTCTTAATAATCGGGAAACCAACACGGAAACCTGCCTGATAATCATGAAAATCGCTGTTCATTTTACCAACAGGACTTTTACCCATTAACGCAGCATTCCGGCCAAAAGCATAAACGGAGCCAGTTACTTTATTAGTACCACTGCGGGTTACGGCATTAATACTACCACCGGTGAAGTTTCCGATTTTCACATCAAAGGGTGCAAGATAAACCTGCATATCTTCAATTGCATCCAGAGAAACAGCATTGGTTCGGGTACTGGATCCAGGCATGCCTGAAGAACCTGTAATACCTCCCATAGAAGGACTAAAACCAATGGCGTCATTATTAATAGCGCCATCAATTGTAACGTTATTGTATCGGAAATTCGTACCAGCAAATGAATTATCCCGGGTGCTTTGAGGTACCATCTTTGTGATATCCTGAATACTTCTTGAGATCGTTGGCATATTGTTCAACTGGGTGCGGCTGATATTCTGCCCTGCACCAAATGTATTGGCAGTTCCAGATTTACGTGTACCCGTTACAGTAACCCCACTAAGATTTGTGCTGGTGGCAGAGAGGGTGAAGTTTAAGGTTAATGGTTCTCCTAACCGGATTACTATTTGTTCTTTTTTTTGAGTTTCCATCCCCATCATCGAAGCCGTTACAGTATAAGGGCCACCAATTCTAAGATTGGGTAAAAAATATCGGCCATCGGTGCCAGTAACTATTCCATAACGAGTACCTGAAGGCTCGTGAATAGCTAATACGGTAACACCTATCTGTGGTTCATTCTTATCATTCAAAACCTTCCCGGATAAACTACCATTGGTCTCCTGCCCCATCAAATGCTGCACCTGCAGAAAAAAGCAGATTAACAGTCCAAATATGTAAAAAATTCTCTTCATCATTTCTGGTTTTCATTTAATATCTGATCAATAATATGTACCACCCCATTACCTGCCATGACATTAGATTTGATGACCTGCGCAGGGTTGGCATTACCTTCACCAGCCAGCGTAATGCTGGTATACTTAGTTCCTGATTTAACAAGACTTATCTTAACCGTATTATTATTGAACATAGTTTGTGTAGTACGTTCAGTTGTACCGGTAGTAAGAATATAGTCGTAGATAAATCTCCTTCCCTGGAAGAAATGATATTGCAGCAAGGATTTTAACACGTTTGCATCGGTACGGGAAATACTATCAATAGTCTGAAATCCGGCTTTGCGGAAAGCATTGTTAGACGGAGCAAAGAAGGTATTAACTTCATTCTTATAGAATTCTTCTTTTAAGCCAGCTTGTTGCAGTGCTACATTAAGGTAATTAAGGGTTGTATCACTTGAAATCACCTCTCCTATTTTGCTATACACCAAAGGTTGCAATACATTATCTATTACCTGTATTAATCCATTACTGGCATTTAGGTTGAAAGCCAAAACAGGGGTACCATTGATTGTTACAACCGTATCTGCATTTTTAATCCAACGGGTCACATATATTTTGCTGCCTGAAATAGCTGAAAGCTCCTGATTAAATTTGAATGGCATTTCATTCAGCTTCCAGGTTCCGTGCACAATATGATAAGCAACCATATTATTTAAAATAACACCACTTTCTTTAAGAACTGCCTGGTCGTTGGCATAACCAGCCTTGATAAATGCGTTATTATCGGGGATCAGAACAGTAAATGGTCCATCATTCAGCAACTCGTTTCTGTAGGCTGTTCTGCCCATTGCGGTATTAAAGAAGGAAAAATTGAATTTATTATCATCTATTACGAAAGCAAGTCGATTTTCGACTTCAGTACTCAGCTTTGTATCATCCTTCTTAGTACAGGCTATTACACCAGCGAAAAGGATCAAACAAGTATATTTTAATAATTGCATGGAAGACTTTTTTAGTTGGATAATTGCATCAGATCATCTACTACATGAATAACACCATTCAACACCCTATGATCTTTACTTTTAAGAGGAACAAAGGGCATGTTGGTTCCATATCTTCTGATCATAGGTTGTCCATTATTGTTTCTAAAATCAAGGCTGATATGAACAGGACCTGTGCTATAGCGTTCACCTTTGTATAAAGTCATCCCACTAAGCAAATAAGGGATATCCAATAAATCATTTGAAAAGTATACTGGCCCAAGTTCTGCCTCACCAAAGAGTTGGGATGTAGTATATACTTCTGTACCATGAGGGAAAAGTATACTATCAATTGCCGTAACAGGTTGCTGATAAAACAAATTCTCGTCATAATCCGGATCCGGCAAAGGCCAGGAACGCATACAATAATTGTAGATGTCTTCGGTTGTATTAAATCCACTTTTATGAAATGCTTCATTGGTAGGCAGGTATAGTGTAAAGGGTGCAATACCGGTTCCCGAATTCAACAGATCTATAATTCCCATATACATCCACATTTCGGTATACAGGCTATCAGAAAGTAAAATGGCATCTCTGTATAAACTGAATTCGGGATTGTTTTCTATATATTCCCACATTGATTCCGTTGGAGGCATCAGTACATGGCTAATAGGGTAAACCATACCATTAATACCCGGAGTTACAACTCCCCATTTATTCTGACCAATACCATTGATCATCAGGCTATCACCGTATTTCCCAATATATAAGTAGTCGTTGTATCGTTTATACCAGTTACCATGCCCATCCAACTGGCGGCTTGAAATCGTCTTCGCTGGTATATTCCCTCTTATATCCTGCATACTGGCAGATTCCAGTCGGGAAGAAATAATATGAAAAGAAAGCATGGCGCTTAGCTCTTCTTTGGAAGAGGTATTAATTCGCTGAGCTGTCCATCCGGCAGCATTAAATGCATCATCTGTGGGCACCAGTAGTGTATAATTCGGAATGTTGGACGTCTTCAATACCTGATCCATACCAGATTTTGCGAGTGCTGCCTTGAAAAGTGTATATGGCGATTCTTCAATTATTTGCTGCCAGGTTTTAATTGGTCCTTTCGTTCCATCTACAGGGCTACCAATTGGTTCAGGCATAATATCCTGCTTGGTACAAGCCATCAGCAAAACAAAAGCAGGTAATAAAAATTTTATAATTGATTTCATTATTGCTGGTTTAACGTTTCATTAAGTCGGGTTGCAAAAAAATATCGTCAACTATATGCACAACACCATTATTACACAGGTGATCACAATTCGAAAATCCCTGGTTGTATTGAATGGAAGCCGGTCCTTCAGTATTAACAACCCACGAACCACCTTTCCATTTATAAATCCAGATTTCTGCCTTGTTACCACTCCAGGTGCTATAGTTAGGAGAAACACCATAAGTACTATCTACTCTTGCTATACTTCCACCATTAATATTTAACTGTCCTATCATATATCCGTCGGTCGTAAAAATCCGCATAGGCTTCATCATCAATGCATAGATGCCAAAGGTTACCGGACTATAATCCGCAGGATTCATAGCCTTAATTTTCTCCAGAGTGATATTGTTCTTCAGGAATGCATTATTGGTAGGTACAAAAATGGTAACCGGGTTATTCTCTTTCAGATTATCCCACAGCTTAAACTGCTTCATAGCAGCTACGAAGAATGAAAGGGAAGTATCAGCCGCTATATATTCCTGGGTTGTCATTTTATTATACCCTAATGGTCTTGTTACTATATGTATCACTCCATTAGCCAATGCAATATCCCTTTTGGTTCCTTTTCCCATAATTGCTCCGTTTATTACAATCATTCTATCTGAGGCAGTGAAATAATTGCTTACATCTACAGAAACATGCATAGGTGCTCCGGAGAGCGTTATATATTTATTATCCAGTTGCAAGGGCAACATATTGGTAAAATACCGGTTACGGATAATGTGGTATTTCAACACTTCCCTCAAACTATCTGTATTCAAACTTTCAATTTGTTCTATGGTTGAAATACCAATTAAATTAAATGCATTGTTATCAGGAGCCATCAAGGTAAACGGTCCATTATTAATAAGTGTATCATACAAACCTGTCTTTTTTAATGCTGCATTCAGCAAACTCAGATCGTAATTATTTTCTATAAACACACCCATGGTACGCGGAACACTGGTTCTATCGATTGGAGGTTGAAGGTTATCCTTACTGCAGGAAGCCAACCAGCAAACCAGACCGCATAACAAAAATTGCTTTAGCTTTAACATTGTAAATTGTTTATTGGTAAACAGGAGGCGCATAGCTTCGCTGGATTGTTGTAACATAAAATTTCCGGTTGATGTACTCTACTGTGTTTACAGTGGAAAAGGAACGTGGATTCTGAGTTCCTGAATGTATACTGATGATCATTCCGGTTCTAAGATCTCCCCTTACTCTGAAAGGAAAGTTTCCGGCCATATGTTCTTCTCCATAATCGCCTAAAATCAAAGTAGAATAAGCCCCGGCTGGCAGGTAGCCCGAATAACCAATATTCTGGGGATTCATTCCTGGCCCGAAGAAGGAAAACTGCTGACAGAGATTACCTGTAAACACTTTATTGGAGCTGGTATCAGCAAACAATGGGAAACTATAATACGGAGTAACTGTACCATTTAAAGACCTAATAATCCTTCCCATTGGAACATCCCCATATCCCGGCAATGCGGTAAAGGTTGAGTTATTTCTTTTCTTCAATGAATAATAAATGGCCATTGTATCTCTCAGCTTAGTACTCGTCAGGTTTGTATTGAGCTGTTCGTTCGGAGCCAGCTCAAAAAAACCGTCTGCACTAAGATTATAGAAATTTACATACACCATAGAATCAACAAATGGCTGCTTGGGAAAGGTTTCATGGCGCAAATACATAATAGGATCATTCTTTACATAATCCTTAATCAATATTTGCATGGTATATACTTCGGTAGGAGAAAGATCAATCGTGGTATCTACCAATGATACTCCTCTTTCCAATTTGCTCAATTCAAAGAATGGTGTATTATTTAAAGGCCTTGTTCTAAAGATTACCCGATGTGGACCAGAAGGAACCTGAGCCCAGCTCGACAAATCATACCCGTTAAGTATAGGAGCTGCTAACACTCTGTTGGTACCCGGATATTCCTTCTGCCAAACTTCATTACTCCCGGCATCAGGATAGGGTCTGGCCCATGTACTTCGTTGTTCTAAAAAATCACCAATAATGGCTGCACTTTCAGGCACTCCGTCTGCATCCAGAACAGGGTCTATCAGCATGGTAAGAAAAGGTTGAGGCCTGTCTTTATTATCTAATGTCGGGCTGTATTCCAGACAATTGAAGACACGTAAATATGCAGGAGAAGTTACGCTGGCATATTCTGTTTTTCTACAACTACTGACTAACAATACCGTCAGTAATCCAAAGTATATAAAACAATTTCTCATGGTAGATTTACTATTTTGTGTGTTTCACAATTATCATCCTTGCTCTATCCTTTGCCGGAGCACTTGCATTTAAATTTCCTATAAGTGCAACGGTATATACCCCAGGTTCACTAGCCGGTACTTGCAGCGTTTTATACAATTCAGGTTTGGCGATAAATTCCCGGCTCTTTAAATTCCTTACTTCACGTACCCAATCTCCGGGCATAATAGCAGGTGTGGAGGCGTAAAGAAGCATATCTGTGGTGAAGTTTACAAACATCCGTATATACGGCTCCGAGGTAATGGGTTTAGTAAAAACAATATGTTCATTTCCCTTACCATTGATTTGAATCATACTTCTGAAAGGCATACCATTGTCGGCCATAAATGAAACCTCTTTGGTATCCGGACAAAAGTTCATAAAACGCACCCAGAAAGGATATGAATCCTTAAAAGTATTATAGGTAGCATCATCATTCGCTGTTCCGTTATAATACTTACCACTCAAATTGTTAGAGGTAATTGTGATTCCAACTCCATTAGTTTTTGGATAACACCAGGCACTGAGATTATCTCCCGGCTCTAAATAAAAAGTGGTGTCGGCCAATTTTTTCTCATTGGCATCCAGCACTTCCAATGTATGTTTTCCTACAATCTGAATACTGTATTCACCAGCTCGTGAAGCTTCCAGCAATTCAGGAAGTAAGATTCCATCTATTTTATATTTCACACTGGCAGATGGCAGCGCATTAATACCCTGTATTTTTGCGTAGGTGAGATTAATAGGATCTGAAATATCATTGATTACACGGAATACGTTGTTATCTGTCGAATACGTTTCACCATTGGGATTCCCGGTAGGAAGTTTGCTATCATAATTAATACTTACCACGATACTATAAATTCCCCCTGGCAGATAAGTTTTTACTGGCGCATAAGTTAGCCAGGTATTTTTATAGCCGCCAATCCCAGGTTCTCCGTTCACGTCCATTAAGGTGCCGGTAGCAGGATTAAGGATATTATATCCACCGCCGGTTCCGGAAATTTCTTTTCCATCTCTGTCCAATATCTTAAACTGATAAGTACCATATGGAATTTCTACATATTCGGAATATTCTCCAGCAGCAATAGGAGTAATACCCGGAACCAAAGTTCCATCTGCGAAAGCCAGTCTGAATGGGCCATTTCGCTGCAGCCCCACCGGGGTATGACTATCAAGAGGAGAGGATAAATTGACGAGGCGTATTTTGAAGGCTGCAGGGTTTACCGGCGAAGAAATGCTTCTTGGAATACGGAATAAAGAATCCGTGTATCCACCCAGGTTAGGTGTAAACCTTACAAAATAATAGTCAAATGTTTTGAATGGATCATCCTGTACTTTAAAAGGTCTGGCAGGTGGTACAGGCAATTTCGTACCAAGCGTACTAAAAAGGATACTATCGGCTATTCCGTTCTTTAATACTTCCTGCGGAATAGTAAAAGTAAGACCTAAACGGCCCGATTCAGGGAAAAAGCGGGTTCCTTTCGTCTGCCCCGGACCGTAGTTACCTTCAATATCCGGAGCAACAAAGCTGGTCAATGCCTGTCCGTTTATTTTTAACTCTGTTGCACCAATCAAATTGATAAGCCGACTGTTCGATGGAGAATTAGGTAGCTGTACCAACCTATTATCATAAGTATAATCCAATTTTTTAGTGCATGCACTTAAAAAGTAAGTCGCACCTAAAATATAAAGCAAGTATTTTCTCATTGAAGTACGATTTACAGGGTGTAAGTAAGGCCAAGCATAAATTCAGTTCCACGATGGTAGCTTCTTCTCACATATCTCTTACCATAGAAAAGCCCACCAGTTCCGGGGTTTGCGTATACCTCCTCAACTGGTCTGTCCAGAATATTTTTGGCAAATCCTTTTAGCTGAAGTCTTTTTATGATCTGTTGTGTAAATACCAGATCCAGTACCGGTAATGGTCGTGAATACAAATCCGGTGTTCCATCGAGGTTTACCTGAATAAGGCGTTCTCCCACCATATTGAAAGTCACAGTAACATCGGTTCCTAAAATCGAATGATTGTAGTTGAGGAAGATATTCATTGAATAAGGAGCCTGCTCAAACAATGGACTATTCTCAGGAGCACGACGATCAATAGCCCTGGAAGAGTTTAATCTTTCCTGTGTTTTCTTAATCTCACTCTGAGCTAATAACAGATTGGCTCCAAGATTGAAGAACTTCAGATTTTTGTTTACCAGACTTAGGTTCTTAACTACTTCCAGTTCTATACCATAAACCCTACCTTTATTCGGATCGTTCTGAAACTCGATTGCCGGGAATTCAGGAAACTTAGCTTCAAGCCCGGATGATTGTTGTTTAAATACCTTGGTAAGCTGGTTATCTATTTCTTTATAAAATACAGAGGCCGATAAAACTTCTCCAGGTTTGGTAAACCATTCCCATCTGAAGTCGTAGTTAGTGGTATGTTGATTTTTTAATTTTGGATTACCAACAACAAGGGCAAACTGAAACGGATCAAAATCGAATACGTTTGTAATTTCTCTCAACTCCGGTCTGGCAAGGGTTGTATTGTACCCTAGGCGGAAATTCATATCTTTATTTAAAGTGTAGGTTAAGTTGGCCGAATAATAAGGGGTATAATCAGTTTTATAGACGCTGTTAGGCTCCGTATATACCAGATTCACCTTGTTACCACTAGCATCGGTGGTCGTAATATTTGGATCAAGAAATACATTGGAGGTATCTACCGCCGCCTGAATATCGGTAAGTTCAAATCTTACCCCACCGGTTAAACGTAACTGCTGAGTAACTCTCATATCCAGCATTCCGTAAAATGCTCTTGTTTCGTAATAGCCTTTGTAGTTATTGGGTGATTTCTGAGTATTGTATAGAAATCCACCTACTTTTGGCGCTCCTTCTTCATTGCTGTTGTTAATTGGTCTTACGCCAATTCTGTCGTATCCAATCAATTGGTCCAGATTTCCATTTACATCATATAGAGGAGTTGAACCTGTTGCTGAATAATTGGAACCCGGGAGATATAAAATATTTTCGGAAAAGCTTCTTCTGCGAAACAGGTAGTTGGCTCCTGTTTTGAATTCCTGTTTTAAGCCGTTGATCTTAAAAGGCAGGGTTAAATCGGCTTTATAGTTATAATTATTCTCAGCCAGATGTCTGTATCTTCTACCGTTAGGATCGGCCTGAATAATACCGTAAGGGCCGTATCCCTTTACATATCCTGATACCAGGGCATACGAACTTTGGCTATAAACATAACCTGGCGCTCCATTGGGTTGGTCGGAAGGCTTAGTGACAGAAGTACCATCATTCATTCTGTAATCTGCCAGGTTTACAAACCTGTAATCAGGATCATCCTGCGATGAATAGGAAGTAGCCAGGTTGTAACTCAGTTTGGGTGCCAACTCTGTTTTTCCAAATTTATGTTCACCCTGCAGGTTATAGGTATTTAATTCGCGATAGGTTTGTCGCAGGGAATACACATAATTAAATACCTTTCCTGGCAACCCTGTATACTCAAAGGCACCATGCAGATTACTGGCTTTGGTTTCGGCTCCCCTACTGCCCAGATATTGCATACTGATTTCGTGTTGCGGATTAAACCGGTAGGTGAGTCCGCCCAGGAAACCGTAGTTAAGCGTTTGTGTACCGGTATTCTCTTTATAATTCAGATATTTCCCCAGGTTGATATTGTTTGGTGTAATGTAGTTAGGGATCACACGTGGACTATACAAATTGGAATTGCCTGTCAGCACTCCCTGGTAAATACTATACTGTGTAAGGTTACCATCATAAACATCTGTAGTGCGGTTGTAATAGTTGGCACCGAGAATCAGTCCGAGCTGGTGTTTCTTAAAAATACTGAAGTTATTACCGTAGGTAATTGAATAAATCTGATTAAGCGGTGCCGTTTTGTATTTAGTTGTGAGCACAGGATCAAAGCTGTGCATGATATTATTGATCCTTTTTACTTCTGCAGCTTTAGCCGGATCGTTTCTGCTATCTGCTATCAGTTGCTGGATATCTTTTAAGCCATTGGGATATTGGCTTGAAAGGTCCTTAAAATCATCCGATAACATCTTACCCTTAACCTTACCTCCAAGAAACCCCATATCGCTGTTATAGAAGCTATTTACGCTTTTACCGGTACTTGAACTCATCCCTGTCTGAACAGTGATATTGAGTGTTTGCCTGTCGGGTACCGATTTTGTTTTCAATTCAACGATCCCGGCGGCGGCATCAGCTGGTTTATCTGGAGTAATGGATTTATAGATAGTGATATTGTCGAGTAATGAAGCAGGTACCAGGTCCAGAGGAATAGCACTTCTGTCAGGATCGGAGGAGGCCAATCTAACACCATTCAATTGCCCGATAACACTACGATCACCCAATCCGCGAATTGCAACATACTTATCATCAGTAATTGTAACCCCGGAAACGCGTTGTAAGGCCTGGGTGGTTGTAACACTGGCGGTACGTTCCATCAACTGGGCAGAGATCCCGTCAGAGATTACTGCAGCATTTTTACGATCGTTTAATAAAATAACTTCCGTATTGGAGCGGCGGCGAGCATCTACTGTCACACCATTAAGTGTTCTGCTATCCTGAGACAGCGCAATAGTAATTACTTTGGCACTTCCTGCTTGCACAGTTTTCAGGCTGTAGCCAACATAATAAACAGTTAACGCATCGGTACTATCTTTTACTTCTGCAGAAAAATGTCCGGTTTCATCGGCAATAATAACCGCACCGGAACTTTGAACGACTATTTCAGCTTTGGCTACTGGTGTAGATTTTGCAGCATCGGTAACAACCCCATTTAAAGTATGCTTCTGAGTTGTTCGGGGAGTTTGTGGAATAGCCTTACGAATAACAATCTTCTTTCCGTCTACTACTTCATACTCCAGGCCTGTATTTTCCAGCAACTGAGTTAATACCTCGGCCAGCGGCTTGTTTGAAGCATCGAATGTCACTTTCTTTTCCACTGCCTTCACATCAGATGGATTGTAGAAAAAAGTAATTCCATTCTTTTGTTGTAAGATATTAATACACCTGGCAACCGGTTCGTTTTTGAAGCTGACACTTATCTTTCTTTGCTGAGCATCCTGTGCAAAGGATGGCGCGGAAAAGAACAATAGCAGCAGCATACAGCCTTGTAAAATTTTGTCCTTCATTCGTTTTATTTTTAGAAATAGAAGTTCCTATACCAGCCACTACATAGTAGCCGGAAGCAGGAAATAGTATGTATGTTCTGATTACTTGATTATAATACCGTCGTGGTTTTTAAGAATATGCAACCTGTATGATACTTCGAGTATCCTTAATATATCGTCTAAATCGTCGTTAGCTTCGAAGGCCCCGGTAAACTTTTGATTGGTGATATCAACATCCTTGCACCGAATCTGTATTTTATACAAATCCGTTAGTATCGCGAATACTTCTTTCAGACTATTATCATTAAACACGAGGCTTTTGGTTGTCCAGTCTGTATTTATATCCTGATGATGAACAATATTGATTTGATTTTTGAAGAGATCAAAAATCAGTTCTTCATCAGCAGAAATCTGTTGAGTAAAATTGGCGGCAGCAACGGCAACTTTACCGGTTTTCACACTTACTTTAGGTAATAGGGTGGTATTGCTGTCTGTTACCACAAAAGAAGTTCCCAGTACTTTTATCTGCAGATTAGGGCTTTCAATAACAAAGGGATGTTTGTCTGGTACTACGTCGAAATATGCCTCCCCATTTATTCTTACAGCCCTGAATTTACCTCTGAAGTTTTCGGGATATTCTATAGTAGCCCCTGCATTCAGAATAGCAATTGAACTATCAGGCAATAAAATTTTCTTTATGCGGAATTTTTCAGCCACTACCAGGATCTTTGGCATTGGATGTATCCATTCCGTAATTTCATCTCTATAGTTGTAGCTTGTACCGGCCAATACCAAAATCAGAATACTTGCCGCAGCGGCGGAAATCCAGCGCAGATATACTTTTGGTCTGATAGCCTTACGAATATTATCTAAAACTACTAAACGATGAATATCTGCATCTGCCGGAAGTTCTTTATTCTCCCATGCTTGTTGCAGATATTCTTCTATCAGCATTTTTTCCTTGTCTGATGCCCTATCAGACAGATAATTTCTTAAAATTCTTTTTACTTGGGAAATATTCATCGGAACATTCTTCTATACATATGTTCCTTTAAAAGGGGGGATTGTCCCGAGACTTTGTGTTAAGGAATTATTAACTCATCAATTGAGACATGACAACGGCAACGGCTATATGGTGTCGTAAGGCTTTCAATGCAATATGGAGTTGGTTTCTGACGGTTTTCTCTGAGATATTTAACCGACCGGCAATTTCGCTGATAGATAGTTGCTGTTTCCTGCTGAGCATGAATATCTCCTTGGTTTTCCCAGGTAACTTATCTAATTGATGATCAATTTGTTTAAAGATATCAGCGGTTTCCATTTTTTGCCAGATATCGTTAAGGACAGGTAAAATAAACTCTTGTACATGCTCGAGGTCTTCGGGGCGATTGATGATCTCCTGGAGTTTTTTTATAGATTGATATTTAACTGCCTGATGAAGATAGCTTTCTAAAGAAGTAGTTATATTAAGTTTATCTCTCCGTGCCCAGATTGAAATAAAGACTTGTTGTACCACATCTTTAGCATCGGCAGAATTGCCCAGAATTTTCAGAGCAAAAGAATACAATGAAGGCCAATAATGATTAAAACACGTTTCGAAGGCTTTCTGGTCTCCGTTCCGGATAAGCGCTACATCTTGCATACCAGGTAAATTATCAACGGCGCCAAGGTACTCGTTTTAATCAGATCGTGATTTTAAGATTGTGTTATTTTTTGAGACTGGGGTCATATGAAGTCATAAGAGGGCCACCTACCATGAATGGCCCCTTATGCTTCAGGGTTTGAAAACAGTAGATACTGTTTCCTTAATTTAGTTGTATGATCGATGTTGTGAAAGGAAATGTGTTTGACTTTACCAACTACTATTATTAGGTCTGATATTCGGATTACTTAGCACTTCTGCCTGTGGAATCGGAATATAATAATATAAGTCTGCCGGTGATAGGACATCCTGTCCGGTTATTGTTTTCCGAACAACTGACTTACCCCATCTTTTGAGATCAAAGAACCTGTGCCCCTCGAACGGTAATTCTTTAAGTCGTTCTTCCATAATAGCTGCTTTAAGGTCAGCTGCTCCCTCAAATTCAACCGGCTCATAATCTTCAATCCTGCTGGCTCTCAAAGCATTGAGCTGGTCTGCGGCCAGTTGTTCAGAACCTAAATTGGCATAGGCCTCCGCACGGATCAGGTACATTTCACTGGTGCGGAATATCTTAATATCATTTCTATTCTCTGCCCCTTCTTCTCCTGCATACTTTGCAATTACATCAGGCAATTGTCCTTCTTCTTCCAATGAAGGATCATGATCGAAGTAGGCATCATACCTGATATCGTTATCCTGATCATATGAATCCAGAAGTTGCTGTGAAGGCGCAAAATAAACTATCCCCAACGCTGCATTCTTCCATATATCACCGGGTCTGATAGTACTCTGATTGGTTCTTTTCAACTTAAAAACTACTTCCGCATTATTCTTATCTTTCCATATATCGGCAAATTCATTTATTGTAGCCAATGGTCGGGCTGCAATTACTTTATCTGCATATTTAACAGCATCATTCCAATTGCCAGTATACAGTGCTATACGTGCCTGTAAAGCATTCATGGCTATTCGGTTCATGCGTGTTATATCAATATCATCATTTGAATTTTCCAATGCAGCATTTAAATCCAGCTCCAGCTTACTAAAGAATTCTGCAGCTGTAGGACGTGAAGGTTTTGCATCTACATCGTTATTTGTAACGTATGGCACTGCAAGGGCATCTGATTTATAGGAACTTGCATAAAGCCTGTAGAGTTCAAAATGTTCGTATGCCCGTATTGCTAACAATTCACTTTCGAGCTTCAGTTTTTCTGCTGCTTCATCCGCACTATTAGCAGGTACTTTCGGTAATCCTTCCAGGATTCTGTTTACCTGGTTAATAACCTGGTATCCGTTAGTCCACGGATTCAGTATCTCCGGATCGAAACTGGTAAATGACCAGCGATATAAATGTTGTGCATCTCCATTTACACCGGCATTCTTTAATCCAATTGCGCATTCGTCGGCCACTACAGAACCAATACGCAGGGTATATTCAGGTACCCAGCTCGCATACACGCCGAGAACAGCCCTGTTTACAGTAGATAGAGATTGAAAGATATCTTCACCATCAACCTGATCTTTAGGTTTGAGGTCTAACATCTTATTGCAGGATGTATATAGGATGGGGCATGCAGCAAGGCAAAGCACCACTGATAATTTTTTTATTGAATTCAGTTTCATGATTATTTTTGATTGATAGTTAAAAAGCAACCTGAATACCACCGGTAATAATTCTAGGCATTGGATACTCATACTGAGCAATATCATTTGCATCTTCAGGATCGAAACCTTTCCATTTCATGATAGAAAGAAGATTCTGGCCTGATGCAAATACTTTCAGGTTCCTGATAGCTCCTTTTGCAACACCATTAACCGGTATATTATACCCCAGGGTTATATTACGTAGTTTGATATAATCGGCGCTGGTAATATCTCTGGTAGTTACATAAGTTGGGTACTGTGCACCAGCATACTTACTAATATCGCCAGGCTGTTGCCAGATATCTAACATATCTCTGGACTGACTGTATCTACGGAAGGCAGCACTGCCGGAATGCGCATACATATCAGGATAATTCAATCTCGACATTCCATGTATAAAACTAATCAGTGTAGAGAATTCAAATCGTTTATAACGCATGGTTATAGTTCCTCCTCCAATGATTGGCGGGTCGTAGGTTTTATTTAAAGGTATTGCATCATCGGGGTTGTAGACATTAGTAGGATTGCCGTCTTTATCGAGGTAAGTTGGGGCACCGGTCTGGGGATCAACACCATTCCATCTCACTGCATAGAAGCTCCCCAGGGGTTTGCCCACCATATTCATGGTTACCTCGTCGGAGAATATTTGTTCTTCATCTCCTAAATTCAGGATACGGTTTTTATTATAAGCAAAATTAAGACCCAGGGAGAGCGTGAAATCTTTCTGTCTTACCACATCCCCCTCTAACATAAGTTCCACGCCCCTATTTCTCACTTTTCCGGAATTGGTAGCCAGTGTTGCAAAACCGGTAGTCAGTGAAAGGTTTCTGTTTACGAATAACCCCTGGGTTACTCTATTGTAAAAATCAATCTCTCCTCTTAATCTGTTATGAAAAAATCCGAATTCCAGACCCACATCACCTATTGTATTCGTTTCCCAATTATAGGCAGGGTTGCCTGGAGTAATTGGAACCAGTGCTTTATTACCATTATAGTCTGCTGATGCATATAATGTACGGTAGCCGAAATCGCTGGTAAATCCACCTGCATTTCCTGTTAAACCATAGCTGGCACGTAACCTCAGGTTACTAAAAACTTCCTGACCCTTCATGAAGTTTTCTGCCAGGATATTCCAGTTACCACCAAGGGCATAAAACAACTTATAACGATTATTTACAGGTACCTGAGATGAACCATCTCTACGCAAACTGGCCGTAATAGTATAACGATCATCAAACGAATAACGGAACAAAGCAATTTGAGATACCAGCAATCGTTGCGGCGTAGTATGACCGGTAATGTCTGGTATGAAATTATTATCACCAGTTCCCGGTGTTATACCAACCGGAGTATTTCTCAGTTCAGGCACTAATCCATAACCAGTAAATCCGAAGCCAGTACCGGTTATTTTATTTATTTCTCCCAACAGATTTGCTTCAATCTCGTTATTACCCCAAAGCTTATTATATCTCAGTCCACCGGTGCTTACCAAACCTAATCTGTTAGCGATTCCTCTTTGATAATATCCCTGGTTCCCGTTACTTACCAACTTACCATACCATGAGTCGGGCAACAGATAATCGGTAGTATTACTCTGCTGAAAATCCATACCTACAGTACCTGTCAACTGAAGCTCCTTTGTAAGGTCTACAGTTTCATTAAAAGAGATAACTGCTTTAAGCTGGTTATCTTTTTTCAGGCTATTGGCATAGGCATCCAGTGCATTTGCACCATAATTACCCACACCTGGTTTACCGTAGGCTGATTCATAAGGCAAAGCATAATAAAGGGCCGCTATTGGGTTCTTTTCCGTAATTCCACCCCCGCCAACAGCGGCACCTCCTTCTTCGGCTACCCCTTCATCCTGAATGTATTTTACAGTGGCATTAGATATTCCCATATTCAGTGTAGAGCGGAATCTTCCACTTCTGTTCTGAATATTGGCACGCAAGCTATATCTTTCAAGCCCTGAATTCAAAGCAATACCTTCCTGATTGAAGTAGGAACCAGCGAGATAAAAGACTGTTTTATCATTTCCTCCGGAGATATTGAGGCTGTGCGACTGGGTACGACCCTGTCTGAGTAAATGTTTTCTCCAATCTGTATTAATCTGTCTCAGACTATCGAGTACCCGATTTCCAAAAGCAAAATCTTCCTGTGTTTTAGGAACAGCAACACCATTTACTATCTTATCAGGATTATTGGGAGAATAGGCCCAACCTGGCAGTGTAGGATCTTTAATAATTTCTTCGAAACGCAGCCTTTCATTGGTATTCATCATATCCCACTTAGAGCTGTTCAATGCCGATACTCCGAACTGATTCCGGTAATTGACCCTTACCTTTCCATCCTCCCAGGCTTTGCCCTTTTTAGTGGTTATTACAATAACACCGTTAGCAGCCCTGGAACCATAAGCAGCAGTAGCAGCCGCATCTTTCAGTACATGAATTGTTTCAAAATCTTCAGGATTAAGCGCCGCAAAGGAATTATTAGCAACGGGTACTCCATCTACAATAAACAATGGATTTACATCTCCGTTAATAGACCCGAGTCCGCGGATCGATACCCGACCGGCTTCTCCCGGCTGACCGGTTGGTGTTCCAACGTAAAGCCCCGGAGCCCGGCCCTGCAACATTACATCAAACGAACCTACAGGTGCCTGGGTAGTAGCAACTACCGGTACACTGGTTATTGCCCCAGTGGTCCTGGATTTGCTTTGCTGGGTGTAACCAGTGACTACAACACCGGATAATGACTGGGAAGAGGAAGTCAACTGTACTCCCAAAACTTTCTGATCGGGCAACACATTAACAAGTTGCTCACGGTAACCAACATACGAAAACAATAATTGCTTTGTTCCGTTAGGAAGTTGGATACTAAACTTTCCTGTTGCATCAGTAATTACACCTGTACGGGTTCCTGGCACCATCACTGTAACACCAGGTAACACTTGCCCATTCACCGAATCTACAACCTCTCCTTTTAATACCCGCTCCTGTGCGGTAGCCCCATTAGTAATCGCCAACAGCAGCGCACTAAGAATAATGGTAAAATAAAACTTCATAAGAAAAATAATGAGTAAGCAGATCAACTATTTAATTCGGTGACAAAGCTATAAACGTCATATTGGAGCAGGATTAAAGCGGAGGGCTATTCACGTTAGAAACTCATTAAGAAATTCTAATGTCGATTTTTAAACAAAAAAGGATGCACCAATATTTTGATGCATCCTTCTATGGCGGAAGTAGTGGCAAGCTCCTCTACTCAGCAGGCGTCTTCGGTTAATAAGGGAAAGTAAACTGAAACACTGTACCCTGGCCTATATCGGAAAAGACTTCAATTTTTCCATTACTAAGTCTTACAATCTTTTCCGTTAGGGAAAGCCCTATTCCATGTCCTTCAAACCCACCGGCATTCTTACTTCTGTAGAATGGTCTGAATATTTTATTGATTTCATCAGGAGGGATTCCAATACCTCTGTCTATTACCCTAACCATAATGGCATTATTTAAACGGCTAAGCTCGCAGGTTACTTCTTTTCCATTCGAAAATTTAATAGCATTCTTTACCACATTGCTTAACGCTATAAATAACAGATGCCGATGCCCCTGCAGCTGGACTCTGGAGGACTGCAGACCTGTAGATAATTTCAGATCTATCTTATGCCTGCCATGTTGTGAGCATTCTTCCACTACTTCCCACAACAACTCATCCATCATAATCGTTTGCAGATCGTTGTAGTCCATATTCGCCTGGGCCAGCTCCAGTAAACTATTGATGATTCCATTTATCCTTACAGATTCTTCGATGATATTCTCCAGTGCTTGCTTGTATTCGATTGTACTGCGTTCATCCAGCAACGTTATCTCAGCCTCACCCAGGATCGCGGTAATGGGGGTACGTAGTTCATGCGATGCATTGGCAATGAATACCTTTTGCGATTCGAACGATTGCTCCATATGTTCCAACAGCTGATTAATAGTAGCCGATAACTGATTGAGCTCATCTCTTCTGCTGGCTGCTAACTCCAGCCGTTTATCCAAACTGGTAGCACGGATAGATTGCACATTGGAAATAATATGCGTGATTGGCTTTAAAGCCAGATGTGCAAACAACAATCCTATCAGGTAAGTAATAATAATAGAAGTCAGATAAGCAAATAGCATAATCAGGGCAAGATGTTTCATATTCTCCATCCCCGAGGCATCCACAGCTGAAGCTACTACGAGGAAATTACCTGAGTTGTCTGCATAGTATATCCCGCATACCTGGCGTTTTCCCTGGCTGAATCTAAGTTTGCGATTGCTCACAATTTCTTTTAATACCTGCCGGTTCCACTTCACAGTATCTTCAGGAATAAAAACCGGCTGAAAATGATCGTCGTAGATCCTTATCACCTCCTGGTTGAGGGAGCGGGGATATTTCTTCAGTACGTTTCTGAAACTTTCCTGCGAGAGGTTATCTTCCGCTAAGTAAAACTGTGCGGCAGTAGTGGCCCTGTCATCTAATTTATCATAAAAGCTATTAATACGGTTTCTTTCTACCAATGAGTAAATACCAATTAAAAGCAACAGTAGCAGTCCGGCGAACAGCATTGTAAATTGCAGCGCCAATCTAGTTTTAACTTTCATCTTTATTTATCTTTCATTACATATCCTACTCCCACTACCGTATGAATTAAAGGATCCCCGAAACCTTTATCAACCTTCGATCTTAAATAGTTTACATAAACATCTATAAGATTTGTTCCGCGGTTAAAATTGATTCCCCAGACAGTTTCAGCCAGGTAGGTACGGGAAAGCACTCTGTTTTTGTTAATCATTAATACTTCCAACAAAGCATATTCTTTAACGGTAAGGGATATATCTTTTCCATTTCTGGTAACAGAACGGTTATAGCAGTCCATTTCCAGATCTGCTACCTGGTATACGGCACTCGGACTAGTAACATTTCCTCTTCTGTGTAATGCCTGAATCCGGGCTATTAATTCATCGAAGTGAAAAGGTTTAGGCAGATAATCATCTGCCCCGCTTTCAAACCCCTGCACCTTATCAGGAACAGATCCCAATGCAGTAAGCATGATAATGGGTAATCCTTTCTTTATATGTTTAATTTTACGGCATACATCAATACCGGATAAAGAGGGAAGTAAACGGTCTAATATTACAATATCGAAATCATGCTGCATTGCAGTATGATATCCATCCTGTCCGTCATATGCTACTGTTACAGAATGCTGTAGTGTTTCAAGGCCCTTCTTTATAAAAACTGCTACTTTAGGTTCGTCTTCTATTAATAAGATATTCATAACTGAAATATGAACCTAAATTTAATATCATTCAATGGCCTGAAAATCAGGATTAAAGAATTCTAATCTGATATGAGTGTAATTTAATTCCGGTATAATCTTATTTTAACATAGATTGGAAATTGCCTTGATTCTGTTTGTATTAGTTCTTCAATAGTACAAATTCGATATAAAAATCAGCAATCTTTCTAATTACTTCTATTTATCACCCTTTAAATAGAACAAATACCCAAAAAACAATCAAAAAATAGATTTCTTTTCCAAAATTTTATAATTAACAATACAAATGAGCTGCAAAATTTAGTTTTGCAATATGAAGGGGATCAATAAGAATCTGATATTGGCAATTGCCTCAATGGGAATTTTTGTAGAAGCATTAGATATTGCAATTGTTAATCTGGCTATCCCTGAGATAGAGAAGGATTTTGGATTAACCAGCCAGTCGAGTTACCAATTACAAAGTTTATATATTCTAACATATGGCTGTTTTTTAATCCTTGGAGGTAAATTTTCTGATTTCTTTGGTAGGAAAAAGGTGTTTCTCTGGGGAACAGGAATATTTCTGTTTACTTCTCTTGGAGCGGGTTTATCTCATACTTTTAATACCTTATTATTTTTCAGAGTAGTACAGGGCCTGGGAGCTGCATTGCTTATGCCGGCGGCATTCTCAATTGTAACCTATTATTTCACAGAACCCAAAGAGCGCAGCAAAGCTATTGCTGTATTTAGCTCATTTGCGGCAATTGGCTCAGCCAGTGGCTTATCTGTAGGTGGAATTATTACCAGTTTTTTAGGATGGTCATGGGTTTTTCTGATTAATGTTCCTGTGCTAATTGTAATTATTGGTATTGCTTTTTTTATGATGGAAGATGATAAGGAGTCTGAGGCCAGATTCCCTGATATCCCATCTGGTATTGCCTTAGTGGTGGCGATGCTTAGCCTGACTCACATCACTGAATTAATATCGGACCCCATCAGCAACTACATTGGTATATTGATCTGCCTGGTAGTTGTAGTATTATCATCTACCTATTTGTATTCACGCTTAAAGAAACAATCCACTCCCCTGCTCGACTTAGGAATCTTCTCACTTACCTCCGTCAGAAAAGGAAATTTGTTGTTCATTTTATTGGGAGCATTTTTCACAGGATACTTATTTTTGATGAGTTTCCTTGTGCAAAAAACCTTCAATTATTCTGCAGCACAATCGGGATTTCTGATGATGCCATTCAATATAATATCTGTATTGGTAGCACGTTTTCTGCTACCTGTTATTGTACATAAATTATCTTCAAAAAGTATAGCCACTTTTGGTATGTTGGGAATGTTCACTGGTGCCATCTGTCTGATACTGGCCGTTCAGTTGCATAACCTGATTTTTCTGCTGGCCGGCGGCTCATTTATTGCAGGTATTGGCATGACACTTTGTTTCACTGGCTTTTCAGTTATTGCAATGGAAGAAGTACCGCAGGAACAGCTGGGAGTTGGAGGTAGCCTTACCAATACAGCCTATTTCATTGGTGGAGGAATGGGTTTGCCAATCTTCACACTATTCATGGATAAGGAATTGGGAGTTATAAATAGCAAACCGATAATTGTATTAGCTGTACTAGCTTTAGTGAGTATTTTTATTTTAAATAGACCACGGCTCACACTACCCATTTTTTCAAGTAAAGAGGGCAGTACTCCACATTAATTGATAAGCCGACTACTTATTGTTTATCAGGGATATTATACACTCTTGCAAATAGGACGTGTATCAGTAAAATCATTCCGAACAAGGTTAGAAAATGCAAAATATCATAATCCGATTTAATGCTATAGGAACTGGTAAGGTTGTATAAATATGTAAAAAACATATTTACAGGGATACACAATATACTTAAGAGCCCTAAAACTAAATATAGGTTCTCATTTGGAACCTTTAATCCCTGAATCAGATCTACAGATTTTTTAATTGACACTCCTATAAATAGAATCAACATAACCATTATTCCGGCATCAAAACGAATCACATTAATATCTTGCAGTTTATATAAATAATTTAATACAATAAATCTTGAAACAAAATATGTAGCAAATAACACAACAACATACAGGACTACTAATACTGCATTCCTCATAATTCTACAGTTGAATATTCTATTTTAAGTATAGATTTTTGAAAGTAATTAAAACTTCCTTAATAGGTTTTCTGATGGATAAAAATTGAGAGTAGGCAAATAACCTACTCTCAATTTTATAAGTAATACTGACCAATAACTATTGCAACGCCTCTTTCAAAAACATCAAAGTGTGTTCCCAGGCTCTCTTCGCCATGATCTCATTATAATCCTGCGATTTTGGATCTGTAAACGTATGTTTTGAATAGGCATAAGTGATAATTTGCCAATCGGCCTTTCCTTCATTCATTTCGGCAATCAGCTCATTCATAACCTGAGGAGTAACACCTTTATCTTCAGCCGGATTTTCTATTAATATTTTGACAGGCAATGGTTTGTTTGCCCTACTGCTATCTTTACCTAATCCTCCGTGGATAGATACTACTCCTTTAACAGGAAGATTTCCCCTGGCTGCTTCCAGTGCACCAGTACCTCCAAAACAATATCCGATGACCGCTATTTTTCCGGGATTGGCTCCTGCTTTCTTTAATTGTTCTAATGCCAGCTCAATTCTTTTCTGGTAGGCTACATAGTCTTTTTTGTAGGAACTCGACATTTTTGCAGCAGCGGCATTATCGGCCGGAATACTTCCTTCACCGTATATATCAGCAATAAATGCAATATAGCCTTGCTTTGCCAGGGCCATCGCTGCATCTTTAGCTTCATCATCAATACCTTTCCAGGCAGGCAAAATAAGTACACCAGGTAGCTTTTTACCAGCATTGGAAGTAACCAACCCATTGAGCTTCTGTGAAGCATCAGAATAGGCAACGGGCTTGAGACTTTGAGCGTTTACTGTCATTACAATTCCAATTATTGCCATGAGTAGAATTAGTTTACGCATATCGACATAGAGTTATGTGAGGTAAAATTGATTAAGGTTCTCAATAACATAAAGATACTCAAAAGCAAATTCCAACAAAGTGTTTACCTAATTAAAGAAGCCCATCCTTAATACACCCGGGTAGGGTAAAGTTTGGCACAAGTTTAGGCGTTGCTTTCAAAAGTATTTATACTCCAAAAGGTTGCGTTTGTTTTAAGAGAGATAAACACGCTAACCAATCTTAAATAATTAAATCCCAGGACATGAAAATTATGAAAGCAATAATTGAAACGCCAAAGGGTAGTTCAATGAAATACGATTACAATCCCGAAATACATTTATTTGAATTGAGCAAAATACTCCCTGCAGGAATGGTTTTTCCTTATGATTTTGGATTTATACCAGAAACTAAAGGAGAAGATGGCGATCCGCTTGATGTTATCATAATCTCTGAGTTTCATAGCTTTACGGGTTGTGTGCTACCTTGCAGAATTATCGGCGCCATTGAGGCTCAACAATCTACCCATCGAAAAGGGAAGGAAGTATTTATCCGTAACGATAGATATATTGCTATTCCGGTTTCCTCCTCCATCTTTGAAAAAGTCAAAAACATCACCGATCTACCCAAAAAAATTATGTTTGAATTGGCCATGTTTTTTGAGGATTATAATAAAATAGAAGATAAAATGTTTATTCCCCAGGCAAACATCAAATCGAAAAAAGCCATTAAAGAGATTTTAAAAAATAAGAAGCTGGAGATGAATATCAAATAATCAACTTATCAATTAAAATTTAAAATTTATATCTAATTATCTAAACTACAAATGTTTAGATAATTTACATTATTTTCTCTAGTTTTGCCCGAATTTCTAATTTAGTAATCCTACTATGGCAAAAGTCCTTTTCAGTTTTCCTTTGAATCCGATCGAAAAAATCAGTGGAAGCCAGACCCGTGTAATTACATTATTGAAGTACTTCAAGGAACGCGGAATGGAAGTGGATTTCTTTTCTCTGACAGATTTCTGGGGCATTACTCCTCCTGAAAACATCAAGGCTTTCCGTGAGAGTGGCTTAGTAAGAAATGCCTGGTTTTACCCAAGGAAACCTAACAAGAAAAATTTCTTCCAATATTTATTCTCCTATAAACTGCCTAAACTACTTTTTAGTGTAAAAGGAGCTATACCTAATCACGTTAGCCCTTACCTTCAGAAAAAGTTTAATGCCGTACTGGAAAGTAACCAGTACGACTACATAATTATCAGCTATGCCTACTGGGCCGATCTGATAAAAAACAATCCCCGTATTGGTAATGCAGTTACAATTGCCGATACACATGATCTTTTAGCCTCTCAGCACCAGCACGATAAAGGCGTACTTAAAGGAATTGCTATCGGAGATGAATTAAACCGACTAGCTAAATTTGACCAGGTTTGGTTATGCTCTCCTGAAGAAAATTATTTCTTTAGCCAGTTTCTGAAAAACGAGCTTAAGTACATCCCTACAATGGTGGAAGAACCGGCAAACCTTAAAAAGGATTTACCTAAAAAGTTCGACCTGATCTATGTAGCGTCTCATAACCCCCATAACCTGGTGGCGGTTGACTGGTTCTTTAAAAAGGTATTTCCACTTGTTCCGGAGCAGGTGAATTTATGTGTAGTTGGTTCAATTGGCAAACATATTCCTGGTACCTTCAAGAATATTACATTTGTTCCGTTTGCAGAAGATTTAAGTGAATATTACCTGCAATCCAAAGTAGTAATTTGTCCGATGCTTTCAGGAACGGGCGTTAAAATTAAAGTGGTTGAAGCCATGTTATATGGACTTCCTGTTGTGTGCAACGAAAGAGGATTGGACGGATTACCAGAAAAAAACAACAACGGTTGCCTGGTAACTGAAGACCCTAAAGAGTTTGCAGAACATATCATGCAACTGCTAAATGATGAAGCGCTTCATGCTCAGCAAAGCGCCCTGAGTGCCTCCTCATTCAAAAAGAATTTTACTGCAGCCAACGTTTATAAGAAACTGGATGCCGCTCTTAAAAGCTCAAACTAGAACAGAATATCTCATTATAATTATTGTGAAAGTATGCAAGATCAGAAACGAGTTTTATTCACCTTCCCTTTAAGTCCTATTGGTAAAAGTAGCGGATGTCAGACACGTGCGCTGACACTCCTTCAATATTTCAAAAAGCGGGGAATGAAAGTAGATTTTATTTCTCGGCAGGGCGATTGGGAAAGAAGCAATACTCAGGAAGAAATGGATAGAATTCGCAATAGTGGATTTGTGGAGAATGCCTGGTTCTGGAACCGGAAACCACCTAAAACCAATGCGATTACCTACTTCTTTCAATACAAATTAAGGCATATGCTTTATAACCGTAAACTGAAGCTGGTTAAAGGTGCATTGCCAAATCTGGTAAACCTGCATTTGCGTACTGAATTTGATAATATCCTAAAGAAAAATAAGTACGATTACATCATTATTTCCTACGTATACTATGCAGATCTGATCAAAGACAATCCGCTGATCGGCGACGCAATTACTATAGCTGATACCCATGACCTGGTAACTCCTCAGCATTTACGTGATAAAGGAATTAATATTAGTGCCTCACTGGAAGAAGAATTAAGACGTCTGTCGCTCTTTAACCAGGTATGGGCCTGTTCGTCTGAAGAAAACTATTTCTTCAGTCAATTCCTGCCAAACAATGTATGGTATATCCCAACCATGGGAGAAATACCACCGGCTAATGTAAAAGCCTCTCCGGACAAGCAATTCGATATGGTCTATGTTGCATCCGACAACTACCACAACCAGATCTCAGCCAAATGGTTTTTCGATGAAGTATATCCTTTACTTCCATCTAATTATACTATTTGTATAATTGGAAAAATAGCAAAGCATATTCCTCAGGATCTTAAAAACGTAACTATCATTCCGTATGTTGAGGATTTAAGTGAATATTATGCAGGGTCAAAAGTTGTTTTATGCCCTATGCTATCAGGAACTGGTGTTAAAGTAAAAGTACTGGAAGCGCTATCTTATGGTAAGCCCGTTGTTTGCAACGAACGCGGACAGGATGGACTTCCCGATAAAAGTAATAATGGATGCCTGGTTACGGATGAAGCTACTGAGTTTGCCGAATATATCAATCAACTGCTCAGGAATCCAGACTTCCTTGCACAACAAGGTGAGCTTAGTATTGGCTCCTATAAAAAGAACTTCTCGGCCGAGAAAGTTTATAAGAAAATGGATGCTGCTTTGAAGCTGAATTGATCAATATAAAAACGAGAAAATGTCGTCACCTCTGGTTACCGTTATTGTTCCTGTATATAACCTTGCCCCCTATCTGGAAACCTGTATTCAATCGCTGGTTGGCCAGACATATACATCTACCGAACTAATTTTCGTGGATGATGGCTCTACAGACCAATCCAGAGAAATACTAAATGCAGCCAGTGAAAAGTACCACAACATTAAGGTACTCCACCAGGAAAATGCCGGGCAGGGATTTGCTAGAAATAATGGACTGGATAATGCCACCGGCGAATACGTTTCGTTCGTGGATGGTGACGACTGGATAGCTCCCGATACTCTTGAAGTGAGTGTGGGCGCCGCATTAAGCGAAAATGCAGATATTGTCTGCTACGGATTTCAGAAAGTAACCAAAGTCAATAATGAAATCAGTCTGCTCGAACACTTCGAATACGACCCTTCTTTATATACCAATCAGGACTACATTTCACTTTTCCTGCTCGACAATACACTTGAGAAAAATTCACTTAATGCAGCTACCTGTGGGAAGCTCTATAAACGTTCCTTATTAGAAGCCAATAAGGTCCGCTTCCGGTTAAGAGTGTTTGAAGACTCCCCATTTATGCTGGAGGCGCTGTATCATGCCCAAAAAGTAACCTTCCTCAAAGGACTCTATTATTTCTATTACATCAGAGGACTAAACAACGAACAGGGATCAACGATGACTTCGGGCTTATCTGAAACTAAGGTCATTAACTTCTACCATTCGGATCAGCTGATGAAGGAGTTCCTTGAAGCCAAAGGTCTGCTCGAAAAATATGCGGCTTCATTCAATCGCTATCACAATGCCCGCGTATTGATCTACGGCGGCTATTATGATACCTATAAATGGAAAAAACCTCCTACCCGTGAAACTTATCTCCTATTTTTAAAATACCTGCAGTTAAACAGCAAGGATTTGGGCTGGCACAGAAAAAGACTGTACCGCAGTTACAGAAAAAGAGTACCAGTATTGCATGTTGGCTTATTTATCAGCCGGTTCAGTGCAACTATGGCACACCGTTTCTTTACAGCGTATGAAAGAAAGATTGGGTATAAAATAAAGTAATCTTACTTCGTATATAGGTAATCGTTGAAATTAAAAAAATGTCTGCTCCTTTCTGATCGGAGTAGCTGACATTTTTGATTGGTTATAAATCTAGAATTTTGATTTTAAACCATTATACTTATCTTGCTCTCCATAAAGAGTCATTATAAAACCTATATCTATGAGATTGTTTTTAGCCCTTGCAACCATCTATCTTATTGCAATTGTTGGAAATGTAAGTGCCCAGGATCCTGATGAAATAACCAATAACAGCAGATTTATAATCCCAGGCGGAACGACCTAAATTTACTAATTGAAAATGGATCAAATTATTAGTTGGATATCAAATTGGTTATTGTCTCACTGTGATGGAGACTGGGAGCATGAATATGGGGTAAAGATAGAGACTTTAGATAATCCCGGATGGTCAGTTAAAATAGACTTGACGGATACAGAGTTAGATCATTTGGATTTTGAAACGGATCTTGTTGAGACTAGTGATAATGATTGGTATGTTTATAAGATTAAAAACAAACAATACTTTGGAGCTGGGGATTTAAATAAATTAGAGCTTTTACTGGAAAAGTTTAAAGAGTTGGTTGAATCAAATAAAAAGATTGAGTAAATCGTAATCGAAAGAATTAAAAGCAGCAAGTGAATTATGCTTGGTGCTTTTGCTATTTATCGTGAATACGCTTTTCTTGTTTTGTTATAAGTAATAGCCAAATCGATGAAGTAATAAATTTTTTCTTTTTCCTCCTCTGGCAAAGCTTCAATATTTTCTATTCTTTTAAGGAGTTTTTTATCCAATACCATGCTCGTAGAGCCACCAATCAGATAATCTACGGTAACACGCAGTTCATCCGCAATTTTTTTGGCTATCTCAATAGAAGGCTTGATAATATTCCTTGTCAAACCTATAATAAAATAAATAATATGTCAAAGAATGCTATTTCCATCCTTGTAATATTTATTATTTCAGTTCTGTACTTGTTCCTAAGCTTTAATAGACTTCAAGAAACGAAAAAGACGATAAGCAAGGAAAATTTAATATCTGTTACAATAGCGCGAATTGACTGCAATCAATCACATGGAAGAAGCTCATTAATCTTTAAATATAATGATGGAATCCATCATGCAAATTTGACTTACAATCAATGCTTAAAATATAAAATTGGTGATCAGGTTCAATTATACTACAATCAAAATTATGAATGGTATATAATCAAGGATTCAGGATATGAAAGTGAAGATAAATCGGCAATAATAATTGCCTGCATTATAATAACTACGATATTCATATACTGGAGTTATAAACTATATCTCAAATTATCTAAGAAATAGATTTATACTAAAATATCTTATGCTATAAGTATTGAAACTTTTCAAATAATGAAAAAACAATTTACACTATCGAGTTGCATCTGCTTTTAATTCTTTCCTTCGGCTGTAAATCACAAACAGAGAAGGAAGTAATGCTAAAAACTTCTAACGAAATCATTTCCTCTATAAAAGAAAACAATGAAAAGAAGTTTAGAAGCCTAATTGGTGTAGACCTTAAAACAATAGGAAAAGACGAACGGTTTGTAGAATTCGAATTTAATAAAATTGTCGAAAAGTACAGAAAAGATATTCGAACTGATGAAGCATCTATTGAAATTACAAATTTATTCAATTCATTAGGACAACGTGTTGTTGATATTTCATTTTCAAACAAACAGTCAAATATTGCAGCCGATAAAGTCTGGCATCTCATACTATTATTCGGTCCACCGAATCTGTTCACTTTGAAGAAAATTACCGGCTATTATTTCTATCAGGGTGGATTACCTATGGATGACGAATTCAGAGAACTGAAAGAAGGCGACCAACATTCTTAATAAATTCAATTTCTAATAAATAGAATTTATTACTTTAATTATCAAAGACATTTAGTTCATTTTTAAGGCCAAATATCTCAGAGGTTCTTCAATATTAAGAAGATTTTGAAGAACCTCATTGTTTGCCAATACAGTATGTAATAATAGATTTATAGAATGCATAAGCCTTTTTATATATTAATCCCCGTACTTCTTATATCGGACCCTACCTCCGGACAAGCAGTAATCGATATAAAAAATACAAATGAAGTAATAATCGACCGTATTGAACCAGTGCCATTCAATACTACTATAAGAAAAAATATTTCATTAATCCTTCCAGATAGTTTAGGTGGCAGTAAGGTTACCGGAAGTTCTATATTAGAGTTATTTATCAATAAAAATGCTAAACTCGATAGCTTTAAAATCGTTACGCTTTCTACATATCTGGATAAAAAAGAAATATTTAAATATTATCAGGATGATAGGTCCAATAAGGAGATAATAAAATTTTATCCGGTTATATCAACTTATTTGAGGAAAAGTCTTGTGATTAAAAAAATGACGGAAAATACAGCCGTAAAAGATGTCACAATAATATATCTTCCTATAAGATTTAATAAAATCAAATGAACAAAATAATCCTTGTACTGTGCCTGCAAACTGCCTTAACCTGTTGTTGTTATGCCCAATCAAAAACAACGCAGGAATACGACTCTGTCTTGGAACAAAGGGCTTATATCATTGTTGATCAGATGCCAGAATTTGATAATAGCGAGGCAAAACTGATGGAATTCATTACAACCAATTTTCATTATCCTGAAGAACAAGAAGATTTTCAGGGTAGCATTTGGCTTGAGTTTATAGTAGATGAAAATGGGGTAGTCAGAAATGCTAAAATCTCCAAAAAGCTACAGCACCAACTAACCCTTGTTGATAAAGAAGGATTAAGAATTTTATCTATTATGCCTAAATGGAAGCCCGGTAGTCTTAATGGCAAAAACGTACCGGTAAAAATGCATTTACCCATCCACTTTTAATGCCACTTATACTACTGGATAATTTTTATTTTATCTACCTCAACAAATTCATATTCCAGGAAGTAATTAACTATTAATAGTTTATTTTGAAAGTGCTACAATAGCGCAGCATCCTTCCTCTCCATAAAAAAACATTTATTCATTTTGCGAACGCTCTGTAAAATACCCAACAGAGAATTAATCTCATTTTCAACCAAATACTATCGTAAATGAAAAAATGTTTGATCGTACCCATTATGCTGATCTGTGTAGTGATCAGTTGTACTAAAAATGCGGAAACTCCTGTCAAGAAAAAATCTACACCCGACGAATCTCCTTATCTAAAAA
Organism: Chitinophaga silvatica; assembly: GCF_003419895.1. Taxonomy (GTDB): domain Bacteria; phylum Bacteroidota; class Bacteroidia; order Chitinophagales; family Chitinophagaceae; genus Chitinophaga; species Chitinophaga silvatica. The sequence goes on along the minus strand of NZ_QPMM01000001.1, from coordinate 580,183 downwards.
TTGAGGCAAAAGTTACTTCAAACCCATTCAGACTAGTTTCTGATCAACTAAAAGAAGTAAAAGCCATCAATAAATTTACCGGAGACACAGTAACTGGTTTTGTTCCAGTTCCAGTTACTCCGGAATACGAACAAATGATTGAATATGGTTATTTCCTTTATGGTAGATGTTTTGTTTATGGAACTATGTATAACGGAAACAATGGCATTTCACTTTTTGTTCCTTGCGGCATCAATTGCGTTGGGCTCGATCCAATTTGCCCTGACGACGAAGATGGATGGTATACAAGAAAAGGTGAAAGAACCGTAGAATTGAAATTTGAAAAGTAGTCCTCAATTAATTGGAAACGGATTAGCATAAAATAATCCGTTTCCTCTCCTATTGTACCTTCCATCAAAAAAAACCTCAATTCTCTATATATTTTCTAAATAATTCACCAAAAAGTCGATATTTGTAAGTATCATCCATTCCAGCTTTGTTGATTAATTGTAATGTGACAGTTGATATTAGAAGAATTACATATTTGGAATGCATACCGTGAAGGTGATCAAAACGCACTAGCAACTATTTACACCAACTATTTTGATCTGCTTATGGAGTATGGAATCCGCCTCACAGGTGACGTAGAGGTGGTAAGCGATGCATTGCACGACCTATTCCTGAAGTTATGGGCCAACAGATCTGCCCAGGGAGAAGTTGCCCAAATAAAAGCCTATCTGCTGGTATCTCTCCGTCATATTATCTTCAATCTTCTCAAAAAACAAAAAAAGACCCAAAATCATTCACCTGAAGACTTTGAAAATTTCGAACTGCAATTTCAATGGCCCGATAACGATGCTGATCTTTATAAAGAGCATAGAGAGAAATTAATGATGGCGCTTAATCAATTACCTGCCCGTCAAAAAGAAATCATCTATCTGCGTTATGTGCAGGAAATGGAATACGCCGATATCGCCACTGCTATGGATATAACCCTAAACAGCTCCTATAAACTGGTGCATAAAGCAATAGAATCCCTCAAAGATATAATTCAGGTATCCGGCCCGGTTATTCCACTAATGTTGAATACCTTATTACCCGCCTTCAAAAAAATTTAAAAAAAAATTAAAACAGAAGGGAAGATTTGGTAACCTCGATTGTCTTAGTAGTATAAAAGGCAATTCATGAACGTTTCCGACTATTCCCAATTTGAAAAAGCAGATTTTCTGGAAGATGCTTTTTTCCGTGAATGGGTATTTCGGCCAACACCGGAATCAGAACAGTTTTGGCAAGAATGGACAACCGCTGCTTATCCAAGTTTAGCTGCTTTCCACGCAGCTAAATTGGAGCTGCAAACCATGCGCTCTATTGTTCCTGTATCCTTTAGTAAAGAATTGCAGGCAAAAATATGGCAACGCATTAGTTCAGATATTGCTCAGCCTAAACCTGGCATAATCAGATTACATTGGAGAAAACTGGCTGTTGCTGCAAGTACATTATTATTAATAAGTACCGCTGCTTATTGGTTATTTCAACATCCAAAAGCGAGTACAACATCTGAACTGGCAGATCTGAAACCACATAATCATAGCACACTCACATTGGCCAATGGAACTGTTATTACACTCAACAAAGCTCAGGATACCCTTAATAGTGGCAATGCGGGTGTAAGAATCATTGGGGATACAAACCTTATTACCTATACGATGCCATCTAGTAATACTACTCCGGTATTCAATACCTTATCTGTTCCAAGAGGAGATCAGTTTGCTGTTTTGTTGGCAGATGGAACAAAAATCTGGCTGAATGCTGCCAGCCGCCTGCGTTATCCGGATCACTTCTCCGGAAGTAAAAGCAGGGAAGTATACCTTGAAAATGGGGAGGCATATTTTCAGATCGCTAAAAACGCCAACCAACCTTTTATTGTTCATAGTAAAGGACAGGAAATACTGGTAACCGGTACCGCTTTCAATTTAAATACTTACGAGAATATACTTAAAACAACCCTGACAGAAGGGGCTGTAAATGTGAATGCCAATAATAATACAGTAAAACTTCATCCGGGAGAACAGGCTCAATTCGATATTTCTGCCGGCCGTTTAACCGTCGATATCGTGAATGTAACACCTTACATCGCCTGGATTGATGGATGGATGTATATGGATGAAAGCAGCTTGCAACAGGTAATGGAACAGGTTAGCAGATGGTACGATCTTGATATCGTATTTACCGATGCCACCTTAAAAGATGAAAAGCTTGGAGGAAAATTACAAAAACAACCAAAGGTAACCGAACTACTGGCTATACTGGAAAAATCGAGCCCGGTAAGCTTTGTACTAAAAAACAATACCATTTACATAAGTCGAAAGTAAAGACTAGAAATCAGTCTTTGATTTCCTAACCAAAATCAATTCAAAATGAACAAGCGATTGTTCCGGGATACCTATGCCCATAAAATCAGGTCTATTGGCCGTCGCACCGGTATACTTGCTATACTGATCTGTTGCATGTTAAGTTCTGCAATTGCTCAACAAAAGGGTATTACCCTTGAAATGAAAAATGCTAAAAGAACGGAAATACTAAACAAAATCAGAGATCAGATCACCTACTCTCTGGTCTTTAACAGTAAAGAACTGAATAAGTATGCACCTATCAATATCACCGCCCAGAACCAACCTATCGAACAGGTACTGGAAAAAGTATTGGAAGGAACAGGACTGAAATACTCGATCGACGGAAAAGTGATTATCATAAGCAACCCTGGCAAACAAATAGCAGCAGTGGAAACTTTAGTAACTGTCAAAGGCCGGATCACCAGCCCCGACAACGTTCCGCTCCCTGGTGTGACCTTGGTGGAAGTTGGGTCTACAAAGGCCACAACTTCCGATGCCAGCGGATATTACAACATCTTTGTACAAGACAAAAGCTCTATCCGTGTAAGTTATATCGGTATGAAATCTGTTACGTTTGCTGTAAACGGGGGCGCCGATAATTCCTTTATCAATAATATTCAACTGGAAAAACAGGATATCAATGTTTCCGAAGTGGTAGTAACCGGTTACCAGAATATCGACAGAAAAGATATGGTAGGCTCTTACAGCCGTATAAGTGCCGATGAAATAAAAATCCCAGGTGTTAACAGCATAGATAAACTCTTACAGGGGCAATTACCTGGTGTTGCCGTGACTCAGTCTTCCGGCCTCGTTGGGTCTAAAACCAAGGTAAGAACCCGCGGTACCAGTACCATGCTAGGATCTCAAGACCCCGTATGGGTTGTTGATGGTATCATTCAAAATGATCCTATCCCCTTCCAATATCAACAATTCAATGCCCTCCAGAATGAAGGCGACCAGGATGCTTTAAAAAATCTGGTAGGCACTACCGTATCCTACCTGAATGTAGATGACATACAGGATATCACTGTTCTCAAAGACGCCTCCTCTACTGCCATCTATGGTGTAAAAGCTGCAAATGGTGTAATCGTTATTACCACCCGAAAAGGAAAAGCTGGCAGAACTGCTATTAACTTTTCCTCCAATACAACCATATCTCAACGCCCTTCGTACAGAGACTTCAACCTGATGAATTCTAAAGACAGAATTGATGTATCCAGGGAAATATATGCCAGAGGGTTGAACTTCCAGCAAACTCCGGATGCCGTTTCCTATGAAGGAGCCTTACAACGACTCTTCGATAAACAGATTACTCAGGAACAATTTGATAGGGAAGTAAGCAAATTCGAAACCATGAACACTGATTGGTTTGGATTACTGTATCAAAACCCTGTAAGCAATAACCAATCACTCAGCTTCAGCGGAGGTGCAGATCGTACAAGCTACTATGGCTCTGTAGGTATGATGTCGCAAATCGGTAATACTATAGGCAATGAGCAACGTCGTTATAATGCCTTGCTTAAAGTAACAACCGCCTTGTCAAATAAAGTACGCCTGACTTTCAACCTAAATGCCAGCACCAGCAATCTTAAGGGCTTCTATAAATTCGAGCCATTTCAATATGCCTTTAATACCAGCAGGGCTATTCCTTATTTAGATGATAATGGAAGTCAATACTTCTACATCAACAATAACTCCGCTTCCAGTGGTGGAATCATACCTGCCTCCTATAAATATAACGTCATCAACGAACGTAATAATACCGGTTCCTTGTCTAAAGCCGGATTTATTAACGGAACCTATAATATCGATTACGCTATAGGAAAAGGTTTCAGTTTTCAATCTGTTGGTAACTATGGTATCTCCAACAGCAATGGTGAGTCTTTTGCTACTGAACGTTCAGCTTACATCTCTTCTTTACGAGGTTATGAATTCGGACAATATACTCCCAGCAGCCTGAAATATCAGCAGTCGAGCCTCCCGATAGGTGGACAATTAAACAAAATGAGCGCTGAAATGAAAAGTTACCTTTTCAGAAATATGCTTTCCTATACCAATCGCTTCTTTGGAAACAGAGATGGATTTAATGCAATGGCAGGTGTGGAAATCCGTAGCGTTAAGTATGATGGTGTAAGTCAAACCAGCTATGGTTATATGCCGGATAGAGGTAAAACCATTGTAATGCCTCCGCTCAATGTAGCATTAAGCACCGGTGGTACAACTACCAATTCTTTGTATAACAATATGGTGCCGCTGCTAACAGATAAACTAAACAATTATCTCTCTTACTTCGGAACTACCAGCTATAATCTTAATAACAAATATGTTTTTAATGCAAGCATACGTACCGATGCCTCCAACAGATTTGGTCAGGATACCCGCCATCGCTTCCTGCCTGTATGGGCAGCCGGTGGACAATGGAATCTGGCAGAAGAGAACTTTCTGAAATCCAACTCCTGGCTCAATCAACTCTCTCTCCGTGCTTCTTATGGTTTTCAGGGTAATGTTGCCGAGAATTTTAGTCCGGATTTAATTGCTCAAATCCCCAGTGGCAACAGCGCTTACTCTGCTACCACCAAAGAAGCAATTTTAAAGATTTATAGCCTTGCGTATGAGGATTTAAGATGGGAACGAAGTAAAACCAGTAACCTGGCATTAGACTTCTCCATTCTGAAAGGCCGTGTTTCCGGTACTGTAGAAGGTTATTACAAGAAAACATCGGATGCAATTATCATGTTGCAGGTACCATTTGAGTTTGGGATGCTCACAGGTGTACCCGTTAATGGTGGCGACCTTTTAAATAAGGGGTATGAGGTTACTTTGAATATAGTTCCTATCAGGAATAAAAACTTTAGCTGGAATTTACGCATCAACAGTGGCCGTAACTTCAATGAAGTAAAGGAATCCGGTGCTACTGTATTAAGCAACTGGCAAATGGCAGCATCTGGAAGTATTTATAAAAAAGGGTACCCTATTTCAGCGTTCTGGGCTTTTGATTATGCAGGCCTGAATGAAAAAGGTATTCCTCAATTCAATAACCTCGATAAATCTGCTGAGAAAACAATTGATGCAACGAGTGGAATGGTATACATGGGGCAACTGGACCCTAAAATTACTGGTGGTGTCAGCAATAACTTCCAATATAAAGGGTTTTCATTAAACGTGCTTTTCAACGTAGCATTAGGACATAAGAAATTCTTACCACGAATTTATGAAACCATGTATGGATCGGCACCATATCCAGCCAAAAACCTGTCGAATGAGCTGGTGAATCGCTGGAGACAACCAGGTGATGAAAAAAATACCAATATTCCATCACTGCCAACTGCATTGGTTCCTAACGTTTCCCTCCCATTTGGTTCAGGAAGCCTGGCCTCACCATACCTGATGTATGACTATTCCAACCTGCGTGTCGTGGATGCAAGTTTTGTAAGACTACAAAATCTAATGCTGGGATATAATATTCCTGGTAGCTGGTTGAAACAAACAAAAGTAATCAGACAAGCCAACCTTATGTTGAGTGCCTCTAACCTTTTCTATATCGCCAGCAAGGATCTCCATGGTGTAGATCCGGAAGTAAACGGAAATAGTTTGCCTATTCCAAGAAATTATTCGCTGACCGTAAATGTTGGATTCTAATCTGTGCAACCATGAAAAAATCACTTCTGTATATAACATTAACTAGCGCTGCTATATTCAGCAGCTGCTCCAAGGACTTTCTGAAAGAAACCAGTACAGACCTCGTAAAACCTACTACAGTGAGTAGTATGAACGAGCTGCTGATGGGTGAAGCATACCCTATCAGTAATGGAGATAACTTCTCTGTACATCCCTTTATAGAGTTACTGACGGACGACGTACAGGCAAACTTTTATAACTCAGCAACGTACACGGCTATGCTAACACAATACCTGCCTGGTTACAACTGGGATCCGGAGTTGTTTGATAAATACCGTCAGCTGGGGGCTTCAGATTATTACTCTACTTACGAAAAGTACTATACGAAAATTAAAGGTTGTAATGTAGTACTCGAATACATTGATGCGGCAACGGGCAGTGAAACTGATAAACAGAACATCAAAGGCCAGGCGCTTGCATTACGTGCCTTCTACTATTTCCATTTAGTAAATTTATTTGGTAAACCAATTAATAATCCGGCTACCGACCCGGATAAAGACCTGGGAGTTCCTTTAGTTCTTACTTCAGGAGTTTCTGATGGCGCCATACATAAACCGGCTCCCAGAGCCACTATCCGATCCGTATACCAACAAATTGAAACTGATCTGATAAAAGCAGTTGAACTACTGCCTGCAGGGGTTACTACCAATAGCATCTATCGGATGAATAAGCCGGCTGCTGCCCTACTTGCATCCCGTTTATACCTCTACATGGACAACTGGGATAAAGCTATTCAATATGCCAATATCGCTGAAGAATCGGCACCTCCAATGAAAGATCTGAATGTTGTTACAGATACCTATTGGGGTATTGCCAATCCAACATTAGCCGGTAATGAAGTAATCTGGGCTTATGGAACTAAAGAAACTACATTACTGGAAACTACCCCGGTAATTGATCCTTATGTTTCGCCATACGGACTCTCTGAAGACCTCGTAAACAGTTATGATCAGACCAACGATATCCGCTATAAATACTATTTCGGTAATCCTTCCTATATCCAGTTTGATCCGGTTCTTGCTGTTATCAGCTATAAAGGAGGAAGCGGTAAAACCAAAGATCCAAGCTCAGGAAACGCAGTCACCGGGAAGGCATTCCGTAGTGCAGAAATTTATTTGAACAGAGCTGAAGCGAATATTCAGAAAGCAATACATGGAGAAGGTGGCGCTCTTGCCAAGGCGATAGAAGACATCAATAAAGTAAGAAAAAACAGGATCAAAGCCAGTACCTACCAGGATATCAGCCTTACTGATGTACAATCGCTGTTTAGCTTTTATAAAGCTGAAAGAAGAAGAGAGCTTTGCCTGGAAGATCAACGTTGGTTTGATCTGCGTAGATGGGGAATGCCTTCTATCTCCCATAAAATCCAGCTGGATGCCTCTGGCCCGCAAATCATTACCCTGAGCCAGGGAGATCCGAGATATACTTTACACTTCTCAACAGAAGTAATGACAAGAAATGAAAATCTGATCCAAAATCCATAATCCGCTAAAATCAGATCCAACATGAAACGATATTTCATATTAGCATTGGCCGCTATTGCCCTTTCATCCTGCTCAAAAAATGAAACGCTTACACCAAGTGAGCCAGTGCATACTTATACTTTGCCACAAGGCAACAACGCATTCGACCAGGACCTGGTATCATTATTCAATACTACCGGTACTTATTTCCTGTACAGGTTTTCCCGACAGGATTATGCCTGGAAGCCGGTAGAATCGTCGAGTATTGCATCAGCCGCCGGCTATAACTATAGCTGCGAGAATGCAGACCCAAATTATGTTCCTAAGATGCTGGAGTTTATTCAACAAAACTGGTTGAGTAGCTACCCTGATGCTTTTTTAAAGAAAACTTTACCATATAAGGTAATTCTGGGAGCCAATCTTAAAAATACTGTCAGCAATAAATTACAGAACACCACTCCTTTTTACAACGGCTTTATCATCAGCAATTTTTCAGCTGTATTTGACACAATGAAAAATACTACTAAAGTTTCGTTCAGGGGAGAAATCCATAAAGAATACTGGAACTGGATCTTATCTAAAAATCTGGTGAGTTTCCCTACTTCCTTTACCAACGTTAGTAATTACACGAAAACAGGAGTTACTGCTGCTAATATGTATTCCCTGGGCTTTATTGCCCCTGGTGTAGGCAGTGCCGCCATTCCTCTCAATACAGATATAATCAATTACATCATGGCTATTATCAGTAATAGTAAAACTCAGTTGGATGATACAATTCTAAAACCATCCAATGATGTAAATGGACTGATAAGAGCTAAATACAAAGCATTGACAGATTATTTCAAATCTGCCTATGCTATCGATCTGCAGGAAATTGGTAACAATTCGCTGAAACCATAAACCAGATAATTATGAAATCGTTATTGAGCAGTGTAGTGATAGGCACCTTCTTAAGCCAAAGCTTATACGCTGTTGATATACATATTGTAAAAAAGAATGCCAATGCCGCAAGTGCCGGAGTACAGGTAATGGTATACGGACAAAAAGGAACCCTGTTCTCACAACAACTGAAATTCAATGAAAAGGGGGAAACTGATCTGCATATTACTGCTACTAATTCAACCGTGTATTGGATCGGCAATACGCCTTTCTACCTGGCTGCAAATGAAGCAATATCTCTTGAATTCCCGGAACAAAGCAGCAAAAGTGGGGTAATAGGTATTGCCTCTGTAAGTGGTGATGGTAACTCAATAACAGTAACAGGAAATAACAAGGAGCAACAATCGCTTTTGTTAAATATTCAGAGATCCTGGGCCGCATTTGATCGTCAATCCGGAAATGATTTCTACGCCTCCCTCCAACAACAGGAAAGCAGTATTGCCGCTATGCTGAAAAAATTTGCCGGGGAAAAGGATGCATTGAAGTTCTGCAGAGTTTATAGCCAGGCAATGTCTGTGACTAACCGTGCTGCCTGGATTCGTAAGCAGGAAGGGGTTTCTGTTCCTGCAGGGTTTTATGATATCTTAAAAACCTCTTCGCCCAACGATACCCTTACAAATGTTTTCGACAGGTTGTTACTATCCAATTATATAAATGCTTATACAGAATTATCAATTCGTTCTGCTAAAACTAACGAACTGGTAAAAACGAAATACCAGTTAGAGCACTTCAATAGCTACAGAGTAAGTGAAATTGCCGGGCATAATATCCTGTACTACTTAACCAAACAAGGTTTAGATGAAAAAGTAAGCTCTTTACTACCTCTGGCTAAAAGTAAGATCCAAAATCCAGAACTCCTTCAGCAGATTGTTGACAAAGAAGCCGGATTGCTAAAGATTTCCAAAAATACTGAAGCGCCCAGCTTCGAGCTACCGGGTGCTGATGGCCAAATATTCAGACTTTCAGATTACAAAGGAAAAGTTGTAGCTATTGATGTATGGGCAACCTGGTGTTCGGCCTGCATTAAAGAACAACCCGATTTCCTTGCTTTGAGAGAAGAGTTCAAAACCAATAACAACATTGTATTCGTAACTGTGTCGATTGATGACGAAAGAAATGAAATAAAATGGAGAGATTATTTACATAAAAAGAATATGAATGGAATTGAACTGCTTGCCAACGGAGAGAAAGGAAAAAACTTTATGAAAGGTTTTAGCATTGTAGGTATTCCTAGATATATCATCATCGATAAAGAAGGAAAGGTAGTGGAGAGTTATGGTCCTAAACCCTCTGAACCTGCCTACCGTAAACTTATAGAAACCAGCTTAATTAAATAAAAAATGAGAAGATTCAAATTGATTTTTGGTATTACTGCGGGCATGTTGATGGCCTATTCAGCTAATGCTCAATTAATCTCCATAAAACAAAAAGACGGAGGTATAACAAAAGATACTACTTCTAAGCCAACAGCAGTAAAGCAAAAGCTTAAACCATATAAAGAAGTAATACCTGATTCCGCCAAAACCAGCAGGGGCCTGGTAATAGTACATAAAGTGGAAGACAGGTATTTCTTTGAAATTCCTGATAAGGTTTTAGGGAAAGACATCCTATCAGTAACGCGTATATCTAAATCTTCTTCCGGATTACGGGCAGGGATGTTTGGTTATGCAGGTGACGAGATCAATGAAAATGTGATTACACTGGAAAAAGGACCGGGGAATAAGATGTTTATCCGCACTGTTTCCTATCTCAACTATATGAAAGACTCGTCGGCTCCGATGTATCGTTCTGTAATGAATTCCAACGTCCAGCCTATTACAGCCAGCTTCGATATCAAAACATATAGCGCTGATGGTAAAGCCAGCGTTATTGATGTTACTGATTTTGTAAATGGAGATAATGAACTCGTAGCATTTGACCCGTCACTTAAAAGTCAACTTAAGCTGGGTGGTATTTCATCAGACAAATCCTATATCGATACTATCCGTACTTATCCAATGAACGTGGAAGTACGCACTGTAAAAACCTACGGTCGATCTGGTAATAATGGTGCTTCCAGCAATGTTACCCTGGAAATCAATACCAGCATTGTAATGCTGCCCGAGAAACCAATGAAGGCACGCGAATACGATAAACGGGTAGGTTTCTTCGCCGGTGGATTCTATGATTTTGAAACAGATCCACAGGCTGTAAAAGCAACATATTATGTACGCCGCTGGCGTATGGAACCGAAAGATGGGGAAGTAGAGAAATATCTCAAAGGCGAACTGGTAGAGCCTAAGAAGCCTATTATTATTTATATTGATCCGGCTACCCCGGAAAAATGGGTTCCTTATTTAATTCAGGGGGTGAATGACTGGCAGGCAGCTTTCGAAAAAGCCGGTTTTAAGAACGCTATTCAGGCCCGTCGTGCCCCAACCAAAGCAGAAGATAGCACCTGGAGTATAGATGATGCCAGGTATTCGGCCATCGTTTACAAACCTTCTGCTGTGCCAAATGCCAGTGGTCCGCATGTGGCAGATCCAAGAACCGGTGAGATACTGGAAACACATATCAACTGGTATCATAACGTCATGCAGTTGTTACATAACTGGTACTTCATACAATGTGCAGCCGTAGATCCCCGCGCCCGTACAATGGAACTCGATGATGAGCTGATGGGTCAACTGATCAGATTTGTATCTTCTCACGAGGTTGGACATACACTTGGTTTACGCCATAACTTCGGCTCTTCTTCCACTGTACCGGTAGAAAACCTACGCAACAAAAAATGGGTGGAAGAACATGGTCATACTCCCAGTATCATGGATTATGCCCGTTTCAATTATGTAGCCCAACCTGAAGATAATATCAGTGAAAAAGGATTATTCCCAAGAATCGGAGATTACGACAAATGGGCTATTGAATGGGGTTATAAATGGTTACCACAGTTTTCTTCTTCCAAAGAGGAAATTCCTTACCTCAATAAACTGACCATAGAGAAACTGAAAGATAAAAGACTCTGGTTTGGCTCAGAAACAGAACAAATCGACCCTCGCTGCCAGAATGAAGACCTCAGTGATAACGTCATGAAGGCAAATGCCTATGGCATAAAGAACCTGCAGGTTGTTATGAAAAACCTGATGGAATGGACTAAAGTTCCAAATAAGGACTATACCAATCTGTCTTTCATGTATGACCAGGTAAAGGAACAATATGTCAGATACATAAACCATGTGGCCAAAAATGTTGGTGGAATATATGTAGATACCAAAACGGTAGAACAACCTGGTGCGCAGATAACGCCAGTATCGGCCGCCACTCAGAAAGAGGCCTTGTCTTTCCTGAAAGAGCAACTATTCAAAGCACCTACCTGGTTATTTGATCAAAAAATCATTTCAATTGCTGCCACTTTCCCCGCAGATAATATTCTAAACATGCAGGGGCCAGTTCTTAATAAACTGATAAATGGGTTTATGATGGATCGTTTGCTCCAATTTGAAACTGCACAGCCACAGAATGCTTATCCACTGACAACCTATCTGGCAGATCTGCATAAAGCAGTAGGGCTCGATAATATGGTTCAAAATGCCTCCAACATTTATCAGCGTAATCTCCAAAAATTATATCTGGAGAAATTCAACTCTATGCTGAATGTAAAAACGATGAAAATGTCGGAAATCACCAGCCTGGATGTAAATGTATTGCTGCCGCAGGGATTGGTGCCTCGCACTAATGATACTTACTCCATCGTAAAAGCATATTTACTAAACCTGGAGCAGGAGTTTAAAAAAGCAGCTGCAGTTAGTACCGACCCTATCATTAAAAACCATTTCCGTTTTATGGCCGAAAGAATCCCTGAGATTATGAAGCCAAAAGCTGAGAATATTAATTAACCGCCAATTTAATGAGTAAGGAGGCTGTATCATTTATGATGCAGCCTCTGTTTATTTGGGTACCTGATAATCTGTTATCATTTTACATCCTCTTAAGTATTCTAAAAATCGCCAGCTTAGCTTATCCCCTATTTCTCTCGCTCATCACAAATAAATGCCTTTCTAAACTCCATTTTATTATATTTATCATTCAATAAATCGATTTAGCAACGAAAATTATCCGTGTTATGAAATCGCTCATGAAATTATCGGGAGCCTTATTGTTAGCTGTAGTTTGTACCAACTCGAGTTATGGACAAAAACTAAAATATACTCCGTATGTCAATACCTTTATCGGAACAGCGGCTGTAACTGATGCCAAAATCCTTGGCTATGAACCGCCAAAAGACTGGAGACCCTGGTCTGGGCTTACCTTTCCCGGCAGCTCACTTCCTAATGCCCTGGTGCAGTTGAGCCCAATGACCAAATACGGGTCAGGTGCAGGATATGAGTATGAAGATGATGTAATTTACGGATTCACTCATACCAACAAAGGCCATTGGAACCTTTGTAATATTCCTCTTCTTCCACTGTCGAAACCCGGTGCTAAATTCGGTTCTAAATTCAGCCACAAAAATGAAAAGGCTACTGCCGGCTATTATCAGGTATATCTCGACGATTACAAAGTAAAAGCAGAGCTTACTTCCACCCTCCGATGTGGTTATCATAAATACACGTATGCCGATAATAAGGATCGTCAGATTCTTTTCGATCTTGCCAAAGCAAATAATAAAATCAGGGATTGGAAAATTGAACAGGTAAATGATAATACCGTTGAGGGATTTCAAACAACCGGTGAGCGTATTTTTTTCTATGCAGAGTTCAATACCCCCATCACCAAACTTAATAAAACTGAAGAGGGTAAGCAACAGGGATATGCGATTGTGCATCTTGCAGACGGCAATAAACCCGTTACAGTAAAAATTGGAATTTCCTATGTGAGCACTGCCAATGCGAAGCTGAATCTCGAGAAGGAAATCAGCAATGCAAGCTTTGAAACTATCAGCAACAGAGCTATTCAGACCTGGGAAAAAACCTTATCTGCCATTCAACTGAAAGGTGGTACTACAAAGCAAAAAACAATGCTTTATTCAAGCCTTTACCGCTCTTTGTTATGGCCCGCCCTACGCAGTGATGTGAACGGCGAATATACAGATGCTAAAAGAAATGTTGTAAAAGCAGATTTCAATTATTATACAGAACCTTCACTCTGGGATACCTATCGTAATAAAGATGTGTTATTGGGACTGATTTCCCCGGATGTTGCTTTAGATGTTATTAAATCGATGAAGGATGTGGGTGAAAAAACGGGCTTTATTCCTACCTTCTTCCATGGCGATCACGGGGCTTCTTCCATTGCCGGGGCTTACCTGAGAGGTATCGATAATTTCGATATTGAAGCCACCTATAAACTCCTCCTGCGTAATGCCAATATCGAACCAGGCGCCAGGGCTCATGTAAAAGAGTATATAGAAAAGGGCTATATCTCTGATCCGGATGTACCGAACCCGCATGTAGAAACCAAAGCGGCTGCTGGTGTTTCAAAAACACTGGAGTATTCGTACGACGACTACTCCCTAGCTCAAATAGCGAAAAAACTGGGCGATACAGCCAACTATCGTATACTCATGGCTCGTTCTCAAAACTATAAGAATATGTTCGATCCATCTACCAAGTTTATGCGCGGCCGTTTAGCAGATGGGAGCTGGATCACTCCTTTCAATCCGCAATATCCTTACTACGAGTATATGTACCGCGAAGCAAACGCCTGGCAGGTATCCTTCTTTGCTCCTCATGATATGCCCGGACTGATTGCATTATACGGTGGCGCTGCTCCTTTTGAAGCAAAGCTCGACTCCCTGTTTACCGTTCCATGGAACCCGAATTATATTGCCCGTAACGTGGAAAGTATGATAGGTCAGTATTGCCATGGCAACCAACCGGATCACGAAGCTCCTTTCTCTTATTATTTTATCAATAAACCTGAAAAATCACAGAAAGTAATCGATACCATCTTAAATAGTCTGTATGGTATAGGAAAAGAAGGTATTGCATTATGCGGTATGGATGATGCGGGTGAAATGTCGGCCTGGTACGTATTAAGTGCATTAGGCCTTTATACTTTCTCAGCTACCGATCCGGAATATCTGGTGACCGTTCCATTGTTTGATGAAGTAAAATGGAATACAAGCAGTGGCAAAACTATAACTATTACCCATTCTGGAAAAACCAGAGATCTAAAAGAAATTAAAGTAAACGGCAGATCTATTAACAGTTACTTTGTGTCGCATGATCTCTTCAAAAATGGAGGAACAATAGAAGTAGTGACTAAATAAAGCTAAAGGAGCCGGTTACACTATATATAACCGGCTCTTTATTACAAATACCCGAACAACAGGAATAAATCATTGTAAGATATTTTCAGTTTACTATATTAGTTCCCCAAACCATATCTGACCTGATTAGGAATCCAAATCCAACCCTATTTTTCCCGATTCCATAAATTAAATTCCCAATATCGCAACCTCATTCACACGCTATTATATGATTTTTGTAGCTGATATAGCTAAATAAATATGTCGACCAATCAATCGCTTAATTTATGCGTACTTCTGGTATGCACGTTACTTTCTGTGCCTGTATTTTCGCAGGACTCAATACCAAAGCAGCTTAAAGTAATTGAAGTTCAGGGATATCAGAATGTCTCTCCTATTAAAACACAAACTATAAATACAAATATTTACAAGGATCAACCTGCGACCTTAATTGAATTAATGAACAGAACGGCCGGCATTCGTATACGTCAGACCGGTGGACTTGGTGCCCGAAGTAATCTGATGTTAAATGGCTTCCAAAACAGGGCCGTCAGGTACTTTAAAGATGGTATTCCTTTAGATTATTTGGGTGGAGGTTTTGATATATCACTGGTTCCCACAAATATGTTGGAAAAAATAGAAGTATATAAAGGCGTTCTGCCTTTTTCTTTGGGAGCAGATGCACTCGGAGGTGCCGTAAATATGATTACTGCACGTAATCAAAACAATTTCTTGAATACATCATATGAATTTGGATCATTTAATACTCATAGAGCTTCGGTAAACGCGTACTATAGCAAAAACGGATACTTCACAGGTATCAACGCGTTTTACAATTACTCAGACAACAACTATAAAGCAGATATTCAGCAGGTAGATACAGCAACAGGTATTAAAAATGCACGGACAGTAAGACTGTTTCATAACAAGTTCTCAAACTATTATGTAGAAGGGTTTATAGGGTTAAAAGAAAAGCCCTGGACCGATGAGCTCCGTTTCACACTTACTGGATTTTCTATCTTTCGGGAGTTTCAATTTGGTTCTACAATGGATAAACCTTATGGAGCTGCCAAAGGAAACCAACATGCTGTAGCTCCCAGCTTACTCTATAAAAAGCAACTTTTTAATGATAAACTAAGTATAAATCAGTTTATTGTATTTAGCACGCTAAATAGCGGTACTACCGACACTGCTCATGGCCGCTATGATTGGTTGGGGAATTATTTTCCTTCAACTTCTCAAAAAGGAGAAATCAGTAATACCGGTGCATTTTCAGACATAAATTATAAATATCTGATTTCCCGAACCGGACTTACCTATAATTTATCCGCTTCCCAGACACTACATCTTAACCTGGTATTTAACAACTTCAATCGAAAAGGAAAAGATCCGTACGGATATAAGTTTACAAATGGTGCAGATGTACTACAGTCTCCTGCCTCTTATAAAAAAGCAATTGTGGCATTCGGACTTACTTCTAACTTCTTTAATAAAAGACTGGAAAACAGCATTTCAGGCAAATACTATCATTATAAAACAGATGCCAGTGATGCCGACTATCTGGGCAATAAAATTACTACCAGAAACAATAAATCGGCATGGGGAATGGCAGAAGGCATACGTTATAAGATCAACACTTCATCCTATCTGCAGGCTTCAGTAGAAACCGCATTAAGATTACCTGATCAGGATGAACTATTCGGCGATGGAAATCTAAAACTTTCAAACTTTAACCTGGCCCCAGAAAGAAGCCTTAACATTAATCTAGGTTATAAAATAGCCAGGGCAAACCAATATAAAGTAGAAGTAAATACCTTTTATCGCAATACCAAAGACCTTATTCTACTTATCCCCATAAATTTAATGTATGCCCAAAGTCAGAATGTAGAAAAAGTAAAGGGTGTTGGAATTGATGCAGATGGTAGTTATAATATATTTTCCTGGTTGGAAGCCAATGGCAACTTCACTTACCAGGATCTGAGATTAGTCAACGAAAACAATAGTATTGTAAATAAATCCAGACTACGGAACACTCCATTTTTCTTCGCAAATGCTGGTTTAAATGCTAAGCTTAATAAGGTATTGTCCAAATCAGACAAACTACAAATTTATTGGTACTACTCATTTGTAAGAGAATATTATGTGGATTATCTGCCTAAAAAAGTAGAGCCTACAGGTTTTCTTGGTCTATTTGGTAAAGCAGGAATTGACGCGCAAAATATAATACCGGATCAACAGATCCATAGCCTTGGGTTCACTTACTACCCGTACAACAACCTCTTTGCGATTGGATTTCTTGTCAGAAATATTTTTGACATACCGGTATATGACAATTTCAGAATTCAAAATCCTGGAAGAAGCTTTTCAATAAAATTATCCTATTCATTATAAAATCAATATTATGTTCAGATTAACTAAAGTAGCAATCGGAGTAATATCTGTTGCTTTGCTTTTTTCCGCATGTAGTAAAAGTAATAATCCGGCTCCTGATACCGAAAATAAAACTAAACCAGCATATATTCTTTTCACGAATGAACAAGATCTGGGAACTGCCGGCTATATGAGTGCCTATTCTAAAATGCCTTCTGGAAATCTAAGCAACATTACCAGCAATACACTCCAGATGAAAACCGCCTTCGGCTTTACCAAATTTGGCAATTGGATTTTCAATCGAACCAGTATTGCAGGAGAAGCTGGTATTCAAAAATTGGAAGTTAATGATAATGGTAAAATCAGTGGAACCGGATTTATCGCCAATGGCGGAATGTTTCATATTGTTAGCAGCACTGTAGGATATTACTTCGATCCTGTTAAAGGCACTATGCTCTTGCAAATATTTAATCCTACTACCATGCAGCGAACTGGAGAAATTGACCTGTCATCACTGAAAATAACAGGAGTAGAATATCAGGCTGCCGGACAGCATATTATTGCATCCAAAGAAGGAAAACTTTATGTAAGCATCACCTATGGTACTCTTCAAAGAGGTGGTTATGGAGATGATGTAGTAGATTATGTAAAACTGGCAGTAATAGATATTGCTACCAACAAGCTCGAAAAAACGATTCAGTACAATGGATTAAAATCTCTAGGCTGGGGCGCCAGTGCCAATAAAATGTGGACTCTTGGCGATGATGGTGCTTTATACCTTTATTATACCGGTTTCAATGAAGGCATTACCAATAGTTCAATTATTAGAATTAAGAAAAATGAAACAGACTTTGATAAAACCTGGATACTTAAAGCTGATACTTATCAGGAACATAGTAGCATAGGAATATCACTGGTTAAAAATGGTAAAATCTATATACAACTTCCATCTGTTAAACTTACAGCTGATTTTGGGAACCTGGGCACTCCAATTTGGAATTATTATGCAATAGACATATCTACTTTAAAACAAACAAAAATAACCGGGATGCCAGCTACCAGATATGTACATTCAAATGAGCAGGGAATCGTCGAAATAGATGGTAAAATCTATTTGTGGATGGCTAATGCCAACACAAAAGAGAATGGATATTATCTACTGAATGAATCAAATAATACTGCGGCTCCTGCTTTTAATGTTACAGACGGCGGATTGGTCTCAGGCTTCTTCAAATTAGATAACTAATCGTTATGAATATTCAGACAGCCAAAAGGTGGTTTAACTGGCATAAATGGACGAGCCTCATATGTACGATATTCCTCCTGATGCTATGTATAACAGGCTTACCTCTTATCTTCCATGAAGAATTAGACAAAGTACTGGAAAAACAAGTGACTGCAATAATTCCGGAAGGGGCCAAACCACAAAGTCTTGATACCCTTGCCGCTATTGCATCATCTCAATATCCCACCAACAAAATCAGGTATATTTTCTGGAGCGAAGATGATAAAAATAAAGTCATTTTTGATCTGGCTCCTAAACCCGATGCCCCTCCTGAAAGCAGCAAATATGCGATGCTAAACTTATATACCGGCGAGATATTAGATAAACCTACTACCGATGGAGTTATGGACATTATTTTGAAAATCCATATGAATATGTTCCTTGGTATTGGAGGCAAATTATTTCTAGGGCTGATGGGAATCTTGTTCGTTATCGCAATTATATCCGGTGTGGTATTATATGGCAGGATAATGAAAAAGTACGATTTCGGTATGATCAGAAAATATAAGTCCAAACGTTTAAAATGGCTGGATACACATAACCTGATTGGAATAATTACATTGGTATGGGCCAGTGTAGTTGGCTTAACCGGTATAATCAATACATTATCTGATGTAGTGCTCTATACCTGGCAGCAGGGGCAGTTAAAGGAAATGGTAGCTCCTTATGCCAACCAGCAACCAGTGACTGGTCAATTAGCGTCGCTCGATAGTACTATGATAACAGCACAAGCTGCAGCTCCCAATATGGAGCCTCGTATTATTACCTTTCCTGGCACCATTTTCTCAAGTAAGCATCACTATGCGGTTTTTATGAAGGGAAATACTGCACTCACGTCCCGACTCCTGACTCCTGCACTGATAGATGCCAAAACCGGTAGGCTAACAGACCTTCGCAAAATGCCCTGGTATGTAAATACACTTTTTTTATCTGAACCACTGCATTTTGGAGATTACGGAGGCATGCCCTTAAAAATTATCTGGGCAATTTTTGATATAGCTACAATAGTAGTCCTAATTACCGGCCTTTATCTATGGGTAGAAAGAAGAAAAGCGACAAAACAACAATGGAACAGAATTGAAAAAACAGTTGAAGAGTATGAATAATTACTTTAATCTACGTATGTGGGGCAAACCAATACTTATTGGACTCCTTTCTATTGCCGGCCTTATAGCCGCACTAACCGGAGATGGAATATGGGATATATTTTCATGGATTACATTAAGTATTCCTTTGTTCTATCTATTTAAATTCTGTTTTTTTTCTAAAGAAAAATGATATACAAATAATGTAAAAGAGAAGCCGGCTCAAAAGAAGAGCCGGCTTTCTTTTTTTATCTAGCCCACAAAAATATTTGATAACTTCAAAGAAGTTGTAAATTACGTATGGAAGCCGATTCAGAGGAAAAAAAGTGTCCGAAAATGAACACCATAAAAATCTTCTAGCGTTATGTTAAAACACAATCTTCGCCTTATTCTAAGAAACCTAAAACGTTTTAAAACCGTTTTCTTTATCAACCTGATTGGCCTGTCTACTGGTCTGGCAGCTGCATTGTTAATCTTTCTCTGGATTAATGATGAATTAAGTATAGACAGGTTCCACGAAAGAGATAATAGGCTGTATCAGGTAATGGTAAATACTCCACAATCAGGAACAATTAATACCGATCAGGGAACAGGAGGCGTTTTAGGTGAAACATTAAAACGAGAGATTCCTGAAATTGAAGCTGCTTTAACCACTGCTCCTCCCACCTGGTTTCAGAAATTCAATATCACAAACAAAGAAAATACTGTTGGCGCTAATGGAAATTTTGTAGGTCAGGAATTCTTCTCCGTATTTTCTTATGATCTGATTCAAGGTAATAAAGATAAAGTGTTGGCAGATAAAAGTGCGATTGTTGTATCTGAAACGCTGGCCAAAAAACTGTTTAAAAATCCGGAAAATGCTATAGGAAAAGTATTGGAATGGAAATGGGCCGCCCTCTCCAAAGAATGTATGGTAACAGGTGTGTATAAAGACATGCCCCACAACTCCACCCAACAATACGATTTTGTATTACCACTTGATGCCTGGAAAGAGATTGTTCCGGCTACCAATGATTTGGGCAGCGGGCCATTCATGACCTATGTAGTTCTCAAATCAGGAACTGATTTCGATTCATTCAATGATAAAATATCTCCATTTATCAGCAATAAGTTCAAGGCTTCTACAGCCTCCTTATTTTTAAGAAAATATTCAGATGCTTACCTGCATGGGAAGTATGAAAATGGCAAACAAAGGGGTGGAAGAATAGAATATATCAAACTATTCTCCTTAATAGCCATCTTTATTCTCCTTATTGCCTGTATTAATTTCATGAACCTCTCTACTGCCCGGGCTTCTAAAAGAATGAAAGAAGTTGGACTAAAAAAGGCACTGGGTGCAAGAGTTCATACACTCATTCTACAATTTCTTGGAGAATCAGTTATGATGAGCTTTATTTCATTAATAATCGCCATCCTGCTGGTGCTCCTACTCCTTCCACAGTTCAATAATATAACCGGAAAGCAGATATCATTTATCCCGGATACCCGACTGATTCTGATAACTTTAGGTATCACATTACTTACGGGACTTATAGCCGGTAGTTATCCAGCTTTTTACCTTTCCCGATTCAATCCTGCGATTACGTTAAAAGGTAAATTCACCAGCTCGATAGGTGAACTATGGGTAAGAAAAGGATCAGTAGTATTTCAATTTGCTATATCCGTTTTGTTTGTTAGTTCCATGATGGTTATCTATAATCAGATTAAATATGTACAAACGAAGGATCTGGGGTTCAATAAAGATAATGTACTTTATTTTGAATTAGAGGGTAGAACAGCCGATAAACGCGAAACTTTCCTTACGGAACTAAACAACATCCCGGGCGTTATTCATGCTTCAAGTATTCAGCAACAGGTAATATTACCAAGCATAATTCCCAATTCAGCCATTCAATGGGATGGAAAAAATCAGGATAATAGCATCAGGTTTTATGAAATGCCTGTAAACTATGGCCTGATCGAAACACTGGGCATTAATATTTCACAGGGGCGGTCTTTCTCCAAAGACTTTGCTACTGATAGTGGTGGAATTATCCTCAATGAAGCTGCTATTAAAGCGATGAACCTGAATGAAGACCCCATCGGTAAAGCCGTTAGTTTAAATGGTACGATTACACGAATTATTGGGGTTACCAAAAATTTTCACTTCAATTCATTGCATGACGAGATTAAACCATTTGTGTTCCGACTCGATCCCGCCTCCACCATGCTCGCAATGGTAAGGGTTTCAGCCGGAAAATCCGGTGAAACTATTCAGAAAATTCAGGACTTCTATAAAAACTTTAATCCTGGCTATACTTTCAATTATCAATTTTTAGACAAGGCCTATCAGGAACAGTATGTTTCTGAAAAACTTGTAGCTTCCTTATCAAAATACTTTGCCGGATTAGCCATAATTATATCCTGCCTTGGGGTATTTGGACTGGCAGCCTTCACAGCCGAAAGAAGAGCTAAGGAAATAGGAATGCGGAAGATACTGGGTGCCAGTGCTGCCAATATAGTATACTTATTGTCGGCCGATTTTTTGAAAATAATTATAGTCGCTATAACAATTGCATTACCAATCAGCTTTATTATAACAAGGCAATGGCTTAATTCTTTCGCTTATAGAATCAACCTATCAGCCTCTTACTTTATTATAGCAGCACTGGTTGCTTTAGCCATTGCCTGGTTTAGTATTGGTTTGCAAACAATTAAAGCCGCGAGAGTAAATCCGCTATTAAGTCTGAAAGATGAATGACAGTAAGAGAATAAATCTCTTACTGTTTAAATATCAGACAAGGCTTCGTTTGATCCTGCATCAATGATTTGGCTATAGCATAGCCAATACCACTACTGGCACCAGTAATCAGGGATAGATTCTTATTCACGGAAATGAAATTCTATTTATTTTAGGAAACTTCTAAAACGGAGAGTAAACAAAAGTTAGTATAGTTGATTACGTAATATCCTTTTTATCATTTGTATGGTACTACGACTAATTTCGTTTTTATACTTGCGCAAAATCACCACCTCACTGGTACCTCTGCTTAGTTCGTTCACTACATTGAGCCATTTGCCCAGGAACTCTGAATTAGGGGTCCGATACTTCAACAGCCTTCTGACGGTTTCAATAATCACTTTGCTAACAGTACCTTCGTGCAATTCAAAGATCTCGTCGTTGTTTAGCCCCAATTGCACATCATCTACGATACGGGAATAATCGAACAGGTACTTCTCATTTGCTTCCATTACCTGCAATAAGGGATTATTGCTAAAAACAATGTCTTTATACTTACGATGTTGCTTTTGGAGTGATCGCAAGGCATAATTACGAGCGATATTATCACAAATAATCAGGTCGCTCTTATTGAGTTCGAACCACTCTCCTTTTACTCTTTTATGTTGAAAAACGATGTGCAGACTTTCTTCAAGATCAGACATATTGAGGGCTGCATATTGCCTGATTACCCGGAACATTACAGGCAAATGAGTATGATAAACCGCCAGACGCTTATGCAAATCCTGGGTTTTACCAATCTTATACAGGTTCTTGCCTGTGCTAAGAATATAAACACATTTACCTACTTGAATTTGATCCATGGGGTGATTTGTACTTCTGCGAAAATAAGAATTATATTATCAACTTGCGCATAGGACTATCAAATACATAAATTCAAATATTATAATATATCATCGGGTCTCTTTAAACTATCTTCAATACCTAAACGAAATTTTCAGAAATGTGACATTAATTGATAGTTTGATGTCTTTATTTGATTGCGATGTAGTAAGTCGGGGAAACGCCAAAAAATACCGCCAGCCTTACCGGTACATTGTATGCTAGTGGCGAGAAAATACATCTACCCAAATAATCAAAAACTTATTACGTGTGCATATGCTCTCTTAGGATTCAGCTTGCTATCAAAAAGCAGGGGATAATCCTTTCTTCCACGTACGGGGAAGTTATCCAGCCAGCTATGTCTGTCTGAAATATTCCAAAAGGTTACACCGGTAATTATCTGTTTATATGCTCTGAATTTTTCAAAGCACATTGAATACTGGTTAATTTGTTGAGTCTCCTTATCGGCAGAGAAAGTAGTGTCGATATCGCTGGCTTTTCCTGCTCTGGCTTCATGTTCTTTGGGATAAACGGAAATATCCAGTTCTGTAATCTGAATTGGTAATCCCAATGCCGCAAAATCGTTTAAAGTTTGGTCAAGCTGTTTGGCAGAAGGCAGATTTATAGCCCAATGAGCCTGTAACCCAATTGCCTGTACCGGTACTCCTTTAGCCCTGAGGTCTTTCACCATCTTTATTATCTTTCCACGTTTTACCGCATCAATCTCATTATAATCGTTGTAAAACAAAATGGCTTTGGGATCGGCTTCATGCGCCCAGCGGAAGGCCATCTCAATATATTCTGGTCCACATATCGATAACCAGGGAGAGTTGCGATAAAATTCGTCTTTCTTATCACTGATCACTTCATTTACTACATCCCAGGCATAAATGCGGCCCTTGTATCTGGTTACTACAGTAGTAATATGTTCTTTTAGGCGCTGCATTAATACCTGCTTTGAAACAGTATCCCCTTTCTCATCTCTAAAAATCCAGGCCGGCGCCTGATTATGCCAGCAAAGGGTATGTCCACGTAATTTCAAATGGTTTTTGCCTGCAAAATCCGCTATCGCATCCGCTCCTTCAAAATTGTACTCATGCTCTTTGGGATGTATTACACCCATTTTCATAGCATTTTCAGGTGTCATGCTATTAAACTGCTGCGTAATTAATGCAGCTTCATCACTTTTCAATGCTTGTGGTGAAACAGCTACGCCTATTGGAAAATAATTATTGTAATAGTCTTTCAACCCTTTGGGATTAGGCTGAGCAATGGCTATCTGACAACATGCTACTAATGCAATAGCACTATATATTAATCTTGCCCGTATCATAATATATTGGTAATCGAATACTTTTTAATCCTGAAAACCAGATTCAGAAAAAAGATCCAATTACCAATATAGAAATAATAGATTGTTATTTAGACAATTATTATTTGAAATATTTTAGATGGATTTTAATTTCCCCAGAAATTGTTTTCCTGCTGAATATCTGTTGCAAAGACTGTAACGGCAACAATCTGACCATTTTTAACAGTATACAGATCTATATTTTCGCTATTTAGTGCAGCTCCAGGTCTTTCAGCTTTCCACACCATTGAAACAGCCACCTGGTTATTGTTTACAGCATAGGATTTTACTTGTGCCAGAGTCATGGTATTTTGAGATACTTCAAACATACCTCCCACCATCTGAAATACCTCATTGCTGGATTGTTTTAAACCTGAGAAACGGTTAGTTCCCGGCTGTTCCCATATTACTTCAGGATGTAACAGGCTACCAACCTTTTCAAGGTTTAAAGATTTAACGGCTTCAATAAATTCAGTTACTACACTTAATGATTGTTGTTCCATGATGTATTAGTTTAATTGTTTTTCAAAATTGATAACACAAAACTAGTTGAAGGAGCAACCCAAATACTTATCATTACACGACAATCATTTACCATATTACGACAATAAGATTTTTATAAAAGAAAGAGGATTTATATTTACAATATGAAAGATCTGGTATTGAATATAATTGCATATGCAGCACAGCGGGATGTTGATGTTTCTCAACTTTGCAAATTATCCGGCATCAATCCCGGATCTTTGAAAAATCTAACTCCTACGCATACTCAATTACAACACCTATGGGCCAATGCAGTGCATCTGACAAACGACTCCTTGTTTGGGTTGCATCTGGGCGAATCCTTGCGTGCTACAGCTTTAGGAATAGTTGGCAATCTTGTTCAAAGTAGTGCCACTGTAGGAGAAGCCTTAACCCATGCAGCTGCTTTAGTTCATTTAATTACTAATCAGTGCAGCATGAAAATAGATCAGGGTAAGGGTACATTTAAAGTACATCTGCTCCCCGCTGCTAATCCAGAAAATCATACAGCATTTGGTAATCATCAATTAACCGAATTATTGATGGTAATTGTTATCCATGAGTTAGATGGATTAATGCTAAAGAAAATTGTTCCAAAATCTGTATTGCTGCCATACCGGGTTATAGACCCAGCTGAATATGAAAGAGTTTTCAGATGTAAACCAGGTAAGTCTGTAGATGAATTTAGTATCACTTTCCATCAACAGTACTGGAACGAACCTATACTTACTGCTAATCATGAATTACAGGAGTTGCTTTTGAAGAAGATAAGCAGTTTACCCAGTCCTAAAAGTACTTCATCAACGTTTCAAACCAGGATTTTCAATCACCTTATAGCTAACTCCTATCTGGGCTTGTCATCCTTAAATGACATCGCTGCTAATTTCAATATGAGTCCACGTACTTTACAAAGGAAGCTTAAAGAAGAAGGAGCCAGTTATCAGCTGATTGCAGAGGAGGCTAAACGCTCTCTTGCTGAGCATTATGTATCTAGTGGTAGCTTTGCCTTAAAAGATATTTCCTGGATGTTGGGATATAATGATTTAAGTGCATTCAGCAGGGCCTTCAAGCGGTGGACGGGCAAAGCCCCCGTTGATTATGGAGCTTGAATCTATTCTGACCTTCAGACGATTAACCATCCGTTTTGTAGTAACCAGTCAATTGTATTAACTGCAATGTTTTTATGGATTGTACTTAGAAGTTTTTTCAAGACGAATTTTATAGTGCAGTTAATATATTTAAAGTAAATTTCTCTTGCAGACGATTGAGTTACTTTTGATACAGTTTATACTTACTCCTTCCCCACACTATTACTGCAGCCAATATAGCTACAACGATATTAAACCCTACTACATTAACTTCGCCTCTGCTAATGTGAAAAACAGTTGCAGCGATCATCAACATAATGATGCCAATAGCAGCCAAAACTGTTAATTGTGGTCGTATTTTAAGCAGTGCGGGAATAATAATTCCAATTCCTCCCAATAGATCTATCACTCCCAGTAACCTGACAAAGAGTTCGGGCACCTGGCCGGTCCATGGATACATTTCCTGCTGTTGGGGAATTGACTGAAATAACTTCATTATTCCACCTGTGATGAATAATATTGAAAGTAGCCCTTGCAGGGTCCATAGGCCAATGTTCAAGGGTTTTGATATGCTTTGCATGCAGTGGTCGTTTAATTTCACGAAACTATATTACTTTCGTTTTAATTAGTATAGTCCTATACTTTAGTATAGTATAATTTTTTTTTATGCAAGTACCTTTTGAGCAATGGACCGATTTTCGGATTTCACCTGAAACCTGTCCGCGTACATATATGCTGGCAATATCGGATGCATTGAATGTATTTACCGGTAAATGGAAACTTCATATAATTGGGGCGCTATTATCCGGTAAGAGGAGATTCAGTGAAATTGAGAAAACCATTCCAGGTATTACTCCAAGAATGCTTTCCAAAGAATTGAAAGACCTTGAAATCAATGGAATTATTTCTCGTATGGAAAATAGTGGGGTCGAATATCATCTCACCCCTTCAGGGAATAACATCAGCCCTATTCTGGATGCAATGATTAAATGGGGTATTGAGCACCGAAATACCTATATCGGAAATAAAAGCTTATAATAAAGGTTTATGATTGTATGAATTGGACTGTGGGGGCTAATTAATCTACTAATATCTTTAAATTGTTGCATTGACATTAAGACAAAGGGTTATTTCAATACCTGAACCTATCGCTCCATCAATGCTATTCCCAAAAATTTCGTAAACAACATCTTGCTACCAATAAAACAAAACACACTACGATCGCAACAATCTCCTAAAATAACTCGGTCTTACTAAAATAACTCGATCTTATCACTAACTATCCAGGAGCCTTCCTCAATCTCCGCTTCAAGTTCTGAATAATCCCAACCGCAATAACCTATAAAGATCTTTATATCGTTTTCACCTATACTATTATCGTTAATGTATTGCAATGCAGTTTTAAAATCTCCCCCGAGATATAAATTCCCTTCTATTAAGTCACCACCTTTTATTAAGTCGGGGCGCTGATGTATAAAGAACAAGTGTTCCTGATCTACCGGGCCACCTTCAAAAATCGGAAAAGGTTTACAGTAACTGAATTCCACTAACTCATTAATCGCCCTGGGAAAACGTCGGTTTACTATAAATCCCATAGCTCCTTTATCATTACTTTCCGTAATGATAAGTTTTGCATCTTCAAAATAAGTGTCGTTGAGCAATGAAGAGCTTTCTATGAAACTACCTGCAATCATACTCTAAAGGTAAAGCAATTATTTCATTGCCCAACAACACACTGATTTCAGTTCGATAAAACAGTTGTAGGTTAAAGTCTGTTACTTTTCTTGCCTGATGAATTTACCCGCCTGATCAAAGATCAAATCCGTTTTGTTAACTTCTGCCTCATAATTTAAGGTACCGTCAGATTTACTGATTTTTGCAGCTTCTTTTATAGCTGCATTTTTATGGTGCTGCTTAACATAAGCAACAGCAGAAGCAGGCAATTCAGAAATAGCAATCTTTTCCTCTGTTTCCTTTAATGTTCCGGCGTTGTCATATAGTACAGACATTTGTTTGCCAGACATCATAAAGTTAACCTCGTAATCACTCTTCTCTTTTTCCCATTTAACTTTAGTGGCTCCCGGGAAAGATTTTTCAAATGCCTGTCTGGCAACTGTAGGCACAGCTGCGTTCTTCTGCTGCGCAAATGCTATAGTAACTGATAGCAAAGCTGTTGATAAAACTAATAGAGACTTTTTCATAAAATGTTCCTCTTTCTGTTAACAAACCTAATATTCAATTCTGTTGTGTTTCTGGAGTTAGGCACCCAGGATCTATATCCAGATTCTTTTTAAAAATTCTTTAACATAAGACAGTAAAAATGGTGCTCAGGTCACAAGTTTTTAAATAAATTTCCCGAAAAATCAGTTCCAACAAATTGAATCAAACAATGAAAGTTTCCCCTACCTTTACACCATGAGCCAGCATATCAAAAGCATTCCTTCCCAGGGCTATATCATTTATGAGATTGATGGAACAGGCAAAACAAAAGAATACAGCAGGAAAGACTTCTACAAAATATGCCTCGTAACAGGCAAAAATCTTATAGAATACGCTGATCGGGGCATACAAACATATGGCACCACCCTTTTTTTTGGTACTCCCCATATTCCCTATTCCTGGGAAATAGTAACTAAAGAGCAAACCGGCTATACTATACTTTTTACTGAACAATTCCTTAAATCCGGCAATAATTCTGAAAGCCTTCTTCAATCGCCTTTCTTCAAAATCGGAGGTACCCCTATCTTTTTCCTGAAAGACGAACAAAGAGAATATATAGCTGGTATTTTCAGGAAAATGATTGCCGAACAGAACAGCGATTACCCATTTAAAGATGAACTGCTTCGCAATTGTATCAATCTGATTATTCATGAAGCCCTGAAACTTCAACCCAGCGACAGCTACTACACCCAGAAAAATGCCTCTTCCCGCATTACCTCCTTATTTCTCGAACTACTGGAAAGACAATTCCCCGTTGTCGGAAAAGAAAATCAACTTGCCATAAAATCGCCCCACGATTTTGCTTTACATCTCTCCGTCCACGTAAACCATCTCAACAGGGCTGTCAAAGAAATAACCGGCAAATCTACCTCTTCCCATATCAGCGAACGTATCGTTGCTGAAGCTAAAGACCTGCTCCGGCATACCGACAGGCCAATTGCCGACATTGCCTATAGTTTAGGATTTGACTAACCTACTTACTTCAATACATATTTTAAAAAAATAACAGGTAAAAGTCCGACCTCTTTCCGTACCCAAAATGTTTGATATGTTAAGATATTAGTTTGAATTTCTTTAACAACCAATCCCTTCCCCATAATAATTTTGTAACCCACAGTTTGTTATTAATAGCCAGCAAACTAATTGCAGGAATGAATGTTATTACCTAACAATAATAATTATACTCTTCCCAATCCTTATTTAATGCCCAAAGAGTTCACAATTATTATATCTAGTATATTGAAATAAAGACAATTACAATGAGTAACAACACACCCATCTTCGAAAAAGGGGATCAGGCACCCGCCGACTATTTTACTGGTGTCGCCTGGGTTAAATCATTGGTGCAAGTCGATGATCTGTATAATTTATCGGTCGGTAATGTCGTATTTGAGCCCGGAACAAGAAATAACTGGCATACCCATCCCTCCGGCCAGATTCTCATTGCCACCAATGGTACCGGATATTACCAGGAAAAAGGCAAACCCATTCAGGAACTCCGGCCAGGTGATGTTGTTCGTATACCCCCGGATGTTATTCACTGGCATGGTGCTACTCCGGATAGCGAATTTACCCATATTGCCATCAACCCAAATACCGAAAAAGGTGTTGTGGTATGGCTCGATAAAGTAACTGACGAAGAATATCTATCTCTCAAAAAATAAATTTCAAAACACAATGAGCGAAGCTAAAACAAAAGCATACGGCACACAGGCGGCCGAAAAACCATTAGGATCACTAAATATTCAAAGAAGAGAGCCAACTCCCCACGATGTAGAAATTGAAATCCTTTATTGTGGTGTATGTCACTCCGACCTCCACACTGCCCGCAACGAATGGCATAACTCCGTTTACCCGGTAGTACCAGGTCACGAAATTGTTGGAAAGGTTACTCGTGTAGGCGATCACGTTACCCAATTCAAAGTTGGCGACCTAGCAGCCGTTGGTTGTATGGTAGATTCATGCCGCGAATGCGAATACTGTAAGGAAGGCCTGGAACAATATTGCGAACCAGGTAACACACTTACTTACAACTCTCCCGATAAGCACCTCGGTGGACAAACATTCGGAGGCTATTCCGAGAAAATAGTGGTAGACGAAAACTATGTATTACACGTGCCCGAAAGCCTCGATTTAGCTGCTGCCGCTCCGCTGTTATGCGCTGGTATCACTACCTGGTCGCCACTTCGCCACTGGCAGGTTGGCCCTGGTAAAAAAGTAGGTATCGTAGGCATAGGCGGTTTAGGTCACATGGGTATTAAGTTTGCCAAAGCAATGGGCGCTCAGGTTGTTGTATTTACTACTTCCCAATCTAAATTTGATGATGCTAAAAGATTAGGGGCCGACGAAGTTGTATTATCAACAGATCGGGAACAAATGAAAAAATACAGACACAAACTGCACTTTGTGCTCGACTGTGTATCCGCGTCTCACGACATCAACAGCTACCTGGCTCTTCTTAGAGTAGATGGTACGCTGGCTTTAGTTGGTGCTCCTGAAAACCCATTACCTGTAGCGGCTTTTAGCCTGATCCCTAAAAGAATTAGCTTCGCCGGATCTACTATCGGCAGCATCGCTGAAACTCAGGAAATGCTGGACTTCTGCGGCAGACATAATATCACTTCCGATATAGAAATGATCAATATTGATCAGATCAACGAAGCTTATGATCGATTATTAAAAGGGGATGTTAAATATCGGTTTGTAATTGATATGGCCTCTCTGAAAAAATAAAACCAAGGGTATGAAAAAGGTATTGATCTTAGGTGCCTCCGGGCAGATAGCTCAACAGGCCATTCCATTATTCCTGAAAGAAAAAAATATAGGACTCACTCTCTTTGCCAGACATCCAAAGAAAATCGAGCATTTCAAAGCCGAAAATGTAGAAATCCTGAAAGGGGATGTAATGCATTTCGAAGAATTGAAAAAGGCCATCGACGGACAAAACGTGGTTTACGCCAACCTGGCCGGCGATATCGATAAACAAGCGGCTAACATTATTAAGGCTATGGATGAAACGAAAGTTAAGCGGTTGATCTTCATTACCTCCTTAGGCATTTACGATGAGGTACCGGGAGCTTTCGGAAAATGGAACCATAAAATGATTGATCAATACCTTAAACCATACATAAAGGCCGCTCAGATTATAGAAGCTTCAGATCTCGACTATACGATCCTCAGACCTGCCTGGCTTACCGATAACGACGAAATTGATTACGAAATCACTCAGAAAGGCGAACCATTTAAAGGCACTGAAGTTTCGCGAAAAAGTGTTGCTGCATTGATTGTAAAAATGGTACATAGCCCTAAACTTGGAATCCGGGAAAGCTGGGGAGTAAACAAACCAAATACAGACGGAGATAAACCTTCATGGTATTAAAGAGTTTTATTTAACCTGAAACTTACAGCTATGAGTCTACATATTTCTGGAAAAGTTATTGTCATTACCGGAGCCAGTAGCGGTTTAGGAAAATCGGCCGCCCGACTGCTTGCCGAACAGGGAGCTATCATAGTTTTAGCTGCCAGAAGAGCAGAAAAAATCGAATCCCTGGCGGAAGAACTTACCAAACAAGGGTATAAGGTAATTGCAATCACTACCGATGTTACCAATTACCTGGAGGTTAAAAACCTGCTGGATACTACTGTAAAATCATTTGGCCGGGTAGATGTGCTGATCAATAATGCCGGATTAATGCCTTCTTCGCCCTTAGATCGACTTAAAATTGATGAATGGAATGCGATGATCGACGTAAACATTAAAGGCGTTTTATATGGCATTGCAGCCGCTTTACCATATATGAAGGAACAAAAATCCGGGCATATTATTAATGTTGCATCAGTTGCCGGACATAAGGTTAGTGCTGGCGGAGCTGTATATGCTGCTACCAAGTTTGCTGTCAGAGCTATATCTGAAGGCCTCAGAATGGAGGTTAAACCATATAATATCAGAACTACAATCATCTCTCCCGGTGCTGTAGATACTGATCTTCCTAATACTATTTCAGAACCGGATATTGCTGCTGCAATGAAAAAGCTATATGAAAAGGCTATTCCGGCCGAATCATTTGCAAGAGTTGTTGCTTTTGCAATAAGTCAACCTGCTGAGGTAGATATTAATGAAATCCTTTTCAGACCTACCAGCCAGGAATTCTGATTATATTAAAAATAAAAGGGCGGCCTTTAAAAAGCCGCCCCGATATTCAGCAAATTGTATAATGAAGGACAATTAGAATTTCTGATATAACATGGTAATTCTCTCATCCAATGCGATCAGATGTGCTTTGGTAGCCTCATCTGCCGATTTACCAATAGCTTGCTTGATCTGACTGCGCAGATTACGGATTTCTGAGCTTGCAATACCTGATGCTTCACTCTCACTAATCTCAGGAGTTGAATCTTTTATGATCTTAACCAATGCACCAATATAAGCTTTCTGCATATTTCTGTGGAATGCATCAATCTTTATACTACCATTTTTCAGATCACTCCAAACACCTTTATGTAAAGAAGCGAAGAATTCGTCATTGGTCAATGCATCCTTTCCATAACGCTTCTGTAACTCTACCATGTAGTTCAAACGCTTGTAATCGAGCAACGAATTTACCAGGCTTATCTGCATGGCGCCAACTGTTTTGTCGCCCGGTGAAACAACCATATCCAGCAATTTCTTATTGGTAAGCCAGTCAGGAGTATTAAATACTTCTGTATTCAGCCATTCCAAAGCGCTGAGTTGTTTTGCTTTCGGAATTATACCATATGAAGGTCTGGTATCTCCATCTATACGTGATTCATAGTTGATGGCAACAATATATCTTAATACGTGTACCACGTAGCGGGTGTATTGTTGTGTTACCTGCTCGTATTTATTTTTAAGTCCGCCACGTAATGCATTTTCTTCGTAGGTCCATTCTGGTAAGTGTTCTACTACTCTTTTCAGGTTTTTAATACCATAGGTACCTGCTTTCGCCGCATCATCACCCAGGTCTTCAGTCTGACAGCGCGGATCAAATCTGCGGTCTTCTCCATCTCCAAACCATAACAGATTATTGGCTGCAATTCGGGAAGTAACCAATTTACGCATTTGCTTCTTATCTTCTTCAGAAGTAATATCGCCGGTAAATTTATATCCCCATTCAATCGCCCATGTATCATATTCACCAATTCTAGGGAATAATAACTCCTGTGGAATACGGTCTTCCGGTTGAGCTACATAGTTAAAACGCGCATAGTCCATGATACTGGCAGTATGACCATGTTTTTTTAACCAGGTAATGCTACGTAAACTATCTACCGGAGTCTGGCTGCTGCTTCCGAAGTTATGGCGCAAGCCCAGTGTATGACCTACTTCATGGCTGGATACGAAACGGATCAGTTGCCCCATCAGCTCATCATCGAACTTCGCTTTGCGAGCCATCGGGTCATTTGGTCCTGCCTGAATCATATACCAATCATTCAGTACCTGCATTACGTTGTGATACCAACCAATATGGGTTTGAATAATCTGACCGGTACGTGGGTCATGAACTTCCGGACCATATGCATTAGAGACAGGGGATGCAAAATAGTTGATGAACGAGTAACGTACATCTTCCATGTGCATGGTGGTATCATTTTCCGGCCATTCTTTAGCTGAAATTGCATTCTTAAATCCAGCCTGCTCAAATGCCTTCTGCCAGTCGTTTACTCCTAATATCAGGTATTTTCTCCATTGCTTGGGAGTAGCCGGATCTATATACAGAACTATTGGTTGCTGTGGTTCTACCAGCTCGCCCCTTTTATATTTCTCCAGATCTTCTGGTTTAGGCTCCAGTCTCCATTTGGTAACAAACTTGCGCATCTCTGCGTGTTGCTGATCATCACCATATTTGAGATGCTGATCTGCAAAGTACCCAACGCGTGGATCGAAGATACGCGACTGCATTGGCTTCTCTGGCAATGCTATAAAAGATGTATTGGTTTCCAGGGTAGCCGGACCAGTATAGGTTGCCCCAGCGCCCAATGCTTGCATAATTGGGCTTGCTCCTCTTATTGTACCATTTTTTGAAATTGAAATTTCTACGTTCTGAGGGAATGCTAAAAGAGAGGTTACTTCATGATCTTTCATGGATTTAACATCCAGAAATTTCTTAATATCTGCTTTATTTTCTCCTGAGTTTACAATTGAATTGGCATCTTTAAGGAACTTAGTTGCATCAATTACATAGCTGGCAGAGTCCTTTCCATATGCTTTAATTGGAAACGTAGCTAAAATCGGATCAAGGTTCGACTCTTTAACAGAACGGAAGATGGCATCGGTACTATCAGCCTGACTGATAATCAATCGAAGGCGCATACGAATTACATCATTCGGCCCTTTATCGAAGACGATCATGTTATTCTCCATCTCCTCACCAGGATAAATATCCAATCCTCCCGGTGCTTTTTTAATACGATTGATAACCAGGATATCTTTACCTAACAGACTTTGGTTAATTTCAAAAAGTACACTATCCATTTCTTTGGTATAGTGAACAGTAAATAAACCTTCTTGGGTGATCAGATTTTTTGTAACTACGCTGGCATATGGTTTTACACCTGTTTTAGTGTTTGTTCCTTTTGCAGCTGCGTTCGCAGGTGTAGCAGTTGTAGCCGCCGGAGCCGGTGCAGCTGCTTTCTTTGACTTTTTACTTCCACCTTTAAACACAGCACAGGATGCCATTACTGTCACAAGTGGGATATAAACGTAACGTTTCATCAGTTAATATTAAACGATTTGAAAAAGTTGCTAATTGAATTACCTGGTTGAATATTAAAACACGTTGTTATAGTGTTTGAACTAGTTCCTGCGTATCTTTTTTTGATTTGCTCATTATATAGATAGGCATGTTGAAGTAGTTTGGTTGATCTCCCCCATTTTCCGTTACAGCGCGGAGAACCGCGCCGTTATGGTCCTTTAGGGGGTTTTTGCTTATGAGAATAATATCAGCTCTTTTTAGTAAGCCTGTAAATTCTTTCCTGTAAATCCAGCAGATGATCTTTGGTCTGACTATCGGCCAATGGCATAGATTTCTTAATCATTGCTATCAATTTATTCAGTTCCCCATTGGTCACAGCTATTATGTCTGAATTTTCCATTTCACCATTCACTACGAGAATATCAAGCAGGCTATTTACATAGGAGCGTTGAATATTGCGATGGTCAGAGTCTACACTCTTCATATTTTTCCAAACTGAATTGTGTAGTTCATCAATATACTCCTGCATGGATAGTGTATTCTCCTTGCCGAACCTTACTTCATTAATGTAAATGGAGCCAAGCACTTCCGGACTTACAAAAAGACACATAGCTTTACGCTGCATATCTTTTATAAAAGATTCCGTTAGTGGTATAAAGAAATGGTTTATGATTTCCGGATCATCTATCCAGGCATAATCTTCCAGCAATTCTCTGCAAACAAATCTTAAGCTTTGCAGCTGAAGGGATTTGGGTACAGGTCTGTATGCCGGGTCCTGAGAATCTGTTGTTTTAATATCAGTATAATTAAGTGTGATATTAGGAAGCATATGGAACATTGAAGTCATAAACGTTCCAACCAGCTTATCATAAAATTTAAATGCAGAAAGCTCAGGGTTAGATTCATTATACGTCCACTTAAGCATATTTTTCATCACTATTCTGAAGTTGGCAAACCCCAGACTATCAGCTACAGCTACGTTATCGCTAAGGTCTTCTGTGAGATTACGCGGGTCCGGATCCTCCTTTCTTTCTCCATCTCCAAAATACAGCCTGTTATTGGCAGCCAGGCGTTTGGTTGTCATATCAAATAAGATATTCCTTTCTGCATTCACATCCTTTTTATCAAAGTATTTATACCCCCATTCAATAGCCCATTTATCATAATCTCCGATTCTTGGGAATAAAAGCTCAGGTGGAATATTATCCTGAGGCTGGGCAGCATAGTTGAAACGGGCATAGTCCATAATACTGGCGGTATGACCGTATTTTTTAAGGAAAGTAATACTACGAAGACTATCTACCGGGGTCTGGCTACTGCTGCCGAAGTTGTGTGAAAGACCCAAGGTGTGGCCAATTTCATGGCTGGAAACAAAGCGGATCAGTTGCCCCATCAACTCTGTATCTAGCTTATCCTGCTGCGCTCTTTTATCATTCACCCCAACCTGTATTTTATACCAGCTGTTTAACAGACCAGCAATGTTGTGATACCATCCTATACGGGTTTGAACAATCTCTCCGCTACGTGGATCAACAAACGACGGTCCGTATGCATTTTCTAATTTGGATGGCAGGTAGCAGAGGAAAGAGTAACGTACATCTTCTTTATCGAATGTCGAATCATTCTCCGGCCATTCTTTTGCAGAAATTGCATTCTTAAACCCAGCCTGTTCAAATGCCGGCTGCCAGTCGTTCACCCCTTGAATCAGGAAGGAACGCCATTGTTTAGGAGTAGCAGGATCTATGTAAATAACAATAGGTTTCGCTGGTTCTACCAATTCGCCGCGCATGTATTTCTCAACATCTTCCGGCTTAGGTTCCATTCTCCAGCGTTTCACAAAAGACAAGTTATTAACATGATGAACAGTATCCTGAAAATTCAGTGACTGTATTTCAAAATAACCAACACGAGGGTCTTTAATCCTTCTGGCCATTGGCTGTTCGGGAAGCAGTAATAAGGAGATACTGGTTTCCAGCGCGCATGGTATCAGAGAAGCTGTATCGTTCATTTTCACGCTGCTGGTCCGGCTAAATGAGAACATGATGTTTGTAGGGAATGTGCGGATATCTTCCACATTATGATCAGTTCCCATATTTACCATCATCTTTCTGGTAAAATTCTCATTATCATAATTATTTAAAAAACTATTACCATCTTTAAATAACCCGGTGATATCAATCACATAACTGCCAGAGTCCTTTCCATAAGCCGCAATAGGGAAAGTAGCCATAACCGGATTATTGTTTGCCCCTTCTACAGCCTTTGAAATAATATCTCCCGGAGCAGCATCTGCCAGGGTTATTCTTCTCTTCAACAATATCCTGTCGTTTGTTCCTTTTTCAAAGAACACTGCTTTATCGTCCAATTCTTCACCCGGATATATTCCAATATCCCTGGATATTTTTTTCAGATAGGTTAAGGCCAGCATATCCCGGCCCAACAACTGTTTATCTATCTCTAAAAGGATAGTATCTCTTTCAGGTGTACTGTGAACGGTAATAAGGCCCTTCTGTGTGATCATACCGGGAGTAACCACATTACTATAGGGTTTAACTCCATTTTTGCCTACTGCTGGTGGCTGCACAGTTTGGGATGCAGACGTTTTAGCAGTTTTTTTCTTACCACCTTTAAAAACAGCGCAGGAAGCCAGCACTGCTACCAGTGGAATATACACATAGCGATTCATTGCTAATAGAATTGTAGTTGGAAATAGTATGGGGATAAGCGAGAATGGATGTTCTAGCGAAAGCAATCTTTAATGGCAGGATACTCATCAAGGAGCAAGCGATCATATGTAAGATGACTATCGGGCAAAATTTGAAGATCTGTATCATTAACTACTACAGAATCGGGTACCTGGATGCCAGGAACCGATTTAAGCATGCTCACATACAATGGTAAACGTTCTATAGATGTGGCGTCCCATACTAATATTACAGGAAATGACCCCTTGGCAGAGTTAACTATGAAATCTGCTTTCGCAGATTTTTTACCATTAGTCCGCAGGTCTACCATTATGCCTGTGTTTCTGCCAGCCCACTGATCAATCAATGTACCGGCAATATTTTGATAGTTGTTTGCCAGCTTTCCGGCTAGTGAATCTGAATAGTTGTTTGGTAAAGAAATAAATACAAATTCCTTACTCTCACCTTTCACAGGAAGTGTGATATAGTTCACGGCAAATGGGAAAGCAGCATTACCAGTTTCAAAACCTTCAGGAAGGTGCATTGTACCGGCAGTAGGATATTCATTATCCGGCAGCTTAGGCCTTTCAGGTAAACCGGCTACCCCTCCTGGCGCATGCTTCCGACCTGGCAAGCAACTCATTAAAGTGGCACTGCAGAAAAGTGCAATAGCTCCCGCAAGCAATAATTTATTCATTCGAAGCAGTATAAATTTTGGCTATTAAATTGAACCTAATGAAACTAAAACACCGAGGTAAATGAAATGAACTAGTCTGTTCCCTAAAATTTTTGAAAATTTAATTTTTGCCCCTATCCTCCTATTAAAATAACAGTACTTTTGTTGGACCCCCACTTTGGGAAAGCACTGAAAATGATTTACTTCTATAATGCTGAAATAACAAAGTTGATTTCTTCTGAATTGCATGCCATCCCGCCAATTGTGCAGGAAGAAGCAAAGCGATACAAGCATGAAAATGCCCGACAGGCATTTATAGCAGGTCGATTATTACTCCAATATGCATTAAAGGAAACTTTCCCTCATTTGCAACTCAGTGATATCCGGTACAACAGCTATAATCGTCCGGTCCTGGATACACATTACGATTTCAATCTGTCGCATTCTGGAAATTTGGTAGTATGTGCTCTGGGAAATCTGCCGGCTGTGGGAGTGGATATAGAAGAATGTAAGCCTCTGAATATTGAGGAGTATAAAGATTATATTTCTGATGAGGAATGGAGAAACCTGCTCAAAGCCCCCGACCCCCTTGCCGTATTCTATGGCTACTGGACGGCCAAGGAAGCAGTAGTAAAGGCCGCCGGGGTAGGCATTACAGGTGAGTTTGCCAATATTTCAGTTGTAAAGGATAGGGTAACCTTTATGAATAAACAATGGCATATTATGCCGGTAGATCTGTTTAATGGCTACAGATGCCATGTTGCTTCAGCAATTCCTGAAACTATCATTATTAAACATATTGAAATTTAAAAGAAGAGGGAGTAATTTGATACTCCCCCTGTCTGTTATACTATATACGTTATCTTATGAGCCTCCCAGGCTACCGGTACTTCCAGTTTGTCTGTTAATCTTTCAACCACCGCCAAAGGCACTGCTTCTGCCCTGCTTTTATTCTGGCTAATTAGCTGCCGGTAAGGAGTTTCAACATATACAATTTCTACAAATGCGTCGTACGTCATAAATAATTCAATCAGTTGTGTACGCATTTGTCTGGTAACGTTAGTAGCATTCCAGATAAAAGATTGTTGCTTACGTAAATACTGTCTGGCAATTTCTTTTGCTTCCTGTACTACCTTACCATTTCCCGATTTATCTGTTGGATCTATTTTCCAGTCACGACGGATCTGATCTAAAGAAATGACCGGCCAGTCTTTCATCTTTTTGATAAAAAAGTCTTTCCCTGCACCTGGCAAGCCACTCATCATGATTACATGAGTTGTCGGTTGCTCAAATGGTACATAATCAACTGCCGAATTTTCCTTCGTCAGATAGTGCAGCTTCGCCTCGGGTGTTTGAAATGATTTAGGGGCACCCCAGCAGCCTTGTTCCTTGCACAATTCTTCGAAGCAGTCCAATCTATAGAGCAATACGTCCATATCCTCACACCACCTGCCCAATACATCTGCTCTGGCCAATAAAGTCAGCAACTGGGTATTCACTTCCAAGCTTGCCTGTATCAATGCTTTTGCAGGATCGGGTTTCTCGAAAACCCAGAGCGGCAATCCATGATAGCGGATTAATGATACAATTTCCTCTCTCTGTTCAAAAGGAATATCTCCGCTTCTGTACATTAATTGTCTCGCCATGGTAGCGCCAATCCTTGAATGACCAGGAGAAGAAATACTGCCGTCATCATTTGTGATGGTGGTAGATATTTTTCCTATATCGTGCAATAAAGCAGCCGCCCATATGGTAGTTTGATCTTTAGGCTCCAACTGCTTAAATTTTGCACTTTTCTCCAGCTCATGCAATACCATTTGCGTATGCACAGCTACGTTACCCTCGGCATGATGCCTGGGATCCTGCGGTGTTTCGCCCATTTGAGCTATAAACTCAAATTCGGCTTCCGCCGCATTCCAATCTCTATTATTAATAATTGTATACATGCTTACCTCCTTTCTAAATTTAATGGGGCACGTTTCCAGTTACGGGTCCAGTGTTCGTCTGTTTTTACATGCCCTTTTCTTACATATTTAAATACGTTTTCCGCAAATGCTGATACAGGATAACCATTAACGTTTCTGGTTACTATACCTTCCATAGTGGTAGGTGTTCCCGATATTGCGTCTCTGGGTTCAAAAGCCCCACTACCTTGTGCGGCTGTAATCAGAGACTGCTCAAAAATTTGTTTATCAGCCGTATTGGCAACTTCAGCAACAACTGGTACAACCGGCAGGTCGATCATTCCCGCATAAAAAACGGTTTCTTCCCAGCTTAGCCATCGGTCCTGTTCACGTACTGCAAATACATAAAAATGATGGTCAATTTTTCCATATTCAATAGAATGAATAGCATAAAGATTTTCCAGAAATATTTCCAGATCGCCCAGCTCATTTTTTATCAGCTGCCAGTAACGACGCAAACTTTCCGTCCAGGGGCTGGTGGTTGGAGCCGCATGAGAACGGGCAAATACACCGTATCTCGACAAACAATTGTTCTCGCCATCTAATTTTTCTGTATGTATAATTGCTGGAATTTGTTGAACTGCCAACCAGTAATCAGCCGCAATACGATCATCACTGGTTGTTCCCGGTGAAAACGGATAATGATAAGTGCGGCCATACTTCCTTGAAATAGCCATGTTTAAAGTTTTAAGTAAAGGAAATAACAATTCGGGCCTCAATAGATGAAGCTAAGGGGATTATTGTATGTTATTAACCTTACATGGCTCAATGTTTGGAGATTTTAAATAATGAGGGGCAAAGGTAGAATCTTTTAGGCAATAAACAAATTAAAGGCCCATCCGTATGGCGAATGGACCTTCAAATGCTTGCACTTAACTAACCTGTTTTTCTTAATCCTATCTTATGAAACTTGCAATTCCTTTTTGTTATATACTCCTAAACGTTATTAAACCAATGCTTAAAATTGAAACACTGAAACAAATCTACATGCCCCGCATCAATTAAAAGATGATATTTATCATAGTAAAACATTTAATGTAAATCCTTCAGCAACTAGATAAATTTATATTATGAAACAAAGTGCAGGAATATTGCTGGTCAGGAAACCCCAAACACCTGAATTCTTCCTGGTACACCCCGGCGGTCCATATTTCAGAAATAAGGATGCCGGATATTGGACTATTCCAAAAGGAGAGCCCATAGAAGGAGAAGAACTACTAGAAACTGCTCTCAGGGAATTTGAAGAGGAGACCGGCTTTACAGTTTCCGCCCCTTTTACAGCCCTGCAACCAATTGTACAGAAAAGTAACAAGAAAGTTTGGTGCTGGATGGCCTTTGGAGAAATTGAAGCTGAAAATATTGTCTGTAACACTTTTGAAATTGAGTGGCCACCTCACTCCGGAAAACAACAATCCTTTCCGGAAATAGACAAGGCAGGTTGGTTCGGCTATGAGGAAGCTTTACAATTAATTAATGAGCGGCAACGCCCCTTCCTTACTGAAGCTCTGTCTTCCATTCATCAATCTAAAAAAACTTAATTAAAATATTTACTATCTTGTCCGTGCCTGTCTTGATATTCATTTTTTAAAACGTATTATCAACACACTTAATCAACACAACACGGAAAATGAAGCGCTATTTCTTATTATTATTTTGTGCTGCTTCTCTCTATGCCAATGCACAAAAAAGGCCAGTAGATGCTATTCTAACTGAATTTCACCAAAAACCGGGTCATGTGATGGTAGCCGCGCACCGGGCTGCTCACAACAAATTTCCTGAAAATTCCATTGCTGCTATTAAAGAAGCCATAGCACAGGGGATCGACATTGCTGAAATAGATGTTCGCTCTACCAAAGATGGTGTTCTGGTTATTATGCACGATGAAAAAATCATCAGAACAACCGGCCAGCCAGGTAAGGTAGAAGAACTTACCTATGCTGAATTGCAGAAATGTAATTTACTTTTTGATGGTAAACCTACTGCCGAAAAAATCCCCACTTTTGAAGAAGTACTTAAAGTGGCGAAAAATAATATCATGATTGATATTGATTTTAAAGCAGAAGGCGAGGCAGCAACAAAAGCAACCTATGCACTGATCCAAAAATATAAAATGGAAGATCAGGTATTGTTCTTTATTTATGATCATACAGAAGCTGTCGGACTGCGAAAACTGAACCCTAAAATTCCTATTATGCCAAGGGTTCATGATGCCAAAGAAACAAATGAAGTATTGGAAATGGGTAGCAAAACCGGCAAATTTCCGGTAATCCATGTGGATGATTCCTTTTATGCTGATGATATCATGAAACCAGTATTACAAAAAGGAACCCGCGTATGGATTAATGCACTCGGCAAATACGACAAAATGGAAAAAGAGACGCCAGATTCAGGCTTCGATCTGCTAATGAAGGATGCTCCACTGGCAAATGTGATCCAAACCGACTTCCCGGAGAAATTAGTACTCTATCTGCGTAAAAAAGGTTTGCATAGATAATACTCAAGGGCTAATCCCTAAAATGATATCCCGGATTACGACTGCTTGTCGGATAATCCGGGATATCTTATTTTTGAGGATATGATTACCGGATTTGAAACATATATTCGCAATAATACTAATCTGGGCAAGGAAGATATTGAAAAAATTCTGGCTCCTGCACAAGCCAGAACGCTTCAGCGGAATGAACTATTATTACAGCAGGGGCAAATTTGCAGGCATAAAACCTTCCTTATAAAAGGGCTCATGCGGACCTATGGAATTGTGGAGGATGGTAGCGAGCATATTTTACACTTTTCTACAGAAAATACCTGGGTTCTGGATGCTGAAAGCTATAATTGCAAACAACCTTCCCTTTATAATATAGCGGCAATCAACCACTGTGAAATTCTTTGCTGGACTCAAGAGGATTTTAACAGATTGTTATCCGAAATACCCGAATTAAATTCACTTTCCATGCTGCTGATTACCAGCAGCAGCTACAATGTCCGGAACCGCCTTTTTTCTACTTTAAGTGCAACCCCTGAGGAAAAGTATAATGAATTTACCCAGCAATGGCCTGATCTGCTTTCCAGATTACCGCTACATATGATTGCCTCCTATCTGGGGATTTCACTTAAAACATTAACACGTATCCGTCACGCTCAATTACATCGCTAAATATGGTCAAATGACCATATTTTTCAACCGGTATTGGCTCAAATTTGTTATATAAATTAAGTCAATCATTATGCGAGTATTTGTTACAGGAGCTTCAGGATTTGTAGGCTCCGCTATAGTTAATGAGCTGTTACAGGCAGGACACCAGGTACTAGGACTTGCCCGCAACGAACAGTCTGCAGCCAAAATTTTGGAAGCCGGTGCAGAAGTACATTCAGGCAATGTGGAAGATCTCCAAAGCCTGAAGGATGGAGCATCTCAATGTGATGCAGTTATTCATACAGCCTTCAATCACGATTTTTCCCGATTTGCCACCAGTTGCGATGACGATCGTAAGGTAATTATGGCTTTTGGCGAGGCATTGGCCAATACCCAAAAACCGTTAATTGTGACTTCTGGAATAGGGATAATAAATTCCACCGGTCTGATCACCGAAAACGTTACGGTTGCTGGCAGTACCCATCCACGTAAGGCTTCTGAACTTGCCGTAAATGCACTTATAGAACAAGGTATTAATGCTTCTATAGTAAGGCTCCCTCCAACAGTTCATGGCCAGGGCGACCATGGGTTTGTTCCTGCTGTTATTGAAATGGCAAAAGAGAAGAAAGAATCGGCTTACTTAAATGATGGTTCCAATAGATGGCCGGCAGTTCATCGTTTGGATGCAGCTGTTTTATATAGATTGATAATTGAAAAGCAGCCTACACTAAAAGTTTTTCATGCCGTTGCGGAAGAAGGAATTCCATTCAGGGAGATCGCCGAAGCCATTGGAAATGGATTGGGCTTGCCTACTGTTAGTAAAACCGGTGCTGAGGCAGATGCACATTTCACCTGGATCAGACATTTTATCGAACTAAATTGTCCGGCAAGCAGTGAATTAACCCGCCAATCAGTAGGTTGGAATCCAATTAAACCCGGGCTATTTGAGGATATGATCTCTGCAGGATATTTTAAATAAATCATCCTGAGAATAAAATAAACGAAGATTAAAATTCTATCTTGTAATTACACAAATAATAAAAAGATGTATCAAAAGTAATCTGATAATTATGAAAGAATTAAGTAGATATAAATTCTTTCTTTCAGGTTCCCGAATAGAATTACTTTTGATACATCCTTTTACATTTTATCTTATTGTGAGAAGTTTTTTTCCTTTGGCCATAATTCGCAATAATTGCTTATCTCCAAAAAAGGCCGAATGGTATCGGTTTTCAGCTTTCAGTTTTTGTTCATAGATCATTATAACATTGGCAGCACTGATAGTACCTATGAGTTGTTTATTATCATCTACTACAGCTAGTAAATCCAGGCAGTTATAATGTAATAGCTTCACTACTTTCAATAAACTATCAGAAGCTTTTACATACAATTCAGCAGCTTCAATCCTGGCTTCTCTGTCACTGCTATTTAATGTATCCCTGTTTAAATATCCTGTAAAAGTATTGTTTGCAGTTATAATAGGTATGTATTGCAAATAATAGGAAGAATGTTTTTCTAATATAGAAACAGCTTCATTTTTGG
This sequence comes from Chitinophaga silvatica, assembly GCF_003419895.1. Classification (GTDB taxonomy): domain Bacteria; phylum Bacteroidota; class Bacteroidia; order Chitinophagales; family Chitinophagaceae; genus Chitinophaga; species Chitinophaga silvatica. The sequence continues at coordinate 535,268 of NZ_QPMM01000001.1, read as the reverse complement.
AGTAGTTATCGTAAATCGTGAAAGGCTTGTTATTCATTACGCTGTTTACCAGAAAAGTTTGTAAGGGATCTGGTAAATAATGTAAAGGTGTATCTACTCCTCTGCGACGGATCTTCTCTGTCATAATACTTCCACGCATCAGAAAAAAGGAAACAAAATAGGCAGTGCTACAGGCAGCTACCAGTGGTAGCAATCCGTTTGCCTTACCGGTAGTTTCGAGCGCAAATACAATAGCAGTTAATAAGGCACGGGATGAACCAGCAAACAAAGCAGCCATACCAATGAGGGCCGCTGTCGCGATATTAACTTCCAGCTCAGGAAAGAAACGATTGGCCAATACACCCAGTAAAGCCCCCCAGGCCCCACCAATAGTGAACAACGGGGCCAGCGTTCCGCCGGAAGTACCACTACCTAATGCAATTACCCAGGAAAGATATTTCAGTACACACAAAGCAAACAGAATCGTTAAAGGTAAGGTACCGGTCAATAAATTTCTGATATTATCATAACCCACACCCATAGTATGTGGAGCAAAATATCCTATAATCCCTACTACCGCTCCACCTATTGCAGGCCACCACATCCAGTGAACAGGGAGCTTTTCAAACATATCTTCCACCCAGTATACCGACTTTGATATACAAGTAGCCAATATCCCGGTTAATACACCCATTACAGTATATGCCACCAGTGCAGTAGTAGATACAACAGGTATTTCAGGCATTGCAAAAACAGGACTATGCTCAAATAACCATAAATGCATACCCGCGCCTGTTATACAGGCCAGTGCCACCGGAACTATGGAGCGGGGTGAAAATTCAAACAACAGTAATTCTATGGCCAGGAGAATAGCAGCAAGTGGGCTACCGAAAATGGCCGACATACCTGCACAGGCTCCCGCAGCCAAAATAACTTTGCGCTCTGCAACAGAAATATGAATAATCTGACCCGTAAGAGAACCAATGGCTCCGCCAGTAGCAATGATTGGCCCCTCTGCTCCAAATGGCCCTCCACTTCCAATGGAAATAGCGGCCGACAAAGGTTTAAGCCAGGTTATCTTTGGCGGAATCTTGCTTTCATTAAGAATAATGTTCTCCATCGCCTCCGGTATCCCATGCCCTCTGATTGCTTTACTACCAAATCGGGCCAACAACCCTACTATCAGGCTACCAGCTATAGGAATCAGTATAACGTAAACGCCTAAATGATTAAATGCAGGTGAAGATTCTGCAAAGGAAAACTTACCGTAAAAAAACAGGTTGGTAAACAAACTTATCAGCATTACCAGGCCTTTGGCTACCAATCCAATAACTATTGCATTACAAACTGCTTGAAAACTAACATAAAACACTCTCTTATAGGGAGCACTTACAACATGATCCATACAATCAAAATTACAATAACATTTACAACTTTACATCAAAAATATGATCTAAATCATATAAATCAAGATTTTCAATCAAAATAATTGAAAAAAACATTAACATTGCTCTCATGAAAAAAAACAGTAAATGCGATCTGCAAACCTGTTTCCTTTGCCGTGAAAGCATTTCAGAATGGAAACCTGCAATTGCTGAACATAGGCAACATATCCAGATTAAGAAAAATGCCCTGATATTTAATGAAGGAGATCCCGTGACTGGAATTTACTTCCTATACAGTGGAAAAGTTAAAGTGCATAAACCCTGGGGAACTGATAAAGAACTGATACTCCGCTTTGCCCAAAAAGGAGATATAATCGGACATAGAGGCTTAACCAGTACACAAAAAATCTACACGGTTTCCGCCACTGCCCTGGAAGATACCGAAGTATGCTTTGTACCGCTTTCATTTTTTGAAGCCTCCCTAAAAGTTAATCCCGCCCTTTCAGTAAAACTTATGGAATTCTTTGCCGATGAACTACAAAAGGTAGAGCAGAAAATGAACAGTCTGGTTCATCAGGAAGTAAAAGGCAGAATAGCCGCCGCCATTCTTGAATTAAGCCAGCTCTCCCAACTTCAACCCTTTGCTATCAGCCGCCAGGATCTTGCTTCTTATGCAGGCACTACCTATGAAACAGTTTATAGGAATCTGCAGGAATTTATTCAGGAAAAGCTCATCACGGTAGATGGAAAAATAATACAGGTATTACAGGAAAAAAAGCTAAAAAAAATTGCTTTGATATAATATAAACAAAGCCCCCTGTTTATTCGTTCCATCCTATATAATCATAGCGCTATGGAACAGTTAACTTACTGGTGGCAATCAGGTGTTATTTATCAAATCTATCCACGCTCCTTCCAGGATAGTGACGATGATGGAATCGGCGATTTACAGGGAATAATACAACGACTCGATTACCTCCAGTGGCTAGGCGTAACCGCCATCTGGCTTTCTCCTATCTTCCCTTCTCCAATGGCCGATTTTGGATACGATGTTTCCGATTATACCTCCATCTATCCCTTATTTGGAACAATGGAAGACTTTGATATGTTACTAACAGCCGCGCATAAACGTAATATCAAAGTAATCCTCGATTTTGTTCCCAACCACACATCCGATCAACATCCCTGGTTTATTGCTTCTAAAAGTTCCCGTTCCGACCCCAAAAGAGATTGGTACCTCTGGCGCAATGCCAACGAAGATGGCTCTCCTCCCAATAACTGGAGAAGCGTATTTGGTGGTAGTGCCTGGGAATGGGATGAAAATACCCACCAATATTACTATCACGGCTTCCTGAAAGAACAGCCCGATCTCAACTGGCGCAACGAAGAAGTACGGCAAGCCATGTACGATGTTATTAGATTCTGGATGACTAAGGGAGTAGATGGTTTCAGAATTGATGTATTATGGCATGTAATAAAAGATGATACCTGGCCCGATAATCCGCTGAACCCCGACTACGTTTCATCCATGCCCGAATATGATGAACTACTTCCCTTATACTCTACCGATCAGCCCGAAGTACACGATATAGTCAACGGAATGCGTCGCGTATTTAACGAATACCCTAACAGGGTTATGATTGCGGAAGTATATCTGCCGTTAGACAAACTGATGCTCTACTATGGCATCAATCAGTCGGGGGCCCATTTGCCGTTCAACTTTATGTTACTGTCACTTCCCTGGACAGCCACTACAATTGCAGAAGCTATTTCGGATTATGAACAGCATCTACCCGCCGATGGATGGCCAAACTGGGTTTTAGGAAACCACGACAGGCCCCGACTGGCTACACGCATAGGCAGAGAACAAACTCCCATTGCCGCCATCCTTTTATTAACACTCAGAGGCACTCCTACCATTTATTATGGCGAAGAAATTGGCATGCAGGACGTTCCTGTACTTCCAACAGAAACTCAGGACCCACAAGGTTTAAGGATGCCCGACAAACAAATAAGCAGAGACCCCGTTCGCTCTCCCATGCAATGGAACGATAGCATCAATGCAGGCTTCTCAAAAGGAAAGCCATGGCTTCCCCTGAGTATCGATTACAGACGCTATAATGTAGCGGCAGAACAACTCCAGCCCTATAGCCTGCTTATGCTTTACAAGCGACTTATAACACTTCGGCAGAGTGAACTATCGCTTTCTCTTGGCAGCTATACACAGGTATATGCCGACAATCAGCTTTTAGCGTATATACGAAAAGTTGAAAACGAGGATAGTTTTCTCATTGTATTGAATTTCACACACCGACCCGCATATCTCAATATAGCAGAGAACTATTCCGGCACTGTGGTAGTTGCCACCGAATTGATCAGAGAAGGTAATATTCTTACTGTTCCCTTTGCTTTAGGTGGAGATGAAGGTGTTGTTATCAGGTTGAAAAAATAAAAAATGGCAAGCAGAAAAACTACAGCATTACTAAAAGGCAGTGTGCCTTCTAAAATGCCTAAGCCTTTTAAGCCAATGCTGGCAACAGCTACCAGTCAACCTTTTAATAACGACGAATGGTTATTTGAAATTAAATGGGATGGCTATCGTGCCGTCGCATATCTGGAGCAAAAGAATGTAAACCTGTTTTCAAGAAATCTTCAATCTTTCAATCAACAATTCAAAATTGTTAAAACAGCACTGGAAGAGCTAAAATTGAATGCAGTACTGGACGGAGAAATAGTAGCGCTCGACGAAACAGGTAATCCAAACTTTCAGGTTTTGCAAAATTACCTGAAGCGAAAACAAAATGCCCCACTCAAATACTATGTATTTGATATCATCTGGTATGAAGGAAAATTACTTACTTCCCTTCCTCTGGTTACCAGGAAACAAATACTGGAAAGTATTCTGCCGGTCAACAATCCCTTAATTTCCTACAGTGATCATATTATTGGCAGGGGAATCGATTTCTATAACGCGGCAGTAGACAAAGGTTTGGAAGGAGTAATGGGTAAGTCCATGGAAAGTCTGTACTACATAGATCGGCGTACTGCTTCCTGGTTGAAGATCAAACATCTTAAAAGAACTGAAGCTATTATATGCGGGTATACAAAAGGCCGTAATAGCCGTAAACATTTCGGCGCCATAATTTTAGGTAAGTATGAAGGGGATAAATTGAAATATATAGGCCATACCGGTGGCGGATTTACAGACACACAACTGCAAACACTTTATAAAAAATTTCAGCCTTTAATCACCAGCCATAGTCCTTTTCCCGTAACTCCGAAAACCAATATGCCAGCAACCTGGCTAAAGCCAGCACTGGTTTGTGAAGTAAAATTTACAGAAGCAACAAAGGACGGCATCCTCCGCCAGCCTATTTTTCTTGGACTGCGGGAAGATAAAAAAGCCACCAGTGAAAAAAATGAAAAAGTAGTAAAGCCCCCGGTAAAGAAAAAGTCTAACCAGTTTCTTACCGGTGATAGCGAAACTGTAGAAACCAAAGTGGCCGGGAAGCTACTGAAATTCACCAATCTGAATAAATTGTACTGGCCGGATGAAGGAATTACCAAACGGGATCTGATCAATTACTATGCTGCTATATCTCCCTATCTTTTGCCGTACCTGAAAGACAGACCACAATCCCTGAATCGCTTTCCGGAAGGGATAAAGGGGTTCAATTTTTATCAGAAAAATGTAGTGGATAAAGTGGCAGCCTGGATTCCAAGATTTCCGTATACCAGCGAATCTAAAGGAGAAAAAAAGGAATTCCTCGTCTGTGAAGACCTGGCAACCTTGCTTTATATGGCAAACCTTGGATGTATTGAGCTGAATCCCTGGCATAGCAGAATCCAGCAGCCCGACTACCCGGATTACTGCCTGATAGATCTGGACCCAGACACGAACACATTCAACGAAGTAATCACCTGTGCACAAGTTGTTAAAGAGGTGCTGGACAGTATTGGGGCTCCGGCTTTCGTAAAAACTTCCGGATCTACGGGCATGCATATACTTATTCCGCTGGGAGCGGAATACACTTTCGAACAATCGAGGATGCTGGCTGAACTTATTGTTGGAATTGTATTCAAACGCATCCCTGAATATACAAGTATTGAAAGAAGCCCGGCTAAAAGAAAAGGGAAAATATATCTCGATTATCTTCAAAACCGGCAAATCCAAACTATGGCTGTAGCCTATTCCCTACGCCCCAAACCCGGTGCAACCGTTTCCGCACCGTTAAGGTGGGAAGAAGTAAGGAAAGGATTAAAAATTTCAGATTTCAACATTACTAATATGCTAGACAGAGTAGAATCGGTGGGCGATCTGTTGAAAGGTCTTTTAGGGAAGGGAATCAATATGAATCAGATACTCAATCAACTGAAGCAATTAATTTAAAAAACAGCAACAATAGATTGAATCAACTGTTAGCAATATGAATCCTAAACTGAAAAATCATGCTGGGTAAACTAAGTATAGAAGAAATCAATCAGGTACTTGAACATAATGTAACCGGCAGAATCGGTTGTACAGATGGTGAGAAAGTATACATTGTACCCGTTAGTTATGCATACAATGATACCTATCTGATAGCCCATTCCAAAGAAGGAATGAAAATAGAAATGATGAGGGAACATCCCGGGATCTGTTTCCAGGTAGATGAAATTAAAGATTTGTCGAACTGGCGCAGCGTTATTTGTTGGGGTGATTATGAAGAGATTACCAATCAAAAAGAAAGATACTATGCCATGAAATTCCTGGTAAGCCGGCTAACGCATTTACACGTAAGCGAAACCGTTGGGATGCAGGAAATGCACCAGGAACTAACAAACCCTGAAAATTCCGATCAGATTCTCAGACCCATTATTTACAGGATACGGATCAGTGAACGGACCGGCAGATATGAGAAAATATAACACTCCAATCACATGAGCATTATTTTAATATCAATAACACCAAACACTTAGAGCTCGTTAAGTGTATTAAGATTAACAAACTTGTTTCGTTTATGGAAGAATCTAACAACCAGGAAAAATTCGTTCCACGTGGGGCTATTGCCTTTTTTGTATTGTTGACTGTTTTGGGATTGATCATCTGGTTTGGTATCTATTTCTTAATGCTTAAGAGAATATAAAAGGCTTATTATGATCGATAAATTCGAGAAAAATGTCATCATAACTGCATTTTGCATTTCGCTGGTTTTTATTTTTTCATTGTTCTATGCAATGGGAGCTAAAAAGGCCGATGTAACTGCCTGTTTGCCTTACGACAAGTCTTATGAAACGGCAAGAGTAAACCAGGTGGATAAAACCACCTATCAGATATTTTACGTAGCCAGAATGTGGAGTTTTGAGCCGGCAATTGCCTATATACCCGTAGGTAGTGAAGTAGATCTCTTTGCTACGTCATTGGATGTAGTACATGGGTTTGATATTTATAACAAGAATGTGAATCTAATGGCTGTTCCTGGTGGAGTAGCCAAAACAACCATCAAGTTTGAAGAACCGGGAGTTTATAAGGTCATTTGTCATGAGTACTGTGGAACCGGCCATCAAAATATGCAGGCAGAAATTATAGTCAACTATCCCAAAAAATAAACATGATGAATGTAAGCAGGTTCCTGAAGAACGTGATACTGATCGAATTATTTGTGCCGGTACTGTTATTAACTGTTGGTATCTATCATGGTCTTATGCAGGTAATTTACCGCTCTGGTGTGATACATAAAGCCTCCGTAGCAAAACTGGATTATTATCAGGGATTAACCCTTCATGGGGTTATTAATGCAATTGTGCTGACAACCTTTTTTGCAGTAGCATTTGGACATGCTACTATCGCATTTTATTTAAAGAAAGAACCCGGCAAAAAAGCCACTCTGTTATCATTATTGCTGATGGTTATCGGTACACTTATGGCCGCGGCAGCTATGCTTTCAGGAAAAGCTTCCGTACTCTATACTTTCTATCCTCCACTTAAAGCACATCCGGCTTTTTACATCGGTACCGCCATGCTCATTGTTGGGTCGTGGGTTGCATTCTGGGATTGGGTAGTTGTATACATCCGCTGGAAAAAGGAAAACAGGGAAATTAATACTCCCCTGGCCGTAATAGGTACGCTGGTGAATTTTACTATCTGGTTTGTATGTACACTTGCAGTAGCTTATGAGGTACTGATATTGTTAGTACCCTGGAGTATGGGGTGGACGGCCGGAGTAAATGTAATGCTGGCACGTACGCTTTTCTGGTTTTTCGGGCATGCCCTGGTGTATTTCTGGCTATTGCCCGCATATATTATGTTTTATACTATGCTGCCCAAACTTGCCGGCGGCAAATTATACTCAGGCATGGCTGGCAGAATAGCTTTCTTTATGTTCCTGCTTTTTTCAATACCGATTGGTGTGCATCATCAGTTCGGAGATCCATCTATTGGCAGGGGGATAAAGCTGAGTCAGTCTATCCTCACCTTTGCGGTGGCCATTCCCAGCTTTATTACAGCTTTTACAATTGCGGCCTCACTGGAGCATGCCTCTTATATGAGAGGAGGAAAAGGATTATATAAATGGATTTGGAAACTTCCCTTCTTCAGAAAAGACGTTTATCTGTTTGGATACCTGATCAATGGACTTATTCTTTTTATTTTCGGAGGGTTAACAGGGTTGGTTAATGCGTCCTACTCATTAAATAATGTAGTGCATAATACGTCGTTTATACCGGGCCATTTTCATTTAACGGTGGCCGGACCGGTATTTTTAGCCATATTGGGGATGTCTGTTTTCTTAGTTTCACAATTAACCGGTCGGAAGATTTATATGCCTACCATCAATACGATTATTCCGTATTTATGGACGGTAGGCGTATTGATCTTTTCGGCCGGACTGATGTGGGGAGGATTAATGGGCGAACCCCGGAGAACTAATATGGGCCTTACATACCTTGATCCGGCAAATGAATTGTATCATCCTTACTGGGTGATTAGCAGTATGTTGGGATTGGCAGGCGGAGGAATTATGTTTGTAGCCGGATTCCTGTATTTTATTGTTTTCTTTGGTACTTTCTTACGTAAAAGAACAGCCGAACCAATGATTGATTTGCCTGTCAGTGAAAGTTTGCATCCGGAGAAACGCATTCCGATATTTGATACATTCAAACCCTGGGTGGCACTTATGGTGTTAATCCTTCTAATGGCATATATACCAGCAATAAGTGATGCTTTAAATAATACTACTAAAAAAGCACCACCGTATAAACCCAGCGATCCAACACCCGTTGTAGTAAAATAACCAGGAATATGAAAAGGTTATATTTACAGATTACCCACTCATGGAAAATAGCATTGACCGGGCTATTGATTTTGCCATTGGTGGCATACGGAATAGTACATTGGATAGAGAAAAAATATGCATCACTGCCCTACTACGGGCCTAACAATGTAATTACAGATCAAGCTAATGCAGTAAGATTGCCCAATTTCACTTTTCAGGACCAGTACAACGAAGTGATTAACAATCAATCTATTCAAAACAAAATTGTATTAGCCAATTTTTTCTTTACCTCCTGCCCTACCGTTTGTCCTAAAATGTTGGCACAATTAAAACGCGTTATTGATATTTGCAATCAACCTACTCTCATAATACTTTCATTGACAGTAGACCCGCAACACGATAGTATTTCGGTGCTTCAACGGTATAGCAAAAAGCATAACCTTCCCACTACTTGGAAATTGCTTACCGGCAACAAAAAATCGTTATACTATTTCGCCAGGAAAGGACTATTTATTACAGCAACAGACGGAGATGGTGGCCCAACAGACTTCATTCATAGTAACTATATCGTATTATTGGATCAGCAACAGAAAATCAGAGGATATTATCTGGGTACTTCCGAAAATGAAATGAACGATTTAATAGCTGATATTAAAAACCTTCAACATGAACAGTAAAATAACCCTACTTCTATTACTTGTATTCACTCAGGTGTATTGTTTTGCCGCAAACCCGGAAGAAGGTAAGAAATTGTTTCAAGCCCGTTGTGCCTCCTGCCATAATGTAAATAAAAAACTTACCGGCCCGGCACTGAAAGGTGTAGAAGAAAGACATAGTGAAACATGGATTATCAACTTTGTGAAATCTTCCCAAAAAATGATCAAAGCCGGCGATCGCGACGCCCTGGAAGTATTTAACCAGAATAACCAGGTGGTAATGCCTGATCATCCCGATCTCACAGATGATATGATTCGTGATATTCTCGATTATGTTAAAGAAGAAGCGAGTAAAGCACCGGCAGATGAAGCCCCGTTTGCAAGACCTACGGAAAAGGAACCCAATCTGATGCCTCTTACCATTTACAATTTTCCGTTCATGGTAGCCTATCTTTTACTGGTAGCAATCATGATCATCCTTCTAATATTCCTGGTAAATCTGAAGAGTTACGAGAAGCACATGCAGGATAAAAAGGATAAATAGTATATTCGATATTTATCAGTATACTTAAAAGCTATCATTATGGAAAAACTGGAAATTCAATGTGCCATGCAAATAAGCAAGCCTATCCATGAGGTATTTGAATCTATTATTGATCCTCAGAAAATGTCGGGCTACTTTATTTCAAAAGGTTCTGATGTTATGTCGGCAGGCAAAACTATCAAATGGCAATTCCCCGAATTCGATGATGAATTTAATATAAAAGTTCTGGCAATAAAAGAAGATGAACAAGTAACTTTCCAGTGGGAAGGAGCGAAAGGGCATCAGACCGAAGTGAATATTACACTGAGTTCAAGGCCCGGCAATGCTACTTTAATAAATCTTACCGAAGGAAAACTCGACAATAATGCGGAAGGCATCAAATGGCTTAACAGTAACGCTTTTGGCTGGTCTAACTTTCTCAGTTGTATGAAAGCATATCTGGAGTATAACATCAACCTTCGTACCGGGGCTTTTGATTATATGAAAAAGTAAGAAAAATAAAGATGTATCAAAAGTAATGGATGAAGAGAATTTTCAGATCTTTAATTCCAATAACCTTCAGATTACTTTTGATACACCCTTTTGTTTTTTATATTAATATGTAGCTGATAAATATTTGGGAGATACAGACTTTGCATTTTTAAACCGATAGCCACCGGCCACTCCATTCTTAGATAAAACCATTTGCCAAAGCTGGCTTTTTCTTGCTCTGAAGGAAGCTGCACATGACAATAAATAATACTTCCACATCCTGAAAAATTGCTGATCGTATTTAGATTTCAATCTATCCCAATTGCCAAGCACATTATTATACCAGGCCAATAAGGTTTTATCATAATCGACACTAAAGTTTTGCCAATGCTCCATAACAAACAATCCTTCAAAACTTTGTCCTATTAATCCCATTGTTGGAATCATTGCGTTAGGAAAGATATATTTATCCAACCACCGGTCGGTAAAGGCATTGGGAACATTTCCTCCTATTGTATGTAAAAGGAAAAGTCCGTTATCTTTCAGACAGCGATGAGCAACTTCCATGTAGGTACGGTAATTTTTATAACCAACATGCTCAAACATTCCTAAAGAAACGATTGCATCAAACTCTTCATTCAATGCCCGGTAATCCATCAACCGAATATCTACCGGCAAGCCTTTGCAACGCTCCTTTCCTAAAGCTACCTGTTCCTGTGAAATAGTGATTCCGGTTACCCTCACTCCATATTGCGCGGCTGCATAATGAGCAAAACTGCCCCAGCCACAACCAATATCCAACACATGCATTCCCGGTCGTAAATTGAGCTTGCGGCAGGTAAGATCTAGTTTATTTTCCTGTGCTTCATCCAATGTTGCGGCATTATCCCAAAAAGCACAGGTATAGGTTAAACGTTTGTCTAACATTCTCTCAAACAAATCATTTCCAATATCATAATGGTGACTGCCATTTTCAAATGATTTATCCGGACGTTGTAGATTAGTAAGTCTGGCCAGTAAAATCTGAGCTTTGAAAGCAAAATCCTTTTTTATTTTATTGTCGAGATTTGCTAATAATAGCTTTGTAAAGAACTCATCAACAGCTTCACAATCCCAATAATTTTTCATGTAGCTCTCTCCTACTCCCAGGGAACCTTTGGTAATTGCTTCAGTAAAAAACCTGTTGTCATGTACCTTAAGATCAAATGGGGCATTGCCATTAATGGTAATTCCGGCAGAGGATAGCAAATGGGTAACAATACTTTTTGCATTCATAGAGATAATTTTTTGAAATGCTAATCAATGTTAGGAACAAGCAATATTGCTTTATTGTTCGTGGGTGCTTTTTAGGTTGAAAAAAGAAAAATTTGCGTAGTTAAGTAGCTACATATATATTTGTAGTCAAATGACTACCTAATGAATTTAAGGCGCGATGTATTTCAGGCAATAGCAGACCCCACAAGAAGGGCTATTCTTTTACTGGTGGCCTCGCAGGCCATGACTGCCGGGGCTATCGCTGCTAATTTTGATACAGCCAGACCAACTGTTTCCAAACATCTCCAAATACTTACGGAATGTGAATTATTGGAACAGGAACAAAATGGAAGAGAAATTTATTACCATTTAAATGCTAATAAAATGAAAGAAATTGCTGAATTTATAGAACCATTCAGGAAGTTATGGGATGACAGGTTTAATAAGCTGGAAGAAATCATGAAAAACTATAAGCCTAAAAAATAATTGGAATGGAATTGAAAACCAAGGTTAATGCGGAAGATGGCAAACAGGAACTATTGATAACCAGAGAATTTGAGTTACCGGTAGAACTGCTTTTCAAGGCATATGAAGATCCTGAAATTGTAGAGCAATGGATGAATACCAAAGTATTGAAACTGGAAAATAAAAAATACGGCGCCTGGATCTTCGAAACAAGTGATCCCAAAGGCACTTTTACATTTCAGATGAGCGGTGTATTTCATGAGTTCATCCCCAATAAAAAAATTACAAGAACCTTTCAGATGGACAATTCTCCCTGGGATGCACAAATAGAATATATGGAGTTTGAAAGTCTGACTGCCGATACCAGTAAACTTACTATGCATATAGTTTACAGATCTGTTGATGATAGAGATGGAATGTTGAAACGCGGTATGGGTAAAGGTATGAGCATGGCACATGACAGATTGCAGGAAATCGTTGAAAAATTAAAATAGAAGATTATGAGCAAGCATGTAATGAATCCGGAAGTTGACTGGTTCTTCAGTAAGGATACCAAATGGCAGGAAGAGTATAATAAACTGAGGAAAATCATTCTTGATACCGGTCTGGTAGAGGAATTGAAATGGGGCTGCCCTTGCTATTCTTACAATGGAAAAAATATTGTGCTTATTCATGGTTTTAAGGATTACTGTGCATTACTCTTTTTTAAAGGAGTATTACTGGGTGATCCGGAAGGATTGCTCATTCAACAAACCCCAAACGTGCAGGGGCCACGACAAATGCGCTTCACCAGTTTAAAGGAAATTAACCAACAGGCTGCTGTTATTAAATCATATGTTTACGAGGCAATAGAAGTAGAAAAAGCAGGATTGGAAATTAAACTGAAGAAGCCTGCAGAATTTGAAATGGCTGAAGAGTTTAAGGAACAACTGGAAAAGGTAAAAGGCCTTAAAAAGGCTTTTGAATCCTTAACGCCAGGCCGGCAAAGAGCCTATCTCCTTCACTTTTCAACACCTAAACTATCTAAAACCAGAATGGCCAGAGTAGAAAAAAGTATTCCTCAGATACTGGAAGGGAAAGGCCTGGATGACTAAGAACATAAAAGAAAAGCGGACGTCACATAAGAAATGTGACGTCCGCTTTTCAATATAAAAAAACAATTATCTCAACTTATATAATCTTGCTCCATAAAGGAAGATTACTACGTAACAAACGATAGGCAGATAATAAGCCATAGCTACATCTGTATCTGCAATATGCCCCATTACAAACGGGAATACAGCTCCACCAAACATACCCATAACAATGTAGGAAGATGCTTGCTGAGTTTTAGGACCCAGATCTTTCAATCCTAAGCTAAAAATGGTAGGATACATAATGCTGAAAAAGAAATTGATCATCATTAAAGCACCATACGAAACCCATCCCCAATCCTGCGCTACAATTAAGCACATCAGCACATTACCTATAGCAAATGCTGCCAGCAACTTATTTGGAGCAATAAAGCGCATTAAAGAAGTACCAACAATACGTCCGGCCAGCATCATCAACATAAAAACCGACATCAGGTAACCTGCTTTTTCATCACTAAAATGCATCTTCTCATGACCATAATTAATGAAAAATGCCCAGGTGCCTGCTTGCGCAGCTACGTTAAAAAACTGTGCTACAACCGCCCACACAAAATTCTTATGGGCAAATAAACTTTTTGTATTCGCAGTTCCTGCTGCTGGCTGATCTTCGCTATGCGGATCAGAAATAGCCGGCACCTTTACGAAAGCAAAAGTTATGGCAATAAGCGCTATTACAGCACCAATCCATATATAAAGCTGCTTAACAGGTAAAAGTGTACCTGCCGCCTCATGGCTGGCACTCAACAGAAAATGCGCTCCCATAGTTGGACCAATAAACGCACCCACTGCATTAAATGATTGGGCGAAATTGATACGCTGGTCACTACTTCTCTGATCACCTAAAGCCGCCATAAATGGATGGGCTACAGTTTCCAATGTGGCCATTCCGCATGCCAGTACAAATAGGGCTATACGGAAAATTCCGAAAGAACTGGCATTTGCCGCCGGAACAAACAGAAAGGCTCCCAGGGCATAAAGCGACAATCCTAATAACACTCCATTCTTGTAGCCCATTTTCTTCATGAAGATTCCTGCAGGAACAGCCATGATGGCATAAGCGCCGAAAATGGAAAACTGAACAAGCCCCGATTGAGCTTTGGTAAGCCCCAACACATTTTGAAAGTGCCGGTTAAGCACATCTCCCATTGTTAGTGCAATACCCCAACACATGAATAAAGACGTTACAAAAGCCAGTGTAACAAAGTATTTTTTCTCAGTAAAAGCTGTAATACCCCGGGAAGTTGACTTGCGCGCAGAAACTTGTGCCGTTTCCTGTTCCAAAGAGTCTGATGACATCATAATAATTTTTAATTGTTTGTGGACCGATACGTGGAAAAACGTTTTAGCAATAGAGCACTAATATACACTTACATTTCAGAAATTGAAATAGGGCCGAAATATTGCCATTCATGGATTTTTCGTAATAGCCGAAGCAAAAATTTATATTTTGTTTCCATCGAGCATATGAAAACACTAGTATTTCTGGCACTTGCCAGCACGTTATCGATTCAAAGCCCGGGCCAATCCCAGGTTCAGGACACCGGATACTCCAATCCTGTTTACAGAAGTAATTTTCCTGATCCTAACTTAGTAAAAGCCAAAGACGGGTACTTTTATGGGTATGCCACCAATGGAGGCAAATACACTATTCCGATTATTAAAAGTAAAGATCTTGTACATTGGACCTTCGTTGGGGATGCTTTTGAGAAACGCCCCGATTGGAAGAAAGATGGTGGTGGTATCTGGGCTCCGGATGTAACCTATTACAGGAAAAAATACCTGATGTTTTACTCCTGGTCCATCTGGGGTGATCCTAATCCTGCCATTGGTGTGGCAGTGAGCAAACGCCCCGAAGGCCCGTTTACAGATTTAGGAAGCCTGTTTTATAGCAAGGATATCGGTGTAGCCAATTCCATTGATCCCTTTTTGTATGTAGATAAAAAAACACCATACCTGATCTGGGGCAGTTTTCATGGCATCTACGGAGTTGAATTATCGAAGGATGGTACTAAAGTTACAGGAGAAAAGTTTAAACTGACCGACAGGCAATACGAGGGCTCTTATATCTATAAAAGAGGTAAGTATTACTATTATTTCGGATCTGCCGGCACCTGTTGTGAAGGAATTAAGAGTACTTACCATGTAAAGGTTGGGCGTTCTCTTTCCCTGAAGGGTCCGTATCTGGATAAGGATGGGAAGTCTCTGCTCGAAGGTGGTGGAACCCTGTTATTGAAGGGAAATGATGCTTTTGCAGGCCCAGGACACAATGGCGATATTTTCGAAGATAAAAAACATCAAACCTGGATGGTTTATCATGCTTTTAGCCGGGAGAATAATATAGGCCGGGAAATGCTGCTCGATAAAATTGAATGGGTAAACGACTGGCCGGAAATCAAAGATCAACAACCTTCCTTACACTCAGCTTCACCTTCATTTTAAATAAAGTTATGCAGTTCAGACACTTGCTACTCAGTTGCCTGTTTTTGGGATTCACTGTTTCTTCCTTTGGCCAGCATCAAAACCAGAAAGTCGATATTATTTTCGATACAGATATGGGGCCCGATTATGATGATGTAGGAGCAATCACCGTTTTGCACGCACTGGCCGACAGCGGTAAGGCCAATATTCTGGCTACCATGGCCAGCAATAAATATCAGGGGATTGCGGGAGTATTAAATGTTTTCAATACCTATTTCAACAGACCGGGCATTCCGATAGGAGTACCTAAAGGCAATGCAGTTAGTGAAGCCGATTGGCAGCATTGGTCGGATACAATTTTGCAACGTTATCCGCATGCCATCAAAAGCAATGAAGAAGTACCCGATGCTGTTACCCTGTATCGTAAAATCCTGGCAGGCAGGCCAGATAAAAGTGTTACCATCGTTACTGTAGGCTTCTTTACCAATCTGGCTAACTTACTGAATTCGAAACCTGACACCTACAGTAAGCTAAGTGGCAAAGAACTGGTTGCCAGAAAAGTGAAACAGCTGGTAAGCATGGCCGGACACTTTCCTAAAGGCCGGGAGTTTAATGTATTGAGAGATAGTACGGCTTCTGTTGAAGTTTTCCAGCAATGGCCTACCAATATTCTGTTTAGTGGATTTGAAATCGGAGAAAAAATAAAAACAGGGCTACCGCTTATACATAATCAGCAGATTAAGAATAGCCCTGTTAAAGATGCATTTTCGATAGCCATCCCCAAAGCGGCTGAAGATGCAGCCGGCAGAATGAGCTGGGATCAGACAGCTGTATTAGTGGCTGTAACTTCTCCTGTTCCTTATTTTGATGTGGTACCTGGTCGTATTATCTGTTATGCCTCCGGCTCAAACGACTGGGATAATAATGGCAGCGGGCATTTTTATTTAATACCAAAGTTGCCAACAGCAGAGGTGACCGATTTTATTAATTATCTAATGCAACATCAACCTAAAAAAAGAAAATAAACTAGAGTGTTAATTCCATCTGAATGTTGGAACGTTCATATGGAGAAGGGCGCCCGGCTACCTTTTTAAACCCTAATTTATGATATAGTCTGATAGCTGGTTCTAAAATGGTATTGCTTTCCAAATACAGGTTACGGGCGCCTAAAGACCTGGCTTTTTCTATAATAGCCTGGCATAACAGCCAGGCCAGATTTTTGCCCTGAGCTTTAGGGGATACTGCCAGTTTGGCCAGTTCATAATCATAATCCGGATCATTCATCTTTTGTAAGGCACATACACCCAATGGTTCGTTCTTGTATAATGCCACAAAAATATATCCCCCTTTATCGAGTATATAGCTCTGCGGATGATCTAAAGCCTTAAAATCTGACTCTTCCATCTTAAACCAGGTGCTGATCCACTCTTTATTCAGATCGCTAAATGCCTGCTGATATTCATTGCTGAAAGGAACTATCTGAATATACTGACTTTCCCTTTCCTTTTTCTTGGCTTTAACACGGTCGAACAGCGATTGCTGGGCCAAGAGGTATTCCCACTCTTCTATCGCCTTCCAAAGGTCATTATTGGCCTGGGTACTTAGTTCTTCAATTGCATTACCAACGTCGGTATATTGATCTTCCATGCTGGCTATATTCTCTTTTCCTTTAGCAGAGAGCCTTACAGTTGTTTTCCTGCCATCTGTTTCCTGCTGAGCTTCCTCTATCAGGCCTGCTTTTGTCATCTCTCTTATTATTTTACTAACGGAAGGATGAGAATGCCCGATTTCCTTTGCAATTTGGGTAATGGTTTTAGCGTCACTTTCTGACAAGGCAAAAAAGACAGGAAACCATTTAGGCTGGATTTGCTGGCCATAAGCCTTATAAATATTGGCGGCGTCATCGGTTATTTGTTCGGTTAGTAAGCGTAGTCGGCTTCCGATGGCCATTTTTCCTGTTTTGTTGAAGAATTCCATTTTAATACAATTAATTACGTAACTGATTACGTAAATGTATGCATTTTATGAAATTTCAAAAATTTTATTTTGATTTTATTTCTGGTAGGATGTTAAAGCCTGGTAAGTTCCTGGGGTAATTCCTTCGGAGTTTCTGAACAGCCTTACGAAGTAATTGGTATCATTAAAGCCACATTGAGCGCTAACCTGGCTTACGCTATAATTGGTATTTGCCAGTAGTTGTTTTGCCAGTTTCAGGCGTTCCCGGTTAATATATTGCAGAGGAGTAAGACCAAACTGGTTTTTAAACCACTTAAAGAAAAGGTTTCGGCTTAGGAAAGCCTTACGACAGAGTACATCCACTGAAATATTTTCAGTGAGGTGTTCATTTATATAGTGCAGTACAAAATGTAATCGGGTATTGTTACTATTATAGTCTTTCTCTTCAATAATCCGGTGTAGCTGCTGATTCTGAAACAACCGGATCAGAAGTTCCTTCATGCTTAGATCAGCGAAAATATCTCTTGACACTTCAGTACTACGGCAAATTTTCACCAGTTTACTGATCAGCGCGGCCAAATCGGCATCGTTATTAAAATGGTATTTATCGAACTGAAATCGCCAGTTTGCGGTCTCCCCCTCTCCTGGTCTGTAGTATTCGTTAAGGTAATGTACGGTATTTCGTATATACGTTTCATCTACAGAAAGCGCGATGCATTGAGTTGGGGTACTGTTATCTGCCTCCGGAAAATCTATAATCATGGTCTCATTTGCCGGTACTATCACCGTTTCCCCGGGAAGGTATTCGAACGAAGGTTTATCATATAAATGCATGATCTTTTTCCCCTGAACCATGCTGGTAATAACAAAATCGTTGAAAGTTAAAGGTATCCTGTAGGCCTGTTGATAGCTCTCAAATATACTGAGCTCACAATTCTTCAGATTGAAAATCCGTCGGTTTTCAACTAAGCGTTCCAGATATTTTGGATTCGTAAGGTCTAATTGTTGCAAGTAATTTTTTACAGGCATAACAGTATTTTACCTTAACCAATTTAACATAATTTCTAATGCCACAGAAAATACAGGTACAAATGTGCTATAGATAAGTACAAAATTAACAATGAGATAGGTGTCTTTTTAGCACTTTTGTGCCTCGGAAACCTGCTTTACGAATTTAACATCCACCTGGTAAAGCAAAAAGTCACCCCTCTACGGGATGACTTTTTTTATTTTAATTGACTTTTACATAAGTTTTCACTCCTCCTCCTGCAAAATTATTTCCGGCATCAGTTATCATCTTCAATGTATCACTGCTTAACTGATAAATAGCTGTTTTTTGCACACTGGCAGAAATTGTAATCAGGGAAACCTGCCCTCTGGATTCATCTTCCCCATATTTCACCTCAAAAGTACCTTTATCTATAAGACCGGTTTTATCATACATTTCAATTCTATTGCCAGTAAAACTAAGTATGTTTCCATTATTTGCCGGGTAGTCGTATTGGCCATTTTCCGCAAATTCAGATCTTAATTCATATTTACCAATGGGAGGCGCAGGGTATACATGCCTTTTTCTACAACTTGAAACAACAACAATGCTTACTAATAACAGTACTTGGGTAATTGTTTTCATCAGTGGAATTATTTGGTTGAAAATACTTAAACGAACAACCAGGCTTAGGAGTTACTTATCTGAACCACTATTTTTTTTGTAATAACTTATATGCTTGCTGAACAGCAACTTCCGAGTGATCCCAATTTCTCACTGCATCTTTTACCAAATCAGGATACTTCTTTTTAATATCTCTCAATGCATTCCCTACCGATCGTGTCAGATACACATTATCCTTCTTTGAGAGTTTGGGGGCTAAACTTGAAATAAGACCTACAGCCACTTCCGGGTTTTCTTTAAAATAACTTCTTGAAGTCCAGATTCTTAACCCCTCAATTACTGCCCTGTTAAGGGCCGGATGCTTCGCTTTTATCCATTCCCTGATCTGTGGTAGCGCCGCTTCATATCCAATAGCCGCTGAATAGCTATCCAGTGCTTTGGCCAGCATCTCCTGTACCTGCCAGCTCGGATCATCTACGACTTTCGTTGTCAGGTAATCCAAAGCCACAGGCTCCTGCGGAGCAATCTCTCCAAATAAAAAAACCGCCAGACTTCTTTCCTGATAAGCACCGGAAGACATTAGTGAGATAGCTATATTCAATGGCATCAGCGCATCATTCGCCAATATTTTGTTGCCTGCATCTACAACTGGCTTAAAGCCATGCTTCAAATCTTTTAAGGGAGCAATAATTGAGGATAACATAAAAAAGGGTTTATGATGCTATAAGTTTCTGTTCCAAAATTCGGAATAAAAATTCATATAGCTCATAAACCCTTACATCTAAGAAGTAGTAGGATCTATCGTAACAGGATGGCTTCCGTTCTTAATACCTGCTCTTTAACTGCTGCGCTTTCTGATGCATCAGCCAATAATTTCTTACACATTTGTAATATATCAGCTTTCTTATACGAATGCTCCTGCCAGCTCAATGCTTCAATAACAGCAACACGCAATTTTTCGTCCTCAGTTTTATCTGAAGCCAGCTGAATAGCACTCGAAAATGCCTGATGGTAATTATATGCTCTTAAAGTTGTGATGTTGAACAGTCTTTCCTTTTGTTTTTGAGACTTATCCATCATTACGTTTACATTATCTTTCAGGCTTTTTTCAGTTCTCAACTGATCTTCGATCAGCTTAGTCCTAAACTCACTGCTATCAACAAAGTAGTGATCATTTGATATTTGCTTATTCACTTCGTCAATAACGGTCTTTGGATTCATGAAAGCAAACGAGTTACGCACCTGAGAAGAAACCCTACGTGAATGCCTGTCTGCAATCGCAAGATTTACCAATGCCGGAACAGCTTCATCACTACCCCAATCGCCCAACCAGGTAGCAGCCAAACGACGTGTCAGTTCATAAGGATCATTGATGGCAGCTTTTAATACCATATGATAATCTGCATTATTGAAGTTGTGCAGCAATTTTATTGCTTCTAATCTTACAATCATGCTGGTAGAACTGAAGTATATATTTTTTAGATTTGAAGAAATCTTTTCATGCTGAATATTATATAAGTGCTTCATAGCCAGGCATTGCAAATCCGGCTCGCTACGCTTCAGCATTTCAACCCAGGTATCAGGATCATTAGTTTTCTTTACAATCAGATTATTAATATTTGGTATTCCCTTATTATTATTAGTGAATGCAAAAGTAGGATCACCAATCAGGTGGGTTTCTAACCAAGCTGTTTCACGCAACCAGTTACCAATTCTTACTCCATATTGCAATAACCCAAGTAATTCATCCGACCACTGATCCTGGATTACTCCAACCGAGTTAGCCATGGTTACAATGGTTTTACCCTTACCAAAAGAATAATGTCCGGCTAAATAATCATCAAGATGAAAAGCTCCGTTGATGCAGGCATCCAGCATTACAAAACGGGCATTAGGAACTACTTTCACCATATCCTCAATCACTATATTCTTATTGGCATCGCTAATAGAATCTGCCAGCATAACAGCCGGATCGAGGGCATCATCCATCCAGCTCATTGGCACTCCCATGCTTTCTACATATCCTTGCTTTACCTTTTGGATATCTGCACCTTTCTTACGGGAAGCACTTTGAATTTTGGAACGCAGGAAACGTTTGATATTATCAATGGAAGGTTGCGGATTATTAGCTAAAGGATAAGCACTCAGTATTTGAGTTTCCTCATCTCCATGTTCGTGAAACAATGCCATATCCAGTTCCGGACGCTGAATTTCAGACAACAGGTTGAACTTTATGTAAGTAGCCATCCTGAAGTTCATGAACTTAATTGAATTTCCAAATGCAAAGAGATGCGGGAATTGTTCCTTCAATGCCAACTGCTCTCCTGCCCATGCATTCAGTGACTCGGAGTGATAACCCTGACCGCTGAACACCATTGCATCGTTCAATTCATTGTTCTGTTTCTTTTCTGCAACCACCTTCATCAGGTAATCACTGATCTTTGCATAGATATCTTCACCTTTTTGCACCGGTGGTTTGATACGACCAGTATAGATATCCATTTGGATATTTTGTGGAGATGTTGCTTTAAGATTGTAGTAATAGTAATTTTTTTGTATTGAATCCTGTTTCAGAAACTCGAACTGCAAATCAAAATCATCATAGAATCTATCAGAAGGTACAGAAGAACGTTTCCAGTCGTGACGTTGATCCATCTTAAAGGCAGAGGTAAGATGCTGTGCATTACGAATCATAGGAACAGGAATATCTCCCACCAGCACTGCACCTTCCAACTTAATTGGTGCCTTATACAACTTCTGGAGTACGGCTCTGATTTCCTCCGGTTGCCCCCATTTTTTGGAAACAATATAGGTAGCCAATCCCTGTGCTTCAAGGGCTTGTTTGTATGCCTTAATTGCAGCTCCGGATTTTTGGAGTGTCACGTCATCAACTACAATGGCAAATGAGGTTGATGCTGTTTTAAGTCCGGGTGCTTCAATTTGCTGTGCATAAATCGACGTAGATGCAAATGAGGATAGTATCAGCAAACCTGCCGACAATTTTTTATATATATCTGTCATAAGTTTGTTTTTAGTGTAAATTCCAGTTGGTTAGTCTATTAATCGTTTGAATAGCTTCCTTTACAATTGATTCATCATTGGTAGTATCTTCACTGATAGCTTTGCAGGCCGCCAGTATCTGATCTTTCTGGTAGGAGGTCGAAAACCATCCCAGTGCTTCAATGATGCCAGTTCTGTATTGGTTGGTTTCTGATTTATCTTTAGCAACTTCGATTAAAGTTGGTACATATAGATGGTAGTTGCCATTACGAAGCGATCTTATAGCCGCCCAACGTGTAGCGTCTTTCTGACTACGGTCACGGATATTTACAATAGCCTTTCCTGCGGTAGCTTTATCTTTAGCTATTCTTTGTAACCAATTTTCGAGATAAGCATCTTTATCATAGATAAAATTGGCTGCTTTAACTTCTGCTTCCACAACCGCTTTTACTTTATCCCAATTCATAAGTGCCAAAGCCTTATAGTTGGTATACATTATGCGCTCATCGTTTGGCCGTTCTATTACATTCCTGACCAATGGAAGAATAAATCTGTCGCTCCCGTCTTTAGCAATCCAGTCGGACGCTTTACGGCGTACCATTTCATAGTTATCCATTAATGCCAGCTCCAGAATCTCCCTGTAAGTATCATTACCTATATTGGCCAGCAGGGCAAGACACTGCATTCTTACATTAGGAGAAAGAGATGTTTTGAAAGTCTTTGCCAGCAAATCACCCGCTGCCTTACCCTGGATCTGATAAATAGAACTGAGGGCCAGGCATTGAGTATTAGGGTCCTTGCTCTTTAGCATCGCCTGCCACGTAGCCAGTTTTGTTCCATCAAACAAAATCGCTTTATTAAGATCCTGACCGGAAGTTGTGAAACTCCATGTAGGATCACCTATCAACTGCGATTCAAGGGTATTGGTACGCATTGCCCAAACACCTGCACGTACTCCATACGTCAGTAATCCAATTTGTTCATGCAGCCATTTATCCTGCAATACATTCACTGTGTTTGCATGGGCGACGAGTGTATTCCCCGGATTAAAGACATAGGAATTGGCCATGTTCTGTTCTTCATAATATGCCCCGTTATCGCAGGCATTAAAGATCATAACTTTAGGATTCACTGCAATTTTTGCCAGATCAGCAGGTACAATATCCATTCCTGCAATTGCCAGGGAATCTGCAATTCTCAACGAATCATTGCCAATAACATTATCGAACCAGGCAGCGGTGATATTATACTTTTTTGTGAGAGCAGCTATTGCAGCGTCTGGAGACTGACCACGCTTTACACTTCTTCTGAAATCGCTACGGATAAACAGCTGCATATGACCTAACACATCATCCATATCGTCTGTCGAACTCAGTGAATTCACATGCTGCAGGGCAGCCAGACCATGATTGGTAAAGATGGCTAAATCCAGGTTATTGCGTTGTAGCTCACTCAATAGTCTTGGTTTCATATGATCTTCCATCCTGAAGTTGAGATGCCGGTGCTGATAAGGACTTTGATAAGCTAAAGGAAATAGTTCCTTCAACGCATCATTCTCATCCAGCCAGGCACTCATCGACTCAGAATTATAAGCAGGACCGGAAAAAGTAAGCAAATGATCTAACGCATCTTTCTTTACCCGGGCTGCAACTGCTTTTTTCAGAAAGTGACTGATGGCAACACTTTGATTTTCCGGATGAGGACCCGGACAAATTCTTGCACTGTAAAAATCAGATTGAATTACCTGAGGTGAGGTTTCTGTAAGCTCATAATAAAAGAGCTGTGGGTTTTTCGTATCCCGACTTACAAATCTGAATTGCAGATGAGAATCGTCATAAAACCTGTCGGAAGCCACAGAACTGCGATAGAGGTCGTATTTCAACTCATCTATCTTCAATGCTGTAGTCATATGCTGAGCATTTCTGATCATAGGAATCGGAACATTTCCGATTAACACAGTACCTTCCAGCAAAGGTTTTTCGTGGCGTAGTTGCTGAAGAATGGTTTTAACTTCTTCAGGATTATTCCATCGGTTGATGATGAGGTAGGCACTTATCCCTTCTTTTGTTTCCAACATATCTTTGTAGGCATCCACATCGGCCTGCGTACGGATATATGTTTGTTCGTCTATCACTATAGCTACTGCCGTAGGAAATTGCTTACCCGGTTTATTGATCCGGGCTTGCGCCCATAGTTGGGAGCAGGCAAATAACCAGGCAAAGCTGAGAATGAGTTTCTTCATTGTAAATCTTTTAATAAAAAGCGCCTATTGTAAATACGAATCTGTTGCGACCTCCATCCGGGCCGGTAGGAATCAACGGAGCAGATGTTCTCTGGGTAGTTATTCCATTCAGCTTAATAAAGAAACGGGCAGCAGCAGCCTCTTTCCAGCTAAAATGATACTGAACACCGGCACCCGCAGTAAGCATATTTGCTGTATAATAATCGTGATCAGGGTACAACATTCTTTGTGCAATTATATTAGTACCACTAGTCATAAGTAAATAATTCAAATATCCGTCGATGTTCGATTGATAAGCACCATATACCTGAGCTTCCAGGCCACTATACTTACCAAAGCTCCAGGTATATGCCCCTGTAACATCATAGCGTATACTTGAAAAGTGCTGGCGGGAATATGGTACCAGGTATTTATTTTCTACATCGTTCCAGGAAACTCCGGCTTTGGCATACCAGGCATATTGCGAAGCTGTTTTATTCTTCACCAACATATATTCCAGGCGGGCATTGCTTTCTGAAGCTGCATAGAACTTAGCCTCAAGTATGGTTTTCCAGAATCCATCTATCAATTTCTGATGACTCTCAATACCACTACCATCAATCATTTGATAACCCACGGAAACACGATGAGCAAAGGTTCCCGGTGTATATAGCCAGGTAGAAGTTCCTCCGTATTCCTGACGTTTGTAAGTACCGCCGGCAACCGGGAGTCCCGAACCATCAGTTACATTTTCTTCATAGGAAGTATAGGCAACTTCTGTTAACCATTGCCAGCGATTAACCTGAAGATTATATTGAAATGCGCCTCCATAGCGCTTTCCATTATAATTTCTGTTTGCACTGGTAGATAAAATAGTTGGAGGAGAAGCATATTGTCCTAATCCCAATAACTTATATAGGCTATGGGTTACTGTTGTATTCTTTACTTCAAAAGAAACAGTTTCATTATAGAAACCATACAATCCGTTAATACCTATCTGATGTTTTTTACCTAACAGATAGATTAAGGATGGTTTGATGTTGAAGTCACCCGAATTATTCAAAGGCCTTGGATCATTTTGTCTCGCACCGGTACCTACACTATATTGGAGACCTGCACCTAAAACAAGCTTTTCATGGGCCAGCAGGCCAGTGGCAGCTTTTACTTCCATGTCGAACAATTGCTTTTTCCAGTTGCCACCAATAGAATCCACCATGTTATATGGAGTTCCCCGGTATGGGTTCAGCAAATCATTCCAGCGCACATTATCGCTGTATTGTTGAGCATAATTGAAGCTACCATAAATCACTCCTCCTTTCAATGGCTGATAGCGGGAAGAATGAAACATGAATTGTTTATCCTTTTCCGGCTGCTGTGATTTTTTAAAATCTCCATTTTCCAGATTAGCCCCCAGATAAGTATACCCGGCAACCGGCACATTACTCAACTTCAAGCCGCTGGCATTCTCTGTTTGTAACCAGGGCTTCAGCAACGTCACTTGCTGCGGTTGCACCGGCTGCCCGTTTTGTGCATAGACAGCCGATGAAAGCGCACAACAGCATAATATAATCCGTATATGCTTCAATGTAATTATGTTTTATTTTTTAGGAGTAGGAGTCGCTACTACTTTAAAATCGTCGGTTGTATTATTGGTATCCTGGTAAATAAGACGACCATTAGTACCAGTTGCTTTTGATTTACGAACCATTGATTCACCGGTATAAGTACCTCCGGCATAACCAAAGCCCGCATCCAGAGAAACAGGAATTCTTTTCTTATCGCCAACAGTTGCACTTGCCAGGAATTCTACTGCATCTATTACATTTGCATTAGGAACCTGCGCCAGCTGAGTTGATGAAGTTGTACCTGGTTCGGTAAATAATGGTAAAGAAGCCGGATCTGCATGTTTAAAGATGATCATACTCGCACCGAATACATAGGTCTGCCAGTAGAAGCCAGCATTTGGAGCATAGATCTGGATCATGTTCGGTACATCCGGATTATCCACATCCTTGGAAGCAGCAGCATTTACATAAACTTCAAAATCTGCAATTCCGGTTCCGAGATCAACAGAATTAGGATTGCCTGCAGGATCAGTTTTATGATTAATTGCAGTTTGTGCAATGATGATAGATTTTCCCGGCTCAATAGGATGTGATTTACCATTTCCAGGAACCATCCAGATATTACGAACATATACATTGTTTACATCTGACTGGAAACCTGTTGGTTTTGAAGAAGCAGAGTTGCCCGGACTACCGTGAACATCAGCAATACAAAGACTATCTGCATACACTACTTCAGTTGAGTTATTGTAGATTTCATAAAACTGATCAATAAGATAGTTGGTTCCGCCCGGAGTTCTTGAACAGGCGTAGTATACCTCTTTAAATACCAATCCACCTACCTTCGATCCATTCAATACCAAATCCAGCGGCGCTGCATCAATCTGAATTACATGATTCAAAGCAGAAGCATTCAGATATACAGCTGTTGAATACCCGGTTAAACTAAGTGCTTCTTCAGCCGTCAGGTCTTTCGACGCTATTACCTGGTAGTTTCCTGGTAAGATGCCGTTAAAGGTTGCAACACCTTCTGCATTCGTTGTTGCTACGGAGGTAGTATTAGTTACAGAGTTCTTTAAAGTTACCTTTACTCCTACCGCTACCGTGCTGGTATAAGAAGCAGGGTAACTTACTTTCACATTATAATTTACCGTAGGTGCTTGACTGTCTTTTTTGCAGGCGCTCAACACCAAAATCATAGCGCATATGCAGGCACTCACTTGTTGAAGGATTCTTTTCATACTCATTCTTGATTTAGAATTTGACATTTATTTCAGTTCCAAAAAATAATCGTTGATTTCGTCGATCATAGGTAGTTGGGTTTCTTGTGCTTCTCTCCAATGGATTACTCATAAACACATTATTGGCATAGAAGGAGAAACCAATATTCTTTCCAATCTCCTTTGTTAAACGCATATTGAACAACCATAAAGGCTTCCAGGATTCTGTTATATAATTGGCAGGAGAAATCGGCAGAATAATTTCCCTGTCGGCCAGGTTTTTCCTCGAAAGCAGCATTCTCTCATCTTCGCTGAGCCAGTTGATACTTCCATCGGTTCTACTGATATATCCAACAGCCAGACTATCATAATTCAGGTATTTATTTTTGCTAACCCAGAGCGTTTGTGCAGATAATGTAATTACAAACCTTAGCTGAGGAATATGGTGAATCATTCTTAGCGTTGTGCTGAATTGTTCATCTTCTTTTCCCCTGCCGGGTGCATATACTCCAACCCTGTCTGGCTCCACTTCTCCGGCCCTGTAAGGATTTCCTTTCAGTATATAATAATTGGTGCTGATGCTCTGTGAGTTCATATACGCACCATTGAAAACAAAAGAGGTACGTAATGCCTCAAAACGGCCAAGGTCTAAATCAAATTCAACTCCTTTATTTGTATTTAGCGCATCATTTACCGGCATATCATAAGCAGGCATCCTATTAATCACAGCACCAGTTTCAACACTTTGCTGACCACCATTATTTACAACCTTGTAAAGCTGCAGAGGCATTACATTAATAGAATTGAACGTGGTTAAGAAACTATAACCATTCTTCAGTTTCTCGTGATAAGCTGTGATAGTAAGACGTTTATTATCTGCGAATTGCCAATCGAAGCCAATTTCCTTTTTGTTATTAACCGCCATTTTCAGCTGCTCATTAGCTGGTTGATATACCTTGGTAGTAGCAATCATTACCCTTTTTGAGGGATCATCGCTGTAGGAATTCAGATTAATATAATCGAAGTAGGCATTCTCAGGATACAGGTATAATAAAGACGGAGATTTAGCTGTGATACCAACTCCCGCTCTTAAATACAACTTAGGCATCAGAGGATAAGCCAGATTAACACGAGGTGATAACACCCCTCCTGTTTTTGATACCTGATCATATCTTAAACCTGCCTGAATCGTAAGTTGGCGTTGCAAAAAGTTAGCAGTAATTCTATCTTCTGCATAGGCAGATAATTGCTGCAATGCAGGAATGTCTTTAAACGGGCGGGGTCTTGTAACGCTACCATCACTACCAATAGCTGGAGGGAGATTCAGGTCAAATGTTTTTCCATCCCCAAAGTTTGCATCCATCTTCCATTCAGCCCCCATCAATACTCTATGTTTGAATACTCCTGTTTTTCCGAAAAAGCTATTGGTAACTTTAGCGAAAGCATTCATAGGTCTGCCGTTGATCCAGTATTTAGATAAGTATTCACTCTGCAAATAGCTGGAATACATGGTAGTATCCTTCATGGAGTTGATAAGTGGTGTAATACCTCCTCCGATTTGCTTCTGATAAAACCCATCCTGTACACTGTAATTCAGCGACAGTGTATAATTCAGCATTCTGGCAAACTTCCGTTGCAGGCTCCATTTACCAGAGGTATTAAATCTGAAGGCCATATCCTTTGATCGGCGCACTATTTTCTGTGCATAATCGTCAGGGTCTTGTTTCTGATTATCGAGGTTGGTAGCGAATGTAAAACCGGTTGTTGCGAATAATGGTTGGTTTTTGAAAAATTTCTTGGAGTGTAAAGCGTTAATAGTTACACGGTTAAAAGCGTTATAATCATACCGCTGATCGCTATATGATTTGGTATAGTCAACATCCAGGTTCAGACTTCCATATTTTTCGCCCAGCGCAAATCCTTTGCCCAGCCACATTTGTGTAAGCGTTGGGTTAATACGTGCTTTCAGGTGATAGGGAGTCGGACCAGCTTTTGTTTTAACAAGGATTGCTCCAGAAGTAAGGTCGCCATACTCTACAGAAGGCACACCTCTTATCACTTCAATTGATTCTATATTATCTGCAGATACCTGTCTTAAATCTGTTCCGCCACCTGAACTGGTTTCAAAACCGGCCAAAGCACCGCTTTTAGCTGTATTAAGTGATTGGAGATTTGCATTATTGGATAAAGGAGCACCATTTAAAATTACTGCGGTTCCCAAACTACCCATATTATCAGGAGATATCTGTCGGATTGCAAATCTGTTCACCTTCGACATATCCGGGTTTTTGGCCAAAGCACCGGGTAATAACTGCATTACATCGGCCAGACTAGTGGCCTGTAAATGTTCAATAGCTGTTTGCGAAATATGTGAGGCAGTAGCACTACCGGCACGACTCTCACTTGCAACCACCTGTACTTCCTTTAGTGCCAACGCTTGTTTATCGAGTTCCAGACTTAGTTTATAAACCTGCGGAGTATTTACTATTACCGTAGTTTCAGAGGGTACGGTATTAAGACTTTGAATGGTAACTCTGACCTTACCTAATGGAATTTCTTTAAAATAAAAAGTTCCGGTTGTATCAGTAACTGTAAATAATCCAAGTTCCGGAACGCTCACACTTGCGGCGATAACCGGGCGGCCCGAACTCTTTTCAGTAACCCTTCCTGTTATAGCCCCAGATGAACTTTTAATTGCTGCAGGTGCAATCGGAATCGTATCCGCAGGAATGAGTAGGCTAACATTACTAACGGTACTATGTTGTGGAGAATTATTACGTTCTAGCTTAATAATGGAGAAATAGTTATCACCTATATTAACAGGTACCAGTCCTTTAGGTGTTAGGATTGCCTGCAGTACATTTTCGGCATTGCTTTTACGAAGGTCTCTCCAGTTATAGGTTACTTTTACTTCTCTAACCAGGCTGCTTTCATAAACGAAACGGGTATTCCATTCCTGAGTAATTCTTTTCAGTGCATCTACCAGGAAGATAGTTTGCTGTTCATTTGCTTCGTATAGAGATGTTTGAAACTGAGCTTGAGCTGCTTGTAAGCTACAAGTCAGCAAACCAAAACTAATGAAGGCATAGGCGTATTTCTTTATCATTATCAGTTTCTTACTTTAAGCTGTATTATGGTATCCTGTACTGTTATCTCTGCATTCAAAATCACGCTAAGGGCTTTAAGGGCTTGTGTTTCATTATTTGAAGGCAGCATTCCATCCACTTTCTTTTCTAAAAGTATTGGGTCAGAAATAATCAGTTCCTTGTTATAGTAATCTTTAAACATTGCAATGATTTCCTTTACAGTTGTTTCCTGTAACAGGATGTTATGACCTTTCCACTCCCGTGTTTCAGCCGGACTAGTAATTTGTTTGGTGATCACTCTTGCTTTTGTATCAGCAACCACTGTTTCGCCTGGTTGAAGAAGATGTTGAGCTACTCCCGGCATCTGTACCTGAATTTTACCGTTATCGAGAGATACGCTGGTTTGTCCATGGCGGTTCTTTACCAGAAAGGCTGTACCAAGTACTCTTACATCAACGCCTCCGTCTATATGTACAGTAAAGCTATTATGAGCAACGGGTAGTATATCGAAGTATGCTTCTCCTTTTAACCAGATTTCTCTTAATTGATTCGGGTTTTTCGGGGTTCGGTAAATAACTTCAGAGTTAGCGGCCAGCATAACTTTGGAGCCATCCGGCAGGAAGAAAGTAGTGTCTTTACCGAAACCGGTTTTGCAAATAAATGCCTGTTGTTTATTATAATAGGTAAGTCCAACTGTTAGTACACCCAAACCAACAATAGCTGCAGCATATCTATAGGCAAAGCGGAACCATTTAACAGAATTGATATGTGGTATTGATTGTTCTATATTCTTATTAATCTGATTCCAGACACGTTGATGTGACTCCGCCGAAGGGAAAACCGGCAGGTATCGTAGTTCATTTACCATACCCCTTGCTTCTTCAATTATTACAGCCTTTTCAGGAAACTGTATTTTAATCTTCTCCCAATGGGCATTGAGCTGTAGATCTACGGTGTTCCCGTTAGTCCAGTTTTTAAAATCTTCGTCTGCCAGGAAGTCGGCCAATTCGTATTGCTGATAGTCTTTAATCCCCATAGCTAGTCTGGCGGGTTTTATTTTAATAGATATACAGTTGCATTAGCCCATTTTATCCCACGGGTGAAAAAAAAATTTTCATTGCAGGAAAAATGCTGCATATCAATGCATTAAGAAATTGGAGTTATTAAAGCAGCTTAACGTTTACCCTATATTTCGGTAGATACAGGGTTGGATAAAAGTCGGAGGGTTGAGATAAGTATAGTAAGCAAATACAATTCAGAATTAGCTTTAAGGCTGTCCAATGCTCTATAAATTAGTTTATAGGCTCCACCAACCTGCATATTCAGGACCTCTGCTACTTCCTGGTAGCTCATATCTTCTACGTAGAAGAGGAAGATAGCTTCCTGTTGTCGGGGAGTCAATTTTTTAAGCATGGCTTGCATTCTTTCACTCATTTCGTTTTTAAATTCGATAGGTGCTACGCTAAGGTCGAAATGTAGAAAGTTGTCGCTTCCTCCTATTGGCAATAGTTTCCTTCTTCCGGCCAGTTTATTGTAAAGCAGATGGCGGAAAGACTTAAATAGGTAATGTTTAATTGATACTGGGTTGCCTAATGTTTCGCGATTTAGCCACAGTTTGACGAATAGGTCCTGAATACATTCTTCCAATAATAGCGTATCGTTTCCGAAGCGGCGAGCATAATTTAACAGATGCGGATAATAATTATCGTAGATCCATTGAAATTCATGCTGGTTCCCTTCTTTAAACGACAGCCATTTTTGGTTGATATTCTGATCCATTCACATTAAAGATAACCTGCGTTGATAATTTACAGGGTGAACATAGGATGGTAACAATGAAACAAAAATAATAACCTAACGAAGAGAGTGTTTATAAATACGGGAAATTTTTTTTAGAAATTAGGAAAAATCGATTTAGTGATTTGTATTCATCTTAAGAATAAAGGTTGTTTCATCACTATTAAAGGGTCTTCCGTCCGGGTAGAAGATATCGTGATACCAAAGTTCAGGTACGGGCTCCCCTCCTTTATTGCCTTGAGGATAATTGGTTTGTGATTTACCAGCCACCAATCCCCAATTGATTGCGCCCACTTTTTTAGCTTTCATCAAAGGCATATGGGTAGCAAAAGTGCTGTTATTGGGGCGTTTCATATATTCTGTACAGATAAGAGGGCGGTTATAGGATTGTAGTGTATCTATAGCAGAAAGCATGGAAGCCGTATCTCTGTAATTATGGAAAGTGATAATATCTGAATTGGCTATCTGAAATTCGTTAAATGCAGTAAAATTTGGGTTCCAGAGGCCAATTGTAATTGGTTGGGAAGGATGTATACTTCTGGCCCAGGCAACTACGTTACGGAGCAGGGGCCAGCTTTTATCGCCATGTCCGAAGTGACCTGGTTCATTATATAAATCCCAGATACGGATACGGTTATCGTTTCGGAAAGTGGACATAATATCTTTTACATAAACTTCCAGTGTA
The DNA here is from genome assembly GCF_003419895.1 of Chitinophaga silvatica. Lineage (GTDB taxonomy): Bacteria > Bacteroidota > Bacteroidia > Chitinophagales > Chitinophagaceae > Chitinophaga > Chitinophaga silvatica. The sequence continues at coordinate 502,568 of NZ_QPMM01000001.1, read as the reverse complement.
TCCATTAACGCGGGTTGCTGATCTATCAGGCTGCCTGGATCTTTGAGCCACTGGCTGTTATGAACACCAGGGATAGGGAGAGGCTGAGGCCCGGGAGTATAATGGTCTTTCCAGCAATCGTCGAAAAACACGAAGATGGTTTTGATCCCATGATTTTCCGCAATAGCCAGGTATTGGTGTATTCTGTTTTTAAATCCTGTACTATCTTCCAACCAGGCCAGGTGGTGTAAATAAACACGCATGGTGTTAAATCCAATAGCTGCGGCATATCCCAACTCCCGGTTAATTGTAGCGGTATCGAAAGTTTCTTCTTGCCACATCTCCAGCTGATTAACCGCAGTGGAAGGAAGGAAATTAGCACCTGTAATCCAGGGTTGCTGCTGATACCAATTATTGGCCTGCTCTACAGACCAGATTTCCTGTGCGTAAATCGGTTTTGAGATTAGAATTAAAAAACAATAAAACAGAGATTTCATGACGTATATTTTGTATATTAATAGTAGGGCTATACGTGAATTAAAGACCAGGAAAGCCAACAACGTTAGTATATCTGCTACCACAATAGGCAGCCAACTCCTTTTATATACCAATTACCACCCCTCAATAAACCGCATATGAACCGCAAGTATCTTATTATTGCCCTTTTGGCCAGTATTCTGCAGATTACGCTATTCAAACTCCTTTACCCATATGCCGATTACTTTTCGGATTCATTCAGCTATATCAATGCTGCACAAAGCGGAATAGATGTTAGTATCTGGCCTATCGGTTATTCAAAATTCCTTGCCTTGTTTCATTTGATTACCACCTCAGATACAGCAGTAGTAGTATTTCAATATTTAGTGCTACAATGTGCTGTTTTCTACTTTTTACATATTCTCTCTACCTATTTTCATCCTGCCAGGTGGATAATCAATACCTTATTTATTTGCTTGTTCTTTAATCCGCTTCATCTTTATCTGAGTAATTATATTTCCAGCGATTCCCTATTTCTTGCTATTAGCCTGTTTTGGGCCACTCAGCTGCTTCAATTAATTCACCGACCAACCATAACACTGGTATTTATACATGCATTATTGATAAGTGCGGCATTTACATTGCGATATAATGCTATGTACTATCCATTGATTACTATTATTGCCTATGCACTTAGCAAATTAAGCATGGGTTGGAAACTTACCGGTATCCTTTTACCCATAATATTAATAGGTGCTTTTGTAATACATACCCGCAATACAGCTAAGACATTAACCGGGCATGCACAATTCTCTGTCTTTGGTGGTTGGCAAATAGCCAACAATGCATTTTATATGTATCCATTTATTAATGCTACAGATGCACCTCCTGCCGGAACTGAAGAATTCCATAAAGTTGTCCGAAACTACTTCGATAGTATTCCTGAAGAATTAAAGCATGTCAGTCCATGGGATGGAGCATTTTATATTAAATACCCATATGCCCCATTAAAATCCTTCCTGGCAGAAAAATCTCAGACAATTATTGATACTACAGGGGGATTTCAAAGCTGGGGAGCAGTTGCACCCGTATATGGTAGCTATGGCACTTCCCTGATCAAAAATCATCCTATTGCCTTCAGCAGGTATTTTTTACTTCCCAATACGCTCAATTACTTCTTACCTCCACTGGAGAAACTAAAGGTTTACAATCTGGGATCCAATATGGTACCAACTTCGGTAACAAATTGGTTCCATTACCCCAGCCAGGAAGTACGCGCAATATCATGGACTATCCAGGATAAAATACTGTTGTTATTCCCTGCCATTTTTATGGCCATCAATTTATTCGGAGCAATAATACTGGGAAGCTGGATTTCCAACAGACATAAACTAGCTACAGATCATCTATTTAATAAATCCCTCTGGCTAATCGTTGTTTTACTGGTTATCAATTGCGGCTTTAGTATTCTTGCCTCTCCTATAGTATTCAGATATCAGGTATTTCCAATGATCATTTGTTTAAGTTTTATGCTATTAATGATCGAAAAATTACGGCAATTGCGCTAGTCATTTGTAAATGCCATGTTAAACTCAAAAAAAGGGGATCGTTTCTGAGAACAGAAACAGATCCCCCATCAACAAATAGAGCCGAGACTGATATTATGGCAAAAGAAGATTGTTAAACATATTTACGTGCTTGTATTTAAGCAGAAAATACAATACCCCACTGAATCCCGTCATCAGTTCTGCCGGACTATCAGGATTAATACCTGTAATCCAGTATTTTGATTTATCCTGTGAATATACATGGGTAGATTTAAGCAGATTGGCAATCCAATCGGCTCTTTCCTGCCAGATGTCTTCACCAAATGCATTTACCGCTTCCAGATATACATCTCCCAAACCGGCTAGTCCTGTTCCAATAGTTGAATCCATTAAAACAGGTTGGGCATTGATGCCTAACAATGAGCCCGTTGCAACTTCTTTATATAATGGATCTTTGAAATGCGTATAGGCATAAATGAAAGTAAGTGCGATACCAGGAATTCCAATGTCTCTGCAATAACGTTTGATCCAAACATCATCTTTTAATGAATCCCACGTATAAATATCTTTTCCCTTTTTAGCCTGGCTAATCATCCAGGAAAGGCCCTTTCTGGCAGCTGCGGTAACTTTTTCATCCGGATATCTCGCTGTGTAGGCCATCAGGAAAATAACAATTCCTCCTGCCCCCACTGCCAGCCCTGGATGTTTTAATTTATCGAATGGTGTTCCCGGCATTCCATACCAGGCTCCATCACTTTGCTGCGTTTCCAGTAACACTTTCACATAATGATCCAACAGCGGCCGGATCGATTCCATTCCCAATAATTCACCACATTGCAAAAGTGCTGCTCCCTGTCCGGCTACTCCACTATTCAAATCTGTAAACTCAGAAATATTTTCAAAAGCTTTTGCAATCATACCCACATTGGCTTCATCTGCAGGTATTAATCCCGCTTTCATACCTTCAAGGAAGGTAAGGGCAATTCCTGACCAGCCACCGTAAAGCCCTACAGCCAGTTCTTTCTTCTCTGTAGAATATTTTTTAATTAAATGAGCAAGCGAGTTTTCATAAATGTTGGCCACTGGTGAAATATCGTAGTCCAACGCCGCTGCAAAAGTTGTGAGATAAGCTATACCTGTCATCCCATTATACATCGCCGGCAAATAACTTCTTCTCATTTGTGGAACACCCAATCCACCATCATTAATGATTAAAGGAGAGTGCCATTTAGCATCCGGAGCACTGTAAGACTCCGTTCCCAATGCCTCAATTCCATTATTGATCATTGTGGTGAGTGTTTCATCATCCAACCTGTTTACTTTAATTTTTGGAAATTCCTTCTGTGCTTTTACATCTGCGTAAAATCTATTTAATTCCTGTATAATTTCATCTATATCGGGCCTGGATGTGGGTTCAAACAATTGTGTTCTTCCAACTATTTCGGCTAACCCTTCATCATTATTTACTGCCAGGAATTGTTCTTTGGTATATGTATTATGCAGTTTATTATATTTATTGGGGTGGATACCTGTCAACACTAACGTGATTAATCCTCCAATTGCAAAAATATCTTCATATACTGTTGGTACCTGATGCGCATCTTGCTCTGGAGATACAAATCCATCTGATCCATATTTAAATGCAGGATCTGGTCTGTTATCCTTATATGAGTATGCCAGTTCTACATCAATTAGCTTAATCCTGTCTTTTTTATCAATCATAAAATTCTGTCCGCTAATATCCCGATGCACATACCCACGCTCGTGAAATTTTTTAATTATATTAACTATCCTTATCAGATAATCACATAATTTAAGTTTGTCTGCCTTCGGAAGTTCCGACCAGCTTTTCCCCATGTAACTTGCTATCACGATCTCTTCTATTGATTTCCCTTTTATGAACTCCATAGCGAGATACATATCATCGTTCATTTTGAAGAGATCGAAAATCTTAGGGAAGGGAATATCATTGCTCAGATCTTTACACAGATCATATTGCCATTGTAATCTATCCTGTATGTCTCTACCCCATTCATCTTCCCACATACCCATTTTTCCTTCCTTGATAATGCAATATTTTACATTGAGGAAAGACTTCATGTAGATTCCTTTAAACACAGATCCTTTAACGTTTTGTCTTACTACAAAAAGTGGCTTATAGGCATTATTCCAAAGCTTAGGTAACGGTTTAGGGTATGGGTCTGTAATAGCTTCAAATGGCCAGGTTAAATGCTGGGGTACTGCAAATGGAATCGCATACTCATCCGGCACTAATTCACCGCTTGGACTATAAATATATCTGTTAAGGTCTGCCGGATTCTCTTTGTTACGTATTCCATTATAACTACCATATCTCGTATATACTATTCCACCCAACTTTCGGTCTGTAAGGATTGCAGGGCCTCTAAATGCCGAAGTTAATATAATCAGTTTATGCGCCAGTAATACAATATCAGTATGTTGTTTTGGATAGATAGACATTATCTTTCCCATCCTCTCAATGCCCAAATTAGCATAATCAATCATCTTGGCAGTTTCACTATCCTTAACTAAACGAAATGGTACATCATCATTTACCAATTCGGGAATTACCAAACGGAAAAGCTCCTGGGTTTGGGCACGAACACAGGATAAATGCAATATCCAACCCTGAACCGCATCAATTTCTCCAACCTGCCAGTAATATTCGGCATCGGTACAGGTCAAACCAAATTCTTCCAGAATGGTTTTATAATCAACAAACTCTTTAAACTTGGCTGAGATTTCTGATAGTTGATAGTTACCTGAGGTGTCCTGCATTATTTGAAGTTTTTAGATTAAGTGCAGGCAAAGACCTGCGTATATAGTTAATTTGATTGAGGGTTTCTGATTAGGGCACATTGAGTCGGCATAGCGTCTCTAAATTAACAGAAGGAACTGCTACAATACGGCAATGGGGAAAATTTGAAAAAAAAAGGTAGAACGGTTGATGATCAGTTAATTGGAGATAACATCAAAAACTTCACTCACTTAAAAAAGGACTTCACAACTTTAAAATTTAGAATTAGATATACAACTAATACTAAAAATGGTATCCATTGAATATCAGGTGTCGAGATCTCCAGCTTTCCAAGGGTTAGGAAAAAAGAAAGGGTATTGGTTTCATAAGTTACACTAATGAAATTTAGTATCAGCAAAATGAGAATTAAACCCGTACAGGCAATAGCTATACGGGAATTGACAAAATAAATTATCAGATTTACAATAATAAGTGCTAAAGCTATTTTATGTTTTACTATTGGAGATACTTCATTCAAAAAAAAACTATACCACGTGATAATGACCATAATTATTATTGAAATAAATGGTATCAGTTGAAAGTTGCGCTTATCCAAATACATTGTTTAATATTTAAGCCTTTAAGAGGCGTAGCTGTTTATCATCTTTTTTACAGACACAACCAGGTGCAGCTTCAGAGTAATATTATCTTCATTCAAATCCAATAATATAAATACTTTGGTTTTTATAAAATACAAAATATTATTATAAAAAGAGAAACTATAGATATTAAATATCCTACCCACATATTCCGGATTTCATGATCCGAAATCTCGTCTGATAATTTCCCTTTAAACCCTTTCAATAGCCAGAAAAAAAGAGCTCCTATCCAAATGGCTGAAAGTCTTGTTGCAAAAGATTCTTGGGCCATGTAAATTCAATTTATTGATATAATTTAAAGTATTAACAACAGGATCATTATTCATGTACCTGTTGTTTGATTTTCAATTCCTCTACTTCCTTCCTCAACAATTCATTTTCTTTTCTTAATTGTTCAAATTGCAGACTGCTCTCTTTTTTCTCTTGAAGCAGATACAACGTCAGTTCTTCAATCTTCTTCAGCAATATTTCATTCATCTGGCCAAGGTCTACATCATTCTTTTTCACCTCAGCTTCAGACGGTACTCCAGGCAGGTGGCCATGTTCCAGAATATGTTTTTCTACTTCCTGTAAAGTTGGTAGTTTATAGTCTTTTCCGAATACATAATCGGGCCAGCCAGTAGATGTAACTTTCACCTTCTGTGCAGTAATGGTACCTGCAACTGAGAGCAACGACTGAGGATTTAATGTTCCAATCCCTACATTTCCATTTACATCTGCTTTAATAGCCACTTTAGCTGCAGTAGCAAAAAATGGATTACCTACCCACAAATTCCATTCTGCAGTCATTGGAGCCAAAGGCAACGGATTAATATCATTACCAGTGATATTCTGCGCCGTCCATGAAGAAGTGACGCCTACAGAACGCACTTTCACAAAAAGTCGAAGAGTATCAGTTGTTACGCCACTTACCGCTGTTGCCCTGATACGTAGTGCCGCAGCTGTATAAGCAGTATTTATATCCACAGTAAAACTAGTTTGCCCTCCAGAGGCATAAGGATTACTGTTTATTTTCCCGGCTTCTCTCCAAAGCGATGGATTTGAATGGGATATGCTAACTATATGCGTTGATGCAGCTGCAACGTTTCCACGTGTATAGGCAATTGATACTTCATAATATCCTCCTGCCCAAGCGCCATATGGTGCAACAGAAAGGAACTGTACATAATCACCAACCGCATAGTTTGGAGGAAATACTATTGTACGTTCATAGAGGTTTGGTGACTGGGCAATTGATTTAAAGCAGAAAAGGGATAAAAGACAAACTAATAGGGATAATTTTTTCATTTAATGATCATTTAATTTATTTCAACTGTAATAATTTTTAGTGCTTTAAAAGTATAGGTAATATAGTATTCAATAATTATTGGAACAATGCTCCAGGGAATCAACAAATACAATGCGTAATGCAAAAACAGTTACATGCTACGAAAATTAACTATTTTTTTAAGGTTTAAATACAATATCCTGTATTTTATAAAACTCGATAAATATAGTATTAAAATTTACGGTTTCAATTTTCATAGGTAGTATCATTTCTCCGATAAAATATGTATTACTTTCTTCTTTCAATGGGTAAATCTTACCAATGCCACAAGAACAACAAACAATATTAAATATGAGAACAATAGTTCCCAATAGTATTTCTTTAATCTCAGTAAAAAAAGAAGCATTAATAAAGAGGAAACACTTAACCCAATTAAAAACCTTATGTTCAGAACCAACATTAACATCGATATTTCACCCATACTAATTACCCCTTTATAATCAGTAGTTGTAAGTTTGTCATACATCTCCTGCATATAGGGTTTCATAGTAAAAATTGAAATTTTCACTATGAGAAAAGTTAATATAAAATCTATTAATAAGATAATTAACAATGCTTGCATTCTAATTTTTTTCATCACCTATTTTTATATTAATGATACATCTAAAAAATAATGTTTATTAAAAAAGAGTGCGGAAATTATTCCCGCACTCTTTTGTTTAATTAATTTACCCCATTCTCTTTATGCTTCTCCGGATGATCTGCATCAAAATAATAAAGATGCTCCTTTTCATAATATCCTAAATGCGCTTTAAGTCTGACTACAAAATCATTATAATTCCTTTGAGAAGGATTAGTCCACGCTGTTTCTGCTACTGCCGCTATTCTTGGAAACAGTAGAAAATCCAGACGCTTACTGTTTTGTACGGTTTCCGTCCACACACAAGCCTGAATACCTAAGATCTGGCCAGCATGCTGCGACACAACAGGCAACTGATTGGCATCAAAATTATAAACTGTTTTAAGATCATTATATCCTCCATTCCATCTACGTCCAATTTTATGTGTACTATCCTGAACAAAGTCGAGATAAAAAGGAATACGCGGACATAAAACCACCTGGTATCCTTTGTCCAAAGCCATTTTCAGATTCTCTGGTTTTTCCTGTCTCCACCAGGTAACAATAGTATTAGCTGGCGGCAAAGAGGCTGTTGCTACTTCATCCCAGGCCATAACCTTACTGTTTAGTTTTATAACTGTATCGGCCATACGCTGCACAAAGTAGTCTTCCACTTCTTTTCTTGTCTTTAATTGTTGCGCAGCTTTTAAGCGAATAATTCCTGTGTCGCTATCCCAGCCTGCATTGCCAAAAGTAACTTCATCACCTCCTATGTGAATAATACCCCCTGGAAATAATTGTCTGGTTTCTTTCAAAATATTGCTTAAATATTGGTAGGTAGATTCTTTTCCCGGGTTGAAGGTAAACTGAGGATATTTATCAGTTCCTCCTCCATCAAACTCCGGATAAGCTCTGTTGGATGCACTGGCATGCCCTGGCATATCGATCTCCGGAATAATAGTAATACCACGTTGTGCAGCATAAACTACAATTTCCCTGATATCTTCCTGCGTGTAATAGGTGGCCGGAGCTTTACTGTCATGATGATTACCAATTCCTCCCACCGTAGTTAGTAATGGATATTGTTTGATCTCTAGTCTCCACCCTGGTGCATCCGTCAGATGCCAATGAAAGCGATTAAGTTTATAAATGGCCATCCAGTCCAAAATTGACTTTACTTTTTCTTTGCCAAAGAAAAAGCGGGATTCATCCAATAATAAACCTCTCCAGGTGTATAATGGAGCATCGGTGATCGACCAGCAGTCTATCAGTAGCTGATGTTGCTGATAATTCCCGGAGGCCGACAGCTGGATCCAGGTTGCAATTCCATTAATGATCCCTTCTGCGCTGGCAGATCCTATCGTTACCTGGTTGGGCAACATCGTCAAAGTATAGGCATCAGGTTTTCCGGTACCATTTTTCCTCTCAAGTCGGATTGTACTTGTTTTATTGGCCCTTCCTATTGGCAACATTACTCCATACATATTCAGCATCCACTGTTGCAAATATTTAGCCTGGCCGTAAAATGATGTGTCCTGAATTTGAATAACTGTTTGTTCACTTAAAGTAAAGGCTCCTGAGAGGTGTTTTGATTGTTGCGGCTGAGGAATAACCGGACAACTTTTTTGAGCCATTGTAGCCATTGTGGATAGGCTAATAAAAGCAGTAAGAAATATTTTTTTCATTCCACAAGATGATAAAAAAATGGGGATATTAAAATCCCCATTTCTTCATTACGATTAAATCATCTTTTACAGCATCTATAGGCGCCTGCCCCTGATAGGATTCCTGTTCGATGATAAAATATCTTGTTCCATTCTTCTTTCCTACCTCTAATATTTCCTTCACCGGAATTATTCCTTTCCCAAGTACTGTGCTCTCGTATTCATGCCCCATTTCTCCACCTTTTGCAGCTTTTATTTCATCTTTCACGTGCATCAGCTCAAATCTGCCCGGATACTGCTTCATAATATCTAAGGCAACCCCACCAGCATGATACATATTACCTATATCCAACTGCTGGGTAACTAAAGTCGGATCTGTACTCTGAAGTATCAGATCGAATATTTTTTTACCGTTTATTTGTTTACTAAACTCAAAATCATGGTTATGATAACCGAACTTCATTCCGGAACGCTTACATAAGGCGCCACTTTTATTGAAAATATCCATGAAAGCCATGAAACTATCATAATCATTGCGCAATGATTCATCCAACCATGGACTTATCACATAATGCTGACCTACTGCAGCGGCATCCTCTACAGTATATTTCCATTCATCGGTAAAGTCTTTTTTGGCTGCATCCCAATGCTGTTTCCCTAAAACAGTGTGGCCACTTGGCATTAACAGGCCAAGATCATCTAACTGTTTCTTAAAGTCTTTTGCCGAATAACCATAGAATTGGCGGTTTCTGTATCCTGCATGTTCTACATATTTATAGCCCATTGCCGATAACTGCTTCAGCGTATTGGCAGGGTCTTTCTTCATATCATCCCTGATAGAATAAAGCTGTACCCCTAATATTGGCTTAGATACGCTCATAGCGTATAACCGGGAAGTAAAAGATAGACCGGCAAGTGCAAAGCTACCTTTGGTAAGAAAATCTCTTCTATTCATAATCGTGGAGTTGGGTTTTCAATAAATATAGAAAAAATAATCTTTTTTTCTAGTTACATGTTGTAAATGGATTATCACACTGCATCTCCGGAGGCAGCCAACCCGAAATAGTTTTATTATCCAACTTTATAATAACCTTAACCCATCCATTTCTGCAACTTATTACCGGTAATAAATCCACCAGGTATTCTTTTATGACAGTTTTCTTAGATTTTATATCCGGCAATTCATAAACTAATAGATCACCATTATATGCCCTGGAATATAGGCCAATGTATTTTGTTTTTTTTATCCAGCCATCCTGTTTAGATCCCGCAATAGCATAACCTATTGTTCCGAAAAACATACTATCATTTTCACCTTTAATACTAAATACCAAACAATCGTCTTCTTCTTTACTTTCACTGTGTTTCAGATATTTAACTAACTTAAAGGCGCTATTATAAATGCCAACCTTGCCATTGTAGCTGGGATCTATAATCACGCTGCACCTACTCTGCCGGCCACTCTGTGCCTGAGTTGAAGTATATATAACGATGCATGCAATCAATATGCTTAAACTAGTAAATGATTTCATTTTCATCCATTTTCCGTGTATTCGCGGCACCCATATTTACAATATTCAGAAGCCTGACAACTTTGGATCCCAACAACATTTTTGTAATATCCAAAATAAAAATGGCTTACCAGAAATTTAATTCTGATAAGCCTTTGAGTTAAATATACTTTAATGCCTAACCTTTCAATTTAATCACAATCGGCCCTTCTCCAATATCACCTGGTCGTAAGTTCGACAGATCCACTACCAGATCTTTACCCTTAGAATTGCAATTGATTACCTTTTTAGTACCTAATACCTCAATGGTAGCTTTTTTGCTGGTTTGAGGATAATCTTTAATCACTACCTTATCCTGGAAAGAAGGCAGGAAGCAATATAAAACCCCTGGCTTCGCAGTAAAGAACATTTCGATATTTGCATGCTCTTTAGATGGTTTCACCAGCTCAGACACCTTGTATTTCGACATATACGCTTCCTTGTCTGTTGCCGGAATATTTGTGCTACTCCATTGACGGGAAACCTTGTATGGTTTTGTATTATAGATAGCTTCACCATTTACATCCAGCCATTTTCCAATGTCTAACAGTTTTTGCTGCATAATAACAGGAATACGTCCATCGGCTGTTGGGCCTATATCCAATAACAGGTTGCCACCACGGGATACAATATCAACCAGCATCAGGATTACCTCTGCACTCTTTTTGTAATCATCTGCACTTTCCATACGGTTATAACCATATGATTGTCCGATACCCTGGCTCTCTTCCCAGATTACACCTGGCTGCATTCCGCTTCCATATTCAGATGTCAGATAGGTAGATCCGTTATTATTTCCTCTTGTGTTATTTCCCCAACGATCATCAACTGCTACCTCATCTTTTACCGGTGATTCGTTAAACAACCATGCCAGCAAGGAAGGGCTCTTCCAGGCAGTATCCGACTGATCCCACTCTCCATCTGAGAAGATAACAGAAGGTTTGTATTTTGTAACAAGGTCTTTAAACTGTGGAGTCATCACCTCATCTACATACTTAGCTTTATCTTTCTGCCAGATAGGGTTATACCATTCGTATAAAGAGTAATAAAAGCCCATACGCAATCCTTCTTTTCTTACAGCATTAGTAAGATCCCCCAACAAGTCGCGCTTCGGTGTTCCTGTAACTGCATTCCAGGGACGGCCCCATGCTGCATCAGCCTCTTTACTATCCCACAGGCAATAACCTTCGTGGTGTTTGGAAGTAAGTACTACATATTTAGCTCCTGATCTGCGGAAAACATTTGCCCACTGTTCAGGATTATAAAGAGAGGCAGTAAATTGCTTTTCAAAGTTCTGATACGGGAAATTTTTACCAAAATTCTTCTCGTGGAACTCAATATTCGCCTTATTACCACTGTTTAATGTATACCAATACCATTCAGAATATCCTCCCGGTGCCACTACCGCAAATGACGGTACCGCATATACGCCCCAATGAATAAATATTCCGAATTTCGCATCATTAAACCAGGTAGGTATTCCCCTCGTATTCAGAGAATTCCAATTTGCCTCATATTTTTTCTGTGCGGAGAGAGATACACTAAACAACAACAGGAAGGCTCCTATCCAGCATTTTTTCATAACAGAGAATTTAGATCGTTGAATCTCCAAAATTAATAACTTCTATTAGCCACAATAATGATATTTTCACTTTATATAATGCAGACTTCCCGAATATGCACAAAAAAACATTTTTACCAATGAAGATAAAAGCTTATAAGAAAGCCTGGCCTAAGTAAATCCGAATAAATATTCGAGTAGGTGAATAGCCATAAGATATACATTCCGATTCAGAAGCATTGTCCGCTTTATCATGTTTGGTGTACAACATTCCAATGCAATACTATTACGCATAAAACCCACTATAAATACATCACTGGCTCTTAATAAGGTAAAAGCTATATTTGAAAAATACGATCCTTCTCTACCATTTTCCTACACTTTTACAGACCAGGATTTTGCCAAAAAATTTGAGACAGAAAAACAGGTAGGCAAACTGGCAATCATTTTCTCCGTTCTGGCCATCCTAATTTCCTGCCTTGGATTGTTTGGACTGGCCATGTATGTTGCACACAGAAGAACCAGAGAAATAGGAATCAGAAAGGTCTTAGGAGCTTCTGTTTTACATTTATGGGTTTTATTGTCGACAGAATTTATCTGGATAGTATTACTAGCCTGCCTCATTGCTTCTCCTATCGCACTATGGATAATGAGTAGCTGGCTAAATAAATACGACTACCATATTAGCATCAGTCCTTTTATATTTATTGGTACCGCTTTGCTGGCTCTGCTGATTACTATCACAACTGTGAGCACACAATCCATTAAAGCTGCTTTCTCAAATCCGGTAAAAAACCTGAGAACAGAATAATATCAACATACCAAAAGAAGGTATTGACTATGTTATAGCCAACACCTTCTTGTTTGGATTTTTATTATTTAATATAACCTGGGTTCTGGTTCAGATTAGGATTAGCATCCAACTGTGCCTGCGGAATCGGAAACAATTTGCGATATTCTGCATCTGCCGGATGGAATTGCCATGCACTATTCCACTTTCCAAAACGAATCAAATCCTGTCTTCTGCAACCTTCCCAAATAAATTCGCGGCCCCGCTCTGCCAATAAAATATCAGGTGTTAATGATTTTAATGGATTAGCTCCTTCGAAATTACGGGCACGCACATTGTTAACTAAAATCAGCGCATCCCCTTCCTGTCCGGTACGTAATAAAGCTTCTGCTTTCAGCATTAATGCATCGGCATAACGGAAAATTACAAGATCATTATCCTGATCGGAATAAGGAGTGTTTTTCTGAATTTCATACTTCACAATACGTACTCCCTCTGTTTGTTTTGCATCCGCCAGATCATTAATGGTACGGGTAAAAATTAGCGGATCGCCTTGTTCTGTCTTAAGCGCAACTCCATCCTGTGAATATTGTTGTCCTTCCAGGAACATGGTTTTACGCTTGTCTGTATCTTCATACGCTTCATAGAAAGCCTGCAATGTACACCAGCCATTCCATGGCGAACTAGGTAGCCCGTAGGTATACCTGCTGTTATAGTGTAGTGTAAGATAATGGAGCATCATACCTTTTGCATTGATGGCATCGTAAGGCACTACAAAAATATTCTCTTTTGAATCTTCATTATGAGTAGAGAAATTATTGAAGTAGTTTGCTTCCAGCTGATAACCTTGTTTGGTAACGGAATCACACATCTTAATACAGTCGTTCCACCTGGCAGCACCGGTATATACTTCCGCATTGGCATACAATTTTGCCAGTAACATGAAAGCCATACCCTTAGTTACTTTCCCGTAGTTTTTAGTATTCAGGGTAGCAGGTAAACCATTGATGTTGTCGAGGATTTCCTTCTCCACAAAAGTAAAGGCCTGCGCTCTTGGTGTATTAGTCGGTGGATCTGTTTGTTTAAAAGAAGTTACGATAGGAATATTTCCAAATGCATCCATAGCCAGATAATAATGAAATGCACGCAATACTTTCATTTGAGCTATGATCTGGTCTTTAGTCGGTAGCACAACGGTCGACTCTTCCAGTTTCTGTAGTATTGCATTCACAGGATTTACACCATCCCTGTAAATGAAGTTCCACATATCATTGATATACTGATGTGGTATCGGAAACTCATGGCTGATTAATACACGCCATAACCCACCTTCATTCCAATCAGCTCCTCTCGAAGGAACCGTAGTTTCGTCGGTGGTTACCTCATTCATCTTCCAGTAGCTATCGCGATATCCTCTTAATTTAGCATATGCATTGTTTGCAAAGGCATTCAGCTCATCTTCGGTTTTGAGGAAGTTTTCATCTGTTCCTCTGTCGTAAAAGGTCTCATCCAGTTTTGTACAACTGAAGAAAGAAGTGGCTATACCAGCCAGCAGTATATATTTAAGCGATTTGATTTTCATGTTGTTCCTGTTTTATTATTTGAAATTAACCGTAAAGCCTACTGCAAAAGATCTTGTTTTTGGATATACGTTACGGTTATCGATGCCTGGTGCAAGGCCATCAATGGGTAACTCTGGATCAAGGCCGGTGTATTTGGTCAGGATAAAGAGGTTCTGACCAGAAATATATACTCTTGGATTGGCGAACAACTTACTATTGGCTGCCGGAATATTGTAGCCAAATGTGAAGTTGTCTAAACGCAGGAAAGCACCATTTTCAATAAATCTGTCTGATACATAAGTGCCTTTAATTTTGCTGTCGGCATACCTGGCCATCGCATTTCGGCCAGGCAGGCGACTGAAACGGTCGCTCAGTACCAGATCTGTTGCATTAAATATTTGGTAACCGAAAAGGCTACGTAACAGGAAGTTTAAATCGAAGTTTTTATATCTGAAAGTATTAGCTAATCCAGCCTGGTATTTCGGCAATCCATTACCGGCAACCCGGCTATCGCTACGAAAATCGAACCCACCGCTTTTATCTATATCCTCGAACTGTTGATTACCATTGGCATCAATTCCAATATAATGAGGTATATAGAAAGTACCGATTGAATATCCGGGTACCACTTTTACAATCTGCACGGCAGTTAGCCCTCTTGCACCAACTGTTCCATCATAAATTGCATCACTTTTGAATTGATCATTGGCAATGGAGACAATATTATTAAAGTTGCGGGAGATGTTAAAAGAAGCATTCCAGCTGAAGTTTTTATGTTCAATAACTGCACCGCTTAAAGAAAGCTCAAGCCCCTTATTACTGATCTTTCCTACGTTGGCAAGCATTGTAGGGAATAGATAAGGAGGTGATGGTACGTTGTAATTAAACAAGAGATCCTTGGTTCTCTTATCGTAATATTCTATAGTTCCATTGAGCCGGCCTTTAAACATGGTGAAGTCGAACCCGGCGTTGAACTGGGCGGCTGATTCCCAGCGCAGATTAGGATTTTCGTTCTGTCCGATCTGGTAAGAAGTAACCCAACGACCATTATCCAAAACTTTACCACCTGGTGCATAGGTAAGAGGTGATTTATAGTTCTGGATTTCCTGGTTACCAGTTACGCCATAGCCTACACGAAATTTCAAGTCCTGTAACCAATTACTGTTTTGAAGAAATGGTTCCTGAGTTAAGCGCCAAGCCAATGATGCTGAAGGAAATGTTCCCCATTTACGATCTTTACCAAAACGGGTGGAACCATCTCTTCGGACGGTACCTGTTAACAAGTACTTATCGTGGTAGCTGTAGAAGGCACGACCAATAAAGGAAACGAGGGAATTCTCTTCCGCGCCGGAAGATACGGCAGGCTGATCTCCCTGTCCAGCTCCTAAGTTATTATAGCTAAAGATATCGGATACAAATTGCGTATTGCCGGCCGACATGCTGTTTGTAAAGAAGTTTTGATAGGAATACCCTGCGGTTACTTTCAGGATACTCCTTTGCCATTGCTGGTTGTATGTAAAATAGGTTTCCAATGTTTTGTTATCCCAGGTTTTTGAGGCACGGGTAGCAGTACCATTGCTTCCGGCACCTTCGGTAACAGGAGATTCTTTAGAATAATACAATCCACGATCGCTGGATGCTCTTTCAAGCCCTAATAATAAATCATAGGTCAGGTGTTTTGTAATATCATAGGTTGCTTTTGCAGAACCTATGAATTTATTCATTGCCCTTTGATGTTTTATCTGGTTAGCTAGAGCTACGGGATTGTAGTTGTCATTAATATCCAGCTTCTCAAAAAAAGTTCCGTCTGCATTATAAACAGGAGCAGTTGGATTGTAGGCAATCATTTGTTCCCAGATTCTGTTATCACCATTTCCATCAGGGTCCTGTCCTGTATATCTGTTTTTTTCTCCAACATAGTTCATTGATAATCCCAGACGTAAACGGTTATCAAACATTCCCTGATCCAGGGTAATGCGGCCTATCATTCTTTCTAAACCTGAGTTTATTACAATGCCCTCATTATTAAGGTAATTAACAGAGGCACTGTATCTGGTATTATCTTTTCCTCCGCTCATCGAAAGATTATGACTATGACTAAGCCCGGTGCGGGTAACAGCCTTTTGCCAATTGGTAGAAGAACCCAGATCGAAACCGGTTGGATTAATGTTATTGTCTTTCAAATACTGACGGTACTGATCTGCGTTTAATACTCCATAGGTATTCGAAATTTTGTCGATCCCCACATATCCGCTATATGATACCTGAGGCGCACCATCTTTTCCGCGGCGGGTTGTTACGATTATTACCCCGTTAGCGCCTCTGGAACCATATATAGCAGCGGCGGAAGCATCTTTCAATACATCTATCGAAACAATGTCATCCGGCGGTACTGCATTTATATCGATTCCCGGAATTCCGTCTACTACAAATAAAGGTTGACTGCTGGCACTGAGGGAAGAGGCTCCTCTGAGGCTTATACTAACTTTGCCATTAGGATTTCCACCCGGTTTGCTGATAACCAGGCCGGCTACCTTACCTTGTAAAACCTGTACGGGATTACTTATAATTCCTTTGTTAAACTCTTTGGGAGTAACACTTACCACTGATCCGGTAAGGTCTTTCTTCTGTGTTACTCCATACCCGATTACTACTACTTCTGTAAGTGCACTGGAAGATTTTTTCAGCTGTACATCCATATTCGCCTTTACAGGCATTTCAAGCACTTCATATCCTACATACCTGAAAATTAGCTGTCCACCTGCCGGGGCATCAAGTGTAAAATTTCCGTTTTCATCTGTAAGCGTACCAATTGTTGTTCCTTTTACCTGAACGGTTACACCGGGTAGAGGAATATTATCATCAGCTCCTGTAATCTTACCTTTTACTTTAATATTATCCCAGGCGGTACTACTTGGTAAGATAACCACCAGTTGATTATCTAATTCCTGCCAGGTAAAACCGGAACCATTCAGGACTTTATTTAAGACTACATCAAGAGATTCTTCGTTGGCCCACACGCTAATTTTCTGATGGAGATCCACTTTCCTGTTGCTATACAGGAAATGGACATCAGACTGATTAGCAATACGGTCAAGGACTTTTTTAATTTCTGTGTCCTTCATTTTAATACTGATCTTCCGCTGGGAGTAACCAGCGGCAGCAACTTGCATACATGAAAGGAATACAATAAAGAATGATAGCTTCATAATGAGTAAGTACTTGCATAAAGCAGATCTTCGACGGCAAGTATCCGACGGGTTGACTTTTTCCATAAATTTGTGATAATAGGTGAAACAATAGCAAAGGCCTGCCGTCCGTTTGCCAATGGAGCGGGCACATTGCTGATTAGCCTTTCGCAGGAAATGTTCGCAGCATTTCCTGTTTTTTTTCATTGAACAGTTTTTGTTTTTTTAGCTTTTCATACGTCCAGAACTGTTAATAACAATTTTTTTTAATGAATAATAACTAGCGTGTCTTTGTGTTCGAAACTAAAGTCTTCTGTTAGTTGTAACGCGGATAATGCCTGATCAATAGTTTCTGTAGCAAATGAACCGCTGAAAATGTAGTCTTTAGCTTTATTATTTTGGATGATAATTTTTACGTTATACCAACGTTCAAAAAGTGATGCAAGTTCTTCAAACCGTAGCATATCAAATTCGAGACGATTATTGATCCAGGCTGTTTCTTTTACAATACTGTCCTGGCTTTTAATATCCGGAACTATATGTTTTACAGGTAAAACACCAAGGGATGTAGCAGTGATTTTATTTGAGTTTATTGATGTGATTTTATAAGCAATTTTCTCTAGTGGCTGTAATCTTATCCTTTCTTCAGGATGCTGATCTTCTGATACTTCAACGAGTCCTTCAAGTAAAGTAGTTTCCAGCTCATGGTCATTTGAATAGGCTTTAATATTGAATGCCGTTCCCAGTGCCGTCACGTGTATTGTGCGGGCATGCACCGTAAATGGTCGGGCGGCTTCTTTGGCTACATCAAAATAAGCTTCACCCGTCAGCCATACTTCGCGGCTGGTTTTGGTGAAGTTACAGGTGATCTTACTCTCTGCATTCAGGTAAATTTTAGTACCGTCCTGGAGTATGAATTGCCGGCGTTCCCCCTTCACCGTTTGTACCTGTTCTTGCTGCAATGAAACAGATGAAGGCTTCAGTTGATAACCAGCAAAGCCAAGTACCCCAATGATTGCAGCGGCAATGGCCCACCTCATCCATAATCTTCGTACTGGCTTTTCGGATATCTTTTCCTGTATCGCTTCAAAAACAACCGGATCGGGTGTTTCAATGGCAGGTTTATTGTGCCAGAACTCTTCCAGTTGCTGCATTATCAGCAATTGATCAGGATTTTTAGCAAGTAAGTCTTCCAGTTCTTTACTTCCTTCTTCATCCAGTACTCCGGCAAGTTTTGCACTTATCAATTCATCTAACCGATGATTCTCCATATACCGATTAATTTGAAAACAGTAATGCTTCAGAAGTAGAGACACCGAAAAAATGGCGATTACCTACAAAGGCAAAAAATTTTTTTTAACGTGCGGAAAGTTGCTTCATATGAGCATTGTATTGCTCTAATGCAAGGCGCAATCTATTGGTAGCTCTTACCAATTGGGTTTCAACTGTTCTTGGAGAAATATCGAGGATAGTGGCTACTTCTTTATACTTAAACCCTTCTTCTCTTATTAATCTGAATATTGTTTTGGCCTGGGGAGAAAGTTTTCTGACAGCAAGATCCAGCCACTCCTGCATTTCCTTATACTCTAAATGGGTGTGTATTTCGCCAGGCAACGATTCTTCAACATCCTCTATCGCCTGCCATTGGTGTTTAAAAGAATCTCTATGATGGTTATAACAACGATTTCTGACGGAAGTATATAAGTAGGTTTTGATATGTTGAATTCTTTCGTTGTGTTGTCTGTTTTTCCAAAGTTGAATAAATACATCAGATACAATTTCTTCAGCTGCTTCCCTGCCAGCTGCCAGGTCTATCGCAAAGCGTACCAACCCCTTATAAAAATGGTTGAAAAGTTGGCGAAAAGATGCCTGATCGTCCTCCCTCCATACAGCATCCCACCATTTCTGATATTCTACTCCTGACATACAACTAGATTAGAGCAACGCATAAAGCGTCAAAATAGGCAAATAATAGTGAATTTTCCTATTAACCAAATAGTAATATTGTCAGATTCCTGCACCCACAAGTGCCAAAAAGACATCAATCTGCCTCTGGAAGTAAATTTGAAGCATTCTAACTTATGGAACACTTGATTTCTTTTTTGTCGCAAACCCCATCTCAGGATGCGGGATTATTAGATGCCTACTCTCAAACTGTTACAGGAGTAGTAGGCTCCGTGGCTGAATCGGTGGTACATATTTCCGTTGAGAAAAAAGTGAAAGATCAACGTACCAAACAAGAACGTTCTCAATCAGGATCCGGTTCCGGGTTTATAATTTCTTCCGACGGGTTTATTATTACCAACAACCACGTTGTAGAAAATGCAGATAGCATTAAAGTCTCCTTTGTAGATGGTAGAAAAGTCACTGCCGAAATCAAAGGAACAGACCCTTCTACCGATCTGGCCGTTTTAAAAGTTGATGAAAGCGGACTTAAAGCCTTGCAACTCGCCGACTCATCCACTTTACAGGTTGGACAAATTGCCATTGCCATAGGAAACCCAATGGGTTTACAATATACTGTAACCACCGGTGTAGTTAGTGCACTGGGAAGAACATTACGCGCCAGTAATGGCAGATTAATAGATAATGTCATTCAAACAGATGCCGCACTAAATCCGGGTAACAGTGGTGGACCATTGGTCAATTCTTCAGGCCAGGTAATTGGCGTCAATACTGCCATGATTTCTACTGCCCAGGGGTTATGCTTCGCCATTTCTTCTAACCTTACCGCTCAAATAGTTGGACAACTGATCCTGAACGGAAGAATCCGCAGAGCACAGCTAGGAATTGCTGCCCAGCAGGTTCCCTTAAGCAGCAGAATGATTGCCGCTAATAAACTAACGATCAGTACCGGCGTTTATGTGTATGAAATCGTACCTGACGGAAATTTTTATAACAGCGAACTTCGGCTCAACGATATTATTGTAATATTTGATGGTCAGCCTGTCGCCTCAGTAGATGTCCTACACTCACTTCTCTCCGATAAACAAATCGGAAAAAGAGTAACCGTTGACGTTTTACGTGGAGGCCACCGACATACTATTTCTGTAATACCCGGAGAAAGGTAATACGAAAAGTAGGTGCTTTTACTTAAAGGAGTTGTTTCTAATTGGAGCAACTCCTTTTTGATTTTAATTTAAGCGTGGAAATAATTATCTTTTAGTATGAAAAAGAGTTATTTCCTATTAATAATACTATTACTTCCTTTGCTAAGCTTCAGCCCCAACAAGGATGTTCTGCTTCTCTTAAAAGATGCAACTATTATTGATGGTAACGGAGGAAAACCTTTACTACACACTGATATATTGATCAAAAATGATCAGATCATCGATATAGGTCCAAATATTAAAGCAGTAGATGCACGGGTTATCAACTGTAACGGTAAAACTATTATGCCTGCCATTATCAGTGCCCACGTACATCTGGGAATGATTGGCCCGAAACCTGCCTATACCAGAGAAAATATTCTCAATCAATTAAAGAAATATACCGATTACGGCATTACCAATGTATTGGTAATGGGAACTGATGAACCAATGCTATTCGAAAGTGGATTACGCGATTCCTCCATAAATGGACAACTCCCCGGAGCCAGAATATTTACTGCCGGTTATGGGTTTAGCATTCCTAACGGCCCTCCTTCTGGCAAATTCCTTTACAGACCAACCAGCCAGGAACATGCTATAAAAGCCGTAGATAGCCTTGCAACCCTACATCCTGATGCGATAAAAATCTGGGTAGATAATTTTGGCGGAGGAATTCCCAAAATGGATAGCAGTATTTACAGCGCTATTATTAAAAGGGCACATGACCATAACATTAGAGTTGCAGCACATCTTTACTATGTTGCAGATGCAGAAAGATTGCTCAATGACGGGCTCGATATTATGGCTCATAGCATTAGGGATCAGGTGGTAAACGACGTAACAGCCCAACAAATCAAACATCACAACATCATCTATATACCTACACTCGCATTAGATAAATACGCTGTCGCCTACACGAATTTACCACCCTGGATAAACGATCCGTTCTTCCTGCATTCACTGGAGCCCGGAGTCTATGATTTCCTGGTCAATAACCTTCAGGAACAAGTAAATCCAAGGAATCAACGCGCTTTTGAAACAGCCTTAAAAAATGTAAAAAAACTGCATGATGCAGGGGTAATCATTGCACTGGGTACCGATTCCGGGGCCAATAATGTCAGAACTCAAGGATTTTCAGAACACCTGGAAATGGAATTACTTGTTCTTGCAGGATTAACTCCTATGGAAGCCATAACTGCTGCAACTAAAAATGCTGCAATGGCCATTGGAATACAGAAAAAATATGGCACTCTAGAAAAAGGGAAAATTGCAGACCTCCTCATCTTAAATGATAATCCATCAAACAACATAATCAATACACGTAAGATTTCAGAGGTCTACAAAGCCGGTAAGCTCGTTAGCCACGGCCCTCTGTAACTTATTTACGAACCTTTAAGGTGCTGGCATTAATTGCTACAACAACTGTACTTACAGTCATTAATACAGCACCGGCGGCAGGGCTCAATAATATACCCTGATGATATAAAACACCTGCTGCCAATGGCATGGCTATTACATTATAGCCGGTTGCCCATGCAAGATTTTGAATCATTTTCCGATAGGTAGCCTTTCCAAACTGAATCAGGCTAACTACATCCTGCGGGTTACTATTCACTAATACAATGCCCGCGGTGGCAGCAGCAACATCACTGCCACTACCTATTGCAATTCCAACATTTGCCTGGGCTAAAGCAGGAGCATCATTAATACCATCGCCAGTCATAGCCACAAATTCGCCCCGCGATTGTAATTCCTTTATTTTTTCCAATTTCTGATGTGGTAAAACCTCCGCTATAAATCCATCCATTCCTAAGCTATCAGACACACTCTCAGCAACTATTTTATTATCACCTGTCAGCAAAATAGTTTTAATACCCATCTTTTTCAATGATGCTATAGCTGCCGGAGATTCAGGTCTGATCTGATCCGCCAACGCTATATACCCGGCTACGGTTTTACCCACAACCAGGTAAACAACTGTTTCCCCTGTTTGAATATTATCATCTATATGCAGTGAAGGAAATTGTTCTTTAATGAATGCCGGACTAACTACTGATACCTCTGTTCCTTCTACATTACCTTTAATTCCTTTGCCGGTAATTGCACTTACATTCTGTGCCGCAGGCACTGAAACCTTCAGGCTTTTCGCCTTTTCCATTATTCCGGTTGCAATAGGATGCTCGGAACTTCCTTCTACAGCTGCGGCTAACCTTACAATTTCATTTTCAGAAAATTCTGATTCCAGAGATTTTAACCTGGATACTTCAAAACGCCCAACTGTTAATGTTCCTGTCTTATCAAAAACCAAGGTGGTTATTTTACGCGAGTTCTCAAAATCAGTTCTGTTCTTAATTAGTAATCCATGTTTTGCAGATAAGGCCGTTGATTTGGCAATAACAAGAGGAATCGCTAATCCTAAGGCATGTGGACAACAAATAATAATAACTGTAACCATTCGTTCAATAGCGAAAGACAAATCCTTACCATCGAACCACCAATACAGGAAAGTAACAATACCCGAAACGATCGCTATAATCGTAAGCCAACGAGCTGCTTTATCGGCCAGTAATTGAGTTTTTGATTTCGATTTCTGTGCATCCTGTACCAGTTTCACAACCTGCGAAAGATATGAATCAGCAGCACTATGCGATACCGTTACCTTAATCGCACCGTTTCCATTTATAGACCCGGCTATTACTTTATCGCCCTGTTGCTTTTGCACGGGTTTCGACTCACCGGTAAGCATACTTTCATTCAAAGAGGTGGTTCCTTCACTAATATCACCATCTGCTGTCACTTTTTCACCGGGTTTGATCAATACAATATCACCAGGTTTTAAGGAGGTTGTCTTTACATCGGTAGTCTGATTACCCTGAACCAGGTGAGCGATATCGGGCATCAGTTTCACCAGTAACTCAAGCTCCCTGCTGGCACTAACAATAGATTTCATTTCTATCCAGTGCCCTAACAGCATTATAAGAATAAGAGTAGTAAGTTCCCAGAAGAAATCCATCCCTGATAATCCCAAAACTGTAGCTACACTGTAAACATAAGCTACAGTAATAGCAAACCCAATCAAGGTCATCATGCCAGGATTACGATCTTTAATCTCATCCCATAATCCTTTCAAAAATGGCCATCCTCCATATACAAACACAAAAGTGGAAAGTGCAAGCAAAATATATTTATCTCCCGGAAAGCTAATACTGATACCTAACCAATGTTGAATCATCTTCGACAATAACATAATAGGTATAGTAAGAACCAACACTACATAAAACCTCTTTCTAAAGTCATCAATCATCATAGCATGATGATCGTGATGATTTTCATGTGCTGAATGATCGATTTGCTGCTCATTATGCATTTCATGATGTTGGTGATCCTTATGCATTTCGTGATGCTGATGGTTCATATAGGTTAGTTTTAATAGCTTAAAGTTACTCCCGCTCCATATCCCATATCACTATCATAATGTGTTGAAATTGCCAAATTTCTTGTAACAATATATCTTAATCCGGCCATGTATTCTTTATCCGTATTAACCATAAAGTTAAACCTCAATCTTCTTGTTACAGGAACATCTTCTCTGCTAAGCTGAACTCTTAACTTTCCTTCTGTATCAACAGACGCATCAGCAATAATCAGCATTGGCAATGTATATTCCAGACCTACATGGAATACCTGACGATAGTTTTTTGTATTAATCTGACCAAACAGATTTTTTTCCGGTGCTCTCATTCTGCGATAACGAAAATCCCAGCCTATATACGGAAACAACCATTGCATCTTACCCAAATATCTACCAAAATGGCTTTCTGTTTCATAACCATGATCGGCATTTAAACCTATCCTCCACTCTGTGGATAAACGATAACGGGTATTAGACAACATTACCTCCCCATCACTTCCATTGCTCTCCAGCCCTACCCTTCCCATGAAATGCAGCATTCTGTCGTCTTTCTTCAACATTCTGTATGCCATTTTCGGATCTGGCACTTCAGGATTTGGAGGTGAGTTTTCGTAACTGAATACTCTACCCATCCCACTCATCATATGATAAAGAATGTGGCAGTGAAAGAACCAGTCACCACTTTCGGTAGCCGCAAATTCAATCGTATCAACTTCCATAGGCATTATATCCAGTACTGTTTTATACGGCGAATACTCTCCTTGTCCGTTCAATACCCTGAAGAAATGGCCGTGTAAGTGCATAGGATGGCGCATCATAGTATTATTGAAGATGACCATTCTCACTATTTCTCCTTTCTTAATCAGTATTTTATCAGTTTCAGAAACGGTTTTATTGTTGATGCTCCATACATAACGGTTCATATTTCCGGTTAGTTCAAAATTCAACAACTTCACAGGTCCTTCCGGTAAGGTTGTTTTTTCCGGAGCTTTCAACATCCCATAATTCAATGTTACTATATCTGAGGAGCTGTTTCCCATTTGATGTCCTTCGTGTCCTTCATGACTGGCAGGCATCGGATTATCCATTTCAGGATACATTACAGTATTCATATCCATTACCTGATTACTCATTTGCATACCTGAGCTGGTATCCAGATCGCCATTCATTTTCATCATTCCATTCATCATCTTCATACCCTCAAAATATTTCAACTTAGGCATTGGCGTTAGTGGCATTTTCATACCGTCGCCTAACCAGAGGGAAGTTGATCTGGTTCTGTCTTCCGCTGTAGCCATGAATTCATACTGCATATTTTCCGGTACTGGCACAATCAGATCATATGTTTCAGAAACACCTATAAGCAAGCGGTCTACAACCACTGGTTCTACGTCGGCTCCATCGTTGGCAATTACGGTAATTTTTCCTCCTGCATATCTTAGCCAGAAATACGTAGAGGCACTACCGTTAACAACCCGAAGGTGTACACTGTCACCTTTCTTAAATTGTGGTTGTACATCAGTTTCCTTACCGTTTGTCAGGAAACGCTCGTAGGATACATCACTAACATCCATAGCATTCATACGTTTCCATTCATTGGTAAGTTTGGTTTTGAAATAGCCGGTTTTAGCGGCTTCTCCATAGCTTTGAACAGATCCTTTTTTGATGGCAAACCAGTCATTGGCATTATGCAGATAACGGTTTACGGTATGAGGATGCAGATCGGTCCAGTCGCTCAATAATAAAGTATATTCATTCTTCGGCTGTTCATTACGTTTTCTCATTACTATGGCTCCATGTAAGCCACTTTGTTCCTGCAACATGGTGTGGCTATGGTACCAGTATGTGCCATATTGTACAACAGGGAAACGGAAAATATGTGTTTGTCCGGGTTTAATAGGTTGAGTGGTCAGATAAGGCACTCCGTCATATTGATTAGGAAGTTTGATTCCATGCCAGTGAATAGATGTTTCTTCGGATAAAGTATTATGAACATGAATTTCGGCGGTATCACCTTCTGTAAAATAAAGTGTGGGGCCTGGGGTAGTTCCGTTTACGACGAGGGCATGTTTTGTTTTTCCGGTATAGTTCACCATTGAATCACCGACGTAAAGGTCATATCTTACAACCTTTGGAGGGGTCTGAGATGAAACCTGTGCAGTGGTAGCACTGCACAGGATCATTAATGTGATATACAGATATACTGCTTTCATACTTATTGGATAGTTTCTGTAACCTTACCGCAAGTTTGCATTTGCTTACCATAGTAAGGATTCTTAATTGTGCTGTTGTCGCTCAACCAGTATGCCTTTTTCATTGGGCAATATTGATGATAAATAGGGCTAACAGACAATGGAACTGCTTTCGCTAAGGTGGTTAGATGATCAGATAAATTTTTGAAAGCTTCTCTTTGCTTGTTGATATCTTTTGTTTCTGCAATTGCCTGGGCATCTGTAAGCAATTTACCGGAAATTGGTTCAAATGCTGCTTGTTCGGCTGCTGGCAGGGAATTGAGTCTTACTGCCTGTATAGTTTCTGCCAGGTCATTTGCTTTGCTGGCAGTTGTTGCAGCATCACTATTCACTAAAGCTTCCTTTACACTATAATATTGTGTAAGAATCGGAGCCAGTGTTGCAGAAACTTCTCTCTGTTGCGCCCCAGCTGTTTGAAAGAGGGCTGTTATCATCACTACCAGAGCAAGCATTATCTTTTTCATAAAAAATGATTAATGGGTTAAAACTATTCAGTAACTGAAACAGCCTTATAACCGGCTTTTTCTACTGCCTTTCTGACTTCACTCAGATCGGTTTCTCCTTTGATGGTAAGTATTTTATCAGGATGTTGAGTATCTACATTCCAGTTATCATTTCCTACCAATTCGTTTAATGCCGGAGTAACTGTTGCTACACAACCAGAACATTTGATATTAGTTTTGAATTTCGCTTCCATTTTTCTATTTTTTTAATATTTTATGTTGATGTTTATTTGATGTTGTAAAGGTAGATTGATATATAGCGGAGATTGTTATATAATTTATATATCCTCTTACATAATTATTGTTTTTACAATTTCGCCATCTTTAATCTAAGGCTATTACTTACTACACTTACAGAGCTTAAAGCCATTGCAGCACCGGCGATCATTGGGTCTAACAGAAATCCATTTACCGGATACAAAATACCTGCTGCAATTGGAATACCTATAACGTTATATATAAACGCCCAGAACAGATTTTGTTTAATTGTTTTAACGGTTTTACCAGAAAGTTTCAAGGCTTTTGGAATACTGTTCAAATCTGAGGTAATCAAGGTCATTTTAGCAACGTCCATTGCAATATCAGAACCTTTCCCCATGGCAATACTTACATCCGCCTCTGCCAATGCATGTGAATCATTAATACCATCTCCGGCCATTGCAACTACTTTTCCTTTTGCCTGCAATAATTTAACAAAGTCAGCTTTTTCTGATGGCATCACTTCAGCTTTGTAGTGTGTTATACCTACTTGTTTGGCCACTGCGGCCGCCGTATGTTCATTATCACCTGTAAGCATATACACTGTTACTCCGGCTTTTTGCAAAGCTGCAACTGCTGCTGCAGACCCTGGCTTAACGCGGTCGGCTATCGCAATAATTCCTAACACTCCGTCTTCACTGGCAAAGAATATTACGGTTTGGGCTGTTGCCTGCCATGCAGCTACCTGAGTTGCTAACTCTTTCGTTACAACGATGTTGTTTGCTGCCAGTAATCTTGCATTACCTACAAAATATTTCTTATGCCGATAACTCGCTACCACACCCTGGCCGGTAACACTCTCGAAATGTTCCAACGCTACACTGGCAGTACCTTCGAGATGAGTAACAACTGCTCCGGCCAATGGATGTTCCGACTGTTGTTCTATTGTATATAATACTTTTGCTTCTGTTGAGGCTTTATCATTGCTCCAGAAAAGTTCTGTAACAGTTGGTTTACCTTCTGTAATAGTTCCTGTTTTATCAAGGATTAATGCATTTACTTTATAGGCTTGCTCCAGGCTTTCGGCATCCCTTATCAGAATATTATTTTCGGCTCCTTTACCTATTCCAACCATGATGGCGGTAGGAGTTGCCAATCCCAGGGCACAAGGACACGCGATCACCAACACTGTTACTGCAGCCAGTAATGCATGCGTGAAAGCATTATCATTTCCCAATACAATCCATGCTAAAAATGTAAGGATGGAAATACCAATTACAATTGGAACAAATATGCCGGCAATTTTATCTACCAGTTGCTGAACCGGTGCTTTACTTCCCTGCGCTTCCTGCACCATGCGAATAATCTGTGCCAACAAGGTATCTGCTCCTACTTTTTCGGCTTTAAACTGAAAACTTCCTTTCTGATTTATTGTTCCTGCAAATACTTTTTCGTTTTCCTGTTTCAAAACAGGTACCGGTTCTCCAGTGATCATACTTTCATCTACATATGATTGTCCACCTGTTACCATACCATCTACCGGCACTTTATCTCCTGGTTTTACGACCAAAATATCTGATTGTTGAACTAAGGCAATTGGAATCTCTTCTGTATCACCATTTGCCTTAACTCTCAATACTGTTTTAGGTTGTAAGCCAATTAATTTTTTAATGGCAGAAGAAGTATTTGATTTGGCTTTTTCTTCCAGTAATTTACCGAGAGAAATAAATGCGATAACAACAGCTGCTGCTTCAAAGTATACGTGAGCATGTAAACCCCTCTGGTGCCAGAATTCAGGATAGAAAGTATTGAAAGCACTAAACAACCAGGCGATTCCTGTACTTAATGCTACTAAAGTATCCATATTGGCTTTACGATGTTTGGCTTGCTTCCAGGCATTTACAAAGAAGGAGCGACCCAACACAAATACTACAGGTGTGGATAATACCATCATGATAAAATTAGCATAAGGCATATCCATAAAGAACATTCCGATTACCATTACTGGTAACCCAAGGATAATTGCGAGGATTGTCCGGCGTTTAAGGTTTTGATAATGTTGTTGCTGAGCTTTTGCCTGTTCCTCTTCCTGGTTTTCCTTATCTATAAGCAAATCGTATCCGATACTGCGAACAGTACTTTGTAAGCTTTCCGGACTGGCCAGTGCCGGATCGTACTCTACCCAGGCTGTTTGGTTGGCAAAATTTACGCCTGCCGACGATACTCCTGGTACTGATTTAAGCATTGATTCTACGCTTACGGCACAGGCTGCACAAGTCATCTCCAATACCGGATATGTTTCCTTAACAATTCTTTTATTTATAGAGACCCGTGGGGGTGTTGATTGGGCTGTAGACATTTTGAATAATTTTATACAAATGTAGCCCAGCCCCATCCGTCGGGCTTTATACTATTTAGTATTAATTGTATATAATTTTAAGATTGTCTTTATTACATTTATATTCTAAGCGCAATTCAAATAAGTACCACGACATGAAGAAAACTGTTCTACTGCTTTCTGCCAGCCTCCTACAAGCGGCAGCCTTTGCCAACGTACGTTTGCCTAATATATTCGGCGACAACATGGTATTGCAACGAGATAAACCTATTCCGGTTTGGGGATGGGCCGATAAAAATGAAAAAGTTACTGTCCAGTTCAACAACCAGACTAAAACAGTGAAAGCTGATAAGAACGGAGAATGGAAAGTAGTCCTTGATCCGGTTCAGGCCGGAGGAGGATCTTTAACACTTACTGTTAAAGGAAAAAACAGCATTACCCTCCATGATATATTAATGGGGGATGTTTGGGTTTGTAGTGGTCAATCAAATATGGAATGGCCTTTAAGTAATGTTATCAATGCCGATAAAGAAATTGCCCAATCGGGCAACACTGCCATCCGCCATTTTTACTTACCTAAAGAAATTTCAGTTACTCCGCAGGAAGATGTTAAATCCAGTGGCTGGAAAACTGCCGCTCCTGAAAACTCAGCCTCTTTTACCGCTGTTGGCTTCTTCTTTGCAAAAACCTTAAACGAACAACTACACGTTCCTATAGGCCTTATAAATACCTCCTGGGGTGGTACAATGGTTGAAACCTGGATAAGCAGGGAAGGAATGGCAAATAGCAATACCTTCAAAGAGCTAATGAAAAATACCCCGGTGTTAAATCTCGATTCAGTTGCCAAGGTTACCGGTAAACGTATCGCCGAAAAAGTTAACACCTTACAAGGACAATTACCAGACGCCGCAACTGCCGCCAGTTACAAAAACCCTGATTTAAATGATGGGAACTGGGCTAAAATGAATGTTCCGTCTCCCTGGGAAGAAAGACAGTTAAAGGATATAGACGGTGTTGTTTGGTTTAGGAAAACAATCACCATTGCACCGGAAGATGCCGGCAAATCAGCCACTCTCAGCCTCGGAAGCATAGACGATAATGATATTACCTACATTAATGGTACCCAGGTTGGAAGTACCAACGATTATAGCGCCCTGCGTGTATACCAGGTACCAGCAGGCATTCTGAAAGCCGGCACAAATGTTATTGCTGTGAAAATTACAGACAATGCCGGTAATGGTGGTTTCTGCGGACATAGCGGCGATATGTTTATTAACGTAAACGGTCATAAACAATCTTTGGCAGGCGACTGGCCATTCAGGATAGAATCAATTGCTCCGGCTACCGCAAGTGTTGGACCCAATAATTACCCTAACCTCCTTTACAATGCTATGATCCATCCTATTTTGCAGATGGGCATTAAGGGAGCTATCTGGTATCAGGGCGAAACCAACGCCGGACGAGCTTTTGAGTACCGCCAATCATTCCCGTTGATGATTAATGACTGGAGAAGACTCTGGCAGCAAGGAGATTTCCCTTTCTACTTTGTACAATTGGCCAGCTTCAATGCCAATAATGGTACCAGCAAAAATGGTAGTACCTGGGCCGAATTAAGAGAGGCACAAACACTTACTTTGCAACTTCCTAATACAGGCATGGCCGTTATTACTGATATCGGTGATCCTAAAGATATCCATCCACGTAATAAACAGGACGTAGGTAAAAGATTAGCTGCTATAGCACTAAACGATACCTATAAAGTACCACAGGTAAATGCCGGACCAACTTACCAATCTATGGCTATTAATGGCAATAAAGCTACTATCAGCTATTCAAATATTGGTAGTGGTCTGAAAGTGAGCGATAAATACGGTTATATCAGAGGATTTGAAGTAGCCGGTGCCGATCAGAAATTCCACTACGCTAAAGCATACCTGGATGGTAATAAGGTAATAGTTTTTTCTGACGATGTTACCAACCCAGTTGCTGTTCGTTTTGGATGGGCAGATGATAACCTGGAAGACAATTTATTCAACAAGGAAGGCTTCCCTGCCGCACCTTTCAGAACAGACAGCTGGAAAGGTGTTACAGAAAATAACAAATTTACCGTTCAATTATAGGACTATCTCATTCAGAGGGAAGAAAGGAATACTGTTTCTTCCCCTTTTAACTATAGCAGCCAGTGTGTCGATCAGTTTACGTACGTTCTTCAACGTTACTTCATCTGTAATCTCACGCTGGCTGTTTATTTTTGTTTTAACACCCCGAATCACCAGGTTAAAATTACAGCATCGGCAGCAGGTATATTAATTTGCTTGTTTGCCTCCCACAAGATCTCATTTCCCGAAAAAACCTCTTTAATTTTTTTAACCTTTACAGGCAGGTATTTTTTCAGATCTATAGCCAATGGCTCATTCCCATAATTTACCAATGCTACGGCTCCTGGTTTATAAAAAACATTAGCTGCCTCCATATTGGCTTCCTGGTCTACAGGAACCCAATTTTGTCCGTCAGCCAACTTCAGCAACTCCTTATTTTGCAACAAAGGCAAAACATCTTTTTTATCAAAATCAGTAAAATCATCTCCCAAAACCAAAGTACCCGTTACAAGTGCTGAAACAATCCTTGCACGGTTCATATTCGGCCCTACTCCCTTCAAAACTACATGATCTGCATCCAGGTAATCATACATACGATTCAACCACCAACCATAAGTAGTTCCGTTTAGCGTGTAAGCGGATTCTGTAATATTACTGAAGGCATCACAAGCAATTCTTCTCATATGTGCATACCTCGCGGTAGCCAGATTAGGCGATATAGCGGCATAAACAAGCATCTTGTTATCCAGTTGCTTTACCAACCATTCCATTCCTTCTTTGTAGGCTTGCATCCCTGTTTTTACATCTTTATCAAAAAAGGTGTCGCCTTCTATTGCAGCATGGCCCAGGAAATCGATTTTAATCATTTCAAAACCTGCTGCTTTAAATTTACCTATCAGGAAAGCAATGCGTGCCTTTGTAGCCGGATGTGTAGGGTCCATAGCTCTTCCTCCATCCATATCACAATACTGCCCGTTTACCTTTGTCCATACCTCTTCGTAATTATTTGCGCCTCCTTCTACCTTACGAGGGTACTTACCCCAATCAACAAACGGAGCCCAATAGATACCCGGCTTCAGTCCTTTTGCTTTACAATAGTTGCTGAATTCGGTAAGTTGACTAAAATCGCCATTCATACCACCGGGTGCAAGGTTATCCCAATAAGAATCCAGATCAATGAACATAGTACCATCTGCTGCTCTGAAACCCTTGCAGGAATCTGCAAAGAAATCCACAACCCCTTTGGCTTTAGCGAGTGATAGCTTAGTTTGAATACTGCCCCAGCTATTCCATCCTACTGGTTTCGCCTTTTGCCATTTTTCTATAAAGCGCCCTTCTGTTGAAATATTAGCATCTGCATACTTTTCCAAACCTCGCTGCCAATCTTTCACCGGTAAAATATAAAGCAATGGAGAACTATATCGTTTACCCCTCTCTGTTACAATTCCATGCTCCTTTTTATCTCTGGTAATAATACTATCTGTAAATCCTGCAATTACACTCAGATCCCGACTACCTGAAATCTTTATACCTGTTTTCCATACCGAATGTTCTACAGATCCGATTACCAGGCCACCTTTAGTCTGCTCGTCAAATACGGCTGTAACCTCGGCGCTGGTAAGATCTGCCTGTGAAAGCTTTGTGGATTTATACTTAATCCATGCATCATTATCAAAAGGCATCTGAACAACCGTCGGATCACCTTTTAACAATAATGAATTCGTAGCAAAGGGAATTATCCTACTTGTTTTTGCTCCTTCGCCTTCTACTATCAACCTGGTATAAAAACCGTCTCCATTTACCGGCACTTCAAATAGTTGTGTATAGGTAAATCCATTATTGGTATGGGTAATACTATAACGCTCCGCCGATATTTGTTTAAAATTTCGTTTAACCTTTCCCGTATCAGGAATTAATCCATCATAAGAAACATAGACATTTTTAATTAATAGTTTTCCGTCAGACCAGATATCATATTTACCATTATTGAGCTGATAAACAATTCTGCCTGTCTTACCAATCTTTATTACCTGTTGTTGCGCCTTTGTTGGTTTAAAGGCACAACAAAACAAGCATACAATCCATAAATACTTCATTGCGAATTATTGATTTGCTTTTAATATAAAATCAACTATAGGAGTAGGATCAGGAAAGCTATGCGGGTGATGTGCAAATCCTGGTTTATGCATTACCGTGATATTTCCACCTTGCTTCTTAATGGCTTCTTCAAATGGCAAAGTATTATCTGCAGGTGGTACATCTGTATCAGCATCTCCCAATACATGCAACATCGGATACTTTCCCTTTACAATAGATTTTGCCTGATAAAGCGGACTGCCTTTAAATTTAACTGCTTCCTCATCAGAAGTAAAGCCATAGTCTTTTTTAAATGCCTCCCATTCGGTACGTGATGCCTGTTGTTTGGTATACTGACTGCCAGGCCAGCTAATCAGATCCATCACAGGATTATCTACATATATTGCCGCTACACTATTCGGGTTTTCAATAGCCCAATTGTATACATATATTGCTCCTCTGCTCATACCTTCCATTACCGCTTTCGGAGCTAGTCCCCCTTTTTTCAGTAGTTTGTAAAAACCATTCCATATGCTTATTGCCTCTTTGTTACCAAAAAGTTCTGCAACATCACAATATACTACATGATATCCCCGCTCCAGTAAAGCAATATCTGTTTGAGGTTCATGGCCCCAGAATCTTGCTCTCCAGATCCATGGATGTCCTGCAGCTGCAAATTTGGGAGCTACTACCTTACAATTTCTACCGCTAAAGGTAAAATCATAACATTTGTAGCCAAAAAATGAGCTGATTTGTTGTGGGGCTGGTAAATGTTTTGCAATCTGAAAATTGTTGTCTCTTTTGGCATTCAGCACTTCAAATAGTGTTTTAGCCATCAGCGTTGTTCCTTCCAGTTCGGGATGAATTCCATCAGGCATCAGTGCCGGCTTACCAATTAAGAGGGCGTTTAAATTCACAATTTCTACCTGCTCATCATAAGCCACCTGTCGTACTTTGGGTAGTATTCTTTCAATTGCAGGATTCCAGATTCCGGTTGTGTCTTTTACGAATGATACAATAGGTTGCAGTAGAATAATACGGGGATGGGAAGGTAAGGATTTAAACTGCTGGATCATGCTATGGTAGTCCTGTTCATACTCATCCAAATGCACCCGATTTACCAGCTTTGCATCATTTCCTCCCAAATCTATTAAAACGATATCAGGATTACTTTGCAATGCTTCTTTAAAAGCACCTGTATTCCAATAGGAAAAGTCACCTTTTTTAAGCAATGTGCTGCTGCTAACTCCATAATTGGTAACCTGGTAACCATCTCCCAGTAAGCGACCAATCTGAGCCGGATAAGATTCTTTTTCAGGATGTTGCAATCTGGCACCTGCACAGATACTGGCCCCAAGGCAAGCTATCTTTACAGGCTTTTTATTTTGTGCCTCAACAGGCAAACAAAAACCAATTGCCAACAGGCAAATAAAACTTCTGAGTGTCATAAAACTTAATTGTACGTGGAAATAATTGAGGCCAAGATAATTAACTACTCAATTATTTCCTATCGTCACAATTAGTTGATCCTTACTTCATCAGCAAAAACCCATCCTCTGTTACCTTTACCAGGATGCCAGTCCGGAATTTTGGTAACCGGATTCAATACAATTTTCATACATGAAACATTCGTAGTGGCAAAACTACAATCTACTTCCATTGCCATATTCGGATCATCTTTCTTGCCCGGTGTCGGTACTACACGCTTCAGCAACCGAAGATGCTTTTCATCCGCCCCTCCGTAGATTTCTATACTGGTAGGGGGAAATATATATCCGTTTACGTTACTTAAAATCCCTACACTCACATTGGAAACTGGTGCCGGATTTTTAAATAAAAGCAAGGCTTCCAATGGTTCTTTAACATATCCCAACCATTTACCATTTCCTTGCTCTGCCCCTCCTTTTTGCTTATCTATCAGCGTAATTGCACCACTTCCGGGATAACTTCCATCAGGTTTAGTAATCAGCACAATACTATCAGGTACGTAAGTCGTTCTAGCAAAATTATACTGCACCGGATCACTGGCATACCAACCCGATTTCGTAGCAATAGCCCTTACAATAGTATTACTTTCCAATAAAATACTATCAGTAAACACAGGGGAATTAACGGTATCAGGTGCGGAGCCATCTAATGTATAATGAATGGCAGCACCCCTGACAGGGTGTTTTAACTGGAGCTGCATCCTGCCCTGGAAAATCAGATGGTCTGATAATAAAATAGGCTGATTCAATTTCAGAGGATGCTGACCATCATCTATAAACCCTTTTATTATATTGATTGGAGCGAGTTGATTTTGTAATGTTGATAAATCATTGGAAGAAAGTCCACTGTTCCAGATAAATAATTCTTTAAGGGAAGACATTTTTTTAAGCACCTGTAACTGCGCTACAGTAACCGGAGTACCCGAAAGGGAAAGGCTTTGCAGATTAGGCAATGCAGCCAGCTCTCCTAATGTTGTGCCTTTAATATTTGTAAAACTTAAATTAAGTGTACGTAATTGTTTGAAGGATGCCAGCAGTTTTAAATCGGCATCCTGCACCGGCATTTTTTGCAGATGCATTTCTATTATCTGTTTCTTTAAAGGCAATAACTCCTCTATCGATTTGCTGGTAAATACATTTTTATTGTAGCAGTTTACAACCAGAGGTGCTGCATGCTGGGCTATAGGATAAATAACCCGGTAGTTGTTATTGAGCTGCTGTACCAGCTTTTCATCGGCAGCTGCGAAGTCATAAACTGGTTCGGCAGCCGGACTTTGTAACATACTTGCAGCAATAATCCTTAAACTGTCGCTTGCAGCCAGTGAGATAGCTTTTAAATTGAAGGAAGCTCCTGATTTAATCCAATGATAAAGTAGCGCTGTTTCTGTTTCGGTCAACTGTGGCTTGCCAGCCGGAGGCATGTGTTTCTTGTCATCTTCCGGTAAAAGCAATCGTTGAAACAACAAACTCTGATCGGGATGCCCGGCCAATAATGATTTACCACCTTTACCTCCTTTTAAAAGCATGGAAGCCTGCGACAATACCAAACCACCTTTCGCTTTACCAGCACTATGGCAATTTATGCACTTTTCTTCAAGAATTGGCTGGATCAGATCTGCATACACAACTGCTGATTCTAAAGGAACCTGCTTCCCTTTATTAGGAATAACCGGTGCCAACACAAAGTTATTACCATGAGTAATATCAGCCCCCCAATGCCCTGTAACTATTACCAGCAAAGCAGTTAGTATGGTACCACCTTTAATCCACCATTCTGATTTTAATGGCCTGTCGGCCACTCCATATAATGTGGTTGCAAGCCAGAGGATCAATACCCCACCCCACTTATGATATAATAAAGCATCACTCTCATATCCGCCTTCCTTGGAAAGAAACAGCCCCATGATTACAGTTACCGCGGCAAACAAAGCACCTGCAAGCAATAATATTTTCAGAAGTTCTGCCTTTAACGCAATTATCCTGCTATCACTTAAACGAATAAACGAAAGTAATCCCGCCAGCAATAATAAAACAATTGGGAAATGCAGCACTAACGGATGCATGCGGCCAATTACCTGTATCCATGCCGGTAATACAATCTTACTGTTGAAAAATACCAGGAACAATACAAAAACATTGGTGGCCAACAATACTTTGCCACCAATACGATACCATTTACCATTCGTTTCTGTCATTATACTCTCTTCAATTTATAAGGGTATACTTTCCCAGCATTCCACTGGGCTACATATAGGTTCTGATCATTATCCACGCACACATCATGAGGGTGCTCGAAAATTTTCTCGGCTTGCTGCATAGGCTGTAGTACCCCGTTTTCATAGGTAGGTGCAGTTCCTCCAATATTCGACACAACTTTATTATCCTTATCTAAAATAGTTACAAAACCACTTGCATTTTTATCCATATTCGGCGATCTCAAGACCGCAGCATAGAGGTACTTTCCTTTGATAACCGGGCGACAAACACAAGCTCCAGGTAATGAAATCACTTCCTGTAACTTCCCATCAAAACCAAAGCGCTTGAAGCAATTACGGGTTCTGTCTGTAATAATCAGTGAAGGTGTGTTATTTCTATAATCAACACAAATACCATGTGCATTATCAAGATGTTCATTTCCTTCTCCTCTGCCTCCGAAAAATCCTAATAGCTTACCCTGGCTATCATAATGCAAAATGTACTGGGCTCCATACCCATCTGCAATAAAAATATCTCCGTTAGGTGCAATTGTAGTTTCGGTAGGTACAAACTCTTCCTTCTTTTTATAAACGCCTGTTTCCGCAGGATAATCAATGGTCAGTAAAATTTTACCATCCATTGTGGTTTTGTAAACCTGGTGTTTCTCCGTATCTGTAATAAAAAGATATTCTGTTCCGTTTTCATTTGAAAGAGTGAGCCCATGTGCTCCCGGAAATTCATGCCCCCAATTCTCTAATAACTTACCGGATGTATTGTAAACAAGAATATTATTCTTAATTTCATTGGTCAGCAAAATAATTCTGCCCTTTTTATCCTGCACCATTTCATGACAATCCTTAACAGGATAGCGGCTGCTGTCGAGGGTTCCCCACTTTGTATCCAATACATAACGTTTACCATTATGCCCGTAAACAGGTCCTTTAGGCTTCGCAAATAAATCGCGGGAGATATAGAACGAAGCTGTTACTAATGCTGATGCCTGTATGAATTTTCTTCTTTCCATAATAAGAATAAGTTTTATTTATGCCATTAATCCGGGTATTACTTTTCCTGCAACATCGGTTAGCCTGTAGCGTCTTCCCTGATGCTTGTATGTTAATTTCTCGTGATCCAATCCCATTAGGTGTAGTACGGTAGCATGGAAATCGTGTACATGCACCGGATCTTTGATAATATTGTATCCGAATTCGTCTGTCTCTCCATATACAATTCCAGACTTCACTCCACCTCCTGCCATCCAGATAGAGAAACTACGGGGATGATGATCCCTTCCATAATTATTCGCCTCTATCTTACCCTGGCAATAATTTGTACGGCCAAATTCTCCACCCCAGATCACTAACGTTTCATCCAGTAATCCACGCTGTTTGAGATCCGTAATGAGTGCAGCAGATGCTCTGTCTACATCCTTAGCCTGACCGGCCATTTCATTAGGCAGATTACCATGCTGATCCCATCCCTGATGATATAGCTGTATAAAACGTACGCCACTTTCAGAAAGCTTCCTGGCCAGGAGGCAGTTTGCCGCGAAGGTTCCCGGAACCAAACATTCAGGCCCGTAAAGCTTGATGATATCATCTGATTCTTTACTTAAATCAGTAAGTTCGGGTACCGCAGTTTGCATCCGGTATGCCATCTCATATTGCTGAATTTTGGTACTGATTTCAGGATCACCAAACTCCTTGTACGATTGGTCATTCAGGGCTGCCAGTTGGTCAAGCATCTGCCTTCTGTTCGCCATATCTATTCCTTCCGGATTGTTTAGATACAATACCGGACTTTCTCCACTGCTAAACTGAACTCCCTGGTGGATACTATCCAGAAAGCCATTGGACCAGAGCTTAGAGTAAACACCCTGTCCATTTCCCTTACCGCGGGAAAGCAATACACAAAAAGCAGGCAGGTTCTTATTCTCACTTCCTAATCCGTAACTCATCCAGGAGCCAAAGCTGGCTCTGTTGCCCTGTTGGGCACCTGTTTGAAAAAATGTTAGTGCCGGATCATGGTTAATAGCTTCTGTAAACATGGATCTCACGATACAGATATCATCCACAATTTTGGCTGTATGAGGGAAAAGATCACTTATCCATGCCCGTGAGGCACCATACTGCTTAAAGTCGTAATACGATCCTACCAAAGGAAAGGAAGACTGACCTGCGGTCATACCTGTTAACCTCTGACCCATTCTGATAGATGCAGGTAATTCCTGCCCCATCATTTCTCTGAGCTTAGGTTTATAATCAAAACTCTCTAACTGAGAAGGTGCGCCATTCTGAAATAAATAAATGATCCGCTTTGCTTTAGGTGCAAAGTGAGGAACACCTGGTATAAAAGCTGCTTCATCTGTATTCTTACTAAATATATCAGGGATCAGAAGAGAACCCAACGCCAGACTGCCAACCCCTACACTGAGGTTCGACAAAAACTTACGGCGGTTCATATTCAGATGATGTTCAATAAATTCATTTTTCATCGTCATGTTTTTGAAAGGGTTTCCTCTAGATTGTAAATGGTAGTAATAACCTGCATCATTGCGGCCCAGGAGGCATTATCCATATTCGTTGCCATAGGATATTCTCCATGGTTCAATAGCTTCGTTGCCATTGCCGGTTGCTTCTGATATAATTCCTGTTGTTTGTTGTAATACTGTTGCAAGAGACTCAACTCACCTGAGCCAGGCTGACGGCAAACAATCAGCTGAAATGCCTGTTTGATATTAGCTGTTACATTGCTGTTCTTTTGTAATAGCCGGGCAGCCAATACTCTCGATGCTTCAAGAACAGTTGGATCATTAAGCATGATCAATGCCTGTAACGGAGTGTTTGTGCTTACCCGCTTTACTTCGCACTGATCTCTGTTGCTGGCATCAAACATCATCATGGAAGGAGGAGGAACCGTTCTTTTAATAAACGTATATAATCCGCGTCTGTACAAGCTTTCACCATGATCCTGTTTATAGGATGCCAAAATTCCTCTTCCTGATGTAGCCATTTCCCAAAGGCCTTTCGGCTGGTAGGGTTTAACACTTGGCCCACCTATGGTATGCACCAGCAATCCGCTGCTTTCAAGCACCAGATCACGTACCAGCTCCGCCGGGAGGCGGAATCTCGGTCCTCTGGCCAAATAAATATTCTCAGGATCGTTCTTTAATTTTTCTGGTGTTACCGCTGCCGACTGCCTGTAGGTGGCCGACATCACCATCTGCTTTACCAACCGTTTGATATCCCAACCATGTTCCATAAAATCTACTGCCAGCCAATCGAGTAATTCGGGGTTTGATGGTAAATCGCCCTGCATTCCGAAATCGCCGGTACTTTTCACAATCCCTCTTCCAAATATCTCTTGCCATTGCTGATTCACAAATACTCTGGCGGTTAATGGATTACGTGGATCAAATAACCAGTTTGCCAGGCCTAACC
The DNA here is from genome assembly GCF_003419895.1 of Chitinophaga silvatica. Classification (GTDB taxonomy): domain Bacteria; phylum Bacteroidota; class Bacteroidia; order Chitinophagales; family Chitinophagaceae; genus Chitinophaga; species Chitinophaga silvatica. Next base: position 461,857 of record NZ_QPMM01000001.1, on the reverse strand, counting down.
TGTTGGGAGCATACTTTTTAAGATCAAACGGCAGGATTGATTTAGGTGTTTCAGGGTGTACTTCCAGAGTTGGATTGTCGTAATTCCCGCGGCCCAGAATAAATGTTTTTCTGGCACTATCAAGATCCCCCATTACTGAAACGATAAGGCGATTTGAATCCTGGCGGTTTAGAAAATGAAGCACATCCTTCATGTCTTCCTTCGAAATCTCCATATACGGAGTTTTAGCATAGGTATTCGGACCTCCGACCGTTGATTCGAGTCCAACTTCCTTTATGCTGTTAAAGAAGGCAAAAAGCTCATAATATTCTTTTTGTGAGAAAGGGTCATATTTATGATCATGGCAATGGGCACATTCGATAGTAATACCTAACATGCTTTTTCCGAAGGTGTTAGTACGGTCCGACACATATTCCACTCTGTATTCCTCATCTATTACTCCACCTTCCTCAGTGATTTTATGGTTTCTGTTGAATCCTGATGCCAGTAATTGTTCCCTGGTGCCATTAGGGATTTTATCGCCGGCCAGCTGCCAGGTGATAAAGTCTTTGTACGACAAGTTCTTATTAAAGGCATGGATTACCCAATCTCTCCAGGGCCACATACTACGATAGTTATCGTCCTGATAGCCGTGAGAATCGGCAAAGCGGGCAACATCCATCCAGTGTATTGCCATTTTTTCTCCATAAGCACTGTCTTGCAGTAATTCATCTACCATTCTTTCATAACCCTGATAGCTGGTGTCACTGCTGAATTTTTGCATTCTTTCCAGTGAAGGAGGTAATCCGGTCAGGTCGAGGCAAAGTCTTTTCAGCAGCCTTTCATGGTCGGCCTGGCCGTTAGGAGCCAATCCTTTTTCCTCCATTTTTGAAAGGACAAATTTGTCAATTTCATTATGGCTCCAATCGGCTTCCTTTACTGCAGGTAGAGCAGGCTTAACGGGAGGAACAAATGCCCAATGCGGTTTATATTTTGCGCCTTGTTTAATCCATTTTTCGAGAACGCTGATTTCATAACTGCTTAGTGTAATATTTGAAGCAGGAGGAGGCATGCGCATCGTACTATCCTTAGTGGTAATACGTTGGTACAACACAGAAGCTTTTGGGTTCCCTGGCACAATTGCATGTGCATTGGGCGACTCTTTCAATGCTTTGTATGCACTATCTCCTATATCCAGTCTGAGACCGGCTTCCCGTTTATTGGCATCCGGGCCGTGACAGGCAAAACATTTATCAGATAGGATTGGTCTGACATGGAAATTGTAATCTACGGTTTCGGGTAACTTTTCTGCCTGTTGTTCTGAAGTAGGATTGTTGTTACAAGCCAACATCAAACCCAGGCCACAAATAGCTGGTCCGACATAACGATGGAACATGGTTGATCAGATTTGTTGTTCACGTTTCACTTATCCGATGCGAACGATATAAATACTATAGCTTACATAAAGATCGGGCAATAAACAATACAGTTTATCCCCAATTTTAGCCTAAGATAATAGTATTTTACCAATATGTATATACATTCGGACAAATTAAAAATTTGGCAGTACGGCAACCCCGATGTAATTACCGTGATGACTAAGGGAAACGGGTACCAAACGGCCGTTATCCTGATCGAGGATATAGGGTATGCCCTGTTTATCTTTATAAAGAATTTTTTGGGAAGATAAGATACCGACTTGCTGTAGTAGCACAGTGTAGGAAGGAGTTAACTGATAAGCTGTAACGGGCTTAACCTTGGGTAACAATTCAGCAGTGGATGTAGCGTGGGTATGAATAGCTGCTCCTATGAGCCTGCTTTGAAAATAAAAAGATTGACTTTGATAACTGACTACTCCGGAAGCTGAAATTTTGCTTAATTGGTGAAGCTGACAAGTATAATGATGCGGAGCATAGACACGTTCTTTGGTAGCCCTGTTCACTATTTTGTAAACAGCTTCTTTACAGCTCCAGAGCAGCCAAACCATGAGGGAAGGCTGTACCGCATCCTGAATTAGTTTTTTTTCCTCTGGCAAAAAAAGTTTATCCAGAAATCCCTTTCTGTTAATTCTGCTTTCTTTTGCTGCTAGTTGGAGGTCTACAATATCGTTACCGATCATTTTTCTTTCAGCTTAGTTGTAACGATATCCATGGCGGCTTGTACATTTAGCATACGCTCCATTTCTTCATTCTGAATTACGATATCATATTTCTCTTCTACATCCAATACAACATCTACCAGATTCGCAGAATTAATTTTCAGATCATTGATAAAATCAGTAGAAACATTCATTGTAGCCAGTGCGTCGGAGTTCTTTGCGTAAGGTTTTACAATTTCTCTAATTTGCTCAATAAAAATAGATGGTTCCATGACAGTAACTTTTTAAGGTTGCAGGTATCGTTTCAGAATTACACAGGCATTTACATCTCCAAATCCAAAACTTGCTTTTGCCAATAAATTTATGCTTTTATATAATAATGTCTGCGGAATTCTTTCTTTATCTATCAATGATAATATTTCAGGATGAACATCCTCACAATTTACATTCGGAAATATAAAACCTTCTTTTAATTGTAAAGCGGCCGCCACCAATTCAATACTTCCTGAAGCCGCCAGACAATGTCCTGTCATCGATTTCAGGGCATTGAGATATGGAAACTGATTTCCTTTCAGATCCAATGCTTCACTCCAATTCCTAACTTCTTCTGCATCTTTACCTGTTGCTGTCAGATGTCCGTTGATGACATCCACTTCATCGCCTTTTATCTTTGCATCTGCCAAAGCACTACGGATACAACGTTGTACAGCATAGCTATTTGGTGCTGTCATGGATCCTCCGTTTCTTTGCCCCCCTCCATTTATATGTCCTCCTACTACTTCTGCATAAATGTTTGCACCTCTTTGTAACGCTTCTTCCAGCGACTCCAATAACAATGCTCCGGCTCCGCTTCCCGGAACTATTCCGCTTGCCGAGGCACTCATGGGTCTTGATCCTTTCTCCGGCTCACTATTATACTTATACGTACAAACTTTTAAAGCATCGAATCCGCCCCAGATATAAGGTCCGCTATCGCTCGCCGCACCTGCGAGCATTCGTTTTGCAGAACCATTCTTAATCCTTTCATAAGCAAGTATTAATCCTTCGGTACCTGTAGTACATGCCGAAGAATTGGTAGTGATCTGATTCCCCAATCCCAATTTGCCTCCCAGGTAGGCACTTACTCCACTTGCCATAGTTTGAGGAACCACTGCACTCCCTAAACGCCTTACCTGCCCCTCATCCAGTTTATAAATCGATTCTCTGAATTTATCCACCCCCGAAGTACCGGTTCCGAAGATCGTTCCACTATCCCAATCCGGCTCTTCTTCCTTATGACGGATCGTTAGCCCGGCATCCTTCCAGGCCTGGATTCCAGCCATAATTCCATAGATAATTCCGGAGCTCGATAATAACTTTAACTCCAGTTCATCAAAATATTCTGCTAACAGATCTTCGGTAATAATAGGCTGACCGGCTATCTGACAGGAAAAATTCATTGTAGCCAGCTGCTGACTATGCCGGATTCCGGAAACGCCCTCCTGCAATGCTTTACGAAATGCAGGTATCCCTACTCCGTTGGGAGACACCACGCCGATACCTGTTATAACTACTCTATTGCTCATTTTTTGTCAGTAATAATCATTCCTGCAAGTGTTCCATCACAAACCAGTTGCCCCGCTTCATTCCATAAAGCAACCTGGCATTTCAATTTCCCAAATCGGAAATAAACTTTATTTGCAACTACATTGACTACTTCGCCGGGGTAAACTGGCAAATAATAGGATACTTCTGAAGAAGTAAGCGCAATACCCGGTTGTTGCTGTTGAATTGTATCTTTAAGTAAATAAATTCCCAGACAAGCTAATCCGATCTGCGCCATTGTCTCTGTTAAAATAACCCCTGGGGTAACAGGATTGTTTATAAAATGTCCATTATAAAACACCAGATCTTTATCAAAAGTATAGCTGCCTTTCACACTATTCTCATCGATATACTCCAACGTATCAACGAATAGAAAGGGCTTTGAATAGGGTAAATATGATAGTACTTCTTCTTTAGTCATAGTCCTAATGTATATGTGTGCCTCCATCCACTGGTATTATAGCACCATTAATCCATGCAGCTTCATCCTTACAAAGTAAATATACTACATTGGCCACATCCTCCGGCGTTGTAATTCTTCCAAATGGATTACGAGACTGACTATACGAAATAATCTCTTCACTGCCGGGTATACGCTGCAAAGAAGCCGTATCAGTAACTCCGGCCATTATACAGTTGGCTCTTACACCATATGGAGCCATTTCCAAAGCAATACTCCTGATAATCGCCTCCAGTGACGCCTTGGCAACAGATACCGCTGCATAATGTTTCATAGCCTTACTACTTCCGTCACTCGTAAATGCAAGTATCCTGGCATCTGGCGCATATAGCTGATGTTCCAATACAGCAGCCGCCCAATCATATAGGCTGGTAGCCATATAACGCAAAGTTAAATCAATATCTTCACCCTTTAAATCGGGGATCGACTTTAGGGTTCCCCTCGCTATACTATGCAACAGACATCTGATCTTTTTCTCCTGCATCGTATCTTTTAGTTGTTGTAATATTTCGGTTCTTTGTTCTGCATTTAATACATCCACATTAAACGAAATGAGTTCTACTCCGCTACTGCGAATTTCTTCAAATTGCTGCTGAATTGCCGGAAGCTCCACTCTTGTATTTCTATGTATGACACAGATATTCATACCATGTCCGGCCAGCTTTTTCATTGCCGCTAATCCAAGACCACTGCTGCCTCCCAATATTAAAGCCCAATAACCTTTAAATTCATTTACCATTGCAATAAAATTCGCTGTGCAGAAAATCCGGGGCCAAAACTCAACATCAGTCCTTTATTTCCGGCCGGCAGGTTACGTTCCAAAAATCGTTCTAAAACATACAGTACTGTAGCACTGGACATATTCCCATACAATCTCAATACCTCCTTAGTATCTTCCAGTTGCTTACCCATTGATAAAAATAAGGATTCAACAAGACTAATTATTTTCCTGCCTCCGGGGTGAAAAATTAAGTGGTCTATTTCGTTGATATTAGTTTGATGTTTAGCCAGAAACGGATGAACGATATCCCCGAAATGAGCCTCAATCTTTTCAGGCACTTCAACATCCAATACCATTTTCAATCCGCTATTGGTTAATTGAAATCCCATCAGATAATCAGCATCAAAAAAATGATACATCTCCTCACCCACTATCTCCGGCCCTTTATCTTCTTCATGTGAAGACAAAATAACACAAGCTGCTCCATCTCCGAAAATAGCAGCACTAACTATATTGGCCATCGAATAATCGTCGAGCTGAAAAGTAGCAGTTGGGGATTCTACAGCTATTACCGCCGCTCTTTTCCCTGGATTGGCCGCCAGCATCTTCTTGGCATAAATAATTCCGGATACGCCCGCAGCACAGCCCATTTCGGTAACGGGTAAACGTACAATATCCTGGCGCATCTGTAATTCATTGATCAGATATGCATCCATAGAAGGGATCATGATACCTGTGCAACTAACTGTAATAATAAAGTCTATTTCTGTAGGTTGTAGCTTGGCTTTTGTTAATGCAGCTTCCAGCGCTTTACGCCCCAAACGTATGCCCTCCTTCATATAAAGCGCATTCTTTTCTTCAAAGGAAGTTTTCTCAAACACGTCTTCCGGCCCCATGATAGAATATCTTCTTTCTACTCCCGCATTTTCAAAAATCTTCTTCACCTTTCTCACAAATCTATCTTCCTGGCCCATCAGCCAGGTATCTAAAAAAGGTAATATTTCATCGGTTGTACGAGTATAGGGTGGTAATGCTTTCGCAACAGTTTGAATTTTGACGCTCATAAGTTCTTTATTATCCATTGATACCGGAATGCCCATTTCCAGGTAATAGAATACCGGTTTATCTGAAGTGATTCTGAAAGCTTTTCTAATTCTGCTTTTTTAAACCCCCGTAAAATTGATATTTTGCCATCTGTTCTTACCATTGGGTTCCAATTAAACAAAATACATAGCAGCCCAAATAAATGATAAGCAACTGCACTTCTATGTAAATCATTAATAACAACCCCAACTCTGGCTTGTTGACAAAACAGGGTCATTAATTCAAATATTTCTGATTCTTTGAAATGATGCAAGGTTAATGTACCTAAAATAATATCAAATCGTTCATTCCTGAAAGCGGGATCCAGCACATCCTGACAATAATACTGAATCTCCGGATAGTTTGCTGATAACTCTTTCGCAAAATCAATGGTGGTAGCATTTGCATCTATTCCAATTAAGCTGAAATTCAGGTTCTTCCTTCTTCCTATCTCAGCCAATTTCCGCAACATCTCTCCATTTCCACATCCAATATCTGCAATTATAATCGGCTGATCAGACGTTTTATTCCTAATTAACTGCAAAACCCCACTAATAGTTGCACGATTACCTCCTAATGTTCGGTTTATTTTCGCAATTTTCTGCAAGGTTTCCTTTAGCATCTGCCCTTCCATATTGAAATCATCCATGATTTCAGCTTCAGTACTTCTATTTCTGGTATCTATTAGCATGTTAAAGGTTTTCCGTGGGTCAGGCTAATAATCTGCGGTAGTAGCCCTGGAAATAAAGTTAATCCTTTCATCATGGTAATGGCTAAACGCTCGCTTTGAAAACATGCAGAAAGCATCCTTCCTGCCATAATCCGGGTATTAAAAGCCTGTTTCCACTCCCGGGTATATGTAGCCTCCAACCTGTTTCTGTTACGGTCTGCCCCTGAAAAATAGTCAAGAACATTCTTTGCTGCAATCTGAGCACTATGAATAGCCATAGCCATCCCATTTCCACAAAGCGGATGTATTAATCCTGCAGTATCCCCTACCATCAGCATATGATTTGTTACTTTCTCTTTTCGGGCAAAAGAAATCTGGCTGATAGCAATCGGTTTGTCGAACAGTAACTGGCTATTTGTAAATACCTCTTTAAGATGAGGATTCTGATACATTACTTTCTCCTGAAAGGTTTCAATATCTGCATATTTCTTAAAACTATCATAATGCACCAGGTAACAGACATTTATGATCCCGTTTTCCACTGTGGAAACGCCACAATAGCCCCCGTTGAAATTATGTAGTGCTACCGTAGCAGGGTCAAACTCCCCCTGATAATGAGCTTTTACAGCCAGCCAGGGAGACTTCTCCTGAATAAAATTTCTTTCCAGTTTAGCATCCAGTGACCCTCTTTTACCATAGGCTCCAATCACTACAGGGGCCACCAGGTTGCCGTGTTCCTTCGTTTCTACAATCATCTGCTCATTGATGCTCTTCACATTAATGACTGCATCAGCAATAAGCTCACCGCCATGCGACTGAAATTGCTGCATCAGATGATTATCGAATGTATATCTGCTAATTCCAAATCCTCCTAACGGCAAGGTAGCTTTTAACAGCTTACCGCTATGATTGGATAACACTAAATTAGAAAGGTTGCTTGACTTTAAGGATATGGGGTCAATTCCCAGCCATTGCAAATAAGGTAATACTTCATTGGATATATATTCTCCACAAACTTTGTGATTTGGAAAATGATTTTTTTCCAGGACGGTAACCTGCAAACCTGCCTTTGCTAAATGAATTGCACTGGTTAAACCAGCAAGCCCTCCTCCTATAATGATGACATCTTTTGTGGCCATGTTTGCTTTGGTTAAAACTTCAGCATTGCTAAAAGCCGTGTTGAAGATAAGCAATTATCCATTTCCTTTCATCATCGGTCTTTCTCCCTTCATCCAAAAGATATAAGATCCATTCTCAAAAAAATTATCTTTCTGAAAATACTTTCCACGAAATGCGTTCAAACACTCAGCGTCTGGCAATCCTATTGCTGGCATCTCTAATCTTATGCACCGGTCTGAAAGCTCAGCATTTGCCAACTAAAAACGGCATCAGCCTGAAAAATCTGAATTACTATTTAGACCATGCAGTTACCATGACTGAATTCCTGGCGGTTGATCCTTATGCCAGCGATGCTCCTTATCCGAATAAAGAAGATGATATCCGGTTGATAAAGAATATCGGTGCAAAATTCATCGGAAGGGCTATCTATCGTTGGGGTGGCGAAGGCATCCTCAAAAACGAAGATTTCCTTGCCAAAGGTAAGCAACTGGTTCAGCAGGTACATCAGAATGATCCTGAAGTTATCTTTCAGGCCGCGCTCTTTGAGCAAATCTCTCAACAGGTAAATACTCTTCCCATTCCAGCCTGGGCCTTTACAGCATTGAATATACCGGCAGAACAACGAAACTTCCGCTATGACGACATGCTTAATCTCAAAGGCAAACTGGTAGATCATTGGAGCAAAGGGAACAGCGTACCTGATATTACCAGAACTGAAACACAACTCTGGTTTATTTACCTCGCCGGTACGTATATGGATATGGGTTGTGAAGCGCTGCACTTAGGACAGATTGCATTGATTGGTATGGAAGACCCTGATCTCAGTCAATGGGCTGCCTTTATTCAAAAGCTTCGCAATCTTGCAAAAACCCATACCAGAAATCATTGGGTTTTGCTGGATGCACATACCCCATCTGGTGGCATGTTGTATAAAGGTAAAAGCCTGCTTGATTTCAACTCCTTCCCTTTAAGAGTTAAATCAGTTCCTGAAAAGCCTACGGATGGTATATTGGAAATTGGTTTTACTGATGCTTTATTTAAAAGAAGTAAGGGAGGTATTTCTCCAAGTGGCTGGAAAGCCTCTTCTATGCCTTATCTGGTAGAATTAGACAACTTTGGAATCAGTAATCACCCCGGAGTTCCGGATACTACTGTTATTTATCCATGGGGTTATGATGAGATCAGTTGGTTTTATCAGCAAACTGAAACCTATAGAAATAATTGGTTGAGATATGCTGATAAATGGATTGGGGATAATGATCCTAACGGTCACCTGCAAATGCCGGTAACCAGGGTAGTGACTTTAGGTTACAAAAAGCCAAGACTTAAATACAGAGCAAATACCCGCTCTGAAAATTGCCCGGATGGAATGAATGATGAAGAAACAATTAAATCGATCTGGCAACAAAAGAAACTGAAATAAAAAAGAGAGGATGTATCAGAAGTAAAATTACTTCTGGTACATCCTTCCTCTAAAAGAATTATCTTCTTACTAATTTTTGTATAAGAGATACGGTGGCCGAGGCTCCCGGTTTTGTAATTGTAGATTTGGATTTTAATACCAACGTATCTTTACTCCATGAAATACGTGCTCCATACGCCTCTGTAGTAGCTCCGCCAGTAGTAGGATCCGGAACAACGCCATTTTCAAAGTAAATTGAATCAGTACCTATTAAACGGTAGTTAATTGCACTACTTGATTCAGGCATTTCAAAGTTCCATGGCATGTCCATCGTCATTGGCGTTTCTCCTGCCTCCACATAGGTCATATGCAAGACGGTGTTAATTGAATAACTCAATTTAGAAGTACTGAATTTACTTCCGTCAATAGTTACATCTCCAGACTTAACTTGTGCATCATAAGTGTAATTGCTGAATGTAGTTCCCGGAGGGTCTGATGCCTGGGTATTTGCATCAGCGTGTATGCCAACAAAACGCCAATTACCTTCAATAATATTGGCATCTTTACTTTTTTTACAAGAAAAAATGGCGGTTGAGCAAAGGGTTACTAACAGTACTTTACTGAATTTCATAAAATATAGTAGATTAGATCCTAAATGTAATAATTCTACATATACAATCTCATCTCTTCAAAAAATGGAGTACTTCTCAACTCCACACATTTAACAGCATAGATGTATAGGGCAGCGCTCCAGGTTTGCCAATCCTGGCCTTTAGGTTCACCATCCTGCGCTTTAATCCATTCATTAAAGCCATAATCAAGATCCCTTCCTTTGGAAAGTTTTATTACACGGGTAAGTTCCATCAACTTATCTTCTGCTAATTCATAACGCTTTGCAGCGACCAGGGCTGCGATATAAAAACCACAGATAAAAGGCCATATTCCACCGTTATGATAATCGCCTGGCAAATTAAATTGTTGATACCTTTCATGCCAATCGTAATCTCCTGGTTTCGTATATGGGAAAAAGTTAGGCGGTAAATCAACTGCCAGCAAATCATTTTTCCTGAGAGCTTCACATTCTGCTTCAATCCAGCTAACCATCTCTTCAGCTCTTGATGGAGATGCGATACCTGATAAAATAGCCAGACTATTGCCCAGCAAATCGAACCGCTCACTACTTAACACCTTGTATGACCACAGTGCATAATAGGGTTTGTTTTCCATTGCCAACCCTTCATGTACGTCCTGATGTTGTACGCCGCCGGTAATTGTAAACCTGGACATTTCCTTTTTCATCGATTCTGCTTTATCATGCTGGCCCAGAGCTTTCAGATAGCCAAATACGAGGGTATTTACGAAGAGCCCGTATCCCAGTACCCATTGTTCATCTCTCCAATCGCTGGTTGGTTGCTGGGCCACCAGAATTCTGTCGGATGGACTTTGATATTCCATCCAGCGGAGAGAACGTTCTACTGCTTCGTGTAGGAACAAATCGTCATTAATCAATTTTCTATATAATCCGGTGATAAGCAGAAAGAGTGGTGTACTGTCGCTGGAGCCCAAATCTTCCTTATCATGAACTAAAGAAGAAATATGCCCATGTCTTGTCTGGTTTTGCGCCAGTGTTTCTAAAACCCGGCGTATACTATTTAGTAACACTTCATTTTCGGAAGCCACCACGCCAAAAAAAGACAACAATAAATCTCTGGTATATGGTTCGGGATACCCCCAACCTGCTGTACGGGGTAGTCCGTCTACCGGCCCGTTTACATTATGCAATAATACTTTAATCGCCGCATCACGGGCCGCATAGACTTCTAACCACCTTTCTGCATTCATATCAATAGATATTTAACTTTTCATTGATCAGCCTAACAAATTGTTTAGCTACTGCTCTGTAATCAAACCGCTCCACCACTCTTTGCCGACCTGCTTTGCCAAGTTGATTGCAATAAGCTACATCATTCATTAGCTTCAATAAATGTTCCGTAATATCTTTAACATCGGCACGATAGTCGACAGTTCTTGGAGCATTAAATATGATCTTATGACCATTAGCGTAACCAGACTCGGCACCCAGTGTTACTTCGTTTACCACTATCTTCTCTGCCACATTTGCCAATAACGCTGTTTCTTCATGAACGAGGGTATCAAGCATTCCCATTGCCCTGATGCCAATTACAGGCTTTTCACAGGCTCCGGCTTCTACCTGTGGCATACCAAATCCTTCCAATCTCGAAGGCCCAACATATATATCGCAGGCATTGATCAGATAAGGCATATAGTTACGGGAAACAATACCCGTTACATAATGTACTTTATCTTCAATTCCCAGTTCCTGAGCCAATGCTTTATCCAGCTCGTTCTGCACGCTGGTGCGTTGCTGAGGCCAAACCTTGCAGATATATTTATAAGCGGGAACCTTGCCTTTTAATGCGGCCAGGGCATGCATTACTTCTCTGGCTCCTTTTGAACAGGCATCGCCACCAACAGTCAGCAACATGATTTCATCAGGCGCAATACCCAATGAATCCCTGACAGCTTTTACCTGCGGATGTGAATGCGGCATGGGTGCAAAACTACTGGTGTTACAACCCACTGGCAACACAATAATATTATCGCCGCTTATACCATCTCTGACATACATTTCCTTTACCCACTCTGAAGTAACCAGTATCAGGGGTAATTGATTTAGCACATCCTGATAATTGGCAATGTAACCGTTTGCAACCAGCCACGGTACAGGCTGTATGCCATAGTTCTGAGGATGCAGGATCAGTTGTGGAGTATATCCCCAATATCCCACCCCCACTGCAATATCGGGTTGAAAATGTCGGTAATACCACTCTTTTTCCAGTGGAGAATCGTAATGTGCGGCATATACATCCACACCAATAGATCTAAGCCCTTGTAATAACAGATCGCCTTGGGTAGCTAGTCCTCCCGGGGCTGGAGGATAATCATACATCAAAAGTACTTTCATGGTTCTCGTGATAAACTGTTTAGCCATTGCTGAGCCTCCTCGGGGTGAGTAAAACACCAAAACGATTCGGCTGTGGGCGTTGTGGCAGCTTCCCAGCTATCGGTCTTAAATCCATATGTTTCCGTCATCAACGCATATTTACGCTGCCAGATCTCCTTGTCCAATACATGATAAATAGTTGCTTCCGGTATAGCTTCAGGATAATAGGCCCGCATTCCATCCTCATAGGCAAATACCCACAATTCATCAGCATCAATTTTGCCCTGCTGCCATAGATTCATGACTGCCTGACTAACTTCTTCATGCCTTAGATGTCTTGTGTACTCACCAAACGGATGATGCGTGATAACTAAATCGTAATGCTTTGCTGGTAACAGCTCCAATATGGCTGCTTCAACATCAGCAATTTGTAAAGGATGCTGCTCAGGTCCATCATTCAGGTCCCCAATTACTCCTTTTGCATGATACGATGATAATACTTTGAAAAATTTTGGTGCCCTGTCGGGATCACTTGCCCTGCATAAACTTACAACCACCCACTCCCAGTTGGAATGATACAACATTGTACCTCCCGCCCATAACGTTTCATCGTCAGGATGTGCCACGATAACGGCTACTGTTTTATGGTTAGCTTCCGGGTTTTCAGTTTTCATAAAGCAAGATTACAGGATCAATTATTCAATTAACAAACAAGGTCTTAGTTAAAGATACTGAGATTATTCTTTAATTCTTTTCAAAATTTTATTTTGATTTATTATCATAAATTATCATTTTTACTAATACTTTAAGTATCTATACCATTAAACTATGAAACGCCTCTATCCTATTATCCTTTCCGCCACACTATTTGCATGCGCCGAACCAAACAATCCTACATTTGGGCAAAAACCTGTAGCAAAAGAAGCAAATACCAAAGCCCTGCATCCGGCAATCTGGCCTTTAAACGATACCTTGCAGGTACTCTATTTTAAAGAAAAGATTCACAATATTAATGTTGAAATGTACCTGAAAAGCGAAATCTCAACAATCGATTCAACCAGACATCCGGAAAATGATACACAACTTCTCGACCTGTTTAACCAGGAAGAAAATGTAGTATTTATTAACAACAAAAAAATCCCACTTAAATTCAAAATTGGTGACTCGCAAATTATGTTGCCTGAAAGCATCGAGTTTCTCACACATAAACAAAAAAATTACATCCTAATAAAACTATCACTAGTTTCATTTATGCCCTACGTTGGCTATGACAACATCGCCTTCGAAATAAAAAATAATAATGTAGTGCGCCAACTATATGTTCAAACCAAAGATGAATTAAACCATCAAACAACTATCAACTGGCTCGATAAACAATCACTGTAATTTATACTAACACCACGCTCCTTCAACTTCGGCAAAAAATAATTCTATTATCCTATAGGATTTGTAGGATAATAGAATATCTTTGCGTCATCGTTCCGGTAAAAGCCACCAACACTTACCATTGTTACGATACAGTACATCAACTATAAATTTAAGTCCCGCAAGGAAAATCAACTAACAGCTTACAATCGCTTCAGTGAAACAATTCGGCAGGAAAGGCCGGCCAGCTATTTCATTGTCTTTTCGGAAAAATTAATTACTGTATATGAAACAAATTGTTGTGTTCATAGGGTGGGCTATTACCCTTCCCCTATGGAGCGTGGGCCAATCATTGCCTGCTATTAAAGGCACTATTAAATCAACCAGGCAGGAACCTCTTCCAGGTATAACTGTAAAAATCAAACATCTCTCTAAAGGCACTACTACAAATGGAAACGGTGAATTCAGTATTGCCGCCAATTCAAATGATACTCTTGTAATTACTGGTATCGGTTATCGTAGTTTGCAATTCCCGGTCAATGGACGAAATCAACTCTCCATTCAACTTACCGATGATGCTACCGCCCTTACAGAAGTATTGGTTGTTGGTTATGGTACCCAGAAAAAAAGCGACCTAACCGGCTCCATTACTTCCATCTCTGAGGAACAATTCAAAAAAACACCTGTCGTATCTCTCGATCAGGGCCTCCGTGGCCGCGCTACAGGCGTTCAGGTTACAACTTCTTCCAGTCAGCCCGGCGGTGCTACTTCTATCAGGGTCAGAGGTAGCAACAGTGTAAATACCGGTAGTGAACCATTATACGTAATTGACGGATTCCCGGTATATAATGATAACAGCGGTGCTGGCGCAACAGCCGGACCAAAACTCAATGCTCTTTCTCTGATCAACCCGAATGATATTGTATCAATAGAAGTGCTTAAAGATGCTTCTGCTGCCGCTATTTATGGTGCCAGAGGCGCCAACGGGGTAATATTGGTTACCACGAAAAAAGGACAGAATGGTGTAACGAAATTCGATTTCAACGCCTACTATGGTATTCAGCAAGTTGCCAAAACAATTCCGGTTTTAAACGCCACCGAATTTGCTCAATTGGTTAATGATGCCAACGGTACCACTGTATTCACTCCCGAACAAATTGCAGGATTTGGAAAGGGAACCGACTGGCAGAAAGAAGTATTGCGCACCGCGCCTGTACAGAATTACCAACTGGCCGCTTCAGGTGGTGATGCTAAAACAAAGTACATGGTCTCTCTCAATTACTTCAACCAGGAAGGTATTATCATTAATTCCGACTTCAAAAGATTTAGCACAAGATTCAATTTTGAAAGACAAGCCACCGACAGGCTTTCCTATGGTAGCAATATTACTATCGCACGCACAGATGCCAACCAGGCTTTAAGTGCTACCGGTGGCGGTGAAGGTACCATTGGTGTAATGGCTTCCGCTCTCGCCTTCTCCCCTATCCTCCCCGTTTATAAAGCAGACGGCTCTTATGTATTGGAGAATGATAGAGGTATACCTATGGGAAACCCGGTTGCTACTGCTAAAGAATTAACCAACAACAGTATCAATAACAGAGTACTCGGAAACATCTACGTAAATTATAAAATCATACCGGACCTCGATTTCAGAACCAGCTTCGGAACTGATATCTATAATGTAAAAGAAAAATATTATGCCCCAAGAACTACTTTGCGTGGGTACAATAGCCAGGGCTATGGCGCCGTTTCTTCTGCTAACTCAACTTCCTGGCTAAACGAAAATACTCTTACCTACAATAAAAAATTCGACAGGCATAGCCTGACTGCTCTCGCAGGATTTACTATGCAGCAATATAGAAGAGAAATTGTTACCGCCTCCGCTTCAGGATTTGTAAATGACCTCTTAAAGGCCGACAATCTTGCTTCCGGAGCAATCGTAAATTCTCCTGTTACGAATGTCAATACCTGGAGCCTTGCTTCGTTTATTGGGCGTATCAATTATGCATACAACAACAAATATTTACTTACACTAACGGCCAGGGCAGATGGCTCCTCCAAGTTCGGTGCCAACAATAAATTCGGCTACTTCCCTTCAGGTTCTGTTGCCTGGAAACTATCTGAAGAAGAATGGATCAAACAATTAAACATCTTTGATGAACTAAAATTACGTGCCAGTTACGGTAAAACCGGAAACCAGGAAATCAACAGCTTTCAATCTCTCGCCGGTTTATCCAACATGAGCTACATCATTGGCGACAACGTAGTAAAAGGCTATGCCCCCGCCAATATCCCGAATAAAGATCTGAAATGGGAAAGCACCTCACAAACAGATATCGGACTGGATGCTTCGTTCTTCCGTGGCCGCCTGAATATTACTGCCGATGCGTATTATAAGAAAACAACCGATATGCTGCTATGGATCAATGTTCCCTGGTCTACCGGTTTCGCTTCTGCTCTCCAGAATATTGGTAGCGTAGAAAACAAGGGTCTGGAACTCGGCATTAATGCAAAGATTATAGACAGAGCCTTTACCTGGTCTACTAACTTCAATATTGCAGCAAATAAAAATAAAGTACTGGATCTCGGACCGGTTCAGCAAATACTTACCGGTGAAATCAACGGATATCTTAAGCTCTCCGATCCTATTGTAATACGTCCTGGTGAGCCTCTCAATTCGTTCTACGGATATGTGAGCGACGGTATTTTCCAATCGAAGGATGACATCGCCCATAGCGCTCAACCGACTGCACAACCTGGCGATAGAAAATATAAGGACCTCGTTCCGGATGGTAAAATCGATGCCAACGACAGAAAATTTATCGGGAATGCTCTTCCCAAGTTCTTTGGAGGCTGGTCGCATGACCTTGCCTGGAAAGGATTTGATCTCAATGCTTCCTTTAACTGGGTATACGGTAATAAAATCCTTAACAGCAGCCGTATTGAGCTAGACCTGCCTACAGGTGCCAAGAATAGTTCTGCAAGAGTTAAAGACAGATGGACTCCCTCCAACCCAGGTAATACTATTCCTCGCGCCAGCCTGAATCGTTCTTTCCTCTTTAATGATTCACAACTGGAAGATGGATCTTACCTACGCCTCGGGAATCTGGCTTTCGGATATACTCTCCCCCGGAAATGGACCCAGGCCGCGAAGATCGAGAGGCTCAGGGTGTATGTTTCTGCACAAAACCTCTTTACCCTCACAAGTTATTCGGGATATGATCCTGAAACCAATCAGGCAGGGCAAGACAATATTCTCAGAGGTATAGATTCAGATGCTTATCCAAGCGCGAAAACATACATGGTAGGTATTAATGTTGGATTTTAATTAAGAAGTAAAAATGAAAAAAATAATATACCCGTTACTGTTAGTAACAATCATGCTTTCATCCTGCAAAAAATTTCTGGAGGAAAATCCATCTTCCATTATGGTGGAAGGAAATTTCTACAAGACCGAAGCCGATGCAGATGCCGCTATTACCGCCACCTACGATATACTGAATAACCAGTGGGATATCTACTACAGAGGTTTATATCTGGTAGCAGAGCTCACTACCGATAATGCAGAATGTGGCGTAGGTGTGGCTAATGCCAATATTTTTGCCTTACACGATTATACATTTGGTCCGGTAAACGACAGGCTGTATACTTTATATCCTGCGCTCTATAAATGTATAGCAAATGCCAATACGGCTTTAGATAAAATACCGGCTATTCAGTTTAATGAGACCAAAAAGAACCGCTTACTGGCTGAAGCCAAATTTGTCCGTGCATTATTATACTTCAACCTGGTAAGGTTATTTGGAGATGTGCCATTGGTTTTACATCAGACTACTTCTCTCAATAACATCAATACTCCCCGATCTCCGGTAGCAGATGTTTACAAGCAAATCATCAGTGACCTGGAATTTGGAGAACAATATCTCGACCTGAATAATTCAAATGCCAACCAGGGAAGAGCAACCAAAGCCTCTGCAAGTGGATTGCTGGCTAAAGTGTACCTCACTTTAAAAGATTACACTAAAGCACGGGATAAAGCCAAAGCAGTTTTGGATATGAGCGGATATGGTTTGCTGGATAGTTATTTTGATGTTTTTACTCCTGAAAACAGGTTCAATAAGGAAGTACTCTTCTCGGTACAGAATAAAGGCAATACAGGTAGTGGAAATGGATTTGGAATGGCTTTGTATATTCCACGTAATACTATCCCATTACCCGGAGGCGGAATGGTTGGTGGAAACAGCGCAGATGTTCCAACCCAGGAGTTTTACAATAGCTTCAAACCCGGCGATCTGAGAAGAGATCGTACTTTCTTTACAAGTTTCGATGCCGGAGCCGGGCCTGTTACATTCAAACCTCATTGGTATAAATACTTCGATCCTAAAGCCATCAATACCCTTGGTGAAGGAACTCTCAACTATCACGTGCTTCGCTATTCAGATATGCTGCTCACATACGGAGAAGCTATCAATGAACTGGATGGACCGGCAAATGCCCTGGAACCGATAAACAAAGTGCGCAGACGGGCATACGGGAAAAACATTAATACTCCTGATCCGAAAACAGACCTGGCAGGGTTGGATCAGCAAGCTCTCAGAGATGCTATTTTAGATGAAAGACGCTGGGAATTTGGGTTTGAAGATCAGAGATGGTTTGACCTGGTACGTACCAATAATTTATTAAAAGTATTACAGGCAAAAGGCAATAAAATGATTAAGGAATATCATATATTGTTTCCTATTCCGCAACGGGAGAGGGATATCAATAAAGCATTGACGCAAAACCTGGGTTACCAACAATAATTTTTTCTCCATAAATAAATGAACATGAAAATCTCTGCAGGCTACCTGAAGAAAACATGGGGACTGCTACTGCTATTCGCAGTGGGAAGCTATGCCCAACAACCGAAAAAGCCTAACATCGTTTTTATTTTCTCAGACGACCATGCTTATCAGGCTATTAGTGCTTATGGCAACAAATTTGTAAAAACACCGAACATCGATCGTATTGCCCGTCAGGGAGCAAAATTCAACAATGCCCTCGTTACCAACTCAATCTGCGGGCCTAGTAGAGCTACCTTGCTAACCGGTAAATACTCTCACGTCAATGGCTATCCGTTGAATGAACAACGCTTCAATGTGGATCAATCATTATTCCCTGCGGTTCTCCAACAAAATGGCTACCAGACCGCCTGGGTTGGTAAATGGCATCTGGGCAACCTGCCTAAAGGATTTGATTACTGGAGAATCCTGAATGGACAAGGTCAGTATTACAATCCTGATATCATTGGGCCAAAAGATACTGTGAGAATGGAAGGATATGTGACCAATCTGATCACTTCCATGTCGCTCAACTGGCTTAATAACAGGGATACTTCCAAACCATTCTTCCTCGTAGTAGGTGAAAAGGCCACGCACCGCGAATGGCTGCCAGACCTGCAGGACCTCGGAGCTTATGACAATATCACTTTTCCGTTACCTCCTACGTTCAGGGATAAATATACCAACAGAGTGGCAGCACAAAATCAGGATATGACCATCGATAAAACGATGCGATTAAAAGAAGACCTGAAAGTACATGCCAGTTATGAAAAGGGAATTTATGGCCGCTTCACACCGGAGCAACGTAAAGTTTTCGAAAACTACTATGAGAATAAAGTCAGCAAAGAGTTTGACGAAAAAAATCTGACTGGCGACGCACTGGTTGAATGGAAATATCAACGCTATCTCCGCGATTATCTGGCAACCGCCAGATCCCTGGATCGTAACATTGGTGAAATCCTTGACTACCTCGATAAAAACGGACTAACAGAAAATACTGTAGTGATCTATGCTTCCGATCAGGGCTTCTATATGGGAGAACATGGGTGGTTCGATAAACGATTCATCTATGAAGAATCTCTGAAAACTCCGTTTGTAATGAGATATCCCGGAGTGGTAAAACCAGGCACACAGGTCAATGAGCTGATGCTGAATATCGACTGGGCGCCTACCATGCTTGATCTTGCTGGTATTAAACCGGGTGCCGATATTCAGGGAACTTCCTTCCTGCCATTGGTGAAATCCGGTGGTGATAAAAAGAACTGGAGAAAAGAAGCCTACTATCACTACTACGAATTCCCTGTTCCACACCATGTTTATCCTCATTTTGGATTACGGACAGAACAATACACTTTGGTAAGATTCTATAACCAGACTAATAGCTGGGAACTGTATGATCTGAAAAAAGATCCGCACCAGGTGAATAATATTTATGGTCAGAAAGGTTTGGAAAAACTAACAGCATCTCTCAAAGGAAAATTAAAACAACTGATCATTCAATATAAGGACACAGATGCGCTGAAAATTCTTGAACAGGAGTAAATCGTCAAGAGTTTTGTCAATTAAGGTAAAAGGTCTATTTTTGGAGCCGATTTGCAAAAAATAAGCAAATGAGGTGTGACTGACAATTTTGTCGTTAAATTATTGATCTATAAATAATTAGGGCTAAAAGAACCGCATCAGCAACGGTGCGGTTCTTTTTATGTACGTAACACCAGGGATTGATTATTGTATGATATTTTTTAAATATGAAGACGTACTTCCGACTTTTATCTTTTGCCAAACCTATTAATAAATTCGCTCTCCCCTACCTTCTTTGTGCGTTGTTGTCTGTTATCTTCAGTACACTGAATTTAGCATTATTAGCGCCCTTATTAGATACGCTGTTTTCCAATAAAGGAGTTACTGAGGTATCTCCGATGCCCGACAGCTATTTCGAGATCTTTAAAGTCTTTAAACACTATTCCACTTTAATCGCCATAGAACATGGAAGATTGAGAAGCCTGGCAGTTGTTTGTATGGTTATTGCCGCCTCAGTGCTTTTGGGAAACCTCTTTCGCTACTTCGCAGATCGTACTATGGAAAGCCTGAGGATTCAGACTTTGCTGAACCTGAGGCGATCTGTATTTAATAATGTAATGAATCTGCACCTGGGTTATTTCAATAATGAAAGGAAAGGTGATATTATTTCAAAAATAGCCTCAGACGTACAGGTAGTACAATATACAGTTACGGCCACCTTACAGGTATTGATTAAGGAACCGGCTACATTACTGGCCTTTTTAGTAATGCTGTTTATTATTTCCTATAAACTTACGCTTATCTCCATGCTGATTATTCCGGTTGCCGGATTAATCATTTCAAGAATAGTAAGAAGGTTGAAAGAAGATGCTACAGCTTCACACCAGACTTATGGTGTAATGATCAGTTACCTGGATGAAGCGCTCAATGGTATCCGTATCATTAAAGCATTTAATGCAGTTAATTTCATTACAGACAGGTTTGAAAAACAAAACCGGACTTACTCGAAAATCACCCGCTCCATGGCTAAACGCCAACAACTGGCGTCACCGGTTTCTGAAACTTTAGGAGTACTGATGGTAGCAGGTATCGTATTTTATGGTGGATCACTTATTATCAATAATGAAGGATCGATAGATGGATCTACCTTCGTTGTATATATTGCACTTTTCTCACAGATTATGCGCCCGGCTAAAGCAATTTCCGGTGCATTTACCAATATTCACTCAGGGATCGCTGCCGGAGAAAGAGTATTGCAGCTGATAGATGAGAAACCTAAAATTGTTAACGCTCCTAATGCCACTGTATTAACAGATTTCAAGGATGCTATACGCTTTGAGCATGTCAACTTCTCCTATGGCGAAAAGGCTATTCTTAAAGATATCAATCTTACTATCCCTAAAGGGGCTTCAGTTGCACTGGTAGGTCCTTCCGGTGGTGGTAAATCTACTCTTATGGATTTGATTCCGAGATTTATGGACCCGGCATCCGGCGTCATAAAAGTAGATCAGCACGATATTAAGTCGGTGACCATGGAATCGCTTCGTTCGCTGATGGGAATAGTAAACCAGGAATCCATTCTATTTAACGATACCATATTTAACAATATCGCTTTTGCCAAGCCGGAAGCTACAATGGAAGAAGTGGTTGTTGCAGCCAGAATTGCCAATGCCCATGATTTCATTATGAATACCGAAAACGGGTACGATACCAATATTGGCGATAAAGGTTCCAAATTATCAGGAGGTCAGCGCCAGCGTATTTGTATTGCCCGCGCAGTTTTAACCAATCCGCCATTAATGTTGCTGGATGAGGCTACTTCTGCTCTGGATACTGAATCCGAAAAAATGGTACAGGAAGCCCTCAACAATCTGATGAAGAACAGAACATCGCTCGTGATTGCCCACAGATTAAGCACTATTCAGAACGCGGATATCATTATCGTGCTGGATAACGGGAAAGTGATAGAACAGGGTACACACACCGATTTATTGAGCAATAACGGTGTATATAAGCGATTAATAGAAATGCAGACCTTTAGTCATTAATTAAGCTCGCAGGCTCGCTGGTATTTCTCGCAAAGAAGCAAAGATTAATATTAAGAGGCATAAGGTTTATTTAAGATAAAAAAGATTGAAGCGAATATTTTAAGGACTACTGATTGGTTTCTTTTGTTTAATTAACCAAACGGAAGTCCTTAAAATATTCGCTTAGATCTTTTTTATCTTAATATTAATCTTTGCTTCTTTGCGAGAAATACCAGCGAGCCTGCGAGCCTATCAAACGCTTTGGTGGCGATAGTAGCCATTGGAGCAATAGGCTATTTTCCTGTTGAGTGTATCCAGGTATACCCTGTAATTGATGTTTTCCTGCGCTCTGCTGTTATAAGGGTGATGCAGATGATAGCAGACAGCTTTCAGTTTGATCTTCTTCTGTAATAAGCCTGAATTAATAAATCTTGCTGCCAGTTCAATATCTTCATGCCCCCATCCTCTCAATTCGTTATTATAACCATTTACGCGTAAAAAGTCGTCTTTCCAAAAGGCACAATTACAACCTATCCAGTTTCTGCTTCTTTTTGTTCTTCTGATAACTAATGGTGCCAGAATAGGAATGCGGAGGGAGTTAAAGCGGTTTCTGATGCCTGGTCTGAAGCTGGAAACCGGTTTGAATCCATTCTTCAAATATTCTCTTGTGATATCTTCCATTAGCAGCACACGGCTACCTCTGATATAATAGCCTTTTTCAGCCTCTTTCAAGTGATCACTGATGAATAACTCGTGCATCACTATATCTCCATCTATTTCAATAATATATTGTGAATCTGTACCTGTAATTGCCTGGTTGATAATTTCAGTTTTACGAAAACCTTCATCCGGATGCCAGAAATGCTTAACGGGGATGCTGGTTTTTTCCTGAAAGGCTTCAATCACACGCCTGGTGGCTTCTCCGGAGCCATCATCGGCAATGATTACCTCATCGGGGAGAATGGTTTGTACCAAAACACTGTCTAACACTAATTTCAGGGCTTCAGGCCAGTTATATGTTGTAACAAGCAGAGCTACCGACACTCTTTCCACCATATAGATAGTTATATATAATTAATGTTTAAGGCTTTTCTATGATATTGCAGGTTAATAACGACCCTTAGTAGCAAATTATTTCTCGAATCATTCATGCAACTTTTCAGCTTTAAAACAAGCATATTGTAGGTTTGTTATTTGCTATTAATCGATCTGGTTTACTTATTCTCGCAATACGTTATCAGAATAAACGATCTCGATTGAAATAAGTTACATGCACTACGGTACTTTCAATAAAATTATGCCAATTTGGTCTTACTACTAATTGATCATCACTTTTTTCAAGGTTAAATTAAGCCAATAGCAAAATAATATAACAAATTTATACAATTTATAACATAATTATCAATAAATGCATAATTAAATTTTTTGTTCAACTACTTAATTATTGCTCATTATCTATTTTTTTTATCAGCTCCTGCCTAACGGTTTCGGGTACTTTATCCAGTAATTTATATCCTGTTGCCTTTTCGATTGATTCAATTGAAGTCAGATATGCCGACCACCTGCTATTAACATCATTATTGTTGGGAGTGTTCACCGCTATTACTCTGGTATTTTTATTGATACGCTGCAGATCATTCCCGCCATCAGATAATACGACAATTACTTTCCAGATATTACTTGGCACATTAATTCTGTTTCTATCAATTTTTTTACTATTTCCATTACTCCCCTTTCCTCCGGTTCCATAACTGCCCATGATAATATACACTTCGTTGCCATTCATGACAAGTTCCCGTGTATAATCTTCCAAATTTTTCCACAAATGCTGATTATGATTTGGGGCCTGAGGAATCATGTTGGTCATAAGAAATGTAGCCTCATTACCCGCTCTGCTACTGGTTCGATCTCCAGACGGACAGTTATGCCCTCTATCGAATCCGCTCCCTTTATAGCTATTTTCATTGGCCTGATACCAATCACCAGGTAAATCAAAATCTGCCCTGAAATTATTGGCCCTCGCCATCTTACCAATATCTCGCCTGTCGACATGCCAGCTTACCCAGTTGGGGGTTGCATTATCCCTATTATAAGAGATCTTATAGAATCCTTTATCCATCAGGAAATTATTGGCCATTACAATAGCTCTGGTGGCACCACTTGGGTTACCCAACAGCATATTGTCATTATCTCCCGGGGTAGTTTTTTCTGTTGGCTTCTCAGCATCCAGCTTTCCTCCTGCTACAACTACAAAGGAATCGAAGTTAATCCTGCTATTCTCTTTATCAGTTTTCCTGATCTGAAAACGGATGTTTCCATTGGCTGCAACTACAAAAGTAGCTGTATTCCAATTACCGCTGCTTACTTTAACAGCTTCCCCTACTTTCACAAATCGCTGTCCACGATTGATAGACGTCCAAAGTTCCCATTCCCCCCCATTATCATTTCCATATAACGCATATTTAACCGTAACAGTAGCGGTTCCATTATGCGTAATATCGAAATTCATACTTGCGCTACCGTTATCGCGGAGGCGTAACGATTGTTTTCCAACCTTCTTATCTTCCGCCCCGTTTCCAAGCACAGCGTTCTTGAATGTCCAGCTACCAGACGATAACTCAACTTCCTCTGAATTATAATTGGATTTCGAACCAGACTCAAAATCTTCTTTCAATAAAGTAAGCCGGGTTGATTTATTTGCTTTTTTCTCAGCCTTGGGTTTATCTGAATTAGATTGGCCAGCAGGGGGTTTCCCTTTATCGGCAGTCAGTTTTCTATTACACGTAGTAACTACAAAGGTGGCAACAGCGAGTATAAGTAGAACGGCTAAACTATTAAAACCTTTCTCTTGAGTCTTCTTTTTTGGCATAGTATGAATCGAACGGCGGCGAAGATACTTGTTTACTTCCTTCCGGCAAAGCAACAATCTATTTTAAAAACACATTATCAGATCATAACGCATGTAGTAAATGTATTTGATGATTTTTTTAGGTTGATGATTTTAAGCGGAAATATTCATGAAGATGTTTCCATAAAAACACCTGGCCGGTTCTAACAAACAATTGACTTAAATACGCATCCAAGCCACAAATCGAATAAGTATTTTTGAACCCTCAAAATTGATTTCCACGATACTATGCACAGCAACAGAATCAATATACCGCAATTACACAGCAGGATTAAAACTGCTGAAGATGCTGCCGGCTTATTTAAAGATAAGATGGTGGTAGCATCCAGCGGTTTCACGAAAGCAGGCGACAGTAAAGCTGTGCTTAAGGCACTAGCAGCCAGAGCCGCCAATGATCCCTTACAGATTACCTTAATAACAGGCGCATCCCTGGGTCATGGTACCGATGGCTTACTGGCAGCTAATCATGTATTAGCCAAAAGAATGCCTTTTCAGGTAGATCCGGTTTTACGCAGATCTATCAATGAAGGAGAAGTTCTCTTCTTAGATCAGCACCTGGGCGAAAGTGCAGAACTGATAAATGAAGGAATTGTACCTATCGATATTGCAATTATTGAAGCTGTGAAGATTAATGAAGACGGAAGCCTTGTTCCTACAACTTCAGTTGGTAATTCACCTGCTTTCGCAGCAGCTGCCAAACAAATCATCGTTGAAATAAATACATCTGTTCCCTTATCCTTGGAAGGAGTACACGATATATTCTCCGCTGGCATATGGCCTTCCAGGAAAATAATACCGATAACTGAAACAGGTACCCGTATCGGTAACAGCTCAATACAGGTAGACCCTTCTAAAATTGTAGCAATAGTACTTACAGAAACAACCGACAGCCCGGCACAAATAAATGAAAGGGATGAAAAAACAAGAGCTATTGCCAACCATTTACTGGAATTCTTTAACCACGAAATAAAAAAAGGACGCCTCCTTCCTTCGCTCAGACCACTACAATCTGGCATTGGTAAAGTTGCCAATGCCGTGATGGAAGGCTTCATCGATGGTAATTTCCATAACCTGACCATGTACTCTGAAGTTATTCAGGATAGTGCATTTAATCTGATTGATGCAGGTAAATTGGCTTTCGCTTCTGCCTCTTCCATCACCGTATCACAGGAATGCTACCAGCGCGTTTTCAATAATTTCGAACGCTACAAGCCTTACCTTATTCTACGCCCGCAGGATATCAGCAATGCCGCTGAAGTTATTCACCGCCTTGGCGTAATCAGCATCAACACCGCCATTGAATGCGATATCTATGGAAATGTAAATTCTACCCACATCGGTGGAACTCATATGATGAATGGAATAGGTGGGTCTAACGATTTTGCACGCAATGCTTACATGAGCGTGTTTGTAACTCAGTCATCCTCTAAGGCCGGTATTTCACACATAGTACCAATGGCCTCACATATAGATAACACGGAACACGATGTAGATATTTTTGTAACGGAAAATGGATTGGCAGATCTGCGCGGACTTGCACCAAGAGAAAAGGCCAGGCTAATAATAAATAATTGCGCGCATGTCAGCTATCGGGATGAACTGAATGAATATTTTAACAACGCCTGTAAAGCAGGAGGCCAAACACCTCATCTCTTACAGGAGGCACTTAGCTGGCACACCCGACTGAAGGAAAACGGAACCATGCTTAAAACCAATCCTGTGGAATTTTGATTGTGTGATTAGTAAGTAAATGGAAATACGCTTACAACAAAGGAAAGTTTGATAGTGAAATTAGAAGGAAAAAGGAACCATACTAAAACCATTCCTGTGTTATTTTGATAGTGTGATTAGTGTGATGAAAAAGAAACCGGTTCTGCACTGAGAACCGGTTTTCTTTTATAATTATTTCCCGATAGCATTCAGAATATGCGCCCTTACATTATTAAATTCTGTATCGAGCGTTGACCCATGCGGATTCTGACTCTCAATATCTGTAACCATAACATGACGATTGCTTTTAAACGGAACTCCCGGCTGCACCATCACTGTATCAATAGCCGCTGTATGTCGTAATGCCTGCACATCTTTCAACTGATAATCAAAAACATAAGGATCACGGATATGCAGAAACGCATAATACTTATCTACCGGAGTTTTTCCTTTCTGACGCTGCCACGCTGCAGGTGAATTAAACTCCTGCAAATAATCCTGTGGCCCAGATAACATCATTACTCCCTTCACCGCATAATGCTGCCCGATAAATCCAGCATGTCCGGCTCCCTGAGAATGCCCGGCTGCTATTATACGATCCCATCTCGGCTTTCCATTACGAATAAAGTTGGCCCACCCACCCTTTGGATCATTCTTCTCTAAATAAACCAATAGTTTAGTAATCCTGTTCAAAATACTATTTACACTATCTACTTTCACTTTATCACTGACCGGAGTTCCATAAAAGATTTCCTGCCTGAAATTATCAAAGCAGGTACTATCAGTGCTTTTGGAACAAACAGTAGTAACAACCTGGTTCACATAATCCAAACTGATAACAGAATACCCTTCCACTGCCAAACTACTATCCAGCGTTTTAAAACGCTGATCGGCAGCATTACCACCAGTGCCCGGAATCATAATGATCAACAGGTTTTTATTCTTCTCTCTGGCAGGTTGTACAACCAGATGACCAGAATGTACCTCTGTAATCCCAGCTGCTGTAGCTGAGGGGTCGACTGTAGTAAATTTAAGCTGGGCCTGAACCGTAAGGCTAACAATTAGCGTCAGGCCCACCAGGAATAAGGGCTTCATCATAACTAGTGTAAAATTTACAGCTAAGATAATATGAAGTGCTATTGTTTAACGAATAAAATCTCCTTCAATTTGCTTCCTCCTGTTGTAAATTCTATCCTCAGTTTATGCGCTCCCTTAGAAAACTTCACATTTGGAATTGTTAATGTCTCCCAATCGTTGCCCGATGCCGGTACTTCAAGATTTCCTGCTAATACAACTCCATTATCGGAAACCTTTATGGCAGGCTGTTTATCTTTATTTTCACGAGCAATTTTAACCTGGATAGTATATGTTCCCTTTGCCGGGGCATGTGTGGTATATTGTAACCACTCTCCATCTTCGGTATGGAAAACAACAAAATCGGTTTCTTCTTTCCTGATATCCACTCCATCATTTCTGTATGCATAGCCTCTGTTACCTTGTGTATTTACTCCAGGGGTATAATGATAGCTGGCAGTATCTGCATCTGAATAGGCAATCAGATTTCTACCTAAATCAAAATCAACAGCCTTTATAATTGCCTTATCCTGGATCAGATGTTTTTTAAACGGAATTGCTTCAGCCGATTTCACCTGCCGGATCATGGCATCCACCACATCAGGGTGGTAAATATTATTCTCTACACGGGTATTATTGAAGAATTCTGTTAATGCCCTGTAAGCCTCATCTGCCGATGGTTTAGATCCCTTATTGCTCCAGTAATCAAGAATTGCCTGGTATCCCGGGGTCATTTTAATTTCCAGCGGATTATTGATCCCGATTTTCTTTAGCTGCCACCATGCCCAGCCAATATGCTCTTCCTCGGCTAAACGAATTGTATTGGTAAACCAGGTATTAGAATTCTCTCCCGACTCTCCCAACCACAACGGTACTCTGTAGGTTGTTCTTAAATTCAGGAATTGCTGAATAGTAGGAATTGTAGCAAAGTTTCCATATTTATGGAAGCTCAGCACCATATTATCATCCCAGGTTGGCATTATTCCCCTGTAATTATTGCCAAATCCATTACCTTCTATAATAATGATATGCTTCTTGTCAACCTCTCTTATCGCCTTGGTAATGTCCTGCATTAGCTGGCGCAGTGGTTTATTCTGGCTTTCTTTAGTTCCTCGTGTATCTTCAGGGTCTTCAAATCCCCAATTGGGTTCATTTATGATATCATATCCACCAATCCAGGGCTCATTTGCATAGCGTTCTGCCAATTTCTTCCATAATGCAATTGTTTTTTCACGATTGGCTTCACTCTCCCACAACGAAGGCTGATCGGGATGCCTGTCTGAGATTGGTAAGTCGTTTCCTTGTCCACCTAGTGTTGCGTGCAAATCCAGGATCAGGTACATTTTATTCGCTTTGCACCAGTTCAGTAATGAGTCTGTCAGGGCAAACCCTTTCTCCAGCCAGGTTTGTTTTCCTGCTACCGGTTCATCTGCCACTGGCAGCGTATAGAGGTTAAAGTGCATGGGTAAACGCACCGAATTGAATCCCCATGCTGCTAATGAATCGATATCTCTTTTGGTAGTGTGATTCGCTAACCAGGCGTCATATAAGACCTGGGTTTTCTCTGCTCCTACCAAATCCTGAATCTTCTCACGGATTTTATGTTGTTGTCCGATATTCCCTAATCTGAACATATATCCCTCCTGCAACATCCATCCCCCTAATCCCATACCTCTAAGGATTACTTCTTCATTCCGCTCATTAACAATAATAGTATCTCTGACTTTTAAAAACCCTTGAGCCCGGGCAGATGTGCTGAATAAACAAATTAAGATTGCTACAACGTGGAATCTTCTTACCATACTAATTTTTTGCCAGCCAAGATCTAAAATTAAAGCTGAAATTCTAAGAAATGCTACCCCTTCATTTCCACTACAGGTTTTCTAAATCACTGAATTAGAAGTCTTTTGAACCACTACATCTCTACATCATCTAAGTATTAAAATGCTGTTAAAATTCGACATACTTACTGGGATTGGTAGGGTAAATGACTTCATAACGCTGATCTGTCAAGGATTTGCCCTATTTTTTATTTAACTTTAACACCCTCAGTTAGTATTGTAGCATAAATTTAGGAACCAGATTATTTAACCGGCATTATTCGACTGCGTATGAACACATTTACGTTAATCACGGCTTTAGTTACTATTAGTGCGTTGATCTCTTACATTAATAACCGATTCATTAAACTCCCTGGAACAATTGGAGTAATTGTGGTATCCCTGATACTTTCGGTATTAATTTCACTTACAGGTAAAATTTTCCCGGGTGCTTTTACATTCATAAAGGACCTGACACAGGGTATAGACTTTACAGGCACACTGCTCGACATTATGCTGGGCTTTCTCCTGTTTGCGAGTGCCTTGCATTTTGATATCAATAAACTAAAGAAGCAACGCTACCCGGTATTGGTACTAAGTACTATCGGTGTGGTTGGTAGCACCTTTATCTTTGGCTTTTTATTACACTATGCAGCAAACATCCTGCATATAGATCTCCCATTGATCTACTGTCTGCTTTTTGGAGCATTAATATCTCCTACCGATCCGGTGGCTGTATTGTCAATTCTTAAAAAGTCGAAAGTTCCCTCTTCGCTGGAAACGATTATAGGTGGAGAATCATTACTTAATGATGGTACAGGTATCTTATTATTTGTAATTCTGAAGGAAGTGGCAGAGCAGGCCAATGCGCATGTAACATTTGCCCATACAGCTGAAGTTTTTGCCCAGGAGGTATTCGGAGGCATTGTATTGGGAGTGATTTCTGCTATCGTTGCCTATCAGACCATGAAACGTGTAGATGATTTCCAAATCATCGTAATGGTATCATTATCTATGGTTATGGTAATCTCGGTTCTCGGAGCCATGTTGCATGTATCCATTCCGCTGGCAGCTGTATCCGCCGGGTTGATTCTTGGAAATACCTCGTTGGGAGCCAGGCAATCCGAAGAAATGCAGCATTACTTTCATAATGTCTGGAGCCTGATCGATGAGTTGCTGAATACCATCCTCTTTGTAATGATAGGTCTTCAAATCGTGGTGATGCCATATTTCAGTCACTATTGGCTGGTAGGTGTTCTGGCAACCATATTTGTACTGATTGCCCGTGCCTTAAGTATTACCATCCCGGCTGTAGTATTGAAACGGTCATTGAAAACCAACTATAAAAGTATTTCAATTCTGGTATGGGCCGGACTTCGTGGGGGGATCAGCGTTGCATTGGCCTTATCATTACCGGAATCTCCATATAAAGAGACCATTCTTTCAGCCAGCTATTTTGTAGTATTATTTTCTATTATAGTACAAGGGTTGACGCTGAAGAAAGTAGTAGATAAATTGGTGTAGAGTATTTTTTTAGATTGAAATCTATTTTTTATTGGGTTCAAAATAGGTAATAAACTTTTTTACTGTAGGCGAGGGCAAGCCCAATGGTATTAAGTTAAGAGGAATGGGAACCGATTTTATTGTCTTCTAAGGGTTGATAAATTTCCTTTACCGTAGGTTGGGCGGGGGCAAGCCCCGCCCCTACAGGGTTTCATCATATTAAGTTCTCATCATGTAGTTGAGTTTCATGTTAAAGCCAATTCTGTAAAAAAATAAATCTTTAATTAAGAAATCAACATACGATGAAACGTTGTAGGGGCGGGGCTTGCCCCCGCCCAATCTACGGTAAAAGAAATAAACCCCACATCAGATATCTAAATCTAATCCTTAGATTTATAGCACCACAGCTACTATTTTAAAAATTAAAAGTATCCGGATCTGGTCCTACTCTTTCTCCTCTATCCAGGCCATCAATCTTTTTAATATCCTCCGCGCTTATTTCAAAATTGAAAATATCTGCATTGGATATAATTCTTTCATTCTTGATGCTTTTGGGAATAGTTACCACACCTTTTTGCAGATCCCATCTGAGCACTAACTGAGCTACAGATACTTTGTATTTATCTGCCAGTTCTTTCAATAATGGGATTTCAAAAATTTTACCTTGCATCAGCGGGCTCCAGGCTTCATACTGAATCTTATGTTGTTGACAAAAATCTAGTAATGGCTGCTGAACCAGGTATGGATGGAATTCTAATTGATTTACCATTGGTACTACATTGGCAGTTTGAAGCAGGTCTTCCAATTGATGTTGTAAGAAATTACTTACTCCAATTGCTTTGATACGGCCATCTGCATATAATTTTTCCAGGGCTTTCCAGGTATCCTTATATTTTCCTTTAACAGGCCAGTGAATTAAATACAGATCGAGATAATCTGTTTTAAGTTTAGCCAATGATTCATCATATGCTTTTAAAGTAGAATCATAACCTTGATTCGCATTCCATACTTTGCTGGTCAGAAATATTTCCGATCTGTTGACCTTATTATTTTCTATTGCAATTCCAACACCTTCTTCATTGCCATAGATTGCAGCAGTATCGATATGTCTGTAACCTGCATCCAAAGCATAAGTAACTGCATCAACTACTTCCTGACCTTCTTTTGTTTTAAATACACCTAATCCCAGATATGGCATCTTCACACCATTGGATAAGGTAACTGTACCGTTAATGTCTGTTATCTGCATAAATATTTCTTTCTGATTAAATTATTAATCTCGTTTGCAAAGCTACAAAGTCTTGCAACTTAAGGTCTGTAAATTCGAGGGATTTTTTTGTATAAATATTGGATTTACATTGCCCTGGCGCTGTCGACCGTTACATCCTTGTAATAATACTTTACCAATCTGCTATCTGGCAATGTATTCAATACAGTAATGAGCCATTGTCCATCTTTAAACACTAATTTCCCTTTATAGTTGCCGATAGACATAAGTTGAATCTGACCAGTAACTAAATCGGTCCAGAAGCAGGAGCCGTACATACTAACACTAACGGTATCATTCTCCAGGGGAAAGAGCTGCATATTGGTAAGGATATGACGAGGCTGATAATGAGAATTCTTAGTGCTTTCCAGCAATGCACCTATTTTGGCTTTCCAGTTCTCTTTACCTCTGAGCTGAATATTGTCGATAGTTCCCCGGATGCTGTCATCCATGTATTCGAGGCAAACATCGAGCTTGCCATTATCAAAGTTTTCACAAAATCCGTAAATCACATGCTCAATTAGTTGTTTATCCTTAAATCTCACTTTGTTCGTGTAGGCGGCACCGGAAGCAATGGTATCAGCAACAACTGGTTTGGTGGGTTCCTGATTAGGAGCATTACAGGAAAATATGCAGGCTAATGCAAAAAGAACAGCTAATTTATACATCAGTGGAAATT
The DNA here is from genome assembly GCF_003419895.1 of Chitinophaga silvatica. Lineage (GTDB taxonomy): Bacteria > Bacteroidota > Bacteroidia > Chitinophagales > Chitinophagaceae > Chitinophaga > Chitinophaga silvatica. Next base: position 429,082 of record NZ_QPMM01000001.1, on the reverse strand, counting down.
TATGATATAACAAAACAATCGAATAATAAGTTTTGCTATATCATAAATTTCTAGCTCGCAAGCTCGCTTTTTCTCGCAAAGGCTCAAAGATTAATATTAAGAACCTAAGGATCAGAGCGAATTTATTAATGGATTTATGTAAATATTTTATAATGGGCATTTTTGATGATAATCTATCATCTCAATAGGTGCATGAGCAATCTCAATTCCTTTGTAATAGGCTTCAATTTCATCTAATACTGCATATACCTCTTCTACGGTAGGGAGAGTTACCAGGCGACTTCTGAATTGCTTAATATCCGGCAATCCTTTAAGATAATTAGCATAGCAACCTCGCATTTCATAGATTCCCTGTAGCGGGCCTTTCCACTCAACCGACAGGCGAAGGTGTTTTTTACAAACCGCAATTCTTTCTTCCAATGTAGGGCCGGGCATTAACTCGCCGGTTTTTACATAATGTTTGATTTCGCGGAATAACCATGGGTAGCCGATAACAGCACGACCGATCATTATTCCATCAACACCATATTTATTCTTGTATTCTACAGCCTTTTGGGGGCTATTAATATCTCCATTTCCGAAAATCGGAATTTTGATACGTGGGTTATTTTTTACTTTTCCAATCAGTTCCCAGTCGGCCTGGCCTTTATACATCTGGGCACGGGTACGGCCGTGGATAGCGAGGGCTTTGATACCAACATCCTGCAACCTTTCTGCTACTTCCTCAATGTTTTTTGAGTCATCATCCCATCCCAGGCGGGTTTTAACGGTAACAGGCAAACTTGTGGCTTTAACACAGGCAGCGGTGAGTCGAACCATCAGGTCCAGATCCTTTAATACGCCGGCGCCAGCGCCACGCCCTGCTACCTTTTTTACCGGGCATCCAAAATTGATGTCGAGTAAATCGGGTTGGGTAACATCTACAATTTTGGCAGCCATTGCAAGGCTATCCTCATCCCCACCAAAAATCTGAATACCAACCGGACGCTCATACTCAAAAATATCCAGCTTCCTTCTGCACTTAATGGCATCCCTGATCAACCCTTCGCTGGAAATAAACTCCGTATACATCAAATCCGCACCCGCATCCTTACAGATAGCTCTGAAAGGCGGATCGCTGACATCTTCCATCGGCGCCAACAGCAAAGGAAAATCAGGCAGTTGTATATTATCAATTTTTACCAAATCAATATTTTTTAAGAATTGCAAAGATACAGAACATCATGTATTTATACTAAAATAACGCAGGTTCTCGCAATTTTTAGTTACATTCCATTGGTATAATCTTTGGCTTTTTGCGTTCCTAAACCCCGGTAATCATGCAAAAATTCGACGCCATAATCATTGGGTCCGGACAGGGCGGTACTCCATTAGCCGTAAAGCTGGCAGCAAAAGGTTGGAAAACTGCGCTGATTGAACAGCGATATCTTGGAGGCACCTGCATTAATGATGGCTGTACTCCCAGCAAAGCAATGATTGCCTGTTCCAATGTGGCCAATACCGTATTACATAGCAACAAATGGGGTATACATAGTGTAGGCTTCAACGTTGATATGCCGTATATAGTTGGCAGAAAAAATAGCATCGTTGAAAATTACCGGAATAAAATAGGCCAGACTATTGAGCAAACACAGAATCTGAGCCTATTTATGGGAACAGCTGTGTTTACCGGGCATAAAACAATTAAGGTTACCGGAGAAGCGCTGGGTGAAGAATATAAATTAAGTGCAGAATACATCTTTATAAATACCGGAGCAACTCCACTAATACCATCTATCAAAGGAATTGATCAGGTCTCCTACCTTAATTCCACTACCATACTGGAAGAAATTAAAGTACCAAAAGAATTGCTGATTATTGGTGGTAGCTATGTGGCCCTGGAACTCGGACAAATGTTCCTGCGTTTAGGAAGCAGCGTTACCGTTCTCGAAAACGGCCCACAATTAGTTTCCCGGGAAGACCCTGATGTTTCCGCCGCTATTAAGAGCATGCTGGAAGCCGAAGGCATGCAAATCTTCACCAATGCAAATACAACATCTGTAAACAAAGAAGACAACTCAATTATTGTAAATGTACAGATAGATAAACTTGAACACAAAATCTCTGGCACCCACTTACTGGTTGCAACAGGACGTAAACCACAAACAAGCGTATTGGAATTGCATCGTACCAATGTACTGACTAATGAAAAAGGGTTTATCCAGGTAAATGATCGACTGGAAACCAGTGCAGAAAAGATTTATGCCATCGGCGATGTAAACGGAGGTCCGCAATTCACGCATATTTCCTACAACGATTATATCATCATCTATAAAAACTTATTTGAAAATGCAAATTTATCAACCACTCAAAGACAAGTTCCCTATTGCATGTTTACCGACCCACAGCTGGGAAGAATAGGACTTTCCGAACAAGCTGCCATGAAACAGGATATTCCGTATAAGGTATATAAATTGCCTATGACCAAGGTCGCCAGGGCCGTAGAAAACGGACGAACAACCGGATTTATTAAAGCGCTGGTACACGAATATAATGATACTATCCTCGGCGCCACAGTTATTGGCGAGGAAGGCGGAGAGCTTATGAGCATTATTCAAATGGCTATGCTTGGAGGTATAACGGCAACGCAAATACGTGATATGATCTTTGCTCATCCTTTATATGCTGAAGCCTTAAACAACCTTTTTAGGTCACCAGACCACTAACGCATCATTATGCGTAGATTTTTCCTCATTCTCAGTTAGCAATCATGATTAAACTTTCTCATGTAACAAAATTTTTTGAATCAGGTACCGAAGTTGTAAAAGATCTTTCCTTTGATGTTGCTGATGGTGAAACCCTGGTGCTACTGGGCACTAGCGGCGGCGGTAAAACCACCACACTTAGAATGATCAATCGATTAATTGATCCCGACAAGGGAGAAATCTATATTAACAACCAAAATATTAAACAACTTTCTCCTATTTCTTTGCGTCGCAAAATCGGGTACGTTTTACAGAATACAGGATTGTTTCCTCATTATACCGTTCTGGAAAATATTGGAGTAGTTCCTACCCTCTTACAGTGGGATAAATCCAGCATAGAAAAAAGATCTGTTTCACTGATGGAAAAACTAAGACTTTCTCCATCAGAATATGCCAATGTATATCCCCATCAGCTGAGTGGGGGCCAGCAACAACGGGTTGGACTAGCCAGAGCATTAGCAGCAGATCCTCCTATTCTATTAATGGACGAACCATTTGGTGCCTTAGATCCATTAACCAGAATAAGTGTAAGAAAAGAATTTAAAAACCTGGATGAGATTCATAATAAAATAGTAATCCTTGTAACTCATGATGTGGAAGAAGCCTTTGAGCTAGGAACCAGAATAGGACTAATGAACAATGGCGTGATGCAACAATTGGGAACACCCGGGGAATTACTGTTTCAACCGGCCAACGACTTTGTAAAATCATTTCTGAAACCCCAGCAATTGGAACTGGAGTTAAGGACCGTTATACTGAATGATATTGCCGAATGGTTGCCAGATGAGGACAATGAAGATCAACCTTCCTCCCTCCAACCCGAAAATACTTGCTGGGATGCCTTGGAACAAGTCTCCAATCAACCTGCCACTATTCAACTTCAGGGAAAAAGAAAATTGATTAACGGGAATACTCTACTCCAAGGAATAGCTAATTATAAAAATACTTACAGCCATGGAAGAAAATGAATCGTTACTGGAATTTGTACACCAGCAGGCGGGTAAACTGGCAGAGCAAACCATCACCCATACCGGGTTGACATTCATATCTGTACTTCTGGCTGTGGCTATCGGAATCCCTGCCGGCATCCTGATAACACGCAAAAAGAAGTTAGCGACCCTGGTACTTGGTTTCGCAGGTGTAATGCAAACCATACCAAGTATAGCGTTGTTAGGATTTATGATACCATTATTGGGAATTGGTGCCAAACCTGCCATCGTTGCCCTTTTCCTATATGCACTTTTGCCTATTATCAGAAATACCTATACGGGAATCAGAGGAGTGGATCCAACTGTCACTGAAGCGGCCATAGGAATGGGAATGAGCGATCGTCAATTACTCTACAAAGTACAACTACCATTAGCCATGTCTGTTATATTGGCAGGTATCCGAACAGCTACAGTTATCAACGTAGGTGTTGCCACCCTGGCAGCATATATAGCAGCAGGTGGATTAGGCGAATTCATTTTCGGCGGCATTGCCCTCAACAACACCAATATGATGCTGGCCGGAGCTATACCCGCCGCACTACTTGCATTACTTTTCGACTGGCTGCTTTCCAGGCTTCAACATATCAACTTCCGTAAATCAAGGAAAGTGGTTATTGCACTACCAATCATCCTGTTAATACTATCATCATTTTACCTGTTACCAAATACTTACGAGAGTAGAATGAAAGCCGGGTTCACTCCCGAATTTATGGGGCGGCAGGATGGCTATCTTGGTTTAAAATCGGTATATGGATTAAATATCCGAACAGTGGTCATAAACGACATGATCATGTATAAGGCTATAGCTGAAAAGAAACTGGATGTGATTAGTGGTAGTAGTACAGATGGCAGGGTTAAGGCATTCTATCTGTTTGTGCTCCGGGACGACAAGCACATTTTCCCTCCCTATTATGCAGCACCTATTGTCAGAGAAGCCGTATTAAATCAATATCCCGAACTGGAACCGGTGTTGAACAGCTTGTCTGGTACAATTAATGATAGCATTATGACTGAGCTCAACTACCGGGTCGATTACCTGAAACAAAGCCCGGAAAAGGTAGCTAAAGACTTCCTGGTAGCTAATCAGTTATATAAAACGCCCCGTAACGGCAATAAAGGCACAATAAGGATTGGCTCAAAAATATTTGGAGATGGATACATATTAGCCAATATGTATAAAATGCTGATTGAAGGGTATACAGATCTTACAGTTACTACCAAAACAGGCCTTGGGGGCACTAAGATTGTGTTTGATGCGCTGGTGAATGAGCAGCTGGATTTATACCCGGAATATACCGGTACCGGGTTGCTGGTAATTTTATCTAGTCCAAAAAAGATTGTCGACAGCCTTATTTCCGACAGTCAAAAAGTGTATGAATATGTAAGTAAACAATTTCATAATCAATATAATATTAAATGGCTCAAACCGATAGGGTTTAATAATACGTATGCATTAATGATGAGAAAGGAAGAAGCGGCTCAATTGAACATCCAAAATATCAGTGCATTAACAAATTATGTAAACCAGCATTAATATTGATTGTTATGAAAAAGTAAACCCATCCACCAGTTATGATATTAAAACAAGCCTATCAGGAAGTACGCAGAAGATCTGAACTGATCTGTGCCCCCCTGAAAACAGAAGATTATGTTGTACAGCCAGTGGTGGATGTTAGTCCTCCTAAATGGCACCTGGGCCATACTACCTGGTTTTTTGAAACATTTATTTTAATGCCTAACGTAAAAGAGTATACTGAATTCGATTCTCAATACAATTTCGTTTTCAATAGCTATTATGAATCCGTTGGTGCGAGGGTAATCCGCACAGACAGGGGAAACCTAAGCAGACCCAGTGTAGAAGAAGTAATGCGTTACAGGCAATATGTTGATGAAGCCATGATCGCATTTCTGGATGAAGAGCAGCCTCCGCATTTACATTCACTGATAGTACTGGGATTGAATCATGAAGAGCAACACCAGGAATTATTATATACAGATATTAAATATATTCTGGGGCATAACCCCCTGTTTCCTGCCTATGATGCATCCCGCAAAGAAATTAACACGGTGAACAATCAAAGAGATTCATGGTTAAATATACGCGAAGGTTTATATGCCATTGGCTTTGAAGGAGAAGGATTTTGTTTTGATAATGAGTTGAATAGACATAAAGTTTATTTGGGAGATTATGCGATCAGAGAACAACTTGTTAGTAATGCAGAGTATCTCGACTTTATTCTGGCTGGCGGTTATCAGGATTTTCGTTTTTGGCATGCTGAAGGATGGGATTGGGTAAAAACAAATCATATAACAACTCCTATGTATTGGTATAATATAGAAGGGCAATGGCTGCATTACAGCTGGCAGGGTTTGCAACCCTTAATGCCTGATGCACCCCTTGCACACGTAAGTTACTACGAAGCAGCAGCCTTTGCAGCCTGGAAAGGGTATAGATTACCAACGGAAGCCGAGTGGGAAATAGCTGCACCTCAATTAAATTGGGGGCAGAGATGGGAATGGACAGAAAGTGCCTATTTACCATATCCCGGATTTGCAAAAGCCCCGGGAGCCATAGGAGAATATAACGGAAAATTTATGATTAACCAGATGGTATTAAGAGGTGCATCGGAAGTAACCTCTCCCAATCATAGCAGAATCACGTACAGAAACTTTTTTCATCCATACTTACGCTGGCAGTTTACAGGTATCAGACTGGCCAGATAATTGAAACCTACTTTTGAACTTCAAACAAAAGTTATGACTGTAATTCCAATTACCCTAAATCCACGCCCTGTATTAACAGCTACAGAAACATTTTACAATGATGTAGTTCGCGGATTACAGGCACCGCAAAAATATCTCGACTCAAAATATTTCTATGATGCAAAAGGAGATGTACTCTTTCAGGAAATAATGCAGTGTCATGAATATTACCTAACTGGCTGTGAAATGGAAATATTTCGTACACAATCAGCGAAAATAGCAGAAGCATTATATGAATTGGGAGAGCCATTTGATATAATAGAACTGGGCGCAGGAGATGCTACCAAATCTATTCATCTTCTGAAATATTTATCGGATAACGATATACCATACACATACTATCCTATTGATATTTCTGAAAATGTGATATCACTACTCGAAAAAACATTGCCACAGCAAGTACCTGGCTTAAAAATGCATGGATTAAATGGAGAGTACTTCGATATGTTGCAAGTAGCCGGGCAGCTCAGTAACCGAAAGAAAGTACTGCTGTTTATGGGAGCTAATATTGGTAATTTCAACATCCCTTCTGCCAGAAAATTCTGTAAAGATCTGAGAGAGATGCTCCTGACCGGAGATATGTTGTTAACAGGCTTTGATCTGAAGAAACATCCGCAGATGATTCTGAGTGCATATAATGATACGGCAGGAATCACAAGAGCATTTAACTTCAATTTACTGGAACGTATTAACCGGGAGTTAAATGCAGATTTTGATATAAGCAGGTTTGAACATTTTCCTACCTACGATCCTGGTACCGGCTCCTGTAAAAGTTATCTGATTAGCTTGGAAGCACATGAAGTGCATATCGGAGATCTGACAATTATGTTTTCAGAACATGAAGCATTGTATATGGAGATCTCGCAGAAATATAGTTTATCTGAAATCGCACAATTGGCAAAGCTATCTGGTTTTGAAACCACACATAATTTTTTTGATAGCAAAGGCTGGTTTACCGATTGTTTGTGGGAATGTCGTTAGTTCCAGATTCCTAAAAGGCGTCTGATAACAACGATTTCAGCTGTATGGTAGCCGGTATGATCCATTATCAGAATAGCCTCTCTGAATAAATGCTGCCCGGTTCCTTTGGGAATGGGTGCGAACAGATCAGCATCAGGCGCTTCAATCAATTTAATAAATTCATGCAAATCGTGATCAACAGATGAGATACTGTGTTTTAGTTCGGCTGCATTTTCAGGAGCCTTTTTTTCGGGCCAGTAATCATCAGGCCATGTAGGCTCTACATAGTCTTTATTTCTGCAGAAATTAAGTATATCCAATTGTGTTAATCGGATATGTTCTACTAACTGCCATATATTATAAGGTAAATTGTCTGGTGTTTTGGCACAATCATGTATAGACAGGCCCTTTACCGAATCATTAAATGTAATATGAGCATTGGCATGCAACAACATATTCTTTACGGTCTTAACTATTTCATTTTGACTTTTCATATGACTTTAAAAATTTCAAAAAAACTTATTAATATTGCGTTTCAAAATGATAACGAAACCCCAATTATTAAACTGAAAACACGATTTATAAATAAAAGTTTTCAGGAATTTTGTTAATGATTTGCTAAGCACAATATTCTTAAGAATTCGTTCACATGCAAAGGCTCTCTCTCCGTTAAACTTGCATATATTCTATATAACCTTATTTCAAAACTAACGTTTGTAACTACGTAATGCGGATAATTACTATACTTTTAATAAAAGTATTACTGCTATCATCTTTGATATCTGTGGCTCAGCAGGAAATAAAAGGAACCATTTATGATATAAATACCCGTTCACCCCTTACAGGTGCCAGTGTAACAATTTACACCGCCGATAAATCAATTCCCAAAGGCAATGCAACTACTGATGACAAAGGTCATTTCACCATTAGCAATCCTCCGAACGGAAACTACAATCTAATCATCAGTTATATGGGATACAAAGCCGAACGTATAGCCATCACTGTTACAGGTAAAACAAAAGTTTATGCGCTCGACCTAAAGCAAACCGGCCTCTCTCCTAACATAATTAAATTAACAACCGTAGATATTAAAGGAATAAAGCCATTAATAAACATTCGTAAAGACACCATTGAATTTTCGGCGAGTGACTTTTATACTGCAGAAAATGCTTCACTCAAAAGTTTGATGCAAAAGATTCCAGGCCTGACTGTTGGCGATGATGGAAGTTTTTATTTTCAGGGGAAAAAAATTGAAGATTTATATATTGATGGACGACCAGCATTCTCACAAAGTATTAGTGGATCCGGTGATCCGAAAATGCTTTCACAAATAATTCAGGCAAGCAATATTGATAAATTTCAAATAGCAGATAAACGTGGAATTAGTGGTATTCCTCAGGCCGGAAATACAGATAAAGTTATTAATATCACTATAAAAAAAGAAATGAAAAAAGGCGTCAATGGTACGCTTGGCGGAGCCTACGGTACTGATGGAAGGTATGCAAGCAGCCTGAATGCCAATATGTTTAGAAACGATAAACAAATCATGCTAAATGGAATGGCTAATAATAACAATAACATGATTGCCCCGGTTGGATCAAATGATGAAATTATGATGATGCAGGTACTTCAGGGTATTACAGAATTTAAAAAACTACAGGGTAATGGCTCATTTGATTTATCAAAAAATAACAAGATCAATTTTAATTTAGGAGGATTACAAGCAGATAATCTAACTACCACCCATACATACAGAACAAACATACTACCTGATAGCACCTTCCAATACAATAGTGATAACAGAGCCGACGCAAAAAATAAAGAGGCCAGCTTCTTTTTCCTCTCTGAAAACAAGCTGGACGAAAAATCTACACTTACACTTGCTTTAAGTACCTCTCTTGGCAAAGTAGACAACACTAATTCAAATACCTTTACAACTACTGGTAAAACTATAACAGATACCATAAATAATGGACATACACATAATACCAGTAACACTGATAAGAACTCCTATATGTTCAGTGGCTTCTTTATTCATAACTTCAATAAAGAAAAAAGATTTGTGTCATTAAATGTTTCTGTCAATCACCAGGGAAATGTAAATGATCAAAACAATTTCACATTAAATCAATTAACTCAAGTCTATACATCCGATACCATCAACCAACATATTCATGCTAAGACCACCAACAATCTTCTTAGTGTTTCTCCGGTATATCAGGAACCTATATCAAACTCATTGGTATTGAACCTAAGCTATATGCTCAACTATTCGGTTACCAGAAATGAACAATATGCTTTTGATTTTGACTATTTCAAAATGAGATATACAAAGGTAGATGATGCGCTTACATATGTTTTTAAAAACACCTTAAATTCGCATGTTTTCACATCAGGGCTAGTATACAATAAAGGGAAAATCTTTGGGGCTTTATCAATAGCATATAATATAACAAATTCTACCAGTACCAACTTCAGTAATAATACTACATTTAATCAGGACATCAATTATTGGTCACCTAACTTAGGGCTAACCTATAAAATAAATAATTTCAAAACACTCAATGTTGCCGTAAGCAGAAATGCGATCCCGGTAAAACCGGAATTCCTTATCCCAATTGTATCTTTAAGTAATCCGTTATATATTAAACTTGGGAATCCAGATCTTAAACCTCCGGCAAATAATACCGCTATTCTCGATTATAGCTCCTTTAGTATAAAGGGCACCACATTTGGTATCAGAACCTTTCTCAATCTACAAACAAACGGTATAGGAAATTCAGTTTATTCCGATTCGATAGGCCGACAAATTACAAAACCAGTAAACGTTAAAGGCAACTTTACCACAAGTTCAATCTTTACAATTGGTAAACGACTAAATGATGCAGGGTTGACTATAAATTACAGATTTGAGCCGATGGTAGACAGAAATACAAACTATATCAATCAATTAAAAAATAGTACCACCGCATATACTCTGAATCAGGGATTGGTTCTCAACTGGACATACAAAAAACTTATCGAATCCAACACAGTACTCAACTGGGTCTATACTGGTAATAATTATTCTATTCAACAAAGCTACTTTGATTTTCTGTTGTATAGCGCTACTATAAACCTGAATACCTATTTACCGCTTAACTTCAATATTGGTGGGTCATTAACTTATAGTTATAACACTGCACAACACATAACCAATACTCTCTTAAATCTTTGGATTTCCAGGACCTGGCTGGCAGATAAAAGTCTTCAATCCAAAATATTCTGCTTCGATCTTTTAAAGAAGTTCAAATCATTCTCTACGTTACAAACTTACTCATACATAGAGCAAACAAACACTAATAATCTCACTCAATATCTAATGGGTAGCCTAACCTGGTACTTTGGTAAAAAGAAGCCGGCAGAAGTACCAAAATAAAAATCCCGGCTACTGTGTAACCGGGATTATATACTAAGTCAATCTAGCACAATTAATTTGCTGGTTTCTCCAACAATTTGAAGAATTGATCCAGTTGAGGCAGAATTACAATTCTGGTTCTGCGGTTAGCAGCTTTTCCTTCTGCAGATTCGTTTGAGGCTACTGGTACATATTCACTTCTACCGGCTGCAGTCATACGAGCTGGTGGTATACCATACTGGTTTTGTAAAACACGTACAACAGAAGTAGCTCTTTTCACACTCAGATCCCAGTTGTCTTGCAACACATTAGGACGATAAGGTACATTATCTGTATGTCCTTCTACCATGAATTCAATATCTGGTTGAGCTAATAATACTTTCGCTACTTTACCTAAAACTTCTTTTGCTCTATCAGTGATATCATAGCTACCGCTTTTGAACAATAGTTTATCGGAGATATCGATATATACTACACCTTTATCCACTTTGATATTGATGTCTTTATCATCCAGGTTACCAATAGCACCTTTCAAATTCATTACTAACTGCATATTCAAAGAATCCTTGCGTGCGATAGCAGATTGCAGATCTTTAATGTATGCATCTTTAGCACCAATATTGTCTAATGACTTCTTAATACTTTCGGCTTGAGAACTTGAAATAACTGACAATTCTTTCAGGTGTTCAAGCATTTGAGAGTTATTTGATTTTAATTGCGCTTGTTGTTCCTGTAAACTTCCTACCTTCTCTTTGTAGGAAGCTGCAGCACGTGCAGCATCTTCTTCACAGGTTCTGAGCTTACCATAGGTAGCTCTGTATAAACTATCTAATTGGGCATTACGGGCCTGCGTTTCTCTTAATTTACGCGGCGCTGAACAGGAAGCAAAAATTGTTACTAAAGCAACAGGCAAGGCAAATTGTGCTAGTTTCATAAAAAATATATATTTTAATAATATAAACGAGTGTGCGTCCGACTTTCAGGGAATAGCAATGGTGATGCGCAATTACTGCAAATAGCAGGCCGAATCAATCCTCAGCTCGCTATTAACCGTTGAAATCATTGGCCGATAAGGGTATTAAATTTTCGTTAGACATATACCGTTAGTTATCGACAAAAAAAAACCAGAGTTTTATAATATCTAAGTAAATTGGCTCCAGAGCATTGTTAAACTGTTCTCTATTAATTGCTGAATGTATGAAAAAGGTGGTTTCTTCGGGTCAACCTACAATAAAGGAAATTGCCAAAAGGTTGAATATCTCTGTATCAACAGTTTCCAGAGCTTTACATGATCATCATAGTATAGGCCTGAGAACTAAAGCCAGGGTAAAAGCCTTGGCGGCCGAGCTTAATTACGAACGTAATCAAACTGCTATCTATTTTCAGCAAGGCAAAACATTTACTATCGGTATTTTACTGCCCGAACTCTCGGAAGCATTTTTTGCCAGTGCAATAAGCGGCATCGAAGATACAGCTTATAGTAATAATTATACTGTTTTACTTGGCCAATCACACGATGATGAAGCCAGGGAAAAACAAATCATTCAAAGCATGAAACAACACCGGGTAGATGGCTGTATAGTATCTATCGGTAAAAATACCAGTAATTACGAGCATTTCGAAATGCTGCGCCAGGCCAGAATTCCGGTTGTATTCTTCGACCGGATACCCGATCTTCCTGATATTCATGCCGTTTCCTGCAATCTCGAATCCGGCACTATCCAGGCCGTCGATTTTCTGCTAAAAAAAGGACATCGAGCCATTGGAATGATTAATGGCCCTGAAACAATGGTAGCCAGCAAAGAAAGAGCTGCTGGCTATATAAAAGCATTACAGCAACATCGGCTGAAATATGATCCTAACCTGATTGTAAATGCCGATTTAACCGTTGAAGGCACCAATAACGCAATGGAATACCTCCTTGCGCTCAAACGTAAGGTAACCGCCATCGTAACTTTCAACGATTACGTGGCCATGGATGCCGTTCAGTATGCACTCAAAAAACAATTGATTATTAATAAGGATATTACCTTCGTATCTTATGCCAATACTCCTGTAAGTGGCTATACGGCATTTCCTCCTGCTGCATCTGTAGAGCAGTTTCCTTACGAACAAGGCCAGGCAGCCACAAATATGTTGCTGTCGTTGTTGCGGGGTGAACATGCCTTAAATGAATATCAGAATAAAGTGATGGCTTCCCAGTTGGTCATCCATGAAGAAAATAGGTAGGTATTTATCGTAAACCCTGCCACAGCAGAGCTGCCGTGGCACAGGTTTATGACTTCATTGTTCGCTGTCTATGCTGCTTTTCTAGCAGTAATTATTTTTTCTTATTAATTGCTTGATACAAGTCTAAGGCTTTATTTTAACATTTTGTTTACGCAAACGGTTGCGCTATATGCGCAACCGTTTGCGTAAACCGGATTTCTCCCCTTATTTTAATACAATCCACCTGTTCACTGTATTATTTGGTGCTTCCAATACTATCTTATAAAACCCCGAAGTCATATTTTTCACATCAAAATTTGCTCTTTCTGCTCCTACCGGAACTTCTCCCAATAATTTATATTCATCTGTTCCACCCTGCTTAAAGTTGTTTGAGATAGCTGCATATACTTTTACCTTACCTTTCTTTTCCCAGGCTTTCCAGCTTAACTCAATCTTATTGTCTGAAATGGAAGCAGCCGGGTTGGAAATACTCACTGCCCCTGTTAATGCAACTCCATCCAATTCCCTGTTGACCGGCTGTGGTACCCGAATCTTCATAAATCTTGTAATTGACGGGAAAATATCTACTATACCAGGTACGGATGATTTAAAGTAGGAATTCAATCCTTTGGCATTGGTAATAATCCAGGTACTACGCTCACGGTCAGACTGCCCACCATGATTATGACCTTTATTGCCATCTCTTCCGTGATCAGTTGTTATATAGATCTGCCAATCTTCTTTAAATTGCTTTTGCCTGTATTCTATTGCTGCCCAGATATTTCCTACCATATCATCAAGCATGCGTACCGCTGTATCTAACCTTTCTCCTGTTCCATATCTATGACCCATATCATCTGTATATTCCAGGTATACCCAAGTCATATCCGGCCCTTCAGTTTTCACATAGTCGGCTGCTGCTTTTGCTACAACTTCATCAATCTGGTGAATGTACCAACTCTCCTTATCATGCGGAAATCGTGCTGTGTCATGCTCTAATCCATCAACTGCATAATCAATCTTCAGCCCTTTCGTTTGTGGTAGTCCATCTCCCACCAGTTTTGTTCTATTATCCAGCCAGGTAGAGAAAATTGCAGTTTTCCCGTTCGGATAAGTGTCTTTATATAATTTGAAAATCGTTGGGTAGGAATAATTAGGATCTGTAATTTCATTATCCCAAACATTATGCTTATTAACCCAGGTACTGGTTAGCAAACTATTATATCCTACAGCAGAAATAGTTGGAGTACGGGAATAGGAATCTTTATCTCCCCCAACGTATGCCCGGCAATAGCCTCCAGCTTTGGCAATACTTTTTAAATGTGGAACCGGCTGGGCTTCAATAACATCTGCCGGAATACCGTCTGCAATAATAAATAAGACTTTGGATTTTCCGGATTGTGCCTGTACCAGAGTGGCAAATAACAGGCATGTAGCTAGTAATAATTGTTTCACTGTTTTTTTGCTACAAAATACAATGGCTTGGGGAGATTTCTCGCAAAGATTCAAAGATTAATATTAATATAAGGGGCAAAGGAATTTTTTGTTTTAAAAATATTAAGGATCAAGGCACGTGTTTTTAAGGACTTACAATAGATTCCAACAAGAATAGAAACCATTCAATGCCCTTAATAATATCCGCTTCGATCCTTAATATCCTTAAAGAAAAATCCTTTGCTCCTTATTATTAATCTTTGCGCCTTTGCGAGCAACTATTTCAAATGCTGATCAAAATAATCTGTGATCTTCTGCATCAAATGTACTCGGTCTTTACCCAATACATTATGTAAATGTCCCGGATATACGAAATAATCTACCTGCTTTTCATTATCAACACAGGCTCTGATAAAGTTAATAGAATGTTGCCAAACCACTACGTCATCGTTGGTACCATGAATCAATAACAAGTTGCCATCGAGGTTTTTGGTTTTGGTTAAGAGATTGGAATTAGCATATCCTTCAGGGTTAGTTGCGGGTGTATCCATATATCTCTCGGTATACATAATTTCGTACATGCTCCAGTCGATCACTGGTCCACCTGCCACAGCAGCCTTGAAAACACCCGGATGACGCAGCATCAGGGAAGTAGTCATAAAACCCCCAAAGCTCCATCCATGAACCCCCATTTTATCTTTATTTACATAAGGCAGCGACTGAAGATAAGCCACTCCTTTGAGCTGATCGTCCATTTCTACGGTGCCCAACTGACGGAAAGTAGCCTGTTCAAAAGCCTTACCTCTGTTAAAGCTTCCCCGGCCATCCATTACAAACATGATATAACCATGTTGAGTCATATACTCGAACCACAGGTTACCACTGAATGGAAAGGTATTTTTTACCAATTGTACATTTGGTCCATTATACAGGTAAACCACTACAGGATACTTTTTCGTAGAATCAAAATTGGCTGGGAGCATCAGTTTACCGTAAAGCGGAGTACCATCATCTGCTTTTAGTGTAACAGGTCTGATGATCGGGCGTTGAAAATCTTTCAGGGGATCTGCAGACGTTAGTAATGTTTCTTCCCAATTACCTGCAGTAGAAAGGATTTTAGCTGTATAAGGCACCTTTTCTGAACTGAATGCATCCATTACATAAGTACCTTCTGAATTCAGTTGCGCATCATGCCAACCTGCTTCTGCGTCTAATCTTTTAACGGCTGGTCGTTGCAGATTTGATTTATACAGATGCTTTTCCATTGCTCCGTCTTTCGCCGATGTAAAGAAAATTTCGTTCTTCTGAGTGTTAAAGCCCAGGATCTCATTTACTACATAAGGTCCGTCGTTGATAGCTTTCAGCAATTGACCTTTTGTGTTGTAAAGATATAATTGATCGTAGCCAGAGCGGTCACTCCACCAGATGAACTGGTCATCTTTTCCCGGAACAAAAGTTAGTGGATGTGTAGGATGCAGATATTTGGTGTCTTGTTCTTCAAACAGTGTTTTAATCAGTTCTCCAGTTGAAGCATTATATTGATTTAAGGACAGATGATTTTGATCTCTGTTTAAAATAGCAACGTATACCGACTGCTGATCTGGTGCCCAGGTAACACAGGTAAGATATTGATCTTTTGGACCTTCAGTTTTCAGGAAAACGGTTTGCCGGGTAGCTGGCTGATATACACCTAATGTAACCTGATGTGAAGTACCACCGGCCATAGGGTATTTGATATTTTTGTTAACTGCAGGCGTAACAGACCAATCAATGATTGGATAATCGTTTACCATTCGTTGATCCATTCTGTAGAAAGCCACCAAATCACCTTTAGGGGAAAAGAAAATACCTTTATCTATCCCAAACTCTTCACGATGCACAGTTTTACCATTAACAATATTTTCGTCTGCATCATTGGTAACAGGCTGAATTTGTCCGGTAGTTGTGCGAACAAATAAATTATTCTTTACTGTAAAAGCAATTTGTCCGCTTTTATTAACAGTGATATTTTCAGCTTCTTTTGGTAATTCGCACCAGGAGCTAAACTGAGCCTGATTATTTTTTACTTCTCCTTTATAAAGCTGATTTCCAAGGGCAAACCAAACCTGGTTATTAGAGAGCCATTTAACAGGAGGCAGACCTTTTAAAGGTTTGTTTGCGAATAGCTGCTGATTAATGGAGGTAGTAGTCAGTAAAGTATCAGTTGTTTTCTGACCATTTTTACCGGGAGTATATTTAAGCCAGGTAGTGGTACCATTGGCAGTTGAGAGCACAGTATAGGCATTTTCTCCTGGTATCCATTCAAACTGTTTTATTCTGTCGGGGGCCAATTGCGCACGTAATCCGTTCGTTGCTTCGGCCATTGTAAACTGTCGTTGTTGGGCATTGGCAAAATGAGCGCTGCTCAACATCCATCCCGTCAAAAGCACCAGGAAAGCTTTCTTCATGTCCTATTTTTTGGGGCGAAGTTATGGAAACTCTACCATATGTTGCCGCACCCACTCCTGCTCTTCGGGGAGCAGATAATCAGCTTTTTTGTCTTTTATCCAGGAGAAAGTTTTCTTGACATCGGCTTTCGCAGTTCGGAAGCGGAACAGGAATTCCATGCCCAGCATCAAATCAGTGAATCCGTTCTTCACGGTTTCAATGGTCATCCGGGTATCAGTACGGCGTTTGGATAACAGCTCAGTTATGCGGGTAGTAACCGCCTGAATGGCATTTTCATCGGCATACTTATAAACAGCTTCCATAGCTTCAAACTTAAGCTGGCCGCGCAACAGGCATCTGGTATAGAAAAGTGATTCCTTTTCTTTTTCTATATCTGCAATGGTAGCAAAGGCCAGGCTTTTAACATCCTGACGATGGTATTCGAGCAGGCGTCTGAGCGCTGTAAGGCTTTTGCGGGTACCTACTTTATTTAGTAACAGTGTAAGGTAGTAAACATCGTATTCGTTTACGGTTCTTTTCAGGAGCGATAACGCCCAGTCCTCAACCGCAGGGTTGGAAGTTTGCCTGAGGGCAAGCAAGGCTGATCGTCTAACGTTGTTATTAATTGATAAAGTATTGTTAAATAATGGTTCGAGATTAATATATCCGGGAATAGAAAGACCGCTCTCAAGATCTTGCTGGATGGCGGTTTGCATGTCGGCATCGTGTTCCGCTTTCAATCTGTCGATCAAAAATCGAATTACTTCGGTATCATTGGTATTTCTGGATAGTTGAGTGATGATATAGCCGGCAGCACGACGTTTATCCTTTTCGTTTTCTTTTTCGATATACAGGTAAAGAACCGGAATATAAGCGTGGTTGGCCAGTAGCTCGGCCTCTCTGAGGGCCTGCCAACTCACCGTTTGGCCATTATGCAATTGTTCCGACCGATCGCATATCCGTGCTATTAGGTTATTAAGATAGTCAATCATGGCTTTTCAAATTTCTGCTACCCCCCTGTTTTCAATTATCATACCAACCTGAAGAAGCTGGATTGCCCCTTCCCCAATTAACAGTTTTATGCTACATTTGCCCCTGTATTTTCAGACAGGTTTTGATACTGAATA
Organism: Chitinophaga silvatica; assembly: GCF_003419895.1. Classification (GTDB taxonomy): domain Bacteria; phylum Bacteroidota; class Bacteroidia; order Chitinophagales; family Chitinophagaceae; genus Chitinophaga; species Chitinophaga silvatica. The sequence goes on along the minus strand of NZ_QPMM01000001.1, from coordinate 411,033 downwards.
GAAAGAAAAGCATGCACATATTACTCAAGAACGTACAGATCATAGCTCCTACCTCCCCTTTTCACGGGCAACAAAAAGATATTTCAATTCAGAACGGTGTTATCCAGCAAATAGGCGATGGATTGGAAGATGCCCGGGCAACCGTTATTTCAGGCAGTAACCTGCATGTTTCTGCAGGCTGGATGGATGTTTTCGCACATTTCTGCGATCCGGGCCAGGAATATAAGGAGGACCTTCATAGCGGTATTCAGGCTGCTGCTACCGGCGGATTTACCACGGTAATGATCATCCCTAATACACAGCCAGCCCTGCACACCAAACCACAGATCGAATATGTGATCAGCAAATCACGCCATTCGGCTGCAACCCTTCTGCCAATTGGCGCAGTTACAAAGAATATTGAAGGAACCGGGCTCGCTGAAATGTATGAAATGCGCGAAGCAGGAGCCGTTGCCTTTTCTGATGGTATAAAACCAGTACAATCACCTGGCTTACTTTTAAAAGCTTTACAATATATCAAAGCTTTTGACGGTACTTTAATACAATTACCGGACGATCAGAGCATCTCCGCACATGGACTTATGAATGAAGGAATTCATTCTACCCAGCTGGGTATGCCTGGTAAACCAGCCCTTTCAGAAGAACTGATCATTCAGCGCGATATCGAAATTGCAAAATATACAGATTCCAGCATCCACTTTACCGGCATCAGCACCAGGAAATCGGTTGACCTGATAGCTGCTGCAAAAGCGGATGGAGTTAAGGTTACCTGCTCTGTAACCCCATATCACCTCTCCCTTACTGATGCTTCACTGGTAAACTATGATACCAATCTGAAAGTGAACCCTCCTCTGAGAACAGCGGAAGACGTCAAAGCAATTCAGGAGGCCATTGTTCGCGGAGTTGTTGATTGCTTTGCCACCCACCACCTGCCACAGGATTGGGATGCCAAAGTGCTTGAATTTGAATATGCTAAAAACGGAATGATAGGATTGGAAAGTGCTTTTGGGGTAATCGGTCAATATTTACCACAATTATCACTCGAACAGTTGATTCAAATGCTGACTGTTCATCCACGCAATATTTTCAACTTGCCAGTACCTGAAATCAAAGAGGGCGCACAAGCTAATCTTACCATCTTTGATCCGGCTGCTACATGGGAATTCAACGATTCTCATATCGCTTCCAAGTCAAAAAATTCAGCGTATCTTGGACAACAACTGAAGGGTAAAGTACATTCAACAGTAAACGGACCAGTTTTCCATATTAATAAATAGAGATGCAAGAGAATAGAAATCCAGGTATTAAGTGGGGCCTGATTGCAGGCGTTGTCATGGTCCTCTGGCATGTTATAGAATGGAAAATGGGACTCTCGTACTTCTTTTCTTACAAACTTAGACTGATAACGCTGGTAATCTGGGCTGTGCTGGCCTTATTGGCAGGGTTAGAGGCAAGAAAACAACAACAGGGATTTATTGGCTTTAAAGCCGCTATAAAACCTATATTCACGACTTATGTGATCAGTTATCTGTTTGTAGCAATATTCATATATATCCTATATACGGTTATTGAACCTTCCTTACAGGAAGCATCCAAACAATATCTGATGAAAGATACTGAATGGTTGTTGAAGTGGATGAAGGCTCCAAAGGCAGAAATCGACAAACAATTAAAAGATATTCAAACAGGAGATTACAGTATCAGTATTAAATCTACCGTACTGGATTACCTGAAAAACCTTATCAAATTCTTTGTTTGGGCGGTCATACTGGCGCTAATCGTTAGAAAAAAAGCGCCACAAGGCAGATAAATTTTAATCCTATTTTTATAAAATGAACATATCCGTAATCGTTCCTTTAAAAAACGAAGAAGAATCATTACCTGAATTAGCCGCATGGATAAAAAGGGTAATGGATGACCACCATTTTACCTATGAGGTGTGGATGATTGATGATGGGAGTACGGATGATTCATGGAATGTAATCCTGCAACTTGCTGCCCAAAACCCTCATATCAAAGGCATTAAGTTTCAGCGCAACTACGGTAAGTCTGCTGCCCTGAATGAAGGCTTCAATGCTGCACAAGGTGATGTTGTTATTACTATGGATGCCGATTTGCAGGATAGTCCTGATGAAATCCCTGAATTATACCGGATGATCATGGAAGATGGTTACGACATTGTTAGTGGCTGGAAGAAAAAACGCTATGATAACGCCTTTACCAAAAACCTGCCTTCCAAACTTTACAATTATACTACTACCCGCATGAGTGGAGTAAAACTTCATGATATGAACTGCGGGCTTAAATCATATAAAAAGAAAGTTATTAAATCCATAGAGGTATATGGTGAAATGCACCGTTATATACCGGTAATTGCCAAATGGAACGGATTTAGAAAGATTGGTGAAAAAGTAGTAGAACACAGAGCCCGTAAATATGGCGTCAGCAAATTCGGCTTAGAACGTTTCATAAACGGATTCCTGGATCTCGCCACCATCATGTTTATTGGGAAATTTGGTAAACGCCCAATGCACCTCTTTGGAGCTTTAGGAGTATTTTCCTTCTTTGTCGGATTTATCATTGCAGCTTATCTTGCCATTGCTAAAATCGCTTTCGATAAAGTAAATATGACCGACAGGCCACTCTTTTATCTGGGGCTATTATGTATGATCATCGGTTCCCAGTTATTCCTAACAGGATTTATAGGTGAACTGGTGACCCGCAATGCTCCTGAAAGAAATGCCTATCTGGTTGAAGAAAAAATGGACCTTACCAACCTAACTGTTAATTACAAAAGAAAGGTACATGAGTAAACCTGTTCTCTTACCTTGATTACTATGGCTAACAAAAAGAAAATATTAATATTAGGTACAGCCTACCCTTTCCGGGGTGGGCTGGCTGCTTATAATGAGCGTCTGGCAGAAGAATTCCAACAAACAGATGAAGTTGAAATCTGGACATTCACTGTTCAATATCCGGAGTTCCTGTATCCTGGTAAAAGTCAATTCTCTACCGACCCTCCACCATCTCACCTGAAAATTAAACGACTGATCAATTCCGTAAACCCACTCAACTGGATCAGTACAGGAAGAAAAGTCAGAAAATGGAAACCAGATATTATTATCGTTAAATATTGGCTTCCTATAATGGGCCCCTCCCTGGGCACTATTCTACGGTTAGGTAAAACCAAACAAACCCGTGTGATTTCAATACTTGATAATGTTGTTCCACACGAAAAAAGACCGGGTGATGTGCCATTCACAAAATACTTCCTTAAACCAGTGGATGCCTTCATTGCGATGAGTCAATCTGTGCTGAATGATCTCAGAGTTTTTGAACCAAATAAAAAAGCATCGCTGATCCCCCATCCTATCTACGATAATTACGGTGCAATTATACCTAAAGCCGAAGCAAGGCAAGAATTGAAATTGGACCCTAACAAACGTTACATACTTTTCTTTGGGTTTATCCGTCAATATAAAGGGCTCGATCTACTGTTGCAGGCATTGGCTGATGAACGCCTGAAAAAGCTGGACATTCATGCCATCGTTGCCGGAGAATACTTTGAGGATGCTGCTCCTTATAATGAATTATTGCAGCAACTCAACCTGGGCGACAGAGTATTGATGCATACCGATTTCATTCCTAACGAAGCTGTAAAAAACTATTTCTGTGCTGCCGATTTAGTAGTACAACCATATAAAAGCGCCACCCAAAGTGGTATCTCCCAAATTGCCTACCATTTCGAAAAACCAATGGTAGTAACCAAGGTAGGTGGACTATTGGAAATGGTGCCAGATGGAGTTGTAGGATTTCAAGCCACTCCAGATCCGGCATCCATTGCTGCCGCCATTGAAAAATACTATTTAGAAAACAGAGAAACCGACATGGTAACAGCTTTGCAACAGGAGAAAAAGAAATACTCCTGGTCAAGGCTTGCCAATGAAATTCATAACTTAGCAGAAAGCTGAAACCATTATAATGATCTATAGAAGTAAAGCACCCTTGCGTATAGGGTTAGCAGGAGGAGGAACAGATGTAAGCCCATATTCTGATCTCTACGGTGGTGCTATCCTGAATGCCACTATTTCTTTGTATGCCCGCGCCTCCATTGAACCATTAAATAACGGGCAGATAATTTTTGAATGTGCCGACAGAAATGAATCGGCTATCTATGATGCCGTGTATCCATTGCCGATAGATGGTAAACTGGATATTCTCAAAGGTGTAATAAACCGTGTATACAAAGACTATGGTAAATTACCAGGCAATGGCTTCAAACTAACAACATATGTAGATGCACCCGCAGGATCAGGTTTAGGAACCTCCTCTACCCTCGTGGTAGCGGTGCTGGGAGCATTTGCAGAATGGATGAAACTTCCGTTGGGAGAATACGACTTAGCACACCTCGCCTACTCTATAGAACGGGAAGATTTACAACAGGCAGGCGGAAAGCAGGACCAATACGCTGCAACCTTCGGTGGAGTGAACTTTATGGAATTCTATAAAGACGATAAGGTAATTGTAAATCCACTCCGTATCAAAGACGTGTACCTGCACGAACTTGAAAACAATTTAATTTTATTTTATACCTCTACCAGCCGCTTATCTTCCAGCATTATTTCTGAACAACAGAAGAATGTTACGGAGAAAAAGGATTCTTCCATTGAAGCTATGCATCACCTCAAAGATCAGGCTATCATGATGAAGGAAGCACTGCTGAGGGGCTCTATCGATAAAATAGGAGAAATCCTTGACTATGGCTTTGAATTTAAAAAGAAAATGGCCAAGGGAATTACGAATCCGCAATTGGATGAGATCTATGAAACTGCACGTAAAGCCGGAGCATCTGGTGGTAAAATATCAGGTGCCGGAGGTGGTGGGTTCATGATCTTCTACTGTCCTAAAAATACCCGCTTTGCTGTTGTTGAGGCGCTGAATAGTTTTGGTGGTGATGTAAAACGCTATACCTTTACTCATCATGGTATCCAGACATGGAGCATATAAGGTTACATAAATCAAAATACTCTGCAAAAATGAATCAGTTTATTGCCAAGAAACTTCAGGAAAGTATTGAAGTAAAAATAGCCATAGCAAAAGACGAACAGTTATTAAATACAATACAACAAACCGCTACAGCCATCACCAGCAGCTTACAGGCAGGTCACAAAATCCTGTTTTGCGGTAACGGTGGTAGCGCTGCAGATGCTCAACACCTGGCAGCAGAATTTTCAGGACGTTTTTATAAAGACCGTCTGCCGCTGTATGCCGAAGCTTTGCATTGCAATACTTCCTATATGACAGCTGTAGGAAATGATTACGGATACGATCAGGTATATTCACGCATACTGAGAGGAATTGGTCAGGCCGGCGATGTACTGGTGGCCATTTCTACCAGCGGAAACTCCGGAAATATCCTGGAAGCCATCAGAACAGCCAAGGAAAAAGGAATGATAGTAGTGGGTATGACTGGCAATACAGGTGGAAAAATGAAAGAACAATGCGATTTCCTGCTGAATATGCCTTCAAATGATACGCCTAGAATTCAGGAGTCTCATATTACAGTTGGACATATCATCTGCGAAATGGTTGAAAACAACTTATTTGGAGAATGAGTCGCGAATGTATTATACTAGCCGGGGGATTAGGCACACGACTTCGTACTGTGGTAGCTGATAAACCTAAATGCATGGCTCCTATCGGAGATCAGCCATTTCTGTACTATCTGCTGCAGTATCTGCATCAGCAAAATGTTAGTCATGCTATCTTATCTCTCGGTTATTTATCCGAACAGGTTATAGATTGGTGCCAGAATAATCCGCTGCCATTACGTGTATCCTTTAGCGTTGAAGAAACACCTTTAGGTACCGGAGGAGGCATTATGCATGCTCTTTCTCAGGTAGAAGGTGATTTGGTTTTTATTGTAAACGGAGATACCTACTTCGATGTAGCATTTAATGAGCTTGAAAAGTTTCACATCGGGCATCATGCAGCTATTTCCCTGGCACTAAAACCTATGCAGCAATTTGAAAGATATGGCAGCATCGGTTTAAATGCTGAGCAACAGATCATTGCCTTTAAGGAAAAGCAGTATTGTGAAGAAGGCCTTATCAATGGAGGTATCTATCTTACCAGTACCAGCTATCTAAAAAACCAGGGATTACCAACTTCCTTCTCTTTTGAAAAAGAAGTTCTGGAACCCGGAGTAGCTAAAGGTAACCTGTATGGCTATATCAGCGACACCTATTTCATAGATATTGGCATCCCTTCTGACTATGAAGCTGCTAAAAATGTATTAGTATCGTCATGACTTTATTCTTAGACAGAGACGGAGTGATTAATGAAGAGATTAAGGATGGATATGTTCTTTCGCCCGAGATGTTTAAATTCAGCGAAGGAGTACTGTCTGCAATGCCTTTATTGGCCAGCCGTTTCAACAGGATACTTATAGTTACGAATCAACGTTGTATCGGGAAAGGCCTGCTGACAATTTCCGGATTAACGGAGATTCACCGGCAGATGCTGGAACAAATTAAGCTTCATGGTGGTAGAATTGATCAGATTTACTTTTGCCCGGACTTAGATAATACCAGTCCTTGTCGTAAACCTGCCACGGGCATGGCTATGCAGGCAAAGAATGAGTATCCGGATATCGATTTCAATAGCGCTATTATGGTTGGTAATACGTTGAGTGACATGCAGTTCGGGAAAAGTATGGGAATGAAAACAATTTTTATTCCATCAACCAAACCCGAAACACCGTTCCCACACCCACTAATTGATCAGCGTTACGATAATCTTTTACAATTTGCCCAGGCAATACAATAATTCATCTTCGGAACCGTCTAATAGTTATGACTAAGAAAATCGTACTGTTATTTTCCTTTTTAATAAGTTCCTACTGTTCTTTTTCCCAGTTGCCGGATGCAGCCGGGATACAGCAGTTGAGAAAGTTCCAGGACTCGCTCCAACTGCTTAGCCAGGAAGTATTTAGCGGAAAAGGAGATGATGGACGGTTACAGGCAAACGAAGACTTTATACCCATGCTGGTAAAGGCACTTAAGATTAAAAACTCATTTCACTTTACCTTCGATTCACTCAAAACGGTTTCGGTTCTTTACCCTCAGGACTCTGCTTTCAGGGTATTCACATGGGCCCTGGAAAGAGAAAACGGATTTTACAGGCATTACGGTGCTATACAAATGAAGACCGCCGATGGCCAGTTAAAGCTTTTTCCATTATTTGATGCCTCGGATTTTATGACCAATACAGATACTATTACCGACAATAAATCGTGGTATGGCTGTTTGTATTATAATCTCCTCCATAGCCGTTATTTCAATCAGGATTACTATACACTTTTTGGCTGGGATGCTAATAATCCACGCAGCCAGAAGAAAATAATTGAGATGTTGACCTTCAAAAACGGATTACCCGTATTTGGAGGCCCATTCTTTAGTTTTGCAGAAGATAGCGTAAAAAAGCCTACTCAAAACCGCTTTATCATTGAATATAAGAAGGAAAGTACGGCTACGATGAATTACAATAAGGAATTGAACATGATCGTGTATGATCACCTCATTTCTGAAACCAATGAGCCTGGAAAAAAGTATACCTATGTGTCTGATATGGACTACGAAGGCTACAAATGGCAGGCTGGAAAATGGATGCATGTGCATAAGATTTTTCATGATGCCATTCCTTTAGGTAAAGGTGCCCCCATCCCTCAACCTCTGATACAGAAGAATAAAAACATGAGTAACCCAAAATCAGCCGAAGACTACCAGGCTGAGGGAAAAAATACCCCTCCCCCCAAGAAACCCGTTAAGAAATCCAGCTGATTTCAAAAAAATTCAAATTTTTTATCAAAAATGATCGTTCGTATTTACCTTTGTTCATAACTGAGCGAACATTCATTTATTATCTATGTAATAAATTTATATTTTGTTCTGTTAAGTCATTCATTATCAATCATCCCATGAAAGAAAAAACTATGTCGTCCGTGCTTAAAGATAAAATGCCAATAGGTTGGTACCTTAAAGAGGCTGATAGCCTTATTACAAAATTCATGAACCAGACTTTAGAAACCTATGATATCGGCAGATATCATTGGCAAATCATGAATAATATCAATACCCACGATAAAGTCTGCAAGGATTTGCTTTACCATCAGATTCACCGCTTCGTGAATCCTGCCGAATATGAAGAAATCTTTCAATCACTGATAGAAAGAAACTGGGTCGAAAAAGTAGATGATAACTATGCCTTTACTCCTCTTGGCAAAACTATCTTTCTGGAAGTGGCAGCTAAGCATGAAGCCAACAAGGTTGCTTTAACCAAAGGTGCATCTGAAGAAGAATATCTGAATACCATATTGTTCCTTGAGAAGATGATCGTCAATTTGGGGGGAAGTATTTAAACCGACTACCAAACCCAATAAGAAAAGGCTGACCAAACTCACGTTTGATCAGCCTTTAAAATTTCAATATCTATCCTAGAATAATTCACCCTGAGGGCCTGAAGGCGTTGCATCCTCATTTGGATCCGGATCTTCATCTTCCGATAACAGTTCTGCACTGATCAGGTCTTCACCTGCAATACGAGTACCAACCGCTTTCCAACCAGTAACCTCTACAAACTCAGACAGATCAATTTCTTCTTCTTCCGGACTACGTTTCTTACCGGTTTTCAGTAAAATGATCGGCTGGCTATGTGTGGTCACCATTTCGAGATGATTGTTTGCACCTTCTTTAATGAAGAGGAACTTATTATTCAATGTCTGCGTTTCGATCCGGAAACGTTTAACATTGTACTGTTTCTTATCTCCATCCAGATAAATGGCTGTCACAATCTTTTCAGGATTGAATTTTTCGATATATACGACATCGTTACTTTCATAACGATTGGTCAGATCATAATTAGTGAGTTCGTAGGTACCATTCTTAAAGGCAACAAATATTTTGTCTTCACCTTCAAAAGCTCCAATATATACCCCACGCTCTTCTGTATTCAGCCGGCCTGTTTCTGTATCGTACCAGATTTTTTGTCCGGCTAATGTTGAAACTCCTTTTTCCTTAAACTTAACACTGCGGATAGGATACTTGGTAACCACATTACCCATAGAGCTACGTCCTTTAATGGCAATGGTTTCGAAGTACATATCAAATTCCTTGTTCCTTGCATTACAGTTAGGACTTAATTTGATAGTTACAACTTCTGCCTCTCCATTGGCATTGGCACTGAAGTAATGTACTTTAGAGTTCTTCTCGCCTTTATGAGCCAGATCGTATTCCTTATCCCTGGTCACTCCGGTAACGTTGAAGCGCTTGGCATAACTAACACCGGTTTTACCTTCCACGTATATCATGTTATAGGTTGTACGTTCATCGTTCTTCCTGAAAACATCTACGTGAATAATATCTTTTCCTACAAATGTTTTATCGGCAACTTTAGTTACCAGCATCTTACCATCTCGGCGGAATACAATGATATTATCGAGATCTGAGCAATCGGCCACAAATTCATCTTTCTTCAGGGAAGTACCGATAAATCCATCAGCGCGGTTGACATACAATTTAGTATTGGCAATCGCTACCTGAGCAACCTGAATAGTATCGAAAGTCTTCAGAAGAGTTTTACGCTCACGACCTTTACCATATTTTTTCAACAGATTCTCGAAGTAAGCAATCGTATAATCAACAAGGTTAGCCAGATGGTTTTTAACCTCTTTGATCTCTGCTTCAATACCTTTGATCTGTTCGTTCAGTTCATTGATATCGAGGCGATAAATGCGGCGAACTGGCTTTTCTGTAAGCTTAATGATATCCTCACGGGTTACCTCACGTTTCAGTTGCTTCTTATAAGGGCCAAATCCTTTATCGATAGCCACCAATACGGCTTCCCAGTCTTTATGCTTTTGTTCAAGTTCCTTATAGATGCCTTTTTCAAAGAAGATTTTCTCAAGGGAAGTGTAATGCCATTTATCCTGGAGCTCAGCTAATTTAAGTTCCAGTTCCTGTTTCAGGAGTTCCTTGGTAAAATCGACAGATGATTTCAATAAATCTGAAACTGTCAGGAACCTTGGTTTGTCCTCAACAATTACGCAGGCATTTGGAGAGATTGAGATTTCACAATCGGTGAATGCGTATAGTGCATCGATGGTGATATCTGGTGAAATACCAGGCGCCAGCTGCACTTCAATTTCAACATCTGCAGCGGTATTATCAACTACCTTTTTGATCTTGATTTTACTATTGTCGTTTGCTTTAACAATAGACTCCATCAATTGGGTGGTAGTAATACCATACGGAACGTCCTTGATAATTAATGTTTTCTTATCTTTTTCTTCGATATGTGCGCGTACTCTGACCTTACCACCACGTTTACCGTCGTTGTAGTTAGCAACATCTATCATACCTCCGGTAGTGAAATCCGGATAGAGTTCAAATTTTTTGCCTTTCAGGTATTTGATAGATGAGTCGATGATTTCAACGAAGTTATGAGGAAGAATTTTGGTAGAAAGACCTACCGCAATTCCTTCAGCGCCCTGTGCGATCAGCAGCGGGAACTTCATTGGCAATGCGAGTGGTTCATTCTTACGGCCGTCGTAACTCAGTTGCCAGGAAGTAGTTTTCGCATTGAATCCAACTTCCAGGGCAAATTTTGATAAGCGGGCCTCAATATATCTTGCAGCAGCGGCATCATCACCGGTGCGTACATCTCCCCAGTTACCCTGGGTTTCGATTAAAATATCTTTTTGTCCGAGGTTTACAATGGCATCACTGATAGAGGCATCTCCATGCGGGTGGTATTGCATCGTTTGTCCGATAACGTTAGCCACTTTATTGAATCTGCCATCATCCATTTCTTTCATGGCATGCAGGATACGACGCTGTACTGGTTTTAACCCATCTTCAATACTGGGTACCGCACGCTCCAGAATTACATAGGATGCATAATCCAGGAACCAGTTCTCATACATACCACCTACGTGTGTGACATTATGCAGAGATTCGTCTGATGTTTTATTTTCCATATCCATGTATCGATATTCTTACGGTTTTACGTTAATCATTTTTTCAAAGTCGTTTCTCCAGACTCTTATACTATCTTGCTGCACATCTTCCAGAGAATTCAGTTCTATAAAGCAACAATCTGTAACAGCGATTAGTTGATGCCATACATTAACAGGAATTTCGAGTCTTGCCGGTGCTTTAACCGTTGTTACCTTAATTTCCTTTTCATTTAATGGGCACCAGTGTATTTCTACTTCACCGGTAAAGAGATACAGAATTTCTGGTGCTTTATTAGGGCTTTTACCTTCGTGGTAATGCTGTCCGCTACTGCTTCCTGCATTCCTGTAGCATAGTAAAAAGTTCCCCATTCTGCTATTATCCCAGAAGTATCCACTACCTCTGTCATCGGCTGCAAATTGCTCTAAAGCTGTTACTTTGATCATACTGGCCTTTTAAATTTAAGCTCCTGTTGCTGAACTATTGTTGTCTTCAATCGTTTCTCCAGGAAGTTTTATTTCAAAATCACGGATGGTTTTCAATTCACCCCTGCTTTGTAATTTTTCTTCTTTAATCAGCTCTTTCAATCTCCATCCCAGAAACTGGTCCATAACCGGATACTTAAGTTTTCCGGTTACCTGTTGCACTACTTTCCAGGCTTTTACAAATTCTTTTCCACTTTGGGCCAACAATTCTTTATCATAAAACAAGGTAGGCTCACCTTTCAGTTTTTTTCCTCCTTCGAGTAAGCGGATACCTGCATTTTCGTTCATTAATCTTCTCCATTCATCTCCATCCAACTCATACTCCGCCAGAGAAATCGGCCGGGCCAATTTTTTTGCTTTCAGAAATTCTTTAGGCAAAATCTGATGCAGATGTGTTGGATAGTATACTGCATTCTTCTCATTGAGGAAAGGAAGGTTATTCAGATAGATAATATGGATTCTGCCAGAGAAGTCGTACAGCTGATTTACTAACCAGTAATAACCGCTAACATCGCGGGCATTCTGGCCGGCCCAGATCCATACTTCCAATTCGGGATCTTCTTTAAGTCTGGCTTTCAAAGTACGAAACCGGTCTATATCTTCAGTATCTTCGGTTGTTTCTACTGCAGGAGTAGTTGCAACAGTTTCTTCAGCCGCAGGAATTTCTATGCCTGCCAATTGCTGCCAGAAAATCTTTCTGTTTGCTCGTCCTTCCGGGGTGTCCAGAATAAACAATGGCCCTACGGACAAATCATCTTCGAAACAGAGTATTTCTCCGATCATTTTCTCATCCATTGCTATTGCTTCTTCCAATACCGGAACTGAAGCCTGGCCAAAAACTAGGTGTATTAAACCCATATTGCTATAATTCGGTATTATGCCAATTCTTCAACCAGGTCTTTTTCCTGACGCAGGTTGTTTATAATGAACTCCTGACGGGTTTGGGTATTTTTACCCATATAGTATTCCAACAATTTCTGGATATGAATATCTTTCGATAAGATAATTGGTTCGATATGCATATCCTCCCCGATAAACCGACCGAATTCATCCGGTGAAATTTCACCTAATCCTTTAAATCGGGTAATTTCTGGTTTACCTCCCAGTTTCTTAACTGCACTTTGTTTTTCTTCCTCAGAGTAGCAATAAATGGTTTGTTGTTTATTTCTAACACGGAATAAAGGAGTTTCCAGAATATATACGTGCCCGTTCTTTACCAGATCAGGGAAAAACTGGAGGAAGAAAGTAAGCAGTAACAATCTGATGTGCATACCGTCTACGTCGGCATCTGTAGCAATAACGATGTTATTGTATCTGAGGCCTTCGAGTCCTTCTTCAATATTCAATGCATGCTGCAGCAGGTTGAACTCTTCGTTTTCGTATACAATTTTCTTGGTAAGGCCGAAACTGTTCAAAGGTTTACCACGCAAACTGAATACAGCCTGAGTTTCAACGTTACGGGATTTGGTGATGGAACCGCTGGCAGAATCACCCTCTGTAATAAAGATGGTAGAATTTAAGCGGCGGGCTTCCTGTTCAGCTTTATCCTTACCGGTTATTTCATCATTGAGGTGTAGGCGGCAATCCCGCAATTTGCGGTTATGAAGATTTGCTTTTTTAGCTCTTTCGTTGGCCAGTTTTTTAATACCTGCCAATTCTTTACGTTCACGTTCACTTTGCTCAATACGTTTCTTTAAGGCTTCTGCGATAGTTGGGTTTCTGTGCAGATAATCGTCGAGATGCTTGGCCAGGAACTCTAAAACAAATGCTTTTACGGAAGGGCCATTTTCATAGACAACCTGTGATCCGAGTTTTGTTTTAGTTTGAGATTCAAATACAGGTTCCTGCACCCGTACGGCAACAGCAGCACAGATAGAGCTACGAATATCTGTAGCTTCATAATCCTTCTTATAGAAGTCTCTTACTGTTTTTACAAATGCCTCTCTGAAAGCAGCCAGGTGAGTACCACCCTGAGTGGTATGCTGACCGTTTACAAAGGAATAATATTCTTCTCCGTATTGGTTCTCATGAGTGATAGCCACTTCGATATCTTCACCTTTGAGGTGAATGATAGGATAGCGGAGATCTTCCTCATTTGTTTTGCGTTGCAGCAAATCGAGCAATCCATTTTTAGAGATATATTTTTTGCCATTGAAACTGATGGTCAGACCAGCATTCAAAAAGCAATAGTTCCAGATTTGGTTTTCCAGGAATTCAGGAATAAACCGGTAGTTTTTAAATACGGTGTCGTCTGGGGTGAAAGTCACCATGGTACCGTTTGGTTCGGTGGTGGCGGTTTCTTTATGTTCCTTGATGAGAACACCTCTTTCGAATTCGGCAGTTTTCATGCGGCCATCGCGCACTGATTGTACCTTAAAATAGCTGGAAAGAGCGTTTACAGCCTTGGTACCTACCCCGTTCAGACCAACTGATTTCTGAAAGGCTTTACTATCGTATTTCGCTCCTGTATTAATTTTACTAACAACATCCACTACTTTTCCCAAAGGAATACCACGACCATAATCGCGTACGGTGACATGATGTTCGGTTACTTTAATATCAATCTGTTTACCAAACCCCATGGTATGTTCATCAATACAGTTGTCTGTCACCTCTTTCAACAGTATGTAAATACCATCGTCCATACTGGAACCGTCTCCTAGCTTACCAATGTACATACCAGGCCGGAGGCGGATATGCTCCCGCCAGTCGAGCGACCGTATGGAGTCTTCTGTATAGGAAGCAAATAGATCTTTGTTATCCGTTTTGTCCGTGTTTGCCATATATTAAAATTTCCTAAATACTATTATTACAAGGGTTTATCATTGATTTGCTCCGATACTAAATCTTTTAGCAAAACCAGAATGCTGGCAAAAATAAAGGATTCAGCCAATCATCCCAAGTATTAGTTAGACAATATACCTAAAAAGTTGTAAATCAGCAAATTAAGAGATGTTAAATTTCATTAAAGTAGAATCAAATCGCTTGAGGTTGCTTTTTTTGGGGCTTTTATAAGTATTATTTTGAAGAACTAACATACATATTAAAAGATAGCGCTGCTATTCAACATTGAAAATACCAATTAAAGACGGAATATGTTCTATTAGAGAGTTCCGGATGTAAAAGTTGCTAATTTCGTTCACACAATTTCCTCCAGACAATGAATGAAGTATTAAGCCGAATAGATAATTCAATATTTCAGGTAAACAACCTGAAAATTTCAAACCTGATTGAAGACCTGGAATGTGAGGAATACTTTGGATTCAACTTTCAACTTGAAAATCTTCAAATAAAATTCAGAAAAGCAAAAATCACCCCTAAGAAGGTAGGACAGTTTGTGACCTTATGGAAAAGAAATGCCTCCAAAATAACGGAACCATTTAACGTGAATGATGATTTTGATTTTTATATCATCGCTGCAGCGCTTCAAAACCAATTTGGATTCTTCCTTTTTCCGAAGCAAATCTTAAGTGAGAAACAAATACTAACAACAAACGATAAAGAGGGAAAAAGAGGTTTCAGAGTTTACACCGATTGGGATATTCCTGAAAATAAACAAGCAGAAAAAACTAAAGAGTGGCAAACAAATTATTTCATTGATTTAAGTAATCCGGCAGCTATTAATTTTCAAAAGTTTAAATCGATTATTAGTCGTATTTAAGAGGCAAAAGCATCTAATTATTTGCAAATCAACATACTAATCAAAACTCGATCAATCAACCCGAAAAATATTTAAAAAAACATCTATAAAAACTTTTATATCAAAAAAATCATTATATTTACGTTAAGTCAACTATCTGAAAACCTAACCTATGTCCTTATGAAAATACTATTTCTAATCTTTATTACTGCCGTATTACTTGGAGCAATTGTAGCTTCATATCTTATCAAAAAAGAGCAGGAAAATAACATTGGTAATAAGTTTCTTAGATTGATCAGGAAATTTGATTCCTGGCAGATGCTAAGATAACCTGCACGCTCATTCATTTTTATTGTAAAAGAGACAACAGACTGGTAATTAAGGCTGTAAGGGAGTGTTATGTTCGATTGTGAAAGATATTATTCTATTAACCGAAAACACCTATCTTATGAAAACCGGTATATTTTTCAAACTTGCATGCTTATTAATTGCTGCTGTTGTATTATCTGTGCATTTGTTATCAAAACCAAAAAAAGCTTAGGGATTTAGACTATCAGAAATTTTCAGATTAAGAATACACTTCTGTTTCTGTAAATTTCTGGTAGTCAAAATCCCTTAACTATTTTTATCGGTTGTAATATTTATTTACGGCATCAGTTCTGCTACGAACATGGAGCTTTTCGTAGATATTATGAACGTGACGTCTAACAGTTTCGATACTGATAAAGAGGTTGCTCGCTATTTCTTTATAGAGATAACCTTTGGATAACTGATCTAAAATTTCTTTCTCTCTCGCAGTTAATGCTTCTAAAGCAGGATTTGGTTTTGCCTGTTTCTGGAAAAACGCAACGACCCTTCTGGCAATCTGGGAACTCATAGGAGATCCTCCATCATAGAGATCACGTATTGCCTCCAGTAATTCGCCCGGGGAAGTTTTTTTCAGAATGTATCCGCTTGCACCGGCTTCCAATGCCATGAAGATTTTATCATCATCTTCATAAACCGTCAGCATCATAAACTGCATATCCGGATGTTCTCTTTTCAACTGGGCAATACATTCAATCCCATTCATCCCGCCTGGTAAATTAAAATCCATCAGCACCACGTTCGGCATCAATTGAGGGATTTGCTCCACGGCGGTTTCCGCATTGTTAAAAGTCCCTACACAAGCATAACCATCAGAACCATTAATGAGCAATTCCATCGCTGTACGGATGTCATGGTTATCCTCCACAATAGCAATAGTAATTGTGTCCATATGATCCTGGGACTTTTTCTTAGAGTATACCGTCATGTTTTTAAAAGGAATTATAACACTTAAATGTTACGATCAACAAATGTATGCTAATTTAGCGGGATATCGAGAAAAACTATTGTACCGTTGTTAGACGTTATATCAGCATTTCCTCCCACCGACATCATTCTTTTCTGAATATTTTTCAATCCGTTACCAAATAATCTTACTTTCTCCTGATCGAAGCCTTTTCCATTGTCTTTAATCATGATAGTCATATTCTTATGAACTTTTACCTCTACAATCACCTCTGTTGCTTTTGCATGTTTTACCACATTGTGCAAAGACTCTTTAACTGCGAGATAAATATTTCTTCTTGTTCCACCGCTTAATTTAATATTCGGAATTGTTTCCGGGATATAAAACTGATGTGTAATGTGTGCATGTTCCAAAAACTCGGCTGCAAAACTTCTCATATAGGCGATCAGGTTAGCCAAGCTATCATTGGCAGAGCTCATTGCCCAAATAATCTCGCTCATTTTATCGACCATCTCTCCTGCCGTCTCAGAAATTCTTTCAACTTCCCTGGTTTGAGCCGGATCTTTAATTTTTCGCTTGGCTACTTCACTTAATAATCGGATGGTTGATAATCCCGATCCCAAATCATCATGCATATCACTGGAAATCCTTGCTCTTTCCTGATCTACAGCCTGCTCTTTCTCCAGTTTCAGCTTCTCATGTCTGATCTTATAATCGAGATACAAAGTAGAGAAATAATATGCTATCCCCAACAAAAGCAATAAAAGTAAGAACCGGAACCACAACGATTGCCAGAAAGGAATTTTTATCACAATTTCAAGCGTAGTTGGTGCTGCGCTCCAAATATCATCGTTATTTGATCCTCTCACCTTAAATGTGTAGCTCCCCGGATGCAGGTTGGTATAACGTGCCATCCTGAATGTACCTGCCTGCACCCAATCTTCATCTGCACCTTCCAGTTTATACTGCACCTTATTTTTTAAAGGATTGGTAAATTCCAGTGGAACAAATTCAATTGCAATAGTATTCTGATTATATGGTAGTACTACTTTTTTAAGCAAAGAAATGGCGGTATCAGATTCATACGGTTTGTCCAGCACTTCCATTCGCCTGATAACCACCTTACTATTAGATAAATTGTCGCGGAAATTTTTTGGATAAAACCCATTAACTCCTCTTATTCCGCCAAAAAACAGCTCTCCGTCTATCGATTTATGATATGCTCCGGTATTAAACTCATTTGATTGAAGCCCGTCTTCATAATTATAAGTGGTAATCTCTCCTGTTAACGGATTAATCTGTGATATCCCCTTATTGTGACTCACCCAAATTTTATCTTTATCATCTAACAACACCCCATACATATAGTCATTGATCAATTTGGGATTATCATAACTATTGTAATGCTGCTTGATATGATTTGATGCGTCGATTACAAATAAACCTTTATTGGTTGCCACCAACAGGTCTTTATGGGCATTTTTATTGATTGATTTTACGGTAGTTCCCGGAGGTAAGGAAATCAGTTTCCACCTGCTCTCATACGCATTCTTTACATATAATGCCGATTTGGTGCCCACATACTGGTTACCCAGAAAATCTTCAAAATAGCAGGTTAGCAACTCATTCGCAAATTCATGCACTATTTTTACTTCATACCCTCTTTCTGTTCCCTCGAACTGTAATAAATATCCTCCGTAATTAAAATACAGTTCTCCATTTGTTCTCTTAAATAGAAAAGGAAAAGGTGCCCGCTGAACTGGTAACCCCAGTGCCTTTATTTTGTATGTAAGATCCTGAAAAGCTTTGGTTTGCACATTGAATAAGCCAATATGCATATTGGTAAAGTGTAGCCAAAGATTATCGGCATTTTCCCTGCAAATAGCACCAAGATCATTCGCCGGAAATTTGCCCGGATACAATTCATTTGATATTCTCTCCAAAAACCGGCCTCCGTCTTCATAAACATTTAGCCCATCACGCATCAATCCTACATAAAGCTTTCCGTCATCATGCTTGTATACAGACTGAACCATATTATGAGTGATATACGGAGATCTGTAGAGATTGAAGACTTTCTTATGCGGACTATATTTTTTTAATCCATCCCCATCAGTTCCCACCCACATATTATCGGAGCTATCTCTATACAGGCAACTGACATTATTGAATGAGCGTGTTTCAAATGTATTAAAGCTTACAATATGCCTTATTATCTCATTTCTTGCTATGTTATAGATCAAAATACCATCACTTCCTCCAATCCAAACATTACCATATTGATCGATTTCCGAAACAGCCGGCTCAAAGGGTTCATTCCTTTCATTTACCACATTAACAACAAGGTCAGTAAACTTATTCCGCTGTTTATTGAAAATAATGATATGTCCGGTGCTGACGATAATAAGCGAATCCTTGTTCAGACTTCTCAGTAAAGGTTTTTCACCAATGCCCGGAATACAGTAGGAAGTAAGTTTAAGCGTTTTGGTATTCAGGACAAACAATTCACCTACCCCTCCGTTCATCCAAATATTGCTCCCATCCTTTATTACTTCTGTTGGTAAATTACCGTTTTTATAGAATTGTGTAGGGTATAAAATGATTCTTTTAACGGCATATGAACTTTCGTCCAATACATATATTCCCTTCATTGGGCGCCAAACCCATAATGTATTGGTTGGCAAATCTTCTCCCAGAATTGAATATTTGACATTATTATCACGCTCCTGAGCGCTAACGTTGGAGGTATCTTCGAGTAGTGTCTGAAAGCTGTTTCTGTATTTATTATACAGACTGATTCCATTATTATGGGTCACTAACAACTGGTGTCTGGAATCTTTATAAAATAAATATCCCTTGTATCCTTTCAGGTCGAACCGATTGATTACAGCTCTGTCACCTGTGCTCCCCCTTGGTACCAATTCTCCCATTCCTTCCCCGGCTTTAAAAAGAGAGCTGGGTTTATATCTGTATTCATTGAAAGTGTAACCATCGAAGCGGTTGATCCCATCGCGGGTGGCGATCCACATAAAGCCCTGATCATCGCGCATAATATCGAAGACCGTACTTTGAGAGAGCCCTTCATTTACGCTGTAGCTGTCAAAAATATATGGCTTTTCCTGTGCGCTTACTTTCCCGGAGAAGATACTCCAATAGCAGCACAGGACAAACAGTATAATTGACGACAGTTGACGCACTATGTTTTAGTAATTAAACGCAGGTCTTGGTAATCTTGCAAATATATAAATCTAGCTCACACTTTGTTACAATTTTGTAATTTTCTTCCCTTTAATAAATTGAATTTAAATGATATACTCTGGTTCGGACTTCCTGATTGCGCTACGGTGGCCGTTTTTTATGAAGAAAAAAAGCATAACAGTAAGCTTGTTGTTTTTCCTGATTTTGTCAAAATTTCCTGTTTTAGCACAGGAATACAGTATAAAAACTTTACCTGCCCCACCTGCCAAAAGCCTCAGGGGAATAAGTGTGGTTAATGATTCAGTACTTTGGGCTTCCGGAACAGGAAGCCAGGTAGGCAGAAGCACCGACGGAGGAAATACCTGGGAATGGAATAAAATAGGAGCATGTGACAGCTGTGATTGGAGATCATTATATGCATTCGACGATAAAAGCGCTATTGTTCTAAATGCCGGAAGCCCGGCACATATTTATGCCACGATCGATGGAGGCCGCAACTGGCAAGAAAAACACCTGGATACAACTTCAGGGATCTTCTTCGATGGACTACAATTTATGGATCAGCGACAAGGAATAGCTATTGGAGATCCGATAGATGGGAAATTTATTGTCATTCAGACACAAAACAAGGGAAATAGCTGGAAACGTGATAAAGCGCAACTACTTCCTGAAGCCAGGGAGGGAGAAGCGATTTTTGCAGCCAGCGGCACCAGTCTGATTATCAGGCCAGACAAAAAGCCTTGTTTTGTAACAGGCGGTTCAGTTTCCCGTTTCTGGATAAAAGAAACTAACTGGAAAGCCTACACGCTACCACTGATTCAGGGAAGCAGTACGAAAGGTGCCTTTTCAGTTGCGTTTTATGACCAGCACAGAGGTATTATTGTTGGAGGGGATTACCAGCAGCCAGGGTTTGAAAAAGAAAATTGCATACTTACGGAAGATGGAGGTAAAACCTGGAAGGCAGCCGGGAAAGGACCGGGCGGATACAGGTCATGTGTTGCTTATTTGACTGATAAACTGTTAATTAGCACCGGAACGAATGGAACGGATATATCTGAAGACGGAGGAAGAAACTGGCGTAGGATCGGGGAAGGTTATAATGCAGTGGCGAAAGCCAGAAATGGAACGGCTGTTTATTTGGTTGGAAGCAAAGTAGCCAGATTAGAGATTTCTTTATATTAAGAAAAAGGTGCTCCTGGAAAGGTGCACCATTAAATAGGTTAAAGCAAAAAGTATATTAATAAGCTGAAGTTAATAAGTAAAAATTTCAAATTGTATTATTTTTTGCCAGTTAAACGATTTAGATCGTAAACGTAAGATTATCTTAGTCTAACGCTGAAATGAATACACTACTGTAATTTTTTATGTAATTTAAGACCATGGTTGTTAATACCAGGTTTAGAAATAGAGATTATGCAAGTTGAAACCTCGTCAAGTAAATATGGTGTAAAACATTACCCGGATGGGATCCGGGAATGGAAAAAAGAAGGTAATTATTTTAGTTTCTGGACCTCTGAAACTACATTGGAGGTTAGGGTTATTGCTGATAAGATTATTCGTTTCCGATATGCCGCAGAAGGCACTTTTCAACGCGATTTCTCTTATGCAACCAGCGATACGCTGGAAGAATCTCCGATTACTTTTGGGATAAAGGAATGGGAAGAAACCTTTGAGATTTATACAGATGCCCTTAAGATATTTATTGCCCGCGACAATCTCCGGATTACCATTACAGATACGGAAGGTCATGTGATCAACCAGGATGAAATGGGGTATCACTGGCAGCACTATTTATTGAAGGGAGGAAAAATTCAATACTGTAGTAAGCTTATTCAGGAAAACGAATGTTTTTACGGACTGGGTGATAAGCCAACAGAGTTAAATCTAAGAGGGAAGCGACTAGAGAACTATGGTACCGATGCCTATGGTTTTCAGAAAGATACTGATCCATTATACAGAAACATTCCTTTTTATTATGGATTACATCATGGGAAGGGATATGGAATTTTCTTTGACAATACCTTCCGTACCATTTTCGATTTTGGTAAAGAACGCACCGATGTATGCAGTTTCTGGGCCAGGGGCGGAGAAATGAATTACTACTTCATTTATGGGCCGGATTTGTTGGATGTTGCCCGGGCGTATACTACAGTGACCGGTACACCGGAATTGCCTCCATTATGGGCCTTGGGCTATCACCAGTGCAGATGGAGCTACTATCCGGATACCCGTGTCAGGGAAATAGCCAAAGAGTTTAGAAAACGTCAGATCCCCTGCGATGTGATTTACCTCGACATTGATTACATGGAGGGTTTCCGTTGCTTTACCTGGAACAAGGAATGGTTTCCCGATCCGGTAGGTCTGATAAGGGATCTGGCAGCAGAAGGCTTTAAAGTAGTGGTGATAATTGACCCGGGGATTAAAGTGGACCCGGATTATAAAGTATATCAGGAAGGATTAAAAAATAACTATTTCTGTAAGCGTGCAGATGGTGCGCTGATGGAAGGGGATGTTTGGCCGGGTAAATGTGTGTTTCCCGACTTTACGAATCCGGTTGTCAGGGATTGGTGGAGCAGTTTATTTAAAAGCCTGGCGGAAGTTGGAGTAAGGGGCGTTTGGAATGATATGAACGAACCAGCGGTTTTTGAAATGGGATCATTTCCTGAAGATGTGCGGCACGACTATGACGGAGAAGAAGTAAGCCATCGTAAGGCACACAATATTTACGGGCATTTGATGAGTAAGGCAACGGCAGCGGGGATGAAGAAATATCTGATGCCTAATCGCTCGTTCCTGATTACCAGGTCTTGTTATTCCGGGGCGCAGCGTTGGTCTTCTGTTTGGACAGGTGATAACGTTTCGAGCTGGGAACATTTATGGCTGGCGAGTGTGCAATGTCAGCGGCTGGCAGTATCCGGGATTTCTTTTACCGGAAGCGATATAGGCGGATTTATTGGAGAACCGGACGGAGAATTATATACCAGATGGATACAGCTTGCAGTGTTTCATCCGCTGATGCGTACACATAGTGCGAGTAATGAAACAGGTTTTAACCAGGAGCCATGGAGCTTTGGAACCGAATATGAAAAGGTGGTTACAAAGTTTATTAATCTGCGATATAGGTTGATACCTTATTTGTACAGTACCTTCTGGCAATATGCTACCTATGGAACGCCGATGTTGAGGCCTTTGGCATTTGTTGCGCAAAATGATGAAGCTACTTATAATTGCACGCATGAATTTATGTTTGGCGATTCGTTGTTGTTAAGTCATGTAAGTGAAAAGGGAATGACGGAGAAGAGTATTTATTTACCGGAAGGTAAATGGTATTATTTCTGGAATGATCAGTTATATACAGGAAAAGATGATGTTACAGTAAAGACACCATTGGATGAAATGCCTTTATTTGTAAAGGCAGGGGCGGTATTGCCGCAATATCCTGTAATGCAGTATACACATGAGACGCCGGTAACGGAGATGTTGTTGGATGTTTATTTTGGGGAAGAAGTAGTGAGAAGTATTTTGTATGAAGATGCGGGAGATCATTATGGCTACAAAAACGGGCAATATAATATCATATGCTTTAAGCAGCGTTCGGATAAGGATCAGTTTTATTTGAAGAAGCAGTGTTATATTAATTATGAGACAGCTTACAGTAATTATCGTATTGTGTTACATGGATTACCATTTTCGGGAAAGACAGTGTTGGTAGATGGAAAGCCGATGAAGTTGGATTCAGCGGGAGCGGATGGTACGGTTACATTTGTTGTTCCAAGGAATTTTGAGATACTTCAGATTAGTAGAAGTTAGTTGTCAGAGGGAAAAAGGAAAGGCACTACAGATAGAGATCTCGCGCCGGTTTCATAACCTATGCCAACTTTAGAGTATCAAAATTAGTAGGTGAAACGGACTAAACAAAATGCCTGAAGACAATGAATAAAATGAACAAACTCTTAACATTCAATTAAGACTTTCACATTATCGATTCGATTCTATAAAACGCTACAACCTTTTACTGTAAAGGGTTTCAGAATACAAAATCAATTTAGCAGTATTTAAAAATGCTGCTAAATTGATTAAGCAACTTATTGATTTAAAGAGAAGTAATTTTAGGGGCAGTGGGATAAAAACAGGTTCGGGAAATTTATGCTGTTGTTTGATATTCTATTGCGCAATACTTCGAGTAAAATGACGCGGGATTTTTGGCTGCTGGATTGTTTCCATTGCATCTTGCTTCGATTAAACCACAGTGGACCGACTTCAATACTTACCTTATTTCCATAACACGATGCATCAAATATCCCTCTGAAAATTTTGGTAGGTATCTCATAGAGATAACGATTTCCATCGCGTCAAGCTTCGATTATCCCAAGAATCATCACTCCGAAAGTTATCAATATAGTAATATTTCCATCGCTTTATGCTTCGATTATCCTGGAGTATTATTGATCCAAAAAAAATGAATGCTATAATTTTCCACCGCACCACGCATCGATTATTCCCTGTACTCCGCCGTAACGATGTAATTTTGTTACCTCATTTCCATCGCATTATGCTTCGATTATTCCGCGAGTCGTTCCCGTCCGTTGTTTATATTCCTGCAAATTTCCATCGCACCATGCTTCGATTATTCCCCGTGCGGCAAGCATACCCGACACCAAGACTGCAAATTTCCATCGCATCATACTTCGATTATTCCATTTATTAAAGAAAGACAAAGCCCTAAAACATAGCCATTTCCATCGCACCATGCTTCGATTATTCCTAAAATGGTGGTATTTATCTCTTTCCGTTTATGCTGATTTCCATCGCATCATGCTTCGATTATTCCCGTACTTTTTTACTCTAGCATCTTTTTGGCAAAATCATTTTCATCGCATCATGCTTCGATTATTCCGTCTTTACTGGATCAATCACAAATTCCCCATCCCCTATTTCCATCGCATCATGCTTCGATTATTCCAAAAAAATCAAGGTTCGTGCCTTGATGATGAAGTAATTTCCATCGCATCATGCTTTGATTATTCCCCGTCACTTCTCTCTCGCTAAACCCTCGTTCCTCCACCAACTCAACTCTCAAAATAAGCCGTACAAGTCGTCGATCATTAATAACCTAAAATCCCCTGGAGATCGACGACTATTGAAAACCAATTACTTAATTCAAAACGCCAATAAATTTTATATCAATCTTCTCAAAAAAAGTCGATCGACGACTCTCTCGCTAAATCCCCCACTACGCCAACAAAGTCAAAACGCCGTCGCGAATGCATTGTAACAAAGTACAAGCAACACGACAGCGTTAATTGTTTATGCCTAAGCGTTATATAATAATCTTAATAGAAAACCGACAGAAAAAAGATGGAGGTCAGTGCACAAAATACCAGGAAAATGAAAATACCCCTGAAAAGGATTTCCATCTTGTCGGTAGTATATTCAATACCCTGTAATTCCTGTGAATTTTCTTGGTCAATAATCAGGCTCTTCATGCTAAAACAAGTTAAATAAGGATTTAGAGATTAATACTCAATTGGTTAACTATAGGAATATGGGTTGATAAACTTGTTTTATGAAATTACAAAAAAAAAGCAGAAAAGGACAAATAGATTTCATTCATTTTCCCCTCCTTCCTGTTCATTTTTAAATTTCCAGCCTAACCTTTCTTTTTCGATTTGCCTGAAGCCTCATGTGGCAGCTGCATCGCCGGCTTTTTAACTGGTGCCTCCACAGGCGCCGAACTATCCCCTAATTCCTCCGGCGTCACTACTTCCCCACGCTTATAATATTGCTTCACCATCTTTCCCAGATCCTCATCAAAAACTTTCCAAACTCCATTGCGTACAGAATTACCCTTACGAATAATCTCCGTTGGCGTTTCTGCATTCGTAACCGGGTCAATTACCATAATCGTATCGCGTTGCCCATCAATCTCCGTTGCTAAATATGCTCCTTCTTCCATCAATTTGCCACTGGATAAATAATACTTGCAATATCCATCCAACACATTATTGCGATACGTTTCTTCTGCAATCAGATTGCCAGCCAGGGAAGTCTTCTTCCATACTCCTTCCTTACGATCGTTCTTATAAGTTCCTTCCCAGGAATAACCTGGCTCTCCTCTTACTTCTCCAACTTCCTCTATCCATGGCCCCTGCTTCCTTTTTTGCGCATCACGCTGGTTCACTTTCAACTGCTGCCCCATTAACTGCCCCCCGATTATTAAACTAAGTATTCCGACTATCAGTTTCTTCATATTAATTTCTTTAATCACAATTTAAATATTTTAATCATATAAAAATAACAACAGCCTCCCGGTTTCCCAGGAGGCTGTTGTTATTATGCCGAGGTTAACTACTTGTGCAGTTTAATATCCGGTATCTTAGTATCTTTTCCTCTCTCTACTTTCACACCAGTAATAGTAGTGTCTTTATATCCATTGGATGCATTTACAAATACACTCCAATCTCCAACTTTCAGACCACGCACTTTATACTCACCATTTCTCCATGGCATTGCATATAAAGTATCCTTGCTTGTATTGTAAATAGAAATAATCGGATAGGCTTCCCATGGTGTAACCTTACCGGATATACTTCCCATCTTCAATACCGTAAATACATTAATGAATGGTTTTAACACAAACTGATTGTTCCATACTTTAATAATCGAACGTTGAATGTCAAAGTCCAACCATAATTGCAGATTATCTGCATCTAATTGATCCCATTCGTTGTGACGTACCCGTACAATGATTTTAGATTGTCCGGCTATCGATTTCAGCGGATAAGTCACTCCTTCTTTTACCAGAGAATTTTGATTTCCGATAGTAATGCGAATTTGTTTCATTGTTCCTTTTGTAACGTTACCGCCTGCTAATAATGTGTCTGAGCCGTTACGTAAAGTCAACAAATCGTATACTCCCGGATGAATACTCAATGAATCCCATACCTGACAAGTGTCTTTACGGTCGCGATCATGATCTTCATCCCACCAGCAACGATCCTTATCATCCCAATTATCGTCCTTTCCTCCGCAAGTATCCACTAATACTTCAACTTTACGGATATCCAAAAGCACCTTGTCGAAATAGCCAGGATCATCTGAAAGATAGAGGTTCACTCTTTGTTTATTAGCAGGAATGGGGTCGGGGGAAGCAGAATTGTCTTTCTTACATGCTTCCATGAATACCAGTGTTGCAACTACAAGCATTGCAATGACAGTCACCGGTTTACGGAGAAAGTTTTTCATAAATTAATGGTTTTTTTTAAATTTAGATTGTGACTATACCTGGCTGAAAAATAGATTAATCTTATAAAAACGCTTTCCTCCCCCGGAATATTGCAATCTCACCGGCGTCTGATAATAGATTCATTAAATGTAAAAAGGTTTAATCCTTTGGGGTATGAAATTTTTGTTTTACACAATCAATTTTAAAACTGTTGCGGCTAATGGTGGCAATCGCAGTGCCAGCGTGTTATCTCGGCCATTATATATTTTAGGGTAAGTCTTCTGTAATCCTGTATTTAATACTCCACTACCATAATACTTTGGTGCATCACTATTTAAAATCTCCTCCCAGCTTCCTGCTATTGGCAATCCTATTAAATAATTTTCTCTGACTATTGGTGTCATATTCATCACAACCAACAATACATCGTCAGCCTGTTTGCCTTTTCGTATATATGCTAAAATACAGTTATCATAATCATTCACTGTAATCCATTCAAATCCGTTTGCATCAAATTGCTGATCATACAATGCTGCCTGATTCCTGTATAAATCGTTCAGGTCCTTCACCAATAGCTTAATCCCCTGATGAGTCTTATGATCAAGCAAATGCCAGTCGAGCTGCCCTTTGAAGTTCCATTCACTTGTCTGTGCAAACTCATCTCCCATAAACAACAACTTGGTACCCGGGTGCGTAAACATATAACTATACATCAACCGGAGGTTCGCAAATTTTTGCCAATCATCGCCCGGCATTTTATAGATTAATGGTGATTTGCCATGCACTACTTCATCATGACTAAACGGTAGCATATAGTTCTCACTAAAGGCATACACCATACTAAATGTAATATCGTTCTGGTACCATTTACGATGCAAAGGATCTTTCTTAAAATAATCCAATGTATCATTCATCCAACCCATCATCCATTTCATACCAAATCCCAATCCGCCCATAAATGTAGGCCTGGATACTCCGTAATGCGAGGTAGAATCTTCTGCTATTGTCTGAACATCGGGATATAAGGCATAAATAGTTTCATTCAGTTTCTTAAGAAAGCTGATTGCTTCCAGGTTCTCATTTCCACCATGTTCATTGGGTTCCCATGCTCCTTTTTTCCTGGAATAGTCCAGATGTATCATGGAAGCGATAGCATCTACTCTGAGCCCGTCGGCATGAAATTTATCCAGCCAGAAAACGGCATTGCTTAATAAGAATGATCTTACTTCATTTCGGGCATAGTTAAAGATATAACTGTTCCAATCGGGATGAAAACCTTTACGCATATCTGCATATTCGTAAACATGCGATCCATCAAATCTGTATAATCCGTGTCCATCATACGGAAAATGCGAAGGTACCCAATCGAGGATTACGCCTATACCTGCCAGGTGAAAGGCTTCAATCATCTCCATGAAGTCTTGCGGTGTTCCGTATCTGCTGGTAGGTGCAAAATATCCTGTAATCTGATAGCCCCAGGAACCATCAAAAGGATGTTCCATTAACGGCATCAATTCTACATGCGTAAAACCCATCTCCACAACATAAGGCACCAGCATTTCGGCTATTTCCTGGTACGAATAAACGCTTTCAGGGTCTTCAGGGTTTGGCTTACGCCAGGAGCCAAGATGGACTTCATATACAGAAAACGGGCTATGCAGGCTATTATGTGATTTCCGTTGCTGCATCCACTTTTTATCATCCCATTCATAATCGAGTGAGCATACAACAGAAGCGGTTTTGGGCCTTACTTCCCAGTAATTGGCATAAGGGTCTCCTTTAATCAGTTCTTCTCCGCTATTGGAGCGAATAAAGTATTTATAAAGTTGTCCGGTTTCCACTGCAGGAACAAATCCTTCCCAGATTCCGGAGTTATCCCAACGTGGGTAAAGTGTATGTTTGTAATGATCCCAACCGTTAAAATCACCCATTACTGAAACGAAAGCGGCATCGGGCGCCCATACAGCAAAATAAGTTCCTCTTACGCCTTCCATTTCTACCGGATGCGCACCAAATTTTTCGTATAGCCGATAATGTGACCCAGACTGAAATAGGGTAATATCGCCTGGTGAAAAGAGGGTAAAGGGCTCTACATACTGTTGTAATGCGTTATTAATTGCTGCTGTCATAAATAACGTGTGAATTAGGGTGTCGGATAAAACAAGATAGTTTAATTTTTTTAAAGTGGAAATCGTTTTTTTCTCGCAAAGGCGCAAAGATTAATATTAAGGGGCAAAGGATTTTTGTTTTATGATTTTAAGGGATCAATGCGAATGGTACTAAGAACTGTTAATTTACTCTATTAATGAGTTAAGCTAATTAGCAATTCTTAAAAATATTCGCGTCGATCTTTAAAATTTAAAACAAAAATCCTTTGCCCCTTAATATTAATCTTTGCGCCTTTGCGAGAAAAAAGCGAGCCTGCTAGCTATTAGAACTTCTTCTTATAGGGAGGTTTGCTACCGCCACCGAAAGATCTTTCACGATTGCCTCCGGGACGTCCGCCACCTTCACCATTCCAGGTTCTCTTACGTCCGTCGTTGGAGCGAGGACCGCGATCGCGATCACCACCACCGGAGCGTGGGCGTCTGTCGCTATCCTGAGACATTTCAATTCTCACGGTACGACCGTTATATTCTACTTTCTTAAATGCTTCAGTTACTTTAGAAACTTCGTCATTTTCTACTTCAAAGAAGGAGTAAACACCTTTAAGGTCTATACGTCCGATCTTATTACCACGAACACCGGTATTATCGCATAGATAGCGAAGCATATCGCCGCGGTTGAAGTCATCTACAGAACCGAGGTTAATAAACAGACGGGTAAATTTACCATCAGATCTGCGGGTACCTCTTTCTTCACCGAATTTTCTATCTTCTTTGACATTCAAATCAGGAGCATCCTGGTAGTATTCGAGGAATTGGTTGAATTCGAGAGAAGCAAAGCGTTTGATGAGCTCCTCTTTAGACATTTCAGCAAATTCTTCGATGATACGTTCCATATATGGAGCAATCTGTTCTTCATTAACATTAACGTTATGTACTTTATGTACTAAACCGAACAATTGCTTTTCACAAACTGCAAATCCGTCTGGCACTTCTGCTTTTACGAATTTCTTTTGGATTACTCTTTCGATCTGACGGATCTTACCTATATCTCTTCCGCTGATGATAGCGATAGAAGTACCGGATTTACCAGCTCTACCAGTACGGCCACTTCTGTGAGTGTAGTTTTCAACGTCGTCTGGTAAGTCGTAGTTAATAACGTGGGTTACGTTATCTACGTCGATACCTCTAGCGGCAACGTCTGTAGCAACAAGCACCTGTAACGCTCTTTCGCGGAAGCGTTTCATTACTTTATCGCGTTGTTGCTGGGTGAGGTCACCGTGTAAGGCATCGGCATTATAACCGTCTTTAATGAGAGATTCAGCGATTTCCTGAGACTCGATTTTAGTACGGGTAAAGATGATACCGAAGATTTCCGGGTTATAATCTACAATTCTTTTAAGTGCAGCATATTTTTCACGAGGGCGCACTACATAATATTCGTGTTCGATATTAACGTTGCCACTGTTTTTGGTACCAACTGTTAATTCGAATGGATCTTCCATGTATTTTTTAGCTATTCTGCGTACTTCCTGTGGCATAGTAGCAGAAAACAGCCAGGTTGTTTTGCTTTCGGGAGTATTGGAAAGGATATTATTAATATCTTCCTGGAATCCCATGTTCAGCATTTCATCCGCTTCGTCCAGTACTACATAGCGTACATTTTCAAAGTTGATAGCCCCACGGTCGATGATATCAAGTAAACGACCAGGGGTAGCTACTACGATGTGTACTCCTCTTTTCAACTCTCTTAACTGTTGAACAATGCTGGAGCCACCGTAAACGGCTACGATGCCGACTTCACCAAGATGTTTGCTGAAGTTTTTAAGGTCGTTAGTGATCTGCAAACAAAGTTCGCGAGTCGGGCAGAGTACCAGACCTTGTACTTTATTTAATTTCAGATCGATTTGTTGCAATAAAGGCAGGCCAAAAGCAGCAGTTTTACCGGTGCCCGTCTGGGCCAGACCAACGAAGTCGCGGTCACCTCCTAACAATACCGGTATTGCCTGCTCCTGGATTGGAGTTGGGGAAACAAAGCCTAAGTCTGTAATTCCCTTCAAGATAGACTCTTGTAAGCCTAGAGATTCAAATGTTGTCATTGATTTGCATTAATCGGGCTCCGTCGGGAGCCATAAAAAGCTTTTAGCGTTTTTGCTATCGGCTGTTAGAAATATTTTTAACTCTGGCCGGCATTTAAATGCCCTGGGCCCATAATCGTTATTCGATTATTAAATGAGTTCGCCTTCCAGGTCGTAGTCGTAAGCCTTAGTGATTTTTACCTGTACAAAATCGCCGGGTTTAAGGCGTTTAGTTGTATCGATGATCACTTCATTATCCACTTCCACGGAATCGAATTCTGTGCGCGCAAGAAATCTTCCTGCTTCTTTTTTATCGACAATTACTTTAAAGATCTTACCTACTTTTTCCTGATTTTTTTCGAGAGAAATCTCCTGCTGTACTTCCATAATTTCCTGAGCTCTTCTTTCTTTCTCTTCGGCAGGTATATTATCTTCCAGTGCATGAGCGCTGGTACCTTCTTCATGGCTATACGTAAATACGCCAACTCTGTCGAACCGCATCCTTTCGAGGAATCCTTTCAGTTCTTCCACATCTTCTTCTGTTTCACCAGGGAAACCGGCGATAAGGGTGGTACGTAAACAGATTCCCGGAACTTTAGCACGGATGGCATGTACCAGGTCTTCAATTTCTTCACGGGTAATCTGACGCTTCATTGCTTTCAGCATGGCATTGGAAGCATGCTGGAGTGGCATATCTATATACTTGCAGATATTAGGGTATTCGTTCATTACGTCCAATATTTCCATAGGAAATTTGGTTGGGTAAGCGTAGTGTAAACGAATCCATTCCAATCCTTCAACTTTAGCCAATGCTCTCATTAAATCGCCTAAGCGGCGTTCTTTGTAGAGATCTAACCCGTAGTAAGTTAATTCCTGTGCAATGAGCATAATTTCCTTTACACCGAATTTAACCAGCTTCTCAGCTTCCAGCACCAGTTCTTCAATTGGTTTGGAAACATGACCACCTCTCATGAGTGGGATGGCACAAAAAGAGCAGGTACGATTGCAGCCTTCTGCAATTTTTAAATAAGCATAATGGGAAGGAGTACTTAGAAGTCTTTCACCAATAAGTTCTGCTTTGTAATCAGCATCAAATTTTTTCAGAATCAGCGGCAGTTCCATAGTACCGAACCAGGCGTCTACTCCGCCAATTTCTGATTCCAGATCACCACGGTAACGTTCGCTTAAACAACCTGTTACATAAACCTTATCCAGTTTACCACGTTGTTTTAATTCTACTTGCTCTAAAATTGTATTGATTGATTCTTCTTTGGCCTTGTCAATAAATCCGCAGGTGTTTACTACAACAATGTTATGGTCGCGTTTAGCACTTTCATGCACCACATCGATATCATTAGCTTTAAGCTGTCCGCTTAATACCTCTGAATCCACCATGTTTTTGGAACAACCAAGCGTAATTATATTAACCTTGTCTTTCTTTAAAGTTTTTGTCTTCAAGCGCGAATGTTTTTAACAGCAGTTCCTGAACTGCTACCGCCACGAAGACACCCAGACACTGATTGTAATTTTTACAGCAGACTTACTGTATGTGACTTGAGTCTTAGTGGGGGTTGAAATAAGGAAGGTGCAAAGGTAGCAAAAAGAATTGATAATTAGAAATTTATGCTAAGTGACTGCATAATAGCCACTTAGCATAAAAATTATTTCAATTGCGCGATTAGCTTATCTGCCCGTTGTTTGGCCACTTTTCTTTTATAATGGTACCACCAAACTGGCGCCATTTTAATAAGGAGATTATTCATTCCTCTTAATCCAACTATATGATAGAGGCCGTTTAATTTTCCCATTAGTGAAGAATCCAGGGCACGAAGACTCATGGCAAATCCTCCGTCCATATATTCCATATGATGCCAATACCCTCCCGGCATAAACATGGTATCGCCATGTTCGAGAATGGTGGTATATCCTTTTGCATGTTTTAATGCCGGATATTGTTCGGTATCCAGATTTTCGCTCCAGTTTACAAAGTTGGCAGCGCTCTCTACCGTAAATGGCATTCTGTAAATGTAGGGCGATTGTTTGTTTTCAAATAATAATACGCGTTTACGTCCGATAAACTGTGTATGGAAGATATGTGATAAATCAATATCGTAATGCATATGAGCAATTGAACCAGCTCCCCCAACGAATAACATTGGATATTTTTTCAAAAGGCCTTTTGCATAAAAGTCGGGCCAGCTGAAATCTTCCACCAGTTGCGGTGCATGCTGAAAGATATTGAATAAGAAAATTCTAAGGGCAACAGGACCGGTTTTCACCATATCCAGATATTCTCCGAAGGTGATGTAGTCATCGGCGCCATTTACCAGTGTATTAGCTCCGGCTCTTTCATTATTGTACACCCCTACAGTTTGTTCTCCTACAATAGATTTAAAATAATCCCAGGTCCACTTTTCATAAGCCGGCCAATTTTTGCTAAGGCCTTTAGCGGAGATGATTACAGGCTTACGTGGGGTGTAGTAGTGTTTCTTAAATTCGGCGGGTGTTATTTCTTCAACTCGATCTATATGCTGTATAATCATAAACTAACGAATTGGTTAAAAGGGTACAAAAAGGGAACAATTAATCAAATGTAAAAAATAATGCAGTGATAATAATATCTATAAGAACAAAGAAATGGGGTGAATGTTGGTAAAAAAATTCGGGCTCCCAAAAAGGAGCCCGATATATTGAAAAATACTTAAAGTAAAATTTCAAACAGTTTTGAATTTTTATTGCAGTTAATATATTGTAACTACACTAATAATCAAGCATTTGCACTAAAGAGAGATTCTACAAAAGCTTCTTTATTAAAGACTTGTAAATCTTCCATTTTTTCTCCGATTCCGATATATTTTACAGGAATCCTGAATTGATTTGCGATGGCCAAAACCACTCCGCCTTTCGCTGTACCATCTAATTTAGTAATTGCCAGGGCAGTTACTTCAGTAGTAGCGGTAAACTGACGAGCTTGTTCCAATGCATTTTGTCCGGTAGAGCCATCCAGCACCAGTAAAACCTCATGTGGAGCATCAGGAATCACTTTCTTCATTACTCTTTTTATTTTGCCCAGCTCATCCATCAGGTGGAGTTTATTATGTAAACGGCCCGCTGTATCGATAATGATTACATCTACATCTTTGGCGGCACCACTCTGAACTGTATCAAAAGCAACGGCACCAGGATCGGAGCCCATTTGCTGTTTTACGATTGGCACTCCTACCCTTTCACTCCAGATGGTCAGCTGATCTACCGCTGCGGCTCTGAAAGTATCGGCAGCACCAAGCATAACGGATTTACCGGCTTTTTTGAAGTTGTAGGCTAATTTACCGATGGTAGTAGTTTTACCTACACCATTCACGCCTACCACCATAATAACATAAGGTTTTTTGCCTGCCGGAACATCAAAATCGCGGTATCCACTATCTGGGGCATCTACGAGCAGTGCTGCAATTTCTTCTTGCAGTATCCTGTTCAATTCGCTGGTTCCCAGATATTTATCTTTAGAAACTCGTTGTTCGATACGGTCTATTATCTTAACTGTCGTATCCACACCTACATCGGCCGAAACTAAGGCTTCTTCGAGGTTATCGAGCACTTCTGTATCGACGGTGGACTTACCGGCGATAGCTCGACCTATTTTGCTCAGGAAACTTTCTTTTGTCTTTTGTAAGCCCTGGTCCAGATTTTCTTTCTTTTCCCTGGAAAATAGTTTGTTGAAAAAGCTCATAATAAAATTTATTGCACCTTATAATAGGGTGCTAAAATACGCCTTTTGTGTTAAATGTTGCTCGCTAAGGAGGAAAGGGGGCAAAGAAGCATTAGAAACAGGCTGTTTTAAAGAATCATTATAAAGGACTTCCTTAGCTTTAGCTAATGCGAAAAACTTCTTGCTCTCTAAACAAAAACAAAAAACTTATGCATCTTTGCTTCCTTTATTTCTTTGCGAGCAACAAACGCAAAAAGCTGTCTCTATTGAATAGAGACAGCTTTTATAATATAATTTAGTAAAGCCGAATTACTTCTGGTTTACGTGATCAAGAACTTTGTCTTTGTGCACGATAGCTTCTTTAAAAGTGTAGGCACCAGTTTTAGGAGAGCGAACGGCTCTGATAACTTTAGTCCATACTTTTGATTCAGCTGCTGCTTTAGCATCTTTTACTTTCGAGTTCTTTGAAGCTGCTTTTGCCATTGTAGTATTGTTTTTTATGGAATAATGGCTATATGGCTGTATTGCATATCAGCCACCACCACCAACAATTATTATTTAATTTCTTTGTGAACAGTTACTTTCCTTAAGATAGGATTGTACTTACTCAGCTCCATACGTTCTGGAGTATTCTTCTTGTTCTTAGTAGTAATGTAACGTGAAGTGCCAGCAAGACCAGTAGCCTTGTGCTCAGTGCACTCCAGGATCACCTGTACTCTATTACCTTTTTTTGCCATTGTGTATTACAAATTAAGTGAGTCTGTGAATTAAATTTCCTGACCAGCAGCACGCAATTCCTTCACAACTGCGTACAAACCTCTCTTGTTGATGGTTCTTAATCCATCAGCAGATACCTTCAATGTTATCCATTTGTCTTCTTCTGCCAGGAAAAAACGTTTCTTTTGCAGATTAGGAAGAAACCTTCTGTTAGTCTTAATGTTGGAGAAGGAAACATGGTGACCTGTAATCGGCTTCTTTCCTGTCACCTGACATACTCTTGCCATGATCTAAAAATTTAGGAATGCAAAAGTCCAACTATTTTATGGATTTTGCAAATATTATTAAATGAATTTATTCACAAGTAGGTCTAAACCTTTTGATAAAGGCCCCTACTAAATAAGTGAACACAAGGCAAATTATTGATAATCAATTGATTATCGGACAAATTTTGCATCTGTCCACTTTCTTTATTTTTATAACAAAACAATTAAACTACGCAAAACAGCTCCCAATCTCACTGCTTCCAACACCCGTTGTGGCTCCGTACCATGCTTTACCACTGCTTCCTCATGGGAAGTTACACACATCTCACAACCATTCAGTGCAGAAATCACTAAACTCAACAGTTCAAAAAACTCTTTCCCTGTTACCGGATTCGCCATAATACTCATACGAATACCAGCCGGCGTAGCTGTATAAAATTCCTTATTTACAAAGTGCCTGAAACGATAATATACGTTGTTGGCATTCATCAGAGAAGTACAGCTAATCACTTCAGCTACCTCTTTTTCATTCGCACCTTCCTGTATTGCCAGCTTTTCAAACGAATCCTGTAAAATACTATTCTTTTCGTTAACTGCAACCGCCAGACCAATTAAATACGCTTCTTTCTTACTTAAAGTCGCAGCAGCCAGTGAATTCGATACATTAATCTTCAGATCCTTCAGATAACGTGCATCTACATTCACCAAAGATTGAAGCCTGGTGGATACCTGAGCACCTGTTAACCCTACTGCTTCCATAAGCTGAGCCGCAGTATCCTGATTTGTTGTTGCAAACATATAAAACTTATATTGTATTTAGAATACAGGGATGCCAGATTCATAACCAGCATCCCCGTATTAAATGATGTTATCAATAAATTAAGCAGTCAAGGTAGCTTCGCCTTTGTTCCAGTTACATGGGCACAGTTCATCTGTTTGTAATGCATCCAGTACACGCAGTACTTCTTTCACACTACGACCAACAGACAAATCATACAGAGATACCCAACGAACAATACCCTGAGGATCTACGATGTAAGTAGCACGGTAAGCTACTTTTTCGTTTGCTTCCAGAATACCCAATTCAGTTGCTAATGATTTAGAAGTATCTGCCAGCATTGGGAATTGTAGGTTACGCAGATCTTCGTGATCTCTTCTCCATGCAGCGTGAACGAATTCGCTGTCGGTTGATGCTCCGATCAATACAGCATCACGGTCAGCAAAATCCTGTGCATGCTTGTTAAATTCAGCGATTTCAGTAGGGCAAACAAAAGTGAAATCCTTAGGCCACCAGAACATTACCATCCATTTTCCAGAGTTTTTCAGTTCTTCTGAAGACAGCTCATAAAATTCCTTACCTTTTTCGATTGATACTACAGAAGTTTTCTTGAATTCCGGAAACTCTGATCCTACGGATAAAATGACATTTTTCATAAAAAATATATCTCTTTTTGATTTACAGACAATCTGATTTGTTGGTTTTGACGCCGCAAAGATCACATTACATTCTATACTAATCAAATAGATTTTAAGAATATGGCATTGAGATTCTCTATATATCTGCTTTCCCGTTACTACTGCAGCTAAAACGAGTAGATTCGGGGATGATAATGAAAAAAAATTTATGATGAGTTAACATTTTTATGCCATTTCTGTAACTTTTTGGCACGCTATTTAGTTATATAAGTGGTGTTTAATTATAAATCGCATGGATATGAAAAAAAAGTACTTTTTCTTAGTTGTTATCACGATTGGACTTGCTTTGATTCCGTTTATTAAAAACAGCATCATCAAACACGATGAATTCGACGCTACAAAAGATCTATTCATTTAGTGTTTAGCGGGTCCTGCAGACCGTTCCGGAAAGCTCCCCAACGGGGCAGGATGTTCGCATGCTTATAAAATATTAAAGGACTGACGGTTATCGTCAGTCCTTTTTTTATGTTTTGAAACCTGCATTATAATATTGCAGATCATGTAGTTACATTAATCAAATCCCCCATGCTTCTTATTCCTATCATTTTTGAGGAGGTATAACCTTCTGCATATTCTACTCCCACCATTTTACCCATCATCTTTGCACGATAGATCACACTATCAAAAAAACTACTGCCCGAAATATAGGTCTGCGGCTCATTATCCTTTGCAGCCAGGAATTGCGAACTAAATGCCTTGATAGCTTCCAGCTTCTTTTCCATCACCGGGGTAATGTCTATTACAAAATCTGGCTCGTGGTAACGATCCTGTATGAAGTGGTAAACCTGTTTTGGACGCCAGGCTTCCTGCTCCTGCCCTTCTACAGTGGTAACCACTTTTCTAAGACCCGCTAAAAAACAACTGTCGGCAATCAGTTTACCTGCCCGGCCATGATCCGGATGCCTGTCGTCCATCGCATTTGCCAGTACAATTTCAGGGCGGTATTTTCTGATGGCAGTTATAATGGCCATTTGTTCCATAGTATCATTGCGGAAGAACCCATCTGCCAGGCCCAGGTTTTCCCTCACACTCACGCCCATAATCTCTGCCGCATCGGCCGCTTCCTTTAACCGAAGTTCAGGGGTGCCCCGGGTTCCTAATTCACCTCTTGTCAGATCTACTATCCCTACCTTCATCCCTTGTTGCGCATGTATCATCAATGTGCCGGCACACCCTAACTCAACGTCATCGGGGTGCACAGCTATTGCCAGAATATCCAGTTTCATATGCTGTAAATTGAGATGCAAAGATGGGAAAATATTTAATCTTCCGCACTGGTGATAATCACACGCTTTGGATTTGAGGTCGTGAATCTATTTTTCTGAACTGGTAATGATCATACGCTTTATATCTGAAGTATTGTATTTATTCCTCCGAACAAATGATGATTATCTGAAGTCTTGAATCTATTCTTCCGAACTGGTAATGATTACTCCAACCGGATGACCAGTAACCCGGTACTTATCTTCCAGTTCTTTTGCATAGATCACCTGAATACTGCGTAAGGTTTTATTATCGACTGTCATAAGGGCCGATTCATTAGTGGGGGTTACCGGCTTGGTATTTACTATAAAGTAAAAGCTACTGTCATTTCCGTATTTCTGAAATGCCTTATCGTACTCAGCTGAAGTTTTACGAAGCAGGTTATTTACCCTGTTTCTGGCAAAAACCTTGGTTTCTATATATACTACCCCATTTTCTGCCTGAGGACCGTATTTTATCACAGCCTTTGAGCCTCTGGAAATAGTAATTATCCCGATCTGATCGGGTGCCATTTTCTCTAAAGCATCTTTATTGGCAACCACACTATCAACCACATATACGGGGTCATCATTTCCCTCTTCCTGGGCAAATGCTTTTAGGTTTCCTAAAAATAAACTGAGAAATATAACTAAGATTCCTGCTTTCATAATATTGAATAATTATGAAGATAGCAGATTAATTGTAGGCACGGTAATGTTGGTATAATTCCAATTCCTGAACAATGGCTTCAATATCTCTATCCTCTTGTTTGTCGTACTCACTTTTAAGATTACCGCCAAAAAAGAAGGCAACTGTCTGCCAAACTCTGGCGTTAAATCCTCCTTTCAGTTCTTTAATAATTTCAAAGCAATTCTGACCGGTTTCCCGATCTATAAGCTTCATCAACACTTTACCCTGGTAAACCGATAAATTCTCCAATTTGTCACCAAACTGAGCTTTTAGCTCCTTCTCTTTGGATGCCAGAAAAGCTTTACGATCCTTTTTACGGTCCATTTTCGCTAATTGGGCATTAACGTCTTTGAGAATCCGGGCTGCCGACCGGGCATATGGATAGGTGACATAAACAGCATTCCTAAGGCGGGTCCATCTCTCACGTTCCTTACGCAAGGCCTTGGGCAACCTTTCTACTACCTCAACGATGGATAAAGTGATGGTAGGAATAGTATCATTTCCTATAACTACCGCATGCAGGGGTATTTTATCTGCCCCATGCGCTTCCTGGGCCTTTGCACTAAACAGGCAAAGGAAAAGCCCTGAAAACAAGGCTACACTAAAAATTAGTTGTTTGATGCAGGAACGCATATACTTTAAACGTTGCGAATAATTACAATGTTACCACAATTTATAAAAGATTTCAGACTTCCTGCTAACTAAATCATGTTATTGAACTGGCTTTAAACCCAATTTATCCTGTGCAAAATTGAAAATAGCTTTTTCAACTCCCGGAATATCCTTAGAGGTAAGAGAACATCCCATAACATGCACACCTACATTGGGCATTGGCACTGCATCCTTAAGATTGGCAGGTGTTCCCAACTTACTATTCATACATAAAATAGCCGTTACCCTCACCGTCTTATCCTGATGCTCCTCATCTTTATAATAGTAAAGATTCAGCACCGGCTGATGAACCTGGGCAAATGTTTCGTCCGTCATAGTCGATTCCAGCAGGTTTTGTAACTGTACTACTGCTTCCAGGCGGTAGCTGTTGTACCAATATTTAGCTTCCTCGGGGGTAGAATCACTGCTTTTGCGAAAATCACCTCCGCTCACCAGGCGGGCCAGCTGGAGGCCCCAGGGATCATTGGCCAGAAAAGCCAGATTATCGTTGATTTCGATATTGGGTGACATATTAATTAATGCAAAAACTTCTCCCGGATATTTGGCTGCCAACTGCAAAGCCAGGGTTCCTCCGGTGGAAGTACTTATCAGGATCACTTTTTCCCCGATTGCCCTTCCTATACTCAAGGCTTCTTCTGCATCTTTCCAAAGCCCGGATGCTGTCATGGTAAATAAAGGATCACTGGTATCAATTCCATGGCCGTCGAGGCGCGATAGGTAAAGGTTACATCCGAATCTTCCGGCAAAGTCTCTGTGTACCGGGTTTCCTTCTTCCTGGCTTGCTGAGAAGCCATGTAAATAAACCACAGAGTATGGCGTTTTATGATATGCTGTATCGTACCATACAATTCTTGCCTGATTATCTGGCTTGAGCCGGTGTTGTGCTTCGCGATGATCTACAAAACTGTCGAGCTCCGGACCGGCTGAAGGTACTACTGGCAATTGATGATCATAAACCGGTGCGGCTGGCTTAGGGCCAAGAAAATAAACTACTGAAAGCGTAGCTATAACGATTAGGAATATACGTAACCAACGGGGCATTACATTAATATTATTATGGTTTATTAAAAGTAGGACAGACTGACGACTTGGTATTTTAACTTATCATGAATTTATAAATAAAAAACCTTCAGTTGCTATTGCTACCGAAGGTTTTCCAAAAAAATTTCAAAGTAATAGCAATATAGAACAAATCAGGAAGATTGCTAACTCTTTTTGTGCTTTTTACTGTGCTGTTATTTGAGCGCAGTTTACCAGCGAGAGGGAATAAAGGATTTTCTCAAGAATGATGAGAACTTTAATCTGATTGAATTAAGAGATATTCTATAAAAGAAAAAACCCTGTTTAAGAAAATGTATCTTAAACAGGGTATATATTAATTTCAGTTATCCAAAATTCTAAAGTCTTCTGGCTCTCTGGTAAATGCTCATTCCCGTACCCAATACCATGATGATAATCCCTATCCAGAGAACATTAATGTAAGGGAATATCAAAGCCTTCATTACAATAAAGTCAGAAGGATCGGTAGACTCTTTCACTTTCAGTTCGATCTTATTTTCTGCAGGTATTATTTTAGAGAATCTAACATTCAGTCCTAAAGGCGCCAATGTATCTTCAACACTGTACTGATAGCTACTGTCGCGGATAAAGTAGATAGGTTGCAGTTTAAAGTGGTCGTCTGTTTGCGTATACACTTCAAGATCTGCTCCTACCGCTAAATCACCAGGTTCTGACAGGTAATTGCGGCTCTTAGGTGCGGTATTCAATCCTTTCAGCACAATAAATCCTTTGGAAAAGAATACTGAGTCGCCCTGTTTCATCAGGTGTGTAATATACGGAGTAGTATCTGCTTTAGCTTGTTCTTCCTTATTAGGAGCGGCAGAAACATAGGTAAAGATATCTTTAGTCAGGTAGTGTCTGGAAGCCGGATTGGAAGAGATAGCATTTTCTTTTCTATTCACAAAAGCATCCGGATACAATGTAAATTTCTCAAGGGTGTTGCCAGACTGACGATCTTTCTTTTCATACTCTACAACATAGTATGTTTTAGGATCTCCTGCAGCCAATGAATCGCCGGTATAGGTAACGTGGTAATCGCCCATAGATACCGGTACATTCTTCGGCAACATAATATTCTCGCGCGGATTCTGTTTACTTTCCTTGCTAAAGAAGCCATCATTCAACATCTTCATACGGTCGATAGAAATAACTTCTTTTTTGGCGGAAGAAATCAGAACGCCCAGTAATACCAAACCAAATCCGATGTGAGCAACTGAAGCGCCTGCGCTTTTCAATTTGCCTTTAAGACCTGTGAAGATATAAACGAGGTTTCCTACTACTGCATAGATGCTTGCAAAGAGCATCAGGTAGATCGCTGTCAGGAATCCGGCTCCGTAAGCATCGTAAGTGATGGTACCTTTCCAGGCAATCAATCCTGTTAGTACCAGGGAAATGATGGTTGGGAGTGCCAGTTTTTTAGTGATCTCACCTTTAGGAGTGTCTTTATAGCGCATGAATTGCACAATCGCTGTTAAAACACCCACTACAATGGCAATCCAGATCTGGATTTTGTTGTAGTGGAATATTACATCAGAAGGAGGTGCAATATCATCCATTTTGAAAAGGGATTTCAAGCCTGTGAGGCTTAACAGCTTATTCCAAACCGGGATA
The DNA here is from genome assembly GCF_003419895.1 of Chitinophaga silvatica. GTDB lineage: Bacteria > Bacteroidota > Bacteroidia > Chitinophagales > Chitinophagaceae > Chitinophaga > Chitinophaga silvatica. The sequence goes on along the minus strand of NZ_QPMM01000001.1, from coordinate 368,575 downwards.
GAGGTAGTAAAGGTTACCTGAATGGCAGCGATCAGGAGGATCAGTGAGCCAACAAATAGCCAGAATTCGCGGGAATAGCTGCTTTCTTCTTTTCTGACAGATGGAATATCTTTTCTGCGCATGATCAGCAGGGCGATAGAAGGCACTGTGAAAACGAGCATAGAGAAAAGCAACTGAGCTGTCATTCCCATATCGGTAAAGGAGTGTACGGAAGTATCTCCTAAAATACCACTCTTGGTAAGGAAAGAAGAATACAGAATCAGTACATATGAAATGAAGAAGAAGAATACAGTTGTTTTGAGAGAATGTCCGGTTGCTTTATAAGCCAACAGGGTATGCACACCGGCCACCATGGTTAACCAAGGTACCAGGGAGGCATTTTCTACAGGGTCCCAAGCCCAGTATCCACCGAAGTTGAGTGATTCGTAAGCCCAGGCGGCACCCATCATGATACCGGTTCCCAGAAGCATTACAGCAAAAAGTGCCCATGGTTGCACTGGTTTCACCCATCCGGTATAATCGCGGGTCCATAATCCGGCGAAAGCAAAAGCAAAAGGAATGATCATGGAAGCAAAGCCCAGGAACAATATTGGAGGGTGAATTACCATCCAGTAGTTTTGGAGCGTCACATTAAGGCCGTTACCGTCATGGATATGCTCCATATAGTTAGCTTCCCTGAAAATTGGTGCAGCCATATTTTCAGGTGCTTCTCTTAATAATAAGAAAGGATTGCTTCCTACTTTATAGTCCAGGATATAAATGCCCAGCAGCATACTGGCCATGATAAGCTGAGACAGGGAGAATACGGTCATTACCGGAGCTTCCAGTTTTTTGGAAGTTCTGATCAATACAATACCTAAAATACTATTCCAGATACTCCAGAGCATAAAGCTACCTTCCTGGTCTGACCAGAGGCTGGAGAGCAGATATTGCATTGGGAGATCGCGGGAGGTATTTCTCCAGGCGTATTTATATTCAAAATAGTGATTATGTAAAATATAATACAGGCATCCAAATGCAGAGATAACGGCAGCTGATTGAAGAACGAAAGACCAGCGGGCCAGTTTTTTCCAGGAATCCTGTAAATGTGGTTCTTTTATTTTAACAGCATTATAATAAGCTACAGTAGCAACCATAGAAGCTACAAACGCCAATATGGCAAAAAAGTGGCCCAGTTGGCCAGGCAGTAAATGTTCCCCTACAAACTTCATAAAATTCCTCTAAGAGATAATAATTAATCCGGGATCCTTAAAAAATGGACTGTTCTGCAACAGGCCTTCCCAAATACTTTAAAGTTGTTCTTTGTTGCCCATGGCAACCTGGTCGTCTTTATATTTAGACGGGCATTTCATCAATATTTTGTTGCAATGGAATTCGTTGCCTTCCATTTTGCCGGTCAATACCAATGATTCAGCTTTTTCAAAATCTGTAGGTTTAGCTCCGTAGAAGATAACTTTATGAGATTCACCGGTTTTATCATGCACATAAAAACTGAATAAGTTGGCATCCTTGATGGGATCATAGTGCATAACCTGCAGGGTATCGAGCTTTCCGATCACATGAAATTCTTTTCCTTCTTTTTCGCGAGCGGTGGCGAAAGTTTCATAGGTACTGAAATCTCCGACCATAGTTACAATCACTCCAATTGCAATGGCAATTACCACCAACAGAATTATATTTGTTTTTTTCATATGAAAATTATCTTCCTATTGAATATATACTAGCTGCAAAAACCCCTACCAGTGCGACTTTAACTTTTCCCTTCTTTTGCCGTTAATTATTTGTTCCTGATTAATCCGCAAAATTAAGTCAAAATGCTGTTGATCGGACAAAATTTATATAAAAGGCAATTCTTTTTCCAGGAAAAACAGCAGTAAGAGAACATAATAGTATCTTTGCGGGCGAATTTTGAAAAGTACGACTCTATCATGGCAGATTTATCTCAATTTGACCCTAATTCAGTTGGCCTATTGTCCAACAACATTTTTGGCTTACCATTCACGGAGGAAGAAGCCAGATTGGTATTGTTACCAGTTCCCTGGGAAGTTACCGTTTCTTATAGCAACGGAACCGCCAGAGGCCCGGAACAAATATTCAAAGCATCTTTACAGGTAGATCTTTATGATGCTGATGTTAAAGATGGTTGGAAACAAGGCTTTTATATGAGGGAGCCCGACAGGCATTTATTATTGCGCAGCGATTATCTGCGTAAGGAAGCTGAATTATATCTTAAATTCCTGACAGAAGGAGGAGATATCTCTGAAAATGAATTCCTTAAAAAGACCCTGGTAGATGTTGCTAATGGCACAAAAGCCATGAACGAGTGGGTATATAATCAGACTAAAGGATTACTGGAAAAAGGTAAATTAGTCGGACTTATTGGTGGCGACCACAGCACTCCATTAGGCTTTTTTAAAGCTATTGGTGAGCATAAGGGCGATTTTGGCATTTTGCAGATCGATGCACACTGCGATTTAAGAGATGCTTACGAAGGCTTCAAGTATTCTCATGCGTCTATTATGTACAATGCCCTCGCTGAAGTACCGGAACTGAAAAAGCTGGTGCAGGTGGGAATCCGTGATTATTGCGAAGAAGAAGTAGATTATATTAATGAAAGTGAAGGACGTGTTGTTACTTTCTTTGATAAACAAATTAAAGAAAGACAGTACGAAGGAGAAACCTGGAAATCGATCTGCGATAGTATTGTAGCGACCTTACCTCAGCAAGTATATATTAGTTTTGATATCGACGGACTTGATCCTAAGTTATGTCCGCATACCGGTACTCCGGTAGCCGGAGGCTTCGAGGCAGAACAGGTATTTTACCTCTTTAAACGTGTATTGGAAAGTGGCCGTAAACTTATTGGTTTCGATCTGAATGAAGTAAGCACCTCTCACGACGAATGGGATGCTAACGTAGGCGCTCGTGTACTGTTTAAACTGTGTAACCTGCTGGTTGCCGCTAACACCACAACTAATGGATAAATTAAGAATCCTGCATCCCAATACCAGTAGCAGAATTAAACTATTGCCAATCATGCATGGGCTGACCGGTATTTTATTTCTGTTTAATACCATCGGTGTTTACACCAGTGAACATCCAAACTGGTTTCTTGCTATCTTTTTTCTGGTATTAGGATTAGCCTGTATCGCCTTCCCGTTTATGATGCGCAGGTTTAAGAAGTTTAGCGAAGCTAACAGTCTGGCCAGAGTAGTGGAAGCATTCGTTTGTCTCACAGGTTGCTTATACTTCCTGTCGCACAAACTGCCAATAACAGGATTGTTATTGTTGCTGGTGGGAATAGGACTTATATATGTTGGATGGATGGAATATAAAATATTTCAGCCAGCCTTCGCCAGATTCGATACCATAGGTATTACCTTACCAACTACTTTCAGTACCAAACTGGTAGGATGGAACGAGTTGAATAACGTAATTTTGCGTAACGACTTACTGACGATCGACTATAAGAATAATAAGATATTACAGTTAGAAGTATTAGACGAACCAACACCGGCACAAAGAGAAGAATTGAACGCTTTCTTTCAAAAGCGCGTTAAAGATTGATTTAATTATTACCAATGTTAAAACAGACACCTTACATATTATATTCCGACGGACAGGGAAACATCTTTGAAGATACCAGTATGATTGTTACTGGTAGAAGTGGTTGGGATGCTTACCCTATTGAACCGGAAGAATGGATAGAATTACCTGACGGCGGAAACCTGTATGAGTTGCCTGGCAGAAGAGGCATTGGTATCAATGCTGAAACCGGAGATATGGAATTATGTGATAAAGGCTGGGCAGTAGCAGCATTCGTGCCACCTGCGCATACCGGTTTTTATCTGGCAGCATACGAAACATTGCCGGATGCTCCTACCCTTCCACTTTTCTGTTACACAGCAGTTGGCTGGTTAGATGGTAAATTTTATGTACCAGCTACCAGAATTGAATCAGATATTCGTCAGGAATGTGCTGGTTTTGATGCCAAAAAAGTAAAGCAAGGTGTTAAAACGTTGTTGCAGGCCTATCCTCACAACAGATTAGTGCAACACCTGGCAGAAAATTGTGCCTTAACTTACGAATGCCCGGCCGCCAGAAATTACTTCATGGGAAGATGGGAATGCCCAATTCCTTCCTCCCCTGCATGTAATGCCAACTGTGTAGGCTGTATTTCCTTTCAGCCGGAAGAAGAAACGATTGTATCTACACAGGATCGTTTGCGTTTCAAACCTACCGCTGCGGAAATCGTGGAGTATACAGTGCCGCACCTCGAAACAGCTCCTTATCCGATCGTAAGTTTTGGTCAGGGTTGTGAAGGTGAACCACTGCTGATGTGGGAAACTATCCGCGAATCTATTATTGAAATACGTAAGCATACTCCAAAAGGTAGTATCAATATCAATACCAACGGAAGTAAACCCGATGCTGTAAAATTCCTATGCGAAGCAGGTTTGAACAGTATTCGAGTGAGTATGAACTCTGCCCAGGAGAAATATTACACTCCATACTACCGCCCGAATAACTATAAGTTCGAAGATATAGTAGAGAGTCTGAAAGTAGTTAAATCGTTTGGCGGCTGGACTTCCATCAACTACTTCGTATTTCCGGGAATGACCGATAGTATTGAAGAATACGAAGCTTTGAGAAAACTGATCAGAGATACAGATCTGGATATGATCCAATGGCGTAATTTCAATATTGATCCTGATTGGTACCTCGGTCGTATGGGTATTACAGAAACCGGCGAATGTATGGGCATTAAGCAATTAATGGAACTCATACAGGAAGAGTTTCCGAACCTGAAGTTTGGATACTTTAATCCGCCGATGGAACGTATTACCGGCGATTATTCTAAAGATTTTGCCCATTAGTGTATACGAATAAAAAAAGGAAAGCGTCTCTACTGAGTAGAGACGCTTTCCTTTTTTTATAGAAATATTTATCGCTGCATAGCAGCATCTTCTTCATATCTGTATTGTCGCGCGTAATTGGTGGGCGACATTCCGGTTACCTTTCTGAAAACCCTGTTAAATGTAATTGGGTTATTATAGCCGGTAGCGTAAGCAACAGCAGCTATACTATCAAAATTGCCATTAATTATTTTCTTGCAGGCAGCATTGATACGAACTTCATTTAGGAATTCGAGATAGGTTTTACGGGTATGCTTCTTGAAATACTTACAGAAAGCATAAGTAGTAAGATGAGCTACAGAAGCTATTTTACCAAGTGTGATGTTTTCTCCGTAATGTTCAAGTGTATATTGGTAAATATCATTCATTCTAAGACCTTCGGACTCGCTGTAGGAATGACGGGAGAAGCCGGTAGACAGAGATTTCCAATCCTTCACCTGTTTAGAAAAATACAGTAACATGCTTATGAAAGCCAGCAATCTTTCAGGACCGGTAAGCAGGGCAATTCTTTGGATTTCTTCGCCCATTTTTTCGGCATGTGCCTGAGGGAGTTGCAAGCTGTTGGTTGTCAGCAATAAAAACTTCCTTACAACTTCCATTTCCGGTAGATTGAACAATCCTTTCAGGGCTTGCTCGTGATCGAAAAAGATATGGATTGCATGGATGTTTTTTTCCTGGAGATTTTCGAAGTATTTGGCATCTCCTTTAAACATATGAGGCTGATTGGCACCGATTACATAGATATCGCCCGCTTTAAATGGTTGGGTATAGTTACCTGCGATTAATGTGCCTTCGCCTTTGATAATCAGTGTTACCTGTGCTTCCTTATGTCTATGCAGGTAGTTATAGAAATAAGGTAGAATGTCTTCCTGCACTACTACCGCACCCTCTTCTGCAACAGGAACAGTAAATTGTACTACTTTCATTTACCAATATTACTACTTTTATATCAAAAATCGCTATCAGTTTGCAATTATTGATAATCGTTTAACAATTTTTGTATGTTACTGCTGCGCTTGCCACTTTTTTCTGTAGCCAGAGGAAACCGGTTCCGGCTACTAAACAGGTGGCAGCCGTAATCAGCCACCAATAGGTAAATCCTAAATGTTCTACAACAAAAGCACCCGCAGTAGGAGAAGCAATATTTGCCACAGAGTAGGCAATGGTAAATAAAGCCGCATACTGTCCTCTGTTATGATCTTTACTTCTGGCTATCCAGAAGCTATTCATAAATGGCAGGCAAAACATCTCTCCAAACGTAATTACAAACATGAATGCGATAGTGAGCAGATGAAAATAGGGTGATAAATTAATCAGTAAATAAGCCATAGAAACGAACATTGTTCCGCGGGCAACATAGTAGAGATTAGGCTTTTTGCCTTCCAGCCTGTATACCATTACCATTTCTACAACCGCAATCAGAATACCATTGAACGACATATTCAATCCTATCAGCCACTCTTTCATATGCAGCACATTCTTGAAATAAAGAGGAATAATGCTGGAAAACTGGAACAGACAAATGGAAGTAATCATCGTAAAAAAGATGAACCATAAGTAGATAGTATCTTTTGCCACCCCATCTGACTTCACTTTTTCCTTTTTCTCAGGCGTTTTCTTTGGAGCAGCTATAGGAGGTAAAAAGATCCTCATAATTATAGCAGCAAGAATACAGGTGAATCCATCAGCAAAAAATAAAAACTGGTAACTGATACTTGCCAGAATCCCTCCTATGGCCGGGCCAACAGACCAACCCAGATTTACAGCCAAACGATTCAGAGAATACGAACGGGTTCTGTTTTCTATAGAGCTATAAGTAGCAATTGCAATGCTGTTTGCAGGCCGGAATGCATCGGCAACAGAGGCCTGTATAAAAGCCAGCATACAGATATGCGTAAAAGTATGTAGCCGGCTCAATAAAAAGAAGAATAATCCGTTTAAGAAGAGGCTCCAGAACTGTACATGATAAAAGCCGATTTTATCCGACAGCCAGCCGCCAAGCATCGCGCCAACAATAGCGCCGGCACCATAACAGGCCATTACCAATCCTGCTTCTGCAATTGTAAAATGAAGTTGTTGTGTGAGATAAACCGTTAAAAACGGTATAACCATTGTGCCACTACGATTTATTAATAATACCACTGAAAGTAACCAGATAGCGGGGGACAAACCAGTGTAAGCGTTTTGATAAAGGCGAATTGCCTGCTGAATTAATCTCATAAAAAGGGATGAATTGAAAGTAGCATAGTTTTTGTAAAGTTTTGCAATCCATCTTTTTGAAAGATAGCTATTTTTTATATTCAAAATATTAACTTTGGCCTCAACTGGCTCTCAATATGGCTTATATGGAGGAAAACAACGGTAAAAAAAATATTCAGGCAGCAGGTGTTACCATTGCCGTACATGCTTTGCTGTTAATAGCATTAGTATTTGCCAGTTTTTCTGCTCCTCCGCCTCCTCCTAACCAGGATCTGGGCATGGAAGTGAATTTGGGAACTTCCGATGAAGGGATGGGAAATGAACAACCACTGAACCCTAACCCTCCCAGTTCTGCCGCCTCAGAACCTGCTCCTGCCGAAAGCGTTCCTGAAGTTGCAAAAACAGTAAGCGAACCTCCGCAAGATATTGTTACTCAGGATGAAGAAGAGGCTCCGGAAGTAAAAAAGCCGGAAAAACCAGTAGAGAAGCCAAAAGAATTACCTAAGAAAATCGTTGAGCCTAAGCCAACTAAACAACCTACTAAAAAAGTAACTGAAGCGCCTCCTCAACCTGCTCCTCCGGCTCCGAAGCCTAAGGCAGTTTTCGCAGGAGGAACTACCACCAATGCTCATAGTGGAAATGGTGCCAATGGTTCCAATAGCTCTACCGGTGAAGGAAATACCGGCAAACCAGGAGACCGCGGGCAACTAAACGGCAATCCTAACGCCAGCGGATATACCGGAGGTGGTGGATTAGGTGGTGGACGTTCCGACTTCCACCTCAATGGCAGAAGCCTTATCGGTCGCCCACAGGTGACTTATGATGGTACTGAAACCGGGTATGTTGCAATTAACATTAAAGTTGATCAGCAGGGTAATGTTACTTCAGCCACTTTTAGCATGAAAGGAAGCACTATTAGTAATCCACAATTGATTGAAATTGCCAGGAAAGCAGCAAGAAGCGGGCAATTGAAGTACAATGCCAATCCAGATGCGCCGGAAGAGCAATTCGGCACCATCCGTTTTTATTTTAAAGCAGAATAATAATACTCAGCAATAGCAAACAGGCTTTTTAACTAGGAGGAACAGGATATGTGCCACCTGTGCTAATGCAATATAGATCCTACATCCTTACTATCTATGAATTTGAGCATGATCAAGTGCAGATTACGTGTGCATTATCGAGAAACCTGTTTTTTACTGCCAACAATGACCAATCTTAACCGTATCTTTTTTAGCACCGTAGCTGCTATGCTACTGGCCAATATTGCGTTGGCACAAAGCTTCACAGGCTATAATACCAGCAACTATGCCGGCATCTATGGCGTCATTTCCAACCCCGCCACCGCCGCAGGTTATCGTTATAAATGGGATCTTAATATAATGGGCGCCGACATCAATGCCGGTAATACTTATATCAGCGTTCCGAAATCGGTACTGTTCAATATGCCCGATACTCTCCGACTCAACAGAGATTACTTTTTGGATCAGGGAGCCAATAGAAAACAAAACGGATGGGAAATGGCTGAAATCGTGCTCCCTTCAGTATTATACAGTATTGATGACAAACAATCAGTTTCCTTTCTATGGAGGATGCGCAGCAGCAGCAATGGCGGTAATGTTTCCACCCCAATTGCAAATTTCTTTGGCGTAAATTTTCCGAATCCATCCTTTACCGGCACCAGCTTAACTATTCCTCAAACCGGTGTTTCCTCTCACATATGGCATGAATTAGGATTCAGCTACGCCAGAGTAATCAAACAAGGTTTTACCAGCAGATTGAAAGGTGGTATCACCTTAAAACTGCTCAGCGGAGTAGCTGCAGGATACGCCACAGTTAAAGATGTCAACTTTGCGCTCAATAATAGCAGAGATGCTGCGATTACCAGTGGCACACTCTATTATGGCTATAACACCGAACTGGATCATTGGCAGAAATCACCAATCAATAATCTGCAACTCTTTCAGAATAATGGAATTGGAGCCGATATTGGTTTCATTTATGAATATCGGCCCGACAATGGCGGATTTGGTACCTATGAAAGCTCCGATGCCGACGAATATAAATTTCGTATAGGCATTTCAGTTAATGACATCGGAAGAATTAAATATCAAAAAGGTGCAAACAATGCAACACTACAGCTGACAAAAGACCATGTAGTGCCATCCGACATTACTTACAGAAAAAATGAAAGCCTGCAACAGTATGCACGCCGACTCAACAACTACTTTACACCAGTACCGTCGGATACTACTTTCAATATGACTTTACCTGCATCCTTGAATTTAATGGGAGATTATAATATTGATGACCGGTTTTTTATTGGAGTTAATGCAATAGTTGCCCTAAATGCAGGTAAACGTGATATTACCAAAACCCATGCGCTTACGCAACTCAACATTACTCCCCGTTATGAAACAAGTCTTTTTGGGGCCTACCTGCCTCTTACGATCAACCATAACGGACAGGCAGATATAGGTGGTGCTGTGCGGATCGGCCCATTGATTATAGGAGCCGCATCACTTTTCACCAACTTATTTGAAAGACGCATCGATCATGGCGCAGCTTTCGTAGCTTTGCGACTGAACTCTAATATGTTCGACCGGGGCGACTCTAACGGTGGGGGTATTTTCAAAATGCGTAAACGTCAGTTGGGGTGCCCGGTGAATAATTACTAAGCATTGTAATTTTCCCATATGGCGTCTTACAAAGAAACGATTGATTATCTCTTTGCACAATTGCCCATGTTTACCAAAGTTGGAGCAAGTGCCTATAAAACTGATCTGCATAATACCATAGCGCTGTTAGACCAATTGCAACAGCCACATAAAAGTTTTAAATCCATTCATATTGCCGGCACCAATGGTAAAGGTTCTACCAGCCACATGCTGGCAGCAATTTTTCAACAGGCAGGCTACAAAACCGGTTTATATACCTCGCCCCACCTGATAGATTTTCGGGAAAGAATCAGAGTAAATGGAGAAATGGTGTCGGAAGAATTTGTAACAAGCTTTACTGAAAATCTGAAACCAGCTATTGCTGAAATAGCACCTTCTTTCTTTGAACTGACCGTAGCTATGGCTTTCAGTTATTTCCAGCAACAACAGGTAGATATAGCCATTATTGAAGTAGGTTTAGGGGGAAGATTGGATAGTACAAACGTTATCACTCCTGAGCTATCTGTAATCACTAATATCAGCTATGACCATAAACAAATATTAGGAGACACCTTGCCACAGATTGCAAGTGAGAAAGCGGGAATCATTAAACCCAATATACCTGTTGTAATTAGTGAAACACAATCTGAAGTAGCTGAAGTATTTATCAATAAAGCAAAAGAAAATAACTCCCCTATTGTTTTTGCAGATCAGGAATGGATGGAAGCTCAAAGCACCATCAATAAAGCGCATTTAGATGTGCAAATACTGGATACTGCCGAACAACAGATGAGAACCCTGAAGCTGGACCTTAGCGGACAATACCAGGAAAAGAACCTGATGGGTGTATTATCGGCCGTTAAACAGTTACAGCAGCAGGGATGGCATATCAGCTGGCAACACGTAATTACTGCCCTGTCGCATGTGAAAAAGTTAACCGGCTTAAGAGGCCGCTGGGATGTTGTAGACCTCCATCCTTTAACTGTTTTGGATGTTGGCCATAATGAAGCCGGTATATCAGAAATAATGGAACAACTGAGGCATGTCAACTATCAGCAGTTACATATCGTAGTAGGTTTCGTAAAAGACAAGGAAGTAGATAAAGTATTACCACTATTTCCGACCACTGCACATTATTATTTCTGCAAGGCACAATTACCAAGGGCGCTCGATGAGGTGGCATTGGCTGAAATGGGAGCAGCGAATGGGTTAAATGGCCATGCCTATCCTTCGGTACAGGCAGCCTTACACGCAGCAAAACAACATGCGCAGAAAGACGACATGATATTGGTATGCGGTAGTTTTTTTATAGTAGCTGAAGTAATGTAAGAACTTAAAGCATCTTCATTTTCTTTAAATGCAATAGCGCATAAAAAATACAGGTAACATGAAGGCTTTGCTCTAATTTATTTTCAAGTACCAATTGTTGCAATTCATCCAACGAAATCAATTCTATCTCAATTTCTTCATTATGGTCCAGCTTCTGGTCTGTGACTTTTACACCACCGGTAGCCAGGAACAAGTGAGTATAATTATTACTGGATGCGGGATTAGGAGCTATTTTCCCTAAGGAAACCCAGTCCTTAAACTCGTATCCGGTTTCTTCCAGCATTTCTCTTTGCATGGCAAACAGGGGGCTCGGGTCCGATTCATCCATAGTACCGCCTGGAATTTCCAATAAAGTTTTACCAATACCTTGTCGATATTGCCTGATCATAATTACCATTCCATCTTCTCTGATAGCCACGCCATTCACCCAATCTCTGTATTCAAGCACATAATACGGGGTAATCACTTTTCCGCCAGGAGTCTGACAAGTATCAATTCTGGCTGTTAACCAATCGTCTTTAAATAAATACTCCGAAGAAAGGAGTTTCCAGTCCATATTACTCATATCCTGCAATTTGGGAGGTATTACCAGCCCATTCTTTCCTTTAGTTTTAAAATATGTTCGAGATGATGACGGCCATGCCATGAATAATTAGCGGCATGGGTCTTCAGATTTTGTGTAGTACCATTGGCGGGGTGACGGAATGTTTTATTCCAATCAGCAGCTGTGAGGCTTTCAAAGGTATTGACCCATCGCTTATGCAGGGCATATAATAGCGTGATAGAAACATTCACCGGAGTAACCGTAACTTCCGGCAATTCTGCCCAAAGTTGTTCTTCATACGGTTTGATGTCAGGATTCTCTTCAGTTAATGCCAGTTTCATCCTAATATAGGCATTCATATGGCTGTCGGGCAGGTGATGTACTACCTGGGCAACGGTCCACCCTCCCGGTCTGTAAGGTGTTTGCAACTGAAATTCATCCAGGTTTTGAACCGCCAGTTCAATAAGCTGAGGGAGATAGTGTATATCATCGATATACTTTTTAAGCTGGGCATCAGAGATCTCAGTTGGAGGATCAAATTTGCCGATAGGGTATTGTAATGCTTCCATAGCAAGATTTTATTCTTCCCTTAGGTCTTTTCCTGTCAGGTGAATAAACACATCTTCCAGATTCGCTTTCTTCACTTCTTTTCTTCTTTCAAAACCTGAAGAAACTAGTTTATCGATTAATGCATCCGGCGAATCGATAGCGATAATGAGGCCGCTATCAACAATTGCACATCTATCGCACAGGAATTCTGCCTCATCCATGTAATGGGTAGTAATAACTACTGTAGTACCCTGATTACGGACATCCTGGATAAGATCCCAAAGATTGCGACGGGCCTGAGGGTCGAGACCGGTAGTAGGTTCATCCAGGAAAATGATCTGAGGTTTGTTTATAAGTGTGGTAGCAATGGAAAAGCGTTGCTTCTGTCCACCTGATAATTCTTTGTATTGTGCTTTGGCTTTATCTTCCAGGTTAAACATGCCCAATAATTCCATTGGTTTAACCGGTTGATTATACAAGCCTCCAAACATTTCTATCAGTTCCAGCAAATTAAGGCCAGGGTAATATCCTGAACTTTGAAGCTGTACACCTATAAGCTTTTTGATATCATTCGGGGATTTGTCAAGATCATAGCCACCTACCGTTACTTTACCCGAGGTTTTATCTCTCAGTGTTTCGATGATTTCGAGAGTTGTAGATTTTCCGGCGCCATTAGGGCCTAATAATCCAAAAATCTCACCTTCGTACACTTCAAAGCTAATTCCTTTGACAGCGGTAAAATCTCCATACTTCTTAACCAGATTATCTACCTCTATGATCTTTTTCTTTTCCATGGGGCCAAGTTACGGAGTTTCACGCAAAGACGCAAAGAAGCAAAGAGGCAAAGGAATTTATTAAGAAATATAAGGATGAAAGCGAATATTTTAGATTAAATTCCTTTGCCTCTTTGCTTCTTTGCGTCTCTGCGAGAAAACAGCGAGCCTGCGAGCTACTGTTTAATAAATACCTGAGTGAAGAAGGTAATACGACCTTTGTCGGCAGCTCCTATTCCAATAAGTGTATAGTCGCCCAGCATATTTTTGCGGTGGCCAGGGCTTTTGATCCATCCGTTCACAACAGATTCGGCATCCAGAGTGCCATAGGCAACATTCTCTGCTGCTCCGGCTACTCTACCCATTTTCTTGGAGATAACGGCAACTCTGTCCTCAAAACCTTCGTGGCCGAAACCTGTACTTCCATTGGCCATGTCTTTACTGTGATTGCGGGCCTGCTGACTAATGGTTGCATCTAACTGCAATGGTTTAAGCCCTTTGGATTGACGGAACCTGTTAGTATAAAAAAGGATCTGTTCTTCGAGGCTTCCTCTTCCGGCAGTGCTGCTATCCCGAGCTACTGTGCTTCTCGAACAGGCACTAGCCTGAAATACTGCGAACAAAGCAACAAATAATACAAAGATCCTCCGGTTCTTCAAAATCAACATAGAATACAACTGGTTAATAATTAAAAATAAAGAATGATTAAAAAGATAATTGATATAAAGACTTATAAAATTGAGCCAGGTTTATCAAGTGTTATACCAAATTTTTATAAAAACGAAAAAGACGTAGCTCTATTGAGTAGAGACTACGTCTTTTTTTTATGCTAACGACTTTATTTTGTTATTCGTTTACAATATGCTGCCAGGTATCCATCATCTTTTTTGATCCGATGAAAATTGGAATTCTTTGATGCAACTGGGCAGGTTTAAGTTCGAGCAAGCGTTGTTTTCCATTTGCCATAGCTACTCCTCCTGCTTTCTCCATGATGAAAGACATAGGATTGCATTCATAGCAAAGTCTTAAGCGCCCGGACAGATATTTTCCGAAGGCAGGGTACATGAAAATACCACCCTGGATGAGTGTTCTGTGTATTTCTGCTACCATGCATCCAACAAAGCGATGACGATATATTCTGTCGTTCTCGTTTCTGGCCATGAAATGGTCTATAGACCTACGAATCTTTGCTTCATAGAGGTGATAATAACCAACATTTACAGAGAAGATATCACTTTCTACCGGGCATTTCAGGTTAGGATGTGATAAACAGAATTCACCAATGGAAGGGTCGAGCGTAAATCCTTGTACACTTCTTCTGGTTGCATAAACCATCATGGTAGAAGAACCATATATAATATAGCCAGCTGCAATTTGCTGAGTACCAGGCTGAAGGAAGTCTTCCAGTTCGCAAGGCGAACCTTCGGGTGAAAGACGACGGTATACAGAGAAAATAGTTCCTATAGAAACATTTACATCGATATTGCTGGAACCATCTAACGGGTCGAGCAGTACCACGTATTTAGATTTCATGGAATGCTCATCTGTAAAAGGGATGAAGTTTTCGTTCTCTTCTGAGGCTACCCCACAGCAATAAATACTGGTTTCCAATGAGTTAATAAACTGCTCATTTGCAAATTCATCCAGTTTCTTAACCGACTCACCTTGTACGTTTGTACGTCCTGCTTCTCCCAGGATATCGGCAATCCCCGCTTTATTAACCTCCACATTCACTCGTTTCGCTGCCAGCCCTATATCACGCAGTAAACCAGATAACTGACCGGTGGCACCGGGATAATTACGCAACTCCTGGATAGTAAATTCATCCAGTGTCATTACTTTTTGCTTAAGATTCATAACGTTAGCTTGTGAGGCAAAATTAAGTCAATTGCCATTATTTTAATGAAACTGTCATTTATGTGTAAAGAGATTTTAAAACAATTCTAAACTTGCCGTACTTTGCCAAATAATTTTTTAAAAAGAGATAAACTATCATATGAAGGTTTTCAAGTTTGGTGGTGCAAGTTTAGAAAGTATTGAACGTATTCGGCAAGTAGGCCAGATTGTACAGTCTTTTCCTGACGAAAAGCTCCTGATTGTCATTTCTGCAATGGCTAAAACCACTAATGAGCTGGAAAAAGTAGCCGAAAGTTTTTATTTAAGAAAACGGGAAATTGCTGCCCAGCTGCTGTTTAATATAGAACAAAATCACCTTCGGGTAGCAGAAGGACTGCTCGAAACACGCGAACATCCGCTTTTCCAGCAATTACAACAGTTCTTTACAGAAGCTGAATGGACTTTGGGCGAAAAGCCAATGCGCACTTATGATTATTATTACGACCAATTGGTTGGGCTTGGTGAGTTATTGAGTACAGCTATTGTAAGTGCCTACTTTAATACAATAGGACTTACCAATCAGTGGCTGGATGTAAGGGATATTTTCAGAACTGATGATAACTTCAGGGATGCCAATATAGATTGGGCATATACCCAAAAACAGGTAACTGAAAAGGTAGCCCCTCTTTTTAACAGTGCCAATATCATAATAGCGCAGGGCTTCATTGGTAGTACCGATCAAAATGAAAGCGTCACCCTGGGCAGGGAAGGAAGCGACTACTCTGCTGCCGTATTTGCCAATATGTTGGATGCTGAGAGCCAGACTATCTGGAAAGATGTGGAAGGCCTTAAAAATGCCGACCCCAAACTTTTCCCAAATACTGTAAATATTCCGGAAATCAGTTATGCAGAAGTAATTGAAATGGCGTATTATGGAGCTCAGGTAATTCACCCTAAAACCATTAAGCCTCTGCAAAACAAGCAGATTCCGCTGTATGTGAAATGCTTTTTGGATAAAAACCTTCCTGGAACTGTAATTAAAGAAGAAGCCGATACCAAAACGCTTCCACCTATTATTGTACTAAAGAAAAACCAGGTATTGCTTACCGTTACATCTAAGGATTACTCCTTCATTACAGAAGATAAGATTAGCGATATCTACGAAATATTCCATGGTCTGAAGGTTAAAATTAACCTGATGCAAAATGGAGCCATCAATTTCTCCTGCTGTATCGATAATAATCCGGAAAAGATAGAGCTCCTGATTAAAACGCTGCACCAGCAATTTAAGATTGCTTACAATGAAGGGTTGGAACTCCTGACAGTACGCTATTACCAGCCGGCTATGCTGGAAGAAGTGAGTAATGGCCATAAGGTACTGCTTGAACAACGCTCTGCTGCAACAATTCAGCGCCTCTGGAAAAAATAAAATTATCCAGTACTCATATTTTTTTATTTCGCTGTGCAACTTTTTTTATACCCGTACGTCTTTAGAAAAAACGTGGTATGAAAAAAGTTGCTATAGTTTTATGTCTAAGTAGTTTGCTCGCCCTTTTTCTGGTGTGTGCAAGCTTCATGACAGAACGGAACCCTGTTTCGGCTTGCAACCCTGATAAACTGCCTATATATCTAATCGGACCTGGATCTTTCCAGGATACTCCTTCTGCTCCCTCAAATGAATGTAGTAATGTGACTGAACGAGAATCAGTTCGTTTTGGCTTACTTCAAACGGTAGTAAAAAGCGCAGTGGAATTATATTTTAAAACCCAAAGGTTGAATTAAGGCACCCATTCATTTTATATCAGTTTTTTTATTGGTTTTATTGTTTTTGAGAAAAAATTTTAACTAGGAATACTAGTATGAAAAAGATCGTCGTATCCCTTAGCATTGCTATGTTCTGCGCTATAAGCGCAGTTGCACAACAAAATCCGACTGGAAAAATTACACTTAAAATCCAGGATGCAGAAGGCAAACCCCTGCCCTTCACTACCATCATGCTCAAATCGGTGAAAGACTCTGTATTAGTAAAAGGAGAGTTGACCACCGAAGCAGGTGACTGCCAGTTTGAGAAAATTAAAGATGGACACTATTTCATTCAGGCGTCACAAGTTGGTTATACAACGTTGTTTGTACCTGCATTTAAGATAGATGCTACCCATAAAACTATTGAAGTAGGCACTTTAAAACTCTCAAATTCCGGCAAAAACTTACAAGCAGTTAACATTACTGCTGTAAAACCATACATCGAAACTTCTGCCGGTAAAACAGTTTTAAATATAGAGAACAGTGTTACAGCAGCAGGTAACACTGCTTTAGATCTCTTACGCAGGGCCCCAGGTGTACAGGTTGATAATAATGAAAATGTGATGCTCAAAGGTCAGAGTGTAACAGTGATGATAGACGGTAAATTAACTTACCTGAGTGGTGAGCAATTATCTAACCTTCTTAAAACAATGCCTGGTGAAAGTATTGCCAATATTGAGATTATCACCAGTCCATCAGCGAAATACGAAGCAGCTGGAAATGGTGGGATCATCAATATAAAAACAAAAAAAGGAAAGATGACTGGTATAAATGGCAATATCAGTACCACCCTTACTCAGTCTGTTTATGGCCGTTATGGTGTATCGGGAAATTTCAACTGGAGAACAGAGAAATTTAACCTCTTCGGAAATCTGGACCAGGGCGATAATCCAAGACTGGTTACCAGAAAGTATGATAGAGTAGTTAAAGATTCAGATGGTGGCGAGACTAGCCTTTTTCAGGATATTTTTCAACGTAATCGTTTTAAAAACAACTATCTGAAATTAGGAATGGATTATTTCCTTAATGATAAAAATACCATTGGAGTTTTAGCAAGTGGATATAAAAATAGTTTTAGTAGTGATTTATACAGTCAAACCTACCTGGGTCGCCCCGGTAAAGCCACTGATTCGACATTAAATTCACTTACCAGTAATAGGAACAAATTCGATAACATCACAGTTAACCTCAATTACAAAGGCGTAATTGATTCTGCCGGAGGTAGAGAAATTAGTTTTGATGCAGATTATGCACAGTTTAATAGTCAACGTACTTTGAATCTAACTGATAGCATGTATGATAATCACTCTGGATTCAATAGTAGTCCGAACAGCATTCGCAATCTGAATAATAACCAGGTTATCATAAAAAGCCTAAAAACGGACCTTAGCTGGCCATTGAACAAGAATACCAAGCTGGAAGCGGGATTGAAAGCAAGCTTTGTAACTACTACCAACAGAATGTTGTTTGATTCTCTGTATCATGGAGCCTTTGTAACTATTCCCAGATTGAGTGATCAATTTGAATATGAAGAAAATATCTATGCAGCATATGGTAGTTATAAGCAGCAGATCAACAAAACCAATGTACAATTAGGACTTAGAGTAGAAAACACCTCTTCTACCGGTCATTCATTTTCAACAAATTCTACAGTTTCACGGTCATATACCGACTTCTTCCCGAATATTGCAATTGAACAGGCTTTAAACCCAAAAGATAAACTTACCCTGGTTTTATCGAGAAGAATTGAGCGTCCGGGTTATGGTCAGCTAAATCCTTTTATGTTCTACCTGGATAAATATACATATGGTAAGGGTAATCCATATCTGAGGCCTCAGTACAGTAATATCGCGGAGTTTGCATATACTTTCAGAGAGAAGTATATAGCTACCCTCAGATATACACGGACCACTGATATGATGGAAGAATTTATTTATTTTGATGAAGTCAATAAAGCCTCGATCAGTACGCAAAGGAACTATGATAATGTTGATGTAGGTAGCCTGTTGTTTACGCTTCCATTTGAAGTGACAAAATGGTGGACGAGTACTAATAATATAGATGCTTCCTACAACAGATACAGATTTGAGGATCTAAATAAGGTAGCATTTACAACAACCAGTGTGAACTATTATATAAACAGCACCAATACAATTACGCTGCCCAAGGACATGAAAATGGAGGTAATGGCATACTATAACTCTCCATTTGTATATAGCATATTCAGGGGATACAGCCAGTATAATCTAAACCTGGGTATCCAGAAACAGTTTCTTAATAAGAATGCCACAGTAAAAGTCAGCGTAAACAATATCCTTCGTAATGAAAGCTACCGAGGAGCTGCCGAGTATGGTAATGTACGCCTGGGAATCTTTAATACATGGCAGTTCAGAACCGTTAATCTTTATTTTGCATACCGCTTTGGTAGCAATAGCATTAAAGCAGCAAGAGAAAGAAAAACTGGTACAAGTGATGAACAAAAGAGAGCTGGATGATAAATCGTTCCTTATTTCCTTAACATAGCACAATACCGGTCAGAGCATGATGACCGGTATTTTTTTTAGGTATGGGTGCCTTTAATGTAACCCTCCAGACTGGTAATAATATGGCGCTGATCATCGATAATATATTTTACTACATCACCGATAGAAATTAACCCGATAAGTCTGTTTTTGTCGTCAATTACAGGTAAATGGCGTATGTGCTTGTCCGTCATTAGTTGCATACAGGACTCGATAGAATCATCTTCTGACACGGTGAAAGGATGTCCGGTCATAATTTCTTTAATCAGTGTTTCCTTAGAGGTACGTCCTTTTAGCATAACGCGGCGAGCATAGTCACGCTCTGAAAAGATACCCAGTACATTGTTTTGGTCGTCTACTACTGTTAATGCGCCGATGTTGTGATCTACTAATTGCTGAAGTGCTTCAAATACCGTGTTGTCTGGTTTGATAGAGTAAACTGCATGGCCCTTCACCTGCAGGATGTTACGAACTTTTCCCATTGCAAGGCATTTAAGAGAGTAAATAAATGAAAAACCACCATTCTGAAGATAAGCATTTTTGCTTGTAAATGCAATAGTACTTGTAAAATCCTCATTAGATTGGTAAATTACCTCATTGTTAAACAACCCGTAATCCTCACAACTTTAAGTAAATCAAATGAAAAGAATTATCCCTATTCTTGCTGCAGCATGCATATTGCCAACTTTTGTTCAGGCACAGATTGTAAGTTATGATAAGGTTGGAATTGGTATCAATCCACCGACCATTCCCTTGCAAATTGTACCACCAACCAGCACCACCTATAACCAGGTTAATACCTTTCCTTTCACTTTAACATTTGGAACAGGCAAAATTGGACTGGGAGTAGATAGCAACAATGCCTATATTCAAACTTTCAACTCTAAACCATTAAACATTAACCTGGATGGCAACAATACCCTTTTGAATGCAAATGGAATAGGATGGGTTGGTTTAGGAACCAGCAAACCTTATTTTCCCTTGCATGTAGTGACTAATACAGGAGTAACAGGCATCGGTATTACAAGTACAGCAGCTCTAAACGACGTAAATGGTGCATTTATCCGACTTTATAATGCTGGTTTTCCTACTGCCGCCGATCAAAGATTTGGGGGGATATTATTTGGAGCAAACCCTTCGGGATATGATTATAGAACTGCCGCTTATATTGAAGCTCGCAGCAGCGGAGCCTGGACAGAAAATTCATCCTACCCGACTTATTTAAGAATTATGACAGTTGCTAAAGGGAAGGTTGGTGTGGAAGAACGTTTACGTATCAACGAAGAAGGTAATATTGCCATACCAATAGGTAGTCATCTGGGAACTGTTCTGGCAACCCGTTTTCCTTATGATGGTAAATTTCAACCACATTATGGTTTACAATGGGCTTTTGATAGCTGGACAGGCACAGGCCCTACCCTTTTGGCATCCGGATATGGCGGCATAAAACTATTTACTAATGGGGCTTCCAGATTGTCTATAAACTATGATGGAAATGTTGGAATAGGTACAGACGATACTAAAGGCTACAAATTTGCCGTAAATGGGGATGCGATTTTTACAAAAATAAAAATAAAAGCAGCTGGAGCCTGGCCGGATTATGTATTTGCTGATGATTACAAGCTACCCGAATTAACCACTGTCAAAACATTCATCAAAGAAAACAAACATCTACCTGGTATGCCTAGTGCTAAAGAGATAAAAGAGAATGATATTGATTTAGGAGAAATGAACCGAAAACTACTGGAGAAAGTTGAAGAGCTTACCCTTTATCTGCTGAAAGTAACAGAGGAAAATGCACAGATGAAAAAGGATCTTGAAGTACTGAAGGCGAAGGTGATGTAAGGGAATACAATGTATTACTTGAGCCGATTAATTTGATTAATCGGCTCAAAATTTGGCAAATCTTGAGCCGATTAGCGTTAGTAAATTTGGCTCCAAATAATTAAATTATTTACAATAAATATATTATATATTATAAATTAATTTATTAAATAGAAATCCGCAATTTTCCTTTAACATGCCCATATTCACTTGCTCTAATATCATTATTGTACATCAACTTATATTCTTTCTCCTTCTCAATTAATTTATACCACATAATAGCAGGAAAATTTTTATTAGAATGGATTTCCAACCTAATAATAAATTTCTCTGGGGGATCCCTTCTTCTATTAATAAAGAGGCTTAATTCAGTAGGATCAACATCTACCTCTTCAGCGAACTCTTTATTCTTTTTTTCTAAACAGGAAATATATTCTTTAAGGAAATAACCAAAATGCTTTTCCTTATCATATTTATCCGACCTAATCACCTCTTCAATTTGAAACTTAAGTTGCAGTAATTGAGAAATTAAGCGGTCTTTTGGTGTTCGTTTTGATTCCCATTCTTTTCTGTATTGACTAACCAACTCTAACCTGCTTTCATTCTCATTTTCAGGTCCAGGAAATACAATAGAAGAAGCAAGATCTTCAGGTTTATACTTAGACAATTTATCAGTCTTCTTTTGCGATTTCATACTCTTATTATTCATTCAAAAATTGTTTAATTAGCCTATATGCTAACTTCTCATTTACAATCATAATCCCTGTCTTGTTTGGTCCAAAAGGAGGAATATATTCTAATCCATAATTTTGGCTATAATGTTTAATCAAACTGGTTTTGGGAATTAGAAAGAGGAAGCCATTATGCTCACGTATAAATGACATTCTACATGCAAATGCAATGAGACAACCAGTTATAAAATCGTATTTTTTTGACTTTCCAATATTATCATTTCTAACCTCCAGTAATTTAATTTCAATTGCATCGATATTGGGATTTAGGTGGTCCACAATATGCATTAAACCTAAAATTGCCTTGCTATCCTTTAATCTCAATTTGTAAACTTCTTTCCCCTTGTATTCTTTCCAGACAAATACTTTGAATTGAGAATCCTTTTCACTTAGAAATTCAAAGTCTTTTTCTTCTATTTCAACAACTTCAACTTCAATAAGATTACCGGTTTGTACCTCATTAACAAACATTCAAAAATCATTTCTTCGAATTTAAATAAAATTGACAAATTTTGAAAATAATTTTCAAAATTTGTCAATTTTATTTAATAAAACATTGATAATTAATTATTTAAAAATAATAAATGCATCCTGGTACGGATGCATTTATTATTGTGATTGATATTTCTTTTATAATTCCCTCGCCGAAGTCACTTCCTTCACCACCAGCTGATGCTGATCAAAAATCATTATCTCATTTTCACCTTTTTTCAACCACGGCGCCGGACAATACAACCTTTTCTGCGGCCCAATTTGCCAGTAACGGCCCAGGTTGTGGCCATTCACCCAAACCATTCCCTTCTCATAACCCGACATATCTATGTAAGTATCTCCAGGTTTCTCGATATTGAATGTTGCTTTAAAAAACTGACCTGGTTTAGTTGTATGGTTGGAAGATGGAGTCAGTGTTTTCACAAAGTCATCGTTCAATGGCAGAGAAAATACTTCCCAATCCATTAAGGTCATTCCGTTAAGTACCACCCTATCTGTAATACCTTTCCGATCTATCATTGCATCCGCAAAGTTGATGCGCCCCATACCTTCTACCAATATTTCAAGCACCGGATCTTTTACATTGCTGACCGGTATGTCTATAGATGTTTCTCCTAACCTACGATCCAGTTTTCCGATATAGTTACCATTCAGAAATACAGTTGCATAATCATGCAGGTCTTTGATTCTAAGTTTGCCGTTTTTATGTCCTATTAATTTGGTCTTATAGAGCATAAAACCATAGTCCTGGCCAAAAGCCTCAAACGGCTTAGGCTGCGGTGTTTTAATTGCAGTGGGAAGATGATCCCAGATAGAGGTATAATTAGTTGGTGTAACGGCTGGAATTGTAATCGTAGGAATAGCAGCCGGAATAGCAGGTAGCTTTTTGCCTTTAGGCAAATAGCTGGCCATTAATTGTCGTAATGCCATATACTTTGGAGTAGCAACGCCCTGCTCACTTATAGGTGCATCGTAATCATAACTTGTTACATCCGGCTCATATCCTTTACCTCCTGAATTGGCCCCGGCAGTAAATCCAAAGTTTGTACCTCCATGAATCACATATAGATTAAAAGATCGTTTGGTGTCCATCAAAAATTTCACTTCCTTAGTGATGCCGTCGATGCCTGTCCGTTGCCATTGTTCGCCCCAGTGTGTAAGCCAACCAGGATAGGTTTCACTGCTAAAGGAAGGAACATTTGGGTTTTGTTTACGGGCTGCTGCAAAATCTTCTTCAGAGCTACCAGAATCCAGTCCTATTGCCGCGCCGTCTACTCCCCCTGCTTCAAGCATATAAGCAGTAGCCCCATCTGATGTATAGAACGGAACATTAATTCCATTATTAACCCATAAGTCTTTCAGGGTATTTAAGTACGTTTTATCGTTTCCGTAACTACCGTATTCATTCTCTATCTGCACCATTACAATAGGGCCTCCATTGGTCACCAGAAGCGGTTTTACTTCAGCAGCCAATTTTCCGACATACTGTTTTACTGCCTCCATATAACGTGGATCCATGCACCGAACTTTAATATCGGGGATCTCAAGCAGGTATGGTGGTAAGCCACCAAATTCCCATTCTGCACAGACATAAGGCCCAGGGCGCAACAGCACCCACATTCCTTCTTCCTGGGCTATACGAATAAATTCAGCGATGTTGTGGTTGCCGTTTGTAAAATCAAATTCCCCTTTTACCGGTTCATGATAATTCCAGAATACATAAGCCGCGATGGTATTACAACCCATTGCTTTCGCCATCTGAATACGATGGCGCCAGTATTCATGCGGAATTCTTGCAGGATGCATTTCCCCGCTGACCATCTGAAACGGCTTATTATCTAATAGGAAGTCTGTTTTCGATAAGACAAAAGAATGGCGTTGTTGTGCGTTTACAGGGAGCGCTAACCAGCACGACAGTGCAAATGCACTGTAAAAGAGCAGTTTTTTCATTGTTCAACTATTATCGTGCGCACAATTTACGCGCATATTTCGAAAAATACGCTTACGGTTTACGTGTATTCCGTACCGTAAGCGTATTCATATTTTTAGATATTTCCTTTCTTAAGCTCACTAACAGCATGATCACATGCTCTTGCTGTTAAAGCCATATAAGTAATAGATGGGTTTACACATGAAGAAGAAGTCATGCAGGCACCATCCGTCACGAATACATTTTTAGCAGCATGCACCTGGTTAAAACCATTGAGTACTGAAGTTTTAGGATCGCGGCCCATGCGTGCAGTTCCCATTTCATGGATACAATGACCCGGAGGTGGCGCTTCATCATAACCACCAACATTTTTCAGTCCTGCCGCTTCCAGCATTTCCATGGCACTGGCCTTCATATCTTTTCTCATCGCCTTTTCATTGGCTTTGAACTCGCAATCTATATCCAAGGTAGGAAGTCCGTACTTATCTTTTTTGTCTTTGTTGAGTGCTACTTTATTCTCGAAATATGGCAAGTGTTCACCCCAGGAACCTATACCCATACCCCATTTGCCAGGTTCGGTCTGAGATTCTTTCAGTTGCACACCAATACCTTCCCAACTGGTACCTCTGCCACGACCGGCACCACCCTGATAGCCAAATCCGCGTACATAGTCGGCCTGTTTCGTTTTTTCGTTCACATTTCGGAAGCGAGGAATATAAATACCGTTAGGTCTTCTTCCACTGCTGTAGTATTGATCTTCGAATCCATCATATTCGCCCCAGGCACCCACACCAAAGTGGTGATCCATCAGGTTATGACCCAGTTGTCCACTATCATTACCAAATCCGTTAGGGAAGCGGTCTGATACTGAGTTGAGCATAATCCAGCTGGTACCTAAAGTAGAAGCATTGAGGAAAATGATGTTGGCATAATACTCTACAGTTTGGAGGGTATGCGAATCCATTACTCTCACGCCGGTAGCCTTACTTTTATCTTTATCGTATAATACTTCCAAAACGATAGAATCTGGGCGGAGGGTGAGATTTCCGGTTTTAGCGGCCGCTGGTAATGTAACACCATTACTACTGAAGTAACCTGTAAAAGGGCATCCTCTGGCGCAAAGGTTACGATATTGACAAGGTCCTCTGTCGTTATGTTTCTGAGTAACGTGGGCTACCCGACCAATGGTGATGATACGATCGGTGAAATGTTCCTTTACTCTGGCTGCTACGTGCTTTTCAAGGCAATTCATTTCCATTGCAGGCATAAATACACCATCAGGTAATTGTGGTAATCCTTCTGCCTGACCACTTACACCAATGTATTTTTCAACATATTCGTACCAGGGAGCAATGTCTTTATATCTGATAGGCCAATCAACACCATGGCCATCAATTGCGTTGGCATTAAAATCGAGATCACTCCATCTGTATACCTGTCTGCCCCACATTAATGAGCGGCCGCCTACATGATAGCCACGTAACCAGTTGAAGGGTTTGACTTCATTATATGGATTCTCGAGATCATTCACCCAAAACTGTTGAGTACCTTCATCGAAAGCATAGCAACGGCTTTGAATGGGGTGATCTTCTCTCATTTTATTAGTATGCTGCAAATGGTGGCCAAACTCCCAGGGAGCTTTGGTTGCAGTAGTATAGTCTTTGATATGCTCCACATTCCGGCCTCTTTCCAAAACCAGGGTTTTAAGCCCTTTTTCACAAAGTTCTTTGGCGGCCCAACCACCACTGATACCAGAACCTACAACGATTGCGTCGTATGTATTTTCCTTTTCAGCTTTAATGTTCAGATTCATACAAGTGATATTTATATTGGCATTAAGTGGAGTAATATGAAAGATCGAAGCAAGTATGATATTTTCCTGCTTCGATCTTTCTTAATCATGTTACTATCGTTATCAGATATTTCCTTTCTTCAGTTCCTTTACGGCATAATCAACAGCTCTTGCTGTGAGCGCCATATAAGTAAGTGAAGGATTCACGCAGGAAGCGGAAGTCATGCTAGCCCCATCCGTAACAAATACGTTTTTCACTGCATGCATCTGATTAAAACCGTTCAGTATGGAAGTTTTAGGATCGCGGCCCATACGAGCGGTTCCCATTTCGTGAATAGCCATACCAGGGTATGAACCGTTATCGTATGTTTTCACATTCTTCATACCAGCAGCTTCCAGCATTTCGGCGGCATCATTCATCATATCAACACGCATCTTTTTCTCGTTCTCTCTGAATTCTGCATCGAACTTCAGCACTGGCTGGCCCCATGCATCCTTAACTGAAGTATCGAGTGTTACCATGTTGTTTTCATATGGCAAACATTCTCCAAATCCGCCAAGGCCTACCGACCATTTACCAGGTTCTTCGATCATATCCTTAAAGTCTTTACCTACACCCATTTCAGCAATACCGCGGCTCCAACCCTGACGGCTGGCACCACCCTGATAACCGAAACCACGGATATAGTCGCGTTTATCATTTCCGATATTGCGGTAACGAGGCACATAAATACCATTAGCGCGACGACCGAAATAATATTTATCATCATATCCTTCAGCGGTTCCGGAAGCACCGGTACGGAAGTGGTGATCCATCAGGTATTTACCCAATACACCACTATCGTTACCCAAGCCATTAGGGAAGCGGGAAGAAATAGAGTTGAGCATTACGAAGGTAGAACCTAGGGTAGAACCATTTATAAAGATGATTTTAGCATAATATTCTACTTCCTGCTTGGTATGTTTATCAATTACTTTTACACCGGTAGCTTTACCTTGTTTCTCGTCATAAATCACAGAATTTACGATAGAATCAGGGCGAAGAGTAAGATTACCTGTTGCCATTGCAGCAGGGAGGGTAGAAGACTGAGTACTGAAATAAGCACCAAAAGGACAACCACGGCTGCAGAGGTTGCGATACTGGCATTTTTCGCGGCCTGGCAATTTCTCGGTGATATTGGCCACCCGACCCATGGTGATGATACGGCCTTTGAACTTAGATTCTACATTCTTTTTCAGGTCTTTTTCCACGCAGTTCATTTCCATTGCCGGCATAAACTGGCCATCAGGTAATTGAGGAAGACCTTCTTTTGTACCACTGATCCCGGCAAATTTCTCAACATAATCGTACCATGGAGCAATATCCTTGTATCTGATAGGCCAGTCAACCGCAATACCATCTTTCAGGTTTGCCGTGAAATCGATATCGCTAAGTCGATATGATTGGCGGCCCCACATGATAGATTTACCACCAACGATATCCGGGCGGTACCAATCGAAACGTTTTACTTCGTTATATGGACTTTGAGAATCGTTGATCCAATATTTTTCGTTGTGTTCACTATATGGGTAATCGCGGCTTAATTTAGGGTGGGTTTCACGTTGATCTACGGTAATTCTGCCGCGGTGAGGAAATTCCCAAGGGTTTTTGGTAGCGGTATCGTAGTCTTTCACATGCTCCAGTTGTTTACCTCTGTCGAGCATTAGCACTTTCAATCCTTTTTCGGTAAGCTCTTTAGCAGCCCAGCCACCACTAACACCAGAACCTATAACGATAGCGTCATAAGTATTCTGTTCCTGTGCTTTTAAATTCAGGTTCATAACGATGATTTAAAAATAAAAATAGAAGTTGGCATCCATAGGGATGTATTACATGGCCCAGGCTTTTTCACCTTTGGTGTATGGAATACAACCTTCGTATTTTCCAGGGATAGCTACATAACGCAATGCTTTGGTAGCACCCGGTTCTGAGGTGAAGTAACCCAGGAGGGTTAACTCTTTCAGATACTGGAAGTAGTGAGTAGGGTCACCTTCTTTTTTATCCTTACGTTTGTTATAATCGACGCGCGTTTGTTCAATCTTTGTTAAAAGTTGGGTGCGTTGTTCAGGTGTAATGTCCATGAACCCGGCTTTAAATTCTTTACGGCTGGCATCGTCAATCTTCTTCAGGCCATCAAGGAAATTTTGCTGATCCTCTTTTTTGTAGCAATCGTTCATCATTACGATGATAAACTCTTCTACTTTGGCATCTTTAGCGCCGGGAGTATTTGTTTTCGGCAAAATGGTTTCCGCTATTTCTGCCAGCAATGCCTTGGTTTCTGGCTTATGTAAGTCGTAATTCTTTGGAGCGGAACCAGTACAGCTTTCTAAAGCTGATAACGTGGAAGCGGAAATGGCAGTACCTAATAAAATGGCCACATTCCGTATGGCTTCTCTTCTCTGCATAGATAGTTAATTGATTTGACCTTAAAACAAGGTAAGAAAAAAAATTTCTGAAAACCAACTTTTTTATTGATAGGCTCGCAGGCTCGCTGGTATTGCCCGCAACGGCGCGGAGATTAATATTAAGGGGCTTAAGGATCGAAACGAATACTATTAAGAACTACCGACTGGTTTCCTTATGATTGAAACCTAACGGGAGTCCTTAAAAACATTCGCTTCGATCCTTAAGCCCCTTAATATTAATCTCCGCGCCGTTGCGTGAAACAAAAACGAGCAACGCGAGTTACATTACATATTTCCCTTTATCATCTACCAATACTACTGGCAGGCGATGATGTTTTTCGAAGTAGTCGTATGCATTTCTCAGTTCTGTCCAGAATTGTTTGGAAGTATTATCTGTTAGAGTAAACGTTCCAAGATAGTTCATAGATCCTGCGTTATTGAATTTTACAGGGAATACATGCACGGGAATAAAGTCCTGGCCTGCGTTCTTAGCGTTCACTGCGAGAATATATACTTCGTCAATAAATTCGTCGGTAAGCGGAATGCACCCAACTGTGATGCAGTTACCATGAATATAGATTTCCCCACCCGGAGTTTTCTGGTCACTTAGGATGCGATCAGAGAAATTGGGATAGTTGATACCCAGTGATAAATGGTAATTACTGTTCGGATTAAAATCGTTGATGTAGTAGAAGCCTTCTGGTACCTGTCTGTCACCTTCCTTGCGTTTAGGGCCCATTTTTCCGGAAAGCGTACATACTCTATAGCTTTTGAATAAACGAAATGTATCGGCCGGATTATTTTTAACCCAGATTTCCATCTCACTATCCAACTTAAAAGAGCGTACAAAGATATACCTGGCCGGATAAGCCAACCCTTTCTTTTCAAACTCCTTTTTAAGAAGCTCTTCCTTTATACGATAGGCCTCCCCTACTTTAGGGAACATTTTTTGGTTTTCTAAAAATGATTGCTGAGCAAAAATTTGGCCCGCGCCCAGCAATAGCAACACCATAACAACAAGTCGCTTCATACACTAATACAACAAAATTTTAATTTATACCAGATTCGTATATGCAAGGAAAAATAACACAAATGCAATAATAAAATATACAATCATCCCAACCTTACGGTTCGCGATTTTAAGTATATAATGTTTATGCCCTTGATAGATCAGTATAGCAGTAAAAGCTTGAAAAATACCTCCCAACAAAAACAGTATCC
Source organism: Chitinophaga silvatica (assembly GCF_003419895.1). Lineage (GTDB taxonomy): Bacteria > Bacteroidota > Bacteroidia > Chitinophagales > Chitinophagaceae > Chitinophaga > Chitinophaga silvatica. The sequence goes on along the minus strand of NZ_QPMM01000001.1, from coordinate 339,012 downwards.
CGAACAGTGTCTGTATCCTCATAAAAAACGGAACAATACTTTTAATTATTGTCGTAAAGTTAAGTGTTTATTCCTTTACTGTAGCTTTATCCATTCCAGTTTTATGGTACTTCCGTCTAATCCCGCGTTCAGCGTGGCTTTTACTGGAAATTTTCCGGCATTATAGGCATAAGTCCAGGTGTTTTTAATATCCCGGGAGGAAGTAGGTGAACTGATTGTTTCAGAAAGCACGTTATGAGCCGATAAACTGGCTGCTCCGGCATCGAGGATCAGGGCCAGATCTCTTTGCTGTTTAGGATTTTGCTTGTTATCGTAAGTGTAGGAAGTGGTGGAGGTATTCACAAATTTGCTATACCCCGGCTGTTTACCATACGTAGCTACTTCTGTTACATTACCCTCCTTATCCCAGTTCCATTCCTGATACCCATTCTGAACTATTTGCTTCGTAGAAGCCTGTAAACCAGATAAATATCGGGTACTTAGTTGTCCGTCTGCGTTATAAACCAGGGAATCTATGGCAATTAAGGCATTTTGACGGTAAGAGTTAATCCTGGTCAGCTGACCTGCCGAATTGTATTCGAAGGTTTTATACAGCTCTTCGTCGGCTCCCGATTCTTCTGCCAACAGTGTTTTAACAATCCGGCCATTTTCGTATACCGGTATTTGTACCACTGCATACTTTTCGGACCCTGTTCCCTGTTGCTGAATTATTTTCTTTAATGTCTTATCCGGATTATACTCCATTGTAGTTTGTCCGGCAGGTGAAATGACCTTATAAAGATAGGTTTCGAAATTACTGCCTGTATTGAAAGCAGAGAACAAGGTAAATGATGCGGCCAAAGAGGCGCAGATGACTCCATGAGTCAGAGATTTGCGTAGCATAGGTTTTAAAAATTAAAATAATCTAAAGGTGGCGTTCGGTCGATATATACGGGCTAATGGGTCTACAGGGTTTTAAGTTAATGAAAAAATAACATATTATGAAAAATTAACTTTTATTAGGAGTACTATTAGAAAAAAAAGGGGGATGCCTTCTATTGCATCCCCCTGTATTAACAGATTATGTAACCTTCAGCAATGAAAGCCTATAGATTTCCTCTTAAAGCCTGTTCCCGTTCGATTGACTCGAATAAAGCTTTAAAGTTTCCTTTACCAAATGACTGAGCACCTTTACGCTGAATAATTTCAAAGAAAACGGTAGGTCTGTCTTGTAACGGTTTAGTAAAGATCTGGAGCAGATATCCTTCATCATCGCGATCTACGAGGATACCCAGTTCCTGAAGAGGTTTAATTTCTTCATCTATATGCCCAACTCTTTCAAGCAGGGTTTCGTAGTAAGAAGAAGGTACTTTAAGGAATTCTACTCCTCTTTTCTGTAATTCACCAACGGTTTTAATGATGTCGTTGGTGGCGATAGCTACGTGCTGAACACCAGGGCCGCCGTAGTAGTCGAGATACTCTTCGATCTGCGATTTTTTCTTTCCTTCGGCTGGTTCGTTGATAGGAAATTTAACCCTACCATTTCCATTGCTCATAACTTTACTCATGAGGGCAGAATACTCGGTAGAAATGTCTTTATCATCGAAAGAAATCAGGTTTTTAAAGCCCATTACTCTTTCGTAAAACTCTACCCAGGTATTCATTTCATTCCAACCAACATTACCAACGCAATGGTCTACGTATTGTAAACCTGTATCAGTTGGATTATACTCTGTTTTCCATTCTTTATATCCAGGGAGGAAAAGACCTTTGTAATTTTTACGTTCTACGAAAATATGAACGGTATCGCCATAGGTGCGTATTCCACTTCTAACTACTTCACCAAATTCGTCTTTTTCAACGGTAGGTTCCATATAGGGAGTAGCGCCTCTTTTTACTGTTTCTTCATAGGCAGAGCGGGCATCATCTACCCATAATGCCAATACTTTAACACCATCACCGTGTTTGGTAACATGGTGAGTGATATCGCCATCCGGCAGCAGGGAGGTAGTGAGTACAAAGCGTAATTTGTTTTGTACGAGAACATATGAGGCTCTGTCTCTCACCCCGGTTTCAGGGCCGGCATAGGCAACAGATTGAAAGCCGAAAGCAGTTTTATAGAAATGAGCTGCTTGTTTGGCGTTGCCTACATAAAACTCAACATAATCTGTACCGTTGAGTGGTAAAAAATCTTGCAATCCTGATTGTTCTTTCGCAGATTTCAATGCAGTTTCCATCACTTTAAAATTGTTTTGGTTATTAGTTAGTTGGTTTATGATTTGTTGTAACTTTTATATTGATGTGTTACTCTGCCCAGCTCATTACATAGCTGCCATCTTCAATATCCAATGCGTCGGCAGTAATTTGAAGCGGATGAAAAGTATCCACCATTACTGCTAATTCCTTTGTTTCCTTAGCACCGATGCTTTTTTCTACAGCTCCCGGATGTGGTCCGTGAGGAATGCCGGCAGGATGCAATGTGATCATACCTCTCACAACATGCTTACGGCTCATAAAATCGCCATCTACATAATACAATACCTCATCACTATCTATATTACTGTGATTATAAGGAGCAGGAATTGCTTGTGGATGGTAATCAAAAAGTCGGGGGCAGAAAGAGCAAACAACGAAGTTGTTTCCTTCAAAAGTCTGGTGTACCGGAGGGGGCTGATGCACTCTGCCAGTAATCGGTTCAAAGTCGTGAATAGAAAATGCAAACGGATATTCGCATCCATCCCAGCCTATTACATCAAAAGGATGATGTTTGTAATGGATGGGATAAATGATTCCTTTCTTTTTTATACGGATAAGGAAATCGCCTTCTTCATCAAAGGTTTCGAGGTTTTGAGGCTGGCGAATATCTCTTTCGCAGAAAGGTGCATGTTCGAGTAGTTGTCCGTACTTGCTGAGATATCTTTTAGGATAACGAATAGGACTAAATGATTCAACTATAAACAGTCTGTTATCAGGTGTATCGAAATGGATCTGATAAATAGTACCTCTTGGGATAACCAGATAATCGCCATAGCCGAAAGAGAGTTGTCCGTATTGCGTTTTAAGTACGCCGGTTCCTTCATGCACAAAGATCATTTCATCTGCGTCGGCATTTTTATAGAAATAACTTTCCATACTTTTCCGTGGAGCGGCCAGTACAATATGAAGGTCGTTATTCACGAGTACTGGTTTTCTGCTTTCCATGAAATCATCTGTTGGTTTGATGTTAAAACCGGTAAAGCTGCGGTGTTTTAACATTTTTTCTTCAGCAACTTTAGGTGCTACAGAGTACGGCTCATCTACTTTTACTATTTCGGTAGGCGGATGACAATGGTATAGCAGGCTTGAATTGCTGGAAAATCCTTCAGTTGAAAACAATTGCTCGGAATAGAGTTGCCCATCCGGCTTACGAAACTGGGTGTGTCGCTTATGCGGTATTTGTCCGAGTTTATAATAATGTGGCATAACGGATGTTTTTTAAGATAGATTGTCTGGTGTATGATGTAATTGTTTGGTATATGTTGAATTGATTGTAATCTGGTGTATGTTTAAAATCAATAACAAATTGCCTGCGATAAGGATGTATGCCTAATGAGAAAATCCGAAGCTTATAGACTATAGTGCAGCAAATATTGCACCTATGCCGTATAGCAAATGAATTAAAAATCAATAAACAGAAAGGAAAGGTTACGCCAAAGTCGAATCCATGGCGAGAGTGGCCATGAGAAAGTAGTAGTTAAGCTGACTATTGCTTGTATATTTCAGAGAAATGGACAAGTGGCTGAAGTTTAAGAGACTAAGGTAGGGGAATAATTTGGAATATTAAAAATAAAATTACTTAACACCTCTCTGCATTTTTATTATCAACTCTTCTTCCTGATTTATAAAAAACCGATTTTATTGTCATAAAAACGTCATTGAATTTATATATTAAAACCAATTCACTTTCATTCATTTCAACAAAAACACATCAAATAATATAAAAATCAAAATAAAAACATCGATTTATAAAAACATTCAAACAAAAAACCCAAAATTTAAAACATTTCAAAAAATCGCCACTGCACTTTTATTTACCGTTGTAATTATAGACTTTTGTTACACAATCGTCATTTTTCAATAGTGAAACCGTTTTCTACATATCAATCCTCAGCCATTACCGCTATTACATCGGTGATCACGGGCACTATTGCTACAACGTCTACCATTACAATTACCCCAGTACGGGGTTAGTTTTCACATATAAGCCAGCGACCACAAATGTGGTATACCAAACCGGGAGAGGTTCCCGGAACTACTTTCTACGTATAAAATTTCCATATGCAAGTATTAAAATTCGGAGGAACTTCCGTCGGAAGCGCCAAAGCAATAGAACAAGTTTGTTTAATCCTACAAAAACATAAGCCTGCCGGCAGATATGCTATCGTTGTTTCAGCTCTGGGTGGGGTAACCGATATGCTTATACGTTGCGGACAACAAGCTGAAAAAGGCCAGGAGTCTTATAAAGAGATACTCCAGGAAATAGAAAACCGGCACCTCGATACTATCCGCCAACTCTTCCCGATTACCGCTCAAAGCAGCCAGATCAGCCAACTTAAAAAGAAACTAAATGCCCTCGAAACGCTTTGTGATGGCATCTATCAGGTAGCCGAACTCAGTACCAGATCACTGGATAAAATCATGAGTTATGGCGAACTTCTCTCCTGCGTAATTGTAGCCGAAAAACTGAAAGTACTCGGATTCAATGCTACCTGTAAAGACAGCAGAGAACTCATTGTTACCGACTCCAACTTCGGACATGCAGCAGTAAACTTTCCCACTACCAATCATAATATCGCGCAATACTTTGCTCAACAAGCAGCCGATTATGTAGTATTGCCCGGATTCGTTGCCGCTTCCGCCGACGGTGAAACTACTACATTAGGCCGCGGAGGTTCTGATTATACTGCCGCCATCATTGCAGCCGCTGTTAATGCTTCTGTATTGGATATATGGACAGACGTCAGCGGAATGATGACCGCCGATCCAAGGATTGTTTCACAAGCTATCCCTATTTCTCATATCTCTTATGTAGAAGCAATGGAACTTTCCCATTTCGGTGCAAAGGTGATCTATCCTCCTACCATTCAGCCGGTGATGAACAAACGTATTCCTATCTGGATTAAAAATACTTTCGCACCGGAAGATCATGGTACCTTAATTCAGGATAACACTGATAAAAGCTACCCTGTAACCGGTATTTCCGGCATTCAGAATATCGCACTCCTAACCCTGGAAGGAAGCGGAATGGTGGGTATCCCCGGATTCTCCAAACGTTTGTTTGAAGCATTATTACACGAGCGCATCAACGTTATTTTAATCACCCAAAGCTCCTCCGAACACTCAATTACTGTAGGAATCCATGAAGCTGAAATGCTGAAAGCCAAATCCGCAGTAGATAGTGAGTTTGCACAGGAAATACTGGAAAGAAGAATAGCTCCCCTTATTGTGGAAAAGGATCTGTGCATTGTTGCAGTGGTTGGCGACAACATGAAAAATCATCATGGTACCAGCGGCCGCTTGTTTGGCACTCTTGGCAGAAATGGTGTGAATGTACGCGCAATTGCCCAGGGTTCTACCGAAAAGAATATCTCCGCCGTAATCAATAAAGCCGATCTCAGAAAAGCATTGAACCTGATGCATGAAACTTTCTTTGAAGCTCCTCTGAAACAGGTAAACCTCTTCATTGCAGGTGTCGGAAATGTAGGTGGTAAACTACTCGAGCAATTAGAACAACAACAGCAATACCTGCAACAGGAACTTGGTTTACAAATAAGAGTTATTGCGCTCGCAAACAGTAAGCATTGTGTATTTAATCCTACCGGCATTTCATTATCTGAATGGCGTCAGCAATTGGCTACAGGAAGCAGAATGAGTACCAGTGAGTTTGTAACTGAAATAAAATCTCTCAACTTACGAAATAGCGTATTTGTTGATAATACCGCCAGCGAAGAAGTTGCAGCCACTTATCACGAGTTCCTGCAACACGGTATTTCTGTTGTTACCTGCAATAAAATAGCGTGTTCTTCCGACTATTCCTACTATAAAAAGTTGAAAGACCTGGCCAGAAAATACAATGCATCCTTCCTGTTCGAAACCAATGTGGGAGCCGGATTACCAGTAATCAACACCCTCAACGACCTGGTAAGAAGCGGAGACAAGGTTCACAGTATTGAAGCTGTATTATCCGGTAGTCTGAATTTTGTATTCAATCATTTCGTAAATGGTGCCAGCTTTAAGGAAGTAGTTAAGGCTGCACAGGATGAAGGATACACCGAACCAGATCCGAGAATTGATTTAAGTGGTAAGGACGTAATGCGCAAAATATTGATCCTTGCCCGTGAGAGTGGTGCCGCCATTGAAATGGATGAAATTACCAATCATTCTTTCCTCCCGGCCGAATGCCTGGATGCTCCTTCCGTCGCCGATTTCTATGATACTCTCGATACTTTTTCAAATCATTTCCAGGATCTGAGAATTGCTGCAGATAAAGAAGGCAAACGCTTAAAGTTTGTTGCCAGATATGAAAATGGTAAAGCATCTGTTGGCCTGCAAAGCATTGCGCCTTCCCATCCTTTTTATCAACTCGAAGGGAAAGACAATATCGTATTATATACTACTACCAGGTACAAAGATCAACCATTAATTGTGAAAGGAGCAGGGGCCGGAGCAGATGTAACAGCTTCAGGAATCTTTGCAGATATTATTCGCAGTGCCAGATAATAATTAAACCAATTCTTCAAACAGACCTAATCAATGAGTATATGGATAGTATAAAAGTATTTGCCCCCGGAACAGTTGCTAATGTGGCATGTGGATTTGATGTAATTGGGTTGGCATTAAATGCACCTGGCGATGAGATGATCGTTAAGCGCTCAGATACTCCGGGAATCCGTATTAGTGCCATTCATGGTGCCGACCTGCCGCTGGACCCGGCTAAAAATGTTGCCGGTGTTGCCATTCAGGCATTATTACAGAAATATGAAGCCACAAAAGTTGGATTCGATGTAGAGATATTTAAGAACATTCATCCCGGCAGTGGTATTGGTTCCAGTGCCGCCAGCAGTGCCGGTGCAGTTGTAGCTGTAAATCAGCTGCTGGGAGAACCTTTTACCAGAAAACAACTGGTAAGGTTTGCCATGGAAGGTGAAAGGCTTGCCAGCGGCGCGGCACATGCCGACAATGTTGCCCCGGCTATCTTAGGTGGATTTACTTTAGTTAGAAGTTACAGACCATTAGATATAACTACTATTCATACACCTAAAGATCTTTGGGTAACAGTTATTCACCCACAGATAGAAGTAAAGACTTCTGATGCAAGGGAAATTTTAAAGCAAAAAATTTTAATGACCGATGCCATCAAGCAATGGGGAAATGTTGCTGCTCTGGTAGCCGGTTTGTATCAGGAAAATTATGACCTGATATCCCGCTCCCTCGAAGATGTAATAGTAGAGCCTATACGTTCTATTCTTATCCCTGCCTTTCATGAATTAAAGTTGAAATGCAAAGAAGCAGGCGCTTTAGGCGGAGGTATTTCAGGTTCCGGCCCATCAGTTTTTATGTTGAGCCAGGGAGAAGAAAATGCAAGAAAAGTAGCTGCCACTATGAATGATGTGTATGCCCCATTAGGAGTGGACTATAAAATATATGTATCACAGATCAATACCGAAGGTGTGAAAGTGATAGGATAAATTCTAAAAAGAACGTTACATGAAATACTTCAGTTTAAATAATAAAGCACATCAGGTAAATTTTGAAACAGCAGTAGTTCAGGGATTGGCACCAGACAAAGGTTTATATTTTCCGGAACAGATTCCTACGCTGGATCCTTCCTTCATAGAAAACCTTCACGATTATTCAGATCATGAAATCGGGTATAAAGTAATTAGCCCGTTTATCGGATCTGAAATTCCTGAGGAAGCCTTGCGAAAAATAGTGGCTGATACGCTTAGCTTTCAGTTTCCTATCCAAAAAGTAACGGGTCATACTTATGCTTTGGAACTATTTCATGGCCCTACCCTTGCATTTAAAGATGTGGGTGCCAGATTTATGGCTGGTTGTCTGGGGTATTTCAGAAGAAACAGTAAAGACCCTGTAACTGTATTGGTTGCCACCAGTGGGGATACCGGAGGTGCTGTTGCCAGCGGTTTCTATAATGTACCCGGAGTAGAAGTTGTAATATTATATCCTTCTAAAAAGGTAAGTGTATTACAGGAAAAACAACTTACCACCCTTGGAAAGAATATCCATGCACTGGAAATCCAGGGTACTTTTGATGATTGCCAAAAGCTGGTAAAAACAGCGTTTCTGGATCAGGAGTTACAGCAACACAGGCCACTTACAAGTGCTAATAGTATTAATGTTGCGCGTTGGCTCCCTCAAATGTTCTATTACTTCCTTGCTTATAAGCAAATGAAGGCCGCACATCCCAACCTGGTATTCTCTGTTCCAAGCGGCAATTTTGGAAACATATGTGCAGGTATGATGGCTGCAGCTATGGGATTGCCAGTATCGCATTTTGTTGCCTCAACAAATGTAAATGATACTATCCCCCGGTTTATGCAAAATGGAGAGTATACCCCTCACAAGGCTGTACCTACACTATCCAATGCAATGGACGTAGCTGATCCAAGCAATTTCGTCAGAATCCTTGAGTTATTTAACAATAGTCTGCCTTCCTTACAGCAAAAGCTAAGTTCATATAGTTTTACAGATAAAGAAACCAGCAGAACGATGGAGCAGGTTTGGAAGGAAAACCACTATATGCTCGATCCACATGGGGCGGTAGGATTCCTCGGATTACAAAAGTATTTACAATACTCTCCCGAGCTTACTGGCGTGTTCCTGGAAACAGCCCATCCTGTGAAATTTGAAGATACAGCTCCCCGTTCTATCAGGGAGGAAATTTATACACCGGCTAAAGTAATGTCGCTTTACCATAAAGAGAAACAATCAACACTGCTATCGACTGATTATATAACATTCAAAAACTGGTTAATGCGATAAGGATTATGTAGTTTTGAAGCCAGTATGAAATATTTACCAGTCCTTATCTTATTGATGGGTGCAGCGGCATGTAACAATGCCGGCACCCGGCAACCGGTAGTAGAATCAGTGGATTCTGCTTTGTATAGTGATATTGTACGCCCGGTTACCGACTCTATCCAACAATTCCCTGAGAAGCCTGAACTTTATTATCGTCGTGCCCTCCTATTATTCAATACAGATCCAAAGTTATCGTTGATCGATTTTGAAAAGGCTGCCAGTCTTTCTCCCACCACTACGGATTACTGGGCGGGAGCCGGGGAAGCGGCTTTGGTCATTAATGATTTTAAAAAGGCAGCTGTCAATTTTCAGCATGCCCTTACCAACTCACCTGGTTATACGTACCTGGAATACAGGTTAGCTACCGCCTGGATCGAGAATAAGCAATACGAATCGGCAGACAGTTTGGCTAATATTCTGGCTCAAAGTGCGGAAGGCAGAGATAAAGCCTTTTATCTGAAAGCCCGTATAGCAGAAGACAGACAGGATACAGTTACAGCCATCAAGCATCTTACTTCGGCTATTCATGCCGCAGGTCAGGCGCCTGAATTTGAAGCCGTAATGGAACTGGCCGATCTGCTTAGAAGCCGCAAAGCCCCAATGGCATTAAATTACTATATGCTGGCCTGGAGGCTGGATACTACCAATGCCCATCCGCTGTATGAGGTAGGAAGATATCAGGAAGAATTAGATAATACGAATGGGGCGATTCAGGCTTATAAACAATGTGTAGTAGCAGATCCTGGATTTACCGGGGCATATATGGCATTGGGTAAAATTTATCTGAATAAGAAAGACTATAAAACAGCATATACCTATTTTAATCTGTCGGCTAAATCGGCTCCTACCGATGCCTGGGCTTATTATTACCGGGCTGTATGCCAGGAAGAGCTAGGCAAAAAAGAACTGGCAATAGAAGACTATTCTAAAGCCGCTTCATTTAAAAAAGATTTTAAAGAAGCCCTGGCAGCCTTAAAAAAACTAAATTCTTAAATTTACAATACACAAAAACTCAGTGCATTTGGAAAAAAATCCTGTTTTAGTAGCACCCTCTTTACTGGCGGCCAATTTTCTGGAGCTGGGTAAAGACGTTGAAATGGTAAACCGCAGCGAAGCGGATTGGTTCCATTTAGATGTGATGGATGGGCGTTTTGTGCCTAATATCAGCTATGGGCTGCCGGTGATATCGCAGATTAAGAAGCTGGCGAAAAAGCCGCTGGATGTACACCTGATGATAGAAGAACCTGAAAAATATGCAGAGGCCTTTAAAAAAGCGGGGGCAGATAGCCTGACCGTGCATGTAGAAGCCTGCGTGCATTTACATAGAAATATACAGCAGATCAAAAACCTCGGAATGCGTGCCGGAGTTGCTTTAAATCCACATACTCCGGTTGTAATGCTTGAAAACATTATACAGGACATTGATATAGTATTGGTAATGAGTGTTAACCCTGGTTTTGGAGGGCAAACATTTATAGAGCAAACCTATAACAAGATCCGACAGGTAAAACAGTTGATTGCAGATACCGGATCAACGGCATTAATACAGGTTGACGGAGGAGTAGAACTCTCTAATGCGGCACAATTGATTAAGACAGGTGCTAATGTTTTAGTATCTGGCAGTGCAATATTCGCCTCTCCTGATCCGGAGGCAACCATACACTTGCTTAAGATAAGTGGGAAATGATTTCTTTCGACAATGGTTTAGTTAGATAACCGGTAACAAAACTATAGCCTGCAACTCTTTCCCTATCTTTTTCATCGATAGAGGATGTTAGTACAAAGATTTTTATTTGCTTAGGCAACTGCTGACAGAACAAGGCATATTCTTCCAGAAACTCCCAACCATCCATCACTGGCATATTTAGATCGAGTAATATGAGATCAGGCAAAGCCTCACTATCTCCGGATTTATCCCGGAGATAGTCTAACACCTCCTGGGCATCAGAAAATACTCTGATACCTGTACTGATAGCCTGACGTTCGATCATGATTTTAGCAATCTGCTGGTGAATCGGGTCATCATCTACAATAAAAATCATGTTGAGCAACTTCATAAAGGGGGTTTATTCAGTTCTAAAAGTAATAATAAATTTTGTTCCTTCTCCCGGATGGCTTTCTGCTTTAATGTTGCCTCCCATGGCTTCCACCTGAGTTTTGGTAATAAATAAACCTATTCCTTTTGCATCCTTATTCTTGTGGAAAGTTTTACGGAATCCAAATAGTTTATTTCCAAATCGCTCCATATCTATCCCTATCCCATTGTCCTGAACCGTTAAAATAATACTTTCATTTACTTTTGTTGTCTCTAAATGCAAGGCTGGATCCCGATCCGGAGAACGATATCTAATAGCATTAGTAATAAAGTTCTGAAGAATACTATCTAAATATACTTTAGGATATTCTATAAAAGGTGCTGCCTCAAAGTTATACGTAATTTTGATGTTACTGGTTTCTATATCTACCAATAATATATCCATTACCTTTTGCAAACGTTCTGCAAACAGCAGTTTTTCCTTTTCAACATTTACATCCTTCCGTATCTGCACTACTTCTACCAGGTCATTTAGTGTTTCATCGATTTTCTTAATTACTTCGTGAAGCATGCTCAGATAAAGCTCTCTCTCATGTTGGGAAGATGCTTCGTTATGCATGACCATTAAAGCTTTCAGATTTGCAATTGGCGCTCTTAAGTTATGGGATGTAATATGGGCAAAATCTTCCAGTTGCTTATTCTGGTTAACAAGATTTTTATTCAGATTGGATAATTGTTCATTTGCTTTTCTCAGTTCCTTCTGTAGTTTACGGCTATCAGTTATATCCCGCATAAAAACGGAGATTCCTCCATCCTGCATGGGTGTTAGCAGGAAGTCGTACCATTTATCGGCACCGGAGAAGTAGATACCAAAGGATTGTGAAGTTTGTTGTTCGATACATTCCTGCAGGCGCGGATAAAATACGGTACCGGATAAACGGGGAAATTCTTCAAAGATATTGCTGCCGATAGCCACAGAGTGCCCTATCATTTTCTCTGCCTTTCTATTGAGGAAGTTCAGGTTTCCGTTCTTTTCCATAGCTGCGTAGCCCATATCTATCGTATCGAAGAAGAGGCGCATCAGTTCTGTATTCCGTGTCAGCGCATCCTTGATCTCCAGTTGCTCGGTTACGTCCTGCACTACTCCGTATATTCTTACCAGTCTGCCATCTTCATAGCCAGGCTGGCCGATATATCTCACTCTTTTTTGCTGTCCGTTTGCCACTACGCTGAGATACACATCGAAAGGGCGGCCGGTGTCACTACAGTTTTTCAGCAGTTGTTGCAGATTTTCTCTGGCCTCGGCAGAATAGAATGAGAGGGCTTTATGTAAGCTGATTTCCTCCTGGGGCAGGCAACCGTGAATAAAGTAAGATTGATCTGTCCATCTCATAAACCTGGTATCCGTATCCAGTTCCCAGCCACCGATCTTGCCGATGCTGCCGGTTTGCTGCAGGAATACCTGGTTTTTCTTGTTCTCTTCTTCCTGAGCTCTTTTTTCGGTTATATCATTAACCAGAGCCACTACTATCATTTCCTTATCTACAGGTTCAACAACGGGAAACACTGTAAGATCCAGGTATACTTCACGATCGACGGTGGTCCAGTTGCTATCCTGGGAGAAGTCGATCCGCTTTTCTATTCTGAAGGTTTTATTCTGATCGAGAGCCTGGGCAAAGAGTTTATCCAATTCGAAAGCGATGGACAGTTCATCATTCATAACATTGAAGGGCTGTCGCATGGCGGGATTAGGGGAGTTAAAGAAGACTCTTTGTGTTTGATTGATTCTTCTTATAAAACCGAAGTTATCGAATTGGATATATCCTATCGGGAGGTTTTCAATAATATTATCGAGGAGGCGTTCACTTTTCTGGAGGCTGAGTTCAGAGAGTTTCTTTTCGGTAATATCATCGAGGATAAGAAATAAATTGGCCATGTTTCTGGCTTTATCAGTCAGCGGGAAAACAGTGGCTTCAAAATACACGGGATAAAGTCGGGTAATATTTCTGATTCTTTTCTCCCGGTAACGCAGTAATATTTCTTTTTTGATTGTTTTACCGGTATCTCTGGCTTCTTCAAAGATGGCTGCGAGTCCGTTCAGGCGGTAGAAAGGGTCTTGCAGCCATTTATAGTCGGGATTTATGAAAAATGGATGGGCATCGCCCCAAATTTCACGTTGCCGGCTGTTCATATCGATATTTTCGCCGTTGGTACCGAATTGTTGGAGGCCCAGGGGCAGGTGTTCGAGTACCTGGCTATAATAGATTTCGTTTTGTTCGCGTTTAATAGCAGCCAATTTCTTGGAAGTGATATCCATACCGATGATAATACAACCTTCTACCTGGCCGTCGTTGGTACAAACAGGGCTGCAACCGGCTTCGAGCCAGAGGGGGGAGTTATCTGGCAATTTGAATCCTATTTCGCCGCTAACGGAAGCACCGTCCAGCACCTTCGAATACCAATCGTACCATTGGACGAGAGATTCGGGGGGGAGGATACTGGTAAGCGGTCGGCCGATCAGGAGGTCGGGCGACTGATGCAATAAGGTAGTTACCTGCAGATTTACAGCAGTAACAATACCTAATGCGTCGATAGAAACAGAAAAGGCACAGGCATTGATAGCGGCTTCCAGATGCTGTAAGTACCGGTAGTGCTGTTCCAGCCTAACTACATTCATATGATAGCAAGTCTATTCGTTGTGTATAGCAATTCCCAAAGTAGGCATTATATAATAAAAAAACACTATTATTTACTATAAAAGTAAGAAAATGTATGATAACGAGAATGATTGTAATAGGCCATTAGCGGGAATGCGGGGAGATTTTAGTATTTCTTATCCACTCGTTGTGGATTTTCAATTTTCTGAAATTGTCAAACGAGTAATATCTTTGGGATGATTTATTACATTAATTTTTTACAAATATTATCAAATGAAAGTTTTGATTATCATGGGTTCCGAGAGTGACAAACCTGTAATGGAAGAATCTCAGAAGCACCTTCAGTATTTTGGAATTGAAAATGAAATGATTGTTGCTTCAGCGCACCGTAATCCGGATAAGGTAAGAGAATTATGTATTACAGCGCAGGAAAAAGGGTTTGGCGTAATTATTGCCGCAGCGGGTATGGCAGCAGCCTTACCTGGAGTTGTATCGGCTTATACCTCACTCCCTGTACTAGGTGTTCCATTGGATGGCGGGTTGCCTGGAGGAATTGACGCATTATATTCTATCGTACAGATGCCAGCGGGATTACCGGTAGGTACATTAGCAGTTGGAAAGGCGGGAGCGCGTAATGCGGCTGTATTGGCAGCACGTATTCTGGCCTTAGGTAATAAAGATATTGCTGCTAAGGTTGAATCCTTCAAACAGAACGGATACAGAATTTAGTATTAGCTTAACAGCTACGTCGTCCAGGTTGCACAATAATTAAATAAATTCGGTATAGAAAGTATCGATTATATTCCTGGAAAATTAAACTATAGAATCATTGACTGAATCCATTATCAATTTAGACAGCATTAATCCCATAGAGTTTTTCGGTGTTAACAACGGAAAGCTTGATCTGCTGAAGAAGAAGTTCCCATTGCTTAAGATTCTTTCGAGAGGTACTCAGCTTAAGTTGAGTGGTTCGCCGGAGGAAGTGGCAACAGCAGAAGAAAAGATCAATCAGATAGTGAAATATCTGGAACGAAATGGCAATCTGACGGAGAACTATTTTGAGCAGATTTTGGGAGATGAGGAAGGAGCAAGGATAGATAATTTCAGTGAGCGCAATCCCAATGAAGTATTAGTTTTTGGTCCTAATGGTCGTACCGTTCGGGCTCGTACCAGTAACCAGAAGAAAATGGTAGCACTGGCGGAGAAGAACGATATAATATTTGCAATAGGCCCTGCTGGTACTGGTAAAACCTATACAGCTGTGGCACTGGCTGTAAGGGCACTGAAAAACAAGGCGGTAAAAAAGATCATTCTTACTCGTCCGGCGGTTGAAGCAGGTGAAAGCCTGGGATTTCTGCCTGGAGATTTAAAAGAGAAGATCGATCCATATTTACGTCCGTTGTATGATGCACTGGATGATATGATCCCCGCTGAGAAACTCAGTTATTATATGGCCAACCGAATCATTGAAATTGCTCCTTTGGCGTATATGCGTGGACGTACCCTCGATAATTCATTTATTATTCTGGATGAAGCGCAAAATGCCACAGACTTGCAGATCAAGATGTTTCTAACCCGTATAGGCGCTTCCGCACAAGCAATTATCACCGGAGATCTTACGCAAATCGACTTGCCTAAAAACCAGCAATCTGGTTTGGAAAGGGCTACCCGGATTTTACGTAATATAGATGGAATAGGGCATGTGGAATTGGATGAAGAAGATGTGGTAAGACACCGTTTGGTTAAAGCTATTATTAAAGCCTACGACGCTCATAAGAATAGTTAGGATATTAATCCGGTTCCTTTCCAGCTCAGGAGGGGAACCGGATTTATTTAAATCCAACCTGAAATATTAACGCTTTATTAACGGCAATTGCCGTAAGTTCATCTGTGGGAAATTCAGTCCGGAAGCCTGTGAATGAGCAATTCGATAGATCCTGACTTTGCAGAATTGAAGTTTACCCCTATTTTTGTTGTGATATACTATAATTTATCGACCGCATGACCAAATTTTTTCGAATCATAACACTGGCACTCTTTACAACCATACTGTTGGGTAGTTGTAAGAAAAGAGCTTCTCCGGAGGAGGTAGCGCTAGCGTTCATGCATGCCATTCAGGATTCGAACTACGACCAGGCTAGAGAATATGCCACAAAGGAATCTCAACAGGTAATTCAGATCTATGCAATCTTCGACGGCCGCAGAAGTGGGGCTGAAAGAGAAAAAATTAAGAATGCAAAGATTGAAGTGGTGAATATCGAAGAAAACGGTGATAAAGCTGCTGTGACTATCTTAAACTCTTCTGCCCATCAAAAAGAGGTATTACAGATGGTTAAAGAAAATGGACAATGGAAAATATCACTGACATTTGACAGTATCATTCCTAACTATACGCCTCAATCAGGTAATACAGCTGATTCAACGATAGAAGAAGAGGCCGACTCCTCCGCTACTAACGCTACCAAGATACCAGTAAACTGATTTTCTTCGGGAAAGCAAAGGATATTTTTAACAATTATCTCCTAGTTCCTTAATTTTGCCTCGCAATAATGCAAGGATAGGTGATGATTTCCAGTTTTATATACCGGAAACCTAGCCATATCAACGAACTTAGGAAAAGTAACCTATTTCTGCTGCATTAAGCGAAAGAATAATTATATACAAAGTAAAGTTGATTTATTATGATGACAAATCCCTGGCACAGTGTAAGTCCTGGATCAGAAGTGCCGCATATCGTTAATGCTATTATAGAGATTCCAAAGGGATGCCGTGCCAAATATGAACTGGATAAAGAAAGCGGTCTTTTGAAACTGGACCGTGTATTATATTCATCTGTATACTACCCTGCCAACTACGGTTTTATTCCACAGTCTTATTGCGATGATCATGATCCACTGGATATCCTGGTACTTTCTCAGGTAGAATGCGTGCCTATGTGCATCATCGAAGCTAAAGTAATTGGCGTTATGCAAATGGTAGATGGCGGTGAAGCCGATGATAAAATCATCGCTGTTGCTGCTAACGATATGAGCGTAAACTATATCAACGATATTTCTGAGTTACCTCCTCACTTCATCGATGAGATGCGCCATTTCTTCGAAGAATATAAAAAATTAGAGAAGAAAACCGTTGTGGTAGAAGAATTCCAGGATAAAGTGAAAGCAGAAGCTATTATCACTAAAAGCTTCGAAGACTACCGTAAAATCTTCAAACAAAGCTAGCTCGCTGGCTCGCTTGTTTCTCGCAAAGAAGCAAAGATTAATATTAAGATAAAAAGATCGAAGCGAATATTTTAAGGACTGCTGATTGGTTTCTTATATTATTGAAACCTAATAGAAGTCCTTAAAATATTCGCTTCGATCTTTTTATCTTAAATAATCCTTATACCTCTTAATATTAAGCTTTGCTTCTTTGCGAGAAACAAGCGAGCCGGCGAGCTAAATATACCGCTTTATAATCCGAAGTTTATGGGTGCGTACTCCAGTATCCTTATTAATAATCCCCTGGTTATCGATAATATCAACCCTTACTTTACCCGAAGAGTGGATTATTTCCTCATCATTGAGCAAAATGCCCACATGCGTGATTCTTCCCTCCTCATTATCAAAAAATGCAAGGTCTCCCAACCTGGCCTGCTGAAGAAAATCAACCACCTGACCCTGTGTGGCCTGTAAATAGGCATCTCTCAACAGATGAATTCCAAATAATTTATATACATTTTGTGTGAATCCCGAACAATCAATACCAAAAACACTCACCCCACCCCATAAATAGGCGGTATTCAGATAATTGAATGCTGTGGCCTTAAATGCCTCCAAATCTACCGGCTCATGACTCATTACCGCTTTTACCGGATCCTCAAAACGCACCTGGATATCGCCCCATTGAGCGCCTTTATCAGCATAATGCTTAATAAGACACCCAAAAGGAACCTGCATAGGCAATCCATTCATCGTAACCCGGTTACTCCAGGAAGCAGTATAATGAATAGCTTTTGCCCGATAAAGCCCCTCATCTATGATTTCCAGATGTGACATGGTAGCCCAGCCAACATAATCGTCGTACTGATTCTTTACTTCTACCCACCCATCAGAACTTGTAGAAAGTATTTCCACACATGCTCCCCATAACAACTGAGAAACCATTTCACTTCTATGGGCAGCTGTTGCTCTTAATGGCGCAATCGGCACTATAATAATGGCGTATGGCATATAAATTGTAAAATTCCCTTTTATAATTCAATAAATCTATGCTTCAAATGAACTTTTTCCGGTTTTGTACGTAAATATAAATTAATAAGTGTATGCAACAACAGTTAACCAATTTATCCGATAAAGAGTTGATATCCCGCGCCAGAAGACAAAATGATCGCGAGGCAGAAGGTGTATTGATGGAACGATATAGTCATTTATTGGTTGCTGTTACAATGCCCCAATTGCATAAAGATAGCTCCCTGGACCCCAGTACTATATTCCCTGTTTTGCTGCAACGGTTAAGCGCTAGCCTCAAAACTCAAACCATTTACAAAGCCAGTGAATGGATTCTGCATATTCAAAAAGGCTTCCTGGGAAAACCTGAGAAAAATACCCCGTTTTATCCATCTCGTGAGGTAAGAGATTTGCTGCATATAGAAAATCTGGTAGATAAAGCCACCAATAATGTTATTGACAGCAATGAACTGATGCTCAGATTAGAACAGGCCATGGATCGACTTCACGATGAAGAAAAAACACTATTAAAACAATTTTACCTAGAAAATAAATCCTTCGCCGACCTTTCAGCCATAACAGGACAACCTCGTGATAAGGTAAGGGCCCAACTGAAAAGCGCCAAAGGAAAACTAGCCAAGCTATTTATGAATCAGGGATATGTTAAGTAATAACAAACATAAAAATGATAAAGTACTAAAGATTTTTTCATCTATCCGTTGCCTCAATAAAGACCAGTTTCCCCGCTATATGGATGGCAGATTAACGGATATAGAAAAACATCTGGTAGAACAACATCTGGCCGATTGTGACCTGTGTTATAATGCCCTGCTGGCATTGGAAAAGGAAGATGACCAGGATAAGTACCAGGATCTGACCTATAAACTGCAACGTTTTGTGAGAAACAGTATTCAACCTGTTTCACACGTACAGAAAGTAGCACAATACACAAGGAAGGAGAAAGCGAAAGAACATCTCCTGCTATATTTCTGGCTCCTTGCTTTTATTGGACTAGGTATCGGTAGCGTATACGTACTGGAGGGCCATATCAGAAATCAACCTCCTCCCGTGCGATATGTAGCTGCTGTAACCCCCAGCCGGGAACCTTCAGCCGCTGAAACAAGTACCCCTGCTCCTGCTGCTACTCCCCCGGTTGTAACACCAGTGAACAATACACAGCCAGAGGTATCTACTCCTAATCCGATTCAACTTCCGGATGCTCCACTTGCAACAACTACAGCAACTACCACTACCCCTGGTAGCGTACCTGTAGATTCTGCTGCAATAAAGAAAGCAGCCGCATTGAAAGCACAGCAACGCAAAGCAACTGCCGACAGTCTGGCCCGTATCAGACGCGCTCAAATGCTGCAGAACCAGCAGGATTCTGTTCGTCGTGAAGCCGAAAAAGCGAAGGAAGCCGAGAAGAATAAAAAGGAAAAAGAAGAAGAGGAAAAGAAATCTCAAAAACAGGAAAATACCACAGAAACAAACCCTGAACCTGCTAAAAAAGAAACCCCTCCTCCCGCAGCACTTAATAGTGATGAGTACCTCTATAAGGCAGCTATGGGATTCCAACAACAAGGCAATTATGGTGAAGCAATTGACAGATACAGAAAATTAGAATCTGTCAGCTCCGGCAGATACCAGGAAATGGCACGATATCAGATTGCTGTATGCTACAGAAGCAAAGGACAAATGGGAAAAGCAAGACGAATGTTCAGAGAAGTAGTAAGAATGGATGGTGCCATGAAAAACTCTGCCCAACTAGCTTTGGATGCTATGTGAAAAAATTTGCATTTATTTATGCAATTTTGTGAAAACTGCATCTTAGCTTAAGTATTCCATTATTTTTGCCTGTGAATAATCCAGCCATACAACAACTTACAGACCAGGAGCTACTGCAACGGTTCAAAGCTGACAAAAACAGTGAGTGGATTGGTGTGCTCTTCGACCGATACGCCGTGCTATTACTTGGTATGTGCATGAAATATCTGAAAAATGAAGAAGATGCACGTGATGCTGTACAGCAAATCTTCCTTAAGGTTTTATCAGAAGTAAATAAGCACGAAATCCAGTTTTTTAAAGCCTGGATTTATCAGGTTGCTAAAAACTATTGCCTGATGCAGTTGCGGAATAATCCATTGAAGTACAAAACAGAGATAACTGAGAAACATATTGCTGATATGGAAGCCGAACCCTTAGATAAGAAAAGCTTTCAGGAGAAAGATCTGTTGTTGGAAAATATGGAGCTGGCTATTCAGCAATTAAGCCCTGAACAAAGGACCTGCATCCAATTATTTTATATGCAGAAAAAGTCATACCAGGAGATAGCAGATCAAACTGGTTATTCTTTACTTCAGGTCAAAAGCTATATCCAGAACGGAAAGCGGAATTTAAAACTTTTGTTGGAGAAACAACAACGAACAAACCATTAACTTGCATTTAATAACGATATGAACGAGCATTTCAACGATATATTTGTTACTACAGGTTGTCCATCTCAGCAACAGTTGCTTGACTATGTTCAAGGCAAACTGTCGGCCAGTGAACAACATGAAGTAGAAATGCATCTGGCAGATTGTGAGCTTTGCAGTGAAGCCCTCGATGGATTAGCTGCAATAAAGGACAAGGAAAAAATCCCTGGGTGGATTATTGAGATGAGGTGGAACCTGCTGAAAAAATTAAGGCAGCGGTATAGGCCAAAACGACGGTTGCAAACCTACATTTCTCTGGCGGTATTAATTTTTATTATTCTGATGATCTTACTTGGCATATTCTGGACTTATTACTTTGTTGCCAGAAGATAAAAGAGACAGGACAGTATCCTGTCTTTTTTATTAATATAAAGTTCTGTTACTTTTATTTTTCCATTCAGCAAACACCTCCAACGCTCCATTATCTGGCATAGAAATCAAAGGAATTTTCTTTTCACTATGCGGCACATTCAATTCCCTATAGATAAAAGAGTCGTCAAATTCAATTGCTGCTGCATCTTCCTTAGAATTAGCGTAATAAACACGTTGAGGCCTTGCCCAGTAAATAGCTCCCAGACACATTGGACATGGCTCACAGGAGGTATAAATTTCACAGTCGGTCAACTGAAAAGTGCCAAGTCGATTACAAGCATCCCTGATAGCTACCACCTCGGCATGAGCAGTAGGGTCGGTATTGAGAAGTACCTGATTCCAGCCTTCTCCAACTATTTCATCCCCTTTCACTACTATTGCACCAAATGGGCCACCATCTCCTTTTTCCATTCCTTTTTTGGACAATGCAATGGCATGTTGCATAAATCGCTTTTCTCTTGGACCAATCATAAGCAGATGTTTTAGTTCAACCAAATTTACTGAATATAAAATAAAAGAGGATGTATCTGAGATACATCCTCTTTGAATGAATTATGATAATGCATTACTTGCTATAGTATTCACGCCCTGTTTTACTAACAAGAAACCTAACACCCTTATTATTGGTTACCCAGGCATAGTTACTATTGGAGATTGAATCACCAAAAGCCCTGGCTTCTTTATAAATAAAAGGAATAACAACCTGCCCGGCTGTATTCAAATAGCCATATAAACCTTTATCGTCACGGGCCTTTATCATGTCTCTGGCAAATTCTACATCCCTGAGAGGCTTATTATATAAAGGTTTACGAGCAGTATCTAACAGATAGCCATAAACGGAATCTTTTACCAGAAAGTTGGTACCCTCCATATTCAATTTCTCAATTTTCTGATATTTGAAAGGAAAAATAACGTTGTTCTTTCTATCAATCATTCCAAGCTTCTCTCCTATCTTCATTACAAAGAATACTCCATCTCCAAAATGATTAGTCCAATCATCATATTCAAATGGAATAATAATATCTCCATCTTTATTGACTCCACCATATTTACCAGTACTTTTCAATTCTATAATCAGGCTATTATAGTTATCAAAGTATCCTCTGGATTTTCCATAAACCGGGGCTTTGTGAAGTACTCCTTCATCATAATCAATATAAAATCCATGCTTCCCATTTTTAGATAATGAAGCTTCCTGAATATCCTCCCCGTATTTACCAGATTTAAGCTCTGCCATCCTTGGTGAATCGTCAAATAACACTCTACTGTCTTTATTTTCTTTAACCTTTCCTGAAGGGTCAATCAATAATTGCTTTCCTTTTAAAATGACCTTGGCAACACCTGAAAAGTAATCAAAAAAATCAACCTGCTCATAGGCCGGCTCAATAACTATATTGCCATTAGCATCGCTGAATCCCCAGAGTTTGCCTTTCAGATACGGTACTAATTTATAGGCGCCATTACTTTCAGGCATCGCATACACGCGTGAACCTGCTACCTGCGCATTCAATGTATTTGTAAGAAATACTGCCGCTATAAACGGTATAAGGAATTTTGTTTTTTTCATATTTTAATTGCTATAAAATTCAACACCTTTATCATTTACAAAAAAGCTCCTTCCACTTTTATCAGTCACCCATCCAAAACCATATACAGCTGGTTCTGTTCCCCAGGGCTTTACTTCTTTATACTTTAACGGAACTATTACATTGCCCTTCTGATCAATATACCCGGCACCCTTTGCTGTGTAGGCACTGATTATATCTATACATACAACAGGATCTATCAGCTCGTCTGCAAATAAACTTTTGTATTGAGAATCTACTAAAGTGGCTTTATTACCTTTATAAAGAAACAGGTTGCCTACTGAACCACAAAACTCAATTCTCGTATATTCAAAAGGAACTAATATTCTGTTCAGTTTATTAATTACTCCTAGCTTGCCGTCCTTTCTCATAATTAATTCTGGTTCCATAAAATAACCCAAATCATATACATATTCATCATACTCAAAAGGGATAAGGATATTACCGGAGTTATCCACCATTCCTACTTTTCCAGTACCCTTAAGTTTTACAAGGACAGTTTTCCAGTCGCTGAACGAGTATAATACCGAATCATATGCCGGTGATTTGTATAGCGTATTTGTTTTCTTATCGAATTTAAAACTGTGCTTACCAGCTATATCGAGTGTAGCGTCATCTGCCTGTTGGGCAGGCGTAAACATTGACTGAACCGGCACTCTTTCAACAACAAGAGGTGGTTCTTTCTTTACAATAACAGTTTTAAAAGTGCCATCACGCATAATCTGCACGTCCTTCCCTTTATACACACCTTTAGCTGCTGTTCCCCGGAAAAAACTAACATGCTCGAATTTAGGTTCAATTATAATTTTCTTTTGTTCATTGCTATACCCATAAAGCTTTCCTTTTAAAAAAGGTACAAGGAACTCACCTTTGACTGTTTCTTTTGTTGGGCCGGTTACTACTCCCATTTCCTGTGCAGTTGCCGAGCAAACCAACAAACTCATAATAGTAGCTGCACTTATGTTTTTAATAATATTCATATGCTGATTATTTTTCAGAATAGTATTCTATACCTTTTTCATTAATGAAATAACTTATTCCTTTCATATTTGTAACCAATGCAAAACCTTCGATGGCTGGACTTGCACCAAAGAGCAATGCCTGCTTATAAATAAATGGAATGACAATTTCTCCTGCGTCATTCAGATATCCATACTTACCATCTTTTGCGCCCATAATAAATTTATCGTCAAATGAAGCATCTGTTAATACCCCATCAAATACCTTTTTAAAGGCAGCGCTCACCAGAATAGATTCTTTTGATGTACTTGTATACTTTGTTAGGAGTAATCTTGTTCCGTATGTATTTACCATCTTTATTTCGTCATATTCAAAAGGCAGAACTACCTTTCCTGTGAAATCCACTACACCCTGCTTTCTATTTTTTTGAAGTATTAACAACTCTCTTCTACCACCAGCAGCACCTATGAACTCGTCGTACTCAAAAGGAATAATTACTTTACCACTTGGTTCAACCAGTCCTACTTTATGATATTTGTTTTCTGCAATGGCCTGTTTCCCTTTCTCAATCAATCTGATAAAGCGATTATAATAGTAAGAGGAGGTTAGAATACCGCTTATGGTATCATAGGTATAACCATGTAAACCATCTTTATCGAGATTAAAATCTTTTTGTATCTCCTTAGTGGCGGCTCGGGATGCGCCAAGCAAACCTCCGTCTAATATATAATTGCCATCGGCATAATCATTATTTACAAATTTCCCGTCTTCATAGATTAACACATTCTTTCCTTTGTATACCCCGTTGGCAAAGTATAAAGAAGTGCTCCTCAGAAAAAAACCGGCTTTATCAAACTTTGGTTCAATAATCATTCGTTTATTTACATCTGTATAACCCCATAATTTACCTTTAAGAAAAGGAACCAATAATTGTGGGTCTTTCACAGGAGGACCAAACTCATCATCAGTTAGCAACCCGACATCTACCTGTGAATAAGTATTTATACTGGTTAAACAAAGCACTGCTACTATAAGAGTAGCTGTTATAGTCGAAATTTTCATAGAGATTTTCTTCTTCAGCAATTATGAATTAAAAAGAACGTTTAAAAGTGATTTTGGTATCCGGCAGATTTTCTTTCAGTGCCATTATATCATTCAAACTCAGCTTAGTACCTACAACAGAGATTTCTTTCAGCTGTTTTAGTTTATAAATACTTTTAGGTAGAGATTGAATATCCGTATAATCCAGGTCTATCTCCTTAAGCTTGTTAAGCTTACTTAAATCTGGTAACTCGGTAAACCTGCCTGAAAGTCGAAGTTCCTCCAGGTTGGTCATATTACTAAGTCCGTTAGGTAGTTTAGTAATAGTATAATTTAAGGAAAGAGAAAGAACTACAGGGTTGGCATTCTCAAATAATTCCTGGAGATCACTGAATGAATATTCATTGCTTATTCCTGATTCGATAATTATTTTTTTGAAGTCTTTAAGCTGACAGTTTCTAATACTGGTAAGGCTTCTAAGTGCTCTTTCACCACATTCAGGTTCCCAAATCAATTTAAAGTTATAATCCAGATAGTACCAATTATTTCTTCTCACATTATCACTGTTTAATTGTACCTCTGTTGTAATAACAATCAGATCATCCAGGAAGGCCGCATGTGAGAAGTTGCCGGTAAATACAACTTCCCCGGTTTTATTAATAATAGATTTTTCTGAAGATTTATTCTCATTTGTGGTAACAACCGCAAAGCCATTATTAAAGAGACTTGCGCGTTTAAATTTAGTCTTAATTATTACTTTACCAGTAGTATCGATATAATTGGAATAGTATTCACCATTTTCATTTATTTCTTTAGGCGCTAATCCATTTGCAAAATTGCCATAGTAAGTATCACCAGATTCCGGACCAATCACCCAATCGCCTGTTTTATTTATATAGCCAGCCTTTCTATCTCTTATAGCGAAAGCTAATCCATTTTTGAATTCAAATAAATTACTAAAAACAGCAGGCGTAATATCTTTACCATTTTTATCCATTATTCCCAATAATCCATTATGCGAATAATTTGAAAGGCCTTCCGAAACCTGGTTACGCATAGCATAACTACTTCTGTGATCACCGACCGTGCTAATTCTATGTGTAGCCGGAATTGTTTCTTCTCCTTTTTCATTTAAGAAGGTAAATGTTCTGGAGGCAGCAGGAAATGCAACAGCCAAACCTTCGCTAAACCTCTGAATGCTTAAATAAATGAAAGGAGTAATCGGAGTAAGATTAAATCCCCAAAGCGCAGACTTCCCGGATTCATTCTCCACAGTGATACTGTTAGGATTTAATGCAACAATTTTAATTCCTTCAGGCAAGGGCGTAAATTTTCCATTTCTATCGCAGAGGCAATAAATTTTCTTATCCCCAATTCTCCGTTTAACACCGATATAATTACCTTCAAATATGTTGTCTTCGATGATCATCTGAGAAGCAAACGTTGTAATACTATCGAACACCAATTTTACTTCTCCCGCTTTATTGATTAGTGCGGGCATAATACAATCGTCCTTTCTGTAAATCGGGTACCATTTTTCAGGAACAGCAGGTTTGGCAGTAGAAGTTTTCTTCTGAGCAAAGATTGGCTCTGCTATCAATGAAAGCATAACAACCCAGAAAATGAAGTGATGGCGGTTCACTCTTTTCATAGATAAAATGACATTTGATTATTTTTCACTGTAATATTCAACACCTTTTTGATTGATGAAGTAGCTTACTCCATCCATATTGGTAACCAGCGCAAATCCACTGATTGCAGGTCTTTCTGCAAAAGGCAGAGCTTTTTTATATTTGAATGGTACTACTACAGTTCCATCTGTGTTGATATATCCGTATTTACCATCTTTTGCCCCTCTGATTAATCCGTTACTGTATACAGCATCAGTTAATACACCATCATATAATTTCATAAAAAAGGCATTTACCAGGAAGGATTCGGTTGATGTTTTAGTATTTTTTGTCAGAAGTAATATATTGCCGTACCCTTCCAGCTTTTCTATTTTATCGAATTCGAACGGGAGCTGTATCTTACCTGTAAGATCAAATATTCCCATTTTCTTATCCTTTTCCAGAATTAGCAAATCATTTCCACGGCCTATTGAGCCAATGAATTTATCATACTCAAACGGAATAATAACTTTACCTCCAGGATCAACCAATCCTATTTTTTGATTCTTGTTTTTCGCAAGCGCCAACTTTCCTTTATTAATTAGTTTTATAAAACTATCATAGTAACCAGAGGTGATTAAAACATTATTTTCAGCATCATACGTATAACCGTGTAAGCCGTTTTTATCTAAATTGTCATCCTTTTTTATTATTTGAGAGCTAACGGAGTAGCCAGAAATCAGGCCACTTCCCATTAGAATTTCTTCATAACCCGGAGTATCATCTTTCATATACTTGCCAGTTTCGGAAATAATAATTTTTTCCCCATTTAATTCCCCTTTAGCATAGTACATATTTCCGGACTCACTGAAAAACTCAACCTTTTCGAAGGTTGGCTGAATAACCATTTTTTTATTTACATCGGAAAAGCCCCATAGTTTACCTTTCAGGAATGGCACCAATAGTTTATGCTCACTGGAAGAATAGGCAGGAGCTTCATAAATTGGTTCGCCAATCTGGGAATAGGCATTCAGGTCAGATAAACATAAAGCTGCTACAATTACAGAGGCTGTCAGGCTTAGAATTCTCATATAGATAAGTTATTCGTTTAAATTATTTCTCACTAATAAATTCAACACCTTTATTATTGATAAAAAAGGTTTGACTATTGGTATTTGTGACCTTTGCAAATCCACGCACTGCAGGTAATTCACCAAATGGTCTTGCATTTACATACTTAAATGGAATCACTTCTTTTCCTGATCCATCTATATAACCAAAATATCCTTTACTTACGGCCATTATAAGTCCATCTCCATATTCGGCAAACAAAAGTTCGCCATCAAATAGTTTTTTATTGGAGGTATCTACCAGGTAGCTATGAGTTTCGAAAATCTCAGCAGGCTTGGTTAGCAGCAGACTGGTACCTGGTTTGTTAACTACTTCAATTGTTGCATAATCGAATGGAACAATGATATTATTATTAAGATCCACTACTCCAACTTTCCAGTTATTCTGGAGTATCAACAACTCATTATTTGCTCCGGCTACACCGATAAACTTATCGTAGTTAAAGGAAACAAGTATTTTACCAGCCGGATTAATTGCTCCTATCAGGCCTGTATGCTTATCTCTTACAACTCCGAATTTTCCATCATCAATCAAACTTTCAATACTTCTGTAGGTTGCCGATAATTTTAATTGTCTTTTCTCCTTATCATATTGGAAACCAGGTATAGTTGCATCTATGGTTACATTACGTCTGATTTGATCCATCAGTGGTTCTTCATCTACAAATATTTCGGTATCCGGAACTTTTATGCCAACAGTATTGCCATCAGCAGTTATTGTTGTTTTGCCATTATTGAGAATAACTTTAGCATAATAGGTATCCTTATATTCCATGAAGAATTCTGCTTTGTCGAATTTCGGTTCAATGACAATATTCTTATTAATATCGCAATAGCCCCATAGTCTTCCTTTGAGGAAAGGAACAAGCTCCCTGGCGGGCCTTTTGGAATTATCAATTGATTTTGATTCTATAATCCCAACATCAATCTGTGCAAAAGATACCTGATGAATAAAGCAACAGGAAAGAATTGCAAACAACAGAACAGAATAGTTTTTAGTGTACATAAACTAATTAGATTTAAAAAAAATTTTAGTATCAGGTAGCTGCTCTTTCAATTCCATAATATCATCCAGGCTCAGATTGGTATTTCTTACAGAGATTTGCTTTAGCTGTTTTAGGTTATAAATGCTTTTAGGCAGAGATTTGATACTGGTATTATCCAGATCCAGTACTTTTAGATTAGTGAGTTTACTTAAATCAGGTAACTCGGTAATGTAATTGCGCGATAGTTTCAGTATTTCAAGGTTGGTCATAGTACTAAGACCAGAGGGAAGTTTAGAAATTGAGGAATTAAGTTGAATTGAAAGTTCTATGGGATTAGCGTTTTCAAATAGTTCTTTCAGATCGTTCAGTGAATAGCTTTTGCAGATCTCTCCTTCAAAAATTATTTTTTTAAAGTCTTTAAACTTACATCCTCTTAAGTTATTAATGCTACTGAGTGTTTTTTCGGTACAATCGGGTTCCCAAACCGGTTTAAAGTTATAATCCAGATAATACCAATTATTCTTTCTAATGTTATCAGATGGGTCCTTGTCTTCAGTTTTGATAACTATTAAATCGTCCAGAAAATCGACCCAGCTCATCATACCTGTAAATACGATATTTCCTTTAGTGTTAATAACAGACCGTTCGTTAGGCTTATTCTGTTTGGTGGTCACAACTGCAAAGCCGTTTTCAAAGGAAGTTACCCGCTTAAACTTTTGTTTAATTGCAATCTGGCCGGTGGTATCAACAAAAGTGTAATACTCTTCTCCATTTTCTACTTTGCAGATAATAGACATACCATTACCAAAGGTGCCGGAATAAGTATTTTTATCTGGCCCCATTACCCATTTGCCTTTCTTATTGATGTATCCGCACTTATAATCTTTTGAAGCAAAGGCAAGTCCATTTTTGAAGTCCAATACAAAGTTGAAGATAGCGGGAGTAATATCTTTACCTTTTGTATCCATTATTCCCATTTTGTCATTTGAAACATATCCCACAATACCTTCAGAAACTCTATTGGTGCCTTTAATAGCACTAAGGCTTGCTTCATGAACCGGCTGAATTGTTTCTTCTCCTTTTTCATTTAACAGGGTAAATCCTGTGGAGCTAATAGGATGGGCAAGTAAATATCCTTCGCTATACGCAGCAATATATTTGTATTTAAAAGGGGTAAGTGGAGTAAGGTCAAATTTCCAGAGTGCATATTTTCTGTAGAGATTCGTAACAGTTATGCTATTGGGGTTGATCCCAACAATTTCGATATCTACCGGTAAAGGTGTCAGATTTCCTTTTCTATCGCACAGGTAATAAATTACGTCATTTCCGACTTTACGTTTTACGCTGATGTACTGGCCTTCAAATACATTTTCGATCACGCGGTTTTCGAATGCCAGTTTGATGGTGCTATCGAATGCCAGCTTTACTTCACCTTTTTTATTGATGAAGGCAGGCATACTGCAATCACCCTTTCTGTAAATCGGGTACCATTTTTCGGGATTGGAAGCTTTGGTTGTTGCTATAGTTTGGGCATAGATTGGCCCTATTACAAATGAAAGCATAACAACCCAGGAAATGAAGTGATGGCGGTTCACTTTTTTCATAGATTTTTATTTGCATTAAAATTTAAGTCGGGCATCAACTTACCAAGACCTTACGTTGAGTGGTAGACGTTAGCAACAGGTAAACAAAGTTTTTCTTTCTTTCAGTCAGGCTGCCGTACGAAAAAGTAGTCAGATCTTGGTTGCTGCACTGGCATTTGGATATGGCTCGGTACAGGATAATTACCCTACGTAATCATTTTCTCATAAATATTTGCCACAATATATAGCATAATACTCATATACAAACGCATATAACAAAAAAATAATAGAAAAGCCCCGCGAAGAATCGCGGGGCTTATTGTAACTATGTATCGTCGTATTTAGAATTACTTGTTTCGGATAACCACTACACCATCGAAAACATCAACGAGTACTGGTTTGGATTTATCGATATCTCCTGCCAGAATTTTCTTACTCAGCAGGTTGATTATTTCTTTTTGAATCAAACGTTTCAATGGTCTTGCACCAAATTGAGGATCATAACCTTGAACAGAGAGATACTCAATGGCATAATCAGAAAATTCCAATATCATGCCATTTTTAGCTACCATGTCTTTCAGTTGTTGTAATTGAATGTTAATTATTCCTTTAATTTCCTCTCTCATGAGTGGTTGGAACATAATAACCTCATCAATCCTGTTCAGGAATTCAGGGCGAATGGTCTGCTTAAGCAGGGTCATTACCTCTTCTTTAGTAGCATCCACTACTTCATCCCTGTTTTCGTCGTTTATCTTCTCAAAATTCTCCTGAATAACATGGCTACCCATGTTACTGGTCATGATAATGATAGTGTTCTTGAAATTCACGACCCTACCTTTATTATCGGTGAGTCTTCCGTCGTCCAACACCTGTAACAAAATGTTAAAAGTATCCGGATGTGCTTTTTCAATTTCATCGAGCAGGATTACTGAGTATGGTTTACGGCGCACAGCTTCAGTAAGCTGTCCACCTTCGTCATAACCTACATATCCCGGAGGCGCTCCCACCAGGCGGCTTACAGAGTGTTTTTCCTGGTATTCGCTCATATCGATACGCGTCATCATATTTTCATCGTCGAACAGGTATTCGGCCAATGCTTTAGCCAACTCTGTTTTACCGACCCCGGTTGTACCGAGGAATATGAAGGAACCTATTGGACGTCTCGGGTCCTGCAAGCCGGCCCTGCTACGGCGAATAGCATCAGATACAGCGATGATGGCTTCTTCCTGTCCTACTACTCTTTGATGCAATTCTTCTTCGAGATGCAGCAATTTATCTTTTTCGCTTTGCATCATTTTAGATACCGGGATACCGGTTGCCTTAGCAACATTTTCGGCTATATCTTCAGCATCTACTTCTTCTTTGAGCAAACGTTTGTGGTTGGCCGACATCTGATCCAGTTCTTCAGTCAGATCGGCTACCAGTTTTTCCTGTTCTTTTATTTTTCCGTACCTGATCTCGGCTACTTTACCAAAATCACCGTTTCTTTCTGCCTGTTCGGCTTCGAGTTTAAGGTTTTCGATATCGGATTTAGCATTTTGAATTTTGTCTACGATTTCTTTTTCTGCCTGCCATTTGGCTTTGAAAGTATTTCTCTCTTCACTTAATCTTGCGATCTCTTCACCGAGTTCTCTCAGCTTATCCTCATCATTTTCTCTTTTAATGGCTTCTCTTTCGATTTCGAGTTGTCTGATTCTTCTTTCCAGTTCATCCAGTTCTTCAGGCATGGAGTTCATTTCCAGCCTTAATTTGGCTGCGCTTTCATCGATCAGGTCAATTGCTTTATCGGGCAGGAAACGATCAGTGATATAGCGATGTGAAAGTTCCACGGCTGCGATGATAGCTTCATCTTTAATCAGCACATGGTGATGACTTTCATATTTTTCTTTGAGTCCACGTAAGATGGAGATAGCATCTTCAACAGAAGGTTCATCTACCATTACTTTCTGGAAGCGTCTTTCCAGTGCTTTATCTTTTTCGAAATACTTTTGATATTCATTCAGGGTGGTGGCACCAATTGCACGGAGCTCACCTCTGGCCAATGCCGGTTTGAGGATGTTAGCAGCATCCATAGCTCCTTCCATGGCTCCGGCACCTATCAGGGTGTGGATCTCATCAATGAAGAGGATGATTTCCCCATTGCTTTCAGCCACTTCCTTTACTACACCTTTGAGGCGCTCTTCAAATTCACCCCGATATTTAGCACCGGCCATCAACGCCCCCATATCAAGAGCGTAAATGGTTTTGGATCTCAGATTTTCAGGAACATCTCCGTTGATGATTCTATGGCCTAATCCTTCTACGATGGCAGTTTTACCAACACCTGGTTCACCAACCAGGATCGGGTTATTTTTGGATCGGCGGGAAAGGATATGCAGTGTTCTTCTGATTTCATCGTCACGCCCGATTACCGGATCGAGCTTTCCTTCCCTGGCCATTTCGTTCAGGTTCTTGGCATATTTCTGTAGGGTGTTGAATTGCGCACCACCAGTTTGGGAGTTGACGGTCTGACCTTTACGCAACTCGAGTATAGCTGCTTTCAAACCTTTTTCTGTAAGACCTGCGTCTTTTAGTAATTTGGCGGTATCGTCACTTCCCTGAAGGATTCCTAAAAGCAGATGTTCTACGCTTACGAATTCGTCTTTAAACTCTTT
Source organism: Chitinophaga silvatica (assembly GCF_003419895.1). GTDB lineage: Bacteria > Bacteroidota > Bacteroidia > Chitinophagales > Chitinophagaceae > Chitinophaga > Chitinophaga silvatica. The sequence continues at coordinate 306,656 of NZ_QPMM01000001.1, read as the reverse complement.
AATGTTCGCCCCTGCTCTGAGGATAGCGTTATTTGCGTCTCTGCTAAGCGATTGCCCGGCATCGCCACCGACTATTTTAGGATATTTTTGTAGTAGTTCATTCAGCTTGGTATTAACAAAAGAAAGATTTACATCATTCTTTTTTAACAGGTACTCGATAGGGCTGTCCTGGTCTTCCAGGAGGGCCTTAAGTAAGTGACCAGTTTCAATGGATTGGTTTTGATTATTAAAAGCAAGCTGTTGGGCTTGTTGTAATATTTCCTGTGATTTTATAGTGAAATTATTCAGATTCATATCTTCCTTTTTGATGATTTTCGAACGTTTATAGAAAACAACAAATCCTAATCCAATGTTCTACATTCGGAAATTATGACATATAAGTTAATTTTTTACTGCATTTTTTTCAGGTTGATGGGTTTTAAACTGCTATTTTTTCAGATTTGGGGGGCAAAATCCAAACAACAAAGGGTATAAGGATGTTAACCTATCATTCCTACATAGCAATAGGTGAATATTAAACCATAAGCCTTAACAAAATTTCTTCATCAATACAAAACCCTACAATTATGGCTTTCGACTTATTAGAGAGTGTAAAAAGTATTTTTGACAGTAATGTTATTAGCCAGGCCTCCTCACAACTTGGAGAGAGTGAAGGAGGAATACAAAAAGCATTGAGTGGGATAATACCTACTGTGCTGACTGGCTTGTTAAATAAAGCCGGATCATCAGGAGAAGCAGGTGGTTTGCTGAATATGGTAAAAGGTGTAGCGGACAATGCGAATCCTGCAGCAGTGACCGGTGCCATTCAAAGTGGCTCTGGCGGCTTAATCAGTAAAGGTTCAGAACTTTTACATAATCTGTTCGGCGATAAGGTAAATTCAATTATCGGAATGTTGTCGAGCTTTGCAGGGATCAAAGAATCTTCAGCTAATACACTGTTACAATCTGCAACACCGGCAACCTTAGGAACAGTCGGACAATATGCAACACAAAATAATCTTAATCCTTCCACTTTCCTTTCATTCCTTAATACGCAAAAAGACAATATCCTGAATGCAGTTCCAGGAGGTTTAAATCTTGCGGGTATCTTAGGATTGGGAAGCCTTGGAGAATTAGGAAAGAAAATGGGCAACCTGGTTAGTGGTGTAGGTCATTCCGCTACTTCAGCTGTGAATAGTGGCATCAATACAGCCAAACAGGGAGGTTCTAAGTGGATTTGGTCGTTACTCTTAATCCTTGTAGCAATAGTGCTTTTATGGTACTTAATGCGTGGTTGCGGAGGTAGTAAAAATGCCGCACCGGTGATGGATAGTGTTACTACCAGTCAATTGGTTGATTCTGCCACTACCCCGGTAGTCACTACTCCACCTGCACGGGAAAGTATTCAGGTTACATTACCGGATGGAACTGTACTGAATGCATATAAGGGAGGAATAGAAGACCAGCTTGTTGGATTCCTGAAAGATGACTCCAAAAAGCCTGGTAATGATATATGGTTCGATTTTGATAACCTGACATTTAAAACCGGTAGTGCTGAGATCACAGAGGAAAGTATGGTTCAGGTGAATAACATAGCTGCTATTTTAAAGTCATTCCCTAAAGCGAAAATTAAGATTGGTGGATATACCGATAAAACCGGAGATGAAGCAGCAAATATGAAGCTCTCTAAAGAACGTGCTGTTTCAGTAGAAGAAGCCCTGAAAAAAGCTAATACAAATCCGGCACAGTTGTTAGGCGCTGAAGGTTATGGCTCTAAATTCGCCAAAGCAGCAGCCAATGCTCCTGAAGAAGAAAGAAAAATGGACAGACATATTTCCGTTAGTGTACGAGAAAAATAAGCTTCTAAATACTAATAAACGAAGAAGGGGTTACCACGCTATGGTAACCTCTTCTTCGTTTATTGAAAGCTCATTTACTTTTTAACGAATACTATTTTAGCTTTATCGGCCTGGGATATAGCATTATAGAACTCAACCAATGCGGAGTAATCAGCAGGAGGATATTCACCAGCATAGTTTTCTCTATTCCTGATCATTACCAACTTGTTGTTGGTTACGATATATTGATTTGAATATTTTCCAAATTTAGTGCTCAGGTCTACATTCCCGGGCATACTTTCCGGTACATAACCAACTGGAAGATTAATATGTACAGTATCCGCTTCCCTGTATGATATTTTGATCTCTATAGTAGATTTTCTCGACTCATTTTTACTCAGGTTATAATTAGTTTGAGACAATAGATTAGGAGCAATAAAGATCCTTTTACCAGTAACAGATGCATAGTTATTTGCCTGTATCGTGAGGTTTTCCTGAATGGCCGGTATTAAAGCTGGCAATTCCCTGTACTCAAAACCGGTTACATCATAGCTCGAAAAACTTAAGTTCTTTCGCAAATAATCTAATTGTTTTTCTTTACTAAGCGCATGTAACCTATCGCTCAGGTCGTCTTGTTGCAAACCAGTATATAGTGTACTGGCTTTTAATGTAGCATCTCCTTCCTCATTAATAGTAGCATCAATATTCCGGATTTTGAGATTGTCTTTCAAACCATATGTTGGAGTACGAATTAACTTACTATTATTTTCATCTATAAAAAGTGCATATCTATTGTCTGTAAACTCACCTAAATAATTAACCGGTAAAGATTGACTGGTGCACTCTAACCATGTGGTGTCGTTTCCCTGTGGTACGCATAGAATAACATGATTGAATTGCCAGGATGGGAAATCCTCACGTATAGTATAATCTCCGGCTCCTGCTTTTATATTTACGGGATTTGATGGAATACCAACTTCCTTCAGCATTGCCATCATATAGTTTGTCAGTGCCTTACAGTCGCCATACCCTTTATTGGCTACTGATTCAGCATCCATAGACTGCATGCCGCCCACACCAATTTGCACGCCGATATATCTATAATTTTTTTGTAAATATTCGTAAAGGATTTTTATCTTTTCTTTGGAATCTGTTTGTCCATCTACTAATTTGTGTACGGTGGCTTTAATATTTGCTGGTAATACATCCCGACCTTTATCCAATTTATAAAAAAAATCTCCAAAGGTCTTCCAACTACTCAAATCTCCCTTTATTCCTCCATATTCAAACTCCTTAGCACCAAAATATACTGTAGGTAAAAGCTGATAATGCTTGCTGGTAAAATATTCCGACTTCGTAGCAGGGATGTCGTTAAGTTCCCATAGGTAGTTGGTTGTAGATTTATTTTGTGTAATCTGAGGTTTATCTTTAATCAGGTATTCTTTATAGTTTAACACAAAATCCTTTGGAGTTTCTACAGAAAGTTTAGCATGTTGCAGCGAACAATTGTAGCCTTTTTGAGGCCTCCAGACCGGTAAGAAAAGGGTGACTACTGAAGATTGTTCAATAGTATATTCAACTGTATACGGGTAACTGTTATAGTAAAAGCTATGCACCTTTACTCTATTATCTGTCATCAGACTTGAATTATCAACAGCGCTATAATCCTTTATTTCACTATTCTTCAGACGTTTTACCTGTGCACCATACTCATCATACAAAACACCGCTAATAGATCTGATAGAACTAAGTTTATCATACCCGACTATGAATTCAGCAGCTTCAGCCCCTTCTTCATTAAGAATGGTAATGACATAATGGTGTGTCTTTCTCATATCAGATAAACTTCTGATCTGCACCTCCAATTCATCCAGCCTGACCACTACGTTTGCATTCTGTCTCAGGTTTAAAGGAATATCAGCAACAGCATAGTTTGGGCCTGATGCCGCAACAAAATTTGGCAAAAGAAATATAAGGCAACAAATAACCCTAAAGAATAAAGACATATTATTTTTTCTTTTTCAGAACGATTTGCTCATTCAGTTTTTTTATTACAAGATCAAAGAAGCTACGCAGGGCGGTATATTCATCAGGTTCGAAATACGCTTTCTTTAATTGCAGTCGGAATTTGAATTGAATCCGATTTTCGAACTGACTGATCAGATATTCGAAAGACCCATCCTTATCGCTTAAAGTAGCTCTGGCAGATTTAGGTAACTCATCAACTTCATAATCATCCGGAATGGTGAGATTTAAGGTATAAAGCTCATCGTTTACAAAAGGCATTTCTACAGGAAACTTTCTTTCCATAGCCATAAATGGATTTTTTTGCTGCCTGTCAATCATAACAGGATTGAAATAGATCAAATCTGCATTATTATCGAAATTTGTCTTAAATTGATAGTTTATCATTAAAGGAACCTCTAAACTATCTAACTCTTCAAATTGCATTTCAGACGCTACAATTCCGTTATGCTCCTTATTATATTTCTCCAAAAATTTCTCTTTTCCAATTGAGGCTACTTTTTCCCGAAGATCGATTGAAGAGAAATAGGAAGGCTTCTGGAATATAAACCCTTTTAATTGTCCGTCCTCTATGGCAGTAACCGTAGCAGATGTAATTGTTTGCTCGAAAAGGGAATCTGCGCTCAGCATAACCATTTCTCCGGTAGCATCTACCCTTCTGGCTCCGCCATTATAGCATTCCACGGGTAATTTCCCAAAGCCTAACCAAGGTGTAGCAGCATCCAGCAAAACATATTTATCTGCATAATATAATCCTACTATCGTATAATTAAAGTGGGTATAAAGGGGATACTGCTGAAAAACATATCCATTATCACGCGTACTTAAAACAAGGGGATGTGCATTAAAACCTGCATTCAACAACATTGCAGTAAGGAGGAGATTAATTTCAGTAACATTTCCTTTTTTACTGTTGAATGTTGTTTTAAGTGATTGATTGGTCCAGATTTTATCATCTCCGGTTACTACAAAATTATCACGTACCCATTGATAAATATTTCTGGCCATTCCTTCTTCATCAGTAGATTTTGCAGTAAGCTCTTTTACTTTTGAAGTAAGGAAATAGTTATCTTCTTTCAAACAGGCACCCATATCCTTGTCTTCCAGCAAGCTTTTCATCAGCTCTGGCCAGGTACTTTCCGTAGGTTTCTTATCCCGATCCGGCAAATTAATTGCTGATAATTGAAACTCTATCTGACTAAAATAATTATCAAGTGTAGTAATAAAATTTTCGTGGTGGATAGATGGTACATCTTTCAATGCCCAGGTATATTTACCAACTGTTGGAGATGCAGTATAAGTCTGATTGGTCATTATCCCTGCACTTGATTTGTCCTGGAAGGAAAAGGTTTGCCTGCTCACCTCCCGGGTTTTCACTTCAAATTTTTCAAACCCCTGCTGCACCTGAATATAGTCGAAATACTCCGGGATAGCGACTTTATACTCACTCCACAAACGTGGGTATTGCCCTTGAAAACGCCAGGATCTCAGATGATGAAAATAGGGTGAAGAGATTGTATAACTGTATTCAATAATAGAACCTTCCTTCACATTGGGAAGTGCAAAACGTTTATTGGTAAAATCCTTATCTACTTTCTCGGTGAACACACTTTTGCTGTCCATTGGTGTTTCTACGATCTCGTTATTCACCAGGTTATAGGTAGAAGCTTTCAGGTTAAGCAACTCCTCATCTTTTTCACCGCCCCGGTAAAGGGTTAGTTTATGCCTGGCTTCATCAAGACCAAATTTATCGATGATCTTAATTCTACGATGTACTCTGTAGATTAGTTTAAACCAGTTGCCTTCTGATTCGAATTGGGAACTTCCGATTTCAGTAAGGATGATGGCATGAGCACTTGTATCATCATTAAAGGAATTGATAGCAAATTCTTCTTTGGATACTTTACCGAACTTCATCTTGCTTCCAGTCTGAGCATAGGTGGAAACAGAAAACAAACAAATCAGGATAACAAAAATTGGCTTCATATAGTACAGGGAAAGTTAATTGTGGGCAAATATAATCAATAACTCGAATTGCATAGAATCACTCTATAAAAACGTAATTTTGCGGAGATGAGTCCAACCCGGTACATAAAGCAGCTTGCCACCACATTGGGATTTGATTATTGTGGGATAGCCGAAGCAACCTTACTCGACGATGACGCGCGGCGGCTCGAGAGTTGGTTGAATAAGGGTATGCATGGCAATATGCAGTACATGGAAAACCACTTCGATAAGCGGATCGACCCACGAAAACTTGTTGATGGGGCTAAATCGGTAATTACCCTCTTATTCAACTATTATCCTTCCGAGCAGCAAAGAAGTGATGCGCCCCAAATTTCTAAGTATGCATACGGGCAAGATTATCATGAAGTAATCAGAGAGCGGTTGAAAACCATGCTAGCGCAGATGCAGGAAAAATTTGGTCAGGTTCAGGGAAGAGGGTTTGTAGACTCTGCCCCTGTTTTAGAGCGGGCCTGGGCAAAACGTAGTGGTTTGGGATGGATAGGAAAAAATGGTAATCTGATTCATAAGCAGGCCGGGTCCTTTTTCTTTATAGCTACCTTGATTACGGATCTCGAATTAGAGTATGACGGGCCGGTTGCAGATTTTTGCGGAACCTGTACCCGTTGCCTGGATGCCTGTCCTACAGCCGCGTTGGTGGCACCGGGAGTTGTGGATGGAAGCCGTTGTATTTCCTATTTCACAATAGAACTAAAGGAACAGCTGATTCCTGATCAGATGCAAGGCAAATTTGAAAATTGGTTTTTTGGTTGTGATACCTGCCAGGATGTTTGTCCCTGGAACAGGTTTTCAAAGGCTAATAAGGAGGAGGCGTTTACTCCTTTACCAGCCATCCTGAATTTTAGTACGGCCGACTGGGAAGAGATGACTGAAGAGTCGTTTAAGGAAATATTCAGGCATTCGCCACTAAAGAGAAGCAAATTTGCAGGCATTCGCCGAAATCTTCGGTTTTGGCAGGATGGACACTCTACATAAGTTTTTATCTGTCAGATAATCTGACCATTAAAGTTATCCAGATTAAAAATTATTGTTAAAATGACGAGTTTCACAACTTTTTTCAAAGATTGTTTAATGATTTCTTGACAATCCTTCCGCCTTCCCCTACTTTTGTAGTGACTTTTCGTTTATTTACGTCGTTTATTAAATTTTTTTAAATTGAAATTGGTAGAACTCATTAATCATCAGGGTTTACCACATCAAAACAAATCGTAATAAAGTCAGTACGGTATATCAACAAGCCAGCTTCTAACTACATATCATGATAATTATAGAGAAAAGCTACACTTGATGTAACGTAAACGAGTATAAGAAAGAGAATAAATTTTTCATATCAGATATGTCTGAATTTATGTCTAAACTGCCCCTTTTTGAGTCTTTTTATGGTAGTTTGAATAAAATTTGTGAGAAGGAGATTGTGAAGAGAACCAGCTATAAGCATATATTTCAGACAGATATTAACTTTTTATGGACCTGAGTGCCATAACGTGGAATTTTAGCAATAAAGGTCGAATTCTTTCGACCTTTCATTTTTTCCGGCAGTGCAGGTGATTATAAGCAGCCATTTAATTTTACTATATTTCGGATCTACAACATCTTCCTGTCATGGAACTTAAAGTTTTAACATTACCTGGATTAAATGGTTCAGGTCCTACTCACTGGCAATCTGTCTGGGAAAATACACTACCAGGAATTTTGAGAATAGAGCAATCGAATTGGGATACTCCGGTGCGTAGTGAATGGGTAGCAACAGTAGAGCAAGTAGTAGCTGCCAGCGGACCAGATGTAGTTATTGCAGCACATAGCCTGGGCTGTATTACAATGGCTCACTGGGCCGCACAAACGAAATTAAAAATAAGAGCTGCTTTACTGGTAGCTCCTGCCGATGCAGAACGACCAGGCTTCCCGCCGGAAGCCACCGGCTTTTCACCAATACCACTAATGCGTTTGCCTTTTAAAAGTATTGTTGTTGCCAGCAACAACGATCCTTACTGCAAACTGGAACGTGCCATGTACTTTGCCGAAAACTGGGGCAGCCGATTCGTTAATGTAGGAGCAAAAGGACATATCAACAGCCAGTCGGGGCTTGGAGATTGGCAGGAAGGCCAACATCTTTTAGAGGAATTAATTCACAACTGGCCAACCCTTTAACCCTTAACAAAAAGGTAAACCAGTGATTGGCTGATATCATCTTTTAGTTACTACCTTCGCAATCTTTTCAACATTTCCAGGAAACAATGAAGAAACTTCTCCCATGGGTATCTGCCGTGTTACTGTTGTCGAACGCCCAGGCACAAGACAAACAGTATACTATGGCACAGGCTCATTCGCACAACGACTATGAACGCGCCACTCCATTTTATGCTGCAGCTGCCTTGAATTTTGGGTCTATAGAAGCCGATATTCATCTACAAAACGGTGTTCTGTATGTGGCACACGACAGCAGAGATATTGATCCTTTCAGAACCTTTGAAGCACTTTACCTACAGCCGGTTATCAGACAATTCGCATTATATAAAGGCAAACCGTATGCCGACGGTAGTCCGCTTCAACTATTGATCGACCTGAAGACTGAAGGTACTCCTACCCTACAGGCATTACAAACTTTGCTTACACCATACAAACAGTATTTCGACAGAAAAGCTAATCCCAATGCCGTAAAGATTGTGCTTTCCGGAAATCTTCCACCGATGAGCGACTGGCAGAAGTTTGATCAGATTTTTTATTTCGACGGAAGACCAGACAGCACCTACCCTGCATCTGTTAAAGACCGGGTAGCCATGATTAGTGTGAGTTTTGATCATTACAGCAGATGGAATGGAAAAGGAACGATGATACCTTCAGAGCTGCAAAAAGTAAAGGCAGTAATAGACCAGGTACATCAACTGGGATTCCCGTTTCGTTTCTGGGGAGCCCCGTCTACTAAATCATGTTATTTCAAGCTAATGGATTTAGGAGCAGACTGGATAGGAACTGATTACCCAAGCGAGCTTTATGATGTAATGCATAATACCGCAACTACTACCGTAAGTAATCTGCCAGTTCATAACGTATACACCCCTACGTATGCCAGTGATGCAACTAACATAAAATCGAAGAATGTAATTCTGATGATTGGTGATGGAACAGGTCTGGCACAGCAGTTTGCAGGATACACAGCAAATAAGGGAGCTTTAAACCTGTTTCTGATGAAGCAACTGGGGTTATCCAAAACCCAATCTGTTGATAATTATCATACCGATTCAGCAGCAGGAGGTACAGCGATCAGTAGTGGCCATAAAACGAATAATGGAGTAATCGGGCAAGATAATACCTATGTTGCCGTACCAGTTATTCCGGAGCTGCTGGCACCAAAAGGAATAAAAAGCGGAGTAATTGTAACGGAAGAAATTACGGGCGCTACACCAGCATCCTTTTATGGGCATACCAGGAGCCGTGATAGTGTAGCAACCCTGGCACATCAGCTTCTGAAAAGCAACATACAATTAGCAGTTGGAGGAGGTAAAGAACAATTGGACGCTGAGCTCAGAGAGAGTCTGACTTCTTCCGGAGTAATTTTTTATGATAATCTCGATACCTGGAATACCGGGAAGAATGAAAGAACGATGGTGATTTTGTCGGATAAGGTAGTTACCACCATGAGAAATGGCAGGGGCAATTATCTGACAACCGCATTACGCAAGGCATTACAGCAATTAAGCAAAGGCAAAGGGTTCTTCTTAATGGTAGAGGGTTCGCGGATAGATAATGGAGGACATAGTAATGATCTCGATTATTTAGTGAGGGAAATGCTGGATTTTGATGAAGCCATAGGCGAAGCATTGAAATTTGCAGATGCAGACAAACAGACAACCGTAATTGTAACAGCGGATCATGAAACAAGTGGGTTGGCATTAATGGATGGAGAAATATCCAAAGGTTGGTTGCGCGGTCATTTTGCTACCAATGATCATACAGGCATTCCTGTGATGGTATTCGCCTATGGGCCAAACTCACAGCTCTTCAGAGGAGTATATGAGAATAATGAGATCTTTAGAAAAATACTGGCATGCTACGGTAAGTAGCAGGTTACTTCAGATTTCCGGGATCAGTTACAAAATTGAGGAATGAGTTGAACTTCGCATTATACTTTCGTTTATCCAGTTTATAATAGAAAGCACCTCTTTTTGAACTAAGTCTTTCTTTATCCTTTTGTTTAATCAAAAGGCCTGTGGACAAGATTTTCCGGCTAAAGTTACGTTTATCGAAAGTTACATCATAAACTGCCTCAAAGAGTAGTTGTAACTGTGGGATAGTGAATTTGCTAGGCAGTAATTCAAACAGTATTGGGTGGATTGCTGCCTTGTATCTTAACTTCTCCTTAGCCATGTTTACCATCTCCACATGGTCGAAAATCAGATCTGGGAGGGCATCCAGGCTAACCCATTCAGCTTTATATTCGTCGGTTAGTTGCTGAACATACTGATTGATATCTATTAGAGCAAAATAGGTAACAGAGATGGTTCTTTCTACCGGGTCGCGTTCCGGCTCACCGAAAGCGAATAGTTGTTCCATATATACACCTTCCAGCCCTGTTAGTTTATGAAGGATACGGGCAGCTGCAGATTCGAGCCCTTCGCCGGGTTGTACGAACCCTCCCATCAGGCTCCATTTATTCTTCTGTGGTTCGAATCCACGTTTAATAAGCAGCAGCTTGAGTTTTTCACCATCAAACCCGAAAATAATACAGTCTACCGCCACCAACATTCTCGATTGCCCTGAGTAACGTGTCATACAGCAATTTTTATGTAAGGCAGTAATTTATGGTACCTGCCTGATATTAGAAAATATAGTTGTTGAGCCTATAATAATTGTTGCAACACAGGATCAGTATAATCATTAATGAAAGCGATTGCATTATGATAAGCATCAAATTCATCACGAGTATGCATGGTCGTTAATACTACCGATTGCATTTTTGCATTCTCAGCTGCTTCAACACCTTTAGGCGCATCTTCAAATACAATGCATTGGGAAGGATCGGCCCCAATGGCTTCCGCACATTTCAGGAAAACCTCAGGATCGGGTTTGCTGCTGGCAACATCTTCCGCGCTGATTACAGCTTTAAAGTAGTGACGGATATTGAGGTTATCGAGTACAAAATCTATATTGAACCTGTTGGCGGCAGTACCTATAGCCATTGGAATACCGGCTTTAGCAGCTTTGTCTAAAAATTCGGAAAGGCCTTTAATCAGCGTTAGATGTGGTCTGAAAGCCTCCTGGTAGAGCACTTCTTTTTCGTGTGCAATTTCCATCATCTGAGGCATAGTAAAATGATCTTTACCAAATATGCGCATGAGCAGTTCTTCATTTTTGCCATACATATGGCCTCTCACCTGTTCTTTGGTTAGATTTGCCCCCAAGCGCTGTAACATATTGAACCAACCCTCCAAATGATACTGCATATCATCGATCATTGTTCCATTCATATCAAATATGAACGCTTTACTTTTTTCTTTCATGGCGCCAAATTAAACATTTGCCAGAAAAAAGTATGAGATAAGAAGTTATAAAAATTGTAAAGATGAGTGTTATATTTGGGCAACGCCAAAATCCAGGGAGTTTTTAAATTCGTAAATCAGTTGGCTCCGTCAATTAATATTGTTAAACTCAAAAAAACATTATGGATATTATTCATAGAAACAATATTCACGTTATTGGAAATTTGAATGCCCCATCAACACTTATTCTGAATCATGGTTTTGGATTGGATCAAACTTGTTTTAAGGACATAATACCGGCTTTTGAGCAAGACTATAAAATAGTTTTGTTTGATAATGTTGGCGGAGGAAAATCAGATATTAATGCGTTTAGTCCTAAGCGTTATGAAACCATCAATGGATACGCCACAGATCTTGCAGAAATCATTACAGCGCTGGAGTTGAGTAATATCAATTACCTGGGGCATTCTGTAAGTGGTATGACAGGTGTATTAACCTATACTCATTATCCTGAGCGCTTCAGTAAGTTGATGTTGCTAGGTTCAAGCCCCCGTTATCTGAATGAGCCCACCACCAATTATGTTGGTGGTTTTGATATTCCTACACTCAACAGTTTATTTGAGGCCATGGAAAATAATTATCATGCCTGGGCAGCTGGTTTTGCAAAAGCAGTAATGCGGCATGAGGATAAGCCTGAACTGGCCGAAGAGTTTGCCAGGAATCTGGAGAAGATCAGACAAGATATAGCCATTGTAGTAGCAAAGGCAATATTTTATCTGGATCATCGCTTCGAACTCCCGAAGATTCATGTACCTACCCTGGTTATGCAAACGGCCGAAGATATTGCAGTACCAGCTGTGGTAAGTGAGTATATGGAGGCTCATATTCCGGACTGCCGACGTATAAAAATCCATACAGAAGGCCACTTTCCGCAGATTACTGCACCACATGAAGTGATTGCAGCTATTCAATCATTTCTTTAATTAATCATTAATCGCATCAGTGTTGTGAGTACCTGGGTCCGCAAAGCGCTCGATTTCGTAAATCAAACCGGTAATTTAAATAAAGACAAGCCGGCTTCTAATATTTGGATGAGCAATTTACAGTTGGTCAGACAAACAACAGAAGCAGATATTATTCTGCTGCTTGATTTTGAGGATGAAGAAACCGCCAAGGTAAAATTCAGTTTACCTGGTAGTTTCAATGACTTTATCCTAACCCCTACGCCTATTCAGCAACTAATAAGGAGAAACGGTTCAAAAATCCTTTATTGGGATGAGATACCGGCCTTAGGTTACCAGCTAATGAAAGATATCCTGAAGGGTATTAGTTCTCTGGTGCTGATACCTCTTAATTCTATGTCGACGGAAAGTGTGTTGTTGATAGGGTGGGAATCGGGGCAGGATTTTAATTCCGACTTCAAGGACTGTATTGAAACTATAAAAATACGGTTGAAGGAAACGAAGGAGCAAACGAGGCAGTTAACCTATTTTCAAAAAATAGCTATACGTTATTCAGCCATTTTGCATCATATACCGCATGCATTGGTATTTGTGAATAGTGATGGCTTTACCGGCTGGGTAAATGATGAAGCGGCAGCGCTTTTACGGCTTGCCAGTCCGGGCGATCAGTTGCCGGCTATTTTATCTGATGCGATGACGCAGCTCCGGGATAGGGCAATTAATAGGGAAGAAATCTATAAGAAGGCGATACGGTTATTTTCGTATATGGAAACCGTTACCAACTGGGAATGGCAGATGGAGGACAGGAATTTACTGGTTTCCTGCATTCCGATAGATATGCAGCAATTGAGCGGTAGGTTATGGATTTTTGAAGAAAGGAATAAATAAATTTGGAAAATAAACACTGTTCAGTATATTTGCACTGTAAACAATTCTAATTTGGGAATAGTAGAAAGAAAAGAGCGCGAAAAAGCGGAGATGCGCAGGCGAATAGCGGATGTAGCTATCAAAATGTTTGTTGAGGAGGGGTACGAAAAGGTATCTATTCGCAATATTGCAGACAAAATAGAATATAGTCCGGCTACGATCTATCTTTATTTTAAGGATAAGGACAGGTTATTGTATGAAGTACAAACAGAGGCGTTTCATAAACTTACTGATCATTTTAGGGATAAAATAACTGATAAGGATCCATTTAAGCGGTTAGAGCAGCTTGCAATGGCCTATATCGGGTTTGCATGGGAAAACCCTGAATTGTATGATCTTATGTTCATTATTAAAGCTCCCATGAATGCTATTCCGGAAGAAGAAAGGTGGGAAGGTGGAGATGGTTCTTATCTTGCACTGTTAGACCTTGTGAATGAGTGTGTTGAGAAAAAGGTGATCAAATACACAGACCCAAATTTGGCTGCGATGTCTATGTGGGCCTTTGCACACGGTTTGATCAGCTTACAATTAAGAGGCCGGTGTTTGAAAGCTACCAGTTACACAGTGGAAGATCTTCCGCAAGTAATTGAAAAAGCGGCGCGGGAATTTCTAAATAATATGAAAGCATAAATATTAAAAAGGCAATGGCCTTTTTTTTAACAGGAATATTAAACACCGTTCAGTATATCAACATCGATTAATAAAAGCCAGAGGCTTTATTTTTTTCGATACCACTAAACACCGTTCACTATGTATACGTCAATCAAAAAAGGAGCATTGTTAATAAGCCCGATGCTGCTTTTCTTTCTTCAAACATTCGCGCAACAAAATATACTCGATGAGTATATACAGGTAGCCTTTCATAACAACAAAGGCCTTAAATCACAACAGTTTGAGCTAACCCGGTCTATGCTGGCACTACAGGAAGCCAGAAGCCTCTTCGGCCCCAATGTGGCTGTTCTCGGTTCCTACACCAAATCCAAAGGGGGCAGAACCATCGACTTCCCCATCGGCGATTTAATGAACCCTGTATACAGCAGCCTGAACCAACTTACCAATAGTCATCAATTTCCAACCCTCAGCAACGTCTCCTTTCAACTCAATCCGGAAAACTTTTACGATGCGAAAGTAAGGGCCAGTCTGCCGCTCATCAATGCCGAAATCTATTACAATCAGAAAATAAAGCAGCAACAAATATCTCAACAACAGGCCGCTCTCAATGTATACAAACGTGAGTTGGTTAAAGACATAAAATCTGCGTATTTCCAATACTACCAGGCGTTTCAGTCTGTAGATATTTACAGGAATGCCATGCTTCTAATTAATGAAAACATTCGCATCAATGAAAGCATGGTGAAAAATGGTGTAAGAAATAATACCGCAGTTTATCGCGCCCGTACAGAACAGGAGAAAATTATTTCCGACATCAATCAGGCCGAAAATAACAGACGTAACGCCCAGGCTTACTTCAATTTCCTCTTAAACAGAGACCTGGAATCCGATATTACTTTAGACAGTACCCTGCTTGGAATTCGGGTTGCATTACCAGCGAAGGACATTAATGGCCGTGAGGAATTACAACAGTATAAAAGCGCCACCACAGCCTATCAGCTTAACGAAAAAATGCAACGTTCCTACCTAATCCCCAAGCTCAATACATTTGTTGATCTCGGCTCCCAAGGTGCTATGGCCCACTTTAACCAGGATACCCGCTACTACCTGATTGGTGTAAACCTGGAATGGAACATCTTTTCTTCAAACAAACAAAAATACCGCATACAACAAGCCAGTAACCAGGTACATGAAATAGTAAATGAAACAGCTAAAACTCAGGATGCACTTGAACTACAGCTATATCAGACTACCCAGAATTATCAGACAGCCCTGGCAAATATGCAGGCAGCTAAAAGTCAGCTTGCCTTCTCTGAAAAATACTACCGCGATCAGCTAAAAGTTTACAAGGAAGGCCAACTTCTCTATCTCGAACTATTGGATGCGCAAAACCAATTAACGCAGGCCCAACTTAAAAATACCATTGCCCTCGCCGCAGTACAAACGGCTTATGCAGCCGTAGAACGTGCGGTAGCTGGTTACGATATCAACGATCATCAACAATAAAAAACTCATCATGAAAAATACATTCCTACTTCTATCCTTTTCCGTTATACTATTTTCCTGCGGCCGGAAAACTGAGCCTGATACCACTCAGGTTAGTGATACCATACCCGTACGTATTATGCAACTGAGTCAACAAAGCGGCAGCAATATTATACAGGCATCCGGACAATTTACCACTGATGATGAAGTACTGCTCTCCTTTAAAACAAATGGAATCATCAAACAAATCTTTGTAAAAGAAGGTGATAAAATAAGTGCCGGTCAGGTGCTCGCTACTTTAGACCTTACTGAAATAAATGCCCAATGGCAAAGAGATGTACTAACCGTTGAAAAAGCCCAACGCGACTACGACCGAACTCTCAGATTATTCAACGACAGTGTATCTACCCGCGAGCAGCTCGACAATAGCAAAACCTCGCTGGATCTGGCAAAACAACAACTTAATACCACCGGATTCAATAGAAGTCATTCAGAAATACGGGCTACTCAAAACGGTTATGTACTTCGCAAAATGGCCAATGTAGGCCAACTTATTACCTCCGGAACTGCCGTATTACAAACCAATGGAGCAGGGAAATCTACCTGGTTACTGCGTGTAGGCTTAAGCGATAAGGAATGGAGCCAGGTGAAAACCGGAGACAGCGCCATTATTGAAGTGGGTGATCAGAAATTATATGCCCGAATTAGTCGTAAAGCTGAAGGTATAGAAGCTGCAAGCGGCACTTTCCTTACAGATATTCAAATCACCGACCGGCATTCCGTTCCTATTGCCACAGGGATGTTTGGCAGATGTCAGATTCTCACCTCCTCCAATAATCAAAAAGGCATCTGGCGTATACCGTATGCTGCACTGCTGGATGGTGACGGAAACACCGGTGCTGTATTTATCACAAATGATAAACAAACAGCACACAGAATTCCTGTATCCGTAGCTGGTATAGAAAAAGACCAGGTATTAATTAGCGGGGGGCTGGAACAGGCTTCTGCACTGATTATTTCCGGTAGCGCATACTTAAAAGATCAATCTTTAATCCGCATCATTCCTTAATAATACTATCATGAAAATAGCTAAATACGCGGTTAAAAATTACCAGTTCACGCTCATCATCTTTATAATGATTATCGTACTGGGAATAACCACTATACTTACGATGCCCAGATCGGAAGACCCGGAAATGAGAGCCCCACAATTTACAGTGGTAGTATTATATCCTGGTACCAGTCCGAAAGACCTGGAAAGCCTGGTTGTTGATCCCCTGGAAAAAGAAATCTATGCACTCGACGATATCAAAAAAATAAGGACCAATATCAGCGATGGTGTGGCCGTTATCAGAGTAGAATATAAATATAGCAGTAATGTAGATCAGAAATACCAGGAGCTGGTAAGAGAAGTAAATAACAAGCGAAAAGACCTCCCTGCCGATATTTATAGCATTGATGTTAAAAAGCAGGAACCTTCAGATGTAAATGTATTACAGGTTGCACTAATCTCAGAAAATGCTTCCAGGGATCAATTGAAAAAGTATGCCGATAACTTACAGGACGAGCTGGAAAAAATTCCGGCCCTGAAGAAAGTGAAGATCCATGGATTACCTGATCAGCAGGTAAGAATTGAACTGGCACTCGACAAGATGGCTCAATTACATTTGCCAATCGGTGCCATTACCAATGCGATTCAGAGTGAAATGGCCAACATTCCCGGTGGCAGCATCGATGCCGGTGAAAGAACATTCAATATAAAAACCAGTGGCAGTTATGAGCATATAGATGAAATAGGGAATACAATTGTAGCCGCTCCCAATGGTAAAAACATCCTCCTAAAAGACATTGCAACTATTTATTATGGATTCGAAGATGAGAAGTATTTTGCTCGCCTGAATGGCCATAGGAGTGTTATAGTATCAGCAGCTCAGAAAAGCGGAGAAAACATCACCAAAACCCAACAGCTCTATAAACCCACTCTGGAGGCCTTTAAGAAAACCTTGCCTGCCAATATAGACATGATTCAGTATTTTGATCAGGCAGCAGCTGTGAACAGCAGGTTGAGTGGTTTAGGTAAAGATTTTCTGATTGCTATCCTGCTTGTAGCATTAACCTTGCTACCCCTTGGGCAGCGCCCATCCTTAATTGTGATGATCTCTATTCCCTTGTCGCTATCGCTTGGGATTGTATTACTGCACCTGTTTGGTTATAATCTGAATCAGTTGAGTATTGTGGGATTAGTAGTAGCATTGGGTTTATTGGTAGATGATAGTATTGTTGTTGTTGAAAATATAGAAAGATGGATGCTTGCCGGATATAACAGAATGGAAGCTACGCTGAAGGCCACCAGTCAGATTGGCCTGGCAGTAGTAGGCTGTACAGCGTCTCTCATCATAGCTTTTATGCCGCTGGTGTTTATGCCTGAAGGAAGTGGCGACTTTATCCGTAGCCTTCCTTTGGCCGTAATATTCAGTGTACTGGCTTCTATGGCTGTTTCATTAACTATAATTCCATTTCTTGCCAGTCGCCTGCTGAAAGAGCATCAGGGCCATCCGGATGGTAATATATTTATGAGGGGGTTAAAGAAGTTGATTCATGGAAGTTATGCTCGTTTGTTAGATAAAGCATTACAACGGCCAATACTTGCCCTGATGGTATCTTTAGTGATCTTCATAGCCTCGTTAGGGTTATTCAAAGCTATTGGATTTAGTTTATTTCCATCATCAGAGAAGCCACAGTTTCTGATCAATATACTGGCACCTCCACAAAGTAATCTTACCTATACCAATACTATAGTTCAGCAAATAGAGAAAGAATTAAAGCAGGAACCGGTTATTTCTTCCTTCGCCAGTAATGTGGGTAAAGGTAATCCAAGGATTTATTACAATGAGGGGCAGGAAAATGAACGTAGTGACTATGCCCAGATATTTGTGCAACTCGATCCGCATACTTCACAAGTACAAAAAAGCCAGTTAATTGAAAGACTCCGACATAAATGGACTCCTTACCCAGGTGCGCGCATAGAAGTAAAAAATTTCGAGCAGGGCCCTCCGATTGCAGCACCTGTAGAAGTCCGGATATTCGGCGATAACCTGGATACTTTAAGAGTCCTGGCAGGAAGGGTGGAAAAGATGCTGGAAAAGGTTCCCGGTACTATATATATCAACAATCCGCTCGACAATCTAAAATCTGATATCAGAATAAAAATAGATAAGGAAAAGGCACAACAGTTGGGTATTCCTACTATTAATATCGACAGAGCTGTTCGTTTAGCCGTTGCCGGTATCAATTTAGGGCAATACAACGATCGTAACGACAATGACTATGATATTCTGCTGACCAGTCAGAAAACCGGAAAACCTAATCTGGATGTGCTTCAGTCTATCTATGTAAATAATCAGCAAGGCACAGCTATTCCGTTATCACAAATCGCGACTATGCAGCTGGAGACCTCTCCTTCTACTATCAGGCACCAGGAAAAAAATCGTGTAGCCGCTGTGAATGCCTTTATCAAAAAAGGCTTCCTAACCGATAAGGTTATCGATAAAGTGATAGAAAACATGAATGCTACTCCCCTACCCGCTGGGTATTCCTATGAAATGGGAGGAGAAGTGGAGAGTAGAAAAAGCTCATTCAGTGGTTTTACCAGTGTAATAATCGTTACGGTATTTATGTTTATCGCGGCATTAATCTTACAATTCAAGACCTTTAAGAGTATGCTTATTGTGCTCTCGGTTATTCCGTTAGGGGTAGTTGGAGCCGCCATAGCGTTGTGGATGACAGGAAATAGTTTATCATTTGTTGCAATCATTGGTTTGATAGCTCTGGCAGGAATAGAAGTAAAGAATACCATACTATTGGTAGATTTTACCAACCAGCTAAGAATGCAAGGCAAACCATTAAAGGAGGCGATCAGGGAAGCTGGTGAAGTACGGTTTTTGCCAATTGTACTTACCTCCCTAACCGCGATAGGCGGATTAATACCTATTGCGATTTCTACTAATCCATTAATTGCACCATTAGCGATAGTATTGATCGGAGGCCTAATTAGCAGTACATTATTATCTCGTATAGTTACGCCCGTAGTTTATCAGTTAATACCTCCTGCTGTAGAGGTTTTGAAGCCAAAACACCAGGAAGACAACAGGAAAGTGCATGCTCCCTCTGTTCTAAATTCGTAATAGTTACGTAAATTTAGAGTGACTCGAGCATCACCAATCCTTTTGAAAATTGATTTCTATGAAAAAGACCATACTATCATTGGTAAGTATGTTGTTGCTTGTCTGCTTTATCAACCATTCGGCGCAGGCACAATTAAAAAGGTTCAGTATAGGACCGTTTGTAGAGGTAGGATTCCCAACAGGCGACTTCGGCGACACCCACAATACTGGTTATGGTATCGGTTTAGGGGCTGATGTAAAATTAATTGCCGGCCTTACAGCCGTTGGTTCTGTAAGTTATTTTCACTTTCCCGGTAAAACTATTCCAGCACCGGGTGGAAATTACGAAGTAAAAAGTGCTAATGTTATCCCGGTTCGTTTAGGTCTCAGATACAAACTTGTATCTATTCTGTATGTGAAACTTGAAGGCGGTACGGCAAATTTTACAGGGGATTACAACAACGGAGTTGGCGGATTGATAGCCCCGGGAGTTGGTATTCGCTTACTGGGATTGGATGTTGAAGCTAAATATGAGGCATGGTTTCATGACAAAACTCATGGCTTCTTCGGTCTGAAAGCAGGTTATAATTTCTAGAATATTTTTCAATAAAGAGGAGGATGTATTAAAAGTAAATTATTCCCGATTTTATTGGGGCACCTGATCTAGAGTAATTTCGTTTCAGATTACTTTTGATACATCCTCTTTCTTTATTCTCTTTGGCTGACTATTGCGCTGTCAGCCTTTCCTTCAATATATTCTTTAGCACTTGCAAATCGCATGGCCTGCTAGTTAATGATATCCGACACACCCGACTTATCCGGACATTAATGATTTTGAAATATTAATAGAGTTCTACATTCCAGCTTCTGGTAAAAGTATTTCCTGGTTCTAAGCTCAAAATACCTTCCTTATCTTCCAGCTTACCACTTGAAGTTACACTATCAGCAATTCCGCACCAAGGCTCTATACACACGAAATCTGCGTCTTTTGCCGCCCATATTCCCATAAACGGAAAGCCATCATAGCTAACTGTAAGTCCATGCGGGGTAAGCTTACTTTTAATACTAATTGTGGTGGAAGCAAGGGATTTGAATACCAGTGCATCTTTATAGAATAGTGACTTTTTAAGCGGAAGTTCAGATACCTGATTCAGAAACGGAACAGGGGCCGACTCTATTTGTCCGTCTGGAGATAGTGGCCAGATTCCTGTTGTTTCAACCTTATTAAAGCGGAGGAAGTAATCTTCATAGGTGGTATCTTTCACCAGAGGCACTCTAAAAGCCGGATGTGCCCCAACGGAGAATAGCATTACTTTGTCATCTGTATTTCTGACATTGTAGGTTACAATCAGTTTATTTCTTTCCAACTGGTAGGTGACGTTAAAGACAAAACGAAAAGGATATACTTTAAGTGTTTCTTCGTTGTCTGTAAGTTCAAAAGTTACTTTATCTACAGATTGCTCTATAACCTTAAATTCTTTATCTCGGGCAAAACCGTGTCTACCCATCGTATAGTTCTGTCCGTTATATTCGTAAGTATTGTTTTTTAGTCCACCTACTATGGGAAACAATACCGGGCTTCTTTTACTCCAGAAAGCGGGATCACCATTCCACAGATAGTCGATTTCCCAATCGGTGCGCCTGATACTTTGCAGTTCAGCACCCTGTTTGGCTATCTCAACGCTGAGTCTTTCATTTGTTAATTGTATCATGAGAAGTATTAATTGGATAGATAGTGCGAAGATAAAAGCTTTGTACCTTTGGCGAAGATTTTTATTTAAATAAACGGAGATCAGCATATGGAATCAATTAAAGGTAAAAAGGCCCTGATTACCGGAGGTGGTAAGGGTATTGGTAAGGCCACAGCCATTGCTTTGGCAAAGGAAGGG
Source organism: Chitinophaga silvatica (assembly GCF_003419895.1). Classification (GTDB taxonomy): domain Bacteria; phylum Bacteroidota; class Bacteroidia; order Chitinophagales; family Chitinophagaceae; genus Chitinophaga; species Chitinophaga silvatica. The sequence goes on along the minus strand of NZ_QPMM01000001.1, from coordinate 285,274 downwards.
GTAGATATTGCATTAATAGGCCGTAATGCCTCAGCATTGGAAACTGTTGTTAAGGAGTTAAAGGCATTGGGCGTAAATGCGGCTTATGCAGTAGCAGACGTCAGTGACCTTGGGGCAGTAGAGGCAGCAGTTGCTACTTTGCAGCAAGCAGTTGGGGATATAGATATTCTCATCAACAATGCAGGGATTTCGGCATTTGGAGGATTTCTAGATCTCACTCCAACCCAGGTAGAAGATATTATCAAAGTGAACCTGCTGGGGGTATATTATGTCACCCGTGCGGTATTACCAGGTATGATAGCCAGAAAAACCGGGGATATCATCAATATATCTTCAACGGCTGGTCAAAGAGGCGCTCCGCTTACCAGCGCTTATAGTGCCTCAAAATTTGGCTTGCTTGGGCTTACAGAATCGTTAATGCTGGAAGTTCGCAAGCATAATATCCGTGTTAGCGCACTCACTCCGAGTACTACAGCAACAGATATGGCAAAAGAACTTAATCTGACAGATGGCAATCCTGAGAAGGTATTACAACCAGAGGATCTGGCAGAGTTCATGGTAGATCAACTGAAAATGAACAGAAGGGTGCTGGTGAAAACAGCAGGATTATGGTCTACTAATCCCTAAACAGTTTTCTTCTACAAAATAAAAATTGGGCTGTCTCTACAACTAAGAGACAGCCCATTTTTTAATAAATTACGACTTACTTTTTAATACGGTAAGCATATCCTAAAACAACAGTACCTGCACCGATATTATTTTTACCGTTTGCAGTACCTTTCTGGATATTCAGGAATCCGTAGTTGCCACCACCTTCGATGAAGATGTTATTGCGGCCAAATTGATAAGCCAGGCCTACGTTTGCAGCTACACCCACGTTAACCTTGTGCAGTTGATCTTTGATATCAACAGTCTGGTCTAACTTCATAGCAGGAGCAATAAGCACTGTTCCTGCCGGGTCGAGGTAGGTAGCACTGGTACCGGAAATAACTTGTTTGGCATTCAACAGAAAACCAACAAACGGACCAGCATCTACGTATAAACGAAGAGGCGAATGCCCGAGATCCCATCCGAATTTAGCCAGGATTGGAACCATTAGGTAGTTAAATTTAGCTTCACTTTTAATGTCGTTGTAGAGATACAAGGTACCAGGAGGTAAAGCGGCAGCTTTATCAGCTGGTACAGGTACGGCTTGTAAACCACTTTTCTTACCACCCTGGCCAGAGAAATTAATCATTGCTTCGATGGAAAATAATTTGCTCACATGATATTCTCCAAAGATTCCGAACTCAGGTCCAAGGCGGGATTTATAACCTGTGTTTAACGGATTGTTATCACTACCGCCGGAAGACAGATTAGGAATACTAATACCCCCTCTTGCTCCGAGGTCGATCTGCTGCGCATCTGCCTTAAGCCCACAAAATGCAAGGAAGGCAGGCAAGAGCCATTTGAAAGAGTTTTGGATTTTCATAATGAATAAAATAAAATTGAGTTGTAAATGTAACGATTAATTAACATTACTAAGCCAACCGGAAATAAACGATAATACTTCTCTGTTTTCAGGTTCGTTATGTAATTCGTGATACATACCTTCCCACTCACGATAAGTAAGCCATTGTTTGGGAGCTTTTCCTGCAAAGCTACGGGAGCCTTCCACGGCGGTAAAGGCATCAGCTGTGCCATGGATTAATAGGGTTGGAATTTTAAGTTCATCTGCATGTGCAATACTCCAGGCTCCATACTGAATCATATCATTTGCTAAGCGCAAACTAAGTTTATCATGTCGTAAAGGATCCTGTTCAAACTTTGTAACCTGTTTGGGATCATGAGAAATTTTGTTGATATCCAGTCCTTGTTTGATGGTGAAATTCGGAACTACTTTACTCAATACTTTCAGCATTGATTTCAATACTGTTCCCGGCCCGTCTGCAACTATCAATGCAGGAGCTGAAACTACAGCCGCCTGAATGGCTGGTTTTCTTTTCAGTAAATAACTCATCAGAATACCACCTCCCATGCTATGACCATACATAACAACCGGTAAATGATATGTATCTTTAATATGCTGAAGAAAAGCACTTAGATAATCGAATGTAAACTCATATCCTTTTGAAGCACCTCGTTTTCCATCGCTTAACCCATGGCCATAATGATCGATCCCTACAACTGCAAAGCCTTGTGTGGTGAAATACTCAGCTACATGGGCATATCTGCCAAGATGTTCGCCAATCCCATGAATGATGATCATTACCCGGTTAAAGTTTGCCGGCACCCAGCTATTACCATGAAATCGGGTTTGCTGAAACGACCAATAAAATTCATTCATAACTGGAGTTTTGGTGATAGAAAACGAAGATAAAGAATATCTTTATGGCTTGTTTAGGAAGATAAAATTAAGCAATCAATCCATTTATGAGCAAACAAGATACCACTTCACCGGTATATAGTATTCCCTTAAGTTATCGAAAGATGGAGAACCTCCATATTGTATTCTGGCTATTGAAAGACATTAGCTGGTGCATGATTTGGAAGCCACTCGGAATAGCGATGATTTTTCCAACTTTAATCATTTCAATAGTTATAGCATGGCGTACCCGCCAGTTTATGTCGGAGCTTTGCCATAATGTTGCTATTACGGTTTGGATTACTGCCAACTCCTATTGGATGATCAGTGAGTTTTGTCATTTTGATGCAGAAACGGTTTGGGGTGAAATAACATATAAACACCTGGCATTAATTCCATTTGTAACAGGAATTTTAATACTGGCCTGGTACTATATCTATTACCAACCCAGGCATAAAGAAACTACCGAAATCATTACCGAATAAGGTGGGCATTCATTACCTGTCTGATACTTTCGGTTAATTTGTGCGGATCGTTTGTAGTAACATTCATCAGATAGTAACTGGTACCATTTCTTAAAGCATCCCAACGCCAGGATAATTGACTGTTACTATAACTATTTTTACTCTCATACCACCAGGCTGTATATAAAGTTGCATCTGCCTTCTTTAATACAGCCTGAAAGATTTTCTTCCCGTCAATTTTCACTTCAGTTACTTTATAAAATTCAAACCCACTCCCCTTCCAACATATCATTGGCTGATGATCTGAAAAATAAAAAGATGGTATAGGTTTAATGTACAGCAATAGATCGGTCGAGGCCTGTCTGCAAATCTGATCATTCAAAGTAGTAACTGTAGTACCAGGAAGCTGAACAATATTTACAGCTGTTTTAACTTCATTTTTAGGCAGCACATAAACTACTGTTATTGCTAAAGTTACCAAAGTTGCACCGGCCAGTATACCAGATAACTTTGGATTTTTAAATGGTAAAGTTTCCGAATTATTTTTACCAAAGCGTTTTAACATCCATTTTATTCCGAATACCGCAGGTAACAAAACATAAATCACCAAAGTAATAATACCTATTACTTCATGCATTGAGTTGGATGGCGGAATACGTAACAATACCAGAATTGCTATTCTGAAAACGTTGGACCCTATATTCAGAATAGCAATGCTTATTAATATAAGTATAAGTTGAAGCAGACTTAATTTTTTTGCCATCTTTTTTTGAAAGATAGCAATCAGTACCACTCCAAATAACAGGGAAGTAATCATCATACTTAATCCCATACAGGCAGTATCTACACTAAATTCCTGTTTGTTGATCATTATTACATTACCGGCAACGCCAACATTTGTATTCATAAGGGCAATGCCACTTCCTACAAATTGACTGAGCCAAAGACGAATTGGAAAAGTAAAAACATTAGCTATATAATCGATTACGGGGGCTATCAGAAAAGCAGTAATAAAGGTTAATGCAGCTATTCGCCTGTAACATAATTCAACAATGAATGCTGCCGTAAACAATAACCCAAGATAGCAAAGAGTAAATACAGGAATCAATCTATAAACTCCCCAAAAAACAATGGCAACTATTGCACAACGCCAGGAAACTTTGCTTGTTTGCTCTGCCTGCCAGGTACAACACAGTGCAATGACAGACAAAGCAAAAAACAAGCTATTCCACTGGAAATAATGATTCAACGAATCGACTGCAATAATCAATAAAATCAGCAATAAAATCCCTGGAAATAACAGTCGCTTACTTAGCATACTTTCGCTTTGGTTCCTGAAAATATCTTATTATATCTGACATAGGCAAGTATACTAACAGCGATAATAAACAACGCCCATTCATGAGGTTCGGGAACCGATCCGTGCCCCTTAAGAATGGCATTTTTTAAGCTGGATTCATTATCCTTTATGTTGTGTTTCTCATAATCTTGGCGGGTTTCCAAAACAATAAGACTCGACACCGGTGAAACTACATAAGCTTTACTTGCAATATCAATTAACGCATCATCATCCGGGTTCGCTACAGCACTTTTTTCTAACAACCAGTTATAGGCAAATAATCGCGCCAGATGATCAGGGCCATTAGTAGCCACACTATCCGGAGTCTGAGCAACTGTGATTTTTGCGCCAGGAATATCTACCCTGTTGCTGTCTGCAGAAGTGGTACTAAACGAATGCTGAGATAATTGGGAAACAAGATCTGTAATGGTACCATTACTGTATGTAAGTAAATGCCTTGATCTTAATGTAGCAATAAATTGAGAACTGATATCGCCTAAACTAAACACCTTAGGTTTATTTGCTCTTAAATAGTTTTGAACAGCTGATGAAAATCCATCAACATCAATATCACTCAGGAATGGAGAATGTTTGTCTCCGGCTGTTACTACCAGGCCATTAGGTGTAGGCATTTTATGAAAAGGGAAAAAGGAAAAACGAAGGGAATGTCTTATGTTAAAAACCTCTTCTTTATTAGCAGCAGTAACCCTAATCCATTCGTTTCTATCATATACATAAACCTCTTTTGAAGAAGTTGCTTTCAGCAGTTGGGTATAATCGCTATACTTCCAGCTGGAATTAAGGTCGAGATAAATCTTGTCCGGATTAAGCGTTACTATGGTAGGCTTAAAAGGTAATAAGGTGTAACGTTTATTATCAAACATGAAGGCCGCATTACCCAGACCAGGGTCTGTGAACCGCATGTTCCAGTCTCCGGCATAGCGACCTATTCTTGAAATAGTTTGATTTTTAGTTGTAAAGGAGTTTGTTGGCTTAATGATTTCCTTAGGTAAATTACTAAAGGATAGTTGTACATCATATGTTGCATTTTCCGCTTCGGGGCCTTCAAACCAGGAAGGTTGATAAGTTAATTGCTGATGATCGGATTGAAGCGGGGAAGTAATACCAATCTTAAAAACACGGCTCTTGCCCTTTTGAACCGGAAACACCCTAACAGCTACTCTATCTCCCTCCCGCCAGTGAACTAAAGAGGGATCCCGCCTTTGTACACCAACAATATCCTTATAAGCACTATCGGCTTTATGTGTAGTTGTCAGAATACCTTTTTCCTCTTTGTTATTAACCCATAGAGAGAGGGAAGTAACAACAGCTCCTGGAGGCATATGAAATGTATAAATAGCTTCCTTATCTGTACTCCAGGTTTCTTTGGTATTATTGGTAACAGTAAGTGTATGTTCCGTATATGCGAGGTGGTATTCAGGCCAGATATCAGCTTTCGTGGTAACATTAGAGGTTACGAGATCATCGCCACTCCAAAGTCTGTCTTCCTTTAAATGTTGTTTGTCGTACATCACATACAGCATGTTGTATTTAGCTGTATATGTAAGCGAGCATTCACCAAACAACAATGAAGATAATGCGAAAAGTGGGTCATAGTGTACTTTTTCATCCTGGGATTTAACTCCAAAGGATGCATTAGTCCAGATTGATTGGTAAGTAATATTAGTCTTCAGAATGCGTTCGGTCATGCTGGTTTTACTGAGTGATTGCGAAGCAATCAACCATGCAGGAAGCTCGTCTGTAGTGGATGCATATGCCTGCTCATATTGTTTTTCAATTTCATTTTTTGTACTGACATAAGAACTACAATAAAATATGATGAGGATAAGAACGGAGGAAAGACCTGCTAAAAAGGCCATCCGATAGCGTATAACGGGGAACAACCTTTTAATCGTGAATAGTGTGTAATAAAGTAAGAGTAGGTATGGGGCAAAAGCTACAATACCAATTGCCAAAAACACCATTGCTATCAACCCGATTATTGTTATGGGTAACATGGTAATAACAGGGGTAAGAGGTGCAAGGAACAAGACTCCTGTTACAAATGCCACTATAATTTTCAGCCACTCCGGTAACCATTGAAAGAAGGAGATTACCAATACATTAATACAGGATAATACTAAAACATATCCATACCAGCTGGCAAGCGATGGAAGTACTTCTATCTGGTAATTCATTGCAAAAGCATCAAGAATCACCATTACTACTAACATAGCGGTAATGGTTTTCTTATATTCAAAATCTTTAAACGGTCGGTAAATCAGCAGGCATATGAGGTAAAAGCCTAAGATCGCATGATTAGCAAAACTTATTTTATCATTCCTTGGATCAATAAATACCAGTATTCCTAAGAGCAGGGTCATTACAGCTATCAGAATAGCTCCAATTACTAAGGGAGGTTGAATCAGACTAGAGCGTGTAGAATTTTCCATGGTAAGAGATATTTGCCATGCAAACTTATCAAATAAAAAGTACTTTGTACCACAAAGTATATATAATTATTTCACTAGATAAGCTAGTTCTATCGGGCATTGAAAACGAAAAAACATCAATTAAAATTTTAAAATATAAAAATATCAATATACCTTTGCCGCGCTAAAAAAGTTTTGTTAACCACCAATGATTATTACTTCATGGAAAGAAAACTAGCGTCTATAGTTACCATAGACGATCTTCAACCAATTGTAGATGCCGATCAAATAGAAGTAGCCACTGTTAAAGGATGGAAGCTTGTAGTTAAGAAAGGAGAATTCAGGATAAACGACCATGCCGTTTATTGCGAAATAGACTCCTTCCTACCGGTAATCGAAAAATTTGAATTTTTACGTAAAACCTCCTACCGCAAAATGGCCGGACAGGAAGGATTCAGGCTTAAAACAATCAGGCTACGCGGACAAGTATCACAAGGATTGCTCCTGCCAATTAGTATATTGGAAGGATACAATTATGAGCTGGGTGAAAATGTGGCCGAAAGGTTAGGTATTGTAAAGTATGAACCGCCAATGCCAGCCGAATTAGCTGGTGTTGCAAAAGGCAACTTCCCATCATTTATATTTAAAACAGATGAAGAAAGAATTCAGAATCTCACGAAAGAATATGAATCTTTCAAACAACATACGTTTTATGTTACAGAGAAACTGGATGGATCTTCTGCTACCTTCTACCTAAATGAAGGCATATTCGGAGTATGTTCCCGAAACCTCGATTTGCAAGAATCCGAAAACAATTCGTTCTGGCAAGTTGCCAGGGAACTGGATCTTGAAAAGAAGTTAACCAGCCTTGGAAAAAATCTTGCATTGCAAGGTGAACTAATCGGTGAAGGTATTCAATCCAACCCTTATGTAGTAAAGGGGCAGGTTGTTCGTTTCTTCAATGTATTTGATATAGATACGCAGACCTATTTACCATTACCAGCTTTCAGGGAAATAATGGAGTCATTGGACCTTCAGCATGTTCCAATACTGGATGAATCATTCAAGTTGCCCGAAACAACTGATGCGCTTCTGGCACTTGCAGAAGGAACATCTGTGTTGAGTTCAGCCGAAAGAGAAGGTATAGTGATAAGATCAATAGACCGACAAATCAGCTTTAAAGTTATTTCCAATAAATTTTTGTTGAAAGAAAGGAATTAAGTTGATGAATATGTTGGGCAGGTATGTCTGCCCAACTTGTATTATACTCCATTAAACTTTAGGAATAAATGTTAGTCCAACGCTTTTAAAGCATTAAAAATTAATATTTAAGAATTTATAAAAAATACTACCTTTCATCTAAATAATATATCGACCAACTTTACAACGTTTCATCTAATTTTTGTGGCACCCAGTGATCTGATGAAAAACAACCGATACATTCAAATCTAATAGCTTTATCGATTTAGCCAAATCTATTTCATAACAACTACAACCAAAGAACAGGAACGACCACACAAGTAGTTCTATTCCAATCACGTCTTATTCACACATTATGAGGTACGTAATGATCCGCAAATTATGCCTTCTGATGATCTTTCTGTGTGCATCCAGCAGTATGCTGCTGGCACAAAAGACCATTTCCGGAAAAGTAACTGGTGCCAACGATAGCGCCCCACTTCCCGGTGTTACCGTAGCAGTTCCTGGTACTTCCGCCGGTACCAGTACCAATGCACAGGGAGCCTATTCGGTAACCTTACCTGCAGGCGCTCAATCCTTGCAGTTTTCATTTATGGGTTATGAAACACAATCCATTACTATTGGTAGCCAGACTACAATAAATGTTCAATTAATATCCACTACCAAAGGATTGGGAGAAGTAGTAGTTGTAGGATATGGAACGCAAACCCGCAGAGATGTAACTGGTACCATTTCCTCCATCAAGGGAACCGACATTAAGAATTTACCCGTAAGTGATGCCGGTGCCGCCATGCAAGGTCGTGTAACTGGTGTGGAAATAGTACGCTCAGACGGAGCTCCAGGTAGCGCACCCTCTATCCGAATTCGAGGTACCGGTACCATCAACAATTCAGACCCGCTTGTAATTATTGATGGAGTACCGGCTGGTGGACTAAACGATGTGAATCCTAACGATATTGCATCAATGGAAATTCTGAAAGATGCATCCTCCTCCGCCATCTATGGAACACGTGCCGCCAACGGTGTTGTTATTATCACTACCAAAAAAGGAAACTTTGGTGAAAAGCTCAATGCATCTGTAAATATCTACAGAGGTGTATCCAGCGTAATGAGATATATTCCTCTGCTCACTGCCCCCGATCTGGTGAAACTAAAACAGGAGCGCTACACCAACGATGGTGTAGCTATTGAACCTATCTGGCAAGACCCTTATTATGCTACTCAGCGTACCGACTGGCAAAGAGCCTTGTTTGGGAATGGCCACGTTACCAATGCCGATGTTAACTTACGCGGTGGCAACAACAGCTCCAACTACATGCTAAGTGCAGGATATTATAATGAAGACGGTATCATCACCAACTCCTATTTCAAAAGATATTCGGTACGCATCAACTCAGAACATAAATTTGGCAAACGTTTTAAAGTAGGAGAAAATCTTCAGTTGACCTACAAACAAAATAGTGGCCCCGATACCTATTCTTCACAAACAGGTTTAATTTTTAGTGCATTAAGATTTAATCCGGCTATCCCGGTTTACAATCCAGATGGCAGCTTCGGATCATCTAAAGCAAGCAACGAACTGGGCGATATCAACAACCCGGTATATACTGCTTTAACTACTGATAGCTGGAATAAAAATTACCGCATGTTGGGCAACGTATTTGGAGAACTGACTATCATAGATGGACTTACCTTACGTGGTAACTATGCTTTTGATGGATCACTGGTCAACAAATACAGCTTTGTTCCAAAAGTACTGGATCAAACCAGAACCCGCGATCACGCTGAATTATACAATCGTAATGAAACATATAACAATCAGTTAAGCGAGATATTTTTAACCTACAATAAAATATTCAATCGCGATCACCACATCACCGCAACCGGTGGATATTCTCAGCAAACCTCCAACAGCTCTTACTACCAGGGCGAAAGATGGGGCTATAATGATGAAAACCCGGATCAGAGAGTATTGAGCAATGGTAACGACATTCATGATGCCATCGGTAACTACTGGCCGGCAACAGCCATCGCTTCTGCTTTTGTAAGAGGTTTTTACGGGTATAAAGACAGATACCTGCTGACCCTTACTTTCAGAGCTGATGGTTCCTCAAAATTTGCACCGGGTCATCGCTGGGGTTATTTCCCTGCTTTCTCTGCCGGTTGGAGAGTCTCCGACGAGAGCTTCTTCAAAGAGAATGTAAAAGCTGTCAGCAATCTTAAAATAACCGGAGGATGGGGTCAGTTAGGTAATCAGAACGTAAACGATTTCCAATATCTTGCTACCGTAGATAAAGACCGCAAATATAACTTCGGTGAAAACCCATATACCGGTGTATGGAATTCAAGATTAGCGAATCCTGATATCACCTGGGAGAAGGCAGAAATGACCAACATCAGTTTAGAAGCTGGTTTCCTCCAGAACAGGCTTAATACCACCATTACCTGGTTCAATAAAAACACCCGTGATATGTTAGTTCCGGCTCCGGAAATGGATACCCACGGTACTTCCGCTATCCCTGATCTTAACCTGGGAGAACTGAATAATAAAGGTTGGGAAATAGAAGTAAGTTATCAGGGTGGAAAAGGTGATTTCCGCTACAATGTTGGCGCCAATGCATCCTTTATCAAAAATACAGTTACTAAACTCTATGATCCCAACAGCTACATAGGTTCAACCCCTTATGGCCGCCAGGGTCAGGAAATTTCACGCACCTATGTTGGTCAGCCTCTTGCTTCCTATTATGGCTGGAGAACCAATGGCATCTACCAATCACAGGCCGAAATAGACAGTGATCCTAACATCAGCAAAGATCCGAATAAAGATAAGATCAAACCAGGGGATGTAAGATTCCTTGATACAAATAACGATGGCATCGTAAATGATCAGGACCGTGTAAACCTGGGTAGCCCTAATCCTAAAATGGTATATGGTATCCAGGCAGGCGCCAGCTACAAGAACTTCGATTTATCGCTGTCTTTCGCTGGTGTAAGTGGGGTGAAACTTTATAACGCCGATAAAATGCAGGGAATGGATGCCAACTATCCATACAATATGTATGCAGATGCACTCAATCGCTGGCATGGAGCAGGTACCAGTAATTCAGTTCCACGTATGTCCCTGAGCAACGATAACCAGAATAACAGAACATCCGACAGATTTGTAGAAAATGGCGATTACCTGGCATTGAAGAATATCTCTCTGGGTTATACTATTCCTTCGAAAGTATGGGGCCATAGCGGGATCTCTGACTTACATATCTATGTTGCTGCACAGAATCTCTTTATGCTCACTAAATATTCTGGCCTCACTCCACAATTAGGATACAATGGCGGAACCAATGATGGTAACCGTCAGAGAGGAATCGATGTAGCAGCCTATCCACAGGCCAGAACATTTTCGTTTGGTGGAACACTTAACTTTTAATTCTGAGAACTATGCAATCAATTAAAAATATATTACTCATAACCGGTCTGACAAGCACCCTGGTTTTCGGTGGTTGTAAAAGTGTGTTAGACATCAATCCAAAAGGTAATTATTCTACCGGTAACTATTGGCGCAATCAGAGTGATGCTGTTGATGGTGTTACAGGCATTTACAATGTGCTGTTCGAAGAAGACTATACCGGGTTTAACGAATTTGTTTTCGATAACTGTTCAGATGACCAGGTAAGAGGAGGAGATCACGATTATGATGCAGTAATTGAAGATTTCTCTTACGATGCCTCTACTTACAGTGTTAGAGTGGGATGGAGATGGAAATATGAAACTATCAGTCGCGCCAACAATGTGCTGATCTATGTACCTAAAATAACCGACATCGATGCTGCAATTAAGAACCGTTGCCTCGGTGAAGCCCATTTCTTCAGAGCATTCGGTTACTGGAGATTGTTATTGATTTATGGAGATGCCCCAATTATTACTGAAGATGATGTATTGAAATCGAACTATAACAAGCCTAAGTCGACCGCCGATCAACTACGTGCACAGATAGAAACCGATTTGCTTGCAGCAGCCGATTTGTTACCTGAATCATACGGATCTGCCGACAAAGGCCGTGTAAGTAAAGGTACCGCCTGGGCTCTGTTATGTAAACTCTATATGGAGTGGAATAAATTAGATAAAGCCGTTGAAGTGGGAGAAAAAGTAACCACCAATGCGAATTATGGGTTGGCAACAAATTATGCCGATAACTTTAAAACAGCTACCGGTAATAATTCGGAAATGTTATTAGCTATTCAAACAGTAGATGGACAAGGATCCTCTGACTTTATCACTTATCATGCCCCACGTAACTGGAATGGCTGGAGCTTCTTCTACCCTACCAAAGGCCTGGTTGATGAATTTGAAGCTAATGACCCACGCAAAAACATCTGCATCATGCAACCTGGTGATCAGATAAATGTTGGTACAGGAATCGAAACCTATAAAGCCGATGCTTCCTACAGTGGTTATCATTATGCTAAGTTCTGTGCATGGAAACCTTCTGGCGGATTAGATTACTCTCTGAAAACACCACTGCTTCGCTCTGCGGATATTTACTTGCTGGTGGCTGAAGCCAAAATCCGTCTTCATGGTGCCGGCGCTGGTGATGCCGAATTAAATGCAGTTCGTCATCGTGCCTCTGCTGCTTTAACTCCGGTTACAAACGGTACTATGAAAGAACTGATGCATGAAAGAAGAGTGGAACTTTGCGGAGAAAATGAAAGACATCAGGACTTAATTCGTTGGGATAAAGCTGGGTTGGTAGACATTGTTGCCATTTATCAAAAGCCTAAGCTGGCGTATGATGGAAGCGAAATTTCAAGAGGAGGTAAAGGAAGAAAATTTGCAAAACCTAAAAACTATTACTTCCCGATGCCACAACAGGAAATCGATAGAAGTAAAGGAACATTGATTCAGAATCCGAATTTCTAATAGCAATAATTTCTGAAAAGAGCGAATTCAAAGAATCTATGAATAGACAAAAAGGGCTGTCTCAACGTTGAGACAGCCCTTTTCTATAATACTAATAAAATCTTACTTAATTCCAAATCTATAAACAGTAGTCTGATCATAGGTTTCTCCTGGTTTCAGTACCACACTTGGGAAAGAAGGTTGATTAGGAGAATCAGGGAAATGTTGTGTTTCCAGGCAAAGTGCAGCATGTTTACCATACTTCTGACCATTGCGGGTGTTGGTTAAACTACCATCCAGGAAATTGCCGGTATAAAACTGAATACCTGGTTGAGTAGTCAGTACTTCCATAGTACGGCCGCTGGCAGAATCGTATACGAAAGCGATAGATTCCAAAGCATTTTCCTTTTTATCGAGAACGAAGTTATGATCATAACCACCTTCTACTTTAGCGAGATCAGTACCAATTTTCTTAGCTGTGGTAAAGTCCATCGGTGTGCCTTTTACAGGATCCAGCTTGCCGATTGGAATTAATTTATTGTTTACCGGTGTATAGCGGTTAGCCTTCAGCATGAGCTCATGATTCAGGACATCGCTTTCTTTTCCGGCAGAAAGGTTAAAGTATGCATGATTGGTAAGGTTCAATACAGTTGGTTTATCTGTTGTTGCCTTATAATTGATTTGTAGTCCGTTATCCGGAGTAACAGTATAAACTACAGTAGCTACCATGTTTCCAGGATATCCTTCTTCACCGTCTTTACTGTTATAAACAAGTTGTAAGCTGGTATCTCCGGAAGGAGTGGCTGTCCATACAACTTTATCAAAACCTTTAAGGCCACCATGTAAAGAATTGCCATTATTGTTTGCGGCTAAAGTATATTCTTTACCATCGAGTTTAAATTTCGCGTTGGCAATACGGTTGGCATATCTTCCAACCAAAGCACCAAAATAAGGGTTGCCTGCCTGAAGATATCCTGGTAGTGAATCATAAGACAACACAACATTACCTTTTTGGCCTTGCTTATCGGCAGTAATGATGTCTGTGATAATACCTCCGTAATTCAGGATTTTTACTTCCATACCATTGGCATTTTTCAGGGTATACTGTAAAACCTCCTGCCCATCTACCTGACCATATTTGACAGGGCCATTAGCCGGGGTTGATACAGAATCCTGCTTATTACCCTCTCCCTCATTAGAAGCAGTGTTATTATTACAAGAGGCAAGAATAGCACCTCCGGAGATTAAAAGGGCAGTAAGGGCCCTAACATTCCTATTCATAACGTTTATTGGTATTAAGTGAAAAAAGAAGTACCCAATATCGGGATATTTTTCGAAAATAAAAGTTATTAGGCGTATTTTTTACACTTTTTAATTTTATTGATTATTGGCATCTTTTCGTATAAGCCTTTAGGTTGATTTTCCGTTGCTTCACTGCCTGGCTACTCTTACCACATAAACCGACCATGGCGCTATAGTTGCCGCAATACTTCTACCTTTAACAGGAAGCACTTTTTCCTCAGGTGAAATCTTCTTTGGATCATCCAGTGAATTAACTTCTGCCAGGTTATCGCTTCTCAAAACAGTCAGCTGAGCAGTCTTGGCTAATCCTTTAACTCCACTTACTGCAACATCTACTGCAACGGGCTTGGCAGATACATTAATCATTTTCACCACCAGCTCATTATTATCTACTACCGCAGAAGCATACACGCTATCCTGACCTGTTACCGGTTGGTTATCTTTCAATAATGGTACAACAGAAGTGCCTTTATTATTGGCAAATAGTTTTTGTACATAATAATTCGGAGTACCATAAGACCTGAGATTATCGAACCAGATAAGATCCGGTGTCCATTGCCAGGCATCAACATGCGCCAGTAATGGCGCATAGGAAGCCATAACTACTACATCTGCATTACGTTCTAAACCGGTCATAAAAGCTGCTTCAGCTAAGGCACTTTGCCAGATGTTTTTATTATCTCCATTTCCAATGCCCTTGCTATGTGCAGCATATTCGCCGGCAAAGATCTTTGGTCCGTTCCTATCATAACTATCATATCTGCCTGCATTTCTAAGAAACCAATCAGGTGAACTATAGTAATGTTCATCCAAAATATCTGCCTGCAATTTTCTCAGGGTATCATTCAGGAAATTGAATTTATCGCCATCGGGATTGGGTCCTAGGCTATTGACAAGTTTTATTTCAGGATGTTTTTCCCGTAGTGCTTTTGCAAATAAAGTATAGCGTTCTATGTACTCTGGCCCCCATTGCTCATTTCCGACACCCAGCATTTTTAAATTAAAGGGGGCCGGATGACCTAACTTTGCACGCAAAGCACCCCAGGTAGTAGAGGCATCGCCGTTTGCAAATTCGATCAGATCAAGAGCATCCTGAATATAAGGATCAATTTCAGTAACAGGAACAACTTCACCTGTATTATACTGGCAGGCCATTCCGCAATTCAGAATAGGAAGTGGACTGGCCCCTATATCTTCTGCCAATTGGAAATACTCATAAAATCCAAGGCCAAACGACTGATAGTAATCTGGAGTAGAGCGATGGGCAAATTCAGTATTCCATCTGTTAACCGATACTTCCCGCTGGCCCGGATCACCGATTGTTTTCTTCCATTGGTAACGTGTTGCCAGTTCCCGTCCTTCTACGATACAACCGCCCGGGAAACGAAGAAATCCAGGTTTTATATCAGCCAGTAACTGTACCAGGTCTTCCCTTAAGCCATTGGGTCGTTGTTTCCAGGTATGTTGCGGAAATAATGAAACCATGTCTATATCCAGCACTCCACTACCCTGGAAGGTCAGTTGCAGTTTAGCTTTGGGGGATGTTTGAGTTGCAGAAAAGCTAACGTTATACTGCTTCCATTCCCTGCTGTCGGGTGCTATAACGGTAGTGCCTATTGCGTTACCTGATTCATCCAATAACGTTGCTGTGATTTTAACAGGTTTGTCTGCCTGTTGCCGGGCAAATAGTGAAAGGTGATATTGCTCATTGGCTTTGATTCCCATTCCTCTGAAGCCTTCATTAATCAGCACAAAATCCTTATCACTCATTTTTGTGATGCGGGCATACCTCGGATTCTGTTGATTTGTACCTGCTCTGTTAATAATCAATACCTGCGCATTTCCGGCGGTAGCGGCCGGTTGATGCCATCCCATAAGCGGTGTATAAAACTCGAACGATCTGTTCTTTACCAGTTCCGCATATATTCCTCCATCAGCACTAAAGTTAATATCTTCAAAAAAGATTCCCCACATCTGAGGCGAAACGCTCGCTTTGATTTCATTGGCCTTTAGGGTATACTTCAAAGGTTGCTGAGCTGTTAACGGCACAGCATACACACAAAAAAGCAACACGGTTAGCCGCTTCCATCGTTGTGTTATCATAAGCTTATTTTAATTATTTATTCAATAAACATGAATTCATATAGGTTAGGCAATAAGTCAGTTGACCGGGACTTTCGTTCACGTTGAACATCAAATTAGTTTAACTGTCTTTTAAACAGTTAAAAATTTTGGTATAAAAAAATTAACTACCTTTTTTATTGATCAACTCCCGACTGCAGGGTGTGAGGATCTGGCACAAAGTTCATAAAGGCATGTAAATTGGCATTATACTTCTTCTTATCTACTTTATAATAAAATGCTCCTTTTTTAGAACTTAGTTTATCCTTATCTGTTAGCTTTACCAATAACTTTGTAGATAAAATTTTTCGACTAAAATTCCCTTTATCAAAGGTTGTATTATAGACCGATTCATATAAATTTTGTAATTGAGGTAGCGTAAACTTACCTGGCAATAACTCCAGCAGCAGCGGGTGCAAAGCAGCTTTATACCTTAATTTTTCTTTAGCCATGTTTACCATTGCTTCATGATCAAAGATCAATTCGGGATGTTGGTTGATTGGAAACCAAACTGCATGAAAATCCTCATGTAATTGTTGCTTATACTTCTGTATATCTATCAACGCACTAAAGGCCACTGAAATAGTTCTTTCTACTGTATCACGGGTAGGAGAACTGAAAATATGCAATTGCTCCATGTAAAGTCCATCCAGGCCCGTAAGGTCTTTCAACACCCTGCTTGCGGCGTCTTCGGCACTTTCATGCTCCTGGATAAATCCACCTACCAAACTCCACTTACCTTTACAAGGTTCAAATCCACGTTGTATAAGCAGCAATTTCATTTCCTGTCCGTCGAACCCGAAAATTATGCAGTCTACCGCACATAGTAGCCTTGTTTGCTGGGAGTATCTCTTCATATTACACACAATTATGTACTAAATGTACAATTCAGCCCGGATATTTAAGTATCTCTACCAGAAACGTATATATAATGCCGATAATAACAGTAATGTAATTACTATAAGCACGGTGGTAACAGGGCTGATCCTGAACATAGCCTTATCCAGCACAAAGGCTTTAGGATTAATTTTCGGACCAGCAAGGCTGATTGCAACCATAACAATCATAGTAAACATAAATGCCAATCCCATACAAATAAGAAAAGGTATTTCATATCCTCCATTGCCATTAGGATAGGCTGTATAAAATATGGTTTCATGCCCCAATACAGCCGGCGCAAACTCATTAAAGAACACGCATAAGGTGAACCCCGTAATAATCCCTGCTACCGCTGCAGCTCCGGTAGTGCGTTTCCAGAACATCCCAAGGATGAACATGGCAAAAACACCCGGACTAATAAACCCTGTATACTTCTGAATAAAAGTAAACCCTCCTGCCCCTCCTATTCCCAGTAAATCGTTCCAGGTAAAGGCAATACCCAGCAACATCGCCGCAATTACTACTAACCTCCCCGTCCAAACCAGCTGCTTTTCGGAGGCTTGTTTATTCATGTACTTCTGGTATATGTCTAATGTAAAGATGGTTGAAATACTATTGGCTTTACCTGCCAGAGAGGCAACAATAGCAGCCGTTAAGGCCGCAATTGATAAGCCTTTTAAACCTGAAGGCAGGAAACCAAGAATAGCAGCGTAAGCCCCATCCTTATTTTCGAGCCCCGGTAAATGTCCGTTCTTATGCAACACATAAGCAGCAATACCTGGTAACATTACTATTACCGGCATCATAATTTTCAGTAACCCGGCAAACAGAATACCGTTGCGGGCAGTTTGTAAATTGGCTCCTAATGCCCGTTGGGTAATATACTGATTACATCCCCAGTAGTTCAGGTTCACAATCCATTGCCCCGCTGCATACATCAGAATGCCAGGCAATACAAGATATTTGTTGATATATTCCTGAGAAGAAGAAGCATCTGGTTTAGCAAGGATCATGTGAAAATGATCCGGCGCATCTTTCATCAAAGCATTAAAACCAGCGAGTGCATTTCTTCCCAAACCAAAATGTTCACTCACTAATGTCAGCGCCATATAAGTGGTTGCCAATCCACCTATAATCAATACACTTACCTGTATCACATCTGTATATCCAATTACCTTCATTCCGCCCAGGGTAATAATAATTGCAAAAACAGATAAAGCAATCATTATGATATGCAAATACTCCCCTCCCAACAACCCATTGATAGCTAAAGCACCCAGATATAAAATAGAAGTGAGGTTAACAAACACATATAAAAACAACCAGAAAACAGCCATGATCAATGCTACTGTTTCATTATAACGCGTTTTAAGAAACTGTGGCATTGTATAAATCTTGTTCTTCAGATATATAGGAATAAACCAAACGGCAATTATGATCAATGCAATAGCAGCAATCCACTCATATGCAGCAACTGCAATACCCACAAAGAACCCATCTCCGCTCATCCCTATGAACTGCTCGGCAGAGATATTGGAAGCGATTAAAGAGGCTCCAATTGCCCACCAGGTTAATGAGCCTTCGGCCAGAAAAAAGTCTTTTGCATTTTCTGCTGTCTTCTTCTTTTTATTGTAGATCCAGTAGCCATATCCGGCTACTATAATAAAGTAGATAACAAAAACGAGGATATCGCTTGTGGAAAGTACATTTTTCATAACAAGAATTTGTTGACAAAGGGTTGATAGCTCAGGAAAAGTGGATTACGGACGGCATTGCGTATTTGAGTAGCGTTTGATAGTTCGGATGGATATAGCCGGTCCGTAATCCACTTTTAAATATTAGTATGCGGCATCATTCCAGCGTAATTCATTCTGGAAAGATCGTAGTTCTGTGTTCTTATCTATGAGTGCCAGTTCTATACCAGCCATATTTGCAAAGTCCTGCATCTGGGCAGAAGTAAGGTTCTGACTAAAACAAGTATGATGTGCTCCTCCGGCCAGAATCCAGGCTGTACAGGCTTTCTTCATGTCGGGATACGGCTTCCACAACACTCGTGCTACCGGCAATTTAGGCAAGGCATGTGGTGGAGTAATTGCTTCCACTTCATTTACCAGTAAACGGAAGCGGTTACCCATATCCACTAAAGAGGCATTAATAGCCGGCCCTCCGGCTGTATTAAAGACCAGTCTGACCGGATCTGCTTTACCTCCGATTCCCAGTGGATGTTTCTCACAAGACGGTTTACCCGCGGCAATTGATTCACATATTTCAAGCATATGTGCCCCCAGCACCATCGGCTGCTGCGGATCAAAGTGATAGGTATAGTCTTCCATAAAAGAGTTGCCTCCCGGCAAGCCGCTACCCATTACTTTCATGGCACGCACCAGTGCTGCTGTTTTCCAATCTCCCTCTCCTGCGAAACCATAACCGGCTTTCATCAGTCGTTGTACGGCCAGGCCGGGCAACTGTACCATACCGTGCAAATCTTCAAAAGTATCTGAGAAGCCTTTGTACCGACCTTCTTCCAGAAAAGCTTTTAATCCCAATTCAATTCTGGCAGCTTCTTTCAGAGCCGGGTCCTTAAGCAGTTCACTGCTTATCGTATATGCGGCAGCGTATTCTTCTACCAAAACATTTACTGCATTATCTTCAACACTATTAATTACTGCAACCAGATCTCCAATTCCATGTGTATTGCAGGAGAATCCGAATACTGATTCTGCCTCCACTTTATCACCATCTGTCACAGCCACATATCTCATATTATCTCCAAACCGAACAAAACGTGCACCTTGCCAATCGTGCCACCCGGCAGCCACACGGGCCCAGGAACCTAATTCGGCTGTTACTTCCCTATCTTTCCAATGCCCTGTAATCACCTTCCTGTTCATTCTCATTCTGCTCATCATAAACCCTAATTCTCTGTCGCCGTGCGCACTTTGATTCAGGTTCATAAAATCCATATCAATCTCATTCCATGGGATATCGCGGTTAAACTGAGTATGTAAATGGCAGATAGGCTTCTTCAAGGCTTTAAGGCCACGAATCCACATCTTGGCCGGAGAAAAAGTATGCATCCAAACCACTACTCCAATACAATTTTCGGCTGCATTTGCATTCATGCACACTGCATAGATTTCTTCAGGTGTGGTAACTATGGGTTTATAAGTTACAGTTACGGGAATCTGGCTATCTGCGTTTAAAGCAGTAGCAATTTCCTGGCTATGTGCTGCTACTTGTTTTAAGGCTTCTTCACCATATAAATGCTGGCTTCCGGTGATTAACCAGATTTCTAATTTTTTCAGATCAATCATAGATTTTTATTTATTGTCCATAGTAAGAGTCAGGACCATGTTTACGCTCGTAATGTTTCCTGATCAAAGCATCTTTCAATCGGGGTGCCTGTAGGTTGATCGCTTCAGTGAGGTAAGCCATTTTGGCTATTTCTTCCAATACCGCACTGTTATAAACAGCTTTAGCCGGCGTGGCAGCCCAGGTGAAAGGAGCATGATTACCTACCAATATCATCTCAATTTCCTCGTAGGTAAGACTCCTGTCGCTCAATGCTTTCATAATCTGAAAGCCTGTCTGGTATTCATAATTACCTGCTATTAAATCATCAGACATGGGAGTAGCACAAGGAATGTCTATTGTATTGTGGTCGGCATGGGTAGTTCCATAAATGGGAATATCGCGCTGGCTCTGTGCCCATGCGGTTGCATAGGTTGAGTGAGTATGTACAATACCTCCTATGTTTTCCCAATGCTTATATAATACAGCATGTGTAAGTGTATCAGAAGAAGGGCGCAAGGTACCATCCACTACTTTGCCGTTGAAGTCTACCACCACCATAGCATCAGGACTTAAATTCGAATATGGTACACCACTGGGTTTAATTGCAAAAACGCCGGCAGCTCTGTCTGCAGCGCTCACATTTCCGAAGGTAAATAAGACCAATCCCAATGCCGGTAGTTGCATGTTGGCTTCATATGCAGCCTGGCGAATTGCCTGAAATTGTTTCATAATAATTCCATTAATCAATATTCATAGATGCTGTAAAAGCGCCGAGTGCCTTGTATTTCCTGTATCGCTCTGTATAGATTCCAGAACGTTTGGCATCAGGGGTATACGTAGTTTCAAAACCCTGCCCCATAGCTGCCATTGCATCTTCAACAGTAGCATATAATCCTGCAGCAGTAGCTGCAAACATTGCAGCACCTAATGCGCAGGTTTGTTCGGACTTATGAATTCGTATAGGCATATTCATTACATCGGCCATCATTTGCATGATAAACGGCGATTTCTTTGCTACTCCTCCTATTCCGATCAGGCCTTTTACGGGTACCCCTTCTCTTTCAAAACGTTCCACAATAGCCCTGGCACCAAAGCAGGTTGCCTCAGCTACAGCCCTGAACATTCGCGGCGCATCGGTAGCGAGATTTAGTCCGGTTACAGTTCCTTTCAGTGATTGATCGGCATCCGGAGTACGTCGCCCATTCAACCAATCGATAGCCCATTCGCTGTTTTCATCCGGTTCAATAGCAGCAGCCTGGCGCGAAAGTTCTGAAATGATCTTTGCGTTAGCTTCCCGGATATGTTTTTTGAGATCCGGTGAAGTAGTATCATTGAAAAGATGTTG
Source organism: Chitinophaga silvatica (assembly GCF_003419895.1). GTDB lineage: Bacteria > Bacteroidota > Bacteroidia > Chitinophagales > Chitinophagaceae > Chitinophaga > Chitinophaga silvatica. The sequence continues at coordinate 263,658 of NZ_QPMM01000001.1, read as the reverse complement.
CAGAGGCCATGACAATACATTACTAAACCATGCATAAGCATCCCCGAAAGCCGATTGGCCGGCTTCCATTCCCATCATCCCCGGGATTACCGAACCGGGCACCTGACCACAGATTCCTTTTACCAAAGTATCTCTTACTTCTGCCAATGGAGCCACCAACATATCACAGGTGGAGGTGCCCATCACTTTACTGAGATGATAAGGTTCTATTTGTCCGCCTACCGCCCCCATATGCGCGTCAAAAGCTCCTATGCCAATTACCACGGAAGTAGAAAGCCCTAAGCGCTGCGCCCATTCGGGGCAAAGGTTACCAGCTGCTTCGCTGGATGTATAGGTATTGGTAAAGAGGCGTTGAGTGAATCCCGTGAGTAAGGGATCAATAGCCGTAAAGAAGCTATCTGGTGGCAAGCCACCGAATTCTTCTGCATATAGAGCTTTATGGCCAGCGGAACAGATACCACGTTTTATTTCACGCGCATTGCTCCCTCCTGCCAGCAGGAAAGGAATCCAGTCGCAATGTTCAACCCAGGAATAGGTAGCATTTCTAACTGCTTCGTCTACACGCCAGATATGAAGTAATTTGGCCCAAAACCATTCGGAGGAGTAAATACCTCCTACAAAACGCAGATAGTTTTCATGAAATGTAGCGGCTGTTGCATTGATGGCGGCGGCTTCTTTAATAGCAGTATGATCTTTCCACAATACAAACATCGCATTGGGATTATCCTTAAATGCAGGAAGCAAGGCCAATGGAGTACCAGTTTCATCAACCGCTACTGGTGTGCTACCGGTAGTATCTACCGAAATAGCGCGGATATTTTCAACCACGTCAGATGTAACCTGTTGCAGGCAATCTTTGATGGAAGTTTCAAGGCCTTCAATATAATCGAGCGGGTGTTGTCTGAACTGGCTCTGGCCAGGATTGCAGAACAGGCCTTCTTTCCAGCGAGGGTACTGAAATACGGCTGCCGCAACTTCTTTTCCATTTTGAGCATCTACGATTATAGAACGTACCGAATCTGTTCCATAATCGACCCCAATAACATAGGATGCCTTCATCTGTTCTTTATTAATTGTTACTTAGACACTTATATAAATTGAGCTAAAAAAACGGCAGTCTGAAATCGACATACCGTTTTTGTTCCTCGTATTATTTCAATTCCAATACTACTACAGAGAACGGAGGTAGCTTAACAGTAAGTGTATTGTTTTTCAACACTGCTCCATTAAAAGCTACAGGCTTGATTTTATCAGGTTGTGAAACACTGTTATGATCCTGCAGTTTGGTGGAAGTGAGTATACGTCCGTTAACTGTTTTATAGGCATCCTGTGTGTTGATAGAAAGTTCCTGAGACTTGCCGGCATCAATATTCACCAATGAAATATGGGTTACACCTGCTTTATCTTTAGAAGCAGAAGCAGTGATAGCAGGAAGTTTGCTTTTACCGAAGGTATAGTCGTTACTTTGAATATCAATCGGGATCAGTGTAGCATCCTGATGCACATTGTACATCTCCATTACGTGGTAGGTGGGCGTCAGGATGATTTGTTCTTTATTTGTAAAGATTACAGCCTGTAATACGTTGATAGTTTGTGCAAGGTTTGCTATCCTCACTCTGTCGGAATGATTGTTAAAGATATTGAGGGTAACTCCGGCAATCATAGCGTCTCTCATTGTGTTTTGCTGAAAGAGGAAACCAGGATTCGTTCCTGCCTGCACGTTGTACCAACCACCCCATTCATCAACTACTAATGCCACTTTTTTCTTAGGGTCGTATTTGTCCATGATGGCACTATGCTTGCGTACCAATGTGTCCATAAAACAGGCGGAAGACATAGTCTGAAAATACTGTTCTTCAGAAAAATCAACAGCATCTCCTTTTTTGTTCCAGTCAATCACTGCATAGTGGTGTAATGCCATTCCATCCAGCATATGACCGGGGATATTTTTCATGAGTACTTCTGTCCAGTTATAGTCAGATGAGTTGGCGCCGGAAGCAATTTTAAATAATGGTCCGCTCATGAAGGTAGAATACTTGCGATAGATATCTGCATAATATTCAGGTCTCATATTTCCACCACAGCCCCAGGCTTCATTACCAACACCCCAATAGCGTACTTTCCAGGGCTCTTTTCTGCCATTTTCCTGGCGGAGGTCAGACATCGGGCTTTTACCCGGGAAGTTTACATATTGCACCCAATCAGATAATTCCTGTGCAGTGCCGCTACCAACATTGCCGGCCAGGTAAGGTTCTGCACCCAGCACTTCGCACATATTGAGAAAGTCGTGAGTACCGAAGCTATTATTTTCTGTAACATTACCCCACCAGGTGTTTACGATGGTTGGTCGTTTGTCTTTAGGCCCGATTCCATCTTTCCAGTGATAGGTATCAGCAAAACAGCCACCTGGCCAACGGAGATTAGGAATTTTCAATTTGCGCAATGCGGCAATAATATCATTTCGCACTCCATTAGTATTAGGAATGCTGGAAGTATCCCCAACATAGAATCCTCCATAGATACAATTACCTAAATGCTCAGCAAAGTGGCCATAGATATTTTTATTAATAGTTTGAGTTGGCGCATCAGTACGGAAGGTTACTTTATTTTGTGCCTGTATGGCTGTTGAAGATAGCAACAGGCCCAGGATTCCCGTGCGGATATAACTATGTTTTTTCATAACGAGGATTTAAATTATTCTTTACTCTGAATCAAAAGAACAAAATAATTGTCACATTTACAATTAAAAAGTTTTAAAAAACTTTTTCAGCATTTCAAATCCTTAACTATCAATCTTTTCAGCAGCAGATTTTTTTTAGGATGACATCAAAATCGGTTTTCCTTACATTTGCTCAATTTTCTGAAGATGAAGCATTTTATACTGGCAAGTACTTCTACCTTGTATGGAGAGGGGTATCTCGAATATTTACAACCGGCTATAAAGCAATTATATGCGGGAGTAGATGAAATTGTGTTTGTTCCGTATGCCCGTCCTAACGGTATATCGCACGATGATTATACGGCTAAAGCCGCCGAGGCCTTTGCCAAGGCAGGCATCAGGGTTCGTGGCCTGCATACCTTTGCAGATCCTGCAGCGGCAATTAAATCGGCTAAAGGCTTTTTTACTGGTGGAGGAAATACTTTTCTGTTGGTAAAGCAATTACATGAGCTGTCCTTAATGAAAGTACTGGCCGAAGCCGTACTAAATGGTACTCCATATATGGGTTGCAGTGCCGGCAGTAATATAGGTGGAGTTACCATGCAAACAACCAACGATATGCCCATTGTATATCCTCCCAGTTTCAATACTATGGGGTTGATTCCTTATAATCTTAATCCGCATTATCTGGACCCCATCGCTGGTTCTCAGCATATGGGTGAAACCAGGGAAACACGCATCCGTGAGTTTCATACTCAAAACAATACTCCGGTTATTGGCTTAAGAGAAGGTAGCTGGATCTATGCAAAAGGAGAGCAACTTACACTTGAAGGCAAATTGAGCGCCCGGATTTTCCTTGCCGGCGCAGAGCCATATGAACTACCAACCGGAAGCTCCTTATCCGGGCTGTAAGAATTCCCATAAAAGAACAATCATTCTTTTATATTTGCTAAATGCGCACCAAAGATGAAAGCAAAGAGATTTTAATAAGGGATAAGGCTATCGAAATGATCGTCAACGAGGGTTTCGATGGCCTTAGTATGCATAAACTGGCCAAAGCGGCCAATATATCTGCCGCCACCATTTATATATATTATAAGAATCGGGAAGATTTGCTGAACAAGTTGTTTGCGCATGCAACTGATACCTTTATGGCTGCTACATTGCAGGACTTTATTCCTGAAACCGATTTCGAATCAGGGTTATGGAAACAATGGAATAATCGCCTGCAGCATATTATCGACTTTCCATTGTTGTATAAATTTCTGGAACAGTTCAAGAGTTCACCTTTAATTAAGAAGCAGCCCAGCTTACAGGAAGATATATTCAGAGCGGCAATGAAACGCTTCGTAGAGCATGCTGTTGAAAAAAAGCAGATTATTGAGTTACCCCTGGAAGTTTTCTGGGCATTGGCCTATGGCTCCTTCTATACGCTGGTGAAGTTTCATCTGGAAAATGCTACTATGTCGGGCCGCCCGTTTGAGTTTAATCAACATCTCTTAAAGCTTACTTTCCAACAAACCTTAAAAGCATTGGTAATTCAATAAAAAAGCGAAAGCATTGCTGCTTTCGCCCTATTAAAATTACTTATGATTACTTAGCCATATCTATCTTGACTTTTTTATTCTTGATCTTTTCATTTTTGATCAATTCTAAGGTAAAGCTCATTTTTGATCTGACGATTGCTGCAAAGGAGAAGAAATCCTTAACATCAACCAATCCAATATCGTCTTTCTTCAATTGACCTTTCTTTGATAAGAACCCAACGATATCAATTTTATTTACTTTATCTTTTTTACCTGCACCTATAAATATTGTTACCCATTTTGGTTTTTCTGGCAAAACCGCTTTTTCCGGTAATTCTATGGTACTAACCTGTTCTTCTTCCAGGTAAGACATTAATTTTTCATCAGGTGCCAGCACAACAATAGCGGTACCACTAGCTTCCATACGGGCAGTACGACCGTTTCTGTGAGTCCAGCTATCTTCTGTATGAGGCAGATGGAAGTGTATGATGTAGCGGATATGCGGGATATCCAGTCCTCTGGCCGCCAGGTCTGTGGTTACCAGCACATTTACGGTTCCGTTTCTGAATTTTGTAAGAGCAACATCTCTATCGCGCTGCTCCATAGCACCATGATAGAATGTGTTGAGAATCCCTTTTTCAGAGATCATTTTGCTGGTACGTTCTACAGCCTCTCTATGGTTGCAGAATACAATGGTAGATCTGTTACCCAAATGGCAAATTAATCTGAACAGTGTATCTACCTTATCGTTTTCAGGAGCCAGCACTTGTTTTAATTCCAGTCTTGGAGCGGTGTTTCCATCTTCCGGGAGGAAGTCGAGGCGCGCCGGAGCTTCCAACACTAAAAATTCCGGGATATCAACACCTTCAGTAGCGGATGTAAGAATATGCTTTTTTACATTTGGCAAAGATTCTACAATAAAGCCTACTTCTTCCTGGAAGCCCAGTTCCAGTGTTTTATCAAATTCGTCGAGTACCAGCGTTTCTATTCCGTCGGTCACAATATTTCCTCTGCGGATATGATCGCCCAATCTGCCGGGGGTACCGACGATCAGTGCAGGAGCTTCTATCAGGTTGTTTTCTTCGGTTTCTCTGAGATGTCCGCCATAACAGGCAGTTACCTTATAGCCCGTGGTCATCTGCCGGAATACTTTTTCTATTTGCAGGGCCAGTTCTCTGGAAGGCACCACCACAAGCGCCTGAGTTTTTTTATTATCGGCCTTCAGTCTTTCCAGTACAGGCAGTAAAAAAGCCAATGTCTTTCCGGACCCGGTTGCCGACAACAGGATCACATCTTTATGCTCCTGGTTAGCCTTTATGGATGCCTCCTGCATTTCGTTCAGAGCATCGATCTTCAGATTGGTAAGAATATTACCAAATTTGTTACTATTTTTTTGCATTGCCGCAAAAGTACGAAGAATCCGACAAAGCTATAGATCAGCCTTCACTTATATAGCATAGTATGAGGCCAGCTTTGAAAGAATCAAAGCTGGCCTCCATACTATATTTAATTTTTATTTTTTTGTGAAAGTATTCCTTGCATCAACTAATACCCTGGATTCTGCTTCATTCCATTATAATTAATCATAAAGTCAATTGGAATCGGCAACAATTCATTTTTAGGGCTTGTGTAACCTTTCGCAGCCAATACGGACTGTGCGATTCCCCAACGTTGCAAACACACAAAGCGGTTACCTTCCCTGAGCATCTCTTCGTTCCAGTTATTCCTTAATGTGCTCCTGACCTGGGCGGCTGTATTAGTCATAGACAGCAACAGGCCGGTAGGCAGACGATTGCAAAGCCGGTTGTTATAGTTTACAACATCTTGCGTAACACCTGATTGCTCCAGCAATCCTTCTGCTGCTATCAGGTACATTTCTCCCAATCTGATGGTAGGGCACCTACTGGTGGGCAAATTACCATGAATGCCGCCATAAATAAAGTACGGATTGAACTCAGACAATTGAGCCTGCCCAGAGAGATCCCATATCACCTCAGCATTTGGAGCTGTAGTAAATATATTGGTGTAAGACGGTAACAACTGGTATATACCGCTATTCAGCACTGATTGGGCATAGATTGTTGCATTCTTATAATCCTTCTGCAGCAGTGCATTTCTTGCGAGGAGCGCTGAAGCAGCTCCTTTGGTGAGTCTGAAGGTCTGATCCTGTGGCCATTGCAGAGGCAATCCGGCAGCTGCCTCTTCCAGGTCTTTCTTCACCTGTTCATATACCAACTGGCGATTATTGGCATTTGAAAAATCAGGTGGGATTATTACGCCGTTCAGCACAGGGATATTGCCGAAATAAGTATATAGCTGAAGATAAATATATGCACGAAGCGCTTTGGCCTGGGCAATTACGGTAGCCTTATCAGTTAAATCAGGCAATCCCGGTACATCTCTTATTATCCTGTTTAGCTGCGGCAATGCTTGCAAATATGCACCATTCCATAGGTTGGCAAATACAGGTTCTTGCGGTGTAAATGCAAAATTATCTATAGCCTGCCATTTTGCGCTAGTAGCATCTGCATTATCACTCAGATAGCCATCCAGCATCGTAAAATTGAGAAATGCTTGAGCTTCCACTTCATAACAGCTTTGCAATAAGGCAGTAGCGGCTTCCAGACTGGTAATCGCCTTCAGATTGTTGTTATTGCTATAACCAATTAACACCGAGGCCGAAGCAGCCAATCCTTGTTGCGCATTTACCGAAGCATAAGGTAATGCCACGAAATCGTTATTGTCAATGCGCCCATCACCATTAGCATCCAGGAAGCGAAAATTCCCTGGCGCCGCATTGGGCTGTTGTGGACTGGAAGTTACTTCAGCCTGGGTCTGGAAAAGTGAATCGAATGCATATCCTGCCAGGACTCCATTTACAGGTTGCGGGTTCCAGAATCCTTTCTCTTTGAAAATATTGCTCATATCCCCCTTTGTAGCAACAACATAGTAAGTACCTACAGCAACATTGTTGAATTTTGCCTTTCCATTGTTATCTGTTTCGGTGGTGTAAGCCGGGGGTTTGCCGGTTGCATAATCTCCACGTGAACTGTACAACGCTACCACTGCCCCTCCGGTTACTACCCCTCTTGGTTTTGTGGCAGACCAGTTTGTGGCATCCCATACTGTAATGACAAGTGACGGGTTCGTATTTAATAGCCCGTTAATAGTATAGATCATCGTTTTATCGCCAGTTATTCCGTCTTTTGCGGTTAGCAGAACGCCATTCACCCGAATATCGTCGCCGGTTTTGGTGATAGTCAAAGTTTTTCCACTCATACTGGTGAAATGCGCGTTGTTGGTCAATGAGCTGGCACTGATAAGTCCTTTCACCACATAATCCTGTAAGTCGGAAGAGTCGGGCAAGCTTTCACGCAACTGCAAATTCTCTGTCGATGCCTTACGGCCACCGGAATTTTTAAAGGCGCTGCTCACTGGAGCAAACACAGTGATACCCTGGGCAACATCTTCATTACTTAATTGCAAGGTTTTTAGGTAAGGAGCAAATTCACTGAGGCTATCAATTTTGGCTACTTGTCCGTTCAATGCTTTTACAAGGTTTTCAGCATCCCGATTCTCAGTTGGCTGTGCTTTATCTTTTTTACAGGCAGCTGCAAATAATACTATAGCGATCAATAATGCTAAATGTCTCTTTAAAGAACAATTCATAAAATATATTAGTTTGGGAGTATAATATTTCGTTCTGATATTGGCTTTAAAATCTTATGGCTGTTTATTTCTAGTAAACTTTTTCCCAGCCACTAAACAATCAGATTTACTCATTCTTTTCAACAGTTATGGATATCCAAAAAGTACCCTTGTGGCACAGATCATAAGATAGGAGGTAATTTTCTACTTTTTGATAGAGTTCAGGCAATAAAAAATTAAATCAAGGCCCATCAAGGAAATAAACATTAATTTTTTTACTTATATTATTACATATCAGATCTCATTATCGTATACACATTGCTGTTACAAAACTAACAGCAGATATTTCCATCTGCAATAGCTATTTATAACTAAAAATTCTGGAAATGATTGATATTAGCAATATTAGATCAACAAGACACTGTGCAGGTATTCCGAACCCTGATTGTATTATTACCCATCTTAAAACAATCGGGTCGGCCAATTATGTCCTATATTGGTATGGAAGGAGAACCTTCCTATCATAACGTTGATGTTCAAAACTCTTTCCTCTCAAAATCAATTTAATAAGTAACAGAGAAAGAGAGGTACTTTTTCATTTGATTGAAGGTAGGCTCAGTAAGGAAATCTCAGGGTTGCCAGGTATTAGTAAAAATACAGTAGACAACCATCGAAAGAATATGTTGCTTAAAATGGAAGTGACCAATACCAGTGAATTAGTGTACAAAGCTATTAAAGATGGGCTCATATGCATAAGACTATCCTATTTACATAACTTTAATTGCTGATTTTTAGGATATCCAAAATCGTTTGGTAATACCCATCTGGCTTTGTAGATTTTCCAGCCCGCTTGCCCGGCAACACGCTTACCAGCAGCATCCAGCACCTCATCTGTCCACCATTGTTCCTTGGGCTTAACGATAATGGTCGGATAGCCTTTAGGGCCATTGGAAATACTTTTAATGTCTTGTTGAATAACCTCTGCCTGCACAAACTTTTTGGTAATCACATCAAACTGGTAAACATTATTCTCATTTGTGAACCATAATTGAGTGCCGGACCCATATACAGGGAAAAGATCATGTGAATCTTTTCCCGGAATAGGATATACCGCGTCTTCAATCAAATCGGGATGCTCACAATCATAGTTGTATTTAAAGGCAATCAGGGTATCCAGACCGGCAGACCATAACCTGTTTCTCTGCTTATCCCAAACCACATTATGACCGAAAGTGATATAAATTTTCTTCTTATATACCTCCGGATAATTGACTGTATCGGTTTTGAAGAGCATCAGGTAGTTATCTGTGCTGGATGCTGTAACAATATTACCATCAGGTAATAATTCGGCCGAATGGGTATTTCCACCTGCATAAGCATAAAACACTGTCTTTTTATCAGCAATTCTGATTAGTGCCACTCCTCCACCCGATGCATTCATCAATACATACTGGCTGTTATAAACGACCTTGGCATCACTTGGAGTATTAAACCACTTTACATCCTTAGGTTTCACATTTGAATTGGCAGCCTTCCATTCCCAAACTATTTCACTATTGGCAGCATCAATGATTATTATACGATTCTGCGACTGTTCGGCTATTACCATGCATTGCTTACAATTTTGTGCCTGAATTGACAACGTAATTGTTAACAGTCCGACAAAGAGAAAAATTGATTTCATTTTTCACAGGATTAATATTCCATAAATATAATAGCTATAAATTTTGGGAGCGTATAACATTTGATAAGCGGAATGGGGATTGATTTTATTTTGATGGATTTGTTTGATTGGATCAATACTGAAAATGGGTTTTATATTGATTTCAATCTGATGAAACTCAATACCAATTGGATTATGAGAATGGATTTCTAAATTTATTGATCTTTAATTGCCTGACTTATTTTCTGTAGCTGCCGGCAGGGCGGGGGCATGCCCAATGCTATTAAGTTAAGAGGAAGGATGTTGATCGAATTGAATTCGATTTAAAGGACTTGGTTCCTTAACCGTAGTTAGGGCAGGGGTAAACCCTGCCCCTACAGGATTTCATCGAAACTATATTTTCATCAGGTAGATATATTTCATGTTAAATGGCAATCTACTAATTTCAATTCTTTAAAGAAATAAATCTACAATATAGAAACTGTAATGTGCTGAAGCCCTGTAGGGACAGGGTTTACCCCTGCCCTAACTACGGTTAAGGAAATTTATCAATCACTTAAAAACAATAAAAACAACGCCTATTCCTCTTAACTTAATAGCATTAGGCTTGCCCCCGCCCAATTTACGGTCACAGAAAATAAGTCAAGCAATTAAAGATCAAATAAATTTAGAAATCCATTTACATATATATAACATCAACCTAAAAATAAAAAAGGCGCTTCAAAATTGAAGCGCCTTACTATTTGGACAAAATTTATCTTAGAATTTGTAAGAAACAGTTCCTGTAAATTGGGTAGGAGGAATTGGATTGATGCTATAGTTCTCGTGTACGTAATAGTTGTAAGTATTAGTAACGTTAGAAACTTTAGTCATGATACCAAAACGTTTGTAGTTATAACCTACGCTCAGGTCCAAAGTAGAGAAACCAGGAACTGAAATCAGGCGGTTGCCTACAGCTGGATCAAATTTTCCATTAACATCAGTAGTATTGTTCCAACCTGCAAAACGTTGACCAATGTAGTAGTAACCCACACCAAATTTCAGGCCTTTCAGTTTTGATTGCTGTAAAGTATAGAATACGCTGGCATTAGCAGTATGATTTGGATTACCAACCAGGCGTTCTCCACTTACTGATCCATTGGTGCCTGCACCATTTTCGATGGTCATGCTGTTATAGCTATAGCCACCAATTACATCCAATCCTGGAAGCGGGTGACCAGCCAAATCTACTTCAACACCCTGGCTTAAAGTTTCACCAACAAGTGCTTTAAAATTAGTGTTATTGTTTTGCTTACCATCTTTATCGAATGGTGCAGTTTGTACGTAGTTGTTATTACGTATGCGGTATAATGTTACGTTAGCAGATAATAATCCTTTAAGCAGATCATTTTTCACACCCACCTCATATTGAGAGATAGTAGATGCAGGTAATGGGTTGCTGTAGATATCATTTCCTGTGTTTGGCGTAAATGAAGTAGAATAGCTCGCGAAGATGGCAGTAGCAGGAATTGGTTTATAAACAACACCGATACGAGGAGAAAATGCATTATCGTAACGTGCATTGTTATTATTCTTTTTACCACCATTAATCATATCATAGGTAATAGTGTTTTCAGTTTGTAAGTAAGAGAATCTTACTCCGGCCAGCACTTTCACCTTTTCAGAAATGCTGATTAAATCCTGAACATATACACCAACTCTGTTGATTGGGGTGTTAGTCAAAGATTTTAATGTATCTACAGGCATATCGGTACGACGTGGGTATTTGTTTAAGTCAAATACGTTCACGCTATCATAGATACCAGCTGTTTTTGGAAGAATTGTTGGAACACCATAAGTGTAGGCACCAGTCAGATAACGATCTGCATCTACACCAGCCAATACAGTGTGTTCTACATTTCCGGTTTTGAATCTACCAGTCAGGTCTACCTGCGCTGCATAATAATCTTCGTTGGTTGCATTTCTTCCTAAAGGACGTTTCCACTCTCCCTTTGCATCTGCCTGAATTCTTTCAACCGCATAGTAATTACGATCGTATTTAGAGTAGGCAATGTTACCAGTCAGAGTCCAGTTGTTGTTCAACTGATGCTTTAGGTTTGCAGAAGTTGTGGTTTGTTGGGTATGTGCATATTGCCATGGAGCGCCGTAAAAAGTATTACGAGGTACTTCTGCAATAGCTGTACTATTAATTGAACCTATTCCGAAATCAGGAGTAAAATCGTGTTTCAGGTAATCGGCCTGCACAAGCAATTCGGTACGATCACTGAGTTTGAAGAGCATTGATGGATTGATGTAATAGCGTTTGCTATGTACCTGATCGCGGTAGCTATCAGCAGTTTCGAAAGTACCGTTTACTCTGTATGCTACTTTGTTGGAAATAGGACCGTATACATCGAAAGCAGGTTTTAATAAACCATAGCTACCGGCACGCAGATTCACTTCTCCACCGAAATCGAATTTAGGTTTCTTAGTAACCATGTTCATTACAGCACCCGGAGCAACATTACCATACAGGATGGCAGCGCTACCTTTCAGTATTTCCACTTTTTCAAGTCCGCTCATTTCCGGCATTGCACCAGAGTTAACGCGGGCACCATTTTTAAAAGTATTGGTGCTGGAGAAACCATAACCACGAGCGTTGAAGGTTTCCTGGGTACCAGCTCTCATAGAAGCTACGTAAACGCCATTTACATTCTTAACAACATCGCTCATTCTCTGAACCTGTTGTTCTTCCAGCGTTTTCTGGCCAATTACTGTAGCACTTTGAGGAAGATCCATCGCGGCAATCGGTAATTTTCCGATGCTGAGAGATCTTTTATTAATTGTTTTACCGTGAGCGCCTGCCACTACAATTTCATTCAGCTGACTGGAAGTTGCTTCCAGAGCACAGGTAAATTCTGTAGTACGGTCAGATTCTACGGTAACTTCTTTATTTAAGGTTTTTGTACCAGTGTAAGAAACCACCAATACATATTTTCCCGGTTTGATATTTCTTAGTGAGAACAGTCCATCTTCCCCTGTTAACGTTCCTTTCTTTGTGTCTTTAATACCAATAGTTACAAATGCAGCTGGTTCACCATCTGCCGAGGTAATTTTTCCCTTAATGTGTCCGTGTTGAGCTATTGCAGCGAGATTAACCAGAATTAGGCTGAGAATTAAGTAAAACTGTTTCAATTCCAAATAATTTTCGGCAAAGAAACGGCTACATTAATTCCTAATATGATCAGATCGGGAAAAGCATTTACGCAATCCGGAAAAAATTGATCAATTCGCATTAATACATTGATTATCAATGCTTCATTTCAGTGATCCATTTCGATATTAAGACCACTCCTTCCCGATGGATCACTGTTCTTGCCAATTCCGGCATGGCTGTACCAGGCTCTACACTATTCATTCTGTATAACAAAATAGATTGAGCCGGACTACCAGGAACCAGGTCGTAATCCAATCCGCCGGCGCCTCCACCTGCCGAAACAGGCGATTTATAGAGCCCTAAATGATTAGAATCGGCCTGCTCATATTCTAGAAACAGGCCAGTATTATAGGCATCCCCGCCTTTTGTATGGCAATGGGCACAGTTAACATCCAGGTAGGCCCTTGCCCGCTCATTTACCGTAAATTTCAGACTATCCTTGTAATCGGGAAGCCTTGACACAGTTGCCAGATCGGGCAAATCTGCCAGTTTATGCATCCCAGCCCACTTCAGCAGCTGATTTTCCGTTTCCGAGTGCCTCGTATAGTTAAGATTCCGGACTTTAGGACCAATTGGCGTAAGAACACTGTTATTGATATGGCATCGCTTACAATCATTCGTATTAGGCATCTGATAGACGGTAGACTGAACTTTTCCCGATTCGTCGATCAGCGAAATAGGAATTTTCTTGCCTACAATCCATTTCTGAGCGTCGTTTTGTGTACTATCCCATAAATAATTCATGACTTTCCATTGATGATCGGCCGGATCTCTGAATAAGATCCGGGTTTCTATCATCACTTTTTCATGATTGGGATTGATATATGCAAAATTCTTTAGAATAAATGTCGAATCGGGAAATTCCGGTAACCCGGCCCCTTTATAACGCATGGCGCTATCATGTGGCAGTACGATAAACCTGTCTTTTACGGAATAATCAGTAAACAACGGTGTCGCCAACTCATAAGGCAGTACATTTTCTTCTGGCTGCAACAATTTTAAAGTACCCTTAAAAAAGCCGTAGTCCGATAGTTTATCCTTAAACTGAAATACAACCGGTGCGGTATTCTGGTTACAAGCCTGAATAAATAGTAACCAAATTCCAAAAATTCCGATTAACCAACAAAACTTCCTCATCTTCCTTAAACATTATTTACAAACGTATGGTGTAATATCTGTACTGGGTTTCCATCCCTTATCTTTCATTTGCATTGCATTAATATTCACAAACAGATTAGGGCCTGATTGCTGAATACATAAGGAATCCGGGTTTACAGCGGTACCTTTGGTAAGTACATTCGTGGTAATACCATCATAAGCGATGAAAGGTATTCTTGCATTTTTTCTTGAAGGGTCCATTGCATTCAGTTGTTGCTCAATACCTACAAGCACCTTACCAGTATGATGTTCATACACTGCTGCCGGGAATGCGGTATCCATCTGCATTACATTGTCATGAATATGAATATTTCTAGGTATAGGGAAATAGTTATCATTCATTTTTGCGGCAGCATTTTCGTCAATAAAAAATCCGGATACTACAGATATAGCATTAGAGTTATTATTGATGATGCGATTATTGTATAACTCAATATTTGATGCTGCAAGAATTACAATACCACTGCCCGGCGCCGCATTACCTACTCCCCAGGTAGAGCCGAAGCTGCCCGATTTTGCAAAATTCCTTTCATTATTATCATGCAGATAATTATTGTAAGCCTTTACATATCCTCCTTTTTTAGAGAGATCCGGTAAATCGAATACCAGGAAGCCGGCAGTGTTGCCATAAAATTCGTTGTCGTAAACTTCAGCATGGGATGTATTTTCTATTTCACATCCGGCTACATTTTTATAGGCCTTACATTTACGCACAATAGCACTATCGGTTTGCCCTACGTAGATGCCAGCATCGGATGCCCCTTCTGCATAACAATTCTCTATTAAAACATTCTTGCACATTACCGGATAAATAGCGTAACCACCACTGGTTGAATCAGCCACCGACCATATAGCATGTAAATCAGCGATCACAACCTGCTCACTTTTGTTGATCTTAATCAGATCTCCTTTACTATCCTTAAGGGTCATTCCATTGATCGTAAATCCTTTTACATCGGTAACCCGAATACCTTCCCCACCTTGAGATTGACTACTAAAGTCCAGAACAGTTTTTCCGGCTCCGGCACCTTCAATCAATATATGTTTTAACTGAGCAATACTCAGGTTATCGAATTTGTAAGTACCTTCTTTTAAAGTAATTCTTGTGCTATCAGTAAGTGATAATAACGCAGCTTCAATTTTGGATTCTTCACCCGGTGCAAAGCTCAGAGCAGTTTTATAACCATCCTCACTTTTCGTATTACCCTGGTAACAAGCGGTGAACGACAATAGCATGAATCCTGCAAGTAACTGTTTCATTCAGTAATAATTTAAAATGGATTAAAAAACGTTATAAGCATAAGTTATATAATACATCCCTCCTATTGCGGGGCTGCCAAAACCATTTCTGTAATAGGTGTTGGTAATGTTTGTTCCGCCCAGTTTAATGGTACTATGCGCCTGTAGCAAACGATAGCTAACCTGTGCATCTATCACTGCAGATGCAGGTACGGTACCACTTGCAAAACCAATCTGGTAGAAATATGCCGGTCTGAATCTCATAGTTGTGTTAAAAGAGAAACGCTCTTTATTGCCAAATCCGGTATTCCCAAATTCCACATTGAATTTATAATTAGGTGTATTGAAGTTATTAACCTGACTATTATTCCTGTTTTTCAGGAAGTCGGATGAGAAGTTCACTTTTCCCATAAAATGATGCGATAAATCTACACCCACACTAGCGGCATAACCATAGGTATTCACTTTCTCCGCACCATTATAAGCAATATTATACTGGATATATTGGCTACGATCCAGGAAGGCAGTTGGATCGGTAGTACCTGGTGAATTCGCTACATTAACATATCCGATAAAATTTTTCCAGGTAGAATAATAACCCAATACATCAATCAATACCTTACCACCAATCAAAGAAGAATAACCTAGTTCGAATGCATCTACCGATTGTGGTTTAATATCATTGAGCTGGAACAACTTCAGGTCTGCAGGGTTCTGCGTACGCTGAAATGAATCTACACTTTGTACTGTATATGCCGGATATTTATCAAACTGATAAACTCCATTCAACAACCTGTCGCTACCGCCTGATGCATAGGTATTATAATCGACCAGTGTACTTTGCAATGCCTGAATATTTGAAGGATAGCTATATGCATTCTGGTAAGAGAAACGAATAAAACTTTCCTTGTTTACTTCAAATACAGCAGATACCCTGGTAGTTACACGAGGCTTAGCGAACAGCGTATTTTTATCGTACCTGAAAGCGGCAGCAAGACTTAATTTATCATGCGCAACTTTTTTGGTAAGATGTGCATAAGCACTGTATTCTGCAACATCAATAGGACTTTTTATATCCGGGAATAAGGAGCCCTTTGAATCCAGGCGGTACAAGCGATAATTCAGCCCGGCAATTAATTCAGCAAAATGAACCAGGTGGGTGAAATTGTACTGCAACTCGGTATTAAACAACCGGCTACGATCTGTAAACAATGTACCACCCTGAGAAGTAGGGATACCAGCAATACTATCCTTTAATCTTAAAAATTGCGGGCTACCAGCAGCCGGCATACCCTGATCAGCAAAAACCCGGGCTTTATTACTGGCATCTAAATAACTATCGCCGGTAGACATAGACTCTAACAACGCGCCTACATATTGAGGATACCAGCCATCGCCGGTTCTCCCGTCGTAGCTTGGTTTCCAGGCTTCATTGATTAGCTGGGCAGTTGGGCCTGCAATAATAGTGCGGCCTGAATTTTCCCGGCTGGTATAAGCTCTCAGAAACCAATGTTGTGCTTTTAACTCGGCTCTGTACTGACCCAGGTGAAACCTGGTCAGTGCATAACGGGTATCGTTACTGTAAACAGCATTTCCCTGGCCATAAGTACCTGAAACAATGGCTTCCAAGGTTGGCTTTATCTTGTATCTGAATTCAGCATTTGCCTTAAAAAGTTGAGCATCGCTACTTAGATATCCGTATTCAGGATAACCGGTTCTTGCAACCACATGCCGTCCTTCAGCCAATAATGGTTCTATTAACGGAGCTAATTCCGGAACTTGTGCCATTGCTCCTTCCAGGAATGGATTAATATCTGCATTGGTATTACTACCATAGATATTAACTCCATTATAACCTGGGTCCTGTAACGGCCCTCCCAATCCTCTTGTGTTAGTGGTATCGGAAGCCATCCAATCTTTAGCCTGGGTATACTGAACATTTATTTTGAATGCAAATTTGTCGTTCACCTTTTTACCCCAGCGTACTGTCCAATCGTAGTACGGCGAAGGACCCAGCGGATCATTTGATTTTCCTTTCTTAATATGATTTACCCCCTGAGTGATCTGAGCGCTCAGCCCCTGGTATTTAAAGGGATCTTTACCCGTCATTACCATTGTTCCGTTCAATCCTCTGGAGCCATACAGGGCTGAAGAGGCGCCAGACAGCACTTCCAGGTTATCGACATCCAGTTCGGTTAGGCCAATAACAGCACCTATCGGGAAATTGAGGCCTGGAGCCTGGTTATCCATCCCATCTACAATCTGGGTGAAGTTGGTGTTACCACTGGTATTGAAACCTCTGGTAGTGATGGTAGTAAACATCATACTACTGGTAGTTACATCTACCCCTTTAAGCCCCTGGATCATATTGTAGTAATTGGGCTGTGGTGAATTGATGATATCTTTGGTACCAATTCGTTCGATCGTAACCGGGGATTCTATTTTTTTCTGTACAAAGCGGCTGGCGGAAACAACTACTTCCTTCCCCAATACCGATACGGGTAACAGCTCAATACGCTGAGGTCCGGGGCCGGTAATTACAATTTCCTTAGTTTCAAATCCTAATGAAGAACAAATAATAGTGACAGGAAACCCTTTTCGGATAGTCAGGCGAAAGTTCCCCTGGTCGTTGGTATAATCCCCCAACTGAGTATCCTTGATTAAAATAGATACAGCAGGTACTACTTCTTTTGTAACACTATTACGAATATTTCCGGTTATCACCTGTTGGGCATACACCCCAAATGATAAAAAAATGAGAATAATGGTTGTGGTGGTCCTTAGCATGAATGGATAGATTTTGGCTAGCATTACTGCGATATTACAATTAGCCAACAGACCTTCCATCGCTGTATCAGGGGTTTGGGGTGAAATAGGTGAATATTGGGGTAAAATTTAACCCTCCGGGGCGAATCTTTGCTGTATAGTTGGCAGGCAACTGGCAGATACAGGAACCGATATCTCAGTTATACCCTCCAATTGTAAATGATACCCTTTGGTACTTTTTCTGAATAGTACCACCTTATGAATATTAACAAGATAAGAACGATGGGCTCTGACGAAATTTTCTGTAGGCAAACGTTCTTCCAGTTTTTTCAGGGTAGTTCTGACCAGTTCTTTGCATAAGGTGTGGCCAGCCAGATAATATAACTGAACATAATTGTCTTCTGCTTTCAGCATTAGTAGTCTGGCCGGATGAACTGTAAGAATTAATTTATCATGTTCATCTCTGATCTGCAAACAGTTTTCTTCCTTGTTTTTCTCTAAACTCCTAAGTCTGATTACCTGCTCTTTCGAATAAAACCAAAGCAAGGCAATAAAATATGGCAGGGGTAAAATCAGGCCGGTATAATGGAGAGTGTTAATGAATTCCGTCCAGGTAAAGAAAAAGGTATCGGTAATTGAGACATTTACTATAGTAACCAATAGTGAAATCAGTATTACTTCCCCGATAAACCAGCATAGGTAAGTTGCATTGGTCAGTTTCTGCCTGATGGGTAGTTTAGCCAGTAAAAACTGTGTAATGTAAAGCACTACCACTCCACAACCTGTAAAAATCAGGAATAAGGGAATTAAAGGTAATTGTTGTCCTTCATACCATTTATTAATATTAAATGGCAAAAAGATGTACATAAACAGAAAACTAAACACACTGCAGAATGCTATCAGTGCAATGCGGTTATACAGGCTATCCAACAATGTAAAGCGTGGCTGACGCAGGGCATATCGAGATAAAAGCGGCAAGGTGGTTGAGCTTTTCATATCGGGAATTTTTACTTCAATTAAGATAAGGAAAAATCGCCGTATAAAAATTCGTTGCCGCTCCGACTATTACATTTCCACAACCGGATCGTATTTCATTCGAAGTATTTCTTCTTCAATATCTACAAGCGCCCGATACTTTGTAATTACCTCATAATCAAATCTTGGATGCCTGTTCAGTTCATGCAAAACCGCTCGCTGGTGTTCCAGCATTTTAAGATATATATGTCTGTATTGCTCATAGTCGCCATCACCATTTCGATTATGCATGGCAATTGATCGTTTATTAATCAGATCTTCATGTAATTGAGATAAAGAGCGGTTTGTGGCGACTTCCCTTTTAAAATGCTTATCAAGAAACAGCAGGCTTTTTTCCAATAATTCGTCCTGAATTAACTTTTCCTGGTCTGCATGTGGTAACATATGATCCCTGTCTTCGAGTTTCACCCATCTGATTAAGGCAGGCAGTGTAAGTCCTTGTACCACCAGTGTGAGGAGGATCACTGTAAATGTGATAAAGAGGATCAGGCTACGTTGCGGGAAGAACTGACCATTATCCATATACACCGGAATAGATAAGGCAGCTGCCAGCGACACAACACCCCGCATCCCCGACCAACCTATAATCAGCGGGCCTTTCCATCCTGGCCTGTTATCGGCTGTGGTTATATATCTGCTGATAAATACTGTAAATATGGAAGTACCAAAGGTGGAGAGTAAACGGGCAACTATCAATACTACAGTAATGATTACACCATACTTAATAGCTTCTCCTATGCTGGAAGTTCCTAAAGAGGAAATGATCACCGGAAGTTCCAGACCAATCAGCATAAAAACAAGGCCATTAAGCAAAAAGACTAATGCCGACCATACACTGGCTCCCTGTAACCGGCTTCGATAGGAGAACATATGCTGACTATGGGCGGAAAGGAATAATCCACCGCTTACAACTGCTAAAACGCCGGAACCATGGCAAGCCTCAGCGATGATGTACATTACATACGGAGCAGTAAGTGTTAGCACTACATCTATTTCCGGGCCGGTTGGTAAGTACCTGTGTACTGCATAATAAGCCAGACCAACAACAAGACCAATACCTATACCCATAACTATTGCCAGGAGGAAACTCCAGGCAGCTTCCTGCCACACGAAAGCGCCAGTCATGACAGCAGTTTTGGCAAAACTAAAGATGATAAGGCTGGCTGCATCATTCATCAGGCTTTCCCCTTCTACGATAGAAGAAATAGTTCTGGGCACTTTTACATATTTCATAATGGTGGTTGCCGAAACCGCATCAGGAGGTGATACTATACCTCCTAACACGAAGCCTAAAGCCAAAGTAAAACCAGGAATTACCCAGGTTGAAACTCCGGCGACCACAGTAGCAGTAAGAATTACAATAAGAAAAGCGAAGCTTGAAATTACGCGACGCCAGCGCCACAGGTCTTTCCAGGAAGTGTACCAGGCTGCCTCGTACAATAACGGAGGCATAAAGATCAGTAGAATAAGTTCCGGATCAATCTGAATGGAAGGCATCAACCTAAAAAAACCTAATACCAAACCTCCAAGTACCAGAATGATAGGATAGGCCACCTTTAAGCGGCGAGCCACCATTATCAACAGAACAATTATAAAAACTAAAATTACATGATGAACAACATTCGAAACAAGCATAAATCAGAGTAGGTTCTTTTTCTTAAATTTTTGGGGCAAAGACAGTTCTTTACCAGATACCATAAATCTTCCAGCTCCTCTATAATGCACAGTTTTTGGATATCGGGGGTAGGTTGCTGCCTGCGCTCTCAAGACTTCAAAAATAAAAAAATTATACTTTTCCAGCAGAGAATCGTCAATTAATTTACATTCATAGTTGGCGTAACATTCCTTGATTAAGGGAGTTTTTACAAATTGGCCCTTTTCCGGAGTGAGTGCAAATTTTTTGAATTTATCTGTTTGATCACCGGTTATATTTCCGATTCCGATAATTTCATTGATCAGATCTACGGTTGGAATATTGATGACACATTCCCTACTTTCTCTAATCATTTCAAAACTATGATTGGCAGCTGTAATCATGCAGCCTATCAGAGAGGGAGTAAACTCCATAATGGTATGCCAACTTTGAGTCATGATGTTGGTCTTACCTTCCCACAAAGTACTTATCAGTACTACTGGCCCTGGTTCCAAATATTTGCGAATCTGGTAAACGGGCAAATCTGCTTTTTTGTAATTCCTTCTCATACCTGTTCAACAACTAGATAAATATATTGTTTTCCAGGTGGGTATGCCAGACTGTTCCTTCGTTACTGTCTGATTCTTTTCAGTTCGTTTTCCAGTTTTGTAATTCTTTCCTTATAACGGGCAATACGGTTTTGAAGGAATTCTGCCCTGGTTTCTATTACATCACCCTTCGTATCCTTAGCAGCTTTCTCTGCATCGGTTTTTAGTTCTGCCAGTCTTAACCTTCTTTTTTCTTTCAGGATGCCTATATTTTTCCAGATTGCATCTCTTTCTGATGCTGTAGCGGTTTTAAGCCTAGACCTATCGGATGCAATTTGTGCATCCCAGGCTTCTACCTGCCTGTCATCAAATACTTCATAAACGGCATCAGCATCAGTACGGATTAATGTTCCGTGTGTTTCTTTTGCATAGGTATCTAAAAACACATGGTCTTCTTCATCTACTTCTGCAATTATGGCTGCCATTCCGGGTAATAGTCCGGCTGCAATTCTTTTGGCAAAATCTTCTGAAAAGCTATAGCTATCAGATTCATAGGCAATCCCTGTTAGTGTTCCCAACAGTAATCCAACTACTAAGCCAACCGGGCCGGCCAATGCACCAATTAACCCTCCTATGGCCATTCCTGCAATGGTGCCTGTACCGCTTGAAATATCTTCCTGGAGGATGATAATATTATCCCTCTCATCTTTTTTGAACAGCACACTTTCATAAATTGTGATGTCTCCGATCGATTCAATTTCGGCTAATCTTTTTGCTCCTTCTCTGGCCTGTATTTCATTCAGATATGAAATAATAATTAGATTGGTCATGGCACTTGCTTTTATTGTAATAACCTTTGAAACCTGGAATTGTTGATAAACGAAAACAGGCTAACCGAAATTTAATTCGACCAGCCTGTCGAGCTTCCTGGGCATTACAGAAATTTTAATCCGTATAGCCTTCATTGTTACTGTTCAAAATTATCCGGTTATTATCAATCATGACCGGTAATGGTGCACTGACCGCTTGATCCATCCCAACGGAAGTAGTAGTTAACTCCTGCAATTTTCATTGTGTAGTTAGTATTGGCGCTAATTGTGATGCCAGGCATTAACAGATAGGAAACATTACTTGGGTCAACTGTGTAGGTAGTACCCTGAAATATTACCTGAATCGGACCAATTCCCGGGTAAGTGGTGCCAGGCCAGTTAAGAGAAACCATTGGTAATCCGGGAAAGTAAGCAATAATCCAATTTACATTTCTTGGAAATGAAGATTGCCGGGTTGCCACTGTTGTGGTTCTTTCTTTAACCGGAGGATTTACAGTAGCCGGGGCTTTTGTTGTTAAACTAAACAACGTTAGGGCTGTGAGGAGTAGTTTCATAAAAATAGATTTTTGATTCCATGAACTTATATAAAGATTTTTAATCATAAAATATTCAAGATCTATCTTGCGCAAACGTTTGTGGGCAAATTAAACTTTCACTCAACCTTCTTCAATTTCAATCCCCGCCCTGCTTTCATTAAAATTGTAATCGAATCATTAAAAAATTTGTTTACAAAATTTTTCAAGGTCATTGCATGATATATAAATAAGTACTACTTTGGAAGCCCTTTATTGACCCTGTTTGGGTTCCATAAATATGAAAAATTACTTGTATGCGTAGACAATTCCTTGTATTAGGTTTGAGTGGATTAATGACTTTAGGTGCTTTTCAACCTGGCATGGCTGCAGGCAAAAATGCTATAGCAATGGTTCAGCAACAGACAGACCCGAAAGAATTAATCGGTAGATGGGATCTGACCATCGATATGAATGGTACTTCTGCTCCATCCTGGATGGAAGTAAAACTTTCAGGATTCAGCACATTAGTAGGCTATTTCGTAGGAAATAGTGGTAGTGCGCGTCCTGTATCAAAAGTAAATTTTGATAATGGTAAGTTCAGCTTTACTATCCCTCCGCAATGGGAAAAAGGGCAAGACCTGGTGCTGGAAGGAACGCTTAGCAATGGAGAAATACACGGTACCGTTGTTATGCCTACAGGTGAAAAATATAATTGGAAAGGAGTGAAAGCCCCTTCTCTGAAAAGAACCACTGCACCTGTTTGGGGTAAACCAATCAACCTGTTTAATGGTAAAGACCTTAGCGGATGGAAAGCAACCGGCGAAAACCAATGGATAGTTAAAAATGGTATCCTGACCAGCGAACATTCCGGTTCTAATCTCTACACAGAACAAACATTTAACGACTTCAAACTGCATGTCGAGTTCCGTTACCATGAAGGTAGTAACAGTGGTGTATACCTGAGAGGACGTTACGAAACACAAATCGAAGACAGTAAAAAAGATGCACATCCTTCCAGCGTATTATTCAGCGGGATCTATGGATTTCTGACTCCAAGTGAAATCAACACTTTAGGGCCAGACAAATGGAACACCTACGATATTACTTTGATAGGCCGCATGGTTACTGTTGTAGTAAATGGTAAAACTGTAATCAGCAATCAGGAAATTCCTGGTATTACTGGTGGTGCAATTGATAGTAATGAAGGAGCACCCGGACCAATTTACTTCCAGGGAGATCACGGCCCTATAGAATTTAGAAAAGTGGTGATTACACCAGCTAAATAAAAAAAAAGCTAGCCAAACGGTTAGCTTTTTTTTATACCAAATTAGTTAATCCACTCTATTACCCAGTATTAAAGGTTTCCTTCGATGTTTCTGTTTTGGTGTTAACCCAGTAAGTATCTTAAATTTTTACAAAAAAGACCGATTGTTCTTTTTTTATTTTAATTTTGTAGCTGATTAGAATCTCTGATAATGAAAACATCAAAGTCCGAAAATACCAAACAACTTATCATTGAGAAGACAGCAAATGTTTTTAACACAAAAGGCTTTGCAGGTACGTCTATCAATGATTTAATGAATGCAACAGGGCTTTCAAAAGGATGTATTTATGGTAATTTTAAGAGCAAGGATGAGATTGCATTAACAGTTTTTGATTACAATTTCAGTAAGATAACTCAGCATGTAAAAGAGCGGATCCTGGCCACAGAAAATTCTATTGAGAGGCTGTTGGTTTACCCAAATACCTATAAAAATTATTTTAGATACACATTTCTTCAAGCCGGTTGTCCAATTTTGAATACCTCCACAGAGGCCGATGATACGCACCCGCAGCTAAAAGAACGTGCACAGGAAGCTCTTGAGTTCTGGAGAACTTCAATTGAGAACCAAATTAAACGAGGAATTACGAGAAAGGAAATAAAAGAAGATACGGATCCAAACGAAGTGGCGGTAATTATGATTTCGATGATTGAAGGAGCCTTTATGCAAGCAAAGGTACACAATAGAATGACCGAACTGAAAACTGTGATGTCGTTTTTAGAAAGAATGATTACAAATTTAAAAGTATAATTTTTTTTGCTTATAAAAAGACCGATTGGTTTATTTTCATTAGTACAACATTAACAAAATAATAAAATGGAAGAATTTGATATTGCCGTTATAGGATCAGGTCCTGGTGGCTATGTTGCAGCAATAAGAAGCGCTCAGTTGGGCTACAAAACTGTTTTAATAGAAAAATACAGCACTTTGGGGGGTACGTGTACCAATGTAGGATGTATTCCTACTAAAGCACTGTTGGATAGTACACATCATTATGCCGATGCAGTTAAAAATTTTGATACTCATGGAATCCAATTTTCGGATGTTCAGCTCAATTTTCAACAACTTTATAAACGCAAAACAGATGTAGTAGCTAAAAATACGCAAGGTTTAGATTTCTTGATGAGAAAGAATAAGATCAAAGTTTTGCAAGGCACAGGTTCTTTTGTTAACAATGAAACTTTGAAAATCACCCATGCTAACCAGACAGAAACTGTGATAAAAGCGAAAAAATACATTATTGCTACAGGATCGAAACCTGCAACCATTCCAGGTGTTGGCATCGATAAAAAGAGAATTATCACTTCTACCGAAGCATTGGCAATGAAAGAAAAACCAGCAAGTATCGTTATTATAGGCGGAGGAGTAATTGGGGTAGAAATGGCTTCAATCTTCAATAGAATTGGAACCAAAGTGACTATCATAGAATATGCCGATAACCTGATTGCCACTATGGACCAGGAATTAGGTAATACCCTAACCAAAATTCTGACGAAAGAAGGGGTAGAAATTAAGCTTCAGGAAGCCGTTTACAAAGCTGAAAATCTGGGCGATAAAGCCAAAGTTTATTTCAAAAATAAACAAGGCACAGAACAGGAATTGACTGCCGATTATATTTTAGTTGCCGTAGGCAGAAAACCTTATCTGACCAATTTAGGTTTAGAAAATACCAACGTAGAATTAAATCCGAATGGCACAGTTAAAGTGAATAACCTGCTTCAAACAACAGTTTCCAATATCTTTGCGATTGGTGATGTTATCGGTGGTGCTATGCTGGCACACAAAGCAGAGGAAGAAGCAATATTTGTGGTGGAAAGTATAGCCGGTGAAAAACCACATATTCATTACAACCGCATCCCATCTGTGGTTTATACCTGGCCAGAAGTCGCTT
This sequence comes from Chitinophaga silvatica, assembly GCF_003419895.1. Taxonomy (GTDB): domain Bacteria; phylum Bacteroidota; class Bacteroidia; order Chitinophagales; family Chitinophagaceae; genus Chitinophaga; species Chitinophaga silvatica. The sequence continues at coordinate 238,029 of NZ_QPMM01000001.1, read as the reverse complement.
CGGTAGGGGCTACAGAAGATGATCTAAAGAAACAGGGAGTAGTGTATAACGTAGGTAAATTTCCATTTGCCGTAAATGCAAGAGCCAGAGCTAGTATGGAAACCGAAGGTTTTGTAAAAGTACTTTCCGAGCCCAAATATGGCGAACTTTTGGGAGTGCATATTATCGGTGCCAGAGCCTCTGATTTGATAGCTCAAGCGGTTGTAGGTTTAGAATACGAAATTACAGCAAAGGATATGGCTTCTATTTGTTATGCCCATCCAACTTACTCGGAAGTACTGAAAGAGGCTTATACAATTGCTTCTGGTAAGGCTTCTGCAAATATTTAAAACTAAAGAAATGATACAGGGATTATACGAAACTCATATTCAGGTGAGTAATTTAGAAAAAGCCGTTCAGTTTTATACTGAAGTATTAGGATTAGAGCTCGCTCATTATGATGATAACAGACCAATTGCTTTTCTTTGGATTGGCGAGAATAAAAAAGCAATGCTTGGTTTATGGGAACAGCAGGAAAATTTGCAGAAAAGACACTTTGCATTTAGCTGTAGCAAAGATTTTATTTTAAACTCAGCGAATAAGTTTTTGGAAGATAACGGATTGAAGGCTTACAATTTTCTAAAAAATGGCGACAATAAACCAATGGTTTTTGCCTGGATGCCTGCTCTCGCTCTTTACTTCGATGATCCGGATGGTAACCAATTAGAGTTTATTCATATTTTAGAAGGAACAAGCCAACCTGCCTTAGGTGTTATCAGCTATGCTGATTGGCTTCAAAGGAAAGATGATTCTAAAGTCTAGAAACCATCTGAAGGTTGTTAAAGAAAGAGTCATCTAAAACTACTTCAAACAACTATTCTTGTTTTTTATTTTAACCTTGTTTTCGACTTAACAAGGTAATCCCAGACAGCTTTTGATATTTCTGCAATTAGCCGGGCATTTTTCTTGTCACTTTCCCATGAATCATTCACGAAAACAGCAATATAATAATGCTGACCATTTGGTAGTTCGATGATTCCAATATCGTTGGTAGCAGGTGTGAGCCCGGCTTCAGAAACACCAGATGTACCGGTTTTGTGGGCTACTTTAGTTCCTTTTGGCAACAGGCCGTTCAACCGGTCGGTGATCGCTGTCTCCATCAAAAACTTTAACATCACACTTGTACTGGAGCGAGACAAAATTCTGTTTTCATCCATTGCCTTCAGCAAATGTGTTGCCGCCCATGGGCTGGTCCAGTTTTTATACTGCGCCTCCCAACTTGCATGCATATCACGTTCCGTAGCCACTATAGAAATATCCTTCACTCCTAACTTCTTCATATAATTCTGCACAGAATCTGGTCCACCTACCAACTTAAGTAATATATCACAACCATTATTATCGCTCTGAGAAATGGTATAGCTCAATATTTTTTCCAATGGCAGATCCACATTTCCATTAGGATACAATTTAGCAAGGGGGCTCCAGGTATTTTTCATTAAATCAGAGCTATCGATATGAACTAACTGGTTTAATGTAAGCTCCTTTTTATCTACCAGATGCAAGACATACAGGCCTATGTGAAACTTGAAAACACTTAGCATAGGGAATCGCTCTCCACTTTTCAAATCCAGAATATCGTTCCCTTCGGGCCCGATAACACTGACTCCAACACGGGAAACTTTCGACTTTGCAATAAGTGCCTGCACATCAGACTTAAGGCTGGATTGCTGTGCGAATGCAAATACCACAGAGGATAACATCAATATAAATAATAAAACTACTCTTCTCATTACAGTTTTTTAGAAATAATTTTCAGTAAAAATACACCAAGGAAGAAACATATCGTCAAAACTAAGGCTTCATCATTCTAAGTAAATTTCTCCTATCAGTACCTCAATCTCCGGATAGGTTTTCGATGATAATATGCACATATCATAAATAGTAAGTTTATCGGCCCCTGGTATTGACAAGCCTGTTAAACTTTTCATGAAGCACATTTGCTCGTCATTATTACTCTAATTATCTTATAGAAATTTATAATGGAAGATAGGAGATTATTATTGAAAAAGTATTATGTTTAGTTTTAATAAAATATGTTGTTAAACAGACGACAGGAGGTTGACCTCTTCCTATAAATTTAGCAATTAGTAACAAGTAAAATTACTTATCCCAAACCCGTAAGAATGTACTGATGTCACAAAATGTTAAAGATAATATGAGTCAAAAGGACATTTGGAAAAAATACATTACAGCACAATCCAAAATATTAGAGCATAAATCTAAACCTATTGGAATTGATACTTTAAAGTCTGTTCAACTAGATGGGTTGAAATTGCATCTATCAATTGATCAGGAGATATTCAAACAAGTATTTAAGAAGGATGTTGAACAAATTTTCAAAGTCCAGGACTTCGATTTCAATAGCGGCTATATTCAGACAAGCATTGAAAACACGGCAAATATCACACCTAAAAACCTTAGTGAACTGAAAGAACTCGCTGAAATCTGTTACATTGATTTTAACGAAAATCCGCTTATTGAAGGAATAATAACAAGCCAGGTTAGCAACAGTAAAGACGAATTGAAAAAAATAATTGGTGAACTTTCAACAAGTTATCAATTTAAAAATTCGGGGCTGATTTATTTAACCTTGGACGAATGGAAGAAAATACGTCAAATTCAGGGGATTAATTTCGATAAAAAAGCTGGTGCAGTTTTTCCACTAAAACCCTCTATCTCTTTTCATTTATCTACTTTTTACAGAAACATTGAAATAAGCCAAAGTGCCAATAAAATTACAGTTGTTGGAGAATTACATAAAAACATTTATGAATTCTTTAAAAATCATTTTGGGTTAATAAAACGGGGCAATCGATTAATATTCACTTTTCAAAATGCCGAAAATCTAAAACGAAATATTGAAGAATTATCCAATAATGGAATAACATTACCGAAACCACAGGGCAATTGTCTTTATTTTGATTATGATAATAAATTCTATGAAACACATGAATCTAATTTGAAATTTGAAGCCCTCAGATTAAAAGGTTCTTTAGTACAATATTTCCCCGATAATTTATTTGAATTTTCCTACACAACGGATTATACCTTCGATTATAAAAAGCTAGACAAGGGAGCCGATGAACTTCAAAGAAATGAAGAGCTATTCTGGAATAGATTATTTGCTGAAATACATGGAGAAAATTTTCAAATAAGCCAAACGCATAGAACTATTTCTTTTGACTTTGGAACGGAAGATGAATTGTATGAAAAATTAGACTTTATAAAATCATTTTCATTCTTTGAGATTTACGACAGAAGTGAAAATCACAAATACAAATTTAACATTCTGTTTAAAACAGGCTTACACGAACTGCAGGCCAAATTGAAAAAAGGATTTCCAAATTTGAATACAAAACTAATTGCCAATGGTGCAAAACTAATATTCAGGCAATTTTACAAAACAGGAAATAAGACTGAAATTCTTGCACGACTACATAATCAATTCGATGATTTTATTGATTTAGCTACTTTTAGTTATACTATAAATGATACTTTCCAAGAAAAATATCTTTGTGAAGAAAATTTTGAATTAAAAGTTGAACAGGAAGAAGAAAAGCTATCAAAACTATTGAGAGAAGATTTTTATTTCAGTAATCAAATAGAAAAATTCTATCTGGGAAAATTGCAAAAAGTAGATTATCCAGATTTGTATTTTGTTGTAGATGAAGATAGACTTGACGAAGTAAAAACAAATATCTCATCCCAATCAGTAAAAGCTATTTTCCCAGACTTAAAAGGCGAAAATGATAAAATAAAGAGATTAGAAGATACCGTATTTAAACTTGATGATGCGACAACAAAATTACCAAATGACAACGCAAAAGTATTTTTATACGATTCAACAAAAGCCAAAAGAATTGAAAACATAGATTATTTACTAAACGAAAAAAGTATAGAATGGCAAGACTTTGAAAATAATCTTTTTTCAAAATCATTAAACAAATCGCAACGAGAAGCGGTATATAAATCACTTTATGCGGAAGAATTGGCGTTGATACAGGGTCCGCCCGGAACAGGCAAATCAACTGCAATAGCTGAAATAATTTGGCAACATATCAGGAAAAATCCCAAACAAAAGATTCTTTTGACTTCTGAAACTAATCTTGCTGTTGATAATGCAATTGATAGGTTGAAAAACGAGGAAAATAATGTTGTAAAACCCATTCGTTTTGGAAACACCGGAAACTTAGAATCAGAAGGATATTTTTACTCGATTGAAGCCATTCGGGATTGGTTCAAAGGAAACTCTTCAACAAAAAACACTGTTTCTCATTGGATAAACAACATTGCCAACAGAGTTACAGTCCAAAATGATGAACGACTTGATTCAGCCTTAGAGAAATGGAGATACTATATACAAAACCCAAGTAATCAAACAAAAGAACTATTTGCTGACAAATATTTTGAATACGTGAATTTGATTGGTGCTACAGGCAGTTCGATCGGAAAACTAAATTCAGAAAACAAATGGACATCTTTCTTTCGGTCATATCTAAACGTTTTCAAAAAAGAAAGCTATGAAAAGCATGATTTAAGAGCTTGCAATCATACAGAAATAGATTTTGACACTGTAATTATAGACGAAGCCAGTAAAGCAACTCCTCCCGAACTTGCATTGCCTGTTTTGTACGGTAAGAAATCCATTATCGTTGGTGACCATCGACAATTGCCGCCAATGATTGATGGTGAAGAAATCAAAGAGTTACTGGTTTCAATAGGCGAAAAGACATTAGCAAAAACACTTTCGCATAAAGAATTTGAAATATCGCAGTTTGAAAGATTGTTTACAACTATTGATGAAAGCATAAAAGGAACGTTTGATACGCAATACAGAATGCACCCTGCAATCAATGATGCAATCGCACAATTTTACAAAAATGACGGAGGCTTAAATTGCGGGTTACCATTAGATGAAAGTTATCATAATTCGTTTGACAAATGGAATTCAAGGTATCATGGCTTACAATTCAAAAACATTATTTCACCTGAAATCCATACAATTTGGATAAACGTAACAACCCCTGAAATTCAGGAAGGAACATCAAGAGTTAATTTTGGAGAAATTGAAGCTATTGATAGGATTCTTTCTATTCTTCAAAACAGCCAGGGAAAAAATGAATTTGATGAATGGTTGTCAAATAAAAGCCTCGAAGAAAAACAAATTGGAATTATAAGTTTTTATGGAAAGCAAATTAATTACATCAACAAAATGCTGAAAGAAAAACATATTAATGTACCAATTCGATTAAGTACAGTTGATAGATTTCAAGGAATGGAAAGAAACATAATTATTGTTTCGATGGTACGAAGCAACAAACTTGCAACTTTCCAAGGACAACAACCAGATGAAATTTATGGTGAATTAGGTTACCCATTGCAAGAAAGTTTAGGTTTTGCAGAATCACCCAACCGATTAAATGTTGCTTTGTCAAGAGCCAGGCGATTGCTTATTATCATTGGGAATAGCGAGCATTTTTGCCGAAAAGACATTTACAGGAATGTTTTTGAGACTATTCAACAAAATGGGAAAATAATTAGTGCAGAAGAACTACAAAACGCAGTTGAACACAATGGATAGCAGTAACTTGAAATACATAACTTTTCCATTTGAATGGACTCTAAAATCTACTTCTTATCAAATTAGATATAGAAAAGCATTTAGCTTAAATGAAATTGATGAAATATTTTGTTCAATCATCAATACTAAAGGAAATAATATCAATTTTTCAGAATTTGGAATTCTGTTGGGCTTCAACTTGCAGGACCAGGCAGAAAAAGACATTCTGCAGATTTATCTAAAAAGTCTTACTGATTATAACCTGATTGAGATAAATCACGAAACTATTCATTTAACAGAATTAGGACAAGAAGCATTGCAAAGTAACCTTAAATATAGGTATTACTCAGCAACAACCGGGCTTTTCGAAAATCAAACCGCCAAAGGTGAGAATTTTGATTTTTCATTTGAAAGTGTATTCAATATTAAAAATGAGTTATCTCATGATAGAAAAATTAATAAATCAACTTTTGAAAATCCTGAATTACAACAGAAACTTCAATTTCAACTTTTTGGAAATGATCCTTACCAAGGAGAAATAGTAGAACTTTACAAGAGTGATTCAATAATAAGTTACAAAAGTATTTCTTTAGAATGTAAAACCCTTACAGCTGACAATTCATCTCAACTTACAATTCTTAAATCTGGAATAAATAAGCCAGACATTGAACTTATAATTAATTTACCCGAAAATGAAGCATTAAAAAGTAAGTTGCTTAGAATGGGAATGTTTCATTACGTCCTTTCAGAGAAAAATTTCATTTCCCTGAAAGATATTGAAACATATATCGACTTATGGGATTGGAAAGAACTTGCGGAAAACTCAAAACTCGATTGGAACGATCAAAACATTTTCAAATTATTTCTTGAATATGGAGACAGAAGTATTTGGGCATCCATTTCTAAAAATGCGCCGCTAGAAAGCATTAAATCCGTAATAAGGGAATACGCTGAGTTTTGGAATTGGACAACTCTCACTGAAAGATTAGACAATAATTTCATCAAGGAGCACATTGAGAACTTCAATTGGGATTTTGAAGAACTTTCGTACAAAGAAACTGAGTTTATAACTTCGTTACTTCTAAATATAAAGCTCAAAAACCGTGATTGGGATTGGAACTATATATCCAAAAATCTACCAGACGAATTTATTGAGAAATACATTGAAGATTTCCCCTGGGATTTTTATACGATAACAGAAAACAAAAACGAAGTTTTCAAAAATACATTCATTAAGTATCGCGATAAACTTGAAACGCTGATTTCCAAAAATTGGAACTGGAAATATATTTCGGAAAAAATTAATATCAATTTTCTACACAAAAACATTTCAGCTCTTGCTAAGAAATTAGATTGGCATACAGTATTAAGTCGTTTTTTCAACAATGAAGAAATATCCGCGAAATGCCTGAATGATGAATCGTTTAAAATACTTTTAAAAAAATATTCCCCTGAGGAGTTTGTTATTGCTCATCAAAAATATATTTGGACACCAGGCCTTATTGACTTTTTTGAACAACAAAATCTAATCCAATGGGAAAGCAAATCTTATATCAAGGGTTTTGATACAAACAAAAATGTCGACTGGAATAATTTTATTTTTCAAAGGTATCACAATCGTATTGCGACAGAGGATGGTTTTCTAAATGTTAGTCAACACATTTCAGATGGTAGTTTGATTGAAGAATTTCCTGATTTCAACTGGAATTGGGAAGCGATATCACAGAACAAAATGCTAATTAACAATATTTCATTTATTGAAAATGCATTTGTTAGTAACCTTTCTTTTTCAAACAAGTTAATATGGAACACGATCTTATTGGAGTCCACTTTTGATGTTTCGTTTTGGAATAAAAACCTCGAAAAGTTTCACAAAACAACCGATAGTGAAAAACAAACTCCATTTTGGAAGTCGTTAACAAAAAAAGAAAATTCAGACTACATTTTTTCAAATCCTCATTTTCCTTGGGATTGGAGCTTTATTACCGAAAACAGCTCAAAAAAAGCAATCCTTGACAGTTTTGAAAATGTGGAACTTTTTGAAAAATGGGATTGGAAAATTGCCACCCAAAAACTTGATAAAGAAGACATCCTTAATAGATTAGAAGATTTTGCACGTTTCATTGATTGGAAATTTATAATTAACGAAGTTTTTACAATAGAAAACGAGCTTATTATAGATAAGCAACTTCCCAGAATCGCCGCTTGTTTATCGGTTATAGATAAGGAAATACGTATTGATGTTTGGAAAACTTTAACTGCAAAGATTCCTTTTGAAACATTATTCCCGATGGTTGAAGCAACAAATCAATCAAATTTTTTTGAATGGGATTGGGATTTTATTTCAAATCATAAGCATTTCCCAACTGATATAAAAACACTTAATCAATACCGTAAAAAAATAAATTGGACAATCTTTACTGAAAGCCATGCTATTCGGCAAAAATTCAATCCTGACAGTTGGGACAATGGTAAACAATGGTTTAGTAACATTGACCGGTATTTAAATCAGTTTGAAGATTATTGGGATTGGCAGGTACTTTCGCGAAACCGACACATTAATTATAACAGGATTATATTACAGAAATATAAAACCGAAAATTGGGATTGGGATTACTTAACTGAGTATGGCGGATTTCTTACTGAACAAAAAAGAGATAATAACAATAAAGAGTATTTAGAAAAAGTATTGCATCAATTTCCAAAAATAAATTTTGAAATTCTTTCAAAACGGGAGGACATAAACATTGATAGCAGGTTATTATTGTCCACCAAAGACAAGAATTGGGATTGGCAGGTTTTATCAGAGAACAAGAAAGTTGAAATTTCTAACGAGCTTATTCTTGAATTAAAAGATAAGAACTGGAATTGGCAAACTATCTCAAAAAACAAAAATATTGAGTTTAGTAATGTTACAATTTTACAGTTATTAGATAAAAATTTAGATTGGAATTATATATCTGATAACAATAGTCTTGAATTTAACATCGAATTTATTGAGAAAACAAAAACTAAATCCTGGAATTGGGAAGCAGTTTCAAGGCATAAATCATTCTTGCCAACTACTGAAACCTTAACCCTTACCAAAGATTTTGAAATCGATTGGGAATATATATCGAAACACTCTGGTTTAAATCCGACCAAAGAAATACTTGCCAAATTTGAAACTCAATGGCATTGGTACAGTATTACAGAAAATCCGCAAATCAATTTTGACGATATTGATTTCATTGAACGTTTTAAAAACAGATGGAACTGGCATTTTATATGTGAATCGGGAAAAGTCACCTTAAATGAACAAGTTTTAACTAAGTTCAAAAAGTATTTGAATTGGAATTTAATTTCATCAAACACAAACATACAATTCACAACAGAAATTATTCAGGAGTTTAAGCAATATTGGAATTGGACGAAACTTAAGGAAAATAAACGCGCAGAAGAACTATTGGGAAGTTATGTTACCGATGAAATTTGTAAATCTCCAACATTGAATTTCATTGATAAAATTGAGCAACAATACTCAGATTGGAAAGGAAGTATATATCATTTTTCACATATTGAAAATGCAGTTGAAATAATTAAAAACAGAAAAATCCAAAGCAGAAATAAAGCTAACATAAAAGGCGATGCAGCAGGAAATGTTGTTCATCTCAGAGATGAAGCACATGACTATGCTCGTTTTTATTTCAGACCCCAAACTCCAACACAGTTTTACAATGAGTTTTTGGGAAAGAATACGACTGACGGATACAATAGTAAAGATTATGGCTGGGTATCCTGGTATGAAAAAGCAAGGGGATTAGGTTTTCCTAAATGTCCTATTCCAATCTTTTTCAAATTTTCACTTAAGGAAGTGCTATTCAAAAATAAAAACCAATGTTGTATCAGTAATGGAAATATGCAAACAAGTTCAACTAAATTTGGAAATCTAGAAAATATGATAAACAAATTTGGGTTTGAGGATTTATATTACACCCCAAAGCAGTTTGCAACAAAAGAAGATTACAACAGATACAGAAATTATGCTCAACAGGAGTTTTTAGTAAAGGATGAACTTTCTTTTAATGATTTATCCGACTTTGAAATTATTTGTTCTTCTGCCTCAGACAAAACACTACTCACAAATTTATTAGGGAATGAGCACAAAGATATTATCTCAAAAATTGTAATTAATACAAGCTATTACAATAACCATAACCCAAGGGTAATAATTGAAAAAGAAGAATCAAAATTGCACATTTCAACTAATTTTAAGGGTGAAGGGTATTTTGTTTTAAATGGAACAAACATCAAAGAATTAGAAATTCTTACAGGTAATGTTAGCAAAATAGAGAAAGACAAAATTATCTTTAATTCTTATGTTTCCCTTGGAAATTTAACTCAAATCATAAGATTGAATTTCATAGACGAATCAAAAAGAAATTGGTTTATATATACCAATGGATTATTTGAGAATAACTTAAATAATGAAAGTTTAGCAAAAAAATGGCAAGAAACTGTCAGTATGGAATTCTATAATCCTATTGATGCAATAAATTTGCTGAAACAGAATGGTTATAATGATATTTTTTTGCAGAAAATAAGACATTACAAATTAGAAACACACACCAATTTAGTTTGTAATACTTTTGAAAAATATTTTGCTCCAAATTACACTGAATACATATCCTTAGAATTGTTTAGAACTTTATTAATTCTTCACGACATAGGAAAAACTAATGCCAATATTGAAGGAGACAAAAACAAACAATACGAACATACTAAACACATAGTAAAAGGTTTATGGCAAAACCTACATTTTTCTGAGAAGGAATTGTCAATTATATTAGCAATTTTAGATGAAGATTATTTGGGGAACTATTTTCAATCCAAATTAACTCTCACACAAGTAAGAGATTCACTTTATAGATTATCGAAATCTTGTGGATTAACAATAAATATATTTTTTAATATTTATATGATTTATTATCAGTGTGATATTGCTTCTTATACTACAGATGAAGGAGGGTTTAAATTTTTAGAACATCTTTTTGAATATCAAAATGGGAAAAAATTATTTGAAGAAATGGAAGGATTATTAAAAATGGCACCAGAATATTGGGGGATGTATAAACAACTTAAAACCGAAATAGAAAATGTCAATCAAACATATAAAAGGGAACATATTTAACTCAAAATGCCAAACATTAGTTAATACCGTAAATTGCGTTGGTGTAATGGGAAAAGGCATTGCATTAGTGCACAAGCTTCGTTATCCTAAAATGTACGCGGAATATAAAGATCATTGCAAAAATAAATTGATAAAAATTGGTTCATTATGGCTATATAACAAGCAAGAAAATGCCCCTTGGATTTTAAGTTTTCCTACAAAATTTCATTGGAAATATCCAAGTAAAATAGAGTGGATTGAACAAGGATTGCAAAAGTTTGTAGAAACCTACGAAAAGAAAGGTATTACCTCAATTGCTTTTCCTTTACTTGGAACTCACAACGGAGGCCTGAATACAAACGAAGTTAAAAAACTTATGGACGAATATCTAGAACAGTGTAAAATAGAAATTGAAATATATGATTACGACCCAAATACAAAAGACGACTTATTTTCACTTTTCAGAGAGAAATGGTTGTCGTTAGACGAAAATAGTATTAAAACAAAAACAGGTATACAACCCCAATACGCAAGAAAAATTTCAGATATCTTACAAAGTGGAGAAATATACTCAATGATTGCATTAGCAAATTATGCTGGTATTGGTGAAAAGACTTTGGAAAAAGCATTTGGGTATTGCCTGGAAGATACACTATGACCAAGTTACACCAAACAGTTGATCCCTCTCTGATACATACCTGGGCTAAAGGTTGGGCTAAGGCCCGCGCATTAGCACCTCCTACTACAGAGTATACTGCTTTTAGAGTAGATGTGGGATGGCCGGATCAGAAAACACGGTATATCTTTCCTGAAGCTAATAATTCATACAGAGAATTCGCACAAACAATTGAGGAGCCTTATGTATTTTTAAAAGCCTGTGCTACAGCCGAAACAGTTGCTCCATTGCTCTCGGAAAAATGGAAACTCGAGGACTCAACCAATATGATGGTACATGAATCTGGCAACAGAATGCAGGCACCTCCACTCCCACTAGGATATAAGCTTGTTATCAGCAATACAGGTCCTGTTCCACTAGCTGAAATCATCTACCAGGAAACGGTGGTTGCAAAAGGAGGAATTGCATTGGTTAATGATTATGGTATCTATGACAGGATCTCCACAGATGCAGCACATCGGCGTAAAGGGCTTGCCTCTGTTATTATGGGTGCCTTACAGGATATTGGCCACCAGCATAATATTCGAAAAGGTATACTGGTGGCATCTCATGAAGGTCAATTCTTGTATGAGAAACTAGGATGGAAATTCTATGCTCCCTACTCCACAGCTGTTATCCTTCCTGCTTAAGCTTTTCGAGACGTTGAATACAATTGCTTAATGCCCTGAAATTATGGTAAGTACATTTCCATATATGTGCCTTCAGTGCAGTTTTCCTGAATGGTTCATTATCCAATCCTTCTTCATACCAATCACCGTGTTCGTGGTCTATGAGGTAGGTTTGTACGTATTCCCAGAGTTTCAGAAACCGTTGATAATATTGCATTGGATCATTAGGATATCTTTCAGCCATTATCAGTAAGGTATTAAGTCCTTCAGCCTGTGCCCACCAATTTTTACTTTTGTTGATGATGGTGCAACCTTCTTTGTCCTTGAAATAATAACCTTCATCATAGAAACCACCGAGTTGCTGATCCCAACCCACTTTGAGCGCATGATCTACCATTTTTTTACCAACTGCCAGGGTTAGGGGATCGTTATGTTTTCCGATTACTGTTGCCGCTTCTTCCATCAGGTAAGCCGTTTCCACATCATGACCAAATGAAACATGATCTAAATTCTTACTCTTCATGATCAACTCTTCAGAATAATCACGGAATGAAACCGGCCTCCAGTCTGTAGTCCAGAATAATTGCAAGTAGCCATTATCTGTCACAATTTTATCCCTGATTAAGGTTAATACTTCTTGTAATCTGGTTTTTAATAATGCATCCGGCCAAACTTCATACAAAGCAGTAAAAGCTTCCAGTAAATGGATAGAGCTATTCTGGTCTTTTAATCCGGTTTCCGCAAGCGGAGGTGTATCGGCTGTTCTTTCTATAGGAACTCCTTGTTTACTGAGATGTTGAAAGTATCCCTTGTATTTAGGATCATGACTATGTTTTTCCAACCATTGGAAAGTTGCTTGTGCCAACTTCAATGCTTCCCGATCTTTAGATGCCTTGTAATAGGTTGCCAGGGCATAAATGGCAAAAGCATTTCCATATGCTTCTTTTACAAGGGTTTTAGGAGTGCCGTCTCTGGTTACCAATGTATAGAATCCTCCGTCTTTCTTATCCCACATTTTATCTCTCAGAAAATAAAATCCATGTCGCGATAATTTGATATAACTGGTGTCTTTATAAAAGATGGCTGCTTCGGCGGTAGTCCAGACATTTCGGGATTGCGTTACAATCATTTTATCCTGCGCCCCTACTGGTTTGAAGTCAAAGGAATAACCAGTGATATAACCGCCATAAAGCGTGTCGGTATTTCGCGGATAGTAAACATCTATCAATCCCTGCTTTGCTGCAAATCTGAACTGTTGGATCAATGAATCAAGGCCCGGTTTACTTTGCGCATAGCTACCGTGTATACCCGTCATTGCAAGTATGATACATAGGATATGTTTCATTCGTTTATTTCTTTTCGTTTAATAGTTTATTGGCAGCCAAAACCAGAAAGAGATAATCGGTAGTACCTCCACCCAATACATATTCTCCCTGTTGCCAGAAATATGGCCATTTCATCAGTTCAGGAAAATCGGGCCGTATTAAAGCCGTACCAGAAGCCACACCTCCGGGGATATATGACCAGTCGGCCCGGTTAAACCCATAGGCTGTAGTCATAGAACTGGCTCCGACTCCTGAAACAAAAGATGCAGTATTAGCGCCCGGATGGCATCCTAAAATAAAGTTCAAAGCATTCAACAGATACTTATCCGAAATGATTTCAGGAAAAGCCTGATGCAGGAAGAATTGCCGGTACCCAAAATTTTGAATACCCCAACCGGCTCCCCAGATATTTGGTTCATAGGGAACTCCATAGGGTGTTTTATGTCCGTCTGCTTCAATAGTAGCATAAAGCTGCTTCGCTGCTGTTGTCATTGCCGCTTTAAAATCTGCATTTTTTATTAATGGTAATGCCCTGCTAACTACCCAGCCTATACGGGAAAATTGCTGGGAAATATTTTGTTGTTGTGAAATCAGAAAGCTTTCATATTGATGATCGCCGGTTGTTATCAGTAGCTCCACAGCCAGGCTGATACTTCTGGCAGGATATTTTTCTGAGTAGGTTTGCCATACTTCTTTTGCAATTTGTAATGATTGCCTTGCAAGCGTATCGTTGTACCCTTTCATTACCCTGGATGCTGCTGCTAAGGCAACAGCTGCTTCCAATGCCCTGCCGGGATTTTCTTCTGTAAATACCCAACGGTCATCTGCCGATCCGGGAAGTCCTACTACCGGCACTCTCCCTGGCTGGTGAATTGAATTAAAATCAACGTTATCGGTTAGATTTACGGGATCGCCCAGCAAAACATACTGACGTAAGGTTGGCTCAATTATACCCCTGTAAAACCGCCCTAAAGCCCTATATCCATCTACTACAGATAACAACCCATGTTCTATCTGTTGCAGTGCATCTGCCTTCCCATCTGGTTGCTGGATTTCTACTACTCTGTTTAGCTGATCTATTGTAGTGTTATCGTAATTCAGTCCAAAGTTTTCATAAGCCAGTGTGAGTCCATGGATCGTTTCAGCCTGTGATTCTACCCGCAAATCATAATCACCTGCATCGTGCCAGCCACCACGATTTAGTTGTGGTACTGTAGCACCAGATTTATACGAAGTAAGTGTACTATGCCCCTGTAGGTATCCATCGAAATGATTGGAGTCGACCGGCGCCATTCTTGCATCATCCAGATGACATGCACCATGCCATACCCGGTATTTATCGTTTACACGTACGTGGCACATCTGGGCCGGTAGAAAATAAGCGAGGGTTGGCTGCCATACATTTTCCTGGTATATAGAATCGTTGATGGCAAACGGAGAAGTTTTCACATCTCCATATTGCACCATATACATTCCTGGTCGTTTTATTTTTGAAAAATCGAATCGTAAATAATGATAACGGAGAAAGGTGCCCCAATCTTCCGGCGCAGCGGTTAATACAGCTTGTGGACCAGTACTGGTGATACGAAGTAACCGGGCAGCTGGCCTGCGTTTGTCATTTGCATCCAATTCTATAATTGCTTTTTTCTCCTGCAACGAATGGTATCCAACCTGTGAGAGCTGAACTACCGGTGGTGATTGCCAGTTAGCAATAGCATTGGGTGTAATTATCCATTCTATTGCATTTTTGGTTGCCCCTTTCTTGATCAGCGACCTTACAACATACCAGCCATTAGAATGTAATGCCCTACCATCCAGTAATTGCAAGGCATCTCCCTGAATGCTTTCAATACTCATTCGCTGATAATCGGATTCAGGAACTATGGTTAGTTGCTTACCAGTGGCTATTGGCTTTACTTCAAGTTCGTTTTCATGATTTCTGAAAACCTGGTCGCTCGATTGCTGAGGAAAGATGCCCACCTGTTGATCCATTGCGAAGGATTTACCAAACAAGGCACCGGGAAATAATTCAAAATTAAAGCCCACCTTCCCTATCCATTCATCCGGTAAGGGTTTTTCCAAATCCACAATTACTCTTACTCCTTTACCTGCCGGCTGCATACTGATCGTATATGCAAAATGCAGGTCCGGATAAGTGATCGGATTAAATCCTTTCCGATCAATGGCCGAATCAGGATATACCATTCTTACACTAACAATCTGCTTAGCTTTATCTACCATTCTTTTTCCAACTTTAGGAATGGGTGACCATTGGCCGGGTGTAGGTTCAAGCCGTAAATCACCATTGGTGGCAATACGCTGTCCATGTTGTATTATTCCAACCCCTCCCTGATGCCCTTCCGGGTAAAAGTCATGCGCCAGCATCACATTTACGCCCTGGTACTCCAGGTATTCTTTACTATTCAGCTTCATCTGCTGGGCAGCTGCTACTGCAGTAATTAGCATTAAAAAAGTAAGCAGGTAAAGGTATTTCACATTGTATTTCATAACGTTAGTTGTGCCGTTGAAAGATATTTTTTGGCAAAGGCGGCCTGGCCAGACAAAGGTAAAATGTCGAAATCACAATTATAAGTGCAGGTATGAGACTTTTTTAACCATTCATAATCCTTTTTCTACCTAATAATGTAATTCTTTACCAAAAAATAATCATCAATTATTAATTGTCATATTAACACTTATATTTGTAATCATAATTAATAATTCCACTTTATGAAAAAGAACTGCCTAACTATATTTTTGAGTATAATGGCGATTGCAGGCAGTGCGCAAACGCCATTGCAAACCTTCTCACTGCAGGAAGTAAAACTCTTACCAGGAATTTTCAAGTCGGCCCAAACAACAGACCAGCACTATATTGAGGCATTAGACCCAGACCGCTTATTGGCCCCCTATTTAAGAGAGGCCAACTTGCCTGCTAAAGCCAGGGCTTATGATAACTGGGAAAGTGGTGGACTAGACGGACATATAGGAGGGCATTACCTTTCAGCCTTATCACTGCTCTATGCAAGCACCGGAGATCCGGAAGCACTGAAGCGATTGCACTATATGCTTGATGAATTAAAAAAAGTTCAGGAGGCCAACGGTGACGGATATATAGGTGGAGTTCCCGGTAGTAAAAAATTGTGGACAGCTATCATAGCTGGCAGAGTGAAGGCTGTTACAGAGAGGTGGGTACCCTTCTATAATATTCATAAAGTATATGCAGGCTTAAGAGACGCCTATCTCATAGCCGGACAGCAGCAGGCATTACCAATGATGATAAAATTCTGTGACTGGGCTGTAAAGTTGAGTAATGCATTAACAGATGAACAGATGGAAACAATGCTCAGAACAGAGCATGGCGGAATGAATGAAGTATTAGCGGATGCATATCAACTCACCGGTGATAAAAAATACCTCACTGCCGCCAGGAAATTTTCACAGAAAGCTATCCTGAATCCACTATCCAATCAGTTAGATCAGCTAACCGGATTACATGCCAATACTCAAATACCAAAGGTTATTGGATTCAAACGGATTGCAGACCTGGATAATGATAGTGCGTATAACAAGGCAGCACATTTTTTCTGGCAAACAGTAACCAACAACCGTACAGTAGCCATAGGAGGTAATAGTGTGGGAGAACACTTCAATCCTATCGATGATTACACCAAGATGATGACTGATGTTGCAGGACCAGAAACCTGTAATACCTATAATATGCTGAAATTAACCAAGGCATTGTACCTGACAGACGGACTTCAATCGTATATCGACTTCTACGAAAAAGCATTATACAATCATATTCTGGCATCTCAACTTCCTGAAACCGGTGGCTTTGTATATCATACACCCATGCGGCCCGGCCACTATAGAACCTATTCACAACCCACCACCAGTATGTGGTGCTGCGTTGGAACAGGTATGGAAAATCATGTGAAATACAATGAGATGATTTATGCCAGGCAAAACAAAGATCTGTATATCAATCTTTTCATTCCTTCAGAGCTAAACAGTACATGGAAGATTACCCAGCAAACCAGTTTCCCGGAATCAGACAGTACTACTATCATTATTACTAAAGCTGAAAAAGGAAATATCTATATACGCTATCCTGCCTGGGTTCAGGAAGGTACGCTATCAGTAATGCTCAATAACAAACCATACGAAGTAAAAAAGAATAGTACTGGTTATGTGAAGTTGGAACATAACTGGAGAAAAAACGATCGTATTGTTATTACACTACCAATGCACAAATCGCTTCAGCAAATACCTGATAAAAGCAATTACTATGCTATTATGTATGGTCCTTTAGTACTGGCAGCAAAACTCGACACAAATGAGATGAACGGTTTAATGGCAGACACCGGGCGTATATCGCATGTAGCGCTGGGTAAGCAGTATCCGATAAATGAAATGCCGGTACTTATCAAACAGGATCATTTACTGGAAAGTATACAGCAAGAAAAGAATACTCCTTTAACGTTCTCGATTAAGGGATTAGTGATGCCTGAAAAGTATAATGATCTTTTGCTGGTTCCTTTCTACCAGATTAATGCCGCCAGATATCAATTGTATTTTCCAATAAAAGAGAAATAATTACGTTAAATGTTGGCTACTAGCCTAGAATAACGAAGGCCCTTTTCAGGGCCTTTTTATATTAAAAGTTGTAACCTAATCTGACTTTGATTGGATCAGTTCTCGGAACATGCTGGTTATATAGAAAATCGAACAGCAACATCATATTTCCCTTGAGCTTACTGTTGATTTTATATTTCTTTGAGATACCAATTAATCCGCTTTGAGTCCATGGCTGCCCTGTACCATCCGGAAGTCCTACATAGGAAGGCTGATAGTTCTGTTCATATCCTCCATTCAGGAAAAAAGTACCTTTCAGTTTCCAGTCCACGAACGAACGTAAACCTACACCCTGTCCTGATAAATGAATATCATTAAATCCGGTTCCCATTCCTAGTTTATAAGATACCCCTACCCCTGTACTACCGTTCTTATGAAATTTGTAGGCTACCTGTCCGGCAAAATCGCCGGTTGTAGGAAAGAATTTAGTACTACGCTGAAACTGAATATTACTTCCAAACTCCAGTCTTTGCAGGAAGCTTTTAGTTTTCATTTCGTTTGGTTTGAAATCCGGCATTTCAGCAGCGTTATCGAGATCGGGGAATTTGCTTTTCAGCTCGTCAAATCTGCTTCGTGCTTCAGCCATTTGCTGACTCACAGCTGCTCCTGCATTGGGGCCACTGCCCAATCGTTGTTGAATCAGTTGTTCTACCTGGGCGCGGGTTTGTAGTCCTTCAAGATTAGCCGGGTTGCTTGCACCCTGAAGGTTGAATAAACTGGCAATCTGAGAATTTTTTGACATGAAGTCTTTAAACGCCGGCAACTTTTTTAATTGTTCAATTGCTTTCTGTTCAATTTTCTTTTTGTCTTTCAATACTTCCTTGTATTCTCTCATTTGCTGAGCATAGTAATATGCTTCCTTATTAATTTTTTGTAAATTTTTTGTCATACCGGCGTATTGGCTCAATTGTTCTTTCAGCAATTGTTTACGCTCTCTTATATATGCTTTTATTTGTTCGGCCTGTTGAAATTTATCTTTTAATTCATCTACTGCTTTTATAGAGCCATTTAATTTATCAGTAACTCCTTTAGATTGTTTGAGCAGAGAATTTGGGCCTTGCAGAAATGATAATGTATTGCCCAAACTATCGAGATACATATTACTACCTCCGGGCAATATTTTTTTGGCGCGGCTTAACTTTCCTTGTATCCCGGCTTTGAGCTTTCCAAGGGAGTCTATACTATTGGAAAAAAGATTCTGAGCTTTAAGAGAATCTATTTTGGATAATTTCCTTTTCAGTTTCTCTTCCTGCTTCATGAAACGGCGTAAGGACTGCTCACTTTTCGCAGTGATTTTTCGCTCCATATTATCAGATTTTTTCTTTACAGTAGATAGATATTTCTCGGAGATCTGGATAGGTGTTTTCGTGCTATCCTGGGCTATCAGTACTCCTTTAAACGGAAACATAAAAAGGAGCAAAATGGATAAATATTTCATGGTATATAATTAGTACAAAGTAGGTCGATTCCCCTCGCGGATTAACATCAAAATCACCGCATACCAACCAAAGATAGGGGAACTATTGGTAAAATCACAATCTTATCATGTAACCTTATTTCATCTGTTCCGTTTTACAATCAAATTTTCCCCGTATGAAATCTATTTTACATTATTCCAAAATCGCATTGGCCATAGTATTTCTTTCTTTGATCCAAAGTGGCTGTCTGAAAGAAGATTGTGAAAAAACTGTACCGTATAAGCTTTACATTCCTGTTTACACATCCCTGGAGGTTATCAGGGCTTCTGTAAATACAGATTATCCCAAGGAGATAACAGATAACGGTAAAATTTATCTATATGGAAAATACATATTTTTAAATGAAATCGGAAAAGGAATTCATGTAATTGATAATACTGATCCTTCTGCTCCCAAAAATCTTTCCTTCATAAACATTCCCGGTAATACCGATTTAGCGATCAAAGACAATATTTTATATGCAGATAGCTATATTGATCTGGTAGCATTGGACATACACGATCCGCTTCATGCAAAGGAAGTAAACAGAATTCAAGCAGCATTCCCTTATGCCAGCTATAATTACGGAATGGTTTCAAGTGATCAGGGTGTTATTACTTCATTCAAAACAAAAGATACAATCATTCATTATTCCTGCAAACAACAGGATAGAGGCACAGTGTTTTTTGATGCACCAGGTAATTTCTTGGCAGTATCCAGTTCCTCTTCAGTACAAAGTTCGCAGGTTGTCGGACAAGCAGGGTCAATGGCTACTTTTGGTTTATTAAATGGCCATTTGTATACAATGAATACTTATAGGATTACCTCTTTTGATTTAAAACAAGCTGCCAATCCTCAAAAAAGAAAAGTATCCAATTTGCGGATAGCGGGAGAAACTCTTTTCCCATATAAGAATTATCTGTTTATTGGTGGAACTACCGGGATGGACATATTTGATGTATCTAATCCTGATACTGCTGTGTTTAAAACTACCTACCAGCATCTGCGAAGCTGTGACCCGGTTATTGTTGAAAATGACCTGGCATATGTAACACTACGTGGTGGTGCTGCCTGTAATATGAATGCGACAAATGTACTGGAAGTCATCGATGTAAAAGACCCGGTAAATCCTCAATTGCTTAAAAGCTATGAAATGAAAAGTCCATATGGCCTTGGGCTTGCAAACAATAAACTGGTGATCTGCGAAAACTTAAATGGTTTACGACTCCTGGATGCAAAAGATCCTCTCGATATTAAAACAGTGAATACCCTCACAAACATTAAAACTACAGATGTAATTCATACAGGGAATGATAACATATTACTGGTAGGTGAAAATGCTTTATATCAATTTCAAATCAGTGATATGCAGAATCCAAAATTATTAAGCAAAATAAGTTTCATGCCTAAATCTTTATAAAATGATCAACCGTACTAATCTCGTATTGTTATGCATACTATTAAGTAGTTTTCAACTTTCAGCACAATCAAAACATGGGCTATTCGGATTAGCAGAAGGAGGAGTGGCATATGGAGAAGAAGCCAATTTTGTGGGTCAGGCTGCCATAGGCTACAGATTTATGCACCAATGGCATGCAGGCGTCGGAGCAGGAATAAATGCCTCTTATGTTCGCCATGCACCCGTTTTCGCCACTCTGCGTTACGATCTTACCAACAAGCCTAATACCTTCTTTTTGCTGGCAAATAGCGGCGTGACACTTCCCTGGTTTAATGATAAACAATGGCCTGAATATCATTCCAAAGCCGATAAGATCTCACCGGGAAGCTATTTCCAGGGAGGAATCGGTTTTAAGACCAGGTTTGCCAAACACGCCGATTTCATTCTTTCAGCATCGTATGCACATTCAGATTTCAACATTCAATACAAATTTTCTCCTTTAGCAATGTTCATGCCTCCGGAGTCATCATACATTATAGAAAACTACGCTTATAAGTTCAATCAGATTTGCATTACCGCTGGATTTCAGCTTTGGTAAAAGCATACGGGATTATCCTTATGAATAATTTTAAATAGAAATCCCTGTCATAATATGCCAGGGATTTCTATTATTTAAGGATTCAAATACTTATTCAAATGGTAATAAAGGTAGAATTGCACTTTTCAAATATGTTCCCTTAAGTTGTGTATAAAGAATGCCTCGTGCAGTTCCTACACAAATTCTTGCCAGATCCATATTAACATCATGTAATATTACAGCTTCACCTTTTTCGTTATGATTCACAACATCAGCAAAATTCAAAAAGAAGAAGCTACAAGCAACTTTCAATTTAATAAGTACATTCGTATCTTCACTGTCAAGGATTTCAATAGTAGTATACTTAAAAACTATATTCTCAGCCTGATTAATCTTTTGTTCTTGTGTAAAATTTATTCTTACTGGTTTTTTTTCATTAAAATTCTCCGCCTTTTCTGACATCACAAAAGACATTAATTCGATTCCTTTAAGAACATATTTTTTCTGGGTTTCTGACATTTCAATATTTGTTTTGACTAGCGTTCTTATATATTGTATTGAAGACATCCTTCTTCATCTACTGCCATTGGCATCTTCTTATAAAAGCTTGAAGGTGATACTACATTTAGATGGGTGGAAAAAGAAAAGGTTAGTACTTCTATTTTATCTTTGAATTCAAAATTGAGAAAATTAACCCCAAGTACTCTACCAATATCACTTAGAGTATCTACTGTAAAATTATGTGTACCACTTAGATACTTTGATATTAAAGAGGGGCTACTTGATTCGAGTGCCTCCATTAGATCTTTTTGTTTCCATCCTTTCTCTTTTAAGGCATCAATAATTGCAGCTGCTAAATTCATTTTATCATCTATCCTTCGTTGTTCGGCAGGAGTGATTTTTGAAAGCATCTGATCCAAAAGATTCTTGTTTGTTGCCTTATGCTTTTTTTCAATTTTACTCATAAAATATCTATTAAATAAGTCTGAGATTCTTTCCTTCTAAATGAAGGCCATCTGAAGTAATTCTAAAATCCATATTTTCTAACTTGGTTCTTATAATCCTAGAATATTCCATCATTTCATTTACCTCTTTCGTTAATCTTGGATCATCTTGCCACGCCCTTATATATTTAGGTTTTGGACCTCCATTCCCTAGTATAACAATTTGTTCACTAATTCGGATACAATATAGCCTTAGAAATTTTTCTGGTATGTCAAATAATGCACAAACCAAATCATTCCAATCAAGACCTTCATCAAGTCTAAAGTACTCTTCTTTGGCCGCATTTGTATTTCCCATGTTTTTCAACCTACCAATCATATTCATTAGTTCATTCTCATAACCACTCTGATACTCCTCTAAAAAATCATTAAATAGTTGCTTGGTTGGTCCATCCACTAACTCCTGGTAATTAATTGAATAAAAAGATGCTTTAGGCCCAGATATTGAATTTAGATAGTGTAATTTTGCCTTCACTTAAAAATGAATCTTTCCACAATTTAGTACTATTTTTTCACTTTTAAATGAAATTTAAAAAACTAAATTAACTTATTATATTTTGATATTTTACAATTCATATAATAATTATGTAAATAAACTTGAATTAATTCTCAAAATAAGAATAACTCTAGCTTAAAATAATGTCTCATAAATTAAACAATAGCGTAATTTTTCTCAGTAGCCAATTTGGATTCAATCTGATAAATTCATACTTTATCTGATATTTAAATACAAGCCTTTTTATGACCCCGGATTCAACCAAACCTTTGCCAAGGGTATTATCTTATATTATTGATACCTGGAGAGTTTTATACCCTATATTTTATGCAGTAATACTCGTGTTGGTTGGCTATTTTTGTTTTGTACAGAATGATCAGGGAAGAGACTTTTCTACTGCTGTAATTGAGGATCATTATTCGCTAAACTACTTCATTAAAAGCGCAGTGGCCTTGCTAATATGGTCGCTTAGCTTGTGGTATTCTTCCAGGATAGTGCTTAGGCTTAAGATGATTGAGTACAAGAACCTGGAATACACACGTTTCCTTATTAAGTGGTTACCCAGGGTACTCGGAGTTATTCCGATTATCACAATGATAATCGCTTTATTCGCGGTTCGTTCTACGGTACCCGACTTTAATCATTTCTATTTTTATGTATACATACTCTCCTATTTAATATTAGGAGTAATTGTGATGATGTTTCTCATTTATCGTTCGGCCATTGCAAAAAATATGAATATTGAAATGGACCCGAACATTGTGCGATTCACTCCCCAACAAATTTCCATAAGGGATTTATTATCAACAGGAGTTACGGGTATAGTCGTTTATGTTATTTTGATGATTAATCTGATTTTATTTCTTTCGTTTCAATTGCCGGTAAGCGCACAAGTGGCCACCTTCCTACACCCTGCAACAATAGTATTATTGGGCTTATCTTTTTACACAGTATTATTTGCTGTAATAGTTGCCAGTTTCAATCTAAGAAAGTCACCTTTAGGAATTGCCGTTGTCATTTACATAATTTTTATCAGTCGGTTTAATGATAATTCAGTTATCAGACATTCCAATAATTTGCCAGCACCCAAACGGGAAACAGTACAGGAAAATCTGAAAAACTGGTTAGCCGCCAGAATGCCAATACATCCCGATAGTGCAAAGTATGACACTTACCCTATTGTGCTGATTGCAGCTGAAGGAGGCGGCATCCGGGCAATGGACTGGACAGCAATGATACTTCAACATCTGGATAGTTTATCGCCTCAATTGTACAAACACGTTTATGCTATCAGCGGTGTTTCAGGCGGGGGTGTTGGATCTGTTTTCTTTCAGGCATTTTACCGAGACAAAAGTGCCGGTAATCTCAACTTCAGTCCATATACAAGAGACTCACTTTTCAGAAAAGCAATTGGTTGCGATTTTCTCAGCGATGTAACTGCGGCTTTTATTTTCCAGGACAATCTGCAAAGAGCTATACCTTTTGCAATTCCGTATTTCAACAGAAACCGTAAACTGGAAGATAGCTGGAGCTTTGGCTATAGCAAGCATCTTCAGCAACAAACATTGGAAGAACCATTTCTGCAACTCTGGAATAAAGATACCGCCATCAAATATTTCGTTCCTAACATGCTTATTAATGGAGTAATGGCTGAATCAGGCCAAAAGGCCATTACCACCAACCTGGATATCAGGAACGATTCATCTGGTTTGTTTGATGATGAAATAGATGTGATTAAAACATTAAACAGGGATATTCCTCTAAAAACGGCCGCATCATTATGTTCGAGATTTCCGCTCATCACCTCAGGCGGATTGTTGAAACGTGGTGATACCAGTGCTATGGGCCATATTATTGATGGAGGATATAAGGAAAATACAGGTATTGAAACAGCATGGCAATTAATGGCATTAATGCGCCCGTATATAGAGCAAATGCAGGATTCATTTAAAGTGAAGCTACCCGTGTATTTAGTATTTATTCAGAATAGTGAAATTGCTTCTCCTAATTCCGCAGACAGCTTAAAACCCGTTACTATCTTGCCAGACATAACCACCATCCTTAGTGGATTTATGAATGCCTGGGATAGGCGTACACCAACCTTCACAGGTTTATCAACAAAAGTATTTAATGAAAGTAAATTGAAGGATGCTTATCGTTTCTATGCAATTTCATTGAATAGAAAATCGGTGCAACTCCCATTGGGATGGTATCTTAGTCAAACTGCCCAGAATTATATCTGGCAGGAAGCAAGTAAGGTTGCACCGAACAAAGAAATATTAGAATTATTCAAATAGCTATCTGATGTTAAATCCAAGACCTAACTGGGCTTGCTGACTTTTCCATTTATAACGATCATCAATATTATTGATATCCGATAATCCCCAGAGGTATCTTCCGAACACATGAAGTTTATCGAAAGTGAGTGTAAAACCGGCAGCAGCGGCAAAGTCGCTACGCTTAAAGGCAACTCTGTTATAGGTTAGCAGGTTTTCATCTTCAAAAAACAAAAAGCTGTATTGAGGACCTGCATTCAATGATACTATTTGATTTATATTATATCTGATTAATAAAGGGATTGTAAGATAATTTAATCTGATACTTGTATTAGCCATGCTATTGCTGGTATAAATATATTTGGCAGCAAAGTCACCAGCCTTTTTTGGATTGGCCTGAGACACCATTAGCTCTGATGCAAATCCCCATCTGGAGCTAAAATCGCGATACCCAAATACCCCGATCTGGCCTCCCAACGTGTATTTAGACTGAATACCTTCCCCATCTAGCTTGTAAAGGCCTCCATCAAATTTAACTCCGTAATGTATGGTTCTCTGGGCATGCACGGAAATAAAACTAAATAACAAGAAAACGGACAACAGTTTCTTCATAGCGGATTATTTTACCATAAAGAACGAAGATAACAGGGTAGCAATAGCTATAAATGCACTAATAGATCAGTAAACCATTTTTCACTACAACACAGCAAATTTTCTCGGCCAATCAAATCAGGTTTAAAGGAACCTTTTTACCAGTTTTAACGGCCTTATAAATAGCATCGATGATCTTAAGATCCTTTACCCCTTCTTCCCCATTTACGGCTACTACAGGCTCTTTTCCCTCCAGAATTATACCTGCCATCTCTTCCATTTGCCTGGTCTGATGGGTAACATGCGGGGCTTTCAGCTCGCCCAAATGTGTGCGGCCTTTAATTGGACCATAACCAGTAGATGGCTGCATTTCTGCAAACCCTTTTTCGCCATTTACAAAGAACCTGTCAAGATTATTCATCTTGTAGGTAGATAAAGCAGAAGCCACTGCCCCACTTGGGAAACCTAATTGGAATTGTATTGTTTCATCAACACCTTCTTTGAATTTTACCGGATCAGTTTTGGTTTCCTGAGCAGTTACCCAAATTGGCTCCTCACCTACCATATATCTGGCACCATTAATTGCATATATACCAATATCCATTAAAGATCCGCCTCCTGCCAATTCTCTATTTAACCGCCACTGTGTTGGATCACCGATGGTAAACCCGCATTGCCCCTGGAAAAACAGGATTTTTCCAAAAGCACCTTCTTTGCGCAAACGAATTACTTCTAGCGTTTGCGGTTCGAAGTGCATTCTATATCCTACCAATAACTTCACACCTGCTTTCTTACAGGCATCAACCATTTCCTGACCTTCTTTGGCATTCAATGCCATAGGCTTTTCACAGATGACATGCTTACCGGCAGCAGCAACCCTTATTACCTGATCGTGATGCAGCGCATTGGGTGTAGTAATATAAACAACATCAATGTTTTTATTATTCTTTATCTGATCGAAGGTCTGATAGTTATAACAGTTTTCGGCAGGGATACCATACTTCTCCTGCCAACGGGTAAGCTTTTCAGGGGTTCCACTGATTGCCCCTACCAGTTTCGCCTTCTGGCATGTTTTCATTGCATCTGCAACCCTTGTTCCATAACCACCCAGACCCATAATCGCAACTCTGAGAACTGGTCCTTCATATTTTCTTTCAGAAGCCAGACTTGAAAGTGGTACTAATGACAATGCAGCTGAGGCTGCTATCTGTTGCAGAAAGCTACGGCGTGTACTCATAAACGTGAAATTTAAACTACATGATACAAAATTTTTCCCGTAATTCTATGGCAAAGAAATTTCCTTTTGCATAGCACTGAAAGATTTGTATTTTAATGCTTATGGCCTCCATATCTCTATTTCAAAGCATTACTGCATTAATTACAGGAATCATTCTGATTGTATTACTCACAACCAGATTTCGCGTTCATGCCTTTTTTGCACTTGTACTCGCAGCTGTTGTAACCGGCAGTATCCTGCAACTTCCGGTACTTGAAATAATCAGTACCCTGAAAACGGGAATGGGCAACATTATTGGCTCACTTGGACTCATAATCATCCTGGGTGCAGTATTGGGCCAGGCTATGGAATACAGCGGTAGTACTGCAGTTTTAGCCTCTTATGTACTGAAACATATTGGTATGAAAAGGGCACCAATTGCTATGAGCATAGTTGGATATTTAGTTGGTATGCCTATCTTCTGCGACTCGGGTTTCATAGTAATGAGTAGCCTGAATGCCGCAATGGCAAAACGATCTGGCATTCCCATTATCATAATGTCGTCCTCTTTAGCTACCGGATTATACGCTGTTCATTGTCTGATGCCTCCACATCCGGGTATTACAGCAGCTACCACAAACCTGCAGGCCGATATCGGAAAAGTAATGTTGTATGGGCTTCTCATTGCCATTCCGGTAGCCATAGCAGGTTACAGATGGATAGCCTATATAACAAGAAATCAAAAAAATAATATTCCACAGGAAAGCCTGGAAACTAATAGTAAAGGTCCGGCTCTGCTAATGGCTATATGCCCTATTGTTATCCCGATATTGCTTATCGGATTACGTGCTATGTTTTCTTTGGAATCATCAGCTCACTCTATCTCCCTGCAATGGTTAGATGTACTGGGAATGCCTGAAGTAGCGCTCTCTATAGGAATTGTAATTGCCTTATTTTCAGCAAGGAATAATATTGCTACCATATTAATTTCAGGAGCTGAAAAAGCAGCTGTGGTATTATTAATCATTGGAGGAGGCGGTGCCTTCGGTGCTATCCTATCAAAAGCCGGAATCGGGCAACACATAGCCAATCCAACGTTAACGGCTATGGGATTGTTTCTTCCATTTCTGATCACTAGTCTGCTAAAAACCGCCCAGGGCTCTTCTACTGTAGCTATTATCACCGCTGCTGCTATTTTGCAGCCGTTATTACCAGCATTAAAACTAGACAGCGATACAGGCCGTATAATTTGCGTACTGGCAATGGGTGCCGGATCAATGATGATTTCACATACCAACGATGCATACTTCTGGGTAATCAGTAAGTTTGGAGAATTGGAAATCAGAGAAACACTAAAAGTCTATAGCACAGCCACTATTGTTATGGGGCTTACTGCTTTAGTGTTTGTTTACCTGTTATCCTTGTTACTTTAATCTGTCGTTTACTTTTTTCCTACCTTCGAAAATAAAAGACCATGATAGCATTCTTAGGTATGGGCCTTTTAGGGTCTAACTTTGTCAAAGCCTTGTTGAATAAAGGAGAACAAGTAAGGGTATGGAATAGAACCGCAGAGAAAGCTACCGCCCTCGAAATATTTGGAGCCCAGGCTTTTGCTGATGTTGCTGATGCTGTAAAAGGAGCCACACGCGTACATTTAACATTAAAAGACGATCAATCTGTAGATGAAGTATTAGCTGCTGCTCATGCTGGCCTTCAGCCGGGCACTTACATAGTGGACCATACAACTACTTCAAGAGAAGGTGCTGAGCAGCGAACCAGAGAATGGAAGGAACGTGGTTTTATATATCTGCATGCTCCCGTTTTTATGGGTCCGCAAAATGCTTTGGAAAGCTCCGGGTATATGTTGGTTTCAGGTGATCAGACAGTTATCAATACATTACAAACTTCATTGGAAGCCATGACTGGCCAGTTAGTAAACCTGGGCGCTGAGAACGGTAAAGCAGCCGCTATGAAACTGGTAGGTAATAGTTTCCTTGTTTGCCTCACTGCCGGGCTAATTGAAACTCTGACTGTAGCCAAATCACTTAATGTAACACCTGAAGATCTCAGTACCTTGTTACAGGTTTGGAATCCTGGAGCCGGGGTGGCAGGACGATTAAAACGTATCACTTCCGGTAGTTATGAACAGCCCTCCTGGGAACTCAGCATGTCAAGAAAAGACACACAATTGTTTCTGAACGCTGCTAAGAAAGCGGGTCATCAATTAATTCTCCTGCCAGAAATAGCTAAGCAAATGGATAAATGGATCGATAAGGGATTTGGGAATCACGATTGGACCATCATCGGGAAAGACAGCATTTAATGCTAAATCCGTCACAGTTATTACCGAATTGATCACATTTTAGAATATAGATAGCGACATATTGAGAACTTGCTTCAAATATGTCGCTATATGAAAAAAATACTACTAGCAATCTGCCTTCTGGCACCGGCCTTTTTACTAGCCCAATCCGCTGTTAAACCACTTATCGCATACGGGCGGCCAGATAGTATCTATTCAACTATCCTACAGGAAAACAGGCCCCTGTTTATTTATACTCCGCCACTAGATACTCCCTATTTTTCCCAGGCCAGATATCCTGTATTGTATGTACTGGATGGAGATCAACACTTCGAATTATTACATGCCATGATGCAGGAACTGATATTTAATGACATAACAGCTTTACCCAAAATGATCATTGTAGGTATTGCCAATACTCCTAATAACCGGACGAAAGATCTTACTTCTTTCAAAGATAAAATGTCGTCCAGGTCGGGAGGTGGACAAAATTTCATCTCTTTTCTTGAAAAGGAATTAATACCGTATATCAACAAACAGTATTCTACTGCTCCTTACAATGTACTTATTGGCCACTCGCTTGGCGGACTGATGGCAACTGATGTGATGTTGCATCAATCAAAACTTTTCAATGCATACCTCGCCATTGATCCTTCCCTATTCTGGAGTCAACGTGCTACGTTGAAAAATATTCAATATTCAGGTTTGGCAAATAAAAAATATTACCTGGCAATTGCCCATACAATGGAACCCGATCTGGACTCCATTACTGTAAGAAAAGATACTTCACAAACATCTGTTCATATCAACGCAATGCTTTCGTTTGTAGATAGTTTAAAATCTAAGGCGCCTGGAAGCTTGAAGTGGAAGGCAAAATATTATCCGGACGAAGATCATGCATCAGTTCCGGTAATTGCTATGTATGATGGGCTTAAATTTATCTTCAATAAATATCGTTTTCCGACAAACAAATATATGGATGCATCTATACCCGCCGAGACTCTAAGGAAAATGATTCTTAAACATTATGAAGAGATTTCCAAAGACCAGGGGTATCCGGTAAAGCCATCAGAGGTGGTATTTAATAATATGGGGTATTTCCACCAACAGCAGCAACATTATGAGCATGCAAAAATGTTCTTCGAACTAAATATCCACTTTTATCCGGAAAGCAGTAATACTTATGATAGCATGGGCGATTTATATAATGCACTAAAAGATACCACCCATGCTATACAAAATTATGAGAAAGCCTTATCACTTAAGTTTTCCAATGAAACAAATGATAAGCTCAAACAATTAAAGTCACATTAATCGGCCTGTAAAACCACCTTATAACCAGCAGGAATATACGTAGTTACCATAGGTGTTGTAATGACCTGTAAATTCATGCTATTAGGATCAGGGGTTATTAGTTTGTAATGAATAATAGCCTCCTGGTCAGCAAACACTATACTGGTGACAGTTAACCGGTAACCGGAATTAGGTTGTTCGGCTCCTGTTAGCACCACGCTGTTGACCTGATCGTTAATTGGTTTCACACTGAAGGTTACATCATTTTTCGTAATTGCTTTCTTATGCTCCTGGAGGAAGGTGGCAGCGTTATCTACCATACGTTGCGCCTCTTCCGGAGTTATAAGCGCTTTAGGACGAAATGCGTCATTTTTCAGTTCCACTACTCTGAATTTAATTAATGTTTGCACTGCAATCAGCGTATTTTTTCCAAAGGATGCCTGATCTTTTATGTTGATCCACATCATATTTACCGGGTACTGGCCGGTAGACTGAATAGCCTCAAACAAAGCCAGGGCAAACTGTTCGCGGGTAGCCGGAGTAGCCGGATTAATATTCCGGTTGGAGTTAACTCCATTATTTGCCGCTATAATTAAAGCTTCTGCATAGCTGGCGTTATTGTCTGCATTCTTAAAATAATCAGTGGCTTTGGGAGCTTTGATAAATCTGATATTATCAATATTCAACCCTAATCCTTTTACAATCATTTCAATTCCATGACCAAAAGACAAACGGGCCACGGGTTTTGGAGCTATAACAGTTTCTGTAGGTTTGGTAGCTGCTACTGATACATAGGGTGTTGTCATTAATAAAAAGGGAATGGCAACAGCGGTGTAGAGGTTCATAAACTTCATTTTTTTAATTAGCATGGAGATATACAATAAGTGTTCCGAATTATTATTAATTAATAATCCGGAAAGTTAAATTAATTCTCGGACGCATAAACTTATTGCTTTTAGGAATTCTATGGTCCCAATTTTGTTGCAGATCACCTTTCATAATCAGTAAACTGCCGTTACCTAACGTTAAAGCATATTTCCGTTTGTGATCCTTCTTATGTCTAAATTCAAACGTACGTGCCTGTCCTATGCTTAAGGAAGCTATAGGATGCTTTTCCAATTCTTTTTCACTATCGCTATGCCAGGCAACTGAATCATTGCCATCACGGTAATAATTTAATAACACACTGTTGAAACGAAACTTTGTCAGGTTCTCAATCTTTTCCTTTAACTCAAAAAGCGACTCTGTCCAGGGATTAACCTCAAACGACTTGTCGGATAAACGATAACTA
The DNA here is from genome assembly GCF_003419895.1 of Chitinophaga silvatica. GTDB lineage: Bacteria > Bacteroidota > Bacteroidia > Chitinophagales > Chitinophagaceae > Chitinophaga > Chitinophaga silvatica. The sequence continues at coordinate 206,129 of NZ_QPMM01000001.1, read as the reverse complement.
TGTGTTGCATCTCCATACCAGGCAGTAAGTCGGGGAGTTAGCATTACCTTATCCTGAATTGTAAGCGTCGATTGTTTCCATGGCACATTATCGATCAATCGATTCAGTAACTCAATGCTTTCGGCCTCGCTTAGAAAGTGAGGATAATAGTTGAGCAACCCTTCCGGAAAAATCAAATGATCATTGTCGTCAAATAAGCTAAATTGAGTCATCCTACTAATAATTAGTATATAACAAAAACAAATTATTCCAGATTGAGTTCAGACTGATACAAATAATTGAAATAATGATCCTTTTTAACTATCCAAAAGATAAATATTGGAATAACTTGGCGGCTGACTTTACGCCTTAAAGATTTATGAAAAGGATCCTTTTATTTTCCACGGTATTGATAGGTTTGTCGTTGCCGGGTCTGGCACAGCGGGCAAAGAAACAATCAGAACCTCTGCCTCAATATTATAGTAACAGACTTCCCCTTTATCAGAAGCCGTATCTCGAATTACCATTGGGAGCAATTTCCCCTACCGGCTGGTTAAGAACTATGCTGGAAAATCAGAGAGATGGGGCAACCGGACAACTCGATAAACTGTATCCACTGGTTATGAATCAGCGTAATGGCTGGCTGGGCGGAGATGGAGATCAATGGGAAAGAGGCCCATATTGGATAGATGGATTACTGCCACTGGCATACATTCTGAAAGACACTGCATTAATAGCCAAAGTAAAGCCCTGGGTCGAATGGTCTATCAACCATCAACAACCCGATGGATATTTTGGTCCGTCAAAAGACTATCCTTACGAACCCGGCATCCAGCGCGATAATAGCCGCGATTGGTGGCCAAAAATGGTAATGCTGAAAGTATTGAAACAATACTATGATGCAACCGGCGATAAGCGTGTCATCAATCTAATGACTAAATATTTTCAATATCAGTTAAAAGAATTGCCTAAGCATCCACTAGGCCACTGGACTTTCTGGGCACATTGGCGGGGAGGTGATAACCTGATGATCGTTTATTGGCTATATAATATCACGGGCGATAATTTCCTGCTCGACCTTGCTGAAGTAATCCATAAACAAACCTTCGATTTTACAAACGCATTTCTGAATACCGATATGCTCAGAACTCCAGGAACCGCGCATGGAGTAAACCTGGCACAAGGGTTTAAAGAACCCATTATCTATTATCAGCAGCATCCCGAGGCCAGATACATTGAAGCTACCAAAAAAGGGTTTGCCGACCTTACAAAGTACAACGGGATGGCACATGGGTTATATGGTGCAGACGAATCGCTCCATGGCAATGTTCCAACCCAGGGTTCTGAACTCTGTACTGCTGTTGAAATGATGTATAGCCTTGAAAGTATGCTGGCTATTACCGGTGAAGTAGATTTTGCAGATCAGCTGGAAAAAATAGCTTTCAATGCACTGCCTTCTCAGGTATTCGAAAACTTTATTGACCATCAGTATTTTCAGCAGGCTAATCAGGTAATGGTGACCAGGCATATTCGAAACTTCAATGTAAACCACCACGGTGTTGACGTTTGCTATGGTCTTCTTTCCGGTTACCCTTGCTGTACTTCCAATATGCACCAGGGCTGGCCCAAATTCACCCAAAACCTCTGGTATGCCACAGCAGACAGTGGCGTAGCCGCATTGGTTTATGCACCCAATGAAGTTAAGGTGGTGGTAAGTAATCAGCAACCAGTTACTATTAAAGAAGAAACAAATTACCCATTTGAAGAAGCCATTAACTTTAGTATTACTACCAGTAAGAAAGTAAAGTTCCCATTCCATCTAAGAATTCCAAAATGGTGCAAGAAAGCTACCATCAAAGTAAACGGAGAAAATGTAATGGAATCTGAAGGTGATAAAATTGTACAGGTAACCAGAGAATGGAAGTCGGGAGATCGCATCACCCTTGAATTACCGATGCATATATACAGAAATACCTGGTCGGAAAACTCGGGTTCCGTAGAACGCGGACCACTTACCTATGCACTCAGAATACAGGAGAATATTTCCAAAATACATAATACAAAAGACCCGATAGATTACGGAGATACCTATTACGAAATCCGTCCGGGTACTCCATGGAACTATGCACTGATCAATAATTCAGATCAGTATACCTTAGAAAAGAAGACAACTATTGCACGTTACCCCTGGAATCTGGACAATGCCCCGGTTATTATTAAAACCAGGGCTAAACGTATTCCATCATGGGGGTTATACAATGAAATGGCCGGACCACTGCCATTTAGTACAACCTATCAAATGGAAGTAGCTGAAGAAGAAGAGATTACATTAGTACCTTATGGATGTACCAAATTGAGAATCTCGCAATTTCCATTAGTCGATAAATAAAAACATTCACATCAAACTACAAAAACCTGATAGCGGAGCACGTTATCAGGTTTTTTATTTTAAACAATTGTACCGTCTTTTTCATTAAACAATAAAGCTTTAGCCCCATGATTGAGAATACTTTTACAACCCCAAAATTTGAGGAACCAATAAACCCCAGTCAAATGAGCGATAAAATTGTTATACCACTCGAATCTGTAGATCTGGATTCTATTTCCCTGGTAGGAGGTAAATCGGCTTCACTGGGAGAAATGATTGTAAACCTATCTAAACTTGGTGTGGCCGTACCAGGAGGATTTGCGGTAACAACAAACGCGTATTTCGACTTTATTAAAAAAAGCGGCCTCGAGCCATTTATCAAAAATCAATTAGCAACTATCGATTTCAATGACCTGATTACACTAAGGAGAGCCGGACAAAAAATACGACAGGCCATTAGTAGTACAAGATTTCCACAAGAACTCAGCAAGGAAATCATCGATTCCTATTTAGAACTCTCTAAAAAATACAATCAGGAACAAACAGATGTGGCAGTGCGTTCTTCTGCTACAGCAGAGGATTTGCCAGATGCTTCATTTGCAGGCCAACAGGAAACATATTTGAATGTAAGAGGGCCCGCAGCGCTTATTGATGCAGTACGTAATTGCTTTGCCTCTCTCTTTACCGATCGGGGAATCAGTTATAGAAAGAGCCTGGGATACGACTCCCTGGATGTGGGTTTGTCTGTTGTTGTACAAAAAATGGTGAGATCCGATCTTGGTACTTCAGGTGTTGCATTTTCACTGGATACCGAATCAGGATTTAAAGATGTTGTAGTGATCAACGGTACATATGGATTAGGAGAAATGGTAGTACAAGGAGCCGTTTCACCGGATGAATTTATTGTATTTAAACCATTGATCGAATCAGGATTTACTCCGATCATCGAAAAGAAATTAGGCGTAAAAGATAAAATGATGGTTTATGGTGAAAGCAGTGATGAAAGAACAAAGATCATTCGTGTAGAAAAAAGACTTCAGCAACAATTCTGCTTAAACGACAAACAAATCTTACAATTAGCAGATTGGGTACAGAAAATAGAACACTATTATTCCGAGAAGAAAGGAAAATGGTGCCCGATGGATACCGAATGGGCGGTAGATGGTGAAACTCAGGAATTATATATAGTACAGGCACGACCCGAAACCGTGCATTCACAAAAGGACTCTCAACGGATTATTACCTATGAACTGGATAATAGTGAACATAAAAAACCAATAATAAAGGGGATCGCAGTCGGAGATAAGATTGCCTCGGGAGAAGTAAACATCCTTTTTTCATTAGATAATAGATTGATTAAAGGCAATGGATTTAAAGAAGGTGATATTCTGGTTACTGATATGACAGACCCCGATTGGGAACCTATTATGAAAATTGCCTCGGCAATTGTTACCAATAAAGGCGGACGCACCTGTCATGCCGCCATAGTAGCACGTGAAATGGGTATTCCGGCAATCGTAGGCTGTGGAAATGCAACAGAAAGATTAGCCAACGGACAATTAATTACCATTAGTTGCGCCGAGGGAAGTGAAGGCCATGTTTACGATGGAAAAATTCCTTTTAAAGAAGAGCAGGTAGATTTATCTAAACTTCCTGCTATTAAAACTAATCTGATGTTTAATGTTGGGTCGCCCGGCCTGGCATTTCAATTTTCGCAACTACCGAATAAAGGAGTAGGATTAGCACGGGAAGAATTTATTATCAACAATTACATTAAAGTACATCCGTTAGCGCTATTGCAACATCAGACATTGAAAGACCATCAGCTATCCTCCACTATCAAGGAACTGATCAGAGGACATGAAAACGAAGCTGCTTATTTTGTAAATCAACTCGCTTATGGAATTGGAAAAATTGCATCAGCCTTTTATCCCGAAGCTGTGATAGTTCGCTTCTCAGATTTTAAAAGCAATGAGTATAGAAACCTTTTGGGAGGAAAATACTTTGAGCCGGAAGAAGAAAATCCAATGATCGGATGGAGAGGAGCATCCAGATACTATGCACCACAATATAAACCGGCTTTTGAACTGGAATGTAAGGCTATTCTTAAAGTCAGGAAGGAAATGGGCCTTAAAAATGTGATTGTAATGATCCCGTTTTGCAGAACCGTTGAAGAATTAAAACAGGTATTGGAAACAATGAACGAGTTTGGACTAAGACGTGGAGATGATGGGCTAAAAGTATTCCTGATGGCAGAATTGCCTTCCAATATTCTGATGGCAGAAGAATTTGCCTCGTATATAGATGGATTCTCTATTGGTTCAAATGATCTGACACAATTAACGTTGGGGCTTGACCGTGATTCTTCTTTAGTTGCAAGTATTTATAATGAGCAAAACCCCGCAGTACTGAGACTTATTGAGCAATTAATCAAGACATCTAAAAAAGCAAATGTAAAGGTTGGAATATGTGGACAAGGACCTTCAGATTTTCCGGAATTCACCAAGTTTTTGGTAGAGCAAGGAATAGATTCCATTTCAGTTACTCCGGATGCAGTAATTAAAACTATTATGGCGATTCATGAAGCTGAGAAATAATTTTTTTATTTAGGTTGATGATTGAAATTTGATGATCTCAAACTTCAATCATCAACCTAAAAATATCTTTACTTCGATCTGATATTCAACAATACCAAAGCAAACAACATAACCCCTACTCCGCTCCATTGCAAGATTGTTACAGGTTCCTGCAATAGCATATGAGAGCAAATAATTGCTACTGGCAATTCGGCGGTCATTAAAATAGCGCTTACTCCAACCCCGATTTTTGGAATCCCTTTAGAAAACAATAATGGCGGAAGAATAGTACCAAAAGTTGCCAGAAACAAAGCCCATTTAACGAGTCCGATGTTGGTATGTTGAGAAGCCAATAACTGAGGAAAGTTTGCAATCAGTAATCCAACAAAAGAACCTGTCATCATAATTGCACTTTTGGGTAAAGATGGAATATCCTTTCCTACACGCCCATTTGCCAGTAAATATATGGCATATAACAAGGCAGAAAGCGCTGCCAATCCTATTCCCTGCCAGGGCAAATGAGTTGCTGCACTGATTCCTCCACTGGCCAGACAACTACCAACCAGGATCATGCATGTAGTGATCAGCTGAATGGAATTAGGGCGTTGTTTAAAAAATACCCATTCGAGTAATAATCCGAGCCAGGTAAATTGCATGAGGATTACTATTGCAATTGAAGCCGGCAGATAGATTACAGATAAATAATAAACGAAACTTGAAAATCCGATAGCAGCACCTGTTGGTAATAAGAGGAGAAGTGATTTTAATGAATGCTTTCGGCCGGGAAACTGTTTGCTTACTAATACTATTAGCCATAGCACGATCATTCCGGTTAAAGCTTGTGATACTGCAATTTCTGATGCTGTATATCCTTCTCTATAAGATAATTTTACAAATGTTGATAAGATGCCATAGCTGCATGCGCCGACAAATACCATCAATATATACCTGGTCATTAAACGATTCTTAATAAAATGAAAACTAACCTGCAGATGAGCAGGGCATACGAAAGAATAACCAGGTCAACAGCCTTAGTGGGAATGTTGGCATAGTCCCGCAAAACAGGACTAGCTATTAAAGAATAGAACGCTGGTTATTAAGCCAGAACGGCTACAACAACAACAGCAGGAGGAGGTGTAGATGTATAAATATGCATGATCTTCACTTAAAATTAGGGTTGCAAGGTATGGAATTTATCGGAGTTTGCATAGGGAAAGAGGATGTATCAAAAGTAATTTGAAGGGAAATAGAGTTTCTCACATGAAGATTCTTCCATAAAACAACTATTGATGGATCCGTACAGATGCGATCAGCAATCAGTTTGGGGTATCGGAGCATTATGTGGGAAAATACTTTAAGAAGCATACCAATGAAATGATGCAACAATTTATTATGAATTACAAACTGAAAATGATTGAACATCGTTTATTACATAGCGACATGCGCATTAGTGAAATGGTAGTTGAGTTAGGGTTTACTGATGAAAGTCACTTGAATCGCTTTTTCAAGAAACAAAAAGGTATGAGTCCAACTGCTTTCAGAAAAAGTAAACGAAGAGTACTATCCGAATAGTTATTCATCAGGATTATGGTGCCAGTACTTTTGCCGCAATAGTATTTATCAGTAGGCAATTCCGTCAAAAAATGTTCATAACTCAAGTTTTCATGTGCATTTCTTGTGCGCATTTTAAATCCCAAAAGCTAAACTGGTCGGCATTCCGAATTGTTTTTAACATTGGATTTACATTTGATAATGCACATTCCTTTACCTTGATGCATTATCAGATTAATTATCAACCAATTCTAAATTCAAACCTGGTACAAAATGGATAGTAGCAATGCATTACCCAGGATAATCGAACCAATAGAAATACTAAATGATCAGCAAAAGCGCCATACTCAAATTGTGGATGCACTGGCTGTAATTGGAGCTATCCTGGCTTTTTCGCTGGGCTGTATGTTTTATAGCCTTACGGGTAACGAACAAATATTTTACCCGGCGATGCTGGAAGCATTATTATTTTTATCTGTACTGGCATGTACACGCTATACTTCTGTTCAGACGGGGAAAAAGTTATTATTTATACTTCATACCTTTTTTATAGGCTATTTTGGTATCATTCTGGGGCGATCTTCCCAAATATATCTCTTTGCTCCATTCCTGGCCTTTAGCACCCTATTGGTCTATCAAAAATGGTTTAACAGAATATTTGTAATGACTTTTTGTGGGTTGATGATCATACTTGTGCAGTTGAATTACAAGTCACAACTTATAAAAGCACTGCCTCTTTCTGCCAGTTTTCAATATTATCTTCATTGGATTGCTATAGCTACTGCAACCTTCCTGAATGGTTCTGTACTCTACTATTACGCGAAGGAAAGCAAATTCCAATATCAACGCATGAAATCATTGGTAGAGCAACTTAATAAGACCAACCAGTCGATGCGTATTTACGTAAGAGAAACTACGCATGAAATCAGGTCTCCGCTCAATGTAGTTAACAGCATCCTGCAAAACTACCTCGAAGCAGCAGACGAAAACAAAAGAACCATCCAGGTGGGCAAAGCTCACCTGGATGCCGTTCACTTCGCCTGCCAGGATATCCAGCTGGTCATGAACAACACCCTGAGCTGGTCTAAAATCGAAGCCGGAAAAGTGGAAATCTCAAAGTCAACCTTCCAGATCCGGGAATGGCTGAATCAGTTATGCGAAACATATGACTTCCTCGGGAAAAAAAGGGCCGTTCACGTTTCAGTTTCTATCAGCGATCAACTCCCTGAATACATCCTCACCGATATCAGTAAACTTAGAAGCATCATTGTAAACCTACTCAGCAATGCAATAAAATTTACTGCACTACATTCCATCGTCAGAGTTACTGCATCTGTTCAAAATGGAGAACTGCGATTTACCGTTACCGATCAGGGAAAAGGAATCCCCGACCCCGAAAAGGAACATATCTTCGACCCATACGTCAGCGCTACTCAACATCAAAACGAATCTACAGGCCTGGGATTACCCATTGCCAGACATTTGGCCAGACAACTGGGCGGCGACTTGCATGTTACCGACAATCCTAACGGAAAAGGCAGTACCTTTATTCTCCTGCTGCCGCTGGAGCTGGCCGTTCCTCCAAATATTACTACCACCAAGGAAGATATCGATTACGAGTTACTCAAAGGTATTAAGATCCTCGTAACAGACGACGACTCCATGAACCAACTTGCCTTTACACTGGCACTAGAACGTTTAGGCATTAATGTTATACTGGCCGATTCAGGAAATGATTGCATCACGAAAGCAAGACTATTTAAACCAGATATCATCATCATGGATATGGTAATGCCTAAAATTAGTGGCGTTGAAGTACTATCACTGCTACAAAAAGATAAAGAACTCAAACATATCCCTACCATTCTGGTTTCCGGCAACTGCTTTAGTGAGGTACAGGAAGAAGTGATCTCTTCAGGAGCCGACGGATTTCTTAGTAAACCAGTCGATTTTGAAGAGCTATATCATACACTTAAAAACCTCGTCGTTTATGCATAACTTATTCTGTCTGTTCAGAATCGACATACTCAGCGAACCTGGTAAAAATAGCTTCTCAAAAATCAGTAGACGTTTATGATTAATATAATTTAGAAATCATACTCTCAGTTTTTGTTTTGAGTATCGATTCGTACATTCAAAATGAGCCCCTGATTATAGTTTCAAAAACTAATAGTATCGTATTTCTAAACATTCTATCTGTTTATAAACGACAATAGATAAGGAGCCGTTTTACTATTCTTCGCTTTAGCCACCTTACCAGGAACCCCAGCTACCACTATAGTACCTCCTTCCTCCCCTGCTCCCGGGCCTATATCTATCACCCAATCACTTCCTGCAACCACCCGCATTTCATGTTCTACCACAATTACCGTATTTCCGGCATCCACCAGGATATTCAATTGAGCAATTAACTTCTCTACATCTGAAGGATGTAAACCCGTTGTTGGTTCATCCAAAACATAAAGTGTATTACCCTTTCCTATACGCTGCAATTCTGTAGCTAACTTAATCCGCTGCGCTTCACCTCCCGATAATTCCGTTGCCGGTTGTCCTAACCTGAGATATCCTAACCCCACCTCCTGCAAAACATTCAATGAACGTTTCAATACCGTATCTTCCTGAAAAAATATGGCCGCTTCATCTACTGTAAGCCCCAATACTTCCGCTATATTTTTACCATTAAACAATACCTCTAATGTTTTAGCATTATATCTGGCTCCATGACAGGTTGGACAAGGAGCATATACACTCGGCAGAAATAGCAATTCAACCATCACCCATCCTTCTCCCTGACAGGTTTCACATCTTCCTTTAGCTACGTTGAAGGAAAAACGACCAGCGTCATACTTTCGGGATTTTGCCATTTTAGTTGCAGCAAACAGCTTTCGCACCTGATCAAATAACCCGGTATAGGTAGCCAGGTTAGAGCGGGGGGTTCGGCCTATCGGCTTCTGATCTACCTGTACCAACCGTTTAATTTTGCTGATCCCTTCAACTATATTTCCTTCTGTAGTTTCCGTTTGTTCTGATAGTTCACCTTCTTCCTCTGTAGTTTGATAACCCAGGCGTTTCGATACCAATTCCACTAATGCCTGGCTAACCAAACTCGATTTGCCCGACCCGGAAACCCCTGTTACAGAAGTAAATACTCCCAGGGGAAAATCAACTTTCAGATTATGCAGATTATTACGTGTAATCCCTTCCAGCTTCAACCACCCTTGTGGACTACGGATAGAATGGTCTGTTGATTTATCTTCCGAAAACAAATACTTCCTGGTCACAGATCTTTCAATCCCTTTTAATCCTTCAGGTATCCCGCTGTATAATACTTCGCCTCCCCTTTCTCCGGCCGCGGGGCCAACGTCTACCAACCAATCTGCATGCTTAATTACATCCAGGTCATGTTCTACTACAAAAAGGGAGTTCCCCGCTGCTTTCAGTTTATTCATTGCAGTTAGTAAAGCCACCGTATCTGCAGGATGCAGGCCAGCTGACGGTTCATCCAAAACATACACAACGCCAAATAAATTGGAACGTACCTGTGTGGCTAATCTTAAACGCTGCAACTCCCCGGGAGATAAACTTGGAGAGTTGCGTTCCAGTAATAAATAGCCAAGACCCAGGTCTAACAGTATTTCGAGGCGTATTGCCATATCCTGTGCAATTCGTTGGGCTACCATTGCACGTTCGGGATGGATCTTACTTTCATGAAATTTTGCCGGATCTGCTTTTGCATATCGTTGCATTAATGCAGCCAACTGTTTCAAGGGAAGCCTCGACATATCTGTAATATCCATGCCTTCGAAAGTTACAGCTAATGCATTTTTGCCTAGTCTTTTCCCCTTGCATTCAGGACATTCTTTGCTAATCATGTATTGCATGACACGCTTCTTCATTGCCTGGCTTTCTGTTGTACCGAAAGTATGCATCACATAACGACGGGCGCTCGAAAATGTGCCCATATAGCTAGGCTCCAATTTTCGTTTTACCGCCTCTTTCACTTCGGCAGGTGTGAATCCGGCATAAACCGGAACTACAGGTTGTTCGTCGGTAAACAGGATCCAGTCACGCACTTTCTTTGGGAGTTCTTTCCATGGCTTATCTACATCATACCCCATGGTGGTGAGAATATCTCTTAAATTCTGCCCATACCAGGCTGTTGGCCAGGCAGCAACCGCACGTTCCCGAATCGTGAGATTAGCATCCGGAACCATGGAGCTTTCTGTTGCATCGTAAACCCTTCCGATTCCATGACATACCGGGCAGGCACCCATTGGAGTATTTGGAGAGAAATATTCCGAATCCATATGAGGGATACCTGCTGGGTAATTTCCGGCCCTGGAATACAACATCCTTAATAAATTGGAAAGTGTGGTAACACTACCCACGGATGAACGGGTAGTTGGAGCGCCTCGTTGTTGTTGAAGCGCTACCGCGGGTGGCAAGCCTGTAATTTCATCTACTTCGGGAACCGGCATTTGGTGGAATAAGCGCCGGGCATAAGGAGATACTGATTCCAGATATCTGCGTTGAGCTTCGGCGTATAGCGTACCAAATGCCAACGAAGATTTCCCCGAACCCGAAACACCAGTGAAAACAACCAATGCATTTCTTGGTATGGTTAACTCAATATCCTTTAGATTATTTTCACGGGCACCACGAACATGAACATTGCCACTGTCGCCCTCTTTGAAGTTTTGAATGGGGTTCTGCATGGGCTGGTTAGCACAAAAACTATGCCCCTGGGATCATTTGATATGCCAGGGGCGTTTGACTAGCCGGGGCTTTGCAGGGGAGTTCCATAAAACTTATTTCTTTCTTCTTAAGGCATTACTATTCGCGCAATGGCTTAAGATATTATGGCAGCTTAATTTCTTCCAGACATGCCTTTCCCATTACCATTGGCGCAATGGTTTTAATTATTATGGTAGATGAATTTAATTTCTTCCAGACATGCCTTTCCCATTGCCATTGGCGCAATGGCTTTAATTATTATGGTAGATGAATTTAATTTCTTCCAGACATGCCTTTCCCATTGCCGTTATCGCAACGGCTTAAGTAATGTCAGTTCACAATGAATTATGCAGTTGCTGCGCTATTCACCCCAGGCTGTGATTACCAGATGGCGGGCACCGCCCTGATTTCTGTGTTCGCATAAATAAATACCCTGCCATGTACCAAGTGCCAGTCGCCCGTGCCTGATGGGAACCATTACAGAACTCCCCAGCATAGACGCTTTCAAATGTGCGGGCATGTCATCGGGGCCTTCGTCGGTATGTCGGTAGTTGGGGTCCGATTCCGGTGCTACTTTATTGAAGTACATTTCGAAATCCACTCTTACAGTTGGATCAGCATTTTCATTGATTGTAAGAGAAGCGGAAGTATGCTGAATAAATACCTGTAGCATTCCCGTTCGGATATCAGAAAGCTGTGGAAGTGCCTGAACTATTTCGGGCGTAATAATATGAAAGCCTCGTTTCCTCTGGCTTAATTGAATAGAATTTTGAATGATTTTCATAAACCTGCGAATTAGGATGCAATTTACTGTATCCTCCAAATTCTATTTGTTTTATCATCAGTCAGCAATACCGAACCATCGTTTAATTGTAATAAGGCAACAGGTCGACCTTTCACAATCTTTTCCTTTTCGTTATACACGAAGCCAGTGAGAAAATCTTCTGGCGGCCCTGCGGGCATTCCGTCTTTAAACGGAACAAACAGGACTTTATATCCGCTTATGGGTTTTCGGTTCCAGGAACCATGTTGGGCAATAAATGCACCATTGTGGTATCGTTCAGGGAACTTGTTGCCGGTATAAAAGATCAGACCTAGAGAGGCGGTATGTGCTCCGAGGGTGAAATCGGGAACAACTACATTTGCGTTGGCATAGTCCGGATTTACTTTTACACGGGGATCGGGGCGTTTTCCATAATAGTAATAGGGCCAACCGTAGAAGCCACCATCTTTAATTCCAGTCATATAATCGGGAACAAGGTCGTTACCCATTTTATCGCGCTCGTTAACCACTGTCCACAAGGTATTGGTAGTTGGTTCCCAGGCCATTCCAACCGGATTTCTTAGTCCTGAGGCATAAATGCGTTGATTAGAACCGTCTGGGTTCATTTCTATAACCGTGGCACGTTGCACTTCATTTTCAATACCATCTTCTGCATGATCGGAGCCGGAGCCAATTGCTATATAAATTTTTGTTCCTGCAGGGTTAGCTATGATGTTGCGGGTCCAATGTATGTTATTTTTTCCGGCCGGGAAAGTGGCGATCTTTTGTCCGGCTGCCCGGATTATGGTATCACCGTTGTGATACGGAAAGCACCAAAGCGCATCAGTATTCGCAACATATAGTTTGTTATTGAGGAGTAATATCCCGAAAGGCTGGTTCAGATTGGAAAGGAAAGTAAATCTCTGGTCGGGGAAGCCGTCGTGATTTGTATCCCGCAGCAGGGTAATTCTATTACTACTTCGTTTCATGCTGTTGGATTTATTGGCACCAAGGACTACCGCACCGACTTTAGTAAAAAAAGAATGATTGCTATTAGCTTCAACCACCAGTACATCTCCATTGGGAAGTTGATATAAGGAGCGCGGATTTTGGAGGTTATCGGCGTATAGAGTAACACCCATTCCAAACGGGGCTTTAGGAGTTTCCCCGGGTTGCCATCCCATTACATAGCCATAGCCTCTGTAAGATTTGGTAGCAAATGGGGAAGGTAACTGTAAGGTATCCTGTGCATCTGCCAACAAGGAACTACCTAACAATAGGAGTGATAACAAACAATTTCTCATCAAATAAACTTTAATTTAGATACTACAATATCTAAGCCAGTACAAGGTTTCAAATAGCGGGTTCTGCTATATGCATTAAAAAATATTTAATTCGAAAACTGCGAATATTTGGTGTATCTTCATTGTTCCTGCCAACCTAAGAGTAATTATTTTAGAAGAAATGAAAATCCTTAACATTAAATTTTAACCATGGTTACACCACAGCAGGTAATGATCATAGATGATGATGCAGATGACAGGACATTTTTCCAAGAAGCGATTAGCAACATATCCCCTGTGATTGAGACAAAGGTTTTTTCCAGTGGCGTACAGGCGTTGGCGTTATTTGAAGAAAACAAGGTTTATACTCCGGATTATATTTTTCTGGATTTCAATATGCCTTTGATGAATGGCCGGGAATGTTTGGTAGAATTGAAAAAGATACTGCAACATCGTATGACAAAGATTGTCATATTGAGTACTTCAGATATGAAGGAAGATAGAGATGAAGCCTACAGATTAGGGGCTAAGCTATTTTTGACAAAACCCAACACCTTTCAGGAATTATGTAACATGCTGAAAGATGTGCTGGAAGGAAGCTGGCAAATGCTGTTTCCCTCCCAGCAGATCAGTAATGTTTAAACTATTTCAATTCAGTTTTATTGAACCTATTTCTATACTCCATAGGCGATAACCCTGTATTTTTCTTAAAGATATTTCTGAAGGCCTTTGTATCTGAATAGCCTACTTCATACATAATTTCATTGATATTTTTCAGACTGGTTTCGAAGCTTTTCTTTGCAGCCTCCATTTTCACGCGTTGGATATATTCTGTAACGGTGTTGCTGGTTGCTTTTTTAAATCTTCTTTCAAGACTTCGGCGCCCTACAGCAAATTTTTCTGCCAATTGCTCTACTGTAATTTTCTCGCCCCAGTTACTTTCTATAAAGTCCTGGGCCAAGAGCACAGATTCGTCCTGATGGGTGCGCTGACCCTTAAAAATGCTGAAAGTAGCCTGGTTATCTCTATCGATCTCAATTTCAAAGTATTTCGATAAAACGATGGCCATATCTCTGCTTACATATTTCTCAACCAGATAGATCAGTAAATTCCAGAATGAATTAGCACCACCGCTGGAATAAATTCCATTTTCATCAATAATAATTCTTTCAGAAACCAGTTCTACTTCCGGGAACATTTTATTGAAATCACCAACAGCACCCCAATGGGTTGCGCAACGCTTTCCCGCAAGCAAACCAGTACCAGCCAGTAAGAATGCTCCAACACATAAACTGGCCACTTCTGCACCATTTTGATTTCTTTGGTCAGCAATCCATTTTAAGAATGGTTCATTACTTTTCACTACTTCATTCCACTCTCCATTAACAGCCGGAATAACTATCAAATCTGGTTTATAGTCATCTGAAAGCTGAACATCTGGAGTTACTTTAAAAAAGTGATGATAAACTACCGGCTCTAAAGAGGTACCCATAAGTTTTACATGGAATAATGGGGATTGACCTGCTTGGGCTAGGAAATCATTTACTTTACTAAAACAAACTAAAGGGCCTTCTATGCAACTTAAAGCAACGGCCCCGCGGGGAACAATTATTGCAACTTGCTTCATAATTCAAATCTAAGAGAAAACATTATTAAATCAACAATCATTTTGTTCATTTTACACGCTTAGATTCATTATCCAATCAGCATTTTCTATCCTTTCTTTTGTAAACATCAGATTTCCAAAACGATAGCTAAATCCAATCATTAACTGTCTGCAATCCTCTCCTAAGTATACGATAATATAATCCATTGAAATCTCTGATACTACCCATCGATTACTATGAAATACATCATTAATACCAATTCGTACTATTGCTTTGTTCTTAAATAACGGTTATTGGATTATGGAATAGATAAAGATCGCTGGATTCCAACACTTTAAATCTGAAGAATAGTAAGTTGAAATTATTATTTGAGCAACCCTTTAATAACACAATTAAATGCCTGTTCCAGAATAGCGGGTGTTAATTCAAATTTTTTTCCATTTAAATCTCTTCCTTCTTTATGAAAGTTGATCAGGGAATATAATGGAGCAAAAGCTAAAGACCAATAGGTAACCAAGGCCATTTCTTCAATTACTCCATTGTCCATAGCTCCTTTAACATACTTTCCTATTGTTTTGGCATACTCCTCTGAAGTCACCTCCAGCATTTGCTCGCGGTAGGTTGAATTGGTTAACTGATCGAAAAAAAATGCAGATTGTGAATTTTCGAGATTAAATACAGCCCTGTTTTTCCATTGCAACCATAATGCATCTTTAAAGGGCATTGTGGGGTCAAAGCCATTCAAGGTAGCCCTAACCATTCTCAGTCCTTCTTCAATACTAATAGTGGTAATCAGATCTTCCTTGTCCTTATAATAAATATAAATCGTAGCAGGAGAAACACCTGCCGCCTTAGCCAACCGGTTAATACTGAAGTTCTCCAATCCTTCTTTAGCTATCATTTCAATAGCCCGCTCACGAATTGCCTGAACCTTATTTTCATCTCTGTACCGCATAGTTACAAATATAAAATAAATAGGTCAGGGAAGTAATTGTTGGAGGAAGCCCAAATAGCTTATATTATCCGTAATACCGTCATGTTGCTGATTTCGTAATACATACAAGTGATCTTCCTGCTTTAAATATGGTTTCAGTAATTCTGTAGAATTGCTACAGTTAATCACTTCATCAATATCTCCGTGAAAAACAGTTACCGGAGCTTTAATCTGCTTCAAATACTCCCAGGTTGGAAAGTGATACCTGATAAGAGCCTTTGGCAGAAAAGGGAAATGCTCTTTGGCCATTTGACTAAAACTATAGTAGGGAGCCAGAAGTATTAACTGCTTTGGATGATTTTTACTAACCAGGTTAGCTGCCAGACCTGTGCCCAGCGAATATCCTAATACTGTAATTTTATCTTCCGGATATATGTGCACGATGGAATCATAGGCCACCTGAATATCTTTATACAAAGTATTTTCATTAGAAATAGTTCCATTACTTTTACCATATCCTCTATAATCCAATAAAAAGACATCGTAATCTAAATCCAGATAGGGCTGCACTTTTTCACCCCAATTGCGAATAGAACCTCCATTGCCATGCAGATAAAACACACATCCTTTGGAGTTGGGTGTACGAAACAGTAACCCATTCAAGATAATTCCCTTATCAACAATAATACTTTTCTCTATAAACGGCTCATTGAATTGAAACTTATAGTCTTGTGGCAATTTCTCAGGAAAAAAAATAAGATGTTCCTGGAAGAAGTAAACCAATGTGCAAATCAAAATATACAATCCCAATAAGCTCAATGCTATTCTTTTGAACCACTTCATGTAATCATATTTACATATAAGTTAATGAAAATACTTCTTAAGAATAGCTTCTGACGTTAACATACCGGTTGTTGCATTCAGTGAATCGATCTTAGAAGTTTCCAACTTGGACAATTGGATAGTAGTAGTTTCCAACATTCTTTTCATGATGGGTTGTTTGGAAAGAGGAAGTGTATCTCTCAGATATTTCTCCATCATCAGATTAGCAATCGGAACTGCAAATGTGGCTCCTGTTCCTGCATTTTCAACAATTACGGCAATAGCAATTTTTGGATTATCTCTGGGTGCAAAGGCTACAAACACAGAATGATCTTTAAGGTCTACCGCTTTACCGTTCACAATTCCTCTGTTTTGTGCGGTTCCGGTTTTTCCGCATACCGCAATCCCATTCATCTGGGCTCCTCTCCCGGTTCCGTGTTCTATTACATCTTCCATTCCATAAATTACAGAGTGATATGCAGTATCCGAGATCTTAGCCACTGTATGCCTCTCTTTAAATTTCTTTAATAAGTCGGAGCTATCCAGATCTATAGATTCTACCAGGTGGGGCAGAAAATAAGAACCCTTATTGGCAATCAGGCACATAGCATTTGCCATCTGCAAGGGAGTAACTGCAACCTGGCCCTGGCCGATGCCTACGTATAGCTCTGAACAGGAGTTCCAGTTTCCGTTATATCTCTTATTTAAAACTGTAGTATCTGCAACAATACCGGGGCTTTCTCCGGGAATATCTATACCCAGCCTATGCCCCAGCCCAAATCGACTCATATACTCCTTCCATTTTGCATGGCCTTTTTTAACTCCTCCCCATTTACGGTCATCCACTTCCATCCGGTATAAATGCAGGAAATAGGAGTTACAGGAATGAGCCATGGCAGCACGTAAGTTGGCTGCATGACCGGCTTCACTATGCAAACATTTAATAAACTTACAGCTGGTATAACCACCATGGCAGGGGAAGCCAAAATCCGGAGTGATCAGCCCTTCATCCAGTGCAACTATGGCTGTTAAGGGCTTCATAGCGGAACCGGGTTGATAAGTTGCCTGAATACCTCTGTTTAAAAATGGCTCGGTAGGATCTACGAATAACTTACTTACGTTTTTGGTACGTGAACTTCCGGTAAGCAAATTTGGGTCAAAAACCGGTCCGCTCACCATCGCGAGAATACCACCGGTAGAAGGATCGATGGCTACAATACTGCCTATTTTATTGCGCATTAATTCTTCTCCCAATACCTGTAATTCAATATCCAGAGACAGACGAAGATTTTTTCCTGCGATTGCAGCGGTATCAAAGTCGCCATTTTCAAGGGCGCCTTGTGGCCTGTTCAGGTTATCCTTAATGATATATCGGGTACCTCTTTGCCCCATCAATACATCCTCATAAGTTTTTTCAAGACCGGTAAGACCTATATAGTCGCCCGACTGATAATCGCTGTATTTATCTGTTTTAAGCATCCCAGGAGAGATTTCTCCGATATAGCCTAATATATTAGCTGCTGCTTTATAGGGATAAGAACGAATAGGCCTTTGTACCAGTTCGAATCCTGCCTGAAATAAATACATGCTTTCCTGGAGACGGCTGAAAGTGGCGGCAGACAATAAGCCGGCAAATACGGAAGGCCTTACTCTCCCATTCCGTTTAACGGCATCGCCTATACGCTTAATAAATTCTTCCTTGTTAATTTCCAGGATCTCGCATAGGTAGCTGGTATCGATATTTTTTACCGCAGCCGGCGTTACTACCAAATCGTACAGGATATCGTTTCCCAGAATGCTTCTATTCTTTCTGTCAAAAATAATTCCCCGGCTAGGGTAGACTATTTTTTTTGTTACTGCATTGGCATCGGCTAAACGTTGGTATTTTTTCTCAACAATTTGGAGATAGGAAAGTCTGGCAATCAGGACCATGGCTAGTCCCAATATAATAAGCACGACTATGCGTCGTCTGGGTTGATTAAAAACTGACATTGGAAATGGCGAGGAAAAATTCGCTTTTGCAAAGCTATATAAAAATAAATATGAAGACTATTTATATAAATAATTTTTGATAAAAAAAATTAATGGCGCGGATATTGTTTCTAGTAAAAAAGAATAAGATTTCGGGATTCAGAAAATTTGCGAATTTTGCAATAGTTCATCCAACTGGCTCCCGTTTCATCAAAATTCATTTGCATGTTATTAAGTGCCAATAGAAACCTATTACCTTTGTTTAAGAAGCTGTCATATCAGATAATCGGGAATCCAAAAGATTTTCCGCTTGAAAACCGGATCTTCAATGCTATTTGTGCAATAGCTTTATTTATTATCGCCTTCAATGTACCATATAATTATCTGACTGGTCTGAAAATGACCTCTCTGATCTTTGGTATATTAGTTATTTCCTTTGCCGGGATTTACTACCTCTCGCGATTCCGAAATAAATTGACCATCAGCGTGGCATTGTCGGTAATTGTGGTGAATATACTTTTTGCCGTAAACTATTTTTACAGCGGAGGTATTCAGGGCGCTTCCCTATTATCTTTTACCCTGGCTTTCTTCCTGACAATGCTGATCAGTTCCCCCAGGCAATATACCTGGTGGTTACTACTAAATCTGGCTACGGTGGTTGGAGTAATCATATATGAATATTATCATCCCAGCTCAGTAGCAGCAGTTTATGCCACAAGAGAAGATTTGTTTGCCGACATGACTCCTACCTACATTACTGATGTGGTAGTAATTTTTGTAGGTACAATGTATCTCAAAAATGCCTACAGAAAGGAAAAGGAAAGAGGTGATGAAAAGAATAAATCGCTGGAGCTCATGAATGCTGAGAAGAGTAAATTATTTTCCCTCATCTCACATGACCTCCGGAATCCATTAGCATCAATCCAGAGTTATTTACAACTGATAAAGGAGATTGAGCTGGAGCCCAAAGATAAAGCCCAGATTGAAGCAGAGCTTTTATATGTGGTAAACAACACACAGGAAATGCTGTACAATATCCTGATGTGGTCTAAAACCCAGATGGATGGCCCTAATGTACATTTATCCAAAGTAAATGTTTCATATGCGATTCAGCCTATTCTGCAAATCAATAAACTGGCGGTTTCCAAGAAAAAGATATCATTGGAAACTTATATAGATGAAGAGATGGAAGTCCTGGCAGACCTTAACATGCTGCAATTGATTGTAAGAAACCTCCTTGGCAATGCCTCCAAGTTTACCCCTGCAGGTGGTACAATAGTAGTAAGAACCAGTGTTGTTGAGGGAAATTGCTTAATAGAAGTCAAGGATAGCGGGAATGGAATACATCAGCAGGAAGATATTTTTTCTCTGAAAGTCAGATCTACCTTTGGAACTGATAATGAAAAGGGGGTTGGAATGGGGCTTTTCCTTTGCCGGGAATATACCAATGCGCAGAATGGGAAAATCTGGTTTCAAAATAACCAGGAAGGTGGCAGCTCCTTCTACCTGGAACTGCCACTGGCCAATTAACTTTTAAAGGGGCGGGCCCGTAAGGCTGTCCAGGTATCATTTATAGATACACTGCTAACAACATCCAACTGAATAGTTTCGAAGGCCGCCCACACAGATTCTCGTTTAATATTGCTTTTCAGCTTTCCTCCTTTGGGATAACATGCCCAGAAGAAACAATCAGGTTTAGCATATGGAGCTACTTTTTTCAATAATGCTACCAATTCATCCTGCTCAATTGCAAACACCTGTACAAAGTCGTATTGTCCTTTTTTCGTTTTTTCAGGTTCCTTATCATAGGTAACCTCCCCGATCATATCCAGGTATTCGGCTGGTGCATTAACAATCAATGCATTTGCAGCCTTTATGAAATACAACTTTTTTAATACTGCTTCTCCCGACATATTTGATTTTGATTTAAAGGAGGAAGTTACAAAAACATTCCACCGGATGCTTCAATCCTTTGAGCAGTAATCCATCGGGCGTCTTCGGAGCAGAGGAAAGCAACTATACCACCAATATCGTCTGGTACTCCTGTTCTGCCAAGTGCCGTTTGGGATGTAATAAACTGGATGGCCTGAGGTGCATGCTCAAAAACAGACCTGGTGAAGTCGGTTTCGATAATACCCGGAGCTACCACGTTGGCGGTGATTCCGCGGCTCCCCACTTCTTTGGCCAGGTACCTGGTAAATACCTCAATACCCCCTTTCATTGCGGCGTATGCGGCATAACCGGGAGTAACGAATCTTGCCAGACCGGTAGAGAGATTGATAATTCTGCCATTATCTGCGATAAGTGGTAAGGCCTTTTGAGTAAGGAAGAAAACGCCTTTCAGATGCACATTACACAATTCATCGAATTGGGTTTCAGTAGTTTCGGGAATTAATGCCCGCCTGTCGATCCCCGCATTATTCACCAGGAAATCGAAACCCGATTTACCTGTAGTTTCCTGGAGATATTTACTGATTTCTGCGAAAAAGGAATCAAAAGATGATACATCTGCAGTATCCAGTTTGAATGCGGCACCGTTACTACCTGCTTTAGCGATCTCAGACAAAACAGCATTTGCATCGTCCTGATTGCTTTTATAGGTAATAATAATATCATGACCTTGCTGGGCTAATTTAAGGGCCATATTCTTTCCCAGGCCCCTGCTACCTCCGGTTACCAATGCTATTTTCTTTACAGCCATATTTTTATGATTTAGTGATACAAAGTTCCACTAAAGCGGCTATTAGGGTATGGTGACAGTTTAAGTAAAAATGGTGAGTGTTTAAGTTTTTTTGAGGTTAATATTGAAGTTAAGAAAAATTGGGCTTTCACGTTCAAGGGATAAAACCCGGTACCGACCATTAATTAGGTTCCTACTT
This sequence comes from Chitinophaga silvatica, assembly GCF_003419895.1. Classification (GTDB taxonomy): domain Bacteria; phylum Bacteroidota; class Bacteroidia; order Chitinophagales; family Chitinophagaceae; genus Chitinophaga; species Chitinophaga silvatica. The sequence goes on along the minus strand of NZ_QPMM01000001.1, from coordinate 184,662 downwards.
GTTACTGGCAGGAATAGCAATCCAGCGCTTGCAATAATGGCCCTACAGATAAAGGGGAATATTTTTCATAATAAACCAAGTGTTTATTTGGTTTATTTAAAAAACCTCCTATCTTTGTACCGCTAGTATCAACTGAGTGTAGGCGTCACCGGGTAAGAGTAATATCCCGGACGGGATGATGCCTACATTGCCAGTTGTTTATACCACATGCAATAGCCCTTCTGCTACATGATCTCGTCGGTAGTCACAGGTATTTATTCACCTGAAACCAGTTTACATGAAAATCGCTGTTCTAATAGGAAGTATAAGACAAGGCCGTCAGTCTCATAAAATAGGCTATTATTTAAGTCAGCAATTAAATGATAAGCATCACGAAGTGGAAGTTTTAGATCTTGCCACTATCTCCTTACCCATGCTGGAAGAAAGAGTTGGCAAGCACCCACAGTTGCCCGATGCTGCATTAAAAATGAGTCACCAACTTCATACTGCGGATGCTATTATTTTGGTAACTCCCGAATATCACGGCAGCTTTTCAGGCGTATTAAAAAATGCAATGGATTACTTCTCCGCTGAATTTCACAAAAAAGTAATTGGAGTGGTAGGTGTAAGTGCAGGTAAATTCGGAGGTATCAACGCGGTACAACAGTTATCTCAGGTAGTCATAAATATTGGTGCCTATTGCGTTCCTACCAGGCTGCTGGTTCCTGAAATCTATGGTGCGTTTAACGAAAAACAGGAACTCGTAAATGAGCATACCCTACGCTCATCACAAAAATTCCTGGATGAGTTTGAATGGCTTGCCAGTGCCATCAACGGGAAAAAAATGGCCACTGCCTCTTAATTCAAAATAAGATCCCTCTCTATACAGAACGTAAATAGGAAGTAAACATTACTTATATGTTATGCTTTCTATTACGTTCTTTGTTTTTTAACAGATGACCGTATAAAAATTTATATCTTGGGAAATAATATACAATATTTGCTTCCCGAATACGTCTCATTGTGAATACCCAATTTATAAGTTGAAAAGATGAAACAAAAAAAACCTGGTTTATTCAGTTTGTTACGACCATACAGGACCATGGTCTTACTCCTGATAACATTTACATTACTTAGTAGTGGGATAAATATAATTCTTCCTAAAATTATTGGAAACAGTATTGATGCTTATGAAAAACATAATTTTCAATTAACACCCATCCTGGTTACTTTTCTTTCAGCAGTGGTATGCATTCTGCTTTTCACCTACCTCCAAAATATACTGCAGGTAAGGTTGTCTGAGAAAGTGGCTTTGGAATTAAGGAATAAAATTGCTGAAAAGATCTCCACCCAGAGTTATGCCTGGGTAGAGCAGGCCAACCCTTCCCGATTACTTACCAATCTGATTGCAGATGTTGATAGCATCAAACTATACGTATCGCAGGCTATTGTTTCATTAATCTCATCCGTCTTCATTATTGTTGGTGTTAGTGTACTGCTATTAACCATCAACTGGAAATTAGGACTGATAATTATTGCCATAGTACCAATCATAGGTATAACCTTCTTCCTGGTATTACGAAAAGTGCGTGCCTTATTTATAAAAGCCAGAGAAGTAATGGACTGGTTGAATAAGGTAATTAATGAAAGCATCTTAGGTGCTGCCATCATCAGGGTAGTGAACAGCCAGCAACTCGAAGAGGGAAAATTTGTGGAAGCCAATACCAAAGCAATGAACTTTGGTATTTCGATCGTGAAACTCTTTGCAGGTCTGATGCCCATCATCACTTTTTCGGCAAGTATGGGTACCGTTGCTATTTTGCTGATTGGTGGTCATTTCGTGATTGTAGATTCAATGACACTGGGAGATTTTACTGCATTCAGTACCTACCTGGCTTTGCTTATATTCCCTATTATCCTGATTGGATTTATGAGCAATATTATCGCACAGGCAACTGCCTCCTATCAACGCATCAGTAATGTACTGGAGCTTCCGGATACCATGCCGGCAGGTAATATCAGCGAAACCATCAAAGGAAATATCTCTTTTAAGAATGTAAGTCTCAGTTATGGCGAAAGACCAATTCTAAAAAATATTTCTTTCGACATTGCGGCAGGAAGTAAAGTAGCCATTATCGGACCTACCGCCGCAGGCAAAACACAGCTATTATACCTGCTCACCGGACTAATTCAGCCTACCTCCGGAGAGGTGCTGGTAGATCAGCATCCGGTAATTGATTTTAATAATGAGGCTTATCACCGCCAGGTTGGACTGGTATTTCAGGATAGCATCATTTTTAATATGAGCATCAGAGAAAATATTGCCTTCAATGAAAGTGTTACGGAAATTGATATGGAGAAGGCTATAAATACTGCTGAATTATCTGCTTTCATTAATACATTGCCGGAAAAACTTGATTCAGTGGTTTCTGAACGCGGTACCAGCCTTTCCGGCGGTCAGAAACAAAGAATAATGCTGGCAAGAGCCCTGGCTATTAAGCCAACTGTATTATTATTGGATGACTTTACCGCCAGGGTAGACACTAATACGGAAAAGAAAATTCTTAAAAATGTAGAAACGGCATACCCTGGGATTACACTGGTATCGGTAACTCAGAAAATTGATGCCGTAACTAATTACGATAAAATTATTCTCTTAATGCAAGGAGAAATAGTTGCTATAGGTACACACCATGAACTGATGCATAGCAGCCCAGAATATATACAGATCTATAACTCCCAGCAAAGCACCAGCAACTATGAATTACAATCTTAATAATAATATAAATAAAGGCCAGCGTGCTTCTAATTATACAGCATTTAAGAATTTGCTGCAACTGATCACTCATGAAAAGAAGAATCTGTTGCTGGCATTCGGTGCTATTCTTTTAAATGCATTGCTCAACTTAATGGGGCCGCTACTGGTCAGCTATGCAGTGGATCATTTCATTGTAAAAAAGAACTACCATGGCCTCATACTTTGTACCAGTGTTCTGATAGGCATGTATTTGATTGCCCTGTTTACCAGCTATTTTCAAACCAAGCTAATGGGCCGGGTGGGGCAACGTACACTTTTCACACTACGCAATGCCATCTTCTTTAAAATTCAGCAGTTACCTGTTGCCTTCTTTAATCAGAATAAAGCCGGTGACCTTATTTCGCGGGTAAACAATGATACCGATAAGTTGAATCAATTCTTTTCTCAGGCATTAATGCAGTTTATCGGCAGCCTTGCCGGCATGATAGGTGCAGGTATCTTCCTGATTTCCCTCAACTTCAAAATGGGCCTGGTTACTTTGTTTCCTGCCCTGATTATATTAATTTTTACCAGGATACTTTCCCCTTGGGTGAAAAGGAAAAATGCTATCAACCTGAAAACAGTGGGGGCATTAAGTGCTGAAATTCAGGAAAGCCTGGGCAACTTCAAAGCAATAGTTGCGTTTAACCGTCGCGATTACTTCAGGAAGCGCTTCAGTGAGGCCAACAACAACAACTATCAAACTGCTACTAGTGCTGGTATTGCCAATAACATTTACCTTCCATTTTACTCAATGTGTTCCAGCATTGCGCAACTACTGGTTTTGGTAATTGGTGTTTACCTGATTACACAAGGAGAATTTACTATAGGACTGGTATTGGCCTATCTCGGATATGCAAACTATTTCTATTCTCCGTTGCGTCAACTTGCTACTTTATGGGCCAATTTCCAGGTAGCGATGGCAGGATGGGATAGGATTTCAGAGATTCTGAATTTAGAATCAGATCTTGAAATTATTCCTAAAAAAGAAGTAACTCCTGCTTCAACTGCCCTGGTTGAATTTCGCAATGTACATTTTGGCTATCCTGAAGGCAAGGAAATTTTACATAACATCAATCTCAATCTGGAACCAGGTAAAACCTATGCATTAGTAGGACCTACAGGTGGAGGTAAAACAACCACTGCTTCACTGATAGCCAGATTATACGATCCAACCCAGGGTGTCGTTTTACTTTCGGGTCGTGATATTCGTAGCTATAGCAATGAAGAGCGAACCAATAAAATTGGTTTTATTCTCCAGGAGCCGTTTCTGTTTACAGGCACCATTAAAGAAAACATTTTGTATGGCAACATTGCTTATCAGAATGCTTCCAATGAAGAGCTACTCAATGTTATAAAAGCCAGCAATCTCGAAAAACTACTTGCCATCTTCGAACAAGGGTTGGATACCAAAGTAGTAGGTGGCGGAGAAGGTATCAGTCTTGGTCAAAAGCAGATCATTGCTTTTATGAGAGCGGTATTAAGAAAACCAGACCTCCTGATCCTCGATGAAGCTACTGCGAATATCGACACAGTAACAGAACAATTGCTGGAAGAAATCCTACAAAAACTCCCTACCACAACCACTAAGGTGATCATTGCCCATAGGCTTAATACAATTGAAAATGCCGATGAGATCTACTTTGTAAACTCGGGTGAAGTGGTAAAAGCTGGCAGCCTTCAGAATGCTATGGAAAAGATTATGGAAGGATCTAGAGAAAGTTAGTATTTTAGGTAGATGAAATACTATATCCCTTTCCTGCTGTGCCTTTGCAGTTGTTTCGCGCTTAAAGCTCAATCTGTTCCTGAAGTTGATAGTGCGGTAACTGCATTTATGCAGCGTTATCAGGTTCCCGGGATGGCTATCGCCATCACCCACCATGGAAAACTGATTTACAGTAAGGGATATGGATTTGCAGATACAATCAATCATATTCGAGCTACTCCAAATAACCTTTTCAGAATCGCCAGCGTATCTAAAAGTATCACGGCTGTTGCGATTCTGAAATTGGTGGAAGCCGGCAAATGTTCACTTGCCGATAAGGTATTCGGAGAAAAGGCAATTCTGGGCACGAGATACGGGCATCAACCTTATAACAAACAATTACAGGAAATTACTATAAAACAACTACTTCAACATACTTCCGGTGGCTGGGGTAACAATAGTAACGATCCTATGTTTTCTCATCCTAAAATGAGCGCTGATGAATTAATTAGCTGGACGATTGACCACCAACCTCTCCAACACCCACCCGGCACTGTATATGACTATTCAAATTTTGGCTATTGCATCCTGGGAAGAATTATTGAAAAACTCAGTAAGCAAAGTTATGAAAGCTATGTGCAGCAGGCAGTTCTTAAGCCATGTGGCATCAGCACTATGCAGATAGGAGGTAATACCCTGCAGAATAAACGTAAGGACGAGGTCATCTATTATGGTCAGAATGCCGAACAGCCATACATCTATAATATCACAAGAATGGATGCTCACGGAGGTTGGATAGCCTCGGCAAATGACTTAGCAAAATTTTTGGTGCAGATAGATGGATTTCCAAACCCCAAAGATATACTGACTGCTGCCAGCATCAGTGCTTTAACAACAGGATCAGCTGCTAACAGCGGATATGCTTTAGGGTTGGCCGTTAATCCTTACAATAATTGGTGGCATTCCGGTTCATTGCCGGGTACAGCTTCAGAAATTATTCGTGGCCATAATGAGTTCAATTGGGTAATGCTTTGTAATACCCGTACCGATGGTGCTTTCTTCAATGACCTGGATGGCTTATTATGGAAAGCCGTAAATGATCCTAAAACACCCTGGCCTACACTGGATTTATTTATTCAGTAAAGACTTCCCTGCTTTTTGCCCTACCCACATAATGGCATCTTCATACATTTTGTTTTGCACTGAATCTGTAAAAATTTTATCTCCATGCCCCATGTTAATATATAGCATATGGAATTTTTTGTTAGTCCATACGACAGGAATATCTCCAAAGGTCAGTAGATTTTTCCTTCCCAATGGGTAATTAGAGGGATCTAAAGTTACCAATACCTGAATATCTTTTTGTTCTCTTGGGCTTGGAATCCATTGATACCATTCATTGGCAGGGCTTACATAATCGGCAGGCAGGTGGCGGGTCACCTGGTGCCTGGTTGGTTCTACGTGTAACCGTGCAGGTAATGGGGGCCAGTTATTGTTATGAAAAACTGCTCCACCCATAAATTGTACAAACCAGGGCCATTGTGTATACTTATCGTTATACCCGGCAACATGAAAACCAATCCATCCTCCACCCTTCTCCATATATTCTGTAAATCCATTTCGTTGCTCCGCGGTGGTAGGAAAAAAATTCAACCATAAAACCACTTCATATTTCTTCAGGTCAGCAGGATTCATTCTCGACCAATCGGTGGTTGTATCAAATTGGAAATGTCGTTCTGTGGCCAGGTGTTTATAAAACGAGATGGCATCCCTGGCAAAATCCACGTGATCTGGTTCTACACGGGTATTATAAAATGCCAATACTCTGAATAATGGAGACTGGGCTACTACTTTAGAATTGCTGGTTAAACATAAAATAAGACATAGGAGTATTTTCATTGTGCTGCTCATAACTATGGATTTGGTGTTTTATAGGGTAAAAAGGGGCCTGCGGAGCAAGCCCCGAACTATCAACGGTGAGTAAAAAATGAGTTTTGCTGCTTTTAGTTAGCCGCCCATGAAATGGCGTTTTCTACTAATCTGGTATAAGTTGAGTTATTGAATAACCACGGACCATGGCCCATGAAAATGTATAAATTCTTTGCTTTGTACTGGTTGTTAGACCAAACCACCGGATGGTCGCCCATTTTCACATCAGAAGCGGGCTGGTAGCTGGCTTCATCTACACTGGCCAGCACCTGCACATTAGCCCTTGGGCTTTTATCATAGGTGTACCATTCTTCTTTACTGATTTGAAAATTTTTATCTATTCCTTTCATTACAGGATGCTGGTTATTTTCTACTATAACCTTTGCATCTGCAAATCCGGCGATATAGTTTTTAAACCTAATACCACCCATGAAAGCCGAAAACCATTGCCACATAGGATATCCGTCAAATTCTCCCAGTAAGGTAGCATGATGAAACCCTATCCAACCTTTCTTTCCATCATTTATATAATGCTCAAAAGCCTTTGCAGCTTCGGGTTTCCAGGCATAAGGAGGATAATCGAGCTGAATGAATAACTTATATTTTTTCAGATAATTATCATTGATGGAATCTGTGTTGTTGATAAAATCGAAGTTGATGTTTTTTGTCTCCCCCAATTTATTCAGCCATACTCTGGCAGTTTTTGAAAAGGCAACATGGTGACCGCCATTTTCATACAATACCAAAGCAGTAAAGGATGGATGTGGGTTATGTACACTAAATGAATTATTGATTTCATCGAGCAGGTATTCTTTTTCATCACTGGAATACTCCCAGAACATTACCCCACCCATTTTGTTGGCTTTCACATAATCGCATTTTGCCTGAACAGATCTCTCGTCATCATAGGTCAGAAACTCCCTGGTAGAGGGATTGAACATATACGGAGCTTTAGCCTGATCATCCCAGTAGGCTTTATAACCATTCTTATTGATCATACTATCTTTCATAAACGTATAGCCACGACCAAACGACTGTTTTACAATTTTATCTCCCAGTCCGGTTCCGGTGCTATCTTCAACAATAAATCTACGGCTATAAAATGCAAGGCCCATTACCAGTTTTTCGATTGGCACTCCTGCTGCAACATAAGCCTTAACAGCACGATCGGCCGACAGTCCATCCGGATTCACAGCGGAAGCATATAAGCAGGTATGATGTCCGGCAACTTTACTTGAGTAAATATCGTAGGTCATCAGGTTTACATAGTCGAGATACTGTTGTGCCTTGCCCATTTCGGTAGTTTCCAGGAATTGTGGGAAACCTCCGGTTGCTGTAGTAAGAAGAAGTTTGCGCTTTGTCTTTTTCTCCAGCTTATTCAATTCTTTACGAAGTTCGGCAAACATCAATGTAAAGTTCTGTTTGTCTTCCGGTCTGTAAACATTTCCTTCTTCACCCGGGCGACCTGGGTATTCCCAGTCGATATCCACTCCATCTATTCCATATTTTCTTACTATATCTACAGCACTTGCAGCAAAGGCTTTACGGCTGGTATCTGTTAGTACAGCATCTGAGAAATTTTCGCTCCACGACCATCCGCCCAATGAGATCAGGATTTTGAGATCGGGATTTTTTTGTTTAAGTTGATTTAATAAACGGAGATTTATTGTATCTGTTTTCAGATTGCTCAGTACAGCACGGTTAGCAATTACATTTACAAAGGCATAGTTGATATGCGTTAGTTTGCTGGCTGCTATTTTTTCAACATTTACCAATCCTCTGTATCCGCCTACATACCCAATGACAACGGGTTTTCCCTGCCCTCCGGGCTTCTTTGATGTAGCCTGGAGAGCAGTAGCGTTGAGGAAAACCGTGAGTAGCATTAAAAAACAGATACCTCCTTTTTTTGGTGAATGCAAATACTTCATAATTTCTTTTTAATAGATTAATTGTTAGATTTTTAAACGTAAGTGTTTCTTTTCCATCCATCCAACTACCATAATCAAAACAAAAGCAACAACAAACGAACGCAGAATACCTCCAATGCCGGTATTAAACCAATGAGGGTACCACAAATGAGATAAACTCATGAGGCTATATAATAAATAAGGCATCAGATAACAGGTAAGAGTACTGGTTCCGGCTGGCTTAATCCATTTAAACCATTTTACTTTCCCTTTTATATCTACCAAATAAATTAATAATTCAAAAATGATCACTGCAAGACCGCCACAAATAAGAACCCAGGCTGGTGTGCTTCTGATTTTGGAAATACCATCAGTATATGGCCTAAGTATCAATCCAGCCAGGATAGCGCCTGTACCGATCAATGCAAATACAATCCAAAGCTGATTCAATTTATTTGCAGTACGGTAATGATGATAAAGGGCTCCAATGAAAGCACCTCCCATCACCAGGGTTACTGAAGAAGCATCCCCCAAAGGCCAGATATAAATGCTTAACCATCTGCCATGATCACCAATATTGATTCCAAGGAACAACAACAACAGTACGCCTGTCAATATAAGATTACCTCTTATCAATAAGTATAAGGTTGCACTGATCAGATACGCCCAACCGATAATTCCTAAAATTCCGCCCCACGACAATCTCATTCCCCGGATTCCTGATCCGTGTTCCCCGGTATATAAAACAGCCATTAGTATAAGTAGGGCGATCCCGCTTCCTTTAAATACAACCTGCAACGATTTAGAGACAGTTGATGGATAATCGAGCCATATCAGAAAGAAGCTAATTGTTATGATCAATTCCCAAATTGCATGAGGAAGAACTGCCTGATCGCTGTAGCTTTCGAGATTGACATGGAAAAAGCCCATGACAATTAAAGCCAGAGATCTTAATATTATATGAGATTCAATTCTAATAAAGCTTTCCTGTTTTTTTAAACGGTTACCAATCGCTATAGGCATAGATAATCCGACAATAAACAGGAAGGTAGGAAATACAGTATCAGCGAATCCTAATCCATCTGCTCTCCCGCTTACATGGTCTATCCATTTTGGAATATTACTGACCCCACTCACATCATTTACAAAGATCATCAGTAACATAGTGATAGCCCGGAAAGCATCGATCGATAATTGTCGGCTTGGCTTATTGGGAATACTCATGGAATTATAGAATTTTGGTTGTGGCACAGGATTCAGTCAGCAACGTGGAAATAGCAATAAACGGCCTTAACAAATATCTGAATTTAAACAATCAACTACTACTTTTTCACCTTAACAACTCTACTACTACTATTGATAATCAATATTTTTTACTACTACATCACCACTACAAACCGGATATTGACAACTATAGGTTACAACCCGTTCTTTTTTTGCTATTTTGTTGGCAACTATGCTGAAAGTTATTCCATTTTTCCTTTTATCTATTTTTTTATTTGAGTCATTAACTGCTCAAAATACGATCGGACTACCCGATATTATTAGTTACAATAGCAAAGACTTTCATGCTTCAGCAGAAATCAGATGTCAGCAACAAGATAAAAATGGAATCCTTTATATTGCCAACAATGATGGATTGCTTACATTCAACGGACGATACTGGCAACTGCATCCGCTTCCCAACAAGGCAAGTATCCGTTCACTGGCCATAGACAGTAGTGGTAAGGTATATGTGGGAGGCCATGATGAAATAGGGTATTTCGAACCTGCAACAAACGGGTTATTAATATATCATTCCCTCAAACATTTAGTTCCACCGGTTGACCACCAATTTGCAGATATCTGGGATATTAATATCACTCCACAAGCCGTATACTTCAGAACTATAGAGAGTATTTTTGAGCTGAAAGAAAACAAAATCAATTTCCTGGATGCACCCGGAGGCTGGATGATGATGACCTGGCTAAATGGCCGGTTATATACCAACGACAGATCTCAGGGCTTACTCACACTACAAAATAATAAGTGGGAGACGGCATGTGCAGAAAATTCCTATGCTCATTTACGCATCAGGGATATGACCAATTACAGGCACGACACATTATTGGTAGCCTCCTTAAGTAATGGTTTATTTTTTCTGCATCAGCGCAGGCTTACCCCTTTTAAAACAAGTATTGATCCTCTGCTGTTGAAAGACCGCATAAATTCCATTAAACAATTAGGGAAAAGATATGCCATAGGTACTACCGGAAATGGTTTATTCATCCTTGATGAAAATGGACAGCTATTGCAGCATTTCAGCAGAAACGAAGGATTACAGCACAATAATGTACTAAGCCTGTTTCAGGACAGAGATCAGAATTTATGGTTGGGATTAGAGAATGGATTGGATTTCATTAATTATAATACAGCACTGAAACATATTTATCCGGATAAGTATAACCAGGTTTCAGGTACTTCAGTAATTGTACATAATGATCATCTCTTTGTAGGTACATCAAATGGCCTCTATACTCTTCCCCTACGTTTACAGGATAAAGACTTCAGTACGGGTAGTGGCAACTTTACAGAAGTAGCACAAACCAATGGACAGGTTTGGGCATTACAGGAAGTGGATAAACAATTATTAATGGCACATCAGGATGGAGCCTTTGTAATTAGTAATGGAAATGCTACCCCACTTGCCACCCAACAAGGCGTATGGACATTTCTTCCGCAAACTACCCATCCGCATCAGTTGATTGCAGGCAGTTATACAGGTTTATTAGTCATAGATAAGAACCTTAAACCTGAAAACGTCAGAAAAGTAGACAGCCTGTATGAATCTATGCGTTTTCTCGCCAGCGATAATCGAATCATCTGGGGTTCCCATCCCTACCGGGGAGTTTTTAGAATCTCATTATCTGATGATCAGAAAACGGTGATCAGGAAAAATATCTTTTCTCAAAAAGATGGTTTACCTGGAAACACCAACAACTTTGTATACAGATTAAAGAACCGGGTGGTTGCAGCTACAGAGAAAGGAATTTATGAATATAATGAAGCGACAGGCAAATGGGCAGTTTCTTCCTTTTTCAAACCCATTTTTAAAGATATGCCCGTTCGTTATCTGACAGAAGATAACTTCGGAAACATCTGGTTTGTAAGTAATCAGTTGATCGGAGTGGTTGACTTCAGCCAGTCTTCCGACCAAAACAATTTTACGATCAACTGGTTTCCATCACTTCCGGCACAGGCAAATACAAGTCCGGGTTATATTTATCCCTATGATCAGCAGAATATCTTCATTTGTTCTTCCAAAGGGATCTATCATATTAATTACGAACAATATGTAAGAACCAACACTCAAATGGGAGTGATGTTGAATGCAGTTACAGCACTATCACCTCGGGATAGTGTTTTATTTGGAGGTTATATTCCGGTAGCTCAGGCGGTAGCACCTACCCTGCCGGCCGATTGTAACTCATTACGCTTCGAATTTACCGCCAGTGCATACCAGCAACCCAACAGCATTTTGTTTAGCTGCCGGTTGACCGGTTGGGATAAAGAATGGTCTGATTGGTCGGATCGTACGGAGAAAGACTTTACCAATCTCCCTTCCGGCACCTATAATTTTTTAGTTAGGGCGAAAAATACTTCCGGAAATATTTCAGAAGCCATCAGTTATACCTTTATAATATTACCACCCTGGTATAAAACTGTTTGGGCTTACCTATTATATATAGCAGCCGTAGCTACGGGAATCTTCCAGCTGTTACACTGGCATCGCAAACGACTTCAGAACCTGGAGCAGCAGCATGAAACAGCCAGGAAGCAAATGCATTATCAGCACCAGCTGGAACTATTCAGGAATGAAAAGGAAATAATTGCCTTACAAAATGATAAACTGGCTACAGAGATCAATCTAAAAAATAAAGAATTGGCTACCGTTACAATGCATATGGTAAGCAGGGGCCAATTAATCTCAAGGATTAAAGAAGAACTAAGTTATTTATTGAAGAAAAAGGAGTTGTCAGAAACGGCTACTGACTTTAAACCTATATTCAGATTGCTCGAAGATGCAGAAAAAGGAACTGATTGGGAACAATTTGCAGCCCATTTCGATGAAGTACATCACAATTTCCTTAGTACACTGAAAAAGAAATTTCCAGTTCTCAGTACTACCGACCTCAAACTTTGTGCATACCTAAAACTTAATCTTAGCTCCAAGGAAATAGCACAATTAATGAATATTTCTGTAAAAGGAGTTGAGATCAGCCGGTATCGTTTGCGTAAAAAACTTCAATTGGCTACAGCAGTAAATCTCTATGATTTTCTTATCCAGGTGGTAGAATCTTAGGAAAAAACCTGAAAAAACTAATTAATATCCAATTAATTACCCGCATTAATGCTTTGTTAACGCACTTGTTAGCGCATTGACTCGTAATTGCATGCAAATTCTGGAGCTACAATCCAGAAGAAAACACAACTAGGTGAATGCAACCAAATGGAGGATCCGGTTCTCCGGATTCTCTTTTTTCAAAAAAAATTCCCGTTTATGAAAAAGGTTTGCCAACACCCTATGCGATTTTGTCAAACAACGAGTTATAATATGAGACGTATTTTATCTGCTTTCCTGATACTGTTGACTGTTCCTGCCCTGGCACAGCTGAAGCACAGTAAAGAAACCCAATACCCATCGTATCATGGCCTGGTAATGGCTGGCTATCAGGGATGGTTCCGTGCAGAAGGAGATGGTTCCGGTGCCAGAAGATTTGCCTATGGCGATGAAACCCGCAGTGGGATTGATATGTGGCCTGATGTAAGTGAATATGAGAAAACTTATCCCACTCCATTTAAGAACGCAAACGGCGAGAATGCCCGTTTCTTTAGCTCTCTTGATAAAAGTACGGTAGACATCCACTTTAAATGGATGCAGGAATATGGGGTAGATGGCGTTTTTATGCAACGTTTCTTCGGAGCGGCCAAGCGTAGAGACAGCAGTTCTACTATTATCCTGAAAAATGCCTTCGCTGCTGCTTCCAAGTATAAAAGAGCCATTGCAGTAATGTATGACCTTTCAGGACTGGCAGGCAAGAACGAAGATTGCTCTGCTATCATTGAAGATTGGAAATACCTGGTAGATCAATTGAAAGTAACTAATCAGGCAGGCGCAAAAACCTATCTGCACCACAATGGCAAGCCAATAGTAGCTATCTGGGGAGTTGGATTTCCTGACCGCCCCTATAACATAAGAAACATCGGGCTCGAAAAACTGATCAACTTCCTGAAAAATGATCCTGTTTACGGTAACTGCGCCATTATGATCGGAGTACCTACTTCCTGGAGAACACTTAATGCCGATTGCTTACCTGATCCTTATTTACATACCCTGATTACTCAGTCTGATATTGTATTACCATGGACCGTACAACGTTACTCACCATTGTTGCACAATGACATGGATAGATTCAGAGATATGTACCTCGATGATGTAAAATGGTGCAGGGAGCATAACATAGATTACGTGCCGTGTGTAACTCCTGGTTTTAGCTGGCATAACCTGAGCAAATATGAGTTCCCTGATGATGTGAAACCATCCGGATCGATCCCCAGACAAGGAGGTAGATTCTACTGGCAACAAATATCAACACTCTTAACTGCAGGTGCCAATATGTTATATGTAGCCATGTTTGATGAAGTAAATGAGGCTACTGCTATTTTCAAAACCACGGATACACCTCCGGTGAGCAGTACTACACCATTTATTAATCTCGATGGAAAACCTTCTGATCATTACTTATGGCTTACCGGTGAGGCTGCGAAAATGTTGCGGAGTGAGAAACCAGTTAGCATAAAGATGCCTGAAAGAAAATAATAACCTAGAATAATAATACCTCCTGGCCTGATGAAAATTAGGCCAGGATTTTAAGCGTATAATTAACGCTTAATAGAAGTGTTTATGACATGCCTGTTATTGGCTGTAAGCAGCTGAAGTCCATAATAGTAGGAAAAGAATCCTAAAATGAGGAACAGCACTGTCATAAAAATAAATTTCTGTTGATTGTCTCTCCTTCTGATTTCCCTGTTTAGAATATATTGTTCCATTTCTAACCATCGCACCGCGGGATCCTGCGTTTTATATCGTTTCTCCAGTTCACCTGTTCTATTCATTTTCCTGCACATAGAAGCAACTGACCTGGCATTTGGAATATTATCCATCAGAGCAATTAGCTCTTTCGTTTCCTCATCTGTCGCATAAATTGACGCGGTTTGGCGGGATAACTTATTAAGAAACAACCCATCTGCTACCAGTTTGAAGTAAAGGTTCATAGATTGATTGATTAGGTCTGTATTCTACTTACGATTTTTTTAATTTCTCAGTTTTAAGATGAGAATAAAAAAATCAACATAAATGCTCTTCATTTCATAAATATCCATTCAATAATATGGATACCTAACAATGAAATCCATATTTCTGTCCTACAGATTTCCTTTAGAAATTATCATTATTTTTAGCGCATGAAAGTCTTGATAATTGAAGATGAACCAATTCTAAGAGCCAATATGCAGGAATATTTACAAAGGCAGGGCTATATCTGCGAATATGCTGCAGACTTCAGGCAGGCAATAGAAAAGGTCTCCGAGTTTGATTATGATTGTATTGTCGCTGATATTGGATTACCATTAGGAAGCGGGTTAGATATCGTAAAAGAGTTAAAATCCCAGGAATCCAAAGCCGGAATCATTATTATTTCCGCCAAAGACGCCCTGGAAGACAAGCTGACAGGGCTGGAACTGGGAGCTGACGACTATCTCACCAAGCCTTTTCATTTATCCGAGCTGAATGCAAGGATTAATGCAATATTAAGACGAAAGAACTTTGATGGTAACCCTGTTATCAACTTCAATGAAATTACCATCAAACCAGCTTCTAAAACTGTATTAATCAATAACAGAAGTCTTACCTTAACAGGAAAAGAATATCAGTTACTTTTATATTTCATTGCAAATCAACATCGGGTTGTAACAAAATCGGCTTTAGCCAGCCATTTATGGGGCGACGAATATGATACAGCCGGATCGTACGACTTTATTTACACACATATAAAAAATCTCAGGAAAAAAATGCTGGAAGCAGGTGGAGAAGATTATATCAATACTGTGTATGGTACCGGATACCGCTTTGGCTAACCTTTTCTATTGATCGGGATGAAACTACTCACAAAAACAACCTTATACTTTCTACTCATCATGCTTCCGGTTTTTGGAGCAGGAGCATTCTATTTATATAATCGTTTCAATAAGGAAATAGCCCACGAAACAGATGAAGAGCTGCTAAACGATCAGATGCAATGGGTTCGCTACCTGGATACTACCTACGTAAATAACCCTGTATTCAGCATCAGTACACCAGAATTCAACATCCACCCTACCTCAGCCCCCGTTCAATCGAAACCTAAATTTAAAAATGTCAAAATATATCAGGAGCCGGAAGATGATTATGCACCTTTCAGACAACTGACACAGGTAATCAGAATTAATAATCAAAATTACGAACTGGTCTTACGGAAATCAAAGATCGAAAAAGCCGACCTGGTGGATAATATTATTCATGTAATGCTGTTCGCATTTGGTGGGCTATTAATTTTTGTATTGATTTCCAATTGGTTTATCAGCAAAAGAATCTGGAAACCTTTCTATAAATCTTTAACCAACATCCAGCAACTTCAACTTAATAAACTAACAAAAGTCAATTTTGAACAAACAAATACCTATGAATTCAATCAACTTAATGCCACATTAAGCAGTATGACCTCCAGAATTCATCAGGATTATCTGAATATGAAAGAACTGACGGAAGATGCTGCACATGAAATGCAAACACCTCTTGCAATTGCACAAGGAAAGCTGGAACTTTTGTTGCAAGACGAGTCATTAACCGCCGAACAACAAAACAGCATCTTATTGAGTTATGATGAGCTTCAGCGATTATCGAGACTTAATCATAATCTGCTGCTCCTCGCTAAAATTGAAAACAGGCAATATCCGGTAGCACAGCATCTGGCCCTAAAACCAGTTATTGAAAAATACCTGTTACTCTTTGAAGAACTCATCAAGGAAAAAGAGCTACAGATTAACAGTTGGCTCGATCCCGAAAGTCATTGGCCTCTGCATCCGGCACTGGCCGACCTTCTGATCAGTAACCTGCTGGGGAATGCTATTAAATATAATTACCCAGAAGGTACAATTGAGATTACACTTACTTCAACGACCCTGCAGATTGTTAATACAAGTCAATTAGGTGCAATCCCTTCAGATCAATTATTCCAACGCTTTAAAAAGCAACAACATACCTACTCCAACTCAAATGGTTTAGGCCTCGCCATCGTAAAAAAAATGGCAGATGCCTACCACTTACAACTTGACTATAAGTACGAAGATGGTAAACATCATTTTCGGGTAGTCGTTGCCGTATAAACAGATTTGCTCCAGATTCCGGGCTTTCCTTTGCATCTGAAAACAACTCATGCAAAATGAAAGGTATTTTTATATTAGTATGCCTGGCAAACGTAGGGATCGCATTCGGTCAAAACAAGCCAACAGTCAAAGATTCAACCACCATCAAAGCTGATACCACCCAAAAAACCGAAGAACTACACGAAGTAGTAGTTTCTGCTACACGTAATAATAGCCGGATAGAAGACCTGCCTATGAAAGTAGAAGTATTGGGAACTGAAGAGTTGCAGGAAGAAAGTGGTATTAAGCCCGGTAATGTAATAAGCCTCCTGGGCGATCTATCGGTCATCCATATACAAAACACCAGTGCAGTAAATGGAAATAATGCCATTCGCATGCAGGGGCTAGACGGAAAATACACGCAGTTATTAAGAGATGGCATGGCTGTTTACGAAGGATTAAGCGGCAATTTTGGAGTGTTATCAATTCCCCCACTCGACCTTAAACAAATTGAAATCATTAAAGGCTCTGTTTCTACCTTATATGGCGGAGGAGCGATAGCCGGAATAATAAACTTTGTTGCTAAAACTCCTGGTAACAAGCCTGCCCTGGATATTTTAGTAAACAGAAGTTCCTTAAAAGAAACCAATTTCAATACCTTTTATTCACAGAAATATGGGAAAACAGGACTAACACTCTTTGCAGGAGTGACCACCCAAAATCCTGTTGATGTTAATAAAGACGGCTTTAGTGATGTACCCATACTTAGACAATACCTCCTCCATCCACGCTTCTTCTGGTATCTTAATCCATTAACCACTTTAATTGCCGGCTATTCAGGTACTATTGAAAAAAGAGCCGGGGGCGATATGGAAGTACTGGACGGACATTCCGATAAAACACATCAATACACAGAAGTTAATAATAGTGAACGCCATAGTATTGAACTTCAGTTTATCAGGAAACAATTGGCAAATGGAACCCTTACCCTGAAAGGAAATGGTAGCTTCTTTCACTTACAGAATGATCAGGGCACCTTTGCATTGGTAGGAAATCAGAAAAACACCTATGCAGAAGCCAGTTACAATAAAAAAAGCGGGAACCACGATTGGGTGGTAGGATTAAATAATACAGGAGAAGTATACCGTCGTGCAACCGGCGACAGTACCATGCTGAACAATTATACCTATAATACCACTGGAGCTTTTGTTCAGGATGGGTTTCACATCAATTCACAATTAATGGTAGAAGGTGGACTGAGAGCCGATTACCACAATGTATTTGGCTGGTATGTATTACCTCGTCTGGCATTGATGTATAAACCGATCGATGATCTTTCTTTACGCCTGAGCGGTGGTACCGGTTATAAAACTCCCGCAATCTTCACTACACAAACTCAAACTATCGGCTATAGAAATTTGCTTCCGCTAAGTGCCGATGTAAAATCAGAAAGAAGTGCAGGCATCAATTTCGATGGTAACTATAGTACCTCTCTTGGCAAAGTATCCGTAACCCTTAACCAGGCATTATACTATACGCATATTAAAGACCCAATATTGCCTGTACCATCAGCAACTGATATTGAGAAAGTTATGCTTTCCAACATGCCATATGCAATGAATAGTATTGGAACCGATACCTATATTCGATTAGGATATGAACATATTGAGCTATATCTGGGTTATAATCATACTGTTTCGCGTTATCAGGATAAAGCCAAAACCAATATTCCATTTGCACCACAGGACAAGTTTGCCGGTACATTAGCATATGAAATAGGAGAAAAATGGAGATTTGGGATAGAAAATAGCTGGGTAGGAAATCAATATGATTATCAGAACCAGCATACTCCATCCTATTGGTTTTGGGCAGCTATGATTTCCAGGAAATTCGGAGAGCATGTAACAGTAGTATTAAATGGGGAAAATCTGTTTGACGCAAGACAGGGTAAGCATACCCCACTTTATACCGGTACTGTTACCAATCCTCAATTTGTACCACTTTGGGGGCCAATTGACGGACGAACTATTAATCTGTCGGTGAAGTTTAATTTATAGCGTAACTTCGCCAACCTAATTTACTTATTTAGATGATAACCAAAAAAAACCGGTATGCCCTTTTGTTTGGGTTCGGTGCCTTGCTCCTGATTCTGTCGTTCCTCGTTAGAACTACGCTGTTGATATGGGCATACCCACAATCGGGATTAACAATTTCAGATATTCCGGGAATCTATTTAAAAGGGTTGGTGTACGATATTGGAGTAGCACTGTTTTTCACACTGGGCTACTCTATTTACCTCCTGATACTACCGGCAAGATTAAACAATTCCGTATTTAACAAGGTATTTACTTACACTGCCGTATTTCTGGCTACCATGATTCTTGTATTTTCGTTCTTTGCGGAATTTACCTTTTGGGGCGAATACTCAGCCAGGTTCGATTTTATAGCTGTAGATTATTTGATTTATACCTATGAGGTAATTTCCAATATCAACCAGTCATATCCCCTACCTCTCTTAATAGGCGGAGTAATAATAGTAACAGCTTTACTTGTTTGGGGATTAAATCGCCTGGGCTTTTTCAGAAGTAGCTTTCAATCCAAAACTCCTTTCGGTACAAGGTTATTGATAACCGTTTGTTTGCTGGGCATTGCAGTACTGCATATTTTCTATATCAATAATATGTGGGCCGAAAAAAGCAGTAACAGATATGCACAGGAGCTTTCAAAAGCAGGTGTTTACTCTTTTGTTTCTGCATATCTGAATAATGAACTGGCATACGATAAATACTATTTACAGGAAAATGAGCAGGCTGCCTTTAGCCTGATGCGTAGTGAGTTGACCGAAGCTAATAGTACCTTTTCTCAAAATAACAACAGTCTTCTCCGACAAATAACTGACACGGCTACACGTATTGCTCCTAATGTAATCATGGTTACAATTGAGAGTTTCAGTGCCGATTTTATGGAGCGTTTCGGAAATACCCAGCGCATTACTCCGGTTTTAGACAGTATAGCCAAACAAAGTGTTTTCTTCACCAATATGTATGCTACCGGCACCCGCACCGTAAGGGGCATGGAGGCATTAAGCCTGGCAGTACCTCCTACACCAGGGCAAAGTATTGTTCGCAGAAAGAAAAATGAATCACTTTTTACAGTCGGATATATTTTCAAAAGAGCTGGCTATGAGCCAACTTTCTTCTATGGAGGCGATGGCTATTTCGATAATATGAATAAGTATTTTGGCAACAATGGTTATGATATTATGGATCGTTTAAGGCATAACCTGGTAGATGATCACATAACCACTGTAAGAAAAAATATTCCTGACGAAGCGGTACAGTTCGAAAATGCCTGGGGAATCTGTGATGAAGATATCTATGAAGCAGTCATAAAAAGTGCCGATCAGAAATATGCTGATGGAAAACCATTTTATGATTTTGTGATGACTACCTCCAATCACCGTCCGTTTACTTATCCGGAAAAGAAAATTGATATTCCTTCCGGTAGTAGCCGTGAAGGGGCTGTAAAATATACAGATTATGCTATTGGAGAATTCATAAAGAAGGCTGCAACCAAACCCTGGTTTAAGAATACAGTCATTATTTTTGTTGCTGATCACTGTGCCAGTAGCGCAGGAAAAAATGAAATTGAAATCAGCAAATATCATATTCCTTGTATGATATACAACTTGCCTTCCACTGCACCACAGGAAGTAGATAAGATGTGCTCGCAGATAGATTTATATCCTACCTTACTAAACCTGCTGCATTGGAGCTATGATAGTAAGTTATTTGGTAAAAATGTTCTGGCAGCCGATTATCAGCCAAGGGCAATGGTAAGCACCTATCAAAAATTAGGTTACCTGGTTCCTGGTAAATTTATTATCCTTAGTCCACAACAAAAAGCAGAATGTTATACCTGGGATGCGCAGAAGAATGAACAACATCCTGCCCCAATGGATAGCTCTCTGTTAAAAATCAGTGTTGCAAATTATCAAACTGCCTATACGCTCTACAAGAACGATGGCATGAAACAATAGTTTCTCGCAAAGGCGCAAAGATTAATATTAGGGCGCAAAGGATTTTTTTAAAGATTTTTAAGGAAAAGCGAATATTCTTAAGAACCAATATTTAGTTTGATTTATGAGAAGAAACTAAAAATGATTCTTAACGATATTCGCTTTTTTTTATTACCTGATTCCTGGAAAGAAGCTACTTATAGAGCCATTTTTTAATCCATCTGGTATAGTATGGCATAACAAGGTATACCATTAGTGCTACGATAACACAGGAAATGAATAATGAATCAATAAATCTTATTGCAGGTATTTTTAGAGTTCTCAATAACGGTATTACAATTAAAGGTACAATGGTAGACAAAGGATAGATTGCCGACCAGGTTGCAAGAAATTGCTTCCAACGTGCAGGAACCTTTACCTTATCATTTTCAGGGCTAAACAAAAAATCCAGACCGGTTTTAATGTAGTAGTTATCATCCTTTTTCAAGATAGGGCGAACTTTCTCGATCAGGCGTTTTCTCTCAGCCGAATTCATCCAGCGTTTCAGATTATCTATTGTATCAAATCGTATGATGACAGTATACAGATAGCTTAAACCAGGAATCGGACGAATGATTTGCCAGTCGATATACCCTACCGAATTTCTGGCGGTTGGACCTATCTCATTCAACCAATTTTCATACTCCTGGTGTTTGCCTTCATTGATATGATGTGAAATGACTACCGTGGCTCCATCTTTTTCCATAAAACTGAAATTAATAATTAATATAATCCTACTAATTTTAAACAAAAGCCATCAGCATTTGAATATTAATCTAATCACTAAAATCTACAGTTAGTTTTTAAATGAATCAATAGCTGCTTTAATGCCTACTCCCGCAGTAATAAAAAATGACGGACCCGCAAGAAGAACTGCTTTAACAACAGGGCTTCCGGAGTACAGTTTTTTATCTTTTAGGTAAAGCTGTGTGTGTAGTGCATCAATAATACCCTTCGTAATGTTGGCCGCTACCAGAGCTGTTGGAGAATCAATGCCCGCATCTTTAAGATCGCTGGCGATAGCAAAACTTTTCACGGAAAGCCTGGCTGCTTCACGGAAAGCGACTCTCCCTACCGAAATCATCAGATCAGCGTTGAATTTATTTCTGTCGCCCAATCCAATCAATAATAGCTGTCGGGCTTTTATTGCTCCTTTCGGTGGTTCTATTAATAAAGTTTCCAGAAAATGTCCTGCAAATTTTCCACTTTTCCGTAGTTCAGTAATTTGTCCGTTTAGCGCTTTATCCAAATGCACCATTCCGTTTATTGCAGCTGGTAATGCCGGTGGATTAAAAATATCTCCTTCTGTATATTCAAATACACAAGCTATTTGCAGGGGAACTGTTGCCGTGGCGGGGCCTTCTACCAATCCTTCAATAGATAGTCCGTCTATTACTCCCCACAATTGAGCTGTACCTTCAGGTGTAGATTTTGATGTGTTGTCTTTTGTGGTTTGCTGAGCATTGATACTGGAGTTTATACTCAATAATAAAAACATAGAAAGAAGCGAAGCAAATATCTGCTGAAGATGTGGTTTGTGATGCATATAAAAGTCTATTATAGCTTATAATATTTTCATCCTCATATCATACAAAAACGAACTGTCAATACTCCACATAAAAGGGGTATCTGAGCTATTATAAATTTAATTATTATTTGAATACAATTAATAATTAAAGTAGTCACTTTTCTAAATGAAGTATTTTTGTTGTTATATCACATCTTAATAAATTTCAATCACTATGAAAATGTTTCAATATGGAAAATAATAAGAATACCCAACAAGGAATTAACAGAAATCATCCTGCTTTTAATAAAAATGCAGAACCGTTTTACAATATAATAATGGAAGGTTTAAAAGGAGAAGTAGATGGTGAACATTTTTGGGATGCTGTAGCAGAAAATGCAGTATTTGAGTTTATGTACAACATTCCTGGCTTCACCAATAAAATTGAAGGCCGTAAGGCGTATATGGACTGGTTTGGTGGATATAGTAATGTGCTTCATTCGGCAGATCATTTACAGATTTATAAAGCTGCAAATCCTGAAAAAACCATCATACTCGAATACCAGGTTCACGGTCTGGTACCATTTACCGGCAAAAATTACGACAACCGTTTTTGTTCCATCATAACTATTAAAGACCGTAAGATAATCTACTGGAAAGATTACATGGATTCATTGGCCGTTATACTAGCCACATCCAATGATTAAGATAAAATGGTTGTTATTTTGCACACACTCTCATTAATTAAATAACTAAAAAAAGAATTACAGGATTTTATAAATCTATCAATCTTTCTAACCACAGTACGTATAGTCATTAAGCTCACAATTCAAAGTCCACAAGCATTTCGTTTTACTAACAAATTCTTCCTTTTTATTTTCCATTATATCAAACAATAACTCCACTTAAAAATAACCAACCCGAAACTTGCTATAATTTTTTTTAAATAAGTTAATTCAAAACCGCAAGAATCGGATTTCATATGAAATAGGGGTTAGCTAATTTCGAATTATCAAACAAGTTTAAAATTTTAAAAAATGGAAAATCAAAAAACAAAAGAAGAACTGAACAAAGAAGTAGTTGTACGTTGGTTTACACACTTCTGGGGAGAAACAGTTGACCTTTCAATTGTAGACGAAATTGCTGCACCTGATATGCTCCTGAAATATTCACTGCATGAGCCTCGTAATGGTCGTGACGATATCAAAGCATTCATGACAGATTTCCGTGCAGCATTTCCTAATCTAAATTTTTGGGGAACAGCAGACCTGATTGCCGAAGGTGATTATGTTGTTGGTCAATGGGAAGGTGGCGGTACACACACTGGCATTGCTTTTAGCGATTTCCTTGCAGGTTCTCTTCCTGAATCAACCGGAAGAAAAATGCACTTTACCGGAACAACTGTACTGAAAGTTGTGGATGGTAAAATTGTTGAAGAAATAGGCCTCGATGATGGTGTTACAGCGTTAACTCAATTAGGCTTAATTAAAACTGCCTAGGAAAAACTCAACTAATAAAAGGTCGGAAAAATTCCGGCCTTTTATTCTACTTCTCATTTAAAATAACTGCAACCGTTTTTATTTTTGACTGTAATTATTCGGTTACCAATGGTAATTGAATAATTAAATTGCCAGCCCCACAAAAAAAATTTTTTGCTTTACAAGAAATCCCTAAATTTATTCCCCCGTCCTGCGTAACCTGCCTCTTTAGCCAAGACATAACAAAGATCAAAAAATTACTGTCTGCCTGTAGACAGTTATAACAGCTATTTATTTACGAACCAGTAAAACCATTATCAGTATGCTGGCATCCCGTTTAACCAGTTCCTCTAAAAGTGGCACTTTTACAGAGGAGTTAGAGATTAATCTCCAATCACAGGAACAAATATGGCAACAACAGGAATTATTACGTATCATTAATCTGATACAGGCAGAAGATTTTTGGGAAGATAACAACCGAGATAGCTTTGATGAGCTTTTGAATAACCTGATGAAGCTCACCAAAAGCAGATATGGATTTATTGGCACTGTAAACAATTATCATAACAGAATCTCCCGTCAATCGCATATCAACATTTCAGTAGAAAACGATAAGGAATTTTATGCCTGTCTGGAAACTGCCCTTCAAACCAAACAACCACAAATAAGTGAAGTTATTGAGCGCATTGATAGCTCCTTATACCCATATATAGGAATACCAGTTCTGTTTCAAAATGAAGTTTTGATAGTAGTTGGGCTGGCAGGCAGAATATCTGGCTACAATCAGGGAACTATCGATTTACTTCAGCCATTACTTAAGCTCCTCGGAAGATTACACTTTCAACAAATCCAGCAATCAAAACAAACGCAACTGATCAGTCAGAATACCAAATGGCAGGAAGATTGGAATTCATTGATGCTGACACTTGACGATATTGTAATGGAAATCAATGATCAAAAGATTTTCACCCATGTATGGTGCCGGCAGGATCATTTGTTATTCAAACCACGGGAAGAATTCATTGGAAAAACAATAAATGAAACCCTTGGTGAACATGCCAGTTACTTTGATCAGATGGCAGATGAGGTACTCAAAACAGGAGTCAGACAGGAATATGTATATAAGGATATCCGTCAGGAAGTTGAAAAGTGGTACAGAATAAAAATGAGCCTTTTTGAAAACACCGAATCAAGTTCCAAACGTCTGCTCTTGCTAATACGGGATGTTACCACTCAGGAAAGCCAAAAGCTAAATTATGAGCATACCCAAACCGAACTTAAAAGAAGTAATCAACTACTTAGTATCTGTCAGCAGATGTCTAAAATGGGAGGATGGGAATTCAATGTAAACACCGGGCAATTATTCTGGACGGCAGAGATTTATAAAATGAGGGAAATACCTCAGAACTATTCTATCTCTCTTCAAAGTGCAATTGGGTTCTATCACCCGGAAGATCGTCCGGTCTATGAAGCAGCACGAGAGAACCTCTTCTACAATTACGAGCCTTACGATCTGGAACTCAGACATATTTCTGCAAAAGGAAAACAAACCTGGGTACGTACAATTGGAGTACCTATTCTCAATCAGCGAGGAATGGCTACCCATTTCAGAGGAATCATAATGGATATTACCGATAAGAAAGATGCTGAACTCCAATTGGTAAACGCCAGAGATAATGCTCAAAAAGCTGCTCAATCCAGAAGTGAGTTTCTTTCTGTAATGAGCCATGAGATCAGAACTCCATTAAATGCCATCATTGGTATTGCAGGCATTCTGAATGGTGGCACCTCCGATGCCCAGGGCGAAATAATTCAAACCTTACAATTCAGTGCCCGTCATCTGCTAGGTTTAATTAATGACATTCTTGACTTTACGAAAATGGAAGCTGGTAAAATAGAACTCGAACATATTCCCTTCAATCCAACAGCCCTGTTGCAAGGTATTACACGTAATCATCAACCGTTGGCAAAATCTAAAGGAATTAAACTTTATACTTCTTTTGATGATACAATACCTGAAAATATAATCGGTGATCCTGTACGCCTTGGACAGATCATCAATAATTTGCTGAATAATGCAATTAAGTTTACACAAAAAGGGTACGTTTCCATTGAAGTACAACAGGAAGCCTGTACTAACCCCGATTACTGTGCTTTAAGTTTTGAAGTAAAAGATACAGGTATTGGTATCTCTGAAGATATGCAGGAAAAGATATTTGATTCCTTTGTACAGGAAAATTCTGCCATCTCAAGGCTGCACGGAGGTACAGGACTTGGTTTGGCCATCACTAAAAAGCTGATCAACCTTTACAATAGCAATATTATACTGGAAAGTAAGAAAGATGAAGGCACCACTTTCAGATTTGATATTAGTTTCTTAATTCCAAAGAAAAACAGCATCATTCATTCAAATGATGAACAATCCGACAATGGCTGTTTACAGGACAAAAAAATTCTGATCATTGAAGACAATCCGATAAATATTCGCATTCTTGAGCTACAGTTACAAGCTACCGGAGCTATCATTAGTTCTGCCTGCAATGGAAAAGTAGCTTTGCAAAAAATGAAGGAAGACCTGTATGATGGCATTATTCTGGACCTTCATATGCCTGAAATGAACGGATATGAAACCATTCCGCATATTAAGGAATGGCAACCAACTGCTTTTATTATTGTATTAACGGCCGATATCATGCCAGATGTCAGGAAACGACTCAATGGGCTTGGCGTAAAAAATATGTTGCCAAAGCCATATGCCCCGGAAGATTTATTACGCATGTTACAATGCAATGTCGAATAACACAATTGCTGTATATTGCGCATTCACTAAATGCCAACGAGAATGCACAACAATGATTTGTCAAAGCGCGACCTGGAAGTAATTTGGCATCCTTACACACAGATGCAGACTGCACCGGCACCCATAGGTATTGTGAGAGGAGCAGGAGCACTATTATTTGACGAACAGGATCAGGAATATATTGATGCAACATCCAGCTGGTGGGTTAATATTCATGGTCATGCACATCCCTATATTGCTCAGCAGATAGCCGCGCAGGCTATGCAACTGGAACATTGCATTTTTGCAGGTTATACCCACCCTCCTGCTGTTTCTCTGGCAGAACGACTCTTAAAATTAATCGGAGGTAAACAGGGTAAGGTATTTTATTCAGACAATGGATCTACGGCAGTGGAAGTGGCCCTCAAAATGGCGCTGCAATACTGGGATAATAAAGGGCAGGCTAAACGTAATATTCTGGCTTTTAAAAATGCCTATCATGGCGATACCTTCGGAGCGATGAGTGTTAGTGGCAGAAGTGTTTTTACCCGTGTTTTTGATGATTTATTGTTTGATGTTCACTTTTTGGATGTACCTACCGCAGATAATTTACCCTCTCTTATCCAATCAATAGAAGATATCGGGGCTGAAAGTATTGCAGCCTTCATTTTCGAACCCTTGCTGCAAGGTTCCGGGGGGATGATTATGTATGATGCCCAAACGTTTGCACAGTTACTTAAGTGGTGTACTTCCCGTGAAATTCTGCTGATTGCCGATGAGGTAATGACAGGTTTTGGAAGAACCGGTACCAATTTCGCAATGGAAAGTATCGGAGTTCCGCCAGATATGATCTGTTTATCGAAAGGCCTTACAGGTGGTACTATGGCTTTGGGTGTTACTACTACCACGAATGAGATCTACAATGCTTTTCTTTCCAACGATAAGCTTAAGACATTGTTTCATGGGCATTCATTTACTGCAAATCCAATTGCGTGTACAGCAGCCCTGGCTAGTCTCGACCTGTTTCTGGACCCGGCATGTGAAGAGAACCGCAAACGTATTCATACGCTGCACAGTAACTTCATTGAAGAGTTGCGGAATTTCCCAATAGTAAAAAAACCAAGAATATTGGGAACTATCGTTGCTTTTGAAATTGTGACCGCTAATGCAGATGGGTATACGAATTCGTTGGCCGATCAGGTACATACCTTTTTCAGGAAAAAACGGATTATGCTCCGACCGTTAGGCAATACACTATATATTTTACCTCCGTACTGCATTACCAACGAACAGCTGGCTACTATTTATGGTGGGATCAAGGAGTTCTTAACACTGGTGTCGTAATCCTGATTATTGCACCTGATGAAGTTGAGAGCTATTATTCCAATATAGACCTGGTTTCTTAATATTAATCTTTGCGCCCTGGCGAGATAACAATGCGAGCCTGCGAGCCTAAAAACGTATGGGCAAGGAAAAGCCCTTGCCCATACAACTTACTAAAGCCCAATAATTTATTTTACCGGAATGGTAAGTTTAGTATCATCCCATTCAAAAACAACTGCATTACCTGGTAAAGTGAAGGTCAGCTTTTCAACTGGTTTAGAAAGTGCTTCTCTTTTGATTTTAACAGACAATACATCCTGTGATTTATTTTTTTCGTAGTCATAAGCACCCCATTGACCTAATTTGCTATTCAGGATAACTGTCCAGGTTTGAGGATCAGGAATAGTAAACAAAGTATAGGTTCCTGCTTTTACTTTCTGACCACCAAATGTAACATCTTTGCTAAAGGTGATTTCAGTTGCCTGATCGGCTCCTGTACGCCAAACCTGGCCATAGGGAACTAATTCGCCATAAATTACGCGACCTCTTTTAGAAGGCTGGCCGTATACGATTTTAACGCCATTATTCTCTACGGTGAGGTGTGGGCTTTTCGGAGCTTTTTCCTGAGCAAATACAAAGCTGGTGAAGGCTAAGAAGAAGGTTGCCAAAAAGAAATGTTTCATTTTATCTGTTTTTTCCAGGATGAGTAAAAATATAAGTTTTGAGTGAAACCAATTTAAACCATTAATCTGGTAAAAACTTTAAATATCTGACCAATGGTAAAATAATTATTAGTGACGGTTTTCACAGATGGCACTAAGTTGATTTAAGGCCTGGTCCATGGTCGGACCATAAATTCTGTCGGCCACAAATCCTCTTAGCTTCCACCATGGCAACAAGCCCAGTTTAATTTCCATATGCCAGAATATTGCAGTGGCTTTACCATCGGCAGTATGTTTCAGCTCAATTCCTCCATGCACAGGTTTTAAGCCTTCAATATCCATAAGGTAATGAACACCCTTATCTGGTTCACTATCCAGTATAGTCACTTTTCCGGTACTTTGTTTTCCTTTCCAGGTATAATATGCGCCGGCACCATAAGCAGGATCAGAGTATTCCAAAGTAGCTGTAGTATCTGGTCGGGCCCATGGATTCCATTGTACCCAGGCTTTCAGATCGTTGACATGCGCATAAACTGTATCAATAGGCGCATGTATTACTCCGGTTCGCTCTACCACTGCGGTAGAGGGAAATAATAAGGAAGTAAGGAATATTAAAGTTCCAAAAGTAAGGATACTGAATAGTATCAGCTTCAAAAAACGCATAACAATCTGATTTATAGAGCTACTTCTCGGATTTCGAGGCAGCCAGTTTCTTTATGTTTTCTAACCCTTTTTCAAAATCCCCTCCTATCCATTTATCCATCATGAGCCCTGCAAGTTTCCTAACCGGATTTGACCCCATTTCACAAATCGTTTCCCAGGTAAGTACAGTACCTCCGGTAATGGGTTCCAGCCTGAAAAATCCTTTTGCTACTCCAAAACGCATGAAATCTGTATGTGTAGCTATGAAATTATCGGGCCGCGACTCCACAATGGTCATATGGCCATTGCCCAGATTCCTGTTCTGGCTTTCCCAACTATAGCTGGCTCCTGGTCCGCTTTCTTTTTCGCCATAGGTGATTTTGATATTAGGATCAATTTTCTGCCAGGGCGACCAAAGCTCCCAGTTGGTAACAATATTTATTAATGGAAAAATGACGGATGCTTCCGCAGGAACAAAAACAGATCTTTCTACCTTAACTGAAGGGGAAAGGAACATACTGAAAATGAATAACCCCAGTACTAATACAACTAATGCGCCCAGGATAATGAATAAGGTTTGCATCTCATTGGATTTACATACTGCAAAGCTAACAAATCCATCGCTACTCCCACTTGAATACTTTAACCGCAACTGTATAAACTACTATACCCCAAAGAGTTAATACAGCAACTTCCCAACCAACCTGCCACAAATGCAATCCTTCAAAGGCTACTTTTCTCAATGCATCTGTCAGATAGGTAAGGGGCATGAGTCGACATATCGGTTGTAACCAGGTTGGGAACGAATCTACCGGCCAAAGGGTTCCGGCCAGCAGAAACTGTGGTAATGTGAAGATATTGGCAATCATAGGGATAATACTTACGTTTTTGGCTACGCTGCTTACGATGAAGCCAAAACCCATAAAGATCAGTAGTCCAAATACCGAAAGGATCAGCATCTCTACAAAAGTGGAGAAACCATGAACCAGGGTAAAACCAAAGGCAAAATGACCTAATGCTATGATTATAACTGAAGTAAGTAATTGAAAGAGCATTCTGGCGAGTGCTTCGCCCAATACAATGTATATTCTCCTGATTGGGGTTGCAAAAAAACGTTTTAGCACCAACATCTGGCGCATATTAAAAAAGAGGAATGCCGTGGTGAATACTGCCGAGCTCATCAGGGCAAAACCCAGCTGGCCTGGCAGGATAAAGTCGATAGTCTTGTATAAGCGCCCGGGAATAACGGTTTCGCTAATAGTAGCTACAGATGGGCGTGGATAATACTGATCATCGAGGTACTCGGTCACTTCCTTGAGAATTGACTGAAGCACTAACTTTTTATTGGCATCAGAAGCAGTGGAAGAGCGAACGTTGATGTCGTAAGCTATTCTGTCGGCAGAATCTTTATGTGTCAGGATATGAAGAATGGCTACCAGACGGCCTTTTTTCAAATCGTCTTCCATTTCACTAGCAGGTTCATCTGTTACCAGATTCAGTGCCCCGGTTTTGGCCAGGCCCTGATAAAGCGGGCTGTTAATATCTGTGGCTCTATCTACTCCCACCTTCACGGAAACCTTACTATTTCCGATAAACCCGAAAACCAGTATAAAAACCAATGGAAAACCCAAACTGAATACAATAGAAGACGGGCTACGCATAATCCCTCTTAAACTGCCTTTTGTAATGGCTAACATTGCTCTAAGCTGACTGTATCTAGCTCCGTTCATCTGATCTGCTATTTAAAAACGGCGGTAAAACTACTATAAAAATTGACGAATTACGAATTACGAAAGCGGGATTTGCCAAAAGTTGACCCATTGAGGCAACTTTTAACAAATCCCGCTACTTAGATTATAGATAAAAAACTAATGATCGTTGTATTTAACTCACAGCCATCCAATTGTTTATGCTGGCTGTTTCACAGTGAAAAACTATCGAATGTTGTATTTAAACGGCATTCTGGCCTGAATTTCACCTCGGATATCCTGAACCTCTTTTATTTGCTTGTATAAATCATAGTTGGTACCCAGTTCTTTTTTCAGCATCCTTTCAGTAGCCTCTTCTCCACTCAGGCTTTTGACAAGCAAAGTTAGCGGAGATTCTTTCACTTCAGGGTATTCTTTAATTCCAAACTGTGTTAATTTGGCCAGTTTCGCTGCACTTTCCAGGGCATCATTAATTCCTCCGATTCTGTCTACCAATCCGATTCTTTTAGCTTCCATACCGCTCCAAACCCGTCCTTGTGCAATACTATCAACTATTTCTGCTGATAACTTCCTTCCTGCTACAACTCTTGATTTAAAGGTAGCATAGGTGCTATCCACTCCATTCTGCACAAATCTCTTCTCAATATCTGTTAATGGACGGCCTACAGATCCTAAATCGGCATACTGAGCGGTTTTAACTCCGTCGAATGTTACGCCTACTTTATTTTTGAAGAAATCCTGCATATTAAACATAATGCCGAATACGCCAATAGAGCCGGTTAAGGTATTAGGTTCTGCAAAGATGCTGTCGGCCATGCAGGAGATATAATATCCACCGGAGGCAGCATAATCGCCCATCGAAACCACTACTGGTTTTGCTTTTTTAGCCAGGCTTAATTCTCTCCAGATTACTTCAGAAGCCAGGGCACTACCACCACCGGAGTTTACTCTGAAAAGAATAGCTTTTACATTCTTATCTTCTCTGGCCTTACGGATTTCCTTGATATAATCTTCACTGGCGATAGCCTTATTTCTATCGGGAGCGCGGCCGCTTACGATATCTCCCTGTGCATAAATAATAGCTATGCTATTGGTAGCATCCCCATTATCGAGGACCGTAGCATTATTGTATTTACCAATGGTAACCAGGTTGAGATCTGAACCGTCTTTAGTACCGGTTTTTGATTTAAGCTCAGCGGTTATTTCATCATCATATTTCAGGGCATCTACCAGTTTATACTTCAGGGCATCGGAAGCATCCTGAATCAGGTTTTGATTCGCATAACCATGCAGGGTTGCCGTATCAATATTCCTGGTTTTGCTGATACCCAGCAGGTAGTTTCCATACAGTTCACCGAGGAATTCGGTAGTCTGAACCCTGTTAGCGTCCGTCATTTTCGTTTCTCTTAGGGGTTCTGTTGCGCTTTTATACTTTCCACAGTAGAAAATTTCAGGTTTAATCTCCAGCTTATCAAGTGTTCCTTTTATAAACACCAGCTGAGAAGAAAACCCATTAAAATCAATCCCCCCTTTAGGGTTCAGATACACTTTATTAGCTGCGGTAGCCAGGTAATAGGCATTTTGATCCATTACCTCTCCGTAGGCATACACAAATTTGCCGGAGGCCCGGAAACGCAGCAGGGCTTTACGAAGTTCTTCCGTGCTTGCGAAGCCATTGGGGTTGCCATTTACTTTCAGGTAAATCCCTTTAATATTATCGTCTGTTGCTGCATTTTCCAAAAGCCTTACTGTTTGAAACAACCCTGGAATTTCCCCAGGTTCGTCTTTCATCAGTATGCCAAGGGGGTTTACGAGTCGTTGTTCACGATAGGCCTGGCCTGTTTCCAATACCAGCACGCCATTAGGGGATATTACAACTTTTTCGGAGGATAACGCTTTGCCTACCATAACGGATAGTACTATAATCAACAGTACTACAAAGGTTACCAAAGCAAGGAGGGTAGCAAAGAAAATTTTAAAGAAACGCATACTGTTTGGTTAATATGAAAATGAAATGGAAAGATACATTTTTTCAAAAATAAGGAATATGGCTACTTTTGGGGCCTGAAATCTACATGAATACAGCAATATTACTTATAGGTGGCAATCTGGGAGACCGGATTTCCAACCTTTCAAAAGCAGTGCAGCTAATAGCACAAAAAGCAGGCCCGGTGCTCAAAATTTCTGCCTTGTATCAAACTGCTCCCTGGGGATCGGTAGATCAGCCAGACTACCTGAATCAGGCACTTATGATACACACGTCTTTAGACGCACTAACGTTACTGCATACACTTTTAGATATAGAAAGAGAAATCGGTCGTATTCGCCAGGAAAAATGGGGAGCCAGGGTAATTGATATTGATCTTATCTTCTTTAATGACGATATCATTTCCTTACCCGAATTAAGGGTTCCACATCCCCGGATGCATTTACGAAATTTCGTACTGGTGCCATTGCTGGAAATCATTCCTGATTATGTGCACCCGGTAATAAAGCTCCCGATCCGGGAACTGGCTGCCGAATGCATAGATACTTTACCAGCTAAACGAATCGACGGATAGAAAGGAGCTGGTCTTAATTCGCTAAGGTCATCTCCCGAAAAAATTAAAAAGATTTTCATGAAATATAGATTTATAACAGTTGAAGGAAATATAGGCGCCGGTAAAACCACTTTGGCCACAATGCTTTCCGAGCATTTCCAGGCCAGGCTTATACTGGAAGAATTTGCCGATAATCCTTTTTTACCCCTCTTTTACGAACGCCCTCAACAATATGCCTTTCCGCTGGAATTGTTTTTCATGGCAGAAAGGTATAAACAACTTAAGGAAGTACTTCAATCGCTCGACCTGTTTAGTAACGTTATTATTTCTGATTATCTTTTCATCAAAAGCCTGTTATTTGCGAAAGTGAATCTTCCCAGCGAAGAATATGCCTTATATCAGAAACTCTTCGATATAATTAATCCACAACTGGTGCAACCAGAATTATTGATTTATCTGAATGCGCCTATCAACAAACTCCAGGAAAATATTAAGCATCGCAACCGTTCATACGAGCAACAGATCCCGGATGAATACTTACTGAGCGTACATGATACTTATATGCAATATATCAAACAACACCCGGTACGTACGTTGGTTATAGATACTACCCGTGTTGATTTTCTGCACAACCCCGACGATTTCCGGAAACTCCTGAATGCATTGGAAGAAGAATATACGCCAGGTGTTCATTACTTGAAATTGTAACGAGCGTTGCTCGTTTGTTTCTCGCAGAGGAGAAAAGATTAATATTAAGAAGGATAAGGATTAAAGTGAATATTTTTAAGAGCTGCTGAGTGGTTTATAACATTTTTGAAACCTACCAGTAATCCTTAAACACATTCGCTATAATCCTTATCCTTCTTAATATTAATCTTTTCTCCTCTGCGAGAAAAAGCGAGCCTGCGAGCTATAAATTAGCCTTCCCGGCAATCGCTGTAGCGGCCACGTATCCGCTGGTCCAGGCGTGTTGGAAATTGAATCCTCCCGTAATCCCATCCACATCCATTACCTCTCCTGCAAAGTATAAATCACTCTGTAATTTACTTTCCATGGTAGCAGGGTCAATTTCTGAGAGTGAAACCCCTCCACAGGTTACAAATTCCTCTTTAAAGGTCGTTTTCCCCTTAACCGGGAACTCCATAACTGTCAGTAATTTGATCAGTTTATTCTGGTCTTTTGCAGCTAAATCAGCCCATCTCAATTCTTCATTTATTCCTGCCTGCTGCAGTAAAAACTGCCATAATCGCTGTGGTAGCCCAAAGGGGTTCTTATTAAATATTTTTTGTTTGCCTAATTCCTGCCGGTATTCAGTCCAGGTTTCTCTGAGTGTATTCTCATTGAACTCTGGCAGCCAATTTACAATAGCATTAAAAGTATAGTTAATTGCCTGAAGGTCTCTGGCTCCCCATGCCGAAAGGCGCAGAATAGCCGGCCCGCTCATTCCCCAATGGGTGATAAGCAGAGGACCCTGTTCCTGCAATTTGGTACCTGCTATCTTTATATGAGCAGTTGTTGCCACCCCCATTAACTGAGTAATAGGGTTACCCGGCATATTAAATGTAAACAAGGAAGGTGCCGGAGGAATAATATTATGCCCTGTATCCCGCAGCCAGTTGAACTTCTCATTCATTGCATAACCACCGGCGGCGATACATAAATAATCTGCCACCAGCTCACCGTTCGAAACCTTAAGTTTCCATTTCCCCGAAGTCTGGCGAGTAACAGCTAATAATTCGGTATTAGTACGAATACTTATATTGTAAGCATCCGCTTCTTTAAGCAGACATTGAATAATAGTTTCAGACGAATCGGTAACAGGAAACATTCTCCCATCCTCTTCCGCCTTTATTTTCACGCCCCGATCGCGGTACCACGACAAGGTATCGGGAACAAAAAACCTGGAAAAAGCCTTTTTTACGAAATGTTGTCCTCGTGGATAACGCTTTGACATATAGGCTATATCCGGAGCATTGTGGGTTACATTACATCTTCCTCCTCCGCTGACTTTGACTTTAGACAGCAGTTTACCTGTTTTCTCCAGTAGAATTACTTTCAGGCCAGGAGCCATCCGGGCGGCATTTACTGCACAAAAAAATCCGGCTGCTCCCCCACCCGCCACTACTAATTGTTTTTGTTCTACGCTCATTAAAATCTTGTTAAAACTTATCTTGGCCACGCAATAATAGCAAACCTGTCGTAATCTTATCGATTAAACTTTAGGGAAGTTTATATATTTACACACATTATTTTGGCACAAAATCTATTGCATGCAACCAAACCGGAAGAAGAAAAGTTATTTTTCGTTAAAATGGATGATCCCTGCGGTACTTATGCTAACTGGAGCAGCAAGCGCATTGGCTGTTTTCCCTGAACCAGCCGACTGGTCGGATAGATTGATCAAAGCATTACAAACGTACGACAGCCGTTTTCCAACAGAAAAAGTTTATCTCCACCTGGATAAGGATTACTATGCCGCCGGAGAAACCATTTGGTTCAAAGGCTACCTTACCCTTCAGGGAGTTCCAGACCTACAGGCTACCAACTTATATGTAGAACTGCTGGATAAGAGCAACAACATCGTTCAGAAAAAATTGTTTGCAGTAGGCGCCGGAACTTCATCCGGATATTTTGATTTACCAGAAACGCAGAAGCCGGGAGAATATCAGATCAGAGCCTACACTTCCTGGATGCTGAATTTCGATCCTGAATTCTTTTTCACCAGATCAATAGAAGTTTTCGACTCCAATAAGAAAGCAGCCTCAGATAGTTTGGTGGTTAGTGACTTTGCAGTACAATTCTTTCCGGAAGGTGGAAACCTGATTAGCGGTCAGTCCAATACTGTTGCATTTAAGGCAATAGATAATAATGGATACCCTATTGCAGTATCAGGAACCGTAAAAGGTAAAAACAGCAATGCAGTAATAAGTACTTTACACGATGGGATGGGAACTTTCGATGTCACCCCGGATGGAAGTGATGATATATTCCGTGCAACTGTAAAAACTGCCAAAGGTCAAACCCAAACATTTGCGCTTCCTGCCCCTGTTACAAAAGGAGCTTCCTTGAAAGTATTTAATAAAGGAAGCCGTATTTTCTTCCAGGCAGTTCCCGCAAATTCAGATGATTCTACCTTTAATGAGCTGGCTATCATTGCACAGATGGGAAACCAACTTGTTTACAAGGCCATTTTAAACGTAGGGGAAGGCAGAATCAGCGGCTTTATTCCAACAGATGTATTACCATCAGGGATTTTACAGGTAAGTCTTTTTGCTAAAAACGGTCTACCGGTTGCTGAAAGATTAGCTTTCATCCGTAAAAATGATCTGTTGGATATAGATGTTCTGGATGCTGATACACATAAGGAACCAAGAACTAAAAATGCATTGGAATTCAGATTACCTGATACAATTCAAACCAGTATTTCCATCGCTGTAACAGATGCTGATGCTGTACCGGTTACGAAAAATGCCAATAATATTATTTCAAATCTGTTACTGACTTCCGACATCAAAGGATTCGTATATAATCCGGCCTGGTATTTCAGAAATGATTCTGCAAGTACATTAAAAGCGCTGGATTTAGTGATGATGACTAATGGTTGGAGAAAGTTTAGCTGGGAAAAAATCGCCAATAACCAATTCCCTGAAATCAAATATCCATTTGAGCAAGGCTTGTCGCTGAAAGGTAAAGCTACCTATCTCAACGGCCGCCCGCTTCAGAACGGAAGAATAGATTTCATGATTAAAATACCGGTAGACAGTACTACTTCATTTGCACAGGCCCCACTCGATGATAAAGGTGAGTTTAGTATTCCACAAATGATATTTATGGATACTGCCCTTATTTATTATCAGGGAAATGAAACCGGAAAAAAAACAGATGTCAATGTAAAAATTGAAAATCACTTCTTCGAAAGGCCAACGCAGATTAAGCTCCCGTCTCCATTAAAGTTACCACCTCCTGTTGATAACAACATTTTAAAACAATTCCTGACCACAGCATCAGACCTGAATAAGGTAAACCGTGCAATCAACAGTAAAACGGTGATGTTGCAGGAAGTAAATGTTAATGCAAAGAAGGCAAAACCACAGGAAACCGCTGAAAAACGCTATACAACCGGTATGTTCACCGGCGATGGTTATTCTTTTGATCTGACAAGTGAAAATCCAACTGCGCTGAACGTATTCCAATATCTGCAATCTAAAGTTGCCGGATTACAAATTACCGGTGACTATAACAATCCATCTCTCTCCTGGAGAGGCGGGGCTCCAACATTATATCTGAATGAGATGCAGTCGGATGTTAGTATGATCAGTACTATTTCTATGCAGGATATAGCCTTTGTAAAAGTTTTCCGTCCTCCGTTTATGGGTGGTTTTGGTGGTGGAGCCAATGGAGCCATCGCTATCTACACCAAACGCGGTAATGATGCTGTTGTAAGAAATGATCCGAGTATCCGTGGTTTTACTCTCTACAAAAAAGCCGGGTATACTATTTATAAAGAATTCTATTCACCAGACTATTCAGTAAAAAAAGAAGTACACTCTTTACCTGATAAACGTTTAACTCTTTACTGGAACCCGAATGTAGTGGTAGATACACTTACACATACTGCCAGAGTAGAGTTTTACAATAACGATATGACTAAAAAATTCAGAGTTGTGGTTGAAGGAATCGGAGAGAATGGAAATGTAGGTCGTTTCGAGAAGGAGTATTAATAGTAACTTATACAAAAACAGAAGGGTCTGATTGCCAGACCCTTTTTGTTTTTTACATTGTTCAGAAACTGTATCAGAAGGCTTTTAATTCGGCCAGATGCGTATACGTTGCACTATAACTTTTTTTAATTATCACTTTGAAATAACGGGCCTGGTTATACGAATTCATTACTTTCAGTTGTTCATCTTTTGAGTTGGTCATGGTAAATTCTCCGGCCTGTTGCCATGTAACATTATCCATGCTCGTTTCCAGTGCCAACTCTTCAGGTTTACCGCTGTTATCGGATTGACGAGGAGTTAATGCCAATCCATGAATTGTTTTAGTTTCGCCCATATCAATAATCAAATAATGTGGAGGGCCAGGACTAGCACCAAGCCATTGCGTATGCCAGAAAGAAGAAGGATCATTGTCGAGAACAAAGATAGCCTTACCATTCTTAGGTCCTTCTCCACTTGCTTCCTCAGAAGAAAATCCGGCAATCGTCCAGTTTGTTCTATCGTACATTTCAGGTTGTATAGTAATTTTAAAAAAAGTAACGCTCAATGCTTTGTTTATTTCACCGGAGCTACTGCTGATCACAATTGGTAACAGATAATCTTTAAGCATCTGAGGCGCATTTTCTCCGCTGGTTTTTATTTTTAGGGCCAGTGCTCCAGTTCCCAGTGTACCCTGTTTAATAACAGCAGATGTAACAA
Source organism: Chitinophaga silvatica (assembly GCF_003419895.1). Taxonomy (GTDB): domain Bacteria; phylum Bacteroidota; class Bacteroidia; order Chitinophagales; family Chitinophagaceae; genus Chitinophaga; species Chitinophaga silvatica. The sequence continues at coordinate 145,789 of NZ_QPMM01000001.1, read as the reverse complement.
ACTCATAGCTTTCATCAGGCATTACAGCATAGCTGGTATTATTTATATTGTTGATGCTATCTACCAGTTGATTATTGACGGCAAAATTCACCTGGATATCAGCACCCGGATATTCTACACCTCCGTAGTTAGCGGAATAGAGTATTGTTTGGGCAGTATCTGCTATTTTCAGTGTATAAGCCTTAATCCCATTCACCCCCTGAGGTATATACACCTTATTGTAAGCAGATAAAGGCTGATCTGGCAGCTCATATTTATCCTTACAGGCATTGAGGATTGTACAGGTAAATAATAAACAAATTATATAGAGTTGGTTGATTGACATAATATTGAATTTTGACACCTTGAAAAAAGGCTATTACCAGCCAGGATTCTGAACGATTATTCTGCCTCTATCCATTTCATACTGGCTGATAGGAAACCAATAGTTTGCAGAAGAAAATAAGTGGATTGCTGCAATGCTTCTCTTATAAAAGTCGTCGTTGTCTTTGTTAATATCCATTCCGTGTACATTTCCCATTACAGAAGCAGCAATTTTCCAGCGACGTATATCGAACCAGCGGTGACATTCAAAAGCCAGTTCTACACGACGTTCATCCCTGATTTTTTTTCTTACTTCTATCTGAGAAACCGGGATAGGTAAAGCATTGGCACCTGCACCATACATAGGAATACCAGCGCGCTCGCGGATAGCATTCAGGTACAGAAGAATATCAGAATTTCCGGGTTCATACTCGTTCAGGGCTTCTACATAATCCAAATAAATTTCTCCTAAACGGAAAAGAATAATGGGTCTGTTCTGCCTGCGACCATTACCCCCGGAACCATCGTTGGTTTGTGGAGATACGTTTTTGCGAACCAGGTAACCGGTTTTAGACCAATCGGTAGGATGACCATTTTTTCCATTAGGGCCGGAAATAAAGAAGTTAATCGGCACTGTCGATTGCATATTTCCGCCCTGATACATACAGTTATTATAGGTAATATCTGTATAAAAACGTGGTTCACGGTTCTGATACATATTAAAAACCTTCACACCGTTCTCTGTGGTAAATCCACTTTCAGAGTATAAATCTGATTCAAGAATAGATTTACCATCTTTCATGAAATAAGCATCTACCTGCTCCTGGGTGGGAGCCAGACCACACCATCCTCCGGCCTGCCGGGGCATACAATGCACGTCCCAGGTTGGCAGGTTATTGCTTTTTCTTACAAAAATTTGTTCACTGTTCCATCCTTGGGAGAAAATACCCTGTAATGATTTTTTCACATCACCTCCCGGGTCTTTATATAAAGTATATTGTCTCATATCTATTACTGCTTTCGCAGCATCTGCAGCACGTTTCCACTTTTCCTTGTCGAAGGTTTGTGAAATCAGGTTCTTTCCTTCCAGGTCTTTAAAGCCTGCCATCTCGGTATTCCCATTATAAAGAGGACTTGCTGCATACAGTAATAACCTTGCTTTAATAGCCAGTGCAATTCCTTTAGTCATGCGTCCACCTTCCAGATCGCTTGGCTGACCATTACTAACAGGAACTAAGGGAAGAACGGCAGCAACAGCATCCAGCTCATTACTCACGTAGTTGACACATTCGTCGAAAGAACTGCGAGGCAATTGCATGGCACTGGCCGGGGCATCAGGTTCAGTAGGTTTATCTCCTACCAATACTACCGGGCCGAATTGTCGCATTAAGAGAAAATAATAATAAGCACGTAAACATCTGGCTTCTGCCTGGTACTGATCTATTAGTTGTTGTCCGTTCAGGCTCCGTATCTCTACATTTTCATTAATATGCGCCATAAAATAGGTTGCCGAGCGGATTCCCCTGTAATAGTATCCCCATTTGTCGAACAACACATTTCCTGCGCTCATATTGCCAATATTGAGATCATAGGTAGCATATTTAGACCATGTTACATCGCCTTCATCTGCATTTCCAAACCATGGAAAGCTATTCCACTGATCAGATTCATCGTCTACATAGCTGTATACATTAGCCAGATATTGTTCCGAAGGTGCTTTCTTTTTAAATACTTCTTCGATAGTAATACGATCGTTAGGCACCTGATCAAGGTACTTGCTACAACTGGAAATCAAGCCTGTGAAGCAAATCAGTAGTGTTATATATAGTAGTTGTCTTTTCATTTTTTACGGTTTATTCTATCTGAAAGAGAGCTTGGCACCCAGGTTAAAAGTTTTGATAAGAGGATATTGGGAACCACGTCCATCACCCAATTCAACATCCCAAAGTTTAAATCCGCTAATTGTAACCAGGTTATTGCCGATAAAATAGAGGTAAACATTTGAAAGGCCGGCTCTTTTTAACCATGGCTGTTTGGAGAAAGTGTATCCAAACTGCAAAGTCTGAAGGCGAAGAAAAGCTCCGTTTTTCACCCACCAGGAACTATTTGCATAGTTCATATTGTCGTTGCCATAAGTGAGTCTTGGATAAAATGGATGAGGATTTGGGTTATCGGGAGTCCAGCGATCGGTGATTTTAGAAAGCAGGTTACCTCTTTCACCACCCTGACTAAATGGTTGTAATCCATCACCGTTCAAAGAAATGTCTACATTACTGATACCTTTGAACCAACCGGCCAGCGACCAGCCTTTCCAGTTGAATGTTGGCCCGAAACCGTATACGATTTCCGGGATGCTTCCGTATCCGATTGGCCCCTGATCATACGAATCTATCTTTCCATCCCCATTCAGATCTTTGTACTTAATATCTCCCGGCATGTTGGTACCTGTCTGATAAGGGCTGCTTGCCACATCTTCTTTGGAAGTATACAGGCCCAGCGCCGTGTATCCGAAACGTTGCCCTAATTTCCGTCCAATTCTCTGCTGCCATGGGTAAGGCCATGGAGCATTGGCATCGTTAATAATCATTGCCCTGTTCCAGGTAAAGTTTCCTCTGAAACCAACAGTAACCTCTCCAACCTGTTTGTTAATTTCCAGTGTAGCGTCTACTCCCTTATTATGAATTTCACCAAGGTTTGCAAATGGCAGGCTACCTATACCTTCATATTGAGGAACATCGCCCCGCTGGCGGAAAATGCCTGTGCGGATTTCCCTGAAGAAATCTACGACCAATGAAACCTGGTCGTGAAATGTTTTTAATTCAATTCCCAGATTGGATTTAGCGGCTTTTTCCCAGGTTACTGAAACCGCATAATCACCGATATCTGTTCCTCCGATATTATTATCAACCCCATTACTACCATAATTATAACCACCATTTCCTCCTCCAACAGTTGATATATAAGCAAATCTTCTTCCCCCAATATTTCCATTACCAACCAGGCCATAAGAAAATCTCAGTTTCAGGAACTGGATCGCATCCAGCATTGGTTGGAAGTAAGCGGCTTCTGATGGCACATAACCAACACCGAAAGACGGGAAGAATCCAAAACGCTTCTTAGGTTCAAACGTTTCAGAACCATTATATCCGAAATTTGCTTCAGCCAGATAAATGTTATTGTAAGCATAAGTAGCTCTTCCTGCCAATCCCATATAACGGTAAGGAATAGACGAAATAAAGTCGCCGGCAAAAGCATCCTGGCGATCGGATTGGTTATATAATAGTAATCCCGACACCTCATGTTTCCCGAAACTGCGTTTATAATTCAGAGCTGCTTCCGAGTAGAACTGCCTGGAGCCCCCATTATTCCTTGAATAACCCAGATAATTGCTACCAATTGAAGTTTGTTGTAAAATCAGGTTACCATCACTATCTCTGCCTGAAGCCAGATATCCATCAACTGTTTTATTCCTCCTGATATCATGTTCATTGTAGTTATCAAATGAAAACATTCCTGTAATTGAGAGTCCATTCAGGATAGAACTTAAATCCTGTGTTACGCGGATATTGCTCCATAGCTGACTTCTGAACTCTGTTGAAAATCCACTTTGAGTAAGCAGGTTATATGGATTAAAAATATCTCCTGTTCTCAGCTGAGAGTGCAGACCATTTGAATAAACCGGGGGAATAAGAATGGGAGGCAACACATATGCCGAGCCCCAGATAGAACCAGCACTATTACCAGGAAAATTTCCATTGCTAAGCCATCCGGAAGCGCCAAAATCTACTTTTGTACTCTTGGTTAATTTCAATACCAGATTGGAAGTGAAGTTATATCTGGTAAATTTAACCTGGTTATTGTAATTGGCCAGTTCATCAGTTTTATACATTCCTTTCTCATCGTAGTATCCAACAGAAAGATAGTATTGTGCATTTTCAGAACCACCATTCACATTTACTCTTGCTCTGCGATTCTGGCCAGCTTTTTTAAACAGTACGTCGAACCAGTCTACATTTGGGTAAAGATCCGGATCTTCGCCGGTAGACGTTTTATTAATTCTATCTTCCGAATACTTAGGCAGAGGGTCGTTGGGGTTACTATTTTTATATGCCTCATTAGCCATTTGCATATAGGTTACCCCGTCTGCAAATTTGGGTATTTTAGTAAACTGCGTATAACCCTGATCGTATTGCGCATTGATCATTGGCTTACCGGGTTTACCGGTTTTAGTTTGAATGAGGATCACCCCATTTGCTCCTCTTACGCCATATACAGCAGTGGCAGAAGCATCTTTCAATACACTGAAATTGGCGATATCTTCAGGGTCTACATTGGCAAATTCTCTTTCTATACCATCTACCAGCACCAAAGGACTGCTGTTAGTGAAAGTAGAAATCCCCCTGATATAAATTTCAGCATTATCATAGCCAGGTTCACCACTTCTTTGCACCCCAATAATACCGGCAACCCTGCCGGCAATAGCATTAGTTAAATTGGCAGCAGGAAGTTTCAAATCTTCTGCTCTAACGCTACTCTGAGCACCGATTGTAGTAACTTTCTTCTGCTGCCCATAGGCAACTACAACAACATCTGCCAGCTTGGAGGCCTGGTCTTCCAACACGATATTAAGTGTGGTTGAATTATTGACAGTAATTTCCTGAGTTATAAACCCAACAAAAGAGAAGATAATAACATCATTTGCTTCTTTAAGAGAGAGCGAAAATGAACCATCATCTTTCGACAGTACATTGGCGTTATTCTTTTTACTTCTGATTGTTACACCGGGCAAAGGCTGTTCCTTACTGTCGATAACCTTACCTTTTATTATAATTGGGTCGGGGCCAGACTTAGAGGCACCTTTTTTACTGATTATAATAGATTTATCGATAAGGCTGTATTGTAAAGGTTGATTTTTGAAACACTCGTCCAGCACCGCTTTCAGAGGTTGCTTTGTTACTTGTAAAGTAATGGGAGCAGTGTGGTCGAGCAACTCATTTTCATAAATAGCGCTATAACCTGTTTGTAATTTGATTTTAGATAATACACTTTCAAGCTTTTCATTTTTAACATTTAGCGTAATTAACGTGGTTTGGGCATACAGCCTGATTGACGATACGGCTAAAAAGACAGCGATAAACAAAAGTTTAGTGCATAGGTCTCTTACAGGCATGAGGATTCTTGTCCTTCGCCCGCGTGAACGTGGATAGTTATTCATCTTTTCGTAATTAAAGTGAAATGAAATATCAAATTGCTGATCAGGCAATTATCAATTCAGAGATTTTGATTGATGTTTACGGAATGCTGACAATTATTTTTTTACTATCTAATTGAAATTTCATTGCTCCTGTTTTTTCAAGTCTGATAAGCACATCTTCCAGTTTTTCATAACGTAAAATGGTACCAGTGAATTTTTTATATTTATCTCCTTCTGCAAAAACGACTTCCATATTATACCATCTTCCTATTTCCAACATTATATCGGCAAAAGGTTCCCTATCAAAGGCAAACAGGCCATTTTTCCAGGCCAGTACGGTTTCCGTGTTTACTTCCTGTAAAGCGATCTTATTTGTCTGGCTATTGTATTGCAACTGCTCTCCTATGGCTAGTAACCTGGAAGTATTAGCAATTACTACATTTACTGCACCATTTATCAGCGTTGTTTTTGATTCGGTATTATATGCTTTAATATTAAATCCGGTACCGAGTGCCTGGATTTTTTGATTATTCACATGAACAATAAATGGCGATTCAGCGGATGCGTTGACTTCAAAAAACGCTTCACCTGTTAGTATCACCTCTCGCTGCTTACCAGTAAAATAAACCGGATATTGCAATGAAGAAGAGGCATTCAGATGTACCTTCGAACCATCCGACAGCGTAACTGAATATCGCAGCCCAGTGGGTGTTTTGAGTGTATTGATTTCTGCGGGCTGCTGACTGGTTACTTTTTCATGAGCGTAAGCCAGCTCTGCATTTGAAAGTTTCTTTGCTGTAACTCCTGAGGTATTTGTTACTACCTCGTTGTTCACAGCCGATAAAGCAATTGTTTTTCCATTACCGAGTGTCAATGACACCCCGGTTGTCTTTACAGGAGTATTTGCAGACGCATGGACGATTGATTTCGGTTTAGAATAATATTTATTCAGGGTACCAATACTGATAATTACTATAACGCAAGCAGCGGCAGCCCGCCAGGCATATTTCTTCCAATACAGGTGCCTGTATTTGGCCTCGCCGGTAAACTGAAGGTCTAGGTCCAGACGCCTCCTGATCCTCTCCTTTACCCACCATTTAACCCCAGGAACCTCGTTCCACTCTTCATCTTCGAGCTGCATCTCATCCTGATACTCAAACAACACTTTCATTTCCTCCTGGGAACATTGACCCTCAAGGTATTTTTTGTACAATTGCAGGAACCCTTCTTTAGTCATCAATCAATCTTTGTTAAGTAAGTATAAAAAAAAGACCGGCACACACATAAAATCAGAAGTTTTTTTTTTTGTTTTTAACGCTTATCTTTTCGTGCGATATTAAACTAAGTTGAGATGTTCCACATTGAATTAACTGACACAGATTTGTGGAATGCTATCCGTTCTGATGATCAGCATGCATTTAACAGGTTATTCGATAAATATTGGGTGAGTGTATATAAAACAGGATACAAGTATTTAAAAGACAAGGAGGCAAGCCAGGAGATAGTGCATGATATTTTTCTAAGCATCTGGAATCGACGACATACTTTAGAGATAGCATCATTCCGCTCATTTTTGCTTACAGCTACACGTTATCAGATTTATAGCCGACAAAAAAGCAAACAAACCTTCGTTACTGTTGCTAATGAAACATTAGGAAATGAGTTCATGAGCTATAGTGAAGCTGATACAAAAATCAGACAATCTGAATTGTATCAGCAACTAAATTCAACCTTATTACAATTACCTAAAAGATGTCAGGAAATCTTCCGTCTTAGCCGGTTTGAGTACATGAGCAACGATGAAATTGCTATCAGGCTTGGCATTTCCAAACGCACTGTAGAAAATCAGCTCACCATGGCATTAAAGCATTTAAGATTACATATCAAAAACGGATCTGTAGTTATTTTACTTTTAATATTAATAAATGCTGAAACACATTTGTAACACAATCACTTGTAATCATTCCTAACCAAATAAAAATTCAATTTATAGTATTAAGAGCGGAGTAACAATACCAACAGTAAACCGGTAAGTATCATAATCTGCTTGCCCTAAAGCCGTTTGTGCATATTTGGAATAGCGGTAAACTCTACCTACCATATTTCCAAATACCTTTAGGTTTACGTTTTTAAGCGGATATACTTCAACTCCAGGAATATACCCCCAGGCAGTCCTTAGCTTTTTTGTTTTATCAGGGCTGGGATCAGGATTCCCATTCCAGTAGGCAAAATCCACCATGCCTGTAAATGCCAGGTGCACTATCCGGCTAATCTGAAGATCGGCACTTACCCAATGGCTCATATACTCAACACCCTGCGCGGCTTCGTGACCCGGAATCCAGCTGGTTACCAGCATTTTTCTGTCGAGGTTCTCCAGGCTTAATTTAAAGTCGTACTGTAGCCTGAACCTTTTCAATTGCAGTTGATTACCAAAAGCAAAGTAGTTCATATACTGATGGGTCGCATCTTTAAAAATGCTATATGACCAGATTGTCTGAAATTTACCTTCCCAGAAATTACCCCGCCAGCTTAAAACGGCAGCAAAAGGAAATTTCGCCTCCGTAATACCAGGGATGGTATCATAAAGCTCTCTAAATGTTTTAGTACGACTATTCAAAATCTGGAAAGTGAACTCATTGCTCTTGTTTGGCAAATAACCTACTCCGGCACCTGTCAGGAAATTATCTGCGTACTCAATAATATCGGAATACTCATAGATATCAATCGGATTTGCATCAAACTCATATCCACCCCAATCTGCGCACAGTTTACCAACATAGATTTTCCACTGTTCATTCGGATCGAATCTTACAAAAGCCAGGTCTGTGGATCTGCTCAGGTTATCGATCGATTGAGTTTCGGGGTTTCTGGTGTACCTATCCCTGAATCTGAAATAAAGTTTATCGCTAACCTTACCTTTTATTTCCAGCCTGAACTGCTCATTAACAAATCGGGAATCCTTGTAGGTACCATCAAAAAACTCATTCCTGAATCCTACACGCATATTGGCAAGGACATCTACATTATTCAGTAACGACTGACGATTAACCGGAATTAATGGAGTGTATAGTGTGGTATCGGTAGTAGATTGATTGTGTTGAGCTACGGCTGATAAATTAAACAGAACTAAAACGACTATTAGCCAATTACGTATACGCATAACTGTTAGATTTCGGATATTTATATTCGGTTGATACTATAATATGCTTACAATAAGATGCCAGCCAATAGAAACCCGACCACCACAGATACTCCTACCCCTACCAGACCTGGAATCATAAAACTGTGGTTAATCAGAAATTTTCCGATATGCGTACTACCGGTTCTGTCGAAGTTGATGGCCGCCAGCAAAGTTGGATAGCCCGGTAATACAAAATCACCATTGGAAGCAGGGAACATTGCTACTAAATGCGGAGGAATAATACCTAATGTGACACCTAAAGGCATTAATGCCTTTGTTGTTGCCGCCTGGCTAAATAACAAAATGCTAAGTAAGAATAATGCTATGGCAAATGTCCATGGTGCCGAACGTACCATATCTCCCAATGAATGCTCAATTATAGCAGTATTGGTTTGCATGAAAGTTGCGCTCATCCACACCACTCCAAAAATAGAAACTACCGCCTGGGCACCTGCCGTAAATAAGCTGGCTTTAGCAACGGCAGTGGTACTGGTTTTACAAAAAAGTACAATACCGGCAGCGGCAGCCAACATTACCAGTTCAATAATTGCCGACATTTTTATACGTCCTGCTGCATCTACAGCCAAGTTACTGGAACCTTCTCCAAAAGAGGGTAAGATACTTGGCACGGCGCCAACCAATACAATCAATAAAACCGCCAACCCGAAGAAGACTACAGATGTTTTAGCACCGGGTTTTAAAGGCTCTTCGCTGGCTTTTACATCGGCTGTAATACTTGCAGCAAATTCCGGGTCCTTCATTTTTTCGAGGAATACCGGGTCTTTATCCAAATCCTTTCCCTTCTTCCAACAAACCAGCACACCTGCCAATGTACCAACTACGGTAGCAGGAATACAAACTTTAAGGATATCCAGCAATGAAATTCCCTTATCTCCCACAATTGTCAGCAATGCCGCCGTTGCAGCTGAAATTGGGCTGGCAGTAATGGCAAGATGAGAGGAAATCACAGAAATACTTAGTGCTCTCTCCGGCCGGATCCTTTTCTTTAAGGAAACTTCAGAAATAATTGGCAATAAAGAATAAGTGATATGCGCAGTACCAGCAAATAAAGAAAAGATATATGTCACCAACGGACCCAGCAAAACAATCAGACTGGGCTTACTCCTTAATATTTTTTCTGCCAGTCGTACCAGATAGTCCATCCCCCCGGCTGCCTGTAATGCTGCCGCAGTAGTTACTACCGATAAAATAATCAGCATCACATCGATAGGAGGTTCTGCCGGCCGCATTCGAAATAAAAAGATATAGATTGCTAAACCAACCATACCCATAACTCCCAACCCAATACCTTTCATCTGAGCACCAACAAGGATAGCTCCTAAAAGAATTACAAATTGTAACCAGATCATATATTAAGAGGATAACTTAAACCGTTGATAAAAACCTGTGTGACTTGGGATTGTTAATAACAGGCGATTGTTTTGGTAGGCGATAAACAGGAGAAACGGGCAACACAAATGGTTGCCCGTTGAAGAATTTATTTAATGAATGTAGGTTTGATGAGATTTTCAAACGTAAATACCTCATCCCACTTTTCCTGGGTAACCCATTTCTTTTCTTTTACAGCCAGATCGTGAACCGATTTTCCGGTTTGCAATGCTTCCCTGGCAATAGTTGCACTCTTCTCATACCCAATAATCGGATTCAGCTGAGTAACGATACCAATGCTATGCATTACCATGTCTTTGGTCCGATCTGCATTGGCAGTAATTCCAACCACACATTTATCCTTTAATGTTTTGCAGGCATTGCTCATATATGTAATTGCTGTAAAGAGCGCAAAAGCAATTACAGGCTCCATTACGTTTAGTTGCAACTGTCCGGCTTCTGCAGCCATGGTAACTGTTAAATCTGCTCCTATCACGTAGAAAGCAGTTTGATTCACCACTTCAGGAATAACCGGATTTACCTTTCCTGGCATGATAGAAGATCCAGGTTGCATTGGAGGCAGATTAATTTCGTTTAACCCTGTACGGGGGCCAGACGATAGTAATCTCAAATCATTACATATTTTTGAAATCTTAACAGCAGTACGTTTCAGAACACCGGATAACTGCACATAAGCACCGGTATCATAAGTTGCCTCAATTAGATCTCCTGCCAGTAGTAAATCAAGCCCTGTAATTTCTTTGAGATATTTGGTTACTAACTCGGCATAACCTTCAGGAGCATTTACACCAGTACCAATAGCGGTAGCACCCATGTTGATTTCGGAAATCAATTTTTTACTTTCTTCAACACGGGCAATTTCTTCATGTATATTGGTATAAAAAGCATTAAACTCATCTCCCATACTCATTGGTACAGCATCCTGCAATTGAGTACGGCCCATTTTTAATACATCCTTCAGTTCTCTGCCTTTAGCTGCAAAAGCTTCTCCTAAATCTTTTAGGGTATCAGAGTAGATAGTAAGCTTATTGATAAGAGAGATTCTGAAAGCTGTAGGATAAGCATCATTAGTAGATTGAGAGCAATTGACATCGTTATTGGGATGGCAAAACTCGTACTGACCTTTTTGTTTTCCCATCATCTCAAGAGCTACATTGGCAATCACTTCATTGGCATTCATGTTAATTGAAGTTCCTGCACCACCCTGAATAAGATCTGTCAGGAATTGATCATTAAACTCACCTGCAATTACTCTGTCACATGCTTTAATGATATATTCAGCTTTGGTTTTATCTAAAACACCCAAATCTCTGTTAGCCATTGCAGCACCTTTTTTCACATACCCCAAGCCCTGAACGAACAGTGGTTCCACTCTCATAGGTATACCTGTAATATGAAAGTTTTCAAGTGCACGTAAAGTCTGAATACCATAATAGACGTCCTGTGGTATTTCTTTTTCTCCCAGGAAATCATGCTCGATTCTCTTTGCCATATTTAAAAGTAATTTAGGCTTGAAAGTTAAACGCTTTTAAAACAATGAAACGAACTGAATTGTTTTAATTTCAGACTTTTATTATTAAGCAATTACATCTGGCTATGAGGTATAGGTTTTTAGTACATTGTTACTTGTTCTTGTTATTAGGAAGCAGCACTATTTCAGCACAACATCTGCAACCCCATTTCGATCCGCATGAATATAGTACCCTGTTAAAGCTGGCAGAACGAATGGGAGATACCCCGTGGACGAAGGTAAAAAACCAGCTCCCTCCCGATTACCAGTTAGTTTACCGCTCTCCCGAAGTTGGCTTATTAAATCGTTGGGATTTGTGGGTATATCAGCAGCATACTGGCATAATAGTTATCAGAGGTACCAACGGAACCAATACTTCCTGGCTGGAGAACTTCTATGCTGGGATGATTCCGGCAAAAGGTACGGTAGTGTTAAATGATAGTACCCGTGTACCCTACCAGGTAGCCAGAGATAGTGCAGCATTTGTGCATGCCGGATGGATGCTGGCCGTAGCGGCAATGGGGCCAGGAATGGTGAATAAAATAAATGAGTACTACCAGCAAGGAATACACGATTTTATCATTTTTGGGCATAGCCAGGGAGGGGCCATCAGTTTTCTGATGCGTTCCTATCTGGCTTACAATGAGCAGGTACCAAAAGATATCACCTTTAAGACTTACGCGAGTGCGGCTCCCAAACCTGGAAATTTACAATATGCCTATGATTTTGATTTTATTACCAGGGGTGGATGGGGTCTGCGGGTTGTTAATTCAACAGATTGGGTTCCTGAAACACCTTTTTCAATACAAACCACCAGTGATTTTGTACCCATCAACCCATTTTCAAATGTAAAAGGGATTTTGAAAAAGCAGAAGCTTCCTGTGCGAAGTGTATTAAGCTATATGTATGGCAGACTAGACCGGCCTGCTAAACGGGCTGCCAGGCGGATGCAAAGGACATTGGGAAATCTTGCCTATAAGCGAGTACGTAAGATACTGCCGGAATATAAAAGACCAGATTTTGTAAAAAGCCATAGTTATACTCCGGCAGGTGTTCCAGTTATTTTATACCCTGTAGAGGGTTATAATAAGATGTTCCCATTTGATGGGAAAAATATCTTCATTCATCACTCCCTTACGGCATACCGTTGGGAGTTAGAGCAGATTTATGGAATATCCACCAATTAGTCGTTGCTGCTTTTTTCACCAATAAACCAGTGTTCCTTCTCTTTAAACAACACGTTGAAGGTGGTCAGAGAGCCATAAATACGGGTAATATATTGTTGCAGATTGATTTTATCTTCATCGCTCAGCCCTTTGTGGCTATTGATGTTTTGCTCCAGCACCCTAAGCCGGTCGCGCAACATCACGATTTTATGAAAGAAGGTTTCAATCGGTAGTTCTTTAGCCTTTAGGGTATTGTCGCCCGGCTGAAGTACTAAATTGCCATTTTTCCAGCGGTCGCCAAGTGGTACGACTTCTGTGATACCACCCCAGAGGCGTAAGATTTTGAGGATGGAAGTTTCGATTTCAGAAGAGGTTTCTACTTCGGGTGTAACATTTTCGGCTACTAATACTTCAAATAAAGGATCTGTTTTATCAATCATTTTGATACCATGATCCATAAAGGTTACACGATATTGAGCATATTTAACAGCGATAATAACACCGGGGCCGAAATGTGCATGTTGCACACGTGAACCAACTCCTAAGTAAAGTTCTTCCATTTTTTTTCTTCAAACTTAAGGAGATTTTTTGTGAAAAACTTACTCCTCCACCCACATGCCTGTACGTTTTGCCAGCTCAATCTTTTCCAGGCCATGTTTTGTCATCAGGCCTGTTGCCATCATTCGTTCTGCCCTTTCTATATTAGGTTTGCTCCATTTGCTTTTGGCTTTACGTGGAGTAAATGTCAGATAGAAGCTTTCGTCATTCCTTTTTTTGGCTTTACTATCTATCCATCCGAAGCATAATGCTTCTTCAGTGGCATCGATCAGGGAGATGCAGGGTACTTTACTTTTTTTGTGATATTGAATCAGCCATACACCAACTTCCGTTTGAGAGTTTTCGTCCAGCCACTTCCGCCATTCTTCCCTTGAAGTGGCGTATACAGCTTGTCTTCCGTCCATTGTTTCCATAACTATAAGGCTGCTTTTTGTTTTAATATTTCCAGATAATGTGGGTTAGTCATGATTCCTATGATATTGCTGAAAGGGTCTGTTAGAGCAGCGGTAGCAAATCCGCTACCTTCCTGGCCACGTTGAGTAATAGGTTCAAATTCCTTAGCACCCAATGCTATCAGTTTGTCGAAAGTTGCCTGGATGTCATCTACATGCCAGTAAGTGACTGCACCGCCTGGTTCAGTTGATCTGGCTGCGGGAGCGTATTTGCTGTCAATTATACCCAACTCGTGCTGGTAATCGCCCAGGCGGAATTCGAAATAGCCTGGCATGTCGAAATACGGAGCCATACCTAGAAATTCGGAGTACCATTTCTTTGCGGCCGCGTGATCTTCGGCATAAAATGTAATAGTTGCAATTCCCCGTAATACTGATGCTTGTGCCATTGGATAGTTTTATATAGGTTTAATGATAAAACAAATGTAGAACGGGGGTTTGACAACCCTATGTCAGTAGGGTTAATAAATATTTTGATGTAGCTGGAAAGACTATACGAAGCGCTAATAGTATGATGGTTGGAGGCAGGGGATTGAGAGGTATAAACGAAGAAAGACAACAGGATCATCAAAAGGTCTGTGAAGGCATAAACGAAGAATGGCTACACCGGAAAAGTGGATTATCAAAAGTTGTGAAGAGCCTGAGAAGGCATAAACGCAAAATTGCCATAGAAATGGTATATATCAAAAGTAAATAAAGGGTTTGAGGGGAAGAATAGGTTTACCAGGAGCACCTAATTAAAGAGGGCCTGTCTCAAGGATTTTTGAGACAGGCCCTTTAATATTATTTTGATGAATTGTTTTACTCTTTTACTTTATTCAGGAAGTAAGAAAGTTTAAAGAGCAATTCATCCTGTAAGCCGGCCCTAAGTTTTGCTTCATCATCGGTAATGCCTAAACGACGTAACCTTTGATAGTATACATATGAACCACCGATCAGTTCCAGGCATTCCTGGATCTTACGTTTTACTTCAGCATCTTTGGTTCTTTTTTCGAACTCTTTCTTGGAAAGGATTTTATCGACGAAGTAGAAGTTGTCTTTATCTTCTATCCATTTCTTACCTTCTCTATGCTGTGGTTTATATACTTCGAGATAACAGTTATCCAGTTTAAGTACATCGCCGAATTCTGCGCGGATATCGATTACCATTGGCTTTTCAACATTTGGAGTAGCCAATCTTTTCTTGATATGATTACTGATTTCCAAACCTAGCTCATCACTGCTCATGAGGATCTGGTTTAGTTCAGAAAACTCAAGGCTGATGGTAATACGGGCATAGCCTCTGCCACTTTTAATTTTACCAAAAAGGCTGGGGGTAGTATTTTCATCAAAGATGATATCTTCTACCTGAACCTTGGTAATAGTTTTATAGTTGGGAGTATATCCTTCTTCTAATGGTGTAGCACGTTTATTAACAAGCCTGGAGGCTGTTTGCTTATGTACGTACTGGATAAAATCATCCACAAACCGTAACTCCTGTTTCTTCAACTTGGTGTAGAGTTCATGCGTGGCGTGGTTATGCATTTTACTCAGTAAAGCCAGATCATTCCAGCTATCGAAGTGCTGCATTTTCTTAAGCTCATCGAGCACATCATTGGCTGTCATATTGCGACGATAGAATAATTCGCCAATGAGAAAAAGCGCATAGTCCTGCACGGGGTATCCAAGCTCTGGTAACACATCGTAAGGGCTCCTTTTCTGTTCCTTAGCACTCTCCAACAAATCGATGTCAGAGATCACCGGTGACAGCAAGTACTTACGGGCAGCGGTACGCAGTTTTTTACTGACGTAATCCAGCAGCTGTTCGTTTACGTGTGCATGATGCACGAAATCATGTAAGATCTGTACAAAACGCCTTGAGGTCGGTAACCCAAATTGTGATAAAATATCAGTCTCCATGTCCAGCACATCCTCAAAACCAGGCTCCTCCTTTCCAGGCTTCACCCGCTGATCCATTTGTTGGTAACGCTGATAATACTCCTGTAACTTCAGTTTTAGCTGATCCATAACACATTATACAATTAAAAAATTCTTAACACTATATATCAACAATCAAATAAAAACGAAAGGGAATTTGTTAATTTTTCTAATCTGGTTAACATCTCCTGTCTAAACACCCACACAATGTTTAAATACCAACATTGTACCGATGTTATTACACAACATTCAGTCTGAAAATCAATAAGTTAGTAAATTGGGAATGGAATGGGAAAGTGTGCAAAGATAACTATTTTTTGGGTCTGCTCCAACCGCTCATGTAATTCAATCTAAAAAATTTCATTGCATAAAAATCAATAATTATATAAGAATTTCTAAAAATAATTACCGGCGTTTCGATCCTAATAAATTCATAATGTATAACCTATTGAAAAAAAATTTTGAGAAGTATTTGGAATTTAAATTCCGATTCCCTTATCTTTGCACTCCCTTAAACAAATAAACGGTGGTTGTAGCTCAGTTGGTTAGAGCATCAGATTGTGGTTCTGAGGGTCGAGGGTTCGAAACCCTTCAATCACCCTAAAGGACATCTCTTGAGAGATGTCCTTTTTTTATTCCCGGAATTCATCCTTTTCACGGCGCCGACTGTTCATAATTAATTATACTCTATAAAAGCAAAAGAGGCTGCTCAATATTGAGAACAGCCCCATTTTGCTTAGGATTGGCGAAAGTTAGCATCTTACTATGCCTGACGCTTCAGCACCAGGTTGATCATTAATTCAAGCAGATCTTCATTTCCTCCATCTATACGGAAGTTAGAAAAGATAATTCTGCCCTGCTGATCCAGCAGGAAATTTACAGGCGCTGCTCCCCTGTTATTGAGGTTACCCTTGTTGCGGCCTTCCACATCTTCGAGCGGAGTAAAACTATAACCACTTCCTTTCAGGAAAGGAAGCACATAGTCGTTCTGCCCCGAAACGATGTTGATACCTACATAATCAACAGCTTGTCCTTTAAACTTTCTGATTACATTTTCGAAGTGAGGGAACTCACCTCTGCAAGGCCCGCAACCCGGGAACCAGTAGGTCAACAAAACAACTTTGCCTTTGTAATCGGCTATTGCTGATGGTTGGTTTGTGAAGTAATTTCTCAGACTAAATTCTGTTGCCTGTTTGGAAGAATCCTGTA
Source organism: Chitinophaga silvatica (assembly GCF_003419895.1). Lineage (GTDB taxonomy): Bacteria > Bacteroidota > Bacteroidia > Chitinophagales > Chitinophagaceae > Chitinophaga > Chitinophaga silvatica. The sequence goes on along the minus strand of NZ_QPMM01000001.1, from coordinate 128,889 downwards.
GTACCTGCCAGGTATCCTTAGCTACCTGGTCTGCACTTTTACCTAGCTCTTTTCCGTAAGCCAATAATCCTTCATATAATTTTACAGCAGGAATTTTTTGGAATTGAACCCTTAGGCTATCATAAGCCGCAGCTTTATTTGTAAGCGCATATGCCTGTGTCTTTAATAAAACAACATCTTCTCTGGAACTGGTGTACCATGGCATATTTACGCCTTTTAATTGCTCCAACGCAGCCGCACCTTTACCTTCAGCAATCAGACTTTTAGCCAGTGCATATGAAGCGGCATTTGCTGTATTTCTCAGCCAGTTCTGATTATCATCGGAACCTTTTGTTGCCATGTCAGCAGCCAGTGTCATTGCTTTAACCGGATCAGTACTAATTAACAGGTGATAATAACTGCTCATTCCACTGGATGACCAGTTGAATTTAGCAGGATCGTAGCTGTTCTTCAGTAATTCAAATATTTTAATTTTATAGTCGTTTCCTTTTCCTCTGGCTGCAAGCCAATAAAGAGCCTGCGCACCACGCTCACTATCCGGGAATCTTTTTGCCACATCCAGGATCATCGCTTCATGTTTTGCCGGATCGCTCTCTCTCATACTTTCTGCATAATAAAAAGCATAGCCGCCATTTTTAGGATCTGCTTCCGTTGCACGACGCAGATATTCTACTCCCTGTGTAAACTGTCCCCAGCGTTGAGCATCTATCCATAAACCTTCCCAGGCTTCCGCATACTTAGGATCTATTGCTACTACTTTATCCAGATATGGCTTTGCTTTAGGGCTTTCCTCATCTAGATAGGCATTAGCGATAGCAAAAGGTACATGAGGGTTCTTTGGGAACATCTTCATCCACTTCTGATATTGTGCTACTACAGCCGGATTATCTGCGCCTCCTCCCTTAATATATTCTTCATGGAAGCTCAAACTGTCCGGACTTGCCTGAACTGCCGCTGCAAGCTTCTTCAGCTCTGCTGCGCTTACCTGTGGCTTATCGTGTTTTTTCTGACTGAATACATAGCCAGGAAGCAAAATGCTACCGGCTACTATTATTGAAAAGATTTTATTCATAAAAATGGATTGAAATTAGTTAATAAGGGTTTTGCGCAATTTGTCCGTTACTTGAATTGATTTCAACAGTATTAATAGGTACAAGCATCCTCTTACTGTCGAGCGTATACGTTTTTGGCGTATTAACATCTGTACCGGTTGCTGTAACATTATAGAAGTCTCTCGTTACTGTGATCTCATCTCCTGTATAGTCATTCACACTTAGACGTCGGATGTCGTACCAGCGCATAGAAAAAGGAAATTCACGTCTTCTTTCTGCCAGTACCTGGCGTATAGCTTCATCCTTTCCATTAGCAGCAAGCGGTACATAAGTACTCATACGCTTGACACGCAGAAGATTTGCAGCCTCCATAGCGCCGGCTACATCACCTAAACGAGCCAATGCTTCCGCTTTATTAAGCAACACTTCACCACGGGTAAAACCTGCCGGAATGTAATATCCGGTATTGAAATGAATATAACGTGCAGTCATTGGCGTTACAATAGAAAATTCGCGTCCTCCATTCTGAATGAATAACAATTTATAACGCATATCATTACCCGCATCGTAGCTATTCATTAAAGCCGCACTTGGCGCATACCAGGATCTGTTTTGGGTAAAACGGCTGTAATACATTTCCTGCCAAAACAGAAAGAGTGTTGAATTCCAGGTATACAGTTCACAATATTGCAAAGTAGCAGCCGGATTACTGAAGTTCCTTGTTATCCCGGCTTTGATTGTATTGAAATCTACCAACTTAACACTATTTGAGCCCAACGCCAGGTCGGCCTGTTCAACTGCCTTTGCGTAATCGCCAATAAACAGATAGTACCTGCTTTTGAATGCTGCTATAGCTTTTTTACTAACTCGCCATGCCCTTCTCGGATCTACATCTTCATAAGTAACCTTTTCTGCCTCCGCAATGTCGGACAGGATAAAATCGTAGGTTTCTTTAAGTGTGGCGCGTTTAAGCGACTCGGTATACTCAATGGTTTTCTTTAGCGGTAACCCTAATTCATTGAGGTTTTTAGCCGAATAAGGAGCGCAATAAAAATTAGCCATTGCCCAATATGACATAGCTCTGATAAAATAAGCATCTGCCTTTACTCTTGCTCTGGTAGCATCATCGCCACTTACCTTATCTATATTTTTCAGGATCAGATTTGCAGTGAAGATCTTTTTATATTCACCTGTCCAGAAATCATCCGATGCCATATCAGCTACTCCATCCTTACTGAAAACATAGTACTGAAGTGTATTTGCTGAAAATGCTCCCGGATTGAGCTTATATGCTTCCTTTGTGATTTCATAATCATCACTGGAAAAACAAGCTGTCTGGTTATTCTCATAGGCAAACAGCGGAGCATTATCTACCAAAGCTTCCAGCTGAGATACCGTTTGTATACTTACTTCTTTATTAGGCTCTTCTGCCAGGTATTTTTTACAACTGACCAGTGTCATCGCTCCGGCGATTATCCATACTGTTTTTTTCATCTTCATCATCATTTCAGTTTAGAATTGAAGGTTAACACCAATTGTATATGATTGAACTGGTCTGTTTGTTCCTGGCAGCCAGTCTGGGTTATAGCCATTTTTATTGGCTGCCCAAATCAATCCCAGATCTCTGGTTTGAATAAATGCTTTTGCGTTATTCAGGTGGGCCGACTTAGCTATTTTGCGGGAAAGCGCATATTCCAGTGTCAGTTCCTTACATTCTATGTAAGAAGAACTTTCAACCAGTGAGCTTAAGTTTGGAGAATATCTATCCCACAGATACAACTTAGGTTCATTAGGCAATGCAAATCCCGGAATCGTTGGATCGCCATCCAATACATCCTTTACCCATCTGTTTACAAGAGTTTTTCCAAATCCTATAGTAGACGCGTAATCGAAGGTCTGATTACGGTATACACCACCCATTTTACCAACAAAAATAGCAGTGAGGGTAAAGTTTTGTACCTGAACTGTATTTACCCAACCAAGCGTATGAGGTGGTGTGCTGGTTCCTTCATAATTCAGATATGGCAAGCCCAGTGATGTATTGTAAAGGGAAACATCATTGAAAGAATAAGGTACTCCTTTCGGACCTGCTACCTGTGGAACACCATCTTTCATTCCCATATAGGTAAATGAGTATATAGAATTCACTGGCCGGCCTTCCACAAATGCCCCACTCAGTATCTGATAGGTATAGCTTAATGGATTATACAGGCTGGTAATCCGGTTCCGGTTATAAGCATAGTTAATAGTAGTTGTATAACGTATAGGCGTATTAGGTATTTCTACACTGGTACCGAAGGAAACCTCAATACCTCTGTTTACAATTCCAGCATTGTTAAATCGCTGGCTTTTAGTTCCGGTAGCTGCGGGGAGGGCGATTTCACCGATAATTCCTTCACCTACTTTATTATAGACATCTACAGATCCAAAAAGCTTATTTCCCAATAAGGCATAATCGATACCCAGGTTAGTGGTGGTTGTTTTTTCCCAGCGCAAGCTAGGATTACCGTTGTTGGCAACAGTAGCTGTGATGGTTCCTGTGCTGGCATTGATACTGTTACCTACAGATAGTAATGCCTGAGTAGAAGTTGATCTTTCAACATTACCATTTTTACCATAGGTAAGTCGAAGTTCCAATCTATCTATCTTCTTTATATCTGATAAAAATGATTCTTCCTTCGCATTCCATTTAGCACCTACCGACCAGAGTGGAGACCAACGCAATTTTGGATTATCGGTAATAAAGTTGGAGGCATCACTACGAACGCTTCCGGAAATAGAATATTTATAATTATAAGTATAGGAAGCATTTCCATAGAAAGACACATACTTATCTTTCTGCCATTGAAATACGGTATTACCACCAGAGATAACAGTAGGATATCCTGTAAAATCTGTTAATGGAGATAAAGAACCGCCATAGCCATAAGGAGGCACTGTAGCCTGAAGTTTATCTGAATAATAACCATAAACATATGGGTTACCAACTATGTTGGTGGTATACTCCGAGATTTCCATACCAGCGATTGCTGCGATTGCATGCTTGCGATTGATGGTCTTATCGAAGTTCAGTTGATTACGAAACAGGAAGCTTTCCAGATCATTACGGCTCACCGGTTTATTATTGATGGTCCTTGGACGCAGGATTCCACCTTTAGGGATAAACGATCTTCCAACCTTTTCTGTAGTAGTATTATACTCGGTCATTGAATTCACCAGGCTACGTACATAGAAGGTAGATTCATCGTAATAATCTGCATAGTCGGATTTGTTTCGCTCATATTGAAAACGGGAATCGAAAGTTAATCCTTTGAGCAAACGAAGCTTCAGTCCAGCCTGTATTCTGGCGTTCATACTTTCATTCATCAGCTTTCTGCCACGAACTTCTCTAAGCAGGTTATAGGACCAATCGCTATATGGAAACTTGTCATAAGGTATCAGACTAAGCTGTTCCCTGTTGTAAGTATTCAGGTTCACGCTGTAAGTTCCATTAGGGTTTAGCAGGGTTTCATATGGCGACAGATCGGAGAGTTCACTTAGTGAAGCTCCGCTGCTTTCTGTTTTTTTATATTGAAGATTAGCCCCCAGGGTAAACTCCGCAAACTTAGTTAGCTTAAAATCGTTTTGGAGATTGAGATTATATCTTTCATACCCATTTTTGATGAAGTTGCCCTTATTGTTTTCATACATTACGGAAGCATAAGTCTTAGACCTTTCACCACCTCCGCGTATGCTAACGTTATACTGATTGAGCATACCACGCTGCATCAACAGATCTCTTATCTGTTTGCGGTTATTTATTTTGCTAAGGCTATCCAACCCTGAGTTCATCGCTTTTTCGCTGATCAGTCCATCGCGATTTGCATATAACAATTCCTGTGCAAGGGTAAGCGAATTAGTTACATCGTCGAAACCTCCGGCATAAGGATAGAATACCCAATTGTTTTTATAAGCCAGTTTTTCATAGGCAACCATATCGGCAGAATTGGCTGTAATAAGCAGCTGATCCAGGTCCGCCATTTTGGAGATACGGGTAAATGCATTGACATCCACCTGTAATTTGCCTGCGCTTTTCGACTTTTTGGTAGTGATTACAATAACCCCGTTAGCAGATCTGGCGCCCCAGATAGAAGCGGCGGCAGCATCTTTCAGTACAGTAACAGATTCCACATCGTTTGGATTGATGTCTGAAAAGTTGCTGGAAGAAATTGGGAAACCGTCGACCACCACCAGCGGTCTGCGATCGCCATATAAGGAGGTATTACCACGAATCAGCATATCCATGCTGCCATCTTCATTCTCCTTGGTTTGCATTCCGGCAATTAATCCTTGTAAGGCGCTGGAAAGATTAGAGGTAGGACGACGGCTCAGTACATCATTGCTTACAGTAGTAAATGCACCGGTAGCTCTTTCTCTGGAAATAGTTTGGTAACCGGTTACCATTACCTGACCTAAAGAGGAGGCAATAGGTTCCATGCGAACAGAAACCGGGCGGCCATCAGTTTTTACTTCCAGTTGTTTGTATCCCACAAAGCTGATAATGATGGTTGCATCAGCAGGAGCATTGCGGAGGATAAATTCACCATTTCCATTAGTGGAAGTTGAACCAGCACCACCTTTAACACGGATAGTAGCACCGGGGAGCGGATTTCCCTGTTCATCCAGAATTTTACCGGTAACTGTACTCGCAATAGCTTCAGGTAAAAGGATGGTTACTTTTCGTGAGAAAATAATGTCATTCCCATCAATACGATAATTCAAAGGTTGATCTTTCATCACTGAACTGAGAAATTCGTTCAGAGGTTGATTTTCGGCATAAACAGTAATTGGTTTTGTATCAGACAGTAAATCCTGATTATAAAAAACGACATAGCCAGTCTGTTTTTTAATTACAGAAAAGATACTTTTCATAGATACATTGTTGCCGGAAAAATTGATCGACTGACTGTAACCCATAGCCTGGGCACTCATAAAAGCGGCGGTCAGAAAAAAGGAAGCGGTTAGTTTCATGACTAACAAAGTTTTGGTTGAAGGCTTCCGGAATTTCACTCTATGTGCCAGCCCATAGCGGCCAGACATAGCTTTCCCTCGCCACATCGCAGATTTTTGCATAAATTGCATTGTGTGGTTGATAAATAATTGACATCTCAAGCGTCAGAAAAAGTCGACCATTCATAGGCCGGGGTGGTGCAAACACCTACGGCCTTTTTTAGTCGACATCTGATAAAAAGCTAAATACTAAACATGATATCCTCCTTTGGTTTTAGGTAAGTTATGAGCAAAGAAATCTTTGCCGGCTACCTGCCGGAATCGCGTTCTGTAAGTAATAAATGAATTAGTTGCCTCCTATGGCAATACAATCAGCTTTCTGCCTTCCAGACGGAAGTGTACCTCAGAATCTTTTAATGCTGAAATGATGTTGTCCAGACTTTTATTTCTGCTTAATGCTCCGCCAAAGCGTATATTTTTTGCATTCTCTTCATAAACAACCTCAATATCATACCATCGTTGCAGCTCGTCTAAAACCTGGTGCAATGAAGCACCCTCGAAATTAAAATACCCTTTTTTCCAGGCCAATGTTCTATCAGTATCTACCTGATTGATGACTGTAATGTTGGTGGTTAGTCTGGATTCCTGTCCGGGTTTCAGTATTACCGGATTAATATTTTTGTCATTTGCCGAAATTTTTATTGCTCCTTCCAGCAAGGTGGTGCTGATCTGAGCAGAGTCATAAGCATTTATATTAAAACTAGTTCCCAATACTTGTACGATAGCTCTGTTGGCAGTAACTTCAAACGGTTGCTGCGGGTTTTGAGCTACTTCAAAATAAGCTTCTCCAATTACTTTTACCTTTCGTGTTGCTCCGGTAAAAGCAGTCGGATAAGTGATAGAACTCGCAGCATTCAGCCATACCCGGGTGCCATCAGCAAGTTTTACCTGAAACTGTCTGCCCCGGGGGGTAGACAAAATATTCAGACTGCCGGCATCTCCGGATGTTGAGTTATATACCAGTTCATCCCCTGATTTATTAACAGAAGCCCCTTGCAGGATAGTTTGATTACCCAGGCTATCTACTTCTACAACAGATCCATCTGCCAGCGTAAGCGTAACAGCACCTGCCGCAGGCATAATAACATTTTGTGCAACAACCGGAGTTGGCACTCTGGTGTTGGTCCTGTACTGATATAAATATCTGCCGGCAACCGCTAATACAGCAATAGCAGCTGCATATTTCAGCAGCTGATACCTGGAGTGTCGGACAACCTTAAATGCAGGTTTAACCTTTGCATATGCTATCTCCAGTTGTTGGTTGCTGCTGGGAATACCAGTATAAGGTTCCTCTAGCGCTTTTCTCCAAAGCTTATCTATTTCAGCAGCAGGATAATTATTTTTCAGATGGTCCTCCAATTCATGCAGTTCCTGTTGGCTGATCTTATCATCCAGGTATTTCTGAAATAAAACTTCGAAGTCATTTTCCTTCATGGTGGCTAAGATTTCAACTTCTATCAATACAATGACGCAGTAACAGGAAAAAGGAGAACATAAAATCTGAAAAAATTTTTATCCCCGTAAAAAAGCAGCTGAAAGACAGAACAATAAAGGTCCTCCACGCTCCTGAATATATTTTCTCAGGGCAGCAAGTGCACGAACCATATAAACTTTAGACGACATAGGCGTAATATTTAATGCCTGGGCTATAGCCTCATGACGCATACCTTGTAAACGGGCCATTGTAAAAACCTGTTTCAGCTGAGGTTGCAGGCTTTCAATTGCCTCTTCCAATAAATATTGCAGTTCTTTATTCTCGAGGAGATATTGAGGAGTAGCCTCCGTGTAGCCGGCATAATCCTCCAGGTAACTGGCATTATCTTCACTAAACACCTTATTACGGAGAGAATCATGAATAAGATTCCGTGAAATAGTAAATAAAAAAGCCGGAAAGTTTTGTACCTGCTGCATTTGAGATCTCTTTGCCCAGACCCTTGCAAAGGTTTCCTGAGCAATATCAGTGGCCAGCTCCGTAGATTTGGTTAACCTTACGGCAGCATGGTGCAGTTGATCCCAGTAATGATAAAATAATTCCTGAAATGCAGACTCCTGGCCCTCCGACAATTGCCGAAGTAATTCTTTTTCATTTACTAAATGTTCCATACATAACAGCCTCTACACTCAAAAATGGTTGGTTGGTCGAAGGACTAAAGTAATAAAAAAAGGAGTGTTTAAAAAGGATGGGGATAATTCGTGCTGTGGATTAGTATTTGTTTTAGGTTGGAGTAAGCTGATTGGAATGCTTCATTTTCTGAAGGAAACCCTATGCTATTAGGCTAAGACGAAGAATGTTGATTGAATATTGAATTCTATTTAAAGGACTGGTTTCATTTGCCGTAGACAGGGCAGGGGTAAACCCTGCCCCTACAGGATTTCATCGAAACTATATTTTCATCTGGTAGATATATTTCATGTTAAACGTCAATCCAATAATTTCATTTCTGTAAAGAAACAATTCTACAATAGAATAACTGTAATTCGCTGAAACCCTGTAGGGGCAGGGTTTACCCCTGCCCAACCTACGGTAAAGGAAATACATATCTCACTTAAAAACAATAAAATCAGAAGCCATTCCTCTTAACTTAATAGCCTGAGGTTCCCTTCCCTCCCTGTAATAAATGAAACCATCAAACTAACTAAAAAGTTAAACCTCAATCATCAATCTAACCGCTTTCAAAAAAAAAATCTTCAAAAAAACTTTTACAACAAAAAGATTCCCCTTATCTTTGCACTCCCTTAAACGAATAAACGGTGGTTGTAGCTCAGTTGGTTAGAGCATCAGATTGTGGTTCTGAGGGTCGAGGGTTCGAAACCCTTCAATCACCCTACTAAGCCTGGAATGTAAAATTTCAGGCTTTTTTATTTCCCTACCTTTCTCAGAACTCCTTGAATTTTATTATATTCAGTAATTATTAACCCTTCAACTTTAAGCCATGCCCAAATTCTATGTAGTATGGAACGGAAGAAAAACGGGAGTATTTAATACCTGGGAAGAATGCGAGGCTCAGATATCCGGCTTCCCAAATGGAAAATTCAAAGCTTACCCCACATTAGCTGCTGCTAACGATGCTTTCGTAAATGGAAATACACCAACCCATATTCCGTATATTGCTGAAAGCATCAGCGTGGATGCAGCATGGAATACCGAAACCAAAGACATGGAATTCAGAGCTGTTAAGACTGCCGACAAATCTCAGATCTTTCACCGGGGCCCATTTAAAGATGGAACTGTTAATATCGGAGAATTCCTTGCCATTGTACTGGCACTGGAATATTGCAGAGTAAAGGGCTTGAATAACCTGCCAATCTATTCAGATAGTACAACAGCAATGAAATGGGTCAATGACAAACAGCCTAATTCTTATGTAACCCCTACCAAAGAAAATGAAGAGTTATTAAAAATATTGGAGCTGGCAACTTCTCTTCTAAATAGTCACACCTATACGAATCCTATTTTGAAATGGAACACGCAGGAATGGGGAGAAAATCCTGCAGATTTTGGAAGAAAATAATTTTAGTACTGATTTGTTTATCAATGCATTATTTTTGCGCAAAAGCAATTTTCATCCAATGATCTTCATTCTTCCCCTGGTATCAGCCCTAATCGGCTGGCTGATTAATAAACTGGCTGTCTCATTTGCACTGAAATCTCTTGTAAAAAATCAGGCTGCTATTGCCTCCCAACTCGGTGAATTTGCAGGCAAACAAATTTCCTTTGACGCTATCAGGTCTAAACTTACGTCTCCGGAAAATATGCAAAACCTGATCCCCCTGGTAGATAAACATCTCGATAGCTTTCTAAGAGAAAGACTGCCTAAAGCCATGCCTGTATTATCTATGTTCATTGGCGACAGTATTGTTTCTCAAATAAAATCACATCTGGTTAGCGAATTAGATACATTATTTCCGGTATTGATTAATCAATATCTGAATAATATAGAACAGGATTTAAATATTCAGCAAATCATTACTTCTAAAATCAACAGCATCCCTCCTGCTACATTATCAGCTTCACTTCAAAAAAGTCTGGCTCCCCAATTAAAGCAGTTTGAAATGCTTGGAGCAGTAGGTGGATTAATCATTGGTATCATCAATTTGGTTGCATACTCACTGATACACTGTTAATTACTGTTAATTACAACATATTGTTAACTACTGTTAAGACCTCTTACCGGTCATATTTATAATAATATTCGGACTATAATTCCACTCATCACAATCACAAACCATTCATACCTCATCCCCGATACCTTTGTCATAATTGGAATAGAAAGTCCGGGTAAAAAACTATGAGGATGAAAAAACGCTACGCAGTGCTTGCAGGCTTGATCTTATTGCAAACATATGTTCATGCACAAACACAGACACCCCGCCCCCAACAGGACCGGCAGGCAACACAAGGACAACAAGGCCGTCCTAACATGCCACAAATAGGACATTTATTTGGTAAATTGTTAGATGCTCAAACCGGGAAACCCATTGAATATGCATCTGTTGCAATTCTAAAGCAAAGAGATTCTTCCGTGGTTACAGGTATGCTTACCAAACCAAATGGCGATTTCAGTCTGGAGAACCTTCCTTTCGGCCCATTGCTCGTAAGAATTAACTTTATGGGCTATACTTCTGTTTTCAAAAAAGTTACACTCACTCCCCAGGCTCTTGAACAGGATTTGGGAAATATTAAACTTCAACCTAATACCAAAACACTGCAAAGCGTAGAAGTAACCGGCCAAAAAAGTGCTTTTACGATGGGAATTGATAAAAAAGTGTTTAACGTCGACAGAAACCTTACCAGTGTTGGCGGAACAGCACAGGATGTTCTTAAAAGTGTTCCGGCAGTAAATGTAGACATCGACGGAAACGTTACTGTGCGCAACTCTTCTCCAAATATCTTTGTAGATGGCAAACCGTCTACCCTCACCCTCGACCAGATTCCGGCAGATGCTATTGAAAGTATTGAGCTGGTAACTAACCCAAGTGCTAAATACGACGCCGAAGGAATGTCCGGTATTTTGAATATTGTGCTGAAGAAAAATAAAAAAGCCGGGTTCAATGGTGCTGTAAATGCAGGTATTGGAAACAACAATAAATACAATGGTGGTGGTAATATCGCCATCCGCCAGGGAAAATGGAATGTTTTCGCCAACTATAATATCAATTCAAATCAAAACTGGTCTAACGGCACTACCAATAGAACCAACTTCCATAGTGGTACCGCAGCCGATACAAATTATCTCTTCCAACGAAGCGATGGAAATAGCAAACCTCTATTTCAATTTGGCAGGATTGGATTCGAATATTCATTAGACAATAGAAATACTATATCACTCACGCAGAATATCGGTGGTGGTGATTTCAGAAATAATGAAGATCTGCTAAGCACATTTTACGATTCCCACAAATCGATCACCGGGCAAAATGATCGTCTCAACAATAGTAAGATGAGTTTCCGCAACTATACAACTGCATTGAATTTCAGACACACCTACGCTAAACCAAATAAAGAATGGAGCGCTGATCTGAACTACAACAGAAGTAATAATAACCGGAACGGTGAATATATCACCCAACTGCAATCGCCAGCCGGAGATCCGATTGGGCAATCTATGCTTCAAAAAAACACCACTGATGGTAAAACCACTTTTATAACCGTTCAAACAGATTATACTGATCCAATCGGTAAAAACGGGAAGCTTGAACTGGGTGCAAAAGCCACTATCAGAAGAAACAGCAGCATTTATGATGTTCTGGATAAAGATACCCTGAGTGGTAACTTCATCCCCAATGCAGTGCTGTCCAATAATTATAAGTATAATGAAGAAATATATGCCGGATATGCGAATTTTGCCAATTCCATCGGCAATTTCGGATACCAGGGAGGATTAAGAGTAGAACAATATATTTACGCCGGTGAAAATGCAGGCAATAAATATAAACCTACTAAAGCCGTTCCTGGCTTCTTCCCTAGCTTATTTCTGTCTCAAAAGCTGAAACATGATCAGGAACTCCAACTGAATTATTCGAGAAGAGTAAACAGACCTAATTTCTTTCAGTTAATACCCTATCGCGATTATAGCGATCCACAAAATCAGCGGGAAGGAAATCCTAATCTGAAGCCAGAATATACCAACAGTTTTGAACTCTCATATGTAAAAAACTGGGGCGCCAACAATTTCCTGGGTAGTGTTTATTTCAGGAATACAAATAACATGATCTCTACGATCAGCACTCCAATCGGTGCAGATACTTTGCTGACGCAATTTATCAATGCCAACAGGAGCAACTCATACGGAGCCGAGTTTACCTTAAAGAATCAAATTGTTAAGAACTGGTCGCTTACCTCCAACGTAAACTTGTACCAGACCGACCTTAAGGTAAATGCAAATGGTCAGAACATTAACAACAGTGGATTCAGCTGGTTTGCTAAAATCAATTCCGAAGTGAAGCTCCCGGCTAACTTTACCTTCCAGGTAAATGGTACTTACCAGGCACCAACGATTGCACTGCCTTCCAGTGGCGGTAATGGTGGTGGTGGCCGAGGCGGCGGCGGTGGTGGTTTCAACCAGATACCATCTTCAGCACAGGGAACTATTAAAGGATTCAGTACAGTAGATGTTGCAGTGCGTAAGGATTTCCTGAAAAACAAAGCAGCATCGGTTACGCTGAGTGTTTCTGATATCTTCAATACCCGTCAGTACGAGTTAAATCAATACACTACCGCATTTTCGCAGGACTATATTCGTAAACGTGAGTCAAGAATCGTGAAGTTGAACTTTAGCTATCGCTTTGGAAAATTCGATGCTTCTCTGTTCAAGAAAAAGAAAAAAGATCAGGGATCAGATATGAATATGGGAGATCAGATGCAAGGGTTTTAATTTCTTATAAAGAAGGTGAATGCAGACCAAATGGCCGGCAAGAAGCGCTAAAATGCTCTGCCGGCCATGTTTTTTTACCTACCACTCATCATAATTAGTTAATATTTAAACCATACGCTATTACTTTTACGCTGTTGTTGTATCACGAAAATAAAGTTGCTAAGATCCACGCATGCGAAAATCTCTCACATTCCTGTTTGTGCTATTTGCTATTGTGTATAACGTTCATGCACAAACGCACCCGAACACACCTTTGAAGGTAACAGGAAAAGTTGTTGACGAAGCTACAGGTAAAGCTATAGAATACGCTTCAGTTGTATTGCTAAAACAGGAAGACTCCACAGTAGTTACAGGTGTATATACTACGCCCACCGGCTCATTTTCTTTCGATAAAGTACCTCCGGGTATATATGTTACCCGTATTACTTTTATGGGATACGATAAGCTCCAAAAAGCCATTCGTGTCACTGAAGGTAAAAGTACTTATGTAGGAATACTAAGAATGGTTGCTGCCGGCAAAGTATTGAATACCGTTGAAATCAAAGCTGAAAAACCTGCTTTCTCTATGCAAATAGATCGCCAGGTTTTTGATGCTTCCAGCATACTCAGCGCTGAAGGCGGAACAGGTACCGATATCCTTAAAAACATTCCAAGTGTAGATGTGGATATAGACGATAACGTTACCCTACGAGGTAAGAGCGTTACCATCTTCGTGGATGGGAAACCTTCCCCGTTTGGAGATGTAAAAACTGCTTTACAAATGCTTCCTGCGGAAACAATAGACAAGGTAGAAATCATCAATAACCCGTCTGCCAAATTTGATGCGAATGGAGGTGGCGGTATTATTAACATCGTACTGAAAAAGGATAAAGCTATCGGCTATAATGTGATGATAAACGGAGGTGGCGCCACCAGAGGAGAAGGTAGCGGAAGCATTAATGCCAGCCTCAGAATTCGCAGATATAATTTCTTCGGCGGCTACAATGGAAGATATGAGCAAACCAGAGGCAGCGGACTTAGTTATCGCGAAAATATGGTTAGTGATACTAACAAAACTAAATACTTCACTCAATCCAGTAAAAACGAGAATATTAATAGAAATCAAGGTGCGAGATTAGGTTTTGATTATTATCTTGATGATCATAATACTTTCACTATCTCCCAGGGAATGGGCCTTGGTAGCGGAGGAAATGACGACCATATCAATCTTGAATATTTAGATTCAGATAAAGATGCTATAAGAGAAGGAAACAGATTGAATGGTAGCAACTTTAAATGGTCGAACTACAATACCAATTTAAACTACAAACGTACTTTCAAAAAGCCCAACCGCGAATTAACCGCCTATTCTTCCTATAGTATAAGCGATAATAGTAACGGGAGCTCCTATTTTACACAGAATAAGTATATGAATATTGATACTGTTCCCAATGCCGACAAGCAACAAAATTCCGGGAATAATGGTAACAAGTTCTTTATTATTCAATCTGATTATACCTCCCCTATGGGTAAAAAAGGTAAATTGGAAGCAGGGCTAAAAACAACCTCCAGGAAAATTGATAATAACTATATAGCAGAACTTTATAACTGGGGGATGCAGGATTATGTAGTCAGCAATTTATTATCCAATAAATACAATTATAAAGAGGCGATATCGTCGGGGTATGTCAATTTTGCCAATGCAATTGGTAACCTGGGCTATCAGGTAGGTGTTAGAATAGAGCAGTCGCATCTATACGGATATTCATTTACCAGCGATACTTCTGTAAATAATCGTTTCTTTAATGTTTTCCCCAGCCTGTTTTTAAAATATAATTTACCTAAAAATCAGAATCAAAGCCTGGTATTCAACTTCTCTACGAGAATAGACCGACCAAACTTTGATCAATTGTTACCATACATCAATAATTCTGATCCACAGAACATTAGAATGGGTAATCCCGAATTACAGCCTGCCCTTTCGAAGAAATTTGAGATCAGTTATTCAGAATATTATCCTAAGAGCCGGAATTATTTTAGCATAAGCAGTTATTATTCCATCACCAATGATAATATAGACAGGTTAAGTACGTTGGATACCAAATCGGGGATCACTACTACCATGCCTGCCAACCTTGCTTCCCAGATGAACACCGGTGGAAATATATCCTATAGTATAAACTTCTTTAAATGGTGGAAAGCCTGGGCCAATTTAAATCTGGAATACAACCAGTTGAAAAGCATTTATGTAAACAGGGATAATTTAAGTTGGGGTATCAATGGTAATACTCAATTCAGGTTACCGGCTAATCTTAATATAGAGGTAAGCGGGCATGTACGTTCACCACGTATTCAGCCGCAGGGAACTTTTAAGGCAATGAACGGTGTAGATATGGGAATTCGTAAAGAGTTTATGAAAAGGGCTTTATCTGTTTCCGTAAATGTTGCAGATCTATTTAATAGTCAGCAATTCAGCTCGCACTACGAAACAGAGACGTTTATCCAGGATTATAACAGAAAGAGGATTACCAGATTTGTACGTTTGAATGTACGATACAGGTTTGGGAAAATGGACCCTAATATGTTCAAGAAAAAGAAACCTCAGGAAGAAGAAGATAAGGATAAAGACAAGGATAAAGAAGATGAAAAGGAAAAAGAAAAGCCAAAGGAAGGTAGATTGTAGCGAGCGTTGCTCGCTGGTTTCTCGCAAAGGGGCATAAGAAGCAAAGAAGCATAAGGATTGAAGCGAATGTTTTTAAGGACTTCTGATAGGTTTCTATTAAATAAAAACTTTTCAGCAATTCTTAATAACATTCGCTTCAATCCTTATGCTTCTTTGCTTCTTATGCCCCTTTGCGAGAAACAAAAGCGAGCAACGCTCGCTATTTCCTGCCGGCAAGCATAGGCACGAACGAGAAGTTGTCGAATAGCTCCTGTTCTGTTTCCGTATCGCTGACTTTAGTGATTCTCAACATCCGCTGAACATCCTGACCACCAACCGGGATGACCATTTTACCACCTACTTTTAACTGCTGCAACAATTTTTCAGGGATCTGCGGAGCAGCTGCAGTAACTAATACTTTATCGAATGGAGCATAGGTAGCCAGGCCTTCATAGCCATCTCCATAAAAGAAACGAATATTCGGATATTGTGATTTAAAGGGGAAAGTTTTTACCAGATCAAATAACTTCCGTTGTCTTTCTATGGTAAACACATTAGCCTTCAGCTCTGCCAGCACGCATGCCTGATAAGCGCTGCCAGTACCAATTTCCAGTACCTTATCATAAGGTTTTATTTCAAGCAGCTGGGTTTGATAAGCCACTGTATAAGGCTGGGAAATCGTTTGTCCTTCACCGATGGGGAAGGCCCGGTCGTCATAGGCAATACTTTCAAAAGCCGTATCCAGGAAGAAATGCCGTGGAATATTACCGATAGCTGCCAATACATTTTCATCTGTAATGCCTTTCTGCCGGATACTATCTACTAACTGTTTGCGTAATCCTTTTTGTTTATAAGTATCTTCATACCGCCTCATAGCCGCAAAATTAACTATTACCTCTGATTTTTAGTGAATTTTTGAGGAGTGCAATTTTACTCATTCATTTTTTTATTTTTACTTTACACTCCATTTCAGCATTTCTAATGCTCAAAAATTAAACCATGGATACAAACATACAGAACAAAGTAGACCAATGGCTCAACGGAAATTACGACGCTGAAACCGTTGCTGCGATAAAAAAGCTACAGGAAACTAACCCCGATGAGCTGACAGATGCCTTTTACCGTAACCTCGAATTTGGTACCGGTGGCCTTAGAGGATTAATGGGGGTAGGTACCAATCGCATGAATAAGTATACTGTAGGCATTGCTACCCAGGGTTTTGCCAATTACCTCAAAAAAGCCTTCACCGGAGAAATTAAAGTAGCACTAGCTCATGATAGCCGCAACAATGCCCGTTTCTTTGCCGAAACAGTAGCTAACGTATTTGCGGCCAACGGAATAAAAGTATTCTTATTTGAAAGTCTGCGTCCGACACCTGAGCTGTCTTTTGCTATCAGATACCTGGGATGCAATGGTGGTGTTGTACTTACAGCCTCCCATAATCCTAAGGAATACAGCGGTTATAAAGCATATTGGAACGATGGAGCCCAGTTAGTTCCCCCTCATGACAGCAATGTGATCAGAGAGGTAGAAAATATTCTTACCCCTAATGATGTGAAATGGTCTGGCGGCGAAGCAAATATTACGATTATAGGCCAGGAAATAGATGAAGCTTACCGCAAGGAAGTCTTTAACTTATCTATAAATCCTGAAATCAATAAAAAACAGCACGATCTCAAGATTGTATACACGCCTATTCATGGTACTGGTATTACCCAGGTGCCTGCTGTATTGCAGTTGTTTGGGTTTACGAACGTAAATATTGTAGAAGAACAAGCCACTCCGGATGGTAACTTCCCTACAGTTGTTTATCCAAACCCGGAAGAGTCTGAAGCCATGAGCCTTGGCCTGAAAAAAGCCAAAGAGCTGGATGCTGATATCCTATTAGGTACCGATCCGGATGCCGACAGAGTGGGAATTGCTATAAAAGACCTGAAAGGAAACTGGATCCTGCCCAACGGAAATCAAACGGGTGTATTGCTGTTCAATTATGTTGTGGAGCAACGGAAAGCCAAAGGCTTATCCAAACCTAACGATTTCATTGCTAAAACAGTAGTAACCTCCGACCTGATTGATGTATTTGCAGCCAAAAACAATACAACCTGCTATAATGTGTTGACAGGCTTTAAGTGGATTGCTGAATTAATTCATAATAAGGAATCACAAGAGAACTTTATTTGTGGGGGTGAAGAATCATATGGCTATATGATTGGTAATAAAGTTAGGGATAAAGACGCAGTATCTGCAGTTGCCATGATTTGTGAAATGGCTGCATTTGCAAGAAATGAAGGCAGATCACTGTTCGAACAACTGATCGATATCTACATTCGTTACGGTTATTATAAAGAGGACCTTCTTTCCATCACTAAAAAAGGAATGAAAGGTGCGGAAGAGATTGCAGAAATGATGCGCGGATATCGCGAAAATCCTCCCGCTACCATCAATGGTTCTCAAGTGGTTACCATTTACGATTATCAATTGCAACAAATCAAAGACCTGAAAACCGGTAATATTAAAGCACTTGATCTTCCAAAATCCAATGTGCTTCAATTTGTGTTGGAAGATGGCAGCAAAATATCTGCACGTCCTTCAGGTACAGAACCTAAGATCAAATTTTATTTCAGCGTTAATGCTCCTTTAGCAAGTGTTAATGACTACGATAAAGTGACCGCCGAACTTGATAAAAAGATCAGCGGGATCATTGAAGATATGAAGCTGAAATAGCTTTTCTCGCAGAGGCGCAAAGATTGGTATTAAGCTGCAATGTCCATTTTTAAGTAAAAAAGGATTGAAGCAAATGTGATAAGGATTTCAGATAGATTTCCATTTTAGAAAAAATTTTTCTGTAATTCATCTTAAAATTTGCTTCAATTAAAAAAACTCTTTGCATCTTAATATTATCCTTTGCGCCCTGGCGAGCAATATCAGCTGAAATAGCTTTCCTCGCAGAGGCGCAAAGATTGATATTAAGTGGCAATGTCCATTTTTAAGTAAAAAAGGATTGAAGCAAATGTGATAAGGATTTCAGATAGATTTCCATTTTAGAAAAATTTTTTCTGAAATTCATCTTAAAATTTGCTTCAATTAAAAAAACTCTTTGCTTCTTAATATTATCCTTTGCGCCCTGGCGAGCAATATCAACCGCCATCTTCTATGAAAAAATACCTGCTTCTAATAACCCTGGCGCTTTTATGCTATAGAAGCACAGCTCAGAAAAAAGAGCCTTTCTTTTCTATCCCTGATACTGTTTCACCTGGCCATATCTGGATTCTGGGTGGTGCCAGTCTTACACTTTATGGAACCAGTCTTGCCGCCCTTAATACAGCCTGGTACAAAGGTTATCCGCGTAGTAGCTTTCACTTCTTTAATGATATGAACGAATGGCTGCAAATGGATAAAGCCGGACATATTTTTACTGCCTATATAATAAGCAAGTATAACAGAGAATTATGGAAATGGTCTGGATTATCGCGTAAACAGCAAATCTGGATTGGAGGCTTCAGTGGCTTGGGATATCAGTCGGTTATTGAGATTCTTGATGGATTTTCCTCAGAATGGGGGTTCTCCTGGGGCGATATGGGTGCCAATGCTGTCGGATCTGCTCTTATGGTGAGCCAGGAACTTATCTGGAATGAACAGCGAATTCAATTAAAATTTTCGGCCCATCCCGAAAAGTATGACGATCCTTTGTTAAAAGAAAAAGCAGAAAACTTATTTGGCCCCTCTTTTTGGGAAAGAACACTAAAAGATTATAATGGTCAAACTTACTGGCTTTCTGTAAACCTGCACTCGTTTGCCCCGCAAAGCAACTGGCCCAAATGGCTGAATATTTCCGCCGGATACGGAGCTAAAGGCATGCTCGGGGGTGATAATAATATCTGGACCGATGATCATGGCATCACCAGAAATTATACCCATATAAAAAGGGTAAGACAGTTCTATCTATCGCCGGACATCGATTTTACCAAAATTAAAACCCGGAAAAAAGGCGTTAAAGTATTATTTCAGCTGCTGAATATGGTAAAGGTACCTGCTCCTGCATTGGAATTCAATTCAGAAGGGAAGGTCAAAGTACATGCACTTGCATTCTGAGATTATTCGAAATAGGCAGATATAATTTCCTCACCATCCATTTCTACCAGCACCATATCCTGCAGGGTTGTTGCCAGGGAGTAGCCAACAAAATCGACCGACAGCGGAAACGACTTGTGTTGCCTGTCGACCAATACGGCCGTTTGAATTTTCTTTGGCAGGAATTCCAGTAAAGGTTTGAGAGCATACAACATGGTGCGGCCCGAGTTGGCCACATCATCCACCACTACTATTACTTTATTATTGAAATCAATGGATTCGGATACTACAACTTCTTTAGGATGTTGTTTATCTAACCGCAATTCGATAATATGGGTTTTTAAAGGAGAGATCTGAGCTAAGATAGCAGCAATTTTATGTGCTATTATTACTCCCCTATCCCAGATACCGGCCAGAATAATTTCTGTGCCATCGCTATTCAATTCATAAATCTCATAAGCGATCCGCTCCAGTTTCTTCTGAATAATATCTTTGGTTAAAATGATGTTCCTGCTTTCCATAATTGCAAAAATAAGACTTTAGGTATTAGATCGATTTCAGATAACAGAAAAAAAATGTACCTATCTGCTTGTCGCTAAAGGCTGAAAGCTAAAAAAGGCATAAATTAGGGTGTCAAATCTGAGATAATGCATATTGTACAAGAATTACTATTTGTGATCCTGTTTGGAGTGGCAGTCTATCTGTTTACACTAAACGCCCGTCAAATCAGGAAGAACATTTTATTGGGGAGAGATAAGGATATTAGCGATCATCCGAATGAAAGGTGGAAAAATGTGTTGCTGCTGGCGTTTGGACAGAAGAAAATGTTTCGGAACCCACTGGTAGCAGTATTACACTTTTTCGTTTATGCCGGGTTTCTGATTATCAATCTTGAAATCCTTGAAATAATTCTGGATGGTGTTTTAGGAACCCATCGCCTGTTTTTACCTTTCCTGGGAGTTTCATATGCAGTGTTTATCAGTGCATTTGAGGTGCTGGCAGCATTGGTAATTCTGGGTTGTGCCATTTTCCTGATAAGAAGGAATATTCTGAAATTAAAGCGTTTTATTAGTAAGGACCTGGATGGTTGGCCACGTTCGGATGCCAATTACATCCTGATTACGGAGATAGCTTTAATGTTGCTTTTTCTTACCATGAACACTGCTGATCTGGCGTTGCAGGCAAAGGGAGCAGCACATTATCTGCCTACCGGTAATTTCCTGGTTTCAGGATTGTTTGCGCCATTGCTCAGTGGTTTTTCTGATGGAGCTTTAATGGGATTGGAGCGAACCTGCTGGTGGTTACATATTGCAGGTATACTGGCGTTTCTTAACTATCTGCCTTATTCAAAACATCTGCATATTATTCTGGCTTTTCCAAATGCTTACTTTGCAAGTCTGTTACCTAAGGGTGAGATGGAAAACATGCCGTCGGTGCAGCATGAAGTACAGCTTATGCTACAACCAGAATTAGCAGCAGCAGCCCCACCGGCCGAAAACATGCCTAAATTCGGAGCGAAAGATGTAAACGATCTAACCTGGAAAAATCTGCTGGATGCCTATAGCTGTACAGAATGTGGCAGATGTAGTGCCGCCTGCCCTGCAAATATTACGGGTAAACGCTTATCACCCCGCAAGATTATGATGGATACCCGTGACCGTGTTACAGAAGTGGGTAAAAACATCAAGGATAATAAGGGCACGTTTGTGGATGACAATAAATCGTTATTGCACGATTATATCACAGAAGAAGAATTGCGAGCCTGTACCACCTGTAATGCCTGTGTTGAGGAATGCCCGGTGAGTATCAGTCCATTGGATATCATTCTTCAGTTACGTCGTTACCTGGTGATGGAAGCTTCCAGTGCCCCGGCCGAATGGACCAATATGTTCAGCAATATTGAGAACAATATGGCACCCTGGAAATTTAGTATGGACGATCGTGATAAATGGACAGAAAGTTAATTGCAAGCAATATATATGGCAAATAATTTAAAATTTTGAGAATGCAGATTAAAACAATGGCGGAATATGCCGCAAATGGAGAAACACCTGAAGTATTGTTCTGGGTAGGTTGTTCTGGCAGCTTTGATCAGCGTGCCCAAAAAATTACCAGAGCATTTGCTACCATTCTGGAAAAGGTAGGTATCCAGTTTGCCATATTGGGAAAGGAAGAAAGTTGCACCGGTGATCCGGCCAGAAGAGCGGGAAATGAGTTTATTTTTCAAATGATGGCACAAAATAATATTCAGTTATTGAATATGTATGGTGTCAAAAAAATTGTTACTGCCTGCCCTCACTGTTTTAATATTCTTAAAAATGAGTACCCGGCACTTGGTGGTAATTATGAAGTCATTCATCATACTACTTTCCTCCAATCGTTAATAGATGAAGGAAAGATAAAAATGAAGGAAGGCGGTGCCTTTAAAGGAAAGAAAATCACGTATCACGACTCCTGTTATCTTGGTAGAGCAAATAATATTTATGAAGCACCACGAAAAGTACTGGAAGTACTGGATGCAGAATTGGTAGAAATGAAGCGTTGCCGTAGTAAAGGACTGTGCTGTGGTGCCGGTGGTGCCCAGATGTTTAAGGAAGAAGAAAAAGGCAATATCAGAATAAATGTGGAACGTGGTAAGGAAGCCGTTGAAACCGGGGCCTCGATCGTTGCTTCGAATTGCCCTTTCTGTATGACTATGCTGACAGATGGAGTGAAAGAAGTTGGGAAGGAAGATGAAGTGAAGGTGTTGGATATTGCGGAGTTGATCGCACAAAATATATAAACAAAAATCATTATGGATGGTAAACTTATATAACCATTCATAAATGCTTAGCTTTGTACCATGGATACTAAAAATTTATTCCCTGCCGGTTTTTCTCCGGAGTCAAGGGTTTGGATATATCAGAGTAACAGACCGTTCAGTGAACGTGAAGTTTTAGAAATAAATGAACAGTTGGAGCAATTCACCTCTCAATGGAATGCGCATGGAGATCCGGTAAAAGGATGGGGTGCTGTGGTGATGAACCAGGTAATTGTTTTATTGGCCGACGAATCTCAAACTACTGTAAGTGGCTGTAGCACAGATAGTTCTGTAAGGATTATTAAAAGTCTGGAGCGACAATATGAAGTAAACCTGTTCGACAGATTATTATTGGGCTTTATAGTAAACGATAAAGTACAGCTGTTACCTATGGCACAGGTTGCCTATGCATTAGAGAAGGGATATATCAATGAAAATACGATGTATCTTAACAATACTGTGCTAACAAAAGGTGAGTTGGATTCGAAATGGTTGCAGCCGTTGAAAGATAGTTGGATTGCTACCAAATTAGGCATTGGGGCTTAAGGTTAAACTTTCTGCCAATATGGCATTTTTAAAATTTTATTCCCTATTTTTGCCCTTCTAAATTTTTGTCAGGATGCTAGATTTGGATACTAAAGTGCATGATGAAAGTCGCCAGGGCGAAGCCTATGCTCCTGCGGTGGCCAGCACCCAAACATATAATAGAAAATTTTACATTGAAAGTTATGGCTGTGCTATGAATTTCAATGATAGTGAAATAGTAGCGTCGATTCTGGGAGAGCAGGGTTATGGTCCAACCCGCAATGTGGAAGAAGCCAACCTGATATTGGTAAATACCTGTTCTATCCGCGAAAAGGCAGAACAAACCGTGCGTAAACGTCTTACTGAATTCAAACGCTATAAGAAGAATATACCTGGTATGCTGGTTGGCGTATTGGGTTGTATGGCAGAAAGATTGAAAGGCCAGTTGCTGGAAGAAGAGAAACTGGTAGATATAGTTGTAGGCCCCGATGCTTACAGAAGTTTACCAGCTCTTATTGCTGAAGCAGAAACCGGTCAGAAATCTGTAAATGTATTATTAAGCAGAGAGGAAACATATGGGGATATTAGTCCGGTCAGACTGGATAATAACGGTATTACCTCCTTCGTATCTATTATGCGGGGATGTAATAATATGTGTACCTTCTGTGTAGTACCGTTTACCCGTGGCCGTGAGAGAAGCAGAGATGCTCATTCTATTGTCAGGGAAGCGGCAGAATTATTTAATAACGGGTACAAGGAAGTTACCTTACTCGGACAGAATGTTGACTCCTACCACTGGGTTAATGATAATGGCAGTGAAACAATCACTTTTGCCAGGTTGCTCGAAATGGTAGCGCAGATTGATCCGATGTTAAGAGTACGCTTCAGTACCTCCCATCCTAAAGACATAACAGATGAAGTACTTTTTGTAATGAAAAAGTATGAGAACATCTGTAATTATATTCACTTACCTGTTCAAAGTGGCAATACTCGTATACTGCAACTGATGAACAGAACATATACCCGTGAGTGGTATATTAAAAAAGTGGATCGTATTCGTGAAATTCTGCCAGACTGTGGTATTTCTACTGATGTTATAACCGGCTTCTGTACCGAAACTGAAGAAGAACATCAGGATACCCTTAGCTTGATGGAATATGTACATTACGATCTTGCTTATATGTATTTCTATTCCGAACGTCCCGGCACCCTGGCAGCAAGAAGATACCAGGATGATATTCCGGAGGAAGTGAAGAAGAGAAGATTAGCTGAAATAGTTGAACTGTACCGCCGCCATTCTCAGGAAAGTATGGAGAAAGAGGTCGGCAAAACCTTTAAAGTACTGGTAGAAGGCCCTTCTAAAAGATCTGCTGATCAATTATTTGGCCGCAACGATCAAAATAAAGCCATTATCTTTCCGAAAGAACATTATAAGAAAGGAGATTATGTAATGGTAAAAGTAGATAGCTGCACTTCCGGTACCTTGTTAGGAAAAGCAGTTGAATAGTACTTTTAAATTTTGATTATGGACATACAGGCTATAAAAAACAGGTTTGGCATTATTGGTAATAGTCCTGCTCTGAACTATGCTTTACAAGTGGCTGTGCAAGTGGCTAATACAGATCTTACTGTGTTGATCAATGGAGAAAGTGGAGTTGGTAAAGAAGTATTTTCACAAATTATTCATGCGTTAAGTGCGCGTAAGCATAATCCTTTTATAGCTGTAAACTGCGGTGCTATTCCGGAAGGAACGATCGATTCAGAACTATTCGGGCATGAAAAAGGTTCCTTTACCGGTGCAGTTGATAGCCGTAAAGGCTATTTCGAAACCGTAAACGGAGGTACTATCTTCCTGGATGAAATCGGCGAAATGCCAATGGGAACCCAGGCACGTCTGTTAAGGGTTTTAGAAACCGGTGAATATATCAGAGTAGGTTCTTCCAAAGTACAAAAAACAGATGTCAGAGTGGTTGCTGCAACCAACAGAGATCTCCTTGAACGCACCCAACAGGGAAAATTCCGGGAAGACCTCTACTATCGTCTGAATACCGTACCAATCAGGGTTCCGGCACTGCGCGACAGAAAGGAAGATATTCCTTTACTGTTCAGAAAATTCTCTGTCGATTTTTCCGAAAAATATAAGACTCCTTCCATCCAACTCGATGAAGAAGCCAGAAATATCCTGGTAAATTATCCATGGAGAGGAAATATCCGTGAGCTTAAAAATATTGCCGAACAAATTTCAGTATTGGCAACCGATAAGCTAATCACGGCAAATGATCTGAGACGCTTTTTACCCGAACAACCGGAAGTTAACCGTTTGCCAATGTTAGCGGCCCCTGCTCAACAACAGGGGGGCGACTTTGCCAGCGAAAGAGATATTCTCTATAAGCTGTTCTTCGATATGAAGAAAGATGTTACAGAGGTTAAAAAAATGTTCTTCGACATTTTGCAAAATCCGAATGTCGCTCATTCAGCAGATTTTCATCCCGATAATCATATCCTGCACAACTACAATACAGCTCCGGAAATGGTAACACCTAACCCGGCTATAACTTCTACCCAACCGATCATCTTAGCTGATAATAAAATAGATCATCACGAAGAAGTAGAGGAAACATTGTCGATTGCCGACAAGGAAAAGGAACTGATTGTAAAAGCACTGAAAAAACATAAAGGGAAACGTAAAGATGCAGCGCTGGATTTGGGAATTTCCGAACGTACCCTTTATCGCAAACTGAAAGAATATAACATTGCCGAATAAACGAATTTATCAATGATTCAATATATAAAAACATTTGTCGTTTTTGCCCTGATGGCTGTAATGACTGGCTGTTCTGTCCACTACTCCACTACCGGAGCAAGTATTGAGCCCGATGCCAAAACTGTGAATGTTCGCTTCATCATCAACAAAGCACCGATCAATAATCCAACGCTGAGCCAGAAAATCACGCAGAAACTGAGAGATAAAGTTACCTCTCAAACCAGGCTGGTTTTGGTTCCTGAAACTGAGCCTAAAGCCGATTATGAGTTCAGAGGTACGATTACCGGATATTCATTCAGTAATGCGGCCGTAACGGACGTTGACAAGCCTACACAATCCAGGTTGACAGTTACCGTAAACGTTGTTTTCATTAAACGGGTTGGTGATAAAAAAGGCTGGACACAATCTTTCAGCCGGTCGGCCGAGTTCAACGCCAACAGAATGCCTAACAGCGTAGAAAATACATTATTAGATGATCCGTTAATTCCGGGAATTACCGACGATATATTTAACCGGGCTTTTGCTAACTGGTAATTAATCCTTTTTTTACTACATTAGCAATCTATGATGGCAAATCGGATTATCGCACACGTATTCCTGCAACCTTCCCTCCATCAAGTTGATGAAAACCAGATGGAAAAATTGCTCCAGGAATACCCCTATTTTTCGGCAGCCCGGCTGTTGCTGGCCAGAAAGGTATATCAGCAAACCGGCGACCTGCAACACAGCGCCATCAAACAAGCACTATTATATACCAATCAGCCTCACTATGCTTATCACCTGATTATGGAAGAACAGATCCTGCAACAAGTAGAAGATCGTGTTGCTCCCATTATTCCGGAGGATAGTTTGCCAACTGATAACAATACTGAAGCATCTGCTGAATATCCTTTAGATCCCGCCATTGCAGCCCAATCGCCCGAGCGAACTGCAATCCCGGTTGATACATTACCGGAACCAGATGTCTTTGGTTCTAATACAGCCTCCGAGGAATCAGTTTTTGAATCCAATATTACAGAGGAACCGGTAGCTGAAACCAAGGCAGAGCAGTTTGTGGAGGAGTCAGTTTTCGAATCCAATATTACAGAGGAACCAGTAGCTGAAACCAAGGCGGAGCAGTTTGTGCAGGAATCAGTTTTTGAATCCAGTAGTACAGAGGAACCAGTAGCTGAAACCAAGGTGGAGGAATCAGTTTTCGAATCCAGTAGTACAGAGGAACCAGTAGCTGATCATTTGGAAGCTGTACCCGCATCAAACAATACGGAACAACTTGCATCCGAAATCAATGAAGAGCATTTGATCTCCGAACATAGTGTGAGCTCAACTATCGATGAACTGCCAGTTATAGAAGAAGAACTTTTAGTTGCTAAACAGGAACCGGCAGCGCATAGCGTTGAAGAGTTTCTTTTTTCTGAAGCCATCGCAAATACAAAAATCACAGAGGAATCCAGCATTGCAGAACCTGAAATTCCTTCAGCTATACTTTCTGAATCAGCAACTACCGACAACCTGGAGCCTTTAGTGACCGAGCAAAGTCTCGAAGAAGCCGTGATTCCGGTAGATGCACTTCCAGAAGCATTTGTACCTATGGCTGATCCGGAACCACTTTTGCATACAGAAACTATTCAGGATGCTGAAAAGCTCTCTCCTGTTTCTGATGACGCACTGGATGCCTATGTAGAAGAAGCAAGAAGTGAGCAGGAAGAAAAAATCAGTATAACAGTTACCCCGCCATCAGAAGTATTACCGGTTTTTCTGGCTTCATCATGGGTGGGTAAAGAAGAAACACCGGAAGATACCAGTTCTGTTACAGAATCATTGAATGATCTGGACAGTGAAGTACATCAGGCTGCGAAAAATGAAGAAACTCCATTTTCTTTGGGTGGTATTAAGATTTTCCCGTTGGCTATGCCGGAAACGGAAGAAACAGAACTTACCTTCCAGCCTTTATATACAGATGATTATTTTGCATATAAACGCCTGAAAAATCCTGAAGAAGCAGATGAACTGAATGCACAGGGGGCTGCGGAAATGAGAAGTTTCACTTCCTGGCTGCGACGGATGAAAGAGGATTTTGCAGCCAAAGGCAGCAAAGATTGGTATCAGCAACAGTTACATAAGATCTACGAAGAAGATGAAGTTCCAGAAATTTCTGAAACCGTAGAAAAAATGGCTGTCAATTCCCTGACCTTTAATAACGATATTGTTTCTGAAACACTTGCGGAAATTTGGGTCAAACAACGGCAATATGACAATGCCATTAAGATATATCAAAAATTAAGTTTGCTTAATCCCGACAAAAACGCTTATTTTGCGCAAAAGATATTAGAATTAAAGTCACTAACAGACAAAAATAAATAGTAATCTATGTTAATAATTTTCGGTATCCTGATCATTTTAGCCTGTGTGTTGTTAGGCTTCTTTGTGCTGATTCAGAACCCAAAAGGTGGCGGTTTATCCGGTAACCTCGGTGGTGTTGGTAATCAGGTGATTGGGGTGCGTCAGACTACAGACGTATTGGAAAAAGGTACCTGGGTACTTGCTGCTATTATTGCTGTTTTAAGCCTTACTTCTCCGTTTTTCATCGGTAAAGGTGGTAAAACTCAAACTTTAGCTCCATCTGCAATTGAAAGAGCTGCTGGTAGCCAACAAGCTCCGCAAGCTCCTCCTGCAAACCTGCCTGCTCCGGGTGGCCAGCCTGCTCCGCAAACTCCTAAGAATTAATAAAAATCTTTTTTATTTATAGTAAAACCTCGCCGTGAAAACGCGAGGTTTTTTTAATGGAGAGTGTTTTATTGGAAAACCTTATTAAATGCCACTTTACGCTATAGATCTATGGCAAAGAAAAAAAGTAAAAAAGCTAGTTCCTCCAATCCCTGGATTAAAAGAACAATAGTTATTGTCTGCTGCCTTTTAGCAGGCATATTGGTCTATACTTCCTATCGCGTCTTCGGACCGAATACCGAGGCTTTTGGAGATAATAAGTACTTCTATATCCGCACAAACAGCACCTATAAAGATGTACTGGAAGGGTTGGAAACTCAGGGCATCATACGCAGCCGCTCCAGTTTCGATTGGGTAGCCAAGCGGATGGATTATCCTACTCATGTAAAAGCCGGCAGATATAAAATTCACAGCGGCATGAGCAGTTTCGAGCTTGCTAAATTACTCCGAGCGGGTAAACAGGCCCCTGTTAATCTGGTTATTACCAAACTTCGCACAAAAGAGGACTTTATAAAGAAAATAAGCAGCAACCTGGAAGCAGATTCCAACGTTTTACGCTCCCTGATGCAGGACCCGGTTTATC
This sequence comes from Chitinophaga silvatica, assembly GCF_003419895.1. GTDB lineage: Bacteria > Bacteroidota > Bacteroidia > Chitinophagales > Chitinophagaceae > Chitinophaga > Chitinophaga silvatica. Next base: position 99,805 of record NZ_QPMM01000001.1, on the reverse strand, counting down.
TGCGCCAATTTGGACTGGATACTAATACCGTAATGTGTGCTGTGCTGCCTAATACCTATGAGTTTTACTGGAATACCGGTGCTGAAGCGGCTTTCAAGAAAATAGAAAAAGCCAGGGATGCCTATTGGACAGACGAACGTAAACAACAGGCGGCGCATCTTGGACTATCTATTAACGATGTAACAATACTGGCATCTATAGTAGAAGAAGAAACCAATAAAAACGATGAGAAGCCACTAATAGCCAGTGTATATCTAAACCGTTATCGTAAAGGAATGCGTTTACAGGCCGATCCTACCGTTAAATTTGCACTGCAGGACTTCGGACTAAAAAGAATCAGAGAAAGTCATACTCTATTTGATTCTCCTTATAATACCTATCGTTATTCAGGTTTGCCGCCGGGACCGATCTGTACTCCTTCCGAAAAAACTTTAAATGCCGTTTTGAATACACCGGAAACAGATTACCTGTATTTTTGCGCCAGAGCCGATTTTTCTGGTTATCATGCCTTTGCAGCTACTTATGCAGAGCATCTCGAAAATGCGAGGAAATATCAGGCAGAATTAAACAAAAGAGGATTCTAATTTAAATATATAACAGCACCTTGGCATTTAAACCCGAGAACATCATATTCAACTCAAAACCCTACCGAAGACTGGTAGAAAGAAGTAAATCCCTATTCCTGCCAGGATTTGAGGGTTTGCCATTATATGATGTTCTCAAGCACTTCGGGCAGGAGGTTAAAAACCGGGGGTTGGGCGACCGTGCAAGGGCTATTTCTTTTAACTTCCTGTTGGCGATTCCGCCTTTCTTTATCTTCCTCTTTACTTTAGTTCCTTTTGTACCTGTAAAGAATATAGAGCCAACCCTATACGATCTGGCACATGATCTTACTCCCAATTACAACACCTACATGATTGTGCGTGGAATGATTCACGATTTCCTGTATACACATAGAAATGGATTATTGTCGATTGCCTTTGTAATGGGATATTTCTATTCCTCCAATGGTGTGATGGGAATTTTGCGCTCTTTCGCCAAAATTCAGGGTGCTGGCTTTCGCAAAAGAAAATGGTGGCAGAATCGATTAATCGCCTTGCAGTTGACCGCCATCCTTGTATTGCTATTATTGGTTACTGTTGCCCTGATTGTTGCCCAGGGAGCCACTTTACGCTGGATCTTCAATATAGTGGGCATCAGGAGCGAATGGCTTAGAAACATCATAGACGTTGCACGCTGGGTACTTATCGTGATCATGTTTTATTCTGCCAATGCCCTCTTATACCGGATTGGCGCTGCTACTACCCGCAAATGGAAATTTATCACTGCCGGTGCTGCCATTGCTACTATTGGAATGATCCTGGTTACCATCGGCTTTTCATGGTTTGTTAACAATTTTGGGAACTATAATAAAATCTACGGCTCAATTGGTACGATTCTGGTATTAATGCTTTGGATATTTTTTAATTCATTCTTATTACTAGTAGGATTCGAAATAAATGCCAGCATTAGAGCGTTAAAAGATCCAAGACAAGATTAAATTGTTTAGCTTAAATTCCTTATTCCATCAAAATCAATCAACTATCTTTAAACACAAACAATACTTTATAAAAATTTTTATTTTATTATTTTTGTATATATCTTACTAGATTATTTGCTGGCCCGAAAAAATAAATATTACTGTCGCATAAATTAATTTTAGTCAGGACCTGAAAACTATCTGTTATGATAAAGGCCTTTTATTTATCCTGCTGTACATTATTTCTTTCTGCTAATCTCCCTAATCCGGATGCAGCATTGGAAATTGGAGCTCAGATACCTAAAGCTGAACTTACGTGGCAAGATATCTCCGGAAAAGAAATCTCATTAAACTCCGCTAAAGGCAAGAATGGGCTACTTGTTATTTTTGGTGGAAATCAATGTCCATATATGATTCGTAACCAGGAACGAATTAAACAATTATGCGTTTCTGCATCAAAGAATAATATTGGTGTTGTAATGATCAATTCAAATGAAGCAACAAGAGGCGAAGGCGAATCGATGCCTGCAATGAAAGAATTAGCTGCAAAAATGCAATTCAGCTGTTACTATGTGATGGATAAAAATGCAGCATTAGCCGATGCTTTTGATGCGAATCATACGCCCGAATGTTTTCTATTCGATAAAAACGGGAAACTAACTTATAAAGGAGGAATTGATGATAGCCCGGGAAATGCTGAAACAGTAAAGGTACGTTTACTTCAGAATGCCATCAATGAAATGCTGGCTGGTAAACCTGTTACCGTGAGTTCTTCCAATAGTTTAGGTTGTAATATCAGAAGAAGATTATAGCTCGCGGGCTCGCTTGTTGCTCGCAAAGAAGCAGAGATTAATATTAAGAGGCATAAGGATTAAAGCGAATGCTATTAAAGGCTTCTGATAGGTTTCTATTTATGATTGAAACTTATCAGCAATTCTTAAAAAAGTCGCTTTAATCCTTATGCCTCTTAATATTAATCTCTGCTTCTTTGCGAGCAACAAGCGAGCCTGCGAGCTACTATTGTCCTACCAGGAATACGGCATTACTGAACAACAATTTGCCATTCTCCCAGAAACTACGGAACAGCGGATTATCTGCCAGGATCACTACGTTTCCACTTCCTACTTCTTTAACACCAAACAATACTCCGTCTTTCAACTGTTCACGTGTATTTGATCCTACAAATCCGCTCAGGTAATTATCTCTCTTCAATACACCTACGTTCCAGCCATCGCTTTCAATGAAGTCGTATAGATGGCTGTTTAGTTTCAGTGTATAATAAGTATCAGAATATCCAAAAGCTAATGGATGGGTATTATCCATCTGCACTTTAAAAATTGCTCCGGGAATATACTCTTTAACACTTTCACGCTCTCTGTTGCTATATGGTTTTATCGCATCATAAGATGGTTTGCTGTCTTTCTTCTCCTTACCATCTTTCTCTGCTTCGGCTGCTTTCTTTTCTTTAAAACCCCACTCCTCTCCTGCCAGTTGTAATACAGCATCTTCGATGGCAATCAGCTTTCCTCCACCTTTCACCCAATTTTTCAGCTTTTCATTTTTTGCTTTATCTTCCAGGAAATCATAATCTCCATCTGCCAGGATTACTACATCGGTTAAATCCCAGTTCACATTATTCAGGTTACGCTCATTCACCATAGAAATAGGATAATCCAGCTGCTGCTCGAAGAAATGCCAGATTTCTCCGATTCCCAGAGAGGAAGCTTTATCTCCAACTACCAGTACTATATTTGGTTTCTTAATAAAACGAACTTTATCAGAACCAAAATCAGTTCCTTTATCTACAAACCCACTTGGTACAGCATCTAACGTGATATTAAACTGATTACCTAATCCGGTGATCAGCTGATCAAATCCTGCGCCCTTCTTGGTATTGCCTGAACGTGTAATGATCAGTGTTCCTGCAGGAAAATCCTTTCCGCCAGTGCTAAACGGAGTTTCAGTGAAGCGTACTTTAATATCCTGTTGCAGTAAAGCCGCCAAAAACTTAACGTCTCTAACACTATTCCATTTTGCGAGATAAGCATACGGTTGAGTGGCCGACAGTGGTGTATTGTTACGCAGAGCAGGTGCATCAGCGGCCGGAGTGATCGGTTGCTTCAATGCATAGGAAGTTAATCCGTATACATATGGCATAGCCCATGCAGTGATATCGTAGGTAACGGAATCGGTTAAACGGGTTGTGGGTTCAAATAATACCCTCAGCATATTGGAATGGGCCTGGTAGGCATTGATTACAATATCTTCCTTATCGATCTGGAAATTCTCGGTTTTACCGGTGAAATAGTTAAACCCATTTGCAGTACCTACATTAGCTCCATAGCCAAATGCAATCTGGTTCTTTTTTAGCAAAGAGGCCAGTGCTCCAAGTTTCTCAGTATTTCCATTAGCTTTTACTACATAAGCTTTGTAAGCTCCTGGCGGTTCTTTTTTAGCCAGTTCGAAATACCTGGCATATTCATTAATGATCTTACCTGCTTGCTGGGAGGCAACTTCAATAGTTGAAATACCAGTGGTATAATGGTGAGCAATTCTATCGATCAGGGTAAGAGTATCGCCATCCTTTTTTAGCACAGCCACTCCGGCACGGCCGCTGCCGCCCTGTTCAAAGGTCATACCTAATGCCCCATTATACATTGGGTAGGTATCTCCATAGCTGGGATAGAATAAATCGAAACGTTCTCTGGTAAAGTATAACCAGCCTTGCTGATCGAAATACTTTGCATTGTTTTTTCCGATCAGGATCTGAAGTTCGCGCTGCCATGGAGTTACAGCATCATGATAAGGTTCTGCTGCCGGTGCAAAGTAATAAGGAGCTTCAATTTCCTGTTCATGGAAATCGACATGCACCTGTGGCATCCATTCGTTATATTTTGCAACCCGTTGCTGAGATTCTTTTTGTGTTTGCCATGCCCAGTCGCGGTTGAGATCAAAGTAATAGTGATTGGCTCTTCCTCCAGGCCAGGGTTCATTATGTTCTCTGGAATAGCGATAAACATTAGACTTCAGGCTACGGGTAGTGTTGTAGAAGTTGACATACCTTTCGCGGCCGTCGGGATTTAAACATGGGTCGAGCACCACAACAGTATTTTTAAGCCACTGTTGCGTTTGCGCATTACCGTTATTTACCAGCTCATATAATGTTTTCATCGCTGCTTCAGTAGAAACAGCTTCATTGCCATGAACATTATAGCTCAGCCAAACGATAACGGGCTGAGTACTGCCAGGATTGCCGCCGGCGTTAGACATATCCACACTGTGTTTGCGTATCTCATCCAATCTGGCGAAATTTTCAGCTGAAGCTACGGTAGCCGTGATTAGCGGCCGACCTTCATAAGTGCTTCCATATTGTTCAACCTTTACGTTTTTAGCATTGGCTGCTACCAGTTTAAAATATTCGACCACTCTGTAATGTGGGGTAAATTGTGTTCCTAAAGGATATCCGAGAAACTGATCCGGAGTTGGCACCTGAGCAAATAGGTTAAGGGAGCTCAGTAAAGCAATAACCAAAGTAATGTATCTGCGCATAAAAAGCGTTTCTTATATATAATGTAAGATAGGAATTGTTTTGTTAATTGGGGATTGATAAGATTTTAATTTAATTTCGATCCAAACACAACACACATGCGTTTTCTGACTATACTAAGCATAGCAATGTGCATTATGTATTCAGCCTATGCCCAACCAAGACAGCTGGACCCATATCATTATGCTATAGAAAAAAATATTCGTGTTCCTCACGGTGCCGTTGTTTCTGCTCATCCTTTAGCCAGTGAAGTAGGGGCAATTATACTGCAGGAAGGTGGGAATGCCGTAGATGCAGCCATAGCCACCCAATTGGCACTTGCAGTAGTATATCCCGGTGCTGGTAATCTTGGAGGAGGAGGCTTTCTGGTAGGACATCTCTCCAATCAAAAAGGTGCTAAAAATATAGCTATCGATTACCGGGAAAAGGCGCCTGCAAAGGCTAGCAGGAATATGTACCTCGATTCGGCAGGTAATGCTATTACCAAATTGAGCCTGGATGGCCAGCTGGCTGCCGGAGTTCCTGGTACCGTAGCCGGACTTTTTGCCTCCATGAAATATGCCAGACTTCCGTTTAAAAAGCTCATTGCACCCGCTATTCAATTGGCTGCCAGGGGCTTCGTTATTACAGAAGCTGAAGCAAATGGCTTAAACGAAGCCAGAGAACAATTCATACAACTCAATACCCAACCTACTGCCTTTGTAAAAGCCGATAAATGGAAAGCCGGAGATACCCTGGTGCAACCCGAACTGGCCCGGACCCTTGAGCTGATACGTGATAAAGGGGCAGCAGGATTTTACCAGGGAAAAACGGCCGCCAATATTGTTGCCGAAATGAAACGCGGTAATGGTATCATCACCCTGGAAGATCTTAAAAACTATAAGGCTAAAGAAAGAAAGGCTGTAGTCTTTAACTATAAACAATATAGCATTGTAACAATGCCTCTGCCTTCAAGCGGAGGAATCTGTTTACAACAGCTAATGGGAATGGTAGAAAATTATCCTATTGCCAAATGGGGGTTCCATTCGCCGGAGGCTGTGCAACTAATGATTGAAGCAGAGAGAAGGGCGTATGCCGACAGGGCATCTTTTTTGGGAGATCCAGACTTTGTAAAGGTTTCTGCCGAAAAGCTGACCAATAAGGCTTATCTGGCTCAACGAATGAAAGATTTTGTTCCAGGCAAAGCCGGAACAAGCGAACTTACAAAAGCTGGTGTGATGCCTGAAAGTGAAGAAACAACACATTTAAGCGTTATTGACGATGCCGGGAATGCCATTGCTGTTACTACTACACTTAACGGGCATTTCGGGAGCAGAACGGTGGTAGGTGGATCCGGCTTTTTATTGAATAATGAAATGGACGATTTTAGTGTAAAACCAGGAGTTCCTAATATGTACGGACTAGTAGGTAATGAGGCTAATGCGATTGCTCCGCAAAAGCGTATGCTGAGCTCTATGACTCCTACTCTGGTATTGAATAAAGACCAGGTGATTTACTCTCTTGGAACTCCGGGAGGTTCTACCATCATTACTTCAGTATTTCAAACATTAATGAATACCCTGGAGTTTGGATTATCACCGGAGGATGCTATTAATAAACCTAAATTTCATCATCAATGGCTTCCTGATGAAGTGATGGTTGAAAAGGATTTTCCGGATAGTACTATACAGGCATTACAGGCAATGGGATATAAGGTAACCAAACGGGGTTATATCGGACGTACGGAAATTATCAAACGCATTCCATCTACCAATACCCTGGAAGCAGCAGGAGATAAACGAGGCGACGATAGCGCCGCCGGTTATTAGTGATTTTTAAAACTGATTGATATGTCTTTAGGTCAAACTTATCTGAAAAGTGTTTTACAACGGCTTGAAATTCACCGTTTATTGGGAACTACTACCCTTTTAAGGTTGAATGATGAACAACTCCATTGGCAACCAGAAGGTGCACCCAATAGTATTGCCATCATTATTCAGCATTTACATGGTAATATGTTATCGAGGTGGACAGACTTTCTTACTTCCGATGGTGAAAAGCCCGGCCGAAGCAGAGATCAGGAGTTTATAGAACATGCTGCCTCTGCTCACGAGTTGCTAACGCTATGGAATGAAGGTTGGGAATGTATGCTGCAAGCTATTGGTAGTTTAACACCTGAGGACCTCGAAAAGACTGTCTACATCCGTAATGAGCCGCATTCTGTTGTTGATGCAATTAACCGGCAGTTAGCGCATGTACCTTATCATGTAGGTCAAATCGTTTATATCGGAAAAATGGTGATGGGCGATGCATGGGAAAGTCTTTCTATCCCGAAAGGTGACTCTGATAAATTTAATCAATCTAAAATGGGTAATAAATAATTCATGCAATTACGTTTAGTCTTAACAGTTATTACACTTGCAGGCTCTTTAATAGCCTGTAAAACAAAACAGGCCAATGAGCTATTGATGAATAAGAAATGGAGAGTGTATGACGTAAAAATTCCACCGGAGTCACCAATCAGTAATACTCAATATATTCAGGCAGAAGACCTGAAAAGAACCTATTATAAAGATGCCTATTATCAATTTCTGGATAATAATGTTTTCATAGCTACTATTGCCGGCAAATCAGATACTGGTAAGTATTCTATTCTAAGCAACGGTGCTATGATTTCTGTTACAGCCAAAAATGGCGACAGACGTGTAGAAAACCTGGTGACGATTACGAAACTGACAGACGATTACTTTGATATGCAAGTAACGTCCACCGATTTTCAGTTTATTTTATGTACTAAAAAAGAGTAAGAGTGGCATGCAGTATACCGATTTTACACCAGGAAGAACAGTAAAAATTGCAGAAAAAACCTGCTTATTTTTCTCCGGATTTGCCTATTTGGGATTACATCAGCTTCCAGCATATAAATCTCTGCTCTATGAGGGAATTGAGAAGTTTGGCGCTGTATTCCCCTCAAGCCGGGTAGCGAATCTGCGACTCAGTTTATATGAGGAGCTTGAAACCGTTATTGCAAAACTATTGAATCAGGAGGCTGCAGCTGTTTTTTCTTCAGGTTATCTTTCTTCCCAGGCAGCAGCTTTGTATGCGAGTAAATGCGGACAACTGATCTACGCACCGGAAACCCATCCTTCACTATGGGTCAATAACCCTGCTTTACCCACGGTATCAAGAGAGGAATGGGTCGCTGATACAATACAACAAGTCAATTCCCACCCTGATAATACATTTGCTATAGTTGCGGATACCGTGTCTCCGATCTCCGGAGTTATACATAGCTTCAAATGGTTACAGGAGCTGAAAAAGAAAGTACTTGTATTGGTTGATGATTCGCATGGCATTGGAATAATAGGGCCGGAAGGACAAGGAAGCATTTATTTTCTTCCACAGTCAGACGTTGTAACCTATCTGATTACTGCTTCGCTGGCTAAAGCCTATAGTACTGAAGGAGGCATGATAACAGGTTCAGAAAAAGCAATTACTGCCATCAGGAAGTTGCCTATTTTTTCGGGCAGTACTTCCCTACCTCCTGCTAATGCATATGCATGGCTACAAGCGAAAGACCTGTTTTCGGAACAACGCAGAATATTGCAACAGAATATTGCTTACCTCTTACATCTGGTAAATGATCACGGGATTCATAACCCATTTGCACTACCCATATTTATACTACCTCCGGTAGGTGGACTAGCGGCATCTTTGCAGAAAAAGAATATTATTATTTCGAGTTTTCCTTATCCGTTTCCTGATAGTTTGCCGGTCAACAGAGTGGTAGTTTCAGCAATCCATACACAGGAAGATATTACCTTTTTGATGAAAGGACTTAGCAGCTGTTTGTAATGCATATTTAACTATGAAAAATGACGCCATCAAATAGTTTGATAGAGAATATTGAAAAAATGATCAGGCATTGGAATAATCAGAATATTCCTATTAATCAATTAAATCCACAGAGACTTCTGGATTTTGAAAAATACAGGGATATTCAACTACCACATGATTTTAAAGAATTTTACTTAAGGATTAATGGGATGGAGTCTCATTTTCCAAATTATACTGATAGTGAAGGCTTTCTATTCTATCCATTAAATTATTGGATTTCTGCGGAGAATGAATTTATGTTAACAGAACACAGCAGTTCATTTAGCAAGATTCTGATTTTTGCTGATTATATGCAAAAATGTTGGTGGTATGGAGTAAAGCTTAATGATTCTGATGGAACCTATGAAATAGGAATTATCCCATATAAAGAAAAATTTAAGGTCATTACTGATTCATTGGCAGAGTTTATAGATTATTACTTGCAGGATTCAGCAATTCTGTATAATTATCAATAAAGAGCATAACATAAAAAACACCCCAAATATTGCAATCCAACACCGATTTATTACAATTCACTCCAACTGTTATTCCCAAACCTCAGGTTAGGTATTAATTTTGGCATTCACTTACTTCTTTGAAAGTTATGAAATAGCGGCATTTTTTAATTTCGATTCATCTTAATCTTTCAATAAAACGTATTTAAATAAAGAAGAGGATATATCAAAAGTAATCTGAGAATTACTTTCGATACATCCTCTCTTTACAACACATTATTCAGTCTATTTTATCACTCTCGTGGTTTTCGGCAACCTAATCTCAACCAGGTAGGTTCCTGCTTTCATTAATCTGAAAGCAAACAAAGGATTTACACTTCCGATTTTTGTAGTAAGTGATTTGTCTACAGTTGCGAAATCTGAAGGAATACGATAATAGATCAGGTAATTGAAGTTTGTACCTCCAGCAGAATACTTTGCAATTGGGAATGGTGCAATTTCGAAATTACATACCATCGTTGTATCAGTATATTCTACAGGATGGAAACGAGCGTAACTTTCGAAAGTTGGCCGGTCGCCCCGTTTGATGATTTCACCGGTTTTAGGATTGAAAGGCTTACCATCTTTATCTGTGATTTTCAGAATTACAGTGGCACCACTTTCCTTAATCCTGGTAACACTCATAGACATAGAACCCATACCCACAGTAGCAGAACCATCATCAGGGAAGAAGTTACAACCAGTGGTTTGTTCTGTTACCAATGGTGGATCTACAGTTGTAAGTGTAGCGATGTTCTTATAGATCTTCGTGCCTGCAACATTTGTTACTTTGATATCATACTCATAGGTAACATCAAGAGGCAAACTATCTGTGGCAGCATTAAACACCCATTGGCCGCTAGACAGAAATGTGAATGGTTTTAGCTTCTGAAGTGCTCTTTTCTTATTTACCTGTTCGATGGTAGTATCGATAGCAGGATCAATTGCAGCCGTGTATACATACACAGGATATTCCTTAAAGAACTCATCTGCATGTTTTTTATTATCGGCTCTGCGAATATCGAGCAATTCAAAAGTGATAGGTCTGGTAGAACCATCGAGCAGAATGGCTTCAGTTTTCTGAAATGCCAAACCACGTTGAACCGTGAGCGGAGCATCCGGTACATACAATCCTTCACTTAAAAAACCTTCATCCAGTTTTTTACATCCTCCTAAGATCACTCCTGCCAGAGCAGTTATACCTAAAATTTTTTTCCAGTTATATGTTGATGACATACTTGATTAATTTTGATTGTTACTTCCAATAAAAGGTATGTGAATTACTTAGTACGTGTAAAACACCGGTTTTAGTAAGAATACCTGTTGTTTGCAGCAGATAGTCCTTATCTCTGTCTGCATCCGGATAGTCGGTTGGCAAAGGCACAGGATCTACACCATTAATGATTTTAGACATATTCGTTACTGCATAGGAGATTTTCAGATCATCATCTACTAACCATACCAATTTAAATCCAAATTCTTCCTTCACTTTGTTCTTAAACACCATTGGTTCGAGAGAAAGATTTGCACGCTCAATTTTGGTATCAAACATATATGCCATCAGGCTATCTCTTAACTCAGGTACTTTCAGGCTATCGATCGTATACTTAATATTCTCGTCGTTCTTCTGCTTTTGCAATGCAGTAGTACGGAGTTTCAGGAAACGTGCAATACTGTAGTCGGTTGGTGCTACAAATGTGATGTTGCTGTTTAACGTTTCCTTCAATCCAGCTTTATCAATCAGGATGATTAATGTATCGAACAAAGGGTTTGCCTTGAGATAATCGTAAGTTGTCAGATCGGTATGTGGATCGGAAATACTGCCGCCAATAAAGTGATTATCTTTTCTGCATGAGGTAAAAAGCACAACTGCCAATAACCCTATCCATCCTGTTTGTATGAAAATTTTCTTAAGTTGATGCATAACAATAATTTTAAGCGTTCCTAGATATTATCTTACTTTCCCTAACCAGAACTTGTTTTGTGTAAGCACATTATTAGTCTGGAATAAAGAACGGGCCACTGGCCATTTCCATCCTTCTTCCTCGTATCTCGACTGAGGGAAAGTGAGCCATCCATTAGCCCAATCCTCTGTCAGGAAACCGGTACGAACCAGGTCATACCATCTTTGTCCTTCAGCATAAAGTTCTCGACTACGCTCTAACAGTACTTCTGCCTGCAGATCATATTGATCTCCATAGTCTGCTTCCTCAAGTGCATAGGCATTGGAACGCGCTCTTACAGTGTTCATATCTTTTATTGCTGCACCAGTATTACCCAGATCGGCATAGGCTTCAGCACGCAACAGTAATAGATCGGCATAACGCATAATGATGATATTAGCATCAACAGAACCCATGATATTTTCCTGTCCGTGATATACATTTTCGCCATTGGAACCTGCAAATTTGCAAATGGTTACATCAAACTGTTCGCTTGCATCGAGATTATAGAAGAAATACTTCAATCTAAGATCATCCTCATCATCATAAATAGTAGAGATTAAATCCAGATTCGGAGCGTCTAGCTTCTTGTCTTTCTCCAGGAATGGGCGTTTCAGGATATTATAATAAAAACCCTTCGCTACCTGATGTTCGCCGTACTGTGCCTGCATATTGATTTCGAATACCCCTTCAGCAGATTTACCATGAAATACTTTATGATATTCTGATGCCGCCAGCAACATATATTTACCACTTTGTTCTACAGCATCAATTGCAGCAATGGCATTGGTAAGATCAGCTCTGTTTGCACCTTTATTCAGGAAATTCCTCCACATATAAGCATGGGCCAATAATCCGTAAGCCGCTCCCTTAGTAGCCCTTACAGCTTTGTCATTAGCACTACCAAGATCCCATGGCAATAATGTAACAGCTTTTTGCAAATCAGTGATTACACTATCCAATACTACTTTTTCATTTGTTCTTGGCAGATTGGTAGCATGTGCAGGATCTGGATCATAGCTCAATACCAAAGGCACATCACCCCATAAGCGAAGCATATAAAAATAGGCGAAGGCCCGCAGAAACCGTGCTTCGCCAAGATATCTGTTACGGGTGGTGGAAGCATTGGTAGTAAACTGACCATCCGGAATCTTAGGAATGAATTCCAGCATGATATTAGTCTGAGCTACAATTTTATAGTAAGGGCTCCAATCGTGATACGGCTGAAGGTAGGAACCAATAAAATCAGCAGAGTTAAAGCCATCGCCACCTTTTACCAGAGAGGCTACATCATACTGATCATAGTCCTGGAATTCAAAAGCCGCTAATGAGCCATAGGCAAAGTGCGACATATATTGATTATACTCAGTATTGGAGGTCAACGCTTTTCTTACTAAAGCGTATGCTCCGGCCGCACCCTGCTCGGCATCCTGTTGATTTTTCCAGAATACTTCTGCATATGGTGAATTGATCGGTGTCTGATCCAGCAATTTCTTACAGGCAGTAAATGGCACGAATAATAATAATGCCAGTCCTGCTATTAATATATTCTTAGACAAAGTCATAATTACTTCTTTAAAAATTAAAACCCAATGTTTACTCCCAATGTAAATTTCTTAGGCAGCGGATAGCCAGCACCGTTAAATGTGCCTCTTTCATCTACGGCTTCTGCATCCGGTACTGATGAACGCTGGAACATTGCCAGGTTATCTATTACTCCGTAGAATTGAACTTTGTTTAATTTGGTGCGCTCCAGGAATTTAGGACCCATTGAGTAAGCAAGATTCAGGTATTTGATTCTTGCCCATGAACCATTTTCGATAAAGGCAGAAGAGAAAGGAAGGAATTGATAATAGTATCCTTTACCATAAGGGATCAACTCGGAATATTTAGCCTGATCTCCTTCTTTTTCCCAGGTATTAATACTCTTTGGATCTATTGCCGCAATATTTGCATAGTTGGTAGCCAAACCAACTAACCTGTCAGACATATACTTGTTATAGATATCACGACCTAAGGTAAAGGTCATATACACCTGTAAGCTCCATCTGCCATAAGTAAAGTTGTTGCTCAAACTTCCGGTACAGAAAGGATTAGGGTTACCTGCACTTATTTTATCATTCCAATCCCAAACATCATAGTCACCATTCTGATCTACCCAAATAAAATCACCTGCCTGAACAGTGTGGTTACCATTCCAGTAAGTCAACTTCTCGCCAGTGTATGGGTTGAATGGAATATCTTTTGAAGTTGAGTATACTCCGAGGCTCTTCATCATATAGAACTCGTTGATAGAGCGGCCTTTGCTAAGAATATAGGACATGCCAAGATTTTCATCATTCACGATGATATCGCGACCACCATCAGGTAATGATACTATCTGGTTCTTAACAAAAGACAGGATTAAACCAGGGTTCCACTGGAATTTGCTTTGAGGGGAAAATACTCTACCCTGAATATTAAATTCGAGGCCGGTATTACGGATATCAATCGCATTGGTATTTACTTTATCATAACCAGTAGTAGCCGGTAGAAGGATATCAAATAATTTTCTGGATGTTCCTCTGTTAAATGCATCGAATATTACACTTACTCTTCCATTGAGGAAAGTTGCATCGATACCAATATTAGATTGTTTGGCTTGTTCCCAGGTCAGGCCATTTTGTGCCACACCATCGCTGAAGTTTGGAGTGATCGGATTAACGCCATTATAGGTTACACCGTTAGAACCACCATAAGTACCCTGGTTAGTATTGTAGGTATTATAAGGCAGATAATATCCTGATGGTAAGCTACCTGTAATACCAAAGCTACCACGGATCTTCAGCATATCTACCCATTTTTTCAATGGCTCCATGAACGGCTCATCGGAAATATTCCAACCGGCTGATGCCGATGGGAAATAACCCCATCTGCTATCACGACCAAAACGGGAAGAAGCATCCGCTCTGTAAGCAAATGATAACAGATACTTTTCTTTATAGTCGTAGTTTACACGGGAAAAGAATGATAACATGCCGGCCGACTGATAGTCGGACCCTGAAACCAGGTTACCATATTTATCTTTGTACAGTAAGAAACGGGTATCGTAACCTTGCACAACCTTGAGATTATCGTTACCCAAAGAACCGCTACCAATACCGGTATACTCATTCTTTACATTATTAATGGTATTCCCTAACAGTACATTGATGTGATGATCTTTATTTGCAACACTTGTATTGTAAGTCAGGGTATTATCCAGGTTCAGATTTTCGTACCTCGATCTGCTGCTTTGCATATAGGCCACACCTAAAGGATCTAAGGCTCCCGGTCTGAAGATATCGCGGCTATTAACAGACGACTGAATTGACCCGGTTGATGAAAAACGGATTTTTGGGGTGAGATCATAGTTTAAAGTAATACTGGCAGTGATATCATCGTTCAGGTTTTTATCTCTGCTGCCAGGATAGTTACCCACCATGTTTGCCAGTTCAATGTCGCGCAGGTTGAATAAAGATGAAAGATATTGGCCATTTTTCAGCGGAATAATATCTTCACCAGGGAAAACACCACGACCGCGGCTTCTGTCGCCACGGCTTAAACGGAACAATGAATTAACATTAACTTTCTCCGACATTTTCATTCCGACTGCAGCGGAGGCGGTATAACGCTTGTAACCAGTACCTCTGACGGTTCCATCTTCATCATAATAGTTACCACTAATGCGATAGTTAATAGACTCATTAGCTCCTGATACCGAAAGATCATAGTTCTGCAGCATACCATTTCTGAAGAAGAGGTCTTGCCAGTCCATATTCCCGTTCAATGCAGGGTTCAGGCTATCTGTAAGGAGGATAGGAATTTTAGTTTCCAGTTGGTCGAAAGTCAGTTTTTTCTGGAGGTAGTCCATTTTAAAACGTCTTTCTTCGGCACCACCATAAACTGTTTCGAACTTTGGTTTTTCTACCAGTCCGGCGTATGTAGAGAAATTGATTTGTGGTTTACCGGTTTTACCGCGTTTGGTTTTTACGATCACCACCCCGTTTGCACCTCTTGAGCCGTAGATAGCCGCAGCAGAAGCGTCTTTCAGGATGTCTACAGATTCAATATCGTTAGGGTTTAATCCGGCAATATAGTTGGTACCAGTATTATCGAAAGCTGCGGCATCATCTGATGAAATCGGAATATCATCGATTACGAATAATGGAGAGCTAAGAGTGCGGATATTGCTGGAAGTACGGCTTAAACTTGTATTACCTCTTACTACAAATGATCCGCGAACACCCGGTTCTCCGGTGAAGTTCTGAACGGCCAATCCGGCTGCCCGGCCTTGTAATAACTGGTCGAAGCTTGGAGACGGGAGGTTTTCGATTTCTTTTCCTTTTACGCTGGAAACCGCTGCGGTCACCGTTTTACGTTTCACTTCCTGATAACCGATGATTACTACGTCTTTCAGGCTTTTCTGATCTGGCTTCATTACAATTTTATATGTATTGCCAGTGGTAAGTGAAATGGTTTGTGTCTCAAATCCGATGAAAGATACAGATAGCTTTTCTGAGGTTCCTTTAAGAGTAAGTGTAAATTTACCCTCCGGGGTTGAAATGGTTCCATTACTGGTTCCTACTTCCTTTACCGAAACTCCGGGAAGCTCCACTCCCTTGTCGTCGGTGATCACTCCTGAGATCTTTCGCTCCTGGGCCCATACCTGTAGGCATAGAAATCCCATTAGCACTAATAGTAGCAACTTTTTGTGCATAGATTCTGGTTTAAAAATATATGGGAATATTAAAAATTGGATCTTCAGGCGCTGGCCTGAAATTGTTCACTGATTTTTAGCATAGATTAAATATTTGGTTGATTAATTAACCCTTCAGGTTAAACGATCACCTTACAGAAACCGACTTCTGTGAATTGTTCACTGATAAGTAGTCTGAAATAGATTGAAAATGTTGATTGATTCGAACCTTTCTCCCAATCCGATTATTCGTACCTATGGGAATACAGGTTGCAATTTGTTCACTGATAAAAAACTCGATTTAATAGTTAATAAAATTTGAAGGTCGACACAAGTGACAAGTGACTTCGAATTTTGCTATTCACTAAATATTACTTCATTGTTCTAAAGCGAAAATTATAAATGTTAAGGTTTTCTTAATAACCTCATTTACAACATCTGACAATTATATGACAAGGTTTTATTTTGGTTGATCTTTGTTAATGGATTGAAAATTAACTCATTAAATCAAAATAACAAAATAATAATTAATAATAAGTCAAAATACTATTAAATTATTTTAAAATAACATCAGTATAAAGCGTAGACCAGACACTATTATGAGAAACACAAATTCAGTTTCTCACGTATAAACACGTACGAAACAAAAACGTTGGATTTCCGTATCTCAACGAGAAAAATCCCATATTTATCGGCATACTCGCCAGAAGGTGATAACTATTAATTATTTTTGCCCCATAAATTCATAGGGCCTGAAAAAAGTACGAAAAATACTGACTATTCTGGTACTGTGCTTGTTGGGCCTTGTCATTCTTCTCGGAATACTGGTAAACATTCCTGCGGTGCAAAATTTCCTCGTACGCGAGGTTACCAGCCGTTTGTCTGCCCAACTCAAAACAGAAGTTTCAATCGACCATGTAAATATTCGGCTTTTCAATAGCATGCAGCTAAAAGGTACTCTTGTAAAAGATCTGAAAGGAGATACCCTTCTCTATGCCGGAAACTTACAGGTACGAATAACTGACTGGTTCTTTTTTCAGGACAAACCTATCATAAAATACGTAGGACTGGATGATGCCCAAATCAACCTAACCCGTACCAGTAAAGATTCTACCTGGAATTACGATTTCCTGATAGATGCTTTTAGTTCAGCTCCCGATACTGTTACGAAACCAAAATCCTCTTCTTCTTCGCAGGGATTGTCGTTAGACCTGAAAAAGTTGAACTTCAACAATGTTCAGTTCAATCAGGTAGATGCCTGGGTCGGAGAAGACATGCGTGTTTATACCAAAAAGCTCTTCCTGGATGCCAAAAACCTGGATCTTAAAAAACATAATATCGATATACAGGAGTTAACCGTAACCGGACCAAAATTTATCATCTCCGATTATGCCTCCTCTCCTTTGCGCCACCGCAGGCCCAAGGAGAAAAGCTATACCTATAACGATTCCACCCTTCGATGGAACAACGATAACTGGCGCCTGCTTGTAAAAGAGATCAATATTAAAGATGGTATTTTCGGAGTCGATAATCCAGACGATACTTCACCCATCGAACCTGGCTATTTTGCACCGCATCATATCCGCTTTAATGAAATCAATCTGTCTCTTACCAATACCAGCCTGATAAAGGATAGTATCATTGGAGATCTTACACTAAGCACCAAAGAACGTAGTGGCTTTGAAGTGAAGAAACTTACAAGCCGTTTTAAAATGTCGCCGGTGGAAATGGAGTTTTCCCAACTCGATCTCCAAACCAACAGAAGCAGGATCGGTGATTATTATACCATGGAATACAACGACATCAGCGATATGAATAACTATATCGATGATGTTATCATGCGGGCACATTTCAAAAATACCAAGGTATCGTCTGACGACATTGCCTACTTTGCGCCACCACTCTCTTCCTGGAAAAAGGAAATCACAGTTTCTGGCCATGCCAGAGGCCCGGTAAGCAACCTTAAAGCTGCCGATATTTCCCTGGAAGCCGGAAATACGACCAAACTCAAAGGAAGCCTTGAAATGCGCGGACTACCGGAAATTGAGGAAACCTATATCGATTTCCACGCCGATGAACTGGTAACCACCGGACAGGATGTAATGCAAATCATGCCGGTAGTGAAAGAGATAGTAAGCACCGTGAGAATAGACAAATTGTCGAACATTCGCTTTAAAGGAAGCTATACCGGGTTCATCAATGACTTTGTAGCATACGGACAATTTCAGACCAACCTCGGCAATCTCACTTCCGATCTTAACTTTAAAACCAATAAAGATGTACCTGTGTATTCGGGAAGTTTAACCACCAATAACTTCAACATAGGAACACTTTTCGACAATGAGAATCTGTCTACCATTACCATGTCGGCAAAAGTAGATGGTGCAGGGTTCAACTTTAAAACGCTGAAAGCGAATGTAGACGCAGATATTCAGGAAATCGCCTTATTCGGGTATAACTATCAGCATATCAAAACGAATGCAACCATGGCCAGAAAGCTTTTTAATGGCTCTCTGACCGCCGATGACCCGAACCTGGTTATGAACTTTGCCGGAACAATCGACTTTAATCAGGAACTCCCACTATTTGATTTTAAATCGACCATCGATAAAAGCGACCTTCGTGCCTTACACCTGACACAGGATTCGGTAACCTTTCAGGCGAAACTGGACCTGAACTTTGCCGGTAGCAACATCGATAACTTCGACGGAACAGCCAGAATGTACGAAGTTTCCATATTTAAGGATAATCGCCGCCTGGAATTTGATTCCCTCAATGTAGCTTCTCATTTCGTAGATAATCAGAAAATATTACAACTGGCCGGTAGTGAAATTTCAGGTGCCGTGAAAGGAGAATATAGCTTCCTCCAATTACCGGATGCATTCCAGTTATTACTTAATAAGTATTACCCAAGCTACTTCAAAGCACCAGATAATAAAGTCATCAATCAAAACTTTACTTATGCTTTTCATTTTGGAGATGTAAATAAGGTTTTGAAGGGCATTACTCACCAGTTCACCGGCTTCAACGAATCAACGATCAGCGGGGCATTAAATACTATTGGAAATGGTAATCTGCTGCTCAATATCAATATTCCAGATGCCGGCTATGAAGGCTATAGGGTACAGGATCTGCAGGTTAGAGGTGATGGAAATTTCAACAAGGTAAATATCAGTACCAGCGTTGGCAAGGTTCTTTCAGGCAAAAATATGCTGTTTGAAAATCCAATCATTATTGCCAGTTCCAGCCATGATACTTCTTTTGTAAAGGTAGATTTCTCATCAGAAGATACTTCCTCGCTGGATGGATTTTTTGCCCGTGTAATAACTGTACCGGAAGGAGTAAAAATCAACTTCCTGAATAGTGCCTTTACAGTGAATGAACGTCAGTGGAACGTAACTCCCGGCAATGAGATTTATTGGAGCAAACATTTTCTGACTGTTAAGAATTTCAGGGTAACCAGAAATGATCAGCAAATAACCGTTGAAACCAACGAGTTTAATCCCGATGAATCTAAATTCCTGGTTACACTAAAAAATATCAACCTGTCTGATGTTATTCCCGCTCAGTTAATCACCACCCGAATTGAAGGGATCACTGATGGAACCATCAATATCACCGATCCGACCAGTAACCTGGATATTAATGCAGCCCTGCGGACCCGGGAATTGAGGATAGATAACGACTCTATCGGAATAGTAAATGTAGATGGCCGCTATAACCATGTTACCGGAGAAGCAGCAATTAACGTACAATCCGATAATCAGGGTAAAAGCTTTCTGGCTCAGGGAACCGTTGGATTATCATCACATAACAACGAGATCAATGGTACCATCAAACTAAATAATACTTCCATCAGTTTACTGAATAAATACCTGGCTGGTTATGTATCTAATCTTAGTGGTAGCGTTACCGGTAATGTGAAAGTTGGAGGCACCACCATTCAGCCATCCGTAAGAGGTAACCTTACCCTGGATACAGTTGGTGTTACGGTAGATTATCTGGGCACTCACTATAGAATACCCAAACTGAACATCAATATAGATGATAACCTGATTGAATTTGGAAACTTTGTACTCATAGATAAATACAATACCAAAGGAAACGCCAACGGTTATATCAGTCATGACCATTTCAACGATATGAATTTCGACTTTGATGTTACGGGTCGTGGGTTCCTGTTTTTGAATACAACAGCAAATGATAACGATCTCTTCTATGGAGATGTGCTGGCAGACGGTAAAGTATATTTCAGCGGTCCAATCAATGATATGCAGATGCATATTATTGCCAAGCCTATTAAAGGCACACATTTCTATCTGCCGATGTCGGACAGTAAGGATATCGGGAAATATGACTACATCAATTTCAAAACCTACGGAACTGAAATCGTTGAGAAGAAGAAGAAAAAAGACAATACCAAACTAACCGTGAAGCTCGACATTGCTGCCAATCCGGATGCGCAGATAGATGTAATTCTGGATGCAACCACCGGCGATATAATCAGTGCCAATGGAACTGGAAACCTCCAGATTACTGTTAATACGGAAGGCGATTTCACTATGTTTGGTAACTACGAAATCAATAATGGGTCGTATAACTTCACCTTCCAGCGACTTACCAGCTGGAAGTTTGACATAGAGAAAAACAGTTCGATCACCTGGAACGGCGATCCTTCAGAAGCCAGGGTGAATATTATGGCCAAGTATTCACTCCCTAAAGTAAGTTTATATAACCTGGCGGTGCAGGGAACTGCAGGTACAGATAAAGACAAACTCGCTACAAGAACCGAAAGAGTAGATGTATTGATAAATCTGCGTGGGGCTTTGATGAAGCCGGATATTACCTATTCTATTGAACTTCCTGATGTTGGGAGTCTGGCTTACGAAAGTGGAGTTGCAGCTCACCTGAAGGAGATAAATACAGATCAGAATAAGGCATTATTCCAGGTTTGGGGATTGTTGTTCTCTAATCAGTTTTTACCTGATGATGCCACTGCGTCGGCAGCGGCCAACGTGGGTATTACAGGTAAAAATAGTGTGGGGCAGGCATTATCGGCTCAGGCACAGGCTATCTTAAATAATATCACAGGTGTATTATTGAAAGGAAGCGGAATTGGGGTGAATGTAAACTACAGAGCCTATAACGTTGGAGGTACGCTGGAAAACTCATCATACGACCGTAACCAGGTGAGTGCTGGTATTACCAGTAACTTATTTAATAATCGTTTCAGATTGTACGCGGGGGGAGATTATGATTGGGGCAAATCTGCTACTTCAGCTAATGCCAATCGTTTTGCGGGTGACTTCAGAATTGAGTATCTACTAACTCCGGATGGCAGGTTCCGTATTAATGCATTCAGCAAAACGGACTATGATGTTTATAACCTGGCAAACCGTACTAAATCGGGTATAGGTATTTCGTATATACGGGAATACAATAAATTCAATGAATTATTTGGGGCAAGGAGAAGAAGAGTTCCTGTGCTCGATACCGTTCCAAAAGTAGCGCCCAGACAAGATTCTTCCGACAATAAGCAGGTAGTTGAGACAACTCAGTCTAATTAAAAAGAGATTGCAAGACAAGCCTGCAATCTCTACATTCACGGTTTAATAGATTAATTATATTATCCTTTCAGAATTTCGTGTCCTAACTTATCTCTTTTAGTTTTGAGATAGTTTTCGTTATGTGGATTAGGATGAATTTCGATAGGCACATTTTCTACAATTTCGAGGCCGTATCCGTTTAATCCGGCTCGTTTGCGAGGATTATTGGTAATAAGGCGAAGTTTGGAGATATTGAGGTGGCGTAAAATCTGAGCGCCTACACCATAATCTCTCTCGTCCATTTTAAAGCCTAATTCCAGGTTTGCTTCAACGGTATCCAATCCTTCTTCCTGTAATTTATATGCTTTTAACTTATTCATCAAACCAATACCTCTGCCTTCCTGGTTCATGTATAAGATAAGGCCTTTCCCTTCCTTTTCTACCATTTGCATGGCAGCGTGAAGTTGTTCGCCACAATCGCAACGCAGGGAATGGAGGATATCACCGGTTACACAGGAAGAGTGTACTCTTACCAGAACAGGTTCATCTTTTTCCCAGTTACCTTTTTTTAATGCCATGTGGATTTCTCCTGAATTGAGTTGTTTAAATGCAATCAGTTCGAAGTTTCCGTATTTGGTAGGCATTTGAACTTTCACACCTTCTTCGATGAGTGTTTCGGTGCTCAGTAAATATTCGATAAGGTCTTTGATTGAGATGAGTTTCAGGTCGAATTTATCGGCGATTTCTCGTAATTGAGGTAATCTGGCCATGGAACCATCTTCGTTCATAATTTCCACTAGTACACCAGCAGGTTCGAATCCGGCTAATCTGGCCAGGTCGATTGTTGCTTCGGTATGACCTGAACGGCGCAGTACGCCGCCTGTTTTTGCTTTGAGCGGGAAAATATGTCCTGGTTTTCCGAGATGCTCGGGTTTGGTATTAGGATCTATTAAGGCCTGAATTGTTTTGGCTCTATCGTGAGCAGAAATACCGGTTGTGCAACCGTGGCCAAGTAAATCTACAGAGATGGTAAAAGGTGTTTGGTGTAAGGCTGTATTATCGCGAACCATCAGTTCGAGGCCTAACTCTTCACATCGTTCTTCAACGAGCGGGGCACAGATTAATCCTCTGCCGTGGGTGCTCATGAAGTTAATGATTTCAGGTGTTACGTTTCGGGCTGCGGTTACAAAATCGCCTTCATTTTCACGGTCTTCGTCATCTACTACGATTACGAGCTTACCATTTCTTATATCTTCTATTGCGGCTTCAATTTTATCTAGAATCATATTATACCTCCGGGTCAGTAATATTGAATGCCGCAAAGTTACGATATATCCAGCAGGAAAAATTAGAAAGTCAACAAACGAATATAGAGTGCCTCAGAATTGGATTTGCCATGATTATAGCAATAAATTTTAACATATATATTTCTTCATTTATAAATAAGATAATGACTAATGCTGATTTAACTTTCAGGGCTACTCATTAGATAATTTGGCGATTTGAGAAATCCTAATTATTTCCCAATATTCTGAATGAACCTATCAAGAAAAACATTTTCACTAAAATGCTTGCAAATTTTAAAGGCAGTTTGAGGGAAATCAGTCTGCTTAACAATTTGTTAATTCAGCGTTAAATTTTTAACAAGAAAATTTAATGACCTTTGCCGCGTCAAATCAAATCACAACGGGAACCATGAGTCTGAAAAAATTACTCATCACATTATCATTGTTAATAACAGTGATGGTAACGACCTATGCGCAAGTTACCACCAGTAGTATCACCGGAGTTGTTACCGATGCCAAGGGACAAGCATTAATCGGGGCTACTGTAAAAGCCACTCACACGCCAACCGGAACCATTTATGGAACCACAACACGTAATGGTGGTGAATTTACAATCCCTAACGTTCGCGTAGGGGGACCTTACAAAGTTGAAGTTTCCTTTATCAGCTTTGGCACTGAGGCATTTAACGATATTTACCTGCGTTTGGGTGAACCGTTAAAATTAAATGTAAAGTTAACAGAAGGCTCTACCAGTCTGAAAGAGATCAGCGTAACCGGAACCAAAGCCTCTACAAAAGGTAATGGTGGTACGGCCTTAAACATTTCCCGTACTCAGTTGAACAACCTTCCATCTGTAAACAGAAGCGTACAGGATTTTGTGCGTCTGAGCCCGCAAGCCTCTGTTTCTACCAGTGGAAAAGACGGTTCTCCATTAGGTATTTCTTTTGGTGGACAGAGCAACAAGTACAACCAATTTGCCGTGGATGGGGCTGTGACCAATGATGTATTTGGTCTTTCTGCTTCTGGTACCAATGGTGGCCAGGCAGGTGCTAATCCTATCTCAATCGAAACTATTGATCAGTTACAAATTGTGCTGAATCCTTATGATGTAAAACAAAGTGGTTTCACCGGCGGTGGTATCAACGCTATCACTAAAAGCGGAACTAACGAACTTCATGGATCGGCATACCTCTACTACCAGGACCAGGCATTAGTTGGTAAAGCTCCTGATAGCACCCGTTCCAAATACGGTTCTTTCAGCAACAAAATCTTCGGAGCTTCTTTAGGCGGTCCTATTATTAAGAACAAATTGTTCTTCTTCGTAAACGCAGAAAGATCTAAAAGAAACAACCCGATTGATTTCAACCCGGCTACAGGTGCATCCAACGTAACGGTAGATGAACTGAAATCGATCTACGATCACGTTAAAAATACTTATAATGTAGATCTGGGTAGCTATACAGATCAGCAACGTGATAAACCATCTACTACCCTCTTCGGACGTATCGACTGGAATATCAACAACATTCACAAGCTGACCATTCGCCACAATTACCTGAATGCGAGTGATATCATTTATAGCAGATCCAATACTTCTGCTTCATTCTACAACAACTATTATTCTTTCCCATCTAAAAGTAACTCCAGCGTTATTGAGTTGAACTCTAACTTCTCTAATGCTTTGAGTAACGAATTAAGAATCGGTTATAATAATGTTCAGGACAGAAGAAGCTACCTCGGTCAGCCTTTCCCTACGGTTACCATCAACGACAACGGTCGTACCATTAACCTGGGAAGTGACTTCTCTTCTACTGCCAACTCTCTGAGTCAGAAAATCTGGACATTCACTGATAATCTGACCATGTATAAAGGTAAGCACACCATCACAGTTGGTGCGAACGCTGAACTTTACGACATTAAAAATACCTTCATCCAGGGAGCATTCGGATCATATACTTATGATTCAATCAATGGATTTTTACAAAACCTGCGTCCAAAACAATATCAGATCAACTACATGACTGCAGATTCAAGCCTGAGAGATGGCGTTGGATTTAAAGCAGCTCAGATCGGATTATATGCTCAGGACGAATGGAACGTAAGAAGAAACTTTACCCTGACTTATGGCGTAAGAGTAGACTTACCAGTATTCCCTACTGCACCTCCGGACAACGTAGCATTCTCGAAAGATCCGGCATTCGCAGGTTATTCTACTGCTACCTTGCCTAAATCAAGATTACTGTTTTCTCCTCGTATTGGTTTCAACTGGGATGTTACCAACGATGGTATGACCAAAATCCGTGGTGGTGCTGGTATCTTCACCGGCCGCGTACCTTTCGTATGGATTTCCAACCAGTATAGCAATACCGGTAACGTTTATACCAATATCAGCCTTAACGGTACTGCAGTACCTAATGGTCTGAACTTCAGATATGATCCGAATGATCCTTTCTACGGTCAATGGAGCGCTGGTAACCTGACTGAAATTGGTGCTAACATTGCTGGTCGTCCGGCCAACATTAACCTGACCGACAAAAACTTCAAGTTCCCTCAGATGTTCAAAACCAACCTGGCAGTAGAAAGAAAATTGCCTTGGGGTATGACTGCCATTGTTGAAGGTAACTTTACCAAAACCCTCAACAATACAGTATGGGAAAACCTGAATGTTGTTGCGACCGGTGACAGCGTTTCTTTAGGTGGCGGATTGAAAAGACCAACCTTCACCAAGCTAAACAAAAACTGGGGTGATCAGATCCTGTTGCTGAAAAATACCAATCAAGGTTATGCATACAACATCTCCGGAGAATTGACTAAAGTAACCAACAATGGTTTCTTCTTCAAAGTAGGTTACTCTTACGGTGATGCATACTCTCTGAACGATGGTACTTCATCAACTGCTGCTTCCAACTGGCGCTTTGGTCCGAATGTGAATGGATTGAATAACCTGGAAATGGGCCGTTCTAACTACTCAATGGGTAGCCGCGTACTGGCAGTAGCTTCCAAAACTTTCAAATACGGTAAAGACGATAAGTTCCGCACTACTGTATCCTTATTCTACAACGGTCAGTCTGGCGTTCCTTACTCTTGGGTATACTTCAACTCTGTTGATCCAACTGGTGACGATTTCGCAACCAACGGAAACAACGACCTGATTTATATTCCAACTTCTAAAGAATTAAGCAATATGTCTTTCGAAGCTATCGTACAAAAGGATAAAGCAGGTAATGTTACCTACTCCCGTACAGAAGCACAGCAACGCGAAGACCTGGAAAGATTAATCGGTAATGATAGCTACCTGAGCAAACATCGTGGCGAAAACGCTAAGAAAAATGCCAGCCGTACTCCATTCGAAAATATCTTCGACTTCAAAGTTGCTCAGGTATTGCCTATCTTTAAACAACACAAAGTAGAACTGACCTTCGATATCCTGAACGTTGGTAATCTGCTTAACAAAGACTGGGGTCAAACATATTTCATCTCCAACAATGCCTCTACTCCACTTACCTTTAGAAAATTTAATAATGGTGAGCCTGTGTTCCAATACGACAGAAGAAGAGAGATCAATGGTTTCGGCGATGAAAAACCTTACTATATCAATAACTTCACTTCAAGATGGAGAGGACAGCTTGGCTTGCGCTATAGCTTCTAATTCCTGAAGTCTTATAAAACTAAAAAGCTGCTCAAAAGTGATTTTGAGCAGCTTTTTTAATTTTGACGAATCATTTAAAAATTATTTTCTCTACTCTTAACAGACTATCGAAAATGATATTTCCTCGTTCTCTATAATAATAAACAGATTACTTTGACTATATATCTTCTCCATAATACCAACCGGGTTTAACGCTCTTGTGTGTCTTTAGTGTTTCCTTTCTATACTCATTTGGAATCTTATTTTTATCGTATACATATACTAAATAACTGTTCTTACCTAAATAAAAAACAAGCAGTCCAGTATTGGCTCTAGACATTTTACCCAGATTGGAATTTGTAAGTGCATGCAGATTTTTTTGCAAAATTACCTCTGTAGGAAATCATCAACCCCAATGAATAATAACCTTTGTTCTAATAATGGCTTTAAATCAACATTTCCCTTGATTGATTGTGAATCTTTAATTTAATCCCATTTTGTTGCCATAATTGAAGAATCTGGGATAATTGAAACAACTGTTGATCTTCCAGCAAAAATCTTATCTCTTTATTTTCACCTAAATATTGAAACATAAGGGAGTTATCTACTCCCGTTTTCGTTGTAATAGCTTTTTCTCCATACAATTCACCTTTAACTCCTCCAATAAATACTTGTAAATTCTTCAAGTCCTTAAATACATACTTCGTTTCTATGCCAGATGTATGACTTATCACAATTTCATCTGGTAGGAGATAAATATTACCAATAATGCTATATTCCTTTATTACGTAGTTAACATTCCATAATAGAAAAACGATAGGCAACAATATTAAAAAGCCGATTCTTGGCCCTCTATAAGCCATATAGAATGAAATACATAGCAATAGCAGCGCACACAATTTAAATATTGTCAGCAAACGAAAATTTCTATTGGTTATGAGTGGCAGACTAGTTCCTGTTTTATTCATTTAGAATGTTTAATGAATTATTATTCTTTAACCATCTCTTATATTTTAATAGGAATTCATTACTTACAAAGTCAATTACGTTAATCAAAATTGAATTCGTAATAACTGTTGTCCTAAATACCCATTTGATAAAACCATACTGCTATAATAGCCCTTATATCAGCATCAGAATCTTTAGAATTAAACACGGTAGCTAATTTAGTAAATAATGGCACTTTAATTTCATGATAAGAATAAGGACAATTTTACGTCCAACATACCCTCTTCAGCCATTCATTCAGAAGTATGAAAACTACAATTTCTATAATTCAGAACCGGGGAATTCGGTAATTAGAACCCCTTCAATAAATGCACGAAAGGAAAATGAGTCTCCATTCTAATCATTTACCTGAAATATTTTTTTTAAATTTATCCAAACGCTATCCCATGACCGAAAACTATCTGAAATGGCATTCGCCAAATTTGGGAAAAGAATTTGAGATGTTAGTATATGGAGATTCGGGGTTCCCAATGTTACTATTTCCTACATCCATGGGTCGTTACTACGAAAGCAAGGATTTTGGCCTGATAGAAGCTATTCGCTGGTTTATTGAAGAAGGCAGGATAAAAGTTTACTGCCCGGATAGTATTGATGCTGAAAGCTGGTACTGTACGAATATAAACCCAGCCCAACGTGCTTATAACCATTCCTGTTATGATAAACTATTGAGGGAGGAAATATTGCCCAAAATGGAGTCTGAAACAGGCTACGACAGAATTGTAGCCGCCGGATGTAGCTTTGGTGGGTATCATGCTGCAAATTTTGCTTTCAGATATCCTGATAAGGTTTCCTACCTGCTTAGCTTAAGCGGAATTTTCGATATCAAAGGGCGCCTGGACGGGCATTACGACGATAATATTTACTTCCATAATCCAATTGACTATATGCCGGAAAACAAGCATAATGATCTATGGAGAATGGGTATTGTACTGGGAGTAGCAGATAGTGATGTTTGCAGATCGGCCAATGAACAATTATCACAGGTACTCACCCGAAAAAACATGGCTCACTGGCTCGATATTCGTCCGCAAGCCAGTCATGACTGGCCAATATGGAGGGAAATGCTCCCCCACTATCTATCACTTATCAAGTAAGATTTATGAAAAAGATCGGTATTCTGTTTGGGCAGGAAAACATATTTCCGCAGGCATTTATAGACAGGGTCAATAAAATTAACCCTCCCGGTATTTTTGCTGAAGCGGTATCCATAGATAAAGTACTGCAAGGAGAAGATGCAGGTTATGCTGTAATTATAGATCGAATTTCTCACGATGTTCCATTTTACAGGTCGTATCTGAAGAATGCAGCCGCCACCGGCACAGCCGTTATAAATAACCCCTTCTGGTGGAGTGCCGACGATAAATTTTTCAACTATAGCCTGGCCGATAAACTTAATATTACTGTTCCAAGAACGGCTCTGCTCCCTTCCTTCCAGGAACCGGAAAATACAACCAACCAATCCTTTCGCAACCTGGTTTATCCGTTCGACTGGAACACCATTTTTGAATACATCGGATTCCCTGCCTTTATGAAGCCCTACAATGGAGGCGGAGGAAAAGATGTATATAAGGTACCTGATAAGGAAGATTTCTTCAAATTACACGCTACCACAGGTAAACAGGTAATGATGCTGCAGGAGGAAATTGATTTTGTGGAATATTACCGCTGCTTTTGCATCGGGCAAAAGGAAGTAAGGGTACTGCCATATAACCCTAATTTGCCTCACGGACAACATTATACTGCCACTTACAAGCCTAAGCCGGCTCTACTCAAAGCAATTACACAGCAAGCTACAACGTTGCAACAATACCTGGGTTATGACTTTAATACCGTTGAAGTTGCTGTACGGGGAGACGGTACACCTTACGTAATTGACTGTTATAATCCGGCCCCGCACGCAGATCCTGAAATTGGAGAAGCCAATTTCGAATGGGTTATTGAAACCAGTGCCCAATATGCCATTCAACGGGCTATCGCCCAAAAACAAGGGAAAGACAATCTTACCTGGGGGCAATTCATCAAACCCAAAATCAAAAAAGCAATTTCCTCCGACCAAAAAGAAAAAAGCAAGCCTAAATCAGCTCCTAAAAAAGCGAAATGAATAAGTTACATTTGTAAAGCGAATTACGAAAGCGTAATTCCTAAAACCTATTCACATGTTTAAGGCGTTTACGCTTGGTATAGAAGAAGAGTACATGGTGATGGACCCAGTAACCCGGGAACTGAAATCACATGAGCAAAAAATTGTGGAGCAAGCGCACAAAGTGATCAACGATCAGGTTAAAGCTGAATTCCATCAGGCTGTAGTAGAAGTAGGTACTCAAATCTGTGCCGATATTCATGAAGCCCGTAAAGATGTCGCATTTTTACGAAATACCATCGCCCAAATTGCCGGCGACCTGGGTTATGTAATAGGTGCTTCCGGAACCCACCCTTTCAGCCATTGGGAAATGCAGCTGATTACCGACAATCCCAGATATTTCGAAATCGTTAATGAAATGCAGGATGCCGCCAGATCTAACCTGATCTTTGGCCTTCACGTTCATGTGGGCATGGAAAGCAGGGAAATGGCCATTCATATAGCCAACTCCGTTAGATATTTTCTGCCACACATTTTCGCATTAAGTACAAATAGCCCGTTCTGGGAAGGACGAAATACCGGGTTTAAATCGTTCCGCACTAAGGTTTTTGATAAATTTCCCCGCACGGGTATCCCCGATTTCTTCAATAGCATTGAAGAATACGATAACTATATCAAACTACTAATCAAAACAAACTGTATAGATAACGCCAAGAAAGTCTGGTGGGATCTGAGAGTACACCCTTTCTTCAATACGGTTGAATTCAGAATCTGTGATGTTCCGCTAACAATAGATGATACCATAGTACTAGCCGGACTATTTCAGGCTGTATGCGCAAAAATCTATAAACTACGCATGCAAAATCTGAATTTCATTATTTACAACAGAGCGCTGATCAATGAAAACAAAT
Source organism: Chitinophaga silvatica (assembly GCF_003419895.1). Classification (GTDB taxonomy): domain Bacteria; phylum Bacteroidota; class Bacteroidia; order Chitinophagales; family Chitinophagaceae; genus Chitinophaga; species Chitinophaga silvatica. The sequence continues at coordinate 69,271 of NZ_QPMM01000001.1, read as the reverse complement.
GGAGAGCTTCCCGCTACGGAATTGATGGCCACCTCATCGATTTTGGTAAGGAAAAGGAAGTGAATACCCGCGCTCTAATCCAGGAATTACTCGATTTTATTGATGATGTAGTTGATGATCTCGGAAGCCGTGAAGTTATTGAGTCGACCCACTCCCTGCTGGAGCGTGGAACAGGGGCCGACAGGCAATTAGAAGTCTTTGCCAACACCAATGATCTGGTAGCGGTAACAGACTTTATCAACGAACAATTCCTGGCAGGCATATAAACTCCTGATCATCAATTCTGAAATTCGTAATTTTGCACTATGCATCCAATAAAACCACGCTGGAAAGTAGCAGTGCTAGATATGTACGAAGGTGTTCCCAATGAAGGGATGCGCTGCATACGAGAAATACTGTCGAAATACGCCAGTATGCACGCTCTGGACTTACAGTTCGATGAATTTGAGGTACGTAATCAAATCCAGATCCCGGATCTCTCCTATGATATCTATATCTCTACCGGTGGCCCTGGCAGCCCTGTTGACAGTGCTGGTAGCGAGTGGGAAAATGCTTACTTCACACTAATCAATAACCTGATAGAATGGAATAAACAACAGCCCGATAAAAAACCGGCTTTCTTTATTTGCCACTCCTACCAGATTATGTGCAGATATTTTGAATTGGGGAATGTTTGTAAGAGAAAATCCCCTGCTTTTGGTGTATTTCCTGTACACAAAACTCTTGATGGCATGCAGGAAAAAGTATTTAGTGCCCTACCCGATCCTTTTTATATTGTTGATAGTCGCAACTGGCAGGTGATTGAATTAAATCACGAAAGAATTGAAGCTATGGGTGGCGATGTACTGGCAATTGAAAAAGAGAGACCGCATGTGCCACTGGAAAGAGCTACAATGGCTATACGCTTCAATGAGCACTTTATAGGAACTCAGTTTCACCCGGAAGCCGATGCTGCAGGTATGCATATGTACCTACTGCAGGAAGAGAAAAAACAACAGGTAGTCAATAGCCATAGCTTAGAAAAGTATGAAAGCATGATTAGTCAACTTACCGATCCCGATAAAATCATGCTGACACACGACCGACTGTTGACCGCCTTCCTCGATTATGCCATCTATGGCAGTTTATCAGAGCGTTTGGCAGCCATCGAACGTTCAGTACAAGTTACAGCACATAACGACGAAGAACACTCGTTCTTTTAATTTCATTTGTATGATCCCTGCTATCAGAAACACATATAACCAACAGTTTACAACCGAGAAATACAAAGCCTTCCTGGAAGGGGTTGCCGACGACGCAGGTATTGCCCCTGCTTTCAGGATTGCTGAAACTCCGGTATTTGTTCCCAAAGCGCTGACTAATAAATTAGTGACCGCCTGTGAAGAGATCATAGATGTGTTGTTGAGGCCTGATTTCAAGACCTTAACTCAAGATGCTATTCCGCCTTCCTTAAAAGTTCCTAACGAAAACGATCATCCTCATTTTATTGTAATCGATTTTGCAGTAACCCGGGAAGAAGATGGAACTCTGGCTCCCCAGCTGATAGAACTACAGGGATTCCCTACCATGTTTGCATTCCAGGAAGTAATGGCCCGGCAGTTTAAATTACATTTTGATATTCCTTCCAATTTCAGCAACTATTTCAATGAGCTCGATGATTACACTTATTACAAGTTGTTGAAAGAAGTGATTATCGGAGAATTTCCTCCCGAAGAAGTAATTCTGCTGGAAGTAAAGCCGGAAGAGCAAAAAACCAGAATCGACTTTTACCGTACTGAGAAAATGCTTGGCATAGCTACTGTTTGTATTACAGAACTGATTCTTGAAGGAAAGAAATTATATTATCTCAGAAATGGTGTCAAAACCCCTATACAACGCATTTTTAACAGGATCATTTTTGATGATCTGCAAAAACAGGCGGATACGCTGGGCGAGCATGTTGATCTGTTTCAGGAATTAGAAGTTGAATGGATTACCCATCCAAACTGGTTTTACAGGATCAGTAAATATATGATGCCATTTATCCATAGCGATTATGTGCCCAAAAGCTGGTTCCTGCACGAAATACCTGTTTTACCAACAGATCTGGAGAATTATGTACTAAAACCTCTTTTCTCATTTGCCGGACAAGGGGTATTAATAGATGTGACCCAGGCCGACATAGATCAGATTTCTAATCCCGAAAACTGGATCCTGCAACGAAAAGTACAATATGCACCGGCGATAATAACCCCAACGGGGCCGGCTATATGTGAAATAAGGATGATTTATGTTTGGGAGGATGGGGCTGCAAGACCAATGCTGGTACATAATCTGGCCCGTATTAGTAAAAGTAAAATGATTGGGGTAGGATTTAATAGTAAAGATACCTGGGTAGGTGGTAGTTGTTGTTTTTTTGAAGAAGTACAATCTGGTTATTAACAGATACTACTGAATCCTTAAGGTATACTAATTCCAGATGTCAATATAAGTTCCGAAGCCTTTTCAAAAAACTGATGGGAGTCAGGTGGTTAATTATAAACAATGCATCAACAACAGGGATTTTATTATCAGGAATAATTCTTCTTTCAATATCCATTATTGGAAATATGGAAGATGGCTGGTAGTGTTTCATTGCCATGCTGTCACCCTCCCAAAATAAAACAGGCTTCTCTTTGTACAATTTACTGGTTTGTACCGTTCCGGGAATTGTTATCAATTTAAGTTCACCTGCCTGGTTATCGAATATATTGACCTTAGCAGAATCTGCAAAATCTGTAAGGCAGGTGAAGTATTTGTTTTTTAATTGCGCATACAGACGGCGGCCCAGCGACGATATAGTATCTCCTTTAAAAACATATTGACTTGTTGTTATATTCTCATTTTCACCATAAAGAATTGTACGTTTCTCTGCTTTTTTCAGGAGCAATTCTACCATTGAACCAGCTTTATTATCAATCGCCGTTTTTAATGTATCCCCTTTGCGTATGATATTATTATGATCAATATCTTCAGCACATTGTAACAGTAGTTGTTTATACTTTTTGAACTTGCTTGTATTATTACTTATTTGCTGATACCAGATACTGATTTCATTAAATGCCAATTCATTATCATGCGAAGTATAAACTCCCCATTTTTTTGAGAGGGAAACTCCATATTCTCTATCTAGCGGAATAACATAAGTAGCTAAAAAGTAAGCAGGTGGAATAAGGTTATCAGGCACGACACCAGACAGTTGAACCAAGGCATCCGGATGTTTGAGATTATACTTTTTCAACCACATAGCAAAGGAGCTGAATGATTCAGTAAAAGATGTACTGTTTACCAGTGAAATTTTCACAAGAGAATCTACAGTTGTTGAATCAAAAGCATTTTTATTGGTTAAGTATTCATTAAGTGGCCGCAGCAACCAGTCTTCTTCAAGTAAAACAAGATTTCTGAACTTTTTCTCACTAATCAGATATTTTGCAATTTCCATACTTAAATCTGAAGATTCTTTCGCCATCACAGAAACGTTGCCAATACCTACTAGTTTTACCTGTTCCGGAATTTTCTTATCAAGCTTGCTTACCAGATTACTAAGATCCTCTCGCTGTGGTACATCAGTAACTTTTTCTGTGTTCTGAGCATTTATATTTAGAAACGAAGTGAATAGTAAGGTTATTAAAAAAATTTGTTTCATACTTATCTGCCATTTGCCGCTTTAGGGAAGAGATTAATATTTTTAAATATCACAAGAGCATCAAAAAGTTGGTCCTCAACCAGTAGCATATGTTTACCATTTGCATCAATTACATTTACCGCATCAAATAACATCCGGCTGGGGAAATTTTGATTAAGGAAAATACCACCTGGAATGCCATAATTTTTCAACAAATTATTGGCTATTGTAGTACGTCCTGCGACAAAGTGTTGTTGAATAATCTTTGCATCCGGTTTCACGTTTTCATTAACAAAAACATCTGCTTCACTTGAAAAATCTGTAAGCAAAATAAAATACCTGGATTTATACAATTCCTTCAGACAACTCCCCATTAATCCCTCAGTAGTGGAAATATGAGCATTATGCGCCCATATTATGGTCTTTTGATCATCAGAAAGTTTAGTTACATTATTAGCTAAAATGCTATCCCGATATTTCATTACATTTAAATCCTCTATTTCTGCCTTCATTTTTGCATAATCAATAGAATGTATTTGAGTTTGCAGATAAAATTGTAATTCTTTTAATTCATCGATATTCAGCAATTTTTCAAGCTTACTTTTATTATCAATGAACCAGGCATTAATAGAGGCCATTCTGAATGTATCAGGAATTTCTCCATTTCCCCAGTGATACAACAATCTTTGAGCATTAATAGGGTCAAATGGAATAATATAATTATAAAGAAAAAAATTCCGATATCCGGCATCATAACTAAAATCCATTCCAGTTACCTTTACCATGTCACTGGGATGATCCAGATTATACTGTTTCAACCAACGAAATAATTGCGCTAAAACCCTCTCGGCGTTCTTAATGCCAGCTACTTTTCCTGCTAACGAATCTGCGATTGCGAGTTCCTTTAAATGGTTATCGAACAAATATCGACGAACCAGTCGGATAGATTCCATATCAGAGAATTCGAAAAGTATATTTCTGTATCCCCTCTCCTGAACAAGATATTGTATCATCTTAGCTTTTAGTGCTATAGGCTCATAACCACCATGGCTAACCTCACCCAGCCCCACTATTTGTACATCGTTACTTATTGCATTATTAAAAATCCCCTGAAGCCAGGTGGTACCAGAATCCAGTGAAAGCGTGCCTATTTCGGAATAAGTTATTTTACTCTGTGCAAAGGAATAACTACAAATGAGGAAGGATACAACAATGGCTACTGTTATTTTGCTAATAGAGTATGGGCAGTTATGACGCATAGAATGTTAGTTGATAAAGAGCATTCTCATAGGGTTAAAGCCAGCTACACATACCAAAGTTTCTTAAGTTAAGAAAAAGGATCGTAGCATTAAACAACTAAAATCAACTTGGAAATTTCAGACAATAAAAAAAGCCCGAAGTAATTACTTACTCCGGGCTTCCTGTTTTATCTAAAATCTTATTGTACTTCAAAATCTACAAGTCTCGGTCCAATAGGATATTCCTGTTTAGATCCGATTCCTATTGCAAATTCGAGATCATTTCTTTTCACGATCAGAAATGGTTGCCCATATTTCTGTTTACCGGCTAAAATGACTGCAACATCTGTGCAGGTAATAACATCATCTTCTTTCAATGCTACTTCCTTATTTTCATCAAGGATATTGGCAGTGATTAAAGCTCCGTTTTTCAATTGCAGCTTACGCCCGATATACTGGCGTTTTAACCATTCATAGTTTGCATTAATGATAACCGGAGTGTTGATTAACTGATCGTCTGTAATCTGGTAGATCAATGTTTTACGATCATCACCCAGCAAGGTAAAAGTAAGTTCAACCGGGCCACCAGCCACAGTTTTTCTTTCATAATCAACAATCTTAAAAGTTTTATTCTCCACAGCTTTATATGGAGTATAAAGATGTCCTCCTTTCAGCACACCTTTGTAGGGTACTTCCATAACAGCCTTTACCTTCAGATTATCCATCAGTGTATCTTCCTTATTCTTAACGGCTCTGAGCGGGTTAAGTTTCAGAAAGGTAATTTGCTGACCTATTAACGTTAGCTCGGCCAGATTAGGGCCTAATTGCTGAAAAGCGATACTGCTGTCGTAAGGCACTAAAGTTGGCTTTTTCTCGGTTTCTCTGTAGTTGATCTGCGCAGTTGCATTGAACGATGCTGCTACCAAAACACACAATGATAAATACTTCACTTTCATATCAAAAAAATAGTCGGCATAAACTAAATGTCAGATTCGCTTATTCTTTTTGGAATACCGAATAATAACATAACGAAGAACGCCATACGAAGATTGCATTCCATTACAATAATATTATTTTTTGTGATATATATCAAGGAGAATTGTTGTTTTAAATAGTAACATAATATTGTATTTTTATGATCTCTCTCTTAATAAGAAAATAAAACTTTATGAAACGTACTAATTATTCCTCCGGCGCGCTTTGGGAAGGCAAAGTGGGCTATAGCAGGGCTGTGCGGATTGGTGATATTATCGAAGTCTCCGGCACTGTTGCAACAGAAGATGATAAAGTTGTAGCAGAAGGAGACGCCTATGAACAAACTAAATATATTCTTGCCAAAATTGAAGCTGCGTTAATTAATGCAGGGGCTACATTGCATGATGTGGTACGTACAAGAATGTTTGTTACAGATATTAGCAGATGGGAGGAATATGGCAGGGCACATGGAGAATTTTTTAAAGCCATTAAGCCCGCTACCACTATGGTTGAGGTAAGCAAGTTAATTGATCCGCGATATCTGGTTGAAATTGAAGCAACAGCAGTTGTAAATAAATAAAAAAGGGCCGAAGTGATTCAGCCCTTTTCATTTATTTGTATAATTCTGTCCATTTCAGCATACCGCCAACCAGGTTTTTGGTATTGGTAAAGCCCATTGAGTCGAGCAACATACAAGCTTGCCCGCTACGGTTACCGCTGCGGCAGTATACGATCAATTCTTTTTCTTTCCATTCTTCCAGTTCATCCACTTCCATTTGTTGAATGAACCCTAATGGAATATGTTTACCACCGATGTTAAATTCGGCTCTTTCATGAGGCTCTCTAACATCAAGGATGTAAAGCTCTTCCCCACTGTCAATTCTTTTCTTTAACTCTTCTGCTGTAATATTTTGCATGATGATTAGAATTATTTGTTGGTGAAATTTATTCTTCCTGTTGATCTGGTGAAGCCTGTTTAGAACTATCTACTTCAGGTTTGGTTGCAGATAACCAGAAGTCGACAGTTTCGCCGGCTCTTACCATATTATAGTCACCTATCTCATTTTTGCGGGTAGGTACTTGTTTAATAATATATGCGTTAGCAGTATCCTTTACATTTGGATCGATGATGATGGTACCTGGATTGAGGTTGCTGGCACTCAGTACTTCTCTGGCTTCGGCATAGGTAAGTCCAATAAAGTTAGGTACCGGGTTTTCCACGCTTCCGGTTCCGCTACTTATAATAAGTGTGATATTACTACCTTCAGGGATTTCGGTGCCGGGTTTGATTCTCTTACCATTAAAGAGTTGTTGCAATACCGTATTAGCCGCAAAATCCGGTTTATAGATGGTATCTCCTACATTCAATCTAAGGCTCTTGAGCATCATTTCAGCACTACGGAAGGTAAATCCTTCCAGGTCTGGCATTTTTACCATTGGGGCTACAGTTTTATTTACTGTCAGGTAAATAGTTCTGCCAACTTTCACCTGTGCTCCATTATCAGGAGTTTGCGCATAAACGGCTAAAGGAGGAAGTGAATCGATAAAGATGGAATCACGCACATCGGCTTCGAAGCCGGCTTTTTCCAACAGATCAATGGCTTCTACCACATTTTTGCCTTTTACATTAGGAACGGTAAGTTGTTGCCCGTGTTTGGTAATTACTCCAAGCATAGAGAAAAATAATAGTGCCAGTGCAAAGAAAAGCACAATCACTACCAGTAAGTTGAATCCAAAGGAGCGTTTGGTAATAAAGTCGAACACAGTAATATTATTAAGTGTGATATATTTTATGGCAATCTTCGGACCATTTATCCGAAACTGTCCATAAAATAACTATTTCATACATTCATCGAGCAAAATGCCGTAAAATTCTTGCAGGGTTCTGCCAGAAGCCCTTACCTGCTGAGGCAAGATACTGTTTTCTGATTGTCCGGGCATCGTATTAGCTTCAAGAAAAAATAATTTTCCGGTTGCTTCTTCGTAAATGAAGTCGATACGAGCTATTCCCTTAAAATTAAGTTGGTTATAGATTGCAGTAGCAGCCTGCTGTACCTGGCTGGTAATAGCATCTGAAACAGGAGCAGGAGTTATTTCGTTGGTGATACCAGGGGTATATTTGGCTTCATAATCGAAGAATTCCTTGCTGGTAACGATTTCAGTAATTGGCAATACATTTACCTTACCGTCGGCTTTGAAGATTCCAATGGTCAGTTCCCTACCTTTAATAAACTCTTCGATCAGCACCTGGCTATCTTCTTTAAAAGCTTTCTGAATAGCAGGTTCCAGTTCTTCAGCCGCACTAACTTTAGACATGCCAATGCTGCTACCACCTTCGGCAGGTTTAACAAAAACCGGCAGTTTCAATTTATTAAAAATATCGGTTGAATTGAAAGGCTGATCGCGGAAGATGTGAACAGACTTAGAAACGTTTACCACATCCAGAGTAGCTACTACTTTATTGCAATAACCTTTATTGAAAGTAAGGGCTGAAGTAACCATTCCACAGCTGGTATAAGGGATATCCAGCATTTCGAAGTAGCCTTGCAGGCGGCCATCTTCGCCGGGGGTACCATGAATACCGATAAAAACGGCATCAAATTTTACTTTTTGCCCATTTAAAGTGAGTGAAAAATCATTTTTATCAACTTCGGTTACCTGGCCATCATTGCCAGTATGGCTCCAGCTATCTTTAGTGATTACTATCTTATATACGTTGTATTTATTACTATCGAGATTCTTTTCTATGGTAACAGCGCTTTGAACAGAGATCACATATTCTCCGGAATAGCCGCCGGCTACTAAAGCTATATTCTTCTTCATAAGATTTTTTACAATAAGCGGTTAAAGTTAACGGTTTCTCGCAAAGGAGCAAAGAAAGCAGAGGAGCATACGATTTTTATATTTTTCTGGCGGAGACGCATAAGAAGCAAAGAAGCATAAGAAATTTTAATAATAAAAGAAATTGATTTTCCTTTAAAAATTAAAAAAAACTTATGCTTCTTTGCTTCTTATGCTTCTCTGCGAGAAAAATTCTTTGCGAGAAAAATTAAACGTGCAGTTTTGCTTTCTTAGCAAGCAGTTCGTCAACGGTTTCCTCGTACATTTCGTCTGGTACGCAGCAATCTACCGGGCAAACGGCAGCGCATTGAGGTTCTTCGTGGAAACCCTGGCACTCAGTACATTTATTAGGAACGATGTAATAAGATTCAACACTAATAGGAGCATTACGCTGGTCGGCATCCATTACACTGCCATCCATCAGGCTGTAAGCACCTTTAACCGAAGTGCCATCGGCAATCGCCCATTCAACACCTCCCTCATATATCGCATTGTTGGGGCACTCTGGTTCGCAGGCGCCACAATTAATACATTCGTCTGTTATCTTAATTGCCATAGAGTAAACTTTTTGATTAAGTAGTAAGCCATTAATTTTGTGGAACAAAAATAAAATTTTCCCGGTTTAATTAGGTCAATTATTTAAATAGTTTCATGAATCTAGCAGAAAAAGAACTCGCCCTGGTACGTTTAGGCCAGTATTTAACGGAAAACAGCCCTGAATTGGCAGCAGTAAAAGAGAGAGCTTTCCGCGCAAACGGCTGGTTTATCCCGTCTTTTATTGATCAGGCGCTGGAAAATATCTCCCGCTATTTTCTGGACCCTAAAGCATTAAGGGAATGGATTGATACCTATCCGAAATTGCAACACCCCGTTACGCCTAAGAAAGTAGGCATTGTAGCAGCGGGGAATATTCCATTGGTAGGGTTTCAGGATTGGCTTTGTGGATTTGTGAGTGGTCACCAAATCAATATGAAGCTATCTAGTAAGGACGATATATTGCTGAGGCATATTATTGAAAAGATGACTGAATGGTACCCTGAAGTAGCCGGTCAGACCGAAATTATGGAGACATTAAAGGGTTGTGACGCCTATATAGCTACCGGAAGTAACAATTCGGCCAGGTATTTTCACTATTATTTTGCAAAATATCCTCATATCATCCGTCATAACAGAACTTCAGCGGCCATTCTTACAGGAGAGGAGACTCCGGAGGAGTTGTCGGCCCTGGCCGATGACATAATGCTGTACTTTGGATTAGGGTGCAGAAATGTTACTAAGGTATATGTACCAGCCAATTATGATTTCCAGCCATTATTAACTGCACTGGAAAAATATAATTACCTGCTGGATCACCATAAATACAAGAACAATTACGATTATAACCTGGCATTGTTATTATTAAACAATGCTCATTATATCAGTAATGGTCTGATTCTGTTACAGGAAGCCACTTCTTTGTTTTCGCCATTAAGCGTGCTAAACTACAGCTATTATGCAGATATGGCCCATTTACAGCAGGAATTAAGCGGAGACCAGTCTTTACAATGCCTGGTTGGAAAATCGTTTACCCCCTTTGGTTATGCACAGCAACCTTCATTACTGGATTACCCGGATGGGGTAGATACAATGCATTTTCTGCTGGAGCTATAGCTCGCAGGCTCGCTGTTTCACGCAGAGTTGCAAAGTTTAATAGTAAGAAAATAAGGATTGAGGCGAATGTTTTTAAGGGAAAATCATAATTCTCCTTAAAAATATTCGCCTCAATTCTTAAAAATCTTTAAAAAATCCTTTTGCACCTTAATATTAGTCTTTGCGCCTTTGCGAGCAATACCCGTCTACTAACAAATTGTCCTACTATCTTGTTATATTGACATAAAGACTGCCAGTATTTGACATTAGCATTAAGTTGTATTTAACGATTGATTTAAAAATGTGTTAAAGTGAATAGAACCTATTGCCTTTGGATACCAGGCACAGTTAAATTTGTATTGAAGGCATGTAAATTGATGATATGCTGACGTAATTATCTATAAATTTATTGTCACAAGCAAACACACTATAATATGAAATTCAAGCAAATTGTTACGACCGTAGCCATAAGCGTTGTAACTGCCGCTGCCTCCATATTTGTGTATGGCAAGTATTTCGAGCAAAGGCGACCAATTTTTGTACAGAATGAATCGGGTGTTCCGGCAAACTATGCCCGTTATATGCCTGGCACGGAAGGAAATGTAAATGCGGCTCCATCGGATTTTACTACCGCAGCCAAGACAGCAGTTCCTGGTGTTGTACATATCAAAACCAAGATCAACCCCCGCCAGATAAATAGCGGTAATATGCAAAAGAGACGTAGCATATTACAGGACTTATTTGGAGATGATTTTTTTGGAGATGAATTCAATGGAGGTGGTGATGGCCGCAGGTATTATATACCAGGCCAGATGGCTTCCGGTTCGGGTGTATTGATTTCTTCCGACGGTTATATAGTTACCAATAATCACGTTGTTGCAGATGCTGATGAAATCAGTGTAGGGCTAAGCAATGGAAATAAAGTTTACAAGGCAAAGCTGGTTGGTGCTGATCCAAGTACTGATCTGGCGGTGATTAAGATTGAAGCTTCCGGTATGCCATACCTCCTTTATGGTAATTCAGACAATGTGGATATAGGCCAATGGGTACTGGCTGTTGGGTATCCTTTAAATCTGGACGCTACAGTTACCGCAGGTATTGTTAGTGCCAAGTCACGTTCAATTGGTATCAACAAAGCATCCAATGGGCGGGTAAATACGGCGATTGAGTCATTTATCCAAACAGATGCGGCGGTAAACCAGGGAAATAGTGGTGGAGCGCTGGTAAATACTGCCGGTGAGCTGGTAGGTATTAACTCTGCAATTGCGTCTCCTACCGGTTCCTATGCGGGTTATTCATATGCAATCCCTGTAAACCTTGTAAAAAAGGTAGTAAACGATATTGTTAAATATGGTAACGTTCAGAGAGCTTATTTAGGTGTGAGATATGCGCCATCTTCAGTAATTGCAAATATGTCGGACGATCAGCTTAAGGAAGCCGGTATTAAGCGGGATGCAAATGGAGTACAGATCACCGATGTAATGCCAAACAGTTCTGCAGCTGCTGCCGGACTTAAAGTTGGCGATATCATTACTGCGGTAAATGGAGTAAGAATTCCTACCACTGCTCAATTAGGTGAACAGGTTGCACGTTACAAACCGGGCGATAAAATCAGCATTACCTATATGCGCGATAACAAGGAATACACCGTGAATAATGTGATCATGCGTAATCTGAAAGGAACTACAGATGTAGTGAAGATCACATCGCTCGACAAACTGGGAGCAGATCTTACAGATCTGAGCAAAGACCAGGCAAGTCGTTTAGGCGTTAATGGCGGTGTACTTGTAAATGATATTGGAAATGGACTTTTGAAAAAACAAACCTCTATGATGCCAGGATTTGTGATTTTAAAAGCCGGAAGCAACAACATAACCAGTGTAGATGATTTAAGTAATGCGCTGGATAAACAGAAGAGTCTGAGATTAACAGGATTCTATCCTGAAAGAGGTGCAGATATCTATTATTACAATATCAACACCAATACAGGCGATACCGAAAATTTGTAAGCAATAATTCCAAAATATAAAAAGCCCCGTTTCCGGTAAGGAACGGGGCTTTTCCATTAAGTCATGCATGTATTGCCTTGAAAAACGTTTCATGCAATCAGCCATATCTATGAAAACCCATATTGAAAATAATATAAGTATATGATATTGTTGTACAATAATTGGCAAATGATATATTTCTACTAGTGAAAGATAAAAAAGGGGCGTTCAACGTAGGGAAATTCAATTTAAAAATTTGATAATTGTAGTTTCAATATTGATTTATCTGCTTTGATCTGAAATAAAAATTCAAAAAAAGGACGTTAAAACCAAAGCTATTATTGGTAACTGCTTTAATCTCAATCATCAACACTATTAAAATCAAAAAAGGAGCATAAGATGCTAATAGCACCTCATGCTCCTTTTTTAAGCTTTTTATTGATTATAAATTAATTACTCCTTTAAGTTGAGTAAAGAATTCATCTTTTTTACGGGAAGAGATTGGGATATTTTTCTGGTCGCTCATGACAACGGCAGTACCCAGACCTTTAATGATCTTAACAATATGATGAATATTGATAAGGAAAGATTTATGCACCCTATAAAAACCTTTATCGGAGAGCATTTCTTCATATTCTTTCAATGATTTTGAAATCAGATGAGAAACATTATTTATGAGCTGGATTTTGGTATAGCTATCAAAAGCCTCGCAATAAATAATATCTTTCAGATCTATTACATTATAACCATCATTAACGGGGATGACAATCTTAGAAAAGGCGTTATCATTATTTTTCACATAGTCTTTAAGGATAGATGCCAGTTCGTTCAATCTACCTTTTTTACTTTTCTTTACCTTTTCCAAAGCGTCTTCCACTTCGCTTACCTTAATAGGTTTAAGCAAATAATCCAATGCGGCAAACTTAATGGCCTGCAAGGCGTATTCCTGGAATGCAGTAATAAAGATAACTTCGAAATTCAGCACAGGGAACATTTCCAGGAGCTGGAAACCATTGTGTGGCGGCATTTCGATATCCAGAAACAATACGTCAATGGGGTTGTTTTTAATCATTTCTGCCGCCTCATTAATATTCTGCGCCTCCCCGACAACTGTTACATCTTTGCAATAGTTTTCGAGAATGTTGCGTAAAATATGGATGTTGCGGACTTCATCGTCTACAATGGCAGCTTTTATATTACTCATAACATCTTAACAATGGGAATCAGAATTTCAACTAAGGTACCTTCCTTATTGCCGAAACCAGATTTAAATTTATCAATAATTTCTAACTTTCCAACACTTCCATTAAAAGATTTTATGATCTGCAATCGCTCCTTAATCACGCTAAGAGCGGTAGATTCGTGCTTGATCAGTCTTGAACTTTTAATGCTGTTTGACTTATCCCAACCAATCCCATCATCGTCGACCGAGCAATAGAGCAGATCGTCAACTATTTCCAATCTGATTTCCAGATATCCGCTGATATTCTTAGGTGCCAATCCGTGTTTAATGGCGTTCTCAACGATTGGTTGAATGATCATTGGTGGGATGTAAATTGTATAGTCTTTTAATGCATCCTCTAAAATGAATTTATAAGTAAAGGAATGTGCAAAACGTATTTTCTCCAGTTCCAGATATCTTGTAAGAAAAGCTATTTCTTCTTCTAAAGAAATATAGGATTTGCGTGAATTATTCAGCATTTGCCGCATTAATGTTGCAAAATCTGATAAGAAATTCAATGCCTGCTTCTCTTCTTTCTCCAGAATCAGGTGTTGAACTGAATTGAGCGAATTGAAAATAAAATGAGGATTCATTTGATTTGTCAGTGCTTTCGCTTCCAGTTCAGCAATACGGCGATTATATTCTGTTTTTCGTTTTTCGGCTTGTTTAATTCGTCTGACAATATATCGTAAAACCACTAAAACCAGTAACAGGCCCGCCAGTAGCAGAATGCCCCTGGACCACCATTGCTGATACCATCTTGGTAAAATAGACACATCAAGATTTAAAGTCTGAGACCAGGTACTTTTATACTTTCTGGCCCTAACCATTAATTTATAATTGCCCGGCTGCAAATCCGGGAATGGAATGATATTCGACATAGTGGTGACCCATCCACTGGTCGTATCCCCCGAAAAATTGTACTGATATTCTACTAAATCAGGTAAATCAAAGACTATCGTTCCAAATTCAGCTTCAAAAGAGGCTTTTCGCTTGTAAAGATGAGTAAAATTATTCAGAGCTAAAAATGTACTGTCGCCATACCTGATATTATTCAGATAAATTACCGGTGGAACGGTGTCGACCGGAATATGATCTGCATTAAAATAACATAATCCGTTAGACGTAGCAATATATAAGGTATCATCATCTGCGTACACTCCTCTGATATCGTCTGACATCAGGCCGTCGTTGGATGTAATATTCCGGGTAATTGCTTTATTTTTTACATCGATCACTGATACTCCGTGATTTGTAGCTACATAGAGCCTGCCGACGCCATCGTAGTATAATTGCTGACAAATATCGCTGGATAAGCCCTGGGCGGTAGACAGGTGTTTAATAACCTTATCGCCCTCCATTACATAAATACCCTTATCGCTGGTACCAATCCATAAGCTACCATCAATCCATTTCAGGTCTTTTATGCTAAGTTTACGTAAGGTATCTGCTCCGGCGGGTATCAATCTCTTTTGATTATCAACACAAAAATATAAACCATTATTAGTACCTACATAATAGGCAGAGTCGTTGATACAGGCAATGGAAGTTACCAACATATCGAGGTCCCCAATCGTATAGTCGTCCAGCGCAATAACCTGATTTTTGGCAGCAACCCTAATCTTCCCGTTGGGAGCAACATCCACATCCTTCAGCATTTTGATAGCTTTCAGAGGAGCCCATTTATAGGTTAGCGTATTGAAATTAAACAACCCGTTATCGGTGCCTATCAATGCATTATCGGTTCCCCGGGGTAGAATAGAGAGTAAACTGTTTCTACCACTGGTAGTATCTATTGTAAATTGTCTGATTTTGTTATTGCCATCCAAAGTGTTGAGAATACCGGCATTCTGTCCGATTAGCAAGACATCATTTTTCTTGTCTTTACTGATACTGAAGATGGAATGGGAATATAGTCCGTTGGTATTATCGAGATAGCTGAAATAGAAATTTTTGTAAGGGATATGATAAACGCCATCTCCGAAGGTGGTAATCCATATATTGCCATCTCTATCTTTCAACAGAGAGGTGATATAGTGATTATCGAGTAACCGGGTAACTTTTCTTTGACCTTTAAAATAGCCTTTCAGGAAGTACAGGGCACGTTGGGTACCGATCCAGAGGTTATCATTATCCAGGCAAATGTGGTTAATATCGTCATGAATTCCCCATTCATCTCCATTAAAAAAGCTGATAGCATCCTTTGAAGAATAGGAATAAAGAGAATTTTTAAGGATTACGATAGCATGACTTCTGATTCGGTTAAGGAATTCAGGATCTTGCAACGAAGTTGTAGGAACCGGATAAATTTTTTGATCGGGGTTGCTTGGATCATGCAGACTTTCCAGGTGGAAAGAGGATTGCAGGGGGCGAAACAGATTTTCATTCCTCATAAGAAAGAAGAGATCTGCATCTGAGGCTCCTAGTTTGTCGTACGTTGTTTTTTTACCATTATATTGAACAATACGATTATTGGTATTTAAGAACCAGATAATGCCACCAGCGCCCTCAAAGGCGTATTGCATGTAGTGGCTACGATTATTGAATAAGAGGGAGCTATCATTTTCTTCGCTGTGAATAATCGATTTATCATAAAAAGACAGTTTACCGTTGAGGGTAAAAAACCAGACCCTCCCTTTGGAATCGGCGGCTAGTTTAATTACATCATTATCGGTAAGGCCATCTTTTTTGGAGTAGTTTCTAAATCGTTTTCCATCGAATTTACTGACACCGGTAGGTGTTGCAAACCAAATAAATCCGTCTTTATCCTGCACGGCAGCATAAACAGTTGCATTGGCAAGGCCATCTTTTACGTTGAAGTTACGGATCATGAGCCCTTGTGCCAGGGATGTTGTAACGCAGTAAAAGAAAGCCAATCCCCATATGACTAAAAAACGGATCAAGGGCATTGGGCTAATATAATGGTTTCAGGAGAAAAAAACATATCCTTTATAAGATCAGGAATTTATTGAAGGAGAATCAATCAATAAATTCCTGATTCAATATGATTCACAGGCCGGCAATTCAAATTTTCTAGTATGCTCTTGCGAATAATACTCTTTCCTTACTAGGTTTACCAGTGAGGATGCAAGTACCTTCTTCCTGAGGATTATCGAGAGGGATACAGCGGATGGTTGCCTTGGTCAGATCTTTAATCTTTTCTTCTGTTTCGGCAGTACCATCCCAGTGAGCGTAAACAAATCCGCCTTTCTCGTCCAATACTTTCTCAAATTCTTCCCAGGTATCAACGCGGGTGATGTGGCTATCGCGGTAATTCTTTGCTTTATCGAACAGATTTTGCTGAATTTGATCGAGTAAGCTCAGGATGCTGGCAGGTAATCCTTCCAGCGGGAGCGACATTTTCTCTTTAGTATCGCGGCGGGCAACTTCCACCATCTGGTTTTCCAGGTCTCTGGCGCCAATGGCTATACGAACCGGAACACCTTTCATTTCGTATTCTGCGAATTTCCATCCCGGGCGGTTATTGTCGTTATCGTCGTACTTCACGCTGATACCAGCGGCGCGTAAGGCTTTAACGATTTCCATTACTTTTTCATCCAATCCGGCTTTTTGATCGGCACCTTTATAGATAGGCACGATTACAACCTGGACAGGAGCGATTTTAGGAGGAAGAACCAGACCCTGATCATCGCTGTGCACCATTATTAAGCCGCCGATGAGACGAGTGGATACGCCCCAGGAGGTAGCCCATACATAATCGAGTTTATTTTCTTTATTAGAGAACTGAACATCGAAAGCTTTGGCAAAATTCTGGCCGAGGAAGTGGGAGGTACCAGCCTGCAAGGCTTTACCATCCTGCATGAGCGCTTCGATACAGTAGGTATCTACAGCACCGGCGAATCTTTCGCTAGGAGATTTCACACCTCTTACGACAGGAACTGCCATATAGTTTTCAGCGAAATCGGCGTATACATTCAGCATCTGGCGAGTTTCTGCAACGGCTTCGTCAGCGGTGGCATGGGCAGTATGGCCTTCCTGCCACAGGAATTCGGCAGTTCTGAGGAAAAGGCGGGTGCGCATTTCCCAGCGAACAACGTTGGCCCACTGATTAATTAATAATGGGAGATCGCGATAGGATTGGATCCAATCTTTATAAGTATTCCAGATAATTGTTTCAGAAGTAGGTCGAACGATGAGTTCTTCTTCGAGTTTAGCTTCCGGGTCTACCACTACCCCACCGCCATTGGGGTCGTTTTTCAGGCGGTAATGGGTTACAACGGCGCACTCTTTGGCGAAACCTTCTACGTGGTCAGCTTCTTTACTCAGAAAGCTTTTAGGGATGAACAGCGGGAAATACGCATTCTGGTGGCCGGTTTCTTTAAATTTGCGATCCAAAATATCGCGCATTGCTTCCCACAACGCAAAACCGTATGGTTTAATTACCATGCATCCACGAACGGCAGAGTAATCTGCCAATCCGCCTTTCAGGACGAGGTCGTTATACCATTTAGAATAGTCTTCCGAACGAGCTGTAATCTCTTTACTCATAAAATTTATTGCTTATTTATATATCTAAGGCTTTTAATCTTTTCCCAACAAATTTATCCAGTAAAAAATAAACCTGCAACTGTTAAATTTTAAGGCTGAATTGGCTTAATTTTTGACTTTCATATGAAAGAAGAAAATGCCACAAACATAGATGAAAAACATAACTGTGCAAATAGTTATCACAAAATAATATGGTACAAAAGGCGCTGTATGTAACTTAAATACTGATTAATCCGTTAAAAAGAAGTAAATTTACCCAACGAATCACGCTTAAAATATATTTCAAATGAAGCCTATATTATACGTTGGACTGGCTGCATCACTCGCCTTGGGCGGCTGTGCCAGTACTTATAAAACGGCTCAGACACCGGACGATGTTTACTACTCTCCACGTCAGCAGCAACGGAATACCTATGCCTCTAGCAATGGTTCTAATGGAAATAGTCGCCAGGATGAAAATGCAAATTATGTAGAGGCTGTTGATGATGGCGGCACCTATGTAACCTACCAGGATGAGGACCAGGGGGATTATCAACGTCGTTTGAACCGTTTTGGCAATGCTAATACATATTCCGGTGGTTACATGGATGGTTATAATGCAGCTTCCAATATGTATATGAACAGCTTCTACGGAGGCGGATTGGGAATGGCATATAGCCCATACAGCAGTTTTTATCCATACAGCAGCTTTGGCATGAGCTTCGGCTGGGGTAGCAGTTTCTATCGTCCATGGAGCTTTGGCTACGGCGGTGGATTTGGTTATCCTTACATCGGTAGCTACTGGCCCGGATATTACAGCTATTATCCAACCTACTACTACCCATATTATGGTGGTGGCTACTACGGTGGTGGATATTACCACGGTGGCGGCGGTTATGCCAATTACAGATCTCCGTCTTATGGTCCTGTAAGAAGTGGTAACGAAAGAATTATTACCAGATCACCGAATAATAATAACGGAGGTGTTACCGGTGGAAATGGTTATGTGCGTCCGGCAAGAGGTGGTTTCCAACCTACTAACGGTGGTTATAACAATGGAAATACTACTCCAAACGCCAGTGAAAGACCACGCAGAATCTTCCAGCAATCTTCCAATGAAAGACCTGTGGTTACCAGACCTTCTGTAGATAACAGCAATAATAATAATAACAATACTTATTCCCGCCCTCAACGCGTAGAATATAGCAGACCTGCACCAGCACCTGCTCCTGCACCAGTTTCAAGACCTAGCTACTCTCCTAGCCCTAGTTCTGGCGGTAGCAGCGGTGGAGGTGGTGGTTACAGCCGCCCTGTTAGAGGAGGACGTTAAAATATTATCATGATAAGCGTAGCCTAAAAAACTACGCTTATTTTTTACCTTGCACAAGTTTTACGCTGATAACACGTTATACCTGTCTTAAGTACAATCAACATTAGCCTGCAAAGCAACCATTTTAGTATATGAATAAGAGACTATTACCTCTTTTAGGAGGCCTGTTCCTTTCTGTGACAGCCGTGGCCCAGAGTTCCAATGATGCTTTACTTTATTCACCCATGCAGCCTTTAGGTACTGCCAGAACACAAGCACTTGGCGGTGTGGGGGTTGGACTCGGAGGAGATTATTCCTCTGCTCACCTCAATCCGGCCGGAATTGGTGTTTTTAAAACCGGTGAATTCATGTTATCCGCAGGAGTAGGTATCACCAACACTACCTCCAATTATCTTGGTAATAATAAACTCGATAACACCGGCAACAAAACCAACTTCCAAATACCTAATATCGGAGTTGTTTTTGCCATGAATAAAGGTAATGGTCCTGATAGATGGAATAATGTCAGCGTTTCTGTAGGAGTAACCCGACTGGCTAACTACAACAGCAAAACTGCAATAGCCGGCGTAAATATGAATTCATCCTACAGCAATAGCTGGGTTGACGGATTACACGGTGCCAATCTCAGTTACTACGAAACAGGAGATCCAATCGGCGCCAGCCTCGCGTATAACTCCTTATTAATAGATACTATACGCGTTAACGGCGATCCAACCAACCTCAATGCCTTTAGCCTCGCAGATCCTAAAAGACCTATAGGTGGCGCTTTGACCGCTGGCATTACACAACGCGGTACCATCACCAAGGAAGGTGGACTCAATGAATTTGCAATAGGAGTTGGAGGTAATTACGGCGACCGTTTGTACATAGGCGGTAGTCTTGTTGCTCCTTCCATCAACTATCAGGAAACTTTCTCCTGGTCGGAAGATGACAGAGATAACAGTAAAACCAATTACTTTGGGTATTTCGACTATAACAAATATATTAAACGTACAGGACTGGGTATTGGAGCCAAATTAGGCGTACTCTATAAAATTTCTGATAGATTCAGACTGGGTGGAGCATTCCATACTCCTGTTTTCTACAGCATTCATGACAGTTACTCCGCCGATATGGTTACCAACACAGAAAATTATGCTGGCGAGGTTTCTGTAAACTCAGGCCAACTTACCAATGATGGCGGACCACAGTTGTTTGACTACAACTATGTAACTCCACTTAAATTATTAGCTGGTGCTTCCTTCTTCTTTGGAGATATCACTGATCCCAAAAAGCCGCAGGGATTTATTTCTGCTGATTATGAGTATGTTAATCAGGCTTCTGCAAAGTTCAAAATGAGCAGCGACAGAGATTATGAGAGAATGCTAAATAACAATATCAGTGCTATTTACAAATCGGCTTCCAATATCCGTGTAGGTGCCGAATTGAAATTCCTTTCCCTATATGCGATCCGCGGCGGTTTTGCAGCTTATGGTAACCCTTATAGCAGCGACTCCTATAACGCAGGAACTGATGCAACAACAACTGTACTCAGCGGTGGATTGGGTTTACGTAGCAAAGGATTATATGTTGATTTAACTTACAGCTTAGCACAATCTTCTTATAGATACCGCCCTTATATTACTGCTGATCCGGCAAACACTCCTTCTGCTGCAATCGTTGATTACAACAGAAGCAATATAATGATGACGGTAGGCTTCAAATTTTAGTGTCTATGGTTTAAAATACAAAGGGCTGACTTATAGTCGGCCCTTTTTTATTTTATTCGGATAAACGAGATTGAATAAATGAAAGAATCTGGTCATGATCTCTGGAATCGAACCAGGTGATGTCCGGATCTCTTCTAAACCAGGTTAGCTGGCGCTTGGCATATTGACGGGTATGTGTTTTAATATCCGTAACAGCCTGTTCAAGTGAACAATTACCATCCAGATACTGGAATATCTCCTGATACCCTACTGTTCTTAATGCATTATGCTCACGGTAGGGCAATACTGCTTTCACCTCGTCTTGCAACCCAGCTTCCATCATAAGATCTACCCGGTGATGGATATTGGCATGTAATAGTTCTTTGGGTAGGGTAATTCCTATTTTAATAATGCGGAAATCACGCTTTACGGGGGTGGCTAATCGAAATTCCAGAATTGATTTTCCGGTAGCCTCCAAAACTTCGAGGGCTCTTATTAATCTTTGTGGATTTTGAGTTTCAGCCACTGCATAAAATTCAGGATCGCGCTGCTGAAGTTGCAGCTGTAGCCATTCTATACCATGAAGAGCATACTGCTCATTTAAAGCAGTACGTATACCAGGCGGAATAGCTGGCATTTCATCTATCCCATCAGTAAATGCTTTTATATAAAGTCCGGTACCACCACAAACAACAGCCACATCATTTTTTTCAAAAATCTCTCCGGCATATTGTAGCGCTAATTTTTCGTATAGCCCTGCATTAACTTCTTCCTTGATACTGTGGGAATTGATAAAATAATGTGGAACTGCAGCTAATTCCTCAGGAGAAGGTTTTGCGGTACCGATACTTATTTCTTTATAACATTGTCTGGAATCGGCAGAAATAACGGCAGTATTAAATTGCCGGGCAACTTTAATGGAGAGGGCAGTTTTGCCGGAAGCTGTAGGACCGGCGATAATAATAGCTGTTTTTTGCATATCCGAGGTTTTTCACGCAAAGAGGCAGAAAAGCAAAGAAGCAAAGGAATTTTATTATATATATTGAAAACAATTGTTATCAAATGGAAAATTTAAAAAATTCCTTTGCTTCTTTGCTTCTCTGCCTCTTTGCATGAAAATATATTTTAGTAACTATCTTCTCCTCCACCAAATTCATCGCCACCCATTGCATCACTTTCTTCTCCTTCTCCTTCTCCTTCTTCACCTTCCTCACCGAATCCTTCGGCATCCATACCTTCTTTATTGAGATCGTACTTTTCTTCCATTTCTACCAGCTTATCTCCGACCAGGCCTTTAGTGCCGTATTGACTAGGAGCCAGGCCTTCTTTTCTGACAACGGCAGGATAAGTGATTTTGCTGTTCTCATCCTTGGATACCCCGATTAATTCTACCAGAAACACCCAGTTTTTGGTGAAGTCGTAGAGGTAAATGAATTTCTGATTTGGATCTTTAACAGCCGCACCAATCATGGTATCGGCCATTAGCAATGGTTCAGCTTTCCGGGATTGGTTATCGGGTTCGAGTATTATTTCCCGGCCCCTTTGCCAATTATCGTTGCTACGGAAAAAAGTAGCTTTATGTTTTGAATCAAATTCGAATGCTTGCAGAATAGTTTGATGAAAAGCTAAAAACGTCTGATTCGGCTTAATGGCAATGTCTCTGTAGACACTCTCATCTTCTTCCCAGTAAACTCTGAATTTCAAAACCGGCATGACAAAAAAGGTTATAAGTTATAATAATGGTTTAAACATTCCGCTTTTTGACTGCATCAAATAAGTCAAAATATTACGAATGATAGTTCTGGTATCTAAAATTACCAATTTTTATTTGACCGGGCTTAGATTCATTTCACCGGCTTTTTCTAACAAAAATGCAAAAGCAGCGTCGTAGGTGTTGGGGATAACGCCATCGAGGATAGCTTCACGGATGGCATTTTTCAGCTCACCAACTACCCTGCCAGGATTCAATCCGAAGGTTTCCATAATAAGTTCTCCGGTTACCGGTGGTTGCCAGTTTCGAATACGATCGCTCTCTTCGACTTCCTTCAGGCGTTTCCTAACTAGTTCAAAATTCTCCAGGTATCTTTTAACCTTGGCTTTATTTTTTGAAGTTATATCCGCTTCACATAACAACATTAATGACTCTATATCATCTCCGGCATCGAATAGTAATCTACGTATTGCCGAATCTGTAATATTTTCTTTAGTAAGACTTATGGGTCTGAGGTGCAATTCTACCAATTTCTTTACCAATCTCATTTTTTCATTCATTGGTAATTTCAATCTTGTAAAAATTCTTGGCACCATTTTACCACCTACGGCATCATGACCGTGAAACGTCCAGCCATGGCCCTGCTCATATTTCTTAGTTGCAGGTTTTCCTATATCATGTAAGAGGGCCGCCCATCTTAACCAAAGATCCTTAGTATTTTGCGAAATATTATCAATTACCTGCAAGGTATGATAAAAATTATCTTTATGCCCCTTTCCTTCATAAGTCTCTACTCCAACTAAATCTACCATTTGAGGAAAGATTATCTTCAGAAGTCCTGCTTTATATAACAGATCGAGCCCTACAGAAGGTTTAGGCGATAGCATGATTTTATTCAGCTCATCCGTAATCCTCTCTTGAGAAATAATCTTAATACGATCAGCATTTTCCTTAATAGCTTCAAAAGCAGAAGGTTCGATCGTAAATTGAAGCTGAGAAGCAAACCGGATTGCCCTCATCATTCTGAGCGGGTCATCACTGAAGGTTTGATCGGGAGCCAAAGGAGTACGGATAATTTTTTGCTCCAGGTCTTCCATTCCGTGAAAGGGATCAATCAGTGTACCGTAATCCACAGCCCTAAGACTGATAGCCATTGCATTAATGGTAAAGTCGCGGCGATTTTGATCATCCTCCAATGTACCGGCAGTTACTTCCGGGTTACGGGAATCTCTTCTATAGCTTTCCTTTCTTGCCCCAACAAATTCTATTTCGAGCTCATTATACTTTACTTGTGCAGTACCGTAGGTTTTAAAGAAATTAACAGAGAGATTGGGTCCTAAGCTTTCAGCTACTTTATGGGCAAGTGCAATTCCATCACCTACACATACAATATCCATATCTTTTGTTCTTCTTCCTAAAATCTTATCCCGCACGAAACCACCGATAAGAAAGGCCGGCACCTTCAATTCATCTGCTGCCAGAGCTATCTTTTCAAGTATTTTTCTTTCCTGCAGGGAACAGGGTATCTCCAATGGCTTGCTACTGATCATATTATAATTTTATTCCTTCCGCTTAAAACCAGGGCGCAAAGGTAATAAATAAACACTTTAATCACGGATAATAGAGATAGTACCATCCGCTGAAATACGTATAATCCTTGATGCTGAATGAGGAGCAATATCAGATTGACGATATTTTACTACATAATCAACCCCCGATTTAATTGGGTCTGCTACCTCATTAAAATTCGCCGGAGAAGGCATGCCACTTAGATTAGCAGAGGTGGAAACCAATGGTTTACGCAGCCTTTTTATCAAATGCCGGCAGAACTTGTCCTGTACAATTCGTATAGCCACACTCCCGTCTTCACTAATTACATTAGGCGCAAGGCCTAAAGCACCTTCGTAAATCACGGTAGTAGGCCTGTTGAACCCCGATAATATATCCATGATATCAGGACGGGGATTTGCAACATAATGCAGCAAATCTCTTACCTCAGCCAGTAAAATGACCAGACTTTTGCTTTCGCTACGCTGTTTTAATTCATATATTTTTTTCACAGCTGCTTCGTCGGTTGCATCACAACCAATACCCCAGATAGTATCTGTCGGGTATAAAATCAAGCCTCCGTTTCTTAAAACCGGTAAGGCAGCTGTTATATCATCTTCAAAAATTTCCATCTTATTAAATTATTTCAGTTCCTGGTATACCTTCATCATATCTGCAGCGCATCTGGAAGGAGCAAAGCGCTGTGCATGTATTAATCCTTTTTTCCTCAGGTTGGACCCTACTTCGGGATAGGTTATTAACTGCTGCATTGCCTGGGCAATGGAATCAGGTAATAACGGATCTACATACAAAGCAGCATCACCCGCCGTTTCTCCAAAACAGGAGCCAGTAGAAGTAATAACCGGAGTACCACTCCATAATGCTTCAAGAATCGGAATCCCAAAGCCTTCAAATAAAGAAGGATATAGCAGTCCAACTGCTCCCTGGTACAATAAAGGTAATTCAGCATTTGCAAGCCTTACCCGCTCATTCAGGAAAATTACCTGCTCAGCAAGCTGATTATCTTTTAAATACTGCTGTACTTTTTGTTTGTATTTCTTTCCACTCCCCAATACTACCAAAGGTATATCTACCTTGCCTTGCAGCATTTTCATGGCTTTCACAATTCCGAGCAGATTCTTTCTTTCAATCAACGAACCTACATAAAGAAAATACTGATCGGGCAACTGGTATTTTTGTTTGAAAGCAGCCACTTCGTCTAAAGGAAGCATTGTTTCAAAGATTGGGTCACAACTTTGATAAACTACCCTTATTTTTTCTTCAGGAACCTGATAAAAGGAAATCAGGTCCTGCCTTGTTTGTTCACTTATGGCAACTACGAGATCGGCATACCTGCAGGCATATTTTGCTTTCCGCCTGTAAGTCAGTACATCAATCGGATTGTATTGCCGGGGGTATCTTTCAAAGATCAGGTCATGCATGGTAACAATGCTTTTTACCCCTGAATTATGGATGCCGAAAGGAAGTTCATGACTTAACCCGTGATAGATATTGATATGTTCACGTTTTAGATCATCGACCACCCAACGGCTACGCCAAATTGATTTCAACCAGCGATGAATTTTCTTTTCAGGTAAAAAAACCGGCAGATTGGTATTGAACATCTTTGTTTGCTTAGGAGCAAACAAAAAATATTCTTCCCCCGGAAAATCGGTTACCAGTGAGGATATTAGGGTACGACTATAATTACCTAATCCTGTATTATTCTGAAAAGCGCGCTTGGCGTCGAATCCAATTTTCATAAATTATTTCCCTGTGAGGAACCGCGAAAATAAGGAAAGCATGAGATTTTGCTAAATGGATATTATGTTTGCAAAAAAAAGACCATGGATTTACAACAACAAATACTGGCTGCCTGGGCTGATCGCAGCCTTTTACAGGAGACACAGTACTCAGATGCAGTAAAAGCGGTAATAGAAGCAGTAGACAAAGGACACCTGAGAGTAGCTGCACCAACAGAGAATGGCTGGCAGGTGAACGAATGGGTTAAGCAGGCGATATTAATGTATTTCTCTATCCAGCCAATGGAAACAATGGAGCTGCCTCCATTTGAGTTCTATGATAAAATGAGGCTGAAATCGAATTATAAAGACCTGGGCGTGCGCGTAGTACCGCATGCAGTGGCCCGTTACGGTGCCTACATTGCCAAAGGTTGTATTCTGATGCCATCATATGTGAACATTGGCGCGTATGTAGATGAAGGCACCATGGTAGACACCTGGGCAACTGTAGGATCTTGTGCACAAATCGGTAAAAACGTTCACCTGAGTGGTGGTGTTGGTATCGGAGGTGTATTGGAGCCATTACAAGCCAGTCCTGTAATCATTGAAGATGGTTGCTTTGTTGGTTCCCGTTGTATTGTAGTAGAAGGTGTGGTAGTAGAAAAAGAAGCCGTATTGGGTGCAAACGTAGTACTGACTCAATCTACCAAGATCATTGATGTAAGTGGCCCTACTCCTATCGAATACAAAGGCCGTGTACCAGCCCGCAGCGTGGTAATTCCTGGTACTTATACCAAGAAGTTCCCGGCAGGCGAATACCAGGTTTCATGTGCACTGATTATTGGTCAACGTAAACCATCGACTGATCTGAAAACCAGTCTGAATGATACTTTGCGCGAGTTCAACGTGGCAGTATAAAGTATTTTTACTTAGGTAAATAATAGAAGAGCGGAGATTTTTTCTTCGCTCTTTTTATTTTTATGAAAATAAATTTGGCAGATTCAAACAAAATCATACCTTTGCAATCCCTTTACAAAAGGACCTGGATGCCCAGATGGCGAAATTGGTAGACGCACTGTGTTCAGGTCGCAGCGCCCGCAAGGGTGTGCTGGTTCGAATCCAGTTCTGGGCACGTCAATAGGTTGTAAGTCTTTGATTTACAACCTATTTTATTTCTACGAGTGTCAAAAATTCCCGCTTTTTAACCCTTTCTCGGATCAAGTTGAAAACTTGGGGGATGTCATAAATTTTACGCATACAGCTTGTATAATCTAAACAGAAAAAACTCCACATCTCTCACCCCACGAAGAGCATTACCTCTAAAGAGGCATTCTATATTCCTGAAACAATAAACTGCAATATAGTAGCAGTATAGAATATTAGATTAACATTAAACTCAAAGTAACATGCTGTAGCTGAAATTATCCCTGGCAATTGACATTGTTTGAGTGCCGACAAATGGCCTTCACTCCAAATTAGAATCTCTTCTTAAATATCAAATATATGCCCCTACGTAATTACCTACTAGCTCTATTCTTGCTATTTACTGGAGCGTTATATGCCCAGGTTGACCTTCCCACAGGAAAAGCAACATTTAACTTGCCATTATTTAGTTATGATGATGGTGAGCGACTATCAACCTTCATCATGTTGAATTATACCGGTGGTGGAGGTATTAAGAATAATGAAGTTCCAACAAGTGTTGGACTTGGATGGGAGCTTCAAGCAGGTGGTAGCATAATTCGATCGACAGTTGGAGAACCTGACGACCAGAAAGGAGGTGTTTATGGAGGAATCAGGTACGCCGATGGTTATCTTTATTCACCTTATAATATGGCAAGTGCTATACCGGCTAAAGCTGCATGGATACCACTCTTCACAACACAAGTAAATTCCTATCGACCTGATTCTTCAATTATCGCTGATCGGGAAATGGACATTTTTGTCTTTCGTTTTGGGAATAAATCTGGAAGCTTCACCATAACAAAAGATGGATACATTTTTCCTATGACAAATTCCAATTTGCGCATAGAGAAAACTGAAACCGATATGACATCAAACAATATCATAACGCGGATTAACGGGTTTATAATTACTGATGAAAATGGAGTAAAATATAAGTTTTCCGGTATCGAAACGTCCAAAATCATTACTTATGAAAAAGGGAACCAGGTTACTACTTCTACCGGACAAAAATTACTTTATCAAAACAAAAATATTTCACCATATAGTGTTGTGACTAGTTGGCTACTAACTGAAATAGTCGATCCGTTTACCAATCATAGAATAACTTTTAATTATTCAGATTATTCGATTTCTTACGTTTCTGGTTACGAAGGTATTTATACTACGGTTTCGGCTCCAACCTATGCAGCAGACGTATCTACACAGACAATTCAGCACTGGTTTTCAGGTACTAAAAAGCGGCTAAACAATATTTCCTTTAGCCATAGTGCCACAACTATTGATTTTATTTATAATGATAACGAAATGGCTGATTTGCCTGGAGAAAAGGCATTAAAACAAGTGTTGGTGAAAAATAATGGTAACAGTGTCTCTGGTTAATTATTTAAATATCAATACTTTTCGAAGGAATTTTATAGAGATACGGATTATGTGTTTCCTTCCACAGAGTTACCTAATGCAAGACTTGCATTAAGATCTGTACAGAAAACAGGACAATATTCCTCTATAGATCCTCCCTACATATTTGATTATTATCATGATAAAAATTTAGGAGGAGCTGCTTCCTATGTACCGCCACGTACCTGGCCATCACAGGATCACTTTGGTTATTTTAATAGAAGTCCTTTGTATAGTGACTATTCAACCGTCGATAATACCTGGAATAATGCAAGAGGATTGTCTTACACTACCCAAAGATTTGTAAATGGCTATGGTGAAGCCGTACTGGGAACTTTGAGCCAGATTACCTATCCAACCGGAGGCAGGTTGAATTTTGAATATGAACTTAATACTGAAACATACTCAGGGAGTACTGTTCTTACTGGTGGTGTCAGAGTTGCCAGAACCCTTTATACTGATATGTTAGATAGTGCCAAAAAGGTAATCAGAGGATACAGATATGTAAAAATAGACAGCACTTCATCTGGTTGGGGATATGAACCACCATTATATAAAGATACAGTATTCACTACTTCAATAATACCGTTAGGAACTTCCCCGAATTATGCTGCAAACATGGCTTATAATGTAGCCTTAGTCACTGCTCCGGTAGCAATAAATGCTTATGCAAATAGTCTTAGCTTTTCTCAGATAAGCGGACAGTTGTCTTTC
Organism: Chitinophaga silvatica; assembly: GCF_003419895.1. Classification (GTDB taxonomy): domain Bacteria; phylum Bacteroidota; class Bacteroidia; order Chitinophagales; family Chitinophagaceae; genus Chitinophaga; species Chitinophaga silvatica. Next base: position 39,931 of record NZ_QPMM01000001.1, on the reverse strand, counting down.
AACATATTTGCATCAATGGCAATCACCATAATTGCTAACCTGTTTGATTCACCGCCAGCTCCCAATCCCCAAAAGTCTGATGTTGTAACTAATGCATACGAGTTTAGTAATCATCCTTCAAAAAACAACTTACTACCTCATCTATATCAGCGTGTAGAAGTATTGGAAGGAAATGGCACTAACAATATTGGTAAAACGATATATGAGTTCACTTCTCCAACGGAGATAGCACTTGCAGTACCTGTTCTCCAACCTCCATATTCAGACAGAACCCGTAGCCTTCCCTGGATGTATGGATTACTCAAAAGAAAGTTAGAATTGGATAAAAGTAACAGACCGGTAACAGAACTAACGAACACTTATAAATTTACACAGAAAAATTGGGGGTTGACTTCACAATATTCGGTAAGATATAAGGCCACACAGATGCTGATGTGCTATGATAGCTATTTTGCGGCAAATGCAGCGTCTAAAACAAAAATTATTTCAGAAGGTTATTATCCCCTTTCCGGTAGTGCAGAACTTTCCAGCAGTGTAATTAAAGACTATGATAGCACAGGTAATTTTACCCAAACAACAAAAAACTATGTTAATGATTTAACTTATTTGTACCCTAAAACTGTTACTACTGTTAATAGCATTGGAGATACCATTCAGGAACGTTATTATTATCCGGCTGATTATAATAGCTCTGTAGTACCGCTGAATAGACTAAAAGATGCTAACGCATTGTCAACTGTCGTGTCTCGTGAAACCTGGCAACTCAAACCCGGTGCGCAATACTTGCTGGATGCGACTGTAACAGATTTTAAACCGCAGATTACCGGAAATATAAATGCCGAACAGCTATTCAGACTTCAAACCGCAGCACCTTTACCTTCAGCTACAGCCGGAACATTTAATCCAGCGTTACTCAATCGCCTACCCGCCTTTAACATACGTCAGGAAAGTCTTTCATATAATGACAGTGGAAAGGTTGTAAATATAGTTTCACAAGGAAGCCCTGAACAATCATATATGTGGGGATATAAAGGTGAACGTGTGGTGGCAGTTTTGCAAAATGCAGATGCCGCGCATAAAGACAAAGTAGGTACTACACCTGGTACTGCTACTAGTGCAATCATCACCGCCAATCCCGGAGAAACAAAGTCTGTTACCTTTACCCTTGCTCAAACCGGATCTGTATATATTAAACTTGAAGTATTAGCACCGGAAGCAAGATATTGCCGATATAATTTAACAGGTGGTAGCCCGGTTATTACTAAATCAGGGTATCTATGCCAGGTTATTACACCCGGAACACTTAATGAAACCTGGGATAGCTGGAAAATCAGTTATCCGGTAAGCATAATGTTGGGTAATTTAAATGCAGGAACATACACATTAACAACCGACCAGTTTAGTGTTAGTCCTACTACCTCAGCTAACCCTTTCCGTGTAAATTATACTTATTACACAGACCAAACCACTAATGTAGCTTCAGAGTTTTATTATGAAGGGTTTGAGGACAGTTCATATTTAGTATTAGAAAAGCCATACATTGGTCAACGATTTAAGCCGGGTGTTTTTACGATTCCTTTTACCATGCCTAATTCCCGTAGCTATCGGGTCGATTATTGGTATCGTAGCACACAATGGATATATACCTCAAAACCATACACAAACGGAATGACGCTTACGGATGGCCAAGCCATTGATGAAGTAAGAGTATACCCGATAGATGCACAGATCACTACTTATACTTACACCCCATCTGGAAATATTAGTTCTGTGTCAGATCAGAATGGAAAAATTACCTTCTACGAATATGATGGTATGAATCGATTAAGTTTTGTACGGGATCAAAATGGGAACATCGTTAAACGAATATGTTATAACTATGCAGGACAGCCGGAAACCTGCGGCGGTACTTCCTATAGCAATGTAGCCTATACACAAATATTTACAAAGAGTGGGTGTGGACGAGGATTTACTCCATCTTCCCTTCCATATACTGTAGCAGCAGGTACTTATGTTGCCGATGATCAGGAAACGGCAAATAACATGGCATTGGCAGATATAGAGAAAAATGGGCAAAATTATGTAGACCTGAATGGTCAATGCCAATGCTTAGGGATAGACCATAAAGCGATAAATGGGATTTGTGAAAAGGGTATAAAGAAGACATTTATCGATTTTATTGGTTCACAATGCCGGGAAGGCTACTGGTACTTATTTTCAGATGGAACATACAGCGCTAAAACGTATGGCAACTATGTAGTTTGCCCATGACCCCAAAACATATTGCCAATTAAAATCTTAATCTCATGTTATTACACTCCAAATACTTTTCGCTGATATTAACATTCCTATTTCTTGCCATATACGGATACTCGCAGGTAACACCTTCGACTAGTACACGTCCTGTTGCAGTTCCTGTAGCTCAACCAGCGCCATATGTAAATCCTGCTGTAAGCTATGTCAGAAGCTGGGAACCGCAGATGCCTACAACTGATCCTGTAACTGCTACCTCAACATCCAGGACCACCAGTCAGGTTATACAATCCACCCAGTATGTAGATAGTTGGGGAAGGCCAATACAAGGTATTATAAAGGCTATAAGCCCTACTGGTAAAGATTTTGTCAGGCCTGGTTATTATGATTCCTATGGTCGAAAGCAATATGATCTACTTCCATATAGCGCGCAAACGGGAAATTCCAGTGATGGCAAATTTAAGCTTGATCCGGTAGGTGGTCAGCGTTCTTATTTCAGAAATACTGCATTTAATCCTGGTATTGCAGCGGATAGCATTTTTTATGCGCAAACTGAATTTGAATCTTCCCCATCATCTGCACCAATAAAAATATATCAGCCTGGAAGCACCTGGGCCAAAGAAGGCGGCAATAAGCCCGTTACTCAATACACCTTTGCCAATGTAGTTTCGGATTCGGTAAGAATGTGGATTGCACAGGCAGGCAATACTATCCCACTTTCTACTACCTTTTATGCTGCGGGTCAATTATCCAAAACTGTTTATACTGACCAACAGGGCGTTAAAACAATTGAGTTTCAGGATCTCAGCGGCCAAACTGTTCTCCGTAAGGTACAGGCTATAGCCAGTCCTGGAACTGGCCATGTGGGCTGGCTATGTACCTATTTTGTATATGATGCGCTTGGAAATCTAAATTTTGTAATTCCTCCACAAGCGGTTCGGAATATTCTTGGTAGCTGGAGCCTTACTAACGTGGCCCCTGGATTGTGTTACCAATATAGATATGATGAGCGAGGTCGTAATACCATTGCTAAATTACCCGGAGCTGATTCAACTGAAACAGTTTTTGATACGCGTAACAGACCGGTGTTGCAACGTGACGGTAATTTAAAAGCAAAAGGGCAATGGCTCCTGGTTTACTATGATGGGCTAGACAGGGCTGTCCGTGTTGCATTATATCAATCAGGAGTGGTTACACGAGATGCGGTACAAACTCAGATTAATGCTGCCGTACCAGGTACATTTCCCTTTTCAGCATCATTATTAACTGACCTGGCATTCTATTACTATGACGATAATTATGCTTTCACCGGTGTTCAGGCTGTTGTCTCCACAGATCTGACAAAACCCCAGCAAGGAACAAATCCTTATTACGAAACCAATACAGGTATTAGCCATCGTACTGTTTCCAAACTTACAGGTAGCAGAGTTCGTGTATTGAATGGTACTCAGTTTCTTACTACTACTATCTATTATAACGATAAAGGAAGAGTAATTCAGCAAATTTCTGATAATCTAAATGGAGGAAAAGAAGTAGCAACTTTTCTGTATGACTTTAGCGGGAAATTATTAAGCACTTATGTAAGACATACTAACCCTCACAGTACTGTAACTCCTCAAACTACCTTATTACGCACATTTAAATACGATGCAACTGGTAATTTGCTCGAAGTTGCCACTCAGGTTAATGACAATGCTACACCGGTAAAAACGCTTGCAACATATACCTATAACGAGGAAAATCAGATTAAAACAAAGCAAATCGGGCTTATTGGTTCCAACGCTATTGAAACACAAAATTATGAGTACAATATTGGGGGTACCGCAAAGTCTATAAATAAAGACTTCATCAACACAGCTAACAGCACAAGTAACTGGTTTGGTCAGGATCTTGCTTATGATTATGGATATACAACAAACCAATTTCGCGGGGAATTAGCTGGTACACGTTGGAAGTCGCGTGGGGATGGTATCGCAAGAGCATTAGGGTTTACTTATGATCCTGCAGGGCGTTTATTAACTTCTGATTTCTCACAACAGAATCAGGGTAGCTCATTATGGACAAGGGATAAAGTAGATTTTACCCTCAATGCACTTTCTTACGATGCCAATGGTAATATACAAGGCTTTCAGCAAAAAGGGATGAAGGGACTATCTATCGCCATTATAGATAGCTTAAAGTTTGGCTATACTGCCAATACCAATAAACTATTTTTTGTCACTGACAAAAAGAATGACGCACAAAGTATACTTGGGGATTTTCATGAAATAAATAACAACGAAACACAGGATTATACATTTGATAACAGTGGTAATTTACTCACAGACTTAAACAGGTCTTTAAGCATTAAGCGCTATAACTACCTCAATCTGCCAGACAGTTTAGCTGTATCTGGTACAGGGTACTTAGAATTTACTTATGATGCAGCAGGTAATAAGCTAAGTAAGAAAGTTACAACAACTTCCCCCGTATCTGTAAATACCTATGATTACCTGAACGGTTTCATTTATAAAAACGATTCTTTGGTATTCTTTGGTACAGATGAAGGCAGGGTAAGAATGTTATATCGTACTGGTATGTCTCCCATGCCTGTTTATGATTACTTTATTAGTGATCATCTGGGAAATACCAGGATGGTACTTACTGAGGAAACGAATACGGCCACCTATGCAGCTACATTAGAAACAGCCAATCTAACCATTGAAAATGCCCTTTTTGCAAATATAAATGCCACCAGGGTTGCTAAACCAGCAGGATACCCAATAGATGGTACAACATCACCTAACGATTTTGTAGCCAGATTAAACGCTTCTTCTGGAAGCAATAAAATCGGTCCGGCTATCGTACTGCGTGTTATGGCTGGTGATACTATACAGATTGGGGCAAAAGCCTTTTATAAATCTACAGCCGCCAGCACTTCAAGTAGCACTCCGGCTGATATGTTAACTGCATTGCTTCAAGCCTTTGCCGCTAACCCTTCGGTTCCCTCAGATGGCGCACATGGTAATGGAACAGGTTCTGGATCACCATTAGTTACCAGTTTCACAAGCACCAACTATCAACAGTTGCAACAAAAAGACCCGGCACAAAACCAGGCATCGATGCCAAAGGCATACCTGAGTTATGTATTATTTGATGAGCAACTTAATATGGTGGATGCCAATAGCGGAGTAAGGCAGGTACAAGGAAGTCCAGACCAGCTTCAAACTCTTGCCACCAGTAGATTCGTTGTTAGCAAGACAGGTTTTTTATATGTCTATACCAGTAATGAAAGTATTCAGGATGTATATTTTGACAACATCATTATCTCTCATAATCCTGGTCCATTACTCGAAGAAACACACTATTACCCATTTGGGCTTTCAATGGCCGGAATAAGTTCCCGTGCTTTAAAAAATAAATATGCAGAAAACCGTTTCAATTACAACGGGATTGAACAAACGACTGAAATAGGGCTTAATCAGTATGATGCCTTATACCGCACCCTTGATCCACAAATAGGTCGTTGGTGGCAAATGGACCCTGCTGCAACAGATTATGCAGGTATCTCACCATACAACAGCAACTTTAATAATCCTTTGTCCTTTGCTGATCCGAGGGGAGATGATCCATTCTGGACCTGGCTGCAATTTGTTTTCGGCTATGGTCAAGGTACCATGCCAGGGATTACACTGGATGGAGTTACTGTTTATGGTTCAAGGCTAACAAATAGCTCTTTTGATGGGTTAATAAGAAACTTTGAAACAAACGGTTTTAGCAGAATTGCAGTACTAGCGGCAGCGCGCAGGCCAAGAATTGACTTGTCGAATGTTCAGATACGAAACTTTGCAAAAGAGGCATCAATGCCAATGCGCAAGATAGACTTGCCAGAGGTAACAATTAGTGCTAATAGAATGATTGATGGTTTCCCAGCTTCTCAACAGGTCTCTGATCCTTATGAATGGTCACCGCAAGCATGGCGGAACGCCATTGGAAGTCAACAAAAATCATTTAAATTCGTTACAAATTATTTTGCTCCTGTTGTTGTAATGTTTTCCTCTTTTGGAATAGAGGGATTGGCTACAAGTGGAGTAAGTCTTATTGGTAGAGGAGCCGTAATTCATGCAGTAGAAGAAGAAGGTGTAAATGTTGCAGGTGTGGGCTATCGCTCTTTCAGGGCATTTAAGAGAGCAGAGGGAGCTGCCGGACCCGGACAGGCATGGCATCATATAGTAGAGCAGACTAAAGGGAATATAGTCAGATTTGGCAATGAGGCGATTCATAATACGGAAAATTTGATTAGGTTACCGCATGGGGCGGGATCGATACATTCTGAGATATCTGGTTTTTATTCTTCAATTCAACAAAGTGTTACAGGCAGTGCAAGATTAACAGTTCGCCAATGGCTCAGCACTCAGAGCTATCAAGCACAATATCAATTTGGAATTCAAACTTTAGAAAACCTTGGTTGGATTTTTCCTAAATAAGATAAAATGAAAGAAATTAAAGATTTAATTAAAGATTTCAGTGATGCAACAATTCTCCAGCATCAATATACTTTAAATGCAGATTATAAACGAGGAAATATTGAAGCCCGGAGAATCGATAACATATTTCAAAAGATCAAATCGCAGGGAGGAATGGAAGAATTGTTACAATTAATATATTCCGATATTCCAGAAATAGCTGTAATGGCATCTACATACTGTATGAGATATAATCCTGAAAAATGCTTACAGGTATTAGAAGAAATTTCTGTAAAAAAATTAAAGTATACTAGTCTTGGAGCCGAATATGCGATAAAGAATTGGAAAAGCGGGAATTGGCATATAGGATAATTCGAATTATCATAACTTACAGCGAATAAAAGATTTGTGGCTTAAAAAAGTTCAAGTATACCAATTAACGTAGTTAGAAAACCTCCAAATTGGTAACAAATGGCAAGTGATAAATTTAAACTGTTACTTTCAAATGTAAGTCAAACATTAAAAGAAGCCGGATATAAGAAAAAAGGTAATAGCTTTTATAGTAATCAAAAAAATAACTGGGGAATTATTAATTTCCAGAAAAGTAAAAGCTCTAATGAAGATACCCTTAAGTTTACTATTAATTATGGGGTTTGTTCAAGTGTTCTGAGAAAGGTTGTGGATTATAACACTTCAAATGAAAAATTAGATGTCGCTGATTGCCATTGGCAGGCGCGTATAGGCACGTTAATGCCTGGAGCGCCGGATTTTTGGTGGACTACATCCGATAAACAACTTAATCAGACAGTTGACGAAGTCATTACCGCTTTAAAAAACAATGTGCTTCCTGAAATCAACAAAAGGATTTCAGATAAGGACTTAATTGAAGTTTGGATGAGTGATCAGTATCCTGGTACAACTGAATTAAATCGTTTTAGATATTTAATAACCCTATTGAAAGAAGCAAATGATTCACGCTTAATTCCTTTTATTAATAATTTTATTACCTCCTTACAAGGTAAGCCCCTTGAAAAAATGGCCATTGCACATTTAAAAGAATTTGATTTATATGCAAAATAAATTAATTGGAATCTGGGAAAATGATCCTGCTGATCGAACTTCCATTGAAGTTTATGGAAATGTGAGAATGGAATTTAAAAATAATGGTGAATTGATATATAGTATTATAGAAAATGAAAGAGAGCAAAAAATGCTCTTAAGGTATATCATTGATGGTAATACTTTGATCACAGACCAGCCATCGCATCCTGAAAAAATGAGATCAGAATTTTCGATAGATGATGATATTCTTGAATTGACTTTTGATGGAATTAGGAGTAGGTATCTAAGAGTGATAATTTAATATAAAAAAGTTATTGCTCATTAAAAGTAATTAGGTTTATCGAGGTTCCTAACTTAATAAATGTAAACCTTAGATAATAACAATGACAATATCTACTGAAATCAAAAAGGCAATTACCCATGATTGGCAAAATGCCATTCCTGAATTAACTGAATATTCACAAAACAAATTATACAATGTTGTAGGTCCTTTGGTAATTGGCATAGAGTTAATTAAGCTACCAATGTCAAATGAATATAGACCACATTTTGTCATATATTCTTTATGGAAGCAAGATTTAAATTCCTGCCTTGATATTCCTATTCTCCTTAAAGAGTATCATAATAAAAATGGGGTCCAATATTCTATACCATATGAAAACCACAACATTTTTTTTAATGAAGCAGTAGATTCGGTAAAAAATCAAACTCCACTAACTTTTGAAGGAAATATTTCATTCGGAAAGGTAATGTCTGTATTGGATGAATATTCACAAATGAGACCATTGAGTGCTGCACCGAATTCATTTATACAGGCAACCCTTGCAGAAGCAAAACTCAAAATAGCGTTGTTCATTGGAATTTCTGAAGCTCAAAACATATTGGAGAAAATTAATAGACGCAACTGGGATGTGAATCATTTTAAATCTTGCGGTGTAGATGTAAATAACTGGCTTCAAAGTTTACAATCAAGCCTCTCCAACAGAGGTGAATTCTTAAAGCAAATTGAAGTAAATAAACATAATAAGAAAATATCTTACTTGAATAGTTCTGAGTTGATAAATCAATAGTTTAAGTCATTTAATGCTTATACAAAATATTATAATTGGAACCTGGAAGAGTGATCCCTCCGATCTATCTTCATTTGAAGTCATATCTTACAATAAAAAGTGAGAGCGGGAGTAATTACCTCTAGCTTATGCCCTTAGCCTTTTTTTCTTATCCAAATCCAAAAGTAATAAATGAACCAAGCGAGTAAATAGGCTACGATACTATCAAGTATTGTAAGCCAGACGGCCCATGAAGCCGATGGCGAGTGACTGATGATTGAGGGTATTGGCACTGCAAAGAAAAATGACGAACTAATTCCAATCCATATTTGACGGAATTGCTTTCTTCGTTCATCATCTTGCTCAGTTACCGTCTCCAAACCTTTCCGACTAAAAGTAATAACAAGATCAGGTGGATTTAGATTTATGCTATCTATAAGAAAAGAGAAAGATAGTTTTTCTTTTCTATTTAAAAATGGAACTTCAAAAACGATATTACGCAAAACGTAATCTACTCGATACTGTAAATCTTTTGTTACTCCTGGTACAGCGTTGGGGTTAATAGCTTCAACTTCAGTTACTGTGGAAGCGTGCAATCTAGCAAATTCTTTTTCAAGCAAAATATCCTTAATTGCTTCTCTTTGAGTAAATCTTCCAGAATCTTTATAAATAGTTTCACCAGTAGCAATTGAAATTTGAACAGTAAAACCATCAAGATTTTGTTTGGATTCGTTCAATAATTCCAAAGAAGCAACATATAAACTATTGCATGGATTTTTATTATACAGAATTTGAATTTCGCCCCACCCATATTGCCCAGCAAGTGCTATACGTTGTACGATTGACCTTTTTTTTTAAATATGTGACTTTGTTTTTATACCGCTCCATGCTTCGGCCTAAAATTGTTCCCCCTATAAGGGAGGTACCAGCAGTTCCAATGGTGAAATAAAATCCATATTTCACTCTTTTTACACTACGTGTTAGACTTTTAGTATTAATCTTCCTTCTCGAATAAAATTATCGTAAGCCTCTAGCATAATTTCTTCTTGTATAGCAGTATCATCAACTGCCTGTCTATAGCGTTCAGGCTGCTCGTGTACCCATTCTCTGGGGATTCCCAACATACCCTTCTGGCCTCTTACCCCAAATATGCACTCTTGGGTAATACTACGTAATTCCTGAATTGCTACCAATAATTCATTTTTCTTCTTATTAAGTTGAGGATTGAAAAAGTGAAAATCAGCTTTTTTATCTTCATTCAGAATTTCAAAAACTTTAAACAATAGGTTCATTGGGAAATCTCCGTCTGCAAACCCTGATTGCTTTACATGATAAATAGTGTCCTGAGGTAGTATTACTGTTCTGATTTTCTGGAACAATTGCCTGTCAAGCTCCAAAATTTCAGGGTCGTATTTATAGGAACGTAATTTCTTTATAACTGTGACAAACCAGAAAATTGCAAACAAAAAAATAAATAACAATGCTACTTTCCACAATTCAATTTTAAATGTCCAGAACTTAATAAATTCAATCTTGAAATCAGAGCCGTTGAAAAGAGATGTTATGTAATTATAAAGTAGGGTTATTAATCCGAGGATACCGACTGAAATTACTTTGCTCCATACGGGGTCTTTCCAAATCTTGTTTACTACTTGTTTCATGTATTAGGATAAATGTTAAACATTTATTGAATTTTATTTGAACAAACTTGTAAAATATCCGATAAAGAAAAATCCAGTTATTCTCTCGAAATTGTATTACAAGATTAAGTTCCGTTATAAGTACTCAAATAGTTTCATGGCAGTAAATTAGAACTTATTATTGCTATAGATATTGCCATAGAGTCTTGCCCTAAAACCCCTAAAACGTATCTCATGTAATACGATTCAATTAGGATAATTATTTCTTCTATCTTTTCATTATTCTAGCCAAACAACTATCTTAATCTTTTCTTGATTGTACAATTAAGTACCTGTATTTCTCCTTGATACTTTCTAGGATATTGTAGTAATGCATAGTTTTCTATTATATGTAAAAGTTACAACTTTTTCTATTATTCCTTGAATTAATGTATCATTTGAAATTAACCCAAGATCACATTTAGGGAGGTTGGCTCTAATTTGGTCGTTCATAAAATAATTAATCCAAGCTGTGCTAGTATTATTGAATTATTTTCAATAAATTATATCCATCCATTCTTATTTAATGGATTCTTGAATATTTAGTCCTTTAAATAATGTTGGGATGGTTCCAAATTTCAGTACAAAATTGATAGTATTTTCTACATCAAAACTGGCAAATGCACATGGTGGTAAAGAATAAGCTAATCTAATGCCATCACCATCATCATACAATTTTTCAATTTGCCTCAAAATTTTATATGGAGCCCATACTACTGGAATCAAAGTAAATCTTTTATACTCAATTTGATTTTTGGTTTTTGCTTCAAACTTGGCTTCTAGTTTGCCTTCAATGAATTTTTTAATATCTTCTTTAGGTTGATCGATATGAATATTTACTACTTCCAAAAGTTCTGTAGCACCAGTAGTTTTGTTTCTAAGAAAGAAATCTGCAGAAGTTGAATTTGTAATTGGTTCTTCAATTTCTATTAATTCAAATTGCTGGCTTTTAACTATGTTATTTAATACCAATAGCTCCCCGATATAATTTCTATGCTTGTGATCAAACTGTACAAGCATATTATAAAGTGTATCTCTAAGTTTATATCTATTGTTTTCGGGAATTGCATTACACAATTCTTCCAAAGACCTTTTGATTAGATAAAGAAAAAAATATGCCTGCCTGTTTCCTATCTCCATCATATCAAAAAGATCGTATAAATTAACCTCAAAAAGTTTTTGTGAATTATTTAAATAATTGGTGAATCTATCTTTTTTAATTTTTCTATAATTGTCATTGATTTTACGCCACTGAGAAGGTTTAATTTTTCTCTCCCCCAATAATTCAAAAACAATGGGTAAATAATGTCTAACACTTATTTCTAAATTAATTGGATTCATACATTTTTTGTTATTTACAAATTTAAATCCTACAGAGATATACTTTAAAAAATAGTTTTAGCACACTAATGACTTATCTAGGTATTATAAATAAATTGGATAGAAATTTACCTATGAATAGGTATATTTGTTATGACAGGTGAAGAAGTACTAATAAGTGTGTAAAAAGAACATTCTTTTAGGAATTTGAAAAAGTGCGACACTCAATTGACACTCAAGGTTTATAACACATTGATATTCATCCCCGGTTCGAATCCAGTTCTGGGCACAAAAGTGGACAAATCGAGATTATCTCTTGGTTTGTCCATTTTTATTTTTATCTAAACCCGCGTCCAGCGCGTATATTAGCCTCACAGCTTCGTTGAGGCGGGCGATTCGATAATGGCTTCCGTCAAAAGTGAGTTTTTCCGGGAAAATCGAACCATACATTCTTTTAAAATTGAGTTATTCTCTCACTGCATTAACTTTCAATTAACGCATACTATTCTTTGGGTATTTAACTTTCAGGTCATTCATTTAACCTGAAAAAACTGCATTCCTCTATATTGGATTGCTGATAAGAATAAGTACAATGGCAAAAAAGAAAAGTGTAACGTTAATCGAACAATCTTTATTCATCGAGCTTTCGGAGCTTATCGAGCAAAGTCAACAGCAAGTATTTTCATATGCTAACAGTACTCTTACGCTACTTTTCTGGCGGATTGGCCAACGCATTAATGATGAAATCCTTAAAAATAAGCGGGCGGAGTATGCTAAGCAGATTGTGTCGACACTGTCGACACAATTAAAAAGCCACTATGGAAGAAACTTTGAGATAAGAAATTTAAGAAGAATGCTTCAATTTGCTGAGCAATTCACAGATCTGGAGACAATCCAACCATTGTCACGACAGCTAAGCTGGTCGCATTTTGTGGAATTACTACCGTTGAAGCACCAGGAAGCAAGGCTTTTCTATGCACAACTAGCCGTTGATCAGACGTTGGGTATAAGGGAATTACGGAAACAAATTGCAACCAAAACATTTGAGCGGACGGGTATTGCGAATATACAGAACACCAGTAACCATCCTGCTATTAACGATAATTTCAAAAATCCTTATTTTTTAGACTTTCTCGGATTACAAAACACATATATGGAAAAGGATCTCGAAGAAGCAATACTTCGGGAACTAGAAGCTTTCATATTGGAGCTGGGCAAAGGGTTTGCCTTTATAGAGCGTCAGAAAAGGATGATTATTGATGGCGAAGATTTTTATTTAGACCTATTGTTTTACCACCGAAATTTAAAACGTCTGGTAGCTGTTGAGCTGAAACTGGGAAAGTTCCAAGCCCAGCATAAGGGACAAATGGAATTATATTTAAAGTGGTTGGATAAATACGAAAAACAAGCAGGAGAGCAATCCCCGATTGGTTTAATCTTATGTGCCGAAAGCAGACGAGAACAAGTCGAATTGCTGGAAATGCACAAGGATGGGATTATGGTGGCGGAATATTGGACAGAACTGCCTCCTAAGAAAGAGCTGGAGAAGAAAATACATCATCTCTTCATTGAGGCTAAGGAAAGGATTGAACGTAAGAAAGTACTGGAATGATAGCCCAATCAATTATACTTGGAATGCGACAGCATGAAGAAATTGATCGTTTGGGTTTTACCAAAACATAGCTGGCAACCAAGCCGCAGCTTATCAAGAACACTCTCTTTTCATCAGCAGATAAAATTAGAAGATTTTTTTAAGGCTAGTGAAAAAAGAATGATAAATCACCACGATCAATAGCCGACCACCATGCAGCATACTACCAGAAGCAACCTTTGGTTCGAGAAAAGTACACTCCGGTGCACTAAAACGAAAAGAGGGTGTCTCAAAAGTAATTTTTCCCCTATTTTATTCGGGTACCTGATGGAGAGAATTTTCGTTTATGCTATTCTCAGAGCCATCAAATTACTTTTGATACATCCTCTTTTCGTTTTTAAGTACTTCCAAATCCTTTACTGGCAGGGTGATGAGGGATTAGGGGAAACTCACATCACGATAAAAAGGAAACTTTTAAGTGTTTGATCGAAGCTCAGGTAAAGGATAATTAGTTGAATAAAAAGCTGCCATGCATATTGTCTGCAGGCAGCTTTTTCTATTGCTAGAAACAGTCTCCAAATGCCTCATAGGGATCAGAAACACAGCTAATAATGCATTCAAGGAAATCGTCTGAAGAGGAAGAATTGCGGCATCCTTCTACACAACGGTATTCCTCCGGCTCTACGCTTTCTTCAAGACATTTTGCTTTCTTAAAGAATATAGATGGATCTCCCATTGCTTGAAGATAGTTTTTGGGTAAAGTAACTAAATGCCCCCCATTATTAGCTGGCTTTTCATCTCTATTATGAATAGCTCCAATTGCCTTCCCAACTGCAAGAACAGGCTTTTCAAGCGCCTTCGCAACGGTATCACCAGCCTTATTAAATGCTTTCCCGAAGTCATGCAGAAGATCCGCAGGCTCTATTTGTTGTGAAGACTGAAAAGCCCTTCCACCATAAAAAGTCATACGATGCCGGGGCACAGACCCTGTTGAATTAATTGTAGGTAGTTTCATATGAGATGATTTAGTTGAAATAATTAATAACCTGAATAATATTTTGCCCACGGCACAACAATAAATGGGAACTCCGTAGATACGTCTACCGTCACCGAATAATGCACTGTCGCAGCAGAAACTTTGCTTTGATAAGTAAATATGATGGTAACAATTTTCATCTGCCCATATACTTCCACCGGGTTCTCACTGACACGTTGCAGTTGGAAGGCATCCTTATTTTTATATTGCAATGCCCATGTTTCCAGGTAGAAATCCATGTACCGTAAAACAATAAAGTTCATGGCTCGCGACTTCTCATCATCGCCGTTTTTTTTGATCAGCTGCAATGCATTGGAGAAAATATCCGCTGCCTGTTCGCTTAGATCGTTATCCGTCCGGGCATCAACTAAACCTGATTTCTGAATGGCTTTGATAATACCTTTTACGTAATCTGTTGCGCTGATCTCGTACAATTGCTTTATCATAACATATTGCAATTGCTGTGAGGAACGGACTTTCAAATAACCGGGCATTTTCTCACCGATCAGAATATCATATACCATTTCATTGGGGCGTGGTGCGAGGGACTCTATCAGTTCGCTCAGCTGGCGGTTGGTCGTTACTTTGATGGCATACATGTCCAGGAACCCGTACACCTGAAATATCCAGTTCAGCTCCCGTGCGATATACAAATTACGCGGCTCACGTAAATACTTGAACGCGATCAGAGAGAACGGGAGGTGCAGATCTACGGGGTCAGTAACAGCTACCTGATAAAATTCATTCTCCAGGCTGAGTGAAGGGAACCTGGGAATGATATCTCCTGAAACATAAATGAATTGTTTCGTACCACCATGACCGCAAGTACAACTACCACTTGCCGGGGCCAGCGCTTTACAGTCGCATTGTGGTTGGATGAGCGAGCTGTTTGTATTTTCAATAAAACGTGCAGCATCAAATCCGGGCCTTTCCATGGGATATGGATGGTTTTGCGGATGTTGCACCACCGCATCATTGCCCATTGTATATTTCATATGGATACGTTTGTAGGTGAAGAAGATCTCATGGTCATTACTTTTTAGAAGAGGAAGGTCTGGTTCCTTTTGAGGGTTTCACCACGACAGCCTTTTTAGGGGCTTTGCGAGCGGTTGCAGCGGTGCCCTTCTGCATCTTCCTGCGTGCTGTCAGGGTAGCTTCTTCGGCTAATTTAGCCATCAGTCCTTCTCCGATAGCAGGGCCTTTCTCTTCCATTTTTGCATCGCGATAAAGTTCTCTCCGGGCATTCTCCGCAATGTAGGATATCATATCAGTAGTACTTTCAATGAATTGCGGTGAACGCGTGATTGTGGATATTTCCCACGCCTCCTCACCATGCTGCGAAGCGCCAACAGAGATATACGCATCATTGCCATTGCCCGAATCATCAAACCCATAGCAACCGTAGCCTTCATTCAAGGGCCAGTTCACCACCATCTTCATATTCACTGTTGTACGAAATGCCTGTCCTGATGTATTGATTGCCCAGAGCTCATAATTGATAATATTGATAAAGGCGATGCGCATCACTGAATCCGTTTCTAATTTCATCCAGGTAGCCGCCTGGTCGATGGAGAAATAGATCTCACCCGAGGTGGTTAACACCGCTGCTATGTTATTATTTGCCTGTACCATTGCTACCGGGTCGATAAATGAGCTGACCGGTTTGAAGGCCCCTTTCGTACCGCCCTGTGTGGATAATACTAATTGGTGGTCTGTGGTAACAGCATAAATGATCTGACTGGTGAGGGCACAGACCCAGCTATAGGAATGATCAGCGTTGAATGGAGTAAATGCAGCGCCATCGACCATTGCCTGTAACGAATTATCCATGCCGATGCCCACCACTAAATTCGGTACCGCCGTAATGACCGAAACATGGGTACTGTGGTGGGTATCCGCCCAGGTAGTACCTCCATCGGGGGAAGTCCAGGTAGGTAAGGATGCCCAAAGGGTATTACTTTGTTGTTGTACCGAAAGGTGCTGATAGCGGTTATCTTTATCCGGTCTGGGGTCCTCCCATGTCAACCCATTATTCACTGATCGCACCAGGTGCGACCCATCACCGGAAGGTTGCGGTACGTTACCTATAAGGATGGACTCCTGTACATTGTCCTTTACATACCAGCTACCGCTGATCTGATCAATCGGGATGCTGAGGCCTGCCGATTGCCATGGAACGAGCAGGCCGTTACCGGAGATGTTCCGGTCCATATCCTGTTCGATATGATATTCGGGGCGCACGTTATCCCAGATACGAAACGCTGTGATCCTGCCTTTAAAGGGGTTACTGGTAGTATCACCCTGCAGCTGACCAATCACTAATGACCCATCCGGGGGAATAGTGGTATCGGTTGCCAGCAGCGTTGAATATGCCAGTGATCCATCTTTGTATAACAAGAGGTTGCCTGTCTTGCTTTCCCAGGTCAGCGAGAAATAGTGCCATTCATCATCCACGAAGCTGATACCGGTATCAGCAACTTGTTCATCATTTATGCAGATGTTGATATTGGAAGGGTTGGCAATAACAAGTGATCTTTCTCCAGATACGGTGTACGACAGGATGGTACCCGTGGTGTTGATATCCGCCAGCATCCAGCATTCGATCGTAAAGGAATTACTGACGAAATTATTCACAGGATTGGTAAGCAGATAATCCGTGTCGTTACCCCCCAGGGCGACCACGGTGTTATATACAGGGTCAAATTTGGGTATGCTGATCTTAGTCATAATGAAATAGGTTCATTTACGTGGGAAAATATCATGGAGCAGGGTAGTAGCGTGCCAGGTGCCTGCTTGCCATGAATGGGAACATACCTGTTACATCTACTTTGAGGTAATAATAGATCGTTTCGGCCGTATCCCTTGCCTGGAATTGGAAGATAACGTCCATAATCCTTCTGGTTCCCTGGACATTGCTCCGTTGTATATCTACGCCTTGCAGGAAGTAAACGCCCGGTGGGTACGGTGCCTCAGCAATTGAACTCTGCATCTGCCATGCCATGAAATAGATCTCCCGGGAGCGGACGGTAAGATAGTTCAGCGCGCGGTGGGCGTCTGTTTCCCCTGCATTATCCGTTATAAGCAACATCTGTGAAAGCGTGCTCTCTACTATGTTCCTGGGGATGCCGGGAATATTTCCTTCCATGGCATCTACAAACTGGTTAAAGGTAAAGTAGTAGGTAAGATTTGCAACTAACGTTGGTAATTGCAGGCCATTACAACGTTCCGGTGAAGCAAGCGGGCCTCTTGTGCCGAGCACCACATCAAATTTCCTTTCCCCAACAAAAACTGGTTCCAGTGCAGCTATGAAATGGTGGAGTTCTACGTTGGAACGTGGTATTAAAATGTAGCTGTCAATACCCTGTATGCTCAATATCCAGCACATACGTTCGGCGATATACAGGTTTTTACCCTGGCTGAGTACCTGATAGAATAGCGCATTTGGCGGGCCTTGTGCTTTGAATTCCTGGTACGCGTACATGTATTCTTCTTCCAGGCTTTTATTAGGGAAGGTGGGGTAGATATTCCCGATAGCGTATACATCACCCAGGCCGATAGGCAGATTACCACCACTGCTGCCACAACCACATTGTGGACTGATAGCAGGTGAAGGTTCTGATTGGGGTACTACAGGTGTTTCTGCAACCGGTGCTGCAGATGGAATGATAGGGGTAATCTCCTGCATGGATTGTTCTACATTCATAACATGATTAATTTTACCTTATTTTGATGATTCGTTCTAAATATGATCTGCTCTGCGCAACGTTCAATAACGGCGGAATGATGCCTCGTTTACCCACCTGCGATCTCGTAAAGGCGGCATGTATATCACCGGCTGTGGCCTGCGGATATAACGACCATAACAGGGATATGCTGCCGGTCACAAAAGGAGCTGCCACACTGGTACCCTGCAACGCGATATGTCCGCCACCGGATTTGATATGAGGTAAACTCCAACCTGGGGCCATCAGTCCGTGCATGCCTATACTACGGCCAATATTCGAATGTTCCACAGGGTTACCATCCTGCTTGCATGCCACCACGGGGATTACCCAGGGATGATCGAAGAGCGGGTTATGCCCGATCCGGCCATGATTGCCGCTGGCCCCTACGATAATGATACCACGCCGGAACGCTTCCTCGAAGATGTATTGCAGGTTTTGTTGATTGCTCCGCTTCATCCTTACATCCGCTAAGCCCAGGCTTAGATTGATCACACGTGCGCCACTGTTCATCACTGAACGCAAAGCATCCGCCAGGTGGTCTGTTGTTACTGCCGGGCATTGATTAAAATCAGCCGCCTCACAGAAGACCGGCCGTGCTATGAAAGTACAGGCAGGGCTGATGCCCGGACTTTGAGCAGTTCTCCGGGCAGCTAAAATGCCTGCTACGAATGTACCATGTGTACAGGCGTAACTGGTTTTCGAGTGGCATTGCACGGCTGCATCTCCGGTTGCTTTAAACTGTGATGTGGGAAGGTCTTCATGCGTAGTATCTACCGGACCGTCGATAATACCTACATGTATATTTGGTTGGCCGCTGGTCAGATACATCAGGTCATTCAGTTGCACCATACTATAAGCAGCATTCAGTTCAGTAGACAGCATTGAATTCAGGGGTGATAAACGAGCACGAAATTAAAGAAGTAAAAGAAAAGCGACCTATCCCATAAAAGGGTGGTTGAGGTTACATAAAAGGGTGATAAATGCGTGTGTCCATCATCTTGGCAATGATCTCTCCTTTAGATCTGATGCCTAGTTTCTTATATAATCGCTTAATGTGATGTCGTACTGTTTCGATAGAGATACCCAAATGGCCGGCGACCATTTTATAGCTGGCGCCTTTCATAAGATGATGTAATATTTGTTGTTCCCGTTTGCTTAGGTCAACATCCAATGGTTGTCGTTCAATATTGACCAATGTATGTACCATCCTTTGCGTGATGACATTCGATATGGGGAAACCTTTGCTGGGATAGGTGCTCACAATTTCATTCGCTACTGATTCATTCAGT
This sequence comes from Chitinophaga silvatica, assembly GCF_003419895.1. GTDB lineage: Bacteria > Bacteroidota > Bacteroidia > Chitinophagales > Chitinophagaceae > Chitinophaga > Chitinophaga silvatica. Next base: position 20,482 of record NZ_QPMM01000001.1, on the reverse strand, counting down.
TCGTCTTTCATAATAACGCCTCTCATCCCGATACGCAAATACCCGATCGCTTTCTGGACATCACATTCAGCTGTAGTAGCGATCACCACTATATCAGGATAAACCACTTTCTGCATAAAGTGCATCAGCATATTTACTGCATAATGATCCACATCAACAAACAACATCAGGGCTTTTTCTGCGATTCGGAGTAAATTAAAAACATCGTGTAAGTCAGGTAGTAACAGGTTTACGTTCTTCAGACCTGGCAAGCATTTGAAGGTGTTGAAGAAGAAGTCATTCGCACTGATGATAAAAGGTGAGTATACTACTTTACTGGTGGCAGTGCCACTATGGTTGATCATAACTGATATAATTTTTATAGGGGTTAAGTGATTGGTTCTCATAAAAGTAAATATATCAGTGGAATGAAAAAAATGTTCTGGTGGAATTTTATATATTAGTTCGATGCATATTATTAGGCTTTAATTCTTTTGATGGTGTTATGTTTTTGTAAATTAAATATGCACTAGTGAAAAGCGGGTACCATAAAATAGATTTTCCTAATGAAAAAGCAGGCATACATCACCCATTGATGGAGGAGTTGGCGCCCAAAAGGTTACCTCACTGTTCCCATCAGGTGTACTGTTACCTGGCACAAAAAAACGGTTGTAGATCTTTGATCTACAACCGTCTCTATTATAACTAACAAATTAATTAACTGCATTATACAACTGCCTGATTTCAGCAGCGCTCAATATTTTTCCGTAAATACGGATATCTTCCATTCCACCTTTCATAAAGTAGCTGGTAGGCTGACTTATCTCATCACGACCAATATATAATTTTACAGTAGAAGGTGCATTTACAGGTAATATATTGTTGGAGACAGCATCAAGTACGCCATCGATATAAATACCAACCTGTTTAGTAGAAACATTATAAACATTGGTGATCATATGCCAGTTGCCAGTAGTGACTTGCTTTATACCCACAGCGTTAGTGGAACCACCACCTGGTCCAAAACCTATTGTACCGGGAGCAACATCCAATAACCCTCTGATTCCCCAGGTAAATCCGCTGTCAGCATATCTCTTTGACATGATATGAGATCCCCAGGATGAATTATAACTATCAAGATTTACCCATGCATTCATTGAGAATGAAACGTTCGCAAAACGTAAATCAACCTGATCGTTCACAGCGATATAACTGTTTGTACCATTGAAATAAGATGCTCCGGTTTTATCACCTAACCTGTCTTTGGTATAAGTAATGTTGCTTGGAGTACCATTATGACCCAAACCACTCAGATCATTGGCTCCAGCACAAATATTTAATGGCCAGTAAGCAATCAATGAAGCAACAGGTGCCATCGTTTGATTATACAACGATTTAACTTCATTAGGCTTCAGTACTCTGTTGTAAATACGGATATCATCCATTGATCCTTTCCAAAAATAGGCGGTGGGCATGGCAGGATTGTCTCTACCGATGTAAAGATTAGCTGTTGATGGAGCATTTGTTGGCAATATTCCAGAGCTAACGTTATCTAATACCCCATCAATATAAATAATTACCTGATGAGTGGCATAATTGTAAACATTGGTAATCATATGCCAGCTACCAGTAGTCACTTGTTTGATACCGGCTGCATTGGAAGCACCTCCACCAGGTCCAAAACCAATGGTGCCAGGAGCCACATCTAACAATCCTCTTACCCCCCAGGTAAAACCACTATCCAGATTCCTTTTTGACATGATATGAGATCCCCAGCTGCTATTGTAGCTATCAAGCTTCACCCAGGCGCTCAGGGTAAAATCTGTATTTGTTAAACGAATATCCGCTTTATCATTTACAGAAATGTAACTACTTGTACCATTAAAATAAAAAGCGCTGCCGGAATTTCCGAAACGGTCTGTTGTAAGGGTGGTATTGAATGCAGTACCATCATGTCCATTTCCGGTAACATCCTTTGCATTCGAACAACTATCAAGTGGCCAATAGGCAATCAGCCCGCTGGTAGAAACTGGTATGTTGGTGGAATCAATAACTCCGGTTGAATCAATACCGTTCACCAACTGCTTATCTGGAGTAGGCTTTTCAGTGTCTATAATTATATTTTTCTCACACGAACTCATTGCAACTGCTAATACTGCACAGAAAGATAGACCTCCAAGGATTTTTGTTTTTTTCATTTCAATTTTGTTTGGTTATAGGGAGCTCTCAAGCAACCGTAAGTTAACTTTCAAGTGAATAAAATAAAGGTAGAAAAAGCTGAATCAGGTATAATAAATGCTATGTTTTATTCAAAAATAACTGGGAAAACAATTTTACACTGCTAAAATAAGAAGAAGAATTAAGAATAAAATAGAATTATAGATGTTGATAACTTTGATTATCCAGCTATAACCTTAAGAATAATACAAGTGAAAGATTCATATTATCTACTTGTAATCAAGGAAAATAGGGAACTACAAAGGCCTACACGAAGTAGGCCCTAAATCTATTAAAACAGGTTATTCATGCGGATTTCATCAATAAGAATGTGCCACATACTCGTTTTCCACCGTACCATTTTCATACAATTTTAGTACAGCAAATCCTGGTGGTGTTTCGAGATAATATCCTGGCCCGGTAGATTCCTTATCACCTTTTCCCCACCAGTATCCACTCATTGCGCCATTACAGCAATACCAGACGCCATTATACAGTACCTTATCGTATAAATGATTATGACCGGCCAGCATAATGCGTACCTTATCCTTATGCTTGTAGAAGAGGTCTTTGAGCTTCTTGTTATCTGAGTGGTTGCCTCCTACCAATACAGGTGTAGCACCAAATACCGGGAAGTGTGACATCAATAATACCGGTGTACCAGATTTCAAATTATTCAGTTCATCTTCCAGCCATTTATACTGCTCATCATCCAGTGATGTGTTCTTGTTATTGCCATCCAATATGATGAAATGCCAGCCATTCCTGGAAAAACTATAATAGCGGTTGGGAATCTTCAATCGATTTACCACATAATCCTTTCCATACATCGGATCGTTTTTATCTGGTGCGGCCCACCACATATCATGGTTCCCCAGGCAACTATAAATATTAGTTCCTTTAAGCACACTAACACAATCATCCCAGGCGGCCCACTGGGCAGTTACTTTATCCCTTACGACATCGTTATAGGAGGCATCCATAATAGAATCACCTCCATTGAGGATAACATCTGGTTTAACTTTCTTTACAGCTTCCAGGCATTGTTTAAAACGGGCTTTTACAGCATCATCTGCGGGTAAGTGTACATCCGTAATATGTACTACAGTAAGTACCAGCTTAGACTTATTGTTTGCCGGTGTAGCCATTACATTATTTGCTTTACCAAGAGCTGAAGCAGCCAGTAAAATACTCCCTGATTTAAATAATTTTCTTCTATCCATCGATTATAGGTTAAGCACGGAAGCAGAAGAGCTTCCGTGCGAAAGAATTAATAGTTCAAGCTATTCCCAGTTAAATAATTGTGGGCCCAGACGAGGGTTCAACAATACCTCATTAAACGGAACTGGTCTGTAATAATGTTTAGGTTCCTGGAAGGTACGTTTACGGGTATCTGTTACAATACTTCCGCCTGCAGTACCATTTTTCAGGTATACGGTTACATCTTCACCAAAAGAACCTGCTTTGTAGTAAACAAGTTTCACTCCCAGAGAATTACTTTCCTGTTGAGCAGCAGGAGGTATAGAAGATCCTTTATCTATCAGAATAATATCTTCAATCCCATCTCCGTTAAGGTCATATTTACCAAGTCCGGGAAAATACATTCCTTCCGGTATTGTTTCGAGCGACTTGCCGGCTCCCCAACGCATTAAATCGTCGTATCGTAATCCTTCCATTGCGAATTCCACTCTTTTTTCACGACGTATTTCGAGTATTACACCTTTATTAGCACCGGTAACATTCGAATACTTGGCAGCAAGGATTGGATCAACATCTGCATTCGCCGCCGCCATGTTCAGATTAGGCATGCCTGCACGATCTCTCAGCAACTTTACGGATTTATCAATATCTGCCTGGGAGAGACTTCCTGATTCTGCTTTAGCCTCTGCAAAAATCAATAATACTTCAGCAAACCGGTAAGCCGGAAAATCGACATTATTGATGACTTTTGAGTCTGTGCTGTTGATATACCCTTTTAATTGGTGGTAGCCCGAGAAGTTCTTATTTAATCGCATGATATAGGGAGCTGCAGCTCCAGCCATTACAAACCCTGGAGTAATAAATGATGCATAAATACGTGGGTCGCGATTTTTGAATTCCTGAACTACCTGCATATTCTGATAATTTGGCTGTGCAGTAAATCGACTACCATCTTTCATCAGATATGTTTGTACCAGCTCCCGGGCAGGAGATTGTTCATAGTTATTTATATAGGTATTATTGTTACCGCTACGGCCCAGATCCTGATCGTAGACATTCATCAGCATTACTTCTGAATTACCAGCTAGACTTGCACTATTAAACAGTGCTGCATAATCGGAAGAGAGTTTGTATGGACTATTCGTCATCACATCTTCTGCTGTTTTCCATGCTTTATCCAGCAGGTTGGCTGCAGTTGCTTCCAATCCAAGTTCCGAATGATAACGACGATAGGTTCCTTCATATAATGCTATTTTGGCCAGCATTAGTTTCATCACCCATTTACCTGGAGTTCCAACAGGAACAGAGGTGCGTACATTTGCTGCCGCAAATTCGAGGTCTGCTATCACACTATCCATAACCTGCGCCCTTGGGTCACGGCCTTTGTAGAGTTGTACTGTGTCACTTGGATTGATAGTTGAAGAATACCATGGTACATTTGAGAACCTTTTTACTTTATCAAAATAAAAAAGTGCACGATAATATCTTGCAATACCTGCATAGTGATCTTTTACGTCCTGCCCTACCTTCGCTTTATTGTAGTTATCCAGGAAATAGTTAATGTTACGCAGTCGATCCCAGGACCAGCCACCAGTAATTGTCTGGGAGGTAGCAGTACCGGTCATGATAGTCTTTACTTCCACGGCACCTGTGGTAGCTTTATCATCGGTATCCTGATCAGAAAGATAATTACCACGATCACGCACAGACAGTAACCCCAGCGTATACATTTTCAAATCTTCTTCTGTCTGAAAAAACAGAGCAGGAGGAACAGAGGTTTGAGGATAAAGATCCAGGAAGCTTTGCTTGCACGCAGGTAGTGATACAATTGCTACCAGGGCAAAGAGTATATTACGAAATGTTAACATTTTGAATTCACATTTTTGATCTTAAAAATCAAGGTTTAAGCCGAAGGCATATTTGCGGGAGAACGGATACGCCCATCCATAGCCATCTTCAATTGCTTCCGGATCAAAGTATTTTTTGATGGCGGAGAACTCAAACAGGTTTTCACCTGTAGCGAATAGACGTAGGCGACTTACCTTGAAACGTTTAGTTAGAGTGTTAGGGAGAGTGTAACCTATGGTCACATTTTTTACACGCAGATAAGCTCCGTTCAACAGGTATTTGGTTTGTGGAATATCCAACCCTGCACCATAATTTGCATCGGCAAGCCAGGACTGTAAAACAGGGAAATAAGAGTTGGTATTTGCATCAGCCAGACCAGCATTTATATAAGACTGGGAATGACGTTCGCGATCTGCCCCGGTTTCAGAAGCTCCACGATAGAAGTCGAGGTTCCATGGATAAACACCTGCATAAGGTTGTTGATAAGGACCCCAGAATAAATAGTGACGAGGATAGAAATCACGCTTTGCTACCCCTTGCAGGAATACAGACACATCAAAGTTATTCCAGCTTGCATCCAGGTTAATTCCGTAACGGTAGCGAGAACTATTGTTACCAATTATGCGGTAATCACCAGGATCATTAACGGTACCATTGCCTTTAGTAATTTTCTTATCACCATTCTGATCTACATATTTAGGCCATCCCGGAACAATATCCAGCGCTCCCCAAGGAATAAGCGCAGATTCATCCAACGCATCAATTTCCTGTTGGTTTTTGAAATAACCATCATTTACAAGACCCCATATTTCACCGGTATATTGTCCTACACGGTAATCGCTCAGGAGTCCAAGTGCATTTTTATCGTATTTCGTAATCTTTGTGCGGGAATCAGACAGAATGAATTTAGCACCAAAATTTAAAGGTTTACCTCCTACTCTAACCTCATCGCGGTAGTTTACAGAGAGTTCCCAACCCTTTGTACTGAGGTTGGCTGCATTGGTAGGTGGTGGTGCCACACCTAATACAGCAGGTAATTTCATTGCATCTGTAAGCATACCAATTGTGCGACGGTCATATAAATCCACACCTATCAGTAAGCGATCTTTCAGTAAACCGAAATCTCCACCAAGGTTAAAGGTTTTTACTTTTTCCCAGGTATAGGTTTCCGGGTCCACCGGCAGTAAAGGAGAATTGGTAATAATTGTAGGCTTTTGACCATCAATAATATATCCGCTGTTACCAACAGGTAAACTTGGAATAGCACGGAAGTTCTCAGTTACCTGGTTACCGAGAGAGCCATAAGATAAGCGAAACTTAAGTGTTGAAAGTACACGGGTAATATCTTTCATAAACGGTTCCTCGGTAGCAACCCATGCACCGGAAACTGAAGGGAAGAAGCCTCTTCTTTTTCTGGCCAGGAAGCGGGAAGTTTCGTCTACACGTCCATTACCTTCAATTATATATTTATTCTTATAGGAATAGTTCAAACGGCCAAATACTCCACGAAGGGAATAAGCAGTATACTGAGCGCCAACAGTAGGCGTTCCCGTAGTAAGACCGAGGTATGGAAGTGATGAAGAAATCAACACAGTGCGGGCTGCATCTTCATATGACCATTCGTATTTCTCCTGGTTATAACCGGCCAGCAATCTGATTTCGTGATCTTTTAAGCGTTTAGTATAATTGGCATACAGATCATAAACATCTTGCTTTAAAATACCATTTCTAACAGATACCAAACCATTTCCACCTTCTTCGCGGATATCATTAGGACCATATCCTATACTATATTTCCGGTTATCTGTATTATACTTCCATAACTCACGTTTAAAGGATGCACTTCCTGTGATTTGGAGATCATTATCCAGGAAGCTGGCTACGCCACGTACTACGTTCTGAAAACCGAAGCGGGTCTGCATATCGCGTCCTCCATTTGATAGCTGTGCGCCTAATCTGCCGGCCGCAGTATTGGCCCAGGTGCCATCCGGATTGATAGCTACCTGTGTTGGCATCAGATAATATACATCAGTGATCTTATAGGCAGGAGCATCGGTCTGGGTTTGGTAAATGTTCAGATTGTTGTCGACCTTCAGCCAGGATAATGGTGTAAAATTCATTCGCCCGCGCAATCCATAACGGCCCCAATCATCTTTTGCAAGGCGGTTCAGGCCATTTTCTTTTGTATAGTCGCCCGATAGTAAATAACCAAAAGGACGTCCCTTAGCACTCTCTCCTCCACCACTCAATGAAATGCTGTGGCTTGCAGACATGCTGGATTTATTGAAGAAGAAGTCATTCCAGTTGTTACTACCCATATATATCCACTTAGTAGGATCATTCGGATCGATACGGATATCTTCTACAGAAGGATTATCGGAACGCTCTTTTGCCCATTGATAATAATAATCGGAATAATTTACATAATCCCAGGGAGTGTTATCTGTTGAAGTTTCAAGCACACGGGAGAAGATATAGGGATCAGTTACCTGATTTGGAAGCACGGTAGGTTTAGACCAGGCATAATAGTTATTATAACTTATTTTCTGGCGGCTTCCGGCAGTACCTGATTTAGTGGTAATAAGAATAACTCCGAATGCAGCGCGAGCGCCATAAATGGCTGCAGATGCGGCATCTCGTAGTATAGTAACAGTATTTACATCATTAGCATTAATGCGGAAAAAATCTTCTGTAGTAGATGAAACTCCATCGATGATGATGAGAGGTGTTGTTACAGCGCTTGCATTTGAAACGATTGAACCCACCCCACGAATATTAATATTAGGAGTAGAACCAGGTTTACCACCAGAATAATTAATATTCAGACCAGGACTTGCACCTTGCAATCCCTGGAAAATATTGGCAATAGGACGTTCTGCCAGTTGCTTACCGGAGATCTGATCCACCGCACCTGTAGTAGAAATTTTACGTTGAACACCATAACCTACAACCACTACTTCCTCCATGGAATTGGAGTTTGGTTGAAGCACGATATTCATCATACTGGCACTTACAGGTACTTCCTGCTGTATAAAACCTACATAGGATAATATAAGCATTCCCTCCTCAGGTACATTCAGTTCGAACTCCCCTTTTTCATTAGTTAATACTCCAATATTACTGTTTTTCAACCTGATGCTTACCATTTGCAATGGTTCGCCAGCAGGGTTTACGATACGACCTTTTACCGTAATATCTTTCTTCACTGTAGCTACCGGGGCAATTACTATCAGATTGTTCTGCATCATGCGAAAACCAAGATTGGTATTGGCCAGCATTAAAGACAGAACTTCATTGATAGGCATATCTTTGGCATCAAGACTTACTTTATGCCACAATGGTAGATTATCGTTGTTATAGACAAAACGGAAACCGGATTGTTCTTCAATCTGTGTAAATGCTTTTTCTAAATTGGCTTTGTTTAATTTGACAGAGATAGAATGCTGCGAATAAACGGAAGCACTTGCATGCATACACATTACAAAAAGAAAAATTGCGAAGAGCTTCATAAAAATAAACAGTTTTTTGAGGCTCCGCCCAGGGGGAAGCCAACTCACCACTGTAGTTTTTTTCATACCTTTGATTTGTTGGTTAATTGATAAAGTGACTGTTTACGCAATAGCAGAGTCATTAACCGATTTTTCGACGGGAAATGGTCTCAACATTTCCCGTTTTTTTTTCGGTTTTACTGCCGTATTTATATGTTATTGAATTTTCTCTCTGGTAACTACTCTATCCAGTAAATGTTGTTTTTATCTTTAGTGAAATGAAAACCTCCGCTCATTTCAAGCGCTTGCAGCGCTTCTGTAAGGCTTTCATTTTCAAATACTCCTGAAAATACCAGGCTTTTCTTTTGTTCACTTTTAAAATGTATTTCTGCACCATACCATCTTTCCATCAATTGTACCACCTCACTTAGTGCCAATTTCTTAAAGGCAAGTTTGTTATCTTTCCATGCTGTTTCCACTACAATATTATCTTTCACTGGTGTGAGAGTACTTAATTTAATAGGTGGTGTTTCAACGTTGGCTGTATTAGTTGCTGGTAAGCTATATGGAATAGTTAATTTTTCATTTGGTTGAAGTCGTACTGTTCTTCTATCTGCTACTACTTCTATTGAACCTGTTACTAAGGAAGTAGTGGCCATTTTTTCATCCGGATAAAACCGAACGTTAAAGGATGTACCTAGTACACGAATCGAGCAGGCATTTGTTTTTACGATGAAAGGATGATTAGCATCGGTTGCTACTTCGAAATAAGCTTCTCCCTCTAATGTTACCTCTCTGTTTTTACCTTCAAATTGTTTCGGATAATGTAATTTACTACCTGCATTAAGCCATACACTGGTACCATCGGTTAGTTTAATATATGTACGACTACCGGTTTTCGTTACCAATTGTTGTAATGCAGGTTGCTCACGTTTGTCGTTCTCTCCTCTTCCCAGCCATATGCGGCTAACCAGGAATAATAAAACTGCAGCAGCGGCAACACTGGCAACACGAAGCGAAAGACGGAATACTTTGCTATTTCGTTTGGCAGGTATTGGTTCCGTTGGCATTTGCGACTGCACTTCCAGCAGTCGTTGTTTATTCCGTAGTAATGCGGCTTCGATATCACCTGACGTAAACTCTTTTTGCTTATCCTTCCAGGACTGCATCAATATTTCTTTCACATAGGAAGCGTCGGGGTATTGTTGCAGCAAGTGCTCCAGTTCCTCTGCCTCTTCCGGAAGTAGTTCATTCGCCACCTTACGACCAAGTAGGTACCAGATTCGATCATGCATCATAATATAAGGACAATATTGTTTGAAGAAATTCCCTAAAGAGGTTCTGATTTTTTTTAGGGATGTGAGGGGTTAGCGAAACAGAAAAGCCTGTGCCAGTTCTTGTGGCATATCTAATCGGATAGCTGCAGCTATTTTTTTAACGGCAATGGCTAGTTGAGCATCTACTGTTTTGGGGGAAATATCCAGCAACTCTGCCACTTCTTTATATCTTAAGCCATCTTGCTTTACGAGCCGGAAAATCAGCTGGCAGCGATCTGGCAAGCTTCGAATGGCAGCTTCTATTTTTTGAATAATCTCTGCGGAAATCATACCGTGTTCGGGATCTGGGCTCATCGCAAGCGCATCGGTATCGAGTAGCTCCAGACTTGTATGCCGGTGCCGCTTCTGCTGTTGTACTGTATTGAGAGAGCGATTTCGGGTACTGATATAAATATAAACAACTGGATTGTCGACGGCGGCCAACTCCTGACGTTTCTGCCAAATCATTATAAAAACATCCGACACAACTTCTTCTGCCAGGTGAAACGAGCCAACTATTGCTGCCGACAAGTGTACAAGCCTGCTATATAATAAGCGGTACAACTCATCATAGGCACTCATATCACTTTCAGTACAGAACCTGCGAAAATGAAACCTTGCCAATTCGTTGTTTATCATACTACAAAAGTATACAATAAGTATAGTGGTGTTTATTAAGGAAACGTTATTTCCAGTATAGCCTGCTGCCTGCAAATAAACTTACAAGAAGTATAATGACAGTTGATAACCTGCATGCAGTGAAACCAGATATTATTATCAGTAAATGTTAGATGTTTGAAAACAAGATAATTGATATTTTTAATAATTAATAAAATTTTAGTTTGAAGGTATTCCCTTGCAGTTATAGGTATTTCTGTATTAGGGAATAAGCACTCTTAAATAGTTTGATGCTAAAACAAAACATCTTCTACCCCTAATTATTAAATATGAAATGCAATAAGAATTAATGTGCTGTTAAGTACGCCCAGTTGACGGAATATATTGATTACAATCGCTTCTTTTTTATATATTCTACCACTCACTTACACCAAAAGTATCTTAAAGAAAGATATACAAATATATAAGGTCTGAAGTATAAATATGTAAGATGAAGAAGACTATCTATTAACAATGGATAAACACACCCATACATATTGTTATTATAAATAATTAGTTAATTAATATATATATTCTGTTAAGCTCATATTTCACATTACATATATATCTTTGTAGTATATTTATTACATAGTAGAATTATTTTATTCCCTATCCCTATATTATGCGCGAACTACTTCGGAGTTGCGTCCTGGTAATCCTATGCCTATCAGCGACCAATGTGTTATTTGCACAAAACTGTACCATTAACGCAGGTGTAACCACCTCGATTTGTCCTAAAGACAAATTTATTCTGTCTGGCTCAAGTAGTGGCCGAATTCTTATCAATCCAGTTTGGTCTCAGGTAAGTGGGCCAGCTGTATTAATAAGCAATCCTAACAGTTTAACAACAAATGTAACAGGTTACACCGCCGGAAACACTTATAAATTCAGGTTATCAGCCAAGTGTGAAGATGGTTCACTCATTTACGACGAAGTAATTTACAATACCTATCCGGCTACTATAGCCGATGCAGGTCCTGACATCAGTGTATGCGCTCCCGGTACTGTACTGCACGGCAATGCAGGTGGTACAGGCGAAACTGGTACCTGGACAATTATTGGAGATGCTCACGGTATCAGTTTCAATTCAGCAAATTCAAATAATCCAGACCTGGCTATCAGTGCAGATGCCGGGCAATCAGGCAGTGCAACACTACGTTGGACTCTCATCAGTACTAATTCATGTCGCAGCTCCGATGATATTGTAGTTACTAATCCGGGTGGTATATCTCCTGTCAGTGCAGGCGCCAACCAGGTATTAAGTAACTGTTATACCACTACGCAAACCGCTTACATGAATGCGTCGTATGGTGGCGACAATACTAATGGTCAGCAAGGCACCTGGTCTGTACTGAGTGGCCCATCTGTTCCGAAGTTCAATAATATTCACGATAATAAAGCTACCGTTACCAACCTCATAGCAGGAACGTATAAACTAAGATGGACTGTGCAGGGCCCTTGCGTAAATGGAGTGGCGGATATACTTCTTGAAGTACCAGTAGGTACGCAGTCCGTAACTGTTGCCAAAGATGCCAGTGTTACTTTCTGTGATGGTCGTGTTTCTACCATCATTACCGGCCTCTCACCTGCATATGCAGGTGAAACTCTAACCTGGACCAGGATGTCAGGTACAGGAGATATCGTATCACCAAACAATCCTTCAACCGAAATCAAAAATCTTACAGGCGTAAAAAGTGTTTTCCGTTATACTATCAATAATCCATCAACTGGTTGTAATACATCCGCCAATTATACTGTCAATTATACTTCTCCACCTACTATCAGTGCTGTTTCACCGTTAATAGTACCCTGTGATGCTTCCTTTGTAACAGTAAATTATAGCTATACCGGTGGAGATAAAACACAATGGGCATTAATCAGTGCTCCTGCTGGTGTGCCGGTAAGTGATTTTGAAGATGCTGCCCAACCGCTTATTTTACCACAATACACAATCCCTGGCACCTATCTGGTACGTTTAAAACGTACTACTAACCATGGGCAGGGGGGATGCCAGGATCAATATGCCGATGTATATGTTCAATTATCACAATCACCAACCGCCGCGAATGCAGGTACCAAACAGGTATTGGCATGTAATATTGTAGAAACACATCTTGCTGGTAACATACCTGCCATAGGTTCAGGAGCCTGGTCACAGGTTAGTGGGCCGGGTATTGCAACAATCGATGATAAAAAAGATCCCACTACCCTAATCTCTGATCTTCTGAATGGTACTTATGTATTCCGTTGGATCATAACTGGCGGAATAGGTTGCCCAAATCAGCAGGCAGACGTACAAGTTGTGGTTTCAGACAGAAACCCAACAGCCGCAGCTGCCGGACCTGATGTCACTATTTGTAATTCTTCTCCATATAAATTACAAGGTAATGTTCCCAAACTAAATGAAAACGGCCTCTGGACAGTTACGCCTGCTGCAGGTGTGACCTTCACAGACCCTACCGATCCTTATGCCACAGTAAATGGTCTGGCTGCCAATACAGCCTATACTTTCACCTGGACAGTAAGCAATTCATGCGGAAAAAGCTCGGCCAACGTTCATATCACCACTACTTCTACAGCCGGTCCTCAGCAAGCGGATGCCGGACCCGACAAATGTTTGCCTGCCGGAACCACCACATTCAATCTTGCCGGTAATTCTCCTGATCCTACAGAAGTAGGGCATTGGACACTCTTGAGCACTCAAGCTCTTAGTTTCACCGACGATGCAAAAAACAACACAAGTGTTACTGTGCCTGCCGATGGAAATTACCTCCTTGAATGGAGCTTAAGCAGAAATGGTTGCCCTCTTACCCGTGATACCGTTTTATATACTGTTTCAACTTCTGCTACTGCTGCTGCAGCAGGAAGCAGCCAAAGTCTATGCGGTGCCACTACTATTAATTTAGCGGGCAATACACCTGCTATTGGTGTTGGTACCTGGACACAACAACAAGGCCCGGGTGGTATTATCATCACAGATCCTTTATCAAATACAACATCAGTAAATAATCTCAACAGTGGCCGTTATATATTCCGCTGGACAATCAGCAATGGCGCCTGTGAATCTAATTTTGCGGAGGTTACATTCAACATTTCTAATCCACCTACTCCTGCTAATGCTGGTCCGGATCAGACAATATGTGGTACATCCACTACTAACCTGAATGCCAATACGATCAACAGCGGCATTGGTACATGGAGTGTAATAAGCGGACCATCCAATCCAACTTTTGCCAATCCTTCAGATCCAAAAACTTCGATCTCCAAACTGCAAACAGGTACTTATACCCTTCGCTGGACAGCCAACAGTGGTCCGGATTGTCCGATTAGTACCGATGACATAGTAGTGACCGTACGAGAAAATGCAAAAGTGCAAACAACCACCCAGCAATTATGTAATGCCTCTTCTGCCGTGGTAAGTGGGAATGAAGGAAGTATGGGAAGCTGGACCCAAACCAGTGGACCTACAGGGCCAGTAATCACGCCGAATTCCGGTAGTTCAGCAGTGATCACAAACATGACTCCCGGTAATACTTATATATTCACTTATACAATCGGTGAATCTGGCGACTGTGCGAGTACAAGTGCAGAGACCACCGTTATCAGCAGTGCGCTACCATCTGCAGCCAATGCAGGAGAAGACCAGGCAATCTGTCTAACTACCGCCGATACCGCCATCATATTAAATGCCACCATACCATTAAACGGTACCGGTATCTGGACCCTTGACAGCAAACCCGCCGGGGCTAATGATCCGGAGATTACTGATCCAACTTCCCATAATTCAAAAGTTAAGAAGCTGGTACCTGGTATCTACGTTTTTAGCTGGACAGTCTCAAACGGATTCTGTACCAGTAATTCAGACATAATCCGTGTCGTTATTTCTGCCGATCCTTCTGCTGCACAACCCGGAACTGATCAGAGCAATGCCTGTACTGATAATATTTTATTGAATGCTATTACTCCTGTAAACGGAATCGGTACCTGGAGCATAGAAGATGCCCCTGACGGAAGTACCGCCACAATTGAAGGTATTAATGCACCATCTACAAGAATTACAAATGCATTGGTTGGTCAATATACTGTTCGCTGGACAGTAAGCAATGGTGTTTGTCCTTCAAAAACAGCTTTACTGAACATAAATATCAGCTCTGCTCCTCCAAATCCAGCTGTTGCAAACGTTGGTAATATTGTAGATGGCGAACAGTGTATTCTTACCGGAACAACTAAGGATATAAGCCTAAATGGCAATACACCACAAAGTGATGAAACCGGTATATGGACTATCACCAAAGCAGATGGTTCTCCCGTTACACTTACTTTCGATCCAACCGACCCTCATACTACAGTGAGCAATGTTCCTGCAGGTGCGTATATGGTTCGCTGGACCATCAACTCCGGTAGTTGTACCAGCTACAGTGAACTTCCTATAAAGGTTTATGACATGCCTTCACCGTCTGTTGCAGGTGATCCACAAGGAATTTGTTTGTATACTCCACTTACATTAGGGGCCAATAATCCTACTGTTGGTACAGGAACCTGGTCGATCATTAGCAATCCTGCTGGTGTTACACCAGTAATCAGTGATATACACAATCCATCCGCAAATGTCACAAGCCTGGGAAAAGGTAATTATACATTCAGGTGGACGATCAGCAATGGTGTATGTCAGGCTACTAGTTCAGATGCTAAAGTTGCAGTAGATGATTGTGGAATAAGTGTGATTAAAACCGCAACTCAACCAGTATTAAACTCAGATGGCACCTATGATATGACATTTACTTTTACCCTCAAAAATCCGGGAACTGCAGTAACGATTAATAATATTATGCTGACAGATAATATACAACTGGGATTACCTGCCAATACTTCCTATAAGATTACCGGACATACGTCAACCAATCTACTTGGCCAAAACGATTCATTTGATGGTAAAAATGATATAAACCTTTTGCTCGCCGACACTGCTTCGCTTGCACCCGGTGAAACCGCTGTCATCACTGTTTCTATCAATGTTAAATTTCTCTAGCAGCTCAACGATACTATTATGACGAAGAAAATTTTCCTTGCTATAAAATATTGGTTGACTGCCATAATACTGCTTTGTTGTATAACAAACATACAGGCGCAGTCAGGAACCTATAAAAATATTACCGGTGTAAGTGGAAGCGCTTCACTAGGTGAAATACCAGTAAGCGATATATCCTTTGCCAATTATCAGTTTCCCATGATTGGTATTGCACTGGCAGCATCACCGGCTGCTATTCAAAACGATGGTTCCTACAATATAACATATACCTATACCATCAAAAACTATGGAGGGATTCCACTCAGCCAGGTACAAGTAAATTCCGACCTGAGTGAAACCTTTAATAGTCCGATGACTTTTACCATACAGTCGCGGAACTTCAGCGGCATCAGTGGTAACAATGCCTTTACCGGATCAGGTGCGAATACCCAACTTTTAGCTGCCGGAGCCACCCTTGCACCTGGCGCTACTGCCACAGTTACGGTGATTATAAATTTAAAAAATAACGGTCAATACGGCACCTTTAATGCAACAGCCATTTCTCTTGCCATGGCTGGTACCGGCGCAGTCAGGGATACCTCCGTTAATGGTACTAATCCGGATGCCAATGGCAATGGAGTACCAATGGATGATATTTCTCCGACCCCGGTAACCATTTCCCGTCCTGATATTGAGGTAAGCAAAACAACTTCCAATACCTCTCCATATGTTGGAGAAAACGTTGTGTTCACAATTACAGCCACCAATCGTGGTGCGGGAGATGCTGTAAATGTAGACATAGCAGAACTTCCCGATAATGGATTTACACTGATTTCGGCCACCCCCTCTGCCGGTAATTATGATCCTGCTACTAAAGTCTGGACACTTAGTAGATTTAATGCAGGTGCCTCTGCCACACTTACCTATACCATGTTGGTAAATGCCACAGGACCATATAGTAATATGGCATCCAGCAATCATCCTGGAGATAATAATCCTGGTAATAATAATGCTTCTGTAACGTTAACGCCTAAACCTTCGGCGGACGTACAGATCACCAAAACAGTTGATAATGCTAACCCGGATGTATTATCGATTGTAACTTATACCCTGAGTGCTCTCAACAACGGACCAAGTGATGCCGACAATGTTGTAGTAATAGATAAACTACCAAATGGTTTAGAACCAGCGGCCCAATTACCTGCAGGTATGACATATGATCCTGCCCTGCGTCAGTTTACCTGGAACCTGGGTACTATGCCTGTTAACATAGCACAAACTCAGACTTTTAAGGCAACGGTGCTGGAGGATATTGACCGCTCCAACTTTAATAACACGGCCACTATCACTACTACAGATCATGATCCGAAATTAAGTAACAATAGTTCCAGTGTAAACATCATTCCAAAAGAGGCAGTAGACTTAAGTATAACTAAAGATGTTATAACCACTACCAATCCGATCTATCCATTGGATACTGTGACTTTCCTTATAAAAGTGAAGAATACCGGGCCTAACAGCTGTTATGATGCTAATGCTACAGATTTGCTGTCTAACGGTTACACTTTTATATCTGCAACATCTACACAAGGAAGTTATACTCAAAATAATGGGCTTTGGAGAGTAGGTACACTATTAAAAGATCAGGAAGTAACGCTGACGATTGTTGCGAAATTCACCGCCAATGTAAATTATGGTAACACAGCAACTACTTCTACCACAGACAACGATTCTAATCCGAACAATAATAGTGCATCTATTACACCACCACCTGTAAAACCGCGTACCGACTTGCAGGTAACCATTACCCCTAGCGGTACTCGTGAAGTAGATAATAATATTACGTTTACTATTACGGTGAAAAATAATGGGCCTAGTCCTTCCACCGGTGTAATACTTGATAATGTATTCTTACCTGATGGCTATTCATTTGTTAGTAAAAACCAGACGGACTTTAAACCGGGTGCCGGTAGTTGGGAGATTGGAGATCTGGCCGCTAATGCCAGTAAAACATTGACACTGGTAGGAAAACTTTTACCAGATGCCAACAGTTACGATCTGCATGCGCATGTATCCGGTAATGAAGATGAAACTACCCTGGTTAATAATAATGCTGTTACAAATCTGATAATAAGTCAGGTAGCCGACTTACTTGTAACCAAAACAATAGACAACGACAAACCACAAGTTGGTGAGCAAGTGAACTTTACAATTACTGTTAAGAACAACGGACCTAGCATTGCTAATAATATTGTTGTTACGGAAAATAATCCGAGCGGGTATAAATTCAATAGCACTAGTCAATCTACCGGCTCTTATGATAATGGCGTATGGACCGTTGGTACACTGAGTCCGGGAGCCAGTGCCACGTTACAGATCAATGCTACCGTTCTGCCGGATGGCAATTATACAAATACAGCATCTGGTACTTTACAGGAGAAAGACAATAATCTGAATAATAATTCAGCTTCTGTAACAGCTACAGTTACACAACTGACAGATCTTTCCATCACAAAAACCATCAATAATCCTAATCCTGATGCCGGTAGCAATGTACAATTTACATTGACTGCCAACAATGCCGGACCAAGTCAGGCCACGAAAGTAAAAGTTACTGATGTTTTACCTACTGGTTATACGTATGTATCCGCCAGTCCAACTGGTGTTTACGACAATGTTTCAGGAATTTGGACAATTGGTACACTCACTAAAGATCAGACAATATCCCTGATAATATCTGCCACGGTTAAACCAACAGGCAACTATACCAACAGTGCTACTATTACAGGTAATGAAAAAGATACCGTTCCAACAAACAACAGCAGAAATGTTACACCGGTTGTAAGGCCTGTGGCTGATCTGCAAATCACTAAATCGGTCAATAACAATCCCGCAGATGCAGGAAGCGATGTAAAATTCACTTTAAAGGCAGAAAATAAAGGAGTAAGTGATGCCACTAATGTAGTAGTAAATGATCTGTTGCCTGATGGATTTACCTTTAAGTCTGCTACTCCATTAAACCAATATGATCAATATACCGGAGTATGGACTATTGGATCCCTCGCAGCAAATGGTGTCACAAATTTAACGATAACGGCTACTGTAAAACCAAATGGTAATTACGAGAATATTGCTACTATCAGCGGTACAGAATTTGATCCGGTTTCTACTAACGATAAAAGCAGTGTAACAGTAGTACGCACTCCGGTAGCAGATCTCTCGATCAAAAAAGACGTTGACATTACTAACCCCGATGTTGGCAGCCCGGTTACCTTTACCCTTACAGCTAAGAACCTTGGTGTTAGTGATGCTACAGGAGTGAAAGTAACTGATGCCCTACCTAACGGTTATACTCTTGTTGATAAAGAAACAACTACAGGCTCTGTAAGTGGCAATATCTGGACTATAGGCAACCTTAGTGTCAACGCTACAGCCACGCTTACTATTAAGGCTACTGTAAATGCCAGTGGTACTTATAAAAATACTGCCACTATCGCAGGTAACGAAGCAGATAGGGTTACTACCAACAATAGCAGCTCCGTCACTCCAGCCCCGGTAGCAGTAGCCAATTTGAAGGTGGAAAAAATTATTGATAAATCTACGGTTTACGCAGGTGACCAGGTGAAATTTACCATTAAGGTTACCAATAATGGCCCAAGTACTGCAGCTAACGTAGTGTTGACTGATCTTCTTAAAGATGGATATACATATTTATCACATACACAAACTGGTGGAACAGGTAACTATAATTCGGTTACTGGTATTTGGTCTGCAGGCAATCTTACCAATGGCCAGATAATTACATTGGCTATTACAGCAAAAGTTAAAGCAGGCGGAGATTATAATAATATTGCAACCGTTAAGTCCGATACCAAAGACAAAGACCTTACAGATAACGAGGCTTCCATCACAGCGCCTACTGTAATTCCTGCAGCGGATCTTGCAATTGTTAAAACAGTTAATAATAATACTGCGGATGCCGGATCAGAAGTAACATTTACGCTAACCGCCACTAACAACGGTCCTAGTACCGCCAACGGAGTAGTTGTCAATGACCTCTTACCTTCAGGGTATTCTTTCGGTAGTGCTACACCGGCATCAGCATACAATGCAAGCAACGGAAAATGGACTATCGGTACAATGAGCAGCGGAAATATTCAAACTTTAACAATTACTGCCACCGTAAATCCGGAAGGCAATTATACCAATACCGCAAGCATTACTGGTAGTGAACACGATCCTACTACTTCTAACAACAGCAGCAATGTAACTGTAACACGTATACCGGTTGCTGATCTGGAAGTAATCAAATCAGTTGATCACAGTACGCCTGACGTAGGTACCAATGTTGTATTCACTGTTAAAGCAATAAATCATGGCGCCAGCAAGGCTACCGGGGTTACTGTAAATGATGTACTGCAAAGTGGATATTCCCTGGTTAATACAGGCGCTACTGCTGGTACTTACACCAATGGTATATGGACGATTGGTGAGTTGGAAAAAGACTCCGCTGCCACTCTTACCATTACTGCCAAAGTACTGGCCACTGGTGTCTACAGTAATTCCGCTACTATCAGTGGAACTGAAATCGACAGAAAGCCAAGCAACAATAACAGCAGCGTAACACCGGTGCCGGTACCTGTTGCTAACATCAGCATTGTAAAAATTATCAGTAACAGCACTCCTGATGCGGGTAGTGAAGTAACCTTTACTATCACTGCCACCAATGCAGGACCGAGTGAAGCTACCAGTGTAACGGCAACAGATAT